>NZ_CM169904.1:0-3830000 GCF_057174385.1 Pseudomonas sp. F2
CATGGCGTTCCAACTGAAGCTGTAGTTGAAGGGTAACGATAGCAGCCTGCTTCCGCGCCTCTGACCGATAGACCTGATACCGCAAATATGTCCGTTCCCTTGGCATGTGATTCCGAGCATTCCCTGTCTCCCCATCAATGGGCCTATCCCTTGCTCATCAGCCTATTCACCTCGCCGCCAACTGTCCCTGCTGGCCCTTTGGCCAAATCATTGCAATCCATGTCCCGCGCTGGTTATAGTCGGCGCTCGTGAATCAGCTGATTCACATTTCAAATCCTTCAAAAAAGATCAGTCCCAATGCCTGCATCCCTCATCAACGCGGTAGTCGATTCAGCGGTCAACGCTGGCGTCGTGCCGTGCGGGAATCAGCAGTCTGGGCAGATCAGTCATTACCCTCCACCTGTCAGTAGCACGCCGGTGTGCGCCGTCGTATCACCGCCGGGCGTTGGCGTTTCGGGCTGATCGGCATTCTTTGCTGACCCCTGCGCCCCCCAGAAACACCTACTGAATTTCAGCCTCGGCTGAGTTGGCTATTTGCCTGACTACAGGTGGTATTCATGTTTGTCCTTTCGAAACAATCCGCGTTTGCGGCGATGTCCACGAGCCTGTTCGTTCTGCTGTGGAGCAGTGGTGCGATCTTCTCCAAATGGGGCCTGGCCCATGCCTCGCCCTTTGCCTTTCTGCTGATTCGCTTTGTGATCGCCCTGTGCGGGCTGCTGCTGTTGACGCCGCTGCTCAAGTTGAAGCTGCCCAAGGGTGGCAAACCGATGCTGTTCGCGATTGCAACGGGCCTGGTGTTGTTGGGCGCGTATCAGATTTTTTATCTGTTGGCGCTCAACACCAAAGTCACGCCGGGGGTGATGGCGACCATCATGGGCGTACAGCCGATCCTCACTGTGGTGTTGATGGAGCGGCAGCGCTCGGCGAGCCGGATGTTCGGTCTGGCGCTGGGCCTGGCCGGGCTGATCATGGTGGTTTACCAGGGGATCGGTCTGGCGGGGATGTCCTGGGCCGGGATGCTGTTCGGCCTGCTTGCACTGGCGAGCATGACTCTGGGTTCGATCATGCAGAAACGCATCACCGACAATCCCCTCGGCACGCTGCCAGTGCAATACCTGGCCGGACTGTTGTTGTGCGGGATATTTGTGCCGTTTCAACCGTTCCACTTTGAGCACAGCGCCGGTTTCATCGTGCCGGTGTTGTGGATGGGACTGGTGGTGTCGGTGCTGGCGACGCTTTTGCTGTACCGCCTGATCGCTCGGGGCAATCTGGTGAACGTCACCAGTCTGTTCTATCTGGTGCCAGCGGTGACGGCGCTGATGGACTATCTGATTTTCGGCAATCGTCTGGCGGCGCTGAGTGTGCTGGGGATGCTGTTGATCATTGTCGGTCTGGCGTTTGTGTTCCGTAAAACCGGCTGATCCGTAAACTGATCGCGGCTGTTCGGCCGCCTTCGCGAGCAGGCTCGCTCCCACAGGGGAATGCATTCCAAATGTGGGCTTGCTCGCGAAGACTGACTTATCGACGCCGCCAATCAGCGGGCGGTTGCTACCGCCGGCTTCAACACCAACCACAACGCCAGCGCAATCAACACCCCGCCGTACAAGTGAGCCATCGACAGCGGCTCATCCAGCAGTAACGCACCCCACAACACGCCGAACGCCGGGATCATGAACGTGACGGTCATCGATTTGACCGGGCCGATGGAACTGAGCAAGCGGAAATAGATGATGTAGGCGAACGCGGTGCAACCCAGACCCAGGCCCAGCAGCGATAGCCATACACTCCAGCCGCCCCAGCTTGCCGGTGGTGCGGTGATCACGCTGTAGCCGAACAGCGGCAACAGAAACAGCGAAGCGCCGAGCATGCTGCCCACGGCTGAGAGACGACTGTCGAGCCCACCGCTGTGATCCAGCCAGCGTCGCGTGAGAAATCCGGCGAAACCGTAGCAGGTGGTGGCAAGCAGGCAGGCGAGGGCGCCCATGAGCAATTTCAGATCGAAAGCCACCGGCCCTGCACGCGTCAGCACACCGACACCGAACAAGCCGAGAAACACCCCGGTCAGTTTCGCGACAGTGAGTTTTTCACTGAAAAACAGCCCGCCAATCAACACGCCCATCAACGGCGTGGTGGCGTTGAAGATTGCCGAGTAACCGGCCGGCAACACTTGCGCCGCCACCGAATACAGCGTCGCCGGAATCCCCGAGTTGATCACCCCCAGCAACATCACCGTTTTCAGTTTGCCTTTGAAGTCCCAGCTGATGCGCATCAACCCGAGAATCACCAGCAGCCCGACGGCCGCTATCGACACCCGAAAGAACGCGGTCGGAATGGTGCCGATCACCGGCGCAATAATGCGCATGAACAGGAAACTCGCGCCCCAGATGGCTGCCAGCGACAGCATGCGGAAAATATCGACAGCGCTCACGATGGCACTCCTTCCTTGATCGGGACGAGAGTGTTGCCGAGCGCCCCGGCGATGGCAACCGCTAATCGGGCATTTAATTCGCTGCAGCGGGTTGCCTGGTGAAAAATGCCAGCGATGTGCGCTGGCGTTCCGGTTTTGGCAGAAATTGCACTTCACCTGCACCCGGTTCCGTGGCTAAGCTCAGGCACAGATTTCCACTTGCACGCCGAGGTCTCATCTATGCCGCAGCAATGGCCAGCCACCGACATCGCCCGCATGATCCTCGATGGCTTTGACGATTACCGCGAGCACTTCCGGCGGATTACCGATGGCGCGCGCGAGCGCTTCGAGCAGGCGCGCTGGCAGGAAACGCAGACCGCCTCGGCGGCGCGGATCAATCTCTACGAGGAAAAGGTCGGCGAAACCATCGCCCGCCTGCGCGAGCATTTCGACGACGAGACGTTGATGAATGTCGGCAGCTGGCCGTTGGTGAAAAGTGCCTACATCAGCGTGATCGACCTGCGCTTCGACGATGAGCTGTCCGAGACCTGGTACAACTCGATCTTCTGCGGGCTGTTCAGCCACGACCTGATCAGCGACGGCTGCATGTTCATCCATACCACGCGCCCGAGCCTGCGCCGCGCCCGGGCTGCGCAAACCCGCACCTACAAGCCGCAAGGTCAGCTGTCGTCGATGCTTGCGAGCATCTTTGCCGACTACCGTTTCAGCGAGGATTACGCCGATCTGCCCGGCGATCTGCAGCGCCTCGAAGCGCAACTGCGCGAGAATTTGCCGGACTGGGTGTGCAAGGATCCGGAGCTGAGCGTCGAGCTGTTTTCCTCGGTGCTGTACCGCAACAAAGGCGCGTATCTGGTCGGGCGCATCTACACCCCCAACGAGCAGTGGCCGCTGGTGATTCCGCTGCTGCACCGCGAAGGCCGCGGGATTCAAATCGACGCGCTGATCACCGACGAAGCCGATGTGTCGATCATCTTCTCTTTCACCCGTTCGTATTTCATGGTCGATGTGCCGGTGCCGGCGGAGTTCATCGGTTTCCTGCGGCGCATTCTGCCGGGCAAGCACATCGCTGAGCTGTACACCTCGATCGGCTTCTACAAACACGGCAAGTCCGAGTTCTACCGCGCGCTGATCAATCACCTGGCCAACACCGACGATCAATTCATCATGGCGCCGGGCGTGCGCGGCATGGTCATGAGCGTGTTCACCCTGCCGGGCTTCAACACCGTGTTCAAGATCATCAAGGACCGTTTCTCGCCGTCGAAAAACGTCGACCGGGCGACGGTGATTGAAAAATACCGATTGGTGAAAAGTGTCGACCGCGTCGGGCGCATGGCCGATACCCAGGAATTCGCCGACTTCCGTTTTCCACTGAGCAAGTTTGATCCGGCGTGCCTGGAAGAGCTGCTTGACGTCGCGCCGTCGACGGTCTCGGTCGAAGGCGACACGGTGTTGATCCGCCACTGCTGGACCGAGCGCCGCATGACCCCGCTCAACCTCTATCTGGACAACGCCAACGAAGCGCAGGTGCGCGAGGCACTGGAGGATTACGGCCTGGCGATCAAGCAACTGGCGGCGGCCAATATCTTTCCCGGTGACATGCTGCTGAAGAACTTCGGCGTTACCCGGCACGGGCGGGTGGTGTTCTACGACTATGACGAAATCTGCTTCCTGACCGAAGCCAACTTCCGCCACATCCCCGCGCCACGCACCCCCGAGGACGAAATGGCTTCCGAGCCCTGGTACTCGATCGGGCCGCTGGACGTGTTTCCCGAGGAGTTTCCGCCGTTCCTGTTCGCCGATGCCGGGCAGCGCAAACTGTTCGATCAACTGCACGGCGAGTTGTACAACGCCGATTACTGGAAGGGGCTGCAGGAGGCGATTCGCGCCGGCAAAGTCATCGACGTATTCCCTTACCGCCGCAAAGGACTGGATAACGAATAACTCCCGGGTAAACACATTGTGGCGAGGGGATTTATCCCCGATGGGGTGCGTAGCACCCCCAAAAACCTTCAACTCAGACGCTTCAGTCCGACTTTCATATCCAGTCGGCGACTGCTGCGCAGCCGATCGGGGATAAATCCCCTCGCCACAAAAGCACCTCGCAGTCGTGTTCAGTGACGCAAATCTGCGACAATCCGCCCCCTGCACATATAGACGACCGAATTGCGTACCCGATGACCGACGAATCGCCCTCCATCGACAAACTGCTGAAAAACCTTGATCACGCCATGCTCGCCGACCGTCATCGGCTGCGGCGGCAGTTGCTCGAGCTGCGCAAGAAACCCGACGAGGCCAAGCTGGCCCAGTGGGTGACGCGCCTGCAGGCGTCCTGTGATCAAGTGCTGGCGCGCCGCGCCAGCCTGCCGGTGATTCGTTACGACGACAGCCTGCCGATTGCCGCCAAGCGCGATGAGATCAAGGCTGCGCTGGAGAAGCATCAGGTCCTGATCATCGCCGGCGAAACCGGTTCGGGTAAAACCACGCAGTTGCCGAAAATCTGCCTGGAAATCGGTCGCGGTCAGCATGGCTTGATCGGCCACACCCAGCCGCGCCGAATCGCGGCGCGCAGTGTGGCCAGTCGGGTCGCCGAAGAACTCGGTACGCCACTGGGCGCGCTGGTCGGTTATCAGGTGCGTTTCGAAGATCAGAGCGATGCCAACACCCTGATCAAACTGATGACCGACGGCATCCTGCTGGCGGAAACCCAGAATGACCGTTATCTGGAACGCTACGACACGATCATCGTCGACGAAGCTCACGAACGCAGCCTGAACATCGACTTCCTGCTCGGTTACCTGAAAACCCTGCTGCCGCGTCGTCCGGACCTGAAAGTCATCATCACCTCGGCGACCATCGATCTGGAGCGCTTCTCCAAGCATTTCGATGACGCGCCGATTGTCGAAGTGTCCGGCCGCACCTTCCCGGTTGAAACCTGGTATCGCCCGCTGACGCTTGAGCAGGACGAAGAGGGCAACCGCGTCGAAGACGACCTGACCGTCGATCAGGCGATCCTCGCCACCCTCGACGAGATCGCCGCCTACGAGCGTAGTGAACGCCGCAGTCCCGGCGATGTGCTGGTGTTCCTGCCCGGCGAGCGCGAGATTCGCGACGCCGCCGACATGCTGCGCAAGGCTCAGCTCAAACACACCGAAATCCTGCCGCTGTACGCGCGCCTGTCGCCGGCTGAACAGCAGCGGATTTTCCAGTCGCATCCGGGACGCCGCGTGGTGCTGGCGACCAACGTCGCCGAGACCTCGTTGACCGTGCCGGGCATCCGGTACGTGATCGACAGCGGCACCGCGCGCATCAGTCGCTACAGCTATCGCGCCAAGGTCCAACGCCTGCCGATCGAAGCGATTTCCCAGGCCAGTGCCAATCAGCGTAAAGGTCGTTGCGGCCGGGTCGAACCGGGGATTTGCGTGCGGCTGTACAGCGAGGAAGATTTCCTCGGTCGCCCGGAATTCACTGACCCGGAAATTCTGCGCACCAACCTCGCCGCCGTGATCTTGCAGATGCTGCACCTGCGCCTTGGTGAGATCACCGCGTTCCCGTTCATCGAGCCGCCGGACGGCAAGGCGATCAGTGACGGTTTCAACCTGCTGCAAGAACTCTCGGCGGTGGATCGCAACAGTCAGCTGACCCCGCTCGGGCGCCAGTTGGCGCGCCTGCCGGTGGACCCGCGCATGGGCCGCATGCTGCTCGAAGCGGCCAGGCTCGGCAGCTTGCAGGAAGTGCTGATCGTCGCCAGTGCGATGTCGATTCAAGACCCGCGCGAGCGTCCGCCGGAGCGTCAACAAGCGGCGGATCAGGCCCACGCGCAGTGGAAGGACAGCGATTCGGACTTCGCCGGTCTGGTCAATCTGTGGCGTGGTTTTGAAGAACAGCGCCAAGCGCTGACCGCCAGCCCACTGCGTAACTGGTGCCGGAAGAATTTCCTCAATTACCTGCGTCTGCGCGAGTGGCGTGATTCCCATCGCCAGCTGAGTCTGATCTGCCGCGACATGCAGTTGAGCCTCAACAAGGAACCGGCGGATTACCCGAAACTGCACAAAGCGGTGCTGGTCGGATTGCTCAGCCAGATCGGTCAGAAAACCGAAGACGGCGATTACCTCGGCGCCCGTCAGCGGCGCTTCTGGATTCATCCGTCGTCGGGCATCGGCAAGAAACGCCCGCAGTGGCTGATGACCGCCGAACTGGTGGAAACCACCAAGCTTTACGCGCGCATGGTCGCCAAGATCGACGCCGACTGGATCGAACCGCTGGCCGGGCACCTGATCAAGAAAAACCACTTCGAACCGCACTGGGAGAAGAAGCGCGGCCAGGTCGTGGCCTACGAGCAGATTACCCTGTTCGGGCTGATCGTGGTCGGTCGCCGCCCGGTGCATTACGGCCCGGTGGATCCGGTGGTGTCGCGTGAGCTGTTTATCCGCGAGGGTCTGGTGCGCGGCGAGATTCAGTCGAAAGCCAAGTGCCTGAGCGCCAACAAACAATTGCTCGAACAGCTCGACGAACTGGAAGCCAAGGCCCGGCGCCGCGACATCCTCGCTGACGAAGAAACCCTGTATGCGTTCTACGATGCGCGGTTGCCGGCGGAGATTCACCAGACCGCGACCTTCGACAGTTGGTATCGGGTCAACAGCCAGAAGAACCCGCAGCTGTTGATCATGCGCGAAGAGGACGTGCTGGCCCGCGAGGCCAGCGAAGTCACCGCGCGCGACTACCCGGACACGTTGCACATCGGCGATCTGGAGCTGGCGCTCAGCTACCACTTCGAACCCAATCACCCGCGCGACGGCGTGACCCTGCGTGTGCCGGCACCGCTGCTGCCGATGCTGCCGCCGGAGCGTCTGGAATGGCTGGTGCCGGGGCTGATCGAGGCCAAGTGCATTGCGCTGGTGCGCAATCTGCCGAAAGCCCTGCGCAAAAACTTCGTGCCGGTGCCGGATTTCATCAAGGCGGCGTTGCAGCGCATGACCTTCGCTGAGGGCTCGTTGCCGCAATCGCTGGGTCGCGAGTTGCTGCGCATGACCGGTGCGCGCGTCAGCGATGAAGCATGGGCGGAAGCCGCGCAGCAGGTCGAAAGCCATCTGCGGATGAACCTGGAAATCGTCGACGGCCAAGGCAAGTTTCTCGGTGAGGGACGCGATCTGGCCGAGCTCACCGCGCGCTTCGCCGAAGCCAGTCAAGCGGCTTTGGCCGTGCCGCAAAGTGCGAAAAGTCAGCAACCGGTGGAGGCCAAGGTCTTCGCTCCGGTGGCGGAAAAGACTCAGCAGAAGATTGCCGGCCTGTCGATGACGGTCTATCCGGCACTGGTGGAAGAGGGCGGCACGGTCAAGGAAGGGCGGTTTTCGACCCCGGCCGAAGCCGAATTCCAGCATCGCCGCGCCTTGCAGCGGCTGCTGATGCAGCAACTGACGGAACCGGCGAAGTTCCTGCGCAGCAAACTCCCGGGCATCACTGAGCTGGGCCTGCTGTATCGTGAGTTGGGCCGAGTGGACGCGCTGGTGGAAGACATTCTGCTCGCCAGTCTCGACAGCTGCATTCTGGAAGGCGAAGACCCGTTGCCGCGTGACGGTGCCGGGCTGGCGGCATTGGCCGAACGCAAACGCGGCAGCTGGACCGAACACGCCGAGCGCGTGGCGCGGCTGACCCTGGAGATTCTCAAGCTGTGGCACGGCCTGCAAAAACGCTTCAAGGGCAAGATCGATCTGGCGCAGGCGGTGGCGCTGAATGACATCAAGCAGCAAATCAGCCATCTGGTGTATCCGGGTTTCGTCCGGGAAACACCGATGCAATGGCTCAAGGAGTTGCCGCGCTATCTGAAGGCGGTCGAGCAGCGTTTCGAGAAACTCGGTGCGCAAGTACAGAAGGATCGCGTCTGGAGCGGTGAACTGGCCGGCCTCTGGGCGCAATACCAGGTCCGCGCGGCGAAACATGCCCAGGAAGGCAAACGCGATCCGCAGCTGGAGTTGTACCGCTGGTGGCTGGAGGAATACCGGGTGTCGCTGTTCGCCCAGCAGTTGGGAACGAAAGTGCCGATCTCGGACAAGCGGCTGAGCAAGCAATGGAGTCAGGTCGAGGCTTGATCCCCAACCCTGCATCGCCCCTGTAGGAGCTGCCGCAGGCTGCGATCTCTTGATTTTGCTTTTTACAGGAACAAGATCAAAAGATCGCAGCCTTCGGCAGCTCCTACAGTGATTGGGTTTGGCATGAGAAAGGCGCCAAAAGCCAAGGTTTATGGCAAACTTCGCGACCATAAACGCCGGTTTCGTGACCCAGAGCCTTCGGCCGGGTCACGTGGCGGAATAAAGCGATGCCAGGTCAGCGTCCTGCGGACAGGAACAGACCCTTTGTGTGTTGGTACGTCGGTGCCAGCGCTTTCTGCCTGAACAGATTAGAGAAACGACCATGCATAACGTCGTCATCAGCGGCACCGGCCTGTACACCCCGGCCAACAGCATTTCCAACGAAGAGCTGGTGCAGTCTTTCAATACCTATGTCGCGCAATTCAACGCCGACAACGCCGATGCCATCGCCCGTGGTGAAGTCCAGGCGCTGACCGAATCCAGCGCCGCGTTCATCGAAAAGGCCTCCGGCATCAAGAGCCGCTTTGTCATGGACAAGGACGGTATTCTCGATCCGCAACGCATGGCCCCGCGTCTGCCGGAGCGTTCCAACGACGAATGGTCGGTCCTCTGCCAGATGGCCATCGGCGCCGCCGAACAGGCGCTGCAACGTGCCGGCAAGACCGCTGCCGACATCGACGGCGTGATCGTCGCCTGCTCCAACCTGCAGCGCGCCTACCCGGCCATCGCCATCGAAGTCCAGGAAGCACTGGGCATTCAGGGCTTCGGTTTCGACATGAACGTCGCCTGCTCCTCGGCGACCTTCGGCATTCAGGCGGCGGCCAACAGCGTGCAACTGGGTCAGGCCCGGGCGATCCTGATGGTCAACCCTGAAGTCTGCACCGGTCACCTGAACTTCCGCGACCGCGACAGCCACTTCATCTTCGGCGACGCGGCGACGGCAGTCATCATTGAGCGCGCCGACCTGGCGACCTCCAAGTACCAGTTCGATGTGGTCAGCACCAAACTGCTGACCAAGTTCTCCAACAACATTCGCAACAACTTCGGCTTCCTCAACCGTGCGGCGGAGGAGGGCATCGGGGCCCGCGACAAACTGTTCGTGCAGGAAGGCCGCAAGGTGTTCAAGGACGTCTGCCCGATGGTCGCCGAGCTGATCGGTGAGCATCTGGAAGAGAACAAACTCAACGTCGGCGACGTCAAGCGCTTCTGGCTGCACCAGGCCAACCTGAGCATGAACCACCTGATCGTGCGCAAGCTGCTG
Source organism: Pseudomonas sp. F2 (assembly GCF_057174385.1). Classification (NCBI taxonomy): domain Bacteria; kingdom Pseudomonadati; phylum Pseudomonadota; class Gammaproteobacteria; order Pseudomonadales; family Pseudomonadaceae; genus Pseudomonas; species Pseudomonas sp. F2. The sequence continues at coordinate 9,776 of NZ_CM169904.1, forward strand.
GGCCGTGAAGCCACTGAAGAAGAAGCCCCGGTGATTCTCGACACCTACGCCAACACCAGTTCGGCGGGCTCGGTGATTGCCTTCCATAAATATCAGGACGATCTGGCCGCCGGTTCGCTGGCCGTGCTGAGCTCGTTCGGCGCCGGTTACTCGATCGGCAGCGTGATTCTGCGCAAGCGCTGAGTTACCCGCCCTTGTGGCGAGGGAGCTTGCTCCCGCTGGAGTGCGTAGCGCTCCCAAAACCGGCGATTGCGATCTTGTTGAAGAACCGCAATCGCCGGTTTTGCGACTGCTGCGCAGCCGAGCGCGAGCAAGCTCGCTCGCCACAGGTTTGAGTGGTTAACGTTAATCGGTATTGCAAACGAGGCGCGCATGGCCGCAACGGACGACACCCAACTGCTCGAACGCCTGTTGGCCGGTGAGCAAAAAGCTTTCAAGGAACTGGTCAGCACCTACCAGAGCGCCATGCGTGCTGTGGCTTACGCGATTGTCGGCCAGCGCCATGTCGAGGAAGTGGTGCAGGACGCCTGGCTTTCGGTGGTGCGCCACATCGGTAGCTTCGAGGGCCGTTCCAGTCTCAAGACCTGGCTGCTGACCATCACTGCCAACTCGGCCAAGAGTCGTTACAAACAAAATCGTCGCGAAGTCTTGATGGATGACCTGCCGTCACCCCACGGCACCATCGACGATGATCGCTTTTCTTCCGGTGACGGTCATTGGCTGGTGGCGCCGTTCGCCTGGCATCAGGACACGCCGGAAGCCTTGCTGACTGAAAGCGAATTGCGCGACTGCCTGGAGCACACCTTGCTCAGCCTGTCGGAACTGCAAAGCAGTGTTTTGCTGCTGCGCGAGCGTCAGGGCCTGGAGCTGGAAGAGATCTGTAATCTTCTGGAGATCTCGCTCTCCAATGTCCGTGTGCTGCTGCATCGTGCGCGGCTGAAAGTCTTCGCCACGGTGGAGCATTTTGAGGAGACCGGCGAATGCTGACCTGCAAGGAACAAGTAGCGCGCTCCAGCGATTATCTCGATGGCCAGTTGAGCTTTCGCGAGAGACTGTTGGTGCGCCACCACCTGATGTTCTGCCCCAACTGTCGGCGTTTCATTCGCCAGATGCGTTTGATGCAGGCCACATTGAAGGCGATGCCGGAGAAAACCGAGGCGGGTATTGACGCTTTGGCCGAACGCCTGGCCGAGCAACGCCGCAAAGAAAAATAGAGCCCCCTGTAGGAGCTGCCGGAGGCTGCGATCTTTTGATCTTGTTTTCAAGGATCAAAAGATCGCAGCCTTCGGCAGCTCCTACATGTTTTTTGCATCCTGCAAAAAATAGCCCGACGCGGATGAAACGAACGGATGATGGGGATCGTCCCGCCCGCGTCAGGCTACAGGTGACGCTTTTTAGAACTTCGCTTCCGCGTCCAGCTGCAGGGTGTTGGTGTCTGCGTCACGCTGGGTACGGCTGGAGAAGTCGGCCTTGGTCAGGAAGTAGGTGGCGCCGATGGCGAAGTTCTTGTCGATGTCGTAACCGACCTTGAACTTGTGGCCACGGGAACCGGTGGTGCCGTTGGCGAAGTCGGAGTCGGTGAATGCGCCGACCACGGCGTCACGCTGTACGTCACGATAGTTGTAGTCCAGGTTCAGTCCGAAGACTTTCGACTTGGCGCCGACCAGCCACGCAGTGTCGGCATCGGTCACGGCATCGTTGTTCTTCACGTACTGGCCGTAGAACGACAGCGGCATTGGCAAACCACCGATATCGATCTGGCTGAAGCCCTCGTACAGACGGAATTCGTTGTTGGCCGAGTTGCCGTTGACCGACAGTGCGCACGGTGTGGACGTCCCGGTGCAACGGCTGTCCTCGTCGTTCTGGTAAGCGTAGACGCTGCCGCCCAGGGTCAGTTTCAGGTTGTCGGTGATCGCGAAGCGGCTGCCCAACTGACCAGCGGTCAGGCGCAGATCGTGGCGAAATTGCACGCCTTCGCCGTCGACGTTGTCCTTGAGAGTGTAGTTACCCAGGCTGCCGAACAGTTCGGCGCTGCTGCCCAGCGGGTATTTGTAGGTCACGGCCAGACCTTCCGGGTTGATGTCGCTGTCCCAGATCACATCGCCCATGCTGACCCAGGGTTGCAGCATCTTGCCGCCGATCACGTGCAGGTTCTTGATGGCGTCGGGGTGGTAGTCGATGTAACCCAGGTCGAGCCAGATCTGCTTCTTGTCGAAGTAGTTGTCCATGTCCTGGTTGGTCGAACGGGCATCGTCACCGCCGCCGGTGGCAATACGGATACCGGTGTCGACTTGCGGGTTGATCTCGGTGTAGGCGCCGAGGCGGGCACGGATACGCTGGCGATCCTTGTCGCGACCACCGTTGTTGGATTCACCGTCGATCTTGACGGTCTCCTGACGGATACGCACATCACCCTTGAACTGGGTCTTGGCGGCCCAGGCAAGCTTTTGGTCGAAGGAGCTCAGCTCATTGGTTTTCTTCGCGGTTGCCGCGATTTGCTCGTTGGTCTCTTGCTGCGCCTGCTGCGCGATTTGCTGAGCCTTCTGATCCTTGGCCAGTTCAGTTTGCAGTTCAATGTACTGCGCCTGGGAAATGGAACCGTTAGCCTTGAGCATGTCGAGCAGTTTGGCGTCGACTGCAGCACTGGCCGGAACGCTCATGGCCAGCAACAGGCCACCGCACAGGGCCGCCGCAGTTTTCGTGGAAGCAAGACGCATAGCAATCTCCGAAGATGAGAGGGATGGCTGAACCATCCTGGGCACACCGACGCGCACGTCGGAAAACAGTGTCCGGGTAGACCCCGGCGCTCTAAAAACAGGAGCGAGTATCGCGATGGTTTATGACAGAGCAGTGGCTAAGTGATGTCATGTCGATGACGATGCAAAGTCCTCGTGAACTATCGAGCCAGAGCACTGTCGCCCGAATGAGCGTGTGCAATGGAAGCTGATCAGCGATACTCGCGAGGCTTTGACGCCAAGATGTGGAGAGCCAGTTGATGCCGTTGCAACGTCTGCAAAACCTGTCAGAAATCGCCCCCGCGACCTGGGATGCGCTGGTGCCCGAGAACCAGCCGTTTCTGCGCCATGCGTTCCTCGGCGCACTGGAAGACAGTGGCAGCGTCGGCCCGCACACCGGCTGGCAACCCGAGCATCTGCTGCATGTTGAAGGCGATCGGTTGATCGCCGCGCTGCCCGGTTATCGCAAATGGCATTCCTACGGTGAGTACGTCTTTGATCACGGTTGGGCTGATGCCTGCGCTCGCGCCGGGATCGATTACTACCCCAAGCTGCTGACAGCGGTGCCGTTCAGTCCGGTCAGTGGCCCGCGCTTGCTGGCGGCGAATGTCGAGGACGGCTTCGAACTGCTCAAGAGCCTGCCGGGCTATCTGGAGATCGAAGAACTTTCCAGCGCCCACATCAATTTCACCGACCCGTTCACCGATGCCGCCATGGCCGAGCAGCCGGGCTGGTTGCAACGCATCGGCTGTCAGTACCACTGGCAGAATCGCGGTTACCGGGACTTTCAGGACTTTCTCGACGTGCTCAGCTCGCGCAAGCGCAAGCAGATGCGCAAGGAACGCGAGCAAGTGGCGGGGCAGGGCTTCGAGTTCGAATGGCTGGAAGGGCGTGAGCTGGACGAGTCGCAATGGGATTTTGTCTACGCCTGCTATGCCAACACCTATGCCGTGCGCCGACAGGCGCCGTACCTGACGCGCGAGTTCTTCAGTCTATTGGCTGCGCGGATGCCGGAGGCGATTCGGGTGGTCTTCGCCAGACAGGGTTCACGGCCGGTGGCGATGGCCTTCAGTCTGGTCGGGGGCGACAGCTTCTATGGACGCTATTGGGGATGTCTGGCCGAGTTTGACCGGCTGCATTTCGAGACGTGTTTCTATCAGGGCATGGATTACGCGATCGCCCACGGCTACCAGCGCTTTGATGCGGGTGCCCAGGGTGAACATAAACTGATTCGCGGCTTTGAACCGGTGATCACGCATTCGTGGCACTACTTGCGCCATCCCGGGTTGAAAGCGGCGGTGAAGGATTTTCTGAAACAGGAACGTGCCGGCATCCTCGCCTATGCCGAAGAAGCAAAAACTGCCTTGCCCTACCGTCAAACCTAGATCCCTGTAGGAGCTGCCGGAGGCTGCGATCTTTTGCTCTTTAAAAGTCAAAAGATCGCAGCCTTCGGCAGCTCCTACAAAGGGAGCTCAGGCATCCTTCAGGTTTCTTCTTTACCCAGCCAGCGATAGATTCCGCCGCCCACCACCGCGCCCAGCAGCGGCGCGACCCAGAACATCCACAACTGTGCGATCGCCCAGCCGCCGACCATCAGCGCCGGCCCGGTGCTGCGCGCCGGGTTGACCGAGGTGTTGGTGACCGGGATCGAGATCAGGTGAATCAACGTCAGACCCAGGCCGATGGCGATCGGTGCAAGGCCCGCCGGAGCGCGTTTGTCGGTAGCGCCGAGGATGATGATCACGAACATGGCGGTCATCACCAACTCGGTGACAAAGCCTGCGGCCATCGAGTATTTGCCCGGTGAGTGTTCGCCATACCCGTTGGAGGCCAGACCTGCGGCAATATCGAAACCCTCCTTGCCGCTGGCAATGTGCGCAATCAGCGCCGCGGCGAGAATCGCGCCGAGCACCTGCGCGATGATATAGGCGGGCAACTCTTTGGCCGGAAACCGGCCGCCAACGAACAGACCGACCGAGACGGCCGGGTTGAGATGACATCCGCTGATGTGGCCAATGGCGAACGCCATGGTCAGCACCGTCAGACCAAACGCCAGGGCCACCCCCAGCACTCCAATGCCCAAGGGCGAAGACGCAGCGAGCACTGCGCTGCCGCATCCACCCAGAACCAGCCAGAACGTACCCAACAACTCAGTAACTGAACGTTTGAACAGAGACATGAGAGAGTCCTTGATAGGCGTGCTATCGAGACTGTATCGAGTTGTGCTTCCTTGCAGATTTACGACAGGTTCCGTGCTGGAACCTTGGCTGAGTACAGCAGGCTTTGGATGGATTGCCAGCAGACATGAAAAAACCGCCAGAGCCCATGGTTGGCGGGCTGGGGCGGTTTTTTGGCGGACAAACATTGCGTGGCGAGGGAGCTTGCTCCCGCTGGACAGCGAAGCTGTCCCAAAACTATCTGCACCGGTAGTGTCAGACTCGCACAGTTGGCGGGCTTTGCGCCTGCTGCGCAGTCGAGCGGGAGCAAGCTCCCTCGCCAAAAAAGTTCACAAAGTCAGATTTTTTGTGATCAATCGATGCCGACAAATCCTCCGGTCTGGTGCGCCCACAACCGCGCATACAACCCGCGATGGGCGAGCAATTCGGCGTGGGTGCCGCTCTCGGCGATCTTGCCGTTTTCCAGCACCACCAGCCGATCCATGCGAGCGATGGTCGAGAGGCGGTGAGCGATGGCGATCACGGTTTTGCCTTGCATCAGGGTTTCGAGGCTTTCCTGGATTGCTGCTTCGACTTCCGAATCCAGTGCCGAGGTTGCTTCGTCCATGATCAGGATCGGCGCGTCCTTGAGCAGCACCCGGGCAATCGCGATGCGCTGGCGCTGGCCGCCGGACAGCTTCACCCCGCGCTCGCCGACGTGCGCATCGAAACCGGTGCGGCCCTCGGCGTCCGACAGCAACGGAATGAACTCGTCGGCGCGAGCCTTGTGCACCGCATCCCAGAGTTCGGCGTCGGTGGCGTCAGGCTTGCCGTACAGCAAGTTGTCGCGGATCGAGCGGTGCAGCAGGGAGGTGTCCTGCGTGATCATGCCGATCCGTGCGCGCAGGCTTTCCTGGCCGACTTCGGCGATGTTCTGCCCATCGATCAGGATCCGTCCACCCTCGACGTCGTACAGGCGCAGCAGCAGGTTGACCAACGTCGATTTGCCGGCGCCGGACGGCCCGATCAAACCGATTTTCTCGCCGGGTTTGATGGTCAGGTTGAGGTCGCCGATGATGCCTTTCTTCTTTCCGTAGTGAAAATCCACATGCTCGAAACGCACTTCGCCACGGGCCACCGCCAGTGGTTTGGCCTGTTCGCGATCAGTCACGCTGACCGGTTGTGAGATGGTCTGCAGACCGTCCTGCACCATGCCGATGTTTTCGAAGATGCCGGTGACCACCCACATGATCCAGCCGGACATGTTGACGATGCGAATCACCAGACCCGTAGCCAGCGCGATAGCGCCGACCGTGATCAACGACTGCGTCCACAGCCACAGCGCCAGCGCGGTGGTGCCGACGATCAGCAGACCGTTCATGGCGGTGATTGCCACGTCCATGCTGGTCACCACGCGGCCGGCCATCTGCGCCTTGACCGTCTGTTCCTCGATGGCTTCCCTGGCGTAATGCTGTTCAAAGTTGGTGTGGGCAAACAGCTTCAGCGTGGCGATGTTGGTGTAGCCGTCGACGATCCGCCCCATCAGTTTCGAGCGCGCATCGGAGGCCTCCACCGAGCGATCCTTGACCCGTGGCACGAAGTAATACAGGGCGCCGATGTAGGCGGCGATCCAGGTCAGCAGCGGAATCATCAGGCGCCAGTCGGCTTCGGCGAACAGCACCAGCGAACTGATCGCGTAGATCACCACATGCCACAGCGCGTCGACCGCTTGCACGGCGGAGTCACGCAGCGAGTTGCCGGTCTGCATGATGCGTTGGGCGATGCGCCCGGCGAAGTCGTTCTGGAAGAAATTCAGGCTCTGTTTGAGCACATAGCTGTGATTCTGCCAGCGGATCATGCTGGTCATCCCCGGGCTCAGGGTCTGGTGCACCAGCAGGTCGTGCAGGCCGAAAAAGATCGGTCGCAGTACCAGCGCAACCACCACCATCCACGTCAGTTCGAGGGCGTGGTCGCTGAAGAAATTCGGGTTGGGCGTGCCTTGGGCCAGGTCGATGATGCGGCTCAGGTAACTGAACAGCGCCACTTCGATCAACGCAGCAAACAGGCCGACCACCAACAGAGCGGCAAAGCTCGGCCAGACCTGTTTCAGGTAATAGGTATAGAAGGGCAGCACGCGATTGGGCGGAGCCGCCGTCGGAGCATCGCGGAATATGTCGATCAGTTGTTCGAAACGGCGATAGAGCATCAGATAACCGCCCGGAGGCCGGGCTCTCCTTTTATCGGTGTGAGCGGCGTGGCGTCAGGCCTGCGCCGCTCGAAACGCCCTGTACAGCTTAGTCGATGACTTTGGCCGACTTGATGATCACAGGGTCGGAAGGCACGTTCTGCATGCCCTGTTTGGTGGTGGTTGGCGAGTTGACGATGATGTCGACCACGTCCATGCCTTTGACCACTTTGGCGAATACCGCGTAACCGGCGTCACGGCCCGGATCGAGGAAGGCGTTGTCGGCCACGTTGATGAAGAACTGGCTGGTGGCCGAATCAGGGTTGGAGGTGCGTGCCATCGACAGCGTGCCGCGAACGTTATGCAGACCGTTGCTGGCTTCGTTCTTGATCGGCGCCTTGGTTTCTTTCTGCTGCATCTGTGGCGTGAAACCGCCGCCCTGGGCCATGAAGCCCGGGATCACGCGGTGGAAAATGGTGTTGGTGTAAAAGCCGCTGTTGACGTAATCCAGAAAGTTTTTGGTACTGATCGGCGCCTTGACCGGGTCCAGTTCGATTTCGATCTGGCCGTTGGTGGTGTCCAGCAGCACGTGCGGCGCTTTTGCCGGCGTGGCAGCCATCAGGTTGGCAGCGAACAGCACAGTGCCGGCGGCGAGGGCGAGTTTTTTCAGCATGGGTCAGTGATCCTGAGATTGAATGTCGGCTGCGGCGAGAAACTCCAGCAGCGTTTGATTGAAACGTTCGGGTTGATCGAGCGGGGTGGCGTGGCACGAATCGGCGATGATCACCAGCCGCGCATCGGGCAGCAGTTTTACATAGGTTTCTTTCAGCGCCACCGGTGTGTAGTCACGGTCGGCAGTGACGATGAGGGTTGGACAGGTCACCCGGGAAAGTCGTTCCTGAACGCCCCAGCCAACAATCGCATCGAAGCTGGCGAGATAAGCACGTTTGTCGTTTTTTGCCCAGCGCTCGGCCATTTTCTGCCGCAAATCAGCCTGTTCCGGTTTTGGAAAAAGTTTGCCGCCCAGCGACTTGCCGATGGTTGCCAGGCTCAGCACACGCATCAGGCTCCAGCGTTTGAACCACTGCCAGTAATCGTCGCGGCTGCGGAGTTTGACTTCGGGGGCGCTGTTGACGATGGTCAGGCTTTTGAGCAGGTGAGGGTGATCGACACCGAACTGGAAACCGATCATCCCGCCCATCGACAGCCCGACGTAATGCACCGGACCGAGGTTCAGGTGCTCGATCAACGCCAGCAGGTCAGCGCTGAAACCGGCGATGCTGTAGCGCTCGCGGGGTTTGTCCGAGCGACCGTGACCGCGTATGTCCGGGACGATCACCCGGTAATGCGCCGACAGTGCCGGAATCTGCATTTCCCAGTCCAGGGTGCTCGAGCCGAGCCCGTGAACCAGCAGCAACGGCGTACCGTGGCCATATTCCTCGTAGTGCAGGTTGCAACCTTCGTGCTCGAAATACGCCATCGGTGAACTCCGTGTCAGGCTTGTTCGGGGGCGGCGAACGGTGCGTCCAGCGGCAAGGTGTCGAAGGTGCGCAGCAGTTCGATGAGGATTTGTGTCGCCGGGCCCAGCGGTTTGTCCTTGTTCGAGTAGAGATAGAAACTCGGGTTGCGGCTGCCGCCCTGAACCAACGGTAGCAGCTTGAGCGTGCCTTCCTTCAATTCGCGTTCGATCATGTGTCGGGGCAACCAGGCGAAACCCAGGCCGCTGCTGACGAACGTTGCGGCAGTGGCAAGGCTGCCGACCGTCCAGCGCTGTTCGGCACCCAGCCAGCCGACGTCGCGTGGCTGCTGGCGCCCGGAGTCGCGAATCACCACCTGCATCTGGGTTTCCAGATCCTGGAAGCTCAGTTCGCGATTGAGCCGATGCAAGGCGTGGTCCGGGTGGGCGACGGCAACAAACTCGACATCGCTCAATTCCGCACCGAGATAGCCGGGAATGCTCAGACCGGTGATCGCCAGATCGGCCACGCCTTCCAGCAGCACTTCTTCGACCCCCGACAACACCTCCTCGCGCAGCCGCACGCGGCAGCCACGACTTTGCGGCATGAACGCGGTCAGCGCCCGGACGATGCGTGCGCTCGGGTAGGCCGCATCGACCACCAGCCGCACCTCGGCCTCCCAACCTTGCTCCATGTGGTGGGCGAGGTCTTCCAGTTGGCTGGCCTGTTTCACCAGTTGCCGCGAGCGGCGCAACAATACGCCACCGGCTTCGGTGAGTACCGCCTTACGCCCGTCAATGCGCAGCAAGGGCACGCCGAGCTGATCCTGCATGCGGGCGACGGTGTAACTCACCGACGATTGCGAACGGTGCAGTGCCTCGGCGGCTTGGGCGAAGCCGCCGTGATCGACCACGGCCTGCAATGTTCGCCATTGATCAAGGGTCACGCGGGGCGCTTTCATCAATAGCTCCTCTTGTCCTAAGCTGGCCATCCCTCATGGAGACTGGCGAATGAAAAAATTCTGTTGTGTGTTGTTGGCGCTGCTGCCGCTGACAGCGTTTGCTTACCCGATCGATGTGCAGAAAAATCTCAATGGCTTGAAGATCGACTACGAAACCTATGACACCGACAAGGACATCGGCTCCATAAAAGTGGTCAACTTCGGTGATGTCGATGCCGTCTGCAAAGCCGTTTTCAACAATGGCCCGGAAGCGCCACGTACGCGCAACATCGAAGTCCCGGCCCGCAAGCATACGAACGCCACGGCCAAGTTCTCTCGCGAGATCATCAGGCTGCGCATTGAACTGAGTTGCAGCCCGAAATAACACCGTCAATCCCTTGTGGGAGCGAGCTTGCTCGCGAATTGGCCGTTTCAGTCGACATCATTGTTGAATGACACACCGCTTTCGCGAGCAAGCTCGCTCCCACAGGGGCTAAGTGCATCTAAACGAATTATTCGATGCTTTGCAGCAATTATTTGCGCTTTTTCATCGATACAACCCTGTTTAACCTTCACTCCATCGACCTACAACATTCTCGGATGGAGACTACACACCATGTCCCGCGTTCTGATCATCGAAAGCAGCGCCCGCCAGCAAGACTCGGTTTCCCGTCAACTGACCCAGACCTTCATCAGCCAGTGGAAGTCCGCGCACCCCAACGATCAGATCACCGTGCGTGACCTCGCCGTGAACCCGGTACCCCACCTGGACGCCAACCTGCTGGGTGGCTGGATGAAGTCTGCCGAACAGCGCAACGCCGACGAACAATCGTCGCTGGACCGCTCCAACGAATTGACCGAAGAGTTGCTGGCCGCCGACGTATTGGTGATGGCAGCGCCGATGTACAACTTCGCGATCCCGAGCACTCTGAAAGCCTGGCTCGACCACGTGCTGCGTGCCGGTGTGACCTTCAAGTACACCGAAACCGGCCCGCAAGGCCTGCTCAGCGGCAAACGTGCCTACGTACTTACCGCTCGCGGCGGGATCTACGCCGGCGGCCCGGCCGACCATCAGGAACCGTACCTGCGCCAAGTCATGGGCTTCATCGGCATCCACGACGTGACCTTCATTCACGCCGAAGGCATGAATCTGGGCGGCGACTTCCAGGAGAAGGGCTTGAATCAGGCCAACGCCAAACTGTCCCAAGTCGCTTGATGGGTTAATCGCCAGATAATCGCCGCTTGTTTAAGTGACCTGGCGCAACCCCTTCAAGGCTCTACGCGCATCGAACCTCCCTTTGCACTTGTTGCTCCTGAGTGCTGTAGCCCGATTGAACGCTTTAGCGAGATCGGGCTTTTTTTTGTCTGGGATTTCTCTGATTCACTGCTCTCCCTGTAGGAGCTGCCGCAGGCTGCGATCTTTTGATGTTGTTTTTTACAATCAAAAGATCGCAGCCTGCGGCAGCTCCTACAGGGGATTTTGTGTTGGTTGCGGAATGTAAAACCGGCTATCGTCGCCGCCATTCGAAACAGAGGCGACCATGGGCTATCTACTTTTTGTCACGCTGATCCAGGCGTTTTCCTTCAGTCTGATCGGCGAGTACCTCGCCGGGCATGTCGACAGCTACTTCGCGGTGCTGGTGCGCGTGGTGCTGGCCGGGCTGGTGTTCATTCCGTTGACCCGCTGGCGTTCGGTGGAACCGGCGTTCATGCGCGGCATGCTGCTGATCGGCGCGTTGCAGTTCGGCATCACCTATGTCTGCCTGTACCTGAGCTTCCGCGTGCTGACGGTGCCGGAGGTGCTGCTGTTCACCATCCTCACACCGTTGCATGTGACGTTGATCGAAGATGCGTTGAACCGACGCTTCAATCCATGGGCGCTGGTCGCTGCATTGGTAGCGGTGGGCGGTGCGGCAGTGATTCGTTTTGATCGGATCAACCCGGATTTCTTCATGGGTTTCCTGTTGCTGCAACTGGCCAACTTCACCTACGCCGCCGGCCAGGTGCTGTACAAGCATCTGGTGGCGAAACACCCGAGTGACCTGCCGCATTACCGGCGTTTCGGCTTCTTCTACCTCGGCGCGCTGGCGGTGGTGCTGCCGGCATTCCTGCTGTTCGGCAAAGCCAACTTCCTGCCCGAAGCGCCGCTGCAGTGGGGCGTGTTGCTGTTTCTCGGCCTGGTCTCCACCGCACTGGGCATGTACTGGTGGAACAAGGGCGCGTGCATGGTCAACGGTGGCACGCTGGCGGTGATGAACAACCTGCATGTGCCGGTGGGGCTGCTGCTGAATCTGCTGATCTGGAATCAGCATGAGGAACTGGGAAGGCTTTTGCTTGGCGGGAGTGTCATTCTGGCGGCCGTATGGATCAGCCGGTTGGGTATCCGCCGCACCGTATGACCCGGTGTAGGAGCTACCGAAGGCTGCGATCTTTTAATCTTTAAAATCAAAAGATCGCAGCCTGCGGCAGCTCCTACATGAATTGTGGGTTACATGAGGTGTTTTTGTGGTTCCGCAATGTGCGCCGAACCCAGCACCGCCGGCAACAACCCCGAACGCAAATCCCCGCCACTCGGCTGCTGATACAGACTCAAGCCAAACTCCGGCAGCACCGCCAGCAGATAATCGAAAATATCCCCCTGAATCCGCTCGTAATCGGCCCACACCGTGGTAGTCGTGAAGCAATAGATTTCCAGCGGAATGCCCTGCGCCGTGGTCTGCATCTGGCGCACCATGCAGGTCATGTTCGGCTGGATCTCGGGATGGCTTTTCAGGTAGGCCAGCGCATAAGCGCGGAAGGTGCCGATGTTGGTCATGCGCCGACGGTTGGCCGCCATCGCCGCTACATTACCCTGCGCCTCGTTCCACGCTTTGAGTTCGGCTTTCTTGCGGCCCATGTAGGCGGTCAGCAGGTGCACCTGAGAGAGCTTTTCTTCTTCATCGTCGCGGATGAAGCGCACGCCGCTGGCGTCGATGAACAGGCTGCGCTTGATCCGTCGTCCACCGGACTGTTGCATGCCGCGCCAGTTGCGGAACGATTCGGACATCAGGCGCCAGGTCGGGATCGAGACGATGGTCTTGTCGAAATTCTGCACCTTGACCGTGTGCAGGGTGATATCGACCACGTCGCCATCGGCGCCGACTTGCGGCATCTCGATCCAGTCGCCGACCCGCAGCATGTCGTTGCTGGTCAGCTGCACGCTGGCGACGAACGACAGCAGGGTGTCCTTGTAGACCAACAGAATCACCGCCGACATCGCACCCAGACCGGACAGCAGCAACAATGGCGAACGGTCGATCAGGGTGGCGACGATGATGATCGCGCCAAACACGTACAAGACCATTTTCGCCAGTTGCACATAGCCCTTGATCGAGCGGGTGCGCGCGTGTTCAGTGCGCGCGTAGATGTCCAGCAACGCATTGAGCAGGGCGCTGACCGACAGCAGCAGGAACAGGATGGTGAAGGACAGCGCCACGTTGCCGAGGAAGGTCATCGCGGTTTTGCTCAGTTCCGGCACCAGGTGCAGACCGAACTGGATTACCAGCGATGGCGTCATCTGCGCCAGACGCTGAAACACCTTGTTGTGGCGAAAGTCGTTGATCCAGTGTAGCGCCGGCTGGCGCCCGAGCATGCGGCTGGCATGCAGGATCAGATAGCGCGCCACTCGTCCGAGGATCAGCGCGATCACCAATAGCAGCATCAGCGCCAGGCCGGATTGCAGGAACGGGTGCTTTTCGAGGGCACCCCAGAGGTCTTGGGCGTTGAGCCAGAGCTGTTTGAAATCCATGTGAGCAACGATTCTTCTGTAAGGCGCGATGGGCGATTAGAGCATTTAAGACGCTGTGTATTACCGTTGGAGACAAATCGAGCAACAAAAAAGCCACTGATTACGCCCGTTTGTATAAAGAAACTCGGCCTGAGCGCTCGAAACCGGTAACCTATGCAGCTGTTTTTTTGCATATCTTCGAGGTAGCACCCGTGTTTTCCCAATTCGCCCTGCACGAACGCCTGCTCAAAGCCGTGGCCGAGCTGAAATTTGTCGAGCCAACGCCTGTGCAAGCAGCGGCCATTCCGCTGGCGCTCCAGGGGCGTGACCTGCGGGTGACGGCGCAAACCGGTAGTGGCAAGACCGCCGCTTTTGTCCTGCCGATCCTCAACCGCCTGATCGGCCCGGCGAAGATTCGCGTCAGCATCAAGACCCTGATCCTGCTGCCGACCCGCGAGCTGGCCCAGCAGACTCTGAAAGAAGTTGAACGCTTCTCGCAGTTCACTTTCATCAAGTCCGGCCTGATCACCGGCGGCGAAGACTTCAAGGTGCAGGCGGCGATGCTGCGCAAGGTGCCGGACATCCTGATCGGTACGCCGGGCCGGATGATCGAGCAACTCAACGCCGGCAACCTGGATTTGAAAGAAGTCGAAGTGCTGGTGCTCGACGAAGCCGACCGCATGCTCGACATGGGTTTTGCCGAAGATGTGCAGCGTCTGGTCGACGAATGCCCGAACCGTCAGCAGACCATGCTGTTCTCCGCTACCACCGGTGGTTCCGGCCTGCGCGAGATGATCGCCAAGGTGCTGAACAACCCTGAGCACCTGCAGCTCAACGCGGTCAGCCAGCTGAACTCGACGACCCGTCAGCAGATCATCACTGCCGACCACAACCAGCACAAAGAGCAGATCGTCAACTGGCTACTGGCCAATGAGACTTACCAGAAGGCCATCGTCTTCACCAACACCCGCGCCATGGCCGACCGTATTTACGGCCGCCTCGTGGCTCAGGAATACAAGGCGTTCGTGCTGCACGGCGAGAAAGACCAGAAGGATCGCAAACTGGCGATCGATCGTCTGAAGCAAGGTGGCGTGAAGATTCTGGTTGCCACCGACGTCGCGGCCCGTGGTCTGGACGTGGATGGCCTGGATCTGGTGATCAACTTCGACATGCCACGCAGCGGCGACGAATACGTGCACCGCATCGGTCGTACCGGCCGTGCCGGCAACGACGGTCTGGCGATCTCGCTGATCTGCCATGGCGACTGGAACCTGATGTCGAGCATCGAGCGCTACCTGAAGCAGAGCTTCGAGCGCCGCACCATCAAGGAAGTCAAAGGCACCTACGGCGGGCCGAAAAAGGTCAAGGCCTCGGGCAAAGCTGTCGGCGTGAAGAAGAAAAAGACCGACGCCAAGGGCGACAAGAAGAAAACCGCCGCCAAGACCCCGACCAAGCGCAAGAGCGCCAATCGGCCGAAGCCGGATTCGCTGGTGAGCAGCGATGGCATGGCCCCGCTCAAGCGCCGCAAGCCGGCCGAGCCTGCGGCTGAATAAGTCGCCACAAATGGCCAATAAAAAACCCGGACAGTGTCCGGGTTTTTTTATGCGCGGGGTTTGTCAGTTCCCCAACTGTCCGCTGCTGTCCGCGTCAAAGCGCTGTTTGGCGCGATCTGCCGCCGGTTTGAGCAGCGCGAGCAGCGCGGCTTCGCTGTACAGCCGCGAGTCGCCCAGCTCTTTTGGCGTCGGCTCAATCGGGATCAGCACATCCTCACCGTCCGCATGCAGCCAGATCGCCACGACGTGCAGCGCCGAGACAAACAGCACGCGCAGTTCAACGGTTTTGCCCTGCAATTGCGGCGCCTGTTCCGCCAGTTTCAACGCGCCCACGGTGTCGGCGGCCCGGGTGCCGTGGTTCAGCGAAGCGAACTCGACATGGCCACGCACCTCGGCCAGTTGCGCATCGGCAATGCTGACGCCGTCGGCAAACACCAGGTAATGCCAGTCGCCGATACGTGCGTCTTTCAGACCCTTGCCTTGGCTCAAGTCGTCGAGTGTCAGCGAGTAGCCGCGATAGGCTTCGCTGAGGCTGACTTTGGCCGGTGTCGCGGCGGCGAACTGGCGATTAATGCCGAAACCCTGTGTTTGCAGCGCGGCTTGCAGCACCGGACGCAAAGTCTGTACGCCGTTGGAAGGCGCCTTTGGATAAGTCAGTTGCATGATGTCGCCCTCCTAGTTTTTCGCGGTGAAGTAAGTGTGAGTCCAGTTGCCGCCGCCGTTGTACGAACCCGGGAATGAGTTCAGCGCGCGGGTCGAATAACCGTAGATCGAGTCGGCGACCAGCACGTAGTTGCCGTTGGTGCCGTAGATCGCCAGGAAGTGCGCACCGCCACCGTACCAGGCACAGCGCAGGCCGACCGGGCGGCCCATGTTGATCTGGTTCTGAATGGCCGACATCTGCAGCGAACCCTGATTCATCCCGTTATAGCTGCGGGTGGTTTGCAGGGCTGAATCCAGATAGCCATAGACGTTGCACGGTCCTGGCTGGCTGCAGCAATTGCGATCCAGTTGGGTACTGGCGACGCCGCATTGGGTCCAGTTTCCAGTGCCGTAATAGTTGCCGACCGAAGCGGAAACAGCGGCCCAGCACCAGTTGGTCTGAGTCTGTTTCTGCATGCTGAAGTTGAGGCTGGCAGCGGCCAGTGCAGCGGTTTGCGCAGTGGCTTGAACCTCGACCAGTTGCGGGTCGAGCAGGCGGCCGACAAGGCACCTTGGCAGGCTCTCGCCGGTGAATGATGTGG
This sequence comes from Pseudomonas sp. F2, assembly GCF_057174385.1. Classification (NCBI taxonomy): domain Bacteria; kingdom Pseudomonadati; phylum Pseudomonadota; class Gammaproteobacteria; order Pseudomonadales; family Pseudomonadaceae; genus Pseudomonas; species Pseudomonas sp. F2. Next base: position 25,812 of record NZ_CM169904.1, read on the forward strand.
CTTGAGTGGTTAACATTTTTTCAGTCCTCCATGAATGAAAACAAGCGTCCAGCTTGTGGTGGTGTTGCGGTATTGCCGAGCGATCGGTGGTTAACGGTTTTCATCTGCGATGAACGGTGCCGATCTCCTTGCTCGAGGTAACCTTAGCCTGCCTATGCATTTGTGCAAGTATAAAAATGCATTAATGCATTTTCAGGGTCAAAAGATCGCAGCCTTCGGCAGCTCCTACAGGGTTCGGTGTAGGAGCTGCCGAAGGCTGCGATCTTTTGATCTTGCTTTTAGCTGTCGGCTTTTTTCTCAGCCGAGTCCAGTTCCTTCAAGCGCTGATCAATCAACTGGCACTTGTCCGGCAAATCTGCACTAGCCGTGCCCAAGTCCATCTTTTGCAACTCGGCATTGATTTCCTTGGCCTTGGCCGGATTCTGTTCGGTGAGCTTGGTCACTTCCTTGGCCAGTTGTTCGCGTTTGGCGGTGGCCTCTTCTGGTGTGCAGGCCCAGACCGGCAGGGCGCAGGCGAGGGTGACGGCGAGGGTGAGCTTGAGCAGAGTTTTCATGGGGGCAGGCCTCCGTTCCGGTTAAGGCGGGTTATTGGGTGGAGGCCTGGATGCGACGAAAAGTTCAGAGTTGTCGCAAACAGCATGTCGGTCGCTGCGGAAAATGCGGGTGAACGGCTACGATGCGTCCGGGTCACAACCTATGACAGCGCCCCCAATCACGCGCACCGGAGGTTGAATCAGGATGACGACTTATAACTGGGATTTGATTGAACGCTTGCTGCATGAAGTGCAGAACAGTGCAGGCGAAAGTTTCGCTCCACGAAAATACGCAGAGGATTATGCGGCGCAGAAAGCCAGTGCAGGCGAGCCGATAGAGAATCTGGATCACCTGAAAACGGTGGCCTGCGATTACGAAGGCTTGTTGCTTGATCGTGGATTTATTGAACCGCGTCCGGATCACGCAGGCAGTACCGGCAACAATTTCATTCTGACGCCACGCGGATCAAGCCTGCTGAGCCTGATCGACAGCAGCATTCCCGGCAATGATCATCCTCGGCAAGTACTGGATGAGCAGGAGGATGCGCTGGATGAAGCGACATTCGATGAAGTGGCTTCAAAGGCGCAGATTGCCTGAAAGCAAAAGATCGCAGCCTCCGGCAGCTCCTACACATAACCCTGTAGGAGCTGTCGAAGGCTGCGATCTTTTGATCTTCTATTCCTGCTTTACTGCCTTCAGACACTTCAAATCATTGAAGTCCTTACGCACACCCTCGATTTTCTTGAGCAACCGCTGACGCTGCTGCGGCGTACTCTCGGCCATCAGATCCACCGCCAGCGAACGCGCCTGCGCTTCGGTGTTGGCGTAGGCTTTTTGGTAATCCGCTGTCCATAAACGCTCGCGGTTGACCAGAAGTGTCTCGATTCGCTGTGGGAATTCCGGACTTTCGCGTTGGGCAACGGCGTTACTGAACTGTTGCTGCCAGTGGGCGCGGTTGGCGATCCATTGAGTGTTCTGATCGCCCAGGGCAGTCGACCAGGCCATTACCCGTTGTTCCTGAGTGACGCTCAATGGACCCAGCCAATCAGTCAGGCGTTTGTCCATGCGTGCGCCGCGTTCGGCAATCTGTTGCGCCAGCGGCGGTTTGACGTATTCCTTCTCACGTTTGCGCAGATCCTTGGCAAACGCATCGTTCATCTCGGCGACTTGCTTGTCGTCCAGCCCTTGCAGCAATTCGATGGCCGACGGTGTGATCTGGCGTGCGGTTTCGGCAATGGCTTTTTTTGCTTCCTCGGTTCGCGCCTGCAGTGCCGCGTCGGTCACCTGATTGGTTTCAACCATGTTCTGCAAACGGTCCAGCCAATCGAGGTAGCCCGGCAATTGCGTGGTGCAGTGCCAGTTCAGGTGTTCCTTGAGCCGTTCGTTGAACCAGTCCTTCTGCTCGCCGTTCATGTCCAGGTAGTCGCCAAGCGTCCATGGAATGATCACGTCGAGATTGCGGTAGGCCAGGCCGACGCGGCTGCAGGCGCCGAGGGCGAGGGTGAAGATCAGCAGGGTGGCGAGGTGTTTGAACCAGCGAGACATGGGCGAATCCTTGCGAGGCCTGACGTCTGATTCTCATGTGAACGCAGGATGCTCCCGGCAGTTCAGCCGATCAATAGAATGCGCGCTCTGCCTTGAGCGTCACCAGCCCGTCGCACTGACTGTTGTGCCCGGAATACGCCGAGCAATCGCTGCCACTGAGGTTGGAATTGCTGTAGATCAGGTCGAGATTGACGCCCATGAATGGCCGGGAAAATTTCACTGACCAATCGGTAAAACTGCTGACATAACCACCGTCCACTGACACCGGCGTGTTCAATTGATGGGTGGTGTATTTCATGCTGATCCCGATGCCGAACGGCTGATTGCCACCCAGATCGGCGAACAGCGTGTTGTTCTGTTTGTCCGGGTCGTTGCTGACGGCTATACCGAAACGGCTGCCGAGCAGGGTCAGGCCGCCGAACAGCTCCTGGCTGTCGAGGGTCTCGACCTTGGGATAGCTGTAGTGGATCATCCCGACTTCGTAGCCGAGGGTCTGATCGAAAGGTTGTTTAAAGCCGATGTAGGAGTCGATTTCGAGGTTCTTGCCCGGGGTCAGGCCCATGCTCGGTGCGTACTGGCCGACATACAGGCCGCTGTCGTGGCTGAGATCGAGGCCGCCGTGGAACGAGCCGACTGCCGCCGGCTTGACCAGGCCTTGGGCCATGCTGCGACTGGGCGTGGTGCCGAGTTTGAGGTCGAAGTCGCCAAGCTCGCGCTGGAAAATCTGCGCGTGCACCGACGAGCAGGCCAGTAGGCCCACAAGCAATAAACAGGAATTTGATTTGAGCATGCGTCACTCCATGAACAGCGAGGGCAGGGCTGAGCCTGCTGAAACGCTTGATCCAGACGCGTGCAAGGATACCGGCGAATGCTCGGCAATGATGGCCGTTCGTCGATTTTCAAAAGATTGATTAAACAGAAGTGAGGGTGTTGAGCGGGTGCCTGTCCAGACGCTTCGAAGCTCAAAGCGTCTCAGGACGGGTGTATTACCGGGTGTTACTTCTTGCCCAGGCTGATCTGCTTGGACGGGCCGAACGTCTGGCCGCTGACGCCTTTGGCAATTTGCTGGATTTCACCGCCGGACTTGAGAAACGCCGCGATCTGATCGTTGATCGATTCGCTGGTTTCAACGGCTGGAGCTGGCTTTGCTTTGCTGGTGGATGCTTTTACACGCATGGCGGCCATTAACCTGTAGAAAAGTAACTCGGCCAGGCATCGTACAGGAATAACTTGACAATTGCTTGATAAATATCCCCTGGAATAACTGAGTGTGCGGGTGGATTATTCTCGCTTAATTATTCGAAATATCCGCCTAAGCCACTGTTTTAAATAACAACATTTATTGCTCATTACGCAAAAGGTAAGCCGTGAAACGCTGCGTCAGGTGCCGCACTGGCCTGACGAATGGCGAGTCGCTTGCGCCAAACCCGGGAAAATCAAGGCGCCCCGCGAATTTTCTTCTCCCGGCTGGTCGCTCGGCGAACGAGACCGGCAAAACCGGGTAGAATGCCGCCACGCAATGAGGGTTTTGGAAAATGGCTTTAGTCGGGCGTTACAACAGTTTGCAAGTGGTTAAACACACTAACTTCGGTTTATATCTGGACGGCGGTGCCGACGGCGAAATTCTTTTGCCCAACCGTTATATTCCTAAAGATATTCCCAGCGAAGATGAAGACTGGCTCAACGTATTTATTTATCTGGACAGCGAAGACAAACTTCTCGCTACCACTGAAAAACCAAAAGTTCAGGTCGGTGAATTTGCCAGCCTGAAAGTAGTTGAGGTCAACAGCATCGGTGTCTTCCTCGATTGGGGCTTGCCGAAGGATCTGTTGCTGCCGTATTCCGAAGAAAAGCGGCAGATGACCGCTGGCGAGTACTGCGTGGTGCACGTCTATCTCGATAAACACACGCGCCGCATCACCGCGACCGCGCGTCTGGATCGCTACCTCGACAAGACCCCGGCCAACTACAGCGCCGGTCAGGAAGTTGATCTGCTGGTGGCTGAAGCGACCGACATGGGCTTCAAGGCGATCATCAACAACAAGCATTGGGGCTTGATCCACAAGAATGAAATCTTCAAGTTCATGCGCTCCGGCATGCGCGAGAAAGGTTTCATCAAGGAAGTGCGCGCCGACGGCAAGATCAGCCTGAGCCTGCAACCGGTAGGTCAGGAAGCGGCCAGCAGCCTGAGTTCGAAGATCCTCGCCAAGTTGCGCGAAAACAATGGCACGCTGGCCGTCAGCGACAAGAGCGATCCGGCGTTGATCAGCAGTCTGTTTGGTGTCAGCAAGGGCAACTTCAAGAAGGCCATCGGTTCGCTGTACAAGGAAGGCAAGATCGTCATTCATGCCGATCGCATTGAACTAACCTGAGTAACCGCCGGCCCCATGTAGGAGCTGCCGCAGGCTGCGATCTTTTGATCTTCAAAGGCAAAAGATCGCAGCCTGCGGCAGCTCCTACATGAGGGTTTGCAGATGAAGAAAGCGCTGATTGCTTACCTCGCCACACTGGTGGCGTTTCTATTGCTCGACGGTATCTGGCTCGGCGTGCTGATGGCGCCAACCTACCGCGAGCTGCTCGGTTCGCTGATGCTCGAAAAACCGCTGCTGGTTCCGGCAGCGGTTTTTTATTGCCTGTACGTTGTTGGTTGCGTGCAATTTGTGGTGTTGCCGGCGCTGAGCTGGCAACGGGCGGCAAAGATGGGCGCGCTGCTGGGGCTGGTGGCGTACGGCACGTATGACCTGACTAACTGGGCGACATTGCGCGGGTGGTCGGTGCAGGTGAGTTTGATGGATTGGGCTTGGGGGGCGTTTGCCACGGCTGTTGCCTGCTCGGTTGGATTTTTGGTGACGAAACGACTACTGAGTTCAGCTCCCTGATCTGCGTTGATCAAACTGACGTCATCGCTGGCAAGCCAGACTCCCACAGCGTTTTGTGGCGAACAAAGAATCAGTGAGCAACCCGGTCATTGTGGGAGCTGGCTTGCCAGCGAATGGCGGCGCAGCCGACAGCCATTCACCGCTGACGTTACTGACTCAGACAAAGTCTTTTTCAGACGGCTTTTTCTGCCCGAGTGATTGATAATCCCCGGCACAGATTTTCGACCAGTGGACGGCTGCCATGTTGTGTGTGTTTGAGGTGTTGCGGTGAGTGTCGAGCGGCGCAATGCCGACGGGTTTGCCTTGCAGGTGATGATCGGCCTCTGCCTGATCTGGGGCGTGCAGCAAGTGATGATCAAGTGGGCCGCGCCCGACATCGCGCCGGTGATGCAGGCGGCCGGGCGCTCGGGGATTTCTGCGCTGCTGGTAGGCCTGTTGCTGTGCTGGAAGGGCGGTTGGGATCAGGTGAGCAACACCTGGCGCGGCGGACTGCTGGCCGGTGCGCTGTTCGGTCTGGAGTTCTTCTTCATCGCCGAAGGCCTGCAACTGACCACCGCCGCGCACATGTCGGTGTTCCTTTACACCGCGCCGATTTTCACCGCGCTGGGCGTGCATTTCCTGCTGGCGAGCGAGCGCCTGCGGCCGCTGCAATGGCTGGGAATTCTGCTCGCGTTCGTCGGTATCGCCATCGCCTTCGCCGGCGGCGTGTCGTGGGACAACCTCGACCGGCGCATGCTGCTGGGCGATGCGTTCGGGGTCATTGCCGGCGCCTGCTGGGGCGCGACCACCGTGGTGGTGCGCGCCTCGCGTCTGTCAGAGGCGCCAGTGACGTTGACCCTGTTCTATCAGTTGATCGTCGGCTTCGCTGGCCTGCTGTTGATCGCACTGTTCAGCGGCCAGATCAGCCACGTCAGTCTGACCAGCGTGGCGGTGGCCAGCGTGCTGTTCCAGGGCCTGGTGGTGTCGTTCTTCAGTTACCTGACCTGGTTCTGGCTGCTGCGGCGCTATCTGGCGGCCAATCTGGCGGTGTTTTCGTTCATGACGCCGCTGTTCGGCGTCACCTTCGGCGTGCTGCTGCTCGGTGAAGAGTTGAGCGTGAACTTCGTCATCGGCGCGGTGCTGGTGTTGCTGGGCATCACTTTTGTCAGCGCTGAGCAGTGGGTGCGTCGGCGTTTGCGCCAAGCCCTCGGCCAACGCTGACTGACTGCAAGGCCAGCCCGCCGGCAATCAGCAGACCGCTGCCGGCGATCACCAGCGCCGGTTGCAGGCCGCCGCTGAAATGGCTGCTGAGCGCCGCCAGCAGCGGGCCGCTGAGCTGGCCAACGGCGAAGCATGCGGTCAGCAGTCCGGCGTTGCGCTGAGTTGTGTGCGGCGCCAGTTCTCGCGAGCGTTGCATCACCAGTTGCATGCAAGCGAGGAACGGCATGCCACACAACACCACCCCCAGCGCCAGGCCATAACCACTGCCCAACAGACAGGCGAAGACCCCGAGCGCCTGCAACCACAGGGTGGCGGTCAGCCAGTGCCGTGTGGTGTTCGGATCATGGCGACGCAGGCTCACCAGCAACACGCCAATCGCCGCGCCAAGGCCGAAGCACGGCCAGAACAGATCGGCCTGCCATTGCCCGTGAAACTGCGCGTTGGCCATTTGCGAAAGGAATGTGGCCGGGATGATGTAACCCACGCCATATAACGCATACACCGCCGCCAGTCGCGGGATACCGCGATTCGAATGGTTGACGTTGAGGGTGGCGACCGGCGTGTGCACGCCCGGTTGCGGCAGGATCCGCACGATCCCCAGCAACATCACCAGCGCCACGGCGGCATAGATCAGCCACAAGGTGGCAGATGTCTGGTTCAGCAGATGTGAGAACAGTGCCAGCAACCCGGTCAGAAAAATTCCCAGTCCGGGACCGGCAAATACCAGTGCCCCCAGCCGTGGCCGGCCTGCCGCCGCTGCCAAGGGCTGACTCAGCGCCGTAATCATCACCAGCACCCAGGCACTCGCCACCCCGGTGCCGAAGCGCAGCAGCAAATGCGCCCAGAAGCCGTTGGCCCAGAACGATGCCAGGGTCAGCAGCACACACAGCCACAAACCGCCATGTAACCGGCGCTGCACTTGCTGCGAACGGTGGGCGAACATCGCGTCCACCGCGCCCAGCAGGTAACCGAGGTAGTTGGCCGCAGCAATCAGACCGGCGGCCGTCAGGTCGACCTGACCTTCGCTGAGCAGGTGCGGCAGTTGCGGGGTGAGGGCGAAACGCCCGATGCCCATGGCCATCATCAGGGCGACGAAACAGGCGGATAAGCGAATCAGTGGCGACATGGTCGGGATTCCTTCAGAGGAGCAATGACCGTCAGGCTAGAACCAATTGACTTTCTTTAAAATTGAATAATAGTGAGTAACTTGTTCTGTTATGGAGAATGCGTGTGGAGTTCAGCCAATTGCGGATCTTTCAGGCGGTGGCCGAGGAGGGTTCGATCACCCGCGCCGCCGAGCGTCTGCACCGAGTGCCGTCCAATCTGTCGACCCGGCTCAAACAGCTGGAAGAGCAATTGGGTGTCGAACTGTTCGTCCGTGAGCGTCAGCGTTTGCAGTTGTCGCCTGCGGGAAAAGTCCTGCTGGACTACGCCGGCAAGCTGTTCGCCCTGCGCGATCAGGCCAGTGCAGCGGTGATGGGCGGGCAGCCGGCCGGGGATTTCGTTCTCGGCACGCTGTACAGCACCGCGGCGATCCATTTGCCGGCGTTGCTGGCGCGCTATCACAAGCAATACCCGGCGGTGAATCTGCAAGTGCAGTCCGGGCCCAGCGGCGAGTTGCTCGAGGGCTTGGTCTCCGGGCGGCTCGATGCGGCGTTGGTGGACGGTCCGCCGCAATTGGCCGGGATCGACGGCGTGCCGCTGTGCGACGAGCGTCTGGTGCTGATCAGCGAAGCCGATCATCCGCCGATCCATAGCGCCAAGGACGTCGAGGGCAGGGCGGTATTCACCTTCCGTCATGGCTGCGCCTATCGCGCGCGGCTGGAGGCGTGGTTTGTTCACTATCAGGCGGCGATGGGCCGGGCGATGGAGATCGAGTCCTATCAGGGCATGCTTGCTTGTGTGATTGCCGGCAGCGGTGTGGCGCTGATGTCGGAGTCGATGCTCGCCAGTCTGCCGGGGCGTGAAAGCGTCGCGGTGCACCCGTTGGTCGAGCCGTTTGCCAGTGCGACAACATGGCTCATGTGGCGCAAGGGTATGGTCGGGGCCAACCTCAATGCCTGGATTGAACAGCAGCAAGCGCTCTATCCCGTGGCATCGAGTGAAACCCGGCAGACGGCATGAACCAACCCATCGTAATTCTGTTCAATTCAGTAACAGATCATTGCGGATTTGGCCGAGCATTGCGTAGGACTTCGGACTATTATCAGTGCGAAGCGGCCTCAGAATTCCGGCTGCTCAGCACTACCCTGAAGGGGGCATGACGATGAAAGAGAAAATTCAGAACTGGCTGCACGATTTGGGTGTTGCCCTCGGCTTGATCGAACCGCCTCTGCAACCCGTACCGATCCGCACCGATGACGAACAGCGCCGGCGTCAGCCTCGCCGGCGGTAGTGCTCAAATAAAAGATCAAAAGATCGCAGCCTTCGGCAGCTCCTACACGGGAATGTATTTCCTGTAGGTGCTGCCGAAGGCTGCGATCTTTTGCTTTTGTGGTGGAACTCAAGCGTGCCCGCGCAGCCATGCGTCAATCATCGAACGTAAATGCCCGCCGGAAAAACTGCGGAAATGCCCGCCGTGCACGGTGCGAATCGACAGCGCCTGCAAGCGCCGCAGGCTGGCGGCGTAATCCTCCAGATTGGAGTGGTAGGCGTCTTCGATCAACGGCCCGTCGTAGATGATGTCGCCGCTGAATAACGTTTCGGTGGCCGCCTCATACAGGCTGATGCCGCCCGGTGAATGCCCCGGCGTGTGCAGCACCTGCAAGGTGCGATTGCCCAGATCCAGCACATCGCCATCCTCGACAAACCCGGTGGCCGGCGCAGCCTTGACCCGGTATTCGGCGTAGCACAGCGGGCAGTCCGGGTGCGCCTCGAACATGTCGTCGCCGACAAAGGCCCGGCTCAAATCGTTCTCGCCGTCCGGCGCGGCGAGGATGTCGGCCTCGGCAGGATGCACCAGGCGCTCGGCGAATTCGTGATGCCCGGCGATGTGGTCGAAGTGGCAGTGGCTGGCGACGGCCACCAGCGGTCGCTCGGTAATCCACGGCAACTGCTCGCGCAGGCTGACCAGCCCCGAGCCACTGTCGAGCAACAAGTCTTTGTCGCGCCCCTGCACGTGCCACAAATTGCAGCGGTAGAACGGGCGGATATACGGCTCATGGATCAGCCGAATGCCATCGCTCAAGTGCTGAACTTCGAACCACTGATCGCGCGAAACGATCTTCATATTCTCTTTTCTCCAGACGAAAAAAACGGGTGTGGCAACCGACGCCACACCCGTCGAAGAAAGCATCAAGTCGTTACGTAAAGCTTAGATCGCGCTCGCCACCGTCGCCGGGCGAGGGGAGACCAGGCTGACCACCACAAAACTCACCAGACCTACCGCAAGGCTGTAGTAGATCGGCGTGTTCGCATCCAGACCGTCCTTGAACATGAACAGCAGCGCGGTGGCGAAACCCAGGCCCATGCTGGCGATGGCGCCGGCGGTGGTCGCGCGTTTCCAGAAGATCGCGCCGATCAGCGGAATCAGCATGCCGCCGACCAGCAGGTTATAGGCCAGGGTCAGGGCGCTGATCACGTCATTCACCACCAGCGCAATACCCAGTACCACGACACCGGTCAGCAACGTGAACAGGCGGTTGACGCCTAAGCTCGACTGTTTGCCGCCGCGCAGTTTCGGCAGCAGGTCTTCAGTCAGGGTGGTGGCCGCGGCGAGCAGGCCGGCGCTGGCGGTGGACATCATCGCCGCCAGAGCAGCAGCGATCACCAGACCACGGATGCCGTCCGGCAGCGACAGTTTGACGATGGCGGCGAAGGCGTTGTTGACGTTGTCCAGATCCGGGATCAGCACGTGCGCAGCCATGCCGATCAGCGCGCAGGCCAGCCCGTAGAGGATGCAGTAGATTCCAGCGAGACTGCCGGCGTACTGCGCGACTTTGGCGGTCTTGACGGTGAACACCCGTTGCCAGATGTCCTGACCGATCAGGATGCCGAAGAAGTAGATCATGAAGTAGGTGATGATCGTGTCCCAGCCGATGGTGGTGAAGTTGAACGCCGCTGCCGGCAGCTTCAGCACCAGTTCGTCCCAGCCGCCGACGCGGTACAGGCAGATCGGCAACAGGATGAACATCAGGCCCACGGTCTTGATGATGAACTGGACGATGTCGGTGAGGGTCAGCGACCACATGCCGCCGATGGCCGAGTAGATCACCACCACGCCACCGCCGAGCAATACCGAGATCCAGAACGGCAGACCGAACAGCACTTGCAGCACGGTGCCGATCGCCAGGATCGAGGTCACGCCGATCATCAGTGCGTAGGCCAGCATGATCGCCGCGCTCGCCGAGCGGGCCATCGGGTTGTAGCGTTTTTCCAGGACCTGGGTAACGGTGTAGATCTTCAGTTTCAGCAACGGTTTGGCGAGGAACAGGTTCAGCGCAACGATGCCGCAACCCAGCGCGGCGCACAGCCAGAAGCCGGAAATGCCATGCACATAGCCCAGACGCACGGTGCCGACGGTGGACGCACCACCGAGCACGGTCGCGGCCATGGTGCCCATGTACAGGCTCGGGCCCAGGTTACGCCCGGCAACCAGAAAGTCCTCGTTGGTCTTGGCCTTGCGCATACCGTAGTAGCCGAGCAACAGCATGCCGGCGGCGTAGATGAGGACGACGAATAAATCCAAAGCCATGATGGCGTGTCTCCGATTGTCTTTTTTATGTGGAACGCTGAATCGAATGCCTCTCTGTGGCGAGGGAGCTTGCTCCCGCTGGGCTGCGAAGCGGCCCCAACAGCTTCATTGCGACTGCTGCGCAGTCGAGCGGGAGCAAGCTCCCTCGCCACAAGAACTCCAATCCTTCAAATTTTCTGTGTGAATCAGGCCGCCTGGCGCAGTGCCGATTTTGCTTGCGCCGCCGCGCCTTGGCTGCGCGCATCCTGCGGTCCAAATACCTCGCGCGGTTCCGGGAACAGGCTCAGCAGTGTCAGGTACACCACCGACGCCAGACCCAGCGTTACCGGCAGGCTGATGTCGATGCCGCCGGCCAGCTCGCCCAGCGGGCCGACGAACTGCCCCGGCAGATTGACGAAGCACAGGCCGACCGCCGCGCTCGGGATCCATGCACCCAGACCACGCCAGTTCCAGCCGTGGTTGAACCAGTACCGTCCGCCTTGCTCGCCGCGAGTGAACACTTGCAGGTCATCCGGGCAGTAGAAGCCGCGACGCACCAGCAAGCCGATAATCATGATCACCATCCACGGGGTGGTGCAGGTGATGATCAGCACGGCGAAGGTCGACACGCTCTGCACCAGGTTCGCCGCAAAGCGCCCGATGAAGATGAAAGCAATCGACAGCACGCCGATCAGCAGCGTCGCCTTGACCCGCGACAGCACCCGTGGAAATACGCTGGACATGTCCAGCCCGGTGCCATACAGCGAGGTGGTGCCGGTGGACATGCCACCGATCACCGCAATCAGGCACACCGGCAGGAAGAACCAGCTTGGCGATACCGCCAGCAGACCACCCACATAATTGTTCGCCGCGATGTAGTCCGGCGCCTTGATCGCGACGATGGTCGCGGTGCTCAGGCCGAACAGGAACGGGATGAACGTGGCGATCTGCGACAGCACCACGGCGGCCATGATTCGCTGCTTGGAGGTGTCACGCGGAATGTAGCGCGACCAGTCGCCGAGGAACGCACCGAACGAGATCGGGTTACTCATCGCCACCAGCGCCGCGCCGATGAACGCCGCCCAGAAGCCCGGTTGACCGAGGTTCACCGTGCCGGCGTAGTTGACGTCGAAAGGACCGGCGAAGGCGAAGATGCCCAGCAGGAACAACAGGCTCGCGCTCCACACCGCGATCTTGTTCACCCACAGCAGAAAGCGGAAGCCGTAGATGCACACGGTCAGCACCAGAATCGCGAACAGACCGTAGGCCAGGCCCAGGGTCAGATCGGTTTCCGGCAGACCGATCAGGCGTTTCGCCCCGCCGATCAATGCATCGCCCGAACTCCACACCGAGAGCGAGAAAAACGCGATGGCGGTCAACAGCGACAGGAACGAGCCGACGATCCGCCCGTGCACGCCGAAGTGCGCGCCGGAGGACACGGCATTGTTGGTGCCGTTGAGCGGGCCGAACAGGCCCATCGGTGCGAGGATCAGCGAGCCGAGCAGCACGCCCAGCACGATTGCCCAGACGCCGGCCTGAAACGACAGGCCGAACAGCACCGGGAAACTGCCGAGCACGGCGGTGGCAAAGGTGTTTGAACCACCGAAGATCATCCGGAACAAGTCCGTCGGGCCTGCGGTGCGTTCGTGGTCCGGGATCTGTTCGACCCCGTGGGTTTCAATTTGCGTAAGGCTTTGGTCGTTGTTGTTGTTATTCATGATCTGCTCCGATCATAAAGGCGCGCTCATCGTGCGTGAGCGTCACCTGTCTTGGCTAAGGGGATGGCAGCCCTTCCGGCATTGCGGACAAATGTTCGTGGCAGGCCAGCCAATGGCCTTGTTGTTCTAGGCTCGACGCTTGTTTCCTGAAAACAATCGTCTCGCGCTCCTGGCTGAAGTGTTGCTCCCCTTGCATGCGCAGCTCGGTGGCCACGTCATGGATAAACACCGCCACGTCACCTTGCAGGCTGACGAAAGCGTTGCTTGAAGTGCACGACAGCACTTCAAAGCCATCCTCGGCGCGCCAGCTGTCCCACAACGCCTGATAGGCATCGCGCGACAGCAGCGGCTGTTCGAGGGTGTAAAACACGAAACTTGCATCGGCGCTGAACGCGCCGAAGTAAGCTTCGCGATCGTTACGCGCGAAGGCGGACACCAGATCGGCCGCCGCTTTCAACACCTGATCACGTTCGTGCATGGCCGAACCCTCAGCGGTGGACCACGCCCGGCAGTACGCAGAGCATTTCGTACAGCAGGTTGGCGGCCAGCAGCGAGGTGTTGCCGGTGGTGTCGTAAGCCGGCGAGACTTCTACCAGATCGCAGCCGATCAGGTCGAGGCCCTGACAGCCGCGCACGATTTCAATTGCCTGAATGGTCGTCAGACCACCGATTTCCGGGGTGCCGGTGCCCGGTGCCCAGGCCGGGTCGATACCGTCGATGTCGAAGCTCAGGTACACCGGACCGCCACCGACTTTCTCGCGCACTTCGGCCATCAGCGGTGCCAGCGACTTGTGCCAGCACTCTTCGGCCTGCACCACGCGGAAACCCTGATCGCGGCTCCAGTTGAAGTCGTCAGCGGTGTAACCCTGTGCGCGCAAACCAATCTGCACCACGCGGTCGCAGTCCAGCAGACCTTCTTCGACGGCGCGACGGAAGGTCGTGCCGTGGGCGATCTTCTCGCCGAACATGTGATCGTTGACGTCAGCGTGGGCATCGATGTGCACCAGACCGACCTTGCCGTGCTTTTTATGGATCGCACGCAGGATCGGCAGGGTGATGGTGTGGTCGCCACCCAGGGTCATCGGGATCACGTTGTGCTCGAGGATGTTGTCGTAGGCTTCTTCGATGATGCGCACGGCGTCGAGCAGGTTGAAGGTGTTGATCGCCACGTCACCGATGTCGGCGACCGACAGCGAGTCGAACGGCGCGGCGCCGGTGGCCATGTTGTACGGGCGGATCATCACCGATTCGGTGCGGATGTCGCGCGGCCCGAAGCGGGTGCCGGGGCGCAGCGAAGTACCGATGTCCAGTGGCACGCCAACGAAGGCAGCGTCCAGGCCGGCAGCGGTCGGTACATGGGGGAGTCGGAGCATGGTGGCGATGCCGCCGAAGCGCGGCATTTCGTTGCCGCCCAGTGGTTGGTGAAGAATCTTGTCCACGGGTAGGGCCTCATCGTCTTTGTTTTATTTATGTCGGCGCACCGTCGAGCACAGGTTCGGACGCCGCTGTGGGGCCGATTCTGCGAAATGTAGTGCGGCGGAAGAATCGCTACGGGCAAAAACTTAGTTCAGATTTTTCTAAACTAATGGTCAGGCCCGGGATAGACTTCCCGAACCCGTACCGATTCCCCTGTGGCGAGGGGATTTATCCCCGATCGGCTGCGCAGCAGTCGTAAATTCGTTGCGCGCGACTTCCCGGATAGATCGGTTTGCAGGCTTGGGGCGGCTTCGCCACCCATCGGGGATAAATCCCCTCACCACAAAGTCATCAGCGTTCGACAGATGTTTGGAGAGCCGCATGGCCAACGCTTTACCCGACCTGAAACTATTGCGCATCTTCGTCAGCGTGGTCCGGCATCAAGGTTTTGCCAACGCGCAGCAGGAACTCAACCTGTCGACCTCGGCGATCAGCACCTACATGAGCCAGCTCGAAGCCGCGCTTGGTCTGGTGTTGTGTCATCGCGGGCGGGGCGGGTTCAGCCTGACCAGCAAGGGCGAGCTGTTCCATCAGGAAACCCTGCGCCTGCTGGCCGAACTTGAAGGTTTCGAGCAATACGCTGCTGCGCTCAAGGGCGAACTGCGCGGTACGCTCAATCTCGGGGTGATCGACTCCACCGTCAGCGATAAGGCCTTGCCGTTCGCCGAAGCCATCGGCGCTTATAGCCAGGAGCACCCGGCGGTGCATTTGCACTTGTCGGTGATGAGCCCCTACGAACTGCAACTCGGTGTGCAGGACAACCGCCTCGATCTGGCCATCGGCGCGTTCTCCACGCGCATGAGCGGCCTGGTGTACATGCCGCTGTACCGCGAGCAGCACTGGCTGTATTGCAGCAGCCGCCATCCGCTGTTCAACGAACGGCGGATTCCCGAGCAGGTCATCACTCAGCAACGCATGGTCGGCCGTGGTTATTGGAGTCAGGCCGAACTGGCGCGCCACGGTTTCAAACACAGCGCGGCGACCGTGGAAAGTATGGAGGCACAGCTGATTCTGGTGCTGTCCGGCGCCTACATCGGCTACCTGCCGGAACACTACGCCCAGGCCTGGGCCGACAAGGGCGACTTGCGCGTGTTGCTGCCGGCGACCTTCGGTTATCAGGCGCCGTTTTCGATGATCATGCGCCGGGGCCGCAGCCGCGAACCGCTGATCCAGACCTTTCGTGATTTGCTCAAAGCACAGCTCAATCAGGCCTGAAGAACATGTCCAGACCCCAATGCCCGCGCTGCCTGCGCCCACAAACTCACTGCCTGTGCTCGTTGATCCCGCGCCTCGACAGCCGCACCCGCATTCTGCTGTTGCAGCATCCGAGCGAGGTTAACCATGCGTTGAATACTGCGCGGCTGGCGGCGCTGGGGTTGACCAACGCCGAACTGATTGTCGGCGAGGTGTTCGAGGATCTGCCGGCGCTGCTCAATCGGCCGGGGTATCAGGCCCGGTTGCTGTTTCCCGCCGATGATGCACAGCCGCTGCAGGCTTACCGTGAGTCCGAAGAACCGTTGTTGCTGGTGGTGCCGGACGGCACCTGGCGCAAGGCGCGCAAGATGCTTCATCTCAATCCGTTGCTGGCGGCGTTGCCGCGGGTGACGCTGGCGGCGGGCGGGGTATCGCGCTACCGGTTGCGCAAAGCGCCGGGGCCGGGGGCGTTGTCGACGATTGAGGCGATCGTGCAGGCGCTGGAAACCCTCGAAGCGCCGACGACGTTTGCGCCGTTGCTCAAGCCGTTCGAGGCATTGATCGAGGGGCAGATTGCGGCGATGGGGGAGGAGGTTTTTCAGCGCAATCATGGCGACAGATAAGTGTTGGCAGTACTGGCCTCATCGCTGGCAAGCCAGCTCCCACAGGTTCTGAGGTGTTCGCAGATTTTGTGTTCGACACGGACACTGTGGGAGCTGGCTTGCCAGCGATGAGGCCAGTCAATTCACCACCAGATCCAGAAACTTCTACCGCTCGCGCATCGCCTCTGTCCGCGCTTTCAGCACCGGTTTGAGCAGGTAATCCAGCACACTTTTCTCCCCGGTAATAATGTCCACCGTCGCCACCATCCCCGGGATGATCAGCAGCGGTTTCACATCGCCGCCCAAGTGGTTTTTATCGGTGCGCACCTGAATCAGGTAGAAGCTGTTGCCCTTGTCATCGGTAATCGTGTCGGCGCCGATCAGCTCCAGTTTTGCGCTCAGCCCGCCGTAGATCGTGTAGTCATAGGCACTGAACTTGACCATGGCTTTCTGGCCCGGATGGAGGAACGCGACGTCTTGCGGACGCACCTTGGCTTCAATCAGCAGGTTGTCCTCCAGCGGCACGATTTCGACCATGTCGCTGCCTGGCTGCACCACGCCACCGATGGTGTTGACCTTGAGCTGCTTGATGACCCCGTGCACCGGCGAGGTCACGGTGGTGCGGCTGACGCGGTCGTCGATGGCGATGCTCGAGGCGGTGATTTTCGACAGGTCGGTGCGTTTCTGATTGAGGTCTTTGGCCGCGTCGGAGCGGAAGGTCTGTTCCGATTCGTCGATCTTGCTCTTGATCTCGTTGATTGCCGATTCCGCCCGTGGGATCGCCAACGTTGTCGCGTTCAACGAGCCGCGAATCTCCACCGCGCTGCGTTTGAGTCGCAGGATTTCCACTGGCGATACGGCGCCGGTGCCAACCAGGGGCGACGACATGTTCATCTCTTGTTGCAACAGCGCAAGGCTGGAGCTGTACTGACCTTGCTTGGAACGAAACTCCGCCAGTTCCTGGGTTTTCTGTCGCAGCTGTTCAGTGAGGGTGCGTTGTTCGCTGGCCAGTCGACGCTGGCGCTGGTCGTACAACGCGCGTTCGTCTTCTGCCACTTGTGGCGCCTTGCTGACGACTTCGTCCGAGAGTTTCATCGGCCGCCCTTCGGCTTCAGCCGACAAACGTTCGACCTGCGCCATCAACGCATAACGGTCGGCCTCGCTCTCGCCCTTGTTCGACAGAAACCGCGTGTCATCCAGGCGCAGCAACTTGTCGCCCTTGTTCACCATTTGCCCTTCACGTACGAAAATCTCGGTGACGATCCCGCCCTCAAGGTTCTGGATCACCTGGACCTTGCTCGACGGAATCGCCTTGCCTTCGCCCATGGTCACTTCTTCAAGCACCGCGAACTTGGCCCAGACCAGCGCGCTGATCAACAGCGCTGCCGCCAGCCATACGGTGATCCGCGACCAGCGCGGCGAATCCTGTAATGAAGCACCAGCGGTTTCCGGCATGTACTCGGCTTCGGCGCTTTTGCCGAAACTGTCGAAGTAGCCGCGTGATTTGCTACCTGAAGATGCAGACATGGGGCGATACCCCTCAGTTAATAAAACATCAAACCGCACTACCCATGCGTCGCCCGTAACACTTACTTGTGGTGAGGGGATTCATCCCCGATAGGGTGCGCAGCGCCCTCAGAGCCTTTGGGGCCGCTGCGCAGCCCATCGGGGATAAATCCCCTCGCCACAGGTTTTGTGAGAGCCATAAAATTATGTGCGCGCATCTAGACCGCCGCCGAACCGACGCGGCCCTTGCGCAGTGCATCGATGACCGCCTCTTTCGGGCCGTCGGCGACGACCCGGCCGTTGTCCAGGACCAGCAGCCGGTCCACCAGGCTCAGCATCGAGGTGCGGTGGGTGACCAGCAGCAGGGTCTTGCCTTGCACCCAGCCGTGCAGCTTCTGGCGCAGCAGGTCTTCGCTGCTGTTGTCCATGGCGCTGGTGGGTTCGTCGAGCAGCATGATTGGCGGGTCGAGCAACAATGCCCGGGCCAGCAACACTGCCTGGCGCTGGCCGCCGGAGAGCAGTTGGCCGCGCTCGCCCACCGGCCGGTCGAAACCTTGCGGATGCTGCCGCGCCAGGTCGGTAACGCCGGTCAGCTCAGCGACTTCGAGCATGCGCGAGTCGCTGATGTAGCGGGCGCCGAGGGTCAGGTTGTCGCGCAGGCTGCCGGCCAGCAGCGGCAGGTCATGGGCGACGTAACCGATCTGCTGGCGCAGGTCGGCGACATCCAGTTGCCGCAGGTCGAGGCCGTCGAGCAGCAACTGGCCTTCCTCGGGTTCATAGAAGCCCATCAACAGCCGCGCCAATGTGCTTTTGCCCGAGCCGCTGCGACCGATGATGCCGATCCGCTCGCCGGGTTTCATGCTGAAGCTGACGTTGCCCAGCGCCGGTGCATTCTGACCGTTGTAATGAAAGGTCACGCCACTGACGTCCAGCGCACCTTGTAGCTGTGTGCGTTCCAGTGGCCGCTGCTTGCCGTCACGCTCCTGCGGCAGGCCCATCAGCGCGTCGGTGCTTTTCATGGTCAGTTGCGCTTGCTGATAGCGGGTGATCAGCCCGGCGATCTGTCCCAGTGGCGCGAGCACACGGCTGCCGAGCATGTAGCTGGCCACCAGCGCACCGACGCTGAGGTTGCCGGCGATGATGCTGTAGACCCCGGCAACAATCGTCGCCATCCCCGAGAACTGTTGGATGAACAGTGTGCCGTTGGTCGCCAGCGCCGAGAGGTTGCGCGCATGGCTGTCGAGGCGGGTGAGGGCGCCGTGGGTGCTTTCCCATTTGTGCTGGCGCTCGCTTTCGGCGCTGCAGGCCTTGAGGGTTTCCAGGCCGCCGAGGGTTTCGATCAGCAGCGCCTGCCGTTCGGCGCCGAGACTCAGGCTTTTTTGCACGGTGTCGCGTAGGCGCACCTGAATCGCCAGGGCAAAAATGATCGTGATCGGAAACGCCAGCAGCGGAATCACCACCAGCCAGCCGCCGAGCAAGCCGATCACCACCAGCATCAATACCACAAAGGGCAGATCAATCAGGCTGGTCAGGGTCACGGCGGTGAGGAATTCGCGCAGGCCCTGAAAGTCATGAATGCTCTGGGCGAAACCGCCGATGGTCGCCGGCCGCGCTTTCATCGACATGCCGGTGATGCGCTCGAATAACGTCGCGGAAAGGATCACATCGGTTTTCTTGCCGGCGGTATCGAGCAGATGCGCGCGCACCACCCGCAGCACCAGTTCGAAAGCGGTGCCGATCAGCAGGCCGATCGCCAACACCCACAAGGTCGAGGTGGCCTGATTCGGCACCACGCGGTCGTAGGTCTGCATGACGAACAGCGGCACCATCAGGCCCAGCAAATTGATCAGGAAACTGGCGAGGATTGCATCGCTGTACAGCCATTTCGACAGCTTCAGCGTGTCGCGAAACCAGGCATGCACCCGTGGCACCAGCGGTGAACGCAAGTCTTCGAGTTCGTGGCGCGGACGGGCGAACAAGGCCTGGCCGCTGTAGTGTTCGGCGAGTTCTTCGCGCTCGACCCATTGCTCGCCGCCATCGGCTTCGCTGGGCAGGATCAGCGCCTTGCCGTCATCGCCAAAACGCCGCAGGACGGCGGTGCGCCCATCCTTGAGCAGCAACAGGATCGGCAGATTCAGTGCAGAAATATCCTTCAGTTCACGCCGCAACAGGCGCGCCTGCAAACCGGCCCGGGCGGCTGCACGGGGCAGCAGGTCCAGGCTCAGGCGTTGCTTGTTCAGGGGCAGCCCGGCACTCAGGCTGGCGCGACTGACCGTCGCGCCGTGGAGCTTGCAGAGGATCAACAGACCGTCGAGTAACGGGTCATCGAAGCTCAGCCGCGGATCGATTCCGGTGTGTCCGCCTTCGGCCATGCTGGTCATATTGATCGCCCCTGTTGAACGGACTCGGCTATCGACACATCTCCCCTGTAGGAGCTGCCGCAGGCTGCGATCTGTTGATCTTGATCTGCAAAAACAACATCAAAAGATCGCAGCCTTCGGCAGCTCCTACAGGGGTTACTTCATTTCAGCTCAGGCAGGCGCGCTTCGTTTTTGACTTCGGTCGCCGCAATCGCATCCGCCGGCAGCACCACCCGTTGCTTGCTCAGTAACTGGCCCATGTTCGCCAGCACGCGATACATCGAATATTCCTCGGTGTAGCGGATTTCGGTGTAGCGGCGGTTGGCGTTGTAGAGCTCGTTTTCACTGTCGAGCAAGTCGAGCAGGGTGCGTTGGCCGAGGCCGAACTGATCCTGATACGCCGCGCGCACGCGTTTGGTGGTCTCGGCGTATTCACGGGCGGTCGGGGTCTGTTTGTTCGCGTTGACCATGGCGTTCCACGCCAGGTGAATGTTCTCGTTCAACTGGCGCAGGGCGTTGTTGCGGATGTCCATCGCCTGGTTGATCTGGTGCGCATCGGACGCCAGACGGGCCTTGTCGCTGCCGCCACGGAACAGGTTGTAGTTCATGATCACGCCCACGCGCCATTCGTTGTCGTGGCCCTCATCGCCTTGCACGTTGTTGTTCGCACCCACCGCCGCTTCGGCATCGAATCGAGGATAGAACGGCGACTTGGCAACTTCGTACTGGCTCTCGGCTGACTGCACGTCCGCCTGCGCGGATTTCAGGTACGGGTTGTTCTCGACCATGCTCTGCTGGGCTTCCGGCAGGCTGGCAGGAACCTCGCCGCGGGTCGACGGTGGCGCTTCGAGTTCATCGGGCATGCGTCCGACCACGGCGTAGAAGTTCGATTCGGCGTCGGCCAGATCGACTTCGGCGGTGTCGAGGTTGTTTTGCGCCAGCGCCTTACGGGCGACCGATTGATCGGAGTCGGCGGTACTGCCGATGCCGCGTTGGGTGCGCAGGCCGATCTGATCATTCACGCGCAGGTGCGCTTGCAGGTTGTTCTTGGCCAGGGTCACCAATTCACGCCGCTTGAGCACTTCGAGGTAGACCTCGATGGTACGCAGCGCCAGATCCTGGGCGGTGCCTTGCGCGTAGTAGGCGCGCGAGTTGGACACGCCCTTGGTGCGCTCGACCTCGTTGGCCGTGTTGAATCCGTCGAAGATCATTTGCCGCAGGCGCAGTTCCGACTGGGTGTAATTGAGAATTTCGGTGTGGTGATTACCGAAGGCCCGGGTGTTGGTGTTGTCGCTGTAACCACGCCCGTAGGCGGCATTCAAGTCGACGGACGGGTAGAAGCCGCCCTTGGCCACTTTCACTTGCTCATCGGCCGACAGTTTGGCGTCCACACGCGAGGCGAGATCCGGGTGGGTGGCAATGGTGCTCTGGATTGCCTCGGTCAGGTTCATGGCCTGGGCTTGAGAAGTGCAAGCCATGGCCAGCAAAACCGCGCTGCAAAGGGGGGTTAAAACGCGCATGGGGTGCATCTCCCTGGTCCTGATGGTGTGTTACTGTCGCCAAATATTTGACGATAATTTAAGGTGTAAGCGTTTCACTCTTGTAACAACAGAGCTAAGAACATCCTGAAGCGTAGCTAAGAAAAAATTTTCATAAGGCTTATGCCGAAAAAAACTTATGCGCTTGGCCAAAATCGGCACATTGTTCAGGACGAAAGCCTTTGTTTATGCGCTTCATGGAGCACGGAGAGGCTTGAGGAAAGTTCCATTCACTTTGCGACATACGGCGAAGTAATGCTGAAGGGGAGGGACGCGTAGCGGCAGATGGGTGACGGTTTTTTGTCACTCTGGTGATTCACCACCGTTACGTAGCGCTAGTGGGTTTGCGGCATCGATCAGGATTGCGCAGTGCTTGAAAGCACCGACCTTTCCTTGTTTGCGCTACCTGCGAAACGAACTGTCGAGGTGCGAGCGTCACCCCGGCAACCCGCTTGAGCCATGGGCGTGCTTCGCGAACCAGTGCCGACGGTGTTCGGCAGCGGAGGAGTTTCACATGGCAACGCTCATCGGGATCGTCACTAAAGTCATTGGTCAGGTGTTTGCTCAAGGCACCGACGGCACTCGCCGCGCTTTGGTCGAGGGCGACCGCTTGTTTGCCGGCGATCAAGTGATCACCGGCGCAGAAGGCGCTGTCGCCATTCATTTGCAAAATGGCCACGAACTGACTCTGGGTCGCGACAGCAGCATGACCCTGTCCGGGCAACTGCTGGCCAATCAGGCGGTGCACATTGATTCCCCTGAAGCGCTGACGCCGAGCGAAGCGCAACTGACCGATGTCGAGCAGATTCAGAAAGCCATCGCTGCCGGCGAAGACCCAACCAAAGCCGCTGAAGCCACCGCTGCGGGCCCGAACGCGCCGACTGGCGTGCCGGGCGAGGCGGGCGGTGGTCACAGCTTTGTGTTGCTGACTGAAGTCGGTGGACGAGTGGATCCGGTCATCGGCTTCCCGACCGCCGGTTTCAATGGCATTCCCGAGTTTCCCGAAGAGCGGCATAACGCAGTCATCGACCGTGGCGACAACACGCCGATCGTGCCGCCGCCGGTCAACAATCCGGTGACGCTCAGCGGCCTCGCGGTGCCGGGGGGCGAGCTGACTCTCAATGAAGCCAACCTGCCCGACGGCTCCTCGGCCAACCCCGGCGCGCTGACTCAGAGCGGCAGCTTCACGGTGTCGGCGCCGGACGGCTTGAGCAGTCTGAACATTGGCGGCATCAGCGTGATCAGTGGCGGCGTGGCGGCGGGTTTCCCGCAGTCGATCACCACGCAACTGGGCAACACCCTGACCATCACCGGTTACAACGCTGCGACCGGGGTCGTCAGTTACAGCTACACCCTCAACGGCAATGACGCCCATCCGGCCGGTGACGGCGCCAACAGCCTCAGCGAACATTTCACCGTGACTGCCGGTGACAGCAATGGCGACAGCGCCACCGGCTCGCTCGACGTCAACATCATCGACGACGCGCCCAGAGCGGTGAGCGACAGCAACGCCAATACCGCCTCGGAAACCCTGCTGACCCTGACCGGCAACGTGCTGAGCAACGACGTGCAAGGCGCCGACCGCGTGCCTACCGGGCCGGTGACTGCCGGCACCTTCACCGGCACTTTCGGTACGCTGGTGTTGAATGCCAATGGCACGTACACCTACACCCTGAACACCGGCGACGCAGATTTCAAAGCGCTGCACGGTGGCGGCAACGGCACAGAGACGTTTACCTACACCATCACCGACTCGGACGGCGATACCAGTACGGCGAATCTGGTGCTGCAGATTCACAACAACGACGATCCGGTGCTGATCAATGGTTTGAACGCCGAGGGCGGCGAGCTGACGGTTTACGAGAAAAACCTCAGCACCGGCAGCGCGCCGGACGCTAATGCACTGACTCAGAGCGGCACGTTCACGATTAGCGCTTTGGACGGCGTCACCACCCTGACTGTCGGTGGTATCGCCGTGGTCACCAACGGCGTGGCAGCCGGCTTCCCGCAATCGGTCACCACGCCGCTCGGCAGCACGTTGACCATCACCGGGTTCAACGCAACGACCGGAGTTGTCAGCTACAGCTACACCCTGGTCGATAACGAAGCCCACCCAACCGCCAACGGCGCCAACAACCTGCCTGAGCAATTCGCCGTCACCGTGGTGGACGACAACGGTACGACTGCCAATGCAACCCTCGATGTGAACGTGATCGATGACCTGCCCAAAGCGCTTGATGACAGCAACACGGGCACGGCGTCGGAAACCACGCTCACGCTGACCGGCAACGTCCTCACCAACGACGTTCAAGGCGCTGACCGCGTACCCACCGGCCCCGTCACCGCCGGTACCTTCACCGGCACCTACGGCACTTTGGAACTGCACACCGACGGTACCTACACCTACACGCTCAACCCGACCGATACCGACTTCAAAAACCTGCACGGCGGCGGTAATGGAACCGAAACCTTCACCTACACCATCACCGACTCGGACGGCGACACCAGCACCGCGAATCTGGTGCTGCAGATCCACAACAACGACGATCCGGTGCTGATCAATGGTTTGAACGCCGAGGGCGGCGAGCTGACGGTTTACGAGAAAAACCTCAGCACCGGCAGCGCGCCGGACGCTAATGCACTGACCCAAAGCGGCACCTTCACCATTACCGCTTTGGACGGCGTCACCACGCTGACTGTCGGCGGTATCGCCGTGGTCACCAACGGTGTGGCCGCAGGCTTCCCGCAATCGGTCACCACGCCGCTCGGTAGCACGCTGACCATCACCGGTTTCAACGCGACTACGGGGGTGGTGAGTTACAGCTACACCCTCGACCACAACGACGCCCACCCAATCGCCAACGGCGCCAACAACCTGCCTGAGCAATTCGCCGTCACCGTGGTGGATGACAACGGCACCACTGCTAACGCAACCCTCGACGTCAACATCATCGACGACCTGCCAAAAGCGGTGAATGACAGCAACGCCAATACCGCTTCGGAAACCCTGCTGACCCTGACCGGCAACGTGCTTACCAACGACGTGCAAGGCGCCGACCGCGTACCCACCGGCCCGGTCACCGCCGGTACCTTCACCGGCACCTACGGCACCCTGGAACTGCACACCGACGGTACCTACACCTACACGCTCAACCCGACCGATACCGACTTCAAAAACCTGCACGGCGGCGGCAACGGCACCGAGACGTTCACCTACACCATCACCGATTCTGACGGCGATACCAGCACGGCGAATCTGGTGCTGCAGATCCACAACAACGACGATCCAGTGCTGATCAATGGCTTGAACGCCGAGGGCGGCGAACTGACGGTCTACGAGAAAAACCTCAGCACCGGCAGCGCGCCGGACGCCAATGCACTGACTCAAAGCGGCACCTTCACGATTACCGCTCTGGACGGCGTCACCACGCTGACCGTCGGCGGCATCGCCGTCGTCACCAATGGTGTGGCCGCAGGCTTCCCGCAATCGGTCACTACTCCGTTGGGCAGCACGCTGACCGTCACTGGTTTCAACGCAGCTACCGGTGTGGTCAGCTACAGCTACACCCTGGTCGATAACGAGTCGCACCCGACGGCCAACGGCGCCAACAACCTGCCCGAGCAATTCGCCGTCACCGTGGTGGACGACAACGGCACGACGGCCAATGCGACCCTCGATGTGAACGTGATCGACGACCTGCCCAAAGCGGTGAACGATTCCAACGCCAGCACTGCGTCAGAAACCAATCTGACCCTCACCGGCAACGTCCTCACCAACGACGTACAAGGCGCCGACCGCGTACCGACCGGCCCAGTCACCGCCGGTACCTTCACTGGCACCTACGGCACCCTCGAACTGCACACCGACGGCACTTACACCTACACGCTCAACCCGACCGATGCCGACTTCAAAAACCTGCACGGCGGCGGTAATGGAACCGAAACCTTCACCTACACCATCACCGACTCGGACGGCGACACCAGCACCGCGAATCTGGTGCTGCAGATCCACAACAACGACGATCCAGTGGTCATCAGCGGCCTGGACGTGAACGGCGGCGAACTCACGGTCTACGAGAAAAACCTCAGCACCGGCAGCGCGCCGGATTCCTCGGCACTGACCCAAAGCGGCACGTTCACCATCACCGCTCTGGATGGCGTCACCACGCTGACCGTCGGCGGCATTGCTGTGGTGACTAATGGTGTGGCTGCTGGCTTCCCGCAATCGGTGACTACACCGTTGGGCAGCACGTTGACCATCACCGGTTTCAACGCAGCAACCGGTGTCGTCAGCTACAGCTACACCCTCGATCACAACGATGCGCATCCAACCGGCAACGGTGCCAATACCTTGCCTGAGCAATTTGCCGTAACGGTGGTGGATGACAACGGCACCACCGCCAACGCGACCCTTGACGTCAATGTGGTCGACGATCTGCCTAAAGCCGTGGATGACAGCAACACCGGCACCGCCTCGGAAAGCCAGTTGATCCTGACCGGCAATGTCCTGACCAACGACGTCCAGGGCGCCGACCGCGTGCCGACCGGCCCAGTGACTGCCGGGAATTTTACCGGTACCTACGGCACGCTGGAACTGCACACTGACGGCACTTACACCTACACACTGAACACCAACGACGCCGACTTCAAAAACCTGCACGGTGGCGGCAACGGCACCGAAAATTTCACCTACACACTCACTGATTCCGACGGCGATACCAGCACCGCCAACCTCGTCCTGCAGATCCACAACAACGACGATCCGGTGATCCTCAACGGTCTCGACGGGAATGGTGGCGAACTCACGGTCTATGAGAAAAACCTCAGCGACGGCACCAGTCCCGATGCATCGGCGCTGACTCAGAGCGGTACCTTCACCGTGACCGCGCTCGACGGTCTGCAAACCCTGACCGTGGGCGGCATCAACGTCGTCACCGGTGGTGTGGCCGCAGGTTTCCCGCAATCAACCGTCACGCCGTTGGGCAGCACGCTGACCATCACCGGCTACAACCCGGCGACCGGCGTGGTCAGCTACAGCTACACCCTGGTCGATAACGAAACCCATCCGAACGGCAATGGCGCCAACAGCATCACCGAGAACTTCAACGTGGTGGCGACTGACACTGACGGCAGCACCGCCAGCGGCCAGATCAACGTCAACATCATTGATGATCTGCCGAGCGCGCACGCCGATTCCGCCTCGGTGGCGGAGGGCGGCACCGTCAGCGGCAACGTGCTCGACAATGACATCGGCGGCGCCGACGGCCCGGCGGTGACCGGCGCGGTGGTCGGTGTGCGCGCCGGCTCCGACACCTCGACCTCGGCCATTGGCGGCCTCAACAGCAACATCAATGGCACCTACGGTTACCTGACGCTGGACGCCAACGGCAACGCGGTCTATCACAGCAACCCCAATGCCGTGAACGGCCCCGGTGCGGTGGATGTGTTCACCTACACCGTGCGCGATTCCGATGGCGATGAAAGCACCACCACCATCACCATTGATGTCGCCAACAGCAAGCTGTATGCGACCAGCGACACCGACGTCACCGTCTACGAAAAAGCCCTCGACCTGACCAAGGACGGCGCCGATCTGGCCCCGGGTACGGTCACCGGCAGCGACCCGACCAATACGGGCGAAACCGCCTCCGGCACACTGGTCGGTTCGGTCACCGGTGCGGTCGGCGCCATCAGCTATGCGCTGGTCGGCAGTGCCACCGGCAACTACGGGCAGATCGTGCTCAACCCCAACGGCACTTACACCTACACCCTGACCTCGCCCGCGACCACCACACCGCATGCCGACGACGGGGCCAATACCCTGACTGAAACCTTCACCTATCAGGCCACCGATTCGCTGGGCAATGTGGTCACCAGCACCATCGTCGTCAGCATCGTCGATGACGTGCCCAAAGCCCTCAACGACAGCAACGCCACCAGTGCCTCGGAAACCCAGCTGACCCTGACCGGCAACGTGCTGACTAACGACGTGCAAGGCGCGGACGTGGTCGCCATCGGACCGAATGCCGGGCCGATCACTGCCGGTACGTTCACCGGGACTTACGGCACGCTGGTGCTCAATGCCAACGGCACTTACACCTACACGCTTAACCCGGCTGACGCCGCTTTCAAGGCGCTGCACGGCGGTGGAAACGGCACCGAGACATTCACCTACACGCTCACCGATGCCGACGGCGATACCAGCACCGCCAACCTGGTGCTGAACATCCACAACAACGACGATCCGGTGGTGCTCAACGGCCTCGACGTCAATGGCGGCGAACTCACCGTCTACGAGAAAAACCTCAGTGACGGCACCAGCCCTGACACCCCGGCGCTGACACAGAGCGGTACGTTCACCGT
The DNA here is from genome assembly GCF_057174385.1 of Pseudomonas sp. F2. NCBI lineage: Bacteria > Pseudomonadati > Pseudomonadota > Gammaproteobacteria > Pseudomonadales > Pseudomonadaceae > Pseudomonas > Pseudomonas sp. F2. The sequence goes on from NZ_CM169904.1 coordinate 53,399, forward strand.
CACGGCCCTGGATGGCCTGCAAACCCTCACTGTCGGTGGCATTGCCGTCGTGACCAACGGGGTCGCCGCAGGCTTCCCGCAATCGGTGGTGTCGCCGCTGGGCAGTACGTTCACCGTCACCGGTTACAACCCGGCGACCGGCGTGGTCAGTTACAGCTACACCCTGGTGGATAACGAAAATCACCCGACCGGCAACGGCGCCAACAGCCTCACCGAAAACTTCAACGTGGTCGCGACTGACACCGACGGCAGCACCGCCAGCGGCCAGATCAACGTCAACATCATCGATGACCTGCCGACCGCCAAGGCCGACACCGGCTCGGTGGTGGAGGGCGGTACGGTGAATGTCAGCGTGTTGGGCAATGATGTCACCGGTGCGGACGGCGCAGCGGCGGGTGGTGCTGTGGTCGGCGTGCGCGCCGGCGGCGACACTTCAAGCTCGGCGATCGGCGGCCTCAACAGCAACATCATCGGCACTTACGGCTACCTGACGCTGGACGCGGCGGGCAACGCCATTTACCACAGCAACCCGAACTCGGTCAGCCCACCGGGCGCCACCGATACGTTCACCTACACCATCCGCGACGGTGACGGCGACGAAAGCACCACCACCATCACCATCAACGTCGCCGACAGCAAACTCATAGCGTCGGTGGATCAAGACGTGACGGTCTACGAAAAAGCCCTCGACCTGACCAAGGACGGCCAGGACCTGGCCCCCGGCACGGTCACCGGCAGCGACCCGAGCAATACCGGCGAAACCGCCACCGGCACGCTGGTCGGCGCGGTCACCGGCGGCAGTGGGGCGATCACCTATACCCTGGTCGGCAGCGCCACCGGCACCTATGGGCAAATCCAGCTCAACGCCGACGGCACTTACACCTACACCCTGACCTCGGCACCGAAAACCACGCCGAACGCCAACGACGGCGCCAACACCCTGAGCGAAAGTTTCACCTACAAAGCCACCGATGCGCTGGGCAACAGCACCACCAGCACCCTCGTGGTCAACATCGTCGATGACGTGCCCAAAGCCGTGGCGTCGGACCGGTCGGTGGCGGCGGTGGAGATCGATTCCAATCTGCTGATCGTCCTCGATATTTCCGGCAGCATGGTCGACCCGTCCGGCGTGCCGGGCCTGTCGCGGCTGGATCTGGCGAAACAGGCGATCAGTGCCTTGCTCGACAAATATGACGACCTCGGCGACGTCAAGGTGCAGCTCGTCACCTTCAGCAGCAGCGCCACCGACAGGACCTCGGTGTGGGTTGACGTAGCGACCGCCAAATCGATTCTCGCCGGCCTCACGGCGGGCGGCGGCACCAACTACGATGCGGCGGTGGCGATGATGCAAACCGCTTTCAATACCTCCGGCAAACTCACCGGGGCGCAGAACGTCGGTTACTTCTTCTCCGACGGCAAACCGACCACCGGCCAGGAAATCGGCACCGCCGACGAGACCGCGCTGAAAAACTTCCTCGATGCCAACAACATCAAGAACTATGCGATCGGCCTGGGCAGCGGCGTGAGCAACGCCAACCTCGATCCGCTGGCCTATGACGGCATCAGCCACACCAACACCAACGCGGTGGTGGTCACCGACCTCAATCAGCTCAACTCGGTGCTGTCGGGCACTGTGGAAGGTGCGCCAGTCACCGGTTCGCTACTGGGCGAGGGCGGTACCTTCGGCGCCGATGGCGGCTTCATCAAATCCATCGTGGTCGACGGCACCACCTACACCTATGACCCGCGCGCCAACAGCGGTCAGGGTTCGCTGACCGCAAGCGGCGGCACCAACCACGGCACGTTCAACACCGTGAACAACACGATCAGCATTGCTACCAACAACAGCGGCACGCTGGTGATCAACCTCGATACCGGCGACTACAGCTACACCTCGCAGAAAACCACGACCACGGTGATCACCGAGAACATCGGTTTCACCCTCAGCGACAATGACGGCGACCTCGCCAGCTCGACGCTGACCGTGAAAGTGATCCCCAATTCGCCACCGGTGGCGGTGGACGACCACGTCATCACCAACGTGCTGTCGAGCAGCGTCACGGTGCCGGGCGAACTGTTGCTGGCCAACGACACCGACCCGGATGGCGACACGCTCAACGCCTCGCCAACCACCTTCAACACCGGTTGGGTGGCCAAGGGCGCGGACTTCACCGGTACCGGCGCGATCACGTTCAACGGCACCAGCAACACGGCGGCCAACCAGAACCTGGCCGACGTGCGTAACGCGTTCGCGGCGAACACCGCCGCGATGACCGCGGTGCTGGTGGTCAGTGGTTATCTCGGTGCGGTGACCAACGCAAATGCCAACGATGAAGACTTGATCACCGTCAAACTGAAGCAGGGCGAAACCCTCAACCTGGATCACAACCTCGCGGCTGGCCACGTCACCATGGAGTACTCGGTCAACGGCGGCGCGTTCGTCAGCATCGCCGACGGCGACACCATCACCGCCAACGCCGATGGTACCTACCAGATCCACGTGACCAACATCAGCAACACCAGCGGCGGCAACCCCAATGCAGCGGAAAACTATCAACTGACCATGACAGTCAATTACGCCGGCGCCCACGACGTGACGCCGGACTTCAACGGCACCTACACCGCCAACGACAACCATGGCGGCAGCGACACGGCCAGCGTCAGCATCACTTATCAGGATGGCCACACCCTCACCGGCACTGCCGGGGATGACATTCTGGTGGCGGGCAGCGGCAACAACCTCCTCAATGGCGGTGACGGCAACGACGTACTGACCGCCGGGTCCGGCAACAACGAGATGCACGGCGGTGCGGGCAACGACCTGCTCTACAGCGGCCCGGGCAACGACATTCTCGACGGCGGCACCGGCATCGACACGGTCAGCTATGCCCACGCCACCGCCGGGGTTACGGTCAACCTCGGCCTGCTCGGTGCGCAAAACACCATCGGCGCCGGCACTGACACGATCAGCAACATCGAAAACCTCGTCGGCTCGAACTTCAACGACACCCTGACCGGCGACAACAATAACAACGTGATCAACGGCGGCCTGGGCAACGACATCCTCAACGGTGGTGGTGGCGATGACCTGCTGATCGGCGGCATGGGCAACAACACCCTGACCGGTGGAGCGGGAGCGGACACCTTCCAGTACCTCAAGGGCAACACTGGCCACGACACCATCACCGACTTCACCCCGGGCACCGACAAGCTCGATCTGTCGCAACTGCTGCAAGGTGAAAACGGCACCACGGCGTCGCTCGACGACTACCTGCACTTCACCGTCACCGGCAGCGGCGCCTCGGTGCTCACCAGCATCGACGTCAGCGCCCTGGCCGGCGCCACGCCGAACCAGACCATCGACCTGGCCGGCGTCAACCTCGCCAGCCACTACGGCGTGACCCCGGGGGCGGGCGGCGTGGTTGCGGGTGGGCACGACACGGCGACGATCATCAGCGGCATGCTCAATGATCATTCGTTGAAGGTGGATACAGTTTGACTGAGGTCTGAAACGGCAAAACCCGCCGTTCCGGTTGGGGAGCGGCGGGTTTTTGCACTTGTCGAATTAAGCCTCCGTTTGCCGCGCCTCGCTCAGGGCAATACAACTTTCGGCAACAGACCTGTGTAGGGCGGCAGTGTGTTGAGCGATTCCATCACCCCGCTCAAGCTTGCCCCCTGTTTCTTCAGGCCGATGCCGCGTATGCCGAAATCGTTGCCGATGCCGTAGTCCTGATGATTGACGATATAAAGCCTGATGAGCTGGCGAACGGGGACGGTGAATGGCATCGAGAAGTCATACCAGACCCCGTTCTTCGGTAACTCATAGGCGACTTGCGGGCCATTGGGCAAACTGGTGGAGATCGACAGGAGTGGATTGACCAGATTGGGCGCAGGAGAATCGGGAACGTGAGTCGCCTTCATGCTCAGTATGTAAGTGCCGGGGGACAGTATGAAGTCCTGGTAGAACACGGCTCCCGCGTAGCCTGTAGCAGGGTTTATGTCCGTGAAGTTGAAGAACGCCTTGACGCCCGAATGTACGCGGATGAATCCGGAGCGGGCACCTGTGAAAGGGACCCAGCCATTGTAAGAGTCGTCCTGAAAGTCGGTCGCGTGCACCCGTGAAAGTGTTCTCGCCTGGGAGGCCGGGAACGAAGCATCAGCCGGCTCGACTGTAAAAGCATGGTCGCCAAGTTCCTGCCCGGAGAGCGTATGGCTCCAGTCACCCGTGGCGCCTACGTTGATGCTGGCTGTCACGGCACCATTGTCGCGCAGTACGATCGTCTGACTGGCCGTTCCCTTGCCCGTTAGCACGAACGTCGTGGCAGTGGTGGAAGCACCATCGGGCACTTCCGGGCCGGTGGCGGAATCGGCTTTCACCGAGGTAATGGTGGGTGCCACCGGCGCAATCGCCCGGACGGTGTAAACCTGGTCCGGGAACTTCGTCGCCGTCGCGAAGTTTCCGCTCTTGTCCTCCGACACCCAGAACTCCATCAGCAAACCGGAGCCGTCCGCCAATTGGGACAGAAAGCTGGCTGGCAAGGGCTTGGGCCAGAAACCCTGGCTGACCCAGGTCGCATTCACCCGGCTGGCACCGCCATTCCAGATCTGCAAGGTGACGGCTACCCCGGCACGATTGCGGCCTGTCAGTTTGAGCCACACCTGCTGCCCCGACGCGATGGCCGTCCATGACTGGCCGTGAATCGTGGCGTCTCTGCCCTTCAGCGCCACCACGTCAAGCGTCTTGCCCGGTTCGGCTTCCACGATGATCGGCGGGTTCAGGACGCGCTGATTGGCGTTGATCACAATGGACGTCGTCGGTGACACATTGCTGTTGCTCAACTGATCGACCACCGTAGCGCTTACCGGATGGGTGCCGTCACCGATCTGCTGCAGATCGGCACTGCTCAGGGTGTAGCTGATCGGGTTGGCAGGGTGGGCGTAGGGAATGGTTTTGCTCCACCTCCCCACGGTCAGCGTCACCACGTCATATTCGCGTGGGTAGTTGCGAGTTAACGTGAACGTGGCAGGCTGCCCCGGGGCTACACTGGCCGGATGGCTGGCCGTGATGCCGGAGGCCGGGTTGTTGAACAGCACGTTGAGTACCGGGGTGGAATCGTCGAAGTTGCCGCTGGGTCGGGTTACCCGATAAAACAGGGTGTTGCCGCCATCCACCAGCCCGCCCCACGGCAGTTCCATGTCGATGGGGTCGTTCTCCTCGCCCGGTTTGATGATCTTGATCACAGAGGTCGCCAGGCCGTTGACCCACAACCTAACGGAGTCATTTGCTTGCAGCGTGGTGGCCAGTGTCGTGACTGGGTCGATCACCATGAACAGCGCGGTGGTCGGTGAATGAAGGCTCAGGGGAATACCGAGATGGTAGACCCCTGGCGGAAATACCTTTTGCTCTGCTCCCGGAATGGCCATGGGGAACAATTTAAGCAAGGCGTTAGTCTCTGCCGAGTTGACATTTATGCTCATGCTGCTCTCCTGACGTGCGTTGAGAACCCTCTACGGGAGGACTTCATTACACCGTGAGCGGAGAGGGTCGTCACCTGTCAGATCTGACAGGTGAACGGGTTTCAGGACGAGTGGTTGGCTGGTGAGAGCGGCTTCTTCCGGGGCGGCGGCCCGACAATGACGGCCCGTCTGGCACATTGACAGGACTAAAACCCGTCCCCAAGGAACACAAGTCGGCGGATTCGGGCGAATGCGCAGTTAAAGGCGCAAGGTTGTGTGGTTTTGCGGATATGTCCTTGAACACGTTTAGCTAATTTCGAAGGCGTTGAAATGACAAAACCCGCACTCCCGGTATTAAGGAAAGCGCGGGCTTTGGGTTGGGGTGAAAAATAAATGCGTCCCCTTTTGCGGTGCGGACACCTTCCAGTACCTCAAGGGCAACAGCGGCCACGACACCATCACCGACTTCACCCCCCCGGCACCGATAAGCTCGACCTGTCGCAACTGCTGCAAGGTGAAAACGGCACCACCGCGTCGCTCGACGACTACCTGCACTTCATCGACCTGGCCGGCGTCAACCTCGCCAGCCACTACGGCGTGACCCCGGGGGCGGGCGGGGTGGTTGCGGGTGGGCACGACACGGCGACGATCATCAGCGGCATGCTCCATGATCATTCGTTGAAGGTGGACACAGTTTGACTGAGGTCTGAGACGACAAAACCCGCCGTTCCGGTTGATCGGGACGGCGGTTTTTTCTGTCTGGAGAATGGCGTTGCCAGTGAGTCAGCCTTCGCGAGCAGGCTCCCAGTCGACCAATCCCTGACTGAATGCACTCGGTCAAATTGTGGGAGCTGGCTTGCCAGCGATGACGGCCTGGCCAACAACATCAACAGCACGGGGAAATACTCGGCCACTGTCTGCACTTAAACGTAACTCGCGCGAACCTGTTTAAAATACACGAACCGTTACGCCATAACGGCTACAACGCCTTGCGCCGTTACCTACGCCTACGCCAGAATCCGCCGGCTTACACGGCTATGGGCCGGGCTATATCGTTCCCCTGTCACTGAAAACAGTGATCGGGTTTGGTAGCCCGTTTCTAAGTGTGATGGCGACCTCCTATGCAGTCCCTTTTCAGCGGGGCTCAATTTTATATGGTGGCCATGCGTGGGGCTCTTTCGAGAGCGCCGGGTTTTCCTGCTTAGACCGGTCTACCAACCTGCGTATGGCCGCCACCCTCGTTTGGTAGCGAGAGTGATGGCTCCTAACTTTTGCTAAGCAGGAGCTTCACCTATGTTCAAAGCCACACCCAACCCCCCACACGCCAACCCGATCCCATACGACCCGGCCCTCGACCCGCAGAAGATAAAAGAAGCGACCGATCGCGCCATCAAGTTCTACCTCAACCCCGGCGCACTGAAGATCTCGATCCCTTCAACCCCGTCACGCAAATCGAACAGAATCTTCCTCATCGACCCGACCGTGGACGAAGAAACCTTGCTCGTCGAAGCCTGCGAATCGCTAGCCGCCGCTAACGACATGGCTCGCGATATCGGCAGCGCGCTCGACGACTCACACCGCCGCGCCGTGCTGATGCTGCATCAGGTGATCATGCTCAGTGAACTGATGGTCAACCGGGTACTGGACGGCCGCCGCGTGCCGAACTAACTGACCGGTCCCCTGTAGGAGCTGCCGCAGGCTGCGATCTTTTGATCTTGTTTTTTCAAAAGCAACATCGAAAGATCGCAGCCTGCGGCAGCTCCTACAGAGACTCATTCTTTCAAAGTGCCTCGATCGGAGTTCCAACTGATGATGCCCGAAACCACCCCCAATCCACCCGCTACAGACCCGGTATCACCCTACGAATCCCACAACTCCAGAAAACTCCACGAAGCCGCCGAACGCGCCCTCGACCACTACCTCGCGCCCGCGCACATCATGGCGACGCCGTACACCCCCAGCAGCATGTTCCTGGTCAACCCGCAAACCGACACCGAATCCCTGCTGGCCAACGCCTGCGAATCCCTGGCCTCGGTCACGGTGATGCTCGGTGATTTCGCCGGAACGCTGGAAGGGCCGAGTCGCAATACGGCGCTGGGCATTGCGCAAGTGGTGATGCTGGGCGAGTTGGCGGTGAATCAGGCGCTGGATAACGTCGTGCCCAAGGATTAGGCGCCAGCCGTGGCGGCCTCATCGCGAGCAGGCTTTGAACACGGCAGATAATGCGGAAATACAAAGGGGGCTGATCATTTGATCCGCCCCCGTTTTTTGTTGCGATACGGGGTATTCAGCGTCCTTGCGAGCTCGCTGTGCATCACACTGGTCGACGCCATGGACTTGCAGGCATTGATCAGCAGCGATTCGGTGTTGGTCCCCCGCAGGACCAACCCTGCTTCCGTCAACTACACACGGACGACCTCAATATCGTCAATCTGATAGTCGTTACCTTCTCCTGTCGCAATATGGCTATAAACATCCAGCACAGCTTGATATTGGGTGGCGGTAAATGTGCCCGACAGAACCGTCCAGCTAGACATTGACGTAATGTTCAAAGGGCCCGCAACTGTGGCGCCGGCGGCTCTGAGCGATAAGCGTGGGACCGCGAACCGGCCATCGAACCGAACGACCTTGATGGTGAATCGATACGAAGCTTTGGGGCGTAGATTGTTAAAGGCTTTGTGAATGATCACGCCACTGGAGGCATTGTTGTACGTGTAGTTTTGAAGTCTCACGTTGTTGGCGACGGTCACCATTGTCAGATCCCTTGGGCCAGCACCCGCCCCGTCAGCCCAGCCATTCCGGTTACTGTTAGCAAAGTCGGTGAAATCCCGCTGCAGCTCAGCGATGATGTAGAACTGCCTTTTTGCTGTGGTTTGCCCTGAGCCATACAGTGCTTTGGCGTGCAGGTTGTGTGTCGCCACTGTCAGCCCGGTAATCGATAATGTCCAGATCCCGGTCAAGGCATCGGCGGTGGCTTTGCCTTTGGAGACCGTACTGTTGAATACTTCAACCTGCATACCCTTGGCCGCCACACCGGTCAGCGTAACGGCGGTCTCGACGGTAGTGCCGCCATTCGGAATTTCGACACCGCTGGGCAAGCCTTTGACAGAGGTAATCGTCGGCGCCACCTCCTGCCCTACGATCACCGTCCACACTGGCGAAACAGTACTCGACCCGTACAGCGCTTTTGCCGTGAATCCGTGACTGGCTCGGGTCAGACCCGTGAGTGTGAATCTCCATTTACCACTGCCGTCTGCCTTGACCTTGCCTTTGGACGTGGTGCCATCGAAGATTTCGACTTCAAGAAATGCATTGGCCGTGCCCGACAGTGTGACGCTGGTATCGGAGGTCGTGCCGCCATTGGCAATCACAACGCCGCTGGCGTCATGCGCGGCGGTAATGGCCGGTCTTTGGCCGTACACGACGGTGAGTTTTCTCACGTTCGATGACGGATTGGTTGCATATTGGCCGACGGCTTTGATGCTGAGTGGCACGTCCTGCGTGAGGCCGGTGAGCGGGAGGCTCCATGCGCCGTTCGTTGCGGCCTTGGCCTTGCCTTTGGCAAGGCTGCCGACGAAAACCTCCACCTCCTGACCGGCGGGCGCCGTGCCGCTGACGGTCGCTTCCTTATGCACGGTGTAGCCGTTGTCGGGAATTTCCCAGCCGCTCAAGTCCTTCACCGAAGTGATCGTCGGTGCCACCAGGGCGACCGATCGGATGGTGTAGGTGCGAAGTGGAAACACCACCGCGTTGTCTTTGATGTTGCTCTTATCCAGCGCTACCAGGAAGTGGAGGGTCAGGGGGGTATTGTGGCCAAGTTGCTTGAGGAAGCTGTTGGCGAATGTCCGTGGCCAGAACCCTTGGTTCAGCCACGTCGCGTTGACGTAATTGCCGCCGCCATTCCAGACCGTCAGGTTGTGCGCGCTGCCATCGGCTTTCTTGCCTTCCAGCCACAGCCACACTTGCTGCCCGGCTTCGATCAGCGTCCAGAGCAAGCCGTGGATGGTCGCGTCTTTAGTGCCGAGTGCGTTGACGTCGAGTACGTTGTTTGCGTCGGCGTCGATGATTTTTGGAGGGATCAGGGCCGATGCGGGTAGCGGAAGAATGTTCAGTTTCAACGGCGGTGATGTGGTGGATACGCCGTTGCGGATAACGGTGTAGTCCACGGTGATGGGGCTGTTCAGGGAGAAGGCCAGCACTGAGCGCGGCACCGCGATTTCCAGGCCGGCACTGACCAGTCGTTGCGGGCTGGTGTAGGAGCCGTCTGCGGCGGCTGTCGAACCGGTCCAATTCACGAAAACCAAGTCGCTGGGCAACAAGCCTGTGGGGATCATCACGCGGATTTGCGGCTGGGTCGGGCTGAAGTTGTTGCCGGACTGACCGATGACGGTCGGGGCGCGCAGATCAAGGCGGCTGAGGTGTATGTCTATGATTTGTTCAGAAGATCGTGCGCGATTGCCCAACTGATCGATGACGTAGAACTCGGCGACCGCATCGGGGCCGTCGCCTGCCTTTTCGAAGTCTGCCGTGAACAGCGTCAGGGTGATCGGAGCCGGGGCATCCGGGACGTTGAATCTGAAAATGGTATCGCCCAACTTAAACTCGATACGATCAAATGACCGGCGGTTAGTGTAAGTGAACGTGAACACAACGCCCTGCGCAGCCCGATCGGCACTCACGCCATGGGTGACGACGTCGGGTGGAATCGTCAATACCAGACTCGTCGAAGGACGCAGGTTGTACAGCACGGTTAATTTTCTTGATTCTTCAACATTCCCACCCACGCGCGTGACGACGTAGTTAACCGTATTGACCCCTTGGTTGAAAAAATCGGATGGTATGTACAGCGAGAGGCGTTGATTTTCTTCACCTGGAGCAATGGTCTTGCCCGCGGGGGTTTTTTCGCCGTCAACGTAGACGTCGACTCGATCATGGGCGGCCTTGGTCGAGGCAAGCATTTGCAGTTCGACCCAAGGGTCAATCAATACTTCAAGCCCCCTTGGATCGGCGGTTACAAGCGCTCTGGACACTCCCACGTCAGCGATGCCATCGGGTTTGACCGGTGTTATCGAGCCTTGGATGATCAACGGGTACAACACGAATAACTGATTCAGAGTTGATGACTGGATATCCATGGCGCGTACCTTGAGTGAAAGAAGTCTGTCCAGACGGACCTGACTCATCTCACATCAGGTGGAGGCGGCTGCCTACTGTCAGATCTGACAGGTGCGGGCAGGTTTAAGACGAGCGGTCACAGAGCTTCGGGCTAAACAACAAAATCCTGCGCGAACGCCGTCCCCCTGTAGAAGCTGCCGAAGGCTGCGATCTTTGATTTTTAAACAACAAGATCAAAAGATCGCAGCCTTCGGCAGCTCCTACAGTGGGAATCAAGGTTTGTGCAGGGTTTTCTGCCGCAGGATATAGACCGTCACCAGCACCGCACTGGTCAGCATGAACCCCCGCGCCCATGGCAGTGGCACCAGATAGCACGAGAACAGAATGCTCGCCCACATCAGGCCGATCGCGTAGACCTTGCCCTTGAGCGGAATGCCATTGCCATCGAGGTAGTCGCGGATCCATGGCCCAAGCTTTGGATGCTCGACCAGCCATTGATAGAAACGTGGAGAGCTGCGCGCGAAGCAGGCCGCTGCGAGCAGAAGGAAGGGAGTGGTGGGCAGCACGGGCAGGAAAATCCCGATCACCCCCAATGCCACGCTGATCCAGCCGATGGCCAGCAGCAAGTAGCGCAACATCAGGGGGCGGTTGCCTATGGGGTTGTCCATAGGCCGGATCTTAGTGATGGCGTGGCTTGAGGATCGCCGGTTTTTCGTCCGGGGCCTGGCACAGCAAATACAGCGCGGTCAGGGCTTCCGGGATCTGCACGATCATGTCGTCCATCAGGTTGGCGTCCTTGGCGATGTCTTCGAACTCTGGCTGCTCGTCGAACAGACCCGAACCGACCATGATCGGCAGGAGCATTTCGCTGACTTCTTCTTCAGCGGTTTCGAACCAGGCCGCTTCGCGCAGGAACACACCTTCCATGAAACCGATGCACCAGCCGCGCAGTTCGGAGTCGTCCGGCTCGTCGCCCAGATCCAGATCGCACGGCAGCTCGAATTCTTCGTCGGACGCCAGTTGGCGGGCGATGTGTGCCTTGAGGCCGATCAGCGTGGCTTCGATCTCTTCGCGCTGTGCGTCGCTGCTGTAATGCGGCTCTTCGGCGAACAGGGCGTCGATCCACTCACGCTCCGGTACATCTTCTGCACAGATCGACAGGGCGGTCAGGTAACCGTGGGCGGCCACGTAATCCAGCGCCTCTTCGTGCAGCTCGTCGGCGTCGAGGAAGACTTGCAGGCGGGTCAGTTGCTCAGCGAAGGACATTACGGGGCTACCTTGGGGAATAAACAATGCGGGAATTCTAGGCCTTCTTGCGCGCTCAAGCCAGCCGCATGGCAGATTTGCCCGCCACGGCCCGCAGATCCACCGAGGATCCCTGTAGGAGCTGCCGAAGGCTGCGATCCTTTGATTTTGTTTTTCAAGATCAAGATCAAAAGATCGCAGCCTTCGGCAGCTCCTGCAGAGGGGTGCAGGAATGACTCTACTCAGCGGCACCCCTCGTCGGGAAGGGCTCGGGTATACTGCCGCGTTTTGCGCTCCCTGCTTGTCGCGCGGCTGTCATTGCAATGCGCTCTTACGTTTTGTTTAAGCAGCCCTGGCTGTCCTGAACCAGCCTGTGCAGGGATGTTTCGGTAGATTTTTGGAGTTTTTATGCTCGAACAGGCTCAACGCGTCCTCAAGGACATCTTCGGCTACGACAGTTTCCGTGGCCGCCAGGGTGCGATCATTGAGCGCGTGGCCAGCGGCGGTGATGCGCTGGTGCTGATGCCTACCGGTGGCGGCAAATCCCTGTGCTTCCAGGTACCGGCGCTACTGCGCGAAGGCCTGGCGGTGGTGGTGTCGCCGTTGATCGCCCTGATGGACGATCAGGTCGCCACCCTCGAAGAGCTGGGCGTGGCCGCTGCTGCACTGAACTCCACGCTGAGCGCCGAACAGCAGCGCGATCTGGCGGCGCGAATCAAGCGTGGCGAAGTGAAGATGCTCTATCTGGCGCCGGAACGTCTGGTACAGCCGCGCATGCTGTCGTTCCTGCAAGGGCTGAACATTGCGCTGTTTGCCATCGACGAGGCGCATTGCGTATCGCAGTGGGGTCATGACTTCCGCCCGGAATACCTGCAACTGGGCCAGTTGGCGGAAATGTTCCCCGATGTGCCGCGCATCGCCCTGACCGCCACGGCCGACAAGCGCACCCGCGAAGAAATCGTCACCCGCCTGCACCTGCAGAACGCCGAGCGCTTTCTGTCGAGTTTCGACCGGCCGAACATCTTCTACCGCATCGTGCCCAAGGAGCAGCCGCGCAAGCAGTTGCTGGCGTTCCTTGCCGAGCGCCGCAGCGATGCCGGCATCGTCTACTGCCTGTCGCGCAAAAAGGTCGAGGAAGTCGCCGCGTTCCTCACCGAGCAGGGCTTCCCGGCGCTGCCGTATCACGCCGGTCTGCCCAACGATTTGCGCGCCTACCACCAGAAACGCTTCCTCAACGAGGAGGGCCTGATCATGGTCGCCACCGTGGCGTTCGGCATGGGCATCGACAAGCCCAACGTGCGCTTCGTCGCGCACCTCGACCTGCCCAAATCCCTTGAGGCCTACTATCAGGAAACCGGGCGCGGCGGTCGTGATGGCCTGCCGGCGGATGCGTGGATGGCCTACGGTCTGCAAGACGTGGTGATGCTCAAGCAGATGCTGCAGAACTCCGAAGGCGACGAGCGCCACAAGCGCCTGGAGCAGCACAAGCTCGACGCCATGCTTTCGCTCTGCGAAGAAACCCGCTGCCGCCGGCAGACGCTGCTGGCCTATTTCGACGAAGACATGCCCGAGCCGTGCGGCCACTGCGACAACTGCGTCGACGGCGTGCAGACCTGGGACGCCACCGAGCCGGCGCGTCAGGCGCTGTCGGCGATCTATCGCACCGGCCAGCGCTATGGCGTCGGCCATCTGGTGGACGTGTTGCTGGGCAAGGATAACGAAAAGGTCCGCAGCTTCGGTCATCAGCATCTGTCGGTGTATGGCGTCGGCAAGGCGCTGAGCGAAAGCGAATGGCGCTCGCTGTTTCGTCAGTTGGTGGCGCGTGGTCTGGCCGACGTCGATCACGAGGGCTATGGCGGTTTGCGCCTGAGCGACACCTGTCGGCCATTGCTCAAGGGCGAGGTGACGCTGGAACTGCGCCGCGACCTCAAGCCGCAGGTCACCGCCAAGACCGCCAGCAAGAGCCCGGCCAGCCAACTGGTGCGCGGCGAAGAGCGCGAACAGTGGGAAGCCCTGCGTGCGCTGCGGCGCAAACTCGCCGAAGAGCATGGTGTGCCACCGTACGTCATCTTCCCCGACTCGACGCTGCTGGAAATGCTCCGCAGCCAGCCAACCTCGCTGGCCGACATGGCGCGGGTCAGCGGCGTGGGTGCGCGCAAGCTGGAGCGTTACGGCGAGGCCTTCCTCGAAGTGCTTGGCGGCGAAGCCGAAGCGCCGAAAGCGGTGGCCGACGTGCGCCACGAACTGATCACCCTGGCCCGCGCCGGCATGACCCCGATGCAGATCGCCGGGCAGTTGCAGTGCTCGGAAAAGAACGTCTACACCATGCTCGCCGAGGCCATTGGCAAGCAGCAATTGTCGCTGGAGCAGGCGCTCGACCTGCCTGAAGAACTGATGGGCGAGGTGCAGGATGCGTTCCTCGACGGCGAAGGCGAGTTGCCGTCGGTCGCCGAAGTGGCCGAGCTGTTCGCCGGTCGGGTTCCGGAAGGCGTTCTTTACTGCGTCAGGGCTGCGTTGCAATCTGAGTTTGAAATGTAAGAGGGCGTTTGCGCCAACCGTCAGGCAGTTGTAACGATTCAGTACAGGTCGGCTCTTGCCTATAGCCAAATGTCATGCTTAGCTGACTAATAATTAGTTTTTCTCTATTTGTCAGTCTACTCATGAGTGTTTTATGCCGTTAACCGATCAACACCGCTTTGGCATGCAATTGGCCCAGATGTCCCGTGGCTGGCGCGCCGAACTGGATCGCCGACTGGCGGGGCTGGGATTGTCCCAGGCGCGCTGGCTGGTGCTGCTGCATCTGGCGCGTTTCGAAGAGGCGCCGACCCAACGCGAGCTGGCGCAAAGTGTCGGCGTCGAGGGGCCGACCCTCGCGCGTTTGCTCGACAGTCTGGAAAGCCAGGGCCTGGTGCAACGCCAGTCGGTGATGGAAGACCGCCGGGCGAAAAAAATCGTGCTCTGCGCACCTGCGCTACCGCTGATCGAACAAATCGAAACCATTGCCACGCAACTGCGCCATGAATTGTTCGAAGGCGTCGACGAGGCGGATTTGAAGGTGTGCATGCGGGTTCACGGGCACATTCTGGGCAACCTGGAAAAATCTTGAGGCATAACTGCGTGCCGGTTTTTTGAGAGATCGCGCTGAGCAGACTATAAGAACTACTGGGCAATATCGTGTTCGTACCGGATGTGCGAACGCATAGAAACCGGTTTTGCTTATCTAAGGGATGCTCATGCACGCAAGTCGGCACGTGGTACTGCGCAGTGGCGCCAAATGGCTGCTGGTCGCTGGCGTTTTCAGCTATTCGACCTGGTCGATGGCACTGGGCCTGGGAGACATCACGGTTCACTCGGGTCTCAATCAGCCATTCAAGGCCGACATTGCGCTGGTGGATGCCGCTGGCTTGAGTGCCAGCGATCTCTCGGCCAGCCTGGCCTCGGCAGATGAATTCGGCCGGGCCGGGGTGGAACGGGTGTTCTTCCTCAATGACCTCAAGTTCACCCCGATCCTGCATGGCAATCGTCAGATGATCCGGGTGACCTCGCGCAAGCCGGTCAAGGAACCCTTTCTGAATTTTCTGCTGCAGCTCGATCAGCCCAATGGCCGCCTGCTGCGCGAGTACACGGTGCTGATCGATCCGCCTGGATCGCCCAGTATCGTACCGGCCACGGATGAACCCGATCCCCATCCGCAATCCTCTGAATTTCCCGCCGTCGAGCCTGCCGCCGCGGCGCCTCAGGCAGCCCAGGGCAAACGCGATGCACCGTCCTCGGCGCCGACCTCTCCAGCGGCGGCTTCGCCCGCCAGCGATGCCCTCGCGGAGCAATTGGCGACCAGCGTATTGCTCAATCAGCAACTGCAAAAGACGGTGGACGAACTCAACGTCAAACTGCAGGCGCAGGATGTGCAGATTGCCGACGGTAAAAAACAGGTCAGTGATCTGCAAACGCGTTTGACCGAATTGCAAAAGCCTCCGGCACCGGTGATTACGCCGCCAACCCCAGCGCCAGCACCCGCCGCGCTGCCAGTCGAGGACAATGATCTCAACTGGCCGCTGTTCGGCGGCTTGCTGCTGTTGTTGGGCCTGCTGGTGGGGGGGCTGTTCGTGCGCCGTCGCCGGCAACTGGCCGAAAATGCAGCGCCGCTGGCGCTTGCCCCGACCGGTCACGAGCCGGATCTGGACGACAGATCCACTGCGCCCTCGATAGGCCTCGGTGCAACACCCGAGCATCGTGAAGAGCCGGCGGCGGGAGATGTGCTGGAGGCGGTGGGAATTTACCTGGCCTACGGACGCCTGAACGAGGCCGTCGGGCTGTTGCGCGATGCCTTGGACAAAGAGCCGGAACGCACCGACCTGGGCGTGCAATTGCTTGAGGTGTTGGGGCGTCAGGGCGACAGTGCCGCTTTTGAGCAACAGGAAAACCAATTGCGCGGGGCAGGAGTCGATCCTCTGCAACTGGAGGCGATCCGGGCGCGTCATCCAAAGCTCACCCGTGTTGCAGCGATCACACCGGTGTTGCCTGTCATCGCTGCAGCACCGATTGCGCCAGCACCACCGGCGCCTGAGGACGATTTCGAATTGAACCTGGGGGAGCTGTCGATGGCTTCAAGTTGGGATCTTGAAGACAGTCGGACGGCTGCAGATCAGCCATCCGCGGGCGCCCCCGCGTCGGACTCAAGCCTTGAAGTGCTGCCGGTGGACTTCGAGTTGCCCGAGGTCGCCGCGAGTGACGAGGCGGAGCTGGAGTGGATTCCCGAACCCGACGCGCAGCCACTGGATGATGACTTTCTCAATGAATTTGGTGACCCGCCGCCATCACTGGCGCTGGAGCCACTGACACCGCAGGAGCCGGAACCTGCTATCGCTTCGGTGAAGCTTGAACAGGCGCAAACCTGTATTGATGACGGGGATATCGACAGCGCCATTGCGCTGCTCAATGAGTTGCTCAAGGAAGGGGACGAGCCTCTCAAGCAAACGGCGCGGACGTTACTCGCGGGTATTCGCTGATGTTGAGTCACCGCAATTGTGCCGTGACTGGACTTTCACCTTCACGAGCAAGCTCGCTCCCACAGTTGGAATGCGCTCCATTGTGGGAGCGAGCTTGCTCGCGAAGGCCTCAGGGCCGACAACATCAATCCACCTAATGATCAGAACGTCTGCCCCAGATTCAGATAAACCGCCTGTTCATTCGCATCATTCAAGCCATAGGTGAAATTCAACGGTCCCAACGGCGTATCGAAACCGATGAACACACTGGCGGCATTGATGTAGCCACTGTCGAATTCGTTGTCGTTGTTCCACGCCCGGCCGCGTTCCAGCGAGGCGCCGGCATACAACGGGAAGTCCAGTGGCAGGTACGAACGCGGGGTCAACCGGCGGTAATACACCGCGCGCATCAGGCTGACGTTTTGCCCGGAGATCGAGTCCTCGCGAAAACCCGACAACTGCCGTGCGCCGCCGAGCAGGAAGCTTGAGGTCACCACGTTGGTGTCATCCAGCGTACGTCCATAGCGTCCACCGAGAATCAGCGTATCCGGACCGCGACTCATGGCCTTGTCCAGCTTGAACTCCCACTGGCGGTAACGGGTGTCCGAACCCAGGCTTGGTTCGAATTGCAGCAAGGTCAGGCTGATGTCTTTGCCGTCGTGGGGGTAGTAAACGTTGTCCAGCGAGTCGAACGAATACTTCAGCGAGTAGAAGCCCTCGTTGAAGTGTTCGCTCGGCAGGTCCTGATCTCCAATGCGCACGTCGGCCTTGCCCCAGGCTTCGCCGACGCCGAAACGCACTTCGCCGTTGTTGCCGATCTGCCGTCCGACATTCAGGGCCATACCGTAGCGTTCGACCCGGTATTGGGCGATCGGATCGTTGTCGAGCACGGCGTCGACGTTCTGCGCCTGGAACACCAGAGAGGGCGCGATGAAGTAGCGCGAGCCGACATCCAGCGGTTGATAGAACTCGGTGTACAGCTCCTGTTTGTCGCCGATCTGCGCCCGGGTCAGCCATTCCGCGCCGAGACGGTTGATGCCGTTGATCCGATAGCTGGCGCCGAGGTTGAAAGCGCTGGCGCCGCGCATGTCGTCCGACAGGTTCAGGCCGACCCGCAGGTAATCGGTACCGCTGCGTTTGCCTCGGGCGCTGATCACCAGCGTGTGATCAGCGCCCTTGTGCACCACGCGGTACTGCACCTGTTCGAAGTAATCGAGGCCGTACAGCGTGCCCATGTCCGAATGCAGTCGACCGAGATCCAATGGTTCACCGATGGGCTGGCGAATGTAGTAGCGGATCACGTCGTCACCGACTTTCGAATTGTTCTCGACCTTGATCGCGGTAATGATCGGCGTGCGCTGGCCCGGGGCGCGAGCCGCATTGAGTTCGGCGTCTTGAGATTCGTGAGGTTTGAGCTGAGCGAGGCGGGCGTCGAGAATCCGCGTGGCGCGGTAACCGGCATCGATCATCTCCTGGGCCTTGCCGAAGTCGGTGACGCCAAACGCCGCCAGCGCTGGCTGGATCAGCACGTCGCCGGGTTTGAGGGCGGCCAGCTGTTCTTCGGAGTTGCGCCGGGTCATCAGGGTGATCGACTGGTTCAGCACATCAACCACGGTGGCGAGTTGCTTGCGGTTGCGCAGTGGCGTGCCGATGTCGACCACGATTGCCACGTCGACGCCCATCTCCCGCGCGACGTCGAGCGGGATGTTATCGGTCATGCCGCCGTCCACCAGCAGCCGGCCGTCCAGTTCGACCGGGGCGAACACCGCCGGGATCGACATGCTGGCGCGGATCACCTGCGGCAAGTGACCTTTGCGGAACACTACTTTTTCGCCGTTGGCGATGTCGGTGGCGACCGCGCGGAACGGGATTGGCAGCTTGTCGAAGTCGCGGGTGTCGCTGGTATGCGCCAGCAGGCTTTCCAGCATCAGCGCCAGGTTCTGGCCCTGAATCACCCCCAGCGGCAGGCCGAGGCTGCCGTCGTCGCGGAAACTCAGTTGCTGTTTCACCAGAAAGTCGCGGTCGTCCTGTTTGCGGCGAAACGGCACGTCTTCCCGGGGCGGGGCGTCGGATAGCGCCTGTTGCCAGTCGATGTTCAACGCGAGTTTTTCCAGCTCATCGATCTTGTAGCCCGAGGCATACAGGCCACCGACCACCGCGCCCATGCTGGTGCCGGCAATTGCATCGATCTTGATGCCTTGCTCCTCAAGGGCCTTGAGCACGCCAATGTGCGCCAGACCACGGGCAGCACCACCGGACAGCACCAGGCCGACTTTCGGGCGGGGGGCTTCGGTGGCATGCACGCTGACATCAATAAAGAACGGCAGAAAGCCAAGCAACAGGCAGAACAGCAAACGGCGCATGGTGAGTCTCGGGGCAAGCGATAAAGCCGGCTATTATAGCGGCGCCCTCTGTCTCAGGAGTTTCAGCGAACATGTCTGCTGCAAAACCGGAAATCGTCATCACGTATTGCACCCAATGCCAGTGGCTGCTGCGCGCCGCGTGGCTGGCGCAGGAACTGCTCAGCACTTTCGGCGACGACCTCGGCAAGGTGTCTCTGGTGCCCGGCACCGGCGGGGTATTTCACATCAGCTGCGACGATGTGCAGATCTGGGAGCGCAAGGCCGACGGCGGCTTTCCCGAGGCCAAGGTGCTCAAGCAGCGGGTCCGCGATCAGATCGACCCTGAGCGCGACCTCGGCCACAGCGACCGCACTCAGTGAGACGCAGCTTCGGCGGCGACGGTTTTCTTGTCGGCGCTGCCTGACATCCGCGCCGAGACCACGATGGCGACGATGATCAGCGCGCCGCCGATCAGCATGCGCACGCTCGGGTTTTCATCGAACAGCAGCCAGGCGACGGTGATGCCGTAGACCGGCTCCATGGCGAACACCACGGCGGCGGTGCGCGCCTTGATCACCGCGAGGCTGGCGACAAACAGGCTGTGCGCAACGCCGGTGCAGAACACCCCGAGCAGGCCGATCCACAGCCAGTCCATCGCGCGTACTTCGCTCAGTTGCGGGGCCGCGACCGGCAGCAGACACAGCGCCACCACCACGTTTTGACACAGCGCCGCCTGCACCGCCGGGATACGTCCGGAGCTGGCGCGGTTGGTCAGCGACAGCAGGGCGAACAGCAAGCCCGACAGCACCGCCCAGAGCAATCCGGTGGTGGCGCCGCTGGCCAGATCGAACGCCGGAGTTACAAGCACAAGACCCACGCTGACCAGCACCACCAGCACAATTTCATTGGCGCGGATGCGTTCGCGGAAAATCAGCCCTTCAAGAATCACCGTGAACGCCGGGAAACTCGCGAAGCCCAAGGTCGCAATCGCCACCCCGGCGACTTTCACTGCGATGAAAAAACTCACCCAGTGCCCGGCCAGCAACACGCCGCTGAGTGCCAGGCGGCGCCAGTCGACCGCCTGCAGTTTCTGCCAGCCGTGCTGGCTGGCGAAGCGGGCGAAAAAGGCCAGGGCGAGCACGGCAAACGCCGCACGTCCGAAGACGATAACCGCCGGTGAGGCGGCCGCGAGTTTGCCGAACACACCGGTCAGGCCGAACATCAGAGCGCCGATATGCAGGGCGCCGAGGGCGGTACGCGGAGTCATTGCAATCCTTAATCCGAACACGGTTTCAAATGCAGGAGCTGCCGCAGTCTGCGATCTTTTGATCTTGCTTTTGATCTTGAAAAGCCAAAGTCAAAAGATCGCAGCCTTCGGCAGCTCCTACAGGGAGCATGGGCAAACATTGAAACGTGTTGCGGCGCAGAAGTCTGTCGGCGAACTAGCGTTTTTTGTCGCAGGAATCGCGGCGTAAATGGCCTGGCGACGCGCCAAACTCCCGCAATACCGCCGCCGCGAACGCACTTTGCGAACTGTAGCCGACCCGGCAGGCGATTTCGCCGATGGGCAGCGCCGTGTCGCGCAGCAGGCAAACCGCCTTGTGCAGCCGCCGGCTGCGAATGTAGTCCATCGGCGTCTGCCCGCATTCCGCCATGAACCGTGCGTGCAGCCGGGCGCTGGACAATCCGGCGATCTGCGCCAGATCGGCCACTTGCAGCGGGTAGGCGGCGTATTGTTCGATGTGCGCATCCAGCGCCGCGTAGGGCAGGCGCCGCGCCGAGTGTTCGGCAGGTCTGCCGTGATTCAGGCTGGCGAGCAGCAACACCGCGCCTTGCTGGGCGATCAGCGGATCCGTGACCGGGCTGTTCGCCAGCCAATTGACCAATTGGCTTTGCCCGGCATCAAGGGACAACCGCGCAGGCTGGTCGAGCAAGCGCTGACTGGCGTCGGCGTGCTCGCCCAGCGAATCGTTCAGCCATGGCCCGTCGGGTACGTCCAGTACCAGACAACGGCTGCCATCGGGACTGCCGCAGGCATGATGCGCGCCGCCGGGGACGACCACGAAACTCTGCTGACGCACCTGGCTGCCCTGACCCTCGACTTCGAAATCCAGCGCGCCGGACAGACCGAACACCAGTTGCGCGTGGTCGTGGCTGTGGACGATCAGATCGTGGGTGTATTGGCGCAGAGTCAGGATCGGGCGCATGGCAGAGGTCTCCGAAGTGAGCGCCAGTCTACACCGGGGCAACGGGCTTGCGCGCTGTCACACGACTGACGCCTGTCTGTCATGGTCGATTCACTAGGCGCGTGCACAGTGGCGAAAACATCGCAGAGGGTTGCCCATGACCAGCGCCGAGCTCGCCAGACCCAGCCGTAAACAACGGGTGCGCACCTTGTGGATTTCCGATGTGCATCTGGGCACACGGGACTGCCAGGCCGAGCACTTGTCGCAATTTCTCAAGGGCTACCACGCCGACAAGATCTACCTGGTCGGAGACATCATCGACGGCTGGAAGCTGCGCGGTGGCATGTACTGGCCACAGGCGCACACCAACGTGATCCGCCGCCTGCTGACCATGAGCAAGCGCGGCACCGAGGTGATCTACGTCACCGGCAACCATGATGAATTCCTGCGCCGTTATTCGAAGCTGATCCTCGGCAACATCCAGTTGGTCGATGAGGCCGTGCATGTCACGGCGGATGGCCGGCACTTGCTGGTGATTCACGGCGATCAGTTTGACGTGATCACCCGCTATCACCGCTGGCTGGCCTTTCTCGGCGACTCGGCCTACGAATTTACCCTGACCCTCAACCGCTGGCTCAATCACTGGCGTGCCCGTTATGGCTACGGCTACTGGTCGTTGTCGGCGTACCTGAAACACAAGGTGAAGACGGCGGTGAGCTTCATCAGCGACTTCGAAGAAGCCATCGCCCACGAATGTGTGAAACGCGAATTGCACGGCGTGGTCTGCGGGCATATTCACCACGCCGAGATTCGCAAGGTCGGCGAGGTGGACTACCTCAATTGCGGCGACTGGGTGGAGTCGTGCACGGCGTTGATCGAGCATTGGGATGGCACGATCGAGTTGTATCGCCTGGCAGATGCCCAGGCACGGGAGGCGCAGCTCAAGGCGGCCAAGGTCGCCGAACTCGTCTGATTTCTCGGCTATGCAAAAGGACCTCATCGCTGGCAAGCCAGCTCCCACAGTGATCGGGGGCGCTCGCAATACCTGTGGGAGCTGGCTTGCCAGCGATAAGGCCGGTACAGACAACATCAGGCCGGGGCGTGTTCTTCCATCGCCGCCTTGTAGATCGAGTGCTTCGGCTGCGCAAACAGCCGCTCCAGCATCGGCTCGAAGAAGCTCAGCGGCATGGTTTCATACGCCGGGTCGAACGCCGCCGCATCGTATCTGGCGCAGAATTCCGCCGTCGCCTGGTACTGCGGATGCGCGGCGAATTGCTCGCGCAGGTGCCGATCCATGCCCAGGTGATGGAAGAAGTAGTAACCCTGAAAGATTCCGTGCTTCTCGACCATCCACAGATTTTCGGCGCTGACGAACGGTTTGAGAATCGCCGCCGCGATGTCCGGGTGATTGTAGGAGCCGAGGGTGTCGCCGATGTCATGCAGCAGCGCACAGACCACGTACTCCTCGTCACGGCCATCGCGATAGGCGCGGGTCGCGGTTTGCAGCGAGTGGGTCAGG
The DNA here is from genome assembly GCF_057174385.1 of Pseudomonas sp. F2. Lineage (NCBI taxonomy): Bacteria > Pseudomonadati > Pseudomonadota > Gammaproteobacteria > Pseudomonadales > Pseudomonadaceae > Pseudomonas > Pseudomonas sp. F2. The sequence goes on from NZ_CM169904.1 coordinate 76,251, forward strand.
CGATCCACCGGGAAGCCGCCGAAATCACCTTCCAGCAACTTCAGGTGCGCGACGATCCGCGACGGCAATTGCCGGGCGTAGGCGCTGAAGTCTGCGGCGATGATCGCCCAGTCTTCCGGCGTACCATCCTGCATGTGGGTGAAGCGGGCATTGGCGTTCATCGGCAAGCCTCCAGGTGTGTCGGGTTTCAGAACGCCACGCGGCCGAGGATCATGTCGCGGTACATGACGAAATCGCCGAGCAGGCTGTACAGCGGATGCTGGAAAGTCGCCGGACGGTTCTTCTCAAAGAAGAAGTGCCCGACCCAGGCAAAGCTGTAACCGGCCAGCGGCAGGGCCAGTAACAGTAGCCAGGCGCCCTTGGCGAGGGTCATGGCCAGAATGAAAATCACCAGCGTGGTGCCGATAAAATGCAATCGGCGGCAGGTACTGTTGGCGTGTTCGCTGAGGTAATACGGATAGAACTCGGCGAAGCTATTGAATGGCTTGATGTTTTCCACGACTGCGATCTCTGTGGTTATTGTTCTGACGGCAAGTTGTTCGGCGGGTAGCCTATTTGAGTCTAGAGTGAACACTGGTATCAGCCAGTGACAATGGGCGCCACTTTAGTATCCTTCGCAAATCGGGTCGCAACATGTGATCCATCATGTAAAAGAATGACGCCATGAGCGAACGAACGACTTCTGCAAGCTGGGCGATGGGGATTGTCAAAGCATTGGAGATGGACGGCCTGGATTGCCGGGTGCTGTTCAAGCAACTGGGGCTCGATTACGCCGCCCTGGATGATCCGGATGCGCGTTTCCCGCAAGATTCCATGACCCGGCTCTGGCAACGGGCGGTCGAGCTGTCCGGCAACCCGGCGATCGGCTTGAACATGGGCAAAGTGGTGCGTCCGGCCTCGTTCCATGTCGCCGGCTATGCCTTGATGTCGAGCAACACCTTGGCCGAAGGCTTCCAACGGTTGGTGCGTTATCAGCGGATCATCGCCGAAAGTGCCGACCTGAGTTTTCGCCTGCTCGAAGAAGGCTATGCGCTGATTCTGACGGTGCATGGCGATCACCTGCCACCGACCCGACAGAGCGCCGAAGCCTCGCTGGCCTGTGCGTTGGGCCTGTGCAGCTGGTTGACCGGGCGCACGCTGCATCCGGTCAAAGTGCTGTTCCAGGGCGACGAGCCCGCCGACCTGCAACCTTACAGGCAAGCCTTCCATGCGCCGCTGATGTTCAACGCGCCGTACGATGCGTTGATTTTCGAACGGGCTGACATGGAGGCGCCACTGCCCACCGCCAACGAAGCCATGGCGCTGTTGCACGACCGGTTTGCCGGGGAGTACCTGGCGCGATTCTCTGAAAGCCGCGTGACCCACAAGGCTCGGCAGGTGCTATGTCGCTTGTTGCCGCAGGGCGAACCCAAGCGCGATACGGTGGCGCAGACCCTGCATCTGTCGCAGCGCACCTTGCAGCGGCGGTTGCAGGAGGAGGGCACGAGTTTTCAGCAGTTGCTCGACGACACCCGCCGCGAACTCGCCGAGCAATACCTGGCCCAGCCGAGCATGACCCTGCTGGAGATTGCGTATCTGCTGGGGTTTGCCGATCCGAGCAACTTCTTCCGCGCCTTCCGTCGCTGGTTTGACACCACGCCCGGCGATTACCGGGCGCGGCTGTTGCAGGCGCCGGTCAGTGACGCCAAAAGGCCGGAATACACAGCACAAACACCGTAATGATCTCCAGTCGGCCGAGCAGCATGCCGAACGACAGGATCCACTTCGCGGCATCCGGCAGGGTGGCGAAATTGCCCGCCGGGCCGATGGTCTCACCCAGGCCCGGGCCGACGCCGGACACGGTGCTGGCAGCGCCTGTCAGCGCAGTCATCCAGTCCACGCCGAGCAGCGACAGCAGCAGGGCGATCACGCAAATGGTGATGGCGAAGAAGAACGAAAAGGTCAGAATCGAGCGCACGATTTCTTCGTCGAGACGGTGACCGTTGTACTTCTGCTTGATCACCGCGCGCGGGTGAATCAACTGGTTAAGGTTGGCCTTGAGCAGGATGTAGGCGACCTGGAAACGGAAGATCTTGATCCCGCCCGCGGTCGAACCGGAGCAGCCGCCGACAAAGCCCAGATAGAAAAACAGCATCAGCGAGAAGTTGCCCCACAGGCTGTAGTCGCCGAGGGCGAAACCGGTGGTGGTGACCACCGAGGTCACGTTCAGCGCCACGTGCCGCAGCGCCTCCAGCCAATGCAGTTTAGTGGTCCACCAATACCAGGTGCCGAGCACCAGCCAGGTCACCAGCAACATGCCGAGCAGGCCCTGCACCTGCTGATCCTTGATCAATGCCTTGCGATTGCCGCGCATGGTCGCCACGTACAGGGTGAACGGCAGGCTGCCGAGAATCATGATCACCACCGCGACCCAGTGCACCGCCGGTTGTGTCCACTTCGCCAATGACTGGTCGGAGGTCGAGAAGCCGCCGGTGGAGATCGCCGACATCGCGTGGTTGATCGCATCGAACGGGCTCATTCCGGCCCACCAGAATGCCAGGCTGCCGAGGATGGTGATGCCGACGTAGGCGGCCACGATCAGGCGCGCCACCATGTGCGAGCGCGGCATGACCTTTTCTGAACGGTCGGACGATTCGGTCTGGAACAGGCGCATGCCACCGATGCGCAGCAGCGGCAGAATCGCCACCGCCATGCCGATGAAGCCGATACCGCCGAGCCAGTGCAGCAGCGAGCGCCACATCAGGATTCCCGGCGACATGCTGTCCAGCCCGCTGAGCACGGTTGAGCCGGTGGCGGTGATGCCGGACATGCTTTCAAAGAACGAGTCGGTGTAGCTGATGTGCTGAGTCAGCAGGAATGGCAGCGCGGCGAAAATGCACACCACCAGCCAGCTGCTGACCGTCAACAGGTACATGTCACGCGGGCGCAGATGGATGTGTTCCGGGCGTCCGGGAATCACCAGCGCAAGGCCGGCGAGGAAGGTGATCATGCTCGCCCAGAGGAACGACGGCAGGTCACTGGTGCGCTCGAAAATCACCAGGGTGGCCATGGGCACGACCATGGCGACGGCCAGGGTGATCAGGAAGATGCCGATGATGAAACCAATGATCCGTAAGGTCGGCAACGCCATGAAGTCCGCTCGGGCTGAAGTGGGAAGGGCGCCATTCTACCCGTGAGGCAGGGCATGTAAACCGGCATCCCGTTGGCAGATGAAGCTAGAATAGCCGCACATTTTTCTCAGGAGGTGGCCGATGCAGGCTCTCGACGCGTTGCTCAACCGTGTTTCCGTTCCACGCCTGGTCGAACCGGCCCCCACCGCGCAGCAGCGCGAAGCGCTGTTCGGTGCGGCCCTGCGTGCGCCGGATCACGGCCATCTGCAGCCGTATCGTTTCCTCACCGTCGAAGGTGCGGCGCGCGAGCAAATGGGCGAGTTGCTGGCCGAAGCGGCGCAGATGCAGGAAGGTGAAGTCACTGAAGCGATGATCGACAAGGCGCGCAACGGCCCGCTGCGGGCGCCGCTGGTGGTCGTGGTGATCGCGAAACTGCAGGAGCACGTCAAGTATCCGAAGGCCGAGCAGTTGCTGGCGGCGGGGTGTGCGGCGCACGGAATTCTGCTGGCGGCCTATGCGCAGGGGATTGGTGCGGTGTGGCGTACCGGTGATCTGGCCTATTCGGCGCATGTGGCCAAGGGGCTGGGCCTGGCTGAAGGCGAGCAGGTGATTGCCTTCCTGTACCTCGGCACGCCGCAGAAAGAGCCGCGCGTTGCCGAGAAAGTTGATATGGCCGAATTCGTCAGCGCCTGGCCGGGCAAGGTTTAAAGTCAAAAGATCGCAGCCTGCGGCAGCTCCTACAGGTGTTTCGGCTCTGTAGGAGCTGCCGCAGGCTCGGGCCGCGATCGGACGATCTTTTTTTTCATCGAAAGTCTAAGGTTGGACGACAGCCCCTGGCACCAGCGGCAATTCCAGGCTGGCAATAAACCCGCCCTCGGGATGATTGGCCAGGGTCAGACTCCCGCCATGCCGCTCCGCCGCCCGCCTGGCAATTGCCAGGCCCAGGCCATGTCCCGCCGCCGTTTGCCCCGGCGCCCGGTAAAACGGTTCGCCCAACTGGCTCAGGTGTTCGGCCTGTACGCCCGGCCCGTGGTCGCGCACGCTCACGACAATCCGCTCGCCCTGACGCGTAGCCTGCATCTCGATCGCCTGGCCCACCGGGTTGAAACGCTGGGCGTTGCGCAACAGGTTGTCGACGGCGCGCTCGATCATGGTCGGCCATCCGGTCAGACTCAGCTGTGGCTCGGCGTTCAGGCGCACGCTCTGCTCGGGTGAGCCGAGCTGGGCATCTTTCTGCAAGGTGCCGAGCAGGGCGTTCAGGTCCACCGCTTCGGCACTGGCGTTGTCGGCATCGACCCGTGCCAGCACCAGAATTTCGCTGATCAACGCTTCCAGCCGATCGCACTCGCGGGTCAGGCGTGGCCAGAGTTTTTCCCGTTCTTCAGGATTGGCCCGTTCCGCCAGCGCCAGCGCGATGCGCAGTCGCGCCAGAGGTGAACGCAGTTCGTGGGACACGTCGCGCAGCAACTGGCGCTGACTGCCGATCAGGCTTTGCAGGCGCGCACCCATGCGGTTGAAGTCGTTGGCCAGCACACCGAATTCGTCGCGACGGTTGGCCAGTTTCGCCAGGCTGTTCTGTTGGTAGGTGGTCTGCCCCAGATCATGCACCGCACCGCGCAAACGGCTGAGCGGGCGGGTGATGGAGAAGGTCACCAGCAGGCTGAACAGGGTCAGTACCACCAGTGCGATACCCAGCGCACTCAGCGGCCAGAGCAGGCTTTCACGGTGCCACGCATCGAGTTCCGGGTGCGGGATGCGGAAGATGAACAGGTAAGTGTCGCCGGTTTTTTCGCTGGTGAATTCGTCGGTCAGGCGGCGCCAGGGCAGACGTCGGTCATCGTTGTTCTGTCTGGCTTCGAAGGCGGCGGCGCGACGCGGGAAGGTGCCACGCACCACCGGGTCGCCGCTTTCGTTCAGCACCTGGACGTCAATGTGGTACTGGCGTTTGCGCTGTTGAAGGATGTCCTGCGCGGCGTCTTCGCCCTGGGCTTCGTAGGTTTGCGTCCATTCGGCGGCCAGCGTGTTGAGGCCCGGATGGCGGCTGAGGATCCACGCGTCCTGATTGAGCATGTGCCCGAGCAGGATCGACAGCCCTGCCACCAGGGCGATGGCCAGCCAGAAGCTCGCGAGAATACGCCAGAACAGTGAACGCACAGAAAATCCTCAAACAAACGCGTAAGCCCTGTAGGAGCTGCCGAAGGCTGCGATCTTTTGATTTTGTTTTTCAAGATCAAGATCAAAAGATCGCAGCCTTCGGCAGCTCCTACCGTTTCGAATGTAAACAGGCCCGACGGTATCAGCCGTCGGGCCTGTGATCAGAACATTATTGCGCCTTTTGCGGCTGTTGCGCTTTCCACGCTTTGAACTCGGCCCATTCGGCGCGGCGTTCAGCCTGTTTCTTCTGGATCTCGTCGAATTTCTTCTGTTGATCCGGATTCAGCAGGTTGCGTACGTCAGCTTCGGCTTTCTTGTGGTTGGCCGCCATCTCGTCTTTCATGGCTTTCTGGTCAGCCGGCGAGAGTTTTTCCAGGTACTTCTCGACCACCTGGCGACGTTCGTGCATCTGCTCGCCCATGATCTTGCGGATCTGATCGCGCTGTTCGCGGGTCAGGTCGAGTTGGCTGTACGGGCCTTTGCCGTGTTCGCCGTGCATCTGACCGCCGTGGCGTGGGCCGTCGAGTGGGCCACCCATCGGGCCACCATCCTGTGGCATGGCCATGGCGACGGTTGGCAGAGCGGCAGCGAACATCAGAGCGATAAGAGTCTTGCGCATGGTGTATCTCCTTGTCTCGTTCCCGGTACGTTCCGGATGAGTTCAGATTACGGAGATCAAGGTCAGCGGCGGTCAGCGCTGCGTAAAGCTTGGGTAAAGACGCTTTGTTCCCAGCTTTACACATATCCCCTGTAGGAGCTGCGGCACGCTGCGATCTTTTGATCTTCAAAAGCAAAGATCGCAGCCTTCGGCAGCTCCTACAGGGGGATGTCGTTGTGTCGGACGTGGATCAGAGGCTGTAGTAATAACCGCGGCTGCGCAGGGCGACGATCCGTGGGCGGCCGTCGGGGTGCGGGCCGATCTTCTTGCGCAGGTTGCTCACGTGCATGTCGAGGCTGCGGTCGTACAGGGTCAGCTTGCGACCGAGGGCCAGTTGCGCCAGTTCCTGTTTGTCCAGCGGTTCGCCGGGCTGCTTGAGCAGGGCTTCGAGCAGGCGGCTTTCGGAAACGGTAAGTGTCAGTTCTTTTTCGTCGATGCTGACCACGCCGCGCACCGGGCTGAAGCTCAGGTCGCCGAGTTCGAGTTGGGTGGATACGGCGGCCGGGTGGCTGCGGCGCAGCACGGCGCGCAGGCGCGCGGTGAGTTCACGCGGATCGCAGGGCTTGGCCAGGTAATCGTCGGCCCCCAGCTCCAGACCGAGAATACGGTCCAGCGGTTCGCCCCGGGCCGAGAGCATCAGCACCGGCAGCTCTGCGTGCTCGCTGCGCAATTGCTTGAGCAGTTCCAGACCGCTGCCATCGGGCAGCATCACGTCCAGCACCACCGCCGCCGGAGCCGATTCGGCCAACGCCTTGCGCGCGCTCTGGCCATCGTGGCAGGCACGCACCAGAAAGCCTTCCTGGCTCAGCCAGCTACTCAGGAGTTCACACAACTCCTGGTCATCATCAATCAGTAACAGCTCGCTCATGACTCACTCAATTTAGCCATTGCCGACGTTTTCGGCTTGCTCCACTGGCAAAGATACCGCACAGCAGCGCCAATAGCGCTACCCCGGCGCCCGTAACGAACCATTGCTGCTGTTCGGTCAGCAAACGCGGCAAGGGACTGGCCTGGGCTTCCTTGAGTTGCAGCTTCAGGCGCTGATTCTCTTGGCGCAACCTGGCGAGCACGGCGCTTTCGCGAGTGTTGTCGGCATTTTGCAGTTGTTTGCTCAATTCTTCCCGCTGCTGCTCGCTGGCCTTCAGGCGCTGCTGCAACTCGGTAATCTGGCTGCCGGCACTTAATGACAATGGCGTGGAGCTGCCGCTTTCGGTGGTTTCTTCACCATGGGCGGGCGCCATGATCGTCAACGTGACCCACATCAGACACAACGGACCTTTGCGCATTGCGATTCCTGCTAGCAAATGGATATTGGGCAGGTTGTCGGCAGGCAAACGAGAATAATGAGCGATTGAGAGCGGTGAGAAGCGGGAAGGTTCAGTGCCGGGTAGAGGAGATATTGCGGTTGATGATTTTTGTGGTGAGGGGATTTATCCCCGATGGGCTGCGAAGCAGACCTGAAATGGGAGCATGCGGTGTGTCAGGCACACCGCATTGGATGGCTTTGGGGTTGCTGCGCAACCCATCGGGGATGAATCCCCTCGCCACAGAGCCCCTCCACATTCCTTGGTTACGGCAGGACTTGCTTGAACGGTTTGACGATCACATTGGCGTACACGCCGGCAGCGATGTACGGATCGGCGTCGGCCCAGGCCTGGGCGGCGCTCAGGGAGTCGAATTCGGCGACGATCAGGCTGCCGGTGAAACCCGCCGCGCCCGGATCATTGCTGTCGATCGCCGGGTGCGGGCCGGCCAGCACGATGCGGCCTTCGCCCTTGAGCACTTGCAGGCGTTCGAGGTGGGCCGGGCGCGCGGCGAGGCGGGCTTCGAGCGAGTTGGCGACGTCGGTGGCAATGATTGCGTAGAGCATGTCAGTCCTCGGTTTTTGGCGTTGTGGTATCGGCGTCGTGCAGATGGCGGGACAGGTAGATGCCCTGACCGACCAGGAACAGCACGGTCATGCCCAGACTGCCGAACACCTTGAAGTCGACCCAGATGCTCTGGAAGGTGAATGCCACGAACAGGTTGGCAGCGCCGCAGAACAGGAAGAAGGCGATCCAGGCGATGTTCAGGCGGGTCCAGACCGGATCCGGCAGGGTCAGCGCGTGGCCCATGATGCGTTTGATCAGCAGGCGGTCACCGATGAAGTGGCTTCCGATGAAGGCCAGGGCGAACAGCCAGTTGACCACCGGGGCTTTCCATTTGAGGAAGGTCTCGCTGTGGAAGGCCAGGGTCAGGCTGCCGAACACCAGGCAGGCGATCAGGGTCAGCCATTGGCTTTTTTCCAGCTTGCGCTGCTTGATGAACAGCGCGCCGTAGACTACGAGGGAGCTGATGATCAGCATCGCCGTGGCGCTGTAAATACCGCCTACAGTCACCTCATGGCCGGCGATGTCGACGACCCGTGGATCCAGTTTGTAAACGATGAAAAACAGCAGAAGCGGGATGAAATCGATGAATTGTTTCACAGTGAGAGCCAGAAGCTGGATGTGGCGGCATAATAACAAACATATGGGCGCGCGATAGCGCCAGCTGATTTGAGGTTACAACTCCCCGTGAATGTTGATTTGCACTGCCACAGCACGGCCTCCGATGGCGCCCTGGCGCCGGCGGTTCTGGTTGCGCGTGCGTTTGAAAACGGCGTGCGAGTCCTGGCGTTGACCGATCATGACACCCTCGAAGGCCTCGCCGAAGCGCGCAGCGCCGCCGAAGAACTGGGCATGCAACTGGTCAATGGCGTCGAACTGTCCTGCACCTGGGGCGGCGCGACCATCCACGTGCTGGGCTACGGTTTCGACGTCAACGCCGCGCCCTTGGTCGAGGCCATCGCCAGATTGCACGATGGCCGCTGGCTGCGGTCGGAAGAAATAAGCCGCAAGCTTGGCCTCAAAGGTATGCCCGGTGCCCTCGAAGGCGCCCGGCAGATCCAGCAGGAACTGGGCGACAGCGGCAACGCGCCGGCCCGCCCGCATTTTGCCGACTGGATGGTGCGTGAAGGTTTCGTAAAGGATCGCGCCGAGGCATTCCGCAAATGGCTCGGCGCCGGCAAGCTCGGTGACGTCAAGCAGCACTGGCCGACGCTGGAAGACACCGTCGGCACCCTGCGCGCCGCCGGGGCGTGGGTCAGTCTGGCGCATCCGTGGCACTACGATTTCACCCGCAGCAAGCGCCGAAAGCTGATTGCCGACTATATTCAAGCGGGCGGGCATGCAATCGAAGTGGTCAATGGCCATCAGCCCGCAGAACAGGTCGGCAGCCTGGCGATCCTTGCCCGTGAGTTCGGTCTGCTGGTCAGCGCCGGCAGTGATTTCCATGGCCCTGGTGGCTGGTCCGAGATTGGCCAGTACCGGCCGGTTCCCGAGGACCTTCCACCCCTGTGGGGTCGGTTCAAACATGACACAGTTATCGCCGCCGTCTGAACAGGTAGAGAATGTGAGTCAATTTTTCCAGATCCATCCGGAAAACCCGCAAGCGCGCCTGATCAAGCAGGCGGTCGAGATCATCCGCAAGGGCGGGGTGGTGATTTATCCCACGGACTCTTCCTACGCCATCGGTTGCCAGATCGGCGACAAGACCGCAATCGAGCGCGTGCGCCGTCTGCGTCAGCTCGACGAAAAGCACAACTTTGCGCTGATCTGCAGCGATCTGTCGCAACTGGGCAACTATGCCAAGATCGACACCGGCACCTTCCGCATTCTCAAGGCGCATCTGCCGGGGCCTTACACCTTTATCCTCAATGCCACCCGCGAAGTGCCGCGTTTGCTGCTGCATCCGAAGAAACGCACCATCGGCCTGCGGGTGCCGAGCCATCCGATTGCCTTGGCGTTGCTGGCCGAACTCGGCGAGCCGCTGATGAGTGTGACCCTGATCATGCCCGGCGATGAAGATCCGCTGAGCGATCCGTACGAAATGCGTCAATTGCTGGAACACCAGGTGGATCTGATCATCGACGGCGGTTTCGGCGGGATCAAGGCGTCCACCGTGATCGACCTGACCGGCGACGACCCGGAAGTGATCCGCGTCGGTTGCGGCGACCCCGCGCCGTTCATGGTCGAGGCCTGAATGTCCGCAGTGGAAACCGTTGTCGATCCCCAAGCCGGCGCCCAGCAGGAACTGCCGTTTGCCATGGTCTATGGCCAGGCGGTCACGGAAATGCCGCTGGACCTGTACATCCCGCCGGATGCGCTGGAAGTGTTTCTCGAAGCCTTCGAAGGCCCGCTCGACCTGCTGCTGTACCTGATCCGCAAACAGAACATCAACATTCTCGACATCCCGGTGGCGGAAATCACCCGTCAGTACATGGGCTATGTCGAGTTGATGCAGTCGGTGCGCCTGGAACTGGCCGCCGAGTACCTGGTGATGGCCGCGATGCTGGCCGAAATCAAATCGCGGATGCTCCTGCCGCGGGCCGAAACCGTCGAAGACGAAGAGGACGACCCGCGCGCCGAACTGATCCGCCGCCTGCAGGAATACGAGCGCTTCAAGGCCGCCGCCGAAGGCATCGACGGCCTGAGCCGGGTCGGACGCGATGTTGTGGTGCCCAAGCTCGACGCCCCGGAAGCCCGGGCGCGCAAGCTGTTGCCTGATGTCGCGCTGGAAGAGATTCTGATGTCCATGGCCGAAGTGCTGCGCCGGGGCGACATGTTCGAGAGCCATCAGGTCAGCCGCGAGGCATTGTCGACCCGCGAGCGCATGAGCGATGTGCTGGAGCGGCTCAAGGGCGGCGGTTTTGTGCCGTTTGTCGAGCTGTTCACCGCCGAGGAAGGTCGCCTCGGTGTGGTCGTGACCTTTATGGCGATCCTTGAACTGGTCAAGGAATCCTTGGTCGAGCTGGTGCAGAATGAGCCGTTCGCCGCGATCCACGTGCGAGCCCGAGCCGAATAACGAGTCGAAACATGAACCTGACTGAACCCCGCGAGCTGGCGCCCCTGCTTGAAGCCTTTCTGTTGGCCTCGGGAAAACCGCAATCGCTTGAACGCCTCTACGAACTGTTCGAAGAAGGCGAGCGCCCGGAACCGCCGGTCTTCAAGAAAGCCCTGAGCCTGCTGGCCAAGTCCTGCGAGGGCCGCGCGTTCGAGCTCAAGGAAGTCGCCTCCGGCTACCGCTTGCAGATCCGCGAGAAGTTTTCGCCGTGGGTCGGGCGTTTGTGGGAAGAGCGGCCGCAGCGCTATTCCCGTGCGCTGCTGGAAACCATGGCGCTGATCGCCTATCGCCAGCCGATTACCCGGGGCGAGATCGAAGACGTGCGGGGTGTGGCGGTCAACACCAACATCGTCAAAACGCTGATCGAGCGCGAGTGGATTCGCATCGTCGGGTACCGCGACGTGCCGGGCAAGCCGGCGATGTTCGCCACCACCAAGGCGTTTCTCGATCACTTCAATCTGAAGAACCTTGAAGACCTGCCGCCGCTGGCCGAACTGCGTGAGATGGAAGCCGAGCCCGTCCTCGATTTCGACGACGCACCGGTGCCGCAAGGCCTGCAGGAACAGGCCGACGCCAGCGCCGAGCCGGAAGAGCCGAAGGAAGAAACCAGCTTCCACAGCTTGCTGCTGGAGCTGGACAGCATGGAGGAGGGGATCAAGACCGACTTCGATGATTTGTTGCGCGATGCGGCGGACGGGGAGACGTCGACGACTGAGCCGGAAGCCGAGACCGTCGAGCCGCCGATTGAAGTTGAACTTGAGGCCGAGCCTGAAGCCGAACCGGAAGAGGACATTCTTGGCGTTGCCGAGGCCCGGGAAAAACTTCTCGCTGCCGTCGCTGCCCTCGAACCACCTGCAGCGGAGCCCGAACTGAGTGAAGAAGAAGCCGAGGCGCGCGCCCTGGCCGAAGCCATCGAAGCCGAACGCCGCGAGTTCGAGGACTGAGGCGCGCCGAAAAGATCGCAGCCTGCGGCAGCTCCTACAGGGACCGTATTCCAATGTAGGAGCTGCCGCAGGCTGCGATCTTTTGATCTTCAAGGGAGACCCCATGAGCTCGACCAAAAACCCGTGCATCAGCCTCTGCAAGTTCAGCGATGACATCTGCCTCGGCTGTGGCCGCAGCAAGCGCGAAATCCGCGCCTGGAAGAAACTCGACAAGGACGACAAGCGCACAGTGCTGGCGGAAGCCGCGCTGCGCCTGATCAAACTCGGTGGCGCCGGTCGGCGGAAAAAGAAATAACTGTCGATCGATCAGCTAGTCTCTGATGCGCGATGGCGCACATCCGCGTATGATTCGCGACCCTTCGGCGATCCCTTCGCCCGAAAACCAGATTTCAATGCTTCAGGCGCCGCCTGAACAGACCACACCGGGAGGTGCCCAGATGAGTGACATCAATCAGAAAGACGACCAGGAAATCGGCCCGGCAGGCGAAAAACTGCAGAAAGTCCTCGCCCGTATCGGCGTCGGCTCACGCCGTGACGTCGAAGCCTGGATCAGCCAGGGCCGGATCAAGGTCAATGGCAAAGACGCCACCCTCGGCCTGCGCGTCGACATGCACGATGCCATCACCATTGATGGCAAGGTGATCAAGCGCGAAGAGGCGGCCGAGTCGGTGCGCCGCGTGATCATGTACAACAAGCCCGATGGCGAAATCTGCACCCGTGACGACCCGGAAGGCCGTCCGACCGTGTTCGACAAGCTGCCGCGCCCGAAAGAAGGCCGCTGGATCAACATCGGTCGTCTCGACATCAACACCACCGGTCTGCTGATGTTCACCACCGACGGTGAGTTGGCCAACCGTCTGATGCACCCGTCCTACGAGATGGACCGTGAGTACGCCGTGCGTGTCCGCGGTGAAGTCGACGACGAGATGATCGAGCGCCTGAAGGCCGGCGTGGTGCTGGAAGACGGCCCGGCGCGTTTCACCGACATTCAACAGGCGCCGGGCGGCGAAGGCTTCAACCACTGGTATCACTGCGTGGTGATGGAAGGCCGTAACCGTGAGGTTCGTCGCCTGTGGGAATCCCAAGGACTGGTGGTCAGCCGTCTGAAGCGCGTGCGTTTCGGTCCGGTATTCCTCAACTCCGACCTGCCGATGGGCCGCTGGCGCGAAATGAGCCAGTACGAAGTCGACGTGCTCAGCGCCGAAGTCGGCCTGACGCCGGTGGCGATGCCGCAACTCAACGCCAAGAGCAAGGACAAGCTGGAGCGTATGCAGCGTAAATCGTCGCGGCCGATGGCCAAGACCGAGCGCGTGCGAACTCTGCGTCCCGCCGCTGGCGCGCCGACCGGTCCGCGTCCGAGCCGTGAGCCGCAGATCGAAGGCGAGCGTCCGGGTCGCAAGCCAGTGGCCCGTGACGGCGAGCGCGCACCGCGTCCGGCCAACGGTCGCACCGAGCGTGGCGAAGGTCGTGCGCCGGCCGGTCGTGGTACGCCAGTGGCGGATCGTCCTGCGGACACCACCAACAAGCGTCCGGCCAAGCCAGCACCGAAGCGTCCGGGGATCAAACTGGTCGACGGCGACAAGCCATCAGGCAAGCGCCGTGGCGCACCGGCCGGTTCCGGTCAGCGTCCAGGCTTCGGTCGCAAGAAGCCGGAATAAGGCAGCTGTGAGCTTTGAGCGGCAAGCTTCGAGCTAAAGCAAAAACGCCAACCGCAGGGTTGGCGTTTTTTTTGTCTGGCAGAAGTTATGCAGCGACTGATTCGGCCTCTTCGCGAGCAGGCTCGCTCCCACATTGGAGATGCGACACACACAAATCCCCTGTGGGAGCGAGCCTGCTCGCGAAGGCGTCAGTCGCCTGAAACACAATGCATCCGTCTGGATTATTGGCTGGGTTGCGCGCTGTTCCTGTAGGAGCTGCGGCACGCTGCGATCTTTTGATCTTGATCTGCAAAAACAAGATCAAAAGATCGCAGCCTCGTTTCACTCGACAGCTCCTACAGGGGGGCAGTGGCTTCAGAATGGAAATGTCTGCTTAGAAGACAAAGCGTCCGTCAAACACCGGCTTGTCATCCAGCGCCAACACCCCGCCGGAGAAAATCAGGTCCAAATGATGACTGCCCTTGGCCCCGCCGCCGAGGCCCAGGTGCAGGCCGCAATGGCGCTCCTCGAAACCGGCGTTGCGCGCATACAGATCCTTCACGCCTTCGTTGGTACCAATCCCCAATTCCTCAATGCGCCGGTTTGACGGATTGGCGTCCAGGTACTTGTTGAAATCATGCTCCAGCCCCGGCACATCAGTGGCGATGCGGCTGATGGTCGAGTTTTCGATCCACAACTCCAGTGGCGACTCCAGCACGCCGTACTTGCGCGCAAACGGGATAGTGCTGAGGAACGTGCCCTTGAATTTCACATGGCCGTTGATGGCTTCGCTGTGGGTGGCGATCTCGCCGGGGGCCAGGTCGAAGTTGCCGACGCCGTTGATGTCGGTCCACTTCTTGATACTGCTCAGTGGCGTTTCAAACCATGAGCCGTGGTCGTCCTTGAAACTCAGCGTGGTCGCTTGGGACATGCGCTGGATCAAGTGACTGTTGAGCCCGGCGATACGCTGCGGCGTCACGCTGAAGGTGTCGTAAAAATAGTCGCCGTAATCCTTGAACAACAGCGACTTCTTCCAGTTTTCCGCCATCACGCCTTGCAGGGCGCGCACGAACTCCGGGCCGTCGGGGCGCGGGTTGGGCAGCGTGGAAGAGTCGTAGAAGAAAATGTACAGATCGCTGTCGGCAATCGCCGCGGTCAGCGTTGCGGTGCTTTCCAGGTCCAGGCGTCTGGCGCTGAAGGTGAAGCGGGGATGATCGCCGGCCTGTTCGGCGATGGCGCCGGTCAGGGCTTCGTAATCGGCGGTGTGGCCGAGCAGTACCTTCGCCGAGTCGAGACCGGCAAGGGCAGGGTGATGTTCGAGGTAGTAAAGGAAATGCGAGATCGCGCGGGGCTTATCCATGAGTCCTCCCTGACTGACCGTGAGAAAGCGGCAGGCACGACCGGCCGGATCGTGCCTGCCCGGGGATGTCTTACAGAGGCCACATCGCCGTGCCGAACGGAACCACCGCGTCGGCTTGCATCATTTCCACGGCGGCCTCATGGGTTGGCGCTTCAAACCATTCGTCCAGTTGCAGTTCGGTGTCCAGGTCTTTTTCCAGTGCTTGCATGGTCGATCTCCTAGATGACATTCACGGTTATGACTGGCCGGTCGAGGTGGCCGGCAAGACGTGAAGAACCTAGTTCAGGGTGTTTTGTAATGCAAAAAATTATTTATTTAAAATTTAAATAAACTTTTTATTCTGTTTTTAGGCGGCGATTTTCTTATTTGAAAACAAAAAACTAAGCCGCCACTTTCATTAGCAAGCTTGCTACCGTCAATTTGCAGACGTCCTACAGAATTTTCCGAAATGGAAAATCTGCGTTACGCCTTGTAAAGAAAAATTTACGAAAACGCCGATGAAGTCCAGTGGATTCACCCCGTTGCCGACGCTGTAAGGAAAACCTGCCGACGCCCGCCTGCAAAGGCCTTGCGCAGGGCTCTGGCGTGCTTGTTTCAGCCTCGTTTGCAGGGTGAGATGCGCCTCATGCCTGTCGTGCAGGTGCATAACAAGAAGGAGGCGCAATGAACGCCGAGATTGATCTTCACTTCTCTCCGTGGGGCGGTTTTTCGCTCGTCCCCGTCGATGGCCTGCAAAGGCCTGACTCATTTTTTGCAGTCGCCCGAGTGTCTCGAGGCGGACCCACGCAATCCCGGCAGGCGCCACGCTGATCCAGCGGGGTCTGGCAGCAGGGGGTTAGCGGTGTACAATGCGCCGCGTTTTAACTGTGACCCTCTGCGTAATCGCGCAAACCTCAAGGCTATCCGCCTTGTTCACTCCGCCACGTCACAAGCGTGTCGGGTTCGATTTCGTCACAGATAAAAACAAACAGGTGACGCATGACCGTTGTAAAAACGCTGAATTCCTGGTGCTTGCGCTGGGGTTTGATCGGGGTTGTCTGAAATCGCAACCTTGCAGCAACGTCTACTGAACATCATCAAACCTTGCGTGGGACCTTTTTCATGAGTGGACAAAACTCGCAATCAGGCGAGCTGAAACGCGGCCTGAAAAATCGCCATATTCAACTGATCGCCCTCGGTGGTGCGATTGGTACCGGATTGTTCCTCGGCTCGGCCGGGGTCCTGAAATCCGCGGGCCCGTCGATGATCCTCGGCTACGCCATCTGCGGCTTCATCGCCTTCATGATCATGCGCCAGCTCGGCGAGATGATCGTCGAAGAGCCGGTGGCCGGTTCCTTCAGCCATTTCGCGCACAAGTACTGGGGCGGTTTTGCCGGTTTCCTTTCGGGCTGGAACTGCTGGATTCTGTACATTCTGGTGGGCATGTCGGAGCTGACAGCGGTCGGCAAGTACATCCACTACTGGGCGCCGGACATCCCGACCTGGGTCACCGCCGCTGCATTCTTCGTGCTGATCAACGCGATCAACCTGGCCAACGTCAAAGTCTTCGGTGAAGCTGAATTCTGGTTCGCGATCATCAAGGTCGTGGCGATCGTCGGCATGATCGCGCTGGGCAGCTACCTGCTGGTCAGCGGCCATGGCGGTCCGCAGGCCTCGGTCAGTAACCTGTGGTCGCACGGCGGGTTCTTCCCCAACGGCGTCAGCGGTCTGGTGATGGCGATGGCGATCATCATGTTCTCCTTCGGCGGTCTGGAAATGCTCGGTTTCACCGCCGCTGAAGCCGACAAGCCGAAAACCGTGATCCCGAAAGCGATCAACCAGGTGATCTACCGGATCCTGATTTTCTACATCGGCGCGCTGGTGATCCTGCTGTCGCTGACCCCGTGGGACAGTCTGCTGGAAACGCTCAATGCGTCCGGCGATTCGTACAGCGGCAGCCCGTTCGTGCAGGTGTTCTCGATGCTCGGCAGCAACACCGCCGCGCACATCCTCAACTTTGTGGTACTGACCGCGGCGCTGTCGGTGTACAACAGCGGTACTTACTGCAACAGCCGCATGCTGCTGGGTATGGCCGAGCAGGGTGATGCGCCGAAAGGTCTGGCGAAAATCGACAAACGCGGCGTGCCGGTGCGTTCGATCCTCGCGTCCGCGGCGGTCACGCTGGTGGCGGTGTTGCTTAACTACCTGATGCCGCAACAGGCGCTGGAACTGTTGATGTCGCTGGTGGTGGCCACCCTGGTGATCAACTGGGCGATGATCAGCTTCTCGCACTTCAAGTTCCGTCAGCACATGAACAAGACACAGCAGACGCCGCTGTTCAAGGCGCTGTGGTACCCGTACGGTAACTACGTCTGCCTGGCGTTCGTCGCGTTCATCCTCGGCGTGATGTTGCTGATCCCGGGCATCCAGATCTCGGTGTACGCGATTCCGGTGTGGGTCGTGTTCATGTGGGTCTGCTACGTGATCAAGAACAAACGCGGTGCGCAGCAGGCGCTGCACGCGGCCAGTGCTTCCAAGTAAGCGCTGAGGCAAAAACGACAAACCCGGCCAATGCGCCGGGTTTTTTATTGCCCCTTCGGCAGCTCCTACAGGGTTGATGGCGTATCCTGCTGCTTCTGAATACGGACGCTTTTCCATGCTGGTGATTTCCAACAACGTGCATCTGCCGGATGCCGAGATCGAACTGACGGCCATTCGCGCGCAAGGCGCCGGTGGGCAGAATGTCAACAAGGTCTCCAGCGCTGTGCACCTGCGCTTCGACATTCCGGCCTCGTCCTTGCCCGAGTTCTACAAGGAGCGGCTGCTGGCACTGCGTGACAGCCGCATCACCAGCGATGGCGTGCTGATTATCAAGGCTCAGCAATACCGCACGCAGGAAGCCAACCGCGCCGATGCGCTGCAGCGTCTGGTCGAGCTGATTCTCAGCGCCACCAAGGTCGAAAAGAAACGCCGCCCGACCAAACCGACCCTCGGCTCGAAGAAGCGCCGGCTCGAATCCAAGACCAAGCGTGGCAGCATCAAGGCCGGGCGGGGCAAGGTGGATTTCTAATCTTCGAGGTACTTCGCCGTGTGCTTGTAAAGGTACACGCTCAACGCCAGGCCGCTCAGCGCAGCGAGGGCGGCGAACAGGAAGATCGAAGCGAAACCGAAACCCGACGCAATGGCCCCGGCCAACGGCCCGGTAATCCCCAAAGACAAGTCGATGAACAGCGAATAAGCGCCAACGGCCGCGCCTCGGCTGGAGGCCGGCACCAGGTTCACCGCTTCCACGCCCAGCGCCGGGAACACCAGCGAGAAGCCGAAACCGCTCAGCGCCGCACCGGCCAGTGCCCAATGTGCGTCTGGCGCTAGCCACAGCAGTAACAGGCCGAGGGTTTCCACCGACAGACAGGCAATCGCCACGCGAAAGCCGCCGAGGCGGTTGATCAGGTTGCCGAACAGCAGCCGTGCGCCGATGAAGCTGGCGCCGAACAGGCTCAGGCACAACACCGCGTTATCCCAGTGCCGAGTGGCGTAATACAGGGTGATGAAGGTGGCGATGGTGCCGAAACCAATCGAGCCCAGTGCCAGTCCGCAGCCGTGCGGGAACACGCGACCGAGCACATGCATGAACGGCAGACGCTCGCCGGCGACAATTGGCGCGGCGGTTTTCGGCCACGCCAGCAGCAGACCCAGCGCCGCCAGCAGAATGATGCTGACGCCCATGCTCCACAGCCCCAACTGGCCGACCAGCCACACGCCGAACGGCGCACCCACCGCCAGCGCGCCGTAACTGGCGATGCCGTTCCACGAGATGACTTTGGCGGTGTTCGCCGCACCAACGCGGCCGATGCCCCAGCCGATTGAGCCGGAGCCGACCAGACTTTCCGCGCTGCCCAGCACTAGGCGGCCGATCAACAGGCTGATCAGGCTGAGCATCGGCAGGTTCGGTGTCCAGGCCGAAATCAGCATGAACACGCCACTCAAGCCGCAACCGGCCAGACCAATCATCACCGCGCGCTTGCTGCCCTGGTTGTCGATGATCTTGCCGGCGTACGGACGGCTGAGCAGGGTGGCGAGGTATTGCACGCTGATCACCAGCCCGGCGATCACCGCGCCAAAGCCCAGATCACTGTGGACGTACCCGGGCAACACCGCGAGCGGAATGCCGATGTTCAGGTAGCCGATGAAAGTGAAGAGGACGATGGAAACGACTTGCAGCGTGACCGCCAGGGGGCGCTGGGGTTGTGGCATAGAGGACGACATGGGGAACGATCCACGGCAAAGCAGGATTAGATAGGCTGCTTATGATACCGGCGCGAACGCATCTGGGGCGGGGAAAAGTAAAACTATTTGCCGGATAGGGGGTATCAGGGTTTGGCCGGGGCGACCAGTTGCGTGGTGACGAGGGCGGCGAGGGCGTTTTCTTCGCTGCCGAAACGGGCGAGCAAGGCAGCCTGTTTTTCCGGAGAAAGGCGCTGCCAGATCTCGATCATTTTCTCGGTAGCGCCGATCAGGACGGCGGCTTGGCTTTCGGAGAATTCGTCGGTCATGGCGGGCTCGGTTTCAGGCAGTGTGGAAAGCGCATCTTAGCGCTTTCCACACGGTCTGTACGGCGGGGTTTTACTCTTCGTTGTCAGCCTGGCGGCGTTCAGCGGCTTCTTTCGGCTCGGGCTGTTGGGCACCGGCTTGTTGCGTGGTCGTCTGCTCAGGTACGTGCAGGCTTGGGAAGGGGAGATTAGGAATCTCGTGCATGGTTGCGCTCCTCGCTAAGTCTGTTGATAGATCTGGTAGATCCGCGCTTCTTGAAAGCCTGCGCAGGATACAGCAGGAAAAATGACAATCAGACTTTTAATTCAAATTAATGCGACAGATGGCCGCAGGGGAGGGCGTATTCCAAGTGTGGGTGTGAATAAACCTGTGGCGAGGGGATTTATCCCCGATCGGCTGCGAAGCAGTCGTAAAACAATTGCACGCGCCATGTCAGACATTTCGCGATTGCAGTGTTGGGGCCGCTTCGCTGCCCATCGGGGATAAATCCCCTCACCACAGGGCTCACTCCTAAGAGGGGGGATTGCGGGGTTATTTGCAGACGTTGGCGATGGCGTCGGCCAGCAGTGCCAGACGCGTGGCATCTATGCCGGCGACGTTCGCCCGTCCCGAGCTGACCATGTACACGCTGTGCTGCTCACGCAGTTGTTTGACCTGCTCCGGCGACAGGCCGGTGTAGGAGAACATGCCGCGTTGCACGCCAATGTGCGCAAAGCGCTCGCGCAGACCGTGCGGTTCCAGTGCTTCGACCAGACCGCTGCGCAACTGCGCGATGCGTAGGCGCATGGCTTCCACTTCGTCGGCCCAGCGTGCTTTCAGCTCCGGATCGGCGAGGATGGTCGCGACCACGGCCGCACCGTGATCCGGTGGTGTCGACCACAGGTTGCGGGCGATGTGGGCCAGTTGGCTGCGGAGGTCGATCAGCTTGTCGGCGGTTTTCGCGCAAACAATCAGCGCCCCGGTGCGGTCGCGGTACAGGCCGAAGTTTTTCGAGCAGGAGCTGGTGATCAGCAACTCGGGCACTTCGGCGGCGAACAGTCGGGTCGACCATGCATCCTGCTCCAACCCATCGCCAAAGCCCTGGTAGGCAAAGTCGATCAGCGGCAGCAGGTCACGCCGGCGCACGACATCGAGCACGCGCTGCCAGTCGTCATGGTTCAGGTCGAAACCGGTCGGGTTGTGGCAGCAGGCATGCAGCAGTACCACGTCGCCTTGCGGCACTTCGTTGAGTACGGCGAGCATCGCATCGACGTCGAGGCGGTTGTCGCTGCCCACATACGGGTAATGACTGACCTTGATTCCGGCGGCGGCGAAAATCGTCTCGTGGATCGGCCAGGTCGGGTTGCTCAGCCACACGCCCTTGCCCGGCAGGCACTGGGCGATGAAATCGGCGGCCAGACGCAGGGCGCCAGTGCCGCCCGGGGTCTGGGTGGCGCCAGCGCGCTGTTCGGCGATGAGCTTCGAGTCGGCGCCAAGCACCAGCTCATTGATGACCTTGCCGAACAATGGGTTGCCGTGCCCGCCGATGTAGGTCTTGGTGTCCTGGCGTTCGACCAGTCGCGCTTCGGCGATTTTCACCGCTTCGGGGATCGGCGTCAGGCCCTGGGCATCCTTGTAGACGCCAACGCCGAGGTCGAACTTGCGCGGGTTACTGTCCTGCGCATAGGCCTCCATCAAACCGAGGATCGGGTCGCCGGGCACCCGGCCGATGGCGTCAAAGTGCATTACTTGCGTCCTTCTGCGGTTTTGGCCACTTCGTCAGTGCGCGCGGCCATGATGAAGTCGTTGCGGTGCAGGCCTTTGATCGAGTGGCTCCACCAGGTCACGGTGACTTTGCCCCACTCGGTCAGCAGACCCGGGTGGTGACCTTCGGCCTCGGAGATCTCGCCGACGGCGTTGGTGAAGGCCAGTGCGTGCTTGAAGTTTTTGAACAGGAAGACTTTCTCCAGCTGCATGATGCTGTCGCGCACTTCGATGTTCCAGTCAGGGATCTGCTTGATCAGGATCGGCAGTTCTTCGTCGCTGACTTGTGGCGCATCGGCACGGCAGGCTTCGCAGTGGGCTTGGTTCAAAGTGGACATGGTGTGATTCCTGAAATCGAGTGTGTTTTTTTTATAGAAACTATCGGCCCGTCAATGCCGTCACGCTAAACCAAAGTGCCGGCGACTGACAGACTCAATTGTCAGCAAAAGTCGCGGATCACGCGGCTTTCGGTTTTGGCGGAAACTTCGGTGCGTGCAACCCCAACTGCATGCCTTGCTTGACCATGCCCATGATGTCTTCGTGGGCCAGGTCGAACAGGCGCTTGAGGTTGGGCAGGACAAAATAAAGCGGCTGCAGGATGTCGATGCGATACGGCGTGCGCATGGCTTCCAGCGGGTCGAAGGCCTGATGTTCGGGCTCGTCCGACAGCGAATAAACGGTTTCCTTCGGCGAGGACAGGATGCCGCCGCCATAGATGCGTTGGCCTTGCGGGGTGTCGACCAGGCCGAACTCGATGGTCATCCAGTACAGGCGCGCCAGGTACACGCGCTCTTCCTTGGTGGCCTGCAGGCCGAGCTTGCCGTAGGTGTGGGTGAATTCGGCGAACCACGGGTTGGTCAGCAGCGGGCAGTGGCCGAAAATCTCGTGGAAAATGTCCGGCTCTTGCAGGTAGTCCAGTTCTTCGCGGGTACGAATGAACGTGGCCACCGGAAACTGTTTGCTGGCGAGCAATTCGAAGAAGGTCTGGAAGGGGATCAGTGCCGGGACGCGGGCAACCTGCCAACCGGTGGTCTCACCGAGCACCTTGTTGATCTCGCCCAGTTGCGGAATGCGGTCATGGGGCAGGCCGAGTTTTTCGATACCGTCCAGGTATTCCTGGCACGCCCGACCCTCGATCACTTTCAGCTGGCGGGTGATCAGCGTGTTCCACACCGCATGTTCTTCGGCGGGGTAGTCGATAAAACCTTGCGCATCGGGCTCGCGGGCCACGTATTGCGTCTGCTTCATACTGCTCTCCTGCTAGGGGAATTCGTTCTTGTTATGTCCAGCGATGGGGTCAGGATTACCCGAGAGTGGGGCGGGATGCAGCAGGTTGAACGCGGTCGTTGTAGGAAAAATCACTGTATTTTGTAAATAAATCGTTACGCATTGGCGGATATCTCGCGTTTGCGCTGATCTGCAGGTTTGAAAAGGCGTGTGGCTGTCACATAATCTTGACAACTATCTGCGCGCCTCGACAGAAAAGTCAGGCGTTATCCCCTGTGGGAGCGAGCTTGCTCGCGAATGCGGTCTGTCTGACACATCTATGCTGAGTGTGCAGCCGCCCTCGCGAGCAGGCTCGCTCCCACAGGTCTGTGTTCAACCTTATTGCTGGTTTGTCGAGTCATTCATATGCGTATCAAAGTCCACTGCCAGAACCGCATCGGCATCCTGCGCGACATCCTCAACCTGTTGGTGGAGTACGGGATCAACGTGGCGCGCGGTGAGGTCGGCGGCGAGCACGGCAATGCGATCTACCTGCACTGCCCGAACCTGATCAACATTCAGTTCCAGGCGCTGCGGCCGAAGTTCGAAGCGATTGCCGGGGTATTTGGGGTCAAGCGCGTCGGGTTGATGCCCAGTGAGCGTCGGCACATGGAGTTGAACGCGTTGCTTGGCGCGCTGGAATTTCCGGTGCTGTCGATCGACATGGGCGGCTCGATCGTTGCCGCCAACCGCGCGGCCGCGCAGTTGCTCGGGGTGCGCGTGGACGAGGTGCCGGGGATTCCGCTGTCGCGCTATGCCGAGGATTTCGACCTGCCGGAACTGGTGCGCGCCAACAAGTCTCGAATCAACGGCATGCGCGTCAAGGTCAAGGGCGACATCTTTCTCGCCGACATCGCGCCGCTGCAATCGGAGCACGACGACAGCGAAGCCATGGCCGGTGCGGTGCTGACCCTGCACCGCGCCGACCGCGTCGGCGAGCGCATCTATAACGTGCGCAAACAGGAGCTGCGTGGCTTCGACAGTATCTTCCAGAGTTCGAAGGTGATGGCGGCGGTGGTGCGTGAGGCCCGGCGCATGGCGCCACTGGATGCGCCGCTGTTGATCGAAGGCGAAACCGGCACCGGCAAAGAATTGCTGGCGCGGGCCTGTCACCTCGCCAGTCCGCGTGGGCAGTCGCCATTGATGGCGCTCAACTGCGCGGGGCTGCCGGAGTCGATGGCCGAGACCGAACTGTTCGGCTACGGCCCCGGCGCGTTCGAAGGCGCGCGCGCCGAAGGCAAACTCGGCCTGCTGGAGCTGACGGCGGGCGGTACGCTGTTTCTCGATGGCGTCGGTGAAATGAGCCCTCGCTTGCAGGTGAAGTTGCTGCGCTTTCTGCAGGACGGCTGTTTCCGCCGGGTCGGCAGTGATGAAGAGGTGTATCTGGATGTGCGGGTGATCTGCGCCACTCAGGTCGACTTGTCCGAGCTGTGCGCGCGCGGCGAGTTTCGTCAGGATCTGTATCACCGCTTGAACGTGCTGTCGCTGCACATCCCGCCGCTGCGCGAGTGTCTCGACGGTTTGACCCCGCTGGTGGAACACTTCCTTGATCAGGCCAGTCGGCAGATTGGTTGCTCGCTGCCGAAACTGGCGCCGGCGGCGATGGAGCGCCTCAGTCACTATCACTGGCCGGGCAACGTGCGGCAGCTGGAGAACGTGCTGTTTCAGGCGGTTTCGCTGTGTGACGGCGGCACGGTCAAGGCCGAGCATATTCGCTTGCCGGACTACGGCGTGCGTCAGCCGCTTGGCGATTTCTCGCTGGAAGGCGGGCTGGACGAAATCGTCGGGCGTTTTGAAAAAGCGGTGCTGGAGCGCCTGTATTCCGAGCACCCGAGCAGTCGGCAACTGGGTAAGCGGTTGGGGGTTTCGCATACCACCATCGCTAATAAGCTGCGCGAGTATGAGGTCGGTAAAGACCCCGAGAGTTAACAGCAACACTGTGGTGAAAAGAGCTTTTGTGGTGAGGGGATTTATCCCCGATGGGCTGCGCAGCAGCCCCAAAACCATCCAATGCGATCTATCAGGCGAATCGCGTGAATCGGTATCGGGGCGGCTTCGCCACCCATCGGGGATAAATCCCCTCGCCACAGGTTCTTTTTCCATCTGCAAAAATCGGGATTGCCGCCAAGCGGCATAACACCGCCGGTTTTTCGACTTCGATACATTTCAAATTTCCCCGCAAACCCCCTCAAGTCCTTTGTTTACCGGGCTGCAAGCCGCCAGAAAAAAGTTGGTCTGCAAATTGCTTATGGCTCAGCAGTACAGCGGTGGGCGGCAAACGTCCGGCATGCAGAGGAAAGAGTGTGGACAAGTACCTTTATGTGGCAATGACCGGCGCCAGTCAGAACGCACTGGCGCAAAAGGCCCATGCCAACAACCTGGCGAACATCTCCACCAATGGTTTTCAGCGCGACCTGGAGCAGGCGCGTTCGATGCCGGTGTTCGGTGACAGCTTTCCGGCGCGTGCGTTTGCCATGAGCGAACGGCCCGCCACTGATTTCACCGCCGGTTCGCTGGTGCAGACCGGCCGCGACCTCGACGTCGCCGTGACCGGCAACGGTTTTATCGCCGTGCAGAACCCCAACGGCGGCGAAAGCTACGTGCGCACCGGCAGCCTCAACATCGACGCCCTCGGCGTATTGCGCGCCGGCAATGGCATGCCGGTACTCGGCAACGGCGGTCCGATCGCCGTGCCGCCGGAGCAGCAGGTCGAAGTCGGTGAAGACGGCACCATCAGTATTCGTGCGATGGGCGAAGGCCCGCGCGTCATGGCGGAAGTCGACCGGATCAAACTGGTCAACCCGGACATCAAGAACCTCAACAAAGGCCTCGACGGCTCGATCTACACCAAGGACGGCCAGCCGGCGCCGGCCGATGCCAACGTCAAGCTGGTGTCGGGTTTCCTTGAGTCGAGCAACGTCAACGCCGTGGAAGAAATGACCTCGGTGCTGGCTCTGGCCAAGCAGTTCGAGTTGCACGTCAAGATGATGAACACCGCCAAAGACGACGACCAGGCCATGGCTCGGGTCTTGCAGATCAGCTAATTATCAGAACGTCGCGCCGTAAAACAGGCGCACGAGGAGAATCGAATGCTTCCGGCTCTATGGGTTGCCAAAACCGGTCTGTCCGCGCAGGACACCAACCTGACCACCATTTCCAACAACCTGGCGAACGTCTCGACCACGGGTTTCAAGCGTGACCGTGCCGAGTTCCAGGACCTGCTGTATCAGATCAAGCGTCAGCCAGGCGCCCAGTCGACCCAGGACAGTGAACTGCCGTCGGGTCTGCAACTGGGTACCGGTGTGCGCATCGTCGGCACCCAGAAAAACTTCACCGCCGGCAGCCTGCAAACCACCGAGCAGCCGCTGGACATGGCCATCGACGGTCGCGGTTTCTTCCAGATCCTGCAGCCGGACGGCACCACGTCCTACACCCGTGACGGTACTTTCCACCTCGACTCCAACGGCCAGATCGTCAACGCCAGTGGTTTCGCCCTGGAGCCGGCCATCGTCATCCCGAACAACGCCCAGAGCTTCACTGTCGGCACCGACGGCACCGTGTCAATCACGGTTCCAGGCAACCCGGCCGCTCAGGTGATCGGCAACCTGCAAACCGCCGACTTCATCAACCCGGCCGGTCTGCAGGCGGTGGGTAACAACCTGTTCCTGGAAACCGCTGCTTCCGGCGCGCCGCAAATCGGCACCCCGGGCCTGAACGGTTTCGGTACCACCCTGCAGAACACCCTGGAAGGTTCCAACGTCAGCACCGTTGAAGAGATGGTCAACATGATCACCACTCAGCGCGCCTACGAGATGAACTCCAAGGTGATCTCCACCGCCGACCAGATGCTCTCGTTCGTAACGCAGAATCTGTAATCAAGTCTATGGGGCGGCCTGAGGCCGCCAGCAACACCGTGAGGTAGGGTCATGAAACGCTTCGTATCTGTTCTGGCATTGGGTGGGGTCGTCTCGCTCGCGGGCTGCGTCGCACCGACGCCCAAGCCCAATGACCCTTACTACGCTCCGGTGTTGCCGCGCACGCCACTGCCGGCGGCGGCCAACAACGGCTCGATCTATCAGGCCGGCTTCGAGCAAAACCTGTACAGCGACCGCAAGGCCTTCCGCGTTGGTGACATCATCACCATCACCCTGAACGAGAAGACGCAGGCGAGCAAGAACGCCAACTCCCAGGTGGCCAAGAACAGCAAGACCGGCATCGGCCTGACCTCGCTGTTTGGCGGCAGTGGCACCACCAACAACCCGTTGGGTGGCAATGACCTGAGCCTCGACGTTGGCTACAGCGGCGACCGTGCGACCAAGGGCGACAGCAAGGCCGCGCAGGGCAACACCCTGACCGGCTCGATCACCGTGACCGTGGCCGATGTGCTGCCCAACGGCATCATCGCCGTGCGCGGCGAGAAGTGGATGACCCTCAACACCGGCGACGAGCTGGTGCGGATCGCAGGTCTGGTGCGTGCCGATGACATCGCCACCGACAACACCGTGTCGTCGACCCGTGTCGCCGATGCGCGCATCACCTACTCGGGCACCGGTTCGTTTGCCGATGCGAGTCAGCCAGGCTGGTTCGACCGTTTCTTCCTCAGCCCGCTGTTCCCTTTCTAGGTGGCGACTTTGAATTTCAAGAGCCTCATGCTGGCGGCGGCCCTGTTGTCCGCAGCCTTTGGTGCCCACGCCGAGCGGCTGAAAGATATCGCCAGCATCTCCGGCGTGCGTTCCAACCAGTTGATCGGTTATGGCCTGGTGGTCGGGCTTAACGGCACTGGCGACCAGACGACGCAAACCCCGTTCACCCTGCAGACCTTCAACAACATGCTCTCGCAGTTCGGCATCAAGGTGCCGCCAGGGTCGGGTAACGTGCAGTTGAAAAACGTCGCGGCGGTGTCGGTGAGTGCCGATCTGCCGGCGTTCGCCAAACCGGGTCAGCAGGTCGACATCACCGTGTCTTCGATCGGTAACTCCAAGAGCCTGCGCGGCGGCACCCTGTTGCTGACCCCGCTCAAAGGTATCGACGGCAACGTCTACGCCATTGCTCAGGGCAACCTGGTGGTCGGCGGTTTCGATGCCGAAGGGCGTGACGGTTCGAAGATCACCGTCAACGTTCCGTCGGCCGGTCGTATTCCGGGCGGTGCTTCGGTAGAACGTTCGGTACCGAGCGGTTTCAACCAGGGCAACAGCCTGACGCTGAACCTCAACCGCTCCGACTTCACCACCGCCAAGCGCATCGTCGACAAGATCAACGACATGCTCGGCCCCGGCGTGGCGCAAGCCATCGACGGTGGCTCGATTCGTGTAACGGCGCCGCTCGACCCGAGCCAGCGTGTCGACTATCTGTCGATCCTGGAAAACCTCGAAGTCGACCCGGGTCAGGCGGTGGCGAAAGTCATCATCAACTCGCGCACCGGCACCATCGTCATCGGTCAGAACGTGAAAGTTTCGCCGGCCGCCGTGACCCACGGCAGCCTGACCGTGACCATTACCGAAGACCCGATCGTCAGTCAGCCGGGTCCGTTGTCCAATGGGCAGACGGCCGTGGTGCCACGCTCGCGGGTCAACGCCCAGCAGGAAGCCAAGCCGATGTTCAAGTTCGGCCCGGGCACCACCCTCGACGAGATCGTGCGGGCAGTGAACCAGGTGGGCGCGGCACCGGGTGACCTGATGGCCATTCTCGAAGCTCTGAAGCAGGCCGGCGCGTTGCAAGCCGACCTGATCGTGATCTGAGGACGGCGACCATGGATATGCGCAAGGGCAGTCTGGTGGGCACGGGCGATTCGGGTTCTTACTCCGACCTCAATCGTCTGAACCAGCTCAAGGTTGGCGACAAGAACAGCGATGCGAACATGCGCAAGGTGGCGCAGGAATTCGAATCGCTGTTCCTTGGCGAAATGCTCAAGTCGATGCGTTCGGCCACCGAGGCGTTGGGTAAAGACAACCCGATGAACACCCCGGCGGCCAAGCAATATCAGGAAATGTACGACCAGCAACTGGCGGTCTCGCTGTCCCGTGAGGGCGGGGGTATCGGTCTGGCCGACGTGCTGATGAAGCAGATGTCGAGGAACAAACCGCTGGCGCCAGGCGAGGCGGCGGCCGCGTCCGCCGCCAAGCAAGAGGCGGCGAAAGCGGCTGCGGTGCAGACGCCGATTGCCGCCGGCACGACCGCCACCAACGGGCCGTTATCGCGCCTCAATGGCGAGCGTCCGTTGTGGGCGTCGCGTTCCGGGCGTGTCGCCACGACCGAAGCCTCGCACAGCAATGACATGGCCATGATCAACAAGCGTCGTCTGGCCTTGCCGCCGAAACTGGCCGATCGTTTGCTCGCCGGTCTGGTGCCTTCCGCTACGCCGACCGCCGCCAATGCCTTGCCGCAACGTGCCGCAACGACGGCCACCACCGGCGCCGGTCCGCTGTACAACGGCGACTGGCTGACCCGTGCCGAAGACGCCAAGGCGTCCGGCGGGCAGATGCAGATTTACGGCCGGGCGATGGCGCAGATTCCGCTGGCGCCGGCCAAGCGCGCGTTCAGCTCCGCCGATGAATTCGTCAATACCATGCTGCCGATGGCCAAGGAAGCCGCCGCGCGTATTGGCGTCGATCCGCGTTATCTGGTGGCACAAGCCGCACTGGAAACCGGCTGGGGCAAATCGGTCATGCGTGCCCAGGATGGCAGCAGCAGCCACAACCTGTTCGGCATCAAGGCCAGCAGCAACTGGACTGGCGATTCGGCCCGGGCGATCACCAGCGAGTTCCGCAACGGGCAGATGGTCAAGGAGACGGCGCAGTTCCGTTCCTATGCCTCGTACAAGGACAGTTTCCACGATCTGGTGACTTTGCTGCAGACCAACAATCGCTATCAAGATGTGGTGAAGTCGGCCGATAACCCAGAACAGTTTGTACGCGAGTTGCAAAAGGCCGGTTACGCGACCGACCCGAACTACGCGACGAAGATTTCGCAGATAGCCAAGCAGATGAACAGTTTCGAAAACTACGCTGCGGCCGGCGTTTCAACGACGCCTCTATAAACACACGGTAAGGTTTGAATCATGAGTTTGCTCAATATCGGGATGTCGGGGTTGTCCGCGAGTTCTTCCTCTCTCGCGACCACAGGTAACAACATTGCCAACGTCGACACCGCCGGTTACTCACGCCAGCAAACCGTGCAGAGCACCAAGTCCTCGCAGCAGTTCGGCAACGTCTTCATCGGGACGGGGACGACCCTGGCCGACGTGCGCCGGGTCTACAACTCTTACCTCGAAAACCAGCTGCATACCGCCACCTCGCTCAATAGCGAAGCGGCTGCGTACGGTGCCCAGGCCACTGCGCTGGATGCCTCGATGTCCGACACCAACACCGGCCTGACCGGTGTGCTGCAGAAATTCTTCACCTCGATGCAGGGCGTGGCGACCTCGGCCACGGACGACACCTCCCGTCAGTCGGTGCTGACCGGTGCGCAGGCGCTGACCAGCCGTTTCAATGCCCTGGCCAAACAGCTGAACGATCAGAACACCACGATCAACGGCAACCTTGCGGACATGACATCGCAAGTGAACAAACTGGCCACCTCGATTGCCAATCTCAACCAGAAGATCGGCGAGATTTCCACCAGCGGCGGTCAGCCGAACGATTTGCTCGACAGCCGTAACGAAGCCGTGCGCCAGCTCTCCGAGCTGACCGGTGCGCAGGTCGTTGAACGGGGTACCAGTTTTGATGTGTACATCGGCACCGGCCAACCGCTGGTGATCGGCAACACCACCAACACCCTGAGCACCGTGCCGAGCAAGGACGATCCGACGCGCATGGCCATTCAAATGGACCGTGGCTCAAGCGTCATCGACATCACCTCGGCCATGAGCGGTGGCGAAATCGGTGGTCTGCTGACCTACCGCAAAGAAGTGCTCGATCCGTCGCTCAACGAGTTGGGCCGTGTCGCGCTGGTGGTGGCCGATCAGGTCAACAGCCAGCAAGCCCAGGGCATCGACAAGAACGGTGACTTCGGTGCAGCGATCTTCAATAACATCAACAGTGCCGCGCTGATCAGCCAGCGCAGCATTGCGCAGGCGGGCAATAGCGCCGGCTCGGGCAACCTCGATGTCACCATCAAGGACACCGGCAAGCTGACCACCAGCGATTATCAGGTGACCTTCACCAGCGCCACCAATTATTCGGTCAAGCGCTCCGATGGTACTGACATGGGCTCGTTCAGCACCACGACCACGCCGCCACCTGTGATTGACGGTTTCACCCTGGCCCTCAACGGCGGCGCCCTGAGCGCGGGCGACACCTTCAAGGTGACCCCGACCCGTAACGCGGCGAGCTCGATTCAGACCGTATTGACCGATCCGAAGAAAATCGCGGCGGCAGCGCCGTTGACCGGCGTGGCCAGTGCCAACAATTCCGGTACCTACACCCAGCCGACGCTGACCGACACGGTCGACATCTACAACCCGGCGTCGCAGACCGAGTTGCAAAATGCGCTCAAATATTCAACGCCGGTCAAGCTGGTGTTCGGTGCGGTCGCCAGTGGCAGCCAGTCGTACAACATGGTCGACGCCAAGGGCAACACCATCGGTTCGGGCACCATCGTGCCGGGGCAGGCCAACACCTTGAACCTCAAGGTCGGCATGGTCGACTCCACCGGTGCTCCGGTGATGGACACCACGGTCACGCCGAACGTGCAGAAGACTTTCACTGTGCAGACCACCGTGGGGGCGACGCCAAAATCCGGCGAAACCTTCACCATCAACCTGACCGGCGCGGCCTCTTCGGACAACCGCAACGCCCAGGCACTGGTTGGCTTGCAGACCAAACAGACCGTGGACACCGGCAGCGGCAGCAAGGGCATCAGCCTGACCGACGCCTACAACAAACTGGTGACCAACGTCGGTACCAAGGCTGCGCAGAGCAAGTCCGACAACGACGCCACCTCGGTGATCCTCGATCAGGCCAAGGGCGCGCGTGATTCGCTGTCTCAGGTCAACCTCGATGAAGAGACCGGTAACCTGGTCAAGTATCAGCAGTACTACACAGCGTCTTCGCAGATCATCAAAGCTGCGCAGGAAACTTTCGCCACGCTGATCAACAGTCTTTAAGGAGTCGTAATTCATGCGCATTTCCACCGCCCAGTATTACGCGACGCAAGCTGCTCAATATCAGCGCAACTACAGCAAGACGGTCGCGACCGCCAACGAAGCGAGCAGCCTGCAGCGCATCAACACCGCTGCCGACGATCCGATCGGCGCCGGTCGTCTGCTCAAGCTGGGTCAGCAAAGTGCGATGCTCGACCAGTATCAGGGCAACATCGACACCACCAAGAGTGCGCTGACCGTGCAGGAGTCCACTCTGAACTCCATCACTACAGCTTTGCAGCGCGCCAAGGAAATCGGCCTGGCGGCCAACAACGGTATCGCCACCGACGATAACCGCAAGGCCTATGCGGCAGAACTGAGCCAGATCCAGCAACAAGTGCTGGGCCTGATGAACTCCAAGGATGCCAACGGCAACTATCTGTTCTCCGGTTCCAAGACCGATACCGCGCCGTACTCGCAAAACGTCGACGGCACCTACACCTACAACGGTGACCAGACCCAGATCAACCTGGGCATTGGCGACGGCATGTCGGTCGCGACCAACACCACCGGTTGGGATGCGTTCCAGCAGACCATCAACACCAGCCGTACGCAGACCAACATGACCGCTCCGGCGGTGGATGACGGTCGTGTGGTGCTGTCCAACGGTACGGTTGGCACCGCGGCGACCTACAACGCCAAGTTCACGGCGGGCCAGCCATACACCGTGGATTTCATCAGCAGCACGCAGTTGAAAATCACCGATGCCCTGGGCAACGACGTGACGTCCGAGGCCAGCCAGAACGGCCTGATCAGCAACAGCAATGGTGCCAACCAGACGGTCAGCTTCCGTGGCGTCGACATGAAGTTGAACATCAACCTCAAGGCCGGTGACACCAACCCGGACGCGGTAATCGCCGGTCACAGCTTCCAACTGTCGGCCACGCCTGACTCGTTCACCACCGCGCGCAGCCCGGGCAACCCGTCGACTGCCGTCATCACCGGCTCCAGCGTCACCAACCAGGCAGCCTACAGCGCAGCCTTCCCGTCGGGCGGCGGGGCAGTGCTGAAGTTCACCAGCGCCACCGATTTCGATCTGTACGCGGCACCTGTTACCGCCGACAGCAAGCCGGTGTCGTCGGGCACCATGGTCGGCGGTAACGCCACGGCCGCCGGTGTGACCTTCGCCATTGGCGGTACGTCGGGCGCGGGCGATCAGTTCTCGATCCAGTCCAACAACCACCAGACCCAGAACGTGCTCGACACCCTGGGCCAGATGGTCACGGCGCTGAACCTGCCGGTCGACGGTGATCCGGTGGTCAAACAGCAATTCCAGGGGGCCATGGAGTCGGCGTTGAGCAACATCGACAGCGCCTCCAACCAGATTGGCGCTGCCGTGACCTCGATCGGTGCGCGCGGTCAGTCGCTGGATGACCAGGACACCACCAACCAGAGCCTGATCCAGGCCAACACCACGACTCAGGGTTCGATCCGTGATTCGGATCCGGCCGAGGTGATGACCCGCCTGACGTTGCAACAGACCATGCTGCAAGCCTCGCAACTGGCGTTCAGCAAGATCAGTCAGTTGGGTCTGTTCAACAAGATCTGATGTTGGACGGGCGCCTCGGTGCCCGTTTGTCTCGTCCCTCAGTTAATGTTTTTTTGCGGTTTCATGGGCTCGCTTTACCGAGCGGGCTCGTACCGCCTGTGAGCCCGCCGTGAATTCACTTCCTCTCGTCAGTCTGGTCATTCCCGCCTTCAATCCGCGCTTCTTCGAGCGGACGTTGAACAGTGCGGTGAGCCAGACTTATGGCCAACTCGAAATCATCGTTTGCGACGACAGCCGCGGCCGCGAGATTGAAGCCATCGTTGCGGCGGTAGTCGAGCAGTCCGGCGTCGCCGTGCGTTACGTGCGCAATCCGCGCACCCTGGGCATGGTCGGCAATCTCAAGGCCTGCCTGGAACAGGCGCAGGGCCAATTGGTCAAATTTCTGTGCGACGACGACCATCTCTACGCCGCCTGTGTTGAACAGCAAGCGCAGGAAATGGTGCGTGAGGAAGTCCGACTGGTACTGGCTCAGCGTCTGTTCTGGGACGCTGACGACATCATTCTTCCGGCGCGTCTGGAAAACACTTCGCTGTCTCCGCTCAGTGGCTTGTTCAAGGGTGACGACCTGCTGGGTATCTTTGAAAAATTTCCGGTCAATGTGCTGGGTGGGTTCACCAATGCGCTGTTCCGCCGGGAAGATCTTGTCGAGTTGCTGCCGGCGTTGACTCAGGAAGGCCACTGTTTTGTGGCAACCCTGGATTTCGCGCTGTTCGTCTGTCTGATGCGGCGCGGCAATGTGGCGGTGTCCAACAATGTGCTCAGTGCCGAGCGTCTGTACCCGGAGCGCCTGAGCGCCCAGCAGTCGATGAAAGATGCGGTTGAAGTCGAGCGCGAGTGGATTCTGCAAATGCTCAAGGCGCGCAGCGGCGAATCTGCGCCTGCCCCGGGCTGGGTTCGCTACATCCCACTGACCAAGGTTGATGAGGCGCCACGGGTCTGGGAGGAGTTGCCCCTGAGCCGCACCCTGGGTACCAAGCAGAGTCGGCAGGAGTGGTGTGTCGGCATCGACAGCTGGAGTTTTGCCGAGCTTTACGCGCAATGGCTGGAGTGCCGGGTGCTCACCGAGGGGCAGCGCAAGTTGCTGCCGGAGACCCTGGCTGGCTGGTCGCATCAGCCGCGCATCGTCCCGATCGTCATCGATCGCGACGGCAGTCGCGACGGCGTCGAGCGCACGCTGGAGGCGCTTGCCGCACAGGATTATCTGCCGGAACTGATTCTGGTGCTGTCCACTGCCTGTTCCGAGGCCGAGCTCGATGGTCGAGTGTTCCGCATGCCGTTGCAGGACGACGGACTGGAGCAGATCAACGCGTTGTTGCCGCAACTGGAAGGGGCCGACTGGTTCTACCTGTTGCAGGCCGGCGATCGTCCGGTGGTGCCGGCGTTGTTGATCATGGCCGAGCGCATCGCCCATTCTGCGGCGCTGACGTGTCTGTACAGCGATGAAGGCAGCCTGCGCAACGGCGAATCGGCGGAGCCTGCGTTCAAGCCGGATTTCAACCTCGACCTGCTGCGCAGTTACCCGTACGTCGGTCGCGCGCTGGCGTTCAAGCGCGAACGCTTTCTGGCGCTGGGCGGGTTCGCGGCGACGTTTGCCGAGTTGGCCCCCCACGACGTGCTGTGGCGCATGGTCGAAAGTGACGGTACGCAGGTGGTCGGACATGTCGCCGAAGTTCTGCTGCAATCGCCATTCGATCTGTCCGCCTGGCTCGCCGCTCCGGCGGTCATCGAGCAAAATCCGCGTGTACTCGAGGCCCATCTGCAGCGCTTGGGGATTGCCCATGAGATCCGCCGTGGCAGTTCCGAGCTGCTCAATCGTGTCGACTATCACCATGTCCGGCGTCCGCTGGTGTCGATCATTATTGTGACCAAGGATCAGACGGCTGCCTTGCAGCGCTGCGTCGAGACGCTGTTGGAGAAGACCGCTTACTCCGAGTACGAGTTGTTGCTGGTCGACAACGGCAGTGAAAGCCACGAGGCGCGGGCCTGGCTGGACGGCATGGCGCAGCTGGGCGGCGAGCGGATTCGTGTCCTGAACTACCCGCAGCAGGGCAACGCGGCGGCGCTGCATAATTTTGCGGTAGGGCAGGCGCGTGGTGAATACGTGCTGCTGCTCAATTCGTTTGCGGTAATTACCCAGGCCGACTGGCTCGACGAACTGCTCAATCATGCGCAGCGCCCGGAAGTCGGCGTGGTCGGCGCCAAGCTGTTCAATCCTGATGGGTGCGTGCTGCACGCGGGTCTGATACTTGGTCTGCAAGGTGCAGTGGGTTTGCCGTTCTATGGTCAGTCGTTGCATTCGGATGGTTACATGTTCCGGCTGCAAGCGGTCCATGACCTGAGTGCCGTCGGTGGCGATTGCCTGATGGTGCGCAAGGCGGTTTACGAGTCTGTCGCCGGTCTTGATGAGCAAGCGCTTAAACAGGCGCTGAATGTCGTGGATCTGTGCCTGCGGATTGGTCAGGAAGGATATCTGGTGGTGTGGACTCCTTATGCCTTGCTGGCGCTGGGCGCACGCCCCAGTGTCCAGGCGACGGCAGAAGAGGAGCAACTGCAGCTTCAGGAGCAGGAAACCTTCTATCAGCGCTGGTTGCCGCGCATTGCCCGTGATCCGGCCTTCAACGTCAATTTGTCGTTGCAGGGTGTCGGTGCGACGAGCTTCAGTCTGGAGCCGGGCCTGCGTACGGGCTGGAGTGCATTTTCCCGGGCGCAGTTGCCGAACGTGCTTGCCGTGCCGATCAACGCCTCGGCCATCGGTCACTACCGCATGAGCCAGCCGCTGATTGAACTGGAAGCGGCCAACCGCGCTGAAGGGCGGATTTGCTATGGCCTGCCGTCGATCATTGACATCGAGCGTCAGTCCCCGGACGTGATTGTTCTGCAAGGGCGTTATTCGCAAAGTGCCATCGATGAAATTCCGCCGCTGAAGAAGTTCTGCCACGCCCGGCGCATTTTTGAACTCGATGATTATGTGATCGACGTTCCCCATCGCAATGCACATATTCGCAACATGCCCAATAAACAGGAAATGGCGCGGATGGTGCGCAGTGCGATCAACCTGTGTGATCGCGTGGTGGTATCGACCCAGCCACTGGCCAATGCGTTGTCGGACATGCACCACGATATTCGCGTCGTCCCCAATATGCTCGCGCGCAACTTGTGGACTGACTTGCGCAGCCAGCGCCGCACGTCGAAAAAACCACGGGTCGGCTGGGGCGGTGGCACCAGTCACCACGGCGACCTGGCGGTGATTGCCGATGTCGTGCGTGAGCTGGCCAGCGAAGTCGACTGGGTGTTCTTCGGCATGTGCCCGGATGATCTGCGTCCGTACATGCATGAATTCCACGGGGTAATCCCGTTGGAAGTGTACCCGGCCAAACTGGCAAGCCTGAATCTCGATCTGGCGCTGGCACCACTGGAATTCCACATCTTCAACGACTGCAAGAGCAACCTGCGTCTGCTGGAGTACGGCGCCTGCGGTTACCCGGTGATCTGCACCGATACCGAGGCCTATCGCGGCTACCTGCCGTGCACCCGGGTCAAGACCAACAGCACCGATGAATGGCTGCAGGCGATCCGCATGCACCTGGCCGATCCCGATGCGAGCTATCGCATGGGCGATGAACTGCGAGAAATCGTATTGCGCGACTACGTACTGCGGGGCGACAACCTGCGCTATTGGGAAAACGGCTGGCTGGCGGATTGACCGGCACTGCTGAAAAAGGCGACTTTCGAGTCGCCTTTTTTGCGTCTTCAATATCCTGTTTGTATCAGTATCGACACTTTTTTACCGCAGAGCCTCAAGCATAGCGCTTTTCCTGTCGATACTTCTCTATTCGCTGACCTCGGACGGTTGCTGCTGGCGTGATCGGCTTGTTACCGGGAGGCAGGTTTCCGGATTCAACAACAATGCAAGGAAGAAGCAAATGGCAGTGATTTATGGGACGAGTGAAGCCGATGTCATGAGCGGCAGTGAAGGCAACGACGAGCTCTTCGGACTGGAATCGGATGATCAGATATGGGGGACTGCCGGAGCCGATCTGTTGGATGGTGGCGAGGGTTTTGATTCTGTGGATTATCGAATCATGTCTTCGGGCGTCAGCGTCGATATCCGCCAAGGGCTTGCCAGCGTCACGAAGGCAGATGGTTCCATTGACACGCTGGTTGCCATCGAAAAAGTGGTCGGCAGCTTCCTCGATGACACCCTTGCCAGTTCGGTTACCGGCGTCACGCTGGAAGGCAGTGGCGGGGATGACGTTTACATCATCGGCAGTGAGGGTGTGACGATCATCGAAGACGAGCGCGGCGGCTACGACGAGTTGCGCACCAGCGTTAACATCCAGAAGATGGACCCGTTCCTCGACAAAATGACCTTCACCGGAACCGGCGACTTCAAGGGCTACGGCAATGCCGAGCACAACGTGATCATTGCCGGCGCCGGTAATGACTGGCTGTGGGGTGGCGACGGCGGCGATCAGTTCATTGGCGGCGAGGGCTTCGACACCGTCAGCTACACCGACAGCCTTGAAGGCGTCAGTATCGAGCTCTCGAGCATTTGGGGCGCCACTGGTATTGCATTCGGCGATACCTACTCGAGCATCGAGGCCGTGCAGGGTTCGAATTTCAACGATTTGATCTTTGCCGGCGCAAGCGCAATGGTCATGGACGGTGCCGATGGCTTTGACGCCGTCGATTACAGCCGTTCCAACGATGCGGTCAGCATCGAGTTTCGTGATGGCAAGGGCTTCGGTTCCGGCGGTTACGCCGAGGGCGACACCTTGATCAATGTGGAAAAGGTTGTCGGGACTAACCTGGACGATCACTTCACTGCCAACTCGGGCGGCGTGACCTTCGAAGGTGGCTGGGGCAGCGACGTCTACACGATCAACAGCGAGGGTGTGACCATCGTCGAGACAGAATCAGGCATGGGGTTTGACGAGCTGTACACCAGCCTGTCGGTCATGAAGATGGACCCGTTCATCGAGAAAATGACCTACACCGGTACAGCCGATTTCACCGGTTATGGCAATGATTCCGACAACTACATCTTCGGCGGCAGCGGCGATGACCTGTTCTACGGTGGCGCTGGACGGGATGTCTTCGTGGGCGGCGCGGGAACGGACATCGTCAGCTATGAGGACAGCGACACGGGTGTGGTGGCCACGCTGTGGAGAATCGGCCAGAACGGCACGGCTGACGGTGACACGCATTACGATGTCGAAGGCTTGCGTGGCAGTCATTTTAACGATGAGCTGGGTGCCAACAGGGAAGATACGATTCTGGAAGGCAGCAGTGGTGACGATACCCTGAACGGCAACGATGGCAACGATCATCTCTATGGCGGGCTGAAGTCCGGTCTCGACGGCGACGCGGCGCAGGCTGACAAATTGTTCGGCGGCAACGGCGATGACGTCATCGTTAGTGCTGCGAATGACCTGGGCACTGTGGCGGACGGTGGACAAGGCAGTGACACCATCACGGTCCACAACGGCAGTGCCTTTGGTGATGACGGTTTTGACGTGCTCACCGGCACCGGCAACAGTTATCTGTTGTCAGGTGGCAGTGGCAACGACGTGCTGAACCTCAATCTTCAGGGGCAGTCCGGTACTGGCGGCACCGCACTGGGCGGTATGGGTGACGATACCTACATTGTGAACAGCACCGGGCTGGTATCGATTCAGGACGAGGGCTGGGATCTCAACGACACCCTGATCCTGAACACCATCGCCAATATCAGCCAGTTGAACGTCACCCGCATCGGTGACGACGCCTATCTGCATGGTGCCAACGACGGCAGCGCCGGTGTGCCGGACAACGGCGTGAAACTGGCGGGATGGTACGCCGGGTTCAACAACATCGAGCACCTGCAGACTGCCGACGGCCAGGTCTACGACCTGCCGGCGACGGTTGATGGGTTCGCCATGTTCGGCTGATCACTGATCTGTTGATGCAACGCAAGGAAAGGGATGAATCCGCTGCTGGATTCATCCCTTTTTTCATGCCTCACGGCGCACGCGACGTAGCGTTCGCGGAGCTGGCGCGTTTCCTGCAAGTCCCCCTCAAATCGCCATAAAACGAGCGCTTGCGGTCATCGCAGCGGCGCCGCAAGCGGCAAAAGGGTTAGCCAGACGGCCCGCATCGCTCAACAAAGCCATGCGCAGCCCGGTGAAGAACAAGAGGGGAGACGATGAAGGCAGTAATTTTGGCGGGTGGCCTCGGCACGCGCATCAGTGAAGAGTCGCACCTCAAGCCCAAGCCCATGATCGAGATCGGCGGCAAGCCAATTCTCTGGCACATCATGAAGCAGTATTCCGCCCACGGAATCCATGACTTCGTGATCTGCCTGGGCTACAAGGGCTATGCGATCAAGGACTTCTTCGCCAATTACTTCCTGCACACCTCCGACGTCACGTTCAACATGCGCGAGAACCGCATGGACGTGCACCAGAACTACAGCGAGCCGTGGAGCGTCACCCTGATCGACACCGGCGAGGAAACCATGACCGGTGGCCGTCTGCTGCGTGCCGGGCGTTACCTCAAGGATGAAGAAGCGTTCTGCTTCACCTACGGCGACGGCGTTTCCGACATCAACATTGCTCAACTCGTCGATTACCACAAAGCCCACGGTCGCCTGGCCACCGTCACCGCGGTGCAGCCGCCGGGACGTTACGGTGCCCTTGAGCGGCAAGGTGATCAGGTCCTGGGTTTCACCGAAAAACCGCGCGGCGACGGCGGCTGGATCAACGGCGGCTTTTTCGTGCTGTCGCCCAAAGTCCTGTCCTATATCGCTGGCGATGAAACCACTTGGGAAGCCGAGCCGCTGGCGCGTCTGGCAGAGGATGAACAGCTGAACGCCTTCGAGCACGAAGGCTTCTGGCATCCGATGGATACCCTGCGCGACAAGAACCACCTCGAAGCGCTGTGGCAGAGCGGGGAGGCCCCATGGAAGCAATGGGCCTGAGCGCGGATTTCTGGCGCGGCAAGCGCGTACTGATTACCGGCCACACCGGTTTCAAAGGCAGTTGGCTGACCCTGTGGCTGCAAAGCCTCGGCGCGCAAGTCAGCGGTTTTTCGCTGGATCCGTCGACCGAACCGAGCCTGTATGAGCTGGCGCGGGTTCACGAAGGGATCAACGATCAGCGCGGTGATCTGCGCGATCTCGGCGCGTTGCTGGAGATCATCGCCGACACCGAGCCGGAGATCGTCCTGCACCTGGCCGCGCAGCCGCTGGTGCGTGAAGGTTATCGCGATCCGCTGGGCACTTACTCCAGCAACGTCATGGGTACGCTGAACCTGCTCGAAGCGATTCGTCAGGTCGGTTGCGTGCGCGCCTGCGTGCTGGTGACCACCGACAAGGTTTACGCCAACAAGGAATGGTTGTGGCCGTACCGTGAAGACGAAGCCCTCGGCGGGCACGATCCTTACAGCAGCAGCAAGGCTTGCTGCGAACTGTTGGCGCAGTCTTATGCGGCGTCGTTCTTCCCGACTGACAAGTACGTTGAACACGGTCTCGCCTTGGCCACCGCGCGCGCTGGCAACGTCCTGGGTGGCGGTGATTTCGCCCCTGAGCGACTGATTCCCGACGTGCTCAAGGCCTGGACTGCAGACGAGCCGGTGACCCTGCGTTACCCGCAAGCCGTACGCCCGTGGCAGCACGCGCTGGAACCGCTGGCCGGTTACCTGCAACTGGCTGCCGGCCTCTACGAGCAAGGCCCGGAATACGCCGGGGCGTGGAACTTCGGCCCGGGCGAGGCCGACATGTGCAGCGTCGGCGAAGTGGTCGAACTGCTCGCCAGTCGCTGGCCACAGGCGCGCGGTCTGCGCATCGAAAAAAGCGAACTGCACGAGGCTGGCCTGTTGCGTCTGGACAGCAGTCGCGCCCGTCAGGTGCTGGGCTGGCAGCCACGCTGGACCTTGCAGCAATGCCTGACCCAGACCCTCGACTGGCACCTGGCGTGGCAGAACGGCGATGACATGCGCGCCGTGACCCTCGGCCAACTGAACCTGTACCGAGGCGCGCTGTGAACGAATTCTCCCTGAAGGCGTTGCCGCTGGCCGGGCTGTTCAGCGTCCAGCACAAACGTTTCGAAGATCAGCGCGGGCATTTCGCCCGACTGTTTTGCGAGGGTAGCCTGAGTGCGTTCGGCCGCGAATTTCACATCCGCCAGATCAACCATTCCTGCACCCGTGAAAAGGGCAGCGTGCGCGGTCTGCATTACCAGAATGCCAATGCCCCGGAAGCCAAGCTGATCACCTGCCTGCGTGGTGAAGTGTGGGATGTGGCGGTGGATCTGCGTCCGGATTCCGAGACCTTTTTGCACTGGCACGCCGAGCATCTCAAGGCAGGCGACGGTCGCAGCCTGTTGATTCCGGCGGGCTTCGCCCACGGTTTCCAGACCCTGACCGATGACGCCGAACTGCTTTACCTGCACAGCGCCGATTACGCGCCGGAGCATGAGGGCGGCTTGTCGGTGAACGATCCACGGCTGGCGATTGCCTGGCCGTTGCCTGTCAATAATTTGTCAGCGCGGGATTCCAGCCATCCCGCGCTTGATCAACACTTTGCCGGAGTGCGTCTATGAACTGCCGTGGGTGCGCCGCACCGCTGAGCCTGCCGCTGATCGACCTCGGCACCTCGCCACCGTCCAACGCCTACGTGCACGCCGAGCGCCTGGAACAGGCCGAGCAATGGGTGCCGCTGAAGGTCGCCGTGTGCCAGCAATGCTGGCTGGTGCAGACCGAGGATTACACCCGCGCCGACAGCCTCTTCGACGCCGAGTACGCCTACTTCAGTTCGTTCTCCAGCACCTGGCTGGCCCACGCCGAGCGTTATGTCGCCGAGATGGTCGAGCGCTTTGCTCTGAACGCTGACAGCCGTGTGGTCGAAATCGCCGCCAATGACGGATATCTGCTGCAATACGTCGCTGCTCGCGGCATTCCGTGTCTGGGTGTCGAGCCGACCCGCAGCACCGCGCAAGCGGCGCGGGAAAAGGGTCTGCAGATTCGTGAAGTGTTCTTCGGTCGAGACAGCGCTGCGCAACTGCACAGCGAAGGCTGGGGCGCCGACCTGATGGCCGCCAACAACGTGCTCGCGCATGTGCCGGACATCAATGATTTCCTCGGTGGTTTTGCCACGCTGCTCAAGCCGACCGGCGTCGCTACCTTCGAATTTCCGCAACTGCTGACGCTGATGGCCGGCGCGCAGTTCGACACGCTGTACCACGAACACTATTCCTATCTGTCGCTGACCGCCGTGCAGACTTTGTGTGAACGCAATGGTCTGGAAGTGTTCGATGTCAGTCAGTTGAGCACCCACGGTGGTTCGCTGCGGGTGTTCGTGCAGCGCCAGGACGGTGAGCGTCGTGCGGTGCAGCCAGCGGTGCAGCAACAGTTGCAGGCCGAACTGGATGCCGGGGTGAAAACCCCTGAGTACTACGCGACCCTCGCGCCGGCTGCCGAACGCATCAAACATGAACTGCTGCGCTTCCTGTTGCAGGCCAAGGCCGAGGGCAAGCGTGTGGTCGGTTATGGCGCGGCAGCCAAGGGCAACACCTTGCTCAACTACGCCGGGGTCAAACCGGATCTGCTGGCGTGGGTGGCCGATGCCAACCCGCACAAGCAGGGCAAGTTTTTGCCGGGCAGTCGTATTCCGATTGTCGCGCCGGCACAAATCGACAGCGAAAAACCGGACTACGTGTTGGTGCTGCCGTGGAACCTGCTGCACGAAGTCAGTCAGCAACTGGCACAGGTGCGCCAGTGGGACGGGCGCTTCGTGATCGCCGTGCCTGAGATGAAAGTCCTGTGAAAGTCCTGGTCACCGGGGCCACGGGCTTCGTCGGTCGGCATCTGGTCGCGGCGTTGCTGGCGCGCGGCTGCGCGGTACGGGCGGTGGCGCGTAATGTCGAGACCGCGGCGAGCATGCCGTGGATCAACGACGTCGAATTCGTTGCGGCGGATATTCACGCGGCAGATCTGGACATGGCGGCGTTCACCGACGGCATCGACGTCCTCGCGCACCTGGCCTGGCCGGGGTTGCCGAACTATCGGGCGCTGTTTCATTTCGAGCACAACCTGATGGCCGACTACCGCTTTATCAAAGACGCGGTCGAAGCGGGTGTGAAGCAAGTGCTGGTGACCGGCACCTGCTTCGAGTACGGCATGCAAAGCGGCCCGCTCAGCGAAAGCGTCGAGCCGCAGCCGAGCAATCCTTACGGGTTGGCCAAGCACACCTTGCACCTGTTTTTGCAGAACCTTGCGCAAGAACATCCGTTCACTTTGCAGTGGGCGCGCCTGTTCTATTTGCATGGCGAAGGGCAGAACCCCAACAGTCTGCTGGCAGCGCTGGACCGGGCGATCGATGCCGGGGAGGCGTCGTTCAACATGTCCGGCGGCGAGCAGCTGCGGGACTTTTTGCCGATCGCCAGCGCTGCTGATTACCTCGCCGCGATCCTGCACCAACGTGATTTCAATGGCGTGATCAATTGCGCCAGCGGCCAGCCGGTATCGGTGCGCGCACTGGTTGAACAACGTCTGCGCGAGCGCGGTGCGGCACTGAATCTGAACCTCGGCCATTACCCCTATCCGAGCCATGAACCGATGGCGTTCTGGGCCGTGACCGAGCGTTTGCAACAGCTACTGGGAGAGCCGCAATGAGGCACGAGTTGTATCGGGTCACCGACCTGCCGGTGTTGCAGAACCGCACCTTTGCCGACCCTGAATCGGCAAAGG
The DNA here is from genome assembly GCF_057174385.1 of Pseudomonas sp. F2. Lineage (NCBI taxonomy): Bacteria > Pseudomonadati > Pseudomonadota > Gammaproteobacteria > Pseudomonadales > Pseudomonadaceae > Pseudomonas > Pseudomonas sp. F2. Next base: position 119,989 of record NZ_CM169904.1, read on the forward strand.
CTTCGGCCAGCGCCGACATGTTGCTGGTGCAGGATGAGCGCAGCGGCCTGATCTTCAACGCCGCGTTCGATGCCGACAAGCTCAGCTATGACGCCGACTATCAGAACGAACAGGCCCATTCGGGCCAGTTCCAGAAGCACCTGAGCGACGTCGAAGGCATCATCGCCAAACACTTCAAGGGCCGGGAGCTGATCGAAGTCGGCTGCGGCAAGGGCTACTTTCTTGAGCTGCTCAAGGGCCTCGGTTATTCGATCACCGGGATTGATCCGGCCTACGAAGGCGAAAACGCCGACGTAATCAAGGCGCCGTTCACCCGAGGTCTCGGCCTGGCCGCGGACGCCATCGTGCTGCGTCATGTGCTGGAACACATCGAAGACCCGGTCAGCTTCCTGTCGGTGATCGCCGAAGCCAACCAAGGCGGGCAGATCTACATCGAAGTGCCGTGCTTCGACTGGATCCTCGAGCACAAAGCGTGGTTCGACCTGTTCTACGAGCACGTCAATTATTTCCGCCTCGATGACCTGCGCCGGATGTTCGGCACCGTGCACGAGGCCGGCCACCTGTTTGGCGGCCAGTACCTGTACATCGTCGCCGACCTTTCGACGTTGCGCCTGACCCCGGAACAACCGGTGCCACGCCTGACGCTGCCGGACGGTTTCACGGCGAGCCTTGAGCGTGCAGTGCAGATCATCCAGTCCGCACCTGAACAGGGTTCGGCGATCTGGGGCGCGTCGTCCAAAGGCGTGATCTATTCGCTGTTCCTGCAGCGCGCGGGTGTCGCGGTGGATCGCGTGGTGGATATCAACCCCGCCAAGCAGGGACGTTATCTGCCACTGAGCGGCGCGCGGGTGTCCTCGCCGCAAGAGGCCATGGATGCCTTGCCCGAAGGCGCCAACCTGTTTGTGATGAACTCCAATTACCTCGAAGAAATCAAGCGGATGACCGGTGGACGTTACGTCTATCACGCCGTTGACAGCGCTTCGTTCCAGTGACCCTTGAGATTTTGAAAATGACCGACAACAGTATCAACAAAGCCTTCGAAGCCGAGTGCCGGGAACAGATCGCCCAGCAGGGTGACGACCAGAAACTGACTGGCCTGGCCCGTGATTTCTTCAACGAATCGGCCAAACACAAGTACAGCTATCACTTCTCGTGGATGGGCCGCCCGATCATCCAGCTGCCGCAGGACATGATGGCAATGCAGGAGATCATCTGGCAGGTCAAGCCGGATCTGGTCATCGAGTGCGGCATCGCCCACGGCGGTTCGATCATCTATTACGCCTCTCTGCTGGAGCTGCAAGGTCACGGCGAAGTGCTGGGCATCGACCTCGACATCCGCCCGCACAACCGTGAAGCGATCGAAAGCCACCCGATGGCCAAGCGCATCAAGATGATCGAAGGCTCGAGCATCGACCCGGCCATCGCTGCTCAGGTGCAGGCTGCGGCCAAGGGCAAGAAGGTCATTCTGGTGCTCGACTCCAACCACACCCACGACCACGTGCTCGAAGAGCTGCGCCTGTATGCGCCGCTGGTCTCGGTCGACAGCTACTGCGTGGTGATGGACACCGTGGTTGAAGACATGCCGGCCGATTTCTTCCCGGATCGCCCATGGGGCCCGGGCGACAACCCGAAAACCGCGGTGTGGAAATACCTGGAAGAAAACCAGGACTTCGAAATCGACCAGCAACTGCAAAACAAGCTGCTGATCACCGTGGCGCCGGACGGCTATCTGCGTCGCGTTCGTTAATTCGCAACATCACCAAAGCGTTATCTCGGCGAGTCGCCGGTTGTGGAGAGAAGTTATGCAAGGCAAGTACAGTTCTGAACTGGCGCTACCGCTCAACGAGCTGTTGACCGTGGTGCTGATTACTCACAATCGGCCGGCGTTCCTGCGTCGGGCGGTGAAGTATTACAGCAGCTTGCCCTGCCGGATCATGGTGCTCGACTCCACACCCGAGCGGCCGGAAGGGGACTTTTCCGCCGTCGATTACCATCACGTGCCGCAGTTCGCCTACTGGGGCATGCAGGCCAAACTGGCGTACGGTGTAGAGCGACTGACCACGCCGTACATGGTGCTGGCGGCTGACGACGATTTCATCCTGCATGATTCGCTGGCCGAGTCCGTCGGTTTCCTTCAGGCAAATCCGGACTATGGCATGTGCCACGGCTATTGCCTGATGTACCTGACGCTGTCGGGTGGAGTGAGCTATTACCGCCGCGACAAGAAAGTCCAGGAAGACTATGCGTCCGAGCGGGCTCAGGATCGGGTTATCGACTACATGAGTCAGTACATCCCGCCGTTCTATGCGGTGACCCGTACTGATCTGATGAAAACCTGGCACTCGGCATTGCCGGCGGGGACCAATTTCCAGTGGCAGGAAATCGGCCACGTGTACTTCCTGCTGGCGAGTGCCAAGGCGCGGATTCTGCCGATGCCCTATGTGGTGCGCGAGATCAACTATGGCAATTCCGAGCACAGCACCGAGGTGTATCACTCGCTGACCTATGTTGATGCCAAATCGGTCGCCGAGCGTGAAGCCTTTGCCGAGTTCCTTGCCTCACTGCCCACCGGCATCAAGGATCTTGATGCGCAACAGGGCAAGGCGTTTGCCCTGCAGAGCTTCGAGGCGATGGTCGACAGTCTGCAAAGCGGCAGGGCACTCACGGCGGAGCTGATTATCCAGTCCACCTGGAATCAGTCGCTCAAGAGGCCTGATCGGCGGTTCGGGCCTTTGCAGTACGTCGAGATGCCGTTCTACAACCAGCCATTTTTTGATCGTCTCGAACAGTTCGAATTCATGCTGCACGCCATGCCCGCCGGGCGCATTCAACTGCGGGACCTGGAGGGTGTGTGGACCCGTCAGGCGCACTTGCTGCAGGCGCGCAACAACGATACCCCGGAAAGTGTTCTGGATCGTTTGTGGCAGGCGCACGACCTGAATGCGTTCAACCGCACCGTGGTCAAGCGTCTGGCGCAACAGCTGGAACTGGCCGGCGAGGACGAAGAAGCGCAGAACATGCGCGACTGGAATGCTCGTCTCGATGCGTTGACGGTGGAAGACCATCATCAGGTATTCGACCAGACGCAGTCGGGTCGACTGCTCAAGTGGCTGGATTCGCGTCAGGCCGATGGCGCTCAGTTGGCATCGATTGCCGAGCACCTGTCGGTCAACGGCGGTGGCCCGCAGTTCGGCATTTTCCTGCTGGATCTGGACAACGACATCGACAAGTTGCAGGTCAGCCTCGACAGCTTGCTTGAAGGTCAATGCAAGGCTTTCAGAATTGTCGTGTTCACCACCGGCGAAGCACCGGCGGCTACCACGGCGCAGAACACTTTGCACTTTGTCCGGGTTACGCCGGCCAACCTGGTCGACAAACTCAATCAGAGTGCCAGTCAGTCGCCGTGCGACTGGGTGCTGCTGGCTGAGGCGGGCGATGAGTTCACCGCCAGTGGTTTGTTGCGCGCCAGTCTGGAGTTGATGTCCGCGGGCGATTGCCGTGCCGTTTCCACCGACGAGATCCAGCGCGGGGAGAAGGGCGCGCTGGTGGATGTGTTCCGTCCCGGCTTCAACCTCGATCTGCTCTTGAGCCTGCCGGGGCTGATGGCACGGCACTGGCTGGTGCGCCGTGACACGTTGGTCGAGGTGGGTGGCTACCGCGCCGATTTCAACAAGGCACTGGAATTTGACGTGCTGCTGCGCATCATCGAAGAGCACGGTTTGAACAGCCTGGCCCACCTCGACGAACCGCTGCTGATCACCGAAGCCGCGTCGCTGGAAGAAAACGCGCATGAGCGTCTGGCGCTGTTGCGCCACCTGGGCAATCGCGGCTACAAGGCCAAGGTCACCTCGGCGGTGCCGGGCATTTATCAGATCGATTACCACCACAGTGATCGTCCGCTGGTATCGATCGTGATTCCGGCCGGCGATGACCTGCCAGCCTTGCAACGCTGTCTCGAAGGGGTGCAGCTGCGCACCCGTTATCAGCATTACGAGATCCTGATCGCCACCACGGCCACGCAGTCGGCCCAGGTCAATGACTGGCTGGGTACTTACCAGCATCCGAAAGTCCAGGTGCTGCGTGCCGAGCAATCGCTGAGCGTACCGGCATTGCTCAACGCTGCCAGCCGCCAGGCGCAGGGCGAGTATCTGGTATTGCTCGCGGCCGACGCGGAAGTGGTCAACCCGAACTGGCTGGACTCGCTGCTCAACCATGCCCTGCGTCCGGAAATCGGCGTGGTCGGGCCGAAGCTGGTTGATCGCGATGGCAAAGTCAGCCAGGCCGGGCTGATCCTCGGTATGCATGGCGGGGTGGGGTCGGCGTTCGTCGGTGAAAAACATGATGCCGACGGCTATCTGTACCGGTTGTCGGTGGAGCAGAACTGCTCAGCGGTATCGAACGTGTGCCTGATGGTGCGCAAAGAACTGTTTGAAGCGCTGGGTGGTCTGGACGACAGCACATTCGGCGACGCTTTCAACGATGTCGATCTGTGTCTGAAAGCAGGTCAGGCCGGTTACCTCACGGTATGGACGCCATCGGTGCAGGTCCTGCATCAAGGCGCGATTGCCCAGGCACCCCGGGCACTGGCCGCGCTACAGGAAAAATGGGCCGCCGCGTTCGCTCAGGATCAGGCGTACAACGCCAACCTGAGCTTAAGCGGCAAAGGGTATGGTCTGAACGACAGTACGTCGCTGGACTGGTCGCAGTTACTCGCCTGAGCCGCGCCCAAGGAACGGAATACAAAATATGTTCAACGGTAAATCGATCTTCATCTCCGGCGGCACCGGCTCGTTCGGGCGCAAGTTCATCGCCCGTCTGCTTGAGCAATACCAGCCCAAGCGCGTGGTGGTGTTCTCTCGCGATGAGCTCAAGCAGTACGAAATGCAGCAGACGTTCAACGCGCCGTGCATGCGTTACTTCCTTGGTGATGTGCGCGACGCCGACCGTCTGCGGCAGGCCATGCGCGGCATCGACTACGTGGTGCATGCGGCGGCGCTCAAGCAGGTGCCGGCGGCGGAGTACAACCCCACCGAGTGCATCCGCACCAACGTCAATGGCGCGGAGAACATCATCGCCGCCGCCATCGATAACGGCGTGAAAAAGGTTGTGGCGCTGTCCACCGACAAGGCGGCCAGCCCGATCAACCTGTACGGCGCGACCAAGCTGCTGTCGGACAAGCTGTTCGTCGCCGCCAACAACATTGCCGGTGAGCAACAAACGCGTTTTGCCGTGGTGCGCTACGGCAACGTGGCGGGCTCGCGGGGTTCGGTGGTGCCGTTCTTCAGCAAGCTGATTGCCGACGGTGCGCAGGAGCTGCCGATCACCGACGAGCGCATGACCCGATTCTGGATCACTCTGGATCATGGCGTGCAGTTTGTCCTCGACAGCTTTGCGCGGATGCACGGCGGTGAAGTGTTCGTGCCGAAGATCCCGTCGATTCGCATCGTCGATCTGGCGCGGGGCATGGCCGAACATCTGCCGCACAAGAACGTCGGCATTCGTCCCGGGGAAAAACTGCATGAACTGATGGTGCCGCTGGACGATGCGCGGATGACCCTGGAATTCGCAGACCACTACACCATCCAGCCTTCCATCCGCTTTACCAGCGTCGATGTCGATTTCTCCATCGACAAGCTCGGCGAACATGGCCGGCCGGTGAGTGAGGATTTCGAATACCGCTCCGACACCAATCCGCACTACCTCTCGGTCGGGCAGATCGCCGAGCTGCACGCGAAGTTGTCGGCATGATTCCCTACGGTCGGCAGAGCGTTGATCAGGCGGACATCGATGCCGTGGTCGAGGTGCTGCAATCGGACTGGCTGACTCAAGGCCCGACCATCGAGCGTTTCGAGCAGGCGATGGCCGAACGTTGCCAGGCCGACTTCGCCGTGGCGGTGTGCAACGCCACGGCGGCGCTGCACATCGCTTGCCTCGCTGCCGGCCTTGGCCCGGGTGATCGCTTGTGGACCACGCCGAACACCTTTCTGGCTTCGGCCAACTGCGGGCGCTACTGCGGCGCCGAGGTGGATTTCGTTGACATCGATCCGCTGACCTGGAACCTCGATGCCTTCGCCCTCGCCGCTAAACTCGATCAGGCCGAGCAGGACGGCACACTGCCGAAAGTGTTGGTGGCGGTGGCGTTCTCCGGGCAGAGTTGCGATCTGCGCAAGATTGCCGAACTGGCCGAGCGCTACAACTTCACCGTGATCGAAGACGCCTCGCACGCGGTGGGCGCCAGCTACGCCGGGCGCCCGGTGGGATGCGGGGAATTTGCGGCGATGACTGTGTTCAGTTTCCACCCGGTGAAGATCATCACCAGCGCCGAAGGTGGCATGGTCCTGACCAATCGCCCGCAACTGGCGGAGCGTCTGCAACGCCTGCGCAGCCACGGCATGACCCGCGATCCGCAGCAGATGAGCGAACCCAGCCACGGTCCGTGGTATTACCAGCAGATCGAGTTGGGCTTCAATTACCGGATCACCGATTTGCAGGCGGCGCTGGGTCTGTCGCAACTGGCCAAACTGGACGGCTTCATCGCCCGTCGCCGTGAACTGGCGGCGCGTTACGACCGTTTGTTGGCCTACCTGCCACTGACTTTGCCCAGCGCGCAGCCGGAGGCGGAATCGGCGTGGCACCTGTACGTGGTGCGCCTGCAGACCGAACGCATCGGCCTGACCCACCGTCAGGTGTTCGAAGGCTTGCGTGCCGCCGGCATCGGCGTGAACCTGCACTATATTCCTGTGCATTTGCAGCCGTACTATCGCGACCTGGGGTTTGCCGAAGGCGACTTCCCCGAAGCCGAGCGTTATTACGCCGAGGCGATCAGCCTGCCGCTGTATCCGTTGCTCACTGACGAGCAGCAGGATCATGTGGTCGAGCAATTGCGCCGGCTGACCGAATAAACCCCGCTGCGGCGGCGAATGAGACTGTGCAATGCGTGATCTGAGTGAGCAGGAAAAATTCTGGCAGGGCGATTTCGGCAACCAGTACGTCGATCGCAACGTCGGTCAGCCGCTGGTCGCGGCCAACCTGGCGTTGTTCGCCAAGGCCCTGAGCCGCGCCGGGCGCATCGACAGTGTGGTTGAGCTGGGCACCAATGCCGGCAACAACCTGCAGGCGCTGCGTCAACTGCTGCCGCACAGTGAACTGTTCGGCGTCGAGATCAATGAAAGCGCCTGTGCTCAAGCGCGGGCACTGGGCATCGCGCAGATCTGGCACGGCTCGCTGTTCGACTTTCCGCGCGAGCGCAGCTACGACCTGACCCTGAGCAAAGGCGTGCTGATCCATCTGGCGCCGGAGCTGCTGCCGACCGCCTATGCGCAATTGTATGCGTTGAGCCAGCGCTACATCCTGATCGCCGAGTACTACAACCCGGTGCCGGTGGAAGTGTCCTATCGCGGCAACAGCGGCAAGCTGTTCAAGCGCGATTTCGCCGGGGAAATGCTTGATCGTTATGCCGACCTGCAATTGCTCGATTACGGCTTTGGTTATCACCGTGACCCACAATTCCCGGTGGATGACATCACCTGGTTTCTGCTGGAAAAACGTCCTTGAACAGCGTCGCAATCATCCCGGCCCGTGGCGGCAGCAAGCGCATCCCGCGCAAGAATCTGTTGCCGTTCGACGGCGTGCCGATGATTGTCCGCTCGATCCGAACGGCGCTCGACAGTGGCCTGTTCGAACAGGTCGTGGTCAGTACCGATGACGCCGAAATTGCCGAGCTGGCGCTGGCTCACGGTGCGCAAGTGCCGTTCCTGCGCCCGGCTGAACTGGCGGATGATTTTACCGGCACTGCTGCGGTGATCGTGCATGCCTTGCAGCAACTGCCCGCGTTCGATTACGCCTGCTGCGTGTACGCCACGGCGCCGTTGTTGCAGGCGCGATTTCTGCGCGAGGGATTCGAGTTGTTGCAGCAGCATCCGCAGAGGTCGTTTGCTTTTTCGGTGTGCAGCTTTGGTTTCCCCGTACAGCGGGCACTGACGCTGGACGGGCAGGGCGCATTGACCGCGTTGTACCCGGAATTTCGCCAAACCCGCTCGCAGGATCTGCCCGAAGCCTTTCAGGACGCCGGCCAGTTCTACTGGGGCCGCAGTGAGGCATGGTTGCGCGGTGACGTGTTGTATTCGTCCGCGAGTCTGCCGGTCATTCTGCCGCGGCATCTGGTGCAGGACATCGACACCCTGCAAGACTGGAAACGCGCCGAATACCTCTACGCCGCGCTCAAGGCCGGCGGAGAACTGCAATGAAAGTGCTGATCCGCGCTGATGCTTCGCCGACCATTGGCAGTGGCCACATTGCCCGTTGTCTGACGCTGGCGCGGGTGCTGCGCAAACAGGGCAGTCATGTCGCGTTTGCCTGTCGGCGGTTGCCCGGGCATCGGCTCGATGCCCTGGCTGCCGAAGGTTTCGAGATCTTTGCCTTGCCGGACATTTACCCCGGCGAAGACCCGCAACAGGCCATCGAATCGATGCTGCCGTGGCAGGCGGACATCGATGCGCTGGACGCCTTGCTGGCAGGTCACGCCGCATTCGACTGGATCATCGCCGATCACTACGGCCTCGATCATCACTGGCAAACCGCAGCGCGCCGTTGGGCACCTCGGATCGCGGCAGTAGACGATCTCGCCACTCGCCAGTACAGCGTCGATCTGCTGCTCAATCAGAACCTGTCCGGTCTCAGCGCAAACTATGCGCCGCTGCTGCCCGAAGGCTGCCGTACCTTGCTCGGCCCGCGCTACGCCATGCTGCGTGAAGAGTTCGTCTGCCCGGCCATCGCGATCCAACCCAAGGCGCGGCGGGTGCTGGTGAATTTCGGTGGGTTCGATGCGGCGATGCAGACCCATCACGCGATGTTGGCACTGAAGGATTTCGCAGAGCTGGAAGTGGATTTCGTCGCCGGTGCAGACAATCCCGCGTGGGCACAAATGCAGGCACTGGCCGCCACACGGCCGCACTGGCGCCTGCACAGTTTCGTCAGCGATTTCCAGCAACGCATGACCGCGGCCGATTTGTTTATCGGCGCTGGCGGCGGCACCAGTTGGGAGCGTGCAGCCCTCGGCCTGCCGACAATCTGCATCGCGGTATCGAACAACCAGCAAGCCAACGGCGAAGTCATGGCGGCGGCGGGGGCGCATGTGTTCATGGGGGCTCGCGAGCAGGTCAGCGTCGAACAACTGCGCGATGCCATCGGTTTTGTCGTCGACAATGCCTATCTGCGCCAGAGTCTGGCCGAGCGTTCACGGCAACTGGTCGATGGGCGCGGTGCGTTGCGCGTGGCGGCAGCGCTGGCCGGTGCCGTGCTCAGGCTGCGCCCGGCGACCCTCGATGATGCGCAATTGCTGTTCGACGGGCGCAATGCCGAGGCTGTACGCCGTTGGTCACTGGACACGGCTGCAATCGAATGGCCGCAGCACCTGAACTGGCTGAATGCGAGCCTGCGCAACCCGCAGCGTCTGCTGTTGATTGCCGAGGCCGATGACGGTGCGGTCGGCGTCCTGCGTTATGACTTGCGTGGATTCGAGGCTGAAGTGTCGCTGTATCTGCTGCACGGGCGTTTTGGTCTGGGTTGGGGCAGGGCGCTGCTGGCGCGAGGCGAGGCGTTCGTTCGCGAGCACTGGCCGCAGATGACCGTTATCACCGCTCAGGTGCTGCCGGGCAATCGTCCGTCTTTGAATGTGTTTCGTGACGCCGGATTCACCCAGAGTGCCTGCGCGTTCACCAAGGTTTTGAAGGATCACCGCGATGAGTAGTTTCAAGATTGGCGAGCGTCTGATCGGTGCCGATGCGCCGCCGTTCATCATTGCCGAGATGAGCGGCAACCATAATCAGTCGCTGGAGCTGGCGCTGCAGATTGTCGAAGCTGCCGCCAAAGCTGGGGCGCACGCCTTGAAGTTGCAGACTTACACCGCGCAGACCATGACCCTGGATCTGGCCGAGGGCGAGTTTTTCATCAAGGACCCGAATAGCCTGTGGGCGGGTACTTCGCTGTACGACCTGTATGAGAAAGCCCACACCCCGTGGGAGTGGCACGCGCCGATTTTCGCTCGGGCCAAAGAACTGGGCATGCTCGCGTTCTCGACGCCGTTCGATGACACGGCGGTGGACTTTCTCGAAAGCCTCGACGTGCCGGCGTACAAGATCGCCAGTTTCGAAAACACCGACCTGCCGTTGATCCGCCGTGTGGCGGCGACCGGCAAACCGCTGATCATCTCCACCGGCATGGCCAGCATCGCCGAACTCGACGAAACCGTGCGCGCCGCCCGCGAGGCGGGGTGCAAGGATCTGGTCCTACTCAAATGCACCAGCACTTACCCGGCAACACCGCTCAACAGCAACGTGCGCACGATCCCGCATCTGCGCGAACTGTTCGGTTGTGAAGTCGGGCTGTCCGATCACTCCATGGGCGTGGGTGTGTCCGTGGCCGCCGTGGCACTCGGGGCAACGGTGGTGGAAAAGCACTTCACCCTCGACCGTTCGGCAGGTGGCGTCGACGCCAGTTTCTCGCTGGAACCTGCGGAGCTGGCCAGTCTGGTGGTCGAAACCGAACGCGCCTGGCAAGCCATGGGCCAGGTGCATTACGGCGTCACCGAGGCCGAGCGCAAGTCGCTGGTCTATCGCCGCTCGCTGTACGTCACTGCCGACATGGCCGCCGGTGAAGCCTTTTCCGGGGACAATCTGCGCGCCATTCGCCCTGGTCTCGGTCTGCCGCCCAAGCACACCGATGCCGTCCTCGGTCGCCGCGCTCGTCAGGCGATCAAACGCGGCACGCCGCTGGACTGGTCGTTGGTCGAATAACCCGATCTGCCACCGATTCGGCAAAATAGCGTGACCTGCGAGTCATAACGCGCATCTTCACTGTATTGTATTGACCGGGGAGATGGCGCCTGGCCGTGTAATCGGTTCCAGTGATAGCCCTTTGCGCTCCCCGTGGCTGCCCTTTGTGGTGGCCGTTTTCTGTTTGTCGGCGCCCCTCGAATCCTTGCGAGCGGTGGTTTTGGGCTGTTTTTTATTGGGAAGCCGTAATGATTGGCATAAAAAGCATTGCGAGCTACGTTCCTGTAGCCGGCGTGGACAATTACGCACAAGGTGCAAAATTCGAGAAGGATGAAGAATTCATCCTCGGTAAAATCGGTTCGGCCTTCCTGCCGCGCAAAGACGCTGAGCAGGAAACCTCCGATCTGTGCGTGGAAGCGGCCAATGCGCTGTTTGCCAGCAACCCTGAACTGAAGCGTGAGTCGATCGACGCGCTGATCGTCGTTACCCAGAACGGTGACGAAGAAGGTCTGCCGCACACCGCTGCGATCGTCCAGGACAAGCTCGGTCTGCCGACTAATGTCGCGGCGTTCGATATTTCCCTGGGCTGCTCCGGATACGTCTACGGCATCTACGCGATCAAGGGCTTCATGGAAGCCGCCGGCTTGAAGAACGGCCTGCTGATCACCGCTGACCCGTATTCGAAAATCGTCGACCCGGAAGACCGCAACACCACCATGCTCTTCGGCGATGCCGCCACGGCGACCTGGATGGGCGAAGCCCCGGCCTGGGCGCTGGGCAAGGCCAAGTTCGGCACCGACGGTTCCGGCGCACCACACCTGAAAGTCACCGATGGCGTGTTCTTCATGAATGGGCGTCAGGTGTTCAACTTCGCGCTGCTCAAAGTCCCGGCGCACTTGCACGAATTGCTCGACGACTCTGGCCTCAAGGCTGACGACATCGACGCCTTCTGCATTCACCAGGGCAGTGCGGCGATTGTCGATGCGGTGGCGCGGCGTTTCGAAGGTGAGCCGGAGAAGTTCATCAAGGACATGGTCGAAACCGGTAACACCGTGTCGTCGAGCATTCCGCTGCTGCTGGAAAAACACGTGCTAGACTCCGACTGGCAGCGCATTGCCCTGAGCGGTTTCGGTGTCGGTCTGTCGTGGGGCTCGGCGATCATCTATCGTCCTTGATCCGGTCAAAAACGGCGAATACAAAAATAGCGTTCAAGGTTACCCTTGAACGCTATTTTTTTGCCTGAATGGAGCGCTAGGCGGCATGAGCGAGTTTTTCCAACCCAATGCCCAGGTCATCCAGCAACGCTGGCCGGCGTTGTTTGAGCGCTTGCAGGCTGAAGACACCTCAGTCGTTCAAGCCGAGCTGGTGCAGGGCTTGGGCTCGACACTCAGCGTCAATGGCATTCAACTGACCAGTCGCCACGACCGCGTCCACGAAGCCCGCATCCAGGCGGCCAGCCTGGCGGAAAAACCGCAGCTGCATGTGTATGGCACTGGTCTCGGTGATCTGCCAACGGTGCTGCTGGAGCGCGCCGGTCTTGAGCGGTTGTACGTTCATATCCTCAATGGCGCGTTGTTCGCCCTGGTGCTGCAACTGCTCGATCAGCGCCAATGGCTGGACGATCCGCGCGTGCAGCTGTTCTATGCCGGTGATCTGTCAGACATCTGCACACCGTTTTTCGCGTTGCCGGCGGAGGTGCTGCTGGCCGATGACTTCAACGCGAAGATCCGCGATCGGCTGGTCAGCGAAGTGCACTTGAGCTTCAACAATCGTGAATTCGATCCACATTTGCCGTTCATTCAGCAGCGTCTGCAGGACTGTTTGCCGGTGTTGCTGGGCGATGATGATGTGGCGCAGTTGTTCGGCACGGCCAGTGGCCGGGAAATCTATGTGATTGGCACCGGGCCGACGCTCGAAGGACATTTCCAGCGTCTGGCGGCGGTGCGCGCGCAGGCTGAACGTCCGTTGTTGATGTGTGTGGATACCGCTTACCGGCCATTGCGTGAGCACGGGATCGTCCCGGATCTGGTGGTCACCATTGATCAGCGCATCAGCTTCCGGCATCTGCCGTTCGAGGACTCCGCTGGCATTCCGCTGGTGTATCTGCCCATGAGCGATCCTGCGGTGTTGACCGCGTGGAAGGGCAAACGCTACGGCGGTTACTCGGCCAGCCCGGTTTACGCCGCGTTGCGCGAGCAATACCCGCGCGGACAACTGCATGTCGGTGGCAGCGTGATTCATCCGGCGGTGGATCTGGCAGTAAAGATGGGTGCATCGCGCATTACCCTGTTCGGCGCCGACTTCGCCTTCCCGATGAACAAGACCCATGCCGGCTGGAATGACGGTGATCTGGGGCCGGGGGTCGATCAGGCGCGGCATTGGGTGCAGGACGGCCATGGCCGGCGGGTCAGCACGCAGCTGAACTTTCGCGGCTATCTGTGCGTACTCGAGCGTTATATCGCCGCGCATCCGCAGGTGCAGTTCTTCAACAGCAGTCGGGCAGGTGCACTGATCGCCGGGACACAGTTCAATCAGGAGTTTGTGCAATGACGACGATTGAGCAGTGCGTCGACGAGTGCCGTCAGTGCGCCGGGCTGTTTCGTCTGGGGCGTGACGTTGAGGCGGCGCTGGATATGGTCGAGGTGTTCGAGGGTGCGCAGCAGTTGCTGATGTCCGCACCGGCGACGGTACAGCAGGACTGGGCCTTGATACTCACGCAAATGCTCGACTGTCAGGAGCGTCAGGACTGGTTGGGCCTGGCTGACTGGATGGAGTTCGAGTTGATCGAAGTGTTGCAAAAAGCACGATCGGCAAACTGACCGACCGCGCTGGCCCGCGGCTTTGCGCGCGGGTCGGTTTTATGGCGTCATTTTTTCGCAGGCGGGGGCGCTAAGCCCTTGTTTTCTCGGGGGTGGCAGGGTGATGGCAAATTTTTTTCAAAAAGCCCTCAAGCAACCTGCCAACCCGACGATAACTATTACGAAGGTTCTCTAGGCCATTCCAGGCGGTTGCCAGGGCCGGAAGCCGCAGTACCCAACCAACGAGGAATTCGTCATGGCTTTAACAGTAAACACCAACACCACGTCGCTGAACGTTCAAAAGAACCTGAACCGCGCTTCCGACGCTCTGTCGACTTCGATGCAGCGCCTGTCTTCCGGCCTGAAAATCAACAGCGCTAAAGACGACGCTGCTGGCCTGCAGATCTCGAACCGTATGTCTTCGCAGATCCGTGGTAACACCCAAGCCATCCAGAACGCCAACGACGGTATCTCCGTTGCTCAGACCGCTGAAGGCGCTCTGCAAGCTTCGACCGACATCCTGCAGCGTATGCGTGAACTGGCTGTTAAAGCACGTAACGGCACCAACGGCACTGCTGACCAGACCGCAACCAACGCTGAATTCGCTCAGATGTCTGACGAAATCACCCGTATCTCGGCTGCTACCAACCTGAACGGCAAAAACCTGCTGGACGGTTCGGCTGGTACTGTGACCCTGCAAGTCGGCGCAAACACCGGTTCGGCTAACCACATCGACCTGGTACTGAGCTCCAAGTTCGACGCCGTCAGCCTGTCCGTAGGTAGCGGTACTGTAGTTCTGACCGGTACCACCGGTACTGGCGCTGGTTCTGCTTCGCAGAACATCGACAACGCGATCACTGCAATCGACGCCGCTATCGCTGCAATCGGTGCAACTCGTGCCAGCCTGGGTGCTTCGCAAAACCGTCTGACCAGCACCATCCAGAACTTGCAGAACATCACCGAGAACACCACTGCTGCACAAGGTCGCGTACAAGATACCGACTTCGCCGCAGAGACTGCTAACCTGACCAAGCAGCAAACCCTGCAACAGGCTTCGACCTCTGTTCTGGCTCAAGCCAACCAACTGCCTTCCGCTGTACTGAAGCTGCTTCAGTAATTCGGAATGAGTTTGGGCGGGAGGGTGCGCTGGTCGCGCTCTCTCGCTTTTTTACGTTAGGAGGTGATGAGCATGGACATGAGCGTAAAGCTTAACGTGTCTTATCCGGCTCCCAAGCCAGCGACGCCTGTTGCTGACAAGCCGTCGGAGACGCCAAAAGTTGCATCGGCCGACGCTCCGGTCGCTGACAGGAAAAGTCAGCAAACGGATGACGCCAAGTTGAAACTGGCCGTGCAAGAGATCGAGAAGTTCGTTCAATCGATCAAGCGTAACCTGGAGTTCTCGATTGACGAGCACTCTGGCAAGGTCATCGTCAAGGTGATCGCAAGCGAGACGGGTGAGGTCGTACGCCAGATCCCCTCCGCAGAAGCACTCAAGCTCGCAGACAGCCTCGCCAACGCAAGCCATGTGTTGTTCGACGCCAAAGTCTGATAGCTGGCATGAATAGTGTTTGTCTTTCTTGAATGACGCCTGGATGGGTCAAAAGTCTGGCAACAATCTGAAGGGAGATGCACATGGCAAGTCCAATTCTACCGGGTTCCGGACTGGGTTCCGGCCTGGACATCGGCGCGATCGTGACCGCGCTGGTCAACGCCGACAAGTCGCCGAAACAGACGCAGATCGATTCCGCGACCAAGACCAATACCCTGAAGATTTCCGGTGTCGGCACGTTGAAGAGTGCGCTGACCGCGTACCAGACGGCGATGACCAACCTGGGCAGCAAGACCAATCCGGCATTTGCCGGCTTCACGGCGACCTCGAGCAACACAGCGATTCTCGGCGCCACCTCCGATAACACTGCGGTGTCGGGGACTTACAACGTTGTTGTCAACCAATTGGCCACTGGCTCGAAAGTTGCCAGCGCTTCTTTCGCCGGCGGTGCTGCCAGTGCCATTCCGAGTGGTACCCTGAAAATCAGTCAGAATGGCACTGATTACAATGTCACGATCCCGGCCAATGCGACCTTGCAGAGCACGCGTGATGCGATCAACACGGCTCAGGGCGCCAATGGCATTTCTGCCAACATCGTGACTGACAGCAGTGGTGCTTCGCGCCTGGTGATCAGCTCCAACAAGACTGGCGCGGGTACCGATCTCTCTGTCAGCGGGATCGCCGGTCTGGAGATCGACGGTACTCAGTCGATGGGTACTAATCCAGCGGCAGGCGCCTCGGGCAACGTCAATGGCCTTGCACAAGATGCCAAGGTGACCATCGACGGCCTGCAGGTTTCCAGCAAAAGTAACACGGTCAGTGGTGCAATCAGCGGCCTGACCCTGAATCTGACCACTGTCAGCCCTGTCGTTGGTGGCGTTGCCACGCCGACCGTTGTCAGCGTCGATACCAACACCAAAGGGCTGCAGGCTTCGGTTCAGGCGTTTGTTGACGCCTACAACACCCTGAAGACCACCATCGACACCCTGTCCAAGGCGACACCGGACGCCGATGGCAAGCTAACGGTGCAGGCCGCTTTTACCGGTGACTCGTTGCCGCGCTCGCTGATCTCCGACATCCGTGGCCAGTTGACTGCTCCTGGTGCTGGTGCAGAGGGTGCTTTGTCCTACCTGTCGGAGATCGGTGTGATGACCGATCGCAACACCGGCAACCTGACGTTTGATACTGCTGCGTTCACCAAAACCATGGCTCAGCCCGGGAAGGCTGGCCAGGTGCAGCAGATGTTCACCGGGACTAACGATACCAACGGTCTGCTGGCGCGCATGAACAAGGCGGTGGACCCGTATCTGAAGGCACCTGCCGGTAGCGCACCTACTGCCGTAGGCCTGCTTGATCAGCGCATGTCCATCCTGAACAACAACACCAAGAGCCTGACCAGTCAGCAATTGGCGCTGGATTTGCGTGTGGCCAACCTGACCAAGACGTTGACGGCCAAGTACAACGCCATGGACTTGCTGGTAGGGCAGATGAAAGCGACGGCCAGTAACATCACGTCGTTCTTCAGCTCGCTGAACGCTCAGCAATCCGCGAAGTAACCTGCAAGAACGACAAAAACCCGGCTACGCTTTATCGGCGTGCGCCGGGTTTTTGTCTTTTGATCTAAAGTTCTGTGATTCGTTGGCGATACACTGGTTATACGAGTCATTGTGG
The DNA here is from genome assembly GCF_057174385.1 of Pseudomonas sp. F2. Lineage (NCBI taxonomy): Bacteria > Pseudomonadati > Pseudomonadota > Gammaproteobacteria > Pseudomonadales > Pseudomonadaceae > Pseudomonas > Pseudomonas sp. F2. The sequence goes on from NZ_CM169904.1 coordinate 136,779, forward strand.
CAATGAGGTAGAACATGAACCCAATGTTAGCCCTTCGGCAATATCAGAAAGTCGGCGCGCACGCCCAGACCTCCGAGGCGAGCCCGCACCGTCTGGTACAAATGTTGATGGAAGGCGGGCTGGCCCGCATCGCTCAGGCCAAGGGTGCCATCGAGCGCAAGGACATTCCTGGCAAGTGCACCTCGATCAGCAAGGCCATTGGCATTGTCAGCGGTCTGCGCGAAGGTCTGGACCTGGAAAAATGTGCCGATGAACTGGCCGATCTGGACGGGCTGTACATCTACATGATGAAGCGCCTCGCCGAGGCCAACATCAACAGCGATCCGCGCATTCTCGATGAGGTTGCCGGCTTGCTGAGCACGGTCAAAGAAGGCTGGGATGCCATTGCCCCCGAGCCTGCTCCGCAGTTTTGAAGGAGAGCACCATGAGTCTTGTATTGCAGCGAATCGCCGACACCCGTGAAGCGCTGGTCAGTGCGCTGGCCGAACGCAACTGGGAAGCCATTGGCGAGCTGGATCTGGCTTGCCGATCCTGCATGGAAGACGTCATGGCCGAGGCCTCGCTGGATGAGGAGGCCCTGCGCAATAACCTTGAGGAGCTGCTCCACGTCTACAAGGAGCTTCTGGAGGCGGCGATGGGTGAGCGGCAGGCGATAGCCAACGAGATGTCGCAGATCACCCAAGCGCAAAAGGCGGCAAAGGTTTACCATCTGTTTGGTTAATTAACCCCCAGTTAATCCAGACATGTGCGCCATAAATTTGACTGTGCACGGTTTTTTGACTTAACTAGTGGCTGTTTTCAGATTTCAGGCGTCTACAGGCACAAGGTGTCCTGCAAGCGTCTCGCTTGCCCCATTTTTCGGGCATTGAGTTGACTAGGGAAGTTGCTATTGCATGTGGCGTGAAACCAAAATTCTGCTGATCGATGACGATAGCGTCCGCCGCCGCGACCTGGCGGTGATTTTAAATTTTCTCGGCGAAGAAAATTTACCCTGCGGCAGCCATGACTGGCAGCAGGCTGTCGGCTCTTTGTCATCAAGTCGTGAAGTCATCTGTGTACTGATCGGGACGGTAAATGCTCCGGGTGCACTGTTGGGCTTGTTAAAGACACTCTCGACATGGGATGAGTTCCTTCCGGTTTTGCTGATGGGCGATAATTCTTCCGTCGACCTGCCGGAAGACCAGCGCCGCCGGGTGCTTTCAACGCTGGAAATGCCACCCAGCTACAGCAAGCTGCTCGACTCCCTGCACCGTGCCCAGGTCTATCGCGAGATGTACGACCAGGCCCGCGAGCGCGGCCGTCATCGCGAACCCAATCTGTTCCGCAGCCTCGTCGGCACCAGCCGGGCGATCCAGCATGTCCGTCAGATGATGCAGCAAGTGGCCGATACCGACGCCAGTGTGCTGATCCTCGGCGAGTCCGGCACCGGCAAGGAAGTGGTTGCGCGCAACCTGCATTACCACTCCAAGCGTCGCGACGCGCCATTCGTGCCAGTCAACTGCGGGGCGATCCCGGCCGAGCTGCTGGAAAGCGAACTGTTCGGCCACGAGAAAGGCGCCTTCACCGGCGCGATCACCAGCCGTGCCGGACGTTTCGAACTGGCCAACGGCGGTACGCTGTTCCTCGATGAAATCGGCGACATGCCGCTGCCGATGCAGGTCAAACTGTTGCGCGTGCTGCAGGAGCGTACCTTCGAGCGTGTGGGCAGCAACAAGACCCAGAGCGTCGATGTACGGATCATTGCCGCGACCCACAAGAACCTCGAAAGCATGATCGAGGTCGGCACCTTCCGCGAAGACCTCTACTATCGCTTGAATGTGTTCCCGATCGAGATGGCGCCGTTGCGTGAGCGCGTTGAAGACATCCCGCTGCTGATGAACGAACTGATCTCGCGCATGGAGCACGAAAAGCGCGGTTCGATCCGTTTCAACTCGGCAGCGATCATGTCGCTGTGCCGTCACGGCTGGCCGGGCAACGTCCGCGAGCTGGCCAACCTGGTGGAGCGCATGGCGATCATGCACCCGTACGGGGTCATCGGTGTGGTCGAGTTGCCGAAGAAGTTCCGCTACGTCGATGATGAAGACGAGCAGATGGTCGACAGTCTGCGCAGCGATCTCGAAGAGCGCGTGGCGATCAACGGTCATACCCCGGACTTCACCGCCAATGCTCTGCTGCCGCCGGAAGGTCTGGACCTCAAAGACTACCTCGGTGGTCTGGAGCAGGGTCTGATCCAGCAGGCACTGGACGATGCCAATGGCATTGTGGCGCGTGCCGCCGAACGCCTGCGCATTCGTCGAACCACGCTGGTGGAGAAGATGCGCAAGTACGGCATGAGTCGGCGTGAAGGTGATGAACAGGCGGATGATTGACGCCTGTTTTTTAACGTCTTCATTTGTAAGCAGTTTTTTTTAGGCACGGGTATTGCTAAGTCCCTCGCAACGTTCCGTTTAACTGACGGTCAGCCAAGCGAGAGAACACAATGCCCCACGCCCAGATGTCATCTGCCTCCAATGCCGAGGGGCAATCGTCGTCCGTAGAGCAGGCGAGCCGTCAGGGTCTTGAGCAGGCGTTCGCGCTGTTCAATCAGATGTCCAGTCAGTTGACCGACTCCTACAGCATGCTTGAAGCCCGGGTCACCGAGCTCAAAGGCGAGTTGGCGGTGGTCAGTGCCCAGCGCATGCAGGAGCTGGCCGAAAAAGAACGTTTGGCCAACCGCCTGCAAAACCTCCTTGATCTGTTGCCCGGTGGCGTCATCGTCATTGACGGCCATGGCATGGTTCGCGAGGCCAATCCGGCGGCCATTGAGTTGTTGGGGCTGCCGCTGGAAGGCGAGTTGTGGCGCCACGTGATCGCCCGATGCTTCGCCCCACGCGAGGATGATGGTCATGAAATCTCTCTGAAAAACGGTCGGCGACTGTCGATTGCCACCCGCTCGCTGGATGCCGAGCCGGGGCAGTTGGTGCTGCTCAACGATCTGACAGAAACCCGCCACCTGCAAGATCAACTGGCGCGTCATGAGCGTCTGTCATCGCTGGGGCGCATGGTCGCCTCGCTGGCTCATCAGATCCGCACACCGTTGTCTGCCGCTTTGCTCTACGCCAGTCATTTGACTGAGCAGGAATTGCCGGTCGCCACTCAGCAGCGCTTCGCCGGACGCCTCAAAGAGCGCCTGCATGAGCTGGAGCATCAGGTGCGTGACATGCTGGTGTTCGCCCGTGGCGAGTTGCCGTTGACTGACCGCATCACCCCCAATGCGTTGATGCAGACATTGCAGGCGGCAGCGTTGACCCATGTGCAGGACTTGCCTATTCGCTGGCAGTGCGACAGTCATGCCGGCGAATTGCTGTGCAACCGCGACACGCTGGTCGGGGCCCTTCTCAATCTGATCGAAAACGCGATTCAGGCCAGTGACGGCAACGTACGCCTGAAAGTGCATTGCTACACCCGCGACAACAGCCTGCGCCTGTGCGTCAGCGACAGCGGCAGCGGTATAGATCCGGTGGTGCTCGAACGTCTCGGCGAGCCATTTTTTACCACCAAAGTCACCGGCACCGGGCTTGGTCTGACCGTGGTCAAGGCTGTGGCCCGGGCACATCAGGGAGAATTGCGGCTGCGTTCGCGCGTCGGGCGCGGCACGTGCGCGCAGGTGATCCTGCCGCTGTTTTCCGCTGTACAGGGAGCTGAGTAAACGTCATGGGCATCAAGGTTTTGCTGGTCGAGGATGACCGCTCGTTGCGCGAAGCGCTGGCCGACACGCTGTTGCTGGCAGGCCACGACTACCACGCGGTCGGCAGCGCCGAAGAGGCGTTGCAAGCGGTTGAGCGCGAAGCGTTCAGTCTGGTGGTCAGTGACGTCAACATGCCCGGCATGGACGGCCATCAACTGCTTGGACTGTTGCGCGCCCGGCAGCCGCAACTACCGGTACTGCTGATGACCGCACATGGCGCGGTGGAGCGAGCGGTCGATGCGATGCGCCAGGGAGCGGCGGATTATCTGGTCAAGCCGTTCGAGCCCAAGGCTCTGCTGGACCTGGTTTCGCGGCATGCGCTGGGCTGTGTCAGTGTGGCTGATAGCGACGGGCCGGTGGCGGTCGAGCCGGCCAGTGCGCAGTTGCTCGACCTGGCGGCGCGGGTGGCGCGCAGCGATTCCACAGTGTTGATCTCCGGCGAGTCCGGTACCGGCAAGGAAGTACTGGCGCGTTACATCCACCAGCAATCTCACCGTGCGAGCCAGCCGTTCATCGCGATCAACTGCGCGGCGATTCCTGACAACATGCTTGAAGCCACGCTGTTCGGTCACGAGAAAGGCTCATTCACCGGCGCCATCGCGGCGCAACCCGGCAAGTTTGAACAAGCCGATGGCGGCACCCTTCTGCTCGACGAGATTTCCGAAATGCCCTTGGGCCTCCAAGCCAAGTTGCTGCGTGTGCTGCAGGAGCGTGAAGTCGAGCGTGTCGGTGCGCGCAAGCCGATCGCGCTGGATATTCGCGTGGTCGCGACCACCAACCGCGATCTGGCTGGCGAAGTGGCGGCGGGGCGCTTCCGTGAAGACCTCTTTTACCGTCTGTCGGTTTTTCCTCTGGCGTGGCGTCCACTTCGCGAGCGCACTGCCGATATCTTGCCGCTGGCCGAGCGGTTGCTGAACAAACACGTCAATAAAATGAAGCACGCGCCGGCGAAGCTGTCGCCAGAAGCCCAGGTTTGCCTCACTGGTTATCCGTGGCCGGGCAATGTGCGTGAGCTGGATAACGCCATTCAACGGGCGCTGATTCTGCAGCAGGGCGGTTTGATCCAGCCCCAGGATTTCTGCCTGACGGGCGCGGTGACGTTTGGTACTGCGCCGTCCGTCGTGCCGGTGCAGCCGCTGGTGCGCGAGATCGAAGTCGAGGCTGAATCCGCCGGTGCGCTGGGCGATGACCTGCGGCGCCGGGAGTTTCAGATGATCATCGATACCCTGCGCACCGAACGCGGCCGGCGCAAGGAAGCAGCGGAAAAACTCGGTATCAGCCCGCGAACCCTGCGCTACAAGTTGGCGCAAATGCGCGATGCCGGGATGGACGTCGAAGGCTATCTGTTCGCCACGTGAGCGGTGGAGCGAATGTTTGAAAGTGCTTTTCTGAAAGGCTGCCCGATAGCTGGCACCCTTGTTGCTAATACCTGTGTACCCGCCGAGTGAGTGTCAAAAAATTGCGGGCCGCCCAAGAGAGTAGACCATGAGCCAAGGTATTGAATTTAATCGGTTGATGATGGACATGAAGGCCATGAAAATGGACGCCATGGCCACGCCGAAATCGACTGCCGCCGTCCCTGAACTGGCAGGGAGCAGCTTTTCCGACATGCTCGGTCAGGCCATCAACAAAGTCAGCGATACCCAGCAAGCATCGACTCAGTTGGCCAACGCATTTGAAATCGGCAAGAGCGGCGTCGATCTGACCGACGTGATGATCGCCTCGCAGAAAGCCAGCGTGTCGTTCCAGGCTCTGACCCAGGTGCGCAACAAACTGGTTCAGGCTTATCAAGACATCATGCAGATGCCGGTTTAAGGACGAGATTGAGTCATGGCAGAAGCAGTCGCCGATAACGTTCCGGCCAAGGCCACCCCGATAGACGGCAAACCGCCGCTGTTCGGCCTGTCCTTCCTGGAAAACCTCTCCGAGATGACCATGCTGCGTCAGGTGGGCCTGTTGGTCGGCCTGGCTGCGAGCGTGGCGATTGGCTTTGCCGTGGTGCTGTGGTCGCAGCAGCCGGATTACCGTCCGTTGTACGGCAGCCTTGCCGGCATGGACGCCAAGCAGGTCATGGACACCCTGGCCTCCGCCGACATCCCTTACACCGTCGAGCCGAACTCCGGCGCCTTGCTGGTCAAGGCTGACGACCTGTCCCGTGCGCGGATGAAACTCGCGGCCGCTGGTGTCACTCCCAGCGACGGCAACATCGGTTTCGAAATCCTCGACAAGGAACAGGGGCTGGGCACCAGCCAGTTCATGGAAGCGACCCGTTACCGTCGTGGCCTCGAAGGCGAACTGGCACGCACCATCTCCAGCCTGAACAACGTCAAGGGCGCCCGCGTGCACCTGGCGATTCCGAAGAGTTCGGTGTTCGTGCGTGATGAGCGCAAGCCAAGCGCTTCGGTTCTGGTCGAGTTGTACTCCGGACGTTCGCTGGAGCCGGGTCAGGTGGTGGCGATCATCAACCTGGTGGCGACTTCCGTGCCTGAACTGAGCAAATCGCAGATCACCGTCGTCGATCAGAAGGGCAATCTGCTCTCCGATCAGGCGGAGAACTCCGAAATGACCATGGCCGGCAAGCAGTTCGATTACAGCCGCCGCATGGAAAGCATGCTCACTCAGCGCGTGCACAACATTCTGCAGCCGGTGCTGGGTAACGATCGCTACAAGGCTGAAGTCTCGGCCGACATCGATTTCAGTGCCGTCGAATCCACCGCCGAGCAGTTCAACCCGGACCAACCGGCGTTGCGCAGCGAGCAGTCGGTCAATGAGCAACGCACCGCCAGCAATGGTCCGCAAGGTGTCCCGGGGGCGCTGAGCAACCAGCCGCCGGCGCCGGCCTCGGCACCGCAAACCACCGGTGGCGCGCAAGGCTCTACCGGCATGGTTCAACCCGGTCAGCCACTGGTGGATGCCAACGGTCAGCAGATCATGGACCCGGCCACCGGCCAGCCAATGCTCGCACCGTACCCGGCGGACAAGCGTCAACAATCCACCAAGAACTTCGAACTGGACCGTTCCATCAGCCACACCAAGCAGCAGCAGGGTCGCCTGAATCGTCTGTCGGTGTCGGTGGTGGTCGATGATCAGGTCAAGGTCAATGCGGCCAACGGGGAAACCACCCGCGCGCCATGGAGCGCCGATGAACTGGCGCGCTTCACCCGTCTGGTGCAGGACGCCGTTGGCTTCGATGCCAGTCGTGGTGACAGCGTCAGCGTGATCAACATGCCGTTCTCCGCCGAACGCGGTGAAGTGATTGCCGATATTCCGTTCTACTCCCAGCCATGGTTCTGGGACATCGTCAAACAAGTGCTGGGTGTGTTGTTCATCCTGGTGCTGGTGTTTGGTGTGCTGCGTCCGGTGTTGAACAACATCACCGGTGGCGGCAAAGGCAAGGAGCTGGCCGGTCTGGGCAGCGACGTGGAACTCGGTGGCATGGGCGGCCTGGACGGCGACCTGGCCAACGACCGCGTGAGCCTCGGTGGTCCGCAGAGCATTCTGTTGCCGAGCCCGAGTGAGGGTTATGACGCACAACTGAATGCAATCAAGAGCTTGGTGGCCGAGGATCCGGGTCGCGTGGCTCAGGTCGTGAAAGAGTGGATTAACGCAGATGAGTGATAACCGAGCCGCAACCGTCAAACTGAACAAGGTCGACAAAGCCGCGATTCTGCTGCTGTCCCTGGGTTCGACCGATGCCGCGCAAGTGCTGCGCCACATGGGCCCGAAAGAGGTTCAGCGGGTGGGTGTGGCCATGGCTCAGATGGGCAACGTCCATCGCGAGCAGGTCGAGCAGGTCATGAGCGAATTCGTCGACATCGTCGGTGATCAGACCAGCCTCGGCGTCGGCTCCGACGACTACGTGCGCAAAATGCTCACCCAGGCGCTGGGCGAAGACAAGGCCAACGGCCTGATCGACCGCATCCTGCTCGGTGGCAACACCAGCGGCCTCGACAGCCTGAAATGGATGGAGCCGCGCGCCGTTGCCGATGTGATCCGTTACGAACACCCGCAGATCCAGGCCATCGTCGTCGCCTACCTCGACCCGGATCAGGCCGGTGAAGTGCTCGGCAACTTCGACCACAAGGTGCGCCTGGACATCATCCTGCGCGTTTCATCGCTGAACACCGTGCAACCGGCTGCGCTGAAAGAGCTGAACCAGATTCTCGAGAAGCAGTTCTCCGGCAACTCGAACGCCTCGCGCACCACCCTGGGTGGCATCAAGCGTGCGGCGGACATCATGAACTTCCTCGACAGCTCGATCGAAGGCCAGCTCATGGACTCGATCCGCGAAGTCGACGAAGACCTGTCCGGTCAGATCGAAGACCTCATGTTCGTGTTCAACAACCTGGCCGACGTCGACGACCGCGGCATCCAGGCGCTGTTGCGCGAAGTGTCCTCGGACGTGCTGGTACTGGCCCTCAAGGGCTCGGACGAAGGCGTCAAAGAGAAGATCTTCAAGAACATGTCCAAACGTGCGGCCGAACTGTTGCGCGACGACCTCGAAGCCAAAGGCCCGGTGCGCGTCAGCGACGTGGAAACCGCGCAGAAAGAAATCCTCACCATTGCCCGTCGTATGGCCGAAGCCGGCGAGATCGTGCTCGGTGGCAAGGGCGGCGAGGAAATGATCTAAGCCCATGGACAAGCATGACGAGTCAGTGACGGATCTGATCCGCGCCCGCGATGTCCGTGGTTTCGAATCCTGGGCGCTGCCCAGCTTCGATCCGCCGAAACCGGAACCCGAGCCGGAGCCGGAGCCCGAACCGCCGGAAATGGAAGAAGTGCCGCTGGAAGAAGTCCAGCCACTGACTCTGGAAGAACTCGAAAGCATCCGTCAGGAGGCTTACAACGAGGGCTTTGGCATCGGTGAGAAGGAAGGTTTTCACAGCGCCACGCTCAAGGTGCGTCAGGAAGCCGAAGTGGCGCTGGCGGCAAAACTGGCCAGCCTCGAGCAGTTGATGACCCACCTGTTCGAGCCGATTGCCGAGCAAGACACCCAGATCGAAAAGTCGCTGGTTGACCTCGTGCAACACATCACCAGACAGGTGATCAAGCGCGAACTGGCGATCGATTCCAGCCAGATCGAACACGTCATGCGCGACGCGCTCAAGCTGCTGCCGTTGGGCGTGGACAACGTGCGTCTGTACGTCAATCCACAGGACTTCGAGCAGGCCAAGGCCTTGCGCGAACGCCATGAAGAAACTTGGCGCATCGTCGAGGACGAGTCGCTGATGCCCGGTGGTTGCCGGGTTGAAACCGCGCACAGCCGCATCGACGCGAGCATTGAAACCCGCATCACCCAGGTCATGGGCAAGCTGTTTGACCAGTTGCACGAACAGTCTCTGCACCCGGCTGCGCCGGATCTGAGTCTGGACATTCCTGAAGAAATCCCATCGGCGGCTGCGCCGCAAGCGCCGCTCGCGGACACCCCCGATGCGCCTTGAACGCACCAGTTTCGCCAAGCGCCTCAGCACCTATGCCGACGCCACTGACATCGCTGGCGCGCCGATTCTTGAAGGCCGTCTGCTGCGCATGGTCGGCCTCACCCTCGAAGCCGAAGGCCTGCGCGCCGCCATGGGCACACGTTGCCTGGTGATCAATGACGACAGCTATCACCCGTCCCAGGTGGAAGCGGAAGTCATGGGGTTTTCCGGCAGCAAAGTCTTCCTGATGCCGGTCGGCAGCGTCGCCGGCATTGCCCCGGGCGCCCGTGTGGTACCGCTGGCGGAAACCGGTCGTCTGCCGATGGGCATGAGCATGCTCGGTCGCGTACTCGACGGCGCCGGACGCGCGCTGGACGGCAAGGGCGGGATGAAGGCTGAAGACTGGGTGCCGATGGACGGCCCGACAATCAACCCGCTCAACCGCGACCCGATCCACGAACCGCTGGACGTCGGCATCCGTTGCATCAACGGATTGCTGACGGTCGGGCGTGGTCAGCGTCTGGGTCTGTTCGCCGGTACCGGTGTCGGTAAATCGGTGCTGCTGGGCATGATGACCCGCTTCACCGAGGCCGACATTATCGTCGTCGGCCTGATCGGTGAACGGGGTCGCGAAGTGAAAGAGTTCATCGAGCACATCCTCGGTGAAGAAGGCCTCAAGCGTTCGGTGGTCGTCGCCTCGCCGGCGGACGATGCGCCACTGATGCGTCTGCGCGCGGCCATGTACTGCACGCGCATCGCCGAGTATTTCCGCGACAAGGGCAAGAACGTCCTGTTGCTGATGGATTCGCTGACCCGTTTCGCCCAGGCCCAGCGGGAAATCGCCCTGGCCATCGGCGAGCCGCCAGCGACCAAGGGTTATCCGCCCTCGGTGTTCGCCAAACTGCCGAAACTGGTGGAGCGCGCCGGTAACGCGGAAAAGGGCGGGGGATCGATCACCGCGTTCTACACCGTGTTGTCCGAAGGCGATGACCAGCAGGACCCGATTGCCGACTCGGCGCGGGGCGTGCTCGACGGCCACATCGTGTTGTCCCGGCGTCTGGCCGAGGAAGGTCATTATCCGGCCATCGACATCGAAGCCTCGATCAGCCGGGTGATGCCGGCGGTGGTCTCGGCGGAACACATGCAGCGTGCGCAGTACTTCAAGCAGCTGTGGTCGCGCTATCAGCAGAGCCGCGATCTGATCAGCGTCGGCGCTTACGTCGCCGGTGGCGATCGCGAGACCGATCTGGCGATCAATCTGCAGCCGCAACTGACCCGCTACCAGCGGCAGGGGCTGAACGACAAGATCAACATGGGCGAGAGCCAAGCCTATCTGGAAACCCTGTTCGCGCCTGCGGCGGGCGGGTAACCGGCCATGGCCGTGAGTCGCGCCGCACGTCTGGCACCGGTGGTGGAAATGGCCGAACAGGCCGAAAAAACTGCCGTCCAGCGTCTGGGATACTTTCAGGGCCAGGTCAAGGTGGCTGAAAGCAAACTCGCCGACCTCGACGCCTTTCGTCTGGATTATCAGGAGCAGTGGATCGTGCGTGGCAGCGACGGGGTTTCCGGACAATGGCTGCTGGGGTATCACGGCTTTCTCGCGCAACTGGACACTGCGATCGACCAGCAGCGGCAAAGCCTGGTCTGGCACCAGAACAACCTGATCAAGGCGCGAGACGCCTGGCAGCAGGCGTTTGCCAAGGTCGAAGGCCTGCGCAAACTGGTGCAGCGCTACCGCGAAGAGGCGCAACGCCTCGAAGACAAGCGCGAGCAGAGATTACTGGACGAGTTGTCGCAGCGTTTGCCGCGGCACGATCCTCTTGAATAATGTCAAAAGTTCACAGCCTTCGGCAGCTCCTGCAGGTGATTGATGTAGGAGCTGCCGAAGGCTGCGATCTTTTGATCTGGCTTCCAGCCTTGCCCCAACCCTGTCCAAGTGCTAAACCTTGTACACGTTCGTCAATGACAAGGAAGCCAGTCAATGTCAGTCGTTACAGAAGTCTCTCCGGATGGCCAAAAACTGACGATTTCGGTCAGGGGGCGGTTCGATTTCGGGCGCCATCAGGAATTTCGCGAGGCCTATGAGCGGCTTAACCACAAGCCTGACTCCATCGTGGTCGATCTGAAGGATGCCACCTACCTAGACAGCTCCGCGCTGGGCATGCTGCTCCTGCTGCGCGATCACGCCGGCGGCGACGACTCGGACGTGCGGGTGGTCAACAGCAACTCCGACGTGCGCAAGATTCTCGCCATCTCCAACTTCGACAAACTGTTCGACATCAGTTGACGGTCATGCAGGCACAAGAGCCGCTGACGATCCTGATCGCCGAAGACAGCGCCGCCGACCGGTTACTGTTGTCGACCATCGTCCGGCGTCAGGGGCATGAAGTGCTGACCGCCGCCAATGGCGCCGAAGCGCTGGAATTGTTTCGGCGCCAGCCGCCGCACCTGGTGCTGATGGACGCAATGATGCCGGTGATGGATGGCTTCGAAGCGGCGCGACAGATCAAGGCGCTGGCGGGGGAAACCCTGGTGCCGATCATCTTCCTGACCTCGCTGACCGAAAGCGAAGCGCTGGCGCGCTGTCTGGAGGCGGGCGGCGACGACTTTCTGGCGAAGCCGTACAACCAGGTAATCCTTGCCGCCAAAATCAAGGCGATGGATCGCTTGCGTCGTTTGCAGGCCACGGTGCTGCAGCAGCGCGACCTGATTGCCAAACATCACGATTACCTGCTCAACGAACAGCGCGTGGCCAAAGCGGTGTTCGACAAGGTCGCGCATTCGGGTTGCCTGAGCGCGCCGAATATTCGCTACCTGCAATCGCCCTATGCATTGTTCAACGGCGACCTGCTGCTGGCGGCCTACACGCCGGCCGGCGACATGCATGTACTGCTCGGTGATTTCACCGGCCACGGTCTGCCGGCGGCGGTGGGGGCGATGCCGTTGGCCGAAGTGTTTTACGGCATGACGGCCAAAGGTTACGGCCTGGCCGAAACCCTGCGCGAGATGAACGCCAAGCTCAAGCGCATCCTGCCGGTGGACATGTTCTGCTGCGCGACCATGCTTTGCCTGAGCTTTCAGCGCCGTACTGTGGAGGTGTGGAACGGCGGCATGCCCGATGGCTATCTGCACCGGATCGCCACGGGCGAACGGCTGCCGCTGCCGGCGCGGCATCTACCGCTGGGGGTGCTCAGCCCGCAGGCGTTCGACGATCGCACCGAAGTGCAGGCCATGGCGGCAGGGGACCGAGTGTTCCTGTTGTCAGACGGCGTGATCGATACCACTGACGCCGATGACCGGTTGTTTGGTGTCGAGCGTTTGCAGCAACTGTTTGCCGCCAATCGTGAACCGGACAATCTGTTCGCCGAGATCGAGCAGGCCTTGCACGCATTTCGTGGCGAGCCCCGCGACGATGTGAGCATGGTCGAGATCAGTCTGCTGGAGGCGGCGCAGGTGGTGCCGTCGGCGCCGGTGTATTCCGACAGTGGCCAATCCTGTCCGCTGGACTGGTCGGTAAGCTTCGAGTTTCGCGGTGCGACGCTCAAACGCTTCAATCCGTTGCCATATTTGCTGCAATTGTTACTGGAAGTACATGGCTTGCGCACCCAGGGTGGCGCAATCTACAGCGTGCTTGCCGAGCTGTATTCCAACGCACTGGAGCATGGCGTGCTGGGACTCGATTCCAGCCTCAAGCGTGATGCGGCCGGATTCGCTCGCTACTACGAGCAGCGCAATGCACGACTCGAGGCGTTGCAGGACGGTTATGTGCGCGTGCATTTGCAAGTCAGGCCGCAAGGTGCCGGTGGTTGCCTGGTCATCCGCGTCGAGGACAGCGGCAAGGGGTTTGACGTGGCGCGCGTGATGGAGCGACCGCTGGACGGCGTCCGTCTGTCGGGGCGCGGCGTCAGCTTGATCCGGCAATTGGGGCATAACGCCAGTTGGTCGGACGAAGGTCGCAGTGCTTGCGTAGAGTTTTTCTGGGAGGTTAGGGCATAATTCGCCGATTCTTGATCAAGGAGTGAACAAGTGACTGACCAACATGTGGATCGCGAAGTACTCGATGCGTTGCGCGAAGTGATGGAAGACAGCTATCCGGATTTGCTGGATACCTTCCTGACCGATTCTGAAAGTCGCTTGCATCAATTACAAAAGACCGCCGACGCCAAGGTGTTGGCCGAGGTCGCCCATAGTTTCAAGGGCAGCGCCAGCAACATGGGTGCCGTGCGACTGGCGACGCTCTGTCAGGCGCTCGAGGCGGACGCCAGAAACAAAAGTCCCGCCGAAATCGTCGATCTGGTGGCGAACATCAGCAGCGAATTTGCCGATGTGCGACCTGTCTACGAAGACGAACGCCAGCACGCCATCACGCATTGAATCCTGCCGTCCGGCGCTTTTCGCCAGCGCCGGACAAAACTGGCCCGACACTTGCAGTAATCCCCGTCAACTGTACCTACGATCCCAGTGCAGCGGAGACCGTGTCATGCCTGCGACCCCCAATGTTCTTCTTCAATCTGCCGCCCAGGCCAAGGCGCAAGCCGCTGCTGCCAAAGCGCCGGTCATGGCCGCAGACACCGGGGACAAGGCCTCAAGCTTCGCTCAGGTGTTCGCCGATCAAGGCCCGAAAAAATCGCTGGCGAGCGCTGACAGTTCGCTGAAACCTTCGCGCGACAAGGTTGCCGACAACAGCGACAAGAAAGATTTCGGCAAGGACAAGTCTGCCGCCACACAACCGGCCGTTGCCGATAGCGGCAATGCCTTGCCTGCCGACAAGACCGCTTCGACTGCATCCGATGATCAGGCGGCCGCTGACAAGGCTGCCACCGATGCGGCCGCTGATAGCGCGCAGACGCCAGTGGCAGACACCACCCCGGTAGATCCGGCGCTGGATCCGGCGCTGGCGCAAACCGTGCAACCGCTGGTGACTGCACCGGCGGTGCCCGCGCCAGTCGCTGCAACACCGGAGCCGGTCAAGGCCGAGACGCCGGTCGTGGCTGCAACCGTTGCGCCAGCCGTGGTCAAAGACCCGGCGGCAACCGATAGCGCTTTCGACCCGGCGGCCGATCCACTCGATTCGCTGCCGGCGGTGCGCATGGCGATGGAGCAGGGCGGCCACATTTCCGCCAGCAGCCAGGCACAACCCAAAGCTACGCCGGCACAGACCCAGGCCGACGGTGAATTGACTTCAGCGCAGAATTTCGCCGCTGGCATGGCCAGCATGCTCGATGTGCAGGCCGACAAGGACAGCACCAGTCAGAACGGCGAGAAAGCCTTCAGCGGTCTGATCGACGATGGCCTGAAAGATCTGAAGGCTGCCACCAGCGACACCCGTGTCGATGATTTCGCCAACCGTCTGGCGGCGCTGACTCAGGCGGCTACGCCGAAAACCGCGAACGCGGTGCCGGTGAATCAACCGATCGCCATGCACCAGAGCGGCTGGACCGAAGAAATCGTCAACCGCGTCATGTACCTGTCCAGCGCCAATCTGAAGGCGGCGGATATTCAATTGCAGCCGGCAGAGTTGGGACGCCTGGACATCCGCGTGAACATGGTGCCCGACCAACAGACTCAAGTGACCTTCATGAGCGCACATCCAAGTGTGCGTGAAGCGCTGGACGGCCAGATGCATCGCCTGCGTGACATGTTTACCCAGCAGGGCATGGGCCAGGTTGACGTCAACGTCTCTGACCAGAGTCGTGGCTGGCAGGGTCAGCAGGGTCAGGAACAGGCGCAGCACGGTCAGAGCGGCCGTACCAGCGCTGCAGGTGGGCGTCTGGATTCGGCGGAAGAAGAATTGGCGCCTGTGAGCGTGGCCGAAGCCGCTGCACAAACCACCAGCGTGATCGGCAGCAGCGCCGTCGACTATTACGCCTGATTCAAGGTGTTCACAAAAACCTGTGGGAGCTGGCTTGCCAGCGATGGCGGCGGCACATTCAGAACCAATGTGTCAGACCAATCACTATCGCTGGCAAGCCAGCTCCCACAGGGCTTGTATCGATTCATGCATCCCGCTCCTCCAACGCTCCGACACTTCTGGCATAACACTTGCTCTTGCCTTGCCGTGCGACTGTGAAAACCCGATTAGTGACGGATTATTGGCATGGCGAAGAGCGAAGCAGCAGCTGTAAAAGACCCCGCGACCAAAGGCAAACTCAAGATGATCATCCTGATCGTGGTGGCTCTGCTGCTGGCGATCGGTGTGTCCGTGGGCGCGACCTGGTACTTCATGCACAGTGCTCAGAGCAAGCCTGCCGCCGCGGCCGAGACCGCGCCGGTCGGCAAGCAGCCGGCGATTTTCGAGCCGATGGCGCCGGCGTTTGTCGCCAACTACAACCAGAACGGCCGTCAGCGCTACATGCAGGTGAGCATCACCATGCTGGCGCGTAACCAGGCCGATCTGGACGCGCTCAAAGTGCACATGCCAGTGATCCGCAACAACCTGGTGATGCTCTTCTCCGGTCAGGATTTCGCCACACTGGCGACCCCGGTCGGCCAGGAGATGTTGCGCCAGAAGGCCACAGCCAGCGTCCAGGAAGTGGCGCAGAAAGAGCTGGGCAAAGTGGTGATCGAACAGTTGCTTTTCACTAATTTCGTACTGCAGTAGGAACACGACATGGCCGTGCAGGATCTGCTGTCCCAGGATGAAATCGACGCGCTGTTGCATGGCGTCGACGATGGTCTGGTACAGACCGATAACGCTGCCGAACCCGGCAGTGTCAAAAGCTACGACCTGACCAGCCAGGATCGCATCGTCCGTGGACGCATGCCGACCCTGGAAATGATCAACGAGCGTTTTGCCCGTTACACCCGCATCAGCATGTTCAACATGCTGCGCCGCTCGGCGGACGTTGCCGTCGGTGGCGTGCAGGTGATGAAGTTCGGCGAATACGTGCACTCGCTGTACGTGCCGACCAGCCTCAACCTGGTCAAGATCAAACCGTTGCGCGGTACCGCGCTGTTCATCCTCGACGCCAAACTGGTGTTCAAGCTGGTGGACAACTTCTTCGGCGGCGACGGTCGTCACGCCAAGATCGAAGGGCGTGAATTCACCCCGACCGAACTGCGTGTGGTGCGCATGGTGCTGGAGCAGGCGTTCGTTGATTTGAAAGAAGCCTGGCAGGCGATCATGGAAGTCAATTTCGAGTACATCAACTCGGAAGTGAACCCGGCCATGGCCAACATCGTCGGCCCGAGCGAAGCGATCGTGGTCTCCACCTTCCACATCGAACTCGATGGCGGTGGCGGCGATCTGCACGTGACCATGCCGTACTCGATGATCGAGCCGGTGCGCGAAATGCTCGATGCCGGTTTCCAGTCGGACCTCGACGATCAGGACGAGCGCTGGGTCAACGCCCTGCGTCAGGACGTGCTCGATGTCGACGTGCCGATCGGCGCCACTGTGGCCCGCCGCCAGTTGAAACTGCGCGACATCCTGCATATGCAGCCGGGGGATGTGATCCCGGTGGAGATGCCGGAAGACATGATCATGCGCGCCAACGGCGTACCGGCCTTCAAGGTCAAGATGGGCTCGCACAAAGGCAACCTCGCGTTGCAGGTGATCGAGCCGATCGAGCGGCGCTGAAGCGCCGCTCTCACCCCCACGCATTTAACTGAATTGTTGCCCGCCGAGGACAAATGATGAACGACGAAATGAACGCCCAGGACGATCAGGCACTGGCCGACGAATGGGCTGCTGCCCTGGAAGAGACCGGTGATGGCAGCCAGGCTGACATCGACGCGCTGCTGGCCGCCGACGCTGGCGCGGCAAGCTCAAACCGTCTGCCGATGGAAGAGTTCGGCAGCGTGCCGAAGAACAACGATCCAGTGACGCTGGATGGCCCGAACCTCGACGTGATCCTCGACATCCCGGTGTCGATCTCAATGGAAGTGGGCAGCACCGATATCAACATCCGCAACCTGCTGCAACTGAACCAGGGTTCGGTGATCGAGCTCGATCGTCTGGCCGGCGAGCCGCTGGACGTGCTGGTCAACGGCACCCTGATCGCGCACGGCGAAGTGGTGGTGGTCAACGAGAAGTTCGGCATCCGCCTGACCGACGTGATCAGCCCAAGCGAACGCATCAAGAAGCTGCGCTGAGTGAAACGGTTTCTCTGGGCATTGCTGGCATTGCCATTGAGCGTGCTGGCCGCCGAGCCGTCGACGGCGACTACCGTGCCTGCTGCCACCGCGCCGATGGTCAGCAGCGGCGTGGCCGGGCAACTGACGCAACTGGCCTTCGGGCTGTTGCTGGTGCTGGGGTTGATCTTCTTCCTCGCCTGGCTGCTGCGCCGGGTGCAGCAGGCCGGGCCGGCGGGCAAGGGCCAGGTGATCGAACTGATCGGCTCCCGCGCGCTCGGTCCGCGTGACCGCTTGATGCTGGTGCAGGTCGGCAACGAGCAGATTCTGTTAGGCCTCAGCCCTGGCACCATCACCGCGCTGCATGTGCTCAAGGAGCCGGTGCAAGTGCCGAGCAGCAGCGAAAAAGCGACCCCGGAATTTGCCCAGCATCTGCTGAAGATTCTCGGCAAGGATCAGAAGGATAAGAAGTAATGGCTGCGCTACGCATCGTCTTGACGCTGGCCCTGATGCTGGCCGCGCCGTTGGCGTTCGCCGCCGATCCGTTGTCGATTCCGGCGATCACGCTGGGCACCAACGCCAACGGCGCGCAGGAGTATTCGGTCAGCCTGCAGATCCTGCTGATCATGACTGCCCTGAGCTTCATTCCGGCGGCCGTGATTCTGATGACCAGTTTCACCCGGATCATCATCGTCTTCTCGATCCTGCGTCAGGCCCTCGGCTTGCAGCAGACGCCGTCGAACCAGATCCTCACCGGCATGGCGCTGTTCCTCACCATGTTCATCATGGCTCCGGTGTTCGACCGGGTGAACAACGATGCGCTGCAGCCGTACCTGGCGGAAAAACTCACCGCGCAGCAAGCGGTGGAAAAGGCCCAGGTACCGATCAAGGACTTCATGCTCGCCCAGACTCGCACCAGCGATCTGGAGCTGTTCATGCGTCTGTCCAAGCGCACTGACATTGCCACCCCGGATCAGGCGCCGCTGACCATTCTGGTGCCGGCGTTCGTTACCTCCGAACTGAAAACCGCGTTCCAGATCGGTTTCATGATCTTCATCCCGTTCCTGATCATCGACCTGGTGGTGGCGAGCGTGCTGATGGCGATGGGTATGATGATGCTCTCGCCGCTGATCATTTCGCTACCGTTCAAGATCATGCTGTTTGTACTGGTGGATGGCTGGGCGCTGATCATCGGCACCCTGGCCAGTAGCTTCGGAGGTGTTTCGCCATGACACCGGAAGTGGCGGTCGATATCTTTCGTGAAGCGCTGTGGCTGACCACCTTGATGGTCGCGATTCTGGTGGTGCCGAGTCTGTTGGTCGGCTTGTTGGTGGCGATGTTTCAGGCCGCGACGCAGATCAACGAACAGACCCTGAGCTTCCTGCCGCGTCTGTTGGTGATGCTGGTGACGCTGATTGTGGGCGGTCCATGGATCGTGCAGACGTTCATGGAATACATCATCCAGCTCTACAAAAACATTCCGATGGTCATCGGCTAAGCCATGCAATCGCTGCTTCAGCTGACCGACACCCAGATCAGTACCTGGGTGGCGTCGTTCATGTTGCCACTGTTTCGTGTCGCCTCGATGCTGATGGTCATGCCGGTGTTCGGCACCACCCTGGTGTCGCGCCGCGTGCGTTTGTATTTCGCCGTGGCCATTACCGTGTGCATTGCCCCGGGGCTGCCGCCGATGCCGGAGGTCAGTCCGCTGGCGCTCAGTGGCTGGTTGCTGATTGGCGAGCAGATTCTGGTCGGCGCGGTGCTGGGGTTTTCCCTGCAACTGTTTTTCCAGGCGTTTGCCGTGGCCGGGCAGATTGTCGCGATCCAGATGGGTATGGGCTTCGCCTCGATGGTCGACCCGGCCAACGGCGTCTCGGTGGCGGTCATCGGCCAGTTCTTCACCATGCTGGTGACGTTGTTGTTCCTGTCGATGAACGGCCATCTGGTGGTCTTCGAAGTGCTCACCGAAAGCTTCACCACGCTGCCGGTGGGCGGCGGGTTGATGACGGCGCAGTACTGGGAGCTGGCCGGCAAGCTAGGCTGGGTGCTCGGGGCGGCGTTGTTGCTGGTGTTGCCGGCGGTCACGGCGCTGCTGGTGGTCAACATCGCGTTCGGCGTGATGACCCGCGCCGCGCCGCAACTGAATATTTTTTCCATCGGTTTTCCGCTGACCCTGGTACTGGGCCTGTTCATCGTCTGGGTCGGTCTGGCGGACATCCTCAATCAGTATCAACCGCTGGCCTCCGAGGCCTTGCAGTTGTTACGCGAACTGGCACGGGCGCGCTGAGGCATGGCTGAGAGCGAAAGCGGTCAGGACAAAACAGAAGACCCCACGGAGAAACGCAAAAAGGACTCCCGTGAGAAGGGTGAGATTGCCCGCTCAAAAGAGCTCAACACCCTGGCGGTGATGCTTGCTGGCGCTGGTGGCCTGCTGATCTTTGGCGGCATGCTGGCGCAGGAGTTGATGGACCTGATGCGCCTCAATTTCAACCTTTCGCGGGAAGTGATCATGGACGAGAAATCCATGGGCACCTTCCTGCTGGTTTCGGGCAAGATTGCCCTGTTAGCGATCCAGCCGGTCATGATTACACTGTTGCTGGCCGCATTGATCGGGCCGATCTCCCTCGGTGGCTGGCTGTTCGCCGCCGGCTCCATGGCGCCGAAATTCAGCCGGATGAACCCCGGTGCGGGCCTTAAACGCATGTTCTCGATGAAGGCCGTGATCGAACTGGTCAAGGCGCTGGCCAAGTTCATCATCACGCTGTTCGTGGCACTGATGGTGTTGTCGGCCGACATCGATGACTTCCTGCGGATCGCCCATGAACCGCTTGAGCAGGCAATCATTCACAGCGTGACGCTGGTGGGCTGGAGTTCGCTGTGGCTGGCCTGCGGGCTGATCATCATCGCTGCGGTGGACGTGCCTGTGCAGCTGTGGGAAAGCCACAAGAAACTGCTGATGACCAAGCAGGAAGTGCGCGACGAGCACAAGGATCAGGAAGGCCGGCCGGAGGTCAAACAGCGCATCCGCCAGACCCAGCGCGAGATGTCGCAGCGGCGGATGATGGCGGCGATTCCCGACGCCGACGTGGTCATCACCAACCCGACCCACTACGCCGTGGCGCTCAAGTACGACTCGGAGAAGGGCGGCGCGCCGGTCCTGCTGGCCAAGGGCAGCGATTTCCTCGCGCTGAAGATCCGCGAAATCGCCGTGGCCAACAACGTCATGCTCCTCGAATCGCCCGGGCTGGCACGCTCGATTTACTACTCCACCGAGCTGGAACAGGAAATCCCCGGCGGCCTGTATCTGGCCGTTGCCCAGGTGCTGGCCTACGTCTACCAGATCCGCCAATACCGCGCCGGCAAGGGCAAACGCCCGGATCCGCTCAAGGACGATTTGCCGATTCCGCCGGATCTGCGGCGCGATTCCTGACGTCACTGTGATGAAAAAACCGCCGCCCCGATTTGGCGAGGCGGCGGTTTTTTTATGCCTGACCCAATGATATTTTGGTTCCTGTCGCCGTCATTGTGGTGAGGGGATTCATCCCCGACGGGCTGCGCAGCAGCCCCAAAACCTACCGCCACGATCCCCGAAATATCAAGGATTCAGGATTTGCGGCTGCTGCGCAGCCGATCGGGGATGAATCCCCTCGCCACAGGTTCTTGTCTGCCTTCTTAGCCCGCCAACTCCAGATTATTCAACGCCCGATTCACCGCCAGCTCCCCAAGCATGATCAATTGCGCGATGCCCAGCAGCGTTCGTCGCTGCGAGGCGGGTATGAGGTGGGCGAAGTCGTGGGCGATGGTTCTGGCTGACGCGAGTGTTTCGCAGGCATCGGCCAGCAGCTCCTCGTTTTTGAAGTCTGCGGTCACGGCTTACATCGAGCGGGTTTTGCGTTGAATGGGGGCGCCGCCGGGCGGGCAGAGGTAGTGGTCGAGGGCGCGGTCGGCGGCTTCGTGGAGTTTTTTTGAGTCGAGGGATTCGTAGGGGGAGGTGGCGTCGGTTTCGGGTGGGTTGGGTGTTGGTTTGATCATGATGAAGCCTCTAGAGTGGTGAGGCCGACACCGTTCGCTGCTAACGAAGGAGGTGGCGGCTGTACGCGGGTTAGCAGACCAGGACTCTAGAACCCGGCGCACCGAAGTGCCCCACGCAAAGCCGCCATAACGGCAACGGACTTTGTGCGTCTAGAGAAAAATCCGGGCTGCTAAACCCGATCACTGAACAATCAGCGACCGACCCACAATAGAACCCGACCTCAAGGCGCACAAGCCGGCAGATTCTGGCTTAGCTGTAGGCAATGGCGCAAGGATGTGTAGCCCAAAAGGCGTGTCTTCAAGTGTCTTAAACACCAGAGTTTAAAAGAGCAATTTGCGCTGACTGCACTGACCCCTTCGCGAGCAGGCTCGCTCCCACATTCGGAATGTATTTCACTCCCGGATTTGGAATGCATTTCCACTGTGGGAGCGAGCCTGCTCGCGAAAGCGTCAGTCCAGGCGCCGCAATTTCCCCGATGAATCACCGCTCGGCTACAAAATCAAAAGATCGCAGCCTTCGGCAGCTCCTACAAAGATCGGTGTAGGAGCTGCCGAAGGCTGCGATCTTTTGATCTGGCTTTTGAAAAGCGAAAGATCGTCCGGTCGCGGCCCGAGCCTTCGGCAGTTCTTACAGAGGTCAGAGAAGCGTTCTACTGCGGCAACTGCAGATTATCCAGCGCCCGATTCACCGCCAGCTCCCCAAGCATTATCAATTGCGCGATCCCCGGTTGCGTCCTGCGCTGCGACGCCGGTATGAGGTGGGCGCGGTGTCAGTGCCGTTTGTCTGAAATCTGCACGTACCTGTTAGTTCTGACAGTGGTCGAACGTTGTCGTGAAGTTTTCAATGGCCTCTCCAGATCCTTGGCAAGCCGCCACAGATTTTTTCAGGAGCAGGGCAATGATTGGTTTGATGGTGATGCCGATTTCGGATGAAATTGACGATACACAACATGACATTGTCCCTTTTGACTCCAGCGGAGGTCTGGGGCTCTTTTCGCTGTTCCCGCCCAATATCCCCGGGCAGTTCACAGGTATCGATTTTCCCCCGGCGCAAGTGGGGGTCAACCGCCCCTTGCTTTATACGAGTGCCAAGGGACTTCGGGTACTGGTTCAGGCTTATCTGAATATGGCGCAAGAGGACACCATTCGACTGTACGTCGATAAGAATCTGGTTGCCACGTCGGTGTTGCCTGCTGGCCACGGTAATCTCGACGTGGTGATGCACATCGCTGCGAATCAGGTTCCGGCCGGCGTGCATACCTTGCGCTACGAGATTCTGCGCAAAAGCGGTCAGCCCCCCGAGGGGGCGCAGATCGAGGTCTGGTTCAAGATCGATCCGCCGGGCGGCAACGATCCCGAGCCGGACTTGCCCGGCCATCAACGACTCAAACCGGCTCGACTTCAGTTGAAGCCCGGGCAGGTCATTGACGAGGAAGTGGCTGCCGAGGGGGTCACGGCGATCATTCCTCCCTGGCCCTTCATGACCAAAGGGGACCAGTTGAAACTCCGTTTCCACGGTATTGCTGTCACGCCCTACACGGTGCTGGAGGGCGAGGTCGGAAAAGAGATCAGTGTTTTCATTTCGCCAGAGAATATCCGGGATGCGGGCCCCGCGAATCCGGCGGTGGTGGTCTATCAGATCGAAGATCAGGTAGAGAACGTCAGCGACTTTTCGGAGCGTACGACCGTCGTCAGCGATCCAGACAACAACTGGCTCGATCCGGTATTCGTTCCTCTCGCCTATGAAGATCGGGTCAGTCTTGATGAGGTTGGATTCGACGACCTGGAGGTTCAGATCATTACGCGCCCCGGCTTTGCGCTGAAAGAGAAACTACTGCTTCGATGGGCGGCTACAACGCAAAGCGGTGAAGTGGTCGAGCACAGTGAAGAGCAATCGATTAGTCGTCTCGGCATTCAGTCTTTTAAAGTTCCCAATTCCGTTGTGCTTGCCAGCGCTTCCGGCCAGGTGCAAGTGGATTACCTGCGGACCAAAGCTGACGGTGAGCAAAATCGTTCAGAGATCTATGTCTTTACGTTGCAAGGAAAGACCTTGCGCCTGCCGGCGCCGCTGATAACCGATCTGGTGGGCGGCACTCTGGATCCTGCGCTAAGCCGGGCTGTGGTGTTGTGCGGTCCCGATGACCGGATAAAAAAGGGCTTCAGAGTCACATTGACGTGGCTGGGAACCAGTGCTTCCGGGCGTCCGCACCTGTATCAGACGTATCGCGACGTCAGTGATCGATTGGTCGGCCAGGCTATTGCCTTTAACGTAGCCGGCAAGGACATCGCCCCATTGAATCGAGGGTCGGTCGTTGTCTCTTTTGAAGTCAGTCACGCCACGTTGAATCCTGCGCTGGTTTCCGAAGCGACGAATGCGCGCATCGGTGAACTCAAACCCGTCTTGCCAGCGCCGCAGGTTGGGGGGGCCGTGGACGGTGTGCTCAATCCTGCGCAGGTGCCGTACGGCACGGATATTCAAGTTGCGGCGGCTGCCTATACCCGCTTGGGCGATGTGGTGCACGTGGAAGGTCGTGGGGATGCGGGCGGGGTGGTTTTTCGGGACAAGTTGCCGATTGATCAAACCCAGGCAGGCAAGGACCTTGAGTTCTGGCTGGACGGCGAGGCTATCGAATTCTATCGGGAGCAGTTCTTCAATCTGCTTTGGTGGATCGAGCGGCCAGACGAACTGCCGCAATCATCCGCGTTGCTCGAGTTGTATATCGGCGACCCGGCGCAGTCGTTGCAGCCACCAACTGTTCGGCGCGCGCCTGATGGCGTACTTGACCCGCTGGAAAATAATGGTGGTGCCCGCGCGCGTGTCCATGTGGCCAGCCCGCGCCCGGGTGATCAAGTGCGCTTGCTGGTCAAAGGAGCGCCGGGAGATGGCTCACCGACGTTTGCTCCTCAGCAGTTGAATACTGACAACGTTGCATTCTTTGTGCTGCGGCCTTCATTCATTGCGGAAAATCTGGGAAAACGGGTTGAAGTTCTTTACGAGCTGCTCAGAAATGGCAAGACGGTCCAGTCCAGGCCGTTGAATTTGACGGTCAAGACAATCAGTGACGGTGATCCCGTCCTGACTCGGCCGCATATCGTCGAAGCCGGTGCTGTACCGCTGATCGATCTGAGAATCATCCAGACTGACCTCACATGCGTGGTCAAGCCGCCGCTGCCGATTGCCGAGGTCGGGCAGCGCGTCTGGATCATGGTCAGCGGCGAGGGCGTTGAGCCGTTGGTATTGCGCCCCGGTACCGCGTTGACTGCCGAAGAAGTGACTCAAGGCATCAGCGTCACGGCGGCGCGAAGCTGGTTCTTTGAACTGAAGGATCTCTCTGGCTGTGAGGTGACCTGCAAAATAGCGCTGGGCAGCTCTGATGGTGAGGGCACGGCACTGGTGCTTCCGGTGGCGCGGTATACCGTCAAAGTCACACAGAAATTGGCGATTGATACTCAGCCGATGCTTTTGAATGGCTGGAAACTGTTGGGCGGCGCAGCGTATGGATTACGCGAGCTGGAGGTCGTCAACAACGTGCAAGTGCGCGTGCCAACGGGTGGACGGCCGCCTTACACCTATCGTTCAGCCAATGCCGGCATAGCATCGGTCGATGCCAACGGCAAAGTGTCGGGGCTGAGTAATCAATCAACCACCATCACGGTGACGGATGCCGATGGAAACCAGGTGGCCTATCCGGTGCGGGTGATGAATGTCCACCGGCTGATATTGAACGATACCTTCATGACCGCAGCCCAGGCCGGCGCCTGGTTCATGCAATTCGGTGCCGTCAGCATGGACAACAGTGGACAACCCATGGGATGGGGGATTTTGCAAACCAACTTTGTTGACGTGACGCCTATTTATGGTGGGCGGGGCTTGTATTACGGGCGATTTGTGTCGGTCAATCTTTCATACCCGCACTTGTATGCGATCGAACATTCGTTGCTCGAGAGCGACGGGAGAATGGGCAGTCGCAACGTGCTTTTATCCGATGGGGCGACTCGCTCTCGGGTAATGGGGTATTTCCCGACGTAGTCAGTCAGGCATGTGTCATTTTCATGAGCCTGAGGAAATCGTGACATTTGGCTGTCCTGAGCAAGAGTATGTCGAGGAAGGAGGTAGGCCGTCCGTAAGGGGACGGGCTATCTGGTGGGCCGCGACTTGCTTCTTGGTGAAATTAAGCCAGAGCAAATTTTGATTGCCTGATAAATTCGTCAGTGCGCGGTTTTTCTGATTTTTGTTCACCTGCGCTAATGGTGATAGCCGTCCTGCGTCTGTTTTGCGGTCGGCTCCAGGGCGCCCGGCTTCAGGCAAGACAATTCCCCGAAACAAACTTCAATTTCAATCCCCGGCAAAAGTTGGAAGGCTTCTTGCAATAGCCGCCGTGCGCCTGCTTCGGGCGTCAAAAGTTTGCTTTAAAGGAACGGGGAAAACCGGTGGATCGCTCTCAGTTATTCAACACTGCTCGCTCGAATGTTGCCGACCTCAGTCGAGGCAATCTGGGCGTGCCGTTGTTGCTGCTGGTCATGCTGGCCATGATGATGCTGCCGGTGCCGCCGTTCCTGCTGGACGTGTTCTTCACCTTCAACATCGCCTTGTCGATCGTGGTGCTGCTGGTCTGTGTGTACGCGCTGCGGCCGCTGGATTTCGCGGTGTTCCCGACGATTCTGCTGGTGGCGACGCTGTTGCGGCTGGCGTTGAACGTGGCCTCGACGCGGGTGGTGATGCTCCACGGGCAGGACGGCCACGCCGCCGCCGGTAAGGTGATCCAGGCCTTCGGTGAAGTGGTGATCGGTGGTAACTACGTGGTCGGTATCGTGGTGTTCGCGATCCTGATGATCATCAACTTCGTCGTGGTGACCAAGGGTGCCGGGCGGATTTCCGAGGTGAGCGCGCGTTTCACCCTCGATGCGATGCCCGGCAAGCAAATGGCGATCGACGCCGACCTCAACGCCGGTTTGATCGATCAGAACCAGGCCAAGGCGCGCCGTCAGGAAGTCGCGCAAGAGGCGGAGTTCTACGGTTCGATGGACGGTGCCAGCAAGTTCGTGCGGGGTGACGCCATTGCCGGCTTGCTGATCCTGTTCATCAACCTCATCGGTGGCATGGCGGTCGGTATCTTCCAGCACAACATGAACTTCGCTGACGCCGGCAAGGTGTACGCCTTGCTGACCATCGGTGACGGTTTGGTGGCGCAATTGCCATCACTGTTGTTATCGACAGCGGCAGCGATCATGGTGACCCGTGCTTCCGGTTCGGAAGACATGGGCAAGCAGATCAACCGGCAGATGTTCGCCTCGCCCAAAGCCCTGGCGGTGGCGGCAGGTCTGATGGCGGTCATGGGCCTTGTTCCGGGCATGCCGCATTTCTCGTTTCTGAGCATGGCCGCACTGGCCGCCGGTGGCGCGTACCTGTTCTGGAAAAAGCAGAACGTCGCCAAAGTGCAGGCGCTGCAGGAAGTTCAGCGTCAGCAGGAACTGCTGCCGTCGCCGGCCCGCGCCATGGAGACCAAGGAGCTGGGCTGGGATGACGTGACGCCGATCGACATGATCGGCCTGGAAGTCGGCTATCGCCTGATCCCGCTGGTGGATCGCAATCAGGGCGGGCAGTTGCTGGCGCGGATCAAGGGCGTGCGCAAGAAGCTCTCGCAGGACCTGGGCTTCCTGATGCCGACCGTGCACATCCGTGACAACCTCGATCTGGCGCCGAGTGCCTATCGCCTGACCCTGATGGGCGTGATCCTGGCCGAAGCCGAGATCTACCCGGATCGAGAACTGGCGATCAACCCGGGGCAGGTCTACGGCACGCTCAACGGCATTACCGCCAAAGATCCGGCTTTCGGCCTGGAGGCGGTGTGGATCGAAGTCAGCCAGCGCGCGCAGGCGCAATCGCTCGGTTACACCGTGGTCGACGCCAGTACCGTGGTCGCGACGCACTTGAACCAGATTCTGTACAAACATTCCAGTGAGCTGATCGGCCACGAAGAAGTGCAGCAACTCATGCAATTGCTGGCCAAAAGCTCGCCGAAACTGGCTGAAGAGCTGGTGCCGGGTGTGGTGTCGCTGTCGCAATTGCTCAAAGTGCTGCAGGCATTGCTGGCCGAACACGTGCCGGTACGCGACATCCGCAGCATTGCCGAAGCCATCGCCAACAACGCCGCCAAGAGTCAAGATACCGCCGCTTTGGTGGCCGCCGTACGCGTCGGCGTATCCCGCGCCATCGTCCAAAGCATTGTAGGCACTGACTCCGAGCTGCCTGTGATCACCTTGGAACCAAGGTTGGAACAAATATTGCTCAATAGTCTGCAGAAGGCAGGACAAGGCTCGGAAGAGGGCGTTCTGCTGGAGCCAAGCATGGCCGAGAAGCTGCAGCGTTCGCTCATCGAAGCGGCGCAGCGCCAGGAAATGCAAGGTCAACCGGTGATCCTGTTGGTAGCAGGCCCGATCCGCGCGATGCTCTCGCGTTTCGGTCGCCTCGCCGTCCCGGGGCTGCACGTGCTGGCCTACCAGGAAATTCCGGACAACAAGCAAGTGACCATCGTTGCGACAGTAGGGCCCAACGGCTGAGGTAGTGGTTTATGCAAGTTAAGCGTTTTTTCGCCGCCGATATGCGTCAGGCCATGAAGCTGGTTCGTGATGAGCTGGGCGCTGATGCCGCCATCATTGGCAACCGCCGCATTGCCGGCGGTGTCGAGCTGACGGCGGCGCTGGATTACAAGTTGTCGGCGCTGGCGCCGCGGGTTCCGAACATGGAACTCGAGGACGAACTGCGCAAGACCCAGTCGCGCATCGTCACCGCTCAGGCCGAACTGAGCCTGCGTGGCGAAGCCGATGGCAATAGCAATCGCCAGATCTTTGCCGGGCTGCCGTTGACGGCCGGCCTGCCACTGACCGCTGCCGAGCCGTTGAGCGAACCGACCTACGCCGCCCCGGCGCGTCCGGCGCCGGCACCTGCACCGGCATCGGCGGGTGTCGATCCGCGTGCGCTGGATTCGATGCGTTTCGAATTGAACAGTCTGCGTGAGCTGATGGAAGTACAGCTCGGCACCCTGGCCTGGAACCAGCTGCAAGGCAGCCGTCCGGCACAGGCCAATCTGTATCGCCGCCTGCAGCGCATCGGTCTGTCCGGGCCGTTGTCGCGCGACCTGCTGGCGATGATCACTGACATCGAAGAGCCGCGTCAGGCCTGGCGCATGTTGCTCGCGCACCTGGCGCGGATGATTGCCGTACCGGAAGTCGAGCCGCTGGAAGAGGGCGGGGTGATTGCCATGGTCGGCCCGGCCGGCATGGGCAAGACCACCACCCTGGCCAAACTGGCTGCGCGCTACGTGCTCAAGTACGGCGCGCAGAATGTCGCGCTGGTCAGCATGGACAGCTTCCGCATCGGTGCGCAGGAACAACTCAAGACCCTGGGGCGGATTCTCAACGTGCCGGTGACCCACGTCGACCCGGGCCAGTCGCTGGTGCAGGCGCTGGATCCATTGCTGCGCAAGCGCGTGGTGCTGATCGATACCGCCGGCCTGCAGGCCAGCGATCCGGCGCTGCGCATGCAGCTGGAAAGTCTGGCCGGGCGTGGCATCCGTTCAAAAAATTACCTGGTGCTGGCAACCACCAGCCAGAAACAGGTTCTAACCGCCGCTTATCACAGTTACAAGCGTTGCGGGCTTGCCGGCTGCATCCTGACTAAACTGGATGAGACGGCCAGCCTTGGCGAAGTGTTGAGCCTGGCGATCAGTCATGAACTGCCGGTCGCGTACCTGACCGATGGCCCACGGATTCCGGATGATCTGCATCTGCCGCGCCGTCATCAGCTGGTCAGCCGCGCCGTCAGCGTGCAAATGCAGGAAGAACCCAGCGAAGAAGCCATGGCTGACATGTTCGCTGATATCTACCACAGCCCGACCAAGCAGGTTGGCTGAGGTAATGAACAGTTTTTGTACCTACATCGATGGTCTGCCATGCATTGTTCCGGTTGTGAACGCGCAGCCAGTAATGTGGCCTCCGTCTATGCAAGACAAGGTAAAGAAATAACATGGGCAGCATGCATCCCGTACAGGTGATCGCGGTGACCGGCGGCAAAGGTGGCGTCGGCAAGACTAACGTGTCAGTGAACTTGTCTCTGGCGCTGGCAGAGCTTGGCCGTCGGGTCATGCTGCTGGACGCCGACCTGGGGCTGGCGAACGTCGACGTTCTGCTGGGGCTGACCCCCAAACGCACGCTGGCCGATGTCATCGAAGGCCGCTGCGAACTGCGCGACGTGCTGTTGCAGGGCCCCGGCGGGATCCGCATCGTGCCGGCCGCTTCCGGCACCCAAAGCATGGTGCACCTGAGCCCGGCGCAACATGCCGGTCTGATTCAGGCGTTCAGCGACATCGGCGACAATCTCGATGTACTGGTGATCGACACCGCTGCGGGCATTGGTGACTCGGTAGTCAGTTTCGTGCGCGCGGCGCAGGAAGTGTTGCTGGTGGTCTGCGACGAGCCGACCTCGATCACCGACGCCTACGCGCTGATCAAACTGCTCAATCGCGACTACGGCATGAACCGCTTCCGCGTCCTCGCCAACATGGCGCAGAGCCCGCAGGAAGGGCGCAACCTGTTCGCCAAGTTGACCAAGGTCACGGATCGCTTTCTCGACGTCGCCTTACAATACGTCGGCGCGGTGCCGTACGACGAAAGCGTGCGCAAGGCCGTGCAGAAGCAGCGAGCAGTCTATGAAGCCTTTCCGCGTTCCAAGTGCGCGCTGGCGTTCAAGGCGATCGCGCAGAAGGTCGATACCTGGCCGCTGCCTGCCAACCCGCGTGGGCACCTTGAGTTTTTCGTCGAGCGCCTCGTGCAGCAAACGGCAGGGCCTGTGTTATGACCGCCAGCGGTATGAACTACTACAAGAAATCGGCACGTGACGCGCAGTACGAGTTGATCGAGCGTTACGCGCCACTGGTCAAGCGCATTGCCTATCACTTGCTGGCGCGCTTGCCGGCGAGTGTGCAGGTCGAAGACCTGATTCAGGCCGGGATGATCGGCCTGCTCGAAGTCTCGACCAAATATGACGCCAGCAAAGGCGCCAGTTTCGAAACGTACGCGGGCATCCGGATCCGCGGCGCGATGCTCGATGAAGTGCGCAAAGGGGATTGGGCACCGCGCTCGGTTCACCGCAATACCCGTATGGTCAGCGATGCCATTCGCTCAATTGAAGCTAAAACCGGCCGTGACGCTAAAGATCACGAGGTTGCGGCCGAACTCCAATTGAGTCTCGACGATTACTACGGGATTTTGAATGACACGCTGGGCAGCCGGCTGTTCAGTTTCGACGACCTGCTGCAGGACGGCGAACACGAAGGGCTGCACGAGGATGGCGCCAGTGCTCATCTTGAGCCGTCACGCGATCTGGAAGATGAACGCTTCCAGGCTGCGCTGGCGGACGCGATTGCCAATTTGCCGGAGCGTGAGCGACTGGTGTTGGCGCTGTACTACGACGAAGAACTGAACCTCAAGGAAATCGGTGAAGTCCTTGGCGTCAGTGAATCGCGGGTCAGCCAGTTACACAGCCAGTGCGCGGCCCGCTTGCGGGGGCGTTTGGGGGAGTGGCGAGCGCGCTGAAGGCAGTGTGGGGACACTGCGAACGAGGCTGGTGCGGTGATGAACAGCACCGGTCTTGCTCTGTTGTGCTCCAGACAGTCATCGAGTGCTTTGCCGGATTGATTGAAATGGCGCGTCCAGGTGCTGGGCGCGTTTAAGACTGCTTGGAGGTCGAATTGGACAAGAACATGAAAATCCTCATCGTTGATGACTTCTCAACGATGCGGCGGATCATCAAGAACCTGCTGCGTGATCTGGGGTTCACCAACACCGTCGAGGCCGACGATGGCACCACTGCCATTCCGGTGCTCAACAGCGGAAGCATCGACTTTCTGGTAACGGACTGGAACATGCCGGGCATGACCGGTATCGACCTGCTGCGCCACGTGCGTGCCGATGAAAAACTCAAGCACCTGCCCGTGCTGATGGTGACTGCCGAAGCCAAGCGCGAGCAGATCATCGAAGCGGCCCAGGCCGGCGTCAACGGCTACGTGGTCAAACCTTTCACGGCTCAGGCGCTGAAAGAAAAAATCGAGAAGATTTTCGAACGCATCGGCTGATGAACGCGCGGGGGAGCTATGGAGCATAACGAATCTTCACAGGGCGATTTCGAATCGACCCTGAAAAAACACGCGGTCGAACTGGTCGAGAGCCTTGAAAAAGGCAGGTTCGGCGACGCTGTGCAACTGATCCATGAGCTCAATCAGACCCGTGACCGTGGCCTGTATCAGGAAGTGGGCAAGCTCACACGCGAACTGCACAGTGCGATCGTCAACTTCCAGATCGATCCGCACATGCCGCAGGCCGAGGAAGTGTCGCAAATCACCGACGCCACCGAACGCCTGGGCTATGTGGTCAAGCTGACCGAAGCCGCGGCCAACCGCACCATGGATCTGGTGGAAAGCGCGACCCCGGTGGTCAATGGCCTGGCTGAAGAAGCCCAGGCGCTGAGCACCGATTGGGGCCGCTTCATGCGTCGTGAAGTCGGGGCTGAAGAGTTCCGCGAACTGGCGCGCCGGGTCGACGGTTTTCTGTCACGCAGCAGCACGGACAACCGTGCGGTGTCGAGCAACCTGAACGACATCCTGCTGGCTCAGGATTACCAGGACCTCACCGGTCAAGTGATCAAGCGTGTGACCCAGCTGGTCACCGAAGTCGAAAGCAATTTGCTCAAACTCGTCCTCATGGCCAGTCAGGTTGACCGCTTTGCGGGCATCGAACACGACCGTGCCGCGATGCTTGCAGAAAAAGATCCACAAAAACATCTCTCGCAGGGTGAAGGTCCGCAGATTCATGCCGATAAACGAGAAGACGTTGTGTCCGGTCAGGACGATGTGGACGATTTGTTATCCAGCCTCGGATTCTAGAGTTTTGGAATTTTAGGTTTTTTGGGTTTTTAGACCTGTAGGAGCACCCCATTAATGAGCTTCGGCGCCGATGAAGAGATCCTTCAGGATTTCCTGGTTGAGGCCGGCGAGATTCTTGAGCAACTGTCCGAGCAACTGGTCGAGCTGGAAAGCCGCCCGGATGACGCAGATCTGCTCAACGCAATTTTTCGCGGTTTCCACACTGTAAAAGGGGGCGCCGGCTTCCTTCAGCTCAACGAGCTGGTGGAGTGCTGTCACATCGCCGAAAACGTGTTCGACATCCTGCGCAAGGGTGAACGTCGCGTTGATGCAGAACTGATGGACGTGGTGCTTGAAGCACTGGACGCGGTGAACAGCATGTTCAGCGAAGTCCGTGAACGTGCACCGATCACGGCCGCCACTCCGGAACTGCTGGCCGCGCTGGCGCGTCTGGCCGAACCGCAATCGGCCGACGAAGCCCCGGCTTCGCCGGTGGCCGAGATGATCGAAGAGCTGGTCGTCGAAGGCGATTCGAACGATTCGGGCGACATCACCGATAACGAATTTGAACAGCTGCTGGATTCGCTGAACGCCGTCAAGGCCGAAGCCGAAGCCCCGGCCGCTGCTGCGCCTGCGCCGGCTGCCGATGCGGCCGCCAGCGATGAAATCACCGACGCCGAATTCGAGTCGTTGCTCGATCAACTGCACGGCAAAGGCCAGTTCGCGCCAGACGCCGTCGCACCGACTGCGGCTGCTCCAGCGGCACCGGCGGCGGGTGACAGCTCGGACATCACCGACGACGAATTTGAAGCACTGCTCGATCAGTTGCACGGCAAGGGCAACTTCGCCGTCGAAGCACTGGAATCGGCTATTGCTTCGGCACCGGCGGCGCCTGCCGCACCGGCGGCCGCCGCTGCCGGCAGCGATCTGATCAGCGATCACGAGTTCGAATCGCTGCTCGACGAATTGCACGGCAAAGGCAAGTTCACCGACGTTGGCGCCGCTGCTGCGGGCACCGCGTCGACCGTGGCTGCGCCTGCCGCCAAGGCTGCCGCTCCGGCTGCTGCGCCGAAAGCGGCGCCCAAGCCTGAACCGAAAGCCGAAACGCCGAAACCGGCTGCCGCTGCTGCGCCAGCGCCGGCCCGTGCTCCTGCTGCGCCGCCACCGGAAAAACCGGCGAGCGAAGCCGAGACCACCGTGCGGGTTGACACCGCGCGTCTCGACGAAATCATGAACATGGTCGGCGAACTGGTGCTGGTGCGTAACCGTCTGGTGCGCCTGGGTCTCAACAGCGGCGACGAAGCGATGTCCAAGGCCGTGTCGAACCTCGACGTGGTCACGGCGGACTTGCAGACCGCGGTGATGAAGACCCGGATGCAGCCGATCAAGAAGGTCTTCGGGCGCTTCCCGCGTCTGGTTCGTGACCTGGCGCGTCAGTTGAAGAAAGAGATCAACCTGGAACTGGTGGGTGAAGAAACCGACCTCGACAAAAACCTTGTCGAGGCCCTGGCCGACCCGCTGGTCCACTTGGTGCGCAACGCGGTCGACCACGGCATCGAGTCGCCGGAAGAACGCGAAGCTTCTGGCAAGGCCCGTGGCGGTCGCGTGGTACTGGCGGCCGAGCAGGAAGGCGACCACATCCTGTTGTCGATCTCCGACGACGGCAAGGGCATGGACCCGAACGTCCTGCGTTCGATCGCGGTAAAGCGCGGTGTGATGGACAAGGACGCGGCCGATCGCCTGAGCGATACCGAGTGCTACAACCTGATCTTCGCCCCGGGTTTCTCGACCAAGACCGAGATCTCCGACGTGTCCGGCCGTGGTGTCGGCATGGACGTGGTGAAGACCAAGATTTCCCAGCTCAACGGTTCGATCAACATCTACTCGACCAAGGGCCAGGGCTCGAAGATCGTCATCAAGGTGCCGCTGACACTGGCAATCATGCCGACCCTGATGGTGATGCTCGGCAATCAGGCGTTTGCGTTCCCGCTGGTCAACGTCAACGAAATCTTCCACCTCGACCTGTCGACCACCAACGTGGTGGATGGCCAGGAAGTGGTGATCGTGCGGGACAAGGCGCTGCCATTGTTCTACCTCAAGCGCTGGCTGGTCAGCTCCGCCGCTCACGAAGAGCAGCGTGAAGGCCATGTGGTGATCCTGTCGGTGGGCACCCAGCGGATCGGCTTCGTCGTCGATCAACTGGTCGGCCAGGAAGAAGTGGTCATCAAGCCATTGGGCAAAATGCTGCAGGGCACTCCGGGCATGTCCGGCGCCACCATCACCGGTGACGGCCGCATCGCGCTGATCCTCGATGTTCCAAGCATGCTCAAGCGTTACGCGACGAAGCGTATTTGAATCCGGGGCGGCGGGGCGACAACGTCCCGCTGCACCTAATGGAGTGTTTATGGCAGTCAAAGTCCTGGTGGTGGACGATTCGGGTTTTTTCCGCCGCCGCGTCTCGGAAATTCTTTCAGCGGATCCGAGCATCCAGGTGGTCGGCACGGCCACCAACGGTAAAGAGGCGATCGATCAGGCCCTGGCCCTCAAGCCGGACGTGATCACCATGGACTACGAGATGCCGATGATGGATGGCATCACGGCCGTGCGGCACATCATGCAGCGCTGCCCGACCCCGGTGTTGATGTTTTCCTCGCTGACCCACGAAGGTGCCCGGGTGACCCTGGATGCGCTGGACGCTGGCGCGGTGGATTTCCTGCCGAAGAATTTCGAAGACATTTCCCGTAACCCGGAGAAGGTCAAGCAGCTGCTGTGTGAGAAGGTCCATAGCATCTCGCGCAGCAATCGTCGTTTCAGTGCCTACAGTGCGCCGGCTCCGGCCGCTGCACCGACGCCTGCGCCAGCCCCGGCGGCTTCGAGTTTCAGCAGCCACAGCACTGCTGCTCCGACGCGTCCGGCGCCGGCTCCAGCACCTGCTCGCGCGCCAGCCGCCAGCGCGTCGTCGCCGGCTCCGAAACGCAAAGCCTACAAACTGGTTGCCATCGGTACCTCCACGGGCGGTCCGGTTGCGCTGCAACGGGTGCTGACTCAGTTGCCGGCAAACTTCCCGGCACCGATCGTGCTGATCCAGCACATGCCGGCGGCGTTCACCAAAGCCTTTGCCGAGCGTCTGGACAAGCTGTGCCGCATCAGCGTCAAGGAAGCCGAGGATGGCGACATCCTGCGTCCGGGCCTGGCGCTGCTGGCCCCGGGTGGCAAGCAGATGATGATTGACGGCCGTGGCGCGGTGAAAATCCTGCCAGGCGACGAGCGTCTGAATTACAAGCCATGCGTGGACATCACCTTCGGTTCGGCGGCCAAGTCCTACGGCGACAAAGTTCTGGCGGTGGTCCTCACCGGCATGGGCGCCGACGGCCGTGAAGGCGCGCGTCTGCTCAAGCAGGGCGGCAGCTCGGTATGGGCACAAGACGAAGCAAGCTGCGTGATCTACGGCATGCCGATGGCTATCGTCAAAGCCGATCTGGCTGACGCGGTTTACGGCCTGGACGACATCGGCAAGCACATCGTCGAGGCGTGTATCTGATGGATGTTTTAAGCCTTATCGGGATTATCCTGGCGTTCGTCGCCATCATCGGCGGCAACTTCCTTGAAGGCGGTCACCTCGGCGCGCTGGCCAACGGCCCGGCGGCGCTGATCGTTCTCGGGGGCACCATCGGTGCAGCGCTGCTGCAATCGCCGATGAGCGCCTTCAAGCGCGCCATGCAGATTCTCGCCTGGATCCTGTTTCCGCCACGGGTGGATCTGGCTGGCGGCATCGACCGCGTGGTCAACTGGAGCCTCACCGCGCGCAAGGAAGGCCTGCTCGGCCTGGAAGGCGTCGCCGATGCCGAACCGGACAACTACTCGCGCAAGGGCCTGCAACTGCTGGTCGATGGCGCCGAGCCGGAAGCGATCCGCAGCATCCTCGAAGTGGACTTCTACACCCAGGAAGCCCGCGACATCGAAGCGGCCAAAGTTTTCGAAAGCATGGGCGGCTACGCGCCGACCATCGGCATCATCGGTGCGGTGATGGGCCTGATCCATGTGATGGGCAACCTCGCTGATCCGACGCAGTTGGGCAGCGGCATTGCCGTGGCATTCGTCGCGACCATCTACGGCGTGGCCAGTGCCAACCTGGTGTTGCTGCCGGTGGCCGCCAAGCTCAAGTCAATCGCGTTGCGGCAGTCGCGTTATCGCGAAATGTTGTTGGAAGGTATTTTGTCGATCGCCGAAGGTGAAAACCCTCGCTCTATCGAGCTGAAGCTTCAGGGCTTCATGGATTGATGGGGGTAATGGACTATGGCTCGCCGCAGGCATCAGGAAGAACACGTTAATCACGAGCGCTGGCTTGTGTCCTACGCGGATTTCATCACGCTGTTGTTCGCGTTCTTTGTGGTGATGTATTCCATCTCGTCGATCAACGAAGGCAAATACAAAGTCATTTCCGAAGCGCTGATCGGGGTTTTCACCGACTCCGATCGTTCGCTCAAGCCGATTCCGATTGGTGAGGAACGACCGAAAACCGTGACCCCGGCCAAGCCGCTGGTCAAGGACAGCGAGCAGGTCGATGCCGGTATCGCCGGGGCCAGCGATCCGCTGAAAAGCATTGCCGATGACATCAGTGCCGCGTTCGGCGACCTGATTGCTTCCAACCAGATGACCGTGCGCGGCAATGAGTTGTGGGTCGAGATCGAACTCAACTCCAGCCTGTTGTTCGGCAGTGGCGACGCGATGCCGAGCGACATCGCCTTCAACATCATCGACAAGGTCGCGGCGATCCTCAAACCGTTCGACAACCCGATCCACGTCGAAGGTTTCACCGACGATCAGCCGATCCGCACCGCGCAATACCCGACCAACTGGGAACTGTCCTCGGCGCGTTCGGCGAGCATCGTGCGCATGCTGGCGATGCAGGGCGTGAACCCCGGGCGTCTGGCCTCGGTGGGTTACGGTGAGTTTCAGCCGGTAGCCAATAACGCCACCGCCGAAGGCCGGGCGAAAAACCGTCGCGTGGTGCTGGTGGTGTCGCGCAACCTCGATGTGCGCCGCAGTCTGACGGGGACCGGAACCGCCAATGCGCAACCGGACGCGGCATTGAAGCGTGCTGGCACACAAACTGCACCGACCCCGGTCAAGACGCCGGGACGCGAGAGTGCCGTCAATTCTCCGTCGCCCGCATTAATACGCTGAGCCATGTCTCGGTCGAGGATCTCGGCCGGGAGGAACGAACCGAATGAGAGTCTGGGCAGTCGCCAATCAAAAGGGTGGTGTCGGTAAAACCACATCTTCCATCGCTTTAGCCGGGTTGCTGGCGGAGGCGGGCAAGCGCGTGGTTGTGGTCGATCTCGACCCGCACGGCTCGATGACCAGCTATTTCGGCTATGACCCCGACAGCCTGGAACACAGCAACTACGACCTGTTTCTGCACAAGGGCAGCGTGCCGCAGGGTTTGCCCGGGCAGTTGCTGCTGTCGACCAGCGACGAACGCATTTCTCTGTTGCCGTCGAGTACCGCACTGGCCACCCTCGAGCGCCAGTCGCCGGGGCAAAGTGGTCTGGGCCTGGTCATCGCCAAGAGTCTGGCGCAGCTGTGGCAGGACTTCGATTACGCGATCATCGACAGCCCGCCGTTGCTCGGCGTGCTGATGGTCAACGCCCTGGCCGCGAGCCAGCAACTGGTGATCCCGGTGCAGACCGAGCACCTGGCCGTCAAAGGCCTGGAGCGTATGGTCAACACCCTGGCGATGATCAACCGCTCGCGCAAACAGGCGCTGCCGTTCAGCATCGTGCCAACCCTGTTCGACCGCCGCACCCAGGCGTCGCTGGGCACTTTGCGCGTGCTGCGCGACAAATTCCCCGAAGAAATCTGGCAGGGTTACATCCCGGTCGATACCCGTCTGCGCGACGCCAGCCGGGCCGGGGTCACGCCTTCGCAGTTCGACGGCAAGAGTCGTGGCGTGCTGGCGTACCGCGCGCTGCTCAAGCACCTGCTGGCGCAACAACTTGTTCCGCAGGTGGCCTGAGCATGATCTCTCTTCGTGTAGGAGCTGCCGCAGGCTGCGATCTTTTGATCTTGCTTTGTGGTGCTTCTGAAAAGATCAAAAGATCGCAGCGTTCCGCAGCTCCTACAGGGGGGGGCGTATGAATCGGCCGCTGAAGTTGACGTCGAAGCCGCAACTGGCGCTGCAGTCCTATCTGGACAGCTTGCTGCAGGAGATTCCTGACGAGTTGCCGCCACTCGAGGCGCCGGTCGAGGTGATCGAAAGCTCTGAGGCGCTGGACGAGTTCCAGGCCGCGGTACTGGAAGAGCAGGCGCGTGATGCGCAGAAAGCCGCCAAACCTGCCGCCCCGGTTGTCGCGCCTGCCGCCGGACCGATCGCCAAGGCGCCGGTGGCGCTGATCGAACAAGCCGAGCCGCCGCGCGCGCCGGTTTCGACGCTCGCCCCGCTGCTGCAAACCCAATTGCTGAAAACCGCGCCGGAGCCGGTTGTGACCGAACCTGCGCCGGTTGCGCCGGCACCCGTCGAACAGACGCGGGTGCCGCCGGTGGTGGAAGTTCACCTGCCACCGAGCAACACGCCGCCCCCGGTGGACACCGATGGCCGTCCGGCCTGGGCTGCCGAAGCGTTCGAGTGCCTGTTGTTCGATGTCGCCGGGCTGACGCTGGCGGTGCCGCTGGTGTGCCTGGGCTCGATCTATTCGCTGGCCGGCCACGAGTTGACGCCGCTGTTCGGGCAGCCGGAATGGTTCCTCGGGATTCTGCCGAGCCAGGCCGGCAATCTGAAAGTCTTGGACACCGCGCGTTGGGTCATGCCGGATCGCTATCGCGATGACTTCCGTCAGGGCCTGCAGTACGTGATTTCGGTACAAGGTTACGAATGGGGCCTGGCGGTGCACCAGGTCAGCCGTTCGTTGCGTCTGGATCCGAATGAAATCAAATGGAGAAGTCACCGGGGTCAGCGGCCATGGCTCGCCGGCACGGTGATAGAGCACATGTGTGCATTACTTGATGTAGCCGCGCTGGCCGAGTTGATCGCCAGCGGCGGGGCAAAGCACATGGGCGGCCACAAGCCGCTACATAAATCGACATAGCAGCCGACATAACAGTCAGGCGATGGCATTGTTCAATGCCTCCACACAGAACACACACCGCCCAGTGCGGTTTTTTCGAGGGGTCAGGGTATGAGTAGTCAGGCGACGAATGCAAAAGGTTCTGAAGATCCGATCCTGCAATGGGTGACCTTCAAGCTGGACAACGAAACCTACGGCATCAACGTGATGCGCGTGCAGGAAGTCCTGCGGTACACCGAAATCGCTCCGGTACCGGGTGCGCCAAGCTACGTGCTGGGCATCATCAACCTGCGCGGTAACGTGGTCACCGTGATCGACACCCGTCAGCGCTTCGGCCTGAACAGTGGCGAGATCAGCGACAACACCCGTATCGTCATCATCGAAGCCGACAAGCAAGTGGTCGGGATCATGGTCGACAGCGTGGCCGAAGTGGTTTACCTGCGTCAGTCGGAAATCGAGACCGCGCCGAACGTCGGCAACGAAGAGTCGGCCAAGTTCATCCAGGGCGTGTGCAACAAGAACAACGAGTTGCTGATCCTGGTCGAGCTGGACAAGATGATGAGCGAAGAAGAATGGTCGGAACTGGAGAGCATCTGATTGATTCTCGAAGTTGCGGTCATTGTCCTGTTTCTGTTCTGGGCAGGCACGCTGGCAATGTTTCTGGCGTACATCAAGGCCCAGCGGGTGATCGCGGCGCAACAGGCCCAGGGCGATGCGCTGCGTGACCAGCGCATCAAGGACCTGGCCAAGCGCGTCGACGACTATCAGAACGGCAACGTGCGCATGGGCGAAGCCCTGCACGAGCTGCGCTCGGTAGTCGGTCCGTTGCCGGACAAGATTGTGGCGCTGGAACAGCGCGACCCGTCGAGCCTGTCGTTCGCCCAGGCGGCGAAACTGGTGGGCATGGGCGCGAGTGTCGATGAGCTGACTCAGTCCTGTGGCTTGACCCAGGCTGAGGCGGAGTTGATGCGCAAGCTGCACAGAAGCTGAAGCTGAAGATCAAAAGATCGCAGCCTGCGGCAGCTCCTGCATTGGAACGCGTTTCCCTGTAGGAGCTGCCGAAGGCTGCGATCTTTTGCTTTCAAGGCTCAATAATCATCCCCGCGTGCGGTGATGTCCTTCTCGACCATCGGCGCATCCGGGTCGTGCCCCTCGGGGAATTTCCCCTTCAGATTCCACGCAAACGCGATGATCTCGGCAATCGTGCGGTAGAGCTCTTCGGGGATGCT
This sequence comes from Pseudomonas sp. F2, assembly GCF_057174385.1. Taxonomy (NCBI): domain Bacteria; kingdom Pseudomonadati; phylum Pseudomonadota; class Gammaproteobacteria; order Pseudomonadales; family Pseudomonadaceae; genus Pseudomonas; species Pseudomonas sp. F2. The sequence continues at coordinate 177,246 of NZ_CM169904.1, forward strand.
GTCGCCCAGCTCCATTCGCGCCAACAGCCGCACCAGCTCGGCGTTTTCATAGATCGGCACTTCACAGTCGCGGGCAATGCGCAGGATTTCTTCGGCCAGTTCTTCGTCGCCCTTGGCGGTGAGGGTCGGGGCGTGGTTGCCGTCGTATTTGAGGGCGATGGCCTGGCGTGGAGCAGTGGAATCGTTCATGCGGTTTCGTCGACCCAGCGGTGTTCGAGGCGGGTTTGATTGCCTTGCGGCGGGGTGCCGAGGTGGCAGTCGAGATCACCGACGTTCAGCCCGCGATCAAGCAGGCGCTGGCGCAGCGCGAACAGGTTGGTTTCGATCAGGTCGGCGGTGTATGGGCGTTCGGCCCAGAGCTGACTCGACAGGCTGCCGGCAATCAGCTGCGCCTGAATCTGCATCGGCCCCAACGGCTCCATGTCGAACGCCAGATCGACGCGCCACAGTTGTTGTCTGGGTTCGCGCTCGTCGCGGCGTTCGTTGGGTTGCGGTTCTCTTTCCGGCGCTTGTTCGCGCTGGAACTTGACCTGCAACGGCACGATGTCCTGCAGGTTGCGCATGGGGATTTCCAGCTGCCAGGTGCTGAGCAGGCGGCCGTCATCGGTGACCCCGGTCTGTTCCAGACTCGACAACTGGTGGCTTTGCAGGCGCGACACGGCGGCGGCGGCGAGGCGCAGCAGATGTTCCAGATCGCCTTCGCCGTCCAGGCTTTGCAGCAGGCGGTCGGGCAGCGGGAAACTGCTCGGCACGGGTTTGGCGCTGACCTGGCCGAGGGTGCCGAGGGCGTTGCGCACGAAACTCGGCAGCGCTTGCGCCAGGGTGTTGGCGGCGATGATCGCGTTGAAACTGGCATTGCCCGGCACACCCGGCGACAGCTGCGCGATCAGCTTGAGCAGGTCGGCCTTCATGTCCGGGGCCAGCGCCGGATTCTGTCCGCTGAGCAATTTGGCTTCGAGGAAGGCACCGCTGTTGGCCAGGGCCAGGGCCACGCCTTTGGCGCTGCTCATCTGCTGTACATCGGGCAGATTGGCAAGCAGGCGCACGACGGCAGCGCGCAGATCCTGCGAGGTCTGATCGTCGTCGGCCGGCAAGTTCTGCAAGGCGTTGAGCAAACCGTCCAGCGAGCCTTGGCGACTCTGCTGGCCGAGCAGTTGCTGGCTCACCGCCAATTGCTCCTGGCGGCTGCTCAGCGGCACGAACTTGAGGGTTTGCGAATCCTCGACCAGTGCCGAGAGCAGGGTGCCGATGCGCAGCGGCGTCGGGCTGTCGATGTCCAGCGTGGCGCCACGTTGCGCGGTGTTGAGCAGACTGACCAGCGAGCGGTACACCGTCGGCTGCCCCGGCACTTGCGGCAGTGTCTGCGAGGTCAGCACCTTGCCTTGCAGCAGTGTGCCGACCGGCAACTGCGCGGTATCGATGCGGGTGAGGGCGGCGACGCTGCTGGCAATCGCCTGTTGCACGGTGATCGCCAGATTGCCCGCCGATGGCTGAGTAACCGCCAGGTTGGTGCCGGTCGGCAACGGCAGGTTGCTGCTGGCTTGCACGGTGGTCTGGCGGCCGCCGTCGACGGTCACCTTGAGCAGCAGTTGGAAAGTCTGATCCGCCTGCTTGAGTGACAACACCTCGGCCTGAGCGCTTTGCCCGGCACCGATCAAGCCTTCGACCGGGGTCAGCAGCTTGAGCAACTCACCGCTCATCACCAGCGGGCGCGTGTTCGCCGGGGTGGTGGGCGGAAGCGGGAGGATGTTCATTTCGCCTGTCATACGCGGACACAACCTGAGGAAATTGCGCTCTTGGGAGTAAGGCACGCCATGTATAATGCCGCGCGTCTTGCGCTTCGTTCAGAAAACATAGCAATTGTTTGATCCAGCTCTCTGGTTCGCACCGTCATTGCATTTATCCTGCATCTCTTTAACGGCCGCGCCAGAGCCGACTTGAACCGTATAAGGCCCGTGATCCCTTGACCAGTCCTGTCCTGCAAACCGTTGCCCTTGCCTGCGAGCGAGACCTGCGGCTGCTCTTCGAAAATCTCGAATTAAGACTGGCCAGTGGCGATATGGTGCAGATCAGCGGCCCCAACGGCAGCGGCAAGACCAGCCTGCTGCGCCTGTTGTCCGGGCTGATGCAGCCGACCAGCGGTCAGGTGCTGCTCAACGGTCAGCCTTTGACCGCACAACCGAGCGAACTGGCGCGCAACCTGTTATGGATCGGTCACGCCGCCGGGATCAAGGACCTGCTGACCCCGGAAGAGAACCTGTCCTGGCTCTGCGCCCTGCATCGGCCCGCCGCGCGCGAGGCGATCTGGCAAGCATTGGCTGCCGTAGGATTGCGCGGTTTCGAAGATGTTCCCTGTCACACCCTGTCCGCCGGTCAGCAACGCCGCGTGGCACTGGCGCGGCTGTATCTGGACAGCCCGCCGCTGTGGATTCTTGACGAGCCGTTTACCGCGCTCGACAAACAGGGCGTGGCGCAACTTGAAGAGCACCTGGCCGGGCACTGTGAACGCGGCGGTCTGGTGGTGCTGACTACGCACCACACGCTGAGCCGGATGCCGGCCGGTTATCGCGATATCGATCTGGGGAATTGGGCAGTATGAGTGTGTTCGGCCTACTGGTTGCCCGTGAGTCCCGCCTGCTGTTTCGCCGCCCGGCAGAACTGGCCAATCCGCTGATTTTCTTCGCCATCGTCATCGCATTGTTCCCGCTGGCCGTCGGCCCGGAAACTCAAGTCTTGCAAAACCTGTCCCCGGGGTTAGTCTGGGTGGCCGCGCTGTTGTCGGTCCTGCTGTCGCTGGACGGATTGTTTCGCAGTGATTTCGAAGATGGCTCCCTGGAACAGTGGGTCCTTTCGCCGCACCCGCTGCCCCTACTGGTGCTGGCCAAGGTGCTGGCACACTGGCTGTTCTCGGGACTGGCACTGGTTCTGCTCTCGCCGTTGCTGGCGTTGATGCTCGGTTTGCCGGTCGCCTGCCTGCCGGTGTTGCTGTTGTCGTTACTGCTGGGTACCCCGGTGCTGAGCTTGCTTGGCGCGGTGGGTGCGGCGCTGACGGTCGGTCTGAAACGCGGCGGCCTGTTGCTGGCGTTGCTGATTCTGCCGTTGTACATCCCGGTGTTGATCCTTGGCAGTGGCGCCTTGCAGGCCGCCTTGCAAGGCATGCCGGCGACCGGGTATCTGCTGTGGCTGGGTAGCCTGACTGCCCTGGCGATCACCCTGACACCTTTTGCAATAGCGGCTGGCCTGAAGATCAGCGTCGGCGAATAATGAGGTCTGGTTAAAATTTAACCAGCAAAGACCCTGAGACCGCTCACACCGATGAGCGGCACCGTGATGGAAACAGTATGAACTGGACCTGGTTTCACAAGCTCGGCTCGCCCAAGTGGTTCTACGGCATCAGCAGCAAGTTCCTGCCGTGGTTGAGCATCGCAGCGTTGCTGCTGATCAGCATTGGCGTGGTCTGGGGCCTGGCCTTCGCGCCGCCGGATTATCAGCAGGGCAACAGCTTCCGCATCATCTATATTCACGTACCGGCGGCGATGCTCGCGCAGTCGATTTACGTGATGCTGGCGGTGTGCGGCGTGGTCGGCCTGGTGTGGAAGATGAAACTGGCCGACGTCGCCCTGCAATGCGCCGCGCCGATCGGCGCGTGGATGACCGCCGTGGCGCTGGTCACCGGGGCGATCTGGGGCAAGCCGACCTGGGGCTCGTGGTGGGTCTGGGATGCGCGGCTGACGTCGATGCTGATTCTGCTGTTCCTGTATTTCGGGGTGATTGCGCTGGGCAACGCCATCAGCAATCGCGACAGCGCCGCCAAGGCCTGCGCGGTGCTGGCGATTGTCGGAGTGATCAACATTCCGATCATCAAGTACTCGGTGGAGTGGTGGAACACCCTGCACCAGGGCGCGACCTTCACCCTTACGGAAAAACCGGCGATGCCCGCGGAAATGTGGCTGCCGCTGTTGCTGACGGTGCTGGGGTTCTACTGCTTCTTCGGTGCCGTGCTGTTGCTGCGCATGCGCCTTGAAGTGCTCAAGCGCGAAGCGCGCGCCAGTTGGGTCAAAGAAGAAGTGCAGAACAGCCTGGAGGCCGTGCGATGAGTTTCGCTTCATTTGGCGACTTCCTCGCCATGGGCCACCACGGCCTGTATGTCTGGTCGGCCTACGGCATCTGTCTGGCAGTACTGATCCTCAACGTGGTCGCACCGATTGCGGCCCGCAAGCGCTATCTGCAACAAGAGGCGCGTCGTCTGCGCCGGGAGAACGGCAAGTGAATCCGCTGCGCAAAAAACGTCTGACCCTCATTCTGGCGATTCTGGTCGGGGTCGGCGCTGCCGTCGGCCTGGCCCTCAGTGCCCTGCAGGAAAACATCAACCTGTTTTACACGCCGACCCAGATTGCCAACGGCGAAGCGCCGCACGACACGCGCATCCGCGCCGGCGGCATGGTCGAGAAGGGCTCGCTGCAACGTTCGCCGGACTCGCTGGACGTCAAATTCGTCGTCACCGACTTCAACAAAGCCGTGACCATCACCTACCGCGGGATCCTCCCGGATCTGTTCCGCGAAGGGCAGGGCATCGTCGCCCTGGGCAAACTCAACGCCGACGGCGTGGTGGTGGCCGATGAAGTGCTGGCCAAGCACGACGAGAAGTACATGCCGCCGGAAGTGACCAAAGCGCTGAAAGACAGTGGTCAATCGGCACCGACCCCAGCGAAGGAGGGTTGATTGATGACGTCTGCACTGTTTATTCCCGAACTCGGCCATCTGGCGATGATTCTGGCGCTGTGTTTCGCGCTGGTGCAGGCCGTGGTGCCGCTGCTCGGTGCGTGGCGCGGCGACCGTCTGTGGATGGGCCTGGCCCAGCCGGCGGCGTGGGGGCAGTTCGCGTTCCTGCTGTTTGCCTTCGGTTGCCTGACCTACGCATTCATGACCGACGATTTTTCGGTCGGCTACGTGGCCATGAACTCCAACAGCGCCTTGCCGTGGTACTACAAGTTCAGCGCGGTGTGGGGCGCCCACGAAGGGTCGCTGCTGCTGTGGGCGTTGATCCTCGGTGGCTGGACCTTCGCCGTATCGGTGTTTTCCCGGCAGTTGCCGCAAGTCATGCTCGCTCGCGTGCTGGCGGTAATGGGCATGATCAGCACCGGTTTCCTCATGTTTCTGATCCTCACCTCCAACCCGTTTTCGCGGATCCTGCCGCAGATTCCGGCCGACGGTCGTGACCTCAATCCGCTGCTGCAAGACATCGGCCTGATCGTGCATCCGCCGATGCTTTATATGGGGTATGTGGGTTTCTCGGTAGCGTTTGCCTTCGCCATCGCCGCACTGCTCGGTGGTCGTCTCGACGCCGCGTGGGCACGCTGGTCGCGGCCGTGGACGATTGTCGCCTGGGCTTTCCTCGGCATCGGCATCACCCTCGGTTCGTGGTGGGCCTACTACGAACTCGGCTGGGGCGGCTGGTGGTTCTGGGACCCGGTGGAAAACGCCTCGTTCATGCCCTGGCTGGTCGGCACCGCGTTGATCCACTCGCTGGCCGTGACGGAAAAACGTGGGGTGTTCAAGAGCTGGACGGTGTTGCTGGCGATTGCCGCATTTTCGTTGAGCCTGCTCGGTACCTTCCTCGTGCGTTCCGGCGTGCTGACCTCGGTGCACGCGTTTGCTTCGGATCCTGAGCGCGGCGTGTTCATCCTGATCTTCCTGCTGTTCGTGGTCGGTGGTTCGCTGACGCTGTTTGCGTTGCGCGCGCCAGTGGTCAAGAGCCAGGTCGGCTTCAACCTGTGGTCACGGGAAACCCTGCTGCTGGGCAACAATCTGGTGCTGGTGGTGGCGGCGTCGATGATCCTGCTCGGCACCCTGTATCCGCTGATTCTCGATGCCTTGAGTGGCGCCAAGCTCTCGGTCGGCCCGCCGTACTTCAATGCGCTGTTCATCCCGCTGATGGCGTTGTTGATGCTGGTGATGGCGGTCGGCGTGATCGTGCGCTGGAAAGACACCCCGGTGAAGTGGCTGGCGAACATGCTGACCCCGGTGCTGCTGGGCAGCGTTGCACTGGCCGTGGTGGCCGGTGTCGCCTACGGCGATTTCAACTGGGCGGTGATCGCGACGTTCCTGCTTGCTGCGTGGGTGCTGCTCGCCGGTGTGCGCGACATCTTCGACAAGACTCGCCACAAGGGCCTGATCAAAGGCCTGCCAAGCCTGACTCGCAGCTATTGGGGCATGCAGATCGCGCACCTGGGCATCGCCGTGTGCGCCCTCGGTGTGGTGCTGTCGAGCCAGAACAGTGCCGAACGCGACCTGCGTCTGGCGCCGGGCGAGTCGATGGACCTGGCCGGTTATCACTTTATCTTCGAAGGCGCCAAGCACTTCGAGGGGCCGAACTTCACCTCCGACAAGGGCACCATCCGGGTGATCCGCGACGGCAAGGAAGTCAGCGTGTTGCACCCGGAAAAACGCCTGTACACCGTGCAGAGTTCGATGATGACCGAGGCCGGAATCGACGCCGGTTTCACTCGCGATCTCTATGTCGCCCTGGGCGAGCCGCTGGAAAACGGCGCGTGGGCGGTGCGGGTTCACGTCAAACCGTTCGTGCGCTGGATCTGGTTCGGCGGTCTGCTGACCGGTCTGGGCGGATTGCTGGCGGCGCTGGATCGGCGTTATCGAGTCAAGGTCAAAGCCCGGGTGCGTGAAGCCCTCGGCCTGCAAGGAGCGGCTGCATGAGACGTTGGTTGATGCTGGTACCCCTGGCGATTTTCCTGCTGGTGGCGGTGTTTCTTTATCGCGGTCTGTACCTCGATCCGGCGGAACTGCCGTCGGCGATGATCAACAAGCCCTTCCCGGAATTCAGCCTGCCGAATGTGCAGGGCGACAAGACCCTGACCAAGGCCGACATCCTCGGCAAACCGGCACTGGTCAACGTCTGGGGCACCTGGTGCATTTCCTGCCGGGTCGAGCACCCGGTACTGAACAAACTGGCCGAGCGCGGCGTGGTGATCTACGGCATCAACTACAAGGACACCAACGCCGATGCGTTGAAGTGGCTGGCCGAATTCCACAACCCGTACCTGCTGGACATCCGTGACGACGAAGGTTCGCTGGGTCTGAACCTCGGCGTGTACGGCGCGCCGGAAACCTTCTTCATCGACGCCAAGGGCATCATCCGCGACAAGTACGTCGGGGTGATCGACGAACAGGTCTGGCGCGAAAAACTCGCAGCCAAATACCAGGCACTGGTCGATGAGGCCAAGCCATGAAGCGTTTTATGGCTGCCGTGGTCTTGGGTTTGAGTCTGGCTGGTGTGGCCCACGCCGCGATTGACACCTACGAGTTCGCCAAGGAAGGCGATCGCGAGCGTTTCCGCGAGTTGACCAAGGAACTGCGCTGTCCCAAGTGCCAGAACCAGGACATCGCCGACTCCAACGCACCGATTGCCGCTGACCTGCGCAAAGAGATTTTCCGCATGCTCGGCGAGGGCAAGGACAATCAGCAGATCATCGATTTCATGGTTGATCGCTACGGTGATTTCGTCCGCTACAAACCGGCGCTCAACGCCAAGACTGCACTGCTGTGGTTCGGCCCGGCCGGGCTGTTGCTTGGCGGTCTGGTGGTGATTGTCCTGATCGTGCGCCGTCGTCGCGGTCAGCGCGCCGAAACCCCGTCATCGCTGTCCACCGAAGAACGTCAGCGCCTCGACCAACTGTTGGATAAAAACCAAGAATGATTGATTTCTGGCTTGCCGCAGGGCTGTTGCTTCTGGTCGCCCTGAGTTTTCTGCTGATCCCGGTTTTGCGTGGCCGTCGCGCCCAGCGTGAAGAGGATCGGACTGCTCTGAACGTCGCGCTGTATCAGGAACGCGTCGCCGAGCTGCAAGCGCAGCAGGCCGAAGGCGTGCTCGATGCGGCGCAAATGGACAGCGGTCGTGCGGAAGCGGCGCGTGAACTGCTCGCCGATACCGAGGGCGTTGCCGCACCGCGTGTGTCGAAACTGGGCAAGCCTTTGCCGTTGTTGGCAGCGGTGCTGGTGCCGGTGTTGGGCCTGGGGCTGTACCTGCATTTCGGTGCTGCGGACAAGGTCGAGCTGACCCGCGAGTTCGCCCAGGCGCCGCAGTCGATGGAAGAGATGACCCGGCGTCTGGAACGAGCCGTCGCCGCGCAACCGGATTCGGCGGAAGGTCTGTACTTCCTCGGTCGCACCTACATGGCCCAGGATCGTCCGGCGGACGCGGCGAAGATGTTCGAACGCGCCGCCAACCTTGCCGGTCGCCAGCCGGAGCTGCTCGGTCAGTGGGCACAGGCGCAGTATTTTGCCGACGGTAAAAAATGGTCGGACAAGCTCCAGGCCCTGACCGACGAAGCGCTGAAAGCCGACCCGAAAGAAGTCACCAGCCTCGGCCTGCTCGGCATCGCCGCGTTCGAAGGCGAGCGTTATCAGCAAGCCATCGACTATTGGAATCGCCTGCTGGCGCAATTGCCAGAGGACGACAAGTCCCGCGAAGCCCTGCAGGGCGGCATCAACCGCGCCACCGAACGGCTTGAAGCCAGCGGCGGCAAGGTCGCCGCCGCACCGGCTGCCAAGGTTGCCGCGCTGCTCAAGGTGCGCGTCGATCTGGCCAGCGAACTCAAAGGCAAGGTGCAACCGGGCGACAGCGTGTTCATCTTCGCCCGCGCCGTTTCAGGCCCACCGGCACCGTTGGCGGCCAAGCGTCTGACCGTGGCGGACCTGCCGGTGACCGTCGAACTGGGCGATGCCGACGCGATGATGCCGCAGTTGAAACTGTCGAACTTTCCTGAAGTCCAACTGGTTGCGCGCATCTCCCGCGCCGGTCAACCGACCGCCGGGGAGTGGGTAGGTCGCAGCGGCCCGCTGGCCAGCAGTACCACCGCGCCGCAAACACTGACCATCGACAGCCCGGACCAATAACCCCGGAACCCACAGGAAAGCACCGCCATGCACAGCCTCGCCCGCATCACCGTCATTACATTGGCCTTGAGCATGAGCGCATGTGCGGTGCACCGACCGGAACCGACCACCAACCTGCCACCCATCCCGCCGTCACAACCGAGCCCGACCCCGTCGACCTCGCCGACACCCGGCAAAAGCATCCCGGCCAAACCGTCCAAGCCAGTCCCACGCACCTCGGCCAGCTTCGCCCCGCCACCGGGCGGCAACAGCCACTGGGACCAGAAGCTCGGCGTCTACGTCCTCGACGACCAGCCCAACACCTTCTACCGCCAGCGCACCTACTTCCGCTGGAACAACGGCTGGACCCGCTCGATCAGCCCCAACGGCCCGTGGGAAGACACCGACATCCACGGCGTGCCGCCGGGGTTGGGCAAACAGTTCGGGCAGTGATGAGCACGCGGCGATCTTTGGATCGCCGTTTGTTTGTCTGGTGTTCCAAAACGAGTATTCAGAGCATCGCACGGTAGGCGCTTAGCGCCCGAACTGACTCGACCAATCCCTGGCGCCGCAAAAGGTCAAGGAACGGCTCGATCTCCATTGGCGGAAATTTCAGTTGTTGGCGCTGTCGTTGCGCCGCAGCGATAACAGCTGCCGGATCAAGGTGAAACAGGTTCTCGACAAACTCATCTGGGTGTTGGGCCTCGACGCCATAGGGGGCGAGGCAGGTATCGGGAAAATCTTTCAGGTTGAATGTCACGATCACCCCAGCGCCGCAGCGTATGGCTGCAGCCAATACATGGCGGTCGTTGGGATCGGGCAGGGAAAGTCCGGTGATCAGCGCTTCATAGTCACAGACACAGGCATCGGGTATCGCACGATCCATAAGCTCGGACGTGCGATCCAGTTGCTCCATCGTCAGATCGGTTCGGTTCTTCAATAAATTGCGTTTCCATTCGCCGTGAATCTCCTGGGTCCATCGGGCTCGAAATCGCCCCGAAAGCGCGAGCCACATCAGCAAGTCTCTAAGCGGGGCGGGGTACAAAACACATGCATCGTATACAGCGGTGAAAGGGGAATGCCTCACTCGTATCCTGTCCTTAAAGCCTGTGCCTGCTCCGCGAGAAGCGCCATTGCCTGCTCGCTGGCGGTATCGCGCCGGGTTTTATAGTCCATCAAATCGGCGAAACGCACACGTCGGTGCTTGCCGGTTTTGTGGTAGGACAACTCGCCGCTTTCCAGCAGTTTTATCAGGTGCGGGCGTGAGACATTGAGCAGGTCGGCGGCCTCCTGAGTGGTCAGTTCGGCATGCACCGGTACGACTTTGACGGCGTTTCCTTCAGCCAGCTCCGCCAGAATATCCATCAGTAGCCGCAGTGCCGACGTCGGAAGCTCGACCTGATGCGCCTGGTTCTGTTCGTCGAAAATCTGGATGTGCTGTGTTTCGAATTGGGTCGCCAGATAGGCGGCGAGCGCGCGTTTGCCTTCGATGGCGGCTTGGACTTCGCGCTCCACCGGGAGGTTGAGAGAGGGGTGGAGGACAATCGACATAATGAATTCCAGCATTCTGAATAAGATGCTGGAACGTTATTCGAATTAAACGAAAAACGCAATAAACGAAACGTGCGCTGGTTCAGTTCAGGTGTGTCAGCAAGTTTTCCATGTACTCCACAAACGCCCGCGCCTTCGCACTGACCATCCGCCCCGTGGGGAACACCGCCCACAAATCCTGATCCGGCAACCGCCAATCATCCATCACCGCCCTGACCGCGCCGCTTGCCAGCTCCGGGGCGAACATCCATTGCGAGGCAATCGCCAGGCCCTGATCGGCCAGCACGGCTGCGCGCAAACCTTCGGCGGCGCTGACGCGCAGGCGGCCGGTCAAGGTTTGTGTCTGCTGTTCGCTGCCTTTGGTGAAGGTCCAGGTGGCGCCGCCGCTGAGGTTGTAGACAATGCCTTGATGCTGATCCAGATCGGTCGGGCAGCACGGCTCACCGTGGCGGGCGAAGTAGGCCGGGCTGCCGAGCACCACGCGGCGGCAGTCGGCGATTTTGCGCGCGGTGAGGCTGGAGTCACTGAGCGGGCCCATGCGCAGGGCGACGTCGATGCCTTCTTCGACCAGATTGATGTTGCGGTCATCGAGCATCAGGTCGATGTTCAGGTGCGGATGCTGAGCGAGAAACGCCCCCAGTTGCGGCACGACGTGCAGGCGACCGAACGTCACCGCCGCGCTGATCCGCAGGTTGCCGCGCAAACCGCCGGCGCTGCCACGGGCGGCGTTATCGGCTTCGTTGGCTTCATCGATGGCGCGTCTGGCTCGCTCGAAAAACGCCAGGCCGGCTTCGGTTGGCGTCAGGCCACGGGTCGAGCGCAGCAACAGGCTGACCGCCAAGCGCTTTTCCAACTGAGCGATGGTTTTCGACACGGCGGGCTGGCCGATATTCAAGCGTCGCGCGGCGGCGGAAAACGAGCCGGTTTCGACAACGCAGACGAAGGTTTCCATGGCGGCGAGGCGGTCCATCTCAGGTCCTTGTGCAATCTTCAAGCATTCAGAGGAGCCCTGTGGGAGCGAGCTTGCTGGCGAAGGCGTCGGATCAGCCAGTACATTTGTTGAATATCAGACCGCTTTCGCGAGCAGGCTCGCTCCCACAGGGGAACAGGGTGTTGGCCAGGATGTAGCTTTGCGAGTCGCTGAGTTTAATCCGTGGACAAGACTGTGCCATCGATCACATGCGGTAAAACAACCGAACGTCGTTCTGCAGATTCATGTGCTTGAGTAAAGATAACTCTAGAGTTACTTTTATTCGGCCGGAGCAAGGAGGCGGTAGGTGCAAAGCAGGCTATTGATCAAGGAGCTGGAGGAGGCAGGCTGGACGCTGGATCGAGTCACCGGCAGTCATCACATCTTCAGGCATCGTTACAACCCGTACACCATTCCCGTTCCCCACCCGAAGAAGGATTTGCCGCTGGGGACGGTCAAAAGCATCAGGAGGCGTGCCGGGTTGTACCACCCGCCAGCCAGCTGCAAGGGAGATCCATAATGCAATATCCGATCTGCATCGAATGGGGTGACGACAACACCGCCATCGGTATTCAGATACCTGACATTCCCGGCGCCGTCACGGCCGGGGACACTTTCGAGGACGCCTATAACGCAGCCGTTGAAGTCGCCCATCTCATGCTGCAGGAGATGGCGGCGGACGGGGAATCGATTCCGCTGCCGACGTCGGCAGCGGCGCATCGCAATAATCCGGAGTTTGCCGACATGGGCTGGGGGATGCTCGAGCTGGATATCTCGCCGTACATGGGCAAGACCGAGAAGGTCAACGTGACGTTGCCAGGCTATGTGATCCAGCGCATCGATCGCTATGTGCGTGAACACAATGTCAAAAGCCGTTCTTCGTTTCTGGCGGATGCGGCGATGGAGAAACTGGTTCGGTATTGAGCGTCATCGCTCCCATGGGCCCGGTGAACAACCTGTGGGAGCGAACCTGCTTGCGATGCTTTTGACGTCTTAAGCGGTTGCCAATGAACCACGTTGCGAAGCACTCAAAAACCGCACCAGCGCCAGCAGCGGGAACGCGCTGCCGACAATCACGATCCACAACCAGCCGCCGTGCTCATATACCGCACTGGCGACCGACGAGCCGAAGGCGCCGCCGATGAAGATGCTGGTCATGTACAGCGCATTCAGGCGACCACGGCTTTTGGCGTCCAGCGAGTAGACCGCGCGCTGGCCGAGAACCATGTTCATCTGCACGCAGAAATCCAGTACTACGCCGGTCACGGCCAGGCCGATGACGCTGTAGGCCGGGTGGATGAAGGCGGGCAGGAAGCTCAGGCTGGCGAACAGCATGGCCAGCAGCGAGGCGATTCGGGTGTGGCCGGCGTCCGCCAGGCGTCCGCTGATCGGCGCGGCGATGGCACCGATGGCGCCGACCAGGGCGAAGATCGCGATCTCGCTCTGCGACAGGCCATGGTTACGCGCCAGCTCCAACGGCACGGCGGTCCAGAACAGGCTGAAGGTGGCGAACATGCAACCCTGATAAAACGCGCGCTGACGCAGCACCGGTTGCTGGCGCAGCAATGTCCACAATGAGCCGATCAGTTGGCCGTATGTGGCGCTGTGATCCGGTTGACGCTTGGGCACGGTCAGCGCCAGCACCACGCTGATCGCTGCCATCAACGCCGCAGCAATCATGAACATCGCGCGCCAGCCGAAATGGTCAGCGACGACGCTCGATACCGGTCTTGCCAGCAGGATGCCCAACAGCAAGCCACCCATGATCCCGCCGACCACCCGGCCACGGGATTCTTCCGGCGCCAGATGCGCGGCCAGCGGAATCAGGATCTGCACCGACACCGAACTGAAGCCCACCAGCAAAGAGATCAGCAGGAACACGTTCGGCTGACTGGTGAACGCCGCGCCGAGCAGGCTGGCAATGGCCACCACGGTGGTGATGATCATCAGTCGGCGGTTTTCCAGCAGGTCGCCCAGCGGCACCAGGAAAAACAGACCCAGCGCATAACCGATCTGTGTCAGCGAGACGATGAAGCTGGCCATGGTGTCGGAGAGGCCGATGTCCGGTGCGATCAGACCAATGATCGGTTGCGCGTAGTAGATGTTGGCGACGATGGCACCGCAGCAAAAGGCGAACAGCAGCACCATGCCTCGGGTCATTGCGTGAGTTGTAGCGTTCATAAGGTTTCTCGATCCAGCGAAAGGGAATGCGGTGAGGCTAAGGGACGCACCGACGTGGCGGTAGAAGCCTTGTATCGATAGCAGTTATTCCGTTGCGGAATGATTGGCTTCAAGCGCGGTGTCGTCCATCGGCGAACCTTGCGTCCGGCCGGAGAGCGTCGATGATACATTTACTTACATCTTCTTCGATAGCGTGCTTATGTTTACCGCTGCTGTTCAACTGTTTACCAACGGAGGATTGCCATGTTGCGTCGGCTGCTGCGTCACACCACCACGATTGTCCTGATCGGTCTGCTTGGCGCCAGCGCGGTACAGGCTGCGGATGCCCCGGGGATGCGGATCGGCGTACGCGGCGAGATCACCGGAGTCAGCGCTGACTCGTTGAAAGTCCACGTCAACAGCGGCGAGAACGTGGTGATTCAATTGACCGCTGACACCAAAGTGCGCGCCGTCACCCTGGCCAATATCGAGGACATCAAACCCGGCAGTTACATCGGCTCGGCGGCCATGCCGCAAGAGGACGGTACGCTCAAGGCGCTGGAAGTGCATGTATTCCCACCAGAACTGGCCGGCAGCGGCGACGGCCATCGACCGTTCGACCTGGCCAAGGGCAGCAGCATGACCAATGGCAGCGTCGGTGATCTGGTGGTGAGCAATGGCCGGGTGCTGACCGTCAACTACAAGGGCGGGCAGCAGAAGATTCTGGTGCCGGAGGACGTGCCGATCGTCAACCTGATGCCAGGGGATCGGAGTTTGCTCAAGGTTGGGGTGAAGATCGTGACGTTCGTCACGCAAGGCGCGGACGGCACGCTGACCGCCCAATCGATTTCCGCCGGCAAGGATGGCGTCACGCCGCCGATGTAACTGTAGGAGCTGCCGCAGGCTGCGATCTTTTGATCTTGGTTTTTAAAATCAAAGTCAAAAGATCGCAGCCTGCGGCAGCTCCTACAGGGGGTTCGCCACAAAAAAGGCGACCTGTTGAGGTCGCCTTTTTCATTTCAGTTCACGCCTTACTGACCGGTATAAATCTGATCAAAGATCCCGCCATCATTGAAGTGGGTCTTCTGCACCGAACGCCAGTCGCCAAAGGTCTTCTCAACCGAGAGGAAGTCGACTTTCGGGAAACGATCGGTGTACTTCGCCAGCACTGCCGGGTCCCGTGGACGCAGGTAGTTGGCGGCGGCGATTTCCTGGCCTTGCGGCGACCACAGGTACTTCAGGTATTCATCGGCGGCAGCGCGGGTGCCTTTCTTGTCGACCACTTTGTCGACCACCGACACCGGTGGCTCGGCTTCGGCGGAGACGCTTGGGTAGATCACTTCAAACTGATCGCGACCGAATTCGCGAGCGATCATCTCGGCTTCGTTCTCGAAGGTCACCAGCACGTCGCCGATCTGGTTGGTCATGAACGTGGTGGTCGCGGCGCGGCCACCGGTGTCGAGTACTGGCGCTTGCTTGAACAGTTTGCCGACGAAGTCCTTGGCCTTGTTTTCGTCACCGCCATTTTTCAGCACGTAGCCCCAGGCCGAGAGGTAGGTGTAGCGGCCGTTGCCCGAGGTTTTCGGGTTCGGCACGATCACCTGCACGCCGTCCTTGAGCAGGTCCGGCCAGTCTTTCAGGGCTTTCGGGTTGCCTTTACGCACGATGAACACGGTGGCCGAGGTGAACGGCGCGCTGTTGTCCGGCAGGCGGGTGACCCAGTTGTCCGGCACCAGTTTGCCGTTGTCGGCGAGGGCGTTGATGTCGGTCGCCATGTTCATGGTGATGACGTCAGCCGGCAGGCCATCGATCACCGAGCGCGCCTGCTTGCTCGAACCGCCGAAGGACATCTGCACGGTGATGTTTTCGTTGTGCTCGGCCTGCCAGTGTTTCTGGAACGCAGTGTTGTAGTCCTTGTAGAAATCGCGCATCACGTCATAGGAGACGTTGAGCAGGGTCGGTGCGGCTTGAGCCACGCTGCCAAAGGCAAGACCGGCGGCGAGAAGTGAGGCGCCAAAGAGTTTTTTCACTGCGCATTCCTTGTTGTTTATGTGTAGGAGCTGCCGAAGGCTGCGATCTTTCGACTTTGATTTTAAAAACAAGATCAAAAGATCGCAGCCTTCGGCAGCTCCTACAGGGATTGTGGGTGATGCCAATTTGCTAGTGACTATAACGGGGCACGCATAGTCATTTAAAGATTAAAAAGCTCTGTGCTTATTCCACTTTCTTGAACAGCTGACTGCCACACCGCGAGCAAAACGCTGCGTTCTGTTCATGGCTGTTTTTCTTGCACACCGGGCAGTCGTGTTGCAGCTGTTCGCCGCGCATGGCGTTGGCCAGTTCTGCGGTGAAGATCCCGGTGGGCACGGCGATGATCGAGTAACCGGTGATCATCACCAGCGAGGAAATTACCTGGCCCAGCGGGGTTTTCGGCACGATGTCGCCGAAGCCGACGGTGGTCAGGGTCACGATAGCCCAATAGATGCCTTTGGGGATGCTGGTGAAGCCGTGTTCCGGGCCTTCGATCACGTACATCAGGGTGCCGAACACCGTCACCAGGGTGCAGACGCTGACCAGGAACACCACGATCTTCTGCTTGCTGCCGCGCAGCGCCGACATCAAATAGTTGGCTTGCTTGAGGTATGGGCTGAGCTTGAGTACGCGGAAGATCCGCAGCATCCGGATGATCCGGATGATCAGCAGGTACTGCGCATCGCTGTAATACAGCGCGAGGATCCCCGGCACGATCGCCAGCAGATCCACCAGTCCGTAGAAACTGAAGGCGTAGCGCAACGGCTTCGGTGAGCAGTACAACCGCAGGATGTACTCGCCGAGAAAAATGACGGTGAAGCCCCATTCGATGTAGGCCAGCACATCGGCGTAGTTCTGGTGAATGCTGTCGATGCTGTCAAGCATCACCACCACCAGGCTGGCAAGAATGATCAACAGCAAGGTGCCGTCGAAGCGCCGCCCGGCGAGGGTGTCGCTCTGGAAAATCATCACGTAAAGCCGTTCACGCCAACTGTTGCTGCTGTCCATGGATAACGCCTGAATTGAAGATCAGCGCAGCCTAGGTTGATTGTCCCCCTGTGCGCAAGGCGTGGCGTCGACGGCCGCTTTGCCGAGCATCTGGATCCCGGCGCGGATCAGCCAGCCGGCGAGGATGAACGGCGCGGTCAGCGTCGCCAGACCAAGGGCGGCGAACAGCGGCGTGACCAGCAGCGCCAGGACGATGCCCAGCAGCGGCAGCCACGGTTGTTGACGCTGTGAACTGAAGGCGAGGGCGGCGAGCACCGCGTTGTAACTGCCCAGTCCCAGCAACGCTGCAGCGGTTTCGTGGTGCAGCAGGCTGGATGCCAGGCCGATGCCGGAAGCCAGCAGCGCCCAGCAGAACGCGCGGCGATCGGCGATCAAAAGACCGATGCCGATCAACGCGCCGGCCAGCGGATGACCGAGGAACATCACCTGACCCAGTCCACGCAGTTCAGCGGCGAGCAGGTTCAGCGTGGTCATCTCGATGTGAGTCATCGGCGCAGACGGTTCGGCGAACAACAGTAACACCCAGCTCATTGCTACAAACGGTGAGGTGTAGGCCGGTATCGATCGGCTGCGGTACACGTATTTGAGCCATTGCTGAGTGACCATCGCACTGAGGCCACCGGCCGCCAGAATCAGCGGCGGCAGCATCGGCGACCACGGGAAATACAGGCTTAGCACCAAGCCAAGCAGCACGCCGTTGTAACTGAACAACCCGGCCTGACGATCCGCTTTGGCGTAGTTGCGCCGTTGCGCAGTGAGCAGGCCGGCGACTGCGCCGAGCAGCGCGCCGGCAAACAGCACCGGCGCAGTGAGCAGGATCGCCAGCAGGCACAACAGGCCGCACAGCGGATGGCGCTGGAGGAAAATCTGACTGAAACCGTTGAGCAAAGCCTCGGCCCAGTCGGGGCAGTGGGTGTTGAAATGATTGGCAGGCATGTTGAAAAAATCTGGGCAGTTGGACAATCAAAAGGTCTTGCTTACCTGTGGTGAGGGGATTTATCCCCGATGGCTGCGAAGCAGCCCCAAATCGGTGAATGCGGTTTTTCTGTGAAAACCGTCACTCTCTTGAAGCGGTGACTGCTGCGCAGTCAATCGGGGATGAATCCCCTCACCACAGGTTTTGTATTCACATCAAAAATATGGGTCAGATCAGCGTTTCGATCCGCAGTGAGTTGGTCGATCCCGGCTGCCCGAACGGCACACCGGCGGTGATCAGCAAGGTATCGCCACGCTCGGCCATGCCTTGCGCCTGGGCGATTTCCAGCGCCGTCGAACACACTTCATCGACCTGACGCAGGCGATCGTTGACCACCGAATGAATGCCCCACGCCACGCTCAAGCGCCGCGCGGTCTGCAGGTTCGGCGTCAGGTTGAGGATCGGCGCTTTCGGTCGTTCCCGTGCTGCGCGCAACGTCGAAGCGCCCGATTCGCTGTAGTTGACCAGCACCGCCACCGGCAGCACGTTGCTGATGCGGCGGATCGCGCAACTGATCGCATCGGACACCGTTGCCTCGGCTTTCGGTCGGCTGACGTCGAGTTGGGTCTGGTAGTCCGGACCGTTTTCCACCTGGCGAATGATCTTGCTCATCATCTGCACCGCTTCCAGCGGGTATTCGCCGGACGCGGTTTCGGCCGACAGCATCACCGCATCTGCGCCTTCAGCCACGGCGTTGGCCACGTCGGTGACTTCCGCGCGGGTCGGGGCCGGGGAGAAACGCATCGATTCGAGCATCTGCGTCGCCACCACCACCGGTTTGCCCAGTTCGCGGCAGGTGCTGATGATGTTTTTCTGGATCTGCGGCACGCTTTCTGCCGGCACTTCCACGCCGAGGTCGCCGCGAGCGACCATGATCGCGTCGCTCAGTTGGGCGATTTCGCGCAGTTGCTCAACCGCCGACGGCTTCTCGATTTTCGCCATCAGGAAGGCCTTGTCGCCGATCAGCTCGCGGGCTTCGAGAATGTCCTGCGGGCGTTGCACGAACGACAGCGCCACCCAGTCCACACCCAGCTCCAGACCGAAGCTCAGGTCGCGGCGATCCTTGGCGGTCAGCGGGCTGAGGTCGAGCACCGCTTGCGGCACGTTCACGCCTTTGCGGTCCGACAGTTCGCCGCCGGCGAGCACGGTAGTGTCGATCGCGTCGGAGTATTTGGTGACCACGCGCAGGCGCAGTTTGCCGTCATCCAGCAGCAGATCCATGCCGGCTTCGAGCGCGGCGATGATCTCCGGGTGCGGCAGGTTCACCCGGCGTTCATCGCCCGGGGTCGCGTCCAGATCGAGGCGGAAGGCCTGACCGCGATGCAGCTGCACCTTGCCGTCGGCGAACTTGCCGACGCGCAGTTTCGGCCCCTGCAAATCCATCAGAATGCCCAGCGGATAGTTGAGCTGGCGCTCGACTTCGCGGATCCACTGATAGCGCTTGGCGTGGTCGGCGTGATCGCCGTGGCTGAAGTTCAGGCGGAAGATGTTGACCCCGGCCTCGACCAGTTCACGGATGTCTTCGATGCCGTCGACGGCAGGCCCGAGGGTGGCGAGGATTTTGACCTTTTTATCAGGCGTCATGATTTGCAGTTCTCAAGGATCAGGATGGCGCGGAAGTCGTTGACGTTGGTGCGGGTCGGTTCGGTGACGATCAGCGCGTCGAGCGCCTCGAAGTAGCCGTAACCGTTGTTGTTATCCAGCTCGTCGCTGGCGCTCAAACCGAGGGCGGCGGCGCGGGCGTAGCTGTCCGGGGTCATGATCGCGCCGGCGTTGTCTTCCGAACCGTCGATGCCGTCGGTGTCACCGGCCAGCGCGTAGACGCCGGGCTGGCCTTTGAGGCTGTCGGTGAGGCTGAGGAGGAATTCGGCGTTGCGCCCGCCACGGCCATTGCCGCGTACGGTCACGGTGGTTTCGCCGCCGGAGAGAATCACGCACGGCGCTGCCAGTGGCTGCCCGTGATTGATGATCTGCCGGGCGATGCCGGCGTGGACTTTCGCCACTTCGCGGGATTCACCTTCCAGGTCGCCAAGGATCAGCGTGCTGAAACCGGCCTGACGGCATTTCACCGCCGCGGCATCCAACGATTGCTGCGGGCGGGCGATCAACTGGAAGTGACTGCGGGCCAGGCTCGGGTCGCCGGGTTTGACGGTTTCCGATTCCGGGCTTTGCAGCCAAGTACGCACGGACGCCGGGACTTCGATGCCGTAGCGCTTAAGGATCGCCAGCGCTTCGGCGGAAGTGCTCGGGTCGGCCACGGTCGGACCGGAGGCGATGACCGTGGCGAGGTCGCCCGGCACATCGGAAATTGCGTAGGTGTAGACGGTGGCAGGCCAGCAAGCCTTGCCGAGGCGGCCGCCCTTGATCGCCGAGAGGTGCTTGCGCACGCAGTTCATTTCGCCGATGGTCGCGCCGGATTTGAGCAGGGCTTTGTTGATCGACTGCTTGTCGGCCAGGGTGATGCCTTCGGCCGGCAGGGCGAGCAGGGCAGAGCCGCCACCAGAGAGCAGGAAGATCACGCGGTCGTCTTCAGTCAGATTGCTGACCAGTTCCAGCACGCGTTTGGCCACGGCCAGGCCGGCAGCGTCCGGTACCGGGTGCGCGGCTTCGACCACTTCGATTTTTTCGCACGGGGCGCCGTGACCGTAACGGGTCACTACCAGGCCCGAGACTTCGCCCTGCCAGCTGCGCTCGACCACTTGTGCCATGGCAGCGGCGGCTTTGCCGGCGCCGATGACGATCACCCGACCCGTGCGATCGGCAGGCAGATGGGCTTCGAGGACCTGGTTCGGATGGGCCGCGTCGATGGCTGTGGCAAACAGCTCACGCAGCAGTTGTTGCGGATCGACCGACATGGCGGGCTCCCGGAATTCTTGTTATTGGGATGGAACGACAACGGTGCAGCGACGCGATCCTTGTGGGAGCTGGCTTGCCAGCGATTCAGGCGCCGCGGTCATTCAGGCGGACCGAGTCGATGCCATCGCGGGCAAGCCCGCTCCCACAGGGAGCGAGCCAGAAGCGCAGATTACTTCTTGTCGCGAATCGAGAAGTTGGCCATGTGTTCCAGGCCCTTGATCAGCGCCGAGTGGTCCCAGTTGCTGCCACCGATCGCCGCGCAGGTGCTGAACACTTGCTGGGCGTTGGCGGTGTTCGGCAGGTTGATGTTGAGTTCCTTGGCGCCTTGCAGGGCCAGGTTCAGGTCCTTCTGGTGCAGGCTGATGCGGAAGCCCGGATCGAAGGTGCCTTTGATCATGCGCTCGCCGTGCACTTCGAGGATCTTCGACGAAGCGAAACCGCCCATCAGCGCTTCACGCACCTTGGCTGGATCGGCACCGTTTTTCGAAGCGAACAGCAGGGCTTCGGCCACGGCCTGAATGTTCAGCGCGACGATGATCTGGTTCGCCACTTTGGCGGTCTGACCGTCGCCATTGCCACCGACCAGGGTGATGTTCTTGCCCATGGCCTGGAACAGCGGCAGGGCGCGTTCAAAGGCATCCGCGTCGCCACCGACCATGATGCTCAGGGTCGCGGCCTTGGCGCCGACTTCACCGCCGGATACCGGGGCGTCGAGGTACTGCGCGCCTTTTTCGTTGATCTTCGCGGCGAAGGCCTTGGTGGCGGTCGGCGAGATCGAGCTCATGTCGATCACTACTTTGCCTTTGCCGATGCCAGCCGCGACGCCATCGGCGCGGAACAGCACGTCATCGACCTGCGGGGTGTCCGGGACCATGACGATGATGAATTCGGCTTCCTGCGCCACTTCGCGCGGGTTGGCCAGGGCGACGGCGCCAGCAGCTACCAGGTCGGCCGGAGCGGCGTCGTGGTGCGCCGACAGGAACAGGCTGTGACCGGCTTTCTGCAGGTTCGAAGCCATTGGGTGGCCCATGATGCCGGTGCCGATAAATCCGATTTTAGCCATGAGAAAATCCTCTTGTTTTTGTGTGGCTCTCTGTAGGAGCTGGCGAAGCCTGCGATCTTTTGATCTTGATCTTGAAAAGCAAAGTCAAAAGATCGCAGCCTTCGGCAGCTCCTACAGGAATGACCGTGTTCGATCAGATTGCGTTATGCGTTTTGAGCCAGCCCAGACCGGCTTCAGTGGTGGTCAGCGGCTTGTATTCACAGCCGACCCAACCCTGATAACCAATCCGATCCAGGTGTTCGAACAGGAAGCGGTAGTTGATCTCGCCAGTGCCCGGCTCATTGCGCCCCGGGTTGTCCGCGAGCTGCACATGGTTGATCTCGGCCAGGTGCGATTGCAGGGTGCGGGCCAGATCGCCTTCCATGATTTGCATGTGGTAGATGTCGTATTGCAGGAACAGGTTGGCGCTGCCGACCTGCTCGCGAATCGACAGGGCTTGCGCCGTGTTGTTCAGGTAGAAACCCGGGATGTCGCGGGTGTTGATCGCTTCCATCACCAGTTTGATGCCCGCCGCCTGCAGCTTGTCGGCCGCGTACTTGAGGTTGGCGACGAAGGTCTTTTCCACGGTGGCATCGTCGACGCCTTGCGGGCGGATACCGGCCAGGCAGTTGACCTGGGTGTTGCCCAGCACCTGCGCGTAGGCAATCGCCAGATCGACCCCGGCGCGGAACTCTTCAACGCGATCCGGCAGGCAGGCGATACCGCGCTCACCCTTGGCCCAGTCACCGGCCGGCAGATTGAACAGCACTTGGGTCAGCCCGTTGGCATCGAGCTTTGCCTTGATTTCGGCAGAGCTGAAGTCGTACGGGAACAGGTATTCCACACCACTGAAACCGGCCTTGGCGGCGGCGTCGAAACGGGCAAGGAAATCCTGTTCGGTGAACAGCATGGACAGGTTGGCTGCGAAACGCGGCATGGTGGTCTCCTGTTGCGAATTAATGATGATGGCTTTGTGTAGGAGCTGCCGCAGGCTGCGATCTTTTGATCTTGATCCTGAAAAACAAGATCAAAAGATCGCAGCCTGCGGCAGCTCCTACAGGGGAGTAACCGCGGCCATCAAATCCCGGCAGATCAGTCGAGCAGCGAAATCGCCGTTGGCGCGTCGTTGCCGACCAGCGCCAGGTCTTCGAATTCGTTGACGGCGTTGATCTCGGTCCCCATGGAGATGTTGGTCACACGCTCCAGGATGATTTCGACGATCACCGGCACCTTGAACTCTTCGATCAGCTCTTCGGCCTTGCGCAGGGCAGGGGCGATGTCCGCCGGTTCGAACACACGCAGCGCTTTACAGCCCAGGCCTTCGGCGACGGCGACGTGGTCGACACCGTAACCGTTGAGTTCCGGCGCGTTCAGGTTATCGAAGGACAGCTGCACGCAGTAGTCCATTTCGAACCCGCGCTGCGCCTGACGGATCAGGCCCAGGTACGAGTTGTTCACCACGACGTGGATGTAAGGCAGTTTGAACTGAGCGCCGACCGCCAGCTCCTCGATCATGAACTGGAAGTCATAGTCCCCCGACAGGGCCACGACTTTACGGTTCGGATCGGCCTTGACCACGCCCAGCGCTGCCGGAATGGTCCAGCCCAAGGGGCCGGCCTGACCGCAGTTGATCCAGTGACGCGGCTTGTAGACGTGCAGGAACTGCGCGCCGGCAATCTGCGACAGACCAATGGTGCTGACGTAGCAGGTGTCTTTGCCGAACACCTGGTTCATTTCTTCGTAAACGCGCTGTGGCTTGACCGGCACGTTGTCGAAGTGGGTCTTGCGCTGCAGGCTGGCCTTGCGCTGCTGGCAATCCTGCAGCCAGGCACTGCGGTTTTTCAGCTTGCCGGCGGCTTGCCATTCGCGGGCGACTTCGATGAACACGGTCAGCGCGGCAGCAGCGTCGGAGACGATACCCAGGTCCGGGGTGAACACACGGCCGATCTGCGTGCCTTCGATGTCGACGTGAATGAACTTGCGACCTTCGGTGTAGACGTCGACCGAACCGGTGTGACGGTTGGCCCAACGGTTACCGATGCCCAGCACCACATCGGATTTGAGCATCGTCGCATTGCCGTAACGGTGCGACGTCTGCAGACCGACCATGCCGACCATCAGCGGGTGATCGTCAGGAATGGTGCCCCAGCCCATCAGGGTCGGGATCACCGGAATACCGGTCAGCTCGGCGAACTCCACCAGCAGATCGCTGGCATCGGCGTTGATGATGCCGCCACCGGCTACCAGCAATGGACGCTCGGCCTGATCCAGCAGCGCCAGCGCCTTTTCGACCTGAACGCGGCTCGCGGTCGGTTTGGCCAGCGGCAGTGGCTGGTAAGCGTCAATGTCGAATTCGATTTCAGCCATCTGCACGTCGAACGGCAGGTCGATCAGCACCGGGCCTGGACGGCCGGAGCGCATTTCGTAGAAGGCTTTCTGGAACGCGTAAGGTACCTGGCCCGGCTCCAGAACGGTGGTCGCCCACTTGGTGACGGGCTTGACGATGCTGGTGATGTCGACCGCCTGGAAGTCTTCCTTGTGCATACGGGCGCGGGGTGCCTGGCCGGTAATGCAGAGGATCGGAATCGAGTCGGCCGAGGCGCTGTAGAGCCCGGTGACCATATCGGTACCGGCCGGGCCGGACGTACCGATGCACACGCCGATGTTGCCGGCCTTGGTGCGGGTGTACCCCTCGGCCATGTGCGACGCGCCTTCGACGTGGCGAGCGAGGACGTGATCGATGCCACCGACTTTTTTCAGTGCGGAGTACAGCGGGTTGATCGCTGCACCCGGAATGCCAAAAGCGGTATCAACCCCTTCACGGCGCATCACCAGAACGGCGGCTTCGATTGCTCTCATTTTGCTCATGGTTTTGTGCCTCTTTACGTTTTGTAATTGTATACAAGTGGCTTTGCGCAGAGTGTATTCACGGCGGACGGCGCAGGTCAATCCATTTTCTCAAGCGTCTGTTTCATTCGTCGGAAGCCATTTTTACTGTGGCTTTTCGTCGCATGTGGCGCTTTTCGAGAATTATTGTATACAAAAAAATAATTCATTGTGTTCTATTTGTGGCATCGGGCTGCGGCACAAACGCGCAGTTCCACGACTTTCCCAATAACAAAATGAGGACGGCACCATGAGCGCTTTAACCTTGAAAGTCGCAGTCAACCTGGTCGAACAGGCCATCACTACCGGGCGCGGGATCAACGCCGCGCCGCTGACCATCGCGGTACTCGACACCGGCGGCCACCTGATCACCCTGCAACGCGAAGACGGCGCCAGCCTGCTGCGCCCGAACATCGCCATCGGCAAAGCCTGGGGCGCCATCGCCCTGGGCAAGGGCTCACGCCTGCTGGCACTGGATGCGCAACAACGCCCGGCGTTCATCGCCGCACTCAACAGCATGGGCCAGGGCAGCGTCGTGCCTGCGCCGGGTGGGGTGTTGATTCGTGATCAGGCGGGAAATGTGCTGGGCGCGATCGGGATCAGCGGCGATCTGTCGGATATTGATGAGCAGGTCGCGATCAGGGCTGTGGAGGCGTTGGAGTTGAGGGCGGATGCGGGGGTGGCGGCTTGATCTTTAGCGGCTGATCGAAAGTCATCGCTGGCAAGCCAGCTCCCACAAGGTTTTGCATTGGGCAACGATTTGTGAACGACACAAAGCTCTGTGGGAGCTGGCTTGCCAGCGATGGCGGCCTGTCTGACACATCAAGAAAAAAGACCAAACCAATCAAACAGATCATTGAGGTCTAGCCTTCTGATGAACTCATCATGAAGGGGCAATGGATTGCCTGATCTTCCCGCTTCACATCGTCTGCGAACCGGCCGTTATGCCGAGCCCAATCGAATTTATATACTGACAACCAACACACTTGATCGCGAGCCGATCTTTGCCGACTTCGCTTTGGGCAGATTGGTTGTTCGTCAATTTCGACGGGCACAAGAGCTTGGATTGGCGAATTCACTGGCGTGGGTGGTGATGCCGGATCATTTTCACTGGTTGATTGAGCTGGAAAGCTGTTCTTTGCGCAGACTGATGCGCGAGACCAAGTCCCTGGCTACTCGAGAGGTGAACCATTGCACCGGCAGGAGCGGCCCGCTATGGCAACAGGGCTATCACGACCGGGCGCTTCGAATGGAAGATGATTTGGTAAAAATGGCCCGGTATGTGGTGGCCAACCCGTTACGGGCTGGACTGGTGCATAAGCTTGGCGACTATCCGCTGTGGGATGCCGTTTGGCTTTAGCACTTCTGAATCGAGTTGCCCCTATCGCTGGCAAGCCAGCTCCCACAGGGATTTGCGTCGTTCGCAAAAATTGTGTTCAACACAAACACCTGTGGGAGCTGGCTTGCCAGCGATAAGGGCACGGCGGTCTTACTTATCCGGCTCGCAGCCCTTGAGCACCAACCGGATAATTGTCTGCGCCGCCGCTTCGTAATCCGCCTCGTCCAGCTTGTCCTTTCCCGTCACCGCAGAAATCTGCCAGTCGAAGTCGGCGTAGGTCTGGGTCGCGGCCCAGATGCTGAACATCAGGTGGTTGGGGTCGAGCGGGGCGATCTGGCCGCGGTCGATCCAGCTCTGGATGCAGTCGATGTTGTGCTTGGCCTGGCTGTTGAGCTGCTCGACCAGGTCGGCGCTCAGGTGCGGGGCGCCGTGCATGATTTCGCTGGCGAACACTTTGGAGGCGAAGGGCAGGTCGCGGGAGATGCGGATCTTCGAGCGGATGTAGCCGCTGAGCACTTCGCTCGGCACGCCGTCCGGGTTGAACGGGGTCGAGGCCTGCAGGATCGGCACGATGATGCTTTCCAGCACCTCGCGGTAGAGGTTTTCCTTGGACTTGAAGTAGTAGTAGACGTTGGGCTTGGGCAATCCTGCCTTGGCGGCGATGTCGCTGGTTTTGGTCGCAGCGAAGCCCTTGTCGGCGAATTCCTCACTGGCGGCACGCAGGATCAGTTCTTTGTTGCGCTCGCGGATTGTGCTCATAAACCCGGTGGTTCCTTGCCTGTTCTGGCGGTTGCGCATGGTAGCACCGGCCTCGCGCATGGCTCAAGAATGCCCCGTGTGGCCCGCAGTCGCGGTATGCTGCGCGGCATTATTCACATAAGGAAACACGATTCATGGCAGGAAGCAGTTTGCTGGTGCTGATCGACGATATTGCCACCGTTCTGGATGACGTGGCGTTGATGAGCAAAATGGCCGCGAAGAAGACCGCCGGGGTACTCGGCGATGATCTGGCGCTCAATGCCCAGCAAGTCTCCGGGGTTCGCGCCGAGCGGGAAATTCCCGTGGTCTGGGCGGTGGCCAAGGGCTCGTTCGTCAACAAACTGATTCTGGTGCCGTCGGCGCTGGCGATCAGCGCATTTGTGCCGTGGCTGGTGACGCCGCTGCTGATGGTCGGCGGCGCGTACCTGTGTTTCGAAGGCTTCGAGAAACTCGCGCACAAATTCCTGCACAGCAAGGCCGAAGATGACGCCGAGCATGCGCAACTGAGCGCGGCAGTGGCCGAGCCGAGCACCGATCTGGTGGCCTACGAGAAGGACAAGATCAAAGGCGCAATCCGCACCGACTTTATCCTCTCCGCAGAAATCATCGCCATTACCCTCGGCACCGTGGCCGACGCTTCGCTGACCCAGCAAGTGATCGTGATGTCGGGCATCGCCATCGTCATGACCGTGGGCGTTTATGGTCTGGTGGCCGGCATCGTCAAACTCGACGACCTCGGTCTGTGGCTGACGCAGAAATCCGGCTCGGCAGCAAAAAGCATCGGCAATGCGATCCTGCGCGCCGCGCCGTACATGATGAAAGGCCTGTCGGTGATCGGTACAGCGGCGATGTTCCTCGTCGGTGGCGGCATCCTGACCCACGGCATCCCGGTGGTTCATCACTGGATTGAAAGTGTCGGCGCAGCGGCTGGCAGTGCCGGGTTTGCCGTGCCTGTGTTGCTCAATGGCGTAGCGGGGATTATCGCGGGCGCGGCAGTGCTGGCGGTGGTTTCGGTGGTCGGTAAAATCTGGCGCGCAATCAAAGGCTGAACACAATAACCCTGTGGGAGCGAGCCTGCTCGCGAAGGCGTCGAGTCAGCCACCCCCTTCGGGTCTGAGACACCGCATTCGCGAGCAGGCTCGCTCCCAAAATGGATCTCAGTGATCCATGAAAAAGGGCCATTCGACTCGCATCGAATGGCCCTTTTTTTGTTGCCGCTGAAGTTACTCGGCAATCTGCAGCTTGCGCGACTCGGTGTAGACGTAGCGCACTTTCTCGTACTCGAACGGCGAGTTCATCTGGCCGTAGCGGAAGTTGGTCTGGTAGCGCTTGTCGACGGCGCGCAAGGCCCAGATTTCCGGGTGGTTGGAGCTGACTTCCGACACGTTCAGGTAGTTGATCGCCGATTCGGCGGTGTAGTCCACGGCCAGGCCGGCGGTGTCGCGGATGTTCGACGGGCCGAGAATCGGCAAGACGAAGTAGGCGCCGCCCGGTACGCCGTAGAACCCCAAGGTCTGACCGAAGTCTTCGCTCTGGCGCGGCAGGCCCATGGCCGTCGCCGGGTCCCACAGGCCGGCAATGCCGATGG
Source organism: Pseudomonas sp. F2 (assembly GCF_057174385.1). Classification (NCBI taxonomy): domain Bacteria; kingdom Pseudomonadati; phylum Pseudomonadota; class Gammaproteobacteria; order Pseudomonadales; family Pseudomonadaceae; genus Pseudomonas; species Pseudomonas sp. F2. The sequence goes on from NZ_CM169904.1 coordinate 205,304, forward strand.
TGGTGTTGAGCAACAGGCGCGCGGTGGTTTCCATCGAACGCTTGCCCTTGAACTGCAGCAGGCTGTTGACCAGGTTTGGCACATCGCCGAGGTTGTTGAAGAAGTTGCTCACCCCGGTGCGCAGGAAGCTCGGCGTCACATAGCGATAACCGTCGACCACCGGCAGGAACACCCATTGGTCGAAGCGGTAATTGAAGTGATAGACGCGGCGGTTCCACGACTCCAGCGGGTCATAGACGTTGAGCGCGTTGAGTGTCGAACGTTCGAACTCGCGTTGGTCCAGCCCCGGGTTGAACTTGAGTTTGGACAGCGGCTCCTTGAAGCCGTCGCTGTCGACCACCACTGGCGCGTTGGCTTTGCTGTTGTCGGCCTGGGCCACGCCTGCACTGAGGAGCGCTGCAATCAGCAGGAGATATTTAGCCACGGAAGAACTCCAGCATGGCGTCGCTGTTGACGCGGTAGTTAAGGTTGCCGCAATGGCCGCCCAGTGGGTAAACAGTCAGGCGATCGCCGAAGGTCTTGCGCAGGAAACCCAGGTCGCCAGGGCCGAGGATCACGTCGTCAGCGTTGTGCATGACGGCGATTTTCGGGCTGTCATGCAGGTAATCCTTGAGTGCGTACAGGCTGACCTGGTCGATCAGTTGCAGCAGGCTGCCGCCGTCGGTACGGGCGCGCCACATCGGGATCACCTGTTCGGTCAGGTAGCAGTCGAAGTCGCATTGCAGCGCACGCTTGAGAAACGGCGTGAGGCTGGTGCCTTCGGTGATCGGGAATTTCGGCGGAGTGATCAGGCCCCGACGGTTGATCAGATCGGAGGTGAAGGCAATGTCGGCGGCCGAGAAGCGGAACGAGGTGCCGATCAGCATCGCCATCTGCTCGTTGGTCAGGTGCTGTTTGGACTGCTGGAAGTCGTAGAGCAGGGCGTCGTTGAGGTCGATGTAGCCTTTCTGCTGGAAGTAGCGGGTCAGCTTGTTCAGCACCAGTTCATAGAAAGTGGTGCTGTTGTTGATGCCCTTCACCTCGGTCTGTACCAGCTTGTCGAGGTTGCTGATGGACGTGTAGAGGTTGACCGGCGGGTTGAGCAGCAAGACTTTCTTGAAGTTGAAACTGCGTCGGGTCTCGTCCAGGTGCGCGACGAACGCGGCATCCAGCGCGCCAAGGCTGTAGCCGCTGAGGTAGTACTCGGTGACCGGTAGTTTCGGATGTTGCGCGCGCACGGCCTGCATCACCCGGTACATGTCTTCGGCGTCTTCCTTGGTGATGCCCGGGGTGGCGAAGCGTGAAGCGGCGCTGATGAAGTCGAAGCTGGTTGGCGACGACAACTGCACGACGTTGTAGCCGGCCTTGTAATAAAGCTTCTTCAGGTACTCATTGAGCGAACTGTCATAACGCGCACCGGTGCCGGCGATCAGGAAGATCAGCGGCGCCGGTTTGTCCTGCTCGGCGATACGGTAGGTGAGTTTTTTCACCGGCCAGAAGTTGTCCGGGAGGATGAAGGCCCGTTCCGGGCGCAGGGTGATGCTGTGGTCGGACTGATTGATCTCGTCGTTCGACGGCAATTCCGGACGCAGGTCCGGCGGCGTCGTGGCGATGGTCGCCTCGAACGGGTTGGTCAGGGGATAGCCATAACTGGCGGCATCGATATCCACCGCCAGTGCGGACGCACTCAGAATAAGGCCGCTGAACAGCGCGGCGAAGCGCAAGGAACGGAGCATGACTGGATCCCTTAAAGGAAGGTGCCGAATGAAGTTCGCAGGCTATGACCACCGGGCTTGCGCCAAAGTGCCATGCCTCGGCACCAAACAGGCAGAATTCGGAGTAATAGTAGCTGGACGATACACTCTGCAAGGCGCGGATGACCAGTTAACAGTTGTTAGTGCTTGCCAATGCGTGCGGGCAGATTAAGCTGGCCGCCGATTTCGTTGATTGGAGAGATTCATGTCCCGCCGCTTGCCCGTGATTCTGTTGCTCGTGCTGTTGCCGCTGTGGCTGGCCGCCAGTTATGGCGCGCGTTATGGCTTCATGGAGGATGGGCAGTGGGTCGGCATCTGCGTCGATGAGGCGAGCCGCTGGGAATGCGCGGTGCGCTCGAACCTGGGACTGATGATTCACTTCAAGGTATTGGGCTGGACCGCGCTGGGTGCGGCGCTGCTGGGTTTTGTGCTGCCGGGGCGGGCAGGGTGGTGGCTGGCGGTGCTGGCGCTGGTGTTCGGGTTGCCGGCGCTGGCGTTGTACAACACGACGCTGGCGGTGTTTGCGGTGGTGATTGCCGGATTGCGGCTGGTCCGGGCATCCCGCAGCGCCTGACAGAAAAAGATCGCAGCCTTCGGCAGCTCCTGCAAGGGGCAGTGAACCCTGTAGGAGCTGCCGAAGGCTGCGATCTTTTGATCTTGCTGTCTAATCAGCGACCGCGAACCCGCAGACAGCGCCACAACGCAGCGACCATCAACCCGCTGACCAGCGCCCAGCCCCACGCCTGCTGATTCAACAAGCCTTCTTCATACAGCTGCGGCGCAATGCCGGCGCCGATGATAAAGGTCAGCAGGGCGATTTCCCGGCGCGGCACGCTGACCGGGCGGCACACATACACCAGCGCCGGCAGAATGAACGCCATGCTGGCAAAGCTGCGATAGCGTGCGTCAAAAACCATCTCCAGCATCATCACCGCTGCCGCAAAACCGGCCACGGCAACCAGCCATCCGGCGCGGCGTTCCAGCAGACTGAACGCGCGTTCACGCCAACCCTGGCGGGCGCTCAGGCTCAGCGCGGCATGTGCCAGCACCAACAGATTCAATACGGTCAGCAAGCCGACCCACAGCCATTCGCTGGCAAACCGCGTGGTCACTCGCGCCAGATCGCCCCAGGCGCCGATCGAACAAGCGGCCAGCGCACCGAGCAGCGGCAGGATCAATGCCGATCGGGTGGTGCGCACTCGGCCGCCGAGCAGCAGGGTGCCGACGAAAATCAGTCCGCCGACGCCCAGCCATGCTTTCCAGTACGGCACATTGCTCACCGGCCCGGCGAGCACGCCCTTGTCCTGGCGATCGGCATCGAACAGGCCCCAGTAACCGCCGACTGCACCTTCGCTGCCACGCTTCCATGGCTGGTCGAACGCTTCGATCAAGTTGTAATGCCAGCTTTCCTTCTCGGCCATCGCGACAAAACCACGAATGAACTTGGCCTCATTGACCCGGCTCGGCAGGGCGGTTTCGCGCTGGCGACCTTCGCTGGGCCAGCCGGTCTCGCCGATCATCACGTCTTTGGGCGCGAATTTGTTGCCGAACACCTGACGTACATCCGCCACATGTTGCAGGGCGACGTCGATGTTCGACGGATCGTCTTCCCAGTACGGCAGCAAGTGAATGGTCAGGAAGTCCACCGCCGGCGCGACTTCCGGGTGCTTGAGCCAGAATTCCCAGACATCGGCATAGGTGACCGGTTGCTTGACCTGGCTTTTGACCTTGTTGATCAGCTTCGCCAGTTGCGCGCCGGTGACTTCCTTGCGCAGCAAGGCTTCGTTGCCGACGATCACCGCACTGACCACGTCCGGGTTGGCGTTGGCCGAGGCGATCAGCAGGTCGACTTCCTTTTCAGTGTCCACCGGGTTGCTGTTGACCCAGGCGCCGATCATCAGCTTCAAACCGTGCTTGCGCGCCAGTTCCGGCAGGGCTTCGAGGCCGGTCATCGAGTAGGTGCGGATGCATTCGAAACGCGTCGCCAGCAGGGCGAGGTCGGCATCCATGCGCTCCGGGCGCAGTTTGAACGGCACGTCGAACGGCGACTGATCCTTGTCGAACGGCGTGTAGGAGGCGCATTGCAACTTGTGCGTCGGGGTCGCGGCGTCCGGCAGGATCACCGGTTTGCCGAGGCCGTACCAGAAGCCACCGAGGGCCAGCAGGCCGAGCAGGCAGGCAAAGAGATAAGGAACAAGCGGGAAGCGGGAGGTCGCGGACATGGTCAGGCCGAGTGGCTGCAAAGCGACGCATGTTACCTGCATTTATCCGCGGGTTGGTGGCCTGCATGATTTGCACATGCAAAGTTCGGGCGGATTGTCTGGCGCCAATTATTCAGAGGTGATTAATGGCCTTCTGATGTCGTTTCTCGGTGTATTGAGGTCGCTGACAGAGCAGGTCGCGTTTGGCGTCAGGCCGATGATCGAAAGCGTCAGTACCCTTATAGAAAAGACGACTGATGTTCGGACGAGTTTACGGTCAGGCGTGATGGGGGCGCTGTGCACCATAACAATACGTTGACGATGCCCGGCATCCGTCGGGCGCAGCATTTCGGGGAAGTAAACGATGAAGATGCGACGACTTTTAGGCGCAGGTGCCGCTCTGGTGCTTGCGATGAGTTCCACATTCGCCAGCGCTGAAAAACAGACCCTGAACATCGGTTACGTTGACGGCTGGTCCGACAGCGTCGCGACCACCCACGTGGCGGCCGAAGTGATCAAGCAGAAACTCGGTTACGACGTGAAGCTGCAAGCCGTCGCCACCGGGATCATGTGGCAGGGCGTGGCCACCGGCAAACTCGATGCGATGCTCTCGGCCTGGTTGCCGGTGACCCATGGCGAATACTGGGCGAAGAACAAGGATCTGGTCGTCGATTACGGCCCGAACTTCAAGGATGCGAAAATCGGCCTGATCGTGCCGGAGTACGTCAAGGCGAAATCGATCGAAGACCTCAAGACCGATGACAGCTTCAAGAACCGCATCGTCGGCATCGACGCCGGCTCGGGCGTGATGCTCAAGACCGATCAGGCGATCAAGGATTACGGTCTGGACAAATACACCCTCAAGGCCAGTTCCGGCGCCGGCATGATTGCCGAGCTGACCCGTGCCGAGAAGAAGAACGAATCGATTGCCGTCACCGGTTGGGTGCCGCACTGGATGTTCGCCAAGTGGAAACTGCGCTTCCTTGACGACCCGAAAGGCGTGTATGGCGCGGCTGAAACCGTAAACAGCATCGGTAGCAAAGAATTGGCTACCAAGGCACCGGAAGTGGCCAAGTTCCTGAAAAACTTCCAGTGGGCGTCGAAAGACGAGATCGGCGAAGTCATGCTGGCCATCCAGGATGGCGCCAAGCCTGACGCGGCGGCCAAGGATTGGGTCGCCAAGCACCCGGACCGCGTGGCTGACTGGACCAAATAACCCCAGATTGCTTCGGTTCACCGCACATCCTGTGGGAGCGGGCTTGCCCGCGATAGCGGTCTACCAGTCAACTGATTAGTTGGCTGATACGACGCCATCGCTGGCAAGCCAGCTCCCACAGTTTTTTTTGTGTGCTGAAAATTGGCGAAAACGTCATGTCGTTCTAATACTAAGGTCGTCTGGAAGCCGTTCCGCAGCCGCATACAGTGGATACGTTCCAACAATAATCTGTGCTGCGAGGATAAAAACAATGAACGACAGCATTTACCTCTCGATTCAAAACAGCCCGCGCTTCAAGGAGCTGGTGAGAAAAAGAGAAAAATTCGCCTGGATACTCTCGGCGATCATGCTCGGGCTGTATTCCGGATTCATCCTGTTGATTGCTTACGGGCCGCAAGTGCTCGGCGCGAAACTCAGCCCCGGGTCTTCGATTACCTGGGGCATTCCGATCGGTGTCGGGCTGATTGTCTCGGCCTTCGTCCTGACCGGTATCTACGTGCGACGCGCCAATGGCGAGTTTGACGACCTGAACAATGCGATTCTCAAGGAGGCTCAGCAATGATCCGGCGTCTACTGGCTCTTTTGAGCATCGCAGCATTCGCTCCGGCTGTCTGGGCTGCTGACGCCTTGACCGGCGAAGTCCACAAACAACCGCTCAACGTTTCCGCGATCGCCATGTTCGTGGTGTTCGTCGGTGCGACCCTGTGCATCACCTACTGGGCGTCCAAGCGCAACAAGTCGGCTGCCGACTACTACGCTGCGGGCGGCAAGATCACCGGCTTTCAGAATGGTCTGGCGATTGCCGGCGACTACATGTCGGCGGCGTCCTTCCTGGGGATTTCCGCGCTGGTGTTCACCTCTGGCTACGATGGCCTGATCTACTCGATCGGCTTCCTGGTGGGCTGGCCGATCATTCTGTTCCTGATCGCCGAGCGTCTGCGTAACCTGGGTAAATACACCTTTGCCGACGTGGCGTCCTACCGCCTCGGGCAAACCCAGATCCGCACGCTGTCTGCCTGCGGTTCGCTGGTGGTGGTGGCGTTCTACCTGATCGCGCAAATGGTCGGTGCCGGCAAGCTGATCCAGCTGCTGTTCGGCCTCGACTACTACGTGGCGGTGATTCTGGTCGGTATCCTGATGTGCATGTACGTGCTGTTCGGCGGCATGCTGGCGACCACTTGGGTGCAGATCATCAAGGCGGTGTTGTTGCTGTCCGGTGCTTCGTTCATGGCGCTGATGGTGATGAAGCACGTCAACTTCGACTTCAACATGCTGTTCTCCGAGGCGATCAAGGTTCACCCCAAAGGTGAGGCGATCATGAGCCCGGGCGGTCTGGTGAAAGACCCGATTTCGGCGTTCTCCCTGGGCCTGGCACTGATGTTCGGTACTGCTGGCCTGCCACACATCCTGATGCGCTTCTTCACCGTGAGTGACGCGAAAGAAGCGCGCAAGAGCGTGCTGTATGCCACCGGCTTCATTGGCTACTTCTACATCCTGACCTTCATCATCGGCTTCGGCGCCATCCTGCTGGTCAGCACCAACCCGGCCTTCAAAGATGCAGCGGGCGCTCTGCTCGGCGGCAACAACATGGCGGCGGTGCACCTGGCTGACGCAGTGGGTGGCAGTATTTTCCTCGGCTTCATCTCGGCGGTGGCGTTCGCGACCATTCTGGCGGTGGTGGCCGGTCTGACCCTGGCCGGTGCTTCGGCGGTGTCTCACGACCTGTATGCCAGTGTGATCAAGAAGGGCAAGGCCAACGACAAAGATGAGATTCGCGTGTCGAAGATCACCACCATCGCCCTGGGTGTGCTGGCGATTGGTCTGGGCATCCTGTTCGAAAGCCAGAACATCGCGTTCATGGTCGGCCTGGCGTTCTCGATTGCGGCGAGCTGCAACTTCCCGGTGCTGTTGCTTTCGATGTACTGGAAGAAGCTGACGACCCGCGGCGCGATGGTCGGTGGCTGGTTGGGGCTGGTGAGTGCGGTGGGTCTGATGATCCTCGGCCCGACCATCTGGGTGCAGATTCTGCATCACGAGAAGGCGATCTTCCCTTACGAGTACCCGGCGTTGTTTTCGATGATCATTGCGTTCATCGGTATCTGGTTCTTCTCGATCACCGACAAGTCGGCGGCGGCCGAGAACGAGCGGGCGCTGTTCTTCCCGCAGTTTGTGCGTTCGCAGACGGGGTTGGGGGCGAGTGGGGCGGTTTCGCACTAAGCGTTGGTTGCATGGTTGAGAGAAATGCCCTGGTTGAGAGATCGGGGCATTTTTTTGTGGGCGGTTATCGGACTTGGGCCTTCGTAGTTGGTGGTTATGAGTACATATCCGTTGCTGCGGTAGCGGCGGCTTAGGGTTCCGCCCTGACGGCGGGTCACTTTGGCAAAAGCCCCAAAGTAACCAAAGGGCTTTACCCTGACGTTCGGCCCTCGCTTAGGCTCGGGTTCCTTCGCTGCGGGATTCATCCGGGGGGGCAGCGCCTACGGTTTGCTTCGCTGCACCTCCTCTCGCTGTGTTTGGCTGCGCCAAACGGTCGCTGCGCTCCCACCCCCGAATAAACCCCTCCACTCAGCCTGCCGACGGGCCCTCAGATCAAGAGCGGTACTCGAGCTAACGCTCATCGTGTTGAGTGGGGCGGCTTCGCCGCATGGGGCGTGCACGAATAAAGTTGTGGGAGCTGGCTTGCCAGCGATGGCGGCCTGACAGCCGACCAATTTCTAACTGAAAACACCGATCCCATGTAGGAGCTGCCGAAGGCTGCGATCTTTTGATCTGCTTTGGCTTTGGCTTTGGCTTTGGCTTTGGCGTTGGCGTTGGCTTTGGCTCTTGATCTGGCTTTTGATTTTTGCCCCTTCGGCAGGCCGAGCGAAGGTGTCCATCAGGGGGAAGGCGCGCAGCGCCATGCGGCGAAGCCGCATACATCGAGAGGAGGTGCAGCGAAGCAAACCGTAGGCGATGCCCCCGGATGGACACCGTAGCGAGGGAACACTGAGCCTCAGCGAAGTGCCGTACGCCGGGGGGAAGCCTTTTTGGTTACTTTTTCGGCGTTTGGAAAAAGTGACCCGCCGTAAGGGCGGAACCGTAATCAGCAACACCCGAAGCAACGGATATACACCCAAAACCCCAAAACCCAGTCGGCCCACAGGCCGCTGCGACCAGACAAAAAAACGGCCTCTATATAAGAGGCCGTTCCCGATACAACTTCAAGACATTATCGCAAGACAAGCCTTATTTGCGGTCTTCCAGCTTGGTGATATCACGCGACTCATAGCCAGTGTACAACTGGCGCGGACGGCCAATCTTGTACGGGCTGGAGAGCATTTCTTTCCAGTGCGAAATCCAGCCGACAGTACGTGCCAGGGCGAAGATCACGGTGAACATGCTGGTTGGAATGCCGATCGCCTTGAGGATGATCCCCGAGTAGAAGTCGACGTTCGGGTACAGCGAGCGTTCGATGAAGTACGGGTCGGTCAGCGCGATCTCTTCCAGGCGCATGGCCAGTTCGAGTTGCGGATCGTTGTTGATACCCAGCTCCTTCAATACTTCGTCGCAGGTCTGCTTCATGACCGTCGCGCGAGGATCGCGGTTCTTGTAAACGCGGTGACCGAAGCCCATCAGCTTGAACGGGTCGTTCTTGTCCTTGGCCTTGGCGATGAACTTGTCGATGTTGGACACATCGCCAATCTCGTCAAGCATGGTCAGAACGGCTTCGTTCGCACCGCCGTGGGCAGGGCCCCACAGTGCGGCGATGCCGGCGGCGATACAGGCGAACGGGTTGGCACCCGAAGATCCTGCCAGGCGCACGGTGGAGGTCGATGCGTTCTGCTCGTGGTCGGCGTGGAGGATGAAGATCCGGTCCATGGCCTTGGCGAGTACCGGGCTGATCGGTTTGATCTCGCACGGGGTGTTGAACATCATGTGCAGGAAGTTTTCCGCGTACGTCAGGTCGTTGCGCGGGTACATCATGGGTTGGCCCATGGAGTACTTGTAAACCATCGCTGCCAGGGTTGGCATCTTGGCAACCAGACGGATCGCGGAGATTTCGCGATGCTGCGGGTTATTGATGTCCAGGGAGTCGTGGTAGAAGGCCGAGAGGGCGCCGACTACGCCGCACATGACGGCCATCGGGTGGGCGTCGCGACGGAAGCCGTTGAAGAAGGTTTTCAGCTGCTCGTGAACCATGGTGTGGTTTTTCACGGTGCTGACGAACTGGGCCTTCTGTTCTGCAGTCGGCAATTCGCCGTTGAGCAGCAGGTAGCAGGTTTCCAGGTAGTCCGACTTTTCAGCCAGCTGTTCGATCGGGTAGCCGCGGTGCAACAGAATGCCGTTGTCGCCGTCGATATAGGTGATTTTCGATTCGCACGAGGCGGTCGACATGAAACCCGGGTCGAAAGTGAAGCGGCCCGTGGCCGTCAGGCCCCGAACATCGATTACATCGGGACCAACGGTGCCGGTTAAAATGGGCAGCTCGACGGGGGCTGCGCCCTCGATGATCAACTGCGCTTTTTTGTCAGCCATGTGGCCTCCTATTTATGCTTGAACCATCAGACAGACCCCCCACGCAGGGCCCGCACCACTATAGTGAGATAAATTCGAATGTCAATTTGCCTAAAGTCTTGCTCCAGAAGGCTTTAAGCGCACTTTTTCCTCGAAATTGACTGCCATTTACGCCTTTTATACGACTTGTGCAATCAGCTATTTGGGGTAGGTGATTGCGTTGTCATTAGTAGCCTAACTGTCTATACTCGGCCACCGACCGCCAAGGGCTTTTGGGCCTGCTTTATTGGGGGTCGCATCCCTGGGTGGTGGTTACCTGACCAGTGCACTCCCCAACAACTTTGCCCTGATTGTTAGGGGCTCTTCAGTGTGAAAAAAAAGCCGTGAAAAGCCAACGACCTGTAAACCTAGACCTAAGGACCATCAAACTCCCCATCACCGGCGTTACGTCGTTTCTTCACCGTGTTTCCGGCATCATCCTCTTCCTGGGTATCGGCTTCATGCTTTATGCATTGGGCAAGTCTCTGGGTTCCGAGGAAGGTTTTGCCGACGTGAAGGCATGCTTGACCAGCCCGCTGGCCAAGTTCGTAGCATGGGGCCTCCTGTCCGCTCTGCTGTATCACTTGGTAGCCGGTGTGCGCCACTTGATCATGGATATGGGCATCGGTGAGACGCTGGAAGGCGGCCGCCTGGGCTCGAAAATTATCATCGCGGTTTCCGTGGTGCTGATCGTTCTGGCAGGAGTTTGGATATGGTAACCAGCGTTACGAACCTTTCGCGTTCGGGCCTCTATGACTGGATGGCGCAACGTGTGTCTGCGGTTGTTCTCGCGGCTTATTTCATCTTTCTGATCGGATACCTTGCAGTGAATCCGGGCATTGGCTACGACCAGTGGCACGGCCTGTTCGCTCACAACGGGATGCGTATCTTCAGTCTGCTGGCCCTCGTTGCCCTTGGCGCTCACGCCTGGGTCGGCATGTGGACCATCGCGACCGACTACCTGACGCCAATGGCGCTGGGCAAGTCCGCGACCGCAGTACGTTTCCTTTTCCAGGCAGTATGCGGCGTTGCGATGTTCGCTTACTTCGTCTGGGGTGTGCAGATTCTCTGGGGTATCTGAGTCATGGCTAACATTCCAACGATTTCTTTCGACGCCATCATTATTGGTGGTGGCGGTGCCGGCATGCGCGCTGCGCTGCAACTGGCACAAGGCGGTCACAAGACTGCGGTGATCACCAAGGTTTTCCCGACCCGTTCGCACACTGTATCCGCCCAGGGCGGCATCACTTGCGCGATCGCGTCCGCTGACCCGAACGATGACTGGCGCTGGCACATGTACGATACCGTCAAGGGTTCCGACTACATCGGTGACCAGGACGCTATCGAATACATGTGTCAGGAAGGCCCGGCTGCCGTTTTCGAACTGGACCACATGGGTCTGCCGTTCTCGCGTACCGAGCAAGGCCGTATCTACCAGCGTCCATTCGGTGGTCAGTCCAAGGACTACGGTAAAGGCGGCCAGGCTGCTCGCACCTGCGCAGCATCCGACCGTACCGGTCACGCGCTGCTGCACACCCTTTATCAGGGCAACCTGAAAGCCGGTACCACGTTCCTGAACGAGTACTACGCTGTCGACCTGGTGAAAAACCAGGAAGGCGAGTTCGTCGGTGTGATCGCGATCTGCATCGAAACCGGCGAAACTTCGTACATCCGCGCCAAGGCCACCGTATTGGCCACTGGCGGTGCCGGTCGTATCTACGCCTCCACCACCAACGCCCTGATCAACACCGGTGACGGCGTTGGCATGGCGCTGCGTGCTGGCGTACCGGTACAAGACATCGAAATGTGGCAGTTCCACCCGACCGGCATCGCCGGCGCCGGTGTACTGGTTACAGAAGGCTGCCGTGGTGAAGGTGGTTACCTGATCAACAAGCATGGCGAGCGTTTCATGGAGCGTTATGCTCCGAACGCGAAAGACCTGGCTGGTCGTGACGTGGTTGCCCGTTCGATGGTTAAAGAAATCATCGCCGGTAACGGTTGCGGTCCGAATGGCGACCACGTAATGCTCAAACTCGACCACTTGGGCGAGGAAGTGCTGCACAGCCGTCTGCCAGGTATCTGCGAACTGTCGAAGACTTTCGCCCACGTTGACCCCGTGGTTGCTCCGGTTCCGGTGGTTCCGACCTGCCACTATATGATGGGCGGCGTTGCCACCAACATTCATGGTCAGGCAATCACCCAGAACGCCGAAGGCGTGGATCAGATCATTCCTGGTCTGTTCGCGGTAGGTGAAGTGGCTTGCGTATCGGTACACGGTGCCAACCGTCTGGGCGGCAACTCGCTGCTCGACCTGGTGGTATTCGGCCGCGCTGCCGGCCTGCACCTGGAAAAGGCGCTGACCGACGGCATCGAATACGACGACGCTACCGAAGCCGACATCGAAGCAGCCCTGTCGCGTCTGAACGCGCTGAACGGCCGTACCGATGGCGAAGACGTTGCAACCCTGCGTCGCGAGCTGCAAAGCTGCATGCAGAACTACTTCGGTGTATTCCGTACTGGCGAATACATGCAGAAGGGCATCGCTCAGCTGGCCGATCTGCGCAAGCGTATCGCCAACGTGAAGATCAACGATAAGTCGCAAGCGTTCAACACTGCGCGTATCGAAGCTCTGGAACTGCAAAACCTGCTGGAAGTGGCTGAAGCTACCGCCATCGCGGCCGAAGTACGTAAAGAGTCCCGCGGCGCTCACGCCCGTGAAGACTTCGAAGACCGTGACGACGAAAACTGGCTGTGCCACACCCTGTACTTCCCGGGTGAGAAACGCGTCGCCAAGCGTGCCGTAAACTTCTCGCCGAAGACTGTTCCGACTTTCGAACCTAAAGTCCGGACTTATTAAGGGTGATCGCCATGTTGCAAGTCAGTGTTTATCGCTACAACCCTGATCAGGACGCTGCGCCGTTCATGCAGGAATTCCAGGTCGATACCGGTGGTAAAGACCTGATGGTGCTGGACGTGCTGGCCCTGATCAAAGAGCAGGACGAGGGTTTCTCCTATCGTCGCTCTTGCCGTGAAGGCGTCTGCGGCTCCGACGGCATGAACATCAACGGCAAGAACGGTCTGGCGTGCATCACGCCGCTGTCCGCTGTCGTAAAAGGCAACAAGTTGATCGTTCGTCCGCTGCCAGGTTTGCCGGTTATCCGTGACCTGGTTGTCGATATGAGCATCTTCTACAAGCAATACGAGAAGGTTAAGCCTTACCTGCAGAACGACACGCCGGCTCCGGCCATCGAGCGTCTGCAGTCCCCTGAAGAGCGTGAAAAGCTCGACGGTCTGTACGAGTGCATCCTGTGCGCCTGCTGCTCGACCTCGTGCCCGTCCTTCTGGTGGAACCCGGACAAATTCCTGGGTCCAGCTGCCCTGCTGCAAGCGTACCGCTTCCTGGCAGACAGCCGTGACACCAAGACGTCCGAGCGTCTGGCTTCGCTCGATGACCCGTTCAGCGTCTTCCGCTGCCGGGGCATCATGAACTGCGTCAACGTATGTCCGAAAGGCCTGAACCCGACTAAGGCCATCGGTCACATCCGTAACATGCTGCTTTCGAGCGGCGTGTGATTCAGCTGCTGTAACCGTAGAACCGCTGTAACGAAGAGGCTGTGGCGCGGGCTTCAACCCGCGTCATGGCTATAACCAGAGCAGTAGCCACAAGCTGCAGCTCTTATTTTGAAGAAATGAGACAAGCAGGGGCATCCGGGCTGGTACCCGGACTATCAGCGTGATCCTAAGTGGCTTGTTTTGGTCGCTGCATTCGGACTTCTGCAAGTTTGCTCGGTATTGACGCCGATGGTGTTCCCCTAACCGAGGGTGACCAAGCATGCAAGAAAGCGTGATGCAGCGCATGTGGAACAGCGCCTACCTTTCAGGTGGAAACGCTGCCTATGTGGAAGAGCTTTATGAGCTCTACCTGCACGACCCTAACGCTGTGCCAGAAGAGTGGCGCACCTACTTTCAGAAGCTGCCTGCCGACGGCAGCTCTGCCACTGATGTTTCGCACTCCACAATTCGCGATCATTTCGTGCTGCTGGCAAAGAACCAGCGCCGCGCTCAACCGGTTTCCGCCGGGAGCGTGAGCAGTGAGCACGAGAAGAAGCAAGTTGAAGTGCTGCGATTGATCCAGGCCTACCGTATGCGTGGCCACCAGGCAGCCCAGCTTGACCCGCTGGGGCTGTGGCAGCGTCCTGCACCTGCAGACCTGTCGATCAATCATTACGGCTTGACCAATGCCGATCTTGATACGACCTTCCGTGCCGGCGACCTGTTCATCGGCAAAGAGGAAGCGAGCCTACGCGAAATTCACGAAGCGTTGCAGCAGACATATTGCCGCACCATCGGCGCTGAATTTACGCACATCACCGATTCCGAGCAGCGCCAGTGGTTCCAGCAGCGTCTGGAAAGCGTGCGCGGTCGTCCGACGTACTCCGCCGATATCAAGAGCCACCTGCTTGAGCGCGTGACTGCCGGTGAAGGCCTGGAAAAATACCTGGGCACCAAATACCCGGGCACCAAGCGTTTCGGTCTGGAAGGCGGCGAAAGCCTGATTCCGATGCTCGACGAACTGATCCAGCGTTCCGGTTCCTACGGCACCAAGGAAGTCGTCATCGGCATGGCCCACCGTGGCCGTCTGAACGTGCTGGTCAATACCTTCGGCAAGAACCCGCGCGAGCTGTTCGACGAGTTCGAAGGCAAGAAGAAGGTCGAACTGGGTTCCGGTGACGTTAAATACCACCAGGGCTTCTCGTCCAACGTGATGACCGCCGGCGGTGAAGTTCACCTGGCCATGGCGTTCAACCCGTCCCACCTGGAAATCGTTTCCCCGGTGGTAGAAGGTTCGGTTCGCGCCCGTCAGGATCGTCGTAACGACCCGACCGGTGAGAAGGTTTTGCCGATCTCCATCCACGGTGACGCTGCATTCGCAGGTCAGGGCGTGGTCATGGAAACCTTCCAGATGTCGCAGACCCGCGGTTTCAAGACCGGCGGTACCGTGCACATCGTGATCAACAACCAGGTCGGTTTCACCATCAGCAACCCGCTGGACTCGCGTTCCACCGAGTACGCCACCGACGTTGCGAAGATGATCCAGGCACCGATCCTCCATGTGAATGGTGATGATCCGGAAGCTGTGCTGTTCGTGACCCAGCTGGCCATCGACTATCGCATGCAGTTCAAGCGTGACGTGGTGATCGACCTGGTCTGCTACCGTCGTCGCGGCCACAACGAGGCCGACGAGCCAAGCGGCACCCAGCCGCTGATGTATCAGCAGATCACCAAGCAGCGCACCACCCGTGAGCTGTACGCTGATCGTCTGACTCAGGCCGGTGTGCTCGACGCAGAGCGTGTACAGGCGAAAGTCGACGAGTACCGCAACGCGCTGGACAACGGTCTGCACGTGGTGAAATCGCTGGTCAAAGAGCCGAACAAAGAGCTGTTCGTGGATTGGCGTCCGTATCTGGGCCACGCCTGGACTGCGCGTCACGACACGCGTTTCGACCTGAAGACCCTGCAGGAACTGTCCGCCAAGCTGCTGGAAATTCCGGAAGGCTTCGTGGTTCAGCGTCAGGTTGCGAAGATCTACGAAGACCGTCAGAAGATGCAAGCCGGCGGCCTGCCGATCAACTGGGGTTACGCCGAAACCATGGCGTACGCGACCCTGGCGTTCGAAGGTCACCCGATCCGCATGACCGGTCAGGACATCGGCCGCGGTACGTTCTCGCACCGTCACGCTGTGCTGCACAACCAGAAAGATGCCGGCACCTACATTCCGCTGAAGCACCTGTACGAAGGTCAGCCACGCTTTGACCTGTACGACTCGTTCCTGTCGGAAGAAGCGGTACTGGCCTTCGAATACGGCTACTCGACCACCACGCCAAACGCGCTGGTGATCTGGGAAGCCCAGTTCGGCGACTTCGCCAACGGTGCACAGGTTGTTATCGACCAGTTCATCACCAGCGGCGAGCACAAGTGGGGCCGTCTCTGCGGTCTGACCATGCTGTTGCCGCACGGCTACGAAGGTCAGGGCCCTGAGCACAGCTCGGCGCGTCTTGAGCGTTACCTGCAACTGTGCGCCGAGCACAACATTCAGGTGTGCATGCCGACCACTCCGGCGCAGATCTACCACTTGCTGCGCCGTCAGGTGATTCGCCCGCTGCGCAAACCTCTGGTAGTGCTGACGCCGAAGTCGCTGCTGCGCCACAAGCTGGCCGTCTCGACTCTGGAAGATCTGGCCGAAGGTTCGTTCCAGACCGTGATCCCGGAAATCGATGCACTGGACCCGAAAAAGGTCGAGCGCGTTGTTCTGTGTAGCGGCAAGGTCTACTACGACCTGCTGGAAAAACGCCGTGCCGAAGGCCGTGACGATATCGCCATCGTGCGTATCGAGCAGCTGTATCCATTCCCTGAGGACGACTTGAAAGAAGTCCTGGCGCCTTACACCAACGCCAAAGCGGCCGTCTGGTGTCAGGAAGAGCCAATGAACCAGGGCGCCTGGTACTGCAGCCAGCACCACCTGCGTCGCAGCATCGGTAACCTCAACAAATCTCTCGTACTCGAGTACGCGGGCCGTGAGGCTTCTGCTGCACCTGCATGTGGTTACGCATCGATGCACGCCGAGCAGCAGGAAAAACTGCTGCAAGACGCGTTTACCGTTTAACGCCTTCGCGCACCTGAAACCGAATTTAAGGAACCACAGATAATGGCTATCGAGATCAAAGCCCCCACTTTCCCGGAATCGGTTGCCGATGGCACCGTTGCCACCTGGCACAAACAACCGGGCGACGCCGTCAAGCGTGACGAACTGATCGTCGACATCGAAACCGACAAAGTCGTACTGGAAGTGCTGGCTACCGCCGACGGCGTGCTGGGCGCAATCGTCAAGAACGAAGGCGACACCGTTCTGTCCGACGAAGTCCTGGGCTCCATCGTTGAAGGCGGCGCTGCTGCCGCTGCTCCAGCCGCCGCTGCTGCTCCGGCCGCTGCTGCCGCTGCCGCTGCCCCGGCTGCTGCCGAAGGCGAAGACGATCCTGTTGCTGCTCCGGCTGCGCGCAAGCTGGCTGAAGAAAACGGCATCAACATCGCCTCCGTTGCCGGCACCGGCAAAGGCGGTCGTGTGACCAAGGAAGACGTGGTGGCTGCTGTTGCCGCGAAGAAAGCCGCTCCGGCTGCCGCGCCTGCGAAAGCTGCTGCTCCGGCCGCTGCTGCCCCGGTATTCGCTGCCGGTGACCGCGTTGAAAAACGCGTGCCGATGACCCGTCTGCGTGCCAAGGTTGCCGAGCGTCTGGTTGAAGCCCAGTCGAACATGGCCATGCTGACTACTTTCAACGAAGTCGACATGACCGAAGTCATGGCCCTGCGTTCGAAGTACAAGGACCTGTTCGAGAAGTCCCACAACGGCGTACGCCTGGGCTTCATGTCGTTCTTCGTCAAGGCGGCCACCGAAGCGCTGAAACGCTTCCCGGCGGTCAACGCTTCGATCGACGGCGCAGACATCGTTTACCACGGCTACGCCGACATTGGTGTTGCCGTTTCCAGCGACCGTGGTCTGGTTGTTCCGGTTCTGCGTAACGCCGAGCTGATGAGCCTGGCTGAAATCGAAGGCGGCATCGCCACGTTCGGCAAAAAAGCCCGTGACGGCAAACTGTCGATGGAAGAGATGACCGGTGGTACCTTCACCATCACCAACGGTGGTACCTTCGGTTCGATGATGTCGACCCCGATTGTCAACCCGCCGCAGGCAGCGATTCTGGGCATGCACAACATCATCCAGCGTCCTATGGCCATCAACGGTCAGGTCGTGATCCGTCCGATGATGTACCTGGCGCTGTCCTACGATCACCGTCTGATCGATGGCAAAGAAGCTGTAACCTTCCTGGTGACCATCAAGAACCTGCTGGAAGATCCGGCTCGTCTGTTGCTGGATATCTGATAGAAGCAGCCATGCGCTGCGGGTGGCGTACCGTCGGCAACGGCGGTACGGCCCGCAGCGCGCGGCTTGAAGCTTTTCGCTAAAGAGGATTTTTTGAATGTCGCAGAAATTTGACGTAGTAGTGATCGGTGCCGGCCCTGGCGGCTATGTAGCTGCCATCAAGGCCGCGCAGCTGGGTCTCACCACTGCCTGCATCGAGAAGTACACCGACGCTGAAGGCAAACAGGCCCTCGGCGGTACTTGCCTGAACGTCGGCTGCATTCCGTCCAAGGCGCTGCTGGACAGCTCCTGGAAGTACAAGGAAGCCAAAGAGAGCTTCAACGTTCACGGTATCTCGACCGGCGAAGTCAAAATGGACGTCGCTGCGATGGTTGGCCGCAAGGCTGGCATCGTCAAGAACCTGACTGGCGGCGTTGCCACCCTGTTCAAGGCCAACGGCGTTACTTCGATCCAGGGCCACGGCAAGCTGCTGGCTGGCAAGAAAGTCGAAGTCACCAAGCCGGACGGTTCGGTTGAAGTCATCGAAGCCGAAAACGTCATCCTGGCCCCAGGTTCGCGTCCGATCGACATTCCACCGGCTCCGGTCGATCAGAAAGTCATCGTCGATTCGACGGGTGCTCTGGAATTCCAGGCCGTCCCTAAACGTCTGGGCGTGATCGGCGCTGGCGTGATCGGTCTGGAACTGGGTTCGGTGTGGTCGCGTCTGGGTGCAGAAGTGACTGTCCTGGAAGCCCTGGACACTTTCCTGATGGCAGCCGACACCGCTGTTTCCAAGGAAGCGCTGAAAACCCTGACCAAACAGGGCCTGGATATCAAGCTGGGCGCTCGCGTGACCGGTTCGAAAGTGAACGGCGACGAAGTCGTTGTTAACTACACCGATGCCAACGGCGAACAGACCATCACTTTCGACAAGCTGATCGTAGCCGTTGGTCGCCGTCCGGTGACCACTGATCTGCTGGCTGCCGATAGCGGCGTGACCCTGGACGAGCGCGGTTTCGTGCACGTTGACGATCACTGCGCCACCACCGTACCGGGCGTTTACGCTATCGGTGACGTGGTGCGCGGCATGATGCTGGCGCACAAGGCCTCGGAAGAGGGCATCATGGTTGTCGAGCGCATCAAGGGCCACAAGGCCCAGATGAACTATGACCTGATCCCTTCGGTTATTTATACTCACCCGGAAATCGCGTGGGTTGGCAAAACCGAGCAGGCCTTGAAAGCCGAAGGCGTTGAAGTTAACGTCGGCACCTTCCCGTTCGCCGCTTCCGGCCGTGCCATGGCCGCCAACGATACCGGTGGTTTCGTCAAGGTCATCGCTGATGCCAAGACCGACCGCGTATTGGGCGTGCACGTGATTGGCCCGAGCGCTGCAGAACTGGTTCAGCAGGGCGCGATCGGTATGGAATTCGGCACCAGCGCTGAAGACCTGGGCATGATGGTTTTCTCCCATCCGACCCTGTCTGAAGCCTTGCACGAAGCTGCTCTGGCGGTGAATGGCGGCGCCATCCACATTGCCAACCGCAAGAAGCGTTAAGACACACAATAAGAAACCACGGCGGTAACGGCCCGTCGTGAGCCTTGCGAGCAAGTCTCACCGCGGAATGTCCGCTGGACGCAGTCTTGCGTAGCTGAACCGGGTAACCGGAAGGCTACGCAAGCAGCAGTCACAGGTGGCGCGGCACTCATCAAGAGCGCAGCGCCGAATGCGCAGTACCTAACGAAGACGGTAAAAAGCATGAATCTTCACGAGTATCAGGGTAAGCAGCTGTTCGCTGAATACGGCCTGCCAGTTTCCACTGGTTACGCAGTAGACACCCCGGAAGCAGCAGCAGAAGCTTGCGACAAAATCGGCGGCAGCGAGTGGGTTGTCAAAGCCCAGGTCCACGCCGGTGGTCGCGGTAAAGCGGGCGGCGTCAAGCTGGTTCGCAACAAAGAAGACGCCAAGGCCTTCGCACAGCAGTGGCTGGGCAAGCGTCTGGTGACTTACCAGACTGACGCCAATGGTCAGCCAGTCACCAAGATCCTGGTTGAATCGTGCACTGATATCGCTAAAGAGCTGTACCTGGGCGCTGTCGTCGACCGTTCGAGCCGTCGCATCGTGTTCATGGCCTCCACCGAAGGTGGCGTGGACATCGAGAAAATCGCTCACGACACGCCAGAAAAAATTCTGAAAGCCACTATCGATCCACTGGTTGGCGCTCAGCCATTCCAGGGTCGCGAGCTGGCGTTCCAACTGGGTCTGGAAGGCAAGCAAGTTGCCCAGTTCGCCAAGATCTTCGTCGGTCTGGCCAAACTGTTCCAGGATCACGATCTGGCCCTGCTGGAAGTGAACCCGCTGGTGATCAAGGCTGACGGCGATCTGCACTGCCTGGACGCCAAGATCAACATCGACGCCAACGCCATGTACCGTCAGCCTAAGCTGAAGACTTTCCACGATCCGTCGCAAGACGATCCGCGCGAAGCGCACGCTGCCAAGTTCGAACTGAACTACGTAGCCCTGGAAGGCAACATCGGCTGCATGGTCAACGGTGCCGGCCTGGCCATGGGTACCATGGACATCGTCAACCTGCACGGCGGCAAGCCAGCCAACTTCCTCGACGTAGGTGGTGGTGCTACCAAAGAGCGCGTGACCGAAGCCTTCAAGATCATCCTGTCCGACACCAACGTCGCTGCAGTACTGGTCAACATCTTCGGCGGCATCGTTCGCTGCGACATGATTGCCGAAGGCATCATCGGCGCCGTGAAAGAAGTCGGCGTGAAAATCCCGGTTGTTGTTCGCCTTGAAGGCAACAACGCTGAGCTGGGCGCTAAAGTACTGGCAGAAAGCGGTTTGAACATCATCGCTGCTACCAGCCTGACCGACGCTGCTCAACAAGTTGTCAAAGCTGCGGAGGGCAAATAATGAGCGTCCTGATCAATAAAGACACCAAAGTTATCTGCCAGGGTATTACCGGTTCGCAAGGTAGTTTCCACACCCAGCAAGCCATCGAATACGGCACCAAGATGGTTGGCGGCGTAACTCCGGGCAAAGGCGGCACCGAGCACCTGGGTCTGCCAGTGTTCAACACCGTTAAAGACGCAGTCGCAGCCACTGGCGCTACCGCCAGCGTGATCTACGTTCCGGCTCCTTTCTGCAAGGACTCGATCCTGGAAGCAGCGTTCGGCGGCATCAAGCTGATCGTCTGCATCACCGAAGGCATTCCTACCCTGGACATGCTGGACGCTAAAGTTAAGTGCGACGAGCTGGGTGTTACCCTGATCGGCCCTAACTGCCCAGGCGTGATCACTCCAGGCGAATGCAAGATCGGCATCATGCCAGGTCACATTCACTTGCCAGGCAAGGTCGGTATCGTTTCGCGTTCCGGCACCCTGACCTACGAAGCTGTGAAGCAGACCACTGACGCCGGTTTCGGTCAGTCGACTTGCGTCGGCATCGGTGGTGACCCGATCCCGGGTTCGAACTTCATCGACATCCTGAAGCTGTTCCAGGAAGACCCGAAGACCGAAGCGATCGTGATGATCGGCGAGATCGGCGGTTCGGCTGAAGAAGAAGCGGCTGCCTACATCAAGGCACACGTGACCAAGCCGGTTGTTTCCTACATCGCGGGTGTGACTGCTCCTCCGGGCAAGCGCATGGGCCATGCGGGCGCAATCATCTCTGGCGGCAAAGGCACTGCAGACGAGAAATTCGCTGCGCTGCAAGACGCAGGCGTAAAAACCGTGCGTTCGCTGGCAGACATCGGCAAGGCACTGGCCGAGCTGACCGGTTGGGCCGTCAAGTAAGCCTCGTGCTTGACTGACGCTTCACCAGACAAAGGCCACCTTCGGGTGGCCTTTGTTGTTTCTGAAAATCAAAAGATCGCAGCCTGCGGCAGCTCCTACACAGGATTATCTGTAGGAGCTGCCGCAGGCTGCGATCTTTTGATCTTTGCGTTCTTTATGAAATTTAGATGCGTAAACGCGACACCGACACGTCGTGTATCGGATAGTTCGCCCTCAAACAGTGCGTTTGTCAGACAAATTCGTTAGGCTAGCAGCCATTTTTGCGTCTGCCGCCCACAAGGCATGCAACGCGCTAAACGGGTCAGCCCCATACGGACTGACAGCATTTCCCTAACCCCACAGGGAAATCCCCCTCTAAATTCCGATTCAGTAGTGTGGTATTTCCTTAATGAAAGTTTTGAAAGGTCAGGACATCCTGGCACTGGGCTTTATGACATTTGCCCTGTTCGTCGGGGCCGGCAACATCATTTTCCCGCCTATCGTCGGCCTGCAGTCCGGACCTAACGTCTGGATGGCGGCGCTGGGCTTTTTGATCACGGCAGTCGGTCTGCCGGTGGTCACCGTTGTCGCTCTGGCCAAGGTCGGTGGTGCGATGGATGCGCTGAGCAGCCCGATCGGCAAGATCGCCGGTGGTGTGCTCGCCGCGGCGTGCTACCTGGCGGTCGGCCCGTTGTTCGCCACCCCGCGGACTGCGACCGTGTCGTTCGAAGTGGGTCTGGCGCCACTGACCGGCGAAAGCCCGCTGGCGCTGTTCCTCTACAGCTCGGTGTACTTCTTGCTGGTGTTCTTCATCTCGCTGTATCCGGGCCGTCTGCTCGATACCGTGGGGCGATTCCTCGCGCCGCTGAAAATCATCGCCCTGGCGGTACTCGGCATCGCCGCGTTCGCTTTGCCGGCCGGTGATATTGGCCAGGCCACGCCTGAATACGTCGCGGCACCGTTCTCCCAGGGCTTCATCAATGGTTACCTGACCATGGATACCCTCGGCGCGCTGGTGTTCGGCATCGTCATCGTCAACGCAATCCGCTCCCGTGGCGTCGAGTCGCCTGCGCTGATCACCCGTTACGCGATCATTGCCGGCCTCATCGCCGGTGTCGGTCTGGCGCTCGTGTACATCAGCCTGTTCCGTCTCGGTTCCGGCAGCCATGAAGTCGCGGTCGGTGCCACCAACGGCGCGGCGGTGCTGCATGCTTACGTGCAGCACACCTTCGGTTCGCCGGGCAGCGGTTTCCTTGCGGTGCTGATCTCGCTGGCGTGCCTGGTGACCGCGGTCGGTCTGACCTGCGCCTGCGCTGAATACTTCAGCCGCGTGCTGCCGCTGTCCTACAAGACCCTGGTGATCATCCTCGCCGCGTTCTCGCTGCTGGTGTCCAACCTGGGCCTGACCAAGCTGATCGCGTTCTCGATCCCGGTACTGACCGCAATCTACCCGCCGTGCATCGTTCTGGTGGCTCTGAGTTTCTGCAAGGGCTTCTGGCATGAACACGGGCGGATCCTCGGCCCGGTCATGCTGGTGTCGTTCCTGTTCGGCACCATCG
This sequence comes from Pseudomonas sp. F2, assembly GCF_057174385.1. Lineage (NCBI taxonomy): Bacteria > Pseudomonadati > Pseudomonadota > Gammaproteobacteria > Pseudomonadales > Pseudomonadaceae > Pseudomonas > Pseudomonas sp. F2. The sequence continues at coordinate 228,244 of NZ_CM169904.1, forward strand.
ACGCGCTCAAGGGCGCTGGTCTGGCTGACTGGATGCCGTCGCAGCTGGCGCACCTGCCGCTGAGCGAGCAGGGTTTGGCCTGGCTGGTGCCATGCGTGATGACCCTGGTGGTCGCCGTGGTCTGCGATCGCCTGCTGGGCAAGCGCAGCGAAGCCGTTGCCTGACGTTGTCTGACCCGCCACAAGCGGGTCTTCAGCGCTTAAACGGAAATGCCCCGTATCAATCGATACGGGGCATTTTTTATGGGCGTCTGGCAGTGTCTTTTTTCGCGAGCTAACGTCGAAAGGTTGCCGAAGTCTTAATGTGGGAGCGAGAGGCTCGCTCCCACAGGTAGCATCCATACTCCACAGGGAATTGCATGTCGTTCATCCAAGCCAACCTGATCCACCTGCTGGCCGCGCTCTGGTTTGTCATCTGCTGGGGCGGCTACACCCGTTATGCGTCGTGGAAGGCCCGCGACACTGCGTGTCTGGCCAGTGTGTTGCACCTGTATCGCGAAGACTGGATGCGCCGCATGCTCCTGCGTGACAACCGCATCGCCGACGCCAGCGTGATTGGCAATCTGGAACGCAACGCCTCGTTCTTCGCCTCCAGCACCCTGATTATTCTTGCCGGTATTCTGACCGTGCTCGGTGCATCCGAACGCGCCGTGTCGTTGCTGGCGGATATCCCGATGGTGCAACAGGCATCGCAGGGCATGTCGGAGATCAAGTTGCTGTGCCTGGCGCTGGTGTTCGTCTATGCGTTCTTCACGTTCAGCTGGTGCATGCGTCAGTACAACTTTGCCGCGGTACTGGTCGGCTCAGCGCCAATGATCGGCGAGCGCCAGGTGTCCGAGCAGGAGCGCAAGGCGTTCGCACTGCGGGCGGCACGGGTGATTTCGATGGCGGCCAACCAGTTCAACTTCGGTCTGCGTTCCTACTACTTCGGCATGAGCATGCTGGCGTGGTTTGTCAGCCCATGGTTGTTCATGTTGATGAGTGCCGGTGTGGTTCTAGTGTTGTACCGTCGCGAGTTTCATTCCGACGTGCTCGATGTGATGGTCTATACCCCTACAGAGGCGCCATTGCCCGAAACCAATAAAGAGGCCGCTTGATGAGTATTCCGTTCTGGTGTGTGTTTATCAGTGCATTGTTGATCTACATCGCGCGTATGCCGGTGGCTAAAGCCATGAAAGAGCAGGGCGGTTACAACAACCACCTGCCGCGCCAACAACAGGCGCAACTCACTGGTTACGGCGCGCGGGCGCTGGCGGCGCATCAGAACTGCATCGAAGCGTTCATCCTGTTCGCCGTGGGTGTGCTGATGGCGCACACCACGCAAACCCAAGGCTGGTTGATTGATGCTCTGGCAATCATTTTTGTGATCGCGCGGGTTCTTTACGTGTGGTTGTATCTGGCGGATAAACCATCCCTGCGCAGCCTGGTGTGGCTGGTCGGCCTGCTCTGCAGTTTGTTGCTGATGATTAGTCCGACTTTTAGAACCGTATTGCTCTAAAACAGCCTCTAAGCCAAAACTGACCAAAAATCACAGGCAAAAGAAAACCCGCACTTGGCGGGTTTTCTTTTTCTGCATCAAGTCGCAATTATTGCTTCTTGGCAGCTTCTTCCTGAGCAGCTTGATTCGATTCAGCCTGAGCTTTGGCAGCTTCGGCGTTTTCTTTTGCTGCGTCGTTCACTTTATCCTGAGCTTTGTTCATGTCTTGCTGAGCTTGCTCAGCATGTTGGTTGGCATCTTGAGCTTTGTCCTCGGATTTTTTATCGCAGGCAGCGAGACCGAGGGAAGCGGTCAACATCAAGGCAATAGCTAAAGTCTTACGCATGGGGTGTTTCTCCTTATGGAAAATAACTACTGGCCTTAAGAGCGCAGCGCCAAAGGTTAAGTTCCTCATTTTGTTCAGATATATAAGTTTGTTTTTCAGTGGAACTTTTGCCGTATTGCTTACTACTGGCAAAAGGCTCTAACGAGAGTAATTATCAAATGGCTGAAAACCCCGTTTTTGAGCGCGCGACACGCTTTCTCTCCGCCCTGCGCCATTGTCAGGTGCTCGGTTTGACGGTGCACAGCGCCAGCAGCGAAGGGCTGACAGTGAAGCTGCCGTATAGCGCGAAAATCGTTGGCAATCCGCAAACCGGGGTCATCCACGGCGGTGCGATTACTTCGCTGATGGACACCGCATGCGGCATGTCCACATTGTGCGTGCTGCCGGAATTCGAAGTCTGCCCGACCTTGGACCTGCGCATCGACTACATGCACGCCGCAGAGCCGAACAAGGACGTCTACGGTTTCGCCGAGTGTTATCGGGTCACCACCGATGTGATCTTCGCTCGCGGTTTTGCCTATCAGGACGACCCGCAGCAACCCATAGCCCATGTGGTTGGCACGTTCATGCGCATGGGCAAGGGGCTGAAAGGCACCCAGGGATTTGGCGGCAGGATCAAAGGAGAACTTCGATGAGCGATGACTGGAAGCAACAACTGCTGCTGGCTCACGCTCAGGGCGATTACGCGCCTTTGCTGCAGATGATTCCCTACGCCGGGCTGATCGGCGTCGAATGCTCGCGAGTCGGTGATGACCTGCTGTTCAAGCTGCCGGCGAACAAGGACAACATTGGTAACCCTTTATTGCCTGCGATCCATGGCGGGGTGATCGCCGGATTCATGGAGCTGGCAGCCGCGTTGCATTTGCTGATCTTCACCGGAGCGCCCGGGGTGCCGAAGATCATCGATTTTTCCCTGGATTACCTGCGCGCCGGGCAGTTTCGCGACACCTGGGCCAAAAGCCAGGTCTGCCGCCAGGGCCGGCGTGTGGCCAACGTCGCCATCACGGCCTGGCAAAGTACCGAGAGCGAACCGATCGCCACCGCCCGTGCACACTTCAAAATCGATGAGCCCTTGAAATCCTGAACGCTGCCCCCAACTCAGTGAACAACCCGCCGCCGACCCTCCGGGTCGCGGCCACTGCCATCTGATTGGAGTTTGATGACCATGAGTGTGGAAACTCAAAAGGAAACCCTGGGCTTCCAGACCGAGGTAAAGCAACTGCTGCACCTCATGATCCATTCGCTGTATTCCAACAAGGAAATCTTCCTTCGCGAATTGATCTCGAACGCCTCTGACGCTGTCGACAAGCTGCGCTTCGAAGCTCTGGCCAAGCCGGAATTGCTCGAAGGTGGCGCTGAACTGAAAATCCGTGTGAGCTTCGACAAGGACGCCAAGACCGTCACCCTCGAAGACAACGGTATCGGCATGAACCGTGACGATGTGATCACCCACCTGGGGACCATCGCCAAATCCGGTACCGCCGATTTCATGAAGAATCTCTCGGGCGATCAGAAGAAAGATTCGCACCTGATCGGCCAGTTTGGTGTCGGCTTCTACTCCGCCTTCATCGTGGCGGACAAAGTCGATGTGTACAGCCGTCGCGCCGGCACTCCTGCCAGCGAAGGCGTGCACTGGTCGTCGAAAGGCGAGGGCGAGTTCGAAGTCGCCACCATCGACAAACCAGAGCGCGGTACCCGCATCGTCCTGCACCTGAAGTCTGGTGAAGACGAGTTCGCCGATGGCTGGCGTCTGCGCAACATCATCAAGAAATACTCCGACCACATCGCGCTGCCGATCGAGCTGCCGAAAGAAGTGGCTGCTGCCGAGGGCGAAGAGAAACCAGCCGTTGAATGGGAAACCGTCAACCGCGCCAGCGCCCTGTGGACCCGTCCGCGCACTGAAGTGAAGGACGAGGAATACCAGGAGTTCTACAAACACATCGCCCACGACTTTGAAAACCCGCTGGCCTGGAGCCACAACAAAGTCGAAGGCAAGCTCGAGTACAGCTCGTTGCTGTACGTGCCGGCCCGCGCGCCGTTCGACCTGTACCAGCGTGAAGCGCCGAAAGGCCTGAAGCTCTACGTGCAGCGCGTGTTCGTGATGGATCAGGCCGAGTCGTTCCTGCCCCTGTACCTGCGCTTCATCAAAGGCGTGGTCGATTCCAACGACCTGTCGCTGAACGTGTCGCGGGAAATCCTGCAGAAAGACCCGATCATCGATTCGATGAAGTCGGCGCTGACCAAGCGCGTGCTGGACATGCTGGAAAAACTGGCGAAGAACGAGCCTGAGCAATACAAGGGCTTCTGGAAAAACTTCGGTCAGGTCATGAAAGAAGGCCCGGCAGAAGATTTCGCCAACAAGGAAAAAATTGCCGGTCTGCTGCGCTTCGCATCGACCACCGAAGGTGACGGCGAGCAGATCGTCGGTCTGGCGGACTACCTGGCGCGCGCCAAGGAAGGTCAGGACAAGATCTACTACCTCACCGGTGAAACCTATGCGCAGGTCAAGAACAGCCCGCACCTGGAAGTCTTCCGCAAGAAAGGCATCGAAGTGCTGCTGCTGACCGATCGTATCGACGAGTGGCTGATGAGCTACCTCAGCGAGTTCGACGGCAAGACCTTTGTCGACGTAGCACGCGGTGACCTCGATCTGGGCAACCTGGACTCGGAAGAGGACAAGAAAGCTGCAGAAGAAGTCGCCAAGTCCAAAGAAGGTCTGGTCGAGCGCCTGAAAACCGCGCTGGGCGATTCCGTTGCCGAGGTTCGCGTCTCTCACCGCCTGACCGACTCGCCAGCCATTCTGGCCATCGGCGAACAGGACCTGGGCCTGCAAATGCGCCAGATCCTCGAAGCCAGCGGGCAAAAAGTGCCGGAGTCGAAGCCGATCTTCGAATTCAACCCGAGCCACCCGCTGATCGAGAAACTCGATGGCGAGCAGAACGAAGCGCGTTTTGGCGACCTGTCGCACATCCTCTTCGATCAGGCCGCTCTGGCGGCTGGCGAAAGCTTGAAAGACCCGGCCGCTTATGTGACCCGTCTGAACAAGCTGCTGGTTGAGCTGTCAGCCTAATCACGATGTAGAAAAACCCGCTTCGGCGGGTTTTTTCATTCTGGTGTTTAACTAAGCAGGAGTCAGAAATGAGCCAAGTTACTGTTCGTTCCGTGGTCTATCAGCTGGATGGTCAGCCCTATGAAGGTCGTCTGGCGTTCGACGCCGAGCACAAGGGCGCGCGCCCGGGTCTGTTGATGGCGCCGAACTGGATGGGCGTCAGCGCCGGTGCCGAGGAGATCGCCAAGTCGGTCGCGGCCAAGGGTTACGTGGTATTGATTGCTGACGTGTACGGGCAAACAGTACGTCCGCAGAATGCTGACGAGGCCGGCGCGGCGATGATGCCGCTGAAGAACGACCGCGCACTGCTGCGCAAGCGCATGCAGGCGGCGTTCGAGCAGTTGCAGAAGCAGGGTGAGGCGGCGGTTGATACCTCAAAACTGGCGGTGTTCGGGTTCTGCTTCGGTGGTTGCTGCGCGCTGGATCTGGCGCGGACCGGTGCACCGGTGAAGGCGGCGGTGTCGTTCCATGGCACGCTGGATTCGCCGAATCCGGCGGATGCCAAGAACATCAAGGGCTCGGTGCTGGTGCTGCACGGTGCTTCCGACCCGTTGGTGCCGAAAGAGCAATTGCCGGCGTTCGAAGATGAAATGAACGCGGCGAAGGTCGATTGGCAGTTGCTGAGTTACGGCGGTGCGGTGCACTCATTCACCGATCCGCACGCCAATGTGCCAGGCAAGATGATGTACGACGCGAAGACCGCCAAGCGTGCGTTCAAGTCGATGCATGATTTGCTGGAAGAAGTGTTCAAAGGCTGATTGTGCAGTCAGGCATTGACTCGGTCGGTGCCTGATCTGGCCTCATCGCTGGCAAGCCAGCTCCCACATTGTTCGATTCGTTTGCTGGATATGTGTCCGGCGCTAAACCTGTGGGAGCTGGCTTGCCAGCGATGGCTGACTAACAGGCGGCACAGAGCTAAGGCAATTCAATCCGCTCAACTTCCCCCGGTACCGTCGGCCAATCCCCGGCCGCCCACTTTCGTCGCGCCTCATCGATCGCCGCCGGATCGCTCGCGACAAAATTCCAGTTGATCCGCCGTGGCCCGTCCAGTGCGGCGCCGCCAAACACCACTGCGTGCACATCACTCTCGGCAAACAGACTCATCGCTTCCCCGCCCGGCAACACCGCCAGTGCGTGGGGTTCGAGGGGCTCGCCATTCAACTGCGCATCGCCACTCAGCACATACACCGCGCGTTCTTCGTGCTCGGTCGGGATCAGCAGTGTAGTCGCGGTCTGCATTTTTATTTCGGCATACAGCGTAGGAGAAAGCACCGGTACCGGTGATTCCAGGCAAAAGCCTGACCCGGCAATCATCCGAATCTGCACGCCAAGGTTGTCGCTGACCGGCAGGGTTGCGGCCGGGTGATGGCTGTAATGCCCAGGGCCTTGCTCATGATCCTTGGGCGAAGCCAGCCAGATCTGCAAGCCGTGCATCGTGAAGCTTTGCGCCCACAACGACTCGGGCGTGCGCTCGACATGGGCAATCGCACTGCCGGCGGTCATCCAGCTGACATCGCCGGCGCTGACCACTTGATCGGAGCCAAGGCTGTCCTTGTGCTGGATCTGCCCTTCGAAGAGGTAGGTCAGGGTCGACAGACCAATGTGCGGATGCTGTCGGATGTTCATGCCTTTGCCCGTCGGATAAACCGTCTCGAGCATGTGGTCGAAAAATACAAATGGCCCGACGCTGCGGCATTTGGCTGACGGCAGCGGGCGCAGGATCGGCTGGCCTTCGACGTCTTCGGCGCGCGGGCGGATGATCAGTGGTTGCGTATCCATGGTGCATTCCAGGCTGAGCGGGTGATGCCAGAAGCATAACCCGCCGCTGGCAAGAGGGTGATTACTGGCTGTCGAAGCCCTGTGGAGCGTGGGTTTCGATGCTGACGTCGGTGGTGGTCATCAGTTTGTGGATCGGGCAGCGATCGGCGACGCGCAGCAGTTCTTCACGCTGGGCATCGGTAAGGACGCCCTTGAGGGTAAGCGTCACATGCAGGGCATATTTGCCTTTCTGCTCTTCGCTGTTGTCGCGCTTGACCTCAACGCCGACGCCGGTCAGCGGGATGTCTTTCTTCTTCGCGTACATTTTCAGGGTCAGGGCTTTGCAGGCACCGAGCGCGGCGTCGAAGTAGTCGTGTGGCTCGGGTGCCGAGCCTTCGCCGCCGGCAGACTTCGGCACGTCGGCAAACAATTCGTGGTCATCGATCTGTACGGTGTGACGAAAACCTTCGGCGGAGACGGTATTGACGGTAACAGTCATGGCAACCTCACTGGCAGTAGGAAAAAGTCGTGCGATCAAAAAAGACCTTGCAGTTATAGAGCATTCCTACGGAGGCGCGTTCCACTTTCCTGCAGGATGAACCCTTGTTCTCGGCTCAGGGTCTAGGCTATGCCTACCTGTCGGAGATTACTTGTGTCCTTGTTTCGTTTGAGTCTTGCCTGCCTGCTGGCATGTGCCGGTAGCGCCAGCGCCCGTGATTACACTTACAGCGATGCGCACCTGCACTACGTGGATTTTTTCCAGGAAACCGCCGGCATGGCGAAATTGCTCACGGCCATGCAGGACAATTCCATCGACCATGTGATGATTTCCGGCATTCCCGTGGCGAAGAAATGGCATGAAGACGAACCCAAACGTCCGCGCTATTACGCCGGTGATGACGCCGACGCCTACTGGTACAGCGCCACCGACATGATCGTTGCCGATGCCGTGCAGAAACTGACGCCGGAGCAGCGTCTGCACTTTCACCCATTCCTCTCGGGCTTCAACCCTAACGACAAGAACTCCGCCGCACATATCCAGCGCCTGCTCGATCTGTATCCGGGGCTGTGGCAGGGCATCGGCGAAGTGTTCACCCGCCATGATGACCTGACGGCACTGACCGCTGGCGATACCCCTCGGGCCAATAATGAAGCGATGAAGCGGATATATCACCTGGCCGCCGAAAACGATCTGCCGGTGATGCTGCATTCCAACATCACCTCCAAGCGTGAGAAAAATCCGCTGTACCTGAAGGAAGTCGAAGAACCGCTGCGAAATCACCCGCACACCCGGTTCATCTGGGCGCACGCCGGCACCAGTGCGGAGATCCATCGGCACCAGACGCAGCTGGAATTCCTTCTGCCCACCGTCAGCCGGATGTTGGAGGCTTACCCGAATCTGTTCATCGATCTGTCGTGGAGCATGCTCACGCCGTATCTGCTGGATGAGCAGGGCAAGCCGCGTGCGCAATGGCTGGCATTGGTGGAGAAATACCCTGAGCGCTTCATGCTGGGTTCGGATGTTGTAGGCCGATTCAACAAGCTCGGTGGGGAAATGCGCAGTTTCACGCCGTTCCTTGATGCCTTGCCCGAAGACGTGGCGCGTAAAGTCGCCCGGGATAACTTCCTGGCGATATTGCCGCGAACAGCAGCAAAGTCCGGTAAACCGCGCTGAATCGTTAATGCCGAGGGTTCGAAGTATCAAGGCCTTTTGATATCACCTTTTGGTCTTACGCAAATTTGCGCGGGGCCGATACCTTCTAGAGCAACCAGCTGCAGGGTTGATGCAGCGCTTTTGGAAGGAACCAGAGTAATGAGCATCCGTAGTCTCAATATCGCGCCGCGTGCCGGCCTGGGTTTTGGTGTGTTGGCCTTGATGGTGTTTGCCTTGGGGGCGTTCGCCTTGCTGCAAATGGCGAACATGCGCGCCCAGTCGGATGAGGTCGACAACAACTGGCTGCCGAGTGTGATGGCGGTTGGCGAGATGAGTCAGGACATGCTGCGCCTGCGTGCGCTGACCATGCGTCTGTTGCTCAATCGGGATCCGCAGGCGCTGGCGCAGAATGTCGCCAAGCTCAATGACCTGCGCGGCGTGTTGAGCGAAGCCCAGCAACGCTATGACGTGTTGATCGTGCTGCCCGAAGAGCGCAAGTTGTTCGACCGCTTCAAGGTCGCCGAGCACCAGTATCTGGAGTTTCAGGCGCAAGTCATGCAGTTGTCCGCGCAGAATCGGGTGGAGGAGGCGGCGGCGATTCTCAACGGTGAGATGAGCCCGTTGGCCGACGACATGGCGGTCACTCTGAAAGAGTTGGTCGAGCTGAACAAGCACAACGCCAACCTTGCCACCGAAGCGGCGCGCCTGGTCTTCATCAATTCGCGGGTCTGGGTCGGGGTGATGATCGGCATCACTGCACTGATCACCATCGGTCTGGCGCTGTTGCTGACCCGCAGCATCGTGCTGCCTCTGACGCAGTCGCTGGGCGTGGCGGAAGTGGTGGCCGGTGGCGATCTGACGGGCGATATCAATATCTCCGGCAAGGACGAACCGGCGCGGCTGCTGCAGGCGCTGAAAAGCATGCAGCACAACCTGCGCGACACCATCCGGCAGATTTCCGAGTCGTCCAGTCAGTTGGCTTCGGCTTCGGAGGAGCTGAGTTGCGTCACCGAAGACGCCACACGTGGGCTGCACCAGCAGAGCCTGGAGATTGAACAGGCCGCCACGGCGGTCAATCAGATGACGGCTGCCGTTGAGGAAGTGGCGAGCAATGCGGTGGCGACGTCCGAGGCGTCACGCGAGTCTGATCGCATCGCCCAGCGTGGTCGCGAGCAGGTGCGGCAGACCGTGACGTCAATCGAATCCCTGGCAGATGATGTCACGTCGAATGCCACGCAGGTGGAGGATCTGGCGCAGAAGGTTCACGGCATCAGCAAGGTGCTGGATGTGATCCGCTCGATTGCCGAGCAGACCAACCTGCTCGCGCTAAACGCTGCGATCGAGGCAGCGCGGGCCGGCGATGCCGGTCGCGGCTTCGCGGTGGTGGCCGATGAAGTGCGGGCGTTGGCGCACCGCACCCAACAATCGACCCAGGAAATCGAGCAGATGATCGGCGGTATCCAGCAGGGTACCGATTCGGCAGTCAATTCGATGCAGCAGAGCAGCCTTCGCGCCAATTCAACGCTGGAACTGGCGAAGGCGGCGGGTGAGGCACTGGAGGAAATCGCCTCGGCGTTCACCTTGATCAACGAGCGCAACCTGGTGATTGCCAGTGCCTCGGAAGAGCAGGCAGCGGTGGCGCGGGAGGTGGACCGCAATCTGATGAATATTCGCGATCTGGCGACGCAGACTTCTGCCGGGGCTAATCAGACCAGTGCGGCGAGCCAGGAGTTGTCGCGGCTGGCAGTGGATTTGAACAATATGGTGGCCAGATTTTCGGTCTGATCTGACCGCTGAAGATCGAGCTGAACCCTGTGGGAGCGAGCCTGCTCGCGAAAGCGGTGTATCAACCACAAACATGTCGGCTGAACTGACGCCTTCGCGAGCAGGCTCGCTCCCACAGGGGGATATGTGTCGTCGCGAAAACTGCAGGCACAAAAAAGCCCCGCATCTGCGGGGCTTTTTGTTGTAGCGGCGGATCAGCTGCCCTTAACGGTTTTGCCGTTGACCGTGCCGTCCTGGAGCATGATGTTGTACTCCTTGCCGTCGGTTTCAACCTGTTGCAGGCGGACCAGCAGGTAATCCCAATCCTTGGCGAACCACAGCACGGTGGTGCGCTTGCTTTGTGTCGGATCGCGCACGCGCTCGACCTTGATTGCATCGATCTTGCCGGCCTTGGTGTCGACTTTCTCGGCACCCAGTACACGGAAGTCATACGTATCGACTTCACCGTCATCGACCACCTGGTAGCTCATGGTCTTCTTGCCGGAGGCGACGTCGTGCTGCAGCGCCAGTTGATAGGTCGACTTGTCGACCATGCCACGGTTCAGCGGGATCTTCACTGCGTCGCCACGGTCGGTGCCGGTGACCATCTTGCTGTTCCAGTCGAAGTCCAGATCAGCCTTTTTCGCTTTGCCCAGACCGCCACGTTCGAAGTGGTAGGACTGCGGCAGCAGGGTGTCCTTGTCCAGGGTCAGGGTGCTTTCTTCAGTCAGGCTGGCGATCATCATCGACGCCTTGAAGCTGAGTTTCCAGACGCCGTTGGCTTCCTTGGTCAGGCTGCGTTCAGCGGTGCCACTCATGGGCAACTGTTTCCAGTCGGCGGTGTAGCTCGCGGAGAACGGTTGAAGGTCTGCCGCCTGCGCGAAGGGCAGGGCGAGCAGAGCACAAGCGAAGAGCAGGGCGCGACGCATAAAATCTCCTAGTGTCGAATCAAGTGGCCGCTGGCCGCGAGTAACTGGCCATCCAGTAAAGCACCTTGCTCACCGAGTGCCAGTCGGCCTTCGGCAAACCAGCGTACAGCCATCGGGTAGATCAGGTGTTCCTGGACATGCACTCGCTGCGCAAGTGTCTGCGGCGTGTCGTGCAACTCTACCGGTATTACTGCCTGTACGACCAGTGGTCCACCATCGAGTTCCTCGGTGACGAAGTGCACGGAGCAGCCGTGTTCCGCGTCGCCGGCCTCGAGCGCCCGCTGATGAGTGTGTAACCCTTTGTATTTGGGCAGCAGCGACGGGTGGATATTGAGCAGGCGACCCTGGTAGTGACGCACGAAATCAGCGCTGAGAATGCGCATGAAGCCGGCCAGCACCACGAGTTTCGGGTTGAATTCGTCGATCAGTTCGATCAGGGCCGCATCGAAGGCCTCGCGACCTTCGAAGGCCTTGTGATCCAGCGAGCGGGTGGCGATACCCGCGTCACTGGCGCGTTGCAGGCCGTAGGCGTCGGCGCGGTTGGAAATCACCGCGGCGATGCGGACCGGGCTGTCGCCGGTCCGCGTGCTGTCGATCAGAGCCTGCAAGTTACTGCCGGTGCCGGACAACAGCACCACGACATCACAGGTCTGGGACATCAGTGAGCCTTGAGGTTTTTCAGCTCGACTTGAGCAGCGCCTTCGGCAGCGGCAGCGATCTGGCCGATGACCCAAGGCTGCTCACCAGCGTCACGCAAGGTGTTGAGGGCGACTTCAACGTGTTCCTGAGCCACGCAGATGACCATGCCAACACCGCAGTTCAATACGCGGTGCATCTCGGTTTCGTCAACGTTGCCTTTCTCCTGCAGCCAGTCGAAGACCGCCGGGCGAGTCCAGCTGGCCACGTCAACCACGGCCTGAGCGCCTTTTGGCAGAACACGCGGGATGTTGTCCAGCAGGCCGCCACCGGTGATGTGGGCCATGGCCTTGACTGCGCCGGTGTCCTTGATCAGCTTGAGCAGCGGCTTCACGTAGATGCGGGTTGGGGCCATCAGCAGGTCGGTCAGCGGCTTGCCGTCGAGCTGAACGGTTTCGATGTCGGCGCCGGACACTTCGATGATCTTGCGGATCAGCGAGTAGCCGTTGGAGTGCGGGCCGGACGATGGCAGGGCGATCAGCGCGTCGCCGGTGGCGACTTTCGAGCCGTCGATGATGTCGGCTTTTTCCACGACGCCGACGCAGAAGCCGGCCAGGTCGTAGTCTTCGCCTTCATACATGCCAGGCATTTCAGCGGTTTCGCCGCCAACCAGAGAGCAACCAGCCAGTTCGCAGCCTGCACCGATACCGGTGACGACGGTGGCGGCCACGTCTACGTTCAGCTTGCCGGTGGCGTAGTAGTCGAGAAAGAACAGCGGTTCAGCGCCGCACACCACCAGATCGTTGACGCACATGGCGACCAGGTCCTGGCCGATGCTGTCGTGCTTGTTCAGGTTCAGCGCCAGGCGCAGCTTGGTGCCAACGCCATCGGTGCCGGAAACCAGCACAGGCTGCTTGTAGCCGGCCGGGATTTCGCAGAGGGCGCCGAAACCGCCCAGGCCGCCCATGACTTCCGGGCGCGCAGTGCGCTTGGCGACGCTCTTGATGCGTTCGACCAATGCTTCACCGGCGTCGATGTCTACACCGGCGTCCTTGTAGCTCAGGGAGGGTTGCTTGCTCATGATCCAGGCCTTTAGGGGAGGGGATTCAGGGGTAACGACCGAGTTCAGGGGGAACATCGAAATCGAGAGGGCGATGGCCTCACGCGAATTTCGGGGTGCCCGGCTGTTGCCGGTCTGCGAAGGCGCGCGATTTTATCAGGCTTGAGGGGCAGCGGCCATCCTCGCGCCGACGGGCAGGGGCATAATCAGCGGAAATTTTTTGCAATTGTGCCGGGTGGCTGCCTGTATAAGGTGTACCGATTAACCGTCTATCGTTATCCCTGTGCAAAAACTTACCGCCGCCGTGTGAATGTTTTGCGATGGCAGATTGTCACAGCCTTGCTTAACCGGTTCACGCGGCCTGTTCCAGCCGCTCCTGTCGACGGGAATTTTCCATGCGTTTTTGTAAATTGTTGGTTGTGGGTTGTTTGTCCGTGGTCAGCCTGGCGAGTCATGCCGAAAACCTCAAAGGTCTCTATCAAGTGCGTCAGCCGGTCAGCAGCCAGGCGCCGGAAGAGCGTGATCGCGCCACGCAGGCGGCGCTGGATACGTTGGTATTGCGTCTGACCGGCGACCCGAAGGCTGTGCAAAATCCAGGGTTGGCGACGATTCGCAAAGACCCGCAGCAGATCATCAGTCAGTTCGGTTTTGATGCCGGGCCACCGGAAGTGCTGAAAGTCGATTTCGACCCGGCCACCACTGAGCAGGCGCTGCGTCGTGCGGGATTGTCGCTGTGGGGCGCGAGCCGGCCGTCGATCCTGAGTTGGTGGCTGAACGATTCGACTGAAGGTTCGAGCCTGGTCGGCGACGGTCAGGCAGCGGCGGCACCACTGCGTACGGCGGCTCAGCATCGTGGTTTGCCCTTGCGTTTGCCGCTGGCGGATCTGAGTGAGCAACTGGTGGCCACCGCGCCGGTGCTCGACGGCACCGATCCCGCGCCGTTGCGCGGCGCTTCGGAGCGTTACGGCGCAGATGCCTTGCTGGCGGTGCATGCGCACGAAGAGGGCGGGCAGTGGCAGGCCAAGTGGCATCTGTGGCTGGGCGATCAGAAAGAGGCCGGCAGTGTGCAGGGCGCCGATCAGGCTACCGTGGCCGATGCGGTGATGCTGGCGGTAGCGGAGCGTCTGGCGCCGCGCTTTGTCGCCAGGCCTGGCGCTTCGGGTCAACAGACTCTGGAAGTGCAGGGTATGAATCTTGAGCATTACGCCACGCTGCTGCGGTTACTCGAACCGTTCGGTGTGCGTCTGCAAAGTGTCGATGGTGATCGCATCGTGTATCGGGTCAACGGCAGTGCCGATCAGTTGCGCGCGCAATTGTCGCTGGCGAAGTTGCAGGAGTTGCCGGCCGAAGCTCCGACGCCAGTGCCAGTGCCAGTGCCAGTGCCGCAGCCAGCCGTCGCAGGTGCGGCGCCTGTTGCGGCTCCGGCGCCTGCACCGATAGCGCCTTCGTTGCGGTTTCGCTGGTAAGTCTTTCCTTATATAGAAGCAGGAGTGATACATGGCCGATACGCGGCGTTGGTTCTGGCTCGGTGGGGTAGTCCTGCTTTGCGCGTTTGTCTGGTTGCTGCACCCGATCCTCACGCCGTTTCTGGTGGCGTTGCTGCTGGCGTACCTGTTCGATCCGCTGGTGGATCGTCTGGAACGGCTGGGCCTGTCGCGAACCTGGGGCGTGATCGCGGTGTTTGCCTTGTTCACCCTGATTGTCACCACGTTGTTGCTGGTGTTGGTACCGATGCTCGCCAAGCAGTTGCTGCGCTTGTACGAACTGGCGCCGCAGATGCTCGATTGGCTGCAGCACACGGCGCTGCCCTGGGCGCAGTCGAAACTGGGGCTGTCGGACGGCTTCTGGAAGTTCGACAAGGTCAAGGCCGCGATCAGCGAGCACATGGGGCAGACCACCGACATCGTCGGTGTGGTGCTGAGTCAGGCCACGGCCTCGAGCCTGGCGCTGATCGGCTGGCTGGCGAATCTGGTGCTGATCCCGGTGGTAAGTTTTTATCTGCTGCGCGACTGGGACGTGATGATGGCCAAGATCCGCAGCCTGTTGCCGCGTGATCGTGAAGAAACCATCGTCTCGCTTGCGGGGGAGTGCCACGAGGTGCTCGGCGCGTTCGTGCGCGGGCAGTTGCTGGTGATGCTGGCGCTGGGCGTAATCTACGCAGCAGGTCTGATGATCGTTGGGCTGGAACTGGGGCTGTTGATCGGCCTGATCGCCGGTCTGGCGGCCATCGTGCCGTACATGGGCTTCGTGATCGGGATTGGCGCGGCGCTGATTGCCGGCTTGTTCCAGTTCGGTGGTGATCTGTATCCGATGATCGGGATTGTGGCGGTGTTCATGGTCGGACAAGCGCTGGAAGGCATGGTGCTGACGCCTTTGCTGGTGGGGGACCGGATCGGTCTGCATCCGGTGGCGGTGATTTTCGCGATTCTGGCCGGCGGCGAGCTGTTCGGCTTTACCGGTGTGCTGCTGGCACTACCGGTGGCGGCGGTGATCATGGTGCTGGTGCGTCACGTGCACGATTTGTACAAGGACTCGGATATCTACAGCGGGGCAGATGAACCCGAGTTGTAATCCGATCACGGGTGGCCCGGCATTGTGCCGGGTTGGCCCGTGTTTTGCGGAGGATTGGTTCGCTAGCGCGTCAGAGAAACTGTCATAAAACCAGCGTGTTAACGCAAACCTTTGATTTTGCTTGAGGTCTGTCGCATTGTGCGCTCAGCTTCACGGGTATAAACTTCGCAAACTTTACACAGAGGCCACTAACGGTTCCTTGAGAACTGTTCAGTCAGCATGAAACCGATTCAGCTGCCCCTAGGTGTGCGTCTGCGTGACGACGCCACCTTCATCAACTACTACCCAGGCGCCAATGCCGCTGCACTCGGCTATGTCGAGCGCCTATGCGAAGCCGACGCCGGCTGGACCGAAAGCCTGATCTACCTGTGGGGCAAGCATGGGGTAGGGCGTACGCATCTGTTGCAGGCGGCTTGCCTGCGTTTTGAGCAGATGGGTGAGCCGGCGGTGTACCTGCCGCTGGCCGAATTGATGGATCGCGGCATCGAAATTCTCGACAACCTTGAACAGTATGAACTGGTCTGTCTCGATGACTTGCAGGTGATTGCCGGCAAGCCGGACTGGGAAGAGGCGATGTTTCATCTGTTTAACCGTCTGCGCGACAGTGGTCGACGCTTGCTGATTGCCGCTTCAACCTCGCCTCGCGAGCTGCCGGTGAAACTGGCAGACCTCAAATCGCGTCTGACGCTGGCGCTGATTTTCCAGATGCGCCCGCTTTCCGATGAAGACAAATTGCGTGCCCTGCAATTGCGTGCTTCGCGACGCGGCCTGCACCTGACCGATGAAGTCGGACACTTTATTCTGACCCGTGGCACCCGCAGCATGAGTGCATTGTTCGACCTGCTCGAACAGCTGGATCAGGCTTCGTTGCAGGCGCAACGCAAGCTGACCATTCCGTTCCTGAAGGAAACCCTCGGCTGGTAGTGCAGCCCTTGAAATCCGCAGGTTTCAGGCGGTTTCGACATATTTCAGGCGCCAGAAAATCCGCTTTTCCGCACGGGGTGCAGACTGCGTATCGAGTCAAATGGGCTTAAGCGCTTAGATGTAAACGAGAAACCGGGAAGTCACAAAAAGATCGATTGAATTTGCAAATGAGGCCGATAGCGGGCATAGTCTCGGCTTCTTTACAACTTCAGCCACGGTCGTGCCCATGCTAAATCGCTTCGCACCCCTCGTGCCTCTCGCACTCGTCACCCTGTTGTTCGGTTGCGCTGCTCATTCTCCAGTTCAAGAGCAGCCTCAACAGGTTAGAAATTCTGCCACTGCCCAGTCTTCCGTTATTTATCAGGAAGAGCTGGCCACCGAAAAAGAACTCGCCGATTTCAACGGCAAGAAGCCCTACGAGCTTCCGGTTCTGGCCGACAGCATCCTCGAACGCGGCATGTCCCTGATCGGTACCCGTTACCGTTTCGGCGGTACCTCTGAAGCCGGTTTTGACTGCAGCGGTTTCATCGGTTATCTGTTCCGCGAAGAAGCCGGCATGAATCTGCCGCGCTCCACCCGCGAAATGATCAACGTGGATGCGCCTCTGGTCTCGCGCGGTAATCTTGAGCCGGGCGATCTGCTGTTCTTCGCCACCAATGGTCGTCGCGGTCGTGTAAGCCACGCCGGGATCTACCTGGGTGACAATCAGTTCATTCACTCCAGCAGCCGTCGCAGCGGCGGTGTCCGCATCGACAGCCTGGGTGACAGCTACTGGAGCAAGACCTTCATCGAAGCCAAGCGCGCCCTCGCGATGGCACCGACCGTGGTCACCGCTCGCAAGTAATTCCCCGTTGTCGCCACGTCCGTGGCGACAAAAACGGATCCCGGCAAGGGAGTAGACCTAGACTTTACAAGGTGAAGTTAAAGTCTTACTTGAAGTTTGCCGTGTAGCCGCTAGAATCCTGTATCTATATTGATGGCAAACCGCCTGCGTGCTCCGCAGGCGGTTTTGTTTCTGTCCATTCGGCAGAGAAAGCCGCAGCCAGATCAGGATGTTCTGCTTATGACGATGTCGGCCCGCCTCACATTGATTTTCTTCGCAGCGCTGCTCAGCGCCTGCGCCAGCCGCACCCCGCCGCCTGCGCCCGTGGTACGCGCTCCGGTGGTGTTCGGGCCCTCCCAAGCTTTTTCGCCCGCTGCTGAGGACGTGCTGTTTCGCGCGCTGGGCCTGGTTGGCACGCCCTATCGCTGGGGCGGCAACACGCCAGACTCCGGGTTTGATTGCAGCGGTCTGATCGGTTTCGTCTACCGCGATGCCGCCGGCATCTCCCTGCCGCGCTCCACCCGCGAGATGATCGTGATGCAGGCGCCGAATGTGGGCAAGGAAGGGTTGCAGACCGGCGACCTGATCTTCTTCGCCACCAACGGCGGCTCTCAGGTCAGCCATGCGGGGATCTACGTGGGGGAAGGTCGCTTCGTGCATGCGCCAGCCACCGGCGGCACAGTGAAGCTGGACAGCCTGTCGAAGGCGTATTGGCAGAAGGCGTATTTGAGTGCCAAGCGGGTGTTGCAGCCGGAGCATCTGGCGCATAACCCCTAGTAAAAAATCGCAGCAATCCTAATGTGGGAGCGAGCCTGCTCGCGAAAGCGGTGTATCAGTCAACTCAATGTAGGCTGACACTCCGCATTCGCGAGCAGGCTCGCTCCCACAGTTGTTTTGTGGCGGGCCCACGTTACTTGGCGGACGACACTCGCCACACCTTGTTCCCCACATCATCGGCCACCAGCAAACCACCTTGCTGGTCAATCACCACGCCAACCGGGCGGCCCAATGCGTTCTCGTCCTTGTCGAGGAAGCCGGTCAGCACATCCACCGGTGCTCCGTTCGGCTTGCCGGCGGTGAATGGTACAAAAATCACCTTATAGCCACTGTGCGGTTTGCGGTTCCACGACCCGTGCTGGCCGATAAACGCGCCTTCCTTGAACTGCGCGGGCAAGTTGTTGCCCTCGGCGAAGGTCAGGCCCAGCGAGGCGGTGTGCGGGCCGACGGCATAATCCGGAGCGATGGCCTTGGCCACCAGATCCAGATTCTGCGGCTTCACCCGCACATCCACGTGCTGACCGTAATAGCTGAAAGGCCAGCCATAGAAGCCACCGTCCTTGACCGAGGTGATGTAGTCCGGCACCAGGTCGCTGCCGATTTCGTCACGTTCGTTGACCGCTGTCCACAGCGCGCCTGTGGTGGGCTCCCACGCCAGGCCGTTGGGGTTACGAATGCCCGAGGCGAAGATCCGGTGATTGCCCGTGGCGCGATCCACTTCCCAGATCGCGGCGCGACCTTCCTCTTTATCCAGACCATTCTCGCCGACATTGCTGTTCGAGCCGACGGTGACATACAGCTTGCTACCGTCCTTGCTGGCGATGACGTTCTTGGTCCAGTGATGGTTCAGCGTACCGCCCGGCAGGTCGGTAACCTTGATCGGCTGTGTGTTGATCTCCGTCGCACCGGGTTCGTAGTGGAAGCGCAGCAGGCGATCAGTGTCAGCGACGTACAAATCGTTGCCGACCAGGGTCATGCCGAACGGCGAGTTGAGGTTCTGCAGAAACACCGTGCGGGTCTCGGCCACGCCGTCGTGATCGGCGTCGCGCAGCAGGGTGATGCGGTTCGGGCTTGGCACGCCGGCACCGGCTTTGCCCATGACTTTCTTCATCACCCAGCCGCGAATACCGCTGCTGTCATCCGGTTTGGGTGGCGCGTTGGTTTCCGCCACCAATACGTCACCGTTGGGCAGCACGTAGAGCCAGCGTGGGTGATCGAGGCCTTCGGCAAATGCAGCCACTTGCGTACCGGCTGCGGCGGTCGGTTTGCCACCTGCAGGCCAGCCGACCGCTGGGGCGATGTTCACCGTCGGGATCAGGGTTTTGTTCGGTTCAGGCAGTTTCGGTGACGGTCCAGTGCCGTCGGAAACTTGCAGGCTGGAGGATTCACCGCAGGCGGCGAGCCCTCCGGCGAGAGCGATGACGAGAGCGAGTCGGGTTTTGCGCATTGCTGATCTTCCCTATGAATGCATGCTTAATCATAGAGAACCCTGCGCACCCGATGGTTCAACCGCTATCCGCGAGCCTCTTTGAACAGCACGGCGATGCCCGGGTGATAATTGCCCGCTTCGCTGCGCAACTTGCGGTAGGCGTAGGGGAAATACCAGGCCACGGCGCAGCAATGCTCCTTTTGCAGGTCGTCGACCATGTCCTGCAGTTCTTCGGGGCTGGCGCTGTGCTGGGCCTTCTGCGGGGCGACGAACAGGCAGCCGAGCTTGAGGTCGCTGGCGAAGCTGATGCGTTTGGCATCGCTGGTGATGTCCAGCAGGGCCTGGGTCAGATTGAGGTTGTTGACCCGCGGCCAGCGCTGGGTAGCCTGGAGGTAGGCGCGGTCTTCGGCCCCGGCGATGAACAGGTCGGCGCGGGCATTGCGCTCGCCGTCCTCGTTCTGTTTGCGGGTGGTGGTATCGCAGAGGGTCACCAGCTCGGCCATCCAGGCCGCAGCGGAAAGCAAGCCGAGATTGGCTTTCTCGTCATGCCAATAGGGCGTGTCGTTGTCACCGCGTACCGCGTTGTAACGGTCAATACAGTCAAACCAGCGTTCAAGCACCGGGCGCAGGAATTCCAGGCGCGGGTTGCTGATGATCATGCCTTGCATCGTCATCATCCTTATTGTTGTGGTGTGCTTTTTCAATCAAAAGCATGGCTCTTTGATATCACTTGTCTCAGTGTGGCACAAGATTGGCGTCAGATAATTGATCGGCGACAGTTATTCGCCCGACGGCCCCCTCTTTAATTGACGCTCCACCCCCAACCCTCTAACCTTCGCGGCTTGTTTCAGGTGCTCTGTGACGCGTGTCGACAGAGTGAAACAGGGAAGCCGGTGAGGGTTGTCTTCAGGTGAAGCACGATCACGATCCCGGCGCTGCCCCCGCAACGGTAAATGAGTGAAAACTGCGCATTGAGCCACTGTGTCGACCGACGCGGGAAGGCGCGCAGTCAGGCGATTCGCCGCTCATGAGCCCGGAGACCGGCCTGATCCATCCAGCGGCATCACGGTGGGCGATGCCAGGCTTTTTGCCGTCTGTTCTTGTGCCTGCCCGCCGTTATCCAGCCTCAACGGAGAGCTCCCCCATGACCGATTCCCCCGAGCGCGACGAACGCCATCTGGCGCGTATGCAGCGCAAAAAAGCCGTGATCGACGAACGCATCGCCAATTCCCCTGACGAGTGCGGCCTGGTGCTGGTGTTGACCGGCAATGGCAAAGGCAAAAGCAGCTCGGCGTTCGGCATGCTTGCCCGTGCCATGGGCCACGGCATGCAGTGTGGCGTGGTGCAATTCATCAAGGGCCGCAACAGCACCGGTGAAGAGTTGTTCTTCCGCCGCTTCCCCGAGCAAGTGCGTTTTCACGTGATGGGCGAGGGTTTCACCTGGGAAACCCAGGATCGCCAGCGTGACATCGCCGCCGCTGAAGCTGCGTGGGCAGTGTCTCGCGAGCTGCTGCGTGATCCGTCGATCGGCCTGGTGGTGCTGGATGAACTGAACATCGCCCTGAAACACGGCTACCTCGATCTGGATCGAGTGCTCAGCGACCTGCAGGCGCGTCCGCCGATGCAGCACGTGATCGTCACCGGTCGCGCGGCCAAGCCGGAAATGATCGAAATGGGCGATACCGTCACCGAAATGGGCATGCTCAAGCACGCCTTCCAGGCCGGCATCAAAGCGCAGAAAGGCGTCGAACTTTGAATCAACCACGTCACTGCCCGGCGGTACTGATCGCCGCGCCGGCCTCCGGTCAGGGCAAGACCACCGTCACCGCCGCGCTCGCTCGCTTGCATCGCAATCAGGGGCGCAAGGTGCGCGTGTTCAAGTGCGGCCCGGACTTCCTCGACCCGATGATTCTCGAACGCGCCAGCGGTGCGCCGGTGTATCAACTGGACATGTGGATGGTTGGCGAGCAGGAAAGCCGCCGCCTGTTGTGGGAAGCCGCCGCCGAAGCCGATCTGATCCTGATTGAAGGCGTGATGGGCCTGTTTGACGGTACGCCATCGAGCGCCGATCTGGCACGGCATTTCGGCGTGCCGGTGCTCGGCGTCATCGACGGCACGGCCATGGCCCAGACGTTCGGCGCATTGGCCCTGGGCCTGGCGCGCTATCAGCCGGACTTGCCGTTTGCCGGCGTGCTGGCCAACCGCGTCGGCACGGTGCGCCATGCGCAGTTGCTGGAAGGCAGCCTCACCGAAGGCCTGCGCTGGTACGGCGCATTGTCCCGGGAAACCGGGATCGAACTGCCAAGCCGCCATCTCGGCCTGGTGCAGGCCAGCGAACTCAATGATCTCGATGTGCGCCTCGACGCCGCCGCCGAAGCCTTGGCCGGCACTTGCGAGGTAGCGCTGCCACCCGCCGTGGAATTCGCCGCGCCTGAAGTGATCCCTGCTGAGCCGCTGCTCGAAGGCGTGCGAATTGCCGTCGCTCGTGACGAAGCCTTTGCCTTCACCTACGGTGCCAGCCTCGATCTGCTGCGGGCGATGGGCGCTGAGTTGAGCTTCTTCTCGCCGATCCGCGATACGCAATTGCCCGAGGCCGACAGTCTGTATCTGCCCGGTGGTTACCCGGAATTGCACCATGTGGCGCTGGGGCAAAACACCGCGATGCTGGATGCGATTCGCGCGCACCACGCTGCCGGCAAACCGCTGCTTGCCGAGTGCGGCGGCATGCTCTATCTGCTCGACGCGTTGACCGATGTCGAAGGCACCCGCGCCGAACTGGTCGGGCTGCTGCGCGGTGAGGCGGTGATGCAAAAACGTCTGGCGGCACTGGCACTGCAAGCGGTGGATTTGCCAGAAGGTTCGTTGCGCGGCCACACCTATCACCATTCCCTGACCAGCACCGAACTGACGCCGATTGCCCGGGGAGTCAGCCCGAATGGCGGGCGCGGGGCGGAGGCGGTTTATCGGGAGGGGCGGATGACGGCGTCGTACGTGCATTTTTACTTTCCGTCGAATCCGGCGGCGATTGCCGCATTGTTTGCGCCAGATCTCAAGGCCGCCATCGCTGGCAAGCCAGCTCCCACAGTGGCCGGTGTCATGCCTGAAGAAACGCGATCCCCTGTGGGAGCTGGCTTGCCAGCGATGGGGCCATGATCGACAACGCCTATTCCGAGGCCGAACGCGCAGCCGTCTACCGAGCCATCGCCGAGCGCCGCGACATGCGCCACTTCACCGGCGGCACGGTCGAGCCGGAGCTGCTGCGCCGTCTGCTGGAAGCCGCGCATCAGGCGCCCAGCGTCGGTCTGATGCAGCCGTGGCGCTTTATCCGCATCAGCGATCGCGCCTTGCGTGGGCAGATCCAGAACCTCGTCGAAGAAGAACGCGTGCGTACCGCCGAAGCCCTCGGCGAGCGCAGTGACGAGTTCATGAAGCTCAAGGTCGAAGGCATCAACGACTGCGCCGAAGTGCTGGTCGCGGCGCTGATGGACGATCGTGAAAAACACATTTTCGGCCGTCGTACGCTGCCGGAAATGGACATGGCCTCGCTGTCCTGCGCGATTCAGAATCTGTGGCTGGCGTCCCGTGCCGAGGGGCTGGGCATGGGCTGGGTGTCGCTGTTCGAACCGCAGGCGCTGGCCGATCTGCTGCAGTTGCCGGCCGGGGCCAAGCCATTGGCAGTGTTGTGCCTGGGGCCGGTCAAGGCATTCTATCCGGCGCCGATGCTGGTACTCGAAGGGTGGGCGCAGGCGCGGCCGCTCAATGAGTTGCTGTACGAAAATTATTGGGGAGTGAGTCAATGAGTGTGGCGTTGTTGAGTGTCGCCGCAGTCGCGCTGGATGCGCTGCTGGGTGAACCGAAACGCTGGCATCCGCTGGTGGCGTTCGGCAATTTTGCCGGGCGCATCGAGCGCCGTTTCAATGCGGGCGGACGTGGCTGGCGCAGTCACGGGGTCACCGCGTGGGTGATCGCGGTGCTGCCGCTGACCTTGCTCGCCACCGCGTTTTCCTGGGCACCGTACGTGGGCTGGATCGTCGAGATTCTGGCGCTGTATTGTGCCCTCGGCATGCGCAGTCTTGGTGAACACGTCGAGCCCGTGGCCAAAGCCCTGCGCAGCGATGATCTGGAAGAAGCACGCAAACGCGTCGGTTATCTGGTCAGCCGTCAGACCAGCGAACTGGACAGCACCGCCGTCGCCCGCGCCGCCACTGAATCGGTGCTGGAAAACGGCAGTGACGCGGTGTTCGCCGCGCTGTTCTGGTTTGTCGTGGCCGGTGCGCCGGGCGTGGTGCTCTATCGCCTGAGCAATACGCTCGACGCAATGTGGGGCTATCGCAACGAACGCTTCGAGCGCTTCGGCTGGTGCGCGGCAAAAATCGACGACGTGCTCAACTACATTCCGGCCCGACTGGTGGCACTGACCTACGCGCTGCTGGGCAACACCCGGCTCGCCTGGAAATGCTGGCGCAGCCAGGGCCCGCAATGGGACAGCCCCAACGCCGGTCCGGTGATGGCGGCTGGCGCCGGTGCGTTAGGCGTCGAACTGGGCGGCCCGGCGATCTATCACGGTGAACTGCATGAGCGTCCGCAACTGGGCGAAGGTGCGCCGGCGGATGCCGATTCGATTGATCGCGGCTGGCAATTGGTCCAGCGCGGGGTATGGTTATGGCTGCTGATTCTCTGCGTGGGGGCTGAATTCTATGCTTGAGCACGGTGGCCGGCTGCGCAAGGCTGCACTCGATTACGGGATTGCCGAGGCCGACTGGCTCGACCTGTCCAGCGGGCTTGCGCCGTGGCCGTTTGCGGTGCCGCAGATTCCGTTGCGCGCCTGGGCACGCTTGCCGGAAGCCGACGACGGCCTGGAGCAGGCCGCGTGTGATTACTACGGTGCTTCGCAGGTGCTGCCGGTGGCCGGTTCGCAAATGGCGATCCAGCTGCTGCCGCGTTTGCGCCGTGCCGGCAAGGTCGGTGTGTTGTCGCCGTGTTATGCCGAGCACGCCGAAGCCTGGCGTCGCAGTGGTTACATCGTGCGCGAAGTGCTGGAGCAGGAAGTGGAATTCTTTCTCGACAGCCTCGACGTGCTGGTGGTGGTCAATCCGAACAATCCCACTGGCCTGAGCCTGACCCCGGCGCGGCTGCTCGACTGGCATGCGCGGCTGGCCCAGCGCGGCGGCTGGCTGGTGGTCGATGAAGCGTTCATGGATAACACGCCGCAGCTGAGCCTGGCCTCGCACACCCATCAAGTTGGCCTGATCGTGTTGCGCTCGTTCGGCAAGTTTTTCGGTCTGGCCGGGGTGCGTCTGGGGTTTGTGCTGGCCGAGCGCAAGTTGCTCAGGTTGCTCGCGGAACAGGTCGGGCCGTGGGCGGTGAGCGGGCCGACACGGGTGCTCGGTCAGGCCTGTTTGCAGGACACCGAAGCGCACACTCGGCAACGTATTCGCAGCGATGAGGCCAGTGAACGTCTGGCGCTGCTGCTGGAGCGTTATGGCTTCAAACCCCATGGGGGTTGTGCGTTGTTTCAGTGGCTGATCACCGAGCACGCGCAAGCGCTACACGAATTCATGGCGCGACGCGGGATCCTTCTGCGCATCTTCACCCACAACAGCAGTTTGCGTTTTGGCCTGCCCGCCAACGCCGCTGAAGAAGCGCGCCTCGAACAAGCGCTGCAAGCCTTTGCCAAGGAATCGAAATGACCACCCTGATGGTGCAAGGCACCACCTCCGACGCCGGTAAAAGCACACTGGTGACGGCGCTGTGCCGCTGGGCCACCCGTCAGGGCGTGGCGGTGGTGCCGTTCAAACCGCAGAACATGGCGCTCAACAGTGCGGTGACCGCCGACGGCGGCGAGATTGGCCGGGCGCAAGCGGTGCAGGCGCAAGCCGCGCATCTCGAACCGCACACCGACATGAACCCGGTGTTGCTCAAGCCCAACAGCGACACCGGCGCGCAGGTAATCATCCATGGCCGCGCGGTCACCAGCATGAACGCGGTGGCGTATCACGACTACAAAGCCATCGCCATGCAAGCGGTGCTCGCGTCGCACGAGCGGCTCAGCGCGGCGTATCCGCTGGTGATGGTTGAAGGCGCTGGTTCGCCGGCCGAGATCAATCTGCGTGCCGGGGACATCGCCAACATGGGCTTTGCCGAAGCGGTGGATTGCCCGGTGCTGCTGATCGCCGACATCAATCGCGGCGGGGTGTTTGCGCACCTGGTCGGCACGCTGGAGTTGCTGTCGCCGAGCGAGCAGGCGCGGGTCAAGGGCTTCATCATCAACCGCTTTCGCGGTGACATCGCCTTGCTGCAACCGGGCCTCGACTGGCTGGAACAACGCACCGGCAAACCGATGGTCGGTGTGCTGCCGTACGTGATGGACCTGCATCTGGAGGCAGAGGACGGCATCGACCAGCGCCAGACCGACAAGGCCGAGCAAGTGCTGAAAGTGGTGGTGCCGGTGCTGCCGCGTATCAGCAATCACACCGACTTCGATCCGCTGCGTTTGCATCCGCAGGTTGATCTGCAATTCATCGGCCCGGGGCAGGCGATCCCTGCCGCCGACCTGATCATCCTGCCCGGCTCGAAAAGCGTGCGCAGCGACCTCGCGTATCTGCGTGCCAATGGCTGGGACGCGGCGATCAATCGGCACTTGCGCTATGGCGGCAAGTTGCTGGGGATCTGCGGCGGTCTGCAAATGCTCGGTGAGCAGGTGCACGATCCGCTGGGCCTGGAAGGCGCGCCGGGATTCAGTGCCGGCCTCGGTTTGCTGGCGTTCGAAACCACGCTGGAAGCCGAGAAGCAATTGCGCAATGTCCGTGGGCATCTGGCGCTGGAAAACGCCGAGGTCAGTGGCTATGAAATTCATGCCGGGGTAACGGTAGGCCCGGCGCTGGAGAACGCGGCGGTGCATCTGGATGACGGTCGTTGCGATGGCGCGCAGAGTCTGGACGGGCAGGTGTTCGGCACCTACCTGCATGGCTTGTTCGAATCACCGCAAGCCAGTGCCGCGTTGCTGCGCTGGGCCGGGTTGAGTGATGTGCAGACGGTGGATTACCACGGCTTGCGCGAGCGCGATATCGAGCGGTTGGCGGATCTGGTGGAGCAGCATCTGGATACCGATTTGTTGCGTGAGCTCTGCGGGATTTGAGTGGCCTGCCCAGGCCCCATCGCTGGCAAGCCAGCTCCCACAGGGGAGTGAGGTGTTTCAGCCACTGCGATCACTGTGGGAGCGGGCTTGCTCGCGAAGGGGCCGGTGGCCTCAACACATAATTTTCAGGATGTCCCCATGCTCCAACTGATCCTCGGAGGCGCTCGCTCCGGCAAAAGTCGCCTGGCGGAAAAACTCGCCAGCGACAGCCAGCTGGCGGTCACTTACATCGCCACCAGCCAGCCGCTGGACGGTGAAATGAACGCCCGCGTCGCCCATCACCGCGCCCGGCGTCCGGCCGAATGGGCACTGATCGAAGAACCCGTAGAGCTGGCCCGCGTCCTGCGTGAAAACGCCGGCGCCGAGCGTTGTCTGTTGGTGGACTGCCTGACCCTGT
This sequence comes from Pseudomonas sp. F2, assembly GCF_057174385.1. Taxonomy (NCBI): domain Bacteria; kingdom Pseudomonadati; phylum Pseudomonadota; class Gammaproteobacteria; order Pseudomonadales; family Pseudomonadaceae; genus Pseudomonas; species Pseudomonas sp. F2. Next base: position 255,035 of record NZ_CM169904.1, read on the forward strand.
GGCTGACCAATCTGCTGATGCTCGATGACGTCGCGCGGCTCGCCGCCGAACGTGAAGCTCTGCTGGACGGCCTGGCGTCATTGCCGGGGGAAATCATTTTTGTCAGCAACGAGACCGGAATGGGTGTCGTGCCGCTGGGCGAATTGACTCGCCGCTACGTCGATGAAGCCGGTTGGCTGCATCAAGCTCTGGCCGAGCGTTGTCAGCGAGTCGTCCTGACAGTCGCCGGCCTGCCCCTGACCCTGAAAGGACCTGCGTTATGACTCAAGCGTGGTGGTTGAACCCGTGCCAATCCGTAAATACCGAGATCGTTGAACACGCGGCGGCGCGCCAGCAGCAACTGACCAAACCGGCCGGCTCCCTTGGTCGCCTCGAAAGCGTGGCGGTGCAATTGGCCGGGTTGCAGGGGCAGATCAAACCGACGCTGGAGCAGGTCTGGATCGCGATTTTTGCCGGTGATCACGGTGTGGTCGCGGAAGGTGTTTCCGCCTTTCCGCAGGAAGTCACCGGGCAGATGCTGCTCAACTTCGTCAGCGGCGGTGCGGCGATCAGCGTGCTGGCGCGCCAGCTCGATGCGCAGCTGGAAGTAGTCGATCTGGGCACCGTGACACCGACGTTGAATCTGCCGGGCGTGCGTCATCTGAACATCGGCCCGGGCACGGCGAACTTCGCCAAAGGCGCGGCGATGACCCAGGCGCAGGGCGAACTCGCCTTGCAGGCCGGTCGTGACAGCGTGCTGCGAGCCAAAGCGGCCGGCGCACAGTTGTTCATCGGCGGCGAAATGGGCATCGGCAACACCACTGCCGCCAGTGCGCTGGCGTGTGCCTTGCTCGATTGCCCGGTGGCGCACCTGACCGGTCCCGGCACCGGGTTGAACGCCGAAGGCGTCAGCCATAAAGCACAAGTGATCGAGCGCGCACTGGCGCTGCACGCGGCGCAACGTGGCGATGCGCTGCAAACCCTGTTCAACCTCGGCGGTTTTGAAATTGCCGCACTGGTCGGCGCGTACCTGGCGTGTGCGCAGGAAGGCGTCGCGGTGCTGGTCGACGGCTTTATCTGCACGGTCGCCGCGTTGGTCGCGGTGCGGCTGAATCCGGCTTGCCGCGAGTGGCTGCTGTTCGGCCATCGTGGCGCCGAGCCGGGCCATCGTCACGTGCTGGAAACCCTCAATGCCGAACCGCTGCTGGAACTCGGTTTGCGTCTGGGCGAGGGCAGCGGGGCGGCGTTGGCTGTGCCGCTGTTGCGTCTGGCCTGCGACCTGCACGGGCAGATGGCGACGTTCGCCGAAGCGGCGGTGGCGGATCGTCCGGCATGACGTTGCGTCTGGACCTGCTGCGCCACGGTGAGACTGAGCTGGGCGGCGGTTTGCGCGGCAGTCTCGATGATGCGCTCACCGAAAAAGGTTGGGCGCAGATGCGTGCCGCCGTGATCGCCGGAGGGCCGTGGGATCGCTTGATCAGCTCGCCGTTGCAGCGTTGTGCGCGGTTTGCCGCCGACCTGGGCGAGCAGTTGGGGCTGCCGGTTCATTTGGATAAAGATCTGCAAGAACTGCATTTCGGTGCCTGGGAAGGGCAGAGCGCAGCGGCACTGATGGAGACCGATGCCGAGTCGCTAGGGTTGTTCTGGGCCGATCCGTATGCGTTCACGCCGCCACAGGGTGAGCCGGTCAGTGATTTTGCGGCGCGCGTGCTGGGCGCGGTTGCACGGTTGCATCAGGCCTATGCCGGTGAACGCGTTCTGCTGATCAGTCATGGCGGCGTGATGCGTCTGTTGCTGGCACAGGCGCGAGGTTTGCCGCGTGAGCAGTTGCTCAATGTCGAAGTCGCGCATGCTTCGCTGTTCGCACTCAGCGTCGAGGCCGATGGCGTGCTCAAGGAAGGTCACTGAGATGCTGCCACTGTGGATCGCCCTGCAATTTCTCAGCAGCCTGCCGATTCGTCTGCCGGGGATGCCGGAGCCGCAACAGCTCGGGCGTTCGCTGTTGTTTTATCCGCTGGTGGGGTTGCTGTTCGGGGTGATCCTCTGGGTATTCAACCTGGTATTGGCCGGCGCGCCGTTGTTGTTGCATGCGGCGCTGTTGCTGACGGTGTGGGTGCTGCTCAGCGGCGCGCTGCATCTGGATGGTCTGGCTGACAGCGCCGACGCCTGGCTTGGTGGTTTCGGTGATCGCGAGCGCACGCTGACGATCATGAAGGACCCGCGCAGCGGGCCGATTGCCGTGGTGACGCTGGTGTTGGTGTTGCTGCTGAAGTTTTGCGCGTTGTTGGCGCTGGTCGAGCAAGGGCACGCGGTGATGTTGATCATCGTGCCGCTGCTGGGGCGCGCGGCGTTGCTGGGGCTGTTTCTGACCACACCGTATGTTCGCGCGGGTGGGTTGGGGCAGGCGTTGGCTGATCATCTGCCGCGCCGGGCCGGTTGGTGGGTGCTGGGGGCAAGTGCGCTGGCCTGCTTGCTGATTGCCGGGGTGAAAGCGATTGTTGCGCTGGTTGTCGCGTTCGTCGGGTTTGTCTGGCTGCGGCAGGTGATGATGCGGCGCTTGGGCGGGACCACGGGCGATACGGCGGGGGCGTTGCTGGAATTGCTGGAGGTGGCGGTGCTGGTTGGGGTGGTGTTGGTCTGACAGGTGCCTGTTGCCTGTTCGGACCTCATCGCTGGCAAGCCAGCTCCCACAGGTATTGAGGCGTTTGCAGATTTTTTGAACACTTGCAAAAAACTGTGGGAGCTGGCTTGCCAGCAATGGGGATGTGTCAGACGCCACAATCCTTATTGATAAACTCATGTGTAACTTGATTTAACACAGTCGCGGGTATATACACGCATCATGCTTCCTTCTCAGTGTTTGTGCACCAACCTGCGTCGCGCCGCTCGTGGCGTCAGCAGGCATTACGACGGCGCTCTCGACGGCTTCGGGATCAACGTTGCCCAGTATTCTTTGCTGTGCAACCTGCAGCGTCTGGATCAACCGAGCATCTCGGAACTGGCCGAAGCCATGGGCCTGGATCGCAGCACTTTGGGGCGCAACCTGCGGGTACTCGAAGGCGAGGGCCTGGTGGCGCTGGCCGAGGGCGAGGACATGCGCAACCGCATCGTCCGGCTCACCGAAACCGGTGCACAGCGCCTTGCGGCAGCGCTGCCGGCCTGGGAAGCGGCGCAACAGCGATTGATCGATCGCCTGGGCGCCGAGAAGCGTGAAACCTTGCTGCGACTGTTGGACGAACTGGCCTGAAGGCCGGTTTTTCCGGATTTAAGCGGGTATATACCCGCGAACGGAGAATAACAATGACATCGATGTGGCGTACGTGCGGTTGGGTGTTGCTGGGAAGTGCGCTGATTCTGGCGTTGTCATTGGGCGTGCGGCACGGCTTCGGCCTGTTCCTGTCGCCGATGAGTGCACAGTTCGGCTGGGGGCGCGAAGTGTTTGCCTTCGCCATCGCTTTGCAAAACCTGATCTGGGGTCTGGCGCAGCCGTTCACTGGCGCGCTGGCTGACCGATTCGGTGCGGCCAAAGTGGTGCTGGTCGGCGGCGTACTCTACGCCCTGGGCTTGGTGTGCATGGGCCTGTCCGATTCGGCGCTGACCTTGTCGCTGAGTGCGGGTCTATTGATCGGTATCGGCCTGTCCGGCACCTCGTTTTCGGTGATCCTCGGCGTGGTCGGGCGTGCGGTGCCACCGGAAAAACGCAGCATGGGCATGGGCATTGCCAGTGCCGCCGGCTCCTTCGGTCAATTTGCGATGTTGCCGGGCACACTGGGTTTGATCGGCTGGCTCGGCTGGTCGGCGGCGTTGCTGGTGCTGGGCCTGCTGGTGGCGCTGATCGTGCCGCTGGTGAGCATGCTCAAGGACAAGCCGCTGCCGGTGCTGGGCCATGAGCAGTCCTTGTCTGAAGCACTGCGCGAAGCCTGTTCGCACTCGGGCTTCTGGCTGTTGGCATTCGGCTTTTTCGTCTGCGGCTTCCAGGTGGTGTTCATCGGTGTGCATCTGCCGGCCTATCTGGTTGATCAGCATCTGCCGGCCACGGTCGGGACCACGGTGCTGGCGCTGATCGGGCTGTTCAATATCTTCGGCACTTACACTGCTGGCTGGCTCGGCGGGCGCATGTCCAAACCGCGTCTGCTGACGGCGTTGTACCTGCTGCGCGCGGTGGTGATCGTGCTGTTCCTGTGGCTGCCGGTGACGACGACGTCGGCGTACCTGTTCGGCATGGCCATGGGCTTTCTGTGGCTGTCGACGGTGCCGTTGACCAACGGCACGGTGGCGACCTTGTTTGGCGTGCGTAACCTGTCCATGCTCGGCGGTATCGTGTTCCTCTTTCATCAACTTGGCTCGTTCCTCGGCGGCTGGCTGGGTGGCGTGGTGTATGACCGTACCGGGAGTTATGACTTGATCTGGCAAGTGGCGATTCTGTTGAGTCTGCTGGCGGCCGCGCTGAACTGGCCGGTACGCGAGCGTCCGGTGGCGCGTCTGCAGCCGGCGGTCGGCGCCGTATGAAGCGTTCCTGGCCGCGCATCGCCTTTACCGCACTCGGCGCGCTGTTGCTGGCGCTGGTGTGGTGGGGCTGGCATCAGGGCGGCCTGGCGCTGATGCAGTTGGGCCTGGGCGCTTGCTTGTAGGCTTGGATGGCGAGTAACGTCGGGAGTCTGATGACTGCTCAAAGGATGCCCGACATGCTCATGCGCTGGTGTGCTGTACCTGCGTTGCTGATGGCGTTGACCGGATTGGCCCAAGCGGCCGATTGCCCGGAGGCGCTGCAAGGTTCGTTGCCCAAGTTGCGCGCCAAGGAATCCGTCGATTTGTGCCAGCGCTACGCCGGCAAACCGCTGGTGGTGATCAATACCGCCAGTTTCTGTGGCTTCGCCCCCCAGTTCGAGGGCCTCGAAGCGCTCAATCAGCATTACAAGGCGCAAGGCCTGGAAATGCTCGGTGTGCCGTCCAATGACTTCAAGCAGGAGTCCAAGGACAGCGCCGAAACCGCCAAGGTCTGCTACGCCAACTACGGCGTGACGTTCACCATGACCGAGCCGCAGAAGGTCCGAGGCGACGATGCGACTCATCTGTTCAAGGTGCTGGCCGAACAGAGCAGTGCGCCGAAGTGGAATTTCTATAAGTACGTGATTGATCGTCAGGGCAAGGTGATCGCGAATTTCTCCAGCCTGACCAAGCCGGATGATCCGGAGTTTATCGCGGCAGTTGAAAAGGCCATTGCCTCAAAACCACTGCAACCCTGACCCTGTAGGAGCTGCGGAACGCTGCGATCTTTTGATCTTAAAAAACAAGATCAAAAGATCGCAGCCTCGTTTCACTCGACAGCTCCTACAGGTTGTAAATCTCAGGCACAAAAAAGCCCCGCTTTCTGCAAAGAGAGCGGGGCTTTTCTGTGGGCGAGGGGTTAGCCTCGCCGCGCAGCATCAGAAGCGGTAAGTAGCGCCGACGCCGAAACCGTTTGCCGAGTTTTCATACTTGGCGTCGTAGGTCTGGCCACGATCGTTCTGGTTGTGGACCTTGACCGACTCTTCTTTCAGGTACGAGTAAGCCACGTCGATGGTCAAGTCTTCGGTCGGGCTCCAGCCGGCACCGATGCTGAAGATTGTGCGGTCGCCAGTAGGGATGCGTGGCGAGCGGTCGACGTTGTTGGTCGGCGACTGGTCGAAGGTCAGACCGGTACGCAGTACCCATTCCTTGTTCAGCTGGTACGAAGTACCCACGGCGTAAGCCCAGGAGTCGTGCCAGTTCTGCTCTTCAGTGATCTCGCCGAACTGACCGGCCAGCAGCGGCTGGACGCCGGAGTTTTCAACGGTGATCTTCTTCAGCTGGCTCCAGCGGGTCCAGGTCGAACCGGCGTAGACGTTCCAGCGATCATTGATCGCCTGAGTCACCGAGAAGTCCACCGATTCAGGTGTGGTGATCTTCAGCGAAGCGTCGTACTTCTGCTGGGCGCCCAGACCGACTGCGCCCAACACGCTGTAATTGACCTTGGTGTTGCCTTCGAGCTTGTAATCGACTTTCGAGTGGTAGGTCAGACCCAGACGCGTGGTGTCGGTGGCTTGTACCAGCACGCCGATGTTGTAGCCCAGCGCGGTGTCGTCACCCTTGATCTTGACCTTGCCGTCCGGCGCGGCCTGGGTGATCGACAGGTTGGATTCCAGCGTACCGTCGATACGGTTGATGGTCGGACCGAAACCGATCGACACCACATCGTTGAACTTGTAGCTGACAGTTGGCTGGAAAGTGATGACTTGCACTTCGGACTTGCTGCCGAAGTAACGGCCGCCAAAGCCTTTTTCATAGTCGGTAATCAGGCCGAACGGCACATAAACGCCGAGGCCGAATGCCCAATGCTCGTCGATCGGTTTGACGTAGAAGCCCATAGGTACGGAGGTGAAGGGCACCATGTCGCCTTTGTTGCTGCCGCCGTTAGGGCTGGAGCTGGCGTCGCTGATATCGGTCTTGGCATCGAGGAATGCAACACCGCCGGTGACTTGTTCACGCGTGAGGCGCGACATGCCGGCAGGGTTGCCATAAACAGTGCTTGCGTCGTCGGCAGAAGAGGATCGCCCAGCGTAACCAGTACCCATCCCGCTGATGCTGTGTTCGTTGATGGCAAAGCCAGCTGCGAAGATCTGGGTGGATGCCATGGTAACGGCGAGGCTAAGGGTGGTTTTGAGCATGACTTTTTTCATTATTAGAACTCCTGGTGATCACCGGGGCGAAAATTACCAACATTTTCGTTCCAGCGCTATAGTCCCTATGCCTTGAGTTAGAGCGGTTTTGTAGGACAATCCGACCAGATTCGCGACCTGTTGAGCGATCTTTCAAAACTCGCCAGTCAACAAGCGACCTGATTCACCGGTGAAACACACGTTTGCCAGGCGTAGGTGAAGTCGCGCAGACGGCCTTGCGGCTGGAAGGTCTGACGCCAGATTCGCGCCATGCCTAGCAGATCGCCCGGGGCGGGGAGGGTGGGGTGTTGTTCTTCTACCAGCAGCCAGGCGATGGCGGTGGCGTAACGCAGATTGACGGTCAATTCCAGGTGCGGGCCGCTAAGAAAAGCATGCTGGCTGGCGAGACCGCGAACAAGGCTCGCGCGCTCTGGATCCAGAGCCAGGTAGTGATCCCAAAGGGCTTGGTGGCGATGTTCGGCTATCCGGTAGAGGCCGTGGCCACGGCGGTCATGCAGGGCGGAGCCGAGGGCGGACTGGCTGGCGGCAATTCCCAGCAGCAGGGATTCGGCGGTTGCGCAATGACGTCCCAGATAAATCAATGTGGGACGGATCACGTAGCGACACAGTTCGCTGGCAGCGATACCCATAATGCCCTCGATTCTTGTAATGGGGCGGCGAAACCTGAAGGGGCTTTGGCAGCGGTGGATCGACTCAGGCTCGCCGGAAGCGGATCAAGCCGCTTGAGTTGAAGTGTAGTGTCATATTCACGACGTAAAGGCCTGTTTTTAAAATATTTCCAGCAGCGAGCGAAAAGCGTTATATCCGATGGTGCTTAGGCACCAGCGGCTAAAAGCGAAACATCGGGCAATAAAAAACCCCGCATTGTGTGCGGGGTTTTTGCTTTTGCAGCCTTTTCGGCTCTCAGGCAATCAACGCCTGACGCGTACGATCAATAATGGCCTGCAGCGGCTCGGCGCTGGAGTATTGATCGGGGTACAGACGCTCGCTGTGGCGGGCGATTCCGTGTTCATTGACCACGGTGAAGCTGAAGCAGCCTTTGCGAGCGGCCATGATCAGGCAGTTCATCGGGGCAAAAGCGTTGGTTAGGGTGCGAATGGCATCCTGAGTCTGGATTTGAGTAGACATAGTTATTAGGTGTTCCTACAAATGACACGGATAAGAACCGTGCAACGTTAAAACGTTCCAGTAATGTCGACCACCATTGGTCGAACAAAGAACCCGACTGGAACAAAGCAGCCAGTTTGAAGCGCTATTAAGTTGGCGCGCTTGGCTGGCAGGTAGGTACTTAGGAGGACAGGCAACACATCGAGGGCAGAGGTTCTGGGCCCGGGGTGAAGATCCTGATCAATTTGCAGGTTGGTTCGGTCAGAGTAAGTGGTCTTCGCAGCACCCTTTGCATTCATTCAAAGGCTGTGCTGGCGCAAGATTTACCTGGAAACCATCGAGGGGTCGTTCCCGCTTTTTTCGGTGAAGGGCTTCTGGGAAGAAGGTTGACCGTGGGGATGTGTTCGACCGGAATTGACTTTCAGCTTGGTACTAACGCCGCGGATAGTAACGGAACGTCCTGGGCAATGCAAACCCTGCGGCAAAAAAAGATTTCGGCCGGTGGCGCGAATCATGGGTGACAGGGCTGCCCTTCGCGAGCAGGCTCGCTCCCGCAGGAGAACAGGGATCCGAATGTGGGAGCGAGCCTGCTCGCGAAGAAGCCGTCCGTCGCCACAAAAGCGTGCAGTCCTGCCCATCGCCAACCCGCTTATCCACTGCTCAGGGTGCAAAACGACCCGAAAAAGCGCATCGATATAACCGGGTAACAGGTACTTGTGCACATTAGTTGCGCAGACGGTAACCTCACTGTCATATCAATCCTGACCCCGATGGCTGCCTGCATCAAAAGTTTAAGTCAATGAAAAATATCGTCTTTTTTTGTTGGTGAAAAAATCGTCAGTTTGACTGCGAGCCCCATTCCACAAGGCTTTGCGCGAGTTCGGAAGCGGTTGTCCACTGAGTTATCCACAGCTTCTGTGGATTGTCCCTAGCGCTTGCTCTAGCACGGGCGTGCCGGGTTTTTTTCGACTTTACCTGTACGAAAAAGAGAGTAGAGTGGCGCGCCTTCCGATCTGTCCCACAGTGTTTTATGAAGTTTCGCTCAGTATCAGACTCTGTTACCTCCGAACACCCTCGTGTTACCTCTCCCAAGCGATTTTCCGTGCGTGTGGCCGAATGGCTGCTCGACAGCCCGCGGCTGGGCGATAGCCGTAATGCCAAGCATCTGGCGGGGCGCCTGCTCAAGCAACCGGCACGCGAAGGCGTAGTCGCGGCGCAAAGTCGCCTCGGCCAATTGATGTGCCGCGAGTGTGGCAATGCCCGGGATCGGCGCATCGGCCAGGATCTGCTGCGCCAGGCCGCTCGCGCCGGCGACCGTCGTGCACAACGGGAACTCGGTCTGCTCGAAGACTGAGCTGTCCAACACCCCACGCCTTGGTTAACCTTCAGGCTTTATCGGATCGGCAGGAGTGGCTATGGCTATGGACTTGACCAGCGTGTTGCTCGGTCTGGCGGGCGCGGGATTGCCGCTGCTGGCGCTGGCCTGGCAACTGCAGCGGCGGGCCAGCGACCGGCAAGCCGAGGCCGCCTTGCTCGAAGAGCGCCTGGCCATGGCGCAACTGGCGCAGGACGGGCTTAACGCGCAGTTGGAAGCCAGTCGCGATGAAATCGTCGACCTCGGCCAGGCCAATGCCGCCAGGCAGGCGGAGTTGGCGGCCCTGCGCCGCGAAGTCGAGTTGCTGCAGATCGAACGCGATGACGCCCGTGACGCGTCCCACGCCTGGAACATCGAGCGCGCCAACAAAGAGGCCGAATTGCGCCGCCTCGACGCCCAGGCCGCTTCGCTGAACGCCGAACTGCGCGAGCAACAGGAAAGCCATCAACAACGCCTCAACGACCTGCAAGGCTCGCGCGATGAGTTGCGCGCGCAGTTCGCCGAGCTGGCGGGAAAGATCTTCGATGAGCGTGAACAGCGCTTTGCCGAGACCAGTCAACAGCGTCTCGGCCAGTTGCTCGATCCACTGAAAGAGCGCATCCAGTCCTTCGAAAAACGCGTGGAAGAGAGCTATCAGGCCGAAGCCCGCGAGCGCTTCTCGCTGGCCAAAGAGCTGGAGCGTCTGCAGCAATTGAACCTGCGTCTGAGTGACGAAGCGACCAACCTGACCCGCGCCCTCAAAGGCCAGAAAACCCAAGGCAATTGGGGTGAGTTGATTCTTGAACGGGTGCTGGAGCACGCCGGTCTGGAGAAGGGGCGCGAGTACCAGACCCAGGTCAACCTCAAGGGGCCGGACGGCGAGCGCTTCCAGCCGGACGTGATCATTTACCTGCCGGGCGACAAACAGGTGGTGGTCGACTCCAAGGTCAGCCTCACGGCGTATCAGCAGTATGTCGCCGCTGAAGACGACACCCTCGGCCAGGTCGCGATCAAGCAGCACGTGCTGTCGCTGCGCAGTCACGTCAAAGGCCTGGCCGGAAAGGATTACAAGCGTCTGGAAGGCCTGCATAGCCTCGATTTCGTGTTGCTGTTCGTGCCGATCGAAGCGGCATTTTCCGCCGCTTTGCAAGCCGAGCCGACGTTGTTCCAGGAGGCATTCGACCGCAACATCGTGATCGTCAGCCCGACCACGTTGCTGGCGACGTTACGGGTGATCGACAGCCTGTGGAAGCAGGAGCGGCAGAGCCAGAACGCCCGGGAAATCGCCGAGCGTGCCGGCTGGCTGTACGACAAATTCGTGCTGTTCATTCAGGATCTGGACGAGGTCGGCAATCGCCTGCAACAGCTGGACAAGGCTTACAGCTCGGCGCGCAACAAACTCACGGAAGGGCGCGGCAACCTGGTCAGCCGCAGTGAGCAGCTCAAACTGCTCGGTGCGCGGGCCAGCAAGAGTCTGCCGGCGGACTTGCTGGAACGGGCGATGACCGATGTCGACGGGCTGGTCGAACTGCCAGAGTAAAGAGCAAAAGATCGCAGCCTGCGGCAGCTCCTACAGGATGAATGCAAATCCCATGTAGGAGCTGCCGAAGGCTGCGATCTTTTGCTTTTACAGCGGCACATACCGACTCAACAACGCCCGCAATGCCGCCGGTTTCACCGGTTTGGCCAGATAATCCAGCCCTGCCGCATGCACCTGCGCCACCGTCTCCGGGCGGCCATCGGCGCTGATCACCACCCCCGGCACTGGCTCGCCTAACGTGGTGCGCAGCCACGCCATCAGCTCGGTTCCGGTATCGCCGTGGTCGAGGTGATAGTCGACCAATGCCAGTTGCGGCCGCACACCCTCGTTGAGCAACGCCGCGCATTCTTCGCGATTGCGCGCCGTCCACACCTGACAGCCCCAGCGGGTGAGCAGGCTGTTCATGCCAATCAAAATGCTGTCTTCGTTGTCGATGCACAGCACTTGCGCGCCGCTGAGCAACTTGCCATTCAACTCCACCGCGGCGCTTTGCGGCAGCGCTTGCGCCCGGGCCAATGGCACGCTGACACTGAACACGCTACCGCGTCCCGGCCACGAACGTACGCGCAAGGTATGGCCGAGCACGCGACACAAACCGTCGGCAATCGCCAGGCCCAGGCCGAGGCCTTTTTCGGCGCGGGTCTGATGGCTGTCGAGGCGTTTGAACTCCTCGAAAATCACCTGTTGCTTGTCTTCCGGAATCCCCGGTCCGCGATCCCACACTTCCAGACACAGTTCACTGCCGCGTCGACGCACGCCCAGCAACACCGGCCCTTTGGCGTAGCGGAACGCGTTGGTCAGGAAGTTCTGCAAGATCCGCCGCAGCAGCTTGATGTCGCTGTCGATACGCAACTGGCTGCCGCGCACCCGGAACGTCAGCCCTTGTTCCTGTGCCAGCGCCTTGAATTCGGCGCCGAGGGTGTCGAACAGCTCGTTGACCGCGAACGGCTTGCGATCGGGGTTGATCTTGCCGTTCTCCAGGCGGGAAATATCCAGCAGGTCGCTGATCAGGTCTTCTGCCGAACGCAGCGAACTGTCGAGGTGTTGCACCAGTTTCTGCGCCTCGCTGCTCAAGCCGTCGTCCTGGTGGGAGAGGGCGGCAGAGAACAGGCGCGCGGCGTTTAGCGGCTGCATCAGGTCATGGCTGACGGCGGCGAGGAAACGGGTTTTCGACTGATTCGCGGCCTCGGCATGGCCTTTGGCTTCAGTCAGTGCAACGTTGAGCTGCGACAGCTCTTGGGTGCGCTCGCTGACCCGTTGCTCCAAACCTTCGTTGGCCTCGGTCAACGCCTGCTCGGCCTCGCGGAACGCAGTGATGTCGGTGAAACTCATGACGAAGCCGCCGCCGGGCATCGGGTTGCCGATCAGCTCGATCACCCGGCCGTTGGGGAACAAGCGTTCGGAGGTATGCGCACGGCCCTGACGCATCCAGTGCAGGCGCCGGGCAACGTGGACTTCCGCCTCGCCGGGGCCGCACAAGCCGCGTTCGGCGTTGTAGCGAATGATGTCGGCAATCGGCCGGCCGACGCTGATCAAACCGTCCGGGTAGTTGAACAGCTCCAGATAGCGCCGGTTCCACGCCACCAGTTTCAGCGACTGGTCGACCACGCTGATGCCTTGAGTGATGTTTTCGATCGCGCCTTGCAGCAAGGCGCGGTTGAATTGCAGGACTTCCGAAGCTTCGTCAGCGATGCGGACGACGTCCTCCAACTGCATTTCCCGACCTTCAATCGCGGCTTTTACGACCGCCCGTGTCGAAGAAGCGCCGAGCACGCCGGCCAACAAGCGTTCGGTGTGGGCGATCCATTCGCCGTCAGCATTCTGGTTCGGGTTGAAGCCCTTGCCCTGGCGGTAAGCGAAACGAATGAAGCTCTGTCGCGCGCGTTCTTCACCGACAAAGCGTGCCGCCAGTTGCAGCAAATCATCAATCTGCACCGCGAGCATCGAGCGCGCACTCGGCCGAGCACTGATTTCCTGGCCGATGAAGCGCCCGGCCTGCCAGTGCTCCGAGACCCGCGTGCGCGACAACACCGAGACCCATGCAAACAGCGTGAAGTTGCCCGCCAGCGACAACACCACACCTTGGGTCAACGGGGTGATCGGCAGGTTCAGCGGGTTACTGTGCAGCCACGAAAGGCCGGGGAACGTGCTCAGCGACCAGCCGAGGCTGTGGGCGGCAATCGGCAGGATCAGCGTGTAAAACCAGAGGAATGTACCGGCGGCCAGACCGGCGAATACCCCACGGCGGTTGGCCTGTTTCCAGTACAGCGCGCCCAGCATCGCCGGTGCCAGTTGGGTGACGGCGGCGAAGGCGATCTGGCCGATGGTCGCCAGGCTCGCGGTGGAGCCGAGCAAACGGTAGCTGACGTAGGCCAGCAACAGAATCAGCACAATGCTCACGCGGCGCACCGAAAGCATCCACTGGCGGAACACTTCGAACGGGCGCTCGGCGTTGTTACGGCGCAGCAACCACGGCAAGAGCATGTCGTTGGAAACCATGGTAGACAGCGCCACACTGGCCACAATCACCATGCCGGTGGCCGCTGACGCACCGCCGATGAACGCCAGCAACGCCAGGGCCGGATGGGCCTGGGCCAGTGGCAGGCTGATCACGAAGGAGTCGGGCAGTACGTGGCTCGGCAGCATCATCTGCCCGGCGAGGGCGATCGGCACCACGAACAGCGCGGCCAGCGCCAGATAGGCCGGGAACACCCACTTGGCCAGACGCAGGTCCTGCGGGTCGATATTCTCCACCACCGTGACGTGAAACTGTCGTGGCAGGCAGATGATCGCCATCATCGCCACACCGGTCTGCACCACCATCGACGGCCAGTTGATGGTTTCTTTCCAGTATTGCTCCAGTCGTGGCGCGAGCATGGCCTGATTGAACAGGTCGTCGAAACCGTCATACAGGCCAAAGGTGACGAAGGCGCCAACGGCGAGAAAGGCGAACAGCTTGACCAGTGATTCAAAGGCAATCGCCAGCACCATGCCGCGGTGGTGCTCGGTGGCGTCGAGGTTGCGCGTACCGAAGACGATGGTGAACAGCGCCAGCACCAGCGACACGATCAGCGCGGTGTCCTGGGCGCGGGTGCCCATGGCGTCGGCACCGGCGCCGATCAACAGGTTCACGCCGAGCACGATGCCTTTGAGTTGCAGGGCGATATAAGGGAGGACGCCGACCAGGCAGATCAGCGCGACCACCACTGCCAGCGATTGCGATTTGCCGTAGCGCGCGGCGATGAAGTCGGCAATCGAGGTGATGTTCTCCTGTTTGCTGATCATCACCATTTTCTGCAGGACCCACGGCGCGCCCAGCAGCAACAGGATCGGTCCGAGGTAGATCGGCAGGAATGACCACAGCTGTTCCGCCGCCTGACCGACCGCGCCGAAGAACGTCCAACTGGTGCAATAAACCGCCAGCGACAGGCTGTACACCCACGCGCGCATCCGCGGCGGCAACGGCGTGCTGCGACGGTCGCCGTAGAAGGCGATGGCGAACATGATGGCCATATAGGCCAGGGCGACGGCGGCGATCAGCCCGGTGGACAGCGACATGCAACACTCCCGACAAAAGACTCCCCGGCAATCCTGCCCGGGCGGACAGTCTCGCATGAGTGCGGCGGTTAGTCAGTGTCGACCAAGGTCGTGGCGTGGCGGGGTGTCGCAGGTTTGAAACCGGGTGGTTTCTCGGGTGACCGGTCAGGCCCCATCGCTGGCAAGCCAGCTCCCACAAGGAACTCCAGTGGGCACATATTTTGTGAACATCACAGACCCTGTGGGAGCTGGCTTGCCAGCGAAAGCGTCAGTCCTGTCGCAGTGCGATATCGATCAGCCGATGCAGCTCATCCACCTCCAGCGCCGCCGCCGAAAACAGAATCCGGAACACCACCGGGGCCACCACCAGATTGATCAGATGATCAACGCTCGGCGCCGGCTCGTCAGGGTGACGCTCGATGATGGTCTGCAACTGCGCGCCAATGATCGTCACGCAATACCCCGGCGTGGCGCTGGCCTGCACGTCGCGCATCATGTTGCGCCCAGGCTCCGAACTCATTTCGTCCAGATATTGCTCGGCCCAGGCGCGGATATCACCGCGCAGGTCACCGGTCACCGCCGGTTCACTGTCCGGGCGCATGCGGGCGAGGGCGACATCGGCGAGCAATGCTGCCAGATCACCCCAGCGCCGATAGATCGTCGACGGCGTGACCCCGGCGCGCGCCGCGATTTGCGGGACGGTCACGGTGCTGCGCTCCTGTTCTTGCAGAAGTGCGCGGACTGCCGAATGAATCGACTCTTGCACCCGGGCACTGCGGCCACCGGGGCGTAAACCTTCTTTAATAGCCATGCGCCAGACCTTAACACAAAGAATTTGCTTTAAGGCAGAGTCGAGCGCACACTCCGCAAAAGCAAAAAATTAGCTTTTGCGGAGTGTGCGCATGACCAGCCTTTCTTCCAACCGTGGCAGCCTGATTTTCCTGGCGATCACCTTACTCAGTTTCCTCGCCGCTTCCACAGCGCCGACGCCGTTGTATCACCTGTATCAGGATCAACTCCACTTCTCGGCAGCTGTGCTGACCCTGATTTTCGGCGTGTATGCGCTGAGTCTGCTGGCGGCGTTGTTGACGGTCGGATCGCTGTCCGATCACCTGGGGCGCAAGCCGGTGATTTTCACTGCCGTGCTGCTCAACGCGCTGGCGATGCTGCTGTTCATCAGCGCCGACAGTGTTGCCTGGCTGATCAGCGCCCGCGTGCTGCAGGGTTTTGCCACCGGCATGGCCACCGCTGTTTTGAGCGCCACACTGCTCGACACCGACCGCCAGCAAGGGCCGTTGATCAACAGCGTCGCACCGTTGCTCGGCATGGCGCTGGGCAGTATGGGCTGTGGCCTGCTCGCCGAATTCGCCCCGGCGCCGTTGCAACTGACTTACGGGTTGTTGCTGGCGCTGTTTGTGTTGCAGGCGGTGTTTCTCTGGCGTCTGCCGGAAAGCGTCACCCCGCAAGCCGGGGCCTGGGCTTCGTTGCGGCCAACCCTGCATGTGCCGGTTCAGGCGCGTTCGACCTTATGGCGTGTGCTACCGCTGAACACCGCAACCTGGGCCCTCGGCGGCTTTTTTGCCTCGCTGGCGCCGTCGCTGGTGCGCACCGCCACGGGCTCGACGTCGAACCTGATCGGCGGTGCGACCGTCTCGGCGCTGACCGTGACCGGTGCCGTGATGATTTTCACTTTGCGCAATCGTCCCGCCGGCAAAGCCCTGCAAATCGGCGCCAGTCTGCTGCCCGTTGGTGTGCTGCTGATTCTGCTTGGCGTGCACAGCGCCAGTCTGGCGCTGTTTTTCCTCGGCACACTGGTTGCCGGTTGCGGCTTTGGCTCGGGTTTCCTCGGCGCGGTGCGCAGCCTGGTGCCGTTGGCCTCGCCGCATGAAAGAGCCGGTTTGATGTCGGCGTACTACGCGCTGAGTTATCTGGCGTTCTGCCTGCCGGCCTTGTTGGCCGGGCATTTGACCCGCGCCTATGGATTGCTGGCGACCACCGACGGCTACGGCGCCGGATTGATCGTCCTGGCCGTCACCGCGCTGTTGCTCAGCCTGCGCCCGCAAGCAGTGAAGGCTTGCAGCACTCCATAAACGCGGTGGTTTCAGTTACCTTTGTCCGGCCTTCTTTTCACGGATCGACAGATGAAGATTATCCGCAGCAAGTCGTTCACCGCCGAGCGTGCCTGGGGCGCGCTGGACATCGCCAGCATGAACGGCATCACCACGCGCCTGCACTGGACCGATCAGCCGTACAAATGGCACATCAACGACGGTGAGGAAGTGTTCGTGGTGCTCGATGGGCGGGTGCAGATGCACTATCGCCAACAGGGCGAGGAAAAGCAGGTGCTACTGGAGGTCGGCGACATTTTCTACGCCTCGGTCGGCACCGAGCACGTGGCACATCCGCAGGGCGCGGCGCGGATTCTAGTGATCGAAAGCGAAGGCAGTGTCTAGACGCTTATCTGCAAAGTAGATAACAGATAGAGAAATTACCCGTTATATAGATATTCGATTCGGTTCTACCATGGACTCAACCTCACCTGAGGACAGGAGTTCATGATGATTTGCCCCAACACTGCCAAACCCGGTATCAAGCCGTTCAGCCAGCTTCAGCATCCGCGTGAAGCGATCCGACAATTCACCCCGAACTGGTTCGCCGCAACCATGGGCACCGGCGTGCTGGCCCTGGCGCTGGCGCAACTGCCGGTGGCGATCCCCGGGTTGCACGCGGTGGCCGAAGGGTTGTGGCTGTTCAACATTCTGTTGTTCACCTTGTTTACCTTCGCCTATGCCGCCCGCTGGGTGCTGTTTTTCGATGAGGCGCGGCGAATCTTCGGTCACTCCACGGTATCGATGTTCTTCGGCACCATACCCATGGGCCTGGCGACCATCATCAACGGCTTTCTGCTGTTCGGCCTGCCCCGCTGGGGCGATGGGGTGATTCATCTTGCCGAAGTGCTGTGGTGGCTCGATGTGGCGATGTCGCTGGCCTGCGGTGTGTTGATTCCGTACATGATGTTTACCCGTCAGGAACACAGCATCGATCAGATGACCGCCGTCTGGCTGTTGCCGGTGGTGGCGGCGGAAGTGGCGGCGGCCAGCGGCGGTTTGCTTGCGCCGCATCTGGCCGATGCTCACGCGCAACTGGTGGTGCTGATCACCAGCTACGTGCTTTGGGCATTCTCTCTGCCGGTGGCGTTCAGCATTCTGACCATTCTCTTGCTGCGCATGGCCTTGCATAAACTGCCGCATGAAAACATGGCCGCCTCGAGCTGGCTGGCCCTCGGCCCGATCGGTACCGGTGCATTGGGCATGTTGCTGCTGGGCAGCGATGCGCCGGCGATCTTCGCCGCCAACGGCCTGTCGGGCATCGGTGAAATCGCTGCGGGCCTGGGGCTGGTCGCCGGCATCACGTTGTGGGGCTTCGGCTTGTGGTGGATGTTGATGGCGCTACTGATCACCGCGCGTTATCTGCGTGACGGCATCCCGTTCAACCTCGGCTGGTGGGGTTTTACCTTCCCGCTGGGCGTGTATTCGCTGGCGACCCTCAAGCTTGCCAGCACACTGAACCTCGGTTTTTTCAGTGTGGTGGGCTGCGTGCTGGTAGCGTTGCTGGCAGTGATGTGGCTGATCGTCGGTAAACGCACCGTGCAAGGCGCGTGGCGCGGTGAGTTGTTTGTCTCGCCGTGTATTGCAGGTTTGAAGAAATAACCTGAAAAGTTTAGGTAAGGTGTGGCCTGGAGCGCCGATCGAGATTCCAATAAGCAGATCCAGGCCATTCTCTACCGACCTCAGGGAAACACGGAAGATGAGTCACCCCTCACAGTTCAACCTGCTTCGCACGCGGCGCTTCCTGCCGTTTTTCATCACGCAGTCGCTGGGCGCGTTCAATGACAACGTGTTCAAGCAGTCGCTGATTCTCGCCATTCTGTATCGGCTGACCATCGAAGGTGACCGTTCGATCTGGGTCAACCTGTGCGCGCTGCTGTTTATCCTGCCGTTCTTTCTGTTTTCGGCGCTGGCCGGGCAGTTCGGGGAAAAATTCGCCAAGGACGCGCTGATCCGTCTGATCAAACTCGCGGAAATCGCGATCATGGCCGTAGGATCGGTCGGTTTCCTCTTCGATCACCTGTCGCTGATGCTGGTCGCGCTGTTCGCCATGGGCACGCATTCGGCGCTGTTCGGGCCGGTGAAGTATTCGATCCTGCCGCAGGCATTGCGTGAGGATGAACTGGTTGGCGGCAACGGGCTGGTGGAGATGGGCACGTTTCTGGCGATTCTCGCCGGGACCATCGGCGCCGGCATCATCATGTCCTCGACCCATTACGCGCCACTGGTGTCGACGGCGATTGTCGGCATTGCCGTGCTGGGTTATCTCGCCAGTCGCGGCATTCCACGCGCTGCCGCAGCATCGCCGGAAATGCGCCTGAACTGGAACATCTTCAGCCAGTCCTGGGCCACCCTCAAACTCGGTCTGGGCCAGACCCCTGCAGTGTCGCGTTCGATTGTCGGCAACTCGTGGTTCTGGTTTGTCGGGGCGATTTACCTGACGCAGATCCCGGCCTACGCCAAGGAATGGATGCACGGCGACGAAACCGTGGTGACGCTGATTCTCACGGTGTTCTCGGTAGGCATTGCGTTGGGTTCGATGCTGTGCGAGAAGCTCTCCGGGCGCAAGGTCGAGATCGGTCTGGTGCCGTTCGGTTCGTTCGGCCTGACCGTGTTTGGCCTGTTGCTGTGGTGGCATTCCGGTGGAATCCCGGAAAGCGTCACCGGCCACAGCTGGATCGAAGTGCTGGGCTTTGCGCATACCTGGGCGGTGCTGGTCGATATTCTCGGACTCGGGATTTTTGGCGGCTTCTATATCGTGCCGCTGTACGCCTTGATCCAGTCGCGCACCGCCGAGAACGAGCGGGCGCGGGTGATTGCCGCCAACAACATTCTCAACGCCCTGTTTATGGTGGTGTCAGCGATCGTTTCGATCGTGTTGCTGAGTGTGGTCAAACTGTCGATTCCGCAATTGTTCCTGGTGGTGTCGCTGCTGAACATCGGCGTCAACGCCTACATCTTCAAGATCGTCCCCGAGTTCAGCATGCGTTTCATGATCTGGCTGCTCAGCCATTCCATGTACCGTGTCGAGCACCGCAACCTCGAGGCGATCCCGGACGAGGGCGCGGCATTGCTGGTGTGCAACCACGTGTCGTTCGTCGATGCCTTGCTGATTGGCGGCGCGGTGCGTCGGCCGATTCGCTTTGTCATGTACTACAAGATCTACAACCTGCCGGTACTGAACTTTATCTTCCGCACGGCGGGGACGATTCCGATCGCCGGACGCAACGAAGACATCCAGATCTACGAAAAGGCCTTCACCCGGATCGCCCAGTATCTGAAGGACGGTGAGCTGGTGTGCATCTTCCCGGAAGGCAAGTTGACCACTGACGGCGAGATCAACGAGTTCAAGGGCGGGCTGACGCGGATTCTCGAAGAAACCCCGGTGCCGGTGATTCCGCTGGCGTTGCAGGGGTTGTGGGGCAGTTTCTTCAGTCGCGATCCGAACAAGGGGCTGTTCAAGCGGTTGTGGTCGCGGGTGACGTTGGTGGCTGGTTCGGCGGTGGCGGTGGATGCGGCGGAGCCGGCGAAATTGCAGGGGTTGGTGGGGGCGTTGCGCGGGGCCGTCAGGTAATCGGTGATAGTGCTGGCCCCATCGCTGGCTTGCCAGCTCCCACAGGTTTTCTGGATTTACACAAGATTTGTGTTCACCGGAGATCCCTGTGGGAGCTGGCTTGCCAGCGATGGGGCCATTGGCTTAAGCGCTTACTTTAAGACCAATCAACCCGATAATGATCAACGCCACACTGGCCAGCCGAATCAACGCCATCGACTCGCCAAACAGCATGATCCCGGCAATCACCGTGCCGACAGCGCCGACTCCGGTCCAGATCGCATAAGCCGTACCCAGCGGCAATTCCTTCATCGCCAGGCCCAGCAGGCCGAGGCTGATGGCCATGGCCGCCACGGTCAGGACGGTGGGGAGCGGGCGGGTGAAGCCGTCGGTGTACTTCAGGCCGACGGCCCAGCCGACTTCGAACAGGCCGGCGAAAAACAGAATGATCCAGGACATGAGAGACCTCCATCGATTGACGGGGCCGTCCCCAGATTGATAACTCGATCGAGCCGCAGGGTCGTCCCCGCGTAGCGCAACAGTCTGCCGAGCATTAATCCGGGGATCAAGTTTCCCGGTCAGTCGGCCGGCTGTTGCGCCAGCGCCTCACGGTCTTGCTTCTCGCTCATGCGCCGGAACCAGGTCGAGAGCAGTGCCCCGGAAATGTTGTGCCAGACGCTGAACAGCGCGCTCGGCACCGCCGCCAGCGGCGAGAAGTGCGCACTGGCCAACGCCGCGCCCAACCCCGAGTTCTGCATGCCGACTTCCAGTGCCAGCGACTTGCGCTGCGCCAGTGGCAGCTTGAACAGGCGTCCGGTGAAGTAACCCAGCAGGTAGCCGAAGCTGTTGTGCAGCATCACCACGGCCATGATCAGCAGCCCGGACTCGGCGATCTTCGCCTGGCTGGCGGCCACCACGGCGGTGACGATGATCACGATGCTGACCACCGACACCAGTGGCAACACGTCCACCGCGTGGCGCACCTTGTCGCCGAGCACGCGTTGCGCGACCACGCCGAGCACGATCGGCAGCAACACTACTTGCAGGATTGACCAGAACAACTCCATGAACGACACCGGCAACCACGCCGACGCCAGCAGCCAGATCAGCGCCGGGGTCAGCAGCGGGGCGAGCAGGGTGGTGACGGCAGCAATCGCCACCGACAGCGCCAGATCGCCGCGGGCCAGCCAGGTCATGACGTTGGAGGAGGTGCCGCTTGGGCAGCAGCCCACCAGAATCACCCCGACGGCGATTTCCGGTGGCAGATGGAAGATCTGGCAGAGCAACCACGCCACACCGGGCATGATCACGAAATGTGCGACCACGCCCAGAGCCACACGCCACGGATGGCGGGCGACGGCGGCAAAGTCGTCGAGTTTGAGGGTCAGCCCCATGCCGAACATCACCAGCCCCAGCAACGGCACGATTGCACCCTTGAGACCGAGGAACCACGCCGGTTGCAGGAATGCGATCACGGCGAAAATCAGAACCCAGTAAGCGAAAGTGTTGCCGACAAAGCGGCTGAGTGCAGCCAGTGCTCGCATGGCGTGTTCCTTATTATGTGAAAGCGTTAGGAAGCTAAGCATACGGTGCCAGCAAAAAGATCGCAGCCTTCGGCAGCTCATACAGGAAAACACATTCCAAATGTAGGAGCTGCCGAAGGCTGCGATCTTTGCTTTTTCAGGCGCCCTCAATAAAGGAGGGCGCCGGAGAGAGGTTTAGATCCCCTGCGGAGTCTCTTCCCCGCCCAACGCTTCCACCAGCGCCGGCAGGAAGTCGCCAAAAGTCAGCATCATCAGGGTGAAGCTGGCGTCCAGTTGGCCCAGGGCCTCGTCGCCACCGTCCTGTTCTGCCTGATCCTGCAGCAGGTCTTCGAACTTCAGGCGTTTGACGGTCATCTTGTCATCGAGCATGAACGACAGCTTGTCTTGCCAGGCCAGCGACAGCTGAGTGACGACTTTGCCGGTGCTCAAGTGCAACTGAATTTCTTCGCTGGTCAGGTCCTGACGCTTACAACGCACGATGCCACCGTCTTCGTGGGTGTCGCGCAGCTCGCATTCGTCCAGCACGAAGAAGTCCGGTGCTGCTTGCTGGGTGGTGACCCACTCGGTCATCACCGCGGTCGGCGCGGTTTTCACGGTCAGCGGACGCACGGGCAGGGTGCCGAGCACTTCACGCATTGTGGAGAGCAGGTCTTCGGCGCGTTTCGGGCTGGCCGAGTTCACCAGGATCAGGCCCTGTTTCGGTGCGATGGCAGCGAAGGTCGACGAACGACGGATAAAGGCACGCGGCAGGAACGCCTGGATGATTTCATCCTTGATCTGATCGCGTTCTTTCTTATAGACCTTGCGCATTTGCTCGGCTTCGATCTCTTCGACCTTTTCCTTGACCGCGTCGCGCACGACGCTGCCCGGCAGAATACGTTCTTCCTTACGTGCAGCGATCAGCAGGAAGTCGCCGCTGACGTGCACCAGTGGCGCATCTTCGCCCTTGCCGAACGGCGCGACGAAACCGTAGGTGGTCAACTCCTGGCTTGCACATGGACGCGCCAGTTTGGTGGCCAGTGCAGTTTCCAGCGCCTCGGCATCGACAGGCAGGTCTTGGGTCAGGCGATAGATCAGCAGGTTTTTGAACCACATGGGGTGAGTCTCTCCTTTATACAAAGGGGGGCATTATTGTCTTCGCCGTGGCATAGGCCAACCCTTCTCTAAGCCTTTGGAAGGCCTGAGAAAATTAATTAAAAAAGTGCTTGCCAGAGGTTGGGTCGCTCCGTAGAATGCGCGCCACACCGAAGCGAAGGGTGATTAGCTCAGCTGGGAGAGCGTCTGCCTTACAAGCAGAATGTCGGCGGTTCGATCCCGTCATCACCCACCATTCGTTTCAAGTGTTTAGCGCAGCGGTAGTTCAGTCGGTTAGAATACCGGCCTGTCACGCCGGGGGTCGCGGGTTCGAGTCCCGTCCGCTGCGCCATATTCGGTAACCTGGACCACTGAACGCCAGGTCACCACGGAAAAACCCGCTGAAGCGGGTTTTTTTCTGTCTCACGTTTGTACCTTGTTCCATCGGGTTTGTGTCGTTTCACCGGTTTTCGGATTTATTTGAAAAAAAACTTCAATTAAATCAACACTTTACGAAAATTTGTGGCATAATGCGCCCCGTAACGAAGCGAAGGGTGATTAGCTCAGCTGGGAGAGCGTCTGCCTTACAAGCAGAATGTCGGCGGTTCGATCCCGTCATCACCCACCATTCGTTTCAAGCGTTTCGCGCAGCGGTAGTTCAGTCGGTTAGAATACCGGCCTGTCACGCCGGGGGTCGCGGGTTCGAGTCCCGTCCGCTGCGCCATATTCGGTCACCTGGACCCACTGAACGCCAGGTCACCACAGAAAGCCCGCCGAGTGCGGGCTTTTTGCTGTCTGCGATTTGAGAATTTCTGCAATGCCTGTGTGGCGAGGGGATTTATCCCCGATGGCTTGCGCAGCAGGCCCATAGTCTTGAAGCTGGGGCTGCTTCGCATCCCATCGGGGATAAATCCCCTCACCACAAATCATCTCCTCGTCACTATTCGGCATTGCGACTGTGCCGATAATCGCTCACCGCCTCATACACCGCTTTACGCAAGCGATTGATCCCGCCAATCGGCCGATGCGCCTCGATACCAAACCACGGATTGAACGACAGGTTGTCGCATGCCAGATTCAGCGCTGGCGTGTCGAAGTCCTGCGCCGGCAGGGTGATCCGTGCCACTGTTTCGAACGCTGAATCCTGCTCGCGCCACTCGATGCTGGTGTCCTCGATCGGCATGTACTTGTTCGCATCCTGGCGCTGAATCTGCAGCACGAAACACGCCGGTACCCGATCTGTCGACAGTTGTTGGTTCAAGGCGCTGCGCAGGAAATTCGGCAGGTCGTGATTTTGTGCGGGCAGGGTGTAGGTCGGGCAGTTGTCCGGATCCGGCGCAACGCGAAACTTGGCATTGGCCTCGCCAAATTTGTAAGGCGATACCGAAAAGTAGGTGGTCGCGGTCGGGCTGTCCGGCGGCGGTGACAGGGTCGCCATGGCGATGAGCAGGTGACGGATCTGCCAGGTGCGCGGATCCCAACCGGGGAAAAACGCCATGATTTTTTTGCCGTCAGCCTGAGCAGCCACATTTTGACGGTACTCGGCGACATCGCTGACGAAGAAGTTCGGATGGCTGAACATCACGAAGTCTTGTTCACGGCGCACCGGACGGTCGTCGAGCAGCTGCTTGCCGGGGACATCGAGCAGCTTGATTGCCATTCCCCGGGCGTCGCGGATGCTGTCGAATTGCGGGTAGGCGTTGCCATTGGACAAGCGAATCAGCGCCTGCCAGGTTTTGCCCGGTTCGCCGAAAACACCCTGGCGCAGCGCTGGTGTCAGTTCTGGCAACACCGTGACCTCGGCTTTTACGCAACCGTGTGCCTTGGCATGCGCATCGCGCAAGTAGCGTGTGCCTTCGCGGTGTTGATCGACGATACGCACGGCGGTCTGGATCACGTCCTGGGTCATGGCCGCTTCACCGGCGGGAATCTGTTCCTGCGCCGACACCGGACCTCTGTGTTGCCAGATGAACCACGCGCTCGCGATCGCCCAGCCCAGCAGGCCGACAGTCAGCAGGGCCAGCAGGGTTTTGCCCAGCAGTCGCCCCAGCCACAGCCAGAAGCGGGCGAGAAGGGAGGGTTTTTTGTACGAGTTGATCATCATGGCAGTTGCGCCTCCAATGGCCCGCCCAATACTTTCAGGTACTCCAGCAAGGCCCAGCGTTCTTCCGGTTGCAGCAGGCGGCCGATAACCCCATTGCCGCGCTCGCCAGCGCGGAACTCGTGGCCGCTGTTGTGGTTGCCGGTGATTCGCGTATCGAACAAAAAGCCGTTGGTGAAGGCTTCGGTGCGATAACCCAGATGGCGCGGGTCATACTCGAACGAACCCTTATAGAAAGTCGTCGCGCGCTCATCCTGCGGCGACAGCAACTGATAAAGGCTTGGCACCGAACCGTTGTGCAGGAACGGCGCGGTGGCCCAGACGCCGGCCAGTGGCCTGGCCTTGTAGGCAACCTTTTCACGCACACCGATCGGCAGGCCGAAGCCGTCGAGTTGTGGCTTTTCCTCAGCGGTGACGCCGGCCTCGCGATAGGCACGGTTCTCGACGAACGCGGTGACGTAGGCCAGGCCCTTGGCCACCGACAGCTGGCTCAGGTCCAGTGGTTCGGTGGGCGTCGAATGCAACTTCACATCCATTTGTTCGAGTTCTTTCGGGTCCCATTGCAGCGGGGTCAGGTCGAAACGGTGGGTGGCAATATTGGTCGCGGCATTCGGGTCGGTGCCGATCACCTCCACCGGCAACATGTGCAAGTGCTGCACCCAGCGCTCGCCTTCCTGAGTCTTGCGCGGCACATGGCAACCGGCGCAGTTCTCGGCAAACAGCGTGCGGCCCTTGGCGGCCAGCGGTTTGTCGATGCTGCCCAAGACATCTTCAGGCCAGGCTGGCGGTTGCAAGCGTTGCAGGGTTTCCTCGATTGTGTGCAGATCGCGTACGCGCACACTCGAGGCATAACGCGCATCGCCTTGCAGCGGCTGGCTGTTGCTGTCGAAGAAATTCAGCGTGGCGCCGACGCCCAACGCTTCACCGATGTTGCGCGCCATCGGTTGCTGCGCCGAGCCGTTCCACTGCACCCAGTCGAAGGTCCACATGTCCCACAGTTGCGGGTAGTCGACCGGGGCGTTCGCCACACGGTAGTTGGCGGGGGAAATTGCGTCGCCGAAGGTGGCGTTGGCAATGCGGCCGAACGCATCGGTGCGTCCAGGGCCTTCCTCGGTCGGGTAGAGGCCGCGATGGGTATCGTTCCAGGCGACTTTCAGGAAGGTGTTCAGCGATTGCTTGACGTCTTTGCGCAGTTGCTCGCGGCGCGGCTCGTGGTCATCGCCCAGAACATTTCTGGCGAAGCGTTCGAATTTCCACGGGTTGTAGTAAGTCGAGGTCAGACTGGCGACCAATGCCTGTCCGAAACTGCCACCGCGCAACGTAGGAACGCTGGAAGGCAAAACATGCTGCGCCGACCCGCCGTCGATCCGCACGGCCTGGCCGTTGAAGCGCAGTTCGCCGGTGTGGCAGGCAGCGCAGGTGATATCGAGGTATTGCTCGGTACCGCCGGGGTTCTGATGGCGCGCGAAACCGACCGGCAGATTGCCCGGATTGTTCGGCGTGGCTTTCTGCTGCGGATCAACCAGAAAACCGAAGCGTGCGAGGTATTCCGGGGACGCGAAACGCTGCTGCGAGAAGGGCAGCTCCAGCGACTGGAACCATTCATAGCGCAGGCCTTTGACCTGCGTCCCTTGCGGGGTGAAATAGTAAGTCTGGCGCTCCTCCTCACTCCACTGTTGCAGGTAATGCACCTGTTGGGCGGGGGTATAGAAGGGCAGTTTCGGGTTGGCGACGTAGTACAGAATGACGGTCAGGACCAGGCCCAGCAGTACCACGATCAGAGTCAGCACACGGAATAAGAGGCGCAAGATAAACATCCTTGTCGAGTTGTTGCGCTGTTATGCCTCAGCTGTTGCAGGTGCGGCAAGTGGCCATTACGCCAACTGTCGTAGGAAGTCTCGTCAGCCCTTGTCAGGCCCAGATGACAGAAGCTTCATCGTCGCTTTGCTCGAATGCGTTTTAATCCCTGAACTTATCGGACGTTTCCTGCTCTCATGCCGGTAGCCATTGGTCGTGGCGGCCTGATAAGCTCGCGGCTTTACTCGATTGCCCTTTCGGCGCATGAACAAGGAAATAGCATGAAACAGCATCGGTTGGCGGCGGCGGTAGCCCTGGTTAGCCTGGTCCTCGCGGGTTGTGATTCGCAGACCAGCGTAGAGCTGAAAACCCCGGCGCAAAAAGCTTCCTACGGTATCGGCCTGAACATGGGCAAGAGCCTTGCTCAGGAAGGCATGGATGATCTGGACTCCAAAGCGGTAGCCCAGGGCATCGAAGATGCCGTCGGCAAGAAAGAACAGAAGCTGAAAGACGAAGAACTGGTCGAAGCTTTCGCCGCGCTGCAAAAGCGTGCCGAAGAGCGTATGGCCAAGATGAGCGAAGAGTCGGCAGCCGCCGGCAAGAAATTCCTCGAAGAAAACGGCAAAAAGCCTGGCGTTACCACCACCGCTTCCGGTCTGCAGTACGAAGTGGTCAAGAAAGCCGACGGCCCGCAGCCCAAGCCGACCGACGTAGTGACTGTTCATTACACCGGCAAGCTGACCAACGGCACCGTGTTCGACAGCTCCGTGGAACGTGGCAGCCCGATCGATCTGCCGGTCAGCGGCGTGATCCCGGGTTGGGTTGAAGGTCTGCAACTGATGCACGTTGGCGAGAAGTACAAACTGTACATCCCTAGCGATCTGGCTTACGGCGCGCAATCGCCAAGCCCGGCAATCCCGGCCAACTCGGTTCTGGTCTTTGACCTGGAACTGCTGGCCATCAAGGATCCAGCCAAAGAAGACGCCGCTGCCAAGTAACAGGCATCGGTAACGGCTTCGCCAACAACGCCTCGCTTATGCGGGGCGTTGTTGCATCTGAAGGATGGCGCAGGTAAACAGAGCGAACGGATGCCGCTGACAGCAGTCCTAGAGATTGAGGCCGCCGTGGCTAGACGTCCTGAGCCGCCAAGTCAATGAAATATTGGGTTTTTTTATGTGAGTAAAAAACGCCCGATCTGAGCGAAGCCCTTATGAAACGGGGCTCTCAGCGCTGAAATGCAGCTCTGTTCACAAGGTTATCCACAATTTGTGTGGATAACATTTCAACGGGAGAAATAGATGAAAGCGCCATGGAATTTCGCCCGGTTTCTGCCTCTGGCGGGACGCCTGCTGGCCCGTGGCCGCCTGCCGACTCTGCTGTTCGCCGTGGCGAGCAAGGGCGCTGCGCAAGGTAATCGCCTGGGCAAGCTCAAGGATGATCTGCGCTTGCTCCAGGCCTTGTGTCTGGCTTACTGGCGCGGCGAGTACCGGGCGATCAGTCCGAAAGCCATCGTTTCGGTGGTGGCAGGGTTGATGTATTTCCTCAGCCCGGTGGACGCGATCCCGGATTTCATCCCCGTCTTCGGCATGCTCGATGACATTGCTGTTCTCGCCTGGCTGATGAAAACCCTCGACGACGAACTCGCTGCCTTCCGGCTCTGGCGCAATCGACAACAGCCGGAAAAACTCGCAGTGGTCGAACGTTTGCCCGATACCCCCGAGCAACTTCAACTGCAGGGCCCGAAAAAAACCTGATTCACCTCGCCTGCAGGCAGATTGATACCCCCCGCGACCTTGGCCGCTGTTAGGATTACACTTCTAGGGAAAAGTGCCGACTCGCTAAGTGTTGTTGTCCTACGGGGTAGTCATGGATATTCAGATAATTGCACGCGATGGCGAGCCCGAATACGCGGTTCTGCCATGGGGCCAGTATCAGGCTCTACTGAAAGCAGCAGGCATCAACGACATACCGCAGCAGCAGGCGCCAGCGCCGGCCGCCGCAGCGCCAGACCCGATTCTTCCAGGTCTGGATCAACTACGCAGTTTGCGCGAAGGGAAGGGCATCGCCATCGAGGCGCTGGCCCGCACGGTAGGCATCAGCCCGTCTTATCTGGCCATGATCGAAAGCGGCGAGCGTCAACCTGACGCCGCGATTCGCCGCAGCCTGGCCTGGGAACTGACGGTGCCGGGTTGGAGGGATGAATCGTGAGCGTACGCATCAGTCGTCAACATTGGGACGGATTGCTGGGGGAGCTGGATCAGGCGCGCAGGCAGCGCCATCTGTTGACCTATCGAGCCTTGCTCGAACGTTTGCAACTGCCGACGCCGGCGATGCAGACGCTGACCGCGGCACTTGAGCATCTGGCCGCAGTCGACGCCAAGGCCGAGCAGCCATTGCGCAGTTCGCTGGTGATCAGCCAAGGGGCCAGCCGTTTGCCCCGAACCGGTTTTTTTGAATGCGTTGAACGTCTGGGACGTTTCTCCGGGCCATCCGATGGCGTTGCGGCTGCCTCTTGGCATGCGTCGGAAGTGGTCAGGGTCTTCGAATACGAGTACCCGGAATCGGCGGAGGCCTGAGTGTTCTTTCGACTCAAGGCGTCGGCCAGTTACTGGTTGGCCCGCAGGCTGTTTCACTGGTCGTGGTTCGTCCGCCAGCCCAGAGGCTGGCGCTGGCTCGAAGGGCAGTTTGCGCGCATAGCCAATCTTGGCGATGTCGGCGCGCAAAGCTTTTATGGGCACATTCTGACGTTTCGCGGTGTTGGCCTGGGCGCCCGCGAAGAAGGTGTGCGGCTGTTGCGTCTGGCGGCGCTCGCCGGCGATGGCAAAGCGGCTTATCAGGTCGGCGTGATCAGCCTGGCCGGTACTCCGAGCAAAGCGCCGGATCCGACAGAAGCGGCGCGCTGGTGGACGCTGGCCGCCAAGGCCGGCCACCCGTTGGCCGAGCTCAAACTCCAAGAGTTGAGCGCTCGGGATTAAACCCAGTAAATCATTTTGTATCGTCCGATAAACGTGGCGTGAGGGAAACCTCACGCCACGTTTGCGTTTATCGCCATACGTTTTGTAGTAATCAGTCCTTTGCAGATTTGTCCTACAGCAAAAGCCTACTCGCCTGACTTCTTTCCTGATTGATCCCCCGCAAAGTCCCCGCGCCTAATTTTTGCGCGAGGGAACGCTCATGTTTGACCCGGTTTTTCATTCCACCCCGCATCGTTGCGTGCGCTGATGGAAGCCGTCAGCCGTATCGAGCAGGAACTCGACAGCTTTCCCGACACCCTCAGCCTCTATTGCCAGCAGCTTGAACACTGGTTCAGCAGAGCAGCGGATCAGGTCAGCCACGCGGCGGATCTGCCGTCGCTGATGGGCATGGAGCGGATCATCCGTTTCGGTGATCGCATCACCGCTGTCAGCACAGGAGACAGTGAGTTTGCCTCCGGCGTCGTGCAGTGCCCGAAAAGCGGGGTGCTGACGATCGAGAGCAAATTCGAGTCGGTGTACGACATTCCGCTGGGCGACATCGTGGTCGATGTGGTGGCGGTGGATGATGGCCAAATCTTCCCCGTCGGACTTGATGCGCAAGGCCGGGGAACATTCACCGGGACGCCCGGCAAGTTCTATCGCGTGCAGGTGCACAGCGACGTTACCTCGGAGCAGATCGAGGCGCTGTTCAAGTCCTACGACGGTTTGACCGGCAATCTGGAGGGCTGGCTGCGCAGCGAGTGGCAGGGGTTCAAGCCGCAGTGGTCGCAGTCGGTGGCGACAGCGGCAGGCAACGGCATGCTCGCCGGGAGCTGGGCGGCGATCGAGGGGGTGTGGGACAGCCTCGGCATGCTGTCGGAGATTCTGCAGGATCCAGGGGCGTTTGCCGAACGCCTTGGAAGCGGTGCGGCCGATCTGGTCCGCCTCGCAGAATCAGCTCCGGATGTCATGCAAAAACTGCAGTTGCTGGTCAGCGACGAGGCGGCGCTGTGTTTGCTGCTGCGCAGTGCGAGTCTCTGGCTGGAGATGCTGCCGCCCAGCCAGATCGCCGGCAAAACCGCTGAAACGGCGTCGATGATGATCGTGCAGGTGCTGCTCGATGTGCTGATCGGCGTTGTGTTGACATTCGTCGGGGCTGGTGCGGGGATCGCTTATCTGACGCTACGTCTGGCGGATCGCGCCGCCCAGCTGCTCACGGTTGTGAAACGTCTGGTCAAGGCGATGTTCGGCATCGTCAACACGTTCATCCATTACGTCGACCAGTACAAAACCGTCGCCGCGCGGGGCATTGCCGCCGGCGTTAAAAAGGGCCGCATGCAGTTGCGCTGGGGTGCGAAGCGCAATGCCGCCCTGAAGAAAAACGAGCATCACGACGACTCGCCGGAACAAGCGAAAAACCCCAACGGCGACAGCGCCGATTGCGTGCCGCTGACCTGCACCAACGGTTGCCCGGTGTCGATGGTCACCGGCGAAGAACTGCTGACCCTGACCGATGGCACGCTCGATGGCTTGCTGCCGTTCGAGTTCACCCGGTTGTACCGCACCAGCGCGGTGGAGATCGATGTCGGGCTGGGGTTTGGCTGGAGCCATTCGCTGGCGCATCGGCTGGAGTTCGCTGGCGAGGCGGTGGTCTGGGTCGATCACGAGAACCGGCGCACGCGGTTCCCATTGCCCAGTGTTGAACGGCCGCAGATCCACAACAGCCTGTCGCGGGCGGCGATTTTTCTCGGCGATGAGCCGGAGGAACTGATCCTCGCGCTGGCGGGGGATGCGGCGCGGTTTTATCACTTTCGTGCCGGGCGGTTGACGGCGGTCAGTGATGCATATGGCAATCGTCTGACGGTGCATCGCGATCATTCCGAGCGTGTGCAGCGTCTGGATAGCGGGGCCGGGCGCTCGCTGCTGTTGCGCTACGACCGGGCGCATCTGGTGGCAGTTGATTACCAGGTGTTTGAGGCGGGTGGCTGGCGCACCGAGCAAACGCTGGTCAGTTATTGCTACGACGCCCGTCAGCGATTGTTGGCCGCGACCAATGCCGTCGGGGACAGCGAGCGTTACGACTACGACGATCAGCACGTCATCCTGCAGCGGCAACTGAGCGGCGGCGCGAGCTTTTTCTGGGAGTGGGAGCGTTCCGGCAAAGCCGCGCGTTGCGTGCGCCATTGGGCCTCGTTCGCGCAGATGAATACGCGGTATGTCTGGGACGACAGCGACCGCGTCACGGTGCATTACGTTGATGGCACCGAGGAAACCTACGTCCACGATGACAGCGCACGGCTGGTGCGCAAGGTCGAGGCCGATGGCGGTGAGCATCTCAAGGCGTATGACGCTGCGGGCCGGTTGATCGCCGAGCAGGATCCGCTGGGTGCGGTCACCGAATACCGCTACGACGACGTCGGACGGCTGATCGCGCTGCTTCCGCCGGACAATGAGCCAACGTCCTACGAGTATCGCAACGGTTTCCTGCACAGCCGTTCTCGTGGTGACGCGGTCTGGACGTATCGGCGCAACGCCGAAGGGGATGTCACCGAGGCGGTCGATCCTGACGGCCAGGTCACCCATTACTACTACGACACGCGCGGACAGTTGCTGTCGATCCGCTATCCGGACAGCAGCCGGCACAAGTTGTCGTGGAATGACCTCGGCCAACTGATCGAGGAAACCCTGCCTGACGGCGGTGTACGGCGTTTTTCCTACGATGCGCTGGGGCGACGGACGACCACTTGCGACGAACACGGTGCCGTCACTCGCCAGCAGTGGGATGCCATTGGCCGACTGGTTCAGACGACGTTGCCTACAGGCGCCACCCGCGCCTACAGCTACGGCGCGTACGGCCAGGTCACGGCCGAGCGCGACGAACTCGGGCGCATCACCCGTTACGAGTATGACGACGACCTGCATCTGGTCTCGCGCAGGATCAATCCCGACGGCACGCGGGTGCAGTATCGCTACGACCATGCGCAACTGCTGCTGACTGAAATCGAGAACGAATCCGGCGAAAAGTACCGACTGGACTACACGCCCACCGGATTGATCCGACAGGAAACCGGCTTCGACGGCCGGCGCACCGCATACGCCTACGACCGTAACGGGCACCTGCTGGAGAAGACCGAGTTCGGCGACGACGGCTCGACGCTGGTCACTGCCTACGCGCGTGATGCGGCCGGGCGTCTGCTGCTGAAAACCCTGCCCGACGGAGTTCAGGTCGAGTATCGCTATGACCGCCTGGGCCGGTTGATCGGCGTCGATGACGGCCAGCAACATCCACTGGCCTTTGAATACGACCTGCAGGACCGGCTGATCACCGAGCATCAGGGCTGGGGCACCTTGCGTTATGCCTATGACGCCTGCGGCCAGCTCAAGCGCCAGCGTCTGCCGGACAACAGCACGCTCGACTATCACTACGCCAAGGGCGGCGCGCTGACCGCCATTGACCTTAATGGCACGCGGCTGACCAGCCACGTCTATCAATCGGGTCGTGAACAACAACGCCAGCAAGGCCTGCTGCTCAGCGAATACGCCTACGACGACCAGGGCCGTTTGCTGGCCCACGCTGTAGGTCATCAGCACGCTTCGCTGTATCGCCGCGATTATGCCTACAGCGCCAACGGCAATCTGGAACACATTGCCGACAGCCGTCACGGTCAGCGCACCTACGGCTACGACGCCCTCGACCGCTTGATCCGCGTACGTCATTCGCGCGACGAACTGCCGGAAGCCTTCGCCCACGACCCGGCCGGCAACCTGCTGATGCAGGACCGTCCCGGCCCCACGCGGATCAAAGGCAACCGCCTGCTGATGCAGGGCGACCGGCATTACGATTATGACGCCTTCGGCAACCTGATCCGCGAGCGTCGCGGCCGCGATCAACTGCTGATCACCGAATACCGCTACGACTGCCAGCACCGCCTGATCAGCCTGACCCGCCCCGACGGCCAAACCGCGACCTACCAATATGACGCTTTTGGTCGACGCATCCGCAAGACCGTCGACGGCCTCAGCACCGAGTTCTTCTGGCAAGGCGACCTTCTCGTCGCCGAAAGCAGCAAGGTCCAATACCGCAGCTACATCTACGAACCCGGCACCTTCCGCCCGCTGGCGCTGCTCGACGGTAAAGGCCCGAAACGCGCCTGCCCGTTCTACTACCAGCTCGACCACCTCGGCACCCCGCAGGAACTGACCGATTACAGCGGCGAGATCGTCTGGTCCGCGCAATACGACGCCTACGGCAAAGTCGCAGCCATCACCCTCGCCGGCGAGGACTACCTCGACCAGCCACTGCGCTTTCAGGGGCAGTATTTCGATGCGGAGAGTGGGCTGCATTACAACCGGCATCGGTATTACGACCCGAGGTTGGGACGGTATCTGACGCCGGATCCCATCAAGTTGGCAGGTGGGTTGAATCAGTACCGGTATGTGCCGAATCCGACGGGGTGGGTGGATCCGTTGGGGTTGGCTTGCAATCCGTGTCCGGGGGCAATACAAGCTGAAGGGCCTTACAGCGAGATAGTTCCAGGTGGGGGCTTGGCTGCGCATGAGGCTCAGGGCGGACATCTAATAATCAAACATATTGGTAGAACAGATGCGCAGTTAGCCCAAAGATTAATGGCGGAGCCACATATTCCAGCAGCTTCTACATTTTCCAACCGCGCCGGAGCTGAGGCCGCTGTTTCAGAAGCTTTGAGGGTGAATGCGCAAAAGGTGCAAGATTTTTTAAATAGCACAAAGGGAAAGACAACTATCACCCACGATCTCAACCAGCCGGTGGGAGTGAGCTTGCTGAATGGCGCCACACATCCTCGGTCGGCACTAAAACTCCTGCTAGTTCTGAAAAAAGACCCTACACTCCCTTTGGGATATTTTTTGCTGACCGGATTTCCAGAACTATGAATCAAGAATTTCCCGAGCTTCACGACTTTTTTGGGGCCTACTTTCATCAAGATTGGCTAATAGAGTACGACACCCCCGATAAAGTTATTGCTGACTTCTTACAAACCTCAGATCCGGAAATAATACTTTTGGTTTGTGAAGAGTTGCAGTCTTTGCTGAGTCAAGATAAAGATGAGGTGACGATAAGAGATTACTTGTTGAGAGATCTCAGTTGCTACTACTGCTATTGGAATAAGTGGACTTCCGGTCAAGAATGGTTAAGCCACGTGCTGGCTATGCTGCAAAGTGGAAAAAATTAGAGTGAGTTGCTTTTTTAAGTTCTGGAGTTGATATAAATAATTTTTTTTAGATTTGGAAAAGTGGTTATGTCGTCTGTGGAATCATCGTTGACCAATCAGTTGCGGCAGTTGAAGGTCGGCAGCACTGAGACTATCAATCACATGCACGCTATACCCCGGAACATTCTTCGCATGATGCTTCGCCTGCGAAGCCATTTCCGCGAGTTGGCTGGCATCCAGTTCTGCGCAGGCCTCGGGTTGCAGGTGGACGACGCCGATCGATAACGAGAGCAGCGAAAACTCCTGCCGCACACCCTGGCGATTCGGCGCGATGAAGCAGCCAGCTTCAAGGTGCTCCGGGCGATAGAAACGGCGGCATTGGCTCTGGAAGTCGTCGAGCAGTTGATTGAGGCGTTTGCGCCAGTCTTCCGGGCCGAGCACCAGCAGGAAGTCGTCGCCGCCGATGTGGCCGACGAAGTCGCGGGACGGGTCGACGCGTTCGTTCAGGCATTGCGCCAGGCACAGCAGGACTTCGTCGCCACGGCCGTAGCCGTAGATGTCGTTGAAGGGTTTGAAGCTGTCGATGTCGACGTAGCAGATGATCGACTCGCGGCCCTGTTGCAGCAGGCGGGTCAGGCATTGCTGGATCGGCACGTTACCGGGCAGCAGGGTCAACGGGTTGGCGTAGCGCGCCTGCTGGATTTTCAGTTCGGTGATCAGTTTGAGCACGTCGATCACCCGACCGAGGCCGAGATAGCCGCCGTTGAGGGTGATGATGAAATCTTCTTCGATGCGCTGCCGGGCGCGGCTGGTGATCAGGCGGCTGACCTGTTGCAGCGACTGGCTCATTTCCACGGCGAGGAAGTCGTCGTTCATCAGGCGGCTGATCGGTTTGCGCGCGAACAGGTCGGTGGCGAACGGTTTCAGCAGTGCGTCGGACAGCGAATGGCGATGGACGATGCCGCATGGCTGGCCCTGTTCGTCGAGCACTGCCAGTGAATTCAGATTGGCTTGGCGGCGGAAGGCCTCCAGCACCGTGGCAGTCGGCGTGTCGCGATGCACCGCCGGTTGGTCGTTGAGCAGGGCGCTGAGGTCGCTGCCTTCGTCATTCAACGCCACGGCGCTGCTGTCGTGTTTCGGCATCAAGGCCCGGGCATCGCGAGATGGATGTTCCTGTGGGCGACCGAGCAGGTAGCCCTGCACCAGATCGACACCCATTTCGGTCAGCACCGCCAATTCTTCCGGCAACTCGATCCCCTCGGCGATCACCTGTGCGCGCGAGGCCTTGGCGATTTGCAGGATCGAGCCGACGAACTCTCGTTTCAACGCGTCCTGATGAATGCCGTCGATAAAGTGCCGGTCGATCTTCACGTAGTCCGGGCGCAGCTCCGACCACAGACGCAGGCTCGAATAGCCGGCACCCAAGTCATCCAGTGCAATCGAAAAGCCCATCGCCCGATAGTGATGCAGCGCGGTTTGCAGCAACTGGAAATCGTCGATCGGCGTCTGTTCGGTGAGTTCGATGACCACTTGGCTCGGCGGAATGCCGAAGTCCTGCAGCAGTTGCAGGGTTCGTCCCGGTTGGTGCGCGGCTTCGAGCAGGGACTCCGGCGAGACGTTGAGGAACAGCTTGCCCGGCAGTTGCTGCTCGTTGAAACGACGGCAGGCCGACTGGCGGCAGGCGATCTCCAGTTCGCTCAAGCGGCCAGCCTGACGCGCCACGGCGAACAGCGCGATAGGCGAGTGTAGCGGGCTGTTGGACGGGCCTCGGGTAAGGGCTTCGTAGCCGAGAATGCGACGCTCGGAGAGACAGATGATCGGCTGGAACAGGCTGTGCAAACCGCTTTGAGTCAGGATCGAGCTCAAGGCACTCAGCTGTTCGGTCGTGGTCATGGCAATCTCTGGCGATAAAAAAAGGACTGGGAGCGCTCTTGTTTGAAGAGGCGCTCCCAGTCCTTTATTTCACGACAGAATGATGACTGTTTGATGACGCTCCGGGGAGCGTCACCACTAAATTGCCATCATCTTACTTCTTGGCCACCTGATTGCTCAGCTTCAGGTAATCCAGCAGCACGCGCCCGGTTTCGCTCAGGTAGGCGTCGTCTTCTGGTTTGACCTTGTCCGGCTCGGCTGCGGCCAGCGCGTCTTCATCTTCTTTCTTCAGCTCTTTGAGCGGCTCTTCGCCTTTGGCTTTGCGACGGATGTTTTCCATCGCCAATTGCTTGGCATCGATGTCCGCGTGCTGGGCACGACGATCAGCTTCGTTGAGGCTGACGGTTTTTTCTTCCATCAGCTTCTGCGCCAGGGCCAGCTTGTCGCGGATGAACACGAACTCGGCGTCTTTGGCGCTGCGTGCGTCGTGCTCGGACTTGAGCTGCGCGAGGAACGGTTTGAACGGATCGGAGGCCGGCCTGATCGCCGCCTTGATGGTGTCCCACGGCATGGCTTCCGGCAGGGCACTTTCGCCGATTTCCTTGGTGTCGATGATCGACGGGTAGTCGATGTCCGGCAGCACGCCCTGATGCTGGGTACTCTGCCCGGACACCCGGTAGAACTTGGCCAGCGTCAGTTTCAGTTCGCCATGGTTCAGCGGCTGAATGGTCTGTACGGTGCCTTTGCCGAAGGTCTGGCCACCGATGATCAGTGCGCGATGGTAGTCCTGCATGGCGCCGGCAAAAATCTCCGAAGCCGAAGCGGACAGGCGGTTGACCAGCAGTGCCATCGGGCCTTTGTAGAACGCGCCCGGGTTTTCATCTTCGAGGACATCGACGCGGCCATCGGCATTACGCACGAGGACGGTCGGACCCTTGTCGATGAACAGGCTGGTCAGCTCGGTGGCCTCCTGCAGGGAGCCGCCGCCATTGTTGCGCAGGTCGATGACCACGCCGTCGACTTTCTCTTTCTGCAGTTCGGTCAGCAGTTTCTTGACGTCACGGGTGGTGCTCTTGTAATCCGGATCACCGGCACGGAACGCCTTGAAGTCGAGGTAGAAGGCCGGGATCTCAATGACGCCGAGCTTGTAGTCCTTGCCGTCCTGTTTCAGGTTCAGCACGGACTTTTTCACCGCCTGGTCTTCAAGCTTCACCGCTTCGCGAGTGATCGGCACGATCTTGCTGGTCTGATCGTTCGGCGCATTGCTCGCCGGAATCACTTCCAGGCGCACCACGGTGCCTTTCGGGCCGCGGATCAGCTTGACCACTTCGTCCAGACGCCAGCCCACCACGTCGACCATCTCTTTGTTGCCCTGGGCAACGCCGATGATCTTGTCGGCCGGTGCGACCTGCTTGGTCTTGTCGGCCGGGCCTGCCGGCACCAGACGCACGACTTTCACTTGATCGTTGTCGCTCTGCAACACGGCGCCGATGCCCTCCAGGGACAGGCTCATGTTGATGTCGAAGTTCTCCGCGTTATCCGGCGACAGATAATTGGTGTGCGGGTCGTAGGACATGGCGAAGGTGTTGATGTACGCCTGGAAGATGTCTTCCGCGCGGGTCTGGTCCAGACGCGCCAACTGGTTCTTGTAGCGCTTGGTCAAAGTTTCCTGGATCTGCTTGGAATCCTTGCCGGCAATCTTCTGCCGCAGCACTTCGTCCTTGACGCGTTTGCGCCACAGGTCGTCGAGTTCAGCGGTGGATTTGAGCCAAGGGGCGTCCTTGCGATCGATCAGCAAGGTCTCCTTGGTGGTGAAGTCCATCTTGTCGACGCCCTTGTTCAGCTCCGCAATGGCGAAGTCCAGACGCGCCTTGACGCGGTCCAGATAGCGCTTGTAGATGGTGAACCCGGCGTTGAGGTCGCCGCTTTTGAGGAAGTCGTCGAACTGGGTCTTCCACTTGTCGAATTCGGCGATGTCGCTGGCCATGAAATAGCTGCGCGACGGGTCCAGCAGCTTGATGTAGCTGTCGTAGATGATCACCGAGCGCGCATCGTCGAGCGGCGGCTTGCTGTAGTGGTGACGCTTGAGCAACTCGACGACGTTGAGACTGGCGATCACTTCGTCGCGATCAGGCTGCAAGTTGTCCCAGCTGTTGGCTGCGAAGGTTTTGCCCGACATCGGCAACAAGCCGATACCGATGAAAAGAGCGAGGGCGGTGCTGGGGAGCAAATGCTTCATGCTGATTCGACGCGGGGACAATTGATAACGCATATTAGGCCGTCTTTGAAGTCGCCGGTTCTACGAGAGCCGGTCGCATAATGCAAAAAGCCCGGCGCTACAGCTTCGGGCTCAGTCCAGACTCACTATGGAGGCACTGTGAAGGCATTGCAAGGCGTTGAAGGTCAAGTGGCATGGGTTGAAGAGCCGAGTCCGGCATGTGATGTAGGACAAGTGCGCATTCGTGTGGCGGCAGCCGGCCTCAATCGCGCCGATTTATTACAGAAAGCCGGGCTTTATCCACCGCCGCCCGGTGCCAGTCAGGTGCTCGGTCTTGAGTGCTCCGGGGTGATCAGCGAAGTCGGCGCCGGCTCGTCCTGGCAGGTCGGCGACCGGGTCTGCGCGTTGCTGGCCGGGGGCGGAATGGCTGAAGAGGTGGTCGTCGACGGACGGCACGTGCTGCCGGTGCCCGAAGGTGTTTCGTTGATCGAGGCCGCGGCATTACCCGAGGTTTATGCAACGGTCTGGCTCAACGTGTTTCAACTGGCGGCGTTGAAACCGGGCGAGAAGGTTCTGCTGCATGCTGGCGCGAGTGGAATTGGTTCAGCCGCCATTCAGCTGTGCAAGGCGTTTGGCAATCCCTGTTGGGTCAGCGTTGGCTCGCCCGAGCGTCTGGCCTACTGTGAAGCGCTGGGCGCCCAGGGCGGGGTGGTGCGCAGCGATGACCTGGAGAGTCTGCGCGACTTCGGTCCGTTTGACGTGATCCTCGATCCGGTCGGCGGCAATTACGCGGCGCTGAACCTCAAGCTGACGGCGCTGGATGGACGCTGGGTGCTGATTGGTCTGATGGGCGGGCGTGAGGCGAAACTGGACCTGGCACAGGTACTGGCCAAACGTGTGCAGTTGCTCGGTTCGACGTTGCGCAGTCGCGATGATCAGTTCAAGGCCGACCTGTTCAGCGACTTGAGCCAGCATGTATGGCCGCTGTTTGCCGAAGGACGGTTGAGTCCGCAACTGGCGAAAACCTTTCCGGTGAAAGACGCCGAGGCGGCGTTTGCCGAGCTGGCGAGCAATACGGTTTCGGGGAAAGTGGTGCTGGTGATTGACGACAGTCTGAGCTGATTGGAAGGGCAAGATCAAAAGATCGCAGCCTGCGGCAGCTCCTACAGTGGGAGGGTGTACACCCTGTAGGAGCTGCCGCAGGCTGCGATCTTTGTTTTTACTTCCAGAGATGGATCGGCCAGCCTGCTTTTTCGGCATGCTCCAGCAGCACCGGATCCGGATTCACCACATGCGGGAAATCCACCTTCAGCAGCAACGGCAGATCATTGCGTGAATCTGAATAGAAACTCGCGCCCTCAAGGTTCTCTTCCTCGGCGTCCAGCCATTCCAGCAGGCGGATGATCTTGCCTTCGCGGTAGGTCAGGGTGCCGACGGTCTGGCCGCTGTAAACACCGTGTGCGACATCCAGTTCGATGCCGAGAATTTCGTCGATGCCCAGGCGGTCGGCGATCGGTTTGACCAGGTGCGTGCCCGAGGCCGAGATCACCAGGATCCGGTCGCCGGCCTTGCGATGGGCGGCGATGGTTTTGGTCGCGTCGCTGAAGATGATCGGTTCGATAAAGTCTTCGACCCATGGGCCGACCAGGTGCTCGAGCTCTTCCGGGGTACGCCCGATCAGCGGTTCGAGGCTGAACGCCATGAATTCTTCCATGCGCAATTTGCCATGGCTGTAGGCGTCCATCAGCTCGTTGTTCTTGCGCATGAACGACTCGGGATCGACCCAGCCCAGGCGCCCCATCTGCTCGCTCCAGAGGGTGGCGCAGTCGCCGTGGATCAGGGTTTCGTCCAGATCAAAAATTGCCAGGGCCATCAGTGCAGTTCTCTCTTCAACGTCAGCAAAGTCATCAGGCTACCTCACACAGGGCCGTCGGATCGATGGAAAGCGCCAGACGCTGACCGTCGGGATGCAGATCCGCCGCCGAGCGGTTGAGCACGTCCACCACCAGTTCCACACCGCGCGCTTCGACCCGATAGCGGATCACGTTGCCGAGCAGGCTGTGGCTGCGGATCTGCGCATCGAGTTCACCATTGAGGCTCAGTTCGATGGCTTCCGGGCGTATGGCGATGCGGTGGTTGATCGGCCGTTGCAACAACTTTGAGGCACTGTCGGCGTCGAGCAGGTTGTAGTTGCCGATGAAGCCGGCGGCGAACACATCGACCGGTGCGGTGTAGAGGGTTTCGGCGTCTCCGCTTTGCACGATCTTTCCCTGGTTCATCAGGAAAATCCGGTCGGACATGGTCAGCGCTTCTTCCTGGTCGTGGGTGACGAAGATGGTGGTCAGGCCGAGTTCGCGCTGGATCTGGCGGATCTGTTCGCGCAGGTGTTTACGGATTCGCGCATCCAGCGCCGACAGCGGTTCATCCAGCAACAACAGGCGTGGGCGGGTGACCAGCGAGCGGGCGAGGGCGACACGCTGGCACTGACCGCCGGAAAGCTGATGCGGATAACGGCTGGCGAAGTCGTGCAGTTCAACCAGTTTCAGCACCTCGGCGACACGCTTGTGGCTGTCGTCCGCGTTGACTTTTTGCATGCGCAGGCCGAAGGCGACGTTCTGCTCGACGGTCATGTTGGGGAACAGCGCGTAGCTCTGGAACACCATGCCGATCCCGCGTTTCTGCGGGCTCAGCGGCACGATGTCGACGCCATCAAGCAGGATCTTGCCGCCATCCACCGGCGTCAGCCCGGCGATACAACGCAGCAGGGTGGACTTGCCGCAACCGGACGGGCCGAGCAGGGTGACGAACTCGCCTTTGTTGATTTCGCAGTTGATGTCGCTGAACACCGTGGTGCCCGCGTAGTTTTTCTGCAGGTGTTGGACGCTGACGTAGCTCATTCGCTTTTGTCCTTGTTCAAGATGTTGGCGATCCAGGTCAGGACCAGCACGAAAAAGAAGTACGAGATCACCAGCGCACTGGTGAAGTGGCCGCTGCTGTTGCGCATGTTGTTCAAATACACCTGCAGGGTTTCGTAGCGCGTGCCGACGAGGATGTTGGCGAACACGAATTCCCCGAACAGGAACGAGAACGATAGCAGCAGCGCGACCATCAGACCTTTGCGCAGGTTCGGCAGTACCACCAGAAACGCGGCCTGAAAGGTGCTGGCGCCGAGCAGTTGCGCGGCGTCCATCAGGTCGCGCAGGTTGATCGCCTGCAGGTTGTTGGTGATCGCCCGGTACATGAACGGCAGCGCCACGGTGAAGTAGCAACCGATCAGGATCCACGGCGTACCGACCATCGCCAGCGGCCCCGAACCGTACAGTTGCAACAGGCCTACCGACGACACCACTGGCGGCACCGCGAAGGGCAGCAGGATCAGGATGTTCATCAGCGCATCGAGCTTCGGGAAGTGGTAATGCACCACGAACAGCAACGGCAGGATCAGCACCACCGACAGCACCAGCGCGCCCACGCACACCAGCAGCGACTGGCCGAAAGCATGCAGAAAGCGTGGATCGCTCCACAGCTGGAGGTACCACTTGAAAGTGAAGCCGCTGGGCAGGATGGTCGCCGACCAGCTGCTGGCGATCGAATAGATCAGCGTACCCACCAGCGGCAGCAGCAGGATCGCGAACAGCAAATAAACCACGACGCGGTGGTAGACGCCGGCCGGGCCGGATTCAGCGCGAGACATGGTAGCTCCTCTTCAGCAGCAATTGATGCACGACGGTGACGATAGTCATCAACGCCACCAGCACCACGGCCAGGGCACTGGCGAGATTCGGGTCGAGGGAAATGTCCCCGGAAACCATTGCCGCGATGCGGATCGGCAGCACGTTGAAGTTACCGGTGGTCAAGGCGTACACCGTGGCGTAGGCGCCGAGAGCGTTGGCCAGCAGGATCACAAACGTACCGAGCAGTGCCGGGGTCAGCACCGGCAGACCAATATGCCGCCAGAACTGCCAGCCGTTGGCGCCGAGCAGCGCAGCGGATTCGCGCCAGTCTTCACGCAAGGCGTCGAAGGCCGGGTAGAGCAGCAGCACGCCGAGGGGAATCTGGAAGTAGGTATAGAGAATGATCAGGCCGGTTTTCGAGTACAGGTTGAAGTCCTGAATGATCCCGGCCTGCTTGAGCATGATCGTGATGCTGCCGTTGAAACCGAGCAGGATGATGAACGCGAAGGCCAGGGGCACGCCGGCGAAGTTGCTGGTCATGTTGGCGAAGGCATTCACGAAGTTGCGCAGTTTCGAGTCGACCCGGCGCAATGAGTACGCGCCGAGCACGGCG
Organism: Pseudomonas sp. F2; assembly: GCF_057174385.1. Taxonomy (NCBI): domain Bacteria; kingdom Pseudomonadati; phylum Pseudomonadota; class Gammaproteobacteria; order Pseudomonadales; family Pseudomonadaceae; genus Pseudomonas; species Pseudomonas sp. F2. The sequence continues at coordinate 297,947 of NZ_CM169904.1, forward strand.
ATGATGATGCCGAACACACTCGACCAGAAACTGATCTCCAGGCTGTACTGGATTGCCTGCAGATAGAACTTGGAACTGAAGATCTTGCTGAAGTTGGCGAGGCCCCAGCCGAATTCTTCCGATTGCAGGCTGTTGATCATCACCCAGACCAGCGGGGCGATTTCGAACACGATAAAGAACAGGGCGAACGGCACCAGGCACAGGGCTGCCAGCCATTTGCCGCGAGTCATGGCATTCACTTGAGCAGCTCCCGGCATACAGGTTTGTCGTGGGGGGCGCCGAGCAGTTCACAGACGGTGCCGCAGATCTCGGTTTGTTTCGGCGCGGCATCAATATTGAAGCTGAAGGCGTCACCGAAAACGAACAGCGGAACCTGGCGTTCTTCCGGCAACAGGCCGTTGTGCGAGCGGTCGTTGTTCATGCCGTGGTCGGCGGTGACCAGCACCTGATAGCCCGCATCGAGCCAGCCTTGCAGGTAGTCGGCGAGGATGATGTCCGCCGAGCGTGCGCTGTTGCGGTATTGCGTGGAGTCGAGGCCGTGCTTGTGGCCGGCGTCGTCGATGTTCATCGGGTGAATCAGCAGAAAGTTCGGCGCATGGCGCAGACGCAGGTTTTCCGCATCGGCAAACAGGTGCGAATCCGGGTAGTGATCGCTCCAGTAGAAGTGGCCGTGCTGAATCGGCAATGACAGGTTTTCGGTGTGCCGGTCGCGGGCCACGACGAACGGCGAGCGGTTATACAGCTCGCTGACCCAGTGATAGGCCGCTGCGGCGGTTTTCAGACCGGCGTCGCGGGCGTAGTGATAGATGCTGCGCTGGTTGGACAGACGCGCGACGTTGTTGTGGACGATGCCACTGTCGATCGGCGGCACGCCAGTAAGGATGCATTCGTAAAGCGGTCGGGACAGGGCCGGCAACTCGCACTCCAACTGATAGAGCGCGGCGCGTCCTGCGCCAACGTAAGCCTGCAGATGCCCCATGGCGTGCCGCGCGACCTCGTAGTTGAGACCGTCGAGCACGACAAGGATGACGTTGTGCTTCATAGGGGCAAAAACTCCGAAAACAAAACTTGGATCGTTCAATGTAGGAGCTGCCGCAGGCTGCGATCTTTTGACTCTGCCTTTTAAAAGCAAGATCAAAAGATCGCAGCCTGCGGCAGCTCCTACAGATGAAGGATTACTTCATCTCGACGATGACTTCTTCGTTCCACTTCTGCGGCAGGGCCTTGGAGGTTTTTTCCCACGCGTCGGCGTCCTTGATTGGCGTGACCTTCTTGTACTGCTCGTTTGGCAGCAGCTTGGCTTTCACGTCTTCCGGCAGTTGCAGATGTTCGGCACGGATCGGACGGGCGTTGCCGCGCGCCAGGTTGGTCTGGCCGGCGTCGCTGAAGATGTATTCGCGGGTCAGCTTGGCGGCGTTCGGGTTTTTTGCGTACTTGTTGATGATGGTGGTGTAGCCGGAAATCACCGAGCCGTCGGACGGGATCAGCACCACGTAGTCATCCGGGTTGGCCATCTTGGCCTTGTAGCTCAGACCATTGAAGTCCCAGACCACGCCGACTTCGATCTCGCCTTTTTCCATGGTGGCGATGGTCGGGTTGGCCATCGACAGGCGACCTTGCCTGGCGATGTCTGCAAACAGCAGCAGGGCCGGCTGGAGGTTCTTCTCGTCGCCACCGTTGGCCAGGGCCGCGGCGAGTACGCCGTTGGCGGCTTGCGCGGCGGTGCTCACGTCACCGATGGAAACCTTGTATTTGCCACCCTTGAGGTCAGCCCATTTGGTCGGTACTTCGGAACCGTGCAGCAGCTTCTTGTTGACGATGAAGGCGATGGTGCCGGTGTAGGCCAATGCCCAGTTGCCGTCCTTGTCCTTGGCCCAGGCCGGCACCTGATCCCAGGTGCTCGGTTTGTACGGTTGCACCACGCCCTGCTTGACCGCGATCGGGCCGAAGGCGGCGCCGACGTCGCCGATGTCGGCGGTGGCGTTGTCTTTTTCAGCGGCGAACTTGGCGATTTCCTGGGCCGAGCTCATGTCGGTATCAATGTGTTTCAGGCCGTAGGTCTTGGCCAGGTCTTCCCAGGTGCCTTTCCAGTTTGCCCAGTCATCGGGCATGCCGACGCTGTTGACGGCGCCTTCCGCTTTCGCAGCGGCTTCGAGGGTTTTCAGATCGGTGTCGGCCGCCATGGCGGCGGTGCACATTGCAATGGTCGAGCCTAACAGTGTTGCCAGGAAAAGCTGTTTCATTCCGAAGCTCCTTGGTCGTGTTCAACGCTGCGATTGCGGTTTGTGTTGGTCTAGGTCAGCAATACCTGAGCCAATTTAAGGGGGCTGGATGACACTTTGATGTCGGCGGTCGCCCGGCAGGCCTTTTATTGGCCCGGTTTCGGCGCTTGCCCGCTAAGCGTAGACCAAGGTCAAAGCCCCGGCAGACAAGGCACTTGGCCGAGGTATTGCAAGTCATGAAGGCGACCGTCGGGCGGGTTTGTCATCTCTCGGTCATCTGCACTGCCTAGGCTTGCAAGACATGGAAACGGCTTGCAGGCCGTACGGTTTTTGCCCCGAAACAGTGCTGGTCTAGTCCAGATAGGTAACGTTGATGCGCGATGAGGCAACAAAAGCGGTGACAGCGATTGGTCAGGTGCTGCAGGAGCAACTTGATCACGGCCTGCTCGCGCCCGGGAGCAAGTTGCCGGCCGAGCGCAAGCTCAGTGAGTTGTTCGGCACCACGCGCATCACGGTGCGTGAGGCGTTGTTGCAACTGGAGGCACAGGGGCAGATCTATCGCGAGGAGCGCCGAGGCTGGTTCGTTTCGCCGCCGCGTCTGGCGTACAACCTGATGCAGCGCAGTCACTTTCACGCGATGGTCAGTGCGCAGGGCCGGGTGCCGTCGACCGAGGTGATTTCCGCGCGTCTGCAGCCGGCTTCGGCGGCGGTGTGTGCGTGGTTGCAGTTGCCGGCGTTGTCCAGCGTGATCCAGATTTGCCGGTCGCGGCGGATTGACGGGCGGCTGGTGCTGTATGTGGAGCATTATCTGAATCCGCAGTATTTTCCGGGGATTCTGGGGTTCGATTTGAATCAGTCGATGACCGAGTTGTATGCGCGGCATTACGATTTGCACTATGGGCGGGTGCGGTTCGAGATTGTGCCGACGTCGTTGGCGGTGGATGCGGCGGCGGCTTTGCGGGTTTCTGTGGGGAGTCCGGGGTTACGGATTGCTCGGGTCAATTATGATCAGCATGAGCGGTTGATTGATTGTGATCTGGAGTTTTGGCGGCATGATGCGATTCACGTTGGGGTTGATGTGGTTTGATGGTTTTGGGTGAATATCCGTTGCTGCGGTAACGGCGGCTTAGGGTTCCGCCCTTACGGCGGGTCACTTTTGACAAACGCCTCAAAAGTAACCAAAAACGCTTGCTCCTGCGTTCGGCCCGCTCGCTGGGGCTCGGGGTTCCTTCGCTCCGGGATTGTTCCGGGGGCAGCGCCTACGGTTTGCTTCGCTGCACCTCCTCTCGCTGTGTTTGGCTGCGCCAAACGGTCGCTGCGCTCCCAGCCCGGATCAATCCCTCCACTCAGCCTTCCGACGTCGCCCGTGGATCAAGATCAAGAGCTGCAGCCGAGCTAACGCTCATCCTGTTGAATGGTGAAAAGCATGCGGTCTGACTGGACTGCTTTGGTTTTCTGTGGGAGCGAGCCTGCTGGCGAAGGCGGCCTGCGGGCCGACCAATTTTCAACAGACCGCACCCGATCCACCTGTGGGAGCTGGCTTGCCAGCGATGGCGGCCTGACAGCCGACCAATCTCCAACAGACCGCACCCATTCCCATTGTGGGAGCTGGCTTGCCAGCGATGGCGGCCTGACAGCCGACCAATTTCCCACTGCCCACACCCAATCCACCTGTGGGAGCGAGCCTGCTCGCGAAGGCGGCCTGACAGCCGACCAATTTCCAACTGAATACACTCATTCCCACTGTGGGAGCTGGCTTGCCAGCGAAGGCGGCCTGACAGCCGACCAATCTCCAACAGACCGCACCCATTCCCATTGTGGGAGCTGGCTTGCCAGCGATGGCGGCCTGACAGCCGACCAATTTCCAACTGAACACACCCAATCCACCTGTGGGAGCTGGCTTGCCAGCGAAGGCGGCCTGACAGCCGACCAATCTCCAACAGACCGCACCCATTCCCACTGTGGGAGCTGGCTTGCCAGCGAAGGCGGCCTGAGAGCCGACCAATCTCCAACAGACCGCACCCATTCCCATCGTGGGAGCTGGCTTGCCAGCGAAGGCGGCCTGAGAGCCGACCAATTTCCAACTGAATACACTCATTCCCACTGTGGGAGCGAGCCTGCTCGCGAAGTCGCCCCCACAATCACTTCATCTCTATCTGGCCGCCTCAGCATTCCCATACAAATAATCCGTCGCCAGCGACGCCATGGTCCTCACTCCAACCACCAGCGCCGACTCATCCACAAAGAACCCCGGATTGTGATTCGGCGCGGCCTTGCTCATGTCCTGATCCCGTGGTGTGACGCCGAGGAATACGAACAACCCCGGTACTTCCTTGGCGAAGAACGAGAAGTCTTCCGCGCCGCCCACCAGCGGCGCATTGACCACGTCATCCTTGGCTGCCCACTTCAACGTCGGCAGCATTTTTTCCGTCAGTGTCGGGTTGTTGATCGTGGGGTCGTATTTTTCGATGATGGTCACGTCGGCTTTCGCGCCGCCGCTTTCGGCGATGTTTTCGATGGTCTGGCGTACGTCGGCGTGGAGTTTCTGGCGGATGCCGTAGTCGTAGGAGCGGATGGTGCCGCTCATGTCCACGGACTCGGGAATGATGTTGTAGCGGGTGCCGCCATTGATGGTGCCGATGCTGACCACCGACGGGTAAGACGAAATGTCGGTGCGGCGGCTGACCACGGTTTGCAGACCGACGATGGTTTGCGCGCCGACGGTGATCGGGTCGATGCCGTCCCACGGGCGGCCGGCGTGGGTTTGTTTGCCGAGGATTTTGATGCGCAGGTCGTCGGAGCTGGCCAGGGTGGCGCCGGGGCGGTAGGCGATCTGGCCGGCGGGAACTCCGGCCCAGACGTGCAGACCGAATACGGCGTCGGGTTTGGGTGATTTCATCACGCCTTCCTGCACCATCATTTTTGCGCCCCAGGTGTTCTTGCCGTCGGGGATGAAGTCGCTCGGGCCTTCTTCGGCGGGCTGGAAGTAGAACACCACGGTGCCGGGCAGGGTGTCGCGCAGACCGGTGAGGATTTTCGCCGTGCTCAACAGGATCGCAATGTGGGCGTCGTGGCCGCAGGCGTGCATCACGTCGACTTCTTTGCCGAGGTAGGTGCCTTTGGCTTTCGAGGCGAAGGGCAGGTCGGCGACTTCCTTGACCGGCAGTGCGTCCATGTCGGCGCGCAGGGCCACGGTCGGGCCGGGCAGGGCGCCTTTGAGGATGGCGACCACGCCGGTGCGGGCGACGTTGGTTTTGACCTCCAGGCCCATGGCCTTGAGCTGTTTGGCGACCAGTTCAGAGGTGCGTGTTTCGGTGTTGCCCAGTTCCGGATGGGCGTGGATGTCGCGGCGGGTTTCCAGCAGTTGCGGCTCAAGTGCCTTGGCTTGCGCGGCGATCTGTTCGCGGGTGCTGTCCAGGGTGGCGGCGCTGGCGGTGCCGGCCAGCAGGGTGAACAGAACGGTCTGGGCGATACGTGTCAGCTGCATCGGGTTTCTCCATGGTTATTGTTTTTCTGGCTTCCCTGCCTGTGACCCGAGTGTCTGCGCGAAGTGCTATTCCTTCGGCTGGCCACCACCGGCAGTGATGACCTGCACGCTCATGCGTGGCGTCGCCAGATCGAGCCCGGCCTCGTCCAGATGGCGTTTGAGCGACAGGTTAAAGGCCCGGGAAACTTCCCATTGCTTGATTGGCGCGGTCTTGAAGCGCGCACGCAAAATGGCGCTGCCGGACTCGAAACTCTCCACGCCCTGGATCTCCAGTGGCGACCAGATGTTGCGCCGTTGCAGCGGGTCGGTGCGCATTTTCTGGCCGACTTCGCGCATCAGTTTGATCGCATCGTCGATTTCCATGTTGTACGGCACCGCCACGCGGAAGATCGCGTAGCCGAATTCCCGTGAGTAGTTCTTGATGCTTTTGATTTCGCTGAACGGGATGGTGTGAACGATGCCGTCGATGTCGCGCAGGCGCACGGTGCGGATGGTCAGGCCTTCGACAGTGCCCAGATGCCCGCCGACATCGACGTAGTCATCAATGGCCAGCGAGTCTTCGATGATGATGAACAGGCCGGTGATCAAATCCGCCACCAGCGATTGCGCACCGAAACCGATGGCCAGACCGATCACACCGGCACCGGCCAGCAGTGGCGTGACGTTCATGCCCATGTTCGCCAGGGCGACGATCAGCGCAATGATGAAAATCGCCACGAACAGCACGTTGCGGATCAGCGGCATCATCGTCTGCGCGCGGGCATTCGCCAGGCCTTTGCGCGAGCGGGTGAGGGCGTGATGCACGGCGGTGTCGGCGAGGATCCAGATCAGCCAGGAGAAAATCAGCGTGCCAATCAGGCTGAACAGTTTGACGCTGACGTCGTGGCCTTCGCCCTCGGCAAAGCCGATCAGCGATTTGCCCCATACGCGCAGGCCGAGTTCGATGAAGATCAGCCACACCAGCAGGTGGGCGAGGGTGTAGAAGAAGCTTTTCAGGCGTTCCGAGTACAAGGCATGGCGCTTCGGCCCGCGTTGCGGTTTGAGTGAGTGCCGGCGCACCAGACCGTTGATCACCATGCACATCACCAGCAGCACCGTGCAGATCAGTGACTGGCGCAGGGCGGTGCTGGTGTCGCCGGCGGAGACGAAGGTGGCGAACAGCGAAATCCCGACCAGCACCAGCGCCGGCACGTACCAGAAGGTGCCGAGGATATCGATGGTGTCGCTGAGGGCGCGGCGGGTCAGGCGACGGGACAATGGCTGGTTGCGGATCAGATGGGCGATTGGCCGGCGGAAACGCAGGATGAACAGCCCGGTGAACAGCGCCGCGAGGACATTGGTGACGGTCGCGGTGGTGTGCGCCAGATGCACGCCGAGGCTTTCCACCAGGCGCGGGTCGTTGAGCGCTTCACCGAACGCGGCGAAGCTGCCGATCAGCCAAAGCGGACGGAACGCCTGATGCCGCAGGATGTACAGCGCCCGGTGCCGGTGCGGGCCGTCGAGCAGCGAGAAGGCGATCACGCAGATCGCCGAGAAACAGGTGCCGACCACCAGCGCATACGCCAGCACCATCGCCAGGCTCTTGCCCAATGACGACGGCAGCGCGTAGCTCATGTAAACGGTGATGACCAACGCGATCAGCCATGGCCCGAGCTTGCGCAGGGCGAAGCGCAACATGTCGAGGGCCTTGGGGTGCTGCGGCAGTTCTTCGGTCAGGCCGAAGCGCATGCGCACCCGGTGACCGAGCCAGATCAGCGCGGCGGCGAGCAGGCTCCAGACCATCAGGATCACCGCGAAGCCGAAGATGATCGGCAGCCACTCGCTGGCTGGCAACATCAGGTTATCGAGTTCGTCCTTGGCCAGGTCGAACTCGTCGGACCAGCGGGTCAGCGGACTGTCGTCGCCGGAGAACTGCTTCTCGAAACTGGCCAGCGTGCCGCCAATCAGGCCCAGCACGCCTTCTTCCGGTGAAACCTGGGCTTTCTTTGTGGCGTCGCGCAGCTTTTTCAGATCGCTCAGCAACTGTGCACGTTGCTTGTCGTTTTCCAGCGACTTGATGACTTCATCCAGCGACTGGCCCAACGGTTCCTGCGCCTCGGGCTGCGCCTTGGTGGAGTTGAGCAGTCCCGGCAAGCCCACCGCGTGAGCGGGGGCCAGCGGCAGCAGCGTCATCAGGCAGACAAGGAACAGGCATGGCAGAGCAAACAGACGAGCGAACACTAGGCGGTCAACCTCGCAAAGGGGCGAATTGAGCGAGTGTACGAGGCAGTCAGAATCAATGCGAGCCGGGCGCGGATTTATTCGTTGAGTTTGGCGAGGATCTTGTAGACCACGGTCGCCAGGATCATCAGCATGCCGATCCACATGGCAAACACACCGGCGTTCTTGTCGCGGAAGTTGAAGCCGATCGCCAGCAGGATCATCCCGCTCAGGATCGGGACGAGCATGGCGTGGAACGAAGACATCGAGATCATGGAGACTGCCTTGTCGAAGGGGATGATGTAAGTCTAGGTCGGTTTCATTGAAGCTGTATTGATCTGTGTAGGAGCTGCCGCAGGCTGCGATCTTTTGATCTTGCTTTTGAACTGCAAAAAACAAGATCAAAAGATCGCAGCCTGCGGCAGCCCCTGCAGGGATTTGTGATCATCCCGAGAGATGATCGTTTAGCGATTACGGCAATTCACGGGAGGCGTAGAACGCGCTCAGCACTTTGACCAAGTGTGCCAGGTCATGGCTGCCGCACAGTTCGCGGATCGAGTGCATGGCGAAGGTCGGCAGGCCGATATCGACGGTGCGCACGCCCAGGTGGCTGGCGGTGATCGGGCCGATAGTCGAACCGCAACCCATGTCGCTGCGTACCACGAAGCTCTGCACCGGCACTTCTTCGGCCATGCACAGGTGGCGGAAAAATCCGGCGGTTTCGCTGTTGGTGGCGTAGCGCTGGTTGCTGTTGACCTTGATCACCGGGCCGGCGTTGAGTTTCGGGCCGTGGTTGGCGTCGTGCTTCTCGGCGTAGTTGGGGTGTACGCCGTGGGCGTTGTCGGCCGAGACCAGCAGCGATTTCTGAATGGTGCGCACGAACTCGTCGCCTTCCGGCAGCAGGCGGCGCAGGGTCTGTTCGAGCATCGGGCCATCGGCGCCGCACGCCGAGCAGGAGCCGACTTCTTCGTGATCGTTGCACACCAGCACGCAGGTTTCTTCGGTGTCGGCGCTGAGCAGGGCTTGCAGGCCGGCGTAGCAGGACAGCAAGTTGTCCAGGCGCGCGCCGGCGATGAAGTCGCCATGCAGGCCGATGATCGCCGCGCTCTGGGTGTCGTAGAAACTCAGCTCATAATCCAGCACCACGTCGGCGTTCAGGCCGTGTTCGCGAGCCAGTTGATCGGTCAGTACCGCACGGAAGTCGACGCGCTCGTCACCGGCGAACTGCGCGAGTATCGGCGGCAGCTCGGTCTGTGCGTTGATCGCCCAGCCTTGGTTGGCTTCACGGTTGAGGTGAATCGCCAGGTTGGGAATGATCGCGATCGGTGCCTTGAAGTCGATCAACTGGCTTTCGACCTTGCCGTCGCGACGGAAGGTGACGCGGCCGGCCAGCGACAGGTCGCGGTCGAACCACGGCGCCAGCAGTGCGCCGCCGTACACTTCAACGCCCAGTTGCCAGAAGCCCTGACGTTGCAGTTCCGGTTGCGGCTTGACCCGCAGGCACGGGCTGTCGGTGTGGGCGCCGATCAGACGGATACCGTCGTGCAGCGGCGAGTTGCGGCCCATTTTGATCGCGACGATCGAGGAGTCGTTACGGGTGACGTAATAGCGGCCGTTGGCCTCGGTGGTCCATGGCTCGCGCTCGTCGAGGCGCACGTAACCGGCGGCCTCCAGACGCTGAACAAGGCTGGCGGTGGCGTGGAACGGGGTAGGGGAGGCCTTGAGGAAGTCGATCAGGCCTTGGTTCAACTCTTCGCGCATAAGAAGCTCCAGACAGCAATGGGCGCGAGTTTAACGCATCGGCCGGGGAATTGAATCCGGACAGGATCCCCTGTGGGAGCGAGCCTGTTCGCGAAAGCGCTATGACATTCAACATTGATGCTGACTGATCAATTGCTTTCGCGAGCAGGCTCGCTCCCACATGGGCTCGGTGGTGCTTGTCAGAACGGTGCCGGGCATTCGAAGCGCAGACGTTCGCCGGTTTGCGGGTGGGTGAAGCTGAGCATGCTGGCGTGCAGGCACAGGCGCGGCCAGGCGGCGAGGGCCTGTTCGTGGGCGTAGAGCCCGTCGCCCAGCAACGGGTGCCCGATGGACAGCATGTGCACGCGCAACTGGTGCGAGCGCCCGGTGATTGGCGTCAGTTCGACGCGGCACCAGTCGCCGCAACGTTCCAGTACGCGCCAGAAGGTCAGTGCGTGTTTGCCGAATTCGTGGTCGACCACGTGGCGCGGTTTGGTCGGTGGGTCGTAGCGCAGCGGCAGATCGATGCTGCCGCTGTCCAGTTCCGGCTGACCCCAGGCCAGGGCGGTGTAGGCCTTTTCGGTTTCGCGGTCGTGAAACTGTCGCGACAGTTCGCGGTGGGTGTCGGCGTCACGGGCCAGCAGAATGATGCCGGAGGTTTCCCAGTCCAGGCGATGGACGATACGCGCCTCCGGGTAGCCGTTTTCCTGCAGGCGGGTGATCAGGCAGTCCTTGTTGTCGTCGGCGCGACCGGGCACCGAGAGCAGCAAGGTCGGCTTGTCGACCACCAGTACAGCGGCGTCCTGATGGATGATGCGGATGTTGGACAACGGCATTAAAACAGCCTCGTAACAAATGCCAACGGCGGCTCAGACTGTTGATAACCCTGTAGGCGCTGCCAAAGGCTGCGATCTTTTGATGTTGAAGATCAAAAGATCGCAGCCTTCGGCAGCGCCTACACGAGCATCAACAGCCCGAGCCGCCGTAGCGACTGCCGGATCGACTCAGCGATCAGGCAGGGTGATGTTGAGTTCCAGAATCGAGCAACTGCCCTGGCTTTCCAGTGCAACATGTACGTCGTCGTTGCCGATGTTGACGTACTTGCGGATCACGTCGACCAGTTCCTTCTGCAAGGCTGGCAGGTAATCCGGTGTGCTGCGCTGGCCGCGCTCATGCGCCACGATGATCTGTAGACGCTCTTTCGCTACCGAGGCGGTACTTGGCTTTTTGTTGGCACGAAAGAAGTCAAAAAGGTTCATTACCTACCTCCAAACAGGCGCTCGAAGAATCCCTTCTTCGTAACATCGAGGAAACGATGTTCTTTTTCTTTGCCCAGCAGACGATCAACGGCATCGCTGTAGGCCTGACCGGCATCGCTCTGGTCGTCGAGAATCACCGGGACACCCGAGTTGGAAGCCTTCAGGACTGCCTGCGACTCAGGGATGACGCCCAGCAGGGTCACGGCCAGGATTTCCTTCACGTCTTCGACGCCCAGCATTTCGCCATCGCTGACGCGCTGCGGGTTGTAACGGGTCAGCAGGAGGTGTTCCTTGATCGGCTCTTCGCCGAGTTCGGCACGACGCGATTTGCTGGCCAGCAGGCCAAGCATGCGGTCCGAGTCACGTACCGAGGATACTTCCGGGTTGGTCACGATGATCGCTTCGTCGGCGAAGTACATCGCCAGGTGCGCGCCTTTCTCGATGCCCGCCGGGGAGTCGCAGACCACGAAGTCGAAGTCTTCCTTCAACTGCATCAGGACTTTTTCCACGCCTTCCTGGGTCAGCGCGTCTTTGTCGCGGGTCTGGCTGGCGGCCAGTACGTAGAGATTTTCCAGGCGCTTGTCTTTGATCAGGGCCTGCTGCAGGTTGGCTTCGCCGTTGACCACGTTGACGAAGTCGTACACCACGCGACGCTCGCAACCCATGATCAGGTCGAGGTTACGCAGGCCCACGTCGAAGTCGACGATCACTGTTTTGTGGCCGCGCAGAGCGAGGCCGGTACCGATAGCGGCGCTGGTGGTGGTCTTACCCACACCACCCTTGCCGGATGTAACCACGAGAATCTTGGCCAAGGTGTTTCACCCCTAAGGAAGAAGGACTGTTTAGCCCCTGAAAAACATCTCTTGAAAACTACTGCAGTCGGACAGCCTTGGCTGGAATTCGGCGCAAGTCGCACTTGCCGGGGGCAAACGCTCCTTGATCCTTTTTCCTACTTCGTTTGAGCCGTTTTCGCTACGTTTTAGAGATGCTTGGAAAATGCGGCAGTATCCGTTAAAGCCGAATGATGTTCAACACGTCGGCCGACAGGCTGACCTGTACACCGGAGCCCCACAGTGGATCGCGGCGCAAATCTTCGGAAACCTTGTAATGCCCGGCGATGGAGATCAGTTCAGCGCTCAATTGCTGACAGAAAATCCGCGCCTTGGTGTCGCCTTTGACGCCGGCCAGGGCGCGACCGCGCATCGGGCCGTATACATGGATGTTGCCATCGGCCAGAAGTTCCGCCCCCGGACTGACCGACGACACCACGACCAGATCGCCACCCTGGGCGTATATCTGTTGGCCACCACGTACTGGCGTGGTGATGACGCGGGTCGGTTTGACCGTCGGCTCCGGCGGCTTTTCCGGCTTCTTTTTGACTTCCGGTTCCGGGGCTTCCAGCGGCCGCTCACGGGCACCGGACGGCGGCAGCACCGGGATGTCGATGGCGATGGCGGCGGCGATGTCTTCGATACGGCTGGCGCGGATCGCCAAGGTGCGCAGACCATGCTGGCGGCACACGCGCATCAGCCCGGGCAGATCGACCGCGCCTTCGCCGGGCGGCAGTTTGTCCAGCGCCAGGACCAGCGGCGCATTGCTGAAGAAATTCGGCGCCTGGGCGACTTTGGCGGCCAGTTGCCGATCAAGGCTGTCGAGGTCGTTGCGGGACAGTTCCAGCACCGTAATGGCCAGCATGCTGCCCTTCAACTGGAACACGGGATCTCGGTCTGGCGATTCGTTTTGGCTCATATCGGCATACAACGGCTTGTCACTAAAAGTGCCGAGACTTATAACGAGAACGCCCGCGAGCCGCAAGCCGGGTCGAACGATGTAGAATGCGCGGCCACTGAATTTACGGAAGCTTTAATGGATCGCCCGCGTTTTCGAAGAGCCTATCTTTCTCCCCGCTTCTGGCCGCTCTGGTGCGGTCTGGGGCTGTTGTGGCTGGTCGTGCAGTTGCCCTATGCGCTGTTACTGACGATCGGTCGTGTGCTGGGCGCATTGATGTATCGCGTGGCCGGCGACCGGCGGCGCATCGCCAAACGCAATCTGGAGCTGTGCTTCCCGGAAAAATCCGCCGCCGAGCGCAAGCGTCTGCTCAAGGAAAACTTCGCCTCCACCGGCATCGCGTTTTTTGAAATGGCGATGAGCTGGTGGTGGTCCCGTGAGCGTCTGGCCAAACTGGCTCACGTCGAAGGCCTGGAGCATTTGCAAAAGGCCCAGCGCGAAGGCAAAGGCGTGATCCTCATGGCCGCGCACTTCACCACCCTGGAAATCGGCGCGGCGCTGCTCGGCCAGCAGCACACCATCGACGGCATGTACCGCGAGCACAAGAACCCGTTGTTCGACTTCGTCCAGCGTCGCGGCCGCGAGCGGCACAACCTCGATTCGCTGGCGGTGGAGCGTGACGACGTGCGCGGCATGCTCAAGCTGCTGCGTTCGGGCCGGGCGATCTGGTACGCGCCGGATCAGGACTATGGCGCCAAGCAGAGTATCTTTGTGCCGCTGTTCGGCATTCAGGCAGCGACCGTGACCGCGACCACCAAATTCGCCCGGTTGGGTAAAGCGCTGGTGGTGCCGTTCACTCAGGAGCGTCTGGCCGACGGCAGCGGTTACAAGCTGGTGATTCATCCGCCGCTGGAAGACTTTCCGGGGGAAACCGAAGAGGCCGACTGCATCCGCATCAACCAGTGGGTGGAAAGCGCCTTGCGCGCCTGCCCTGAGCAATACTTGTGGGCGCATCGCCGCTTCAAGAGCCGTCCACCGGGCGAGCCGAAGCTTTACCCGAAACGGCGCGGCTGATTCACTCACCCTTTCAAGCACCACGGAGCGTTGCGATGAGCCCAGCTGAACCGGTCACAGGCTTGATTCTTTCCGGCGGCGGGGCTCGGGCGGCGTATCAGGTGGGGGTGCTGGCGGCGATTGCCGAATTGCTGCCGCTGGGCGCGGACAATCCGTTTCCGGTGATCGTCGGCACTTCGGCCGGGGCGATCAATGCGGTCAGCCTGGCCAGCGGCGCCACCGATTTTCGCGCGGCCATCGAACGCCTTACGCTGTTCTGGCAGGGCTTTCGCAGCCATCGGGTGTTGCGCAGTGACTGGCCCGGGGTGATTCGTCAGGCCAGCCGCTTTGTCAGTCACAGCCTGCTCGGCATCGGTCGGCAACTGCCGGTGGCGCTGCTCAACAGTTCGCCGCTGCGCGACCTGCTCAATGAAAAACTGCACATGCCCGGCATCGCCGAATCCATCGCCCGCAAGCAATTGCATGCGGTGGCGGTGACCGCGTTCGGCTACGAGTCGGGGCAGGCGGTGACCTTTTATCAGGGCGGCGGCAAGATCGATGCGTGGTTGCGCCATCGACGGATCGGCGTGCCGGCGCAATTGTCGGTGGATCATTTGCTGGCCAGTTCGGCGATCCCGTTGCTGTTTGCCCCGGTGAAAATCGGTGAGGAATATTTCGGCGACGGCGCAGTGCGCCAATCGGCACCGATCAGTCCGGCGCTGCACCTGGGCGCGAGTCGGGTGCTGGTGGTGGGGGTGAGCGGCAACCCGCGCGGTTTTGATCCGCAGCAGCCGCTGGAGCGTGCCTACACCGGTCAGCAACCCACCCTGGCGCAGATCGGCGGGCACATGCTCAACAGCACGTTTATTGACAGTCTGGAAAGCGACATCGAGTTGCTCCAGCGTCTGAACCAGTTCAGTCGACTGATGCCCGATGGCGTGCCGACTCGCGAACTGGGGGTAGCGCCAGTGGACGTGCTGGTGATTGCGCCGAGTCAGCCGATCGACGAGATCGCCGCGCGGCATCGCCAGGAGTTACCGGCGGCGTTGCGCCTGTTCCTGCGCGGCCCGGGGGCGACGAAAACGAGTGGGGCAGGGGTGCTGAGTTATCTGCTGTTCGAGGCGGGGTATTGCAGCGAGCTGATCGACCTGGGACGGCGCGATGCGTTGGCCAAGCGCGAGGAATTGTGCCGGTTTCTGGGGATCACCGAGTCGGTGGTTCCGGCCTGAGATTTGCGGTACGGCGAATCGCTGGCAAGCCAGCTCCCACAGGTTTTTGGATGGGCACAAAAAAGTGAACGACACATAACCTTGTGGGAGCTGGCTTGCCAGCGATGGCGTCCTTGCAGACGCCAGCGATACCAGGATCAGAAGTGGAACTTCACCAGGAAGCTGGTCACGTTCTGATTGGTGGTGAAGCCACGGGTGTCGTCGATCCCGTACTTGTCTTTCCAGTAGTCGTATTCAACACCGACGTACAGCTGCTTCTCGCCGAAATGCAGCGCCTTGCCCAGGTCGTATTTGACCTGCGGGTTGAAGTGCAGGTTGGCGTGGTATTCGCCTTTGCTGTTGACGTCGTTGTCGACCACCCAGTCCATGTAACCGTCGATCAGCACGTTCGAGCTGCCGACCGGGATGGTGTAGGACCAGACCGGGGTGATTTGCCAGACGTTGTCACCCGGACGCGAGCCGTCGGTGTGGCGCTGGTAGAAGTTCAGCTGGAAGTAGTCGAAACCCGGGATCGCCAAGTCGAAGCCAGGACCGATCAGGTACGACTCGACGTCGCCTTCACCGAACTCGTAAGTCATCGCCAGCAGCACGTCTTTGATCGGACCGAACTCGAGCTTCTGGTCGAGGACTTTGCCCAGCGAGATGCGCGGCTGGAACTCACCGTAATAGGTGTTGTTGCCGACGCCGCCGTCTGGTTTGCCGTTGTAGAAGATCTTGTCGATGAACAGGAAGTTATCCCCGTACTTCCAGGCATCGGCGTGCTCGAAGGTGACGGTCTGCTGGATCGCCGGGTTGACCTTGAAGTCTTTGCCGTAGAGGTAGGTCAGGCTGTTGTTCTGCCATTGCAGCAGGCCATCGGCCATGGCCTGGCCGCCGGCCAGCATCGATCCCGCGAGCATCAGGCTGGTGCACATACGTTTCATTCGGTTGCTCCCAAAGTAGGTGTTCCACGTTTATTTTTTTAAGATCGGCGCTCTGGTGTGGCGCCTTTTTTCATTGCTGCAAAAGTCATCCGATCGGTCAGCTTCGCTGGTGATAGCAAGAGCTGGGCCAACGCTTTCGAAAAGCAAAAAAACGCCCGTTCGGCTGCTGAAAAACAGTCGATTGCGCGTGTTTTCGGGATGCCTCGGTACTGGCCGGGGCCGGGATAAGTTGGCCCGTCGGTCAGGAATTAAATCCGGGCTTTTTTTTAGACCGAATTCAAGAGGCCGCGGAGAATACTGACTCCTCGGCCAGCTCTCAAGTGCCCCGCAACAGAGCACCGACGACAGGTATGGGGCACGGTTGCGGGCCATCTCAGAAGTGCACCTTCACCAGCAGGCTGGCGGTGTTCTGGTTGGTGTCGAGGTTGTGACTGCTTTCGACGCCATATTTGTTCTTCCAGTAGCTGTATTCGGTGCCGACGTACAGCTGCTTCTGGCTCCAGCCCAAGGCTTTGCCGAGGTCGTATTTGATCTGCGGATTGATGTGCAGGTTGGCGTGGTAAGTGCCGCGCGAGTTCTGATCGTTGTCGACCACCCAGTCCAGATAGCCGTCGATCAGCAGGTCGGAGTTGCCCAGCGGCACGCTGTACGACCAGCCCGGGGTGATCTGCCAGACGCCGTCGCCGGGGCGCGGGCCTTCGGTCTGGCGGCGGAAAATGTTCAGGGTCACGTAGTTGAAGCCGGGCACTTTCAGGTCGAAGCCGGGGCCGATCAGGTAGGCTTCGCTGTCGCCTTCGCCGTACTCGTAGGTCATCGCCAGCAGCACGTCCTTGATCGGGCCGAATTCGATTTTCCGGTCGAAGATCTTGCCGAACGAGAAGCGTGGGGTGAATTCGCCGTAGAAGGTGTGCGGGCCTTTGTTGCGGTCTTCCTGGCCGTTGTAGAAGATCTTGTCGACAAACAGGAAGTTGTCGCCGTACTTCCACTTGTCGGCGTGCTCGAACGTCACCGTCTGCTGGATCGACGGGTTGATCGCGAAGTTCTTGCCGTACAGGTAGCTCAGGCTGTTGGTCTGCCACAGCAGTAAATCGCCGGCCATGGCCTGACTCGCGGCCAGCAGGCCGCCACTCAACAGAACGTTGGTTTGCGTGCGAATCATCGGTTGCTCCCTCTTGTTTTTATTGTTGAGGCAGGGTGTTGCACGTCCCCTGTGGGTGCGAGCCTGCTCGCGAAGAGGGCGTGTCAGTCGCCATCACTGTTGAATGACACAACGCTTTCGCGAGCAGGCTCGCTCCCACAAGGTTTTGTGGTGACTTGGTTAATGCTGATGTGCGTGGCAGTCGTTGATCGCGGCGCGTTCGGCGCCGCCGAGGATGTTGAACAGCAGGTTCAGGGTCAGTGCGCTGAGCGTGGCCATGGCGATACCGCTGTGAGTGATCGGGCTCATCCACAGCGGCAGATGCGCGAAGAACTCCGGACGCACCACCGGGATCAGGCCCATGCCGATGCTCACTGCCACCAGCAACTGGTTGCGACGGTCACCGATGTCGGCTTCCTGAAGAATCTTGATCCCGGTGGCAGCGACCATGCCGAACATCGCAATCGCCGCGCCACCCAGCACTGCCGGTGGAATAGACGCGACGAGGAACGCCGCTTTCGGCAGCAGGCTCAGCACGATCAGCAGGCCACCGGCGACGATGGTCACCGAGCGGCAGCGCACGCCAGTCATCTGCACCAGGCCAATGTTCTGTGCGAACGAGGAGTGGGTAAAGGTGTTGAAGAAACCGGCGACGAACGAGGCGCCGGCATCGCACAGCAGGCCGCGACGCAGCATGCGTGGGCAGACTTCCTGACCGGTGATCTTGCCCAGCGCGAGGAACATCCCGGTGGACTCGACGAAGATGATCACCACCACCAGACACATCGACAGGATCGGCGCCAATTCGAATTTCGGCATGCCGAAGTGCAGCGGAGTGACGAACTGAACCCATGGTGCGTTGGCCATGCCGCTCAGGTCGACCATGCCGATGGCGCCGCAGAGCACGTAGCCCAGGCACATGCCGATCAGCACGGAAATATTGACCCAGAAGCCGCGCATGAAGCGGTGGATCAGCAAAATGGTCGCCAGCACCAGCGCGGCGATGGCCAGATAAATCGGTGAACCGAATTGCGCCGCGGCGGCTCCGCCACCGGCCCAATTCACGGCCACGGGGAACAGCGACAGACCGATCGAAGTGATGACCGTGCCAGTCACCAGCGGCGGGAAGAAACGCACGACTTTGGACATGAACGGAGCGATCAGCATGCCGAAGAAACCGGCGGCAATGGTCGCACCGAAGATCCCTTGCAGACCGATACCGGGCATGCCGGCCATGGCGACCATGCTGCCGACCGCCGCGAAACTGGCGCCCATCATCACCGGCATGCGGATGCCCATCGGGCCGATGCCGAGCGACTGGACGATGGTGGCGATACCGGCGACCAGCAGGTCGGCGTTGATCAGGAAGGCGATTTCTTCACGACTCAGGCCAGCGGCCTGTCCGATGATCAACGGCACCGCGATGGCACCGCCGTACATCAGCAAAACATGTTGCAAACCGACCAGGATCAGTTGCAAAAGGGGCAAACGCTGAATGGCGGGTGCGTCGGGGATGCGCGCTTTGGACAGCTCGGACATGCAACACCTCGGATCTTTTTTATTCTTGTGATTAACAGCTGTCGGGTTGCTCACAGCTGTTTCTTTGCATCAGGTAAACCGCGTTGCGGCTAATCGCTGGCAAGCCAGCTCCCACACAGGCAGTGCAAAACCCTGTGGGAGCTGGCTTGCCAGCGATGCTTTTACTGCTTAGTTGGTCTGGGCTCCCTGGGCGATCCATGCACCGATCAGGTCACGTTCCTGCTGGGTCATCTGTGTGATGTTGCCCAGTGGCATGATCTGCGTGGTGATGGCTTGCGCCTGGATCCGCGCCGCGTTCTGACGGATCTGCTCGGGGGTGTCGAACATCACACCGGCCGGTGCCGCGCTGAACAACGGGCTGGTCGGTTTGGCCGAGTGGCAAACCGCGCAGCGTTCCTGGATCACGTTGTGCACCTTGTCGAAGGCCGGACCGGCGTTGGACGCTTGCGCCGGTGCCGCAGCCGGGGCTGCTGCTGGCGCCGCAGGTGCCGCCGCTTCAGCCGGTTTCGCGCCACCGCCCAGTGCCGTTTCCGGCAGCGGTTGGTACTCGATTTTCGCGGGTGCCTTGGCCACGTCCGGTGCGGTCGGCATCGGCGCCGGGCCGGTGACGTACGCCAGGGTGATCATGCCCACCGCTGCCACGGGCAGGGTCCAGGCAAACTTGTGGCTGTCGTGACGGGTGTTGAAATAGTGACGTACCAACACCGCCAACACCGCGATTCCGGCCAGGATCAACCAGTTGTACTGGCTGCCATAAGTGCTCGGGAAGTGGTTGCTGATCATGATGAACAGCACCGGCAGGGTGAAGTAGTTGTTGTGACGCGAACGCAGCAGGCCTTTGGCGGGCAGCGCCGGGTCCGGCGTGCGGTTCTCGGCAATCGCCGCCACCAGTGCACGCTGCGCCGGCATGATGATGCGGAACACGTTGCCGACCATGATGGTGCCGATGATCGCGCCGACGTGCAGGTACGCTCCACGACCGCTGAACACTTTGCTGAAGCCATACGCCGCGCCGATGATCAGCACGAACAGGATGAAGCCGAGCAGGGCCGGTTTCTTGCCAAGGGCCGAATCGCAAAGGAAGTCGTAGATGAACCAGCCGGCGATCAGCGAACCGATGCCGATGGCCACGCCTTCAGGGCCGGTCAGGCCGCTGCCGGGTGCCACGAGGTAGAGCACGGGGTTGGAGTAGAACACCACGCACAGCAGCGCGATCCCCGACATCCAGGTGAAGTAGGCTTCCCATTTGAACCAGTGCAGGTTCTCCGGCATCGACGGTGGGGCCAGTTTGTATTTTTCCAGGTGATAGATACCGCCGCCGTGGATCGCCCACAGATCGCCGGCCAGACCGGTTTTCGGGTTGACGCGGTTGAGGTTGTTCTCCAGCCAGACGAAGTAGAACGACGCGCCGATCCAGGCCACGCCAGTGATCATGTGAACCCAGCGCACGCTCAGGTTCAGCCATTCCAACAGATGTGCTTCCACAGTCTTTACCTCTCGCCTGTCACTCTTGTTGTCGAGTGATCAGACCTTCTCTTATTGGTGGGGGGCGAGGATCAACCGCTCATCCTCTTTGAAAAAATGCTCATCGCAGTTATTGCCTGTGCCACTGCGATCAACCACCAGGAAGTCATCCCGCTTTTCGATCGTCAGCACCGGGTGGTGCCAGACGCCGCGATGGTAATTGATGCCCTGCCTGCCGTTGGTGACGAAGGCGCGGACCAAGCCTGATACAGGTACATCGCCAAGTGGCGCGACCACGATCAGAAAGGGGTTGCCGAGCAGCGGAATAAAAGCCTGGCTGCCCAGCGGATGGCGTTCCAGCATGCTCACGGTCAACGGCATGTCCTGCGCGTCGGCGCGGAAGATGCTGATGATCGCGTTGTCCTCAGGCGTAGCGGTTTCGACCGTCGCCAGTTTGTGGAAGCGCATGGTCGAACCGTTGTTGATCATGAAGTGGTCGCTGCCGTCGGTTTCGATCACGTCACCGAAGGGGGCGAAGGCTTCTTTGGTCAGCGGTTCAATCTGTAGTGTGCGCATGCTGTTCTTCTTATCCAAAATTCTGTGTTGTTAGAACTATCGCCATCGCGGGCAAGCCCGCTCCCACAGTGGACTTGTGGCGTTCACAAAACCTGTGGGAGCTGGCTTGCCAGCGATTGGGTTCATCCTTATTTAGCGACCTTGCCCAAAACGCGCAGGCGGCTCACACCACCATCCGGGAACACATTGAGGCGGATGTGGGTGATCGGGCCCAGTGCCTTGATCTGCTCGACGAAGGTGTGTTCGGCGTGCATTTCCAGTTTCTGGCTCGGCAGCAGTTCGCGCCAGAACAGCGACTGGGTTTCGATCTGGCTGTCGGTGCCGCCCTTGACGAACGCGCCCTGGATCGAGCAGGTGTCCGGGTAGTTGCCCTTGAAGTGCAGGGTGTCGACGATGATTTTTTCGATCTCGCCCGGGTGGCCCAGCGCGACGATCACCCAGTCATTGCCCGGGGTGCGACGACGTGCGGTTTCCCAGCCGTCGCCCATGTTGATGCCACGGCCCGGGTTGAGGATGTTGCTCATGCGGCCGAAGTGTTCGTCGGAGCAGGCGAGGGCGCGGCCACCGTTGAGGGCTGCTGCCAGGTCGACTTGCTCGTTGTCGCCAACTGCGGACCAGTCGCGGAACGGAATGCCGTACACGCGCAGACGGGCGACACCGCCGTCCGGGTAGATGTTGAAGCGCAGGTGGCTGAACGCTTTTTCGTTGCTGATTTCATGGTAGTGGTGGCTGTTGCCCTGCAGCTCGACGGCCGACAGCACTTCAGTCCACTGGGTGTTTTCGTCCGGCTCGCCGGAGGCCAGGAAGCACGCTTCCAGCGAGGCCGATGGCGGGAAGTTGCCGGTGAAGAATGAAGTGTCGATGTCCACGCCTTTGATCGAACCTGGTACGCCCAGGCGGATTACCGCGCTGTCGTAGCCTTCGAAGCGCTTGCGGCGCGATTCCCAGCCATCCATCCACTTGCCGTTGTCGTCGAACACACCCTCCTTCCACACGGCCGGGGTCGGCTGAAACAGACGATTGGCGTCTGCGAACCAGTCATCGGTGACCGAGATGATTTTGGTGCCCAGACGGGCATCGGCCAGGTTGACGAACTTCTCGAAAGGTACGGCGTAAGCTTTCATTCTTCTTGTCTGCCTTTAATAAGTTGGCTGGGGATGCTTGCAAGGCCCTGGGTGCTCTCCGCGTTTGACGCACTCGGGCCAGGCTTCGCTAGAGAGTCAGTAAACGGAACAGGGCGATCTTGTTGATCTCCGCCAGCGCGCATTTGAATTCGGTGTCGACCGAGTTGTGAATGCGCGTTTCGAACGCCGCGAGGATCTGATGCCGGTTGCTGCCTTTTACCGCCATGATGAAGGGAAACTTGAACTTGGCCTTGTAGGCGTCGTTCAGCTCGGTGAAGCGCTGGAACTCTTCGGCCGTGCATTGGTGAATACCGGCGCCAGCCTGTTCATTGGTGCTGGCTTCGGTCAGTTGGCCCTGGACGGCGGCTTTGCCGGCCAGGTCCGGGTGAGCGTTGATCAGCGCAAGCTGGCTGGCGTGATCGGCGCTCAACAGGATGTCGCTCATGCGCTGGTGCAGGGTTTCGATCTCGTCGATCGAAGCGTCCGCGCCCAGGTCGTAGGCCTTCTCGGCCACCCATGGCGAATGTTCGTAGATGTCGGCGAAAGCGTTGACGAAAGCGTCGCGGCTCAGGGTCGACGGTTGCAGGGTTTGAAAGCGGCTCATTTTGTGGCCCCTTGATACGGATGGGTTTCGTGCCAGTGGCGCGCAATATCGACGCGACGGCTGAACCACACCTGTTCATGACTTTTGGCGTATTCGATGAAGCGCTTGAGCGACGCCAGACGCGCCGGACGACCGATCAGGCGGCAGTGCAGACCGATCGAAAGCATCTTCGGCGCTTCGGCGCCCTCGGCGTAGAGCACGTCGAACGCGTCTTTGAGGTATTCGAAGAAATCGTCGCCCTTGTTGAAACCCTGCACCTGGGTGAAGCGCATGTCGTTGGTGTCGAGGGTGTACGGGATCACCAGGTGCGGCTTGCCGGTCGGGTTGTTCGGTTCCCAGTAGGGCAGGTCGTCGTCGTAGGTGTCGCAGTCGTAAAGGAAACCGCCTTCTTCCATCACCAGGCGCCGGGTGTTCGGGCCAGTGCGGCCGGTGTACCAGCCCAGTGGGCGTTCGCCGGTGAGTTCGGTGAGGATGCGGATCGCTTCGAGCATGTGCTCGCGTTCCTGCGCCTCATCCATGTACTGGTAGTCGATCCAGCGGTAGCCGTGGCTGCAGATCTCGTGGCCGGCTTCGACCATCGCGCGGATCACATCCGGGTGGCGCTGGGCGGCCATGGCCACGGCGAAAATGGTCAGCGGAATGTCGAATTCCTTGAACAGTTTCAGGATCCGCCAGACGCCGGCGCGGCTGCCATACTCGTAAAGCGATTCCATGCTCATGTTGCGCGCGCCTTGCAGCGGCTGGGCAGCAACCATTTCGGAGAGGAAGGCTTCGGATTCTTTGTCGCCGTGCAAGATGTTGCGCTCGCCGCCTTCTTCGTAATTGAGCACGAAGGACAGCGCGATGCGCGCGTTGCCCGGCCAGTGTGGGTGAGGAGGGTTACTGCCGTAACCGATCAGGTCGCGTGGGTAGTCAGCGCTCACTGCAGTCTTCCTTCTTATTCGTTGACAGGTTTGTGTAACGGCCTGCGCAGGCTGGCGTCACAGCGATGGGCTGATTGTATACAACTTTATTCGCAATTTGTAAGCCTGAATTTTTGCATTTTTCACCGACTGTCATCTTTTGCTGCTAATGGCGTGAGCCTGCAAGAAACCTGCCTGATCAGTCAGCTAATGGCTGTGAGGTTCAATACTCTGGCGCTTGATGGGCAGATCAAGGTGAAACACCCGAATGGCGGGGGTGGTGCGAAAAATGTCGTTTTTATTGTGTACAATTTTTTTGAAAAGTGTCTTAATCAGTCGCTCGCCGCAGCTTTTCGTGCTCCGAATCGGTGCGGTCTCCTTTTACCTGACTTCGGGAGGCGCGAAGTCTGACTGCTCTTTGCGGCCAGGCGCGCAGAATCAATGGGACGTTTGACAACACACGTTTTGGACGCTGCACACGGTTGCCCGGGCAGCTCGATCAAGGTCGAGCTGTACCGCGTTGAAGGTTCGCATCTGGAATTGGTCGCCAGTGCCGTTACCAACAGCGATGGCCGGGTCGATGCGCCGCTGCTGCAAGGCGATGACTACCGCACCGGGGTCTATCAGGTGCAGTTCCACGCCGGCGATTACTACCGCGCCCGTGGCGTGCAACTGCCGGAACCGGCGTTCCTCGACGTGGTGGTGCTGCGTTTCGGCATCTCCGCCGAGCAGGATCACTACCACGTGCCACTGCTGATCTCGCCTTACAGCTATTCCACCTACCGGGGCAGCTGACCCCCAAGCAGCTGCCCCCACCGGGAAGCGACTGCGCATATAGCTTCTTTGGTCTTTCGCCCGCTCACACTGCGGGCTTTTTTTCGGCCTTGGAAAAGTGGTGTCTGGCCTGACGCCATCGCTGGCAAGCCAGCTCCCACAGTGTCCGGGGTCGTACACGAAAAATGTGAACACCCCCGAACCTGTGGGAGCTGGCTTGCCAGCGATGCTTTAACGGCTCAACAGCGACGCAGCGCCCGCACCACTGAACAACCCGGCACTCACCCGGTTGAACCAGCTCTGCCCCTTGCCGCTACGCAGATAGCGCGCCGCACCATGCGCACCCAGCCCGTAAGCCAGTTTGCAGCACAGGTCGAGCACCACCCAGGTCGCGATCATGATCAGTAACTGCGGCAAGAACGGTTGTTGCGCGCTGAGGAACTGCGGCAGAAACGCGGCGAAAAACAGAATGTCCTTCGGATTGCTCGCGCCCAAGACGAAGGCCCGGCCAAACAGGGTGCGGAAACGTGGCACCGGTGCGGCCTGCGGCACTTCGGCGCCCACCGCTGGCTGACGCGATTGCTGCCAGCTCTGCCAGGCGAGGTAGAACAGGTACAGCGCGCCGACGATTTTCAGGGCGCTGAACAACTGTTCTGACGCCAGCAGCAGAGCGCCAAGCCCCAGCGCCGACGCGCTGAGCAGGCAGATCGAGGCGATCACGCCGCCGAGAAACGCCGGGTAAGAGCGACGCAAGCCGTAGTTCAGACTGTTGCTGATCATCAGCAAAGACAGCGGTCCCGGAATCAGGATCACCACCAATGCAGCGCCGCTGAACAGCAGCCAGGTTTCCAGACTCATCACTTTGCTCCTTTTTTTGTTGTACTCAAGAATGTGCAAAAGCCCCACCCGTGAGGGTGAGGCTGGTTTGACGCTTGAACCGCGTGACGCTTACAAGAAGATGAACTTGGCGATGAAGATCGCGCAGAGCACCCACAGGCTGACGGAAATTTCCTTGTACTTGCCGGTACTGGCCTTCAACGCCACGTAGGTGATGAAGCCCAGCGCAATGCCGTCGGCGACCGAGAAGGTCAGCGGCATCATGATTGCGGTGACGATCGCCGGAATCGCATCGGTGGCTTCGTCCCACTCAATGTGCGCCATGCCGCCCATCATCAGCATCGCGACGTAAATCAGTGCACCGGCGGTGGCGTAAGCCGGAATCATCCCAGCCAGTGGTGCGAAAAACATCGCGGCTATAAATAACACACCCACGGTGACTGCGGTAAGACCAGTCCGACCACCAGCGGCTACGCCAGCGGCACTTTCCACATAGCTGGTAACAGGAGGAACACCGACCACCGCGCCGAAAACACTGGAGGCACTGTCGGCTTTCATCGCGCGGGAGAGGTTTTCGATACGCCCGTCAGCGTTGACCAGATTGGCGCGTTGGGCGACGCCCATCAGCGTGCCGGCGGTGTCGAACATGTGTACGAAGAGGAAAGCCAGGACCACGCTGATCATGCTGACGTTGAACACGCCCGCGACGTTCATTGCCATGAAGGTCGGCGCCAGGCTTGGCGGGGTCGACATGATTCCTTCGTAGTGCACGATGCCCAGGCCCCAACCGGCGAGGGTCACGGTGATAATGCTGATGAGGATCGCGCCGAATACTTTGTGGTAGCTGAGGATCGCAATCATCAGGAAGCAGATCGCCGCCAGCAGCGGGCCGGGTTCACGCAGGGAGCCGAGCTTGATCAGAGTCGCCGGGCTGTCGACGACGATACCGGCGGTTTTCAGACCGATCAGCCCGAGGAACAGACCGACACCGGCGCCCATCGCAAAGCGCAGGCTGACCGGGATGCTGTTGAGCAGCCATTCGCGAATCCGCGAGAAGGTCAGGATCATGAACAGCACGCCGGAAACGAACACTGCACCCAGCGCGGTTTCCCAGTTGTAGCCCATGGTGCCGACCACGGTGTAAGTGAAGAAGGCGTTGAGGCCCATGCCCGGTGCCAGGCCCACCGGCCAGTTGGCGTACAGGCCCATCAGCAGGCAGCCGAGTGCGGCGGCGATGCAGGTGGCGACGAAGGCTGCACCGTGATCGATCCCGGCATCGGCCATGATGTTCGGGTTGACGAAGATGATGTAAGCCATGGTGATGAAGGTTGTCAGACCGGCAATCAGCTCGGTCTTCACCGTGGTGCCATGCAAGCTGAGTTTGAAGATGCGCTCCAGCACGCCTGTGCGTAAGGGCGGCGAGAGTTCCAGCGTCGATGCTTCGGATTTGCGGCTTTCCACAGCGAGTACTCCTCAAGAGTTTTATTGTTATTTCCAGGGCCGGACCCATGAGGGGTGGCAGCAGCCCTTTGAGGCATACGCGAATTTGTTGACCATGCGGTCAGGAACTCGCACGCAGTGGATTATGCTTTTGTGTACAAATAAAGCAAATATTGTTTTTGGTTTTGTTTACGAAAGGTCAGGCGATAGGGATATATCGCCCTCAGAGGCCCCATCGCTGGCAAGCCAGCTCCCACAGGTTTTGTGTACGCTGCCGATCATTGTGGGAGCTGGCTTGCCAGCGATCAGGCCGGATCAGTCAATCAACATGTGGTTGAGTGCTCCCAAGCGCCATGTTCACCGCCAACCACCCATTCACCGCCGCTTCCCCAGCCTCGGCAAACACCCGTTCGAGCAACTTCACCTGCTCACGGCGCAACGCCTGCTCGAACTTCGCACCCTCTACGGTCAGCTCCAGCAGGCGCTTACGCTTGTCCGCCTCCGACGCCACGCTGTCCACCAAGTGCATTTCCTGCAGCTGGCGCAACGGCATGTTCAGCGCCTGCTTGCTCACGCCGAGCAATCCCAGCAACTCCTTCACGCTCAAATTCGGATAACGCGCGATGAAAAACACAATCCGCTGATGCACCCGGGACAGGCCGCGACGTTCGAGCATTTCGTCGGCCTTGGCGGTGAACGCCTGATAGCCGAAGAAAAACGCTTCCATCGCCTGCTGCTGGCTGGCGGGGTTTTTAAGGTCAAGCATGTTGACGTACTCGCTCAAGCTGTCGTAGTTTCAGTCAACCAGTTTGACTCATTTTCTCCAGCCCTCGCTACCGGTGACTCCCATGGCTTTTTCCGAACGTGTTTCGCGCCTTAAAAGTTCTCTGATCCGTGAAATCCTCGCCGCCGCCCAGCGCCCGGAGGTGATGTCGTTTGCCGGTGGCTTGCCTGCTGAAGCCATGCTGCCGAAAGTCGAATGGGCCGACATGCCGCTGTCCCTCGGCCAATACGGCATGAGCGAAGGCGAGCCGGCGCTGCGTGAAGCGCTGGCGGCGCAGGCGCAAGCGTTGGGTCTGGCGTGCACGGCGAGTCAGGTGCTGGTGGTCAGCGGCTCCCAGCAGACCCTCGATCTGGCCGCCAAGTTGTACATCGACAGGGGCACCGAAATTCTTCTGGAAGCCCCGACCTACCTGGCCGCGTTGCAGATCTTCCAGCTGTTCGGCGCCGATTGCCTGACCGTGCCGCAAGAGTCCGACGGCCCGAACCTGGCTCAACTGCGCAGTCGTCTTGAGCAACACCGCCCGGCATTCATCTATCTGATCCCGACATTTCAGAATCCATCCGCCGTGCGCTACAGCGAAGCCAAGCGCGCTGCGGTCGCCGCATTGCTGGATGAATTCGGCGTGACCCTGATCGAAGACGAGCCGTACCGCGAACTGACGTTCGATGGCGGCAGCGCCAAACCGATTGCCGGGCGCCTGCACAAAGCCAGCTGGATCTACACCGGCACCGTGTCGAAAACCTTGCTCCCGGGTTTGCGCGTCGGCTACCTGATCGCCAGCCCGGACCTGTTTCCGCACCTGCTCAAGCTCAAGCAATCGGCGGATCTGCACACCAACCGCATCGGCCAGTGGCAGGCGCTGCAATGGATTGGCAGTGAAGAATATCAGCAGCACTTGGGTGAGTTGCGCGGCTTCTACCGGCAGCGCCGCGATGCGTTTCAAGCGGCGCTGGAAACGCATTTCTCTGATCTGGCGGACTGGAACATGCCGCAGGGCGGGCTGTTTTTCTGGCTGACGCTCAAGCAACCGCTGGATACGCGAACGCTGCTCAACGAGGCATTGGCCAATGACGTGGCGTTCATGCCGGGCGAGCCGTTTTTTCCCGAACCGGATAAAAACCTTGGGCACCTGCGTTTGAACTTCAGCCACATCGACCCGTCGCGACTGGATGAAGGGCTCAAGCGACTGGCGGCGGTGGTGCGTCAGGCGCAGATAAATAAAGCGGCGTGAAAAACAAATAAACCGGCTCGAGGGCCGGTTTATTTTTGTCTGAGTAATGTGTTGCTCTTGCGGGCCGCATCGCTGGCAAGCCAGCTCCCACAGGTTTGTGAACGCCACAGATCACTGTGGGAGCTGGCTTGCCAGCGATGGGGGCATCAACAACACAACATCAATATCAGACCGCCGCAAACCGCTTATCCAGATAATCAATGATCACCTTGGACTCATACATCCACGTCGTCTGCCCATTCTCTTCAATGCGCAGGCACGGCACCTTGATCTTGCCGCCCTGGTCCAGCAGGGTCTGGCGATCCTGTTCGTTGTTCTTCGCGTCCTTCAGTGCGACCGGCACATTCAGGCGACGCAGGGTGCGGCGGGTTTTCACGCAGAACGGGCAGGCGTGGAACTGATACAGGGTCAGGCCTTTGGCGGCGGCGTTGACTTGCGCCTGTGCCTCGGCGGGGCGCTGTTTCTTGCCCGGGCGGGTGATGAAGTCGATGAAGATGATCAGTTGGCCAAGGCCGACACGAAGCGCTTTTACGAACACGTTGAAAGCCTCACGGTGCAAAGATAGAAGGGCGCGCAGCTTACCCGATTTTTCACGGACGAAAAAAAACCGGCGATCAACGCCGGTTTTTTCTGCAGCCGATTACTTGATCAGGCTGAGGAACTCGCTGCGAGTCGCCGCGTTTTCGCGGAACTCACCGAGCATCACCGAAGTGATCATCGACGAATTCTGTTTCTCGACACCGCGCATCATCATGCACATGTGCTTGGCCTCGATCACTACGGCCACGCCCAGCGCACCGGTGACTTGCATCACTGCATCGGCGATCTGGCGGCTGAGGTTTTCCTGGATCTGCAGGCGGCGGGCGTACATGTCGACGATCCGCGCGACCTTCGACAGGCCCAGCACCTTGCCGCTCGGGATGTAGGCGACGTGCGCCTTGCCGATGAACGGCAGCAGGTGATGTTCGCACAACGAGTACAGCTCGATGTCCTTGACCAGCACCATTTCGCTGTTGTCGGAGCTGAACAGGGCACCGTTGGTGACCTCTTCGAGCGTCTGTTCATAACCGCGGCAGAGGTACTGCATGGCTTTGGCGGCACGCTTAGGCGTGTCGAGCAGGCCCTCGCGGGAGACGTCCTCGCCCAGTTGGCCGAGAATCGCGGTGTAATTCTGTTCCAGGGACATGAAACTACCTGTGGGGATTTTCGCAAAGGGCAAGGGTACGGTGGCGGACACAACCCTGCAAGTTCGGTGTAACGCGATTATTCGTCGCGGCCTTCCATCATGGTGCGTTTGAGCATCACGTACACCGCACCGGCACCGCCGTGTTTTGCCTGACACGAGCAGAAACCGAGCACTTGCGGGTGCTGGCGCAGCCAGGTGTTGACGTGGCTTTTGATCATCGGCCGCTTGCCGTCCAGGCGCACGGCCTTGCCGTGGGTGACGCGCACGCAGCGGATTTCGAATTTGGTCGCCTCGGCGAGAAACGCCCAAAGCGTCTCGCGGGCCTTTTCCACGTTCATGCCGTGCAGGTCGAGGCTGCCTTCGAACGGGATCTGGCCGATCTTGAGCTTGCGCATCTGGCTTTCCTGCACCCCGTCGCGGGCCCACATCAACTCGTCTTCGGGGCCGACGTCGATCACGAACTGATCGGACAGGCCATCCACGGTGGTGTTGTCGGTGCGCACAGTGGCGGACTGGCGCAGCTTGGCAATTTGCGCGCGGTCAGCCTTGGGTTTGCCGGTGTCGGCGCGGTCGTGCTTGATCGGCTTGACGCCTTGGATCGCACTTTTGAACAGGGAAAAATCGTCGTCTTGCATGTCAGCCTCCGCGAAGGGCGGCCAGTTTACCCAAGTCGAAACAAAACGGCCCGGCAAAAAGCCAGGCCGTGCAGTCAGTCGTGTTTTTTCATCAGGTGCGGGGACATGTTCAGTTCCCGCGATTGCCGGGCGCGACGCCGGCATCGACGCCACAGGGCCACGCCGAAGTACAGGAACAACAAGCCGACCGCGAGAATGATCGCCGAACCCATCGGCGTGGCATTCAAGTCGCCGAGCGCCGGCGGGCGTCCCAGCAGGCTGGCGGCACCGGCCATCGCCAGCAGCACACCGAACGTCGCCAGCATGGCGGCGATCGCTGCGCCGAATCGAAAACGCCAGTTGCTTTGGCCTTTGGGCCGCAAGCGGCGTGCGTCAAATCCATCGGATAACTTCATTCCGACCTTCCTCAATGGGTATCGGCCCTTCGACCGGGAGTTGACCGGGTTGTTCCTGAGGCTAAGGCAATTGAAGCAAATGCGAGGCTTTTGCGGATGAGCGGCGCGGTGAGCCGCTCATTCGTAGAGATCAGATCAGATCTTGAGTCAGGGCAAGGGTGGCGAAGTTGTCGGCCATGATCGCCATTTCCGCTTCCTGCACCACGGCGGCGCTGAGCACGCGGCCCTTGAACGGCAGGTCACGGGTGGCGCAGGCGTCTTCGACCAGCGTGCAACGGAAGCCCAGGTTCTTCGCCGCGCGTACGGTGGTGCTGACGCTGGAGTGGCTCATGAAACCGCAGACGATCAGGTCCAGCGAGCCAAGATTCTGCAAACGGTCGAGCAGTTCGGTGCCGTGGAACGCGCTCGGCAGCAGTTTGCCGATGATGGTTTCGTCACCTTGTGGCTCAAGGCCGGGGATGAATTCGCCGCGTTCGCCCTGCGGGTCGAACAGGCCACCGACGGTGCCGAGGTGACGCACGTGCACGATCGGCCGACCGGCTGCACGGGCCGCAGCGACCAGTTGTTTGATGTTCGCGACGGCCGCGTCCATGCCGCTCAGGGCCAGCGGGCCACTGAGGTACTCTTTCTGGGCATCGATGATGACCACGGTGGCATGGCTCAGTGTGGCCGCTGCATAACCGCGGCCGCTGAGTTGAAACATCGTTTTTGGAACGGACATTCTGGGGCTCCTTGGGGTGGGGCTTTTGCGGCATTGTCCTCTGGCTGAGCGCTTCTGTGAACCGCTACCATCGTAGACGCCGTCGTTACTGGCCTGCAGCCTTGTCAAGTTACACGTTCTGTTCAATAGCTGATGCAAAAAACAGAAAGGTCCTACTGTCGCTCCGCGGATTTTCCTGCGTCGTCGGCGCGCGATTTGGCTGGTAGAATCGCCAGTCGTTTTTTCTGGAGTTCTGCCCCGTGATCACTTCCCGACTTCGTACCCTGCGCGACCACATCCGTTGGGCCGTCAGCCGCTTCCATGGGGAGGATCTGTTTTTCGGCCATGGCACCGACAACGCCTGGGATGAAGCCCGGCAGCTGGTGCTCGGTGCCTTGCACCTGCCGTGGGAGATCGCCGACAGCTACCTCGACTGTGCGCTGGAAGACGACGAACTGGTCAACCTGCAACGCCTGCTCAAGCGTCGCATCGAAGAGCGCATCCCGACTGCCTACCTGCTGGGCGAGGCGTGGTTCTGCGGCATGTCGTTCATCGTCGATGAGCGCGTGCTGATCCCGCGTTCACCGATTGGCGAGCTGATCGAAAACCGTTTTGCCCCATGGATCGGTGACGAACCTGCGCGGATTCTCGACCTGTGCACCGGCTCCGGTTGCATCGGCATCGCCTGCGCCTACGAGTTCCAGAACGCTGAAGTGGTGCTGGCCGATCTGTCGTTCGAAGCGCTGGAAGTGGCCAATCAGAACATCGAGCGCCACGGCGTCGATGAGCGCGTGTACACCGTGCAGGGCGATGGTTTCGATGGGTTGCCAGGCCAGCGTTTCGATCTGATCGTGTCGAACCCGCCGTACGTTGACGCAGAAGATTTCGCCGACATGCCGGACGAATACCAGCACGAACCGGAGCTGGGTCTGGCCTGTGGTGATGACGGCTTGAACCTGGTACGACGGATGCTCGCCGAGGCGGCGGATCACCTGACCGAGAAGGGTTTGCTGATCGTTGAGGTGGGCAACAGCCAGGTGCACGTCGAAGCGTTGTACCCGGAAGTCGATTTCGCCTGGCTCGATTTCGAGCGCGGCGGGCATGGCGTGTTCATGCTGACGGCGGAACAGTGCCGCGCTCATCAGGCGCTGTTCGCTTCCCGCGTTTGACCTGACTGACTTCTGTGGCGAGGGAGCTAGCTCCCGCTGGTCTGCGAAGCAGACCCAAAATATGCAATGACGGTGCACCAGACATACTGCATGTGCATGTTTTACGACTGCTTCGCAGCCGAGCGGGAGCAAGCTCCCTCGCCACAGGTCATCGCTGATTTCAGCGGTGTGTGGCAATCCAGATCAACAACCCCGCCTGAAACACCGCAAACGCCACCAGACAGGTAATGGTGAAGCGCAAGCCAGCGTCTTCACGCTTGAACTTGCTGACCTTCTCTTCCTGCTTCTTCAGCTTTACTTCCTGCTCGGCCAGGTTCTGCTCGGCCTGCTGCAGCATCTGCGCCGCTTCGAGAATCTCGACGATCTGCAGCTTCTCGCTGTTCCAGTCGCCCAGCAAGTCACCGACCTGC
The DNA here is from genome assembly GCF_057174385.1 of Pseudomonas sp. F2. Classification (NCBI taxonomy): domain Bacteria; kingdom Pseudomonadati; phylum Pseudomonadota; class Gammaproteobacteria; order Pseudomonadales; family Pseudomonadaceae; genus Pseudomonas; species Pseudomonas sp. F2. The sequence goes on from NZ_CM169904.1 coordinate 330,695, forward strand.
ACCTCTTTGACGCTGCCCTTCAAATGCTGGGCGTCGGCGTAGACCACGTCAAACCCATGCACGCGCAAGAAGTGATCGCGACGCAGGCGGGTGTCTTCATTCAGCGCGTCTTTGTTGTTCAGGTCCATGCCGTCGACGGTGTAGGCGGGCCAGCGTTTTTTCGCCCAATTGATGCCTTGCGCGGCCAGGAAGCGACCGATGCCACGGTTCAGCGGTTCGATCTGCAAGCCGCTGTCGGGGCCGAAATGTACACGCTTACTGGTGTGATTGACCCACACATCGAGATGGTTCTGTTCTTTGCGCACGCGCTGGCCGGGCAGTTTGATTGCCATGCGCATCAGGCTGTGCTCTTTGCTGTTGCGCTCGGCATAGCCGAATTCGACAAAACGCAACGGCCGGCCACCGGTGTGACGGTCAGTCTGCAGCGGAGCCAGGCGGAGCATCTTGTGGTGCTCGACGCTGACGTCCGCCCATGGCAGCTCGACCGCTGGCGGTGCGTCTTTTTCAGCGGTGGTGTCGGGTGAAGTCTGGGTATCAGTCATAACGGCGAGATCCTGTCCAAGCCCTGCTTGTCGCCAGCCGGTTCGCTGGCGACAAAGGCTTATCGGCCGTTTTTTTCAGGACTGGAGGGTAAACACCGTTTAACGGCTGCGAAGTCCGTCAATAAATTCGATGAGTTTGCCGCCCAACTCCGCCGCCAGTGGCAAATTCGGGTCCTTGTAGGAGGCCAATTGCCGCTTCACATCGGCGGCGACGATGCGCATGACGTGGTTCATGCCGTCGATCACCACCAGTTCGGCATTGGGATTGGCCGCTTTGAGCGCCTGTGCATCGCCGACGCCGACCTGCATGTCGTTGCTGCCCTGAACGATCAGCGCCGGCATCTTCAACTGTGCAAACGCCTTGGCCGGATCCTGACGGAACAGCGAAATCAGGTACGGCTGCACGCTCGGGCGAAAAATCGGTTGCAGTGGCGCCGGCACGTTGGCGTCGGTATGGCCAGCCTTGAGGCTGTCGAGCAACTGATTGCTGCGCAGCATCAACGGTGGTGGCAGGCTGCGCGCCAGTTGTTCGCGAATCACTTGATCCACTGGCCTTGCGCTGCCGGACAGGGAAATCAGCGCAGCAGCCTCCGTGCGCGGGGCGGCGAGGGTGGCGATGAGGGCGCCTTCGCTGTGACCGAGCAGGATCAGCGGGCCGAAGCGCGGATCACTTTTCAGCTTCTGGCTCCAGGCCACAGCATCGTTGACGTAGGCCTCCACCGACAGATTGCGCTCGTCGGGCGTGGCCGCGAAGCTCGCAGCGACACCGCGCTTGTCGTAGCGCACGCTGGCAATGTTGTGTTTGGCCAGCACCCAAGCCAGCCGTTTCAGGCTGTCATTACGCCCGCCATCGGGGTTGTTGCCGTCACGATCCGTAGGACCGGAACCGGCAAGGATCAGGACAACCGGTACCGGGGTGTCGGATTTTGGCAGCAACAGCGAGCCGAAAAGCTCACCGTTGCCGGTGTCCAGAGAGATCGGGCGCTGCAGGACAGTCGCATGGGCAAAACCGGTCAACAGGGTAAGACTCAAGATCAGAACTCGCAGCATCATCACGCCATCATTCGCCAAGGTGCCGGTTGGACTCACCAACACCACTAAGGTTCGAGGATGAACTACTCGGTTAGCCTGCGTATACTGGCGCGCATCACGAATTCGGGTTTGATTTCACGGAGCGTCCTGCATGTCCGGCAATACCTACGGCAAGTTGTTCACTGTCACCACCGCTGGCGAGAGCCATGGTCCGGCGTTGGTCGCCATTGTCGACGGCTGCCCGCCGGGCCTGGAGATCTCCCTCGACGACCTGCAGCGCGACCTCGATCGGCGCAAGCCGGGCACCAGCCGCCACACCACCCAGCGTCAGGAAGCCGACGAAGTCGAAATCCTCTCCGGCGTGTTCGAAGGGCGCACCACCGGTTGCTCGATCGGCCTGTTGATCCGCAACACCGACCAGAAGTCCAAGGACTATTCGGCGATCAAGGATCTGTTCCGTCCGGCGCACGCCGACTACACCTACCACCACAAATACGGTGAGCGCGATTATCGCGGCGGTGGACGCAGCTCGGCGCGCGAAACGGCCATGCGCGTGGCGGCCGGGGCGATTGCGAAGAAATTCCTCGCCACCCAAGGCATTGTCATTCGTGGCTACATGAGCCAGCTCGGCCCGATCGAAATTCCGTTCAAGACCTGGGATTCGGTGGAACAGAACGCCTTCTTCAGCCCGGACCCGGACAAGGTGCCGGAGCTGGAAGCCTACATGGACCAGTTGCGCCGCGATCAGGACTCGGTCGGGGCGAAGATCACCGTGGTTGCGGAGGGCGTGATGCCGGGCCTGGGCGAGCCGATTTTCGATCGCCTCGACGCTGAACTGGCGCACGCGCTGATGAGCATCAACGCGGTGAAAGGCGTGGAAATCGGCGCCGGTTTCGCCTGCGTCGCCCAGCGTGGCACCGAGCATCGCGATGAACTGACCCCGGAAGGTTTCCTCAGCAACAACGCTGGTGGCATTCTTGGCGGGATCTCGTCCGGTCAGCCGATTGTTGCGCACCTGGCGTTGAAGCCAACGTCGAGCATCACCACCCCGGGTCGTTCGATCGACATTCATGGCAACCCGGTGGACGTGATCACCAAGGGCCGCCATGACCCGTGCGTCGGCATCCGCGCCACGCCGATTGCCGAAGCAATGATGGCCATCGTGCTGATGGACCACCTGCTGCGTCACCGTGGGCAGAACGCCGACGTGCGCGTCAGCACGCCGGTGCTGGGTCAGCTTTGATGGTTGATCGCCAAGCCGTCGCGGTCTGACCGTGGCGGCGCTCCCATACTGGCGGCTGTCCAGTTTCTATCTGTTCTATTTCGCCTTGCTCGGTTCGACAGCGCCGTTTCTGGCGCTGTATTTCAATCACCTCGGCTTCAGCCCCGCGCGCATCGGCGAACTGGTGGCGATCCCGATGCTGATGCGCTGTGTGGCGCCGAACATCTGGGGCTGGCTCGGCGACTACACCGGCAAACGCCTGGCCATCGTGCGCTTCGGCGCAGTGTGCACGCTGCTGACGTTCTCGCTGATTTTCGTCAGCAAGACCTACGCCTGGCTGGCGATGGTCATGGCGCTGCATGCGTTCTTCTGGCACGCGGTATTGCCGCAATTCGAAGTCATCACCCTCGCGCATTTGCAGGGACAAACCTCGCGCTACAGCCAGATTCGCTTGTGGGGTTCGATCGGTTTCATCATCACCGTGGTCGCGCTGGGGCGCTTGTTCGAATGGCTCAGTCTCGATATCTACCCGGCGGCGCTGGTGCTGATCATGGCCGGTATCGTCCTCAGCAGCCTGTGGGTGCCGAATGCGCAACCGCCGCAAGGTAACCGGCCAAACGGCGAAGGCTTCCTCAAGCAACTGCGCAGCCCCGGTGTGCTGGCGTTTTACGTCAGCGTCGCGCTGATGCAGATGAGCCACGGCCCGTATTACACCTTTCTGACCTTGCACCTTGAACGCCTCGGTTACAGCCGTGGCGTGATCGGCATGTTGTGGGCCGTCGGCGTAGTGGCGGAAGTGCTGATGTTCATGGCCATGAGCTGGATTCTCGCGCGGTTTTCCTTGCGTCGGGTGCTGATGGTGAGTTTTCTGCTGGCGGCGCTGCGCTGGTTGCTGCTAGGTTCGTTCGCCGAATTCCTGTGGCTGCTGTTGTTTGCGCAGGTGCTGCACGCGGCGACTTTCGGCAGCTTTCATGCGGCTGCCATCGCTTTCGTGCAACGTAGCTTCGGTGCGCGCCAGCAAGGTCAGGGCCAGGCGCTTTACGCCGCGCTGGCCGGCACCGGTGGCGCGCTCGGTGCGTTGTATTCCGGTTACAGCTGGAATGCCCTCGGCGCGACATTGACCTTTAGTATTGCCAGTCTCGCGGCGCTCGCTGCTGCCGTTATCATTGCCACACGTATGCAAGAGGACAGGCCATGAGCCTTACGCGTGAACAGCTCGCCCAGCAAATCGTCGACGCCGGGCGTTTTCTTTATGGTCGCGGCTGGTCGCCGGCCACCAGCAGCAATTACTCGACGCGCCTGTCGCCGAGCCAAGCGCTGCTGACCGTGTCCGGTAAACACAAGGGCCAGTTGGGGCTGGACGATGTGCTCGCCACGGATCTGTCCGGCAACAGCCTGGAACCGGGCAAAAAACCGTCCGCCGAAACCCTGCTGCACACCCAGCTCTATAGCTGGCGCACGGAAATCGGTGCGGTGCTGCACACCCATTCGGTGAACGCCACGGTCCTGTCGCGGCTGACACCGCAAGACTTTATCGAGTTCGAAGACTACGAACTGCAAAAAGCCTTCAGCGGCATCTCCACCCACGAATCCCGGGTGCGCGTGCCGATCTTCGACAACGATCAGGACATTGCGCGCCTCGCCGCCAAGGTGCAGCCTTGGCTCGACGCCCATCCCGATTGCGTCGGTTACCTGATTCGCGGCCACGGCCTCTACACCTGGGGTGCGCAGATGAGCGATGCGCTGCGGCAGATTGAGGCTTTTGAATTTCTGTTTGAATGCGAGTTGAAAACCCGCAGCGTCATGAACCGCCAAGGCTGACTTCACCAGAAGCCGCCCGTTTGCCTGATCAAATGCACTGCCCGACCGGTCTGCAAGAACCGGACGGCAAGGCCGTTACCGAGGAATTGCCCATGAGCAGCCTGTCCGTTTATCACGTATCCAGCCCCGAGATTCCGAACAAGGTGCTGACCCATTTCGAAGACATCGCCTCGACGCTCGCCGAGCAGGGCGTACGCTTCGACCGCTGGCAAGCCGCGACGAAGATCCAGCCCGGTGCCAGCCAGGAAGAGGTGATCAGCGCCTATCAGGAGCAGATCGACAAACTGATGACCGAGCGCGGTTACATCACCGTCGATGTGATCAGCCTCAACAGCGATCACCCGCAAAAAGCCGAGCTGCGTGCCAAGTTCCTTGAAGAGCACCGCCATGGCGAGGACGAAGTGCGCTTTTTCGTCGCCGGTCGTGGCCTGTTTACTTTGCACATCGACGATTACGTCTACGCGGTGCTGTGCGAGAAGAACGACCTGATCTCGGTGCCGGCCGGCACCAAACACTGGTTCGACATGGGCGAGCACCCGCACTTCGTGGCGATTCGCCTGTTCAACAACCCCGAAGGTTGGGTTGCCAACTTCACTGGCGAAGATATCGCCGGGCGCTTCCCGCGTCTGGAGGACTGAGCCGATGTCGATCAAAGTCATCCTCACCGACATTGAAGGCACCACCAGCGCGGTGAGTTTCGTCTTCGACGTGCTGTTCCCGTATGCCGCCAGACACCTGCCGGACTTCGTGCGGCAGAATGCCGAGCGCGCCGATGTCGCCGAGCAGATCGCCGCCGTGCGCCGCGACAGCAACGAGCCGCAGGCCGATGTTGAACGGGTGGTGGAAATCCTCCTGAGCTGGATCGCCGAAGACCGCAAGGCCACGCCGCTCAAAGCGCTGCAAGGCATGGTCTGGGCGCAGGGCTATCAGGCCGGGCAGTTGAAAGGCCACGTTTACCCGGACGCCGTTGAAGCGCTCAAGCGCTGGCATCAGGCCGGTTATCAACTGTTTGTGTATTCGTCCGGTTCGATCCAGGCGCAGAAACTGATCTTTGGTTGTTCCGAAGCGGGGGATCTGACGCCGCTGTTCAGCGGGTATTTCGACACCACGTCGGGGCCTAAACGCGAAGAACAGTCCTATCGCAACATCCAACAGGCAATTGGCGTCGAGCCGGGGGAGATTCTGTTTCTGTCGGATATCGTCGAGGAACTGGATGCCGCGCAGGCTGCCGGTTTGCAGACCTGTGGCCTGGCCCGCGAGGGTGGAGAACTGGGAAGCCATATCACCGTCGACAGCTTCACCGGCATCGAACCCGAAGCCTTCTAACCACACAAGTCCCTGTAGGAGCTGCGGAAGGCTGCGATCTTTTGACTTTGATTTAAAAGATCAAGATCAAAAGATCGCAGCCTTCGGCAGCTCCTACATAAGAATTGCGTACAAACAAAAGGCCGTGGAGCAGATGCTCCACGGCCTTTTTTTGTTTAATGCGTTTACATTTTTACAGCGAATGATACGTCGGCAGGGCAAAACGCTGCTGGCTTTGCAGCATTGCAATCTGCGGCAGTTCACTGGCTTCTTCTGCCAAGTCACGACGGATGGCGCTGATTGCCCACGACAGTTGGTCGGCGTTGTGCATTTGCTGGTAGGTCAAGGCGCGCTTGAACACTTTGCCTTCGCTGCTGCGCAAGGTCAGCAAAATCCCGCCATCAGGACGCGGTGCAGTGGTGACGTTGAAGTTGGAGAACAGGGAGGTAAATTTTTCTTGAATCAGGCTCATGTCTTTCAGCTCCGTATGCACTTGAAGGGCAAGCATGCACAGGAGGTTGCAGCGATTGTGCCAGCATTTGAAAAATAAAAAATCCTTTAAAATCAATTGCTTAAAAATCATGAAATTTGCACGGGTCGTGCAAACTGCATGAATGGCCATCGTGCATCCTGCATTTTGCGGGATTCTCTTCAGTTGAACGGAACCAAATGGCAAAGGCGCAATCTCCGCTGCCAAGCATGAGCGGGCGGATACAAAACATTGCAAAAACCGCGTGTACAGGCCGAGAAGCGCTGTCGTATTTTCGATCCCGACCTTGCCCGCAACGCAGGTCATGCCACGGCCCGAACAATAAGAAACCGGCCAGCCAGGTCGAACGGGGAACTGCCATGCGTCACGCGCCGAGCGACACGATTACCTGGAGCATGATGCTCCGCAAACTGCCGACAATCGCCAAAGCCATCCCGCGGGTGGTCAAGGGCATGAAAGTCGCCAACGTCACGGATCCGACCCAAACGTGTGGCCTCGGCTGGACCTTCGAGCAGGCAACCCTGCGTAACCCTGAAGGCCTGGCGATCCTGCAGGACAACGTCTTGCTGACCTACGCGCAGGTCAACCAGTGGGCCAATCGCATCGCCCACTATTTGAGTACGCAGGGCATCGGCAAGGGCGATGTGGTCGCGGTGTTCATCGAAAACCGCCCGGAACTGCTGGTGACCATTCTGGCCCTGGCCAAACTCGGCGCGGTCAGTGCGCTGCTCAATACTTCGCAGACCCGCGACACGCTGATTCACAGCATCAATCTGGTAGCGCCGGTGGCGATCGTGCTCGGTGAAGAACTGCAACCGGCGTTTGCCGCGATCCGCGAGCAGGTGTCGATCCCGGCGCAGCGCACCTGGTTTATCGCTGACCGCGACACCTACAGCCACCCGGGCATTGCGCCCGAGGGCTACATCAACCTGATCAGTGCCAGCGCCGATGCGCGCGGTGACAACCCGCCCAGCAGCGGCGAAGTGTTCTTCAACGACCCGTGTTTTTACATCTACACCTCCGGCACCACCGGCCTGCCCAAGGCCGGGGTGTTCAAGCACGGCCGCTGGATGCGCAGCTCGGCCAGCTTCGGCATGATCGCTCTGAACATGACGCCCGACGACGTCGTCTATTGCACCTTGCCGCTGTACCACGCCACCGGCCTCTGCGTGTGCTGGGGCTCGGCGATCAATGGCGCTTCCGGGTTCGCCATCCGCCGCAAGTTCAGCGCCAGCCAGTTCTGGCCGGACGTGCGTCGCTATAACGCGACCACCCTCGGGTATGTCGGCGAATTGTGCCGCTATCTGGTCGATCAGCCGCCCAGTGCCGATGACAGCCGTCACGCCGTGCGCAAGATGATCGGCAACGGCTTGCGTCCCGGCGCCTGGGCCGAGTTCAAGACCCGGTTTGCCGTCGAGCACATCTGCGAACTGTACGCGGCGAGTGATGGCAATATCGGCTTCAGCAACATTCTCAACTTCGACAACACCATTGGTTTCTCGCTGATGGCCTGGGAACTGGTGGCTTACGACCACGACAGCGGGCAGCCGCTGCGCAGCGCCAACGGCTTCATGCGCAAGGTCAGCAAGGGCGAGCAGGGCTTGCTGCTGGCACGGATCGACGAAAAGGCCCCGCTGGACGGCTACACCGACCCAGAGAAAACCGCCAAAGTGGTGCTGCACGATGTGTTCAGCAAGGGCGACCGCTTCTTCAATACCGGCGACTTGCTGCGCAATATCGGTTTCGGCCATGCGCAGTTTGTCGATCGCCTCGGCGATACCTACCGCTGGAAGGGCGAAAACGTCTCGACCACGGAAGTGGAAAACCTGTTGTTGCAGCATCCGCACATTTCCGAGGCGGTGGCCTACGGTGTGGAAGTGCGCAACACCAACGGTCGCGCCGGGATGGCCGCCATCACGCCCGCCGAGTCACTGGCGACCCTGGATTTCTCTGAATTGCTCGCATTCGCCCGTCAGCGCATGCCGGCCTATGCGGTACCGCTGTTCCTGCGGGTGAAGGTGAAAATGGAGACCACCGGGACGTTCAAATACCAGAAGACCCGTTTGAAAAACGAAGGCTTCGACCCCGCCCAGACGGGGGATGACCCAATCTATGCCTGGTTGCCCGGCACCCAGACTTACGTGCAGGTGACGGATCAGGTGCTGGCCGATATTCATCAGGGCAAGTACCGCTATTGAGATTGGCTATGGCAGGACTTGAGAAAAAGGGGGTGACAGCTATGGTCGCGCTCGGGAAACTGTCGGCTTTGCGAATAACCGAAAGTGGAGTTGCCCATGTCTGACCAAAGCCGCCAGATGACCCCTGAAGAAGCTGCCGAATTCACCGAGCAGGTGTTCAACAAGGCGCGCGAAGGTGATGCGCTGATGCTTGATCGGCTGATCAGCGCCGGTTTGCCGGTGAACCTGAAAAACAGCAAGGGCGATACGCTCTTGATGCTCGCCAGTTACTACGGCCACGTCGACGCGGTGCAGGTGCTGCTCAAGCACAAGGCCGACCCGGAAATGCGTAACGGCAACGGCCAGAGCCCGATTGCCGGCGCCGCGTTCAAGGGCGATCTGGCGGTGGTCAAGGCGCTGGTGGAAGCGGGCGCCGAGATCGAAGGTTCGTCCTTCGACGGGCGCACGGAGTTGATGATGGCGGCGATGTTCAACCGCGTTGAAATCGTTGAATACCTGATCAGCAAGGGCGCCAACCCGCAAGCCAAGGATGCCAACGGCATCACCGCGCTGGACGCGGCCCGCACCATGGGCGCAGTCGATACCACGGCGCAGCTGGAAAAGCTGCTGGCCTGAGGCTGTCGAGATGTTGTGGCGAGGGAGCTTGCTCCCGCTCCAGTGCGCAGCGCTGGTAAAAATGGTGAATTCACTGTTTGGGGGCCGCTTCGCGCCCCAGCGGGAGCAAGCTCCCTCGCCACATTGTTCTGTGTGCAGCCGGAGGTCGCAATGCGTTATTCTCCGCGCCCTCAAATTCAACCTTCCACAGGATCCGCCCTCATGAAAGCCGCACTCGTCGAACTCATCAGCAAAATCAGCTCCGGCTGCATGGGCGAGGACGAGATCCTGAACGTGGCCGACGAAGCGGCGCAGGCCTACGCCGATGCCGATGCGTTCCTCGCGGCCAACCCGGACATCAACTACGACGACACCTTCCCGATTCCGCTGGGTGAGTGGGTGGTGGTCGGCAGCCTGCCGGACACCGTGCTGTTCCAGGCCGACACCTACGTTGATCTGTTCGCACAGATCGTCGCCTCGTTTGGCCCGGGCGTCGAATTCAACCTCAAGCCCAAGCAACTGGCCAAGACCGAGGCACTGACCGCACTCAACCGCATTCAGGTGCAGATGAGCAGCCTGAACAAGGAAAACGGCGGTTACACGCTGATGAACTTCAGTCAGCTGCTCGATGACGAGCTGCAAGTGGTGCTGGTCTACGGCAACGACGTGCCACGAGTGCTGGAGCTGTGTGCCGAAGTCGGCATCGCGGCGGCGCCGTCGCTGGAAGCGCTGAAAGTCGCCGTTCACGTCTGAACGCAATAAAAGGGAACCCTGCGCGCGACCGTCTATCCTAAAAGTGCATGCCACTAATCTGGAGTGACACCATGGGTTCCACGTTCAACGGGCTGATTGGCCTGATCATTCTTGCCCTCGACATCTGGGCCATTATCAACGTACTGAAAAGCGGTGCCGAGACCGGGATGAAAATCCTCTGGGTCCTGCTGATCATCCTCCTGCCGGTGCTGGGCCTGATCATCTGGGCGATTGCCGGACCGCGGGGCAATGTGCGGGTCTGAAGAACACTGTAATACCCCTGTAGGAGCTGCCGAAGGCTGCGATCTTTTGACTTTGTTTTTTTTAAAACAGAGATCAAAAGATCGCAGCCTTCGGCAGCTCCTACAGGGATTGTGGATTGTCGATGAACAGAGGTTCGACCTGTCATCTTCGGCAACGTAGAATGCGCGCCTTTCCCGGGCAATCGTCCCCACGATCGACGCCCGCGCATTCATCGGAGCACTTGACCATGACCGTCACCAAGACCAGCGAGTACCTGGAAACCCTTTACGAAGGCTACGGCCAGCGTTTTCGCATGGAAAAACTGCTGCACGAAGTGCGCACCGAACACCAACACCTGGTGATCTTCCAGAACCCGCGCATGGGGCGGGTGATGGCGCTGGACGGCGTGATCCAGACCACCGAAGCCGACGAATTCATCTACCACGAAATGCTCACCCACGTGCCGATCCTCGCCCACGGCACCGCCAAGCGCGTGCTGATCATCGGCGGCGGTGACGGTGGCATGCTGCGCGAAGTGACCAAACACGCCAGCGTCGAGCACATCACCATGGTCGAGATCGACGGCACCGTGGTCGACATGTGCAAGGAATTCCTGCCGAACCACTCCAAGGGCGCCTATGACGATCCACGCCTGAACCTGGTGATCGACGACGGCATGCGTTTCGTTGCCACCACCACAGAAAAATTCGACGTGATCATCTCCGACTCCACCGACCCGATCGGTCCGGGCGAAGTGCTGTTCTCGGAGAACTTCTACCAGGCCTGTCACCGTTGCCTGAACGAAGGCGGGATCCTCGTGACCCAGAACGGCACGCCGTTCATGCAGATCGACGAAGTCAAAACCACCGCCGGTCGCCTGCGCAGCCTGTTCCCGGACTGGCACTTCTATCAAGCGGCCGTGCCGACCTACATTGGCGGTTCGATGACCTTCGCCTGGGGCTCGACCAACCCGGCCTACCGCAAGCTGAGCCGTGAAACCCTGCAGCAACGCTTCATCGGCAGCGGCATCGTCACCCGCTACTACAACCCGGAAATCCACATCGGCGCGTTCGCGCTGCCACAGTACGTGCTGCAGGCGATCAACAAGCCAAGCAACGACTGACGCACTATTCCCGGATCGGTGATAGATCCCCTGTGGTGAGGGGATTTATCCCCGACCGGCTGCGCAGCAGTCGTAAAATCGGCAGACGCGTTGGAACTGACACTATGCGTTCGCTGAATTCAGGGACGCTTCGCGCCCATCGGGGATGAATCCCCTCGCCACACAAGCCTGTTTCCCCATCGGTTAATTTTTTTTCATGTTCGTGCGCCGCAATCCTTTTGAACGATCAATCTCGCCAAAAGTCGAGATACTAGTAAGCCCATTTGCGGGTTTGATCGAGGAGGCACCGATGCAAAAGTGGAAAGTCACTTTCGTGGACGATCATGGTGAAATTGTCGATGAGGTGTTCGAGCGCGCGGAATGCCCCAGTGATGACGAGGCTGCACGCCTGATCAAGGAACGGCTCCTGCCGGTGGCCGCCAAACTGGATCTGAACGATCTGGAAGGGCGAACCCCTGATGCGGGCGTCAAAAGCCTCGAAACCCAGAACAGCATCAAGATCCGCAGCATCACTCCAATCTGAAAATCTTCCTTTCATCCGAAACAACCAGGCCTTGGCAGCAGCTCTATCTTGGGGCTACTCTGCAAGCGAGATCAGCGAACGAATCGCTAAGGTCTGGTCTTGTCAGCTACATGCTTGTTTCCCGCCGGCAACCGGTTTGCCGATGTACTTCTGGCCTGTAAGGCCCGGGGCGGGAATACGGAAAGTCTATCCATCTATCCGAGGGGGACGTTTCATGAGCACAGCCTATCAAGAAGACATCAGCAGCAACGTACTGCGCCGCATGAAAGAAGGCGGTTTCGACTTTTCCCGGTTCCATCCCATCGAGTTCTACGCCATTTTCCCGGACGAGGAGCGGGCGCGCAGGGCGGCGGGCAAATTTCGTGGTGAATCCATCAATGCCCAGGTCAGTGCGCGCGAAGATGGCGCCTGGTCACTGGAACTGAGCAAAGTGATGCACGCGACCTATGACGACATTGGCGATTTCGAGCAGGGCTTTTCTGCCGTGGTCGAGCCGCTGGGCGGCATCATCGAGGGCTGGGGCGTCAAGCAGGAGGTGCGCAACCGCCATCGTCTGAACTGATCTCTGGTTTCAGGTATTGAGCAACGGCTGACCTTCGGGTTGGCCGTTGTCGTTTTCAAAGATCAAAAGATCGCAACCTCCGGCAGCCCCTGCACCAATCACCTGCAGGAGCTGCCGGAGGCTGCGATCTTTTGCTTTTTACTTTCAAAACATTTCAGAAAGCCAAAAAAAAGCCACCGGAGAGGGTGGCTAAAAGGGAAGACCGATAAGGAGAGGAAACCGGTCAGGGTTACGGCCTGCGGGGACTGCGTGGGCAGTCCGGATCAGTGGAGCTGAAGCCTTCAGTGGGGAAGTTTTCAGCGGATGCGCCGATTATCCGCAGCCCGACGCAAGCAGTGAAATCAACTCTGACTATGCTGGTGATAGGCGATGCAGTGCGTCGCAATGAAGCGGGGGCAATCCTGTTGGAGCATTTGCCGCACAGGAATGGTGCGGTGTTTGCGGCTTGATTATCCAACCGATTGAAATCAAAGCGTTTATGCCGATGGCACGGGCCTTGCGAAGGCCTGTAGGTCCGGGTGACAAGGAGTACGGCATGATCCGCACCTATTTTGATGAAATGTACGATGCCGGCGGCCAGGTCCGCCCGCATTACCGGGAGTTCGCCCGCTGGCTTGCCGACACGCCTGACGAGTTGCTGGCGCAACGGCGGCGCGAGGCCGACCTGCTGTTCCACCGGGCCGGGATCACCTTCACGCTCTATGGCGACGAGCAGGGCACCGAGCGCCTGATTCCGTTCGACACCATTCCGCGCAGCATCCCCGCCAGCGAGTGGCGGATCGTCGAGCGCGGCTGCATCCAGCGGGTCAAGGCGCTGAACATGTTCCTCGCCGACCTCTATCACGAACAGCGCATCATCAAGGCCGGGATCATCCCCGCCGAACAGGTGCTGGCCAACGAGCAGTACCAGTTGGCGATGCAGGGCCTGGACCTGCACCGCGATATCTATTCGCATATCTCCGGCGTTGATCTGGTGCGCGACGGCGACGGCACCTACTACGTGCTCGAAGACAACCTGCGTACCCCGAGCGGCGTCAGCTACATGCTTGAAGACCGCAAGATGATGATGCGCCTGTTTCCGGAGCTGTTCGCCGCCCAGCGCATCGCGCCTATCGATCACTACCCGAACCTGTTGCTCGACACCCTGAAAAGCTCCAGCCCGATCGACGACCCGAGCGTGGTGGTACTGACGCCGGGGCGCTTCAACAGTGCGTTCTTCGAACACGCCTTTCTGGCACGGGAAATGGGCGTCGAGCTGGTGGAGGGCGCGGATCTGTTTGTGCGTGACGACAAGGTCTTCATGCGCACCACCGACGGGCCGAAAGCGGTGGACGTGATCTACCGGCGTCTCGACGACGCTTTCCTCGACCCGCTGGCGTTCCGCCCGGACTCAATGCTCGGCGTGCCGGGACTGTTGTCTTCCTATCGCTCGGGCAACGTGGTGCTGGCCAACGCCATTGGCACCGGCGTGGCGGACGACAAGTCGGTGTACCCGTTTGTCACCGACATGATCCGCTTTTACCTCGACGAAGAGCCGATCCTGAAGAATGTGCCGACCTGGCAGTGCCGCAACCCCTCGGAACTTTCCCACGTCCTGGCCAATCTGCCGGATCTGGTGGTCAAGGAAACCCAAGGCTCCGGCGGTTACGGAATGCTGGTGGGGCCGGCGGCGACGGCGGCGGAAATCGATGCATTCCGCGAGCGGATCAAAGCCAAACCCCACGCGTACATCGCGCAGCCGACGTTGTCACTGTCGACCTGTCCGACCTTTGTCGAAAACGGCATTGCACCACGCCATATCGACCTGCGTCCGTTTGTACTGTCTGGCCGCGAAACCCGGGTCGTGCCCGGCGGTTTGACCCGTGTCGCCCTGCGTGAAGGCTCCCTGGTGGTGAATTCCTCCCAGGGTGGCGGAACCAAGGACACCTGGGTGGTCGAGGATTGAAGGAAGCTTGCCATGTTAAGTAGAACTGCCTCGGATCTGTACTGGATGTCGCGTTACCTGGAGCGGGCGGAAAACCTCGCGCGGATGCTCGATGTCAGTTATTCGCTGTCGCTGATGCCGCAGGACGGTCGCGGCGACGGTCTGCACGAGCTGGCCATGCCGCTGCTGATTACCGGCACCCTCGACGATTACCTGGAGCGTCACGGCGAACTGCATGCCGAACGCCTGCTGCACTTTTTCGCCCTCGATGCGGCCAACCCGGCGAGCATCTACAGCTGTCTCGGCGCGGCGCGGGCCAGTGCGCACGCGGTGCGTGGACGAATCACCGCAGACATGTGGGAGAACATCAACGCCACCTGGCTGGAGATTCGCGGCATTGCCGAGCAGGGGCTCAGCCGTTACGGCATGAGCCGTTTCTGCGAGTGGATCAAGGAGCGCTCGCACCTGTTCCGGGGCGCGTCCTACGGCACGATCATGCGTAACGATGCATTCCGCTTCATTCGCCTGGGCACCTTCATCGAGCGTGCAGACAACACGCTGCGCCTGCTCGATGCGCGCTACGAAATGGCTGGCGATCAGGCCGAGGCCGTCAGTGACGGCACCGCCCACGCTTACTATCAATGGAGTGCGCTGCTGCGGGCGCTGTCGTCATTCGAGGCCTACACCGAGATCTACCGCGACGCACCCGGCGCCCGGCATGTCGCCGAGCTGCTGCTGTTGCGTGCCGATGTGCCGCGCTCGCTGCGCGCCTGCACCGAGGAAATCGACCAGATCCTCGCCCAGTTGCCAGGGGCCAACGGCCGTCCGGCGCAACGTCTTGCCGCTGAGATGGACGCGCGTCTGCGCTACACCGGCATCAACGAAATCCTTGCCGAAGGCCTGCACGCCTGGCTCACCGAATTCATCCCGCTGGTGCGCCAGTTGGGCAATGCGATTCACAGTTCATACCTGGAGGCTGCATGAGACTTTCCATTAGCCACGAGACCACCTATCACTATGAAGATCAGGTGCGGGCGAGCATCCAGTATCTGCGTCTGACCCCGCACGACAGCGAGCGTCAGCACGTATTGAGCTGGCAGCTTGACCTGCCGCGACCGGTGCGCGCGCAGCTCGATCCGTTCGGCAACATCTTGCATGTGCTGACCATGGACGAACCGCACGAAGCAATCATTATCGGCGCCCGCGGCCAAGTGGATATCGACGAGTTGCGTGAGGCCGAGCATGAGAGTCAGTCGGCGCTGCCGTTCCTGCGTTTCACTCGCCTGACCGAGGCGGACGAAGCGTTACGTACGTTTGCCGAAAAATCCTGCAAGCAGCGACGTGACCGCACCGCCCTGATCGATCTGATGCACGGCTTGAATCAGCACATGACCTACACGCCGGGCTCCACCGAAGTCGACACCAGTGCCGCCGAAGCCTTCGCCGGGCGCGCCGGGGTTTGCCAGGATCACACTCATGCCTTTCTCGCCTGTGCACGTAGCCTGGGGATCCCGTCACGCTACGTTTCCGGCTATCTGTACAGCGAGGACGCCGAGCATCTGGCCAGCCATGCCTGGGCCGAAGCATGGCTGGATGACGCCTGGTACAGCTTTGATGTGACCAACCAACTGGCCCGACCGGAGCGGCACCTGAAACTGGCGGTGGGCCTGGATTATCTGGATGCCTGCCCGGTGCGCGGCATGCGCCGGGGTGGGGGGAGCGAGCAGATGCATGCGAAGGTGTTGGTGTCGCCGACGCCAGTCATTTCCGTGCAGCAACAGTAGATCCGGGATACCGCTATCGCTGGCAAGCCAGCTCCCACAGGTTATGCGCTGACTCTGAATCCGCGGTAATCCCGTGGGAGCTGGCTTGCCAGCGAAGAGGCTGGTGATATCACCGCAACGCTTATGGCTTGATCTTGCGCCCAGCCATGTGCTGCAAATAGCCGACCAGCAACTGCAAATCCGCCTCCGGCAACACCTCCGCCGAAAACCCCGGCATCTTCGCCTGTGGCCACTGGCGCAAACTCTGTGGATCACGAATGTAGCGCTTGAGGAAGTCCGCGCCGAAATACTCGGTTGGGTTGTACGGGATGTTCAGGTCCGGTCCGAACTGCGCATCGCCCGCACCGTTCAAGCGGTGGCAGGCCAGGCAGTTCTTCTGGAACAGCGCAAAACCCTGATGCACCGGGTCATTCGCTTTCAGCGCGGGATCCGGCAACAGGGCAGGGAAGCGCTCGGCCACTGGTGCCATGCGCTTGATGCTTGCCACCTGGAACGGCCATTGTTCCGGGCTGATATTACCGGCCTGCGGGTCGGTCCATACCAGATAGAACGGCCCTGCGCTGTGCTTGCCTTCGGACAGCGGCGGCCACGGCTGCGCCGGGTCTTCGATCGCCAGCCAGGCCCGTGCGCCTTTGGTATTGAGCAACGGTGCAGCGCTGAGCTCGGCGGCAAAGCCGTCCAGCGCCACCGCTTGCAGATGATCGCCCGGTTTGATGCCCGTGAGCAGCGCCGCGACCGGGACGGCGCGATAAGTCATGTCCTTCTTGTAAGACACATCATTTTTGATGGTCAGGGTTTGTACCTGAGGGTGCTTGAGCAATTCCTCGGTCTGCCAGGTGTGATGGGTTGCGCCGAGCTGCAGATCCAGCTGTGCGGCAGACAAGGGCATGCTCAGCAGCAAGGCCCAGAACACAATGAGCGTTTTCAAATGATCGCCGTCCATGTCGTAGGAGTGCGCAAAGGTTGGCACAGCCACGCTGGCCCGGGAAGCGGGCCAGTCACATTGTTGATGGCAATGAAATGCACCCGGCCGGCGAGTCAGCCGATGACCTTGGTCAGGTTCGGCAAAATCAGCAACAGCGTGGTGGCGAAAAGAATGAGCCCGGCTTGACGAACTTTCGGTTGTTTGAACATGGCTTGACCGCCTTTATTGTTATTTCCTGATGTTTGCCTGCATATCCATGACGGCAAACGCTGCACTTCCTGTAGAAGAACGTCGGCCCCGGCAAAACCCGACGACCCTGACGTACATGTACTACCTTAGAGCCCGCGTCACGCGCGGCTTAGATCCATTTCGTATGTATTTACTGCTGCTGGCAATAAAAAAGACATGAGGCGTATTGCCAGCTTCTGCGCCGACCGCTTGCTAGACAACTCGCTGACCTGAACCGGTTCACCTGAAGGTGGATGACCGTCCGTCTGAGCGTGCGCGTCAACATCATTGAGCGCTGTGGTCATTGAATCCTCGACGGCGCGGGATAACAGTGAAACCACGAAATTCACTTACCGCACAGGTTCGAGGACGTCATGACCCAAGCTTTGATTTTCGATGCGCTGCGTACGCCCCGCGGCAAAGGCAAGGCCGATGGCGCGCTGCACAGCGTCAAACCGGTGAATCTGGTCGCGGGGCTGTTGACCGCACTGCAGAGCCGTACCGCGCTGGACACCAGCCAAGTCGATGACGTGGTACTCGGTTGCGTCACGCCGATTGGCGATCAGGGTTCCGATATCGCCAAAACCTCGGTGCAGGTGGCGGACTGGGACGTCAGCGTTGCCGGTGTACAGATCAACCGCTTCTGCGCTTCCGGTCTGGAAGCGGTGAATCTCGGCGCCATGAAAGTCCGCTCCGGTTTCGAGGATCTGGTGGTGGTCGGTGGCGTCGAGTCGATGTCGCGGGTGCCGATGGGCAGCGACGGCGGCGCCTGGGCGCTGGACCCGCAGACCAACCTGCACAGCCACTTCACCCCGCAGGGCGTTGGCGCGGATCTGATCGCTACCCTTGAGGGCTTCAGCCGTGAGGATGTCGATACCTATGCGTTGCACTCGCAGCAGAAAGCTGCGCGGGCACGGGCCGACGGTTCGTTCAACAAGTCGTTGGTGCCGGTGCAGGACCAGAACGGCATTATCCTGCTCGACCACGACGAATTCATTCGCGCCGAATCGACGATGGAAGGCCTGGGCAAACTCAAGCCGAGTTTCGAAATGATCGGCCAGATGGGCTTCGATGCCACCGCGCTGCGGGTTTACAGCCATGTCGAGCGAATCAACCACGTACACACGCCGGGCAACAGCTCCGGGATCGTCGACGGTGCGGCGCTGATGTTGATCGGCTCCGAAGCCAAGGGCCGTGCGCTGGGTTTGCAGCCTCGGGCGCGTATCGTCGCCACGGCGGTGACCAGTACTGACCCGACGATCATGCTCACCGGCCCGGCGCCGGCCACCCGCAAGGCACTGGCCAAGGCCGGTTTGCGCGTGGAAGACATCGACCTGTTCGAGGTCAACGAGGCGTTTGCCTCGGTGGTGCTCAAGTTCATCAAGGACATGGCGGTCGACCCGGACAAGGTCAACGTCAACGGCGGCTCGATCGCCATGGGCCATCCGCTGGGCGCCACCGGTTGCGCGATCCTCGGCACCTTGCTCGATGAGCTGGAAACCCGGGGGCTGCGTTACGGCCTGGCGACGCTGTGCGTCGGCGGCGGCATGGGCATTGCCACCATCATCGAACGCCTTTGAGCCCCGAATTCAAGGAATCTTGTTATGAGCGAAGCCATTCGTTACGAAAAAGGTCAGGACGCCATCGTCGTGCTGACCATCGACATGCCGGGCCAGAGCGCCAACACCATGAACGCCGTATACCGCCAGGCCATGGGCGCCTGCGTCGCGCGGCTGGTGGCGGAAAAAGACAGTATTGCCGGGGTCATCATCACCTCGGCGAAGAAAACCTTCTTTGCCGGCGGCGACCTCAATGAGCTGATCAAGGTCGGTAAACCCGAGGCCAAAGCCTTCTATGACATGGTGCTGAGCCTCAAGGGGCAATTGCGCACCCTGGAAACCCTCGGCAAACCGGTGGTCGCAGCGATCAACGGTGCGGCGCTCGGCGGAGGCTGGGAAATCTGCCTGGCGTGCCATCACCGGGTGGCGCTGGACGATGCGGCGGTGCAACTCGGTCTGCCGGAAGTGACCCTCGGGCTGTTGCCGGGCGGCGGCGGGGTGGTGCGTATGGTGCGTATGCTGGGGATCGAAAAGGCGCTGCCGTATCTGCTCGAAGGCAAGAAGATCCGCCCACAGCAGGCGTTGCAGGCCGGTCTGATCGATGAGCTGGCGGCGGATCGTGACGAGTTGCTGGCCAAGGCGCGCGCCTGGATTGTCGCCAACCCGAGTGCGGTGCAGCGCTGGGACGTGAAGGGCTACCAGATTCCCGGCGGCACGCCGTCGAATCCGAAGGTCGCACAGATGCTGGCGATTGCGCCGTCAATCCTGCGCAGCAAGACTCAGGGCACGCTGCCCGCGCCGGAGAAAATCCTCTGCGCGGCGGTGGAGGGCGCGCAGGTCGACTTTGACACTGCGCACCTGATCGAAACGCGTTACTTCACCGAACTGACCACCGGGCAGATCTCGAAAAACCTGATCGGCACCTTCTGGTTTCAGCTCAACGAAATCAATGCTGGCGGTTCGCGGCCGCAGGGCTTTGAGCCCTATGTCACGCGCAAGGTCGGTGTGCTCGGCGCAGGCATGATGGGCGCCGGTATCGCCTTCGTCAGTGCTTCGGCCGGTATCGACGTGGTGCTCAAGGACATCAACCTGGCGGCGGCCGAGAAGGGCAAGGCCCACTCGGCGGCATTGCTGGACAAGAAAGTCGCCCGAGGGCAGATGACGGCTGAAAAACGCGAGGCGGTGCTGGCGCGGATCCAGGCCAGCGAGAGCGATGCCGATCTGGCGGGTTGCGATCTGATCATCGAGGCGGTGTTCGAAGACCGTGAACTGAAGGCCAACGTCTCTGCGGTCGCGCAAAAAATTGTCGGTCCTGACGCGGTGATTGCCTCCAACACGTCAACGTTGCCGATTACCGGACTGGCGACGGCAGTACCTGATCAGAGCAAGTTCATCGGTCTGCATTTCTTCAGCCCGGTGGACAAAATGCCGCTGGTGGAAATCATCAAGGGTGCGCAGACCAGTGCTGAAACCCTGGCGCGCGGTTTCGACTTCGTCCTGCAGATCAAGAAAACCCCGATCGTGGTCAACGACAGTCGTGGTTTCTTTACCTCGCGGGTGTTCGGCACCTTCACCAACGAAGGCATCGCCATGCTCGGCGAGGGTGTGAGTGCGCCGATGATCGAGACCGAAGCGCGCAAGGCCGGGATGCCGGTCGGGCCGCTGGCGATCTCCGACGAAGTTTCCCTCAGCCTGATGAGCCATATCCGTCAGCAAACGGCCAAGGACCTGCAAGCGGAAGGGAAACCGCTGACAGAGCATCCGGCGTTCGCTGTGATTGACTTGCTGCTCAACGAATACAAGCGCCCGGGCAAAGCTGCCGGCGGGGGCTTCTACGATTACCCGGCGGGTGGTCAGAAGCATCTGTGGCCGGAGCTGAAGACGCGTTTCGAGAAGGCTGACGGGCAGATTTCGCCGAAGGATGTGCGTGATCGTCTGCTGTTCGTGCAGGCCCTGGAAACCGTGCGCTGTGTGGAGGAGGGCGTTCTGACTTCGACGGCGGATGCCAACGTCGGCTCGATCTTCGGCATCGGATTTGCGCCGTGGACCGGCGGCGCGTTGCAGTTCATCAATCAATACGGGGTGCAGGACTTTGTCGCACGCGCGCAGTATCTGGCCGAGCAGTACGGCGAGCGCTTTGCGCCACCGGCGCTGCTGCTGGAGAAAGCCGCGAAAGGCGAGCTGTTTTAAGTGATCGGCTGAACGCTGCGGGGCTTGCCTTGCCGGGGTGTTTCAAGGCAGGCTCTGGGTGTTCATTATTCCCATCACGTGTCAGGTATTTTTTATGTCGCTACGCATCTGCATTCTGGAAACCGACATCCTGCGTCCGGAACTGGTCGATCAATATCAGGGTTACGGGCAGATGTTCCAGCGCCTGTTCTCGCAGCAACCGATTGCCGCCGAGTTCACCGTGTACAACGTGATGCAGGGCGAATACCCGAGCGACGACCTGACCTTTGACGCGTACCTGATCACCGGCAGCAAGGCCGATTCGTTCGGCACCGACCCGTGGATCCAGACTCTCAAGCAATACCTGCTGACTCGCTACGAGCGTGGCGACAAGCTGCTCGGCGTGTGCTTTGGCCATCAACTGCTGGCGCTGTTGCTGGGCGGCAAGAGCGAGCGTGCCACTCAGGGCTGGGGCGTCGGCACCCACAACTACAAACTGGCGGCCAAGGCACCGTGGATGAGCCCGGTGCGGGAAGAGTTGACGTTGCTGATCAGCCACCAGGATCAGGTCACGGCGTTGCCGGAAAACGCCACGGTCATTGCCTCCAGCGATTTCTGCCCGTTTGCCGCGTACCACATCAACGATCAGGTGCTGTGCTTCCAGGGCCACCCGGAATTCATCCACGACTATTCGCGGGCACTGCTGGATCTGCGCCAAGACGCGCTGGGGTCACAGATCTATTCCCAAGGCGTGGCCAGCCTGGAGCAGGAGCACCATGGCACCACCGTGGCGGAATGGATGATGCGGTTTGTGGCGCACAAGCCAGAAGCTGCTTGATAGCAGATCAAAAGATCGCAGCCTGCGGCAGCTCCAACAGGGTGTACACCATCCCAATGTAGGAGCTGCCGCAGGCTGCGATCTTTTGCATTTGCTTCCCTACAACCACCCCGACCTCTTGAAACTCGCCCACAAACTCACACACCCCACCGTGATAAACCCCAGCACGGCGAAATAGCCGTAATGCCAGCTCAGCTCCGGCATGTTCTGGAAGTTCATCCCGTAAATCCCCGCGACCGCCGTCGGGAACGCCAGAATCGCCGCCCACGCGGCAAACTTGCGTTGCACCACACTTTGCCGTGACGCCTCCAGCAACACGCCGATCTCGATGGTCTGACTGGCAATGTCCGCCAGCGTCGTCAGGTCTTCCATCTGCCGCGTGACGTGAATCTGCACATCGCGGAAGTACGGGCGCATGTTCTTGTCGATGAACGGGAAACTCAGTTTCTGCAGCTCCTCGCCAATCTCCACCATCGGCGCTGCATAACGGCGCAGGCGCAACACATCGCGGCGCAGGCCGTGAAGTTTCTGGATGTCATGCTCGTTCAACGCACTGCACAGCACGTTGCGCTCCAGTTCATCAATCTCGGCATGAATCGCTTCGCCGACTGGCTGGTAGTTTTCGATCACGAAATCCAGCAGTGCATAGAGGACGAAATCTTCGCCGTGCTCGAGCAACAGCGGCCGCGCCTCACAGCGCTGGCGGACATGCGCATAGGACGCCGAGTGGCCGTTGCGGGCGGTGATGATGTAGCCCTTGCCGGCGAAGATATGCGTTTCGATGAACTGCAAAATCCCATGCTCGCGGATCGGCGAGTAGGTGACGATAAACAAGGCGTCACCAAAGGTTTCCAGCTTTGGCCGGCTGTGTTTTTCCAGGGCGTCTTCGATGGCCAGTTCGTGCAGGTTGAACTGGCGTTGCAGATTGGCCAGCTCCTGAGCGTCCGGCTCTTCCATACCGATCCAGACAAAATGCCCGGTTTTTGCGGCCCAGGCGGCGCCTTCGTCAAGCGTGATATTGGTGACTTTCTTACCGGCGCTGTAAACCGCAGCAGCAACAACTCGACCCATGGTGGTGATTCACTTCTTCTTGGCAGATGGCAGGGAATACAAGGCTTCAGCTTAGCCGTGTCGCTGCTTGAGAGTCAGTGAAATCTGCACAGTTCACCCGGCAAAAGAAAACCCGCACGAGGCGGGTTGGTTTTTCACGCAGCTTGCAGCTGCTGATCCATCGCGGCGATGCATTCCCGCATCTGTTCACGGCACTGGGACATGAGCATGGGCATGTCATCCATGGTCAGCCCGGCTGTAGGAATCGCCGGCAGCGAGCGTATGAGAATTTTCCCGCTGCGCCAGCGGTTCAGGCGCATGTGCTTGATGTAGCTGCTGACGCATACCGGCACAATCGGCACACCGGCGGCGATCGCCATCTGGAACGCGCCTTTCTTGAATGGCAGCAGTTCTTCACCGAGGTTGCGCGTGCCTTCCGGGAACACCCAGATCGACGTGTCTTCGTGTTGCAAGGTGTGGGTGGTGGTGAGCATCGACTTGCGCGCCTTGTGCGCGTTCCCACGATCGATCAACACGTTGCCTGCCAGCCAGAACAGTTGCCCGAACAGCGGCACCCATTTCAGGCTTTTCTTGCCGATGCACACGGTCCGGCGGGGTACCACGTTGCCGAACACGAACAGGTCGTAGTTGGACTGATGGTTGGCCACGATCACGCAGCTGTCGGGCTTGTTCATCAACGGGCCGACATCAGCCTTCACACGCAAACGCAAAATACACATGGCCGGTAGCGCGTAGAGGCGGGCGCACAGTCGGCTGTTGTCCGGGTTGAACGGACGGCACAGCCCGAGGATCACGCCCAGCACGCCGGCCAGAATAAAGTGCAGGCCCATCAATAACATACGAAACACAAACAGCATTTTCAGGCCCCACCGGGACAAAAGGTGGCGCAGTGTACGGATGTGCACTGTTTTCGGCAATTGCTGCTATAGAGTGCGGAGATAGGCGATGTTTAAGCGCATGTTTCCGAGTCGACCGTCAGACCCGTCCTAGAGCCGTTGATGCTTCATCAACCGAACGCGCAAGAAAAAGCCCGACACGACGGTCGGGCTTTTCTTCGGCTCGGGAAGCGTGGGTTTAACCCAGATGCTCCTGATCCTGAATGATCGCGTTGTCGAGGGCTTCGAGCAGTGCCTTGCGCACTTTGAGCTTGGTGTTCTTGTGCGCGTTCATGTTGATCTTCTTCAACTGACGCGCTGCTGCCAGGGCTGCGCCTTGCAGCTCTTCGGCAGTCACCACCTTGTCGAGGAAACCGGCATCCACCGCGCTTTTCGGATCAAACATCTCGCCGTTGATCACCGAACGGTGAAACGCCGAACGACGCAAGCGATCACGGGCCAGCTCGATGCCGGCGTGGTGCATGGTCATGCCGATCTGCACTTCGTTCAGGCCGATGCTGAACGGGCCCTCGACGCCGATGCGGTAATCGGCAGACAACAGCAGGAACGCGCCTTTGGCCACCGCGTGACCAGGGCAGGCGACAATCACCGGGAACGGATGAGAGAGCAGGCGGCGGGCGAGGGTCGAGCCAGCAGTGACCAGCGCCACGGCTTCTTTAGGCCCGGCGGTCATCACCTTCAAGTCATAGCCGCCCGATAGAATTCCCGGCTGACCGGTAATGATCACGATGGCACGATCAGTCTTCGCCTGATCCAGCGCCGCGTTGAACGCCGCAATCACGTCCGGGGAAATGGCATTGACCTTGCCGTTGTTCAAGGTCAGGGTCGCGATACCGTCTTCGAGGTGGTAGGCAATCAACTCACTCATGACGCTATTCCTTGTAAGAAAGATGGGCAGACGTTACCCACCGCCGCAGGCCAGGTAAAGCGCCGTGACTGACCCGCCAGTCACCGTTTCCGGCCGCGCCCGGCGTAGCACGCCGTTCTGCTTCTATATAAAAGGGTGGCCGTCACCAGAGATTGTCCGGTTTGCCATCGCCCAAGGTGGGGCGAAACGCCTTTATGCCTTAAGCGCATGAAAATTCTGAAAAAAAGTTTGCCATCAGAAAAGCTTTCGACTACATTAGCGCGCCTCGACAGACAGAACATGTTTGAAGAGATACGGTGAAGTGTCCGAGTGGCTTAAGGAGCACGCCTGGAAAGTGTGTATACAGGAAACTGTATCGAGAGTTCGAATCTCTCCTTCACCGCCACATTCTGAAACCGCAAACCCCTGATTTTTCTAGAGAAAATCGGGGGTTTGTGGTTTTTGGCGTCTGAAAAAAGGTCATATGGGACTGAGTTGGGACTGGAGCGCTGTTTTGGTGCGAGAGATTGTGTGCAACGAACGCTGCGGTGCTGATGATTCGTCTGCCCTGAACTACGCTCTCCAAAAACCTCGCTCAAGGGCGATCCCATGCCAAACAGTTCTGAATCCAACGTCGCCACGGCAGATGCTCTGACATTGCTGCTGCACAACCAACATAGCAATCGAAGAAGTCACGAAACGGCTTTCGGATAATGGCGTAGGGAGTATTGCAGACAGCGCAGTCGGGGCCATAGAAACCATAGACAAAAATGCTGAAGCGATTACAGAGGCGATTCTGCGACTACGCCAGTCTTGGTCGCTCAAGCCAACAGCTATCGACCTTCCACTGTCACTCAGATTTGTCTAAAAACTATGGCCGATTCAGTCAGCCGCCTCCGTAAGAAGCCGATTGGAGCGACGGGGTAGCGTCAGCGTCAAAGATGTTCATCTAAAAGTTCACGAAGTCCAGAGAGTTGCGCGCCAACGTCTCTGATGTCCAATTTCTCCCACTCCGCGTGAAGAGCATGGTTGCGGACTGCAGCGTATGATTTCAAACGCTTCGCCTTCACCTGCGTAAAGACGCCGTGCTTGGTCAGTTCATCAATGAGAGGTTCGAGAGACATACCCCCCACTGCGATCTCAACCTTCCGCGCTATGCGCTTGATAGTGTCTTCTAGTACCGCAGAAGCCAGTATGGCAGCCTCGTTGACTTTGCCGGCCTTGTGATATTGCGTCGCGTGATCAAGGAAGTCATCGAACGCTGAGGCGACTACTTGGTCCTCGAGTTTCACCAGCAACCCAGCTTTCGCTTCAAGCTGCACCGACTGAAGCAGACCCAGGAGTTTTTGGACGGATGAAACAGGAAACCCACCTTTGAGATCCTCGAGCTCGACGATCCTCTGCAGCTCGGACCTATAGAAACTGCTAGGCGGGACGACCTGATGTATTACGTTAGCCGCGGACGAGAACCAACTCTGCGCCTCCACGACGTCTTGCATCCAGTAGTCTTGGGATGAATGTGACCGGGCGGCGGCATTGCCCCGTGAGATCAGTTCATCGATTCGCTTGAGCACGTGATCTTGCATCGTATTCGTCCCTGATGTTGTGGAACATTGAAAGCCAACGCACGATAACGATGGCAACCTGCCAAGCCATCGTCGTAGCACTCGAGCATCACAGATGCCTAGCTTTCACCGGTGCACCTTAGCTATACAAGCACGGAAGAATGTTTAAGATGCACTCGGAAATTGCGCAAGCAATCGCGTGGCCTGGTGAGCGAGGTTCGCTCAAGAAAATTTTGCGGCATTGACTTTTGTGTCGTGTTGCACCCGATCATCTCTAATTTAGAAGTGAAATAGCTATGGATAGTGACGACAAAATTTGTGACGGTTGTGCGTTGCCGGGAAGCGCCTGTACTTGTGGTACTTGCGAAGATTGTGACGAGAAAGTAGGCGACTGCATTTGTGAACGTTGCAGCGACTGTGGAGTAAATGTAGACCACTGTGCTTGCCCGACTTGTGATCATTGCGACCAAAAAGAAACTGAGTGCGAATGTAATACATGTCGCGATTGCGGTGAAAAAGAGCCTGAATGTTCCTGTGAGGCTACTGGTTGATTCTCTCTCGCGTGCTGAGTTACGTGCGTAACGGCCTCTAGGCCCTTAAATTTTCCGAGGGACTGCTTCTGGCCATTCGCTTATATCGATAGAAAAGAGTGTTGTGCCGGAAGCGTCGAAGGCGAATACCTGTTCGGGAGTGGCTCATGCCGGTTGAGACCGGATCATTGAATTCCGCCCTATGTTCAATCGGCCCCCACACCAGGTCATGGTGTGGGGGCCTTTTTCTGGCATCGTGGAAACCAGTCCCTCCCTGGCTGGCTTATCACTCCATGACCTTCTGGCTTCTCCGAAAGTGCTGGTCTCAGCGGATTCAGCGCAGAGCTGAAACCGGTGACAGCTTCAAGGCCATTTGCAACATCTCCACCACATCAGATCCGTCTTCATTTATCCACGTCCCGTAGTGTTGACGGATCATGTTCCCGTTAGTGTGGCCCATCTGTTCGGCGATCCAGTTGATCGACGCCCCCCGGTGGTCAGCAACTGACTGGCGTAGGTGTGCCGGCACTGCCCGGGTCCCCGGTAGCGAACGGCGGCAGCGAGCAAGTGCGCCTTGATGAAGCGATCGCGCACCGCGAAATCATTGGCGTGCGGCAGGCCGTTTTTGGTGTTCAGGAACACAAAGTGCAGCTTGTCGTTTCTGGCGTCTGGATTCAAATCCGCTGCGCAAGTCATGCGCGCAAGTGGTCGGCCTGATTTTCCATAGCGCATTACAATCGCCGCTTTATCAGTAGAAAAAAGGACTGTTCCCATGATCATCTCCACCACCCATGCCATCGAAGGCCGACAGATCACCGCGTACCTGGACATTGTCAGCGCGGAGTCGGTGCAGGGCGTCAATGTGATTCGTGATGTGTTTGCCGGCATGCGCGACTTTTTCGGTGGGCGCTCGCAGACGCTGGAGCGGGCGTTGAAAGAGGCGCGGGTTCAGGCGACGGACGAGATCAAGGAGCGGGCTCGAGCGTTGCAGGCGGATGCGGTGGTCGGGCTGGATTTCGAGATCAGCATGCCGGCGGGCAAGGGCGGCATGGTCGTGGTGTTCGCGACCGGCACAGCGGTCAAGTTGCGTTGAGGTTGTGCAGGTCAGCGCCATGGCTTGGATCCCATAAGCTTCAGGGCGTCTTCGGGTAATGGGATGTTGAAGAGGTGTAGGCCATTCGTCGGGCATCGGTCGAACTGAACCGCAAGTCCAGTAATGACCGGCTAGTCTCAAAAGCCTTGGAGGTCGATATTTTTTCGGGCAAAAGGGCTTTGCCGGTGTCGATCTATTGCAAAGGGGAGAGGCTATGACTGATCCGTATATCGAAGACGATGGAGCCGAGTTTTCATTCAATAACTGTGTCCGTTGCGGCCAGACGGAGTATCAATCGGGCTTTGGCGAGGACCCGGTGCAGACCGGCAAGATCAAGTCCACCGCGCCCAAGGGGCCGAAAGCCAAATTCCTTCCGAAGGTTTCGGCCCGGTCAAGAAAGTAAGGTGAGACCAAACAACCCCGTCTATGAACGGGGTTTTTTATGCCTGATGTTTATGAAAGGAAATCTCCTACAAGTGATAGGGCAGATTCGGTTTTTTTTTCACAAACTTTTCACGTCCACGGACGTAGGGTGAAGCCATCCGTTAGAAAGCAAGTCTCCAGCCCGTCTCCCCAGCGGGCTTTTTTTTGCCTGCGATAAAACCTTTTGCCAAATCGCTGTCCAATCGGCGCCAAGTGCTCGGCGGCAGCTGATTTTTCTGGACTTCAGCGCGTCGGCAGCTTTCAATCCCGGCCCCTTTTGATCTCCCTATTTTTGAGGTTTTTGTCATGCGTCTAACATTGCCCGCTCTGGTTCTAGGGCTTCTGGTTGCTCAAGGTGCGGTGGCTGGTGAAGGCACTGCGGCACTCGGCGGCGGTCTGGGTGGTGCGCTGGGTAATGTGGTCGGCCAGAAAATGGGCGGCAGCACCGGCGCGGCGATTGGTGCCGGTGTTGCAGGCGCGGCCGGCAGTGCGATGGCCGCCGGCAAAGGCAGCCGCACCAAGGCGGCTATCGGCGGTGGTGTTGGCGCGGCCGGTGGTTCGGTAATCGGCAACAGCCTGGGCGGCCGAAATGGCGCGACCATTGGCGCCGGCCTGGGTGGCGCTGCCGGTGGTGCCGTCGGCGCCAACCTGTCCAAAGGTCACAAGCGTCACTGATTGCGAACGTTGTCAGAAAAAGCCCGGCTCGACCGGGCTTTTTCATGGCTGAACGTTTTTCCGAAAAATGTCTCCAATCTGACATAGGCCCTGTGGGCATTCCGTCCCGATTCGGGAACTGTGAGGTTCAAATGCGTTTGTCATTATCTGCACTGTTTTTCGGATTACTGGTCGCCCAAGGTGCGATGGCCGCCGGCGATGGTAGCGCCGCCGTCGGTGGCGGACTGGGCGGTGTGCTCGGTAACGTGGTCGGTGGCCAGCTCGGCGGCAGCACTGGTGCCGCGGTTGGCGCGGGGGTTGGTGGCGCGGCGGGTAGCGCGGTCGGGGCGAATAAACACAATCGCACCGAAGCCGCCATTGGCGGTGGCTTGGGTGCTGCTGGAGGATCGGTGGTCGGTAACAGCCTGGGCGGCTCCACCGGTTCAGCCATTGGTGCGGGTTTGGGCGGCGCGGCCGGTGGTGCGGTTGGCAACAACCTGGGAGATGACGGCGGCAAAGCTCATTCCGGTGGTGGCCACAAGCACAACAAGTACAAACATAAAAACCGCCATCATTGATCGAATATTCGAAAACAAACCCGGCCTGGTGCCGGGTTTTTCGTGTCTGGCGGTCTGGCACTGGAACGATTGGCTGTAGGGCTTTTCGAACGTTATACAACCCACCCGACATAGAGGTTTGCCATGACGCCCGAAACCGAAGGCAAGGAAGAAAAAGGCCCGAGCGGTCTGCCATTTATCAATGATCCGGGCAACGAAGATCCCGGGTCGCTGATGGATGATGCGACCGTGCCGTTGAATGATGCGGATGAAGCAGACATGGAGTATGAAGAGGATGAGGATGAGCAGTAATTGCTTGTTCTTTTGATCCTGATCGGTGGTGATGCGAGTCTTTAGGGCCTGGGGTTCTGTCAGGCCCTTGGGAGGTGGGAGATGGGTGGTGAGCAGAAAGATGACGATGTCGATCAAACGCCGGAGTATCCGCTGCCTTCTCCTACGGATCCTTTAGGGCGGGATGAGTTGCCGTTGGAGGATGAGGAGGAGTAGCGCCTCTGGTGTGATTCTGAAGGTCTCGCCAGCACCTAGGTAAAAAAGTCGGGAAATCAGGCGTTATCTGTAGGGCATTTCGCTAAACATCAGCGAGTCATTCCACGGCCGGTAAACATTGCCCGTTGCTCAATGTCTGCTGGCCTCGCTATGCTGCTGAACCCATTAATCAGATCCAAGCAGCGGCGCCGGCCGCGCCGCCCGGGATGTTTTTGATAACGGATCCGATGATGAATGCACCGATGAAGACGTTTGGCCCGATCAAGGCCGTGATTTTCGACATGGACGGTTTGCTGCTGGACACCGAGGGCATCTACACCGAGGTCACCTCGCTTATTGCCGAGCGTTACGGGCGGACTTTCGACTGGAGCGTTAAACAGAACATCATCGGGCGCGGCGCCAATGATCTGGCGAACTACGTGGTGCAGGCGCTTGATCTGCCGATCAGCGCTGAAGAGTTTCTGGTGATCCGCGAGCCGCTGATGCGTGAACGCTTTCCCAATGCTCAGGCGATGCCGGGCGCGGAGGAGCTGATTCGCCACCTCAAGGCACACAACATCCCGATCGCCGTAGGCACCAGTTCGTCGCGACAGTCGTTCGGCCAGAAAACCACCTTGCACCGCGACTGGTTTGCGCTGTTCGACTTCATTGTCACGGCGGACGACCCGGAAGTCGGCGCAGCCAAGCCGGCGCCGGACATCTTCCTCACTGCGGCCCGGCGTCTGGGTGTCGCGCCTGAGGATTGCCTGGTGTTCGAGGATTCGCCGTTTGGCGTTACCGCGGCGAAAGCGGCGGGGATGACTGCCATCGCGATTCCCGACGCGGCCATGGCTGATGAAAAATACACTCACGCCGACGGGATTCTGCGCACGCTCAAGGCATTCACCCCGAGTGCCTGCGGTTTGCCAGCGCTGGAGTGGACTTGAGCCCCCAGTAACGCGCCCATAAAAAACGCCGCTCTCTGTAAAGAGGTGCGGCGTTTTTTGTACCCGGGATTCAGCGCAATCAGGCGCCGAAACCACCGTCGATGGTCAGGCTGGCACCGGTGATGTAACCGGCTTCCGGGCCCACCAGATAGGCGACGAAACCGGCGATTTCATCGGCAGTGCCGTAACGGCCCACCGCCATCAGCGGGATCAGGCTTTCAGCGAAATCACCGTGCGCGGGGTTCATGTCGGTGTCGACCGGGCCGGGTTGCACGTTGTTGATGGTGATGCCGCGCGGGCCGAGGTCGCGGGCCAGGCCTTTGGTCAGACCGACCAGTGCTGATTTGCTCATCGCGTACACACCGCCACCGCCGAAGGGCATGCGGTCGGCGTTGGTACTGCCGATGTTGACGATGCGCGAACCTTCGCCCATGTGCTTGGCGGCTTCCTGAGACGCGATGAACACGCTGCGTACGTTGATCGCCAGCGTCTGGTCGAAGTCTTCCAGTTTGAAGTCTTCCAGCGGCGCGATGGCCAGGACGCCGGCGTTGTTCACCAGAATATCCAGGCGGCCAAAGGCGTCGACGGTGGCGCTGACGGCGTTGCGGATAGCGCCTTCGTCGGCGCTGTCGGCCTTGATCGCCAACGCTTTGCCGCCGTTGGCGGTGATGCTGTTTTGCAATTCTTCGGCCTTGGCGGTGGAGCTGACGTAGGTGAAGGCGACCGCGGCGCCTTCGGCGGCCAGACGTTTGACGATGGCGGCGCCGATACCACGGGAACCGCCTTGAATCAGAGCGACTTTGCCGCTGAGGTGTTGAGTGGTCATGTTCGATCTCCAGAAAATTCAAGGCGGGGTGCCTTGTTGTTGGAGCCGAGTATCGGCCTCGCATCGACAACCGTGTAGACCATGATTGCTATAGTCTGTGTAAACCAGAAGTTTATAGTGGCGATCATGGAAACTTTCAGCAGTATCGAATGCTTCGTGCGCAGCGCCGAAGTCGGCAGCTTTGCCGAGGCCGCCCGGCGCTTGAGCCTGACCCCGGCCGCCGTCGGCAAGAGTGTGGCGAAGCTCGAGGTGCGGCTCGGTGTACGGCTGTTCCAGCGTAGTACACGCAGCCTGACCCTGACCGAGGCCGGCAAGCTGTTTTTGAGTCAGGTCAGTGGCAGTCTGACGACGATTCAGAATGCGGTGGCCAATCTGTCGAGTGTGGAAGGACTGCCGGCGGGGACGTTGAAAGTCAGCATGGGCACGGTTTTCGGGCGTTTGTACATCGTGCCGTTGCTGCAAGAGTTTTTACGTCGGTTTCCGGCGATCAACCCGGACTGGCATTTTGATAACCGTCAGGTCGACTTGATTGGGCAGGGTTTCGATGCGGCGATTGGCGGGGGCTTTGAATTGCCCCAAGGCGTGGTCGCACGCAAGTTGGCACCCGCGCATCGTGTGTTGGTGGCGTCTGCTGACTACCTGCAAAAGCACGAGGCGATTGCCGAACCGGACGACCTGCAACGTCACGATGGTATCCTGATTCGTTCGCCGCAAACCGGTCGGGTGCGCTCCTGGCAGTTGATCAGCAGCGGCAGTCAGCTCTGTCAGCCCTTGACCCTGAAGACGCGAATGACCATGAGCGACTCCGAAGCCGCCTGCGCCACGGCAGCGCAGGGGCTGGGGATCGCGCTGGTCAGCATGCCGTTTGCCGTGGGGTATCTGGAGGCTGGCACATTGCAGCGCGTACTGCCGGACTGGTACATCGATGACGGCAACATTTCGATCTACTACGCCGAGCATAAATTGTTGCCAGGCAAGACTCGGGCGTTTGTCGATTTTGTGATTGAGCAGTTTGCAGAGCGGGGGTTGGCTCGGCGGTTCAGTGCTGTTTGAGCAGGACTTTGGGACCGAGGTGTGGCCATCGCGGGCAAGCCACGCTCCCACAGGTTCTTCGTCGCTCACATGATGGTGATACAACGCGAAACCTGTGGGAGCGAGGCTTGCCCGCGAAGAACGATAACGCGGTCTACCGGGCAAACCGCTCCGCCCAGCCTATGATCTGCTTCGGCCGGGGCGTCGCATAGGTCCGCACTTTGGACGTCGACAACCCCAGCCGCACCAGCGATTCAGCAATGGTCACCGCCGCCGTCACGCCGTCCACCACCGGCACCCCGGTACGGCGGCGAATCTGTTCATCCAGCCCGGCCATGCCGCCGCAACCCAGGCAGATCACTTCGGCCTTGTCCTGGGTCACCGCCAGTTCCGCTTGTTGCACGATGGCTTCCAGCGCCCGTTGTGGCTCGTGCTCCAGTTCCAGCACCGCCAGACCGCTGGCCCGCACCGATGCACAGCGATCCCACAAGCCGGACAGTTTCAGTCGATCCTCGATCAGCGGCACGGTGCGATCCAGCGTCGTGACCACCGAATAGGCGTGGCCGAGAAACATCGCAGTGCTGGCGGCGGCGTCGGTGATGTCCACCACAGGCACGTTCAGCAGTTCCTGCAAACCTTCGCGACCGTGTTCGCCGTAACCCGCCTGAATCACCGCGTCGAACGGTTGGTCGTAGGACATCACCCGATCCATCACGGCGATGGCCGCCAGATAACTTTCGAAATTGCCTTCCACCGAGTCGGCGCCGAAGAACGGCGTCAGACCGACGATTTCCGTACCGGGGGCAGCGACCGCTTGCGCCGAGCGGGCGATGGCCTGGGTGATGGATTCGGTGGTGTTGACGTTGACCACAAGAATACGCATGAGAAGTCCTTATTGCGGGCAGTTCGGCGGCCCGAAGTCCGGGCCGCGAGGAAATTAATGGCTGACGTTATCGACGGCGATGGATTCGCCGCTGACGTCGGCGTAGTGCGGCTGACGCTTGGCGATGATCAGGTAGAGCAGGGCGGCGATGCCGGCACCCACCAGCCAGGAGAACGGCGAAATGCTGTGGAACCCCGGGACCAGCGCCAGGACGATGGCAATCAGCGCTGCCGGAATGAACGCCGCCACCGCGCGGAAATTCACCCCGCGGCTGTAGTAATAGGCACCGTCGGGATCTTCGCTGTACAACTGCGGGACGTGGATCCGGCCTTTGCGGATCAGCCAGTAGTCGACCATGATCACGCCGTACAACGGGCCGAGCAGGGCGCCGAGGCCTGAGAGGAAATACACGATTACCAGTGGGCTGTTGTAGAGGTTCCACGGCAGGATCAGCACGGCGATGGTCGCGCTGATCAGCCCGGCGCGGCGGAAGGTCAGGTATTTCGGCGCCAGGTTGCTGAGCACGAAGGCCGGGGCGACGAAGTTGGCCATGATGTTCACCGCCACGGTGACGATCAGGAACGCCAGGCAACCGAGCACCAGAAAGAATGTGTTGGGAATCGAAGCGATGATTTCGGTCGGGCTTTCGATGACCCGCCCGTTGATCTGAAATTGCGCGCCGCAGAGCAGGACGGTGATGGCAGCGAACACCAGAATATTGACCGGCAGGCCCCAGAAATTGCCGACCTTGATGGTCTTGCGGCATGGCGAGGAGCGGGCGAAGTCGCAGAAATTCAGGATCAGCGTGCCGTAGATCGCCAGCCACAGCGCGCCGCCGGCAAAGATGTTGCGCCACATCTCGCCACCGGTCAGCGGGTCGCGGATCGACCAGGCGATGGTCGCATTGGCCTGGGTGTACATCCACGCGGCGAGCGCGGCGACGGTCAGCAGAATCACCGGCCCGGCAAAGGCTTCGTAACGGCGGACCATTTCCATGCCATAGGCGAGGATCGCCAGTTGCACGAACCAGATCACCACGAAGCACACCCAGCCCAGCGTTGACAGGCCGAGAATCGAGTTGTGGTCGTAATCGGCGAACCCGGGGTGAATCGCTGTCAGCAACACGCGAAATACCACCGACGCCAGATACGTCTGAATGCCGAACCAGGCGATGGCGATTACCGCGCGAATCAATGCCGGAATCTGCGCGCCGTGAATGCCGAAACTGATCCGGCTGATCACCGGAAACGGCACCCCGGTTTTCTGCCCCATGTAGCCGGACAGGTTCATGAAGAAGTACACCAGCGCCGCACCGATCCCCAGCGACAGCAGAATCTGCCAGCCGCCCAGGCCCAACGCATACAGGCCGATGGCGAACGAGTAGTTGGCGATGTTGTGCACATCGTTGGTCCACAGCGCGAAGATGCTGTATTTGCCCCAGCGCCGACCTTCGGCCCGGGTCGGTGCGAGGTCGCTGTTGTGCAGGCGTGGGCTCAGTTGTAGCGGGGCGGCCAGACCCACGTCGGGCGATGGTTGGTCGAGGGCAGAGGCGGGCAGATTCAACGCGATGTTGTTGGAGAGACTTGTACGCATTCCGGCAGGCTCCTGATGGGCGGGGCCGCGATGACTGTGCATGAGCTCAGGGCTCGACAAATCTTCGTCGCGGCCAGCAAACATCACTGGTTACGGGGCATCTGCAGCCTGTACGGGATAGGGCGCTTCAGGCTTGCGGATCGAAAGTGTGGATAGATGTTTTGCAGTTTTGTATACAAAACATGTATGCACCAAAGCCAGATCTGTGCCAGTTAGCGATCTATGGAGCGCTGCGCTCATTTCGAAAAGTTATCAATGAACGCTAAGTGGTTGAAAATATTTGGTTATAAATTGACCGATTGAACAGTTATTTATTTTTTGCGGGGGATTTTGCGCAGGTGGCAAGACAGAGGCATTTTGCCAAGGGATGTAACTTTTCAGGGCGCTAAAACAAAAAGTGCACACATAAATGGCACCGATGGTGACATTCGTGTGTACACATTTTTAAGGTCGCACAGGTGCAAAAAAGTGGGAGCGAGCCTGCTCGCGAATGCGTTGGATTAGTCAGCGAAGATGTCGACTGAGATTCCGCATTCGCGAGCAGGCTCGCTCCCACAGGGGATGTCAATGGATTTAGAGATCAGGCCTTGCTGATGATATTCCCCGCATGCAGCCCGCACTCTTTCTGCGTGGCTTCTTCCCACCACCAGCGGCCTTCGCGTTCGTGCTGGTTCGGCAGGACCGGGCGGGTGCAGGGTTCGCAGCCGATGCTGATGAAGCCGCGCTCATGCAGGCTGTTGTAGGGCAGCTCGAGCATGCGGATGTAGCCCCAGATCTCTTCGCTGGTCATTTGCGCCAGCGGGTTGAATTTGTACAGGGTGCGTTCCGGGGTGGAGAACGCGGTGTCGATTTCCAGCACCGCCACGGCGCTGCGGGTCCCCGGGCTCTGGTCGCGACGCTGGCCAGTGGCCCAGGCTTTGACGCCAGACAGTTTGCGGCGCAGCGGCTCGATCTTGCGGATGCCGCAGCATTCGCCATGACCGTCCCTGTAGAAGCTGAACAGGCCTTTTTCCTTCACGAACGGTTCGAGTTTCGTGTAGTCCGGCGACACCAGTTCGATATCGATCTTGTAGTGCTCGCGCACCTGATCGATGAAGCGATAGGTTTCCGGATGCAGGCGGCCGGTGTCGAGGCTGAACACCTTGACGTTCTTGTTCAGCTTCCAGGCCATGTCCACCAGCACCACATCCTCGGCGCCACTGAAAGAGATCCACAGTTCATCACCGAACTCGGCGAACGCGAGTTTCAGGATGTCCTGGGCGGATTTGTTGGCATAGGTCGTGGCGAGTTCCACGACATCGAACGTTGGGCTCATCAGGGCGGCTTCCTACAGGTCGGTGGCGCTGGGCGCTCTATATGGCGCCGATGGTAACAAAAAGCGGCGGAGTAAGGGGCGCCCGCTGCGTTGCGCGGTCGCGGGGGAGTCGCTAGAGTTCGGGCTCGCTCGACTCGATAATCACTACAAACGGGAGTGTCTTGTGGAAATTGCTTGCCTGGATCTTGAAGGGGTACTGGTACCGGAAATCTGGATCGCCTTCGCCGAAAAAACCGGAATCGAATCCCTCAAGGCCACGACCCGGGACATTCCCGATTACGACGTGCTGATGAAGCAGCGTCTGCGCATCCTCGACGAGCACGGCCTGAAGCTCTCGGACATTCAGGAAGTGATCGCCACCCTCAAGCCGCTGGATGGCGCGGTGGAGTTCGTTGACTGGCTGCGCGAGCGCTTCCAGGTGGTGATTCTCTCGGACACCTTCTACGAATTCTCCCAGCCGCTGATGCGCCAACTGGGCTTCCCGACCTTGCTCTGCCACCGCCTGATCACTGACGACAGTGGGCGGGTGACCAGCTATCAACTGCGTCAGAAAGATCCAAAGCGTCAGTCGGTGCTGGCATTCAAGAGCCTGTACTACCGAGTGATTGCGGCGGGTGATTCGTATAACGACACGAGCATGCTCGGCGAGGCGGACGCGGGAATTCTGTTCCATGCGCCGGACAACGTGATTCGCGAGTTCCCGCAGTTCCCGGCGGTGCATACGTTTGTCGAGTTGAAGCAGGAGTTCCTCAAGGCTTCGAACCGCGACCTGTCCTTGTAATCCTCAATCCCCCTGTAGGAGCTGCCGAAGGCTGCGATCTTTTGATCCTGTTTTTAAACAATCAAGATCAAGATCAAAAGATCGCAGCCTTCGGCAGCTCCTGCAGGGTTTGCGTCATTCAGAGGTTTTGCAGGGTTTCGAGGAGGATTCGGACCTTGGTAATCGACTCCTGATACTCCGCCTGCCAATCCGAATCAGCCACGATCCCGCCACCCCCCCAGCAACACACCTGCCCATCCTTGACCAACAGACTGCGAATCGCGATGGAGCTGTCCATCTCGCCGCGTACGTCCAGGTACAGCAGCGAGCCGCAATACAACCCGCGTCGCGTCGGCTCCAGTTCGTCGATGATCTGCATCGCGCGGATCTTCGGGGCGCCGGTGATCGAGCCGCCGGGGAAGCTGCCGGCGATCAGGTCGAGTGCGTCGCGGTCATCCGCCAGTTCCCCGGTCACGCTGCTGACCAGGTGATGCACGTTCGGATAGCTTTCCAGGCTGAACAGCTCCGGTACCCGCACCGAGCCGATGCGGCAGGTGCGGCCGAGGTCGTTGCGCAGCAGGTCGACAATCATCAGGTTTTCCGCGCGATCCTTGGGGCTGGCCAGCAGTTCGGCGGCGTTGGCCGCGTCTTCGGCAGGCGTCAGACCGCGCGGGCGAGTGCCTTTGATCGGGCGGGTTTCCACCTGGCGCTGGCTGACTTTGACGAAGCGCTCTGGCGACAGGCTCAACACCGCGTCGCCGTCCGGCAGGCTCTGGAAACCGGAAAACGGTGTCGGGCAAGCCTCGCGCAACGCGCAGTAGGCCAGCCATGGATCGCCTTGGCAGGTTGCGCGGAAACGCTGGGCGAAGTTGACCTGATAGCAGTCGCCGGCCTGGATGTATTGATGAATGCGTTCCAGCGCCTGGCGATAGTCGTCCGGCGAAAGATCGGCAGTCATCGGCGTGTGCAACTTGAACGGCATCAGCGGCGCTGAGGTCGGTTGGCTGAACAGCGCAATCAGTCGTTGCTGCTCGCTGTCGGCCAGTGACGGGTGAAACACCAATTGACTGGTGGCGGTCTGGTGATCGCTGATCAGCGCCCAGTCGTACAGGCCGAACCGCGCGTCGGGCAGTTGCAGATCGTCCCGGGCCAGGCTCGGCAGATTCTCGAGATGTCGGCCGAAGTCGTAGCTCAGATAGCCGATCAGGCCGCCGGCGAAAGGCAGGTCATATTCGGCAGGCAGTTGCGCTTCGCCCAGGCGAGTCAGATTATCCCGCAGGCGTTGCAGGAATACGTCGCCGCTTTCATCGGGCAACACCGCCAGTTGTGCCAGCGGCCAGGCGCTGAGCAGGTCATAACGGCCACGGTCGGCACTTGGCCGGCCGCTGTCGAGCAGCACGGCGCCGGGCGCATGGCGGATGGCCGCGAAGTAGTCGGCGGGGTTGGCACGGTAGGGCAGCGGGTGTACGGAACAGGTCAACATGGGCGGGGCAGATCGGCCATCGAGGCGGGGTGGGGATTGTAGTCCTCTGCGGGAATTGCTCCTAGAGGGGATGTCGGGGATTGGCAGATCCGCAGCGGCCGACGAGCAACCTGTGGCGAGGGAGCTTGCTCCCGTTGGAGTGCGAAGCGCTCCCCAAAAATCTTACGACTGCTGCGCAGCCGAGCGGGAGCAAGCTCCCTCGCCACAGGGATCAGCCCTCGACCGCCGGAATATGCCCAAACATCTCCTGAGTAAACGCCACCCGTTCCTCGACCGACTCGGTCACGCCACGCGCCTTCAGCTTCTCCAGATGCGCTTCGACTGCATGCGTACGCTGAGTCAGCCCGCAGTCGTTGGCTATCTGGATATTCAGCCCCGGCCGCGCATTCAGTTCGAGAATCAGCGGGCCTTTTTCCTGGTCCAGCACCATGTCCACACCGATGTAGCCCAGGCCGCACAGTTCATAACAGCCGGCGGCGAGTTTCATGAAACCGTCCCAGTAGGGCAGTTGCACGCCGTCCACCGCGTTGGTGGTGTCGGGGTGTTTGTTGATGATGTTGTTCAGCCAGGTGCCGCGCAGGGTCAGGCCTGTGGCGAGGTCGACACCGACGCCGATGGCGCCCTGGTGCAGGTTGGCCTTGCCGCCGGACTGACGGGTTGGCAGGCGTAGCATGGCCATCACCGGATAGCCCATCAACACGATGATGCGGATGTCCGGCACGCCTTCGTAGCTGATGCTCTTGAAGATCTGATCCGGGGTCACCCGGTATTCGATCAGCGCGCGGTCGCGGTGGCCGCCCAGCGAATACAGGCCGGTGAGAATGCTCGAGATGTGGTGCTCGAGTTCTTCGTGGGCAAGGATCTTGCCCGACACCGTTCGGTAGCGGCCCTCAAAGCGGTCGGCGATGACGATGATGCCGTCACCGCCCGCACCTTGAGCCGGCTTGATCACGAAATCGTTGCGCCCGCCGATGATCGCGTCGAGCTTGTCGATTTCCTTCTCCGTGGAGATCACGCCATACAGCTCCGGCACATGAATGCCGGCCTCGATCGCGCGCTCCTTGGTGATGATCTTGTCATCGACGATCGGGTACAGGCTGCGCTTGTTGTACTTGAGCACGTAGTCGGCGTTACGCCGATTGATGCCCATGATGCCCCGCGCCTCCAGAGCCTTCCAGGTCTTCCAGAAACCGAACATCAGGCGTCAGCCTTCTTCAGGAAAGCCTTGAAGCGCACCAGTTCGGTCAGGCGGTAACCGCGATAGCGACCCATCGCCAGCATGAAACCGACCAGAATCAGCAGGATCGCCGGGAAGGTAAACACGAAGTACACCAGCTCCGGCACGGTCATGATCAGGTGGGCCAGCGAGGCGGCGAACAGGGTGCCGATCGCCACTTTCATGGCATGGCTGGCGCCGCGTTCTTCCCAGGTGATCGACAGGCGTTCGATGGTCATGGTCAGAATCACCATCGGGAACAGCGCCACCGACAAACCGCGCTCCAGCCCCAGCTTGTGGCTGAACAGGCTGATGGCGGCAATCAGCACCACCACGAAGGTCAACACCACCGACAGGCGCGGCAGCATCTGCAGCTTCAGGTGCTCCAGGTACGACCGTAAGGACAGGCCCAGCGCGGTGATCACGGTAAACAGCAGGATGCCAAAGCCCAGTTGCGTTTCGCGGAAGGCCAGGGCGATCAGCACCGGGGTAAAGGTGCCGAGGGTCTGCAGGCCGATCAGGTTGCGCAGGATCAGGATCACCAGCACGCCGATCGGGATCATCACCATGATCATGAACGTCTGCTGGGTCTGCAGCGGCAGGCCGTACAACGAGTATTCGAGGAAGTTGGCGTCGGTGTTTTCGTCGGTCAGCTTGGCCAGACGAATCGCGTTCATCTCGCTGTTGTTCAGGCTGAAGGTCACGTTGGCTTTCTTCGCGCCGTCGACGGTGATCAGGTTTTCATCACCGGTCCACCACAGCAGACGGTCGGTCGGCAGGCCTTGCTCACCGGTTTCCGGATTGAAGTACAGCCAGTCGTTGCCATTGAAGCTGCGCAGCCACAGCTCCGGGGTTTGCGGTTGATCGGCAACGAGGCGGATGGTGTGGACTTTTTCTACCGGTACGTGGGCGATCGACAACAGCAGTTCGACGATCTTCGCCTTGTGCGGCGTTGACGGGTCGCCGGCCAGCAGCAGTTTGACGTTGTCGTCGTTGACGTTGTTGACGCGTTTGATCGCTTCGCCGATGAAGGTCTCGACGTCGGCCGAGTGCTGGCGGATTGGTGCGAGCAGGGCTTCGGCGGCGATTTTTTCCGGGCCTTCGATGGCGATGCTGTCGCGGAAGGTCGGGCCTTTGATCTTGGATTTTTCTGCGGTATAGCGTTTGGTCAGCACCAGACGGTAATAAAGGGTCTGGTTGCCCTTGGCCCGGCGCGCGGACCAGGTGACCTTGCGGTTGCCGTCAACGCGATTGACCGCCACGCCGTAATTATTGGAGATAAAGCTTTCGTTGAGGCTGACGTAATCGCGGCTCAGCGGCGGCACGAACATCTGGACTTTCACCGGATCCTTGGTGCTGGCGACGAACTCGACTTTGGCGTCGATGTTCCACAGGTCGTCGGTAGCGTCTTCGGTCACCGGGATGCCGAGCACGAAAATCTGATAGGCCGTAACCGAAACGCCCAGGAGCACCAGAATGGTGATCAGGATTTTCAGGTGGAAGGTTAGAGAACGCATGGAAATTACTCGGCGGTATGAGCGGCGATGGTGCAGGCGGGTTTGCCGGCAGCGTATTTAAGACTGGGGTCGACCAGCGCGTCGAAGCGTTTCAGCGCTTCGGAGCCGATCAAAAGCGGGTATTGGAACGCACTACGGTCGGTCAGGTTCACTTCGATGCTGCGCAACGCCGTGCCCATGCAGATGTCCAGCTCGATCACCGGACGCGCGGTGTACTTCTTGCCTTCTTCCGGGTCGTAGTCGCCGGCGCGGCGCTTGATCTTGCTGACCCGGGCCAGCGGCCGTTCGATCGGGTGCGAATGCGCAGCGTCGA
This sequence comes from Pseudomonas sp. F2, assembly GCF_057174385.1. NCBI lineage: Bacteria > Pseudomonadati > Pseudomonadota > Gammaproteobacteria > Pseudomonadales > Pseudomonadaceae > Pseudomonas > Pseudomonas sp. F2. Next base: position 372,537 of record NZ_CM169904.1, read on the forward strand.
TCGCCAGGTAGAAACGCACCCACGACTCGCCATTGCGTTTGAAGCGTTTGATGTCGCGGGCACTCAGTGAGGCGGTTTTGGCGCCGGTGTCGAGTTTGGCCGCGACTTGCAGATTGATGCCGTCAAGCGATGCATATTCGTTGAGGCCGTACACGGTTTTTTCCCCCGCCGCGGCGAGGCCGGGCAGGCAAAACAGCGCAAAAAATGTGGGGAAGGGCTTGAGTCTCATAAATCCTGGTGCGCAGCGTTCCGTTTTCGGTTCAGGTTCCTGGCAAAACTTGCGCAAGCGCCTGCGTGTGCCTATCAGCTTTTTATGACAAGCCGTACAAATGGCCAGCAAATGCGGGCGGCATTCTAGCACGGTGGTTTTATGGCGCCAGCGCTCGCGCCGGTCTATAACCCTTGGGGTTGTTGGAGAGGGTTATTAGACGATTGTCGACAATGTGGATTTATCCTTTGACTGGTGCGGGCTAATTGGCTAGTTTTTGCCGCATTGGATTTGAAGGTGTCGACAATCATGCTGGATCAACTCGATCCCCCGGTCATCAGCGGCGACGATTCCGAGACGCTCTCGGAAAACGTCTTCCGGCGCATCCAGGCGGCCATCGTCAAAGGTGAGATCGCCCCCGGCAGCAAGATCTCCGAGCCGGAGCTGGCGCGCACCTACGGCATCAGCCGCGGGCCGCTGCGCGAGGCCATTCATCGGCTCGAAGGTCAACGCCTGCTGGTGCGCGTACCGCATGTCGGCGCACGAGTGGTGTCGCTCAGCCATGCCGAATTGCTCGAACTCTACGAAATCCGCGAATCCCTTGAAGGCATGGCCTGTCGGCTGGCGGCCGAGCGCATGAGCGTCGAAGACATCGACGAACTGCGCCGGGTGCTGGAAACCCACGAGCGCGACGCGGCGTTTCAGGCCGGCGTCGGCTATTACCAGCAGGAAGGCGATTTCGACTTTCACTATCGAATCATTCAGGGCAGCGGCAATCGCACCCTGACCCAGATGCTCTGCGGCGAGTTGTATCAACTGGTGCGCATGTACCGCATCCAGTTTTCCACCACGCCCAATCGGCCACGTCAGGCGTTTGCCGAACACCACCGGATTCTCGATGCCATCGCCGACCGTGACGGCGAGCTCGCGGAATTGTTGATGCGCCGCCACATCGGCGCCTCGAAACGCAACATCGCCCGTCATTACCAGGACGGCGCCGACAATAAGACAGCCACTGAACGAGGTGAGTCATGAGTTCCAAGCAGAACACTCCAGGCCAGCGTTTCCGCGATGCGGTCGCCAGCGAGCATCCATTGCAGGTGGTCGGCGCGATCAACGCCAACCATGCGCTGCTGGCCAAGCGTGCCGGCTTCAAGGCGATCTACCTGTCCGGTGGCGGGGTGGCCGCAGGCTCGCTCGGCGTGCCGGACCTGGGCATCACCGGCCTGGATGACGTGCTGACTGACGTGCGGCGCATTACCGACGTCTGCGACTTGCCGCTGCTGGTGGACGTCGACACCGGTTTCGGCGCCTCGGCGTTCAACGTGGCGCGCACCGTGAAGTCGATGATCAAGTTCGGCGCGGCGGCGATTCACATCGAAGACCAGGTCGGCGCCAAACGCTGCGGTCACCGTCCGAACAAGGAAATCGTCACCCAGCAGGAAATGGTCGACCGCATCAAGGCAGCGGTCGATGCCCGTACCGATGACAGCTTTGTGATCATGGCGCGCACTGACGCGCTGGCGGTTGAAGGTCTGGAGTCGGCACTGGATCGCGCCGCCGCGTGCATCGAGGCCGGCGCCGACATGATCTTCCCGGAAGCCATCACCGAACTTGAGATGTACAAGCTGTTCGCCAACCGGGTGAAGGCACCGATCCTCGCCAACATCACCGAGTTCGGTTCGACACCGCTGTACACCACCGAGCAACTGGCTGGCGCCGATGTGTCGCTGGTGCTGTACCCGCTGTCGGCGTTCCGCGCGATGAACAAGGCCGCGGAAAACGTCTACACCGCGATCCGCCGCGACGGCACCCAGCAGAATGTCATCGACACCATGCAGACACGCATGGAGCTTTACGATCGCATCGACTACCACACCTTCGAGCAGAAGCTCGATGCGTTGTTTGCCGCTAAAAAATAAAGGCGAAGATCAAAAGATCGCAGCCTCGTTTCACTCGACAGCTCCTACAGGAACGCGGTCGATGCAGGAGCTGCCGAAGGCTGCGATCTTTTGCCAACAACACCGTAATTGCAGATTCCCTAACAAATTCAAGATTGGAGACAGCAATGGCCGAAGCAAAAGTACTCAGTGGCGCCGGGCTCCGGGGCCAGGTTGCCGGGCAAACCGCACTGTCCACCGTGGGCCAGGCCGGTGCCGGGCTGACTTATCGCGGCTACGACGTGCGTGAACTGGCAGCCGACGCGCAGTTCGAAGAAGTGGCGTACCTGCTGCTGTACGGCGAACTGCCGACCCAGGCGCAACTCGACGCCTACCAGCAAAAGCTGAGCAAGCTGCGCGATCTGCCGCCAGCACTGAAAGAAGTGCTCGAACGCATCCCTGCCGACGCTCACCCGATGGACGTCATGCGCACCGGTTGTTCGTTCCTCGGCAACCTCGAACCGGAGAAAGATTTCTCCGAGCAGCGCGACAAGACCGATCGTCTGCTCGCCGCTTTCCCGGCGATCATGTGCTACTGGTATCGCTTCAGTCACGACGGCAAACGCATCAACTGCGTCAGTGATGAGCCATCGATTGGCGGCCACTTCCTGCACCTGTTGCACGACAAGAAACCGAGCGAACTGCACGTCAAAGTGATGAACGTGTCGCTGATCCTCTACGCCGAACACGAATTCAACGCCTCGACGTTTACCGCTCGTGTTTGCGCATCGACCCTGTCCGACCTGTATTCCTGCGTCACTGCAGCGATCGGTTCGTTGCGCGGCCCGCTGCACGGCGGCGCCAACGAAGCGGCGATGGAAATGATCGAGCGCTTCTCGTCGCCGGAAGAGGCGATCAAGGGCACCCTCGGCATGCTGGAGCGCAAGGACAAGATCATGGGCTTCGGCCACGCGATCTATAAGGACAGCGATCCGCGCAACGAGGTGATCAAGGGCTGGTCGAAAAAACTCGCTGACGAAGTCGGTGACAAGGTGTTGTTCGCGGTTTCCGAAGCCATCGACAAGACCATGTGGGAGCAGAAGAAACTGTTCCCCAATGCCGACTTCTACCATGCCTCGGCGTACCACTTCATGGGCATCCCGACCAAGCTGTTCACGCCGATTTTCGTCTGCTCGCGCCTGACCGGCTGGGCCGCGCACGTGTTCGAACAGCGTGCCAACAACCGCATCATCCGTCCAAGCGCCGAGTACGTCGGCGTTGAACAGCGCAAGTTCGTGCCAATCGAACGTCGCTGAATGGTGAGGACTGAACACTGATCCAGAGGTTCACCAAGGACCCTGTGGGAGCTGGCTTGCCAGCGATGACTGAGTCACATCCAACCTTGATGTCGACTGACCCACCGCTATCGCTGGCAAGCCAGCTCCCACAGGGTTTGGTGTGAACTTCAAGATCAGTGTCCAGCTCACCCTTTGAAACCACCGTGACCCGAGTCCTGACCCGATGAACACAGCATTCCGCAAAAACCTGCCCGGCAGTTCCCTGGATTATTTCGACGTCCGTGCGGCCGTCGAGGCGATTCAGCCCGGCAGCTACGACACTCTGCCGTACACCTCCCGCGTGCTGGCGGAGAACCTGGTGCGTCGCTGCGACCCGGCCACGCTCACCGACTCCCTCAAGCAACTGATCGAACGCAAGCGCGACCTCGACTTCCCGTGGTTCCCGGCGCGCGTGGTCTGCCACGACATTCTCGGCCAGACCGCGCTCGTGGACCTCGCTGGCCTGCGTGATGCGATTGCCCAGCAGGGTGGCGACCCGGCGCAAGTCAACCCGGTGGTGCCGACGCAACTGATCGTCGACCACTCGCTGGCGGTGGAAGCGGGCGGTTTCGACAAGCAGGCGTTCGAGAAGAACCGCGCCATCGAAGACCGGCGCAACGAAGACCGTTTCCACTTCATCAACTGGACCAAAAAGGCCTTCAAGAACGTCGACGTGATCCCGCCGGGCAACGGCATCATGCACCAGATCAACCTGGAGAAAATGTCTCCGGTGATCCAGGTGCGCGACGGCGTGGCGTTCCCCGACACCTGCGTCGGCACCGACAGCCACACCCCGCACGTCGATGCACTGGGCGTGATCGCCATCGGCGTCGGTGGTCTCGAAGCCGAGAGCGTGATGCTCGGTCGCGCCTCGTGGATGCGCCTGCCGGAAAGCGTCGGCGTTGAACTGACTGGCAAGCTGCAACCGGGCATCACCGCCACCGACATGGTGCTGGCCCTGACCGAGTACCTGCGCAAACAGAAAGTCGTTGGCGCCTGGCTGGAGTTCTTCGGCGAAGGTGCCTCCGCGCTGACCCTTGGCGACCGTGCGACCATCTCCAACATGGCCCCGGAATATGGCGCCACGGCGGCGATGTTCTACATCGACCAGCAGACCATCGACTACCTGAAACTCACTGGCCGTGAAGACCAGCAAGTGCAGTTGGTCGAGCAGTACGCCAGACTCAACGGCTTGTGGGCCGACAGCCTGAAAGGCGCGCAATATGAGCGTGGCCTGAGTTTCGATCTGTCTTCGGTGGTGCGCAACATGGCCGGCCCGAGCAACCCGCACGCCCGTGTGGCGGTAGCGGATCTGGCGGCCAAAGGCATCTCCGGGCAGTGGGACGACGTGCCGGGGCAAATGCCTGACGGCGCGGTGATCATCGCCGCGATCACCAGCTGCACCAATACCAGCAACCCGCGCAACGTGATCGCCGCCGGCCTCTTGGCGCGTAACGCCAACAAGCTGGGGCTGACGCGCAAGCCGTGGGTCAAATCCTCGCTGGCGCCGGGTTCGAAAACCGTAGCGCTGTACCTCGACGAAGCGGGGCTGACCACGGAGCTGGAACAACTCGGTTTCGGCGTCGTCGCGTTTGCCTGTACCACCTGCAACGGCATGTCCGGCGCACTCGATCCGGTGATCCAGCAAGAGATCATCGACCGCGATCTGTATGCGACTGCTGTGCTCTCCGGCAACCGCAACTTCGACGGCCGCATTCACCCGTACGCCAAACAGGCGTTCCTCGCGTCGCCGCCGCTGGTGGTCGCTTACGCCATCGCCGGGACCATCCGTTTCGACATCGAGAAAGATGTGCTGGGCGTGGTCGACGGCAAGGAAATCCGCCTGAAAGACATCTGGCCGAGCGATGAAGAAATCGACGCGGTGGTGAAATCTTCGGTCAAGCCTGAGCAGTTCCGGCAGGTTTACATCCCGATGTTCGCCGTCCACGAAGACACCGGCCCGAAAGTCGCGCCGCTGTATGACTGGCGCGAAATGAGCACCTACATCCGCCGGCCGCCGTACTGGGAAGGCGCACTGGCCGGGGCGCGTCCGCTGAAGGGCATGCGCCCGCTGGCGGTGCTGCCGGACAACATCACCACCGACCACCTGTCGCCCTCCAACGCGATCATGCTCGACAGCGCCGCCGGCGAATACCTGGCGAAAATGGGCCTGCCGGAAGAGGACTTCAACTCCTACGCCACGCACCGCGGCGACCACCTGACCGCGCAGCGTGCAACCTTCGCCAACCCGAAACTGTTCAACGAAATGGTCCAGGAAAACGGCAAGGTCAAGCAGGGTTCGCTGGCGCGGGTCGAGCCGGAAGGCAAGGTGATGCGCATGTGGGAAGCCATCGAAACCTACATGGAGCGCAAGCAGCCGTTGATCATCATTGCCGGCGCCGACTACGGCCAGGGCTCGTCCCGCGACTGGGCGGCGAAAGGTGTGCGCCTGGCAGGCGTGGAAGCGATCGTCGCCGAAGGCTTCGAGCGTATCCACCGCACCAACCTGGTGGGCATGGGCGTGTTGCCGCTGGAGTTCAAACCGGGTACCGACCGTCACACGCTGGCCATCGACGGCAGCGAAACCTACGACGTGATCGGCGCCCGCACCCCGCGTGCCGACCTGACGCTGGTAATCCACCGCAAGAATGGCGAGCGCGTTGAAGTGCCGGTGACCTGCCGCCTCGACACCGCCGAAGAAGTGTCGATCTACGAGGCCGGCGGCGTGTTGCAACGCTTCGCCCAGGACTTCCTCGAAGAGTCGGCGGTTGCCGTTTAAATCACGTAGTGCGAGCGCGGGTCGGTTGACCCGCGTTTGCGGATAAGGAGCACCATGGCTCACGCAGCTAAGTTCGCACCGCAGATCAAAATACCCGCCACCTACATGCGCGGCGGCACCAGCAAAGGCGTGTTTTTCAGCCTCAAGGATCTTCCCGAAGCCGCGCAGATTCCCGGCCCGGCCCGCGATGCCTTGCTGCTGCGGGTGATCGGCAGTCCCGACCCGTACGACAAGCAGATCGACGGCATGGGCGGCGCCACCTCGAGCACCAGCAAAACCGTGATCCTGTCCAAAAGCATCAAGGCTGATCACGACGTCGATTACCTGTTCGGTCAGGTCTCCATCGACAAACCGTTCGTGGACTGGAGCGGCAACTGCGGCAACCTCTCGGCAGCGGTCGGTTCGTTCGCCATCAGCAACGGTCTGGTGGAGGCCAGCCGCATTCCGCACAACGGTGTCGCGGTGGTGCGCGTGTGGCAGGCCAACATCGGCAAGACCATCATCGCCCATGTGCCGATCACCAACGGCGAAGTGCAGGAGACCGGTGATTTCGAACTCGACGGCGTGACCTTTCCGGCCGCCGAAGTGCAGGTCGAATTCATGGACCCGGCGGCGGAAGAAGAGGGCGGCGGCGGTTCGATGTTCCCCACCGGCAACCTGATCGATCAGCTGGAGGTGCCGGGTGTCGGGACGTTCCAGGCGACCATGATCAACGCCGGGATCCCGACGATTTTCGTCAACGCCGCAGACATCGGCTACACCGGCACCGAGCTGCAAGGCGCGATCAACAGCGACCCGAAAGCGCTGCAGATGTTCGAAACCATCCGCGCCTACGGTGCGTTGCGCATGGGCCTGATTTCGACTCTGGATGAAGCAGCGAAGCGGCAGCACACGCCGAAAGTCGCGTTCGTCGCCAAACCTGCGGATTACGTCGCGTCCAGCGGCAAATCGATTGCTGCCGCTGATGTCGATCTGCTGGTGCGTGCATTGTCGATGGGCAAACTGCACCACGCGATGATGGGCACGGCAGCGGTGGCGATCGGCACGGCGGCGGCGATTTCCGGGACGCTGGTGAATCTTGCGGCGGGCGGTATCGAACGCAACGCAGTGCGCTTCGGCCATCCTTCCGGAACCCTGCGCGTGGGTGCCGAGGCCAGCCTGGAAAACGGTGAGTGGGTGGTGAAAAAAGCCATCATGAGTCGCAGTGCGCGGGTCCTCATGGAAGGCTACGTGCGCATCCCTGGCGACTCCTTCTGAATCCAACACCGAACAGAACTGTAGGAGCTGCCGCAGGCTGCGATCTTTTGATCTTGATCTTGAAAAGCAAAATCAAAAGATCGCAGCCTGCGGCAGCTCCTACAGAGATTGCATTTCAAAAAGAAAAATCCATCGCCTGAACCGAGGTCCCATCAACGAACCACTGCCAGAGTGAATCGAACATGAGTGCCAACGTCGACCTGAACAACCGCCCCGACTACGACCGTGTCCTGCAGGACATCGCCGATTACGTCCTCACCTTCAACATCGAATCTGCCGAAGCCCTCGACACCGCCCGCAACTGCCTGATGGACACGTTGGGCTGTGGCCTGCTGGCGCTGCGGTTCCCCGATTGCACCAAACACCTCGGCCCCGTTGTCGAGGGCACCGTCGTGCCATTCGGGGCGCGCGTGCCTGGCACTCCCTATCGCCTGGACCCGGTGAAAGCCGCGTGGGACATCGGCTGCATCGTGCGCTGGCTTGATTACAACGACACTTGGCTCGCGGCCGAATGGGGGCATCCGTCGGACAACCTCGGCGGGATTCTCGCGGTGGCTGATCATCTGTCGCAGAAGCGTGTCGCCAACGGCGAAGCGCCACTGACCGTGCGCGACGTGCTCGAAGCGATGATCATGGCCCACGAGATTCAAGGCGTGATCGCTCTGGAAAATTCGTTCAACCGCGTCGGCCTTGACCACGTTCTACTGGTGAAAGTCGCTTCGACCGCCGTCACCGCCAAACTGATGGGCGCCAATCGCGAACAACTGCTGTCGGCGTTGTCCCATGCCTTCGCCGATGGTCAGGCCTTGCGCACTTATCGTCATGCGCCGAACGCCGGGTCGCGCAAGTCCTGGGCGGCGGGGGATGCGACCAGCCGCGGCGTGCGTCTGGCCGACATCGCCCTGCGTGGCGAGATGGGCGTTCCCGGGGTGTTGACGGCCAAACAGTGGGGCTTCTATGACGTGTCGTTCAGCCACACCAACAACGATCTGGCGCTCAAGCCGGAGGGCAAACGCACCTTCAGTTTTTCGCGGCCCTACGGCAGTTACGTGATGGAAAACGTGCTGTTCAAGATCAGCTTCCCCGCCGAATTCCACGCGCAAACGGCCTGCGAAGCGGCGGTGACCTTGCATCCGTTGGTGCGCAACCGCTTGCATGAGATCGACCGCATCGTCATCACCACCCATGAGTCAGCGATTCGCATCATCTCCAAGGTCGGACCGCTGGCCAACGCCGCCGACCGCGATCACTGCCTGCAGTACATGACCGCCGTGCCGCTGGCGTTCGGCAATCTGCTGGCCGAGCAGTACGAGGACGACTTCCACGCCGCGCACCCGATCATCGATGTGCTGCGCGAGAAAATGGTCATCGTCGAAGACCCGCGTTTCACCCGCGAATACCTGGAGGCTTACAAGCGCTCGATCGCCAACGCGGTGCAGGTGTTTTTCAAGGATGGATCGAGCACCGAGAACGTGGTGGTCGAATACCCGATCGGCCACCGTCGGCGCCGGGTCGAAGGTATTCCATTGCTGGAGGACAAGTTCAAGGCGAATCTGCTGACCCGATTCACTGCGCAGCGCAGCGGCGAGATCTTCGCATTGTGCAAGAATCAGGCGCAGCTTGAAGCGACCCCCGTGAATCGTTTCATCGACCTGTTTGTCATCTGACAACGCGAGCATTGAAGACCAATTGCGGGCGTGAGCCTGCTCACGCTAGCGGTGTGTCAGGCAACATCAATGCTGGATGTGCCGCCGCCTTCGCGGGCAAGCCCGCTCCCACAAGGTTTTGTGCCTGGCACAACATGCATGAACACTCTGAAACCCTGTGGGAGCGGGCTTGCCCGCGAAGGCGCCAAAGCAGACGCCGCAAATCTATTTGAAACGCCGCTCCACACCTTTCTCCACCAGAATCTTCGCCGAAATCTCTTCCACCGAAAAATGCGTGGAGTTGATGTGCGGGATGTTTTCGCGGCGGAACAGGTTTTCCACTTCGCGCACTTCGAATTCGCACTGGGCGTAGCTCGAATAACGACTGTTGGGCTTGCGCTCGTTACGGATCGCGGTGAGGCGATCGGGGTCGATGGTCAAGCCGAACAGCTTGTGCTGATGGGCGCGCAGGGCGGTTGGCAGGGTCAGGCGCTCCATGTCGTCTTCGGTCAACGGGTAGTTGGCCGCTCGGATGCCGAATTGCATCGCCATGTACAGGCACGTCGGCGTCTTACCACATCGCGACACGCCCACTAGTATCAGGTCGGCCTTGTCGTAATAGTGGGTGCGTGCGCCGTCATCGTTGTCGAGAGCGAAGTTCACCGCTTCGATGCGCTCCATGTAATTGGAGTTGTGGCCGATCGAATGCGACTTGCCGACGGTGTAGGAGGAATGTTCGGTCAGCTCCTGTTCGAGCGGGGCGAGGAAGGTCGAGAAAATGTCGATCATGAAACCATTGGACGTTGCGAGAATCTCACGGATGTCCTGATTGACGATGGTGTCGAAGATGATCGGGCGAAAGCCGTCGGTTTCAGCGGCTTTGTTGATTTGTTGTACCATGGCCCGCGCTTTGTCCGCGTTGTCGATATACGGCCGCGTGAGCTTGGTGAAGGTAATGTTTTCGAACTGCGCCAGAAGGCTTTGACCCAGGGTTTCGGCGGTAATGCCGGTGCCATCGGAGATAAAGAAAGCAGATCGTTTCATTTGCACCTTGGGCCTTAAGCTAATGAGCATTCTTGGATATGATAGGCGCGATTTGCCGGCCGCCATTGGCCCGCATTCTCACTTATTTTCCAGGTCCAGGCCATACAGCCGGCCAACGCTCCCCCGAGCTGCCGGTTTCTGAGCTTTTCCAACACAGTTAGTGGAGAGATCACCTTGGTAGAGTACGTAGTTTCCCTCGATAAGCTCGGCAAACACGATGTTGAGCATGTGGGGGGCAAGAACGCATCCCTGGGCGAGATGATCAGCAACCTGGCAGGTGCCGGTGTGTCGGTCCCCGGCGGCTTTGCCACCACCGCGCAGGCCTATCGCGACTTTCTCGAACTGAGCGGCCTCAACGACCAGATCCACAAGGCTCTCGACGCCCTGGACGTCGATGATGTCAACGCGCTGGCCAAGACCGGTGCACAGATCCGTCAATGGATCATGGAAGCCGAATTCCCCGAAAAACTGAATACCGAGATCCGCACCGCGTTCGCCGCGCTGTCGGCCGGTAACCCTGACGTGGCCGTGGCCGTGCGCTCTTCCGCCACCGCCGAAGACTTGCCGGACGCCTCGTTCGCCGGTCAGCAGGAAACCTTCCTGAACATCCGTGGCGTGGAAAACGTTATCCGCGCCGCCAAAGAGGTGTTCGCTTCGCTGTTCAACGACCGCGCCATCTCCTACCGCGTGCACCAGGGCTTCGACCACAAACTGGTCGCCCTGTCGGCTGGCGTGCAGCGCATGGTGCGTTCGGAAACCGGCACCGCCGGCGTGATGTTCACCCTCGATACCGAATCCGGTTTCCGTGACGTGGTGTTCATCACCGGCGCCTACGGTCTGGGCGAAACCGTCGTCCAAGGCGCGGTCAACCCGGATGAGTTCTACGTGCACAAAGGCACGCTGGAGGCCGGTCGCCCGGCGATCCTGCGTCGCAACCTGGGCAGCAAAGCCATCAAAATGATCTACGGCGACGAGGCCAAGGCCGGTCGTTCGGTGAAGACCGTCGATGTCGACAAGGCTGAGCGCGCACGTTTCTGCCTGACCGACGCTGAAGTCAGCGAGCTGGCCAAGCAGGCGATGATCATCGAGAAGCACTACGGCTGCCCGATGGACATCGAGTGGGCCAAGGACGGTGACGACGGCAAGCTGTACATCGTGCAGGCCCGCCCGGAAACCGTGAAAAGCCGCACCCAGGCCAACGTCATGGAACGTTACCTGCTGAAAGAAACCGGCACTGTGCTGGTGGAAGGTCGTGCCATTGGCCAGCGCATCGGCGCCGGTAAGGTGCGGATCATCAAGGACGTCTCGGAAATGGACAAAGTCCAGGCCGGTGACGTGCTGGTCTCCGACATGACCGACCCGGACTGGGAACCGGTGATGAAGCGCGCCAGCGCCATCGTCACCAACCGTGGCGGCCGTACCTGTCACGCGGCGATCATCGCCCGTGAACTGGGGATTCCGGCGGTGGTGGGTTGCGGCAACGCCACCCAGCTGCTGAAGGATGGCCAGGGCGTGACCGTGTCCTGCGCCGAAGGCGACACCGGTTACATCTTCGAAGGCGAACTGGGCTTCGACGTCAAGAAAAACTCCGTGGACGCCATGCCGGAGCTGCCGTTCAAAATCATGATGAACGTCGGCAACCCGGACCGCGCCTTCGACTTCGCGCAGTTGCCGAACGCCGGTGTCGGTCTGGCGCGTCTGGAGTTCATCATCAACCGCATGATCGGCGTACACCCGAAAGCGCTGTTGAACTACGACGGCCTGCCGCAGGAAATCAAGGACAGCGTCGACAAGCGCATCGCCGGTTACCACGATCCGGTCGGTTTCTACGTCGAAAAACTGGTGGAAGGCATCAGCACCCTCGCGGCCGCGTTCTGGCCGAAGAAGGTCATCGTGCGTCTGTCGGACTTCAAGTCCAATGAGTACGCCAACCTGATCGGCGGCAAGCTGTACGAGCCGGAAGAAGAAAACCCGATGCTCGGCTTCCGTGGCGCTTCGCGTTACATCAGCGAATCGTTCCGTGACTGCTTCGAACTCGAATGCCGCGCGCTGAAACGCGTGCGCAACGAGATGGGCCTGACCAACGTCGAAATCATGGTGCCGTTCGTCCGTACCCTGGGCGAAGCCAGCCAGGTGGTCGATCTGCTCGCCGAAAACGGCCTGGCCCGTGGCGACAACGGCCTGCGCGTGATCATGATGTGCGAACTGCCATCCAACGCGATTCTCGCTGAAGAATTCCTCGAATTCTTTGACGGTTTCTCCATCGGTTCCAACGACCTGACCCAGCTGACCCTGGGCCTGGACCGTGACTCCGGGATCATCGCGCACCTGTTCGACGAGCGTAATCCAGCGGTGAAGAAGCTGCTGGCCAACGCGATTGCCGCGTGCAACAAGGCCGGCAAGTACATCGGCATTTGCGGTCAGGGCCCTTCGGATCACCCGGACCTGGCCAAATGGCTGATGGAGCAGGGCATCGAAAGCGTGTCGCTGAACCCGGACTCCGTACTGGAAACCTGGTTCTTCCTCGCTGAAGGCCAAGCGCAGGCGTAAGCAGATGTGAACGGCCCGTTCCCTTGTGGGAGCGCGCCTGCTCGCGAAGACGGAGCAACATTCATCAGTGATGTTGGCTGACACTCCGCTTTCGTGAGCAGGCTCGCTCCCACAGGAGGCGGGTTTGAGATTTGAGTAGGGCGGGCTCCTGTAGATGCCGCCCTTTTTTGTGCAAGAGCATTATGCAAAGCAGCAGCAACCTGTTTCCTGTCGCCCTGATCAGCGCCGAACGTCGCGGTGATCTGAGCGAAGATGTGTATCGACTCAAACCCGGCAACAGTCCCGACTGGTCCGTGGAAATCGCCGTGACCCGCTTGGGCATGGCGGATGACACGGCGCCGCGCGGCGTGCCGGTGATTTTGCTGCATGGCAGTTTTTCCAACCGGCGCTTCTGGTTTTCCCCCAAAGGCCTGGGCCTGGGCGCTTACCTGACGCGTCTGGGCTTCGACGTGTGGATCCCGGAAATGCGCGGTCACGGCCTGTCGCAGCGCAACGAGGATTACCGGCGCAACCGTGTGGCCGACTACGCCCGTTACGATCTGCCGGCGATTGCCGCGTTCGTCCGTGAGCAGAGCGGGCAGGTCCCGCACTGGATCGGCCATTCGCTGGGTGGCATTACCCTGGCGGCGGCGCTCGGTGGCGAATACCTCGGCGAGCCGGCGGTGGCCTCGGCGGCGTTTTTCGGCACGCAGGTCAGCCGCACTTACTGGCCGTTGAAGATCCCGCCAGTGGAGTGGAGCGGGCGCTTCATTCTCAAGCGCTTCGCGCAGTTGTCGGGCTCACGCCTCAAGCGCGGACCGGAAGACGAACCCATCGGTCTGGCGCTGGAAAGCATGCGCTGGTACGGCCTGTTCGGGCGGTTTGGCGACAAGGACAAGGATTGGTGGGCGGGACTTGCCGAGGTGCAGGTGCCGGTGCTGGCCGTGACGGCAGCGGGGGATCACCAGGATCCGGCGTGGGCCTGTCGCAAACTGTTCGAGCAGATCGGCTCCGAGCACAAACAGTTCGTCAATCTGGGGCGCGAGCAGGGCTTCAGCGACAACTTCGGGCATGTCGAGATGCTGGTGAGCAAAGCGGCGCAGGCCGAGGTCTGGCCACTGGTGGCGCGCTGGTTGAGCGATCAGCAGACGCCGTTGCTCGGCGACAAGCCGGATCTTGCCGCTGCGGTCTGAGTCCGGGGCTCTGAAAAGGGCATTTCGTTCAGGTCGGCTTGCGGCTAAGATATGACGCATTGTGCGATTCTGGTCATATTTGGTGGGTGTTTAGCTATTACGTTTCAGCGTTTGTTCAGGTTCGTTCAGCGACCATGGCATGAACTAAGGTAAACAGCGACCGCCGGGACTCGTTTCAACAGAGTGCGACATCCTTGATCGTCTTCCTTTTTACAGGAGTTTTTCGATGAACCATTACCTCACGCCTGACCTGTGCGACGCCTATCCGGAGCTGGTACAGGTGCTGGAACCGATGTTCAGCAATTTCGGCGGCCGTGATTCCTTCGGCGGCGAAATCGTGACCATCAAATGTTTCGAAGACAACTCGCTGGTCAAGGAGCAAGCCGAACTCAAGGGTAACGGCAAGGTGCTGGTGGTCGATGGCGGCGGTTCGCTGCGTCGCGCGCTGCTGGGCGACATGATCGCCGAGAAAGCCGCGAAAAACGGCTGGGAAGGGATGGTCATCTACGGTTGCATCCGTGACGTCGACGTTATTGCCCAGACCGATCTCGGCGTTCAGGCGTTGGCCAGCCATCCGATGAAGACCGAAAAACGTGGCATCGGCGATCTCAACGTAGCAGTGACTTTCGCCGGCGTGACGTTCCATCCGGGCCATTACATCTATGCGGACAACAACGGCGTGATCGTTTCGCCGAGCCCGCTGCAGATGCCTGAATAAAGTTTTCGACAAAGGGATGCGGATGTTCGAGGAAGAAAACGCGCAGTGGGGGCTGGTGCATGCCCTGGTGCTGGACGGTAAAGGCGGTGCGCGTTCGATTGCCCGGACTGAGCTCGACGATCTGCAACTGCAGGCCCATGAGAGCCTGTGGCTGCATTGGGATCGCAGTCATCCGCAAACCCAGACCTGGCTGCGCAAATCCAGCGGCCTGAATGAATTCGCCTGCGACCTGCTGCTGGAAGAGAACACTCGGCCGCGCCTCCTGCCGTTGCCGGATGCCGAGTTGCTGCTGTTTCTGCGCGGGGTCAACCTCAACCCGGGGGCCGAGCCGGAAGACATGGTCTCGGTGCGGATTTTCGCCTCCGCCCAGCGCGTCATCTCGCTGCGTCTGCGCCCGTTGCGTGCCACCGATGAACTGCTGGCGCTGTTGAGCGAAGGCAAAGGCCCGAAAACCTCTTCTGAACTGATCCTGTATCTGGCGCAATTCCTCACCCACAAGGTGCAGGATCTGGTCACCTGCCTGTCGGAGCTGGTCGATGAAGAGGAAGAAAAGCTGGATGCCGACGAACGGTATACCCCCGAACATGGCTCGATTTTGCACATCCGTCGCCGGGCGGCCGGATTGAAACGTTTTCTGGCGCCGCAGCGGGATATTTTCGGACAACTGACGCGGATAAAACTGCCATGGTTTGTCGATGATGATGCCGACTACTGGAACGAATTGAACAACAGCCTGACCCGCTATCTCGAAGAGCTGGAACTGACCCGAGAGCGCATGGGGCTTGTGCTGGAGGCCGAGGACCGGCGTTTGAACGTGCGCATGAATCGCACGATGTACCGCTTCGGCATCATCACCTGCATCTTTTTGCCGATGAGTTTTCTCACCGGTCTTTTGGGTATCAACGTGGGCGGCATTCCGTTCTCGAGCAGCCCTTATGGTTTCCTGATTGCCTGTCTGACAGTGCTGGCGATGGCCTTCGGTCAATGGTGGTTATTCCGCCGTTTGCGCTGGGTGTGAATATGCAACATGTGACCCGACCAAATTTGCCCGCGTCTTTCACAGACATCACGAGAGGTGCGTATGCACGATCCGTTTGAACAGTCTTTGCGCGACATGCTCAACGCTTCGCCGTCCAGCCGCGACGACGATGCCTGCCTGGGTCGCGTACTCAAAACCGCCAACCGCCAGGTAGGCGCCGGTGATCTGTTCAGCCTGCTGGGCCGCTGGTTGCCCGCGCTGATGATCGCCCTGAATAACGGATCGGCCCACGTTTCGCCGGTTTCCCGTCTTCGTAAAACTACTGCACGCACTGCTGATAAGGCTGATTGAATATGGAACTTGATCTCTGGACTCAGAGCCTCGTCACTGCAATGACTGCGTTGTGGACCAAAGTCGCCAATTTCATCCCGAACCTGTTCGGCGCACTGGTCGTGCTGCTGTTGGGCTTCGTGGTGGCCAAGTTGCTCGATACCTTGCTGTCCAAGCTGCTGGCCAAGCTGGGCCTTGATCGCCTGATGGGCGGCACCGGTCTGACCAAATTGATGTCGCGAGCCGGCCTGCAAGTGCCGATCTCGACCTTGATCGGCAAGATCGTTTATTGGTTCGTTCTGCTGATTTTTCTGGTTTCTGCAGCAGAGTCCCTTGGACTTGAGCGAGTTTCAGCTACGCTGGACATGCTGGCGTTGTATTTGCCGAAAGTTTTCGGCGCCGCGCTGGTGTTGCTGGTGGGTGTTTTGCTCGCGCAATTGGCCAATGGCCTCGTGCGCGGGGCGGCAGAAGGCGTAGGGCTGGACTACGCTTCGGGTTTGGGCCGCATTGCCCAGGGACTGGTGATCATCATCAGCATCTCGGTCGCGATCAGTCAACTTGAGGTCAAGACCGACCTGCTGAACCATGTGATCGTCATCGTATTGATTACCGTTGGTCTGGCCGTAGCGCTGGCCATGGGGTTGGGAAGCCGGGAAATTGCCGGTCAGATTCTTGCGGGAATCTATGTGCGTGAGTTGTACCAGGTTGGGCAACAAGTGCGTGTTGGTGAGGTCGAAGGCCAGATCGAAGAGATCGGCACGGTTAAAACCACATTGCTGACCGATGAGGGTGAGCTAGTCTCACTTTCCAATCGGATCCTGCTGGAACAGCATGTGAGTAGCCGCTAACCCGGCAAACCCTGCTAATGTATGCCGCCGCAAAATGCCCTGAGAGGGGTGCGGCGGACATTGACCTGACTGTCGGCACGACTTGTTTTGAATAAAGCCCAAACGCTATCCACGCGCTACGACCCCCGTGAGCTCTCTGATGAGGAGCTGGTCGCGCGCTCGCATACCGAGCTGTTTCACGTGACGCGCGCCTATGAAGAGCTGATGCGGCGTTACCAGAGAACATTATTTAACGTTTGTGCGAGATATCTTGGGAACGATCGCGACGCAGACGATGTCTGTCAGGAAGTGATGCTTAAGGTGTTGTATGGCCTGAAGAACTTCGAGGGGAAATCGAAGTTCAAAACCTGGCTCTACAGCATCACGTATAACGAATGCATCACGCAGTATCGGAAGGAACGGCGAAAGCGTCGCTTGATGGACGCCTTGAGTCTGGACCCGCTGGAAGAAGCGTCGGAAGAAAAGGCGCCGAAACCCGAGGAGAAGGGCGGACTCGATCGCTGGCTGGTGTATGTGAACCCGATTGACCGTGAAATTCTGGTGCTACGATTTGTCGCAGAGCTGGAGTTTCAGGAGATCGCAGACATCATGCACATGGGTTTGAGTGCGACAAAAATGCGGTATAAACGTGCTCTAGACAAATTGCGTGAGAAATTTGCAGGCATTGCTGAAACTTAGTTCAGCGCAAATATCTCTTACGTGTAGGCAAGTTCTGATAGACTTGCCGCCGAGTTGTCCCCCGGTTTGCGGGACTGCTTCACAATCACCAGATGGGGATTTAACGGATGAAACTGAAAAACACCTTGGGCTTGGCCATTGGTTCTCTTATTGCCGCTACTTCGTTCGGCGCACTGGCACAAGGCCAAGGCGCAGTTGAAGGCGAGATCAACTACAAGAAGCAGTACAACGACAGCATTGATCATGTCGAAGACGGCTTCAACCCAGGCGCCAAAATCGGTTACTTCCTGACCGATGACGTCTCGATCAACTTCGGCTGGGATCGTAACAACCACACCCGTTCGAACGACGGTACCGGCAGCCAGAAACTGCGTGGTGACAACTTCGGTCTGACCGCTCAATACCACTTCAACAACGCTGGCGACGCTCTGCGTCCATACGTTGAAGGTGGCGTTAAGCACGGCAACCTGACCAACGTAGCTGCTGACGGCCACACCGGTCGCGACCAGTCGACTTTCCTGACTGCTGGCGCTGGCGTTAAGTACTACTTCGCCGAAAACTTCTTCGCCCGTGCTGGCGTAGAAGCTGACTACAAACTGGACAACGGCCGTTGGGACTACGCTCCATCGGTTGGTCTGGGTGTGAACTTCGGTGGCGGCGGCAAGCCAGCTGCTGCTCCAGTTCCAGCTCCGGCTGAAGTCTGCTCCGACAGCGACAACGACGGCGTTTGCGACAACGTTGACAAGTGCCCGGACACCCCAGCCAACGTAACTGTTGACGCTGATGGCTGCCCAGCAGTTGCTGAAGTTGTTCGTGTAGAGCTGGACGTGAAATTCGACTTCGACAAGTCGGTCGTCAAGCCAAACAGCTACGCTGACATCAAGAACCTGGCTGACTTCATGAAGCAGTACCCAGCCACTCACACCACTGTTGAAGGTCACACTGACTCCGTCGGTCCTGACGCTTACAACCAGAAACTGTCCGAGCGTCGTGCAAACGCCGTTAAGCAAGTTCTGACCCAGCAGTACGGTGTTGAGTCGTCCCGCGTTCAGTCGATCGGCTACGGCGAATCCCGCCCAGTTGCTGACAACAAAACTGAAGCTGGCCGTGCTGTTAACCGTCGCGTAGAAGCGCAGGTTGAAGCTCAAGCTAAGTAATTAGCTGCCGCTACGAGAAAAGCCCGGCTCAGGCCGGGCTTTTCTTTGCCTGCGATTTGGCGTTGAAGCGCTACAGATCGCAACCTGCGGTAGCTCCTGCACGGGGTCTGCTCCTGTAGGCGCTGCCGAAGGCTGCGCTCCTTTGATTTTCAACAACTGCGGCCACCGCGCCAATGACCAGAATGGCCGGGCTCTTCAGTCCAAACCTGCAGGCGTCGTTACCCATGCTCATCAGATCACTGCGGCACTCGCGCTGTACTGGCAGAGAGGCATTCTCGATCATCGCCACTGGCATATCCGCCGCCATCCCGCCGGCCAGCAGTTGATCGCGGATCTCGTCCAGTTTGGCCACCCCCATGTAGATCACCAGTGTCGTCCCGCCTTGCGCGAGCGCCTGCCAGTTCAATTGGCTATCGTCCTGAGTATGCGCGGTGACCAGCGTCACCCCGCGCGCCACGCCACGCAACGTCAGCGGAATATCGCACTGTGTCGCGCCAGCAAGTCCGGCGGTAATGCCGTTGACCAGCTCGACCTCAACCCCGCGTTCGCGCAACCACTGCGCCTCCTCACCACCACGGCCGAAAATGCACGGGTCACCGCCCTTGAGCCGCACCACGCATTGGCCCTGGCGGGCATAACGCAGCATCAGCCGGTGGATGAAGGCCTGCGGCGTCGAGCGGCAGCCACCGCGCTTGCCCACGGCAATGATTCGCGCCGTAGGGCAATGCTCCAGCACGGCGTCGTTGACCAGATCGTCAATCAACACCACCTCTGCTTCGCGCAACGCGCGTACCGCTTTGAGCGTCAGTAACTCGGGATCACCGGGGCCTGCGCCCACCAGCCAGACTTTTGCATTCATGGTGTTTTCCTTCAGATGACCGATACCGGCTGCAAATCAGCGGCCAGCAAACGCTTGATTTCGGGGACACACGAGCCGCATTGCGTGCCGCACCCCAGTTGTTGTTTGAGACCTTGCAGATCCAGGCCCTGGCGAATTCCGGCACACACCGCGCTGTGGCTGACGTTTTTGCAGTTGCACAGGGTTTTGCCCGAATTGGCCTGAACGCCGGCATTGCCGGGTGGTGCACTCATCGGCGCCAGAAGCCAGCGGCGCAGTTGTTCATCGGCGCGACCCTCCAGCCACAAGCCTTGCAGCCAGTGCTGAGCCAGGGTTTCGCCCGCGAGGCGGATTGCGGTGATTCGGCCGTTTTCGATGCGTACCCGTTTACCAATGGCGCGACGCGGGTCGTCGTAGGCCAGTACTGGACCGTCAAGCAGCGCCAGACACTGGTCGATATCGCGCAGCCGTTGCGGCTCTGGCGGCGTGACGCTGGCAGCGCGTATCAGCAGCGCGGGCCGCTCACGTCCGACAAGGCTGAGGCTCACGTAGGAAAACGCCTCGCAGAGGGGGCGTAGCGTCTCGAAATGCCGTTGAACATCGCCCTCGATCAGGGCGAACAAGTGCCATGGCAGATTTACCGCTTCCAGACGCACGGCGCTGTGTTTGAGTTCGGGCTGCTTCGACAGAGGATCGAAGGCCGGCAAGGTCAGACTGTTGACCCCGCCCTTGAGAAACCGGTCGCCCCAATGCATCGGCAGAAACGCCTGGCCGGGGCGCACGCTGTCATCGCTGGCGACCGCGACGATAACGGCACCGCGCCGACTCTTCAGGTTGACCAGATCCCCCGGCTGCAAGCGTTGCCGGCGTAGCTCGTCCGGGTGCAGGCTTAACACGGCTTCGCTGACATGCCCGAACAATTGCGCCGCCGTGCCGGTGCGGCTCATGCCGTGCCATTGATCGCGCAGCCGGCCGGTGATCAGCGTCAGTGGGAACCGTGCATCGCGTTGTTCTTTGGCGGCGCGATAGGGATCGGCGACGAACTGCGCACGACCGTTAGCCGTGGGAAAAATCCCGTCGCCATACAAGCGTGCCGTGCCTTGCCGGGCGCCGGCGGGGAAGGGCCATTGCTGCGGTCCCAGTTCATCGATCAATTGATGGCTGAGGCCCGACAAGTCCAGATCCCGTCCACGGGTCAGTTGTTTATATTCGTCGAACAACTGCGCCGGCTGTTCGAAAGCAAACAGGCTCGGCTGAAGTGGGCGCAGACGTTTCTCCAGCCGCTGTGCGAAATCCACGGTGATCGCCCAGTCCGGCCGTGCTTCGCCCGGTGGGAGAATGGCCTGTCGTACGTGGGAAATGCGCCGTTCGGAGTTGGTCACCGAACCTTCTTTCTCGCCCCAACTGGCAGCGGGTAACAACAGGTCGGCGAAGGCGGCGGTTTCGGTGGTGCGGAAGGCTTCCTGCAACACCACGAACGGGCAGGTCTGCAGCGCCTCGCGCACCGCCTGCTGATCAGGCATGGACTGTGCGGGATTGGTGCAGGCAATCCACAGCGCCTTGATCTGGCCGCTGCGCATCCGCTGGAACAGCTCGATAGCGCTGAGGCCACTGGTTTGAGGCAGTTGATCGACACCCCAACAGGCTGCCACTTCGTCGCGATGCTCGGGATTGGCCGCTTCACGATGACCGGGCAGCAAATTGGACAGGCTGCCGGTTTCCCGCCCGCCCATGGCATTTGGCTGACCGGTCAAAGAGAAAGGTCCTGCACCCGGGCGGCCGATTTGCCCGGTGGCCAGGTGCAGATTGATCAGCGCGCTGTTTTTTGCGCTGCCAGCGGTGGACTGATTCAGGCCCATGCACCACAGCGACAGGAAGCTTGGCGCGGTGCCCACCCATTCGGCGCACTGCTGCAATTGCTCGACACTGATCCCGCAGAGTTGCGCAACCATTTGCGGGGTGTAGTCGCGCACCAGATTTTTCAGCTCAGGCAAGCCGTCGGTGTGCGCCTGGATGAAGTCGCGGTCGATCCGGTCTTCCCACAGCAGCAAATGCAAAATCCCATGGAACAGCGCGACATCGGTGCCGGGCAGAATCGCCAGATGCAGGTCCGCCAGCTCACAGGTGTCGGTACGCCGGGGATCGATGACGATGACCTTCATCTGCGGCCGGCGCGATTTTGCCTCTTCCAGGCGTCGGAATAGGACTGGATGGGCGTAGGCCATGTTACTGCCGGCGATCATCACGCAATCGCTCAGTTCCAGGTCTTCGTAGCTGCACGGCGGCGCATCGGCGCCGAGGCTGCGCTTGTAACCGACCACTGCCGACGACATGCACAGCCGGGAATTGCTGTCGATGTTGTTGGTGCCGACCAGTGCTCGTGCCAATTTGTTGAAGGCGTAATAGTCCTCGGTCAGCAACTGCCCGGAAATGTAAAACGCCACGCTGTCCGGGCCGTGTTCGGCGATGGTCTCGGCAAAAACCTGGGTCGCGTGATCCAGCGCCGTGTCCCAGTCGCAACGGCTGCGCGCCAGGCCTTTGCCCAAGCGCAGCTCCGGGTACAGCGCCCGGGCAGCCAGATCGCCGGTCAAGTGCAGGGTCGAGCCTTTGCTGCACAGTTTGCCGAAGTTGGCCGGATGCGCCGGATCGCCGCTGACGCCGAGAATGCGCTCGCCGTCATGCTCGATCAGCACGCCGCAGCCGACGCCGCAGTAGCAGCAGGTCGAGGCGGTCGTCTGGCGGTTCATCAGACCGCTTCCCGCAGGGCCAATTGCACGCGGCCGTTTTCGACCCGGGCCGGATGATGGTGCGCGCAGCCGATGTCCGGAGCCTGGGCCTCGCCGGTTTGCAGGTCGATTTGCCAGTTGTGCAGCGGGCAGGCCACGCGTTTGCCGTAGATCAAACCTTGTGACAGCGGACCGCCCTTGTGCGGGCAGCGGTCGTCGAGGGCGAAAACTTCATCATCACTCGTCCGAAAAATCGCGATGTCGCCTTTCGGTCCGGCAATGATTCGCGAACCAAGGGCATTGATCTCTTCAAGGGCACAGATATCGAGCCAGTTCATGCCGACACCTCCAGGTTTTTCACGGGGATCACGTCGAATTCTTTCTTCAGTTGCGGCTGCGCGAGGCGCTCTTTCCACGGGTCTTGTTCGAACGACAGGGAGAACTGCAGGCGCTCATTCAGGGCTTTGCGACGCTCGGGGTCTTCCAGCACGGCTTTCTTGATGTGCTCCATGCCGACCCGTTGCAGGTAGTGCACGGTACGTTCGAGGTAGAAGGCTTCTTCGCGGTACAGCTGCAGAAACGCGCCGTTGTATTCGCGGACTTCCTCGGCGGTTTTCAGCTTGACGAAGAACTCGGCGACTTCGGTCTTGATCCCGCCGTTGCCGCCGATGTACATCTCCCAACCGGAGTCGACGCCGATGATTCCTACGTCCTTGATCCCCGCTTCCGAGCAGTTGCGTGGGCATCCGGAGACAGCGAGTTTCACTTTGTGCGGTGACCACATGTTGAAGAGGTCGTGTTCCAGCTCGATGCCCAGCTGCGTCGAATTCTGCGTGCCGAAACGGCAGAACTCGCTGCCGACGCAGGTTTTCACGGTGCGGATGGATTTGCCGTAGGCGTGGCCGGAGGGCATGTCGAGGTCCTTCCAGACGCCGGGCAAGTCCTGTTTCTTGATCCCCAGCAGGTCGATGCGCTGACCGCCGGTGACCTTGACCATGGGTACGTTGTATTTGTCCGCCACGTCGGCAATCCGGCGCAGTTCCGAAGGGTTGGTCACGCCGCCCCACATCCGTGGCACCACCGAATAGGTGCCGTCCTTCTGAATGTTGGCGTGGGCGCGTTCGTTGATCAGGCGCGATTGCGGATCGTCCTTGGCTTCGCCGGGCCAGGTGGAAATCAGGTAGTAGTTCAGCGCCGGACGGCAGGTGGCGCAGCCATTCGGGGTGCGCCAGTTGAGGTAGCTCATGGTGCCGGCGATGGTCAGCAGATGCTGTTCGCGGATCGCCTGGCGGATCTGTCCGTGGTTGAGGTCGCTGCAACCGCAGATGGCTTTTTCGCTTTTCGGTTTGACGTCCGCCGCGCCGCCGACGGTGTTGATCAGGATCTGCTCGACCAGCCCGGCGCAGGAGCCGCACGAGCTTGCAGCTTTGGTGTGCTTCTTCACTTCATCGACGCTGAACAGACCGTGTTCCTGAATCGCCTTGACGATGGTGCCCTTGCACACGCCATTGCAGCCGCAGACTTCGGCGGTGTCGGCCATGGCCATGGCTTTGTCCTGGCCCTGATGTCCTACGTCGCCGATAGAATTTTCACCAAACATCAGGTGATCGCGGATCTCGCCGATGGCGTGATTCTCACGAATCTGTCGGAAATACCAACCGCCATCTGCCGTATCGCCGTACAGACAGGCGCCGACCAGCACGTCATCCTTGATCACCAGTTTTTTGTACACGCCGCCGATCGGGTCGGAGAGGGTGATGGTTTCGGTGCCTTCGCCGCCCATGAAATCGCCGGCGGAAAACAGGTCGATGCCGGTGACTTTCAATTTGGTCGAGGTGACCGAACCCTGATACCGGGCGAAACCCAGTTGCGCGAGATGGTTGGCGCACACCTTGGCCTGTTCGAACAGCGGCGCCACCAGGCCATACGCGATGCCGCGATGGCTGGCGCACTCGCCAATGGCATAGATGCGCGGATCGTAGGTTTGCAGGGTGTCGTTGACCAGAATCCCGCGATTGCACGGGATGCCGGCGCGTTCCGCCAGTTCGGTGTTGGGGCGGATGCCGGCCGCCATCACTACAAGATCGGCAGGGATGATCTCGCCGTTCTTGAACTGCACCGAGCCGACCCGGCCATTGCCCGCGTCGTGCAGGGCCTGGGTCTGCTCGCACAGACGAAAGTGCAGGCCACGGGCTTCGAGGGCGCTTTGCAGCAGTTGCCCGCTGGTCTTGTCCAGTTGCCGCTCCAGCAGCCATTCGCCGATGTGCACCACCGTGACGTGCATGCCGCGCAGCATCAGGCCGTTGGCGGCTTCGAGGCCAAGCAGGCCGCCGCCGATGACCACCGCGTGCTTGTGGGTTCTGGCGGTGTCGATCATGGCCTGGGTGTCGGCGATGTCGCGGTAACCGATCACACCCTGCAAGTCATTGCCCGGAATCGGCAGGATGAACGGTGTCGAACCAGTGGCAATCAGCAGGCGATCATATTCGGCTTCAGTGCCGTCTTCGGCGATCACCCGGCGTTTGACCCGGTCGATCTGCACCACCTTGCGGTTGAGCAGCAACTTGATGTGGTTTTCCAGGTACCAGTCGAGGTCGTTGAGCACGATCTCTTCGAAGGTCTGCTCACCGGCCAGCACCGGCGACAGCAGGATGCGGTTGTAGTTGGTGTGCGGTTCGGCACCGAAGACCGTGATGTCGTACAGCTCGTTGCTCAGCTTGAGCAGTTCTTCCAGGGTGCGAACCCCGGCCATGCCATTGCCGATCATCACCAGTTTGAGTTTTTTCATCAGGTTCTCCGGGGAGCGGTGGCTGGCCTCTTGTGGGCAGTCAGGCCGTGCTCGACAAAAGTTGCGCAAACAAAAAAAGGCGTCCCGCTAGTTGCCTAGCGAGGACGCCTTTGTCCTGGTCCCGTTCTCTCGGGAAGCGCAACCTTCGTCGTTGAAGGTTGGGCTTTATGTATGGTGAAACGGGTAATGCAGTGGTTGTGCCAAGTGGGAGAATGGCGTGTTTATTAGGCGAAAGCGGTTATAGACGGGGATTTTTTGCACCGAATCGACGCGGGTTGCTCGTTCGCGGGGCATTCAGGCAGACAGAATTGCTGTGATTGGGCTGGCCTCTTCGCGAACAGGCTCGCTCCCACAGTGGATCGGTGTCGTTCACAAAACCCCTGTGGGAGCGAGCCTGCTCGCGAATGACGCGACGCGGTCTCAGCCGTGAAACAACACAACCAGCAGCACCAGATTCCCCAGCAGGGCCAACAACGCCACCGTCCGCCAGACCTTCAACGGCTCGCGCTCCAATAAAGGCCTGGACCGCACACTCAAACTGCGTCGTTCGCCTTGCTCCAGCACCAGCAACCATTCTTCAGCCGTTTCAAAGCGCTGTTGCGGATCGGCAGCCACGCCTCGCTCCAGACTCTGCGCAAGCCATTCCGGCACGTCCGGGCGGTAGCGACCGGCACTCACCGGCACACCGAAGCGCGGCCGTTGAAAGGCTTCGATTTCGCCATAGGGAAAATGCCCCGTGAGCAGGAAATACAAGGTCACGCCCACCGCGTACAGATCCTGTTGCGCACTCGGTGGCTCGCCGCGAAACGCTTCCGGGGCGATATAACTCGGGGTTCCCGGCAGCGTTGACGGTGCGTCTTCGGACAGACCGGGGCAATACGCCAGACCGAAATCCAGCAGGCGCAACTCGCCATCGTCGCCCAGGTGCAGATTCTCCGGTTTGATGTCGCGGTGCAGAATCTGCCGTCGATGCAGCAGGCCCACCGCCCGCAACAGACGCTCGGCAATGTCCTGCCACTGTGCCAACGGTAACGGGCTGCTGTGTTGAAACAGCCGCGCCAGGGTCATCCCGGAATATTCGCGCATCACGTAGTACAAATGCTGACGCTGGGTGCCGCTGTGGACTTCAGGAAAATGCCGCCCGGCGACACGCCTGAGGAACCATTCTTCCGACAACAAGGCTTGCCCGGCCTGTGGATCATCGGCCAGCCGTGGCGGCAGGGTTTTCAACAACCAGCTCCGACCTTGCCCGTCCAGCACGCGATACAGCAGCGATTGCTGGCTCTGGGCGACAACGCCCTGCACCTGCCAGCCTTCGAACAGCTGCGCGGTTTTCAACGCTGGCGGCAGTGGCCATTGCTGCAAATGGATCAGCGCGTCGCCAATACTCGCTTCACCCAGCGCATCGACCCGCACCAGCAGAGCACTGGCGTTGTCCTGGCTGCCGGCCAGATGCGCGGCGTTGACCAGCGTGTGTGCGGCGCTGTCGAGATTCGGTTGATCGCGCAGGATCGCTGCAATCGCGG
Organism: Pseudomonas sp. F2; assembly: GCF_057174385.1. NCBI lineage: Bacteria > Pseudomonadati > Pseudomonadota > Gammaproteobacteria > Pseudomonadales > Pseudomonadaceae > Pseudomonas > Pseudomonas sp. F2. The sequence continues at coordinate 398,998 of NZ_CM169904.1, forward strand.
TATCGCCCAAGGTCGACCACACGCCGTCGCTGAGCAGCACGAAACATTCACCCTCGCGCAACTCGCCGTCGAGAAAGTCCAGCACCAGATGCTGATCCAGCCCCAGCGCACGCTTGAGCACGTGCTGCATGCCCGGCTGCTCCCAGACATGGTCCTGCGAAATCCGCTGCAAAGCGTCGGCGTGCCAGCGATAGACCCGGCAATCGCCGACGTGGGCCAGGGTGAAACGCTGGCCGCGCAGGATGAGCGCGCTGACGGTGGTGAGCAGTGGCTGTCCGCCGCCGTTGGCCTGTAACCAGCGGTTTTGTGCGAGCAGCAGGCGATCCAGTGCCTGGGCCACGCTCCAGGTTTGCGGCGTGGCGTAGTAGTCCAGCGCCAGTGCTTGCAGGGTCGAGCGTGCGGCCAGGCCGCCGTCGGCGCACTGGCTGACACCGTCGGCGATGGCGACCAGATAGCCTTTGCTCGCGGCCAGCGCCGGGGCGGGTGTCACCAGGCGCAGGGCGTCCTGGTTTTCCGCGCGCGGTCCGGTGGCGCTGGCCTGGGCAAAGCTCAGTTGCAGGGGCATTGCCGCCTCACACGCGCGCAGCAGTGGCCGCCGCCGAACCCCAAGTGGTTCTCCAACGCCGCTTGACCCCGTGCAGGCCGAACCACGCCAACACGCCGAGGCTGGCGAACAACCACAGCGCCAGTTGATAGCTGCCGGTGCTTTGCTTGATCGCGCCCATGCCGGCCGCCAGGGCAAAGCCGCCAATGCCACCGGCCATGCCGATCAGTCCGGTCATCACGCCGATCTCCAGACGGAAGCGTTGCGGCACCAACTGGAACACCGCGCCATTGCCGGCGCCGAGCCCGAGCATGGTGCAGACGAACAGCGCCAGGGCGGCGTAGGAACTGGGCAGGTTGAAACCGACGGCGGCGATGCAGATCGCCGCCACGGTGTACATCGCCAGCAAGGTGCGGATGCCGCCGAAACGATCCGCCAGCGCACCACCCAGCGGGCGCATCAGGCTGCCACCGAACACACAGGCAGCGGTGTAGTAACCGGCGGTTACCGGGCTCAGGCCGTACTGATCGTTAAAGTAGCCGGGCAGGGCGCTGGCCAGGCCGATGAAGCCGCCGAAGGTGACGCTGTAGAAAAACATGAACCACCAACTGTCACGGTCGCCGAGGGCCTTGAAGTAGTCGGCCATGGCTTTGGCCTTGGGCCGCTGCGGGGCGTTTTTCGCCAGCCAGGCGAACAGCACCAGCGTCAGGATCAACGGAATCAGGGCGAAACCGAACACGTTGCTCCAGCCGAACGACGCGGCCAGCACCGGGGCGATCAGCGCGGCGAACACGGTGCCGGAGTTACCGGCGCCAGCGATGCCCATCGCCTTGCCTTGATGTTGTGGCGGATACCATTGCGAGGCCAGCGGCAGGGCCACAGCAAACGAGGCGCCGGCCATGCCGAGGAACAGCCCCAGCAGCAGCGCCTGTTCGTAACTGTGGATACCGAGTTTCCACGCGCCGAACAGCGCGCAGATCACGATCACCTGGCCGATCAGCCCGGCGGTCTTCGGCGACAGACGATCGGCCAGCATGCCCATCACAAAGCGCAGCACCGCACCGGCGAGTATCGGCGTCGCCACCACCAGCCCGCGTTGTTGGGTGCTCAGGTGCAGGTCGGCGGCGATCTGCACCGCCAATGGGCCGAGCAGGTACCAGACCATGAAGCTCAGGTCGAAATACAGGAACGCTGCGAACAGGGTCGGGGTGTGGCCGGATTTCCAGAAGCTTGAATTCATCGCGCACCTCAGCTGAAAAGAGTCTCGAAAGGAGTCACAGCAGGTGGAGCGCCGCCACGGCCGCACCACCGGCCCCGGGCTGTGGGGCCAAAACGCAAAAACGCCGCTACCTGGTTCGCCGATGGGGCGAGCGGGGTGAGCGACGTCTTTGTCGTGGGTGGGGCAACCGCCGTTGGTTACCTGTGCTGAATGCTTAGCCAGATTTGTGCCAAGGATCAAAAGATCGCAGCCTTCGGCAGCTCCTACAGGAAATTGCGTGCCTTTGTAGGAGCTGCCGAAGGCTGCGATCTTTTGCTCTTCAATCAGCCGAGCAACTCACTCATGGCAATGATCTGCTCCGCCACCTGAATCAGTTTCTGCTGACGGCTCATGGCCTGGCGGCGCATCAGGGTGTAGGCCTCTTCTTCGTTGCAGTCCTTCATTTTCATCAGCAGCCCTTTGGCCAGCTCGATGCGTTTGCGCTCGGCCAGTTGCTGGTCGCGGGCCAGCAGTTGCGCGCGCAAGGCCTGATCGCTTTCGAAGCGGGCCATGGCCACATCGAGAATCGGCTGCAGGCGCTGGGCGTGGATGCCTTCGACGATGTAGGCGCTGACCCCGGACTTGATCGCCTGACGCATCACCCCCGGGTCGTGTTCGTCGGTGAACATCACGATCGGCCGGGGCTGGTCGCGGCTGACCAGCACCACTTGCTCCATCACATCGCGGCCCGGTGACTCGGTATCGATCAGGATCACGTCCGGGCGCACCGTTTCGACGCGGGCCGGCAGGTCGATGGTCAGGCCGGACTCATCGATGACCTCGAAACCCGCCTCGGTCAGCGCGGCTTTCAGGCGCCCGACTTTTTTCGCGGTGTCGTTGATCAGCAGAATGCGCAGCATATTGGCGGTCTCCTGTCAGCGGCGGGCGAGCAGAGGAGCGGCGTCGCTCAGGGCGTGCAGCTTGAAACTGCGGGCGTAAGCGGCCGGATCGCTGCCATCCCAGACTTTGCCATCGAGCAACTGGCTGCTGCGCATCTCCTTGCCCCACGCGGCGACACCAACGGCGGTGGCGGCTTCGCGGTAGATGTCCAGTTGCTGAACCTGGCGGGCCACCGCGAGGTAATCAGGGTCCTCGCGCAACAGGCCCCAGCGACGGAATTGGGTCATGAACCACATGCCGTCGGACAGATACGGCAAATTCACCTCGCCGTTGCCGTGAAAACGCAAGGCGTGCGGGTCCTGCCAGCGATTGCCGAGGCCGTCGGCGTAATCCCCGAGAAAACGCGGTTCGATGCAGGACAGCGGGGCGTCGAGATATTCCGGGGCGCTCAGCAACTGCGCGGTGCTGCGGCGGTTTTCCGCGCTTTGTTCAATGAAACGGCTGGCCTCGAGAATCGCCATTACCAGCGCCCGGGCGCTGTTGGGGTATTGCTCGACGAACGCGCGGGTGCAGCCGAGGACTTTCTCCGGATGATCGGGCCAGATGCTCTGGCTGGTCGCCAGGGTGAACCCCAGATCCTGTTGCACGGCGGCCGCCGCCCACGGCTCACCGACGCAGAAACCATCGATGCGCCCGGCTTGCAGGTGCGCGACCATTTGCGGCGGCGGCACCACCACGCTGTCGACGTCCTGCAACGGATGAATGCCCTGACTCGCCAGCCAGTAATACAGCCACATCGCGTGGGTACCGGTGGGGAAAGTCTGGGCGAAGGTCAGTTTTGCGCGGGTTTGGTGCGCGTGCCGATCCAGCGCTTCAGGACTGGTCACGCCCAGTTGCTGTAAACCGTGGGACAGGTTGAGGCTCTGGCCGTTCTGGTTCAGCCCCATCAGCACCGCCATGTCGCTCGGCGCCACGCCACCGATACCCAGATGCACCGCGTAAATCAGCCCGTACAGGCTGTGGGCGACATCCAGTTCACCGCTGACCAGTTTGTCGCGCAAGGTCGCCCAGGACGCCTGACGCTTGAGGTTGATCGTCAGGCCGTAAGGCTGGGCGAAGCCTTGTGTGGCGGCCACGATCACCGAGGCGCAGTCGCTCAAGGCCATGAAGCCGAGATTGACCACGCTTTTTTCCGGGGCATCACTGCCATTGACCCAGGCCAGTGGCCCGACGGATGAATCACTCATATAAAGCCACCCTCAAAAAAAACGCCGTCCCAGGCTTTGCTAAGGCAAAACCTCCGAACGACGCCATTGTCCGTGCCCGCACGCCGCCATTGGCCTGTGGGCTGATACCCTAAAAGTGCAAGGCATATGCCAGCCAGGCTGATTTGCCTGTGCGCCTCGCGCCGGGGGGCGATGCCCGGCTATAATCGCCGCCTCTTTTCGCCGCCCGAGTCATCGCCGCCCATGTACACCCTGGCCCGTCAGCTGTTGTTCAAACTTTCCGCGGAAACCTCCCACGATCTGTCGCTGGATCTGATCGGCGCGGGTGGGCGTTTGGGCCTCAACGGCTTGCTGTGCAAGAAGCCGGCGAACCTGCCGGTGACGGTCATGGGCCTGGACTTCCCGAATCCGGTGGGTCTGGCGGCCGGTCTGGACAAGAATGGCGCGGCCATCGACGGTTTCTCGCAACTGGGTTTCGGCTTTGTCGAAATCGGCACCGTGACCCCGCGTCCGCAGCCGGGCAACCCGAAACCACGGATCTTCCGCCTGCCGGAGGCCGAGGCGATCATCAATCGCATGGGCTTCAACAACCTCGGTGTGGATAACCTGCTGGCGCGGGTCGCTGCAGCCAAATACAAGGGCGTGCTGGGGATCAACATCGGCAAGAACTTCGACACCCCGGTCGAGCGCGCCGTGGATGACTACCTGATTTGCCTGGACAAGGTGTATGCCCACGCCAGCTATGTCACGGTCAACGTCAGCTCGCCGAACACCCCGGGCCTGCGCAGTCTGCAGTTCGGTGATTCGCTCAAGCAGTTGCTGGCGGACCTGGCCACGCGCCGCGCCGAACTGGCCCTGCGCCACGGCAAACATGTACCGCTGGCGATCAAGATCGCCCCGGACATGACCGACGAAGAGACCGCGCAAGTGGCTCAGGCATTGATCGAAACCGGGATGGACGCGGTGATCGCCACCAACACCACCCTGAGTCGCGTCGGCGTCGAAGGCATGGAGCACGGTGACGAAGCGGGCGGTCTGTCCGGCGCCCCGGTGCGCGACAAGAGCACCCATACCGTGAAGGTGTTGGCGGCTGAGCTGGGGGGGCGCTTGCCGATCATTGCCGCTGGCGGCATCACCGAGGGCAAGCATGCGGCCGAGAAGATCGTGGCGGGTGCGAGCCTGGTGCAGATTTACTCGGGCTTCATCTATAAGGGTCCGGCCTTGATTCGTGAAGCGGTAGACGCGATCGCCGCGCTGCGCTGAGGTTTTCTGAGGGTTCTGTGGCGAGGGGATTTATCCCCGATCGGCTGCGCAGCAGTCGTAAAATTTGCGTCCGCCGTTCGCCTGGCGCACTTGGGTGGATGGATTCGGGGCCGCTTCGCAGCCCATCGGGGATGAATCCCCTCGCCACAGGGATCTGTATCGTCCGGGGCAAGCATAAAAAAGGGCTCCTCGAAGGAGCCCCTGGGCCGTAGCCCGCCGTCCGGGAAGGACGTGCATGGTAAGTCGCTAGAAATTCAGATTGTCGTGTTGCAATAAGTGCCCTGTGTCAGCCGACGGCGTGAAGTTCGTTGAGTCTGTGGATCCCCGCAGTGCCGGTCATACCGTCCCAGTTGTCGCCGCGTCCTTCTCGCCAGCCGTTGATCCAGGCTTGACGTACCGACGGTAGAGTAAATGGGCAAAGCTCGCGGGATTTGCCACCAACGCCATATTGATATCCGCGCAAAAATGCTCTTTCCAACGGATCACGCTTAAGTCTTCTCATAGGGTGTTTCCCTCACTTGTTGACTGTTTTCGTCGCGTTGACCTCAATCGAGGTCTGGCAGAAAAAACTCTGCCGTTGGGCGGCTCGCTGCCGGCGTGGCGAGCCAAGGTGTTGACGCCGTTGCGACGTCAACCTGTGGTCAGTTCTAACCAATGAGTCACAGCGAGGGAATGATCGTTTTGTCATAAGGACGTAACGAAAGTAGTGCTACAGCCATAAGTAACTACGGGTTTCATGAAGGTTTCTGCAGCAAACCCCGGTATGATCAGCCCCGCGCTGGATGATGGGGTTAATCCTTTAGTGAGAATGACCCACGTTTACGCTGGGGTAATATGCGACGAAGGGTCGCTTTAAGACTTTTTGTTTCATCAACTTTTTTATCTGTCCCGGCATCTAAGCTCTTTTAACCCGAGCAGCGGGGATGGAACGGCACACCTTCGTGCCACGCGGGCGTTCTTTTGGAAAAGCGCCTGATTGAAAACCGGATCGGCAATGCGTTGCCGGTTCACTAGCCAAAGGCTCTGGAAATACCATGTCCGATCGTTTCGAACTCTTCCTCACTTGCCCCAAAGGCCTTGAAGGCCTGCTCATCGAGGAAGCCGTCGGGCTTGGCCTTGAAGAGGCCCGCGAGCACACCTCCGCCGTGCGTGGCATGGCGACCATGGAAACCGCTTATCGCCTGTGCCTGTGGTCGCGTCTGGCCAACCGGGTGCTGCTGGTGCTCAAGCGCTTCCCGATGAAAGACGCTGAAGAGCTGTACCACGGCGTGCTTGACGTCGAGTGGCAGGATCACATGCTCGCCGACGGCACTCTGGCCGTCGAATTCAGCGGCCACGGCTCGGGCATCGACAACACCCACTTCGGCGCGCTGAAAGTCAAAGACGCCATCGTCGACAAACTGCGTACCCCGCAAGGCGACCGTCCGTCAATCGACAAGCTCAACCCGGATCTGCGCATTCACCTGCGCCTGGATCGCGGCGAAGCTATTTTGTCCCTCGACCTGTCCGGTCACAGCCTGCACCAGCGCGGTTACCGCCTGCAGCAGGGCGCGGCACCGCTGAAGGAAAACCTCGCCGCAGCGATCCTGATCCGTTCCGGCTGGCCGCGCATTGCGGCCGAAGGCGGCGCGCTGGCTGACCCGATGTGCGGTGTCGGTACGTTTCTCGTCGAAGCGGGGATGATCGCCGCCGACATGGCGCCGAACCTGCGCCGTGAGCAGTGGGGCTTCACCGCCTGGCTGGGGCACGTCCCGGCGCTGTGGAAAAAACTCCATGAAGAAGCCGTCGAGCGTGCCGCTGCCGGTCTGGCCAAGCCGCCGTTGTGGATTCGCGGTTACGAAGCCGACCCGCGCCTGATTCAACCGGGTCGCAACAACGTCGAGCGCGCCGGTCTGAGCGAGTGGATCAAGATCTATCAGGGCGAAGTCGCGACCTTCGAGCCGCGTCCGGACCAGAACCAGAAAGGTCTGGTGATCTGCAACCCGCCGTACGGCGAGCGTCTGGGCGACGAAGCCAGCCTGCTTTACCTCTATCAGAACCTTGGCGAGCGCCTGCGTCAGGCCTGCCTGAACTGGGAAGCGGCGGTGTTCACCGGCGCGCCGGATCTGGGCAAGCGCATGGGCATTCGCAGCCACAAACAGTATTCGTTCTGGAACGGCGCGTTGCCGTGCAAACTGCTGTTGATCAAAGTGCTGCCGGATCAGTTCGTCACCGGCGAGCGGCGGACCCCGGAACAGCGTCAGGCCGAGCGTGAGCAAGCCGCTTACGATCAAACCCCGAACGAGCCGCAAGAGCGCAAGTTCAACAAGAACGGCAACCCGATCAAACCGACGCCAGCCCCGGCCCCGGTGATCGAGCAGCCGCGCCTGAGCGAAGGCGGGCAGATGTTTGCCAACCGCCTGCAGAAAAACCTCAAGGCAATGAGCAAGTGGGTCAAGCGCGAAGGCATCGACTGCTACCGCGTCTACGATGCCGACATGCCGGAATATGCCATGGCCATCGACCTGTATCACGACTGGGTGCACGTGCAGGAGTACGCCGCGCCGAAGTCGATCGATCCGGAAAAGGCCTCGGCACGCATGTTCGACGCCCTGGCCGCGATCCCGCAGGCGCTGAACGTCGACAAGAATCGCGTGGTGGTCAAACGCCGCGAGCGCCAGAGCGGCACCAAGCAGTACGAGCGTCAGGCCGCGCAGGGCAAGTTCAATGAGGTCAATGAAGGCGGCGTCAAGCTGCTGGTGAACCTCACCGACTACCTCGACACCGGGCTGTTCCTCGATCACCGGCCCATGCGCATGCGCATTCAGAAAGAGGCCGCCGGCAAGCGCTTCCTCAATCTGTTCTGCTACACCGCGACCGCCAGTGTGCACGCGGCCAAGGGCGGTGCGCGCAGCACCACCAGCGTCGACCTGTCGAAGACTTACCTCGACTGGGCGCGGCGCAACCTGTCGCTGAACGGCTTCTCCGACAAGAACCGTCTGGAGCAGGGCGACGTGATGGCATGGCTGGAAAGCAGCCGCGATGAGTACGACCTGATCTTCATCGACCCGCCGACCTTCTCCAACTCCAAGCGCATGGAAGGCATCTTTGACGTGCAGCGTGACCAGGTGCAGTTGATCGACCTGGCCATGGCGCGCCTGGCCCCGGGCGGTGTGCTGTACTTCTCCAACAACTTCCGCAAGTTCCAGCTGGAGGAGAACCTTGCCGAGCGTTACGCAGTCGAGGAAATCAGCGCGCAGACCATTGATCCGGATTTCGCCCGCAATACCAGGATTCACCGCGCCTGGAAAATCACGGCGCGTTGACACTTGCCGTGGTTGGATCCACAGAGCCTTGATTTTTAAAGGCTCTTGGATCCGATCAGTGCTAGCCAAATTAATGGCTAATAGCTATAACTCAACGCATGGCCAATGGGTTTTCCCCCGAAACAATGGCGTCGTGAGTTGCCCCTATGTCGTTGCACCCCGTGCGCCCAAAGATTCTGGGTTTTATCAGTGAAGACGTCTCGGCCTGGCTGGTCGCGATACTGGTATTGCTCGCCGGCGGGATTCTCACGGGGCTGCTCGCCTGGGCCACCCTCAATCAGTTTCACCATCAACTGCGCCAACGCTTTCAGCTGCTGGCCAATGAGCGTTACAGCCGCATCGAAGAACGTTTCCAGGATCAGGAACAGCGTCTCGATGGTCTGCGCCGTTTTTTCGCCAATTCCGATTCGGTTTCGCGCAGCGAATTCGACGGCTATGCCAAACCGCTTCTGTTACGCACCCAGGCCTATTCTTATGCGCCGCGGGTCAGCCGTGCCGAGCGTCCGGCGATCGAACAAGCGGTGCGTAGCGAAGGGTTCAGCACCTTCACCTTTCGCGAGCTGAATGCTGACGGCCAGTTGCAGACCGCCGGTGATCGTCCCGAATACGTTCCGGTGATCTACACCCAGAGCCAGAGCCGCTTGCCCACCCCGCTGGGCTATGACCTGCTGGCACAACCGTTGCGCCGGGCGACGCTGGAACGCGCCGATCGCAGCGGGCACATGGCGGTGTCGCAGCCGTTGCATCTGGTGGGAATTGATCCGGCCTATGCCCGGGGCGTCTTGCTGCTGGCGCCGGTCACCGAGGAGGGCGCGGCGAAAGGTTCTGCGCAAGGGTACGTGATGGCGGTGATCAGCATGCAGCAGTTGCTGGCCGACGGACTGCCGGAGGAAACCCAGGATTTCCTCACGGTGCGTATTCTCGACCTGTCCACCGACGATCAGCATGAAGTGCTCTACGAGTCCGCCAACAAGGCCGGGGCCAGCGACCTGTCGGCCACACGTTTGGTTCGCATGGCCGACCATGATTATCAAGTGGACATTCAGCCCAGCGAAGCGTTTCTGCAGGCCAACCATTCGTCAATCAGCAGCCTGGTGGTGCTGGGGGCGCTGCTGAGTCTGTTGCTCAGCGCACTGCTCTACGTGCTGGTCAGTCAACGCCAGCGCGCCTTGCGCATGGTCGAACTGCGTACCCAGGAACTGCACGCCCGCGAGCAGGAATTGCGCGGCACCCACGGTCAGTTGCGAGGCGTGCTGAATGCCGCGACCCAGGTGGCGATCATTGCCACGGATCTGCGCGGGGTGATCAACACCTTCAACCCCGGCGCGGAACAAATGCTCGGCTATAGCAGCGCCGATGTGGTCGGCCACATGACCCTGGAAAACCTGCATCTGCCGCGAGAACTGGCCGCGCGTTCGGCGGAGTTGAGTGCGCGTTACGGCAAGAGCATTCCGACCTGCCACGCGATGCTGGTCGAGGGCGGCGAGGTCGGCGGTCATGAGGCGCGCGAATGGACGCTGGTACGCCGCGACGGCAGTCATCTGCCGGTGAACATGCTCGCCACCCCGGTACTGGATGAGCAGGGGTTGTGGGTCGGGCATCTGGCGATCTGCATCGACATCACCGAGCGCAAGCGCGTGCACGAGGCGCTGGCGGCGCGGGATGTATTGCTGAAAAAGCTCAGCGCCCACGTGCCCGGCGGCATCTACCAGTTCAAGATGGAATTCGACGGGCGCTTCAGCGTGATTTATGCCAGCGACGGCATCCGCGAGATCTACGAGCTGGAGCCCGACGTGCTGCTGCTCAATGCCGAGGCGATTTTTACCCGCATCCATCCACAAGACGTCTCGCGGGTGCGCAGCTCGATCCGTACTTCGGCGGACAGCCTCAGCCCATGGCGCGAGGAATACCGTGTGCAGTTGCCCGAGCGCGGCCTGCGCTGGGTACGCGGCGAGGCGACGCCGGAGGAACTGCCGGGCGGCGGCGTGCTGTGGCACGGCTACATCTCGGACATTTCCGACTTGAAACGGGTGGAGGAGGAACTGCGGGCGCTGTCGGTCACCGACTCGCTGACCGGCATCCACAACCGCCGCTACTTCCAGGAACGCTTGACCACCGAAATGGCCCGGGTCGAGCGCGGCGGCGGTGAGCTGTCGGTGATCATGCTCGACATCGATCACTTCAAACGCATCAACGACCAGTACGGCCATGCCGTCGGCGATCGGGTGCTGCAGGCGGTGTGCGAGCGCATCGGCCATCGCTTGCGGCGGACCGACGTGTTCTGTCGTCTCGGTGGCGAGGAATTCATGGTGCTGTGCCCGGACATCGACGGCGAACATGCGTACATGCTGGCGGTGGAGTTGTGGCAAGGCCTGCGCAGCGCGCCGGTGGACGTGGTCGGGGTGGTGACGGCCAGTTTCGGCATCGCCAGCTGGCGTCCGGGGGAAGGCGCGGATGCGCTGTTGCTGCGGGCGGATTCGGGGGTGTATGCGGCGAAGCAGGGTGGTAGGGATCGGGTGGAGCAGATGAGCTGAGATTCAATACACCACAATCCTGTGGGAGCTGGCTTGCCAGCGATAGGGGCGTTTCGGTCAGCATCTTTGGTGGCTGACATTCCGCTATCGCTGGCAAGCCAGCTCCCACAGGGTTTGGTGGTGTTCGCAGGATCGTATTACAGCGCCGAAGCGGTCTGTGGCAAACGCGGCTGCTTGTACAGATCCAGCAGCACCTGATCCAGCACAGACGACGCGCCGAACGGGGCCTTGTCGTTGAGGATCGCCACCACCGCCCAGGTATTGCCGTTGACGTCCCGGCTGAAGCCGGCGATGGCGCGCACGGTGTTCAGGGTGCCGGTCTTGACGTGGGCTTCGCCACGCATCGCGGTGGTTTTCAGGCGTTTGCGCATGGTGCCGTCGGTACCGGCAATCGGCAGCGAGCTGATGTACTCGGCAGCGTATGGGCTGTGCCAGGCGGCTTGCAGCATGTTGGCCATCTCGCGGGCGCTGACGCGTTCGGCGCGCGACAGCCCGGAGCCGTTTTCCATCACCAGGTGCGGCGCGGTGATGCCTTTCTTCGCCAGCCACTGGCGGACTACGCGTTGTGCGGCCTTGGCGTCGTCACCGTCGGCTTCGTTGCGGTACTTCTGACCGAGGCTCAGGAACAGCTGCTGGGCCATGGTGTTGTTACTGTATTTGTTGATATCGCGGATGATTTCCGCCAGATCCGGCGAGTAGGCGCGGGCCAGCAGTTTGGCGCTGCTCGGGGTCGCGGCGAGGCGATCCTTGCCCTGGATGCTGCCGCCCAGTTCTTTCCAGATCGCGCGCACGGCACCGGCGGTGTAGGTCGCGTGGTCGAGCAGCGACAGATAAGTCTGCGAGCTGCAGCCTTCGCCCAACTGACCAGCGACGGTCACGGTCACGCTGCCATCAGGCTGGGTCACCGGGTTGTAGCGCACGCCACCGGTGCACTGCTTGGAGTTGAGGGCCTTGACCGTGTTTTCGATGCGCACGCTGGCAATCGGCGGTTCCACCGAGATCAACACCCGGCCACCGTCATTGCGCGCGACGAAGCGCAGGGCCTTGAGGTTGACCAGCAGGGAATCCGGTTTGACCAGAAACGGCTTGTTCTCGTCGTTGCCGTCGTCGTTGAATTCCGGCAGTTGCGGCTGGATGAAGAAGCTGCGGTCGAGGATCAGGTCGCCGGTGACCTGGGTCACGCCGTTGGCGCGCAGGTCGCGCATCAGCAGCCAGAGTTTTTCCATGTTCAGCTTCGGATCGCCGCCACCCTTGAGGTAGAGGTTGCCGTTGAGGATGCCGCCGCTCAGGTCGCCGTCGGTGTAGAACTCGGTTTTCCACTGATGGTTGGGGCCGAGCATTTCCAGCGAGGCGTAGGTGGTGACCAGTTTCATGGTCGAGGCCGGGTTGACCGAGACATCGGCGTTGTACACGGTCGGATTGCCCGGGCCGTCGAGCGGGATCATCACCAGCGACAGCGCGGTCGGCTGCAGCTTGCTGGCCTTGAGGGCTTTTTCGACGTTGGGGGTGAGGGCGGTGTTGATGGTGGCAGCGGCAACCGGCAGGGCCAGGGGCAGGGGCAGAATAAGGCCGGCAAGAAAGAGAGGACGCAACGATTTGATCATATGAAATAAAACCCTGCAGAAGAGGGGAAAAATAACGAGGGCATGGATGAAAAAGCCCTCAGTGGTCATGAAAGTGTCGGCATTATGCCCCAAGGTGTAACAGCTTGTGCCTTGCCCGGAGCGGCCATTTCGTTATTTTTTTTACAGGCGGTCGGCCATAGCACCCAGAGAGTCGGGCAATTGACGGCTTAAACTGGTAAAGTGCCGGCCGTTATTACTTAAGAGGATTGTTCCAATGGCGACTAACCGTTCCCAGCGTCTGCGCAAAAAACTGTGCGTTGATGAATTTCAAGAGCTGGGTTTCGAACTGAACCTGGACTTCAAAGAAGACTTGTCCGAAGAAGCCATTGACGCTTTCCTCGAAGCATTCATCAAAGAAGCCATGGAAGCCAACGGTCTGGGTTATGTTGGCGGCGATGACTTCGGTCTGGTATGCCTGCAGAAGCGTGGCTCGGTCAACGAAGAGCAGCGCGCTGCCGTTGAAGCCTGGCTGAAAAACCGTAGCGAACTGACCGGCATGACCGTCAGCCCGCTGCTGGACGTCTGGTATCCGGAAAAGCCGATCAACGCGGCCAAGTGATACTGAAAAAAACGGCGACCTTCGGGTCGCCGTTTTTTTTGGGAAGATCAAAAGATCGCAGCCTGCGGCAGCTCCTGCACCAATCGCTGTAGGAGCTGCCGCAGGCTGCGATCTTTTGCTTTAAGCTTTACGCCAGTTGAGTATCAGCAAGGTCAGCACCCCCGCGACAATCCCCCAGAACGCCGAACCGATGGAAAACAGCGTCAACCCCGACGCCGTGACCATGAACGTGATCAGCGCCGCCTCGCGTTCTTTCACCTCGGTCATGGCAATGCTCAAACCGTTGATGATCGAACCGAACAGCGCCAATGCGGCAATCGACAGCACCAGTTCTTTCGGCAGCGCGGCAAACAGCGCCGCCAATGTCGCGCCGAACACCCCGGCAATCCCGTAGAAAATCCCGCACCAGACCGCGGCGGTGTAGCGTTTGTTGCGGTCTTCATGGGCGTGCGGCCCGGTACAGATGGCTGCGCTGATCGCCGCGAGGTTGATGCCGTGAGAACCGAACGGCGCCAGCAACAGCGAGGCGATGCCGGTGGTAGTGATCAGTGGCGAGGCCGGGACGTTGTAGCCATCGGCGCGCAGCACGGCGATGCCGGGCATGTTCTGCGAGGTCATCGCCACCACGAACAGCGGAATGCCGATGCTGATGGTCGCGGCCAGTGAGAAGTGCGGCGTGGTCCAGACTGGCGTCGCCACTTCCAGGTGAAAGCCGCTGAAGTCCAGCAGCCCCATGAAGCCCGACAGCGCGGTGCCGATCAGCAATGCAGCGAGCACCGCGTAACGCGGCGACAGGCGCTTGACCAGCAGATAGGTGAAAAACATCCCCAGCACCAGCCCGGTACGGTGCTGTGCGGCGACGAAGATTTCGCTGCCGATCTTGAACAGAATCCCCGCCAGCAACGCCGCCGCCAGCGATGCCGGGATTTTTTTCACCAAGCGTTCGAAGCTGCCGGTCAGCCCACAAATGGTCACCAGTACTGCGCAAGTGATGTAGGCGCCGATGGCCTCACCGTAGCTGACACCGCCCAGACTGGTGATCAGCAGGGCTGCACCGGGGGTCGACCAGGCAATGGTGATCGGTGTGCGATAGCGCAGCGACAAGCCAATCGAGCACACCGCCATGCCGATCGAGATCGCCCAGATCCACGAGGAAATCTGCCCGCTGCTAAGGCCCGCCGCTTGCCCGGCCTGGAACATCAGCACCAGCGAACTGGTGTAGCCGGTCATCATCGCGATGAAACCGGCGACGATCGCCGAGGGCGAAGTGTCGGCGAGGGGGCGCAGGCGGGTGTAGGTGGCGTCGTTCATGACGGCGGTGTTCCTTATACAGATGGAGATGTCCGCAATTACGCTGAACCCTGTGTAGGAGCAGGTGTGCGCAAAAGCGGATTCTGCGATCAAGCCTAAACTCAATCGTAACGGATCGTTGCAATACAGCCGTGGTCACAAACAGCCATACAGTCGTGTTGCCACCATCCATTGTGTACAATCGCGCTGTTTTTTACGCGATACTTGCCAGCGACCTACTGTGCCGTATTACAGTCACGGTCTATTCGCCGCAGTTCTCCCGACTCGAGTGCCCATGAACGAACAGTTGCAACCCCTCAAGAAACAACCGCGAGCAGGCAAAGCCGGCCGCAGCGGAACCCAGGACGATATTGTCTACGCGCACATTTTCGAGGCGATCCTCGAACAGCGTCTGGCGCCCGGTACAAAATTGAGCGAAGAAGCGCTGGGGGAAATCTTCGGGGTCAGCCGCACCATCATTCGCCGCGCGCTGTCGCGTCTGGCCCATGAAGGCGTGGTGCTGTTGCGGCCGAATCGTGGCGCTGTCGTCGCCAGCCCGAGCGTAGAAGAAGCGCGGCAGGTGTTCATGGCCCGTCGTCTGGTGGAGCGTGCAATCACCGAGCTGGCCGTGCAGCACGCCACCGCCGAGCAGATCGCCGAACTGCGCCAGATGGTCAACGACGAGCGCGACAGCTTCTCCCGTGGCGATCGCGGCGCCGGTATCCGTCTGTCCGGCGAATTTCACCTGAAACTCGCCGAAGCGGCGAAAAATGCGCCACTGATCAGCTTTCAGCGCAGCCTGGTCTCGCAGACCTCGCTGATCATCGCCCAGTACGAAAGCGGCAACCGCTCGCATTGCTCCTACGACGAGCACACCCAGTTGATCGACGCCATCGAAGCGCGCAACGGTGAGCTGGCGGTGGACCTGATGATGCACCACATGGACCACATCGACAGCAAGCTCAACCTCGATGAGGAAAGTGCGTCGGATGATCTGCATGCAGTGTTCTCGCATTTGTTGCAGACCAAGAAGCCTGGGCGCCCTGCGGCCAAGCTTTGAGCTGACACCGAGTCGCCCCAATCGCTGGCAAGCCAGCTCCCACAGGGATTTGTGGGGTTCACCGAATCTGCGATACACCGGAAAACCTGTGGGAGCTGGCTTGCCAGCGATAGCAATCTGACAGGCAACAAAAATCCCCCAGGCTGAAAAGCGCTGGGGGATTTTTTATGCCTTGGGAAACTCAGCGCTGATGCACCAGTGCACCCGCCGCATACGTCTGCTGCACGGTGCGGTCATCCCCGAGCGTCATCAGCACAAACAACGTTTCGGCAATGTTGTTGGCCTGTTTCAGGCGATAGCTGAGCAGCGGTGTGGCATTGTAATCCAGAACCAGGAAGTCGGCGTCGGAACCCGGTTGCAGGTTGCCGATCTTGTCTTCCAGGCGCAGTGCCCGCGCACCGCCGAGGGTCGCCAGGTACAGCGACTTGAACGGACTCAGGCGCGCCCCCTGCAACTGCATGACTTTGTAGGCTTCGTTCAGGGTTTGCAGCAGCGAGAAACTGGTGCCGCCACCGACGTCGGTGCCCAGACCGACACTCAGCTTGTGCTTCTCGGCCATCGGCAGGTTGAACAGGCCGCTGCCGAGGAAGAAGTTCGAGGTCGGGCAGAACGAGATCGCCGAGCCGGTTTCCGCCAGCCGCGCGCATTCGTCGTCGCACAGGTGCACGCCGTGGGCGAATACCGAGCGCTCGCCGAGCAGTTGGTAGTGATCATAGACGTCCAGATAGCCCTTGCGCTCCGGGAACAATTCCTTGACCCACTCGATTTCCTTGAGGTTCTCGCTGATGTGGGTCTGCATGTACAGATCCGGGTATTCGGTCAGCAACTGGCCGGCGAGGGTCAGTTGCTCCGGGGTGCTGGTCGGGGCGAAACGCGGGGTGACCGCGTAATGCAGACGGCCCTTGCCATGCCAGCGTTCGATCAGCGCCTTGCTCTCGACGTAGCTCGATTCGGCGGTGTCGGTCAGGTAGTCCGGCGCATTGCGGTCCATCATCACCTTGCCGGCGATCATCCGCAGGTCGAGCTTCTCGGCCGCTTCGAAGAACGAGTTCACCG
Source organism: Pseudomonas sp. F2 (assembly GCF_057174385.1). Classification (NCBI taxonomy): domain Bacteria; kingdom Pseudomonadati; phylum Pseudomonadota; class Gammaproteobacteria; order Pseudomonadales; family Pseudomonadaceae; genus Pseudomonas; species Pseudomonas sp. F2. The sequence goes on from NZ_CM169904.1 coordinate 415,558, forward strand.
ACTGCGGGTGCACGCTGCCGAACACCAGTGCGGTGGTGGTGCCGTTGCGCAGCAGTTCCTTGATGAAGATATCGGCCACGTCGTCGGCGTGGGCTTTGTCACCGAACTGGCTTTCGCACGGGAAGGTGTAAGTGTTGAGCCAGTCCAGCAGTTGTTCGCCGTAGGCCCCGACCATGCCGGTTTGCGGCAGGTGGATGTGGGTGTCGATGAAGCCCGGGGTGATCAGCGCATCCTGATAGTGGGTGATCTCGATGTCCGCCGGCAGGGTCGGCAGCAGTTCGCTGGCGTGGCCGAGGGCGCTGATCTTGCCGCCATCGACCACCAGCAGGCCGTCCTCGAAATATTCGTAGGAGGCTTCGATACCGACCTCGGCGGGGTCGGCGATGCTGTGCAGGATGGCGGCGCGGTAGGCTTTGCGAGTCAGAGGCATGAGGGTTCTCTAATCAGTTTGAGGCTTTGAGTGTGGCGGCCTGACTGCGCCGGGAAACCGGCAGCAGTTTGGCAATCGGTTCGGCGCTGGCGCTGTGCTGGCCGAAATTGGCGTTATAGGTGGCGATGATTTCGCCGGCGATGGAGATGGCGATTTCCACGGGCAGTTTGCCTTTGACTTCGCCGATGCCCATCGGGCAGCGCATGCGTTGCACGACGCTGCTGTCGAAACCGCGATCACGCAGGCGATGTTCGAATTTGACGCGTTTGGTCTTCGAACCGATCAGGCCGAAGTAAGCGAAGTCGTTGCGCTTGAGGAGCGCGGCCGTCAGTTCCAGGTCGAGCTGATGGTTGTGGGTCATGACGATGCAGTAGCTGCCGGCGGGCAGGTCATCAATTTCATCCACAGGCTCTTCGGCGACGATTTTACGCACGCCGTGGGGAATCTGGGCGGGGAATTCCTCTTCCCGCGAATCGATCCAGCGTACCCGGCACGGCAGGCTGGCGAGCAGCGGCACCAACGCGCGGCCGACATGTCCGGCGCCGAACACGGCAATTTGCGCCTGCACCTGGCCCATCGGTTCGAACAGCAACACGGTGGCGCCACCGCAGCACTGGCCGAGGCTGGCGCCGAGGCTGAAGCGCTCCAGATGGGTGTCCTGCTTGCCGCTGGCGAGCATCTCGCGGGCGATCTGCATGGCTTTGTATTCCAGATGCCCGCCACCGATGGTGTCGAAGGTCTGTTTCGCGCTGACGACCATCTTCGAACCGGCGTTGCGCGGGGTCGAGCCGAGTTCTTCGATGATTGTCACCAGAACACAGGGTTCGCCCTGGTTCTGCAGGTCGGCGAGGGCGTCGATCCAGTTGTACATGTTCACCTCGACATCTGTCGTTGTCTGTTCGGGCCGCATCGCTGGCAAGCCAGCTCCCACAGGTTTTGTGGTGTACCGCAAATCCTGAAATCACCACGGATCACTGTGGGAGCTGGCTTGCCAGCGATGGGCCGCGCCTCGGTCTAGAGCGGAGCCAACTCGGTTTCAGCTTCGACCGCTTTCACCGTCTTGAGCTGGCGCATCTGCTCACACCCCCACAACACCCGCTCCGGGGTCGCCGGCGCATCGATCTGCGGTTGATGCTTGTAGTCACCAAGGCTCGCTACCGCGTCCTTGATCGCGCACCACGCGGCAATCCCGAGCATGAACGGCGGCTCACCCACGGCCTTGGAATGGAACACCGTGTCTTCCGGGTTCTTGCGGTTTTCAACCAGTTTCACCCGCAGGTCCAGCGGCATGTCCGCCACGGCAGGGATCTTGTAGCTGGCCGGGCCGTTGGTCATCAGCTTGCCCTTGTTGTTCCAGACCAGCTCTTCCATGGTCAGCCAGCCCATGCCCTGGATAAAACCGCCCTCGACCTGACCGATGTCGATGGCCGGGTTCAGCGAGGCGCCGACGTCGTGGAGGATGTCGGTACGCAGCATCTTGTACTCGCCGGTCAGGGTGTCGACGATCACCTCGCAGCACGCTGCGCCGAAGGCGAAGTAGTAGAACGGCCGGCCCCGGGCCTGGCTGCGGTCGTAGTAGATTTTCGGGGTCTTGTAGAAACCGGTGCTCGACAGCGAGACCTGATTGAAATACGCCAGTTGGATCAGCGCCTCGAAGGTCATGATGTGGTCACGCACGCGCACATGGCCGTTGTGGAATTCCACGTCTTCTTCGCTGACCTTGTAGTGCCGCGCGGCGAATTCCACCAGACGCTGCTTGATGATCTCGGCGGCGTTCTGCGCGGCCTTGCCGTTGAGGTCAGCGCCGCTGGAGGCCGCAGTCGGCGAGGTGTTCGGCACTTTGTCGGTGTTGGTCGCGGTGATCTGCACCCGATCCATTTCCACCTGGAACACTTCGGCCACCACCTGCGCGACTTTGGTGTTGAGACCCTGGCCCATTTCCGTGCCGCCGTGGTTCAGGTGGATGCTGCCGTCGGTGTAGACGTGGATCAGCGCGCCGGCCTGATTGAGGAAACTGGCGGTGAAGGAAATGCCGAATTTCACCGGGGTCAGCGCCAGGCCTTTTTTCAGGATCGGGCTGTTGGCGTTGTAGCGGCGGATCGCCTCGCGGCGCTCGGCGTACTGGCTGCTTTCTTCCAGCTCGGCGGTCATCTCTTCGAGCATGTTGTGCTCGACGGTCTGGTAGTAGTGGGTGACGTTGCGCTCGGTCTTGCCGTAGTAGTTGGCCTTGCGCACGGCCAGTGGATCGAGGTTGAGGTGGCGGGCAATCGCGTCCATCACTTCTTCGATGGCGACCATCCCTTGCGGGCCGCCGAAACCACGGTAAGCAGTGTTCGACGCGGTGTTGGTCTTGCAGCGGTGGCCGTTGATGGTCGCGTCACCGAGGTAATAAGAGTTGTCCGAGTGGAACATCGCCCGGTCGACAATCGAAGCGGAAAGGTCCGGCGAACAGCCGCAGTTGCCGGCCAGGTCCATGGCGATGCCGTGCAGGCGCCCGGTGCTGTCGAAGCCGACGTCGTACTCGACATAGAACGGGTGGCGCTTGCCGGTCATCAGCATGTCTTCGACCCGTGGCAGGCGCATCTTGGTCGGCTGGCCGGTGAGGTGCGCGATCACCGCGCACAGGCACGCCGGGCTGGCGGCCTGGGTTTCCTTGCCGCCGAAACCACCGCCCATGCGGCGCATGTCGACGACGATCTTGTTCATCGACACGTCGAGCACTTCGGCCACCAGTTTCTGCACTTCGGTGGGGTTCTGCGTCGAGCAGTAAACGATCATGCCGCCGTCTTCGGTGGGCATTACCGAGGAGATCTGCGTCTCCAGATAAAAGTGTTCCTGGCCGCCGATGTGCAGCGTGCCTTGAATGCGGTGTTCAGCGGTGGCCAATGCCGAAGCCGAATCGCCACGCTGATGGGTGTGGCTGTCGAGCACGAAGTGGCGTTTGCGCAGGGCCTCGACCACGTCCAGCACCGGCTCCAGATCTTCGTATTCGATGATCGCGGCCATCGCGGCTTTACGCGCGGTTTCCAGATCTTTCGCGGCCACGGCCAGCACCGGTTGACCGACGAACTGCACGTCATCGATCGCCAGCAGCGGATCGCCCGGCAGCAGCGGGCCGATGTCTTTCAGGCCCGGCACGTCTTCGTGGGTGATCGCAATGCGCACGCCTTCGAAGGCGTAGCAGGGCTTGGTGTCAATGCGGATGATTTTCGCGTGGGCGCGGTCCGACAGCCGTGCGTAAACATGCAGTTGATTGGGGAATTCCAGGCGATCATCGATGTACTGCGCTTCACCGGACACATGCTTGGCGGCGCTGTCGTGCTTGACGCTGCGGCCGACGCCGGTGGTCAGGTCCTTGGCGAACAATTCAGCCAGTTCAGCTTGCGTTTTTTCTACGCCGTGATGGTTAGACATAAGCGGTCACCCGAGTCTCGATGTGCGGTGTTTGCAGTTCGATGAAGTATTTGCGCAGCAGATTCTGCGCGCTGAGCAGGCGATATTCCTTGCTGGCGCGGAAGTCCGAGAGCGGCGTGAAGTCTTCGCCCAGTGCGGCGCAGGCGCGTTCGATAACGGCGTTGCTGAATGGCTGGCCGAGCAGCACGGCTTCGCAATGCGCGGCGCGTTTGGGGATCGCGGCCATGCCGCCGAACGCCACGCGTGCTTCAGTGATCACGCCGTTCTCGACGCGCAGATTGAAGGCGGCGCAGACGGCGGAAATGTCATCGTCCAGGCGCTTGGAGACCTTGTAGGCGCGGAAACGCTGCTCGGCCGTGGCACGCGGGACGATGATCTTCTCGATGAACTCGCTTTCCTGACGGGCGGTGACCTTGTAGTCGATGAAGTAATCTTCCAGGTTCAGGGTGCGCCGGGTTTCACCCTTGCACAGCACCACCTGCGCGCCGAGGGCGATCAGCAGCGGTGGCGAATCACCGATCGGCGAGGCGTTGCCGATGTTGCCGCCGAGGGTGCCCTGGTTGCGGATCTGCAGCGAGGCAAAGCGGTGCAGCAGTTCGCCGAAGTCCGGGTATTCGGCAGTCAGCGCTTCGTAGCAGTCGGAGAGGGCGGTGGCGGCGCCGATTTCGAGGCGGTCATCGAAGCTTTCGATGCGCTTCATTTCGGCGACGTTGCCGACGTAGATCATCACCGGCAAGGTGCGGTGAAACTGGGTGACTTCCAGCGCCAGATCGGTACCGCCGGCCAGCAGCCGCGCTTGTGGGTAAGCGTCATACAGATCAGCCAGATCGGCCACGGTCAGCGGCACCAGGCAGCGCTTGTCGCCACTGTTGAGTTCACCGATATCGGTCGGGGCGATGGCTTTGAGGCGGGCGATGGTCTCGGCTTCGCGGGCATCGAACTGGTCCGGCTGTTTGCCGCAGCAGGATTGCTCGGCGGCGGCGAGAATCGGCCGGTAGCCGGTGCAGCGGCAGAGATTGCCGGCCAGCGCTTCGTGCGCCTTGGCCTGATCCGGTGCATCGCTGTTCTTTTGCAGGGCGAACAGCGACATGACGAAACCGGGGGTGCAGAAGCCGCACTGCGAGCCGTGGCACTCGACCATGGCTTGCTGCACGCTGTGCAATTCGCCCTTGTGCTTGAGGTCTTCGACGCTGATCAGTTGTTTGCCGTGCAGCGACGACACAAAGGTCAGGCACGAGTTGAGGCTGCGATAGCGAATGTGTTCGCGGCCGGCGTCATCGGTTTGCAACTCGCCGACTACTACGGTGCAGGCGCCACAGTCGCCGCTGGCGCAGCCTTCTTTGGTGCCGGATTTGCCTACATGCTCACGCAGGTAATTGAGCACGGTCAGATTCGGGTCCAGGGCGTGCTCGCTACGGAGTTCCTGGTTAAGTAAAAACTGGATCACGGAAGGCCTCGCAGACTCATTATTGTTGTTAACCGACGTGAGCCGAATTTAGCAGGTCTGACTTTTCGGTCAATGGTTTTCTGACTTAAAGGTCAGGAAAATCGGTATTGTCGATTAACGCGTGCTCTATTGAGTATTGACCCTGAGCGGAACCCCTGCTTTTTTGCTTGAATCGTGCCAAAAAGCGCCGTGCGGGCACTCCGCCATGCACGTGCATTTGCGCTACACTGCGCCGCTTGTGCAGATCGAAGAGTTTGAAGGACAACCATGACGTTCAAGGCGCCGGACAGCCTCGCCGAGCAAATCGCTCACCACCTCGCCGAACGCATCATTCGCGGCGAAATGAAGCCGGGAGAGCGCATTCAGGAACAGAAGGTCACGCTGGCCCTCAATGTCAGCCGCGGATCGGTCCGCGAAGCCCTGCTGATCCTCGAACGCCGTCACCTGATCGCGATCCTGCCGCGACGTGGCGCCCATGTCACCGAACTTACCGCACACAAGGTGCAGAGCCTGTGCACGCTGATGAGCGAGCTGTACATCCTGCTCGGCAATGCGGTCGCCAATGGCTGGCAGACCCAGGCCGACATGGCGCCGTTCGTGCAGATCCAGCAGCGCCTCACCGCCAGCTATGAGCGTCAGGACATCCGCACCTTCGTCGATGACAGCTTCGCCGTGATGCGCGCGGCGTACCCGTTTGCCAACAACCCGTACCTGCAAGAGACCGTCGAGAACCTGCAGCCGGCCATGAGCCGTGCGTATTTCCTCGCCCTCGAACAGCGCAAGGCGGAAATGAGCGAGTTCCTCGAACTGTTCGAACGCCTGCTGGCCGCTGTCCTCGCCCGTGATTTGCCGCAGATCCGCATCGTGCTGACGGCTTATGCCCAGCGCAGCTGCGATCTGGTGGTCTCCGCCCTGACGGGTGCCTGAGCGTGCGGCTAAAGTGCATCAAACTGGCGGGGTTCAAGTCCTTCGTCGACCCGACCACGGTGAACTTCCCCAGTAACATGGCGGCAGTCGTCGGGCCGAACGGTTGCGGCAAGTCGAACATCATCGACGCCGTTCGCTGGGTGATGGGCGAGAGTTCGGCGAAGAACCTGCGTGGCGAGTCGATGACCGACGTCATCTTCAACGGCTCGACCAGTCGTAAGCCGGTGAGTCAGGCGAGCATCGAACTGGTGTTCGACAACTCCGACGGCACGCTGGTCGGCGAATACGCGGCGTACGCCGAGATTTCCATTCGCCGCAAAGTCACCCGCGACAGCCAGAACAGCTATTTCCTCAACGGCGCCAAGTGCCGCCGTCGCGACATCACCGACATCTTCCTCGGCACCGGCCTCGGCCCGCGCAGCTACTCGATCATCGAGCAGGGGATGATCTCCAAGCTGATCGAAGCCAAGCCGGAAGACCTGCGCAACTTTATCGAAGAAGCGGCGGGCATCTCCAAGTACAAGGAGCGTCGGCGCGAAACCGAAAACCGCATCCGCCGCACCCACGAAAACCTTGCGCGTCTGACCGACCTGCGCGAAGAGCTGGAGCGCCAGCTCGAACGCCTGCACCGGCAGGCCGAGTCCGCCAAGAAGTATCAGGAATACAAAGCCGAAGAGCGCCAGCTCAAGGCGCAACTGTCGGCCCTGCGCTGGCAGGACCTGAACGATCAGGTCGGCCAGCGCGAATCGATCATCGGCAACCAGGAAGTCAGTTTCGAAGCGCTGGTCGCCGAGCAGCGCAATGCCGATGCCGCCATCGAGCGCCTGCGCGACGGGCACCATGAACTGTCCGAACGCTTCAATCTGGTGCAGGGACGCTTCTATTCGGTCGGCGGCGACATCGCCCGGGTCGAGCAGAGCATTCAGCATGGCCAGCAGCGCTTGCGTCAGTTGCAGGACGATCTGAAAGAAGCCGAGCGCGCGCGTCTGGAAACCGAATCGCACCTGGGCCATGACCGTACGTTGCTGCTGACCCTCGGCGAAGAGCTGGACATGCTCATCCCCGAGCAGGAAGTCACCAGCGCCGCCGCCGAAGAAGCCGCCGCCGCACTGGAAGATTCCGAAAGCGTCATGCACGGCTGGCAGGAGCAGTGGGACACCTTCAACCTGACCGCCGCCGAACCCCGGCGCCAGGCCGAAGTGCAGCAGTCGCGGATCCAGCAACTGGAAACCAGCATGGAACGGCTGGCCGATCGGCAAAAGCGTCTCGCCGAGGAGCGCGACTTGCTCTCCGCCGACCCGGAAGACGCGGCGATCATGGCGCTCAACGAGCAGCTCGCCGAATCCGAAGCGACCCTCGAAGATTTGCAGACCAGCGAAGAAGCGCAGGTCGAAAAACTTGAACAACTGCGTCAGGAATTGCAGCAGGCACTGACCGCGCAACAACAGGCGCAGGGCGATCTGCAACGGCTCAACGGGCGACTGGCGTCGCTGGAAGCCTTGCAGCAAGCTGCGCTCGATCCGGGCACCGGCACCGCCGAATGGCTGAAAGAACACAACCTCGCCGAACGGCCGCGTCTGGCCGAAGGCCTGAAGGTCGAGGCTGGTTGGGAGCTGGCGGTGGAAACCGTGCTCGGCGCCGATCTGCAAGCGGTGCTGGTGGATGACTTCAGCGGCTTCGATCTGTCCGGTTTCACCCAAGGGGATTTGCGCCTGCTCAGCCCCGCCAGTGATGGCGTGCGCGTCGCGGGCAGTTTGCTGGATAAAGTCGAGGCGCAGATCGATCTGTCGCCATGGCTCGGCCAGGTCAAACCGGTCGACAGCCTCGAACAGGCGCTGGCCCTGCGCGGGCAGTTGAGTGCCGGGCAGAGCCTGATCAGTCGCGACGGTTACTGGGTTGGTCGACACTTCCTGCGCGTACGTCGCGCCAGTGAAGCCGAGAGCGGCATGCTCGCCCGGGGCCAGGAAATCGAGACGCTGCAGGCCGAGCGCGAAGAGCGCGAAGCCACGGTCGAAGCCATGGAAACCCGCTTGCAGACCTTGCGTGCGCAACAGCGTCAGCAGGAAAACGGCCGCGAACATTTGCGTCGCCTGCTGCAGGATGAGGCCCGCTCACAAGGTGAATTGAAAGCCCAACTGTCCGCCGGTAAAGCCAAGGCCGAACAACTGACGCTGCGCCGCACGCGGCTTGACGAAGAGCTGATCGAGCTCGCCGAGCAGCGCGAGCTTGAGCACGAACAAGTCGGCGAAGCGCGCATGCAATTGCAGGAAGCGCTCGATGCCATGGCGCTGGACACCGAGCAGCGCGAATTGCTGCTGGCCCAGCGTGACAGCTTGCGCGAACGCCTTGATCGCGTGCGCCAGGAAGCTCGCCAGCACAAGGATCACGCCCATCAACTGGCGGTGCGTCTCGGTTCGTTGCGCGCGCAGCACGATTCCACGCGCCAGGCGTTGGAGCGTCTGGAAATGCAGGCCGAGCGCCTGAGCGAAAAACGCGAACAGTTGAGTCTGAATCTGGAGGAGGGCGAGGCGCCGCTGGAAGAGCTGCGCCTGAAACTCGAAGAACTGCTCGACAAGCGCATGACCGTCGACGAAGAACTGAAGACCGCGCAGATCGCCCTGGAAGATGCCGACCGCGAATTGCGCGAGGCGGAAAAGCGCCGGACCCAGGCCGAGCAGCAATCGCAACTGATCCGTGGTCAGCTCGAACAGCAGCGCATGGAATGGCAGGCGCTGACCGTGCGGCGCAAGGCGTTGCAGGATCAATTGCTCGAAGACGGCTACGATCTCAATGGCGTGCTCGCGACCTTGACGCCTGAGGCCAGTGAACGCGCCGCCGAAGAAGAACTCGAACGGATCAATGCGCGGATTCAGCGCCTGGGCGCGATCAACCTCGCGGCCATCGACGAATACACGCAACAATCCGAGCGTAAACGTTATCTGGATGCGCAGGACGCCGATCTGGTCGAAGCATTGGAGACCCTGGAAAACGTCATTCGCAAGATCGACAAGGAAACCCGTAACCGCTTCAAAGATACCTTTGATCAGATCAATGGCGGTTTACAGGCGCTTTTCCCGAAAGTTTTCGGTGGCGGCAGCGCGTATTTGGAACTGACGGGCGAAGATCTACTCGATACAGGGGTGACGATCATGGCGCGGCCGCCAGGAAAGAAGAACAGCACCATCCATTTGCTCTCCGGCGGGGAAAAAGCCCTGACCGCGCTGGCACTGGTTTTTGCGATCTTCAAATTGAATCCGGCGCCGTTCTGCATGCTCGATGAAGTTGACGCGCCACTGGATGACGCTAACGTTGGACGCTACGCACGATTGGTTAAAGAGATGTCGCAGACCGTGCAGTTCATCTATATCACCCACAACAAGATCGCCATGGAAATGGCCGATCAACTGATGGGCGTGACGATGCACGAGCCGGGTTGTTCGCGACTGGTTGCAGTGGATGTCGAGGAGGCGATGGCGATGGTGGACGCCTGAGTCAGCGTGGTGTCGGAAGGGTATGAATAGTCTGTAGGACTTTTTTACCGACTTCGACTTGCTGGCCAATCGACATATTCGCGCAAGCCAACGTGACAGACGGTGTAAAGTTGTCTTTGGTCGTGCTAGTTTAATGTCAATTTTTCGTATACGTGGGCAAAACGCCTGTCAGAACATAGAGTTGGCGCCACGTTTTAAAGCGGTTTGCACAATGTAAACCCCTTATTTTTCAGCATTTTTTATAGAGGCACGGGATTACATGGAAATCGGTCTGCGCGAGTGGCTGATCGTCATCGGCATCATTGTGATAGCCGGTATTCTTTTCGATGGCTGGCGCCGTATGCGCGGCGGCAAGGGAAAACTGAAATTCCGTCTTGACCGAAGTCTGTCCAACCTGCCGGACGAGGACACCAGCGCTGAGCTGTTGGGCCCGGCCCGCGTGCTGGATACGCACAAAGAGCCACAACTGGACGAACACGATCTGCCATCGGTGAGCATGCCGGCCCGCGAAGCACGCGAGCCTCGCGAATCCGGCTCCAAGCGTGGCAAGCGCGGCAGCAATGGTCCGGCCCAGGGCGACTTGAACCTCGATCTGGACCTGGGCGGCGGCCCGAGCTTCAGCAGCCGTGATGACGACTTCGTCGAAGACAGCAAGCCGGCGCCGGCCTTGGCCGACAAGGATCAGCCGCAAGCCGAAGAAGTCCTGGTGATCAGCGTGATCTGCCGTGACGCCGCCGGCTTCAAAGGCCCGGCCTTGCTGCAGAACATTCTCGAAAGCGGTCTGCGTTTTGGCGAGATGGATATTTTCCACCGCCACGAAAGCATGGCCGGCAACGGTGAAGTGCTGTTCTCCATGGCCAACGCGGTCAAGCCGGGTATTTTCGATCTGGACGACATCGACCATTTCAGCACGCCGGCGGTGAGTTTCTTCCTCGGTCTGCCAGGCCCGCGTCATCCGAAGCAGGCCTTCGACGTGATGGTGGCGGCAGCGCGCAAGCTGTCCCAGGAGCTGAACGGCGAGCTGAAAGACGACCAGCGCAGCGTGCTGACCGCGCAGACTATCGAGCACTACCGTCAGCGCATCGTCGAATTCGAGCGCCGCGCCCTGACCCAGAAGCGCTAAGGCCAGAGCGCAGTTGTGGCGAGGGAGCTTGCTCCCGCTCGGTGGCGAAGCCGCCGTGATTTTGGGGCTGCTGCGCAGCCCGGCGGGAGCAAGCTCCCTCGCCACAATGTCCATAGCCCTGAGCCACTGTGATTTAGAGATTGAGCAGCCTCGGCTGCTCTTTTGCTTTATGAGAGAACACCCATGACCGCCGCCAAAAACCGCATTCTAGAGCTGCGTGCTGAACTCGATCAGCACAACTACCGGTACCACGTCCTCGACGAGCCGAGCATTCCGGACGCCGAGTACGACCGGTTGTTCCACGAGCTCAAGGCGCTGGAGGCGGCCAATCCCGAACTGATCACCAGCGACTCGCCGACCCAGCGTGTCGGCAGCGTGGCGTTGACTGCATTCACCCAGGTGCGTCACGAAGTGCCGATGCTCAGCCTCGGCAACGCCTTCGAAGAAACCGACATGCGCGAGTTCGACCGCCGGGTGACCGAAGGTCTGGATCTGCCGGCCGGTGATCTGTTCGGTGGCGGTGCGGCGGTGGAATACAGCTGTGAGCCGAAACTCGATGGCCTGGCGGTCAGCCTGCTGTATCAGGACGGTGTGCTGGTACGCGGCGCTACCCGTGGCGATGGCACCACCGGTGAAGACATCAGCGTCAACGTGCGCACGGTGCGCAACATTCCATTGAAGCTGCATGGCGAAGGCTGGCCGGCGACTCTGGAAGTGCGTGGTGAAGTATTTATGTCCAAGGCCGGTTTCGAGCGCCTTAACGCTTCGCAACTGGAAGTCGGCGGCAAGACCTTCGCCAACCCGCGCAATGCCGCGGCCGGCAGCCTGCGTCAGCTGGATTCAAAGATCACCGCCAACCGCCCGCTGGAATTCTGCTGTTACGGCATCGGCCAGGTCTCCCACGATATCTCCGATACCCACATCGGCAACCTCAAGCAGTTGCAGAAGTGGGGCCTGCCGATCAGTCACGAGTTGAAACTGGCCAAAGGCATCGGCGAGTGCCTGGATTACTACCGCGACATCGGCGAACGGCGTAACGCGCTGGCCTACGAAATCGACGGTGTGGTGTTCAAGGTCAACAGCATCGCCGATCAGCGCGAGCTGGGTTTCCGTGCCCGCGAGCCGCGCTGGGCGATTGCGCACAAATTCCCGGCCATGGAAGAGCTCACCGAGCTGCTCGACGTGGAATTTCAGGTCGGCCGTACCGGCGCGGTCACGCCGGTGGCGCGGCTGAAACCGGTCAAGGTCGCGGGCGTCACCGTGGCCAACGCCACCCTGCACAACATGGACGAAGTGGCGCGCCTGGGCCTGATGATCGGCGACACCGTGATCATCCGCCGCGCCGGAGACGTGATCCCGCAGGTGGTGCAAGTGGTCACCGAACGTCGCCCCGAGAATGCGCGTCCTGTAGCGATTCCAGAGAACTGCCCGGTCTGCGGCTCCCATGTCGAGCGCACGCAACTGGTCAAACGCAGCAAGGGCAAGGAAACCATCAGCGAAGGCGCAGTGTACCGCTGCGTAGGCCGTCTGGCCTGCGGTGCGCAACTGAAGCAGGCGATCATTCACTTCGTCTCGCGTCGGGCGATGGACATTGAAGGCCTTGGCGACAAGAGCGTCGAGCAACTGGTCGACGAAGGTCTGGTCAGTTCGCCGGCCGATCTGTATGCGCTGAAGTTCGACGACATTGTCGATCTGGAAGGCTTCGCTGAAGTCTCCAGCAACAAGCTGCTGGCGGCGATTGAAGACAGCAAGCAGCCGGGGCTGGCGCGGTTCATTTATGCGCTGGGCATTCCCGACGTCGGCGAGGAGACGGCCAAAGTGTTGGCGCGCTCGCTCGGTTCGCTGGAGCGCGTGCAGCAGGCGTTGCCGCAAGTGCTGACCTACCTGCCGGATATCGGCCTGGAAGTGGCGCACGAGATTCACAGCTTCTTTGAAGATGCGCATAACCAGCAGGTGATCAGCGAGTTGTTGGGGCATGGCCTGCAGATTCAGGATCAGGGCGAACTGGGCGCCGAGTTCGCCGCCAGCACCACCCTTGGCGGTCTGCTCGACAAGCTGCACATTCCCTTTGTCGGCCCGGGCGGCGCGCAGAAACTGGCAGACAAGTTCGGTTCGCTGGACGCGGTGATGAATGCCGACTGGCTGGACATGCGCCAGGCGCTGCCGGAGAAGCAGGCCAATTCGGTGCGTGAGTTTTTTGCTGTGGCCGAGCACCGGCAGATTGCCGAAGCGGCGGAGAAACAGCTGCGTGATTTCGGCATGCACTGGCTCAGCGAGAAGAAAGTCGTCGAAGGCCTGCCGTTGTCCGGCGAAACCTGGGTGCTGACCGGCAAGGTCGAGCTGATGAGCCGTGATGTGGCCAAGGAACATCTGGAAAGCCTTGGCGCCAAGGTCGCCGGTTCGGTATCGGCCAAGACCCACTGCGTAGTGGCGGGGCCCGGAGCCGGTTCGAAATTGACCAAGGCCAATGAGCTGGGGGTGAAGGTGATGGACGAAGAGGCGTTTATCGCTTTCCTGAAGGGACACGGTCTGTCCGTTTAAGAACAAAAGATCGCAGCCTTCGGCAGCTCCTACAGGGGATCAATGTGGCAAGACACTAATTCTGTAGGAGCTGCCGCAGGCTGCGATCTTTTGCTTTTCCCCACACAAAGCGTGGGAACGATCAGCGCACGAGGATGATCTAGTCTTGGCAAGCCCCAGGGAGAGATCGCCATGTACCGCTTTTTCGAGCAGCTCAGTTCTCGCATCGTCGCGCCGTTCATGGGCGAGTCTTCACGCAACAGCAAAATCTGGCCGTGCCGCTGCGGCCAGTCGCTGTTCTTTCGCAACAGCCAGTGCCTGGCTTGCAGCGCCATGCTTGGCTATCAGCCTGAAGCAAGTCGCCTGACCTCGCTGAAGCCCGGGCCGCAGGACGGTAGCTGGACACTCGATGCCGATCCCGATGCCGGATTGTTCCGCCGCTGCGCCAATCTCGACACTCCCGCCGCCTGCAATTGGCTGCTGCCGGATAAAGGCCGCGATAGCCTGTGCGTCGCCTGCAGCCTCAATCGCACCATCCCCGACCTGTCGGTGCCGGAAAACCCTGAGCGCTGGCGCAAAGTGGAAATCGCCAAACGCCGGCTGGTGGCGCAACTGATCACCCTCGGGCTGCCGGTCATCCCGAAAACCGTGGATGAAGAGCGCGGCCTGGCCTTTGATTTCATCGGCGTCGACCTCGAAGGCAACGCGCCAATGACCGGCCACGCCAACGGCCTGATCACCCTCGACATCAAAGAAGCCGACGACGCCCATCGCGAGCAGGTGCGGGCGGCGATGCATGAACCTTATCGCACGCTGCTCGGGCATTTCCGGCATGAGGTCGGGCATTATTACTGGGATCGTCTGATCGCCAACGGCCCGTGGCTCGAAGCCTTCCGCAACCTGTTCGGCGACGAGCGCGCCAGTTACGCCGAAGCGCTCGACCGTCACTATCAACAAGGCGCGCCGCTGGACTGGCCGCAACACTACGTCAGCGCCTACGCGACCATGCACCCGTGGGAAGACTGGGCGGAAACCTGGGCGCATTACCTGCACATGATGGACGCGGTGGACACCGCACTGGGTTTCGGCATGAGTGCACGGGAGATGGACTTCGACTATCAGCCGTTTCCACCCAGCACACTGTATGACCCAGAGCATCCCGGCGGCGCGGCGTTCCTGTCGTTCGTCAATGCGTGGATCGAACTGGCGGGCATGCTCAACGAACTGTCGCGCAGCATGGGGCAGCCGGATTTCTACCCGTTCGTGCTGCCGGCGGCGGCGATTGCCAAGCTGCACTTCATTCATCTGGTGATCCAGCAGGCGGGCGGCAAAGCGGACGAGGTGCTGACCCTGTAGGCGCTGCCGCAGGCTGCGATCTTTTCGGGCTCAGCGCATGTCCTTGAACCCGTTCATATTTTTATCTGCAACCAACGGTTGTAACTTCATCTCAGACAGGTACAATGGCGCGGCTCGCCGACAGGTGAGTGTCGTTATGGTGACCCCATCGGTCCCCCCGCAACGATTACCCGTGAACCTGGTCAGATCCGGAAGGAAGCAGCCACAGCGGGAACATTGTGTGCCGGGGTGTGGCTGGTGGGGTTACCACCTTAACGAACAAAGAACGCTTCAACAGAACTGCATGGGTTTCGCCCACTGCGGTTTTTTTATGCCTGCGATTTGGGCTTTCACGCCAGCCCCTGTGGGAGCAAGCCTGCTCTTGAAGGCAGCCACCCCGATGCCTGTTCAGCCACCAAGGTTGAACAGTGGCATACTCCACCGTCTTGCTGCGCGCGTCGTTGACAAGTTCGCGCCCTGGCTACGAGGTTGTATGCACCCGGAACATCACGATTTATCCACCGCCGTTTACTTGCCCGTGACGGACGAGACCTGCGCGAGCCTGTTGCAGCCCGATGGCGCGAAAGTCCTCGACGCGCTGACCGATGCGCAGCTCGCCGCCGTGCTGGTCATCCAGAATCTGTCTCAGGCCGCCGAGAAGGATCTCACTGCCGCTGCGGCGGAGAAGGTGCTGGCGCGGCTGATTGCGTGGGCGGTCGATGGCCGGACAGGGTTGCTGTCCGAGGCGCAACGACTGTTCGATCCGCGTCAGCTGTATTTCGGCCTGAACGCCATCAGGGGATTGAATCTGCGTTTGCTGTTGGCTGACGAGGTGTCGGCGCAGGATTACCTGCTGCCGGATGGCAAGTGGGATGATGAGTTCAAAACGCGCCACCACGCGGCCAACAATCCGTTCAGCCAGCAGATGATCAGCCCGGCACACCGCGAGCGCTGGCTCAGCGCTGCGCAAGACAAACTGGTCAGAACCTTCCGCGCCAACCTCGATGAAGACCTGCACGTCCAAGGCTACGCCGGGATCGGCAAGAGTCATCTGATCGGCGCCTTGACCGAGTGTCTGGATCCCGCGAAAACCCTGCTGCTGGCACGCACGCCGGAAAAACTCGCGACGCTCCGCCAACGCATGGGCGTTACCGGTGACCGCAAACCCGGCATCACCTTTGAAGCGTTCGCACGCGGGCTGATTTATGGGCGCAAGCTGCCACCCGCAGGCGCCGCCGGCCGGGTCGCGAGCAAACAGAGTCTGGCGCAGGCGCTGAATATCCTGGGCTTTCGCGAGCACGACGCGCAACGCACCCTGAGCGTTTGTCTGGAAACCCTCGAGCGCTATTGCCACTCCCGGGACTACAGCCTGTCGGCGCATCATCTGCCGCATTTCAAACTGTCCTTGTCCAGCCTTGAGTCCAAGGTGTTGCTGGAGTATTCGAGCCGCGTCTGGACTTACCTCGAGGCCAACCCGGCATGGGGCCGGCAGAGCGGCTTCGAAGCCTTGTTGCTGATCAAGCGGGCAAGCCTCGCGGGCTGCGTGGTGCCGTCGCGGTATACCCACGTGCTGATCGACGAGAGCCAGGACATTCCTGCGTCGCTGCTGCAGATTATCGAGCGCGGCCGGCAGGTGCTGATCACGCTGGGCGATGAGTACCAGCACGCCGAGCGCGATCTGGTGAAAAGAAAACGTGAAGTGCGCCAGAGCGATATCACCTATTCGGTGCGTTCGGGGCGCAACGTCGAGCGTCTGGTCAATCCGCTGATTTCCCGGCACTCGGAAAAGAGCAAGATACCCTTCGAAGGCGCGCGTGAGGCGGACGTCGGCATCGAGTTTTATCCACAGGGCTTTGTCCCGCCGCAAGGTTGTGTGGTGCTGACGGCGTCACCGTGGGACACCATGAAGTGGGCGATGCAGCTGCACGATGCCAATTGCCCGTTCAGCTTTGCCGACATGAAAGCGCAGCGCGACTTCGAACACTTCATGACCAGTGCCGTCGAGTTGTTCAGGGTCGATTACTACAGTTCCACGCACAGCGAGAAGGGCGCGCATCGCTATTTCAGCGACGTGCCGAAGTGGCAGCAGGTGCGCGAGGCCAACCAGTACGACGAGGCGTTTCTGTGGGTCGAGGCCGAGCTGGAGAAGGGCTTCAAGGTCGCTGATCTGACCCGGCTCAACCGGATGATCGGCAGCCCCGGCAAAAGCTGCCTGCTGATGCCGGCGCAGGAGGCGGGCGGCATGGAGTTCGACCGCGTTCTGCTGACGCCCGAGCTGCTGACCAACGTGCAGTTCAAGGACGCCTACGCGTTCGATCAGCGGATCTGCGCGGTGTACATCGCCATCTCCCGCGCCCGCCAGCAGCTTTACCTGCCGTACGATGTGGTCGAGTGGATCGAGTTTCACGACTACCAGAAATTCCGTGAGTCGCACGGTTACTGAATAATCCTCTGTGGGAAATGTCTCGCCCCAAAAAAGGGGTTATGGGGTGGTTTCCGAGGATCCGGTATACAACCGGATGATGTCATCAATCTCCCCCGACATTTTCATCCGCAGCAACGTGCGCAGAATTCGCTGCACCGGCACCTGCGGATCATTCCTCACATAGCAGCCGACATGCTGCTCCTGCAGCACCGCCACCCCTCGCAGTTGCTGTTCGGGCAGCAGGCGCTGATTGAACCAGTCCAGTGTCCATTGATTGCTCACCGCATAGCGATAACGCCCTGCCAGGAGTTTTTCCAGCACTTGTTCCTGATTGCGCGCGTCGTCGCGTTGCAGGTGGTCGGCGTCGAACAGCGGTTGCAGAGTCGGGTAGGTGTAGCCGAGCACGGTGCCGATCGATTGCCGGGGCAGGCGGGCGGGCTCGACGTGGAGCGGCTGATCGTCGCGACTGATCAGCAGATCGCGCTGGAACAGCAGCGGAAGGCTCCAGATGTAGTCTCCGGACTGATTCGGCAACCATGATTGTGCGGCATAGCAGCGCACGTCGACTTCACCGTGTTCCATGGCGTTCTGCACCCGGGCGCGCGGCAGCACATGGAATTCGGCCGGCACGCCGACCTGCGTTGCCAGGCTGAGCATGATGTCGTGGAGAATGCCCTGGGTGGGGCGGCCGTGCTCGATTTGCACCATGGGCATCGCCCAGCTGTCGGCCACGACGAAGCGCAGCGGCGGTTCGGCGGCGTTCACGCTCAGACTGATCCCCAACAAAGCTCCCAAGGCCCAACGCATAAATGCTCCGATGAGTCCCGACCACGAGCGAAATTTCCTCGCCAACAGCAGCTTAGCCAGATTAGACGAGCACACCGGATGCAATTTTGCCCTTGCTCCGCTAGCATTAGCCGCTTCAGCTTCCTTCGTTGCGACGGTTTTCGATGAGTTATCAGGTTCTTGCACGTAAATGGCGTCCGCGCTCGTTCCGCGAAATGGTCGGCCAGACCCATGTGCTCAAGGCTCTGATCAATGCCTTGGACAGCCAGCGGCTGCACCACGCGTACCTGTTCACCGGTACCCGCGGGGTCGGCAAGACCACCATTGCGCGGATCATTGCCAAATGCCTGAACTGTGAGACAGGTATCACTTCCAGCCCCTGCGGCGAGTGTTCGGTGTGCCGCGAGATCGATGAAGGGCGCTTCGTCGACCTGATCGAGATCGACGCCGCGAGCCGGACCAAGGTCGAGGACACCCGCGAGCTGCTCGACAACGTGCAGTACGCGCCGAGCCGCGGGCGCTTCAAGGTCTACCTGATCGACGAAGTGCACATGCTCTCCAGCCATTCCTTCAATGCGCTGCTGAAAACCCTCGAAGAGCCGCCGCCGTACGTCAAGTTCATCCTCGCGACCACCGACCCGCAGAAACTTCCGGCAACGATTTTGTCGCGCTGCCTGCAGTTCTCCTTGAAGAACATGACGCCCGAGCGCGTGGTCGAGCATCTGACCCACGTGCTCGGCGCCGAAAACGTGCCGTTCGAAGACGACGCGCTGTGGCTGCTGGGCCGCGCCGCCGATGGTTCGATGCGTGACGCGATGAGCCTGACCGACCAGGCCATCGCCTTCGGTGAAGGCAAGGTATTGGCCGCCGATGTGCGGGCCATGCTCGGCACGCTGGATCACGGCCAGGTCTTCGACGTGCTGCATGCACTGATCGAAGGCGACGCCAAGGCGTCGCTCGAAGCCGTGCGCCACCTGGCCGAGCAGGGCCCGGACTGGAATGGTGTGCTCTCGGAAATGCTCAACGTGCTGCACCGTGTCGCCATTGCCCAGGCCTTGCCTGAAGGTGTCGACAACGGCCATGGCGACCGTGACCGCGTATTGGCTTTGGCGCAGGCGCTGCCGGCCGAAGACGTGCAGTTCTATTACCAGATGGGCCTGATCGGCCGCCGCGACTTGCCGCTGGCGCCGGACCCGCGTGGCGGTTTCGAGATGGTGCTGCTGCGGATGCTGGCCTTCCGGCCCGCAGACACCGCGGACGCCCCGAGGCAACCGCTAAAGCCAGTGGGGATCAGCCAGGCCACAGTTGATTCCGCAAACTCCGTGGCTGCCGCGCCCAAGCCTGCGCCGGTGGTCGCTGCGGTTGTTGCGCCAACGCCAGCGGCGGTTGCTGCGCCGGCTCCGGAGGCAGCGCCTGTGGTGACCGCCGCGCCGGCACCTGCGCCGGAAGCAGAGCCAGAGCCAGTCGCCGAAGCAGTGGTCGACCTGCCGTGGAACGATCCGGTCGAACCTGAGCCGGAACCCGCGCCTGTGCAGCAGCCGGCCGTCGAGCCGGTGCTGGAAACCGCCAGCGAGCAGCCCGAATTGCCGCCGATGCCGCTGCCGACCCCGGACAGCGTGGTGCCGGACGCGCCCGAGTGGGCCGCTGCGCCGATTCCCGAACCGTCGGTCGCCGACGTTGATGCCGCCACGCCGGGCATGGACCTCGACGATGAGCCGCCGCTGGACGAAGACTACATCGAACCGGACATGGATTCGGCCTACAGCTACCTCGACGACCTCGCCAGCGAGCACACCGCCGAGCCAGCCCCGGAACCCGAGCCGGAGCCTGCCGCCGCGCCGGCCACCGGTCTGGCGTTGCAATGGCTGGAGCTGTTCCCGCAACTGCCGATCTCCGGCATGACCGGCAGCATCGCCGCCAACTGCACGCTGATCGCGGTCGATGGCGACCATTGGCTGATGCACCTGGACCCGGCGCACAGCGCACTGTTCAACGCCACGCAACAGCGGCGTCTGAACGACGCGTTGAACCAGTTCCACGGTCGCACGCTGAGCCTGACCATCGAGCTGATCAAGCCCGAGCAGGAAACCCCGGCGCAAGCTGCTTCGCGGCGTCGGGCCAACCGTCAGCGCGAGGCGGAGGAATCGATCCACGGCGATCCGTTCATCCAGCAGATGGTCCAACAGTTCGGTGCGGTGGTGCGACACGATACTATTGAACCTGTCGATGCCTTGGTCGCCCAAGGCTAATAACTGAGGGCGTTCGGCGTTAAGCGCCGGGCGCTGTTTTGATCCAAGTACTTTTGAGGTGATTCCCATGATGAAAGGTGGCATGGCCGGCCTGATGAAGCAGGCGCAGCAGATGCAGGAAAAAATGGCCAAGATGCAGGAAGAACTGGCCAACGCCGAAGTCACTGGCAAGGCCGGTGGCGATATGGTCACCGTGGTCATGACCGGTCGTCACGACGTGAAAAGCGTCAGCATCGACCCAAGCCTGGTTGAAGGCCTGAGCGAAGACGACAAGGAAATGCTCGAAGCCGTGGTCGCCGCCGCCGTCAACGACGCCGTGCGCAAGATCGAAGCCAACAGCCAGGAAAAAATGGGCAGCATGACCGCCGGCATGAACCTGCCAGCGGGGATGAAACTGCCATTCTGATTCGCCAACGCGGGTTGGATGAGCTACACAAAATGCCAGGCATCGCGCCTGGCATTTTTTTTTCCGTCTCTGGGGCGTTCGGTGTTCGTTTGTGGCGAGGGAGCGTGCTCCCGCTCGGCGACGAAGTCGTCGTAAACCCTGAAAACCCGGTATACCTGAAAGGAAGCAGGGGGAGCGCTTCGCACTCCAGCGGGAGCAAGCTCCCTCGCCACAGGCGTCTAGTAGAAACATCGAACGCTGTGATGCCACCAAGGTCTGCTCCCTATACCCCCGAATTCATCATTCACAGGAGACGCTGACATGTCCGACCCTCTGACCCTCAATCAACGCTTCGTCCTCGCCTCGCGCCCGGTCGGCGCGCCGACTCCGGAAAACTTCCGTCTGGAGCGCGAAGCGTTGCCGGATCTCGAAGATGGCCAGGTGCTGCTCAAGACCCTGTACCTGTCGCTGGACCCTTACATGCGCGGACGCATGAGTGACGCACCGTCCTACGCCGCGCCGGTACAAATCGGCGAAGTGATGACCGGTGGTGCTGTCAGCCGAGTCGAGGATTCGCGTCATCCGAAATTCCACCAAGGCGATCTGGTGGTCGGCCTCACCGGCTGGCAGAGCCACAGCATCAGCGATGGCCGCAACATCATGCCGATCCCGTCCGGCCTGCCGAGTCCGTCGATGGCGCTTGGCGTGTTGGGCATGCCGGGTATGACTGCGTACATGGGGCTGATCGACATCGGTCAGCCGAAAGAAGGTGAAACGCTTGTCGTCGCAGCTGCGTCCGGCGCCGTCGGCTCGGTGGTGGGTCAAGTGGCAAAGATCAAAGGCCTGCGCGCCGTGGGTGTGGCCGGTGGTGCCGACAAATGCCAATACGTGGTCGAGGAGCTGGGTTTCGATGCCTGCATCGATCACAAGGCGCCGGACTTTGCCGAGCAACTGGCCAAAGCCTGCCCGAACGGCATCGATATCTATTATGAAAACGTGGGCGGGCATGTGTTCGATGCGGTGGTGCCGCTGCTCAATCCCAAGGCGCGCATTCCGCTGTGCGGGCTGATTGCCGGTTACAACGCCACTGAAGCGCCGCAAGGTCCGGATCGCCTGCCGATGCTGCAGCGTACGTTGCTGACCAAGCGTGTGCGGATTCAGGGCTTCATCGTGTTTGATGACTACGGCGACCGTCAGCCGGAGTTCATCAGCCACATGGTGCCGTGGGTGCGCGACGGCAAGGTGAAATTCCGCGAAGACGTGGTGGAAGGTCTGGAGCAGGCGCCCGAGGCGTTTATCGGTCTGCTGGAGGGGCGCAACTTCGGCAAACTGGTGGTGAAGGTCGCCCAGGACTGAGCATTTGACGCTGGCCGGAGGCGCGGGTATAAACCGCGTCTCGTTGTTTTGTCGGACTTTTTACCCATGAGCTTCAGCCCTTTGATTCGCCAACTGATCGACGCCCTGCGCACCTTGCCCGGCGTGGGTCAGAAAACCGCCCAGCGCATGGCGTTGCAGTTGCTCGAACGTGACCGCAGCGGCGGCACGCGCCTGGCCCAGGCTTTGAGCCAGGCCATGGAAGGGGTGGGTCACTGCCGTCAGTGCCGCACGCTGACCGAAGACGATCTGTGCCCGCAATGCGCCGACACGCGCCGCGACGACACGCTGCTGTGCGTGGTGGAAGGGCCGATGGACGTGTATGCGGTGGAGCAGACCGGTTTCCGTGGACGCTACTTCGTGCTCAAGGGCCACCTGTCGCCGCTCGACGGTCTGGGGCCGGAAGCCATCGGTATTCCGCAGTTGATGACGCGCATCGAAGAGGCTGGCACCTTTACCGAAGTCATCCTCGCCACCAACCCGACGGTGGAGGGGGAGGCGACCGCGCATTACATCGCTCAACTGCTCAGCAACAAAGGCCTGATCGCCTCGCGGATTGCCCACGGTGTGCCGCTGGGTGGTGAGCTGGAGCTGGTGGATGGTGGGACGCTGGCGCATTCGTTTGCCGGGCGTAAACCGATTTCCCTCTGACAGGTGTATCGCCTGATCTGGCCCCATCGCTGGCAAGCCAGCTCCCACAGTGATTTCGGTCGTTCACAAATGTTGTGCACACTAAAGAAATCTGTGGGAGCTGGCTTGCCAGCGATGGGCGCACCTCGATTTGGCTGATTCACACAATTGTGTTGAAAACCAAGCAAGCGCTCGGTTAACGTCGGCCAAACCTTCGATGGAGTTCGCCGATGCCTGCCGTCCAGGAATACTTCGACCCCAGCCACCAAATGGTTCGCGACAGCGTCAGACGTTTCGTCGAGCGCGAGATCCTGCCGGACATCGACGCGTGGGAAGAAGCCGAAGGCTTTCCCCGTGAGCTGTACCTGAAGGCCGGGGCGGCGGGGATTCTTGGCATCGGTTATCCCGAAGCGCTGGGTGGCAGCCACGAAGGTGATCTGTTCGCCAAGGTTGCCGCCAGCGAAGAACTGATGCGCTGCGGTTCCGGTGGTCTGGTCGCCGGTCTCGGTTCGCTGGATATCGGCCTGCCACCGATCGTCAAATGGGCCCGGCCCGAGGTGCGCGAGCGTGTCGTGCCGCAGGTGCTCAGCGGCGAGAAAATCAGTGCGTTGGCGATTACCGAACCCGGCGGGGGTTCCGACGTCGCCAACCTGCAAACCCGCGCCGTGCGTGACGGCGACGTCTACCGGGTCAGCGGCAGCAAGACCTTCATTACCAGTGGCGTACGCGCCGATTTCTACACCGTCGCCGTGCGCACCGGAGCGCCGGGTTTTGGCGGCGTCAGCCTGCTGTTGATCGAGAAGGGCACCCCCGGCTTCTCCGTCGGCCGCCAGTTGAAAAAAATGGGCTGGTGGGCCTCGGACACCGCTGAGCTGTTTTTCGACGATTGCCGGGTGCCTGTGGGCAATCTGATCGGCGCCGAGAACATGGGTTTTGCCTGCATCATGGGCAATTTCCAGAGCGAACGGCTGGCGCTGGCGTTGATGGCCAACATGACCTCGCAGCTCGCCCTCGAAGAAGCGCTGAAATGGGCGCGCGAGCGTGAAGCATTCGGCAAGCCGATCGGCAAGTTTCAGGTGATCAAACATCGGTTGGCCGAAATGGCCACGGCGCTGGAAGTATCGCGCGAGTTCACTTATCGGCAAGCGGCGAAAATGGCGGCGGGGCAGAGCGTGATCAAGGAAATTTCCATGGCCAAGAACGTCGCCACGGACACCTCGGACCGGATCACCCGCGAAGCGGTGCAGATCCTCGGTGGCCTGGGTTACATGCGCGAGAGCCTGGTGGAGCGGCTGTATCGGGATAACCGCATTCTGTCGATCGGCGGCGGGACGCGGGAAGTGATGAACGAAATCATCAGCAAGCAGATGGGGCTTTGATTCATTGGTGATGCAACTGACGTCATCGCTGGCAAGCCAGCTCCCACAGGTTTTTTGGGGGGTACACAATATTTGTGAACGACCGAAATCACTGTGAGAGCTGGCTTGCCAGCGATGGCGCCAGTGAATGCGACGCTTACTTATCGGTCAGGGCAAACTGCGTCAGACAGAAAGTAGGGATGCCCATGTCTTCCAGACGCTGCGAACCGCCAAGCTCGGGCAGATCGATAATCGCCGCCGCCTCATGCACCCGCGCGCCCATGCGGCGGATCAGGTTGGCCGCTGCGATCAGCGTGCCACCGGTGGCAATCAGGTCATCGAACATCACCACCGAATCACCTTCGCACAGGCTGTCGGCGTGGACTTCGAGGAACGCTTCGCCGTATTCGGTCGCGTAACCTTCGGCCAACACGTCCGCCGGCAGTTTGCCCTGCTTGCGGAACAGCACCAGCGGCTTGTTCAACTGGTAGGCCAGCACCGAACCGATCAGGAAGCCGCGCGCATCCATCGCGCCGATGTGGGTGAAGTCGGCTTCCACATAGCGGTGGGCGAAGCTGTCCATCACCAGGCGCAGGGCCTTGGGCGACTGGAACAGCGGGGTGATGTCGCGAAAGATCACGCCCGGTTTCGGGAAGTCGATCACGGGGCGGATCAGGGATTTGATGTCGAAGGAGTCGAAGACCATCGTCGAGGTGTCCTGGCAGGGCTGCAAACGGCGCAGTATACCCGCGGCTGAAACGCTTCGCTCAACCGCGGATCGAGATCAGCCTTCCAGCGAGCCGCCGGCCAGGGCGCAGAGCTGGATCGGGTCGAGGATGTGGATCTCCTTGCCCTCGGCGGCGATCAGTTCGTTCTGCTGGAAGCGCGTGAACACCCGCGACACGGTTTCCACCGCCAGGCCCAGGTAATTGCCGATTTCGTTGCGCGACATGCTCAGGCGGAACTGGTTGGCCGAGAACCCGCGAGCGCGGAAGCGGGCCGACAGGTTGACCAGGAACGTGGCGATGCGCTCGTCGGCGGTTTTCTTCGACAGCAACAGCATCATTTGCTGATCGTCACGGATCTCGCGGCTCATCACCCGCATCAGTTGCCGGCGCAGCTGCGGCAGTTGCAGGGCCAGTTCGTCGAGGCGTTCGAAAGGGATTTCACAGACCGAGGTAGTTTCCAGCGCTTGGGCCGACACTGGATGTTTCTCGGTGTCCATGCCGGACAGGCCGACCAGTTCGCTCGGCAGGTGGAAACCGGTGAGCTGTTCTTCGCCGGTGTCGCTCAGGCTGAAGGTCTTCAGGGCGCCGGAGCGTACTGCATAAACGCAATCGAAGGTGTCACCCTGGCGGAACAGGAACTCACCCTTTTTCAGCGGGCGACCACGTTTAACGATTTCGTCCAGCGCATCCATGTCTTCCAGATTCAGAGAAAGTGGCAGGCAGAGAGGGGCCAGGCTGCAATCCTTGCAATGGGCCTGGTTGTGAGCGCGCAGTTTGACTGGCTCGGACATTTCTTAAATCCTTGTGGGAAAACACACATAAGCCGTAAGGGTAACCTACGGGAGGACATTCAGGCCAGTCTGGGGCGAGATTGCCCTGCGGGCATAAGGCCGCAGGGCAAACAAAGACACGGGGCATTCGCGATACATCGGTTTCATGAGCAGGGCGTTTCAGATCACCCGCGAGAAACGCTGACGGTTCTGTTGTTCCAGGTACGCGTCGAACACCATGCACACCGAGCGCACCAGCAGGCGTCCGGCCGGCAACACTTCGATGCGCTCGCGCTCCAGCTTGATCAGCCCGTCGTTGGCCATGCCCTGCAGTTGCGGCCACAGTGCGCCAAAATAGCCCTGAAAGTCGATGTTGAACGCTTGCTCGATTTCGGCGAATTCCAGGCTGAAATTGCAGATCAGTTGCTGGATCACCGCGCGGCGCAGGCGATCGTCGGCATTGCACACCAGGCCCCGGCTGGTCGCCAGTTGCGCGGCGGCGAGGGTGTTCTGGTACTGGTTCAGATCGCTGTTGTTCTGGCAGTAAAGATCGCCGATCTGACTGATCGCCGACACCCCCAGACCAATCAGGTCGCAATGGCCGTGAGTGGTGTAGCCCTGGAAATTGCGCTGCAGGGTCTGTTCTTCCTGGGCAATCGCCAACTCATCGTCGGGCAGGGCAAAGTGATCCATGCCGATGTAGCGATAACCGGCGGCGGTCAGTTGTTCGATGGTGCGCTGGAGCATTTGCAGTTTTTGCGCAGGGCTTGGCAGCTCCTGGCTGTTGATCCGCCGCTGTGGCATGAAGCGCTCCGGCAGGTGCGCATAGTTGAATACCGAGAGCCGGTCCGGTTGCAGGCTGATGACTTCCTCGACGGTTCGCGCGAAATTTTCCGGAGTCTGCTTCGGCAGGCCGTAGATCAGGTCGATGTTGATCGAGCGAAACTGCAGGGTGCGCGCCGCGTCGATCACTGCGCGTGTTTCTTCCAGGCTCTGCAGGCGATTGACCGCCCGTTGCACCGCCGGGTCGAGATCTTGCAGGCCGATGCTGACCCGGTTGAAGCCGAGTTCGCGCAACAGGCCCATGGTCGACCAGTCGGCCTCGCGCGGATCGATCTCGATGCCGTAGTCGCCGGAGTCATCATCCAGCAGATTGAAGTGTTTGCGCAGGTGCGCCATCAACTGCCGCAGCTCGTCATGGCTGAGGAAGGTCGGGGTGCCGCCGCCGAAGTGCAACTGCTCGACTTTCTGCGCCGGTTCCAGGTGACAGGCAATCAACTGGATTTCCTGTTCCAGGCGTTGCAGATACGGCTGTGCCCGCCCGCGATCCTTGGTGATGACTTTGTTGCAGGCGCAGTAGTAGCAAATATTTGCGCAGAACGGCACGTGCACGTACAGCGACAAGGGGCGCAGCGCCTTGCGACTTTCGCGCAGGGCGTGAAACAGGTCGAAGGTGCCGACCTGACTGTTGAATTGCACGGCCGTCGGGTACGAGGTGTAACGCGGCCCCGCCAGGTCGTAGCGGCGGATCAGATCAGTGTCCCAACGAATGGCGTCGAGCATGCGGGCATTCCCCCGGATAGGCTGGCAGTGTGGCGAGTCTATCGGGGTGCGGCGACGGGGCTGTTGATTTGCATCAACGGCGGATTGGTAGTGACTGCTTTGTGGTGAGGGGATTTATCCCCGATCGACTGCGAAGCAGTCGTAAACCTGTTTGCAATGTATGAATGGAAGAATGCAGGGGCGCCTCGCACCCCATCGGGGATAAATCCCCTCACCACAATGGATCTTCTCAGGGCTTTGATCGGATCAGTGACCCATCAGCCAATGTTGGTGGGGGCCAGGAAGGGTCCAGATCCCGAACACAATCACCAGCAAGCCCCCGGCCACGCGCACGCTGCGTTTGCGCAGCAACGCCGTCACCCGCTCGGCAGCCAGCCCTGTCGCGAGCAGCACCGGCCACGTGCCCAGCCCGAACGCCAGCATCAACAACGCACTGTCCAGCGCATTGCCCTGGCTCGCCGACCACAGCAGCGTGCTGTAAACCAGTCCACACGGTAGCCAGCCCCACAGTGCGCCGAGCAGCAGGGCGCGGGGCAAACTCGACACCGGCAGCAAGCGGTTGGCCACCGGCTGAATGTAACGCCACAAGCCACGGCCAAGGCTTTCGATACGGGTCAGGCCGCTCCACCAGCCGGCCAGATACAGGCCCATGGCAATCAACAGCAACCCGGCGAGAATACGCATGAACATCGCCGCCGGACTGTTCGCCACCGCCCAGCCAGCCAGCCCGATCAGCAGCCCGGCCGTCGCGTAACTGAGGATCCGTCCGAGGTTGTACGCCAGCAGCAGACGAAAGCGTCGGCTGCGCTGTTCCTTGGGAATCGCCAGGGTCAGCGCGCCCATCAGGCCGCCGCACATGCCCAGGCAATGCCCGCCACCGAGCAGGCCGAGGATCAGCGCAGACACCAGGAGAGGCGCAAGCTCAAGCATGGGGTGGCGCCTTGTCCTGCGGTTTGTCGGATTTGGCTTCGTCGACGGCGGCGGTGTGGTTCGGGTCCTGATCATCGAACAGGATGCTGTGGGCCGGGCCATCAAGGTCGTCGTACTGGCCGCTGTCCACCGCCCAGAAGAAGATGTACACAGCGATGGCCACGATCAGCAGGGCGGCGGGGATCATCACGTAAAGAGCTGGCATCGGTACTCCAGGCCCGCACGGCTCAAGCCGGCAGCGGGCGGGTTTCTGAACGGGTGCCGACAACCGGCGCGCTCGGCAGGCGAGTCAGGCGCAGGGCGTTGAGCACCACGGTCAACGAACTGATCGACATGCCGACGGCGGCCCACACCGGGGTGATCCAGCCGAGGGCGGCGAACGGCAACATGAGGCCATTGTACAGCGCCGCCCACAGCAGGTTCTCGATGATTACCCGACGGGTTCTGCGCGCTAACGTGAAGGCGTGCACCAGCGCGTCGAGGCGGTTGGACAGCAGCACCGCGTCGGCACTGGTTTTCGCCAGATCGGTGGCCGAACCCATGGCCACGCTGATGTCGGCAGCGGCCAGCACCGGCACGTCGTTGACCCCGTCACCGAGCATCAACACCTTGCGTCCTTCCTGATGAAGTTGTTGCAGCACGCGCAGTTTGTCATCCGGACGCAGACCGCCACGGGCGTCGTCGATACCCAGTTCGGCGGCGACGCTGGCGACCATCGGCGAGCTGTCGCCGGACAGCAGCAATGTGCGCCAGCCACGCGCCTTGCAGGCGGCGAGCAGGGCGGGCGCATCGTCGCGCAGGCGATCGTCGAGGACGAACCACGCCAGCGCTGCCGAGTCATCACCGAGCAGCAGCCACTGACCCGGCTCATCCGGCATCGCCGGCAGTGGCGAACCGCTGAGGGCGCAGACAAACTCCGCCTGACCAATGCGCAAGCGCTGTGTACCTACCCGTCCTTCGAGACCGAGTCCCGGCGTGCTGTGCACATCTTCAGCGGCCAGTGGCGCACGACCGAAGGCGCGGGCAATCGGGTGTTCCGAACGGTTTTCCAGGGCGGCGGCAAGGCTCAGGCACTGGTCGCTGCTGAGTGTGCCCAGCGGGCGAATCGAGCGCAGGACCAGGCGGCCTTCGGTGAGTGTGCCGGTCTTGTCGAAGATCACCGTGTCGATCTGGTTCAGGCCTTCCAGCACATGCCCGCGCGTCAGCAACAGGCCGAGTTTGTGCAGGGTGCCGGTGGCGGCGGTCAACGCCGTCGGGGTTGCCAGCGACAGCGCGCAAGGGCAGGTCGCGACCAGCATCGCCAGGACGATCCAGAACGCCCGCGACGCATCCAGTTCCCACCACAACAGGCCGATGGCCGCCGCCGCAATCAGCGACAACAGCAGGAACCACTGCGCCGCGCGGTCGGCGATTTCCGCCAGGCGCGGTTTCTCGGCCTGGGCGCGATCAAGCAGGCGGACGATGGCCGACAGGCGCGTGTCCTGACCCAGCGCCAATACCTCGACGGTGAGCGCGCCTTCGACATTCAGCGTGCCCGCGGTGACCGCATCGCCCAGCGTGCGCGGTTGCGGCAGGTATTCGCCGGTCAGCAGCGATTCGTCGATGCTTGACTGGCCATCGAGAATCCTGCCATCCGCCGGCAGGATCGAACCTGGTTGCACCAGCACCCGGTCACCCAGGCGCAGTTCGCTGAGCAGGATGCGTTCGCTCTGGCCGTCGGTGTCGAGACGCAGGCACGAGGCCGGCAGCAGGTTTACAAGCTGCGCGGTGGCAGCGGCGGTGCGCTCGCGGGCACGGCGTTCCAGATATCGCCCGGCGAGCAGGAACAGCGCAAACATCCCGACCGCATCGAAATACAGTTCGCCGACCCCGGTGATCGAGGTCCAGATCCCGGCGATGTAGGCGCTGCCGATGGCCAGCGACACCGAGACGTCCATGGTCAGGTGGCGGGTGCGCAGATCGCGCATCGCGCCCTTGAAGAACGGCGCGCAGCTATAGAACACGATCGGTGTTGTGAGAAATAGCGCGACCCAGCGCAGGATCGTGTGCAATTCGGGGCTGAGATCGATGTTGAATTCCGGCCAGGTGGCCATGGTCGCCATCATTGCCTGAAACCACAGCAATCCGGCGACGCCAAGCTGGCGCAGGGCCAGGCGATTTTCGCTGGCCAGTTGTTCGCTGGCGCGGTCGGCCTGATACGGGTGGGCGACGTAACCGATGTGGCGCAGCTCGGTGAGGATCTGGCTCAGCGGCAATTGCGCGTCGGCCCATTGCACATGCAGGCGATGGTTGGACAGATTCAGTCGTGCCTCAGCCACTGCCGGCAAGGTGCGCAGGTGTTTCTCGATCAGCCAGCCGCAGGCGGCGCAACTGATGCCTTCCATCAATAGCGTGGTTTCGGCGAGTTCGCCTGCGTGACGGACGAAGGGTTTTTGCACGTCGGCGCGGTCGTACAGCGCCAGTTCATCGGTCAATTGCACCGGCAAGGCTTCGGGGTTGGCCGAGGCTTCGCTGCGATGCTGGTAGTAACTTTCCAGACCGCCGGCGACGATGGCTTCGGCCACGGCCTGACAGCCGGGACAGCAGAACTCGCGGGACTCCCCGAGCACGACGGCGGTGAAGCGACTGCCCGACGGAACGGGCAGGGCGCAGTGGTAGCAGGGGAGTGGGGTGGTCATCGAATATTCGCTAATACTGCTGAATCAACACCATCCTTGTAGGAGCTGCCGCAGGCTGCGATCTTTTGATTTTGTTTTTCAAAGCAAGATCAAAAGATCGCAGCCTGCGGCAGCTCCTACAGGGTTCGGTTTACTTCTTCTGGTCTTCAGCGCCCTGCAACGGTTCGTCACCGAGCAGCAGATCCTTGTCATGGCTGACCTGTTCTTCTTCGAACATGCGCCACACGTGGTCGTCCTGAGTACCCAGCAATTCGACAAAACGCCGACCTTGGACCTTGTCGCCCAAC
Source organism: Pseudomonas sp. F2 (assembly GCF_057174385.1). Classification (NCBI taxonomy): domain Bacteria; kingdom Pseudomonadati; phylum Pseudomonadota; class Gammaproteobacteria; order Pseudomonadales; family Pseudomonadaceae; genus Pseudomonas; species Pseudomonas sp. F2. Next base: position 446,408 of record NZ_CM169904.1, read on the forward strand.
TGGCCGATGTAACGGCCGGCTTCGGTTTCACTGCGGGTCAGGACAATCTTGCGATCCTTCTCCGGCTGGGTCGGCGAGATCAGGTTCAGTTCCAGGGTTTTCGGCTGGCTGGCACCGCTCAGGCGCAGGTCGACTTCGCCGGTGAGTTCATCCAGATGGACGTTGGCGCGCATCTTCAACTCCTGCGCCAACAGTTCGCGATCCAGCGAGCGGTTGATGCCTTTGCCGGCCTCGTAGTAGTTGTCGTTGACCAGATTGTCCGGGTTGTTCACCGCAATGGTCACCATTGACAGGGTCAACGTCACCGAGCAGGCCAGGATCCCGATGATGATCCATGGCCAGAGGTGCTTGTACCAAGGGCTTGCGGCGTTTGCGGCGGGCATGTTCAGTTCTCTCAACGGGTTTGTGGGCCGATGAATCGGCTCTTGGCTTCAACGTGGACGCTGTCGTCGTCGGCGTCCTTGAGGATGAATTTCACCTCGTTGGTGCTCGACGGCAATTGTTCCGGTGCGCTCGACAACTCCACCGGCATGCTGAAGATTTCGCCGGCCGGGACCGTGATCTCGCGTTTGCCTTGCAGGCGCAGATCCGGCAGGCCGGCGGCCTCCAGCACGTAGGTGTGGTCGCGCTGATCCTTGTTCATGATCTTCAGGCTGTAGACGTTTTCGATCCGGCCTTCGGCGTTCTCGCGGTACAGCACGCGGTCCTTGCTGACGTCGAAGCCGACCAGCGAGCGCATGAAGAATGCGGTCACCAGCAGGCTGATCATCGCCAGCAGCACCACCGCATAGCCGATCAGGCGCGGCCGCAGTTTATGGGTTTTCTGGCCCGAGAGGTTGTGTTCGGTGGTGTAGCTGATGAGGCCGCGCGGGTAGTCCATCTTGTCCATGATCGCGTCGCAAGCATCGATGCACGCGGCGCAACCGATGCACTCGATCTGCAGTCCGTCGCGGATGTCGATACCGGTCGGGCACACCTGGACGCACATGGTGCAGTCAATGCAATCGCCCAGGCCCATGGCTTTGTAATCGACACCTTTCTTGCGCGGGCCACGGCTTTCGCCGCGACGCGGGTCGTAGGACACGATCAGGGTGTCCTTGTCGAACATCACGCTCTGGAAGCGTGCATACGGACACATGTAGATGCACACCTGTTCGCGCAGCCAGCCAGCGTTGCCGTAGGTGGCGAGGGTGAAGAAGCCGACCCAGAAATACGACCAGCCATCGGCCTGGCCAGTGAAGAAATCGAATACCAGTTCGCGGATCGGCGAGAAGTAGCCGACGAAGGTCATGCCTGTGACGAAACCGATCAGTAGCCACAGCGAATGTTTGGCGAGCTTGCGCAGAAACTTGTTGCCGCTCATTGGCGCTTTATCGAGCTTGATACGCTGGTTGCGATCGCCTTCGGTGACCTTCTCGCACCACATGAAAATCCACGTCCACACGCTTTGCGGACAGGTGTAGCCACACCAGACGCGGCCGGCGTAAACGGTGATGAAGAACAGGCCGAACGCGGCAATGATCAGCAGGCCGGACAGCAGGATGAAGTCCTGCGGCCAGAACGTGGCGCCGAAGATGAAGAACTTGCGCTCCGGCAAGTTCCACCACACCGCCTGATGCCCGCCCCAGTTCAGCCACACCGTACCGAAATACAACAGGAACAGCGCAGCGCCGCCCATCATCCGCAGATTGCGGAACAGGCCAGTGAAAGCACGGGTGTAGATTTTTTCTCGAGAGGCGTAAAGGTCGACGCTGTTGTTCGCGTTTTTGCTCGGTGGTGTGACGTCGTGTACCGGAATCTGGTTGCTCATCATTGCATCCCACGGCAGTGGACAAATGCCTCGGTCGATACGTGCCGACCGCGGTCAGAAAGGGGTGTTGCAGTGGCGCAATGATACGCCTGTCGCTCTAACTCAAGGGTGCGACCTTTGGTCGCGTTGGGAAAAAAGCATTATTGGTGTAGCGAATGCAGAAAAGCCTGATGCAGATCAATTGACTTGTTGAGTATGGACGGTTTTGCAGTGGCAGCTAATTCATTGTTCCCACGGATTGATCACGGCGACGCCGCTCGAGCGGAAATCATCGACATTACGCGTGACCACCGTGAGTCCATGCACCAGGGCCGTGGCAGCGATCAATGCATCGCTTTCATTGGTCTGGTCGGGCACATGCAGGCTGGCACAACGTAGCGCTACTGCAGCATCAACCGGCAGGATTCGAGCTTCGAATGCCGGCATGACGTGACGCGTCAGCCAACTGCGCAACAGCTTTCCTTGAGCAGGATCACGCCGTTCCGTTCGCAGGACTCCGGTTTCCAGTTCTTTCAGAGTAATGGCGGAAATGTACACACACGGGGCGATGACGCCTTTGGCCCAACTGACCACATTGGCATCGGCTTGCGGCTTGCGAAGTTCGGAAATCACATGGGTGTCGAGTAAATACATCAGGACAGGTCCACGGGACGATGAATGATGACTGCGCGCTCGGTTTCGAAATCGATGTCGGCAGCCTCCGGCATGACCAACCAATCGACAATGCTTGTGTTTGCGCCGCTCAGTTTCTGATATTCCTCAATGCTCAAAAGAACATGAGAAGCCTTACCACGGTCTGTGATGATCACTGGACCCAGACGCGCAGCCTTTTTGGCGCTGCTGGTGTCCTGATTGAATTCACGGCTGGAGATGGTGGTGATTGCCATCATGGTTGACCTCTCGCTACTCCGCCTTTAGGGCGGCAATCGAGGAAGACAGGACTCAGCCGTCCGTTGGTCGGTCCATGGCTGGCATTAGTCGAGCCAGCCCCGCACAAGGCGCAGGCCGGCTCAGGTTGATTCACACGTGGCTTCAAGACTCAGGGCAGCCTGCCGCCGCCCAGGCTGTCGAGACTGCCGGTATTTCGATGGCGTTTTGTGGTGCTCTTGGAATCGGGTTGTGACGGATTGTCGAATGTCACGGTAATGGTTTCTACAGTTGTTTCCAATGATTCAATTGGTTGATCAGATTCAGTCAGCGGCTGATCAACCGGAAGACAATGTTTGTCGTTATTCAACATAGCGGCTTCATCCTTGAAGTGGCTCCGGTGCGGGTCACCGGGCTGTGGCAGACCCTACAGAGCATGCTGAAACGCGTCCACCGCACATGTGTCTCAAAGTATTAATTTCAACGGCTATGCCAATAACGTAGAAATATAATTAGTTAATTGAGGGCTTTTAATTTTTTATTATTTTCGAATAGCTTGGTGGCTGTTCTGCAGCGTGCGAGTTGCATGTTCGTGTTTTGAAAGTTAACGCAATAATGGAATGTTATGAAAATCAAGGAAGTTAAAAAGCTGTTCGCTTGTCTGTACCTGTTATCGCTGACCTCTCTCGCCAGTGCCAATGAGGGTGTTCCGCAGCACATGGTATTTGCCTCGGACCCGCAATACCCGTGGACGGAAAAATCGGACAGTGGTGAAGATGAGCCGAGCGCGGATTTTGAAAAACGCTCGAAATGGCTGGTGGAGAATCAGTTCGCGAGTATTGCGCAGTTTCGCAACGAGATGGGCGGCCAGGCCACCGTACCGTTGATGATCAACGGCGACATCACTGCGTTCGGCCATGGCTGGCAGCGCTCCTTCATGAGGACGATGCTGAGCAAATACTTTGGCGATCACTTTCTCTATGGGTTGGGCAATCATGATTACCAGAACAACGTGAATGATTGTTTTAGTGAGAGTTGTGCGGCGGGCAGCATTGTCGATTATCGCGATCATCACGTGGATAAAGTCGATGAGTTTGATCTTGAAGTGAGCGGCAGCTTTTTGAATAAGCACTATCTCGGCAGTCTGGCGTATTCAAAGAATATCGGTGAAGTCCACCTGGTGCAATTGAACAATGAACCGACTTACCAGGTGAAGATTTCCCATGCGCTGAATCCAACTTCGTTCGACATCAAAGAGTCGCTGGACTGGCTGGAAAATGATTTGCGAATAGCGCGAGCGCAAGGCTACGCGATCATTATCAACATGCACAAACCCTATGACTGGGCAGGCAGTTGGGAGCAACAGAAGCGCTTTCGCGACATGATTGAAAAGTATCAGGTGACGGCGATGTTTGCTGGCCATTATCACGGCGAGGGTGGCAGCCAGACCTACATGGGCAGTGTGCCGATGTTTCTCAGCGGTGCCGCTTCTCAACAGACGTACCTGACGGCGAGCTTTTCCAAAGACCGCAAACAACTGGAGGTGAGTCTGGTCGAGGGTAATCAGTGGCGCAATCGTCAGCCGGTGGCCACAGTGCCGGTGAAATCGATCTGGGCCAGTCGCCCATGAAAAAGCCCCCGCCAGAGCACTGGCGGGGGCTTTATTTTGCGTCAGGCGTTGGCCTTATTGGGCCTCGGCTTCAGCGGGTTTTTCACCGTGGGACAGGCTGTAAACATACGCCGCCAGCAAGTGCACCTTATCGTTGCCTTGCAGTTGTTCCTGCGCAGGCATCTGGCCCTGACGGCCGTAACGGATGGTCTGTTGCAGTTGGGCGAAGCTTGAACCGTAGATGAACGCGGCCGGGTGGGTCAGGTTCGGTGCGCCCATCGCCGGGGTGCCTTTGCCTTCCGGTCCGTGGCAGGCCACGCAGTTGGCGGCGAACAGTTTCTGGCCGTTGGCCGGGTCAGCCTTGGTGCCTTCCGGCAGTTTGCGGCCATCAAGTTGAGTGACCACGAAGGCTGCGACGTCGGCGACGCCTTGCTCGCCAATGACGTCGGCCCAGGCCGGCATCACCGCGTGACGACCGCCCATGATGGTGGTCTTGATGGTTTCCGGCTCGCCGCCCCAGCGCCAGTCGGCGTCGGTCAGGTTCGGGAAGCCATAGGCGCCTTTGGCGTCGGAGCCGTGGCACACCGAGCAGTTGGAAGCGAACAGACGGCCACCCATCTTCAGTGCTTGTGGATCCTTGGCGACTTCCTCGATCGGCATCGCCGCGAACTTGGCGAAGATCGGACCGAACTTGGCGTCCGAGCGGGCCATTTCCTTTTCCCACTCGTGCACGCCGGTCCAGCCGGTCTGGCCGTTGGCGAACGCGGTCTGCTTGTCGTTATCAAGGTAGTTGTAGCCCGGCAACAGGCCTTTCCAGTTGCCCAGACCCGGGTACAGCACCAGATAACCGAGGGCGAAGACGATGGTGCCCACGAACAGCATGAACCACCATTTCGGCAGTGGGTTGTCGTACTCCTCGATCCCGTCGAAGGAGTGGCCCACGGTCTCTTCCGTCTGCTCACTGCGCTGGCCCTTGCGGGTCGACAGCAGCAGCCAGGTCAGGGAAAAGATCGTACCGAGACTGAGGACTGTGACGTACAGACTCCAGAATGTAGTCATTCTTTGTTACTCCTAGAAGCTTGCTCGACGTGCTTGATGGCTTCGGGATCATCCGCAAAAGGCAGCAAGGTTGCGTCTTCAAACTCCGACTTGCGCTTGGGGCTGAATACCCACAACGCCAGACCGATGAAGGCCACCATCACGACAACGGTGCCCAGGCCGCGAATCATCCCGATATCCATAAAGAATCACCGTTTGCTTTTGATGATGGTGCCCAGGCCCTGAAGGTAGGCCACCAGCGCGTCCATTTCGGTTTTGCCCTTCACGGCCTCTTTTGCACCGGCGATGTCTTCGTCGGTGTAAGGGACGCCGAGCGTGCGCAACACTTCCATTTTCCTGGCCGTGTCTTTGCCGTCGAGCTTGTTTTCCACGAGGAACGGGTAAGCCGGCATTTTCGACTCAGGCACCACGTTGCGCGGGTTGTACAGGTGCGCACGCTGCCAGTCATCGGAGTAACGACCGCCCACGCGAGCCAGATCCGGACCGGTACGTTTGGAACCCCACAGGAACGGGTGATCCCAGACGCTTTCACCGGCGACCGAGTAGTGGCCGTAGCGTTCGGTTTCGGCGCGGAACGGACGGATCATCTGCGAGTGGCAGCCGACACAACCGTTGGCGATGTAGACGTCGCGGCCTTCCAGTTCCAGTGCCGAGCGCGGCTTCATGCCTTCGACCGGCTTGTTGGTGACGTCCTGGAAGAACAGCGGAACGATTTGGGTCAGGCCGCCAATGCTGACGGCGATAACCATGAAGAAGGCCAGCAGGCCAATATTCTTCTCGACAGCTTCATGCTTCATCAGTGAGCTCCAACGACAGCGATCTGGGCGGCGGCTTCGGCTTCAACCGGGTTCGAGGCGCGCACGGTGCGCCAGACGTTGTAAGCCATCAGGAACATGCCGCTGGCGAAGAATGCACCGCCCAGGGCACGGACGATGTAGCCCGGGTGGCTGGCCTGCAGCGCTTCGACGAACGAGTAGGTGAGGGTGCCGTCATCGTTGATTGCACGCCACATCAGGCCCTGAGTGATGCCGTTGACCCACATCGAGGCGATGTACAGCACGGTACCGATGGTCGCGAGCCAGAAGTGCGCGTTGATCAGGCCGACGCTGTGCATTTGTGCACGGCCGAACAGTTTCGGGATCATGTGGTAGATCGCGCCGATCGAGATCATCGCTACCCAGCCGAGCGCGCCGGCGTGTACGTGGCCGATGGTCCAGTCGGTGTAGTGCGAGAGCGAGTTGACGGTCTTGATCGCCATCATCGGACCTTCGAAGGTCGACATGCCGTAGAACGCCAGCGATACCACGAGGAAACGCAGGATCGGGTCGGTGCGCAGCTTATGCCAGGCGCCCGACAGGGTCATCATGCCGTTGATCATGCCGCCCCAGCTTGGCGCCAGCAGGATGATCGACATCGCCATGCCCAGCGACTGTGCCCAATCCGGCAATGCGGTGTAGTGCAGGTGGTGCGGGCCGGCCCAGATATACAGGGTGATCAGCGCCCAGAAGTGCACGATCGACAGGCGATAGGAGTAGATCGGACGTTCGGCCTGTTTCGGCACGAAGTAGTACATCATCCCGAGGAAGCCGGTGGTCAGGAAGAAGCCCACGGCGTTGTGGCCGTACCACCACTGGATCATCGCGTCGGTCGCGCCCGAGTAGGCGGAGTAGGACTTGAAGAAACTCACCGGCAAGGAGGCGTGGTTGACGATGTGCAGCATTGCGGTCACGACGATGAACGCGCCGTAGAACCAGTTACCGACATAGATATGCTTGGTCTTGCGCTTGGTGATGGTGCCGAAGAACACCAGCCCGTAGGAGACCCAGACAATGGCCAGCAGAATGGCGAGCGGCCATTCCAGTTCGGCGTATTCCTTGGTGGTGGTGTAGCCCAGCGGCAAGGTAATGATTGCGCCGACGATAACTGCCTGCCAGCCCCAGAAGGTGAAGGCGGCGAGGCTGTCGGAGATCAGTCGCGTCTGGCAGGTTCGCTGCACGACATAGTAGGAAGTGGCAAACAGTGCACAACCACCAAAGGCGAAAATCACCAGGTTTGTGTGCAACGGGCGCAGGCGTCCAAAGCTCGTCCACGGCAGACCGAAGTTCAATTCCGGCCAGACCAGTTGCGAGGCGATGAAGACACCGAGCCCCATGCCAAGGATCCCCCAGACCACCGTCATGATGGCGAACTGGCGGACTACCTTATAGTTATAAGCAGTCGGACTGATTGCTGTGCTCATTCTAAGGTTCCACGGTTTGGGTGTTTTATTAGGATTAAAATCGGCCGCAAGTATGCAGAGAGCAGGGGGTCATTGCAACGCGCCATGACCTGGGTCAATGCTTTCCAACGCTGATTCTGCGGCCTTTCCATACGCCGCGTAAGGACAAAATCGGCCTCGGACAAAATGTCGCAGCGGACGAAAAAAGCGAGGGGTTCAGGTCGGTTGTAACGAGGTGTGTTCGAACGCAGTGATCGGGTGACGGACGGTCATCGACGCGACAGCCGGTATCTACCGGGCTTTGCGCCCTGTCAGTCAGGCGATTTGTCGAACACATCGCTCAAGGTCGACCTGGAACCGGCACGGGCCAGTCCGCATCGAGCAAGCGTAGACCCGAATCGGAGGATTCGAAAGGAGAGGGTGTGACGGGGTGCGACAATGCGTCGCAAAGGGGCGGGATGCTGCCGCATCGAGAACGATGCGGCAGAGGTGTACGCAATGCTTATTGCTTGTTGTCTTCAGTAATAAGTTTTTCTGTATTCAATCCGTGCGACAGGCTGTACACATAAGCGGCCAGCAATTGCACTTTATCGTTGCCCAGCAGTTCGTTCTGCGCCGGCATGTGGCCTTGGCGACCATGGCGAATGGTCTGCTCAAGCTGCGTCAGACTGGTGCCGTAGATAAATCCGGCCGGGTGCGTCAGGTTCGGCGCACCCATGGCTTCAGTGCCTTGGCCGGTTGCCCCATGACAGGCTACGCAGGTGGTGCTGAACGCTTGCTGTCCGGCCTGCAGGTCAGCCTTGCTGTCGGCCGGCAGCGGCAGGCCGGCCAGTTCGTGACGCACATACGCCGCGACGTTCTTCACCCCGGTCTCGCCGAGCACTTCGCCCCAGGCCGGCATCGCCGCCATCCGCCCACCCATGATGGTGGTCTTGATGGTCTCGGCACTGCCGCCCCAGCGCCAGTCCTTGTCCGCCAGGTTGGGGAAACCGAACGCGCCCTTGGCATCGGAACCGTGGCACACCGAGCAGTTGGAGGCGAACAGTCGGCCACCCATTTTCAGCGCCTGCGGATCCTTCGCCACTTCTTCCACCGGCATGGCGGCGAACTTGGCGAAGATCGGCCCGAATTTGGCGTCGGCCTTGCTCATTTCCTTTTCCCACTCGTGGACACCGGTCCAGCCGTCCTCGTAGCCGGGCAGGATGCCTTTCCAGTTGCCCAGACCCGGATAGAGGATCAGATAGCCCACGGAAAACACCAGCGTGCCGGCGAACAGCATGAACCACCATTGCGGCAGCGGGTTGTCGTACTCCTCGATGCCGTCGAAGCTGTGGCCCATGGTCTGGTCGACGCTGCCCTTGGTCTCGCCCCGGCGGGTGCCGATCAGCAGCCAGGTCAGGCCGATCAGGCTGCCGATGGTCAGTACGCAGATCCACGTACTCCAGAAGGTGGTCATGGCCGGGTACTCCTTGTTTCAGATGCGGGGGTAGTGTCGGGTTGCGGCTCGTCGGCGAACGGCAGCAGACGTGCTTCGGCAAACTCCGGGGTGCGCTTGCGATTGAATACCCACAAGGTCAGACCAACGAAGGCGACGAACACCACGACCGTGCCAAGGCCACGTATGAGGCCTGTGCTCATTTCAATGACCATGGCTCACCTCTTGCTCTTGATCGCAGTGCCAAGCACTTGCAGGTAGGAGACGAGGGCGTCCATCTCGGTCTTGCCCTTGAGGCTGGCAACCGCGCCGCTGATGTCATCGTCGGTGTACGGCACGCCGAGGGTGCGCATGGTCTTGAGCTTGGTTTCAGTGTGGCTGCTGTCGACCGCTTGCGTCACCAGCCACGGGTAGGCCGGCATTTTCGACTCGGGTACCACGTTGCGCGGGTTGTACAAGTGCGCACGGTGCCAGTCATCCGAGTAACGCGCGCCGACCCGGGCCAGGTCCGGACCGGTACGCTTGGAGCCCCACAGGAACGGGTGATCCCACACGCTCTCACCGGCCACCGAGTAGTGCCCGTAGCGTTCGGTTTCGGCGCGGAACGGGCGAATCATCTGCGAATGGCAACCGACGCAGCCTTCGCGGATATAGATGTCGCGGCCTTCCAGTTGCAGCGCGGTGTAGGGCTTCATGCCCTCCACCGGTTTGTTGGTGACGTCCTGGAAGAACAGCGGGACGATCTGGGTCAGGCCGCCGATGCTCACGGCAAACACCATCAGCAGCATCAGCAGGCCGACGTTCTTTTCAATCGTTTCGTGTTTCATGGCGGACTCCTCAGGCCATCTGCGCGGCAGCAACGACGTCAGCAGGCTGCGAGGCCCGCACGGTGCGCCAGGTGTTGTAAGCCATCAGGAACATGCCGCTGAGGAAGATCGCCCCACCCACCAGACGCACGATGAAGCCTGGGTGGCTGGCCACCAGGGTTTCGACGAAGGAGTAGGTCAGCGTGCCGTCCTCGTTGACTGCGCGCCACATCAGGCCCTGGGCGATGCCGTTGACCCACATCGAGGCGATGTAGAGCACGGTGCCGATGGTCGCGAGCCAGAAATGCGCGTTGATCAGGCCGATGCTGTGCATCTGCTCTTTGCCGAAGACTTTCGGGATCATGTGGTACAGCGCGCCGATGGAAATCATCGCCACCCAGCCGAGCGCGCCGGCGTGTACGTGGCCGATGGTCCAGTCGGTGTAGTGGGAGAGGGCGTTGACGGTCTTGATCGCCATCATCGGACCTTCGAAGGTCGACATGCCGTAGAACGCCAGCGACACCACGAGGAAGCGCAGGATCGGGTCGCTGCGCAACTTATGCCAGGCGCCCGAGAGGGTCATCATGCCGTTGATCATGCCGCCCCAGCTCGGTGCCAGCAGAATCAGCGACATCACCATGCCCAGCGACTGCGCCCAGTCTGGCAGCGCGGTGTAGTGCAGGTGGTGCGGGCCGGCCCAGATGTACAGGGTGATCAGCGCCCAGAAGTGCACGATCGACAGGCGATACGAATACACCGGACGTTCGGCCTGTTTCGGCACGAAGTAGTACATCATCCCGAGGAAACCGGCGGTGAGGAAAAAGCCTACGGCGTTGTGGCCGTACCACCATTGCACCATCGCGTCGGTCGCACCGGCGTACACCGAGTAGGACTTGGTCAGGCTCACCGGCAACTCAAGGTTGTTGACGATGTGCAGAATCGCCACGGTGATGATGAACGCGCCGAAGAACCAGTTGCCGACGTAGATGTGCTTGGTTTTGCGCTGCATGATCGTGCCGAAGAACACGATGGCGTAGGCGACCCAGACGATGGTGATCAGGATGTCGATCGGCCATTCCAGCTCGGCGTATTCCTTGGAACTGGTGTAACCCAGTGGCAGGCTGATGGCTGCCAGCAGGATCACCAGTTGCCAGCCCCAGAAGCAGAACGCGGCGATTTTCGGCGCGAACAATTGCGTCTGGCAGGTGCGCTGCACCGAATAGAACGAACTGGCGAACAGCGCACAGCCACCGAAGGCGAAGATCACCGCGTTGGTGTGCAGCGGGCGCAGACGGCCGAAACTGGTCCAGGGCAAATTGAAGTTGAGTTCAGGCCAGACCAATTGGGCCGCGAGAAAAACCCCGAGGCCCATGCCGACGATGCCCCACACCACCGTCATAATGGCGAATTGGCGGACCACCTTGTAGTTGTAGGCGGTACTGATAGAAGTGTTCATGGTTCCCCATCCACGGTTCAGCCGAAGTGAGCGCGCGCGAGAACGCCGCGAATCCTTCGTCTGGAGTTATAGGCAGACTAAAAGCGAGGCAAGCATGGACAAACAGCACAAGGCCAGTATTGACGGGGATCAATGGGCGCAGTGCGTGCGGGATCACGGGTGGCTTTGGGATGCAGCGTCGGGCGAGGCTTCGGCGACATTGATCCTGGCCCATGGGGCGGGTGCGCCGATGGACAGTGACTGGATGACGAATATGGCTGGGCGCCTTGCTGGATTGGGCGTGAACGTGTTGCGGTTTGAGTTTCCTTATATGGCGCAGCGGCGGGTTGATGGCAGTAAACGTCCACCGAATCCGGCGCCGAAACTGCTTGAGTGCTGGCGCGAAGTATTCGCTGAGGTGCGACGTCATGTCGCTGGGACTTTGGCCATCGGTGGTAAGTCCATGGGCGGGCGGATGGCCAGTCTCTTGGCCGATGAGTTGGGGGCTGATGCGCTTGTCTGTCTTGGATATCCGTTTTATGCGGTGGGGAAACCGGAGAAACCTCGGGTTGAGCATTTGGCTGCTTTGCGGACTCGGACGTTGATTGTTCAGGGGGCGCGGGATGCGCTTGGCAATCGGGAGGCTGTCGAGGCTTACGATCTATCGCCGGGTATTGAGGTGTTTTGGCTGGCCTCTGGAGATCATGATTTGAAGCCGTTGAAGGTTTCCGGGTTTACGCATTCGGATCATTTGGCTTCGGCGGTGGAGAAGGTTGCCGGGTTTCTTCGTTGAGGTTTGGTTTTGGGGTGTATATCCGTTGCTGCGGTTATGGCTGCTTAGGGTTCCGCCCTTACGGCGGGTCACTTTTGGCAAACGCCCCAAAAGTAACCAAAAGGTCTTGCTCCTACGTCCGGCCCGCTCGCTGAGGCTCGGGGTTCCTTCGCTGCGGGATCGATCCGGGGCGCAGCGCCTACGGTTTGCTTCGCTGCACCTCCTCTCGCTGTGTTTGGCTGCGCCAAACGGTCGCTGCGCTCCCACCCCCGGATCAATCCCTCCACTCCGCCTTCCGACGTCGCCCGCGGATCAAGATCAAAAGCGGTACTCGAGCTAACGCTCATCGTGTTGAGTGGTGAGGAGCAAGAGCGGTGCGGGTTCTGTTCTTGCTCTTGTGTGGGAGCCAGCCTGCTGGTGATGGCGGCCTGACAGCCGACCAATCTCTAACTGATGAGACCTGATCCCACTGTGGGAGCTGGCTTGCCAGCGATGGCGGCCTGACAGCCGACCAATCTCTAACTGATGAGACCTGATCCCACTGTGGGAGCTGGCTTGCCAGCGATGGCGGCCTGACAGCCGACCAATCTCTAACTGATGAGACCTGATCCCACTGTGGGAGCTGGCTTGCCAGCGATGGCGGCCTGACAGCCGACCAATCTCTAACTGATGAGACCTGATCCCACTGTGGGAGCTGGCTTGCCAGCGATGGCGGCCTGACAGCCGACCAATCTCTGACTGATGAGACCTGATCCCACTGTGGGAGCATGCTTGCTCGCGAAAGCGGTCTGCCAGGCACCATGAGTTTCAGGCTGGCAATAAAAAGCCCGGACGCTTTCGCCGTCCGGGCTTTAAAAGTCAAAGGATCGCAGCCTGCGGCAGCGCCTGCACGAATTCATTCTTTCAACGGACGTTGAGGTGGGCTTGCCCGGAGTTGCAGTGAGCCAGCTTCAGTCGGTCTCACCCGGGTCATGGTGAAAGTCCCCTTGGGCATCAGACGATAGCGATGACTTTTGAACAAGGCCTCGAATGATCCCGTCGCGATGTCTGTTTCAGGGTCATATTTGATGCTAAGGGTCGCCGAGTCGGCGTCTACCGTAGCCATTCCGATGAACCCCGGTGGCGCAGGGATCCAATGGCTATGTACACATGTCAGCCCTTTTTTGAGGTCATAAACACCTGTGAGAGTCTCATCAGATCGGTAGGGCAGAGTCATCGAGAAAGCAAAATAGTTTTCATCGTCGAAATTCCCTGTTCCACCACTTATGGCCCAATACAACTTGCCCAAAAACTCCTCTTGATAGAAGGAGCTGAATTCTGCTGTTTTCCGTTTGCCGCCCAATCTCCATTCAAATTGGTCAACGCGCACCAGTGGCCTTTTTGGAAGAAAAATAGCGTGAGTGGTCATTGTTAAACCTGCCTTTTCGAGTAAGAGGAGGTGTTACAACCGACTGCATTTACGGTTTCTCTTGATACCCGCTCGAACAGGTGGGCGTCTACTGTCAGATCTGACAGGTAGCACCGCAATAAAAAACCCGGAAGCTTTCGCTGTCCGGGTTTTCAGATGAAGCGGCGATCTTGCTTTCAGCGGTTAAACCGCTCCACCAACGAATACTGCGTGTTGGCCGTCTTGGTCAGCTCTTCACTCAGCAGCGCCGAGTTATGCGCCTGTTCCGAGGTCTGGTCCGCCAGTTCCGAAATGTTGCTGATGTTGCGGCTGATCTCTTCAGCCACGGCACTTTGCTCTTCGGTCGCGGCGGCGATCTGGGTGGTCATGTCGGTGATGTTGGCTACCGCTTCGCTGATGCCGACCAGTGCCTGGTCTGCTTCCAGAACCCGTGCCACACCTTCTTCCGCCTGGCGATGGCCGGCTTCCATGGTTTGTACGGCGCTGGAGGCGGTCTGTTGCAGCTTGGCGATCAGGGCGTGGATCTGGCCGGTGGATTCGCTGGTGCGTTGCGCCAGTTGGCGGACTTCATCGGCGACCACGGCAAACCCACGGCCCATCTCGCCGGCACGTGCCGCTTCGATGGCGGCGTTGAGGGCGAGCAGGTTGGTCTGGTCGGCGATGCCTTTGATCACGTCGACCACGCCGCCGATTTCGTCGCTGTCCTTGGCCAATTGGGTCACGGTCAGGCCGGTTTCCCCGACGACAACCGACAGGCGCTGGATGGCTTCGCGGGTTTCCCCGGCGATGTCGCGACCGCGACCGGTCAGGCGGTTGGCTTCTTGCGTCGCGTCAGCAGTGCGCTGTACGTGGCTGGCCACTTCCTGGGTGGTGGCGGCCATCTGGTTGACGGCGGTGGCGACCTGTTCGGTTTCCACGCGCTGGCGCTCCAGACCGCTGGAGCTGTTGTGCGCCAGGGCGTCGGACTGTTTGGCCTGATCGGTCAGGTGCTCGGCGGTGTCCTGCAGACGGGTCAGGCAGGTTTTCAGGCGCGCTTCCTGGCTGAGGATCGACATTTCCAGACGCGCCTGCGCGCCACGGCTGTCGGTGTACATCTGCGCGATCAGCGGGTCGGAGGTGGTCTGCTCGGCCAGGCGCAGCAGGCGCTTGAGCCCGCGTTGCTGCCATTGCAGGCCCATCAGGCCCAGTGGTACCGACAAACCGGCCGCGAGGGCAAAGCCCCAGTGCGAGTTCAGCGTCGCGCCGATCACGAAGCTCAGCTGGCTGACCAGAATGAACGGCAGCCAGTCCTGCAGCACCGGCAGCCATTTGTCGCTGGAAGGGATCGCCGACTTGCCCTGGTTGATGCGTTGGTAGAGCGCTTCGGCACGGCGGATCTGTTCGGCGGTGGGTTTGATCCGCACCGACTCGTAACCGACCACCTGATTACCGTCGAACACCGGTGTCACGTAGGCGTTCACCCAGTAATGGTCACCGGATTTGCAGCGATTCTTGACAATGCCCATCCATGGCAAGCCTTGTTTCAGTGTGCCCCACATGTGCGAAAACACCGCGGCCGGCACGTCAGGATGACGGACCAGGTTGTGCGGCGCACGGATCAGTTCTTCACGCGAAAACCCGCTGATTTCGACGAAAGCGTCGTTGCAGTAGGTGATCACGCCCTTGGCGTCGGTTGTGGAAATCAACCGCTGCTGAGCCGGGAAAGTCCGTTCGCGTTGTGTAATGGGCTGGTTGTTACGCATGGTTTTTCAATCCGCAAGGCTTTGAAAGGTTGTCGGCGCTGACAGGAAATTATTGAAGTTTTTTTTCAGATATAAGTACGGCGTCGCAAAACCGCCCTTGCTTCAACCGGCCAGCATCGGATAGGTGAACAGCGCAAAATGCAGCAGGTTCAGCCCGAAATGCGTGGCGATCGCCGCCGCCAGCCCACCAAAACGGTAGGCCAGACCATAGCCGACCCCCGCCAGACCTGCCAGCAGCACCCAGTGCCAGCCTGCGCCCACATGCGCCAAGGCAAAGATCAGCGAGGCCAGCAGCAGGGCGAGGTTTTCGCCGTAAGGCAGGTGCTTGAACAGGCGGCTCAAACCGCCCTGTATATAGCCGCGAAACAGCGCTTCCTCGACCAGCGTCACCAACAGCAGATTGTTCAGCAGCCACAGCCACGCCTGATCGGGCCACTTCGGCGCCCAGGCAATCATGCCGAACAGAAGCGCTCCACCCAGCGCCATTACGGCGCTCAACGTCAGCCCTAGGGCGCTGGCGAACACTGTCAGACGCAGCGAGCGTGCCGCGACAATCCACGGGCAGGCGAGCAACAGCCAGAAGCCGATCAGGGGTTTGTCCAGATTCAGGTACATCGAAAACGGCACGGCGTTGTCGGTGAAACGCAGCGGGGCGATGGCCCGGCCGTTGGCGAATCCTGGCAACCAGTGCAGCGCCAGCGACAGCGCGAGGAAGATGAACACGGCATGCCCCAATAGGCGCGCCACCGGCACCTGTTGTTGGCGCACGGCGAAACCGGCCACCAGCAACAGTCCGAAGGAGATCAGCGCCAGCCAGCCGAGTTGGCCAAAGCTCAGCGCCAATCCATAACCGAGGCTGAGAAGTGCCAGATAGAGCCATGGCAACGCCTTCATCGAAAGTCCTTGTGCAGAATTTTGTGGAAGGGCTTTCTACACGGGTGAGGGCGTGGGGACAAGTAAAGGTGTGGCGGGAAACGGTGACACGCCGCAATCCGCCCTGTAGGAGCTGCCGCAGGCTGCGATCTTTTGATCTTGAAAAGCCAAAGTCAAAAGATCGCAGCCTGCGGCAGCTCCTACAGGGTTCTGAGTGTGGCTGAGGATCAGCGCAAGTTGAGTTTCGCCGCCGCCCGCTCGGTGATTTCCGTACGCAGTTTTAACGACGGCGTTGCCCGCAGGCGAGCCTCATCGATGATCGCGCTCGGTGCGGTATCAGGGCTGCCCGAATTGAACGGCGGTGCCGGTGCATATTCCAGTTGCAGCTGAATCAACTGCGCCGCCTCGGCCCCCACCAGTTCAGCCGCCAGCACCAGCGCAAAGTCGATGCCTGCGGTAATCCCGCCACCGGTAAACAGATTGCCGTCGCGCACCACCCGATCCTGCACAGCAATTGCGCCGAGTTTTGGCAACAGCTCGTGATAGGCCCAGTGGGTGGTCGCGCGTTTGCCTTTTAGCAGGCCCGCCGCGCCCAGCACCAGCGAACCGGTGCACACCGACGTTACATATTTGGCCTGCGCCGCCTGACGCTTGATGAACCCCAGCGTCTGCTCATCTTCCATCAGCGGCCCGACCCCGGCGCCGCCGGGCACGCAGATCACATCCAGATCCGGGCAGTCATCGAACGTGGTGGTCGGTTTCAGCACCAGCCCGGTGCTGGCGGTGACCGGCACCAGATCCTTCCAGACCAGATGCACCTGCGCGTCCGGCAGCGAGGCCAGCACGTCATAGGGGCCCGTCAGGTCGAGTTGCTGCACCTGTGGAAACAACAGAAAACCGATCTGCAACGCCATGATTCTTCTCCGTGAAAAGGGGTAGACGGCTTCACTGTAGGCGCGTAGGTTTTGGCGCATACGCCAATCAGCCCACGAATTACGCCAAATGTCGAAAACCATCCACGTTCTCGCGTTCGCCAATGTGCAATTGCTCGATGTTACGGGCCCGTTGCAAGTATTCGCCTCGGCCAACGATATCGCCCGCCAGCAGGGTTTGCCTGCGCCGTACGCGCCAACAGTCATCGCCAGCGGCGGCGGCGCGGTGAACGCTTCCGCCGGGTTGGCGATGCTGGCCGAGCCGCTGCCGAAGCAGCCCAGCGATACCCTGATCATCGCCGGTGGCTGGGGTGTTTACGCGGCTGCCGAAGACGCTGAATTGGTGAGCTGGGTGCGTGAACATGCCGGTGGATGCCGGCGGGTTGCCTCGGTCTGCACCGGCGCGTTTCTGCTGGCGGCCAGCGGCTGGCTCGACGGTCGCCGGGTCGTCACCCACTGGACACGCTGCGAACAACTGGCCCGGCAGCACCCGCAATTGCAAGTCGAGCCCAATCCGATCTTCATCAACGACGGCCCGGTCTGGACCTCGGCGGGCGTCACCGCCGGCATCGACCTCGCGCTGGCCATGGTCGAAGACGACCTCGGTCGCGACATGGCCCTGGACGTCGCCCGACAATTGGTGGTGTTCCTCAAGCGCCCGGGCGGGCAGTCGCAATTCAGCGTGACGTTATCACTGCAAAAACAAGGCAACCGTTTCGATGATTTGCACGCCTGGATCGCCGAACACCTCACCTGCGACCTCGGCGTCCCGACCCTGGCCGAACAGGCCGGCATGAGCGAGCGCAGTTTCATCCGCCACTACCGCGCCGACACCGGCCAGACTCCGGCCCGCGCCATCGAACTGATCCGTGTCGAGACGGCGCGGCGTCTGCTCAGCGACACCGGGCTGCCGGTGAAACGCATTGCGGCCAATTGCGGCTTTGGCAGTGAAGAAACCTTGCGCCGCAGTTTTCTGCGCGCGATCGGGGTGACGCCGCAGGCGTATCGGGAGCGGTTTTCGGTCAGTGCTGGAGCAGATCCAGTAGTGCCTTGAGCGTTTGCTGCGGTGCTTCTTCGGGAATGTTGTGGCCGACACCGGGCAGCACGCGCCTTTCGTACAGCCCGGTGAAGTGCGCAATGTCTTCATCGACTTCCGGCGCCGGACCGACCCCGTCGTCGGCACCGCACAGGGAGACAGTCGGCACGCTGATCGGCGGTTGTCTGATCAACGCGTCTTCCATCCATTGCAGTGCCGGATCGCCTGCGGCGTACATGAAGCGATGACGGTAGGAATGAATCACCACGTCCACGAAGTCCGGGTTGTCGAAGGCCGGTGCGCTCAGCGGATAACGTTCGGCGTTGCGTGTCCAGGTCGGTGACCACAACCTCCAGAGCAGTTCACAGAGCGCCCGCCGGTTTTGCGTCAGGCCCGCGAGGCCTCGAGGCGTGTGGAAATAGTACTGGTACCAATAACGGTGCTCGGTCTCGGGATCCAGAGGCCGGGTCGAATTGGCGATGTCCTGCACGTTATAGCCATCCCCCGTCACCAACCCGCGCACCCGCTCGGGAAACAACGCCGCAACGATGCACGCTGCCCGACCGCCCCAGTCGTAACCGCAAAGCGTGGCGTGTTCGATACCCAGTGCGTTCATCAACTCCAGCAAATCCTGGGCGAGGGCTGCTTGCTGGCCGGAGCGCAGTGTTTCGGGGTGGTTGAAGCGGGTCGGCCCGTAACCGCGCAGATAAGGGACGATCACCCGATAACCCTCGGCGGCGAGGACCGGGGCGATTTCGTCGTACGCCCGAGGCGAGTAGGGGAAGCCATGCAGCAATACGACCGCGTCGCCGTTGGACGGGCCGTGCTGTTCAAAGGCAACGGTCAGGTTCGGTGTCAATACGCATTGAATGTCAGACACGGCAGACTCCACAGCAATGGGCGTCAGGCAACACTAGACCATTCCGTTGTGGCGAGGGAGCTTGCTCCCGCCGGGTTGCGAAGCGACCCCATACTTAAATGCACTGCTGCGCAGGCCTGCGGGAGCAAGCTCCCTCGCCACAGGGGAAGCGTCACTTGTCGGCGTTGTTTCCTAAACCTCGGCTTCCGCCACCTGATTGAAATACTTCGTCCGATCCGGCGTAAACGTCACCCGCATCTTCGTCCGCGAACAGGTCATCGAGCGTTCTTCACTCAGATCAATATCCAGGTCTTCGCCACGCAATCCTTGCCACTGCGCCAGGTATTTCAGCGAGCCGTATTTTTCGTTTTTCTTCAGGCTGCGGCTGACGCCACCTTTCCAGCCGAGTACCGGCAGTTCGCCGGCGAGGCATTGTTGCGCGAGGTCGGGGAAGCGGGTGGCGCGCTGGCGGCCGATTTCCCAGCACTTGATCAGGCCTTTGTCGGCGGCTTCCCAGAGTTGGGTGCGGGTCAGGCCGGTGCGCAGGGGCGTGGCGATGGGGCGGTGGACGTGCTGGGTCATTCTGGTTCCTTGAATTCGGGTTTTATTGGACAGCTCCGCTGTGCCCGTTGCGGTGGATGGTAGGGGTGGATGTAACAGCTGGCAACAGGGTATTTCAGGGTGTAAGTGCAGGTTGCGGGGGAGGGATTTGCCTGGGTGTTGTTTACAAGAAGCAGGAACAAATTACCCAAACTGTGGCGAGGGGATTTATCCCCGATCGACTGCGCAGCAGTCGCAAAGCCATGCAATGCGGTACTGCTGAACAAATAAGCAGGCAAAGAGCGGGGCCGCTGCGCAGCCCATCGGGGATAAATCCCCTCACCACAGGAGATCTGATCTGTTTATTTCTGTGTAGGGGTTAGCCCAGCGAAGCGTGCTGATGCGGCATATTTCCTACAGATACTGGCGAAATTACGGCTGCCACTCACCCTTTTCCCCACTCAAACGCCGATCAAGAAAACTCGCCGCACTGATCAATGCCAGATGCGTCAGCGCCTGCGGGGTGTTGCCCAGATGCCGGCCATGGCTGTCGAACTCTTCGGCGTATAACCCCAGCGGGTTCGCATAACGCAGCAATTGCTCGAATTCCAGATGGGCCTTTTCCACCTGACCGGCCCGGGCCAGGCATTCGACGTACCAGAACGAGCAGGCGGCAAAGGCGCCTTCGGTGCCGGTCAAGCCGTCGATGTTGGCGTCATCGTTGCGATAGCGGTAAACCATGCCGTCGCGCACCAGCGTCTTTTCGATCGCTTCAAGGGTCGACAGCCAGCGCGGGTCCTTGGCGCTGACGAAGCGCACCAGCGGCATCAGCAGCATCGAACCGTCGAGCGCGGTGCCGCCCTTGTACTGGACGAAATGCCCGCGCTCCTCGTTCCAGAAGTTGTCCCAGATGTCGGCGTAGATCGCCTGGCGGGTCTGATCCCACTGGGCGAACGGCGCCGGCAGCGAACGCTTCGAAGCGAGCCGTATCGCCCGGTCCAGGGCCACCCAGCACATCAGTCGCGAGTGCAAGAAGTGATGCTGCTCACCGCGCATTTCCCAAATGCCTACATCCGTGGTCTGCCAGGTCTCACACACTTGATCGACCACTTCGCGCACGTGTTTCCAGCCTTGGTGGGAAATCGCGTCGCCGTATTTGTTGACCAGGTACACCGCGTCCATCAGCTCGCCGAAGATATCGAGCTGAATCTGATCGTACGCGCCATTGCCGATGCGCACCGGTTGCGCGCCGCCATGGCCGCAGAGGTGCGAGAGTTCGGTTTCCGGCAGTTGCTGGCGACCGTCGATGGCATACAGGATATTGAGTTTGGTTGAATGACCATGGCAATCGCTGACCCGTCCGCGCAGCCAGCCCATGTAGGCGTTGGCCTCATCGACAAAGCCCAGGCGCATGAACGCGTAGACAGTAAACGAGGCGTCGCGGATCCAGGTGTAGCGGTAGTCCCAGTTGCGCTCGCCGCCGGGGGTTTCCGGCAGGCCGAACGTGGCGGCGGCGAGAATCGCGCCGTGCTTGCGTGAGGTCAGCAGCTTGAGCGCCAGGGCCGAACGATTGACCATCTCCCGCCAGCGCCCACGGTAGTTGGACTGGCCGATCCAGTCGCGCCAGAACTTCAGCGTGCGCTCCAGGCACATTTTCGCGCCGTCATCCTTGAAGCGCGGATCGTCGGCGCCACCGAGGACGAACTCGGCGTGTTGATTCTGTTGCAAACTGAAGGAAGCAATGGCCGATTCGCCATCAATGCGCAACGCCTGATCCGCCACCAGCCGCAACGACGGCTGACCCTCGGCGCTGAAAATCACCGATTGTTCATCCATCTGCGCCCGGGTGTTGGCGCGCGCGTAGTCATGGCGCACCGCGCAGCGCATGTGAAACGTCGCTTCACCGCTGACCACGCGCACCCGGCGCATCAGCAGCGGCAGATCATCGACGCTGTCGCCGATCGGCAGCAGGTCGGTGATTTCCACAACGGCCTGTTCGCTGAGCCAGCGGGTCTGCAGCACGTTGGTGTCCGGCAGATAGATTTGCTCGCGCCGCGCATCGGGCAAGTCCGGGGCGAGCTGGAAAATCCCCGCTTCTGGGGTATCGAGCAGCGAACAGAAGATCGACGGGCTGTCGAATTCCGGCCAGCAGAAAAAATCCACGCTGCCCTTGTCGTTGACCAGCGCGGCACTGCGCAGGTCGCCGATGATGCCGTGGGCGTCAATCGGGCTTTGTCGTTCAGGATGATGCTCAGCCATTGCCACGAAACTCCGGATAAAGACTCATGCCGCCGTCGATGAACAGGGTGGTGCCGACGATGTAGTCAGCGGCGTCGGAAGCGAGAAACACCAGCGCGTTGGCGATGTCCTCGACATCGCCGATGCGTCCGTAAGGGATCAGCTCCAGCAGCTTCTCACCGGCCGCGCCTTCAGTGGCGTCCTGATTTATTGCCGTGCGAATCGCCCCCGGCGCGATGCCGTTGATACGGATGCGCTGCTGGCTGACTTCCTGGGCGAGGGTCTGCATCAACTGATCGACGCCGCCCTTGGACGCCGCATAGTTGACATGCCCGGCCCACGGAATGCGCTGATGCACCGAACTCATGTGAATGACCTTGCCGGCGGCGCGGGACACGCCTTCACGCACGCCCTGACGGTTGAAAATCCGCAGCGCGGCACGGGCGCAGAGAAACTGCCCGGTGAGGTTGACGCCGATCACCGTGTTCCAGTCTTCCAGAGTCATGTCCACCGCCGCGGCATCCTTTTGCAGACCGGAATTGGCCACCAGAATGTCCAGCGCACCAAAGGCTTCGAGGGTCTCGGCGAACAGCCGTTCGACTTCATCTTCCTTGGAAATATCGGCGCCGATGGCCAGTGCCTGACCGCCGTCGGCGATGATTTGCTGCGCCAGCGCTTGAGCAGGTTCGGCCTGACGGTGGTAATTGATCACGACGGCGGCGCCGGCAGCGGCCAGCGCTTTGGCGGCGGCATGGCCGATGCCGGAACTGGCGCCGGTGACCAGTGCTACTTGGCGGGCGAGGGAAATCTGCATGCTCGAAATGCCTGGGTTAAGGGCTCAGTCAGCTGACCCATGGCGAGCTGCGAGAGTTCATCCGCATGCATGAAAAGATCGACACGTTCAGCCGTGATAGCGGCCACTGTGCCGGTGCCATTCAAGACTGCCGGAGACCCAGCTTTTTATGCCGGTCAGAAAACGCTGCAGCAGCGGCGATGCATCCGGCAGCACGGCTTGTTCCGCCGCTTCATACAGGTGCACGATTTCGTCATGAACGTGCGCACACTTGATCATCGCTTGTCGGGGCGTGCAATTGTGTTCGCGAGCCAGTAACAGCGGCAGATTGAAATCGCCGATTGCGGTCTGATTTTCCTTGTGTGCGGAATACAGATCGTTGGCGACGATCGTGGCGCTGGCGGCCAGCGTGGTCACGCGCCGCACGGCAGGGGCGCTATAAATGTGTGCTGGCAGTTCGTATCCGCCGATCACGTCGATCAATGACATGCAGGGTAGAAAACTGTTGGTCTGGCGTTGCGCGAGGTATTCCCAGATGGGTGGGGTCAATCCTTCCAGACGCCAGGCCGCTTCGGCAGCCATGGTGACAAACATGGCGATGATTTCGTGGCGTACCCTGGCCACTTGTACGGAAGATGCGAATGCCTGAACGCGGTCCATATAGGCGCGAAGCGCAACCAGTACCGGGTCACTGTTCAGTGCCTGATCAAGACCGCAACGAAAGCGAGAGGGCAGGTGCGCCGGCTCCAGTGCGGCCAGCGCCAGCGAAAGTCGGGGCCCTACCAGGCGCGGTTCGGAGCCGGTTCGCTCGTCATCGCAGTAGTAATCATCCACGGCAAACAGGGCGGCGATGCACTGTGCCGAAAGCAGCAGGCGATCGGGATCGTGAGTGTCGGTATGGCAAAGCATGGCGAAGCGACCGAACCCCATGGCGCGGACCTTTTCGAGTTGTCCCGCAAATATGCCGACCTCCTTGATCCATGGCATAAGCCGATCTTCGACAGCCTCGGCCAGCGCCGTATCAATCCGGAACGGCGCCGGACAATACAACGGCGGGACGGCCCAGGGTGATCTTGCGTTTTTCCCAAAAGCATCAGGCATTGATCGTGCCGCTGACGCATCGCGGGCGGCCTCGAACCATTGCCTTACACCCCCTGTCCCGAACTGCTCGAACATCCGGCGAAACCAGATCGTGAACTGCTCGGGTGTCTGTTCGATCCGTTCGGTGATCTCCTCCAGCGACAGCCACTCCCAACTTTCGACTTCCTCCGGATTGGCTACCGGATCGAGCTGGCTGAGGCCGGCAAACACGTGGTCAAATTCATGCTCGATCAGTTGATTGGACATTTGCTCGTAATAGAGCATCGAGGCGACTTTCTGCAGTTTGCACGTCGTGCCCATTTCCTCCTGCAGTCGACGCAGGGCTGCGGCGGCCGTGCGTTCGCCAGGGCGAGGATGCCCGCAGCACGTGTTGGTCCATAATCCGCCAGAATGATATTTGCCCAACGCGCGTTGCTGCATCAGCATCCGACCTTGTGAGTCGAAGAGCAGAATCGAAAATGCGCGATGGCGCAGTCCCTGGTGATGCACTTCCATCTTTGAGGCTACACCGGTCTGGCGATCCTTGGGCGATACCAGAATAAGCTGTTCTTCCATGGCAAGGCTCCTTGGCGCGTGCGCTACGGGATAGGCTCAAGAGCAGTTGCCCGTTCATTCAGGAGCGGTACGCCATTGAGTCAAGGCCTCATGAGAACTGCAATCGCATGCAAAGGCACCTGTAAAACCTGACAGGTGTGCGCGATTTTCGATTATTGGTTATGTAATTCCAGACGTCGGCGGCAATGCCATTGGTCTTGGGGAGAGATCCTCGGAGAGTGCCTGGAATCGCAAGGTGTCGAGTTTCGCGCCTTCACATTCCACCAACAATTCCCCGCTTCCACGCTCATCAACCTTTATGGCAACTTGGCGGCCCCTGATGAGGCTGTACCCATGGCAAACCCCTACCGCGAATTATTCACCGCCCCCGGCGCCCGTGCCTTTGTTCTGGCCGGGATGATCGCGCGCATGCCGATTTCCATGACCGGCATCGGCGTGATCACCATGCTTTCGCAACTCAAGGGCGGGTACGCACTGGCCGGTGCAGTGGCGGCGACGTTTGCCCTGGCCACGGCGTTTTGTGCGCCGCAGGTGTCGCGGCTGGTGGATCGTTACGGCCAGGGCAACGTGCTGCCGTTGTCGGCGTTGATCGGTGGCGGGGCGCTGTTGATGTTGCTGTTGTGCACGCGTTTGCAGGCGCCGACCTGGACGCTGTTCATCTTCGCCGCGCTGGCCGGGTGCATGCCGAGCATGTCGGCGATGGTGCGTGCGCGCTGGACCGAGATCTATCGTGGCCAGCCGCAATTGCAGACCGCCTATGCGCTGGAATCGGTACTCGATGAGGTTTGTTTCATCGTTGGCCCGCCACTGTCAGTGGGCTTGTGCGTGGTGGCGTTTCCCGAGGCCGGGCCGTTGGCCGCGCTGCTGGCGCTGGCAATCGGGGTGACCGCGTTTGTCGCCCAGCGCAGCACCGAGCCGGCGGTGCACCCGCAGGAATCACAGCAGCAAGGTTCGATCATTCGCTCGACCGACGTGCAATGGCTGCTGGCGCTGATGCTCGCCATGGGCATCATCGTTGGCGTGGTCGATGTGGTCAGCGTCGCCTTCGCCCAGCAGCAGGGCCAGCCGGCGGCGGCGAGCATCGTGTTGTCGGTGTACGCCATCGGTTCGTGTCTGGCGGGTATCGCTTTCGGCGCGATGCGTTCGACACTGCCGTTGCCGAGGCTGTTTCTGTACGGCGGCGTGGCGACGGCGGTGACCACGCTGCCGTTGTTGCTGGCGAGCAATATTGTCAGCTTGTCGCTGGCAGTGTTTGTCGCGGGATTGTTCTTTTCGCCGACGCTGATTGTGGCGATGGCGTTGATCGAGCGTATCGTGCCGCCAGCCAAACTGACTGAAGGGCTGACCTGGCTGGTGACCGGATTGAGTATCGGCGTGGCGATTGGCGCCGCTGGCTCCGGCGCGTTGGTGGACGCGTTTGGCGCGCGTAGCGGTTTCTGGCTGGCGATTGTGGCGGGGGCGGTGGTGTTGGCGTCGGCGTTTCAGAGCTATCGGCACCTGAAATAACCCGGCATTGATGAGCTGTTGTGGTGAGGGAGCTTGCTCCCGCTCGATTGCGCAGCAATCGCAAGCCAGTCGGCCAGATTTCAGAAATCATTGAGACTCAGAGCTTGGGACCGCTTCGCAGTCCAGCGGGAGCAAGCTCCCTCGCCACAGTTATCGATACCTTCAGGCGTTTGGTGGTGTCGGTCACCTACCCCGGCCCGAATTCACCCAGAAATTCACCGACAGTGACGTCGACACCGACTCCACCTGATGGAACCAGCCCTCCGGCAGAAACAGCAGATCCCCGGCCTCCAGCGTCACGCGCAGGAACGTCACATCGCGTGCTGCGGGAAAGCGCTCATAGTCCGGTGCGTCGGGGTTGAAGTCGCAGCCGTCCAGGCCACCCTTTGGCGCGGTCGACCAGGTGCCCAGTGCTTCGCGGTGATGCGGGGCGGCGAGGGTGAACTGCTTCTGGCCCCAGACCTGCGCGAACAAATTATCGGTGTCGTCGCGGTGCAGCGGCGTCAGCGTGCCTTTGGGGCCGATCCAGATCCGAGGCGGGATGAACAGCGAGGCATCGAAATAGGGCGGGTACTTGATCTGCTGCAGCAATTGCGCCGGCAGGATGTTGTTGCCCATGTAGGCCGGTGGTTCGCCGTCAGCCCGTTTGACTGCCGGTTGGTCCAGCGAGGCAATGAACTCGGCCATCGACGTCGAGCGGAAATCACGCTCGGTGGAAAAGGTCTTCTTCACGTAATCGCCGTGGCGGGTGATGCCCTGCAATTCGGCGAAATGCACCAGCGACTCTTCACGACTGAGCTTGAACAGCGGCCAGTCCTGCAGGGCATTGCTGATCACCACCGGGATGCCGTTGGGCAAGTATTGGCTTTTGAATTCGCTGACCGACAACTCACTGCGGGCAACACGCTCGACGCGGGTCTGGACCGGCAGCCCGGCGGTGAGTTGTTCACTGAAGCGCGGCGGGGTCGGGTAGCGCTTGTTCATGTCGACTTTTTCCACCACTGCGCCACCGTGCCTCGCATGCTCGATGATCTGCGGCAGCAGCGTCGCCAGGCCCATGTTGCCGCCGATTTTCAGACGGCCGCTGGCGAACAGTTCTTCGACATTGACCCGGCCGCCCATGATCCCGAGAAAATCGCTCTCGGCGACTTCAATGGTCACGTCGGGGCTGGGATGGCGTCCGGGTGCGGTGCGACTGCTGGCCTTGACCTCCGACCAATAGGCCTGCTGCGGGCCAAACACGAATTGGAAAACGCCTTCGATGCCGACGGCTCCGGCGTTGGCGAACAACTTGCCCAGGATGCTCTGCAGGTCCACGGTGAATCCTCATTATTGGTTTTGGCCTGAACAGTTAACGAGCGCCTGTTGGCGCAATTTACCGGCGCGCGACTAATTTGCCGGGGGCGTAATCCGTTTCTCTCTACAGACACATTTTTCGAGGAAAAGCCGGGTGAACAAGCTGACCCTGCTGTGCCTGCCGTACTCCGGCGCCAGCGCCATGGTCTACAGCCGCTGGCGGCCAAAACTGCCGCAATGGCTGCAATTGCAACCGGTGGAGCTGCCGGGGCGCGGTGCGCGTTTCGACGAGCCGCTGCACACGGATATGCGGGCGCTGGCGATGCAGTTGGCCAAGGAATTGCGGCCCAATCTCAAGGTGCCGTATGCGTTGTTCGGCCATAGCCTGGGCGCGCTGCTGGCCTGCGAAATCGCTCACGCGCTGCGCGCATTGGGCTGTCCGGAACCAGTGGCGCTGTTTGCCTCGGGCACGGCGGCGCCGACGATGCGCGCCGATTACGATCGCGGTTTTGCCGAGCCGAAAACCGACGCCGAACTGATCGATCAATTGCGCACACTCAACGGCACCAGTGAAGAGGTATTGGCCAATGCCGAGCTGATGAGCCTGACCCTGCCGATCCTGCGCGCCGACTTCCTGCTCTGCGGCAAATTTGAACCGTTGCAACGGCCGTTGCTCAACTGCCCGGTGCATGTGCTGGGCGGCAAGGCGGATCGCGCGACCACCGAGCAACTGATCGGCTGGAGCAAGGAAACCCGCGGCAGCTTTTCGGTGGACATGCTCGCCGGCGGGCACTTTTTCATTCATGAGCATGAAGCCAAAGTGCTGAAGGTGATCAAGGATCAACTGGAAGGACATCATCGCCGGCATATCATGGCCGCAATCGCCTGAACGCCGTAGAACCTGTGGGAGCGAGCTTGCTCGCGAAGACGCAATATCAGTCAACATCTGTATTGGCAGACATGCCGCTTTCGCGAGCAAGCTCGCTCCCACAGGGTATTTCGCAGATCTGAAATTCCCCGCACTACCTCCCGCCTGACACTTGTTCTCATTCGCTAATTTTTCCGGTCTGCATTCGTTTTATAGGGACGACGTGCCTTTGTGCTTCCTGCCTACTGATCCGGATGCTGAGAAATGAATGCTGAAGACTCCTTGAAACTTGCTCGCCGGTTTATCGGGTTGCCCCTGGAAAAGCGCCAGATGTTCCTCGCGGCCCTGCACAAGGAGGGCGTGGATTTCTCGCGGTTCCCGATACCCGCCGGCATAGAAGCCGAGGATCGTCAGGCGCTGTCCTACGCGCAGCGCCGTATGTGGTTCCTGTGGCAACTCGATCCGCAGAGCGGCGCCTACAACTTGCCCGGTGCGGTGCGGCTCAACGGGCGGCTGAACCTGACAGCGCTGGAGCAAGCCTTCGCCAGCCTCGTGGAGCGTCACGAAACCCTGCGCACAGTGTTCCAGCGTCAGGCCGATGACAGCCTGCTGCAAGTGCCGGCCTCGGCGCCGCTACTGATTAACCGGGAAGACTTCAGCGCTCTGTCGGCCAGTGAGCGCGAACAGGCGGTGATCGATGCCGCCGAACAGCAGTCGCTGCTGCCATTCGATCTGGCGGTCGGCCCGTTGCTGCGAGTGACCTTGCTCAAGCTGGCCGAGCAGGAACACGTGCTGCTGCTGACCCTGCACCACATCGTGTCCGATGGCTGGTCGATGAACGTGTTGATCGACGAGTTCATCCGTTGCTACGACGCGTTCGACGCCGGTCAGGCGCCGCAATTGCCGCCACTGCCGATCCAGTACAGCGACTATGCGCTGTGGCAACGCCGCTGGCTGGAGGCCGGTGAGCAGGCGTGCCAGCTCGACTATTGGCAGGCGCAACTGGGTGACGAACACCCGGTGCTGGAATTGCCACTGGATCATTCGCGCCCGGCGATGCCGAGCTATCGCGGCACCCGTTACGAATTCGCGGTCGACGGGCAACTGGCCGAGCAACTGCGCAGCACGGCGCAACAGCATCAGGTTACCGTGTTCATGTTCCTGCTCGGCGCCTTCAATGCGCTGCTGCACCGTTACACCGGGCAGACCGACCTGCGTGTCGGCGTGCCGATCGCCAACCGCAATCGCGGCGAGATCGAGGGTCTGATCGGCTTCTTCGTCAACACCCAGGTGCTGCGCACGCAAGTCGACGGCCAGACTCGGGTCGACGAATTGCTGCGAGCGGTCAAGGAAACTGCGCTGGGTGCGCAGGCGCATCAGGATCTGCCGTTCGAGCAACTGGTCGAAGCGCTGAAGCTGGAACGCAGCCTCAGCCACACGCCGCTGTTCCAGGTGATGTACAACCACCAGCCGCACGTCGCCGATATCGCCACCCTCCGCACCGCATCCGGCCTGCAACTCGACAGCCTCGACTGGCAGAGCCGCACCACCCAGTTCGACCTGACGCTGGACACCTGGGAGCAGGGCGGCAAGCTGCACGCCGCGCTGACCTACGCCAGCGACCTGTTCGCTGCACCGACCATCGAGCGCATGGCGCGGCACTGGTTGCGCCTGCTGACGGCGATGGTCGCTGATCCGTCGCAGCGCATCGGTGAATTGCCGCTGTTGGAGGCTGACGAGCAGCGCACGCTGGTGCACGACTGGAACAACGTCCACGCGCAGTACCCGAGCGACACGCCGATTCACCAGTTGATCGAAGCGCAGGTCGCGCGTACGCCGCAGGCACCGGCACTGCTGTTCGGCGAACAGACCCTGAGTTACGCCGAACTGGATGCCCGGGCCAATCGCCTGGCGCATCTGCTGCGCGAACAAAGTGTGCAGGCGGACAGTCTGGTTGGCGTGTGCGCCCTGCGTTCGGTGGAAATGGTCGTCGCGCTGCTGGCGATTCTCAAGGCTGGCGGCGCTTACGTGCCGCTCGATCCGGAGTACCCGCAGGAGCGTCTGGCCTACATGATCGAGGACAGCGGCATTACGTTGCTGCTGACGCAAGAAGCGCTGCTGGCAACGCTGCCGACTGACGGCGTGAACGTCATCACCGTGGATCAGCCGGGGCTGCTCGACCGCTACAGTGCCAGCCGTCCCGACATCAGTGTCGATCCGCTGAATCTGGCGTATGTGATTTACACCTCGGGTTCCACCGGCAAGCCGAAGGGCGCCGGCAACAGCCACGCGGCGCTGGTCAACCGTTTGTGCTGGATGCAGCAAGCCTATGCGCTGGACGCCCGTGATTCGGTGCTGCAGAAAACCCCGTTCAGCTTCGACGTGTCGGTGTGGGAGTTCTTCTGGCCGCTGCTGACCGGCGCGCGCCTTGTGGTGGCCGCGCCGGGCGCGCACCGTGATCCGCTGCAACTGATCGATAGCATCAACCGCCACGGCATCAGCACGCTGCACTTCGTGCCGTCGATGTTGCAGGCGTTCATCCACGAACCGGGCGTGGAAAGCTGCAGCAGTCTCAAGCGGATTGTCTGCAGCGGTGAAGCGTTGCCGCTGGATGCGCAGCTGCAAGTCTTCGCCAAGCTGCCGAACGCCAACCTCTACAACTTGTATGGCCCGACCGAAGCGGCCATCGACGTCACCCACTGGACCTGTGTCGATGAAGGCGCCGACAGCGTCCCGATCGGCCGGCCGATCGCCAACCTGCGCACCCATGTCCTCGATGCCGAATTGCTGCCGGTGCCGAGCGGTGTCGCCGGTGAACTGTATCTGGGTGGCGCCGGGCTGGCGCGCAGTTATCACCAGCGTCCGGCGCTGACGGCCGAACGTTTTGTGCCGTGCCCGTTCCATGACGGCGCGCGCCTGTACCGCACCGGCGACCGTGTGCGGCAGCGCGCCGACGGGGTGATCGAATACCTCGGTCGTCTCGACCATCAGGTGAAGTTGCGCGGCCTGCGCATCGAGCTGGGTGAAATCGAGACCCGCCTGATGCAGCACTCGCGGGTGCGTGAGGCGGTGGTGCTGGTGCAGGGCGGCAAGCATCTGGTGGCTTACCTTGTGCTGGAACAGGCGCAAGCGGACGAACAGTGGCAGCAAGAGGTCAAGGCGTGGCTGCTCGGCAGCCTGCCGGAATTCATGGTGCCGACCTACCTGATCACCCTCGACAAATTGCCGGTCACCGCCAACGGCAAACTCGACCGCAAGGCCTTGCCGCAACCGGATGCCGCACCGCAACAGGTGTTCGTGGCACCGCAGGATGCAATGCAAAAAGCCCTCGCGGCGATCTGGGAAGCTGTGCTCGGCCTTGAACGTGTTGGCCTCGAAGACAATTTCTTCGAGCTGGGCGGCGATTCGATCATCTCGATTCAAGTGGTCAGCCGCGCGCGGCAGGCCGGGATCCGTATCAGCCCGCGTGACCTGTTCCAGTACCAGACCGTGCGCAGTCTGGCGCTGGTCGCGAGCCACGATCATCTGTCCTCGGTGGATCAGGGACCGGTGAGCGGCGATGCCGTACTCGGGCCGATCCAGCAGGATTTCTTCAACCGCGCGATGCCGGTGCGCGAGCATTGGAACCAGTCGTTGCTGCTGACCCCGCGTGAGGCATTGAACGCGCAATGGCTCGATGTTGCGCTGACGCAGCTGATCAATCACCACGATGCCTTGCGCCTGCGTTTTGTCGAAAGCAGCGAAGGCTGGCAACAAAGCCACGGCCCGCTGCTGACCGGAGCCGAGCTGTGGCAACGCGATGCCGAATCTGCCGAACAGTTGCAGGCACTGTGCAACCAAGCTCAGCGCAGCCTCGACCTGCAAAACGGCCCGCTGTTGCGCGCGTTGTTGGTGACGATGGCCGACGGCTCGCAACGACTGGCACTGATCATTCATCACCTCGCGGTCGATGGCGTTTCCTGGCGGGTGCTGCTGGAAGATTTGCAGCAGGCTTACGAGCAACTGGCGGCGGGTGGCGGCATTCAGTTGCCGGCCAAGACCAGCGCCTTCCAGAGTTGGACCGCGCGTCTGGCGCAGGACGCGTCGCGCTTCGATGAACAATTGGGTTATTGGAAAGCCCAGCATCAGGGCGCCAAGGATCTGCCGTGCGACCGCCCGGATGGCAGCCTGCAAAATTTGCATGGCGAGAAAATCGAATGGCGCCTCGACGCCGAGCGCACCCGCCAGTTGCTGCAACAGGCGCCGGCCGCGTATCGCACCCAGGTCAACGATCTGTTGCTTACTGCACTGGCGCGCACCATCAGTCGCTGGAGCCAGCAGCCGGGCGCGCTGGTCGAACTGGAAGGGCATGGCCGCGAAGACCTGTTCGATGACGTCGACCTGACCCGCACCGTGGGCTGGTTCACCAGCCTGTTCGCGGTCAACCTGACTGCGAGCGAGGATCTCGACGGTTCGATCAAGGCGATCAAGGAGCAACTGCGCGCGGTGCCGGACAAGGGGCTAGGTTACGGCGTGCTACGGCATCTGGCCGCGCCGTCGGTGCGTGCTGAATTGGCCGGGTTGCCGCAACCGCGTATCACCTTCAATTATCTGGGCCAGTTCGACCGTCAGTTCGACGAGGCGGCGCTGTTCGTGCCGGCTGTTGAAACCAGCGGCGTGGCGCAGGATCCGTCGGCGCCTCTGGGCAACTGGCTGACCGTGGAAGGTCAGGTGTATGGCGGCGAATTGTCGATGAGCTGGGGCTTCAGCCGCGAGATGTTCGACAGCGCCACGGTGCAGCACTTGGTCGATCAATACGCCAGCGAATTGCAGGCGCTGATCGAACACTGCTGCACGCTACCCATTGCGCAAGCGACGCCGTCGGACTTCCCGCTGGCTCGGGTGACCCAGGCGCAACTGGATGCGCTGCCGGTGCCGGCCGGCCAGCTCGATGATGTCTATCCGCTGTCGCCGATGCAGCAGGGGTTGCTGTTCCACACCCTCTACGAGCAAGCGGCGGGGGAGTACATCAACCAGTTGCGCGTGGATGTGCAAGGTCTTGACCCTGAGCGCTTCCGCGCTGCATGGCAGGCCACTGTCGCTGCGCAGGACATTCTGCGCAGCGGTTTCGTCTGGCAGGGCGAACTGACGCAACCGCTGCAGATCGTGCACAAACAGGTGCAGTTGCCATTCAGCATTCTTGACTGGCGCGAGCGCGACGATCAGCCGGCAGACCTTGCGGCGCTGGCCGATGCCGAGCGTCAGCAAGGGTTTGATTTGAGCCATGCTCCGTTGCTGCGTCTGGTGCTGGTGCAGACCGCTGCCGAGCAATGGCACCTGATCTACACCCATCACCACATCCTGATGGACGGCTGGAGCAACTCGCAGTTACTCGGCGAAGTGTTGCAGCGCTACAGCGGTCGCACCCCGGCCCATGGCGGCGGACGTTATCGCGATTACATCGCTTGGCTGCAACGTCAGGACGGCAAGCTCAGTCAGGACTTCTGGAGCGCCCAGTTGGCTGCGCTGCAAGAGCCGACCCGACTGGCCCGCGCCGCTACCGGCGGCGAGCGCGCCAGCGGCCACGGCGACCATTATCTGACGCTGGACGTGACGCGCACCCAGGCGCTGGAAGCGTTTGCCCGGCAGCAGAAAGTCACCGTCAACACCCTGGTGCAAGCTGCGTGGCTGCTGTTGCTGCAACGCTACACCGGTCACGAAGCGGTGGCATTTGGAGCGACCGTGGCCGGGCGTCCGGCGGATTTGCCGGGCATTGAGCAGCAGGTCGGCCTGTTCATCAACACCCTGCCGGTGATCGGCGCGCCGCGTCCGGACCACAGCGTTGGCCAATGGCTGCAAGCGGTGCAGGCACAAAACCTCAGCCTGCGCGACTTCGAACATACGCCGCTGGCGGATATCCAGCGCTGGGCCGGGCAGGGCGGGGAAGCGCTGTTCGACAACATTCTGGTGTTCGAAAACTACCCGGTCGTCCAGGCGCTGAGTCAGGCCGGGCAAGGCCTGACATTCGGTGAGGTCGGCAACCTGGAGCAAACCCATTACGCCCTGAGCGTGGCGGTCACCCTCGGTCAACAACTGGCGCTGCACTACAGCTTCGACCGCAGCCAGTTTGCCGGTGAGGTGATCGAAGGCATCAGTGCCCACCTGCTGCAGTTGCTTGAGCAATTTGCGCTGTCGGCCGAGCGCAACCTTGGTGAAATCGCTCTGGCCAGCGCGCAAGAGCATGCCCGCCAGCAAGCCGAAAACCAGCCGCAGCCGTACCCGCTGGACACCGCTGTGCATCAGCGCATTGCCGCGCTGGCGGTCGAGCGCCCGCAGCGCACCGCAGTGATCTTCAACGGTCAGCACTTCAGTTATGGCGAGATCGAGCAGCGTGCCAATCAACTGGCTCACGCGCTGATCGCCCGTGGTGTTGGCGCCGAGACCCGGGTCGGCGTGGCCCTGCCGCGCAGCGAGGCGGTGATCGTCGCGCTGCTGGCGGTGCTCAAGGCCGGCGGTGCGTATGTGCCGCTGGACACCAGTTACCCGCGTGAACGCCTGGCCTATCTGATCGAGGATTCAGGGCTGGCGCTGCTGATCAGCGACTCGTCGGTGTCGGCGCAATTGCCGGTCGGCGAATCGGTGCCGTTGCTGGAGCTGGATCGTCTCGACCTGCGCGAGTTGCCGAGCACGGCGCCACAGGTCGCAGTCGATCCGCATAACCTCGCGTACGTGATCTACACCTCCGGTTCCACCGGCAATCCGAAAGGCGTCAGCGTTGCTCACGGCCCATTGGCGATGCATTGCCAGGCCATTGGTCAGCGCTACGAAATGCGCGACAGTGACTGCGAATTCCACTTCATGTCGTTCGCCTTCGACGGTGCCCACGAACGCTGGCTGACCAGCCTGACCCACGGGGCTTCGCTGCTGATTCGCGACGACACGCTGTGGACACCGGAGCAGACCTACAACGCGATGATCGAACACGGCGTGAGCGTGGTCGCGTTCCCGCCGGTGTACCTGCAACAACTGGCCGAACACGCCGAGCGTGTCGGCAACCCGCCGAAGGTGCGGATCTATTGCTTCGGCGGCGATGCGGTGCCAAACGCCAGTTTCGAACGGGTCAAACGCGCGCTCGATCCGGACTACATCATCAACGGCTACGGCCCGACCGAAACCGTGGTCACGCCATTGATCTGGAAGGCTGGCCGTGAAGAGCCATGCGGCGCCGCTTACGCACCGATCGGCAGCCGGATCGGCGACCGTAGCGCCTACGTGCTCGACGCCGATCTGAACCTGCTGCCACAAGGCATGGCCGGTGAGTTGTACCTCGGTGGTACTGGGTTGGCGCGGGGGTATCTGAATCGTCCGGGGCTGACCGCCGAGCGTTTTGTCGCCGATCCGTTCAGCGCAAATGGCGGCTTGCTCTATCGCACCGGCGACCTGGTGCGCCAGCGTGTCGACGGCACCTTTGACTATCTGGATCGCATCGACAATCAGGTGAAGATTCGCGGGTTCCGTATCGAACTGGGCGAAGCCGAAGCGGCGCTGCAAGCCCTCGACGGCGTGCGTGAAGCGGTGGTCGTGGCGCAGGAAGGCAGCGCCGGCAGTGGCAAGCGTCTGGTGGCCTACGTGGTCGGTGATTCGGCCCGTGCCGACTTCACCGACCACCTGCGCGCGCAGCTCAAGGCCAGCCTGCCGGCGCACATGGTGCCGGCGTATGTCCTGCGTCTTGAGCGCATGCCGCTGACGCCGAACGGCAAGCTCGATCGCAAGAACCTGCCGAAACCGGATGTCAGC
The DNA here is from genome assembly GCF_057174385.1 of Pseudomonas sp. F2. Lineage (NCBI taxonomy): Bacteria > Pseudomonadati > Pseudomonadota > Gammaproteobacteria > Pseudomonadales > Pseudomonadaceae > Pseudomonas > Pseudomonas sp. F2. Next base: position 481,942 of record NZ_CM169904.1, read on the forward strand.
CAACTGCAACCAACCTATGTCGCCCCACAGAGCGCGCTGGAGCAGCAACTGGCGGCGATCTGGCAGGACGTGCTCAAGCTTGAGCAGGTCGGCGTCAGCGACAACTTCTTCGAACTGGGTGGCGACTCGATCATCTCGATTCAAGTGGTCAGCCGGGCGCGGCAGGCCGGGATTCGCTTCAGCCCCAAAGACCTGTTCCAGCACCAGACCATTCAGGCCCTGGCCACAGTCGCGCAGACCGGCGAAGCGGTGCAGCCCATCGATCAGCATGCGCAAACCGGCGAAACCGCGCTGCTGCCGATTCATCAGGCATTCTTCGCCGAAGCGATTCCCGACCGTCACCACTGGAACCAGTCGGTGATGCTCAAGCCGACGCAGGCACTGGATGCTCAGGTACTGGAGCAGGCGCTGGATGCGTTGGTGGTGCAGCACGACAGCTTGCGTCTGGAGTTTGTCGAGCAGGCCGCGGGTTGGTCGGCGCATTACCGCGACGTTGCCACGCAAGCGGAGGAAACCATTCTCTGGCAAGTCGAGGTCGCTGATCTCGCCGCCCTTGAGGCACTGGGCAACAAGGCCCAGCGCAGCCTGCAACTGAGCGGCGGCTCACTGATCCGCGCGGTGCTGGCGAACCTGGCTGATGGCAGTCAGCGCCTGCTGCTGATTGTCCATCACCTGGTGGTCGATGGCGTGTCGTGGCGGATTCTGTTCGAAGATTTGCAACATGCTTACCGGCAGATTCTCGCCGGTCACGCTGTGCAGTTGCCGGCCAAGACCAGTGGGCTCAAAGCCTGGGCGGCGGCGTTGCAGGACTACGCCACAACGCCTGCATTGCAGGCCGAACTGGGCTTCTGGCAGCAGCAGTTGCAGGGCGCTTCGGCGGCGTTGCCTTACGACCGTCCGCAGGGTGGTCAGCAACACGATCAGGCGCTGACCCTGCGCCGCAAACTCGATCAGACCCTGACCCGTCAGCTGTTGCAGGAAGCTCCGGCAGCCTATCGCACCCAGGTCAACGACCTGTTGCTGACCGCGCTGGCGCGGGTGCTGGTGCGCTGGACCGGGGACGACAATGCACTGGTATTGCTTGAGGGCCATGGTCGCGAAGACCTGTTCGAACACATCGATCTGACCCGCACCGTGGGCTGGTTCACCAGCGTATTCCCGGCACGCCTGGCACCGGCCGCCGAACTCGGCGCGTCGCTCAAGCAGATCAAGGAACAGCTGCGGGCGATCCCCCACAAGGGCATCGGCTTCGGCGCACTCGCGCACCTCGGTGATGAGCCGACACGTACCGCCCTGCAAGCCTTGCCGGCGCCGCGCCTGACCTTCAACTATCTTGGCCAGTTCGACGGTAGCTTCGATGCCGCCAGCGACGCTCTGTTCGTGCCGACCAGCGAGTCCGGCGGCGCCGAGGTCAACCTGCAAGGGCCGCTGGGCAATCCGCTGGCGCTCAACAGCAAGGTGTTCGGCGGTGAGCTGGACCTGAGCTGGACCTACAGCGGCGCGATGTTCGACACCGCCACCATTCAGCGTCTGGCCGACGACTATGTGCAGGAACTGACCGCGCTGATCAGCCACTGCTGCGACACTGCCAACCGTGGTGTGACGCCGTCGGACTTCCCGTTGGCGCAACTGTCGCAAGCGCAACTTGACGCGCTGGTACTGGAGCCGCAAGGCATCGACGACATCTATCCGCTGTCGCCGATGCAGCAGGGCATGCTGTTCCACACCTTGCTCGAACACGGCAATGGCGACTACATCAACCAGATGCGCCTGGACGTCGACGGTGTCGATCCGCAACGCTTCCGCGCAGCGTGGCAGGCGGCGGTAGATGCCCACGACATCCTGCGCAGCGGCTTCTTCTGGCAAGGCGATCTGCCGCAACCGGTGCAAGTGGTGCAGCGTCAGGTCGAGGTGCCGTTCAGCGTACTCGACTGGCACGGCAGGACTGATCTGGAGGCAGCGCTGCAAACCCTCGCCGATGAGGAGCGCGCACTGGGTCTGGACCTGAGCTGCGCACCGCTGATGCGTCTGGTGCTGGTGCGCACTGCAGCCGAGCGTTATCACCTGATCTACACCAACCATCACATCCTGATGGACGGCTGGAGCAGCGCGCAGTTGCTCGGCGAAGTGTTGCAGCACTACAGCGGCGAAGCGGTCGCCCGTGGCGCGGGTCGCTACCGCGATTACATCGCCTGGCTGCAACGTCAGGATGGCGCGGCGGCTGAAGCTTACTGGCGGGCGACGCTGGGCAATCTGCAGGAACCGACGCGCCTGGCCAATGCCATCGCACGGCCGCAGGCCGGTTTGCCGAGCGTGGGTTACGGCGATCATTACCAGGTGCTCGACGCTGAGCTGAGCCAGCGCCTGGGCGAGTTTGCCCGGGCCGCGAAAGTCACCGTCAACACCGTGGTGCAAGCGGCGTGGCTGCTGCTGTTGCAGCGCTACACCGGCAAGGATTGCGTGGCGTTCGGCGCCACCGTCGCCGGGCGCCCGGCGGACCTGCCGGGTGCCGAAGCGCAGATCGGCCTGTTCATCAACACGCTGCCGGTGATCGCTGCGCCGTCCGCGCAGCAGAGCGTGATCGCCTGGCTGCAAGCGGTGCAGGCGCAGAACCTCGCCTCACGCGAGTTCGAACACACGCCGCTGGCGGACATTCAGCGCTGGGCCGGGCAGGGCGGCGACGCGCTGTTCGACAGCCTGATGGTGTTCGAGAACTACCCGATTGGCGAGGCGCTGGAACGCGGTGCGCCGCAAGGTCTGCGCTTCGGCGCGGTGGCCAATCAGGAACAGACCAACTATCCGCTGACCCTGCTGGTGAACATGGGCGCGCAACTGTCGGTGCATTTCAGTTATCAGCACGACAGCTTCGCGGCAGCCAGCGTGGCGCAGTTGGGCGCGCATTTGCAGCGTCTGCTGAGCCAGATGGCGGATGCCGGTGAGCGTTCGCTCAGCGAACTGAACCTGATCGAACACCGCCCGCCGGTGAACGGCGATTTCGTTACCGAGCGGTGCATCCATCAAGCCATCGCCCATCAAGTGGCGGCGACCCCGGATGCCTTGGCGGTGACCTTCGCCCATACGCAACTAACCTATGCCGAGCTGGACGCGCAGGCCAATCGTCTGGCGCACAAACTGCTTGAGTTGGGCGTCGGCCCGGAAGTGCGCGTGGGCGTGGCGATGCCGCGTTCCGAGCAGTTGCTGGTCGCCTTGCTCGCGGTGCTCAAGTCTGGCGGTGCGTATGTGCCGCTGGACCCGGATTACCCGGCGGATCGCGTTGCCTACATGCTGGAGGACAGCCGGGCGCGGGTGTTGCTGACCGAACAGGCGGTTGCCTCGACCCTGAGCGTGCCGGGCGATACGCAAGTGCTGCTGATGGATCAGGTTTCGTTGAGCGGTTATTCGACTGTTGCGCCACAGACTGCGGTGCAACCGGACAACCTCGCCTACGTAATCTACACCTCCGGCTCCACCGGCAAACCGAAAGGCGTAGCAATTGCCCACCGTAACGTCATGGCGTTGATCGACTGGTCGGCCAAGGTCTACCGCCGCGAGGACATTCAAGGCGTACTGGCCTCGACGTCGGTGTGCTTCGACCTGTCGGTCTGGGAGCTGTTTGTCACTCTCGCCAACGGCGGTTCGCTGATCATCGCCCGTAATGCCTTGGAGCTGCCGCACCTGCCGGCCCGCGATCAGGTGCGCCTGATCAACACTGTGCCGTCGGCGATTGCCGCACTGCACCGCGCGGGGCAGATTCCGCCAAGTGTGCGCATCATCAATCTGGCGGGTGAACCGCTGAAACAAGCGCTGGTGGAGGCGCTGTATCAGCAGTCAACCGTCGAGCACGTCTACGACCTGTACGGCCCGTCGGAAGACACCACCTATTCGACCTGGACCCGCCGCAGCGCTGGCGGTCAGGCGCGGATTGGGCGTGCCCTTGATCACAGCGCCAGCCATCTGCTGGATGCCGATCTGCACGCGGTGCCGCAGGGCGTTTCGGCGGAGCTGTTCCTGTCCGGCGCCGGCATCACGCGCGGTTATCTGGGGCGTGCGGCGATGACCGCCGAGCGCTTCGTGCCGAATCCTTTCGGCGGCAACGGCGAGCGCCTGTACCGCACCGGCGACCTGATTCGTCAGCGCGAGGAGGGCGAGCTGGAGTACATGGGCCGGATCGACCATCAGGTGAAAATTCGTGGATTCCGCATCGAACTGGGGGAAATCGAGGCGCGATTGCTCGCCCAGCCGACGGTCAGCGAAGCGGCGGTGCTGGCCGTCGACAGCGACAGCGGTGCGCAACTGGTGGCGTATGTGGTTGCCCCGCAATTGAACATGCACGACGGCGACGCGCAGCGGCAACTGCGCGAGGGACTAAAGACTGGCCTCAAGTCTTCGTTACCTGACTACATGATTCCCGCGCACCTGCTGTTCCTTGAGCAGTTGCCACTGACCCCCAACGGCAAACTCGACCGCAAGGCCCTGCCGGCGGTCGATGCCAGCCAGATGCAGGCCGCCTATGTCGCGCCGCACAGTGAGCTTGAGCAACAGGTCGCGGCGATCTGGCAGCAAGTGCTCGAAGTGCAACGCATCGGTCTGAACGATCACTTCTTCGAACTCGGCGGGCACTCGCTGCTGGCGGTCAACGTGGTGTCGCGCATGGCCCTGGAACTGGGCCTGACGCTGACCCCGCAACTGTTATTCCAGCACCCCGTCCTGAGCGATTTTGTCGCTCGACTCGATACAGGAGGCGGGGCAATCAACGAACAGAAACTGAGCAAGCTGGAAGCCCTGCTTGACGATATGGAGGAAGTCTGATGGACAAGAGTGTTGCTTTGAGGGTAGCCAAGCGCTTTATCACTCTGCCGCTGGACAAACGTAAGCTGTACCTGGAAAAGATGCTCGAAGAGGGTGTCTCTCCGGCCAACCTGCCGATCCCGGAAACACGTTCCGGGTTTGCGGCGATTCCTCTGTCGTATGCTCAGGAACGTCAACTGTTCCTCTGGCAAATGGACCCGCACAGCACCGCGTATCACATCCCCAGCGCCCTGCGCCTCAAGGGCCGGCTGGATGTGGCAGCGCTGGAGCGCAGCTTCAACGCAGTGGCGGCGCGCCATGAAAGCCTGCGCACCACTTTTGCCGAACAGGGTGAAAGCTTTTGCCAGGTGATTCATCCGCCGCTGCCGCTGAGCATCAGCCTGACGCCATTGCCGGAGGGCCTCGACGCCGCCGGTGAAGATGCCGCGATCAAGGCCTTCGTCGAGAGCGAAACCGCACGCCCGTTCAATTTGCAGCAGGACCCGCTGCTGCGGGTGGCGCTGCTGAAAGTGGCGGAAGACGACCATGTGCTGGTGCTGATCCAGCACCACATCATCGCCGATGGCTGGTCGATCAAAGTCCTGGTCAACGAGCTGATCCAGCATTACGCCGCCGACACCGCCGGGCAGCCGCTGAGCCTGCCGGAACTGGAAATACAGTACGCCGACTACGCGATCTGGCAGCGCCACTGGCTGGAAGCGGGCGAGCGTGAGCGCCAGTTGGCCTACTGGGTCAAGACCCTGGGCGGCGAGCAGCCGGTGCTGGAACTGCCGATCGATTTCCCGCGTCCGGCCGTGCAAAGCCTGCACGGTGCGCGGCTGGAACTGAACCTGCCGGCAGACCTCGGTAATGCCCTCAAACAGCTGGCGCAGCGCGAAGGTGCGAGCCTGTTCATGCTGCTGCTGGCGTCGTTTCAGGCGCTGCTGCATCGCTACAGCGGTCAGGCGCAGATTCGCGTCGGGGTGCCGACCGCCAACCGTAACCGGGTCGAGACCGAAGGCCTGATCGGCTTCTTCGTCAACACGCAAGTGCTGAATGCCGAGGTCAGCGGGCAGTTGCCGTTCAACCAGTTGCTGGCTCAGGTCAAGCAGGCGGCGATGGCTGCGCAGGCGCATCAGGATCTGCCGTTCGAGCAACTGATCGAAGCCTTGCAACCGGAGCGCAGCCTGAGCCACAGCCCGGTGTTCCAGGTGATGTTCAACCACCAGACCAGCCGAGACCAAGGCCGCAGCGCGGCGCAGTTGCCGCAACTGAGTGTCGAGGATGTGCAGTGGGAAGGGCGCACCGCGCAGTTCGATCTGACGCTGAATACCTACGAGTCCAGCGACGGCTTTGCCGCCGAGCTGATCTACGCCACTGATCTGTTCAAAGCTGAAACCGTCGAGCGCCTGGCGCGTCACTGGCAGAACTTGCTGCGCGGCATCGTCGCCGCACCGAGCCAGCGGGTCGGCGAATTGCCGTTGCTGGAAAGCGCCGAACACGGCGTGCTGTTGCAGGATTGGCTGCGCATCGCTGACCGCAGCACGCAAGCCGAATGCGTGCAGCAGGATTTCTCCCGACGTGCGCAGCAAACGCCGCAAGCCACTGCACTGATCATCGGCGAACACGTGCTGAGCTACGCCGAGCTGGATGCCCGCTCCAGTCAACTGGCGCACAAGCTGATCGAGGCCGGTGTCGGCCCGGATCAATTGGTCGGTATCGCCGTCGAGCGCAGCGTGGAAATGCTCGTCGGCCTGCTGGCGATCCTCAAGGCCGGCGGCGCTTATGTGCCGCTGGACCCTGCGTATCCACAGGATCGCCTGGCCTACATGATCGAGGACAGCGGCCTGCCATTGCTGCTGACCCAAAGCCATTTGCAGGCGCAGTTGCCGATCCCGCCGGGCGTGCAAACGCTGCTGCTGGATCAACCGCGCGAGTGGCTGGCGGCTTATCCACAGAGCGCGCCGGACGTTGCAGTCAATGGCGAGCACTTGGCCTACACGATCTACACCTCCGGTTCCACCGGCAAACCGAAAGGCGTGATGGTGCGCCACGCGGCGCTGAGCAACTTTGTCGCGAGCATGATCGAGCAGCCGGGCATCGTGGCCACGGATCGCATGCTGTCGCTGACCACCTTCTCGTTCGATATTTTCGGCCTGGAAATCTACGCTCCATTGCTGGCCGGCGCCTGTGTGGTGCTGACCGGCAAGGACGTGCATCAAGACCCGCAAGCGGTGCTCGAACTGATCGGGCGTCATGCCGTGACGACGCTGCAAGCCACGCCCTCGACCTGGCGCATGCTGCTGGACAACCAACAGGCGCCCATCCTTTCGGGCCGCACGTTCCTCTGTGGCGGTGAAGCGCTGCCGCAGGAACTGGCGCAACGCATGCTCGCACTGACGCCGAGGGTGTGGAACCTCTACGGCCCGACCGAAACCACTATCTGGTCGGCGCAGCATGCCTTGAGTGCGGACAACAGCCGTCCATTCCTCGGCACACCGATCGACAACACCGCGTTGTACATCCTCGGCAGCGACCTTGAGCTCAATCCGCTCGGCGCCCCGGGGGAACTGCTGATCGGCGGCGACGGCCTCGCTCGTGGTTACTTCCAGCGCCCGAGCCTGACCGCCGAACGCTTTGTCCCGGATCCCTTTTCGAAAACCGGCGCGCGTCTGTACCGCACCGGCGACCTGACCCGTTACCGCGCCGAAGGCGTGATCGAGTACATCGGGCGGATTGACCATCAGGTGAAAATCCGTGGTTTCCGGATTGAACTCGGTGAGATCGAAGCGCGTTTGCTCGCCCTCGGTAGCGTGCGCGAAACCGTCGTAGTCGCTCAGGACGGCCCGACCGGCCCGCAACTGGTCGGCTATGTGGTGCCGACCGCCGACAATATTGATGAAGGCGAACTGCGTGCTGCATTGAAAGCCAGCCTCAAGGCCGAACTGCCGGAATACATGGTGCCGGCGCACCTGTTGTTCCTCGCGCAACTGCCACTGACGCCGAACGGCAAAGTCGACCGCAAAGCCTTGCCAGCACCTGACGCCAGCCAACTGCAATCGACTTACATCGCCCCGCAAACCGCCACTCAACACAGCGTCGCCGAGATCTGGCAAGCGGTACTCAAGCTTGATCGCGTGGGCTTGAGCGACAACTTCTTCGAACTGGGCGGGCACTCGTTGCTGGTCACGCAAGTGGTCTCGCGCGTCCGTCAGGCGCTGAACGTGCAGGTACCGCTGCGCACGTTGTTCGAACACAGCACGCTGGAAGATTTTGTCGCCGCGCTGGGTGTCGATCAGGCGCATCGGGAGCCGCCGATTGTTGCCTTGCCCCGCCAGCAACCGCTGGCGCTGTCCTATGCCCAGGAACGTCAATGGTTCCTCTGGCAACTGCAACCGACCAGCACCGCTTATCACGTGCCGGCGGCGTTGCGTCTGCGCGGTGAGCTGGATCTGCCGGCGTTGCAGCGCAGCTTCGACGCTCTGATTGAACGCCACGAATCGCTGCGCACCTGCTTTGTCGAACAGCAGGGCCAGACCCTGCAAGTGATCCAGGCTCACGGCACGCTCGATATGCAGGTGCAGGACGTGGCGGCGGATCTCGACGAGGCGGCGCTGCAAGCGCTGGTCGCCGCCGAAACCCTGCACCTGTTCAATCTGCAGCAAGGCCCGTTGTTGCGGGTCAAACTGCTGCGCCTGGCCGCCGATGACCACTCGCTGGTCATCACCCTGCATCACATCGTTGCCGATGGCTGGTCGATGAATGTCATGGTCGATGAGCTGGTGGCGTTGTATGCCGCCCACAGCCAGGGCCAGCGCGTGCAATTGCCGGCGCTGCCGGTGCAATACGCCGACTACGCCGTGTGGCAGAAACAGTGGATGGACGCCGGTGAACGCGAGCGTCAATTGAGCTACTGGACCGCACAACTCGGCGCTGGCGATCAACCGCTGCTGGAGTTGCCGATCGACCGTCCGCGTCCAGCCGAGCAGAGCTATCGTGGCGCCCGTCGCGATATCCCGCTGAGCCGCGAACTGGCCACCGCGCTCAAGCAACTGGCGCAGCGCGAGAACGTTACGCTGTTTGCGCTGTTGTTGGCGTCATTCCAGACCTTGCTGCATCGCTACAGCGGTCAGGCCGATATCCGCGTCGGGGTGCCGGTGGCCAACCGCAACCGGGTCGAGACCGAAGGCCTGATCGGCTTCTTCGTCAACACCCAGGTACTGAAGGCCGAGTTCGACAGTCAGCAGACGTTCCGCAGCCTGCTGCAGCAAGTGAAAAATACGGTGCTGGGTGCGCAAGCGCATCAGGATCTGCCGTTTGAACAACTGGTCGATGCGCTGCAACCGGAGCGCAGCCTTAGCCACAGCCCGCTGTTCCAGGTGATGCACAACCACCAGAGCCAGGTGCGTCAGGCGCAGGGCGCCACACGTCTGCCAAAGCTGGCGATTGAAGGCTTGTCCTGGGCGTCCAGTACCGCGCAGTTCGACCTGACCCTGAACACCTTTGAATCGAGCGACAACGTCTGGGCCGAGCTGACCTATGCCACCGACCTGTTCGACGTCGAGACCATCGAACGCCTGGCGCAACACTGGACCCGTCTGCTGCAAGGCATCGTCGCCGACTGCGCTCAGCGCATTGCCGAACTGCCGCTGCATGACGCCGCCGAACACGCGGCGACCTTGCAGCAGTGGAACCCGGCCATCCGCGATTTCCCGAGCGAGCAGTGCCTGCATCAACGCATCGAACAACACGCCGCCCGCGCCCCGCAAGCGATTGCCGTGAGCTGTGCCGGGCAGTCCCTGAGCTACGGCGAGCTGAACAGCCGCGCCAACCAGTTGGCCCACAAGCTGATTGCCAGCGGTGTCGGCCCGGACGTGCGCGTCGGTCTGGCGGTGGGGCGCAGCCTCGACATGCTGGTCGGCCTGCTGGCGATTCTCAAGGCCGGCGGCGCCTATGTGCCGCTGGATCCGACCTACCCGGAAGAACGCCTGAGCTACATGATCGGCGACAGCGGCATCGCCTTGCTGCTGACCCAGAGTCATCTGCTGGGACGTCTGCCAGTACCCGATTCGCTGCGCAGCCTGATGCTCGATCAGGAACGCGACGGTCTGGAAGGCTACAGCGACAGCAATCCGCAAGTACGCATGAGCCCGGATAACCTGGCTTACGTGATCTACACCTCCGGTTCTACCGGTCAACCGAAGGGCACGTTGCTGGCCCATCGCAACGTGCTGCGCCTGTTCGAGGCCACTGATGCGTGGTTCGGTTTCGGCGCCACGGATGTCTGGAGCCTGTTCCATTCCTACGCTTTCGATTTCTCGGTGTGGGAGATTTTCGGGGCGCTGCTGTACGGCGGCAAACTGCTGGTGGTGCCTTACGAGGTCAGCCGCTCACCGGAAGATTTCTTCGCCTTGCTTTGCCGCGAAGGCATCACCGTGCTCAACCAGACGCCGTCGGCGTTCAAGCAATTGATGCAAGTGGCCTGCGCCCCGGAGCACGCGGCGCAAGCACTGGCGCTGCGTTACGTGGTGTTCGGCGGCGAGGCGCTGGAGGTCAAGAGCCTGCGTCCGTGGTTCGAGCGTTTCGGCGATCAGGCACCGCAACTGATCAACATGTACGGCATCACCGAAACCACCGTGCACGTGACCTACCGGCCGATTACGCTGGCCGACTTGCAGCGTGACGCCAGCAGCCCGATCGGCGAGCCGATTCCCGACCTGTCCTGGTACTTGCTCGACGGAGATCTGAACCCGGTCGCCAAAGGTTGCATCGGTGAGCTGTACGTCGGTCGTGCCGGCCTGGCTCGCGGTTACCTGAACCGCGCGGACCTGACCAGCCTGCGCTTTATTCCCGACCCGTTCGCCGCCGATGGCGGGCGTCTGTACCGTACCGGTGACCTGGCGCGCTACCGCGCCGACGGCGTGATCGAGTACATCGGCCGGATCGACCATCAGGTGAAGATTCGCGGTTTCCGTATCGAACTTGGCGAGATCGAAGCGCAACTGCTGGAACAGGCTGCGGTGCGCCAGGCCGTGGTGCTGGCGCAACCGGGGCTCAGCGGCCAGCAACTGGTGGCGTATCTGGTGCCAGGCGACGCCGCGCTGCTCGACGCAAGCCCGGCCGAACAGGCGCTGTGGCGTGACAGCGTGCGCGCCGAACTCAAGGCCAATCTGCCGGACCACATGGTCCCGGCGCACCTGTTGCTGCTGGCGCAATTGCCGTTGACCGCCAACGGCAAACTCAACCGCAACGCCTTGCCGTCACCGGACGCCAGCCAGGCGCAGCAGGCCTATCAGGCGCCGCAAAGCGCGATGGAGCAGGGGCTGGCCGCAATCTGGCAGGACGTACTGAAGCTGTCGCAAGTCGGGATCCACGACAATTTCTTCGAATTGGGCGGCGACTCGATTATCTCGATTCAGGTGGTCAGTCGCGCCCGTCAGGCCGGCATTCGCCTCAATCCCAAAGACCTGTTCCAGCACCAGACCGTGCAGCGTCTGGCGCTGGTCGCGCAGTGGGGTGGCGACGAATCGAGCATTGATCAGCAAGCCGCAAGCGGTGCAGCGTTGCTGCTGCCGATCCAGCAGCAATTTTTCGCCGACGACATTCCGCAGCGTCATCACTGGAACCAGTCGGTGCTGCTGCAACCGCGGCAGACGCTGGACGCTGAGAAAATCGAGCAAGTGTTGCGCGCCCTGGTGGCCCATCACGATGCCTTGCGCCTGAGCTTCACCCAGCACGATGGCGTGTGGCAGGCCGAGCACCGCGCGGTCGAAGCGCTGCCACAGAACCTGCTTTGGCAGGAACACGTTGCTGATGCCGCCGCCCTTGAAGCCTTGGGTAATCGCGCCCAGCGCAGCCTCGATCTGCAACACGGGCCGTTGCTGCGTGCGGTGCTGGCGACTCTGGCCGATGGCACGCAGCGGTTGCAGTTGGTGATTCATCACCTGGCGGTGGACGGCGTGTCGTGGCGGATTCTGCTGGAGGACCTGCAAAACGCTTATCAGCAGTTGCTCAACGATCAGCCGTTGAGCCTGCCGTCCCGGACCAGTGCCTTCAAGGACTGGGGCGAGCACTTGCAGCGCTACGCCAACAGCCCGGCGTTGCAGGCCGAACTGGATTATTGGCAGGCCTGCCTGAGCGATGTGAGCACCGATCTGCCGTGCAAGCGCGTTGACGCCAGCCAGGACAATCGTCTGGCCCAGACCGTACAAACCCGCCTCGACACCGAGCTGACCCGGCAACTGCTGCAAGAGGCCCCGGCGGCGTACCGCACCCAGGTCAACGATCTGTTGCTGACGGCATTGGCGCGGGTCATCGGCCGCTGGAGCGGGCAGGCGTCGACGCTGATCCAGCTCGAAGGCCATGGTCGCGAAGCACTGTTCGACGGCGTCGATCTGACCCGCACGGTGGGCTGGTTCACCAGCCTGTTCCCGGTGCGCCTGACGCCGGCAGACACGCTTGACGAGTCGATCAAGCAGATCAAGGAACAACTGCGCTCGATCCCCAACAAGGGCATCGGTTTCGGTGCCTTGCGTTACCTCGGTGATGCCGGAGCGCAGCAGCGCCTGCAGGCCTTGCCGAGCCCGCGCATCACCTTCAACTACCTCGGGCAGTTCGACGGCAGTTTCGCCGGCGATGACGCTGCGCTGTTCGTGCCGTCGCCGGACAACGCCGGCCTTGATCAGAGCCCGGAGGCGCCGCTGGGCAACTGGTTGACCCTCAACGGTCAAGTGTATGGCGGCGAGCTGCGGGTGGGCTGGACGTTCAGCCGCGAGCGTTTTGACAGCGCGGTGATCGAAGCACTGGCCGCAGATTACGCCGCAGAACTCGCAGCGTTGATCGGCCATTGCCTGACCCCGGGCGTCGAAGGCCTGACCCCGTCGGACTTCCCGCTGGCCGGCCTGACGCAGGCGCAGCTCGACCAGTTCCCGCTGGCGCCACGCCAGGTCGCCGATGTGTATCCGCTGTCGGCGATGCAGCAGGGCATGTTGTTCCACAGCCTCTACGAGCAGGCCACCGGCGATTACATCAACCAGGTCCGGCTCGATGTCGAAGGCCTCGATCCGCAACGCTTCCAGCAAGCCTGGCAAGCAGCAGTGGACAACCACGACATCCTGCGCAGCAGCTTTGTCTGGCAGGGTGAACTGGCGCGTCCAGTGCAGGTGGTGCACAAGGAACTGGACATGCCGTTCCGCGTCCTCGACTGGCGTGATCGCGACGCTTGTCAGAGCGATCTGAATGCGCTGGCCGCAGCCGAACAGGCGCAAGGTTTCGACTTGAGCCAGGGGCCGCTGTTGCGCATGGTCGTGGTGCGGCTGGACGAGCAGCGCTGCCACTTGATCTACACCAACCACCACATCCTGATGGACGGCTGGAGCAACTCGCAGTTGCTCGGCGAAGTCCTGCAACGCTACAGCGGGGTTGCCCAGCCGCCACTGGCCGGACGTTATCGCGATTACATCGAATGGCTGCAGCGTCAGGACGTGCAGGCCAGCGAGCGTTACTGGACCGTGCAGCTGGCTGACCTGCAAGCGCCGACCTTGCTCGCGCAAGCGTTGCAGGCGCAGCGCGGCGATGCACCGCGCGACGGCCACGGTGAGCATTTCTGCGTGCTCGACGCTGAGCAGACGCGGCGTCTGGGCGAGTTCGCGCGCCAGCAGAAAGTCACCCTCAACACGCTGATTCAGGCGGCCTGGCTGCTGCTGTTGCAGCGCCTGACCGGCCAGCCGTGTGTGGCGTTCGGTGCCACGGTGGCGGGGCGTCCGGCTGAACTCAAAGGGGTCGAGCAGCAGATCGGTCTGTTCATCAACACCTTGCCGGTCATCGCCAGCCCGCAGTCCTCATCGAGCGTTGGCGAATGGTTGCAGAGCGTGCAGGCGCAGAACCTCGCCTTGCGTGAGCATGAGCACACCCCGCTGTTCGATATTCAGCGCTGGGCCGAGCGCAATGGTGAGGCGCTGTTCGACAACATTCTGGTGTTCGAGAACTACCCGGTGTCCGAGGCGCTGGCGCAGGGCGCACCACAAGAACTGCGCTTCGGTGAAATCCACAATCATGAGCAGACCAACTATCCGCTGACGCTGCTGGTGCACCTGAGCGATGAGCTGTCGATGCATTTCAGCTACCAGTGCGAAAGCTTTGCCGCGCACAGCGTGATGCAACTGGCCGGGTATCTGCAGCGCTTGCTCGGGCAGATGAGCGAGTCGGGGGAGCGTTCGCTCAGCGAGCTGAACCTTATCGAGCACAGCCGGCAGGTGAATACCGACTTCTCCACTGATCTGTGCATCCATCAAGCCATCGCCCGCCAAGTGGCAGCTAACCCGGATGCCTTGGCGGTAACCTTTGCCCATAAGCAACTGAGCTTCGCCGCACTGGACGCCCAGGCCAATCGCCTGGCGCACAAACTGCTTGAGTTGGGTGTCGGCCCGGAAGTGCGCGTGGGCGTGGCAATGCCGCGTTCCGAGCAGTTGCTGGTCGCCTTGCTCGCGGTGCTCAAGGCTGGTGGCGCTTACGTGCCGCTGGACCCGGACTACCCGGCGGATCGCGTGGCTTACATGCTCGAAGACAGTCGGGCGCGGGTGTTGCTCACCGAGCAGGCGGTTGCCGCGACCCTGAGCGTGCCGGGCGATACCCAAGTGCTGCTGCTGGATCAGCTTTCGTTGAGCGATTATCCGAGCAGCGCGCCGCAAACATCGGTCGCTCCGGACAACCTCGCCTACGTGATCTACACCTCCGGCTCCACCGGCAAACCCAAAGGCGTGGCGATTGCCCATCGCAACGTCATGGCGCTGATCGACTGGTCGGCCAAGGTCTACCGCCGCGAGGACATTCAAGGCGTACTGGCCTCGACGTCGGTGTGCTTCGACCTGTCGGTGTGGGAGCTGTTCGTCACTCTGGCTAACGGTGGCTCGCTGATCATCGCCCGTAATGCCTTGGAGCTGCCGCACTTGCCGGCCCGCGATCAAGTTCGTTTGATCAACACTGTGCCGTCGGCGATCGCCGCGCTGCAGCGTGCCGGGCAGATTCCGCCAAGCGTGCGCATCATCAATCTGGCGGGTGAACCGCTGAAACAAGCGCTGGTGGAGGCGTTGTATCAGCAGTCGACGGTCGAACACGTTTACGACCTGTATGGCCCGTCGGAAGACACCACTTATTCGACCTGGACCCTCCGGCGTGCTGGCGGTCAGGCGCGGATTGGGCGCGCGCTCGATTACAGCGCCAGTCATCTGCTGGATGCCGATCTGCACGCGGTGCCGCAGGGCGTTTCGGCCGAGCTGTACCTGTCCGGCGCCGGCATCACGCGCGGTTATCTGGGGCGTGCGGCAATGACCGCCGAGCGCTTCGTGCCGAATCCTTTCGGCGGCAACGGCGAGCGCCTGTACCGCACCGGCGACCTGATTCGTCAGCGCGAGGAGGGCGAGCTGGAGTACATGGGCCGGATCGACCATCAGGTGAAGATTCGCGGCTTGCGTATCGAGCTGGGCGAAATCGAAGCACGCCTGCTGGCGCATGCATCCGTGCGTGAGGCGGTGGTCGTGGCCAGCGAAGTGTCGGGCAGTCAGCAACTGATTGCCTATCTGGTGCCGAGCGATCCGGCGATCATCGAGGCCAGCGTCGAGCAACAGGCTGCACTGCAGCAAACCCTCGGCAACTGGCTGGGCGCGACCCTGCCGGATTACATGGTGCCGAGCCACCGCCTGTGGCTGGCGCAGCTGCCGCTGACCCCCAACGGCAAGATCGACCGCAAGCGCCTGCCAGCACTGGAGCTCAGCGCCGCGCAGCTGCATGTCGAACCGGCGAATGCCATTGAGCAGGCGCTGGTGCAGATCTGGAAAGAGGTATTGGGCCTTGAGCAGGTCAGCACCCACGACAGTTTCTTTGCCTTGGGCGGCGATTCGATCATCTCGATTCAGGTGGTCAGTCGCGCCCGTCAGCAAGGGCTGGAGTTGAGCCCGAAAGACCTGTTCCAGCAACCGACCATTCAGCAGCTGGCCCTGTGCGTGCAGGCTGCCGAAGGGCGTGTGGCGCCGGAGCCGGCGCTGATCGACCTGCCGCTGCACGGCTTGAGCGAGGCGCAAGTGGCGCAACTGCCACTGCCGGCCGGGCAACTGGACGGGCTCTATCGCTTGTCGCCGATGCAGCAGGGCATGCTGTTCCTCGGCCTGAATTCGCCGGAATCGGATCTGTACGTCAACCAGTTGAGCGTTCCGGTGGAGGGCCTTGAGCCGCTGCGTCTGCAAGCCGCGTGGGAAACCGTCAGCCGTCGCCACGATATTTTGCGCACCGGTTTCCTTTGGCAGGACATGGCCGAGCCGCTGCAATTTGTGCTCGCCGATCCGCAGTTGCCGTTCAGTCTGCTCGACTGGCGTGAGCGGGATCATTCGGCCGAAGCCTTGCAAGGTCTGGCGGATGCCGAGCGGGCCAAGGGCTTCGACCTTGACCAGCCACCGCTGCAACGCCTGACGCTGGTGCAAGTCGGCGAGCACAGCTATCAGTTGATCTGGACCTACCATCACATTCTGATCGACGGCTGGAGCAGTTCGCAGTTGATCGGTGAGGTGCTGAGCCAGTATTCCGGACGACCACTGGCCGACGCGGTGCCGTATCGCGGTTACATCAACTGGCTGCAACAGCAGGACGCGAACGCCAGCGAAGGTTTCTGGCGTCAGCACCTGAGTCGGCTCGACGAACCGACCTATCTGGCGGACGCGGTGACGCGTACCGGCAGCGGTCGCGGTCACCAGGCGCTGTACAGCCGTCTGGGCGAGGCCCGCACCGAACAGTTGAAAGCCTTTGCCCAGGCGCAGCAGGTCACCCTCAATACCTTGGTGCAGGGCGCGTGGCTGGTGCTGCTCAGCCGTTACAGCGGCCAGCGTTGCGTGGCGTTCGGCGCCACGGTGGCGGGGCGTCCGGCGAGCCTGCCGGCTTCGGAATCGATCCTGGGCCTGTTCATCAACACCTTGCCAGTGATCAAGGACGTGCCGGCCGAGCAGACCGTGGGCGCCTGGTTGCGCGAGTTGCAGGATTTCAACCTGGAGATGCGCGAGCGCGAGTACACCCCGCTGACCGACGTCCAGCGTTGGGGCGGGCGTGCCGGGCAGTCGCTGTTCGACAGCATCATTGTGTTCGAAAACCACCCGATCGATCAGGCGCTGCGCGAGTGGCGCGATGATTCGCTGAAGTTTGGCGAGATCAACAACTCGGGCCTGACCAACTTCCCGATGGACCTGATGGTCACCCTCGAAGACGGGTTGGTGATCGAGTACATGTTCCTGCGCGAACATTTTGATCTGGCGACCGTGGAAGGCATCCGCAGCAACATGGAAGGCCTGCTCACCGCACTGGTTCAGGACGCCGGGCAGGCGCTTGGACGCATCGGTCTGCCAACCGGGCATGTCGCGCCTGCGCCGGAGGTTGTCGCGCAAACGCAGACCACACCGGTGCACCAGCGCATTGCCGGGTGGGCTGCGCAGCGGGCCGAACAAACCGCCGTGATCTTCAATGAGCAAGCCTTCAGCTACGGTCAGATCGACGCGCGGGCCAATCGTCTGGCGCATGCGCTGATCGCCGAAGGTGTCGGTCCGGAAGTGCGGGTCGGTGTGGCCCTGCCACGCAGCGAAAACATGATCGTCGCGCTGTTGGCGGTGCTCAAGGCCGGGGGTGCCTATGTGCCGCTGGACGCGACCTATCCCCGCGAGCGCTTGAGCTATCTGATGCACGATTCGGGCATCGCCTTGCTGCTCAGCGATTCGAGTCTGCGTCAGGTGCTGCCGACCCAGGCCAACCTGCAGGTGCTGGAACTCGATCAGCTGGATCTGCGTGCTCAGCCGGATTCGGCGCCGCAGGTGGCGGTGCAGCCGGGCAACCTGGCCTACGTGATCTACACCTCCGGCTCAACCGGTCAGCCGAAAGGTGTCGGCGTGGCGCACGGGCCGCTGGCGATGCACTGCCAGGCGATCGGTCAGCGTTACGAAATGAGCGCGGCCGATTGCGAGTTGCACTTCATGTCGTTCGCCTTCGACGGCGCGCATGAGCGCTGGCTGACCACCCTCACACACGGCGCTCGTTTGCTGATTCGCGACGATAAGCTGTGGACGGCCGAACAAACCTTTGACGCCCTGCATCAGCATGGCGTGAGCGTGGCCGCGTTCCCGCCGGTGTACCTGCAGCAACTGGCCGAACACGCCGAACAACACGGCAATCCGCCGCCGGTACGGATCTACTGCTTCGGCGGGGATGCGGTGCCGGTGGCAAGTTTCGAACTGGCCAAACGCGCACTGCAACCGCAGTACATCATCAACGGCTATGGCCCGACCGAAACGGTGGTCACGCCGCTGATCTGGAAGGCCGCGGTCGACGATCAATGCGGCGCGGCCTATGCGCCAATCGGCAGCGTGGTCGGCGAGCGCACGGGTTATGTGCTCGACAGCGACCTCAATCCGCTGCCGGCCGGCATTGCCGGTGAGTTGTACCTGGGTGGTGCGTTGGCGCGCGGTTATCTGGGACGCGCCGGTGGCACCGCCGAACGTTTCGTTGCCAACCCGTTCAGCGCCGACGGCAGTCGCCTGTACCGCACCGGCGACCTGGTGCGCCAGCGTGCCGACGGCACCGTCGACTATCTCGGGCGGATCGACCATCAGGTGAAGATCCGTGGTTTCCGCATCGAGCTGGGTGAAATCGAAGCGCGCCTCAAGCAGCAGCCGGGCGTGCGTGACGCCGCCGTGGTGGCCCGCGAGGGTGTCAGCGGCAAGCAACTGCTCGGCTATGTACTGGCCGCTACCGACACGCCGGCCGACGGTTTGGGCGAGCGTCTGCGCGAGCAACTAAAGGCCAGCTTGCCGGATTACATGGTGCCGGCACACTTGATGGTACTTGAATGCATGCCGCTGACGCCGAACGGCAAGCTCGACCGCAAGGCCTTGCCGAATCCGGACGCCGAACAGCGTCTGGCCTATGTCGAACCGCGCACCGAGCTGGAAAAAGCCCTGGCGAAGATCTGGCAGGAAGTGCTGAAAATCGAACGGGTCGGGCTCACCGACAATTTCTTCGAGCTGGGTGGCGATTCGATCCTCAGCCTGCAAGTGGTGGCCCGCAGCCGCGCGCTCAAGGCTCAGGGCCTGAGCCTGAAACTGCGCGATCTGATGCAGAAACCGAGCATCGGCGAACTAGTGGCCAGCGTTCAGGGCACGGCGGAAAAAGCCTCCGGGTTGCTGGCGATGAATGCCGAGGTCAAGGGCGTGGCGCCGCTGTTCTGCCTGCATGCCGGATTCGGCACGGTGTTCGACTACGAGCCGCTGGCGCGCCGTTTGAGCGGTCGGCGTCAGGTATTGGCGATTCAGTCGCGGATGCTGCTGGATCCGGCGTTCAACGACACCTCGCTGCAGGAAATGGCCAGTGAGTATCTGGCGCAGATTCGCCAGAAACAGCCGCAGGGGCCGTATCACCTGCTGGGCTGGTCGCTGGGCGGTACGCTGGCGATGTTGATCGCCGCGCAACTGGAGCAGGCCGGGCAACAGGTCAAGTTTGTCGGGCTGGTCGATAGCTTCGTGCCGTCGGCAGCGGTCGACGCCGGGGCGGTCGATGACTGGCAAGCCGACCTGCGCGACTTCCTGCAGGTGACGTTGCCGGACGCCGCACCGGGCTTGTCCATCGACGGTGAAGAAACGCCGCACAACCTGCGCGCGCTGTTCCAGCGTGCCATGAGTGCCGAGCGCGGGGCGTCGACTTACGTGGCACTGGGTGCCGATGAACTGGCGCATGTGTTCAGCGTGGCGCGCCGGCTCAAGCAGTTGTCGCTCAAGCTTGAGCGCTGTGCGCCGCTGACCGTCAACCCGGTGTGCTGGTGGACCCTGGGACGTGAAGTCGAGGCTCTGGAGCTGGCGGCGCAACTGGGTCAGCCGGGCATGGGCGGCGAATGGCTGGATTGCGGGCACTTCCAGATCCCGCGTGATGAAACTTTCCTGTCCGAGGCTGAAGAAATGCTCGGCCAGATCGTTGAATCAGTAGTCATGTCCTGAAACCTGCTGTGAAAGCCAAGTAAAAGCGATCGGGCGCTGCTGGCGCCCGATCGCTTTGGAGATTTGAATGTCATTGAATCCTGATATCGCCGCATTTCTGCAACTGGTCGGCAACGGCCGGGCCAGTGGCAAACGCGTCGGCATGCATGAGTTGAGCCCGACCGAAGCCCGCGAACAATTCGATCAGTCATCGTTGCTGATGGACGCCGGCGGTGAAGAACTGGTCGTGGTGGATGAGCTGCAATTGCCAGCGCGTGACGGTTCACTGTTGAACGCACGGATCTACAGTAACCATGCGTTGCAGGCGGGCGCCGGTCGTCCGGCGCTGTTGTATTTCCATGGTGGCGGCTATGTGGTCGGCAGCCTCGACTCGCATGATTCGCTGTGCCGCGCGCTGGCCTCGCTGGCCGATTGCGTGGTGCTGTCGGTGGCGTACCGACTGGCGCCGGAACATCGTTTTCCGACAGCGGCCGATGACGCCCGCGATGCCTGGGACTGGCTGGTGGCGAGTGCTGCAGATCTGGGCATCGACACGGCGCGACTGGCGATTGCCGGTGACAGCGTCGGTGGCAGTCTGGCCACGGTGCTGGCTGCGCAACTGACGGCTGCCGCTGAGCAGCCGCGCTTGCAGGTGCTGATTTATCCGGTCACCGATGCCAGTCGCAGCACGCCGTCGATCGAGCGTTTCGCCGAAGGCTATCTGCTGGAGAAGGCTTCGCTGCAGTGGTTCTACGCGCACTATCAGCGTGATGCCAGCGATCGTTTTGATCCACGTTTTTCGCCGTTGCTCGGCGATGTTCCGGCCGATGTCGCGCCGGTGTTGATGGTGTTGGCCGAGTGTGATCCGTTGCACGATGAGGGGGTGGCTTATGCCCGGCATTTGCAGGCGGCGGGGGTTGCTGTGGAGCTGAAGGTTTATAAGGGGATGACCCACGACTTCATGCGTATGGGGGCGATTGTTGATGAGGCTGAGGAGGCGCTGGGGTTGATTGCTGGGCGCTTGGTGGAGGTGTTTGATTTGGCTTGACCGGGGTGGGGGGGAATATCCGTTGCTGCGGTGACGGCCACCTAGGGTTCCGCCCTGACGGCGGGTCACTTTGGCAAAAGCCCCAAAGTAACCAAAGGGCTTTACCCTGACGTTCGGCCCTCGCTTAGGCTCGGGTTCCTTCGCTGCGGGATTCATCCGGGGGGCAGCGCCTACGGTTTGCTTCGCTGCACCTCCTCTCGCTGTGTTTGGCTGCGCCAAACGGTCGCTGCGCTCCCACCCCCGGATAAATCCCTCCACTCAGCCTGCCGACGGGCCCTCAGATCAAGAGCGGTACTCGAGCTAACGCTCATCGTGTTGAGTGGGGCGGCTTCGCCGCATGGGGTGTGCACGAATAAAGTTGTGGGAGCTGGCTTGCCAGCGAAGGCGGCCTGACAGCCGACCAATTTCTGACTGAAAACACCCGATCCCACTGTGGGAGCTGGCTTGCCAGCGAAGGCGGCCTGACAGCCGACCAATTTCTGACTGAAAACACCCGATCCCACTGTGGGAGCTGGCTTGCCAGCGATGGCGGCCTGACAGCCGATCAATTTCTATCTGAATACACCCAATCCCCTGTAGGAGCTGCCGAAGGCTGCGATCTTTTGATCTGCTTTGGCTTTGGCTTTGGCTTTGGCTTTGGCTTTGGCTTTGGCTTTGGCTCTTGATCTGGCTTTTGATCTTCAGCCCCTTCGGCAGGCCGAGCGTAGGTGTTTATCCGGGGGATAGGCGCGCAGCGCCGTGCGGCGAAGCCGCATGCATCGAGAGGAGGTGCAGCGAAGCAAACCGTAGGCGATGCCCCCGGATGGGCACCGTAGCGAGGGAACACTGAGCCTCAGCGAAGTGCCGTACGCCGGGGCAAAGCCTTTTGGGTTACCTTTTCGGCGTCTGGAAAAGGTGACTCGCTGTAAGAGCGAAACCGCCAGCGGCAGCACCCGCAGAAACGGATATACACCCAAAACCCCAAGAGCCTGGTCGGCCCAAAGGCCGCCAAGCCCCAATCAGTCCCCCAAAAAAAACGCCAGCAAATGCCGGCGTTTCAGTGAGCGCTAAACGTATTACCAGTTGTAGGTCACGTCAGCAGTCATGGTCCGGCCTTCGCCGTAGTAGCAATCGAGGGTACCGTTGCACGCTGCCACATATTTCTCGTCGGTGAGGTTTTGCAGGTTGGCTTGCAGCTTCACGCCTTTGACATGCAGCGGCGATTTTTCCAGGTCGTAGGAGACCATGGCGTCATACACGGTGTAGGACGGAATCTGGAACGAGTCCGACTCGTAATCGGAACCGTAGCTGCTGCGCACGTAGCGGGCGCCCAGGCCCATGCCGAAACCGGCGAGGGCGGTGGAGATGTCGAAGTCGTAGTTGACCCACGCGGAGGCAGTCAGTGGTGGACGCATGGCCAGGGTGCGACCTTCGCGACCGTCGTTGTCTTTCTCCCACTTGGTCTGGTTACGCGACACCGCCGCCAGCACGCGCAGGTTGCGGGTGACGTTGACCTTGCCTTCCAGCTCGATACCGCGCGAACGCACGGAGCCGCTCTGGGTGCTGAAGCCCGGGTTGTTGAGGTCGGTGGTGAGCATGTTGTCCTGGTCGATCTGGTACGCCGACAGCTGAATGAAGCCGTCGATCGACTTCGGCTCGTACTTGACGCCGACTTCGTACTGCTTGCCGGTGGTCGGTTCGAAGGCGCTGCCGCTCATGTCGGTACCGGTTTGCGGCAGGAACGATTCGGCGTAGCTGACGTACGGTGTGATGCCGTTGTCGAACTCGTAGCCGAGGCCGGCACGCCCGGTGAACTTTTCGTCCTTCTGGTTGCTGTGGCCGCCGCTCAGCGGTTGCTTGTTGTCGGTTTCGGCGAAGTCATACCGACCGCCGAGGGTCAGGAACCACTGGTTCCAGCGCAGTTGATCCTGAGCGTACAGGCCGGTCTGGGTGATGGTGTTGTCCCACTTGTACGGCTGGCGGAAATTGATCTGGCTGCCATACACCGGGTTGTACAGGTCCAGACCTGGAGCGGTGCGGTCGTACAGGCCGAGGAATTTCGAATTGTAGTGGTAGTAGTCCACGCCCAGCAGCACGGTGTGCTCGACATCGGCGGTGTTGAACTTGGCCTGGGCGATGTTATCGATGCCGTAGACCTTGTTGTGCTGCGACCAGTCCACCGCATAACGGCTCTGGTAGCTGCCGTCGTTGAGGCCGGTGACCGGGTTGGTCGGGAACGCATAACCGTGCAGCGGCGCCACGTACTGGTCGTTGATGTCGGCGTAACGCGCGTTCTGCTTCAGGGTCCAGACGTCGTTGAGTTCGTGGGCAATCTCGTAACCGACCACGAACTGCTCGCGGTGGTACTTGTTCACGTCCGGCTCGCCGAGGAACAGGCTGCGGCTGATGCGCCCGGCCTGGCTGCGATGCACGGTGCCGTTGGCCGGCAGGCCTTGGGCTTCCGGTACGTCGTGGTCTTTCTGGTACTGACCGAACACGGTGATGGTGGTCTGATCGTTAGGCAGCCAGGTCAGGCTTGGCGCCAGCAGCATGCGGTTCTGGCTGGCGTAGTCGATGGCCGAGCCGCTGTCGTTGACCACGCCGGTCAGGCGATAGAGGAATTCGCCCTGATCATCGATCGGGCCGCCGAGGTCGAAGGCACCGTACTTGCGGTCATAGCTGCCGCCACCGAGCTTCACTTCGTGCAGCGGGGTCGCGGTCGGACGCTTGCTGACCATGTTGACGATACCGCCAGGCTGGTTCTGGCCGTACAGCACCGAGGCCGGGCCCTTGAGCACTTCGACGCGCTCCAGGGTGTACGGGTCGATCTGCAGCGAACCGCCGGTGCTGCCGCCGCCGTAAGGCATGTGCAGGCCGTCGAGGTACAGCGGAGTAGGGGAGAAGCCACGGGATGTCGGTTCGTCGAAGATCTTCACCCGGTCCGAGAAACCGCCGCCGGTCATGCCCGGCGTGTATTGCAGAGCTTCGGTGACGGTCTTCGAGCCGCGCATCTTGATTTCGTCTTGAGTGACGACGTTGATGGTCTGCGGGATTTCCTTGAGCGACGAATCGGTCTTCGAACCGGTGGCGCTGCGTTTGGCGACGATCCCGTCTACCGGGCCCCAAGCCGATTCTGCCGTGGCGGAAATGCTGGTCGGGGCCAGATCGAGGCTGGCGCCACCGCTGCTGCGCGAACGCAAGGCGACGTTGTTGCCCTCGACGCTGTAGGCGATGTTCGTGCCTTGCAGCAGTTGCGCGATGGCGGCGGTCGGTTCCAGGTTGCCACTGACCGTGCTGCTGCGCAGACCGCTGACCTCATCCGGGCTGTACAGCACTTGGAGGTTGGTCTGGCGACCGAATTCCTGCAGCGCGCTCCCCAGCGACTGTGCAGGAATATTGATCGCCACGGCAGCGGCCTGGGCCTGGCCGGCCATCGGTACGGTCAGGGCCATGGCGCAGAACGCTGGCAGGGTGCAACGGAAGGAGCGGCGGATCAGCAGGGCCTTGGCGAGCGGGTGGAGTCCGTGCGGTGCGGGCATTGTTCTTCTACTCTTCAAAGTGTTGACTGAGAACTATTTCTATTAACTGTTAGTAAGACGTTGAGCCTTCCGAAAACCGGAAAGCTCACTGCCATTTTTTTTACAAATTTTTCACAGTCAGGCGGGTTGCAGCTCAGTGACCACTTTGCCGGCGCTCATGCGCACCAGTTGGTCGGCGACATCGAAGTAACGATCGTCGTGGGAAATGACGATGATGGTCTTGCCCAGACGCTTCAGGTCCGGCAGCAGCTCGGTGTAGAAAATCCGCCGGAAGGTCGGGTCCTGATCGGCGGCCCACTCGTCGAACACCAGCACCGGACGCTCCTCCAGCCAGGCGTTGATCAGGGCCAGACGCTTGCGCTGGCCGGTGGACAGGTCGGTGGTGGTGAACGAGCCGTCACGCACACTGACCTTGTGCGCAATTTCCAGGCGCTCCAGGTATTTGTTGGCGTCTTCCGGGATATGGGTGTCGCCCTGAACCACGTCGTCGAACAGGTAATAGTCGGCGAAAATCGTGGTGAACAACTGGCGGTAATCGTCGCGGTTGCTGGCGTCGACGAGCTGCTGGTTGAGGCGGATTTCGCCTTGCTGTGGCGCGTACAGACCCAGCAGCAATTTGATCAGCGTGGTCTTGCCGCAGCCGTTTTCGCCGACGATGAAAATGATGTCGCCCTGTTCGATTTTCAGGTTTACCGGCCCCAGCCGGAACGGCTTGGCGCCTTCTACCGTCGGGAAACTGTAAGAGACATCAGTCAGTTCCAAACTGTGCACCGGGGTCTTTTGATGGCCCTGATCGCTGAGCAACAGGTGCGGTTCGGGCGAGGAAAACTGCTCGGACAGATCGGCAATGCGGCGGAACGCGATCTGCGCGCGACTGACGATCGGCAAGGTGCCGATGATGTGTTCCAGCGGCCCTTTCATGTACAGCAGCACCAGCACGAAGCCGCTCATCACCGCTTTGTCGGCGCTCGGCCACAGCGATTGCAGGCCCAGCGCCAGGCCGATCACCACGAAGAACAGCATCGAACCCAAAGTCTTGGCGACCACGAAAATGTTTACCGAACGCACCTGCGTCGCGCAGATCTTGTCTGCCGTGCCTTCGATGCCCGAGACAAACATGCGATGCCGGCGCGGGCGGTGGATGCGCAGTTCCTTGGCGCCCTCGGCGACCGCGTGGTAGTGCTTCTGCAGCTCGTCTTCGTAGTCGCGGGCCTTGAGGAAACCCTGCATGCCGCGCCCGCGCGCGATGTACTGAATGACCGTGCCGATCAGGATCGCCACCGCCATCATCAGGAACATCGGCCACGACAACATCGCCAGGTAGCCCATGCAACCGAGGGTCACGGTCAGGGAAATCGCCAGCGGCGCAAAGGCGAAAGCGAAGTCGCTGATGGTGTCGACGTCGTGGGTCAGCACCGGAATCAGCCGATGGCTGCGGTAGCGCTCGATCTGCTCGATCGGCGCCGAGAGGACTTTCTCGCCGAGCTCTTTGCGCAATGTGGCGATGATGTGCTGGCCGACGAAATTGGTGCCGATGTCGGAAAAGATCGAGCTGGTCAGCGCCAGCAGGCACAGGCCGGCGAACACCGCGACCATGGTGCTGGTCAGTGCGCCCTCGGCGTGCAGCACATTGTTGATGGTCGCCAGCAACGCGGTGACGCTCAGGCCACCGACCATGCCGAGCAGGATCGACACGCTGACGATCAGTCGAAAGGGTTTGAGCAGGGCGAACAATTCATTGATCACCCCGCGTGTTGGTTTGCTCATGGAGGTTCCCTGCTTGAAGGAGCGGCGAACACCGGCACTGCGCGTGGGGTTCGCCTGGATGACGTAGAGAGCGGCGGGCGCGCCATGGAGGATCGCGCCCACCTGTAGAACGACTGGCGGGATGGCTAATTTAGCCGGGCGATGGCCTTACAGATCGCGGGCGACCCGGAAGCCGATCCAGTCGCCACGGGTGTCGGTGTAGGTGGCGTTGCGGTTGCCCGAGCGCGAAAACACCGGGGCCTCGCCCCAGTCGTTGCCCCGGATGCGCCGCACTTCGCACTTGCCGCTGAGCCAGGCACTGCCATCGCTTGGCGCGCCGACGTAGTTGTCGTTGTAGCAATCGGCGGTCCACTCATAAATATTGCCGTGCATGTCGTAGACGCCGAAGGCGTTGGCCGGGAAGCTGCCGGCCGGCGCGGTGAAGTTGTAGCCATCAGCGGCGCCGTAGGTGTTGGCGTGTTTGGCGATGCTGTATTCCTTGCCTTCATCGAACGGGAAGGGGAAGGGCCCCGTGCTGCCGGCGCGGGCGGCGTATTCACGCAGCGATTCGCTGACCAGTCGATAGGGCTGGCCGGTCTTCTTCGACAGCCAGGCCACGTAAGCTTCGGCCTCCGGGAAATCCATGCACACCGCCGGGTGCTTGTCGGTGTACTGCTTGCGCGGGTCGCTGCCCTGATAATCCGGGATCCCGGCCTTGCACGCGCGACCGGGGCGCGTGTCGCCGTCGGGCATCTTGTAGCCGCTGTCCTTGAGGTAGGCGTCCCACTCGCCGCGCAGAATCTGGAAACGGCTGATCGCCAGCGGTTTGGCAAACGTCACCGGGTGCATCGGCCCTTCATCCGGCTCGCGGCCAACCTCATCCTCCGGGGTGCCCATGGTAAACGTGCCGGTGGGCAGCACGACCATTTCCGGGCAGTCCTTGCAGTCCTTGAACACCTTGCCCGGCGCAGGCGGGGTGGCGGCCTGCGCGGCACCCGGCAGCAGGCCGGCGGCGAGGGCGGTGAGCATCAGCGCCGGCAGCGCTTTCAAGGAAAATCGACGCAGTTCACTGTTCATTGCGAGTCTCGCTAAAAGGAAAAAGGGAGCGTCCGGGTCAAAGGGCCTGATCGAGCACGGCCAGCAAACGGTCGATTTGCTCTTCGTCGTTGAGCAGCCCCGGTGCGGTGCGGATCACCGGGCCGACGTCGCGGTGCACGGCATCGGCCACCACCCGGTTGGCCATCAGGTGCGCGGCGATCTTGTCGCTGTCCTTGCCCTTGACCCGGAAGAAGGTGAAACCGGCGGACAGCTCAGGGCTCAGCGGCGTGACCAGTTCGATCTGCGGACGTTGCTGCAGGCGTTGTTTCAGGTAGCTGTTGAGCGCGTGAATGCGCGCCTCGACCTCGGCCTTGCCCAGCTCAAGATGCAATTTGAACGCTTCGTCCAGCGCCCAGCGGTGTTCGAACGAGTGGTAGCCGCCGGGCGTCATGGTGGTGGAAAACGCCGTGGCTTCGGAGAACGTCGGAATGATCGGGGTCACGTACCTGACTTCGGCGAAGCGGCTGCAGACGATGCCGGTGCCGCGTGGGCCGAACATCCACTTGTGGGTGCCGGCGATGAAGAAGTCGCAGTTCATTTGCGCGAAGTTCAGGTTGTCTACGCCGAAGCCATGCACCCCGTCGACCACGTAAACGATGCGCTCGGCGTCGCTGCGCCCACGGTTGTGCCGGTCGACGATGGCGCCGATTTCACCGATGGGCAGTTTCATGCCGCTGCCCGAATGCACCCAGCACATGCCCAGCACCCGGGTCTCGGGACGGATGGCGCTGTCGATGGCAGCAAGGATTTCTGCTTTGCTCGCGTTGTACGGATCCTTGAACAGGCGAATCTTGCGCACCCGGGTGCCGTCGCGTTCGGTGCGCAGGGCGAGGATGGTGTGGGTCGCGTAGTGCTCGTGTTCGGTGGTGAGGATTTCCTGATCGGGGCGCACGTGCACGCCGCCGTAGATCGTCGCCAGACCTTCGGTGGTGCTGCCGGTCAGGGCGATCTGTCTGGCGTCGGCTTGCAGATAGCGACCGGCCCAGACCCGCACGTTCTCTTCGCGCTGTTCGATCACGCCGTGGTCCCAATCCATGGCCAGGCCGGGATTGTTGTCGAGGGCGGCGCGGTGCCGCTCAATCGCCTCGCGCACCGGTTTCGGGTGTGAGGTGATCAGAAAGTTGGAGAAGTGCAGATACGCCGGATCCTGATCGAACAGCTGCTGCAACTGCGCCCACTTGTTGCCAGTCACGGGCGCAGCGCTCGCGGCACCGGCGACATTCGGCAGGCTCGCGCCCAGTGGCAGCGCCGCCGCGAGAATCCCCGCCTGCTTCAAGAACTCACGACGATTGCTCATGGCTTGGCAGTTCCCGGCGCAGCGGCCAGGGCCGGTTTCGCGGCTTTCTCGACCTGATCCCAAACCCGCAGGAAGTTGCCGCCCCAGAGCTTGGCGATGTCCGCTTCGGAGTAACCGCGCGAGATCAGCTCGGCGGTGACGTTGCGAATTTCGCCGACGTTCTCGAAGCCTTTGACGCCGCCACCTTCGTTGAAGTCGGAGCTGATGCCGACATGGTCGATGCCGATCTTGCGCACCGCGTAATCGATGGCATCGCCCAGATCCTTGAGGCTGGCTTTCGGTTCCTCTTCGAGGATCGCGTACAGGCGACTGGCGTACTGGCCGAACTTCTGCTCCGACCACGCGGCAATGATCGGGTCGCCCGGCATCAACGCCATCGCCAGGTTCGGCAGCGGCGGCAGGTCGAAGTCCTTGCGCATCGCGTTGAGCTTGTCCTGGGTTTGCTGGGTGAGCGGACGCAGGTACTGCGAAAACGCAACGATCTGCACCACGCCGCCGCTGTTTTTGATCAGTTGCATTTCCTTGTCGCTGAGGTTGCGCGGAATGTCGACCATCGCGCGCGGCGCCGAATGCGAGGCCACCAGCGGCGTGCGGCTCAGTTGCGCAACTTGTTCGAGGGCCTTGGTCGACATTTGCGAGACGTCGATGATCACGCCCAGATCGTTGAGGCGCTTGACCGCTTGCTTGCCCAGATCCGAGAGGCCGTCGAGGGCGTCCGGCGAATCATTGAGAAATGGCAGCGGTCGCGACGAATCCGCCCAGTCGTTGTTGCCGATGTAGCTGAAGCCGAACATGCGCATGCCGCGCGCCGTCCACAGGTCCAGCAGGTTGAGGTCGTGGCCCAGCGGATAGGCGTTGAGCATGCTGATGAAAATCGCGAATTTGCCTTCGCCGTGCAAGCGCCGGAAGTCGTCGGGGGTGTAGGCGATGGCGACCTGATTGGGGTAATCGCGAACCATGCCGGAGATGATCTTGAAGCGGATCTCCTGCTGGTTGCGTGCCTCGTCAACGAAGCCGGGGGTCGGCTTGTGCGGGGCGTTCGGGCCGTTCCACATTTCCGGCCAGCCGAAGATGGTCAGCGCGGCGCCGGACAGGCGTCCACGGCTGGCCTTGGCCAGATCGAACTGGCCGTCGCCGTCCTTGTCGGCCTCGTGGCCGTCGGTGCCGAAATTTTGCGTCAGGCTGACATGGCTGTCGAAAGACAGCATGCGTTCGTGCAGCTCATCGGCCTGCTTCATGACTTTGGCCGGGTAGCCGAGGTCGTCCTTGAACCAGTGGTGCCACACGGCAAAGCCTGCACCGGCGCCGATCGCCAGGGCCAACGGCAGGCCGATGAATAGAGCCTTTTTCGAACGTGGTTTTGTCATTGCCATCTCAGTCAGGTTCGCCATCGAGGTGCAGGCGCGGGGGCCTTCGCTATCTGGGAAGAACGAGTGGATGGCGGCAAAATTTAAGCCTGGTGCTGTGGCGAGGGGATTTATCCCCGATCGAGGGCGAAGCGCTCGCAAAGCCTGCCAGCGCTGTCCCTTCTAGTGTCGCCGGCAGCGTCGGATGGGAGTTGCTTCGCAACTCATCGGGGATGAATCCCCTCGCCACGGGTCATCATCGCCGGGCGCGTTAAATTTGCCGGGGCAACAAACGTTCTAGCTTGGATAAAGCCTGCTTCATGGCTGACACAGGTAGGGCAATGAAGATTTCTCGACGATGGTTCATGGCGGGTCTGGCGCTGACCGGCGCTGCCGTGCCTGCGGCGTATTTCGGGCATCGTGAATGGACGAAGCCGGACCCGACGATCACCCCGGGCGAAGCGTCTTTCGACGTCGCGGACAGGGCCGGGCAGCGCTTGGCAAATGCGTTGCGCGGGGTGTGGGATATCCGTTTCGAAGGTGCCGATGCCGGCCTCGAGGGCTTGCCGCTCAAGGGTCTGCAAGTGTTTCTCGACATCGGCCAGAAGGGGCGCGGGGTGTGCGGTTTTCTCGACACGTCCGAGCGCCTGCGTTCCGCTGAAACACCGCGTTATCGAATTCTGGGCGACCTCGCGAAAGCCGATGCGGCGAAGCTGAGCTGGCGCCTGATTGGCGTCGATGGCCAGATCAGCTATGAGCTGGAGATGATCCTCGATGAGGTCTGGGCCGACTTCGGCAATGCCGGCAGTGGCACCCTCAGCGGCAAGGCCTTGCGCCTGGACCGGTCGCTGGCTTTGCCGGCGCAGGACAACCGCTTTGTCGCCGTCAAGCGGCTGTTTCCCGAAGCGCGCGAGCGCACGCCGCTCAACCCGACGTTGCTGGCGTGGTTGATCTCGCCCGAGCATCGCCTGTTTCACCAGTTGTGGCATGCGACCCGGGACAAGTGGCACAAGCTGCCCGAGGACAAACGCGAAGCCTTGCGCGGTATCGGCTGGCAGCCCGGCCCGCGCGACAAGGAGCGCGATGCCCGTGGCCCGCGCAAGGATCGCAATGGTTCGGGCGTGGACTTTTTCTTCATGCACCGGCACATGCTCGGGACGGCGCGGTCGATGCAGGATCTGCCGTCGTGGGAATTCTTCCCGCTGCCGCAGCCGGAGCTGATCCGCGATCGCGTCGGCTTCGCCCGCTATTTCGACAACCACGACGGCTCAGCCTTGCCACCCACCTGGACGGCGGCGGGCGATGACGAATTCAGCCAATGGGTCAGCGACATCAAGACCGCCGAAACCTACGAAAGCAACTTCCAGGTCTGGGAGTCGCAGTACCGCGATCCGGCGTATCTGGCCCGGCTCACCCTCGGCCAGTTTGGCTCCGAAGTCGAACTGGGCCTGCACGACTGGCTGCACATGCGCTGGGCCTCCGTGCCGCGCGATCCGTCCAACGGTCAGCCGGTGCCGTTTGCCCGCGATCCGGCGGACTTCGCGGCCCGCTGGTACAACGCCGAAAACGACTTCCTTGGCGATCCGTTTTCTTCCCACGTCAACCCGACGTTCTGGCATTTCCATGGCTGGATCGATGATCGCATCGAGGACTGGTTCCGCGCCCACGAGCGTTTCCACCCGGGCGAAGTCACGCGGCTGCAGGTCAATGGCGTGCCATGGTTTGCCCCGGGGCGCTGGGTGGAAGTCGACGACCCGTGGCTCGGGCCGATCACCCATGGTTGCAGTACCACGCCGGGATTGCAGGTGGGCAAGTCGATGGAGATGGATCCGGAAACCATGAAGCTGGCGCTGCGCATCACCTTTATCAGCGACGAGGAAAAACTCGCCGGCCTGTTCCGCCGCGTGCCGCAACGCCCATGGTATGCGCGCAATCTGAAGGCTAAAACCAGCCCGGCTTGAGGGCTGCGTCATCGATCATGCGCGAGCAGGCTCGCTCCCACAGGTTCAGGTGTCAGCCCGAGAGAGCGGCAACACCGCCACTCAATGTGGGAGCTGGCTTGCCAGCGATAGCATCGGGTCAGGCAACGTTGATGTCGGCAGTGCTGGCCTCATCGCTGGCAAGCCAGCTCCCACAGGGTTATGTGTCAGCCCGAGAGAGCGGCAACACCGCCAATCGATGTGGGAGCTGGCTTGCCAGCGATAGCATCGGGTCAGGCACGTTGATGTCGGGAGTGCTGGCCTCATCGCTGGCAAGCCAGCTCCCACAGGGTTATGGGTCAGCCCGAGAGCGCGGCAACACCGCCAATCGATGTGGGAGCTGGCTTGCCAGCGATAGCATCGGGTCAGGCAACGTTGATGTCGGGAGTGCTGGCCTCATCGCTGGCAAGCCAGCTCCCACAGGGTTGTTGTGTTGATTCGATTACAGCGTCTGCCACCCCCCGCCAAGTGCCTTGTACAGCGCAATGCTCGCCTGCACTCGTGACAGCCGTAGTTGTGCATGCTGATCCTGGGCCGCGTACAGCGTGCGCTGGGTTTCCAACACGGTCAGCAAGTCTTCGGCGCCGGCCTGGTAGCGGCTCTGGGCGATGTCGAACGCGGTCTGCGCCTGATTCAGTTCATCGTTCTGCCACAGCCGCTGCTCATCCAGGCGACGAATGCTATTGAGCGCTTTTTCCACATCGGCGAACCCGTTGATGATCGCCCCACGGTAGGTTTCCAGCAGCTCTTGCTGGCGCGCCGTGGCCTTGTCGCGCTCAGCGCCGAGGCGACCGTTATTGAAAATCGGTGCGACCAGTCCGGCGGTCAGGTTGTAGAAAGGGCTGCGAATCAAATCGTCGAACTGATTGGCGCCTGAGCCGAGTTGGGCGGTCAGGGTCAGTGCCGGCAACATGGCCGCGCGAGCGACTTTGACGTCGGCTTCGGCGGCGGCCAGTTGTGCTTCGGCGCGTGCGATGTCCGGACGCTGGGTGAGCAACTCGCTGGGGACGCCGGCGGCGATATCTGGCCATTGCAGGTGATCGAAGGACTCTGTCGCCGACAGTTGCTGCACCGGTCGGCCAAGCAGGGCGGCGAGGCTGATCAACGCGTCCTGGGCTTGCTGTTGCACGCGCGGCAATTGCCATTGCTGGGCGGCGACCAGGCTTTTCTGCTGGGCCAGTTCCAGTGCGGTGGCGGAGCCTGAATCAAACCGCGTCTGCACCAGTTTCAGTACGCTTTGTGCGTTGGCCAGATTGAGTTCGGCGATGCGACTCTGCTCGCGCAGCGACAAGGTTTGCGCATACGTACTGGCAACGCTGCTGAGCACTGTCAGCTCGACCGTCGCCCGGTCGAATTCGCTGGCCTGCAGGGCGAACTGCGCACTGTCGCGCGACGCGCGTTTGCCGCCCCAGAAATCGATTTCGTAGGTGGCGCTCAGGTTGGTATCGAAATAGTCCACCGCCTTGTTGCTGCTGTTGGCATCGAGTTGGCTGTAGCCATTGCCGCGCAGCAGTTTCTGCCGATTGGCATTCAGGCCGGCCTTGACCTCCGGCAGCTGTGAGCCGCCAGCGATGACGGTACCCGCCTGCGCCTGACGCACGCGAGCAACGGCGGCCGCGAGGTCGAAACTGCCGACGCGCGCCTGTTCGATCAGGCGATCCAGTTCCGGGCTGCCAAATTGCGTCCACCATTGCGGGTTGTTGCGCGCAAGGCTGGCCGCCGGCGCCGATTGCCAGGCGGCGGGCGGCTGCACGCCGCTGTCGGGACGCTGGACGGGACTGCCGCAGGCGCTGAGCAACAGGCACACGGTCAACAGGCTGAGACGCGGTTTCATAGATCGATCATTCACTGGTAAGGGCCGTGACCGGGTCGAGCCGGGCAGCTTTGCGGGCAGGCATGAAGCCGAAGACAACACCGGTGACCAGGGCGCAACCGAAGGCGCCGAGCACCGCCATCAACGAAAAAGCCACGGCCACTTCGCTGAGGATCAGCACGCCGCCGACGAGCAGCGCCAGGGCGATCCCGGCAAGGCCGCCGACCACCGAGAGCATCACCGCTTCGGTGAGGAACTGCCGGAGGATGTCGCGCTGGCGGGCGCCGGTGGCCATGCGAATGCCGATCTCGCGAGTCCGCTCACGCACGGTCATCAGCATGATGTTCATCACCCCGATCCCGCCGACCAGCAGCGAGATCGCGGCAATCGAGCCGAGCATCAGTGACAGGGTGTTCTGGGTGCGCGCCTCGGCCTGAATCATCGCGGCGTTGTTGGTCAGTTCGAAGTCCTTCTTGCCGTTGTGCAGGCGCAGCATCAGTTGCTCGATGGCCTGCTCGGTGTCCTTGACCTTGCGCGCGTCGGCGGCGGCGATGGCCACGTATTCCGGATTGCGCGTGCCGAACAGCCGAACGCTGGCCGCCGAATAAGGGATGGCGATGCGATTATCACTGTCGGAGTCGCCGGAGCTGGCGCCTTTTTCCGCGAGCACGCCGACCACCTGGAACGGCACATTCTCGATCAGGATGAATTGGCCGATCGGGTTCGGCACATCCTTGAGCAGTTTGCTGCGGACTTTGTGGCCGATCACCGCGACGGCTGCAGCGTTCTGCTCATCGGCCTCGGTGAAGTAACTGCCTTGCACCACCGGCCAGTTGAAGATCGCCGGGAAGTGGGTGTCGTTGCCGCCGACGTAACTCAGATGGTCGGCATTACCGTAACGTACGCCGGCCTCGGCGCCGTTGACCGGCATGATCCTCTGCACTTGCGGCAGGCTGGCCAGGGCGTGCACATCGTCGAGGGTGATGATCCCCGGCGGCGTGCGCGGGTTGGGCGCCGAGCCGCTCAGGTAAATGATGTTCGAACCGAAGGCGCCCATCTGCGCCATCACCTGGCGTTTGCTGCCTTCGCCGACCGCCAGCATCACCACCACCGACGCCACGCCGATGATGATCCCGAGCAGGGTCAGCGCTGTGCGAAAGCGGTTGATCCACATCACTCGCCACGCGGCGTGCAGGGCATCGACCAGTTCGCCTTTCCAGGCGCCGGTGGCTTCGGCGCCGTCGGCCAGACGCTGGCGCAGATCCACCGCTTGCAGGGCGCCGGGGTTGGCGCTGGTCTGGGCTTCTGGGTTGTCGCGGGCGCTGTCGCTGATGATCAGGCCGTCGCGGATTTCGATGATGCGTTTGGCCCGGGCCGCGACTTCGCGGTCGTGGGTGATGAGGATCACCACGTGGCCCTGGCTCGCCAGTTCATCGAGCAGCGCCATCACCTCTTTGCCGCTGTGGCTGTCGAGGGCGCCGGTGGGTTCGTCGGCGAGGATGATGTGGCCACCGTTCATCAACGCCCGGGCAATCGACACCCGTTGCTGTTGGCCGCCGGACAACTGATGCGGGCGATTGCCGGTGCGCGAGGCCAGACCGAGGCGGTCGAGCAGGGCGGCGGCGCGGGCGTGACGCTCGGCAGCCGGGGTGCCGGCATAGATCGCCGGCATCTCGACGTTTTCCTGGGCCGAGCCGGACGGAATCAGGTGATAGCCCTGGAATACAAATCCAAAGGCTTCGCGGCGCAGCCAGGCCAGCTCGTCGCTGTCGAGGCCGGCGACGTTTTCCCCGGCGAAGCGGTACTCGCCGGAGGTCGGGCGGTCGAGGCAGCCGAGGATATTCATCAGGGTCGATTTGCCGGAGCCGGAAGCGCCGACAATCGCCACAAATTCACCGGCGTGGATCGACAGGTCGATGCCGCGCAGCACGTGAACCTCCGGTGCGTCACCGCCGCCGTAGGATTTGCGAATGTCCTGCAGGTCGATCAGAGGCGTTTGCATTCAGCCTCCGTTGCCGTCGACCGGGCCAATCAACAAGTGATCGCCTTCGTTGAGGCCGTCGACAATCTGCACCTTGAGCCGGTCGCTGATGCCGGTGCGCACCTCGCGTTGCTGGATGTCGCCGTTGGCCGCGACCACCTGCGCGGTCTGCAGGTTGGCGCTGGTGCTGCCCTGCAACGCGGCGACCGGTGCGGTAAGCACGCCTTTGGCCTGATTGGCGACGAAAAACACTTGGGTGGTCATCTCGGCCATCAAGGCGTTGTCGGCGTTATCGACGTCGAGCAAAACCGTGTACAGCACAACGCGGGCGCTGCCGCTTTTACTGCTGCTGGCCGGGCTGCCACCGCCCTGGCTGGTCTGGTCCAGCGGCTTGGGCGGCACCGGCAGGATCTGCCGCACGGTGCTGCTCCAGCGCCGCTGACCACCGCTGAGGGTGGTGAAGTAGGCGGTCATGCCCGGTTTGACGTGACCAATGTCGGCCTCGGAAACCTCGGCCCACACGGTCATCGGTGACAGTTTGGCGATGCGCAGGATCAGCGGCGTCTGCTGTTGCGCGTTGAGGGTCTGGCCTTCGCGGGCGTCGAGGGCGACCACGGTGCCGGCCATCGGCGCGTAGATCCGCGTGTAGCCGAGCTCAGCCTGATCGCTGCGCAGGCTGGCTTCAGCCTGGCGGATCTGTGCCTGGAACATGTCGACGCGGGCCTGAGTGGCTTTCAGTTCGGCGCGGGCGGTCTGCACGTCTTCTTCACGGGTGGCGCCGCCGGCCGCGAGATGCTGCTGCCGCTGATACTTCTGCCGCGCCAGTTCATGCTGGGCGCGTTGCTCCTGCAATTGCGCCTTAAGGTTTTCGATGGAGAAGCGTCCGGCGTCGAGTTTGGCCTTCTGCGTGGATGGATCGATTTCCACCAGCAGTTGACCTTCCTTGACCACGTCACCGACTTCGACGTGGATTTTCTGGATCTGCCCGGAGGCCTGCGCACCGACATCGACATAGCGGCGCGGTTGCAGGGTGCCCAGCGCGGTGACGCTGCTTTCGATGTCGCCACGGCTGACTTGCACGGTGGCGAAGCGCTCGCGGCCCGGCGGCATGATTTGCCACGCGGCGTAGGCAACAACGGGAATCAGACACAGGGCTGCGAGCAGGGCGCGTCGGGCGGGGCGGGGACGTTTCATGCAGGGTTCCGGCCAGTGGAATTCGGCCCGTCGTTCGGCTGCACGCCACAGCGCGCAGCCGCTGAACGCTGTCGCAGGGCACGACAGACACGGGGAGCTGTCCTGTAAACGATGAATGCGCAGGGGAATTTAAGCGAAGACACAGGATGTTACAGGTATAGAACGGCACTATTTGGCGGGCAACGACAAACGCCACTTTAAATCTATATGAGAATTACTATAAATTACGCACCTCAAGTTGCCACTATCTTGCTACCCGTGTTTGCGGGGCCGTCGATCAGTGTGCTCAAGGATCGAATCCGCATCGAAGCGGCCGGGAGTCATGTTGGAAAACTACTATCGCGAGCTGGTGTGTTTCCTGAACGCCAAGCTCGGCAACCGTCAGGTCGCCGAAGATGTGGTGCATGACGCTTATGTGCGCGTACTGGAACGCTCCAGCGACACGCCCATCGAGCAGCCCCGGGCGTTTCTCTATCGCACTGCGCTGAATCTGGTGATCGACGATCATCGGCGCAACGCCTTGCGTCAGGTCGAGCCGCTGGAAGTGCTCGACAGCGAAGAGCGTTATTTCACCCCGTCGCCCCACGGCACCCTCGATCACGGCCAGCGTCTGGAGATGCTCCAGCGCGCCCTGGCAGAATTGCCGCCGCTGTGCCGCGACAGTTTTCTGCTGCGCAAGATCGAAGGCCTGTCGCACCCGCAGATCGCCGAACAGCTGGGGATTTCCAAGGCACTGGTGGAAAAACACATCGTCAATGCGATGAAGCATTGCCGCCTGCGCATCAAGCAATGGGATGCCCATTGAGCCGCCGTCGCTAAATTTTATTTCCCTGTCCTCGTTCCTACTCAACAGACGACCTGCTGTCCTGCTCAAGGCCAGTCGGGTCACTTAGGCTCTCCTTTCCCCTTGTTGAGGGGTTCATCCAGAGGACACTGGAAATGACTCAGGCAATTGCATCGCCCATCGTTCACGACCTGATCGGCGTCGGTTTCGGCCCTTCGAACCTGGCGCTGGCCATCGCTCTGCAAGAGCGTGGCCCGACCCACGGCGAGCTGGATGTGCTGTTCCTCGACAAGCAGGCCGACTACAGCTGGCACGGCAACACCCTGTCGACCCAAAGCGAATTGCAGATTTCCTTCCTCAAGGATCTGGTGACCCTGCGCAATCCGACCAGTCCGTACTCGTTCGTCAATTACCTGAAGGCTCACGGCCGCCTGGTGGATTTCATCAACCTCGGCACCTTCTATCCGTGCCGCATGGAGTACAACGATTACCTGCGCTGGGTCGCCGGGCAGTTCACCGAGCAGAGCCGCTATGGCGAAGAAGTGCTGACCATTGAACCGGTGCTGCACAACCATCAGGTTGAAGCGTTGCGCGTGATCTCCCGCGACAGCGAAGGCCAGCAGTTCGTGCGCACCGCGCGTTCGGTGGTGGTCAGTGCCGGCGGCACGCCGCGTATTCCGGAGGCGTTCAAGGCGCTGAAGGGTGACAGCCGCGTATTCCACCACTCGCAGTATCTGTCGCAGATGGCCAAGCAGCCTTGCATCAACAATCAACCGATGAGCATTGCGATCATCGGCGGCGGGCAGAGCGCGGCGGAAGCCTTCATCGATCTGAACGATTCGTTTCCGTCGGTGCAAGTGGACATGATCCTGCGCGGCTCGGCGCTCAAGCCTGCGGACGACAGCCCGTTCGTCAACGAAGTGTTCTCGCCGGAGTTCACCGATCTGGTGTTCCAGCAAAACAGCGCCGAGCGTGAGCGCCTGGTCAACGAGTACCACAACACCAACTATTCGGTGGTGGACATCGACCTGATCGAACGCATCTACGGCATCTTCTATCGGCAGAAAGTCTCGGGCATCGCCCGCCATGCGTTCCGCACCCTGACCACTGTGGAAAGCGCCAGCGCCACCGAGCGCGGCATCGAACTGGCGGTGCGCAACAACGCTACCGGCGAAGTCACCGTGCGTATCTATGACGCCGTGGTCCTGGCCACCGGTTACGAGCGGCAGATGCACCGCAAACTGTTGGCACCGCTGGAGCAATACCTCGGTGACTTCGAGGTCGATCGCAACTACAAACTGATTACCGACGAACGCTGCAAGGCCGGCATCTACATGCAGGGCTTCTGCCAGGCCAGCCATGGTCTGAGCGACACCTTGCTGTCGGTGTTGCCGGTGCGTGCCGACGAGATTGCCGGTTCGCTGTATGAGCATGGCAAGAACCGTGGGCATCGTTCGATGGCGGATCTGTTGTTGGCGACGGCCAGCTGAATCTGCTTTGCCTGATACACCGCAATCGCTGGCAAGCCAGCTCCCACAGGATCTGTTTCGGATGCAAAACTTGTATTCACTGGAGATTCTTGTGGGAGCGGGCTTGCCCGCGACAGGGCCCTGGAGGCCAGCGAAAAATCTCAATCCTGAACCCTTCCTGAACACCCGCCACATTCCCCGACACACTTCCTTTTGCGGGTTTACTCTCCAATCATCGAGGCGTAAGCTTCGCGCGTTTTCATCAATAGCGGAGACCCACAGTGGGTACTTGTTCGAGTGACAGTTGTCGGCCGGTCTCGGTAACCGGCAGATTCTCGGCAAGATAACGCGCAGCCTTTCTCTGCCGTTGTCTCGCCGTAAAGCGAGCAGCGGCATCCCGATCATGGTCAGTTGAGACCATGTCCCGACGTCCTTCTCATCGACACTGAAAGTATGTGATTTCGACCGTGTGGTCGCGATCGCAAACCTATCGACACGCCTGTCTTTTCTGACCGGCGCGCCAAGCCTTGCCGTGCCGGATTTTCCGGTGAACGAGGCATGGTCGTACCTGCTCGACGGTTTCCCGGCTGACCATAGGGGCAACAGCCATGAAACTTACGCTCAAGGAATTTTTCGCAGGCTTCCTGCGCACACGCCACATCGCCCGGCACTTCCGCCGTCTGGCGCTGCTGGAATCGATCAACGACACCACGGTCAGCCGTGAAGTCCCGCCCACGCTGGCCAACACCCTGGTCGATGCGGCCCATCGCGACAGCGGCGAACTGCTCTCGTCGCTGGGTACTCACACCGACGGCCTGACCGATTTTGAAGTCGACGCACTGCGCGCGCAGTACGGCCTCAACGAAGTCGAACACGAGCAGCCGCTGCCATGGTGGACTCACCTGTGGCACTGCTACAAAAACCCGTTTAACCTGCTGCTGACCCTGTTGGCGGTGATCTCCTGGCTGACCGAAGACCTGAAAGCCGCCACGGTGATTTTCTCCATGGTGGTGCTGTCGACGCTGCTGCGCTTCTGGCAGGAAAGCAAATCCAACCAGGCCGCCGACGCGCTCAAGGCGATGGTCAGCAACACCGCCACGGTGATGCGCCGCGACGAGCCGCGCATCGAACTGCCGATCAAGCAGCTGGTGCCGGGCGACCTGATTGTGCTGTCCGCCGGCGACATGATTCCCGCTGACTGTCGGGTGCTCAGCGCCAAGGATCTGTTCGTCAGCCAGGCGGCGATGACCGGCGAATCGATGCCGGTGGAAAAGTTTGCCCGTCAGGCCGACCGCGACACGCGCAATCCGCTGGAGCTGGAGAACATTCTGTTCATGGGCACCAACGTGGTGTCCGGCACGGCGGTGGCGGTGATTCTCACCACGGGCAACAGCACCTATTTCGGCGCGTTGGCACAGCGTGTGGGCGTAACTGACCGCGCCGTGACCTCGTTCCAGCTGGGCGTGAACAAAGTCAGCTGGCTGCTGATCCGCTTCATGTTCGTCATGGCGCCGCTGGTGCTGTTCATCAACGGTTTCACCAAGGGCGACTGGACCGAAGCGCTGCTGTTCGCGCTGTCGATTGCCGTGGGCCTGACCCCGGAAATGCTGCCGATGATCGTCACCTCGACGCTGGCCAAAGGTGCGGTGTTCCTGTCGCGCAAAAAGGTCATCGTCAAACGTCTGGACGCGATCCAGAACTTCGGCGCCATGGATGTGCTGTGCACCGACAAGACCGGCACCCTGACCCAGGACAAGATCTTCCTCGCGCGCAATGTCGACGTCTGGGGTGAAGACTCCGACGATGTGCTGGAAAAGGCCTACCTCAACAGCTACTACCAGACCGGGCTGAAAAACCTGCTCGACGTGGCGGTGCTGGAACACGTGGAAATCCATCGCGAACTGAAGGTTGGCACGGCGTTTCGCAAGGTTGATGAGATCCCGTTCGACTTCAATCGCCGGCGCATGTCGGTGGTGGTCGAAGGGCGTGGTGAACCGCATCTGCTGATCTGCAAAGGCGCAGTGGAAGAAGTGTTGGCGGTGTGCACCCGGGTGCAGCACGGCGAAATCGAAGAAGCCTTGAGCGATGAATTGCTGACCCGGATTCGTCAGGTCACCGCAGCATTCAACGCTGAAGGCTTGCGCGTGGTGGCGGTGGCTGCCCGTTCGATGCCGGAAGGTCGCGACACTTACAGCCTGGAGGATGAGCAGGAACTGACGCTGATCGGTTACGTGGCGTTCCTCGATCCACCCAAGGAAAGCACTGCGCCGGCGCTCAAGGCGCTGGCCGAGCACGGCGTCGCGGTCAAAGTGCTGACCGGTGACAACGAACTGGTGACCGCGAAGATTTGCCGCGAAGTCGGCCTCGCGCAACAGGGCTTGCTGATGGGCAACGACATCGAGCGCATGAGCGATGCCGAACTGGCCGTGGCGGTAGAGAAAACCAACGTCTTCGCCAAGCTCACGCCGTCGCACAAGGAGCGCATCGTGCGCATCCTCAAAGGCAACGGCCATGTGGTCGGTTTCATGGGCGACGGCATCAACGATGCGCCGGCGCTGCGTACCGCCGACATCGGTATTTCGGTGGACAGCGCGGTGGACATCGCCAAGGAAGCCGCTGACATCATCCTCCTGGAAAAGAGCCTGATGGTGTTGGAGGAGGGCGTGCTCGAAGGGCGCCGCACCTTCGCCAACATGCTCAAGTACATCAAGATGACGGCCAGCTCCAACTTCGGCAACGTGTTCTCGGTGCTGGTGGCGAGTGCGTTCATTCCGTTCCTGCCGATGTTGCCGATGCACCTGCTGGTACAGAACCTGCTCTACGACATTTCGCAGATCGCCATTCCGTTCGACAACGTCGATGACGAGATGCTGAAAAAGCCACAGCGCTGGCAGCCGGCGGATGTCGGGCGCTTCATGCTGTTCTTCGGGCCGATCAGTTCGATCTTTGACATCACCACGTTCGCCTTGATGTGGTACGTGTTCGATGCCAACACCCCGGATCACCAGACGCTGTTCCAGTCCGGCTGGTTCGTGGTGGGGCTGCTGACCCAGACGCTGATCGTGCACATGATCCGCACGCCGAAGATTCCGTTCCTGCAAAGCCGTGCAGCTATGCCGCTGCTTGTGATGACCGGGATCATCATGGCGGTCGGGATCTTCCTGCCGATGGGGCCGCTGGCCAACTACTTCAAATTGCAGGCACTGCCGTCGATGTACTTCGTGTTCCTGCCGATGATCCTGCTGGCGTACATGGCGCTGACCCAGGCGGTGAAAGGTTTCTACATCCGCCGGTTCGGCTGGCAGTAATGCTGCCCCTGTAGGAGCTGCCGCAGGCTGCGATCTGTTGATCTTGTCTTTTAAAAACAAAATCAACAGATCGCAGCCTGCGGCAGCTCCTACAGGGAACGGGTATTTCAAGTGAATTGGCAGCAAGCCCGACAAAGGGACTGTGGACTATTCAAGGA
The DNA here is from genome assembly GCF_057174385.1 of Pseudomonas sp. F2. NCBI lineage: Bacteria > Pseudomonadati > Pseudomonadota > Gammaproteobacteria > Pseudomonadales > Pseudomonadaceae > Pseudomonas > Pseudomonas sp. F2. The sequence continues at coordinate 524,465 of NZ_CM169904.1, forward strand.
GCGTCATCATGCAAGCCATCAACAACCTCAACCTCACCTCGCTGCTCGACACCCTCGTCAGCCTCAGCGCGGCGTTCATCCTCGGTGGCCTGATCGGTTTCGAGCGCCAGTACCGGCAACGCACCGCCGGCCTGCGCACCAACGTGCTGGTGGCGGTCGGTGCGGCGATTTTCGTCGACATGGCCAACCGTCTCGGCGGCGCAGAAGGCGCGGTGCGGGTGGTCGCGTACGTGGTTTCCGGCATCGGCTTTCTCGGCGCAGGCGTGATCATGCGCGAGGAAGGTAACGTCCGTGGCCTCAACACCGCCGCAACCTTGTGGACTTCCGCCGCCGTCGGCGCCTGCGCCGGGGCTGATCTGTTGGCCGAAGCGGTGCTCGGCACGCTGTTCATCCTCGCCGCCAACACCTTGCTGCGGCCGATCGTCAACAACATCAACCGCCAGCCACTGGACGTGGTCTCGGCCGAAGTCACCAACATCGTTTACGTGATCGCCCGGCGCTCGCAGCAGAAAGCCGTGTTCGCCCTGCTCGAAGCCGAGCTGGAACGCAGCAATTACCCGGCCAGCGACGTCGATGTACATGCCTTCGGTGCCGACGAAATCGAGATCGAAGCGACGCTGGCGACCACCTCGGTGGACGGTGACGAGCTGGACGCACTGGTGGCGCGAATCTCGACTTCAGCGCTGGTGGTGCAGGCGTTCTGGAGTCCGAGTACCACCGAATAAGGCAACAATATCGGGCTGCCATTCGGCGTGGCTCTCGGCGATTACAATCGCCGCCGCTGTCATGAACTCGGTGGACACCGCCCTGTGCGACTTGCAGATGCAGCGCAGCGCCCGGGCGCACGGTTGTGTCCTGAACGTGGCGTTCAACCTGCAAACCGTGCAACTGGCCAATGCGCAACTGACGTCGACGTTGAACAGCCTGCTGGCCGAACAGGCAAGCAGCGGTTCGGGCCTGACCTTCGAGCTGACCGAAAGCGGCCTGCCCGAAGCACCGGCCACCAGCCTGGAGACGCTGGTGCGGTTGCGGATGATGGGCTGTCGCTTGTCGTTCGATGACTTCGGCGCCGGATTCTCTTCGTTGCAGCGCCTGTGTCAGTTGCCCTTCAACGAGATCAAGCTCGACGCCGATTTCATTCACAACCTTGCGCATGAACCCCGTTTTCGCGCGGCCATCAGCAGCACCCTGGCGTTGGGCGAAGCCCTGGGCATGAGCGTGGTCATCGAAGGCATCGGAACCGCCGCGCAACGTCGCGAACTGCTGGCGCCGGGCTGCACGCAAGGGCAGGGCTACTGGTACGCACGGCCGATGGCCGGGGTCGATCTGTTGAACTGGCTGCAACGGCGCAACCACGGCAAAGGAACAGACGAATGAGCGGATTTTTAGGAAAGGTCCTACAGAGCTGTTCCGGCGAGATGCGTAGTCTTGGCGCGCCACCTCCGAGCTTCGGGACATCGAGCATGATCAATAAAACCCTGCGCATCCTGATTGCCGATCCGCAGCATTTTCACCGAATGAAAATCGAGCGGCTGTTCAACCATCTCGAATACTTCCGCGTCGCTCCGGTGCAGAGTCTGCTGGAGTTGCTGACGCTGGTGGAGTACGGCTGCGACCCCTTCGATGCCGTAGTCATCAATGCCGAACTGGCGGCCGGGTCGCTGGATCTGTCGGGCTTTTTCCTGAACAACCCGCATGTCCGTCATGTGCTGATCTACAACGAACCTTCGGCCCCGGTGCAGACGCCGGCAGGTTTTGCTCAGGAGAACATGCAGATCAGCCATGTCGCACTGCCCGACCTGGCGGCGATCAAGCACCTGATGGGTCGGGCCGATGGTTCGCCGGGGTGCGCAGCGAATGCCTGGAACCCGGCATCGGCCCTGCAGCGCCGGGGTTGAGCACGGTTTGGCGTTTGCTGCAACTGTCAGATCTGACAGGTAGATCCCGCGTGATTCCCGTGTAACAGTCTTTGCACAGCAACGGCGTCCGCAGCATCCGACGCTGTGGCGCCTTTGTCAGGTAGTTGCACGGGGAGCCGTCATGAAGTCAGCGCTGATCGTCGACGATCATCCGGTGGTGCGCGCAGCCGTGAGACTCGTACTCCAGACCGAGCGATTCAAGGAGATTCACGAGGCCGCGAGCGCCAGCGAGGCCCTGGCCCTGAATCGTGAGCACAAACCCAACCTGGTGGTGCTCGACCTCAAGTTGCCGGGGATCGGTGGCCTGGAGCTGCTGGAACGGCTGAAGGCCATCGACCCCAAATGCAAGGTGCTGATCTTCACCTCTCAAGACCCGCAGTATTATCAGGACCGCTGCTTGCGTGCCGGTGCCTTGGGCTTCGTGGCCAAAACCAACCAGTTGCTGCAATTGCACAAGGCAATTCAGGCGTTGATGTCAGGTTATGCCTATTTTGCGGCGTCGTCTGACAAGGACTATACGTCGACCCCTTTGCACCGCAGCGAAAAACAGATGATCGACGGCCTGTCCAATCGTGAGTTGAATATCCTTGTGCAATTGGCGCATGGCAAAGCCAACAAAATGATCGCCGCAGACACGCACCTGAGCCATAAAACCGTCAGCACCTACAAAACCCGTTTGATGAAAAAACTCGGGATCACCTCGACGGTGCACTTGCGTGAACTCGCCAAACGCAATCATCTGCTCTGAGTGACCTGATGAATCTGCAAGGCTGGTGCTGTGTCCTGTGGTTGAGCATCACGGCCACCTCTTGGGCCAGTGAGCCGGCGCAGCACCTGGAACTGTTGGCCCAGGCCGAACTGGACAATATCCCTGTCGCGCTCGATGAGCGTGACCGTCAGTGGTTACGCCAGCATCCGGTCTTGCGCATGGGCATTTCCGGTGCGGACTATCCGCCGTTCGAAATCACCCGCAATCAACACGAGCTGGAAGGGCTCACCGCCGATTACGCCGACCTGCTGGCGCAACTGCTCGGGGTGCGCATCGATGTGCAGCGTTTCGCCAATCGCGAGCAAGTCATGGCTGCGCTCAAACAGGGCGAACTCGACCTGCTGGGCACCTCCAACAGCTTTGAACTCGCCGACCCCGACTTTGTGCTGTCGCGAACTTACGCCGACGATCAGCCGATGCTGGTGACCCGGTTAGACGAAACGTTGCCGGCGGATCTGGCCGGCAAACGCATCGCCATGGTCGAGGACTATCTGCCGCTGGCCAGTGTGCAGGCGTTCTATCCCAAGGCGCAGGTGCTGCGCTATCCCTCGGCGATGGACGCACTGGGGGCAGTGGCTTTCGGTGTCGATGATGGCTACCTAGGCGATCTGATCAGCACCAATTACCTGATCAACACCAATTATCGCAATGACCTGCAATTGGCCGGGCCGTCGGGGCTGGATGCCAACGCCTTCGGTTTCGCCCTGCGGCGCAGTGAAGTACGCCTCAAACGCATCATCGACAAGGCACTGGCGGCGATTCCCATGGAACGTCGTCAGCTTATCGAGCAACGCTGGAGCGCAGGGCGCGCGCAGATGGCCGCGCAGTCGCGGGTACGTCTGAGTGCCAGTGAGCAGGATTGGTTGGCGCAGCACCCGGTGGTGCGCTTGGGGGTGATCGAGGACTTTGCGCCGCTGAGTTTTTTGATGCCGAGGGCCGTTTCAGTGGTCTGTCGGCACAGCTGCTCAACCTGATCAGCCAGCGCACCGGTTTGCAATTCGACGTGGTTCGGGGACGTTCGCTGGACCGCCAGATCGAACAGCTCCGGGCCGGTGAACTCGACGTGTTGCCGGTGGTGACGCCGAGCAGCGAGCGTGAAGCCGAGCTGCAGTTCACCCGCGCGTATCTGAACAACCCGTTTGTGCTGATCAGTGCGACAACGGCCGGCAGCCCGCGCAGCCGCGACGATTTACAGGGTAAACGACTGGCCATTTATCGCGGGCATCCGTTGCGCGAGTACCTGGTGCGGCGCGTGCCACGATTAACTCTGGTGGAGGTGCGCAGTCCCGCTGAGGGCATGGAACTGATCGTCAAGGGCCAGGCCGATGCAACGGTCAGTTCCCTGCTGGTGGCGCGCTTTCTGCTTGCCCGCCAGTACCGCGAGCGTTTGCGCATCACCAACACCGTTGGCGATCAACCGGCACGCATCGCGTTGGCGACCGCACCGCAGGCCACGGCGCTGCACACATTGCTGAACAAGGCACTGCTGAGCATCGCACCTCAGCAGATGGACGAGTTGGTCGAGCGCTGGAGCCATGATGTGGTGGTGGAGGAGAGCTATTGGGTGCGCCACCGCCGCGAGATTGTTCTGGGGTTTGTCACCGCGGCGGGGTTGCTGGTGCTGGCATTGGCCTGGATCGGTTTTCAGCGCCGGCAGTTACGTCAGCGTCAGCAATGGTTGCATCAGTTGCAGCAAGCCAAGGAGGCGGCTGACGATGCCAACCGCGCCAAGACGACTTTCCTGGCGACCATGAGCCATGAAATCCGCACGCCGATGAACGCGTTGATCGGCATGCTCGAATTGGCGCTCAAACGTGCCGAGGAGGGTGTCACTGACCGGTTGGCGATTCAGGTTGCGTCGGGCGCCGGTCAGCAACTGCTCGCGCTGATCGGCGACATTCTCGATATCGCGCGCATCGAATCCGGGCAGTTGTCCCTCGCGCCGCAGCGGGCCAACCTGCGCGAACTGGTGGCTTCGGTGTGCCGGGTATTCGAAGGGCTGGCGCGACAAAAGTGCCTCTTATGGCACATCGAGCTGGGGGCGGGCAGCGACGTTGACGTGTTGATTGATCCGGTGCGCTTCAAGCAAGTGCTGTCGAACCTGTTGAGCAATGCGATCAAGTTCACCGAGCAAGGCGAGGTCAGCGTGCGGCTGTCAGTGCACGCGATGCCGCTCGCAAGCGTGGGCGTGACGGTGGTGATCGAAGACAGTGGCATCGGCATCAGCGAGCATGACCGCCAGCGCCTGTTCAGCCCGTTTGTGCAGGCCGGCAACCCCGGGCAGTCCGCGCGCAGTGGTTCGGGGCTGGGCTTGGTGATCAGCCGTGAGCTCTGCGAAATGATGGGCGGTACGCTGCGCCTTGCCAGCGAGCCGGGGCATGGAACACAGGTCGAGATCAGTCTGCAATTGCAATCGTTGGCCGCGCTTGCCGCCGAGGCTGCAAGCACCGCGGTGGCGGACACGCCGGCGCGCTCGCTGAGCGTGCTGGTGGTTGATGATCATCCGGTCAACCGGCTGCTGCTCTGTTGGCAGTTGAGTGAACTCGGCCACCGCACCGTCGATATCGAAGACGGTGAACAGGGGCTGCAACGCTGGCGGGCACAAGCGTTTGACGTGCTGATCACCGACTGCAACATGCCCCGGCGCAACGGCTACGAACTCGCGCGGGCCATCCGTGGCGAAGAGGCGGCGAGCGGCCGGGCACGGTGTCTGATTATCGGCTTTACCGCCAATGCGCAGATCGAGGAAAAGGCGCAGTGTCTTGAGGCCGGTATGGATGACTGCCTGTTCAAACCGATCCGCCTGGCTGATCTGGCGCTGGCATTGCAGGGCGCCGGACACAGCGAAAATGCAGGCGAGCCAAAGCCGCCACTGCCCTTGACCGAGCTCGACCTGAGCGCGCTGGAGCAAATGGCCGGTAACGATCATGCGCTGATGCAACGATTGCGAGAGCAAGTCTTGTGCAGTCTGCTGGACGACCTGCAACGGCTGGACGTCGCATGCCGGCCCCTCAATCTGAGCGAATTGCGTACGCTTGCTCATCACATCAAGGGCGGTGCGCAGATGGTCGGTGCCGCGCGAGTGGCGGCAGCCTGTGCGGATCTCGAGCAGGCCTGCCGAGACGCCGAAACTCAGGTGGTCGAGCGCTCGGTCGAGATGCTGCGCGAGGCCATGCTCAGTCTCGCGCAGCGCCTTCAGACTTGAACGATCAGTCCCACTGCGGGGCAATGCCTTTCGGGTTGGTCAGGCGCTGGCCACGCTCCAGCGTGGAGATCAACGCCATGTCGGCGTCGCTCAGGGTCAGCGTCGTAGCACCGAGGTTACTTTGCAGATTGGCGCGTCGGGTCGACGATGGAATCACCGCGTAGCCCTGTTGCATCGCCCAGGCCAGAGTGACTTGCGCTGGGGTCGCTTGCAGGCGTGTGGCGATCTGCTGGATCAGCGGGTCCTTGAGCACTTCGCCATAGGCCAGGGTCATGTACGAGGTGATCTGGATGCCTTGGCTTTGCGCGAACTCGACCACTTTGCGGTTTTGCAGGTACGGGTGCAGTTCGATCTGGTTGGTGGCGATGTTGTCTGCGCCGACCGCTGCAATCGCCTGTTGCATCAGCTCGATGGTGAAGTTGGAAACGCCGATCTGCCGGGTCAGGCCCAGACGTTTGGCTTCGAGCAGTGCGCCCATGAACTCGGCGACCGGCACTTGATCTTCCGGCGATGGCCAGTGGATCAGCGTCAGGTCGAGGTAGTCGGTCTGCAGCTTGCGCAGGCTTTCCTTGAGGCTGTCGATCAAGCGATCCCTGGCGAAGTTGGCGATCCAGATCTTGCTGGTGATGAACAGATCCTGGCGAGCAATGCCGCTGGCGGCGATGGCCTGACCGACCTCGGCTTCGTTCTCGTAGATCTGCGCGGTGTCGATGACGCGGTAACCGAGATCCAGCGCATTGCGCACCGAATCGATGACCACCTGGCCTTGCAGGCGAAACGTACCCAGACCAAAAGCGGGAACAGACATTGATGACTCCAGGGTTGCAGTGAGAATGGGCGGGAGTATCCGCGTCTGCGTCCTTGAGAAAAACCGCTGGTGGGGCAAAGCACTGTTGAGCAGAAGTCACGAATCTTGCAGGCGCTGCGGCACGCTGCGATCTTTTGATTTTAAACAACAAGATCAAAAGATCGCAGCGTGCCGCAGCTCCTACAGGGGGTTGTGAATGGCTCGCGAAAGGTGCACTACTGTCCTGCAGATGGAACACTTAAGCTGATTTTTGCCGTCTAGTCCTCCGACCGTCATGGATTTAAGCTTAATCCATTGCGTCACCCACTTTTCTGGAGGCAACCATGAAAAACATCATCGGTATCTACACCAGCCCTCGCGGCCATTGGGTCGGCGATGGTTTCCCGGTGCGCACCCTGTTTTCCTACGACAACCTGGGCAAGCACATCAGCCCGTTCCTGCTGCTCGATCACGCAGGACCCGCGCAATTCACCCCGACCACCGAGCGCCGCGGTGTTGGCCAGCATCCGCATCGTGGTTTTGAAACCGTGACCATCGTCTACGACGGCGAGGTGCAGCACCGTGACTCCTCCGGCAGCGGCGGCACCATCGGCCCGGGCGACGTGCAGTGGATGACGGCTGCGTCCGGGATCCTGCATGAAGAGTTTCACTCGGATGATTTCGCCAGAACCGGCGGCAATCTGGAAATGGTGCAGCTGTGGGTCAACCTGCCGGCCAAGGACAAAATGGCCGCGCCCGGCTACCAGACCATACTCGACGGCGATATTCCGAATATCGCGCTGAAGGACGACGCCGGCAGCCTGCGGCTGATCGCTGGTGAGTTCGAGGGGCATACAGGCCCATCGCGCACGTTCACGCCGATCGACGTCTGGGACCTGCGGCTCAATGCCGGCAAGTTGCTGAGCCTGGATCTGCACGAAGGGCGCAACACTGCGCTGGTGCTGTTGAAAGGGTCGGTGCAGATCAACGGTGCGCAAACGGCGGGTGTCGGGCAATTGGTGCTGTTTGAACGTGAGGGGCGTCAGTTGACCCTTGAGGCCGGTGAAGACGCGGTGGTGCTGCTGCTCAGCGGCGAGCCGATCGACGAACCGATTGTCGGCCATGGCCCGTTCGTGATGAACACCGAGCAGGAAATTCATCAGGCATTCGCCGACTTCCAGTCCGGGCGTTTTGGCCAAATGCACGGGTAAATTTCATCCCTGTGGGAGCGGGCTTGCCCGCGAAAGCGGACTTACAGTCGATGCGTGTCTGACTGATCCACCGCCTTCGCGAGCAAGCCCGCTCCCCATTGGTTTTTGGTGTTTTTGCGCGGGTGTTCTGCCTCTGAAATCAATTACTCCTACACTTGCCCAATCTGTGCGATCTTCTCGCGACTGGGCCCTGTCGGAGTGCTTTGATGTTGTCTTTTTTGACCGAACATCCGTTGTTTTGCGCGTTGATTCTGATCCTGCTCGATCTGGGCCTGTGGCGCCTGATCAGTGCCCGTGGCAGCGAGTGGAAGCTGCTGGTGCGGGTGCTGATTTTCAGCCTGTTCAGCGCGGTGCTGTTCAACGAAGGCCTCAACCCGATGGAGCCGGCGCCGTGGGCGGACAATGTGCCGTTGCATCTGGCGGCGACCGGGTTGCAGATCGGCTGGTGGCTGTTCGGCGCGCGCACCCTGACCGTGTTGATCGGCGCGGTGATGATGCAGCGGGTCGGGCACACCGGGCGGCTGTTGCAGGATCTGCTCGGGGCGGTGATTTTCCTGATCGCCATTATCGCCGCTCTGGCCTACGTGCTCGATCTGCCGGTCAAAGGTGTGCTGGCGACGTCCGGGGCCTTGGCGATCATTGTCGGTCTGGCGTTGCAGAGCACCCTCAGTGATGTGTTTTCCGGGATCGTGCTCAACACTACCAAGCCGTATCAGATCGATGACTGGATCTCCATCGACGGCACCGAAGGCCGGGTCATCGACATCGATTGGCGCGCTACGCGTCTGCAGACCAGCCAGGGCAGCATGGCGGTGATTCCCAACTCGCTGGCGGCCAAGGCCAAGATCATCAACTTTAGCCGGCCGAGCAACATGTTCGGCCTGGCCGTCAGTGTCCAGGTCAGCCCGCATGCCCGGCCCAATACGGTGATCGATGCGCTGGAGCGGGCGATGCAGGGCTGCCGTCCGCTGCTGGACAATCCCGCGCCGAGCGTCGCACTGAAAAGCGCCAGCAGCACCGGTGTCGAATATGAAATCAGCGGCTTTGTGTCGTCGATGGACCAGAAACGTCCGGTGCGCAATCAGCTGTTCGATCTGGCTTACCGGCATCTGCAGGCGTCCGGGGTCAATCTGTTGTCGAGTGTCGAGCCAATCGTTGCCGGTAACCTTTCGCGGCCGCGGGCGCTGCTCGACAGCTCACCGATTTTCTCCACCCTGCGCCAGGAAGAAAAAGACACCTTCAGCCAGAACATGACCCTGCAAACCTTCCGTGCCGGCGAGACGATCCTCGAAGCCGGGGAGGTCAGCGATCATTTGTTCATCATCGAATCCGGCGTGGTCAGCGTGACCCTGACCCGCCATGGTAGCCCGTTCGAATCCGGGCGCATGGGGCCGGGCGAAGTGATTGGCGAGGCCGGTATTCTGTCCGATTCTTCAGTACCGGCGACCTTCGCGGCGAAAACCTTCTGCGCGCTGTATCGCATCGAGAAGACCTACCTGAAGCCGTGCCTGGATGCCCGCCACGACATCAACGAGGCGATGAAAGCCTTGCTCGATTATCGCCTGCACAAGGCTCAGACCCTGACCCAGGACGTGCCGACCGTGGTGGCGAAAACCGGGTTCCTGCACTGGTTGCGCCAGCGCGTGTGACGCGGTGGTCTACTCGTCTTCCGGGAGATTGGCTATTTGTCCGGGGCAGTGGCGGGACTACCTTAGTCACACATTCACTGGCCCCCGGAAACTCCACCATGAAAGCTCGTACCGATTTCTACACTGCTTCCCCAGACGCCCTGAAAGCGATGATGGCCCTGGAAACTGCGGTCTCGAAACTGCCGCTGGAAAAGACCCTGATCGAGCTGGTCAAGCTGCGTGCATCGCAGATCAACGGCTGCGCATTCTGCATCGACATGCACACCGCTGACGCGATCAAGGGCGGCGAAACCCCGCGCCGGCTGTTCGCGGTGACCGCCTGGCGTGAAGCACCATTCTTCACCGAGCGCGAACGTGCTGCACTGCTGTGGACCGAGTCGTTGACCCAACTGAGCCTGACCCACGCCCCGGACGAAGACTACGACATCGTCGCCGCGCAATTCACGCCCAAGGAAATGGTCGACCTGAGCGTGGCGATCAACACCATCAACAGCTGGAACCGCCTGGCCGTGGGTTTCCGCAAAACTCCGCAGCTCTAAGCCGCAACCCATAACCCTGTAGGAGCTGTCGAGTGAAACGAGGCTGCGATCTTTTAAAGACAAGATCAAAAGATCGCAGCCTGCGGCAGCTCCTACACGGGCGAGGCATTAATGCGCATCTGCACTCGGCGCAGCCGGTGGTTGCACCTTGCGCATCAAGGGCACCATCGCCGTGGCGATGATGAAGCACAGCATGATCATCAAAAAGGTATCGCCGTAGGTCTGGGTCTGCGCCTCGCGGTAAGTCAGCAACCACAGTTGACGCAGGCCGGCGGTGGTCCCGACGTCACCACTCTGACCCAGTGTCGCCAGGTTGCCACCGACCTGCGCCAGCCACTGATTCAGCGCCTCGTTGCTGCTGTTCAAATGCTCGGCCAAGCGGGTGAAGTGCAGGTTGGTGCGGTCATTGAGAATGGTCGCGCACGCGGCAATGCCGATGGCTCCGCCCAGATTGCGCATCAGGTTGAACAGCCCCGAAGCGTGCTTCAAGCGTGCCGGTGCCAAGCCTCCCAAAGTCAATGTCACTGCCGGCGGCACCGCCAGTTGCTGGGCGATCCCGCGCAGCGCTTGCGGCAACATCAATTGGCCGGCGCCCCAGTCGTGGGTGATTGGACTGAACTCCCACATCGATACGGCAAACAAGCCCAACCCAAGCATCATGATCCAACGCAAATCCATGCGATTGGCGAGAAAGGCGTACAACGGAATCGCCATGATCTGGAACACCCCGGTGGAAAAACCGCCAGACCAATATCCAGTGCGCTGTAGCCACGCACCCGGCCGAGAAACAGCGGCGTCAAGTAAATCGTCGCGAACAGACCAATCCCGGTGACGAAGGAAAAGAAGCAGCCGAGGGTGAAATTGCGATCCTTGAGGGCGCGCAAATCAACGATCGGATTGGCCACGTGCAAGGTGCGCCCGATAAAGGCCAGACCCGCCAGACCGCTGATCCATGCCGTGGTCAGAATCGTTTGATCGCTGAACCAGTTCCAGCGCGGGCCTTCTTCGAGGGTGTATTCCAGGCAGCCGAGAAACAGCGCGAGAAATACCATGCTCAAGTAGTCCGCGCCCTTGAGCAGCGCCAGTTCCGGCTGGTCGATCTTTACCAGCATCGGCACGGCCACGGCGACGAAAATTCCCGGCACCAGGTTGATGTAGAACAGCCAGTGCCATGAGGAAATGTCGGTAATCCAGCCACCGATTACCGGACCCAGGGTCGGCGCCAGTGACGCCACGGCGCCGATGGTTGCGGCGGCAATCACCCGTTGTTTGCCGGTGAAGAAAAAGAACGCGGTGGTGAATACCAGCGGGATCATCGAGCCGCCGAGAAAGCCCTGCAGCGCCCGAAAGGCGATCATGCTCTGGATGTTCCACGCCACACCGCAAAGCAAACTGGCCAGGGTGAAGCCGACCGCCGAAGCACAGAACAGCCAGCGGGTGGAGAACACCCGCGACAGCCAGCCCGACAGCGGGATCACGATGATTTCGGCGATCAGGTAACTGGTCTGCACCCACGCGGTTTCGTCGGTGCCGGCCGAGAGTCCGCCGCCGATGTCGCGCAGCGAGGCCGAGACGATCTGGATGTCCAGCAGCGCAATGAACATGCCGATGCACATCGTGGCGAAGGCGAATACTTTGGTCGCGGTAGCCATGTCGGCGGCGTTGAACGGTTGCGCCGGGGCGGTGAGGGTGGTGCTCATGGTGCGACGGCCACGGCGCTGGATTCAGCGGGCGCGCGGGTGTCGACTTCAGCGGTGACCGACAAGCCTGGCCGCAGATGCCCGAGCACGCCGTCCGCCGGATCGAGCAGAATTCGCACCGGCACCCGCTGGACGATTTTGGTGAAGTTGCCGGTGGCGTTCTCTGGCGGCAGCACGCTGAATTGCGAGCCGGTGGCGGGGGCGAGGCTGTCGAGGCGGCCGTGGAACTCCTGGCCGGAAAGCACGTCGGCGCGGATGCTCACCCGTTGCCCGGGTTTCATCCGCGCCAGTTGGTCCTCCTTGAAATTGGCATCCACCCACAGACCGCTGGCCGGCACCACCGACAGCTGTTGCGAGCCGGCCTGGGCATAGGCGCCGACCCGTGCGCGGCGATTGCCGATCACGCCGTCAACCGGCGCGCGCAGTTCGGTGTAGCCGAGGTTCAACTGCGCCAGATCACGCTCGGCCCGGGCTTGTTGCAGGGCGGCACGGGCCTGTTGTTTTTGGGTGTCGATCACCGCCAGTTGGCGCTGGGCGGCGAGCAGTTCGGCCTGGGCGCGGGCACTCAGGGCCTGGGCGGTCTTGAAGCTGGCGTCGGCGCGTTGGGCGCTTTCCACCGACACGGCATTGCTGCTGACCAGGCGTTTGTAGCGCGCGTTGTCGTCCCGCGAACGGGCGGTTTCGGCACCAGCGGCATCGATGCCGGCGCGGGCTTGGCCGATCACGGCGTGCTGCAGTTGTTCAGTGGCATCGAGGTTGGCCAGCAGCGCCTCTTCGGCGGCTACTGCGCCTTCGGCTTTGGCGAGGTTGGCGCGATAGTCGCGCGCATCAAGTCGGATCAACACATCGCCGGTCTTGACCGACTGGTTGTCGCTGACCAGCACTTCTTCGATGTAGCCGGCAACCTTCGGCCCGATCACCGTGACGTCGCCACCGATGTAGGCATCGTCAGTCTCCTCGAGAAAACGCCCGGTGCTCCACCAATGACTGGCGTACACGCCGACCATGACCAGCGCGATCAGGCCAGAGCCGGTCAGCAGCAGGCGCTTGCGCAAAGGCGGTTTGGCGGGGGTGACCGGGGATGACAGGTCGGGCTCGAGGGTGGACATGGCGGTCATAGCGTAATACCTGCGGGAACGATTGGTTATTACAGTCGTAATATGACGCAAGTAATATTTTGTGGCAATTATGTTTTTGTGCCGATCGTCAGTTGCTTACCCGGCCTCGGGGTTTGGAGCGGTTTCGAGAAATGTCAGTCCCGGTAATGCGGGGCAGGTCTTTGAGAACTCGATGAGAGCCCTCGGGGAAACCCTGATGGCCTAGCGTTGAACGCAGCAAAATCAAATGTTTAAGAAATGTAAGCGCTGTAGGAAGCGTCTTGCATTTGTGTAGGAAGGCTCTGACTATCACTCGCATTGATGAAGTGGCATTACGCCATTTCATGCTTGCAAGGATGTTGCGTGCCGTATTTGCTTTGCGCTGTTTCTCGTCGTCGCTTCACGCTTTGCCCGCTGTTGTCGGCCTTTGTGTTGAGTGTGTGTGCCTCCTCGATTCAAGCGGCTGACCCTGTTGCGCCGGGCCAGGAAGCGCTGCGCCAGCAGCAACAGCAACAGCGCGATCTGCAACAACTGCAGATGGAACAACGCAAGCGCCAACTGGAGCGCGGTGCGTTCGGTCCGGCACCGGCCACGCCGGCCATCCCGCAAACCGTCACCCCCGATGAACGCTGCTGGCCACTAAGCGGCACGCGCATCGGCGGCGTTACGCTGCTCGACGGCGACAAGCTCAACGCCCGGATCAAACCGCTGCTGGCGCCGTGCATGGGCGTCGGCCAGATCAATCATTTGCTGGCGACCATCACCGCGATCTATGTCGAGCAGGGCTACATCGCCAGTCGCCCGTACCTGCTGAGTGCGCCGGCGGCGGGGCAGTCGCTGGACATCATGGTGGACGAAGGCTACATCGAGTCGATCGAACTGGCCGATCAGAGCCTGCCCGTTTCGCTGGGCGGCGCGTTCCCGCACATGCTCGGCCAGCCGCTGAACCTGCGCGATCTGGAGCAAGGCCTCGATCAGTTGAACCGCTTGCGCTCGCTTGACCTGACCGCCGACATCGCCCCCGGCAGCCAGCCTGGCGCGTCGCGAATCATCCTGCGCTCGCGCACTTCCGGACAGTCGCGCTGGGCGTTGGGGCTGGGCATGGACAACCTCGGCAGCGCCAGCACCGGGCGGGATCGCAACAGCGTCAGCCTGAGCTTCGACAGTCCGTTGCAACTCAACGACCTGCTGAGCCTCAGCGCCAGCGACACGTTGAATCAGGGCGACCGCTACAGTCGCAACGCCAGCCTGTATTACGCGATTCCCTACGGCTACTGGACCTACAGCGCGTTCGCCAGCCACGCCGAGTATCGTGCGCCGTTCAAACTGCCCAGCGCGACCTTGTACAGCACCGGCATCAACGATCAACTGAGCCTGCGCGCCGACCGCGTGTTGTGGCGCGACCAGAGCCGCCAGCTCAGCGCCAACCTGCAACTGGCGCACAAGGACGTCGACAGCTATCTGGAAAATGTCCGTCTGGGCATTCAAAGCCCGACTCTGACCGTGGCCGAAGCCGGACTCAATCTGTTCTGGCTCGACCGTGCGGTGTGGAACCTCGACTTCACCTACTCGCAAGGCCTGCGCTGGCTGGGCGCCGATGACGACGCCCATCACGCGGTCAACAACCTGCCCAAAGCGCAATTTCGCAAGTACCGCGCTGGCCTCAGCCAATGGCGCAACGGCCAGTTCGGCGCGCAAGCGTGGCAGTGGCAGAGTCAGCTCAATCTGCAATACAGCCCCGACCCGTTGCCGGCCATCGAACAGTTGCTCGGCACCGACGATTCGGCAGTGCGCGGCTATCGGGTCAACAGCGCATCCGCTGCCAGCGGCGCGATCTGGCGCAACACCTTGCGTCTGCCCCTGCGCAACGACTGGCCGCTGCAGATCACCCCGCGCGTGGCGCTGGACAACGGCTGGCTCAAGGCCGATCACGGTGCCCAGGGCCAACGCCTGAGCGGCGCCAGCGTCGGGCTGAATCTGGGCTGGAAGAATCTGCAAGTGGACGTCGACTACCAGCGCGCCCTCAACACCCCCAACGGATTGCAGCACGAGCCAGAGACCTGGCTGATGCGCGTGGGGTTGCAGATATGAGCACCACCGAGACTCATCAAGCAGTGAACAAACAGCCGTCGGATCTGAGCGCGACAGCCACGGCCAACACTCAATCGCGCGCCGTGATGCCGTACTTACATGGAGACGTTTTTATGCCAGCACACACCTTTGCATTTCATCTTTCTCCTCGGGGCAAACTGCGCTGGGCGATCGCCAGCCTGTTCTTCGCCGTGCACCTGCCGACCGCTATCGCCGGCGGTGTGGTGGTCGCACCCGGCCCCGGCGGCACCGCGCAATTGCAGACCCAGGGCGGCGTGCCCATCGTCAATATCGTCGCGCCCAACGGCTCGGGTCTGTCGCATAACCAGTTCCTCGACTACAACGTCGACCGTCAGGGTCTGGTGCTGAATAACGCCTTGCAGGCCGGGCAATCGCAGCTCGCCGGGCAACTGGCGGCCAACCCGCAACTGCAGGGGCAGGCGGCGAGCGTGATCCTCAACGAGGTGATCAGCCGTAACCCTTCGGCGATCAATGGCGCCCAGGAAATCTTCGGCCGCGCCGCCGATTACGTGCTGGCCAACCCCAACGGCATCTCGGTGAACGGCGGCAGTTTCATCAACACGCCGAACGCCAGTCTGCTGGTCGGTCGTCCTGAATTAAACGACGGCAAACTGCAAGCGCTGAACACCCGCAACGCCAGCGGTCAGTTGCAGATTCAGAGTGGCGGCCTGCGTAATGCCGAGGGTTCGGTCAACCTGATTGCCCCGCGTATCGACAGCCAGGGCCGCATCGACGCCCGCGATCAACTGAACCTCACGGTCGGACGCAATCAGGTGGATTACGCCAGCGGTCAGGTAAAAACCGTGGACCCGGTGGGCAACACCACCGATCAACGCATCGACGCCAGCCTGTTCGGTGCGATGCAGGCCGGGCGCATCAATATCGTCAGCACCGCCGAAGGCGCGGGCGTGCGTGTGGGCGCGGTACAAGTGGCCGGGCGTGACGGCGTGCAGATCCGTTCGGCTGGCGACCTCAGCGTCAGCGGTGAAGCGATCCCCAACAGCCTCGACGTGACCCGTGCCGGCATTCGCAGCAGTCAGGGCGATGTCGGCCTGCACAGCGGCAACGATCTGACATTGGCCGCCACCGACGTCAGTGGTCGCGATGTCAGCGTCAATGCCAAGCGCAACCTGACCTTGAGTACCGTCGAAAGCCACAAGCTTCAGGAAAAGCGCGAAAACTGGAGCAACAGCACCATCGGCATCACCTGGGAAACCTACGACCGCACCCAGACCGACAGTGAAACTCGCCAGCACGGCAGCCAGATCGTCGCCAGCCGCGATGCGAAATTGTCTTCCGGCAAAGACACCGAACTCAAAGCCGCCAAGGTTGAAGCGGCGAAAAATCTCGATGTGCACAGCGGCGGTGATCTGCGCCTGACTGCGGCCACCGAACGCCACACTCAGACCGATCAGGGCAACCATCGCAAGCATCTGTGGAAGGCCGACTGGAACAACAGCAGCGAAGAACAGCGCAGCCTTGGCAGCCAGTTGAAGGGTGGCAATATCGCGCTGCAAACCGCCGCGTTGTTGCGTTCCGAAGGCGCCGAACTGAACAGCGCCGGCGATGTGAAACTGGCGGGCAAGCAAGTGGACGTCACCACCGCCACGCGCAGCAGTCGCAGTAATAACAACAGCTACTCAGGCGACCTGGTTGGTGGCGGATTCTTCGGCAAGACCGGAGACGCCGACAAGGGCCAGACCCGACATCAGGGCAGCAAAATCGATGCGGCCGGCAAACTGATCGTCAAGGCTGATGATGTGCGCATCAGCGGCAGCCAGGTCCGTGGCGGCACCGAGGCCAGCGTGATCAGTGATCAGGGTTCGCTGGTGATCGACGGCGTGCAGGACACCTCGCACAGCAACAACCACGACAAGGACAGCAAGTTCTTCGGCATCACCAAGGACGAATCGCGGCAGAACGCCAGGGACAACACCACGGTGCGCAGCGAGCTGGTTTCCGACAGCAACCTCAAGCTCAAAAGCGCCAAGGACATCGAAGTGGCCGGCTCCACGGTCAAGGCTGGCGGCGCGCTGACGGCGGACGCAGCGGGTGATGTGAACGTGCATTCCACGCAGAACAGCCACGACAGCAGCTCTACCACCGAGACCCGTGGCTTCGATGCCTACGCCAAAGAGCAAACGCCGGAGCAATACCGCGCCGGGGTGCACTACGAAGACAAGCAGCAGACCGTCACCCGCAACGACGTCAACCAGCAAGGCTCCAGCCTCAGCGGCGCCAGCGTGCAGGTAAAGGCCGGCGGCGATCTGACCATCAAGGGCGGTGAAGTCAAATCCACGGCCGGCGACACCACACTGAGCGGCAATAATGTGTCGTTGCTGGCCGAACAGGACAGCCACAAAACTTCGACCGATACCTCCAGCACCGGCGGTGGTTTCTACTACACCGGTGGTCTCGACCGCGCCGGCAGTGGTGTCGATTTTGCCCACAGCACCACGCAAGACAGCAGCAGCAAAACCACCGCGCAAACCACCAGCGTGCAGAGCAGCGGCGGCTTGACCCTCAACGCCGACAGGCTGGTGACCGAAGGCGCGCAGGTCAAGGCTGGCAACGGTCTGAACGTCGCGGCCAACGAAATCGACAACCGCGCCGCCAGCAACACCGAAAGCAGCAGCCATAACCAGAGCAACTGGTCGGCGGACATCGGCGCCAATGTCGAGTACAAGGACATCGCCCGCCCGATTGCCGGTGCGGTCAAGGATGTGCTCAACGGCAAGGTGCCGGACAAGGAAGCCCTGAGCAATCTCGGCCAGCCAAACGTCGGCCTCGACGTGGCGATCGGTCACGGCAGCGCTGACAAGACCGAGCAGAGCAGCAACGCCGTGGTCAGTCGTTTCGACGGAAGCAGCGTCGAGGTGAAAACCGCCGGCACCCTGCACGACCAGGGCACTCAGTACAGCGCGAGCAACGGCAAGGTCAACATCAGCGTCGACAAACTGGTTGCCGATGCCGCGAGCAACACTCACGGCAGCACCGATAACTCAGTCGATGCCAAGGTCGACGTGCGCGTTTACACCAAGACCGGCGAAGACGTGAACGTCGCCGGCAGCGGTGCGGGCGGCAACAGCTACAGCAGCAAGGACAGCAGTACGGCGGTGGTCGGCGGGTATGCCGGCAATCAGGGCGTGAACATCAACGTTGGCGCAGATGCGCAGTTCGCTGGCAGCCGTTTCGACGGCGGGCAGGGCGGTGTGAGCATCAAGACCGGCGGCGATCTGGCGCTGAATCAGGCCAGTGACCGCCAGAGCAGCAGCGACTCCAGCCTGCGCGGCAACGGCTCGCTGACGGTCGGCACCTTGCCGGGCACCGACGCCACCAACGTCGATCTCGGCGCTGGCTTCCAGCTAGACCATACCGGCAAGCAGACCACTGACACTCAGGCTCACGTCGCGAGCATCAGCGGCATTGGCCCGGTGCAACTGAGCAGCGGCGGCAATCAGGTTCAGCAAGGCACGAAGATCGACAGTGCCGGCGGCATCGATCTGCACGCTGACGGCAAGCTTGATCTGCAAGCGGCCACCGATACGCACACCGCGACCGGCAGCAATCTCGGCGGCGGTTTGAAGGGCGGCGGCAGCAAATCCAGCAGCGAGAAGAGTCGCGATCAGGGCGCTAATCTGAGCGGCAACTTCAACATCGGTCGGGTCAACGAACACTCGCAAACCCTGACCGGTGGTCAGCTCAACAGCCAGAGTAACGTCGTGTTGAGCGGTGATGCGGTGCACTTGCAAGGCACGCAAGTCAGCGCGCCGAACGTCAGCATCAATGCGCAGAAGGGCGGTTTGGTTCAGGAGTCGGCGCAATCCACCGAGACGCGCAACAACTGGAACGTCGCGCTGAATGCCGGTGGCAACCTGAGCAGCAAGACTCCGACCGCTGCCGATGAGAAGGCCAGCAGCGACCACGGCTTCAACGCCGGGGCCAAGGTCGGCGTCGATTACCTGCAAGGCACCACTCAGCAGAACAGCCAGATCAAGGCTGACAGCGTGGTCCTCAACAGCGCAGGCGATGCACAACTGTCGGGCGCGCGGATCGACGCGAACACTGTCAGTGGCAAGGTTGCCGGTGACCTGACCGTCGACAGCCGTCAGGACTCGAAGACGCAAGCCAGGGTCGATGTCGATCTGGGCCTGACCGCGAAGAAGAATCCGCCGAGTGACAAAGAAAAACTCGCCGGCACCGACTACAAACCAACGCTGAAGGCGCAGGGCGAATACGCGCACAAGGACAGCGTGGCGCAGGCGTCCGGCATCAGTGGCAATCAGGGTGTGAACCTTGCGGTGGACGGCGCGACACAGCTGACCGGCGCGCGGATTTCATCGGCTGAAGGCAAGGTCGATCTGGGCGGTTCAAAGGTCGGTAGCCGTGACTTGGTCAACCGTGAATACGGCGTGAAAGCCGGACTGGACCTGCCGCAGAAAGCCGAGGAGAACGCACCGAAGGTGTCGTTCGATAACGGCCACCTGAAAGTCGGTCCGGTGACCCTGAGTGGCAATCTGGACAGCCAGACCCTGCAGGCCGGGATTGACGAAAAAGGCTGAGCAGCACTGCTATAAAAACTGTGGGAGTGAGCCTGCTCGCGATAGCGTCAGTTCAGTCAGCGAAACTGTTGACTGAACCAGCGCCTTCGCGAGCAGGCTCGCTCCCACATTGTTATTTATTTCGATGAGACCTTGAGGTCAGTTCGACGCCTTCGCCTTACCCGCATTCATCAGCACGACCACCGCCAGCAGCGCCGACAGGATCGAACCCAGCAACACACCGACCTTCACCGAATCAACCAGATGCGGCGCGCCCGGAAAGGCCAGTGCGCCAATGAACAGGCTCATGGTGAAGCCGATCCCGCAGAGCAGGGCGACGCCGTACAGTTGCAGCCAGCTCGCGCCTTGCGGCAGTTGCGCCAGACCACTGCGAATCGCCAGGGCGCCGAGGCCGAGGATGCCGATCTGCTTGCCGAACAACAGGCCCAACGCGACGCCCAGCGGCACCGGCTCAAGCAGGTTGCTCGGGGAAATGCCGCTCAATGACACGCCCGCGTTGGCGAAGCCGAAGATCGGCACCACGGCGAACGCCACCCACGGATGCATTTTTTCTTCGAGGTAGAGCAGCGGCGAGTTGTGCTCGTCTTCCGGGTTACCCAGCGGAATGCACAGGGCCAGAATCACCCCGGCGAGAGTCGCGTGGATCCCCGATTGCAGCATGAAGAACCACAGCAGGGCGCCAGCGATCAGGTACGGCCACAGCTTTCTGACGCCGCAGCGGTTGAGGATCACCAGCAATGCGATCACCGCCAACGAGGCCAACAGCATGCTTATCGACAGGCCGCTGGTGTAGAAAATCGCGATGATCACCACTGCACCCAGATCATCAAGAATGGCCAGCGCGGAGAGGAAAATTTTCAGCGACACTGGCACCCGTTTGCCCAGCAGCGACAGTACGCCCAGAGCGAAAGCAATGTCGGTGGCTGCGGGGATCGCCCAACCGCTGAGGGTCTGCGGATTGCCCCAGTTGATCGCGACGTAGATCAGGGCGGGCACCAGCATCCCGCCCAGCGCGGCAAAGCCCGGCAGCGCGCGCTGCCCCCAGGTCGACAACTGACCGGCGAGCATTTCGCGCTTGATCTCCAGGCCCACCAGCATGAAGAAGATCGCCATCAGGCCATCATTCACCCAATGCTCGATCGACAGACCAGCGACTTTGATGTGCAGGGTCGAGAAGTAGGTGGCCGCCCAAGGCGAATTGGCGACCAGCAGCGCGGCGAGGGCGGCGGCCATCAGGATCAGGCCACCGGCGGACTCGGCGGCGAAAAATCGGGAAAGAAAGGCCAAAGCAGACGGCGACTGCTGACGGGCAGGGGCAGCCTGCAGGCGTGACGGATCGTGGCTCATAGGCACGGGAACTCCGCGCGGCGGCCCGACCTGCGCTGAATTAAACCTGCCCTGCCGCGTTGTTGCGGTGGCACCCGGGCGGCATTTTACACAATAGGTGGGGGAAGGCGCGTTTTTACTGACGATTACCCTTGAATCGAGCGTCTCCAAGGAATGAATTGCCGGGCTTAATAGGAAGCATTACTATTCACGCCTCTTTCCCCCAGCACGCTGTCATGAACCCCATGCTGCCCCGCAGACCCGGCTTTTTCGAGCATTACGAAGAGTTGATCGGCACCTGGACCCGGCGCCTGCGCAATCGCGCGCAGGCCGAGGATCTGGCGCACGACACCTTTGTGCGGGTGCTCGAATCCGATTCGGCAGCGGTGCAGCAGCCACGGGCGTATCTGCACCAGACCGCACGCAATATCGCGGTCGACGGTTATCGGCGTGAGGATCGGCGGGAAGCCATGGAGTCGCAGGCGATCGATCACAGTGTGTCGTCAACCGGCGACCCGGAGCATTACATGCAGGCGATCCAGTTGGCCGACTCCATCGAACGGGCGCTGCAGGAACTGCCGCTCAATTGCCGGAGGATTTTCGTCTGGCAGAAGATCGAAGGGCTGACTCAGGCCGAAATCGCCGAACGCCTGGGACTGTCCAGGAACATGGTCGAAAAATATATGATTCGCACCCTGCGGCACCTGCGCGACCGTCTCGATGGCATGCAGTCATGAGCGGCCGCCGCTTTTCATCCCCAGCCCGACAGGACATTCCATGATGGATACCCGTGATTGCGCGTGCGGGCAAACAACGGTGCGCGATGAGGCGGCACGCTGGTTTGTGCGTTTGCAGGAACCGCTGATCAGTGCCGACGAGCAGCAGCGCTTCGACGCCTGGCTGAACCAGCATCCGCAGCACCGTGATGAATTCCAGTTGCTGCAAGGCCTGTGGACCGCCGCCGATCTGTTACCGGCGCCACGCCTCAAAGCGCTTGTTGAAACACCGTCAACCCGCCGCGAACGACGTCCTTTACTGCGTTATGCCGTGGCCGCCAGCGTGTTGGCGGTGGCGCTCGGGCTCGGTCTGTTCAGTGGTTTGAATCATCCGGGCGGCTATCACGCCGAGTTCGCCACGGCGCTGGGCGAACGCAAGCATGTGGCGTTGCCGGACGGTTCAGTGATTGATCTGAACAGCCGCAGCCGTCTGCAGGTGCGTTTTGAGCAGGATCGGCGCCTCATCGAATTGAGTGAAGGTGAAGCGATGTTCAGCGTTCAGCACGACACCGCGCGACCGTTCGTGGTCGAGACCGGTAGTGGCAAGGTCACGGTCACCGGGACCCGTTTCGATGTGCGCCGCGATGCCACGCAAACCCGGGTTGCGGTGGAGCAGGGCACGGTCAAGGTGCAGGGGCGCAATGCACCGGACAATGCTTTCATCAACCTGACCGCAGGCTTCGGCACCCATGTCGACGCCGAGGGCAAAGTCGCTGCGGCCTATGCGGTCAACCCCGTCGAACTGACGGCATGGCGCAGCGGCAGACTGGTGTTCAACAACGCCAGCCTCAGCGAAGTGGTGGCGGAGGTTTCGCGTTATCGCGACAAACCGCTGAAGGTCGCCAACACGACGGTGGCCAACCTGCGCCTGACCAGCGTGTTCAAATCCGACAATACCGACGCCTTGCTCAAGGCCTTGCCAAACATCCTGCCGGTGGCCGTACGCACCCTGGCCGATGGCAGTCAGGAAATAATTTCCAAATAACATTCAGGTTTTTTTCGAGTTCATCGTCTTCCTGTTCAACTGCAACTGGTTTGCATTAACAGACGCACACTCTTGCGATCCACAGGACTACGTTCGACGTGAAAAACACCTCAGCCCACAACAAAAAATCCCCTTGGCTGCCGCTGGCTCTCGCGCTGGCGGTCAATGCCGCCGTACCGCTGGCCTTCGCCGCTGAAGCCATTCACATCCGCGCCCAGCCGCTGGGCCAGGCCCTGAGCGAACTCGGCCAGCAAACTTCGCTGCAGGTTTTCTTCAGCCCGGAGCTGGTTGCTGGCAAACAGGCACCAGCGGTCGACGGCAACCTTTCTCCCGAGCAGGCGCTGCGTCAGTTGTTGCAGGGCAGCGGCCTGGAGTATCAGATCAATGAGGGCTCGGTGACCCTTGCACCGGCCGCGACCGCTGCCAGCAATGGCCCGCTGGAACTGGGCGTGACCGACATCAAAGTGGTCGGCGACTGGCTCGGTGACGCCGACGCTGCGGTGGTGCAGAACCACCCGGGTGCGCGTACGGTGATCCGCCGCGAAGCCATGGTCGAGCAGGGCGCGATGAACGTCAGTGATGTGCTCAAGCGCGTGCCCGGGGTGCAGGTGCAGGACTCCAACGGCACCGGCGGCAGCGACATCGCGCTGAACGTTGGCGTGCGTGGTCTGACTTCAAGACTGTCGCCACGCTCCACGGTGTTGATCGACGGCGTGCCGGCCGCGTTCGCACCGTATGGCCAGCCGCAACTGTCGATGGCACCGATCTCTTCCGGCAATCTCGACAGCATCGATGTGGTGCGTGGCGCCGGTTCCGTGCGTTATGGGCCGCAGAACGTCGGCGGCGTGATCAACTTCGTCACCCGCGCCATCCCGGAAAAAGCCACCGGGGAAATCGGCACCACCCTGGAAACCTCCCGTTACGGCGGCTGGAAACACATCGACACGGCGTTCCTCGGCGGCACCGCCGACAATGGCATGGGTGTGGCGTTGTTGTATTCCGGGGTCAACGGCAACGGTTACCGCGAGCGCAACAACGGTAACGACATCGACGATGTGCTGCTCAAGACGCACTGGGCGCCGACCGATCAGGACGATTTCAGCCTCAACTTCCATTACTACGACGCCAGCGCCGACATGCCCGGCGGTCTGACGCAGAAACAGTACGACGACAAGCCGTACGACTCGGTGCGCGATTACGACAACTTCAGCGGTCGGCGCAAGGACGTATCGTTCAAGTGGATTCGCCAGATCGACGAGCGTACCCAGGCAGAAATCCTGACCTATTACACCGACAGCTTTCGCGGCAGCACCATCGCCGCCCGCGACCAGAGAACCCTCAGCTCGTACCCGCGTTCCTACTACACCCTCGGTGTCGAACCGCGTGTGTCGCGGGTGTTTGATGTCGGCCCGACCACTCAGGAAGTCAGCGTCGGTTATCGCTACCTGAAAGAGGCGATGCACGAGCAGTCGAGCCGTCTGGCGCTGGTCAACAATCAGCCGGTGGTCACCCCGACCTCCGATGGCCATGTGTTCCAGGACCGCACCGGTGGCACCGAAGCCAACTCGGTGTACGTCGACAACAAGATCGACGTCGGCAACTGGACCATCACCCCGGGCATTCGCTTCGAACATATCAGCACCGACTGGCATGACCGCGCCGTGCTCGACACCGCAGGCAAGCGCGTGCCGGAGAAAAACCGCAGCATCGAAAGCAACGAACCGTTGCCGGCACTGAGCGTGATGTATCACCTGTCGGATGCATGGAAACTGTTCGCCAACTACGAAACCTCGTTTGGCAGCCTGCAGTATTTCCAGCTCGGCCAGGGCGGCTCGGGTGACCAGACCGCCAACGGCCTGGAGCCGGAAAAGGCCAAGACCTACGAGATCGGCACACGCTACAACGATGACGTGTGGGGCGGGGAAGTGACGCTGTTCTACATCGACTTCGATGACGAACTGCAATACATCAGCAACGATGTCGGCTGGACCAACCTCGGCGCGACCAAGCATCAGGGCATCGAAGCGTCGGTGCATTACGACATGGCCGCGCTCGATCCACGCCTTGACGGGCTGACCGCCAACGCCGGTTTCACTTACACCCGCGCGACCTACGAGGGTGAGATTCCGGGCTTCAAGGGCCGTGATCTGCCTTTCTATTCGCGGCAGGTGGCGACCGTGGGGCTGCGTTACGACATCAACCGCTGGACCTACAACATCGACGGTTTCGCCCAGTCCAAACAGCGCGCCCCTGGCACCGGCATGAACGCCGACGGCAGCTTCAACGGCAATTACATCACCGAAGGCTCGGCAGACGGGCAGTACGGCGATATTCCCGGCTACATGACGTGGAACGTGCGCGGCGGGTATGACTTCGGGCCGCAGGTGTCGAACCTGAAGCTCGGCGCCGGGGTGAAAAACGTCTTCGACAAGCAGTATTTCACCCGTTCCAGCGACAACAACTCGGGGATGTATGTCGGTGCGCCACGGACATTCTTTGTACAGGCCAGTGTCGGTTTCTGATAACGCCTGACCCTCTGGCGAGGGAGCTTGCTGCCGCTGGACTGCGCAGCAGGCCCGATTTTTTGGGGGCGCTCCGCAACCCGGCGGGAGCAAGCTCCCTCGCCACAATGATGGGGTTCAGACCTTGAGGACTTTGCCGCCGATGGCGACGGCCACCAACAGCAGCGCCATCAACCCGAAGGCAAAACTCAGACTGCTGGCATGCGCGACAAAGCCGATCACCGCCGGTCCCGCCAGAATCCCTGCGTAGCCCAGGGTGGTAATGGCTGGCACCGCGATGCTCTCCGGCATCACCGTCTGCTTGCCCACCGCCGTGTACAGCACGGGCACGATGTTCGAACAACCCGCACCCACCAGTGCGTAACCGACCAATGCCGCTTCCCAGTTCGGCGCGAATGTCGCCAGAAACAGACCTGCAGCTGCCAACAGGCCACCAAACAGAATGATCCGCGTTGCACCGACAGTCCGCACGATCCGGTCACCCATCAAACGTCCGGCCGTCATGGTCAATGCAAACGCCGCATAACCCAATCCCGCGTACGCCGTGTCGATCCCGCGCTCCTGCGCAAGAAACACCGCACTCCAGTCCAGCGCCGCGCCTTCGGTGAGGAACACGATGAAGCACATGCCGCCGATGAACAGCACAATGCCGTGGGGAATGGCGAAGGCGGGTCCCGAGCTTTCACTGCCGTACGGCAACATGTGCGGTACACACTTGAACAGCGCGCCGGCCAACACCGCTACCACTACCAGCATCGCTGCCAGCGGCGTCAGACCGAGGCCGAGCAGGGCACTGACCCCCGCTGCGCCGACAATCCCGCCAAGGCTGAACAGGCCATGAAAGCCCGACATCATGTGCTTGCCGCTGGCCCTTTCGACGATCACCGCTTGCAGGTTGACGGTCGAATCCACCGTGCCCAGACCGGCACCGAACATGAACAGCGTGGCGATCAGCGCCGGAACCGACGATACCGTCGCCAGCAACGGCAGCGCCGCGCAGATCAGCAGGGTGCCGCCGGTGGCGACTTTGCGGCAGCCGAAGCGCGTGGCGAGAATCCCCGCCAGCGGCATTGCGAGAATCGAGCCGACGCCGAGGCATAACAGCAGCAGGCCCAACGTACCTTCGTCGAGCCCGGCGCGGGCCTTGGCGTACGGCACCAATGGCGCCCACGCGGCAATGCCCAGGCCGGCGATGAAGAAAGCGATGCGCGTCGACATCTGCTGCAGGCGTCCGGGGACGAAAGTGTCTTTGGGGTTGAGGCTGGTCATATCGATCCTTGGCAAAAAACGTCGCGTCCCCCGAATGACAGTCATCGCGCGGCGAGGTTCGATCGCAGGTCTCGGGGCGGGGCAGCCGACATCCTAACCTGTAGGCATGAGACTGTTCGCGATAGCGGTGGATCAGGCAATGAACAGGGCGCCTGACAGCCCGTTATCGCGAGCAGGCTCACGCCGACAGGGGATCGCGGTTTAAAGTGAGTGCTTCCACAAGACGAACAGGGGCGGTGATGACGCAGTTCTACGATGCGCGGGGCAATATATACGGGGTGATTTCGCCGCAGGCACTTCGTGAGTCGGGGATCGATTTGCCGATGGGAGCCGCGCAGTGTGCGGTGTCGAGACCGTCCTGGAGTCAGGCGGCCATTGCCCTGTGTTGCGACTGGCCCGAGGGCCAGCGTCCGGCGGGGAGCAAGGCGCACCGCAGCGACGGTCTGTTGATCGGCCCGTTCCAGTCAGCGCCGCCGTTCGACGTGCTGATCGTCAACACTGACGGCACCTTGGCCGAGCGCAGTGGCAATGGCCTGACAATTTTTTCCCAGTCGTTGCTGGAGCAAGGGCTGATGCCGCCGGAAGGGTCGTCGCTGCGAGTGCATCACGACAAGGGTGTTGCCGTGGAAACCTCGGTGAAACCGGCCGTAGTCGAAGGCGTGAACGGTTTCTGGCTGGACCTTGGTCAACCGGGCTTCGGGCCTTCAGCGGTGGGTGCGCAGCAGGTTGAAAAGTGCGTGTTCAATGGTCATGAGGTGAGCCACGTAGCACCATTGGCACAACTCGATTCCGCGTGGCAGCACAGTCAGTTCGTGCGCATCGGCAATCCGCATTGCGTAACGTTGTTGACCGACATCGCCGAATTGCCGAGCAACTCTCAAATGCGCCAATCGCCATGGGCCGAAGGCCTGACCCGAATCGCCTACGCGATGCCGACGGGCGCCGGCCAGCCATGCCCGGCGGGCGTCAATCTGCAATGGGCCGCGCTTGAGTCAGCGCAGCGCATCGTCGCCCGAGTGTTCGAGCGTGGTGAAGGACCGACGGCGTCTTCCGGTACCAGCGCCAGTGCAGTGGCCTGTGCCGCATGGGCAGTGGGTTGGGTGGCGAGCGGGGAGGTGCACGTCGTCATGCCGGGCGGGACGGCGCCGGTGTTGCTTGAAGAAGAGCGGGGCGAATTGATGCGGGTCAGGTTGTTTGGCACGGCTCGCTTGATCGGTTGAAGCGGTGATTGCCTTCGCTGGCAAGCCAGCTCCCACAGGGCAATGCATAGCCATGCAGGATCGCGAGCATTCTGTAGGAGCTGCCGCAGGCTGCGATCTTTTGATCTTGTTTTTAGAATCAAAAATAAAGATCGCAGCCTGCGGCAGCTCCTACAGGAAATGGCGGTCAATCAAGAGGGCTGCTGAACTCCACCACCGGCATTTTCCGCTGCATCAGCACTTTTCCGTCACGAATCGAATACAGCGGCAGCCCCTGGCTGCGGATCACTTCGTAATCGCTGTCCGCCGACAGAATCAGCAGGTTGGCCGGGCGCCCCTGTTCCAGTCCATAACGTTCGCCCAGATGCATGGCTTTGGCGCTGTTGTCGGTGACCAGGTCCAGCGCATTCTGCAGATTCCGGTAGCCGAGCATATGGCAGATGTGCAACCCGGCTTCGAGTACGCGCAGGATGTTGCCATTGCCCAGCGGGTACCACGGATCGACGATTGAATCCTGGCCAAAACACACGTTCATCCCGGCCTCCAGCAGCTCGTTGACCCGGGTCACGCCCCGGCGTTTCGGGAAGTTGTCGAAACGCCCCTGCAAGTGAATGCTTTCGGTCGGGCACGAGACGAAACTGATCCCGGAATGACCGAGCAAACGGAACAATTTCGCGCAGTAAGCGTTGTCGTAAGAGCCCATCGCCGTGGTGTGGCTGGCCGTGACCCGCGCGCCCATGTCGCGGCTGCGGGCCTCTTCGGCGAGTACCTCAAGAAAGCGCGAATGGGGGTCATCGGTTTCGTCGCAATGCACATCGACCAGGCAACCGGTGCGTTCGGCCAGGTCCATCAGAAACTTCACCGAACTGACGCCCTGATCGCGGGTGTACTCGAAATGCGGAATGCCGCCAACCACATCGGCGCCCATGCGAATCGCTTCTTCCATCAGCTCGCGACCGTTGCGGTACGACTCGATGCCTTCCTGTGGGAACGCGACGATTTGCAGGTCGATCAGATGCCGGGTTTCTTCACGGACTTCAAGCATCGCCTTCAGCGCGGTGAGCTGCGGGTCGGTGACGTCGACGTGGGTGCGCACGTGCTGAATGCCGTGAGCGGCCAAGGCTTGAATGGTCTTCCTGGCGCGGGTTTTGGTGTCTTCTTCGGTGATGGTGACCTTGCGTTCGCCCCAGCACTCGATGCCCTCGAACAGCGTGCCGCTCATGTTCCAGCGCGGTTCGCCAGCAGTCAGCGTGGCGTCGAGGTGGATGTGTGGCTCGACAAAGGGCGGCACCACCAGATTGCCGCCGGCGTCGAGGTCGCCGGGGTTGAGGCTCGGAGCTTCGGTCTGGCGGCCGATGCTGCGGATCAGGCCGTCTTCCAGGTGCAATTCGTGCAAACCTTCCTGGTTGCGCAGTCGGGCGTTGATGATGTGCATCAGGCAAATCCTTCTTATAAGTCTGGTAGTGGCGCACTGGCGCGACGGGCGCCGAGCAGGCCGGTGACGATGACATACGTTAGCGCGGCGGCGGCAATCCCTACCAGCGGCGCGACCCACGGCGAGTGGAACGCGGCGAGCGTACCGACCGCGTAAGCCCCCAGCCCCGGCCAGTTGAACGCCGGCAGCCGTGTGTCGGCCAGACGCGGATAGCGCCCGCGCCAGCGGAAGAAAAAGTCGGCCATGATCACCCCGCCAATCGGTGGAATCACCGTGCCCAGCAGGATCAGGTACGGCACCAGCATGTCATACATGCCCAGCAGCGCGAGCAGGGTGCCGATCACCGCGCCGGCCAGGGTCACGGTCTTGCGCCGCCCGGTGCGCAGCAGGTTGCAACCGGCGACGGCGAAGTTATAGATGGTGTTGTCCTGGGTGCTCCAGATATTCAGCAACAGCATGGCCATCGCGGCCATGGCGAAGCCTTGCAGCAACAACACTTCAACCACGTCGGGCTGCTGATAGACGATTGCGCCGTAGGCACCGATCAGCACCATCAGGCCATTGCCGATGAAAAAACCGATCAGGCTCGCCAGCACGGCAACCCGTGCCGAGCGCGAGAAACGTGTCCAGTTGGTGGCCTGCGTCGCGCCGCTGACGAAGGTGCCGAACACCAGCGTGATCGCGGTCGACCAGTCCAGCGAACCGCTCGGCACCACCGCCAGCAACCCATCGAGGCCACCGACTTTCACGGTCGCCACCCACATCGACAGCATCAGCAGCAACATCATTGCCGGCACCGCGATGTACGAGAGGATCTCCAGGCCGCGATAACCGACATACGCCGTGGCGCAGAACCCCAGGCCGAACAGCACCATCAGGCCCAGCACCGTGCCTTGCTCCAGCGCGAAGTATTTGCCAATCACCACCGCGGCGGTTGCAGTGCCCCAGGCGTACCAGCCGATCTGGGTAAATCCCAGGATCAGGTCACTGAGTTTGCTGCCGACCTCACCAAAACAGAAACGCCCCATCAGCACCGAATTAAGGCCGCTTCTGAAGGCGATGTAACCCAGACCTGCCGCGTACAGCCCGAGCAGCAGGTTACCGACGATGATCACCGCCATCATCTCGCCAAAATTGAAGGCCACGCCGAGCTTGCCGCCGGCAAACATGGTTGCGGTGAAAAATGTGAATCCCAGTAACACCATGGCGGTCGAGGCCAGGCCTTTTCGCGCATGCATCGGGACTTCGCTGAGGGGGTAGTCGTTGCCGGGATCGTTCTGCGTCATGGGGCGTTCCTTGCTGAAGAGGGGGGGACGCGAAGCAGGTTGCAGTGGTCGTGCCAAATCCGGTTGGCGCGGATTATGTATAGACGAGACACGTGGATTGGCGCGAAAGCGGTGCAACCGAATGCACCCGAGCCCAAAGTGGGAGCGAGCCTGCTCGCGAAGGCGGCGAGTCAGGCGACATCTGCAATGGCTGATATTCCGCTTTCGCGAGCAGGCTCGCTCCCACAAGGGCTGGGTGTTGGGTCAGAGGAATCTGAGCAATGCAGCGACGATCGCTTCCGGGGCGTCCTCCTGAACGAGGTGGCCGGCGTTGGGGATCGGGTGAAATTGTGATCCCGGGATCATCTGGTATAACGCCCGACCCCGTTCGATGGGAATCCACTGATCGACTTCACCCCAGAGAATCTGCACCGGGCAGCGGATGCTCGGGTACAGCGGTTCGGCCTCGCAGGTGTAGCGTTCGTCCATCTGCGCAATCTGCCGATAGAACGCCGCTTGCCCGGGATCGCCGAGCCACGGTTGCACGTAGGGCGTCAGTTCAGCGTCCGGGATGTCGCGGTGAATCGCCCCGCGAATGTAAGTCGGGACGATCGCGCGCTGAATGTAATCCGGCAGGCCGCTGAACGCCGCTTCATGCTTGCGCACATGCTGCACGAACGGCGATCCCCATGGCGTCAGCGCCACCGGATCGATCAGCGTCAGGCTGCGGTAGTCCTTGCCATTGAGCAAATGCGTGCGCAACGCGGTGGCGCCGCCGAAGTCATGGGCGACTACGTCCGGGCGCTGGATGTTCCAGTGATCGAGCAACTGCGCGAGAAGTTGATTCTGTACGCCGAGGGAAACGTCGGCGTCCGGTTGTGCGGAGCGTCCGTAACCCAGCAGGTCGAAATAATGCACCCGGTGACTGGCAAAGAAATGCGGCGCGATGCGATGCCACACGTACGATGAAAACGGCGTGCCATGCACGAACACCAGCGGCGGGCCTTCACCGCGCACGGCGTGGCGCACCGGATGCCCATTGAAATCGAAGACCTGATCCAGTTGCCAATCCGTCATCGGCCTGTCCTCTTGGCGGGTTTGAGCCAAAAAGCATAGGCATAAAAAAACAGCCGCGAAGGCTGTTTTCTATTTCCCTGACAACACACTCTTCCCTGTAGGAGCTGCCGCAGGCTGCGATCTTTTGATCTTGTTTTTAAAGATCAAGATCAAAAGATCGCAGCCTGCGGCAGCTCCTACAGGGGGATTTGTGTTCAATCATTCACCGCGATAGATGCAACCGCTGGTGCAGGTCTCGTGAATGCGGATCGCGCTGAGTTCCGGCAGCAGAGGCTTCATTTCATTCCAGATGAATTTGGCCAGCACTTCGCTGGTCGGGTTTTCCAGGCCAGGAATGTCGTTCAGGTAGTTGTGATCCAGACGTTCGTACAGCGGCTTGAAGATCGCCTTGATCTCGGAGAAATCGCGGATCCAGCCGGTGTGCGGATCGAGGTCGCCGCTCAGGTGAATCGCCACCTTGAACGAGTGGCCGTGCAGGCGTCCGCACTTGTGGCCGTCCGGGACGTGCGGCAGGCGGTGGGCGGATTCGAAAGTAAACTCTTTGAAGATTTCCACAGTGATTTCGGCTCTGTTCAGGTGGCGTTCGCCGCAGCGATTCGGGCAGGCGGCGAGTTTACCAGCTTGTGTTTGGCGATGCGGGAAAACACTGACTAAAGGGTCAGCAAGCGCTCGGCGAGGCGACCGCTGGCGGTCAATTCGAGAAACTCGTCGCCCAGGCGGCGGCTTTCGTCCATCGCCGCGTGCCAGTATTTCTGCCGGCTCGGCGCATCGCCCATGAAGCGCTTGAAGTCGTTACGATCCGGCAGTTTGCCGTAGGGCAGGCGCGCCAGATAGTCCTTCGAAGGCGCCAGTAACAGCACGTCCTGCAAGCGCTCGACCGAGGCGCGGCGCCAAGGCAGGGTCTTGTCAAACCAACCCGGGATCACCCGGTCGGTGAAGTGTGGATAGAGCACGATGCCATCGCCGCTGTAGGGCAGGTCGAGGTGATAATCGAGCAGACCGCCATCGCGGAAGGTGCCGGCACCGGCACCCGGCAGGTCGCGCACGCCTTCCATGACCATCGGGATCGAACCGGACGCCAGCAGCGCCTGGCGCAGGTTGCCCGCATTGAGGGCGACAAAGCGTGACGGAAAGTCATTCAACGCATTCACCGGTGGGGCGAGGCGCGGATCGTGAACGATCAGGCGTTCGAAGTGCCGCGACAGCCGTGCGCGACCGCGCAGGTTATCGGCGATCACCGAGCCCAGCGCCAGGCCGAGGCGACCGCGATGATCGTCGGCCAGGCGTCCGTGGCTTTTCACGACCATGATGTTCAGGCGGTAGTCGGCGTTGTTGAGGATGCTGGCGTCGCGGCCGTCGAGCAGGTCATTGAGCATGCGCTGCGAGCTCGCGCTGATCTCGGCCATGGTCACGCCTTTGTTGAAATTCTGCTCGGCGTACAACTGGCCGAGGCGGCGGATGCCTTCAGCGGCGTCCGGCAGGCAGGCGCTGGCGAAGCGCCAGGAACCGACCGAGGCACCGATCAGCGAGCGCTCACGCGGCGCGCTCGGCAGCCATTCGCCGAACAACGCCAGGTCCAGCCCCTGAATCCCCAGCGCCTTCGGCCCTCCGGCCGCACCGGGCAGGGTGCCGACGTCGGCGGCGTTCAGGCCTTCGGCACGAATGCGCGCCATGGCCCGAGGGCCGGCCTTGAGGGTGAGGGCGGGGAACTTGATGTGAATGGCAGTCATACCGGTCTCGATCGTTAGCAAGCGAACAATTATAAGCACATGTTACCGATCTCTGTAGGAGCTGCCGCAGGCTGCGATCTTTTGATTTTTAAAGGCAAGATCAAAAGATCGCAGCCTGCGGCAGCTCCTGCAGGGCAATGATGGCAATTCAGTTTCAGTTAAGTTGATCCCGCTAAGGTGCCCACCGTAGCTGCACATAAAAATACGGAGACATCCATGAAAACCCTGACTGCCCTGTCCATTGCCGCGATCATCGGCCTGACCGCCAACCTCGCCCATGCCCGCGATCTTGGCCCCGACGAAGCCCTGCGCCTTCGCGACGCTGGTACTATCGTCTCCTTCGAGAAGCTCAACGCCACGGCGCTGACCAGACATCCGGGGTCGACCATCACCGATACCGAGCTGGAAGAGCAGTACGGCAAGTACGTCTACCAGGTCGAAATGCGTGATCCACAAGGGCTGGAGTGGGATCTGGAATTAGACGCGGTGACTGGGCAGGTTCTCAAGGATCATCAGGATACGTAATGAAGGTTAATGTTCGCGCCACCAGCCGCACGGCGTTGGCGCTTGTGATTGTTTGCTCGGCGGCGATGGCCCGCGATCTCGATCAGGACGAGGCGCTGCGGCTGCGGCAGCAGGGGGTGATCCTGCCGCTGGAGCAGGTGCTGCAACAGGCGCTGGATCGCTACCCCGGCGCGAAACTGCTGGAAGTCGAGCTGGAGGAAAAGCACGACGTCTACGTGTATGAAGTCGAGCTGCTGACCGTCGAGGGCGTGGCGCGCGAGCTGCACCTGAAGGCCGATACTGGCGAATTAGTTAAAGACAAGGAAGATTGACCGATGCGTTTGCTTCTGGTGGAAGACCACGTGCCGCTGGCTGACGAATTGATCGCCGGCCTGCAGCGCCAAGGCTACGCGGTGGACTGGCTGGCGGACGGACGCGATGCGGTGTATCAGGGCAGCAGCGAGCCGTATGACCTGATCATTCTCGACCTTGGTCTGCCTGGCGTTCCCGGGCTGGAGGTGCTGGCGCAATGGCGCGCCGGTGGCCTGTCGACCCCGGTGTTGATCCTTACCGCCCGCGATTCCTGGGCCGAGCGCATCGAAGGCCTGAAGGCCGGCGCCGATGATTACCTGACCAAACCGTTTCACCCTGAAGAGCTGCACCTGCGCGTGCAGTCGTTGCTGCGCCGTTCCAAGGGCCAGGCCAACCAGCCGACGCTCAAGGCCGCCGGCCTGCATCTGGACGAAGGTCGCCAGTGCGTGATTCGTGACGGCAGCGAGATTCAGCTGACCGCCGCCGAATTCCGCCTGCTGCGTTATTTCATGCTGCACCCGGAACAGATCCTGTCGAAAACCCACCTCGCCGAGCACCTCTACGACGGCGAGACCGAGCGTGACTCCAACGTCCTCGAAGTCCACGTCAACCACCTGCGGCGCAAGCTCGGCAAATCGGTGATCGAAACCCGTCGCGGCCAGGGTTACCTGTTCGGCGGGCAGGCTTCGTGAGGTCGATCCAGCGCCGTTTGAGCCTGGGTTTGATCAGCGTGATGGTGATCGTCGGCCTGGTACTGGCGCAAACCAGCCTGTGGTTGTTCGAAGTCGGTTTGCAGCGTTATCTCGAAGCCGGCCTGCGCAACGACAGCGAAAGCCTGCTGGTGGCGCTGGTGCGTGGCCCGCAAGGTTTGCAACTGGATGAGCGGCACCTGTCGCCGGCCTATCAGCGACCGTTTTCCGGGCATTACTTCCGCATCGATTTTGCCGACAGCCACTGGCGCTCGCGTTCGCTGTGGGATCAGGATCTGCCACTGCTGGAGCACCCGGGTTTGCACAGCAATTTGCAACTGGGGCCGGACGGTCAGCAGTTGCTGGTGTTGCGTTCGGATTATCGGCGTTTGGGGCAGTCAATCTCCATCAGCGTCGCCCAGGACTACACCCCGGTGCGCGAGAGTTTCCAGCGCATGCGCCAGATCGGCCTCGGGCTGGGCCTGGCCGGCTTGCTGCTGATTCTGCTGCTGCAACGGTTGACGGTGCGTCGCGCGCTCAAGCCGCTGGAACGCGCGCGCGAGCAGATCGCCCAGTTGCAACAGGGCCAGCGCTCGCAACTGGACGATCAGGTGCCGGTCGAGCTCGAGCCGCTGGTGGCGCAGATCAACCATTTGCTGGCGCACACCGAAGACAGTCTCAAGCGCTCGCGCAATGCATTGGGCAATCTGGGACATGCGCTGAAGACCCCGCTGGCGGTGCTGCTGAGTCTGGCCTCGAACGAAAAACTCGACGCCCATCCGGAGCTGCGCAAGATCCTCAAGGAGCAACTGGAGCAAGTTCAGCAGCGGCTCAATCGTGAACTCAATCGGGCGCGTTTATCCGGTGATGCACTGCCCGGCGCGCTGTTTGATTGTGATGCGGAACTGCCGGGGCTGCTGGCGACGCTGAACATGATCCACGGCGAGCATCTGGCGTTGAGCTACGTCGCGCCGCCGGGGCTGCAATTGCCGTGGGATCGCGAGGACTTGCTGGAGCTGCTCGGCAACCTGTTGGACAACGCCTGCAAATGGGCGGATGCCGAGGTGCGGCTGAGCGTGATCGAACGAACGGACGGCTTCGCCCTGAGCGTGGAAGACGATGGCCCGGGGATTCCCGAAGAACAGCGCACTCAGGTGTTCAGCCGTGGCACGCGGCTCGACGAGCAGACTGACGGGCATGGTCTGGGGCTGGGGATTGTCCGGGATATTGTCGAGACGTGGGGCGGGTTGCTGGTGCTGGGCGAGAGCGAGTGGGGCGGGTTGAAGGTGGTGATCGAGTTGCCCAAACGCTAACCCCGGTTCCCCACAAACCCCCTGTAGGAGCTGCCGAAGGCTGCGATCTTTTGATCTTGGTTTTTAAAAAATCAAAGTCAAAAGATCGCAGCCTGCGGCAGCTCCTACAGGCGAGGGTGATGCAGTCAGACCCGGAACTGATCCATCAGACTCTGCTGCTGATTCGCCAGGCTGTTCAGCGACTGGCTGACCCGCGCCGACTCGTTGGCCTGTCCGGACAGCGACTCGGTGACGTCGCGAATGGTCGCCACGTTGTTGTTGATCTCCTCGGCCACCGCGCTCTGTTCTTCCGCCGCGCTGGCGATCTGCAGATTCATGTCGCTGATCACCGTCACCGCATCACCGATCTGGCGCAGTGCGGTCACCGCTTGACCGACCTGCTCGACACTGCCCTGCGCCTGACGATGGCTGTTGCCCATCGAACCGACCACATCCTGGGTGCCGGTCTGCAGTTGTTCAATCACCTGACGGGTTTCTTCCACCGACTCTTGCGTGCGGCGGGCGAGGTTGCGCACTTCGTCGGCGACCACGGCAAAACCGCGCCCGGCTTCACCGGCACGCGCCGCTTCGATTGCCGCGTTGAGCGCCAGCAGGTTGGTCTGTTCGGCGATGGCGCGGATGGTCTCCAGCACGGTACCGATCTTCTCGCTGTTGGCGGCCAGGCCTTCGACCTGCACCATCGCTGCGCTCATGTCGGCGGCGAGGGTGTCGATGCTCGCGGTGGTGCGGTCGATCACGGTCAGACCCTGACGGGTGGCGCGGTCGGCGTCTTTGGCCGCTTCGGCGGCTTGCGCAGCACTGCGCGCAACATCCTGCGCGGTGGCGCTCATTTCGTGGGATGCGGTGGCGACCTGATCGACCTGACGGTATTGCTGCTCCATGCCGGCGCTGGTCTGAGTCGCGATGGCCGAGGACTGGTCGGCGGTGTTGCGCGCGTCCTGCACCGAGCGTTTCACTTCGGCGATGATCGGTTGCAACTTGTCGAGGAATTTGTTGAACCAGCCGGCCAATTGGCCGAGTTCATCTTTTTTGTCGTAGGCCAGGCGGCGGGTCAGATCGCCTTCGCCACTGGCAATGTCTTCAAGCATGTTGGCCACGCCGAGGATCGGTCTGGTCACACTGCGTGCCATCAGCCACACCAGCAACAGGCCGATCAGCGCCGCAAGCACGCCGAGGCTCAGTTCGATCAGGGTGCCGGAGTGGTTGCTCGCATCCAGTTGCTGCTTGAGTGCTTCGGCGCGGCTGACCAGCACCTTTTCCGGCACGTCGAGCAACACGCCCCACGACGGGCCGCCGGGGATCGGCTGGAACGGCGACAGCACTTTCAACTGGCCGTTGCTGTGCAGGCTGCTGACGCTGCTGCTGGCGCCGAGTTGACGCAGCAGTTCGGCGCCACTGACGGTGTCCACGGCATCCAGACGTTTGCTCAGCTTGCTGGCGTCCGGGCTGTAACCGGCGAGCAGGCCGGTGGGGCTGATGATGCTCACGGCGGTCTGGCCGTCGTAGAGTTTTTTGCTCGCGCCCTGACTGATCGCCTGCAGGCTGTTGAGATTGATGTCCACCGACAGCGAGGCGATGACTTTGCCGTTGACCATCAGCGGAA
Organism: Pseudomonas sp. F2; assembly: GCF_057174385.1. NCBI lineage: Bacteria > Pseudomonadati > Pseudomonadota > Gammaproteobacteria > Pseudomonadales > Pseudomonadaceae > Pseudomonas > Pseudomonas sp. F2. The sequence continues at coordinate 562,020 of NZ_CM169904.1, forward strand.
AGACGATGCTGGTCATCAGCACGTTCTGGCCGTCGATCACATAAAAGTACGGTTCGATCACGCACGGTTTGAGCGTGGTGCGCGGGCAGGTGAACCAGGCATTGGCCGCCTGACCGCTGGGCCCGGTGCTGGTGTCGGTCATGTCGCTTTCCGGCAGGGCCATCGAGGTGACTTTGCCGGGAGTCGGCTGCGACCAGTACAAGGCGAAGCGGCCCTTGTCGTTGCTGCCGAGTTCAGCCTGACCGGCGAACAGTTCATCCTTGCCATCCAAGGCGTTGGCTTCGAACACCAGCGACAGACCGAGCAGCTCCGGGTTGGCCTGCAGCGCGGACTTGACCTGACGGGTCATGTCTTCGCGCAGGTCGAAGGCGTCGAGAAAGCGCTTCTCGGCCTGCTCGCGCAGGAACAGCACCTGACGCGAAAAACCGTGACCGTACTGATAGGCGTCCATGAACTGCTGGCGAATCCCGGCAGCCTGCACTTCGCCTTGCGATTCAATGCGCGCCTGGGCCGACTCGGTCAGCATCTCCATGCTCGAAGCCTTCACCAGCTCGGAGCTGTGCTCCATGCGATACAGCGAAAGACCCACCAGCAGGGTCACGATGCCCGCCAGGCACAGGCCGGCGAGCAGGGTGATTTTCCATTGAATGGAAAGTTGTCTGAGCGACATGGAGACGTCCTTATTCGATAAATATCTGAGACTTTGCACTGTAACGGCCGCGTTTCGGCTTTCTTTATTGTTCAAGCGCAATATGACCGATTGCCGCATGCAACCAATCCCCTGTAGGAGCTGCCGAAGGCTGCGATCTTTTGATTTTGATTTTTAAAAACAAGATCAAAAGATCGCAGCCTTCGGCAGCTCCTACAGGGTGGTTCATCGGTTGTTGCATTCGGTTGCTTTGACACCATCGCCACTCTGCGGCACAGTGCGCGCCCTTCTAATAAGACCCTCTTTGCCAATCCGCCGGTTAACCGTTGGCGGACTCATCCTGTCTGGCGGTGGTGATGTCATCGCCGTGTTTTTGAGGTAATGAAATGAATGCAGTGATTGCTGCGGTCGGCATCATGCTGATCCTCAGCCTGTCCCGTGTGCACGTGGTGATCGCCCTGATCGTCGGTGCGCTGGTCGGTGGCCTGACCGGTGGTTTGGGCATCGATGCCACGCTCAAGGCGTTCAACAGCGGTCTGGGTGGCGGCGCAACCGTGGCCTTGTCCTACGCATTGCTGGGTGCGTTCGCCGTGGCGATTGCCAAGTCCGGCCTGGCCCATGCGCTGGCCGACAAGGCGCTGGCGATGGTCGATCGGCAACACGCGACCGGGGGCGGCAGCGTCAAATGGCTGCTGATCGGCCTGCTCTGGGTGGTGGCGATTGCCTCGCAGAACATTCTGCCGATCCACATTGCGTTCATTCCGCTGCTGGTGCCGCCACTGTTATATGTGTTGACCAAGCTGCAACTCGATCGCCGGTTGATCGCCTGCGTCATGACGTTTGGCCTGATCACTCCGTACATGTTCCTGCCGGTGGGCTTCGGCAACATCTTCCTCAATGAAATCCTGCTGGCCAACGTCGCGCGCAGCGGCGTCGACATCAGTGGCATCAACGTCACCCACGCCATGGGCATTCCGGCGCTGGGCATGCTGTTCGGCCTGGCCATGGCGTTCATCAGCTACCGCAAGAAACGCGTCTATGATCTGCAGAAAATCGAGCAGGTCGAGCAAGTGGCCGTGCAGTACAACCCGCTGAGCCTGATGATCGCCGGTGTGGCGATTGCGGCGGCGTTCATTGTGCAACTGCTGTTGGACTCGATGATTATCGGGGCGCTGGTCGGTTTCCTGATTTTCTCGGTGTCCGGCATCGTCAAGTGGCGTGAGACCGATGACCTGTTCACCGAAGGCATGAAGATGATGGCGATGATCGGTTTCATCATGATTGCCGCGTCCGGGTTCGCCGAAGTGATGAAGGCCACCGGGCAAGTGCAGACCCTGGTCGAATCGTCGGCGTCGTGGATCAATCACAGCAAGGGCATCGGCGCGCTGTTGATGTTGCTGGTGGGGCTGCTGGTGACCATGGGCATCGGTTCGTCGTTCTCCACCGTGCCGATTCTGGCGGCGATTTTCGTGCCGCTGTGCGTGCAACTGGGTTTCAGCCCGCTGGCGATTGTCTGCATCGTCGGCACCGCCGGGGCCTTGGGCGACGCCGGTTCGCCCGCCTCGGACTCGACACTCGGTCCGACCTCCGGCCTGAACATCGACGGCCAGCATCACCACATCTGGGACACCGTGGTCCCGACCTTCCTGCACTACAACCTGCCGTTGCTGGCGTTCGGCTGGGTGGCGGCGATGGTCCTCTGACACCCTGAAAACTGTGGGAGCTGGCTTGCCAGCGATGGCGTCGGCACATTCAATATTTATGTGGCTGACACACCGCCATCGCGGGCAAGCCCGCTCCCACAGGGAGATACAGTGTCTGCAGACTCAACTTTTGCTATTGCGTGCCGTTAACGCCTTTAACCACGCCAATAAAACCAAAAGAGTGAGCCCCCCAATGCGCTTGAGTCTCAAGGCCAAAGTCCTGTCCCTTGCTGTCCTGCCGGTGCTGCTCTTTGCGCTGGTCATCAGTCTGACCACGCTGTTCATCCTCCAGCAGCAGGCGCACACCGAGGTCGAGCAGACCCGCGAACGCCTGCTCGCCGACGCCAAGGCCACGCTGCAAAGTTACGTCGCCGTGGCGATGACCACGATCAAACCGCTGTACGACGCGGCCGCCCCCGGTGATAACGCGGCGCGGGCGCAGGCGATCAAATTGCTGTCGGGCATCCGCTACGGCAAGGACGGCTACTTCTTCGGCTACGACTCCGAGACCGTGCGCCTGTTCAAGGCCAACGACCCGGAAGGTGTGGGCAAAAGCTTCAAGGACAACCGCGACCCCAACGGGGTTTACGTCAATCGCGGCCTGGTGAGCGTAGCCAAGGACGGCACCCACTATCTGCAATACAGCTCGCCACTGCCGGGCAATGCCAACGTGCTGGTGCCGAAACTCGGCTACACCGAATACCTGGCAAAGTGGGACATGGCGGTGGGCACGTCGGTCAACCTCGACGGCATCGAGGCGCAAGTGGCGGTGGTCGAGGCGCAAGTGCAGGAGCGTATGCAAGGCGTGATCCTCAGCATCGTCGGCGTGGCTGTGCTGGTGCTGCTGGTGATCGCCGCAGCGGGCATGCTGTTGGCCAACACCATTTTGCGGCCGCTGAACCTGATGAAAGCCAACCTCGACGACATCGCCGCAGGCGAGGGCGATCTGACCCGCCGGCTGAACATCACCAGCCAGGATGAACTCGGCGAACTGGCCGGCTCGTTCAACCGCTTCGTCGACAAGATCCACGGCCTGGTGCGACAGATCACCGAGATGACCACGCAACTGACCGGCCTGGTGACCCAAGTGTCGGATCAGGCCCAGCGTTCCGATCAGGCGATGGAGCGTCAGCGTCACGAGACCGATCAGGTTGCCACGGCGATCAACGAAATGTCCGCCGCCGCCCAGGAAGTCGCCAAAAGCGCGCAGAACGCCGCGGTGGCCGCGCAGCAGACCGACGAGGAGGGCCAGAGCGCCAAGCGCGTGGTGGCCGGCAGCATCAAACAGATTCATGCGCTGGTGGATGACATTCGCAGCAGCGGCGTATCGCTCGACAGCCTGCAGCAAGACGTGTCGTCGATTGTCGGCGTGCTCGGAGTGATCCGCTCGATTGCCGAACAGACCAACCTGCTGGCACTTAACGCGGCAATTGAGGCGGCGCGGGCCGGGGAGGCCGGGCGTGGCTTTGCGGTGGTGGCGGACGAAGTGCGGGCACTGGCCAGCCGCACGCAGATCAGCACCCAGGAAATTCAGGGCATGATCGATCGTTTGCAGGCGGGCACGCAGTCGGCGGTCGAGGCGATGCGCCGCTCCAGCGAGGCGGGCGATGGCACCTCGGCGCAAGCCAATCAGGCTGGCGCGTCGCTGGATGCGATGGCCGAGCTGATTGCGACCATCAATTCGATGAACGCGCAGATCGCCAGTGCGGCGGAAGAGCAGACGGCGGTGGCCGAAGAGATCAACCGCAGCGTGCATCAGATCGCCGTGGCGGTGGACAGCGTGGCGGATGAGACCCAGTTGGGCGCGCAGACTTCGCGCAGTCTGGCGGAGCTGGGGCAGCGGTTGGGCAAGCTGGTGGGCCAGTTCCGCATCTGACGCAATCGAGAGTTCGACTCAAAATCCTGTGGGAGCTGGCTTGCCAGCGATGGCGTCCTGTCAGTCGACATCAATGTCGGATGTGCCGGCCTCATCGCTGGAAAGCCAGCTCCCACAGAGACTGTGACAATTGATCTATCAAGGTCTGTCCCAGTACGGCACTTCACCAAAGCACTCGACAAAGAAATCAATCACCGTCCGCACCTTCACCGACAACCTTCGGCTACCCGGCCACAGCACCGCAATCTGCTGCGGCTCCAGACTGTTGGACACCTGATATTCGCGCAACACCGGCACCAGCGTGCCTTCACGCACCGCCTCACCAATCAGCCATGACGGAAACATCACCAGGCCCAGGCCTTGTTCGGCGGCCTGGGTGAGAGTGTCGGCGTGGTTGCCGGTGATCGGGCCTTTGACCGAGTACGGCGTCCAGTCGCCCTGACCTTGACGAAAGAACCAGCGCTGCTGACCGGTTGCGCCTTTGTAGGCAAGACACTGGTGCTGCGCCAGATCTTCCGGGTGTTGCGGGGTGCCGTGGCGCTGCAGATAGGCCGGACTGGCGGCGACCTGAAAACTGTGCGGTGCCAGAATCCGCGCCTGCATGCTTGAATCGTGCAGCGGGCCGATGCGAAACAGCAGGTCGGCACCTTCCTGCAGCGGGTCGACGTAATGGTCGGTCTGCTGGATGTCCAGTTGCAGCTTCGGATAGCGCGCGCACAATTTCCCCAGCCACGGCGTCAGGTGACGCTGGCCGAACACCACCGGCGCATTGATGCGCACCAGCCCGGTGGGTTCGCTTTGCTGCTCCTGCAGCGCCTGTTCGGCTTCTTCCAGTTGCACCAGCACCAGCCGCGCATGGTGGCCGAGCATGCGCCCGGCCTCGGTCGGCGTCACGGCACGGGTATGGCGGTAGAGCAGTTGCTGGTTCAGCGCCTGCTCCATCAACTGGATCTGCCGCGAGATTGAAGAGGGCGCCACGCCCTCGCGACGGGCGACCTCAGAGAAACTGCCGTGGTCGAGCACCGCCACAAACAGCCTCAACGTCTTGAACCCCAGTTCGTTCAGCCCGTGCATGAATCTGTCCTGTTGTGCGAGTTGCGCAAAAGTGTTGTCTGGATGCTCCCATTTATCGCACAGCGGCGCCAGCCGATAATCCGCGCCATCGTTTACTTGCAGGGGAATTTGAATATGCAAACGCTGGATGAAGTAAGTGGGGCGGCACCGGCTACCCGGTCGTGGTTGCGCCTGTTGTTGCTGCCGCTGGTGATTCTGGCCGGCATGGGCCTGTCGGTGGAGGCCGGATTGCTTGGGCCATTGGGTGAGCAAGTCGGGCATCTGTGGGCGACCTTGAGCATCTTCGGTGTGGGCTCGGCGATTCTGTTTTTGCTGCTGTTGTTCGCCGGCCCCCAGAAAGGCCCAGCGCTGACCGAGCTGCCGCGCTGGCAGTTGATCGGAGGATTTCTGGGGCCGATGTACGTGGTGGTGCTGACCCTGGCGACGCCGCATATCGGGATTGCGATGACGATGATCGCGATTCTCTCGGGGCAGGTCGGCAAGAGTGTACTGATCGACCATTTCGGCTGGTTCGGCGCGACGCGCAAGAAGGTCAACGCCGAGCGCTGGCTGGCGTTGGCGTTGATTGTGGTGGCATTGGTTCTGATTGCGCGGGGTTGAAGAGATGAGTCTGGTTATTTTGTTGGCAGTGGTGGTGTTGGCTGGCGCGGTGTTGAGTGTGCAGGCGGCGATCAATGGACGCCTCGGTGAAAGCGTCGGGGTGTTGCGCAGTAGTTTGCTGACGTTTTTTGTCGGGGCGGTGATCACCGGGTTGTTGATTGTGTTTTTTGAACCGGCGCATGCGGTGAGTTTGCTCGATGTACCGAAGTGGCAGGTCTGCGGGGCGCTGTTTGGTGTGGTTTACATGATGGTCATGGTCGGTGCTGTGCCTGTCGTGGGTACGGCGGTGGCGACTGTTGCGGTGATCGTCGGGCAATTGGGGATGGGGATGTTGATCGATAATTTTGGCTGGCTGGGGAACCCGGCGATCGAGCTTTCGTCTTCACGGGTGTTGGCGATGGTTTGTCTGGGGTTGGCTTTGGTTTTTATGTATCGCAGCAGTGTTCGTCGTTCTGATTGAGATTTGGGTGAATATCCGTTGCTGCGGTAACGGCCACCTAGGGTTCCGCCCTGACGGCGGGTCACTTTGGCAAACGCCCCAAAGTAACCAAAGGGCTTTACCCTGACGTTCGGCCCTCGCTCAGGCTCGGGTTCCTTCGCTGCGGGATTCATCCGGGGGGCAGCGCCTACGGTTTGCTTCGCTGCACCTCCTCTCGCTGTGTTTGGCTGCGCCAAACGGTCGCTGCGCTCCCACCCCCGGATAAATCCCTCCACTCAGCCTGCCGACGGGCCCTCAGATCAAGAGCGGTACTCGAGCTAACGCTCATCGTGTTGAGTGGGGCGGCTTCGCCGCATGGGGTGTGCACGAATAAAATTGTGGGAGCTGGCTTGCCAGCGATGGCGGCCTGACAGCCGACCAATCTCTAACTGAAAACACCCGATCCCATGTAGGAGCTGCCGAAGGCTGCGATCTTTTGATCTGCTTTGGCTTTGGCTTTGGCTTTGGCTTTGGCTTTGGCTCTTGATCTGGCTTTTGATCTTCAGCCCCTTCGGCAGGCCGAGCGAAGGTGTTCATCCGGGGGTAGGCGCGCAGCGCCGTGCGGCGAAGCCGCATACATCGAGAGGAGGTGCAGCGAAGCAAACCGTAGGCGATGCCCCCGGATGGGCACCGTAGCGAGGGAACACTGAGCCTCGGCGAAGTGCCGTACGCCGGGGCAAAGCCTTTTGGGTTACCTTTTCGGCGTTTGGAAAAGGTGACTCGCTGTAAGAGCGAAACCGCCAGCGGCAGCACCCGAAGAAACGGATATTCACCCAATATCGCCAGCACCCGAAGAAACGGATATTCACCCAATATCGCCAGCACCCGAAGAAACGGATATTCACCCAATATCGCCAGCACCCGAAGAAACGGATATTCACCCAATATCGCCAGCACCCGAAGAAACGGATATTCACCCAATATCGCCAGCACCCGAAGAAACGGATATTCACCCAATATCGCCAGCACCCGAAGAAACGGATATTCACCCGATATCGCCAGCACCCGAAGAAACGGATATACACCCCAATCCCGCAAAAAACACCAGATCAAAAGATCGCAGCCTTCGGCAGCTCCTACACTGCTATTTACGGCTTATCCCACAAGCCCAGACAACCATCCAAAAAGGAGTCTGCCCCCATGCCCGATAGAAAATGCGACTGCCCCAACTGCAAATGCACCATCAAGGAAGGCGAACACGCCTACGCCGTGCACGGCAAACACTATTGCTGCGAGGCTTGCGCGCACCACCACAAGGGCGGTGAAGAGTGTTCAAGCAAAGGCTGTCATTGCGCCCACCCCAAATAACCGCGCGCAAAAAAAGTGGAGCCTAATCAGGCTCCACTTGCAGTTTCAGGCTTTCATCATTCAGCCGTTCGGTTTGGCGAACCGTGCCTTGCAGACGCCGGCCTTCGACCCTGACCACCACGGTTTTCGCCTGGTCGAGGTCCTCCGGTAACGGCGCCGGTACGCGCAGGGCGAAGCGATAGGGGTCGTCTTCGACAGCCTCAAGACCCACCTGACAGTCCACGCTTCTGGTGATACGTCCAAAAAGGGTGTCCAGGCCATAATCCAGATGCGCCGGGCTGAAGATGCTGGTCATTGTGTACGCCCCCGAAGAGTCCCCATTGCCTGGCGAGAGTCTAGCTCGCCGGTCGCCATGTGACGTTTTCCACGCCGAATTTCTCCGCCATCGGTTTGCTGGTCTTTTGCACTTTTTCCCGGCCGAAACGCGGGATGCGACCCACGCCGGCATCACAGCTTGCCCAGTGCCACGCCTCGGCGTTGTCCATTTTGTCCGAGCGGATAATGAACGATTTGGGCGTGCCGTGAAGGGTGTAATCGATGACAAACAGTTTTGCGTTGTTCATAAAGCCCGTATTCCTCCCTGTGGTATTAGAAGGATCGCGGCGCGTCGGGAAAATTCACTCGGATTGTCCGACGGTATCTATCGTTGGCGACGCTGTGACCGACTGGTTACCATGCGCCTTTCGCCAACCCCAATGAATACTCGCCATGGCCCTCGCCGCACCCCCCGATCTGACGGATACCGATGTGCCGGTGCAACCGCTGGCGCGTACCTATCCGCGTGGTTTGTTTATTGAGCCGCATGAGCATGTCTGGGGGCAGTTGCTGTATGCGATGAGCGGGGTGATGTGGGTCGAGACCCCGCATGAGGCGCTGGTGGTGCCGCCGCAGCGCGCGGTGTGGTTGCCGCCCGGAGTGCCGCACGGAATTCGCGTGGTCTCGGACTTGCAGATGCGCAACATCTACCTGCGCCCGGCGCTGGCGGCGACGCTGGATGCGACCGTGCAGGTGATCGAGGTCGGTGGTTTGTTGCGCGAGTTGATCGTCGGTTTGGTGGCGCAGGGTGACAGCGGCGAGCCGGCTTATTACGACGCCTTGGTCGGGCTGGCGCTGCTGGAGCTCAAGCGTGCCCGGCGCTCGGCATTGAAGATCCCGCTGCCCGACGATTCCGACCGGCGCCTGATGAACCTGTGTCAGGCGGTGATGGCGGCGCCGTCGCTGGACATTCCGTTCGAGCAGCACGCGGAAAACGCCGGGGCCAGCGTGCGCACGCTGGCGCGGTTGTTCAAGGACAGCCTTGGCATGGGCTTCGCCGAATGGCGGCGGCAGGTGCAACTGGCGACGGCGGTGGCCGAGTTGATTCAGGGCGTGCCGGTGAGCGCGATTGCTCGGGAACTGGGGTATTCGCCGAGCAGTTTCAGTGACATGTTCCGGCGTGAGTTGGGTGTGGCGCCTTCGCAATTCTCCACGGCCTGAACCCGATCCCTGTAGGAGCTGCCGCAGGCTGCGATCTTTTGTTCTTGTTTTCAAAATCAAAGTCAAAAGATCGCAGCCTGCGGCAGCTCCTACAGGGGGATGTCGGTCTTTTGGCCGAAATTCAGAAGTCCTTGGCCGACACCTCTGCCGATCCTTCCCTAGACTCTGCCCATTCCTTTCACGCGGCGGAGTTTTCCATGAACTACCTGATTTCGCTGGCCATCGGTCTGGGTGTCGGCCTGCTCTATGGCGCGCTGGATTTCCGTTCCCCGGCGCCACCGGCCATCGCGCTGGTGGGGCTGCTGGGCATGCTCGCGGGTGAGCAGCTGTGGCCGCTGGGCCGGCAACTGGTCGCCGGTTGGTTGTCCTGAATGTCTTTTTTTTCCCTTTGGTGGATGTCCTCATGAAAGCACTGCAATTCGATAAAACCGGCGATCTGTCCTCCCTGCGTTTCGTCGACGTACCGACCCCAATGCCCGGCGCTGATGACGTGCTGGTCGAGATCAAGGCCGCCGGCCTGAACCCCAGCGATGTGAAGAACGTGCTCGGGCGTTTTCCCTACACCACGTTGCCGAGGATTCCCGGGCGCGATTTTGCCGGTGTCGTGGTCGAAGGCCCGCAGGCGTTGCTCGGTCAGGAAGTCTGGGGCACCGGGCGCGAACTGGGCTTTTTTGCCGATGGTTCGCACGCGCAATTCGTCAAATTGCCGGCCAACGGCGTGGCGCACAAACCGTCGCACTTGAGCTTCGCTCAGGCAGCCAGCCTCGGCGTGCCTTACACCACCGCTTGGGATGCACTGGAGCGCAGCCTGGTGAGCGCTGAAACCCGTTTGCTGGTGATCGGCGGTGGTGCGGTGGCGACCGCGGCGTTGGCATTGGCCAAGGTGCGCGGTGCGCAGATCCTCGCGGCAGCGCGGCGACCGGAGCAGGTCAAGGCGTTGCAGGCACAGGGCTATGCGACGATTCAGCTGGATAAGCCCGAAGACCTCGGCGCGCAGGTCAACGCGGTGTACGGCGGCGGCGCTGACGTGATCTTCGACACCACCGGCTTCTGGCTGCCCGCCTCGGTGGCGGCACTGGCAGCGTTCGGCCGCATCGCGATCATCGCCGCACCGGTCGACGGCCATGTGCAGTTGCCGGCGTTGGCGTTGTATCGCAAGGGCGGTTCGGTGGTCGGGATCAACTCGCTGCTATACGGCGTGCAAGCCTGTGCGGTGATGCTGGAGCAGTTTGGGCGGTTCTTCGATGAGGGGCTGTTGCCGTTGCCGCAGGTGTGGGTGGAAGTGCCTTTGGCGCAGGGAGTGCAGAGCTATGCAGAGGTGAATCATGGGAGTGGGGACAAGGTCATCCTGATTCCCTGATCTTCCAGACACCGCATAGCCTGTGGGAGCTGGCTTGCCAGCGATAGCGGTAGAACAGTCGATCAAGATATTGACTGAACTGGCGCCATCGCTGGCAAGCCAGCTCCCACAGGGCTCGTTTTGTGCTCAGGATTGTGGAACGCCGTTTTCCCACGCCGACCAGTTTTTCAGAATGTCCTGCACCAGCGGATTACCCGCGCGATAGAGGTTTTCCAGCGCCGGCACGAACCCGCCCTGATCGGCGTACTTCAGCAGGTTGTCCACTTCACTGCCGCCCGGCGCCGGGCGGTCGAAGTCGGAACCGGCGCGCACCACGGCCAGACGCTGCACATCCACCAGGCCTTCGCGACTGGCACGCAACAGGGCTTCGTAAGTGGAGTTGTCTTCCTGTTGCGTGGTGCAGTACTCACCCTTGTTGTCGGTCAGCAATTGGGTCCAGACCTCCGCGCGTTCGCTCAGGCGCGTACCGGAAAACCAGGTGTTGCCTGCCAGCGTGTCGCAGCGCGTAACCACTGGCGGCTGGTTGGCCGGGGACGACGGGTATTTCAGGCGCCAGGCCGCCGACTCTTTGCTTTCACTCAGCTCGACCTTGTGGCTCAGGGCGAAGGCTTTGGCTTGCAGTTTCGGGTTGAGTTCGAAGACTTCGGTCTTGTAGTCCAGCGGCGGTTTTTCGTTCGGTCCCTTGGTGTTGATGCCCAGGTAGCCGGTCGGCCAGCTCGCCGGCGCATCGCGCGAATCCAGCTCCCATTGCGTACCGAACTCCACCAGGTAATGCGCCCACGCGGCGGTGCCGATGGTCCCGTGTTTCGGGCTGATGCCGGCGATCCCGGCGATCAGAAAGTAGCTTTTGCGCAGGTCGAATTTCGGCGACAGGGCCAGTGCCAGGGTTGAAGCAGCGGCGTTGGTCTGACCCATGCCGGTGGTCAGCAGGCACACCTGTTGTGCGTTGCAGCGCACGGTCGGGTACTCGGCGGACAGGCCCGGCACGCGGATTTCCTGTTGCAGATCGAGGCGCTCGATCCAGTGCTGCGCCTCGGGGGCGAACATGGTGATCAGCACCACTTTCGGCTGGATCGGCGCTTGCGCCGCCCACGCCGTGGAAGAGAGCAGGGCCGCAGCGGCCAAAGTCAGACGCGTCATTGCTTGCATGAAAATCTCCTGAATTCAGAACTGGTAGCCGATGCCGGCGTAGTAACCCCAACCGTTGGAACGTGCGCGGAAATTGCCGTCGCCGAAGTTCAGCTCGCTGCCGTCCTCCCAGTTGCCGCCGTTGTGGAAATAACGGCCGACCAGGGTGAAACGCAAGTGGGTGAACGAGTACAACAGCACGTTGGTCGCCACCGTGGCGTTGGCGGTGCGCGCCGGGTTGTCCTTGTGGATGTCGGAGCCGAAGTCGAAGTTGGTGAAGCCGATGTAGGTCAGCGACGCGCCATTGCTGAATTTGTCGATGGGCACGATGTACTTGAGCTGCGCGCGGTAGCCGTCCCACGAATATTCATTGCTCGCGCCGTAGTTTTCCCACTGGTAGCGACCGTACAGGTTGGCCGACAGGTTGACCCGCGAATGGGTGTCGATGTCGGTGCCGAAGCCGCTGTACAGGGTGTTGGCGCGGTTCTCTTTACGGCTGCCGTGATCGTAGATCCAGTCGAACGCCACGTACCATTCCTTGAACGGGCCGATGGCCAGGCTGCGGCCGGCCAGGTAGTCGATGGAGATGCGCGGCTCGTGCTCCATGAACACCGGTGAGCCATGGTCCCACACGCCTTTGTCGTGGCTGTTGCCGATGTTGAAGATCTTCGGAATGTCGATGTAGCCGTACAGCTCGAACGGCCCCTTGCGCCCGAAGTACTCGTATTCCAGATAGATGTCATCGGCCGGTTGCGGGCCGAAGCTGATGTCCTTGCTGCCGATCAACGTCAGGTCCTGGTTGTACCAGTCCGACAGATACGCGCCTTTTTTCGCCGGGGCAGCTTCCGGGCTGAGGGCTTCGCCCTGGGCCGATTCGTCGGGCAGCGCCGGTTGCGCCAATGCGCTGTGGCTGAGAACTCCGGTAACGCCGGTCAGTAGCAGGGAAACAGCAAACGTGCGCGCAAACGGGGCGCGAAGAAGGGAAGCAGCGTGCATTCAAAGTCCTTTTTTTGCGGATCAAGGCCCGGGTTCTGCGGGTCTGTACGGTTTTGTTACGAAAAAGCCGATATAGGCAGGTCGCAAACGTTTGCACAACACGTACCAAGTCGCTCCGATTGCCCTTGTAGGAGCTGCGGTACGCTGCAATCTTTTGATTTTTTTTTTGGATCAAGATCAAAAGATCGCAGCGTGCCGCAGCTCCTACAGACGGATGTCGTTTAGGCACAGGCCAGTGTTTACGGGCCGAAACCCGCGTTCTAGACAGTCGTAGTATTAAAGTATTAACACCATTTAATCAGTGCCCCATTGCGGGGCGTCTACTAGCTTGTCAGCCATGACGCGGTTTTGTGATGACCGTCGCAGTCTTGATTCGCGTGTGGAATAAGCCCGACGTGCACGCCTTCAAGGAAGAATTTGGCCACGACAAGGAGTAGCCCGTGGAAGCAAGGTTTGGTGTCGCCCTCGTTTCGCGTTTTTCCCCTCTTTCCCTTGCCGTGCACCTGAGCGTTGCCGGACTTTTGTTCGGTGGGGTCAGCGAGCAGGCGCTCGCGACTTGCTCGGCGGCAGGTTCGACGATTACCTGTTCGGGCGTCCCGACGCTGCCGCTGTTTCTCAATGACTACAGCAGCGCCACCAGCGGCTTGACGGTCAACGTCAACTCCGGTGCGCAGATGAACGCGACCCTGGGTGGCAAGGTCATCAACCTGACCGGGGCCAACATCAACCTGAACAACTCCGGCACCCTCGACCCGGCCTTGCTGGGCCTGGTGTCGATCCTCAGTGGCGGTGCGTTCATCGGTACCGGCGCGACCAGCACGGTGAGCATCGTCAACAACGCCACCGGGATCATTCGCGGTACCGGCATGCTGCTCGGGCTCAACCTGACCAGCATCGACGGGCTGGGGATTGGCGTGAACAACTCGGTGTCGGGCACCACGACCATCACCAACGACGGCACCATCACTTCCACCGGGCTGTCGGTCGGCGGCATCACCCTGGCCGATACCCCGGTGGTCGGGGTGTATGGCGGTTCGCAAGTCAACATGACCAACAGCGCCAGCGGCACGATCAACGGTCGGATTGCGTTCGAGACGTCGGTTGCGGGCAACACCTTCACCAACGCCGGCAACATCACCGGCGGTGTGTCGATGGGGGCGGGCAGCACTAACACCTTCTACGCGATCACCGGTTCCAGCGTGAACGTCGGCGACGGTGTACAAGTCTCCGTCGGCCTCGGGGGCCTGATCGGCATCAACCTGACGTTTGCCCCGACCGGGACGATCGATGGCGGCGCGGCCGGCACCAACACGCTGATCCTGCAAAACCCCATCGGCCTCGGCGGCGGCACCACCGGGACCGGCACGGCGTCCAGCGCGACCTACGTCAACTTCAACAACCTGACCCTCAACAGCGGCACCTGGACCTTGCAAGGGCCGTTGGTCAGCGGCGCGACCACGCTTAATGGCGGTGTCGCGCAGTTCAACGACAACGCGGCGTTCGGCAGTGGCGTGCTGACGTCCAACGGCGGGATCCTGCAGGCCAGCAATGCCGGTTTGACGCTGGCCAACCAGATCAACCTGGGCGCCGGCGGCCTGACCCTGCAGGGCATCAACGGCACGACCCTCAACGGTGTGATTTCCGGCACGGGCGGCCTGACCAAGATCGGCAGCGGCCAGCTCAATCTCAACGGCATCAACACTTACACCGGCAACACCGTGCTCAATGGCGGTGTGGTGCTGGTGGGCAACAACCAGTCGTTCAGTACCGGTGGCATCACGGTTGGCGGCTCTTCGAGTATCTCGGCAACGACGCCCATTTCGCTGGCGAACGCGATCACGCTCAACAGCACCCTGACCGCAACCGGCACCGGTGCGCTGACCCTGGGCGGGGTGATCAGCGGCGCCGCCAACCTGACCAAAACCGGCAGCGGCAGCCTGACCCTCAACGGCAGCAACACCTACACCGGGATCACCAGTCTCAGTGCCGGGACCTTGCGCGTCGGCAACAACAACGCACTGGGTACCGGGGTGCTCAACACCAGCAACGGCACCAGCCTCGACAGCACCGGCAACGTGACCCTGGGCAACAACGTCGGCATCACCGGTGCGCTGAACGTGCTCGGCAGCAATGCGCTGGCCCTGGGCGGCATCGTCTCCGGCACTGGTGCGATTACCAAGAGCGGCACTGCCAGCCTGACTTTGACCGGCAACAACACCAACAGCGGCACCACCGCGCTCAACGGCGGCACCTTGTTCGTCGGCAGCAACACCGCCCTCGGCACGGGCGCCTTGAACGCGGCGGCCGGCACCACGCTGGATGCGACCACCGCGGTGACCCTGGCCAACGCTGTCGCGCTGGCGGCGGATCTGACCCTCGGCGGCACCCAGGCGCTGGGCCTGAGCGGCGTCATCAGCGGTGCCGGCAACCTGATCAAGAATGGCACCGCGAACCTGACCCTCAGCGGCAACAACACCTTCTCCGGCGGCACGGCGCTCAATGCCGGTACGCTGATCGTCGGCAGCAACACCGCGCTCGGCACCGGCGCACTGACCACGGCGGCGGGCACTACCCTCGACGCCAGCACCACCGTGGCGCTAAGCAACGCCGTCGCCCTCGGCGGCAACCTGAACATCGCCGGCAACGCCAACCTGACCCTCGGTGGTGTGGTCAGCGGCAGCGGCGGGCTGACCAAGAACGGCGCGGCCAACCTGATTCTCAACGGCGCCAATACTTTCCTCGGTGCTGTTGCGTTGAACGCAGGCACCATCACCGCGGGTGCCAATGCTGCGCTCGGCAGCGGCGATATCACCGTCGGCGGCGCTGCGACTCTCGACAGCAATACAGCGGTGACGCTGAACAACAACGTCATTCTCAACAACAATCTGGGGATCGGCGGCAGCAACGCGCTGACCCTCGGTGGCGTGATCAGTGGCGCCAGCCAGTTGATCAAGAACGGCACCGCCAACCTGACCCTCAACGGCGCCAACACCTTCACCGGTGGCACCGCGCTCAACGCCGGCAGTCTGACCGTCGGCAACGGCGCGGCACTCGGCACCGGCACGCTTACCGTGGGCGGTGCGGGCGCAACGCTCAACAGCAGCGCCAACGTGACGCTGAACAACGCGATTGCCCTAAACGCCAACCTGACTGCCGGCGGCGCCAACCCGCTGACCCTCGGTGGCGTGATCAGCGGCGGCAGCAATCTGATCAAGACTGGCTCTTCGACCCTGACCCTCACCGGCAACAACACCTACACCGGCTCTACGTCGCTGAACGCCGGGACACTGGTCGTCGGCTCTAACACTGCCCTCGGCACCGGCGTGCTCAACGCTGGCAACAACACCACGCTGGACGCCAGCACCGCGGCGAGCCTGGCGAACAACGTCAACCTCGGTGGCAACGTGACCCTCGGCGGCAGCAATGCGTTGACCCTCGCGGGCGTGGTTTCCGGCGTCGGTGGGTTGACCAAAAGCGGCCCTGCCGACCTGATTCTCAACGGCGCCAACACCTACTTCGGCAACACCGCACTCAACGTCGGCAAGCTGATTGTCGGCAGCAACACCGCGCTGGGCAGCGGCGCATTGAACGCCGCGGCGGGCACCACGCTGGATACCAACACTGCCGTTACGCTGGGCAATCAGGTCAACCTGGCCGGGGCGCTCAATGTGGGCGGCAGTGCGGATCTGAGCCTTACCGGAACCGTCGCTGGCGCCGGTAGCCTGGTGAAAGACGGCGCGGCCAACCTGAGCCTCAACGGCACCAACACCTACGCCGGCGGTACCACCCTGAATGCCGGCACCCTGACCGTCGGTAACAGTTCGGCGCTCGGTACCGGTGTGTTGACGGTCGGTGGTGCGACAACCCTCGACAGCAGTTCGCCGCTGGTCAGCCTGGCCAACGCGGTCGTGCTCAATGCGGCCCTGAGCGTCGGCGGCACCCAGGACCTGACCTTGGGCGGGGTGGTCAGCGGCACCGGCCAGTTGATCAAGAACGGCGCGGCCAACCTGACCCTCAACGGCACCAACACCTACAGCGGCGGCAGCACCCTCAACGCCGGCACCCTCACCGTCGGTGCGCCCGGCGCCTTGGGCAGTGGCACCCTGACCGTTGGTGGCGCCGCGACGCTGGACAACAGCAGCGCTTTCACCCTCGGCAACAACATCACCCTCGATGCCGGGCTGACCCTGGCCGGCAACAACGGGCTGACCCTCAGCGGTGTGATCGACGGTGCGGGCAGCCTGACCAAAACCGGCCTGGATGACCTGGCTCTCAGCGGCACCAACACCTTCACCGGCGCGCTGAACATTGCCGCCGGCAGCGTCACCACCCTGAGTAGCGGAGCCCTGGGCAACACCTCCGGCGCGACTATCAGCGCCGGCGCCAGCCTCAACCTCGGCAGCGACGCCAGCCTCGACGGCTTGAGCGGCAGCGGTAGCGTGCAGATCGCCGGCGGCAACACATTGACTGTGGGCGGCGTCAGCAGCACCAGCACCTTCGACGGCGACCTCAGTGGCAACGGCGGCCTGACCAAGGTCGGCACCGGCACCCTGAACCTGACCGGGATCAACGGCATTGTTGGTAACACCGCCGTCGACGGCGGCACCCTGAACCTCAGCGGGTCGCTGGCCAGTACCCAGGTCAATGTCAATTCCGGCGCGAGCGTAACCGGCAGCGGTTCGCTGCTCGGCACTCTCAACATCAACAACGGCGGCCACCTGGCGTTGTCCTCGGGTACCACCCTGTCTGCCGCGTCACTGGTGCTGGCCGCCAACAGCAATATCGATGCGAACCTCGCCACGCCATCGACCACTTCGCTGATGAACGTCGGCGGCAACCTGACCCTCGACGGTAACCTCAACGTCACCGATGCCGGCGGCTTCGGCGTCGGTGTCTATCGCCTGTTCAACTACGTCGGCGCACTGACCGACAACGGCCTGACCGTGGCCGGTGTACCGGTGGGTTACGGCCTCGGCGACATCCTTGTGCAGACCCTTGGCAATCAGGTGAATCTGGTGGTGTCGGCGCCTAACACCAACCTGCGCTTCTGGGACGGCAGCCAGACCATCCCGAACGGTAATGTGGACGGCGGCACCGGCACATGGACTGCCGGCGGCACCAACTGGACCAATTCCAACGGTACGCTGAACCAGACCTGGGCCGGCGACTTTGCGGTGTTCCAGGGCACGGCCGGTACAGTGTCGGTCAACGGCACGCAACTGTTCACCGGGATGCAATTCCTCACCGATGGCTACAACGTGATCAACGGCGCGTCGGGCCTGTTGACCGCCGTCAATGGCAGCGGTGGCACCACGGCGGTGCGGGTCGACCCGGGCGTGACCGCCACGGTCGGCGTGAACATCAACGGCAGCGGCATCCTCAACAAACTCGATGCCGGCACCCTGGTACTCAACGGCGCCAACAGCTACACCGGCGGCACGCAACTGGACGGCGGCACTCTGGTGGTCGGCAGCAACACCGCCCTGGGCAGCGGCGCGTTAATTGCCAATGCCGGCACGCAACTCGACAGCAACACCGCCGTAACCCTGGCCAACGCCGCCACGCTCAATGGCAATCTCACCCTGCTGGGCAGTAATGCCCTGACCCTCAACGGTGTCATTTCCGGCACCGGCGGCTTGATCAAGAACGGTTCGGCCAGCCTGACCCTCGGTGGCAACAACGCTTTCCTCGGGCCGGTGGCGCTGAATGCGGGCGGTCTGATTCTGGCGTCGAACAGCGCGCTGGGCTCGGCGACCCTGAACGCGGCGAACGGCACCACCCTGGATGCCAGCGGCGCCTTCACGGCAGGTAACGCGATCAACCTGGCGGGCAACCTCGGCATCGTCGGCAGCAACGATCTGACGCTGAGCGGCGCGATCAACGGCGCCGGCAGCCTGACCAAGAACGGCGCGGCCAACCTGATCCTGAGCGGGGCCAACAACTTCCTCGGTGGCGTCACCCTCAACGCCGGCACCCTGACCACCGGCAGCAACGGCGCTCTCGGTCTGGGCAACCTGACCGTGGCCGGTGCCTCGGCGCTGGACAGCAACACCTCGGTGTCGCTGGGCAACAACGTGGTGCTCAACGCCAATCTGACCAACACCGGCAACAGCGACGTGGCCCTCAGCGGCGTGGTCAGCGGTACCGGCGGTCTGATCAAGAACGGCGCGTCCAACCTGACCCTCAACGGCATTAACACTTACAGCGGCGGCACCACGCTGAACGCCGGCACCGTGACCCTGGGCACCTCGGCGGGCCTGGGCTCCGGCGCGGTCACCGTGGCGGGTGCGTCGACCCTCGACACCACCGCGCCGCTGGTGCTGGCGAACAACGTCAACGTCAATGCCAACCTGAGCGTGGCCGGCAACAACAACCTGACCCTCGGTGGTGTGATTGCCGGGGCGGGCACCCTGACCAAGAATGGCCTGGCCGACCTGACGCTGACCGGCAACAACACCTTCAGCGGCACCTTTGATGTGCAGTCCGGCAGCCTGACCACGCTGGGCAACTCGGCACTGGGCAGCAACGCCGGGGTCAATCTCGGCGCTGCGGCGACGCTGAATCTCGGCGGCTCCGGTAGCCTCGCCAGCCTGACCGGCAGCGGCACCGCACTGATCGGCGGCGGCAACACCTTGAGCATCGGCGGCAGCAACGCCAGCAGCCTTTTCGCCGGTGTACTCACCGGCACTGGCGAATTGAGCAAACTCGGAACCGGCACGCTGACCCTGGCCGGCCTCAACAGCCTGACCGGCAACACCACGGTCAACGCCGGCACCTTGAACGTCAGCGGCTCGCTGGACAGCGCCAGTGTGCTGGTCAACAGCGGCGGCACCCTGACTGGCGGCGGCTCACTGGGCGGTGCCGTGACCGTGGCCGACGGCGGTCATCTGGCCGGCGCCACCGGCAGCACCCTGTCGGTAAACTCGCTGGTGTTCAACGCCAATTCCAACTTCGATGTCGGCCTCGGAGTGCCGGTTTCCGGTGGCGGCAATGCGCTGGTCAACGTCGGTGGCAACCTGACCCTCGACGGCACCCTCAACGTCAGCGACATCGGCGGTTTTGGCAGCGGCGTGTACCGGTTGATCAACTACACCGGCGGCCTGACCGACAACGGCATGCTGATCGGTACAGTGCCGGGCAGCGTCACCCCGGGGGATCTGACCCTGCAAACCGCGCTGGCCAACCAGATCAATCTGCTGGTCACCGCACCGGGCGTCACCGTGCAGTTCTGGGACGGCAACCAACTCGTCGCCAACGGTTCGGTCGATGGCGGCAGCGGCACTTGGGGCACCGGCACCACCAACTGGACCGACGTCAACGGCACCACCAATCAGGCCTGGACCAACAGCTTCGCGGTGTTCCAGGGCACAGCCGGCACGGTCACCGTCAACGGCGCACAAACCATCACCGGCCTGCAGTTCGTCACTGATGGCTACAACCTGCAGAACGGCACGGCCGGTGCGCTGAACCTGGTCAACGGTTCGCTGGGTAACGCCACCGTGCGAGTCGATCCGAACGCCACCGCGACCCTTGGCGTCGCGCTCAACGGCAGCGGCACCCTCGGCAAATATGACAGCGGTACGCTGGTGCTCAATGCCGCCAACGGCTACACCGGTGGCACCGCGCTCAACGGCGGCAAGATTGTCGTCGGTAATAACACGGCGCTGGGCACTGGCGTCTTGACTGCCGCTGACGGCACCGCACTGGACAGCAACGCGGCCGTCACGCTGGGCAACGATGTGGTGGTGAACGGTGGCCTGACTGTCGCTGGCAGCAACGCCTTGACCCTCGACGGTGTAGTCAGTGGGGCGGGCAACCTGATCAAGTCCGGCGCTTCGAGCCTGACCCTCAATGGCAGCAACACCTACAGCGGCGGCACTCAGCTCGCTGGCGGCACACTGGTGCTGGGCAACAACAGCGCGATCAGTAGCGGTGCACTGAGCGTGACCGGCAACGGCACTCTCGACAGCAGCTCGGCGCTGCAACTGGCCAACGCGATCAATCTGGGGTCGCAACTGACCCTGGCCGGCAACCAGAACACTACGCTGCTCGGCGCCATCACCGGCACCGGCAGTCTGGTGAAAAACGGCAACGGCGATCTGCTGCTCAGCGGCGCCAACACCTACAGCGGCGGCACCACGCTGAACGCTGGCACGACCACTGGCGACACCAGCAGCCTGCAAGGCGCGATCGTCAACAACGCGGCGCTGACCTTCGCGCAAAACGCCGACGGCAGCTACACCGGCAACCTCACCGGCAGCGGTACGCTGAACAAAACCGGCACCGGCCAGTTGCTCCTGACCGGCAACAATACCTTTACCGGCAACACCTCGGTGCAGGCCGGCAATCTGATCGTCAACGGCGTGCTCAACAGCGCCAACGTCAACATCGCCAGCGGTGCGCAAATCGGCGGCAGCGGGCAACTGGGTGGCAACGTGCAACTGGCCAGCGGTGCAACGCTGAGCGGTGGCGGCTCGGCCACGCCGTTGTCGGTCGGTGCGCTGGCGCTGTCCTCGGGGACCAACCTGGACTTCAGCCTCGGCTCGGCCGCCAGTTCAACCACGGTGGTCAACGTTGCCGGCAACCTGACCCTCGACGGTACGCTGAATATCAGCAACGCCGGCGGCTTCGGCACCGGCGTCTATCAACTGTTCCGCTACGGCGGCAGCCTGACCGACAATGGTCTGGTCTACGGCAGCCTGCCGGTGTCGGCGGCCAACCTGACTCTGCAAACCGCGATCGCCAATCAGGTCAACCTGCTGGTGCAGGGCACGCCGGGTGAAGTACAGTTCTGGAACGGCGGCACCACCAACCCTGACGGCAGCATCGGTGGCGGCAGTGGCGTGTGGGGCCCGGGCACCAACTGGACCGATCCGAGCGGCACGCAGGCGCTGGCGGCCAATGGTCAGTTCGCGGTGTTTGGTGGCCAGGCCGGTACTGTCACTGTGCAGGGCAATCAGAACTTCACCGGTCTGCAGTTCCTCACCGGGGGTTACAGCCTGGTTCCAGGGGGTGGCGGCACGCTGACGCCGATCAACGGTGCCGACGGCAGTCTGGCGCCGGTGCGGGTCAATGCCGGGGCGAGTGCGGAAATTTCCGTACCGCTGGTGGGGACGGGGGGGATCGAGAAACTTGACTCCGGCACGCTGGTGCTCAGTGGCGCCAACACCTATAGCGGCGGCACCACCGTCAGTGGCGGTACGCTGATGGGTAACACCACCAGCCTGCAAGGCAACATCACCGACAACGCCACACTGGTGTTCCAGCAGAATGCCAATGGCCAGTTCAACGGCGTCCTCAGCGGACTCGGGGCGATGGCCAAACGCGGCGCCGGCACGCTGCTGCTGACCGGCAATCAGCCGTTCAGTGGCACCGTCTCGGTTGATCAGGGCGTGCTGCAAGTCGGCAGCCGTGCGGCCCGGGCTTCGTTGGGCGCCCAAGTCACGGTCGCCAATGGCGCAGGCCTGAGCGGTAACGGCAGCGTCGGTTCGGTGGTCAACCACGGTGTGGTCGCTTCCGGTGGTGCTGACGGCACCTTGAGCGTGGCCGGCAACCTGACCAACAGCAGTGATGGTGTGCTGGCGCTGACGGTCAGCTCGCCAACCGCGACACCGTTGGCGGTGGGCGGTACGGCGGCATTGGGCGGCGGTCTGGTGGTCAACAGCCTCGCGCCATTCACCGGCAATACCACTTACTCGCTGATCACCGCCGGTGGCGGCGTGACTGGCACTTTCAGTGCAGCCGATCTGCCGCAGTACGCGTTCCTCGACAGCTCGCTGGTCTACGGCGCCGATTCAGTCACCCTGGCCGTCAGCCGCAACGGCAACTCGTTCGCCGACGTCGCCGTCACGGGCAACCAGCGCGGCACCGCCACGGCACTGTCCAACAACGGTGCGGCTGGCGCGGCGTTGCAGAACCAGATCGTCAACCTCAGCGTGGCCGGTGCGCGCAATGCGTTCGACAGCCTCTCAGGGGAAATCCACGCCAGCACCGCCAGCGCCATGCTTGAAGACTCGCGCTTCATTCGCGAGGCGGTCAACGACCGCATGCGCCAGCCATCGTGCAGCGCTGCGGATGATCCGCGTCGTACCCTGGCACCGAGCGACACGCAACTGAGCAGCAACGGTTGCCACGGGGAAATGGTCGGCTGGATCCGGGCCATTGGTGCCTGGGGCGACATGGGCGGCGACAGCAACACAGCCAAAGTCGATCGCAACCTCGGCGGTTTCATGCTTGGCACCGACAAGGCGCTGGATGACACCTGGCGTGCCGGGATGGCGGCCGGCTACACCCGCAGCAACCTCAACGCGCATGATCGCAACTCGGACGCCAAGGTCGACAGCTACCACTTGGCCGGTTATCTGAACTCGCAATTCGATGCACTGGCGGTGCGCCTCGGCGCGGCCTACAGCTGGCACAGCATCGAGACCAAACGCGACGTCAGCGTCGGCAGCTACAACGATCGCCTGAAGGCCGATTACGACGCACGCAGTGCGCAGGTGTTCGGTGAAGTGGGTTACGCGATCAACGCGGCAGGCGTCGCCATCGAACCGTTTGCCGGGCTGGCCTACGTTAACTACGACAGCGACACCGGCAAGGAAAAAGGGGGAGTGGGGCGCCTGAAGGCCGACGCCGATCAGGACATCACTTACTCAACCCTCGGCGTGCGCATCGGCAAGTTGGTGACCCTGGCCAACGGCAGTCAACTGACGCCACGCGCGGCCGTCGGCTGGCGGCACGCCTACGGCGACACCAAACCTGACGCCGACCTGACCTTCATCGACGGCGGCGCCTCGTTCAGCACCCAGGGCGTACCGATCGCCAAGGACAGCGCACTGCTCGAAGCCGGCATCGACTTCCAGGTCACCCCGACCGGCAAACTGGGCATCGGCTATTCAGGCCAGGTGTCGAGCGACAACAACGACAGCGCGTTCAACATCAGCTTCAGTCAAAGCTTCTGAATCATGGTCGAAGTACTTTAGCCGCCCGAAAGGGCGGTTTTTTTTGCACAATCGAAAGTCTTTGTGGCGAGTGATTTCTGCATTGAGGTAGGAACGAGATGGATCTGTCGAAGCATTTGTTACATCTGGAAAACCGCCTGCTGTCGCGCGCCGTGCGCGAGGATGCCGCAGAACTGGAGAGATTGATCGCGGACGACTTTGTCGAATTCGGCGCCAGCGGCGGCATCTGGAACAAATCTGATGTGCTGGAAGCGCTGCCGCAGCAAGCTTTCGCACAACGTAACGTCAGTCAGTTCACGCTCAAGCAATTGTCGGAAGATTCGGCGCTGGTGACATATCACTGCCATACCGTCGCTGGCGGCCAGCGGGTGCCGGCGGACAGTCTGCGCAGTTCGGTGTGGCGGCGGCAGGGGGAGCAATGGCAGATGGTTTTTCATCAGGGCACCCTTTGTGCCCGGCCGTGAAACCGTGGAGACCCGTCGATAGCTTTCGCGAGCAAGCTCGCTCCCACACGGATCTTCAGTGAACACAGGATTTGTGGATGACAGCGATCCCCTGTGGGAGCGAGCTTGCTCGCGAAGGGGGCCGGACATTCAGCGCAAAAATCTGCCGGCCCGCGCTCTGCTAGAATCCGCCCCATCAACTGCCAGAGACTCTCCCATGAGCGAGCCGATTCGCCTGACCCAATACAGCCACGGTGCCGGTTGTGGCTGCAAGATTTCCCCGCAGGTGCTGGAAGTGATTCTGGCCGGCAGCGGTGCGCAGAACCTTGACCCGAAACTGTGGGTCGGCAATGCCTCGCGTGATGACGCGGCGGTGTACGAGATCGATGCCGAGCGTGGTGTGGTGTCGACTACCGACTTCTTCATGCCGATTGTCGACGATCCGTTCGACTTCGGCCGGATCGCTGCGACCAATGCGATCAGCGACATCTATGCGATGGGCGGCGATCCGCTGATGGCGATTGCGATCCTCGGCTGGCCGGTCAATGTGCTGGCGCCGGAAGTGGCGCGGGAAGTGATTCGCGGCGGGCGTGCGGTGTGCGACGCCGCCGGCATTCCGCTGGCCGGCGGGCATTCGATCGATGCGCCCGAGCCGATCTTCGGCCTGGCGGTGACCGGTCTGGTAGAAAAGCGCCACATGAAACGCAACGACACCGCCACCGCCGGTTGCCTGCTGTACCTGACCAAGCCGCTGGGTATCGGCATCCTTACCACCGCCGAGAAAAAGGGCAAATTGCGCCCCGGCGACATTGGTGTGGCCCGTGACTGGATGTGCACCCTGAACAAGCCGGGCAGCCGCTTCGGCAAACTGGCCGGCGTCACCGCAATGACCGACGTCACCGGTTTCGGCCTGCTCGGGCATCTGGTGGAAATGGCCGATGGCAGCCACCTGACCGCACGTATCGGCTACAACCACGTGCCGCGTCTGGACAGCGTCGAGTACTACCTCGAACAAGGCTGCGTGCCTGGTGGCACCCTGCGTAACTTTGACAGCTATTCGAGCAAGCTTGGCCGTCTGCAGGAACTGCACAAGCGCGTGCTGTGCGACCCGCAGACCAGCGGTGGTCTGCTGATTGCGGTCACCCCTGAAGGCAACGACGAGTTCCTCGCCGTGGCCGCCGAACTGGGCCTGGACCTGGCGCCGATTGGCGAACTGGTTGAGCGACAGACCCACGCAGTCGAGGTGATCTGATGTACCGCGACTGCACCGATTACCGCGACATTTTCCTCAACGACCGGCCGCTGATGGACGCCCGCGCGCCGGTCGAGTTTCACAAAGGTGCGTTTCCCGGTGTGGTCAACCTGCCGCTGATGAACGACATCGAACGGCAGAAGATCGGTACCTGTTACAAACAGCACGGTCAGCAAGCCGCCATCGAACTGGGTCATCAGCTGGTGTCCGGCGCGATCAAGGCCGAACGCATTCAGGCCTGGGCTGATTTCGCCCGGGCCCATCCTGATGGTTATCTCTATTGTTTTCGTGGTGGCCTGCGTTCGCAGATCACGCAGCAGTGGCTGCGTGACGAGGCCGGTATCGACTATCCGCGCGTTGGCGGCGGCTATAAGGCTATGCGCAGCTTTCTGCTCGATACACTTGAGCAGGCGATCAGCCAGTGTGATTTCGTGTTGCTGGGTGGCATGACCGGAACCGGCAAGACCGAGGTCCTGGTGCAGTTGCGCAACGGTGTGGATCTGGAGGGGCACGCCAATCACCGTGGCTCGAGCTTTGGCAAGCGTGCTACCGGTCAACCGTCGAACATTGATTTCGAGAACCGTCTGGCCATCGATATCCTCAAGAAGCGCGATGCCGGTATCGAACAGTTTGTTCTGGAAGACGAGAGTCGGGTAGTTGGCAGTTGTGCGTTGCCGCTACCGCTGTATCAGGGCATGCAGCAGTACCCGATGGTCTGGCTGGAAGACAGTTTCGAAGATCGGGTCGAGCGGATCCTGCGCGACTACGTGGTGGATCTGTCGGCCGAGTTTTGCGCAGTGCATGGCGAGGAAGGTTTTGCTTTGTTCTCCGAGCGCTTGCTGGAGAGCCTGAACAAAGTTCAGAAGCGGCTGGGTGGTGAGCGTCATCGGCGGATGTTGCTGCTGATGGAAGACGCACTGGCCGAACAGGCACGCAGCGGGTCGGTGGATTTGCACCGTAGCTGGATTGAAGGATTGTTGCGCGAATACTACGACCCGATGTATGCGTTCCAGCGGGAGAAGAAGGGCGGGCGGATCGAGTTTGCCGGGGAGCGCGGGGCGGTGCTGGAGTATTTGCGCGAGCGAGTGAACCAGCGGGTGTGAGGGTCGCTTGGCTGGCCCAATCGCTGGCAAGCCAGCTCCCACAGTGTTTTAGGGATGCTGTAAATGTAAGCATCACCCAAACCCTGTGGGAGCTGGCTTGCCAGCGATGAGGAACCGACAGACAGCCAATCCCTCAAGTCGGACAGGTCGCCTTGCCGTTATCCAGCCCCTGCTTGTAGCTGTGACTCTGCAGGCTGGCCTTGCCGTTGTGCCAGGTCAGGGTCAGCACATACAGCGAATCGAAATCGCCTGAGGCCCAGTCATCGGTGATCGTCTGCTTTTCGCCGACCGCGTTGCCCGCGACCTTGTTGATCAGCTCCGGCAGATAACCGTGGGACCACGCGGTGTAGATCGTCGCGTTGTGGTACTTGTCTTCGGTCAGTTCCCGCGCCAGGTCGCTGGTATCGTTGGCAGAGAATTCGATGTTCACCGGCAGGCCGAGCTTGATCGCGGCGGGGCTGATGGTCATCAGCGGGCGAATGTAGCTGTAGGAGTTGTCCAGCTCGCCTTCCTCGACATTGCGTGTCGGGTCGGCAGCGAACACGTAATCGGCCTTGCCGAATTTTTCCGGCAGCAGGGTCGACAGCTCGATCGCCCGGTTCAGACCCTGACAGTTGAGCTGGCCGAGACCGCCCTCGGGTTTTTCCGCGTGGCGCAGGAAAATCAAGGTCTGCGTACCGTCCACCGGCTGGGCGCGAATCTGGCTCGATTCGAGCGACAAGGTCAGCGCACTGACCGCCAGCAGTGAGGGCAGGGCCACGCAGGCGCGATGTTTGAAGCGTTTGGCGAAACTCATGAGGTTCGTCATTGAGTACAGGATTCTTCAGCAAATTCGGTTGGGGCTGACCAACCCTTGCACCACGGGCTCCTTGCACCGGGTGTTGTCCATGTCGTGTGTCGCGCTTCCGTTACGAAGGGCATAGCTCAGAGTCCTCTGAGACCGGTTTGGTTCATGCACATTACCCGCAGGATGTTACGGTTCGAGTAGCTCCTACATTATGATCAGTGCTTTCCATGTGACTGGATGTTTCCCATGACCGATCTGTCCGCGTTCCCGATCACCCAGAAATGGCCGGCGCAGTACCCCGACTGGATTCAGCTCTATTCCCTGCCGACCCCCAACGGCGTCAAGGTCTCGATCATGCTCGAAGAGATCGGCCTGCCGTACGAGCCGCACCGTGTGGGCTTCGACACGCAGGATCAGATGTCACCGGAATTCCTCTCGCTGAACCCCAACAACAAGATCCCGGCGATCCTCGATCCGCACGGCCCCGAGGACCAACCGCTGGCGCTGTTCGAGTCCGGGGCGATCCTGATCTACCTCGCCGACAAGAGCGGCCAGTTGCTGGCCCAGGAGGGCGCGCTGCGTTACGAGACGATTCAGTGGCTGATGTTCCAGATGGGCGGTATCGGCCCGATGTTCGGCCAGCTCGGTTTCTTCAACAAATTCGCCGGCAAGGACTACGAGGACAAGCGTCCGCGTGACCGTTATGTCGAGGAGAGCAGACGCCTGCTCAACGTGCTCGACAAACGTCTGCAAGGTCGCGACTGGATCATGGGCGAGCGCTACACCATCGCCGACATCGCCACGTTCCCGTGGGTGCGCAACCTGATCGGCTTCTATGAGGCGGGCGATCTGGTCGGAATCAGCAATTTCCCGAATGTGACCCGGGTGCTGGAGCGGTTTCTGGCGCGGCCGGCGGTTGTTCGCGGGCTGACCATACCTTCCTGACCTTCAACCCGACCCTGTGGGAGCTGGCTTGCCAGCGATGAAGCCGGCACAGTCAATATCTATGTTGCCTGACCCACCGCTATCGCTGGCAAGCCAGCTCCCACAGGTAATCGGATTGTTCCGAGGATTATTGCACCGCCGGTAATGCTGTCTTGATTGATCCAGGTTTGTACCTGCGCACAGCGAAGGCATAAGCTTCGCCCCCTACGACTTTCGTCTCATCTTCCGATTTCAGGAAAGCCTCATGTCCAGCCAGTTCCCCGAAGCACGTCCCCGCCGTCTGCGCCGCAATGCGAGCCTGCGCAGCCTGTTCCAGGAAACCGAGTTCAGCCTGAATGATCTGGTGCTGCCGATTTTCGTCGAAGAAGAAATCGATGACTTTGTGCCGATCAAGAGCATGCCCGGGGTGATGCGCATTCCCGAACGCAAGCTGGCCGGCGAAATCGAGCGTTATGCCCGTGCCGGGATCAAGTCGGTGATGACGTTTGGCGTGTCCCATCATCTGGATGCCAATGGCAGCGACACCTGGCGTGAAGACGGCCTGGTCTCGCGCATGTCGCGAATTGCCAAGGACGCGGTGCCGGAAATGATCGTGATGTCCGACACCTGCTTCTGTGAATACACCGATCACGGCCACTGCGGCGTGATGCACAACCACGAAGTCGACAACGACCAGACCCTGATCAACCTTGGCAAGCAAGCCGTGGCGGCGGCGCATGCCGGTGCTGACGTGATCGCGCCGTCGGCAGCGATGGACGGTCAGGTGCGGGCGATCCGCCAGGCGCTGGACGCCGCCGGGTTCACCCAGATTCCGATCATGGCCTACTCGACCAAATTCGCCTCGGCACTGTATGGCCCGTTCCGCGAAGCCGGCGGCAGCGCGCTGAAGGGTGACCGCAAAAGCTATCAGATGAACCCGATGAACCGCCGTGAAGCCCTGCGCGAATCGCTGCTCGACGAGCAGGAAGGCGCCGATGCGCTGATGGTCAAACCGGCCGGAGCGTACCTCGACATCATCCGCGACATCCGTGAAGCCTCGAACCTGCCACTGTCGGCGTATCAGGTCAGCGGTGAGTACGCGATGATCAAGTTCGGCGCACAGGCCGGTGCAATTGACGAGGATCGCGTGGTGCGCGAGAGCCTGGGCGCAATCAAGCGCGCGGGTGCGGACCTGATCTTCACTTACTTTGCGATGGATCTGGCGCTGGCCGGGATCTGAAGAATACCGCAGAACCCTTGTGGGAGCTGGCTTGCCAGCGATTGCGTCGGCACAGTCAAAATCAATGTTGGCTGATCCATCGCTATCGCTGGCAAGCCAGCTCCCACAGGTATTCAGGGTGTTCTTGGGTCAGGGGCCGTTGAAGTAGGGGCGGATGCCGTGATCCCGGAAATACCGCTCGATCACCTTCGGATCCGCGCTGTTATCGGCAATCGCCACATAGGTATCCGGGCGCAGCAAATAAAACCCGTTACGCCCCAACCCCGCCGTGTCAAACGCCGGACGCCAATCGAACACGTGCAGCGGCAAATGATGTTCGTGGCACCAGGCGATCATCTCGTCGCTGGTGTCGCCGTACACATGCACCTGCCAGCAGGGCTGGCGTAGCGGCTCGTAATTATCGCCCTCACCATCATGCGCCCACGGCAAGCGGTCGCCGCCGTGGACGTGGCCGGCGCTGCCCTGGCTCAGCGGCATGCCGCGGTAGTTGAGGGTGACTTGCGAGACGGTGCGAAAGAGGAATTCGCGGCTGGCGTCGAACGTGGCCATTTTCGGGATCAGAAACGGTGCCAGGCGCGTGCGCAGCAGATCGGCGATGCGCCCCTCGGCGGTGACGAACGTGAATACTTTGTCGGTGGTCGACACCAATCGGCGGGCGAACGCGATGCGCTCGGTTTCGTAAGTGTCGAGCAGTTGCGCCGTGGCGCTGCCGTTGAGCACGGCGGCGAGTTTCCACGCCAGGTTGATTGCATCGCCAATCCCGGTGTTCATGCCCTGGCCGCCGGCGGGGCTGTGCACGTGCGCCGCGTCACCGAGCAGAAACGCCCGACCGCTGCGAAAATGCTCGGCCACGCGGTGATGCACACGGTAGGTGGAGAACCAGTTGACCTCGTCGATGTGTACGTTCAGGTGTTCGATGGCGCGGCGGCTGACGTCGGCGAATTGCAGGGTTTCGGCGCGGTCGGCACGCTCATCGCGCACCGTGCCGATCAATCGCGCACGGCCTTCGCCGGCCAACGGGAAGACGGCGAGAAAATCCGCTTCGTCCAGATCCAGGTGCAAATCACCGTTAAGCGCCGGGCCGCTGGCCTGCACATCCGCGACGTAAAAAATCTGCTGATAGGTGCCGCCCGGGAAACCGGTGTCGAGGGTTTTGCGCACCACCGAACGCGCGCCATCGCAGCCCGCGAGAAAGCATGCCTGACAGATTTCCTGCTGCCCGTCGGGCAAGCGCAGATGCGCGGTGAGGCCGTCGCTGAGTTCTTCAAAACTTTCGAGTTCGGTGTTGCGCTCAACCACCACGTCATAGTCTTCGAGGCGTTCGAGCAGCAGCCGTTCGTGCTGGTCCTGGGGAAAGATTTCGATGAACGAGTAGGGCGTCAGGCCTTCGCCGATGCGCTGCAGCGGCAACTGCGCAACCGGTTTGCCCTTGACCCAGAAGTGCGCCGCCGCGACCTTGTGCCCGTTGCGCACCACGGTGTCGGCCAGATCCAGCTGACGATACAACTCCAGCGTGCGCGCCTGCACCGCCAGCGCCCGCGAGGTGGTGCCGGGCGCGGAGGTCTTGTCGATGATGCGCACGCGCACGCCCAGTTTGCTCAGCCACAGAGCCAGCACCAGACCGGTCGGGCCGGCGCCGATGATCAGAACGTCGCTGCGGTGCATGAGCCTGTCCTCCGTTGGCTGTGGAGCAAGTATGGATCAGATGGAAAGGCTAGCCAGTGCGGGCCTCTTCGCGAGCAGGCTCGCTCCCACAGTCGAACGCATTCCAATGTGGGAGCGAGCTTGCTCGCGAAGGGGGCTTGCCTCCCGCCACAAAAACAAAAAAAGGCCCCGCAACGGTCAAGCTGCGGGGCCTTTGTTACGACGGGATGACGCTTAGAAGTCGATGGTGCCCGACAATTTCGCCACCCGTGGCTCACCCTGGGTCAGATAGCCGCCCTGCGCCGATTCCCAGTACTTCTTGTTGGCCAGGTTTTCGACGCCCAGACGCAGGGTCACGTCTTTCTGCGCGACCTTGAAGGCGTAACGCGCACCGGCATCGAAGCGGTTCCAGGTTGGCAGGCTGAGGTTGTTGGCCGCATCGGCATATTGGCCGCCGGTGCGCAGCATCCGTGCATTCAGCGCCACGCCTTGCAGGCCCGGTACATCCCAGTCGGCGCCGGCGTTGAACTGGAAGCTCGGCACGCCGATGGCGCGGTTGCCGTCGTTGGCACCGTTCTGGGTGTTGCGCAGTTCGGTGTCCATCAGCGTCAGGCCGCTGATCAGGCGCAGGCCGTTGATCGGCTCGCCGAACACGTTCATCTCTACGCCTTTGTTGATCTGCTCGCCTTCACGCACGTAGGTGCAGGTGGTGGCGCTGTTGATTTCGCAGTAACCGTCGCTCGGCTGTTCGATGCGATACACGCCAAGGCTCGCGCCGTAAGTGCCCATGTCGACCTTGACCCCGGCCTCGGTCTGCTTGGAGCGCGCCGGTGCGTAGACTTCGTTGCCGTTGGTCACGCGCAAACCGCCGGTGCTGGTCGGCGAAGTCGGGCCTTGCGCCAGACCTTCGATGTGGTTGGCGTAGAACGACACGTGCTCCCACGGTTTGAAGACAATGCCGTAGACCGGCGTGGTGATCGATTCGTCGTAGCTCGACTTGCGGCTGCCGCTGCCGTAACTGGCGTAGTTGTAGCCTTGCACCACCAGTTGCTGACGACGCAGGCCGGCGGTGATCAGCAGGCGGTCATCGAAGAAACCGAGGGTGTCGGAGAGCGCGAGGCTGCGGTTGAAGGTCTTGCCGACGATGCCCGGATCGCTGAGGTCGCCGCCGGAAAAATTACCGACCGGCGACGGCGTTTCCACCGGGTGGTAGATATTGTTGGCGTACTGGGTCAGGTCGAAATCATAGGCGCTGCGCTGTTCGGCCCACAGGCCGCTCAAACCGAAATTGAGCTTGTGGCTGACCGCGCCGGTGTTGAATTTGCCGTTGAGGCCGGCCATCAGGCTGGTGTTGTCCTCGTCGTGGGGGATGAACGAGCCGGTGGTGTACGAGGCGCCGTTGTTGCCCACCAGCGTGGTTGAGTTGTAGCGGCCGACTTCGCGGGTGTGCTTGGCGCCGCCGGCAACGTACGCGGTCCAGTTGTCGTTCAGGTCGTATTCGGCGCGGAGCATGCCGAAAGTGTCTTCGATGTCGGTGTAGCCCCACTTTGGCGCGTAGTTGGTGTCGGCCGACGGCGCGTCCGGAATGTGCGTGGCGGTGCCGAGGTTGACCGAGTTGCGGCCACCGTTGACGCGTTCTTTCTGGTAGGCGAAGTCACCGGAAATACGCAGCGCGTCACCGCGATAATCGAGGCCGATGGCGAACAGTTTCGAGCGCTGGTTTTCGTGATCGATGCCGGTGTCGCCTTCGCGCTGGGACAGGTTGACCCGCGCGCCAAAGCGGTTGTCTTCGCCGAAACGCTGGCCGATATCGAGGTGCTGACCGATCCGGCCTTCACTGTTGATGTCGGTGGTGTAGCGGCGCAGCGGCTCGTCGCCGGCACGCTTGGGCTGCAGGTTGACGCCACCGCCGATGCCGGAGCCGGTCGGGGTCACGCCATTGATGAAGGCGTTCGGGCCTTTGAACACTTCCACGCGCTCCAGGGCGTCGCTGGAAATGATCTGCCGGGGCAGCACGCCGTAGAGACCGTTATAGGAAATGTCGTCACCGTTCAGCGGCAGGCCGCGAATCATGAACACCTGCGCCTGGTTGGAGAAGCCCGAAGCCTGACGCACGGAGGCATCGTTAAGCAGGACGTCGGCGACGTTTTCCGCCTGTTGGTCCTGAATCAGCTGTTCGGTGTACGACGCGGCGCTGAACGGCACGTCCATCATGTCCTGATTGCCGAGCACGCCGAGTTGACCACCACGGGCGACCTGACCGCCGGAGTAGACCGGGGGCAGGGCGTTGGGCGTCGGTGCCTGGGCGTTGACGTTGACATTGTCGAGCACCAGCGCCTTGCCGTTTTCATCGGCAGCGTGGGCGGTGACGGTCAGGGAGCACAGCAGGGCGAGAAGCGTCGGGCGGAACGGGACAGCGAGTCGAGTTGAAGCGGGCATGTCGATACCTGGAGGCGTACGGCCGGTGAGAAAATTAGAACTGCGCGGGGAACTCCTTGCGCAAATACGACTCCAGGCGCAAATGATAGGAGTTCGCAGTAACGTTTTGCAATCAGTTTGTCATCAATCCGGAAAACACATTCACCTGTAGGAGCTGCCGCAGGCTGCGATCTTTTGATCTTGTCTTTTAGAAACCAAGGCAAAAGATCGCAGCCTGCGGCAGCTCCTACACGGATTGTGTATGGTGTTTCTGGCTTATTGGACTGGATGGAGCAACATGCGATTACTCATTACCCTCGCTGCGCTGCTGGCGCTCGCCGGTTGTGCCGGCCAGCGCAGTCAGGAGCCGGCGCCGCGTGCGCCCGCCGAAGTGAAGGCCGAAATAGTGCGGCTGATGCCGGCCAAAGTGCCCGACCGCGAGGGCTGGGCCACCGACATCTACGCCGCGTTCGCCGCTCAGCACATCAGCCCGACCACACAGAATCTCTGTTCAGTGCTGGCCGTGGCCGAGCAGGAATCGACCTATCAGGTCGACCCGACGGTGCCGGGGCTGGGCAAGATCGCTCGCGACGAAATCGACCGTCGTGCCGCCAAAGTGCATATCCCCGGCCTGTTGGTCAGCGGCGCACTGCAAGTGCGCTCCACCAACGGCAAGACCTACAGCGAACGCTTGAACGCGGCGCGCAGTGAAAAAGAACTCAGCGCCATTTTTGATGACTTCATCGGCAGGGTGCCGATGGGCCGCACCTTGTTCGGTGGCTTCAACCCGGTACACACCGCCGGACCGATGCAGGTCAGTATCGAATTCGCTGAGCAGCACGCCAAGGACTATCCATACCCGGTAGACGGCACGATCCGCCACGAAGTGTTCACCCGCCGAGGCGGAATGTACTTCGGCATCGCGCATTTGCTTGGCTACCCGGTGAGTTACCGCGAGCCGCTGTATCGCTTCGCCGACTTCAACGCCGGCTGGTACGCCAGCCGCAATGCCGCGTTCCAGAACGCCGTCAGCCGAGCCTCGGGCATCCCGCTGGCGCTGGATGGCGACTTGATCCGCTACGACTCGATCATGCCCGGCAGCACCGAACTGGCGGTGCGCACCCTCGGCAAAGCGCTGGGCCTGCGTAACCCGACGATTCGCGATCAACTGGAGAAAGGCAAGACCCTGGAGTTCGACGAGACTCAACTCTACCAGCGCGTGTTTGAACTGGCCGAGAAGGCGGAAGGCAAGTCCTTGCCGCGCGCGGTATTGCCAGGGATCGTCCTGCAGAGCCCGAAAATCACCCGCAAACTGACCACGGCGTGGTTCGCCAAACGCGTGGATGAGCGCTACAAGCGCTGCATGGCCAAGGCCGGTTAACGCGGGTTCAAAGCACTTTGACGGCGCGGCCGATCGCCTGAATCGGCCCGGTCGGTTTACCGATCGGCGAGCCATTGGCGCCTTCCAGCGTCAGCTCGAACAGCTGATTCGGTTGCAGCGGCGGCAGCTTGTCCAGCGGCACCGACAGCGCCTGGCCCGGCTTGACCAGCCCCAGCGACACCGGCCCTTGCCAGCCGTCAGCCTTGGTCCAGAACTCCAGCGCCTTGTCCGCCGGCACTTCGACCACGCCCAGCGGGATCAGCTGAATTTCCCGGGCGTTGCTGGCCTGAATCACCCAGCCCGGCGCCTTGTCCTGCGGCGCGACCAGCACCACCAGATAACTGGGTTTCGGCGTGGTCTGGGTCAGCAGAATCGAGCCCAGGATCAGCGTCGCAGCCAGTCCGAACGCACTCAGCCCACGCCACAGCGGCAGCAGATTCCACCATGAGGTGGGCGCCGGAGCCGGTGTTTTTCGTGAGCGTTGCTCGACACTGCGCTCGATACGCGGCCACAAGTGCGGCGATGGCTGCTGCGTCCCGGCGAGATCGGTCAGGTCGAGCAAGCGCCGCTCCCACGCGTCCACCGCCGCTTGCAGTTCGGGCTCGTGGGGCAAGCGTCGTTGCACCGCTTCACGCTCCGGCGCCGACAGGGTGCCGAGCACGTATTCACTGGCCAGTTCATCGCGTTCCTGCGCCGCTTCAGTGGTCATCCCATGCACTCCCGCAAAGCGTTGAGGCTGCGTTTGATCCAGGCTTTGACCGTGCCCAGCGGCGTGCCCAATCGTTGGGAAATCTGCGCGTGGCTGTAGCCATCGACATAGGCGTGGAGGATGCAGCTTCGGCGTTGTGGGTCGAGTTGTTCCAGGCAGCGATGGATGCGCCCCGAATGCGCCTGGGCATAGAAGCCGTCATCTTCTTCGGCAGGCATTTCATGATCTTCGCTGAACGGCGTCTCCCGAGCCTGATTGCGCAGCAGATTCAGCGCCAGATGCCGGGTCACGCTGAACATCCAGCCCCGCGCCGAGCCGCGCGCCGGATCGAACTGCGCCGCACCGTTCCAGATCTTGATGAATGCTTCATGCACGATGTCTTCGGCCAGCGCCGTGTCACGTAGCAGCCGCTTGGCCACGCCGAGCAGGCGCGGGCCTTCCTGCACATATAAATCGCGCAGGGCCGAGTGCTCGCCGCGGGCGCAGGCCGTGAGACGGGCTTCGTAATCGAACAGCGGTTCAGGCAAAGACATGGGGTGCAATCTAGCTCACATTCTTCAAACATCCAGCCAACAGTCTTCTACTGTGGGAGCGAGCCTTTGTGGTGAGGGGATTCATCCCCGACCGGCTGCACAGCAGCCGTAACCGTTGGTTGCGATGAATTCCTGCTTCCGCAGTTGCCGGATTTTGGGGCGCTTCGCGCCCCATCGGGGATGAATCCCCTCGCCACCAGTTCGCTCCCATAGAAGCATCAAGGAGCTAGTTCGCCGCCCAGAAAATGTAGTCGGCCTGATATTTCACCACTTCCTGTTTGCCCTTGTTCGCCACCGTGCATTCGCTGCCCGGGGCCACGCCGCCCTTGAGCGCGACACGCTGGATGTAACTCACGCCACTCATCGCGCCTTTGCCTTCGGCGGGGTTGGCCTTGACCAGTTGATAGGGCAGGTTGCCCGGGCTCGACGGGGCGACGGCCAATTGCGTACCGGTGACTTTCGAACCGTCCTTGGCCTGCCAGGTGGCGGGCGGGCCGAAGTAGGTGCCGACTTGCTGGCCGCTGCGATCATTGAGCACCGCTTTCGGGCCGACGAAGGTCCACTCGGTTTGTCCGACCGCGTTGGGCTTGTCGCGGCATTCATAGGTGATCTCGCCGACGCCGGTGGTTTCCATGGCGATCTTGTGGCCTTCCGGGACTTTGATCGCGTCGGGATAGCTGCTCTGGGCGAAGGTTGTCGAGGACAGGGCGAGCAAACCGGTGAGGCCAATCAGTTGAGTGATGTTCATCTGTGTTATCTCCGAAAGGGGTAAACCGCTGACAGCCGAAGAGGGCTGCTACTGGAACTACCCGTGACGGAGGCGTTTGGATGCAGTGCCCGAAAAATATTCTCCAGGCCCCACCAATCCCCTGTAGGAGCTGCCGCAGGCTGCGATCTTTCGCTCTTGAAAAAACAACATCAAAAGATCGCAGCCTGCGTCAGCTCCTACACAAGCTCGGCAGTTTTACGCGGGACGCTCAGGCCGGAGGCTTTCAGCAGTTCCTGGGTGTAGGGATGCTGCGGCGCAGCAAATATCTCCCGCGACGCCCCTTGCTCGACCACCTGGCCGTCCTTGATCACCAGCAAGTCATGAGCCAGTGCCTGCACCATCGCCAGGTCATGGCTGATGAACAGATAGGTCAGCCCATGCTTGATCTGCAATTGTCGCAACAGCTCCACCACTTGTTTCTGCACCGTGCGATCCAGCGCCGAGGTCGGTTCGTCGAGCAGGATTAGCGCCGGCTCCAGCACCAGTGCGCGGGCGATGGAGATGCGCTGGCGCTGGCCGCCGGAAAATTCGTGGGGGTAGCGATGGCGACTCTTCGGGTCGAGGCCGACTTCCTCCAGTACGCGAATCACCGCCGCCTCGCGCTCGGCCTCGGTGCCGATGCCGTGAGTCAGCAGACCTTCGGCAATGATCTGCTGCACCGACATGCGCGGGCTCAGGCTGCCGAACGGGTCCTGGAACACCACTTGAATCTGCCGCCGCAACGGGCGCATCAAACGCTGATTGAGCAGGCTCAGTTGCTTGTTGCCGAAGCGGATCTCGCCCTCGGATTCCACCAGCCGCAGGATCGCCTGGCCCAGCGTGGATTTGCCCGAACCGGATTCGCCGACAATCCCCAACGTTTTGCCGCGTTGCAGGCGGAAGCTGACGCCGTCCACCGCTTTGATGTACGCCTGCGAACGACTGAACAGTGCCTTGGGCAGTGGAAACCAGACCTTCAGATCATCGACTTCCAGCAGATTGTGTTGATACGCACTTGGCACCGGAGCACCGCTGGGTTCGGCTTCGATCAACAAGCGACTGTAAGGATGTTGCGGGGTGCGAAACAGTGTCTCGCAGTCGGCCTGTTCGACGATTTCGCCGTGGCGCATCACGCACACCCGTTGCGCGATGCGTCGCACCAGATTCAGATCGTGACTGATCAGCAACAGTGACATGCCCAGGCGTTGTTGCAGTTCGATCAACAGCTCAAGAATCTTCTGCTGCACGGTCACGTCCAGCGCGGTGGTCGGTTCATCGGCGATCAGCAGTTCCGGCTCGTTGGCCAGCGCCATGGCGATCATCACCCGTTGCCGTTGTCCGCCCGACAGCTGATGCGGATAGGCTTTCAAGCGCTGCAAAGGCTGGCGAATACCGACCAGTTCCAGCAGCTCCAGCGTCCGCTCACGTGCCGCGCGACCCTTCAGGCCTTTATGAATCTCCAGCACTTCACTGACTTGCTTTTCCACCGTGTGCAACGGGTTCAGCGAGGTCATCGGCTCCTGGAAAATCATCGCAATCCGGTTGCCGCGTAAACCGCGCAGGTGTTGCTCACTGGCCTGCAGCAAGTTCACTCCGCTGTAAGTTATCGAACCGCTGCTGCTGACGCTTTTACCTGGCAATAAACGCAGGATCGAATGCGCCGTGACCGACTTGCCCGAGCCGGACTCACCGACCAGCGCCAGACATTCACCACGGCGAATGTCGAGGTT
Organism: Pseudomonas sp. F2; assembly: GCF_057174385.1. Lineage (NCBI taxonomy): Bacteria > Pseudomonadati > Pseudomonadota > Gammaproteobacteria > Pseudomonadales > Pseudomonadaceae > Pseudomonas > Pseudomonas sp. F2. The sequence goes on from NZ_CM169904.1 coordinate 600,541, forward strand.
CAAACCGTGCACCACGGCCTGCTCGCCAAAGGCTACACGCAGGTCGCGAATCTCGATCAAATGGTTTTGCATGTCAGCTCCTCGGATCAAACGCGTCTCGGCAAGCCTCACCGATGAACACCAACAACGACAGAATCAGCGCCAAGGCAAAAAATGCCGTCAGGCCCAGCCACGGCGCCTGCAGATTGCGTTTGGCCTGGCCAATCAGTTCGCCCAGTGAGGCGGTGCCCGCCGGCATGCCGAAGCCAAGAAAATCCAGCGCGGTGAGGGTGGCGATGGCGCCGGTCAGAATGAATGGCAAATAGGTCAGGGTAGAGGTCATTGCGTTGGGCAGGATGTGCCGCCACATCAGCTCACTGTCGGTCAGCCCCAGCGCCCGCGCGGCTTTGACGTATTCCAGATTGCGTCCACGGAGGAACTCGGCGCGCACCACATCCACCAGCGCCAGCCAGGAAAACAGCGCCATGATCCCCAGCAGCCACCAGAAACTCGGCGAGACAAACCCGGACAGAATAATCAGCAGGTACAGCACCGGCAGTCCCGACCAGATCTCCAGCAGCCGTTGCCCGAGCAAATCCACCCAACCGCCGTAATAACCCTGCAACGCGCCGGCAACGATACCGACCAACGCACTGATGCCGGTGAGGATCAGCGCAAACAGGATCGAAATTCGTGTGCCGAAAATCACTCGCGCCAACACGTCCCGCGCCTGATCGTCGGTGCCCAGCCAGTTGCTCGCCGAGGGCGGGCTTGGCGCCGGTTCGGTGAGGTCGTAGTTGACGGTGTCGTAGCTGAACGGAATCGGCGGAAACAGCATCCAGCCGCCCTGATCCTCGATCAGCGAGTGCACGTAAGCGCTGGCGTAATCCGGCTGGAACGGCAGCTCGCCGCCGAAATCGGTTTCCAGGTAATCGCTGAGGATCGGGAAGTACAAAGCGCCGTGGTAGCGGATCACCAACGGTTTGTCGTTGGCAATCAGTTCGCCGCCAAGGCAGATCAGGCACAGGCCAATGAACAGCCACAGCGACCAGCGTCCACGACGGTTGGCCTTGAACTGCGCGACCCGGCGCTGACCCAGAGGAGAGAGTGTGAACATCAGGCAGTCCTCGCCGAGAAGTCGATGCGCGGGTCGAGCAGGGTGTAGCTGAGGTCGCCGATCAGCTTGATCAACAGGCCGAACAAGGTGAACAGGAACAGCGCGCCGAACACCACCGGATAGTCCCGCGACACCGCCGCTTCGTAACTCATGCGCCCGAGGCCATCGAGGTTGAAAAGGGTTTCGATCAGCAAGGAGCCAGCGAAAAACACTTCGATCAGCGCCGACGGCACACCCGCCACCACCAGCAGCATGGCGTTGCGAAACACGTGGCCGTAAAGCACGCGGCGTTCGGTCAGCCCCTTGGCCCGTGCGGTAATCACGTACTGGCGGCTGATCTCGTTGAGGAAGCTGTTTTTGGTGAGGATGGTCAGGGTGGCGAAGCCACCGATGACCAGCGCCGTGACCGGCAACACCAGGTGCCAGAGGTAGTCGCCGACCTTGCCCAAGGTGCTGAGGCTGTCGAAGTTATCCGACACCAGCCCTTGCACCGGGAACCAGTTGACGTAGCTGCCGCCGGCGAACACCACGATCAGCAGAATCGCAAACAGAAACGCCGGCATCGCGTAGCCGATGATGATCGCGGTGCTGCTCCAGACATCGAATGCGCTGCCGTTCCTGATCGCTTTGCGAATGCCCAGCGGGATCGAAATCAGGTAGGTGATCAGCGTCGCCCACACGCCGAGCGACAACGACACCGGCAGTTTCTGCAGGATCAGATCGGTGACCTTGGCACCGCGAAAGAAACTGCTGCCCAGATCCAGCTGCGCGTAATTTTTCAGCATCAGCCACAGGCGTTCGTGCATCGGCTTGTCGAAACCGTAGTGGTGTTTGATTTCCTCGATCAGCGCCGGGTCGAGGCCACGGCTGCTGCGCCCGGCACCGCCCGTCGCAGCGACTTCGCCACCACCGCCCATGCTGTGCCCGCCGAAACCTTGCAGACGCGCGATGGCTTGTTCCACCGGGCCGCCCGGCGCGGCCTGCACGATGAGGAAATTGACCACCAGAATGCACAGCAGCGTAGGGATGATCAGCAGTAAACGTCGACTCAGATAACGCAGCATGTCACTGGCCCCCCGCAAGCTGGGCGTGCATCTGTTGCGTGGTCAACGGCTTGGCCGAGACCTCCCACCAGGTGTTGAGGCCTTCGTCGTAAGCCGGTTGCACCGGCGGCATGCCGAAGCGGTTCTGATACACCGTCGGCGTGCCTTTGGAGTAGTAGTTGGGAATCATGTAGTAACCCCATTGCAGCACCCGGTCGAGGGCGCGGGCGTAATGCACCATGGCGTCGCGGGTGTCGGCCTTGACCAGCCCGTCGATCAGTTGATCGACCGCCGGGTTGGCCAGCACCATTGAGTTGGAACTGCCGACCTGCGTGGCACTTTGCGAGGCGTACAGGCTGTACAGTTCGCGGCCGGGGGAGACGATCGGATCGCCACTGCGCGGGAAACTGGTGACGATCATGTCGTAGTCGCGGGCGTTGAGCCGATTGACGTATTGCGCCGAATCGATCCGCCGTAGATTCAGGGTGATGCCGATCTGCGCGAGGGTGCGTTTGAATGGCAACAGCATGCGGTCGAAGCCGCCCTGACCGTCGAGGAAGGTGAACGCCAGCGGCTCGCCAGCGGCGTTGACCAATCGGCTGTGTTGCGGCGTCCAGCCCGCCTCGGCGAGCAGCTTCAGCGCCTGCAACTGCTTGTCGCGTATGTAGCCGCTGCCGTCGGTTTTCGGCGCCTGATAGACCTCGGTGAACACCTCGTCCGGGATCTGCCCGCGCAACGGTTCGAGGATCTTCAATTCCTCGGCGTCGGGCAGGGCGGTGGCGGCCATTTCACTCTTCGGCCAGAAGCTGTTCTGACGCACGTAGAAGCCGCGCATCATCTGCTTGTTGGTCCACTCGAAATCCCACAGCAGACTGATCGCCTGACGCACGCGGCGATCCTGAAAAATCGGGTTTTGCAGGTTGAACACGAAGCCTTGCGCCGCCGTGGGTTTTTCCGGGGCGAGAATCGCCTGTTGCAAACGCCCGTCACGCAATGCCGGGCTGTCGTAGCCGACCACGTAACCGGACGAAGAAAACTCGCGGTTGTAATCGAACGCACCGGCCTGCAGCAGTTGGCGAGCGACGTCGGTGTCGCCGTAGAAATTCACCGTGAGCGTGTCGAAGTTGTACATCCCGCGACTGACCGGCAGGTCCTTGCCCCACCAGTCCGGGTCGCGCTGGAAACTGATGCTGCGCCCGGCGTCGACCTTGCTCACGCGATACGGGCCGCTGCCCAGCGGCGGTTCGAAGCCGCCGCCGTTGGCGAAATCGCGCGTCTTCCACCAGTGTTCGGGCACCACGCGCAGCGTCGCCAGGTCCAGCGCCAGGGTGCGGTTGAGGTTGTTCTTGAAGGTGAAACGCACCTGCCGTGGACCTTCGATCAGCACGTCCTGCACATCGGCGTACTGCTGGCGATAACTGAGGCTGCCCTTGGTCATCAGCAGGTTGAAGGTGTAGCGCACGTCTTCGGCGGTGATCGGCGTACCGTCGGCGAAGCGGGCCTTGGGGTTCAGGGTGAAGCGCACCCAGAGCCCCTCGGGATCGCGTTCCATTTGTTGCGCGACCAGTGCGTAAACGGTGTAGGGCTCGTCCAGCGAACGGAACGCCAGCGGCGCATACACCCAGTCGTTGACCTGCACCACGGAAATGCCCTGATCGGCATACGGGGTGATGTAGTTGTACTGGCCGATTTCCATCGACGCCCGGCTGAGCGAGCCGCCCTTGGGCGCGTCGGGATCGACGAAATCGAAATGCTGGAAGCCCGCCGGATACTTCGGCGCCTCGCCGTACACCGTCAACGCATAACCGCCGCCGGCCAGCGCCGAAGTGCCAGTGCACAGCAGCGCACTGCCGAGCAGCAGGCCAGCCATGTTGCGCAAAAAACTCATGAGGTCACCCTGAAAATCCCTGAAGAAACCCGGTTCCCATGTGGGAGCTGGCTTGCCAGCGATAGCGGTATGTCAGTGAAGTACATGTCGACTGATACGACGCTATCGCTGGCAAGCCAGCTCCCACAGGGTTTTTTGGCGCTCGTTCTTTAGAAGTGATACGTCATGCGCGCAAACAGCGTGCGGCCCAGCGGGTCGGTGTAGCGCGGGTCATAGCCGCTCTGGAAGTTGTAGGCCTGGTTGGAGAACGGTGGGTTGCGGTCGAACATGTTCTTCATCCCGGCATCGACATCCAGCACCTTGTTGAAGGTGTAGCCGGCCGACAGGTCCCACACCGAATACGACGCCACGCGTGCGTGGGTATCGCGGTCGTAGTCGTTGTAACCGGTGGTGAAGCGGTTGGTCAGCGACGCCCTTGCGGCGCCGAAGGTCCAGCTGCCGGTGAGGTTGTGTTTCCAGCGCGCGATCACGCCGTCCCCTTCGAAGTCGCCGACCTTGTCGGTGAACGGGCCTTTGATGGTGCTCTGGAAGTCGTACTCGTCAACATAGGTGCCTTGCAGGCCCAGACCGAACTGACCGTACGGGGTGTTGGGGAAACGATAGTCCAGCGACACATCGACGCCGTTGGTCTCGACGATGCCGAGGTTGGCATTGCCGGTGACGATGTAGTTAAGCGTGCCGTCGGCGTTGCGCACGAAGCGATCCGGGTAGCTGCCGGCCTGATCGAACACGGTGGACTCGGGGAACGGCTGGATCTGGTTGGAAATATGAATCCACCAGAAATCCAGGCCCACGGAAAGGTTGCTGACCGGTTGATAGACGAAGCCCAGCGTCACGTTGCGCGCCTTCTCCGGAGCCAGATCTTCATTGCCGCCGATCTGATTGAGGAACTGCTGACCGCAATCGCGCCCGCCGTTGCCGCCCGGTTGCACCACGCCGCCGGTACACAGCACCGGATCGTTGTAGTAGCCCTGGGTGTAGGTGATGCTGCGTGGCGAATACAGCTCGTAGAGCGACGGCGCCCGGAAGCCTTCGCTGTACGCGCCACGCACCACCAGCTCTTTGAGCGGCTGATAACGGAACGAGTATTTCGGGTTGGTGGTGCTGCCGAAGTCGCTGTATTTGTCGTGACGCACAGCGGCGGACAGTTCGAGGCTGTCGAGCACCGGCACATTGATTTCGGCGTACGCGGCTTTCACGCTGCGGTCGCCCTCGACGCTGCCGGCCGGGTCGATACCGAGGCTCTGGATGTCGCCGGCAAACTGCTCGAAATCCTGATGGAATTTCTCTTTGCGGTACTCGCCACCCAGCGCCAGACCGGCCGGCCCGGCACCGAACCAGTCACCGATCTCGCGACTGACCCGTCCGTCAAAACCGGCCACGCGGCCAACGGCGGTGGAGTAGGCGCCGTGGTACATCGCGGCGTCGATGTACTGCTGACCGGCGGCGGATTGCGGGCCGAACGGGTTGAGCAGACCACTGGCCAGACCGTTGATCATCGCCTGATCGCTGACATAGCCGCTGGTGACGCTGGAGACGATTTTGTTCTGGTTGTACGAGGCGCCGACGTTGTAATCCCAGCCGCCGACCAGACCGTCGAAGCTCAACAGAAAGCGCTGGCTGGTGTTTTGGTCTTTCGATTCCCGTGGGCCGGCGGCGGTTTCGCGCCAGTTCACATCGACCGGTTGCGTCGGGTCGAGAGCGAAACCGGTCGGGGCGGGGGTGATGCCATTGCCGGGGTAGTACGGCGACGAGGAATCCAGGCTCAGGCCGGTGAGCGGGGCCGGGCCGACCGCGGTGGCGTTGTTGTTGCGTGACCAGAAGTATTCGAGGTTGACGTTGTGATCGTCGCCGAGTTTGCCGGTGGTCTTGCCGAAGAACGAGGTCTTCTCGGTTTGCGGAATCAGGTCGATGTATTCGCGGGTGCTGAAGCGGCACAGCCCATCGCGCGCGACCAGGTTCGGACCATTGCAATTGCTGTTGGCCAACGGGTTGGTGGCGTTGCCGTTCTGGCTGTAGTTGCCGGGGAACGCGGTGCCGGAGGTCTGGTCCAGGCCACGACCAGGGTCGTAGTCGCGGGCGAAGGAGCGGTCGTTGGCGTCGAGGTTCTGTTGCTTGTTGTAGTTGAACACGCCGAGCACGTTGAAGCGGTCTTCTTCCAGATCGCCATAGCCCCAACTGGCGCTCATGTCTTTGGTGGCACCGCCGCCGCTGTGGGTCGGGGTTTCGCCACCGAGGGTGAGCTGGCCGTCGGTCAGGGATTTTTTGGTGATGAAGTTGATCACGCCGCCGATGGCGTCGGTGCCGTACAGGGCTGATGCGCCGTCGCGCAGAACCTCCACGCGCTCGATGGCGGCAAACGGGATCATGTTCAGATCCACCGCGCCGCCGGCCGAGTTGGTGCCGGACAAGGCGTTGTTGGCCAGGCGCCGACCGTTGAGCAGCACCAGCGTCTTGTTTGCGCCGATGCCGCGCATGTCGGCAAACGAAGCGCCACCGGTGGCGGCGCCGACCGAGCCTGCGCTGTTGTTGATCGACTGGCTGCCGGTGATCCGCTGCACCAGTTCGGCGGTGGTAGTCACGCCCTGTTTGCGCAGCTCATCGGCTTTCAGAATGGTGATCGGCACGGCCGTTTCCGCATCGACCCGGCGAATCGCCGAGCCGGTCACTTCCACCCGTTGCAATTGTGTGGTCGGTGCCACCACTGCGGCTGCAGCGGGAACGGCGACGTTGTCGTCCTCGGCGGCTTGCACGGTCCCGGCGCCCATCCCCATGGCCACCAGGTACAACGGAACAAAACGGTGACGAGAAATCGTTGCCACCAAAGGTTTGAGCGTGAAGCGTGGAGTGTTCATCAGCATGGTTGTTTCCGACTTGATCAGACGTTATCGAATTGGCCTTGTGAGCCCCTCATTGCTCCGCTTTCGGTGATACCGCATGCGGAAAGCCACTTTCTTCAAGCAAGCCGATCCCCTCCGAAGACGTCTGGCGTTTTTCGGTCGGCTGATTGCGACGGGAAGCGGTTCGCGGTGTCGGGCGCGTTTCTCAACGCACGCCCGACACCGCACTCAGTGGGTGGTCATCACCGAAATCTTGCTGATGCCCGAGCGTTCGATGGACGCCATGGCCTTGGCCACCTGGCCGTAATTGACGTTGGCGTCGGCCTGCAGCTGCACCCGCACTTCGGCGTCCTTGGCCTTGACCTCCTTGAGGCTGGCCTCCAGCGATTCCGGTGCCAGTTCGGTTTTCGCCAGGTAGAACTTGCCGTCCTGATCGACGCTGACCACCACCGGGTCTTTCTTCTCGGCGGGGGCGACGGCGTCGGTTTTCGGCAGGTTGACCTTGATCGCGTTGGTCATCAGCGGTGCGGTGACGATGAACACCACCAGCAGCACGAGCATCACGTCCACCAGCGGCGTGACGTTCATTTCGCTGAGCACTTCATCGCTGTCTTGGGTGGAAAAGGACATCAGCTGGCCTCCCGCACGGCGGCAGTGGTTTTGCTGGCGATGGCCTGGCGGCTGATGGAGAACGCGCTGCGCGAGGCGAGGGCATCGAAGTCGTGGGCGAAGTCATCCATGTCTGCAGAGGCCAGTTTCAGGCGGCGCAGGAAGAAGTTGTAAATCAGCACCGCCGGGACCGCGACGGCGATCCCGACGCCGGTGGCGATCAGCGCGTGACCGATCGGGCCGGCGACCGCTTCAAGGCTCGCCGAACCGGTTTCGCCGATGCTTTGCAGGGCTTCCATGATCCCCCACACGGTACCGAACAGGCCAATGAACGGCGCGGTGCTGCCGATACTGGCGAGGATTGCCTGGCCGTTTTCCAGCGAGCGGCGTTCCTTCTGAATCTGCTGGCGCAGGTTGCGCTCCAGGCGATCGGAACGGTTGATGGTGTGCGCCAGTTGTTGCGTGGTACGCGGCGATTCTTCCACCAGCAAGGCTTCGAAACCGCTGCTGGCGATGCGCGCCAGCGAGCCCGGATACTGGCTGGCGTGCTCGGCCGCGGTGAGCAGATCCGGCGCGCCCCAGAAGGCTTTGCTGAACTGTTTGTTCTGGGCTTTCTGGCGCAGGTATTGCGCCGACTTGACCAGCAGGATCGCCCAGCTGACCACGGAAAACAGCACCAGGCCCCAGAGCACACCGGGGACAATCATCGAAGACAGTGAATTGTTCATCGCTACACCTCGCTTGCATTAAGTCGGTTGTGAGTTGGGTTTGCCGTTATTGCGGCAATTTGAAATCGATGGTCTGGGTGGCAAAGCCGTCAATCGGCGTGTCACCGCGTTTGGCCGGAATGAACTTCCAGTTCTTTACCGCCGCGACGGCGGCGTCATCCAGTTGCGGTTTGCCGCTGGACTTGGTCACTGTCACCGAACCAGCACGTCCGTTGGCCAACACCTGAATGCGCAGCACCACGCTGCCTTCCCAGTTGCGCCGCAGCGCCAGTGACGGGTACTCCGGCGGCGGGTTGCCAAGGCTGGCAAGGCCGGAAATCGCGGCCGATTCCTTGACCGGGCCCGGCGCGGCGGCCGGGGCCGGTGGCGCGCTCGGCGTGGTTGGCGCTGCCGGGGCGGCGGGTTGTGCCGGGGTGGGCGGGGCTTTTGGCGGCTCGACCTTCTTCACCGGTTTGGGCTTCTCGAGCGGTTTCGGTTTTTCGATCGGCTTGGGTTTCTCCACCGGTTTGGGCGGTGGCTTGACCGCGTCTTCGTCCTCCACCGGTTGTTCCGGCTCCGGAGGTGGAGGGGGCGGCGGTGGCGGTGGTGGTTCCGGTGTGGGCGGTGCCGGTGGCGTCGGGCTGGTCAGTTCGACGGTCATTTCCGGAATCTGCGGCGGCGTCGGCAGGGGCTCGGGCCGGGTCTGCTGGAAAAACCACCAGGCACCGCCGTGTATCAGTGCCGATACCGCGACCAGCAACAGCATCTGCTGCTTGTTCAACCCGCCGGGCTGCGAAGTGTTGGCCGTGAAGGCCGGTCTGCCCGGTGGTGGCGGGACTGGCGCGTCCCGTAACGGCCCCGGCAGGGTTCTGTGCTTTACCGCATCGTTCATTAAAGCTCCCTCGGGTTGATGAAGGGCAATAAGGTGCCGTCCGAACATTTCGTTGATGTTCGAGTGGGTGGGTGTAACTTTCTTTTGGGTGTACGCAAGCCGATAGTTGAACTATCTATTGAATAGGCTTGTGCAGGCTTACTGGCTTAACGCCAATGACTTCGTTTGTTCATTCGCCATTCCCTGGTGTTGTTCTGTATCGGTATGGATTGTTTCAATGGTCGTGATTCATTTTGCAACCGCTGTGCCAAATATTGCTGAAATGTAGCGCGGTTATTTCATGGCTGTTACCCATGTCGCATTTATATAAATTTTACAGACAGTCCCCATTTTATTTAGTGCATGACTGTCCGCGGCCCCGAACGCCGGGGCTTTTTTGCAGGCGAGTCAGACCGGGCGCCGTATCGGCCGGATTAGCCAGATAGAGCCGCTGAGCTCGGGTCCTCCAGGGCGCTTGATGGTGCGCGACGGACTGATTTGGTGCGGGTCAATGTTTTAGCGGGTCACGGCGCATGTTCCTTGTTTTTGTTTAAATGAAATCAGTATTCCGGATCTGCGTTAGTTGCGTGTGCAGGAACGCTTTTGGTGCAATTAAAAAATCAATTGAAGTTATTGTTCGACAATTTGGCAGTCGCTGATTAACTCAGTGCTGGCTCAACAACTTCATGGGTCTTATTTAAAAAACAAATACCACGCTGCCGTCGGCGCATTATTCAGCGCCAGCAGAGTGGTCGGTTATCAGGTTCAGGTAATGACGTAAATGCGCGGGTGGCCGGTGCTGTTCAGGTGAACTCGACATTGCGCGGATGGGTATAAACAGGCCGTGAAACGGCAGAACGATTGAAGATTCACGCAGTGACCTCCTTGTTGCCAGTTCGGATACGCGAACTTTTGGTCCGGTATCGCACCTTACAAGAACGCGGATAGCGTTCGATGATTGCTCTTGGTGCGGGATGGGCACCGCCAGCGCAGTTTTGCGGGGTTTGAATTCGCAAGTCGCGAATGCATGGGAAAAACGTGCCAAAGCCGATACACCCGCTATAAATAGGGCTACACAGATCCGTCGAGATCGAGGAGGGGGCATGTATCAACTGTACGGACATCGCAATTCGGGTGCTGCAGCCATCGAAGCAGCGCTGGAGTTATGCCAGATCGCCTATCGCTTCATCGATATCGAAGCTTCGAGCGAGGCGGCCGAAGCCCTGGCGCGCCTCAATCCACTGAAACAGGTGCCGACCCTGCAGTTGCCCGATGGCAGTGCGATCACCGAGAGTGTGGCGATTCTGATTCACCTGGGCCTGCGCTTTCCCGGATTCGGCCTGTTGCCGGCCGAGGCCACTGATCGCGATCAGGCGATTCGCGGCATGGTCTACATCGCGAGCAATTGCTACGCGGCCATCGGCGTCATCGATTACCCCGAACGCTGGCTGGTGATGCCGGACGAAGCCTCACGACAGAATCTGATGGCCGGTGCCCGCGAGCGCTTGCACTGGAGTTGGGAAGTATTTGCCGACCAGTTTTCCGCCGAGTTGTACCTGGACGATGAGACGCCCGGCGCCCTGGACGTGCTGGCAGCGGTGGTGACGCGCTGGTCGGGGAGTCGCGAGCACCTGCGCCAGACCCGCCCCGGATTCTACGCATGGTTGCAGCGCATTGACCGGCACCCGGTGCTGGCGCCTGTCTTCGCCCGGCATTGGCCGGTTTGACCACCACAAGATCCTGTAGTGAGGGGATTTATCCCCGATGTGGCACGAAGCACCCCCAAAAAAGCTGGGACCGCTACGCAGTCCATCGGGGATAAATCCCCTCACCACAGGGCTCACTCCTAAAGGAGGGAGGGATTATTCCCCGCGAATGTACTGCTCCAGCTGCTTGATCAGCTCGGCCTGTTCGGCAATCGCCTCTTTCACCAGGTCGCCGATCGACAGCAGGCCGATCAGCTTGCCGTTCTCCACCACCGGCAAGTGGCGCAGGCGTTTGTCGGACATGATGCCCAGGCAGGTGTCGACGGTCTGGTGGGTGTCCACGGTGATGACGTCCTTGACCATGATGTCGCGCACCGGTGTGCCCACTGACGAGCGCCCGTGCAGCACCAGTTTGCGCGCGTAATCACGCTCACTGATGATGCCGACCACTTTGTCATCTTCCATCACCACCAAGGCCCCGACGTTTTTCTCGGCCATTTTCATCAGCGCTTCGAGCACCATGTGACCGGGATCGATATGGTGCACTTCCTGATTTTTCTGATCTTTGAGCTTGAGCAGTTGGGCGACGGTCTTCATGGTGGTTACTCAGGTGTTGTCGTTGTTCTCCAAGCATCGTAGACGCTGGCGCGCAGGGCAAGGTGGCAAAGCGGCAGATAGCACGCAAAAAACGTCATTTGCCGAAAATACCTACCCCTGAGCCTGCGCGAAGGGAAACCTTGTGGTGAGGGGATTTATCCCCGATGGGCTGCGAAGTAGCCCCAAACTCATGAAGCCGGATTTTTCTGACACATATCACTGGATGGTTTTGGGCCCGCTACGCAGGCCATCGGGGATGAATCCCCTCGCCACAGGGTATGGGGTTATCCCCTGAATGGCAGCGTAGAATGCCCCTCTGATTCAATTCCTGAGGTTGCAGTGGTGGATTTACAGCAGGGCTTCGTCCTGACCCGGCATTGGCGCGACACCCCGGCCGGCACCGAAGTCGAGTTCTGGCTGGCGACTGACGCCGGACCGCGCCGTGTGCGTCTGGCGCCGCAGACGTCAGTGGCGTTTATCCCCGCTGCACAACGCGAAGCAGCCGAACGTCTGCTGCACGATGAAAAGAATGTCGAGCTGCGCCCGCTGGCCCTGCAGGATTTCGAGCATCGTCCGGTGCTGGGCCTGTATTGCCTGCAACACGGTCAATTGATGCGCCTGGAAACCGCGCTCAACCGCGCCGGGGTCGACGTCTTTGAAGCCGACGTGCGCCCGCCGGAACGCTACCTGATGGAGCGCTTCATCACCGCGCCGGTGCTGTTCAGTGGCAGTGCCGATGACGGCGGCGTCTTGCTCAATGCCCAACTGAAACCCGACCCCAACTACCGACCGCAACTGCGTCTGGTATCGCTGGACATCGAAACTACCGAAACCGGCGAGCTGTATTCCATTGCCCTGGAAGGCTGCGGCCAGCGTCAGGTGTACATGCTCGGCGCACCGAACGGTGATGCGAGCATTGTCGACTTCGATCTCGAATACTGCGATTCGCGCACCGTCCTTCTCAAAAAGCTCAACGACTGGTTCGCCCTCCACGACCCCGACGCGATCATCGGCTGGAACGTCGTGCAGTTCGACCTGCGCGTCCTCCACGAACACGCGCGGCGCCTCGGCGTGCCGCTGAAAATCGGCCGTGGCGGTGAAGAGATGCAATGGCGCGAACACGGCAGTCGCACGCATTTCTTTGCTTCGGCGGCGGGGCGGCTGATCATCGACGGCATCGAATCGCTGCGTTCGGCGACCTGGAGTTTCCCTTCGTTCAGCCTGGAAAACGTCGCCCAGACCTTGCTTGGCGAGGGCAAGGCGATCGACAACCCGTACCAGCGCATGGACGAAATCAACCGCATGTTCGCCGAGGACAAACCGGCGCTGGCCAGGTACAACCTCAAGGACTGCGAACTGGTCACGCGGATCTTCGCCAAAACCGAACTGCTGACGTTTTTGCTCGAACGCGCCAGCGTCACTGGCCTGCCGGCGGACCGCAGCGGCGGCTCGGTGGCGGCGTTTACCCATTTGTACATGCCGCTGATGCACCGTCAGGGTTTCGTAGCGCCGAACCTGGGCACCAATCCGCCACAGGCCAGCCCGGGCGGCTTCGTCATGGATTCACAGCCGGGGCTGTACGAGTCGGTGCTGGTGCTCGATTACAAGAGCCTGTATCCGTCGATCATCCGCACCTTTCTGATCGACCCGGTGGGGCTGATCGAAGGTTTGCAGCACCCGGATGATGCCGATTCGGTTCCGGGTTTTCGCGGCGCGCGTTTCTCGCGCACCCGGCATTGCCTGCCGTCGATTGTCGCGCGGGTCGCCGAAGGTCGCGAGACCGCCAAACGCGAGCACAACGCGCCACTGTCACAGGCGCTGAAGATCATCATGAACGCGTTCTACGGCGTGCTCGGTTCCAGCGGCTGCCGGTTTTTCGATACGCGTCTGGCGTCGTCGATTACTCTGCGCGGCCACGAGATCATGCTGCGCACGCGCCAGCTCATCGAAGCGCAGGGCCATGCGGTGATCTACGGCGACACCGATTCGACCTTCGTCTGGCTGCGCCGGCCGCACGGTCAGGAGGAGGCGGCGCAGATCGGCCAAGCGCTGGTCAAGCACGTCAACGACTGGTGGCGCGAGCACGTGCGGGAAGCATACGGTCTGCAAAGCGCCCTCGAATTGCAGTACGAAACTCACTACAAACGCTTTCTGATGCCGACCATTCGCGGCGCCGAGGAGGGCAGCAAGAAGCGCTACGCCGGACTGGTGACCCGCGCCGACGGCAGTGAAGAAATGGTCTACAAAGGCCTGGAAACCGTGCGCACCGACTGGTCGCTGCTGGCCCGGCAATTTCAGCAGGAGCTCTACGAACGGATCTTCCAGCGCAGGCCGTATCAGGATTACGTGCGTGATTACGTGCGCAAGACTCTGGCTGGCGAGTTCGATGAACGACTGGTCTACCGCAAGCGCCTGCGCCGCACCCTCGACGACTACGAACGCAACGTGCCGCCGCATGTGCGGGCGGCGCGGCTGGCCGATGATTACAACGCGCAACAGGGTCGCCCACGGCAGTACCAGAATGGCGGCTGGATCAGTTACGTCATCACCCTCGCCGGGCCGGAACCGCTGGAAGTGCGCCGCGCCGCCATCGACTACGACCACTACATCACTCGCCAGCTGCAACCGGTGGCGGATGCGATTCTGCCGTTCGTCGATGACGATTTTTCAACCCTGATCGGGGGGCAACTGGGCCTGTTTTGAGTCCAGTAGCTGCAACGTCCATTCGTCAAGGATGCCATGGAAGTAGCGCTCCAGCGCCTGAGCGAACGGGCAGTCGTCGGCGCTGAACTGCGCAAACAGGGTCATCGAGGAGTGGAATTTCAGGTCGTCGGGGTGGCCGAAAATTTCGGCTATCGAGCGCTGACGGATGTTCAGCACCAGTTGCGTGCAGGTGCGCAGCCGTGCGCCAAGCAGATCGTGGGCCAGATAGGCCTGCGCCTCTTCGGCGGATTGAATGGCGTAACGCCGGGACATTTCGCTGCCGCCCAGCCCGGCGAACTGCGGGAACACAAACCACATCCAGTGACTGCGTTTGCGCCCCTCATCGAGTTCGCGCTGAACCCGTTCGAACACCGGGTCCTGCGCCTGGACGAAACGCTGCAGATTGAACGGATCGTACTGATCAGTGCTTCTCATGACGAAGCCCTCGCCAACGGCCAGCGACTCAGACCATCGCCAGCCGTTGCTTGCGTTGTGGCGCTTTGAATACCTGATCCAGCGCCGCCAGATCCCCGGCATCCAGTTGCAACTGCGCCGCTTGTGCATTGAGTTGCACGTGTTCCGGTCGCACAGCCTTGGGAATCGCAATCACACCATCCTGACGCAGAATCCACGCCAGTGAAACCTGTGCCGGGGTTACCTTGTGACGAGTGGCAATCGTGTTCAGCACCGGTTCAGCCAGCATCGCACCGCCCTGACCGATCGGGCAGTACGCCATCAATGGCATGCGTTGCTGCTGGCACCATGGCAGCAGATCGAATTCGACGCCGCGCTCTTCCAGGTTGTACAGCACCTGATTGGTCGCACAGGCCGGGGAAGACAATTCTTCGAGATCATCGACATCAAAATTCGACACGCCCCAACGGCCAATCTTGCCGTCCTCGCGCAGGCGTTCGAAGGCTTCGACGGTTTCCTCCAGCGGATACTGGCCGCGCCAATGCAGCAGATAGAGGTCGATGTAATCGGTGCCGAGCCGGCGCAGACTGCGTTCGCAGGCTTGCGGGATACCTTTGCGGCTGGCGTTGTGCGGATAGACCTTGCTCACCAGAAACACCTGATCGCGCAGGCCCGCGATGGCTTCGCCGACGACAGTTTCGGCACCGCCTTCGGCGTACATTTCTGCGGTATCGATGAGGGTCATGCCCAGTTCGATGCCTTGGCGCAGCGCGGACACTTCACGCGAGTGCGCCGAGCGGTCTTCGCCCATGCGCCAAGTGCCTTGGCCGATCACTGGAACCTGCACGCCTGCCAGTTCAAGGGTACGCATTCAAACCTCCTGTGCTGATGGTCATACCTTAGTGGGCAGCAGGATAGCGCAGGGGTTCCAATGGAGGGCGATGAACCTGTGGCGAGGGGATTTATCCCCGATGGGCGCGTAGCGCCCCCAAGAAGCAGGGTTGCTGCGCAACCCATCGGGGATAAATCCCCTCACCACAAGGCCGGTGCTATTTCGCGGAGAACTTCAACACCACGCTATGGCTGTAAGTCTGCCCCGGATCCAGCCGCGTGCTCGGGAAGTCCGGCTGATTCGGCGCATCCGGATAGTGCTGCGTTTCCAGGGTAAACGCGCCCCAGTGCGGATAGACCTTGCCGCCCTTGCCTTTGACCGTGCCGTCGAGGAAGTTGCTGGTGTAGAACTGCACGCCCGGCTCGCTGGTGAACAGCTGCAGATGCCGTCCGGATTGCGGATCGCTGACCTCGGCGGCGACTTTGCTCACATCACCTTTGGTATCCAGCACCCAGTTGAAATCAAAGCCGCCCTGTTTCGGTTCGGCGAATTTCAGCTGCGGGTGTTCAGCCTTGATGTGGGTGCCGATGGCAGTGGGCTGGGTGAAGTCCATCGGCGTGCCGGCCACGGGCGCCAGTTCGCCGGTCGGGATCAGTTTGCCGGTGACCGGGGTGTAATGGCTGGCGTGCAAGGTGGCCACCTGCTTGAGGATGTCGCCATTGCCGGCACCGGCGAGGTTGAAGTAGCTGTGGTTGGTCAGGTTGAGCACCGTCGGTTTATCGGTGCTGGCCTTGTAGTCGATGCGCAACTCGTTGTTGTCGGTCAGGCGGTAGGTCACTTCGGTGGTGAGATTGCCGGGGAAGCCCATTTCACCGTCCGCCGACAGATAGGTGAGGGTCACGCCGACGGAATCCTTGTCCTTGGTTTCCTGCGCTTTCCAGACTTTCTTGTCGAAACCCTGGGTGCCGCCATGCAAGGCGTTGGACTTGTCGTTCTGCGGCACTTGATAGCGCTTGCCGTCGAGTTCAAATGCACCCTCGGCCAGGCGATTGCCGAAACGGCCGATGGTCGCGCCGAAATACGCCGTGCCTTTCTGGTAACCCTGAACATCGTCGAAACCGAGCACCACGTCAGCGGCTTTGCCGTGTTTGTCCGGTACTAGCAGCGATTGCAAGGTGGCGCCGTAGGTGATGACGGTCGCCTGCATGCCGTGGCTGTTGCGCAGGATGTATTGCTCGACGGGCGTGCCGTCATTGGTTTTGCCAAAGGCTTTGTGTTCGGCGCTCAGGCCGGCTGCGTTGGCGGAGAGGGTGGCGATCATCAGGGACAGTCCGAGGCCGGAAAGCAGGTGACGGGATTGAAGCATGGTTGACCTTCCTTTTTGTTGTTGTTTTGAAAACACCACAATTCCCCTGTAGGAGCTGCCGCAGGCTCGGGCCGCGTTCGGACGATCTTTTGATCTTGATTCTAAAAACGAAGGTTAAAAGATCGCAGCCTTCGGCAGCTCCTACAGGTAACTAGTCAATCTATTTTGGTTGTTGAAGAAGATTTATAGCTGATTGATCGTGTATTTCAACAATAAAGACTGACTAATTGGCTTGGCGCTCATTCGCCGCCGATCAACCGGGCAGATCCGCCACTGCACTTTTTTGCAATTGCCGGCTCTATCCATGGCCAGGATGCGGCGACGCCCGCCGCGCAGGAATGTGCCCGTTCGAGAATTCATGCCGAGAGCTTTTCACCCGATCATCCGATTTGTTCGCCGCCCGTGTCTGCTGCTGGCTTGTTTGTCATCGCTGTTTGTCAGCGGTTGCACGCACCAGACCGGCAACGGCTTCATCGCTCAGATGCGTGACGGTCAACCGCAGGAATTCCTGCAGACCAGCGTCGACCGCATGGCCACATTGGCGATGCGCGACAACCTCAACAGTCTTTATCGATTGATGGGCAAGCTGTATTTGCGCAACCCGGAAGAACTGCGCAAGTCGGGGTTCCTCGACATCAACACGGCGGTGAAACAGGTGCGCCTGGCGGTCGAGCAGCAGCAACCGTTGCCGGTTTTGGGCGGGCGCAAGGATCTGGCGGCGCTCAGCTATGCGATGAGTCCGGAGTTTCTCGGGGATCGGGTCGGCGCCTTCATCTATGCCATCGGCAGCATGCTGGTCACCGCTCATGGCAACCGCGTCGAGTTCTACATGACCGACGCAATCAACCCGACCTTCGTCCACAACGCCGCGCGCAACATCGAGAAAGCCACGTGGATCCTGGCCCAGCGCCAGAACAAGGAAGGCCAGCCGCTGCTGTTCTCCAATGAAATCTCGGAGGAGGGCAGCAACCTGAGCTTCGCCACCGAATTCGGCAAGATCGTCGCGCGGCTCGACTTGCTGACGCAGATGCTCGATGAGCGTTACCGGCGTATTGGCCTGAATTACGCGCAGAGCCTGCTGTTCCTGAATTTCCTCCCGGTGCAGTGAACCCTGTAGGAGCTGCCGCAGGCTGCGATCTTTTGACCTGGATCTTAAAAAACAAAGTCAAAAGATCGCAGCCTGTGGCAGCTCCTACAGGGGTTGGTGGTGTAAGTTGTATACAGTTTCAAATAAAAATTAGCTCAAAAGGGAGCTGCACCTGTCATGACCGACTCCGCAAGCACCGACTTCAACCGCATCGACCGCGCCGCCCGTACAGAAAAACTGCCGTACGCCGCGTTGCTGGCGTTCGCCATGACCGGCTTCATTGCCATCCTCACCGAGACGTTGCCGGCCGGGCTGCTGCCGCAGATCGGCGCCGGGCTCGGCGTCAGTGAAGTGCTCGCCGGGCAACTGGTGACGCTGTATGCCCTGGGTTCGATTGTCGCGGCGATTCCGTTGACCGTGGCCACCCGGGGCTGGCCACGGCGCCGGGTGCTGCTGATGACGGTCGGCGGTTTCCTGCTGTTCAACACCGTGACCACGTTCTCCAGCCATTACGGCCTGACCCTCGCGTCGCGCTTTCTCGCCGGGATGGCCGCAGGACTGTCGTGGGGCATCATGGCCGGGTACGCCCGCGGGATCGTGCCGGTGCATCAGCAAGGACGGGCGTTGGCAATCGCGATGCTGGGCACCCCGGTGGCGCTGTCGCTGGGTACCCCGGCGGGGACGTGGCTGGGTAATCTGATCGGCTGGCGCGCGTCGTTCGGGATCATGTCGGCGCTGGCATTGGTGCTGGCGGCGTGGATTGTGCTGGCGGTGCCTGATCGTCCGGGCCAGGCCAGCGCCGAGCGCCTGCCGTTGCTGCAGTCATTGCGCCTGCCGGGCGTGCGGCCGGTGCTGTTCGTGGTGCTGACCTGGATGCTCGGGCACAACATTCTCTACACCTACATTGCGCCTTTCCTGATGCAAGCCGGATTGGCCGAGCGCGTCGATCTGGTGCTGCTGGTGTTTGGTCTGTGTTCGCTGGTCGGAATCTGGATCATCGGCGTGCTGGTGGATCGCTGGCTGCGCTGGCTGACCCTGATCAGCCTCGCGGTATTTGCCGTGACTGCACTGGTGCTGGCGTTGATGTCTGCGTCGCCGTGGCTGATCTACACCTGTATGGCGGTGTGGGGCCTGTCATTCGGCGGCTCGGCGACGTTGCTGCTGACGGCTGCGGCGGATTCGGCTGGCGAGCATGTGGACGTGGTGCAGGCGATGCTCACCACCTCTTGGAACGTGGCGATTGCCGGCGGCGGCCTGTTTGGCGGGTTGCTGCTGGATCAGGCGGGGGCGATGTCGTTTCCGTGGGCGCTGTTGATCCTGTCGCTGATTGCACTGGCGACGGTGTGGATCAACCGGCATCACAGTTTCAAGCCGGGCCGCCGCGTGCACTGAACCACACCTCCACTGTAGGAGCTGCCGGAGTCTGCGATCTTTTGATTTTGTCTTTTAATCAAGATCAAAAGATCGCAGACTCCGGCAGCTCCTACAGTGTTAGATGTAGGAATCGGGCATAACGATAGACCGCATTGATATATGTGGTTATATGAAAAATCGCTATGCTGCGGGCCAGATTTTTCCTGTCGTTTTTCTGGACGTCTTAATGGAATTGGCAAATTTCGGCCTGGTCATTGCCGGGCTGGTGGTGGGTTTTATTGTCGGCATGACCGGTGTCGGCGGCGGTTCGTTGATGACGCCGATCCTGCTGTGGTTCGGTATCAACCCGGCAACCGCGGTGGGCACTGACCTGTTGTACGCGGCCATCACCAAATCCAGTGGCGTACTAGTTCACAAGAAGAACAACAACATCGATTGGGCGATCACCGGTTGGCTGACCCTTGGCAGCGTGCCGGCAGTCGCCCTGACCTTGTGGTTTCTCAGCAGTCTGCACACCGCGCCCGAGGCGATGAACGCGATCATCAAGCAAGCCTTGGGCTGGGTGTTGTTCGCCACCGCGCTGGCGATTCTGTTCAAGAAGCGCCTGCTCGAATTCGCCCATAACCGCGCGGGCGGCAACTACAACCCGAGCGGCGCGCGCCTGAACGTAATGACCGTGGTCACCGGTCTGATCCTCGGCACCATGGTCGCCCTGACCTCGATCGGCGCCGGCGCCCTCGGCACGGTCGCGTTGTTCATTCTTTATCCGCTGCTGCCAACCCGCCGTCTGGTCGGCACCGAAATTGCCCATGCCGTACCGCTGACCCTGGTTGCGGGTCTTGGCCACGCGAGCATGGGCAACATGGATTGGGGCGTGCTGGGTTTCCTGCTGATGGGTTCGCTGCCGGGCATCTGGCTGGGCAGCCACCTGACCGGGCGCATTTCCGATGAATTGCTGCGCCCGTGTCTGGCGACCATGTTGCTGTTGATCGGCTATAAACTGGCGTTCTGATGTAGGAGCTGCCGCAGGCTGCGATCTTTTGATCTTCGTTTTTACGATCAAGATCAAAAGATCGCAGCCTGCGGCAGCTCCTACACTGGGGTATGAAGGATGTTGAATTTCATGACGGTCACCGGCAAATCCTCGTAGACCAGATCCTCGACCACCTCCCAACCCAACCCCGCATACAGCGATTGCGCAGCGTCGGTGTACAGATACAACTCAGTCACTCCCAGCGTCGCCGCCTCGGCGACGATCCTGTTGACCAGTTGCGAAGCAATCCCGCGTCCACGCTCCTCGGCCTTCACATAAACCCCCGCCAGCCACGGCGTCAGTTGCGGGCGGATCTTCATGTCGCTGTCGATCAGCAGCGCGCCACCGAGCAATCGGCCGTCTTCAATGGCCACCACCACGCTGGGAACCGCACCCTTGCCGCAGGCGGCGCGCATCCGTTCGGTACGAGCCTCAAGGGTATCGCCGTCGCGGAATTCGCCCCATTCCTTGAAATTGAGTTCGGCCAGTTCCTCAATCAAATGCGGGTGATCGCACAGGTAGTCGATGTGCATGGGCTGAACTCCTTTTCATGGGCGGAACAGCCAGCCTAATGCGCTCACAAAACGTAATCAAATCCGCGTCACGATTACGCCGATGCGGTTGCGCAATGACGCGGCTGACCTAAGCTTCTGACAAGGCGAAACATATTTGCCGGGCACAGGTTCGGAACAATCGCCGCGATGCGCAATCATTAGAGCGTGGATATCAAAAGGAGATGCGCATGCTCATCAGGTCACTGACCCTGACACTCTTGCTGGCGATTGCCGGCCCCTTGTTCGCCGCTGACAACGATTCGCCCATAGCCGGGGATATGGGACGGGCCCGACCGTTGATCGTGATCGCACAAAGCACCGTCGACCCCGTGTGGGTGGGGTTGAAAAAGTCGCTGGAAGATCCGGCGAACAAGAAAGGTGTGACTGACCGCAACATCAAGGTCTACACCATCCTCAATATGGCCGGTCAGCTCGACGGCAAGGATCTCGGCCAGCAGGACACCATGGCCCTGTTGCGCTCGCTGAAGCTGGGCGCCGGGGCGTACCCGAAAGTGTTCCTGCTGGGCAAGGACGGCGAGACCAAACTCTCGGCCTCGGGCGATGAAGCGAAGTCGGTGGACCTGAAAAAAATCTTCGACACCGTTGATGCGCTGCCGGCCAGCGAAAAGGAAATCAGCGCACCGACGGTCGCTGAAACCAAGGCCACCGCCGCCGAACCGGCAGCCAAGAAAGGCGAGAAGGGCGCCAAGGCGGGCAAACCGGCGAAACCGAGCAAGCCACCGGAAATGCCGGATGATTGACGGCATGGCCTGAATCAAAAAATGGGCGACCTCTACAGGTCGCCCATTTTTATTGCCCGCCAAAAAGATCGCAGGCGGCGATCATTTGATTTTCAGTCGGTCAAAGCGCTGAGGATCGTGTGAGCAATCTTCACCCGCTCCGGAATCGGAAAGTTCTTGTTCGCCAGAATCACCACGCCGACATCCTTCGACGGCACAAACGCCACGTAACTGCCAAAGCCACCCGTAGACCCGGTTTTGTTCAGCAGCACATTATCCGCCTGCGGTTGCGGCGGGTTGAGCCACTTCACCTTGTGCGGCTGCATGGCCATTTCTGTACTGTTACCGGCCAGCAAGCGGTCGAGGCTGATCGGGTAACGGTACATTTCCCAACCCAGGCCTTGGGTCATGTCGCCGACGGTGTAGTAACCGGTGTGGGTGTTGGCGATGGCTTGTTGCAGTGGGGCTTCCAGGCTTGTCGGTTTCAGGTTGGCCTGAACGTAACGCAGCAGGTCGGCGGCGCTGGTTTTCACGCCATAGGCTTGCGCATCCATCGCGCCCGGGGTGACGCGCACCGGTTGGTTGTTCTTGTCGTAGCCCTGCGCGTACAGGCTCGTTTGCGCTTTCGGCACTTGTAGGTAAGTGTGTTGCAGGCCGAGTTTCGGCAGCAGGGTTTCACTCATCGCCTGATCATAGGGCTGGCCAAGGGTCTTGGCGGCCAGATAGCCGAACAGGCCCAGGCTCGGGTTAGAGTACAGACGCTGGCTACCGGCCGGGAAGCTCGGTTTCCACTGTTGGTAATAGCCGAGCATCTTGTCTGCCGAATCCCACGGGTCAGGGAATTGCAGCGGCAGGCCACCAGCGCTGTAGGTGCCCAGTTGCAGTACGCTGATGTTGTCGAAAGCGCTGCCTTTCAGTTCCGGCCAGAGCTGGCTGGCTTTGGTCGACAGGTCCAGTTTGCCGGTGGCCTGCGCGTAGCCCGCCAGGGTCGCGGCAAAGGTTTTACTCACCGAGCCGATTTCGAACAGGGTGTTTTCGCTGACTTTCTGTCCGGTATCCTTGGCGGCGACGCCGTAATTAAAGTAATGCGGTTGGCCGTGGACGGTGACAGCCACGGCCAGGCCCGGAACCTGTTGTTGCTGCATCACCGGGGTGACGGCTTTATTTACCAAGGCTTGCAATTGCTCGTCGCTGGGGGGGGCGGCCATGCACGTGGTAGCAGCGAAAATCACGCCAAATGCGCTGCAGATATTGACTTTTCTCGGGTTGATGAAGGACATGTGTGACCCACTCTCCATGAGTGTTGAGGGTGATATCCCGCTACACTGCGGGCGATCTTCTTGTTGGGCGACTGATCAGCGCCGTCAATTTAGGCAGTCCGGCGGCGATCGACAAACGATGAAATCTCGCATGAGCCATTAGAAAAATTTGGGAATTGGCATGATTCGACCTCAATTGCCGCTCAATGCACTGCGCGCTTTCGAAGCTTCTGCGCGTCATTTGAGCTTCACCCGCGCCGCGGTGGAGTTATGCGTGACCCAGGCGGCGGTGAGCCATCAGGTCAAAAGCCTCGAAGCGCAACTCAACGTCACCCTGTTCAAACGCCTGCCCCGTGGGCTGATGCTGACCAGTGAAGGCGAGACCCTGTTGCCCGTGCTGACCACGTCGTTCGATCACATCGCGCAGATGCTTGAGCGGCTGGCGGGCGGTCAGTATCGGGAAATGTTGACCGTGGGTGCCGTGGGAACCTTTGCGGTCGGTTGGCTGCTGCCACGGCTGGCAGACTTCCAGGCGAAACATCCGCTCATAGATTTGCGACTGTCGACTCACAACAACCGGGTCGATGTCGCCGCCGAAGGACTGGATTACGCGATTCGTTTCGGTGCCGGGGCGTGGCATGGCATCGAGGCCACGCGCTTGCTCGATGCGCCACTGTCGGTGTTGTGCGTGCCGGAAATTGCCCGGCAGTTGCAATCCCCGGGTGACCTGTTGCAGCAGCGTTTGCTGCGCTCGTATCGCACCGATGAATGGCCGCAGTGGTTTCACGCCGCCGGTCTGGCGACCCACGCCGCGCCGCCGCAGAGCATCGTGTTCGACTCGTCGCTGGCGATGATGGAGGCCGCGCTGCAGGGTAGCGGCGTAGCGCTGGCACCGCCGCTGATGTTCGCCCGGCAATTGGCAGCGGATGTGATTCGTCAGCCGTTTGCGATTGAAATCACCACCGGCAGTTATTGGCTGACGCGTTTGCAGTCGCGGCCGGAGACGGTGGCGATGAGTGCGTTCAAAAACTGGTTGCTGCAAATCTCTGCCTGACACAAATCCTTTGCAGGAGCTGCCGCAGGCTGCGATCGTTTGACTTTGATTTTTGAAGATCAAGACCAAAAGATCGCAGCCTGCGGCAGCTCCTACAAGGGGGAAGGCATCAGCGCACCAGGCACGGCCGCTTGTTATCGAACGTCCACCCCGGAAGCAAAAACTGCATCGCCACGCTGTCATCCCGCGCACCGAGGCCCATGCCTTTATACAGCTCATGAGCCTTGGCCACTTGGTCCATGTCCAGCTCCACGCCCAGCCCCGGTTTCTGCGGCACTTGCACGCAACCGTCGACAATTTGCAGCGGCGCCTGGGTCAGGCGCTGGCCGTCCTGCCAGATCCAGTGCGTGTCGATGGCGGTGATGTCACCCGGTGCTGCGGCCGCGACATGGGTGAACATCGCCAAAGAGATATCGAAGTGGTTGTTGGAGTGCGAGCCCCAGGTCAGGCCCCACTCGTGGCACAGTTGCGCGACACGCACCGAGCCTTGCATGGTCCAGAAGTGCGGGTCGGCCAGCGGGATGTCCACCGACTGCAACTGAATGGCGTGGCCCATTTCACGCCAGTCGGTGGCGATCATGTTGGTCGCCGTCTTTAATCCGGTGGCGCGGCGAAATTCGGCCATGACTTCACGCCCGGAGTAACCGTTTTCCGCACCGCAAGGGTCTTCGGCATAAGCCAGCACGTGATGCTGATCGCGGCACAGGCGGATCGCTTCCTTCAGTGACCACGCACCGTTCGGATCAAGCGTGATACGCGCCTCGGGAAAGCGTTCGGCCAGTGCCGTCACGGCTTCGATTTCCGCATCACCGCTGAGCACGCCGCCCTTGAGTTTGAAATCCTTGAAACCGTATTTTGCGTGGGCCGCTTCGGCCAGACGCACCACCGCTTCGGCGCTCATGGCCTTCTCGTGACGGACGCGGAACCAGTCGTTATCGGCGTCCGGTTCGCTGCGGTAGGCGAGGCTGGTTTCGCGCTGGTCACCGACGTAAAACAGATAGCCGAGCATCTTCACTTGGTCGCGCTGCTGGCCTTCGCCGAGCAGCGCCGCGACCGGTACGTCGAGGTGTTGGCCGAGCAAGTCGAGCAGGGCGGCTTCGAGTCCGGTCACCGCATGTATGGTGATACGCAGGTCGAACGTCTGCAGGCCACGGCCGCCGGCATCACGCTCGGCGAAGGTCTGGCGCACCTGATTGAGGATTTTCTGATAGTTGCCGATCGGGTTGCCGAGCACCAGGCTGCGAGCATCCTCCAGCGTCTGGCGGATGCGCTCGCCACCGGGCACTTCACCGACGCCGGTGTGCCCGGCGTTGTCCTTGAGAATAACGATGTTGCGGGTAAAAAACGGCCCGTGGGCGCCACTCAAGTTGAGCAACATGCCATCGTGGCCGGCCACTGGAATCACTTGCATGGCGGTGATGATCGGCGCTTTGGCGGTGTCGTGTGCAGTCATGGTTTTGATCCTAATCAGACAGAGTTCAGGCGTGCTTCGGCGCGGCTTCGGCCACGGCAAGGTCAGCAGCCGGTTTCGGTGTGGTGCGGGCCGCGAAGACGATGATCGCGGCGATGATCGAGGTCGCGGCCAGACCGTAGAGGCCGCCCTGAATCGAGCCGGTGTGTTGTTCCAGCAGGCCGAAGGTGGTGGGCGCGACGAAGCCGCCGAGGTTGCCCACCGAGTTGATCAGCGCAATCACCGCTGCGGCGATTCGCGCATCCAGATACGCCTGCGGAATCGGCCAGAACAACGAGGAGGCGGACTTGAAGCCGAGCGCGGCAAAACAGATCGCGACAAAGGCAAAAATCGGCCCGCCAGTGGTGGACATGAACATCCCCGCCGCGGCGATCAACAACGCGGTGGCGACCCAGGCTTGCTGATGCTTCCACTTGGCCGAGAAGGCAGCGAAGGCGTACATGCCGATGATCGACAGCAGCCACGGAATCGAGTTGAACAGCCCGACCTGGAAATCGCTCATCTCGCCCATTTTCTTGATGATGCTTGGCAACCAGAACGTCGCGGCGTAGATGGTCAGCTGGATAAAAAAGTAGATCAGGCAGAACAGGATGATCTGCCGGTCCTTGAGCAATTTGGCCATTGAAGGTCGGATCGGCGTCGCGGCTTCGCGGGCCTTCTGTTCGTCATCGATGGCGCTGACCAGTGCGTCCTGTTCGGCGCGGGTCAGCCATTTCGCGTCGTGAGGTTTGGCGTCGAGCCAGAACCAGACGAACACGCACAGCCCGACCGAGAACATCCCCTCGATGAAGTACATCCATTGCCAGCCGTGCATGCCCAGGCCGTTGATCTGCAACAGCAGGCCGGACAATGGGCCGGAGATCAGCGAGGCCACCGCCGAACCACTGAGGAAAATCGCGATGGCCTTGCCGCGTTCGGCGCCGGGTAGCCAGCGAGTGAAGTAGTAGATCACCCCGGGAAAGAATCCGGCCTCGGCCACGCCAAGCAGAAAGCGCAGGATGTAAAAGTGCGTTTCGTTCTGGATGAATGCCATGCCGGCGGCGACCAGGCCCCAGGTGAGCATGATGCGGGTCAGCCAAATGCGCGCGCCGACTTTCTGCAGGAGCATGTTGGACGGCACTTCGAATAGCGCGTACCCGATGAAGAACAGACCGGCGCCGAAGCCGTAGGCGGCCGCCCCGATGCCCAGGTCATGTTCCATGTGAGTGCGGACGAAACCGATGTTCACCCGGTCAATGTAATTGACGATGAACATGATCACGAAGAGCGGCAGGACGTGGCGTTTCACTTTCGAGATGGCGGACGCGAGTGTCGAATCGACGCCCTCGTTGATCCCGGAGACGGAGGTTTTCACTTGGTTTTCTCCCACTGATTATTTTTATGCGGGGGTAGGGCTGGTGCTGCGTTGTTGATAGACATCATACAACTTAGATTTTTTGTCCTACAAGTGGGGTGCGGTGATTAATTTTTTCTGGCGGGCTGGTTTTTTATTGCTTTTTTGTCAATTCATCCCTTTTTATTGGGATTTTATGGAGGTTTAGCTGGTTGTCGGTGTTAAGGAAACTGCTATTCGCCTTTGTTCCTGGGTCTGTCGCGAATCCCGTATTTCCTGTTTTCTTGAGTGTTGTCATACAAGCTGGCGCCTTTTTCAGGACTAAAATCAATCTCGTCAGCCACCGCGCAGTGCTACGATCCGCAAGCCCCGTTGACCGGAATCGATCATGCAAGAAAATCTTGACGCTCCCGCGCCCAAACGTGCGCATAACCTCGCCCATGATCTGGTGGAGAAACTCACCCAGAGCATCCTGCTTGGTCAGATGTCGCCCGGCGACAAGCTGCCGTCGGAGAACGCCATCGTTCAGGAGCACGGCGTCAGTCGCACGGTGGTGCGCGAGGCGATTTCCAAGTTGCAGGCATCAGGGTTGGTGGAGACGCGGCACGGCATTGGCACTTTTGTCATCGAACGCGCTGCCGAGCAGGGTTTGCGCCTGAATGTCGACACCGCGCTCGGCGTGCGCAGCATTCTTGAATTGCGCATGGGCCTGGAAACTCAGGCCGCCGCATTGGCCGCACAACGGCGCAGCGAACAACAATTGCTGCAGATGCGCCAGGCGCTGGATGACTATCAGCGTCTGCTGGACAGCAACGACAGTTGCGTCGAGGCGGATCGGCGTTTTCATCTGCTGATCGCCGAAGCCACCGGCAACGTCTGCTTCAGCGAAATCATGCAGCATCTGGGCAGCGCGATGATTCCGCGTCAGCGGCTCAACGCGGCCGAGCGTGGGGCGGCGGATCTGAGCAAGCTGGGGCAGTTGGCGCATCTGGAGCACGAAGCGATCCTGAATGCGATCAAGCGCCAGGACCCGGACGCAGCGCGCGCGGCAATGTGGTTGCACCTGACCAACAGCCGCGACCGCTTCGGTGCGCAGGGCTGATTGCCGTTAGTCTGCTCGATGGCACGGCCTGCGCAGGCCTGCTTCCAAGCGGTATGGCCCGGGTTTTCCGGACCTCCTTGGTGAGGTGTGTCATGGCTAATGATTTGCTGTTTCAAGGTGGTGTGCTGCCGACCGATCCGACCCGTCCGGTGCCCGGCACGGATGAGCCGACACTGGCCGATCACGATGCGCCACCGGGCATGAGTCCCGGGCACGATCCGTTGAGTGATGCCGATCGGCCGGAAGACTGGAAAGACCCGGCGGCGGACGATGATGTGCCGCCGGCAGATGAGCCGACGCCGTTGTCGGATGATCGCAGGTAGTGAAAAACCCGGCTCTGGTGCCGGGTTTTTTTGGGTCGGTCAGTGGCGGGGTGTTTTGCTCATGCCGGCCTCTTCGCGGGCAAGCCTGCTCCCACAGTGATTGTTGGTGGCATGGGATTTTGTGTTCAACACAACCCCTGTGGGAGCTGGCTTGCCAGCGATGGCGGCCGCAATGTCGCTGAAGATCAGTGACGCCTGCAAGGTGTTGCGTGTCCTCATACCGGATTGGCAGCTAGATCACGCATCAGCAACCCAAAGCGCAAATCCACCGCATCCGGAATCGGCAGGTACACCGTGTGCCCATCCCCAGGCGCCACCTCGATCGCTTCACCCTTGGCACTCTGCAACTGGTGAAGATCAAAGTGGAAATTACCCTTGGGCGTCATCAGTTCCAGGTGGTCGCCCAGTGCAAACCGGTTTTTCACCTTGACCTCGGCCAACCGGTCACGGCGCTCACCGGTGAGTTCGCCGACGAATTGCTGACGTTCCGACACCGAGCTGCCGTTCTGATAATTCTGGTATTCGTCATGCACATGCCGGCGCAGGAAACCTTCGGTGTAGCCGCGCTGGGCCAGTGATTCGAGGTCGGTCATCAGGCTGCGATCGAACTCGCGTCCGGCTACGGCATCGTCGATTGCCCGGCGATAAACCTGGGTAGTACGTGCGCAATAGAAGTGCGACTTGGTGCGACCCTCGATCTTCAGCGAATGCACGCCCATGCGCGTCAGCCGTTCGACGTGCTGCACCGCGCGCAGATCCTTGGCGTTCATGATGTAGGTGCCGTGCTCGTCTTCAAACGCCGGCATCAACTCATCGGGACGATTGGCTTCCTGCAGCAGGAACACCTGATCGGTCGGCGTGCCGATGCCCAGGGTCGGCTCGGGCTGGAAGCTCTGCACGATCTCGCCGAGCTGGTTTTCCGTGGCCTCCTGTGCCGAATATTTCCAGCGGCAGGCGTTGGTGCAGGTGCCTTGGTTGGCGTCGCGCTTGTTCATATAGCCCGACAACAGGCAGCGCCCGGAGTAAGCCATGCACAGCGCGCCGTGGACGAACACTTCCAGTTCCATGCCCGGCACCTGTTCGCGGATTTCAGCGATTTCCTCCAGTGACAATTCCCGCGACAGGATGATCCGGCTCAGGCCTTGTTGCTGCCAGAACTCGACGCTCGCCCAGTTCACCGTGTTGGCCTGCACCGAAAGGTGGATCGGCATCTGCGCAAAATGCCGGCGCACCAGCATGATCAGGCCCGGGTCAGACATGATCAGGGCATCCGGCGCCATCTCGATCACCGGCGCCAGGTCCTTGAGGAAGGTCTTCAGCTTGGCATTGTGCGGGGCGATGTTGACCACCACGTAGAAGCGCTTGCCCTGGGCCTGTGCTTCGCGAATACCGAGGGCGAGGTTGGCGTGGTCGAACTCGTTGTTGCGCACCCGCAGGCTGTAACGCGGCTGGCCGGCGTAGACCGCATCGGCGCCGTAGGCGAAGGCATAACGCATGTTCTTCAAGGTGCCGGCGGGGGCCAGCAGCTCCGGGGCGGCGAGGGGGAGGTCAGGGATCATGGCGGCATCGGTCGCAAAAGCGCGGCAGGGTAGTGCAGCGGCAACTGCGGTTTATTGATCTGGATCTATCTTTGCGCGGGTGCCACTGATCTGTGCCGCGCCGGCACCATGAAAAGGTCCCGCTGCATCAGGTGCAGCGAGCTGCTTCTACCAGGCGATCTATGCTCCATGAACAAAGATGGCACTCGTGCGTGCCCCGGTGGACTAAGGTTCGAGGCGTGCGTGACGCCTGACTGACATGGATCGGACATGAACGAAAAAACGCTGCAATTCAAATCCCTCACCGTGCTGTTGCTGTTGGTGACGGTCGCCTTCATCTGGATTCTGCTGCCGTTCTACGGTGCGGTGTTCTGGGCGGTGATTCTCGGCATTCTGTTTGCGCCGATGCAGCGCAAGTTACAGCTCAAATTCGGCTGGCAGCGCAACCTGACAGCGCTTTGCACGCTGGGCATTTGCCTGGTGATCGCGATTCTCCCGGTGATCATTCTCAGCATCCTGTTGGTGCAGGAAGGCGCGACGGTGTACAACAACATCGAAAGCGGTCAACTGGACATCGGTGCCTACCTGGCACAGTTCAAACACAGCTTGCCCCCTTACTTTCAGCATTTGCTCGATCGCTTCGGCATGGGCGAACTCAACGGTCTGCGCGAGAAAATCGTCAAGGCGTCGATGCAGGGCAGTCAGGTGCTGGCCAGTCAGGCCTTCAGTTTCGGCCAGGGCACATTCGAGTTTGTGGTCAGCTTCGGCATCATGCTGTACCTGCTGTTTTTCTTTCTGCGCGATGGCGCCGAACTGGTACGCAAGGTACGCACCGCAGTGCCGCTGGAAGAGACCCACAAACGTCGTCTGCAGTTGAAGTTCAACCGGGTGGTGCGGGCGACGGTGAAGGGCAACCTGGTGGTGGCGGTCACTCAGGGCGCATTGGGCGGGGCGATTTTCTGGTTTCTCGACATCCCCAGCGCGTTGCTCTGGGCGGTGCTGATGGGCTTTCTGTCGCTGTTGCCGGCGGTAGGCGCGGGAATCGTCTGGGCGCCGGTGGCGGTGTACTTCCTGCTCAGCGGGATGATCTGGCAGGGCGTGGTGTTGGCGCTGTTCGGGGTATTTGTGATCGGTCTGGTGGACAACGTGCTGCGCCCGATTCTGGTCGGCAAAGACACGCGCATGCCCGACTACATGATCCTGATCTCGACCCTCGGCGGCCTCGCAGTGTTCGGCCTCAACGGTTTCGTGATCGGGCCGCTGATCGCGGCGCTGTTCATGTCGAGCTGGGCGCTGTTTATCGAGACCAAACCGAAAGTCCAGTTGCCTTAAGCGTGGAACGGCGCGCTGACGATTTTCTGCGACAGTGCCTGCGCTGCCGGGAGCGAAGTCAGCGGGCCGCTGATGGGCTCACCGTCGCGCACCAGATACCAGCAGGCGAGCAATCCCGACGCTCTGAGCGATGCGGGAACAGCGCTGCCGATGACCGACATGATTTGAACTTGAGCCATGACCAGTACCTCCATCAATCTGTGGAGCTACCTTAGGGATTCGCTGTGCTCAGGGACAATCAACGCTCTCGATAGTGGTCATTGATAACAGTGAGGACGGGTTCAGTCGACAACCTGGTCGAGCATGTGCACCACTTCGCGCTCGTTGAGCAAGCCCTTGTGCACCAGGTTCTCCGCCAGCAGCGAAAGGAACTTGGCGCAGCGGTGGCCCTCCAGGTGTTTGAGTTCGGTCAGCGCGCTGTACACCTTGCTTGAAGTGCACAGGCCGACGATGCGGTGCGGATTCTGAGTAGGCATGGGTCGTCCTTGTTGTTATCAACCTGTTGTTTACGGACGGATTCAGATTGCGGTTCCGTCATGACAAATCGATGACCGTTCTGTGTTTTGCCCCCAACGGTCAAGTCCATCATGCCGACTTTAGCCGCTGGAACTGTCCTCACAGCGACCTTGGCAAGATTTTTTCAGACGTTGCCCGACCGACGGTCATAAAAAAGCCCCGCTATAAAGCAGGGCTGATTGTTGGCGATTACCAGCGCGGGCCACCGTAGTAGCCGTGTGGCCGGCCGTAATAGCCGCGTGGTGGGCCGTAGTAGACCGGGCCAGGCACGTAGACCGGTTGTTGCACGTAAACCGGGGCCGGCTGGTAATAGACCGGTGGCGGCGGTTGTTGCACATAAACCGGTGCCGGTTGAGCGTAAACAGGCTGTTGTACGTAGACTGGCCGGTCCTGGTTGATCAGCGCCGAGCCGATGATGGCCGAGCCGACGATCGCACCAAACACGGCCGGACCCTGCCAGCCACCGCCGTGGGCTTCTGCCTGACCTGTGATCGCGAATGCACCAATCAACAAGGCCACGATGGGGAGTTTACGAATCATGATAATTCCTCGGTTCTTCGACCCGGCGTCCGGGCCTGCACCAGGCCCAACGTTGTCGCGGGGATACTTCTATGACAGCGAAATTCTGAAAATCAGCACAGCCGCTGGGTAAATTTTGTGTAAGGTCTGTACCGGCTTCTTTACCGGTGGGTCAAAGGGGCACGCGGCCCGTTGCAGACAGGCGCTTATGATCGTTCAGAACCCGATGGAATGGCTAACTCCGTCCATCCGAAAGTCCGTTTGAAGGAGAAGTTTCATGCAGATGAATCCCAACAAAGACACCCAGCTGTGCATGTCCCTGTCCGGGCGCCCGGGGAATTTCGGTCTGCGTTTTCATAACCATTTGTACGAGCAGTTGGGCCTGAACTTCTATTACAAGGCGTTCAGCAGTCAGGATCTGCCGGGGGCTGTCGGCGGGATTCGTGCGCTGGGGATTCGCGGTTGCGGCGTGTCGATGCCGTTCAAGGAAGCGTGCATTGCACTGGTCGATGAGCTGGATGCGTCGGCGGCGGCGATCCAGTCGATCAACACCATCGTCAATACCCACGGCCACCTCAAGGCCTACAACACCGACTACATCGCCATCGCGCAATTGCTGGAAACCCACGCAGTGCCGAAAGATTCGACGTTCGCCCTGCGCGGCAGCGGCGGCATGGCCAAAGCGGTGGCCAGCGCCTTGCGCGATGGTGGCTACAAAAATGGCTTGATCGTTGCGCGTAACGAGCGCGCCGGGCAGGCACTGGCGGACTCGCTGGGTTACCGCTGGCGGGCCGAGTTGGGTGAAGAACGTCCGCAGATGCTGATCAACGTCACCCCGGTGGGCATGGACGGCGGGCCGGAGGCGGGGCAACTGGCGTTCGAGCCTGAAGTGATCCAGGCAGCCGGGATCGTATTCGATGTGGTAGCGATTCCGTCGGAAACACCGCTGATCGAGCGCGGCCGGGCCGAGGGCAAAAAAGTGATTACCGGACTGGAGGTGATAGCGATCCAGGCGCTGGAGCAGTTTGTGCTGTACACGGGCGTGCGGCCGAGTGAAGAGCAGTTTGCGGCGGCGGTAAATTTCGCCCGCAGCTGATGTTCTGGATTATGTGTCGGATGAGTTGGCCCCATCGCTGGCAAGCCAGCTCCCACAGGTGTCAGGTTGCAACACAACCAGGTGAGCAACCACAAATCCTGTGGAAGCTGGCTTGCCAGCGATGAATTCAACTCGGTTTATCGGGTTGCCTATACTGCGGCCTCAGCAAGCCAAGACTTGTCCCTCATAAAAACCTGATCGAGGCACCCCATGCATCCGCCCATCCTCAACCTGCACCAGGTCGAACTCGAACCCTTGCCCGAAGCCCTGGCCCCGGAAGGCGAAACCGCCGGGCGTTATCAGCAGCGCATGGCGCGGGTAGGCCAGCAACTCGGTGCGCAGAAACTTGGCTATCGGTTGTACGCCTTGCCGCCGGGCATGCGCGGCAGTCCGTTTCACAGCCACCGGGTCAATGAAGAGATGTTCTATGTGGTGGCCGGGGAGGGCGAAGTGCGCTTGGGTGCCGAACGCTTTCCGATCCGCGCGGGCGACGTGATCGCCTGCCCGCCGGGCGGCCCGGAAACGGCGCATCAGATCATCAATACCAGCGACGCGGAACTGCGTTACCTGGCGGTCAGCACCCAGCAGCAACCGGATATCTGCGAATACCCGGACTCCAACAAATACGCGGTGATGGACAACTTCAAGGTTGATGCCGAGGGCAATGCGTCAGGTTTTGTCGCCGTGGCGCGGCAGGCGGACGGGGTGGATTACTGGGATGGTGAGTAAATAGAGACCCTCGGCGTGGTGCAGCCCCAGTGGGAGCGAGCTTGCTCGCGAATGCAATGTGTCATTCACATCATTGTTAAATGACACACTGCATTCGCGAGCAAGCTCGCTCCCACAGTAGGATTTCCGGGGTTATTCGAGGCGCGCCAGGCGCTCTTCCAGCGCGGCAATCCGTGCTTCCAGCTCTTCGATGCGCTCGACCGAAACTCCGCTGGTCGCGCGCTCCCCAGGATTCTGCCGCGCCGCCAGGATCGCCTCGATGTCCGCCGGATCGCCCAGCGCATGGGTGTAGCGGTCTTCGCGTTGTCCGGCCTGACGCGGTATCAACACCGCCAGCCCACGGGCGATCAGGCGCTCAAGCTGATGCACCACTTGCTCGGCATCTTCGAAATCGTGCATGCGGCCGCTGCGGGTCAGCAACTCATTCACTGTCTGCGGGCCACGCAAGAACATCAGACCGGTGAGAATCACCTGGGCCGGCACCAGTTCCAGCGCCTTGTCCAGCTTATGCTCCCAACGATCAGCGCGACTGCCCATGACCAGTTTGGTGTAACCGTGGCTTTCCAGCGCCCGCAGGCTCTGGCCGACCTGGCCTTGAGTCAGGTTCATCACCGGCTCGCGACTGGTCTTCTGATTGCAGGCCAGCACCAATGCATTGAGGGTCAACGGATAGGTTTCCGGGCTGGTGGCCTGTTTTTCGATCAACGAACCCAGAATGCGGATTTCCGTGGCGTTGAGCCGTGGTTCGTCGGTGGTGGTTGCAAGTTCGGTGGTCATCGCGCGTTCCCTCAGCAGTCGAAGGCGCCTAGCCTAATCCTTGGCTAACAAAAGGCAAGCCGTGTGGTCATCAAGCATGGCTATAATCGCCTCCACGTTCCACCCAGCCACCACACGAGACTGCCATGACCATTTCCCTGTACGCCGCATCCGTCCCGGTTTTTCAACAAATGCTCAACGCTCTGAGCGATGTCCTGAAAAAGGCTGAAGCCCACGCCACCGAGAAAAACATCGACCCGAACGCCTTCCTGCAAGCGCGCCTGTACCCGGACATGTTCCCGCTGGTGCGTCAGGTGCAGATCGCCGTCGACTTCGCCAAGGGCGTTTCCTCGCGTCTGGCCGAAGTCGAAATTCCGAAGTATGACGACACTGAAACCACGTTCGCCGAACTGCAAGCGCTGATCGCCAAGGTGCTGGCCTACATCGGCGAGATCAAGCCGGAGCAGATCAACGGCAAGGAAGGCATCGAGATCGTGACCCGTCCGGGCACGCCGAAAGAGAAGCGCTTCAGCGGTCAGGCTTACCTGCTGAGCTACGGTCTGCCGCAGTTCTTCTTCCACGTCACCACTGCCTATGCGCTGCTGCGCCACAACGGTGTTGAAGTGGGTAAGCGCGATTACATGGGCGCGTACTAAAACACCCCGTAACAAAAAAGCCCGCCAAGGTTCACGCCTTGGCGGGCTTTTTATTGGATAACGCAAAAGATCGCAGCCTGCGGCAGCTCCTACAGGGAAATGCATTCCTAATGTAGGAGCTGCCGCAGGCTGCGATCTTTTGATCTTCAGACTGAACGCTGAATTTTCGCCTCTTCACCGAGGCAAGCCGCCGCGGTGAACAGCACATCGGTGGACGAATTCAGCGCTGTTTCCGCCGAGTCCTGCAGCACACCAATGATGAAACCCACCGCTACCACCTGCATGGCAATCTCGCTGGGAATGCCGAACAGGCTGCACGCCAGCGGAATCAGCAGCAGCGAGCCACCGGCCACGCCCGAGGCGCCACAGGCACAGATCGCCGCGACGACGCTGAGCAGGATCGCGGTCGGAATGTCCACGGCAATCCCCAGCGTGTGCACGGCAGCCAGGCTCAGCACGGTGATGGTGATCGCTGCGCCGGCCATGTTGATGGTGGCGCCCAGCGGGATCGATACCGAGTAGGTGTCTTCATGCAGGCCCAGGCGCTTGCTCAGTTCCAGGTTGACCGGAATGTTCGCTGCCGAGCTGCGGGTGAAGAAGGCAGTGATGCCGCTTTCGCGCAGGCACTTGAGGGTCAGCGGGTACGGGTTGCGGCGCAGCTTCCAGAACACAATCAGCGGGTTCATTACCAGCGCCACAAACAGCATGCAGCCCAGCAGCACGGCCAGCAGGTGCGCATAACCGATCAACGCGCCGAAGCCCGAGGTGGCGAGGGTAGACGCCACCAGACCAAAAATGCCCAGCGGGGCGAAACGAATCACTACACGCACGATCACGGTCACGCCATTGGACAGGTCGCCCAGCACCTCGCGTGTGGTGTCGCCGGCATGGCGAATCGCGACGCCCATGCCGATCGCCCAGGCCAGAATACCGATGAAGTTGGCATTCATCAGCGCGCTGACCGGGTTGTCGACCACGCTCAACAACAGGCTTTGCAGCACTTCGGCAATGCCGCCCGGCGCGGTGACCGACACGTTGTCGGTGGACAGCACCAGATGCGAGGGAAACGCCATGCTGGCAATCACCGCGACCACGGCTGCGGCGAAAGTACCGAGCAGGTACAGGAACAGGATGGGCCTGATGTGGGTTTCCTGACCGTGCTTGTGGTTGGCAATCGACGCCATTACCAGCACGAACACCAGAATCGGTGCCACGGCTTTCAGCGCCGAGACAAATACTTTGCCGATGAACGCCGAGCCTTTTGCCGCTTCCGGGGCGAACAACGCCAGAGCGATACCGGCGATCAGGCCGATCAGGATCTGCGTGACCAGACTGAGGTTTTTCAGGCGTTGCAATAGAGGAGGGGATGAAGCGGTCATAACGGCATCTCTGATTTTTTATAGGGTGCAAGGTTGCGTGAAACCGGTGATACATCAAGGGGGCAGGTCACCGGCACGAACCGAAAGGGCTGACGCGCGATCAACGCTGTTAAACGGGCGCTGAACAGGGTGTACGTTTTTCAGGGCGCGGACTTTATCACAGCGTAGGCGTTATCCTTCAGGCCTGTGACGATCTGCCACCGGATTGATCGCCAAGTCGGCAGGTTTATGCAAGTCACTGCTGAAACACTCTGTTAAGATTCGCCATCCTCATTTTAATCGTTGCCAGCGGGCCTTCCGGTCATCGCTGGTGTCGTCGTTTTGCTGGAGTTGCTCATGCTGTTGCCCATTCTTCTGTTGTCTGCTGCCGGATTCACGGTGCTGACCACGGAATTCGTCATCGTCGGCCTGTTGCCGGCCATTGCCCGAGACCTGGCGGTAACCATTCCGCAGGCGGGTCTGCTGGTGACGCTGTTCGCTTTCACGGTGGCGATGTTCGGCCCGTTTTTGACCGCCTATTTCGCCCGCTTCGAGCGACGCAAGTTATTCATCACCATTTTGATCATGTTCGGCCTGGCCAACACCGTTGCCGCGCTGGCGCCGAACATCTGGGTCATGGCCATAGCGCGCTTGATCCCGGCCCTCGGCCTGCCGGTGTTCTGGGCCTTGGCCAGCGAGACAGCGGTGGACATCGTCGGCCCGGATCACGCCGGCCGTGCGATTGCCAAGATCGGCTTCGGCATCGTCTGCGCCACGGTATTCGGCATCCCGGTGGGCACGTTGATTTCCGATGCGTTCGGCTGGCGCAGTGCATTCGCGATTCTGGCGGTGATCGCTTTTGCCAAGGCTTTGCTGCTGTTTGTTTATCTGCCGAAAACCAGCCTGCATCAGCACCAGGTCAGCTTCAGCTCGCAGTTCAAGATCCTGCGCAGCCCGCTGATGCTCGGCCATGTGCTGTTGTCGATCCTGGTGTTCAGCGGCATGTTCACCGCCTACACCTATCTGGCCGACATTCTCGAGCGTCTGGCGGGTTTTAACGGCACCGTGGTTGGCTGGTGCCTGATGGGCTTCGGTGCGGTCGGGCTGATCGGCAATTCGCTGGGCGGGCGTGCAGTGGATCGTCATCCGTTGGGGGCGTCCGTGCTGTTCTGCGCGTTCATGATTGCCGGCATGGTCTCGCTGGTGCCGAATATCCACTCGACGCTGGGCCTGGCGGTGGCCATGGGCATCTGGGGAATCACCCAGGCGGCGCTGTTTCTGGTCAGCCATGTGCGCCTGATGAAAGCCGCGCCGCAAGCGCCCGCGTTTGCCGCGTCGCTGAACATCGCCGGCGCCAACCTCGGTATCGGCCTGGGCGCGATGATCGGCGGGCGGGTGATCGACAGTGCTGGCCTGAGCTTTCTCGGCTTCGCCGCTGCCGGGTTCATTCTGTTGTCGGTATTCCTCGCCATGGTCTTGATGACGCTCAAGCCGCGCGAAGAGTGCGCCCAGGCGTCATAACGCGGTAAACAGCTCGCGTCGGGCACCTTCGGTAATCGCCACGATGCCGGGGTGCTTGACCTTGCGTTCCACGGAAATGGCATAGAACGACTCGGTCACCGCGTCGGTCTGGCCAATCACCTCAACGCCGTACTGGCGTTTGACTTCATCGGCAATCACGCTCGGACCGATGAAAATCCCGCTGCCCGATTGGCCGAAGGCTTGCATCAGGGCGCTGTCATCGAATTCCCCAACGATTTGTGGCTGGATCTGCTGCTCGGCAAACCAGCGCTGCAGACGGTTGCGCACCACGGTTTCCGCGCCGGGAATCAGCAGCGGTGCGCCGTTGAGGCTGCGCGGAAAGTCTTGCCCGTATTGCGCCGCCAAATGTGCGGTGGCGAAAAAACTGATCCCGCATTCGCCGAGTTTCTGGCTGTAGCCCTTGATGTCGAGGTGCGACGGCATCGGGCTGTCGGAAATCACCAGGTCCAGACGCTGGATCGCCAGGTCCGCCAACAGGCGTTCGAGTTTGTCTTCGCGGCAGGTGATGCGCAGCGGCTCGTGCAACTCCATGGTCGGCGCGATCAGCCGATAGACGATGGACTTGGGCACCACGTCGGCCACGCCGACGCGAAACAGGATCTGCTGTTCGTTGGGCTGGGCACGCAGCATCAACTCCAGTTCGCCGCCCAACTGGAACATCTGCTCAGCGTAGGGCAGGGCCTGGCGTCCGGCCTCGGTCAGTTCCAGTTGGCGGCCGACCCGTTGAAACAGTTCGATACCGTAGGTTTGTTCGAGCAGCGAAATCTGCCCGCTGATGGTTTGCGGAGTGAGGTTGAGTTGCTCGCAGGCACGCACGATGCTGCCGGTCTTGGCGACCACCCAGAAGTAATGCAGTTGTCGGTAATTGAGCACTCTAAGGTCCCCCCTCCTATAGTCGCTGCCGCAGGCTGCGATTTTTTGATCTTGCTTTAAAAAATCAAAAGATCGCAGCCTTCGGCAGCTCCTGTACTGATTGTCATAGTTCGTTAAAGCCGAAGTATAGCCGCTAAAAATACGAATTTTCCTGAAGTGTTTGTCTCCCTAGAATGCCCAGCCATCGACGGGTGGTCTGTGACCCTGTTTGTTCATTCGAAGGAAGTCTCATGAAATACACAATCCCTGCATTGATGTTTACGTCTTTACTGCTCATGGCCGGTTGCGATCAGGCCGAGAAAAGTGCCCAGCAGTTGATGGGCAAGGCGGCCGAAAGCGCCAAACAGGCGATCGACGATACGCACAAAGCTGCTGAACAAGCGCTCAGCGACGCCACCGGCGGCTTGATCGAGAAAAAAGAAGCGCCGGAAAAAGATGCGGAACAATCCGAATCTTCCTCCAAGACCCTCTAAACCGTCATACAAGAGTCAGGACTGACCCATGGAATATCTGTTAGAACTCGCCGCCAGCCCCGCCGCCTGGGTTGCTTTGGCCACACTGGTGGTGATGGAAATCGTGCTCGGCATCGATAACCTGATCTTTATTTCGATCCTGACCAACAAGTTGCCTGTGCAGCATCGGCAGAAGGCGCGCCGCATCGGTATCGGCATGGCGCTGATCCTGCGTCTGGCCCTGTTGAGCACTATCGCCTTCATCGTGCAGTTGACCGAACCTGTAATCGAAATCATGGGCCAGGCGTTCTCCTGGAAAGACATGATCCTGATTGCCGGTGGTCTGTTCCTGGTGTGGAAAGCCACGACCGAGATCCATCACAGCATGGACCCGGCCCCGGAAGACCCGAAAACTGCGACTTCGACCGTGACCCTGGGCTTCGCTGCCGCAATCGGTCAGATCCTGATGCTGGACATGGTGTTCTCCATCGACAGCATCATTACTGCGGTGGGCATGACTGAACACTTGCCGATCATGGTGATCGCGGTGGTGGTCTCGGTGATGGTGATGCTGTTCGCAGCTGAGCCGCTGGCCAAGTTCATCAACGACAACCCGACGGTGGTGATGCTGGCCCTGGGCTTCCTGATCATGATCGGCATGACGCTGATCGCCGAAGGGTTCGGTGCCCATGTACCGAAAGGTTATGTATACGCGGCCATGGCCTTCTCGGCAGCGATTGAAGTGCTGAACATGCTGTCGCGCCGGGCGAAGCAGAAGAAGCTGGCTCAGCAGGCTTAACCTGCAGCAAACCAAAAGGCCGGCTGGACTCGTCGAGTTCAGCCGGCCTTTTTGCTTATGCCTCATGCCGTACGGCTTGTGCCTTATGTAGGAGCTGCCGAAGGCTGCGATCTTTTGATCTTCAAAGTCAAAAGATCGCAGCCTTCGGCAGCTCCTACAGAGGTCTTACATCAACTGACCGGTCAGTGCGCGGTCGCGTGGCGGGTACGGTGCTTTTCAGGCTTGTGAGCCGAGGCGGATTCGACCGGGTGGTGATGCCGCCGCGCAATGCGCAGCACGCCCCACAACATGGCGCTGGCAACGGCCAGCCAGCCGGCTATCAACATTACGATGGTCATGGTCAGGCTCATCAGTGCCTCCTCTTTGCCCTGCATCGGGCACACACTTTTTCAATTCGCTCTGTTTCAGTGACAGTCTAGACAATGGGGTGTTTCAGACTATTGACCAAAGGTCGGTGATGACCAATCAGTTCGCTCTATGCAATCGATCGGTCTGCGGGTTAAGGCTATACCGCAGCCGTGCGTCGCCCTATGATCACAGGCGTTGCCGGAACACGATGACCGGCGTCTGATCAGAGAGTGACAATGGTGCAGGTATTGACTCGATTGCGAGGGGCGTTGCTGGTGGCCGGTTGCGCGGCTGTATTGGCGGGGTGTGCGGGCACTGTCGCGCCGCAGGTCAAGCGCCTGCCGGAGCGGGTCGAACTCAGCGGTACATTCTATCGCGGTGAAGCCAATCAGAGTGGTCCGCAAGTGCTGGCCAGTCTGTTGTCGCAGCAGGGCATCATGATCACGCCGGGGCTGCTGGAAAAACCGTTGCAGCTGCCGGGGGCACAGGATCAGTTGCAGCAGAATCTGCAGAACCTGGCCCGCGATTACGGCATGGTGGTCTATCCGCTGGACAAGAACCTGCCAGCCTTGTTGACCCAGGTGGCGGCCGGTTATCCGGTAATGGTGCGTTTCAGTGAAGGCTCGGCGTTCTGGGCTGAACCGCGTTACGCCATTCTTTCCGGTTACGACCGCTTGAAACAGAAAGTACTGTTGCGCGTCGGAATGAATCGCCGCGAACTCATGAGTTTCAGTTCCTTCGAGTCGGCGTTCGAAAAGTCGGGTGGTTGGGCCGTGCTGATCCAGAAGCCGTCGCAGATTCCTGCCGAGGTTGATCGTCAGCGCTGGCTGAAGGCCGCCGATGAGTTGGCGCAGGCCGGGCAGGAACGTGAAGCGGAGCAAGCCAAAAAGGCACTGGCTG
Organism: Pseudomonas sp. F2; assembly: GCF_057174385.1. Classification (NCBI taxonomy): domain Bacteria; kingdom Pseudomonadati; phylum Pseudomonadota; class Gammaproteobacteria; order Pseudomonadales; family Pseudomonadaceae; genus Pseudomonas; species Pseudomonas sp. F2. The sequence continues at coordinate 641,957 of NZ_CM169904.1, forward strand.
CACATTAAGCCTCCGTTCGTCATTTGCCGGGCACCCTCACGCCCGGCACGCCTCTTAACGATAGAGCCCGAATGTGCGGGTGAATCAGGAGGCGAGCATGGCAGATTCCCCATCCCCGAAAGGCCCACACTCAAGCGAGCATTCGTCCGGTCATGATCTGGGTTTCGATCCGGATTCCCCGGATCTCGACGACCCGCAGGTTGATCCGGTCGGCCCTGCCAAGGCGCCGAAGGACGTGGAAACCGGCGAAGACAGCAAGCGTCCGGCCAAGCCTTACGATCCGTTGGCTGACCTGAAACCCTAAGTGAGGTGCGTATGAGTACCGATTCCAGCTTTGACGATAAAAAACCGGACAGCGTGCCGACCACGCCTGAGGATGACGTGGATCCCGTGCTGGATCCGGACAGCCCGCTGCGTGATCCATTGGCCCGGCCTAATGTGCTGACGCCAGATCCGAGCGCTGGCGATGGCATTCCGGACGACGACAAAATGCCGTTACCCAATGATTGAATAACGGGTATTTAACCACTGGCTGAATAACTCTGTGGCGAGGGAGCTTGCTCCCGCTGGACTGCGCAGCAGGCCTTTTCTTATTAAAAAAGAAGGTCCGCTACGCGCCCCAGCGGGAGCAAGCTCCCTCGCCACAGTTGGTCTTTCCGGTTACTTGGACGCTTCGACCACGCCGCTCTGGCGCGCCTTGAGGTTTTTCTCGGCCTTGTATTGTTGGGCCACTGCCGGAACGTTGGTGCTGCGACCGGTTTCCATCCAGCTGCGGATACGGCTGGCATCGGCGAAGTGTGTGTACTTGCCGAACGCATCGAGAATTACCAGGGCAACCGGGCGGTTGCTCATTCGTGTCACCAGCACCAGGCAATGCCCCGCCGGGTTGGTGAAGCCGGTTTTAGTGATTTTGATGTCCCAGTCGGCCTTGTTCACCAAGTGATCGGTGTTGCGGAAGCCCAAGGTGTAGTTGGGTTTACGGAACGACACCGTTTTTTCCTTGGTGGTCGTCAGTTCAGTGAGGATCGGGTGCTTGCTCGCGGCCACCAACAGTTTGCTCAGATCGCGGGCGGTGGAAACGTTACGTTCCGACAAGCCGGTCGGTTCGACATAGTGGGTGTTGGTCATGCCCAGTGCCTTGGCCTTGGCATTCATCGCCGCGATGAATGCTGCATAACCGCCCGGGTAGTGATGCGCAAGGCTGGCGGCTGCACGGTTTTCCGAGGACATCAGGGCAATCAGCAACATTTCCCGGCGCGGCAGTTCGCTCTTCAGTTTGACTCTGGAAAACACGCCTTTCATTTCTGGCGTGTGGCTGATGTCGACGTCAATCCATTCGTCCATGTTCTGGTGCGCTTCAACGACCACCAGCCCGGTCATCAGCTTGCTGACCGACGCGATGGGTACGATTACGTCCGGGTTGCTCGAGTAGATGACTTTATTGGTCTGCAAATCCATGAGCAGCGCGCTGCCGGAGGCGATCTTCAGTTGCGAAGCATCGCGTGGCGCAGCAGTGGTTTCAGCGGCGTTGACGGTTGGCGTGACGAATGTGCCTGAAAAAGCAAAAACCAGGCTCAGGATCGAAAGACGAATTTTCACGCGGGCGAACTCATAAAGGTTGGATATTCCGTTAGTTTGTAACGGGTTATTTCTTCAAAGCGTCGCATTCTAGGAGTATGGCTGAAGATCTGTCGATGGTTGTTTGAATGACCTGAAAATCTCGTGAAAAGGCCTGTAAAAAGAGGGGTTTCCGGCGAACGGTTAGTGTTTTTTCTCAGATACAAAAAACCCCGCACAAAGCGGGGTTCTTTTATTGCGGAAAAACCTCTCAGGCGTGCAGGGTTTCTGCCGCGTAGAGGGTGTTTTCCAGCAGGCAGGCGCGGGTCATCGGGCCAACACCGCCCGGCACCGGAGTGATCCAGCCAGCGCGGGGCAGAGCGGTTTCGTACACCACGTCACCGACCAGCTTGCCATCGTCCTGACGGTTGATGCCGACGTCGATCACGATCGCGCCTTCCTTGATCCACTCGCCCTTGACCAGGCCCGGCTTGCCGGCGGCCACCACCACCAGATCGGCGCGACCGACGTGGCCGGCCAGATCCTTGGTAAAGCGGTGGGTGACGGTCACGGTGCAACCGGCCAGCAGCAGTTCCATCGCCATCGGGCGACCGACGATGTTGGATGCACCCACCACTACCGCGTCCAGGCCATAAAGGTCCACACCCGTGCTTTCCAGCAAGGTCATGATGCCTTTTGGCGTGCATGGACGCAGCAGCGGGATGCGCTGTGCCAGGCGACCGACGTTATAAGGATGAAAGCCATCGACGTCTTTGTCCGGGCGGATGCGCTCCAGCAATTTGGACGCGTCCAGATGCTCGGGCAGGGGCAGTTGCAGCAGCACGCCGTCAATGGCCGGGTCGTCGTTGAGGCGATCGATCAGATCGGTCAGCGCTTCTTGAGTGGTGTCGGAGGGCAGGTCGTAGGCTTGAGAGAGGAAGCCTACCTCTTCACAGTCTTTACGCTTGTGCGAGACATAAACCTGAGAGGCAGGATCGCTGCCGACCAGGATCACCGCGAGGCCGGGAGTGCGCAGACCTTGCTGGCGACGCTCGGCAACTCGTTGGGCGATCTGCTGGCGCAGGCTGGCGGCGATCGATTTGCCGTCGATTAGTTGTGCAGTCATTGCGCGTGATTAACCATCGAGAGGGGAAAAAAAGAGAACGCATTCTCGCATGTCAGACGGTGAGGGCAAAGGCGCTTGGTCAGCAAATTCCCCTAACTCCTTTAATTAAATGAATTTTTTTCAAAAAGGATTTGACGACCTTGGGAGCGCTCTATACTATTCGTCGCACTTGTCGGGCACAGCCTAGCACTGGTTAAGAAGGTTGAGCGGAATTAGCGTTCTGCGAAGCTGGAAAGCATTTAGTTTGTAGTCCTCCAAGGTTACAGATTAATAAGGCGCCCGTAGCTCAGCTGGATAGAGCATCCGCCTTCTAAGCGGATGGTCGCAGGTTCGAGTCCTGCCGGGTGCGCCATTAGGCAGCTTTGGCACAAGTAGCGCGATATGGTGGGCGTAGCTCAGTTGGTAGAGCACGGGATTGTGACTCCCGTTGTCGTGGGTTCGATCCCCATCGTCCACCCCATATTTCGAAAGGCGCCAGATGTAACAGTCTGGCGCCTTTGCTTTAAAAGCTTCATCTGCGGATGTGGTGGAATTGGTAGACACACTGGATTTAGGTTCCAGCGCCGCGAGGCGTAAGAGTTCGAGTCTCTTCATCCGCACCAATTAAAGCTTCATTCTTGCCGCAGGCCTGATGAAGTTCAGCAAAGAAGTTGAATGGCTTTTTTGTGACGCAATATGGTGGGCGTAGCTCAGTTGGTAGAGCACGGGATTGTGACTCCCGTTGTCGTGGGTTCGATCCCCATCGTCCACCCCATATTTCGAAAAGGCGCCAGATTTAACAGTCTGGCGCCTTTTTTGTTTTACGGTTTGTGGTTTATTGCGCCGGGTTTCGGGTCGACGGGCAGGGCGTTTCGTCGTGTTTACGGGCTTGCAGCCTGCGTGTCGACCACCGGCCATGTTCGCCGGATCGGCCGCCAGGGAGATGGCTCGCAGTCTCTTCTATATATAGAAGCGGTTGAAGCAGAGCCCTGGCGTGATGGTCTTTATTCGTCTTCGAGGTGGAATGCATTGCTGCATTCACACCTATAAATGGCCTGCTGTTTTTTTACCCGTTTTCAGTAGGGTGACTTCTTGAGTTTGACCCACTAGAATGCATGCCCTTGATTCTGGGGTCGGAAACGGCCGGCTAACGTCTGTGCAACGAGGAATATCCATGCAAGTTTCTGTTGAAAATACTACTGCTCTTGAGCGCCGCATGAGCGTCACCGTGCCGGCTGAGCGCATTGAGAGCCAGGTCAACAAGCGTCTGCAGCAGACTGCCCAAAAGGCCAAGATTGCTGGCTTCCGTCCAGGCAAAGTGCCAATGAGCGAAATCAAGCGCCGTTTCGGTGCTGACGCTCGTCAGGAAGCTGTTGGTGATGTCATCCAGTCCTCCTTCTATGAAGCCGTGGTTGAGCAGAAGCTGAACCCTGCCGGTTCGCCTTCGATCGAGCCGAAGTCGCTGGAAGCTGGCAAGGACCTGGAATACGTTGCCGTATTCGAAGTGTTCCCTGAGTTCACTGTTGCCGGTTTCGACGGCATCACTGTCGAGCGCCTGAGCGCTGACGTGGCTGACGCCGATCTGGACAAGATGCTGGACATCCTGCGCAAGCAGAACACCCGTTTTGAAGTGGCCGACCGCGCTGCCCAGAACGAAGACCAGCTGAACATCGATTTCGTTGGCAAGGTTGACGGCGAAGCATTCGCCGGCGGCTCCGCCAAAGGTACTCAGCTGGTGCTGGGTTCCGGTCGCATGATTCCGGGCTTCGAAGAAGGCCTGGTTGGCGCCAAGGCAGGCGAAGAGCGCGTTCTGAACCTGACCTTCCCTGAGGACTATCAGAACCTGGACCTGGCTGGCAAAACCGCCGAGTTCACCGTGACTGTCAACACCGTTTCCGAGCCGAAACTGCCAGAGCTGAACGAAGAATTCTTCGCTCAATTCGGCATCAAGGAAACCGGTCTGGAAGGCTTCCGCACCGAAGTTCGCAAGAACATGGAGCGTGAGCTGCGTCAGGCCATCAAGTCCAAGGTGAAAAATCAGGTAATGGACGGTCTGCTGGCCACCAACCCGATCGAAGTGCCAAAGGCTCTGCTGTCCAACGAAGTTGACCGTCTGCGCGTGCAGGCTGTTCAGCAGTTCGGCGGCAACATCAAGCCTGATCAACTGCCGGCCGAGCTGTTCGAAGAGCAAGCCAAGCGCCGTGTAGTGCTGGGTCTGATCGTGGCTGAAGTGGTCAAGCAGTTCGACCTGAAGCCTGACGAAGCCCGCGTTCGTGAAATGATTCAGGAAATGGCTTCGGCTTACCAGGAACCTGAGCAGGTCGTGTCCTGGTACTACAAGAACGAGCAGCAACTGAACGAAGTCCGTTCGGTTGTGCTGGAAGAACAAGTTGTGGATACTGTTCTGCAGAAAGCTAGCGTGACCGACAAATCGGTCTCTTACGAAGAAGCGGTCAAGCCGGTAGAAGCTCCAAAAGCCGACTGATTGTTTTTGCGTTAGGAAGTACACACATAAGCCAGCCTTCGAGCTGGCTTATGCGTATTCAAGACATAACTATTTGGGAGTGACTGCAGAGCATGTTCCGTAATTCGTATATTCAGCAGAACTCTGATATCCAGGCCGCCGGCGGCCTGGTCCCGATGGTTGTCGAGCAATCTGCTCGTGGCGAGCGCGCCTATGACATCTACTCGCGCCTTCTGAAGGAGCGCGTAATCTTTCTGGTGGGTCCTGTAGAGGACTACATGGCCAACCTGATCTGTGCGCAATTGCTGTTCCTTGAAGCGGAAAACCCGGACAAGGACATCCATCTCTATATCAACTCCCCGGGCGGTTCGGTGACAGCGGGCATGTCGATCTACGACACCATGCAGTTCATCAAGCCAAACGTATCGACGACGTGCATTGGTCAGGCGTGCAGCATGGGTGCATTCCTGCTGACGGCCGGTGCTCCAGGCAAGCGTTTCTGCCTGCCGAACTCGCGTGTGATGATTCACCAGCCGCTGGGCGGTTTCCAGGGTCAGGCCTCGGATATCGAAATCCATGCCAAGGAAATCCTCTTCATCCGCGAGCGTTTGAACACGCTGATGGCCAAGCACAGCGGTCGTACGCTTGAAGAAATCGAGCGCGATACCAACCGCGACAACTTCATGAGTGCAGAAGCTGCGAAGGAATACGGTCTGATCGACGAAGTCATCAACCAGCGTCCTGCGTAAAATAAGCAGCTCAAAATAAGGTGGGTCGGCAGGTCCGACCACCAGCGGGCTTGAAAAAGCCCGCAATAGCCTTCATCTTGTGTTGCAAGCCTATCGGATTTGGATCGAACGAATGACTGACACCCGCAACGGCGAGGACAACGGCAAGCTGCTCTATTGCTCCTTCTGTGGCAAAAGCCAGCATGAAGTACGCAAATTGATTGCCGGCCCCTCGGTCTTTATCTGCGACGAGTGCGTCGACTTGTGCAATGACATCATCCGCGAGGAGGTGCAGGAAGCACAGGCCGAAAGCAGCGCGCATAAATTGCCTTCGCCTAAAGAAATCAGCGGCATCCTTGACCAGTATGTAATCGGTCAGGAGCGTGCGAAAAAGGTTCTGGCCGTAGCGGTGTACAACCACTACAAGCGTCTGAACCAGCGTGACAAGAAGGCTGACGACGTCGAACTCGGCAAGAGCAACATCCTGCTGATCGGCCCGACAGGCTCCGGTAAAACCCTGCTGGCCGAAACACTGGCCCGCTTGCTGAACGTTCCATTCACCATCGCCGACGCCACCACCCTCACCGAGGCTGGCTACGTAGGTGAAGATGTCGAGAACATCATTCAGAAACTGCTGCAAAAGTGCGATTACGACGTGGAAAAGGCCCAGATGGGCATTGTCTACATCGACGAAATCGACAAGATTTCCCGCAAGTCCGACAATCCGTCGATCACCCGCGATGTTTCCGGTGAAGGCGTACAACAGGCCTTGCTCAAGTTGATCGAAGGCACGGTCGCTTCCGTCCCGCCGCAAGGTGGCCGCAAGCATCCGCAGCAGGAATTCCTGCAGGTCGACACCCGTAACATCCTGTTCATCTGCGGTGGTGCGTTCTCCGGTCTGGAAAAGGTTATTCAAAACCGTTCCACCAAGGGCGGCATCGGGTTCAACGCAGAAGTGCGCAGCAAGGAAGAAGGCAAGAAAGTCGGTGAATCCCTGCGTGAAGTCGAGCCTGACGATCTGGTCAAGTTCGGTCTGATCCCGGAATTCGTCGGTCGTCTGCCGGTTCTTGCGACGCTGGACGAGCTCGACGAGGCTGCGCTGATGCAGATCCTCACCGAGCCGAAAAATGCTCTGACCAAGCAGTATGCCAAGCTGTTCGAGATGGAGGGCGTGGATCTGGAGTTCCGGACCGACGCACTGAAATCGGTTGCCAAGCGAGCTCTGGAGCGTAAAACCGGTGCCCGTGGCCTGCGGTCGATTCTTGAGGGTGTGCTGCTCGACACGATGTACGAAATCCCTTCGCAGTCCGAAGTGAGCAAAGTCGTCATCGATGAAAGCGTGATTGAAGGCAAGTCCAAGCCACTGTATATCTACGAAAACAGTGAGCCGACGGCCAAGGCAGCGCCGGACGCGTAAGCGTCCACACTGCCGGAACAAAGAAGGGGCCTTCGGGCCTCTTTTTTTTTATGGCGTTTTTTACATCCGCTTTGCGCTTGTTTTTTTTCAAGGCAGCCCCCATCTTGGTTTCAAGCTTAATTCCATCTGATTACGGCCATATGGCCGCCGTAGAGGCGAAATCATGAAGACAACCATCGAATTGCCTCTCCTGCCATTGCGTGATGTCGTGGTTTATCCGCACATGGTTATCCCGCTGTTCGTGGGGCGCGAGAAATCCATCGAAGCCCTCGAGGCCGCGATGACGGGCGACAAGCAGATCCTGCTGCTGGCCCAGAGAAACCCGGCTGACGATGATCCCGGTGAAGACGCTCTCTATCGCGTAGGTACGATTGCAACGGTGCTGCAGCTGCTGAAGCTGCCAGACGGCACCGTCAAGGTTCTGGTCGAAGGTGAGCAGCGCGGCGCTGTAGAGCGCTTCAGCGAAGTCGACGGGCATTGCCGCGCCGAAGTTTCGCTGATCGACGAAGTCGACGCCGCCGAGCGCGAATCCGAAGTGTTCGTGCGCAGCCTGCTGTCGCAGTTCGAGCAATATGTGCAGTTGGGCAAGAAAGTCCCGGCTGAAGTCCTGTCGTCGCTCAACAGCATTGATGAGCCTGGCCGCCTGGTTGACACCATGGCCGCGCACATGGCGCTGAAAATCGAGCAGAAGCAGGAAATCCTCGAAATCATCGATCTGTCGGCCCGTGTCGAGCACGTGCTCGCCTTGCTGGATGCCGAAATCGATCTGCTGCAAGTCGAAAAACGCATTCGCGGCCGCGTCAAAAAACAAATGGAGCGCAGCCAGCGCGAGTACTACCTGAATGAGCAGATGAAGGCCATTCAGAAAGAGCTGGGTGACGGTGACGAAGGTCACAACGAAATCGAAGAGCTGAAAAAGCGCATCGATGCGGCCGGCCTGCCGAAGGATGCCCTGGCCAAGGCCACTGCCGAGCTGAACAAGCTCAAGCAGATGTCGCCGATGTCCGCTGAAGCTACCGTGGTGCGCTCCTACATCGACTGGCTGGTGCAGGTGCCGTGGAAGGCGCAGAGCAAGGTACGCCTCGACCTGGCGCGTGCGGAAGACATTCTCGATGCCGATCATTACGGCCTTGAAGAGGTCAAGGAACGCATCCTTGAATACCTCGCCGTGCAAAAACGTGTGAAGAAGATCCGTGGCCCGGTGTTGTGCCTGGTCGGTCCGCCTGGCGTGGGTAAAACCTCGCTGGCAGAGTCGATTGCTCACGCCACCAACCGCAAATTCGTGCGCATGGCCTTGGGTGGCGTGCGTGACGAGGCGGAAATTCGTGGTCACCGTCGAACCTACATCGGTTCGATGCCAGGAAGATTGATTCAAAAGATGACAAAAGTGGGCGTGCGCAACCCGCTGTTCCTGCTCGATGAAATCGACAAGATGGGCAGCGACATGCGCGGCGACCCGGCGTCGGCATTGCTGGAAGTGCTCGATCCGGAGCAGAACCACAACTTCAACGATCACTACCTGGAAGTCGATTACGACCTGTCGGATGTGATGTTCCTGTGCACCTCGAACTCGATGAACATCCCGCCAGCACTGCTGGATCGAATGGAAGTCATTCGTCTGCCGGGTTACACCGAAGACGAAAAGATCAACATCGCCGTCAAGTACCTGTCACCGAAGCAGATCGCCGCCAACGGTCTGAAGAAGGGTGAGCTGGAATTCGACGCGGAAGCGATCCGCGACATCATCCGTTACTACACCCGGGAAGCCGGTGTGCGTGGCCTCGAACGTCAGATCGCCAAGGTCTGCCGCAAGGCTGTGAAAGAGCATGCGCTGGAAAAACGCTTCTCGGTAAAAGTGACAGCTGATCTGCTGGAGCATTTCCTGGGTGTGCGTAAATTCCGCTACGGTCTGGCCGAGCAGCAGGATCAGATCGGACAGGTAACTGGCCTGGCGTGGACGCAGGTGGGCGGCGAATTGCTGACCATCGAAGCGGCTGTGGTTCCGGGCAAAGGTCAACTGATCAAGACCGGTTCGTTGGGTGATGTAATGGTCGAATCGATCACTGCAGCCCTGACCGTTGTGCGCAGCCGTGCCAAGAGCCTGGGCATTCCGCTGGACTTCCACGAGAAGCGCGATACCCACATTCACATGCCGGAAGGCGCGACGCCGAAAGACGGTCCAAGCGCGGGTGTAGGCATGTGCACGGCATTGGTATCGGCATTGACCGGGATTCCGGTGCGCGCCGATGTCGCCATGACTGGCGAAATCACCCTGCGTGGTCAAGTGCTGGCAATCGGTGGTCTGAAGGAAAAACTGCTTGCCGCTCACCGCGGTGGAATCAAGATCGTGATTATTCCGGAAGAGAACGTGCGCGATCTGAAGGAGATTCCTGACAATATCAAGCAGGATCTGCAGATTAAACCGGTTAAATGGATTGACGAGGTCCTGCAAATTGCGCTGCAATACGCGCCGGAGCCCTTGCCGGATGTGGCTCCGGAGATAGTTTCCAAGGACGAAAAACGTGAGTCTGATTCAAAGGAAAGAATTAGCACGCATTAATACGTTTTTGCCTGGGGGGCTTCCTTGACAGCTTTTTAGAGCCCTTGTTATAAAGCGGCTCTTAAGTGTCTGTAGGCCATTCAGCACTCGTTTTTGCTTTCACCAAAAAACTTAGAATCATCTCAAAATAGATATAAGGGGACTTAGAGTGAACAAGTCGGAACTGATTGATGCTATCGCTGCATCCGCTGATATCCCGAAAGCTGCTGCTGGCCGTGCGCTGGACGCTGTTATCGAATCCGTCACTGGCGCTCTGAAGGCCGGCGACTCCGTTGTTCTGGTTGGTTTCGGCACTTTCTCCGTGACTGATCGTCCAGCTCGCGTTGGTCGTAACCCACAGACCGGCAAGACGCTGCAAATCGCGGCTGCTAAAAAGCCAGGTTTCAAAGCCGGTAAAGCACTGAAAGAAGCTGTTAACTAAGTTAGTTTGTTTCAGGTTTTTACCCATCCGGGTCGGGGTCATGCCTGACTTGGCAGCGGAGCGGTAGAGCAGGTCGCTGGAACAGCTGCCTGTAACGCCGGGATCGAGGGTTCGAGCCCTGTCCGCTCCGCCAGTTACGAGAAGGCGCATCCTCGGATGCGCCTTTCTTCTATCCGGATTCTACCCACGCTCCACGGTTGCCAAATTTTTGAAGTTCAACCGTTTCTGGGGGACGCATGCTGCAGAATATCAGGGACAATTCACAAGGCTGGATTGCCAAGACCATTATCGGGGTCATCGTTGCACTGATGGCTCTGACCGGTTTCGACGCTATTTTCAAGGCCACGACGCACACCAACGATGCGGCCAAGGTCAATGGTGAAGAAATCAGCCAGAACGAGCTGAGCCAGGCCGTTGACATGCAACGCCGTCAGCTGATGCAACAGCTGGGCAAGGATTTCGATGCTTCCTTGCTTGACGAAAAAATGCTCCGCGAGTCGGCCCTCAAAGGGCTGATCGATCGCAAGCTGCTGTTGCAAGGCGCAGAACAATCGAAATTCGCTTTCTCCGAAGGTGCACTGGATCAGGTGATCCTGCAGACCCCTGAATTCCAGGTGGACGGCAAGTTCAGCTCCGAGCGCTTTGATCAGGTGATCCGTCAACTGGGCTATACCCGCATGCAATTCCGCCAGATGCTGGCTCAGGAAATGCTGATCGGTCAGTTGCGTGCCGGTGTTGCCGGCAGCGGTTTCGTCACCGACGCTGAAGTGCTGGCATTCGCCCGTCTGGAAAAGCAGACCCGCGATTTCGCTTCGCTGAACGTCAAGGCCGATCCGGCCGCGGTCAAACTGACCGACGATGAGGTCAAGGCTTACTACGACGAGCACGCCAAGGAGTTCATGACCCCTGAGCAGGTGGTTGTCGATTACGTCGAGCTGAAGAAGTCTTCGTTCTTCGACCAGGTTGCGGTCAAGGACGAAGACCTGCAGGCGGCGTATCAGAAAGAGATCGCCAACCTGTCGGAACAGCGCCGCGCCGCGCATATCCTGATCGAAGTCAACGACAAGACCACCGACGCTCAGGCCAAGGCCAAGATCGAAGAAGTCCAGGCGCGTCTGGCCAAGGGCGAGAAATTCGAAGCACTGGCCAAGGAGTTCTCGCAGGATCCGGGCTCGGCCAACAATGGCGGTGATCTCGGTTTCGCCGGTCCTGGCGTCTATGACCCAGCCTTCGAAAAAGCCCTGTACGCGTTGAACAAGGACCAGGTGTCCGAGCCGGTGCGTACCGACTTCGGTTACCACCTGATCAAGCTGCTGGGTGTTGAAGCGCCAGAAGTTCCGACCCTGGCCAGCCTGAAAGACAAGCTGACCCGCGAGCTGAAGACTCAACAGGTCGAGCAGCGTTTTGTCGAGGCGACCAAGCAACTGGAAGACTCGGCGTTCGAAGCGTCTGACCTGGCCCAGCCAGCGGCAGATCTGAAACTGACTGTGCACACTTCCAAGCCGTTCGGCCGTGAAGGTGGCGAAGGCATTGCGGCCAACCGTGCTGTGGTGAGCGCTGCATTCAGCCAGGAAGTGCTGGAAGAAAACGCCAACAGCACCGGCATCGAGCTGGACCCGGAAACCGTGGTCGTGCTGCGTGCCAAGGAACACCTGAAGCCTGAGCAGTTGCCTCTGGAAGCCGTCAACACGGCGATCCGCGCGCAGTTGACCAAAGAGCATGCCAGTGCTGCGGCCAAGACCAAGGCCGACCAGCTGATCGCCAGTCTGCGCGATGGCAAGACTCCGCTGGACAAGGCTGTCGAGGGTCAGAACTGGAAGGTTGTCACGGCGGCCACTCGCGCTCAGGAAGGGGTTGATCCGACTGTGCTGCAGGCGTTGTTCCGTATGCCGAAACCGGCGGCCAAGGGCAAGCCGACGTTCAGCAGCGTGACCTTGCAGGACGGTAGCCTGATGATCGTGCGCCTGGACGGTGTGAATGAAGCAGTGGCGCCGACTGATGAAGAGAAGGCGCAGTATCGTCGCTTCCTTGCTTCGCGTGAAGGTCAGCAGGATTTCGCGGCGTTCCGCAAGCAGTTGGAAAGTCAGGCGGATATCAAGCGCTATTGATGTTTGACTGAGTGGTAACAGGAAAGCCCCGATCTGATGGTCGGGGCTTTTTTATGCTTGGGATTTGGCTGGTTCCGTTGCTTCGGGTGTGGCGGCTGGCCGTTTTGCCCTTGCGGCGAGTGGCTGCGACTTTTTCCGGCAAACCATGGTCAATAAGGTTGTAACGGCTTTAAGACACAATCCATGCGCCGCAGGGCCAAGTTCTGTTGCACAATACGCCCCGGACTGTTTTCCCTCAGGATGTTCAATGTTGATTTCAACTCCCATGCGTGTCGTTGGGTTGGCGCTGTTGTTGACCGCTGTTGCTGGCTGTTCGAAGGACAAGCCGATCTATGAGCATGAGAACTTCGATGATTCCGGCACGTTCTCGCGCAATTATCCGGTGGCTGACACCGCGAGCTGCGAGGCGGCCCGTCGTGCGTTGCTCAGCCAGGGCTATATCATCACCAGCAGTGACCCGAAACTGATCAGTGGCCACAAAAGCTTCCAGCAAACCGGTGAAACCCACATGGAGATCAGCTTCAACGTGGTGTGTACCGAAGACGGCAGTTCCAAACACCATGCCACGGTGTTCGCCAATGCCTTGCAGGATCGCTACGCGTTGAAGAAGACCAACAACTCCGCCAGCCTCGGGGTCGGCGTGTTGGGTTCGGTGTCGATGCCGATCGGCTCGTCCGATGATTCGATGGTCAAGGTGGCCAGTGAGACTGTGACGTCGCAGAAGTTCTACGAGCGTTTCTTCACCCTGGTTGAGCTGTTCCTGCCAGCCGATGCGAAGAAAGCCGCGCACATCGAAGAAAAACCCAAGACTGATCTGGGTGTTCCGGAGCCGAAGCCTGCGGCTGTAGCGCCGACAACACCTGCCCCGGCAGTCGAGACAGCGCCAGCGCCACCGCCACCCGGCATTGTCGAGCCAGCCCAGACCATGACGCCGGCCACTCCGGCGGTGACGCCTGCGCCGGCCACGGTTGCACCGACGCCAGCGGGTTCCGAACCCGTGGTGCCGCCTGCGGAATCCGCGCCGATCACCCCGGCACCGAGTGCAGATCCTGCACCGGCTGCCGAAACGATCACGCCGCCGGCCAATCCGACCAATATCCCGCCGCCATCGGAGCCGATTCCGGCGATGCAGTGAGCCGCGCGGGGCTCTGCTGTGGGAGCGGGGGGCTCGCTCCCACATTTGTTTTGTGGCGCACTCAAATCCCGTTACATTCCCCGGACAAAATTCCAGCGATAAATTCCTGACCACCTGCTACGTTCTATTCATGAAGGCGGGATGTCACGTTCCCTTCATACGGGCACGATACGCTCGAGGCACTGGTCACTTGACCGGGCTGTTTTTTTAGCGGGCAGTAGGGGGATGAGACGATGGACGATTATCAAGAAGAACTGCTCGAATATCAGGCGTATGAACTCGATCAGCCAGAACCGGCCGAAGACGCCACCGAGTTGTAAGGCGTCAGGCGGTTTTGCGGTGACTGCGGCGAAACTCGCCCGGGGTCTGGCCGCTCCAGCGTTTGAAGGCGCGTTGAAACGCCTCGGCTGAAGCAAAGCCCAGCAGATAGGCGATCTCGCCGAACGCCAGTTCGGTGTCGCGGATGTAGGTCATTGCCAGGTCGCGGCGGGTGTCGTTGAGTATGGCGCGAAACTGTGTGCCTTCCTCGGCCAGTTTGCGCCGCAAGGTCCAGGTCGGCAGCTTCAGACGCGCCGCCACTTCTTCCAGGTCGGGTTCCCGGCCACCATTGAGCAATGGCCCCAACAGCTGAGTGATGCGTTCGCGCAGGCTGCGGGTGCGGGTCAATTGCTCCAGTTCCCGTTCACACAACGCAAGCAAGTGTTTCCAGGTGCTTGGGCAGTGTTCCGGGTTGCGCAGAGCGAGGCTGGCGAGGCTCAAGCGCAGTTGATTGCGTTCGGCGCCAAACTGGATCGGGCAATCGCCCAGCACGCTATAGGCGTCGCGATAGTCCGGCTCGTCAAATTCGATGTCGATGCGCTCGGCGCGCAACGGCTCGCGGCTGACGCTGGACAGCTGATGCAGCCAGCCGGCGATGATCGAATCCACCACAAAGCGGTTATAGGCGTTGTACGGGCTGATCGAGTAGAAGCGCAGCCACGCGCCATGGGCATCCTCGTGAAAGCTCGACTGTCCGCGATAGTTGGAACCGTACAGCGGCTCGAAGCGGATCAGGCAACGGGCCGCTTCGCGCACGGTCGGTGCCTGTGCGGCGGTGACCCCGGCGAGCCCGGCCTGACTCAAGCGGCTGAGCTGGCCCATGCGCAGACCCAACGCCGGATCGCCAGTCAACTGAATCGCGCTGTTCCCCAGCCGCATGTAGCGCGGGATCGACAGCCGCGCACCGGCTTCGGCCAGTCGCGCCGCGTCCAGGCCGTATTGTTCGAGCAGCGGTTGCGGATCGACGCCATGGCTGCGCACGGCATCGGCCAGGCTGTGCACGAAACCCACCGACAGATCCCCAAGGCGCATCGGCAGCGGTTTCATGGCTTACAACCAGATGTTCAGCAGACGTGCGCCGCGGGCTTCGCCATCGGCGAATTGCTGGCCGTTGCTGCTGAGGAAACTTTGCCCCGAGCCGGGCTTGTCCCAGAACTGCCCACGCAGGAACACGCTCATGCCGGCGATCGCACGGCTGCTCGGCGGCTGTGCGGTGAGCGTCAGGCGATGCCAGGCCTGACCTTCACTGATTTCCCCGGGCTTGAGGCTGACCGAACCCGGTGTACTTGAGCCCTTATAACCGGCCCACGGCTGATTCCACGCACCGTGACCCACGACGAAGGCCGGCACCGCTACCAGTTGCGCGCCTTGCTCGTCGAGTTGGCGATAGTTGTCCGGGTACCAGCTGTCGCTGCCGATCAGCACGCCCAGGCGTCCGGCCGGCGTGTCGACCACGTTGATCGCGTGGGCGTCTTCGCCCTCGATCACATCGCGCTGTTCGAAGATCGGGTGCATTTGCCGCTGGGGCTGGCCCAGCGGTACACCATCACGGCCAAACACCACACTGCTGTTGAACAGCGCGCCGCTACCGGGCTTGAGCTGGCCATCACGAATGCTGGGTTCGGGCAGGACGATGGAGCCGGCCACCAGCGTCACGTGGAATTCCTTGGCCAGCCCACCAAACAGTGCCTGGTAATCCTTGGCCATGACTTTGGACTTCATCCGCAAGTGCGCGTCGTCGAGGCGATTGTCGCCCTTGGCAGTAAGCCAGGCGCGGGCGAACAGCAACGGATTGCTCGCCGCCAGCCAGTTCATCGCTTCGACCAGGGTCGGCGCCTGGTACAGCTCGTCTTTCTCGCCGCTGATCATCAGCCAGGTACCGACATGCTCAGGCAGCACCACCACGGTTTTTTCATTCAGCAGGCCCTGATCCTGCGCTTGCTGCAGATAGGCCGCGAGTTTGCGGTGCAGGCGCTCCGGGCTTTGATAGTCGGTGGGGAACAGTTCCGGCTGGATACCCAGCAAGTTGCCACGGTCGCCGGGCGTGCCCTCATCGACCGCCAGTTTGATGCGCAGGTCCGACAGGTAATGTCCCGCCGGCCGGTCCGCCGCCCACATGGCGTAGGTGGTCAGGGCGGCAACGATGGCCATGGAGAAAAACAGGTACAGAAGTTTGCGCATGAAAACCAACAACAACCGGATACAGGGTGTGGCGACTAGGGTAGGGCGCATGCCTGCGCTTGCCAAGGGGCGCTGCGCATTTGGATCAATAAGTTGTCAGTTTCGGTCATTGAGTGACAGCAGTGCGACTCTTAGTCTGTCGAACATGACTGACGGGGGACGCAGAGCTCCCGCAATTTCCGTGATCGCTCGTTGTGGAGTTACCGATGACCGCCGCTCATTACCCGCACCTGTTGGCCCCGTTGGACCTGGGATTCACCACGCTGCGCAACCGCACCCTGATGGGCTCGATGCACACTGGCCTTGAAGAGAAACCGGGTGGCTTCGAACGCATGGCGGCGTACTTCGCCGAACGTGCTCGTGGCGGCGTCGGCCTGATGGTCACCGGCGGTATCGGCCCGAACGACGAGGGTGGCGTGTACTCCGGCGCAGCCAAGCTGACCACCGAGGAAGAAGCGCTCAAGCACCGCATCGTCACACGCGCGGTGCACGAGGCTGGCGGCAAGATCTGCATGCAGATCCTCCACGCCGGGCGCTATGCCTACAGTCCGAAACAGGTTGCACCAAGCGCGATTCAGGCGCCGATCAACCCGTTCAAGCCCAAAGAGCTGGACGAGGACGGCATCGAGAAACAGATCAGCGATTTCGTCACCTGCTCGGTACTGGCGCAAACCGCCGAGTACGACGGCGTGGAAATCATGGGCTCGGAAGGTTACTTCATTAACCAGTTCCTCGCCGCGCACACCAACCACCGCACCGACCGCTGGGGCGGCAGCTACGAAAACCGTATGCGCCTGCCGGTGGAAATCGTCCGTCGGGTGCGTGAAGCGGTCGGCCCGAACTTCATCATCATCTTCCGTTTGTCGATGCTCGATCTGGTCGAGGGCGGCAGCACCTGGGATGAGATCGTGACCCTGGCCAAAGCCATCGAGCAGGCTGGCGCAACCCTCATCAACACCGGCATCGGCTGGCACGAAGCGCGGATCCCGACCATCGCCACCAAGGTGCCGCGCGCGGCGTTCAGCAAGGTCACCGCCAAACTGCGCGGGTCGGTGAACATTCCGCTGATCACCACCAACCGCATCAACACCCCGGAAATCGCCGAGCAGATCCTCGCTGAAGGCGATGCCGACATGGTCTCGATGGCGCGGCCGTTCCTCGCCGATCCTGACTTCGTCAACAAGGCTGCAGAAGGCCGCGCCGACGAAATCAACACCTGCATCGGTTGCAACCAGGCGTGCCTCGACCACACCTTCGGCGGCAAGCTCACCAGTTGCCTGGTCAACCCGCGTGCCTGCCATGAAACCGAGCTCAACTATCTGCCGGTACAGCAGATCAAGAAGATCGCTGTGGTCGGTGCCGGCCCTGCCGGTCTGTCCGCTGCAACCGTGGCCGCCGAGCGCGGACATCAGGTGACGTTGTTCGATTCGGCCAGCGAAATTGGCGGCCAGTTCAACATCGCCAAACGGGTGCCGGGCAAGGAAGAGTTCTTCGAAACCCTGCGTTACTTCAAGCGCAAGTTGCAGACGACGAATGTCGAGGTGTGCCTGAACACCCGCGTCGACGTGGCGAAACTGGTTGAAGGCGGTTACGACGAAATCATCCTCGCCACCGGCATCGCGCCGCGAGTGCCGGCAATTCCTGGCGTCGACAACGCCAAGGTGCTGAGTTACCTGGACGTGATTCTTGAGCGCAAACCGGTGGGCAAGCGCGTGGCGGTGATCGGCGCGGGCGGCATCGGTTTCGATGTCTCGGAATTCCTTGTGCACCAGGGCGTGGCCACCAGTCTGGATCGCACCGCGTTCTGGAAAGAGTGGGGCATCGACACGAACCTGCAAGCGCGCGGTGGCGTGGCCGGGATCAAGGCCGCGCCGCACGCTCCGGCTCGTGAAGTGTTCCTGTTGCAGCGTAAGAAATCCAAGGTCGGTGATGGTCTGGGTAAAACCACCGGCTGGATCCACCGCACCGGTCTGAAGAACAAGCAGGTGCAGATGCTCAACAGCGTCGAATACCTGAAGATCGACGACGAAGGCCTGCACATCCGCATCGGCGAAACCGGCGAGCCGCAAGTGCTGGCGGTGGACAACATCGTGATCTGCGCCGGCCAGGATCCACTGCGCGATCTGCAGGAAGGTCTGGTCGCGGCGGGGCAGAACGTGCACTTGATCGGTGGTGCCGATGTGGCAGTGGAGCTGGATGCCAAGCGCGCGATCAATCAGGGGTCGCGTCTGGCCGCTGAGCTCTAAGCTACGCCGCTTAACCTGTGGGAGCGAGCTTGCTCGCGAAGGCGTGGTGTCAGTCGACATATATATTGGCTGACACTCCGCTTTCGCGAGCAAGCTCGCTCCCACAGTGTTTGTGTTGTTCACTGATTCGGTGAGCACCATCGAACCCATGCAGGCGTGAGCCTGCTCGCGATGGCTGCTTATGAGCGACTAGAATGCGGGCCTCAGCCCAGAACGATCAGTCGCCCATGCTTCTTCCTCCCGCCCACTGGCTGCCCCAAGCCTCCCTCGAATTGCTTGAACTCGACTGGCTCACCCGCGCCGGAATCGAGGTCGCGATCCTGCGTCTGGACCAGATCGACCCGCTGATCAGCGGCAACAAATGGTTCAAACTCGTCGAGCATCTCAAGGCCGCCGACCGCGCCGGCGCGCAGGGCGTCATCAGCCTCGGTGGTGCGCATTCCAATCATCTGCATGCGCTCGCGGCGGCGGGCAAGCGTCTTGGCTTCGAAACGGTTGGCCTGTTGCGCGGCCATCCACAGCAAACGCCGACGGTCAGCGATCTGCAAGCGTTCGGCATGCAACTGCACTGGCTTGGTTACGGCGGTTATCGGGCGCGGCATGAGCCGGGGTTCTGGGAGCCGTGGCGGGGGCAGTATTCAGATTTTCAGGCGGTGCCGGAGGGCGGTGGCGGATTGGCGGGCGCATTGGGCTGCAAGGTGTTGAAGGAGCAGGTGATCGCGCAACTGGGCAACCTGGGCTGGAGCAATTATCACGGCTGGTGGCTGGCCTGCGGCACCGGGACGACGCTGGCAGGGCTGGTGCTCGCCGAGGCCGGTGCGCATCCTGTGTATGGCGCACTGGCGGTGCCCGAGGATCATGGCGTGGCGCCGCAGGTGGCGGCGATTATGCAGGAGGCAGGTGTCGCTGCTGCCGACTACGAGCTGCTCGACGCCAGTCGCGGTGGCTTCGCCAAGGTTGACGCGCAGCTACTTGCATTCATCGAGAGCATTGAACGCTGTAGCGGCGTTGCGCTGGAGCCGCTGTACACCGGCAAGGCGTTGCTGGCTCTCAAGGAGCGGATCGAGGCGGGCGGATTCGCGTCAGGTACACGGTTGATCTTCGTGCACACGGGTGGGTTGCAAGGGCGGCGAGGATTCACCACAGGATGAATGAGTAACCCTGTGGTGAGGGGATTTATCCCCGATGGGCTGCGCAGCGGCCCCTCATTGAGCACGCATTGAGTCTGATCCACCGCGTGCACAGGTTCTGGGGCCGCTTCGCAGCCCATCGGGGATGAATCCCCTCACTACAATGGTCAAAATCGGGCCTCAGCGTGGCGCGCGCTTGGGCATCATCCGCAACAAGGTGTTATCACCCACCACATAATGGTGATACAGCCCCGCCAGCGCGTGCAGGCCGATCAGCCAATAGCCGATGTTGCCGATCAGTACGTGCCAGTGCTCCACCTGTTTGGCCAATGCCTTGTCTTCGTGGACCAGCAGCGGCAGATCGAAGCCGTAGAACATCACCTGGTGCCCCTCGGCGCTGGTGATCAGCCAGCCGAGGATCGGCATGCTGATCATGAACAGGTACAACAGCCAGTGCATCACCCGCGCCAGCAGGGTTTGCCACTGCGGCGAGGCCGGGAAGATTTTCGGTGCCGGGCCGATGCTGCGGGCGACCAGGCGAAACCACACCAGCACGAACACGGTCAGGCCAAGCATGTAATGCACTTCGCGAATCAGCGCGCGGCCGCCACTGCCTTTGGGAAAGATCCCGCGCAATTCCATGCTGGCATAGACCAGGATCAACAGGATCAGCATCAGCCAGTGCAGCAGCACGGACACGGTGCTGTAGCGCGATTCGGAACTTGTCCACGGCATACGGTGTTTCCTCACAGATCAGGGTCGCCACGTGCCGTTCTTGTGCGACGGCATGCTTTAACTGTAATCCGCTTTGGCGGATTTGCCTGAGGCTGATCGGAGTTTCAAAGCGCTGACTCAAGGCTGCAGCCATAAAAAAAAACGCCAGTGTCGCGAAGACCCTGGCGTTTTTTGTTGTTTTGACAAAAGACGTAATCAGCTCGATTGCGGCATCTCGCCGTTGGCCAGGCGCTTGTTGATGTCGGCAATCACTTCCGGCAGGTCGCTGATAGTGTCGATCATGTAGTGCGGACGGGAACCGGCGAACAATGCGTGTATGCGTTTGCGTTCGCTGGCCAGTTCGTCGCTGCCCAGCGCACGGTAGCCGGCGTAGTCCAGGCCCAGCGCGTTGCCCGAACAGATCAGCGCGACAGTCCACATCCCGGCGCGACGACCTTCGAGAATGCCCGGCACGGTGTCGTCGATCTTCACGCAGGCCGCGACGTCATCGATACCCAGCGCAATCACGTTGGCCAGCGCCTGAGCCGGCCATGGACGGCCATTTGGCACTTCGTCGGTGGCGACCACATGGTCGGCAACGTAGCCGTTGGTGGCGGCCAGCGCCACGACCTTGTCCATCACCTGTTTCGGGTAACCGGAGCAGGAACCGATCTTGATCCCTTGCTGACGCAGGTGGGCGATAGTTTCCAGTGCGCCGGGAATCAGCGCCGAGTGTTCGGCGATCTTTTCGATCTGCAGCGGCATGAAGCGGTTGTAGATGGCGGTCACGTCATCGTCGGTCGGGGTGCGGCCGAATGCTTTGCGATAGCGCTCGGCGACCTGCGGCTGATCGCACAGGGTGCGGATGTGGTCCCATTTGCCCATGCCCATCGGGCCACGGGCTTCGTCGATGGACACCTGAACGTCGAACTCGGCGAAGGCTTCGACGAAGATCTGCGTTGGCGCGAACGAGCCGAAATCGACCACGGTGCCGGCCCAGTCGAGGATCGCGGCTTGCAGCTTGCTTGGGTTTACGTAGTTCATGGCAATAAGAATCCTGTGTTGGCAATGCAATTCAAAAGGTTCGGCGATCCTGTGGGAGCGGGCTTGCCCGCGATGGGGCCCTTTCAGTCGACATCTATGCTGATGGTCAGACCTATCGCGGGCAAGCCCGCTCCCACAGGTATCGTGGTGATTCAGATCTCCAGCACTTCCATTTCGCGCAGCACTTCACCCACCGCCGCCACGGCCTGGCGCATTTCATCCGGGCTGACGTGGCCGATGCAGCCGACGCGGAAGGTTTCCACTTGGGTCAGTTTGCCGGGGTAGAGGATGTAGCCCTTGGCCTTGACCCGTTCGTAGAAGTCCTTGAACTGGTAGCGCGGGTCTTGCGGGGCATGGAAGGTGGCGATGATCGGGGCCTGGATCGCCGCCGGCAGGAAGCTGCGCAGGCCGAGTTTGCCCATCTCGTCCATCAGTGCCTGACAGTTGGCGGCGTAGCGCGCATGGCGAGCGGGCAGGCCACCTTCTTCGTTGTATTGCAGCAACGCTTCGTGCAGCGCCGCGACCACGTGGGTCGGCGGGGTGAAACGCCACTGACCAGTCTTCTGCATATAGGTGTGCTGGTCATACAGGTCCATCGCCAGCGAGTGCGAGTTGCCAGCGGCTGCGGCCAGCGATTCCTTGCGAGCGAAGACAAAACCCATCCCCGGCACGCCTTCCAGGCACTTGCCAGAAGCGGCGATCAACGCATCGAACGGGACGTTTTGCGCGTCCACCGGCAGCGCACCGAACGAGCTCATGGCATCGATGATCAGGCGCTTGCCGTGCTGCTGCACGACGTCAGCGATTTCCGGCAGCGGGTTGAGGATGCCGGTGCTGGTTTCGCAGTGGATCAGCGCGACATGGGTGATGTCGCCATCGGCACGCAGCAGGCGGTCGACGTCGGCTGCGGTGGTCGGTTCGTCTTCGGCGGTTTCGAAGGTGCTGAACGAGCGGCCGAGCACTTCGCAGATTTTCGCCAGACGCTTGCCGTAGGCGCCGTTGATCAGCACCAGTACCTTGCCGTCACGTGGCACCAGGGTGCCGATGGCGGCTTCGACGGCAAAGGTGCCGCTGCCCTGCAATGGCACGCAATGGTGAGTGGCGGCGCCGTTGAGGATCGCCAGCAATTGCTCGCAGAGGCTGGCGGTCAGTTGATTGAAGCGGTCATCCCATGACCCCCAGTCGACCAGCATTGCCTGGCGGGTGCGGGCCGAGGTGGTCAACGGGCCGGGAGTGAGCAGGATGGGTGCGGCAGTACTCATTCGTGTGTCCTCGCGATAGCGCTGTGGGATGAAGGTACGGGGCATACGTTGCAATTCGCCGAGTCATCAATCAAATTGTTTGTTGTTATGCCAGCCATCAGTGAGGGTTATTCATGAATCTGTTCCAGCTGCGCGCTTTCGACGCTGTGGCCCGGGAAGGCAGCTTCACCCGCGCCGCCGTGCGCCTGTTCATCAGCCAGCCAGCGGTGACCGGGCACATCAAGGCGCTGGAGGAGCATTACCAGATCACCTTGTTGCGCCGTACCGCGCGCCGGGTCGAGCTGACCGAGGAGGGCACCAAACTGGCGGCGATCACCCGCGCCATGTTCGGCCTGGCCGAAGAAGCGCAGACCCTGCTCGAGGCCAACCGTCAGTTGCTCACCGGGCGTCTGGAAGTGGCGGCGGACGGTCCGCACATGGTCATGCCGATGCTTGCCAGCCTGCGCGCGCGGTATCCGGGGATCACGGTGAATCTGCGTCTGGGCAATGCCCAGGAAACCCTCGCCGCGCTGTTATCGGAACACGCGGACGTGGCGGTGCTGACCGAGGTCGAACCGCGCAAGGGCCTGCATCTGCAAGCCTTGAGCGAATCGCGGATCTGCGCGCTGGTGCCCGCCGGGCATGCGTGGGCGCAGCGTAGCGGCGAGGTGCGGCTCAAGGAGCTGGATCAGGTGATCATGGTGTTGCGCGAGCCGAGTTCGATCACCCGGCGCACCTTCGATCAGGCGTGTGCGCAGGCGGCGGTCAATCCAAGGGTGCTGCTGGAACTCGACAGCCGTGAGGCGGTAACTGAAGCGGTGGCGGCGGAACTGGGGGTGGGCGTGGTGTCGTCGGTGGAGGTCAGTCATGACCCGCGGGTGGTAGCGCTGCCGATTGTCGGGGACGGTCTGGTGAACCGGCACATGATCGGCTGCATGGAGCGGCGGCGGGAGTTGCGCCTGATTCAGGCGTTCTTCGCTCTGGCGCCGGCCTGATACACCGCGTTATGGCCCTTCGCGAGCAGGTATTGCGCCATGCCCATAACTCCCTGTAGGAGCTGCCGCAGGCTGCGATCTTTTGATCTTGTTTTTAAAAGCAAAATCAAAAGATCGCAGCCTGCGGCAGCTCCTACAGGAGGTGGGTCAGGTCAGGCTCTCGCGCACCATATCAAGAAACGTTGCCACCACCCGCCGCGAACTCTGCTCGCGCAAGCACACCAGGGTCTCGGTCAATCGCCGGGTGCAGTCGGTAATCGGCAACGCACACACCCGCGAATCCGCGCCGAACTCCGCCGCCGAAACAACCCCCACACCAATTCCCACCACCACCGCCTCGCGCGCCGCTTCCCGGCCTTCGACCTGAATCGCCGGACGGATGCGAAACCCGGCGCCGGCCATTTCTTCTTCCAGGGTCTGCCGGGTCACCGAGCCGTGCTCGCGCAGCACCAGCGGCGTGTCATCCAGATCCGCCAGGCAGATCGACTCACGCTCGGCCCACGGATGATGGCGCGAAACGAACGCCACCATTGGATCATTGCGCAGCGGCACGCACAGCAGACGTTCATCGCTGACATCACGCCCAAGCAGCGCCAGATCGGCCTGATAATTGAACAGGCGAAACAGCGATTCATCGGTGTTGCCGGTCTCGATCTTCACGCTGATCCCCGGGTAGCGCTCGCAGAACCGCGCAATCAGCGGCAGCACGTGTACCGGGGCATCCACCGCCAGAATCAAGCTGCCGGTCTGCAACGCCTGGGATTCCTGTAGCAATTCCTGGGCTTCAGCCTCAATCACGAACAGCCGCTGGGTGATCGCCAGCAGGCGCTCGCCCAGATCGGTCAGGCGCACCGAACGCTTGTTGCGATGAAACAGCAACACACCGAAGCGCTCTTCCAGTTTGCGCACTTGGTCGGAAATCGCCGGTTGCGTCAGAAAAAGCCGTTCGGCCGCTTTAGTGAAGCTTCCGTGTATAGCCACGGCGTGAAAGGCTTTGAGCTGGGCGTGGGACACCGACATATAGCCTCCATCAACAAGCTGAGCTTATGTGTGAAATACGATAAATCGATTTTATTTATTAAACAGTAATTGCTTTGATCCGCTCACGCCAGCGCTGACTGCCCGCTCGGGCAGCAACGCTGGCGATGAGCCTGTGCGTGCAATAACAGGACTCATCTGACCGCTATCGCCATAGGGACGGGGCGCTGGCGCAGTGCTCAACAATAAAAAACACAGGCGTTTACTTAACGATTCTGCCGGCACACTCACACCCTGAGGTCAGAACCACAATGAACAAGCACATCGGCACCCTTGCGCGTTGGCGCATGCAGATTTTCGCTATCACCTGGCTCGCGTACGCCGCTTTCTACTTCACCCGCAAAGCGTTTTCCGTGGCCAAACTGGGCATCGCGGAAGACCCGACCTTCATGCTCGACAAGATGGCCATGGCCAACCTTGATGCGATCTATCTGGCGGCCTACGCCATCGGCCAATTCACCTGGGGCATGCTCGCCGACCGCTTCGGCCCAAGGGTCGTGGTGCTCGGCGGGCTGTTGATTTCCGCTGCGGCGGCGTTAGTGATGGGCAGTTTTGCCACGCTACCGATCTTCGCCACTTGCATGCTGATTCAGGGCCTGGCGCAGTCCACCGGCTGGTCGGGATTGTGCAAGAACCTCGGCAGTTTCTTCCCGGCGCAGCAGCGCGGGCGGGTGCTCGGATTGTGGAGCTCCTGCTATGCGTTTGGCGGTCTGGTGGCCTCGCCGTTTGCCGGCTGGTGGGCGTATACGCTGATCGGCACCTGGCACGCGGCGTTCATATCCAGCGCCGCGGTAGTCGCGGCGGTGGCGCTGCTGTTCTTCATTTTTCAGCGCAACAAACCGGAAGACGTCGGCCTGCCGGCCGTGGAGCCGGAGCCGGAACTGAGCGCTGAAGAAACCGAGGCCAACAGCAAGCTCAGCGTCTGGGAGCCGTTGAAGGAAATCCTGCGCAACCGCACGGTGCTGGTGCTGGGTCTGGCGTACTTCATGTTGAAACCGGCGCGTTACGCGATTCTGTTGTGGGGGCCAGTGATTGTCTTCGAGCAGATGCCGAGTGTCGGCAAGGTCGGCGCGGCGATCATTCCCACCTCGTTTGAACTGGCCGGTCTGCTCGGGCCGATCATGATCGGCCTGGCCTCGGACAAGCTGTTCGGCGCCCGGCGCATGCCGGCCTGTGTCCTCAGCCTGCTGGCGCTGACCGTGACCCTGGCGCTGTTCATGGGCGCGTTGCACACCGGCAGCGTGATGCTGGTGGTGGCGCTGCTGTTTGTCATGGGACTTACCCTGTACGGACCGGACTCGATGATCAGCGGCGCGGCGGCGATTGACTTCGGCAAGGCCAAGGCCGGCGCCACGGCGGCCGGTTTCGTCAACGGTTGTGGCTCGGTTGGCGCGGTGCTCGGCGGATTGCTGCCGGGTTACTTCGATTCGGTGACGGTGTTCATCGTCTTCGCCGGCTGCGCCTTGTTTTCGGCGCTGGTGCTGATCCCGCACTGGAACAGCCGCCCGGTCGGAGTGATGGAACCGCGCGCGGCTGTGCCCAATTGCCCGCTGACCATCAAACCCCTGCGTAACTGAAAACCCTTGCCTCGCGGCCTGCTGCGGTGCTCGCGGCAGGCTGTGTCGTGGCCATCTGACTGGAGAATCCCATGCGACCTTTTTGGCTCGAGCAAGCCTTGCAGGCCGACCCATCCCCGACGTGCCCGCCGCTGCAAGGCGAAGTGCGCACTGACGTGTGCATCGTTGGCGGTGGCTACACCGGGTTGTGGACGGCGATCATGCTCAAGCAGCAGAACCCTGAGCTCGACGTGTTGATGATCGAAGCCGACATCTGCGGCGCCGGTGCCAGTGGGCGCAACGGTGGTTGCGCGTTGTCGTGGTCGGCCAAGTATTTCACCCTCGAGCGCCTGTTCGGTGTCGAGGAGGCGGTGCGCCTGGTCAAGGAATCCGAGCGCAGCATCCACGCCATCGGCGAATTCTGCGAACAGTACGGCGTCGATGCCGATTACCGCCTCGACGGCACGTTGTACACCGCCACCAACAAGGCGCAGGTCGGTTCGACCGACGCCGTGATCGCGGCGCTGGAGCGTAACGGCATCAACTCGTTCACCCAGCGTCCCGTGGCCGACGTACAGCGCATGGCCGGTTCCAGCCAACATCTGGAAGGCTGGTTCTCGCCGGCAGCTGCCAGTGTGCAACCGGGCAAACTGGTGCGCGGCTTGCGCCGGGTGGCGTTGCAACTGGGCGTGAAGATCCATGAAAACACCGCGATGACCGGTCTGGAAGAGGGCCGCCCGGCGCGAATCCACACCGCCCATGGGCGCGTGATTACCGACCGCGTGGTGCTGGCGATGAACGCATGGATGGCCCGCGCGTTCCCACAATTCGAACGCAGCGTGGCGATCGTTTCCAGCGACATGCTGATCACCGAACCGCGCCCGGATCTGTTGCAGGAAATCGGTTTGACCAGTGGCGTCACTGTGCTCGACTCGCGGATTTTCGTGCACTACTACCACAACACCCCGGATGGCCGGATCATGCTTGGCAAGGGTGGCAACACGTTTGCGTTTGGCGGGCGGATGCTGCCGGTGTTCGATCAGCCATCGCCCTATGCGGATTTGCTCAGGCGCAGCCTTGGGGCGTTTTTTCCGACGTTTGCCGAGGTCAAGGTGGAAGCGACCTGGAACGGGCCATCGGATCGTTCGGTGACCGGGTTGCCGTTTTTTGGGCAGATGAGCGCTAGTGGCAATGTGTTCTATGGCTTTGGTTATTCCGGCAGTGGCGTCGGGCCGTGTCACATGGGCGGGCAGATTCTTGCCTCGTTGGTGCAGGGGCTCGATAACCCGTGGACCCGTTCGCCCTTGGTGAACGGGCCGTTGGGGTATTTTCCGCCGGAGCCGATTCGGTATCTGGGGTCGTTGATGGTGCGTAATGCGATTCGGCGCAAGGAGCGGGCTGAGGACCATGGGCGGCGGCCGCGGCATCTGGATGTGCGGTTGGCGAAGTTTGCGGCGGCGGCGGGGAAGGCTGACAAGGGGTGATTGGGGGCTGGCGAGCGCTGCGTTCTTTTGGGTTACCGAGTACATATCCGTTTCTGCGGTAACGGCTTCTTATGGTTTCGCTCTTACAGCGACTCATTTTTCCAGACGCCGAAAAGTAAGCAAAAGGCTTGGCCCCGGCGTGCGGCCCTCGCTTAGGCTCGGGTTCCTTCGTTACGGGGTTCATCCGGGGGCATCGCCTCCGGTTTGCTTCGCTGCACCTCCTCTCGATGCGTTTGGCTACGCCAAACGGTCGCTGCGCTCCCACCCCCGGATAAACCCCTCCACTCAGCCTGCCGATGGGGCCGGCACGGCAAGATCAAGCGCTGCAGCCGAGCTAACGCTTATCCTGTTGAGTGGTGAAAAGCATGCGGTCAGCCTGGACTGCTTTGCTTTTCTGTGGAAACGAGCCTGTCAGCGAAGGCGGCCTATGGGCCGACCAATTTCCAACAGACCGCACCCAATCCACCTGTGGGAGCTGGCTTGCCAGCGATGGCGGCCTGACAGCCGACCAAATCTCCAACTGGACACACCCAATCCACCTGTGGGAGCTGGCTTGCCAGCGATGGCGGCCTGACAGCCGACCAGTCTCCAGCTGCCAACACCCATTCCCAATGTGGGAGCTGGCTTGCCAGCGATGGCGGCCCGACAGCCAACCAGTCTCCAGCTGCCAACACCCATTCCCAATGTGGGAGCTGGCTTGCCAGCGATGGCGGCCCGACAGCCAACCAGTCTCCAGCTACCAACACCCCATTCCCACTGTGGGAGCGAGCCTGCTCGCGAAGACGGCCTGACAGCGACCAAATCTCCAACTGAACACACCCAATCCACCTGTGGGAGCTGGCTTGCCAGCGATGGCGGCCTGACAGCCGACCAACCTCCCACTGCTCACACCCAATCCAACTGCAGGAGTTAGCCTGCTCGTGATAGCAACCTCCCGGCCAACCACTTTCCGGTAGCTGTACTCAATTCCAATGTCTGCGGTGCTTACGGATCGGCCCCGTGGAGCAGCCAGTCGAGCAACAGGCTGTCGTCGCGCGGTGGTGGCGTTTCGTTCGGTGGCGCCGGGCGTGGATGGGCGAGGCAGAGGATCGGTCGATCCGGGTCGCTGTCGAGGAAGCTCACCCACACCTCACTGCCGCCGCGGGGCAGTTGGTGGGGGGCGAGGCGGCCGGCGCCGGTCAGCGCGATCGGCAGCCACAGGCATGCAGACTCGGCTGTCTGCGTCGGCCACAGGCTGACGCCGATGCGCCCGCGATCATCCAGTGGCGCTGGCTGGCCAGGCGAACCCAGCACTCGTGCCAGGTGATAGCCGCCGATGTTCAGGCGCGGCTGCGCCAAGGGCGGGCGAAAATCGGTCGACCAGGGCAGGGCGGTGAAATCGTTGTGATAGCGATGCGCGTCCGTTGTCGGATCGAGGATCGAGGGGTGCTGGCCTTGATGCTGCAATTCGGTGATCAGCCATTGCTCGTTGAACGCGTTGATCGGATGCTCGCTGATCTGCAGCAAATGTCCGC
The DNA here is from genome assembly GCF_057174385.1 of Pseudomonas sp. F2. Classification (NCBI taxonomy): domain Bacteria; kingdom Pseudomonadati; phylum Pseudomonadota; class Gammaproteobacteria; order Pseudomonadales; family Pseudomonadaceae; genus Pseudomonas; species Pseudomonas sp. F2. Next base: position 670,913 of record NZ_CM169904.1, read on the forward strand.
TGCGCAGTGCGCTGCAATCGCTGCGCCCGCGAATCGTGCGCGACTGGCAGCGCTGACGCTGCAGATGGCGCCGGCTGCGTTGTTCGGTGTGACGCTGCTCGCTCGACAGGTTCAGCGGTGTGAGCGCAGGTACGGGGTGGTTGGCCGCGTCGGCGCTGATGACTGCCTGGCCCCGGTTTCGAATGCCGGGCGCGGCCATGACCGGTGTTGCGTCATGGCGCTGTAACAGCGTGCTGATGCGCGGTGATGGCGTGTCGTCGGTCACGGCAAACGGCACTGCCAGCGGTTCTTGCGGCAGGCTCAGGTTGTCATCGGCAAATACCACCACATGCCCGTCCGGGCGATGTTCGAAGTGATAGTGAATGCCTTCCTGCTCACACAGACGGTGAAGGAAGGCCAGGTCGCTCTCCTCGTATTGCAGGCAAAATTCCCGTGGTGGGTAGTGGCCGACGCTCATTTCGATCCGGTAACTGTCGGCTGGCAGTTCATGCTCTTCGAGCAGTTGCGCAAGGATCGCCGGCACGCTCGCTTGCACGAAGACCCGACGCTGTAGCGACAGCGCCAGCCGTTGCAGGTGCGGCACCAGCGTCAATCGGTAGCCAATGCGGTGGCTGGCGCGATGCTCACAACTGACACTGTGGATCAGGCCGTGAATGCCGTGAGCGTCGCCCAGGCGCAGGAACGCCGGTTGCTGCAGCAGGCTGCCCGGCGCCAAGGCCGGGGCCAGGGCGATCACTTCAATCTCGAAACGAAACGGCTGATTGAGTGCTTCCTTGCCACTGAAACGCAGGACCGGCAGGCACAGTGGGCCGTCGGTCAGGGTCAGGGTGAACGGGCTTTGCTGGTCATTGAGCATTCATACGGGCTCTGTCGGGCAATACGGACGGCAGAGGGTACGAAAACGCGAGCATTAATGGTCGTGGCTGGTGGGCTTTTCAGAATCGCCCTACAAGTCGTGGTGAAGATGTCGATTCAACAATGAATTTTTTTGGTCGATTGCCGACTTTAGGCCGTATAAACTTGGCGCCACGCGTCGGCCAATAGATGTCTCGGCGCCACAGATCAAGAGAGTGAGTAATGGGCGCACAGTGGAAGGTTAAACACAAAGAAGCGGCAGCCAACGCCAAGGGCAAGATCTTCGGCAAACTGGTGAAAGAAATCACCATTGCTGCCCGCAACGGTGCCGACACCGCCACCAACGCACACCTGCGTCTGGTGGTCGAACAGGCCAAGAAAGCCTCGATGCCCAAGGAAACCCTGGACCGCGCCATCAAGAAAGGCGCTGGCTTGCTGGGCGAAACCGTGCAATACCACCGTGTGACGTACGAAGGTTTCGCACCGCATCAGGTTCCGTTGATCGTCGAGTGCGTGACCGACAACATCAACCGCACCGTCGCGGAAATCCGCGTGGCGTTCCGCAAGGGCCAACTGGGCGCATCCGGTTCGGTGGCCTGGGACTTCAACCACGTCGGCATGATCGAAGCTTCGCCGGACACCCCGGACGCCGACCCGGAAATGGCCGCGATCGAGGCCGGTGCCCAGGACTTCGAGCCGGGTGAAGAGGGCGCGACCCTGTTCCTGACCGATCCGACTGACCTCGATGCCGTCCAGAAAGCCCTGCCTGAGCAAGGTTTCACGGTGTTGTCGGCGAAACTCGGCTACCAGCCGAAGAACCCGGTCAGCGGCCTGAGCGCCGAGCAGATGGCCGAAGTTGAAGCGTTCCTGGAAGGTCTCGACAACCACGATGACGTGCAGGACATGTTTGTCGGTCTGGCGGGCTGATTTGTTACAAAGATAAGCTGTGGCGAGGGAGCTTGCTCCCGCTCGGCTGCGCAGCAGTCGTTGTTTTTGGGACGGCTTTGCCGTCCAGCGGGAGCAAGCTCCCTCGCCACAGGATTTGTGTCAGTCACAGCTTTTCCAGCACCTCGATCACTTCGCCAAACCCCGGCCGCGTCAGCACATCCGGCTGACAGCAACGCTGTTCCAGCGCTTGCAGCACCTCGCGCCGCTCGGCACTCAGCCCTGAGTCGATGCGCGCCAGCAATTCCCCCAGCAAAACCCCGAACGCCCGCACTTCGATGCGTTGCAGCGCCCGGGTTTCCAGATTGTCCGTGGTGGCATGGAACGATGCCGCGCCAAAATCCCCCAGCAAGCAATCGCCCTGATCGTTCAACAGAATGTTGTGGCCGTAGAGGTCGCCGTGGGTGATGCCCTGTTGATGCAAGTGTTCGGCTGCCGAAGCGATGCCCTTGGCAATGTTCAGCGCCACTTCGGCACTGAAGCGGCAATCGTCGGCATACACATCCCGCGAGCAGCTCACCAGGCTCGGCAATGCCGCCAGATTGCAAAAGCTCGGGTCGATCAGTTGCATCACCAACCCGTGTTGCCCGTCAGGATGACCGTGAATACGGCCTTCCACGCGGATCAGGTTCGGGTGCAGGCCGGCGGTGATGCAGGCGTTCATCTCGTGCAGCGGCGAACCGTCGCTGGTCATCTCGCCTTTGTATAGCTTCACCGCGACCGGCACCGACGAGTCTGCGCTACGTTGCCACTGTGCCCGGGAAATAACCCCGGAAGCGCCTTCGCCCAAACGCTGTTGCAGACGCAGCGTCGACCAGTCGATCAGCGGCGTGGCCTCCAGCGCGGCGGCGTCGGCTTCGGTTTCCAGCGGATTGCCGGCATACGCCAGCCAGGTCAGGCTCGGCAGGGTCAGCAGCCACTGCGGCAGTTCACGCAACTGGTTGGCCGCGATGCGGATCAGCTCCAGACGGTGGCACTGGCTCATCGACGTCGGCAGCGCTTGCAGGCGATTGCCGGCCAGCAGCAATTTTTGCAGGTACGGGCGCTCGCCCAGTTCGCTGGGCAGGGTGTCGATGCAGTTGTCGGTCAGGATCAACCAGCGCAGCAGCGGCGGCAATGCAGCGCCCGACACGTGGCGGATGCGATTGGCCTTGAAGCCGATCATCGTCAGCGCTGCACACTGGCCGACGCACTCCGGCACCTCGGTAAAGTGGTTGTCCGAGCAGAACAGAATGCGCATGCGGGTCAGCCGATGCAGGTCGTCCGGCAGGCTGCTCAAGGCATTGCCGCTGAGGTTGAGCACCTCCAGCGTATCGGCCAGCTCGAAAATTTCCCGGGGGAACTCGGTCAGGCCGCAGGACAGGTCCAGCCGGGTAATGCCCGACAACTCGCCGGCGCGCAATTGAGCAAGGGTGTGCATGGGGAGGTTCACTATCAAATGAAGAAGCGCCGGGCGCTCGGAATGGGCGACATGATAACGGCAAAGCCGGGATTTGCACTGAAGAACACTCTGATCCACTGTGGGAGCGAGCTTGCTCGCGAAGGCGTCCTGTCAGTCAGTGATTCGTCACTGACACTCCGCTTTCGCGAGCAAGCTCGCTCCCACAGTGGTAATCGGTGGTGATTAATGGGATCAGTGGATTTCCTGCAACTGCCCCAGACGGCTGCGGGTGCGGGCCAGATCGATGGCGTCGCCGCTCAGGGTCTCGCGCAGCGGCAGGCGGCTGAGCAGGGTCAGGTGTTTGTCCTGGTCGTAGAGCACGTCGATCAGGTTGATGAAGCGCTGTTGCGCGGCGATCGAGCGTTCGTCCAGTTCCGGCAGGTCGTCGATGATCTACTGGTCGAAACGCCGACACAGTTCCAGGTAATCCATCACCGCCGTCGGTTGCTCGCACAAATCGTTGAAACTGAAAGCCACCCGGCGAGCCTCGCACAGGCGCGCCTGAATGTGGCGGCTGCCCACCGGCAGAGCCATGGCTGGCGCATCTTCGGGCGGCAGATTCAGCGCCAGGCGCTGGGTCGCTGTGGCCGGCCACACATAATGGCCTTGAGTGAAGATCTGGTGCGCATGATTGCTCGCCTGACTGCGGTAATCGTGGGGGCCGCCGACCTCCATCACGTGCATGCGTGCGTTGATCAAGTCGATCACTGGTTTGAAACGCGCGTGATAGAGCGGGTTAGGCAGCAAGCCCTCCGGCGGATAATTGGAGGTCACCAGCAACACAATGCCGCGCTGAAACAAGGCCTTGAACAGCCGGGTGATGAGCATGGCATCGCCGATGTCATGCACATGAAATTCGTCGAAACACAGCACCCGGCAGTCGTGTAACAGTTCATCGAGGGTGACGCCGAGGGCATCGTCCTGTTCGCGATGCTCGAACATGCCCTGATGCAATCGGGCGAAGAATTCATGGAAATGCACGCGCTGTTTCTGCGCGGTGGGCAGGGCCTGAAAAAAGCCTTCGAGCAGCCAGCTCTTGCCGCGTCCGACCGCACCATGCAGGTACAGACTCGGCGGCGTTTGCGGCCTGGCACCGAACAACAGGCTGGCCTGTTGTGCCATGCAATCGATCACCCGCTGCTGGCTGTGGCTGAGGGTGTAACCCTGGCTGTGAGCCTTGAGCCGGAAGTATTCGTGGATCGAGCGGGCAGTGGCGTCATGCCCGGCACTGGCTGGCCGGCCCTTGGCGAACCAGCGGCGCAGCGCCGACCAGCGTTGGGTCAGTGGCGATCGTTTGGGCGCTCGAGAGGGCACAGTGCAGTCACTCCGTAGTCATCAGGCCGGCGCCCGGGAGCGCGGCGCCGTAGTGTAACCAGAGGCGGCGTCAGGCTCCATGGCGGCTTGTCGACAATGGGCGATTACTGAACAACATTGTGTGGAACGTACAGCTATTTGCAGCGATGTAATTCGTCGTATTGCCAACCTTTCGAAACATATCCCGGAAGATCCATGGATCCAATCGACTGGCGGATTCGTCGACTGTTGCTAACCTGAAACACAGTAACGTCATCCGAATGTTCCCTGCCAAGGAATGGGACCGTGATTGCACGTGTGGTGGTGGGCCTGCTCGGGGTGCTTGGGAGCGCGGTATATGCGGCGGATCTGCAGGTTGAAGTCCGCGTTGACGTGATGCGTGGTTGCCAATTGATCGGGCAGCAGCGCGAGGCGGGTATGGAACAACTGGGCGTGCTGGATTTCGGCAGCACCGCGCGCCTTGATGATCCGGCCGGGCCCTTGGGTGCGGCGCTGACCAACCACCGGTTGCCACGCCTGGAGTGCAACCCCGACACACCCTATCAGCTGCGTGTCGACGGTGGCCTGCACGGCGGCGTCGGTGAGGTTCGCTACATGGCGGGAGCGGCCGGGAGCAAGCCTATTCCGTACCACCTGTATCAGGACGCGGCGCGCCGTGTGCCGTTGGTGGTGGACGTACCGGTCAGCGGTCGGGTGCCGGACAGCGGCACCGTGGAGCTGCCGCTGTATGCGCGGATCGAGCGTCTGGCCCAAGTACCACAGGTCGGGCGTTATTCGGATCTGGTGAAGGTCACCGTGACCTGGTGAGTGCAGGATTTCAGGCAATCCGCTGGAGGCGGGCTGCGCAGGGAAGGGGCGTTCAATGCTGAACGCGGGAGACGCAAGCATCCTGAAGGAGTAGGGACGGACGCAATGACAGGCAAGCATTGGATGGTCATCGCCACGGGTACGCTGCTGTTGCTCGCTGACGACGCACAGGCGGCGATCAGTGGGCAGATCAACGCGCGACTGATCCTGATCGCCGGGTGCGAAGTCACCAACAGCGCCACGCCGGCGATCCCGGTGAGCAATCTGGGCACCCTTGATTTCGGTCAGCAGGGGCCGACCTGGACTTCGCCCATCAAGGCCAGTCTCGACGGCGACAGCAGCGGCAAGCTGAATGTGGCCTGCAATCCCTCGGTCACCGGTTTCACGGTCACCATCGATGGCGGTACCCACGGCGACGGCACCACCCGCCGCCTGAGCAACGGACGCCAGACCCTGCCTTATCAACTGTTCCTGGATGCCTCCGGCAGCCAACGCTACAGCATCGGCCAACAACACAATTTCGCTGTCACCAGCGGTGCGCAGATACCGATTCCGGTCTTTGGCACGGTGGTGGCGAATACCCGCGCGGTACCGGCAGGTGTCTATACCGACACGCTGACGGTGACGCTCGACTGGTAACCCGTAGAGGACGGACACCATGCGCACGTTTGCATCAAGGATAGGTTTGTCGTTGCTCGGCCTGACGCTGGTTCCCAGTGCCCACGCCGCCACCACGGTCACCGGCCAGATCACCGCCAGCCTGACCCTGATCAGCAGTTGTCAGGTCAATGGCGCCGGCGGCTCCACCGGGCTGAACTTCGGTGCGCTGAACTTCGGCACTGCCAACAGCCTGTTTACCACCGCCAGCGGGCAGGTGTTGGGCGGTGGTGGCGGGGCGCTGTCGATTCTTTGCTCGAGCGGCACCACGCCGGTGGTCAAGGTGCGCGCCGGTGCCCACGATGGTCAATCGCCGGGCGGTGCACGTGCGTTGTACGACGGTGTCGCCAACTACGTGCCGTACGATTTCTATACCGATGCCGGGCATTCGCAGCTGCTGCCGATTGACGGCACGATCAACCTGGCGACCAGCACCGGCGTGGCGCAGACGGTGAATATTTATGGTCAGGCGGTGGGCAAGGCCGGGTTGCCGGCGGGGACGTACACCGACACCGTCGCTGTCGAACTGACGTTCTGATGCCATGCGCCGTCAGGGCTGTGCTGCGCTGCTCCTGCTCTGTGCGGGCAGTGTGCCGCTGCCGCTGGGGGCCGCCACCAGCCAGAGCTTTCAGGTCAGCGCCACCATCACCCCGGGGTGCCTGGTGGTGGGCGGTGTCTCGAATTACGGTGGGCTGAATTTCGGTACCAGTTCGGCTCTGGGTACCGGCACGGTGCAAGTGGCGCTGACCGGTGGCGTGCAGTTGCAATGCACACCGGGCGTGACGCTGAACATGAGCGTCGATGGCGGCCAGTACAACAGCAGCGGTCGGCATATGCAGCTCAACAGCGGCAGTGCGCGGGTGGCTTACACGCTGTTTCGCGATGCGGCTTACAGCCAGAGCCTGGGCATCAGTCAGAGCGTGGCGGTGGCTTACAGCGACGCGAACAACATCAGCCTGCCGATTTACGGGCAGGTGCAGTTGCCGGGCAATCAGCCTGGGGGGACGTACAGCGACGTGTTGCAGGTGCAACTGTCGTGGTGAGGCGACGTTTGAATGGCCGACAAGGAGCAGGTTCATGGGGGCAGTGACTTCACGGCATTCGATTGCGCAGTGCGTGATGCTGGCGCTGGTGATGCTTGGGGCTGGCAATGCGCAGGCCGCCAGTTCGGTGCTGATCTGGCCGATCGACCCGGTGCTGGAGGCCGATCAACAGGCCAGTGCGTTGTGGCTGGAGAACCGCGGCACGGAAACCGCCAACCTGCAGATCCGTGTATTCGGCTGGAGCCAGAGCGGCTTTGAAGAGCAATACCAGAACCAGCGCGACGTGATCGGCAGCCCGCCGGTGGCGAAGATCGAACCGGGCCAGAAACAGCTGGTGCGCCTGACCCGAACCAAGGATGTGCCGCCGGGACAGGAACTGGCTTACCGGATCATCATCGACGAAATACCTGGCGCTCAGCCACCGGCTGCCGAGGGCGGCAAAACGGCGGCGGCGATTCGCTTCCAGATGCGTTATTCGGTGCCGTTGTTTGCCTACGGCGCGGGGCTGTGGAGCAAGGAGGACAGCACGCGCCCGCGCGATCCCAAAGGCGTGGGGCTGCCGCAATTGAGCTGGCGCACGGTAGCGGTCGACGGCCGGCCGTATGTCGAAGTGCGCAATCAGGGCGCGGTGCATGCGCGGCTGACTGACGTGGCGATCAAACAGGGCGGGCAAAGCAAGCCGTTGGCCGAGGGCCTGTTGGGATACGTGCTGCCGGGGGCGGTGATGCGCTGGCCGGCACCGGGCCCCTTGGCGAGCGAGTCGGCGCTGCAGGTGCGGGTCAATGGCGGGGCGCAGGTGCAGAGCATTGCGCCGGAGCGCTGAAAAAGGAGCCATGCCGAGTGGACTTTTGTGGCGAGGGAGCTTGCTCCCGCTGTTGCGAAGCAGCCCCAAGCCGTGTCAGGTAGTCCGCTCAAACAGTTCTGACGACGGCTGCGCCGTCGAGCGGGAGCAAGCTCCCTCGCCACAATGATTACATCGTGTCGTCAAAATTCCAGAAAAAGATAACTGGCTTTGGCAATAGTGGCATCAGGAGGATTCAGTCCATTGACGGACGTAAAGCGTGTATGAGCTCAGGATGGGCTCGTCGTATTCAGCGTCCGTTGTGGCTGATGACTGGCGCGTGGTGCCTGATGGTCGTGCAACCCTCCGGGGCCGGCGAATTGCCGCCGCCTCCCAGCGGCATGGAGGCCGTCAGTGATGCACAGTTGTTTCTGGAGTTGGTGGTCAATCAGATGAACACCGGGCGGGTGGTGGCGGTACAGCAGCGTGACGGGCATCTGTTTCTGCCGGCCAGCGCATTACGCGAAGCCGGGATGAAACTGCCTGACGGTAGTGCTGACGAAGTCGATCTTGACGGCTTGCCGGGACTGCACAGCGAGTACGACAGTGTCGGTCAGCGCCTGCTGCTGGATGTTCCGCCGCAGTGGCTGCCGGACCAGTTCATCGGCAATCGCGAGAACTATCCGCGCACTCCGGCGCTGAGCAGCTTCGGTGCGCTGTTCAATTATGACCTGTACCTCAATGACACCGACGACGCCGGCACCTATCTGGCGGCCTGGAACGAGCTGCGGCTGTTCGACGGCTGGGGCACCCTGTCCAACACCGGGCAGTACCGGCGCACCTTGTCCGGCGATTCGCTCAGTACGCTGGACAACGGCTACCTGCGCTACGACACCACCTGGCGATACTCGGATGACGAGCGAATGCTCACCTACGAAGGCGGCGACGTGATCAGCGGCGCCTTGCCCTGGAGCAACTCCGTGCGTCTGGGCGGTGTGCAGTTCTCGCGGGACTTTGCCGTGCGTCCGGATCTGGTCACCTATCCGTTGCCGCAGTTCGCTGGGGAAGCGGCGGTGCCGTCCTCGGTAGATCTGTTTATCAACGGCTACAAGTCCAGCAGCAACGACCTGCAACCGGGGCCGTATACCCTGACCAACATTCCGTTCATCAACGGCGCCGGCGAGGCGGTGGTGGTGACCACCGATGCGCTGGGGCGGCAGGTCTCGACGACGGTGCCGTTCTATGTCACCAGCAGTTTGCTGCAAAAAGGCCTGAGCGATTTTTCCGTGGCTGCCGGTACGTTGCGCCGCGATTATGGTTTGAAGGACTTCAGCTACGGCACCGGTGTCACCTCCGGCAGCCTGCGCTACGGCGTCAGTGACAGCTTTACCCTGGAAAGCCATGCCGAAGCGGCGGATTCGCTGACCCTCGGCGGCATCGGCGGCAACCTGCGCCTGGGCAATTTCGGCGTGCTCAACAGCGCCATCAGTCAGAGCCGTTTCGAAGGTGAGGGGGGCAACCAGTTCAGCCTCGGTTATCAGTACAGCAGCCAGCGCTACAGTTTTTCCTGGCAACGCTTGCAACGCCGCGACCAATACGCCGACCTGAGCGTGATCGACACGCCCTACATCAGCCTCAGCCGGCGCAGCGAGCAGGCGACCCTGAGTGTCAACCTCGACCGTTGGGGCAGCCTCGGTGCCGGCTATTTCGACGTGCGCGCGGCGGACGATTCGCGCACGCGCCTGCTCAACCTGAGCTGGAGCAAGCCGTTGTGGCGCAACAGCAGTTTCTACCTTTCGGCCAACCGCGAGATCGGCGACAGCCACTGGGCGGTGCAGGCGCAACTGGTGATTCCGTTCGATCTGCGCGGCAGCCTGGCAATCAGCAGCGAGCGCAGCAAGACCGGGCAGAGTCAGCAGCGGGTCAATTACAGTCGTTCGGTGCCGACCGAGGGCGGGGTCGGTTTCAATCTGGGCTACGCCGAGGGTGATGGCCCCGATTATCGTCAGGCCGACCTGACCTGGCGCCTGCAATCGGTGCAATTGCAGGCCGGGGTCTATGGCACTTCAGACGCCGAAACCCGTTGGGCCGATGCCAGTGGCTCGCTGGTGTGGATGGATCGCCAGGTGTTCGCGGCCAATCGTATCGACGATGCGTTTGTGGTGGTCAGTACCGACGGCTTTGCCGACATTCCAGTGCGCTACGAAAACCAGCAGGTCGGTCAAACCGACAAGAACGGCCATCTGCTGGTGCCTTGGAGCAGCGCCTATTACCGCGGCAAATATGAAATCGATCCGCTGAACCTACCGGCCAACGTGCGCAGCCCCAACGTCGAGCAGCGCATCGCCGTGCGCCGGGGCAGCGGTTATTTGCTGGAGTTTCCACTGAGTCGGGTGATCGCTGCGAGTATCGTGCTGGTGGACGCGCAGCAACGTGAACTGCCATTGGGCGCGGGCGTGTTGCACGAGCAAAGCGGGGCGCGCACGGTGGTTGGCTGGGATGGCCTGGTCTACCTGGAAAACCTGCAGGCACAGAACTCGTTGTTGGTGACGCTGGCGGACGGCAAGACCTGCAAGACGCGATTCGACGTGGATATGCAGCAAAGCCAGGTGCCGCTGATCGGCCCGTTGGTGTGTCAATGAGCGCGGCGCGGATTTGCCTGTGTCTGGCGCTGTTGCTGCCTGGGGCGGCACAGGCCTTGTGTTCGGTGGTCAGTACCACTGCGGCGGCGTTTGGTTCGATCAGTTCGATTGCCGTGCGCACCACGACGCAGCCCAGTTCCACGCTCAACGCCGGGTTGAGTTGTACGGGTTCGCTGCTGACCCTGCTGACCAGCAATGATCACTTTTACGCCACCATTACCTCGACCCAGAGCGGCTTGCTCGGGCCGACCGGCGACGTCATCGGCTACACGATCTACGCCAATAACAGCACCAGCTACCCGGTGACCCGTGGCACCGCCTTCGACTTCGCCCGCAACGGCATCATCGACGCCTTGGGGCTGCTCAACGGCACCACCCCGAAAACCGTGCCGCTGTACCTGAGCACGACCATTGGCAGCAACGTTGCCGCCGGGGTCTACACGGAAACCCTGAGTATTTTCTGGAACTGGAATTACTGCTCCGGGATCGGTGCCGGCAGTATTTGCCTGGGGCGCGACATCAACAGCGGTACGGCGACGTTGACGGTGAACCTGACCGTGTCCAACGACTGCACGATTACCGCGCCAAACATTGCCTTTGGCAGCGCGCCGGTGATCAGCGCCTTTACTCCGGTGACCGGGCAGACGATCAATCTGGCCTGCACCAAGGGCAGCGCCTACACCGTCGGTTTGAGCGACGGGCAGAACCCGGTCAGTGTCGGCGGTCGACGGCGGATGATTTCCGGGAGCAATTATCTGGCCTACGACATCTTCAAAAGCGCCGGGACTACTCGTTGGGGCAGTGTCGGCAGTGCGCGCCGGTCGAGCACTGACGCCGAGGTCAATCCAGGAAATGGTCTGGGCACCGGGAGCCAGATCTTCAATTACAACGCGAAAATCTACACCGACCAGACCACGCCGCCGGCGGGGACGTATCTGGACAATGTGGTGCTGGACGTGGGTTTCTGACCCATGCGATGACCCCCTGTGGGAGCGAGCTTGCTCGCGAAAGCGGTAGATCAGCCACCATGATTGTTGAATGGCACATCGTATTCGCGAGCAAGCTCGCTCCCACAGGGGATTTGTGGGCTCTCAGAATTGCAGTGATTGTCTCAATTGCTGCGCCGCCGGCGAGTCTGTCGGGCTGACCATCGCATAGTTGTACCCGCCGCCGGACCAGTAATCGGCCTGCAGATCGCCGTCACTGCGGCTGCCGCGTGGCAGGAAGGTGTTTTTCGGCCCCGGTGGCCGCACGTAGAAACTGACCTTGTGACCGCTGCGATCCTCATACATCACCATCGCCGCCGGACCTTCGTCGGTGCTGAGCAGACGGCCGCTGACCGGTTCGAAGCCGGCGGATTTCAGATCCGGCAAGCGACTGGCCTGAGTGAAATACCGATCGAGCCAATGCTGCATGTCGCCGTCACTGTCGACTTTATAGTCCGCCGGCAATATTCCCTGCTGTGCAATCAGTCGATAGGCCTGCAAGGCATCGGTCATTGGCAGCACAGAGGCGCGCGCGAGGGTCATTTCCCGCGCCTGCCAGCCACTGAAACCACCGAGGCCGACCGCGATCAGCAACACTGCCGCGCTGGCCAGATGACGCCGTGATTGACGCTTGAGACGCTGGCGAATCTGCGCCGGATCCAACTGCGGATTCGTCGGTTGCTGCAACGCACCGCCCAGCGCAGCGCGCAATTGTTGGGCATCCTGCTGCCAGGCGCGAACCTGTGCGGCGGTGTCCGGATGATTGGCCAGCCAGGTGTCGAGGATGCGCCGATCGGCCTCGCTGAGTTGATGGTCGACGTACGCGTGCAGGTCGCGTTCGCTGGGGGGCATGCTGATCATTTGAGTATCCGCAAGGAAGGGCTGCTGATTTCGCCTTCGCTGAGCTGGCGCAAGGCCTGACGAGCGCGGGACAGACGCGACATCACTGTGCCGCTGGGGACGTTAAGGATTTGCGCGACTTCCTTGTAGCTCAAGCCTTCCACCGAAACCATCAACAGCAGGGCTCGCTGTTCAGCAGGCAGGCGATCGAAGGCTTGCAGGGTCGATTGGGCGATCACCGTGCGCTCGGTCGAGGGCTCGGCGTCATCGCGACCGGTGAAGAATTCGAGCATCCGCGCATAACGACGGGAGCGCCGATGGGCGTCGAGAAACTGCCGATAGAGGATTGCGAACAGCCATGCACGCACGTCACCCTCGGCGCGTTTGCTGCTCCAGCCGGACAAGGCCCGTTCAAGGCTGGCCTGCACCAGATCGTCGGCGCTGGCGCCATTGTGCGTCAGAGACAGGGCGAAGCGCCTCAGACGGGGAATCAACTCACGCAGGTGTTCGTCGAGTGTGTTCATGGAAAGCGGCATGCCTGGGGTAGAAACGGCGGTATTGATTAGCAAGACGCCGCTTGCTGCAGGTTATTCCATGAATCTGCGTGAAAGTTTTTTTTCTTAATTGAGTAGGAAAGTTCGTCGCGTTTTGTAGTCAGCGTAATAATGTTGCATGTCCCGGCTCAACGGGTTCGACATGCGCAGGCAGGCAACCTCGCCGAATGCGCTTTGTCGCCCGATGAGATCAAGGGGGACCTTTTTTATGCAAGCTTTCGCAATTTCCAACCAGCCGCAATCCCGTGCGGGAATTGATAGTTCATGGCGACGTTTTGGGTGTGGCCCGAAAGCCACACCGGCATTTGCTCTGATTCACCACGCCATTGAGGCGCAAGCGGTGCGCATGCCCGAGGGCATCGCGGCTCACTGTCGGGGCGAGACAATCACCTATGGCGAATTGAACCGGCAGGCCAATCGCCTCGCCAGGCATCTGCTTGAGCAAGGGGTGGCCGCTGGCGATCATGTCGCGCTGTTTGTCGAGCGCTCGATTCCTATGCTGGTGGGGATGCTGGCAACACTGAAAATCGGCGCTGCCTACATTCCTCAGCATGTGGGGATCACACCGACGCACCAGTTGCAGCACATCATGAAGGTCGCCCGCACGCGCATCGTACTGACGCTCTCGGAGCTGGCGTGCGCAATCCCGCTGACGGCACTGCAGCACTGCATACCCCTCGATACCTTTATCAAGACGCCGTCATCGCAAGCTGATGAGCACAACCCCGCCGGTCAACAGATTTCGGCCGATTCGCTGTGCTTCGTGCTGTTCACCTCGGGCACGACCGGCGTACCTAATGGCGTACGTGTCACGCAACGTAATGTCTGCAATATTCTGCTGACCGCCCCGGGCAACCTCGGTATAGAGCCGGGATGCAAGGTCGGACAAATCCTCAACATTGCCTTCGACATGGCGGCTTGGGAGATTTTCGGGTGTCTGGCCCATGGCGCAACGTTGCTGATTCGCGGCAAGAACATCGCCGCGACAGCCGAGCAGTGTGATGTGCTGATCGCCACGCCGTCGATTCTTGCCACGCTGGAGCCGGAACGTTGCACCCGCGTGAGGGTGGTGGCGCTGGCGGGTGAGCCTTGTCCGCAACCCCTGGCAGATCGCTGGGCATCTTTTTGCCAGTTCTATAACGCCTGCGGGCCGACCGAAACCACCATCGTCAACACCATGCAGCGCTACCGGCAACCAGGCACCTTGACCATTGGCAAGCCGACGCCGAACAACACCGTGTATGTGCTGGATGAGGCAGGGCAGTTATGCGCGCCCGGTGAGCCGGGCGAAATGTGGGCGGGCGGGGATTGTGTGACGGCAGGTTATCTGGGCAATCCGCAATTGACCGCTGAACGCTATCGCGCTGACCCCTTTCTCGGTGAAGGCCGCATGATGTTCCGCACCCGAGACCTGGGCCGCTGGACGCAGGACGGTGAGTTGGAGCACCTGGGACGGATCGATGACCAGGTCAAGATTCGCGGTTTCCGTGTGGAACTTGACTCGGTTTCCACTGCGCTTGAGGCATCCCCGAGCTGCGAGCGGGCGGTTACGTTGAAACTCGACAATCGCAACCTGGTGGCGTTTGTCTATCCGCGCACCACGGACGTCGTCGCTGCCCGCCATTGCTGCGAACAGCGTTTGGCCTATTACTGCGTGCCGACTCTCATTCTGGCGGTGGACAACATTCCGCTCACTTCCCGAGGCAAAGTCGACAAGCGTCTGTTACTCGAATGGGCCATGGCGCATCAACTGCAGCAGAGCAACGCTCAGGAGGCGGGGCAATGAGTCGGCTGGATGCGGGCCTGGTCTTGCCCCCCCGGCGGGCACTTTGGCGGCGGTTGGGCTCGCTGCCGGTGTTTTCCCACTACAACCGTTTGTTTGCGCTGGTGCTGATCGTCAATGTCGCAGCGTTGGGCCATGGCCTGACCGCTGGGCAATGGTGGACAGGCGACAGTCTCGCATTGCCGACGCTGTCTGGCTGGGTCACGGCGAATCTGTCATTGGCGATTCTGGTTCGCCAGCAGTACCTGATCAATCTGCTGTTCTGGCTCGCAACCCGCGTCCCCACTAGCTGGCCGCTGGCAATTCGGCGCTCGCTGGCCAAGGTTTATCATTTTGGTGGTCTGCACAGCGGTGGTGCGGTTGCCGCGATCGTCTGGTTTGCGCTGTTGTTGGCGGTGATGCTCCAGGATCGATTCGCGGGGCCGGGTACCGTCTCGATGACGCTGTTGGCTGTCAGTGGCAGCCTGCTCGGCGTGCTGTTGTTGATGGCGATCATGGCACTGCCGCGCATTCGCTCGACGTTCCATAACGCTTTTGAACGAACCCATCGTTTTGGCGGCTGGACGGCACTCGGGCTGTTCTGGGTGATGACACTGATCGCCGCCCGTGATCAGAACCCGAAGGCGAGCCTGCTGCAGATGCTTGGCGACTCGACCTCGTTCTGGATGCTGCTATTACTGACGTTCAGCATCGTCCTGCCGTGGCTGCGCCTGCGCAGGGTGCCGGTGACACAGGTAAAGCCGTCGTCGCATGTGCTGATTGCAGGGTTCGAGCATCTGACGCCGTTCGCCGGATCGTCCACGGCCATCAGCCTCAATCCGCTGTGGGAATGGCATTCATTTGCCAATATTCCTGCGCCGGGCCAGCCTGGTTTTCGCTTGATCATTTCCCGCGCGGGCGACTGGACGGGGCGTTTGATTGATCAGCCATCGACTCATGTCTGGGTCAAGGGC
This sequence comes from Pseudomonas sp. F2, assembly GCF_057174385.1. Taxonomy (NCBI): domain Bacteria; kingdom Pseudomonadati; phylum Pseudomonadota; class Gammaproteobacteria; order Pseudomonadales; family Pseudomonadaceae; genus Pseudomonas; species Pseudomonas sp. F2. The sequence continues at coordinate 686,514 of NZ_CM169904.1, forward strand.
ATCGCTACCGCAGGTGTTGCCCACATTGAAACGCTGTTCAAGTCGGTGGTGTATGTCGCGACCGGCAGTGGCATCGGTCCGGTGTTGCCGCACCTGCTGGCACAACAAGTGCCGATCCACCTGATCTGGTCAACCCGCAGCCCGCGCAAGACCTATGGCGATGAACTGGTGGACGAAATTCTTCGGGCGCAACCCGGTGCGCATATCTGGGATACCGACCTATCGGGTAAGCCGGATCTGGTGGCGTTGGCCTACGCGGCCGTCCAGGCAACCGGTGCCGAGGCGGTGATCTGCATTTCCAATCAGACGCTGACTGAACGTGTTGTCGAGGAAATGGAGGCGCGAGGCATTGCGGCCTACGGCGCCCTCTGGGACTCCTGACAACCGCGCCTGTGACGTACTGAAATTTTCCCTTGTTTGAAGAGATTGTCATGAACCTGTTGATTGAACGACATGGGCGAGTTGCCCTGATTCGACTGAACCGCCCCCAAACCCGAAATGCGCTGAGCACGTCACTGATGCAGGAGTTGCTGTCGACGTTGCAGTCGCTGGACAGCGATCCGCAGGTCGGCTGTTTCGTCATCACTGGGACGAAGGACTACTTCGCTGCGGGCGCGGATATTCGTGAAATGTACGACAAGAGTTGTGCTGACATGATCCGCGAAGACTATTTCGCCGATTGGGAGGCCTTTTCGCGGCTACGCACACCGAAAGTCGCAGCGGTTAGCGGTTACGCATTCGGCGGTGGCTGCGAGCTTGCCATGATGTGTGATGTGATCATTGCGGCGGACACCGCGCAGTTCGGGTTGCCGGAAATCAGGCTCGGGGTCATGCCTGGAATGGGCGGCACCCAGCGTTTGACCCGCTTGATTGGTCGTGCCAAAGCCATGGACATGATTCTGACCGGACGCTCGCTTGGCGCCGCGCAAGCTGAGCAGGCCGGTCTGGTATCGCGGGTGACCGATTCCGCCGAGGTGTTGACGCAAGCATTGGCCGTCGCGCAACAGATCAGTGGTTTTCCGCGCACGGCGGTGCGTGCGGCACGGGAGGCCGTAGACCGCGTTGATGAATCGGGCTTGCGCGAGGGCATTGTGTTCGAGCGCCGTTCCTTCCATGGCTTGTTCGCGACGCCGGGGCAACGGGAAGGCATGCGGGCATTTCTGGAGAAGCGTGCGCCTCGATTTGAGCTGGACCGCTAGTGGTTTGAATACGTCGCTCGCGATCAGATGAAAGAAACTACAGTTCAAAGGGAATAACCCTGCGAGACGAACGTCTCATAGCACCTTTCCCTATGGCCGATGGCCCTGGAGTCTTTCATGGTTGATCGCACCTCACCCCCGGGCGGGCCGCAGCGTCCGCCCTTGAGTGGCGCAAGCCTGGTACTGCGTCTTGGCGGCATCGCGATAGTTGTCGCGGCTGTCGCCGGGGCGTTTGCCTACGTCCACGGTAACCTTGACCCACAACGTCTGACGCCCAAGGCGCTGGTCGATGTGCTGGAGAAAAACAACGGCGTGCATCCCGGGTTCCGTCGCAACCACGCCAAAGGCGTGTGCGTGATCGGGCATTTCGAGAGCAGCGGCGAGGCGCGGGCGTTTTCTGCCGCGCAGGTGTTCAACGAGGCGCGGACTCCGGTGGTCGGGCGCTTCGCATTGCCGGCGGGCAATCCCTACGCCCCGGACAGCAGCGTGCCGATCCGCAGTCTGGCGCTGCGTTTCAGCCAGGCCAACGGCCAGCAATGGCGTACCGGGATGAACAGCATGCCGGTGTTCCCGGTCGGCACGCCTGAGGCGTTTTATCAATTGCAGCAGGCGCAGTCGCCGGATCCGGTCACGGGCAAACCGGACCCGTCGAAGGTGCCGGCATTCTTCGCCGCGCACCCGGAAGCCGTGCCGTTCCTGACGTGGGTGAAGACCGCCAAACCCTCGGCCAGCTATGCCACCGAAACCTACAACAGCGTGAATGCGTTCTATCTGGTCAGCGCCAGTGGGCAGAAGCAGGCGGTGCGCTGGAGCGTCACGCCACTGGCGCGCGATGCCGCCGGAGCAACAGCGCCGGAGGGCGCGGATTTTCTGGAAAAGGATTTGGTGCAGCGACTGGCCGAAGGGCCGTTGCGCTGGCAGTTGAACATCACCTTGGCCAACCCCGGTGACCCAGTGAACGATGCAAGCAAAACCTGGCCCGACGGCCGCAAAGTCGTCAACGCCGGCACGCTGGTACTGGAGAAGACCCAGCCGCAGCTCAGCGGTGAATGCCGTGACATCAATTACGATCCGCTGGTGCTGCCCGCCGGTATCGAAGGCTCCGACGACCCATTGCTCGCTGCGCGTTCCGCCGGTTACGCCGATTCCTACCTGCGGCGTACCAGTGAAGTCGGCCAACTGCCCGCCGCCAAACAGGAGGCTCGCCCATGAGCACGCAACCGACTCATTTCGCGCTGTTGGCGCGGCTCCTGCACTGGCTGATGGCGGTCATGATCATTGCCATGTTGTTCATTGGCGCCGGCATGGTCACTTCGGTCTCACAGCGGCATGAATGGCTGATTCACCTGCATAAACCGCTGGGGATTGCGATTCTGCTGCTGGTAGTGGTGCGCCTGTTGGTGCGTTTTTCCACCCGACAGCCCCCGCTGCCAGCGGATCTGCCCGGTTGGCAAGTGATGGCGGCCAAGGCGTCGCATGTGTTGTTGTACGCTTTGATGCTGGCGCTACCGGTGCTCGGTTGGGCGATGATCAGTGCGTCGGGGGAGCCGGTGATGCTCAGCAATACCTTGCAATTGCCGTCGATTCTGCCGGCCGATGCGCAGGTGTTTGCCATGTTGCGCAAGGCGCATGGTTATCTGGCGTACCTGTTGTTCCTGACCGTGCTGTTACACCTGGCGGCGGCGCTGTTCCACGGTTGGGTGCGCCGCGACGAGGTGCTCGACAGCATGTTGCGTGGTCGCGAGCGCGATTAACCGGCCTGTGTGGCGCACCGCTGCGGCGCGCCACTTTTCAGGGTCAGCCACCAGTAACCCAGCGCCAGCGCATTGATGGCGGCGCCGAGCAGGCACACGCCGCTCCAGCCGGCCCACGCGTATGTCGCCGTGGAAAGGATTGAACCCACGGCGCTGCCAATCGAGTAGAACAGCATGTAGCCGGCAGTGAGGCGGCTTTGCGCTTCGGGGCGCACGCTGTAGATCATGCTCTGGCTGGTGACGTGTACGGCCTGCAAGCCCAGATCCAGAGTGATCACCCCCAGCAACAGCGCCCATAACGAGGACTGGGTGAGGGCGATTGGCAGCCACGAGGCGAGCATCAGCAGCAGCGACACACCACTGACCCATTGGCCCAGACCGCGATCGGCGAGATGTCCGGCGCGTGCTGCAGCCAGTGCCCCGGCGGCGCCGGCCAGTCCGAACAGGCCGATTTCGCTGTGGGACAACGACAGCGGCGGGGCGGCCAGCGGCAGTACCATCGGCGTCCACAGGACCATGGCGCTGGCGAAGGTCAGCAGGGCGAGGATTGCCCGTTGTCGCAGCACCGGCTCTTGTTTGAACAGGCGGAACACCGAGACGATCAGCGCCCCGTAAGCGCTGGACGGTCGCGCGGACTCATGCCTGGGCAGGACGCGTAACAGTAGAATGGCCATCAGCAGCGTCAGCCCCGCCGACAACAGATAAATCGCCCGCCAACCGGCCAGATCGGCCATGGCACCGGCCACGGTACGGGCGAGCAGAATACCGACGACGATGCCGCTGGTGACCACGCCGACCACGCGACCGCGTTGCGCCGGGATGGCCAATGTCGCGGCGTAGGCCACCAGCACTTGCGTCACCACGGCGAGCAAACCGGTCAACGTCATGCCGAGCAGCAACCACAGACTGTTGGGTGCCAGCGCAATCATCAGCAGGGCGACTGCCGAGAGCAGGGTCTGGGTGACGATCAGCCGCCGACGGTTGAGCAGATCGCCGAGGGGAACCAGCAATACCAGACCGATGCCGTAACCGATCTGCGTCAGGGTAATGACGATGCCGATGCTTGCCGGTGACATGGCGAAGGCCTCGGCCATGGCGTCCAGTAGCGGTTGCGCGTAATACACGTTGCCCACGGCCAGACCACAGGCACTGGCAAACAGCAGCACCACGCTGCATTTGAGCGGTTGAGGTTGCATGCCCTGATTCCTTTTTGGGTTTCAAATTAAAACCAGAATCAAAGTAAGCATTCTTGTTTTAATTTGCAACCTTGCCGGCCATGGCATTTGATCGCGCAAAAAAAAGATCGCAGACAATGCTGCGATCTTTGGGTGGAGCGGGGAGGGATCAGCGCAGGGTGTCGACCATATCGGCGATGGTGGTCAGCACGTCTTTGCCCAATTGTTTCGAGCGCTTGCCCGACCAGCCCGTTTCTTTGTTCGGATGATCGTCGTGATCCTTGAACGGCATTTCCAGGGTCAGCGACAGGCAGTCGTATTTCTGACCGACCGCGTTGCAGGCCAGCGTCATGTTGGCCTGGCCCGGTTCGTCGCGGGTGTAGCCGTACTGGGTCTGGAAGTCCTTGGTGGTGTGCTTGAGGTGCGTGCGGAAATGCTCTTCGAGCTTCTCGATGCGCGGTGTGTAACCCGGGTTGCCTTCACAACCGGCAGTGAACACGTGGGGGATTTCCTCGTCACCGTGTACGTCCAGGAACAGATCGACGCCATACTTTTCCATCTGCTGTTGTACGAAAAGTACCTCAGGGCTGACGTCCTGACTGGCGCTCTGCCAGGCGCGATTTAAATCCTGGCCCATGGCGTTGGTGCGCAGGTGACCGTGGAAGGCTCCGTCCGGGTTCATGTTCGGCACCAGATACAAATCGGCGCTGGCCAGCAATCTGTTCAGCACCGGATCGTCGTGGCGTTCCAGGCGCTCGATCACGCCTTCCATGAACCATTCGGCCATGTGCTCGCCCGGGTGCTGTTGCGCGATGATCCAGATTTTGCGCTGGCTCTCGGCACCGCTGCCCTTGCGCAGTAACTGAATGTCACGCCCTTCGACGCTCTTGCCGGTGGCCAGCAGTTCGGTGCCGGCCTTGGTCAGCGCCTGCTCGATCAACCAGTCATGACGACCGCGGCTGTAGGGTTCGAAGTAGGCGAACCAGGCGTGGGTTTGTTCGGCTTCAAGGCAAAAACGCAGGCTGTCACCTTCGAAGCTGGTGGGAATGCGGAACCAGTTGACGTGGTCGTAGGAAGCGACAGCCTGATAGCCGGTCCAGGCCTTGTTGTAGGAGGATTGGCTGGCGTTGACCAGGCGAAACCAGTGCTCTTGATGAACATGCAGGCCGCTGGCCTTGAAGTGGAACCACTGAAAATGCGCGCTGCGGGTATCCGGGCGGATGGCCAGAACCGGGTTGAGCGGATTGGAGATGTCGATGACTTGGATGTTGCCGCTGTCGAAGTTGGCGCTGATGTCGAACGAAGATTTGGCCACGGTCATAATCGATTCCTGAATATGATTTTTATGGCGGCTACTTTACACGCAAGACTGAGCTGAGACCGAGGGAAATTGCGGCTTGCGGTAGGGGGGCGTCTTCCGTGACGCGCAAGCAGCTTAGAGACTGTGCGATTGATTCTCAAGTGCTAATTGTCATTGGTTTGCGCCAATCTGGCCGGGCCAAGCTTGCCAAGCGATATTCTTTTGATATTATCCGCGCCATCGAATTTGCAGCACCCACAGACTTCATTAGCCTGAAGCCATAAGCCCGAAAAACGGGCAAAAAAAGACCCGGCAAAAAGCCGGGTCAAAAACCGTGATTAGCCTGATGAGGAGATAGTCCAGAAGACCGACCTAAGGTCTCTGGTCCATCGACTGATCTCGCGATCAGCTGCTTGCAATAATAATCATTATCATTTGCAAGTCAAACGTTTTTATCTGCGCGATTGGAAAATTCTTTCCTGTCCGCTCACTTCCCGTGTTCGTCAGAGCTGCTCGCCATCAATCGAATGGTCGACCATCGCTCGCGCCATATCCACCATATGCACCACCGAAAAGGCCAGGTCACGGCTCGCGCCCTGCAGGTTTTCGGCTGCCTTGAAGGCGGTGGCCGCTGCGCAACGCAGCAGATCCGACGCATGCACCAAGGCTTCTTCACCGCTGAGATGGCGTTTCACGTCAAAAAAACGCTCATCGACCTCGGGTTCTGACACAGCTGGTTTCAAGTAATAGTCCAGCGCTCGCTGCGCTGCCGCGTTGCCTTGAGGGGAGGTGAACGTGGTGTCCATTTGCAGATCGGGCAAGTCTTTGCTGCTGATATTCATGGTGAAGGGTCACTCCTTGTTCGATTGAAAGTCCGTGCTTTCAGGATAGTACGATGCGTAGTTGTGACCAGAATTTAAATACTACAATATGTGTTTTGCCGGCCGAAGGCGGGGCAAGTAAGGTGCCGCACATGGATAAATGGATTGAGTTGGTCAAGGCCAAGATGAGTGAACTCAAAATCACTCAAACAGAGCTCGGAGAGCGCGTCGGCATGTCCCAGGGCGGCATCGGCCATTGGCTGAACAAACGCCGCGAACCGGGCATCACCCAAATGAACCGCGTGTTGCAGGCGCTGGGCATGGACTTCCTCGAAGTCGTGCTGGTGATCCGTGAACCGCAGGAAGCGGCGGATGACGAAATGCCATTGGCACAGAAGTACAACCCGTACTTCCGCTACCCGGTCAGTGACTGGTCCACCTCGTGCGAAATCCGCGAGAGTGCAGCCACAACCTATGCTCCGACGCAGGACAAGCAGCGCTTCGAACTGACGGATTATCACGCCCGTGGTGCGGCGTTCTGGCTGACGGTGGCGGGGGATTCCATGACCGCACCGACCGGCCAGAGCATTGCCGAGGGCATGCTGATTCTGGTTGATCCGGAGGTGGAAGCGCTGCCAGGCAAACTGGTGATCGCCCAGTGGCAAGGCTGCGCTGAAGCGATCTTTCGCAAGCTGGACGAAGAGGGCGGCCAGCGTTATCTGGTACCGCTCAATCCGACCTGGCCCAAAGCCTTGTTCACCGATGAGTGTCGAATCATTGGCGTAGTGGTTCAGGCCACAGCGCGTTTCTAGCCAGATCGATCCTCGCTCGGCGCAGGATCGATCCTCTGGCTACACGGCTTCCAGTTCAACCAAAGCGCTGCCTTCACTGACCATTTCGCCTTCCTGGCAATACAGCGCTTTGATCACGCCAGCATGGGGCGCGCGAATGCTGTGCTCCATCTTCATCGCCTCCAGCACCACCAGTTGCGCGCCGGCCTCGACCGATTGCCCGGCCTCCACCAACACCCGCACGATGCTGCCGTTCATGGGCGCAGTCAGACCGCCCTGATGGCTGTGGCTGGCGTCGACGGCGCTGATCGGGTCATACGTCTGAATACGCCGTAACTCGCCGTCCCATTGCAGGTACAGCGAATTGCCCTGGCGAATGGCACGCAAGGTGCGGCGCACGCCGTCGCGCTCGACCACCAGCGCTTCATCGGACAGCGTAGCGTTGCTGGCGCTATTCAGCGTCAGTGCCCGATCCTGACCCTCGCAGCTCAAGTGCAGAGTGATTTCCGCCGGCAGACCCGCACGCAAACCTCGGTTCAAGGCCCACGGCGACCCCGGATCATCGGCCCGAACAGCGCTCGGTAAACCCTGTGCAAAAGCCTGTGCTGCGGTCTGCCAGAATTCATCGCTCAGTTCACCCGCAGCAGGCAGCAGCGTTTCCTGATACCGCGGAATAAACCCGGTATCCAGCTCCGCAGCAGCAAATGCCGGATGCGCGATGATCCGCCGCAGGAAGTTGATGTTGGTCTTCAAACCGCCGATCGCGAACTCGTCGAGCATGCTCAACAGCCGCAACCGCGCCTGCTCGCGATCTTCGCCCCAGGCGATCAGCTTGCCGAGCATCGGGTCGTAGAACGGCGAAATTTCATCGCCTTGCTCAACACCGCTATCGACCCGACGCCCTGGTCCCGCAGCCGATTCACGATACAAATCCAGGCGACCGGTGGCGGGCAGGAAATCATTCGACGGGTCTTCGGCATACAGGCGCACTTCAATCGCATGGCCATTGAGCGGCACCTGATCCTGGGTGATCGGCAACGCTTCGCCGCGCGCCACACGAATCTGCCACGCCACCAGATCGAGTCCGGTGATCGCTTCGGTGACCGGGTGCTCGACCTGCAAACGCGTGTTCATCTCCATGAAGAAGAATTCGCCGCGCGCATCCAGCAGGAACTCCACGGTCCCCGCGCCGACGTAACCAATCGCCTGCGCCGAACGCACCGCCGCTTCGCCCATGGCGCGGCGCAGCTCCGGGGTCAGGCCCGGAGCCGGGGCTTCTTCGACGACTTTCTGGTGCCGGCGCTGAATCGAGCAATCACGCTCGTTGAGGTACAGGCAGTTGCCATGCTGATCGGCGAACACCTGAATTTCCACATGGCGTGGTTTGAGCAGGTATTTCTCCACCAGCATTCGCGAATCGCCGAATGACGACTGCGCCTCACGCTGCGCCGAGGCCAGGGCTTCGGCCAATTGGCTGACGTCCTCGACCACTTTCATGCCTTTGCCACCGCCACCGGCCGTGGCCTTGAGCAGCACCGGATAGCCAATACGTGCGCAGGCATCGCGGAAGGTATCGAGATCCTGCGCCTCGCCGTGATAGCCCGGCACCAGCGGCACACCGGCGGTTTCCATCAACGCCTTGGCCGCCGATTTGCTGCCCATCGCGTCGATGGCTGAGGCGGGTGGGCCAAGGAAGATCAGCCCGGCCTGTTCAATGGCACGGGCGAAACCAGCGTTCTCCGACAGAAAGCCATAACCCGGATGAATCGCCTGCGCGCCGCTGGCTTTGGCTGCTGCGATCAGTTTGTCGATTTGCAGATAGCTGTCAGCGGCTTTGCTGCCGCCGAGATCAACGCGGATATCTGCTTCCCGGGTGTGCCGCGCTTCGCGGTCGGTGGCGCTATGCACGGCGACGGTGGTCAGGCCCAGCGCCTTGGCGGTACGCATGACCCGGCAAGCGATTTCGCCACGGTTGGCCACCAACAGGGTGGTGAGAACAGGTGCGCTCATCAACGCGGCTCCTTGGGGTTGGTTGCAGCCTGCCAGCTTGGCGGACGTTTTTGCAGAAAGGCGCGCAAGCCTTCCTGGCCTTCAGGGCTGACGCGGATACGTGCGATGGCGTTTTCGGTGTAACGGCGCAACGCCGGGGTCAGCGCACCGTTACCGACTTCGCGCAGCAGATCCTTGCTGGCGCGCATCGCGGCGGGACTGTTGAGCAGCAGGTTGTCGATCCATTGTTCGACCGCTTGATCAAGCTCGGCGGCCGGGTAGCTCTCGGACAACAAACCGATTTCCCGCGCACGCTGTCCGCCGAAACGTTCAGCGGTCAGGGCGTAGCGACGCGCAGCCCGTTCGCCGATGGCCTGCACCACGAACGGACTGATCACCGCCGGGGCCAGGCCGATGCGCACTTCCGACAGACAGAACTGCGCGTCATCGCTGCCAATCGCCATGTCGCAGCAACTGATCAGACCCAGGGCGCCGCCGAACGCCGCCCCTTGCACCACGGCCAGGGTCGGGATTTTCAGCTTGGCGAGGTTGTACATCAGTTCCGCCAGCTCGCGGGCGTCGTCCAGATTGGTGTGGTAATCGAGTTCGGCTGATTGCTGCATCCACGCCAGATCGGCGCCGGCGCTGAAGTGCCTGCCACGCCCGCGCACTAGCAGGAAACGCAGGCTGGCATCGCTGGCGACCTTGTCCAGCGCCAGAATCAGTTCGCGGATCATCTCTGCGTTGAACGCGTTGTTCTTTTCTTCGCGGCTCAGCCACAGGGTCGCGAAACCCCGTGGATCGCTCTGCAATTCGAGGGTGTTGAAGTCGCTCATATTCTTCCGTCTCCACGGTTCTTGTGGGAGCGAGCCTGCTCGCGAAAGCGGTGTATCAGTCGAAGTATCCGGAGCTGACAGACCGTCTTCGCGAGCAGGCTCGCTCCCACAAAAAAAGCATCACATCCGGAACACGCCGAAGCGGCTCGGTTCGATAGGCGCGTTCAGCGACGCAGACAAGGCCAGAGCCAGCACGTCACGAGTCTGCGCCGGGTCGATGACGCCGTCGTCCCACAGCCGTGCGCTGGAATAGTAGGGGTGACCCTGCTCTTCGTACTGGTCGAGAATCGGTTGCTTGATCTCGGCTTCCTGTTCCGTACTGAAGGCCTGGCCGCTGCGTTCGGCCTGCTCGCGTTTGACCTGCACCAGCACGCCCGCGGCCTGCTCGGCACCCATCACGCCGATGCGCGCATTCGGCCACATCCACAGGAAACGCGGATCGTAAGCGCGCCCGCACATGCCGTAGTTACCGGCACCGAAACTGCCGCCGATGATCACGGTGAATTTCGGCACGTTGGCGCAGGCCACCGCCGTCACCAGCTTCGCGCCGTGCTTGGCGATGCCGCCGGCCTCGTATTTCTGCCCGACCATGAAGCCGGTAATGTTCTGCAGGAACAGCAGCGGAATGCCGCGCTGGCAGGCCAGTTCGATAAAGTGCGCGCCTTTCTGCGCGGCTTCGGCAAAGAGAATGCCGTTGTTGGCGAGGATCGCGATCGGGTAGCCGTGCAGGTGAGCGAAGCCGCACACCAGCGTGGTACCGAACAAGGCTTTGAATTCATCGAACACCGAGCCGTCGACCAGCCGCGCAATCACTTCGCGCACGTCGAACGGCTGTTTGGCGTCGGCGGAAACCACACCGTACAACTCATCGCTGGGGTACAGCGGCGCAATCGGCGTGCGCTGCTGCACTTCACCGAGCTTGCGCCAGTTGAGGTTGGCGACGCTGCGGCGAGCGAGGGCGAGGGCGTGTTCGTCGCTCTCGGCGTAATGGTCGGCAACCCCGGAAATCTTGCAGTGCACATCGGCACCGCCGAGGTCTTCAGCGCTGACCACTTCACCGGTCGCGGCTTTCACCAGCGGCGGGCCGGCGAGGAAGATCGTTGCCTGATTGCGCACCATGATCGCTTCATCCGCCATCGCCGGCACATAAGCGCCGCCAGCGGTGCACGAGCCCATGACCACGGCGATCTGCGGAATGCCCATCGCGCTCATGTTGGCCTGGTTGAAGAAGATCCGGCCGAAGTGTTCGCGATCCGGGAACACCTCGTCCTGACGCGGCAGGTTGGCGCCGCCCGAGTCCACCAGATAGATGCACGGCAAGCGGTTCTGTTGGGCGATGGTCTGCGCGCGCAGGTGTTTTTTCACGGTCAGCGGGTAGTACGAGCCACCTTTCACCGTCGCGTCGTTGGCGACGATCATGCACTCGACGCCTTCGACCCGGCCGATCCCGGCAATCACGCCGGCGGCGGGAACGTCTTCGCCATACACCGCGTGCGCGGCGAGCTGGCTGATTTCCAGAAACGGCGAGCCCGGGTCCAGCAGGCGATTGATCCGCTCACGCGGCAGCAATTTACCGCGCGAGGTGTGGCGTTCCTGGGCTTTCGCGCCGCCACCCTGCGCCACGTGGGCGAGCAGGGTGCGCAGGGCGTCGACCTGTTCGAGCATTGCTGCGCTGTTGGCGGCGAACTCCGCTGAACGGGGGTTGAGCTGGGTATGCAGGATAGCCATGGACAGCTCCGTTTAGCGGGTTTCGTTGAACAGTTCGCGGCCGATCAGCATGCGCCGAATCTCACTGGTGCCAGCGCCGATTTCGTAGAGTTTGGCGTCACGCAGCAGGCGCCCGGCCGGGAATTCGTTGATGTAGCCGTTGCCGCCGAGAATCTGGATCGCGTCGAGGGCCATTTGCGTCGCGCGTTCGGCGGTGTAGAGGATCACCCCGGCGGCGTCCTTGCGCGTGGTTTCGTTGCGCTCGCAGGCCTGGGCCACGGCGTAGAGGTAGGCGCGGCTGGCGTTGAGCTGGGTGTACATGTCGGCGACTTTGCCCTGGATCAGCTGGAATTCGCCGATGCTCTGACCGAACTGCTTGCGGTCGTGGATGTACGGCACGATCAGGTCCATGCACGACTGCATGATCCCGGTCGGGCCGCCGGACAGCACGACGCGCTCGTAATCGAGGCCACTCATCAGCACTTTCACGCCGCCGTTGAGCACGCCGAGGATGTTTTCTTCCGGCACTTCGACGTCATCGAAAAACAGCTCGCAAGTGTTGGAGCCGCGCATGCCGAGCTTGTCGAACTTGTTGCTGCGGCTGAAGCCTTTCCAGTCGCGTTCGACGATGAACGCAGTGATGCCGTGCGGGCCTTTTTCCAGGTCGGTCTTGGCGTAGATCACGTAGGTGTTGGCGTCAGGGCCGTTGGTGATCCAGGTCTTGCTGCCGTTGAGCACGAAGCGGTCGCCGCGCTTGTCGGCGCGCAATTTCATTGAAACCACGTCGGAACCGGCGTTCGGCTCGCTCATGGCGAGGGCGCCGACATGTTCGCCGCTGATCAGCTTGGGCAGGTATTTGCTTTTCTGTTCGTGGTTGCCGTTGCGGTTGATCTGGTTGACGCAAAGGTTGGAATGCGCGCCGTAGGACAGCGCCACCGAGGCCGAACCGCGGCTGATTTCTTCCATCGCCACCACGTGCGCCAGGTAACCCAAACCTGCGCCGCCGTACTCTTCCGGCACGGTGATACCCAGCAGGCCCATGTCGCCGAACTTGCGCCACAGGTCGGCCGGGAACAGGTTGTCGTGGTCGATCTGCGCGGCACGTGGGGCGATCTGATCGGCGACGAAGGACTGAACCTGATCGCGCAGCATGTCGATGGTTTCACCGAGGGCGAAGTTCAGGGATGGGTAGCTCATAGGTCACCTTTTGGCTTTTTTGTAGGGTGGGGAGGGCAGTCGAACGGCTCTCACCTTTACGTTAACGTAAGCCTGCGCTGGTTGGCTGTCAATCACCCTTTACGTTAACGTCAACTTGAGCGAGAGTAGGGGCACCTCAGGATTGAAAGCGGACTGCTTTTTTATGGGCGAGAGCTTGTGTGGCGAGGGGATTTATCCCCGATGGTTGGCGAAGCCGACCCAAAACCTGTGAATGCGGTTCGACAGGAAAAGCTGAGGGTGCGTTTCGCACACCGTCGGTGATAAATCCCCTCGCCACAAAGGCCACCCGCAAAAAAGTGAGCTCCAGTAAACCCACTAATAAAGACAATAGGGGTCGTCATGGATCAACCCAGTGCAAACCCGCAGCGCAGCTACACCCGTGGTTCCCAGAGCAAAGCCTTGCTGGCGATGACCATCGGGCAGAAGTTCGACGAAACCGTCGCGCAGTACCCGGACGGCGAGGCGCTGGTGGTGCGCCACCAGCAGCTGCGTTACACCTGGCGGCAACTGGCCGACGCGGTGAACGTGCATGCCAGAGCGCTGCTGGCGTTGGGTTTGCAGGCCGGTGACCGGCTCGGCATCTGGGCGCCGAATGGCGCGCAGTGGTGCATCACTCAGTTCGCCACCGCGAAGATCGGCGTGATCCTGGTCAACATCAATCCGGCTTATCGCAGTTCCGAACTCGAATACGTACTCAAGCAATCCGGTTGTCAGTGGCTGGTCTGTGCGGGAGCGTTCAAGAGCTCCAACTATCACGGCATGTTGCAAGGCTTGCTGCCGGAACTGGCCGAGCAATCCATCGGCGAACTGCGCAGCGAGCGCCTGCCGGAATTGCGCGGGTTGATCAGCCTTGATGCACAGCCGCCTTCGGGTTTTCTCCCGTGGTCGCAACTGGCAGATCTGGCCGCCAGTGTCTCTGCCGAACAATTGCGTGAACGCAGCGACAGCCTGCACTTCGACCAACCCGTCAACATCCAGTACACATCCGGCACCACCGGTTTCCCCAAGGGCGCGACCCTCAGTCACTACAACATCCTCAACAACGGTTACATGGTCGGCGAGAGCATCGGTCTGACCGCCGCCGATCGCTTGGTGATCCCGGTGCCGCTGTATCACTGCTTCGGCATGGTCATGGGCAACCTCGGCTGCATCACTCACGCCAGTACGATGATTTACCCCAATGACGCGTTCGATCCGCTACTGACCCTGCAAACCGTCGCCGAAGAAAAGGCCACCGGGCTGTACGGCGTGCCGACCATGTTCATCGCCATGCTTGATCAGCCGCAGCGCGCCGAGTTCGATCTGTCGACCCTGCGCACCGGGATCATGGCCGGCGCCACTTGCCCGATCGAGGTGATGCGCCGGGTCATCAGTGAAATGCACATGAGCGAGGTGCAGATCGCCTATGGCATGACCGAAACCAGCCCTGTCTCCCTGCAGACCGGTCCATCGGACGAACTGGAACTGCGCGTGACCACCGTCGGCCGCACCCAGCCGCAACTCGAAAGCAAAATCATCGACGAGGCCGGTAACCTGGTTCCGCGCGGCACCATCGGCGAACTCTGCACCCGTGGTTACAGCGTGATGCTCGGTTACTGGAGCAACCCGCAAGCCACCGCCGAAGCCATCGATGAGGCGGGCTGGATGCACACCGGCGACCTGGCGAGCATGAACGATGAGGGTTACGTGAATATCGCGGGGCGTAACAAAGACATGATTATTCGCGGGGGCGAGAACATTTACCCGCGTGAGCTGGAAGAGTTTTTCTTCACTCACCCGGCGGTGGCAGACGTACAGGTGATCGGCATCCCGTGCTCGCGTTACGGTGAGGAGATCGTTGCCTGGATCAAATTCCACCCCGGCCACCATGCCTCCGAACTGGAACTGCAAACCTGGTGCAAGGAGCGCATCGCGCACTTCAAGACGCCGCGTCATTTCAAGTTTGTGGAGGAGTTTCCGATGACGGTGACGGGCAAGATCCAGAAATTCCGGATGCGTGAGATCAGTATCGAGGAGTTAAAAACAATCGAACGGTAACCACCACCCCTGTGGGAGCTGGCTTGCCAGCGATTGCGGTAGATCATTCAACATTGATGCTGGCTGACCTGACGCTATCGCTGGCAAGCCAGCTCCCACAGGGATGTTCGGGAATTCGGGAATTGCAGAAAGCACAAAGGGGAGCCGAAGCTCCCCTTTAATTTTGTCGTCGCGTGCTCTTTTTTATTATTGAGGGGCGGTCTGTTGTTGTTTTTGGCAACCGTGGCCCTTTACCGCTGTTTTTGGCGACCCCCATCCGGGGTCAAGAGCAAACGTATTTTTTTGAGCGCTGATCTGCTTTCTCGTTAAACGATCCAACCGATTCGGGCGCTACCTGAAGGTAGTTTTATTGTTCTCTGCCCGGTTGCGGGTCATTCCGAGGAACACCCTGAAAAGCACACCTTCTCCAAAAAAATCTGTTAGCTGCGTCTCTGCCGTGTTGTTTTTGTTATGTCAGAGTCGGTACGTCTTATTTTTATTGGTTTGCTGCTTTTTATTCTTGTTATGCCATAGAGATAGCAGAAGCCGTGCCAACTTTTTAAAACCCTTTTAAATCAATGGCTTGAGATTTTTGAAGGATTTTTCCTTCAGGCAAAACCAGACAATTTGTTTCCGTGTTACTCGACTATGCCCACGTTTCAGACACCGCGGTAACACCTTCGCCCTCACTGGGCGTTACGGGCCTTGGCCACACGCGAACCGCTCGGGCGACCGAGCACCGCGCTGATCTGCTGACCCGCTGCAATCAGGGCGTCGAGGTCGATACCGGTCTTGATACCCAGGCCGTTGAGCATGTACACCACGTCTTCGGTGGCGACGTTACCGCTCGCGCCTTTGGCGTACGGGCAGCCGCCGAGACCGGCAATAGAGCTGTCGAACACGGCAATGCCTTCCAGCAGGCTGGCATAGATGTTGGCCATCGCCTGGCCATAGGTGTCGTGGAAGTGCCCAGCCAGTTTTTCCCGTGGGACTTGTGCCGAGACCACTTCGAATAAACGACGGGTTGCACCGGCAGTGCCGGTGCCAATGGTGTCGCCGAGGGACACTTCGTAGCAGCCCATCGCGTACAGTTCACGCGCAACCATCGCCACTTGTTCCGGCGCGACCTCGCCTTCATAAGGGCAACCCAGCACGCAGGACACGTAACCGCGCACGGTAACGCCATGCTGTTTCGCGGCTTCCATGATCGGTGCAAAGCGCGCCAGGCTTTCGCTGATCGAGCAATTGATGTTGCGCTGCGAGAACGCCTCGGATGCGGCGGCGAATACCGCAACCTCTTTCACACCCGCCGCCAGCGCATCTTCAAAACCGCGCAGATTGGGCGCCAGTGCACCGTAGATGACGCCGGGCTTGCGCTGGATCTGCGCGAACACCTCGGCCGAACCGGCCATTTGCGGCACCCATTTCGGCGAGACAAAACTGCCGACTTCTATATAGCCGAGGCCGGCGGCGCTCAGGGCGTCGACCAGTTGTACCTTGTCAGCCACGCTGATCGGTTGGGCTTCGTTCTGCAGACCATCGCGCGGGCCGACTTCGATCAGGCGTACTTGGGAGGGGAGGGACATGGGATTGACCTGTTGTAATTGTCTGAAGTCTTCGAAGATGCCCCTGTGGGAGCGAGCCTGCTCGCGAGCGATCTGTCATTCAACATCTTTGGTGATTGACCTGGTGCATTCGCGAGCAGGCTCGCTCCCACAAGGGATTTATTTGGATTACTGAACTGATTGCTGGCCCTTGAGCGTCTGCTCCAACGCCTGCACGCAGCGTTCTTCCGCGGTGTCGAGTTCCAGCTTCATCTGTTCGATGTCGAGCAGCTGCTGCTCGAGCTGTGCCCGGCGCTCGCTGATTTTCGCCAGCATGCTGTTGAGCTGTTTGGTGTTACCGCTGGACGGGTCGTAGAGCTCGATCAATTCGCGGCATTCGGCGAGCGAGAAACCAATGCGCTTGCCGCGCAGGATCAGCTTCAGACTGACCTTGTCGCGCGGTGAATAGATGCGTTCCTGGCCACGGCGCTCAGGGCTGAGCAGGCCTTGCTCTTCATAAAAGCGGATCGCCCGGGTGGTGATGTCCAGCTCGCGGGCGAGGTCGGAAATGCTGTAGGTCTGGCTGCTCATGAAAGCGCTCGAAAGAAGGTCTTGGCGCTAAGCTAATGGCGAGTTGACGTTTACGTCAAGGTTCAAAATGTGTGGCGCCAGTGCTGGCCTCTTCGCGAGCAGGCTCGCTCCCACATTCGGTCGTGTTTCTTCAGATGGAACGCGATCAACTGTGGGAGCGAGCCTGCTCGCGAAGAACGAAAACGCGGTAGTCAGCCTTACACCTTATCGAGCTTCTTCTCCTGCGCCGCCACCTGCTGGCACAACTCGATGATCTGCTCGCGCATCCAACGGTTGGCCGGATCCTGGTCGGTGCTCTCATGCCAGTAAAGGTGAGTCTCCACCGGCGGCACGTCGTTGACTGGAAGGTTGAACGCATGCAAATCGTTGCGCCGGGCAAAACGCTCGGGCACGGTCATGACCATATCGGTCTGCTGCATGACCTGCGATGCCATCAAATAATGCTGCGAGCGCAGGGCGATCTTGCGCTGAATGCCCATTTTCCCCAGGGACAGATCGACATAGCCCAGACCGCTGCGGCGGCTGGAGATGTGGATATGCGTCAGCGACAGGTAGTCGTCGAGGCTGAGTTTTTCCTTGCCCGCCAGCGGATGGCCCTTGCGCATCGCACAGACGTAACGGTCTTCCATCAGCTTGACGTGGCGCACTTGCGGATCGGTATTGAGTGGCGCATCGACGGCAAAATCCAGGCGTCCGGCCGCCAGTTCCTTGGTGGTCTCACGGCGTTTGGACAGGAAGCTCTCGATGATCACCGTCGGCGCCAGACGCCGCAAACGCTGGAACAGCGGCGGCAGAATCACCGCCTCAGTGAGGTCGGTCATGCTGATGCGGTAAGTCTTCACCGCCTGCGCCGGGTTGAAAATCCGGCTCTCCTGCACCGACACCCGCAGCAGCGACAGCGCGTTGCGCACCGGGCCGATGATGTTCTGCGCCATCGGCGTCGGCACCATGCCCTGCGCGGTGCGCACGAACAGCGGGTCATTGAAGGTTTCGCGCAACCGCGCCAGTGCGTTGGACACCGCCGGCTGGGTGATGCCGACAATCTGCCCGGCGCGGGTCAGATTGGCTTCGGTGTAGATCGCGTCGAAGACGATGAAAAGGTTGAGGTCGACCTTACTCAGATTCATAACGCGGCTTCTCTTGTTCTAGGGGCTGACGATCAGCGGATCATATATCGGTGATGAATGTTTATACACGCCGAGAATAGGCTAGGTAAATTATCAACGCTGTTCTAGCATCGATTGCATGATCTGAACAACCTCTGCCCATAGAAGGTAATTGCTCATGGATTTCGCTTATTCGCCCAAGGTGCAAGAACTGCGTGAGCGCGTGACCGCGTTCATGGACACTTACGTTTACCCGGCCGAAGCCGTGTTCGAACGCCAGGTTGCCGAGGGCGATCGCTGGCAGCCGACCGCGATCATGGAAGAACTCAAAGCCAAGGCTAAAGCCGAAGGTCTGTGGAACCTGTTTCTGCCGGAGTCGGAATTCGGCGCCGGGCTGACCAACCTGGAATACGCACCGCTGGCCGAAATCATGGGCCGTTCGCTGCTCGGGCCAGAGCCGTTCAACTGCTCGGCACCGGACACCGGCAACATGGAAGTACTGGTGCGCTACGCCAACGAAGAACAGAAACAGCGCTGGCTCGAACCGCTGCTGCGCGGCGAAATCCGCTCGGCGTTCGCCATGACCGAACCGGACGTGGCCTCGTCCGACGCCACCAACATGGCCGCCCGCGCTGTGCGTGATGGTGACGAGTGGGTGATCAACGGCAAGAAGTGGTGGACCTCCGGCGCTTGCGATCCACGTTGCAAGATCCTGATCTTCATGGGCCTGAGTAACCCCGACGCACCGCGCCATGCCCAGCACTCGATGATTCTCGTACCGGTCGACACCCCCGGGGTGAAAATCGTCCGTCCGCTGCCGGTGTTCGGTTACGACGATGCACCGCACGGCCACGCCGAGGTGCTGTTCGACAACGTGCGCGTGCCGTACGAAAACGTCCTGCTCGGTGAGGGAAGAGGCTTCGAAATCGCTCAGGGTCGCCTTGGCCCGGGCCGCATTCACCACTGCATGCGTTCGATCGGCATGGCCGAGCGCGCACTGGAATTGATGTGCAAACGTTCGGTGAGCCGCACTGCATTCGGCAAACCGCTGGCGCGTCTGGGCGGTAACGTCGACAAGATCGCCGATTCGCGGATGGAAATCGACATGGCGCGCCTGCTGACCCTGAAAGCGGCGTACATGATGGACACCGTGGGTAACAAGGTTGCCAGAAGCGAGATCGCGCAGATCAAGGTTGTCGCGCCAAACGTCGCGCTGCGGGTGATCGACCGGGCGATCCAGATCCATGGCGGGGCGGGGGTCTCGAACGATTTCCCGCTGGCCTACATGTACGCCATGCAACGCACCCTGCGCCTGGCCGACGGCCCGGACGAAGTGCACCGCGCGGCGATTGGCAAGTTCGAGATCGGCAAGTACGTGCCGAAGGAAATGTTGCGTAGCGAGCGCTGATCCAGTACCGCGTCATCGTTCATCGCTGGCAAGCCAGCTCCCACAGGTTTGTTTGGTGTTCACAAACTTTGTGTTCACTGGAAATCTCTGTGGGAGCTGGCTTGCCAGCGATGACGTAAGCAGGTTCAACACATCAATATCAGATTCAGTACACCCAAACCTCAACCCGCCGATTCTTGATCCTGCCTTCATCCGCACTGTTCGCCGCCACCGGCATCAGCGCGCCAAACCCACGAACTTCGCGCATCACCACGCCGTTCTTCACCAGTTCGCGACGCACCGCCATTGCCCGCAGTTTCGACAGCAGGTCGGCCCGTGCCGGGTCATCTTTCTCGTCGCCAAACCCCACCAGCGTCACCGCGCGCTCGGTCTTGGCGTGGCGCTTTATATAGTCGAGCACCCGCGCCAGATCCTGCCGCGCCTTGTTGTCGAGGCTGGCGCTGCCTTCCTCGAAGCGGAAGTTCACCGTCAGACGCTGGGCGTGACGGCTGAGGGATTGATAGCCCTCGGGCATCAGCGCATTCGGGGTGACGGTCATCGCGTGCACGGTCTGGCTGATGAAACCGGTGGCCGCGACAATCTTCTGGCCCTGTGGGCTTTGCGCAAACGCTACCAATGCCGATGCCCACGGATTCTGGTTGCTGGGTGGCAAATAAAAGAACAGGCGCCGCGACAGCGGATAGTCCTCGGTGGCAATCAGGCTGTTAAGTGGCAACATCGATTGCGATGCGCCGTCAGCGATGGCCACGGCTTTGGCCTGGCGTACATACGGCAGGCCGATGAAACCGATGCCTTGCGGATCGTTGCTCACCGCATCGGACAATTGCTCGCTGGATTCGAAGCGTTTCGCACTGGAGCTCAGGTGTTTCCCGCGACGAGCCAGCACCAGTTCCTTGAACGTGTCGTAAGTGCCGGACTGATCATCCCGCGCATATAAATGAATCGATCCGCCGTGCCCGCCGAGGTCTTCCCAGGTTTTCACCTCACCGCTGAAGATCCGCGCCAGTTGCTCGGTGTCCAGTTGCTGCAGGGGGTTGCCGGGGTGAAGGATGATCGCCAGACCATCGATGGCAATCACTTGCTCGGCCTCAGCGCTTTTCAGGTCGCCGAGCGCTTCCAGGTTGAGCAGTTCGCTGTCCTTGATCGGGCGTGAGGAGGCGGCGAGGTCGGCGCTGGCGGTTTTCAGTGCGGTGAACCCGGTGCTGGAACCGTGGGCGGCGACTTCAATCACCACCCGTTGGCCTTGCGCAGTCTGAGCGACGATGTGTTGTTCGTTGGCGTTGTCGGGGTTTTCGCGGTGAATCTTCAGTAGACCCTGCTCTTGCAGAAAACCTTCGACCAGCGCCGGGCCGAGATCGGCGCCGATGGTGTTGGAACCCTGAATGCGCAATGCCGGGCCGTTTTCGGGGACGGGCAGGGTGGCGGCACTGACCGTCAGCCATGCACTCGACAGAAAAGCGAACAGAACACGCAGGGTCATGCCGGCACCGAATCAGGCCAAGGGGATTGCCGGGGAGATTAAGTCAGGCGCATGACCAAAACATGACACCGATGAAACTGTGGGAGCGAGCTTGCTCGCGAATGCGGTTCATCAGAAACACATCGGGTGACTGACACTCCGCATTCGCGAGCAAGCTCGCTCCCACAGGGGATTCCAGGCGATTCGAAGGTCAGGCCAGTTCCAGCCAGATCGGCGCATGGTCCGACGGCTTCTCCATGCCGCGCAGTTCGTAGTCCACGCCCGCATCCTTGACCCGTGGCAGCAAGCCATGGGAGGCGAGGATCACGTCGATGCGCAGGCCACGTTTCGGTTCATCTTCAAACCCGCGGCTGCGGTAGTCGAACCAGCTGAACATGTCGGTCACGTCCGGGTTGAGGTGGCGGAAGCTGTCAGTCAGGCCCCAGTTTTTCAGGCGGGCCATCCATTCACGTTCTTCCGGCAGGAAGCTGCATTTGCCGGTTTTCAGCCAGCGCTTCATGTTGTCCGGGCCGATGCCGATGTCGCTATCTTCCGGGGAAATGTTCACATCGCCCATCACCACCAGCGGCTGTTCGTTGTGGAACTGGCTTTCCAGCAGGGTTTGCAGGTCACTGTAGAAGCGTTGCTTGGCCGGGAATTTGGTCGGGTGGTCGCGGCTTTCGCCCTGCGGGAAGTAGCCGTTCATGATGGTCACCGGCACGCCATTGGCGTCGGCGAAAGTGCCCCAGATAAAGCGCCGCTGGGCGTCTTCTTCATCGCTGGCGAAGCCTTTGTGAATCGCGATCGGCTCACTGCGCGAAAGCAGGGCAACGCCGTAATGGCCTTTCTGGCCGTGGAAATAAACGTGATAACCCAGCGCACGCACTTCTTCCAGCGGGAACTGGTCGTCGTGGACCTTGGTTTCCTGCAGGCCGATCACGTCCGGCTGATGCTTTTCGATCAGCGCTGCCAGCTGATGCGGACGGGCGCGCAGTCCGTTGATGTTGAAGGAAACAATCTTCATGGTCGGCAGTCCTGGCAAAAGGGCGATGCTAGCTGACATGTGGGATGGGGGCCAGTGTGGGGTAAGCAGATTCCCTGTGTTCTGTCAGATGTGTGCTGTCTGTAGGGGCCCCATCGCTGGCAAGCCAGCTCCCACAGGTTCAATGGTGTTCACATATTTTGTGTGCGACGCAGGCACTGTGGGAGCTGGCTTGCCAGCGAAGAGGACCGCCCGGTCGATGAAGATCCCGAGTTGGTCTATACCTGTGGGGAACTGCGCCACCTGCAACAGGTTCGTACCAACAAGAGCGCAGTCATTTGCGCTGCGCCCCGGGGGAGAATCACCGTCATGCCTGAAACCCAGATTGCCATCGCCGACATCCACATGCTCGACCGCGGTTACTCGCGCGAAGCCCGATCGCTGCTGTATCAGGCCTACCGCCACGAACCGACCTTCGGTTACTTGTTCGAGGCCGAGCGGCCGGGCTACGAGCAGCGCGTACGGGCCACGGTGCGAGAGCTGGTCAAGCAGCATTTCCTGCAGGACCTGCCAGCCATCGGCCTGCTGGTCAACGACCGCCTGATCGGCATTGCCCTGATTGCGCCGCCGCAACGGCGTCTGGGGATCACCGAGAGCTGGGCGTGGCGCCTGCGCATGGTGCTCAGCACCGGCTTCCGTTGCACCCGGCGTTATCTGGCCTATCACGATGCGGTGGCGGCGTGCGTGCCCAGCGATTCGGTGCACATGTTGCCGCTGCTGGGAATCCACCCGCAGTTTCAAGGCAAACACTTTGGCGAGCAGCTGTTGACGGCCGTGCACAACTGGTGCGCGGTGGACGAAACCTCGCAAGGCGTCGTACTCGATACCGGGAACCCGCGTTACCTGGAATTCTACAAACGTCAGGGTTATGAGGAGATTGGCGAAGTGGCCGTCGGCCCGGTGCGTGAACACGTGTTTTTCCACGCCAATCCGCAGGTGTTACAAACTGCAACAGCATAGCAATCGAACTTCTTCGGAAATTTCCTGTTCTATCACGCTCCCAAGCCCGTGATAGCATCCGCGCCTATGAAGTTTCCAGGAAGATTTACCAGTGGCGTGCTCCTGCTGTTAACCAGCTGCGCGGCGCTGGCGCAAAGTGAATTGGACGTGCGGATCAAACCGTCCAACGACGAACTCAAGGCCAATATAGAAGGCTATATCGGCAGCCTCGGCGATCGTGACGAACAAGCCTTGCTGCGCTTCAGTCGCGGGGCCGAGGAGCAGGCGCGCAAAGCCGCGCAAGCCTTGGGCTATTACCAGCCGCAGATCGACAGCGATGTGAAGGGCGGTGATAAACCGCGCCTGGTGCTGAACATCGATCCTGGCGAGCCGATTCGTCTGCGCAACGTGACTATCCGCGTCGACGGGCCCGCGGCCTTGCTCAAATCCTTTCGTGTGCCGAGCAGTGACACGCTCAAGTCCGGCGCCGTGCTCAACCATGGGCGTTATGAAGACGCCAAACGTCTGATCCAGAACCAGGCCTCGCGCTTCGGTTTCTTCAGCGGCCATTTCACCAGCCAGAAACTCCTGGTCGACCCGCGTGCCGGGGTGGCCGACGTTGAATTGATCTACGACAGCGGCCCGCGTTATGCGCTGGGCAGCGTCAGTTTCGAGGGCGACACGCCGTTCGACGAAGACCTGCTGCAACGCATGGTGCCGTTCAAGGCCGGCGACCCGTATGACTCCGAGTTGATCGCTGAACTCAACCGCGACCTGCAATCGAGCGGCTATTTCGAAGGCGTGCGCGTCGATGCGGCGCCGACCGCGGCGAAGAACGACGTGATTCCAGTGGACGTCAAACTCGACACGCGCAAGCCACGCACCATGGGCCTGGGCCTCGGATACTCGACTGACGTCGGCCCACGGATCAAAGCCAACTGGACCCGCCACTGGGTCAACCCGCAGGGCGACAGCTACGGCTGGGAAGCCGAACTGTCGGCGCCACGGCAAAACGTTGGTCTGTTCTACGACATCCCGCTCGACCCGCCGCTGACCGACAAACTGCGCTGGGCCGGTGGTTATCAATATGAAAACATCGACGGCTCCGACACCCTGAGCAAGCTGCTGACCTTCGGCCCGGAATGGCACAGCAAGTTGCCCAGCGGCTGGCAGCGAGTGATTTCGCTGAAATGGCAGCGCGAAGAATATGAACTCGGCGACGACTCCGGCCTCAGCACCCTGTTGATGCCCGGCATCAGCTACTCGTACCTGAAAAGCGACAACCGCATCGACCCGCATAACGGCTATCGCCTGACCTTCGAAAGCAAAGTGGCGAAGGAAGGCCTCGGTTCGGACAACAACCTTTTATATGGCACGGCGTTGATCAAAGGCCTGACCACGGTGTTCGACAACCACCGCTTTCTCGGTCGGGTGCAGGTCGGTGGCAGCGCCACCAACGGTTACAACTCTGTACCGCCATCACTACGTTTCTTCGCCGGTGGCGATCAGAGCGTGCGCGGTTACGACTACCAGAGTCTGTCCCCGGAAAACGCCAAGGGCGACCGCATCGGCGGGCGTTACATGGTCGCTGGCAGCGTCGAGTATCAATATTCGATTGCCGAGAAATGGCGGGTCGCGACCTTCGTCGACCAGGGCAACTCCTTTAACAAACTCGAACTGCCGAACCTCAAGACCGGGGTAGGTATCGGTGTGCGCTGGGTCTCGCCGGTGGGGCCAATCCGCCTCGACCTCGCCCACGCGCTGGACGACGACGGCGGCATCCGGCTGCACTTTTCCATGGGGCCTGAGCTGTGAAGCGTGGTTTGAAAATAGCGGCACTGGCATTGTTGGCGCTGGTGCTGTTGGTTGTATTGAGCATCGCCACTCTACTCGGAACGCAAGCAGGCAGCCGTTGGGCGCTGAGTCTGGTGCCGGGTTTGAGCGTGGAGAATTTCCAGGGTCGCCTCGGCGGGCAATGGAGCGCCGATCATCTGTTGTGGCAACAGGGCAGCAGCCGGGTCGAACTGAGCAAGCCGATTTTCGCCTGGTCGCCGCTGTGCCTGACGCGCATGACCCTGTGCATCGAACAGCTCAAGGCTGATCAGGTGATTCTGCAATTCCCGCCGAGTGAGGAAACCACCGACAGCGGCCCGATCCAACTGCCGGATCTGCAATTGCCGGTGGCCATCGAACTCGGTGACGTACAGGTCGGCAGCCTGCTGTTCAACGGCAGCGAGCAACTCAAGGGCCTGCAACTGGCGGCGCACTGGACTGCCCAGGGCCTGCAGATCGACAGCGTGAAATTGCAGCGCGACGACCTCAGCCTGAACCTTTCCGGCCTGCTGCAACCGACCGGCAACTGGCCGCTGAACATTGCCGGTGACCTGACCCTGCCGTCGGTGGGCACCAGCCCCTGGACGCTGGCGCTGAAGGTGGACGGCGATCTGCTGAAAACCCTCAACCTGCACGCCGACAGTCATGGCTACCTCGACGGCCAGTTGAGCGGCGAGCTGCAGCCATTGGCGGAAAACCTGCCGGCCAAGGTGCGGATCACCAGCGATGCGTTCAAACCCAGCGCTGACCTGCCGGACACCCTGCAATTGAATCAACTGCTCTTGACCGGCGAAGGTGATCTGAAAAACGGTTACCAGCTCAATGGCAACGCCACGCTGCCCGCCGATAAGGGCCCGGTGGCGCTGCTGCTTAAAGGCAAGGTTGACGCCCGTGGCGCGCAGATCGCCGGCCTCGACCTGACGGCTAACGACAAACAAAGCCTCAAACTCACCGGCAGTGTTGACTGGAGCAAAGGTCTCAGCGCCCAAGCCAACATCAACTGGCAGGACTTTCCGTGGCATCGGCTCTATAACGAAATCGATGAACCCCAAGTCGCCTTGCGCACCTTCACTGGCGAAGTTTCCTACACCGACGGTCAGTACCTCGGTAACTTCGCCGCCGACCTCGATGGCCCGGCGGGGGCGTTCAGCCTGAGCAGTCCGTTCAGCGGCAGCCTGAAACAGATCGCCTTGCCGCAACTGAAGATGGAAGCCGGGCAGGGCAAGGCTGAAGGGCATGTGAACGTGCGGTTCGCCGACGGCATCGCCTGGGACACTGCGCTGGATCTTTCGGCGCTGAACCCGGCGTACTGGGTCGCGGAACTGCCTGGCACCTTGGCCGGGCCGCTGAAAAGCCAAGGCGAGATGAAGAACGAACGCCTTAGCCTCTCCGCCGACCTCGACCTCAAAGGCAAATTGCGCGGGCAACCGGCGATCCTCCAGGCCAAGGCGGACGGCGCCGGCGAGCAGTGGAACCTCAACGCCCTGCAAATCCGCCTCGGCGATAACAGCATCAGCGGCAAGGGCAGCCTGCAACAGAAACTCACCGGGCAGATCGACATCAAGCTGACGCGCCTGGCCCAGCTCTGGCCGCAGTTGCGCGGGCAGGTCACGGGGCAGGTCAACGTCGCCGGTACGCTGAAAGCACCGCAAGGCAAGCTCGGCTTGCAGGGTTCGCAACTGGCGTTTCAGGACAATCGTCTGCAAAGCCTCAATCTCGATGCCACGCTCGACAGTGCGCAGCGGGCGAAGATCGATCTGAAAGGCAGCGGTATTCAAGCCGGTGACACCAACCTCGGTGTGTTGACCGCCAGCGCCCAAGGCGACATCAAGCAGCAGAAACTCAACCTCGATCTGCTCGGGCCGAAGCTGAAACTGGCCCTCGGTCTGGATGGCAATCTGGACCAGGGCAATTGGCGCGGACGTCTGGCCAGCGGCGACATTCAGGCCGGCGGTCAGGATTGGAAACTGCAGAACCCGGCCAGACTCGAACGCTTCGCTGACGGCAGGATCAACTTCGGCGCGCATTGCTGGATGTCCGGCAATGCCAGCCTGTGCGGCGAAGATCAGCGCCTGCTGCCGGAGCCGAAACTGCGTTACCACCTCAAGCAGTTCCCGATCGAAAGCCTCGCGCAGTGGTTGCCGAAAGACTTTGCCTGGCAAGGCAGGCTCAACGCCGATCTGCAACTGGATCTGCCGGCCAGCGGCCCCAATGGCGTGGTCAGCATCGACGCCAGCGGCGGCACTTTGCGCATGAAAGAAAAGGATCAGTGGCTGGACTTCCCGTACCAGACCCTGAAGCTCACCAGCAAACTCACACCCAAGCGCGTGGACACCGAACTCAACTTCGTCGGCGGCAAACTCGGCGAGTTGATGGTGCAGGCGCAGCTCAATCCGCTGCCGAAAAACAAACCGTTGAGCGGCTCTTTCCGCCTGAGCGGACTGGACCTGTCGGTGGCGCGGCCGTTTGTGCCGATGGTCGAAAAACTCACCGGACGCCTCAACGGCAGCGGCACGATTTCCGGCGGGCTGCTGGCGCCGCTGGTCAACGGCACCGTCAAACTCAGCGACGGCGAAGTGTCCGGTGCCGAGCTGCCGATGGAACTCAAGGACCTGCAGCTGCAAGCGGTGATTGCCGGCGAATCGGTGCGCCTCGATGGTGGCTGGAAAAGCGGCAAAAGCGGGCAGGGCAACCTGAACGGTAACGTCGCCTGGGGGCAGGCGCTGATGGTCGATGTCGCGCTCAAGGGCACGCAACTGCCGGTGACCGTCGAGCCTTACGCCAAACTGGAAGTGGCGCCAGACCTGAAGATTTCCATGGCCGGCGACGAGCTGAAAATTGCCGGCAAGGTGCAGGTGCCCAGAGGCGAAATCACTGTGCGCGAACTGCCGCCATCGACGGTGAAAGTCTCCGATGACACGATCATCGTCGGGGCACAGACCGAAGAGGGCAAACCGCCGCTGGCCATGAAGATGGACATCGACGTGGTGGTCGGCGAAGACAAACTGAGCTTCGCCGGGTTCGGCCTGACCGCCAACCTGCAAGGTCACGTGCACATCGGCGACAACATGGACACCCGTGGCGAGCTGTGGCTCAACGACGGCCGTTACCGCGCCTACGGCCAGCGCCTGAACGTGCGTCGTGCGCGGCTGCTGTTCGCCGGCCCGATCGATCAGCCGTATCTGGACATCGAAGCGATCCGCCAGACCGACGACGTGATCGCCGGTATTCGCCTGAGCGGCAGTGCCGAGCAACCGACCACGCAGATCTTCTCCGAACCGGCGATGAGCCAGGAACAGGCGTTGTCGTATCTGGTGCTCGGGCGGCCGTTGAGCACCAACGGCGAAGACAACAACATGCTCGCGCAAGCGGCGTTGGGTCTGGGCTTGATGGGCAGTTCCGGGGTCACCAGCAGTCTGGCCAAGGACCTGGGGATTCAGGACTTCCAGCTCGATACCCAGGGCAGCGGCAACACCACCAGTGTGGTCGCCAGCGGCAATATCTCCGAGAAACTCAGTCTGCGTTATGGCGTTGGCGTGTTCGAGCCGGCCAACACCATTGCGCTGCGCTACAAGCTGAGCAAGAAGGTCTATGTCGAAGCGGCCAGTGGCGTGGCGAGTTCGCTGGATATTTTCTACAAGCGCGATTTCTAGAGCGCACCTGTTTATTTGAACCGAGGCGCGGCCTTCGCGAGCAGGCTCGCTCCCACAGGGGATTTCCATCAGACGCAAAATTTGCGTCGCGCGGAGATCCTGTGGGAGCGAGCCTGCTCGCGAAGGCGTGCGCCTGTGCAACACAAAAACCCAGTCCGTTGGTCAACTAATTACAAAGCAACCTAACTATTGCGTTGACATTCGCTGCCTAGGCAGTAACATCTCGACATACATTCACTGCCTAGGCAGTTATTAGGTGAGCACATGAAGCATTTCACCCCGGACGAATTCAAACATTGCCATCTCGGCCTGTTGCTGGGCCGCGCCGCGTTGCTCAAGGACCGGATCATCGACACCCACATGGAACCCCACGGCATCACCGCCGCGCAGTTCAAGGTGTTGATCATCATGGCCCAGTACGGCGTCGACACCCCGGCCGAGCTGTGCCGGCACCTGTCGCTGGACAGCGGTTCGATGACGCGCATGCTCGATCGTCTGGAGCAGAAAGGCTTCCTGGTTCGCCAACGCAGCGAAGGTGATCGCCGTCAGGTGCAGCTCAAGCTCACCGAGCAGGGCCAGCAACTGGCCGATCGCCTGCCCTATATCGGCGCCGATGCGATGAATGAACTGGCCGGCGCCATCTCTCGCGAAGAGCTGAAAACCCTGGAATACATCCTCAAGAAAATCCTGCTGGCAGCCGGTGACCCGATCACTATCCAGCGCTTAGGTGAACATAATGAGCGGTAAAACCTTGCGCAGCAGCCTGACCCTGCTGCTGTCGGCGATGATCCTCGCCGGTTGCGCCAACTACAGCGGCCTCGACACTCAGGGCAAAAATCTCGACGCGAAAAGCCTGAAAGTCGGCCAGTCGCTCAACGGCGTGACCCTGTCGCCGGCCGCGTGGCCGAAAAGCGACTGGTGGACCAGCCTTGGCGACCCGCAACTCGACGGTCTGATCCGCGAAGCCCTGCACGACAGCCCGGACATGCAGATCGCCGAAGCCCGCGCCCATCAGGCCAGCGCCGCCGCGTATGCCGCCGATGCCGAACGCTATCCGACCCTCGACGCCAGTGCCGGCATCAGCCGTTCGCGCCTGGCCAAGGATCAGGACCCGCGAGGGCAGGGCGATGCCTACGCGACGGTGCGTAACGTCAGCGCCGGCTTCAACTACAACTTCGACCTGTGGGGCGGCCAGCGTGATGCCTGGGAAGCCGCACTCGGTCAGGCCCGCGCCGCCGAAGTCGATCGTCAGGCAGCGCAGTTGACCCTCGCCGCCGACGTGGCCCGGGCTTACAGCGATCTGGGTCAGGCGCACATTGTCTACGACCTGGCCATCGACGATCTCAAGCGCACCAAACAAATGCTCGATTTGAGTCAGCGTCGCTTGAGTGCCGGTATCGACAGCCAGTACCAGTTCCAGCAAACCCAAAGCCTTGAGGCCAGCTCCGAAGCCAGCCTGATCGACGCCGAAAAGCGTCTGAACAGCGCGAAAATCGCCCTGGCCGTGTTGCTCGGCAAAGGCCCGGATCGCGGCAATGAGATTGCTCGGCCGAAAGTCCTGCAAGCCAGCGCCGTGGCGGTGCCGTCGGTGCTGCCGGCGGAGCTGCTGGGTCGGCGTCCGGATCTGGTCGCTGCGCGCTGGCGCGTAGAAGCGGCGAGCAAGGACATCGACTCGGCGAAAACCCGCTTCTATCCCAACTTGAACCTCACGGCCTCGGCCGGTGCCGAATCTTTGTTGGGTGACGCGATGTTCGGGTCGGCCAGTCGTTTCTTCAGCATCGCCCCGACCATTTCGGTGCCGATCTTCGACGGCGGGCGCCTGCGCGCCAACCTCGATGCGCGTGACGCCGATTACGATCTGGCGGTGGCGCAGTACAACAAAAGCCTGGTGAAAGCCCTGGGTGATGTCAGCGACACGATCAACCAGTTGCGTGACATCGGCCGGCAGATCGGCGCGCAACAACACGCTACCGAGATTGCTCAGGATTCTTACAACACCGTCGTCCAGCGTTACGGTTCCGGCATCGGCAACTACCTGGACGTGCTCAGCATCGAGCAGCAATTGCTGCAGGCCCAGCGTCAGCTGGCCGACCTCAATGCCGAGCAGATCGACCTGTCGATTCAACTGATGCAAGCGCTGGGCGGCGGCTTTCAGGGTGAGACCCTGACCGCAGCCAACGCCACCCCAGCCACGTCGCACAACTAATTCAGGTATTTGTCATGGCCACTGCCGAAAACACCCAAACTCAAGCCAACACGCCCGACACTGGCAATCCACGCAAGCGCAAATTCATGCTGCTGGTGCTGGCCGTCGTGGTCCTGCTCGCCGGGGCCGGCGTCTGGGCGTATCACGAATTCATCGGGCGCTTCAACGAAAGCACCGACGACGCCTACGTCAACGGCAACGTCGTCGAGATCACGCCGCTGGTCACCGGCACCGTGGTCAGCATCGGCGCCGACGACGGTGATCTGGTTCACGAAGGTCAGGTGCTGGTCAACTTCGACCCGAACGACGCCGAAGTCGGCCTGCAAAGTGCCCAGGCAAAACTCGCGCGCACCGTGCGTCAGGTGCGCGGCCTGTACAGCAACGTTGACGGCATGAAAGCCCAGGTCAACGCGCAACAGGCCGAAGTACAGAAAGCTCAGGACAACTACAACCGCCGGAAAAACCTCGCCGCCGGCGGGGCGATTTCCCAGGAAGAACTGTCCCACGCCCGCGACGATCTGACCTCGGCGCAAAACGCCCTGGCCAACGCCAGACAGCAATTGAAAACCACCAGCGCGCTGGTCGATGACACCGTGGTCTCGTCGCATCCGGACGTGATGCAGGCCGCTGCTGAACTGCGTCAGGCGTACCTGACCAACGCCCGCAGCACCCTGATCGCGCCGGTTACCGGTTACGTCGCCAAGCGCACTGTGCAGCTCGGTCAGCGCGTACAGCCAGGCACCGCGCTGATGGCGGTGATTCCGCTGGATCAACTGTGGATCGACGCCAACTTCAAGGAAACCCAACTGCGTGACATGCGCATCGGCCAACCGGTGGACATCGAGTCCGACATCTACGGCAGCAGCGTGAAGTACAGCGGCACCGTCGACAGCCTCGGCGCCGGTACCGGCAGCGCGTTCGCTCTGTTGCCGGCGCAGAACGCCACTGGTAACTGGATCAAGATCGTGCAGCGTGTGCCGGTGCGGATTCATATCAACGCCGAAGAACTGGCCAGGCATCCATTGCGCGTCGGTCTGTCGACCAACGTTGAAGTGAACCTGCACGACCAGAGCGGCCCGGTGCTGGCCCAGCAACCGCCGCAGAAGGCCTCGTTCAGCACCAACGTCTACGACCGCCAACTGGCTGAGGCCGACGCGATGATTGCGCAGCTGATCCACGACAACAGTGCTGCGGTCAGCAAAACCGCGCAACGCTGAATCTTTCCCCTGTGGGAACAGGTTCTCAAGGTGATGAGATTTACTGTGGTGAGGGGATTTATCCCCGATGGACTGCGCAGCAGGCCCGGCTTTTCTGAATCTAAGGACGGGCCGCTTGGCGACCCATCGGGGATAAATCCCCTCACCACAGAGGAACTTCTTCATCACAAGAGCCTGTTCCTTATGGGCAACTGCTTCTTTAACAGACGCAGCGTCAACCCGGTCTCATAGGATTCACAATGAGCAATAACGCCTCTTTCACGCCGCCCAGCCTGTTGCTCAGCACCATCGGCCTGTCGCTGGCGACGTTCATGCAAGTGCTCGACACCACCATCGCCAACGTGGCGCTGCCGACGATCTCCGGCAACCTAGGGGTGAGTTCGGAGCAGGGCACCTGGGTGATCACCTCGTTTGCCGTAAGCAACGCCATCGCGCTGCCGCTGACCGGCTGGCTCAGTCGGCGTTTTGGCGAGGTGAAGCTGTTTTTGTGGGCCACCATTCTGTTCGTGCTGGCCTCGTTTCTCTGCGGTATCTCAACCTCGATGCCGGAACTGATCGGCTTTCGCGTGCTGCAAGGCCTGGTGGCCGGCCCGCTGTACCCGATGACGCAGACGCTGTTGATTGCCGTGTATCCGCCCGCGAGGCGCGGCATGGCCCTGGCATTGCTGGCGATGGTCACGGTGGTCGCGCCGATTGCCGGGCCTATTCTCGGTGGCTGGATCACGGACAGCTACAGCTGGCCGTGGATCTTCTTCATCAACGTACCGATCGGCATCTTTGCGGTGATGGTGGTGCGTTCGCAGCTGGCCAAGCGTCCGGTGGAAACCAGTCGGCAGCCGATGGACTACGTCGGTCTGATCACGCTGATCATCGGCGTCGGCGCGTTGCAGGTCATCCTCGACAAGGGCAATGACCTGGACTGGTTCGAATCGAACTTCATCATCATCGGTGCGGCGATTTCGCTGATCGCCCTGGCGGTGTTCGTCATCTGGGAAATGACCGACCAGCACCCGGTGGTCAACCTGCGCCTGTTCGCCCATCGCAACTTCCGCATCGGTACGCTGGTGCTGGTGCTGGGTTACGCCGGGTTCTTCGGCATCAACCTGATCCTGCCACAGTGGCTGCAAACCCAGATGGGTTACACCGCGACCTGGGCCGGTCTGGCCGTGGCGCCGATCGGCATTCTGCCGGTGCTGTTGTCGCCGTTTGTCGGCAAGTACGCGAACAAGTTCGACCTGCGCCTGCTGGCCGGTCTGGCGTTCCTCGCGATTGGCTTGAGCTGCTTCATGCGCGCCGAGTTCACCAATGAGGTGGACTTCCAGCACATCGCCCTGGTGCAGCTGTTCATGGGGATTGGCGTGGCGCTGTTCTTCATGCCGACCCTGAGCATCCTGATGTCCGACCTGCCGCCGAGCCAGATCGCCGACGGCGCCGGTCTGGCGACGTTCCTGCGCACCTTGGGCGGCAGCTTTGCGGCATCGTTGACCACGTGGATCTGGATCCGCCGTGCCGATCAGCATCATGCGTACATGAGCGAAAGCATCAGTACCTTCGAACCGGCGACCCGCGAGACGTTGAATCATTTAGGTGGCGCGAGCCAATCGGCGTACGCGCAGATGGATCAGATCCTCACCAGCCAGGCGTACATGCTCTCCACCGTGGATTACTTCACGTTGCTGGGCTGGGGGTTCATGGGGCTGATTCTGATTGTGTGGCTGGCGAAGCCGCCGTTTGCCGCAAAAGCAGGCCCGGCCGCGTCCGGACATTGATTGTGCGGTGATTGCTAAAAGATCGCAGCCTGCGGCAGCTCCTACAGGGAAACGCATTCCAATGTAGGAGCTGCCGCAGGCTGCGATCTTTTGATCTTGGCTGTTAGATTGCGGGAGCAGGCAGGGCAGGCGGCGGGGCAAAGTCGAACGGCGCCAGGGCAAACCCGCTCTCATCCACCTGCAACGCCCAACCCTGACGATCCCAATCCCCCAGTACAATCCGCTTCGCCGCCTGCTCGCCGAGCTGCAGCTTGTGGATTGCCGGGCGATGGGTATGGCCGTGAATCAGGGTTTTCACTCCATATTCCTGCATGATCCGCGGAACTTCGTCCGGCGTGACATCGACAATGTCGTTGGCCTTCATCCGCGTCTGCGCACGGCTTTCGCTGCGCAGCTTGCGCGCCAGTTTGTGGCGGGTGCTCAGTGGCAGGTGGCGCAGGATGAACAGGGTGATCGGGTTACGCAGGTAGCGCCGCAGCTTCATGTAGGCTTCGTCGCGGGTGCACAGGCTGTCACCGTGCATCAGCAACACCGGCTCGCCGTAGAACTGCACGACACTCGGATCCTTCAACAGCGTGCAGCCGGCTGCTTTGCAGAAGGCCTTGCCGAGCAGGAAGTCGCGATTGCCGTGCATCAGAAAGATCGCCGTGCCGCTGTCGCTCAATTGGCGCAGGGCCTGGCAGATGGAACGCTGGAAGGGCGTCATGGCGTCGTCGCCAATCCACGCTTCGAAGAAGTCGCCGAGAATGTACAACGCACTCGCCGAGCGGGCGCGTCCGGCGAGCAAATCCAGAAACGCCCGGGTGATGTCCGGGCGCTCCTCTTCCAGATGCAAATCTGAAATCAGCAATATCACGCTTCGATGATCTCGGCTTTCTCGATGATCACGTCGTCTTTCGGCACGTCCTGGTGACCGGCCTTGGAAGTGGTGGCAACGCCTTCGATCTTGTCGACGACGTCGGTACCGGCAACCACTTTACCGAATACGGCATAACCCCAGCCCTGAGCGGTCTTGGCGGTGTGGTTGAGGAAGCTGTTGTTGGTGGCGTTGATGAAGAACTGCGCCGAGGCCGAATGCGGGTCCATGGTGCGGGCCATGGCAACGGTGTACTTCTCGTTCTTCAGACCGTTGTCAGCTTCGTTCTGAATGCTTGGGCTCTTGTCTTTCTTTTCCTGCATGCCAGGCTCGAAACCGCCGCCCTGGATCATGAAGCCCTTGATCACGCGGTGGAACACCACGTTCTCGTAGTGACCTTTCTTAACGTATTCGATGAAGTTGGCAGCGGTGATCGGCGCTTTTTCCGCGTCCAGTTCGATGACGATGTCGCCGTAGTTGGTGGTCAGTTTGACTTGAGTCATGATCGCTACTCTTTATAAGGAATTCGTGGGTAATGGGACATTTCGGCCCGTTACCGGTTCAGCCCATGGGCCAAGGTGCGCAGTTTAGCGTGACAGGCGCGAATTTCGAGGCTGTTTTTCCAAAACCCGTCGATTAAATGCACGCCTTTATAGGCCGCGCTCTGTCAGCCCCTTGACAGCATCGGCTATGATAGCGGCTTTGTTTTGTCTGGCCCCCTTTGTGGCCGCGCACATGTAAGTCAAGGATCCTATGAGCAAGCCCACTGTCGACCCTACCTCGAATGCCAAGTCCGGCCCTGCCGTGCCGGTCAATTTCCTGCGGCCGATCATCCAGGCAGACCTGGACTCGGGCAAGCACACCCAGATCGTCACCCGTTTTCCGCCTGAGCCCAACGGCTACCTGCACATCGGCCACGCCAAGTCGATCTGCGTGAACTTCGGCCTGGCCCAGGAGTTCGGCGGCGTCACGCACCTGCGTTTCGACGACACCAACCCGGCCAAGGAAGACCAGGAATACATCGACGCGATCGAATCCGATGTCAAGTGGCTGGGCTTCGAGTGGTCCGGCGAAGTGCGCTACGCCTCGCAGTATTTCGACCAGTTGCACGACTGGGCGGTGGAGCTGATCAAGGCCGGCAAGGCCTACGTCGACGACCTGACGCCGGAGCAGGCCAAGGAATACCGCGGCAGCCTGACCGAGCCGGGCAAGAACAGCCCGTTCCGCGACCGATCGGTGGAAGAGAACCTCGACTGGTTCGCCCGCATGCGCGCCGGTGAGTTCCCGGACGGCGCCCGCGTGTTGCGCGCGAAGATCGACATGGCCTCGCCGAACATGAACCTGCGCGACCCGATCATGTACCGCATTCGTCACGCCCATCACCATCAGACCGGTGACAAGTGGTGCATCTACCCGAACTATGACTTCACCCACGGTCAGTCGGACGCCATCGAAGGCATCACCCACTCGATCTGCACCCTGGAATTCGAAAGCCATCGTCCGCTGTACGAGTGGTTCCTGGAGAACCTGCCGGTGCCGGCCAACCCGCGCCAGTACGAGTTCAGCCGCCTGAACCTGAACTACACCATCACCAGCAAGCGCAAGCTCAAGCAACTGGTCGATGAGAAACACGTCAATGGCTGGGACGACCCGCGCATGTCGACCTTGTCGGGCTTCCGTCGCCGTGGCTACACGCCCGCGTCGATCCGCAACTTCTGCGACATGATCGGCACCAACCGTTCCGACGGCGTGGTCGACTTCGGCATGCTCGAGTTCAGCATCCGTCAGGACCTGGACGCGAACGCCCCGCGCGCCATGTGCGTGCTGCGCCCGCTGAAAGTCGTGATCACCAACTACCCGGAAGGTCAGGTCGAAAACCTCGAACTGCCGCGTCATCCGCAGAAAGAAGAACTCGGCGTGCGCCAGCTGCCGTTCGCCCGTGAAATCTACATCGACCGCGATGACTTCATGGAAGAACCGCCAAAGGGCTACAAGCGCCTAGAGCCGAACGGCGAAGTGCGTCTGCGCGGCAGCTACGTGATTCGTGCCGACGAAGCGATCAAGGACGCCGACGGCAACATCGTCGAACTGCGTTGCTCGTACGACCCGGACACCCTCGGCAAGAACCCTGAAGGCCGCAAGGTCAAGGGCGTGATCCACTGGGTGCCGGCGGCTGCCAGCATCGAGTGCGAAGTGCGCCTGTACGATCGCCTGTTCCGTTCTCCGAACCCGGAGAAGGCCGAAGACAGCGCGAGTTTCCTCGACAACATCAACCCTGACTCACTGCAAGTGCTGACCGGTTGTCGTGCTGAGCCATCGCTTGGCAACGCACAGCCGGAGGACCGTTTCCAGTTCGAGCGCGAAGGCTACTTCGTTGCCGACATCAAGGACTCGAAACCAGGTCAGCCGGTATTCAACCGTACCGTGACCCTGCGTGATTCGTGGGGCCAGTGATTCGCGTCAAGGAAATATAAAGTGCTGACGATCTACAACACGCTCACCAAGAGCAAAGAAGTGTTCAAGCCGCTGGATGGCAACAAGGTGCGCATGTACGTGTGCGGCATGACCGTGTACGACTACTGCCACCTCGGCCACGGCCGCAGCATGGTCGCGTTCGACCTGGTGACCCGCTGGCTGCGGTTCAGCGGTTACGACCTGACCTACGTGCGCAACATCACCGACATCGACGACAAGATCATCAATCGTGCCCGCGAGAACGGTGAGTCGTTCGAAGCGCTGACCGAACGCATGATCGCCGCGATGCACGAAGACGAAGCACGCCTGAACATCAAGAAACCGGACATGGAGCCGCGCGCCACGGATCACATTCCGGGCATGCACGCGATGATCCAGACTCTGATCGACAAAGGCTTCGCTTACGCCCCGGGCAATGGCGACGTGTATTACCGTGTCGCCAAATTCATGGGCTACGGCAAGCTGTCGCGCAAGAAGATCGAAGACCTGCGCATCGGTGCACGGATCGAAGTCGACGAGTCGAAAGAAGACCCGCTGGACTTCGTGCTGTGGAAGGCCGCCAAGCCGGGCGAGCCGAGCTGGGAATCGCCGTGGGGCGCCGGGCGTCCGGGCTGGCACATCGAGTGCTCGGTAATGTCCACCTGCTGCCTCGGTGAGACCTTCGACATTCATGGCGGCGGCAGCGACCTGGAGTTCCCGCACCATGAAAACGAAATCGCCCAGAGCGAAGCAGCCACCGGCAAGACCTACGCCAACGCGTGGATGCACTGCGGCATGATCCGCATCAATGGCGAGAAGATGTCCAAGTCCTTGAACAACTTCTTCACCATTCGCGACGTGCTCGACAAGTACCACCCGGAAGTCGTGCGTTACCTGCTGGTGTCGAGCCACTACCGCAGCGCGATCAACTACTCGGAAGACAACCTCAAGGACGCCAAGGGCGCACTCGAGCGTTTCTACCACGCGTTGAAAGGCCTGCCGAGCGTTGCTCCGGCCGGCGGCGAAGCCTTCGTCGAGCGTTTCACCACGGTGATGAACGACGACTTCGGCACGCCGGAAGCCTGCGCGGTGCTGTTCGAGATGGTGCGCGAGATCAACCGTCTGCGCGAGAGCGATCTCGACGCGGCGGCCGGACTGGCGGCACGTCTGAAAGAACTGGCGAGCGTGCTGGGGGTGTTGCAGCTGGAAGCCGATGACTTCCTGCAGGCGGGTGCCGAAGGGCGTGTCGATGCCGCTGAAGTCGACGCGCTGATTGCTGCACGTCTGGCGGCACGCGCCGGCAAGGACTGGGCCGAATCCGACCGCATCCGCGACCAGCTCACCGCCATGGGCGTGGTGCTGGAAGACGGCAAGGGCGGCACGACCTGGCGTCTGGCTGACTGATTGCCTGATCCGCGTTAAAACAAAACCCGCCTTGTGCGGGTTTTTGTTTTTTGGGCTTTGGGTCTTGTGGTTACCGGGCTGACGCCATCGCTGGCAAGCCAGCTCCCACAAGTTTTTTGTTGTTCACGAGTGTTGCGTATAACCCGAAACCCTGTGGGAGCTGGCTTGCCAGCGATGGGGTCCGCCCAGGCAACCAGTCATTCAGCCTGCCGCAAACGCTTGTAGAGGGTATTTCGGCTCACCCCAAGCCTGCGCGCCAGATGCGAAATATTGCCCCCGGAGGCTTTCAACTCCCGGTTCAACGCCTCGGCATCGCTCAGGTCGATGCCCAACGGCTCGGCCACCTCCACCGGCTCCATCTCCAGATCGACAAAAAAATCATCCGGCAAATGCTCCGGCCGTACCGGTTGCTCCTCGGCCATCGCCAGCGCCACCTGCATCACGCTGCTGACCTGACGCAGATTGCCCGGCCATGGATGTCGGCTGAACAACTCCAGCACTTCGCGGCTGAGCCCGGCCCATTGTGTCGGTTCGCGATGCTGCTCCCACAGGCGTTTGAACAGCGCCTCTTTATCACCGCGCTCTCTGAGCGGCGGCAGTTCCAGTGTCAAACCGCCAATTCGGTAGTACAAGTCCTCACGAAACCGCCCCAGTTGCACTTGTTCGCGCAAAGAGCGGTTGGTCGCCGAGATGATCCGCAGATCCACCGGGAACAACTCGCTGCTGCCCACCGGTTGCACACAGCGCTCCTGCAACACCCGCAGCAACCGCGCCTGAGTCGGCAGCGGCATGTCACCGATCTCGTCGAGGAACAGCGTGCCCTTATCAGCTTTGCGGATCAGGCCGATGCTGCCTTTCTGGTTGGCGCCGGTGAACGCGCCTTTTTCGTAGCCGAACAGTTCCGACTCCACCAGTTCGGCGGGGATCGCCGCGCAGTTGACGGCGATGAATGCCTGTTTGCTGCGGGAGCTGGCTTGGTGCAGCGCTTTGACGAAGACTTCCTTGCCGACCCCGGTTTCACCGTGGATCAGCAGCGGGATGTCTTTTTCCAGCAGGCGTTCGGCCTGACGCACGGCTTTTTCCACGCGGCTGTCGCCAAAATGCAGAGAGTTGAGGCTGATCACGCCCGGCGCTTTGATCGGCGCGGTTTTCGGTTCGGCAAATACCCGAGGCTGAACAGGCGCCTGTTGCGGTCGCTTCAACAGGCACTGGAAACGGTTGCGCCCCGAGGTCTGCAAGGCAAACGGCAAGCCGTCGGGCTGATTCAGCAGCTCCAGCAGCGACACGTTGAACAGGCTTTCGACGCTGACCCGCGACAGGCGCACGCCAAGCAGATTGTCCGCGCGGCGATTGGCCGACAGCACTTGACCGCTCTCATCGAAAATCAGCAAACCGGCCCATTGACTGTCGAGGTTGTTCAACCCGGTGTTGAAGGTCAGCTGAAAGTGCTGGCCATGGAACAGGTTGAGGATCAACCGGTTCTCCACGGTCTGGCTCATCATCTTGACCATGCCCAGCGTGTGCGAGGGGGGCAGGTAACTGTCGCTGGACACGTCGAGCACGGCGATGATCTTGCGCTCGGCATCGAATATCGGCGCGGCAGAACCGGTCATGAAGCGGTTGGCTTTCAGAAAGTGTTCATCGTGCTCGATGTGCACCGCTTGCTCGCAGGCCAGCGCGGTGCCGATGGCATTGGTGCCGCTGCAGCGTTCCATCCAGCTCGCTCCGGCGCGAAAACCCCGGGCCAGGTTCGGCTCGATAAAGCGCTGAGTGCCCCAAGATGTCAGCACCTGGCCGTGGTGGTCAGCGAGCATGATCAGGCAGTTGGAGTTGCTCAGGATGTTCTCGTAGTACGGCAGGACTTCCTGATGCGTGGTTTGCACCAGTGAGTGGTGACGGTCGAGCAATTGCGCAATGCCGGCGGCAGGCAGTTGGTCGAAGGCCGGGGCACTTTGATGGTCGAGGCCGAAGGCGCGGCAACGCTGCCAGGAGGTCTGGACGATCGCGTCGTGGGACAGCGGCGGGGCAGGTGCGGCCATGGCGGTGGGCCTCTGATGCAGCGTTTTTATTATTGTTATGACCCACACAATTCCCCTGTAGGAGCTGCCGCAGGCTGCGATCTTTTGATCTTATTCTTGAAAACAAAAGTCAAAAGATCGCAGCCCTTCGGCAGCTCCTACAGGGGTGTGTGAACAGTTCATAGAGTGTTGTTCACAATTGTTCATTGTCAATCGCCCAACTGTTCAAATGTGTTCAGCAATGAACCCCCGTTCCCCACGTTTTCGACACTTTTCACGACAAATCAACCACTTGCCATTTCTGGCACGAATGTCGCTCTGCTGCACAGGTCGCTTGACTCCAATAATAAAAAAGGCCGAGCCATGTCACTCACCCTGGAGCATGTCAGCCGTACCGTCGAGGGCCAGACCTGGATCGACGATGCCTGCCTGACCTTCGAACCCGGATCCTTCAACGTTCTGCTCGGCCGCACGCTGTCCGGCAAGACCAGCCTGATGCGTTTGATGGCCGGTCTGGACAAGCCCGACAGCGGCCGCGTCCTGATGAACGGCGTCGACGTCACCCAGCGCCCGGTGCGCCTGCGCAACGTGTCGATGGTCTATCAGCAGTTCATCAATTACCCGACCATGACCGTGTTCGAGAACATCGCCTCGCCGCTGCGTCAGGCCGGTGTCGCCAAGGACATCATCCACAGCAAGGTGCAGGAAACCGCACGGATGCTGCGCATCGAGAAGTTCCTGCAGCGCTATCCGCTGGAGCTGTCCGGCGGTCAGCAGCAGCGCACGGCGATGGCCCGGGCGCTGGTCAAGGATGCTGAACTGATCCTGTTCGACGAGCCGCTGGTCAATCTCGACTACAAGCTGCGCGAAGAACTGCGCCAAGAGATGCGCGAGCTGTTCAAGGCCCGCCACACCATCGCGATTTACGCCACCACCGAGCCCAACGAAGCGTTGGCCTTGGGCGGCACCACGACCATTCTTCACGAAGGCCGGGTGATCCAGAGCGGCCCGTCGACTTCGGTGTATCACCAGCCGCAAACCGTGCTGGCAGCGGAGTTGTTCTCCGAACCGCCGATCAACCTGATGCCCGGGCGCATTGCCGGCAACGAAGTCAGCTTTGCCAACTTCGTGCACTTCCCGCTGAACGTCGATCTGCGCCCGGTGGGCGAGGGCGAATTCCGCTTCGGCGTGCGCCCCAGCCATATTTCGCTGGTGCCGAGCAACGATGACGATCTGGAACTGGCGGTTACCGTCGAGGTGGCGGAGATCAGCGGTTCGGAAACCTTCCTACACGTGCGCAACGAACATTTCCTGCTGGTACTGCACCTGCCCGGGGTGCACGAATACGACGTCGATGCGCCGATCCGCATTTACATCCCGACCCACAAACTGTTCGTGTTCGATGCGCAGGGCCGTCTGGTGCAGGCACCGGGCCGGCGTGTCGCGAGGGTTGCCTGATGGCCGAAATCCGTTTGCAGCACCTGGCCCACAGCTACAGCAAGCAGCCGAGCGGGCCTGACGATTACGCAATCCGCGAAATGGACCATATTTGGGAGCAGGGCGGCGCCTATGCCTTGCTCGGCCCTTCGGGTTGCGGCAAGTCGACCTTGCTCAACATCATTTCCGGCCTGCTCAGCCCCTCGCAAGGGCATGTGTTGTTCGATGGCAAAGCGGTCAATGACCTGACCCCGGAGAAGCGCAACATCGCCCAGGTGTTCCAGTTCCCGGTGGTCTACGACACCATGACCGTGTTCGACAACCTGGCCTTTCCCCTGAGAAATCAGGGCATGGCCGAGGCGAAAGTGCACAGCAAAGTGCAGGAAATCGCCGAAGTCCTCGACCTGCAAAACCTGCTGAGCAAGAAGGCCCGCAACCTCACCGCCGACGAAAAACAGAAAGTCTCCATGGGCCGCGGCCTGGTGCGCGACGACGTCTCGGCGATCCTCTTCGACGAGCCGCTGACGGTGATCGACCCGCACCTGAAGTGGAAGCTGCGACGCAAGCTCAAGCAGATCCACGAGCAGTTCAACATCACCATGGTCTACGTCACCCACGATCAACTGGAGGCCTCGACCTTCGCTGACAAGATCGCGGTGATGTACGGCGGGCAGATCGTGCAGTTCGGCACCCCGCGGGAATTGTTCGAGCGGCCGAGCCACACCTTTGTCGGCTACTTCATCGGCAGCCCGGGGATGAACCTGATCGATGTGCAGCCGCAGCCGGGCGGGGTCGGTTTCGCCTCCACGCACCTGCCGTTGTCCGACGCCTTGCAGCGGCATATCGAACACGGCCAGTGGAAAAATCTGAAGGTCGGCATCCGCCCCGAGTTCATCCATGTCTGGG
This sequence comes from Pseudomonas sp. F2, assembly GCF_057174385.1. Classification (NCBI taxonomy): domain Bacteria; kingdom Pseudomonadati; phylum Pseudomonadota; class Gammaproteobacteria; order Pseudomonadales; family Pseudomonadaceae; genus Pseudomonas; species Pseudomonas sp. F2. The sequence goes on from NZ_CM169904.1 coordinate 729,162, forward strand.
ATGAACCGTTTGACGAGGCGATGCAGGCGCGGGTGGTCCACGTCGAAGACCTGGGCACCTACAAGATCCTCACCCTCGACCTCGACGGCGCGCCGTTGAAGGTGCGTCTGGCCGAAGACAAACCGGTGCCGCAAGGCACCGCGTACATCAGTTTTCCGGCGCAGTGGCTGATGGTCTACGCCGACGAGTTTCTTCTTGATGACACCGACTCTACCGAGGTGCAGCCATGAACAAGGTGCAGAACAACAGGGCCTGGTGGCTGGTGTTGCCGGTGTTCCTGCTGGTGGCGTTCAGTGCGGTGATCCCGATGATGACCGTGGTCAACTACTCGGTGCAGGACATCTTCGACCAGTCCAGCCGCTACTTCGTCGGCGCCGACTGGTACAAGCAGGTGCTGCTCGATCCGCGTCTGCATGACTCGCTGCTGCGCCAGTTCATTTACTCGGCCTGCGTGCTGTTGATCGAAATCCCGCTGGGTATTGCCGTCGCCCTGACCATGCCGACCAAGGGTCGCTGGTCGTCAGTGGTGCTGATCATCCTGGCGATTCCGCTGCTGATCCCGTGGAACGTGGTTGGCACCATCTGGCAGATCTTCGGTCGCGCCGACATCGGTCTGCTCGGCTCGAGCCTGAATGCGCTGGGCATCAGCTACAACTACGCGGCCAACACCATGGACGCCTGGGTCACGGTGTTGGTGATGGACGTCTGGCACTGGACTTCGCTGGTAGCGCTGCTGTGTTTTTCCGGGTTGCGGGCGATTCCTGACGTGTATTACCAGGCGGCGCGCATCGACCGCGCCTCGGCCTGGGCGGTGTTCAGGCACATCCAGTTGCCCAAGCTGAAAAGCGTGCTGCTGATCGCAGTAATGCTGCGCTTCATGGACAGTTTCATGATCTACACCGAGCCGTTCGTGCTCACCGGTGGCGGGCCGGGTAATGCCACGACCTTCCTCAGTCAGACCTTGACGCAGATGGCGGTCGGCCAATTCGATCTGGGCCCGGCAGCGGCATTTTCGCTGGTGTATTTCCTGATCATCCTGCTGGTCTCGTGGCTGTTCTACACCGCCATGACCCATTCCGACGCCAATCGCTGAGGGCCCGGCCATGCACAAAAGAAAGCTGATTCCGTTGCTGGTGTACATCCTGTTCCTGCTGGTGCCGATCTACTGGCTGCTGAACATGTCGTTCAAGAGCAACACCGAAATCCTCGGCGGGTTGACCCTGTTTCCGCAGGATTTCACCTGGCACAACTACAAGGTGATTTTCACCGATCCGAGCTGGTACACCGGTTATCTCAATTCGCTGTATTACGTCAGCCTCAACACGGTGATCTCGCTGAGTGTGGCGTTGCCGGCGGCGTACGCGTTTTCGCGCTATCGCTTCCTCGGTGACAAGCACCTGTTCTTCTGGCTGCTGACCAACCGCATGGCGCCGCCGGCGGTGTTTCTGTTGCCGTTCTTCCAGCTCTATTCGTCGATCGGGCTGTTCGATACGCACATTGCCGTGGCACTCGCGCACTGTCTGTTCAACGTGCCGCTGGCGGTGTGGATTCTTGAGGGGTTCATGTCCGGGGTGCCCAAGGAAATCGATGAAACCGCGTACATCGACGGCTACAGCTTCCCCAAGTTCTTCGTGAAGATTTTCATCCCGCTGATCGGCTCCGGGATCGGTGTCACGGCGTTTTTCTGCTTCATGTTCTCTTGGGTCGAACTGCTGCTGGCGCGCACGCTGACGTCGGTAAACGCCAAGCCGATCGCGGCGGTGATGACCCGCACCGTGTCGGCCTCGGGCATCGACTGGGGCGTGCTGGCAGCGGCGGGGGTGTTGACCATCCTGCCGGGCATGCTGGTGATCTGGTTTGTTCGCAACCACGTGGCCAAGGGCTTTGCCCTGGGTCGGGTCTGAGGAACGCATGATGGAATGGATGAGCTGGACCACCCCCACGGCGGGGTTCTTTATTGCCATCGGCCTGTTGCTGGTGGGCATGACCACCTGGGAACTGCGCTCGCCGAGCATCCTGCGCCGCGGTTTTCTGCCGATTGCCACCACCCGTGGCGATCGCTTGTTCATCGGTCTTCTCGGCAGCGCCTACCTGCACCTGCTGGTAATCGGCGTCACCGACTGGAGCATCTGGGTGGCGTCCGCGCTGTCTCTGGTGTGGCTGTTGGTTGTGATGCGCTGGGGCTAGTCGAGTCGCTCGGCAATCGTGCTCCGAAACTCTAACTGGAGGTCTCTATGTTCGATAAAAACAATAAGCTGCGACATAGCATTTCATTGGCAGCCATGCTCGCACTCAGCGGTTTGAGCGCTTCGGCCTGGGCCGATGCCTACGAAGACGCTGCGAAAAAGTGGATCGGCAGCGAATTCAAACCGTCGACCCTGACGGCGGATCAGCAGCTCGAAGAATTGAAGTGGTTCATCAAGGCCGCCGAGCCGTTCCGCGGCATGGAAATCAAAGTGGTTTCCGAGACCCTGACCACCCACGAATACGAGTCCAAGGTGCTGGCCAAGGCGTTCAGCGAAATCACCGGGATCAAGCTCACCCACGACCTGCTGCAAGAAGGCGACGTGGTGGAAAAAATGCAGACGGTGATGCAGTCGGACAAGAATATCTACGACGGCTGGGTCAACGACTCGGACTTGATCGGCACGCACTTTCGCTACGGCAAGACCGAGTCGATCACTGACCTGATGGCCAACGAAGGCAAGAACTTCACCTCACCGACCCTCGACATCAAGGACTTCATCGGTATCTCGTTCACCACCGCGCCGGACGGCAAGATCTATCAACTGCCCGACCAGCAGTTCGCCAACCTGTACTGGTTCCGCGCCGACTGGTTCGAACGCGCCGACCTGAAAGCCAAGTTCAAGGAAAAGTACGGTTACGAATTGGGCGTGCCGGTGAACTGGTCGGCCTATGAAGACATCGCCAAATTCTTCAGCGAAGACGTCAAGGAAATCGACGGCAAGCGTGTCTACGGCCACATGGATTACGGCAAGAAAGACCCGTCGCTGGGCTGGCGCTTTACCGATGCCTGGTTCTCCATGGCCGGTGGCGGCGACAAAGGCTTGCCCAACGGTCTGCCGGTGGACGAATGGGGAATTCGCGTCGAGGACTGCCATCCGGTCGGTTCCAGCGTGACCCGCGGCGGCGACACCAACGGCCCGGCGGCAGTGTTCGCCACGCAGAAATACGTCGACTGGCTCAAGGCCTACGCGCCACCGGAAGCGGCGGGCATGACGTTCTCCGAGTCCGGCCCGGTGCCGTCACAAGGCAATATCGCCCAGCAGATCTTCTGGTACACCGCGTTCACCGCCGACATGACCAAACCGGGCCTGCCGGTGGTCAACGCCGACGGCACGCCGAAATGGCGCATGGCGCCGTCGCCGCGCGGGCCGTATTGGGAAGAGGGCATGAAGCTCGGCTATCAGGACGTGGGTTCGTGGACGTTCATGAAATCCACGCCTGAGAAACAGAAGCTGGCGGCGTGGTTGTACGCGCAGTTCGTCACCTCGAAAACCGTATCGCTGAAGAAAACCATCGTCGGCCTGACGCCGATTCGCGAGTCGGACATCAACTCGCAGGCGATGACCGATCTGGCGCCAAAACTCGGTGGCCTGGTCGAGTTCTACCGCAGCCCGGCCCGCGTGCAATGGACCCCGACCGGGACCAACGTGCCTGACTATCCGCGTCTGGCGCAATTGTGGTGGAGCCACATCGCCGAAGCGGCCAGCGGCGAGAAGACTCCGCAGCAGGCGCTGGATGGCCTGGCCAAGGATCAGGACGCAATCATGACCCGCCTCGAACGCTCCAAGGCGCAAGCCACGTGCGCACCTAAAATGAACCCGGAACGCGACGCGCAATACTGGTTCGACCAGCCGGGCGCACCAAAACCGAAACTGGCCAACGAGAAGCCGAAGGGCGAGACCGTGAGCTACAACGAACTGCTGAAATCGTGGGCGGATGCGCGTAAGTAACGGCTGAAATGTGAAAAGCGAACGGCACCGAAAGGTGCCGTTTTTTTTGTTGCCTGATCTACCGCCATCGCGGGCAAGCCACGCTCCCACAGGTTTCTGTGTTGCTTACACAATCTGGGCACACCACAAACTCTTGTGGGAGCTGGCTTGCCAGCGATAGCGGTGTGTCAAACAACAAGGAAGTGACTGACCCGCCGCCATCGCTTGCAGGCAAGCTCTCACAGGTTTTCGTGGTGTCCACAAAACTCAAAAACACCCCGATCCCTGTAGGAGCTGCCGCAGGCTGCGATCTTTTGCTCCTGATCTTCAAAGGCCAAGGCAAAAGATCGCAGCCTGCGGCAGCTCCTACAGGACATCGGTCAATGCCAGCTTCATGCTTGAATTTCTTCAAAGGTATCAAGCATGGCGTCAGGCCCGGGTACACCGCGATTCACTGTGGGAGCTGGCTTGCCAGCGATAGCGGTGTGTCAAACAACAAGGATGTGACTGACCCGCCGTCATCGCTGGCAAGCCAGCTCCCACAAGTTTGCGTGTCGTCCAAAAAACTCAAAAACACCCCGATCCCTGTAGGAGCTGCCGCAGGCTGCGATCTTTTGATTCTGATCTTCAAAGGCCAAGGCAAAAGATCGCAGCCTGCGGCAGCTCCTACAGGACATCGGTCAATGCCAGCTTCATGCTTGAGTTTCTTCAAAGGTATCAAGCATAGCGTCAGGCCCGGGTACACCGCGATTCACTGTGGGAGCTGGCTTGCCAGCGATAGCGGTGTGTCAAAAAAATAAGGATGTGACTGACCCGCCGTCATCGCTGGCAAGCCAGCTCCCACAAGTTTGCGTGTCGTCCAAAAAACTCAAAAACACCCGGATCCCTGTAGGAGCTGCCGCAGGCTGCGATCTTTTGATTCTGATCTTCAAAGGCCAAGGCAAAAGATCGCAGCCTGCGGCAGCTCCTACAGGACATCGGTCAATGCCAGCTTCATGCTTGAATTTCTTCAAAGGTATCAAGCGTGGCGTCAGGCCCGAGTACACCGCGATTCACTGTGGGAGCTGGCTTGCCAGCGATAGCGGTGTGTCAAAAAAATAAGGATGTGACTGACCCGCCGTCATCGCTGGCAAGCCAGCTCCCACAAGTCTGCGTGTCGTCCACAAAACTCAAAAACACCCCGATCCCTGTAGGAGCTGCCGCAGGCTGCGATCTTTTGATCCTGATCTTCAAAGGCCAAGGCAAAAGATCGCAGCCTGCGGCAGCTCCTACAGGACATCGGTCAATGCCAGCTTCATGCTTGAGTTTCTTCAAAGGTATCAAGCATAGCGTCAGGCCCGGGTACACCGCGATTCACTGTGGGAGCTGGCTTGCCAGCGATAGCGGTGTGTCAAAAAAATAAGGATGTGACCGACCCGCCGTCATCGCTGGCAAGCCAGCTCCCACAAGTTTGCGTGTCGTCCAAAAAACTCAAAAACACCCCGATCCCTGTAGGAGCTGCCGCAGGACATCGGTCAATGCCAGCTTCATGCTTGGTATCAAGCATGGCGTCAGGCCCGGGTACACCGCAGATCACTGTGGGAGCTTGCCTGCAAGCGATGGGGCCATGGGTGCCGCCGCAGGAAAACCGAGGCGGAACACGGTCATGACGCCGGGCAAGCTCTTCACCTCCGCCACCCCCTGATGCAGGCTCATGATCGAGCGCACGATTGCCAGGCCCAGCCCGGTGCTGCCCTGCGAGCGCGAGCGGGCGCTGTCGACGCGGTAGAAGCGGTCGAACAAGTGCGGCAGGTGTCGCGCCTCAATGCCGACGCCGGGATTGCTGACCAGCAGTGACGTCTGCGTCGCGCCTTGCTCGATCAGCAAGGTGATGGTTTTACCGTGCGGGCAATGACGCAGCGCATTGGACAGCAGGTTGGAAATCGCCCGCTGAATCATCAGCCGATCGCCCAACACCGAGGCGCTGCCGACAACATTCAAGTGAATCTGCTTGTCCTGCGCCGACAGCGAAAACATCTCCGCGACCTTCGCCGCCTCAACCTCCAGCGCCACCGATTCAAACGGCGCCAGCGCCGACGGATGACTGACCTGCGCCAGAAACAGCATGTCCGAGACAATCCGCGCCACGCGCTCCAGTTCCTCGATGCTGGACACCAGCACATCCTTGTACTCTTCGGTCGTACGCTCGCGGGACAGCGTCACCTGGGCCTTGCCCATCAGGTTGTTGATCGGCGTACGCAGCTCATGCGCCAGGTCATCGGAGAACTGCGACAACTGCTGCACTCCGGCATCGAGGCGGTGCAGCATGAAGTTGATGCCCTGCGCCAGCTCGCTCAGCTCCTGCGGCATGTTGACCACCGACAGCCGATGATCCAGATCCTGAGTCGAAACCATCGCCGCCACTTTGCGAAACTCGCGCAGTGGCGCCAGTCCGCGCTGCACCGCGCCCCAGGCTGTGAGGCCGATGAACATCAGCAGCAACGGCAACGCGATCAGCGTCGAGCGCAGATAGGCACTGAGCAGCGCTTGATCATGCGCGTTGTCCATCGACAGCAGTACCGGCACGCTGCTGCCGTCCTTGAGGCGAATCAGCTTCGATGCGGTGAGGAACCGCGCGCCTTCGGCATCGCTGCTGTCGCTGTAGGTCAGTTGATCGGTGGTTCCGCGAACCGCTCTGAGTTCCACCCGTGGGTCGGTGAGTCCCGAGCCGGATTTGAGCAGCGGCGAACGCAGGTTCGAATGGTCATAAATCGTCAGCGTCAGGTTGTCATGGCCCATGACCTGATCGAGCAGAATGTGCGGTTTGCCGCTGACTTCATTGGCGTCGACGTACAGCGACAGGCTGTGCTCCACCTGCGCCATCTTCTTTTGCAGGCTGTCGCGGGACAGGGCATTGAGCTCATGGGTCAAGGCGAAATAGGCGAGGATCGCCAGGAACACCACCAACAGCGCGCCGAGAATACTTACCGTCAGACCGAGGCGCATCGACAGGCTGGCCGGCTTCATTCCCGCGCCTCCAGCACGTAGCCGACACCGCGCAGGGTGTGGATCAGCTTGTTGTCGAACGGGTCGTCGATTTTCGCCCGCAAGCGGCGGATCGACACTTCGACCACGTTGGTGTCGCAGTCGAAATTCATGTCCCACACCAGCGAGATGATCTGCGTACGGGTCAGCACTTCGCCGGATTGGCGCATCAGCAAGTGCAGCAGGGCGAACTCCTTGGTGGTCAGGTCGATGCGCTGCGCGCCACGAAATGCCCGATGGCGGCCTGGATCGAGTTCCAGATCGGCGACTTTCAACACCTGTGGCACTGGGATGTTTTCACTGCGGCGCATCAGGGTGCGGACCCGCGCGAGCAATTCGGGAAACTCGAACGGCTTGACCAGATAGTCGTCGGCGCCCAGGTCCAGACCGCGAATCTTGTCCGCCAGCCGCCCGCGCGCGGTAAGCATCATCACCCGCGTGGAGTGGGTGCGGCGCAGTTGTTCCAGGACGCCCCAGCCGTCCAGTTCCGGCAAGTTCACGTCGAGAATGATCAGGTCGTACGTCTGCTGTTGCGCGAGATGCAAGCCATCGGCACCGGTGGCGGCGTGGTCAACGATATAACCACTTTCGGTCAAACCCTGATGCAAGTATTCGGCAGCTTTAAGCTCGTCCTCGACGACAAGGATTCGCATGATCTTTCACCACTTTCATTTAATGGATGTTTAATTAAGGCGGTCAGGAAAGTTGTTGTTTTTGTAGGGCCTTGCGCACGTTTCAATAACTTGATGCCAGGCACGGTAAAGGCTGAAGTGGCTACAGGGTCAACGAGCGGAGCCTTTAAACCGGCGTTGCGCGACACCCTGTCGCAGCTTGTACGACTAATTTCCGAGACTTCGATTTCGGCAAGTGCTGTTTGGCAGATAATCCGTGCGTATGTGTTTCGATGTATTACGACAACGCCGTTTGCACTTCGCATCCTAGAGCAAAACAACTTTCGCTAACCGTTGATGACGGATTTGTAATGTTCCAGTCACCTTGACGATAAGTTCAAAACCCTACCGTGGCGGCATCAAAGATTCTTGAATAAAGGAAGTCTTCCAATTGCCCGGTTTAATCAAACTGACGGCGCGAACACGCCTGAACATAACCGCCAGCGGCCTCTTGTGGTTGGCGTGCAACAGCCTTGCCAGCGCCTCGACCCTGACTCTGGATCAGGCGCTGCAAAGTGCCTTCGCCGGCAACCCCGACCTCGCCGCCGCGCAGTGGGAAATCGGCATCGCCGAGGGCGATCGCCAGCAGGCCGGGCTGATCCCCAATCCCGAAGTGTCGTGGGAGGCCGAAGACACGCGGCGCGACTCGCGCACCACCACGCTGATGCTCAGTCAGCCGATTGAGCTGGGCGGCAAACGCGCAGCGCGGATCGATGTTGCCAGCCGCGCGCAGGACGCCGCCGGCATCGAGCTGGAGCGCAAGCGCAATGCCTTGCGCGCCGATGTGATTCAGGCGTTCAACAGTGCGCAAACCGCGCAGCAACGCTTGCAGTTGGCGCGCCAGTCGCTGCAACTGGCCGAGCACGGCTTGCGCGTGGCGCAGGGCCGGATCGAGGCGGGTAAATCGTCGCCGGTCGAAGGCACGCGGGCACAGGTGCAACTCTCGGAAGTGCGCCTGGAACTGAGCCGCGCCGAGCGCGATCAGGCCAACGCCTATCAACAGTTGGCGCAGGTCATGGGCGCACCGTTGCCGACTTCGACCAATGTGCAAGCTGCTACGCAAAACCTCGCCACGCTGCCGCCGCCCGGCCGCTTGCTTGAGCGTCTGAACCAGACTGCCGAGCTGCGTCTGGCGAAACTGCAGATCGATCAGCGCGAAGCCTCATTGGGCCTGGAAAAGTCCCAGCGCATTCCCGACCTGACCGTGAGCATCGGCAGCCAGTACAGCGAAACCGAGCGCGAACGGGTCAACGTGGTCGGGCTGTCGATGCCGATCCCGCTGTTCAACCGCAATCAGGGCAACGTGCTCGCCGCCGCCCGCCGTAGCGATCAGGCGCGGGATCTGCGCAACGCCACCGAGCTGCGTTTGCGCACTGAAGTCCAGACCAGCCTTGAGCAATGGCAGACCGCCAACGGCGAAGTCAACGCGTTCAATCAGACCATCCTGCCCGCCGCACAAAGTGCAGTGGACAGCGCCACCCGTGGTTTCGAAATGGGCAAGTTCGGTTTCCTCGACGTGCTCGACGCCCAGCGCACCCTGATTGCCGCGCGCAGCCAGTACATCCAGGCCGTCAGCGAGGCGACCGACGCCCGCGTGCGCCTCGAACGGATCTTCGGCGACCTCAGCGTCAGCCCTTGAATTTCACTGTTCAGACAACTGCGCGATGGCATGGCGCAGAGGAGTTTCCATGGATAAAAAACTGATGGTGGTCGCGGTGGCGACCCTGGCGCTGGGCATTGGCATCGGTTCGATGTGGCCGGCCACGAGCAACATCGACGCGCATGCCGATGAGGCTTCCGAACATGCTGACCACGCCGAGGAGGGCGCTGCCGCCGAAGGCGAACAGGCCGAAGAAGGCCACATCGAATTGAGCGCCGAGCAGATCGCTGCCGCAGGCATTCAACTGGTCGAGGCGCGGGCGCAGCGCATCAGTCTCGGCCTGTCGTTCCCCGGCGAAGTGCGCTTCGACGAGGACCGCACGGCGCACGTCGTGCCGCGCGTGCCGGGGGTGGTCGAGTCGGTGGCGGTCAACCTCGGGCAAGCGGTGAAGAAGGGCCAGTTGCTGGCGGTGATCGCCAGTCAACAGATCTCCGATCAGCGCAGCGAGCAGGCTGCCGCGCAACGTCGCCTGGCGTTGGCGCGTACCACCTACGAGCGCGAGAAAAAGCTTTGGCAGGACAAGATCTCCGCCGAGCAGGATTTCCTCCAGGCCAGGCAAGCGTTGGAAGAGGCGGAAATCGCCATGAACAACGCCCGGCAAAAAATCAGCGTGCTCAGCGGCAGTGTGGTCGCCACCGGCGGCAATCGCTACGAACTGCGCGCGCCGTTCGACGGCGTGGTGGTGGAAAAACACCTGACGCCGGGCGAGGTGGTCGATGAAACCACCGCCGCGTTCACCCTTTCGGACTTGTCCCGCGTGTGGGTGACCTTCGGCGTTTCGCCCAAGGACCTGACCCAGGTGCAGGTCGGCAAAGCGGTGACCGTCAGTGCGCCGGAATTGAAAGCTGAAGTGACTGGCAGTGTGGCTTATGTCGGCAGTCTGCTCGGCGAACAGACCCGCACCGCGACCGTGCGCGTGACCCTGGAAAACCCGCAAGGCTCGTGGCGACCGGGGCTGTTCGTCAGCGCACGGGTCGCCACTGACAGCCGCGAAGCGAAAGTGGCCGTGCCGGAAACCGCGATCCAGACCGTCGAGGACAAACCCACGGTGTTCGTGCGTACCGACGACGGCTTCAAGGCGCAGGCGGTGGAACTGGGCAGCCGCGCCGCCGGCCACGTGGAAGTCACCCAAGGGCTGGAACCGGGCGTGCAAGTCGCCAGTGCCGGCAGCTTCGTTCTCAAGTCGGAGCTGGGCAAAGCCTCGGCCGAGCACAATCATTAATTCTGGAAGGTTCCCATGTTCGAACGCCTGATCCAGTTTGCCATCGAGCAGCGCATCATCGTGCTGCTCGCCGTTCTGCTCATGGCCGGCCTCGGCATCGCCAGTTATCAGAAACTGCCGATTGATGCCGTGCCCGACATCACCAATGTCCAGGTGCAGATCAACACCGGCGCCGCCGGATTCTCGCCGCTGGAAACCGAGCAGCGCATCACTTTCCCGATTGAAACCGCGATGGCCGGTCTACCGGCGCTGGAGCAGACCCGCTCGCTGTCGCGCTCCGGGCTGTCGCAGGTCACGGTGATCTTCAAGGACGGCACCGACCTGTTCTTCGCTCGCCAACTGGTCAACGAGCGCCTGCAGATCGCCAGGGAGCAATTGCCCGAAGGCGCGGAAGCGCTGATGGGGCCGATTTCCACGGGTCTCGGCGAGATTTTTCTGTGGACGGTGGAGGCGCAGGAAGGCGCGTTGAAGGACGACGGCACAGCCTACACGCCGACCGATCTGCGGGTGATTCAGGACTGGATCATCAAACCGCAATTGCGCAACGTACCGGGGGTGGCGGAGATCAACACCATCGGTGGGTTTGCCAAGGAATATCAGATCGCGCCGGATCCGAAACGCCTTGCTGCGTACAAGCTCACCCTCACCGATCTGATCACTGCGCTTGAGCGCAACAACGCCAACGTTGGCGCCGGTTACATCGAGCGCAGCGGCGAGCAGTTGCTGATCCGCGCACCAGGGCAAGTGGCGAGCACCGAAGACATCGCCAACATCGTCATGGCCAATGTCGATGGCACGCCGATCCGGGTCAAGAATGTCGCCACCGTAGAAATCGGCCGCGAATTGCGCAGCGGCGCAGCCACGGAAAACGGTCGAGAAGTGGTGCTCGGCACCGTGTTCATGTTGATCGGCGAGAACAGCCGCACCGTCTCGCAAGCGGTGGCCAGCAAGCTCGAACAGATCAATAAATCCCTGCCGCAAGGCGTGATCGCCGTGCCGGTGTACGACCGCACGCACCTGGTCGACAAAGCCATCGCCACGGTGAAAAAGAACCTGATCGAAGGCGCGATTCTGGTGATCGCGATTCTGTTCCTGTTCCTCGGCAACATTCGCGCTGCGCTGATTACCGCGATGGTGATTCCGCTGTCGATGCTGTTCACCTTCATCGGCATGTTCAGCAACAAGGTCAGCGCCAACCTGATGAGCCTCGGCGCGCTGGACTTCGGCATTATCGTCGACGGCACGGTGGTGATCGTCGAAAACACCCTGCGCCGGTTGGCACATGCGCAGCAACATCACGGGCGTTTGTTAAGCCGTGCCGAGCGTTTCAAGGAAGTGTTCGCCGCCGCGAAAGAGGCGCGGCGCCCACTGATTTTCGGTCAGTTGATCATCATGGTGGTGTACCTGCCGATCTTCGCCCTGAGTGGCGTCGAAGGGAAAATGTTCCACCCGATGGCGCTCACCGTGGTCATCGCGCTGCTCGGTGCGATGCTGCTGTCGGTGACCTTCGTCCCGGCGGCGATTGCGCTGTTTGTCACCGGCAAGGTCAAGGAAGAAGAGGGCGCGGTCATGCGCGGCGCACGTCGGGTGTATGCGCCGGCGCTGGCCTGGGTCATGGCCCATCGCACGGTTGCGGTGGGCGCGGCGTTGGGCGTGATCGTGCTCAGCGGCGTGCTCACCAGCCGCATGGGCAGCGAGTTTGTGCCGAGCCTCAGTGAAGGGGATTTTGCTCTGCAAGCACTGCGCGTGCCGGGCACCAGCCTGACGCAATCGGTGGACATGCAGCAGCGCCTGGAAACCCTGATCCTGGCCAAAGTGCCGGAGGTTGAACGGGTGTTTGCCCGCACCGGCACGGCGGAAATCGCTTCCGACCCGATGCCGCCGAACATCTCCGACAGCTACGTGATGCTCAAACCCAAGGAGCAATGGCCAGACCCGAACAAGTCCCGCGAAACCCTGATGGCCGAACTGCAAGCTGCAGCCGCGACACTGCCGGGCAGTAACTATGAACTGTCGCAGCCGATCCAGTTGCGCTTCAACGAACTGATTTCCGGCGTGCGCAGCGATGTTGCGGTCAAGGTGTTCGGCGATGACATGGACGTGCTCAACGACACGGCAGCGAAGATCGCGGCGGCAATGCAGAAGGTTAACGGCGCGTCTGAAGTGAAGGTCGAGCAGACCACCGGGTTGCCAGTGCTGACCATCAACATCGACCGCGACAAGGCGGCACGTTACGGGCTCAACGTTGGCGATGTGCAGGACACCATCGCCGTGGCCGTCGGCGGACGGCAGGCTGGCACCTTGTACGAGGGCGATCGGCGTTTCGACATGGTGGTGCGCTTGTCCGATGCCATGCGCAAGGACATCGACGGCTTGTCGGCGCTGCTGATTCCGGTGCCGGCGCTGAGCGGTGCGCCGAACCAGATCGGGTTTATCGCGCTGAAGGACGTCGCCAGCCTCGATCTGGTGCTCGGGCCGAACCAGGTCAGCCGCGAAAACGGCAAGCGCCTGGTGATCGTCAGCGCCAACGTGCGCGGGCGCGATATCGGCTCGTTCGTCAGCGAAGCGAGTGCGGTGATCGAGCGCGAGGTGCAGGTCCCGGTCGGTTACTGGACCCGTTGGGGCGGGCAGTTCGAGCAACTGCAATCGGCGGCCAAGCGCTTGCAGATTGTGGTGCCGGTGGCGCTGCTGCTGGTATTCGGGCTGTTGTTCATGATGTTCAACAATCTGAAGGACGGCTTGCTGGTGTTTACCGGGATTCCGTTTGCGTTGACCGGTGGGGTCATGGCGTTGTGGCTGCGGGATATTCCGTTGTCGATTTCGGCAGGCGTGGGGTTTATCGCGTTGTCCGGGGTGGCGGTGCTCAACGGGCTGGTGATGATCGCGTTCATTCGCAATTTGCGTGAGGAAGGACGGTCGCTGGCCGAGGCGATCAATGTCGGTGCGCTGACGCGGTTACGGCCGGTGTTGATGACGGCGCTGGTGGCGTCGCTGGGTTTCATTCCGATGGCGCTGGCAACCGGCACCGGCGCTGAAGTGCAGCGGCCGCTGGCGACGGTGGTGATCGGCGGGATTCTGTCCTCGACCATTCTCACGCTGCTGATCTTGCCGGCGCTGTACCAGATCGCCCATCGCCGGGATGAGGACGTAGTGCCCATTCGGTAGAACAGCACTACCTTTGTGGCGAGGGGATTTATCCCCGATGGGGCTGCGCAGCAAGCCCGCTTTTTTGGATAAAGAGCGGGGCCGCTGCGCGGCCCATCGGGGATAAATCCCCTCGCCACAAGGTATTTCTCAGGCCTGAGATTTTCTGTGTGGCTGCCGTACTTGCCACATTACGAATCTGTAATTCCCCCGCCACCGTCACGAAAGGTACGCCTTGTTACCTTGATCCCGTCAGTTACTTAAACGAGGAATCAAAAATGAAAATGGTACAAATGGGTGCTTTTGTGGTGGCGTTGGCGATGTCTTCCCTGGTCATGGCTGAAGGTGGCGGCGACCGCACGTTCGACCGGATGATGACCAATAACGACCGTTCCATGGAGCTGTTCGTGGCCAAGGAAAAAGCCGCCGGCAACCCGGTGGTGGTCAATGAAAAAGCCGTCGACAACCGCAAGAGCCTGTAAGCGACAGCACTTGATCAAGCCCGTCATCGCGCATCGATGCTGGGCTTTTTTATGCCTGGATGGGAAGGAAATGGATATGAAAATACGCAAGTTGATCGCGTTCGCCAGCGTCATGGCGATGTCTTCTCTGGTCATGGCCGAAGGCGGCGGTGACCGCACTTTCGAGCGTGCCTTCAGCGCCAACGCCAAAGCCATGGAGCAATACGCCGCCGAGCAGGGCAAAGCGCCGCCGGTGGTCAAGGAATACGAATACGGGATGAAGCTCGACGTGGTGAAAATCGTCAGCGTGGTGAAGCCGCAGCCGGCTTGCTCGGTGGTGCCGACGGCCATGACCTACGAGGACTCGCAAGGACAGCTCAACACCCTCAAGTACAGCGTGGCCGGCGTGTGCCGCAACAGCGGTGGCTAATTAATCCCTATCCCTGTAGGAGCTGCCGAAGGCTGCGATCTGTTGATCTTGGTCTTCAAAGTCAAAAGATCGCAGCCTTCGGCAGCTCCTGCACGGGGCACATTTTCAGTATCACGATCTGTATTTAGATTCGGAATGTTTAAAGGTTGTGTGGGAAAAGCAGAACCTTCCCACAATGTTTTCAGGTTGTCCCTCGGACGTCCGCTCTCTAGCCTGTGTGGGTCGCTGCCAAATCAGCGATCGGGATTGGAACCCCTCGGCTTAACTGAAGCAAATCGCACCGTTCATGACGTATGCTTGCGCACTTTCATGTGTGCACTCCGTTATGGCGGCTGTGCGCGGGAGACTTCGAGTCTGTCGGGTTTTGCTCAGTTGCCCGGGTTCCAACCTGCGTACAGCTGCCACCCTTTCGCGTGGAACCGAAAGGGTCAGCTCCACCGTCAAGCTGAGTAAAACATTATGAAAAAGCCAACACCGAATCCGCCCGAAACAGACACGCCTGCAGACCCCGATCCAACATCCCCCTACGCCGCCATCGACACCCACAAACTCCACGAAGCCGCCGACCGCGCCCTCGACTACTACCTCAAGCCCGCACCGCCCATCATGGCCACACCTTACACCGCCAACGCGCTGTTCCTGGTCAACCCCAACGCCGACACCGAATCCCTGCTGGCCAACGCTTGCGAATCCCTGGCCTCGGCCACGGTGATGCTCGGTGACTTCGCCGCGCTGCTGGAGGGCACGCATCGCAAGACTCTGCTGGGGATTGCGCAGGTGGTCATGCTTGGTGAACTGGCGGTGAACAAGGCACTGGATAACGTCGAACCCACTGCATAAAAAATAGCTTCTGTAGGAGCTGCCGAAGTCTGCGATCTCTTGATCTTTAAAATCAAAGTCCAAAGATCGCAGCCTTCGGCAGCTCCTACAGGATTGTGTTTGAAGACGAAAAAAAGGCGCCCCGTAGGACGCCAAAAAATTCACCTCTGACCAAAGGAGCAAGGAGCTTCTAAAGGTGAATGATGTTGCTCGGGAAACTCAGAGAATCGCCAGCGGGTATTCGACGATCACGCGCACTTCATCCAGGTCCGACTCGAATGCCGTGGCGCGAGTGGTGGCCTGGCGCAGACGCAGCGACAGGTCTTTCATTGAACCGCTCTGCACCACGTATTTGACTTCCACGTCACGCTCCCAGCGTTTCTGGTCGGTCAGCGGATTGCCGTCGGCATCGCGGCGCATGTACACGGCGTTGGCGTTGGAATAATCGGCGTCGGTGCCGCGGGCGTAACGGGTCATGAACGACAGACCGGGTACGCCGTAAGCGGTCATGTCGAGGTCGTAGCGCACCATCCATGAACGTTCCTTCGGCGAGTTGAAGTCGCTGTACTGGATCGAGTTGTCGAGGAAGATCGAGTCGGACTGGCGCAGGTAGTCGAAGTCGTCGTTGCCGTTGTTGCGCTGGTGGGAGAGGGCGACGGAATGGGCGCCGAGTTTGACGCCGATGCGGCCGCTCCAGATGTTGTTGTCGAACTGGCCGAGCAGTTGTTTGCCTTCGTCGACTGCCTTGTAATAGTTCAGACCCCCGAACAGCGACAGGTCGTCCGCCAGCGGATAGGTCCAGGCGGTGCCGGCGTAATACTGGTTCCAGGCGTCCTTGAGGCGGCTGGAGTACAGGCTGAAACTGAGGTTCTTGTTCAGCACATAATCACCACCGCCATAAGCGATCCACGGCGAGTTGACCGGACCGGCGTAAAACGTGGCGAAATTTTCGCGCATGTCGCTGGACACCGGTTGGCTCATCGCATGCAGACGACCACCCTGAATCGACAGACCGTCGATGCTGGTGTTGGTCGCCGTCACGCCGCGAAAGCTTTCCGGCAGCAAGCGTGAGTCACCGGCCGCCACCACCGGGTTGGCCGGAAACACATCCCCGACCTTGATCACCGTGTCGAACGCCCGTACTTTCGCGGCGCCACCGAACTTGGTGTATTCATCCCGCGCCTGGCCGTCACGGTTGACTGGCAGCACATCGAACGAACTGCGCCCGCCGTTGCGCCCATCACCGGTGTCGAGTTTCAAGCCGATCATGGCAAACGCATCGACCCCGACCCCGACGGTGCCTTGGGTAAAACCGGATTCGAACTTGCTGATCACCGCATGCGCCCAAGCCTCGGAATAACCGTTGCCGGTGGGGCTGGACTGGCCATTGCGATGATCACGATTGAAGTAGAAGTTGCGGTTGAGCACGGTCAGGCTGCTGCCTTCGACAAAACCCTCGGGCTTGTCTTCTGCAAACACCATGGACGGCCCTGAGCCGACCACCACCGCTAAAGCGGCCATCGATATTTTTGTAGGGTTAACCATCAAACACTCCTTGGGTTCGGCAGAACGGGAACGTGCGTCGGCGTGGTTTTATTGTTCAGCGGGGCAGGGCCCGCCGGCATTGGTCGCCGGGTCACATCGTTGCAGGCTGCGGATAACACCAAGGTGATGGGGGGATTACAATTTCGTCATGTGGTTATATGGATTGAGTGAACGCCACATAAACCTGTGGGAGCGAGCCTGCTCGCGAAAGCGGAGTGTCAGGCACTGAAGATGGGGATGTGCCGACGCCTTCGTCGGAACGCCGCCCGGATCAGGCTCGCTCCCACAGTGGGTTGAGTGAGTCTGATAGATCACATGAGAGCAGATGTAGCTTTGTATCGTTCGAAGGTATCCAGCAAACCGTGTGATAGAGAGGCATCAGTTTCGGCGGGAAGTATGAGTTTGCCCTTCGTGTCGCCGATCCGTTTTACACGCGTCTTCTTCAAGGTAATTTTGCCTTGGCGTTCTTCGGCTATCGCATCAAGGCCATCCATCAACTCTGAAAAAATATCCCGCTTCATGGTTCGTAGATCTCCACTTGATAGGTGATCCTCAAATTTAACCGCAATTACCTTCTGCAGAATGTCAGCCATTGCTCACCGCTTTGCAGGCAAATTCCTAGAAAGGGGAGAGCGTTATAAGTCAAAAGATCGCAGCCTTCGGCAGCTCCTACAGACCGCATACCATCCCAATGTAGGAGCTGCCGAAGGCTGCGATCTTTTGATGTTGATTCCCGCAAAAACAAAAACGGCACCCGAAGGTGCCGTTTCCGTTTCCAGCCAGCCGAGCAATCAGCCCGCCAGACCCGCCTGCTGAACCAGCGTCAGCAATGGCTGCGGGTACACACCGAGGAAGAACGCAACCACGGCGATGGCCAGCAGCATCACGCCGCCTGCCTTCTGTTCCCAGTGCAGCTGGGCGTCGTGGCGGCGCAGGTTCGGTTCGATCAGGTACAGGGTGACCATCACGCGCAGGTAGTAGAACACGCCGATGGCGCTGCCCAGTACCAGGGAACCGACCAGCCACCATTGGTGCGATTCGACACCGGTGGCGATGATGTAGAACTTGCCGATGAAGCCAGCGGTCAGCGGGATACCGGCCAGGGACAGCATCATCACGGTCAGGACGGCGGTCAGGTACGGACGGCGCCAGAACAGGCCGCGGTATTCGTACAGCGCGTCGGCGTCACGGCCGTTGTACGGCGAGGACATCAGGGTGATCACGCCGAACGCGCCGAGGCTGGTGATCACATAAGTCACCAGATACACGCCGATGGCTTCCACCGCCAGACCCTTGCTCGCCACCAGCGCGATCAGCAGGTAGCCGAAGTGTGCGATGGACGAGTAACCGAGCAGACGCTTGAGGTTGCTTTGGGTCAGGGCCAGCAGGTTACCGAACAGGATCGAGGCGATAGCGATGACGGTCAGTACATCGCTCAGCACGCCACTGCTCGCGGCAGGGGAGATCTGGAACAGACGCACCATCACCGCGAATACGGCAACCTTCGACGCCGTGGCGAGGAACGCGGCCACCGGCGCCGGAGCACCTTCGTACACGTCCGGCGTCCACAGGTGGAACGGTACCAGCGACAGCTTGAACGCCAGACCGATCAGCATCATGCCCAGACCCAGTTGAGCCAGCGAACTCGGCAGGTTGGTGGTAGCCAGGGCCTGACCGATACCGTTGAAGCTCAGGGTGCCGGCGTCAGCGTAGAGCAGGGCCATACCGAACAGCAGGAACGCGGAACCCGCAGCCGACAGCACCATGTACTTGATGCCGGCTTCCAGCGAACGCTTGTTGAAGAAGGCGTAAGCCACCAGACCGTAGACCGGTACCGACAGCAGTTCCAGACCGATGAACAACCCGGCCAGATGCTGCGCGCTGACCAGAACCAGACCACCGGCGGCGGCCATCAGGATCAGCAGGTACAGTTCTTCACGGTTGCCCGGGTAACCCGAGCCGCCATCGCCGAGGTAGGCGTGGGCGAGGGTTACACAGGCGAGGGTGGCGACCAGGATCAGCGCCATGTACAGACAGGCGAAGGTGTCGACTTGCAGCAATGGCGTCACGGCCAGAGGCGCGACTTTCAGGGCTGGCAGGATCGACAGCAGGGCCAGGTTCAGACCGGCGACCGAGATCAGGAAGGTCTGCGAGTGGTTGCGGCGCCAGGCGATTGCCAGCATCACCACGATAATGGTGAGGCTGGTGATCAACAGTGGCGCAAGCGCAATAAAGTGTTGAATCGTGAATTCCATAGCGCTCTTACCGGGCCGAAGCGAGTTGAGTGAAGGCGGTGCCGAGCCACTGCTGCACGCCATGCATCGTGGCGGCGGAAGTGTCGAGGAACGGTTGCGGGTAGACGCCGAGGTAAATCAGCAGCGCCGCAAGGCCCAGCACCATGGTCAGTTCGCGACCGTCCATGCCGTGCAGGATCGAATCCGATTTCGACGGACCGAAGTAGGCACGGTGGATCATGATCAGCGAGTAGACCGAACCGAACACCAGACCGGAGGTGGCAATCGCGGTGATCCATGGCGCACTGGCGAACGTACCGATCAGGATCAGGAACTCGCCGACGAAGTTACCGGTACCCGGCAGACCCAGAGAGGCGGCTGCAAAGAACAGGCTGATCGCCGGCAGATAAGCGATACGCGACCACAGACCGCCCATCTCACGCATGTCCCGAGTGTGCAGACGCTCGTACAGTTGACCGCTGAGGATAAACAGTGCTGCCGCCGACAGACCGTGCGCCAGCATCTGGATCACTGCACCTTGCAGCGCCAGTTGGCTGCCGGAGTAGATGCCGATCAACACGAAGCCCATGTGGGAAACGGAAGAGAAGGCGATCAGACGCTTGATGTCGGTTTGCGCGAACGCGAGGAACGCACCGTAGAAGATCCCGATCAGACCGAGGGTCATGGCGATCGGCGCGAACTCGGCCGAGGCATTCGGGAACAGCGGCAGGGCAAAACGCAGCAGGCCGTAGGCCGCGGTTTTCAGCAGGATACCGGCGAGGTCGACGGAACCGGCAGTCGGCGCCTGGGCGTGGGCATCAGGCAGCCACGAGTGGAACGGTACGACTGGCAGCTTGACCGCGAAGGCGATGAAGAAGCCGAGCATCAGGATGTACTCGGTGGTCATCGACATCTTGGTCTTCAACAGGTCGGCGTAGTTGAAGGTAATCACGCCGGTGTTGTTGAAGTTGACCAGTACCAGACCGAGGATCGCCACCAGCATGATCAGGCCGGAAGCCTGAGTGAAGATGAAGAACTTGGTCGCCGCGTAGATCCGGGTTTTCTTGCCGTCCGAAGAACTGTGACCCCAGAGCGCGATGAGGAAGTACATCGGCACCAGCATCATTTCCCAGAAGAAGAAGAACATGAACAGGTCGAGGGCGAGGAACACGCCGACAACGCCGCCCAGGATCCACATCAGGTTCAGGTGGAAGAAGCCAACGTGACGTTGAATCTCTTTCCACGAGCAGAGTACCGAGAGGATACCCAGCAGACCGGTCAGCAGGATCATCAACAGCGACAGGCCGTCGAGGGCCAGGTGCACGTTGATGCCAAAGCGCTGGATCCAGACGTGCTTGAACTCAAGTGCCCAGGTCGGATCGGCGCCAGGCGCCGGCGCAAATGAATAGTCACCGTGGGCCCACAGCCAGAGGCCGAGGGCGAGTTCCAGGGTCATGGTCAACAGCGCAATCCAGCGGGGGAGGGTAGCGCCGAAGCGCTCACCCATCCAGCACAGCAGGCCGCCGATGAAGGGGATCAGGATTAGCCAAGGCAGAATCATGACGGGCTCGTTTCCTTTCGCAAATTCGCAAGGTTCATATCAGACCGCTACCAGCACGATGGCGCCGATCACCAGCACGGCACCAGCAGCCATCGAGGCGGCATACCAACGCAGTTGACCGGTCTCGGTGCGGCTCAGGGCGGTGTGACCGCCTTTGGCCATACGCGGGATCAGACCGATGGTCTGGTCGAGCGGGTCTCTGCGCAGTACATGGCTGATCGCAAGGTACGGCTTGACGAACAGTTTGTCGTAGATCCAGTCGAAGCCCCAGGCAGCGAACCACCAGGCCGAAAGGAAACGGCCGATGCCGCTGTTGGCGATCGCCGTCACGAAGCGACGCTTGCCGAGGAACAGCAGGGCCGCCAGCAGGATACCGGCCAGAGCGATGGCGCCCGAGGCGATTTCCAGACTGTGCTTGGCTTCGCCACCGGCATGGCCGACGCTTTCCGGCAGTACGCCGTGCAGCGGCGGTACGATCATCGCGCCGACGAAAGTCGACAGCACGATCAGTACCGACAGCGGCAGCCAGTGAGCGATGCCGTGACCGGCGTGGGCCTCGGTCTTGGCTTCACCGTGGAACGTGATGAAGATCAGGCGGAAGGTGTACAGCGACGTCATGAACGCGCCGACCAGACCGGCGTAGAGCAGACCGTGGTTACCGCTGGCGAACGCTTCCCAAAGGATTTCGTCCTTGGAGTAGAAGCCGGCGGTGACCAGTGGCAGGGCGGCCAGTGCAGCACCACCGACGATGAAGCTGGCGTAGGCCAGTGGCAGTTTTTTCCACAGACCGCCCATCTTGAAGATGTTCTGCTCGTGGTGGCAGGCAACGATCACCGCACCGGAAGCAAGGAACAGCAGGGCCTTGAAGAAGGCGTGGGTCATCAGGTGGAAAATCGCGCCATCCCAGGCACCCACGCCCAGCGCCAGGAACATGTAGCCGATCTGGCTCATGGTCGAGTAGGCGAGGATACGTTTGATGTCGGTTTGTACCAGTGCGGCGAAACCTGCGAGAACCAGGGTCACACCACCGACGATGCCGACCAGGTGCAGGATTTCCGGCGCCAGGGTGAACAGGCCGTGGGTACGGGCGATCAGGTAGACACCCGCTGTCACCATGGTCGCGGCGTGGATCAGTGCCGACACCGGGGTCGGGCCGGCCATCGCGTCCGCGAGCCAGGTTTGCAGCGGCAGTTGCGCCGATTTACCGACCGCACCACCCAGCAGCATCAGGGTCGCCAGGGTGATCCAGAAGTCGCCGGCCTGGAATTTCTGCGGTGCCAGCACCAGCAGTTCCTGAATGTTCAACGTGCCCACTTGCTGGAACAGGATGAACAGGCCGATGGCCATGAACACGTCGCCGATCCGGGTCACGATGAAGGCCTTGAGTGCGGCGTTACCGTTGTTGCGGTTGCTGTAGTAGAAACCGATCAACAGGTACGAGCACAGGCCCACGCCTTCCCAGCCGAAGTACAGGAACAACAGGTTATCGCCGAGCACCAGGAACAGCATGCTGGCGATAAACAGGTTGGTGTACGAGAAGAAGCGCGAGTAACCCGCTTCACCGCGCATGTACCAGGACGCGAACAGGTGGATCAGGAAACCCACGCCCACCACCACGCCGAGCATGGTGATCGACAGGCCGTCGATGTAGAGGGCGAAGTCAGGCTTGAAACCTTCGACCGCCATCCACTTCCACAGCACCAGCGTGTAGTGACCGCCCTCGGGTGGCGCGACGTTGAATTGCCAGATGACGTAGGCGGCAACAATCGCCGACAAGCCAATGGAGCCCACGCCGATCAGCGCCGAGAGGTTTTCCGACCAGCGTCCACGGGAGAACGACAGCAGCAGGAAACCGATCAGAGGGAATACAAAAGTCAGAAAGATTAGGTTCATCCGCGCATCTCACTGGCAGCGTCGATATCGAGCGTGTGGAAGCGGCGATACAGTTGCAGCAGGATCGCCAGGCCAATACTGGCTTCGGCGGCTGCCAGGCTGATCACCAGGATGAACATGATCTGTCCATCCGGTTGCGCCCAGCGGGCGCCAGCGACGATGAAGGCCAGGGCAGAGGCGTTCATCATCACTTCCAGACTCATCAACACGAACAAAATGTTGCGGCGGACCATCAGGCCGACCAGACCAAGGCAGAACAGGATGCCGGCAACGGCCAATCCATGCTCGAGAGGGATAGCAGGCATGTCTTACTCCTTCGCCTCGTTACGGCCCAAATGGAACGCCGTGACGGCTGCGGCGAGCAGCAGCATCGAGGCGAGTTCGACCACCAGCAGATACGGGCCGAACAGGCTGACGCCCACGGCTTTTGCATCGACGGTGGTGTGGCCGATGGCCTGACCGCTCTGGTGAGCGAACAGCACATACAGCAGTTCGGCCAGCAGCAGGGCGGCGAGAATCACCGGTCCTGCCCAGATGCCGGGCTTGAGCCAGCTACGTTCCTGCTGAACCGAGGCGGGGCCCAGGTTCAGCATCATCACCACGAACACGAACAGCACCATGATGGCGCCGGCGTAGGCGATCACTTCCAGCACGCCGGCGAACGGTGCGCCGAGTGCAAAGAAGGTCATGGCCACGGCGATCAACGAGATGATCAGGTAGAGCAGGGCGTGCACAGGGTTGGTGTTGGTGACCACACGTAGCGTGGACACAACCGCGATACCCGATGCGAAATAGAAAGCGAATTCCATCGTTCTTCCTTAAGGCAGCAAGCTCTTCACGTTGATCGGTTCAGCTTCGTTCTGCGCGGAGCCTTTCGGCTTGCCAGCGATTGCCATACCTGCAACACGATAGAAGTTGTAATCAGGGTTTTTGCCGGGGCCGGAGATCAAAAGATCTTCTTTCTCGTACACCAGGTCCTGACGTTTGAACTCGGCCATCTCGAAATCCGGGGTCAGCTGGATCGCGGTGGTCGGACAGGCTTCCTCGCAGAGACCGCAGAAAATGCAGCGCGAGAAGTTGATACGGAAGAAGTCCGGGTACCAGCGACCGTCTTCGGTTTCAGCTTTCTGCAGCGAGATGCAACCAACCGGGCAAGCCACGGCGCACAGGTTGCAGGCTACGCAACGTTCTTCGCCATCGGGGTCGCGGGTCAGGACGATGCGACCACGGTAGCGTGGTGGCAGGTAGACCGGCTCTTCCGGGTATTGCAGGGTGTCGCGCTTGCGAAAGCCATGGCCGAAGACCATGACCAGGCTGCGCAACTGGGTACCGGTACCCTTAACGATGTCGCCAATATATTTGAACATGGGTCAAATCCTCACTGAACCGCAACCGCAGGTGTGTTCCACAACACAACCGCAGCGGTTATCAGCAAATTGATCAGGGTCAGTGGCAGGCAGAATTTCCAGCTGAAATCCATCACCTGGTCATAACGCGGACGCGGGATGGATGCGCGCAGCAGGATGAACAGCATGATGAAGAACGCGGTCTTCAGTGCGAACCAGACGAAGGACAGTTGCGGCAGGATGCCGAACGGACCGTGCCAGCCACCGAAGAACAGGGTGACCAGCAGCGCCGAGATCAGGATGATGCCGATGTATTCACCGACGAAGAACATGCCCCATTTCATACCGGCGTATTCAATGTGGTAACCGTCGGCCAGTTCCTGTTCCGCTTCCGGCTGGTCGAACGGGTGACGGTGAGTCACGGCGACGCCAGCGATGAAGAAAGTACAGAAGCCGAAGAACTGCGGAATGATGAACCACAGGTTCTGCGCCTGGTACTCGACGATGTCGCGCATGTTGAACGAGCCGACCTGCACCACGATGCCCATCAGGGCCAGGCCCATGAACACTTCGTAGGACACGGTCTGCGCCGAGGCACGCAAGCTGCCGAGCAGGGCGAACTTGTTGTTGCTCGACCAGCCGGCGAACAGCACCGCGTAGACCGACAGACCGGCCATGGCGAAGAAGAACAGCAGGCCGATGTTCAGATCCGCGACGCCCCAGGTCGGGGTGATCGGGATGATCGCGAAGGCGATCAGCAGGGCGGACATGGCCACCACCGGTGCCAGGGTAAAGATCACCTTGTCGGCAAACGGCGGGGTCCAGTCTTCCTTGAAGAACATCTTCAGCATGTCGGCGGCGATCTGGAACATGCCGAACGGGCCAACGCGGTTCGGACCGTAACGGTCCTGCCACCAGCCCAGCAGGCGACGTTCGACAAAGCTGAGCAACGCGCCGGCGACCACAACGGCCAGCAGAATCACGATGGCTTTGACGACCGTCAGGATCACATCGATCACTTCAGGGGTGAACCAGGTCATTGCGCTGCCTCCTGCAGACCGTCGACGGACAGGCCGGCGAATGCCGGTGGAATGCCGGCGATGCCCGCAGGCAAGGCCACCAGACCAGCGCCCAGTTCTTCATTGATGCGCAGCGGCAGACGCAGGGTCTGGCCGGCCACGTTCAGGCTCAGCAGGGCACCGTCGTTGACGCCCAGGCGGTCCGCTTCGGATTTGGCCAGCGCCACGTATGGAGCCGGGATGCGTTCCTGTACCGGTGCGGCTTTCGACGAGTTTTCGTCGCTGCCGAACAGGTGGTAGAACGGCACGGCCTGCCAGGTGCCCGGCGCCGGGTTGAATGCGCGCGGAGCAGCAGCGAACCAGTTCAGCGAATCACCGGTGCTTTCGATCAGGCGGGTGCCCGGGTCGCCAGCACGCAGGTGACCACCGACTTCGTCCTGGAACTTGTTCCAGGCTTGCGGCGAGTTCCAGCCCGGCGACCAGGCGAATGGCACCTGCTGACGCGGTTCGGCCGAGCCCGAGTAGCCTTCCATGGAGAAGGCGAACGCGGTGTCTTTGTCTTGCGGGGTGCGCGGTTCGTGAACGCTGATGTCGGCGCGCATCGCGGTGCGACCGGAATAACGCAGCGGCTCACGCGCCAGTTTCAGACCCTTGATGCGGAACGCGGCAGACGGCGCGGCATCGACGATACGCGCCAGTTGCTCGGTGCTCGACGCCACGGCAGCGGTGACGTGGTCGAGTTGCGTCCAGTCGATCGGCTGGTTCAGCAGGGTCGAGCGCAGGGCGTGCAGCCAGCGCCAGCCTTCGTGAACCAGGATGCTCGCATCCATGTATTGCGGATCGAAAACCTGGAAGAAGCGCTGGGCGCGGCCTTCCTGGCTGACCAGCGTACCGTCGCCTTCAGCGAAGCTAGCGGCTGGCAGGACCAGTTGCGCGCGATCGGTGGTGGCGGTTTTCTGGTGGTCGGCAACGATCACTACTTTCGCAGCGTTCAGCGCGGCATCGACCTTGGCTTTCGAGGTGCGGGTGTACAGATCGTTTTCCAGCACGACGATGGCGTCGGCCTTGCCATCGATCACGGCTTGCAGCGCCGCGTCGACCGATTCGCCACCGAGCATGGCCAGGCCGAGGCTGTTGGCTTCCGGCACGATCAGGCTGATCGAACCATTCTTCTCGCGCAGCTTCAGGGCTTTGGCGATGTTCGCCGCGGCTTCGATCAAGGCTTTGGAACCCAGCGAAGTACCGGCGATGATCAGCGGACGCTTGGCGGCGAGCAGGGCGTCGGCGATGCGCTTGGCCAGTTCAAGGGCTTCGGCGTCCAGACCTTCAACGGCCGGGGCGCTGGCGTCCAGCACGTGAGCCACGGCGAAACCGAGGCGTGCCAGGTCATCCGGAGCGGCGTGAACGCATTCTTCGGCGATGTCGTCGAGCTTGGTTTCGGCCAGGCTGGCGATGAACAGCGGGTTCAGTTCGTGCTGACCGATGTTCTTCACCGCAGCGTCGAGCCATGGCTGCACGCGCATGGCTTCGGCCATGTCTTCGGCCTTGCCTTTGACCGACTGACGCAGGGCCAGCGCCATACGGGCGGCGGTCTGGGTCAGGTCTTCACCAAGGACGAACACGGCGTCGTGGTCTTCGATGTCACGCATGTTCGGCACGGGCAACGGGCTGTCTTTGAGCACTTGCAGGACCAGGCGGATGCGTTCCAGTTCGGAGGCTTCGATACCGGAGTAGAAGTGCTCGGCACCGACCAGCTCACGCAGCGCGTAGTTGCTTTCGAGGCTGGCACGCGGCGAACCGATACCGACGATGTTGCGCCCGCGCAGCAGGTCAGCGGCTTTATCCAGCGCAGCGTCGACGCTCAGCTTGGTGCCGTCGGCCAGCAGCGGCTGACGTGGACGATCAGTGCGGTTGACGTAGCCATAACCGAAACGGCCACGGTCGCACAGGAAATACTGGTTCACCGAACCGTTGAAACGGTTTTCGATGCGACGCAGTTCGCCGTAACGCTCGCCCGGGGAGATGTTGCACCCGCTGGAGCAGCCATGGCAGATGCTCGGCGAGAACTGCATGTCCCATTTACGGTTGTAGCGCTCGGAGTGCGTCTTGTCGGTGAACACACCGGTCGGGCAGACCTCGGTGAGGTTGCCGGAGAACTCGCTTTCGAGGGTGCCGTCTTCAACGCGACCGAAGTACACGTTGTCGTGGGCGCCGAATACACCGAGGTCGGTGCCGCCGGCGTAATCCTTGTAGAAACGCACGCAGCGGTAGCAAGCGATGCAGCGGTTCATTTCGTGGGAAATGAACGGGCCCAGTTGCTGGTTCTGGTGGGTGCGTTTGGTGAAGCGGTAACGGCGCTCGTTGTGGCCGGTCATCACCGTCATGTCTTGCAGGTGGCAGTGACCGCCTTCCTCGCACACTGGGCAGTCGTGCGGGTGGTTGGTCATCAGCCATTCGACAACACTGGCGCGGAACGCCTTGGATTCTTCATCGTCGATGGAGATCCAGGTGTTGTCGGTGGCAGGGGTCATGCAGGACATAACGATGCGACCACGGGTGTCGTTCTCGTCGGTGTACTGCTTGACTGCGCACTGGCGGCAGGCCCCGACGCTACCAAGCGCGGGGTGCCAGCAGAAATAAGGGATGTCGAGGCCCAGCGACAGACATGCCTGTAACAGGTTGTCTGCCCCGTCGACTTCGAGCGCTTTGCCGTCTACGTGGATAGTGGCCATGGTTCAAAGGTCTTCGTTGGCCCGGTGTCAGCGGGCGTGGCTAATGGAATCTTGTTATCCGTCCGAATCCAGTCAGCCCCGAAAGGCGTCATCGGACGAAAGGCGAAGGGCACGAACCCTTCGCCTTTTTAAGCGTTTACGCGCCGACTACGATCGGCCTTGCCAGAGGCGGGACGGCGGCGCTTGCAGGCGCAATACCGGCTTCGAACTCTGGACGGAAGTATTTGATGGCACTGCCCAACGGCTCCACGGCACCCGGTGCGTGAGCACAGAAGGTCTTGCCTGGGCCGAGGAAGCCGACCAGACCCAGCAGGGTCTCGATGTCGCCTGGCTGACCGCGACCTTCTTCGATGGCCATCAAGAGCTTGACGCTCCATGGCAAGCCATCACGGCACGGGGTGCAGAAACCGCAGGATTCGCGAGCGAAGAACTGCTCCATGTTGCGCAGCAGGGAGACCATGTTGACGCTGTCGTCCACCGCCATCGCCAGGCCGGTACCCATCCGGGTGCCCACTTTGGCGATGCCGCCGGCGTACATTTGTGCGTCGAGGTGTTCTGGCAACAGGAAACCGGTACCGGCGCCACCTGGCTGCCAGGCCTTGAGCTTGTAACCGTCGCGCATGCCCCCGGCGTAGTCTTCGAACAGTTCGCGGCCGGTAACGCCGAACGGCAGTTCCCACAGGCCCGGATTCTTCACCTTGCCGGAGAAACCCATGAGCTTGGTGCCCATGTCTTCGCTGCCTTCGCGGGCCAACGATTTGTACCAGTCAACGCCGTCGGCAATGATTGCCGGCACGTTGCACAGGGTTTCGACGTTGTTCACGCAGGTCGGCTTGCCCCACACGCCGACAGCGGCAGGGAAGGGCGGCTTGGAGCGCGGGTTGGCGCGGCGGCCTTCGAGGGAGTTGATCAGTGCGGTTTCTTCACCGCAGATGTAACGCCCGGCGCCGGTGTGGACGAACAGTTCGAAATCGAAGCCGCTGCCCAGAATGTTCTTGCCCAGCAGGCCTGCAGCCTTGGCTTCTTCCACGGCACGGTTGAGGTGCTTGGCGGCGGTGGTGTACTCGCCACGCAGGAAGATGTAGCCACGGTAGGTTTTCAGTGCGCGGGCACTGATCAGCATGCCTTCGATCAGCAGATGGGGCAGTTGCTCCATCAGCATGCGGTCTTTCCAGGTGTTCGGCTCCATCTCGTCCGCGTTGCACAGCAGGTAGCGGATGTTGATGGATTCGTCCTTGGGCATCAGGCCCCACTTCACGCCAGTGGGGAAGCCCGCACCGCCGCGACCTTTGAGGCCGGCGTCTTTCACGGTCTGGACGATGTCGTCCTGGGCCATGTCGGCGAAGGCTTTGCGCGCGGCGGCGTAGCCGTTCTTGGCCTGGTATTCGTCGAGCCATACGGCTTCGCCGTCGTCACGCAGGCGCCAGGTCAGCGGGTGAGTCTCGGCCGAACGCTTGATGCGGTTGGCAGGACCGAAAGATGTCAGGGTCATACGTAGCCCTCGAGCAGTTTGGCCACGCCGGCAGGCTGCACGTCGCCAAAGGTGTCGTCGTCGATCATCAGCGCCGGTGCCTTGTCGCAGTTGCCGAGGCAGCAGACCGGCAGCAGGGTGAAACGACCGTCGGCGGTGGTCTGACCCAGGCCGATGCCCAGATTGTTCTGGATCTCGCTGACCACCGACTCGTGGCCGCCGATGTAGCAGACCATGCTGTCGCAGACGCGAATGATGTGGCGGCCGACCGGCTGACGGAAGATCTGGCTGTAGAACGTCGCCACGCCTTCAACGTCGCTGGCCGGGATGCCGAGGATCTCGCCGATCGCGTACAGGGCGCCATCCGGCACCCAGCCGCGTTCCTTCTGAACGATCTTCAGGGCTTCGATCGACGCCGCGCGCGGGTCTTCGTAGTGATGCAGCTCGTGCTCGATGGCCGAGCGCTCGGTTTCACTCAAGGTGAAACGGTCTGTCTGGATAAGCGTGCTGTTCATGCTTAGCGGTCCACGTCGGCCATAACGAAGTCGATACTACCCAGGTACGCAATCAAGTCCGCGACCATGCTGCCTTTGATCACCGAAGGGATCTGTTGCAGATGCGCGAAGCTCGGAGTACGGATCCGGGTACGGTAGCTCATGGTGCCGCCGTCGCTCGTCAGGTAATAACTGTTGATGCCCTTGGTCGCTTCGATCATCTGGAAGGATTCGTTGGCCGGCATGACCGGGCCCCACGAAACCTGCAGGAAGTGCGTGATCAGGGTTTCGATGTGCTGCAGCGTGCGCTCTTTCGGCGGCGGCGTGGTCAGCGGGTGATCCGCCTTGTACGGGCCTTCCGGCATGTTGCGCAGGCACTGATCGATGATCTTGACGCTCTGGCGCATCTCTTCGACGCGCACCATGCAGCGGTCGTAGGCATCGCCGTTGGCAGCCAGCGGCACTTCGAACTCGAAGTTCTCGTAGCCGGAGTATGGACGTGCTTTACGCAGGTCGAAGTCGCAACCGGTGGAACGCAGGCCGGCACCGGTG
Source organism: Pseudomonas sp. F2 (assembly GCF_057174385.1). NCBI lineage: Bacteria > Pseudomonadati > Pseudomonadota > Gammaproteobacteria > Pseudomonadales > Pseudomonadaceae > Pseudomonas > Pseudomonas sp. F2. The sequence goes on from NZ_CM169904.1 coordinate 759,396, forward strand.
ACGCCCCATTCCAGCGCCTCTTTGGTGTTGTACTGGGCAACGCCGATGGTACGACCCTTGAGAATGCTGTTCTGCAGGGCGGCCTTGGTGTATTCGTCGAGGCGCTTCGGCAGCCATTCAACGAAGTCTTTCACCAGTTTTTCCCAGCCGCGTGGCAGGTCGTGGGCGACGCCGCCGATGCGGTACCAGGCCGGGTGCAGACGGAAACCGGTGATGGCTTCGATCACCGTGTACGCCTTCTGGCGGTCGGTGAAGGTGAAGAACACCGGAGTCATGGCGCCGACGTCCTGGATGTAGGTACCGAGGAACAGCAGGTGGCTGGTGATCCGGAAGAACTCGGCCATCATGATGCGGATGACGTCGACCTTCTCTGGCACCTTGATGCCGGCCAGCTTCTCGACCGAGAGCACGTACGGCAGGTTGTTCATCACGCCGCCGAGGTAGTCGATACGGTCGGTGTACGGAATGAAGCTGTGCCAGGACTGACGCTCGGCCATCTTCTCGGCGCCACGGTGGTGGTAACCGATGTCCGGCACGCAGTCGACGATCTCTTCACCGTCCAGCTGCAGAATGATGCGGAACGCACCGTGCGCCGAAGGGTGGTTCGGACCCAGGTTGAGGAACATGTAGTCCTCGTTGGCCCCGGAACGCTTCATGCCCCAGTCTTCAGGACGGAAGCGCGCGGCTTCTTCCTCAAGCTGCTGCTTGGCGAGGTTGAGGCTGAACGGATCGAATTCGGTGGCGCGCGCCGGGAAGTCCTTGCGCAGCGGGTGACCTTCCCAGGTCGGCGGCATCATGATGCGCGACAGGTGCGGGTGGCCTTTGAAGTCGATGCCGTACATGTCCCAGACTTCACGCTCGTACCAGTTGGCGTTCGGCCAGATGCTGGTGACGGTCGGCAAGCTCAGGTCGCTTTCGGACAAGGCGACTTTGATCATCACGTCACTATTACGCTCAAGCGACATGAGGTGATAGAACACGGTGAAGTCGGCGCCCGATGGCAGCCCCTGACGCTTGGTGCGCAGACGCTCGTCCACGCCGTGCAGGTCATAGAGCATGACGTACGGCTTGGGCAGGTTGCGCAGGAAGGTCAGGACTTCGACGAGTCTGGCGCGCGCCACCCACAGCACCGGCATGCCGGTGCGGGTCGACTGAGCGGTGAACGCTTCGGCGCCAAAACGGTTGTTCAATTCGACGACCACATCCTGGTCGTCTGCCTTATAAGGCGGGATGTACAGAGCGCTGCCTGTAGTCATGGTTATTTTTTCGCTTTCGGTCAACGTAAAGAATGAAGCCAGCTTCTCGTTTCTTTGAAACAGACTGGATCAGACTTCGTCAGGGCTGCGCAGGTTGGTGACTGCGATTCGCTGTTCGCGGCGCTGTTCCTTCTGCGAAGGCATGTCGGCGCGATAGACGCCTTGGTCGCCAACGACCCAGGAAAGCGGACGACGCTCCTGTCCGATCGATTCCTGCAACAGCATCAAGCCTTGAAGGAATGCTTCCGGACGAGGCGGGCAGCCAGGTACGTAGACGTCCACGGGCAGGAACTTGTCCACCCCTTGAACCACGGAGTAGATGTCGTACATGCCACCGGAGTTGGCGCACGAACCCATGGAGATCACCCACTTCGGTTCGAGCATCTGCTCGTAGAGACGCTGAATGATCGGCGCCATCTTGATGAAGCAGGTACCGGCGATAACCATGAAGTCGGCCTGACGCGGTGATGCCCGGATAACTTCGGCGCCAAAGCGCGCGATGTCGTGGGGCGCCGTGAAGGCGGTGGTCATTTCCACGTAGCAGCACGAAAGGCCGAAGTTGTACGGCCACAGGGAGTTTTTACGCCCCCAGTTGACCGCGCCACTCAGCACGTCTTCGAGCTTGCCCATGAAAATGTTTTTGTGGACTTGATCCTCTAACGGATCGGAAACGGTTTCCCGTTCGCCGATCGGATACTGCTCGTTAGGAGCATCGGGGTCGATTCTGGTGAGATTGTATTGCATTGCCAAAGCCTCATTGTTTCAGCTTCGCCTGCCGCTTGCGACGAGCTTCCGGAGCCCAGTCAAGGGCGCCCACTCGGAACAGGTAGACAAGACCTGCCAACAGAATTGCTATGAAAACGAGAGCTTCGACGAATCCGGTCCAGCCGCTTTCGCGGACGGACACAGACCATGCAAAGAGAAAGAGGGCTTCGATATCGAAGATCACGAACAGCATCGCGACCAGATAGAATTTGGCTGAGAGCCGCAAGCGGGCGCCACCTGTAGGTAGCATGCCGGACTCGAACGGTTCGTTTTTGCTGCGGCCCCAGGCTTTTGACCCGAGGAGGCTGGAGACGCCAAGCATGAAGGCGCACAGGCCGACGACACCCAGAAGGAAAATGGCAAAGCCCCAGTTGTGGGCCATGAGTCCTGTCGCTTCGGGCATGCTGGTAATCCTTAACAGAGAGCAAAGGTCTCTGAGCTTGATAAAGAAATAGGCAGTGACGATATGTCGCAGCAATCAATCGCGCTGATTTTATGGCTAAACACCCGGCAAGTAAAATTCCTATAGCGAAATTATTTATTGGAATAAGGACATAGCGTACCTCCGGTGCCCTGTAGCCCTTGCAGTGCGGGCATTAGCCAGGTTTTGGCGAATTATGTTTTGTGGGAAATGTAACGAACATAGTTGCTGCTAAATGATAATTGATATCGTTTGCACTGGTTTTGTAACTGTTTAGCGGTGCAGTAAACAGAAAGTTGTCTTATATGCCTGTTACTGCAAGTAGCGGTGGCGAGCGTTTTAGCTGATTTTTGTGTCGTCTATACCGCTCTGGGTCAATGTTTTGTCTCGGGGGCTGAAGACGAAACCTGTGGGAGTGAGCCTGCTCGCGAATGCGGTGGGTCAGTCGCCGCATGTGCAGGCGACACTACGCTTTCGCGAGCAGGCTCGCTCCCACAAGGGTCGTTGCAGGATCTACCCTTTGTAGGAGCTGCCGAAGGCTGCGATCTTTTGGCTTTGCTTTTTAAAGACAAGATCAAAAGATCGCAGCCTGCGGCAGTTCCTGCAGGGCGGTGGAATTCTGCGGGCAAAAAAACGCCCCGAACCAGTCGGGGCGTCAGTCTTGCGGCTTTGCGGTTAGCTTTTTATACGATCCGCAAAGGCCGTTTGCTCAGCGAAGCCGAATCAGTGGAACTGTTCTTCTTCGGTCGAACCGGTCAGCGCGGTGACCGAGGACGTGCCGCCCTGGATTACGGTGGTCATGTCGTCGAAGTAGCCGGTGCCCACTTCCTGCTGGTGAGCCACGAAGGTGTAACCCTTGGCGGCGTCAGCGAATTCCTGCTCCTGCAGCTTCACGTAGGCAGTCATGTCGTTGCGGGCGTAGTCGTGCGCCAGGTTGAACATGCTGTGCCACATGTTGTGAATGCCGGCCAGGGTGATGAACTGGTGCTTGTAGCCCATCGCGGACAGTTCGCGCTGGAACTTGGCGATGGTTGCGTCGTCCAGGTTTTTCTTCCAGTTGAAGGAAGGCGAGCAGTTGTACGACAGGATCTGGTCCGGGTATTCCTTTTTGATCGCTTCGGCGAAGCGACGGGCTTCTTCCAGGTCCGGCTTGGCGGTTTCGCACCAGATCAGGTCGGCGTACGGTGCGTAGGCCAGGCCACGGGCGATGGCCTGGTCCAGACCGGCGCGAACCTTGTAGAAACCTTCCTGGGTACGGGTGCCAGTCACGAACGGCTGGTCGTACGGGTCGCAGTCGGAAGTCAGCAGGTCGGCAGCGTTGGCGTCGGTACGGGCCAGGATGATGGTCGGTACACCAGCAACGTCGGCAGCCAGACGAGCAGCGGTCAGCTTCTGTACGGCTTCCTGGGTCGGAACCAGCACCTTGCCGCCCATGTGGCCGCACTTCTTCACGGAAGCCAGCTGGTCTTCGAAGTGCACGCCGGCGGCGCCTGCTTCGATCATGCTCTTCATCAGTTCGTAGGCGTTCAGTACGCCGCCGAAACCGGCTTCGGCGTCAGCCACGATTGGCGCGAAGTAGTCGATGTAGCCTTCGTCACCCGGGTTCTTGCCGGCTTTCCATTGGATCTGGTCGGCACGACGGAACGAGTTGTTGATGCGCTTGACCACGGTTGGCACCGAGTCCACCGGGTACAGCGACTGGTCCGGGTACATCGATTCTGCGGAGTTGTTGTCCGCAGCCACCTGCCAGCCCGACAGGTAGATCGCCTGGATGCCGGCCTTGACCTGCTGAACAGCCTGGCCGCCGGTGAGGGCGCCCATGCAGTTGACGAAATCTTTCTCTGGGCGGAAGGACGGCTTGGCACCCTGGGTCACCAGGTTCCACAGCTTCTCGGCGCCCATTTTTGCAAAGGTGTGCTCAGGTTGAACCGAGCCACGCAGACGGACGACGTCAGCAGCGGAGTAAGTGCGAGTCACGCCTTTCCAGCGCGGGTTTTCAGCCCAGTCTTTTTCAAGGGCTGCAATTTGCTGTTCGCGTGTCAGTGCCATGGAGATAAACCTCGTCGCGTCTTTATGAAAAGTTGTTCTGCGGTGGAAAATTCCTGCGCTCGCTGACCAGAAGCTTAGGCGGTCAGGTCGGGTTCGGCGGGGTAGGCGACGGGATGAACGATGGGCTCGAGGGGAAGTGAGCAGGTAGTGGCGGACTGCGTGCGCATTCGGGCGTCGTGGGCCTTTATACGTTCTACAGCGTGAAGCCGGGTTACCTAATTACGCTTCCGTCCCTCGGGACAACTTCGTTCCAGTCGGCAACCTCGTCAAACACACCTTGTGGGCGGTACAGACACGAAGCGGTTCGCGGGGTAGGTGCGGACGTCACTTCGAAGGCCCTTGCCAGGGCCTCTGATTAGCGGGAGCGAGGCCATCATGCCTTCGCTTTTTTGGCTCGTCAAACGTTTTGTAGTGCTTTTTTTCAAGCACTACATCTTTCGTCTAATACGACTAATCAGTCAGTTTTCGGTGCTTTAGTCCAGAGAGTCGACTTTGACCCGCAAGGTCATGTCATCCCGGCCTTGAGTCGAGTAGCTGCGGGTCAGCCCCTGTTTGTCGGCCTGAGTCTGGCGATTCACCCCGGCGAGAGTGATCCATTCGCCCAGGCGTCCGCTGACTGTTGTGTCGGTACTTTGCACGTTCACTACATCGGGACGTTCCTGGCTCATGCGGTCACGGTTGGTACTGATTGCCAGGTGAACGATGTCGCCGGTAACGCTCGCGGTCACGTAGAAACCCTGGGTGACGTTGCGGTATTGCGTCTGGCTGCTGTAATCGCCGTAGGAGTTGGTCTGGCTGCTGGTGATCGGCACACTTTGACCGACTTGAATCAGCGCCGGCATGCCGTCGGTGGCTTGCACCTGCTGCACGCCGCCATCACGGCTGGCGGTGCTGCGGCTGATGATGCGGGTCTGGTTCGGCTGGGCGCCGTTGACCGAGTAGCCTTCATCGCCACGGTCGTTGTTTTCATTGGTATCGACCGTGATCAGCAGGCGTTTGGGCGCAGTGTCGAGTTGACTGATCAGCGCCTTGAGTTCCTGGATCTTGTCCGGCTCGGCCTTGATGATCAGTTGATTGCCATAGGCGCTGACCTGACCGTCCTTGCCGATGAAGTCCTGCGCCATCGGCAGCATATCGGCACTGGTGCGGTAATTGAGGGGCACGATTTCTGTGGCTGCCATCACCGAAAAACTGCAGCCGAGCAGCAGGGTGGTGAGCAGGGTGCGTAGGGACATGTCCGTTATCTCCGCTTTCGAAAGGCTTGATATTGCCAGTTTGTCGGCCCGGGGTGGGGCAAGTTGAATCGTAGACAGCAAAACGCCCCGGCATCCGAAAATGGCGGGGCGTTTTGAGTGGGCGCTCAAGGGCCTTTGTGGTGAGGGGATTTATCCCCGATGGCTGCGAAGCAGACCTGAAATTTTGGGGCCGCTCCGCGACCCATCGGGGATAAATCCCCTCACCACAGGATCTCCAGAGATCACAAAATCAATGGAGGTCTCAGGAGCTCTACTGATCAAGCCGAATGCCGAACCATATCGACATGCGGAATCCCGGCTTCAAGGAATTCCTCACTGACCAGGCTGAAGCCCAGGCGCTCATAGAACGCTGTGGCCTGTACCTGCGCGCTGAGCATCTGCTGCTGCAGGCCGCGGGCTTCGGCTTCGGCGATGACCGCTTGCATCAGCGCATCGCCCACCTTCATCCCGCGCCAGTCCTTCAGTACCGACACCCGGCCAATGTGCCCGTCGGGCAGCAGGCGGGCGGTGCCGATCGGAAAGTCGCCTTCGAACGCCAGAAAATGCACGGCGGTCGCGTCATCGGCGTCCCATTCAAGCTCGGGTGGCACTGATTGTTCGGCGATGAACACCGTTTCACGAATGCGCCGGATCTCGGCGTTGTCCTTTTGCCAGTCTGCGACACGTACGCGAATCTTATTCATCGGCAAATCCCAGGCTGCCCTGTTTGACCAGCTCACACAGCAGGCCCCGACCGTCTTCGTCGTTCAGCCACTCGCCGAGGTTGTCGACGTGCAGCGCATCGGCGGCGCAGATCATCTTCAACAACTCGCGCAGCTTGCCCGGCAGGTAACGGCTCTGACCGCTGGCGAACAGCAGCAGATCGTCATCGACTTCCGACCAGGCCAGGCGCGCGCTCGGGTTGCGGATCAGCACCGCACCGTCCTGCAGGGCATTGAGGAAGTCATCTTCTTCAACGTCTTCCGGGCCGACCACCAGTTCCGGGTAGCGCGGCTCGGTCATGTACTGGCCGAACCAGGTCAGCAGCAGGCGTTCGTCGCTCATGTGTTCGGCGAGCAGGCTTTTCAGGCGGCCGAGTGCGTCGTGCTGGATCTGATGCGGATCATCGCTGACCGGTTTCGCATCGGCGTCGGTGTAGCGTTCTTCGTCAGTCAGGAACTGGCTGAGGAAGTCAGTGAAATGGGTCAACACTTCAGAGGCGCTCGGCGCGCGGAAACCGACCGAGTAGGTCATGCAGTTGTCGACCGCGACACCGCAGTGGGCCAGGCGCGGTGGCAGGTAGAGCATGTCGCCCGGTTCCAGCACCCACTCTTCGGTTTCGTGGAATTCGGCGAGGATGCGCAGATCCGCGTGTTGCAGCAGCGGGCTCTCGGAGTCGCACATCTGGCCGATCTTCCAGTTGCGCTTGCCGTGGCCTTGCAGCAGGAATACGTCGTAGTTGTCGAAGTGCGGACCGACGCTGCCACCCGGAGCGGCGAAGCTGATCATCACGTCATCGACGCGCCAGCTCGGCAGGAAGCGGAAGTTTTCCAGCAGTTCGCTGACTTCCGGGACGAATTGATCAACGGCCTGAACGAGCAAAGTCCACTCTTTTTCCGGCAGTTTGCTGAATTCGTCTTCGGCGAACGGGCCGCGACGCAGCTCCCACGGGCGCTCGCCGTGCTCGATCACCAGGCGCGACTCGACCTCTTCTTCCAGGGCCAGGCCGGCCAGTTCGTCGGCGTCGATCGGGCTTTCGAAGTCAGGAATGGCCTGACGGATCAGCAGCGGCTTTTTCTGCCAGTAATCGCGCATGAATTCGCGCGCCGTAAGACCGCCCAGAAGTTGAAGAGGAGTATCAGGATTCATGTGTAACCTATTGAAAAAAAGCATTTTTCAGACGGGAATAAAAACGCCCGGCGCGGCCGGGCGTCTCAAACGGGTCAAGCGGTGAATCAGATGCGTCTGGCTTGCGCTACAGCGTTACCGATGTAGTTGGCCGGGGTCAGCTGTTTCAGCTCGGCTTTCGCTTCGGCTGGCATGTCCAGGCCGTCGATGAAAGTCTGCAGCGCTTCAGGGCTGATGCCCTTGCCGCGGGTCAGTTCTTTCAGCTTCTCGTACGGGTTTTCGATGTTGTAGCGGCGCATTACGGTCTGAATCGGCTCGGCCAATACTTCCCAGCAAGCGTCCAGATCGGCAGCAATCTTGTCGGCGTTGAGCTCGAGTTTGCTGATGCCTTTGAGGCTGGCTTCGTAGGCGATCACGCTGTGAGCGAAGCCCACGCCGAGGTTGCGCAGTACGGTGGAGTCGGTCAGGTCGCGCTGCCAGCGGGAGATCGGCAGCTTGCTCGCCAGGTGCTGGAACAGTGCGTTGGCGATGCCCAGGTTGCCTTCGGAGTTTTCGAAGTCGATCGGGTTGACCTTGTGCGGCATGGTCGACGAACCGATTTCGCCAGCGATGGTGCGCTGCTTGAAGTAACCCAAGGAGATGTAGCCCCAGATGTCACGGTCAAAGTCGATCAGGATGGTGTTGAAGCGCGCAATGGCGTCAAACAGCTCGGCGATGTAGTCGTGCGGTTCGATCTGTGTGGTGTACGGGTTGAAGCCCAGGCCCAGCTCGTCTTCGATGAACGCGCGGGCGTTGGCTTCCCAGTCGATCTGCGGGTAGGCCGACAGGTGCGCATTGTAGTTGCCCACGGCACCGTTGATCTTGCCCAGCAGCGGCACGGCAGCGACTTGAGCGATCTGACGCTCGAGGCGGTAAACCACGTTCGCCAGCTCTTTGCCCAGCGTGGTCGGGGAGGCCGGCTGGCCGTGAGTGCGCGACAGCATCGGCACGTCGGCGAAACGGATCGCCAGTTCGCGGATGGCGTTGGCAGTCTGGCGCATCAGCGGCAGCATCACGTCGTCACGGCCTTCGCGCAGCATCAGGGCGTGGGACAGGTTGTTGATGTCTTCACTGGTGCAGGCAAAGTGAATGAACTCGCTGACCTTGGCCAGCTCCGGCAGTTTGGCCGCCTGCTCCTTGAGCAGGTATTCGATCGCCTTGACGTCGTGGTTGGTGGTGCGCTCGATCTCTTTGACGCGCTCGGCGTGCTCCAGCGAGAAGTTTTCAGCCAGTTCATTCAGAACGGCGTTGGCCTCGGCGGAGAAGGCGGGCACTTCCGGGATACCGGCGTGGGCGGCCAGGCGCTGGAGCCAGCGCACTTCAACCAGGACGCGGGCACGGATCAGGCCGTACTCGCTGAAAATCGGGCGCAGGGCCTGGGTTTTGCCGGCGTAGCGGCCGTCAACAGGGGAAACCGCAGTGAGCGAAGAGAGCTGCATGGGGTGTTCTCGGACAGTCGGGCAACGAAATGGGGCGCGTATCATACATGAAAAAATCCGCCGGTCCGTTGCCAACTGACCGGCGTATTACGCGCTACAGACTACAAAACTTTTATCGCGCGACGATTTACTCGCTGCGCATCAACGGATACAGCTCTTTGAGCAGCTTGCGCCGGCTGATCACCAACTGCCAGCGGTGGCCGCCGAGCTGTCGCCACAGGCGCGCCGAACGGATGCCGGCCAGCAGCAGAGCGCGGATTTTCGAGGCATTGCTCGGTTGTTGCAGGTTGCGCATGTCGCCATGCACCTGAATCCGCTGGCGCAGTGTGCTCAAGGTGTCCTGATACAGCGCACCGCAAGCGGCGATCACGTTTTCGTGGGCCGGGCCGAAATGTTCGACCTGTGACTGGATCTGCGGCAAGCGCTTGCCGATGGTGTCGAGCATGTCGTCTCGTTTGGCCAATTGCCGCTCAAGGCCGAGCATCGACAGGGCGTAGCGCAGCGGCTCGCGCTGCAGGGTGCTGGGGTCGCGCTCAAGAGCGCCGATCAATGCACGGTAGCCTTCGCGCAGATTGAGGTCGTCGCCGCCGTACACATCCAGTGTGTCCTTCGGGTCGCGTACCAGCAGGCTGCCAAGCATGCAGCTCAGGCCGGCCTCGCTGGTCTGCCCGGTCTTGGCGATCCGGTCGACCAGCACGGCGGCGAGAAACACGCCGCCCAGCGCCGTCAGTTGCTCCTGAGTCGGGCTCATGCCTGGCCGCTCCACGGCTCGGCAACTTCGATCACGCCGCCGCCGAGGCAGATTTCACCGTCGTAGAACACCACGGACTGGCCCGGGGTGACAGCGCGCTGCGGCTCGTCGAACACCGCGCGATAGCCGCTGGCGGTTTTTTCCAGGGTGCAAGCCTGGTCGCTCTGGCGATAACGCACTTTGGCGGTGAGGCGCAGTGGCTGGCTCAGGTCGATCGGGTTGACCCAATAGATTTCCGAGGCGAGCAGGGCGCTGGAGAACAGCCACGGATGGTTGTTGCCCTGACCGACGATCAGCTCGTTGGTGTCCAGATCCTTGCGCAACACGTACCACGGCTCGTCGCCAGCATCTTTCAGACCGCCGATACCCAGGCCCTGACGCTGACCGATGGTGTGGTACATCAAGCCGTGGTGACGGCCGATGACTTCGCCTTCGGTGGTCTTGATCTCGCCCGGTTGCGCCGGCAGGTATTGCTTGAGGAAATCACTGAAGCGTCGTTCACCGATGAAGCAGATTCCGGTGGAATCCTTCTTCTTGGCGGTCGCCAGCTCGTATTTCTCGGCAATGGCGCGCACTTCGGGCTTTTCCAGTTCACCGACCGGGAACAGGGTCTTGGCGATCTGTTCGCCGCCGACGGCGTGCAGGAAATAGCTCTGGTCCTTGTTCGGATCGAGGCCCTTGAGCAGTTCGGTGCGGCCATCGATGTCACGACGGCGCACGTAGTGGCCGGTGGCAATCAGGTCGGCACCAAGCATCATGGCGTAGTCGAGGAACGCCTTGAACTTGATCTCGCGGTTGCACAGGATGTCCGGGTTCGGCGTGCGACCGGCCTTGTATTCGGCGAGGAAGTGCTCGAACACGTTGTCCCAGTACTCGGCGGCAAAGTTGGCGGTGTGCAGCTTGATGCCGATCTTGTCGCACACGGCCTGGGCATCCGCCAGGTCATCCATGGCGGTGCAGTATTCCGTTCCGTCGTCTTCTTCCCAGTTCTTCATGAACAGGCCTTCCACCTCGTAACCCTGCTCGATCAGCAGGAGAGCGGAAACGGAAGAGTCCACGCCGCCGGACATGCCGACAATGACGCGCTTCTTGGATGTGTCAGAAGGGGCTGGATCACGCATAGGGATTCAATGAGTGTCTTGAAAAAGGACGCGATTCTAGCAGGCTCACGGCCTCAAGGCTAAAGAGAAGGGCGGATCAGTTCCAGACTGAAGTGATGGCCGGCCAGATAGTCGTCGATGCAGCGGATGATCAGCTCGCTGCGCCAATTGTCGCGCTGGGCGATTAATTCGCTGCGGGTCAACCACTTGGCGCCGACGATGCCGTCGTCGAGTTGATAGTCCGGGTGGTGTTTCACCGCTTTGGCGCTGAAGCACACGCGTTGATACGTCACGCCGTTGCTCGGCGCGGTGTACAGGTAAATCCCGATCACGCCGGTGGGTTCGACGTCCCAGCCGGTTTCCTCAAGGGTTTCGCGGATGGCGGCGTCAATCAGGGTTTCGTCCGGGTCGAGATGGCCGGCGGGCTGGTTCAGCACGTTACGCCCGGCCTTGTGCTCTTCGACCATCAGGAAGCGGCCATTGTCTTCGACGATGGTGGCGACGGTGATGTGGGGGAGCCATTCCATAAAACCTTCCTCAATATCCAGGTTTAACCGATTCACTGTGGGAGCTGGCTTGCCAGCGATGGCGGCTTATCATTCACCATTGAAGGTGCCTGATCCACCGCTATCGCTGGCAAGCCAGCTCCCACAGGGTTTCGTGTTGTGTTTGGAAACACAAACCCCGGCACAGGGCCGGGGTTTGTGATGTTCCCTTACAACCTTAAACCAGCGCAGCAATCGCCGCGTTGAAGGTTGCGCTTGGGCGCATGGCCTTGCTGATCAGCTCGGCGTCGGCGTGGTAGTAACCACCGATGTCCACTGGCTTGCCCTGCACGGCGTTGAGTTCGGCAACGATGGTCGCCTCGTTCTCGGTCAGGGTTTTGGCCAGCGTCGCGAACTGCGCTTGCAGTGCCGCGTCTTCGGTCTGGGCGGCCAGGGCCTGAGCCCAGTACAGCGCCAGGTAGAAGTGGCTGCCGCGGTTGTCGATGTTGCCGACTTTGCGCGATGGCGACTTGTTGTTGTCGAGGAACTGGCCAGTGGCCTGATCCAGGGTCTTGGACAGAACCAGTGCTTTCGGGTTGTTGTAATTCACACCCAAATGCTCGAGGGACGCTGCCAGCGCGAGGAATTCGCCCAGCGAATCCCAGCGCAGGAAGTTTTCTTCGACCAGTTGCTGCACGTGCTTCGGTGCCGAACCGCCAGCGCCGGTTTCGAACAGGCCACCGCCGTTCATCAGCGGCACGATCGACAGCATCTTGGCGCTGGTGCCCAGTTCCATGATCGGGAACAGGTCGGTCAGGTAGTCGCGCAGGACGTTGCCGGTCACCGAAATGGTGTCCTTGCCTTCGCGGGTGCGCTGCAGGGTGTACTTCATGGCATCGACCGGCGTCATGATCTGGATGTCCAGGCCGCTGGTGTCGTGATCCTTCAGGTACGCCTGAACCTTCTCGATGACCACGCCGTCGTGGGCGCGCATCGGGTCCAGCCAGAAGATCGCCGGGGTGCTGCTGGCGCGAGCGCGGTTGACGGCCAGTTTGACCCAGTCCTGAATCGGCGCGTCTTTGGTCTGGCACATGCGGAAGATGTCGCCGGCTTCAACAGCCTGTTCCATCAGCAGGTTGCCCTTGCTGTCGGTGACGCGAACCACGCCGTCAGCCTTGATCTGGAACGTCTTGTCGTGCGAGCCGTACTCTTCGGCTTTCTTCGCCATCAGGCCAACGTTTGGCACGCTGCCCATGGTGGTCGGATCGAACGCGCCATTGGCTTTGCAATCTTCGATCACGGCCTGGTAGATGGTGGCGTAGCAACGATCCGGGATCACTGCCTTGGTGTCGTGCAGCTGACCGTCGGTGCCCCACATCTTGCCGGAGTCACGGATCATCGCCGGCATCGAGGCGTCGACGATGACGTCGCTCGGCACGTGCAGGTTGGTGATGCCCTTGTCGGAGTTGACCATCGCCAGCGACGGACGCGCGGCGTAGACCGCGGCGATATCGGCTTCGATCTGCGCTTGCTGCTCGGCCGGCAGGGCCTTGATGCGCGCGTACAGATCGCCAATGCCGTTGTTCAGGTTGAAGCCGATCTGGGCCAGCACGTCAGCGTGCTTGGTCAGGGCGTCTTTATAGAACTCGGCAACGATCTGGCCGAACATGATCGGGTCGGAAACCTTCATCATGGTCGCTTTCAGGTGCACTGAGAGCAGTACGCCTTGCGCCTTGGCGCTGTCGATTTCAGCGGCGATGAACGCGCGCAGGGCGTTTTTGCTCATCACGGCGCAGTCGAGGATCTCGCCGGCCTGAACGCTGGTTTTTTCTTTCAGGACGGTGGCGGTGCCGTCTTTGGCGATCAGCTCGATCTTCACAGCGTCAGCGGCGTCGATCAGGGCAGCTTTTTCGCTGCCGTAGAAATCGCCGGTGCTCATGTGAGCGACGTGGGACTTGGAGTCTTTGGCCCAGGCGCCCATCTTGTGCGGGTGCTTGCGCGCATAGTTCTTGACCGACAGCGGAGCGCGGCGGTCGGAGTTACCTTCACGCAGAACCGGGTTCACGGCGCTGCCCTTGACCTTGTCGTAACGCGCCTTGGCTTCTTTTTCGGCGTCGTTGGTCACGGTTTCCGGGTAGTCCGGCAGGTTGTAACCCTGGGCTTGCAGCTCTTTGATTGCCGCTTGCAGCTGAGGTACCGAAGCACTGATGTTCGGCAGCTTGATGATGTTGGCTTCAGGCGTAACGGCCAGGGCGCCCAGTTCGGCGAGGTGGTCGGCTACGGCTTTGTCGCCCAGTTGCTCGGGGAAGCTGGCCAGGATGCGTGCTGCAAGAGAGATATCGCGGGTTTCCACGGCGATATCGGCCGAGGCGGTGTAAGCCTCGATGATCGGCAGCAGGGAATAGGTGGCGAGGGCTGGAGCTTCGTCGGTGAAGGTATAGATGATCTTCGAGCGGGTGGGCATATTCGGATTAACTCTCTCTTCTTTGCTAAAGCGTGCGCAGAAACTCGAGGGGCGCCGGGTAAGCGCGTTCGTTCAAAGTCATCCATGAACCGAATGTCGAGAATCTTCGCGGTGATGTTGGGTGCATCGTTGAGCGTCAAGCAGTCAGGCTGCGGTAACAACCCGACCAATCAGGCGGAAAGTCTCGTGCTAGAGAGGCCAGCCGTCGTGACCCTTTGGTCAGCGGGCGGCATTATACATAGGTAGCTGGCAATCTGCCGATGGTTCATATGCAACCGGTCTCGTCCATTGGTCTAAAGGTCGCAGGGCGGGGTGGGGCGTAGAGTCGCCGGGAATGCTTGAGTTTGGCGCTTTTCCCTTTGCTTTCAGGCTTGTACGAAACCAGATGTGCCCGCGTCGTGAACAGAGGGTTTGCGTGTTGATTTAACTGGGTTACGCTCGAACCAAGCCAGATGTTCAATCCAAACAATGGAGTTCAGCATGGGTTACAAGAAGATTCAGGTTCCAGCCGTCGGCGACAAAATCACCGTCAATGCAGACCATTCTCTCAATGTTCCTGATAACCCGATCATCCCCTTCATTGAAGGTGACGGCATTGGCGTCGACGTCAGCCCGGTGATGATCAAAGTGGTTGATGCTGCCGTGGCCAAGGCCTACGGGGGCAAGCGCAAGATTTCCTGGATGGAGGTTTATGCTGGCGAAAAAGCGACTCAGGTCTATGACCAGGATACCTGGCTGCCCCAGGAAACCCTGGACGCCGTCAAGGATTACGTGGTCTCCATCAAGGGCCCGCTGACCACCCCGGTCGGTGGCGGCATCCGCTCCCTCAACGTGGCCCTGCGCCAGCAGCTCGACCTCTATGTCTGCCTGCGCCCTGTGGTGTGGTTCGAAGGCGTGCCGAGCCCGGTGAAAAAGCCTGGCGACGTCGACATGGTGATCTTTCGCGAGAACTCCGAAGACATCTATGCCGGCATCGAGTGGAAGGCCGGCTCCCCTGAGGCCACCAAGGTCATCAAGTTTCTGAAAGAAGAAATGGGCGTCACCAAGATCCGTTTTGACCAGGATTGCGGTATCGGCATCAAGCCTGTTTCCAAGGAAGGCACCAAACGACTGGTGCGCAAGGCCCTGCAATACGTGGTGGACAACGACCGCAAGTCGCTGACCATCGTGCACAAGGGCAACATCATGAAATTCACCGAAGGTGCCTTCAAGGACTGGGGTTACGAGGTGGCGAAGGAAGAATTCGGCGCCGAACTGCTCGATGGCGGCCCATGGATGAAATTCAAGAACCCGAAAACCGGCCGTGAGGTCATCGTCAAGGATGCCATCGCCGACGCCATGCTCCAGCAGATCCTGCTGCGTCCGGCCGAATACGATGTGATCGCCACGCTGAACCTCAACGGTGACTACCTCTCCGATGCCCTGGCGGCTGAAGTGGGCGGTATCGGTATTGCGCCGGGCGCCAACCTGTCCGACACCGTGGCCATGTTCGAGGCGACCCACGGTACCGCGCCGAAGTACGCCGGCAAGGACCAGGTCAACCCGGGCTCGGTGATTCTGTCGGCCGAGATGATGTTGCGTCATCTGGGCTGGACCGAAGCGGCTGACCTGATCATCAAGGGCACCAATGGCGCCATCAAGGCCAAGACCGTGACTTACGACTTCGAACGTCTGATGGAAGGCGCCACGCTGGTGTCTTCTTCGGGCTTCGGTGAAGCGATCGTCAAGCACATGTAAGAAAGGCAGTTGCAACAAAACAGCCCGGCTCGAGTGATCGAGCCGGGCGGTTTGTTTTCTGGCAGGTGTCCGGTTGGCTTCAGCTGGTCACGGATTGGTGATGAGCGGCTGTCGAGGCACTATCTTTTGCGGCCTCGACATTCTGAATTTTTGTGGCGTGCAGGCCTTTGGGCCCTTGCACGATCTCGAATTTGACTTCTTGCCCGGCTTTAAGGGTTTTGTACCCGTCCATTTCAATGGCGGAGTAATGGGCAAAGAAATCGATGTCCTTGCCATCCTCGTCCTTCCCCTCGCGGGAGTCGGTGTTAATGAAACCGAACCCCTTGGCATTGTTGAACCATTTCACCTTGCCGACAGCCATGCTCAAATCCCTCTGCAACAGTCTCCATCGCTGGAGTATCATCCAATTCATCCGCAATCGAATCCGTTAAAAAGATTGACTCCGCGGATCTTTTTTACCCACTGTGGGCTCTATTGGTTGTAACACCGTTTTCCCGATAGTCAAGGTGACCGGGCAGTCGGAGTTGAAAAGGTGTACAGCCGCCCCCACCACTGTATTTGCACAACTGACGAACCTTTCTTTCCATGCATGCAATCAGCCAGATTCGACTAACATTCAATCAGGATCGCCCGCTTCTCCAGAAGGATCTTCCACAGGAGCACGACGACGATTCGGCAGGCGTTGCTGTTCAGGAAGCAAAGCCTGCGTTACAGGCGCCGCCGATGTACAAGGTGGTTTTGTTCAACGATGACTACACACCGATGGATTTCGTCGTCGAAGTGCTCGAGGTGTTTTTTAACCTGAATCGCGAGCTGGCGACCAAGGTCATGCTGGCCGTTCACACAGAAGGACGGGCAGTATGTGGAGTGTTTACCCGCGACATCGCCGAGACAAAGGCCATGCAGGTCAACCAGTACGCCAGGGAAAGCCAGCATCCGCTACTCTGTGAAATCGAGAAGGACGGTTAATCGCCGACCACTTGGGTATGAGGTGAAGCTATGTTAAACCGCGAGCTCGAAGTCACCCTCAATCTTGCCTTCAAGGAGGCTCGTTCGAAGCGTCATGAATTCATGACCGTCGAACACCTGCTGCTGGCCCTATTGGACAATGAGGCTGCCGCCACCGTATTGCGTGCCTGCGGCGCAAACCTCGACAAACTCAAGCACGACCTGCAGGAGTTCATCGACTCAACCACGCCATTGATCCCCGTCCACGACGAAGATCGCGAAACCCAGCCAACCCTGGGCTTCCAGCGTGTACTGCAACGTGCTGTTTTTCATGTACAGAGCTCGGGCAAACGCGAAGTGACTGGCGCCAACGTGCTGGTTGCAATCTTCAGTGAGCAAGAGAGTCAGGCCGTGTTCCTGCTGAAACAGCAGAGCGTTGCGCGCATTGATGTCGTCAACTATATCGCCCATGGCATCTCCAAGGTGCCGGGGCATGGCGATCACTCTGAAGGTGAACAAGATATGCAGGACGACGAGGGCGGTGAGTCTTCTTCTTCAGGCAATCCGCTGGACGCTTATGCCAGCAATCTCAACGAACTTGCGCGCCAGGGTCGGATCGATCCGCTGGTCGGTCGTGAGACGGAAGTCGAGCGTGTCGCGCAGATCCTTGCGCGTCGACGCAAGAACAATCCGCTGCTGGTGGGCGAGGCGGGCGTGGGTAAAACCGCGATTGCCGAAGGCCTGGCCAAGCGCATTGTCGACAACCAGGTGCCGGATCTGCTGGCCAACAGCGTCGTCTATTCGCTCGACCTCGGCGCTCTGCTTGCAGGCACCAAGTATCGCGGTGATTTCGAGAAGCGCTTCAAGGCGCTGCTCAATGAACTGAAAAAACGTCCGCAGGCGATCCTGTTCATCGACGAGATCCACACCATCATCGGTGCGGGTGCCGCGTCCGGTGGCGTGATGGATGCCTCGAACCTGCTCAAGCCGCTGCTATCGTCTGGCGACATCCGCTGCATCGGCTCGACCACGTTCCAGGAATTTCGCGGCATCTTCGAGAAGGATCGTGCGTTGGCACGACGCTTCCAGAAAGTCGATGTCGTCGAGCCGTCGGTGGAGGACACCATCGGTATCCTGCGCGGCCTGAAGGGGCGTTTCGAGCAGCACCACAACATCGAATACAGCGATGAGTCGTTGCGCGCGGCTGCTGAACTGGCATCGCGTTATATCAATGACCGGCACATGCCGGACAAGGCCATCGACGTGATCGACGAAGCGGGTGCCTACCAGCGTCTGCAGCCGGCCGACAAGCGCGTGAAGCGCATTGACGTGCCACAGGTTGAAGACATCGTGGCGAAAATCGCGCGGATTCCGCCGAAGCATGTCACCAGCTCCGACAAGGAATTGCTGCGCAATCTGGAGCGTGACCTGAAACTGACGGTATTTGGTCAGGACGCGGCGATCGATTCGCTGTCGACCGCGATCAAGCTGTCTCGTGCCGGGCTCAAGTCGCCTGACAAGCCTGTCGGTTCGTTCCTGTTCGCAGGGCCCACCGGTGTCGGTAAAACCGAGGCCGCGCGGCAACTGGCCAAGGCGCTGGGCATCGAACTGGTGCGCTTCGACATGTCCGAGTACATGGAGCGTCACACCGTATCGCGTCTGATCGGTGCGCCTCCGGGCTATGTCGGCTTTGATCAGGGCGGTCTGTTGACCGAAGCGATCACCAAGCAACCGCACTGCGTATTGCTGCTCGATGAAATCGAGAAGGCGCATCCGGAAGTCTTCAACCTGCTGCTGCAGGTGATGGACCACGGCACGCTCACCGACAACAACGGGCGCAAGGCGGATTTCCGCAATGTGATCGTGATCATGACCACCAACGCCGGTGCCGAAACTGCGGCGCGTGCTTCGATCGGTTTCACTCATCAGGATCATTCGTCTGATGCGATGGAAGTGATCAAGAAGAGCTTCACGCCGGAATTCCGTAACCGTCTGGACACCATTATCCAGTTTGGTCGCCTCAGCCATGAGGTCATCAAAAGTGTGGTGGACAAGTTCCTTACCGAACTGCAGGCGCAGCTGGAAGACAAGCGTGTGCTGCTTGAGGTCACTGATGCCGCGCGTAGCTGGCTGGCGGCGGGTGGTTATGACTCGGCGATGGGCGCACGTCCGATGGCGCGTCTGATCCAGGACAAGATCAAGCGTCCGCTGGCGGAGGAGATTCTGTTTGGCGAGCTGGCCGAGCATGGCGGTGTGGTGCACATCGACATCAAGGATGGTGAGTTGACGTTTGACTTCGAAACCACGGCTGAGATGGCCTGACGGTTGTTGGTCTGTTGTAAAGCGAAAGGCGCCTTCGGGCGCCTTTTTGTTGTCTGATGTTTTTGGGTGTATATCCGTTGCTGCGGTAGCGGCTGCTTAGGGTTCCGCCCTGACGGCGGGTCACTTTTGACAAACGCCTCAAAAGTAACCAAAAAGGCTTTACCCTGACGTTCGGCCCTCGCTTAGGCTCGGGTTCCTTCGCTCCGGGATTCATCCGGGGGGGCAGCGCCTACGGTTTGCTTCGCTGCACCTCCTCTCGCTGTGTTTGGCTGCGCCAAACGGTCGCTGCGCTCCCACCCCCGGATAAACCCCTCCACTCAGCCTGCCGACGGGCCCTCAGATCAAGAGCGGTACTCGAGCTAACGCTCATCGTGTTGAGTGGTGAAAAGCGGGTGCGGTCTGCTGTGACTTTTGTGGGAGCTGGCTTGCCAGCGATGGCGGCCTGACAGCCGACCAATTTCTAACTGATGACACCCGATCCCACTGTGGGAGCTGGCTTGCCAGCGAAGGCGGCCTGACAGCCGACCAATTTCTAACTGATGACACCCGATCCCACTGTGGGAGCTGGCTTGCCAGCGATGGCGGCCTGACAGCCGACCAAATTTCTAACTGAATACACCCAATCCCCTGTAGGAGCTGCCGAAGGCTGCGATCTTTTGATCTGGCTCTGGCTCTGGCTCTGGCTCTGGCTTTGGCTTTGGCTTTGGCTTTGGCTCTTGACCTGGCTTTTGATCTTCAGCCCCTTCGGCAGGCCGAGCGTAGGTGTCCATCCGGGGGGTAGGCGCGCAGCGCCATGCGGCGAAGCCGCATACATCGAGAGGAGGTGCAGCGAAGCAAACCGTAGGCGATGCCCCCGGATGGGCACCGTAGCGAGGGAACACTGAGCCTCAGCGAAGTGCCGTACGCCGGGGCAAAGCCTTTTGGGTTACCTTTTCGGCGTTTGGAAAAGGTGACTCGCTGTAAGAGCGAAACCGCCAGAAGCCATCACCGCAGCAACGGATATGCCCGCAAAACAAAAAACCAAATCCCAGACAAACAAAAACGCCCGGCATAAACCGGGCGTCTTGTATTGACTTGATTAGCGAGCGCGGTAAGTGATGCGCCCTTTGCTCAAGTCATAGGGCGTCAGCTCGACGCGCACTTTGTCACCGGTAAGAATACGAATGTAGTTCTTGCGCATCTTGCCGGAGATATGCGCGGTTACGACGTGCCCATTTTCCAACTCCACACGAAACATGGTGTTGGGCAGGGTGTCGACGACAGTGCCTTCCATTTCGAAGCTGTCTTCTTTCGACATGCAGTAAAGCCCTCGGTGTCCAATGAATGGCCCGGTGCAACTGCGCCAGGCAAAAGCGGCGTGCATTGTGCCCGAAAAAGGGGGTTCAAGCCAAGGGGTTTAGGGCTTGCGATTAGTTCAGGATTACCCAGCGCTGATTGATCAGCAATTCGATGGGGCGATATTGGGTCTTGTAGTTCATCTTTTTGCAGTTCTTGATCCAGTATCCGAGATACACCGCTTCCAGCCCCAGGCGCTGGCTTTCGGCGATTTGCCACAGGATCGCGAAGCGCCCCAGGCTGCGGCGCTCCACGTCAGGTTCGTAAAAGGTGTAGACCGCCGACAAGCCGTTGGGCAGCAGATCGGTCACAGCAACGGCGAGTAACCGTCCGTCGAGTCGAAATTCATAGAAGCGCGAGAAAGGCAGGTCGCGCACCAGAAAGGTCGAGAACTGGTCGCGGCTTGGCGGGTACATGTCGCCGTCGGCGTGTCGCTGTTCGATATAGCGCTGGTACAGGTCGAAATATTCTTCGCTGAAATGCGGTTTCACCGGGCGCACCTGCAGATCGGCATTGCGTTTGAAAATGCGTTTCTGCTGGCGGTTGGGGTTGAACTGCGATACCGGGATGCGTGCAGGCACGCACGCATTGCAGTTCTGGCAATGGGGTCGATACAGATGATCGCCGCTGCGGCGAAAGCCCATTTCCGACAGGTCTGCGTAGACGTGCACATCCATGGGCTGACTCGGGTCGAGAAACAGCGTCGTCGCCTGCTCCTCGGGCAGATAACTGCAGGAATGAGGCTGAGTGGCATAGAACTTCAAGCGCGCCAACTCGGTCATGATCAACCCTCGGGATAAGCTGGTGAATTAAGTGTAAGCCACGCGCGCAAAAGTCGCTCAGCAAACCCAGGTGGCGCGACTGGATTGATCCAGGTGGCGGGCCAGGTAGTTGGCGAATTCGTGGCGGGGGATCGCCCGGGCGCCGAGGCTGTGCAGATGATCGGTCGGCATCTGGCAATCAATCAGAACGAATCCCGCCTCTTTCAGATGCTGCACCAGCGTGGCAAAGCCATATTTGGAGGCGTTGTCGGCGCGGCTGAACATCGATTCACCAAAAAACAGCTGACCCATCGCCAGGCCATACAGGCCACCGACCAGTTGTCCCTCATCCCAGACCTCGACCGAGTGGGCGAAGCCGCGGCGGTGCAGTTCGAGGTAGGCGTCTTGCATGGCTTCGGTGATCCAGGTGCCGTCGGCGTAGTCCCGGGGCGCGGCGCAGGCGCGAATCACGGCTGCGAAATCCCGATCGAAGGTCACCTGGTAGCGTTGCTTGCGCAGCAGCTTGCCGAGGCTGCGCGAGACATGCAGTTCGTCGGGAAACAGAACGGTGCGCGGATCCGGCGACCACCAGAGGATTGGCTGGCCCTCGGAAAACCATGGAAAACAGCCGTGTCGGTAAGCCTGCACCAGGCGGTCGGCGGACAGGTCGCCACCGGCGGCCAGCAATCCATTGGGATCGCGCATGGCCTTTTCCAAAGGCGGGAAAGTCAGGGAGTTGCGTTGTAACCAAGTCAGCATGGCGTCCAGGCTTGCAGAAGGGGAGGGCGGTGCGGGCCCGAGGCCCGCGATAAAGTGTGCCGTTAAATGACAGGAATGTCGTCCAGATACTTCGCAATGTTCGACAGGTACACGGCTTCCTCGACGGCAGTGTTGCCGCCGTCCGCTACGGCGGCCACCTGATTGCGGTAGAAAAAGCCGTCACAGGTCGCACGAGCCGACCCCCTTTGCTCGCGACGGTTTCTTCCGAGGGCAGTCCCGGATACTGCGCCGAAGCGCCGGTGGCGATGATCAGGGCGTCGCAGGTATAAGTGCCGCTGTCGCCGATGAGTTCGAACGGGCGCTGCTGCAACTTGGCGGTGTGGATGTGGTCGTAAACGATCTCGGTGGCAAAGCGTTCGGCGTGTCTCTGCATGCGCTCCATCAGTACCGGGCCGGTGAGGCCTTCGACGTCGCCGGGCCAATTGTCGCCTTCGACGGTGGTGAGCTGACCACCCGCCTGCAAGCCGGTAATGACCACCGGTTTGAGGTTGGCGCGGGCGGCGTATACGGCGGCGCTGTAGCCGGCAGGGCCGGAGCCAGGAATGATCAGGCGTGAATGCTTCGCTGCGTTCATCAAATACACCTCATAAGCCTTTGTCACAAAAGACAATGCATGCTCAAATTGAACCGCAGGATTTGTGCGGTTGGCTATGCTCAGCTAAGGGGTTTGAAGCATGGCATCAGCCGCGCAAACCCGTACAATGCCGGGCTGTTACAGAATATTTGTAGAGCGCTGTGTTTATAGCTGTGTTTATAAAAGCTGCGGCACAGTGTTAAAAGTAGTCTCAGATGCGCCGGTTCACTTTTTTACCTGCCTGGATTGGGCAGTTTTTTATCGTCATTCAATAGATGGACGCGCCTTGGGCGCAGGAAAAGAAGCGTTTTGAAGAAATCCACCGCAGCACCAAAAACAGTCGTTCCGCTCTGGCGCCAGCAATTGCACTACCGGCTCAAGGAAGGTGCATTGATCGCCATCGGTGCCTTGTGCCTGTTCCTGATGATGGCCCTGCTGACCTACGGCAAGGACGATCCGGGCTGGAGCCACAACAGCAAGATCGACGACGTGCAGAACTTCGGCGGCCCGGCCGGCTCCTACAGCGCCGATATCCTGTTCATGGTGCTGGGTTATTTCGCATATATTTTCCCGCTGCTGCTCGCGGTCAAGGCCTACCAGATCTTCCGTCAGCGTCACGAGCCGTGGCAGTGGAGCGGCTGGCTGTTCTCCTGGCGCCTGATCGGTCTGGTGTTCCTGGTACTGTCCGGCGCTGCGCTGGCGCATATCCATTTCCATGCTGCCACCGGTCTGCCGGCGGGTGCGGGCGGGGCGCTGGGCGAAAGTCTCGGTGATCTGGCGCGCAACGCGCTGAATATCCAGGGCAGCACGCTGCTGTTCATCGCGTTGTTCCTGTTTGGCCTGACGGTGTTCACCGACCTGTCGTGGTTCAAGGTGATGGACGTCACCGGCAAGATCACCCTCGACCTGTTCGAACTGTTTCAGGGCGCGATCAACCGCTGGTGGTCGGCCCGTACCGAGCGCAAGCAACTGGTCGCGCAGTTGCGTGAGGTTGATGACCGCGTCCACGACGTCGTGGCGCCGACCGTCACCGACAAACGTGAACAGGCCAAGGTCAAGGAGCGCCTGATCGAGCGCGAGCAGGCCTTGAGCAAGCACATGTCGGATCGCGAGAAGCAGGTGCCCCCGGTCATCGCCCCGGCGCCGGTCAAAGCACCGGAGCCAAGCAAGCGCGTGCAGAAAGAGAAGCAGGTGCCGTTGTTCGTCGACAGCGCCGTGGAAGGTACTTTGCCGCCGATCTCGATTCTCGATCCGGCGGAAAAGAAACAACTCAATTATTCGCCGGAATCCCTGGCTGCCGTCGGCCACTTGCTGGAGATCAAGCTCAAGGAGTTCGGCGTCGAAGTCACCGTGGATTCGATCCATCCTGGACCGGTGATTACCCGTTACGAAATTCAGCCTGCCGCTGGCGTCAAGGTCAGCCGCATCGCCAACCTGGCCAAAGACCTCGCACGTTCGCTGGCGGTGACCAGCGTGCGCGTGGTCGAGGTGATTCCGGGCAAGACCACGGTCGGTATCGAGATTCCCAACGAGGACCGGCAGATCGTGCGTTTCTCCGAAGTGCTGTCGACCCCCGAGTACGACAACTTCAAGTCGCCGGTCACTCTGGCCCTGGGCCACGACATTGGCGGCAAACCGGTCATCACCGACCTGGCCAAGATGCCGCACCTGCTGGTGGCCGGTACCACCGGTTCCGGTAAGTCGGTGGGCGTGAACGCGATGATCCTGTCGATCCTGTTCAAGTCCGGCCCGGACGACGCCAAACTGATCATGATCGACCCGAAAATGCTCGAGCTGTCGATCTACGAAGGCATTCCGCACCTGCTGTGCCCGGTAGTGACCGACATGAAGGACGCCGCCAACGCCCTGCGCTGGAGCGTTGCCGAGATGGAGCGCCGATACAAGCTGATGGCGAAGATGGGCGTGCGTAACCTTTCGGGCTTCAATGCCAAGGTCAAGGAAGCCCAGGACGCCGGCGAGCCGTTGAGCGACCCGCTGTACAAGCGCGAAAGCATTCACGACGAAGCGCCATTGCTGCAGAAGCTGCCGACCATCGTTGTGGTGGTCGACGAATTCGCCGACAT
Organism: Pseudomonas sp. F2; assembly: GCF_057174385.1. NCBI lineage: Bacteria > Pseudomonadati > Pseudomonadota > Gammaproteobacteria > Pseudomonadales > Pseudomonadaceae > Pseudomonas > Pseudomonas sp. F2. The sequence goes on from NZ_CM169904.1 coordinate 783,789, forward strand.
GATGATGATCGTCGGCAAGAAGGTCGAAGAACTGATCGCCCGTATCGCGCAGAAGGCACGTGCCGCCGGTATCCACTTGATCCTCGCGACCCAGCGTCCTTCTGTGGACGTGATCACCGGTCTGATCAAAGCCAACATTCCGACCCGTATGGCGTTCCAGGTGTCGAGCAAGATCGACTCGCGGACCATCATCGATCAGGGCGGTGCCGAGCAACTGCTCGGTCACGGCGACATGCTCTACATGCCGCCGGGCACCAGCCTGCCGATCCGGGTACACGGCGCGTTCGTTTCCGACGATGAAGTACACCGCGTGGTGGAAGCGTGGAAACTGCGTGGCGCACCGGAATACAACGATGACATCCTCAACGGTGTCGAAGAGGCGGGCAGCGGCTTTGAAGGCAGCAGCGGTGGTGGCGACGGTGATGATGCCGAGACCGACGCGCTCTACGACGAAGCCGTGCAGTTCGTGCTGGAAAGCCGCCGGGCGTCGATTTCTGCGGTACAGCGCAAGCTGAAGATCGGTTACAACCGCGCCGCGCGCATGATCGAAGCCATGGAAATGGCCGGGGTCGTCACCTCAATGAACACCAACGGTTCGCGTGAAGTTCTGGCCCCCGGCCCGGTGCGCGACTGATTGCCAAGCAAGAGGCGGGACAATGATGTGCCGCCGCTCTCCCAACGAGTATTCAAGAGGACTCCCATGCGTCTTATCCGCATGCTGTTGCCAGTACTGGCGCTGACCACGCTCACGGCCCACGCCGATGACAAGGACGTGGCGCGTCTGACTCAATTGCTGGAAACATCGAAAACCCTGACCGCGAACTTCTCCCAGCTGACCCTCGACGGCAGCGGCACCCAGTTGCAGGAAACTCGCGGTGATATGGTCCTGCAGCGTCCGGGCCTGTTCTACTGGCACACCGAAGCGCCAAACGAGCAGACCATGGTTTCCGACGGCAAGAAGGTCACCCTGTGGGACCCGGATCTGGAGCAGGCGACCATCAAGAAACTCGACGAGCGTCTGACTCAGACCCCGGCGCTGCTGCTCTCCGGTGACGTGTCGAAGATCAGCCAGAGCTTTGAGATCAGTGCCAAAGAGGCGGGCGGCGTGATCGACTTCACCCTCAAGCCGAAGACCAAGGACACTCTGTTCGACAGTCTGCGTCTGTCGTTCCGCAACGGCCTGGTGAATGACATGCAACTGATCGACAGCGTCGGCCAGCGCACCAACATTCTGTTCACCGGGGTCAAGGCCAACGAAGCGGTGCCGGCGTCGAAGTTCAAGTTCGACATCCCGAAGGGTGCTGACGTTATCCAGGAATAAACCCCGGACCCCGGGTCGGGTTCTTGTGGCTTGGAGCCTTTGTGGCGAGGGGATTTATCCCCGATGGGCTGCAAAGCAGCCCCAAAAAAGGTGACTGCTGCGTAGTCCATCGGGGATAAACCCCCTCAACACAGGGTCACCAACAGGTGTCCACAGGTATTCCAACCGGTTTCAGACAATCAGAGGTTTCAACGCTACGTGATGGATCTGTTTCGCAGTGCACCGATTGCCCAGCCGCTGGCCGCGCGTTTGCGCGCGACCAATCTGGATGAGTACGTCGGTCAGGAGCACGTGCTCGCTCGCGGCAAGCCTCTGCGTGAGGCGCTGGAGCAGGGTGCCCTGCATTCGATGATCTTCTGGGGGCCGCCGGGTGTGGGCAAGACCACCCTGGCGCGCTTGCTCGCGGAAGTCTCGGACGCGCATTTCGAAACGGTCTCGGCAGTGCTCGCCGGGGTCAAGGAAATCCGTCAGGCGGTGGAAATCGCCAAGCAGCAGGCCGGCCAGTACGGCAAGCGCACGATTCTGTTCGTCGATGAAGTGCACCGCTTCAACAAATCGCAGCAGGATGCCTTCCTGCCCTACGTTGAAGACGGCACGCTGATTTTCATCGGCGCCACCACTGAAAACCCTTCGTTTGAATTAAACAACGCGCTGTTGTCGCGGGCTCGCGTCTATGTGCTGAAAAGCCTCGACGAGACAGCACTGCGCAAACTGGTGCACCGCGCACTCACCGAAGAGCGTGGCCTGGGCAAGCGCAACCTGACCCTCAGCGATGAGGGCTTCCAGATGCTGCTGTCGGCCGCCGATGGCGATGGCCGGCGCCTGCTCAATCTGCTGGAGAACGCTTCGGACCTGGCCGAAGACAACAGCGAAATGGGCACCGAGTTGCTGCAAAGCCTGCTCGGCGACACCCGACGGCGCTTCGACAAGGGCGGCGAAGCGTTCTACGACCAGATCTCCGCGCTGCACAAATCGGTACGCGGTTCCAACCCTGATGGCGCGCTGTACTGGTTCGCGCGGATGATCGATGGCGGTTGCGATCCGTTGTACCTGGCGCGACGCGTGGTGCGCATGGCCAGCGAAGACATCGGCAACGCCGATCCGCGCGCGCTGAGCCTGTGCCTGGCGGCGTGGGAAGTGCAGGAGCGTCTTGGTAGCCCGGAAGGCGAACTGGCGGTGGCCCAGGCCATCACCTATCTCGCCTGTGCGCCGAAAAGCAACGCGGTGTACATGGGCTTCAAGACCGCGCTGCGCGCGGCTGCCGAGTACGGTTCGCTGGAAGTGCCGCTGCATTTGCGCAATGCGCCGACCAAACTGATGAAGCAATTGGGCTATGGCGACGAATACCGCTACGCCCACGACGAGCCCGATGCCTACGCTGCCGGTGAAGACTATTTCCCGGAAGAGCTTGAGCCGATCCCGTTCTATCAACCGGTGCCCCGTGGCCTGGAATTGAAGATCGGCGAGAAGCTCAACCACCTCGCCCAACTCGACCGTTTAAGCCCAAGACAGCGGAGAAAATAGTGCTTCCATTGATTGTTGCGGTCTCCGTCGGCGGAATCGCCGGCACGCTGTTGCGCTTCGCCACCGCTAATTGGGTCAACGCCAATTGGCCGCGGCACTTCTATACCGCGACGCTGGCCGTTAATATCGTGGGCTGTCTGCTGATTGGCGTGTTGTACGGCCTGTTTTTGATACGCCCGGAGGTGCCGATCGAGGTGCGCGCCGGGTTGATGGTCGGCTTCCTCGGGGGGCTGACGACTTTTTCATCCTTTTCACTGGATACGGTGCGCCTGCTGGAAAGCGGGCAAGTGCCGCTGGCCCTGGGCTATGCGGCGATCAGCGTATTCGGCGGGCTGCTCGCGACATGGGCCGGCCTGTCCTTGACCAAACTTTGATAACGAGAAACCGACATGCTCGATTCCAAACTGTTACGTAGCAACCTTCAGGACGTAGCGGACCGCCTGGCTTCCCGTGGCTTTGCCCTGGATACCGCGCGCATCGAAGCGCTGGAAGAACAGCGCAAGACCGTCCAGACCCGCACCGAAGCACTGCAGGCTGAGCGTAACGCGCGTTCCAAATCCATCGGACAGGCCAAGCAGCGCGGCGAAGACATCGCGCCGCTGATGGCGGACGTCGAGCGCATGGCGGGCGAGCTGAGTGCCGGTAAAGTCGAGCTGGACGCGATCCAGACCGAACTGGACTCGATCCTGCTGGGTATCCCCAACCTGCCGCACGAATCGGTACCGGTCGGCAAAGACGAAGACGACAACGTCGAAGTGCGCCGCTGGGGCACGCCGACGCAGTTCGATTTCGAAGTGAAAGACCACGTTGCGCTGGGCGAGAAGTTCGGCTGGCTGGACTTCGAGACCGCCGCCAAGCTCTCCGGCGCCCGTTTCGCCTTGCTGCGTGGTCCGATTGCTCGCCTGCATCGCGCCCTGGCGCAGTTCATGATCAACCTGCATGTCAACGAGCATGGCTACGAAGAGGCCTACACGCCTTATCTGGTTCAGGCTCCGGCGCTGCAAGGCACCGGTCAGTTGCCGAAGTTCGAAGAAGACCTGTTCAAGATCGCTCGCGAAGGCGAAGCCGATCTGTACCTGATCCCGACTGCTGAAGTGTCGCTGACCAACATCGTGGCCGGTGAAATCGTCGATTCGAAACTGCTGCCGATCAAGTTCGTCGCCCACACTCCGTGCTTCCGCAGCGAAGCCGGCGCATCGGGTCGTGACACTCGCGGGATGATCCGTCAGCACCAGTTCGACAAAGTCGAGATGGTCCAGATCGTCGAGCCGTCGACCTCGATGGAAGCGCTGGAAGGCCTGACCGCCAACGCCGAAAAAGTCCTGCAGCTGCTGGGTCTGCCTTATCGCACCCTGGCGCTGTGCACCGGCGACATGGGCTTCAGCGCCGTGAAGACCTACGACCTGGAAGTGTGGATTCCGAGCCAGGACAAGTACCGCGAAATTTCCTCGTGTTCCAACTGCGGCGACTTCCAGGCCCGCCGTATGCAAGCGCGTTTCCGTAACCCGGAAACCGGCAAGCCTGAACTGGTACACACCCTGAACGGTTCCGGCCTGGCGGTCGGTCGTACACTGGTTGCCGTGCTGGAAAACTACCAGCAGGCCGACGGTTCGATCCGCGTGCCGGACGTACTGAAACCGTACATGGGTGGCCTTGAGGTCATCGGCTAAATGAAATATCTGCCGCTGTTTCACAACCTGCGCGGCAGTCGTGTGTTGGTGGTCGGTGGGGGGGAAATTGCCTTGCGCAAATCCCGCCTGCTGGCCGATGCCGGTGCGCTGCTGCGGGTGGTCGCACCTGAAATCGAAGCGCAACTGCGCGAACTGGTCACTGCCAGCGGTGGTGAATGCCTGTTGCGTGGTTATGTGGAAGCGGATCTGGACGGCTGCGGCCTGATCATCGCCGCCACCGACGATGAAACGCTCAACGCCCAGGTCTCCAGCGATGCCCATCGACGTTGCGTGCCGGTCAATGTGGTTGACGCGCCGCAGTTGTGCAGCGTGATCTTCCCGGCGATCGTCGATCGCTCGCCGCTGATCATCGCGGTGTCCAGCGGCGGCGATGCGCCAGTGCTGGCGCGGCTGATTCGCGCCAAGATCGAAACCTGGATTCCTTCGACTTACGGCCAGTTGGCCGGCCTTGCCGCACGTTTCCGCAATCAGGTGAAAAACCTGTTGCCGGATGTGCAGCAGCGTCGCGGGTTCTGGGAAGACGTGTTCCAGGGCCCGATTGCCGACCGGCAACTGGCCGGGCAGGGCGCCGAGGCCGAGCGTCTGTTGCAGGCCAAGATTGATGGCGAGGCGGACATCACCACCGGTGAGGTGTATCTGGTGGGCGCCGGACCGGGCGATCCGGACCTGCTGACCTTCCGTGCCTTGCGCTTGATGCAGCAAGCCGACGTGGTGCTGTACGACCGCTTGGTCGCACCGGCGATTCTTGAGCTGTGCCGTCGCGATGCCGAGCGTGTCTACGTCGGCAAGCGTCGCTCCGACCATGCGGTTCCGCAGGACCAGATCAACCAGCAACTGGTGGACCTGGCCAAGGCCGGTAAGCGGGTGGTGCGCTTGAAGGGCGGTGACCCGTTCATCTTCGGTCGCGGCGGTGAAGAGATCGAAGAGCTGGCGGCCCACGGCATTCCGTTCCAGGTGGTGCCGGGGATCACGGCAGCCAGCGGTTGCGCGGCCTATGCCGGGATTCCGTTGACCCATCGCGATTACGCGCAGTCAGTGCGCTTCGTCACCGGTCACCTGAAAGACGGCTCCACCGACCTGCCATGGGCCGACCTCGTCGCCCCGGCGCAGACGCTGGTGTTCTACATGGGCCTGGTGGGCTTGCCGGTGATCTGCGAGCAGTTGATCAAACACGGTCGCCGCGCGGACACCCCTGCAGCGTTGATCCAGCAGGGCACCACGGTCAATCAGCGGGTCTTTACCGGGACGCTGGCGGACCTGCCGCGCCTGGTGGCGGAGCATGAAGTGCATGCGCCGACGCTGGTGATCGTCGGTGAAGTGGTGCAGCTGCGCGAGAAGCTGGCGTGGTTCGAAGGGGCTCAGGCGCAGGTCTAAAATCGAATTGACCCCATCGCTGGCAAGCCAGCTCCCACAGGTTTTTGAGTTGAAACTGCAATCTTCAGCATCACCAAAATCCCTGTGGGAGCTGGCTTGCCAGCGATGGGGCTCTCAAAAGCAATAAAAATCTCAGCCCCTGCGCCAGACCCCTTTGCCAGCCAAACGCTCCCGATCATGCGCCACGCTGAAGTCCTGCTCTGGCCCCTTCGGCACAATCCCCGTGGGATTGATGGTCTTGTGGCTGCCGTAGTAGTGGTTCTTGATGTGCTGAAAATCCACGGTCTCGCCAATCCCCGGCCACTGATACAGCTCACGCAGCCAGTTCGACAGGTTCGGGTAATCGGCAATCCGCCGCAGATTGCACTTGAAGTGCCCGTGGTACACCGCATCGAAGCGAATCATCGTGGTGAAAAGACGCACGTCTGCTTCAGTCAGGTATTCGCCAGTCAGGTAACGATTGGCGCCCAGCACTCGCTCCAGATGATCCAGTTCGGCAAACACTTCATCGAACGCCTCTTCGTAGGCGTGTTGCGAGGTGGCGAACCCGGCGCGATACACGCCGTTGTTCACCGCCGGATAAATCCGCTCGTTCAGTGCATCGATCTCGCCACGTAACGGTGCCGGGTAGAAGTCCAGCTCGTTACCGGTCAGGCCATCGAAGGCGCTGTTGAACATGCGGATGATTTCCGCCGACTCGTTGCTGACAATGCGCTTGAGTTTCTTGTCCCACAACACCGGCACGGTGACGCGCCCGGTGTAATCCGGGGTGTCGGCGGTGTAGCGCTGGTGCATGAAGTCAAAATGATCGAGCTTGTCGCCGGTCGAGCCAAGCGTCTTGTCGAAGGTCCAGCCGTTTTCCAGCATCAGCCAGCTGACCACGGACACGTCGATCAGGCTTTCCAGACCTTTGAGCTTGCGCAGGATCAACGTGCGGTGCGCCCACGGGCAGGCGAGCGATACATAGAGGTGATAGCGCCCGGCTTCGGCGGCGAAACCGCCTTCACCGCTCGGCCCGGGCTGGCCGTCAGCGGTGACCCAGTGGCGACGTTGCGCCTGTTCGCGCTGGAAGGCGCCGTCCTTGCTGCTTTCATACCACTTGTCCTGCCAGTGGCCATCGACGAGTAAACCCATGATCAAGACTCCTGAATCCAATAAGTGTTGGAGCCGAGTCTATTCCGATGAGTTCGAACAAAAAGCGCAAAGATCGGGCGTCTATGATCGGTTAAATCGATTTGTTGCGCGCGGCCCAGTATTGCTCGGCGGTTTCAAAGGCTTGCTCGCGGCTTTGACCGAGACCACGCAGGGCCAGGGCCATGGTCGAGATCAGGGCCATGTGTGGATAGCTGTCGACCACGTCGCCACGCCACACCGCTTTGAGATGTTCAACGTCCAGCGAGGCCGGTTTGACGTGGCGCTGGCTCGACAGTTGCGGCCATTCTTCGTCCCAGCTCTCGCCGCCCTTGGTGCCGTACAGATGGCTGTCGGCATCTGGGTTGATCTCGATCTCGCCGCCATCGCCCTTGACCACGATTGCCGTGTCGCCAAGCAGACCGCTGGCCTCGCGATGCACCGCTTGATAGCCCGGATGAAAAATACTTTGCAGGCCACAACGGGCGCGTAGTGGATTGAGGATCCGTGCCAGCGAATGGATCGGCGAGCGCAGGCCCATGGTGTTGCGCAGGTCGATCATCTTCTGCAACTGCGGCGCCCAGTCCATCAGCGGCATGAACGCCAGGCCGCCGTTGTCCAGCGCGTTGCCGACCTGCTGCCACGTGCGGCACAGCGGGATGTCCAGCACGCCAAGCAGTTGTTCGGTATACAGACGCCCGGCGGTATGCGCGCCGCCGCCGTGCATGAAGATGCGCACGCCGTTCTGCGCCAGGCACTTGGCCGCCAGCAGGTACCACGGCAGGTGGCGCTTCTTGCCGGCATAGGTCGGCCAGTCCAGATCGACATTCAGCGTTGGCGCTGCCAGGCGCTCGCGCAGGGCCTCGGTGAAACCGGCCATTTCCTCGGCGCTTTCTTCCTTGTGCCGCAGCAGCATCAGAAAGGCTCCGAGCTGGGTGTCTTCGACCTTGTCGTCGAGCACCATGCCCATGGCTTCCCGGGCCTCTTCACGGGTCAGGTCGCGTGCGCCGCGTTTGCCCTTGCCAAGGATTCGCACGAACTGCGCGAACGGGTGCTCGGCGGGCGTTTCGAGGGTCAGCGCTGGAAAGTCGGTCATAGGCAATTCGTCGGTTTGGGCAGGCCCGCCAGTTTCGCGGCGAGTTTGGCAGGGGTGCCTTTGAACAATCGGTTCAGGTGCAGGCTGTTGCCTTTGTCCGGGCCGAGTTTGAGTGCGGTGTATTTGATCAATGGACGGGTGGCTGGCGATAGCTGAAATTCCGCGTAGAAGTTGCGCAGCAGTTCGAGGATTTCCCAGTGTTCGGCAGTCAGTTCGATGTCCTCGGCAGCGGCAAGGGCGCTGGCGACGTCATGGGACCAGTCGTCGAGGTCGACCAGAAAGCCGTCCTTGTCCAGATCGATGGCGCGGGCGCCGACATTCATCGAGTTCATAGCCAGCTGTTGACCTTGTCGTGGCGGATCGACAGTTCGACGAACGCTGGATAGTCGATGGCCTCGGCCCAGTCGGGAGCAACGATGGCGCGGGCCTGCAGGTCTTCGGCGAGGGCGAACAGCTTGACCCGGCGCTCGTTCAGCGTGGCGAATGGCGCGGTGCCGGGTTGCAGGGCATACACCGCGTCACCGGACAACAGCAAGGCGTCGGCAGCGCCGATCACGCGCAGGCAACTGTTCAGGCGTTCGTCGCCGAACGGGGAATGAGACAACACATGCAAAGTCGACATCAGAGGGTGATCACCTGGTCGTAACGGTCAATAAGGGCGGTGATTTCGCTGGCGCCGAGCGGCTGCGCTTCGTCCAGCGACAGCGTGCTCAGGCCACGGGCGCTGGCGCTGTCAGTGCAGTAGAACAGTTCTTCGACACCGAACATCGGCAGCGCCTGCAGGTTGGCGCTCAGGTCTTTCTGTTGCAGGGCCTTGGCGTTCTGTCCGGCGGCCAGTTGCAGTACGCCGTCATCGAGAAACAGCAGGCCGATCGGCAGATCGAACGCGCCGCCGGCCAGCACGATGTCCAGCGCCTCGCGGGCGCCGGGGCCGGACCATGGCGACTGGCGGCTGATGATCAACAGGGATTTGGCCATCTCACGCACCTCCGAAACAGATCAGTCGATCGACGTCCTGCACCGCATCGTGCAACTGGCCGAGGCCGGACAACTCCCACGGCGCACTGACCGCAACGGCATCACGCTGATAACGCCTGGCCTCTTCGTCATTCAGTACGCCACGACGCAGGGCGGCGGCAATGCATACCACGCCGTCCAGTTGTTGCTCGGTGATGAACGCACGCCACTGTTTGGGCAGGTCCAGTTCGTCCTGCGGGGTGACCACTGCGTCGGAGGCGTTGTAGACGCCGTCCTGATAGAAAAACAACCGGACAATCTCATGCCCACCAGCCAGCGCCGCTTGAGCAAACAGCAGGGCACGGCGCGAGGAGGGCGCATGGGCGGCGGAAAACAGCGCAATGGCGAACTTCATGACGGACTCGATCAGCAAAACTGCGGCCATGATAAAGCTTTATGAAGGCAGCCGCGAAACCCAAGTTGCACACACCGATTGCGCGGGAATAACTGTCCGCCTGCTGCTATCGGTCATAGTGCGAATCCATGTAGGAGCTGCGGCACGCTGCGATCTCTTGATCTTTACAAGCAAGATCAAGAGATCGCAGCCTCGTTTCACTCGACAGCTCCTACAGGGGGGAGTGAGGCCTCGATCAGCGCGGCATATAGCCCAGTTGCCAGCGCCGCGGAATGCTCAGCGACAGCACACCGAGCGCCGCCGCCAGCAAGCCGCTGGCGAACAGCGCCCGAAGCCCGAAATGATGTTCCAGCACTGCGCCGAGAATCGCGCCGATGAACATCCCGCTCCATGGCACCAGTTGCACCCGCCAGCCGTTACGGCGTTCGCCGAGCATCCAGCGGCCGAGTCCACGGCCGAACCGCGATAGCGCGCCGGTCACATAGGTCAGGCCGACCGGCAGACCATTCACTTCCTCGACCGCCGCGTTAAGCATGCCCATCGCGATGATCGCCGCCAGCAGCGCCGGCAGTTGCGCGTCATACGGCCACGCGGCCGCGAAGCACAGCAGGGTGGCGATGCACAGCAGCAAGGGCAGTGTGCGCCGACCACTGAGGCGACCGATCACGATGCCCAAGGCGTTACCGATCACGAACGTGACGACGAGAATGACCAGGCGCAGCGTCAGGCCGAGGTCGCCGTCACTGATCGCCACCGCCAGCCGCGTGGTGTTGCCGCTCATGAAGGAAACGAAATCGCCGCTGGCCATGAAGCCGATAGCATCGGTCATGCCTGCCAGCACGGACAGACTGGCCACCAGTGCCAGACCGATACGCCCACGCCATTTCTGCCGATGCAAATGCCCGGACGTGGCGCGGTGAGTCGAAGTGGAGGGTAGCATCGGTGACGATATCCTTGAGTGGCGGTTAAGGTTCCAACCCGTACAGATCGCAGTAATCGGCCCAGCTCATGTGAGCCATTTCCGCCACTTCGCGATGCACCTCCATGCGCTGAGCCTGGTACTCCCCGGGCGTTTGCGCCGTGAGCTGCAAGGTCAGCTCCCAAGCGAACAGGCCTTGATTCTCCGCCTCAGCCTCGAAGGCTTCGTGCAGGCGTTCTTCACGATACTGCGCCAAGGTTTCACCCTTGGCCTGGGCCTGCAGCGGGTTGAGGTGATCGAGGGTTTCGCGCAATTCGGGGCGCGCGTCGAGAAACAGTTTCAGGGCTTGTTCATGTCGCTGGTCGGTGGGCGCCATGTGTATTCCTTGTCAGGCTGATGACCCTAGGGTGCCGGAGCGGCCGGCGTGTGTCGCGCTATAAATGCAGTAAAGCAGAACGATTTTGCCGGTTGCGATGATACAGTCCGCTTTTTTCTGAATGAGCGAATGCAATGCGAATTCTGATGGTAGCGCTGGCTGCGACCGTGCTGGCGGGCTGCGCGGGCTCGGTGATGGACGATTCTCGCACCAAAGCCCCTTACAAGGTTCTGACCTCGGACAAGCCCGAGAAAGTCGTGGCCCAGTGCGTGCAATTCGCCTGGCAGGACGAGGCGGTGTTTGGCGTGGACGCCGGCGCGTATCTGCAACCGGGCAAGAAGGGCGGCTCGACGGTGTATACCCGTTCGGCGGAATCGTTTGTCGACGTGACCAGCGATGCGTCGGGGACGGTGCTCAATTACTACGTGCAGAAGGATGATTTTGTCGCCAAGCGGCGTTTGGCGGGGTTGGCGACCTGTCTTTGATCGTGTGTTGACGCGACTGCCGTCTTCGCGAGCAGGCTCGCTCCCACTGATTCCATTGTGGAAGCGAGCCTGCTCGCGAAGGGCCCTTGAGGTTCAATCCTTCAAGCGCTTCTGGAAATAATGCCGGCTATGCCCCGGCGGGTAATCAACGATCTCGCCAAACTGGCTGAATCCCAGCTTCTTGTAGAACGCCGGCGCCTGAAAATCGAAGGTGTCCAGCCAGATGCCCAGGCAGTTCTTTTCCTTGGCCAGATTTTCCGCCATGGCCATCAGTTCCGAGCCGATGCGCTGTCCGCGACCCTGTTCCGGGACGCAAAGCAACTCGATGTACATCCACTGGAAAATCACCCGGCCATACAAACCGCCGAGTATCGCGTCCTGTTCATCGCGCACCAGCAGGGCGAACGGTTCCGACGTGGAGCCCCCGGTCCGGGCGTCGTTGTACGCAATCAACGGCTCGAGGATAGCCTTGCGCTGTTCTTCCGTAGGGTTCTGCGACAGCTCGATTCGCAACGTCATGCGCAACTTCCTTGTGAGGTGAACGCGCAGCCTATCCTGCCCGGCGGGCGCTTTCCAAGTCCTTGCTCATCCCTTTGGAACCGCCGCTGTTGCGTCGGGGTCTAGCTTCTACAGCGTCATTTCGAACGCGGTTGATGAGGACCCCCCATGAATATTTTCGAAGCCCTTCGCGAAAGCCACGACCGTCAGCGCAATTACGCCAAAGCTCTGGTCGAAACCAGCGGTGATACTCCGGAGCGTGTTGAAGCCTACAAACAGCTCAAGGCCGAACTGCAGGCGCATGAGACCGCCGAAGAACGCCACTTCTACATTCCGCTGATGGAGTTCGACAACGGCGTCGATCTCAGTCGTCACGCGATCTCGGAACACCATGAAATGGACGAGATGATGGAAGAACTGGATGAGACCGAGATGTCCAGCCCGGCGTGGCTGGCCACTGCAAAAAAACTTTCCGACAAGGTTCATCACCATCTCAAGGAGGAGGAGCAGAAATTCTTCCAGATGGCCGGCAAGTTGCTCGACGACAAGCAAAAGGAACAGCTCGCCGGGCAATACGAAAAGGAATACCAGGCACAACTGGAGTGAGTGATGAATGCGGGTTTTTGCTGTGTCGGCGTGTAGGTCTTTAGCCATGCGTCAGGTGGGCGTTGTCGCAATTGACTGTATATTCATCCAGTATTTGCGGCGTTTTCCACTGGAGACGCCGATTGCCTGCGACAAAACCGCCGATGGACAAAAAAACCACCTCCGTTAGCTTGAAGGCCTCTCCTCGGACAGGAGAGTTCTTAAATCAACGGAGTGAAAAACATGAATCAACCACAAGCTCAAACCCAGCTGCGACACGGTCGCGTTACCTCTCCAGCCAGCCGCGGTGCGGTCGCCATCGAGCAAGGATTGCTCGGTGCCTGGCAGGTCAACGAAATGGAAGGTGGCAAGAACTTCCCGGCGCTGACCGCAGGACCTTTTCCTGCGCCCTATGGCAGTGACAGCGACAGCGTCACACCACCCGCCGACGGTTACATTCTCAGCGGTGGCAAGACCGATGCCCGTGACTGTGTGAACTTCACCGACGAGGAAATGAGCAAAAAGCTCAACCGTCCGTTCAACTGGCCGCTGCTCAGCGTCACCCCGGGCCAGACCCTGGAAGTGAAGTGGGAATACACCGCGCCACACACTACCCGTGGCTATCGCTGGATGATCACCAAGGATGGCTGGGATCCGAAACAGCGTATTTCCCGTGCACAACTCGAGGCGCAGCCTTTCGCCGAAGACTTCTACACTCAAGTGCCGTATTACAGCTATCCGGGGGAATTGAAGGCCAAGGTCAATCATTCGGTGAAGTTGCCGGCCAGCAAAAAGGGTCGTCACGTCATCGTGTTGATGTGGATTGTCGCCAACACCGGTAACGCGTTCTATCAGGCGTTCGACGTCGACTTCAAATAACGGCGAAACGCTCAACCCACAGGTTCTGAAGGATTAGAACATGTCAAATATCGACTTTTCGTTAATGCACAGTCAGGCCGCCGACGCGGCTTCACTGATGCCGAGCATCGCCGGCAGGAAAATTCTCATGGGTTTCTGGCACAACTGGCCGGCCGGCCCGAGTGACGGCTACCGCCAGGGCCGCTTTGCCGAGATCGCTCTGGAGGCGGTGCCCAAGGAGTACAACGTGGTCGCGGTGGCGTTCATGAAGGGCAGCGGGATTCCGACCTTCAAACCGTACAACGTCTCCGATGCCGAGTTCCGGCGCCAGGTCGGCGTACTCAACAGCCAGGGGCGGGCGGTACTGATCTCCCTGGGCGGCGCCGATGCACACATCGAATTGCGCAGCGGCCAGGAACAGCCGTTGGCCAATGAAATCATCCGTCTGGTGGAAACCTATGGCTTTGACGGGCTGGACATCGATCTTGAACAGAGCGCGATTGATTTCGCTGCCAACAAGACCGTGTTGCCGGCCGCGCTGAAGCTGGTCAAGGATCACTACGCAGGCCAGGGCAAGCATTTCATCATCAGCATGGCCCCGGAGTTTCCGTACCTGACCACCAACGGCAAATACGTCGGTTACCTGCAGGCGCTGGAAGGCTATTACGACTTCATCGCGCCGCAGTTCTACAACCAGGGCGGCGACGGGGTCTGGGTACCGGAAGCCAATAATGGCAATGGCGCGTGGATCGCGCAGAACAACGACGCGCTGAAAGAGGATTTCCTCTATTACCTGACCGAAAGTTTGGTGACCGGTACCCGGGGCTTCACCAGAATCCCGGCGGACAAGTTCGTCATCGGCCTGCCGGCCAACGTCGATGCCGCTGCCACCGGTTATGTGATCGACAGCACCGCCGTGGGCAATGCGCTCAAGCGTCTGGCGATCAAGGGGCTGCCGATCAAGGGCCTGATGACCTGGTCGGTGAACTGGGACAACGGCGTCAGCAAGGATCGCCTGCCGTACAACTGGGAGTTCAGCCGGCGTTATGGACCGCTGATTCACAGCGCTCGAACAGCGGCGCAGGAAACGGATGATGCGTTGTCGCGCATCGCCCGTTAATCGCAGGTAAAGAAGCCCGGTAGCGCTGCCGGGCTTTTTTTGTGGGCGCGATTAATCGACTATGGGCGTTTTCCGATGACAAAGGATCAGGCGTCATGATCAAGACAGCCGAGCGGGTCAACATCGTCGACACTCAGGTGTTGTCCCACGACTGGTACCTGTTGCAGAAGATCACCTTTGACTACCTGCGCAACAACGGCGACTGGCAGCGGCAGACGCGCGAGGTCTACGACCGGGGCAATGGTGCGGCGATCCTGTTGTTCAACCGCGAACAGCGCACCGTGGTGCTGACACGCCAATTCCGTTTGCCGGTATTCGTCAACGGCCACGACGGCTTGTTGATCGAAGTGGCGGCAGGTCTGCTGGAAGGTGCGTCACCCGAGCAGCGAATCCGTGACGAAGCCGAAGAGGAGACCGGTTACCGTGTTCACGACGTGAAGAAGGTGTTCGAGGCTTACATGAGCCCCGGTTCGGTGACCGAGAAACTGCACTTCTTCATCGCCGAGTACGACGCGAAATCGAAGGTCAGTGAGGGCGGCGGCCTGGAAGAAGAAACCGAAGAACTGGACGTGCTGGAATGGCGCTTCGATGAGGCCTTGGCGGCGTTCCACCGTGGTGAGATCTGCGATGCCAAGACCATCATGCTGTTGCAGTACGCGGCGATGAATAACCTATTTGCCTGAGAAAGCAAAGATCGCAGCCTGCTGCAGCTCCGACATTGCTCCACCTGTGTAGGAGCTGCCGCAGGCTGCGATCTTTTGATCTGCTAAAACAAATCCCCAGTCCTGCCCACCGCCGACCAGTTACCACCCTCCAGCACGAGCAACCGCTCTTTGGCCTCAAGCCCACCCGCAAATCCGGTCAACTTCCCCGATGCGCCAATCACCCGATGGCACGGCGCCACAATCGAAATGGGATTGCGCCCATTCGCCGCTCCCACCGCACGCACGGCTGTCGGGTGACCGATCTGCTCGGCGATCTGGCTGTAGGTACGGGTTTCGCCAAACGGAATGGTCAGCAACGCTGCCCAGACCTTTTTCTGAAAATCGGTGCCGACAAAGTCCAGCTCCAGGTCGAAGCGATCACGCTTGCCGGCAAAGTATTCTTCAAGCTGCTGTGCGGTTCGTTGCAACAGCGGATTATCCGGTGCTGCGCTCATCGGACCAAGGCGCACCCGGCCCGGTTTGTCGTTTTCCCAGAGGATGGCCGCCAGTCGTGCGCCGTTCGCAACCAGCTTCAGTTCGCCGACCGGTGAGGGCAGGGTGATGAACGTGTAGGGCATGGGCAGAACTCCGGATCTGCGTGGCGAAGGCGTCCAGCATACTGGCTGATCGGGGAGGCGCAAATCGCAATAGCGACCATACTGCTTGGTGCTTTTGCAGCGTTCCCTTCTGCTCTGCACAGAACCCAAAAACAAAAAAGAGATCGACTCATGAAGTACGAACCTTTGGCCAAAACGCTGATCGCGACTTCACTGGCACTGAGCTGCCTGATGGCTCACGCCGCTTCCGTGGCCCCGGTTGCCGCCGAGAACGGCATGGTGGTCACTGCCCAACACCTGGCCTCCCATGTCGGCGTCGATGTGTTGAAAAGTGGCGGTAACGCGGTGGATGCGGCAGTCGCTGTGGGCTATGCGCTGGCGGTGGTGTATCCCGCGGCAGGCAACCTCGGCGGTGGCGGTTTCATGACCATTCAACTGGCGGACGGGCGCAAGACCTTCCTCGACTTCCGCGAAAAAGCCCCGCTGGCGGCGACCGCCAACATGTACCTGGACAAGGACGGCAACGTCGTCCCGGACCTGAGCACCCGCGGTCACCTCGCCGTGGCGGTGCCCGGCACCGTGTCGGGCATGGAGCTGGCGCTGAGCAAGTACGGGACCAAGCCGCGCAAGGACATGATCGCCCCGGCGATCAAACTGGCGGAAGACGGTTTCGAACTGGAGCAGGGCGACGTCGATTTGCTGGACTACGCCACCGATGTATTCAAGAAGGACCTGCGTGATTCCGGCTCGATCTTCCTGCACAACGGCGAACCGATGCAGGTCGGGCAGAAACTGGTGCAGAAGGATCTGGCGAAAACCCTGCGCACCATTTCGGAAAAAGGCGCTGACGGTTTCTATAAGGGCTGGGTGGCCGACGCCATTGTCACTTCCAGTCAGGCCAACAAGGGCATCATCACCCAGGCCGACCTCGACAAATACAAGACCCGCGAACTGGCCCCGGTGGAGTGCGATTACCGCGGCTACCACGTGGTTTCGGCGCCACCGCCAAGCTCCGGCGGGGTGGTGATCTGCGAGATCATGAACATTCTCGAAGGCTATCCGATGAAGGACCTGGGCTTCCATTCGGCCCAGGGCATGCACTACCAGATCGAAGCGATGCGCCACGCTTACGTGGACCGCAACAGCTATCTGGGCGACCCGGATTTTGTGAAGAATCCGATCGAGCATCTGCTGGACAAGAACTACGCGACCAAGCTGCGCAACGCGATCCAGCCGCAGAAGGCCGGAATCTCCGCCGAACTGAAACCCGGCGTCGCGCCCCATGAAGGCAACAACACCACGCACTATTCGATCGTCGACAAGTGGGGCAACGCGGTGTCGGTCACCTACACCCTCAACGACTGGTTCGGCGCCGGGGTGATGGCGAGCAAGACCGGGGTGATCCTCAACGACGAAATGGACGACTTCACCTCCAAGGTCGGCGTGCCGAACATGTACGGTCTGGTGCAAGGCGAGGCCAATGCCATCGCTCCGGGCAAAACTCCGCTGTCGTCGATGAGCCCGACCATCGTCACCAAGGACGGCAAAGTGGTGATGGTGGTCGGTACGCCGGGTGGCAGCCGCATCATCACTGCGACCTTGCTGACCATGCTCAACGTCATCGACTATGGCATGGGCCTGCAGGAAGCGGTGGACGCGCCGCGTTTCCACCAGCAATGGATGCCTGAGGAAACCAACCTCGAAGACTTCGCGGCCAGCCCCGATACGAAGAAGCTCCTCGAGAGCTGGGGCCACAAGTTCGCCGGGCCGCAGGACGCCAACCACATCGCCGCGATCCTGGTCGGCGCACCGTCGCTGGGCGGTAAGCCAGTGGGCAAAAACCGCTTCTACGGGGCCAACGATCCACGACGCAATACTGGATTGTCACTAGGCTACTGACAGGGGTAAAAAGGGGGCGGGCGCTGCTCCGCCCCGGTTTCAACGTTCGCTCAAGGAAGGCCCATCATGTCTAGCGCATTGCTGATCATCGACGTCCAACAGGCTCTCTGCTCGGGCCAATATCAGTGCTTCGACATTCGCCGCGTCATCGACACCATCAACCAGCTCAGCACTCGCGCGCGCAAGGCCAGCGTGCCGGTGGTGCTGATTCAGCATGAAGAAAAGGACAGCCCGCTGGCGCATGGTGGCGAAGGCTGGCAACTCGCCGATGGCCTGCTGACTGCCGTCGAAGACCTGCGCGTACACAAAACCACCCCGGATTCGTTCTACCAGACCGAGCTGGGCAAACTGCTGCCCGGCGAAGACTTCGAGCGCCTGATCATCTGCGGCCTGCAAACCGACTATTGCGTCAACGCCACCGTGCGCCAGGCCCATCAGCTGGGGTACGACGTCGTCCTCGTGGCAGACGCTCATTCCACCCTCGACAACGGCAACATGAGCGCCGAAGACATCATCGCCGAACACAACAAGGACCTGGCGCACCTGACGGGGGCCATGGCCCGGGTCGACGTCAAACCTGCCGCCGCGATCATTTTCTGAAGCCCGCAAATACTTCTGTTGTTCTTACTGGCCTTATCGCTGGCAAGCCAGCTCCCACAGGGTTTGGCATGGATCACAAGGTCTTTGAACAACACAGATCATTGTGGGAGGTGGCTTGCCAGCGATGGCGGTGGATCGGTCAATGAAGATGCCAGCTGTGCCAACCCAATCGCCAGCAGGCTGGCTCCCACAATGGCCGGTGGTGTGAACAGATTCCCATACTCAGCCCAAATCCCCTGTGGCGAGCGAGCTTGCTCGCGCCGGGCTGCGTAGCAGCCCTCACCTCACGTCGCAAACAAAGCCCCACGAATCTCCCCAGCCCGCGGTGCCACGACGCCCTCCAGCACCATCCGCGTAATCGTCTCCGCCGCCGTCTGATAATCCTCATCCTGCGGCACCGGGCGCCCGGTGATGCAGCCCATTTGCCAACCCAGGTTGGTGTAGGTGCGGGTCGCCGACCAGATGAACAGCATCAGATGTTCCGGGTCTACCGGCGCCAGCAGGCCGCGTTCGATCCAGCTGCGCAGGCAGTCGACATTGCGCCGGGCTTCGGCGTGCAGCAGGTCGCGGCATTCGTCCGGTAGCTGACGGCCACCGAGCAGCAGCTCGCCGCTGAAGACCTTGGCGATGGCCGGGTGTTCGCGGGCGATTCGGATACGCGCGGCGACGTAGGCGCGCAGGCCAATCATGGGGTCGTCGCTTTCGCGCAGTGCCGCCGAGGCTTCCAGCAGCGGTTCGACGAACCCCAGCAAAACCTTGGAATAGAGGTTTTCCTTGGTCTGAAAGTAGTAATACAGGTTGGCCTTGGGCACGCCGGCGCGGGCGGCGATATCACGGGTCTGGGTGGCGTCGAAGCCGTTGGCGGCGAACTCTTCGCTGGCGGCGGCGAGGATCAATTGTTCGTTGCGTACGCGGATGGCACTCATGGGAACACGATGTAAATGGCTGGCATGGGCAGGTACTGAAAAATTCGGCTTCGCAATATACAAAACTATATAGCGATGAGGCCAGCTGACTGCTCGATTTGCGGCAGAGCTGAGCGAATATTTATGTGTAAATTTCCCGAAGCGGCCTTTCCTCAAGCGAGCACTCTCTCTAGAATCCGCCCCGCCTCCGCAATGGAGGCTCATTGCTATCATTTGGCTCGGTTCACATAGGGAAGACAACATGCAATTCGGGAAAATCCTGGCGCTGGGCCTGGTGCTTGCGCTCGGTGGTTGTGCCAGTTTCACCAAAGACGAAGTCGCGCCGGTCAAGCTGCCATCGATGGCCAGCTACGCGAATAAACCGAACGTGTATGTGGACTTCGACTTCTATCAGGGCGAGCCGAAAAGCACTTCGGCCGTAGAAGTGCCGCAAGCGCGAGATCAGCTCAAACCTGAGCTGCAAAAAATTCTGAGCGATTCGGGCCTGTTCGGCCGCGTCACCCTGGACGAGTTCCAGAAGCAACCGGGTGACTACAGCCTGCGTCTGAAAATGTACAACCATCCGCCGAATGCCGGTTCGATGGTGTTGGGCTTCATCAGTGGTTTCAGCCTCGGGGTAATCCCCGCGTACGGCACCGATCAGTACACCATGAGCCTCGAAGCCGTGGACGGAACAGGCCAGGCCCTGACCACCGCGAGCAACCATGATGCGGTCGGTACCTGGATCGGTATCTGGTTCATTCCGCTGATGGGCAACACCCCGAAGGCCGCGGTCAACGACACGTTCGCCCGTCAGGTCAACGCGCTGCTCAAGCAGATGATCGACAATAACAACCTGAAATACTCGGCACTCGAGACCCGCACTCCGCGGGCCTGATGCCAAAAAAAGAGCCGCAATTGCGGCTCTTTTTTTTGCCCTTACTTCAGGGCCTGGATGAACTGAGGATCGCTGTACAGTTCCTTCAACAGATCACGCAGCATCGGGTTATAGGCGTTGACCGCATTCGGAATCGCAATGAAACCGAAGAAGCTGCTGCTCCACTGGCTGCTGACATTCTTGGTTGCGTCGTAGACCACATTCTGGCCATTGAGCAGAGTGAAGCGTGCCGCGATTTGACCTTCGCCTGTGCCCATGCCGGCCGACAGGTTGTTCTTCACCACCAGCACTTTCAACTGACGCTGAGCCTGTGGATCAAGCAGGCCGGCCTTGCGCAGTTCTTCGGTGATCGCGTCCTGGATATGCGCCGGGATGCTGCCGGACGGCGAGCGCACCGGATTGGCCCGCACTGTAAGCGAACCTTCACCGGACTCGGCAGTTACCTGAGGATTGCTGATCGCCTGCAGCGGCGGGGTCTGCTTGAGCTTTTGAACGTTTTCGAAGTTCGGCTCATAGCGGGTCATGGTCATGCCACAACCTTGCAGCAGCACGGCCAGCATCGGGATCAACAACAGAGATTTTTTCACGGCGTTTCCTTGCGTGAGGAATAAGGGGGGCGGATTATGGGCAGAGTGCCATCATTGATCAACATCAAAAGGGCCGCCGTTTGCGTTCATCTGCTAGATGAAATCCACCCATACTGCGTTGCCCACCAGATGGCAACGCGCCACCCCTTCGTGATCCAGCACAGCGCAAAGAAATGACGCATGACGCGGTGTAAGGGCCGGCCAGTTACTCTCCAGAAACGATCCCACACTGTGGGGAGGAGCATTGGTCATGTCGAAACCACCGCGAACTCGCTGACCGTGAAAGTTCAGTGTTATGGCATTGATGACTGCACTGCTGATAGTTACCTCGCCTGATTCAAACTCCAGGGTAATACCTGTGCGGGCATTGCCTCTGTAGCTGAATTCGGTTCGTCTGGACGCATGGCCACAGGTCATGATGGTTGGCAATTGATCACCTCTAAAAGAAAAAGCGCGACAGGTTGATACCTGGAGAGTCACGGTCGGATAACGACAGGCGCTGCCCGGCGTCAATCAGCCCGTACCTGATTGATCAAAACCGGTAATCCCCAGCCTCCTTTTCCGTCCAGCGACATGATGGAAAGCAGGTAGTTGTCGACTTGGCGCAGAGACACGTCATGCGCGAATTGCGCTTTCATATCATTCTGTAGATTGAGCACTTTCTTGCACCACTCGCCATAACGCGCAACTTTGCCGAACGTCGTATAACCCCGATAGCTTTCCCCCCGAGCGTCCATGACCCATGACCAGCTCAATCGGGCGAGTGAATCGACTATCGGAAAAAAATTCGGGCGGTGGAAGTGCAAGTATTTGGACGCCAGGCTGCTGTTTTCCCGTTTATTGGCAGCGCTCAATGCTTTGCACAATTGGGCATGGATCGCTGTCGCCTGGTCGATGTTGCGCAAGGAAAGCACAGCCGGTCGAGGAATTTTCGCCAGCAGGTCATGAACATCGGACTGAGCGATGGCATGGGCCGCCTCGATAATCACATCCAGCGCCTGGCGTTCGTCTTTTGCAGTGCCATTGGTTTTCCGGCGCTCGACCGACGCCGAATAAGTTCGACCGATCAGCATCAGTTTTCCGATGATTTGCGCCGGCTCGTCATTGTCTGGATTGTCCTTAACCGCTTGGTAAAGCATCTGATTGACAACGTCGAACGGTGGGCAGCCAAAAGCGTTGCCCAGCCAATTTGCTTTAGGTGGATACCATTGTTCCTGAGTAGACATTTTCAGATTCATGAATGATGGCGAGTTGGCATTATGCCAGTGTCATTGCCAGGAAAAAATGCAGCGGCGACGGCCATCGAAAAGAGTAGAACGTCAGCGTATTGTTTATTGGGCACTGGTCGCCAAACGAACTTCGATTTGAGCCAGCTCCCAAGTACTTAACAGGCTGATCGGGTCGGTACCGAAAAACTGCGAGCTGCCGAACACCCATTCTTTGCCATCCGGACAGCGGCACTGTTTGCAATGATGCAGACGCTGACCATCAAATTCGACCTGTAGCTTCCAGCCTTCAAGATCCAGCCATATGTGATTGGCAGTGAGTGGCCCGTCGATATGAGTCAGCGATAGACGTCCCAGCGCAGCCTCGCGCAAGCGCTGGCAAACGTCGCGGGCGGTCAGCAATGCAGTCATGGTCGTACTCGGTGGATGCAGGACGCGCCAGCATAAAGGTCGCTTCGTCGGGTGTCAGCGATCACTGGCCCGAGCCCGGACATTTCCGTAACATCCGCAACCCTCCTTTTCGCGAACATCCGCGGCCACGCTCGCTGGCCGCTCAGTCAGGTAAGCCATGAAACCAAAACGTCTGCGCGCCGATGTCCTGGCCGGACTCACCACCTCGTTTGCCCTGTTGCCCGAATGCATTGCGTTCGCACTGGTGGCTCATCTCAACCCGCTGATGGGCCTGTACGGCGCCTTCATCATTTGTACGCTGACCGCGTTGTTCGGCGGGCGGCCGGGAATGGTCTCCGGTGCGGCGGGTTCGATGGCGGTGGTGATCGTCGCGCTGGTGGTGCAGCACGGCGTGCAATACCTGTTGGCGACCGTGTTGCTCGGTGGCCTGATCATGATGGCGTTCGGCTTGTTGCGCCTGGGCAAACTGGTGCGCATGGTGCCGCATCCGGTGATGCTCGGTTTCGTCAATGGCCTGGCGATCATCATTGCCCTGGCGCAACTGGAGCACTTCAAGAGCGGTGAACACTGGCTCAGCGGCACGCCGCTGTACCTGATGACCGGGCTGGTGCTGCTGACCATGGCCATCGTCTACATACTGCCGCGCCTGACCCGCGCGGTGCCGCCGGCATTGGTGGCGATCCTCGGCGTGGGCCTGCTGGTCTACCTGTTCGGCCTGCCGACGCGCACCCTCGGCGACATGGCGCACATCGCCGGCAGTCTGCCGACTTTCGCCTTGCCGGACATCCCATGGAGCCTGGAGACCCTGCGCATCATCGCT
The DNA here is from genome assembly GCF_057174385.1 of Pseudomonas sp. F2. Lineage (NCBI taxonomy): Bacteria > Pseudomonadati > Pseudomonadota > Gammaproteobacteria > Pseudomonadales > Pseudomonadaceae > Pseudomonas > Pseudomonas sp. F2. Next base: position 806,746 of record NZ_CM169904.1, read on the forward strand.
CCGTACGCGATTCTGATGGCACTGGTCGGTCTGCTGGAAACCCTGCTGACCCTCAACCTCACTGACGAAATCACCGAAAGCCGAGGCTACCCGGATCGCGAATGTGTCGCGCTGGGCGCGGCGAATATGGTCTCGGGCGCGTTCGGTGGCATGGGCGGTTGCGCGATGATCGGCCAGACCGTGATCAACCTCAGCTCCGGCGGCCGTGGGCGTTTGTCCGGGGTGGTCGCGGGTGTGTTGATTCTGCTGTTCATCCTGTTTCTGTCGCCGCTGATCGAGCGTATTCCGCTGGCGGCGCTGGTGGGCGTGATGTTCGTGGTGTCACAGCAGACTTTCGCCTGGGCCTCGTTGCGGGTGTTGAACAAAGTGCCGCTCAACGATGTGCTGGTGATCATCGCCGTGACCAGCATCACCGTGTTCACCGATCTGGCCACTGCCGTGCTCTGCGGGATCATCATCGCCGCGCTGAATTTCGCCTGGCAGCAGGCCCGCGAGTTGTACGCCGATGAACACCTGGAAGCCGACGGCAGCAAACTTTATCGCCTGCACGGCACACTGTTTTTCGCCTCGACCACGCCGTTTCTCAACCAGTTCGACCCGGCCAATGACCCGGCCCGGGTGACGCTGGATTGCCGGCATTTGAGCTTCGTTGACTATTCGGCGATTGCCGCGCTGAAGACCTTGCGCGAGCGTTACGCCAAGGCCGGCAAGGAATTGCAGGTGTTTCATCTGTCCGAGCGCTGCAAGAAACTGCTCAAACGCGCGGGCGTCGAACATCATTGATCAATTGTGAGAGCGGGCTTGCTCGCGAAGGCGCAGTGTCATTCAACACACTGGTTGATTGATTCAGCGCTTTCGCGAGCAAGCCCGCTCTCATTTTTTTCGCGTTCAATCAATGGCCGGGAAGTCGATATCGGTCAAGGCCGCGTTGTTCAGGTAGTTGGTCAGCGACTGCACAGCCACCAAGGCAATCACTTCGATAATCTTGCTGTCGTCAATGCCGGCAGCGCGGGCGGCGGCGATCTGCTCGTCGCTCAAGTGGCCGCGGCTTTGCGTCAACTGTTGGGCGAGAGCGGCATAGGCATTCAATTCACCGTGACGCGCGGCACCGATGTCCTGCGCCGAAAGCCCGGCTTTGCTGGCAAACAGGCTGTGCGCGGCCAGGCAATAATCGCAGCCGTTGACCTGTGATGTGGCGAGATACACCGCTTCTTTTTCCTTGGCGCTCAACGAAGTCTTGCCGAGGATCGCCGAAGCTTGCACGTAGGCTTCCAGGGCCACCGGGGCTTTGGCCAGCGTGGTAAAGACATTGGGCAGGAAGCCGATTTTTTTCTTCACGCCTTCCAGGGTCGGGCGGCTGGCGTCGGTGGCGTTTTCAAGGCTGATTGCAGGGATGCGGCTCATGGTGATTCTCCAGAAGTCCGGTGCGAAGTGCGCCGGGGATGGAGGTCATGTTATGGCGCACGGCTGGCGCTTTGGCCGCAGATCGTCGAGGATATGCAACAGATCGTCCAGATATGCATCGGGAGTCGCACATGGATCGTCTTTCAACGCTGCTCAGCCATTTCGGTGTGAGTGCCGGCACCTTTCACAGTGGCACGTTTTGCGGCGTCGGCCTGCATGAGGGCGAACCGGCCGGGCATGTGCATCTATTACAGGCCGGCGAGTTGTTGCTGAAAGCGGGCAATCAACGTGAGGTTCGTATTGTCGAACCTTCACTGATTTTCTTCCCGCGACCCTGCACTCATCGGATGTCCGCCGATGAGGCCATGGGCGCACAGCTGGTCTGCGCCACGCTGACGTTTGACGGAGGTTCCGGCAATGCGCTGGCGGCGGCACTGCCGGATTATCTGCTGCTCAAACTCAGCGAAATCCCGGAGTTGGGCAACACCCTGGAATGGCTGTTCAGAGAAGCCTTTGAAGGTCATTGCGGGCGCGTGGCGGTGATGGATCGTTTGTTTGAATTGCTGGTGATCCTGCTGTTGCGCCACCTCATCAGCAGCCGTGTCCAGCCACCCGGCCTGATGGCCGGGCTCGCCGATCCGCGCTTGTCTCGCGCCTTGACCCTGATGCATGAGCAACCGGCCAGACCCTGGCGTGTGGCGGACCTGGCGACTGCCGCCCATCTGTCCAGAGCCGGATTCGCCGAGCAGTTCCACCGCGTTGTCGGGCAGTCGCCAGCTGACTATCTGCTGAGCTGGCGGATCAGTCTGGCGCAGAAGCGTCTGCGCGAGGGACGGCCGATTGCGCTGATCGCGCAAGAGGTCGGTTATGAAAGTCCTTCGGCACTGGCTCGAGCGTTTCGCCGCAAGACCGGGCTCAGCCCGCGGGAGTGGAAGGCTGGCGTCTGAATATTATCGGGCGAATTTCTTTGCCCCGGCCACACACAGAATCACTCCCAGCGTCACCGCCAGCATCCCCAGGCTGACCTGTTCATGCAGCAACGTCGCCGCCAGCGCCAGACCGAAAAACGGCTGCAGCAATTGCAGTTGTCCCACTGCCGCAATCCCGCCCTGGGCCAGGCCGCGATACCAGAACACGAACCCGATCAGCATGCTGAACAGCGCCACATACGCCAGGCACAGCCAGGCCGACAGGCTGATGTGACTGAACGAGGCGGGGGCCAGCCACAGGCTGAGCAACGCCATCACCGGTAGCGACAACACCAACGCCCAGCAGATCACCTGCCAGCCGCCGAGCACGCGCGACAGTTTGGCGCCTTCGGCGTAACCCAGACCACAGGCCAGAATCGCCGCGAGCATCAGCAGATCACCGGTGGGCGAGGCGGTCAGCCCCTGTGACAGGGCGAAGCCCACGACCAACCCGCTGCCGAGAATCGAGAACACCCAGAACACCGGTCGTGGATGCTCGCCGCCACGCAGCACGCCAAAAATCGCCGTCGCCAGGGGCAGCAATCCCACAAACACAATCGAATGCGCCGACGTCACGTGTTGCAGCGCCAATGCCGTCAGCAAGGGGAAACCCAGCACCACGCCCAACGCCACAATCAACAACGGCCACCACTGATCCCGTGCCGGACGCCGTTCGCGAAACAGCCACAACAGCGCTGCTGCCAACACGCCGGCAATGGCCGCGCGGGCCACGGTAAGAAACACCGGATCAAATTCCAGTACCGCCAGGCGCGTGGCCGGTAACGATCCGCTGAAGATCACCACGCCGATAAAACCGTTGATCCAGCCGCTGGTTTTTTCCAGGGCCGGGTTAACCGGGTTCGAAGTCCGTTCCATACAGGGTCACGCTCAAAGGTAGGGTTGCTTTCGAGTGATCCTGAAGCCAAGAATCAGCACAATCAAATAATTGTCATGGATACATCCGCTATGCCGCGCTCACGCTACAAGACCCTCGTTGACGCTTACGCAGCGGATATTCGCTGCGGGCATCTGGCACCGGGAACGCGCCTGCCGACCCACCGCGAACTGGCAGCCCGTGAAGGCCTGGCACTGGTCACCGCATCGCGGGTGTACGCCGAACTTGAGGCCATGGGGCTGGTCAGCGGCGAGACCGGGCGCGGGACGTTTGTCCGTGAAACCTCCTTGTCGCCGGGGCAGGGGATCGATCAGAAGGACGTGGCAGTCGGCATGATCGATCTCAACTTCAATTACCCGTCTCTGCCCGGTCAGGCCGATCTGTTGCGCACGGCGTTACGTCAATTGGCGCTGTCGGGCGATCTGGAAGCCTTGCTGCGCTATCAACCCCACGCCGGACGACAGCATGAGCGTGCCTCGGTGGCGCGGCATCTGCAGGATCGCGGGGTGCAGGCCGATGCCGGGCAAGTGCTGATCGTCAACGGCGCCCAGCAAGGGTTGGCAGTGACACTGATGGCCTTGCTCAAACCCGGTGATGTGATTGCGGCGGATGCGCTGACCTATTCCGGCTTCAAGGTGCTGGCCGAAGCGTTGCATCTGGAAGTGGTGGCCATCCCGGCCGGTGACCACGGACCGGACCTGACGGCGCTCGACAAGCTGTGTCGCAGCCGTTCGGTACGCGCCGTGTACAGCATGCCGACGCTGCACAATCCGTTGGGTTGGGTGACGCCGATCGAGCAGCGCGAGCAATTGGTCGCACTTGCCCGGCGGCATGATCTGATTCTCATCGAAGACGCGGCCTACGCCTTTCTGGTGGATAACCCACCGCGTACCCTGATTGATCTGGCGCCGGAGCGCACGGTGTACGTCTCGGGACTTTCCAAGAATATCGCCACCGGCCTGCGCGTCGGTTTTATTGCCGCCCCCCTGCGCAACGTGCCGGCGCTGGAACGCATCATCCGCGCCACCACCTGGAACACCCCCGGCGTGATGACCGCGATGGCTTGCGGCTGGCTCGACGACGGCACCGTCACCCTGCTGGAGCAACAAAAACGCGACGATGCCAAGGCCCGGCAAGCGCTGGCCGCCGAGTTGTTGCAAGGGCTGACGTGCATCGGTCATCCGTCCTCTTACTTTTTGTGGTTGCCGTTGCCGGAAGACGTGCGTGCCGATCAGATTGTGGTGGAGTTGGTGCACCAGCAGATTTCGGTCACCACGGCCGAACCCTTCGCCGTGTCGGCGCATGTGCCGCATGCGATTCGGCTGGCGTTGGGGTCGGTGCCGATGGACGTCTTGCGCCAGGCATTGATCACCGTCAGAAAGGTCATCGGCGCTTATCTGTAAAAAGCTTCCTCGGCACAAAGTGATAGCCTTGCCTCAATTGCATCAGACCGTTCTGGATCACCCGATGAAAAACATCGCTGCATTGCTTGTTGTATTGACCACGACCGCCGTTTTGTTCAGCTCGACCACCCACGCCGCAGGCGATCCCGCCGCCGGCGAAAAGATCTTCCCGCGCCTGTGCGGCGGCTGCCATCAGGTTGGCCCGGACGCGCGCCCCGGCTTCGGCCCGCAACTCAACGGCATCATTGGCCGACCGGCAGGGACGTCGGCCAATTACGTGTATTCCGAGGCGATGAAAAACTCCGGCAAGACCTGGGATCGCGACACGCTGACCGCGTATCTGAAAGATCCAAAAGGCGTGGTGCCCGGGACGCGGATGATTTTCTGGGGCCTGAGCGACGAAGAGAAGATCGATAATCTGCTGGCGTACCTGCAAAGCTTTTCAGCAGAAAAACAATAGAGCCCGTCGGCCTGCCCCGGGCGCACGGCCGATGAGCTTCATGGGTGCGGGTTCAGGTCAGGAAGTTGTGGCGCCGAGCAGTTCAAGCCTGCCCAGCGCCAGTTCCACCAGTGCAAGGTGTTACGGGCTGCAGGAATGAACGTTAAACACATATAAACGATGAATCCCCAAAAGCAAAAAATCGCCGCCTGCGGCATCTCCTGCAGAGGTATCGGTATCCCCCTGCAGGAGCTGCCGCAGGCGGCGATCTTTTAGTGTCCGAACCAGGCGCCAAAATAATAAGCCCGTCCCCTTATGACTCTGGCGAACTGTTCACAGCCGTCGTACGTGGATGGCATCCAGGATAAAGTCATTGCCGCCTCGGGCTCCGCCGTAGCCTCCGCGATCCTCGTGATTAAGCATGTAAATCGTGTAGGCACCACTGACGGGTACTCGAAAATTGGCCACCTGCTGAAAAAAGGTGCCCGTTCTCGGTACCGTGAATGCGCCAAGAATCGGCATTCCGCTGGAGGTGCTGACGCTGATCACCGGTGGAACGTTGTCAGGTTGCGGACTGACATTGGCTACGTAGTAGCTGAACTGGTAGGTTCTCGCGGCCTTGAATTGAAATGTCTGGCTTAGCATGACTCCTGAGTTTCCCCCAGCGTCATAGGTCAGGTTTTCGTAGTGATCACTGAGAATTCTTGCAGTTCTTGAGGCCGGTCCTAATGCCCAGTTCCCGGCATTACCATTGAAATCGGTGATGGAGTCGCGCCAGGTGTCGGCAAGAATATTCAGATCAAGGCTTGGCGACCGCAGTGGCTGATTCTGCTCACTGGAGGACGAGACCAGATAGGTGATTGCCACTGTCCGGGCGGCATTGGCAATGAATGTTGATCGGGGAACCAGAAAAATCAGAGGCTTGATGGTATCGACATTCGTGGATGCAGTCGTGTAATGACCTCCCGCACCGGCCAACTCGACCTTGACGGACTGCCCGGGGGACATTCCGGTATAGATCGGAACTTCGATACGTGCACCGCTATCGGCAATATCATCGAAATTGAGGGTTGCACCGGGTAAGTCGAGCAATTTTGGTGCGGTCAGAGAGAGTGATTTGATCAGGTATGTTCGCACCGGGAACAATATTGCTGTGGCAAAGTCTGCGTCGCCGGCCAGATTCACCCAAAAGCTGATTTTCAGTTCACTGTCGTGCTTCAGGGATTTGAGCCACTCCAGCGGGAGTGCTCGGTTCAGGCCGGAAGTACCAGTATGAGGCTCATTCACCAGATCATTGTAGGGTTCGGCGGGACCCGTCCTGGTTACTCCGTCATAGCGAAGCCACAGGCGCTGTCCATTTGCCTCGCCGGGCCAGGTAGTGACGGTCAGGCGATCACTGGTCTGTAACTTATTGATGTCGAGCTCCGCACCCTGGCGAATTTGTGGTGTCGGCAGCCGTGAGTCTTGCGGGGGGATCGCTTGAATTTTCAATGCCAGCGGCAACGACTTGCCCGCTTGTCCTCCATTACGGTTGAGGTTCCAGCGCATCTCGAATGTTCTGCCCTGGCGCACCGCGAGAAAAGCCTGGGTCAACACCGTATTTACCCGCTTGTTGCTGTTGAACTCCGTCAGAGGAAAGGCGGGTGATCCTGCAGGCGGCTTGACCTCTACCAATCGCGCCCGGTCATCCTTGATTGCACCGACGTATTCGATACGTACTGTCACCCCGTCCGGATAAGCCAGCACATCAATCGGCGTGAGCGCCGGTTTGACCAGTGTCGGCGGGTCCAGCGGCACCACGGCCTGTTCGCTGATGCGCAATTGCAGCAACTCGGAAAACACCCGCGTCTGCCCGGGATTGGCCACGGTGCATTGCACCACCAGCGGGGTGTCCGGGAAGGGGGCGATGTATTTGGCCGGCACCTTGAAGATGACCGGTTGGGACGGGTCGCTGACGATCAGGCGGAAAACGTACAGCGCTGCGACGCCGTCCTTGTCGGTGGTCTGCCAATGGGCTTCGACGGTGGCCCCGGTCTGCAGCGGCCAATATTCGGCGAGCTGTACGGTGGCTTCGGCGGTGTCCACCGGCAGTTTGCCGTCCACCAGCGGTGCGACGAGCGGCAGGCCAAGCGGTTGGGTCACGCCGCTGACGGTGACGTCCGCCGGTTTGGAAAATTGGCTCTTGCCGGCCCGAATCAACTGATAGGACGCGTGCAGGGCCCCGCCGATCAGGTTGCGGATTTTTTCATTCTCGACCGGAAAATCGACGGTGCGCGTGGCGGCGCTCAGGGTCCGGTTGTAGGTGTGGTTTACGGTTTCGCCGCCCTGAGTGACGCCTTGCAGGGTCAGTTCGATGCGGTCATTGGCGGCAAATACGCCGGTGACGAGGATACCGGCAGTGCCACCGTCCAGTTGATCGTGATGCAGGATGTTGTCGATGTCCGCCTGTTCGAAGATTGGTGCGGCCAACAGCACAATGCCCGGTTTGAACGGCAGCACCAGCGAGTCCGACCAGCCGCTGGCATTTTCCACCACATCGAACACTTCCCAGCGCACCATCAGAGTGTTGGTGGGAGCGAGGGTGGCCAGTTGATCCGGGGTCAGTTCGAACATCAGATCGCCCAACGCGGTAACCGTGGTTTCCAGCAGCAGCGAGCCGAAGGCCAGGACCACTACATCACCGATGTGCTGGTTGAAATACTGCATGACGGTTACGAACATTCCGTCATCGATCACCGTCTGATCGACGAAACCCTCGGAAGCCACGGGCAATTTCAGGCCCTGGTTGAAGGGTTTGCCACCATCGGTATCGGCCTCGCCTGGCGCGGGGTATTTGTAGAGCAGCGGTATGTGCGGGGACTCTTCGGTATTTTTGCTGAAGCGCTTGACTTCGAACCACAAGTCCTTGCTCTGGATTTGCAGCGGCAGAAAGCGGGACTGCATGTCGGCAGCCGAAATGTGGAACGGGATGTTCTTGGCGTTGCCCTGGTCATCGAAGTGCGCAGCGGTAACCGAAAATTGCGCGACCGGTGATCGCGTGTTTTCGATAAACACTCTGATATCGTCGCCTACGGCCATCTCGATATAGGCCAGGATATACACCAGCAGACCGTCGCGGTCGCCCTGCACCATGTGGATGTTGATCCCCAGCGCCCCGTCCTTCTGCGGCTTGAAACCCACCGGATACGGCGGGTACACGGCCAGAACGCCGATACCGCGATCCGGTGGAAAGACAGTGATCTGCTGACTGGAAGCATTGCTCGTCAATTGGCTGGTCATGGGCGCGTCACCTGTTCAATATGGCTGGGTGCTGAGGGAGTGGCCCGAGGGATTAAAGCGCTGGCGGGGGCTGGCTGCCTACTGTCAGATCTGACAGGTGAGGGCGGGTTTGCGACGAATGGCAGGCCTGGATTTCCCAAAGCAAAAGATCTCAGCCTGCGGCAGCCCTCTGGCTCGCCGAATGGAACGATCAGCAGCCCGCGCTCGATCGACTCTGCCGCCAGGGTCATGTCGGGTTCTGGCGGGTTGCACGGGCACCCCGATGAACATCAAACAATACGACAGCAGCCAATACACCGTGATTGGTCACAGCAAAGCCACGGCCACCGGCCTGCTGCTGTTCGGCGTGATCCCGATTCAACAGAACAGCCGCTTCGTTCGTGCGCAGACAGCGGCGATCAAGGCCAAGGTCGGTGACGCCATGATCAACACCCAGGTTCAGGAAAACTGGTTCTGGGCGTGGGTGCTGACCGGTTACACCACCAGAATTTCCGGTGATGTGGTCAAGCTGAAAACTGCTCAATAAGCAGCGGTTGAACGCAAAAGCCCGGCTGATCAGGCCGGGCTTTTTCATGGCTTGTGCGAAGAGACATCAACTCAAGCAACGCGACGCTCGATCAGGCGATCCGCGCCACCTTCGGCAACACGACGTTCCAGCAAGCGATCCGCGCCACCTTCGGCAACGCGACGTTCCAGCAAGCGATCCGAACCACCTTCTGCAACGCGACGCTCGATCAGGCGATCCGCGCCACCTTCGGCAACGCGACGTTCCAGCAAACGATCCGAACCACCTTCTGCAACGCGACGCTCGATCAGGCGATCCGCGCCACCTTCAGCGACACGACGTTCCAGCAAACGATCAGAGCCACCTTCAGCCAGACGGCTTTCAATCAACTTGTCCGAGCCGCCTTCAGCGACCAGGGTGTGAGCGGGTGTTGCTGCAAAAGCGTTCACTGCAAGAACCGAGAAAGCGATGCCGAGGATGGTTTGGCGTTTCATGATCGTGTGCTCCGGGGTGTATTGGGTTGGTATGGAGCTGATGTTACGCCGCGGATTTTTTATGAGAACTTCATTGACGTGATGGTGACTATCGACGCCAGCGATGTATGCCGGAACCCCTGATTTAAAGCTTCGGCGCCCGAATGCACAGCTCTCCGGTGGCACGGGTCAGGGCCAGTTCATGCAGTGCGTCGTGGGTTAGATCCTGCCGAGCCTTGGCCAGCAACGCCTGGCAATTCGGCTCGCGGCGGTGCGGCGCGAAGTTGGCGTACTGGCGCAGCAGGCGGGTTTGCAGTTCGTCCAGTTGCGGGCGAATCTGTTTTGCCAGATCCGGTCGTGGCGTGTCCGGTGCGCGGCCTGTCGCTTGCCATTGCGCCAGCAAACCGTATTGCACCAGTTTGTTGGCTTCCATTTGTGCGGCGATCAACTGGGCCACGTCCTCGGGATCGAGCTTGTGTTCGCTGGCCAGCGTGCGGGCACTGGCAATGACCTGGGCTTCGCGCGGGCTGTCCTGAATCGGCTTGCCGCTGTCCCATTTTGTCAGGGCCACGAGGTCGCCGATGTTCAGGCGTTCGTTCAGGGTTGTCAGCAACGGGCGCAACGAATCCAGCGGAGCAGGGGCCTGGGCGGCAGCGACGGAGTGGCTGACAAGGGCCAGCAATGAGCAGGTCAGAGCATTTCGCAGGAGGGGCATGGCAGGGCGTGATCCAGAATGAGTGTGCCGCCATTTAAGCCTTGAGCCGACCCGATGTCGACCGACTTTAACCCGCGCATCTAGCGTAATATCCACCGCATCTCCCACCCCGAGACGGACCCTCAATGCAAACCCCCGCCACCAGCAAACCCCTCTGGCAAACCTACCTGCTGTTCCTCGCACCGATGGTGTTGTCCAACTTTTTGCAATCGATGTCGGGCACGGTCAACAGCATCTACATCGGGCAGATGCTCGGTACGCAGGCGCTGGCGGCGGTCTCGGGGATGTTTCCGATCGTCTTTTTCTTCATCGCACTGGTGATCGGGTTGGGTGCCGGTGCCGGGGTGTTGATCGGGCAGGCGTGGGGCGCGCGTGAGGCGCACATGGTCAAGGCGATCGCCGGGGCAACCTTGTTGCTGGGCGTGTTGATCGGTTTGCTGGCGGCGGTGCTGGGCAGTGTGTTCGCACGTCAGGCCTTGCAGGGGCTGGGGACCCCGGCGGATGTGCTGGACGACGCGGTGGCGTATGCCCGAGTGATGATGTGGACCTTGCCTTTTGTGCTGGTGTACGTGCTGTTCACTCAGTTGTTGCGCGGGGTGAGCGACACGTTGTCGCCGATGCTGGCGCTGTTGCTGTCAACCGTCGTCGGTCTGGCACTGACTCCGGCGTTCATTCGCGGGTGGTTGGGTCTGCCGCAACTGGGGATTCAGAGTGCGGCGTTCGCCGGTCTGGCCGGTACGCTGACGGCGATGGTGTGGCTGGCCTGGAGTCTGATTCGCAAGGGACACCCGCTGGCACCGGACCGCGAGTTCTTCGGCGCACTGCGGCTGGACGGGGCGATTCTGGGCAAAGTGCTGCGCATCGGCCTGCCGACCGGGGTGCAGATGATCGTGCTGTCGTTGTCGGAGCTGGTGATTCTGACGCTGGTCAACCAGCACGGCTCGCAGGCGACGGCGGCCTATGGCGCGGTGACGCAGATCGTCAACTACGTGCAGTTCCCGGCGCTGTCGATTGCCATCACCGCCTCGATCCTTGGCGCCCAGGCCATCGGCGCCGGGCACCTGCAGCGCCTGGCCGCGATCCTGCGCACCGGGCTGCTGATCAACGTGTGCCTGACCGGTGGCCTGATTGTGCTCGGCTACCTGTTGTCGCACTGGCTGCTGGGGTTGTTCCTGACCGAAGACTCGACCCGGGCCATGGCCGAGCACTTGCTGCATATCATGTTGTGGAGCCTGCTGGTGTTCGGTTTCCAGGCGATCATCGGCGGCATCATGCGTGCCAGCGGCACGGTGCTGGTGCCGGTGGCAATCGCCATTGTCTGCGTGGTCGGCGTGCAGCTGCCGGCGGCTTACTGGCTGGACGGGCAGTACGGTTTGCAAGGGGTGTGGATGGCGTTTCCGGTGGCGTATCTGGGCATGCTGGTGTTGCAGACCCTGTATTACAAACTGGTCTGGCAGCATCAGAAGATCGAGCGGCTGGTCTGAGCCTGAGCCACACCGGCGGACAGATGACATGGCACAACTGCCGGTTGTTTGCTTAAGTCAATCGAGGCCTCGAAAGTTTGCCCTGTCCGGAGAATCCCATGCGTGCCCGATTCACCGCTGTGGCACTGTTTACCGGCCTGTGCGTCATGACCTGCGCGCAGGCCGCTGAATACAATCGCGTCAACACTACCGCCAGCAAGATCAGCTTCATTTACAAGCAATTCGGCGACCAGGTCTATGGCACCTTCGGCAAGTTCGACGCGACGCTGCAGTTCGACAGCGACAACCTCGCCAACGCCCACACTACGCTGCACATCGACCTGGCCAGTATCAATGCCGGCAGCGACGACGCCAATAACGAGCTGGTGAAACCGGCGTGGTTCGACACCCAGCGCTTTCCTGAGGCGGTGTTCGTATCCAGCCGTTTTACCCGCGTGGCGAACAACCGCTATCTGGTCGCCGGTCTGCTTACCGTCAAAGGCATTACCCGCGAGGTGCAAGTGCCGGTCGAGCTGAAGCCGGACAGCACGATCGGCATTTTCGACGGCGAGCTGGTGCTCAAACGCAGCGAATTCGGGCTCGGAGCGGGGGAGTGGGCGGATACCGTCGTGTCCAATGACATTGCCATTTCCTTCAAGGTGGTGGCGCCACAGCAGTGACGCCAGCCGTTGCGGTTAATAGGCGCGCCAGTGTCCCGGCACCCAGCGCCATTCATGGCCACCCCAGCGGTAATGACCGGCGACCCAGTGATAGCCCGGCGCAGGCATCACCGGCACCACTTCCACTGGCGGCGGTGGCCGGTGCGGACGTACCGGTTCGACGACGCAACCGGACAGGGTGATCGCCACCAGTGCGGTGGCGAGCAAGGCTTTAATGCTTCTGGACATGGGCTGTTCCTTATAGAAGAAGTGTGCAGGTCGACGGCCAATCAGCGCACCCAGCGCCCTTCAACCCAGAACCAGTTCGGCCCGCGTGCCTGCCAGTGCCCCGGTCGCCAGTGCGCACCATGACGCACCGGTTGCCAATGGCCGGGCATCCACACGTAACCACGTCCTTCCCAGCGCCAGTGGCCCTGATCCCAGACATACCCGGGACGCGCGCCGGGCATCACTTCCATGCGCATCGGCGGTGGGGCTTGCTGGACGATCACCACCTGCTGGGCAAACGCTGGCGCACTGGCCAGCGCCGCCAGCGTCATCGGCACCAGCAGCAGGGTCTTTCGCCATTTGAACAGTGAACGCAACACGCTCATGACAACTCCTCAAGGCCTGCGTAAAAAGAGAACGCAGTTGAAGAATTGGACGCCAAATCGGCAAAAGATCCGCTGTGCGGCAGATGAAATTTTCTTCAGCTCAACCACCACTTTCCTGTAGGAGCTGCCGCAGGCTGCGATCTTTTGATCTTGCTTCTATAAAGCCAAAAGATCGCAGCCCTTGGCAGCTCCTACACAGAGCAGGCGTCGGGACAGGGTATGATGGCGCGGTTTTTCGCCGGAGTTCACCCGTCATGCCACGCATCACCCACTACAAAACCCCATGCCCCGAAAGCGTCAACAGCCAGATTCTGCAACTGGTGGTCGATTACCTCACCGACATCAGCGCGGTCGGTCTTGGCCCGAGCAACCTGCTGTACAACGTCTATCAGTACGCGGTCGGTTATGAGGTGCATCTGTATCTGGAGGCGCTGAATGGCGAGAAGGGCACCGAGGTGGAGTTGCTGGTGGCGACGGCTGAGGATGATCCGGAGCAGGTCACCGGTTTCCTTTTGTACTTGCCGGTGCAGGGCGACTGGGAAGCGTGCAGCGTTGCCTACATGGCCGTGCGTGAAGGCTATCGGCGCCAAGGCGTGGCGCGGGCGATGATCGGCGAGATGGTCAGCCGTTACCCGCATGCCGAACTGACCTGCAGTGTCGGCAAGGTGCCGTATTTCGAAGCGCTGGGGTTCGAGGTGATCGGCGCTCGCGAAACCCAGGTGCTGATGAGCACCCGGCATTACCGCAGCAACGGCCTGCGCGGTTTTATCGACACCACACCGATCTACCGCTCGCTGGAGGTGCAGCAGATCCACACCTACCTGCTGCAGAAGAACGGCAAGCGCGCGATGCTCGATGCCGAGAAGCAGCGCGACCGGCATCTCGATCAGGTCACCCGGCACACTGAAGAATTCGTGCGCCAGCGGCTGACGTTGCACTGAGTCAGCGGCAAAAAACGGACAAAAAAAGAGCCTCAAGGCTCTTTGATGGGGAGAAGTAGAGCCCATGAGGCTCAAGCTGCGCATGAAACAGGGAACAGGCTTGATTTGGGGTTCAGAACACCCGATCCCTACACAGGCGCTCAGGAGTGAAGCGCCTGTGTACCTTCATCATGGGAACGCGCAGAGGCTGACTCAAGTACCGCGTGTCGAAATCCTGATATAGCGCGGAGCGGATGATGACGTGGTCGTTGAGCACCGCTGACTCCCTCTGCAGGAGCTGCGGCACGCTGCGATCTTTTGACCTTGCTTTCAAAAAATCAAAAGATCGCAGCGTGCCGCAGCTCCTACAGGTTTTTGTAGCGTTAGCGTGATCCGGGCCAGCCGGCCTTGGCCAGTGCGGCGAGCAGTGTTTCCTTGTCCAGCCCCGGCACCGCATGCCCGTTGCCCTCGGTGCTCTCGCTGGCGAGCAGGGCGTTGATGATCGCTTCTTCGACCGCTTCGGTGGCGGCGAGGAACAGCTCGCTGATGTGGTCGTTGTTGACCATGCGCAAGCCGTCGCAGGTCGGCGCGCCTTTGCCCTCGTAGGCAGCGGGCGGCACCTGTTCGTTGCCGGTGGCGAAGGCGATGAAGATGTCGCCGCTGTGGTCCTCGTTGCCACCGCCGCTGCGCGCCAGACCAAGGCTGGCGCGCTGTGCCAGACGCGTGCATTGATGCGGCAGCAGCGGTGCGTCAGTGGCCAGGCAGACCACGATCGAACCCATGCCCGGATGCGGCAGCGAGGCACGCAGGAACGGCGAGTCCACCTGTTCCATATAACGGCCCACCGGATAACCGTCGACCCGCAACTCGCTGCGAATGCCGTGGTTGGCCTGCACGATCGCCCCCACCGTCCAGCCGCCCTGTTCGCTGCTCAAACGCCGTGAGGCGCTGCCGATCCCACCCTTGAATTCATGGCAGATCATGCCGCTGCCGCCACCGACAGCGCCTTCCTCAACGGCACCGGCATGCGCGCAATTCAGCGCCTCGGCGACATGTTCGGGTTTGACGTGAAAACCGTTGATGTCGTTGAGCAAGCCATCGAAGGTTTCCAGCACCACCGGCATGTTCCAGTAAAGGCGCCCGTCGTCCGGTTGCTGTTGGCGGTCCAGCGCAATCAGTGCATCGCGTACCACGCCGAGGCTATGGGTGTTGGTGAAGGCGATGGGACTGGTCAACAGCCCGGCCTCGCGAATCCACTCAAGGCCGGTGGCATCGCCGTTGCCGTTGAGCACATGCACTCCGGCAAAACACGGTTGCTGGTTGCTTGAGCCACGGCGCGGTTCGATCACGGTGACGCCGGTGCAGATGTCGCGTCCGCTGTCGCTGCGGCCACGCACGTTACTGTGGCCGACGCGCACGCCGGGGACATCGGTGATGGCGTTGAGCGGGCCGGGTTGCAGTTGGCCGATGCGGATGTTGAGGTCACGGGCACGGGGTTTCATGGGTTGTCTCTCTATAACAAGGCAGAAATGAATGAGTGGGGCTGAACACAAAACCCTGTGGGAGCGTGGCTTGCCCGCGAAGGCGGTGTGTCATTCAAAGGAGATGTTGACTGACCCGACGCATTCGCGAGCAAGCTCGCTCCCACAGGGGAAATGGGTGGGGTTACTGGCCGTTCTTGACCTTGCTCCACACCCGCGTGCGCACGCGTTCGGTGGCTTTGGGCAGCGGTTCCAGGGTGTACAACGTTGCCATCGCCGCCGCTGACGGATACACCGCCGGGTTATCCCGCGTGGCTGCGGCCACCAGCGGAGTCGCGGCGCGGTTGCCGTTGGGGTACGACAGGTGATCACTGACCGGCGCGATCACTTCCGGGCGCAACAGGTAGTCGATGAACGCCAGGCCCTGAGTGCGGTTCGGCGCATCCTTGAGCAGCACCAGCGTGTCGAACCACACCGGCGCGCCTTCCTTGGGCAGGCTGTAGGCGATCTTCACACCGTTGTTGGCCTGCTCGGCGTTGGTCTTGGCTTCGAGCATTGCCCCGGACCAGCCCACCGCCACGCAGATGTTGCCGTTGGACAGGTCACTGATGAATTTCGACGAGTTGAAGTAGGCAATGTGCGGGCGCAACTTGAGCAGCAGCGCTTCGGCTTTCTGATAATCCTCGGGGTTGGTGCTGTTGGGCGGCAACCCGAGGTAGTGCAGGGCCACCGGGAGCATTTCCGACGGCGAATCGAGCATCGCCACCCCGCACTGTCCAAGCTTGGCGAGGTTCTCTTCCTTGAATACCAGATCCCAGGAATCCAGTGGCGCCTTGTCGCCGAGCGCGGCGCGCACCTTGTCGACGTTGTAGCCGATGCCGTTGGTGCCCCACAGATAAGGTACGGCGTATTGATTGCCGGGGTCGTTGTTGGCCAGTTTGCTCAGCAGATCGCTGTCCAGATTCTTCCAGCCCGGCAGTTGATCGCGCGGCAGCGGGGCGAGGGCGCCGGCCTTGATTAGCGTCGGCAGGCTGAAGTTGCTCGCCACCACCACGTCGTAACCGCTGCGGCTGGTCAACAGTTTGCCTTCGAGCACTTCGGCACTGTCGAAGGTGTCGTAAACCGGCTGAATACCGCTGTCGCGCTTGAAATCAGCCAGGGTCGTGGGGCCGATGTAGTCGTACCAGTTGTAGACGTGCACGCTCGGTGCGTCGGCGGCACTGGCAGCGAATGTGACGCCCAGACAGGCGAGCAGGCCAAGGTTGATGCCCCGGTTGATATAGCCACGACGACAACGCATGATGCGGCACTCCTGGCCTGCGGCAGGCCGGTGATTGACAGGAGTGCTCAGCCTATCGGGGCAGGCGCGCCTGACCCATTCCCATCATGGGTTACACAAAAGGGGTAGTGCGTGGACGGGTTGTTGCAGGAGTTGCCGGTGCATCAAAGTCTGGCGCGGGTGTTTGCCGCCGTCGGCCAGGACGCTTTCTGGCGTGCGCTGGTGGACACGCTGCGGCTGCTGGTGCCGCTGGACAACGCGCTAGTGGCGCTGATGAAGGCGGGGCAGGCGCCGCAGTTGCTGATCGACTTCGACAGCAAGGGCCGCGCCGACGAGCAGGAAGAGCTGGCCAGCTACAGCGCCGGGATGTACCTGCTTGATCCGTTCTACCAAACCGCCTCGACCGGCATCGCCGATGGCCTGCACAGTCTGGCTTCGGTGGCGCCGGATCAGTTTCTGCACAGCGAGTATTACCAGAGCTACTTTCGCTCGGTGGTCGGTGAGGACGAGTTGCAGTTCATGATCAACGTCGAGGGCGGTGTACTGGGCCTGTCGCTGGGGCGCTCGACGGCTTTCGATCTGGTCGAGCAGGGCCGTCTGTTGTGCGTGCGCGACTGGGTGCTGGCGGCGATGCGCCGTCACGTGCAGCTATTGCCGCCGCAAGGGACCGGCACCGAGCCGGTGGCGGGGGATCTGGCGACGCTGCTTGATCGCTTCGACGCGCGTCTGACCCTGCGCGAAGTCGACACCGCGCGGCTGATTCTGCAAGGGTTCTCCAGCAAGGCCATCGCCCAGCAGATGGGGATTTCGCCGGAGACGGTGAAGGTTCATCGGCGCAATCTCTATCACAAGCTCAACGTGAACGGGCATGGTGAACTGTTTGCGCTGGTGTTGCGTCCACCCACTTCCTGACCCACCAAACCCCTGGGGAGCTGGCTTGCCAGCGATGAGGGCGGCACAGCTGACATCCTCGTTACCAGAAACACCGCCATCGCTGGCAAGCCAGCTCCCACAGGGATCAGCGGTGTTGGCGGGGTGTCAGGTCAATCGAAACGTTTGAACACCAGCGCCTTCAGGCCGCTCTCGGGATCGACATCCGGAAACTCCGGCGGATTCTCCAGCCGCTGCTCAAAGCGCAGACTCGGCGCCTCCTGAGTCACGCCATCAATCAAAAAGCCCGAACCCAACGACGGATCATTCATGCACGCCAGCACCGTGCCGTCTGCCGTGAGCAATTCCGGCAAACGACGCAGCACCCGCTGGTAATCCTTGGTCAGCAGGAAACTGCCTTTCTGGAATGATGGCGGGTCGATGATCACCAGGTCGTACGGGCCGCTGTTGATCACCTTGCCCCAGGACTTGAACAGGTCGTGGCCGAGGAAGCTCACCTTGCTCAGGTCATGCCCGTTCAAGCGGTGATTGTCGCGACCACGGCTCAGCGCGGCGCGGGACATGTCGAGGTTGACCACATGGCGGGCGCCACCTTCGATGGCCGCCACGGAAAACCCGCAGGTGTAGGCGAACAGGTTCAGCACGCGTTTGCCCGCCGCTTGTTCACGCACCCAGTTGCGCCCGTAACGCATGTCGAGAAACAGCCCGGCGTTCTGCTTGCGGCCCAGATCGACGCGGTATTGCAAGCCGCCCTCGACGATGCTCATCTCGTCGATGGCATCCCCCAGCAACCATTCGGCGGTGCTTTGCGGCAAATAGCGATGTTGCAGCAGCAGGGTGTGGGCGCCGGACTGCAGCCACTCGGCCGAGGTGCTGAGGTCGAGCAGCACGTGCTTGAGCGCTTCGAGCTGTTCCGGTGCCGGTTCCTTGAACAGCGAGACCAGCACCACGCCTTGCAGCCAGTCCACTGTCAGTTGCTCCAGCCCCGGCCAGCAACGTCCACGACCATGGAACAGGCGACGGGTTTCGCTCGGTGCGGCCGCCAGTGCAGGCAACAAGTGGGCGCGGAGGGTGGCGAGGGCTTCAGGGTTCATCAGTCACGGTCGGCAAGCAAAAGGGCCGGCATTTTAACCACAAAAGCCGCCTGACGAACGCCCGACAGCCAAGGCCATTGACCACTGTTAAGAAAAGACCTGTATCAAAAATGAATTTATGCAGGGCGCGCTGCTCATACCTGATAAGCAGCGGATTTGAGCCGCTAAGTCGTTAATGCAATTCAGGGAGTGCCAGTTCATGAGTCCAACACCGACGCCGAGCGCGCACCTTCCTGGCGGGTTGATTCTGGTGGTTGAGGACGACCCGTTGATTCTGGAATTTCTCTGCGAAATTCTTCAGGAGGAAGGTTTCAAGGTCGAGCCGCAAACCAGTGCGGATGCCGCCAAGCTGTATCTGGAAGCGCACGCGCCGGAAGTCGCGCTACTGCTGACCGACATCACCATGCCCGGTGAAATCAACGGCGCGGGGCTGGCCAATCTGGTCGGCGAACGCTGGCCGGACAAACCGGTGATGGTCATGTCCGGTTATGAAACGCCGGAGACCTCCGGGGTCAAGCACCCGGTGGCGTTCATCAAAAAGCCCTGGGCCATCGGCCAGTTGCTCGATTGTGTCGACAGCGCGTTCAAGTCCAAGGCCGCGCGTCTGCACTGAGTCTTCGGGTCGAACTGCCGGGCAAAAATGCTACATTGCCCGGCCAATCCGCCCGGTTCTGTCAAAGGATGCGACCTTTTGTCTGCTCACGATAACGTCTTCGATCGCGCGTTCGGCGCGTTCCTGTTCGACATGGACGGCACCGTCCTCAATTCCATTGCCGCTGCCGAGCGCGTCTGGGCGGCGTGGGCCGAGCGCCACGGGGTTGATGTCGAGAGTTTCCTGCCGACCATCCATGGCGCCCGCGCCATCGACACCATCCGCCGGCTGAACCTGCCGGGGGTTGATGCCGAGGCGCAAGCGGCGTTCATCGCGCAGGCGGAAATCGATGATGTCGAAGGGATTGTGCAGATTCCCGGGGCCGCGGCGTTTCTCGACAGCCTGCCTGCGCAGCGTTGGGCCATGGTGACCTCGGCGCCTCGGGATCTGGCGTTGCGCCGCATGGCGGCGGCGGGGATTGCCGAGCCTGCGGTAATGATTACCGCTGAGGATGTGACGGCTGGCAAGCCCGATCCGGCCGGTTATCGCCTGGCCGCGCAGCGTCTGGGGCTTGATCCCGCCGATTGCCTGATTTTCGAAGACGCCACCGTCGGCATCCAGGCTGCTGAAGCGGCCGGAGCGGCGCTGATGATCATCACCACAACGCACCAGCATCCGCTCGACACCCGCCACGCGACGATCGACAGTTATGAGTCGCTGAGCGTCACCGCCAACAGCCAAGGCCAACTGCACCTGCAGAAGACCTGACACAACACAATCTCTGTAGGAGCTGCCGCAGGCTGCGATCTTTTGCCTTTGATTTTCAAAAGCAAGGTCAAAAGATCGCAGCCTGCGGCAGCTCCTACAGGGTCAGTAGACGCCCGGTAACAACCGCCAGCTACGTGCGCAATAAGCCTCGTACTCCGCACCAAACTGCCCGCGCAGCAAGGCTTCTTCCGAGTGGATACGCGCGATCAACGGAATCAATGTCAGCGCCGCCAGAATCAACCCGACACTGGAACGAAACGCCAGCGCCCAGCCCACGGCATTGATCACCAACCCCAGGTAGCTCGGGTTGCGCAGGCGCGTGTAAATGCCGTCGGTGACCAACCGATGCCCCGGCTGAATCGCCACCAGACCGCTGAACCGTCGGCCCAGCACAAACACCGGCCACAGTCGCAGCGCGCCACCGACGATAAACAGCAACGCGCCGAGCCAGCGCACGCCTTCAGCGCCGAAGGTCCAGAAGTCGATGCGATCGCAGTACGCCGGCAGAAAACCGCTGAGCAGACCGATGACGCCGAACGCCGGAATCACCCAGCGGTTGGCCCGGTCCTCGCGCTCGCCCGAGCTCATGTTCACATCGGTGAACAGCGACGCCAGCACCATCAATACCGTGGCCAGCGCCACCAGCACCAGCGCCCCCTGCGAGAAGAACACCGCCGGCCCGCCGATGCCCCACACCGCTAGCCCGAGATAGGCAAGGGTGGCCAGCACCGCGACCACGGTCATTTGCGCAGACATTTTCATGGTGTTCTCTAAAAAGCAGCTGACCCTTTCAGTGTAGAACGCCGCTCAACCCGCGAAAGCGTCGGATCGTTCGCGACCGGTCTTTGGTCGGCCACGTCTTCATACGGCCGACATCGCGTCTACGCTGATCCATTCCTTCTATTCGTCCGTGTATTGCCTATCGAAGAGGTGAACCCATGAAAATCGACTTGAGTGGAAAACTGGCCATCGTCAGCGGCAGCACGGGTGGCATTGGTCTGGGCATCAGTCAGTCGCTGGCCGAAGCCGGCGCCACGGTGGTGGTCATCGGGCGTGAAGCGGCCAAGGTCGAGCAAGCGCTGGCGAGCATTCGGCAGCAGGTGCCGGGTGCGCAATTGCGGGGTCTGACGGCGGATCTGGGCACCGCCGAAGGCGCGGAAAAACTCTTCGCCGCTGAACCGCGTACAGACATTCTGGTGAACAACCTGGGGATCTTCGACGCCGTGGATTTCTTCGACACCCCGGACAGCGAGTGGACGCGCTTCTATGAGGTCAACGTGATTTCCGGCGTGCGCCTGGCGCGCCATTACGCGCCGGCGATGGTCGAGCAGGGTTGGGGGCGGATCATTTTCCTGTCTTCGGAATCCGGTGTGGCCACCCCGGCCGACATGCTCAATTATGGCGTAACCAAAAGCGCCAACCTCGCGGTGTCCCATGGCTTGGCCAAGCGTCTGGCCGGCACAGGCGTGACGGTCAATGCGATCCTGCCGGGGCCGACCTTTACCGGCGGCGTGGAGCACATGCTCAAGGACGCTGCGGCCGAGTCCGGTCGCAACCTGCGCGATGAAGCCGACGCTTTCGTCCGCCGGGCGCGGCCGACCTCGATCATCCAGCGGGTGGCTGACGTTGCCGAGGTGGCGCATCTGGTCACGTACATTGCCTCGCCGTTTTCCTCCGCCACCACGGGCGCGGCATTGCGCGTGGATGGCGGTGTAGTCGACAGTATGGCGATCTGAGTTCAACGGCCTCTATCAGGGTGGCCTTGAGGCGCTGCGGGCCAATTACCCGGCTTGACAGACAAAACGCAAAAACTGTGGGAGCGAGCTTGCTCGCGAAGGCGTCGGATCAGTCAACATCTTCATTGACGGTTACACCGCATTCGCGAGCAAGCTCGCTCCCACAGGGGAACCCTGTGACATCAGGAGTTGGCGATCAAACTCTGCCGGCAATCCAGCACCAGCTTCGCGCCCCCCAGTTCACTGCTGCCCACCTCAAGATTGAAGCCATGCAGGCTGACAATCGCCGCGACAATCGACAGGCCCAGGCCAAAGCCGCTCTGCGGTTGCCCGCCTTCGGCCCGATAGAAACGCTGGAACACCGCCTCACGCTCGGCTTCGGGAATCCCCGGTCCGGAATCGTGGACTTCGATCCGCGTATGCCCGCCGTCATTCACGCCACGCAACATCACCGTGCCGCCCGCCGGGGTGAACTTGATCGAGTTGCTCAACAGATTGGCCAGCGCCTCGAACAACAACGCGCGGTCGCCATTGAGGGGCGGCAGGGTTTCCGGCATGTTCAGCACGAACAGCAGTTCGCCTTCTTCGGCCAGTGGCAGGTAAAACTCATGCAGTTCTTCCAGCAACTGCACTGGATCGAGCTCGACAAATCCTGAGCGCCGTTGACGATCTTCCAGTTCGGAAATCCGCAGCAAGCCGCGAAACCGCGCCATCAACGTATCGGCCTCAGCCAGCACCAGATCCAGTTGCGCCGCTGCGGGCGAACCTTCGCCGGCCTGTTGCTGCATGCGATACAACTGCGCGCGCAGGCGCGTCAGTGGCGTGCGCAAGTCATGGGCGATGTTGTCGCACACGCCTTTGACTTCGTGCATCAGCCGTTCGATGCGATCGAGCATGGCGTTGACGATGGCGGCGAGCATGTCCAATTCGTCGCGGCGGTTGGACAGCGGCAAACGGTGAGTCAGGTCGCCGGCGACAATGGCCTGGGCGCTGTCCTGAATCGCGCGGATGCGCCGCAGCGGCCGACGGCGCAACAAATGCCAGCCGGCAATCCCCGGCAGGATCGTCAGTGACACACCCCAGAACAAGGCATGCAGAATGATCCGTGTCACGGCGAACAACGAACCGTTATCGCGCAGCAACACCAGCCAGCGGCCATCGCGGGTCTGGGTCGCCACCGCGTCGCAGCTGTCGGCGGGCAGGGTCGGGTCATCGGAATCGGCGCAGTCATCCAGCGTATGAATCTTGCCGTCCAGCGGCAGGCCTTCGGGCAGTTGCTGCAAGGCACCTCCGAGGTACACGCCCTGGGCGTCGAACAGGCCGTAGGCGTCGATGCCGCGGATGTCGAAGGTCATGCTGGCGGCGAGCGCTTCTTCCAGTTGTTCACCGCGAAAGTGCGAAAACAGATGCTGACGTTGCATCAGCGAATGCTTGGCAAGGTTATCGAGGTAGCTGGAGACTTCGAAGTACATGACCCCCATAAGGATCGCGCTCCAGGCCACGAACAGCGAACTGTACAGCGCCAGCAGACGGCTGCTGGAGGAGCGCCAGCCGTCAGACGGGTTCGGCAATGACATAACCCGAGCCCCGTACCGTGCGAATCAGCGGAACATTGCCCGCCGCGTCGATCTTCTTGCGCAGACGACCGATGTGCACGTCGATCAGGTTGGTGCCCGGGTCGAAGTGATAACCCCAGACTTCTTCGAAAATCATCATCCGCGACAGGATCTGGCCGCTGTTGCGCATGAGGAATTCCAGCAACTTGTATTCGGTCGGCAGCAGCGTCAGCACCTGATCGGCGCGGCGTGCTTCGTGGCTGATCAGATCCAGTTCGAGGTCGGCCACCTGCAATGTGGTGGCCTGGGTGGCGACACTGTTCTGGCGGCGCAGCAGCACTTCCACGCGCGCGGCCATTTCGTCGGTGGCGAACGGCTTGGTCAGGTAATCATCGCCGCCAGCCCGCAAGCCGCGCACACGCTCGTCGACATCGGAGAGCGCGCTGATCATCAGAATCGGCGTGGCCACGCCCATGGTACGCAGGGTGGTGACGATGGCCAGGCCATCGAGTTCCGGCAGCATGCGGTCGAGGGTAATCAGGTCGTAGTTACCACTGACCGCACGGTCCAGACCTTCGCGGCCATTGTCGACCCAATCCACTTCCAGGCCGTGGCTGCTGAGTTCGGCAACGATTTCACGGGCAGTCACGGCGTCGTCTTCGATGGTCAAAATACGAGTCATAGAGCAGGCCTTGATCGGTTCAAACGGGATGGCAGCATTTTGCCAAGTATTTTCCGTCGCGCTTTAAATTAACTTTCATGTATAGCCTGTCACAAACGCAGATTCGGGTGCCCGGCTGTTTTGCCGTCAATGCAGAAAACCCGCCGCTTTGCGTGCATTGTTGCAAATTGCAATGAACAGAGAAGTTCAGTCTTTTTAAGTCGTTGAAAAATAAAGGTTTATTTAAAGTTGTCGACTGGCACGGTCGCTGCAATTCATCTGCTGACGAGTTGTAACACCATTTTTCATGCCTGGAGCACTACAACAATGAATAGATCCTCTGATGGGTTTTATCCGGCCTTCGAAGGAGAGTCGAGCAACGTGTCAGGCGTGTCCTGGGGCGCGATCTTCGCGGGCGCGGCGGCGGCTGCAGCACTGTCGATGATTCTGGTGCTGCTTGGCTTCGGTCTGGGATTCTCTGCCGTTTCACCTTGGGCCGGGGAGGGCGTCAGCGCCAAGAGCCTGGGGATTTCCACGATTGTCTGGCTGGCGGCGACGCAGATTATTGCCTCCGGCCTGGGTGGCTATATCGCCGGCCGCCTGCGGGTTAAGTGGGCCAACATGCACGGAGATGAAGTGTATTTCCGTGATACCGCCCATGGCTTCCTCGCCTGGTGTGTGGCGACGCTGGTCACCGCTGTGCTGGTCGTCGGCTCGGTGAGCAGTGTCATCAGCGGCGGCGTGCAGGCCGGTGCCAGTGTCGCCGGTGGCGCAGCTGCTGCCGCGACTCAGGCGGCCGGTACCGCTGCAGCAAACACCAGCAGCGATCAATACGGTTACTTTGTCGACAGCCTGTTTCGCGATGACCGTCCTGCGTCCGTCAGCGATGACGCCGCGCATGGTGCGGTGACCCGGATCTTCGCCCAGAGCTTGGCTAACGGCCAACTCAGCCCTGAAGACCGCACCTACCTCGCGCAACTGGTCGCACAGCGGACCAACCTGAGTCAGGCCGACGCCGAGAAGCGGGTCGACGAGGTTTATGCGCGCACTCAAAAAGCCATAGCCGATGCCAAGGTCAAAGCCCAACAGGCGGCTGACACCGCTGCCAAGGTTGCTGCCTGGACGTCGCTGTGGATGTTCATTGCGCTGTTGGCCGGTGCGTTCTTCGCCAGCCTGGCAGCCACCTTCGGCGGCCGTCGTCGGGATGCAGTCGAGTACGTTGAAGTCGAGACTTACACCGCCACCACCACGCTGCCGCCAGTCCGTTAACAAGGAGAATCACCATGCGCTCTCTATTACTGTTTTTCCTCGGTGTGCCAATCCCGATCATTATCCTGATCGCTCTGTTCGTGCACTGATCCTGTTGCTCTATTGAGGCCTTTGCCTCAGCCGCTTTCACTTCACGGTGAAAGCGGCTTTTTGCTTTCTGCGTCCACGCACTCTCTCGCAGGGCTCATCGTTGTTGCTGAAATTCGCGGTTGAATAATATATGGATATCCGTATATTCGGTTTTCCATATGTTCGAGTCCGCCCCATGCTCACCCCCACCGAACTGTTCAAAAGCCTGGCCGACGAAACCCGCGTGCGCGCCACCTTGCTGATTGCCGAGCAGGGTGAGCTGTGTGTCTGCGAGCTGATGTGCGCCCTCGACGACAGCCAGCCGAAAATCAGCCGCCATCTCGCGCAATTGCGCAGCAATGGGTTGTTGCTTGATCGGCGTCAGGGCCAATGGGTCTATTACCGGCTCAACCCGGACCTGCCGGACTGGGTCCGGCAGGTCCTCAACGTCACGGCCAAGGCCAACACCGATTGGCTCAAGGACAACGCCTGTCGCCTGCACAACATGGATGGCCGTCCTGCCCGCGAAACTGCGTGCTGCTGAACTTCAACTATCCCCGGGAGCTACCCATGCGTGTCCTGTTCATGTGCACGGCCAACAGTTGCCGCAGCATCCTTTCCGAAGCCATGTTCAATCATCTGGCGCGGGAGGGCTTCGAGGCGGTGAGTGCCGGCAGTTTTCCCAAGGGCCAGGTGCTGCCGCGCAGCCTGACGACGCTGCAACAGGCCGGTATCGCTATCGATGGTTTGTACAGCAAGGGCAACGACGCGTTTGCCGACAACCCGCCGGACATCGTCATCACCGTTTGCGACAAGGCGGCCGGCGAAACCTGCCCGGTGTTCTTCGGCCCGGCAATCAAATGCCATTGGGGGCTGGAGGATCCCTCCGAGGTGACCGGTGATGAGGCGGCCGTGGATGCGGCGTTTCGTGCCACGCTGGCGATCATCGAGCGCCGCTGCAAAACCTTCCTCGGTCTTCCTTTCCAAACACTCAGCCGCGTTGAGCTTCAGCGTGAACTGGATCGCATCGGTTCCCTTTGAGCCGGAGGACATATGTCAAAGCACCTGCCCAATCTTGATCACACGCTGTTCGAAGGCCGCAACACGCCACCTTCGCACGAACACAAACCGCGCATCCTGCTGCTCTACGGCTCGACCCGCGAACGCTCCTTCAGCCGTCTGCTGGTGGAGGAGGCCGCACGCTTGCTGGAGCACTTCGGTGCTGAAACGCGCATCTTCAATCCGTCCGGTTTGCCGTTGCCGGACGATGCTCCGGTCGATCATCCCAAAGTGCAGGAACTGCGCGAACTGGTGCTCTGGTCGGAAGGCCAGGTGTGGTGTTCGCCGGAACGCCACGGCGCGATGTCGGCGGTGTTCAAGGCGCAGATCGACTGGATCCCGCTGGAGCTTGGCGCGGTGCGTCCGACCCAGGGCAAAACCCTCGCGGTGATGCAGGTCTGCGGCGGTTCGCAGTCGTTCAACGTGGTCAATCAGCTGCGTGTGCTGGGGCGCTGGATGCGTATGTTCACCATCCCCAATCAGTCTTCGGTGCCCAAGGCTTTTACCGAATTCGACGAGGCGGGGCGGATGAAACCTTCGCCGTTCTATGATCGCGTGGTCGATGTGATGGAGGAACTGGTGAAGTTCACCGTGCTGCTGCGCGAGCGCCAGGATTTTCTGGTGGATCGCTATTCCGAACGCAAGGAAAGCGCCGAGCAACTGATGGCCCGGGTCAATCAGCGCTCGATCTGAAGCGCCGCGACACGCCTTCATCGGTCGGGCAGTGCACAAACGTTCTAGCCGTTCCGGGGCATTTGTGGATTACTGGCGCCAGCCCATTAGCGTATTCAAGCCATGAGTAACTGGATCGACCTTGCCCACGACCGGGAAACCGGCATCGAAACCCTGCACGCGCATTTCGCCGGGCATGCGCACGCCTACGATCCGCACTGGCATGAGACCTACCTGATCGGTTTCACCGAGCAAGGCGTGCAGCGCTTCAACAGTCGTCGGGCGCGGCACGACAGTACCCCGGGCAAAGTCTTCATGCTCGAACCCGGGGACATTCATGACGGCGATGCGCCGAGCCCGGACGGCTTCACTTATCGCATGCTGTACCTGCAACCGGCATGGCTGGAACAGGCGCTGGACGGTTTGCATCTGGGCAGTTATGGCAGCGGCTTGCCGGGCATCGGCAGTGTGCTCAACGATGATCCCGAGCTGGCCCGCGCCACCTTGTTTGCGTTCAATGCGTTGCATCAACAGGACGTGCGCATGGTGCGCGAGGTGGCGCTGGACGCCTTGCTCGAACGATTGGCGATTCATCTGTATCGCCGACCGCAACCGACCGCTGCCAACCGCGCGCCCTTGATCGCCCGTCAGGCACGCGATTATCTGGTGGCCTTTCACGAACAGGACATCAGCCTGCAAACCCTGGCCGAGGTCTGCGGCACCGACCGCTTTCGCCTGACCCGCGCCTTCAAGGCAGCCTATGGGCTCGCGCCGCACGCGTGGCTGATCCAGTTGCGCCTCAGCCGCGGCCGGCAGATGCTCGCCGCCGGCATACAGCCTGTGGACGTCGCCAGTCGCCTCGGGTTCGCCGACCAAAGCCATCTGGGCCGCTGGTTCGTACGCGCTTACGGCATCACGCCGGGCGCCTATCAGCAACGCGCCATCGGCACCTCTCGGCGCTGAACAAACGTTCAAGACCGTAGCCCTGCGCAGCCGTCAGAGTAGGCCCTGACTTTCTACAGGGCCGTGCCATGCTTGCGTTCATTCTCTTTGCCTTCGTGGCCTCGGTTACTCCGGGGCCGACCAATCTGATCGTGCTCAGCACCAGTGCCCGACGTGGCTGGCGGCCGTGCCTGCCGATCATCCTCGGCGCGGGAGCGGGTGCTGCGTCGCTGGTGTGGGTGGCCGGTGCGGGTGCGGGTGCCAGCACTTTGATGCTGCCCGGCGTGCGCCCGGTGATCAGTGCGCTGGGAATGGGCTGGATGCTCTGGCTGGCGTGGCAGATCTTCAGCGCGCCGGCCACCGCCATCGACCCCGCCGCCGGCGAAGAGAAACCCGAACTGGGGCTGGTCGGCGCCGCGCTGTTGCAATGGGTCAACCCCAAGTCGTGGATGATGGCGATTGCCGTGATCAGCGTGTTTACCGCACAAGGGCAGGGCTTGAACGCGTTGTGCCTGGCGTTCTTTCTGGTGTCGTTGCCGTGTCTGGCGCTGTGGGCGTTGCTCGGTCGCGGTGCAGCGCGTTGGCTGAGTAATCCGGCGCAGTTGCAGTGGCTGAACCGGATTCTGGCGGTGCTGCTGGTCGTCTCATCCGCCGCTGCGTTGCTACACGCCTGAGCTGATCGGCACTGACAACGTTGCGCACAAGCCGCCCTCGGCCCGGTTGACCAGGGTAATCCGTCCGCCCAGGCGCAATG
Source organism: Pseudomonas sp. F2 (assembly GCF_057174385.1). Taxonomy (NCBI): domain Bacteria; kingdom Pseudomonadati; phylum Pseudomonadota; class Gammaproteobacteria; order Pseudomonadales; family Pseudomonadaceae; genus Pseudomonas; species Pseudomonas sp. F2. The sequence continues at coordinate 835,306 of NZ_CM169904.1, forward strand.
CGATGGTGTTGACGATGGTCAGCCCCAGGCCTGCACCGTTGGCGTTGCCGCGACTGTAAAAGCGTTCGAACAACCGTGCCCGATCGGCTTCGTCGATGCCCGGGCCCTGATCTTCGACGCTCAAAAGGCACCAGCCATCGGCCTCGCTCAGCTTGACGGTGATCACCCCGTTCTCCGGGGAGAAGTTGGCGGCGTTGGTGATCAGGTTGCTCAGGGCGATGTCGATGGCGGCGGTGCTGGCCATGACGTGCAACGCTTGTGCGCTGTCTTCGAAGGCCAGTTCGAGATGCTTGCTGAGCAGCCACGGCGTGAGTTGTACCAGGCTGTTGCGCACGGTTTCGCTGACGTCGATGCGTTGCAGCGGCGGCGGGTTGGATTTCGGTTCCAGGCGCGCCATGGTCAGTAATTGATTGACCAGGCGACTGGCGCGATCAACCCCGGAAATCAGGAACTGCAACGACTCGCGGCGCTCCTGTTCGGTACCGGCCTCCAGCAGGTTTTGCGCATGCACCCGCAGCACCGCCAGCGGCGTACGCATCTCGTGAGCGGCGTCGGCGATGAAGCGCCGTTCGCGGCCAAGCACTTCCTGGATCTGCGCAAGCATGCGGTTGAGCGCCGCCTGCATCGGTTCCAGCTCGCTGGGCAGGGGCGTCAGTTGCAACGGTTCCAAAGAGCCGCTGTGACGGGCGCGCAGGGTCGCGGCCATGTTCGCCAGCGGCTTGAGGCCCCAGCCGATGGCCAGCCAGACCATCGCCGCGAGGATCAGACTGCCCAGCACGTTCGGCCACAGCGTATGGCGTACGATGCGGTCGACCAGATCGGCCCGCACATCGTCGCGTTCGCCAACCCAGATGCGCAGCCCGTTTTGCGGGTCTTCGAGCATGAAGGCGCGCCAGTGGCGACCGTTCAAGTCCACCACATCACTGAAACCCGGTCGCGTCGGCGGCGCGGTGAACGACGGCGCACTGGCGGTGTGCACCAGGACTTCGTTTTTCGGGTTCCAGACCTGGAAGGCGATCTTGCTTTCGTAAGGGTGACCGTCGACCCGCGGCTTGGCTTCGCCGAGCGCCTGATTGAACGCCTGATACAACTGCGAGTGTTCCTGGCTCGCCAGCGGCATGCGCATCACGCCCTGCAGCAGCCGAGCGTTTTGCGCCAGTTGTGCGTCGTAGACTTCGGCGATTTCATGGTTGCTGTCGTGCAGGTTGAACACGCTGAGCACCGCAAGACCCGCGAGCAACAGCCCGATGATCAGCGTCAGCGTGCGGCGACGAATCGAGGTCATCGACGCTCCTCCACCAGATACCCCACACCGCGAATGGTGCGGATCAGGTCGGTGGAGAATTTTTTGCGCAGGTGATGGATGTGCACTTCCAGGGTGTTGCTTTCCGCTTCCTCGTTCCAGCCGTAAAGCAGCTGGATCAGTTGATCGCGGGTCATCACCCGGCCCGGCGGCGAGAGCAATTCATGCAGCAACTGATATTCCTTGGGCGTCAGCGCCACGGGTTGGCCCTGATAGCTGACCTGCTGGGTGCCGGGGTTGAGGCTGATCCCGGCGTGCTCGATCAGCGCTTGAGCGCGGCCCGCACTGCGCCGCAACAGAGCGCGCAGGCGTGCCTTGAGTTCGGCGAGGTCGAACGGTTTGACCAGATAGTCGTCAGCGCCGGCGTCCAGCCCGGCGATGCGGTCTTCGGTGGCATCGCGGGCGGTGAGTATCAGCACCGGCAGGTTCGAACCGCTGTCGCGCAGGCGGCGCAGCACTTCGAGGCCGTCCATGCGCGGCAGGCCCAGATCGAGCACCGCCACGTCAAAGGTTTCACTGAGCAGCGCATGCAACGCGCTGCTGCCATCCTTCAACCAGTCGACGGTGTAGCCCTCACGGCCCAAGGCCTGATGAATGCCTTCACCGAGGGCCACGTCATCCTCAATCAGTAATAAACGCACGCGGACTCCTGTCAGTCGAGTTTCTTGTTCACGTCCACCAGCAGCGCAGCGATCTCTTTGCGACGCCCGGCGTCAGCGGTTTCCCGGCCCGGGCGCGGTGCAGCCTGCTGAGCTCTGAGCAGCGCAGCTTTGGCTTCAGCGTAGCGCTTCTGACGGTAGAGGTGATCGCCCCAGAAGTACAGACTGTCGATGCCATCCGGATTCAGTTGCAGCGCTTGCTTGAGCAGTTGCTCGGCCTTGTCGCTGTCGCCGAAACCGATCGGCCAGCCCGGGACGCGATCATACAGCGCCGCCAGGCTGGTATAGGCCGAACCTTGCAGGGCCTTGGGGTCGAGCGTCAGGGCTTTTTCCAGATCGGCCTTGGCGTCTTTGGCCTTGCCCAAGGCACCGAGCCCGCCCTGAGCGCCGGCCCAACTGCTGGTGACGATGCCTTTCCAGATCCACGCTTCGGCCACCGCCGGGCGCTGTGCAGTGAAGGCAGTGGCTTCGGACGACAACTGCTCGAACGCGGCGGCGCGTTGCTTTTCCGCCACTTCATACTGGATGTGCGCCCAACTCTGCTGGATGCCGTTCAGACGCTGCTGATCGGCCGGTTCCAGTGCCCAGACGCTTTGGCTGAGGACGGCGAACAACAGGCATGCGCTAAGTTTTTTCATGGCTTCAGGGACTCGTTGTCGGTTTTTTCACTGAGGCGGCGGATCAGCGGCAGTTGCTTGCGCAAGCCTCGATCCACCAGGTGCGGCAGCAGGTTGTTGAGGCGTACGAAGAAGCGCTCCGGCCAGCCCAGGTACAAGTCGCGGCGGTCGCCGGCAATCGCGTGGATCACCGCCGAGGCGACGGTTTGCGGGTCATCGACGCTGGACTTGAGGGCATCGTTCAAGGCTTGCGCCGCCGCACTGTTCATCGACGTGCGCGTGGCCCGGGGCGCGACATACAGCACGTTGACCCGAGTGTCGGCCAGTTCGCGGCGCAGCGCTTCGGAAAATCCGCGCAGGGCGAACTTGGTCGCGCAATAACTGGCGTAGCCCGGGTAGCCGATCGAGCCGTAAGTGGAACCGACGTTGACCACCATCGCGCTGTCGGCCTGTTTGAGCAGCGGCAGCAGCAATTTGGTCAGGCACATCGGCGCGCTGATGTTTACCGCGAGCATCGCGTTGATGTCGCTGTCGTCGAGCTGTTCGAGCATGGCGAAGTGATTGACCCCGGCCGCGTTGATCAGCAGGTTGATGCCGCCGATCGCTTCGGCAGCGGCCAGCACCTTGCGCCGGTCACTGAGGAAGGTCAGGTCGGCGGCGACCCAGCACAGCGAATTTGGATAGCGCTCAAGCAACGGCGCCAACGCCTGCTCATGCCGCGCCACCGCCAGTACCTGGGCACCGGCGGCGCACAAGGCCTCTGTAATCGCCACGCCGATGCCGCCACTGGCACCGGTCAACACCACCCGCGCGTCACGCAGCTGCATGTTGAGTCTCCGCGTCACGCGGCAGGCCACGGAACATGTCGGTGTACAGGCGATAGACGACTTTCGAGGCGTGAATCACGGCCGCTTGGTCTTCGGGATCTTCCAGTTGATTCATCAAGCGGCGATAAGTCTGCATGTGCTCGATGTCCAGCGAACCGTGCGAGCTGAGGTAGCTGAACGCGGTGTCCGGCAGTGCCAGACGCTCGCGAATGCTCCCCGCCGCATGCGTGGCCAGCGCAATGCTGGTGCCTTCGAGCACATTGACCATGCCGAACAGACCCACCGGATTGCCCCGGGCGATCAGGTCGTAGAGAAAACTCACCATCAGCTCAATCGGCAGCGAGGGCTGGCCGTCGCGGACCGCATCGCGGTCACCGCCACACGCGGCGATGTCGTTGAGGACCCAGTGTTCATGGCCGTATTCGTCTTCGATGTACTCGGCCACCGCTTTGCGCAGCCATTCCAGGCGTGTCGGCAGGCGCGCACCGCAAGCCATCATCAACGGCACGGTGTGACGCACGTGGTAGTACGCCTGCGCGAGAAACGCCCGATAGCTTTCCAGGCTGACCTTGCCTTGCAGGGCGTCAAGAATGATCGGCAGATTGAACAGCTCGTGGCGTTCCTGATGCGTGGCTTCTTGCAGGGTGTCGAAAAAACTCATGATGCGGACTCCTCGGAAACAGCGGATTCAGTCAATTGGGCGTGGTACAGCGCGGCAATCGCCTCGCGGCGTGGCCGACCGTTGGCGGTGAGCAAGCCATTGGCGGCGGTGAACGGTTGCGCCAGGCGCGTCCAGCGGTGCACCTGGGCGTAATCGGGCAAGGCTTGGTTGGCTTCGGCGACTGCGGCGGCCAGCTCCGCGTTGCTGCAATCGGCACGGTGCGGCCAGAGCAGGGCGTGGTTGCGCGGCAAGGCCTCGCCATAGACGAAGGCCTGGGCAATATGGCGGCGCTGGGTCAGTTCCGACTCGACCCATTCCGGGTTGACGTTGCGCCCGAAACTGGTGACGAACTGGTGCTTCTTGCGACCCTTGAGGTAGAGGAAACCTTCGGGGTCGAACTCACCCAGATCGCCACTGGGCCACCACTCATCGACGTACGGCGCATCGCCCAGATAACCGAGCAGGGTCGAGCCCTTGATCAGCACTTCGCCGTCCTCGGCCAGGCGCACTTGAACGTGCGGCAGCGGCTGACCGACGCTGCCCGGACGCCGTGCGCCGGGGCGATTGAGGCACACCACCGAGGCGCATTCGGACAAGCCGTAGCCCTCGAACACCGGCAGGCCGACACGCTGCGCGCGGTGCAGCAGATCCTCCGAGACCCGGGCACCGCCGACGGCGGCGAAGCGCAGTTTTTGCGGATCGAAGGCTTTCTGTTCGGCAGCACTGACCAGCATCAGCAACAGTTGCGGCACCAGAATCAGACTCTCCGGCGCACGACCGGCCAGGTAGCCCAACAGGTGCGGTACATCGACGCCGCTGGCGCCCTGAATGCCCAGGGTTTTCTGGCTTGGCAGGCTCAGCGTCGCACCGGCATACAGCGCGGCGTAGCAGCCGAGGTTTTCCAGCAGAATCGCCAGTGGCAGCAACGCCAGATGATGCTGTGGATCGGTGGGTTTGCTCGCGTGATCCAGCTCCCGCGCCACCCGCAGCAAGCTGTCGGCGCTCAGGCACACGCCTTTCGGTGTGCCGGTGGTGCCGGAGGTGAAGGTCAGTTTGGCGGTGCCGGCCGGCATCCGGCTCGGGCCGCTGAAGGTGCGGCACCAGAACTCGCCGCGCTGTTCATAGCCGGCGGCGAGCAGCTCGGCCGCCAGCTCCGGTTCGGCAATCACCCGTTCGGCCTGGCTCTGTTCCAGACAATGCGCCCGTTGCGCAGGACTGAAAAACGGCGGCAGCGTCACGCAGGTCAAGCCCTCGAACAGCACGGCCAGATCCCACAGCATCGCGTCGACGCCGTTATCCAGCGCCAGGGCGACGACTTGCGCCGGTTCATCGCGCAGGCGCTCCTGGCGATACAGCACCTCGGCATACACCGTGGCGTAATCAAGTTTCAGCGTATCGCCCCACATTGCGGTGCTGTTGTCATTGCGCCGCGCATGTTCGCGCAGGGTTTCCTGGAAGCGTTGCAGTTCAAGCGACATGGCAAGCTCCTTCAATCGAAGTCGGCAGGCCCAATCGGGTGAACAGGCCGCTATTACGCAAATGGATGAAGCCGGCGCGGATGTTGCCGACGTGCACCCACGGCTTGCTTTCGTAATAACTGCCCCAGTGTTGACGCTCGTCACCCAGGCGTTCCGGGTCGGCGGCGCATAATGTCACTGGCTTCAGACCGAGCCGATGGAAGCTGTTGACCAGCCCGATGTTGCCGGTGAAGGTCACCCATTCCAGGCCGCCCATGGCCAACAGATAGGTGATGGCGATGATGCTCAAGCGTGCGCTGCCGGTGTCGCTGGCAGCGAGGTTGCCGACTTCGACGATGGCGCTACGCTCAACCGGACGATCCGCCGCCGCACTGATCAAGGGTTCGATCGGTTCATCCAGATAGCGCTCAAGGAACAGCGGTTCCACATGCGCTCGGCGCACCCCGGCCACCGCACACAGCGCACCGTCGCCGTTGTGCATGCCGAACAGCTCGGGCATAAAGTGCCGAATGTCGGCACCGTGGGCTTTGCGAAAACGCTGCTGGATGAAGGCTTCGAAAGTCTCTCGCAGCGCGTCGTCGGGCAAGGCGCCGGTCAACGTCATCTGCGGCGTTTCGGCTTGACCGAAGCGCAGGGGCAGGGGAATGTTCCAGTGGTAATCGGGCATGGGCAAAGCGCCTCCCTCAATGGTTTGAGCGCAGTATCGGAGGCATTTCTTAACGAAGTCTGAAGGTGAAAAAAGGTTAATCAACGGGCAATCTTCAGATTGTCTTAAGACTGCAAGGGCAGGGTGGCACCGTCGGTTCGCCCTGCAACCGGATCGAGACTGTCGAACGAATCGACCGTCGCTCACGACAATCACGAGGCGCTTCTTATGACCCGCGACACCGCCGTCACCCGTTATGGAAAACTGTCAATTACGTTGCACTGGCTGATGCTGGCGCTGTTCGTCGGCGTCTATGCCTGTGTCGAAATCAAGGGCTTCATGCCCAAGGGCAGCGAAGCGCGCGGCCTGCTGATGGGCTTCCACGGCCTGTTCGGCACGAGCATCTTCATCCTCGTCTGGGTGCGCCTGCTCGGCCGCCTGACGCCACGCCCGCCGATCACTCCTAAGCCGCCAGCGTGGCAGACCGGCCTCTCGCACCTGATGCACCTGGCGCTGTACGTGCTGATGATCGCCACACCGATCCTCGCCTGGCTGATGCTCGCCGCCGCCGACAAACCGTTCCCGTACTTCGGCTTCCATGTCCCGGCACCGGTCGCCATCGACCCGGACTTCGCCAAACAACTCAAGTACTGGCATGAAACGCTGGGCAGCGCCGGCTACTGGCTGATCGGCTTGCACGCGGCGGCGGGGCTGTTTCACCACTACTGGGTGCGGGATAACACGCTGGTGCGGATGTTGCCGGGTCGCACCGAATAACCCAGACCTCCTTCAACCCCCAATCCCTGTGGGAGCGAGCTTGCTCGCGAAGGCGCCGTGTCAGCCGGCATCATCGCTGACTGACACACTGCCTTCGCGAGCAAGCTCGCTCCCACAGGTTTTTGTGGCGTCTGGCAGGACGGGAAAGTTGCCGCAATCGTACTTCGCGTCCACGCTATGGCATGCCAACGCGCCGGGCGCGCATCACCTTGGCAACACCGACAATAAGGGGCAGGGCAGCCATGAACTTTACCCACCGGCCAGTGACGGCCGACGACGTCAAAACCCTGTGCGGCTTTCCGCAGGGCGTTCAAGAGTTGTACTTCATGTTCCCGAAAGCGCAGTACCCGCTGACGGAAGAACAAATGCACACCGCGATCAGCCAACGCTTCGACTCCACAGCGTTTCTGGCCAACGGTGAGTTCGTCGGTTTCGCCAATTTCTACCGTGCCGAACACGGCGGCGTCTGCTGCATCGGCAACGTCATCGTCGCGCCTTACGCCCGTGGCCAGGGCGTCGCGCGCTACATCGTCGAAACCATGACTGCAGTCGGCTTTGAAAAGTATCAGGCCAGAGAAGTGCAGCTGTCCTGCTTCAACGAAAACACCGCAGGGTTGCTGCTCTACCCGAAACTCGGCTTCGTGCCGTTCTCCATCGAAGAGCGCCCGGCACCTGGCGGCAGACGCGCAGCCCTGATCAACATGACCCGCCACCGACAATAGCCATCCCCCAATCCCTGTGGGAGCCGGGCTCGCCCGCGATGGCGCCAGCCCGGCCAAACGCCTTCGCAAGTCTGATCCGAAACCTGTGGGAGCGAGCCTGCTCGCGAAGACGCCAGCCCAGTCAAAACGAGTTCCCCAGCCTGACCGCGAACCTGTGGGAGCGAGCTTGCTCGCGAAGACGCCAGCCCAAACGACACCGTGCTGCATCCATAAACACGATCATCCAGGCAACCGATGACTCAAACCTCCTCACCCCTGAGCTGACGGCTCATCAGATCACAACTCGCCGACCACGACGTCAGCCACGCCGGCATCTCCGGCGACTGTTCAGGCAACCCCAACGCCCTGACAAACTCACCCGGCGCCATCGTGCCTTTCGCCGAACGAAACAGCCCACGCATGACCACCACGCCGATCACCCGGCCCTTGCTCACAAAACGATGCTCCATGAAGCTCCATTTATCGTCCCAGCCAAGCATCCGGCTGTGAATTTCAAACGCTTCAAACAGCTTCAGCTCACGCCGAAATTTGCCCCAGGTATCGCCAACAATCGGCAACGCTTTAGCGCGCAACGCCACCCGAAACGCGCCGCTGCGCAACACAAAATCCATGCGCCCGACGTCAGCCATGGTGAAGTAGCGACCATTGGTGACATGCCGATTCAAATCGAGATCCAGTGGCCACACGCGCATGCGGATCACGGTGGAGTCCAGCGCATTGACCGGCTTGCGCCACGGTCGGCGAAAAAGCATGCAGAGCAATCGAAACCACAGATTCATCAGTACGTCAGCCCGTTGAAAAGAGCGCTGCACTCTAGCGAGTCGGGCGATGGCGAGGTAGGTGCGGAAATGACTTTTTTGGACGGAACAGTGCATTCCGATCATTGCGGGGTTGATGCTGGATCGGTAGCCCGTTTAATCGGCGGATAAACAGGAAACAATCGGGATGTTTATGTGAAGCCTGCCGTTACCACCGAAGCCCTACAACGCCTTGCGCCATCGCCTACGAGTACGCCAGAATCCGCCGGCTTGTGCGTCTGGCACGCTCTCCGTAACTTGATTCCTGTCACTGCTCATCAGTGATCGGGTCTGCAAGCCCGCCGGAAAACCAGTCGCATAGCCATGCCAAATGGACGCACGTTCGCGTCCATAAAATGGCAGCTTTGTGCGGGAGACCTTCGGGTCTGCCGGGTTCCTGGTTTCCCGGTCTTGCAGACCCGCGCACAGCTGCCACCCATCATCTGCAAGTGATGCTGGTAGCTCCTAATGAACAATCAGGAGTTTCACCATGATCAAACCAACACCCAACCCACCAGAAACCGACCTCGCATCCCCCTACGAATCCCTCGATTCCAAAAAACTCCACGAAGCCGCCGAACGCGCCCTCGACCACTACCTCACTCCGGCCAGCCAAATCATGGCCAGCCACCAAAGCCCCGAACCCATGTACCTCGCCAACCCGAAGTGCAACACCGAATCCCTGCTCGCCAACGCCAGCGAAACCCTCGGCTCCGCCAGCGAAATGCTCAACAACTTCGCCGCCACACTCGACACCTCCCACCGCAAAACCGCACTGGGCATCGCCCAGGTCGTCATGCTCGGCGAACTCGCCGTAAACCAGGCCCTCGACAACGTCGAAATAGCCCACTGACCACCCCGGTGCGACGAGCCAAACCCTTGTCGCACCCAGCAATTTCAAGCGAGCTGGCACAGAGCCACGCCTTGCGCCCCCAAGCCTCGGCTGTCACCCTTCGGCCCGTTCTTCAAGGATCAGAACAAGGAATCAAGGATTGAGTGGCTACGTTCCCAACCCCCCGAAAAACTACCGCTACGAAGAAGCCAAACCCGTCGATATTCATGCCCAGCGTTGGGCGGAGTATGAGAAGCATGGGAAAGAACCTGCGCGCGAGCCTGAGAAAGTCGGCATCGCGTTGAGGATTGGGGTTTTCTTTGATGGTACTGGTAACAATGCGAACAACACAGCAGCAGGGTTGCTGTGTGGTGCGCAGCATCCGATTGCGCCGCAGGATATTCCTGCTAGCTGTCAGCCCTATATGGGGGATCCGGACAGCAGCTATGGTGCTGGCCCTACCAATATTAAAAAACTGAGTGAGCTTTACGACGCCCCAGAGGGAGCCGAAGGTGAGGGGCTCCGAAAGCAAGCTTTCCGCATGATTTATGTAGAGGGCATTGGTACCCAAGCGGGTAAGCAAGATAGTACCTTTGGGGGTGGCACCGGGCGAGGTGAGACCGGAGTTGCAAGTAGGGTTCAGTCTTCGTTTACATCGATCAAATTACGTATCAAAGAACTCTTGAACGATAACCCGGGTAGCGAAGTGACTTCGCTGACCTTCGACACATTTGGATTCAGCCGTGGTGCAGCTGCTGCCCGGCACTTTTGCAATGAAGTCGTGCGTGGCAAGCAAGGTCCCTTAGGTGAAGTGCTACGTAGCAATCCTGAAGCGTTCAGCAAGACCTTTATTGATCAATACAATGCCGATATCAGAATGGGCTTTATCGGGCTGTTCGATACAGTTCCGTCTATAGCTGGCTGGTCCAATTTCGGCAACGTGAAAAGCCCCATTGCAACAGGCATCAAGCTTTACCTGGATCGTCGTTTTTTCACCGACGTCGTCCATTTGGTTGCGCGTGATGAATGCCGAGGCAACTTTGCCCTCAGCCGTGTAAAGCCTGCTCATCCGGAGATCACTTTGCCCGGTGTTCACTCCGATATCGGAGGTAGTTACCTCGACGAAGCGCAGGAATGTGTGCTTGTCAGCCCTATGCAGGTACTAGAAGTCCCTCTCCAAACCGATGTTCTCACCACTTCGATTTACCGCGATGCGGTGACAATAAAAAATCAGTGGATCGCGGACGGCTGGCCGTCCGAGATGCTGAAAATCGTCACGCCACCTGCGCTGCTGATGCCGAACAGTCCGCAAGACCGTATGAGCCCACGTGTCAAACACGTATATGCCGCCGTACAGCTCAAGCGTCCGGTCAGTGGCTTGCTATCTCGAGTCTATCTGCGCGTGATGCATAAAATGGCGAAGGACAAAGGCGTTCGGTTCAACGACATTTCAGATACGCCTGATCTGGCGCTACCGTCAGAACTTCAAGCTATGTGTGATCGATTTGTCTCTGGTGACTACAGAACTACGCCAGAAGAAGAGCGAATGCTCAAACTCAAGTACATTCACACGTCCGCAAACTGGAACCATCCACTAGGCCGAAGAGATGGAAGCGGTGTGAGAGCGGTGTACATCAACGCCCCCACCCCTGACGGCATACGCGTACAACATCCCCACGTACCCGACTGGACGCTTTTTTGATGAGACTTCTAACAAGCCTGCTCTGTGCAGTCCTCATGACCGGTTGTCATGCCGATACGCTTTCAACAAAAAATGATCCGAAGTCTCCATGGTGGGAGCTTGCGTTCACCGAGCCTCATTACATGAAGGTTTGGGTAGAGGACACCGCCGTAGAAGACATCAAGGGCGAGACGTTCTTGCACACTGGCGGAGGATCCGCATCAGGCGGCCAACCGGAAGACGGCACCGACTCTGCTCGTGGTTGGCACGGCGTGGGAAGCACCGGAAAAAGTGTTGTTGGTGCGGATCTTCCCAAACGGATCTATGTCCGTTGGCAATCAATTGTTGAACCCCAAACGTACAAGGCCTGGGTAGATATCCCAGAGGAAGCCAGACAACTCATGCTCGAGTCCGTCAATCAGCGCTGCGCCAAAACACCCGAACAAGAGGGGCGCTATAACGCGTCTCTCTACTTGGGTCTGGCGCCCGGTGGTGTCGTGCAAGTCTGGGTTCGAGACTCATGCCACCATCCTGTCAAAGTCGCCAGAGCACAAGCAGAGGTCGAACCGTTGGGGCCTAGTCAAGGTAAAAATCAAGGGCGCTATGCGTATCCCGTCAGCGAAAAGTCTAAGCGGTATATCGAGAAATTCGGCATTCCGTACGGGAGTTGGTAATCCTTAAGCCAATGAAACAACTCATAACGATACTTTGCGTTTTGCTGATCTCAGGGTGCCAAGAAACTGATCCACTCTCAGCCAAAAATGACCCGAAGTCCGAATGGTGGGAGCTGGCGTTTACTGAGCCGGACTATATGAAGGTCTGGGTTGAAAACAGCTCTGTTCAAGACATTAACGGCAGGATTTTCTACAAAACCGGCGGCGGCACCGCTGCTGGGGGAGAACCTGAAGATGGCACAGAGTCAGCCCGGGGGTGGGCAGGCGGAGTGGGCGGCAGCGGGAGGAGGGTGATAGGAGCAGACCTGCCCGTTCGAATCTGGGTCCGTTGGCAATCAATCGTCGAACAGAAAACCTGGCAAGCATGGGTAGATATTCCGGAAGAGGCCAGGCAGTTGATGGTGACGTCCGTCAATCAGCGCTGCCCGCGAACTCCCGATCGACAAGCAAGATTCATGGCATCGGTTTATCTCGGCTTGGCTCCCGGTGGTGTCGTGCAGGTTTGGGTAAGAGACTCATGTCATCACCCAGTCAAGGTAGCGCGAGCACAGGCGGAAATTGAGCCACTGGGGCCGAGTCAAGGTAAGAACGAAGGGCGGTACGCCTATCCTGTGAGTGAAAAGGCTAAGCGGTATATCGACAAGTACGGCATTCCATATGGAAGTTGGTAGTCGTGACAACTACTTGAATGGATCATTTGTAATGAAAGCAACGATTGCACTGCTGGGCGCTTTATTGTTGTCCGGCTGCCAAAGCAGTGGCCCAGAAACAGGCGAAAATGACCCTAAATATCCATGGTGGGAATTAGTGTTCGTTCAGCCGAATTACATGAAGGTATGGGTAGAGGACAGCTCCGTCCAAGACATCAATAACAGAGTCTTCTTAGAGCTGGCAAGAGCACTGCAGCCAGCGGAGAGCCCGATATCAGCACGGAATCTGCTCGTGGTTGGGGAACCGTGTCGGGGAGCGGGAGACCTGTGACGGGCGCCGATCTTCCAAAATTGATCTTTGTCCGCTGGCAATCCATAACAGAGCAAAAAACCTACAAAGGCTTCATTGAAATTCCGGAAGAGGGCAGGCAACTGATGGTGAAGTCAACACACCAGCGTTGCCCGGAAACACCGGAGAAAACTGCTCGCTTTATGGCGTCACTTTACGTGGGGCTCGCTCCGGGCGGCGTGCTCAAAACATGGGTTAGAGATTCATGTCGAAATCCGGTTGAGATTTCTCGCGGTCAAGGGGAGATAGAGCCTCTGGGGCCGGAACAATGGAAGAACGGTGGTCGTTATGCCTATCCGGTAAGTGAGAAGGCTAAGCGGTATGTTGAAAAGTACGGCATTCCATATGGGAGTTGGTAGGCGACACTTCTCTTGCCTGTCTTTCAGTGGCGTTGTCTTGAGTGAGTCACCTTTTTGACAGCTACCGCGTCAATGCTGAACTCAACGAAGGATAGCTTTCGGCCAAAAGCAGACGTTTGAAAGTGGCTCCTTTCGGCCCAAAGCAGACGCTCAGTCGGCTATTGCTGAAATTCACAACGCAGTTTCAAAGCAGAGGTAGGCTTCGATTTAACGCCTGTAATGCTGGCTTAATTTAGCTACGTTGTTATCGCCTGGGTAAGGTTCCCAGGCAGGTCATTTATTCCATTCGTCCCCAATTGTATGTGCAACTTTCAGCGACTACACTCCAGCCCATGAAACGCTATCTGCGGTTTTGCCTCATCTTCATGATCAGCCTGGCGCTTCCCCTCAGCGGGATGGCGGGCGTTCAGGCACCGACAGAACCGTGCCCAATGAAGACGATGGGCATGGTGATGATGGACGACATGGGGATGGACTGCTGCAACGACATGAAAAGCCCAGTCGAGCATGGCAAACCATGCAAGCCTGGCCAGGAGTGCAAGTCGGGCGGCATGTTGCAAGTCTCGATCTTCAAGCCGCCTGTCACAGTGTTCAGCCCCGTAGTGCTTTCCCTCATCAGCGATTCCCTGCCTGTTCAGACCCCGTCCGGGGTATGGCGACCACCCCGCGTTTGATTTCTGTCCCACATTGAGCCTCATTCCGCGTTAGCGGGATGGACTAGCTGTGCGCATGTCTTTTGACGCGTGCAGTGGATGATCACAGGAATCGTAAACATGAACTCCAAGTGCTATTGCACAGGCTGGCCCCTTGTGGCCGGTCTGGCGGCAAGCGTACTGGCATTGCCGAGCTCCGCTGCTGCTTTGACACTCGATGAAGCGTTGCGGCTGGCCGAAAACAATGCACCGTCGCTGACCGCACAAGACGCCAAAATTCACGCTGCCAGCAGCGCAGCTATTCCAGCCGGTGAACTACCTGACCCCAAACTGCTATTGGGTGTGCAGAATTACCCCGTTGGAGGTCCGGATCGCTGGAGCATCGACCAGGACTTCATGACCATGCAAATGGTTGGGGTCAGGCAAGAGATGCCCAACAGCGACAAGCGCAAAGCGCGCATTGAGGTCGCCGACGCAGCCGTTGATCGTGCCGCAGCGGAGCGTCGAGTCGAACGTCTGAAGGTGCGCCAGTCCACGGCGCTGGCCTGGATCAGCAGCTACTCGGTTGAACGCAAAGATGCGCTGTTCCAGGATTTCTACAAAGAAAACCGCCTTCTGACGGATACGGTCCGAGCCCAGATTGCTGGTGGTCGCGCTCAACCCGCCGATGCGGTGACGCCCAAGCAGGAAGCGGCTCAACTGGCGGAGCAGCAGGACGATCTGGTTCTCCAGAGAGCACAGGCCCGAGCAGCCCTCAAGCGCTGGATTGGTCCCGCCGCCAATGACAAGCCTGTAGGCAGCCTGCCTGAATGGCCTGTCGATACCTCCAGTTACGCCCATAAACTGCAACACCATCCAGAACTGGCAGCGTTTGCGCCGATGGCCCGCGAAGCGCAAGCCAAAGTTAATGAAGCCGTGTCGGAGAAACAGTCGGACTGGAGCTGGGAAGTGGATTACCAGCATCGCGGCCGCGAGTTTGGCGACATGGTCAGCGTGCAGTTTTCCTGGGATTTACCGTTGTTTCCTGACTCTCGCCAAAATCCCAGAATCGCAGCCAAACAGGCTGAACTCAGCCAGCTTGAGGCCGAGCGGGAAGCCCTGTCACGCGAGCACACACAGCAACTGGAGAACGAACTGGCTGACTATGAGCGCCTGAATCGTGCCGTACGCCGAAACCAGGAAAGCCTGTTACCGCTGGCCAAGGAAAAGGTCGATCTCAGCATGGCCAGCTACCGTGCCGGCAAAGGCGATTTAAACGCCGTTGTTGCGGCTCGACGTGAACTCATGGAGGCCCGCCTCAAACAGATCGACGTGGAAGAGCAGCGAGCACTGACCAGCGCGCGGCTGTATTTTGCTTATGGGGAGTCGAGCCAATGATCCTTAAAAAATGGAATGGGGCATTGCTGGTAGGCATCTCGCTGGGATTGGGTGTTGCCGGTGGTTACTGGTTGGCACATCAGCGTATGAGCGGAGTACCCAGTACCACACAGGAGCAGAGCCTCAATTCATCGGACGGACGCAAGGCACTGTATTGGTACGACCCCATGTACCCACAGCAAAAATTCGATAAGCCGGGTAAATCCCCCTTCATGGACATGCAACTGGTTCCTCAATACGCCAGCGGCCCAGGGGGCCGTACGAGCGTCAACATCGACCCGAGTCTAACCCAGAATATCGGGCTGCGTTTTGCGACCGTCACCCGTGGAATCTTTGATTCCAGCCTCGATGTGTCAGGTGCTTTGGGGTTCAACGAGCGGGATGTCGCGGTTATTCAGGCACGCACCTCGGGCTTTGTGGAACGGGTCTATGCCCATGCACCCGGCGATGTGCTCAAAGCCAATGCGGCATTAGCGGATATTCTGGTGCCGGAATGGGCTGCTGCCCAGACAGAGTTTCTTGCGCTGAAGCGCAATGGAGATGCTGAATTGTTGGCTGCGGCCCAACAACGACTGCTGCTCACGGGGATGCCGGCAACACTGATTACTCAGGTAGAGCGAAGTGGCAAAGTCCAACCCTACCTGACGCTCACCAGCCCTATTGGTGGCGTGCTGCAAGAGTTGAACGTACGCGCGGGTATGACGGTGGCGTCGGGTGACACTTTGGCGCGCGTTAATGGCTTGAGCAGTGTCTGGCTAGCTGTGGCCGTTCCAGAGTCGGATGCCGGATCGGTCACCGTGGGACAGGCAGTCGAAGCGCGTTTGCCCGCCTACCCAGGAACAATACTCAACGGCAAGGTCAGCGCAATTTTGCCCGAGACCAATCCGGACAGCCGCACTCTTCGCGTACGTGTTGAGTTGTCCAATCCGGACGGTCGCCTCAGGCCGGGTTTGACGGCACAGGTACGCCTGAATCGTTCGACCGAGCAGAGTGTGTTGTGGGTACCCAGCGAAGCCATCATTCGCACAGGTCGACGTGCCTTGGTGATGCTCACAGAAAACGCCGGTCGCTATCGTCCCGTGGAGGTGCAACTCGGGCAGGAAAGCGATGGAAAAACGGCGATATTGAAAGGTCTGGAGGAAGGCCAGAAGGTCGTTACGTCTGGCCAGTTCCTGCTCGACTCAGAGGCCAGCCTCAAGGGCATCATTGCAAGCTCAGAGGAGGAGTCACCATCCAGCACGGCAGCCTCCAGCTTTCATGAAGCGGATGGACGGATCGTTGAGATCACCGACAAAGAAGTCACGCTGGCTCATGGTCCCTTCAAGACACTCGGCATGCCTGGCATGACGATGACATTCCCACTCGCCAAACCGGCGCTGATGCAGGGCCTTAAAGCGGGTGACAAGGTCCGGGTCGCGGTGAGCCAGACTGACGATGGCCTGCGTGTTGAGCGCCTGGATAAATCGGGGAGCCAGCCATGATTGCTGCCCTGATTCGTTGGTCAGTAGCCAACCGATTCCTGGTGCTACTGACGACGCTGTTCGTCACGGCTTGGGGCATCTGGTCGGTGCAGAGCACGCCTATCGATGCGTTACCAGATCTCTCTGATGTTCAGGTGATCATCCGTACCCCTTATCCAGGACAAGCGCCGCAGATTGTCGAGAACCAGGTGACCTATCCTTTGGCCACCACCATGCTCTCAGTACCGGGCGCCAAGACGGTGCGTGGCTATTCCTTCTTCGGTGACAGCTTCGTTTACGTGCTGTTCGAAGACGGCACTGACTTGTACTGGGCTCGCTCGAGGGTTTTGGAGTACCTGAGCCAAATACAAAGTCGCTTGCCGGCCAGTGCCAAGCCGGCGCTAGGGCCAGATGCGACGGGCGTGGGCTGGATCTATCAGTACGCACTGGTAGATCGCAGTGGCGGGCATGATCTGGCGCAGCTACGCGCTCTTCAGGACTGGTTCCTCAAGTTCGAACTCAAAACCCTGCCCAACGTGGCGGAGGTGGCCACGGTGGGGGGCATGGTCAAACAATATCAGGTGCAGCTTGATCCGCTCAAACTGGCCAGCCTAGGTATCACTCAGGCTGAGGTAACCGAGGCTATCGGCAAGGCCAACCAGGAAACTGGTGGTGCCGTGCTGGAGATGGCAGAGACCGAGTTCATCGTGCGGGCTTCCGGCTACCTGAAGACGCTCAATGACTTTCGAGCGATCCCTCTCAAGCTGGCTTCGGGAGGAGTGCCGGTAACCCTTGGCGATGTCGCCACCATTCAGTTGGGACCGGAAATGCGGCGTGGCATCACCGAACTCGACGGCGAAGGCGAGACCGTCGGCGGCGTGGTGATTTTGCGCAGCGGCAAGAATGCTCGCGAGACCATTGCAGCGGTCAAGACCAAGCTCGACGAACTGAAAAGCAGTCTGCCGGCTGGTGTGGATATCGTCACCACCTATGACCGCAGCAAGCTGATCGACCGCGCTGTGGAAAATCTCAGCCACAAGCTAATCGAAGAGTTCATCGTCGTCGCGTTGGTGTGTGGGATCTTCCTATGGCACCTGCGCTCATCCCTGGTGGCGATTATCTCCTTGCCGGTTGGTGTGTTGATTGCCTTTATCGTCATGCGTTACCAGGGCATCAACGCCAACATCATGTCCTTGGGGGGAATAGCCATCGCCATTGGCGCCATGGTCGATGCTGCCGTGGTGATGATCGAGAATGCCCACAAGAAGATAGAGGCTTGGCACGCGGCCAATCCGGGGGAAGAACTGAAGGGTGAGCGTCATTGGCATGTAATGACCGAAGCGGCGGCAGAGGTAGGTCCGGCACTGTTCTTCTGTTTGTTGATCATCACTTTGTCGTTCATTCCGGTATTCACGCTGGAAGCTCAGGAAGGACGGTTGTTCGGCCCGTTGGCTTTCACCAAGACCTACGCCATGGCCGCAGCGGCGGGATTGTCGGTGACCTTGGTGCCAGTGTTGATGGGCTACTGGATTCGGGGGCGAATACCTAGTGAACAACAGAATCCGTTGAACCGGTGGTTGATCCGGATCTATCAGCCTGCCCTGGACGCCGTCTTGCGTCGACCCAAAACCACGCTGCTTGTAGCGTTGCTGGTTTTTGTCAGTGCGTTGTGGCCAATGTCTCGTTTGGGTGGTGAGTTTCTTCCGCCGCTGGACGAGGGTGATCTGCTCTACATGCCTTCGGCTTTGCCGGGCTTGTCGGCACAGAAAGCAGCGCAATTGCTGCAACAGACCGACCGCTTGATCAAGACAGTTCCGGAGGTCGAACACGTCTTCGGTAAAGCCGGTCGTGCTGAAACCGCCACCGACCCGGCGCCACTGGAAATGTTCGAAACCACCATCCAGTTTAAGCCACATGAGCAATGGCGTGCCGGTATGACCCAGGAAAAACTGGTGGAGGAACTGGATCGAGTGGTACGAGTCCCGGGGCTTACCAATATCTGGATACCGCCGATTCGCAACCGTATCGACATGCTGGCAACAGGTATCAAAAGTCCCATCGGTGTGAAAGTTGCCGGGACTAACCTGACGGAGATCGATGCCGCAACTCAGGCTATCGAGCGTGCGGCCAAGGGCGTACCCGGTGTCAGTTCGGCTTTGGCCGAGCGACTGACCGGTGGTCGCTATATCGATGTAGACATCGACCGCAAAGTCGCCGCCCGTTACGGACTGAATATCGCCGATGTGCAATCCATCGTGGCCGGTGCTATCGGCGGTGAAAACGTTGGGGAAACCATTGAAGGGCTCGCCCGTTTTCCGATTAACGTGCGCTACCCACGGGAGTGGCGTGATTCGGTCGGCGCCCTGGAGCAATTGCCGATTTATACCCCGCTAGGGAACCAGATCACCCTCGGTACAGTGGCGAAGGTCAAGGTCACGGATGGCCCGCCCATGCTTAAGAGCGAGAACGCACGACCTTCGGGCTGGGTGTACATCGATGTGCGTGGTCGGGACATTGCCTCAGTGGTAGCCGATCTGCGCCGAGTCGTCAGTGAACAGGTCAAGTTGCAGCCTGGTATGAGCCTGAGCTATTCAGGACAGTTTGAATTTCTCGAAAGGGCCAACGCACGACTAAAGCTGGTAGTGCCTGCCACGCTGTTGATCATCTTCGTGCTGCTCTATCTGACATTTGCCCGCTTCGATGAGGCTTTGCTGATCATGGCCACGCTGCCATTCGCTCTCACGGGCGGAGCATGGTTCCTCTATTTGTTGGGCTTCAACCTGTCGGTTGCGACAGGTGTCGGCTTTATCGCCCTGGCCGGTGTGTCCGCCGAGTTTGGCGTGATAATGCTGCTCTACCTGAAGAATGCCTGGGCAGAACGGGAAGACCTCGGCGACAGCACTGAGCGCGGGCTGGTGGCGGCAATTCGTGAAGGCGCCGTGCAGCGCGTTCGACCCAAGGCCATGACCGTGGCCGTCATCATTGCCGGTTTGTTGCCGATCCTGTTGGGCAGTGGCACCGGTAGCGAGGTGATGAGCCGCATTGCTGCGCCCATGGTCGGCGGCATGGTCACGGCTCCCTTGCTTTCCCTGTTTGTCATTCCGGCGGCCTATCGCCTGATGCGTCGCCGGCACCTCATCGTTAACCCCATCAAACCAGAAGGAACAATCGTATGAAACTGACCCTGATTGCAGTTGCAAGCATCGCCTTTACGCTTTCACTTTCTGCCCGCGCGGAAGACATGTCTGGCATGAAAATGAACGGAATGGAGGGCATGCAGATGGAACAGGAAACAAAGCAGACTCCAGTTGCCAGTGCCGAGGGAGCGATCAAGGCGATGGATACTGCGAAGCATACGGTGACCATCGCTCATGGGGCTGTTCCAGCCGTGCAATGGCCGCCGATGACCATGGCTTTTTCCGTTACCGAGGACCAACTCAAGGGCCTGAAAGCCGGCGACCGCGTTTCGTTTTCGTTTCGGGTAGAGGGTGGCAGAGCCACCATTGTGTCCATCAGAAAATAGGAGCATGGAAGTGACCGGTGTGCTTTCTGACGCCGGTCACTATGATTAATC
Organism: Pseudomonas sp. F2; assembly: GCF_057174385.1. NCBI lineage: Bacteria > Pseudomonadati > Pseudomonadota > Gammaproteobacteria > Pseudomonadales > Pseudomonadaceae > Pseudomonas > Pseudomonas sp. F2. Next base: position 855,402 of record NZ_CM169904.1, read on the forward strand.
CGTTGGCTGTGAATAGAGGTAGTTCCAGAGAATGCTCGAATGACTGCTTCTGGCCGAAAGCAGCTCCATCCCTAATTCCCTATGAGTCCGATAACTGCCAGATCAACGGAATCTATTACCGGTATCAATCAGCAACGATCTCAAACGCAGCACTCCCCAAAACCTCCCCATTCACCAAAACCCTAACCCCATGCCGCCCCACAAAATGCCTCCGCGTCGTAAAATCCCGAATCACCTGCCGCCTCGCCACAACCACTTCCCCAAACCCCGCCAACTCCACCGTCTTCAACTTGAAAACCTTCCCCGAAACCCCGCCATTCGCCTTCACATAGTCAATCGCATAATCAATCACCAACCGCTGTTCATGCGCCACCGTCGACTTCACCGTAAACGACAACGTAATCGCCTCACCCAACCTCACCACCGCCGGCTCAACCCGCACATCCAGCAACTCAACCTCAGCCTTGGCCCCCGCACCAATCACCGTCAGCGCGCGCAAATCTCCCTGTTTGATCAAACTGCGCAACGCATGCTTGGCAATCCACGCCGTGTGTTTGTTTTCCAGTGGCCAGCCTTCAATCGTGTCCAGCACCCATTCCGGATGCTCTTTGGTCACGTCATTCAGATGGTTCGCCACGGACTTGCGTACGTACAGACTCTCGTCGGCCTTTAACCGATCGAGGATGCCGGCGGTCAGTTGCGGATTGGCTTGCACGGCTTCCAGGCGGAATGACCAGGGCAGGCGGGGGCGGGTGCCTTCGCTGGCGAGGCGGCGGACGTGGTGGTTTTGGTCTTGGGTCCAGTCGTGCATGAGTTCCAGCGAGCGTTCGAGGTCGCTACGCAGGAAGTGGCGGATGGCGAATTCCGAGGAGCCGAAGGTGGTGAAGTATTTCAGTGCCTGCATGGAGGTATCGAAGGCGTGGCTGCCGTAGCTGGCGACGTAGTGCGGCAGGCACATGCTGACGAATCCGCTGTTGAGGCGGGGGGCGAGTTCGCGCAGGACTTCGAGGGAATCTTCGTAGTCCAGCGGCAGCACGGCGTGCAGGCTTTCGCTGACGCGGGCCATGCGTTGCATCACCGACAATTCCGCCAGCCCTTGGTTGGCGTGCTTGAGAAACGCCTTGGCCTTGAACGCCGGGTACACGGCGCTCATTTCGCAGGCGATGTGTTGCAGGCGTTCGGCGTTGAAGATTTCCTTTAACGCCGGGGCGGCGGTGTCGGTGGCGCTCATGGTCAGGTCATCGGGGTGCTGACGAACGCTTCGAGGGTTTCGGCGTACGCGGTGTATTGGGCGATGTGCGGGTAGCGGCGAGCGTCGATCTGGTCGGGGACGACGAGGCCGGTGAAGCTCCAGGCGACGGCGAGGCTGATGCCGGCCTGGGTCAGGGTGCCGTCGGTGGGCAGGCCGGTTTTTTCCAGTTCCTGTTCGAGGACGGTGAAGGCGGCGGCAAGTTGGCCTTCGACGCGTTCGACCCACGGTTGGTATTGAATGTCGGCCGGGCGCAGGTTGCGTTCGTAATAGAGCTGCACGGCTTTTTCGCAGGCGGCGAGGCTGAGGCCGATCAGGCGCAGGGCGTGGGCGCGTTGTTTGAGGTCGCTCGGCAGCAGGCTTTTGCCGCTGGCGGCTTCGAGGTAGTCGAGGATGAGGGTGGAGTCCATCAGGACCACGCCGTCATCGAGGATCAGCGTGGGTGCCTTGACCACCGGATTGATCTGCTGGAATTGCTCGAAGTGGCGGAACACCGAGACCGATTCATGTTCGAGGTCGATGCCGAGGCGTTTGGCGGAGATCGCCACGCGGCGCACGTAGGGGGAGTCCAGCATGCCGATCAGTTTCATGACGCGTTCCTTCAAGTCGAACCGGTGGGAAGGCATAACCTAGCCGAGCCTGAGGCAAATGTCAGTCGTCAAAACCGGCCTGCTCGTGAATCTCATCCACATTCAATTCCAGCCGATACGCCACCGCCACGAACAACGCCTGACACAAACACAACGTCGCACTCAGGGAACGAAAGGCCAATGCGCTGCCCTCATTCACCAGCAGCAGGCTGTTGGCGTTTTTAGCCAAGGGCGAGAGGTGGCTGTCGGTGAGGATCAGGGTGTTGGCCTGTTGCTGGCGGGCGTAGCGCAGGCAGTGTTGGGTTTCCTTGGCGTACGGGGTGAAGCTGATGGCGATCACCAAATCACCGCTACGCACGCTGCGCATCTGCTCGCGATAACTGCCGCCCAGCCCGGAAACCAGGTGAATGCGCTTGTGAGTGTGTTGCAAGTTGTAAACGAGGTAGTCGGCGACGGCGAAGGAGCGACGCACGCCGACCACATAGATGTTGTCGGCGTTGACGATCAGGTCGACGGCTTTCTCGAATGCGACGTCGTCGAGTTCGCGGCCCAGGCGTTCGATGCCGGAGCGGGTGGCGTCGATGCATTCGCGGGCGAGGTCGCCGTCGCTGGCTTGTTGCGACTGGTTGGCGATCATGCTGCGGATGCGTTGCTGGTAGTTGTGCACCGGCGAGGCTTTGTGGGTGTAGGCGGCGCGGAACAGCGCCTGCATTTCGCTGAAGCCACTGAAGCCGAAGCGCTGCGAGAAACGCACGATGGCGGACGGATGCACCTCGCATTCGCGGGCGATGTCGCTGATGCGATCGACCATGATCCGCTCGCTTTGCTGACTCATGTAGCTGGCGATGCGTTTGAGTTGGCGCGGCAGGGTGTCGTATTCGTCGGTGATCAGTTGCAGCAGACGCTCGGCATTGATCGGGGGGCTGGCGAGGGCAGGCTCGTCGTTGGCCGGCAGATCGGGGCGGGGCATAAGTCTTCCTTCAGGCTGATCAAATCACACTGTGGCGAGGGAGCTCGCTCCCGCTGGACTGCGCAGCAGGCCCAAAGTTGGGGGCCGCTTCGCGACCCAGCGGGAGCAAGCTCCCTCGCCACAGTTATTTACGGTGTGCCTGATGATAGGCGGGGTGCGGGGAGTTGGCAGGGGAGATTTCCGGCGTCTGCGCAGCTGAAACGATGCACTGCGCGGGCGGCATGGCTGAAAAAATGCGACCAACTGCCGCTCGGTTAGCCGTTTGTCTTCTATATACAGCCGTTGGACTGAATTTCTTGCTATAAACGCACTCCGATGACCGCCATGACGCCTGTGTCAGAGCTGTTTACAGGGCTTGTCGGACAAATTCCCGGTATTTACAGTTGCTGAGGCCTCAAACGGGCCTTAGACTGCCGCCCCTTCGTAAATTGAGTGCCGGGTGGCGTTTGCAATAAACGATGCCTTTTCGTCGACCGGACACGGTTCGCCGGAACGCTCCCTATTTCGCCTTAATGCACGTTTTTTTATAGAGATATCAATGACAAAGGACAAGTTGCTGGCCATGCCGGCAGATGACTACATGAATGCCGAGCAACACGCTTTCTTCACTGAGCTGTTGCAGAACATGAAAGTCGAAACCCATGAGCGCATTGAGCAAAACCGTATCGCCATCGAAAGCCTGGACACTCCGGCCGACCCGGCGGACGCGGCTTCGGTTGAAGAAGAGCGCACCTGGCTGGTGAACGCGATCGATCGCGACCAGCGCATGCTGCCGCAACTGGAACAAGCCCTTGAGCGCATCAAGGAAGACAGTTTTGGCTGGTGCGACGACAGCGGCGAGGCCATCGGCCTGAAACGCCTGCTGATCAGCCCGACCACCAAATACTGCATCGAAGCTCAAGAGCGTCACGAGCAGATCGACAAGCACCAGCGTCAGGCCTGATTCCATGGTTGCCCCCTGAATCGGGGGCGCCTGCAAAAGATCGCAGCCTTCGGCAGCTCCTACACGAGCTGACGGGGCTGCGATCTTTGCTTTTACTCGTCTGCGATATCTTGCGCACCGTTCCATTGACCTGCTGCAGGCTCCACGACTAACGGACCATGGATAATGGCGTTCTAGTGGCGTTTAATGCAGTCACAACAATGAGAACATGCGTGGGGTGTTGAAATGACGAGAGATGGATCTCTGGTTGGGGCTTTGCCCGCACCAGTGCTGTTGCCGAAAAACCGCTGGATCGCTCCGACCCTGCAAAGCATCGCCCTGATGCTGTTGCTTGCCGGCATGACGCTGGGTGGAGGCTCGCTGTACATCGGCCTGCCGCTGGCGGTGCTGATTGTCTGGCTGCCGCGCCTGCGCTCGCGGGCCATCCCCGATGTTGCGCCTGTCGATGCCGGTAACGCGATTTCCGAACTCACTCGTGACCTTTCCTACACCACCAGTCATAACGCGCTGTCAGCCGCCGGTGTGGCGTTTTCCGTCAAGCAACTGGCGAGCAAACTGGAATCGCAACTCGACGCGGCGGCGCAGATTGTCAGCAACGCCGAAGTGATGATCGCCACCGAACACGCCACCTCGCAGCTCAGCCGTGAAGCGCTGGACGCCGCCAGCGAAGCGCATCACAGCAGCGCGGCGGGGCGCACCGAACTGGTGGATTCGATTGCGCGCATGCATCAACTCAGTCAACGCGCCAACGCCAGCCGAGAGTTGATCGAAGCCCTGAGCCTGCGCAGCGATGACATTCAACGGGTGACGCTGGTGATTCAGTCCATCGCCAGCCAGACCAATCTGCTGGCCTTGAACGCGGCGATTGAAGCGGCGCGGGCCGGCGAGCATGGCCGGGGTTTTGCGGTGGTGGCGGATGAGGTGCGCGGTCTGGCGGCGCGCACGGCGTCGGCGACGGGCGAAGTCGGGGAGATGGTCGCCGACATCCAGCAGCGCACGGCGCAAGTGGTGGAGCAGATTCGCGAGCTGTCCAGCGATCTGCAGACCGGCGTCGAGCAGGTCGAGAACACCGGCCAGCATCTGGACAACATCGCCCGGTTGGCCGCCGGCGTGGAAGGTCAGGTCGGCGAAATCGCCCGGGGTGCGGAAACCAATCGCGAGCAGCTCGACAGCCTGTTCAAGGCCATCGAACAGATGCGCAGCGATCTGGCGATCAGCGATCAACAGACCCGGCGCCTGGCCGAGGCCGCCGTGCAGATGGAAGGCCAGGCGGAAACCATCAGCGAGCGCCTGGCCGAAGTTGGTCTGGATGACTATCACCAGCGCGTCTATGACCTGGCGCGTGAGGGCGCGAGTCAGATTGCTGCGCGGTTCGAAGCGGATGTCGAGCAGGGGCGGATCAGCCTTGAGGATTTGTTCGACCGTCAATATCAGCCGATTCCCGGGACGCAACCGCCGAAGTTTCAGACCCGTTTCGACCGTTACACCGATCAGGTGCTGCCGGCGATTCAGGAGCCGTTGCTGCCGCGTCATGAGGGGTTGGTGTTCGCCATCGCCTGCACGCAACAGGGCTATGTGCCGACGCACAACCTGGCATTCAGTCAGCCGTTGACCGGTGACGAGCAGGTCGACGCGGTGGGCAACCGCACCAAGCGCAAGTTCGCTGACCGCACCGGGATTCGCTGCGGCAGTCATCAGCAAGCGGTGCTACTGCAGACGTACACCCGCGATACCGGCGAGCTGATGCATGACCTGTCGGTACCGATCATGGTCAAGGGCCGGCATTGGGGCGGTCTGCGCCTGGGTTATAAACCGGAGAGTCCGCGCTGATCGATTGTTACCGCTCGCGCAATGAATCTGTGCACGGGCATTGCTGTTTCCTCCGCGACGAAGTCATTAACATGGCCGTTAGTTAGGTAGCTAATGAAGTCGAGAGGTCAGTATGTGCAGAGTCGATGTCGCGGTGATGATTGGCAGTGGTGTGCCCGCCGGATTGCGCGCGATGGGCCAGAGTGTCTGCTGGGTGGTGCTGCTCAACGGTGAGCGGCGCGGCACTGCGTTCGCCAGTCGCGACGAGGCGGAGGAGTGCAAGGCTGCCTGGCTCGCGCAACTGATGGCCGAGCCTGGCGACAGCCTGCACTGACATTTATTAACGTCCGTCGTGCAGGCGTACGTTCAACTCATCGACCAGCACCGCTTCTTCGCCGTCGGCGCGCAACCACTCTTTCAGAAGTTGCGCCTGTTGCGGCGTCCAGAACTCGGCATCAATCAACTTGGTGTTGGCGTCCAGCGGATGCGCTTCGATGAAATCGTCGATTGCCTCGTTTTCCGAAGGCAGGCCCAGTTGGTCGAACAAGGTTTTCAGATCATAGGCTGGCAGTTCCATCGTTTACTCCTTTTGCGTAGGCCGGAATGGCGCTGTCGCTCGCTCTTTATATGAGGCGGCCGTTGGACAAGAGTTCGATTCGTGATTCAAGCGAGCGGGCAAGAGCGCACGCTTCGTTATGATCTTCGCGGAAACCTCTTACACGACCGGTGGATGATTCTTTGATATGAAAGAACGCGTTGCCCGCCGGAACTACCTGAAATCGAGGTCTGTGATTGCCTGGTCCGTGTTCCGCCAGTTCAGCCAAATCGGTGCCTTGCAGTACGAATGGCGTATCGATACCCGGGTTGGAAGGCTGGGCAAAGTGAGTCAGAGTGCACATATGAAGTCCTTTTCATGAGATAGCCGACGGTTACAGGTCGGTTCGGGTAGTCGGAAGGAGCATCGCTGCTCTAGAATCGCCAGTGTCTGTTGGCGACAGGTGCCTATCTAAAGCAATTTTTTACCGGCGATATGTCGGAAAAGGGCTTTTTTTCGTCAGCTTTTTCCCTAAGGTTTGTAGTCCGTCTTCGTTGCGCTTCAATGAAGATTTTTCCTTCAAAGCCTGGCGAACGTCGAGGCAAGTTTCTCGCCTGACTTTCCAGTAGTCTTGCGAACTTGTGATGTATGGGCGCTCCGCTTGTTTCAGGTGTACTGAAGTCAATCGGTAACAGCATCGGCCTGGCCGTTTTTTTGCCGTGCGCGTTTTGCGCAGGTACTTTTCAGATGTGGGGATGTTTCCTTGGCAGTCAGTAATCTCGATATGCATGCTTTGTTCGTGTTGGGTGATTTGCGTGCAAAGCTGGTCAAGCTGTTTCAATCGCGTTTTGTTTACATCACCGAACAGAACGCCGAAGGTATTTACGTGGCCGAGATCGACACCGAAAGTGCATTGGTGGTCGATGACAAACCGGGGCTCAAGCTCAAGGTCGGCGATCATTTCAGCGCGGCCGTGCTGCCCAGCCGTGAAGGCGGCAAGATGGACATCCGCTTTCGTGAAATCAAACTGACGGTGTACGGCCTGGGCGATTACGCTTTTGTCGATACAGCGGAGGGTCACGCGATCCTGTTCAAGGAAGGCCACAGCGTGGTGACGGTGTTTGCCGCGCATCAGCAATTGCAGGAAGGCCTGACCAAAACCCTGAAAGCGGTCACCGGCAAAGCCGCGAAGTGGCGCAAGGGCGAGTTGGTCACGTTCAAGGCCAGCGAGTGACTGGCGATTTGAGTCGCGCTGACTTCCATTCCCGGCACCTCGAGCGAGCACGTGAAGAGGCTTTGCGGTTGTTCAACGCCAAAGCCGGGATGCAAGGCGCGTGGTTGAACTGGGTGGCTGCACAGATCTACACGTTGCGGCCTGCGGAATACGCCAGCATGGTCAGACGCGAGCTGCAAAGCTTGCAGGAAAAGTCTGAAACGTAACCTCGTCGGGATAGGGTCCCGGAAAAAGCAGGAACCTCGGCTACAGTCAGTTGACTGAGTATTCAGAGGCTTGCGGTCTTCTGCCAGGCCATCCTGCTACTGCTGTGAACAGCACGAGGTGCAAAAGCATGAAAGGATTTCGACGGCTACTGGCCGCCAGCATGGTCACGTTTGGTGTGCTGACATCGGCGCAACCGGTGACGGCGGCGCAAACGCCCATCCATTTTGCCGACCTGAACTGGGAAAGCGGCAGCCTGATCACCGATGTTCTGCGGATCATCGTCGAGAAAGGTTATGGCTTGCCGACGGATACGTTGCCGGGCACCACCATCACCCTGGAAACGGCGCTGGCCAACAATGACATTCAGGTCATTGGCGAGGAGTGGGCCGGGCGCAGTCCGGTGTGGGTCAAGGCCGAGGCGGAGGGCAAGGTCGCCAGTCTCGGTGATACGGTCAAGGGTGCTACCGAAGGCTGGTGGGTGCCGGAGTACGTGATCAAGGGTGACCCGGCCAAGGGTATCAAGCCGCTGGCGCCAAATCTGCGCAGCGTCAGTGACCTGAAGCAATACAAGGACGTGTTCAAGGACCCGGAAAACCCGAGCAAGGGCCGTTTTCTCAACAGCCCGATCGGCTGGACCTCGGAAGTGGTGAACAAGCAGAAGCTGAGCGCTTATGGCCTGCAGGATGACTACACCAACTTCCGCAGTGGGTCGGGTGCGGCGCTTGATGCCGAAATCAGCTCTTCGATCCGCCGGGGCAAACCGGTGCTGTTCTATTACTGGTCGCCGACACCGTTGCTGGGGAAATTCAAACTGGTGCAGCTGGAAGAACCACCGTTTGATGCCGAAGCGTGGAAGACCCTGACCGATGCCGATAACCCCAATCCGAAACCGACCCGTTCGCTGGCGTCGAAGTTGTCGATTGGCGTGTCTACGCCGTTCCAGAAGCAGTATCCGCAGATCGCGGCATTCTTCAGTAAGGTGGATTTCCCGATCGAACCATTGAACAAGGCGTTGGCCGAGATGAGCGAGAAGCACACTGCGCCGCGCCAGGCGGCAGAAGCGTTCATGAAGGCGCATCCGGAGGTGTGGCAGGCGTGGGTGCCGAAGGATGTGGCGGAGAAGGTCTCCGCCAGTTTGTAATCGCTCTCTGTAGGAGCTGCCGCAGGCTGCGATCTTTTGATCTTGATCTTAAAAAATCAAAGTCAAAAGATCGCAGCCTTCGGCAGCTCCTACAAGGGATCCGGTTAAGTTCAGAACCTGGTTTGCACCGCCAATTCAAAGGTGCGCGGCGTACCCAGGTAGTAAGCCGGTGATACATGCGCAAACTCGGCGTACACCTCGTTGGTCAGGTTGCGCACCCGGCCGGTAACGGTGGTGTGCGAATCGACCTTGTAGCTGAGGAAGCTGCCGAACAGTGTGTACGACGGCACGGTCATGGTGTTCGCCGTGTCCGCATACACCGACGCCACATACCGCGCATCGACCCCTCCTTGCCATTGCGGCGAAAAATCATAAGTCAGCCATAGATTGCCGACCCGATCCGGGACGTTGGTCGGTGTGTTGCCCTTGCGTGAAACCACCACGCCGGCGGCGTTCTTTTCGGTGAAGTCGTCGTATTGCGCATCGACCCAGGCGAAGTTGCCTTCGGCCAACAGCTTGTCGGTGATCCGCAGGGAGCTGGCGATCTCGATGCCCTTCGAGGTTTGCTGACCGACCGGGATGCTGCTGGTTGGGTCCAGCGGATCAGTTACAGCGAAGTCTTTGCGTTCGATGGTGTACGCGGCAACCGTCGCCGCGCCACGGCCATTGAGGTAGTCGAACTTGCTGCCGATTTCCCACTGTTTACCGGTTGAAACATCGAAGTCCTGCGTGCCGTTCGGTTGTTCGGCGGCGGTGCTGTATTGCACGTAGACGTTGGCCGACGGGATGAACTGATAGGTCAGGCCAACGCGCCCGGTGACCGGCTCCCAGCTGCGTTTGAGGTGCTTGGGATTGGCGGCCGTCACCGTGCGATGGTTGGTCACGTCGAGGTCGATGTCGTCGTAGCGCAGGCCGGTGAGCAGCGCCAGTTTGTCGGTCAGGGCCAGACGGTTTTCCGCGAATAGCGCTTTGGTCGTGACTTCGTTGGTCTTGTCGCTGATCAGCGCCGGGTTGGTGCCGGGAATATCGTAGAAATGCCCCGGGCGGTAGTTGTTCGGGTCGACCGTGCTCGCGCCTTTGATATTCAGCGGCGAGTTGGTGGTCTGGTTGACCTTGTACTCGAAACCACCGGACCACGTCGTGTCGAGACCGAAAAGCGTGTTGTCGTGGCGCAGTTCGAATTGGTTGCCGTTCTGCTCACCCTGATGCCGCACTTGATACGCGGTGGAGCGGTTCACCGCGGTGTTGTCGGCGTTGTACTGATAGGTTTCGAGGTTGCGATAGTCGCGCTGGCTGTCAAGGTGATACAGCGTGTTGCGCAGGGTGGTGCTGTCGTTGATCCGGTAATCGATGATCGAGCGCACCCAGATCGTGCGCTGTTCGTAGCGCCCGTCCTCGACGTTGTAGTTGTTGAAGCGGTTGTGGTTGTCGATCTTCAACTCGCCAGCCTTGGGGTTGAGCACCGGCGTGCCCCAGTACGGGCTGTCTTCGTGTTCGTCCTGATATTCCAGGGCCAGCGTGTGCGACAGGTCCGGCGTAAGGTCGCTGAGCAACGAGAACGCCACGCTCCAGGCATCGCGTTCCTGGCGGTCAATGTAGCCGTTGCTGGTGTTGTGGCTGACATCGAGGCGCGCATAGTGCTGCACGTCGGCGCTCGGGTCGGTCAGCGCATGGTTGAGGCCGAACGCGGTTTCGGTGGTGTCATAGCTGCCGTAGCTGACGCGCCCTTCAGCGGCTTGTTCTTCGCGGGTTGCCAGTTTGGTCACGTAGTTCAGCGAGCCGCCGACCGAGCCTGCGCCGTTGATCAGCGACGACGGGCCGCCCACCAGTTCGACCCGATCATAGATCCACGCATCCACCGGCCGGGCGAGGCCGCCGGAGACGTTGATGCCGTTGAACATCTGGGTGATCTGGCTGCTGGTGAAGCCGCGATAGGAGACGAATCCGCCAAAGCCTGGTGGTGCGCTGGCATTTACCCCCGGCAGGGTGTTGGCGGCGTCCTGGAAGTTCTGCGCGCCGTGGCGTTCGATGTCGTTGCGATTGGCGATGGCCACCGAAGCCGGTGTGTCGCGCACGCTGAGGCCGAGGCGCGAAGCCATGCCGCTGGATTGCTCTAGGCTCAGGCCCGGTTCGCTGGTGGATTCGCCGTCGATGGTGATCGGCGCCAGATCCACGGAGGATTGCGCCCAGGCGTTAAGGGACAGGCAGCCGCACAGGCTCGCCAGCAGAGGAATATGTTTCATCGTTGAATCCTGAATGCTTGTCTAGGAGTCAGCGCACAGGCGAACGCCGCGCGTTGGCGCAGTGAGCTGAAAAATCAAAAAGGCAAAGACACTCAGGCGAGCGGCGGGGCGCGAGGGTTGGCCGAGGGCCAGGTGAAGCGGGCAGGGAGGTCGGCGCTGACGATGGGCGCCAGCGGCGGGCTGTGGAGCTCGGGCAGCATCGCGAGGGTCAGGCTGGAGTTGAATGCCGGGCCCATGCCGCCGCCGACCGAGCACAGCGGACAGCCGAACGCCTTGGACAGGGTCGGCAATGGTTCTTCGCTGGGATTGCTGCTCAGCGGCGCTTGGGTGGCCGGGTCGACCGTACAGAATTGCCCGCCGATGCCGTTGAGCTGCATCCCGACCATTTGCCCGTGACCGATGCTGCAGGCGAACACGTTGAACAGGACGCAGCAATAAAGCATCCAGGCCAGCAGTGAGCGATCGGAACGGGTGAATTTCATGGGGCGGCACTTTACCGTACCGCCGATCGGTCGTGCACTTCAAAAAATGCCGACTAGGATGTTTTGTTCAAATCCCCAGAAAGGATTCTCGACCATGACCTTTGTGTTGGCTCAATGGCTGGTGACGATATTTGCGGCAATCGCCCTGGTACACGTGTACTGGGCGCTGGGTGGGCAATGGGCGGCGGTGGCGGCGGTACCGCAAGTCCCGGTGCAAGGACTGGTGGCGACGGTGCGACCGGCATTCAAACCGTCTGGCTGGATCACCCTGTTGGTGGCGGCAGCCTTATTGGTGATCGCCGCGCTAGTGTGCATGCGGGTCGGCTGGGGCATGCCGCCGGTGCATCACAAGGCGCTGCAGTGGGTGATCAGTGCGATTGCGTTACTGATGTTTGCCCGGGCGATCGGCGATTCGCATCTGGTGGGTTTTTTCAAGGAAGTGAAGGGGTCGCGATTTGCGCGGCTGGATACCTGGGTGTATTCACCGCTGTGTCTGTTGCTGGGGGCGGGGTTGTTGGCGGTGGCTTGGGTCTGACCCGGTTCATGTGTTGGCAGTACCGGCCTCTTCGCGGGCAAGCCCGCTCCCACAGGGTTTTGGATGGAATCCATTACTTGTGAACACCCACAATCACTGTGGGAGCGGGCTTGCCCGCGAAGAGGCTTGCCCCAGACACCGCCGAATTATTTACCACTCTCGGTCCTGCGGCTACTCACCTCAGCCGGCACATCATCCCCGGCCATGCGCTTGCGGAACAACGCCGCCCGCGCCAGCAGCAACGTGGTCACCGGCACCGTAATCGCCAGCAGGATCGGAATCAGCCAGGCATGCATCACCGGCCCGGACTTGAGTGCCGAGAAGCAGATGATCGACGCCAGCGCCACGCACCACGCGCCCAACGTCGAGGCCAGCGCCGGTGGATGCATGCGCTGGAAGTAATCCTTCATGCGCAGCAAGCCGGCTGCGCCAAGCAGCGCAAACACCCCGCTGAGCACCAGTAGAATCGCCACCGGAATCTCGACCCACAACGACAATTGCGCAGTCATTCGATCACCTCGCCACGCAGCAGGAATTTCGCCAGGGCAAATGAACCGACGAAGCCGAACAGCGCGATCAGCAGCGCTGCCTCGAAGTAAGTGTCACTGGAATAACGAATGCCCAGCGTCAGCATCATCAGCATGGCGACGATGTACAGATAATCCAGTGCCAGGACTCGATCCTGCGCCGACGGCCCCTTGAACAGGCGGATCAGGGTCAGGACCATCGCCAGCGAGAACAGGAACAGCGTCAGCAGAATCGCGTTCGACAGCAACGGGCTCATTCGAAAATCTCCATCAACGGCTGCTCGTAGGCAGTCTTGAAGTGGTGGATGAAGTGCGCCTCGTCATCCAGATCCCAGACGTGTAGCAGCAGAATGCTGCGATCCAGCGCCAGCTCCGACCAAACGGTGCCCGGCACCACGGTGCAGATCATCGCCAGCGCGGCCAGACCGTTGGCGTCGCGCAGGTCCAGCGGCACTTTGACGAAGCGTGAGCGTGGCGGTCGGCGACCGGCGTTGAGCACGCCCCAGGCGACGATCAGGTTGGAGAGGATCACGTCACGGCCGACCATCACGAACAGGCGCAGAATTGTCAGCGGGCGGCGAATACGCACCTGTTTCGGGCGCAGCTTGCGCATCATCAACGGTGCGGCGAACCCGAGTATCGCGCCGAGCAGCAGGTTGCCCGGGCTGACGGAGAGATTGAGTGTCAGCCACAAAACCCATAAAGCCAGTGACAGCAGCGGAGCCGGGAACACGCGCTTCATGGCTGCACCTCCAGCATCGCGGCTTTGGCTTCCGGACTTGGTACGGCGCGGGTGCCGAGCACGGCCATCACGTATTGCTGCGGGTTGTTCAGCGCTTCGGCGGTGGCCTGGGTATAGCGCAGCAGCGGTTCGGCTTTGAAGGTCAGGGCGATGCTCAGCCCCAGCAACAGGAAAACCGGCGCACATTCAAGTTTGCGCAGCAGCGGTGAAGGGCGCTCTTCCGGCGTCCAGAAGCGCTGGACACCCATGCGCGCGAACGCCATGAGAGAGGCCAGCCCGGAGAGGATCAGCAGCGCCAGCAACGCCCAGGACGCGTTGGAAATCGGCGCTTCATCGCCCAGCCCCAGTGGATTGAGCAGCGCACCGATCAGACTGAGCTTACCGATGAACCCGGACAGCGGCGGCATGCCGATGATCAGCAGGGCGCAGGCAATGAAGCTCAGGCCGAGAAACGCCATGGTCCACGGAATGACCTGGCCGACCACGGCTTTCTGCTCGTCGTCGAGGTTGATGCCCTTGGGCGGTTGCAGGGATTCCTGCGGACGCGGCAGCAACTCGCTTTCATCCTCCAGCGGGATTTCGTTGGCCGAACGCGAACGCTCGATCAACTCCGCCAGCAGGAACAGCGCACTCAGGGCCAGGGTCGAGCTGACCAGATAGAACAGCGCCGCGCCGATCAGGTTCGGCTGGGCGAAACCCACCGCCGACAGCAGAATCCCCGCCGACACCAGAATGCTCAGGCTGGCCATGCGCTCCAGGCGTTGCGCAGCCAGAATCGCCAGCGCGGCGCAGGCGATGGTCGCCATGCCGCCGTAGATCAGCCAGTCGCCACCGAAGAACGCCGATGCCCCGGCCTGGCCGGAGAACAGCAGCGTCCACAGGCGCAGCAGGGTGTAGACGCCGACCTTGGTCATGATCGCGAACATCGCCGCGACCGGTGCGCTGGCCGAGGAGTAGGCCGGCACCAGCCAGAAGTTCAGTGGCCACATGCCGGCCTTGGCCAGGAATGCAACTGCAAGAATTCCCGCGCCAGCATGCAGCAAGCCACGGTCGGCTTCCGGCACCAGCGGGATCTTCAGCGCCAGATCGGCCATGTTCAGGGTGCCGGTGACGCCGTAGATCAGCGCCGCGCCAATCAGGAACAGCGACGAGGCCAGCAGGTTGATCGAGATGTAATGCAGGCCCGACGATACCCGCGCCCGACCCGAGCCATGCAGCAACAGGCCATAAGAGGCCGCGAGCAGCACTTCGAAGAACACGAACAGGTTGAACAGGTCGGCGGTGAGGAACGCGCCGTACAGGCCCATCAGTTGAATCTGGAACAACGCGTGGAAGCTCGAGCCCGCGCCGTCCCAGCGCGCCATGGCGAACAGCAGGGCGCTGACGCCGATGATCCCGGTCAGCACCAGCATCAATGCCGACAGGCGATCGACCACCAGCACGATGCCGAACGGCGCCTGCCAGTTGCCCGGCAGGTACACGCCGATGGAGCCGGGCACGCCGGTGGTTTGCGTCCATTGCAGCAGCATCACCGAAATGAACAGGCCGACGAGGCTGGAGAACAGGTTGATTTTCGCCTTCAGCGGCCGGTGTTTTTCGCCCAGCATCAGCATCACGGCGGCGGTCAGCAGCGGCAGCAGGATCGGTGCGGCGATCAGGTGAGTCATCGCCATCATTCCTTGGGCTCCCGGCCGTCGACGTGGTCAGTGCCGGTCAGGCCCCGCGATGCCAGCAACACCACCAGGAACAGCGCGGTCATGGCAAAGCTGATGACGATTGCAGTCAGCACCAGTGCCTGTGGCAGCGGATCGGTGTAGTGCAGCAGGTCCTGGGTCACGCCGTCCTTGATCACCGGTTCTTTACCGATGAACAGGCTGCCCATGCTGAAGATGAACAGGTTGACCGCGTAGGACAACAGGCACAGGCCCATGACCACCTGGAACGTCCGTGGTCGTAGCACCAGCCACACGCCGGACGCGGCGAGGACGCCGATGGCGATTGCGATGACTTCTTCCATCAGACGGCTCCTTTGCTGGCGACGGACTTGGGCAGCGACGCGGTCTTGTGACCACGCACCGATTGGTGGGCGAGAGCGGTGAGGATCAGCAGCGTCGAGCCCACGACCACGGCGTACACGCCGATGTCAAAGAACAGCGCGCTGGCAATATGGATGTCGCCCAGCAGCGGCAAGGCGAAATGCCAGGTGTGGGTGGTCAGGAACGGATAACCGACCGCCATCGCGCCGAGACCGGTGGCGGTGGCGAACAGCAGCCCGGTGCCCATCCAGCGCAGCGGTCGCAGGCTCATTTGCGCCTCGACCCACTGCGTCCCGGCGACCATGTATTGCAGGATGAACGCCACCGACATCACCAGCCCGGCAACGAAACCGCCGCCCGGCTGGTTGTGGCCGCGCATGAACAGATAGCACGACACCACCAGCGCAATCGGCAGCAACAGGCGCACCAGCACCGCCGGCACCATCATGAAGCCGAGCGCGGTATCGCTGGCGCTGCGCGGGTTGACCAGATCGGTGACCACGTCCGGCGCGAGCAGGCGTTGCTGGGCCGGTAGTTGCAGGCTTTCTTTCGGCGGGCGGAAACGCCGGAGCAGGGCGAACACGGTCAACGCCACGGCCACCAGCACGGTGATTTCACCCAGGGTATCGAAGCCACGGAAGTCCACCAGCATCACGTTGACCACGTTGCTGCCACCGCCCTCGGGCATGGCCCGGCTGAGGTAGAACGAGGAAATATCGTTGGGCGTCTGCCGCGTCAGCATCGCGTAGGACAGCAGCGCCATGCCGGCGCCGACCGCAATCGACAACAGCAAGTCGCGCAGGCGCCGCACCCGGGCCTTGCGCAGGCTCGACGGCAGTGGCGAGACTTCTTCGATGCGTCGCGGCAACCAGCGCAGGCCGAGCAGGATCAGCACCGTGGTCACCACTTCCACCGCCAGTTGCGTCAGGGCCAGATCCGGCGCCGAGAACCAGACGAAGGTCACGCAGGTCATCAGCCCGCAGACGCTGACCATGGTCAGGGCGGCGAGACGGTGATACTTGGCCTGCCATGCGGCGCCGAGGGCGCAGGCAATCGCCAGCAGCCACAGGGTCACGAACACGATGGAGCCCGGAATCTTCGGCCGGTCGCCCCAGCTCAGCTGGCTGTGCAGCATCGGGATCAGGCCGGCGAGCACTGCCGCCAATACCATCAGGAACAGTTGCATCTGCAGGCGGCGGGTGCCGAGTCGACGTTCTACCCGGCGGGCCATGCGCATCATCAGCACCAGACTGCGCTCGAACAGCCGCTTGCCGTTGAAGCGACCTACCAGCGGCGGGTATTTGAAGCGGCCACGCTTGAGCTGATTGCGCAGCAGCAGATAGACCACGATGCCGCCGGACATGGCGATCAGGCTCATGATCATCGGCGCATTCAGACCGTGCCAGATGGCCAGGCTGTACTCGGGCAGCGTTCCACCCACTACCGGCAGTGCGGCGGCCGCGAGCAGCGGACCGACCACTTGCGCCGGGAAAATCCCGACGATCAGGCAGGTGAACACCAGCAGCTCGACCGGCGCTCGCATCCAGCGCGGCGGTTCGTGCGGGGTGTGCGGCAGGTCGGTGGCCGTCGGGCCGAAGAACACGTCGACGGTAAAGCGCAGCGAGTAGGCGACGCTGAAGGTGCCGGCGATGGTTGCGACGATCGGCAGGGCCGCTTCGACCCACGCGGTGGCATTGATGAACACGGTTTCGGCGAAGAACATTTCTTTCGACAGGAAGCCGTTGAGCAGCGGTACGCCGGCCATCGACGCGCTGGCAACCATCGCCAGGGTCGCGGTGAACGGAATCAGTTTGATCAGGCCGCTGAGCTTGCGAATGTCTCGGGTGCCGCTTTCGTGGTCGATGATCCCGGCGGCCATGAACAGCGAGGCCTTGAAGGTCGCGTGGTTGAGAATGTGGAACACCGCGGCGACCGCCGCCAGCGGGCTGTTGAGGCCCAGCAGCAAGGTGATCAGGCCCAGATGACTGATGGTCGAGTAGGCCAGCAGACCCTTGAGGTCGTTCTGGAACATCGCGCAGTAGGCGCCGAGCAACAGCGTACACGCGCCGGCGCCGCTGACGATGTAGAACCATTCTTCACTGCCGGACAGCGACGGCCACAGGCGTGCGAGCAGAAATACCCCGGCCTTGACCATGGTCGCCGAGTGCAGATAAGCCGAAACCGGAGTGGGCGCCGCCATGGCGTGCGGCAGCCAGAAGTGGAAAGGGAACTGAGCGCTTTTGCTGAGGGCGCCGATAAGGATGAGGGGAAGCAGGATGGGGTAGAGGGCATGTGCGCGAATCTGATCGCCGGCGGCCAGGACCTTGTCCAGGTCATAGCTGCCGACGACATGGCCGAGGATCATGACCCCCGCCAGCAGGCATAGTCCCCCGGCGCCGGTGACCATCAGCGCCATATAGGCGCCACGCCGGGCATCGGAGCGGTGGTGCCAGTAGCCGATCAGCAGGAACGAGAAGAGGCTGGTCAGCTCCCAGAAGAACACGATCTGGATCAGGTTGCCGGAGATCACCAGGCCGAGCATGGCGCCCATGAACGCCAGGAAGAAGGCGAAGAAGCGTGGCACCGGGTCGTCCGGCGACATGTAATAACGCGCATATAAAGAGACGAGGGCGCCGATGCCCAGCACCAGCAGCGAGAACAGCCAGGCGAAACCATCCATACGCAGGACGAAGTTCAAACCGAGGCTGGGCAGCCACATGAATTCTTCACGGATCACGCCGCCGTGGGCGATTTGCGGGTACAACAGCGCGACCTGCACGGTGCCGATCAGAGCGACCAGACCTGCCAACAGGGATTCGGTATTACGCGCATTGTGTGGCAGCACCGCTGCCAGACAGCTGCCAATGAATGGCAGAAGCAGTAGAACTATCAGGGACATAGGCTTCTAATCTGCGGAAGTTTGTGAAGCATCATACGTGCCAGCTCCCTGATTACCAAACGCCAGGATGTCTCAGAATCCTACAAAGTAGTCTGAAAAAATTGGTTTGGCTTTGTTTCAGGGGCGAAAAGATCGCAGCCTGCGGCAGCTCCTACATTGGAATGCATGTCCCTGTAGGAGCTGCCGCAGGCTGCGATCTTTTGATCTTCGCGCTCAATTGCCGCTGTCATTCTCCAAGGCACCATCAACTTCGACGTCAACCTTACCCTTGGTCTTCAACTCACTGACAATCACCGCCGCGACAATCAACCCTGCACCCACCAAGGCAATCGCCGGCAAGCGCTCCCCGGCGATCCGCCCGACGATCCCGGCCCACACGGGCTCACCGGCATAGATCAACGTTGCCCGGGTCGGCGAAACGCTTTTCTGCGCCCAGTTCATCGCCACCTGAATTGCCGCACTCGCCGCGCCGAGTCCCAGTGCGGTCACCAGCAGCGTCCAGGAAAAATCCGGAAGTGCCTCACCGGTCGGCACCACCAGCAGGAATGACAGCACCGAGGTCGCTGCCAGTTGCACCACGGTCACCCGGCGTACATCGACTTGGCCGGCATAGGTGCTGATCAGAATGATCTCGGCGGCAATCGCGATGGCGCTGATCAGCGTGGCGATTTCGCCGGGGCTGAAATTCAGCGCAGCCCCGGACGGCCCGGACAACAGCATCAACCCGGTAAACGCCAGCATGATGCCAATGCTCGGCATCAGCCCCGGCCGACGGCCCAGCACCAGCCATTGCAGCAATGGCACGAAGGGCACGTACAACGCGGTGATGAATGCCGACTGGCTGCTCGGGATCGTTTGCAGGCCAACGGTTTGCAGGCCGTAACCGAGCATGATCGCCACGCCGATGAAGGTCCCGGCCTTGAGTTCGAACAGGGTCAGGTTGCGCAAGTGGCGCCAGGAAAACAGCGCGACAATGGCGGCCGCAGCGGCAAAGCGCAGGCCGACGAAGAACATCGGGCCACTGACGGTCATGGCGTGTTGCACCAGCAGAAATGTACCGCCCCAGACCATGGTGATCAGCACCAGCACGCACTCGGCCTTGCTGAAGCGGGAGAAGCGAAGAGGGGTGGGGGAGCTGTTCACTGACGTCATGACCTTGCGCACTATAAAAGGCAGGACGCACAATGCGCCCAACGTTGCGCAGTATACTGCCCAACCCCACCGAGTGAGCAATATAGTGCACAAAGATTCCAGCCAACGGGCGTCCGTCCTGCAACACGTCAGCCACAATGTTCGGCGCCTGCGCCACGCTGCTGACATGAGCCAGACCGCGCTGGCCGAAAAGTCCGGCGTCAGTCGGCGCATGCTGGTGGCGATCGAGGCCGGGGAAAAGAATGTCAGCCTGACCACCCTCGACCGCGTCGCCGAAGCGCTCGATGTAGCCTTCAGCGACCTGATCCAGGCCCCAGACGCACGCGATACCAGTCGCATCAACGAAGTGGCGTGGGCCGGGGTGATTCCCGGGAGCAAAGCGGTGCTGCTGTCCAAGGCCACCGCCACCCGTGAAGTCGAACAATGGGAATGGTGTCTGCAACCGGGCGAGGTCTACCCGTCGCAACCGGACGCCGATGGCTGGAGTGAGCAGATCTATGTGTTCGAAGGTTGCCTGACGTTAACGGTGGGTGAAGTGACCAATACCATTGCGACTGGCGAGTTTTTCATGTTTGCCAGCAACCAGCCGCACGGCTATCGCAATGACGGGCCGGTGGCGGTGCGCTTTGTGCGCAATGTGGTGATTTGAATGAATCAGCGTGCAGACATCCTGATCATCGGCGGTGGCCTCAGCGGCACGATGCTGGCCGTACAATTGCTGCGACTGCCCGGCCAGCGGCGGATCCTGATCATCGAACCGCGCGCCGAACTCGGCCGTGGCGAAGCCTACAGCGCCGTCGAACTGGGCCACACGCTCAACGGCAATGCGGCGCGCATGAGTGTCGACCCGGACAACCCTGATGACTTGACCCAATGGCTGACTGCGCACATTGCCGCCGGCGGCTGGCCGGAGTCCGCCGAGCAGAACGTGCCGGTCAGTGAACTGTTCCCGCCGCGCGGGCTGTTTGGCGTGTATGTGCAGCAGCGCCTGGCCGAGGCGCGAGTCGTTGGTGCGCGGCACGGTTCGACCGTCGAGCACGTTCGCGCCGAAGTCGTCGATCTGCAAACCGATGCTGATTCGGTGCAACTGACCCTGAACGATGGGCAGCACCTGAACGGCGCCTTTGCTGTGCTCGCCACGGGCATGTTCCCCGCCGCGCGCACGCCGCAGAAGGATTCCAGCGGCCTGAATGCCGCTGCGCTTGATCCATGGGACGTCGCGGCCATGCGCCAGCTCGATCCGCAGTCACCCGTGCTGATCATCGGCTCCGGGCTGACCATGGTCGATGCGGTCGTCTCTCTGGAGCAGGCCGGGCATCGCGGGCCGATCGACGTGTTTTCCCGCCATGGACTGTTGCCCCATGTACGTCGGCAACCGCCGGCGTGGGTGGATTTCCTTGCGCAAGATCCGGGCATTCGCACGCCGCGACAGTTGCTGCACGAACTGCGCAGGCATTGCCGTGCAGCCATTGCCCAAGGCATCGACTGGCAGGCGCCGCTGGACACCGTGCGAGCTAATATCGGCCGGCTGTGGAGTCAGGCGACTGACGTGCAGCGAAGACAATTCGTACGCCATGTGCGGCCATGGTGGGAGAGTCATCATCATCGTTCGCCACCGCTGAGTGCGGCGTTGGTTGAACGCTTGCACAACGAGGGACGGTTGCGGATTCAGGCAGCGTCGTTCAAGGGGCTTGAGCCGAGTACGCAGCAGGGTGTCAGCATTCGCATTCGGCCACGCGGTGAGTCTGAGACTCGCGTGGTACACGGCGCAGCGCTGATCAATTCCAGTGGCATCGAGTATGACTGGCGGCGCGTGGCGCGACCGTTGCCGCAGCAGTTGCTGGCGCGTGGGCTGGTGCGTCCGGGGCCGTTGGCGTTGGGGATTACGGCAGCGGTGGACGGCGCGGTGCTGAACGCCGAGGGGCAAGTCGCCAGCCGTTTGTTCGCCATGGGCCCACCGCTACGCGGAATGTGGTGGGAAAGCACGGCAGTGACGGATGTGGCGTTGCAGGCCAAGGCATTGGCGGCGCGATTGGCGGGATAAGGTGATGCTGGTCTTTCGCGAGCAAGCTCGCTCCCATGGGGGACTCTGCCTGGAAAGACCTGTGCGCCACACAACAGATCCTGTGGGAGCGAGCTTGCTCGCGAAGAGGCCGTGCCAGTCAACATCCATGTTGCCTGACACACCGCTTTCGCGGGCAAGCCCGCTCACACATTGGGTGGCCGGAAGAGTTACGCCACCACGCGATAGCACGGTACATACGCCGCGCCGCCCGGCAGTTTCATCCGGTGCTGGGCGACGAAGGCTTTGAGCAGCGCGTCGAGCGGTTGCATGATCGCTGCGTCACCACGGATCTGGTACGGCCCGTGTTCTTCGATCAAGCGGATGCCCTTGTCCTTGACGTTGCCGGCGACGATCCCGGAGAACGCGCGGCGCAGGTTGGCGGCCAGTTCGTGGGGCGGCTGGTCGCGGTGCAGCTTGAGGTTGGCCATGTTCTCGTGGGTCGGATCGAATGGACGCTGGAAGCTTTCGTCGATCTTCAGCAGCCAGTTGAAGTGGAAGGCGTCGTTGCGCTCGCGGCGGAACTGTTTCACCGCTTTGAGGCCGGCCGTCATCTGCCGGGCGACTTCGGCCGGGTCGTCGATGATGATCTCATAGTGCTGCTTGGCCGCATCGCCCAGGGTGGCGGTGACGAAGGCATCGAGTTGTTCGAGGTACGGCGCGGCATGTTTCGGCCCGGTCAGGATTACCGGGAACGGCAGGCCCTGATTGTCCGGATGCATCAGGATACCCAGCAGGTACAGGAACTCTTCGGCGGTGCCGGCGCCGCCCGGGAAGATGATGATGCCGTGGCCGACACGCACGAACGCTTCCAGACGTTTTTCGATGTCCGGCAGGATCACCAGCTCATTGACGATCGGGTTCGGCGCTTCAGCGGCGATGATCCCCGGCTCGGTCAGGCCAAGGTAGCGCCCACCGTGGATGCGCTGCTTGGCGTGGGCGATGGTCGCGCCCTTCATCGGGCCTTTCATTACACCGGGGCCGCAACCGGTGCAGATGTCGAGGCTGCGCAGGCCCAGTTCGTGGCCGACTTTCTTGGTGTATTTGTATTCCTCGGTGTTGATCGAGTGACCGCCCCAGCACACGACGATTTTCGGCTCGACACCCGGGCGCAAGGTGCGCGCGTTGCGCAGCAGGTGGAACACGTAGTCGCTGATGCCTTGTGAGGTGCTGAGGTCGATGCGTTGGCTGTCGAGTTCGTTTTCGGTGTAGACGATGTCACGCAGGGCGCTGAACAGCATCTCGCGGGTGCTGGCAATCATTTCTCCGTCGACGAACGCGTCGGCCGGGGCGTTCAGCAGTTCGAGGCGCACGCCGCGATCCTGCTGGTGAATGCGAATTTCGAAGTCCTTGTAGGCTTCGAGGATGGTCTTGGCGTTGTCAACATGCGCGCCGGTGTTGAGGATGGCCAGGGCGCACTGGCGGAAGAGGGTGTAGGTGCTGCCGGATCCGGCTTCGCTCAGTTGCTGCACTTCACGTTGAGAAAGGGTTTCCAGGCTGCCTTTCGGGCTGACCGAGGCGTTGATTACGTGTCGTTGGGTCATGCAATGATCCTTAAAACGATGTCATTCCAATGGCAGGCAAATGGCATCCGAATAGTGTGTATCCATGAATGAAGATGGCACGATCTGCGCTGTACCGCCATGTCCCCGTTGGACGCTGAAAAGATGAAAAGGGCCCCCAGCATAGCTAAATCGTGCACAGAGGCGATAATGCGCAACGAGTTTTTTCCGTTGCCCTTTTTATCGTTCAAGGAAGTCATGCCTGATGTTCGAGATCCAGCCGATGGACCCAGCAACGTTTCGCCAGCAGACCCGTCGCAGCACGCTGATCATTGCCGTGCTGTTCCTGGTGTTGGCGATGGCGCTTTCGACGGCGGCGGTGGCGCTGTTCGGTGAACCCGGCGGCGATAATCTGCGTTTCAATGTCGGCGGAGTGTTCGTCGCGTTTCTGTTGACGGCGGCGCTGATGCGCGGGCAGTTCTGGCAGCAGCCGTGGATGGCCCCGGCGGTCTATAGCTGGCGGCTCAAGCGCAGCCTGATGAGTGTGACCAACGTGATGCATCAGGTGACAGCGGCCGTTGAACAAAACGATCCGACGGCGATGAAGGTGCTGCGTTTCTATCATCTGGGTTTGACCCAGATGCACGAACTGGACGGTAACTCCAGCGATCACGCGCAGTTGCAGCGGGAGGTCGCAGCGCACCAGGAGCGGATGCAGGCGCTGGGTCTGGAGATCGACCAGAAGCGCCTGGATCCGGCCTGGCTGCAAGCCTTGAAACCCGCCACGCGTTAAAACGGGATGCGGCTGGCGCGGCGCAGTTTCCACACACGGGCCAGACGCCCGTAGACCAGCAGGTTGATCACCAGCACCACGCTGCCCAGTGCCAACTGGATCTGTGGCGTCAGACCTGCGGGGTAGATGATCGGCCACACGTAGTGCTCGATGAAGCCGCCGGCGTATTCGGTCTGCCCGGCGGCGTGGCGCATCAGGTTTTCCCAGTAGGTCAGCGGACAGGTCAGGTGCAACACCTCGACTGCCACGCCCCACGCCGCCGCCGGCAGATGCAGCCACATCAGGCGTGGCCATTTGAGCACCAGCAGCCCGCCGAACAGCACGAACAGAATGAATGACAGATGGAACAGCACCAGCCCGTCGGCTGCGATTCGGTACAGCATGTCGTCTCCCTGACACGGTTGTGAAGGCCTCCATGGTACGCCGACAGCGGCGCCCGGGCGTGGCGATTCAGCGCAAGTGCGCAAGATTGTTCAAGCCACGAAAGGGCATTTGCTGGCAGAGTCTGCGACCGTTTCCTCGGTTGAAGAGTGTTATGTCTGACTCACTTATGCCGGGCGGTGCGTTTCTTCGCGGCGCTGCGGCGATCATGCCGTTATCGTTGGCGACGGCGCCATGGGGGCTGCTCGCCGGCTCCATGGCGATCGAAGCCAATCTCACACCGCTGCAGGGGCAGGGCCTGTCGAGCATTGTGTTCGCGGGCGCCGCGCAACTGGTGGCGATCGGCATGCTCAAGGGCGGTGCCGGGATTTTCTCGATTCTGCTGACCACACTGCTGCTGACCTCGCAGCACCTGTTGTACGGAATGAGCATGCGCTCGGTGATCTCGCCGCTGCCCGGGCGCTGGCGCATCGGTCTGGGCTTTTTGCTCACCGATGAACTGTTTGCCCTGACCAGCCAGCATGACCGCCAGCAATTCAATCGCTGGTATGCCTTGGGCGTCGGCCTGACGTTCTACATTGCATGGAACCTGTTCACCCTGGCCGGCATCGTCCTGGGCAGCAGTATTCCGGGACTTGAGCATCTGGGCCTGGACTTCTCGATTGCCGCCACTTTCATCGCATTGATCACCCCGGTGGTGCGTAACGTGCCGACCGTGGTTTGCGTGGCGGTGTCGCTGTTCTGCTCGGTGCTGTTCAGCTATTGGCAATGGGGCTCGGCACTGGTGCTGTCGGGGCTGGCCGGGATGACCGCAGGATTTGTCTGCAACAAGTTGTATCGGGGGCGCACATGATGGTCTGGGCAGTGATAGTCGGCATGGGGATTCTGGTGTTCCTCAACCGCTACGTGTTTCTCGAGCCGCGCCTGCCATTGCGTTTGAGCAGCAACGCGCGGCAGTTTCTCGGGTTTGCCGTACCGGGAATGTTGACGGCGATCTGCGGACCAATCGTGTTCATGCCGGACAAACAGTTGAATGTGCAGTGGGATAATCCGTATTTGCTGAGTTCGCTGGTTGCGATCGGCTTGGTGCTGTACACCCGCAATACGTTGCTCAGCATGCTTTTAAGCATGGCGTTTTTCTTTTTGTTGCGCTGGTGGTTGTAAGTTGACGGGGAAAAACTGTTCTACGCTTATTGGATGATTATTGTCGACGAGGCGAAGTTCACATGACGACCGAGCAGAAGCGTCCGGATGAAAACCAGGCAGTAGACGACGAAGTGGACGAACCGAGCGAAGAGGAAATCGAGCGCGAGAAACGCAAGGAACAGACGTGGAAGCACGACGATGACAAGGAACTCACCGGGCCCGACGTGAAATTCTGACAGCCCCATGCAAAAAGCCCCGCAGCAGCGGGGCTTTCTGTTGTTTCACAGGTCTTCCAGGTGCGGGAAGTCCGGATGTGAAGCCCGATAGCCCAGCGTCTTGTCGATCCACGCATTGAGCTCATTGACCATCACCGGTGGGTGGCCGGGATAGCCTTCGAGCGTGGTGCGCAGAATACGTTCGATGTCCGGCACTGAACGCAGGTTTCGGGTCTTGATGTAGTGGCCGATAAAACAGTCGAGTTGAAAGCGTTCTGTCATGGACAGATAAATACACTCCAGGCCGTTGGCCTGTTTGATTGCAAAATCGTCGCGCAACTTAGTTCTCTGCAAGGCTTGGTAAAAGTTGTAGGGGATTCCTGGTTTGTTGACTCTTTGGTCAACTGGTATGCCAATTGGAAATGCGGCGCGCATGCTATCCGTAGTGCATCTAAATGTATGTATGACGGTTGAAATGTCAGACAAGCGGTTAAATCGCTCAAACGACTGTTTTTTTGAGGCTGTTTCAGCAATGAAACACCAGCTGTAAAGATCGAGTGTCACCTGTAATCACCTGCGGCAGCCCCTACAGGGTAAACGCGTGAGATCACGGATCTTTAAGCCACTTCTTCAATCAGCCCGGCGCCCTGATTGCGCGAATTGCCGACCGCTTTGCCGACTTTGTGCCAGGCAAAGGCCTCGCTGGCTTCACCTTCGAACAGCAGCATCTGTTCGGCACGTTCCGCCGGTGTTGCCGGGTCGAGCCACTCGGCAGCCAGCTCCGGGCGGAACACCACTGGTCGGCGATCATGGATATCGAGCAGGCCGCCGACACTGTCGGCGGTGATGATCACGAAACCATCGTCGTCCCGGGCGTCGTTGCCGGGTGTCGGAAACTGGCCGATGGCCGCACAGAACACCGGCCCGTGATCGGCACGCCGGATCAGCCACGGCTGTCGGGTATTATCCGGGCCGTCGACCCATTCGAACCAGTTGTCGACCGGCACGATCAACCGATGACGCCAGATCGCCCGGAAGAAGGGGCCATGGGCGACTTTTTCTACGCGGGCGTTGATCGGCGCCGCGCGGTCCCTGGCCCAGTGCGGACGCCAGCCCCAGCGCAGGTTGTCGGCATACAGGCGTTGATCATATTGATGAAGAATGGCAAGAGACGTGGTCGGCGCCGCGTTGTAGTGTTCCAGCGCGGCGTCGCCGACGTGATTGATCAGCGCATCGGGAATGCTCAGCACCGCGACAAAGTCGTGAATGCCACGGTACTGCGAGAGTCTTCCGCACATGCGCTGAATCTCCGGTTGCACGCTTTCAGCTTAGTTGGCTCTGGCCAATCAATCCTGCGCCGCCTGACCGGTGAACGTGTCGCGCCAGACCAGCCAGCGACGCTCCAGCAGCGCGAGCACACCATCGCTGAGTTTGCCAAGCACGGCGAGCACGATGATCGCTGCCAGCACGATGTCCGGTCGCGAGGTCTCGCGGCCGTCGCTGAGCAGATAACCGAGGCCTTTGGTCGCGGCGATCAGCTCGGCGGCCACCAGAAACATCCACGCCAGACTCATGCCGCTGCGCAGCCCGGTGAACAGGCCGGGCAGGGCGGCCGGCAACAGAATCCGCCGTACCAGTTGCAGGCGGCTGAAGCCATAGATGCGCCCGACCTCGACCAGTTTGCGATCGATGTTGCGAATCGCCGCGACCACGTTGACGTACACCGGAAAGAACGCGCCGATGGCGATCAGCACGATCTTCGAGGTTTCATCGATGCCCAGCCACAGCAGCAACAGCGGCACCCAGGCCAGACTCGGAATCGAACGCAGCGCGGCGAACGTCGGTTCCAGATACGCCTCGGCCTCACGACTGAGGCCGACCCAGGCGGCGAACACCAGTGCCAGGCTGGCGCCAATTGCAAACCCGAGCAACACGCGGATCAGGCTGGCGCCGATGTGTTTCCACAGCGCGCCTTCGGCGAGGTCGGTGAGGGTCAGGGCGATCTCGCTGGGGGCCGGCATTTGGTAGGACGGCAGCCAGCCGAGACGCACGATGAACTCCAGGACGACTACGATCAGCAGCGGCAGGGCCAGACCTTTCAGGCGCCGTCGCCATGTCGGGTTGAGGGATGACGCTCGCGGCCTCGACAAGCGCCGAGGAGGAGCGGGCAGTTCGTTACTGCGAGTGGTCATACGTGGGCTCCGCTCACAGCGAATCCGCAGCGGACGCGGATGGGCTGTGAGTCTGGTCGGTTACTGGCGGGCGACGGCTTGCTGCACACCACTGTCGAGCAACTGATCGATGACTTGATCGACATTCACCCCGCGCCGCACCAGTTCCTCGGACACCAGAATCGGTGCCGCCGCCTTGGACGCCTGCACGTCGTTGGCGGTCAGTTGCGGGCTGCTCAAGTCGGTGCGCGACAACTGCAGTTTGGCCACGTCCAGCGGCAGGCCGGACTCTTTGGCCAGCAACGCGGCAAACTCCTCGGGATTTTTCAGCGCCCATTCGCGCGCCTGCTCGTAGGCTTTGATCACCGTGTCGATGGTATGCGGATGCTCCTTGGCGTACTGCTCGGTGACGCTGACCACGCCATAACTGTTGAACGCCGGGTTGCGGTACAGCAGACGCGAACCGGCCTGCACCTGACTGGCGGCCATGTGCGGATCGAGTCCGGCCCAGGCGTCCACATCGCCTTTTTCCAGCGCGGTGCGACCATCCGGATGTTGCAGGTGCACCAGTTCCACGTCGTCTTTTTTCAGCCCGGCCTGTTGCAGGCTGCGCAGGGTGAACAGGTAAGGATCGGTGCCCTTGGTGGCGGCGATTTTCTTGCCTTTGAGGTCGGCGACGCTCTGGTACGGCGAATCCTTGCGCACCACCAGCGCAGTCCATTCGGCGCGGCTGTAGACGTACACCGATTTGATCGGGCTGCCGTTGGCGCGGCTCAGCACTGCAGCAAGGCTGGCGCTGGAGGCGAAATCGACGCCGCCGCTATTCAGATACTCCAGCGAACGGTTACTGCCCTGGCTGAGCACCCAACTGACTTTGGTCTGCGGCAGGGCTTTTTCGAGGAAGCCGAAATGTTTGAGCACCAGGCTGACCGGTGAGTAGTAGGCGTAGTCCAGATGAACTTCGGCGGGCGCCGTTTCGGTGGCGTGAGCCAGCGGCTGCAGGCTTAGCGCCATGGCGCTGGCAACCAGCAGCGTTTTGAGGCGGAAAAACGGGAAGAAGGATGTCATGGCGGCGCTCCGGCAAAGGCACTGTTTTTATGTCCAAAAATATATTTTTAGTGGCTGCTTCCTGCATGAATGGAATATTGCAGGCTCTGTGCCATGTGCGTATCAGCCCATGTTTACGGGGTTTTCGCCGGGTTTGACGGCTTTCAACTGTTGCTGGGACAACACGCTGGTATCGCACTGTTGCGCAGCGAACAGTGAGCATTCGGTGTGCTGAGCTTATGCATTAATCGAATTTAAGAAGCGCCGATCAAGAGCGTTATCGTCTATGCAAAATCCCATTGCAGGACCCGCCATGAAGCTCTCCAAATTCTTGCGTATCACACTGATTGCTGGACTGTTCAGCGCACCGCTTTCCTACGCCGCCGAGTCGTTGGTCCTGCACGTCGGTGATCAGAACTACTACAACATCCGCGCCTCCATCGAGGCCTCCGGCGTGTTGAAAGACGCGCCGTACAGCGTCGACTGGAAACATTTCCAGGCCGCTGCACCACTGGCCGAGGCGTTGCAGACCGGCTCACTGGATCTGGGCTTTCTCGGTGATTCGGGTTTTCTGTTTCTCGCTGCCAAACAGGCGCCGGTGAAGCTGATCGGGGTATCGCGGCAGAACCCGGACACCATCGCCTTGCTGGTGCCGAAAGATTCGCCGGTGAAAACCATTGCTGATCTGAAGGGTAAAAAAGTCGCCTACTGGCCCGGCGCGTGGAGCCAGCAGCTGACCTTGCGCGCCCTGGAGCAGGGCGGTCTGCCGGAAAATTACGTCGACTTCGTCAAGTTGATGCCGATTGATGCGGCAGCGGCATTGCCACAGGGCAGCATCGACGCGTTCCCGGTGTGGGAACCGTACATCTCCCAGCAAATCGTGTTCTCCGGTGCGCGGCCGATACTCACCGCGAAAAACCTGATGCCGGGCCTCAGCGCGATTGCCGCGTCGGCGCCGTCGATCGATAGCAAACGTGCCGCGATTGCTGATTTTCTCGGGCGTTTGAAACGGGCGCGGGCCTGGGTCGACAGCCACACCGATGAATATGCGGATCTGTGGGCGAAGAAGGCCAATCTCGATCAGCAGGTGTCGCGGCACTGGTTGCGCCAGGCGCACATGAGCGTCGGGCCGGTGGATCGACAGGCCGCCGCCGACCTGCAAAGCACTGCCGACTTTCTGTTCAAGGTCAAGGCCTTGCCGGCGCCGCTGGCTACTGCCGGGATCATCGACACCTCGTTTGAACAGGCATTGGCGGACTGAGCGAGCGCCGGAACCAAAGCCTGTGTACCCTATCCAACGCTGGCTCGAATAGCCGGGCACAGGGATGGATCAGGGCGAGGGAGTTTTGCCGGACGACAACAGGACCGCAACGGTCAGGCGCAAGGCAAAACATGAAATACGCGTTCAATCTCCTCTGTGCAGCGGCCATCGCGTTCGGGCTGGCCGGCTGCATTGCCGCGCCGATCGAGATGACCGCGCAGACCGAAACCCGGCTCAAGGCCCAGGCGCCGGTACGGTTTCTGCTGACGTTCGATGACGGCCCCAGCGCTTCAAGCTTGTGGAACCCGTCGGCGACGGTGCTCGACAGCCTCAAGGACAACCCGGTGCAACCGGACATCAAAGCGGTGTTCTTCGTCCAGACCCGCGCGCCCCGCGCCGGCAACAGTGAGATTGGCCGCGGCATCATGCGACGCGAATACGCCGAAGGGCACATCCTCGGATTCCACACCGCCACCCATTGGCACACCAACCATCGCTCGCTTGATCCGCAAGAGCTGGAGCAGTCGTTGAGCAACGGCACCGCGGATATCGCCGCGATCACCGGCGCTGCGCCGATCCTGCTGCGTCCGCCCTTCTGGAATTATGACAAGCGCACCTTCGCTGCCTATCAGCAACACGGACTGCATGTGTTGCTGACCGATTTGAGCGCCAACGACGGCAAGATCTGGGGCTTCAACGCCAGCCCCCGACGTCGGGCGAATATGCTGCGCCAGCTATCGGAAGTCCGCGAGCGCATTGCCCGCGGCGAATTACCAACCGTGGACGGCGTCATTCCGGTGGTGGTGACCTTTCATGACCTCAACCGTTACACCGCGCGACATACTCGCGAATACCTGCAGATCCTCCTCGACAGCGCCGCTGCCACGGGCGTAAGGCTGGCGGACAAAGCGTTCTACGACGATCACGCGGCGCTGCAGAAAGCGGCGCTGGCGCGCACCGTTCAGCAGAGTTCGCAGCCGGTGCAGTTGCCGGGCCTCTGGAACTGGATCTGGGATCACGACGCGCATTGAGGCGGGGTCAAATATGTGAGCGGGTTGGCAATTGCCGGGGCGGCAGGTTGCTGATGGCTCATCTATGCTCAACGGGTCGACCGACTCAACGCCTGCGAGGCGTGTACCCATGTTAGCCATTGCCGACATCTGCCGGATTGTCGAGTCCGGCTTTCCGTCGCTTGAATGCGAATGCACACAAGTGGAGCAGGGACTGCTGCGGATCAAGGTTTATGAGCCTGACTCCGGGCGAGTCGAGTTGTTGCTCAATGGGGTTTCGCCGGAGCATCTGGTGACAATCCGCGATCTTTCCAACTTCATCGGCGAATTGCGCACGGAAATCAGCGCCGGGCGCCGGGCGTTTGCCGGTTGAAACCTCACAAGCGTCGTTGAACTGCCTGCACGATGCGCAAGGTCGCGTCGCTGGTGGGCAGATTCTGCACGGCGTCCAGCGGATGCCAGATGCATTCGACGATCTCGTTTTGCGGGCGCAACTGTTCAAGGTCGAGCACCGAAGCCTCGTAGACATGATGCTGGGTGCTGCCGCTGTGCAGTTCCATCAGATACAACATCTGCTCGGCATCCAGTGCCGTTTCTTCCTGCAGCTCGCGCGTCGCCGCCCCGGCTCTGGTTTCCCCAGGCTCGACTTTGCCGCCGGGCAATGTCCAGCGACAGCGGGGTTTGCGGACCAGGAGAACGTGTCGATCCTGCTCGCAAATGACGGTTGCGCGTACTTTCATCTGTTACCTGTTTGTTGCGTGTCACATAAATGAAATAAAACTGCAATATTCGAGCCGGGCCGGGATTCAAAGGTTCCGTCAAGGTTTTGAGCGTGTGGCGAGGCGGAAAGTGCCAGAGCCTTGGCACATGACTGTCGCGACACCCGGTCGGCACATCTGTGGCAACAGGGTGTAAGGTAAAAACGCAGAGCTGAAACCACCGTCAGCAAAAAGGAGGTACCCATGAGCATTCCTGTTCTGAACAAAATGCACATGAACGGCTACGACGTACTCAGCGTGAACAACGGTCCATGGCGGGTTTGTACCCAAGGCGACCGGCTGGCATCGTTTGGTAGCAGAGAGGAAGCGCTGGCCTATGCCGCTGCGTTGCCGGGTTACAGACAACGCTCGGCGCGAGCGCGAAGTCACACTGCAAATTGAAGCAGATGTAACGAAACAGCCCCGGTGATGACCGGGGCTTTTGTCGAGGGCAGGGGGATCAGTGAACCTTGATCCGGCTGATGGAGCGCGTTTTCACTTCCTTGGCATAGGACTGCAAGCGTTCTTCATCACTTTGCAGCACCTCACAAGACCTCAGCACCGCTTGGGCATCCGCTTCGTTGCCGCTCTTGCGCAGCTGTTCGGCGATACGCTTGAGGTCGACTGCCGACCATCTCAGATCCGATGCAACGGCTTGCAGGTCGCGTTGAAGTTCGTGTTCGTATTCATTGAGCCGCATGATCACCTCCGGAACATTCTCGGTAAAACAGAGTAGCCGCATTTTTCAGCGATGATGCGCAGCTCGTCTGCCACCGGGCTGGATGCATGTAAATATTTGTCCAATCTCCCTTGTGGGCGAGGCGCCGCGCTGGATGTACATCCGGTTACACGTTACATTCGCTTTTTTTTCAAAACAGGGAAACACCATGCGGATATGGATCGGGAGTCTGGCGTTGGCATTGCTGGCGGGTTGCTCATTGCCAGCATCGCTGGTTCCGGGCGAGCCGAATCTCAGCAAGACCACCACCAAGGCGCCTAAAGACTATGCCGCGTGCTTGTTGCCGTTGTGGCAGCAGGACATTCCGAAAACCACACAGACCGCGATTTCCAATGGTTACCGGATCACGGCACCGAGCATCGTCACCGCCGACGAGATTCTTGACATCATCAAGTACAAGGACGGCAGCCGGGTTTCCCTGTATCAGGGACCGCCCTGGGCCAAGTCCGGGTCGTTGCGCAAATCGGTGCGTGACTGCCTGTAAAACACGGCCTCAGCTGCAAAAAACGCCGCCAGAAAAGCAGAAACCGGAGCAACGGTTTCTGCTTTTTTGCTTTGTGAATTTGCGAAACGCGTTGTGACAGATCGGCACGAGGCATTTGCCGGTGTGCGCTAGGCTTTTGAGTGCCGCCCGGTAACCAGTGGGGCATGCCTTTCAAGGAGCCACGGATCATGGATGATCTGGTCAAAGAAGTTATTCCGTTGTTGCAGTATCTGATTCCCGGATTTGTCTCGACCTGGATTTTCTACACGCTCACTTCATTCAAGCGGCCTGATACGTTTGGGCAGATTGTGCAGGCGTTGATTTTTACGTTTGTGATTCATGGAGTGGTGTTGGGGATCGGCGCTATTGGGCTATGGGTAGGCTCGAAAGGCTTTTCTGTAGGGAAATGGGATGGCAAAGCCCAAGCTTTGTGGGCGTTTATGGTTTCAATGGGGCTCGGCTTGTTGTCGTGTGCTTTGGCTTCGAATGACAAATTGCACAAATGGTTACGAAGTAAAAATGTAACGAATAAAAACTCTTACCCGAGCGAGTGGTACAGCACCTTTGCGCGTCACAATAGGCTGGTAACGCTGCATTTGACCGATGAAAGGCGATTGTTCGGCTGGCCCGTCGAGTGGCCTTCCGGCCCATTGGAGGGGCAGTTCATCATGCTGAATCCAGGCTGGCTGGGTGAGGATGGCGTGGCGTTGCCTTTTGGCGCCGAATTATTAGTGATAGATTCCTCGAAAGTTCAGTGGGTCGAATTCAGTGCTGTCGAAGAGGTTTCATCATGAGCGCAAAAGAGCCTACTCCCATGCCGCCTGGCGTCAGGCGCCTCTTTTATGGCCCGGACGGCAAGCTGCTGGCCAAGCCCCTCGTCAAAGGGCCGAGTGCGCCGCCACCGCTAAAACGCCAGTACCGGGATTGACCAAGCGCCGCTCATTGAGCGGCGTTTCGTTATGTTTGGCATTAATTTCCGGTCAGAGCGTATCCACCAACCAGTCCCTGAACGCTTTCAGTGACGGTAACGCCTCATTGCGCGGTGGATACACCAGGTAATAGCTGCGCCGGCTGGTGATCGGCTCCCCCAGTTGCAGCAGCTCGCCGTTGAGCAATTCATCCTCCACCAGAATCCGTGGCACCAGCCCCACGCCGATATTCGCCCGTACCGCCTGAATCAAGTGCGAGGTCATTTCAAAGCTCGGGCCGATGCGCATGCTGCGGTGTGGCAAACCATGATGGGTGAACCATTCCGCCCACGCCTGGGCATTGCTGCTGACATTGAGCAGCAACTGCCCGGCGATGTGCTGTTCAGCGTCGTCGCGTTCGGCCGGCGACAACTGCGCGCTGGCGATCACCACCAGTTCCTCAGTGTGCAGTGGCAGGGCGCTGAGCCCCGGCCATTCACCGCCGCCGACACAGATCGCGGCGTCGATTTCGCTGGTGTCGAAGTCGATTGCTTCAATGCGCGAATGCAAGTGCACGGTCATGCCCGGGTGCGTGGTGTAGAAGTCCTTGAGTCGCGGCAGCAGCCATTTCGAGCCGAAGGTCGGCAGCGTCGCCAGACGCAAACTGTGAATGCCCGAACCGAACGCCATGGCCTGCAATGTCGCGCTGCGGATCTGCCCGAGGGCTTCGGCCAGTTCGCGCTGATACATGCGCCCGACATCGGTCAAAACCACTTGTCGGCCTTCGCGGCTGAACAGGCGCATGCCGAGCATCTTTTCCAGAATCTGCACCTGACGGCTGACCGCGCTTTGCGTCAGCGACAGTTCGTGGGCGGCGCGGGTGTAGCTTTCATGGCGTGCAGCGGCCTCGAAGGCCAGCAATAACGACATGGAAGGGGTGAGGGTTCGCGGATTCATTCGTTTTAGTCATGGATTACGGGTCGATTTTACGTTTGTCCCGAAGGCACCAAGCAATGAACATAAGCACCATGAGATGGCGGGAGCGTGACGTAATCATTCATTGCGCACAACTGTTCACCGCCACACGGCCCGATTTTGACCGAGATTTCCCGACCGATGATTGCCCAGCTGGCGCCCGCCACCGCATTGACCACTGATTACCAACAGTTTCTCAAAGCCCTGAAAGCCAGTGGCTTTCGTGGTGAGATCAGTGCCGATTACGCCAGCCGCGTAGTGCTCGCCACTGACAATTCGATCTATCAGCGCCTGCCGCAAGCGGCGGTGTTTCCGATGGATGCCGAGGATGTGGCACGGGTCGCTCGGCTGATCGCCGAGCCGGTCTATCAGCAAGTGGTGATCACCCCGCGCGGCGGTGGCACTGGCACCAACGGTCAGTCGCTGACCGATGGCATCGTCGTCGACCTGTCGCGGCACATGAACCGCATCTTGGAAATCAACGTCGAGCAGCGCTGGGTGCGGGTGCAGGCCGGGGTGGTCAAGGATCAGCTCAACGCCGCACTGAAATCCGCCGGGCTGTTTTTCGCCCCGGAGCTGTCGACCTCCAACCGCGCCACTGTTGGTGGCATGATCAACACCGACGCCAGCGGCCAGGGCAGTTGCACCTACGGCAAGACCCGCGACCACGTACTGGAACTCGACATGATTCTGCGCGGCGGTGAACGCCTGCACGGTGCAGCGCTGGCGGAAGGCGACCTGACAGCGTTGTGTGCCCGTCAAGACCGGGTCGGTGAAGTCTATCGCTGTGCGCGGCAGATCATTGATGAGCAAGGCGAGTTGATCAAGCAACGCTTCCCTGATCTCAACCGCTGCCTGACCGGCTACGACCTGGCGCACCTGCGCGAGGCCGACAATCGTTTCAACCTCAACAGCGTGCTGTGCGGCGCCGAAGGCTCGCTGGGGTTTGTGGTCGAGGCGAAGCTCAACGTTCTGCCGATCCCCAAACACACGATGCTGGTGAACATTCGCTACGCCGGCTTCATGGATGCGTTGCGCGATGCCCGGGCGCTGATGGCGCTCAAGCCGCTGTCGATTGAAACCGTGGATTCCAAGGTGTTGCTGCTGGCGATGCAGGACATCGTCTGGCACGGCGTCGCCGAATATTTCCCGGAAAGCGCCGAGCGGCCGACACTGGGGATCAACCTGGTGGAGTTCTGCGGTGACGATCCTGAAGATCTGCAACGCCGGGTCGAAGCCTTCCTCGAACACTTGAGCAGCGACACCACCGTCGAACGCCTCGGCCATACCCTGGCGGTCGGCCAGGCGGCGGTGAACAAGGTCTATGGCATGCGCAAGCGCGCCGTCGGCCTGCTCGGCAACGTTGCCGGCGAAGCGCGGCCGCAGCCGTTTGTCGAGGACACCGCAGTGCCACCGCAGCATCTGGCCGAATACATCGCTGAACTGCGCGAACTGCTCGACAGCCACGGTTTGCAGTACGGTATGTTCGGCCATGTCGATGCCGGCGTGCTGCATGTGCGGCCGATTCTCGACATGAAGGATCCGCAGCAAGCGGCGTTGGTGCGTCCGGTGTCCGACGGTGTCGCGGCACTGACCCAGCGCTACGGCGGCCTGTTGTGGGGTGAACACGGCAAAGGCCTGCGCTCGGAATACGCGCCGGCATTTTTCGGTGAGCTGTACCCGGCGTTGCAGGCACTCAAAGCCGCGTTCGACCCATTCAACCAGTTCAACCCGGGCAAGATCGCCACGCCGGCCAACACCCACGCGCAGCTGTTGAAGATCGACGAAGTGACCCTGCGCGGCGAACTCGACCGGCAGATCGACGAAAAGGTCTGGCAAAGCTACGGCGCAGCCATGCATTGCAACGGCAACGGCGCCTGCTACAACTTCGATCCCGACGACGCCATGTGCCCGTCGTGGAAGGCTACCCGCGAGCGTGCGCAATCGCCCAAGGGCCGCGCATCGTTGATCCGCGAATGGCTGCGCTTGCAGGGCGAGGCGGGGGTGGATGTGCTGTCCGATGCGATTCGTCGTCCGGCGTTTTTCCGCAACCTGTGGACCCGTTGGCGCAACAGTCGTGGGCAGAGTGCAGACTTTTCCCATGAAGTGTATGACGCCATGGCCGGCTGCCTGGCGTGCAAATCCTGCGCGGGGCAGTGCCCGGTCAAGGTCAATGTGCCGGAGTTTCGTTCGCGGTTTCTGGAGCTGTATCACAGCCGTTATCTGCGCCCGGCGCGGGACTATCTTATTGCTTCGCTGGAGTACAGCATTCCATACATGGCGCGGATTCCGGCGCTGTACAACGGTGTGATGGGCGCTGCGTTCGTGCGCCAACAGTTGGAGCGTCTTGGTGGCATGGTCGATGTGCCGTTGCTCAGCCGCTTTGATTTTCACGCTGCGCTGCGTCGCTGGAAGGTGCAGCCAGCGACGGTATCGACACTGTCGGCGCTGACCCCGGCCCAGCGCGAGCGCAGCGTGGTGTTGGTGCAGGATGCCTTCACTCGTTACTTCGAGGCGCCGCTGCTGGCGGATCTGCTGGAACTGATTTCGCGGCTGGGCTATCAGGTGTATCTGGCGCCGTTCAGTGCCAACGGCAAGCCGCTGCATGTGCAAGGCTTCCTGTCAGCGTTCAACCGTGCAGCATTGCGCAATGCCCGACAACTGCGTGAGCTGGCCGATATCGGCGTGCCGTTGTTGGGGCTGGATCCGGCCATGACGCTGGTCTATCGCCAGGAATACCAGAAAGTGCCCGGCATGCTGGAGTGCCCGGAAGTTGCACTGGTGCAGGAGTGGTTGCTCAAAGTGATGCCGGAGCAGGCTGGTGGCGACGTGCCGCAGTCATTCCGGCTGCTGGCGCACTGCACCGAGAAAACCAACGCGCCGGCCGCCACTCGCCAGTGGGAACAGGTCTTCGAACGGGCCGGGTTGAAACTGGCGACGCAGGCCACCGGTTGCTGCGGCATGTCCGGCACCTATGGCCATGAAGCACGCAACCGTGAAACCTCGGCAGTGATCTACGAGCAATCCTGGGCGCGGCAGGTCGAGGCTCCGGCGGAGCAGGGCGAGGCACTGGCCACTGGTTATTCCTGCCGCAGTCAGGTCAAGCGCCAGTCGGATCGGGCGCTGCGCCATCCGTTGCAGGTGTTGCTTGAGGTGGTACGTCGCTGAGTGGTTCGTCGTCCGGGGCGTTGTCCCAGATCAGCCGCGGGTCGAAGCTCATCGCCGAAAACATGGTGAACACCACCACCATGCCGAAAAACAGGATGCCCGGGCGGGGTTCGATATCGCCCAGCGCCTGGAACTTCACCAGCGCCGCGACCAGTGCGACCACCAGCACGTCGAGCATTGACCAGTAGCCGATCAGCTCGACGAATCGGTACAGCTTGGAGCGTTCGCGGCGCGCCCAGTCGCTGTTGCGCTGCACGGTGATCAGCAGCAGCGACAGGGCAACAAACTTGATCCCCGGCACCGCGATGCTGGCGATGAAAATGATCAGCGCGATGTCCCACGCGCCACCCTCCCAGAACTCCAGCACGCCGCTCATGATCGTGCTGTCGGCACCGTTGCCGAGCATCACCGTGTTCATCACCGGCAGCAGGTTGGCCGGCACGTAAAACGCCAGCGCGGCAAACAGATAGGCCCAGGTGCGCGTCAGGGAATTGGTCTTGCGCCGATGCAGCGGTGCATCGCAGCGCGGGCATTCGTGCGGTTCATCGGTCATGTCGCAGGCCAGCCCGCAGCTGTGGCACAGGCACAGATTCAATTCGCTGGCGGTCGCCGGTCGCTTCATAAAATGTCCCACAGATCACGAATGTCGCGGCCGGCAATGCGGATCATCATCAGACTCAGCACCGCCAGGGCGAACAGGCCGATGCC
This sequence comes from Pseudomonas sp. F2, assembly GCF_057174385.1. Lineage (NCBI taxonomy): Bacteria > Pseudomonadati > Pseudomonadota > Gammaproteobacteria > Pseudomonadales > Pseudomonadaceae > Pseudomonas > Pseudomonas sp. F2. Next base: position 894,024 of record NZ_CM169904.1, read on the forward strand.
CGGCAACACATCCAGCAGTCCGGCGAGTTTGAACACCGCCACCATCGCCCCCAGCAGACACACTTCGAGCATGCTCCACGGGCGCAAGGTTTCCAGCCAGCGCATGCACAGCTTGAATCCCGGTGCTCGCCGTGAAGACAGTGCGTAACTCAGCACCCAGATCAACAGCACCAGTTGAAAGGCCGGGGCGATGATGATCGCAATTGCCGCGACCATCGCCATGAACGTGATCGGCCCCTGACTCAACGCCAGCACCGAATCCCACAGCGTCGCGCTGTTCTTCAGGCCCTTCATGCTGATGCTCATCACCGGGTAGAAATTGGCGAACAGCCACAGCATGGCGGCGGTGAACGTCAAGGCCAGCCGCTGTTCGACGGTCAAGCCGTTATAACGCTGCAGCACGCCGCCACAACGCACGCAGAGGGTTTTCTGGTGTTTGCCGAGCACGACTTTTTCATACACGCAATCGCAATGCTCGCAGATGATCAGGTGTTCGGTTGAAGTCATGGGCAACGCTCGACAGCTGGCGCAAAGGGCAGGGGGCGCCTGATCACTATAGAAGCCTGACGTGATTGGGCAAATGTCGATTGGCTTGGGAATCGACTTTTTGTGTTATAGAGTAACGCGCTTCGATTTACTGACTCGATGGCGAAATGTCCATGACGATTACCTGTGCTCGCTCCAACCCGCCGCCGACCGGTCGCTTGCTGTCCATTGATGCCTTGAGAGGTCTGGTGATCCTGTTCATGTTGCTGGATCACGTGCGTGAGACGTTCCTGTTGCATCGCCAGGTGTCCGATCCGATGGATATCGCCAGCACTGAGCCGGCGTTGTTTTTCAGTCGCACCCTGGCGCATCTGTGCGCACCGGTGTTCGTGTTGCTGACCGGGTTGTCTGCGTGGCTGTTCGGTGAAAAGTACGCGGGCAAGGCCGATGTCAGTGCCTTCCTGTTCAAGCGGGGGCTGTTTCTGGTGCTGCTGGAATTCACCTTGGTGAACTTCGCGTGGACGTTTCAGTTACCGCCGAGCGTGATCTATCTGCAGGTGATCTGGGCGATTGGCCTGAGCATGATCGCGCTGTCGCTGCTGGTCTGGTTGCCGCGCTGGCTGTTGCTGACGCTGAGCCTGGCGATCATTGCCGGGCATAACCTGCTCGACGGTGTGCATTTCGCGCGGGAGTCGGCACTGCATGTGCCATGGGCGATCCTGCATGACCGGGGCTGGATCGAGGTCGGGGACAGTCTGCGCTTGCGCACTTCGTATCCGCTGTTGCCGTGGATCGGCGTGATCGGTCTGGGTTATGCGCTGGGCCCGTGGTTCGCCCGCGGGGCTGATGCCTGGAGCCGTCAGCAGGCTCTGTTACTGGGCGGTATCGCCGGTCTGCTGGGCTTCTTCGGGCTGCGGCTGATCAACGCTTATGGCGAAAAGCCTTGGACGGTTGAAGACACGACCGTGCAAACGCTGATGGCGTTTTTCAACATCACCAAGTACCCGCCATCGCTGCTGTTCATCACCCTGACGGTGAGCATCGGATTGCTGTTATTGCGGGTGTTCGAACGGCAGCAGACGCGCCGCTGGATTCGCTGGCTGACGGTCTTCGGTTCGGCGCCGATGTTCTTCTATCTGCTGCACCTGTACGTGCTGAAGGTGCTTTACCTGATGGCGCTGGCGCTGTTCGGACTGAATCAGGGCAGCCATTTCGGATTCGACTCGGTGCCGGCAATCTGGCTGGTGTCGGTGCTGTTGGCGGTGGCTCTGTACCCCGCGGTGCATTGGTTTTCCGCGTTGAAATCGCGGCGCCGTGATATCGCCTGGCTGAAGTATCTTTAATAATTAAGCACGCACAAAAAAGCCCGCAAGCGCGACAAACGCTTGCGGGCTTTTTCATGGCTTATTTTCGATCCAGCCACACCGTCTGCGCGTTGCAGAACTCACGCACGCCGAAGTGCGAGAGCTCGCGACCGAAACCGCTTTTCTTCACGCCGCCGAAGGTCACGCGCGGGTCGCTGGCGGAGTAACCGTTGATGAACACGCCGCCGGTGTCCAGTTCGCTGGTCAGTTGCTGGGCCAGTTGCACGTTGGCGGTGTAGATCGTGGCGGTCAGGCCGAAGTCGCTGTCGTTGGCCAGGGCCACGGCGTGGGCGCAATCGCGGGCGGTGATGATCGAAGCGACCGGGCCGAACAGCTCCTGTTTGAACGAGGTCATGCGGTCGGTGACATCGGCCAATACGGTCGGCTCGTAGTAGTTGCCCGGGCCTTGGGCCTTGCCACCGCCGAGCAGCAGGGTCGCGCCTTCTTCGAGGGTGTCGCGCACTTGCTGGTCGAGTTCGTCACGCAGATCGAAACGTGCCATCGGGCCGATATAGGTGTCAGCGGACAGCGGATCGCCGACTTTCAATTGACGCGTGGCCTCGACGAATTTGCGGGTGAACTCTTCGACCACGCCTTCTTCGATGATCAGGCGCTTGGCCGCTGCGCAAACCTGACCGGAGTTCTGGTAGCGACCGATGACGGCAGCCTGCACGGCCTCATCCAGATCAGCATCATTGAGCACGATGAACGGGTCGGAACCGCCCAGTTCCAGCACGCATTTTTTCAGTGCGGCACCGGCCTGAGCGCCGATGGCCATGCCGGCGCGCACGCTGCCGGTCAGGGTCACGGCGGCGATGCGCGGGTCGGCGATGGCGGTCGAAACGCCTTCGGGAGTGACGTTGATCACTTCAAACACGCCGTCCGTAAAGCCGGCGCTCTTGAAGGCATCGCGCAGCAGGTAGGCGCTGCCCATCACGTTCGGCGCATGTTTGAGCACGTAAGTATTGCCGGCGATCAGCGCCGGTACTGCGCCGCGCAGCACTTGCCAGATCGGGAAGTTCCACGGCATCACCGCGAGGATCGGGCCCAGCGGACGGTACTCGATCCGCGCTTTGCCACCCTCGACCTGAGTCGGTTCGGCGCTGAGCATGGCCGGACCGTTTTCGGCGTACCACTCGCAGAGCTTGGCGCACTTTTCGATTTCGCCACGGGCCTGGGCGATGGGCTTGCCCATTTCCTGGGTAATCATGGTTGCCATGGCTTCGGCGCTGTCGCGCAGGGCGCCGGCCAGGGCAGTCAGGGCGCGGGAGCGATCCTGCAGCGGCTTGCGTTTCCACTTCGAGAAACCGAATGCGGCGCGGGTCAGCGCAGCGTCGAGGGCCTCAGCGGATTCAAAGGCGTAGTGACCGATCTGTTCGCCGGTGGCGGGGTTGATCGAGATGGCGTGGGTCTGGCTGGAAATCTGGCTCATGGCTGGCTCCTGCGAGTTCAGTGGATGGGCCTAGAGTAGGGTGGCGTTTGTTTTCTGGAAACTGAATAATAAAGATCGATTCTTTCACGATTGGAGAATGACTGTGGATCTGGTGCAGCTGGAAATCTTCAAGGCCGTTGCCGAGCACGGCAGCATCAGTGCTGCGGCGGCGCAGATACATCGCGTGCCGTCGAACCTGACCACGCGGATCAAACAGCTGGAGCAAGACCTGGGTGTCGACCTGTTCATTCGCGAGAAAAGCCGTCTGCGCCTGTCGCCGGCTGGCTGGAGTTTCCTCGAATACGCCCGGCGCATTCTCGATCTGGTGCAGGAAGCACGGGCCACGGTCGCCGGTGAAGAGCCGCAGGGTGCATTCCCCCTCGGTTCGCTGGAAAGCACCGCCGCAGTGCGGATTCCTGAACTGCTCGCGGCGTACAACCAGTTGCATCCCAAGGTCGATCTGGACCTGTCCACCGGCCCGTCCGGAACGATGATCGATGGCGTGCTGGCCGGGCGCTTGGCGGCGGCGTTCGTCGATGGCCCGGTGCTGCACCCGGCGCTGGAAGGCGTGCCGGCGTTCGAAGAAGAAATGGTCATCATCGCACCGCTCAATCACGCCCCGGTGCAGCGTGCGGCGGATGTGAATGGCGAAAACATTTACGCGTTCCGCTCCAACTGTTCCTACCGGCACCACTTCGAAAAATGGTTCAGCACCGACGCCGCTGTGCCGGGCAAGATCTTCGAGATGGAGTCGTATCACGGCATGCTCGCCTGCGTCAGCGCCGGTGCCGGGTTGGCGCTGATGCCGCGCAAAATGTTGCAGAGCATGCCCGGCAGCGCGACGGTCAGCGTCTGGCCGCTGGCGGCGGATTTTCGCTACTTGACCACTTGGCTGGTGTGGCGCCGGGGTACGGTGTCGCGCAGTTTGAGCATGTTTGTACGTTTGCTGGAGGAGCGCGGCGTGGTGCGTGCAGAAGAGTAATTGACACGTTGTGTCATGGCTGTATCTTGATCGGTGTTTCGCAATATAAAAAACTATACAGCGTAGCCATGAGGAACGAGCAAATGAGTGCAGCCCTGAGCGGTAAAGAAGCAGTCGGTGAGCGGTTTGTGCTGGAAACCATGCGTCACGCGCAGAATCTGACCTGGCAGGCCGTCGATGCCATCGCCCAGGTGATCAAGCCTGGCATGCGCGAATCCGCAGCCCAGGAGCAGGGCAAGCAGCTCCTCGCCGGACTGGGCATGGACCGCATCTGGCATCCGCTGCTGATCCGCTTTGGCGCCAACACCCTGAAGACCTTCAAGCAACGCTCCGATGGCGATCCGGTGCTGGGTGAAAACGATATTTTCTTCATCGACATGGGCGTGGTCTGGCAGGGGCACGAAGGCGATGCCGGGGCGACGTTCACCACCGGTTCCGATCCGGAAATGATGGCTTGCGCGGCGGCGGCCAAGGAGCTGTTCCACCGGGTCGAAGCGTTCTGGCGCCAAGGCGTGTCCGGGGTCGAGTTGTACCGCTACGCCACCGATCAGGCCAACGCCATGGGTTGGGTACTTCACCTCGATATCAAGGGCCACCGCGTCAGCGATTTCCCTCACGCGATTTACAAAGGCGGCAATCTCGGTGATTTCGAGCAGGCACCGAATCCCGGGGTGTGGATTCTGGAAATCCAGATCGCCCACCCGCAGCGGCCGTTCGGCGCGTTTTATGAAGATCTGCTGATTTGATCGTCACGGCGTACCGTTCCTGCCATACAGGCGAAAGCCTTCGCGTTGGCTCAGACGCTCGTAATACGCCCTGACGGCGGCATAGTCCGGATGTGCGAGCGGCGTTTCGAACCAGCGGTTGACCGACAGCCCAATGGGGATATCGGCAAGGGAAAACTGTTCCCCACTGACATAGGCGCCAGTCTTCTGTAATTGCTGATCGAGGATGCCCATGGTCTTCGACCACTGCTCGACGCCGTTGGCCAACGCGCTGCGGTCCTGGTGATCCACTGACTTACGCACCAGCGACAGGAACGCATACGACCACGAACGGTTCAGCTCCGACGCCTGCCAGTCGATCCACTGATCGACCCGCGCGCGAGTTCGCGGCGCGGTGGGGTAGAGGCCTGCACCGCCATAGGTGTTGGCCAGATAACGAATGATGGTGTTCGATTCCCACAACGTGAAATCGCCGTCCTCAATCACCGGCACCATGGCGCAGGGGTTGAGGGCGAGAAATTCCGGCGTGTCGGTGGATTTGAAGCCCGAGCCCCAATCCTCACGTTCGAACGGGATCTGCAGTTCGGCACAGGTCCACAGCACTTTGCGCACGTTGATCGATGACGCCTTGCCCAGAATTCGCAGCATGAGTTTTCCCTTTCTCGTGGTTACCTGGAGACGCTCAACAAATACCACACCACAACGCAGAAGGCCCGCACAGCAGCGGGCCTTCTTTTTGCCGCGAATCAAATTCAGAGACTGCCTGCCAGTTTGCCGCCCATCATCCGCCGCCGGTAGGCGCTGTCACGATTGGCCAGCCAGAAGTACAGCGGCGAGGTCACCAGCAGCCCCACCAGCCACGACAGATCCGCGCCGTTGATATGCGCCGACACCGGGCCGACGTACAGCGGGGTGTTCATGAACGGGATCTGCACCGCGATGCCGATCGCGTAGGCCAGCAACGCTTGCGGGTTGTAGCGTCCGTAGATACCGCCGTCGACCTGAAAGATCGACTGGATGTCGTACTGGCCCTTGTGGATGGCGTAGAAGTCGATCAGGTTGATCGCGGTCCACGGCACCAGGACCACCAGCAGCACCAGCACCATGTCGACGAAGTGCCCGATGAAGTCCTTCGAGGCGCCGACGGCGGCGAAGCAGCAGGCCAGCAGCACGATGATCGAGATCACCGCACGGCTCTTGGCGGTCGGAATCCAGCGGTAGGCGAAGGTCTGCACCAGGGTAATCAGCGACAGCACGGCGCCGTACAGGTTGAGGGCGTTGTGGCTGATCACGCTGAGCAGGAACAGCACCAGCATCAGCGGACCAATCGAGCCGGTGGCAAGTTTGACCGCATCCATGGTGTCCATGCCCACGGGCGTTGCCAGCACGGCAACGGCACCGAAGATGAACGCCAGGCTCGAGCCGAGCGCCGAACCCAGATAGGTGGTCCAGAATGTCGACGAGACTTTCACGTCCGCCGGCAAGTAACGCGAGTAGTCGGACACGTACGGGGCAAACGCGATCTGCCACAGCGCGGCGAGCGACACGGTGGCAAGCCAGCCGGAGAGGTTGAAGCTGCCGCGGGTGAGGAAGTCATCGGTCTGGATATGGGTGAAGATGTAGCCGAAACCGACGACGATGCCGATCCCCAGCACCCAGGTACCGATGCGGTTGAGCACGTGGATGAAGCGGTAACCGATGATGCCGATGATTCCCGAACCGAGGGCGCCGATGACGATGCCGACCGGCACCGGCACGCTATCGACCACGCCGTGCAGCGACTTGCCGGCCAGCACGATGTTGGAGGCGAAGAAGCCGATGTACATGACCCCGGCAATCAGCACCACCAGCAGCGCGCCGAGCGAGCCGAACTGCGCGCGGCTCTGGATCATCTGCGGAATGCCCATCTGCGGGCCTTGCGCCGAGTGCAGTGCCATCAGCACGCCGCCGACCAGGTGACCGACCAGAATCGCGACGATGCCCCAGACCAGGTTCAAGTGGAACAACTGCACGCCCAGCGCGCCGGTGACGATGGGCAACGGCGCGATGTTGCCGCCGAACCACAGCGTGAACAGATCCCTGACCTTTCCGTGGCGATCTTCGGGGGGCACGTATCCTATCGTGTGTTTTTCAATGAGCGGGGCGGACGTTGTTGCAGAGGTGGACATGACGAACTCCAAGGCAAGGATGAGTACGTGGACGTACTTCGATAAGCGCCGACACGAACGGCGCATTTCTTGTTGAAGCGATCATGTGCAAAGGCCCGGGATAGATAAATTAGTAAGTTTGTTGCTTCAGACCTTAAAAAATATATGCCGCGTGTAATGCGTAGCTCCGGTATGTTCAGGCTTCACTCTTTTCTGGATTTACACAGTTTTGTGGTGAGGGGATTTATCCCCGATGGGCTGCGAAGCGGCCCCTCTTTTGACTTTAGAAACAGGGGCCGCTTCGCGCCCCATCGGGGATAAATCCCCTCACCACAGAACCCCCTGACTACAGATAAATGTCCTGACAACAGATAAATCCCCTCACCACAAAAGCGTTGTCTCACGTGCAGAGGTTTTATATGGCCGCCTACAACCTGCGCCAGCTCAAGTACTTCGTCACCACCGCCGATTGCGGCAGCGTTGCCGAAGCCTCGCGCAAGCTCTATATCGCCCAGCCGTCGGTATCGACCGCGATCAAGCATCTGGAAGAAAGCTTCGGTGTGCAGCTGTTCATCCGCCATCACGCCCAAGGCGTGTCGCTGACGCCCAGTGGCTCGCGGTTTTATCGCAAGGCGCTGGAGTTGCTGCGGGTGGCGCATGAGTTCGAGCAGAACGCGCTGGCGGACAACGACGTGGTCTCCGGGCAGATCGATATCGGCTGTTTCGAAACCGTCGCGCCGTTGTACCTGCCGCGCCTGATCGCCGGGTTCAAGCAGCGCTGGCCGGGGGTGGAAATCCGTATTCGCGACGGCGAACAGCAGGAACTGGTGCAGGCACTGACCGCCGGCAGCATCGATGTCGCGATGCTGTTCGAGCACGACCTCGACAGCACCATCGACACCTCCTCGCTGATGCCCCCGCAGCAGCCTTACGCCTTGCTGCCGGCCGACCACCGCTTTGCGCAACAGGGGAAAGTCTCGCTGCACGATCTGGTACTGGAGCCGATGATCCTGCTCGACGTGGTGCCGAGCCGTACCTACTTCGTGAGCATCTTCGAAGAGCGCGGACTGACTCCGCACATCGTTTTCAGCTCACCGTCGATCGAGATGGTGCGCGGCATGGTCGGGCGCGGTTTCGGCTTTTCGATTCTGGTGACCCGGCCGTTCGGCGAGTACACCTACGACGGACAGAAAGTGGTGTGTGTGCCGCTGGCGGAAACGGTGACCGGTTCTGGCTTGTCGGCGGCCTGGCTGCGCCGGGTGCAACTGACCAAACCGGTGCAGTTGTTCGTCGATCATTGCCGGGAGGAATTGGCTCGACTGTACGCCTGAGCGTACGTCGAACCGTGTTTCAAGCGCGGATAAAAGCCAGCATCCGTTGCAGCATCGCATCACAGGCATCGAGTTGCGCGCGACTGACAAACTCGTCCGGTTTGTGCCCCTGATCCATGCTGCCGGGACCACAGACCACCGTTGGGATACCCGCCGCATCGAACAGCCCGCCCTCGGTGCCGAACGCCACGGTGCCGAATTCCCCTGAACCGCAGAACGCCGCGATCAGCTCCGCCGCCTGACTCTGCGCATCGGTGGCCAGGCCGGGATAAGCCGACAGCTCACTGAAATGAATCGCGCTGTGCTCGCTGACCGCCCGCATGCGCGGCAGCACGTGCTGCTCGGCGTAGGACTGCAACTGCTGCGCGACCAGGCTCGGATCCTGCGAGGGCAGGGCGCGGATTTCGAAGTCGAAGCGGCAATCGGCGGGGACGATGTTCAAGGCCTTGCCGCCGCTGATCACGCCGGTCTGCACCGTGCTGTAGGGCGGATCGAAACGGCTGTCGTGCTGCTCGGGTGCCTTCAGTTGTTGGCCGATGCGCCCCAGTTCGCCGATCAGCTCGGCGGCATACTCGATGGCGTTGACCCCTAGCGGCGCGTAGGCCGAATGGCACGGATGCCCGTGTACGTCGCAGCGCATCGCCAGTTTGCCTTTGTGGCCGAGCACTGGTTTCAGTTCGGTGGGTTCACCAATGATGCACAGCAAAGGTTTGACTGGACGTTGTTCCAGTTCGGCGAGCAACGAGCGCACGCCGAGGCAACCGACTTCTTCATCGTAAGACAGGGCAATGTGCACCGGCATGCGCAGTGTTGCTTGCACCAGCGCCGGCACCAAGGCCAGCACGCAGGCAATGTAACCCTTCATGTCTGCGGTGCCGCGCCCGAACAGCTTGCCGTCGTGCTCGCTGAGTTCGAACGGCGCTACGGTCCACGGCTGGCCGTCGACCGGTACCACATCGGTGTGCCCCGAGAGCACGATGCCCGGTTGCCCGGCCGGGCCCATCGTCGCGAACAGATTGGCCTTGCTGCGCTCGGCGTTGTAGATCAGCTCGCACGGTACGTCGAAGCCAGCGAGGTAATCACGCACGAACTCGATCAGTTGCAGATTGGATTCGCGGCTGGTGGTGTCGAACCCCACCAGCGTCTTGAGCAACGCGGCGCTGTTGCTCATCGATCATCTCCGGCAACGCCATAGCCCGGTGCCTTGGCCGGGTCGAGCGCGCGATCGATGTAGTCCTGCAGCTGCGGCTGATAGGCGTCCCAGAGTTTTTGCAACTCGCCGATCGGATTCTCGTCGGCCCAGTCGACCCGCAGATTGACGATCGGCCAGGTCTGTTCGCCGACCACCATCACGGCCGCCGAATGCACTGGCCCGGCTTCGCCACCGAGGGCCTGGGCGGCGTGCAGGGCCTTGATCAAGCGGTCGGCCAATTGGCCTTCGCCGTCTTCAAAGGCGCTGACCATTGCTTCGATCACCGCGCGCCCGGCGAGCATGTTGCCGGCGGCCACGCATTGTTCGCCGGACACGGCGTTGTGCACGCCGAGGGTTTGCGCCCCACTGAAATGCGCGGTCTGGCCGAGGTGGTTGATCGCGGTGATCTGCCGGTACTGGCTATAGCCGTTGCGGGTCAGCACCTGGTCCAGCGCCGCATCGGGCGCGTGACCTTGTTCCATCAGCGCGAGGACTTCCGGGCCGAGGGACGGCAGGGTGATGTTCTGGCTCGATACTGCACCCACCCCCGGCAGCAGCCACGGGCAACGCGCGCCGACGGCGATGCTGGAGGAACTGATGGCGACACCGAACTGGCCGGTTTCGGGGCAACGGGCTGCGATTGAAAAGGTCATGGTCTAACTCCTTTCGAGGAATTTGTTGTCCTTGCGGGCCTCATCGCTGGCAAGCCAGCTCCCACAGTTATTGGGTTGGTCACAAAATCTGTAAGCACCTCAAAACCTGTGGGAGCTGGCTTGCCAGCGATAGCCGCGACTCGGTCTGCCGACTTACTCGGGAATCACCGCCACCACATCAATCTCCATCAGCCACTGCGGCTGCCCGAGTGCCGACACCACCAGCCCGGTGGAAATCGGGAACACGCCTTTGAGCCACTTGCCGACTTCCTGGTACACCGGCTCGCGGTAGCGCGGGTCGATCAGGTAAGTCGTGGTCTTGACGATGTGGCTCATGTCGCTGCCGGCTTCCTCCAGCAACTGTTTGACGTTGCGCATCGCCTGTTCGGCCTGCGCGCGCGGATCACCGAGGCCCACCAGATTGCCGTCGAAATCAGTGCCGACCTGACCCCGGACATACACGGTGTTGCCGGCACGCACGGCCTGGCACAGGTCGTTGTCCAGGGTCTGGTTTGGGTAAGTGTCCTTGGTGTTGAACATACGGATGCGGGTGTGAGTTGGCTTGCTCATGTACAGCTCCAGACTGGGTATTCAGCGGCGCAGAAGCACCGCCGCGAAAGTAGGCAATCAAGCGTCGACGGTGTCGGCGGCTTTCGTGTGAGCGGTCGAATGCAGGGCGGCTTCACGCTGCTCGGCATCTTTGTAATCAAGGTATTTGCGCTGGGTGGCGATGTGGTCGGCCACGTGTTTGGCGTCATGCCAGACGCCCCAGATAAACGACGAACCGCGTCGCGACTGCCATGGCAAGCCGAGGAAATACACCCCCGGCTCGCTGGACACGCCGCGCTGGTGCTGCGGTTTGCCCTTGTCATCAAATGCCGCGACTTGCAGCCAGGAATAATCCACGGCGAAGCCGGTGGCCCAGATGATCGAGGTGATCCCGGCTTCCGCCAGATTCAGATCGAGCAGCGGATTTTTCACGCACTCCGGATCTGGATAGGTCTCTCGCGCTTCAGGTTCTTGCGGCAGGTCGAGGCCGTTGCGTTCGATGTAGGCATCGGCGGCATCCAGCAAGGCGAGGTAGTTGTCATCGCCACGCTTGAGGTTGTCCACCAGGTCCTGCTTGAAAGTCACCACGCCGTTGTTGAACGACTCGGTCACGCCAACCAGAGTCATGCCGCGATGGGCCAGGCCCCGGAAATCGATGGTGCGTCCACCATGGGCGCCGCTGACGGCGATGGTCACGTGTTCGCGACCGGGTTTCATCGCCGCCTGATCCCACTCGCCGAGCACCCCCAGCCACCAGCAGAAATCACGGTTGCGATAGGCACGCGGCGGACGGTCGTGAGCGCCGACCGAAAGGTAAACCTGTTTGCCGGAACGCTGCAGTTCATCGGCGATCTGCACGCCGGACGAACCGGCACCGACCACCAGCACTGCGCCGTCGGGCAGTTGCTGCGGGTTGCGATAGTCGGCGGAGTGGATCTGCAACAGACGCGGGTCTTGCGGTGCGATTGGCGGGATCACCGGACGCTGGAAAGGACCGGTCGCCGCGACCACCCGGCTGGCCTCGATCACGCCCTCGGAGGTCTCGACAGTGAAGCCCGGACGTCCGACATTGCGCACCACGCTTTTGACCTCGACGCCGGTGCGGATCGGCGCGTTGAATTTCTTCGCATAGGCTTCGAAATAGTCCGCGACGCGCTCCTTGGGGGCGAAACCATCGGGATCGACGTCATCGAATTCCAGCCCCGGAAAGCGGTCGTGCCACGCCGGACCGTTGGCCACCAACGAGTCCCAGCGCCCGCTGCGCCAGCGTTCGGCAATGCGGCTGCGCTCCAGCACCAGGTGCGGTACACCGAGTTTGCTCAGGTGCTCGCTCATCGCCACCCCCGCCTGTCCGGCGCCCACGACAAGCGTGTCTGTTTTTATTGTTTCAGTGCTCATTTGTACATCCTTCCTGGCAAGGCAAGTGGATTCGGATCGCTTCAGGCTTGTCCGTTTTGCTTGCGGTCAGACTAGGCAGGAGGGGGGTATCGGTAAAATATTATTAAGCTGGGATGTGAATACAAATTGCTGAAGCAGAAGGGATTAAGCCAGTAAAACCGCGGCTTGCAGGGTAGGAGGAGAGTTGCCCCGGGCAGGAAAACCCGGGACAGAGTTGGAAAATATCGACTGCAGGGGCAGCAAGCGCTCAGTTCAAGTGACTGGGCGAGATACCCAGCAGCCCGGTCAGCGTATTCATGATTGCCTGCTGCCGCGCGCGATTGGCCTGGTGCTCGGCTTCGGCGGCGGCGACATCGGCGGCGCAATGCGGACAGATCACCTCGTGCGGATAGATGTACTGCAAGCAGCTGCGGCACAGGCTCAGTTGCGGGGCGATCCGGCCTTGCTCCGGCGATTGCTGGCCCTGATTGATCCATGCCAGTTTGATCACCTGACCGCTGTCGCTGACGCTGCTGACTTTCTCGCCGGTGTCGATGCGTTCGGTGATCAGGTCGAAGCGGCCGACCGCAAATGATTTCTGCGCCGCGTCCTCGACCTTGACGATGCGCTCGCGCAGCCCGCGCTTGTGCAGCTCCAGGGTGCGGTAATGGCAGTAAGGGTTGTTGCCGGGTTTGCCGAGCAGCGAGTGCGAAGTCCAAGTGCAACCGCCGCGACAGACGTCGTTGTAATAACAGCCACGGCAGTAACCCCACATGTCATCCACCGAGCGCAAGCGCCCGAAATGCATGCCTTCGCTGTAGTGCCAGATGTCGTGCAGGCTCATGCTGCGCACATTGCCGCCGGAGAAACCCACGGTGGCCAGTGACGGGCAGCCCTTGACCGTGCCGTCGGCCTCCAGTGCCAGAACGGTCTGGCCGGCGGCGCAACCGCTCCAGTGCACGCGCTCGTCGCCGAAGCCGCGCCACAGGTGTTCATACGGGCCGTAATAGCCGATGTTGTTGCCGACATTCATCAGCAAGCCACGGTCGACACCTTCGCGATACAGCCGCGCAAGCAGCGGCATCACTTCGAGCAATTGATAGGGTTGCAGCAGCAACTCCGGATGATCCACCGCGTTGCCCATGGCGACGGTGATCTGGATCTGCCAGTGGGTGGCGCCGAGTTCGATGATGGTGTCCATCAGCGCTGGCAAGTCGGGCAGGGTCGCGGCGCCGATCTGGGTGTTGACGCTCACCGCCAGCCCCGCGGCTTTGGCCCGGCGCAGGGTGTCTACGGCCTTGTCGAACGAACCGGGAACGTTGCGCACCGCATCGTGCAACGGCGCAAGTCCATCGAGGGAAATGCCCACGCCGTCGAGCCCGGCATCGACCGCCGCCTGCATCTTCGCCGGGGTCAGGTTGCGCCCGCCGGTCTGGATCGCGCAGTACATGCCGTGGTCGTGAATGGCCTTGATCAGTTGTGTCCAGTCCTTGCGCAGATAAGCTTCGCCGCCGATCAGGGTGATCTCGCGGGTGCCAAGCGCGGCCAGTGAATCGATGACGTCCAGGCATTCGCGGGTGTTGAGTTCATCAGGCCGGCGATGCCCCGCGCGGGAGCCGCAATGCAGGCATTTCAAGTCGCAGGCCAGGGTGATCTCCCAGACCACGTGCACTGGCACGTAGCGTTTGAGATCGGTGTCGCTGAGATAACGGGCAGGGCGCACGTCTGACATGGGAAATCCTTGCGCACCATCCTGTGCGCGCTACGAAGGCATTGACCGCCGTTGAACTAGCCCCGGGCGCGATCCTGTGCAATCGCGCCCGGGGCCTGTCGGTTAGCGTTTTTCCAGACGCGTGATTTCCGCTTTCAGATGCTCAAGCGCACTGCGCAAGGCGCCCTCATGCGCCACTTGTTGCTCGGCCTGTTGCACCACGGATTTGAGCTGCGCCAGATCTCCGCCGGCCTGCGCCTGCTGCACGGCCACGGCGTACAGTGGCTGCGGATGTGGCGTGGGGTGTGGTTGCTCGCTGGGCGCCTGATGCACCGCGACGTGCTTCACTTCGTGCCACTGGCCCTTTTCTTCATAGCGATAATCGACAAAACCGCTGGCCCAGTCGCCGCCCAGAATGCCTCTGAGGTGGAAGGTCTGGGCGATCTGGCTGAGCGGGCCGCTCGGACCGCCGTCAAGGGTGAGGATGATGTGGTTCTCGACGTTTGCAGTCAGTTTGGTTTCGGAAAAACTGCCCCAGACCTGAGTGCGGAAATTGACCGTCGGCCAGGTGGCCTGAAACACGCTGGCAATCCCGCTGACACGCTTGTTCACGGTATCGACCAGCAGATCAAGGGTCAGAGCCGGTGCGCCGTGCAATGCATTGCTGATGCTGAGACGGGTGTGAAAAAGTCCAATCGACATGGTGCTACTCCCTAAGTGAATGGCGGATCAAGTGGCCTGACTCAGTGGCTCTGCAGCCGGCTGACCTCTTTCTTCGCGGTGTCCAGTGCGTCGCGCAATTTCGGCAGTTGCTCCAGTTGCTGTTCGGCGAGCCTGGCCAGGTTCTTCATCTGTGCCAGATCACCGCTGGCGATGGCGCTCTGAATCGGTGCGGCATACAGCGGCAGGATTGGTGGGTGCGGGTTGATCACCGGGCCGGGATTGAACGGTGAGGGGATCGATTCCACCAGATGCGCCGGGGCGTTGTTGACCTCATGCCAGCGTTGACCATCGAAGTAACTGTAATTGGCAACGCCTTCACGCCAGTCGGTACCGACCACCAGTCTTACTTTGAAATTCACGATGGAGTTGGCGCCTGGGCCGCCGTGATTGCCCTGGGCGGTCACGAGGATTTTGCTGACGCCGGGGGACATCACGGTGAGGTAGGTGTACTCGCCCCAGACGTCGGAATGCACGTCGAGTGGCGGATTGGTCGCCTGGGTGATCGCGGCGGTGCCGCTGACTTTCGTATCGGGTGTTGAGACCAGCAGATGCAGGGCCAGCGACTGCGCACCGGGCGCGCCGGTGCCGATGCGATAGCTCACCGGGAACAGGCCGACATTTTCAGTAGAACCGGACATGTTGTTTGCCTCCATTGCAATGTGATTGATGGCTTCAGGACTTTTCGTGCCTGGAAACTTCCCTGGCCAGTTTTTCGTACGCGTCTTTCAGGTCTTGCGCTTCAGGCTTGCTGGTGTCGCGTTGCTGCAACAGCGTCTTCATGTGTTGCACATCGCCTTGCTTGATCGCACTTTGAATGGCGACGCCGTAAGGCGGGATGTTGGCCGTTGAACGGGACATAGCGAGGGTTTCCTCATTGGTGCTGCAAAACCGCCCCCTGACGAGAAGGGGCGCCTTACCTGACAGACAGGCAGCCGCGACCTGCAAGAACAGCGGCAGGCGCTGTTCTCCACGAGCGGGTTACCTGATCCGTCGGGATCTGATCGAGTGCGGGTTTCAGTGCGCGCAGCGCAGACGTCAGCGCGTCCGGGCTGGCGCCGGCGTTCTCAGCCGAACCCGCCGGGCGGGACTTCGGGAGCGTCGCGTGTGGCCTGCCTGAGTGGCAGATGCAGAGAATTGACCGGTACGTTGTTCATCTTTCTGTCCTTGATAGAACACAACGAAACGCAGGGATCAGTGACGCGCTCGGCAAGAGCGCAGGAGAACCGCAAGCACAAAAACCATCCCTGATTGCTTTTCCAGTGCCGCTACGGGCGAGTGCCGATTCGACATTCGCTGGGTGGCTGGCATATCGCCAGCGATGCAACCCTAGATGCGAATTTGCGGCCTTGCCAGAGAAAGCGCCGAACGGTCGTGGGCGGGAGATTGACGGCTCGCGGGACGTATCCGCTCAAGGGCTGCAAACCGTTGAGCGGACGAAGGTATTTCCAAGGGCAGAAAGGGCCAAGGCCAGCGCACGGCCGGATGGATTGATTGGCAATAAGCAATCCTTCCGCCCGACATATCACGTCAGCGCTGCCCTGAGGCTGGGAAGTCAATTGCCGTCGGCGACCTTGCGTTCGATCGCATCGGTCTTGCGCTTGAGTTCCTCCGCTTCCTGTTCCTTGGTGCGGATCGAGGTCGGCGTCAGCACCTCGTCCACAGCTTTGGTATCGTCGTCGCTGTCCTGCAGATCCCGGCGAACCACATCCACCGGTTTGCCGGCAGCGTCGAGCGGAGGCGCGTTATGAGGGGTTGCGGGCTTGCGGTCGTCAGTATTTTTCATTTTCATACCTCCATTGGCTTACAACGTTGGATACGACGACATGACACGAGTTCGAGAAATTTCACGGGTGACTGTCGCGGCCCTCGGCTGTGCGCTGCTAATCGCTGCCAACTCAGCACACGCCGCCAGTTTCGACTGTGCCAAGGCCAAAGCGTCAGACGAAAAAGCCGTCTGCGCCAACCGCACGCTGAACGATCTGGACGTCACCATGGGCGAGCTCTTCAGCCTCGATAAACGCCTGCTGCCGATGGGCGGGCGCGACGCGCTGATCGGCGAACAGCAGGCTTTTCTGAAAAGCCGCAAGGCCTGTGGCGCCAAGGTCGGTTGCTTGACTGAGCTGTATCAGAAGCGGGTTGACGCGCTGCGCAACATCATCGAGACGCGGGTGATGACGCAGGGGCCGTTTTGACGGACTGATTGACCCTTTGGTCGATGCATAGCAGCATCCCGGGCAAACCCATTCACCAACAGGAATTTGCCACGATGTCTGGCTCTGATGATCTTGATGAATTGCTGGAGCGTGTGACCGACGAGCAATCGTTCATTGCGTTTATTCAGGCACTGGGTGCCGATTTCGCCCGTGAGCAGACGATGAACGAACCGCTGTCCCCCTATGGGCGGAGCGCCTTGGGTTGGGAAAATGGATCTGTGGATGCGTTTCTCGAAGCCGCAGGTGCCTGGGCGATTGACAGTTCCAGGCAGGTGGCGGCGGAAGTCGCTTCAGCCAACGTATGGCAGCGCTGCGCGAGCATTTTGCTGGCCGGCAAGTTTTATGAGTGAGAGGGGCGAGGGAATGTCAGTTTTGCGAGTCCCTGATTGCCTTGGCCAGTTGTGCTGCCTCGGCACGCAACGTGTCGAATTGTTCGTTCAACTCGATGTAGCCGGGTTTCCAGGCAAATACCCCATCGACGCGACTTTGCCCTAAAACCACATCATTGAACGAGCCCATACCACCGTAGGCCGATAACAAGTAGGTGATCCCGGAATAATCAGAGGCAAGAAGACGCGCTCTTGTGTTGCGCATCCACTGGCTCCAGTGCATGTCTCCATCGTATTCAAGTATCTCGATCAATTGATCAAGAACGATGAGCAGCTTTTGCGTCTTCGGTCCCATTTCCTGATGCCTCCTGTTTGATCGCGCTGGCTTTCAACGGATGACCGAATCGGTAAACCCTTAAAGCAAACTCCACGACACCCCGACATAGACCCCCAACCCTTCACCCGGCGTAGACCGCGCCGCATCCAGACCTTTGTCGTCATACCCCGGCGTAACGGTGGCGGAGTAGTGCTTGTTGGTCAGGTTGCGCAGGTCGAGCCAGGTTTGCCAGTCGTTGTTCGGCGCGTTGTAGCCGACGCTGGCGCCGAACAGTGCGTAGGGATCGGCGTAGTAGCTGTTGGCGTAATCCACCGCGACCTTGGACACCAGTTGCGTGTTGACCGCCGCGAAGAAGCCTTGCGGCCAGTCGTGGCGCAGTTCGCCCTGGTAGTAGTGCATCGGCAGGCCGGGCAGGCGGTTGTCGCCGAAACGCGGGTCGTCGCGGTAGTGGAAATCGCTGAACGTGTAGGCCTGACGCAGGCTCAATTTACGTCCGTCGGCGGCTGACCACAGCGTGCTTTGCAGACTGGCTTCCACGCCTTGGTGCACGGTGGGGCTGGCGTTGAGTTCGTACGGGGTGACGGCGTTGGCGTCCGGCAGCACCGACAGCAATTCGTGGCGCACCTGCGCGTAGTACCACGCCAGGCTCCACTGGCCGAGCGTGCTGTCGCCGCGACCGCCGAGTTCGAGGGTCGTCGCAGTCTGGTTCTGCAGTTTGATCGGGTCGCTCTGGGTGCCGGTCGCCGCGCCGTTGCCGGCCGGGAAGCGAATGTTCGAGCTGTAGATCAGCGACCACGGGTGCGGTGCTTCGACCGAACGGCTGAGGTTGCCGAACAGTTGCAGGTCCGGCGTGACCTGATAGCGCAGGCCCAGACGCGGCGCATAGTCCCAGTCGCTCATGCTGGTTTTGCCGCCGTTTTGCGGGTAGGTGACAGCGCTTTCGCGGCGGGTGTAGAGGGCGGCGAGGCCGGTGGTCAGCCACAGGTCGTCGGCGATTTCCAGGTCGTTGCCGACGTGCAGAACGGTGTCCGAACCCTGATAGGTGAAGTTGCGCATGCGCGTGCCCGGCGCATACGCGGCGGTGTTGCCGGACGGGATGCGCACGAATTCACTGGCGCCGTCGTTGGGCAAATGTTTGGTGGTGCGCAGGCCGATGGTGCTGCGGCTTTCCATGCCGAACAGGGTGTCGCGGCGCTTGTAGTCGAACGTGCCGCTGACGTCGGTGTAGGCCACTTTCAGACGGTTCGGGCCTTCGCGCAGGTCCATCGGGTAGTCGTGATAGACCAGGCCGGTCTGAATGCTCGAATCGTCGTCGATGTAGTAGGTGGTCTTGTTGCCGATGAAGGTGCTGCCCGGTTGTTTGCGACTGTCGTCGCGCGCCACGTAAGCCGGGTTGGCCGCCCGTGGCGTGTGCTCGATCGAATGCTTGGTCACACGGCCGGCGAGGTCGTTGTCGGTCTCGCGGTAACGGAAATAGAAGCGGGTCTCCAGGTTCGGATTGAAGCGATAGCCGAAGTTGGCGATCACGCCCTGGCTCTCGCTGGCGGTGTGATCCTGATAGCCGTTGGCGTTCGCGTCGGTCAGCGACACGTAGTAATCGAAGTCGCCCAGCACTTGCCCGGAACTGATCTGACGCTGCTGATAGCCGTGGCTGCCGGTGGCATAGCGCACTTGCAGTTTCGGCGCGTCATAGCCGGTGTGGCTGACGTAATCGATGGCGCCACCCAGCGCCAGTGCGCCGCGATCAAAGCCGTTGGCGCCGCGCAGCACCTCCACACGGTCGAGCCACAGCGGCTCAAGCAATTCGTAGGGCGTGCCGCCGGGGCCGGTCAGCGGCAGGCCGTCGAGCATCGTGTACAACCCCGAGGCATGCGCGCCCGGTGCGCGGTTGATCCCCGAACCACGGATCGAAATCTTCACCCCTTCGTTGCCCGCCGACTGCGCGTAGACCCCCGGCTGATACGCCAGTACGTCCTGATTGCTCGCCACCCGGCCCTGCAACGGCTGACGCATGTCGACCACATTGCTGCCGCCGGGCACTTGCGCCAGACGCGCTTCGGCCTCGGCCACGGAGGCATTGGTGCCACTTGTCTCGTCAGCGGAAATCAGCACCTGGCCCAGCTCCATGCCTTTGGGTTCCTCGGCCATGACCGGGCAGGCGAGGGCCAGGCCCAGCAGGGCAGAGGGCAGGGATTTGGGCGACGGCATCGAGAAACTCCAGACAGACAGGGACGGGCAGTGAACAGTGCGACGCCAGAAGGAACGATGGAAACACATGGCAATTTTGCTTTTTTGCCGGGGAATCAGGGGTGGAACTACTGGAGGTTAATTCCGGAGGCGGCATTCATGGCCGCAAACGCAGACGACCGGCCGCAGGTGATCGCGGCCAGTCGTTCGGCATGGGGAGGGATCAGGCAATCTTCAACGCCATGAGAATGTCCAGCGGTGTCTGGGCAAATGCCCGGGCCTGCTCAGTCATCTCGGCAAGGTTTTCTTCGGCGGTGAGCAGCGGCTGGTCATCCCTGAGCAGCACTTCGCCCTGATCACCGATGACGGCCCACGCCAGTTGCGCCCAGTCTTGCGGGTCAGCCATGCCTTGTTTGAGCGAAATCAGGAACAACTGCTGGACGCGGCTGACTGCCACGCCACCGCCGGTGACCGGGCTGGCCAGCACCTGAATATCGCTGTTGAACAGCGCCCGCTTGCACAGTTGCAGGTTGAGGGTGTCGCAACGTTCCTGCACCTGTCTTTCAGCGGCTTCGCTCTGGCACGGGGCGGCGACGCCCATGCCGATCAGCACGGTGACAGCCTGCACCAGGTCGTCGTAAGACACGGAGCCCACAGCCATCGATAACTGCTGCAGGGTCTTCGCTGCATAGGCATTGGCTGCGAGCGCTACGAGCACCGGGCTGTAAATCTCCGCTTGCAGCGAAGCCGCGCCGGCGGGACCGGTGACGGTGTCGGGAATGTTTTCAATGGCTTGCAACAGGACAAACCGGCTTCTCAGCAGGGCATCCCGCTGTTCGGCGGCAGACAGCCGATTGGCACCGCGCACGTACAGATCCCGGCGGAAGTTCTGATTGATGAAGTAGTCGCGCGCCTGTTCGCGCATGACCGGATGCTCGATCCCCTGCAAAAAGTCCATGCCTTCTGCACTCAGATTCAGCGCTGCAACGGTATCCAATGGCACGGCGGTCGCGGCGTAATCCAGTTTGGCCGCCGCCATGGCGTCGACCACATCGGTGAAATACATACAGTTCCAGTCGCGATTGAAGTACTCATGGGCCACGTACTGACGATTCTGGCCCTTGATGCTCTGCAACTGGGCACCTAGAGCCGGCGCTGTTCTGGCGTACTTCGGATTGGCCGCCAGCAGCGCTTCGGAAAATTGCATCGCGGCATCGATACGTTTGGCCGGGCTGGTGGAGGCGTGGCTGGCAAAGCGGTTGTGCAGACTGAACAGATTGCGCAAGGGCGCCGAAGGCGACCAACCCGGGAAACAGTTGTAGCTGACATACAACATCCCGCCGGGTTTGAGGTGGCGGCGGGCGAATTCGACGATCAGTTGCTGATTGTCGCGGCTGACCCAGGTCCAGATGCCATGCAGGCTGATACTGTCGAAGGCCGGCAGGTCATCCCGGGCCAGCAGTTGCTCGAAACTGTCGTCATACAGGCGCGCCTGGCTGTTCCAGTCGCTCGCCAATGCAATGGCATGCGCGGCCTGGGATGGCATGAAATCGGTGCCGATGTAGTTTCCCGGGTTGGCGGCGGCATGGATGTTGATCGACACACCCTGGCCGAAGCCCAGTTCGCAGTGGTAGCCAGCGGCACTCTCCAGCGTGGCAAAGCCGCGCAACAACAGGCAAAAACGCTGGAACACCGGATTGATTTCCCGGCTATACGAGTAGGTGTAGCCCTCGTCGGTGAAATACCCTTCGTTCCAGGCATTGCTCATGGGTGCATCCTTCAATTCGCGAGTGAGAGCCGCTCTTATAAGGGGTTGGCAGTGCGCTCCACAAGCGGAAAAACATGTAGGTGAGTCTTACGATTGCCGAGGCGATTAGACGTCTGTCTGCCATCGCTGCTGTGGGCCGCAAATCGGTCATGCAGTCTTTCGGGTCAGCGCGCGGGTTAATTCGAGCATCATGCCCTGTAGGAGCTGCCGCAGGCTGCGATCTTTTGATGTTGATCTTTAAAGTCAAAAGATCGCAGCCTGCGGCAGCTCCTACAGGGGAGCGGGGGAAGTCAGCGCCCGTGCGCCGCGTCCGCCAGTTGCCCGGTATCGACCCGCACGAACACCGAATCACCCACCGCCGTCAGTACTTCCCCGGCGTACACCTCGCAGATCACCCGGGTTTTGCGCCCGACATCGCCTTCGACCCTGGCGCGCAAGGTCAGGGTGACGCCCATCGGTGTGGGTTTGATGAACTTGAGGCCGAGGTTGCCGGTGACGCAGTCGATGCGCGGCAGGCTGCCCGGGGCACGCTGTTCGGCGCGGTAGTGGTAAGCCATCGCGGTCCAGTTGGAATGGCAGTCGACCAGCATCGCCAGCAACCCGCCGTACACCAGATCCGGCCAGCCGCAGTATTTGTCGTCCGGCAGGTGTTCGGCCATCACATGCACGCCGTCCTCGTGCCAGAAGCTTTTGACGTGCAGCCCATGCGGGTTGCGACCGCCGCAGCCATAGCAGATGCCAGCGGGGGCGGCGAGGTCTTGCAGGGGAGTTTCGGAACGGGTCATGGGGCTGGTCATCCTGAAGGGGTGATTCCGGTCAGGCGCAGGCGGTTGCGCCCACCGCGCTTGGATTCATAAAGCGCGGCGTCGCCTTGTTCGATCAATGCCGCGAGACTGGCCGGCGGCTGGTTGAACAGGGTGGCGCCGATGCTCAACGTCACCGGCTCTGGTGTCGGGAATGCCTGGGCGGCGCTGCGGTGAAACTGATCGCGCAGGGCGTCGCCCAGTCTGACGACGTGATCACTGGGCGCGTTGCTTAGCAAAATCACGAACTCGTCGCCGCCCAAACGGGCGGCGAGCGTCTCATCGGAAGTCTCGGCGCGGATCATTTCACTCAAGGCCACCAGCAAACGGTCGCCGGCGCTGTGACCGTACTGATCGTTGACTGATTTGAAGTTGTCGATATCGATCAGCAGCAAGGCGCCCGGATGCGCCGGGGAGACGTCCTGCAGCAAGCGCGGCGCGCGCACATCGAGAGCGCGGCGGTTGTAGAGAGCGGTCAGCGGATCACGGGCGGCCAGTCGGGCGATCTGTTCCTCGCGCCGGTAGCGTTCGGTGCCGGTCATCGACAGCGCAATCAGCATGATCGCCATTGCGCCTTCGACCAGCGAAATCTGAATGATTTCACCGCGGAACGCCGCCAGATCGATCAGCGTGCCCGGGATCATCACGGTCAAGGCCTTGGCCACATAGAACAACCCGTGACCGAGCAACACGTAGCGCAGTTGCACCGCGCCGACGCTCAGCGAGCTGCCATGCGGGCGCAGCAGCAGACTGGCCTTGAGCGTCGAGGCGGCCACCAGCAGCGAGTTGGCGGCCAGCATGACTTTCGACCACAGCGGCCCGTCCGGCAATAACAGCATGACCAGCCAGCTGACGAAAATCAGGTACCAGGCCGGGGACAGACGGATCTGCGTGAAGCGCGCCACCCCCAGCAAAAACAGAAAGTGCGCGGTCACCAGCAAGCCGTTGGCGAACCAGATGCCGATCAGCAGAAAACCATTACTGCGCAGCAGGGCCAGGGTGGAACCGATGGTGATGGTGGCGAAACCGGCGCTCCAGAACAGCAGCGAAGGCTCACGAATGCTGCGCCACTCGACCGCCAGATACAGCGCGGCGGCGGCTGCGAGAGCGATCGAAATGGTCAGCATCGTCAGTGGGTCGAGCGGCATTTCCGGGGGAGCCTGTCAGAAGGTCGGTAGGGCCGGCGATTGTAAGCGTTCGGGGCCGTTTTGGCAGGCTCCGCACGCTGATGTCATGGCCGGGCGTTCGCCGTCATGACTGTGGCGCGAGCCAGGTGTCGACGACCCGCCGATCCAGTTCTTCCCAATAAGCCATGCCCAGCACCCGCGTGGTGTTCAGCCCGCGCAGATAGCCACGCAACTGATTGGCCGTATCGCGTTTGAGCTGCACATCGGTGATGTCCTTGTCCAGCAACACGTTTTCGTACTGCACCAGGTATTCCGCCACCCGCTCGCGAAAGTCGGGCAAAACCGCGTCGCGGATCAGGTCAAAGGTTCTCAAAGCGGCGTCCTCACTGTTGTTTTAGTCATTAGAGATGAGCATGGATCAAACTTATCGTCGGTAACTATCGCTAGAAGTAATAGTGACCATCACGAAACGCAAGTTCAGCTTTGCAAGCAATAGGCGGAAAATTGCCTTCATTGAAAACGCAGCTCAAGGAAATTGCGCGATGAAGACACTGACCCGACTGGCACTGACCGCTCTGCTGATGAGCGGTATGGTAGCCACGGCACCGTCTTACGCCGACGACGCCTGTGCGTGTCATCTTCAGCCAATCGCCGGCAGCAGCGCGACATTGCAACATTCACAGACCGTGGGTGTGCTGTACAGCGAAAACACCCGGGAGAACCTGCAATACCTGTCGCGCTACCACGACATGGCGTTGCACGGCGCCAAGGATGCGCTGGATTCGCGAATTCGTGCAGCCTTTGTCAGCAGTTCCGACCCGGAGCTGGCCATTGATTGGTTGCTCAGCTCGCTGCAGCGTCATTTTTCGTCGGTGACGGTTTACGACAGCCTTGATGCGCTGATTCAGGCACACCCGGACATTGTGGTGAAACTCGACACCTTCAACCGCTTGCTGACCCAGCAAAACAGCCTGTACGAGGCGCATTTCATCGCGCGTTTCTACGATGCCGACCTGCAATACATCGGCAAGGCCGAGGGCTCGGTGGAGAAACAGATTCCGTCGGTCTGGGTACACGACAAAGCGGTGCAGGAGATTGCCGCACAGATCGAGCAACAACGTGATCTGCAACTCAATGCCTTGAAGCAGTTCGATGCCTCGCTCAAGGCGCTGGTGGCTTCCAGCTGAACACTCAAAACCAAAAGGGCAGCGGCGCCGCCGTGACGCTGAACCGTTGCCGGATGAACCGGACTTTTATTTTCAGGATTACACCGATGCGTACTTTTTTTGCCCCGACCCTGGCGGTTGCCTCCTTGCTGCTCGCCGGCTGCGCCTCCGCACCGAACGACCCGACGCTGACCTTGCAGACCCGCAAGACCCCGGCGCAATACGCCGATTGCGTGGTGCCCAAGCTGCAGAGCAGTGCGCTGAACCCGACCGTCTCGCAGACCCAGCGCAGCTACCGGATCGTGGTGCCGAGCAAGGTGTCGGCAGACAACGTGCTGGAAGCCTACAAGGCCGGCAACGGCGGCAAGGTGTTCATCTACGAGCGCCATTTGCTGGCTTCCAATTTCCTGCCTTCCAGTTTTGAACGCGCTGCCCAGGATTGCATCTGACCCGGCCGCGCTCACCGTTCTGACCGAGCTCCTTTGGTTGGCCGCAA
Source organism: Pseudomonas sp. F2 (assembly GCF_057174385.1). Lineage (NCBI taxonomy): Bacteria > Pseudomonadati > Pseudomonadota > Gammaproteobacteria > Pseudomonadales > Pseudomonadaceae > Pseudomonas > Pseudomonas sp. F2. The sequence goes on from NZ_CM169904.1 coordinate 919,122, forward strand.
CCAACCAATACTTTGCCCCGCACCTCATTCGGTTGCGGGGCTTTTTTTGCCTGACGTTTGCTGCGGTTTTGATGTCGGCACGCTGACGCTTGCCCGGCGTGGTCGGCTGCTTGCGTCGGCAAAGGGGAATATGGTTGTATGGTACAACTAAATTTCAGTGGTGATGTGTCATGAGTATCCCTACAGCCTTGATCGAAGAAATCCGTACAGCGTCGCGCACGATGGTGCGTGAGTTCGGTTTCCTGCGCGCCACCCTGGCGGCGACCGACTATTCAGCCTCCGGCGTGCACGCATTGCTGGAAATTGAGGCCGGGGACGGCGTCAGCGCTGCACAACTGGCGCAAAGCCTTGGCCTGGAAAAATCCAGTGTCAGCCGCATGGTCGGCAAACTGATCAAGGCCGGGGAGATCGAGGAGCGTGCCGCCGAGGACGCCCGGGTCAAGCTGTTGCAGCTGACTGCGCAGGGCCGGCATACCGTCAACGATATTCATGCCTACGGCCGGGCGCAGGTCAGCAACGCACTGAACACGCTCAATCCGTCGCAACAACAGAGCGTGGCGCAGGGCCTTGCAACCTACGCCCATGCGCTCAAAAGCATCCGTCTGGGCGCTGACCGGCCACTCACGCCGAACCTGCACATCAGCGCCGGCTATCGCCCCGGCCTTATTGGCCGCGTGGCGCAAATGCATGCGGATTATTATTCGCGGCATTCCGGTTTCGGCGCGGTTTTCGAAGGGCGTGTTGCCAGTGAAACGGCGGAGTTTGTCGGGCGTCTCGATCAGCCCTGCAACCAGATCTGGGTGGCGATGCTTGATGAGCGCATTGTCGGCTCGATCGCAATCGACGGGCAGGACCTGGGTAACAATCAGGCGCATTTGCGCTGGTTCATCCTCGACGACGGCTGCCGCGGCAGTGGCGTCGGCCGGCAACTGCTGAGGGCGGCGGTGGAGTTTTGCGATCAGCACGGCTTTGACGCGATTCAGCTGTGGACCTTCAAAGGCCTCGACGCCGCGCGCCGACTGTACGAAGCGGCCGGGTTCGAACTGACCATGGAAGAGCAGGGCAGCCAGTGGGGCAGAGTGGTGACGGAACAGCAGTTCACCCGAACAGCCGCCTCACGGTGACGGTTGTATCAGTGTCATCACCCAGGCGCTGTATGTGTCCGCCAGTCAGGCTTCCTGCGCCTTGGCGCTGGCAATCGAAAACGCCTTCGGCAGACTGGCGCCATTCTTCGCGGCCAGGATCTCGGCCATCACGCTGACGGCGATTTCCGCCGGTGTCTTGCTGCCAATGTAAATGCCGATTGGCCCGTGCAGCCGTTCGAGTGATGTCTGGGTCTCACCAAAATGCTCGATCAGCCGTTCGCGGCGCAGCTGACTGTTGCGCCGCGAACCGATGGCGCCGATGTAAAACGCCGGGCTGTGCAGGGCTTCGAGCAATGCCAGGTCGTCGAGTCGCGGATCATGACTCAAGGCGACGATGCAGGTGCGCAGATCGACCGCGAAGTCGCGTACCACGTCGTCCGGCATGCCAATGATCCGCTCCACACCGTCCACCGCCCAGGTGTCGATGTATTCGGCACGCGGGTCGCACACCGCGACCTTGAAGCCGTTGAACAGGGCCATGGTCGCCAGATACTCGGCCAGTGCGCCGGCACCGATCATCAGCAGGCGATACCCCGGCCCGAGGGTATTGAGCATCCGTTGGCCGTCGAAACTGAATTGCTCTGGGGTGGCCGTGGTTTGCAGCGTGACCTGACCGCCATCCAGTGCCAGGCAGCGGCGTACCAGTTGCCCGGCATCCAGTTGCAGCAGCAGTTGGTCCAGCACCTGCCATGAGGGATTGAACTCAAGAATCAGCTCAAGCGTGCCGCCACAGGGCAAACCGAAACGATGCGCCTCGTCGGCGCTGACGCCGTAGCGCACCACCTCGGGTGCACTGTCCTTGAGTCCGCTGCCGCCCTGCGCGGTGGTGTAACGCTGGATCAGATCGTCCTCAATGCAGCCACCGGACACGCTGCCCACCACGCGCCCGTCGTTACGCAAAGCCATCATCGACCCTGTCGGGCGCGGCGAAGAGCCCCATGTGCGCGCCACCGTGGCGAGCAACACCTGCTCGCCGGCGGCGAGCCAGTCCCGCGCGGTGCGCAGGACCAGCAAGTCGATGCTTTCCATCAAACGTTCCTCTAACGCATTTGCAGGATGATCGGGCTGCTGCTGGCCGGATCGGTACGTTCACGCAGCTTGTTGACGGCCTGCGCTTCAATGGCACCGCCCTGATTGCCCCAGGTGCTGCGCATGAAGGTCAGCACTTCGGCGATCTCTTGATCCGACAACTGCTCACGGAAGGCCGGCATGCGATAGGCGTCCGGCACTCCGGCCGCCACCACCCGCTGCGAACCGTTGAGGGTGATGTTGATCGCCGAAGCACTTTCCTTGGCCAGTGCCGAGGTGGCGCCGGCCAGCGGCGGCATCCATTCCGACTGGCCCTTGCCGTCGAGGCCGTGGCACGAAGCACAGCGCGTGACGTAAGTATGAGCACCGGGCGCGTCCAGACGTTCCGTCGCCGAAGCCGCTTGGTACTGCCACGGCTGGCCGTCGCGCTGACGATCCCCCGGCAATGACTTGAGATAGCGGGCGATCGCGGTCAGATCGTCATCGCTCATGAACTGCGTGGAGTTGTTGAACGCCTCGGTCATCGAGCCGTAAACCACCGCGTGTTTGTTGCGCCCGGTCTTGAGGAACTGCACGATCTCCGGCTCGCTCCAACGGCCCAGGCCGGTGTTGTGATCATCACGCAGACTTGGCGCGTACCAGCCATCGAGCAAGGCGCCAGCGAGGTACGGCGTGGCGGATTCATCCAGAGCCTTCTCGTTGAACGCCAGACCGCGCGGCGTATGGCAACTGCCGCAGTGCCCGGCGCCTTGCACGAGATAAGCGCCGCGATTCCACACGGCATCCTGCGCCGGTTTGGCCACGTAAGGCTCGGTTTCGGCAAACACACCGTTCCACAACGCAATCGGCCAGCGCAGGTTCAACGGGAAAGGAATCGCACTCGGGATATTCGCCTGCTTGACCGGTGCCACGCCTTTCATGAAAAACGCGTACAGCGCGCGCACGTCGTCGTCACTGAGCTTGGCGTAGGACGGGTAGGGCATCGCCGGGTACAGACGGCGGCTGTCGGGTGCCACGCCGTGGCGCACCGCACGGTCAAAGTCCGCGAGGCTGTAGCGGCCGATGCCGGTTTCCGGCTCCGGGGTGATGTTGGTCGCGTGGATCGCGCCCAGTGGTGTGGCCATTTCCAGGCCGCCAGCGAACGGCGCACCGCCCGGCACGCTGTGGCATGCCACGCAATCGCTGAGCCGGGCGACGTATTCGCCACGAGCCACCAGCGCCGGGTCGATATCGGCCACGGCGATGTGGTTGTTTTCAAGGCGCGAGACAGGCTCGCGGGTGATATACCAGGCCAGCAGGCCTGCCGCGACCAGGCACGGCACTGCCAGCCAGCCTGCGGTTCTTGCGAATCGGCTGTTGTTCATGGACGCTCCGGCGCTGATCAAGTGAAGGTGTGGCGGCTCATGGGCAGGCTGCGCACCCGTTGCCCGGTCAGCGTTGCCACCGCATTGGCGACGGCGGGCGCGACAGCGGGCAACGGTGGTTCACCGATGCCGCCCATTTTTTCCCCGCTCTCGACCACACGCACGTGGACCCGGGCCATCCGCGCAGGCGGCAGGATCGGATACAAGTCGTAGTTGCGCGCACGCGGTTTGCCATCAATCCACACGGCTTCCTCCACCAGGGTCTGCGACAGGCCCAGCGCCACCGCGCCGTTGACCTGCGCTTCGACAATCGCCGGATTGACGATGCTGCCGGGGTCGATTGCCTGCCAGATGTCGTGCACCTTGACCTGACCATGCTCGATGGAGACCTCGGCGATCACCGCCGTCTGGGTACCGAACGGCGACGCCATCGCCACGCCTCGCGCACGTTTGCTGCCGTCCGCCGCGGTAAACGGCCCACGCTTCCAGCCACCCGACAGCTCGCCCACTGCGTGCAGCAACGTGGTCAGCCGTTGGTTGTCGCGCAGCAGGTGCAGGCGCAATTCGAACGGATCCTTGCCGCCCTTGTCAGCCAGTTCGTCAAGGAACGACTCATAGAAGAAGTCGTTGAGCGAGTTGCCCACCGAACGCCAGTAACCGAGCATCGCCGGGCCTTTGGCGTAGATCTGTGCGATGCGCTTGTTGGGGATTGCATAGGACTTGCCCGACAAGCCTTCAAGCGCCGTCGGGTCGAGCTTCTCACCCTGTTTGCCGGCCAGCGCCTCGGTCGGGCCTTCGGTGGCGCTGATCGCTTCGATTGCCAGCGGCCAGCCGTCGTTGTCCAGCGCGGCGCGGAAATTCACCGCGGCTACAGGACGCAGCACGTCGCGCAGGAACTCTTCCTCGCGGCTCCAGATCAGTTTGACCGGGCGGCCAACCGCCTTGGACAACTCGATCGCCTGCGGGTAGGGGCTGGCGGCGTCGTAGAGGAAATGCCGACCGAAGAAGCCGCCCAGCAATGGCGAATGCAAGGTGATGCGCGACGGGTCGAGTCCGGTGCGTTTGGCGATGTCGGCACGGAACATGTCCGGCGCCTGATTCGGCAACCAGACCTCCAGCGAACCGTCGGGATTGAAGCGGGCCAGCGCCGATGGCGGCTCCAACTGGCCGTGATTCAGATACTGGTTGTGGTAAGTGGCGTCAATCCGGGTTTTGGCGCTGGCCAGAACTGCAGCCACGTCGCCCTCATTTTCATCATCCCTGGCCGGGCCTTTGTCGTTAGCCAGGCGCTTGAGCCAGGCATCGCTGGAAAAGTCTGCAGGCATCGGCCGAGCGTTGCTGTCGGCAGTCGGCTCTTGCCAGTCGACCTGAATCGCTTCCACCGCACGTTTGGCGTGCCACCAACGCTCGGCGACCACGGCCACGGCACCCGGCAGACGATGCACGGAATGCACGCCTTTCATCGCCTTGACCTGCTCTTCGTTGCGCAAGTTGCCTACGGTCATGCCCAAACGCGGCGCATGTTGAACGGCGGCGTGGAGCATGTCATCGACTTTCAGATCGATGCTGTACAGCGCCTTGCCGGTGGACTTGTCGTAGGCATCGACGCGCTTCACCGGTTTGCCGATCCAGCGGAACTGGCTCGGATCACGCAGTTGCACCGAGGCCGGATCGGGCACCGGCAGATCCATGGCGTGTTCGGCCAGTTCGCCGTAGGCCAGCGAGCGACCCGATTTGGCGTGCATGACTTTGCCGGGTTCGGTGCTCAGCTCGCTGACCGGCACCCCAAGTTTCTGCGCACCGGCCTGCAGCAGCATGGCGCGGGCGAGGGCGCCGAGGCGGCGCATCACCGGGTAACTCATGCGCACTGACATGCTGCCGCCGGTGATGCGCATGCCGTTTTCCATCACCACATAGGCTTCGCCGGGCGGCGCGGCTTCGACCAGGAAGGTCGCGGGGTCGGCATCCAGCTCTTCACCGACGATCTGCGCCATCGCGGTGAACGTACCTTGTCCGCCTTCCATGAACGGGCAGAGCAGGCGCACGCGGTTGTCCGGGCGGATTTCCAGAAACGCCGGCACCTGCGTGCCACGCTCGGCAGTCGCGGCCGCCACTGCGGCTTGCACCCGAGTCGTGCCCAGCGGCAGGCCGAAGCCGAGCACCAGTGCGCCGACGGCGGTGCCGGCCAGGAAACGTCTGCGCGACACGTTGATCGGTTCGTGCAGCGCCAGTGCTGATGCTTCCTGGGACGGATCGATACGCACGTTCATCAGGCGTCTCCCTTGCCGGCCAGCTCATGCACGGCGGCGTGAATGGCGTTGTACGTGCCGCAGCGGCACAGGTTGACCATCGCCGCCTCGATCTGCGCGTCACTCGGTTTGGGGTTTTGCTTGAGCAGCGCCGTGGCGGCCATTACCTGGCCGGACTGGCAGTAGCCGCACTGGGCGACCTGCAGATCAACCCAGGTCGAGACCACCCGTTTGCCCACATCATCGGCCTCAATCGCCTCAATGGTGGTGACCTCGCGACCGACCACACCGGCCACCGGCGTGACGCACGAGCGCACCACGTTGCCGTCCACCAGCACGGAACAGGCGCCGCACTGCGCCAGGCCACAGCCGTATTTGGTGCCGGTCATGCCCAGATCATCGCGGATCACCCACAGCAGGGGCGTATCGGCGTCGGCATCGACCTGATAGGTTTTCTGGTTGATTCGTAGTTCCATGGTTCACCCGCTCGATCATCGGTTGACGTGCATTTTTATAAGCGGTGAAACGCTGCGCGGCGCCTCACCGGTAAAGCGTGTTCTTGCTCAACTGGCCGCGTTACCCAGCGCTTCTGCGGCGAAGGGTTCGCCACGCAGCAGCGCGATGTCCCGACTGGGTGCGGTGCCATACAGGCGTGTGTATTCGCGGCTGAACTGCGAGGGACTTTCATAGCCGACCGCAAACGCCGCTCGCGAAACGTCCAGACGCTCCATCCACATCAACCGGCGCGCCTCGTTCAATCGCAGCCATTTCTGGTACTGCAGCGGGCTCATGCCGGTGAGCTGGCGGAAGTGGTGGTGAAAGGTCGGCGCGCTCATCTGCACTCGCGCCGCCAGCTCATCGATGCGCAGCGCTGTGCTGTAGTTGACCTTGAGCCAGTCGATGGCTTTGGCGATGCGATAACCCTGGCCATCGACGGCCGTGATCTGCCGCAGCCGCGCGCCTTGATCGGTATGGAGCAGCCGATAGTGGATTTCCCGCAGCACCAGCGGCGCCAGTACCGGGATCGCTTCAGGTTCGTCGAGCAATGCCAGCAGGCGCTCAAGCGCGCCTTCCAGCGCGGACGACATGCTGCCAATGCCAGCGCCCGCGTTCATCGACGGCTGCCGTTTCGCAGGCAAACCACCTTTGCTGAGGATCTCGGCGAGCATGCCGACATCCAGTTTCAGCACCAGCCCGACACAGGGCTGTTCGGGGTTGGCAAGCATCACTTCGGAATTGGCGGGCAGATCCAGCGAGGTGACCAGAAACCGCGAAGGGTCGTAGCGGTAACCCTCACCGCCGACCCACAAACGCTTTTCCCCACGGCCCACCAGAATCAGGCTCGGCTCGATCATGCACACGGTCGGTGGCGCCGGCTGATCGCGACGAAACAGCGACAGGCCGGGTATCGGCGTGGCGACGTCACCCGGCACGCTCACGCGCGAGTCAATGTTCAACGCCAAAGGTGATGCGGGGCGCAGCGGGGTAGGGATCATGTCGGACAACTCCTGTTGCTCGAACTCTAATCCGCTGCACAGGCGTTTCCTATACACCACCCCGCAACCTCAGAGGATCAGGCAAGCATTCAAGAGGAATGCACTAGGGCGGAGGTGGATCGACCGGGAGAATGTGTCAAACCATTACGGGAGAGACGCGATTCGACAACGCGATCCTCGCACCGTGAAAACAGTTCGTCGGGGCAATCGCCCGGACGCCTCTCGCCATACAGGTAGTTCCCATGACCTCCCTTTCCACAGAACAGCGTGGCTGGAGCGCGGTGCTGGCCATGTCGTTGTCCGCCTTCGCTCTGGTCGCTTCAGAATTCATGCCGGTCAGTCTGCTGACGCCGATTGCCGCCGAACTGCACATCACCGAAGGCCAGGCCGGGCAGGGGATTTCCGTGTCCGGTGCGTTCGCCCTGGTGACCAGCCTGGTGATTGCAGCGGTCGCTGCTCGCATCGAGCGCAAGACGCTGTTGCTGGGGCTGACCTTGCTGATGATCGTCTCGGGGACGGTGGTCGCGTTCGCGCCGGGCTACCCTTCGTTCATGTTCGGGCGGGCCCTGATCGGCATCGCCATTGGCGGTTTCTGGTCGTTGTCGGCGGCGACCGCGATGCGGCTGGTGCAGCCGGATCAAGTGTCCCGGGCACTGGCCATTGTCAACGGCGGTAACGCGCTGGCGACCGTAATCGCTGCTCCGGCGGGCAGCTTCCTCGGATCGTTGATAGGCTGGCGCGGCGCGTTCTTCTGTGTGGTTCCGGTCGCCGCGCTGGCGGCCATATGGCTGCTGATCAGTCTGCCGTCCTTCAAGCTCGAGCGTCAGGCCGGTAGCGGCAACGCCCTGCGGCTGATGAAGCAATGGCCGGTCGCTTTGGGGATGGTCGCTGTCAGCGTATTTTTCATGGGGCAATTCATGCTGTTCACCTACCTGCGGCCCTTTCTGGAGGAGGTCACCGGGGTCAGCGTCTCAACCCTGTCCTTGATGCTGCTGGGACTGGGGCTTGCCGGTTTCATCGGGACCTTTGTGATCGAAAGATTCCTCGGCACCGGCCTGTACCGCACGCTGACGGTTATCCCGCTGATGATGGCGCTCATCGCCCTGGCGCTGGTCAACTTCGGCGCATCACCGCTGCTGACTGCGGTGCTGCTCGGACTGTGGGGACTGGTCGCCACGGCGGCGCCCGTGGGCTGGTGGACATGGCTGGCGCAAACACTCCCGGAGGATGCCGAAGCTGGCGGAGGCTTGCTCGTGGCCATCGTGCAACTGGCAATCGCCGGAGGGGCCATCGTCGGTGGTCTGGCGTTTGATCTGAGCGGTTACAAAGCCACCTTCGAGCTCAGCGCGGCGGTGTTGGTGATTGCGTCGGTGCTCGCCTGGTTAGCGGGGCGCAGTGCTGCACACGTGCATTTTGTCGAGTCGAACGTGGTCGGTTGAGAGAAGTGCGAGAGTGATCGTGGAGTTGGCAGCTCTGCTCCAGCAACGGATTTGCCAATGACACTGTGTGTCATATAGTCTTTGGCGCATCACTCCTCCAGCCCCTCATCAAGGATTTCCAATGAACGTTCATTTCGTGGTTCACGAAGCATTCGAATCGCCCGGCGCCTATGAAACCTGGGTACGCGAACGTGGCCATGAAGCGAGTTATTCGCGGGTACATGCGTTTGAGGCCTTGCCCGCGAGCGTCGAAAACATCGACCTGCTGGTGGTGTTGGGCGGCCCGCAATCGCCGGCGACGAGCAAAGAGGAATGCCCGCATTTCGATGCGGCTGCCGAGTGCGACCTGATCGTTAGAGCGATTAACGCGAACAAGGCAGTGGTAGGCGTTTGCCTGGGGGCGCAATTGCTCGGCGAAGCGCTGGGTGCTGCGCATGGTCACAGCCCGGAAAAGGAGATTGGCAATTTTCCGATCACCTTGACCGAGGCGGGCAAGAACAACGCCAAGGTGGCGCACTTCGGCGATGCGCTCGACGTCGGTCATTGGCACAACGATATGCCGGGGCTGACGGCGCAGGCGAAGGTCCTCGCCGTCAGTGAGGGCTGCCCCCGTCAGATTGTCGAATACGGCGATCTGGTCTACGGCTTCCAGTGCCACATGGAGTTCACGGCGGAGGTCGTGGAGCGTTTGATTGCCGCGTCCCCTGACGAGCTCGCGGCGGCGCTGGATTGTCGTTTCGTTCAGCAGCCCGCGGCGCTTCGCACCAACGCTTATGAGCAGATGAACTTGAAACTGTTCGAGTTCCTCGACAAGCTAATGGCGCATTATCAGCGGCAAACCAACGACTAGATACTCAAACAATGGCGCCGTCGCATCGCAGCATCACGGCGCCTCCTGCTCAGATCCAGATGTCGTTGTCAGCCGTGCGCTCGCCACCTTCGTGCCCGGTGTTACGCACCCCCCGAGGCTCGATCATCATCAGGCGCGCTTCTCCTTCCGCTGCCGTCCGATGTTCGATCCCGCGCGGCACGACGTACAGCTCACCCGGTTCGACGTATACGCTGCCATGGGGCAGGTCGATCCGCAGCGTGCCCTCGATCACAATAAAGGCCTCATCTGTTTCCGGGTGGGAGTGCCAGATGAATTCACCTTCGATGCGAACCACTTTGAACTGGTAGTCATTCATTTCGGCGACCACACGGGGGCTCCACTGCTGATCGATCAGCGCGGATTTCTGCGCCAGATTGATGGCGTGCAGTGCTGGTACTTTGCTGGTATGTGGCATGACAAATCCTCTATCAGACAGGAGCCGTCAGCCTAGCGGAGGGGTTATTGGCGATGCTTGTACGATCCTGCAAGTTGCCTTTGCCCCAGGACGCGTTCCAGCCAACGCGACGGAGATACCCCATATGTGCGGGTGAAGTGCCGGGTCATATGACTTTGGTCGTGAAAACCCGCAGCCAGTGCGGCATCCACCAGCGAGAATCGGTCAAGCAGCAGCGTGCGCAATATATCCAGGCGACGCAGGGTCACGAAACGATAGGGGCTGGTGCCAAACAGCACTCTGAAGTCCCGAGAGAGGCTCCACCTTTCACGGCCGCTGGCGTGCTCCAGCATTTCCAGCGTAATGCTCTGGTGCAGGTGAGCCATGATGAATTCCCTTGCGCGCTCGGCTGCCGGGTAATCGAGCAGTTTGCGCCCGCGAGGTTTGCCGGCCACGGCGCGCAGGGCCATTGCCAGATCAAACAGGGCGTCCTGTTCTTCCAGCGGATCAAGCGAGTAATCCATCGCCTGCACGAACGCTTCACTGGCGCGATACAGGCGCGGGTCGCTGGACAGACCGCCGGCGATGAAGGGTAGCGGTTCACCCTTCAACACCTGCTGAATCAAAGCCGGATCGATATAGGCCATTCGATAGCGAAACCCCGCTTCGGTCCCGGCCATGCCATCGTGCAGTTCATCAGGATGCAGGAGCAAGGTGTTACCCGGTAAGCCGTGGCGCAGGCTGCCCTTGTAGTGAAAGCTTTGCACGCCAGAGAGGGTGCGACCGATCGAGTAAGTATCGTGCCGATGTGGGTGGTAGCCATGGCCGCCAAACCGGGCTTCGATACGTTCTATCCGCCCCGGCTGTGTGCTGCGCACTACCCAATCGGAATCTGGATCTGGTCTGGACTGTTCCATGGTTTCACTGTCTCTGAGAGAAGCCTGCTGCGAGCGATGATAGCCAAGCTGATCGAAAGCAGGGTGTCACCGTTGCCCTCGCGTATTTTGCGCCAGACGCTCACGCCAGTTGCCACCGTGCGTGCGTTGGCATGCCTCCTCGGAGTCGAAACACACGTTGCGCTCTGATGCGGGCAGGTCGATATCGGCCTCCCTCAGCGCGGTGGCCGTCAGTTCGAAGATCCGCGCTTTGGCTTGTGTGAGGGCGAGATTTTTGTTGGCCTCAGTATCGAACACCCAGATTACTTTCAGGGTCGCCGCCAACGCGTTCAGGTCAGCGGTGTGGGTCAGCCAGGTGAAGCCCTGGATTTCAGCTTTTGCGGTTTCACATGCGTCGGTGAGCGTGGCAATCAAGCGCCGCTCGATCCGCGCCAGTTCTCGTTTTCCAGCAGGCATTGCAGATCCTTTGACGACAGTGGTGGTGTGGTCTCACTGTAATTGCTGAGGATTCACAAATCCTCAAGTCCAACCCGAATTCCCTGTGGGAGCGAGCTTGCTCGCGAAAGCGGTAGGTCTGTTATGTCAGTGTTGACTGACTTGGCGCCTTCGCGAGCAAGCTCGCTCCCACAAAGGTTGCTGTGAAGCGGGATGCCCCTGTCCAGTACAAATCTTTGTGGGATTGTGGCGTCAATCCAGATCGCTGGCCTGATGCCGCTCGGCAACCTGGCTCGCCTCGTCACCCCAGGTGCGATTGACGCGCTGGCCACGAATCACCGCAGGGCGTTGGGCAATGTCCTCTGCCCAGCGCTGCACGTGGGTGTATTCGTGGGCCGCCAGAAATTCGGCGGCTGAATACACATTGTTCCGCACCAGTTGGCCGTACCACGGCCAGACCGCGATGTCGGCGATGGTGTAGCTGTCGCCGGCCAGGTAGCGACTTTCCTTGAGGCGTCGGTCGAGCACATCGAGCTGACGCTTGGTTTCCATGGTGAAGCGGTTGATCGGGTATTCGAGCTTCTCCGGCGCATACGCATAGAAGTGCCCGAAGCCGCCGCCCAGATAAGGCGCAGAGCCCATCTGCCAGAACAGCCAGTTCAGGGTTTCCGTGCGGCCAGCCGGGTCTTTGGGCAGGAAGGCGCCGAACTTTTCCGCCAGATACAGCAGGATCGAACCGGACTCGAACACCCGAATCGGCGGCTGTGCGCTGCGGTCGAGCAGCGCCGGAATTTTCGAGTTCGGATTGATCTCGACAAAACCGCTGGAGAACTGATCGCCCTCGTTGATGCGGATCAGCCAGGCGTCATATTCGGCCCCGGAATGCCCCAACGCCAACAGCTCCTCCAGAAGGATGGTCACCTTCACGCCATTGGGGGTCGCCAGGGAATACAGCTGCAGCGGATGTTTGCCGACAGGCAATGTCTTGTCATGCGTCGGCCCGGCAATCGGGCGATTGATGCTGGCGAAATGGCCGCCGGACGGCGCTTCGTGTTTCCAGACCTTGGGCGGAGCGTAGGGCGCTTTACTCATGAAATGGGCCTCATGGTGAACTTGCCGAGAATGACCTGACGGATATCAGACACGACAGCATAAACGCTCTAGCTCAAGACTGCGCAACCCCCGGAATGATCAAACACGCCGCCAGTCCCATCAGCGCAATCCCGATGAACTTGTCGAGGAGCCGCTGTTTTTCCAGCAGGCGACGGCGTAACCGTTCAGTGGAGAAAAACAGCGCAACCAGACTGAACCACAGCCAATGAATGACCGACATGAACAAGCCATAGGCAAAGTTCACCGTCAGCGAACTGCCAGGCTCCACCACCTGGCTGTAGGCCGCCACCACAAACATCATGGTTTTCGGATTCAGTGCATTGGTCAGAAAACCTGAGCAGAACACTTTCCAGGCTCGGGGCACCGAAGCGCTCGCATCGGAAAATATCAGCACCGATTGATTGGTAAAGGACTTGATGCCCAGATAGATCAGGTATGCGGCGCCCAACAGCTTCATCATCCAGAACAGCAATGGCGATTGGGTGATGATCAGCGCCACCCCGAACACCGTGTAGAACACATGAACCTGCACGCCACAGGCGATGCCCAGCGCAGCGAGCAGACCACTGCGTCGGCCGTAGGCATAGCTGTTGCGAGTGACCATGGCAAAGTCCGGGCCCGGGCTGATCACCGCCAGAAGGGTGATGGCGATTACCAGAAACAGTTCATTCATGCCTACGCTCCATCGCGTCATTTGCGCTACTTGATTTCACAGATGCACTGTCCGCAGTCATTCTTGCAAATGTTTGGAGGGATGCGGCAGGCTCCGAATGGCGCCATGATGGGGAATTGTCACGGGCAAAAAAAACGATTTATAGTCGCGAAAACCTGTGAGAAATCATCGCCTATATGAACCTGCCTCCGCTGGCTGCCTTTCGCTTCTTCAACACCGCCGCCCAGACCCAGAGTTTCGTCAAGGCTGCCGAACTGCTGCACGTCACCCACGGCGCAGTCAGCCGCCAGGTGCGTTTGCTGGAGGAGGCGATCGGGGTCGAATTGTTCGAGCGGCGTAACCGCGCGATCTTTCTCAACCATGCCGGGCGCTTGCTGTTCAATGTCACCGCGCCGATGTTCGAGCAGTTGCAGAGCACGGTTTATCGCCTGCAACGCGAAGTCCACGATGACGTGCTGGTGGTGTCCTGCGAGCCGACCATCGCCATGAAATGGCTGATCCCGCGACTGCCCGACTTCCACAGCGCGCATCCACAGTTGCAGGTGCAACTGCTGACGGCCGGCGGGCCGATCGACTTCGCTCGTTCAGGGGTGGATCTGGCGATCCGCCGTGACGATTTCCATTGGGACGAAACCGTGCACGGCGTGACCCTTTGTGAAGAGTGGATCGGCCCGGTCTGCGTGCCGTCCAGTCGACCTGACGGTGATCATTTGCGTGGCGCCTGCCTGCTGCACAGCAAGACGCGCCCGCAGGCGTGGGACAACTGGATGCGACTGGCTGGCATGAACGCATCGGGTGTCAGTCGGGTCGATTACGAGCATTTCTACCTGTGCATTCAGGCCGCGCTGGCCGGGCTGGGCGTCGGAATGGCGTCGTTTCTCATGGTGCAGGACGAACTCAAGTCCGGCCAGTTGATCGCGCCGTTCGGCTTTGTGCGGGACGGTTCGAGCTATTGCCTGCTGTCACCGCGACCCTTCGAACAGAGCGCCAATGCCATGCTTTTTCGCGAGTGGATTGCCCGGCAGATGAGTGCGTGCAGCCCACCGCTCGTGGATGATCTGAAGCCTTGACGACAGAGGGGCTGCAGTCAATGGGTCAGGCGTCATCGCCGCTCGTTCCTGCATGCACCAAAAACAACCTCAGAAGATCGCAGCCTCCGGCAGCTCCCAGAGGGAGCGGTTCGGCAATGCCGTCGGGTAAAAACAATCGAAACTTCGCGCGCGTCCCGACTGTCCAGACCCATGTACCGCCCGGCGAATATCTCGCCGGGCAGGCTTCATGCATCGGTGACAGGCGAGGAACGAAATGACGACGACAGTGGGCGATTTTCTGGTTGAGCGGCTCAGCCAATGGGGCGTCACGCGGATTTTTGGTTATCCGGGAGACGGCATCAATGGCGTATTCGGCGCGCTCGCCCGAGCCAATGGCAAGATCGAATTCGTTCAGGCCCGACACGAAGAAATGGCCGCGTTCATGGCGTCGGCCCACGCCAAATTCACTGGCGAACTGGGCGTGTGCATCGCCACGTCGGGGCCCGGCGCTTCGCACCTGATCACCGGTCTGTACGACGCGCGCATGGATCACCAGCCGGTGCTGGCGATAGTCGGTCAGCAGGCGCGGACGGCGCTCGGCAGTCATTACCAGCAGGAGCTGGATCTGGTCTCGATGTTCAAGGACGTGGCCGGGTCCTTTGTGCAGCAGGCCTCGGCGCCGTCGCAGGTGCGTCATCTGCTCGATCGTGCCGTGCGTACGGCGGTTGGCGAGCGGCGGGTGACGGCGATCATTCTGCCCAATGATTTGCAGGATCTTGCGTACGAGTCACCGGCGCGGGCACACGGCACTGCGCATTCCGGCGTCGGATACACCAAGCCGAAAGTGCTGCCCTACGAGGCGGATCTGCAGCGCGCCGCCGACGTTTTGAACAGCGGTGAAAAAGTCGCGATTCTGGTCGGCGCTGGCGCGTTGCAAGCGACGGATGAAGTGATCGCCATCGCGGAAAAACTCGGTGCTGGCGTGGCCAAGGCGTTGCTCGGCAAGGCCGCGCTGCCGGACGATTTGCCGTGGGTCACCGGCAGTATCGGCCTGCTGGGCACCGAGCCGAGCTACAAAATGATGAGTGAATGCGACACCTTGTTGATGATCGGCTCGGGCTTTCCCTATGCCGAATTTCTGCCCAAGGAAGGTCAGGCGCGTGGCGTGCAAATCGACCTGCAGCCGGACATGCTGAGCCTGCGTTACCCAATGGAGGTCAATCTGGTCGGTGACTCCGCCGAAACCCTCGCTGCGCTGCTGCCGTTGCTCGAACAGAAAACCTCGCACAAGTGGCGCAAGAAAATCGAAGGTTGGCGCAGCACCTGGGAGAAGACCCTGGAAAAACGCGCGATGTCCAAAGCCGATCCGATCAATCCGCAGCGGGTGGTGTATGAACTGTCACCGCGCCTGCCGGAGCAGGCGATCATTACCAGTGACTCGGGTTCGTGCGCCAACTGGTACGCCCGTGACCTGAAGATCCGTCGTGGCATGCAATGTTCGCTGTCCGGTGGCTTGGCCTCGATGGGCGCAGCCGTGCCGTATGCGATCGCCGCCAAGTTTGCGCACCCCGAGCGTGCGGTGATTGCGCTGGTGGGTGACGGCGCGATGCAGATGAACAACATGGCCGAGCTGATCACCGTCGCCAAATACTGGCGCCAATGGAGCAGCCCGAAATGGATCTGCGCGGTGTTCAACAACGAGGATCTGAATCAGGTCACCTGGGAGCAGCGGGTGATGGAAGGCGATCCGAAGTTCGAAGCCTCGCAGAGCATTCCCGATGTGCCGTATCACCTGTTCGCCATTTCCATCGGCCTGAAAGGGATTTTCGTCGACCGCGACGAGGACGTCGCTGCCACCTGGGAGCAGGCGCTGGCCTCGGACGTACCGGTGCTGATCGAGTTCAAGACCGACCCCAACGTGCCGCCCTTGCCGCCACACATCAAACTCGAACAGGCGAAGAAGTTTGCCACGACCTTGCTCAAGGGCGACTCTGACGAGGCGGGGGTGATCGTGCAAGCCGCCAAGCAGGTACTGGCCAGCGTCCTCCCCGGCAAAAAATAATCGTGCAGGCGCTTCGTCGCGCTCCAAATCTGTGAGCACCGCTGAACCCTGTGGGAGCGAGCTTGCTCGCGAAAGCGTTGTGTCAGGTGCAGCAATTGTGGAGGTGTCGACGCCTTCGCTGGCAAGCCAGCTCCCACAGGTATTTCGTCGTGTCCCAAATCTGTGAGCGCCGCAGAACCCTGTGGGAGCGAGCTTGCTCGCGAAAGCGTTGTGTCAGGTGCAGCGATTGTGGAGGTGTCGACGCCTTCGCTGGCAAGCCAGCTCCCAAGGTATTTCGTTGTGTCCTGAATCTGTGAACGAGGACCGTGGAGATTTTCATGGGTGAAGCAGCGAAGGTGCTTTTTTGATGTTCATCGGTTGCGCGGGCTGGAGTCTGGGGCGCGAGTATTGGCCGCAGTTTCCGGCCGAGGGTACGCATCTGCAGCGTTACGCGGCGCGGTTTGACTGCGTGGAAATCAACAGCTCGTTTTATCGTCCGCATCGGCGTCAGACCTATGCGCGCTGGGCGGATTCGGTGCCGCCGGGCTTTCGCTTTTCAGTGAAAGTGCCAAAGCAGATCACTCATGAATGGCGTCTGCGGGACTGTGATCAAGCGCTGGACGAATTTCTCGGGCAGTGCGAGGGGCTGGCCGATCGGCTGGGATGCTTGCTGGTGCAACTGCCACCGTCGCTGGCCTTTGAACCGACAAGCGCAGAGGCGTTTTTCGTGGCGTTGCGCCAACGCTTCGCCGGTGCCGTGGTGCTTGAGCCACGGCATGAGTCATGGGTAACGGCAGCGCCGATGCTGCAGGCGTATCGGATTGCCCAGGCCATGGTCGATCCGTCGCGGATCAGTACCGATGGTTCGGCGCAGGGCTGGACAGGGGTGCGTTATTGGCGATTGCACGGTTCGCCACGCATCTACCACAGCGCCTACAACGAGCGTTATCTGCAAGCGCTGGCAGAGCAGATGCAGGTCGCGGCAGCAGAGGGCGCCGCGGTCTGGTGCATCTTCGACAACACCGCCAGTGGTGCCGCGCTGGGTAACGCGTTGGCACTGGCAGCGTTGATGGCGGATTGAGCCAGGCGGACACGTCATCGCAGACGATCGTCGCGCCGATGATCGTCAGCGGTTGAGGAAGGCCAACAGATCCTCATTCAGCGCCTCGGCGTGGGTCACGGCAAAACCATGGGGCGCGCCAGCGTAGACTTTCAGCTCGGCGCCCTTGATCATCGCCGCCGCCTGTTTGCCGGTGGTTTCGAACGGCACGATCTGATCGCCGTCACCGTGGATTACCAGAGTCGGCACGTCGATCTTCGCCATGTCCGGGCGGAAGTCGGTTTGCGAAAACGCGGTGACGCAATCCACGGTGCCTTTCAGCGAGGCGAGCAGGGCGATGTTCAGGGTTTGCGTGAGCACGCCATCGGACACTTTCTGGCCCTGATTGGTGCCGTAGAATGGCGCGGCGAAGTCCGCGATGAACTGCGCGCGATCCTTGAGCAGGCCGGCCTTGATCCCGTCGAACACCGAGGTGTCGACGCCCTGCGGGTAATCGGCCTTCTTGCCGAACAGTGGCGTCACCGCGCCAAGCAGCACCAGCCCGGCAACGCGCTCGCTGCCGTGGCGGGCGATGTAGCGACTGACGTCGCCGCCACCCATGGAGAAGCCGACCAGCGTCACGTCGCGCAGGTCGAGGTGTTTGATCAGTTGCGCGATGTCGTCGGCGAAGGTGTCGTAGTCGTAGCCGCTCCACGGTTGATCCGAGCGGCCGAAACCACGACGGTCGAAGGCAATCGTGCGGTAGCCGCGACTGCTCAGGTATTCCATCTGGTATTCCCACATGTCGGCATCCAGCGGCCAGCCATGGCTGAACAGCACGGGCTTGCCGCTGCCCCAGTCCTTGAAATAGATCTGTGTGCCGTCATCGGTAGTGAATGTGCTCATGGAAACTCCTTGCTTGAGTACGCGTTGGGGAGGGGCTGTAAAAGCAGGATTCACTATCCGCGCAATCGACCGTGGCCACTTGTATGCAGGTGCTGCGCTGGCGGCGTGGTTCTTTTCCGCGAACACAGTTGTAAAATGCAACCACACGCTGGATTTGACGGAGAAACACCCTGTGAAGCGCAAAAGCCTGCACGGCAACGCCTGCCCGGTCGCCCGTACGCTGGATTTGATCGGCGACTGGTGGTCGCTGCTGATCATCCGCGATGCGCTGGAGGGCATCCGCCGCTTCAGTGATTTTCAGAAGAATCTGGACATCGCCAAGAACATGCTCAGCGCCCGGCTCAAGGCCTTAGTTGAGCAGGGGATCCTGCAAACCGTGCCGGCCGCCGATGGCGGTGCCTATAAGGAATACGTGCTGACCGAACGCGGCAAGGCCTTGCAGACGGTGATCGTTGCGCTGTCGCAGTGGGGCGGCGAACACCTGTATGCGCCGGGGGAGGCGGGTTCGGTGATGGTTGACGCGCAGCAGCGGCAGCCGATCAGGAAGCTGGAATTGCGTTCAGCGGATGGCCGCCTGCTGGCACCGCAGGACGTGGCGACGAAGTTGGGCGTTGCGCACTGAACCAGGGATTAACCCCGGAAAACCGCAACCGCGTCGATTGTTCAATCCCTGTTACAAACCCGACAAACGGTCGAAATGTTTGTTTGACGTCAAAATGATGGCCATCTAATATCGCGCCACTATTTTGATGTCATTCCGTCTCGAGGGATCGAACATGTATCCACCCGCCCTCGTGGCGAGGTTGTGCGTAGCTTTGCTGTGCCTGTCTCCGCTTCAAATAGCTTTCGCTGCACCGACCCCCGGTGAGACCGACCTGATCCGCGATCGCCAAAATCGCCTGCTCGAAGAGCAGCAGCGGCGTCTTGAAGACCTGAAAAATCTGCCCGGCAAAGAGGCAGGTCCAGCGCAACCAGCGGCGCCCACCGACACCCGTTGTTTCCCGATCAAGGACATCGAGCTCAAGGGCGCCGACAGTCTGTCCGACAGCGACAAAACCCGTCTGCTCAAGCCCTACATCGACCAGTGCCTTGGTGTACCCCAGCTCAACGAGCTGCTGAAAGTCATCACCGACCATTACATCGAGAAAGGCTTGGTCACCAGCCGCGCCTACCTGCCGCAGCAGGATCTGTCCGGCGGGCACCTGAAAGTGCTGGTGGTCGAAGGCAAACTCGAAGGCATGAAGGGCGCCGAGAACAGCCAGCTTTCGCAGCGCGAACTGGCGATGGCCTTTCCCGGCAAGTCCGGCGAACTGGTCAACCTGCGCGAGATCGAGCAGATGGTCGATCAGCTCAATCGCCTGCCGTCCAATCAGGCCAAGATGGAGCTGGCGCCGGGCAAGAACGTCGGCGGCAGTGAAGTGCTGGTCACCAATAACCCGCAGAAGCCATGGCGTGCCGGACTGTCGCGCAGCAACGACGGCCAACGCAGCACCGGTGAACAGCAGTGGGGCACCACTTTCGATTGGGACAGCCCGCTGGGCCTGGCCGATCAGTTGAGCCTGCGCGGCGGTCACGATGCAATGACTGACCACCAGCACACCTCCAGCAACGCCATGCTCAATTACAACCTGCCGTGGGGCTGGTGGAACTTCAGCTACACCTACAGCCAGAGCGACTACCGCTCGCAGATCGCCGCCAACGGCTACAACTTCAAGCAGACCGGCGACAGCGAAAACCATCAGCTGCGCGCCGAGCGGGTGATCCATCGCGACTCGGTGAGCAAGACCTCGCTCAGCGCCGGCCTGTCCTACCTGCGCACCAACAACTACATCGAAGACAGCAAGCTCAAGCTGAGCAGCAACCGCATCAGCGAAGCGCAGTTCGGCTTCAACCACGGTCGCCGCATCGGCAGCGCCTTCGTCAACTTCGACGCCGGCATGCAGGAAGGCATCGGCGCGTTCGACGCGCAGGGCAGCCACGATCCAGGCCCGGGCGAACCGGACGCACGCTACCGCAAATACACCGCAACCCTGAGCTATCTGCAACCGTTCAAAGTGTGGGGCGAATCCTTCAGCTTCAGCAGCCTGATGACCGGCCAGCGCAGCGAGGACGTGCTGTTCAGTTCACAACGCACCAGCCTCGGCGGGCTGTCGTCGATCCGTGGCTACAAGGATCAGTCGCTGTCCGGCGACAGCGGCGGTTACTGGCGCAACGACCTGCGCTGGAGCCGTCCGGTGACGGCCGAATGGCTGCGTCCGGTGTTCGCTGAATACGGCACCAGCCTCGGTTACGACCAGGGCGTGATTCGCGGCGACCGCTACAATGGTGATCAGCACGGGCGCATGTCGAGCAACTCGCTGGAACTGTTCGCCCGTGGCGAGCACGTGGCCGCCAGCGTGACCTTTGCGCACTCCCTCGAACGCCCGGACGTGCTGACCGAGCGTGAAGCGCCGATTTATTTCCGCCTCGACTTTTTCATCTAATTCAAATTCTTCGAGACCATCGACATGGATGTTCGTCAGTTCGCCTTCCTTGCAGGCCAGCCTTCTGCGGCCGTAAAAAACCGTGAGTCGTTTCTGGGCATGCCCAAGCGCGGGCTGGCGTTCCTGCTGGCGAACGTCATGTTCTGGCAACCGATGTGGGCGCAGGCCGACGGCATTGTCGTGGCCAACCCGAACACCGCGCTGGATCGGGCCGGCAATGGCGTGCCGATCATCAACATCGCCACGCCCAACGGCAGCGGCCTTTCGCATAACCAATTCCACGATTACAACGTCGGCGCGCAGGGCGTCATCCTCAACAACGGCTCGACGCAAACCTCGAACACCCAGTTGGCCGGGCACATCATCGGCAACCCGAACCTGAAAAACAGCGGTTCGGCGCAAGCGATTCTCAACGAAGTCATCAGCGGCAACCCGAGCCAGTTGCGCGGTTACACCGAGGTGGCGGGGCAGTCGGCGCGGGTGATTGTCGCCAACCCGTACGGCATCACTTGCAACGGTTGCGGCTTCATCAATGCACCCCGCGTGACGCTGAGCACCGGCAAACCGGTGCTGGATAACGGCCGTCTGGATCGCTTCCAGGTCGACCAGGGCAGCGTCGCCATCGAAGGCGCCGGCCTCAATGCGAGCAACGTCGACCGTTTCGAGATTATCACCCGCAGTGCGAAGATCAACGCGCAACTGCAGGCGCAGAACCTGACCATCGTTGCCGGTCGCAATGACGTCAACGCGCAGACCTTGAACGCCACCGCCCGCGCCGATGATGGCAGCGCCAAACCGCAACTGGCAATCGACTCCTCGGCACTCGGCGGGATGTATGCCGGGGCGATCAAACTGGTGGGCACCGAGTCCGGGGTCGGCGTGAAGCTCGACGGCAAACTGATTGCCAGCGGTGGCGATATTCAGCTTGATGCCAACGGTCAATTAAGCCTTGTCGATACCTCGGCGACCGGTGCGGTCAACGTCAAGGCTGCCAGTCTCGATGCGCGCGGGCCGGTGTATGCCGGCACGGCATTGAACGTGCAGACCCAAGGCAATCTGACCAACCGGCAAACCCTCGCGGCCCGCGACAGTATTGCCTTGAGTGCCGGCGGACAATTGACCAACGGCGGCGTCATCGAAGCCGGGGTCAATGCCGACGGCGGGCGCAACGGCAACGGTGATCTGAACCTGAGTGCGCAGCGTCTCGACAACACTGGCAAGAGTCTGGTCGCCAGCCGCAGTCTCACTGTCAGCACCGCGCAAACCCTGAACAATCAGGGCGGTACGTTGAGCGGTCAAAGCACCACGATCAGCGCCGGTACGCTGGACAACCGCAGCAGCGGCCGCGTGCTCGGCAACGCGACGCTGAACGTCAACGCCAATCAAGTCCTCAATACTCAAGGGTTGATTCACAGCGCGGGCAACCTGACCGGTAGCCTCGGTCTGCTGGACAACAGCAATGGTGAGGTTTCCAGTAGCGGTGTCACCCGATTCAGCGCGGCGACAGTGAACAATCGCAGCGGTCAGATCCTTGGCGATCTGGGGTTGAATCTCGACCTCAGTGGCGCGCTGGACAACCGCGACGGCGTGCTCGGCTCGGGACAATCGGTGAACCTGCAGGCTGCCAGCCTCGATAACCGCGATGGCGGTGTGCTGGTCAGCGACGGCGGCCTGACCTTGCGCGTGCGCGGTCTGCTCGACAACCGCAACAAAGGCGAGATCACTGCCAAGGGCGCCATCGATGCGCAAACCGGCAGCCTCGACAACCGCGACGGCAAACTCATCGGTAAAACCACCCTGGCACTGCGCAGCGATACCGCGGACAACCGTGCCGGCGTGATCCAGGCCGATCAGCAATTGACACTTAACGTCGACCGCCTGGACAACCGCGACAAGGGCCAGATCACCGGCAAGTCCGGTATTGCCTACACCGGCACACGTCTGGACAACAGCGGCGGACTCATCAGTGCGGTCGGTCCAGTCAGCCTCAACGCGGGCGAAGTGCAAAACGCCGCAGGTCGGATCTCCAGCCAGAGCGATCTCACGGCGATCATCGGTTTGCTGCAACAACAGGGCGGTGCGCTGGTCGCTCAGGGCAATCTGAGCCTGACCGGCAAGACCCTCGACAACCGCAATGGCGGTCTGGTCGGCACCACAAAAGCGCTGACCCTGACGGTCGACGACATCGACAACCGTAACGGCGAAATCTCCAGCAGTCTGCTGCTGAACATCAAAGGCCAGCGCCTGGACAACAGCGACAGCGGCAAGCTGCTGGCCGGCACCGATCTGGGGCTCGCCGTGGCGGAACTGATCAACCTGAATAAAGGCCTGATCAGCGCCAAGGGCGCAACCACGCTTACTGGCAGCAGCCTGGATAACAGCGGCGGTCGCCTCAACAGCCTCAACGGCCTGGTGATTACCCTCGACGATGCCCTGATCAACGCGCAGGGCACTATCAGCAGCGAGGGCACGCTGACGGCCAATCTCGGCCGATTCGACAACAGTGCCGGTAGCCTGAGCACAGCCGGCGTCTTGTCGGTAACCAGCCGTGGCCTGGTACTCAATCGGGCGGGTTCGATCGGCACCGACAACACGTTGACCCTGACCAGCGCCAGTCTCGATAACAGCCAGAAAGGTTTGATCAGTGCCAAAGGCGCCAGTCATGTCGATACCGGCGACTTCGACAACAGCCTGGGCGGCAAACTCACCAGTGAAGCGTCTCTGACGCTCAAGGCCGCTCAGGTCAACAACGCCACTGGCCGGATTGCCAGCCAGCAAGCGTTGAACGTATCGGTCACCGGGCTGGATCAGCAGGGTGGCGAGCTGTTCAGCAAGGCAGACCTGACCCTTGATTTGAACCACGGCCAATTGAACAACCAGAACGGTCTGATCAACGCGCCCGGCACGCTGCTGCTGAAAAACCTCAATGGCGTGAACAACCAGCGCGGCGAGATCTCCAGCCAGCAAGCATTCACGCTTGCGGCCACCAACCTGGACAACAGCAACGGCAAGCTGATCAGCCAGCAAGGGCTGACGCTGCGCATTGCGGCAGCGCTGAATAACCTCAAAGGCGTGATTTCTGCGGCGGCACTCGACAGCCATTCCGTGAGCCTCGACAACCAGAATGGCTTGATCAGCAGTCGCGGCCCACTGGTGCTGACCACCGACAAGACCTTGAACAACCAGTCCGGCACACTCATCGCCGACGGTGAACTGACGCTGACCGCCGATACGCTGGTCAACCAGCAGGGCAGCATTGCCGGCAAGTCCGATGCGTCCATTCAGGTAAAAAGCCTGAACAACCAGAACGCTCAACTGATCGCCACCGGCGTACTCAAACTCAGCGCCGAGACCCTCGACAACCGCCAGGGTGGCTTGCTCGGTTCGACCAAAGCCATGACCCTGACGGTCGATGAACTGGACAACCGTGGCGGTGAAATCACCACCAACAGCGATCTGTTGCTGACCGGTAAAAAACTCGATAACAGCGATGGCGGCAAGGTTTTCACCAGCAAGGCATTGACGCTCACGGTCGATCAGTTGCTAAACCGCAACAAAGGCCTGATCGATACGGGCACGCTGCTGAAGCTGCAAGGTCGTACGCTGGACAACAGCGGCGGTGAATTGCTCAGCCAGCAGGACATGCTGCTGAACCTCAGCGGCGACTTCACCAACCACCTCGGCAAAGTCAGCAGCGAAGGCGCGCTGACCGTCACTTCCGCGCAACTGAGCAACACTGGCGGCAGCCTGTCCAGCGCTGCAGATCTCATCCTCGACAGCACTGGCAAGGTCGATAACCAGGGCGGCCGGATCGTCACCGATGGCGCCCTCGTGCTGAAAAGTACTGGCCTGGATAACCGGCAGAAGGGCACCCTCAGCGGCAAAGGCGCGGTCACGGTCACGACCGGTGACTTCGATAACAGCAGCGGTTCGCTGAGCAGCGCCGACACGCTCGATCTCGTCGCCGGCCAGGTCACCAACAGCGATGCAGGCAGCATCGGCAGCCAGGGCGCACTGACCGCGTCGGTGACCGGCTTCGATCAACAGGGCGGCAAGCTGCTCAGCAACACGCGCCTGAACCTGAACCTGAATCACGGCCAGTTGAACAACATCAACGGCGTGATCAGCGCGCCTGGCACTCTGTTGCTCAAGCAACTCAATGGCGTCAACAACCAGGGCGGTACGATCTCCAGCACTGAAGCGTTCACCCTGACCGCGCAGAGCCTGGACAACAGCAACGGCAAACTCCTGAGCAATCAGGGCCTGACCCTGCGCATCGCAAACGCGCTGGACAACGTCAAAGGCCTGATCGGCGCGGCGTCGATCGATGTGCGGGCGGGCAGCCTGAACAACAGCGGCGGCAGCCTGGTCAGCCGTGGCGATCTTGAACTCACGGTCGATGGCCTGCTGCGCAACGACGCCAGCGGTCTGATCAGTGCCGCGCAGGCGCTGAACATCAGCAGCGCCGATCTGAACAACCAGAGCGGCACGCTGCTGGGTGTCAGCGCGGTCACGCTCAATGCGATGGCGCTGAACAACCGTGACAGTGGTTTGATCAACAGCAAGGGCAATCTGAAGCTGACCGCGACCAGTCTGGACTCCAGTAATGGCGGTGAAGTCTCCGCCGCGGGTGACATCGATCTGACCCTGACTTCGTTGACCCAGAACGGCGGCCGCCTGTTGGGCGACCAAGCCATCACGCTGGACCTGGGCAATGGCGACCTCGACAACCAGAACGGCCTGCTCACCGCCAAGGGACCGTTGACCCTCAAGCGCCTGCGCGACCTGAACAACCAGCGCGGTGAGATCTCCAGCAACCTGAGTTTCGACGTCATCGCTCGTGCCGTGAACAACAACGCCGGCAGGTTGATCAGCGGCGAAAAACTCTTGCTGCGCGGCACCACACTGACCAACCAGAAGGGCTTGCTGTCCGGCTGGCAAGGGTTGAGCGTCAGCGGCAACAGCCTCGACAACCGCGACAGCGGCACACTCTCGAGCAAATTCGGTGATGTCGCGGTCGAGCTCCAGAACGCGTTGCTCAACAGTGGCGCCGGTGCACTGGTTGCCGAGGGCAGCCTGACCGTCAAGGCCGGCAGCCTCGATAACAGCAACAAAGGCATTCTGAGCAGCGGAGCAGGGCAGAGCCTGACGCTGAACGGCGCGCTCAATAACAGTCAGGGCGGCTTGATCGCCAGCGACGGTGCGCTGGATCTGCTGAGCATGGCGCTGACCAACGTCGACGGCGCGATCAATGCGCAGCAGGCGATCAACGCCACGGTTTCGCGACTGGACAACAGTGGCGGCCAGATCGCCAGTAACGACGCGATCACCCTCAACCTCAGCGGCGACCTCGACAACAACGGCGGCCGATTGGCCGGTGCAGGCCCGGTGCAGATCAAAGGCGTGACCGACCTGAGTAACCAGAACGGCCAAATCGCCAGCCAGAAAAGCCTCGAGCTTTTGACCGGCTCGCTGGACAACAGCAACAAGGGCACCATCGCCGCCAATGATCTGCTGCAAATCACCGCCAGCGGCGCGGTGCGCAACAACGCTGACGGCTTGATCTACAGCCAGAACGCCGCCCTGCAACTGAAGGCGGCGAGCCTGAACAATGGCAAAGGCGCGCTGCAAAGTGAAAACGGCCTGACCCTCGATGTCAGCGGCAATCTCGACAACCAGAGCGGCAAAGTCATCGCGCAAAACGGTGATGTGAGCGTCAACGCCGCCAACATCGATAACCGCGGCGGCATCCTGTCCAGCATCAAAGGCGCACTCGAAGCGCGGACGGTGGGTGTGCTGCGTAATGGCTACGACCTCAACAACAACCGCCAGGGCGGCATCATTCAGGCGCAAGGTCTGAAGCTGACGGCATTGGCGGGGCTGGACAACAACGGCGGACGCATCTCCGCGCAAGCGACAGACGCAAACATCGCCACCGCCGGATTCGATAACCGCAACGGTGTGCTTTATGCCAAAGGTCTGGTGGGCGTCAGCGGCACCAACCTGGACAACGCTGCCGGGCAGATTGCCGGTGAGCGCATCGACTTCGGCCTCAGCGGCGCACTGGGCAACGTTGCGGGTGTCATTGAAAGCAACACGCAACTCGCCGTCAGGGCGGCCAGCGTCAACAACCAGAATGGTCGTCTGCGTTCGCTGGGCAACTGGGGCAAGACCGATTTGCAGATCGGCGGCCAACTCGACAACCGTAACGGCGTGCTGGAAACCGCCAACACCGACATGACCGTCAACGTCGGCAGCTTCCTCAATGACGGCGGTCAGCTCAACCACGTCGGCCGCGGCAAGTTCGAGATCTCCACGGCCAATGTGATCGGTGCGGGGGGCAGCATCACCACTGGTGGGCTGCTGGAACTCAATGCCGATACCTGGAACAACTCCAGCGTGATTCAGGCCGGAACCTTGAACGTCAACGTCCGGCAGTTCAGCCAGAGCGCCAGCGGCAAGTTGCTGGCCTCGGATGTGTTGCAGGTGCGAGGCGGCAACTGGACCAACGACGGCTTGATCGCCAGTGATGGTCTGATCGATATGCAGTTGAGCGGCAGCTACAGCGGCAATGGCCGACTGTCGAGCCAGCGCGGGACTTACCTCTCTGCTGCACAGATGAACATCGGCGCGAACGGCAGCTTCGCCGCGGGTGCGACCTCGACCATCAGTGTGGGCGGGGCCCTCGTCAACGCCGGGCGCATCACTTCCAGTGAAGACCTGACCGTCAATGCCGGTAGTGTGACCAACTACGGCACCCTCGGGGCGGCGCAGAACCTGAACATCAGCACGCCATCGTTGCTCAATGATCGCGGGCTGATTTTCAGCGGCAACGACATGACGCTCAGTGTGGGCAATCTGACCAACCAGAACGGTGATTTCTACGGGTTGGGGAATGTGACCATCAAGGGTTACGAGACCGCACAGGCCAGTCAGGTGTCGAACCTGTCGGGTTCGATGGAGAGCGGCAAGACCTTCAAGATTGACGCAGCCAACTTCGCCAACCGCACCTCGGGAGACGACGGTACGCAGAGCTTCGCCCTGAGTCGTAAGCTGGTTTCCGGCTTCATCGGCGTTCAGTGCGGCGATTGTTCAGGAGGCACCTACGACGTCAATCTGATTGCTCACGAAGTCTTCGAAGGTGGGCAGGACAATGACACCACGGCATCGTCATTGCTGACAGCCGGTGGCGATTTCATCTTCAACGGCGGTGAATTCCTCAACAGCAAAAGTACGCTCAGCGCTTCCGGCAACATCACCATCAACGCCAACAATATGCGGAACGTCGGTGCGGTGAGTGGCAGCATCGAACGCACCCGAATCTTCCGTACCGGCGCGATCGACTCAGGCTCGTTCAATGTCTTCATGCCTGAGGTGGTGGCGTACAACCAGCGCAATAACCCTGATTTTCCGAACGTCTATTACATCGACGGAACCGGGAACTTTGCTCAAGGCGTCGTCACCTCGGCGACGGGGCGGGAACCTGGTCACGACGGCGGTCTGACCCGGGTGGTCGTGATCAAGGACTCGGTGACAAACAAGTCGGTGGGCGACCTCACCCTGTCCGGTTATGCCTGGGGTAACACCAGTCCGCAATCGCAATATGATCCGAATAACCTGGTCGACATGCCGACCAGACTGCAGGGCTTCACACTGACCTCTGACAAAGAAGTCGCCACTGACGGCACCAGTCCAGTCGCGGGTCGCAACGCGGTCATTCAGGCTGGCGGCAATGTCTCGATCACCGCTACCAAGGAACTGCAGAACAGCGTGATCCACGAGGATTACGGCTCTACCGGCGGTACCAATAAAGTTGGCAACACCAACGTCGGCAACACCGGCACCACCGTTATCCGCATCAACAGCCAACTGCCGCCGGACCTCGCCCAACAGCAGGTCAACCCGCTGTCCCTACCAGGCTTCTCCCTGCCAACCGGGGAGAATGGTCTGTTCCGCTTGAGCGGGCAGGGCGCCGCTGATACCGCGCCAGTCGCCGCGACCGGCCCGGCGCCAACCTGGACCGTAGGTGGGCAAACCGTCACTACCGAGGCACACGTAGTAGCCGGAAGCAGCGGCGGCCCGCGCAATCTTTTCATTGATGCACCGCCCGCAGTCTCCGACAGTACGCGCGCAGTGGATACGTTCCACCGCACCCCGAGTGTCGTGCAGGCCGTGGCCAGCACGGTCGACGTCAACGTGCCGGTGAAACCCGCCGGCCCGGGCATGAAAGACCGTGGCAACGACGCCATGGAGTCGATCGACACCCGTCCGGTGACCCGCGTCACCGGTCTGCCGGACACCAAGGCGCCGTCCAACGCGCACAAATACCTGATCGAAACCAACCCGGTGCTGACCGACCTCAAGTCGTTCATGAGCTCCGACTACCTGCTGGAAAAACTCGGCCACGACCCCGACCAGAGCGCCAAGCGTCTCGGCGACGGCTTCTACGAACAACGCCTGATCCAGCAAGCCGTCACCGCCCGCACCGGCCAGGCGTTCATCGACGGCCAGACCTCCAACGAGGGCATGTTCAAGTACCTGATGAACAACGCCATCGCCAGCAAGGATGCACTCAACCTGTCGGTAGGCGTCGGCCTCACCTCGCAGCAAGTCGCCGCGCTGACCCACGACATCGTCTGGCTCGAAGAGCACGAAGTGAACGGTGAGAAAGTGCTGGTGCCGGTGGTTTATCTGGCGCAGGCCAATGGTCGTCTGGGTCCTACCGGGGCGCTGATTGCCGGTAATGATGTGACGCTGATTGCCGGTGAAAACCTGGATAACGTCGGGACGTTGAAGGCGACGAATAATCTGTCGGCGACGGCGGGCAAGGATCTGGTCAACAGTGGAGTGATCGAAGCGGGCAACCGTCTTGATCTGCTGGCGACCAACAATATCGTCAACAAGTCCGGCGGGATCATCGCCGGGCGCGACGTGAACCTGACGACTCGCACCGGGGATGTGATCAACGAACGGACCATCACCTCGTCCGACAACAGCACCCGATTCGGCACCCAGCATCATGACTACGCCGACAACGCCGCACGGATCGAAGCGGCCAATGACCTGACCGTCAAAGCGGCCAACGACATCAACATCACCGGTGGCGTGATGAAAAGCGGCCAGGACATGGTCCTGAATGCGGGGCGCGACATTAACGTGTCGTCGGTGCAAGTTACCAACAGTGTGTTCCATGACGATCGGCACAACAGCAGCGACATCACCCAATTGGGTGCTGATATTGGTGCTGGGCGTGACTTCAAGGCTGATGCGAGTCGTGATCTCACAGTCATCGCCAGTCAGATCGACGCCAAGCGTGACCTTGCGATGTCAGCCACCGAAAACCTGACTGTTAGTTCGGCCGCTGATGAAGAACATTCTTTATCCAAGAATAAGAAAGTTACCCGTCAGGAAGATCACGTCAGCCAGGTCATGTCCGGTATTACCGCAGGCGGTGATGTGGCGTTGGCTGCGGGCCAGAATCTTGCGGTGATCTCTAGCCGCATCACCTCAGGGGATGAGGCTTATCTGGTGGCCGGGGATCGTATCGATATCCTTGCCGCGCAGGACACGGATTACTCGTTGTATGACATGAAGAAAAAGGGCAGCTTCGGCAGCAAAAAAACCAAGCGCGACGAAGTCACTAGCGTCACTCATGTCGGCACTGAAATCACCACAGGTGGAGACCTGATTTTGGTCAGTGGTGGTGATCAGCGCTATCAAGTGGCGAAGCTTGATAGCGGTAACAACCTGATGGTGCAAAGCGGTGGTTCCGTGACCTTTGAAGGGGTAAAGGACCTCAAGCAGGAAAGTCACGAAAAAAGCAGTAGCAGCCTGTCTTGGAACTCCATGAAGGGTAAAGGACACACCGACGAAACTCTGCGACAAAGTGAATTGACCGCAGAGGGGAATCTGGTGATCAGAGCTGTCGATGGCCTGAAGATTGATATCAGGCAAATCGATCAGAAAACGGTGAGTCAGACCATCGAGACAATGGTGCAGGCTAATCCGCAGTTAGCTTGGTTGAAGGACGCCGAGCAACGCGGAGATGTGGATTGGCGCAAGGTGCAGGAGGCTCATGAGAGCTTCAAGTACAGCCACTCGGGACTTGGTCAGGGTGCGATGTTGGCGATCATCATCATCGTGACCGCATTGACTGCGGGTGCAGCAAGTGCCGCTGTAGGTACGGCGGCTGGAGCGACGGCAGGGTCGGGAACCGCCATGGCGGCTGCAGGAACGTCGCTTGCAGGCACGGCGACCGCCGCCGGTTGGGCGAATATTGCTGCAACTGCTGTGTTGACGTCTGCTGCCAGTGGCGCAGTGATCAGTACGATCAATAATGGAGGGAATCTGGGAGCAGTTATCAAGGATGTCACTTCAACCGACAGTCTGAAAAACTATGTAGCGGCTGGGGTTAGTGGTGGCATTGCGGGTCAGGCTATTGGTGTTCGATTGGCGGTTAATTCGGCACTGAAAACTGTTGTCAACGGTGGGAAGTTCAAAGACAACTTGAGTCAGGCGGTAATCGGCCTGGCGGCAGATGCCTTGAGCGGTGCCATTTACGAAAAAGTCGGTGATAGCCTTCTTGGCAGTGGTTTACCAACCAAAGTCGCCGTGCATGCGATTGTCGGTGGATTGATCGGTGAAGCTGCCGGTGGAGACTTTGCAACCTCCGCATTGGCTGCCGGCGCGAACAAGGCACTCATTGACTTAGCCGGGGAGAAAATATTCCCGGGTGCCGCGCACGATCAAGTATTGGCCATGACCTCTCAACTGCTGGGCATGACGGTAGCTGCCGCAGCGGGAGGAAGCGATAAAGATCAACAAGTTGCAGGATGGGTGGCACAGCAAGCTACAGCTAATAACTACTTGACCCATGCGCAGAAAGAGGCCATTTCCAAGCAGTTGGTAGAGGCGTGTGGGAAGGATGTGCAATGTCAGGAAAATGAG
The DNA here is from genome assembly GCF_057174385.1 of Pseudomonas sp. F2. NCBI lineage: Bacteria > Pseudomonadati > Pseudomonadota > Gammaproteobacteria > Pseudomonadales > Pseudomonadaceae > Pseudomonas > Pseudomonas sp. F2. Next base: position 950,673 of record NZ_CM169904.1, read on the forward strand.
CTGAGCAAGTGGAAGCCTATAGCCGACAGCCAGAATGGTTTCAATGAGGCTGAGCAGGCTCAATTTGACCAGGCTAGCAAGACCCTGGGAGAGAAGTTGCTGCTGAATTGTCAGTCGGAGTTCTGTAAGGCTTTCACTTTAGTCAGCGTAAAAATGGCGAACCTGAGCTGCGGCACTATCTCGTGTTTGCGGGAAACAGCCGGAGAAACTCAAAAGTCGCAATACCTGCTTCAAGGGCAATGGGGTAAGCTTTTTCTTGATGCGTTAGGAGATGGTGGCGCCATCGCGGGTGCGATTCTCCCAGTCCTTACGGCCTCCAAGGCAGTGGGAGGGGCAGAAACAATTATTGATGTCGCAGGTGGTGCAAAAGGTAGTCTCCCAGAAATCAAGATGGTTGATGGTTTCTACCAGGCGGAAGGAACTCCTTTCAAATTCTCAGAGTATTACTACAATCGCTTATGGTCGACTGGGCGTGGGGCACCTTTTGTTCAGGCGGATGAGGTCCTGAAAACAGCAACAACGGTTACGCCGGATAGGATGGCAGGGTTCTTTCGTTATACGAATGGCTCGATGGAGATGGTTTATAATCCTGTTACTAAAGAAGTTTGGCATCTTCAACCTTTAAGGTAGTTAATAATGTGCGAAATCACCATGCGTATTGTTTATTTTCTGTTTGTGCATCAGAAGGGAAGGCGGCTTTCTGCTTTAGAATTCTGCATAAATTATATTGATGGGGAATTGACTTTTTCAGAAGATCTTTTACGCAACGAGCCTGCAATGTACGAGCAGCTCTTCTCTTTAGAATGTAAGGGGTATGTACTTGATTTGCTTGAAAAACTGATGGGTAAGATGAAAGTGTTAAGATTTGAGGAGTCAGGAGAGGTCTTGGATGGATTGGAGTTCGTTCAGAATGTTGGCGCTACAGCATTGTGGAAGTTTAATTGTAATTTAGATTCTGAGGTAGAGAGCTTTGTTAGGGAGTTCGATCGATTGGATGTTGTTGAGGAGAGGAAAAGATTGTATTCATTAGCGCAAGCTTAATGATGCAAGCGCTATCGAGCGAGCAGGGGGTAAGTGGGGACAGATCATGTTTAAGAAGAGTAATTGGAATAATAAATGGGGACAGATCACGGTTGGAAAGCACTCGGAAAATGTGGTCTGTCCCCGTTAACCACATTAGCCCAGCCCCCCCCCCCGTTAACCCAACTTTTCGGGTGCGCAGGACGTTTGGGATCATATCGTTAAAAGAACTGTCGATGCCTATAACAAGTAAATCAAAAATCAGCTGGCTATTCAAATACCGTGATTGGGTGGGAGTGGGGCTATTGCTCGCAGCACTACTCAATGGCTACTTTCAGTTCAATGGCAGTTGGGGGCGTTTTTTTACGATACTTTCTGTTCAGTTATGGTTTGCTCAAGGTGTTTATAACTATTTAAGAGGGGCAACGGTTGCCATTGCACCCGGTGGATTGGGCAGGGGTGCTGACCCCGCCGGGCGGGCGGTATTGGCAAGTTTTGCGTTCTTTTTGTATGTGATATTTTTCTTTGCGGATTACCAGTATTGAATTGTTGATTGCAAAATTTCCTTTGATATTCGAACTGTTTCGGAGACACCTAAAAAAAACCGGGCTAATGCCCGGTTTTTTACAAGTCAGCTCAGCGAAACGCCGGCACCACATCCCTGATAAACAACTCCAGCGACTTCTTCTTCTCTTCATGCGGCAAGCTGTTGTCACACCAGAAACTGAACTCATCCACCCCCAGTTCCTGGTAATACTTGATCCGCGGAATGATCTCTTCCGGCGTACCAATCATCGCCGTCTTGTGCAGGCTCTCCAGTTCAAACTCCGGCCGCCCGGCAAACTTCTCTTCCGGGCTCGGAGCGAGGAAGCCATTGACCGGCGTTTCCTTGTTGCCGAACCACGCATCAAACGTGCGGTAAAAACGTGAGATCGCTTTGGCGCCGACTTTCCAGCCGTCCGGATCGTCCGCCGAGTGCACGTGGGTGTGACGCAGCACCATCAATTGCGGACGTGGGACGTCGGGGTTGTTGTCCAGTGCGGTCTGGAATTTGTTCTTCAGGTCGACGACTTCTTCGTCGCCTTTCATCAGTGGCGTGACCATCACGTTGCAGCCGTTGGCCACGGCGAAGTTGTGCGAGTCGGGGTCGCGGGCGGCGATCCACATCGGTGGGTTGGGCTTCTGAATCGGCTTCGGCACGCTGGTGGAGGTGGGGAATTTCCAGATGTCGCCGTCGTGGGCGTAGTCGCCTTGCCACAGGGCGCGGACTACCGGGACCATTTCGCGCAGGGCCTGGCCGCCGCTGGAGGCGGGCATGCCGCCGGCCATGCGATCGAATTCGACCTGATAGGCGCCACGGGCCAGGCCGACTTCCATGCGTCCGTTGCTGATGACGTCGAGCAGCGCGCATTCACCAGCGACCCGCAGCGGGTGCCAGAACGGCGCGATGATGGTGCCGGCGCCGAGGTGAATGGTGGTGGTTTTGGCGGCGAGGTAGGCCAGCAGCGGCATCGGACTGGGCGAGATGGTGTATTCCATCGCGTGGTGTTCGCCGATCCACACGGTGCTGAAACCTCCGGCCTCGGCCATCAGGGTCAGTTCGGTCAGGTCTTCGAAGAGTTGGCGGTGGCTGACGCTTTCGTCCCAGCGTTCCATGTGGATGAACAGGGAAAATTTCATGACGCATCCTCGGATCTTTTATTGTTGAGGCTACCTGTGGGAGCGAGCTTGCTCGCGAAAGGCGGTGTAAACCAGCATCTATGGCGACTGGCAAGACGCTTTCGCGAGCAAGCTCGCTCCCACAGTTGTTCTTCGATCAGGCCAGAACGGGCAGGGCGCCCATCTTGCCGTGGCAGTACACCAGCGGCCCGGTGTGTTGCTCCGGGACGATCAGATTCTTCACTGCCCCGACCATGATCGCGTGGTCACCACCTTCGTATTCACGCCACAACTCACACTCGATGATAGCCGTCGCATTGGCCAGGATCGGGTTGCCCAGCTCGCTTAATGTCCACTCGATGCCTTGCGCCTTGTCTTTGCCTTTACGGGCAAAGGCATAGGCTTCGCTCTGTTGGCCACCGGACAGGACGTGGATCGCAAAGCGCTTGTTCTTGATCAGTACGGGGTAGGAGTCGGAGCTGTAGTTGGGGCAGAACAGCACCAGCGCCGGGTCCATCGACAGTGAACTGAAGGCGCTGGCGGTGAGGCCGACGATCTGGCCGTCATCGTCCAGCGTGGTGATGACAGTGACGCCGGACGGAAACGAGCCCATGACTTGTTTGTAGATGGCAGCATCGATCATTGGACGGTCCTCGGGTGTTGTGACGCGATTTTTATGTATTTGTTGGTCTGATGGTATACCAGTATTTTTTCTTTGCAAGGGCTTTTAGGCTGAACCGATAAACGTGGTGCTTTCGTCGGAAACTCAGCATTTATTGGGCTTCTGGCTGGCCTGCAGGCCGCAGTATCAGTGAGGATGGCGGATCAGCTAGCGCCGTAAACTACGGATCAGTCTTGTGAAATGTTTGGAATACCATAATATGGTCTGCATCTGAGGGGCGACCCAGAGTCCCCCCGGTTTGGCTTCATACAAAGATAAGAACAGACAAACTCGAGTTCATGCATATGTCCCAGATGTCCCGGCAAGATCCGTTGATCGAGAATCACACGGTCGACTATGTCCCACTCGCGGAACGCCACGGGAAGGCCCGCGACCTTTTCACCTTATGGTTCAGCACCAACATCGCGCCACTGCCCATCGTCACCGGCGCCATGGTGGTTCAGGTGTTCCATCTCGATTTGCTCTGGGGGCTGATGGCGATTGCGCTGGGGCACTTGATCGGCGGCGTGGTGATCGCGCTGGCGTCGGCACAAGGCCCGCGCATGGGCATTCCGCAAATGGTCCAGAGTCGCGGTCAGTTCGGGCGTTACGGCGCATTGTTGATCGTGTTTTTTGCAGCGCTGATCTACATCGGCTTCTTCATTTCCAACATCGTGCTGGCCGGTAAATCGATTGTCGGCATTGCGCCGTCGGTACCAGCGCCGCTGAGCATTCTGATCGGCGCACTGGCGGCCACGGCGATTGGCGTGATCGGTTACAACTTCATCCACACGCTGAACCGCATCGGCACCTGGGTGATGGGCAGCGCGCTGCTCGCCGGCTTCCTCTACATCTTCGCCCACGACTTGCCGGCGGACTTCCTGACGCGCGGCAGCTTCAACCTGTCGGGCTGGCTGGCAACGGTGTCGCTGGGGATCATCTGGCAGATCAGTTTCTCGCCGTACGTGTCTGACTATTCGCGTTACCTGCCGGCGGATATCGGTATCGCCAAACCGTTCTGGGCCACTTATCTGGGCGCGACGCTGGGCACGATTCTGTCGTTCAGCTTCGGCGCGGTGGCGGTTCTGGCGACGCCGGAAGGCACCGAGGCGATGGCGGCGGTCAAGCAGTCCACCGGTTGGCTGGGGCCGATTCTGATGGTGTTGTTCCTGCTCAATATCATTAGCCACAACGCGCTGAATCTGTACGGCGCGGTGCTGTCGATCATCACCTCGATCCAGACGTTCGCCAGTCAGTGGACGCCGAGCATCAAGGTGCGCGTGGTGTTGTCGAGCGTGGTGCTGGCGGCTTGCTGCGTGGTAGCGCTGGGTGCCTCGGCGGATTTCATTTCGCAGTTCATCGGGCTGATTCTGGCGTTGCTGTTGGTGCTGGTGCCGTGGGCGTCGATCAACCTGATCGACTTCTACCTGATCAAGCGCGGCAACTATGACATCAGCTCGATTTTCCGCGCGGACGGCGGCATTTACGGGCGCTTCAATCTGCACGCGATCATTGCCTACTTCATCGGGATCATTGTGCAACTGCCGTTCGCCAATACGTCGCTGTACGTCGGGCCGTACGCCAATCTGGTCGACGGTGCAGATCTGTCGTGGCTGTTTGGTCTGGTGGTGACGGTGCCGCTGTATTACTGCCTCGCCACACGGGGGCAGACGCAGAAGCAACGTGGCGAGGGGATTTATCCCCGATCGGCTGCGAAGCAGTCGTGAAATCAGCGAGTGCGGGCCCCTTTGAGATGTAAAGGGGGCCGCTTCGCGCCCCATCGGGGATGAATCCCCTCACCACAAGTGATCCCCCGTCCAGCTTCCGCATTCCAGTGGTCATTCAAATTGGCCATTTCGATCCCCTTTTGGCCCATCACCCACTGTGCCGCGACCCCGCGGTCGGCAAGAATCAAAGCCACAATAAAACGCTGGACTTTGCTTGCCCTTGGCTACTTTTACAGCCGCTGCCGTGTACAGAACATAAAAACCATCGATCTCACGTCGCATTCCGGGGAAACAACCATGGTCACGATGAAACGCATTCTGGGTGCCACCGTCTGTGGGCTGACGCTGCTGGCCAGCGCGGTACACGCCGAGCAGCGCGAGCTGCGGGTCTACAACTGGGCGGATTACATCCTGCCGTCGGTGCCCAAGGATTTCGCGGCAAAGACCGGCATCAAAGTGACCTGGGACACCTTCGACACCAACGAATCGCTGGAGGCCAAGTTGCTCACCGGCAACTCCGGTTACGACCTGGTGGTGCCGTCGAACCAGTTCATCGACACCCAGATCAAGGCCGGTGTGTTCCAGAAACTCGACAAGTCAAAACTGCCGAACTGGAGTCATCAGGATCCGGCGCTGCTCAAACTGCTCGACGCCAATGACCCTGGCAATCAGTACGGCGTGCCCTACATGTACGGCACGGTACTGATCGGTTTCAACCCGGCCAAGGTCAAGGCCGCGCTCGGCGACAACGCGCCGGTCGACAGCTGGGATCTGGTGTTCAAGCCGGAGAACATGGAGAAGCTCAAATCCTGCGGCGTGGCGATGCTCGATTCGCCCTCGGAAATTCTGCCGCTGGCCCTGCATTACCTCGGCCTCGACCCGAACAGCCAGAACCCGGCCGACTATGAAAAGGCCAAGGACCTGATGCTGAAGATTCGTCCGTACGTGACTTATTTCAACTCGGCCAAGTACATGACCGACATCGCCAACGGCGACATCTGCGTGGCCATCGGTTACTCCGGCAGCTTCTATCAGTTCGGCAACCGTGCGAAAGAAGCGGGCAACGGTGTGGTGGTCGACTGGCGTTTGCCGAAGGAGGGCGCGCCGATCTGGTTCGACACGTTCGCCATTCCGAAGAGCGCGAAGAATGTCGAAGAGGCGCATGAATTCCTCAACACCTTGCTCGATCCAAAAGTCATTGCGCCGATCAGCGACTTCCTCGGCTACCCGAACGTGAACAAAGACTCGATGCCGCTGGTGAACAAAGACATCACCGGCAATCCGAACCTGACGCCAACGCCTGAAGCCCTGAAAACCCTCTACGTCGTCCAGCCCCTGCCGCAAAAACTCGAACGCGTACGCACCCGGGTGTGGACCAGCATCAAGTCCGACAAGTAACCACACCCCTGTAGGAGCTGCCGCAGGCTGCGATCTTTTGATCTTGTTTTTCCAGGAGACAACGCCAAAAGATCGCAGCCTGCGGCAGCGCCTACAGGGATTGTGTTTGGTTTTCCTTGCGGGTGACGATCAGGCTCAACACCACTGACCCCAGAATCACCCCTCCGACCACCGCCAGCGACCATTCCACCGGCATGTGAAACCACGGCATCAACGTCATCTTGCCGCCGATGAACACCAGCACGATCGCCAGTCCGTATTTGAGCAAATGAAAGCGGTCGGCCATGTCTGCCAGCAGGAAGTACAGCGCGCGCAGTCCCATGATCGCGAAGATGTTCGAGGTGAACACAATGAACGGATCGGTGGTGACTGCGAAGATCGCCGGGATGCTATCGACCGCAAACATCAGGTCGCTGGCCTCGATCAGCACCAGCACCAGGAACATCGGCGTGGCCCAGCGCACGCCGTTCTGCAGCACGAAAAAGCGCTCGCCATGAAAGCCCTGCGTGATTCGCATGTGCCCGCGCACCCAGCGTAGCAGCGGGTTTTTGTCGAGATCAGGTTGTTGCTCGGCGAACATCAGCATCTTGATCCCGGTGATGATCAAGAACACCCCGAAGGCATACAACAGCCACTCGAACTGCGACACCAGCCACACCCCGGCGAAGATCATTGCCGCGCGCATCACGATCGCCCCGAGTACGCCGTACAGCAGCACCCGGCGTTGCAGTTCCGGTGGCACGGCGAAGTAGCTGAAGATCATCACGAAAACGAACATGTTGTCGATCGACAGCGACTGCTCGATCAGATAACCGGTGAGGAATTCCAGGGTCTTGCGCTGGGCAATGTCGGCGCCGAACTCGCCGTGCAGATACCACCAGAGCAACCCGGCGAAAGCCAACGCCAGCGCACACCAGGCGATCACCCAACAGGACGCTTCCCGCACTGAAACGCGGTGTGCCTTGCGTCCGCCAAAAACGAACAGGTCCAGTGCAAGCATGGCGAGGACGAAGACGATAAACGCGCCCCACATCCACGGTTCGCCGATATTGATGTTGGTCGTTGGCATGGCGGGCTCCCTGGCTTTTATTGAATTAGGGTCAGGCAGGGCCATGCTAGCGGCGAGTTTGGTTGCAAGAAAAATCGCTTATTTCTGAGCAATAGTTCGGGAAAAGCGAAGTGTCGCGATCAGGGAGGGGGAATAGTGACGACGGGAATTGAGACCTTTTGCGGTCTCAACCCCGCCGTTCTGATTACTTGCCGGCAGTCAGCGCCGGAGTGCGCGGCGGCACCTGACGCTTCGAACCCGTCGCCTCAAACGCCGAGGCCAGGCGCAGCAGATTCGAGTCATCGTAGGCGCGACCGGCGAAGGTCAGGCCGACCGGCATACCGATGTCGGCCATGATCCCCATTGGCACAGTGACGGTCGGTACGCCGAGGTGCCGGATCGCCAGATTGCCATTGGCGACCCAGATGCCGTTGCTCCAGGCGATGTCCGCTGATTCCGGATTGATATCGGCATCTGCCGGGCCAACGTCAGCGTTGGTCGGGAACAGCACCGCGTCGAGTTTCAGCGTGTCCATCCAGTCTTCCAGATCGAGCTTGCGGGTCTTTTCCAGGCCGCGCAGGCCGTCCGGCAGGGTCGGGATCTGGTCCCACGGGGTAATGCCGCGCTCGGCCATGCGCACGTATTCGTCCATGCCGGCAGCCAGATCGCCTTCACGGTTGGGCAGGGTGCCCGGGTCGTGCGGGAAGATTTTCGGCCCGTCGACATCGGCCAGGCGATTGAGCTTCGGATCGCCGTTGGCGCGCAGGAAATCGTCGAAGGCCCAGGCCGACAGGTCCCACAGTTCGTGGTGCAGGAACTCCTTGGAAACGATGCCGCGATTGAACACGGTCGGCGCGCCCGGACGGTCGCCTTCGCAGTTGGAGACCAGCGGGAAATCCACTTCGATGACTTCGGCGCCGGCCGCCTCCAGAGCCGCGCGGGCCTGTTTCCACAGGTCGATCACCGAAGGGCGGGTGTTGATGCGTTGCCCGGTCGGGCCGCCGATGCCCGGCGCTTCGCTGGTGCCGGCTTCAGGGTCGGCATTGATGTACATCTTCGGCACACCGAGGCGTTTGCCGGCCAGTGCCGCGGGTTTCACTGCCAGTTCGGCGTAGGACGCCGGGCGCACCGAGGCGACGCTCGGGATCGGCACCCAGGGCTGCAGGCGCCACAGGTCGCCACGGGTGTCGGGGTCTTCCGCGACGACCACGTCGAGCACTTCAAGCAGATCGGCCATGGTCCGTGCGTACGGCACCACCACGTCCATGGTCGGCGTCAGCGGCCAGTTGCCGCGTACCGAAATCACTCCGCGCGACGGCGTGTAGGCGCACAAACCATTGTTCGACGCCGGGCCGCGACCGCTCGACCAGGTTTCTTCCGCCAGGCCGAAGGCCGAGAAACTCGCAGCGGTGGCGGTGCCGGCGCCGTTGGACGAGCCAGAGGCAAACGGCGCGGTCAGGTAGGCGGCGTTGTACGGGCTCTCGGCCCGGCCATAGACGCCACGCTGCATGCCGCCATTGGCCATCGGCGGCATGTTGGTCTTGCCCAGACAGATCGCCCCGGCGCCGCGCAGGCGTTCGATGGTGAAGGCGTCGCGATACGCCACCAGATCGGCGAAGGCCGGGCTGCCGGAGGCGGCGGTCAGACCCTTGACCAGATAGCTGTCCTTGGCGGTGTAAGGGATGCCGTCGAGGGGGCCGAGGGTTTCGCCCTTGGCCCGGCGCGCGTCGGACGCCTGGGCTTCGGCCAGCGCTTCAGGATTGCGCACCACCACCGCATTCAGTGCGGTGGCGGTGTGCGGGCCGTCGTAGGCGTCGATCCGGGCCAGATAGGCCTGCACCAGTTCAACCGCGGTGGTCTGGCCGGCGTCGAGCGCCGCGCGTAATTGAGCAATGGAGACTTCAGTGACTTCGATCATGCTGTTACCGCCGACAGGTTCGCTAAAGGGGTGGGTCATCAGGGTTATGGTCATAACGCGTAAAGAATTCCGTATGGGCGAAACTGTACCCTGAACTTTGTCGATTGGCATGTGCTAATTCGATAAATATCGACAAAAGTCAGCGAAAAAATTCCCCCGGCGTCTCGCCGAACTGCTGACGGAACGCCGCGATGAACGCCGACGTCGAGTCATAACCGCAGGCCAGAGCCACGTCGGTGACGCGTTCGCCGCGTTCCAGCGGGGTCAGTGCGCCCAACAGACGCAAGCGCTGACGCCAGGCGCGGAAGGTCAGGCCGGTGTCGCGTAAAAACAGGCGGCTGAGGGTTTTTTCGGTGACGCCGAACTTCTCGCTCCAATGCTGCAGTGTGGTCTGCTGTTCCGGATGTTGCTCCAGACTTTGATAGATCTGCCGCAGACGGTTGTCCTGCGGCAGCGGCAGCATCAGGTCAATCTGCGGCGCCTCGGCCAGTTGATCAAGGATCACTTGGGCCAACCGGCCATGCGCGCCGCTCTCGTCGTATTCCACCGGCACCCGACTGAAGGCGCGAATCAGCTCGCGCAGCAGGTAGCTGACGCCCAGCACATGACAGCGCTCAAGCGCCCAGCCGGCCACGCTGCAATCGATGTACAGGCTGCGCATTTCAGTGTGCGGCGAGCTGAACACGCGATGCGGCACGCCCGCCGGAATCCACACCGCGCGCTCCGGTGGCGCGACGAAACGCCCGGCGCTGGTCTGCACCTCAAGCACGCCCTGAATCGCGTATGACAATTGCACCCACGGGTGACTGTGACGCCGGGTCAGCGCGCGATTGGGCAGCGACTCGGTGCGCCCGTATAGCGGACGGGGCAGGCTGGGCAACCCGGGAATGCTGCGCCGGAAGCTTTTCTCATGTCCTTTAGGCGGCATCTGTTGGCTCTTCGGCGTTAGTCGGTAATTTCTGCTCACGTTAGAGTCGCAGTCACGTACTGGCAACCCCCGGATGAACAGACCCATGACCCGACCAAGATTCCTGCCCGACAACTTCACCCTGACCCTGATCGGCGTCGTGCTGCTGGCCAGTTTTCTGCCGGCCAGCGGGCAGGTGGCGGTCGGGTTCGGCTGGCTGACCAACATCGCCATCGCGCTGCTGTTTTTTCTCCACGGCGCAAAACTGTCACGCGAATCGATCATCGCCGGTGCCGGCCACTGGCGCCTGCACCTGTTGGTGTTCGGCCTGACCTTTGTGCTGTTCCCGCTCCTCGGTCTGGCGTTGAAACCGCTGCTGTCACCGCTGATCGGCGACAAGCTGTACATGGGCATGCTCTACCTTTGCGCGTTGCCGGCCACCGTGCAGTCGGCGATTGCTTTCACCTCGCTGGCCCGGGGCAATATTCCGGCGGCGATCTGCAGTGCGGCGGCATCGAGTCTGTTCGGGATCTTCCTCACGCCGTTGCTGGTGACGCTGCTGCTGAACGTGCACGGTGACGGCGGTTCGACCGTCGATGCGATTCTGAAGATCAGCGTGCAACTGCTGCTGCCGTTCATTGCCGGGCAGATCGCTCGGCGCTGGATCGGCGCATGGGTGGGGCGCAACAAAAACTGGCTGAAGTTTGTCGATCAGGGTTCGATTCTGCTGGTGGTGTACGGCGCGTTCAGCGAGGCGGTCAATGAAGGTATCTGGCATCAGATTCCGCTGGTCGATCTGTTGGGGCTGGTGGTGGTTTGCTGCATCTTGCTGGCGCTGGTGTTGCTGGCGTCGACCTTGCTGGGCAAGGCGTTCGGTTTCAGCCAGGAAGACCGCATCACCATTTTGTTCTGCGGTTCGAAGAAGAGTCTGGCCACTGGCGTGCCGATGGCGCAGGTGTTGTTTGCCGGCAGCACGATTGGCGTGTTGATCCTGCCGCTGATGCTGTTCCATCAGATTCAATTGATGGTCTGCGCAGTGCTGGCGCAGCGTTACGCGAAACGGCCGGAATCGGTGCCGGAGTTGATGGCACAAGTTGATCCGTAAACGCTGCATTCCCTGTAGGAGCTGCCGCAGGCTGCGATCTTTTGATCTTGAAAGTCAAAAGATCGCAGCCTGCGGCAGCTCCTACAGGGGGATTTTCTCAATCCTGCGTAACGTGTTTCGGGCCGGCCAGTGCCCAGGCAATCAGGCCAAACAACGGCACGAACACGATGGCGATAATCCACACGCCTTTATTGCTGCCTTTGCCTGCGCTCTTGCGCACCCTGTTGATCGCCCACAATTCAACGATCACAAGAACGACGGCGAGTACGATCCAGACGGGTTCAATTTGCATGGGCTACCTCCTGATGGTCTTTCAGTTAGGTGAGCCCAAGCGCGCAGGGTTCATTTAAATTGCGCCGCTGCCTCCCGAATACTTCACCGCAGCGGCTGCCCGCGACGGCACATTGAGCGTGCGCAACAACGACGACACATGGATGCGCACGGTGAACGGCGAAATATCCAGCTCCCGGGCGATCTCCTTGTTGGTCTTGCCTTGGGCGATCAGCCGCAACACATCCTGCTGACGCGGGGTGAGGGCGGTGCCGGTCTCCAGCGGCAGCAGCCCGGAAGGGGCGAACCTGACCAGCACTTCACCTTCGCGGATCGCCAGAATGGCCTGGCCGATTTCATCCGGGGCGATGTTCTTGCCGATGAAACCGTCGATGCCGGCCGCCATTACTTCGCCGATCAACGCCTCGTCGTCGACCATCGACACCACGATCAATGTGGTGCGTGGCAGTTTTCGGCGCAGCTCGGCGAGTTGGCTGATGCAGGTCAGGCCGGGGAAGCGCAGGTCGAGAATCAGCGTGTCCGGCTCGCTGCCGTCGGGCAGCAAGGCCAGCACGGCGTCGAGGTCGCCGGCCTCCTCGATAGTCGCCTCGGGCAACAGGCGCTGCACGGTGCGCCGCATGGCTTCGCGAAACAACGGGTGATCGTCGGCTATGATGATGCGGCATGTCATGACGTGACCCTCCCTGGATCAGCGTGGTTTACGGCATGCACCTTAGCACCGCAAGCGCAGATTGCCTGCCGACCGCTGCTGAATCTGACGACTGTCGCACAAGGACGTTGCCCATGAAGTTCGAGAAAAACACCGAGCTGGATCAGGCCAATCTGCGGATCATCATCGCCAGCATTGCCATGGTTTACATTGGCGTGCTCGGCGTGTTGCCGGGTCAGCGCTTTGCTACCTATCTGCCGGTGGTGGTCTACATCGCGCTGTTTCTGCTGGCGTCGATTGCCTTGCGCCAGGCCATCGCGCGCTGGCCAGGGCATTACCCGGCGCGGCGGATTTTCGGCATGATCCACGATTACACCGGCACCTGTTTCGGCCTGGTGCTCGGCGGTGAAGCGGCGTTGCCGCTGTACGCGGTGATCATCTGGGTCAATCTGGGCAACGGCATGCGCTATGGCTCGCGCTACCTGGCGATTGCCACGGGGTTGGCGCTGCTGGCGCTGCTGGCAGTCTATCGCTTGACACCGGTGTGGCAGGCGCAACCGTACATGGTCCTGATGTTGATGCTCACCAGCACGGTGATTCCGTTCTACGCGCACTTGCTGCTGGAGCGCACGCGCAAGGCCTCTGAAGAAGCCGTCGCAGCCAATCTGGAAAAGTCGCGTTTTCTCGCCCAGGCCAGCCACGATCTGCGCCAGCCGATTCACTCCATCGGTCTGTTCACGGCGTGCCTGCGTGAGTCGCGGCTGGGCGAGCAGGAGCGGCAACTGGTCGACAACATTGACCGGTCGCTGCTCAACGTCTCGCAGTTGTTCCGTTCGATTCTTGACCTCTACACCCTCGACAACGGGCGCGTCCTGCCCAGGTTGCAGGTGTTCAATCTGGGCGAGTGGCTGGCCGATCTGGTCCGCCAGAACGCCGAAGCCGCGCGCTGGGCCGGTGTGGAATTGCGCCTGCGTCCATGCAAATACTGGGTACAGAGCGATCCGGCGTTGCTCGCGACCATGGTGCAGAACGTGCTTTCCAACTGTTTCAAGTATGGCGCGCAACGCCCGGTGCTGATCGGCGTGCGCAAACGCGGTGTCGGACTGGCCATCGTGATTTATGACCGCGGCAACGGCATTGCCGAGGAGCATCTGCCGAAAGTGTTTGAAGAGTTTTATCGGGTGCGTCAGGTGCGTGACAAAGACGTGGAAGGCGTCGGCCTCGGGCTGTCGATCGTCAAGCGTCTGGGGCAGCTGATCGGCGTCGATGTGAACTTGCGCTCGCAGCTTGGGCGCGGCACGGCGGTCACCCTGTATGGCTTGCCGGTGGCCGTGGCGCCACAGTTGCCGGCCATGCGTGACGATGTGCGGCAGGCCGGCCTGTTGACCGGGCTGAAGGTGTGTCTGGTGGAGGATGATCGCAACGTGTTGCTGGCGACCTCGGCGCTGCTCGAGCGCTGGGGCTGCGTGGTGCAAGGCGAGTTGAGCGGGCAGGGGCTGGTCACCGATTGCGACATCATCGTCGCCGATTACGATCTGGGTACGCATTCCACGGGCATTGAGTGCATCGACGAGGTGCGGCGCCAGCGTGGTTTTGCGGTGCCGGCGATGATCATCACCGGGCATGACATCGAGAAAATACAGGCGGCTTTGCACGACCGCCAAATTGCCATCCTGTCCAAACCGGTACGCCCGGCCGAGCTGCGCGCGACCTTGCGGGCCCTGCGCGACCGGCAAACCGAGCCGGCCGAGCAGGTCTGACTCAACGCTTGCAGAGGTAGTCCTGAGTGATGGTGGTTTGCAGGCAGTTGTACTGGCCCATGGTGCGGCAGATGTTTTTCTCCGAACCGGTCACTTCGGCATTTTTGTAGCCCCAGGTTTTGCAGCGTTCCGAGGCGACGGTCAGACCTTGCGCGGCGCTGGTCTGGCCGCTTTCAAACTGACCCAGTTCATAGGAGACCTGAACCACGCCGTCGTTCTTGCTGCCGCCGGTGGCTTCCCACTGTTTGGGCGTGGCGCAGCCGGTCAGGGCGAGGGCGGTGAGGGTGAGAGTAGCGATCTGGGTTTTCATGATGAGCGTCGTCCTTTACCGGAGAAATCAATTACTGAACGGGGATCGGTGAGGCGCCTTTGGGCAGGCAAGACAGCGGCGGAGTCATGATGCCCATGCTCGCCACCGCGATAATCGCCCCGCTGGGCAACTCGCAGTTGTACTCGCCGGCCGGGGTATACGCGGTGTAGTAGGTGAGGGTGCTGTCGCTGCGGATGTTGTCGATTTTCGACACCGGTTTGCCGATGACGGTCTGGGCCCGTTCTTTCATGCTGGCTTCGGTAGGTTTGGCAGTCTGGCAACCGCTGGCGCCCAGCATCAGGGCGCCGACAATGGCTACTTTGCACAGATTGGAATGCAGTTTCATGGTGCTTCTTCCTTGGTGTTGTTCTGATGTCCAGGCACAACGATCCCGCGCACTGCACAGTGGCAATGTTGGGGGACGTCGGGGGGTTGCGAGGGAATATAGCGCCGGGTGGCGGGGTGGTCGATTAGCACAAATGTGCTAGTGCCGCGGTGGGAGAGGCGACCCGAACGGGTCGCCCCGCGTTGATTACTGAGGGGCGTTAAACTGGTCGGAATAGCTGCCGGTCATCAGCGCCGAAGCGACGCGATCAGAACCGACACCGACGCGTGAGTAGGCATACCGATTGGCGCCGACCTTGTCGGTGCCGTCGGAGGCCAGTGCACCAGCACCGACATGATCAGAGCCATCGGAGGCTACCGCGCCAGCCCCGACATGATCAGAGCCATCAGAGGCGACTGCACCGGCGCCGACGTGATCAGAGCCATCAGAGGCGACTGCGCCGGCCCCCACATGATCCGAACCATCAGAGGCCATCGCCTGCGGCTGCGCAGCCCAAACCGTTGGCAACATCACGGTCGCCGCGACCGCAAGAATGGCGCCTGATAAAAGCGTGTGTTTCATGATTTTCTCCACGACCCATCAGCCACACAGCATTCCGTTGGCCCGGGGTTGACCAGATTGGCGATTGGCACGGGCGCACGGTAACGCGCACGGGTGTCGACGTATTGCATGAAACTGCGAAAGCGAGCTGAAAAGTATAGATCGTCAAACACGGGCCATGGCGGGCCGGGGGAGCAAGTGATAGTCGGTTAACTTCCTTGCAGACGGGGGCTTGAAGGAAATCAGTCTAAAAACACCTGACCATCACTCGATGGCATTTGCTAGCCTCAAAGGTGTAGGCGAAGACGCAGACTGATGCGCAAGCGGATAGCAAGGGGACGTGGGGCGCGTTCCGAAGGGTACACGGTTAGAAAGATCTCCGCGCTGAGATCCAGCCCTTATGCCGTGTGAGGCAGCAAAGCACCGCTCTTTTTCCATGGTTGCTTTTGTACTGTGAGAGGCCCGATAAACCTTGTAAGCCAGAGACCAGCACTGGCCGCCTGCTCGAATAACCAAAGCCCGCATCACTGCGGGCTTTGTCGTTGTTGCAGGATCAGATTTTGGTCAGCGCGTACGCCAGATCGGCGCGCAGGTCTTCGAGATCTTCGACCCCCACCGACAGACGCACCAGGCCATCGCCGATGCCCAGTTTGGCGCGGGTTTCAGCGGGAATGGTCGCGTGGGTCATGATCGCCGGGTGCTCGATCAGGCTTTCAACACCGCCCAAACTCTCTGCCAGGGCAAAGATCTTCACGTTTTCCAGAAAGCGCCGTGCGCCATCCAGATCACTGTTCAGATCCACCGAGATCATCCCGCCAAAACCATGCATCTGCCGTTTGGCCAACTCATGTTGCGGGTGCGACGGCAGGCCTGGGTAGTAAACGCGTTTGACCTGCGGCTGCTGCTCCAGCCACTTGGCCAGTTCCAGCGCGTTGCTGCAATGACGCTCCATGCGCAGCGCCAGGGTTTTCACCCCGCGCAGGGTCAGGAACGCGTCGAACGGCCCGGAAATCGCGCCGACCGCGTTCTGCAGGAAGCCGAGTTTGTCCGCCAGTTCGGCATTCTGCCCGACCACCGCGATACCACCGATCACGTCGGAGTGACCATTCAGGTACTTGGTGGTCGAGTGCAGCACGATGTCGAAACCCAGCTCCAGCGGGCGCTGAATGTACGGGCTGGCGAAGGTGTTGTCGGCAACGCTGATGATTCCGCGTGCGCGGCAGATGCGCGCAATCGCGGCCAGATCCGACAGGCTCAGCAGCGGGTTGGTCGGCGACTCGACAATCACCAGGCGGGTGTCGTCCTGCAGCGCCGCTTCGAACGCCGCCAGGTCAGTCAGATCGACATAGCTGAAACGGTGTCCGGCACTGCGCTGGCGCACCTTGTCGAACAGGCGGAACGTGCCGCCGTACAGGTCATTGCCGGAGATGACGTGCGAACCGGCATCGATCAGTTCGAGGACGGTGGAGATCGTCGCCAGCCCGGACGCGAACGCGAAGGCGCGGGTGCCACCTTCCAGATCCGCCACGCAACGCTCCAGGGCAAAACGCGTCGGGTTGTGCGAGCGCCCGTAGTCGAAGCCCTTGTGCACGCCGGGGCTGTCTTGCAGGTACGTCGAGTTGGCGTAGATCGGCGGCATCAGCGCACCGGTGGTCGGGTCCGGCTCTTGCCCGGCGTGGATCACCCGGGTCGCGAAGCCTTGGGATTTATCGTCGTGCTGACTCATGCGAGGGATCTCCGTAATTGGTTGAGCATGTCGGTGCGGGTAATCAGACCGTGGAAGCCCGAAGCGTCGGCAATGATCGCCACGAGGCCACGACTGAGCACCGCTTCCAGCTCGGTGAGATGGGCGCCAGGTGCGAGGGTTTGCAGTTTGTCGGTCATCACGCTGGATACCGATTGACTGAAGCGCGCGGCGTCTTCGTGCACCGCGAGCAAGATGTCGGATTCGTCGATCACGCCGACCAGTTGTTTGCCTTCAACCAGCACCGGCAGTTGTGAGACATCCGCCAGACGCATGCGCTGGAACGCGGTCAGCAGGGTGTCGTCGGGGCCGACGCTGATCACGCGGCCGTCTTCGAAGCGGCGGGCGATCAGATCGCGCAGGTCGCCATAGCGTTTGCGCTGCAACAGGCCCTGATCGGTCATCCACTGGTCGTTGTAGACCTTCGACAGATAGCGCGTGCCAGTGTCGCAGACGAAGCTGACCACGCGTTTGGGCTCGGTCTGTTCGCGGCAATAACGCAGCGCGGCGGCGAGCAGGGTGCCGGTGGACGAACCCCCGAGAATGCCTTCGGCCTTGAGCAACTGACGGGCATGATCGAAGCTTTCTTCGTCGCTGATCGAGTAGGCGTGGCGCACGCTGCTGAGGTCGGTGATCGACGGAATGAAGTCTTCGCCGATGCCTTCCACCGCCCACGAACCGGGCGTCGGCATCGTGCCGTCGCGGCTGTATTGCGCCATCACCGAACCCACCGGATCGGCGAGGACCATTTGCAGATCCGGCTGTACGCGTTTGAAGAAACGGCTCAGCCCGGTCAGGGTGCCGGCAGACCCGACGCCGACCACGATCGCGTCCAGGTCATGCTCGGTCTGCGCCCAGATTTCCGGCGCGGTGCTGCACTCGTGTGCCAGCGGGTTGGCGGGGTTGTTGAACTGGTCGGCGAAGAACGCGCCGGGAATGTCTTTCGCCAGGCGGGCGGCGACGTCCTGATAATACTCGGGGTGGCCCTTGCCGACGTCCGAGCGGGTGATGTGCACTTCGGCGCCCATGGCTTTCAAGTGCAGGACTTTCTCGGTGGACATCTTGTCCGGCACCACCAGCACCACGCGGTAGCCCTTGGCCCGGCCGACCAGCGCCAGACCCAGGCCGGTATTGCCGGCGGTGGCCTCGACGATGGTGCCACCCGGTTGCAGGCGCCCGTCGCGTTCCGCGGCGTCGATCATCGCCAGACCGATGCGGTCCTTGATCGAGCCGCCGGGGTTTTGTGATTCCAGTTTGAGAAACAGTGTGCAGAGGCCGGTATCGAAGCGGGTAACTTGTACCAGCGGCGTATTGCCGATCAGCCCAAGTACGGCAGGGCGTGAATCCTTTGACATTTCTTCACCTCTTGTAGTGGTGTTGATCGCGTTCCATTCGCGGGGAAAAGCTCGCGTGCAACATAGGCGCAGACAGGATCTGTCGCAACCATTAGTCAGCCGCAGATACAGCCATTTCGATCTAACCATAGAACAGAATCAAAGCCTGCAACGGCGCGGTTTCAGAGGGTTTACATCAAGGCGCCATGGAGTATTCAAAGGGCGTCGTGACCGCGCTCGATTGCTTGATTCGCGCAGGAATATCCTGCAGGGCAAAACATGTTTCAGCGGGCAAACAGCTGGCATTTGATCATGAGGGAAACTTGTGATCATCAAGATTAAAATGAGTTTGTCTCACCAATGCCTGATCCCGACAATGGCCGCCATCAACAAGACATTGGAGTTGTTTGTCATGGCACTGGCCCATTCCCTCGGATTTCCGCGCATCGGTCGCGACCGCGAACTGAAGAAAGCGCAAGAGGCGTTCTGGAAAGGAGAACTGAACGAGGCCGGCCTGCGTGAAGTGGGTCGTGAACTACGCAAGGCCCATTGGGACTTGCAGAAAAACAGCGGCATCGAGCTGCTGCCGGTGGGCGATTTCGCCTGGTACGACCAGGTGCTGACTCACTCGCTGATGTTTGGGGTGATCCCCGAGCGTTTCCGTCCGCACGACGGCAAAGCCACCCTGCAAACCCTGTTCGGCATGGCCCGTGGTGTCAGCGACAGCTGCTGCGGCGGTGCGCACGCTCAGGAAATGACCAAGTGGTTCGACACCAACTACCACTATCTGGTCCCGGAATTCAGTGTCGATCAACAGTTCCAGCTCGGTTGGGAACAGTTGTTCGAAGAAGTCGAAGAGGCACGTGCCCTCGGCCATAACGTCAAACCGGTGATTATCGGCCCACTGACTTATCTATGGCTGGGCAAGGCCAAAGGCGCCGAGTTCGACAAGCTTGAATTGCTTGATCGTTTGCTGCCGCTGTACGGGCAGATCTTCGCCCGGCTCGCCGCCCTCGGTGTGGAATGGGTGCAGATCGACGAGCCGATTCTGGTGCTCGACCTGCCGCAGGAGTGGAAGAACGCTTTCGAGCGAGCCTATAACCAGATCCAGCGTGATCCGCTGAAGAAACTGCTCGCCACTTACTTCGGTGGTCTGGAAGAGAACCTCGGCCTGGCCGCCAATCTGCCGGTTGACGGTCTGCACATCGATCTGGTGCGTGCAGCGGAACAGTACCCGACCATCCTCGATCGCCTGCCGGCCTACAAAGTGTTGTCGCTGGGCCTGGTCAACGGTCGCAACGTCTGGCGCTGCGATCTGGAACATGCGCTGGCGACTTTGCAGCATGCGCATGAGCGATTGGGTGATCGGCTGTGGGTCGCGCCGTCCTGTTCGCTGTTGCACAGTCCGGTGGACCTGAGCCGCGAAGACCAGCTCGATGCCGAGCTGAAAAGCTGGCTGGCGTTTGCCGTGCAGAAGTGTGAAGAAGTCGCCGTGCTGGCGCAGGCCGTCAACGAGCCTGAGTCACCAAAGGTGCTCCGCGCCTTGACCCAAAGCCGCTCGGTACAGACCAGCCGCGCCGCCTCGCCACGTATTCACAAACCGGCGGTGCAGGCCCGTGTGGCGGCCATTACCGCGCAGGACAGCCAGCGCCAGTCGCCGTTTACCCAGCGCATCGCCAAGCAGCGCGCCGGCCTCGATCTGCCGCTGTTCCCGACCACCACCATCGGTTCATTTCCGCAGACCGCCTCGATTCGTCTGGCGCGTCAGTCGTTCAAGCAAGGCAAGCTCAGCGAAGCCGAATACACCGAAGCCATGTACAGCGAAATCCGTCACGCCGTGGAAATCCAGGAGCAACTGGGGCTCGATGTGCTGGTGCACGGAGAAGCCGAGCGCAACGACATGGTCGAGTACTTCGCCGAGCAACTGGACGGCTATGTATTCACCCGTTTTGGCTGGGTGCAGAGCTACGGTTCACGTTGTGTGAAACCGGCAGTGATCGTCGGTGATCTGAGCCGTCCGCAAGCCATGACCGTGGACTGGATCCGCTACGCCCAGGGCCTGACCGGCAAGGTCATGAAAGGCATGCTGACCGGCCCGGTGACCATGCTGATGTGGTCGTTCCCCCGCGAGGACGTGTCCCGTGAAGTGCAGGCGCGGCAACTGGCGCTGGCGATCCGTGACGAAGTGGTGGATCTGGAGGCCGCCGGAATCAAGATCGTGCAGATCGACGAGGCCGCATTCCGCGAAGGCTTGCCGCTGCGCCGCGCGCAATGGCAGCACTATCTGGACTGGGCCACCGACGTGTTCCGCCTGTGCGCCTCGGGTGTGCGTGACGAAACCCAGATTCACACCCACATGTGCTACAGCGAATTCAACGATGTGATCGAGTCCATCGCGGCGATGGATGCCGACGTGATTACCATCGAAACCTCGCGTTCGGACATGGAATTGCTCGATGCCTTCGAAGCCTTCGCCTATCCGAACGAGATCGGCCCGGGTGTCTACGACATCCACTCGCCACGCGTTCCCGATGCTTCGGAGATGGCCAGTTTGCTGCGCAAGGCAGCGCAGCGGATTCCGGCCGAGCGGTTGTGGGTCAACCCGGATTGCGGCTTGAAAACCCGTGGCTGGCCGGAGACTGAGGCGGCACTGGTGCACATGGTTGCCGCCGCCCGTCAGCTGCGCAAAGAACTGGCCTGAAGCCTGAATACAAACCCTGTGGGAGCGAGCTTGCTCGCGAAAGCGGAGTGTCAGCTGAATAATTCTCGACTGACACTCCGCCTTCGCGGGCAAGCCCGCTCCCACACTGGAGTGTGTAGGGTATCAGTGCCGGCTCATCAATCCATGCAGCACACCCAGGCGCAGCCCCGGTTCCGACGGCGCCATCTGCGAAATCCCGAATGCCTTGAACGCCGCCAGCATCAATACCAATCCGCCGGGCAAAATGCTCTGGCGATGCGGTTGCAAACCTGCCAGCTTCAACTGCTGAACGTTCTTCACCTTCAGCAGCAACAACGACAAACGCAACAACCCGCCATAGGTAATGCCATCCTGGCCGAAGTCGTTCAAGCGATTGGCCTTCAGCACTTTCGCCAGCATTCGCGCCGTGCCGGACGAGCCAATGGTCTGCTGCCAACCCTGCGCGCGGTAGCGGCGGGCGACTTTCTCGAAGTGCAGGATCGCCACGCGTTCGGCTTCCTGCAGCGCACCGGGTGCGATGCGCCCGTCAGGGAAATAGCGGACGCCCAGGGTGCCGCTGCCGATGGCGATGCTTTCGGTGAGCAGCGGTTGTGTGCCCTGGCCGAGAATCAGCTCGGTGGAACCACCGCCGATATCGACTACCAAGCGCATGTCTTCAGCGCCCGGCAGGGAATGGGCGACGCCGGCATAGACCAGTTGCGCCTCTTCATGGCCGGAAATGACATCGATGCGAAACCCCAGATGACGTTCGGCGCTGTGCAGAAACAGCTGCGCATTGTCGGCCTCGCGCACCGCGCTGGTTGCCACGGCCCGCACTTTGCCGGCCTCGAATCCGCGCAGTTTCTTGCCGAACCGCGCCAGCGCCTGCCAGCCCCGGTCCAGCGCCATTTCGTCCAGAGCACCACCGTCAAAACCTTCGGCCAGTCGCACCGGCTCACGCAGGGTTTTGACTTCCTGGATCATCAAGCCTTTTCGACTGCGAACTGACTGGCCGATCATCAGGCGAAACGCATTCGAACCCAGGTCGATGGCGGCAAAGAGCGAGGCGTCTTCTTTCATGGGAATCCCTGCAAAGCATCCGTCGAAGGCTCAAGACGGTTTGCGAGGATTCTGCGATGCGCTTGATGACATCCTGATGACGGGGCAGGGGCGGTTCAGTGAATTGTTGGCTGTCATGACCCTGTCATTATCCGGCGTCTATCCTGAGCCCAATACATCGCGTGTTCTTAAAGTTTTTGCTGCCTCTTTGGGCAGCTTTTTTTTGCCTGAAATTCCACACGCTTCCCCCAAAAACCAAAACAAAATCCCTGTAGGAGCTGCCGCAGGCTGCGATCTTTTGACTTTGTTTTTGAAGATCAAAAGATCGCAGCCTGCGGCAGCTCCTGCACGTTTATCTCAGCAGGTTTGCGGAGTGTATTTGCAATTTTCCATGAGGCTTGGCTAATATACGATCCATATACACTTCGTATTGGATTTGGATATGGGCATCGTAAAGATTTCGGAAGACATGCACGAGAACCTGCGCATCTCCAGCAATGCACTCAGCCGCTCGATCAACGCGCAGGCCGAGCACTGGATGCGCATCGGCATGCTTGCCGAACTGCACCCCAACCTCGACCACAGCGCCATTTGCCGCTTGCTGATCCGCGCCGAACAGAACGGCGGGCTGGATCTGCACCAACTGACTCAGGAAGCCGTCAGCGCATGAGAAACCAGATCAAGATCAACAGCCCCGCCGAAATCGCTCAGTCACGTGCTGCCGGCAAGCTGGCCGCCGAGGTGCTGGCGATGCTGGTACCGCATGTGAAGGCGGGGGTGACCACCGATGAGCTGGATCGGTTGTGCAACGATTACATCGTCAACGTGCAGAAAGCGATTCCAGCCAACGTCGGTTACCACGGTTTCCCGAAAACCGTCTGCGCCTCGGTCAACGACGTGGTGTGCCACGGCATTCCGTCCGGCACGCCGTTGAAAGACGGCGACATCGTCAACCTCGACATCGCGGTGATCAAGGACGGCTGGTTCGGCGACACCAGCCGCATGTACGTGGTTGGCGAGGCGACGCCAGAAGCGCAGCACCTGATCAAGACCACCTACGACGCCATGTGCGCCGGCATCCGCAGGGTGCGTCCGGGCGCGACGCTGGGCGACATCGGCCATGCGATCCAGAGTCTGGCGGAGAAAGAAGGCTTCAGCGTGGTGCGCGAGTATTGCGGGCATGGCATTGGCAAGGTCTACCACGATGAACCGCAGATCCTGCATTACGGGTTCCCCAATCAGGGCATGAAGCTCAAGGCGGGGATGATCTTCACCGTGGAACCGATGCTCAACGCCGGCAAGCGCCATGTGAAGAACATGCCGGACGGCTGGACCGTGCTGACCAAGGATGGCTCGTTGTCGGCGCAGTGGGAGCATATGGTGGCGGTGACGGAGACAGGCTTCGAAATCCTCACGGCGTGGCCGGACGAAATTGAAGGGTTCACTCCGATCGCCTGAACACTGAGATTCCTGTGGGAGCGGGCTTGCCCGCGAAGACGTCAGCACATTCAACATTGATATTGAATGTACCGGCCTCTTCGCGGGCAAGCCCGCTCCCACAGGGAGGTGTATTGCGTGGGGTATATCAGTGAGATCCGGCGGCTTTATTGAGGTCGCTTTCAGCCCATTCGGTGTAGACACAGGCATCCGCCGTCGCCCAGCGTACCCGCACCGGGTCGCCAGCCTTGAGCGGCATGCCGGCGGCGGACAACGCTTTTACCGTCATCGAAGTACCGCCTGCGGTGAGCACGCTGCACGTCTGGCTCTCACCAAGAAACAACACCTCCACCACCTGCGCCGACACCTCGTTCCAACCCGCTGTCAGCGGTTCTGCGCTCGCCTGCTGCACGCTCAGCGCCACTGCCTTTTCCGGCCGCACCATCAGCAGCACATCCTGATCGGTGTGCAAGCCGGCAGTCAGGCGAATCGACAACGACTGCCCCTCAAAACCCGCCGCCGCATTGCCTTGGGCCTTGAGTTTGAGGAAGTTCGAGTTGCCGAGGAACGACGCGACAAACGCGTTCGGCGGATTCTGGTACAGGTCATAACCGCTGCCCAGGCCGACAATCTTGCCGTGGCTGAAGATCGCGATGCGCTGCGACAGGCGCATGGCTTCTTCCTGATCGTGGGTCACGTAGACGATGGTGATGCCCAGGCGCCGATGCAACTGGCGCAGTTCATCCTGCAAGTCTTCACGCAGTTTTTTATCCAGCGCTCCAAGGGGTTCGTCCATCAACAGAATGCGTGGCTCGTAGACCAGCGCGCGGGCGATGGCGACGCGTTGTTGCTGGCCGCCGGACAATTGCGAAGGGCGGCGATGGGCGAATTGTTCCAGTTGCACCAGTTTCAACATCGCGTCGACGCGCTTGTCACGTTCGGCGGCGGCGAGTTTGCGGATCGCCAGCGGGAAGGCGATGTTGTCGCGCACCGACAGATGCGGGAACAGCGAATAGCGCTGGAACACCATGCCGATGTCGCGCTTGTGCGGCGGCACATTGACCAGCGACTGACCGTTGACCAGGATCTCGCCGCTGCTTGGGGTTTCGAACCCGGCGAGCATCGACAGCGTGGTGCTTTTGCCTGAGCCGCTGGAGCCGAGGAAGGTCAGGAACTCGCCGTCCTTGATGTCCAGCGAGATGTTGTCGACGGCGGCAAAGTCGCCGTAGTGCTTGTTCAGGTTGCGCAGGCTGACCAGAGGTTTGTCGTTTTGCTGGGAGGCGTCTTTGATCACGGCACTCATGTCGTACTCCTGGGCGCTCAGGCGCTGATTTCGTTGCGCCGGCGCAGCGCGGCGGCGATGACCATGACCAAAACCGACAAGCCGATCAGCAGCGTCGAAGCGACGGCGATCACCGGGGTCAGGTCCTGGCGCAGGGTGGTCCACATTTTCACGGGAAGGGTTTGCAGGGTCGGGCTGGCCATCATCACGCTGAGCACCACTTCGTCCCACGATACGAGGAAGGCGAAGAGGGCGCCGGCAACCATGCCCGGGCGAATCGCCGGGAATGTCACCTTGAACACCGCTTGCAGGCGTGAGGCACCGCAGATCACCGCCGCGTCTTCAATCGACTGATCGAACAGCTTCAGCGAGTTGATGATCGAGATGATGGTGAACGGCAGCGCGACGATCACATGGCTGACCACGAAGGCGAACATCGTCCCTGTGTAACCGAGCTTGAGAAACAGCGCGTACACCGCCACGGCGATGATCACCAGCGGCACGATCATCGGCAGGGTGAACAGGCCGTAGAGCATTTCCCGTCCGGGGAAGCGCCCGCGCACCAAAGCGAACGCCGTCGGCAGGCCGAGGGCCACGGCGCAGATCGTGGTCAGCACCGCGACCTTGAGGCTGGCCGCCGCGGCGTTCATCCAGTCAGCGTTGGAGAAGAACTGGCCGTACCATTTCAACGTCCAGCCCGGCGGCGGGAACACCAGCCACTGCGACGAACCGAACGACAGCAGGACGATGAACACGATCGGCAACAGCAGAAACAGGCCGATCAAACCGGTGGTGGCGTAGAGCCCGAAACGCATGCGGCGGCTCATGGCATTGGGAGTCAGGAGCATCTCGGCTTACCTCGCGTTGCTGGCGCCAACCGGGGATTCCGGCTGAAGCTTCAGGTAGAAGTAGAACAGCACCAGCGTGATCGCGATCAGCAACGCGGCGCCGGCACTGGCCAGGCCCCAGTTGAGGAACGATTGCACCTGCTGAATGATGAACTCCGGCAGCATCATGTTCTGCGCCCCGCCGAGCAGCGCCGGGGTAACGTAGTAACCGAGCGACATCACGAACACCATCAACCCGCCGGACGCCAGCCCCGGCCGGCACAGCGGCAGGAACACCCGGAAGAAGTTGGTCCACGGACTGGCGCCACAGATTGAGCCGGCCTGCAGGATCATCGGGTCGATGGCCTGCATGGTCGCCTGCAACGGCAGGACGATGAACGGGATCATGATGTAGCTCATGCCGATCACCACGCCGGTCAGGTTGTGCACCATTTCCAGCGGCTGATCGATGATGCCCAGCGCCATCAGCGCCTTGTTGATCACCCCCGAGGCTTGCAGCAGCACCAGCCACGAATAGGTGCGGGCGAGCAGGCTGGTCCACATCGACAGCAGCACGATGTTGAGGATCCAGCGCCCCCAGCCGCGTGGCACCAGGGTGATCGCCCAAGCCAGTGGGAAGCCCAGCAACAGGCTGAAAATCGTCACCAGACCGGCCACCGAAAAGGTGTTGAGCAGCACCCGCGCATACGCCGAGTTGGCGAACAGTTGTTCGTAGTTGCCAAGGCCGGGGGTCGGTTCGAGCACGCCGCGCAACAGCAGGCCAATCAACGGCGCGAGAAAGAACAAACCGAGGAACAGCAGGGCCGGGATGAGATTGCCGGCACCTTTCCAGCGTTGTCTGAAGGTGGGGGTCGAGCCGGCAGCGCCAGTGGCGCTCCCGGTCACCGTTGCGGGGCGGGGCGCAGTGGCCGCCATTTTCATTTGACCAGCCATTCGTTCCACCGTGTCGCGATGGCTTGACCGTTCTTGGCCCAGTACGCGAAATCAAGCGTGATTTGATCCTTGGCGTAGGCCGTCGGCAGATTCGGGGCCAGCACCGAGTCCAGGCGCGCCACGCTGTCGACGTTGACCGGGGCGTAGGCGGTCAGGTTGGAGAAGTCCGCCTGGCCTTTGGCACTGCTGGCGTTGGCCAGAAACTTCATCGCCGCGTCCTTGTTTTTCGAGCCTTTTGGAATCACCAGAATGTCGGCCATGACCAGGTTCTGTTTCCAGCTCACACCGACCGGTGCGCCGTCTTCCTGCAGAGCGTGAATCCGGCCGTTCCAGAACTGACCCATGCTCGCTTCACCGGAGGCCAGCAGTTGCTGCGACTGCGCGCCGCCGCCCCACCAGACGATGTCTTTCTTGATGGTGTCGAGTTTCTTGAAGGCGCGATCCAGATCCAGCGGGTAGAGCTTGTCAGCCGCTACGCCGTCGGCCAGCAGCGCCAGCTCGAGCACGCCGGGGCTTGGCCATTTGTACAGGGCGCGTTTGCCGGGGTAGGTCTTGGTGTCGAACAGGGCGCTCCAGTCTTGCGGCTTGGCAGCGCCGAGCTTGCCCTCGTTGTAGCCGAGGACGAAGGAGAAGAAGAACGAGCCGACGCCGTAGTCGCTGACGAAACGCGGGTCGATCTTGTCGCGCTGGATGACGTTGAAATCGAGGGGTTCGAGCAGGCCTTCGGCAGCGGCGCGCAGGGCAAAGTCAGCTTCGACATCGACCACGTCCCATTGCACGTTGCCGCTCTCGACCATGGCCTTGAGTTTGCCGTAGTCGGTCGGGCCGTCCTGCACGACGGTGATGCCGCTGGCCTTGCTGAACGGATCGGCCCAGGCCTGTTTCTGCGCATCCTGGGTGCTACCGCCCCAGCTGACAAAGTTCACACTCTCGGCGGCCATTGCAGCCTGGCCGGTCACGCTCAGCAGTCCCGCAAAAAGGATTGCGGTTGCAGCTTTGTTCAACACCATTTTTACGCCCTCATTGTTGTGTTTTTGAGCGGGCTTGCGTTGTTGCCCGCCTGTCGGGAGCAGTAGCCGGACGGTTTTTCAGGTCGTTCGGTCTATGGAATATCATATTATGGTATTCCAAACTTTGTGCAAGCACTTTGCCTTACCGGTTATCTGGCGAAGCTGTTTTTTGACCGCTGAAGGATTTTCTATAGATGAAATTGTGGCGAGGGAGCTTGTTCCCGCCGGGTTGCGAAGCGACCCTCGCTTCTCTGAAAAGCTGGGGCCTGCTGCGCAGTCCAGCGGGAGCAAGCTCCCTCGCCACAGGAAATCACCTGTGTCTGGGCATTATTCGGTAAACGGAATGCTCTCCACCACCTCCAGGTCATACCCGGTCAGCCCCGCATACTTCAGCGGCGGCCCAAGATGGCGCAGTTTGCCGACGCCGAGGTTCTGCAGAATCTGCGCCCCGGTGCCGACCTCCGAATAAATCCGCGATTGCGAGCGACTGAACTGCCGTGGCGGCTGGGTCAATTGCGGCACGCGCTCGAGCAGCGCCTGCGACGATTCATGATTGGCCAATACCACCACAACCCCATGACCTTCGGCCGCGACCCGTTGCAGCGCCGCCCACAGCGTCCAGTTGCTCGGCCCGCTGTACTCGGCGCCGACCAGATCACGCAGCGGATCGATCACATGTACACGCACCAGCGTCGGCTCTTCGCGGCGCAGATCGCCCATGACCATCGCCATGTGCACACCGCCCTCAATGCGGTCTTCAAAGGTGATCAGGCGGAAGGTGCCATGCACCGTCGGCAGCTCACGTTCGCCGATGCGTTCGATGGTGTGCTCGGTGCTCAGGCGATAATGGATCAGGTCGGCGATGGTGCCGATCCTGATCCCGTGCTTGCGCGCGAACACTTCCAGATCCGGACGCCGGGCCATGGTGCCGTCGTCGTTCATCACCTCAACGATCACCGAGGCCGGGGTGAAACCGGCGAGGCGCGCCAGATCGCAACCGGCCTCGGTGTGGCCGGCGCGGGTCAGCACGCCGCCTTCCTTGGCGCGCAGCGGGAAGATATGGCCGGGCTGCACCAGGTCTTCAGCGCGGGCGTCTGTGGCCACAGCGGCCGCGACCGTGCGCGCGCGATCGGCCGCAGAAATGCCAGTGGTGACGCCGACCGCCGCTTCAATCGACACGGTAAACGCGGTGCTGAATACGCTGCCATTGCTCGGGACCATCTGCTCCAGGCCCAGGCGTTGGCAATGCTCGTCGGTCAACGTCAGGCAGATCAATCCGCGCGCTTCACGGGCCATGAAGCTGATCGCCTCGGGCGTGCAACAATCGGCGGCCAGCAGCAGGTCGCCTTCGTTTTCCCGATCCTCGTCATCGACCAGCAGGACCATTTTGCCGAGGCGATAATCTTCGAGGATTTCTTCGATGCTGTTAAAGGCCATGCTGGACTCTCAGGGTTGGTTGCAAATAATATTGGTATACCATAATACAAAATCAACAATGAGGTCACTATGAAGGCGTACTGGATTGCCCACGTGGATGTCGACGATGCCGAGCACTACAGCCAATACACCCAGCGCGCACCGAAGGCGTTTGCCGAATTCGGCGCAAAGTTTTTGGCCAGAGGCGGGCGCAGCGAAGCGCTCGAGGGCAGGGCTACTCCTCAGCGTAGCGTGGTGATCGAGTTCGAGAGCTACGAGCAGGCGTTGGCGTGCTACCACTCGGCGGCGTATCAGGAAGCGAAACGTTATCGCGAGGAATGGGCGCGGGCGGACATCGTCATCGTCGAAGGCATCGCCCCACTTTAAGCAACACCGCTAAACACTGTGGGAGCGAGCCTGCTCGCGAAAGCGGTCGATCATTCAACATTTGTATCGACTGACCCGACGCCTTCGCGAGCAGGCTCGCTCCCACAAGGGGATAGACAGTCCTCAGCGGATAAAGTGGATCTTGCCGCTGTCATCATTGCCCATGTAGATCCCATACACCCCGGCCTGACGCTCCTCGATATAGCGCTCGAGGATCTGCCGGATCGCCGGGTAGTAGATCTGCTCCCACGGAATGTCTTCAGGGGCAAAGAACTTGTAGTCGAGCGTCTCGGGCCCGAACTGGCCGGTGATCTCCAGCGCGATCGCGCGGAAGATGATGTACACCTCGCTGATCTTCGGCACGCTGAAGATCGAATACGGCGAGACGATTTCCGCACGTACGCCGCTTTCTTCCCAGACTTCGCGCAGGGCGGCCTGCTCGGTGGTTTCGCCGCTTTCCATGAAGCCGGCCGGCAGCGTCCAGGTGCCGGGGCGCGGCGGGATCGCCCGTTGGCACAAGAGGTATTTGCCGTCCTGCTCGATGATGCAGCCGGCGATGATTTTCGGGTTCACATAGTGGATGTAGCCGCAGCCGCGGCACATCAGGCGCTCGTGCGTATCGCCCGGCGGCACCTGCTGACCGAGGTCAGGGCCACCGCATTTCGGGCAAAAGCTCGGGCTGAACATGTCAGTGACCTATGCGTGGTTCTTTCAGCGCGATCGGCAGGGTGATGTTCGGCGTGGCGCCGGTCTCTTCCTGTTTGCGCTTGAGGTAATCGAGGGCCACGGCGGCTGCCGCACGCACGTGGTCGACGCAGGCCTGATGCGCCGCCAGCGGATCGCCGCTCTTGATCGCCTCGACCATTTTTTCCATTTCGTGGTTACTCGCGCCGCGCCGGTTTTCCTGCGATACGGAGGTTGCGCGCAGGTAGCTGATGCGCGCCTGCAACTGGCGCAACTGCGTGGCCGCAACATGGTTGCCCGAGCCTTCGAGCAGCACGTCGTAGAAGCCCTGCACCGAGTCGATCACCTGTTGCAGTTCGCCGTCCTTGAGCGCCTTGCGGTTCTCGTCGAGGGCTTTTTCCAGGGCCTTGATGTCCTTGGCCTTGGCGCGCAGGGTGAACAGCTGGACGATCAGGCCTTCGAGCACGCAGCGCAGTTCATAGATGTCGACTGCATCGGCGAGGGTGATGATCGCTACGCGCGGGCCTTTGGCATCGGCGAATTCGACCAGGCCTTCGGACTCCAGGTGACGCAAGGCTTCGCGTACCGACGTGCGACTGACACCGAGGCGATCGCACAGATCGCGCTCAACCAGACGATCGCCGGGCATGAGCTGGAAATTCATGATCGCGCTACGCAGTTTGTCCAGCACGATTTCGCGCAGGGTAACGGGGTTGCGATTGACCTTGAAGCTGTCGTCGAGTGGCTGGCGTTTCATGGGGTCCGCTCTTGATGTTGGCTGTCCATGCCAGACGGGCATCTAAACAGCCGAGGGGTTAACTGGAGGCCTCGGCGTCGGCTTCGGCGAAGGCTTCACGGGCGAGCCGGAAACTGTCCACGGCTGCCGGGACGCCGCAATAAATACCGACCTGAAGCAGAATTTCGCGTATTTGCTCACGACTCAGGCCGTTACGCAAGGCGCCGCGCACATGCAGCTTGAGTTCGTGCGGACGGTTGAGCGCCGAGATCATCGCCAGGTTGATCATGCTGCGCTCCTTGAGCGACAAACCCTCACGGCCCCAGACATGGCCCCAGCAGTATTCGGTGACCATTTCCTGCAGCGGGCGGGTGAAGTCGTCGGCATTCTCGATCGAGCGTTGCACGTAGGCTTCGCCCAGCACCTGGGTGCGGATCTTCAGGCCTTTTTCGTACTTTTCGTTACTCATATTCTTCGGCTCACCTCAATCCCGGTGGGAGCTGGCTTGCCAGCGATAGCGGTGGTTCAGTCAGCATTGATGTTGAATGTTCCGACGTCATCGCTGGCAAGCCAGCTCCCACAGGGTTTTGCATTGTTCTTTCAGGCCAGGGTCGGCAACGGCCCGAGCTTGCCCTTGTGATAAATCATCGGCGTCACCGGTTGCTCGGGCAGGATCAGGTTCTTCACCGCGCCGACAATGATTGCGTGATCACCACCGTCGTATTCACGCCACAACTCGCACTCGATGATCGCCGTGGCCTTGGCGAGGATCGGGTTACCCAGTTCGCTCAAGTGCCACTCGATGCCTTTGGCTTTGTCCTTGCCTTTGCCGGCGAAGGCGTAGGCCTCGGCGGTCTGCTCGGCGGACAGCAAATGGATCGCGAATTTCTGGCTGTCGCGCAGCACCGGGTAGGTGTCGGAGGCGTAGTTAGGGCAGAACAGCACCAGCGCCGGGTCAATCGACAGCGCGCTGAAGGCGCTGGCAGTGATGCCGACGATGGCGCCGTCCGGGTCGAGGGTGGTGACCACCGTGACCCCGGACGGAAATGAGCTCATGACGTCTTTGTAAATGCCGGGTTCGATCATGTCGCAGGACTCCTAGCGCATCACAAACGGATCAGGCATCGGTGCCTGAGAGAGGTTGATCCACACCGTTTTCAGTTCGGTGTAGGCCAGCACCGAATCGATGCCGCTTTCGCGTCCATAGCCACTGTTCTTGAAGCCGCCGATCGGCGCCATCGCCGACACCGCACGGTAGGTATTGACCCAGATGATCCCCGAACGCACATCCCGCGCCAGACGATGGGCGCGACCGAGATCGCGGGTCCAGATGCCGGCGGCAAGGCCGAACTGCGAGTCGTTGGCAATCGCCAGCGCTTCGGCTTCATCTGTGAAGCGAATCACCGAAGCCACCGGGCCGAAGACTTCTTCCTGCATGATCTTCATCGAGTTGCGGTCGCACTCGAACAGCGTCGGCTCGTAGAACCAGCCGTCACCGAGGTCGGCCGGACGCTTGCCGCCGGTG
The DNA here is from genome assembly GCF_057174385.1 of Pseudomonas sp. F2. NCBI lineage: Bacteria > Pseudomonadati > Pseudomonadota > Gammaproteobacteria > Pseudomonadales > Pseudomonadaceae > Pseudomonas > Pseudomonas sp. F2. The sequence goes on from NZ_CM169904.1 coordinate 983,087, forward strand.
CGCAACCGCGCGCCTTCAGCGATGGCATCCGCCACCAGACCTTCGACCACCGCCAATTGCTGCGCAGTGGCCATCGGACCCATTTCACTGTGGTCGTCCTGCGGGTTGCCGATGCGGATGCGACGGGCGCGTTCCACCAGTCGGCTGACGAATTCGTCGTAGATTTCGTCCTGTACCAGCAGGCGCGAACCGGACACGCAGCTCTGGCCCGAAGCCGCGTAGATCCCGGCGATGGCACCGTTGATCGCGCTGTCCAGGTCGGCGTCGGCGAAGATGATGTTCGGCGATTTGCCGCCCAGTTCCAGCGACAGCTTGGCGAAGTTCTCGGCGCTGCTGCGCACCACGTGCCGGGCCGTGGCCGCGCCGCCGGTGAAGGCGATCTTGCGGATCAGCGGATGGCGGGTGAGGGCGGCGCCGGTGCTCGGGCCGTAACCGGTGACAACGTTGACCACGCCCGGTGGAATCCCGGCTTCGAGGGCCAGACGCGCCAGCTCAAGGATGGTTGCCGAAGCGTGCTCGGACGGCTTGATCACAATCGTGTTGCCGGCGGCGAGGGCCGGCGCCAGTTTGATCGCGGTCAGGTACAGCGGGCTGTTCCACGGAATGATCGCGGCAACCACACCCATCGCTTCGTGCACGGTGTAGGCAAACAGGTCGGGCTTGTCCAGCGGCAGGGTGCCGCCTTCGAGCTTGTCGGCCAGGCCTGCGGTGTAATGGAAAAACTCCGGCAGGTAACCGACCTGACCACGGGTTTCGCGGATCAGCTTGCCGTTGTCGCGGCTTTCCAGCTGCGCCAGTTGTTCCTTGTTTTCCGCGATCAGGTCACCGAGACGCCGCAGCAGTTTGCCGCGCGCGGTGGCGGTGAGGCCGCGCCAGGCCGGGCTGTCGAAGGCAGTCTGCGCCGCTTGCACGGCGCGTTCGACATCGGCTTCATCGGCGTCAGGCAGTTCGGCCCAGGCTTGCGCGCTGGCCGGGTTGAGGCTTTCGAAAGTCTTGCCGGAGAGGGCGTCGACCCATTCTCCGCCGATGCACATCTGGAAGCGTTGGAGTGTCATGCAACGATCCCCTTTATAGGGTTTTGTCGGGCGTGTGCGTAGTCGAGAAATTGCAGCAGCGTCTGGTTGACCAGGCGCGGCGACTCTACCGGCATCATATGCCGTTGCTCGGGCAGTACCGCAACCTTCGCACCGGGGATGCGCCGGGCCAGTTGCTCGGCCATTTCCGGGGTGGAACCGGGGTCAAGTTCGCCGGTGGCGATCAGCGTCGGTGCCTGGATGCTGCCGAGGTCGTCGGCGCGGTACATGTCCTGAGTGGCGAACAATTCGTAGGTGGTCAGGTAGCCCTGCGGGTCGTTGCCGGCCAGTGTCTGACGAATGGCCGCAATCTGCGCCGGGTTCGCCGCCTGATACTCGCGGCTGAACCAGCGCGACAGCGCCGCTTCGGCATTGGCGTCCGGCCCGTGTTCAGCGGCCTGCGCGGTGCGGGCGATGACCCCGGCGCGCTGTTCTTCGCTGCGGTTGAACACGCTGTTGAGCACCACCAGGCTTTGCAGGCGCTCCGGGTAGTGCAGGGCAAACGCCCGCGCCACCAGGCCGCCCATGGAGAAACCGATCACCGCTGCCTGGGGCAGATTCAGGTGATCGAGCAGCTCCAGCAACTGATCGGCATAACCGAGCAGGCCGGTGCCGCTGGCCGGGCGCGGGCTGGCGCCATGGCCGAGCATGTCGTAGGCGATCACCTGGTATTGGGCAGACAGGCCAACGATCTGGCCGCCCCACATTTCTTTGTTCAGGCCCACGCCGTGGATCAAGACCACGGGCTGGCCTTGGCCGGTCGCCAGGTAACTGGTGCCAGCCGGGGTGAGTTCAGCGGTGAGCCGAATCATGGAGCGCTCCTGCAATGCCTTTTTATTGTGATTACTGGGCTTTTTCGGCGGCCAGTTCTTCCAGATCGATGTAGCGGTTGCCGATGCGCGGGTGCAGGCGACCACCGTCGGCGCAACCGAGCACCACGACGATTTCGTCGGCACGCGGCGCGTCCTCGATCTGCATTTCCAGGGTGATGTAGTGCGAGCGCAGACCTTCGTCGTCCTTGTGCATCATCGGGATCTGGATCGACGTGCCCGGGCCGCCGCGCTTGTTGGTGAAGCTCAGGTAGCTCTTGGCCTTGACCGCTTCGCGGTAGTGGTTGCCGAAGCGCAGGGTGTGGATCACGGCCGAGGCGTGTTCGATTTCGCCGTCAGCGCCGACCACTGCCGCTTTGCCGTAAGCCTCGATTTTCTCGGCGCCACCGATGATGCCCACCAGACGCTCGACCATCATTGCGCCGAGGTCGGAGCAGTTGGCGCGGATTTGCGGTTTCAGATCTTCGACGAAGCCGTTGCCGACCCACGGGTTCTTCATCACTACAGCCAAGCCAACCATGGTCACTGGCTTGTCCGTGGCCTTGCCGCCTTCGATGAAGGTTTCTTCGACATAGCTGACGATCTTGCGAATTTCGAAACTCATGAGCTGCTCCGTAGGGGGATTGAGAGTGTCTGTGCGTCTGATGGTATACCATAATACCGATCGTGCAAGTCCCCCACACAAGATTTGCCGCATTGATCCGGCGAATGGCGGTGTATTCATCCGCCACCACAATTCCCCCATACGCCACTAACCCTTGTGGGAGCGAGCCTGCTCGCGAATGCGGTGGGTCAGCCGATGATGATGGCGACTGCAAGGGCATCTTCGCGAGCAGGCTCGCTCCCACAGGGAAATTCCTTCGTTACAGGGGGCCGCTTTTGGTTAACAAAAGATAACGTGGCGCCGATTGTCAGACGTTTCCAAAGCCCGATAGGATGAGCCAGCTTCCCAAGGCGCTCTGGACTGCGGGTTTCACGGCTATGCTTGTGACCCATCAGTCACCACGAGCACCCTTGCGGCGCCCTAAGGCCGTACGGCCTAACAATAATAAATAGGGGAAGGTCTATGAGTCGTTGCCGCCCGCCGGCGTTACGCAACACCGCGTTGCTGGCCACAGCACTCACACTGCTGGGCTGTGCTGCCTTGTCGGCACCCGTTCTGGCTGCCGAAGCGCCCGCCGACGGGGTGTACTCCACCGAATCGGCCAAAGCCGCCAAAAGCCTGATACTCGATGTTGTCCACGCCGGCACCCGGTTGGTGGCGGTGGGTGACCGCGGGCACATTCTCTTTTCCGACGACCAGGGCAAGACCTGGACCCAGGCCAAAGTGCCGACCCGGCAATTGCTGACGGCGGTGTACTTCGTCGACGACAAGCACGGCTGGGCGGTCGGCCACGACGCGCAGATCCTCGCCAGCGCCGACGGCGGCCTGACCTGGAGCAAACAATTCGAAGACCTCAAGCGCGAAGCACCGCTGCTCGACGTCTGGTTCCAGGACGTCAACCACGGCGTCGCGGTCGGTGCCTACGGCGCATTGCTGGAAACCACCGATGGCGGCAAGAACTGGCAGGACGTCAGCGACCGCCTCGACAACCAGGACCAGTTCCACCTCAACGCCATCGCGGCGGTCAAGGACGCCGGGCTGTTCATCGTCGGCGAGCAGGGCAGCATGTTCCGCTCCCCGGACTGGGGCCAGACCTGGGAAAAACTCCAGGGCCCATATCAAGGCTCGCTGTTCGGCGTGATCGGCACCGCCCAGGCGCAGACCTTGTTGGCCTACGGCCTGCGCGGCAACCTCTATCGTTCCAGCGATTTCGGCAGCACCTGGCAGCAGGTCGAACTCAAAGCCGCGCGTGGTGCGCTGGAGTTCGGTCTGTCCGGCGCCACGCTGCTCGCCGACGGCTCGATCGTGATCGTTGGCAACGGCGGCTCGGTGATCAGCAGCAGTGACAACGGCGAAACCTTCAGCGTGTTCAACCGCCCGGACCGCATTTCGCTGTCCTCGGTGACAGCGGCCGGCGACGGCAATCTGATTCTGACCGGGCAGGGCGGCGTGCACACCACGCAGCCCAACGGCGCCGAAATCAATAATAAGAAGGCGGGGCTATGACTTCCTTGAGCACTCATCATCAGGACAAGGCGACGTTCCTCGAGCGTCTGATTTTCAACAACCGCCCGGCCGTGATCCTGATCTGTCTGGTGGTCAGTATTTTCCTGTTCTGGCAGGCCACGCTGATTCGTCCCTCCACCAGTTTCGAAAAAATGATCCCGCTCAAGCATCCGTTCATCGAGAAGATGATGGAGCACCGCAACGATCTGGCGAACCTGGGCAATACCGTTCGGATTTCGGTGGAAGCCAAAGACGGCGACATCTTCTCCAGGGAATACATGGAGACCCTGCGCCAGATCAACGACGAGGTGTTCTACATCTCCGGCGTCGACCGTTCCGGCCTCAAATCGCTGTGGAGTCCGAGCGTACGCTGGACCGAAGTGACCGAAGAGGGGTTCGCTGGCGGTGAAGTGATTCCGCAGAGCTACGACGGCTCGCCGGACAGCCTCGACATGCTGCGTAACAACGTGCTCAAGTCAGGGCAGGTCGGGCGCCTGGTGTCCAACGACTTCAAATCGAGCATCGTCGACATCCCGCTGCTGGAGTCCTACCCGGACCCGCAGGATCAGGGCAAGCTGCTGGCGCTGGACTACCGCCAGTTCTCCCATGAGCTTGAAGACAAGATCCGCAACAAGTTCGAAGCGCAGAACCCCAACGTCAAGATCCACATCGTCGGCTTCGCCAAGAAGGTCGGAGACCTGATCGACGGCCTGGTGATGGTGGTGATGTTCTTCGGCATCGCGTTCGTCATCACCCTGATTCTGCTGCTGTGGTTCACCAACTGCCTGCGCAGCACCATTGCGGTGTTGAGCACCACGCTGGTGGCGGTGGTCTGGCAACTGGGGCTGATGCACTTCTTCGGTTTCGGGCTGGATCCGTATTCGATGCTGGTGCCGTTCCTGATCTTCGCCATCGGCATTTCCCACGGCGTGCAGAAGATCAACGGCATCGCCCTGCAGTCGAGTGAGGCGGACAACGCCCTGACTGCCGCGCGGCGCACCTTCCGGCAACTGTTCCTGCCGGGGATGATCGCGATTCTCGCCGACGCCGTGGGCTTCATCACCCTGCTGATCATCGACATCGGGGTGATCCGCGAACTGGCGATCGGCGCGTCCATCGGCGTGGCGGTGATCGTGTTCACCAACCTGATCCTGCTGCCGGTGGCGATTTCCTATGTCGGCATCAGCAAGCGCGCCATCGCCAAGAGCAAGAAGGACGCGAACCGCGAACACCCGTTCTGGCGCCTGTTGTCGAACTTCGCCAGCCCGAAAGTCGCGCCGGTCTCGATTGCCCTGGCGCTGCTCGCCTTCGGTGGCGGCCTCTGGTACAGCCAGAACCTGAAGATCGGCGACCTTGACCAGGGCGCGCCGGAGCTGCGTCCGGACTCGCGCTACAACAAGGACAACAACTTCATCATCAACAACTATTCCACCAGTTCCGACGTGCTGGTGGTGATGGTCAAGACCTCCACCGAAGGGTGCTCGCGCTACGAAGCGATGGCACCGATCGACGAGCTGATGTGGAAGATGCAGAACACCGAGGGCGTGCAGTCGGCGATCTCGCTGGTGACCGTGTCCAAACAGATGATCAAGGGCATGAACGAGGGCAACCTGAAGTGGGAAACCCTGTCGCGCAACCCGGACGTGCTGAACAACTCGATTGCCCGCGCCGACGGCCTGTACAACAACAGCTGTTCGCTGGCGCCGGTGTTGATCTTCCTCAACGACCACAAGGCCGAGACCCTCGACCGAGCGGTGCATGCGGTGCAGGAATTTGCCAAGGCCAACAACAAGGACGGTCTGGAATTCATCCTCGCCGCCGGTAACGCCGGCATCGAAGCGGCCACCAACGAGGTGATCAAACAGGCCGAGCTGACCATCCTGATTCTGGTGTACATCTGCGTCGCAGTGATGTGCATGATCACCTTCCGCTCGTGGGCGGCGACGCTGTGCATCGTCCTGCCGCTGGTGCTGACCTCGGTGCTGGGCAACGCGCTGATGGCGTTCATGGGCATCGGCGTCAAGGTTGCGACCCTGCCGGTGGTGGCGCTGGGCGTGGGGATTGGCGTGGACTACGGCATCTACATCTACAGCCGTCTGGAGAGTTTCCTGCGCGCGGGTCTGCCATTGCAGGAAGCCTATTACCAGACCCTGAAATCCACCGGTAAAGCGGTGCTGTTCACCGGCCTGTGCCTGGCCATCGGCGTATGCACCTGGATCTTCTCGGCAATCAAGTTCCAGGCCGACATGGGCCTGATGCTGACCTTCATGTTGCTGTGGAACATGTTCGGTGCGCTGTGGCTGTTGCCAGCGCTGGCCAAGTTCCTGATCAAGCCGGAAAAACTGGCGGGGCAGAAGGGCAATTCGTTGTTTGCTCACTGATCCGGGCGTCTGAAACGACAAAGCCGCAACCCGAGGGTTGCGGCTTTTTTCCATTTTAGGATCCATACAAAACCCTGTGGGAGCTGGCTTGCCAGCGATAGCGGACTATCAGCCAACATCAATGTTGAATGTTAAGCCGTCATCGCTGGCAAGCCAGCTCCCACAGGATTTGTGTTGGTCAAGAGAGCTCGGTACCCAGCACAACACTCAACGCACTGCGTGCATCATCCAGCTGCACCAGCGTCGCATGGCGCGCGCCAAGGGCATCACGGTTCTCGATCGCGGTAAGAATCGCCTTGTGCCGTGGCAATGCCAGTTCATGCAGATTCGGCCGCTGGTTGGAATGCTTCAACGCCTCGGCAATCGCCACCGAGAGCATGTTGCACAAGTTCGCCAGCAGATCGTTATGGGTCGCGTCGGCAATCCGGCTATGGAAGTCCAGGTCCGGTTGCAGCAAGGCCTCCGGGGTCGGCGCGGCTACCATGCGCTGATAGGCCTCGCCAATGGCGGCGATGTCGGCCTCGGTCGCGTGCTGGGCGGCGAGGGCGGCAGCGGCCGGTTCGATGATGCTGCGCACGCTGGTCAGCACATTGAAGAATTCATTCTGCGGGCTGCTTTGCATCAGCCAGTGCAGCACGTCCGGGTCGAGCATGTGCCATTCGCGGCGCGCCTTGACCACCGTGCCGACGCGCGGTTTTGAATACACCAGCCCCTTGGCCACCAGCACCCGCGTGGCTTCGCGCAACACCGGGCGGCTGACCGCGTATTCCTCGCACAACAGCGCTTCGGCGGGCAGTTTGTCGTCGGGCAAAAAGCGTCCGGAGACGATCTGCATGCCCAGTTCCTGGACAATGCGCGAGTGCATGCTTTTACGGTCGGAAGGTTTGCGGTAATCCATGGGGAACGGCGCGATCCTGAGCGATGGAGATGCCGCGCATCATAGCAGGCACCAGACAATCTTGAGGTGGATACACAAAGCAAAAGTGGGAGCTGGCTTGCCAGCGATGGCGGGGTGTCAGTCAACATGAATGTCAGCTGGCAGACCGTAATCGCTGGCAAGCCAGCTCCCACAGGGGCGACGGTGTTAGTGGGAATGGCGCGGGACTTCCGCCCCTCGGCAACCGACCAGGAAGTCGAAATCGCAACCCTGATCCGCCTGCAACACATGATCGATGTACAGCTGACGATAGCCGCCGACCAGTAGCTGCTGCGGCGGCTGCAGATCCGCCATGCGCGCTGCCAGTTCGGCATCCGGAATGTCCAGGTGCAAACGCCCGCTGGCGCAATCGAGCTCGATCCAGTCGCCTTCCTGCACCACCGCCAACGGCCCGCCAGCCGCCGCTTCCGGGGCAACGTGCAGAACCACGGTGCCGTACGCGGTGCCGCTCATCCGCGCATCCGAGATGCGCACCATGTCGGTCACGCCTTGGGCCAGCAGCTTGGCCGGCAAGCCCATGTTGCCCACCTCGGCCATGCCTGGATAACCCTTCGGCCCGCAGTTTTTCATCACCAGAATCGAGTCTTTATCGACATCCAGCTCCGGGTCATTGATCCGCGCCTTGTACATGTCGAAATTCTCGAACACCACCGCGCGCCCCCGATGCTGCATCAATTCCGGGGTCGCGGCGGATGGCTTGAGTACCGCTCCCAGCGGCGCCAGATTCCCGCGCAATACGCAGATACCGCCGTCCGCGCGGATCGGATTGTCGAGGGTGCGGATCACTTCGTCCTCGCCATAGATCGGCGCGTCTTTGGTGTTCTCGCCCAGCGTTTTGCCATTCACGGTCAGCGCGTTCGGATTGGGGATCAGATTGGCCTCACCGAGACGCCGCAGCACCGCGGGCAAGCCTCCGGCGTAGTAAAACTCTTCCATCAGGAAGCGCCCGGACGGTTGCAGGTCGACGATGGTCGGCATGCCGCGCCCGATACGCGTCCAGTCGTCCAGATCCAGCTCGACGCCGATGCGCCCGGCGATGGCTTTCAGGTGGATCACCGCGTTGGTCGAACCGCCGATCGCCGCGTTGACCCGAATGGCGTTTTCAAACGCTTCCTTGGTCAGGATCTTCGACAGGCGCAAATCTTCGCGCACCATCTCCACCGCGCGCATGCCGGACATGTGCGCCAGCACATAACGCCGCGCATCCACTGCCGGAATCGCCGCGTTGTGCGGCAACGAGGTACCCAGCGCTTCGGCCATGCAGGCCATGGTCGACGCGGTGCCCATGGTGTTGCAGGTGCCCGCCGAGCGTGACATGCCGCCCTCGGCCGCGAGGAAATCGTCGAGGGTGATGGCGCCGGCCTTGACCTGCTCGCTGAGCTGCCACACCACCGTGCCGGAACCGATGTCCTTGCCCTTGTGCTTGCCGTTGAGCATCGGCCCGCCGGTGACGACGATCGCCGGCACGTCGCAACTGGCCGCGCCCATCAGCAGCGCCGGGGTGGTTTTGTCGCAGCCGGTCAGTAGCACCACGCCGTCAATCGGGTTGCCGCGAATCGCTTCTTCGACGTCCATGCTCGCCAGGTTGCGGGTGAGCATGGCGGTGGGGCGCAGGTTCGACTCGCCATTGGAGAACACCGGGAATTCCACCGGAAAGCCACCGGCCTCGATCACGCCGCGTTTGACGTGCTCGGCAATCTGGCGGAAATGCGCGTTGCACGGGGTCAGTTCTGACCAGGTATTGCAGATGCCGATGATCGGCTTGCCGTGGAACTGGTGGTCGGCGATGCCCTGATTCTTCATCCAGCTGCGGTACATGAAGCCGTTCTTGTCGGCCGTGCCAAACCATTGGGCGGAGCGCAGGGTGGGTTTCTTCTCAGACATGATCGATTCTCTTATTGTAAGACTATTGTTTGCGAGTCATGGCTAAACATAAGCGTAAAATCGTCGCTTTGGAAGTGTTGTTGCGTAATTAGTATTACTATATAGTCGTTTTCGACGGAGGGATCGGCCCTGGCGATTTTTCGCGAGAGGCGTCCCCCGAGGTTCTATAAAAACAACAATCGGAGACCGATCCCATGAGCCAGGAACTGCGGCTTATCCGCCGCATCACGCTGAAACTGATTCCCTTCCTGATCCTGCTGTACCTGATCGCCTATGTGGATCGCTCCGCCGTCGGCTTCGCCAAGCTGCACATGGGCGCTGACATCGGCATCGGTGATGCGGCCTACGGGCTGGGCGCCGGGCTGTTTTTCATTGGCTACTTTCTTCTCGAAATCCCCAGCAACCTGATGCTCGAACGCTTCGGCGCGCGGCGCTGGTTTGCGCGGATCATGATCACCTGGGGCGCGATCACCATCGGCATGGCGTTTGTCCAGGGCCCGCACAGTTTCTACGTCATGCGCTTTCTGCTCGGCGCGGCGGAGGCGGGGTTCTTCCCCGGCGTTCTGTACTACATCACCCAATGGTTCCCGGTACGCCATCGCGGCAAGATTCTCGGCCTGTTCATCCTCTCCCAACCGATTGCGATGATGATCACCGGCCCGGTGTCCGGTGGTTTGCTCGGTATGGACGGCATCCTCGGGCTGCACGGCTGGCAGTGGCTGTTCATCGTCATCGGCACCCCGGCGATCCTGCTGACCTGGCCGGTCCTGCGCTGGCTGCCCGATGGCCCACAAAACGTGAAGTGGATGGATCAGGCCGAGAAAGACTGGCTGACCGGCGAGCTGAAAAAGGATTTGCAGGAATACGGCCAGACCCGTCACGGCAACCCGCTGCATGCACTCAAAGACAAACGGGTGTTGCTGCTGGCGCTGTTTTACCTGCCGGTGACCCTGAGCATTTATGGCCTTGGCCTGTGGCTGCCGACGCTGATCAAACAGTTTGGCGGCAGCGATCTGGTGACCGGTTTCGTCTCGTCGGTGCCCTACATCTTCGGCATCGTCGGTCTGCTGATCGTGCCACGCAGCTCCGACCGCATGAACGATCGCTACGGCCACCTGGCGGTGCTCTATGTGCTGGGTGCACTGGGCCTGTTTTTCAGCGCCTGGCTGACCCTGCCGGTGGCACAACTGGCGGCGCTGTGTCTGGTGGCGTTCGCGCTGTTTTCCTGCACGGCGGTGTTCTGGACCTTGCCGGGGCGGTTCTTTGCCGGCGCGAGTGCGGCAGCGGGGATCGCCCTGATCAACTCGGTGGGCAACCTCGGTGGTTACATCGGGCCGTTCGTGATTGGCGCGTTGAAGGAATATACCGGGAATCTGGGTTCGGGGTTGTATTTCCTCAGTGGGGTGATGGTGTTCGGTTTGATTTTGACCGGCGTGGTTTACCGCGTGCTTGAGCGCAAACACGTCCTGCCAGCCGAGCAATTCGCCGCCAGCGCACGCGGTGCCACCCGAACCTGATATCAAACGAACCATCACCGCAAACCCTGTGGGAGCTGGCTTGCCAGCGATGGCGGCGGCACATCCAACATAGCGGTATCTGACAGATTGCTATCGCTGGCAAGCCAGCTCCCACAGGGTTTTGCAGTGTTTCGAAGTTTTGTTTACAGGAGAAATTTATGCATCTGGTTCAATTCGAATTGATCAACGGCGAGCGCCGCGTCGGCGTGGTCGACAACGGGCTGATCCGCGAAGTGCAGGACGCCCGTAGCGTACGCGATCTCGCGCTGGCCGCCATCGAAGCCGGCGGCACTCTGGAGCAGCAAGTACAAACCCACGGCCTGGGCATCGGTCATGACTATGCGCAGTTGCTCAAAGACCGGCGCATCCTGCCGCCGCTGGATCATCCGGACCCGGCACACCTGCTGGTCAGCGGCACCGGCCTCACGCATCTGGGCAGCGCCTCGGCGCGGGACAAGATGCACCAGCAGGCCGGCGACGAAGCGCAAATGACCGACACCATGCGCATCTTCAAATGGGGCGTGGAGGGCGGCAAACCGGCGGCAGGGCAGGCCGGTGTGCAACCGGAATGGTTCTACAAGGGCGACGGCAGCATCGTCGTGCGTCCGGGTGAGGCATTCCCGTTGCCGCCGTTCGCCGAAGACGCTGGCGAGGAACCGGAGATGGCCGGCCTTTACGTCATTGGCCACGACGGCAAACCGTATCGCCTCGGTTTCGCCGTGGGTAACGAGTTCTCCGATCACGTCATGGAGCGCAAGAATTACCTGTACCTGGCCCACTCGAAACTGCGCAGTTGCAGCTACGGCCCGGAACTGCGCACCGGTGAACTGCCGCAACATCTGGCTGGCAGCAGTCGCATCCTGCGTAACGGCGAAGTGCTGTGGCAGAACGAATTCCTCAGCGGCGAAGCCAACATGTGCCACAGCCTCGCCAACCTTGAATACCACCATTTCAAATACCGCCAGTTCCTGCGCCCGGGCGACGTGCACATTCACTTCTTCGGCACGGCGACCCTGTCGTTCGCCGATGGCGTTCGCACCCAACCGGGCGATCAGTTTGAAATCAGCCAGGCCGAGTTCGGCGCCCCGCTGGTCAACGGCATCGCGCCAGCAGCAGCGGCCTTTCAACCGGACAGTATCGGCACCCTTTAAGGAGCTCCCATGACGCAGATTCTTGGACACAACTTCATTGGCGGACAGCGCAGCGCAGCGGGCGACGTGACACTGCACAGCGTCGACGCAACCACCGGCGAACAGCTGCCGTACGCATTCATTCAAGCGACTGAAGCCGAAGTCGATGCCGCCGCCAAAGCCGCCGCCGCAGCGTACCCGGCCTATCGCAGCCTCAGCGCCGAACGCCGCGCGCAATTTCTCGACGCGATTGCCGACGAACTGGATGCGCTGGATGATGATTTCGTCGCGCTGGTCTGCCGTGAAACCGCGCTGCCCGCCGGACGCATTCAGGGCGAGCGCGGGCGCACCAGCGGGCAGATGCGCCTGTTTGCCAAAGTCCTGCGGCGCGGTGATTTCTATGGCGCGCGAATCGATCTGCCACTGCCCGATCGTCAGCCGTTGCCGCGCCCGGACCTGCGTCAATACCGCATCGGCCTCGGCCCGGTGGCGGTGTTTGGCGCGAGCAACTTTCCGCTGGCGTTTTCTACAGCGGGCGGCGATACCGCTGCCGCGTTGGCCGCCGGTTGCCCGGTGGTGTTCAAGGCGCATTCAGGTCATATGGCTACCGCTGAACGTGTGGCCGAGGCCCTGATTCGCGCCGCCGAAAAAACCGCGATGCCGGCAGGCGTGTTCAACATGATTTACGGCGCTGGCGTTGGCGAATGGCTGGTCAAGCATCCGGCGATTCAGGCGGTTGGTTTCACCGGTTCGCTGAAGGGCGGCCGCGCACTGTGCGACATGGCCGCGGCACGGCCGCAACCGATCCCGGTGTTCGCCGAAATGTCGAGCATCAACCCGGTGATCGTTCTGCCTCAAGCCTTGGCTGAGCGCTCGGAAACCATCGCCCGCGACCTGACCGCTTCGGTGGTGCAAGGCTGCGGTCAGTTCTGTACCAACCCGGGTTTGGTCATTGGTATTCGCTCGCCGCAGTTCAGCGCCTTCGTCCAGCAAGTCGCCGGGCTGATTGGCGACCAACCGGCGCAAACCATGCTCAACGCCGGCACCCTCGGCAGCTACGGCAAGGGTCTGCAAAAGTTGCTGGCGCATTCCGGCATCGAGCATCTGGCGGGTAATCCGCAACAGGGCAATCAGGCGCAGCCACAACTGTTCAAGGCCGATGTCAGCCTGTTGATCAACGGCGATGAAGTGCTGCAGGAAGAAGTGTTCGGCCCGACCACGGTGATCGTCGAAGTGGCGGACAAGGCCGAACTCAGCGCGGCGCTGTCGGGCCTGCACGGGCAACTGACGGCGACGATGATCGGCGAGCAGGCCGACTTCGAACGCTTCCCGGAACTGACGCCGCTGCTCGAACAGAAAGTCGGACGGATTCTGCTCAATGGTTATCCAACGGGTGTGGAGGTGTGTGACTCAATGGTGCATGGCGGGCCGTATCCGGCGACTTCCGATGCGCGCGGTACCTCGGTGGGGACGCTGGCGATTGATCGGTTCCTGCGCCCGGTATGCTTTCAGAACTACCCGGATTTCTTGCTGCCCGAACCACTGAAAAACGCCAACCCGTTGCGCATTCAGCGGCTGGTAGACGGCAAGCCCTCGCGCGACGCCCTCTGACCCATCACTCTGTAGGAGCTGCCGAAGGCTGCAATCTTTTGACTTTGATTTTAAAAAACAAGATCAAAAGATTGCAGCCTTCGGCAGCTCCTACAGAGGGATCGAGGCGCTATAAGCTATCATTGGCCCTTTCCCCCCTAGAAAGACTGTTTGCCATGACTGCCCAAACCCTTCTCAACGCCCTCGAACACTGCGGCATGGTCGAAATCGATGGCTTGCACGCCTTCGAATTCGCCCTCGACGAAGACGACAACCTGCACATTGAATGCATCGACGGCCGAGAGGCCAAGCATTGGGAATTCACGCCGGCTCAGGTTGAAGCAGCAACGTTTGATGAAGACCTGCAGAGCTGGCTGATCATTGGCTACGCCAGCGACACCAAGACCACCGGCGAACACCGTCTTGTGTGTCTCGGTGATGTGCTCAGCAGCAGCGACGACGAGGATGACAATTAATGAACATGCGTAAATTCTGGCCACTGCTGATGGCCGGCAGCGTCGGTGCGATGGGCCTGTCCAGTGCCAGCGCCGAGAGCTATCAATTGCTGGTCGGTTCCTACACCGCCGGCACCAGCCAGGGCATCTATCGAATGAATTTCGACAGCGCCACCGGCCAGATCGCCGCCAAGCCGCTGCAAGTGGTGAAGAGCGAAAACCCGTCATGGCTGACCTTGTCCAAAGACCAGAAGCAGCTGTTCGTGGTCAATGAAAACGGTCCCGGCCAGAAAGACCCGGTCGGCCGCGTCAGCAGCTATTCGATCGATCCCAAGACCCACGTCCTGACGCTGATCAATCAAGTGCAGAGCCTGGGCAACGAGCCGACCCATTCGAGCCTCAGCGGCGATGCCAGCCATCTGTTCGTCAGCAACTATTCGGTGATGGAAGATCCGGGTGGCACCCTCGCGGTGTTGCCGGTCGGTGCCGATGGCAAACTCAAACCGGTGGTGCAGATGAGCGCGCACCCGGCGAGCCGGGTCAACCCCGAGCGTCAGGCCTCGAACCACGTGCACTCGACGGTGTCCTCGCCGGATGGTCGCTACGTGTTCTCCAACGACCTGGGGGCGGACAAGGTCTTCATCTACCAGTTCGACCCGAAAGCCAACCCGGAGCTGCCATTAACCCCGGCGAAAACTGCTTCGGTGAGCCTGCCGGCCGGCAGCGGCCCGCGTCACTTGCTGTTCAGCGCGGACGGCAAGCATGCCTGGCTGACCATGGAAATGAGCGCACAGGTCGCAGTGTTCGACTATCACGACGGCGTGCTGACCCAGACGCAACTGGTCGATCTGGCTGCCGGTCAGCCGACCTCGGACAAAGCCGCCGCCGCGCTACATGCCTCGGCCGATGGCAAGTTCCTCTACGTCAGCAACCGTGGTACCGCCAACCAACTGGTGGTCTTTGCGATCGATCCGGCGAGCGGCCAGCTCAAGGAACTGCAAAAACGTTCGGTGGAGGGCGATCACCCGCGCGAATTCAGCCTCGATCCAAGTGGCAAATTCCTGCTGATCGCCAACCAGAAGAGCAACGAAATTGTCGTCGTCGAGCGTGACGCCAAGACCGGTCTGCTCGGCAAAACCGTGCAGAAACTGCCGATGGACGCGCCCAGTGACCTGAAGTTTATCGTGCGACAATAAGCCACAGGCCCCGGTTTACGGGGCCTGTCTCTTTGTATTAATCGCGCTGATATCCGGTAATGCTACAAAGCATTTCAAGCGATCAACCCTCGAGCGTTAAGTTTGCTTCACGGCCCAACCGGGCAAAGCAAGCCAACCGAACACGAGGGTTACCGCCATGAACTTCAATCTCTTCTCCGTCATCGCCGCTTCCGCTATCTCCGCCACCGTTGCATTGCCAGCCAGTGCCAACGTTGAAATCGCCAGCAAAAAATCCCACACCCAGAGCTACACCCAGAAATACCTGCAACAGAGCGCCAACTTCTACGCCGCACTGGATCACAAAGCCCAACACTGAAAGTCTGATTTGGCACCACTCCCTGTAGGAGCTGCCGAAGGCTGCGATCTTTTGATCTTCAACGTCAAAAGATCGCAGCCTTCGGCAGCTCCTACACGTATGCGTGATCAAAAAATCTCCGCTCGATAGGTTATCTCCAACGCTGAGATAGAAGGCCTAAATAATCAACCAAGCTGATGTTTACTATGGCAAACCCTGAGTGGTTACCACGGCTTTTTTGATTGATCCTGACGGCACTGAAACATGCCCACGGAGCACATCATGGCCAGTTCAATCATCACCTCAGCCAAGCGCGGCGCCTACCTGGCCATCGGTCTTTACCTGGCCCTGGTGCTATTCGTCAGCATCGCCGCGCAAACCCAACACAGCGTCGACGCACCGATCGAAGTCGCACACCCCGGCATCCAGTTCGAACACCGCGCAGACGTGCTGGTTGATCGTGCTGAACTCGCAGGAGTGAGCGGCGCATGAAAGGCTACAGACTCTGGGTCATCGCCGGTCTGGCATTGATGACCAATGGCGCGGCGTTACTCGGTTTTGGTCAAGGCTCGGTCGGTGCGCTGGCGCGGGCCATAGAGGCCAATCACAGCATTGCGCACAATATCGAACGGGCCAACTCCCAAGGGTTGCTGGCCGGCAATCCGCCGATCAAGGCTGAGGTCGATTTTCTTGGGCCGTTTGAAGTGGATTGCATGGCACTGGGCATGTGCAACGCACTGGCTTAGACAACCCGATCATTGTGGTGAGGGGATTTATCCCCGATGGGTCGCGAAGCGGCCCCAGACCCGGCAAACCGGATTATTTTGATACACCAAGGTGTCTGATTTCAGGGCAGCTTCGCCGCCCATCGGGGATAAATCCCCTCGCCACAGGGATTCCCTGGGGTTATTTCTTCATGATGGAGGTGAAGAGGTTGGATTCGAGGAAGCGCTGTAGCCACGCCTGCAAGCGAACATAGGGCGTCTGCGCGAACCACTCGCGATCGACATGCGCAAACTGTCGAATGAACGGCAGCAACGCCACATCCGCCAGACTCAAGTGATCACTCAGCAAATAATCCCGACCTTCAAGCAACCCATCCAGCCGCTGCAGAAACACCGCCCCTTCGGCCCGATAAACCTCCATTGGCTGCTCGGGATAGCGCTCGGCGTATTTGTAGCGGTTCAAATGCACTTTGAACACTTGATCATTGGCTTCGATCAATTCGGCAATTCGTGAATCACCGCCGAGCAGCCAATCGTCCGGATCATGCTGCGCCAACGCCCAGCGCATGATCTCCAGGCTCTCGTCGATCACCCGGCCATCGGCCTCCAGCACCGGCACCGTGCCTTTGGGTGAGATCGCCAGCATCGCGGCCGGTTTGGCCTTGAGGCTGACTTCGACGATCTCCACCGGTACCCCCGAATAGCGCAGGGCCATTCGCGCGCGCATCGCGTAGGGGCAGCGGCGGAAGGAATACAGCGTGTTCATTTCACCTCCAGGGTGCTCAAGCCGTTGCCCTGGCGCTGCACTTGAATCTGCACCGGAATCCGTTCGTGCATTTCCTGCACGTGGGAAATCACCGCGACCTTGCGCCCCTGCGCCTGCAAGCCGTCGAGGGCATCCATGGCCAGTTGCAGCGATTCCGGATCGAGGCTGCCGAAGCCTTCGTCGATGAACAGCGATTCGATTTTCAGCGTGCTCGACGCCATCGAGGCCAGGCCCAGTGCGAGGGCCAGTGACACCAGAAAGGTCTCGCCGCCGGACAGCGAATGCACCGAGCGCAATTCATCGCCCATCTCGGTGTCCAGCACCAGCAGGCCGAGCATGCTGCCGCCGCGTTTGAGGCGATAGCGTTTGACCAGTTGACGCAACTGCACGTTGGCGTGATGCACCAGCAGGTCGAGGTTGTAGGCCTGGGCGATCTTGCGGAAGGTGTCGCCGGTGGCCGAGCCGATCAACGCATTCAGGCGCGCCCAGCGCTGGTACTCGGCATAGGCGTCGGCGATCTGCTGTGCCAGCGCCTGATTGGCGTTCTGCCGGCGCTGATCTTCAGCTTGTTCTGCGCGCAATTCGGCGCACTGTTGCTCGCTCAGATTGAACTGGTTCTGCAGCTCGGCGAGGGCGCTGGCGAGTTGCTCGGCATCGAGATTGCCGTTGTGCTGCGCCTGATGATCGGCCAAGCGCTGATCGCGCTCCTGCAGCAGCACCTTGGCCTGTTCGATGGCTTTTTCGTTGTGCTGCAAGCGCTGGCGCAGTTCACTGAGCTGTGTGTCATCGACGCGCAGCAGATCTTCCAGACCGCCGTCATCCAGTTCCGGATGACGCCCGCGCCATTCGGCAATCTTCTGCGTCAGTTCGTCGTCTTCGCTTTGCAGTACCTGCAAGCGTTCCTGCTGCGCCTTGAGTTCGGCACTGATCTGCACAAGTTGCGTACGCACGCTCTGCAGTTCCGCTGCGGTGCTGGTTTCGGCGTTGCGCGCCTGTTCCACGGCCTGTTCCAGTTGCTGCTGCCAGTGCTCGGCGCTGCTGTGTTCGCCCAGCAACTGCGCGAGTTTTTCCTGACTGGCCTGTTGCTGCTCGGCCAGGGCGCTGAACTGCTGCTCGACGCTTTGCAGCTGCTGTACGCGGCTGAGCTGGCGATCCTGTTCTTTCTCCAGCGTCTGCTGGCGCTGCTGCTGTTCGGCCAACTCTTCCTTCTGCTGCTCGACCTGCGCCAGACGCTCAGCAATCTGCCGATCCAGTTGCATGAAGGTTGCCGCCGGTTCAACGCGCAGGGCTTCGAGGGTGTCGGCCGGCAACAGGCTGGCGAACGCGCTGAGCTCTTCGTCGAGACGCTGACGGTCGCTGCTCAGTTCGCGCTGTTGATTGCTCAGGTGCTGCGCCGCTTGCTGATGTGCGGTTTCGGCGTTGCGCAGTTGCTGGGTCAGGCGCGCCGCATCCTGTTGCAGGGTGAGCAGGGCGCTCTGGCGTTGTTCGTCCTGAGTGATGCTCTGGTTCAGTTGCTCGTTCTGCCGGGTCAGCCAGGCATCGCGCTTGTCGGCGTCCTGATTGAGCAACTGAGGCGCCAGCGGATGCGCCTCCAGGCTCGGCGCCAATGCCTGCAACTGGACGGTCAATTGTTCCTGCTGTTGCAGCAGCTCTTTCTGCCGGGCGATCACGCCACCGACTTCAGCGCGCAACTCGGTGAGTTTTTCCTTGAGCTGATCCACCGCGTGCTGCGCGCTGGCCTGCTCGGATTCATCGTGCCGGCCGAGGCTTTGCAGCAGCGCTTCCGGCTGATGATACGGATGCTCGTGGCTGCCGCAGACCGGGCACGGCTGGTCGTCCTGCAACTGCGCGCGCAGCTCTTCGACACTGGCGCTGCGGGCCAGACGCTGGCGTTCGAGCAGTTCACGGGTGACATTGAGGGTTTGTTCAGCGACGGTCAGTTCGGCTTTGCTTTTCACCCCGTCCTGGGTCAGGCGCTCGCGTTCCTGCTGCGCATCGAGCAGACGCTGTTGCAGCTCGGCGCCGCGTTTTTCCAGCTCCTGCTGACTGGCCCAGAGTCGCGTCAGGTCTTCGATGGCGCGCAGTTGTTTGCGATTGTCCTGCAACAGCGTGCCGAGGATGCCGATCTGTTCGGCGACGGCATTCGGCTCGGCGCCGGCCTCCTTGAACAGCACTTCCAGTTGTTGTTTTTGCGCGGCCAGCGTCTCGGCGCTAAGCGCAGCGTTCTGTTCGAGGGACGCCAGTTCGGCCTGCCCCTTGTTCAGACGATTGCCGATCAGCATCAGCTGTTGCAGGCGATCGCGGTAGGCATTCCATGCATCGCTGAGCGGCGCCAGGCCCGCACTCTGTTCCAGCCCGGCGGCGATTTTCTGCAGGCGCTCAGCGACCTCGGCCTGTTTCGCCTGCAAGGCTTGAATCGCGCTCTGGCCTTGCGTGCAGGCTTGCTCGGCGGACTGGCGGGCCTCGGCGCTGAGGGCGGTGTCCTTGGCGAGGCGGGCAAGGGTGCTTTGCTCGTCGAAGGCCTGACGCAGCAGCGGGGCACTTTCGCTGTGCCGCTGCTGCGCTTCGCTCAGGGCGATGTTTGCCGCATTGAGCGCCTGTTCCAGTAGCGTCTGGCGCTCGTTGAGCTCGCCGTGTTGCTGGGTATGCGCGGCAATCTGTGCCGCCAGCGGCGTCAGTTGCGCATCCAGTTCAGTCTTGCGCGCGAACTGGTGGCGTTGCGGCGCGAGTTGCTCCAGGCGTGTCAGCTTCAGGCGCTCGCCAGCCAGACCTTCCCACTGCTGCTGCGCACTCTGCAGTTGTTCGGCGGCCGCTTGTTGCGCATCCTGCAACTGGCGCAAATCTTTGAGCCAGCTGTGTTGTTGCTCCAGTTGCTTGAGCTGCGCCTGCTGCAACTTCAGCTGTTGCTGGGCGGCGTTGAAGCGTTCGTCCAGCTCGGCCCGCGCCTCGGGCGTCAGCGGGGTTACGCCGGTGGCCTGATCCTGCAGCAACTTGTGTGCTTCGCGGGCCTCTTTGGTCTTGTCGAAGGCGCGGCGACCGAGGCGGGTGTAGAGCGCGGTGTCGGTGAGTTTCTCCAGCAGTTCGCTGCGGTCGTTGTCGTCGGCCTTGAGGAACGCGCTGAACTCACTCTGGGCCAGCAGCACGGCGCGGGTGAACTGTTCGAAGTTCAGGCCCAGCGCGGCTTCGAGTTGGGTCTTGTATTCGCCTTTCTGGCTGGCGAGCAGTTGATCCTGATCGATGTCGCGCAGGCTCTGGCGGCTGGCCTGCAACTTGCCGCCGGCCTTTTCCCGGGCGCGGTTGGCTTCCCAGCGCGCGCGATAACGGCGGCCATCGACGCCGACAAAATCCACTTCCGCGTAACCTTCACCGGTACCACGGCGCAGCAAGGTACGCGGGTCGCCGGTGGCGATTTCGCCGTCGGCATCCGGCACCTTGGCGTCACGGCCGGTGTTGTTCAGCCGTGGCACGGCGCCAAACAGCGCCAGGCACAAGGCGTCGAGCAAGGTACTTTTACCGGCGCCGGTGGGCCCGGTGATCGCGAACAGACCGGCACTGGCCAGCGGTTCGGCGGTGAAATCAATCTCGAACGGCCCGGCCAGCGAGGCGAGGTTCTTCAAACGAATGGCGAGAATCTTCATGGCTGCTCGCCCTCCAGTTGTACGTCCTGCAGCAGCTCGGCGAAGTCCTTCAGCGTCTGTTCATCGACCTCGTTGCCGTAGTTGTCGAGCCAGGCACGGCTGAACAATTCCTGCGGGGTGAGCTGATCCAGCTCGACCAGCGCGCTGCCGTCGTCGCTGCCCTCGGCGCCACGGTTGCCGGCGTACTCAGCGGCGATCCGCACCAGGCGCACGGCTTTGCCTTGCAAGGCGTTTTCCACCTGATGGCGCAGATCCGGCTGCGGCTCGTCGAGGGTGACGCGCACTTCCAGCCATGGCTGACGCTGGGTTTCAGCGAGCAGATCGATATTCGGCAGTTCAGCCAGTTGCAGCAGAATCTCCGCCAGCGGTGCCGGACCGATGCGTTGCAGGTTGACCGAGCGCGGGATCAGTTTCGGCTCGACGCTGACCAGGGTTTCGCCGTCGAGGGTGATGTCGAGAATCTGGTGTTGATAGCCGATCTCTGAAAACGACAGCGGAATCGGCGAGCCGCTGTAGCGAATGCGTTCTTCACCGTTGACCTTCTGCGGCTTGTGCAAATGGCCGAGGGCAACGTAACTGATGCTCGGCCCGAACAGGCTGGCGGGCAGCGCCTCGGCGTTACCGATGATCAGGCTGCGCTCGGAGTCTTCCGAGACCGAACCGCCAGCCATGTGTGCGTGGCTGATGGCAACCAGCGCCTGACCCGGCTGGCGCTTGGCATTCGCCGCTTCGATCAGCCATTCATGCACCTGTCCGATACCGCGCAGATAGTCGTCGCCCAGATGCGCACCAGTCACTTCCGCCGGACGCAGGAACGGCAGCGCCAGGCACCACGCGGCGATCTCGCCTTCAGCGTTCGGCAACGGCAGCAGCAAACGTTCGGCGTCGAGCTGACCGTCATCCAGCCACAACACCCGGCCCAGCGCATGGGTGCGCAAACGGCGCATCAACGGCGCGGGCAGCTCGATGCGCGAGCCGGAATCGTGGTTACCGGCAATCATCACGATGGTCAGCAACGGCTGCTGCTCGTGAGCACTGACTATGAAATCGTAGAGGCGTTCCTGGGCTTTGACCGGCGGGTTGACCGTGTCAAAGATGTCCCCGGCAATCAGCAGCACATCCGGCTGCGCCAGTTGCAATTGGCGCAGCAGCCATTCGAGAAAGCACGCATGCTCGAAATCGCGCTCCTGGCCATGCAGGTTTTGCCCAAGGTGCCAGTCGGAGGTGTGGAACAGACGCAAGGTGGACTCCGCTACAGAAAAAGGTGATGGCCGCGGGGGGAAATGATGGGCGGCGAAAGAGGAGGGAGTTTACTGGCAAAAGCACTCGCTGTGGTCGAGCAGTGCCCAAGTCAAGTGAAGGTCTCTGTGGCGAGGGGATTTAGCGAAACGTCGCACCGCCCCGATCGACTGCGAAGCAGTCGTAAAATCAGGCTATGTGGTGTGTCAGGCAGACTTGATTTGTAGAGTTCGGGGCTGCTTTGCAGCCCATCGGGGATAAATCCCCTCGCCACAGGGTTTCACTACCCTCTTGGGGAGGGTTACTTCGGATAAAGCGGCGGCAATCCGCTGTCACCCACCGGGTCCTGCACCCGCTCCGCCGCCGGAATAGTGCGGATTGCCCGCCACAGATCTTCGCCTTGCCAATGCTGCCCCGTCTCGCTGTACAGCGCACCATTCAGCCCATCCAGCGCATCCGACAACGGCACAAACCGCGCCGCCATGTCCGCCAGGGTCTCCGGCTGCTGCCGCGCCCAGGCATCGAGTGCCTGGCGGGTCGCTTGCGGATCATTCGCCTGGCACGCCCGTTTGATGTCATCCAGCAAGGTGCGCGGGCTCGGGCCGGTCTGGGCGGCGCGATGCACCGCCGGTTGCCAGCGCGCACGCCACCACAGGCCGAAGCCGAGCAGGGTGGTGCAGGCGAGGATCAGGGTGCTGAGCTTCCACCACCACAACACGTCGTTGTCGACGGCGTTGGCTTGCAGGGTGCCGGCCGGGGTGTCGACTTGCAGGCTCGGGTTGTTCGCCACCTGCAGGGTGCGCGCGGGCAGGCTGGTGTGTTCCAGATGATCTTCGAAGGTGTTCCACCAGACCACATCGACGGTGGGCAGCTCGATGCTGCCGCTGCGGCTGGGTACCAGCGCTTCGCGTTCTTCACGGCTGCCGATCAGGCCGCGCTCGCCGCTCTGGTTGCTCAGCACCGGTTGATCCGGGTAACGGCGCAGGCCGTTGGCTTCGGTGCCGGGCAGGGCCGGCAGCTGCGAGCTGGCCAGGCCTTCGACTTTCAGGGTCAGGCTGCGGGTCAGCGAGTCACCGACCTGAATGTGCTCAGGCTCGGGGTTCCAGCTTTCGCTCAGGCTCAGGCTGCGAGCGGGCAGCCACGGCGCATCGGCCGGATAGGTCAGCGGTTTCGGTTTGACCGTCAGGGCGATCTCGGCGGAATTGACCCGCAGCAATTTGCCTGGTTTCGGGCCTTGCGCGGTGGCGTCCTGGCTGGGCTGGGTGTCGACCAGCGTGGCGCTGAACGTTTGCGGAGCGATGAGCAGCAAACCACTGTGCTGCGGGTAGATCGCATAGCGCATCTCGATCACGCCATGGCGCACGCCGTTGATGTCTTTCTCATAGGTACGCATGTCGCCCAGTTGTTCGATCCGCGCATCGGCGATTTGCAGCGGCGTCAGGCTGCTGTCGTCGTACAGCGACACTGAATGGTAGATGCGCAGGGTCAGGATCGCCTGGGCTTGCACGTAAACGCTGGACTGATCGAGGCTGACCTCGATGAACACCGGGTTCGGGTTGTTTTTTTCTGCGCGAGTATCGCTCTCGACCACTTGCACGGTGATCGGCTGGCTCTGCACGTCACCCAGTTGCAGCGGCGGAATGACCACGCTGCCGTTCTCTTTCGGCAGCAGGGTAATGATCCAGCGCGTGGTGGCACGGTTGTCGCCATTAAGCGTGTTCAACTGGTTGACCTGACGCGTGCCGCGCACCTCGAACAACGGTTCCAGCGGGGTCAGGTCGGGTTTGCCGAACTGGGTGACATCGCTGGTTTCGAGGGTGAGCTCGACCGTCTCGCCGGAGTTCAGGCGACTGCGATCCACGCTGGCCGTCAACTCGGCCGCCTGAGCGATGGCCGTGCAGAGCAGCAGGGGCAGCAAGAGGGCGCTGAAGCGGGTCATCGAGTTTTTTCCTGATCCTGATGTTGTTGCTGTTCGTACCAGAATTTGCGTCGCAGCAGTTCGCCCGGGTCGTCCGGGATCTTGCCCAGCCATTGTTCCAGCGCCTGACGTTGCTCGCCTTCGAGGTTGTCCTCGCTCGGGCGCAGCGTCGGCACGGTGTCTGTTTCTTCCGTCTCGTCGATGCCCGGCACCTCGTTGGGGCCCGGTTGCGGCGGGGTGGTCGGCGGCGGCTCGCTGGCCGACTCGCCGGGTTGGGCCTCGCTCGGGGTCTCGTTTTTGACCGTCGGTGGCGGCGCGGTCGCTGGCGGTGGTTCATCGCCGGGCACGCTCGGCTGTGCCGGTTGCGGCTGTGGTTCGGCCGGCGGCGGGGTGTTCTTCTGCTTGAGCAGGTTTTCCACCAGGGCCTTGTTGGTCAGCGCCGGGCGCAAATCCGGTTGCAGTTCCAGCGCTTGCTCGTAGGCATCAATCGCCGCTTCCAGCTCGCCACTTTTCGCCAGCGCGTTGCCTCGATTGTAGTGGGCGCGGGCGTCGCTGCCTTCGGCGAAACGCTGAGCGGCGCCACTGTAATCGCCGGCTTCATACAACGCCAGCCCTTGCCACTGGTGATCTTCAAAGTGTTCGGCGGCCTCGGCCGGGCGCTTCTGCTTGAGCAAGTGCAAACCCTGTTGGTCAGGACGCAGCCACAGGTCTTCGAAGTCGAAAGCGTAGCTCGGCTGCGGCAAGCACAGCAGCAGCGGCAGGCAGAATAACCAGCCACGCCGTCCAGCACACGCGGCGAGCAGCAACAGCGGCAACAACAGCCAGTAACCCTGATCGGCCCAGGTGTCCAGACGCACAGTCTGACCATCGTTGCGCAGGCTGCGCGGGCCATCGAGCAGGCCGAGGGCGCGCAAGTCGGATTCGTCCAGACGCGCGCTGTGGTATTCACCGCCGACGCTGGCGAGGAACGCGCCGAGGCCCGGGCTGTCGAGCTGCGGCACGCGAATCGCGCCTTGTTCATCCTTGAGGAAACTGCCGTCCTCCTGAGCGATGGGCGCGCCTTCAGCTGTGCCGATGCCGAGCATCAATAGTTGTGCTGACTGCTCGCCGAGGGCTCGACGAATACCTTGGCGTTCTTCCTCGGTCAGCGAGGAGCCGATCAGCAGAATTCGCCCCTGACCGAGTGCGCCTTGCTTGAGCAAGGCCAGTGCCTTGCTTATGCCGAGATCAGCGCGATGGCCGCTTTCCGGCATCAGCGACGGTTTGAGCGCGTCCAGCAGATTGCGACTGGTCGCCAGGTCATCCGACAGCGGCACCAGCGTGTGCGCGCTGCCGGCGTAGACGACGATCGCGGTCTGCGCATCGCTGCGCGCCTGCAACAGGTCGAACAGCTTGCGCCGGGCCTGTTCCAGTCGCGTTGGCGGTGAGTCGGTGGCGAGCATTTCCGGGGTCAGTTCCAGAACGACGACCAGCGGGTCGGCGGGTTTCTGGCTGGTCTGTTCGACGCGTTCCCAACTGGGGCCGAGCAGGGCAACGAGGGTCAGCAGCCACGCCACGCCGAGGGCGACCCACGGCAGCTTGCTGGCGCGGCCATTGCCGCCGCTGAGCAGCGTCGAGTGGAACGCCGGCGGCAGAATCATCTGCCAGCGTCCGGCGCGTTTCTGCCGGTGCCAGAGTTGCCAGATCAGCCAGCCGAGCAGCGGCAGGAGCAGCAGCCACCAGGGGCGGAACCAGTGCGGCCAGAGCGCGATCATCGGCGCCTCCGCAAACGCAGGCGCTTGAGACGCTCACGCCAGTCAGGCAACGGACTTTGCAGATACAGCTCCTTGGTAAACAGGCGTTGCAGGGGGTTGTCCGGCCACAATTCGCGGGCGACCAGCAACAGACTCAGCAGCAGGGCAAAGGCCAGCGGCCACTGATACAAGGCTTGCGCCGGGCGCGCCTGGGTCGGTTGCTGGGTCACCGGTTCAAGTTGATCGAGGGTGTCCCGGATCGCTTGCAGCTCTTTGCCGTCGCGGGCGCGGAAGTATTGGCCGCCGGTGGCTGCGGCAATCGCCTTGAGCGCCGGCTCGTCGAGGTCCAGGCTCGGATTGACCCCGAGCAGACCGGTGCTGCCACTGTCTTGCGGGTCGGCACCAATGCCGATCGGATAGATTTTTACCCCTTCGCTGGCCGCCAGTTTTGCGGCGGTCAGCGGATCGATTTCGCCACCGTTGTTGGCGCCGTCGGTGACCAGAATCAACACTCGGCTTTGCGCCGGACGCAGGCGCAGACGCTTGAGCGCCAGACCGATTGCGTCGCCGATGGCGGTGTTCTTGCCGGCAATGCCGATGCGGGCTTCATCAAGCCACACGCGCACGGTGTGGCGGTCAAACGTCAGCGGTGCCTGCAGATACGCCTGACTGCCGAACAGGATCAGACCGACGCGGTCGCCATCGCGGCTTTCGAGGAAATCCCCGAGCAGATGCTGAACCAGCGACAAGCGACTGACGTCTTCGTCCTGCCACTGCATGTCGGGAAAATCCATCGAACCGGACACGTCCACCGCCACCAGCAGATCACGGCCGCTGGCGGCAATCGGCAATGGTTCGCCGAGCCATTGCGGGCGGGCGGCGGCGCTCAGCAATAATAGCCACAGCAACAGAAACGGCGCCTGCTGGCGCCACGCCGGCAGGTTGGCGCGGGCCCGGCGACGGGCGAGGCCTTCGAGGTCCGAGAGAAAACTGACGCGCAACGCCGGCTCGCCGCTGTCGGCCACCGGCAACACCAGACGCATCAGCCACGGCAGCGGCAGCAGCACGAAGATCCACGGCCAGGCGAACTCAAACATGCTTGCGAATCCAGGTGTCGACGGCTTGGGTCAGGCCGGCGATGGCTTTGTCGTCGAGTTTGCATTCCGGTTTGTAGGCGCCTTCGACCAGCACCATCCAGCGCGTCAGACCGGCCGCCGGGCAGCGGTTGTCGAGGAACGCCAGCCATTTGCGGCCATTGAGGGTGTGGCTCTGGCTGTAAGGGTAGTGGTTGCGGCACAGGCGTTTGAGCAGGCCGTTGAGCTGCTGCAGCCAGGCCCCGGCCGGTGCGCCGTCGTAGGGTTTGGGCATTTGTGCCAGTTCGGCCAGCGCGGCGATGCGCACCGGATCGAGCGGCTGTTCGGCGCGTACGATCGGGCGTTTCTTGACCGGAATGAACCGGCGCAAACGCCACGCCGCGAACCCGAGCAGCGGCAGCAATAACAGCAGCAGCCACCAGCCCGGCGCTGGCGGCCAAAAGTCGATCGGCGGTGGCGAAATCAGCGGTTGCAGTTGCTCGAGGCCGTTCATCGACTGCTCCCCGGGCGCTGCGGATTGAGGAACTCGCGCATCTGCTCGACCATTTCGCTTTGCGTGCTCAACGGCATCAGCAGCACCCGCAGTTTTTGCGCGAGCAATTCCCAGCGGGCGATACGGGCCTCGGCCTGGGCGCGATAGGTTTGACGCAGCTCGAAATTGAGGGTGTCGAGTTCCAGTTGCGCGCCCCTTTCCGCGAATCTGAGCAGCCCGGCGGCGGGCAGGGCGTGGTCCAGTGGATCGGACAGCGGCAGCATCAGCAGGTCGCAATGGCGCGCCAGCAGGCTCAGTTGCTGCTCGGCGCTGTCGGTCAGCGCGCGCTCGTCACAGATGACGATCACCAGACTGCCCGGGCGCAACACTTCGCGCGCCCGGCGCAGCGCCACGCCGAGGGCGTCGCGGTCCGGCTCGCGTTCGCTGTGCAGCGACTGATTGACCTTGACCAGGCGATTGAGCAGTTGCAGCAGGCTCTGCTTGCTGCGGCGCGGTTTGATTTCGTAATGCTCGTTGTCGCCGAACACCAGTCCGCCGACTCGATCATTGTGGCCCAGCGCCGCCCAGCCGATCAGCGCCGCCGCTTGCGCCGCCAGCACTGACTTGAACATCAGCCCGGAGCCGAAAAACAGCCGCGTGCTTTGCTCGACCATGATGAAAATCGGTCGTTCGCGCTCTTCGTGGAACAGCTTGGTGTGCGGCTCCTGGGTGCGCGCGGTCACGCGCCAGTCGATGGTGCGCACGTCGTCGCCGGCCTGATAGACCCGCACCTGATCGAAGTCGACCCCGCGACCACGGAATTTCGAGTGATGCAGGCCGATCAGCGGGCTGCGCTGACTCGGCGTGGAAAACAACTGCACTTCACGCACACGGTGACGCATCTCGATCAGGTCGGTGAGGCTGATGCGGATGCCCGGTTCGGACGGCAGGGGGGCGTTCATGGGGGTCAAGCGACGGCTACGACGTCGAGAATCCGCTGCACCACCCGATCCTGATCGATGCCGGCGGCTTCGGCTTCAAACGACAGAATGATGCGGTGACGCAACACGTCGAACAGCACCGCCTGAATGTCTTCCGGGCTGACGAAATCGCGACCCGCCAGCCAGGCGTGAGCCCGGGCGCAACGGTCGAGGGCAATAGAGCCGCGCGGGCTGGCGCCGTAGGCGATCCACTCGGCCATTTCCGGGTCGAACTTGGCCGGGGTGCGCGTGGCCATGACCAGTTGCACCAGGTATTCCTCCACGGCGTCGGCCATGTACAGACCGAGGATTTCCTTGCGCGCAGCGAAGATCGCTTGTTGGCTGACCCGGCGTTCAGGCTTGGTTTCGCCATTGAGCGCTTCACCACGGGCCTGCTGCAGGATCCGGCGTTCGACGGCGGCGTCCGGGAAACCGATCTTGACGTGCATCAGGAAGCGGTCGAGCTGGGCTTCCGGCAGCGGGTAGGTGCCTTCCTGCTCGATCGGGTTTTGCGTGGCCATCACCAGAAACAGTGGCGACAGCTCGTAAGTGCTGCGCCCGACGCTGACCTGACGCTCGGCCATGGCTTCGAGCAGCGCCGATTGCACCTTGGCCGGGGCCCGGTTGATTTCGTCCGCCAATACCAGGTTGTGGAAGATCGGCCCTTGCTGGAACACGAAACTGCCGGTTTCCGGGCGATATATCTCGGTGCCGGTGATGTCGGCCGGCAGCAGATCGGGAGTGAACTGGATGCGATGGAACTGGGCTTCGATGCCCTCGGCGAGTTCTTTGATCGCTTTGGTCTTGGCCAGACCCGGAGCGCCCTCGACCAGCATGTGGCCGTCGGCGAGCAGGGCGATGAGCAAACGCTCGATGAGTTTTTCCTGGCCGAGAATCTGCGTTGAAAGAAAGGTTCGCAGCGCCAGCAGCGCTTCACGATGTTCCATCGGTGACTGTTCCTGGAAAGGGTGGCCGCAGGCGTTCGGATAACGCCGGGGCTGGGGGCGTTACTTTAATCCATCGAGGGGGGTGGCGACTAACGGCATTTTGCGCAAAGTGCGGGAAATGACCGGGGGATTTGTTGGAATTTTGTAGCAGGGGAGTGGTGAGGTGGCAGTTCTGGCCCCATCGCTGGCAAGCCAGCTCCCACAGGTATCAGCGGTGCGAATGCGATTTATGCAACACATCGCTCTCTGTGGGAGCTGGCTTGCCGGCGAAGAGGCCGGCTCAGGCACCCTTAAATCTGGCTGATATAGGTCCCGGTGCCATCCAGAATATTCTTCAGGGTTTGCTCAACCTCATCCAGATCCACCATGGCCGGATTGAAAGTGATCTCCAGCACATCATCGCCATTCAGCGCATCGGCATCCGCCGACGCGATCTCGATCTTCAGCAGCGTCTTGCCCAGGGTGACTTTCACCCCGTCGAGGGTCGAAGGCTCGCCATCCAGGGTGATCTCCAGCTCGTCCTCGTCCGGATAGCGGCTCATCAGAAACATCTCGCCCTTGTCGCTATGGCAGCAGAGCATGGCCATGTTGTCTTCTTCGTCGTCGCATGGGTTGACGATCAGTAGGGCGGTGGTCATTTGCATGGGGAGTTCCTGGCCAACGGGCGCTGTGTGCAATCGAAAGCGCGATTTTGCCAGCCTTCGCACATTCGCGCTGCTCTCTTGTGTAGACAAAGGCTGTTGGGGCTCGATTCTGTCTTATTGATATTCGCAATAGTGGTTCGCATAAAACTTGTCGAAATCAATGAAGAAGGGGAAATCCGACAGTTGAATCCTGGACAGTGGGCTGAAATTTCCGAGGACGCCGCAGGAGGCGTTACCTGTTTGAATTCGGTAGCTGTTTTCCGCTTTTTCGCTTGTTTTATCGACACGATTGTCATTATTTTGCCGTTCAAACGCAAAGGAGTGCGTCAATACAAACTGAAAAAAAGGACCTCTTTCAATGCATCCGTATTTCGAACGCGCAGAGGAAATCGCTCACCTTTCTGACGCTCAGGTCGAGCAGATTTATCAACGGTATCTGGACGGCGAAAAAAGCGCCGCGCTCCTGGTCGAGTATCAGATCCCTGTCACTGTTCGCAGCTTGCTCAAGGTGTTGCCGCCGATTGTCAGTCAAGACCTGAAATGCCCTTATTGTGATTTACCCATGTGGGTACGTCGGCACGCCCGGGGCACTTCGGTCTCGCAGCGGCATCCTTACAAGTGCGTACGGTGCGAGCACCGATACTCTGAATTCGCCCGCCATGGCCGGCGCATGGCCTGTACTTGCCAGGCGTGCTGGCAGGTTCATCAGCAACACTTGGCGGCGCAGGCCGAGCGTGACCGACGGGAACTTGAATCGCACTTCGGCATACCGAGGCTCGCGGTGCCATATGGGGCCCTTGGGTTTGTGCAGAAACTGACATTGTTGGCCTTGCTGGACGATGGCAACGTCAGCCATCCCGAATGGATCGCTCCGTTGAACGCGTCTTCCCGAAGCGAACGTCTGGCACCGAGCGTCGAGGCAAGTGAGGAAAGATTGAAGAGTCTGCACGAGGCCGGCGTGGTAACGGTCGCGACGAGCTCTGATATCAGGGCCTTTGATCGCACTGAGGGTTGCAGTATCAGTGACTATTCTGCAGTGCGCTGGCAGCCCAATGTGGCACTCGGCGGGGTTGCGCGCTGTAATCGGGAAAGCCTTTACCTGGCGCTCTATCAGGAATTGTCCGGCGACATTCAGGTCGCCTGGAAGAGCGAACTCTACGGGCTGATCTTCGATTTGGCCCGAGAAGAATCGCTTCAATACATCCGCGTACTGGCCAATGAAGTCAGTTTTTCGTTCACGGCCGAGGCGCGTGCTGAAACAGTTGTGGGGCAACTCCTGCAGGATTTTTCTGTAAGCCAGCTCTATTACTTTGCCCGTCTGGCAGTAAAAAACGCTGCGCATTTCTACGCCACCGGCAATTCCAAAGGTCGCAATCATGCGTCCAACACCATCCCGCGCAACATGCTCGGGACCGCTCAGGATGCCCTGACTCGGAACTGGCGCAAAAACGCACACCGCGATTCGCGGGTACCGCAATCGGCGCTGCATCGGCTGTTGTACGACGTAGTGCTCAAGGACAGCGGAGCCGGCTTTTCCAAGTCGCCGGGAATGTATTGGCGCGATGAACTGGTGCCGCAGTTCTTTTCCGCTACAGCTTTTGACAGCGACCTGCTCGGTCATTTGAGGCTGTTCTGCCGAGAGTGTGACTCCAGCAATATCGATGCCAGCATGGATAAACTGGTCCTGAAAACCATGTGTTACGACTGTGCCACGGTGAGCAAATTCAAAGCGTTCGAGGAGCTGCCCGACTGATGTTGATGGGGGGCTGTAAACAGCTCAGGAAAAAGGGAAGGCGTAGCGCTCAATAAGAGTGGCGGCGTTCCCTTTTTTCCTTCCAGTTCTTGATCAGCAAGTACGGAAAGTAAAAAAAGATTCGATGGATCAGAAATGGGATGACAAAGAAAAGTATCAACATGCCTGAAGAGAATATCGAGTAAAACAATATGTTTTGTCCAAACAGGTTTCCATATTTTCCGGTGCCTTTTCCAAGATCTGTTTCGGTTAAATAAAAAGCTAATATAAAAAATATAATCATAAAGGCTGTAAGGAATATTCCGGTGATGAGTCGAGTTAAAATCCTGTTTTTGTACTGGGTCGGGTCAATCTTCATTGTTTTGTAAATTTTGTAGAATAGAATTGGTGCAAATATTGGCCCGACAACCGCTACATAGTTTGCAGTTGCTTTGGAGCTGAGGGGGAATAAGGAAGACCAGAATCCGCTCAAGCCGAAAAGCTGGTTGTCCAGGAAGTCGTTGATGGCAAAATCCAGGCTGCTTTGCGGGAGTGCGGGAAGAAGAAGGTTTATAAAAAAGATCGGCGCGCAGAAAAGGGAAATCAATAATGGAGGTACAGTCAGTTCAGGCGGGTTTTAATTCATCTTGGTGTTCTCCAGTAGGCTGGCGGTGTTGTCTGTTTAACAGAGCCAGCCGGAAGGCTGGCCCGTTACAGATGTTTGCTATCCTTTTGAGGAAGCGCTATTGAACTGATCAAGGATCAGTGTATTTATTTTTTCCACGTTATCAGCGCTCAAAAAGGCTGCTGCCAAGGCAATCAATAAGCCGACTACCACGATACCGGGTACGGTAGTAACCAGTGCCGGGAAAAAGTAGGCGGCGGTCACTGCCAGTAGTGCGCCTGCCCCCATACCAGCCGCAATACTCTCAAGCTCCAGCATCAACGGTTTCCAATTGCCTTCCTGGAAACCAATCGCAGTTTTCCCGATCACCGAGTGCACCTGCACAATTTTTCCGGTTACGCCAAATCCTTTGGCGAGCCGATTGACACTGTCCGTGTAGGTCGCCTTGTCCAGAGCGTTCAGTGTGTCGACAACCGCACGGGTATCCTGCGGGCTGAGCCTTGCATTCGGGTTGGTGCGCACTTTTTCGAAGGTCTGCATGGCTTCGGTGTAGCTTCGGATCTTCTTGCCTGAAATGTCCTTTTGAAGATCCATCACGACCTGATGCAGGTTCGCGCCGTATTTCTCCAGAATGTATTTATTGGCGTCGGCAACGAACGCCACGGCGCGCTTGTGCTCGTCGATCTGCCTGGCTTCCTCTGCTGCCGCGAGCCTCGCGTTTTCCTCGGCGATTCGTTGGGCTTCGGCAAGGGCTGCGAGGCGCGCCTGCTCCTGCGCTTGCCTGCGTGCTTCTTCTATCCGGCGCGCGGCTTCGGCAGCCTGTTGCAAGGCCAGGGCCTCGGCTTGTCGGCGGTTTGTTTCGGCGTATAACTGTGTTTGCCGGGATTGCAGGCTTGCAATCTGATCGGTGAGGATCATGGCGTTGTAAGTTGCTTCCAGCTTTGCATAAAGTTTTGCAGTCTTTACAGTTTTCAATTGTTGTTGGAGTTCGGCGTTTTTCTGAAATAACAGTTCGTTGACGATGTTTGTTGCCCGGGATAACCATGAGTCCGGCGTAATGGCCGTCAGAGGCGGATAGCTGCTTTCTTTGATGTTCAGTTCGGATTGAAGGTTGGCTTCAAGATTTTGCTTGCGTGTGTTGTAGTCATTTTGTAGTGCAAGGGTGAACCCATGCATCGGATTTCCCAAGGGATAGTTCCTGCGGATGTCGCCTCTTATCGTGTTTGGGTTTAAATTGATTATTTCCCACGTGCCATCGGCATAGGTGATTATCCCGGGAAGTTCCAGTTGTGACATGTGCAAGTTCCTTGTGCATTTAATGCCCGATCCTTCGGGCGGAGAATGTTTTTACATTGATAGCATTGCGTTGAAATTCAAACAATTCAGGTTGTAAGAATATGTTCTGAAGTTTCTGTGGGCTTTTTCTTTGCTGTTTGTAAGAAGGTGGAAAAGCCTTGTAACTACTTGTTTTTTCTCTAAATCGTTGCCATTTTTTGGAGGGGGGCTGAAAGCAGGGAGGCGCAGGGCCGAACGCGCGGGAACGTTCGTTGTTCAGGCAGTCATTTTCGATACGAATGTGTGGAAAATAGGGTTTTAATCCGACCAGTTTGCCCATCCACTGCTAGTGTTGTGCCATGCCCCAGCCGTGGTTTACGTGCCAATGACCGAATATGTCGCAGCACCGCAAGCAGACACATTGTCGCACCCATTAAGCTGCGCAACGGATGAGCACCCGTAAAGACATTGTCGGCGGCCTCGACAGTCGTTTTTGCAGATGCCCATTCAATGGAAGGTGAATGTGACCTGAGTGTCTCGTCCAGCTTCACCCACCTGTCCCCCTGTTTCCTCTGCCCGAGATTCAGGAACAGGGCGACACAAGCCCCGCAAGGGGTGTTGCACGCGACGCTTTCCATCAATAACAAGCTTAAGCGGAGTACCACAGATGGCGTTCTTCACCGCAGCCAGCAAAGCCGACTTCCAGCACCAACTGCAAGCGGCACTGGCGCAGCACATCAGTGAACAGGCACTGCCACAAGTGGCGCTGTTCGCTGAACAATTCTTCGGCATCATTTCCCTGGACGAGCTGACTCAACGTCGCCTCTCCGACCTCGCTGGCTGTACTCTTTCCGCGTGGCGCCTGCTTGAGCGCTTCGATCACGCGCAACCGCAAGTGCGCGTCTACAACCCTGATTACGAGCGTCATGGCTGGCAGTCGACCCACACCGCGGTCGAAGTGCTGCACCACGACCTGCCGTTCCTGGTCGACTCGGTCCGCACCGAGCTGAACCGTCGCGGCTACAGCATCCACACCCTGCAGACCACCGTGCTCAGCGTGCGTCGTGGCAGCAAGGGCGAACTGCTGGAAATCCTGCCAAAAGGCAGTACCGGCGAAGGCGTGCTGCACGAGTCGCTGATGTACCTGGAAATCGACCGCTGCGCCAACGCGGCCGAACTGAATGTGCTGAGCAAAGAGCTGGAGCAGGTGCTCGGTGAAGTGCGCGTCGCGGTCGCTGATTTCGAGCCGATGAAGGCCAAGGTGCAGGAGATCCTCACCAAGCTCGATCACAGCGCATTCGCCGTCGACGCCGACGAAAAGAGCGAAATCAAGAGCTTCCTGGAATGGCTGGTGGGCAACCACTTCACCTTCCTCGGCTACGAAGAGTTCACCGTTGTCGATCAGGCCGATGGCGGCCATATCGAATACGACCAGAATTCCTTCCTTGGCCTGACCAAACTGCTGCGCACCGGTCTGACCAACGAAGACCGTCACATCGAAGACTACGCGGTGAACTACCTGCGCGAACCGACCCTGCTGTCGTTCGCCAAGGCTGCGCACCCGAGCCGGGTACACCGTCCGGCCTACCCGGACTACGTGTCGATCCGTGAAATCGACGCCGACGGTAAAGTCATCAAGGAACACCGCTTCATGGGCCTGTACACCTCCTCGGTGTATGGCGAGAGCGTGCGGGTCATCCCGTTCATCCGCCGCAAGGTCGAAGAAATCGAACGCCGTTCCGGCTTCCAGTCCAAGGCTCACCTGGGCAAGGAACTGGCGCAGGTGCTCGAAGTGCTGCCGCGTGATGACCTGTTCCAGACCCCGGTCGACGAACTGTTCAGCACCGTGATGTCGATCGTGCAGATCCAGGAACGCAACAAGATCCGCGTGTTCCTGCGCAAAGACCCGTACGGTCGCTTCTGCTACTGCCTGGCCTACGTGCCACGCGACATCTATTCCACCGAAGTGCGCCAGAAGATCCAGCAGGTGCTGATGGAGCGCCTGAAGGCCACCGACTGCGAGTTCTGGACCTTCTTCTCCGAGTCCGTGCTGGCTCGCGTGCAGTTGATCCTGCGCGTCGATCCGAAGAACCGCATCGACATCGACCCGCTGCTGCTGGAAAAAGAAGTTGTGCAGGCCTGCCGCAGCTGGCAGGACGACTACGCCGCCCTGACCGTCGAAAGCTTCGGCGAAGCCCACGGCACCAACGTGCTGGCGGACTTCCCGAAAGGCTTCCCGGCCGGCTACCGCGAGCGTTTCGCGGCGCATTCGGCCGTGGTCGACATGCAGCACCTGCTGAGCCTGAACGAAAAAAATCCGCTGGTGATGAGCTTCTATCAGCCGTTGGGCCAGGTGTCTGGTCAGCGCGAGCTGCATTGCAAGCTGTACCACGCCGACACCCCGCTGGCGCTGTCCGACGTGTTGCCGATTCTGGAAAACCTCGGCCTGCGCGTACTGGGCGAGTTCCCGTACCGTCTGCGTCACACCAACGGCCGCGAGTTCTGGATTCATGACTTCGCGTTCACTGCCGCTGAAGGTCTGGAACTGGACATCCAGCAACTCAACGACACCCTGCAGGACGCGTTCGTCCACATCGTCCGTGGCGATGCCGAGAACGATGCGTTCAACCGTCTGGTGCTGACCGCCGGTCTGCCATGGCGCGACGTGGCGCTGCTGCGCGCTTACGCCCGTTACCTGAAGCAGATCCGCTTGGGCTTCGACCTGGGTTACATCGCCAGCACCCTGAACAACCACACCGACATCGCTCGCGAGCTGACCCGGTTGTTCAAGACCCGTTTCTACCTGGCGCGCAAGCTGGGCAGCGATGATCTGGAAGACAAGCAACAGCGTCTGGAGCAGGCGATTCTGACCGCACTGGACGATGTTCAGGTGCTCAACGAAGACCGCATCCTGCGTCGTTACCTGGACCTGATCAAAGCCACCCTGCGCACCAACTTCTATCAGACTGATGCCAACGGCCAGAACAAGTCGTACTTCAGCTTCAAGTTCAACCCGCACGCGATCCCTGAGCTGCCCAAGCCAGTACCGAAGTTCGAAATCTTCGTGTATTCGCCACGCGTCGAAGGCGTGCACCTGCGCTTCGGCAACGTGGCGCGCGGTGGTCTGCGCTGGTCCGACCGTGAAGAAGACTTCCGTACCGAAGTCCTCGGCCTGGTAAAAGCCCAGCAAGTGAAGAACTCGGTCATCGTGCCGGTGGGTGCGAAGGGCGGCTTCCTGCCGCGTCGTCTGCCACTGGGCGGCAGCCGTGACGAGATCGCGGCCGAAGGCATCGCCTGCTACCGCATCTTCATTTCCGGTCTGCTGGACATCACCGACAACCTGAAAGACGGCGCGCTGGTACCGCCGGCCAACGTCGTGCGGCATGACGACGATGACCCGTACCTGGTGGTGGCTGCGGACAAGGGCACTGCGACCTTCTCCGACATCGCCAACGGCATCGCCATCGACTACGGCTTCTGGCTGGGTGACGCGTTCGCCTCCGGTGGTTCCGCCGGTTACGACCACAAGAAAATGGGCATCACCGCCAAGGGCGCGTGGGTCGGCGTACAGCGCCACTTCCGCGAGCGTGGCATCAATGTCCAGGAAGACAGCATCACGGTGGTCGGCGTCGGTGATATGGCCGGTGACGTGTTCGGTAACGGCCTGTTGATGTCCGACAAGCTGCAACTGGTTGCCGCGTTCAACCACATGCACATCTTCATCGATCCGAACCCGAACCCGGCGACCAGCTTCGTCGAGCGTCAGCGCATGTTCGACCTGCCGCGTTCGGCCTGGACCGACTACGACACCAGCATCATGTCCGAAGGTGGCGGCATCTTCTCGCGCAGCGCGAAGAGCATCGCCATCTCGCCGCAGATGAAAGAACGCTTCGACATCAAGGCCGACAAGCTGACCCCGACCGAGCTGCTGAACGCCTTGCTCAAGGCGCCGGTGGATCTGCTGTGGAACGGCGGTATCGGTACTTACGTGAAAGCCAGCAGCGAAAGCCATGCCGACGTCGGCGACAAGGCCAACGATGCACTGCGCGTCAACGGCAACGAGCTGCGCTGCAAAGTCGTGGGCGAGGGCGGTAACCTCGGCATGACCCAACTGGGTCGTGTGGAGTTCGGTCTCAATGGCGGCGGTTCCAACACCGACTTCATCGACAACGCCGGTGGCGTGGACTGCTCCGACCACGAAGTGAACATCAAGATCCTGCTGAACGAAGTGGTTCAGGCCGGCGACATGACCGACAAGCAACGCAACCAGTTGCTGGCGAGCATGACCGACGAAGTCGGTGGTCTGGTGCTGGGCAACAACTACAAGCAGACCCAGGCCCTGTCCCTGGCAGCGCGTCGTGCCTACGAGCGCATTGCCGAGTACAAGCGTCTGATGAGCGATCTGGAAGGCCGTGGCAAGCTGGACCGTGCCATCGAGTTCCTGCCGACCGAAGAGCAGATCAACGAGCGCGTTGCGGCAGGCCATGGTCTGACCCGTCCCGAGCTGTCGGTGCTGATCTCGTACAGCAAAATCGACCTCAAGGAACAGCTGCTGAACTCGCTGGTGCCGGACGACGACTACCTGACTCGCGACATGGAAACGGCGTTCCCGCCGACCCTGGTCAGCAAGTTCTCCGAAGCCATGCGTCGTCACCGTCTGAAGCGCGAGATCGTCAGCACCCAGATTGCCAACGATCTGGTCAACCACATGGGCATCACCTTCGTGCAGCGACTCAAAGAGTCGACCGGCATGAGCCCGGCGAACGTGGCCGGCGCCTACGTGATCGTGCGTGACATCTTCCACCTCCCGCACTGGTTCCGTCAGATCGAAGCACTGGACTACCAAGTCTCCGCTGACGTGCAACTGGAGCTGATGGACGAGCTGATGCGTCTGGGCCGTCGCGCTACCCGCTGGTTCCTGCGTGCCCGTCGCAACGAGCAGAACGCTGCCCGTGACGTCGCGCACTTCGGTCCGCACCTCAAGGAGCTGGGTCTGAAGCTCGACGAACTGCTGAGCGGCGAAATCCGTGAAAACTGGCAGGCGCGTTATCAGGCTTACGTCGCGGCCGGTGTGCCGGAGTTGCTGGCGCGTATGGTGGCGGGTACCTCGCACCTGTACACGCTGCTGCCGATCATCGAAGCGTCCGACGTCACTGGCCAGGATCCGGCCGAAGTGGCCAAGGCCTACTTCGCCGTGGGCAGTGCGCTGGACATCACCTGGTACCTGCAACAGATCAGCGCGCTGCCGGTTGAAAACAACTGGCAGGCTCTGGCCCGTGAAGCGTTCCGTGATGATGTGGACTGGCAGCAACGTGCGATCACCATCTCCGTCCTGCAACAGGGCGACGGCACCCAGGACGTGGAAGCACGTCTGGCGCTGTGGATGGCACAGCACGAAGGCATGATCGAACGCTGGCGCGCCATGCTGGTGGAAATCCGTGCTGCGAGCGGCACTGATTACGCCATGTACGCCGTGGCCAACCGTGAGCTGCTGGACCTCGCGTTGAGCGGTCAGGCGGTGGTGCCTGCGGCTGCTGCGAATGCCGAGCTTGAACCGGCCTGAGTAGTGGTTGAATGAAAAAGCCCCGGTGTCGTGAGATGCCGGGGCTTTTTTATGTCTGATGGATTTTGTGTTGATTAATCGGGCCTCATTCGCTGGCAAGCCAGCTCCCACAGGTTTCTCGATTGTTCACAGAATTTGTGTTCACCGCAGATCCCTGTGGGAGCTGGCTTGCCAGCGATGAGGGCCTTACTTTCAATACAAGTCAGGTGTTTGTTTGTTATCAAGCATCGACACTTTATCTGTCGCCTTGGTCAATAAATTACTCAACGACTGATCAAACTTCTGCAACGCCCGAACTTGCACATCCTGTTGCTGATTAATATCCGCGACGATTTCTTCCGAGCCTTTGAAGTCGGCCCAAACTGGCGTCAGTTCTTTCGCTTCAGAACCTTTTGCTGTACCGATGTAGTTCAACTTTGCATCATAAAAATCCGCACTCACATCAGCCTTGATGTCGGAACTGCGCGAGGTGATCAACTGGCTGTGGGTGTCGATGATCGCCACCACGTCGGGATGCGCCGCGCGCAGGCTCTGCATGTCCGGGTACACCGTGACGGAGCCGAACTGGCGTTGCAGCGAAGCCTTGACCCAGTCCACGGCCATGTCCGGTTTCGAGGTGTTGACGTAGGCGTCGTGGATCGGCTGCACCAGCAGGCTCTGGCCGAAACCGGTGCCGGCGTTGGCCTGATAGTCACGCAGGTATTCGCGGTTGGTCTGGGTGCTCGGGCTGTAGACCACGCCCAGTGACACGTCGGGACCGCTTTGCACTTGGGCGGCGCTGCTGCGGCCGACCGGTTGGGTAAACAGCGTGTCGAGGGACGAAACCGCTTTCGGCGCGGTGGGTACTGAGCAGGCGGACAAAGCTAAAACCGATATCGCCAAGGTACTGGCAAACGCAAGTTTCATGGTGAGTCTCCCGTGAAGCAACTTCAGTCGGAACGTCATAGTTGTCGCGGCTGTTTGTGACGGGCGCACGACAGTTGATTCAGACTAAACCCGCCAACCTGTAAATAAGCTGACAATTTTCCGTGTTGTGGCGATGTATTAGTTTTATTGGCTTTAAGGCAAAACGGTTAATTTCGTCCGGACATAAAAAGGCGCAAAACAGGGTTTTGCGCCTTTTTATTTATGGCTGTGCCAACAACCATCAGTTTTTCAAAGGGATCAGCACTTGTTCGTCCGGCGCCAATACCATGAACACCAGCAACTTCGCCGGTTTGCTTTTGCTGGCGTTTTTCGACACCAGATGTTCGGAACCGGCCGGTTCGTACCAGAATTGGCCTTTCTTGTAGGTGATCGGCTGTTCGCCCTTGACCTGGGAAATCACTTCGCCTTCGAGCACATAGGCCATGGCGGTACCGTCGTGCTTGTGGGCGATCGAGGACTGGCCGGGTTTGTAGTCGACTTCAATCATCATGGCTTTCTTGCCGGGGGCGTTTTTCAGCATCTGGTCTTGCAGGACCGTGACTTTCTCGGATGGGTCGTGGGCCAGGGTGGCGGCAGACATGGACAGGGCGAGAACGGCGGTGAAGAGGTGCAGGGCTTTCATGTTCGATCACCAGTTGGGGAGGGGTGGTGACCACAGTAGTCTGCGGGGTGGGGCGTGCAAACGGCCAATATTCGGGAAGATCGGGTGACCAATCGGCTGCCGCCAAAAAGCAAAAGATCGCAGCCTTCGGCAGCTCCTACAGGGATAGTGTAGGAGCTGCCGAAGGCTGCGATCTTTTGATCTTGCTTCTAAACGATAGGGAAACTATTGAAATCCACACTATTGGCCAGACGGCTATCGATCAGGTCAATAAACCCCTGCGCCTCGGGCCGGTTGAAGTGCGCCTGCATCGCCGCTTCCGACTGCCAGCGTGCGCTCACCATCCAGCGCTGGTTGTCCTCGGGGCAGCGGTCGACCATATAGGCGTCGCAGCCCGGTGTCTGACGCAGGGTGTCGACGATCTTCTGCAACTGCCGGCCGAGCTCTTCCGAACGGCCGGCGGCAGCGCGCACCTGGACGGTGTTGATCACTTCGTTGGACATTGCTCACTCTCCTGAATCAGGCCGGACGAATCCTGCTCATTGAGGGATAACGCCCATGCAGAATAGGCCCGCACCGGTTGATCACCAATAACCAATCGGCGGTTAATCGCGCAGACCAATCATTCACGCCACTTGTTGCAGAATGTCGCGCAGGCGATCCAGAGCGGTGTCGATGTCGAGGGTTTCGATGGCGCCGAAGCCGAAATACAGGCCGCTCCTCACCGGCTGTTGATAATAGAAAATGTCGATGGGATACAACCCGACCTCGACCTTTCTCGCCAGCTCGATCACCAGCGCCAGATCGACCGGCACCTTGCACAGCACCGCCATGTGGAACCCGGCGCTGGGCGGAATCGCCTCCAGCCACGGCGACAGATCCGTGGCCATGCGCGCCAGAATCCGCTCGCGGCGCTGGGCGTAAATCGCGTGGCAGCGGCGGATGTGCTTGAGCAGGCAACCTTCGGCGATGAACTTGGCCAGCGCCCATTGCGGCAAGGTCGAAGCGTGCTGGTCCGTGAGCTTTTTCGCGCGGATCACCGCTTCGAGGATCGCCGGCGGCAGAATTGCGTAACCCAGGCGCAGCTCCGGCAGCAGGGTCTTGGAGAAGGTGCCGACGTAGGCAACGATCCCGCGCTGGTCGAGGCTGAACAGAGAGTCCGTAGGCCGGCCTTCGTAGCGGAATTCGCTGTCATAGTCGTCCTCGATGATGATCGCGCCCAGTTCATACGCCCGGGCGAGTAACGCCTCGCGGCGCGCCTGGCTCATTGGCATGCCCAGCGGAAACTGATGCGACGGGGTGACGTAAATCAGCCGCGTACCCTCGGGAATCTGTTCGACCACAATGCCTTCGGCATCCACCGGAACTCCGCTGACTGCGGCGCCGTGGCTACCGAACAGCAGGCGGGCCGGCGGATAACCCG
This sequence comes from Pseudomonas sp. F2, assembly GCF_057174385.1. Classification (NCBI taxonomy): domain Bacteria; kingdom Pseudomonadati; phylum Pseudomonadota; class Gammaproteobacteria; order Pseudomonadales; family Pseudomonadaceae; genus Pseudomonas; species Pseudomonas sp. F2. The sequence goes on from NZ_CM169904.1 coordinate 1,024,808, forward strand.
GGTCTTCCATCGCCACTCGGCTGCCGGGGCTGATCAGCACGCGGGTGATCAGGTCCAGCGCCTGCTGCGCCCCGTTGCACACCACGATGTCCTCGTCCCGACCGTTGATCCCGCGCGAAAACGCGATGTGCCGGGCAATCGCATTGCGCAGTGCCGGCAAGCCTTCGGGGACGCTGTAGAAACCTTTGGAGCCGGCCATCTGGCGCATCGCATGCGATACGCAACGGCGCCAGTCGTCATGCGGGAACTGGCCCTTGCTGGTGGCGCCGCCGATAAAATCGTAACGCAGCGAACCTTCCAGCGTCGGGTGCTGCAGGAACATCGGCAGGTTGCGCCAGCGCTCGATCTGTTCGGCGCTGGCCAGTTCGGTGTGGCTTTGCTTGCGCTGAACCTGCGCCGGACGGGCGTTGACGTAAGTGCCTTTGCCGATGACGCCGGTAAGGAAGTTTTCGTAAGTCAGCTGCGCGTAGGTGTCGGAAATGGTCTTGCGCGAGATCCCCAGTTGCTCGGCCAGCAAGCGACTCGGCGGCAACTGGGTGCCGGCGGCCAGACGCCCGGACTCGATGGCGCCGCGCAGCTGGTTGTACAGCTGGCCGGCCAGGTCCTTGCGGCCATTGATCACGACGTGAAGTTCCATACCGACGCGGCTCCGGGGGGCGATTGGGGTGTCGGCCAGATTACCGCTGTTGCCGGATCGACAATAGTTGCCTACCCGAAAAACTCCAAATTGGCCCCAACCCGTGTAGGAGCTGCCGAAGGCTGCGAACTTTTGATCTTGCTTTTGTTTGAAAAAAATCAAAGTCAAAAGATCGCAGCCTGCGGCAGCTCCTACAGGGGATTTGTGTTTGGCCGGGGGGCAATGGTGTGGCGGTTTTTCGTGGAATTGGGGCTGTAACGCAGGCGCATCAGCGCTTACCGTAAATCCACTATCCCGCATTCCGAGACCTGCCCATGTCCCCGCGTCTGGACTACTACAACGCCTCACCCAAGGCGATGAAAGCCATGCTCGCCATGGAAGCGCTGACCCGCGACCTGAGCATCGAGGCGCCGCTGTTGCAACTGATCAGGATCCGCGCTTCGCAGCTCAACGGCTGCGCATTTTGCACCGACATGCATTCAGTGGATGCGCGGCGCGCCGGGGAGAGTGAGCGGCGTTTGTATGCGATTGCGGTGTGGCGCGACAGCGGCTTTTTCAATCCGCGCGAGCGCGCCGCGCTGGCTTGGGCCGAGGCGGTGACGTTGTTGGCTGAAAGTCATGTGCCGGATGATGTTTACCAGTTGGCCAAAGCGCAATTCAGTGAAGCCGAACTGGTGGATCTGACCATGGCCGTCACCACCATCAACAGCTGGAATCGCCTGGCGGTGAGCTTCCGCCAAATCCCAAGCGACTGACGTACACACCCTGTGATTGAGGTGTTCCTTGTGGTGAGGGGATTCATCCCCGATGGCCTGCGTAGCAGGCCCAACACTATCCGACGCGGGTCCGTCAGATAAACCGAGTCAGCGGGATTGACGACTGCTGCGCAGCCGATCGGGGATAAATCCCCTCGCCACAGGTGTGTTTCCCCTTCCTGTAGGTGTGTGAGTTTCTTAGCCTCAGGTGTTTGACTCATTTATTGGTTAATGGGGAGGTTCCGTTATTCGCGGCTGGGCGTTGTGGTTTGACTGAGGTGCCGAAGGTGTTGCCCATGCGTGTGCCTGTTGCGGCCGGCGTCGCGAGGCCAACCTGATTTGGCGGCCGTTTGTTCACGGGAGCGTTCATTGCCTCCTGATTCTTCTGCGCAGCAGCAGCACCCTCGGGATTGTTGCCCATCTGCTGGCTCAGACAATCGTAATTCGGCGCCTTGTAGCCGCCCACCGTTACCTCCACACAGCCCAGCGGCTGTTCAGCGTGGGCACTGGCGAAGGCGCTCAGCAGCAGCCCGCCGAGGGCGATTTTCCACAGTGATTTCATGCAAGCCTCCTGGCCGGCCCGAAGCGGCCGTTCTCTGATTGCAGTCTAGTGCAAGCCTTGCGCGAATCCCGTGATGGTTTTTTTGCACCGCCCGTCACACCAGATTCATAAACAGCCATCAGGATGACGGTTTTCAGGGGTACGTCAGCCGTGCAGCGAGGCAGTTCCAGGGACGGTCTTCAGCGTTCAGCGACTCTCGTGCGCCGGGTGAGTCTGGGGCTGCTGCTTGGCTGGTTCAGCGGCGGGGCGACAGCCGGACCGGTGTCGGCCGACTTGCGCATGACCCTGCACATTCCGGCGCAGGACCTGGCCCGGGCGCTGGATCAGTACAGCCACGCTACGGGTGTTGCGGTACTGGTCGACAGCCAGTTGAGTCGCGGTCGGCGCTCGTTGGCGGTCGATGGCGAATACACCGCTGCCGATGCGCTGCGCCGTTTGCTCGGCGGCAGTGGCCTGATGGCGCGCTATGCCCGCGACGATGCATTCACCCTGCAAGTGGCGCAGGTCGAGGACGTGCCATCGGCCCCGGACAAATCCACGCCGGCCAGCGCCGCCGTGAGTCGCAGTTACGCCACCGCCGTGCAAGCGGCGATCGAGCGCAACCTGTGCCGTTCGCCGCTGACCCGTCCGGGTAGTTATCGCGCGGTGTTGCAGGTCTGGGTCGGGCGCGACGGCGTGGTGCAGCACAACCGGTTGGTCACCACCACCGGTGATGTACGGCGCGATACCGCGCTGGTGGAGAGCTTTCGCAATCTGAGGATCGACCGGCCGACGCCCAGCGCGTTGCGTCAGCCGGTCACGTTGCTGTTGTTACCGGAGTCGTCAGGGAAACGCATGGAATGCACCAAATGGGAAGGAGTTTCCGGGGGATGAAAGACACCGGACAAGGTTCGATGGTCCAGCTGTTCCTGACGTCCTATGAGGACTTTCGGGTGCGCTTGCGACGCCGTCTCGGCTCGGAAGACCTGGCCAACGACGTGCTGCACGAAACCTACCTGCGGGTCGACCGCATGGAGACGCCGCCGAACCTGCTGCGGCCCAACGCCTACCTCTATCGCATGGCCCTGAACATCGCCGCCGACCGCCGTCAGGCCGATGCGCGCCTGCTCACCGGCGAGGAAGTCGAAGAGCTGCTGCAAGTCGGCGACGAGGCGCTGGACCCGGCGCGGGTGGTGGGCGGGCAAAAGGAAATTCAGTCGCTGCTCAGTGCTCTCTACGAGCTGCCCGCGCGGCGTCGCCGAATCTTCATCGCCGCGCGGCTGGAGGAGGCACCGCACCTGGAAATCTCCCAGCGTTTCGGCATCTCCACGCGCATGGTCGAAAAGGAAATCAAAGCTGCATTGGGCTTCTGCGCCGCGAAACTGGAAAGAAAAGTGTTTCAGCGGTTCGGTCGCGGGGCCGGAAAACCGTCTTCTGAATAGTGCCCGATCATTTCGTTGAGAATCTGCGCGTTTGAACATCTTTCGACTGACACCTGCAAAGCCATCGGCGGCCGACAATCTGCACAGCGAAGCCTACGACTGGTTGATCTTGCTGACCTCGGGCCGCGCCACCGTGGCCGACGCCCGCGCCTTGCGCGATTGGTGTGCGCAAAGCGCCGAACATGCTCAGGCTTTCGAGCAGGCCAAGGTGTTGTGGCACAACCTGCAGCCTGCCGCTGAAAGGCTGCAGTCGGCTCGGCGGTTTGGCCGACGGGCCTTTCTCGGTGGCGCCATCGCTGCATCGGCGGCGTTCCTGCTGGTGCGCGGCACGATCCCCGGTGGCTTTGAAGGGCTCGGCGCCGATTACATCACCGAAGTCGGCCAGCAGAAGCGCTTCGAACCCGCCGACGGCGTGCGCCTGGAACTCAACACCCAGACCCGCATCAACCAGCGCGCCGGCGATGATGGTGTGCAGGGTTTTGAACTGGTCAGCGGCGAAGTCGAAGTACAAACCGCGCGGCTGCCATTGGCGATGCAGGCCGGAGGAGGGTGGTTGCGCGCCAGTCAGGCACGGTTCAACCTGCGCAACACCGATCAGCAAGTGTGCGTGACGTGCCTTGATGGTTCGGTGGACGTCAATGTCGATGGCCACAGCCTGCGCCTGCAGCCCGGTGAACAACTGACCTACGACGCGCAGCAAGTGGGCGCAGTGCAAAGCGTCGACACCGCCGCAGTGATGAACTGGCGCCAACAAGTGCTGGTATTCAACGGCGCAACCCTCAGCCAGATGATCGACGAGATCAACCGCTACCGCCCCGGCATGTTGCTGCTGCTCAACCGTGAACTCGGCCAACGCCGCGTCCAGGCCCGCTTCAGCCTCGACCAACTCGCCGGCGTCGCCCTGCTGATCCGCGACGCCTACGGCGTCAAATGCACCGAACTCCCCGGCGGCGTCGTCGTCCTCAGCTAGTCCAACCCAACACCCACAAACACCATAAAACCCTGTGGGAGCTGGCTTGCCAGCGATAGCGGCATGTCAGGCAATGAGATGTTGGATGTGAATACCCCATCGCTGGCAAGCCAGCTCCCACAGGGACCTCAGTAATCCAAATTATTGCAGCGGCCCCATCACCTGCCGATACCGTTCCACCCCCTGCGCCGTCTCCCGCGTCAACCGAACCTCCAACCCCAACGGATCCTCCCGCCGATTCCCACTCAACTGCCGCCAACCCTTATCCACTTCCCAAACCCGCACCTGCACATCACTCACGCCTTGCAACACCGCCACTCCATTCCCCGGCGCGGGCAACGGATACCGACTGCGCCCCTCAGCCACCGCCCGATACAACGTATCCCCCTTGACCCACCAACGCACCCGCTGCAAAGCCCCAACCTGATCCGCCGCACGGCGAATAATGTCCAGCCGAAACCCCTTGCCGTCACTGCTGCGCACCGTCAACGCAGGTGGCGCACTCGGCGGCTCATCATCCACGCCAACCTTCTTCGGCTCACTCAATTCAACACCCGCGCGCATCTCCACATCACGCTGCAACTGATTCAACGCCCGCAACAAACGGTCGCTCTGCTCACTGCTCGCCTGCAAATGACTGTCCGCCCGCGTCACACTGTCCAGCCCACGCCAGGCAATCAAACTGACCACCGCCATCAGCAGAATCGCGACCATCACCTCGATCAGGGTAAAGCCCCGTTGATCATTCATTGCACACTGATCCTGCCACTGGCATCACGCAGCACACTCAGCCGATTGAGCCCATCTGACAGGGTCAATTGCAGCGGCGGATTGATCCACTCGGCGTTAAGCACCACCTTCTGCTTCGGCTCCACCCGCACCTCCAGCTTCGGACTCTGCCAGGTGCGCGGCCGCAACTGCGGGTCATCCTTGAAATGCTCAAACCCCCGACCACCGTCACCGCGCCGACTGAAGCGAAAGCCCTTGCCATCACTCACCCACACAATCGGCCGGCCATCGGCGCGGGCCTCCGCCTGCGCCACCTGCAGCAACTGCGCCACCCGCTCGGCGTCCTTGCGCAGCAACTGCAGCGGATCCGGCTTGATACTCAGACTGATCGCCGCACTGGCAATCCCGATGATCACCAGCACCACCATCAACTCGATCAGCGTAAAGCCTTGTTGCTTGCCCACCTTCATCGGTTGCGCACTCCGTTGCGTCCAGCCCCGTCCAAAAAAACATCCTGCACGGCCAACATGTAAGGCGTGTGAAATAAAACCGTGAGAATTGCCGCGTAGCCTGTCAGCAGGGACTAAAAGGAGATTCAGCCCATGATGCTCACCACCCGCACATCCCCCCCGCAAACCGTCCAGGCCCTCGCACTGCTCGCCGCCCTGGTCGGCGTCGCGACCTGGTCGTCGCTGCTCCTGACCTCCGCCGAATCCCACACCCCACCAGCGCCACCGCAAATGCTCGCGGCACGCAGTGACAGCCCGGCGCTGCAATGGTTTTCCAACCAGACGGCGCCGGTGGACATCAAGGTGAGCGGGGTGATGGCGGGGAGTCGGGGAGCGGTGGCGATTTTGAGTTTGAACGATGGCCCGCCGAGGAGTTTTTTGCAGGGGGAGAGGGTGGGGCTTGGGGTGAAGTTGGTGGCGGTGGAGGGGGAAGGGGTGGTGATTGAGCAGGGGGGGGAGAGGGTAAGGTTGGGGGTGGAGAGGTTGGGGGAGGAAGTTGATTTGCCTAGGTTGGTGAGGCCGTGATTTTTTGTGAGGTAGTTATTTTGAGGCTTCAGTCAGATGATGGTGCTGAAGCGGCGGGGATGTGCTTGATTGTTATTGACCAACAAGAGAGGCATGTCCTGAATGATCATTTTCGGCCAGAAGCAGCCATTTCGGATCTATAAGCCACGGGGAATTCGCTCAGCTCCTGCTTTGCGGGCGGAGTGCGCTTAGCCAACCATATGAAGCAAAAAATCCATTTTCGGCCACCATCAGCCGTTCGAAATAAGAGATTGTTGGCTATAGGATGCTTCAAATTAGTCGATGTATTTGTTTTCAGGGCATACCGCTTTCTGCTTCTGCGGAAATCCTACGTATGATTCGGACGATACCTGATGAAAAGTCATGTGCCTATACCCTCAAAGCGCGCCCTAGCGTACGATGCATATTTTTGGTCTTGATGAGAGCTACTCTATGTCTGAATATGATCTGAAAGAATCTAAAACAAGCAAGGCAGAAGCAATTTGTTTTTTTAACAACAAAGGTGGGGTAGGTAAAACAACGCTTGTTGCAAATCTTGCAGCCGAGCTAGCGTTGAATCACAACTATAAAGTATTAGTGATTGATGCGGATCCTCAGTGTAACTTAACTCAATATGTGCTGCCAGATGAGCAGTTTCTTGAAATATACGGTTCTACAGACCCACAGACGATATATAGTGTGATTCATCCTCTGTCCACTGGCAAAGGTTACAAAACTGAATTGCCGATTCTAAAATCTAAAAATTTCGGCTTTGACGTTATAATTGGCGATCCGAGACTTGCTTTGAAAGAAGATCTTTTGGCGCAGGATTGGAGAGATGCAAAAGCAGGTGGGATTCGTGGGTTGAGAACAACACTGGTTTTTCATAATGTAATAGAGCAAACAAAGCATTATGATTATATATTTTTTGACATGGGGCCGTCGCTTGGTGCTATTAATAGAGCGATATTGTTAGCTGTGGATTATTTCCTAGTGCCTATGTCTATAGATATTTTTTCTAGTTGGGCATTAAAAAATATTGGCGAGGCTGTAAAGGTGTGGGAGAAAGATCTGGAGTTTGGAATGAGGAACTCGGAAGATCCATCTGAACTGCCTTTGGTAAATAATAAAAAATTGCGATTTTTAGGGTATGTAACCCAGCAGCATAAAGAGCGAAGGGAGAAGGAAGGTACTCGCATTGTGGAAGCTTATAATCATATCAGCAAACAGTTGCCGGAAGTTGTTAAAAAGAATTTAAGTTATTTTTATTCTAAAAACTTAAATCCGCACATTGGGGAGATCAAGCATCTAGCGAGCTTGGCTCCAAAATCTCAAACACTTCACCAGCCAATGATTAACGTTAGTGCGTTAGGTAGTTATACACTAATGAGGAAGCAGGCTCGGGAAATTTATAGTTCGTTAGCGTTGCGATTCTTGGAAAATCTTGTTGTTTCAAAGGCTGATTGAGATAGGCTCAGGAAATATGCGAACGATAAATCCAGATTTGATCAATGATCTAGCAGAACGCCGGGCCGCAATATTTATAGGCGCAGGAGTATCTGCTGGCGTTACAACTGTTGCAGGCGGTAAAATTAGACTTTGGTCAAAATTTTTAGAAGATGCTGCGGATCTACTTGATGATAAAAAATTAAAGACTCACGCCAAGCAAATGATCAAGAGTCAAGACTACTTAATGGCTTGCGAAATGATCAGTCGGGGATTGGGTGTAGACGAATGGAAAAAACTTCTGATATCGGAATATGCTCAAAGAGGAACGCCTACTGAGCTACAAAAAACCCTCATGAGTCTTAACCAAAGAATAGTTCTGACTACGAATTTTGATTTGTACCTAGAAGGGGCTTGGAATGATGTAAATCAAAACGCAACGCACCATCCCCACGTTGTGAAATCCATCGGTGAGGACTCATTTCAAGCTTTTAGAGATTCGCAAAACTACATCTTCAAAATTCATGGTTCTATTGATGAAATTGACACCATGATATTTACTAAGAAGGACTATTCAGACAAGGCTTATGGGAATTGGGCGTACGCGAAATTTATTGAAACAGTGCTTTTGACACATACTGTTCTGTTTGTAGGTTTTTCGCTAAGCGATCCTGCAATATCTCAGGTAATCGAAAACTATGCGCATAACATTCCTAATGCTCGCCCGCATTATATTTTTCTCTCAGGCACTCATACTGATAAATTTGTTGAAATTAATAAAGAGCTTCGTCGGATTTTTATAGTTCCATACGATAAAAGGGATAATCATGTAGAATTAACTGAGCTTTTCAAGAAAATAACTAGTCTTGTGGATGGAAGGCGGCGCGAGTTGAGTGTCGAAGTGATTAGGTCACTTCAATCAATCGAGCCTCAGGTCTGAAGATGTCTGATATCTAGATGTTCCGGATTCTGCTTTTTTGATGTTCTTTAATTGAATGTATTGCTATTTGAATGGTTGCTTCTGGTCGATATCAGTCGATGAAAGTAGGGAAATAATTTTTTTCAGAAATTAAATCAGTATCCGTAAGTCTCTTTTGACGCTAGATCTATAGCTCGGAGCCTACGGCGTTAGAAGTGAAAAGACTCCTTGTCTCTAAAAATGAAAGGAATATGAGCATGAATACAAAGAAACCAGGAAAGGCTACTATCACTGTCGAGGCCACCTCTTCGCAAGCCCTTGAAAAGCTTCTTGAGCAGGCATTGTTTGAGCTCAAGCTAAGCAGTACCGATGATAACGGCTTTCAGCAGCCCCTTTCCAAATCTGCGGAAGGTGTGCAATCAGGCACCTTGGGTAGTTACAGTTTTAACTATACGGCGCCTGAGACTGAGTGGGACGAATTTTTATAGTATAAAGATTAAGAGGGATTCCAAAAAAATACACTAAAAAACAGTTGATTATTTTAGAGGAAAGTCAGTCTATGTATTAGATCTCGCCTAGAGAAACTGTGCTCATGCTTTTTTCTTTATTGAGTTGAAAGGTCTAATATGGTCTTGTTGGTCTCGATAAACCTTGTTTTTCATTGCTCAATGGCATTGTCATTGGATTTATGGATATAGAAATTAATGAGATAGTTGTGAAGCTGATGGAGGGGCGTTAAGTATTCGTTTTTTGAATCCGTCGGATTGACGTGCTCGGCGGCTGAGTTCGAGGTCAAGGATACCCCCCAAAAAAAAGCCAGCTCACTATTAACGGAAGTAAGTGATTGGGCATGGAGAGTTTCAATTCGTAATTTTTTTTCAATTTCTTTCTCAAGATAGGACTTTGCTTGAGAGTCACTAGGCACCAACATGCCACCTTCCGGGATGAGATTGAATAGCAGGTTTGGTATTCGTATCGTGGTTGATTCGATCAGAACGAGTATTGAAAAATACAGTTTCGTTGTTGAATACGCTTCCTCTCTAGTTTTTGTTTGTCCTACCCTATGTATGTTGCGATAGCAAGAGTTAGTGCTATTGCCGTAGCGACTCCGGATTAGGGCTTCAGCCCAGCCTGAAAGATTTAACAGGCCTTCTTCTACTAGTCCGAAAAATGGTCCAGTCGCTAGTGAGCATGCTATCAGGATGGGTTGAATAAAATGGCAATTCGAAATAGCGCCCATGCTTCACCAGAATTCTCGTAGTCAGATTCATTGTGGACCATCAAGTGATAGTTTGAGAGGCGAAAAAGGTGAAGGCGGATTAACTTCAATAGATTCCCCTTTTTTTCTTAACTCGCGCCACCGTTTTTTGCTCTGAAGACGCATCCGGACATTCATCGCTCGACAGCGTAACCGTCATGCCTTTGAGCTATTTACCAATGGTATCGGCGCGACTTCAGGAAATCGGCAGCAAAAAAGAGCAGCCAGCAAATACACGTGACAGTGGCGATCAGTTTTGCACGTTATCCAAATATGGGGGGGCGAAGGTACCGCTCAATCAGCTCCTCAACTTTATTGACGGAGTTGTAGCCACCTTGAAAATTCTGGTTCAGCGCGCTGAGCTGTAACGTCCGGCCATCTTCGACGGTTACATGGCCGGTACCTTTACGACCTTGACCAAGCTTTGTTAGCGGGAAATGGCTCAAAGCGCTCTCGAAGAGCGCGCAGAACTCATCTGGTACTAGGCATGCTAACTGCCAATCTCCGAAGCCATAGCAGGCATTCTCGAGTGAAATTCCTTTCCGGGCTAGAAATATAATTAGTTCTTCAGGTAAGGACCAGTCAGGTGTTGCGAAGAGGGTAAGATCTATCTTGTTCAACTGAGACAGTTGATACATTGCGTTGGCTGGTCCATCTGAACAGTCCATGCAAGCGATTGAAAATGGCAGGCGACCAAGAGCTATGCCGGCTTGTACCTGAGGGCGAGGAAAACAGAGAGCGTTATCCAAGTACCGCTGTGTCGGGGCAGAAAGACCCGATGCACCAAAAAAATTTGCCACAACTGATGACCAAAACGCCCCGCTCGGGCCGACTAAATATGCGGTGATGAGCGGGCTCTCAATCTTCCTGGTAACTGTTCTGTCACCGGCGACACCGAGAATTGTTCCAGTAGCAGAAAATCTCTTAGCGCTTTTCACGTTTCCACCAAGTAGCTTCGTATCTGCGTCTTTCAAAGTAGCCATCAGCCCAGCTTGAAAGCCCCGAACGAAAGAAACAGTGGTATCGTCAGGCATTTCTATTGATACAAGCATGCCGATCGGCTGGCCACCTGATGCTGCTATGTCGGAGAGATTTATTGCTGCGGTATAGCAACCCCAAACCTCTGGCGATGCTTTGCCGAACCAGTCTGCAACTGGTGTTGGGCACGGATCCATTGACCATAGCAGTGTCCCTTGCGGAGCCTGGAGAAGCGCGCAGTCGTCATTTTGCGAGCTTTGATTCACAGACACGTCAGGTAAAATGACCTCTTGGAGGAGGCGAATTTCACCGAGATCAGAAACGGTTTGCTCTAGCTGCTCCATATTTTGGCACCCATTTTTTGCAGCCCAAGCAAGGTCCATATCGGTTCCATTTCCGACATGCTGCTCAGCCCAAGTACGACTAGAAAAAGACTTACAAAATAGTGGCGCTCTGCCGAGTTATGCTCGTCCTCCATGTACTCGTTACAGTACTTTTTCAGCAAATCATTAGCTGAGTTTCGAACAACTCTCAAGCAAGTATAGACACGAATAAGCGCATCTTTTTGAAGTTCGTGAAGCTCGCCTAGATCAAGGAGGAAGCGATTGAAATCTTCCAGCTCTGGAAGTTGCAGTCCGTGGTCACATAGAAAGTATTCGAATCTTTCATAGGTGGCTACGGGAAGATGTAGCGAGATTTTATTTTTCTTTGTTAAGCCAGCCAAAAACTCATGGAGTAGCATAAATTTCAGCGTGGCCTCCATAAGAACGAAATCCTTGGCAGGATGCCCATAGTTTACCCAACCAAAATCAATCAGCTCCGTCCGGGTAGGATCCTCAGAATTGACCATCAGGTTACGAGCGTGTAAGTCACCATGAACAAGATAGGGCACGATCTTAAAGTTAAACGCCACTAGAATATCATCATGGTATTTAACTATTTCTTGTGCAACTTCCTGGAGGCCAATGTTAGTCATCTGCCCACCTTGCATCGCTCTTAGACGTTCAAGCGGCATAGCTGATCGCTCCACGTATCTCTTATAGTCGCTATAAAATAGATACTCATCCGAAGCTGTAGGATTGGGATTTTTTCCTATAAATTTGAACGCTGAAACAAGAGCGCTTTCACAACTCTTCGTACTGGTATCGCTTAGGAAAAAATTGCGGAATTCTATATGATTACCGACCCGCGCCAGATCGCAGATCAGCATGCCAAGGTCTTTCTCAGGTAACTCGAATTTCGTTACGGCAGTTGCCATTTGAGCCGTACTTGCTTTAAACGCAGATGAATGCTCTCTTCTTGTGCTTTTAATGTTTTGAAATTTCGCAATGAAACGTCTGGGGTAATCCAGATTTTTGATTCTTACATCTAGATAAAATACTTCGCTGCCGCTTTTGCCAGCCCTTTCTACCGGAAAGAGAGTTACGCTTTCGAGTTCTGTTTCATCTGGTGCGTCGCCTAAATATCTTTTAGTAAATTCAACCATGAGATGCTTACGGTCTGCTAAGTCTTGGCGATGCTGCTTCAAATCTTCTTTAAAACGATACTCAAATTTTATCAAAGATTCGAAATTTTCCATTTCAGAAATCATGGATTAATTCCTTCCAGTAACTTCAGTAGGGATCTTTCTCGGCCAGCCTGTCGCCAATCCCAGTCGCCTATATCGAGCGCTGCAGCGACCTTCTTACGAAATGTTTGGCTGGGGAGTGGAGCGGTGAGGTTCCAGCTTGTAAATCCGTGTTCAGCACTCCCTATCAATGCATAGGATTGCTTACGAGGAATGCCCTCGTATAGCAACTCCAAAGACGCACTTTCGAAGGCGTTAGTGCTTTCAATAAAGCTGCGGCAATTAATGTGCCCTGCATTTGGTAACACGTGTAGATGCGCGTGGTAAATCCCGCATCCGCCATCGCTAGGGCTCAGTGCACCATGTTCAAAAAGAAGGCTGTCACTGAGCTTCCGCCCTAACGCCTCGTGGACAGAGTTAAGCAAAGCTGTCAGCTCGATTGCCGCAGACATGATTCGGCCGCGAGCCTGAGCTAAGGTGCAATCATGATCTCTCGGGACGACTAAAAAGTGTCCCTCTACAAGCTGGCCGATACAAGGGAATGCAACAAACGATTCAGTTTCTGCTATGACCCTACTACGGAGCTCCGGATAGAGCCGAGCAAAATTGGTGTCTCGGCCTCCTTGCAGTTCACGACAAAAAACGCAGTCATTTAGCATTACGCAGTCCTTTCAGCTCACATGTTGATGAGAGGCACTTTCGGCCGATGATTCTAGTTCGCAGAGAATGACCTAGATTATATCCTTTTCCCTTACTCTGACCTAACGCCCCATTCAGCTCATGCTGCATAACGCGTACACATTCTTGTATCGACACAGCCGGTGTGGGGTTCGGGCAGCATTTCAGGGTGCTGCACATCAAGGTGCTCCAGTGCCTTTCTCGATTGGATCAACCGTGACCCTGATGGGCTGGATGACGTACTAAACTAGCGGCGCTCGTAGTGTTGCAGTCCTGATAGAGGCCGATCACGTAGGCAGTTACAGGCCGCTATCGCCCATCAGCAGTTTTTTCCACCAGTGTCATTCTATGTCCCCTTTAGCATGAATGTCGGACTTGCTTCCGCACAGCCATGGAGAGGGGGATATTTTCTTAACTCGCATGGCTGACTGAAGTGGTCAAATAGTCTGACATAAGTTTTTTCAAAAAAAGCAATCGATCCAATTTTGGGGCAGATCAACCTTAGGGGGAGGCGATAGATTGTGGATTGTTAAACACCAACGTTTAAAAATACATCTCCAGACACTCTCTCAGGCTACACATCCTTGCGCCGTTGCCTACAGCTACGCCAGAATCCGCCGGCTTGTGCGCCTTTGGGGCGGGTTCTATTGTGGTTCGGTCGCTGATGAATCAGTGATCGGGTTTCGCAGCCCGGATTAATCAAGGCGCACAGCGCTCCATATCGTTGCCATTTTTGGCAAGGGTGCTTCATGGTGGCTGTGCGCGGGATACCTTCGGGTATGCCGGGTTCCTTGATTCCCGGTCTGCGAACCTGCGTACAGCTGCCACCTCCGTCGTTTCGCAGCGAAATGTGGCGGCTCCAACAATCAAGGAGCTTCACCATGATCAAACCAACACCCAACCCGCCCGAAACCGCCTCGGTTTCCCCCTACGAATCCATCGATTCAAAAAAACTCCACGAAGCCGCCGACCGCGCGCTCGACCATTACCTCTGTCCGCCCGGTTCCACGCCACCGCCGCGTAAAACCCGTGGGATGTATGCCGTGACGGCGGACAACAAAACCGAAGAGCTGCTGGTGGATGCCAGTGAGACGCTTGCTTCGGCCAAAAACATCGCGCAGAACATTGCCAGTTTGGTGCCGGTGTCGCAGCGTCGGGCGCTGTTGGGGATTGCGCAGTTGATTATGCTCGGGGAGTTGGCGGTGAATCGGGCTTTGGATAATTTGCAGTTGCAGGGGTGATACGCGTATCAGGATCAGCTGGTGATTGATCTTGTGTCAGATCTGGCGTCTTCGCGAGCAAGCTCGCTCCCAAAGGGATTTATGTTGATCACAGATTTTGTGTAAGTCGCTGGAACCGGTGGGAGCCAAAGACAGAGGGGACGGATTTATTGTCAGAAAATAAATCCGTCCCCTCTGTCGCATTTGCTGATTTTGGCTCTGCATTCCCTTGAAAACGGGAAATGCAGCTACCGCTGAGGTGGCCCGTTATGCAGTCGCCACATCTTTTGGTGTGAATGTATCGCGCGCTACATTACCGATGGTGTTGGTCGTGTAGGCATCGAAACTTCCGCCAATCAAGCCTCCCAGCAGCGGCACGGCTTTGCCAAGATTGATCACGCCTTTTTCACCAAACTTGGTGAACAGCTTGAAGCCGACCTTTTTATTTATCTCGAGCAAGGTCTTGCCGGAAATCGACTTCACGGCATTCATCGCGAGTTTGTTGCCCACGACAATACCGATGTCTTTCAGCACTTCTTTGGCGGAGTTGGCGGTGAGACAGGCGAAAACGAGGGTCTTTACCTTGTCATCCTTCACGTCGTAGCCACCCAGGTGGGCGATGGCGGCGATCATGCGAATTTGCACGAAAAGCACACTTGTGATGTTGGCGGGCAACGCTACGGGCAGTGTAATCAATCCACCCAAGCCGGTAATGAAGCCTGAGGTGGCCGATTTGGTGTTTTGCCAGCGAATCAGTGAGTTAGCTTGATCGTAAGCAGGGCTTTCTTCCTTGGCGTAGCTGGCTGCGAGCTCCTCGGCGGAATCAAGACCGGAGAACCCATTCACAGATCTCTCGTAGGCCCAATCAAGGACCTGCATTATCTTTTCTTGACTTATCAGTTCCATCTTCAGTCTCAGCGCATGAATAGTGGCCTTATGATGCCATGTCTGCCGGCTTATTTGCATCACTTCGCTTTGAACAAATTCCCTCCAAATACTTTCGCCGCCGCGCTGATGGCATAACTCCACTTTTAAAATACTCGCCCAGACCCCCGCGATTACATGCTGCGGTACAGAGGGAACGCATTTGCGAGCTCGATAAACGCCAGCGTTTAAAAGATCAAAGTCAAAAGATCGCAGCCTTCGGCAGCTCCTACAGGGGGCGATTTAATAGGGTTTCCAGGCGGGCCAGGGGCGGGGCGTCCTGGTTGCGGTTGAAGACTTGGATGGCGATTTTGAGTAGTCGGCCATTTTCAGCCGCTGCGATTGCTTGCTCACACCGCAACGACAACCGTCCCTGATCACAATCAACGGCTTTCACACCGGTCGGCAATCGACCTTCCAGTTGCAGCTCCGCCATGCGTGTCTGCGCCGCAATCATCGCCACCGACCGATCCCGTAAACCCCCGCTGCTCTGCGTCATCAACCCGGCCACGCGCACAGCCGCCGACATCGCCACGGCAATGATCGCCAGCGCCACCAGCACTTCAATCAGGGTGAAACCCGCTTCTCGGGAACACGCGCGCATATAAGGCCCAAAACCAAAACACAGCCCTCGACCCTAACCCGCGTCCTTGACGGCTTGACGACGAAAACTCCCGAGGATTTTCAACATCCCTGACATATCTTCTTGCAACACTGCGCGTCGAATCGAATCAAGCCAAGGGAATGTCGAGATGGATATCGCGCAGTTCAAACAGCCCAGACGACCGAGCCGGATGCCCCGTGGGCAGCAGGGTTTTACCCTGATTGAGATCATGGTGGTGGTGGTGATTCTCGGGATTCTGGCGGCGATGGTGGTGCCCAAGGTGCTGGATCGGCCGGATCAGGCGCGGGCCACGGCGGCGAAGCAGGATATTGGTGGTTTGATGCAGGCGCTGAAGTTGTATCGCCTCGATCACGGTACTTATCCGAGCCAGAGTCAGGGTTTGAAAGTGCTGGTGGAGCGTCCGGCGGATGCGAAGAACAGTAACTGGCGTTCGTACCTGGAGCGTTTGCCAAATGACCCGTGGGGCCGTCCTTATCAGTACCTCAACCCCGGCGCGAATGGCGAGATCGATATCTTTTCCCTCGGTGCCGACGGTCAGCCTGACGGCGACGGCGTGAATGCCGATATCGGTTCCTGGCAGCTGTAAGGCCGGCGATGAACAGCCAATCGAACCAGCAGGGGATGGCGATCATCAGTGCGCTGTTGATTGCGGCGGTGGTCGCGGTGATTGCAGCGGGGATGTTGACCCGGCAGAGCGTTTCGACCCGTGCGCTGGAGGCGGATCAGCAGCGGGTTCAGGGGCGCTGGTTGTTGCACGGCGGGCTGGAGATCAGCCGGCAATTGCTCTGGGATGCGCGGCAGCGTGATCCGTTGACCCGGCTCGATCAGCCGTGGGCGCAGCGCTTGAATGCGCAGGGTTTCGAGGGGCGGCTGGAGGATGAGCAGGGCAAGTTCAACCTG
The DNA here is from genome assembly GCF_057174385.1 of Pseudomonas sp. F2. Lineage (NCBI taxonomy): Bacteria > Pseudomonadati > Pseudomonadota > Gammaproteobacteria > Pseudomonadales > Pseudomonadaceae > Pseudomonas > Pseudomonas sp. F2. Next base: position 1,041,410 of record NZ_CM169904.1, read on the forward strand.
CGCAATCTGGTGGCCAACGAGCGTGTCGATGAGGCGCAGGTGCAGGCGTTTCAGCGGCTGTGCGAGCTGATCGGCATCAGCGCCGGGTTGAGTCAGCGCATCAGTCAGCGGGTGATCGGCTCTTATCCGTACCTGTTGAACCCGCAGATTGGCGAAAACACTACGAGCAAAAACGCCTTTGACAGTGGCCGCGCCACGTCGCCGAATGCGTCGCGCAAGCCACAGCATCCGAAGTTGCCGATGCTGCGAAGTGTCGATGATCTGCGCAGCGTCGAGGGCGTGAATGAGGCGGTCATCGGCAAACTGGCGCCGTACCTGACGGTAATCCCAGCGACCACCTGGCTCAACGGCAATACCGCCACCGCGCCGGTGCTGGCCGCGTATGTGCCGGGGTTGTCGCTGGAGCGCGCGCAGGCGCTGATCAATGAGCGCGATGCCGGGCGCTGGTTCATCAACCGTGGCGATTTCGTCAACCGCTTGCGCATGCCGAATCTGGAGCTGACCAGCGTCAAGGTCGGCATCACCAGTGACTGGTTTCGCCTGCGTGGCGAGGCGCGGCGTGAGCAGCGTCGGGTCAGTCTCGATGCGTTGTTGCACCGCAGCGAGGATCGTCTGCCGCAAGTGATCTGGTCGCGGGTGGGTGCATGAGCCAGTTGCGTGTGAGTTTGCCGCCACTGGCGCAGTTGAGTCTCGACAGTGAAATGGACTGCGCGTGGCTGGACCGGCAGGGGCAGGTCATTCGTGAGCAGCGCCTGACCTTTAGCCAACTGGGGCAGTCAGCGAAGCAGCCAGCGCTGAGCGTTTTTCTGCACCCGGCGGACAGTCTGCTGGCGAGCATCGACCTGCCGCCATTGCCGGCGAACAAGACCGCAGCGGCGGTGCAATGCGCGGCGCAGGCCTTGATGCTCGGCGACTGCAATGACATGCACATCGCCCACAGTTCGCGGGATGAAGCGGGGCAGGTGCAGATCGCCTGGGCGCCGCGTCAGCGTTTGCAGCATCTGGGGCAATTGCTGAAGCAGGCTGGACTGAATCTGCGCGGCTTGTACCCGGCGGCGTACAGCTTGCCGGTGCTGCCGGGCACGGTGGCCTGTCGGCAGGACGGCCATTTGTTGCTGCGCGAAAGCGTGCAGGTGGCCCGGGTGCAGCCGCTGTTCGACGACGAGATTGGCGATTGGCTGCTGAGTTGCGGTACGCCGCTGCACTGGATCGGTTCTGCACCGCCGCCGGATGCGCAATTGCCGATGGCCGAGGCGCAGCGCTGGACCGGGCCGTTGCCCGGTTGGGGCCTGCACGGCGCGGTGCAACAGCAGCGCAGCGAGCATCGCGGTTGGGGCCGGGCGCTGGGGCTGTGCGCCTTGGCGGTGGCGGTGTGGGTCATCGGCCTGAACCTGTATGCCGCCCGCGAAGCCAGTCAGGGCCAGCAGCTCAAGGCGCGGATGACGCTGCGGGTGAAGCAGGCTTTTCCCGAGTTGCCGGTGATCCTCAATCCGCTGCAGCAGGCGCGTCAGCAATTGGCGGCGCGGCAGAAGGGCGCGGCGGAGGACCCGGCGCAGCCGTTCAATCGGCTGGTGTTGCAGGCCGGCAATGGCATGCCGTTCATGGCCGGCACGGTCGAGCGCCTGACGTTTGTCGACGGCAGCTTGCAGTTGAGTCTGCTGGCCGACGCCCGGCGCAGCGCCAATGACAAGGACAAGGATTGGCAAGCCGCATTGGCCCAGATCGGGATCAGTGCGACGGCTGACGATGAAGGCTGGCTGCTGCGCCCGAGCGACGAAGTCACCACCCCCGAGGACAGCGCTGACGACAGCGGAGCAGAAGATGAATAAGGCATCGCTCGCGGTCTATCGCGCCCGTTGGCAGCGTTTCAGCGCGCAGTTTCAGGCGCGCTGGCAAGCGTTGGCCCTGCGCGAAAAGCGCATGGTCGGCGGCATGGCGGCGGTGCTGCTGGCGCTGTTGGTGTGGGTCGCACTGATCCAGCCGCCGCTGAAAAAAATCACTTACTGGCAAAGCGAAACGCCGAAGTTGCGTGCGCAGACCGAAGCCCTTGAAGTGCTGTTGCGCGAAGTCAGCGTGCGCCCGGACGGGCAAAGTCTTGCGCAGTCTCTTGAGCAGACGCTGCAGGCCAGCGGCCTGGCCGGACACTTTCAATTGCAAGCCGGAGAGGCCGGCGCGTGGCAACTGACGTTCGACGCGGCACCGGCCGACGCGGTGCTCGATTGGCTGTTGAGCACCCCGGCGCAACTTTCTCTGCAAGTGGTCGAGGCCCGTCTGCAACGCGCCGACAACGCTTCGACCGAAGTCACTGCCGGCACATTGTCAGGCACCGTTCGCATGGATCAGGCGCTGGGCGCTAAGGAAGCTTCATGAAGGGGTCAGGATCCAAACCGGCGCGCATGGCGTTGCCGATGCTGCTGATGGCATTGAGCGCGTGCAGCAACACCACCACGCCGCTGAACCAGCCGCCGTTGCTGGTGGACAGCGAACTCGGTCGGCCACTGGCCAACACCCAACGCAGTGGCGATGCGGTACTGGATCGGCAACGGGCGCAGTCCCAGGCGCGACCCGTGCCCAAGCAAATGCACAACATCACCGAACGCGCACGCAGTGGCGGCGCCCCACGCGGCAGCACACTGCCGAGCAATCCGCTGGGCGATCAGCCGGTGACGCTGAATTTTGTCGATGCCGATATTCAAGCGGTGGTGCGCGCGTTGTCGCGTTCCACCGGCCAGCAGTTTCTGGTCGACCCACGGGTCAAGGGCAGCCTGACGCTGGTCTCGGAAGGGCAGGTGCCGGCGCGGCAGGCTTATGACATGTTGCTGGCGGCGTTGCGCATGCAGGGTTTCAGCGTGGTCGATGTCGGCGGCGTCGCCCAGGTGGTGCCGGAAGCCGACGCGAAACTGCTCGGCGGGCCGATCTACAGCCCGGACAAACCCGCTGGCAACGGCATGCTGACGCGTACCTTTCGCCTGCAATACGAAAACGCGGTGAACCTGATTCCGGTGTTGCGCCCGATCGTCTCGCCGAACAACCCGATCAATGCCTACCCCGGCAACAACACCATCGTCGTCACCGATTACGCCGAGAACCTGACTCGCGTCGCCCAGTTGATCCAGACCATCGACACCCCGAGCGCGATCGACACCGACGTGGTGCAGATCCAGAACGGCATCGCCGCTGACATCGCGCCGATGGTCGCGGATCTGCTCGACGCACCGGGCAACGATCCGACGCAGAAAATCGCGGTGATCGGTGACCCGCGCTCCAACACCATCATCATCCGCGCCGGCAGCCCCGAGCGCACGGAGCTGGCGCGCAATCTGATCTACAAACTCGACAACGCGCAGAGCAATCCGAGCAACCTGCACGTGGTTTATTTGCGTAACGCGCAAGCGGCGAAACTGGCGCAGGCCCTGCGCGGTTTGCTCACCGGCGAAAGCGACAGCGGCACCAGCGACAGTGCGCGCTCGGTGCTCAGCGCCATGGGTAGCAATGGCAACAACAATGGCGGATCGGGTGCGCAGAGCGGCACGCAAACCAGCGGCAGCATCTCGACCACGTCGAGCACTGGCAGTACCGGCGGCAGTTATGCGCAGGGCAGCAGTTCGACCGGCAGCGGCGGCAATCAGGCCAGCGAACAGAACGTTGCGTTCAGCGCGGGCGGGGTGACGATTCAGGCTGACGCCACCACCAATACCTTGCTGATTTCCGCGCCGGAGCCGTTGTATCGCAACCTGCGCGAGGTCATCGATTTGCTCGACCAGCGCCGTGCGCAAGTGGTGATCGAGAGCCTGATCGTTGAGGTCGGCGAGGACGATGCCAGCGAATTCGGCGTGCAATGGCAGACCGGCAATCTCGGCGGTAAAGGCGTGATTGGCGGGGCGAATCTTGGCGGTTCGGGGATCAACCTCAACGGCAAGACCAGCCTCGATGTGCTGCCGCAGGGTTTGAACCTCGGTTACGTCAACGGCACCGTCGATATCCCCGGCATCGGCAAGATTCTCGACCTGAAAGTGTTGGCCCGGGCGCTGAAGAGCAAGGGCGGCACCAACGTGCTGTCGACGCCGAATCTGCTGACCCTGGATAACGAGGCGGCGAGTATTTTTGTCGGCCAGACCATTCCGTTTGTCAGCGGTAGCTATGTCACTGGCGGCGGGGGCACCAGCAACAACCCGTTCCAGACCGTGACCCGGGAAGAGGTGGGCTTGAAGCTCAACGTGCGGCCGCAGATTTCCGAGGGCGGCACGGTCAAGCTCGATATCTATCAGGAAGTCAGCAGCATCGACGAGCGCGCGTCGGCCAGCGCGACGTCGGCGGGGATCGTCACCAACAAACGCGCGATCGACACCAGCATCCTGCTCGACGACGGCCAGATCATGGTCCTCGGCGGCCTGTTGCAGGACGGTTACAGCCAGAGCAATGAAGCGGTGCCATGGCTGGGCACCTTGCCGGGGATCGGCGCGCTGTTTCGCAACGAGCGCCGTGCGATCAGCAAGACCAACCTGATGGTGTTCCTGCGCCCGTACATCATCCGTGACAGCGAAGCGGGGCGCAGCATCACCCTCAACCGCTACGACTTCATGCGCCGCGCCCAGGGCGGCCTGCAACCGGAACGCAGCTGGGCAATGCCGGACATGCAGGCGCCGCAGTTGCCGACGGCGGCGCAGGGGGTGCCGAGTCCGGTTCCGGCTTCGGGACCTCGCGCGACGATCAAAGCGGTGCCGATTGAAGGGAGTACACGCTTTTGAATCCGACCCTCAATCTGAGAAGTAACTCTGTAGTGAGGGGATTTATCCCCGATGGGCAGCGAAGCGGCCCCAAAACCTATGCGCGCGGTCAGTCAGATGGATTCGGATATCAGGTTTCGGGGCTGCTGCGCAGCCCATCGGGGATAAATCCCCTCACCACAAGAATTCCCCTCACCGTAGAAAGCCGGGACGACGCTGGACCTGTAGGAGCTGCCGAAGGCTGCGATCTTTTGATCTTTAAAAGCAAAAGATCGCAGCCTGCGGCACCTCCTACACGGGAATGTAATGCCATGGGGGGAGGGTGTAGATGAGTTCGCTTCCCTACGCCTGGGCCAAGGCCCAGCGCATTCTGTTGTGCGACGGTGTGCTGACCGTATGCCCATCGACCCCCGGCTGGTCGATCAGCGAGGTGCGGCGGCAGTTCGGTGAGACGTCGCTCCGGCGCGTGCGCGACGACGAACTCGACGGCCTGCTCGCCACGGCTTACGCGGATACCGGCAGTGCGGCGGCGGTCGTTGGTGCGGCAGAAAACGAAGTCGACCTCGACCGCCTGATGCAGGACATGCCGGAAATTACCGACCTGCTCGACACCCAGGACGGTGCGCCGGTGATCCGCATGATCAACGCCTTGCTCACCCAGGCCGCGCGCGATGAGGCCAGCGACATTCACATCGAACCGTTCGAAACCCATTCGGTGGTGCGCTACCGGGTCGATGGCACGCTGCGCGACGTGGTGTCGCCGCGCAAGGCATTGCACGGCGCGCTGGTGTCGCGGATCAAGATCATGGCCCAGCTCGACATCGCCGAAAAACGCTTGCCGCAGGACGGCCGTATCGCGCTGCGGGTGGCCGGGCGGCCGATTGATATTCGCGTCTCCACCGTGCCGACCGGGCATGGCGAGCGTGTTGTCATGCGCTTGCTCGACAAGCAGGCCGGGCGCCTGCATCTGGAAACGTTGGGCATGGACGCACAGGTGCTGGCCAAGCTCGATCAGCTGATCCGCCAGCCCCACGGCATCGTGCTGGTCACCGGCCCCACCGGCAGCGGCAAGACCACCAGTCTCTACGCCGCGCTGGCGCGTCTCGATGCCAGCACCAGCAACATCCTCACCGTCGAAGACCCGGTGGAATACGACCTGCCGGGGATCAGCCAGATTCAGGTCAACGCCAAGATCGACATGACCTTCGCCCTGGCCTTGCGCGCGATTCTGCGTCAGGACCCGGACATCATCATGATCGGCGAGATCCGCGACCTGGAAACCGCGCAAATCGCCGTGCAGGCCTCGCTCACCGGGCACCTGGTACTGGCGACGCTGCACACCAACGACGCGGTGTCGGCGGTCAACCGCTTGATCGACATGGGCGTCGAGCCGTTTCTGCTCGCATCGTCGATGCTCGGCGTTCTGGCGCAACGCTTGGTGCGACGGCTGTGTAATCAGTGCAAACAGGAAGACCCGGCAGCGCCGGGCACATGGCGCCCGGTCGGTTGCGCGGCGTGTAATCACACCGGCTACAGCGGCCGCACCGGCATCCACGAATTGTTCTGCATCGATGACGACATCCGCACCCTGATTCACCAAGGGGCAGGGGAACAGGCCTTGCGCGCGGCAGCGGCCAAGGCCGGGATGTTCAGCCTGCGTGAGGACGGCGAGCGCTGGATTCGCAGCGGCGCCACTGCGCCTGAAGAAATCCTCCGTGTGACCCGGGACGCCTGATGAATCGCTATCGTTTTGAAGCCGCCGACGCCACCGGCAAGATCGAGTCCGGGTACCTGGAAGCGGACAGCCAAGGTGCTGCGTTCGGCGTGTTGCGCAGTCGTGGATTGACCGCGTTGTCGGTGCACAAGGAAAACAACGTCGCCCAGCATGGCGGCGGCAGTGGCTTGTTCAGTGCGCGGATGTCGGACAACGACCTGGCCTGGGCCACCCGGCAACTGGCGAGCCTGCTCGGGGCCAGTCTGCCACTGGAGGCGGCGCTCAGCGCGACGGTGGAGCAGGCCGAGAAAAAACACATCGCCCACACCCTCAGCGCGGTGCGTGCCGACGTGCGCAGCGGCATGCGTCTGGCCGAATCGCTGGCCGCACGGCCACGGGATTTTCCGGAGATCTACCGCGCGTTGATCGCTGCGGGGGAAGAATCTGGTGATCTGGCGCAGGTCATGGAGCGGCTGGCCGACTACATCGAAGAACGCAACAACCTGCGCGGCAAGATTCTCACCGCGTTTATCTATCCCGGTGTGGTCGGGCTGGTGTCGATCGGCATTGTGATCTTCCTGCTCAGCTATGTGGTGCCGCAGGTGGTCAGTGCGTTTTCCCAGGCGCGGCAGGACTTGCCGGGGCTGACCTTGGCGATGCTCACCGCCAGTGATTTCATTCGCGCATGGGGCTGGTTGTGTGCGGCGATCATGGCCGGGGCGTTCTGGAGCTGGCGCCTGTACCTGCGCAATCCGGCGGCGCGCTTGAGTTGGCATCATCGGGTGCTGAAATTGCCGCTGATCGGGCGTTTCGTGTTGGGCCTGAACACTGCGCGATTCGCCTCGACCCTGGCGATTCTCGGCGGTGCCGGGGTGCCATTGCTGCGCGCGCTGGAGGCGGCGCGGCAGACGTTATCCAATGATCGACTCAGCCTGAGTGTCAGCGACGCCACGGCCAAGGTTCGCGAAGGGGTCAACCTCGCGGCGGCGCTGCGGGTGGAGAACGTGTTTCCGCCGGTGCTGATTCACCTGATCGCCAGCGGCGAGAAAACCGGCGCCCTGCCGCCGATGCTCGAACGCGCGGCGCAAACCCTGTCGCGCGATATCGAACGGCGGGCGATGGGCATGACCGCGTTGCTCGAACCGCTGATGATTGTGGTGATGGGTGGGGTAGTGCTGGTGATTGTGATGGCGGTGTTGTTGCCGATCATTGAGATCAACCAGTTGGTGCAGTAGCTGCGATTGATGTTGTCTGCCCGGGCCCCATCGCTGGCAAGCCAGCTCCCACAGGGGGCAGTGTTGTTAATGCGACCTGCGTCACAACATCAAAACCTGTGGGAGCTGGCTTGCCAGCGATAGGGCCATGCAGCACAACAAATAACTCAGACTTTTTTACCAGGACTTCAGCATCACCCGACCCTCAAAAGAACCATCCTCGGGTTCTCCTTTCTGTCATCTGCAACCACCCCGCAACGGCTGCAGCCAGTTTCAGCCAAACCCACGATCCAGACGCCGCGCCATCCCTCACAAACACCCGAGAAAACCGTCGGAAAATCCCCGCGCAGCTCCCGAGGTTTTTTCCTTTATCTGTCACCGGAACCTGCGAATTTTTCATTGCGACTTAACCACGGACCCCGCTTGCGAAGGTCAGCGGTGAGTCTTCCCAGTGTCATGCAAGACCCCTGAAAACCTGTGTTCACAACCATCGTTGAAAAGGAGATTCTTCATGTTCAAGCGCACTCTGATCGCCGCTTCCCTGACCGTCGCCGCTCTGGCTTCCGCCCAGGCCATGGCCGTTACCGGTGGTGGCGCCACGCTGCCAGCCGCTCTGTACAAAGGTTCGGCCGACAGCATCCTGCCTGCCAACTTCAGCTACGCCGCCGTGGGTAGCGGTGCCGGCAAGACCGCTTTCCTGACCAACAACCCGGCCGGCTTCAGCACCACCGGCACCGTGCATTTCGCCGGTAGCGACTCGATCCTCAGCGCTTCGGAAATCAGCACCTACAACACCACGTACGGCGCTTCGTACGGCCCGCTGATTCAACTGCCTTCGGTGGCCACTTCGGTTGCCATCCCGTACAAAAAAGCCGGCCAGACCGCGCTGAACCTGACCAGCGCTCAGCTGTGCGATGCGTTCTCCGGTGCCAAGACCACTTGGGGCCAGCTGCTCGGCACGACCGACACCACGCCGATTCGCGTTGTGTACCGCAACGTTTCCAGCGGCACTTCGGAAATCCTCAGCCGTCACTTGAACTCGGTCTGCCCGACTCAGTTCGCCACCAGCTCCACCTTCACCAACGCGCGTCTGCCAGCCGGTTCGACACTGCCGTCGAACTGGGTCGGCGTCGCCAACACTTCTGATGTCGCCACTACCGTGAACGCGGTTGACGGCTCGATCGGTTATGTCGGTCCGGACGGTGTCGACGCCACCAGCAACGCTGTTGTTGCTCGTATTAACGGCGTTCAGCCAACTTCGCTCAACGTCACCCTGGCACTGTCGTCGGTGTCGGCTCCTTCGACCCCGGCCCAGGCTGCAAACCCTGCCAACTGGTCGCCCGTGGTGGCTAACCCGGCTTCGGGTTACAAACTGGCTGCCTACACCAACTTCATCTTCGGTCAGTGCTACAAGGATGCAGCCGTGGCCGCGGACGTCAAAGCCTTCCTGACTCAGCACTACAGCAACCCGGGCAACAACACTGCGACTCAGGCCCACAAGTTCGTCGCCGTGCCTAACGCCTGGAAAACTGCTGTGACCGCCAACTTCATCACCAACACGTCGGGCAACAACCTGGACATCAACAACGCCAGCGTCTGCAACGCTATCGGCCGTCCTTTGTAAGCTCGCGCGGTCGTAACACCGATGACGGCAACCTTGGGGTTGCCGTCATTTTTTTTGGCTCGAATACACGCCGAACATGAAGTTTGTGTGACATCCGTTCGGTCGCGCCCCTCGCCAACGGCCTATGTCGTAACAGCAGGTTTTTGCAGGCCTGCGGCATCTTTGGCAACCCAAGTGTGGCAATCAAAAAGGATCTCGTAGTGATGCTCGCTCGCCCATCCCGTCGTACCAACGTTCTGTCCTCCAAGCGTGAAACCGTCGAGCCGGCGCTGTGGTTGCTCAAGCCGTTGGCGCACGCAGTGGCGTTGTGTCTGGTGGCGGGCAGCGCGCAGGCGCAGACGGCGTTCAGCTCGGGCTGGTTTGCTGCCAAAGGTGCGGCGCAGCAGGCCGCAGCGGCGCGTCCGAGCGTTGGCGGATTGCCGGGGATGACACCGCCATTGGCCCAGCAACAAAAAGCCAATGCGCAATTGCAGCGTTCGATCCAGACCCTAAACAACACCGTCGCCGCGATTGCCGCGCAACAAGCGGCGCAGGCGGCCGGACGCGCTGCTGCGTTGGGCACGGTACAGTTTGTACCGGACGGACTGGGCGAGGGCGGTTTGAAAGTCGATAACAGCCTGACCCAGGGTTGGCAGAACGCCAAGGGCCCGCAACAGACCCAGGCCGACGGCAAGACCACAGTGAAGATCGAGCAGACCGCCGACAAGGCAATCCTCAACTGGGAAACCTTCAACGTCGGCCGCAACACCACCGTTGAATTCGCCCAACAGTCCAACTGGGCGGTGCTCAACCGGGTCAACGACCCGAATGCCCGGGCCAGCCAGATCCAGGGCCAGATCAAGGGCGACGGCACGGTGATGCTGATCAACCGCAATGGCATCGTGTTCAGCGGCAGCAGCCAGGTCAACGTGCGCAACCTGGTGGCCGCTGCCGCCAACATCACCGATATCCAGTTCCGTGATCGTGGCTTGTACTTCGACAGCACCGGCACTCAGCCAACCTTCACCGATGCCGCTGGCAAAGTGCTGGTGGAACGCGGTGCCTCCATCGACACCCACAAACCGGCATCGTCTACCGCTGCCGGGGGGTATGCCTTGCTGCTCGGCAATGAAGTGCAGAACGACGGCAGCATCAACACCGTCAAGGGCCAGACCGTGCTGGCGGCCGGCGACCGTTTCTACATCCGCAAGGGCTCGGGCACCGAGGGCAATGCGCTGTCCAGCACATTCGGCAGCGAAGTCATTCCGGGCTTCAAGGCCGGTGCCGTTGCGGGCAAAGTCACTAACAACGGACTGATCCAGTCTGCCACCGGCGACATCACTCTGACGGGGCACGAGGTCGTGCAAAACGGCGTATTGCTCGCCAGCACGTCAGTGGCGACGCGGGGCACGATTCACCTCACCAACCCGAGCACCGACAGCAGCGGCAGCGTCACGCTGGGGCAGGGCAGTGCGACGGCGATCATGCTCGACAGCAGCGACATGACCGCCCTCGACAGTCAGCATCAGGCCGCGCTGACGGGCGTCACGGCCAATAACCGGATCCGTGGCGATCAGTCACGCGTCGAGATTCAGAGCGGTGGCAGTGTCGAGTTCCAGAGCGGTTCGATCACCCTGGCCACTGGCGGCCAAGTTGCGGTCAATGCACAACGCCGCAGCCTGGTGCGTGACGGTGCAATGATCGATGTGTCCGGTGCCCTCGGCGTCAGAGTGGCGATGGAAAACAACAGCATCAAGATCAACGTGCAGGGTAACGAGCAGCGTGATGCGTCGGTCAACCGCGAGAAAGGCGCGCTCAACAGCAATGACATCTGGGTCGATGTGCGCGAGCTGGTGTATGTGCCGGCGGGCACCAACGGCTACGCCACGGATCGCTGGTACACGGCGGGCGGTTTGCTCGAAGTCGGCGGTTATCTGGGCACCCAAGGGCACAGCGTCGGCGAATGGATGGCTCAGGGCGGCACGGTGAGTTTTGCCGGCAACGACGTGGTCACGGAAAAAGGTTCGTTGATCAACCTGTCCGGCGGCACCCTGGATGTGCAGAGCGGCGAGATCCGCCAGAGCTGGCTGCGTGGCGCCGACGGCAAGTTGTATGAAGTGTCGCGCGCGCCGGGGGATCTGCTCTACACCGGTCTGTACAAAGGCTATGAAGACAGCAGCGAACGCTGGGGTCAGACTAGCTATTACTACAGCCCGCTGATTGCTCCGCGCTCACGCTTCGAGTCGGGTTACACCGTGGGCCGCGATGCCGGGCAACTGGTGGTTTCCACGACCAGCGCCGTGCTTGACGGGCAGATGATCGGCGAGGTGTATCAGGGCGAACGGCAGAATCAGGCGCCGAAACCGCTGCTCGACGGCTATCAGCAGAGCCAGACCGCGCTGGCCCGCCGGGCGCAGTTGATCGTCGGCAGTTACGACCCGACCTTCGTCGCGGCGTCGAATGGCCTGCTCTACACCCTCAATCCCTTGCTCGATCAGGTGCAGATCGGTGGCACGCGCCCGGCCGCCGGCAATGATCTTGATTTGACCGGCGCGGTGTCCGATGCCCGCAAGGGCAAGCTCTATCTCGATAACGATCTGCTCAACGGATTCCACCTCGGTGCGCTCAAGGTTTCGACCAAGGATCAGATTGCCGTTCACGGTGCGCTCACGGTCGACAACGGTGGCGACATCACCCTGTATTCCCCGGATGTGCAGATCGGCGCCGACCTGACCGCGCGTGGCGGTAGCCTGCGTCTGGGCAATGTGCTCAATCAGTTTCTCAGTAGCGATACCGCTGACACTCGGCTAACGGCGAAGGTCGGCAAGGCGACGCAAGTCACTGTGGCCGACGGTGTGCAACTCGATACCCGTGGTGTATGGAGCAACCTGCGCAGCAACCCGGATGACGGTGCGAGCCTGGCGTCTCTCAATGGTGGCCTGGTATCGATCCGCAGCAGCGGCGATATCGACCTTGGCGCGGGCAGTCTGCTCGATGTTTCCTCCGGTGGCGCTGTGCTGGCCAACGGCAAGACCCAGGGTGGCAAGGGCGGCGACCTGACGCTGCAATCCAGTGCGATTTCGGCGCCCGGTGAAACCCACCTGAACCTTGCGGGCGATCTGCGTGGCTACGGTGTCACGGGCGGCGGCACGCTGACGGTGCAGGCCAACAGGATTCTCATCGGTCAGACCGACAAGGCGCTGGCCGACAATACCCTGCAGCTGTCTGCCGATCTGTTGCGCAAGGGCTTTTCCGCCTACAACCTGATTGGCCTGAATGGGCTGGACGTTGCTGAAGGTACGGCGATCGATGTGCACATGCCGGTGTACCGTTTCGCTGATGCCGCGCCGAATCAGGTCAGTGGTGTCGATCCGCAAACGGCACTGGAGCTGTGGACGCCGACGCTGTTCCAGGAAAACCCGACCAAGGGCCTGTTGACCCAACGCGCCGGCGCCAGCCTGACGTTGCAGGGCGGGGCCAGCCTGATCGGTTTGATCGATGCCGCCAACAGCCCCCTGACCCTGGGCCGCGGTTCGCGGATCAGCGTCGATCCGGGGCAGAGCATCAAACTGCGCGGTGCCGGGCAGATCACCGTGGAAGGTGAGCTGAATGCCTGGGGCGGCACGATTGATATCCGTCAGCAACAGTTCGGTTCGAACAAGCCGGCGACCTCCATTGTCGTGGCCGATCCGGGCGCACATGACCGTTCCATCTGGATCGGTGAACAGGCTGTGCTGGATGTCGCCGGACGCGCCAATACGGCAGTCGATGCGCTGGGCCGCACTTACGGTCAGGTCGCCAAGGGTGGCAGCATCATCATCGGCGGTGAAATCGATGCGAAACTGGCCACTGCCACGGCCGCCGATGCTTATGTGATCGTCCGTGAAGGCGCTCGGCTGGAGGCTTCCGGCAGCGAGACCGTTCTGGATATCGCCGGCCAAGGGCCGACCCGCGTCGCAACCGACGGCGGGCGGATCAGCCTGAGCTCCTACAACGGCCTGTTCCTTGAGGGCCACCTGCGTGCAGCGGCGGGCGGTGTCGGGGCTGCCGGCGGTCGTCTGGACATTGCGCTTGAGACACCGCTGTACGTTGACTCGGCAAGCAATGCCGTGCGGGCGCCGCGAGAGATGATCATTGGCCAGGCACCTGCGGACAAACCGCTCGCGCCGGATCTGCGTCCGGGCGAGGGCGCCGCTGGCCTGCGCTACGGTCAGACGCGCTTGAGCGCAGACGGCCTGATGGCGGGCGGCTTCGATAACCTGAGCCTGTTGAGCAACGGTTTGCTGTCGTTTGACGGCGACGTCAATCTGCACATGAACCAGAGCCTGACGCTGTACGCCGGGGCGTTGTCGCTGGCCGACGCCTCCGCGAGTACGACCCGCGTCGATTTGAGCGCGCCGTACCTGCGTCTGTCCGGCGTGGGCACTTACCACGCCGGCTTTGGCCTGATACGGCCGCGATTGACCAATAATCCGACGACACAATTGTCGGACGCGACCTTCAACGCATCAGCCGACCTGCTGGATGTGGGCAATGGCCTGTCGTTCGGTACACAGGGTTCGATCCTGCAACTCGGCGCGCCGGCGGTTGCGTATGGCCGACGGGCATTTGGCCTGGTGAACCTCGACAGTCGTGGCGATCTGCGTTTCCTCGCGCCCAACGACGGTGCCGAAAAAACCCGGTTGTGGACGCCGGGTGACTTGAACCTCGGTGCTGCACAAATCTATCCCGCCAGTGATGTCCAGGCTGAAGTGCGCGTTGGCTATCAGGGCGCCGTTGCGGTGTCCGACCATACGCTGCGGATCAGCAGCCACGGTGCGGCACCCGCTGAGGTGCCGTATTCGGTATTCGGCAATCTGAGTTTTTCCGCGGCGTACATCGAGCAGGGCGGGGTGGTGCGGGCCCCGCTGGGCAAGATTGTTCTGGGTGACGATTTGCAGACCACCAGTCATGAGGTTCGACTGCTGTCGGGCAGCACCACGTCGGTCAGCGGCGCCGGTCTGGTCATGCCATACGGCGGCACCACGGACGGCATCGACTATCTCTACAACGGTAAATCGGTGGTGTTGAACGGCATCACGGGCGATAAAAACGGTGTGGCGATCGGTGGGCAATACATCGAGGTGCAGAACGGTGCGCTGATCGATCTGTCCGGCGGTGGCGATCTTCGCGGCGCCGGTTTCATTTCCGGGCGCGGCGGCTCTACCGATGCGCGCTTCAATCCGCTGGTGCGCAATGCCACCGATGGCACCTTCAGTCTGCCGGGGCTGGCGAGTAATCCGGTCTACGCCATCGTGCCGGGCAATCAGAGCCGTTACGCGCCGATCCTGGCCGAAGCCGGAGCGGTCGATCCGCGCATCGGCCAGCAGGTCACTATTGGCGCCGGCGTGCCGGGGCTGGCGGCGGGGACTTACACGCTGCTGCCATCCACCTTTGCCTTGTTGCCGGGCGCATTCCGGGTCGAGGTCAACGGTCAGGCGACGCCGGCTGCGACGACGGCAGCGTTGCAACTGCGCAACGGTTCGTGGACCAGCAGCGGGCAGATGTCGATTGCCAACACCGGACTGCGCGACAGTCTGGCCAGTCAGGTGATCCTGACGTCGGCTGAGGTGTTGCGCCGTTACTCGCAGTACAACGAAACGTCGTTCACCCAGTTCATCCGCAGCGATGCCGCCCGGCGTGGCGTGCCCCGTGCGTTGGCGCCAATGGACGGCAAGGTGCTCGATCTGCGCCTGAGCACGGGGGGCAAGCAAGAGACTGCGTTGCAGTTCGATGGGCGAGCGCTGTTTGATGCCGCCGAGGGTGGGCTGATCGGCACGGCGGCATTACGCGGCGGTTACGCCGGCGCCGAGTTCGAGGTGCTCGCTGCGGGGCATGCGCCGACGCCGGGTTTCAGTGGCGTGTCGGTGTACGCCGACACGCTGAACAACCTCAATGCCGGACGTCTGACGCTCGGTGCGCTGCCGGAGGTGATTTACAACACGACGGGCAACATCATCAAGTTTTTGGGGGCCTCGGACAACATCACGCTGCGTGAAGGGGCCATCCTGTCTGCGCCGGAAGTCGTGTTGCGCACCACCTCGACCACCGGTGGCATCACGGTCGAAGCGGGCGCCGGGATCAACACCCTGGGGCGTGGCAATGTGGCCTTCGATTCAACGTCCGGCTACCTCTACCAGCCGCAAGCCTCGAGCCTGTTGGTAGTGTCCAACGGCTGGACCAATGTGCTGGCGCCGGCAGCGGCCAGCGGCATCAGTGGCGCGGGCAGCATCCGGATTGGCGTGTGTGTCACGTCATCTTGCAATGATCCGGCGCTGCTCTATTCGAACGGCAGTATCACTGCCGCCACCGATAACCAGTTCGAACTCGGTGAAGCGGTGCGTTTCGGCACCCGTCATCTGGCACTGTCGGTCGGTGCGGTCAATGCCGGCAGCGCCGAAGCGCTGGCGGCGGCAGGCAGCCGTGTGCCCGCCGGTCTAACGCTGAACCAGAACGTACTCGACCGCTTGCTGCGCGGTGATACGCAGTTTGCCGCGCCGGCCCTGGAAACCCTGAGCCTGACCACCCGCGATGCCTTCAATTTCTACGG
Source organism: Pseudomonas sp. F2 (assembly GCF_057174385.1). NCBI lineage: Bacteria > Pseudomonadati > Pseudomonadota > Gammaproteobacteria > Pseudomonadales > Pseudomonadaceae > Pseudomonas > Pseudomonas sp. F2. The sequence goes on from NZ_CM169904.1 coordinate 1,057,257, forward strand.
CAGCGTGAGCCTCGACACAATCGATCCGCAGACCGGCCAAAGCAAACTGCAGAACCTGCTGCTGGTCACCCCGGCGATCTACGGCCTGGGCGATGCCAACGATGTGGCGAGCATTCGTACTGCCAACCTGATCTGGAACGGCGCAACGCAAAGTGCTGGCAGCGTCATCACCGGTGGCGCCGGTACGGGCAGCGGCACGCTGGATATTCAGGCCCAGCGGATCGAGCTGGGTTACGGCCCGATGCCTCAGGCCAGCGGGCTGGATCAGAACAATCGTCTGGCGCTGGGTTTTGCCAACGTCAACCTCAGCGCCAGCGAGCGCATCACCGCCAATCACAAGGGCAGCCTGGCGGTGTATCAGGAGCAGGGCGCTTACGATCCGCTCAAGGGTTACCGCTACAGCGGCGGCAATCTGAACCTGCGCACGCCGTTGCTCACCGGTGAAGCAGCTTCGGTCAGCCTGTTGAAAGCCGGCAACAGCCTGACGCTCAGCGGCGGCGGGACTGCCGGGTTGGCGAATGCCTTGGGTGCGGAGTTGAATCTTGAAGCCCGCGACATCGTACTGGACAGCCGTATCGCCTTGGCCAGCGGCAAGTTGACCGTCAAGTCCGAGGGCGATTTGACGCTGGGCACTCGTGCCGTGCTGGACATGGCCGGGCGGACCTTGCCGTTCAACGATGTCAGCAAGTACAGCTGGGGCGGCGACGTATCGCTGTACAGCGCCAACGGCAATATCCGTCAGGCTGCGGGCTCGCGGATCGATCTGTCGGCGAAGAACAATCAGGCCGGTAACCTCAGCGTCATCGCACTGGCCGATGCGGCCGGGACGGTCGATCTGCAAGGCGAGATTGCCGGCGGCAGCAGCGGTTATTACGACGCCGGCGGCACGTTGGTTCCGTACAGGGCCGCTGGCGTGGACATTCGCGCGCAGCGTCTGGGCGGTGACGCCACCGAGCAGTTCGCCGCGCTCAATCAGCGCTTGAATGCCGGGCAGGTTTACGGCAGCCGCAGCCTGCAACTCAAACAAGGCAACCTGGTGATCGGCGACGGTCTCAAGGCCGGTGAGGTCAATGTGTCGGTGGACAATGGCAGCCTGACGGTGGCCGGTCTGATCGATGCCAGCGGCGAGCGTGTCGGCAGCATTCGCCTGTCGGCGAAAAATGGCCTGACCCTGGCTGGCAGCAGCGTGCTCGATGCCCATGGTCGCGTGCTGCGTGTCGACAGCTACGGCAAGATCATCGATGCACCCAACCGCGCCACGGTCGAACTGAATTCCGGCGATGGTTTGCTCACGCTGGGCAGCGGTGCGCGCATCGACCTGCGTCACGGCACCGATGCCGTGCCCGGTGTCCTCGCCGGGCAGCACGATGGAATGCTGCGCGGTACGCTGGAGCTGAACGCGCCGCGTCTTGGCAGCAATGACATCGCCATCGACGCCAGCGGTGCGCTGACCATTCAGGGCGCACGCTCCATCGGCCTCAACGGTATGCGCCGCTACACCGATGCCCGCGAGGGTGTCGATCAGGCGGTCAGTGGCCGGCCGTATCAAGTCACCGATCAGGCCATGCTCGAACGCATTCATGGCGACAGCACTGACTTTATCAACGCCGCACTGGGCAATAACGATCTGCTGCAACGCAAACTCGCCGGGCTGAATAACGCCACTTACGCCGATGCATTCCATCTGCGGCCCGGTGTGGAGATCGCCAGCAAGACGGCTGACGGTGATCTGGTGGTGGAGGGCGATCTGGACCTTTCGGGTTATCGCTATGTCAGCCTCAATCCGCACACGCAGCTGAACCCCTCCGTATATGGTTCCGGGGAAGCGGGCAGCCTGGTGATTCGTGCCGGTGGCAACCTCGATATTTACGGCAGCATCAACGACGGCTTCGCGCCGCCACCGGAAACCCAGGACGATGCCGGCTGGAAACTGATTGCCGGTGTGCAGCCGTTCGGTGGCGATCTGATCGTGCCGGGCAGCGGTGTTTCGCTGGCTGAAGGGACACAGTTCCCGATCGGCGTCACGCTCAATTACGACGTGACCATTCAGGGCGCAGTGTTGGCCAGTGGCACGTTGTTGCCGACTCAGGCGGTGCTGGGTGAAGCGTATACCTTCAGCGCCGGCACCGTGCTGGCGGGGGCGATCCACGACAGCAGCGGTCATCTGCTGTACGCCGCCGGTACGCTGCTCAGCGACAGTGTGACGTTGCCTGCCGACACACGCCTGGGTGCCGGGATCCGTTTGAACAAGGCCACCGCCCTGCAAGCAATGAACTGGCCCAAGGGAGTGCCGTTGCCCAGCGTTTACGATGCAGACCTGACTACGTTCTCCGGGGTGAAGTTAAAGGGCGAACTGGCCTTGTTGCGCGGCTCGCTGATTCCGTCGATGACCGATGTGAAGCTCGCCGAAGGCACTTCGCTGATCGAGTTGCGCCCGTTCAACGGCACACAACAAGGCAAGAACTGGGCGCTGGCCAGCATGCTGCCGTCGGGCAGTGCCTCCTGGTCGATGCGCGTGGTCGCCGGTGCAGATCTTGCTGCGGCCGACAGCCGTGCGGTCAAACCGCTGACCCCTGAAGGCAATCTGCGGCTGGCGGACAGTCATTACGGCGTCAACATCACCACGGCGGCGGGCAAGCTGGTCTGGGCTCCGGATAATCCCTTCTTTACCCCCTACGAGCCGGTCCCTGATGACATGCTCGAGTACTGTCAGCAGATTGCCGACTTGTGCGTACCCATGGCCCGCTGGGTCTGGGCGCCAGGTAGCGGAATGGGGCCGGACTACGAACCGGTTCCCGAGGAGGCTCAATTCATTTGTGATCTGCAGCCAGAGCTGTGCATCGGCAACAATCCGGGGAAAACGGCCAAGGCCCATACGCAGATGTTCAGTGTTCTGCGCACCGGTACTGGCGATCTCGATCTGATGGCTGCCGGCAACCTGAGCATGGATTCGCCTTTCGGCGTGTACACCGCCGGTACACAGTCATCGAATGTCGACCCGTTGTATAACCAGAAACGCGGGCATCTCTCGGACAATAACTCGGTGTTGGGCACCGCTGGTGCCGATTATGAAAAGTGGGTCAACGGCGGTAGCGACAGCCTCTATCAGGCCTGGTATCCGCAATTGGGTGGCAATCTGCACATCAATGCCGGTGGCTCGGTTTCCGGTGATTCCGTCGGCACAAAAGCACAATCGGTGAATGGCGGTTTCCGCGAACAGATCGCCAGTGTGGCAATGGGTAACTGGCTGTGGCGCCAAGGCACGGGCAACCCGGATGTGCCCACAGCGTGGTGGATCAACTTTGGCAGTTACGCTACTCGGTTGATGACGCCTGACGGCAATACCGAACCTTACCTGGTGGGCTTCACCGGGTTCGGCACCCTGGGCGGCGGCAACATCAGCCTGCGTGCCGGTGGCGACGCCGGGATGCTCAGACCGTTGGGCGATGCGGTCAATTATCCGCGCAGCCAAGGGCTGATCGTTGCCGTGGGCAGCACCGGGCGTGTCGCCGACGATGGCAGCGTGCAGATGACTGGCGGTGGCGATATGGACATTCGCATTGGCGGCGCATTCAACCCATCGCTGCAAGCGCGGGCCGGGGATAGCGGGACTCAGCCGCCGAGGCACGACCTGCAAGGCGCACTGATCAACTTGCGCGGTGCGGCGCAATTGACCGGAGGGGCGCTGGGCGGCCTCAATCTGCAATACGGTGCCAGCTCGCAGTTGCATGATGTCCGTGAAACCCGACCGCTGGATCCGTTCACCTCGACGACCAGCAACGCCTCCGGTGGCCTGGTGTTGATTCCCGGCGACTCGGGCATGAGCCTCAGTACCCGTGGAGACCTGGTGTTGGGCGGTGCGGCAGATCCCGGACGTGTGCGCCTGCTCAATGCCACGCCACTGCTTGATGACAACGGCAATATCCGCACTGGTGGCATCCTGAGCGGCTTCTCGCTGTGGACTGATCACACCGCCATCAATCTTTTTTCCGCTGGAGGCAATCTCACGCCGAGTACTCAATTGGCCGAGACCGAGGCCAATCTATCCCCTGTGAGCGGCGCCAACTCGTCGCCCACCGATGGACGTTTTGTGTACCCGTCGATTCTTCGGGCGGTGGCGGCGCAGGGGGCGATTTATGCCGGGCCATCGGCGGCTTACAGCGAGCGTGACTTGTCACGGACAACCGCTTATTCACTGTTACTGGCCCCTTCGACATCCGGACAACTCGAACTGTTGGCCGGGGACTCGATCTACGCCGGCGGCTATGCGATCAATCAGTCGGGTGCCAGTCCGCTAGCCATCGCCACCCCGTTCAGGCCGTCATTCCTGGCCTTTGCCGGCAATAACCCCAACAAGCCACTCAACAGCAATTACGGCAGTGACGGTGTTAAACCGGAAGGTAATTCGCGTTATCCATTGTTCGCTTTTGGGCCCGACAGCTATTCCGGTTTGAGTGAAGTGCAGGGGCCCGCACGGTTCTATGCCCTGACCGGCGATCTGGTGGGGGTACGCAGTGGCGAGACGTTGAGTTTCGATACCTCGAAACGCACTTGGTACGAAGCAGCAGGCCCTGTCTGGATGATTGCCGGACGTGACATCGTGGCATCCGGAACCCACTTGGGCCAACCGACAGCCGTGCAGCCCGAGGAAATGGGCGTCGGTCAGGAGGGCATTACCTCGACCGGTAACCTGTTCGTTCATAACGACGTGCGAGATGTATCGCGCGTCTCGGCAGGTCGCGACATTCTCTACAGCAGCTTCGATATCGCCGGCCCTGGCACGCTGGATATCAATGCCGGGCGCAACATCCTGATGGAAAATCGCGCCAGCATTACCAGCCTCGGCGCGATAGTGGCCGGGGATACGCAGCCCGGTGCAAGCGTGGTATTGCAGGCGGGCACGGGCGCGCAGGGGCCGGATTACACAAGGTTCATCGCGCGTTACCTGAGCCCGCAGAACCTTGCCAATCCGGATGCCGCTCTCAACAGCCAGCCGGGCAAGGTGGTCAAGACCTACCTCGACGAGTTGCAGAGCTGGCTGACCCTCGGCTACGGCTTCAGCGGCAACGCAGAGCAGGCACAGGCTTTCTATGCCGCGCTGCCAAGTGCCGAGCAGGCGATCTTTGCGCGGCAGGTGTACTTCGCCGAACTGCGCGCCGGTGGCCTGGAATACAACGACGTCGATGGTCCGCGCAAAGGCAGTTACCTGCGTGGTCGCAACGCCATTGCGGCGCTGTTCCCGAGCACTGATGTGGCGGGCAATCCGATCCGCTACGACGGCGACATCACGCTGTACGGCGGCGCCGGGGTCAAGACCCTGTTCGGCGGCGACATCCAGATGCTCACGCCGGGCGGCGGTCAGGTGTTCGGCATCGAAGGCGCGGCGCCACCGTCCACGGCGGGGATCATTACGCAGGGTTCGGGCAACATTCAGCTCTACTCGCAGGGCAGCATTCTGCTGGGGCAGAGCCGGATCATGACGACCTTCGGCGGCTCGATCCTCGGCTGGTCGGCCGAGGGCGACATCAACGCCGGTCGCGGCTCGAAAACCACCGTGGTCTACACCCCGCCAAAACGCGTCTATGACACTTGGGGCAACGTGACCCTGTCACCATCGGTGCCGAGCACCGGTGCGGGTATCGCCACACTCAACCCGATTGCCGAAGTCGCCCCCGGCGACATCGACCTGATCGCGCCGCTGGGCACCATTGATGCGGGCGAGGCGGGGATTCGTGTCTCGGGCAACGTCAACATCGCCGCGCTGACCGTGGTCAACGCCGCCAACATCGCGGTGCAGGGCAAGACCAGTGGCGTACCGGTGGTGGCTTCGGTGAATACCGGCGCGATCACCTCGGCCAGTTCCGCGGCATCGTCGGCTACCCAGGCTGCGGAGGACGTGGCGCGCCAGCAGCAGGCGGCAGCACGGCAGAGTCAGGCCTCGGTGTTCACCGTGCAGGTGCTGAGTTTCGGTAACGAGCAACTGGCGCCAAACCGCGATGGCGCCAGCCGTGCGCCGACGACCGGATACAACCCGGACAGCCCGGTGCAGGTGCTGGGCGCCGGGGCGCTGGATGAACAGGCGAAACAGCAGCTGACCGAGGAGGAACGGGGGCAGCTGACGTTGTAAAGGACTCTCGTGTAGTACGCTTCGGGCGGCCTTTTGGCCGCCCTTTTTTTATGTTGATGAGGTTCGTGGGTATTGTCGTCGGGTGTGGACTAACGTCAGTATTTTGATGCGCCCGTTCACTCGATAGACCAGCAGATAGTTCGGATTGACCACCATTTCCCGAGTGCCTGGCACTCGACCGGCCCGGTAAGCATAGGGGATTGATGAAAGCCTTTGCGTTGCTGCACCAACCTTGTGCTGTAGAGCCACTGAAGCGTTGGAATTGTATTGTTCAACGTAATCGATAATGTCAGCCAGATCGTTCAGAGCTTGATCGCTCCATTCAAGCAGCAGCGCGGCGCTTCCTGCGCATCTCTTCCAGCATCTGGTCAAGCATTGCCATAGCTTCATCATGAGGAATGCCAGGGCTGGGGTCATCGAGTGCCTCCTGCACCTTGGCACGAAACCAGCGATCGTAGCTCTCTGCCTCTTCTTCGGATTCGAAGTCAGAGTAAAACGGGGAAAGTAATAAGCTCATAGTGATCTCCGTGATCAATCTCAGCAGTTTAAGGGGGGATGGCCCATTGTCGTCACTGGCAGACGATGTACCCCATGAGCTCTCGAAGAACTATGGGATAACGAAGCCCAGTATCTGCAAGCGCCCCTTTGGAATCTGCCGGACGTTTCCCTCCGTTGTCCGGCAATCTCGACCGCCGTTGTAGGCCTATTCCTCCACTCTGTTTTTCAGGTTTCCAGCCTACAAATCCGCGCGCACCTTCCTACAAATGCACTCAGAACGCATACGGAATACTCACCTTCGCCCACAACATTTCCCCCTCCGGCCGGTTCTCCACGTCAAACTCCTTGGCCCAGCGAATCTCCGCGCTGGCGTATTTGAGGAAGGTGAAGTGCAACGCCGGGCCAATCGCGAAGACCTGGCCGCGCACGCCGTCGTCCACTTCCTGCCCGGCGAATTGCACGGTGTGGCCGTACTGTTTGTCGTCGGTGGTCTGCTTGAGGTAATAGCCGTTGATACCGAGCATCACATCGTCGGTGATCTTGTAACTGGCCGAATAATCGAAGTGGAAAATCTGTCCGGACTTGTAGTCGGTGTCCTTGTTCTTTTCGTTGAAGCTGTAGGTGGTCTTGAGTGACACCTCGGTCTTGTCGGTCGGCAGCCAGGTGAACGAGAACAGCGGCTTGTAGGTGTAGAAATTGTTGCTGGTATTGGCCAGCCGATCGACGCTGTATTCACCGGTGGGCACCGTGATTTCCAGGGCGGCGCCGAGGGTCAGGTGCTTGCCCATGTCCCACAGGATGATCGGTGCAATCGTGGTGTCGCCCATGCCTTCGCGGGTATCGCTGAGACCGAATACCGACACTTCCTGCTTCAACCAGGGCTGGGCGATGTAGCCGGCCAGGCGTCCACCGAACACGCGTACCGGGCTCAGGTAATCGATGCGCGGAATGACCGCCGTGGATTCGATGTCGACATTCGGCACCTTGCCGCCCAACGAGCTGATGTTGAGCTTGGTCGACTTGTAATGGTTGTAGTAAAGGTTGAACGCGACCATGTTCTCCGGAAGGCTGTCGACTTCCAGCGGCAGCATGAAGAACCCGTCGGTGCCGGGGCCGATGTTGTCGACGCCGGCTTCGGTGGCCAGGGCCGACAAGGACGCGGTGCAACCGAGCAAAGTCAGTGCCAGACGCAAGGGAAAAGTGGCGCGGTTCGGGCTCATGGCTGTCCTCATTATTATTGTGGTGGGACGTGGCGCCGGTACGCGAAACGTCCGGCACCATAGAAATAAGCGCTAGAGGCCCGACGGGGCAGGGTATTGGCGGACAGTTAGGGGGACTTCTGCGGACAGTCGGCCAACCCTGTGCTAACTTCCTTCGACATAACCGGTAACAAAAATAACAATCAAGCGTGATCCGGAATGTCAGTCCCCATGAACGTAAAAGTCCAAGACCCCACTTTCGAATTGGCGCTGGTCTCGCCGTTTCTCCTGCAAACCCTCGCCGAAGTCGTGCACAACAAAGGCATCGACCCCCAAAGCCTGTGCCGTGGCCTGGGCTTCACCCTCGATGATCTGCAGGATCCGGCGCAACGGATTTCCTATCGCCAGGCTGTGGCAATGATTCAGCGCGCGCTCAAAGTGTTGCCCAATCAGGGTTTGGGGTTGTGGGTCGGCGCGCAGAATGTGCTGGGTACGCTGGGGCTGCTCGGGCACGTGCTGTCGCTGTGCAAGACCTTGCGCGATGCCTTTGCCCTCGGCATCCGCCATCAGCACACCTCCGGCGGAATCGTGGTGTCCAGCGTCGATGTGGCGGGTGATCAGGTGCACCTCGACGCCGAGTGCCGCTTGCCGTTCGCCGAGGTTCAGGTGTTCGCCGTCGAAGAATTCTTTGCCAGCCTGCTGGTGTATGGCCGGGCCTTGGCCGGCAGTGAATTCAAGCCGATTGCCGTGGAGTTTGTGCATGCCGCACCGGATTACCTGAGCGAATACCACCGCTTGCTCGGGCCCGATGTGCGTTTCGGTTGTCTGCACAATCGTATGTTGATCGATGTTCAGTGGCTGGACGTCAACTTGCCCAATCATCATTCGCTGGCGCTGCGCCAGGCGGTTGCCTTGCTGGAGCTGGAAGCGGCGCAGGTGCACCAGAAACTCGATTTGATTCAGGCGGTGGAACGGGCGATTGCCCGGGACCTGAGCCGGGGCAGCCATATCGAAAAAATCGCCGGCGACCTGAACATGAGCAGCCGCACTTTGCGCCGGCGCCTCACCGAGCACGCACTGACCTTCGAAGCGCTGCTGGAACAGGTGCGGCAGGCGCGGACCCTGAGTCTGCTGGCCAATCCGGACATGCCGATTGAACGCATCACCGAAGAAGTCGGCTACAGCGACGTGCGCAGTTTTCGCCGGGCGTTCAAGCGCTGGACCGGGATGAGCCCGAGTGCGTGGCGGCAGGAGAGCATCGTAACTCTCTGAAGATCAAAAGATCGCAGCCTTCGGCAGCTCCTACAGGGATCGGTGTAGGAGCTGCCGAAGGCTGCGATCTTTTGACTTTCAGAGCCCCCACAAAATCTCCGGCTACAGGTAAACTCCCGCGCACTTTCCCAAGGAGTTCACATGAGTTACTACCAGCCGGGCATTCTCGCCACCCCCGTTCCTGCACAAGCGCGTCACCTGTTTTTCGCCCTGGCGTCGGTTGAAGCACTGCCGCAGGCGATCGACAACCTGCTGAGCCTGGTGGACGGCAAGTCGGCGGTGGTCGGTTTCGGTGAATCCCTGACCAAGGCGCTGAACGTACAGATTGACGGTCTGCGCAGCTTCCCGGCCATGACCGGCGTCGGCGTGGAAAACCCCTCGACCCAGCACGCGCTGTGGGTCTGGCTGCATGGTGACGACCGTGGCGAACTGCTCAACCGCTGCAACGCCGTCGAGGCCGCACTGGCCCCGGCGCTGCGCCTGGTCGACAGGCAGGAAGCCTTCCGCCACAAGGACGGCCATGACCTGACCGGCTACGAAGACGGCACCGAAAACCCGCACGACGAAGCCGCCATCGCTGCAGCCTTGTTGGGCGAGGGCGCAGAAGGGCTGGTCGGCGGCAGCTTCGCCGCGATCCAGCAGTGGCAGCACGACCTCAAGGGTTTTCATCAATTGTCCGGCGAAGACAAAGACAACATCATGGGCCGTCGCCTGAGCGACAACGAAGAGATCGACGATGCGCCAGTCTCTGCCCACGTCAAACGCACCGCCCAGGAAAGCTTCGCCCCCGAAGCCTTCGTCGTGCGCCGTTCGATGCCATGGATTGAAGGTGACCGGGCCGGTCTGATGTTCCTCGCCTTCGGGTTCTCGCTGGACGCCTTCGAGGCGCAACTGCGGCGCATGAGCGGTCTGGAAGACGGTATCGCTGATGGTCTGTACCGCATCAGCCGACCGATTACCGGCGGCTATTACTGGTGCCCGCCCATCAAGGACGGCCACCTCGATCTGCGCGCGCTGCGCCTGGGCTGAGGTTTTGCAAGCACGGAGGGTTTGACCATGGACGTGGTGCGTTGGGGCATGATCGGCTGCGGCAGCGTCGCCGAGCGCAAGAGCGGGCCGGCCTTCTACAAGGCCCCGGGTTCAGCGCTGGTGGCGGTGATGGGCCGGCGCCTCGAAGCGGTGAGCGATTACGCGGCGCGCCATGGCATCGCCCGGATCTACACCGATGTCGATGCGCTGATCAACGACCCCGAGGTGGACGCGGTGTACATCGCCACGCCACCCGACAGCCACCACGCCTACAGCCTGAAAGTCGCTGCCGCCGGCAAGCATTGCTGCGTCGAAAAACCGATGGCGCTCAACGCCGGGCAAAGCCGCGAGATGCAGCAGGCGTTTGCCGACGCCGGTCTGCACCTTTTCGTTTCCTACTACCGCCGTTCGCTGCCGCGTTTTGCTCAAGTGCGGCAATGGCTGGCGCAGGGCCGCATCGGTGAGGTACGACACCTGAGCTGGACGCTGACCAAAGCCCCCTCGGCGGCGGATCTGGGCGGCAGCGCCAATTGGCGAACCGACCCGAGCGTCGCTGGTGGCGGCTACTTTGCTGATCTGGCCAGCCATGGTTTTGACCTGTTTCAGTACCTGCTCGGCGACATCGTTGAAGTCGCCGGTTTCACCGCCCGGCAAGCCGGGTTGTATGCGGCGGAAGACGCGGTCAGTGCCAGTTGGCGCTTCGCCTCCGGAGCACTGGGCATGGGCTGTTGGAGTTTTGTCGCGGATCGGCGCGAGGACCGCGTGGAGATGATCGGCAGTCAGGGGCGCATCGCGTTCTCCGTGTTTGACGAACATCCGGTGCAGCTATTCGCCGATGAGCAGATCAGCCTGGAGATCCCGCATCACGAGCACATTCAGTGGCACCACGTGCTCGGCATGAATGCGCATATTCGGGGGGATTCGCAGCATCCGGCCGTCGCCGAGCAAGCCGTCAAGACCGACTGGGTGATGGACCAGATCCTCAAACGCTAAAGTCAAAAGATCGCAGCCTTCGGCAGCTCCTACAGGGGATCGCATTTTCAAACTGTAGGAGCTGTCGAAGGCTGCGATCTTTGCTTTTCAACAGCGCGTCTAAGGTTATGCCCAAACAATATTTCTCAAGCTTGTCATAACGTCTCTAAGATCACGTCATAACTCGTTATGACAAGTGATCCCGTGATGACCGATAACGTACTGTCCCTGGCAAGTGTCCCGCTGCACACGCAACTGCGCGACGTGCTGCGCGCCCGCATTCTTGACGGCGAATACCCGCAAGACAGCCAAATGCCCTCCGAAAGCGAGCTCGGCGCGCTGTTCAAAGTCAGCCGCATCACCGTGCGTCAGGCACTGGGCGATCTGCAGAAAGAAGGGCTGATCTTCAAGATCCACGGCAAAGGCACGTTCGTCGCCAAGCCGAAAACCTTCCAGAACGTCAGCAGCCTGCAAGGCCTCGCCGAGTCCATGACCGGGCGCGGTTACGAGGTGATCAACCGCCTGCGCAGCTTCAAATTCATTCCTGCCGACAAACGTGTGGCCGAGCGCCTGCAGGTCGCGGAAGGCGAGACTGTGGCGCAGATCAAACGCGTCCGCCTGATCAACCGCGAAGCGATTTCGCTGGAAATCACCTACCTGCCCAAAGCCATCGGCGAGCGCCTGGAGAAGGCGGATCTGGTGACGCGCGACATCTTCCTGATTCTGGAAAACGACTGCGGCATTGCCCTCGGCCACGCGGATCTGGCGATCGACGCGGTACTGGCCGACAGCGATTTGACCCAGGCGCTGAACGTCGAAGCCGGTTCGCCGATCATGCGCATTGAGCGCCTGACCCACGACGCCGACGGCCAGCCGCTGGACTTCGAACACCTTTACTACCGTGGCGATGCGTTCCAGTACCGCCTGCGGATCGACCGGCAAAAAGGGGAGCAGGCATGACGCGCAACACGTTGGAGCAGGAATACGACATCGTCGTGATCGGCGGCGGCACTGCCGGGCCGATGGCGGCGATCAAGGCCAAAGAAAAGAACCGTGATTTGCGCGTGTTGCTGGTGGACAAGGCCAACGTCAAGCGCAGCGGCGCGATCAGCATGGGCATGGACGGCCTGAACAACGCGATCATCCCCGGGCACTCGACGCCGGAGCAGTACACCAAGGAAATCACCATCGCCAACGACGGCATCGTCAATCAGGCCGCGGTGTACGCCTACGCCACTCACAGCTTTGAAACCATCGAACAGCTGGATCGCTGGGGGGTGAAGTTCGAGAAGGACGAGACCGGCGATTACGCGGTGAAAAAAGTCCACCACATGGGCGCCTACGTGCTGCCGATGCCGGAAGGGCACGACATCAAGAAAGTCCTTTACCGCCAGTTGAAACGGGCGCGGGTGAGCATCACCAATCGCCTCGTTTGCACCCGTTTGCTGACCGACGAGGAGGGCACGGTCAACGGCGTGATGGGTTTTGATTGCCGCAACGCCGACTTCCATGTGATCAAGGCCAAAGCGGTGATTCTCGCCTGTGGCGCGGCCGGTCGCCTGGGGCTGCCGTCCTCGGGTTACCTGATGGGCACCTACGAAAACCCGACCAATGCCGGCGACGGCTACGCCATGGCCTATCACGCCGGAGCCGAACTCGCGAACCTCGAGTGCTTCCAGATCAACCCGTTGATCAAGGACTACAACGGCCCGGCCTGCGCCTACGTCACCGGCCCGCTCGGCGGCTACACCGCCAACAACAAGGGCGAACGCTTCATTGAGTGCGACTACTGGAGCGGGCAGATGATGTGGGAGTTCCACCAGGAACTGGAAAGCGGCAACGGCCCGGTGTTTCTCAAACTCGATCACCTGGCCGAGGAAACCATCCAGAACATCGAAGAGATCCTGCACAGCAACGAACGCCCGAGTCGCGGCCAGTTTCACGCCAATCGCGGCACCGATTACCGCACGCAGATGGTCGAGATGCACATCTCCGAGATCGGCTTTTGCAGCGGCCATTCGGCGTCCGGGGTGTGGGTCAACGAGCGCGCCGAGACCTCGGTCAAAGGTTTGTACTCGGCCGGTGACATGGCCGCCGTGCCGCACAACTATATGCTCGGCGCGTTCACTTACGGCTGGTTCGCCGGGCAGAACGCGGCGGATTTCGTCGCCGGGCGCGAGTTCTCGACGCTGGATGCCGCGCAGATCGAAACAGAGAAAGCGCGGGTCTACGCGCCGCTGGATCGTGAACACGGTCTGCCTCCGGCGCAGGTCGAGTACAAGCTGCGACGCTTCGTCAACGACTACCTGCAACCGCCGAAAGTGACCAAAAAAATGCAGATCGGCTTGCAGCGCTTCAGCGACATCGAACGCGACCTTGGGCAGATGAAGGCCAACAACGCCCACGAATTGATGCGCGCCATGGAAACCAGCGTGATCCGCGACTGCGCCGAAATGGCCGCGCGCGCCTCGCTGTTCCGCGCCGAGAGTCGCTGGGGCCTGTACCACTACCGCGTCGATCATCCGCAGCGCAACGACAGCGAATGGTTCTGCCACTGCCACCTGAAGAAGGGTGACGACGGCCGGATGACCAGTTTCAAGAAACCCGTCGAGCCTTACATCATCGCGCTCGATGCCGAAGACATGCAGGCTTACGACCGCTTGCGAGTGGGCGCTTTTGCCGCTTGATGCATCACCAGAGAGAGTCCGAACCATGGCCTATCAAGCCCAGGAAATCTTCTTCCGCTCCAACGCCCCGGTCACCGTGGACGAGGACAAATGCATCGCCGACAAGGGCTGCACCGTGTGCGTCGACGTCTGTCCGATGGACCTGCTGGCGATCAACCCGGCCACACAAAAGGCCTACATGGCGTTCGATGAATGCTGGTACTGCATGCCCTGTGAAAAGGATTGCCCGACCGGTGCCGTAAAGGTCGACATCCCTTATTTACTGCGGTGACTGGGCTGACGCCATCGCTGGCAAGCCAGCTCCCACAAGGATTTGTAGTGGGACATGGATTTTGCGAACACCCGAGAAACCTGTGGGAGCTGGCTTGCCAGCGATGAGGCCCCCCTGGACAGCACAAAAGCCATCCGGCATACCCCGGACGCTGGAAAAACCGAAACCCCCTCGTTTCCCACCGCGCCCTGATCGCGGCGGAGACGAACATCCAATCAATGATTCGAGGGGAAACACACCATGTTGCGTGCAGCACTCGCCGGTCTGGTACTGGCTTCATTCACCCTGTCGGCCTCGGCCGAAACCATCCGCATTGCCATCGGCACCCAGGACACCACCATCAACTGCGCCGCTGGCGGGCTGTTGATTCGTGAACTCGGTCTGCTCGACAAATACCTGCCGCACGACGGCGCCTACAAAGACGCGAAGTACGATGTGCAGTGGAAAAACTTCACCAGCGGCGCGCCGCTGACCAACGAGATGGTCGCTGGCAAACTCGATTTCGGCGCCATGGCCGATTTCCCCGGCGCATTCAACGGGGTGGCGTTCGAAACCGCCGGCAAGCACAGCCTGTTCATCAGCGTGCTGTCGGGCAGCATCAAGGGCAGCGGCAACGGCATCGTGGTGCCGAGCGCGTCCGGGGTGCAGGCGCTGAGCGAGCTCAAGGGCAAGACCATTTCGGTGCCCTTTGCTTCAACCGCCCACGGCATGTTGCTGCGCGCGGTGGCGGAGCAGGGCTGGGACCCGCTCAAGGACGTGAACATCATCGCCCAGCCACCGGAAGTCGCCGGCTCCGCGTTGCAGGCCGGCAAGATCGACGCCCACGCCGACTTCGTGCCGTTCGCCGAACTGTTCCCCAGCCGTGGTTTCGCCCGCAAGATCTACGACGGCGCTCAGGCCAATGCGCCGACGTTCCACGGCGCGCTGGTCGATCAGGCTTACGCGAAAAAATACCCGGAAATCGTCGTCGCCTACCTGCGCGCAAGCATCGAGGCCAACCAGTTGCTGGCTGCTGAGCCTGAGAAGTACAGCGAGCTGATCGCCAAGGTCACCGGCGTCGATGCCGAGGTCAACTACCTGTTCCACGGCCCGCTGGGCGTGCAGACCCGCGACTTGAGCTGGAAGCCGGAATACCGCCAGGCCGTGGGGACGGCGATCGACACCTTGAAGCTGCTGAAGAAAGCCGATCGCGGCCTCGACCTCAACACCTTCATCGACGATCAGTACATCCGCGCCGCCTTCAAGGCGTCGAATCTGGACTACAGCGCGCAACTCGCCAAATACGCGCAGACGCCGTTGAAAGCCGTGGATGCAGCGACCGGCAAAGCCATCACCGACGTTAGCCACGTCGCCGAAATCTGGGTGCGCGGTGAAGACACGGTGCGCCAGTACGCCTCCGCCGAATCCGCTTTCACTGCGCTGGCCGCGTTGAAGCAGGAAGGCAAAAACATCCGCGCGGTGTATGCCCAGGCCAGTGACAGCGGGATCAAATTGCTCGCCGATCAGGCGTGGTTTGCCAGCGATGCCAAGGGGCGGTTGAGTGCGTTCCTGCTCAAGGGCCAGGCGCAGCACTATGCGGCGGCGCAGGGTGGCAAGGTTTTCGACTTTATCGATGCCACAACCCAGGCCGTAGCCAGCCGCTAACCCGAAGAACACCGCGCCTCTCTGTAGGAGCTGCCGAAGGCTGCGATCTTTTGATCTTGCTTTTTAAAATCAAAGTCAAAAGATCGCAGCCTTCGGCAGCTCCTACAGGGGATCTCGGTTGAGAGGAAGAATTGTGTACCGATCCTATTTACGCTGGATTCCAAGAACGGCGTCGTTGCTGCTCTGCCTGCTGTTCTGGCAACTCGCCGCCAGCCACCACTGGAATCTCGGTCTGGTCACTTTCGCCAACGTGCCCACCCCATTGGCGGTGATCGAAGCGGCGTTGGGCCTGGGCGATTCCGGCAAGCTGCTGCAGCACCTGAGCGCCAGTCTCAGCCGCGTGTTCGCCGGTTACCTCGCGGCACTTTTCATCGGCATCGCTCTGGGGCTGGCCATCGGCCGCTCGAAATGGGCTGAAGACTTGCTGCTGCCACCACTGGAAGTGCTGCGGCCGATCCCGGCGGTGGCGTGGATACCGTTGGCGATCCTGATGTTCCCGTCGTCGGAGCTGTCGATGGTGTTCATCACCTTTACCGGTGCGCTGTTCCCGATCCTGCTCAACACCGTGCACGGCGTTGAAGGCGTTGATCCACGGCTGATCGCCTCGGCGAAAAGCCTCGGGGCAGGGCGCCGGGCGATTCTGCTGGAAGTGGTCTTGCCCGGCGCCGCACCGAGCATCATCACCGGCCTGGCCATCGGCATGGGCACCTCGTGGTTCTGCCTGGTGACGGCAGAAATGATCTCCGGCCAGTTCGGTATCGGTTACTACACCTGGGAGTCCTACACCATCCAGAACTACGCCGACATCGTCGTCGGCATGCTGCTGATCGGTGTGCTGGGCATGGGCAGCAGCCTGTTGATCAAACGCTTGGGCGGGCTCTTCACGCCCTGGCACCGACCACGAGGAAAAGCCTGATGAGCGCGATGCAAACCCCGGAAGGGCGGATCGATATTCGCCAGTTGTCGATCGTGCTCGGCGAAGGCCAACAGGCTTTCGAAGCCGTGCAAGGTCTGGACTGCCAGATCGAACCGGGCCAGTTCGTGTGCATTCTCGGCCCGTCCGGTTGCGGCAAGTCGACCTTGCTCGGCGCACTCGCCGGACACTTGAGCGCCCATGCCGGCAGCCTCAAAGTCGACGGCGGCGAGGTCAGCGGGCCATCGCCGCAACGGGGCATGGTCTTTCAGCACCACACGCTGTTCCCGTGGCGCACGGTACGCGACAACGTGGCTTTCGGCCTGAAAATGCGCGGCCTCGGCAAAACCGAACGCCATCGCGCAGCCGATGAAATCCTCCAACTGGTGGGCCTTGAAGGCTTTGCCGAAAGCTGGCCGGATCAGCTGTCCGGCGGCATGCAGCAACGGGTGGAAATCGCCCGGGTGCTGGTCAACCGTCCACGGCTGTTGCTGATGGACGAGCCGTTCGGCGCGCTGGATGCCTTGACCCGCCTGAACATGCAGGAGCTGTTGCTGGACATCTGGACGAGGATTCGCACCACCGTGGTGTTCGTCACCCACGACATCGACGAGGCGTTGTTCCTCGCCGATCGACTGTTGGTGATGAGCGCACGTCCGGGGCGAATCATCGAAGACCTGCGCCTGGACTTCCCGCGTCCGCGTACCTCTGAGCTGGTCACCAGCACCGAATTCTCCCGCCTCAAGCGCCATTGTCTCGACCTGCTGCGCCACGACAACGACCGACCGCTGCCGCGCCTCAACCCGCTCGGTCTGCCGCCCGAAAACCCCTTGCCGCGATTTGCCTTATGACCTCATTTTTTGCTGTGACTGACAATGACGACATCCTCGCCCTGCAATCGCGTCTGACCGCTGACGATGCCGGTGTGCGGCGCATTGCCTTGATCGAGCTGGCAGATCTGGAAGAACCGGACGGCCTGCTGTGGCTGGTCGAAAGGCTGACCGATGATCCGGCTGAAGACGTCCGCGCCGAAGCCGCGCGGCTGCTGGAAGCGTGGGAAGACGAACCGGTGGTGGCTGCGCTGTGCCAGGCGCTGACCGATCCGTCTGCGGCAGTGCAGGCCGCCGCCGCACAAAGTCTGAGTCTGCTTAAATCTGAAGCCGCCGGCCGGGTGATTCTGCCGTGGACCGGGCATGCCGAGGTCAGTGTGCGGATCGCCGCGTTCCGCGCCTTGCGCGAACTGCGTTTCGCCGCTGCAGCGCCTGCTGCTGTCGCGGCACTTGATGATGCCGACGCCAGCGTGCGCCGCGAAGCCATCGGCGTGCTCGGCTGGCTCAAGCAGCTCGACGCACTGCCGGCATTGGCGCGACTGGCCAGCGCCGACCCGGACACCGAAGTGCGCCGCGCCGCCACCGGGGCTCTCGGTCTGGCGTCTGGCGCCGAGGTATTGCCGGCGCTGCGTCAGGCCTTGCACGATCACGCCTGGCAAGTGCGCGAAGAGGCGGCCACCACGTTGGGCAAGGTCGGCCACGGCGATGCTGGCCCGGCATTGATCGATGCCCTGAGCGATGACTACTGGCAAGTGCGCCTGCGCGCCACCCGCAGCCTCGGTCGCCTGCGTTTTGCGCCAGCGCTGGACGCCTTGATTGAGACCCTCGGCCATCGCATCAGTAACCTGCGCAAGGAAGCCGCGCTGGCCCTCGGTGAGTTGAATGATCGCGGTGCGGTGGCGGCGTTGCAGGCGGCGCAGGATGACGGTGATCCGGAAGTGCGCAAAGCGGTGCGGATTGCCTTGAGTCAGCTGCAATGAATCCGCTGTCGGTGGGCAACTCGCAAAGCGAACGGACACTGCGCCTGAGCTGGCCGGACGGCCGTGAATCGCTGTTCAACCATGCCGAACTGCGCCGCCGGTGCCCGTGCTCGCAGTGCCGCGCGTTTCGCCTGAAAGGTGTGACTCCGCAGGTCGATGAGCGTGTTCGCCTGATCGAAATCAACCCGCAGGGCTATGGTGTGCAACTGGTGTTCAGTGACGGCCATCAACGCGGAATTTACCCGTGGGACTATTTGGCACAACTCAGTTCTTGAGAACACTGCTTTCCCTGTGGGAGCTGGCTTGCCAGCGATGAGGCCGGCATATCAGGCATCTATGTGACTGACAGACCGCCATCGCTGGCAAGCCAGCTCCCACAGGGTTTTGTGCAATATCCGGATTATTGCGCAGCCGTCATGGCTGGCCGGCATCCGCGAAACACATCCAGCCCCGGCTGATACAACGCGGTCTTCACCTCGAACAAGCCCAGCACCGAATGGAACAGGTTGTCATGGCTCAGGTCCGGCTGCCCGGTCTTGCCTTGCAGGCAATCGCGATTAATCCCCAACTGCGCCAGCGTGTTGTTGCCAAACCACATCACCATCGGCACATGAGTCTGCGCCTCGGGCGCCAGCGCATACGGCGCCGCATGCAGGTACAGGCCGTTTTCGCCCAGGGATTCGCCGTGGTCGGAGACATACACCATCGAGGTGTCCAGTGAGTCCTGATTGCGTTTGAGCAACTCGATGACCTTGGCGAGGAAGTGGTCGGTGTAGAGGATGGTGTTGTCGTACACGTTCACCAGTTCATCGCGGCTGCAACTGCCCAGCTGGTTGGTGTGGCAGATCGGGGCGAAGCGCTCCATGCTTTTCGGGTAGCGCTCGTAGTATTCCGGGCCGTGGCTGCCGTCGGCGTGCAGGACGATGATCGCGTGGCCCTTGAGGCTGTCGATGTAGCCTTGCAGGTCGGCCAGCAGCGCTTCGTCCAGGCAGTTGTTGCCGTCGCAGAACGGCCCCGGCTGGTTCTTCGCGATGTCGCGGTGCGGTACGCGCAGACAGGTGCCCTTGCAGTCGCTGTTGTTGTCCAGCCACAGCACCTGCACGCCGGCCCGTTGCAGGATATCCAGCAGGCCTTCGTAGGTTTTGCCTTTCTTGTCGCTGTAATCCTCACGGGGGAACATCGAGAACATGCACGGCACCGACACCGCCGTGGACGTGCCGCAGGAATGCACCTGAGTGAAGTTGAGGATGTCCAGTTTGCTCAGCTCGGGATTGGTCTCGCGCGCATAGCCGTTCAGCGAAAAATGATCGGCGCGGGCGGTTTCGCCGACCACAAACACCATCAGCGACTTCTTCTCGCGACTGGCGGCTTTGGCGCTCATCACCGCGTCTTCTCCGATGGTCTGCACCACAAAGTGCTTTTTGATACCCAGACGCTGCTTGGTGTACTTGCTGATGGCGTAGATGTAGTTGGTCGGGTTGATGAAGTGGGTGAGCTTGTCTTCTTCACGGAAGATCGGCGCATAAGTCGAATAGAACGCGCCCACCGAGGCAGCGATCACCAGCACGCAGGCGGCAATCACCAGCAGCTTGTTGAGCAGGCCGCGAAAGAACGGTCGATAACTCACCGGCCAGCGCCAGATCAACGCCGCTGGCAGCACGCCGAGCAGCAACACATAAGCCAGCAGCTTGCCGTTGAACAGCGCGGCAGCCTCGGCGGGATTGGTTTCGAATACGTTCTGGATCATCACCGTATCGATGGTGATCCCGTATTCGTTCATGAAATACGCGGCGCAGGCCGAGAGCAGGGCGACCACGGTCAGTGCCGGTTTCAGCGTCCAGCGAAACGACACCAGGGTCAGTAGCAGGGTGATCGCCGCCCACAGGAACAGCCCGAACGAGGCGAAAAACGCCAGTTTGTGCGCGCCTTGCAAGGTGATCAGATTCCCCAGCGCCTTCCAGGTCGCCAGGTTGTACAGCGTCACCAGTGCCAGGGAAAACAGCAGCACCAGACGGGTGGAAGTGATGGACGGTAAACGCAGTCCTTTGCCCAAAGCCATTACAGACATTCCTCTAGCAGAATAGAAAACACGCGCGGTAACGCGCGTAACTGTAGAAGAACAATAGTAAAAAATTCGTAAACATCCTGTAACAAATAACCCCGTTCCCTGTAGGAGCAGCCGCAGGCTGCGATCTTTTGATCTTGCTTTTCAAAATCAAAAGATCGCAGCCTGCGGCAGCTCCTACACAAGGCGGGGAGTCAGAAGGATTTGCTCAGGCTGGCGACCACCGTCGCCGTGCACACATCCTTGAACCCCCAGTTGCTCAGACACTGGCTCTGCGACAGATCGGTATCGATGTAGCTCAGGCCCAATACCACGCCGGCCAGGTTGTGCGTCAGTTTGACCTCCCATTCGCGGTAGCTGTCCTCGCCATGCCCGGACGCCGAGTACAAATGCGGATCCTTGAAATCCATAGTGCCGTAACGCAGTTTCAAGCCAGAGTCGAACGGCAGTTCGGTTTCATAACCGACATAGCTGTAGAGCGAACTCTGCTTGCTGTCGATCCCCGGCGCATCGCTGGAGTAATACGCCGCCAGCTTCACTCCGTAGACGCCGAGAATCCCGTAAACCTCGCTCTGGTTGAACTGGCTTTCCTTGGGGTACGCGTACTTGATGTAGCCCAGATCGAGGCTGACATCCTCGGTGGCCTGCCACAGCCAGCCCGCGTAGTAGTCGACTTCCTGCCGGGTTTTCAGACCACCGCCGAAATCGACATTGGAACTCCAGGCCCCCACGTACAAACCGCTGCTGTGGGCCAGCGTCAGACCGGCCTGCACCGCCGGGTCATTCTGGGTTTGCGAGATACCGCGAGTGCGGTAGTCGCTGGCCAGCGTCAGGTCGACCAGCATGGCGAAATCGTCGCTCAAGGGAATTGCGTGGCTGCTCAGGGGCAGCAGGCTCAAGGAACTCAGGGCGAGCAAGGGCAAGGCTTTCATGTGAAGTCCCGGTGTTGTGATTATTTTTGGGCAGAAAGGGAAACCTGTAGGAGCTGCCGAAGGCTGCGATCTTTTGATCTTGATCTTGAAAAATCAAAAGATCGCAGCCTTCGGCAGCTCCTACACGGGGAACGAGTTGTTATGGGGTGGCGGTGTAGACCTGACGGCCAGCGAACCAGGTCTGCAGCACCCGGGTGTCATGCAGGGCCTTTTCGTCGACGCTGAACACGTCGCGATCGACCACGATGAAATCGGCCTGTTTGCCGGGCGTCAGTGAGCCGATCTGTTTGTCCAGGCCTATGGTCCGCGCCGCGTTGGCGGTATAGGCGTAAAACATGGTTTCGCGATCCAGACGCTCGTCGGCATTCAGCACGCCCATCGGCCCGACGCGGGTGATGGCCTGAGCCATGGCATTGAACGGATTGGGTGAGGACACCGGCCAGTCGCTGGCGCCGGCAATCGTCGCACCCTGTTTCAGCAGCGAATGCGCCGGGTATTGATAGCGGAAGGCGAGTGCGCTGACGTAAGGCTTGATCATATCGGTGGTGTAGTCGTCGGCGCTGGCCCACAGCAGTTGCATTGAAGCGATCACGTTCAGCGGCTTGAAGCGGGCGAACTCTTTTGGGTTGACCATCTGCAAGTGGGTGATCGAGTGCGTGATGCCGCTCTGCCGATCCTTGCGCGCGCGTTCGATACCGTTCAGCGACTCACGCACCGCGCGGTCGCCAATGGCGTGAATGTGCACCAGCCAGCCGCGTTGATCGATGGCGCTGACCAGTTCGCCGAAATGCGCTGGATCGATCAGCAGCTCGCCCTGTTTGTGCGAATTGCGGTACGGATCGATCATCGCCGCGCTCTGCGCCGGGTACTCGATCACGCCGTCAGCGAAGATCTTGATCCCGGGCAGGGTCAGATTGGGGATGCCCTGAAACTGTTGGCGCACTTTATCCAGCGTGTCGAGATCGGCCGGCAGGCTTTTCGGGTTGGCGACCAGCAACGCTGCGACGTGCACGCTCATGTCGCCGCTTGCCGACAGCGCTTTGTAGGCCGGCAGCACGCCGACGGTTTTCTCGGTGGGTTTGAGCGCGAACACGGCCTCGCCCGGTGCGGCGTTGGCGGCGGGGTCCATCCACGCGGTGATGCCGAGGCTGTTGTTGAAGCGCACGGCGGATTTGGCTGCGCTGAGCATATCGGCCGGGCTCGGCACCGGCATTTTGGCTGCGACCCGGTCCCAGCCAGCATCGACCAGAAAACCGTTGGGTTCACCGTTCGCCAGTGTGCCGATCGTGTCTTTTTCCGCAGCGGGCAGGGTTTTGAGCAATGCCGCGTCGATGCCGGCGCGCTTGAGCATCACGTTGTTGGCCCACGCGGTGTGGTGGTCACTGCCGGTGAACACCACCGGCACGTCGGCCCATTCACCCTGGTTGAAAGTCTTGCCCAGCGCTTCGGCCTGCGCCCAGTACGCTGAACTCATGCCGGCGATGCTCAGCACGTCGCCGTGTTTCGCCTTGCCGTCATCACGCCAGGCGCGCAGACGCTTTTGCAATTCATCGAGGGCGACGACTTCGTCCTCCATGTTGGCCGAGACCATTTCCAGACCGCCGAAAATCGCGTGGGAATGGCTGTCGATCAAGCCTGGCATCAGGGTCTTGCCGCCGAGGTCGATCACCTGCGTTCCGGGTTCGATCAGCGCCTTGATCTGCGCATTGGTGCCGACTTTCAGCACTTTGCCGTTCTCCACGGCCAGCGGCTGAACCTTTGGCTGTGCACGGTCGGCGGTGAAAATCTTGCCGTTGACCAGCACCAGATCGGTGGCGGCCATGGCTTCCATCGAGGCAAAACTTATAGCGCTCACCAGCAGGCTCGGGATGAATCTTTTCATTGAAGATTTCCTTGTTATTGCGTCTGATGGCCAGATTAGTGGCTGACACTGGCCAACAGAACGCCTTCCTCACGAAAAACGTTTTTGCCTGAATGGAAAAAGCATGGACAAGTTGGGTGCACTGAAAATGTTCGTGGTCACCGCGCAACTCGGCAGTTTCAGTCGCGCGGCCGAGCAACTGGGCAAGACCCCGTCGGCCCTGACCAAAGCGGTCAATCACCTGGAGGCGGAACTCGGTGCGCGACTGTTCGAGCGCAGCACGCGGCGGATCCTGCTGACCGAAATCGGCCGGGTCTACCTGGAAACCGCACGGCTGGTGTTGCAGCGGCTGGAGGAGGCCGGCGAAGAGATCGAGCAATTGCAGCACGGTCTGCGCGGCAATCTGAAAATCACCGCGCCACTGGCTTATGGGCGGGCGTTTCTTGATCAGGTGTGCGACGGTTTCTTGCAGCAATACCCGCAGATCAGCCTGCAAGTGGATCTGTGCGACGCGTTCGTCAATCTGCTGGAAAGCGGCTATGACCTGGCCTTGCGCGAGGGCCATGACGACCTGCCGGGGCTGATTGCGCGGGTGGTCGGCAGCAATCGTCTGGCCTTGTGCGGCAGCCCGGAGTATCTGGCGCGCAAGGGCTTGCCGGTGAATCCGCAAACCCTTGAGCAGCATGAATGGCTGTTGTATCAGCACCCGTTGCTCAGTCGCGAGTTCTGGTGGGCCGAGCGCGACGGCCAGCGTCTGAGCCTGCCACAGCCGACGGCGCCGCGGTTGCGCAGTGACAATTACGACCTGCTGCTGGCCGGCGCCCTGGCCGGACGCGGTTTGCTGCACACACCGCTGTGGAGCGCCGCGCCGTACATCGCCGACGGGCGTCTGGTACGGGTCATGGCTGACTACGAAATCGACCCGGACAGCTTCGGCCCGCACATTCTCGCGGTGTACCCGAGCCATCGGCGGGCCACGGCCAAGGTCGTGGCGTTCATCGATTACATTGCCGCCTTCCTCGCCGAACGCGGCCTCAACTGAAGCCCCGTTCCCCTGTAGGAGCTGCCGCAGGCTGCGATTTTTAAAAAAGATCAAAAGATCGCAGCCTTCCGCAGCTCCTACAGGTTCCCGAGTCGTCTTCTTTGTAGGAGCTGACGAGTGAAACGAGGCTGCGATCTTTTGATTTTTGTGAATGATCAATCCAGGCCGACTGGCGGTGCTTGTCAGTAAAATCCCACAGGAGTACAAATGTACTCCATGACAAACCTGACTCCCCGCCGTACCGCCATCCTGACCTTTATCCGCGAACGCATCGCCGAACACGGTCAGCCCCCAAGCCTCGCTGAAATCAGCGAGGCTTTTGGTTTTGCCTCGCGCAGCGTGGCGCGCAAGCATGTGCTGGCGCTCACCGAAGCCGGGTTTATCGAGGTCAACCCGCACCAGGCCCGGGGCATTCGCCTGCTTGGGCAAGCGCCGCGCCCGGAGCTGCTGGATATTCCGGTGCTCGGCCGGGTCGCTGCCGGCGCACCGATCGGTGCCGATGCCGACATCCATAACCGCTTGATGCTTGATCCCGCGCTGTTCTCCCGTGCGCCCGACTACATGTTGCGGGTGCAGGGCGACTCGATGATCGAGGACGGCATTCTCGACGGTGATCTGGTGGGAGTGAAGCGCAATCCCGAGGCGCTCAACGGCCAGATCGTGGTGGCGCGACTCGACGGTGAGGTGACGATCAAACGCTTCGAACGTGTCGGCACTACAGTGCGCCTGCTACCGCGCAACCCGGCGTACCAGCCGATTGTCGTGCGCGACGATCAGGACCTGGCCATCGAAGGGGTGTTCTGCGGTCTGGTGAGGCAAGGCTGATGGGCGCCGTCGTTGCACTCGATACGCTGTTCAATGGTGGCCAGGTCTGGAAGGGCCGGCCTGCGCCACCGGCGGCCAGCCCGCAACCCACCGGGCATTCAGCCCTCGATGCGGCGTTGCCCAGCGGCGGCTGGCCGGAAGCGGCGCTGAGCGAAATCCTCCTGGCCGGGCCCGGGGTTGGCGAGCTGCAACTGGTGTGGCCGACGCTGGCGCGGCTGTCGGCGGCGGGCGAGCGCATCGTGCTGGTGGCGCCACCGTTCGTACCGTACCCGCAGGCGTGGGCGAACGCCGGGGTCGATCTGCGTCAGTTGTCGGTAATCCAGGCCAGCGAACGCGATGCCTTGTGGGCGGCGGAACAATGCCTGCGTTCGGGCAGTTGCGGCGCGGTACTGTGCTGGCCGCACAAGGCCGATGACCGCGCGTTGCGGCGCTTGCAGGTGGCGGCGGAAACCGGCCAGACCCTGGCGTTTGCCTGGCGCCCGCTGAGCGAGGCGGTCAACCCGTCGCCGGCCGCGCTACGGATTGCCATCGATGCCAGACCGGCCCAGTTGCGCGTGCTCAAATGCCGGGGCGGACTGGCGCGCACGGCGCCGATTGCGTTTGTCGTGGGGCACTGAGGTCGTCATGCGCTGGGTGTGTATTCTGTTCCCGCAATTGGCCCTCGACGCGGTGTTGCGTCAGCGTGCCGATCCTGCTGAGCCGTTGGTGCTGCTCAGCGGCCCGGCCCAGCGCCGGGTGCTGCAAGCGGTCAATCCGGCGGCGCGCCAGCTCGGGCTGCGTGCCGGCCAGTCGATGACCGCCGCACAAGCCTTGTGCAAAGGCTTTGCCACGGCCGATTACGACCTTGCCGAGGTCGAGCACTGGCAGCAATTTCTCGCGGCATGGGCTTATCGGTTCAGCGCCCAGGTCAGCGTGCATTACCCGCGTACCGTGGTGTTCGAGATCGAATCCAGTCTGGGCCTGTTCGGTTCCTGGACGCAGTTCGAAGCACGGCTGCGCGAGGAGTTGACCGAGCTGGGTTTCCGCCATCGCATCGTCGCGGCACCGAATCCGGTGGCGGCGCGGGTGCTGGCCAACGCCTACGACGGTCTCGTCGTACCGGACGGTGAAGCCCTGCAACATCACCTCGGGCAGTTGCCCGTCGACCGCGTCGGGCTGGAGCCGCAAGTCGCCACGGCGCTGACGCGCATGGGCCTGCGCCACCTGAGCCAGCTGCAGAGCCTGCCACGTCAGGCCCTGGCCCGGCGTTTCGAAGCGTCGATGCTCAAACACCTCGACACCTTGTTTGGCGCGCGGCCGCTGGCCCTGGCGTTCTACCTGCCGCCGGATCGTTTCGATGTGCGCATCGAACTCAATTTCGATGTGCAGTCGCATCAGGCGCTGCTGTTCCCGTTACGCCGCTTGACCGCTGACCTGTCGGCGTTCCTCTGCGGACGTGACAGCGGCGTGCAGCGTTTCGACCTGCATCTGGAGCACGCCGGGCTGCCGGACACGCTGATCAAGGTCGGCCTGCTCAGCGCCGAGCGCGATCCGGCGATGCTCTTTGAACTGGCCCGCGGGCGACTGGAGCAAGTCCAGGTCGAGGCCCCGGTGCGCGGTTTTCGCCTGCGTGCCGAAGACCTGCCGAGTTTTGTGCCGCAGTTTCAGGAACTGTTCGATGACCGTCCGCAACAGACCTTGCCCTGGGAACAGTTGCGCGAACGCCTGCGCGCACGGCTCGGCGATGACGCGGTGCAGGGTTTGCGCTTTCAGGCCGACCACCGCCCCGAATGTGCCTGGCAGAACGGCGTCGACAAGCAGCGTTGCAGTGGTTTGCCGAGTGTGCAGCGTCCGGGCTGGTTGCTCGGCGAACCGCAAAGCGTGCCCGAAGGTTCGGCGCGAATCCTCATGGGGCCGGAGCGCATCGAATCCGGCTGGTGGGACGGTGACGACGTGCGCCGCGATTACTACCTGATCCAGAACCGCGCCGGTCAGCAGGGCTGGGCCTATCGAGCCGTGGGTGAGGGCGGGCCGTTGTGGCTGCAGGGCTGGTTTGCATGAGCGATGGTTATGCCGAGCTGCATTGCCTGTCGAACTTCAGTTTCCAGCGCGGTGCCTCCAGCGCCCTTGAGCTGTTCCAGCGGGCAAAAAAACACGGTTATCAGGCGCTGGCCATCACCGACGAGTGCACGCTGGCCGGGATCGTCCGCGCCTGGCAAGCGGCGAAATCAGTGGAACTGCCGCTGGTCATCGGCAGCGAAGTGCGCATCGACAACGGCCCGAAACTGCTGCTGTTGGTAGAGAATCTGGCGGGCTATCAGACCTTGTGCGGCTTGATTACCCAGGCTCGGCGGCGCACGCAGAAGGGCCAGTACCAGGTGCTGCGTGAGGATTTCAGCGAGCCGCTGCCGGGACTGTTCATCGTGTGGGTGCCGGACAGCGTCGATGACGTGCAAGAGGGGCGCTGGCTGAAACAGACGTTCGGCGCGCGCCTGTATCTGGCGGTGCAGTTGCATCGCGGGCAAGACGATCAGCGCCGGCTGGCGGCGCTGCTGAGTCTGGCCGAGCAACTGCAGATTGCCGCCGTGGCCAGCGGTGATGTGCACATGCACGCCCGTGGCCGGCGCGCTTTGCAGGACACCATGACTGCGATCCGCCATCACGTCCCGGTGGCCGAGGCCGGGTTGCGCCTGCATCCCAACGGCGAGCGCCATCTGCGCAGCCTCGAGGTGTTGCGCGAGCTGTATCCGCAAGCGTTGCTCGACGCCTCGGTGCAACTGGCGCGGCGCTGCACCTTCGATCTTGGCGAGTTGCGCTATGAGTATCCGAGAGAGCTGGTGCCAGAGGGACACACCGGTAGTTCCTGGTTACGGCAACTGACCGAAGAAGGCATTGCCTGGCGCTGGCCGCAAGGACCACAGGCCAAAGTGCTCAAGCAAATTGATGACGAGCTGAAACTGATCGCCGAACTCGGCTACGAAAGCTACTTCCTCACCGTGCACGACGTGGTGCGCTTTGCCCGCGAGCAAAGGATTCTCTGTCAGGGCCGCGGTTCGGCGGCCAACTCGGCGGTGTGTTTTGCCTTGGGCATCACCGAGATCGACCCGGATCGCACCACGCTGCTGTTCGAACGCTTCATGTCCAAGGAGCGCAACGAGCCGCCGGACATTGATGTGGATTTCGAGCACGAACGCCGCGAAGAAGTCCTGCAATACGTGTTTCGCCGATATGGTCGCCAGCGGGCAGCGCTGACGGCGGTGGTCAGTACCTACCACGCCGCCGGTGCGGTGCGCGATGTAGCCAAGGCCTTGGGCTTGCCGCCGGATCAGATCAATGCGTTGGCCGATTGCTGCGGTCACTGGAGCGATGAAACACCGCCGCTGGCACGCTTGCTCGAAGGCGGCTTCGATCCCGACAGCCCGGTACTGCGCCGGGTGCTGAGCCTGACCGGGCAACTGATCGGCTTCCCCCGGCACCTGTCGCAGCACCCCGGCGGTTTCGTGATTTCCGAACAGCCACTGGACACCCTGGTGCCGGTGGAAAACGCGGCCATGGCCGAGCGCACGATCATTCAGTGGGACAAGGACGACCTCGACGCGGTCGGCCTGCTCAAGGTCGATA
Organism: Pseudomonas sp. F2; assembly: GCF_057174385.1. Lineage (NCBI taxonomy): Bacteria > Pseudomonadati > Pseudomonadota > Gammaproteobacteria > Pseudomonadales > Pseudomonadaceae > Pseudomonas > Pseudomonas sp. F2. The sequence continues at coordinate 1,086,004 of NZ_CM169904.1, forward strand.
TACTCGCCCTCGGCATGCTCAGTGCGATCCGTCGCTGCTTCGACTTGCTGCGTCGGCATCGGCATCTGGATCTGAGCCTGGCGACAATTCCCGCAGAAGACAAACCGACCTACGAGATGATCAGCCGCGCCGACACCATCGGCGTGTTCCAGATCGAATCGCGGGCGCAGATGTCGATGCTGCCGCGCCTGAAGCCGGCGAAGTTCTACGACCTGGTGATTGAGGTCGCCATCGTCCGCCCGGGGCCGATTCAGGGCGGGATGGTTCATCCGTACCTGCGTCGCCGGAACAAGGAAGAGCCGGAAACCTATCCCTCGCCGGAGCTGGAAGTGGTGCTCAAGCGCACCCTCGGCGTGCCGCTGTTTCAGGAACAGGTGATGCAGATCGCCATCGTCGCCGCCGACTACAGCCCCGGTGAGGCCGATCAGTTACGTCGCTCGATGGCCGCGTGGAAGCGCCACGGCGGGCTGGAGCCGCACAAGGAGCGTCTGGCTGCCGGGATGAAGAAAAACGGCTACAGCCCGGAGTTCGCCGCGCAGATCTTCGAGCAGATCAAGGGGTTCGGCAGTTACGGGTTTCCCGAATCCCACGCCGCCAGTTTCGCCTTGCTGACCTACGCCAGTTGCTGGCTCAAGTGCCATGAACCGGCGGCGTTCGCCTGTGCGCTGATCAACAGTTGGCCGATGGGTTTCTACAGCCCGGATCAGATCCTTCAGGACGCACGCCGCCATCAATTGCAGATCCGTCCGGTGGACGTGCGCGCCAGTGACTGGGATTGCAGCCTGGAACCGATCAGCGGCGCGCAACCGGCGATCCGCATGGGCCTGCGGATGATCAAGGGCTTTCGCGAGGACGATGCGCGGCGCATTGAGGCGGCGCGGGCGCGGGGAGCGTTTGCCGATGTCGCCGACCTGGGCGAACGGGCCGCGCTCGACAGTCGGACCCAGGCGTTGCTCGCCGATGCCGGGGCGTTGCGCGGGATGGCCGGGCATCGGCATCGCGCGCGCTGGGAAGTGGCCGGGGTGCAGAAACAGCTGGGTCTGTTTGCCGGCTTGCCGAGCCAGGAAGAGCCCGATGTGCTGCTGCCCAAACCGAGTGTCGGCGAGGACTTGCAGGCCGATTACGCGACGCTTGGCACCACCCTGGGGCCGCATCCGTTGGCGTTGCTGCGTGGCGAACTCAAGGCCCGGCGTTGCCGCAGTTCACAGGAGTTGCTGGACGTGGAACACGGTCGGCCAGTGAGCATCGCCGGGCTGGTCACCGGGCGTCAGCGACCGGGCACTGCCAGCGGCGTTACCTTCGTCACCCTCGAAGACGAGTTCGGCAACGTCAACGTGGTGGTCTGGCGCGATCTGGCCGAGCGTCAGCGTCAGGTGCTGGTCGGCTCGCAACTGCTCAAGGTTGACGGCCGCTGGGAGCGTGAGGGCGAAGTGCGGCACCTGATCGCCGGGCGGCTGAGCGATCTGAGTCCGCTGCTCGACGGCATCCGCGTACAGAGCCGCGACTTCCATTAACACCGATCCCCTGTAGGAGCTGCCGCAGGCTGCGATCCTTTGACGTTGATTTTTAAAAACAAGATCAACAGATCGCAGCCTGCGGCAGCTCCTACAGAGGGGGATTTGTGGTGTTCAGATCAGCCAATTCATTGGCGTCAAAAAAATCTGTCGCGAATGATGGCACTTTGTCATAATGCCGCCCCTTTTCCTGCTCCCCACCGCTTTGCCGTGCCGGGACACACCGTTTTTTCAGAAGGAATGCACAGTGAGAATGATCTCCCGGATGTTGGTCTCAGGCGTTGCGATTGCCGTGCTCGGCACCCTCGCCAGCTCCCTTGCCGGCTGCGCCACCGAAAGCTCCCGCGCACTGCCGGTGGCCAAGGTCGAGAGCGCCACGCAAGTCTGGACCGGCGCTCGCGTACCGATGGCGGTGGGCAAGTTCGATAACCGCTCCAGCTACATGCGCGGGATCTTCTCCGACGGTGTCGATCGTCTCGGCGGCCAGGCCAAGACCATCCTGATCACTCACCTGCAGCAGACCAACCGTTTCTCGGTACTGGACCGCGACAACATGGGCGAGATCCAGCAGGAAGCCGCGATCAAGGGCCAGGCCCAGCGCCTCAAGGGCGCCGATTACGTGGTCACCGGTGACGTCACCGAGTTCGGCCGCAAGGAAACCGGCGACCACCAACTGTTCGGCATTCTCGGCCGGGGCAAGACTCAGGTCGCTTACGCCAAGGTCAACCTGAACATCGTCAACATCAGCACCTCCGAAGTGGTGTATTCGACGCAGGGCGCCGGCGAGTACGCCTTGTCCAACCGCGAAATCATCGGTTTTGGCGGTACCGCCGCGTACGACTCCACCCTCAACGGCAAAGTCCTTGATCTGGCCATGCGCGAGGCGATCAATCGTCTGGTCGATGGCATGAACGCCGGTGCCTGGAAACCGGCTAACTGATCGTTATTCATTGCAAGGAGCAACACCCCATGAATCTGACTTTGTCGCGGTCGCTGCTGGCCCTGACGCTGGCCGCCAGCGCCTTGCTGGCCGGTTGCAGCAGCCCGAAAACCCTGTACCAGTGGGAAGACTATCAACCGCAGGTCTACGAATACTTCAAAGGCGAAGAGCCGAAGGAAGCCCAGGCCGAAGTGCTGGAGCGCGATCTGCAAAAGATCCGTTCCACTGGCAAGGCCGTGCCGCCGGGCTATCACGCGCACCTGGGCCTGCTGTACCTGAGCATGGGCAAGGACGATCAGATGGTGCAGCAGTTCCGCACCGAAAAAGCGTTGTTCCCCGAGTCCGGCCCGTACATGGATTTTCTGCTTAAAAACGCCAAGACCGGAGACGCCAAATGATTTCGCGCACCCTGAAACTGCTGGCCGCCGGTTTGGCCCTGACCGTGCTCGGTGGCTGCGTCGCGCCGAAAACCGTGGATTACTCGGCGTACAAGCAGGCACGGCCGAAGACCATTCTGGTGCTGCCGCCGCTGAACACCTCGCCCGACGTGAAGGCGTCGTACAGCCTGCTGTCGCAGGTGACATTCCCACTCGCTGAAGCCGGTTACTACGTACTGCCGATCACGCTGGTGGACGAAACCTTCCGCCAGAACGGTCTGACCACACCGGATGACATCCATCAGGCTCCGGCGAACAAGCTGAAGGAAATCTTCGGCGCCGACGCTGCGTTGTACATCACCGTGACCGAGTACGGTACGCGTTACATGGTCATCAGCAGCGAAACCGCCGTGACCGCCACCGCCAAACTGGTGGACCTGAAGTCCGGCACCACGCTGTGGACCGGTTCGGCGCGGGCGTCGAGCGAAGAGGGCGGTAACAACAGCGGTGGCGGTCTGGTCGGCATGCTGATTACCGCCGCAGTGAAGCAGGTGATCAACAGTTCGACCGACGCCGGGTATCCGATTGCCGGTGTGGCGAGCAATCGTCTGTTGTCGGCCGGTCAGCACGCCGGCCTGTTGTACGGTCCGCGTTCGCCGAAATACGGTACTGACTGAAGATCAAAAGATCGCAGCCTGCGGCAGCTCCTGCAGGGAAACGCATCCCAAATGCAGGAGCTGCCGCAGGCTGCGATCTTTTTGCATCATGACGGCCTCCCGCTCACTTGACCCCGCCTGACTTGCGATTCATCCCCTGCATCTCGCCACCAAAGGCGATATCCTGCGCCACACTTATCGAAGCAAACAGCGCAAAACTCTGGAACACCGTGTTTGCCCGAGGCTAAAGGAGTGTTCGAATGACCGAGAAGAAACTGGAAACCACGGTCGACCGCGTCTACCAAGGGGTTTACCAGGCGATCAGCAAACGTTCGCTGCGTCCGGGGATGAAGCTGGGCGAGGCTTCGCTGGCCGAACTGTTCAATGTCAGCCGTACGTCGGTGCGCGCTGCGCTCAAGCAACTGGAGGCCGAAGGCCTGGTCACCACCGAGCCCAATAAGGGGGCGTCGGTGTCGTTGCCGAGCAATGAAGAGATCCGCTCGCTGTTCGAAACCCGGCGGCTGATCGAGATCGGCATCGTCACCGAGCTGTGCCGCCGCAAGGACGCCGCGGCGATGCAAGACCTGCGCAAACACCTGTTGCTGGAAGATGAAGCCCACGCCGCCGGCGATCATGAACGACTGATCCACCTGCTCGGCGAGTTCCATATCAAACTGGCGCGCAGCCTCAATAATCCGGTGCTGCTGGACTGGTTCCAGAAGCTGATTTCCCGTGCCTCGCTGTACGTTGCCGCACTGGATGACGACAGCCACGAAGCCTGCCGCGACAACGAACATCTGCGCCTGATCGAATACATCGAGGCAGGCGACCAGAACGCCGCCATCGAGCTGACCTGCCTGCACCTCAATGGCGTCGAAAAGGCGATTCTCGACGTCGCTGCGAAGATGAAAACTGGCTACCATCCGCTCAAACACCTGATCGGGGTCTGAACCCCGGGCGCCGCGAGAAATCGGCTATACCTTCAATGAAACCAATGCGACCGGCGGCGCTCGAAACACAGGGGCGCTGCGTCCGTTCAGCGTTGCGATATATCGGGCAAACACCACAGGACACCGAGTCAATCGATGCAGTTTTTATCCGATAGCCACGGTTGTGACGGCTGGAAAGGCGAGATGGCCGAACGCATTTGCGCGTTCGACTGGCGCCACACCGAACTCGGCCCGCTCGACACCTGGCCTGCCAGCCTGTGCAGCGCCGTGCAATTGATGCTGGCCTCGCCCTTGCCGATGGTCATGCTCTGGGGCCACGCCGGGTACATGATCTACAACGACGCGTACTCGCAGTTTGCCGGTGGTCGCCACCCGTATCTGCTGGGTGCACCCGTGGAACTGGGGTGGCCGGAAGTCGCCGACTTCAATCGGCACGTGGTTGACACCTGTCTGGCGGGCGGCACCTTGTCCTACCGCAACAAGGAACTGGTGCTGTTGCGCGATGGCGTGCCTGAAGATGTCTGGATGGATCTGTATTACAGCCCGGTGGCCAACGACGACGGCGTGCCTTCCGGGGTGATGGCGATGGTGGTCGAGACCACCGAGTTGGTGCGCTCCGAGCGCCTGCGTCAGGCGGCAGAAGACGCCTATCGGGCCGACAACGAACGGGTGCGTCTGGCGCTGAATGCCGGGGCGTTGCTCGGCTCGTTTGTCTGGGATGTGAAGAACAATGTGTTGTCGGCGGACGAGCGTTTCGCTCGCACGTTTTCGTATCCGCCCGAGCAGGATCTGAGCAACCTGCCGCAATCCCTGACTGAGTCGCGGATTCACCCGGATGACCTGGCGTGGGTGCAGGACCGGGTCAATCATTCGCTGCAGACCGGCGAGCCGTACAACGCCGAATACCGCGTGCGGCGCGCGGACGGCAGCTACCTGTGGGTGCTCGCCAGTGGCGCCTGCGAGTTCGACGAACACGGCGCGCCGTTTCGTTTCCCCGGGGTGTTGATCGACATCCATGAACGCAAGATTGCCGAAGAATCCCTGCTCAAATTCACGCGCAACCTGGAGCAGCGGGTGGCCAGTGAAGTGGATGCCCGGCTGGCGGCGGAGGAGCAATTGCGCCAGTCGCAAAAACTTGAAGCCATCGGCGGACTGACCGGCGGCGTGGCCCACGACTTCAACAACCTGCTGCAAGTGATTGCCGGCAACCTGCATTTGCTGGCGCGGCATGAGCCGGACAATGCCAACGTGCAACGCCGGGTCAGCGCCTCGCTGGCAGCGGTGGAACGCGGTGCGAAACTGTCGTCACAATTGCTCGCTTTTGCCCGGCGCCAACCGTTGTCGCCGGCGGTGTGTGATCCACGGCAGATCTTCGACGGCGTCGGCGAATTGCTGCAGCGTGCGCTGGGCGAAACCATTCAGATCGACGTGCAATTGCCGCAGGACCCCTGGCACATCAACGTCGACCGCAATCAGCTGGAAAACGCCATTCTCAATCTGGCGATCAACGCCCGGGACGCGATGAAAGGCGAGGGCACGATTGTCCTCAGCGCCATCAATACGCGGCTGGACAGCACTTTTTGCGCAGGCAAAGGCATCGTCGCCGGCGATTTCGTGCGGGTGATGGTCAGCGACAGCGGCGTCGGCATTGCGCCTCAAATGCTTGAGCAGGTATTCGAGCCGTTCTTCACCACCAAGGCTGACGGCCAGGGTACCGGGCTCGGTTTGAGCATGGTGTTCGGCTTCGTCAAACAAAGTGGTGGCCATGTCGAGATCGACAGCACCGTGGGCGAAGGCACGCGGGTGCAACTGTACTTTCCGCGCAGCCTGCGTCCGGTCCTTGATGAAACGCCGAGCGTCGACCCGCAGCAGAGCGGCGGCCACGAAACCATCCTGGTGGTTGAAGACAACGACGCGGTGCGCGCCTCGGCCGTGGAATTGCTGCGCGAGGAAGGCTACCGCGTACTGACTGCGAGCAATGGCGACGTGGCGATGCAGAGGCTGCTGGAAGGTATCGAAGTGGATCTGATTTTCACCGACGTGGTGATGCCGGGGCTGATCAAAAGCTCCGATCTGGCGGCATGGGCCAAGGTGCAGGTGCCGCCGGTGGCGGTGCTGTTCACCTCTGGGCACACCCGCGACATCATTTCACGCAACCACCAGTTGAGCCCGGACACGCACTTGCTGAGCAAACCGTATGGCCCGAAGTCACTGTTGCAGATGATTCGATCGGTGCTCAGTGCCTAGCTGGCCAATTCCCGATTCCCTGTGGCGAGGGGATTCATCCCCGATGGAGTGCGCAGCACTCCCCTGCATTTTTCCAGCTATATGGCATTTGCAGTGACTGCGCCGGCGATCGGGGATAAATCCCCTCACCACAGGGTTCAGCTTCGCCCCTATTTTTTCTGCAGGGACAGCCAATGACTTCCAAGCGTAATTCCAAAGCACCCGCCGGCATGGTCCGGGTGCGTGGCGCCCGTGAGCACAACCTGAAGAACGTCGACGTCGACATCCCTCGCGATGCGCTGGTGGTGTTTACTGGCGTTTCCGGTTCGGGCAAGTCGTCGCTGGCCTTTTCGACCTTGTACGCCGAAGCCCAACGGCGCTATTTCGAATCGGTGGCGCCGTACGCGCGGCGCCTGATCGATCAAGTCGGTGTGCCGGACGTCGATGCCATCGAAGGCTTGCCGCCCGCCGTGGCTTTGCAACAGCAGCGCGGTACGCCGAGCACGCGCTCGTCGGTGGGCAGCGTGACCACCTTGTCCAGCCTGATCCGCATGCTGTATTCCCGCGCCGGCAGTTATCCGCCGGGGCAACCGATGCTCTATGCCGAGGATTTTTCTCCGAACACGCCGCAGGGCGCCTGTCCTGAGTGCCACGGCCTTGGCCGGGTCTACGAAGTGACCGAGGCGCTGATGGTGCCCGATCCGGACCTGACCATCCGCCAGCGCGCCGTGGCGTCCTGGCCGCTGGCGTGGCAAGGGCAGAACCTGCGCGACATTCTTGTGACCATGGGCATCGACGTCGACATTCCGTGGAAGAAGCTGCCGAAAAAACAGCGCGACTGGATTCTGTTCACCGAAGAAACGCCCACCGTGCCGGTGTACGCCGGGCTGACCCCGGAGGAAACCCGGGTCGCGCTCAAACGCAAGATGGAACCGAGTTATCAGGGTACGTTCACCGGCGCCCGGCGCTACATCCTGCACACCTTTACCCACTCGCAAAGTGCACTGATGAAGAAGCGCGTTGCGCAATTCATGCTCGGCAGCCAGTGCCCGTTGTGTGACGGCAAGCGCCTCAAGCGTGAAGCGTTGTCGGTGACCTTTGCCGGCTACGACATTGGCGAGTTGTCGCAGATGCCGTTGCTGCAAGTGGCCGAAGTATTGAAGCCCGTGGCCGCGGCGACGTACCTGGAACTGGCCGAGGAAAGCGGTGAAACCCTCAGCCATGCGCAAACCCGCGAGGCGCGTCAGCAACGCGTCGCCCACGGTGCCAGTGGCCACGCCAGCGCGCCGGACGTACGCCACACGCCGAACCTGTCGCTGGAAAAGCGTCTGGCGGCGCAGCGCATTGCCGAGGACTTGCTGGAACGGGTGAGCACCCTGACCGATCTGGGCCTTGGTTACCTGGCGCTGGAGCGCAGCACGCCGACCTTGTCGTCCGGCGAGCTGCAGCGCCTGCGTCTGGCGACACAATTGGGCTCGCAGCTGTTCGGCGTGATCTACGTGCTCGACGAGCCGTCCGCCGGCCTGCACCCAGCCGATGGCGAGGCGCTGTTCGAGGCCTTGCAGCGCTTGAAGGCCGATGGCAACACGCTGTTTGTGGTCGAGCACGATCTGGAAACCATGCGCCGGGCCGACTGGCTGATCGATGTCGGCCCGGCGGCGGGCGAGAAGGGCGGGCAGGTGTTGTACAGCGGCCCTCCGGCCGGGTTGGCCGAGATCGACGAATCGCAGACCCGCGCCTATCTGTTTGCCGAGAGCCAGCGGCAGACCCGCACCGCGCGCAAGCCGAGCGGCTGGCTGAAACTCGATGGCATCAGCCGCAATAACCTGCACAACCTCAGCGCTGAATTTCCGCTGGGCTGTTTCACCTCGGTGACCGGGGTATCGGGTTCCGGCAAGTCGAGTCTGGTCAGTCTGGCGTTGCTCGAACTGGTCGGTGCGCAACTCGGCCGGCCGGTGATTGAAGAGGCGCCGGAAGAACTCAGTCTCGAAGACGACGCGCCGCAGGCCAGCAGCGGTCAGGTGACTTCAGGGCTGGAGTCGATCAAACGACTGGTGCAGGTCGATCAGAAGCCGATTGGCCGTACGCCGCGTTCGAATCTGGCGACCTACACCGGGCTGTTCGACAACGTCCGCAAACTGTTCGCCGCCACCCCCGAGGCGCGGGCGGCGGGGTACGACGCCGGGCAGTTCTCCTTCAACGTCGCCAAGGGCCGTTGCCCGACCTGCGAGGGTGAGGGGTTTGTCAGCGTTGAGTTGCTGTTCATGCCGAGCGTGTATGCACCGTGTCCGACCTGCCATGGCGCGCGCTATAACCCGCAGACGTTGATGATTCAGTGGCAAGGCCTGAGCATTGCGCAGGTGTTGCAACTGACCGTGGATGAGGCGGTCGAGGTGTTCGGCGAACAGCCGGCAATTCGCCGTTCGCTGGAAGTGCTGCGAGACATCGGCCTCGGTTATCTGCGGCTCGGGCAGCCGGCTACCGAGCTGTCCGGTGGCGAGGCACAGCGGATCAAACTGGCAACCGAACTGCAGCGCAATCAGCGCGGCGCGACCTTGTATGTGCTGGATGAACCGACCACCGGCTTGCATCCGCGGGATGTCGATCGGCTGCTGGAACAACTGGACAACCTGGTGACGGCAGGGCACACGGTCATCGTGGTCGAGCATGAAATGCGTGTGGTCGCGCAGAGTGACTGGGTGATCGACATCGGCCCGGGGGCCGGGGATCAGGGCGGCCGGATTGTCGTGGCCGGCACACCGCAGAAAGTCGCAGCGAGCAAGAAGAGCCGGACGGCGCCATTTCTGGCGCGGGCCTTGAGCCGATAGCGACGCCGTCCCGACCGGCCCCATCGCCAGCAGGCTGGCTCCTACAGTTTTTTGCGGTGTGCACAAGGCTGTTGATCAACATAAAACCTTGTGGGAGCTGGCTTGCCAGGGATAGCGGAATGTCAGGCAATGAGAGGCTGAATGTGCCGACGCCATCGCGGGCAAGCCCGGCTCCCACAGGTTTTTGCGGTGTTCACAACACCTGCGGATGGCATCAGTCCTGTGGGAGCTGGCTTGCCAGCGATAGCGGAATGTCAGGCAATGAGAGGCTGGATGTACCGACGCCATCGCGGGCAAGCCCGCTCCCACAGGTTTTTGCGGTGTTCACAACACCTGCGGATGGCATCAGTCCTGTGGGAGCTGGCTTGCCAGCGATAGCGGAATGTCAGGCAATGAGAGGCTGGATGTACCGACGCCATCGCGGGCAAGCCCGCTCCCACAGGTTTTTACGGTGTTCACAACACCTGCGGATGGCATCAGCCCTGTGGGAGCTGGCTTGCCAGCGATAGCGGAATGTCAGGCAATGAGAGACGGAATGTGCCGACGCCATCGCGGGCAAGCCCGGCTCCCACAGGTTTTTGCGGTGTTCACAACACCTGCGGATGGCATCAGTCCTGTGGGAGCTGGCTTGCCAGCGATAGCGGAATGTCAGGCAATGAGAGGCTGGATGTACCGACGCCATCGCGGGCAAGCCCGCTCCCACAGGTTTTTGCGGTGTTCACAACACCTGCGGATGGCATCAGTCCTGTGGGAGCTGGCTTGCCAGCGATAGCGGAATGTCAGGCAATGAGAGACGGAATGTACCGACGCCATCGCGGGCAAGCCCGCTCCCACAGGTTTTTACGGTGTTCACAACACCTGCGGATGGCATCAGTCCTGTGGGAGCTGGCTTGCCAGCGATAGCGGAAGGTCAGGCAATGAGAGGCTGAATGTACCGACGCCATCGCGGGCAAGCCCGGCTCCCACAGGTTTTTGCGGTGTTCACAACACCTGCGGATGGCATCAGTCCTGTGGGAGCTGGCTTGCCCGCGATAGCGGAAGGTCAGGCAATGAGAGGCGGAATGTGCCGACGCCTTCGCGGGCAAGCCCGCTCCCACAGGTTTTTGCGGTGTTCACAACACCTGCGGATGGCATCAGTCCTGTGGGAGCTGGCTTGCCAGCGATAGCGGAAGGTCAGGCAATGAGAGGCTGGATGTACCGACGCCATCGCGGGCAAGCTCGCTCCCACAGTTTTTTGCGGTGTTCACAACACCTGCGGATGGCATCAGTCCTGTGGGAGCTGGCTTGCCAGCGATAGCGGAATGTCAGGCAATGAGAGGCTGGATGTACCGACGCCATCGCGGGCAAGCTCGCTCCCACAGTTTTTTGCGGTGTTCACAACACCTGCGGATGGCATCAGTCCTGTGGGAGCTGGCTTGCCAGCGATAGCGGAATGTCAGGCAATGAGAGGCGGAATGTACCGACGCCATCGCGGGCAAGCCCGCTCCCACAGGTTTTTACGGTGTTCACAACACCTGCGGATGGCATCAGTCCTGTGGGAGCTGGCTTGCCAGCGATAGCGGAATGTCAGGCAATGAGAAGCTGGATGTGCCGACGCCATCGCGGGCAAGCCCGCTCCCACAGGTTATCGGGTGATCATGAACCTTGTGGGCGCCAGCCTGCTGGCGATGGCGGTGTGTCAGGCGCCATCAAGCGTGCGCCGGACCTTGTCCAGCAATTCGCTGATCTGGAACGGCTTGACCAGCATTTCCATGCCGCTGCCCAGAAATACCTGGCGATTGATCGCGGTCTCGGCATAACCGGTCATGAACAGAATCGGCAGGCTTTCACGCCAGCCCCGCGCCACGTCCGCCAGTTCACGACCGCTCATGCGCGGCAGGCCAACGTCGCTCAGTAACAGGTCGATGGTCGAATCATTCTGCAAGCGCTCCAGCGCGGTTTCGATATCCGCCGCCTGGGTGCAGCGGTAACCCGCATCCTCCAGCACTTCGGTGACGAACATGCGCACCGCCGGCATGTCTTCGACAATCAGGACATGTTCACCGGCGCCCTGCGGATCAATTTTCGGTGCCGGGATATCGGCCCCGGTCGGGTCGTTGGTCGCCGGCAGCATGAGGGTCACTTCGGTGCCGCGCCGTGCCACGCTGCGGATGTGCGCATCGCCGCCGGACTGGCGGGCGAAACCGTAGATCGTCGACAACCCCAGACCGGTCCCCTGACCCAGCGGTTTGGTGGTGAAGAACGGATCGAACACTTTGTCGATCACACTGTGCTCGATACCGGTGCCGTCATCGCGCACCGACAGCGCCACATACGCACCATCGGCCAGGTTCGGGTCGCCGTGGGAATATGCCGCATAGGTGTTGACCCAGATATTGCCGCCTCTGGGCAGCGCATCCCGGGCATTGATCACCAGGTTCAGCACCGCGCTTTCCAGTTGCACCGGATCGACCAGGGCAATCGCCGGTTTGTTGGTCAGCTCAAGTTTGAGCGTGATGCGTTCACCGATGGTGCGCATCAGCAACTCTTCCAGCGAGCGCACTTGCTCATTGATGTCTACCGGTCGGGTATCCAATGGCTGTTGGCGAGCGAAGGCCAGCAGGCGATGAGTGAGTGACGCGGCACTCATCGCCGAATTCAGTGCGGCTTCGGCGTAGAACTGCACCTTGTCCGGACGCGCATCGGCCACGCGTTTCTGGATCAGTTCCAGACTGGTGATGATCCCGGTCAGCAGATTGTTGAAGTCGTGGGCAATGCCTCCGGTGAGCTTGCCCAGCGCGTCCATTTTCTGCACTTGCAGCAGCTGCGATTCGGCACGCACGCGCTCGGCGACTTCCTTGGCCAGTTGTGTGGTGGTGTCGTCCAGCTGTGCCAGGTGCGAGCGTTCGCGGTGGCGATGCTCGGTGACGTCTTCGACGAATACCAGGCTGAGCTGCGGCGTGCGGTACGGCGAAATCTGCCACTCGGTTTCACGAATCTCGCCCTGTACGCGCATGTTCAACGTGCCTTTCCAGCGCTCGCCATCGACCAGTCGCAGACGCAACTCGTCGAGAATCGCGCCCTGGTCATCGTCGAAGCATTCGCTGAGGGTGTGCGGGTTGCGGTTGTCCTGAATCATCTGCGTGAAGGCGTGGTTGCACTCATGCACTTTCAGGTTGGCATCGAGCACGGCAATCGGCGCCGAGACATTGACGAAAATCTCGCGGAACCGGGCCTCGCTCTCACGCAGCGCATTTTCGGTATCACGCACTCGCAGCAAAGTGCGCAGGGTCGCCAATAGCACGTCCGGGTCCACCGGGTGAATCAGGTAGGCATCGGCCCCGGCGTCCAGCCCGGTGATGATGTCGCCGGTCTGGATCGATGCGGCAGACACATGGATCACCGGCAGCAGCGCGGTATGCGCATCAGCCCGCAGAATGCGCACGATATCGAAACCGCTCATGTCCGGCAGATTGACGTCGAGGATCAGGGCATCGAGCGCTTCGCTGGCGATCAGTGTCAGGCCTTCGCTGCCGGTACCGGCCTCCAGCACCTCATAGCCATGGCGCTCCAGACGCCGGCGCAAGGCGTAGCGAGTGGCGACGTTGTCGTCGACGATCAGCAGACGGATGTCACGTTTCATCGACATTCTCCAGGGCGAGCGCCAGTGGAATGATCACGAAAAAGGTCGAGCCGACCCCTGGCTTGCTGTCCATTCCGACCTCGCCGCCGAGCAGGGCGGCGAAGCGCTTGCACAGCGACAGGCCGAGACCGGTGCCGCGCAGGCGTTTCTGCAATGGCGAGTCGACCTGAGAAAAGTCCTCGAACAATGCACCATGCAGCTCCGGCGCGATACCGATGCCGGTGTCGCTGACGGCAAAACGTACTCTGTCCGCACCTTCCAGGCGCGCCGAGACCCGGACTTCGCCACGGGTGGTGAATTTCAGCGAGTTGGAAATGAAATTGCGCAGGATCTGCGCGAGTTTCTTGTCGTCGGTGTACAGGCGCGGCAATCCGACCGGCTCTTCGAAAATCAGATCAACCGCCGATGCATCGACAATCGGCCGAAACATGCCGCGCAATGCGCTGAACAGATCGAACATGTCGAACCACGCCGGAGAAATACTGATTCGTCCGGCTTCGATCTTCGCCAGATCGAGCAAGTCGTCGACCATGTCGCTCAATTCACGGGCGGCGCTGCTGACGAACGCCACTTGTTTGTGCTGCTCGGGGCTGAGCGGGCCGTCGAGCTCGTCGGCGAGCAAACTGTTGACGCTCAGGATCGAACCCAGCGGCGTGCGGAACTCATGGCTCATGTACGACAGGAAACGGCTTTTCAGATCCGAAGCCTGGCGCAGTTGTTCGGCCTGGGTGTCGAGCTCGGCGTAAAGCGCAAGCACGCCCTGGTTGGTTTCGTCGAGTTCGTCGCGCAGGGCGGCGGTCTCGCTTTGCAACTGGGCGATCAGCGCAGCCTGCTCCGCCGCGTTCAGGGTGGGCGACTCAGCCATGGGCGGCCTCCAGGGCAACGACCAGCACCGTTACGTCGTCGCGTCCGCGACAGAAATCGCGGTGCAGGACGCTGGCTATCACGGCGGGATGGCGGTGCACCAGACCGGGGTAGTCTTGAAGATTCCAACGGGACTGCAGGCCGTCGCTGTACATGATCAATAGATGTCCGTTCACGTGAGCATAGTCAAAGGGCTGGGCTTTCCGGTATTGGCCGCCGACGATCCCCGGGTGAGAGGCCAGCCCGCGCGACTTGTCGGCGCTGATCAGGCTGGCGCCGATGTTGCCCACGCCGGTATAGGTCAGGCCGTCGCGGGCGGCATTGAACTGCGCGAACGCGGCAGCACCACCGCGGCTGCCGATCATGTCGCGGTGCATGTCCTCCATCAGCAGCACCGGGCTGGCGAACGGGCTCTGGGCGAACACCTGTTCGCCGGCCTTGGCCGCCCGCTCGGCGTCTTCACCGTGGCCGAGGCCGTCGATGATCAGCGCACTGACGTTGGTACCGTTGTACGCCAGGTGCCAGGTGTCGCCGCACGCCGGATCGTTGTGCAGTGAGTGCTGGCTGACGCCGTAACGCAGGTCGGGCTGACGGTCTGCGCGTGGATACAAACGCGCCAGCAGCACCGCGCCACGGGTGTCGGCATAAACGTCAAACACGTCGGTCTGGCGCGCCACGGCGCCCAGCCCGATGCCCTGGGTGCCACCGGTGGAAAAGCCATCGGTCAGGCACGCGTCCAGGTCAAAGCCTTGAGCGCGATCGACCGCAAGCATTTCGATGCCGAAGCCGCCGGTTCGCGGTAGCAGCCGCAGATGAAACTCGCCACGGCTGGCATGCTTGAGCACATTACTGGCCAGTTCGGTGGCGACCAGCGCCACACGTCCGGCTTCGGTCGCATCGAAGCCATGTTGCTCGGCGAGCCGTTGCGCGGTGCGCCGGGCGTGGCCGATCTGGCTGCTGTCTTCGATCAGCAGCACCTGGGTCAGCGACCCAGCGATATTCATGTCCATCGGGTGATCGTTATTCGAGTGCCCTTGCCGGGCTCGGTGTCCAGTTCGAATTCATCGACCAGCCGTTTCGCGCCCGTAAGCCCCAGGCCCAGACCGCTGCCGGAGGTCCAGCCATCGGTCATCGCCAGTTTGATGTCGGGAATGCCCGGGCCTTCATCGCGAAAAGTCAGGCGCAGGCCGACACGTGCGTTTTCGTCGAGGATCTGCCAATCCATGTCGCCGCCACCGCCGTAGACCATGGTGTTGCGCGCCAGCTCTGAAACGGCCGTCACCAGTTTGGTCAGGTCGATCAGCCGCATGCCGCATTCGGTGGCCAGTTTGCGCGCCGTCTGCCGGGCGAGCACCACGTCCTGCTCGATGCTGATCGGTTGAGTACCGCTGCTGCGTACGGTCATTGTTGGCGTACTCGTTCCTGCAGCAGTTTCATTCCGCGCTCGACGTTCAGCGCGGTGCTGACGCCGGGCAGGGTCAGGCCGAGTTCGACCAGGGTAATTGCCACGGCGGGTTGCATGCCTACCAGCATGGTTTCGGCGTCCATGATTTTTGACAGGCCGGAGATGGTGCCGATCATCCGCCCGATGAACGAGTCGACCATGTCCAGCGCCGAGATATCGATCAACACACCGCGCGCCGACGTCCTGCTGATGCGCTCGGACAGGTCGTCCTGCAGGGTCAGGGCCAGTTGGTCATGCATGTCGACCTGGATGGTGACGAGCAGAAAGTCGCCCATTTGAAGAATCGGAATACGCTCCATCGGCTCAGACCACTTTGCCGAGGCTGATGCCCAGGCGGGTAAGCGCGAGTTTCAACGCATCGGCCAGATTGGCCTTGGTGACCACGCCTTGCAGGTCCAGACCCAGGTGCACGATGGTCTGGGCGATCTGCGGACGCACGCCGCTGATGATGCAGTCGGCGCCCATCAGGCGAATCGCGGTCACGGTTTTCAGCAGGTGTTGCGCGACCAGGGTATCCACGGTGGGGACGCCAGTGATATCGATGATGGCGATTTCCGAACCGGTGTCGACGATGCGTTGCAGCAGGGACTCCATCACCACCTGGGTGCGTTGCGAGTCCAGGGTACCGATCATCGGCAGCGCCAGCACGCCATCCCACAGCTTGACCACTGGCGTGGAGAGCTCCAGCAATTCTTCCTGTTGACGTTTGATCACCGCTTCGCGGGACTTCTGGAAGGTACGGATGGTGTGCATGCCGAAGGCGTCGAACAGTTCGGAAATCTCCCAGAGTTGTTCGGCCAGCAGTGCCGGTTGTTCGCGATAGTGACTTTGCAGCAAGGCAAACAGCGGGCCTTTGAGCGCGAAAATGAAGCTGGCGGTCTGTTGCGAATCCTGACCGAGCAGGGCGCGGCTGTGGGAAAGCTTTTCGAGGAACTGGCGGGTGGCTTCCCAACCCGGCGCATTGATGTGGGTGCCGTTGTCATCCTGCAAGCCATTGATCACCAGTTGCAGGAATTCGCTGGTCTGTTGTTGCAGGTCATGGTCCTTGAGGTTGCGGGTGGCGCCGCTGGCTTCCAGGCGTTGATCCATTCGCTCAGCAGTTGGGATTGTTTGTTTTTCATCGCATCGAATGTGCTGTTCTGCAGTGCTGCCATGTGCCTGTTGCTCCGTAGCGTATGGGGGCCGGTTCTGTAAAAAGTGACCGGTGCGAACTCAGTGACCTTTGCCGTTCAAAATAGTTGTTCGGTTGCGCAAGGATATTTTTGATCTGGCGCAAGAAAGGCCCCGGTAACTGTAGTCGGCGCCCCTGAAACCAGCGATGTTTTGAACGTTGGCCGTGTAGCGGCTTCGAACATTCAGGGCCGGCGGGTTTGAGTCGCGCCAGCATTAGAAAAACGAGGTGGCTATGAACGAGCAATCGCAACAGCAGCAACCGGGTGCCGAACCGATCAATCGCAACGACCCGGCCATCGATCCGCAAGTGCCGGGACAGAGCTCACCCATCCCGCCGAAGGGCGAGGGCGAACAAGTCCAGAGCGCTGACCCTGCGGTGGACCAGAAGAACAAACACACCGACAACGACAACGAGTTCAGCCCCGGTTTCGAACCTGAGCCCGATCGTCCGAAGCCCGGTGAGAAAACCGATGCCGACATCGATACTGACGGCGGTTGATCACGCTGAAATGACAAAAGGCCGCATTAATCAATGCGGCCTTTCGTTGTGCAGCGCCCGGGTTACTTGCTTGGGTGCTTGGCCTGCAACTCTTTGGCGGCCGCCAGGTGTTTTTCCAGCGCCGGCAACATCTTCTGCGCGAAGGCTTTCAATTCCGTGGCGCCCTTGACCTTGTCGTCGGTCACCGTGTTCGCTTCTTTCTTGAACAATTCGATGGTTTCTTCGTGGGCTTTGACCTGGTTGTTGGCGTAGGCCGCATCGAAGGATTCGTCACGCATGTCGAGGATCTTCTCCTTGGCCTGCTTGACCAGGGTGGTGCTGTCCGGCACCTCGATGTCATTGGCCTTGGCGATGCTCGCCAGTTCATCGTTGGCCTTGCCGTGGTCGGTGATCATCATGTTGGCGAAGGCCTTGATGTCGGCCGACTGGCTTTTTTCCAGGGCCAAGCGGCTGGTCTCGATCTCTGCAATGCCACCGGCTGCGGCATTGTCGACGAAACTGTTGGAAGTGGCGGCAAAGGCACTGCCCATGCCGCTGCTCAACGCGACAGCCAGAACGAGGTGACGCAGGTTGAATCCGTCCATTGGTATTTCTCCACACAGGTTTTTGTTGACGTTATGTAATGGAGGCAATGGCGCAGGCAAAGGTTTGATCGCGTTTACGACAGGGCGACGAACGGCCACCGCTGGTCTGACAGGTGGTCGACAGAACCCCTCAACCGAGGCCATTCTGATACGGGCTGACGCATCGGTCGCGTTGGCTGCCGATCAACTGACGGAGGTGTTCCATGCCGGTTCCCCATGACCTGTTTCAGGACTTGAGCTGCACGAAGGAAGAGATCCAGCAAAAACGCACCCAGGATCCACGACTGGATTCACTGATCAACAAGTATTCCCAGGCTGACGCCGACGTGGTCAAGGCCGAAACGGCCACCTCGGACGCCCCCAGCGACGACGCACTGAAAAAACTCAAAGAGAAGCGTCTGAAGGTCAAGGACGAAATAGTCAGCCATTTGCAGGCGCCGTCCTGATCCCCGGATGATCCGCCGACCCACGGTTGCGGATTGACTGGAACGACAACCACCCTCGGCACCTCGAATGTACAGAGTCTTCATTTAGCGACTCTTTGCGAGGTGCCTCATGAACACACCCAGATTCCCCAGTGAAGAGCAGGGCGGTTTCGACCCGGTTCCCACGCATCCTGAGCCCAACAGCCCGGCGCACACCACCACGTTTCCCGAAGAGCCGGACGAAGATCTTCCTGAAGACGAAGATCCGGACACGTTCGACCGATCCGGCAATTGACAGGCCCTGAGCGCTGGCAAGCCGGTTATCGCAGGGGATGTGTCTTTCAGTGGCGTCGGGACATTTGCCACTTGGCAGCACAAGCGTGCCGCTCGGGCGTTTCGCGGCTACAATGCGCGCCTTGACCGTGACCGCCTGACTAAAAAAACTATGTCCTTGCCCAAGCATCACCTGGAACTGCTCAGCCCCGCCCGTGACGTGGCCATCGCCCGTGAAGCCATCCTGCACGGCGCCGACGCCGTGTACATCGGTGGCCCGAGCTTCGGCGCGCGCCACAACGCCTGCAACGAAGTGAGTGAAATCGCCGGACTGGTGGAATTTGCCCGCCGTTATCACGCGCGCATTTTCACCACCATCAACACCATTCTGCACGACAACGAACTGGAACCGGCCCGCCAGCTGATCCACCAGTTGTACGACGCCGGCGTCGACGCGCTGATCGTTCAGGATCTGGGCGTGATGGAGCTGGACATTCCGCCGATCGAGCTGCATGCCAGTACCCAGACCGACATCCGCACCCTGGAGCGGGCGAAGTTCCTCGATCAGGCCGGTTTCTCGCAACTGGTGCTGGCCCGTGAGCTGAACCTGAAAGAAATCCGCGCCATCGCCGATGAAACCGATGCTGCCATCGAGTTCTTCATCCACGGCGCCCTGTGCGTGGCGTTCTCCGGGCAGTGCAACATTTCCCACGCGCAGACCGGGCGCAGCGCCAACCGTGGCGACTGCTCCCAGGCCTGCCGTCTGCCGTACACCCTCAAAGACGAAAAGGGTGGCGTGATCGCCTACGAAAAACACCTGCTGTCGATGAAGGACAACAACCAGAGCGCCAACATCCGCGCGCTGGTCGAGGCCGGTGTGCGCTCGTTCAAGATCGAAGGTCGTTACAAGGACATGGGCTATGTGAAGAACATCACGGCCTATTACCGCCAGCGTCTCGACGATGTGCTCGAAGACCGTCCGGATCTGGCCCGCGCTTCCAGCGGCCGCACCGCGCATTTCTTCCTGCCGGACCCGGAAAAGACCTTCCACCGTGGCAGCACCGACTACTTCGTCACCGATCGCAAGATCGACATCGGCGCGTTCGACTCGCCGACCTTCACCGGCCTGCCCGTGGGCACCGTCGAGAAAGTCGGCAAGCGTGACATGCAGGTGGTGACGCAGGAGCCGCTGTCCAACGGCGATGGCCTCAACGTTTTGGTCAAGCGTGAAGTGGTGGGTTTCCGCGCCAACATCGCCGAGCCGAAAGGCGAGTTCGAAGAAGACGGCGAGAAGCGCTACCGCTACCGCGTCGAGCCGAACGAAATGCCCGAAGGCCTGTACAAGC
This sequence comes from Pseudomonas sp. F2, assembly GCF_057174385.1. Taxonomy (NCBI): domain Bacteria; kingdom Pseudomonadati; phylum Pseudomonadota; class Gammaproteobacteria; order Pseudomonadales; family Pseudomonadaceae; genus Pseudomonas; species Pseudomonas sp. F2. Next base: position 1,105,746 of record NZ_CM169904.1, read on the forward strand.
TGCGCCCGAACCATCCGCTGAACCGCAACCTCGACCACAACTGGCAACAGGCACTGCTGAAGACCTCCGCCGAACGCCGCGTGGCCCTGAGCTGGGTGGCGCGTCTGCGTGAAGAGCTGCTGGAACTGACCGCCACCAGTGAAGAGGGCATCAGCGCCAGCGTGACCTTGAACGGCCCGTTCGGGGTGGCCAACAAGCCGGAGCAGGCGCTGGAGCAATTGCAGGATCTGCTCGGCCAGCTCGGCACTACCCAATATCACGCCATCGACGTGAAACTGGACGCACCGCAGGCATTCTTCATTCCGAACTCGCAGCTCAAAGCCCTGCGTCGCGAAGTCATCGAAGCGCTGACCGCCGCCCGCGTTGCGGCGCACCCGCGTGGCAGCCGCAAGGCCGAAACCACGCCGCCGCCGGTGTACCCGGAGTCGCACCTGTCGTTCCTGGCCAACGTCTACAACCAGAAGGCCCGCGACTTCTATCACCGCCACGGCGTGAAGCTGATCGATGCGGCTTACGAGGCCCATGAAGAAGCCGGTGAAGTGCCGGTGATGATCACCAAGCACTGCCTGCGTTTCTCGTTCAACCTGTGCCCGAAACAGGCCAAGGGCGTGACCGGCGTGCGCACCAAAGTCGCGCCGATGCAGCTGATTCACGGCGACGAGGTGCTGACCCTGAAGTTCGACTGCAAGCCGTGCGAGATGCACATCATCGGCAAGATGAAAGGCCACATCCTCAACATGCCGCAGCCGGGCAGCGTGGTGGGCCACATCAGCCCCGAAGACCTGCTGAAAACCATCCCGCGCGCGCCACACTGAGTGACGGGCGAGCGTGGCACAACGCTGTCACGCCTGCTCGGGCTCGCGCTCCGCGAGGTCTTCGAGCAAGTCGGCTGATGGTACAAAAAACAAACCTCCGGTGACTGCCGTGCTGAAGTCCAGCAAACGGTCGTAGTTGCCGGCAGGTTTGCCGACAAACATGTTCTCCAGCATCTGCTCGATCGGTTCCGGCGAGCGCGCGTAACCGATGAAATAAGTGCCGAACTCGCCAGCCCCCGGGCGACCGAACGGCATGTTGTCGCGCAGGATCTTCTGCTCCTGGCCGTCCTTGGTGATGGTGGTCAGGGCGCTGTGGGAGTTGCTCGGCTTGACCTCCTCACCGAGTTCGATGTCAGCCAGTTTGGTGCGGCCGATCACCTTCTCCTGAGCCTCGACGCTCAACGCATTCCACGCCTGCATCTTGTGCAGGTACTTCTGCACCAGCACATAGCTGCCGGATTCGAACGCCGGATCTTCGTTGCCGATCAGTGTGAAGTGATCGGCCTTGCGGCCCACCGGGTTCTCGGTGCCATCAACGAAACCGATGATGCTGCGCATGTCGAAGTAGCGGAAACCCTGCACCTCATCGACCACCGTGATTGCGCCGTTGAGTGCGCTGCATAGCTGCGTGGCCAGTTCGAAGCACAGGTCCATCTGCTCGGCACGGATGTGCAGCAGAATGTCCCCCGGCGTCGCCACCGCACGGCGGCCCTCGACGCCGAACTCACGAAACGGATGCAGCGAGGCCGGGCGCGGGCTGCCGAACAGGGAGTCCCAGGCGCTGGCGCTGAACCCGCAGACACACGACAGGTTGCCGTTGGGCACGCGTTTGCCGACCGAACGGGTGAGGGCGGCGATGTCGCCGCACCAGCCGCGCACCTGACTGGCGGCGTCGTTCCCGGGCAGCAACGTGGCGACGATGAAGATCGCGCTGCTGGTGATGGGGTTGCAGATCGCTTGCGGCTCGGGGGTATCCATTGCTGAGGTCATCGTCGGTTCCATATGCGCGGGGCCAAGGTCGGCGCTCAGTATGAAACCAAAAACGTTTCATCGGTATCTCAGAAGCGACCCAGTCGATAGGCATCCATCGTCGGCACGCCGGAATTGGTCGAGGGTGACGCCAGTTGCGCAATCATCTCAGCAGTCACCGCCGCCTGCGTCAGCCCCAGATGCTGATGGCCGAAGGCGAGCAGCACCTTGCCGTCGCAAACCTGGTCGATGACCGGCAGCGAGTCCGGCAGCGACGGACGAAAGCCCATCCACGGCGTCGCGTCTTCAGCGTTCAAATCATGGCGGAACAAACCTTTGCTCAAGCGATGCAATTGCCAGGCGCGCTGCATGAACGGCGGGCGCTGCAGGCCGGCGAACTCCACCGTACCGGCCAGGCGCAGGCCGCCGGTCATTGGCGTCATGATGAACTTGCGCTCCAGTGACGTGACCGCAAACGGCAGGCGCCCGTGCTCGTGCGGCAACATCAGGTGATAGCCGCGCTCGGTGTCCAGCGGCACCTGCTTGCCGGTCAGCGCGGCGGTGAGCTTTGCCGAATGCGCACCACAGGCGATCAGCACCTGCCGCGCGCTGAAACGCCCCTGATCGGTAAGCAACGACACGCCATGCGCCTGCAACTGGCCGCCCTGAACGTCCTGCTGAATGAACTGCACGCCGGCCGTTTTCGCCGCACTCACCAGTTCACACACCACCTGATACGGGTCGAGAAAGTGCCCGGTATGCGGGTAGAACAACCCGCCCTGAATCTGCTCGCTGAGCTGCGGCGCGCGCTCCCTGACGACGTTGGCGGACCAGAAGTCCACCGGCACCTGCTGCTGACGCATGCGCGCCTGCAAGGCGTCGACGGCTTGTCGCGATTCGGCACGCTCGAACACCAGCAGCGAGCCGTCCTCCTTGAGCAGGTCGGGGCGGGCAATGCTGTGCAGCAGGCGCTTCCAGGCGTCCAGACTGCTTTCGTTGAGCGCACGCAGGCCTGCGATGGTGCGCCGGAACGGCGCCGGACGCAGGTTCAGCAGCAGGCGGGTGAACCACGGCACGGCGCACGGCAGGTATTTCCAGTCCAGTCGCAGCGGGCCCATCGGGTCCATCAGCATCGCCGGCAGACGCTTGAGGATCGACGCGTCGGCAATCGGAAACACCTGCTCGGTGGCCAAGTGTCCGGCGTTGCCGAACGAGGCGCCATGACCGGGCGGCTGCTTGTCGATGACCACCACCCGTTTACCCTGGCGCGCCAGTTGCAGAGCGCAGGCGACGCCGATGATGCCGGCACCGATCACGGCGATATCGGCGTGGTCTGCTGTGAGGTTGTCCGGCATGTTCAGGCTTCCCTCTGGCCGTCGAGCAAGCGCCGCAAGTGCAGCGGATTTGCCTGTTGCAACGGTAGCGGCAGCAAACCGTCAGGAAAGTCCTGATAGCACACCGGGCGCAGGAAACGCAGAATCGCCGCGGTGCCGACCGAGGTGCTGCGCGCGTCCGACGTCGCCGGGAACGGCCCGCCATGCACCATCGCATCGCACACTTCGACCCCGGTCGGCCAGCCGTTGACCAGCAGGCGTCCGGCCTTGCGTTCCAGTGTCGGCAACAAGGCCCGGGCACGTTCCAGATCAGCGTCATCCAGTTGCAGTGTGGCGGTCAACTGGCCTTCGAGATGCTCGCAGACCTGACGGATTTCATCGTCATTGGCGCAACGTACGATCAGCGACGCCGGGCCGAAAATTTCACTTTGCAGGCGCACGTCAGCGAGGACGTTCTGCGCCTGAGTGAGGAACAACTGCGCTTGACACTGATTAGGGCCTTCAGCTGCAAGACCGCTCGCCAGGCGTTGTGCCTGCGGATGTTCGGCCAGCGCGCCGACGCCAGTTTCATACGCGCGGAAGATCCCTGGCGTGAGCATGGTCTGCGCGGGGCTGCGCTCGATCAGCTCGGCGGCAGCGGCGATGAAAGCGTCCAGCGCCGCGCCTTGGCGAGCGATGACCAACCCGGGATTGGTGCAGAACTGCCCGGCGCCCTGAGTCAGCGAGGCGACAAAGCCTTGCGCCAACGCCTCACCGCGAGCGGCTAGCGCTGCGGGAAACAACAACACTGGATTGATCGAACTCATTTCCGCGTACACCGGAATCGGTTCCGGCCGTGCCTGCGCCGCTCGGCTCAAGGCAAGGCCGCCACTGCGCGAGCCGGTGAAGCCCACAGCCTTGATGCGCCAATCGCTGACCAGCGCAATCCCCACTTCATTGCCGGAACCGAACAGCAGGGAGAACACACCTTCGGGCAACGCGCACTTTTTCACGGCGCGAGCCAGCGCTTCGCCGACCAGTTCGCTTGTGCCGGGATGCGCGCTGTGCGCCTTGACGATCACCGGGCAACCGGCGGCCAGTGCAGACGCGGTGTCGCCGCCCGCCACGGAGAACGCCAGCGGAAAGTTGCTGGCGCCGAACACCGCCACTGGCCCCAGCGCGATCTGCCGCTGGCGCAGATCCGCGCGTGGCAGTGGCTGGCGTTGTGGTTGTGACTGATCGACGCGAACGTCCAGCCATTCGCCAGCGCGGACGGTGCGGGCAAAAGTGCGCAATTGTCCGCAGGTGCGTCCGCGTTCGCCTTGAATCCGTGCGCGCGGCAGGCCGGTTTCGGCCACGGCGCGGTCAATCAGCGCATCACCGAGGGCTTCGATCTCATCGGCGATGGTTTCGAGAAATTCGGCGCGAGCACTGAGGGATGTCTCGCGATATGGATCAAACGCTTGCCACGCGAGTTCGCAGGCCTGGTCGACCTGCTCGCTGCTGCCCCCAGCGTACGCGGGTTCCAGAACCGCATCGGTGGCGGGGTTGATCGCACGGATCGCTTCACGGCTGCCGGCAATGCCTTGGCCGCCGATCAACATGTGGCCTGTCAGAGTCATGGCGCTTCCTTGATAAAAGAGGTGAGGCCCCGATATCGCACCGGGGCAGGGACTGCGATCAGGCGAGGTTCTGCTCGGCGGACCAGTTTTTGTACCACTGACGGAACAGCGCGTACTGGGTCTCGGCGTAACGACGCTGGGCATCGCTCAAGGCGTCGGTTTCGTTGAAGTGCAGGGCGTATTCGCGGTCGCCGTTGAGCACCATCAGGTGCTTGTAATACAGCACCAGATCGCAGCCTTCATCGAACGACGACAGCACTGCCAGCGCTGCTTCCAGTTCGCGCGCCAGACGTCGGGCCTTGGCGTCGCCCTTGGCCGCTTGTTTGCTCAGCGCCACCAGTTGCAGGACTTCGCGCGGTAAAGCGTTGCCGATGCCGGTGATCGCGCCGGTGGCGTTGCAGTTGACGAAACCGTGCACCACTTGCGTATCGACGCCGACCATCAGGGTCACGGCATCGTCCTGCGAGGTGATGTTCTCAGCGGCGTAGCGCAAGTCGGCGCCGCCGCCGAATTCCTTGAAACCGATCAGGTTCGGATACTCGCGGCGCAGTTCGAAGAACAGCTCGGCGCGGGTGGCGAAGCCGTAGTAAGGGCTGTTGTAGATCACCGCCGGCAGGTTCGGTGCGGCCTTGAGGATCGCGGCGAAGTGGGCTTTTTGCGCAGTCGCCGAAGCACCACGGGACAGCACGCGTGGAATCACCATCAGGCCATGGGCGCCGACTTTTGCAGCGTGGGCGGCGTGGGACACCGCTTCACGGCTGTTGACCGCGCCAGTGCCGACGATGGTTGGTACCCCGGCGGCCACCAGCCGCGCCACGCCTTCCTGACGTTCGGCCTCGGTCAGCAACGGCCAGTCGCCCATCGAGCCGCAGTAAACCACCGCGCTCATGCCGATATCGATCAGTTCGCGACCTTTGGCGACCAAGGCGTCGAAGTCCGGTTTGCGTGCGGCGGTGCACGGGGTCATCAGCGCGGGAATGCAGCCAGTGAAGATGTTATCGCTCATTGTTGTAGCTCCTCGGGACATTCATTCAGATCGGTAAAAAAGCGGGGCAGGTCAGATGCCCCACGCGAAAGGGTCCTGCTCGTCGATCAGCAGGGTGGCGTCGGCGGTCATGTAGGCGCGCCCGGTGATGAACGGGCGCACGCGTTCGCCGTGCCATTCGAAGCGCCCTTCGAACTGGCTGCCGGTGATGCTCGCTTGCGTCCAGACTTGGCCTTCGGCGAGTTTGCCGTCGGCGGCCAGGCACGCCAGTTTGGCGCTGGTGCCGGTGCCGCAGGGCGAGCGGTCGTAGGCCTTGCCTGGGCACATGACGAAATTGCGGCTGTCGGCCTTGGCATCGTCGGCGAACAGTTCGACGTGATCGATCAGCGCGCCGTCCTCGCCATGAATGCCCTGGGCTTCCAGGGCCTTGAGCATCGCCCAGGTGTAATCAGTGAGGGCCTCGACGTTGCTCATCTGCAGGTCCTGGCCGTGTTCGGAAACCAGGAAAAACCAGTTGCCGCCCCAGGCGATATCGCCGAACACGCGACCGTAACCGGGCACGTCCACCGGCACCTGTTTGCGGTAGCGGTACGCCGGGACGTTGCCCAGGGTCACCGCGCCGTCCTCGTGCAGGGTCGCGCTGACCGGCCCGACCGGAGTGTCGATCGTGTGCACGCCCGGTTCGATGCGGCCCAGATAATGCAGCGAGTTGACCAGGCCGATAGTGCCGTGGCCGCACATGCCGAGGTAACCGGCGTTGTTGAAGAAAATCACCCCGCAGGTGGCGTCCGGCGAGACCGGCGCGCAGTACAGCGCGCCGACCAGCACGTCGTTGCCGCGCGGTTCCAGCAGGCAGGCGCGGCGCCATTGGTCGTAGCCTTCGCGCAAGGCATCGCGCTGCTCGGCGATGCTGTTGCCGGGCAGGTCGGGGAAGCCTTTCATCACCAGACGCGTGGGTTCGCCGCCGGTGTGGGAGTCGATGATGTGCAGTCGTTTCATGAACGCGTCCCTTCAGTGAATATCAGGCGTGCGCCGGGCGTTGGCCCGTTGCCGAACGGGTGGAGGATTCAACGGCTTCACTTTCGTCGTCTTCGGTTTGCAGACGAATCAGGTGTGCCGGTACGCCGGTGGCCGCGCCCCAGTAGTAGATGCCCAGTGCACAGGCCGCGACGATCACCGTGTCGAACGGATGACTGAGCACGCCGATACCGCCGAAACTGCCAAGTTTGGAGAGAAGGATGGTCAGCGCGTAGAAGCCGATCAGCCACGCCGAAGAGCGCACTTGCTGGCCCAGATTCAGGTGCGCGGTCGGCACCAGGCGACCACACAGCAGGTAGATCACGAACATCAGGATTTGCAGGCCGAGCAACCACGACACGGTGCCCCAACCCGACCAGTAGACGATCAGCGCGGCGATGATGAACGACAGTGGCCCGAGCACATTCATGCCCTTGACCCGGAACGGACGCGGCATGCCCGGCGCGCTGCGGCGCAGGGCGGCGACCGACACCGGGGCCACGGCGTAGCTCAATACCAGCGCGGCGGAGACCACGTTGATCAGCGCTTCCCACGACGGAAACGGCAGGGTCCAGAATACCGACAGGCCAAAGGTCAGCCACAGCGCGGGGCGCGGGATGCCGGATTTTTCATCGATGCGGGTGAAGATCTTGAAGAAGGTCCCGGTCTGCGCCCAGCCGTAGATCACTCGCGGCGTGGCATTCATGTAAATGTTGCCGCAACCGCTGGGCGAGATCACCGCGTCCGCCACCACCAGGTATGCCAGCCAGCCGACGCCCAGTGCCAACGCGATGTCGCGATACGGCAGGGCCAGTTCCTTGGCGACACCGGCCCAGCCATTGGCGAGCATTTCGGTCGGGATACCGCCGAGGAACGCGGTCTGCAGCAGCACGTAGATCGCGGTGGAGAGCAGCACCGACAGGATCAGCGCAATCGGAATCGTGCGTTGCGGATTCTTCACTTCACTGGCCACCGAAATGATCGGTGTCAGGCCCAGATACGCGAAGATCACCCCGCCGGCCGACACGGCCATTTCGATCCCGGACAGGCCGAACGGCGCAAAGCCGTGCACTTCGAAATTCGCCGGTTTGAAGAAGCTGAACAACACGCCGATCACCAGCAGCGGCACGATGAACTTGAACACGCTGACCAGATTGTTGGCCATGGCGAAGGTCTTCACGCTGCGGTAGTTGAGCAGGAAGAACAGGCACAACAACCCGAACTGCACGAACCAGCCGAGCACGGTCGGGTCGCTGGAGCCGACCTTGGTCAACTCGGGAAACCACGCTGCCGCGTATTGGCGCGAGGCGACCACCTCGATCGCCACCAGACTGGAAAACGCAATCAGCGTAATGAAGCCCATCAGATAACCGAGCAGCGGCCCGTGGGAGTAAACCGGGTAACGCACCACGCCGCCGGCACGGGGCAGCGCGGCGCCCAATTCGCAGTAGACGATGCCCAGCAGCAACACGGCGAAACCACCGAGCAGCCAGGAAAAAATCCCCGCCGGGCCGGCGATGGCCGACACATGACTGGCGGCGAACAACCAGCCCGAACCGAAGATTGCCCCCAGTCCGATGAACGTAAGGTCTATCAGTGAAAGTTGTTTCTTGAACTTGCCTTGGCCTGTCATAGCGTCGCCTTCTTGTTGGTTGTTGGAGGGGCGTGCAGTGGCGCTACAGTGAACTGATCAGGCGATGCGCGATTGATGTTTTTTGCCGGTGTCGATGACGAAATCAGCACAATGGCCCACGGCAAAGCCCCGGCTCGACAGGCCGCCAGCCATCGGGCAATCTGCGCGCAAGCCAATGCGCACCGTGGGGAGTGACAGTCATGACGCAGAATGCGTTTGCGATCCTGAGCCAGCAGAACGAGGCGAGCCGAGCGCAATGCCTCGACGATCTGCTCGCCAGCATGGCGCTGCTGTTGCCCATGCTTGACGTGATTCCCAACGCGGCGATCTTCATCAAGGATCCGCAGGCACGCTACGTCATGGCCAACCAGACGCTGGTGCAGCGCTGCGGTTTGAAAGACCTGCGACCGTTACTCGGCAAGACCAGCGCCGAAGTGTTTCCGGCGCAATTGGGCCCGGGCTACACCGAGCAGGATCGGCGCGTGCTGGAAGAGGGATTGGTGCTGGAGGATCAGCTGGAGCTGCATTTGTACGGGAGCCGCGAACCCGGCTGGTGCCTGACCCACAAGCGTCCGCTGTACGATCGTGATAACCGGATCATTGGCCTGGCGGGCATTTCCGTCGACCTGCAAACCGCCAGCGAAACCCATCCGGCGTATCAGCGACTGGCGGCGGTGGACGAGTACATTCGGGCGAACTTCGCAAGCCGCGTCAGTCTTGGCGAACTGACGCGCATCGCCGGTATTTCAGTGGCGCAACTGGAGCGTTATTGCAAACGGGTGTTCCACCTGACGCCGCGGCAGATGATCCAGAAAGTGCGTCTTGAGCACGCGCATCGGCTGTTGCACGGCGAGTTGCCGATCACCGAGGTGGCGCTGCAGTGCGGCTATACCGACCACAGCGCTTTCACCCGGCAGTTCAAGGCCTCGACCGGATTCACCCCGCGCCAGTATCGGTTGGCGACGGCGCAGTGAGGCTTGCCTGTCAGGCCTTGACCCAGCGCTGCCGGCTCCAGGCACTCAGCGAATCCACGCCCAGCACCAGAATCAGCATCGCCAGAATCACCGTACTGGCCTGCGCTTCCTGAAACAGGCTGAGGCTGACATACAGCATCTGCCCCAAACCCCCGGCCCCGACGAAGCCCAGCACGCTGGCCATGCGGATGTTGTTTTCCCAGCGATACAAGCAATAGGCGAGCAATTGCGGGGCGAGGTTGGGCAGGGTGCCGTAGCAGAAGGCGAGCACGGGATTGCCGCCTTGCAAACGGATCGCTTCGGCCGGTTCCGGCGGGGTATTTTCCAGCGCTTCGGCGAACAGTCGACCGAGCACGCCAGTGGTGTGCAGGGCCAACGCCAGAGTGCCGGCATTCGGCCCGAGGCCGGCGGCGAGCACCATCAGCGCCGCCCACACCAGTTCCGGAATCGCCCGCAAACCATTGAGCAACAGGCGCGAAGCGCTTTGCAGCGGCCAGCCGAAACGCCCGGCCGCGGGCAGCGCGAGGAGAATGCCGAACACGGCCGCGAGCAGGGTGCCGAGGGCCGACATGGCGAGGGTTTCCAGCGCGCCCTTGAGGATCGCCTGCAAGTGCGTGACGCTCAGGTCCGGGCTGAGAAAGCGCTGCGCGTAGGCCCCCATCTGCTTGAAGCTGGTGGCGCTGCCCAGTTCACCGAGGTCGAGTTCGAGGTAGCCGAACGAGGCGATCACCGCGACGCCAATGCCGACGATCAGCAACAGATTGATCAGGCGATTCATGTCAGCCTCCAGCGCAACAGGCGGCTGAGTTGGTCGGCACCGAGTACCAGAATCAGGAACGTCAGCAACATGCTCGCCACTTCACCGCTGGCGAACATGCGCAGCGACAGGTCGATCTGCTGGCCGAGGCCACCAGCGCCGACAAACCCCATCACCACCGAGGCACGAATCGCGCACTCCCAGCGATACACCGTGTACGACAGCAACTCGGCCGCGACATTGGGCAGGATTCCGTAGGCAAAACCGGCGAGCCGTCCGCTGCCGGCTTGCATCAAGGCATGCGCCGGACGTTGGTCAGTGGACTCGAAGATTTCCGCGTAGACCTTGCCGAGCATGCCGCTGTAGGTGATCGCGATCGCCAGTACACCCGCCGCCGGGCCGAGGCCCACGGCACGCACGAACAGCAGCGCCCAAACGATTTCCGGCACGCTACGCAAAAAGATCAGCAGCCCGCGCACCGGCCAGCGCAGCAAGCGCCCGAGCCGACTGGGAATACCGCTGCGGGACGCCGCCGACAACGACAGCGCGCGGCTGGCTATCAGGCTGGCCGGCACCGCCAGCAGCAACGCCAACGCCATGCCGGCGGTGGCGATGGCCAGGGTTTGCAGGGTCGCCTTGAGCAGTAACTGGAGAAAATCGTGGTCATGCGCCGGAGGCCAGAACCCGGAAATGAAGCGGCCCATTTCGGTCTGGCTGTCGCTGTGCAGCAGCACGCCAAGGTCCAGTTCGCTGAGCTGGATGCCCGGCCACAGCAGGGCAATCGCCAGCAGGGTCAGCAGCAGTCGCGGCGCAGCGGCCGGGTCGCGGGAATCAGCCGTCAGCATCGCGGGATCTGCACAATCAGCGGCGCACTGGGCGTCGTCGGGCTTTGCAATTGCTCATTGGCGTACAGCGTGTCGAGCATTTCGCGGCTGACCTGCTCGGCCGGGCTGTCAAACAGGATCTGGCCGTCGCGCAAGCCGATGATGCGCGGAAAGTGTGCCAGCGCCAGTTCCACCGCATGCAGGCTCGCCACCAGCGTGACGTTATGCGCCCGCGCGTGCTGCGAGAGGATCGACAGGGTGTGCCCGGCGAGCACCGGGTCCATCGCCGACACCGGTTCGTCCGCCAGCAGAATCTCCGGTGCCTGATACAGCACCCGGGCAATGCCCACGCGCTGCAATTGGCCGCCGGACAATTGCTGGCAGTAAGCGAAGAGTTTGTCGCTCAGATCCAGGCGGGCGAGGGCGGCACGGGCACCGGGAATATCCGTCGGATGCAGCAGATTGAGCAGGCTCTTGCCCAGACTCCACTGCCCGAGTTTGCCGGCCAGCACCGCCGTCACCACGCGCTGGCGCGGCGGCAGCGGGGGTGCTTGGTGCACCAGGCCGATGCGCGCACGCAGGCGTTGCCGTTGACGGGCGGGGAGGTGCCAGGGGCGTTCGCCCAGTACCTCGATTTCACCGCTGCTGGGGCGCAACGCGGTGGCGAGCAGGTTCAACAGGCTGGATTTACCGGCCCCGGACGGACCGATGATCGCCACCTGTTCACCCGCCGCAATCTGCAGGTCGACGCCACGTAGTGCGTCGACCCCATTGGCGTGGTGCAGGCGGCCTTGTTTGAGGCTCAGGGTCATTTCAACAGATCGGCGGCGCGAGCAGCTTCCTCGATGCCCTTGTAGTTCTCGGGCTTGGTGTCGATGAAACGGCTGGCCGCCTGCAGATCAAGAATCTTCTTCTGCTCCGGGTTGGCCGGGTCGAGGTCGAGGAAGGCTTTCTTGATCTTCGCTGCCAGCGTCGGGTCGAGGGTGCCGCGCACGGTCCAGTTGTAATCGAAGTAGGCCGGGGTCGTGGCGAACACGTGCACCTTGCTGGTATCGACCTTGCCGGCGTCCACCAGTTTCTGCCAGACGCTGGCGTTCAGCACACCGGCATCGACCTTGCCGGCCTGGACCCAGGCGACGGTGGCGTCGTGCGCACCGGAGTAGGCGACGCGGCTGAAATAGGCTTCAGGCTTGATGTTGTCGTTCTTCAGCATGAAGTAACGCGGCATCAGGCTGCCGGAGGTCGACGACACGGAGCCGAAGGCAAAGGTCTTGCCCTTGAGGTCGGCCAGGCTCTTCACGTTCGGGTCGGCAGTGATGAACTTGCTGGTGAACTGCGCATCCTGCTCGCGCTGCACCAGCGGAATCACCGGGGTGGTGGCGTCGGTCTTCAGGCGTGCCTGAACGAAAGTGAAACCGCCCAGCCAGGCCATGTCGAGGCGATCGGTCGCCAGCGCTTCAACCACTGCCGGGTAGTCGGCCACCGGAACGAACTGCACTTTCATGCCCAGTTGCTGCTCCAGATAGGCCCCCAGTGGTTCGAATTTGCGCAGCAATTCGGTCGGGGCTTCATCGGGAATTGCACTGACCCGCAACACATCGGCGGCATGCGCCACCAAAGCAGAAAAAGACAGGGCCAGACCAGCAGTCAGTGCCAGGGTTCGTTTGAGCATGGAAATCTCCGTTTCATGAGCGTCGCATTCTAAGCGCCACCGGGCGCGGTGTCGCGCCCGGGCGCTCAATCAGGTTAGACGAAACGGCGAGGTTATACGCAGCTGCACTGTCAAAGGCCAGCAGCGGTGTCCGGGGATGTTTTACCCGAGGTTACGCTGCAGGATTTTCCGGCAGTCTGGCAATCACCTTGATCTCGAATTGAAACCCGGCCAGCCAGGTCACGCCGACCGCGGTAATCGTCGGATACGGCGCGCTGCCCCAGAATTCCGGGACCACTGCCCAGATGGTTTCGAAGGTCGCTTGCGGATCGATCATGAACACCGTGACGTCCACCGCATCGGCGAAGCTGCAACCGGCGGCCTCGAGGATCGCATTGAGGTTGTTGAAGGCCAGGCGTACCTGGTCCTGCAGATCCGGCTCCGGCGAACCGTCTTCACGACTGCCGACTTGCCCGGAGACGAACAGAAAACCGTTGGAACGAATGGCCGGTGAATAACGATGACGCTCGTAAAGCGCATGGCGGGCAGGCGGGAAAACAACGTCGCGTTGGGTCATGGGTGTCTCCATCATTGTTTGGTGATCGTTGATGGAGTGACTTTAGGGACTTGCGCAGGGGTGATAAACGCGCAACCTTGGCGTTCACTGTTTGCATTTTCCAAACAATCAGAGGGCGCGAAGTGGACCGTTTCGATGCAATGCAGGCGTTCGCCCGGGTGGTCGAGGCGGGCAGTTTCACCAAGGCCGCCGAGACCTTGCACATGAGCAAGACCACGGTGACGCAACTGGTGCAGCAGTTGGAGGCACGCCTGCGGGTCAAGTTGCTCAACCGCACCACGCGCAAGGTCAACGTTACGGCCGACGGTGCGATCTATTACGAGCGAGTGATCAAACTGTTGGCCGACATGGACGACGCTGAAACCAGTCTGTCCGGCGCCTCGGCATTGCCCAGAGGGCGCTTGCGCGTCGATGTGCCGAGCCCGCTGGCGAGACTGATTCTGCTGCCGGCATTGCCTGAGTTTCATGCGCGTTATCCGGATATCCAGATCGACATGGGGGTCAGTGACCGCATCGTCGACATCATCGATGAGAATGTCGACTGCGTGGTGCGCGGCGGTGAATTGCTCGATCAGTCACTGATGGCCCGGCGGGTGGCCGACCTGCAGCTCGGGGTCTTCGCCGCGCCGAGTTATCTGGCCCGCGCCGGTACGCCGCAGCATCCCCGCGAGTTGGAGGACTCCCCTCATCGGGTGGTCGGATTTCTCTGGGCGCGCACCGGCAAACCCGTGCCTTACGCCTTGCGCAATGGCAGCGAACATCTGCAGATCAAGGGCCGCCACGTACTCGCCGTCGATGACGGCAACGCTTACCTTGCGGCAGGTCTGGCCGGCATGGGCGTGCTGTGGTTACCCCGGTACATGTCGCACGCGCATCAGGCTCGGGGTGAGTTGGTGCCGCTGTTCGAAAACTGGCAACTCGAGCCGATGCCGCTCTACGTGGCGTACCCGCCGAACCGGCATGTCAGCCTGAAACTGCGGGTGTTCATTGACTGGATCGTCGAGCTGATGGCGCAACATGCGCCGCTCATGACTCGCCAAGTTGATTGATCAGCCATTCACTGAAGCATCGCGCCATCGGGTCATTCTCGCTGTCGCGATGGGTCAGCAGCGCCCAGTTCGGGCCACGAATGGTTTGCTCCACCAGGGGCTGCAACAGTCCGTTTTGCTGCGCCTGTTGGCTGAGCAACTGACTGACCAGCGCGATCCCCAACCCTGCCGCAGCGGCATCGAGCAACAAGCCCGGATCGGAAAAATTCAGCCCCTGATCCTGCTGCCCGACATCGACCCCGGCTTCCACTGCCCAATGGCTCCAGTCCATTTCCCGCTCACCGTGCAGGGTGGTGCGCTGCGCGGCGGGCTGCGCCAAAACGCTTGGATGACACGCCGGAAACAGGCGGTCGGCATGCAGCACCTTGAAGCTGCATTCAGCCTGCGAGCTGATGTCGTCGCGCACTGCCAGATCGATGGTTTGCGTGGCCATGTCCGGCACTTCATCGGTGCTGAAAATCCACAGATCAACCTGCGGATGCTGGCGCCGAAAATCCGCCAGACGCGGCAACAACCAATGTCGGGCGAAGGCTGGCGTGGTGTTGAGCACCAGTTGATTGGGCTTCTGATATTGCCCCAGACGCCGGATGCCGACCGCCAGTTGCTGCAACATCGCCTGAGTGGTGCTGAGCAAATCGTGGCCGGCATCGGTCAGGGCGACGCTGCGTCCGCTGCGAAAAAACAGCGGCTGTTCGAGGTACGCCTCAAGGCTGCGGATCTGCTGGCTGATTGCCGATTGGGTGAGGTGCAACTCATCGGCAGCCTTGTGAAAACTGCCGAGGCGCGCCGCCGCTTCGAAGCCGCGCAGGGAGCTGAGCGGTGGCCAGTGTTTGAGCATATCGATAAGTTCCTCTAATCATTTCTGCGCAAAATCCATCGTTTGTTTGCCTGTTTACGCGTCCGTAGCATGGTCGTCGTGAACACATTGGCTTAACTTACGAGACTTATCATGCAGCACAATGACAATAAAAACAGCGCTTGGATGATGCCGGCGGAGTGGGCCATCCACGCTGCCACCTGGATGGTCTGGCCGCACAATCAGGCGCTGTGGGAATCGGGATGGCGTGTGACTTTGCCGCAGGTGCAAGAGGATTTCGCCCGAGTCGCCAATGCCATTGCTCGTTTCGAGCCGGTGAAAATGGTCGTCGATCCGTCGGCGCTGGCGAGTGCCAAAGCGCTGTGCGGGCCGAACATCGAGCTGATCCCGCTGGCGGTCAACGACAGCTGGTGCCGCGACTCCGGCCCGAGCTTTGTCTGCCACCCACAGCAAGGGCTGGCCGGTGTCAGCTGGCGCTTCAACGCCTGGGGCGGCAAGTCGGCGCACGAGCTGGACGAAAGCCTGGCACGCCGCGCACTCAATCATCTGGGGCTGGAATGCTTCGGCACGCCGCTGAGCAACGAAGGCGGGGCGATTCACGTTGACGGCGAGGGGACGCTGATCACCACCGAGTCGGTGCTGCTCAACCCCAATCGCAACCCGGACATCGGCAAGGCTGAAATGGAAGAAATCTTCAGTCGCTTGCTCGGCGTGAAGAAAACCATCTGGCTGCCGGGCGATCCTGATTACGTCACCGGCGACATGACTGATGGCCACGTCGATGGCGTCTGCGCCTTCGCCCGTCCCGGCGTGTTGCTGGTGGATGCGACCCACGACCAACGCTCGGTGTACGCCGAAGTGGTGCGCGAAAACCGCCGCGCTCTGGAGCTGGCGACCGACGCTCAGGGGCGCAAGTTCGAGCTGATCGAACTGTTCGAAGCCAGCGAAGCCGTGGATACCGAAGCCGAAGTGTTCTGCGCCTCTTACACCAATTTCTACATCGCCAACGGCGCGATCATCATGCCGGCTTACGGCATCGAGGCCGACGAGGCGGCGGCGAAAGTGCTGGCGCAGGCGTTCCCCGGACGCGAAGTGGTGCCGGTGCGCATTAATCATCTGGCCCATGGCGGCGGCGGGGTGCATTGCATCACCCAGCAGCAACCCGCCTGGCCAGTGGAGGGTTGAACGATGAGCCATCTGACCATCGCCACCACCCAGATGCCGTGCACCTGGGACCTGCCGCGCAACCTCGATCAGGCCGAGCAGTTGGTCCGCGACGCGGCCTTGAAGGGCGCGCAGGTGATCCTGTTGCAGGAGCTGTTCGCCACCCCGTATTTCTGCATCGAACAGAGCCACAAACATCTGGCGCTGGCCGAGGAGTATCGCGACAGCCGCGTGCTGCAGCGTTTCGCCGCGCTGGCCAAAGAGCTGGGCGTGGTGCTGCCGCTGAGCTGGTTCGAAAAGGCTGGCAATGTCTACTTCAATTCGCTGAGCGTGGCCGATGCCGACGGGCGTCTGTCGGGGGTGTATCGAAAGACGCACATCCCCAACGCCATCGGCTATCAGGAGAAGGAATATTTCAGCCCCGGCGATAGCGGTTTCCGTGTTTGGGACACCGCGTTCGGCCGCCTCGGCGTGGGCATCTGCTGGGATCAATGGTTTCCCGAGACCGCGCGTTGTCTGGCGCTGATGGGCGCTGAAGTGTTGCTGTTTCCCACGGCTATCGGCTCCGAGCCGGGTTGCGCGGCGCTGGATTCGCGCGATCACTGGCAGATGACCATGCGCGGCCATGCCGCCGCCAATCTGCTGCCGGTGGTGGCGGCCAACCGGGTCGGGCGAGAAGTGGCGAGCACCGATCAGTCGCTGCAGATGAGCTTCTACGGTTCGTCGTTCATCAGCGATCACAAGGGCCAATTGCTGGCCGAAGCCGACCGCGACAGCACTGGCGTGCTGGTGCACAGCCTCGATCTCGACGCGATGCGCGAAGAGCGCCTGAGCTGGGGCATTTACCGCGACCGGCGCCCGGACATGTATGGCGCGCTGCTCAGTCAGGACGGCCACCACCTCCACGCACGCTGGACCACTCAAGGGGTTTGAACATGGCTTCGCACCACCAACGACTGCTCGGTGTTCTGGGCTTGACATTGATTTGCGTGATCCCGTCGCTGCATGCCGAGGACAAAACCCTGCGGCTGTACAACTGGGCCGATTATTTTGCCGAAGACACCCTGAGCCGCTTCACCGCCGAAACCGGGATCAAGGTGATCTACGACGTCATGGACGGCAGTGAAACCCTCGAAGCGAAGCTGCTTTCAGGTGGCAGCGGCTATGACCTGATTTTCCCCGGCGACACCGTGGCCGAGCGCCTGATGCGTGCCGGCAGCCTGATGCCGCTGGATCAATCGAAGCTCACAGCGCTGGCCGACATCGAGCCCGGTTTGCAGAAACTGCGCAGCCATTACGAACACTCCAGCCAGGCCACCGTGCCCTATACCTGGGGCACCATCGGCCTGACTTACAACGCAGCGCAGATCAAACAGCGCATGGCCGATGCACCCGTCAATAGCCTGGACATGCTGTTCAAGCCGGAGCTGGCGGCGAAGTTTGCCGACTGCGGCATTTCGCTGATCGATTCGCCGGACGAAGTGCTGGCAGTCGTGCTCAATTATCTGGGCCGTGATCCGCGCAGCGCGAAACCGGCGGATCTGGCAGCGGCCGGTGAGGTGCTGATGAAGCTGCGGCCTTACGTGCGCAAGTTCCAGTCGCAACCGGTGACCGATCTGGTCAATGGCAACCTGTGCCTGTCGCTGGGTTACAGCGGCGACATGACCCAGGCCCAGCGCACCTCGGACAGCGCTGGCAAGAGCACCCGCTTCGAGTACCGCATCCCGCGCGAAGGCACCACGGTGTGGATGGACACCATGGCGATTCCGGTCGATGCGCAGCACCCGGAATACGCCTACGCCTTCATCAACTTCGTGATGCGCCCGCAGAACATGGCGGCGATCAGTAATTTCACCGGTTACCCGACTTCCAACGCCAAGGCGCGGGGCAGCGTCGACGCGGCGATGCGCAATAACCCGGACATCTACCTCGACGAGGCAACCTATGCTCGATTGATCCCGGGCAAGGACATTCCCCAGGCCGATATGCGCGCCCGCATGCGCACCTGGACCAAATTCAAAACCGCCACCCACCCATGATTCAACGGTCGGCGCCCGGTCGCCGGCTCCTTTCAGGAAAGCCCGTTATGTCGACGCGTCGTGATTTCATCAAACAGGTATCGGTCGCTGCAGGCATCAGCGCCGCGATCATGGGCCTTGGCCTGGCACCCGGCAAACTGCTGGCGGCCAGCACGGGGGATTGGTTCATGCCCGACGAGGGCGACCCGCATGAGCGCGCCTTCATCGCTTTCGGCGCACAGGAGGCGATCTGGGAAGATTTCACCGCGGATGTGCAGGCGGCGCTGGGCCGGATTGCCCGCACCATTGCCCGTTATGAGCCAGTCACGGTGCTGTGTCGCAGTGGCGAACGCAGCCTCGCCGAAGAGTATTGCGGCACCGGCAACGTCACCTACGTGACCGCCGCGCTCGACGATATCTGGATGCGCGATATCGGCGCCAATTTCGTCATCGACGACAAGGGCGGACTCGGCGCCGTGGATTTCAATTTCAACGGTTGGGGCAACAAGCAGCGGCACAGCAAGGACGCGAAAATCGCTGCGCGAGTGGCCAGCGACGCGCAAGCGACGTACCTGCGCAGTAAATTGGTGGGCGAGGGCGGTGGCATCGAAGTCGACGGCCACGGCACCGGGATCATGACCGAGAGCAGCTGGATCAACAGCAACCGCAATCCCGGCTGGAGCAAGGCCGATGTCGAGGCCGAACTGAAGGAACGTCTGGGCCTGCGCAAAATCATCTGGCTGCCGGGGATCAAGGGCAAGGACATCACCGACGCCCACGTCGATTTCTATGCGCGGTTCGTCAGGCCCGGCGTGGTGATCGTCAACCTCGACACCGATCCGCAGTCCTATGATCACCAGGTCACGCTGGCGCACCTGGAAATTCTCAAGAAAGCCACCGACGCTGATGGTCGCCCGCTGCAGGTCCACACGATTTCGCCGCCACTCAAACCGCGCAAGAGCAAGTTCAACCAGAACAACCCGGATTTCGCCGCCGGTTACATCAACTACTTCGTGATCAACGGCGCGATCATCGCCCCGGAATTCGGCGACAAGGCAGCCGATCAGAAGGCTTGTGACTTGCTGTCGAAGCTGTACCCGGAACGCAAAGTCGAGCTACTGAACATCGATGCGATCGCTGCCGGTGGCGGCGGGATTCACTGCGTGACCAGTCATCAGCCGCAAGCGTGATTGACTCTTTGGCCCATCAAGCCAACTATCGGCGCATAACAACATGACCGATGGGCCAGACCTTGATCGAACGACGTCAATTCAGCGGAGGCATGAAGGGCAAAAACCTCCGCTATCTGAATGAGCAAGCCGCCGAGACCCGCATCACCCGCACCGGCTTTCTGTTGCTGGAGCATTTTTCGCTGCCGGCCTTCACCCAGACGCTGGACACGATTATCACCGCCAACCTGTTGCGCTCCGGACTGTTCAGCTCGCGCACGTTCGGGCTGGGCGAGGGAGAGGTGATCAGCGACCTGGGGTTGGTGATTCGCCCGGATGCGCGGATTGACGCCGCCAGCCTTGCGGATCTGGACTTGCTGGTGGTGTGTGGCGGTTACCGCACTGAGCTGAAGGCCAGCGAAGAGTTGATCAGCCTGCTGCGCACGGCAGCGGAACGCGGTGTCAGTCTGGCTGGATTGTGGAACGGTGCGTGGTTTCTCGGGCGGGCCGGCCTGCTCGATGGTTACCGTTGCGCGATTCATCCGGAACACCGTCCGGCGCTCACGGAAATTGCCAAGGCCACTCAGGTCAGCAGCGAGCCTTATGTGATCGATCGCGACCGGCTCACGGCGTCGAGCCCGTCCGGCGCCTTCCACATGGCGCTGGACTGGATCAAGGGCCTGCACGGCAAGGCGCTGGTCGAGGGTATCGAGGACATTCTGGCGTTCGAGGAGTCGCGCTATCGGCGGATCAAACCGGATGAAAACCTCTGCGTCAGCGCACCGTTGCGCGAGGTGGTCAAACTGATGGACGCCAACCTCGAAGAGCCGCTGGAGCTGGAGCAACTGGCGGTGTACGCCGGGCGCTCGCGGCGCCAGTTGGAGCGTTTGTTCAAGGAGCAGTTGGGCACCACGCCGCAACGCTATTACCTGGAATTGCGCATCACTGAAGCCCGGCGCCTGTTGCAGCACACCGAGCTGTCGCAGATGGAAGTGCTGGTGGCCTGTGGTTTCGTTTCGCCGAGCCATTTCAGCAAATGCTACAGCGCGTTTTTCGGGTATCGACCGTCCAGGGAAAAACGCCTGGTCAAGTAGACCGAGGCGTTTTCTGCCTTCGGTCTCAGAGGTGATCGGCGTCGATCACTGCTTGGGCGAACGCCTGCGGATCTTCCTGCGGCAGGTTGTGGCCGATGCCGCCGTTGATCAGGCGGTACTGGTACTTGCCGGTGAAACGCTTGGCGTAATCCTCGGGCGCCGGGTGCGGCGCGCCGTTGGCATCGCCCTCGAGGGTGATGGTCGGCACGCTGATCGACGGGGCGCTGGCGAGTTTCTGTTCCAGCGCTGCGTATTGCGGTTCGCCCTGCACCAGGCCCAGACGCCAGCGGTAGTTGAACACGGTGATCGCGACGTGATCGGGGTTCTCCAGCGCTTTGGCGCTGCGGTCGAACGTGGCGTCATCGAACGCCCACTTCGGCGAGGCGAGCTGCCAGATCAGTCTGGCGAAGTCGTGGGTGTTTTTCCGGTAGCCGTCACGGCCACGTTCAGTGGCGAAGTAGAACTGATACCACCATTGCAATTCGGCCTTGGGCGGCAATGGATTCTGCCCGGCAGCCTGATTGCCGATCAGGTAGCCGCTGACCGAGACCAATGCCTTGACCCGCTCCGGCCACAACGCCGAAACGATGTCTGCCGAGCGCGCGCCCCAGTCGTAGCCACCGAGTACCGCTTGCTGGATATTCAGCGCATCCATGAAGTCGATCACGTCGCTGGCCAGTGCCGCCGGTTGACCGTTGCGCAGTGTCTGGTCCGAGAGGAAATGCGTGTCGCCATAACCCCGCGCATACGGCATCAACACCCGATAACCCTTGGCGGCCAGCAACGGCGCGACTTCGTCGTAACTGTGAATGTCGTATGGCCAACCGTGCAGCAGAATCACCACCGGCCCCTGCGCCGGACCGGTTTCGGCGTAGGCCACATCCAGCAGGCCGGCTTGCACATGCTTGAGCGGGCCGAACGGCGAGGGGGCGGCATAGCTGGCGCCGGGGTTAGCGGGAGCCGGCTGCGCGGCGGCGGCCACTGGCATTTGCGTCGCCGCCAGCGCGCCGAACAGCGCCACGGCGAGGATGTTCATACGGTTGAGTGCTGCGTTTTTCATGCTGAAGTCTCCTTGGCAAACCTGTCGGGGGCAGGTGCGGGCTTAACCCGGCAAACCTTGCAGGCATTGAAACGCCGGGACGTATCTGGCCCATGTCGAAAAAACGCGGTGATTCAAGTTCATGTATCGCCGGGGCGTCTGTACACACTGTGATACACAGCCGGTGTGTTTTGTACGGCCGTGTATTCAGCGGTGCGCACGATACACGGCGAAACCAAACCCGGGTTTTTCGACACATCGGCGCTACACCCGGCGCTCACAGTGCAGGCCTTCACACCACCACTGTCGAGAGGGCAACTGCATGCAACGCACACTGATTCTGGCCACTGTGGCCGCACTGGTTTCATTCACCGGTCTGGCGCAGGCGGCGGAGGCTCAGGCCATGAGCTGGCAACAGGGCCTGAGCCGTACCGAGCTGATGCGTCAGGACCTGGGGGACGCGGATCGCGAAGTGATCCAGGCGCGTATCGACTTCGACCCGGGTGTCACCGCGCCGCGGCATGCGCATCCGGGTGTCGAGGTGGCGCATGTGCTCAGCGGCACGCTGGAGTATCAACTGGAGGGGCGGCCAGCGGTCACGCTAAAAGCCGGGGACTCGCTGTTCATCCCGGCAGGTGTTGCTCATGTGGCGAGGAACGTCGGTCAGGACCAAGGCGTGGAACTGGCAACCTATGTGGTGAAAAAGGGTCAGCCGCTGCTGGAGCTGAAACCGTGATCGAGCTTATCTGGCGCGCAGCAACTTGCGGTAATCCACCGGCGAAATCCCGCGCGCCTGACGGAAGGAATGGCTGAAAGAACTGGCCTGCGAGTAACCCAGCATCAGGGCGATGTTCATGATGCTGGTCTCGGTGCGGCGCAGGTAATGGTCGGCCAGTTCCATGCGCATGGTTTCCAGCACCTGATTGAAATTTTCCCCTTCCGCCGCCAGTTTGCGTTGCAAGGTGCGCGGCGAAATCGCCAGCTGCCGGGCCAGGCTTTTCAGGCTGAAATCGCCGGTCGGCAACTGTTCGGTGAGCAAGGCACGCAAGCGGTCGGTCACGGAAAACGCCGGGTACGACAGACAAAGCTGCCAGTCGGCCTCCAGCAGCATGCTGCGATGCATGCGCGGGTCGGCGCCCTGGATGCGTGACGAGAGGGTCGACTCGGCGAACACCAGCGCGTTGCTCCCGGCTTCGAACTGCACCGGACAACCAAAAAACGCTTCGTAGAGTGCCGGCTCGCCGAGCGCCGGATGCCTCATTCTGACCTCCAGCATCGGCGAGTTGCTGGCGATCAACCAGCGGCCGAACGCTGCCCAGCCGGCCATTAACGTTTCCTGATGCAGGGCGCAGTAAGGCTCCAGTTCATTGATGCGCTGATCTTCGAGGGTCACGCGGCCGTCGCCGATGACGATCCGGGTCTGGCTGGACGGGCTGTCATAAACGATCTTGCCGAACCGCAGAATCATGTTCAGCGACTCGCCGAGCGTCGCACTGGTCATCAGCACGTAACCCAGTACGCCGTAGGTGCCGGGGCGCACGGCGGCGCCGACCAGCAGACCGAAATGCGGCAGGTCGCTGCTGCGCGCCGCCAGTTCCAGCAAGGTCCGCAGTTGGCGCATGGGAATGCGCACAATCGAATCGGACAACTGCTCGCGTGAGAGTCCGGTCTGCTGCAACAGCCAGTCGCTATCGCAACCGTGTTGCTCGGCGACATCAAGGACGTGGTTCACGAAAGCAGCGCTGGAAGTGGCGGGTCGCATGGGGGGAGGGGAAGTCCGGTCATCCGGTGATCTTGCTTTTCCGAAAGGTGAAGAAAGCGACGTCGCCAAGGCGCGCGGCGTCAGTAGACCCTACATGCGCCCGATCACCGGAATGCCGGTGCCGGTGACCGCAGACGCCTGTTCCGAAATCAGAAACAGAATGACCGCCGCCAGTTGCGCGGGCGTCACCCAGCGCTGGTGCTCGGCGTCGGGCATGGCCTCACGGTTTTGCGGGGTGTCGAGCACGCTCGGTAGCACGGCATTGACCGTGATGCTCATGTCCTTGAGCTCTTCGGCGAGGCTTTCGGTCAGGCGCAGTACGCTGGATTTCGACGCAGCGTAAGCGCCCATCCCCAGTCCGGCCCTGGCTGCCATGCTCGCGCCGATATTGAC
Source organism: Pseudomonas sp. F2 (assembly GCF_057174385.1). Classification (NCBI taxonomy): domain Bacteria; kingdom Pseudomonadati; phylum Pseudomonadota; class Gammaproteobacteria; order Pseudomonadales; family Pseudomonadaceae; genus Pseudomonas; species Pseudomonas sp. F2. The sequence continues at coordinate 1,129,388 of NZ_CM169904.1, forward strand.
GATGCGCCCCGCTGAGGATTGCAGCAGCAACGGCAGCAGGGCTTTGCTGGCGTTCAAGGCGGTTCGAAGGTTCAGCGAGTAGAGCCGATCCCAAGCTTCTATCGCACCACCGAGCAATGGCTCCCACGCGTAACCGCCGGCGCCGTTTACCAATGCATCGAGGCGCCCGAAGTAGCGATTGATCTGGTGGGCGACGTCCTGGCAATCGGCAAAGGAAGTCAGGTCGATGCCGGACAGGACCAGTCGGTTATGGGAACTGGGCAGCGTGATCGTCGCCTGATCGATCAGCACCAGATCCGCGCCCCGGGCGGCGGCCATGTCCGCCAGGGTCTCGCCGAGATTCCCCAGGGCGCCGGTAATCGCCACAACGCGCCGTGAGAGTGACTGAGTCATCAAGAGTCCTTTCCTTTTTAAGGGCGCATACTCTAATGATATCGGTCGCCCGTGGCATGCTTTTGGATGTCAACTTGTTGTGCAAAAGTGCCAATTTTTTTTGCTTGGCAAATCTTCGGCCAAGGGTCGTGAAACAGGCGTCAGAAAGTTGGCTTCTGCCGCTCTTCAGCCGTCCAGTCCTGAAAGCCTGGCGATGGTTTGGTCTGGCATGCTTGTCATCGTTTCCCCAGGCGCGATGGCTTTTCTGAAGTCTGCGGCGTGTTTTTTGCGCCACCTATTCTGTTGCTGCAGCAAGCCCGTGCGACTTGTATCCTTGCCCGCGACAAGGACAAGCGGCTGTAGTCATCGAGTCGGTCGACCCGCCGCAGGAACGGAAACCGGATTTGCCCAAAGGTAGTGATGTGAAGCGTGATACCCGCCTGTTAGTGCTGTTGTTGTTGGTGATCGGCTGTTCCCTCGCGTCGCTGACGGTATGGAAAGTGTTGGCCTCTCGCGAGCGTGCGCTGGAGGAAGTCAACGTTCATGGCTTGAACCTGACCCAGGCGCTGGCGACTTATTCCGAGGGCATTGTGCGCCAGAGTTCGTTGCTGCTGCTCGGGCTCGTCGAACGTCTGGAAACCGAAGGCAGTGGCCCCGCGCAGATCCAGCGTCTGAGCGCACTGGTCAACCGTCAGGAACCGCTGATGCCGCAGCTCAGCGGCATCACCATCTACGACAATCAGGGCCGCTGGCTGATGTCGTCCAACCGACCGATTCCGGCCGGGGCCAACAGCCGTGATCGCGCCTACTTCATCCATCATCGCGACGATCCGAGCCGCGACACCTTTATCGGTCCGCCGATCCAGAGCCGCTCCAATCAGGAGTGGGTGATAACCGTCAGCCGCCGTTTCAACGATGCGCACGGCGAATTTGCCGGGGTGGTGGCGGTGACGCTGGGGGTCGAAAACTTTCTGCGCCTGTTCGGCAAGATCGATGTGGGGCAGGAGGGCGCCATCGGCTTGTCCTATACCGACGGTACGTTGCTGGTGCGCTATCCCTTCCGCGAGCAGGACATGGGGCGCAACTTTTCCAAGTCGCCGATTTATGCGAAGTATCTGGTCGATCGATCCGTCGGCACCGCGTCGTTTACCTCCAGCCTGGATGGCGTCGAGCGGCTTTACGCTTTCCGCAAGAGCGACCGGCTGCCGCTGATCACCACCGTCGCTCTCGGCAAGCGCGAGGCCCTCGCGGCGTGGCGCATGGAAGCCTGGCTGTCGGCTGTGGTGGTCACGGGATTGCTGGGGCTGACCGGGCTGATCGGCTGGTGCCTGATGCTGGATATCCGCCGGCGTACCAGGGCTGAAGAGCAATTGCGTGGCACGCAGCAGCAGTTGCTCTCCTCCAATCGCCAGCTTGAGTTGCTGGCGATGAAGGATGCCCTGACCGGTCTGGCCAACCGGCGCTGCTTCGATGAGAGCCTCGCCATGGAAGCCCGGCGCGCGCAACGTGACGGCACGACGCTGGCGTTGCTGATGATCGATATCGATTACTTCAAGCTGTTCAACGATTCATTCGGGCATGTCGCCGGCGATGCTTGTCTGCAGAAGGTCGGCAGAATCCTCGAGGGTTGCGTAAGGCGCCCGTCGGATCTGCTGGCGCGTTATGGCGGAGAAGAAATGGCGGTGATCATGCCGGACACCGACGTCGCCGGTGCAACGGTCGTCGCGCAATTGATCCTGGATCGCCTCGCGCAAGCGCATATTGCGCACCCCTCCAGCCCGGTCGGGCGTGTGACCGTGAGCATCGGGATTGCGGCGGCGTCGGGGGCACGACTGGATCACGTGCCAGGTTTGATCGAGGTGGCCGACCAGGCGCTGTATAACGCCAAGACGGCGGGGCGTAACCGGTTTGTACCGGCCGAGTGGTGACGGGGGGCGAGCAGGACGTTGTCAATCAGTGGCGTCGGGCGCCTCCCGCAGAGTCTCAGGGTGTCAGCACGATGGCGCCGTTGAAGTGCCCGCTGCGCAGACACGTCAGCGCCTGATTGGCGTCCTTCAGGGCAAAACGGGTGACGTCGCAATGCACGGGGGTGTGCTGCAACTGCGCAAAAAACGCGGTGCCGTCTTCACGGGTCAGGTTGGCCACGGAGCGTACGCTGCGTTCGCCCCACAGCAAACGATAGGGAAAGGCGGGGATATCGCTCATGTGGATGCCGGCGCAAATCACGCAGCCGCCCTTGACGGTGGCGGACAGCGCCAGTGGCACCAGCGCCCCGACGGGCGCAAAGATCAGGCTGGCGTCCAGCGCATGGGGTGGCGGCTGATCCGAAGGCCCGGCCCATTCGGCGCCCAGGGTGCGTGCATAGGCCTGGCCTTCGTGGTCATCCGCTCGGGTAAAGGCGTAGACCTGTTGCCCGCGACCGCGGGCAATCTGAATTGCCAGATGTGCCGCCGCGCCAAATCCGTACAGCCCCAGGTGTTGCGCGCCCTGAGCCATTTGCAAGGCGCGAAAGCCGATCAGGCCGGCGCACAACAACGGTGCCGCCTGAATGTCGCTCAGCGTATCCGGGATTGCAAAGCAGAAGCGCTGATCGGCGACGGTGTATTCGGCATAGCCGCCATCCAGCTGACAACCGGTGAACTGCGCCTGATCGCAGAGGTTCTCCCGCCCCGAGCGGCAGAAGACGCATTCGCCGCAGGTCCAGCCCAGCCACGGCACGCCAACCCGACGGCCAATCCATTCAGCGGCCACATCGGCGCCTGCGGCGATGACTTCTCCGACGATTTCATGCCCCGGCACGCGGGGCAGAACCGCTTGTGGCAACTCGCCGTCGAACAGGTGCAGATCGGTACGACACACCCCGCAAGCCAGTACCCTGAGCAACAGTTGCTGCGCGGTGGGCGTGGGGATCGGCCGTTCTTCGCATTGCAGCGGTTGCCCGGGTGAATACAGGATCATGGCACGCACGATGATTCTCCTCGCGTTGCAAGAAAGCGCTGAGTTGCGCTCCCTCCTGCAGCGTCTGTTTCCCATAGAACCGGAGCACTGATGACGGCGCTTGATTTAAATCAAGTCTTGCAGGTTTCAGGCTTTCAGAATCGACGGACGAATCTCTGTTCAGCGAACCCGGGGCGGTAAACCTCATGAGCGATTTCCTCAATGCGCAACAACTGGAAGGCCTGGACGCTTACTGGCGCGCTGCCAATTACCTGGCTGTCGGGCAGATTTACCTCAAGGACAACCCGCTGCTCAAGGAGCCGTTGCGCCGGGCTCATATCAAACCGCGTTTGCTGGGGCATTGGGGCACGACGCCGGGGCTTAACCTGATCTACACCCACCTCAACCGGCTGATCAAACAGTACGACCTCAACATGCTTTTTGTGACCGGCCCCGGTCATGGCGGGCCGGCGATCGTGGCGCAGACCTATCTGGAAGGCACCTATACCGAGTGTTATCCGGCGGTGGAGCGCAATACCAACGGTCTGCTGCGCCTGTTTCGTCAGTTTTCCTGGCCGTACGGAATTTCAAGTCATGTGTCGGCACAGATTCCAGGGTCGATTCACGAGGGCGGGGAGTTGGGGTACAGCCTCGCGCATGCCTATGGGGCCGCGTTCGATAACCCTGACCTGATTGTCGCCTGCGTGATCGGCGACGGTGAGGCGGAGACCGGCACGCTGGCGGCCAGCTGGCACTCGAACAAATTCCTCAACCCGGTGCGTGACGGGGCGGTGCTGCCGATCCTGCACCTCAACGGCTACAAGATTGCCAACCCGACGTTGCTGTCCAGAATCAGCGAGGATGAACTCTCGGCGCTGATGTACGGCTATGGCTACGATCCCTTTTTCGTTGAGGGCGATGATCCGGTGCAAGTGCATCAGGCATTGGCGCAGACACTCAACACCATCGTGCTTAAGATTCGCCAGATTCAGCTCGAAGCGCGGCAACGGCCGCCGTCGAGGGCAGTGTCACGGCCGCTCTGGCCGATGCTGGTGTTACGCACGCCCAAGGGTTGGACCGGCCCCGGATTTGTCGACGGCCATCGGGTTGAAGGCACGTGGCGCGCGCATCAGGTGCCGCTGGCCGACTTCACCCAGTCGCTCCATTTGCAACAACTGGAAGAGTGGCTGAGCCGTTATCGTCCCGAGGAATTGTTCGATGCCCAAGGTGCCTTGATACCGGAAATCGCCGCGCTGGCGCCCACCGGACACCGGCGCATGAGTGCCAATCCCCACGCCAATGGCGGTGTGATGCTGCGTGCGCTGGACCTGCCGGGTTTTGCCGATTACGCCGTGAGCGTGGTTGGGCCGGGGACTTTGCGCGCCGAAGCCACCCGAGTGCTGGGAGAATTCCTGCGTGATGTGATGAAAAACAGCCTGGCCAGCCGCAACTTTCGGCTGTTTGGCCCTGACGAAACCGCCTCCAATCGCCTTGATGCGGTGTATGAGGTCAGCGCCAAAACCTGGATCGAGCCGCTGGAACCTGACGACCTGAACCTGTCGGCGGACGGCCGGGTGATGGAAATTCTCAGCGAGCAGGTGTGCGAGGGCTGGCTGGAAGGCTATTTGCTGACAGGTCGGCATGGATGGCTGTCGTGCTATGAGGCGTTTATCCATATCGTCGACTCGATGGTCAATCAGCATGCCAAATGGCTGAAGACAGCCGCCGAGGTGCCGTGGCGCAAACCTGTGGCATCGCTGAACCTGCTGTTGACCTCCCACGTCTGGCGTCAGGACCACAATGGGTTCTCGCATCAGGATCCGGGATTCATCGACATGCTGGCGAACAAGAAGCCGGACGTGGCGCGCATCTACTTGCCGCCCGATGCCAACTGCCTGTTATCGGTCGCCGACCACTGCCTGCGCAGCCGTAATTACATCAACGTCATCGTCGCCGGCAAGCAACCGGAATGGCAGTGGCTGAGCATCGACGCGGCACAGCAACACTGCCAGGCAGGTGGCGGCCGGTGGGCGTGGGCCAGTCACGATGATCAGGATCCGGACGTCGTCATGGCCTGCGCCGGCGATGTGCCGACGCTGGAAACCCTGGCCGCCTTGACCCTGTTGCGCGACTATGTGCCGGACTTGCGCGTCAGGGTGGTCAATATCGTCGACCTGATGCTGCTGCAGCCGTCCAGTCAGCACCCTCATGGCTGGTCGGATAGCGCGTTCAATGCGCTGTTCACCGTCGACAGACCGGTGATTTTTGCCTTTCACGGGTATCCGGCGCTGATCCATCGGCTGGTCTACAAACGCGCCAATCATGGCAACTTTCACGTACGAGGTTTCAAGGAGGAGGGCGCGACCACTACGCCGTTCGACATGGCCGTGATCAACGATCTTGATCGCTACCGACTGGCGCTGGACGTGATCGAGCGGGTGCCACGCCTGCAGGATCTCGTAAACGTTGCGCGGGAGCGTTACTGGGCCGTCATGGAGCAACACAAGCTGTACCTCATCGAGCACGGCGAAGACCTTCCCGAAGTGCGCAACTGGCAATGGACTCCCCGCCAGACGCCATGAGCGGCTATTTGTTCTTCCAGTATTTCTGCATTTCCAGAAACAGAAACGACGCGGTCCAGGTTATGAGGACAAGGCCGGTCAAGGCCTCAAGCCCGGTCAGGTACTTGAGGTGGCCAACCGGCGAAATATCGCCGAAACCGATGGTCGTGTACGTCGTGAAGGAGAAGTACACGCAATCCATCAAAGAGCCGTCGAAGTTGCCGGTCAGCTGTCCCCATTCGCCCGCGCGGGACATCAGGAAATAAACCACGGCGAACGCCCAGACCTCGATGGCATGGGCCAGCAGACTGCCCAACACCCCGACAACGATTCTGAACCGGCTCCAGATTTTCAGGCGCGGCATCCAGTCATTCAGGCGTAGCAGACACTCATAGTGGATCACTACTGCGATGATCACGACCAGGCTGTTGATCAGGGTGACGGCAAGCATTGGCCTGGCTCCAGGAAGACGAGCGTGTCACGCCAGCAGCAGATGGTCTTCGACCCGGCCGACGCCGGGCACTGACCAGGCCGCGCGCTCGGCAATCTGGCGTTCGCGCCACAGGTGAACCCGGCCTTCGAGCCGCACCACATCGCCTTCGACTTTGACGTGAATGTCCTGGGCATCGACTTCGGCGTTACGTTTGAGCGCGGCCTCGATGCGTTGCTGAATATCGAAGACATCCAGCCGTGGACGCAGGGTGATGCAATTGCTCACGCCGGTCACACCGGACAGCTTGCGTACCGAACGCTCGACGGTTTCCTTCTGATACTGCCAGTCGACTTCACCTTCCAGGGTGATGCGTCCGCTCTGCACGATGATCTTGACGTCACCTTCGGGAATGTCGCAGCTCCAGTGGATTATCTTCAGCGCCCGGGCAGCGATGGTGTCGTCCGCGGTGCCGGCATTCCTGTCCAGTCGTACCTGGAGCTCTTCAGCCACTGCGCGCACGCCTTTCATGCGCTTCACCGCGCGCTCGGCACTGACCTTCTGGGCATAGCTTTTGACATGCCCGCTGAGGGTGACCACACCGTCCTCCACCGTGACGCCGATGTTGGCGGCATCGATTTCCGGCTGGAACTCGAGTTCTTCGAGAATATTTTTGCGCAGGTTCAAGTCGCTCATGACGGTGTCCTCTTTCAGGTAGGTGTCGATCGGTCAAACGTGCCTGCTGTTGTTTTTCTACACCGCGGTGACGCGCGCGCATTGAGGTATATCAACAATGCCGGCCTCGCCCTCGCATTGGCTGATGGCGTCTGCAAGTCGGTGATTGTTTGACAAAGATCAGAGTGGTGACCGGATAACGCCAGATACTCGAATCATGACCTTTGCCGTCGTGAGCAATCGAGGGAACAACCATGAACAAGCGCTTGCCGATTGTGGTGCTGAGTGTGCTGCTGGCAGCGACCACTGGTTGCAGTCATCGGCAGGCCGATGAACTCAACGCGCGGCTGGAGTCCGCTGAAGACAACGCGGCGACTGCCAGGCTGAGGGCCGATGAGGCGGTGCTCAAGGCGGAACAGGCGCAACGTGCTGCCGATGAAGCGAATGAGCGCGCCAAACGGCTGGCTGAGAAGGCCAATCGCAAGTAGCCGGCAACCATCTCGAAACAGCCATGAATCGGTGTTTTGGGCTGAAAGTACCGGCGTTCTCATCCACATTCAGGAGACGGCCATGCGAATCACTTTTCTGGGAGCGGCAGGCACGGTCACCGGCAGCAAATACCTGTTGGATCACCGCGACCGGCATGTGCTGATCGACTGCGGGCTGTTTCAGGGTTACAAACAATTGCGCCTGCACAACTGGGATCCTTTCCAACTGCCCGTGCGGGATCTCGACGCGATCGTGCTGACTCACGCTCATCTGGATCACAGTGGCTACCTGCCGGTGCTGGTGCGCAACGGCTACCGTGGCCCGATCTATGCCACCGCAGCAACCTGTGAACTGGTGAAAATCCTGTTGCTCGACAGTGGGCGCCTGCAGGAAGAAGAGGCCGGATTCGCCAACCGACATGGTTTTTCCAGGCATGCGCCGGCGTTGCCGCTGTACACCGAACAGGACGCCGAGCAGGCATTGAAACTGTTGCAGCCGGTGGAGCTGCATCATCGGGTCGAGATTGTTCCCGGTCTGAGCATCTTGCTGCGCGGTGCCGGACACATTCTGGGTGCGGCCACTGTCGAGGTGGTTGCCGACGGTGTCACGCTGGTCTGCTCCGGCGATCTGGGGCGGCCCAACGATCCGTTGATGTTTGCCCCCGAAACCATCGAGCAAACGGATTACCTGTTGATCGAGTCGACCTATGGTGACCGCCAGCACCCTGACGACGACCCCGAGCAACAACTGACCGACGTGATCAACCGCACGGCGTTGCGCCATGGCATTACCCTGGTACCGTCATTTGCGGTCGGTCGGGCGCAACTGCTGATGTATCACTTGTATCGCTTGAAGCAGAAACACGCGATTCCGGATCTGCCGATCTACCTCAACAGCCCGATGGCGACGGATGTCACGCGTCTGTATCAGCGTTTTCGCAGTGAGCACCGGTTGTCGCTGCAAGAATGCGAGGGCATGTGCCAAGGCACGCGTTTCATACGTTCGACCCAGGAGTCGATCGATCTCGATCATCAGCGCATTCCGGCCGTGATCATCGCCGCCAGCGGCATGGCCACCGGCGGACGGGTGCTGCACCACCTCAAGGCATTGGCGCCGAGCCCGGCCAACTCGCTACTGATGCCCGGTTTCCAGGCCGGCGGCACGCGGGGCGCACAGATCGTTGCCGGTGCGCCGTCAGTGCGTATCCACGGTCAGGAGGTGCCGATCCGCGCTGAAGTGGTACCGATGCAGACCCTGTCCGCGCATGCCGATGCCGATGAAATCATCCAGTGGCTGCGCGGTTTCAAACGTGCACCGAAACACACGTACGTGGTGCATGGCGAACCCAACGCCTCGGACGTTCTGCGGCGGCGTATCAGCCTGGAACTGGGCTGGTCGGTGTCAGTGCCGGAGTACCGGGACAGCGCCGAACTGGGTGCCGCTGCCGATGTGCTTTCCGCCGAACGGCAGGAGTGACCGCTTCAAGATCCGCTGTTGACGATCTTGACCGTCCCGCACGATTCATCCGACTGGAGAACAATCATGAGCCAATATCAAAGTCTGTTGCTGGTGATCAATCCGGCTCTGCGCCGCTCTCCGGCGATCAGTCATGCGGCTGCGCTGGCCAAGGCCAGCGGGGCGACCTTGCATATCGTGGCGCTGGTCAAGTCATTGGACATTCTCTGGTTGCTTGAAGAAGGCGACCGGGAAAAAGCCCGGGCGAACTATTTGCAGGATCACCGCGACTGGCTCAAATATCAGGCCGGCAACCTGCGCGACAGAGGCATTGACGTGACAGTCGAAGTCGCCTGGTCGGATGACATGAAGCAAGAGATCCTTGACCTCGTCACCGAGATGATGCCCGACCTGCTGATCAAGCAAGTGCAGCATGAGTCGTTGCTCAAACGCGCCTTCTTCACCCCGCTGGACTGGCACCTGTTGCGTCATTGCCCGGTCCCGGTCTATCTGCTGGGCGGGGCAGGCCAGGCATTGCCACGCAAGATCGTGGCAGCGGTCGACGCCTCCGCAAGCGACCCGGTCAACGACCAATTGAACAAGCGCATCATCGATCAGGCCACGGCCATGGCGATCCAGTGTGACGCCGAGTTGCATCTGTTGTACGCCTACGACATTTCGCAGGAGTACCTGGAGGAGCTGGGCGAAGGCTTGACGGTTTCAGAGCTGACCAAGGAACTGCGCAGAGAGTTCGAGAGCGCTTATATCGACCTGGCCAAGCGCTATGGAGTACCCGCCGAGCGCCGGCATTTCGTGGTCGGCCACCCGGTTGCCGCACTCAGTGAGTTCGCCGATGCACAGCATGTGGATGTGATCGTCATGGGCCGGGTGCAATACCACGGGCTGGACAAGCTGCTGGGCAGCACCACCGAACATATTCTTTATCAGGTGCCGTGCAACCTGTTGGCGGTCTGACAGCGACGTCTGCCTGCGACAAATGCCGTGATGGGTTTATTGCAGTGTCGACCGGTGATTAACACTGCCAACATCCAGTTGCCTGCCGGTTGGCCGTTCATTGACAAAAATCAGAGGCCGGCCGTGCTGACGCCAGATACTTCAGGGGGCGCCGGACTTTTCCCGGCGCAATCACCCAAGGAGAGTCATCATGAACAAGCGTTTATCTGTGGTTCTGCTCAGCGTCCTTTTGGCGATGAGCGCGGGGTGCAGCAATAAAAAGGCGCAGGAAATGGACACGCGAATCGACGCCGCCCAGAGCACTGCAAACGCGGCACAATCCCGTGCCGACGCGGCTTACTCCAGGGCGGATCAGGCAGCCGCTGCAGCCAGTCAGGCACAACGTACGGCCGATGAGGCCAATGAACGCGCCAGCCGGATGCTGGAAAAGGCCAGCCGCAAATAGTGAGTCCGTGCGGCCAGCGTTTGCAGCAGTTGTGCAAAGGGTGGCGGAAAAAAAACCTTGCCGGTTTCCCGGCAAGGGGTACGACAGCGCGAAACTTACTCGCCCTTGATCGGTACGACTTTGTCCGCTTTAATGGCTTCAGGCTTTTTCGGCAACGAGATACTCAGCACACCTTTGCTGAAACTCGCGTCGATCTTCTCGGCGTCGACGCCTTTGGGCAGGTTGAAGACCCGCTCGAAGGAACCATAGTGACGCTCGCTCAGGTGGTAGCCCTTCCTTTTTTCTTCCTTGTCCTCTTTCTTTTCGCCCTTGATGATCAGGCTGCCGTTCGACAATTTGATCTCGATGTTCTTGTGATCCATGCCGGGTAATTCGGCGGTGATCTCGTAGCTTTTGTCCTTTTCACTGATATCCACGGCCGGCATGCCGTGACCGATCAGTTCGCGCCGCCAGAGCGGTTCGACGTCGAACAGCCCACGACCAAAGGGTGAAAGCCCCGAACCGCGGTTGAAGTCTTCGAACAGGTGATCGACCTGCTGGCGCAGTTTTTCCAGAGGGCGCCACAAGTCTGCATTCAGCGGATGCTGAAGGGATTTGTCTTTGGTATCGGTAGTGACCGGCATTTTCTTCACGGAGTTGCTCATTTTGAATTCTCCTTTGCGAATGGACGGCGGCTTACGGACATCCGAACCGGAGCGCTCACTGGTCGGCATAGATTTCGCCCTGCCACGTCAGCTTCAATGTCGGCGAGAACAGCGTGTCAGTGGTTGATAAAAGTCAATTACTGGGGGAACGGCGTTTCGCTCAGAAGCCAAATGGCAGCGTGCGGCCCAGCCCTATGCAAACGTCGGCCCGCTCTTGGGCGACGGACTGGTAGCTCCTGTCCTGGAACCAGGTTTTGCGCACCACGTCGATGTTTCCTGCGCGGTGTTGAAGGAGGGAGCGCCAATCTCACACGCCAGAAATGAAACAGCCCTGAATATTCAGGGCTGTTTTTTAGTTATTCGAAAATACTTCATCCGTTCTTGCTGTAGCCGCTGCCGACGTCTGTCAGATTCGAATAAAAGATACAGCCGATCAGCCTCGCGAACAGGCCTAACGTGTCCGCCAGATCCGGGTCGTCGAATATGACCGCCCTGGAGTCCAAGGCACACAGCGCACCCCACAGTTGTCCGTCGGGAAGGAAAATGGGCGCGCCGGCGTAGCTTTCAATCAAGTATTGCTTCACCACGGGACGCGTGGAGAACCTGCCATCGCGACTGATTTGTGGCACGAACAGCACTTGAGGGTCTCTGCGAAACTCACTGCACAGCGTGGTTTCCAGTTCCAGCGTGTCACCGGTGTGGATTCCAAGCTCGATCGGATCGTAGGCGGAACAGACAATCCATTCCGTGTCGGTGAATTTGGCGATCGCCGCGAAGCGCGTCCCGGTCATGCGTGTGACCAGTTGCAGAATATTGGTAGTGGCTTCAATTTCAGCGATAGAGGAACGTTCCTCTGCGCTTAGCAACGCTCTGTGAATGGTGTCACTGAGAGGCATGCAGTGTTCTCCGGTCATGATTGTTCGAGCTGGCAACGGCTAAACGCGTTTGAAACTTCGCGTTTGATTGCCGGCAAAACGGATTCGTTCACTTGAAGGGGTCTGATGGCTACCATAATTAAGGATCGTTTGCGTGTGGCTTGAGGCACCGTTATCGGCAGCGTAGCCTTGAACACACATTTGTTCGATGTCGCATTGAAGGCAAGGTGAGAAAGTGGAAGGCGTAGTGTTGAGCGAGAAGATGCAGCGCGAAGCTGATCGGCTGCTGGCGCAGATTGTCCGGGCAGATTCGATGATCATTGCGGTGAAGGCGGGGGCGCGTGCGGATGGCTTCGTGCTGGGGCTGGAAACCAGTGAGGTTTTGCGTGCAGGCGATGCTGAAAAGCTGTACGTCATTTTTGAAGCGGCGTTGGTGGAGCGTCTGAAAACGCTTTCACGGTCGTGAGCGGCTTGTCAGGCTTCAACTGTATTTTGCAGGCAGGTCAAGACCGGTGAGCCAAGCACCGCTGTCTGTCGAATCCAGTTGATTAGTGTTTGCGGTTTGTCTTGGTTAGTATCAAGCACGAAGCCGCCGCACCGCGAATGATTCTCTCCCGTCACCCCATTGAGGCATCCAATGCAGGCCAGTCGTGCCAATCTTGCCGATTTCGTTTATTTCCTGGCCATTGCTCGCCACCAGAGTTTCAGTCGCGCCGGGAAGGAAGTCGGTATCAGTGCTTCGGCGTTGAGCCATGCGATCAAGGGGCTTGAGTCGCGGTTGGGGGTCCGTCTGCTGAACCGAACGACGCGCAGTGTCACCTTGACCGCTGCGGGCGAGGAGCTGCACAGCGTCATCAGCAAACCCATGGATGAAATCGGTTTGGCGACGGAAGCGCTTAATCGCTTTCGCGATGAACCGATCGGACGTATTCGTCTGAATACCTTAAGCGATGCTGCCGACTTGTTACTGGGGCCCGTATTGCCGGTGCTCAATGATCGGTATCCGGAAATCCAGGTCGATCTGACGGTCACCAATCTCATCGTCGATGTGATCGGCGGCGGCCATGATGCCGGGATCCGCTATGGCGGAACGGTACCGGAAGACATGATCGCTCAGCGCTTGTCACCGGATATCCGCTGGGTGGTCGCGGGTAGCGCGGACTATCTTGAACGCTTCGGCGTTCCCCAACATCCGAACGACTTGATGCACCACCGTTGCCTGCGGATTCGGCTGGGCAATGGCGCCATGTACGATTGGGAGTTCGAGAAAGAAGGACAGCAGCTCTCCATTGCTGTCCCGGGGTGCATCACCATCGATGAAACTCGCGTCGGACTTTCACTGGCTCGTCAAGGCGCGGGCCTCATGTACGCCCCTGAGCCGGCGATGATGCCGCTGCTCGAAAGTGGTGAGGTGATCAGGGTGCTCGACGACTGGTCCAGCACAGGTTCCGGGTTTCACATGTACTATCCCAGTCACCGTCAATTGCCGGTAGGGCTGCGTCTGTTGATTGACTTGATCCGTGAACTTCAGCCCATCGGCGATTACCAGGCGTAAGCCCGTGACGCGTTGCCTGCTTCCGGCCTGATACCCGCGAGGTGTCGCGGCGGGCATCGATGCGCCCACGCCTGAGCTCGGCGCAACGTTTCAGTGTTGTGTGCCAAGCAATGCCTGGTACTGCGCGTCGGTCACCGGTTCCAGCCACTCGACGTTCTTGCCGTCCCGAGCTTCCTGAATGGCAATGTGGGTCATGCCGTTCGTGGATGTGGCGCCGTGCCAGTGCTTCACGCCCGGTGGTGTCCAGACCACATCACCCGGTTTGATGACGATCTTCTCGCCCCCGGCTTGTTGTATCCAGCCTGTGCCTGAGGTGACCACCAGCGTCTGGCCCAGAGGATGGGTATGCCAGACCGAGCGTGCGCCGGGCTGAAACGTCACTGCGCCTGCCGAAACAGTCGAGGGTGCCCGCGCTGCAAACAGTGGATCGATGCGCGCGTTGCCAACGAAGTTGCCGGGCGCCCCGGTGATGGATGCTTGTTCGCCATTTCTGACCACGCTCATAGTCTCGTCGGCAGGCAGTTCGGCAGCATGGCTTGCGAACGCAGGCATCAAGGTCATTGCCAGCATGGGTAAGGCGACACGTGTTTTCATCGGCAGATTCCTGTTGATTGAAGAAATGCGCCTCCACGCTAGTGCACCAACTTCCGCGCGACTACCGGGAAAAACCTGCATGAAACGATGAGCAGCGCTCACTAATCGTCTGTTTCATCGCACTCGGTGTTTTGTCACGGCGATCTCGCCTTTCTTCACGATTGATGAGTATTGCTCATCGGAACATCCCACTCAGGGCCGGTATTCAGCTCTCCGAGCGTCGATTACCTTGGTTACATCAAACAATGTCTGCTCAGTGCGTTATGAGGCTATTGCTCATAAACATTCTGCGCAGCTGCAAAGTGAGGAACATTCGATGAGTTTTTCGTTCGAGAACAAGGTCGCCCTGGTGACCGGCGCGGCTTCCGGTATCGGTCTGGCCACCGCGCAGGCGTTCGCACGGGCCGGCGCTGCCGTAGCGTTGGCGGATATCGATGGCGGCGCTGCACAGGCAGCGGCGCAGGCCTTGATAGCTGCAGGACATCGCGCTATCGGCATTCGCTGCGACGTGGCGGACGTCGGTCAGGTTCAAGCCATGGTCAAGGAAACGGTCGCGACATTCGGTCGTCTGGACGCTGCGTTCAACAACGCCGGTATTCAGAACCTGTTAGCTGAGACAGCCGACGCCACGGTCGAGGATTACGATCGGGTCATGTCGGTCAATTTGCGCGGCGTCTGGGCGTGTATGAAATTCGAACTCGAACATATGCGCCGCCAGGGCGGCGGAACGATCGTCAACTGCTCGTCTTTGGGCGGTCTGATCGGAGGTGCCGAGCGGGGCAACTATCACGCGGCCAAGCACGGTGTCCTCGGCCTGACCAAAAGCGCAGCGCTGGAGTATGCCGCACGCAACATCCGCGTCAATGCGGTGTGCCCTGGCTTGATCTGGACGCCGATGGCCGAGCGGATGGTCGAAGCGGGGCAGGGGGAAGCGCTGGCAGGCATGACCAAGGCTATCCCCATGGGACGTCACGGCAAGCCGGAAGAAATCGCTGACGCTGTGCTTTGGCTGAGCAGCTCGACCTCAAGCTACGTCACGGGGCAGTCCATCTCGGTGGATGGTGGTTTTGTCATGCGCTGAGGCGCGTCCACCGAAGTATCGGTAGGTCGAAACATACGGCCTGACGATCGGCCAACCGCAGGCTCTGTCGGTAATCACTTAAAGGAGTAAGCCATGCCGCCATCGAACACTTCCCGGTTAACCGCCACGCTGCTGATTGTCCTTGGCTCCTTTATCTTGCTCATCGGACTTTCGCTGCTAGCGGGTGGTTTTTATCTCGTTGCGCTGGGCGGCTCGTGGTACTTCGCCCTGGCAGGTGCAGGATTGGCCATCAGTGGTGTGTTGATGTTGCGTCGACGTCGATCCGGAGCACTGGCGTACCTGCTGGTGTTCGCCGGCTCTGTCTGCTGGTCGGTTCTGGATGTGGGGTTGACGTTCTGGCCGCTGTTTTCGCGCCTCTTCGCGCTGGCTGTCATCAGCGTACCGGTGCTGGTGGCGATCCCGTATTTGCGCAGTCGCCAGCGTGGCACACTGGCGCGGCTGGCTTGCGTGGCGGCTGCGGGCATGGTCGTGGGGCTGTGCGCAACGCTCTACGCAGCCTTGCAACCGCAACCCATTCTGACCGCCGAGAGGATGCCGGCGCCTGTACCGGGGAAAGCGGTCGGCACAGTCGAACCCACGACCGACTGGCGTTATTTCGGTCATACACCTTCAGGAACACGACATGCCGTGAGCGATCAGATAACGCCGCAGAACGTGTCGAATCTGACGCTTGCCTGGACATATCGCACAGGTGAAATACCCAAAGGTGCGCAAGGGCATGTGGTGACCCCCCTTCACGTCAATGGCGTGCTCTACGGTTGTACGCAGTCGAGCCAGTTGTTCGCCCTGGACGCGGATACCGGCAAAGAGATTTGGCATCACGACCCCAAAACCCAGGCAAACAATGTTTACCCGCGTTGCCGAGGCGTGGGCTATTACGAAGAAGCCCACGAGCTGGCCGCCTCAAACAACGCTGTTGCAGCGCAGCCCTGTTTGCGGCGAATCATCGCGACCACGGTTGACGCACGGTTGATTGCAGTAGACGCGCAGACTGGCCAGGCGTGCAGCGATTTTGGTCAGCATGGCAGCGTAAGCCTGCGTATCGGCGTGGGCGATACAGATCAGGATTTGTACTTTCCGACGGCCGCACCGACGGTTGTGCGTGATCTGGTAGTGGTCGGTGGGCTGGTGTGGGACAACCAGAAAACAGGTGAACCGTCTGGCGTGGTCCGCGCCTTCAATGTGCGCTCGGGGGCATTGGTGTGGGCCTGGGATCTGGGCAATCCGGCGATTACCCGCGAGCCTCCCGAGGGGCAGACTTACACCGCAGGTACGCCGAATGTCTGGTCGACACCGGCCTTTGACGATGCGCTTGGACTCATCTACTTGCCCACCGGCAATGCCACTCCGGATTTTTGGGGCGGTCATCGCTCCGAGGCCGATGATCGCTACTCGTCTTCCGTCGTCGCACTCGACATCGCGACTGGCCTCGAGCGCTGGCGCTTCCAGACGGTTCACCACGATCTCTGGGATTACGATGTACCTTCGCAACCAGCGCTTTACGATGTTCCTGATGGCCATGGAGGAATGCTCTCGGCACTGATTCAGACCACCAAGCGTGGCCAGATCTTCATGCTTGACCGGCGTAACGGAAAGCCAATTGCGACAGTCGAAGAACACCCTGTTCCTCAAGGTGGTGTGGCGGATGAGCGAATTTCTGCGACTCAACCCTATTCGACCGGAATGCCCGCCATCGGCACTGAGCCGCTCAGCGAAAAGCGCATGTGGGGGCTTACGCCGCTGGACCAATTGATATGCCGGATCGACTTTCGCAAGGCTAGATATGAAGGTGAGTTCACGCCGCCGAGCGAGCACCTGACGCTCCAGTACCCAAGCTGGTTGGGCGGCATGAACTGGGGATCGGTGTCCATTGCGGAAAACCTCGGCTACATGATCGTCAATGACACCCGGGTAGCCATCTGGAACCGAATGATCCCCCGTGCCGCTTATGATGCGAAAATCCTTAGTGGCGGCGGCCATGAAGGGAACGCTCCGCAGGCGGGGACACCGTGGGGTATCGAGCAAGGCCGCTTCCTGTCGCCGTTGGGTATTCCGTGCCAGGAGCCGCCTTTCGGCACCATCAGTGCAATCGACCTGGCGACTCGAAAGGTGGCTTGGTCGATGCCCTTGGGGACCACCGAGCAAACGGGTCCGCTGGGCATTGCCACGCACTTGCCGATGCCGATTGGCATGCCCACTCGGGGCGGTCCGGTGACTACATCAAGCGGCCTGGTGTTCATGGCCGGCACTCAGGACTTTTACCTCCGTGCCCTTGATGTTCGCACCGGCAAAGAACTGTGGAAGGGCCGTCTGCCTGTCGGAGCCGAAGCGACTCCAATGACTTATGTTTCCCCATACACCGGCAGACAATTTTTGGTCATCAGTGCCGGCGGTAACTCGGCGACGACGCAAAAGGGGGACTATGTGATGGCCTTTGCGTTACCTGAGCACGGCGTGCAGTAACTCCGCATGCCTGCTTACGGAAAGCACAAGCACGACTCAATTGATGAAAGGCGCGCCACTGACTGGACAACGCCTGCGCGTGAGGGGATTGACAGATCTTCCGAACAGAAATGATTGATGCAGCCACCGGAAGTTGTGTCTGCTGCGTGGACTCACTGTGGTACGACACGGCGAAAAAAGCCCGCGAGAGAGGCGGGCTTCAAGGGGGGCTTCAGAGGCAGTCGGACTTGCCTATCTGAAAATTGACGATCGGTGAACGGGTTGAATCTTTGTAGAGGAGGTCAATGGAAAGACCCGATTTCACGAACTGTCCCAAACCTTTTTCATTACAGAATGCAGAAGCTGCAATCGCTCTTGCATTTTTGGTGAATTCTTCAGAATCGATTTCGTCTTTGGTAACTTTTGTGAGTGTGTAAGAGATACGCATGACCTCATCGCTGTAGGTCACAGAATCGACGCGAGTTGAGTCATCAGATACTTTTCCGGACTGCAACACTCATGATGAGTGCGAGCCCTTTGAGTTGGCGCTCCCGCTCCTGCTTTTTCTCTTCCTGGGCAGATTTTGCGTGCCACACCTGCACCAGGATAAAGAGCAAAGTCATTGCCGAAAAAAATAGGATGATTCCGCGATTCTGTTTCAATTGAGAGTACCGTAGCAAAAGGCCATTACTCATTTGACCATGCCGATCGCACCATCTCAAGTTGGAGAGGTTTCATCATTGATGAACCAGAAATCTCGACGGCATCGATCCGCTGAGAGATTGCGCTAGTCAGTCATGACAGGCAGGAAACAGCCAGAAGCGGACTTCGGGAAACCGACCGCTACCGGGCAGAAGCGGTCTTTGGGAACGACGCTTTAACATGTTGAAATCGCACCAGGTTAATGATTAGGTTGCCCTTCGTGACAGGCGGGTTTCGACCAGGAGCGGTCATCCTCGGCCGTCAGCTTTCGGCTGTCATTCCTGACCCCCCACATTCGGCCAGCATCTGACATCGCCAGCTCAACCCCGCATGTCTATGAAAAGGGCAGTGGGGCAGCCATTCGTCAGCAGGGCGAACAGCCGCTCCTTGACAGGCAAGTTATCTGGGCAAATACTCGCCGCAAGATTCATATAGATGACTAGATAACAAGGTGAATAAAGTCGATGAATTCTTTATCCAGTGATGCCCGACTCCCGCTCTACCAACGCCTGCGTGACCAATTGGCTGAGCAGATCGCCAATAATCGCTGGCGTCCGGGGGAGGCGATCCCTACTGAAGCGGCGCTGTCTGCGGAATACCAACTGTCCACCGGCACGGTGCGCAAAGCGATTGATGCGTTGGTCAGTGAGGGCATTCTGGAGCGTCAGCAAGGGCGAGGGACGTTCATTCGCCGGGCGCAGTTTCAATCCTCATTGTTCCGTTTCTTCCGATTCCAGACTGTTTCCGGTGAGCGTCAGGTCCCGGAGAGTCGCATCCTCTCGATCGAGCCCGTTGCCGCACCGTCGGCCGTAGCGCAAGCACTGGGGTTGCCCGCCGATGCGCCGGTCATTCGTATTGTTCGCGTGCGTCTGCTCGATGTTAAGCCGGTGCTCGCCGAAGAAATCTGGTTGCCCCGCCAGCGGTTTCAGGCGCTGCTGGAGATCGACCTCAGTCGCGAAGGACCGCTGCTGTATCCGATCTACGAAGAAGTATGCGGACAGGTTGTTGCATCGGCCGAAGAGACGCTGACCGCTGAATCGGTGAATGACGTGCATGCCCGATTGCTCCAGGTAGCGGTCAACAGTCCGGTGATCGTGATCGAGCGTCTGGCCCGCGATTACGCGGGTAGCCCGCTGGAATGGCGTCGCTCGCGCGGCCACGCGGAGCACTTTCGCTACAGCGTGGATATTCGCTGACGTCTGCCTGCGTAGCGGAGCGTTTTGCGGCGGCTAGATCGCCGCCCGATTTCTGTTTGTTTGCCAAAGCTGACCCTGTCGCGGTGCGGTTGGCTGTCGGCTGCCTTGCGTAACACCTATAAGGATAAGAATCATGTTCAGCTGGTATCGCCAAGTCACTCCTCGGGAGCGCAAAACGTTTTGGGCCTGCTTCGGCGGTTGGTCGCTCGACGCGTTGGAAGTACAAATGTTCGGTCTGGCGATTCCGGCGCTGATCGCCGCTTTCGCGCTGACAAAGGGCGATGCCGGATTGATCAGCGGCGTTACCCTCGTCACCTCGGCACTCGGTGGCTGGGTGGGTGGGACGTTGTCTGACCGCTATGGCCGTGTGCGCACGTTGCAGTTGATGATTGTGTGGTTCTCGTTCTTCACCTTTCTCTCGGCCTTCGTCACGGGCTTCAATCAGCTGTTGGTGGTCAAGGCGCTGCAGGGTTTCGGGATTGGCGGGGAGTGGGCGGCCGGCGCGGTGCTGATGGCCGAGACGATCAATCCGCACTATCGCGGCAAGGTCATGGGCACTGTGCAAAGTGCCTGGGCGGTGGGTTGGGGCCTGGCGGTCGGGGTGTTCACGCTGATCTATACCTGGGTGCCACAGGACATGGCCTGGCGTGTGATGTTCCTTGTCGGGTTGCTGCCGTCGTTCCTGATCATCTGGGTACGTCGTAACGTTGAGGAGCCGGACAGCTTCCAGCGTCTGCAAAAAGACAACGCCATCCCGCAGAGTTTCTTCAAGTCGCTCGCCGGCATTTTTCGCCCGGAACTGATTCGCGTGACCCTGTTTGGCGGGCTGCTGGGACTGGGCGCGCACGGTGGCTATCACGCGGTAATGACCTGGTTGCCGACCTTCCTCAAGACCGAGCGCAATCTCTCTGTGCTGAACTCGGGCGCCTATCTGGCGGTGATCATCTTCGCCTTCTGGTGTGGTTGTGTGGCCAGCGGCTATTTGATCGATCGCATTGGCCGTCGTAAAAACATTGTGCTGTTTGCCTTGTGCTGCGTGGTCACGGTGCAGTGCTACGTATTTTTGCCGCTGACCAATACGCAGATGCTGTTCCTGGGGTTCCCGTTGGGGTTCTTTGCCGCCGGTATTCCGGCCAGTCTGGGAGCGCTCTTCAACGAACTTTACCCTGCCGATGTACGCGGCGGCGGCGTTGGCTTTTGCTACAACTTTGGCCGGGTGCTGTCCGCTGTATTTCCATTCCTGGTCGGGCACATGAGTGACTCCATGTCGCTGGGTTCGGCGATTGGTATCGATGCCGGGATCGCCTACGGCGTGGCGGTGTTTGCCGCACTGTGCCTGCCTGAAACCCGGGGCAGGGACCTTGAAGCCAATGCCACCTCCGTTTCGGCCGGTATCAGCGGCAATCAACGCGCTCGGGCGTGATGATCCTAACCTTCAGTAGATAAAACCCATGTCAGATACCCGCCCCAAGTCGATCGCCGGCATCGACTCCCATGCCCATGTGTTCAGCCGTGATCTGCATCTGATCGGTGCACGGCGCTACACCCCTGAGTACGACGCCACGCTTGGCCAGTACCTTGAGCATTTGCAAACGCATGGTCTGAGTCACGGTGTATTGGTGCAACCCAGTTTCCTTGGCACCGACAATAGCTACCTGTTGGCGGCGTTGAAGCACGCGCCGCAGCAGTTGCGCGGTGTGGTAGTGCTGGAGCCAAGCGTCAGTCGTTCTACCTTGAATGACATGGCTCGACTGGGCGTGGTCGGCGTGCGCTTGAACCTGATCGGCAAGGCGTTACCTGATTTTCGTGACAGTGCCTGGCAAGGGTTTTTCAGCGATATCGCTGATCTCGACTGGCATGTCGAGTTGCACCGGGAAGTCAAGGAACTGCCGGGCCTGATCCAGCAATTGACGCCGTTCGGCGTGAAGTTGGTGATCGATCACTTTGGGCGGCCGGACGCGAATGCGGGTCTCGATCAGCCCGGGTTTGGCGAGTTGCTTGAGGCCGGATCGAAAAGTCCGATCTGGATCAAGGTATCGGGAATCTATCGTTTGGGAGGTACGCCACAACAGAACATTGATTTCGCTCGAAGGGCATTACCGTTGCTGGAACAAAGCTTCGGCCTGCATCAGTTGGTATGGGGCAGTGACTGGCCGCATACGCAGCATGAGCAAAGCATCGGTTTCGCCACCGTCGTCGACCAGTTGCAAGCCTTGGAACTTTCGGCGCAAGCCAGCGACTCGCTGCTGGTGCAAGCGCCTCGAAGGTTATTCGGTTTTTAGAAAGTCGAACGCTGAAACCTGGCCGTTGCAGATGCCATTCATCTCACCCACATACAAGAATTTGGGCACCAGCCCAACCGAGAACCTTTCATGACTCCCTTAGATATAGATCTGTTACTGACCGCATTGATCAGCGTCTTGGTGCTGGTAGCGCTGATCGTCTCGCGCCTCAAAATGCACCCGCTGCTGGCTTTGCTGGTAGTTTCCGTCGGCGTAGGCTTTGCAACCGGTATGGAGCCAGATGGCATCGTCTCCCACTTGGTCACCGGCGCCGGCAAGACACTGGGGGCAGTGGGGGTGGTCATTGCGCTGGGGGCGATGCTCGGCAAAATTCTTGCTGACGCTGGCGTCACCGAGCAGATTGCTGCGGTCATCCTCAAGCGCACAACGGATCGGATGATTCCGTGGGCGATGATGATGGTCGCGTTTGTGATTGGCATACCGATGTTTTTCGAGGTCGGCCTGGTGATCATGCTGCCGCTGATCTTCAGCGTGGCGCGCAAGCTGGAAAGTCAGGCGCGCTTCAAGGGTTCAGCGTATATCTATGTGGGCGTTCCGGTGATTGCCGCACTGGCCGCCATGCACGGCATGGTTCCGCCGCACCCTGGCCCGCTGACGGCCATCGCCGCGCTGAAAACCTCGGTCGGGCCGACCATGCTCTATGGCTTCCTGGCGGCTATCCCGGCCATGATTTTAGGCGGCCCATTGTATGGCGCATTCATTTCCCCGCGCATGAGCACTCGGCCCGATCAGGTGTTGCTGGATCAGTTCACCCTGGCTGAAAAAGCCGACGATAAACCAAGCCCCAGCGTATACCTTGGCGTGCTGGCAGCCTTGCTGCCGGCGATCCTGATGCTGTTCCATGCCGTCGCCGAGATGGTATTGGCCAAGGACAATGCGCTGCTGAAAATGGCCGGTTTCCTCGGCAATCCGCTGATAGCGATGCTGCTGGGCGTGCTGTTCGCCGGGGCCAGTCTGGTACTCGCGCGCGGCGGTGATGCGGGGCAATTGCGCGACTCGCTGGGCAAGAGCCTCAAGCCAATCGCCTCGATCATCATGATCATCGCCGGCGGCGGTGCCTTTCAGGAACTGCTGACCAGCGCCAAGGTGGGCGATGCGATTGTGCACCTGACTCAGCAGTCGGCGTTTCCTCCGCTGATCCTCGGTTGGTTGATCGCCATGTTGCTTTCGGTGTCTACCGGTTCCGCCACGGTAGGTATCGTGGGGGCTGCCGGCTTGCTGGCGCCGCTGGCCGGTGCTGATCCCAGCCTCAACCTGCCGCTGCTGGCCTTGTCCATTGGCTGCGGCTCGTTGTTCTTCAACTACGCCAACCATGCAGGTTTCTGGATGGTGAAGGAATCCTTCGGCATGACGATGGGCGAAGCCACCAAGACTATTTCGGTGGTGCAATCGATCGTCGCCGTGGTCGGTTTGCTTGTGGTGTTGCTGTTGAACGTGGTCGTGTAATGACCTGAGGCGGCGTCCAATCAGGACGCCGCCATCTGTGAACCCCCTTATTGGCCGTCGATCAGGCGCGGCAGTGGAAGCGGATTGGACTCGCGCAGTGACTCACCGATCGCTTTTGGCCGAAAGTTGCCTGTTGAAGACCGCCACATCTCTCATCATGTCAAGGTCGAACAAGTGATGTCGGAAGACGACGGGCGAGCGGTGGACGTTCCGGCCTTCGAGGATCTTCGCGGCCACCAATATCAACCAGGCCTCAACCTTGCGGCGGATGAAGCGCTTCACGCCGCCACCTGCGTCGGCTGTTCTTGGCGCAGCGCTTGGTCACTGCGACGTACTCCAGACCTGACTGCCGAGCAGTACTCCTTGCGCGCCTGGGTGAGCTTTCTGTGTAGGGACTCATAGGCATACATGGCGAGCCAAAAGTTTGGGATCGCGACTGGAAGGAGGTGTGGAATTTCCTGCGTGAAGCTATTTCAGAAGTGGATGTTCAGGCGTTAAAGCCTGTGTGGCAGGTCGTCTTTGATGAAAATTCTGAAGATGCGGCATAAAGGTATTTCTATGTTGGGATTTGTAAGGTAGTTTTCCCATGGTGCACAAGTAACGCGAAACGCACATAGACATTCAAGCCCGGCCAATCGCCGGTTTTTTTGCTGAGGTGATATGGATACTGCCGGCCACGAGCTCGACCAAATCTACTTCGTGACACTTTACCTTCCCGGTTTCTTTTCGTTTGTATTAGTCATCGCCTTAGCAGTGCTTCGGAGGCAGTTTCTCGTCATACCGCAATGGAAAGCTTTTGCGCTTTTTACGATAGGGTTGCTGATGATCGGCGGTGCGTTACCAGTATGGCGGGCACTCTTTCCTGAGCCATGCCTCTACTATCCTTTTAAGCCATTGAGCCCTTGTTGGATGGAGCCATCAGCAGCATTTCAGATGGGACTATTTGGCGGGGTTGTCGGTGCGCTAATAGCGCTGGTAGTACTCAAGGTTTCGCGAGTAGCCGCCAGGAAAATAAGTAGTGTCAGGTAACAGAAAACCCGCCCACTGCGGGTTTTTTTATGCCTCGAATTCACCTGTAGCCAGGGCAGCACTCGGGAATGGCTGGACGTCGATAGCCGGATAGTGCGACGTACGAAATCAACACCGGCAGCCCGCGTACCCTGACCTCAAACTTGCTTTCGGGGTGGGGCGAGATTTAAAGCTGGAGACGCTGAGCATGAATCCTGTTCGGCGCCTCCTAGATCTTTTTTTTGGATCAGAGTGCCGAATTGGTATCGAGCATTGCCTTTTTCGCAGCCTCGAAGTTTTCTGAAGAGAACTTGACGACGTCGCCGCCCTCAATCACTACGGTTGCTGGGCCGCCGAGGATTGCATTAGCCAAGAAGGCTTTTCCTTTTTCAGTCTCCGGAGACAGAACTCTTTTCCCACCGAGGCAGGCTTGAACGAACTTCACATTGGTTCCGTTTATTTGAAAGGGGCCTGCGGGTCTAGGATTAGAGTTTTCCCCTTTTTCACAAAATGCCCCCGACAAGTCCACCAAATTCATGACCACGTGTTCGCCTTCAAACAAGCTTGCCATCGCAAGCAACGGTTGCTCTCCGGCCGGGTCGAGAACGTACATCGTTGAGGTGAACTGCCGCCACTCGTTTGCTTGGGCGGTAAAAGACAGGGCAGATGCAAGTGCAAAGGCGAAGAGCTTGCGCATTTATAACTCCATTCTTGAAAGCATTGGTTGTTTCCGGCGCTTTCCAAAGCGCTCGATCAGCAGTGGGCTGATGGCGACGTAATATTACACGTGCTCTGCAGATTGGTCTTAAGTTAAGTCGTCCGAGTGAAGGCAGGCCAAAGACTGCTATAAATTTCAGTTGATTTTCGATTTTTTCGTGCAAAGACTGTCGCGAAGACGAGTTTTTCGTGTTAAGGAAGTCAACGAGCCTCGGCATTTGCCGGGGCTTTTTCGTTTCCGGCTCCCCACACCCATTTTTCCGAGCTAGCCTATGTGCGTGAAATTTCTCAGTAACGCTGCTCATTTTTGCATTCGCGGCGGCACATTCCTATTTTTTATAGGGGCTACCATGAAAATCCTGTGGGCATGCGTTCTGGCGTTGTTGGTCACCGGCTGTTCTAACCATCATCCGATAGGCTTAATCAGGTCGGGGCCTTGATTCCGGACGTTCCCCACGGCCTGGTCAACCTTGAACCACTCGAACGCCTCTGTCGGTTCACCTTGGTGCAGCGCCATCTGTTCGGCGCGTTCTTTCGGCGTGGCCGGGTCCAACCACTCCCGGGCGAGTTTTCGTTGATCTTGAAGAGCAGGGAAGGGAGCAGGTCGGAGTTGGGCATTTTGGTTTCCTTGGCAGCCAAGGCATCGGCGTAGCACCGTGTTACATGAAGAGTGTTTTAACGATTGGCAGGACGCCGGAGAGGGGAGAAATCGGTCGGAGTTATGGAACGCGCCCACAAAAGTTATGGAACACATATCGAAAGGCATAAATTTTAGTAAACGCCAGAAACGACAAAGCCCTGAATAATCAGGGCTTTGTCGTACATAAGATGGCGGAGGCGATGGGATTCGAACTCATGGACCTGTTACAGTCGACGGTTTTCAAGACCGTTGCCTTAAACCACTCGGCCACACCTCCGTTTGCGTTGCGGGCGCCATAATACCTGAATGAAACACACTGTCAAACTCTGTGCATGGCTTGTTACAGAGCGTCTGTTATGATCTTTGCCACTGAACGTTTCAAACCAACAGGAGTGTCGCCATGCGCGAACAGGATTACGCAGTTCACAACAGCGTGCAGGCTGAGCAGCTAGAGGTTAGCCGCGTCCTGCGCAACACATACGGCTTGCTGGCGCTCACGCTCGCATTCAGCGGTGTGATGGCGTTTGTGGCCCAGCAGATGCGTGTTGGCTACCCGAACATTTTCGTGGTGCTGATCGGCTTCTACGGGCTGTTCTTCCTCACCAACAAACTCCGTGATTCCGCGTGGGGCCTGGTTTCCGCCTTTGCGCTGACCGGTTTCATGGGCTTCCTGCTCGGCCCGATCCTCAACCGTTACCTTGGCATGCAGGGCGGCGCTGAAGTGGTCAGTTCGGCGTTCGCGATGACCGCGCTGGTGTTCGGTGGTCTGTCGGCCTACGTGCTGATCACCCGCAAGGACATGAGCTTCCTCGGTGGTTTCATCACCGCCGGTTTCTTCGTGTTGCTGGGTGCCACTCTGGCAAGCATGTTCTTCCAGATCAGCGGCCTGCAACTGGCGATCAGCGCCGGTTTCGTGCTGTTCTCGTCGGTCTGCATTCTGTTCCAGACCAGCGCGATCATCCACGGTGGCGAGCGTAACTACATCATGGCGACCATCAGTCTGTACGTATCGATCTACAACCTGTTCATCAGCCTGTTGCAGATCTTCGGCATCATGAGCCGCGACGACTGATCGCTGGCCTGAAACAACAAAAAACCCGCATCGGCGGGTTTTTTGTTGTCTGCGAAAAGCAGATCAGTTGATCACGATGCTGCCATCGGCCTGTTGCTTGTAAATGGTGTAGGGCAGCAGAAATGTATCCAGCACACCCGAAACCGCGGCATCTACCACCAGGCCAAACGAGGCATTGTTGTAATTGAACGCGTCGACGTCATCCGGTTTTTCGGCGTGCAGCATGCAAAAGTCGTAGGTCGCACCGCTGTATATGCGCGGAACGGCGCCACAGTAGGTTTTCTTGGTTTTCAGCTGGTCCACGGAAAACTTGTCGCTGAACGCAACCGTTTGCACCGTCCCGCAGCCAGTGAGCAATACTGCCGACAGCATCAATGCCTGAACCTTCATCACCGCCAATCCTTAGCCGGAAAAAACCTCAATCTACGCCGAACAGGTACAAAAAGCACTTACGCCATCGGCGGTAACCGGCGCTTGACTGGCGTCTTCTTGACGATCGCAGTGTTGGTTTCGGCCAGCGTGTTGAGGCGGTCGAGCAGGGTGTCGAGCTGTTCCATCGAGCGCACGTGCAGGCGGGCGATGAAGCAGTCCTCCCCGGTGACTTTGTCGCACTCGGTGAATTCCGGAATTGACAGGATCTGTCGTTCCACTTCCTGCAATTGCCCCGGCAGCGGTCTCACCCGGACGATGGCCTGCAGTTGATAGCCGAAGCATTTCGGGTCGATCTCAACCGTATAGCCCTTGAGCACGCCGCGCTCCTCCAGTCGGCGCAGGCGCTCGGCCACGCTGGGCGACGACAGGCCGCTGATCTGCGCCAGTGCCTTGAGCGAGCGGCGTGAGTCTTCCATCAGGGCGCTGATGAGGATCTGGTCGATATCGTCGGTCATGGCGCAACTCCGGCATAAGGCATTTGCGGGAAACCACCCGCGATAAAAAAGGCAGAAACCGAGTTTAGCCTGCTTTTTGCGCTGGAGGCGCAGGGAGCCGGCTTGGCATACTTTGCCCACGCTTTCGTCAAAACGTTTAGGGAGATCGATGATGGACAACTCAATCCGCCGTGGTTCATTGGAAATGACCGCTGCCATGCTGATTTCCGGGACCATTGGCTGGTTCGTGCTGGTCTCCGGGCAGCCGGTGCTGGACGTAGTGTTCTGGCGCTGCGTGTTCGGCGCCGGCACCTTGCTGCTGATCTGTGCCGCGTTCGGCTTCCTGCGTCCGGGCATTCTGACCCGTACCACGTTCCTGTTGGCCGTCCTCAGCGGCGCCGCGATTGTTGGCAACTGGGTGCTGTTGTTCGCTTCGTATTCCCGGGCCTCAATTGCCATCGGGACGGCCGTCTACAACGTGCAGCCGTTCATGCTGGTTGGCCTGGCGGCACTGTTTCTCGGCGAGAAAATCACCTTGCAGAAACTGTTCTGGCTAGCGATTTCCTTCCTTGGCATGCTGGCGATCGTCAGCGCCCACGGCGGGCAGGGCGAGAGCGGTCACGAATATCTGCTGGGCATTGCGCTGGCGCTGGGCGCGGCGTTGCTGTACGCGATGGCGGCGCTGATCATCAAGCGCCTCACTGGCACGCCGCCGCATCTGATCGCGCTGATCCAGGTCTGCACCGGAGTGCTGTTGCTCGCGCCGTTCGCGCACCTAAACGGCTTGCCGCAAACACACGGAGCCTGGGCCAGTCTGGTGACGCTGGGCATCGTCCACACCGGCCTGATGTATGTGCTGCTGTACGGCGCGATCCAGAAACTGCCGACCGCCCTGACCGGTGCGCTGTCGTTCATCTACCCGATTGCGGCGATCTTCGTCGACTGGTTTGCCTTCGGCCATCGCCTGCAGATCCTGCAATGGGTCGGCGTGGCGGCGATTCTGCTGGCCGCCGCCGGGATGCAACAGGGCTGGGGCTTGAAAGCCCGGCGTCAGCTCAGATCGGTTTGATCACAGCCCGGAACAGTCCTTTCAACTGCTGATTGCCGGCATCCACCAGATGGTTGTCGTCAAAGTACAGCGGGACGCCGTCCATGGAGCCCATGCAGTGGCCATCGGGGCACAGGTACGGCGTCGGGTCGATCACCGTCGCGTTGCAGCGGCTGGCCGCCGCTTCGATGGTCGCGATGGCGATGCGATTGCGTTTCTCGTAAGCCTGTAACGGCAGGGAAATGTCCGAGGTTTGCCCGAACAACCGCTGATTCAGATTCAAACCCTTGTAGACGCTGAAGGGCATTTCCGGGATCGGTTTGACGATATACACCGGATGGTTTTCAGCGATTGAGCAGACCGTGCTGACGTACTCTTCGGTATAGGCTTCGGCAAACGCGGCCTGACGCTCGGGAAAGGAAATCCGATAGCTGTTTTCCCGCCCTGAATCCGCGTACAGCGCCGCGCGGCTGAACAGCACCACGGGCACGCCGGCGTACGCGGTTTTCAGTTGTTGCAGCTTTTCCTGATTGAAGCCTCGACATTGGCTTTCGACGGTTTTGTCGTGCATGGCGAAGTGCGCCAGGGTCGGGCAACCGCCCCGTGACCAAGACAGCGCGGCTTGAGGGTTGTCTATCTGCACCGCTGCTGCAGTCGATTGCGCGTGGCTGTCGCCATACAGAATCACCGACACCTCGCCTGTGCCGAGTTTGCAATCCGCCGCTGCATAAGCGTTGGGGTAGCATTCCTGCGGATACAGCTTGCTGGTGTATTCCGGCTGACCGAGTTCGACCAGCGCCGGGCGCCAATCGGGATGCTGCTTGACCAGCGACGACGTGACTGCCGACACGGCAACCACAGCCACCGTCAGCGACGCGAACTTGATTACTGTGCGTGTGGCGGTCGTACCTTTGTTCACCTTCGACTCAACCCTGTAGAAGGACAGGGTGCCGAGCGTGAACGAGGCGATGATCGCGCCGATCACATGTGGCCAACTGGTCAACAGCCCGCACAAGTACAGCAGCACCACCAGCGGCCAATGCCACAGATACACCGAGTAGGAAATACTCCCGACAAATTGCAGCGCAAAATTGCTGCTGAACACCGACCGGGTATTGCCGTGAATCACCAGCATCGTCCCCAGCACCGGCAGCAGTGCCAGGTAGCCCGGCCACAGATCGGCTTCAGAAAAGCCCAGCACACTGACGGCAATCGCCAGCAGGCCTAGACTTTCGCAAATCGCGCCGCCGCGCGGGCTCAATCGCAGCGGAAACAGAAAAACCAGGCCGCCAGCGATCATTTCCCAGGCGCGGGTGGGCAGCATGTAGAAAGCGAACGTCGGGTTGACGCGGGTCACGACGATGGACGCCGCGAGCGACATCAACGCCAGGGCAACCAGGGCAAAGCGGGTTTTATCGGCGCCGAAGCACTTGTGCAAACCCATGATCAGCACGGGATAGAGCAGATAGAACTGCCATTCGACCGACAGTGACCAGGTATGCAACAACCAGTTTTCATGCAGCGGCGCGGCAAAATAATTGCCGCTGTCGGCGAAACTGAAGTTCGAACTGAATAGCAGACTGCTCTTGATCGTGCGGATCGTCTCGCGCAAGTCGTCCAGCGGCAAGTAAAGGTAACCGAAGACCAGCAGCGTAACGCACAGCACCAACAGGGCAGGAATAATGCGGCGGGCGCGGGAGGCGTAGAAGCCGAGGAAGGAAAAGTTCTGTTGTTGCACGCCATTGACGATGATGCCGGTCATCAGGAATCCGGAGATGACGAAGAACACGTCAACCCCGGCAAACCCGCCCTCGAACCCTGGCACCTTGAAATGAAACAGCACGACCGAAAGCACGGCCAGTGCCCGCAGGGCGTTGATACTCTTCCTGAATTGCATTTATGCGTCCATGTCACATCCGTTGTGGGCGCATTGTAGTGATGGTGTCCGCTTTGTTACACGGATTTTTCCGCTGATTCAGATGTTCCAGCGCGGCGCCGTCATCGCCAGGCGTTGGCGCAGTTCACCAATGTTCGCGGCCAGTTGTCGGGTCAGTAACCGGTAACCGTCCAGTGTGCTGTAGACCGGTGTGTCGAGGCTCGCGTCAGGCAATTCCAGCGGGCGCTGCAGGCGCTGCGTGGCGCCGGACTTCAAGGCCCGGGCCATGCCGATCAGTTGCACGCGGATCACCCGGTGCTCGGCCCGCAGTGCCGATTGCAGGTGCGCCATGGCGTCGGGGTCGTTCGCATCCGGGCGGGTGTTGCCGAGGATTTCCAGCGTGCTGACGCACATGCGCAGGTTGCGTTGAATCGCGTCCAGTTCGGTCATGGAAATTTTCACTTCCTTGGACACCGAAGGCATCAGCGAGCGCAGTTGCACCATCACCGCGGTCACCCTGCCCATCAGCTTCAGGTGTTCATCGGCGCTGACCGGTTGGCCGCTGATGATTCGCCCGTACAACGTGGCGCAGTCGCGCAGGGCATCGGCCAGGTTGTAGCGCCACGAATACACCGCGTACAGCGGCAGGGCGAAGGAAAAGGCGAGGGCCAGGGCGATGCCGATCAGGATGTCGACCCCGCGCCACAAGCCGTCGGTGATCGGGTTGTCGCCATGACCGGCAACGATGAAGACGGTAATCGCCGAGAGCAGGGCGGTGTATCCGCCTTTGCCGATCGCGTGATAGGAGAAGAATCCGCAGACCACCGCCATGGCAAAGTAGGTCAGCCATGGCAGGCCCAGCCATGCCTGTTGCGCCACCAGCACCAGTCCGACGCCGGCACCGATCAGGGTGCCGGTGGCGCGTTCGGCGGCTTTTTTGCCGATGTTGCCGTGATGCTGCAAGCCGCCGATCACCACCAGCATGGTCACCGACGCCCATTCGCCATGGGGCAGGTTGATGCCGGTGGTCAGCAGGATGGTCGCCAGCAGCCCCAACGCGACCCGTACCGCGTGGATCAGCCGGGCATGCCGGTAGCGGCGGTACGGGTCCAGCAACGGACGCAGGATTCGCCGCAGCAGCGGTGGCAGTCGGTGGGTGCTGAATGTACTCAGTGCAAGGTCCTCGTCAGAAGATGTAGTCGGTGGTCAGGAAGCTCGAATCGCGGCCGCGAATGATTTCGCTGATCAGCTCCTTGTTGCTGTCCTGGAACTTGGTTGCCACCAGTGTGCGGATCGAAAACACCCGCAGTGCATCGTGTACCGACAGCGTGCCCTCGGCGGAGTTCTTGCGCCCGTTGAACGGGTAGGTATCCGGGCCGCGCTGGCACTGGGCGTTGAGGTTGATCCGCCCGACCTGGTTGGCGAAGGTATCGACCAGTCGGCCGATCGCCACCGGGTTGGTACCAAACAGGCTCAGTTGCTGACCGAAGTCCGATTCCAGCACGTAATCGATCACGGTATCGAGGTGGCGGTACGGCACGATCGGCACCACCGGGCCGAATTGTTCTTCGTTGTACACGCGCATCTGCGGCGTCACCGGGTATAGCACGGCGGGGTAGAAGAACGACTCTCGACTCTCGCCACCATTGGGGTTGACCACTTGCGCGCCCTTGCTCTGCGCGTCAGCCACCAGACCGTGCAGGTAGTCGACCTTGCCCGACTCCGGCAGCGGGGTCAGTGCCACGCCGCTGTCCCACGGCATGCCAGGTTTCAGCGTAGCGAGTTTGGCGTTGAATTTTTCGATGAAGGCGTCGACCACATCCTCATGCACAAACAGGATCTTCAACGCGGTGCAGCGCTGGCCGTTGAACGACAGCGAACCGGTGACCGCTTCGCTGACCGCGTTGTCCAGATCGACTTCCGGCAGGACGATACCCGGGTTCTTCGCATCCAGACCCAGCGCGGCGCGCAAACGGTGTGGTTTCGGGTGCAGTTTCTTCAGGTCGCTGGCGGCCTTGTTGGTGCCGATGAAGGCGAAAATATCGATCTTGCCGCTGGCCATCAGCGCGCTGACAGTCTCGCGGCCGCTGCCGTAGATCACGTTGATCACGCCGGTGGGGAAGCTGTCGCGGAACGCTTCAAGCAGCGGGCGGATCAGCAGCACGCCGAGTTTGGCCGGTTTGAACACCACGGTGTTTCCCATGATCAGCGCCGGGATCAGCGTGGTGAAGGTTTCGTTCAGCGGATAGTTGTAAGGGCCCATGCACAGCGCGACACCGAGCGGCACGCGACGAATCTGGCCGAGGGTGTCCTGTTCCAGTTCGAACCGGCTGGAGCGGCGGTCGAGTTCTTTCAGCGCGTTGATGGTGTCGACGATGTAGTCGCAGGTGCGGTCGAACTCTTTTTCCGAGTCCTTGAGGTTCTTGCCGATCTCCCACATCAGCAATTTGACCACGGCTTCGCGCTGCTGACGCATACGGCCGAGGAACGCTTCGACGTGCTGAATGCGTTCGGCCACGCGCATGGTCGGCCACAGGCCCTGACCGCGATCGTACGCGCGTACGGCGGCATCAAGGGCGGTGAGGGCGGTGTCGGCATCCAGCAGCGGGGTGCTGCCGAGAATCACTTGTTCATCGCCATTCTCGCCGTGCAGGTACACCGGGCTGCGTACCGTGGCCAGCGGGCCGTCCCAGCGCCGCAGTTCGCCATCGACGAGGTATTCGCGTTGCTCGACCTGAGCGTCGAGGCGGTATTTTTCCGGGATGTCGCTGACAGAAGGGAACAGGTTGCCAAGGATGTTTGCTGTGGTCATGTCGCTACCCCGTATTGATGTCCGTATGCAGATCCAAAAGTCAGTACAGGTTATACGCCTGAATACGCGGGAATTTAAACCCGCGAATGTCACGCGAATGTCACGCAGAGAGGCGGAACAGAGCGGAATCAGCAACGCCGTTTACCCTGTGGGAGCTGGCTTGCCAGCGATTAGGCCGGCACTTGCGCGACTTTCATTGGCTGACACTCCGCTATCGCTGGCAAGCCAGCTCCCACAGGTTTTGTGGTGCTGTCCGAGCCCGAGCTCAATTCTGGCTGGCCCCGGATGCCCCCCTCGTTGTCCCGCAATGCCCTCAACCCGCTGCCGTGCCTGCCTTAAGGTGTGATCACAACAAAAAGCGCTACCCAGGCGAGGATCGTTATGCGGGCAATCCCACTCACTTTAATGCTGGCGCTGTCTGTCGCCCTGTGCGGCTGCGGCGAAAAAGCCGCACCGCCGGCGACCACCCACAACGCCATGCCCTCCGACCCGGCACTGGCGCAGATCTACGCCAACAGCTGCCAGCTGTGCCACGCCAACCCGGCCGCCAACGCGCCGCTGACCGGCGACCGCAAGGCCTGGGAACCACGCCTGCGGCAGGGCACCGACACCCTGCTTGATCACGCCATCAACGGCTACAACGGCATGCCGCCGATGGGCCAGTGCGTCGAGTGTTCGGAAGAACAATTCCTGCAACTGATCGGCTTCATGGCCGATCAGCCCCTCCCACAATAAGGGCGCGCGCATGAGCATGGATCTGACACGCCGTCAGTTGTTGCAACGGGCAAGTATCGTCGGCGCGTTCAGCGCGCTGGCTTCCAATCCGGCGCTGGGCCAGTTGATGCGCGCGCCACGGCTGATTCCCTGGCGCAACTGGTCGGGCGGGCAGAGTTGCCTGCCGGCGGCGCGGATAGCACCAAAAAATCTGGACGAATTGACCGCAGTCATCCAACAGGCACCGGGCAAGATTCGTCCGGTCGGTTCGGCGCATTCCTTCAGTGCGCTGGTGCCCACCGACGGCACGTTGCTGTCGCTGAGCTACTTCAACGGTCTGCTCGATCACGACCCGAAAACCCTGCAGGCCGAATTCGCCGCCGGCACGCCGATGTCGCGTATGGGCAAGCCGCTCAAGGACATTGGCCAGGCCCTGCAGAACATGGCCGATATCGACTACCAGACCCTCGCCGGCGCCGTTTCCACCTCGACCCACGGCACCGGCAAGACCTTTCAGTCTTATTCGGCCCACGTCTGCGGGATGCAATTGGTGACCGCCAGTGGTGAGGTATTGGACTGCGACAGCCAGCGTCATCCGGACGTATTCAACGCTGCCCGGGTATCCCTCGGCGCGTTGGGCGTTACCACTAAAATCCGTTTGCAAAACCGTCCGGCGTATCGTCTGCGGGAAACCCAGTGGATCGCCAGGACCGAAGAGTTGCTGGAAGACCTCGACAAGAACACCCGCGAAAACCAGCACTGGGAAATGCTCGTGGTCACCCATTCCGACTACGCCTTGTCCATCGCCCTCAACGAAACCGGCGACCCGGCCACGCCGCCGATCCCGCCCGAGGAGGAGGGTGGCAACGAGTTCGTGACCCTGATCGAGAAGATCGACAAGTACGGCAGTGATTTCCCCGGCCTGCGCACCTCGTTGCTCAACAGTTTGCGGCATCTGGCGAGTTTCGATGATCGGGTCGGCGACTCGTTCGACATCTACGCCAACGTGCGTACCGTGCGCTTCAACGAGATGGAGTACTCGGTGCCCGCCGAACACGGCCCGGCCTGCCTGCGCGAAATCCTCAAGCTGATTCAGGACAAGGACCTGCGCACCTGGTTTCCCATCGAGTACCGCTACGTCAAGGCCGACGACATTGCGCTGAGCATGTTCGAGGGCCGCGACAGCTGTTCGATCTCGGTGCACCAGCATTATCAGATGGACCATCACAACTTCTTCGCCGCCATCGAACCGATTTTCTGGAAGTACAACGGTCGCCCGCACTGGGGCAAATTGCACACGCTCAATGCGCGCACCCTGCAACCGCTGTACCCGCGCTGGCGTGAGTTTGTCGACGTACGCCAGGCACTGGACCCCTGCGGACGTTTTCTCAATGCGCATCTGTCGTCAATTCTGGGGGTGAGCTGATGGCGGTCAATCGACGCAATTTCATGCTGGGCACCGTGGGCGTTGGCGCCTTCTTGCTGGGAGTCGGTGCCTGGTTGCGACCGGGCGATCACGGCGGCCCGTACAGCGAGTATTTCCGCGCCCTGAATAAAGAGTTGAAAGACCACGGCCCAATGCGTCCGGTGCTTTTGATCGATCTGGATCGGCTCGACCACAACATCGACGTGGTCATGCAGCCGGTGCGACGCGGCGGCAAGCAATTGCGATTGGTGGAGAAATCCCTGCCGTCACCCGGACTGTTGAGCTACATCGCGCAACGGGCCGGGACGCAAAAGCTCATGTCGTTTCACCAGCCGTTCCTTAATCACGATGCCGTCATGTTTCCCCAGTCTGACATCCTGCTCGGCAAGCCGCTGCCGGTGCGTACGGCACAGCTGTTCTATCAAACCCACAAAGGCCCGTTCGACCCGGCGAAGCAGTTGCAATGGCTGATCGACAACCCCGAACGTCTGCAGCAATACCTGGCGCTGGCGCAGGGATTGGGCACACGGATGCGCATCAACATCGAGCTGGATGTCGGCCTGCATCGCGGCGGGGCCAGTGATGTAAGTGCGTTGGGGCAGATGCTCGCGCTGATCAGCGCCAACCCGCAGCACCTGGTGTTCGCCGGGTTTATGGGTTACGACCCGTTTGTGGGCATGGGCGTGCCGGGGATACTCGGCTCACCGGAAGAACTATTCGCCAAGGTGATGCTGATTTATCAGCGTTGCGTGGATTTCACTCGCCAGCAGTTTCCGGCGTTATGGAATGCTCACTTGTGCCTGAACACCGCCGGCAGCCCGAGTTACCGCATCCACGAAAACGAGAAACTTAGCACCGAGGTGTCAGTGGGCACGGCGATGCTCAAACCGACGCATTACGACCTGCCATCGCTGGTTGACCACGTGCCGGCGACCTACATCGCCACCCCGGTGCTGAAGAGTACCGGTGCGGTAAATATCCCGGCGCTGGACGACAAGTCGAAACTGTTCTCCTGGTGGGACACCAACCAGCGCCAGACCTTTTTCATCTACGGCGGCAACTGGATGGCCGAGTTCGAATCGCCGCCCGGACTGCAGAGCAATGGGGTGTACGGGCGCAGCTCGAATCAGGAAATGGTCAACGGTTCGAATGCGGTGGGCCTGACCGTCGAGGATCAAGTTTTCCTGCGCCCGACCCAGACCGAAGCCGTCCTCCTGCAATTCGGTGATCTGCTGGCGGTGCGTGGCGGCAAGATCGTCGATACCTGGCCGGTCTATTCCTGAAGCAAAAGATCGCAGCCTTCGGCAGCTCCTACAGGGTCTACTCAGTCCCACTGTAGGAGCTGCCGAAGGCTGCGATCTTTTGATTTTGCTCTCCCATCAATTCCAGCATGAAGCTTTCATGACAAAAGTTCGGTAGCACATAGCCAGTCCGGTCATGCCTATGTAACGCGCTTGAGGGGCCCAACGGGGCGCTTTTCACAAGCCGAGGCGGGACGCCGGGAGTGAGGCAATGGGGACTATGGAACGCTACTCGAAAGTGGGCATGCAGGAACTCGATCAGCGCCTGTCGAAGATCGTCGAAGCGGCGCGCAAGAAGCCGGTGTCGGTGTATCGCTACGGTGCGCCGTGGGTCTGGATCGTGTCGCAGGATGACTGGCAGGGCGCCTTGAAAGAGGTCTCCAGCTACATTCCGCCAGGCCATTCGCTGGTGTTGCTGCGCCCGCAGATCGACGACTTGTTTGCGGCCCACCAAGACCTGCTGCATGACCTCAATGCCGAGCCCGGCATGCTGATTCCCGCGCAAACGGTCATGCACATCCTGCTCCTGCAACTGCTGTATTCGGTGCCCAGCGAGCAGCAACTGTATGAACAGCTCAATTACAACCTGCTGTTCCGCTGGTTCGTCGGTCTTGGCCTGAACCAGAAAGTCTGGAGCTTCAACGTCCTCAGTCGCGACATCGCCACGCTGCTCAACGAGCCGCGTGCGGTGCTGCTCATTCAAAAAATCATTGGCGAAGTGTTCTGCGGTGCCTTGCTGCAAATGCCTGAGTTCTCCTTGAACTTCGCGCTGCTGCACACCTGGCTCGGCAAGCACAGCGGTGCCTCGACAGTCAGCAACTGACGCAATTCACAAGGCGCGCGACAGCGCCAACAGGTCATCGCGAATTCAGGGGGTAGTGTGGATCAGATTTTCACGTCACGGCTGGCGCTGTGGGGCTGGCTGCTGGTGACGGTCGGCGCGCAACCGGCATTCGCCGAAGAGGCTGCCGAAAATGCCGCGCCGCAGCGTCTGGTGGACGTCAACGAATACTTCGTGCGCGGCAACACCGTGCTCGACGCGCGGGCGATCGAAGAGGCGGTGTACCCGTTTCTCGGCCCGCAGAAAGCCATGACTGACATCGAAGGCGCCCGCGATGCCCTGCAAAAGGCTTATCAGGAGCGTGGCTATCAATCGGTGTTCGTCGAGTTGCCGGAGCAAGCAGTGGCTGACGGTATCGTCTACCTGCAAGTCAGCGAAACCAAGGTCGGCCGGGTGCGGGTGGTCGGCGCCAAACACTATTCGCCGCTGGACATCCGCGACAACGTCCCGGCGCTGAAAGAGGGCGAAGTGCCGGACTTCGCCAAGGTCCAGGGTGAACTGGCGCAGCTCAATAAAACCCCGGGGCGCCAGGTCATGCCGCTGGTGCGCGAAGGTCAACGCCCGGGGACCATGGACGTCGACTTGCAGGTCGAAGACCAGAACCCGTGGAGCGCCAGCGTCGGCCTCAACAACGACTACAGCGCCGACACCGAAAAGCTCCGCGCCGTGACCAGCCTTGGCTACAACAACCTCTGGCAGCTTGGCCACAGCATCAACCTGACGTACTTCACCGCGCCGCAGGACACCGACAACGCCAAGGTCTGGTCGGCGTCCTACAGCGCGCCGCTGACCGAGCGCTGGAGCGTGCAGTTCTCCGGTTACCAGTCCGACAGCAATGTCGCCACCCTCGGCGGCAGCAACGTGTTGGGCAAGGGCCATTCCTATGGCGTGTCGGCGATCTACACGTTGCCGTCCAGCGGCAACTGGTCGAACTCGCTGTCGGCCGGCATCGACTTCAAGGATTTCGACGAGCGCCTGACCCTGTCCGGCGAGAGCGACAAGGTGCCGTTGAAATACGCGCCGTTCACCTTCGCCTACAACGGCTTCCGTTACACCGAAAAGAGTCAGCTCGGCCTCGGTTTGAGCCTGGTGGCGGCCACCCGCAGCATCTTCGGCTACGGCAGTTCCGACGAAGACTTCGACTACAAACGCTACCGCGCCAACCCGAGTTTCGCGGTGGTCAAGGGCGACAGCACCTTCACCTGGACCTTCGACAACGATTGGCAAAGCGCGAGCAAAGGCGCGTTCCAATTGGCGTCGGGGCCACTGGTCTCCAACGAACAATTCTCCGCCGGCGGCGCCACTTCGGTGCGCGGCTATCTGGCCGCTGAACGCACCGGGGATGACGGCGTGCTGCTCAGTCAGGAACTGCGCACGCCGTCGCTGGCGAAATACGCCGGCAACTGGATGCAGGAATGGCGCTTCTACGCCTTTGCCGAAGGCGCGCAACTGTACCTGCGCGACGAGTTACCGGACCAGGACGCCAGTTACGCCTTGGCCAGCGTCGGCCTCGGTACCCGCGCCAGCCTCAGCAAATGGCTGTCCGGCAGCCTCGACTGGGGCTACCCGCTACTCGAAGGGCCGAACACCTCGAAGCAGGCATCGCGCCTGCACTTCAACCTTCAAGCCACGTTCTAAAGGAGCACGTTCATGCAGCGCCTCATTCTTTCGTTGTTGATCTGCCTGGGCTTCGTGCTCCCGGCCACGGCGCAGGCCTGGTGGCAGGACGACTGGCATTACCGCAAACAGATCGCCGTCGACACCACGCCGCAGGGCGCCGGGATCAATCAGGCCCTGGGCCGCACCGCGCTGCTGGTGCGCCTGCACACCGGCAATTTCACCTTCGACGGGGTCAAGGAAGACGGCGCGGATTTGCGCTTCGTCGCCGCCGATGACAAGACCGTGCTCAATCACCAGATCGAAAGCTTCGACGCGCTGATGGGCATGGCGCTGATCTGGGTCGATGTGCCGAATGTCGAGGGCGGCCAGCGTCAGGACATCTGGATGTATTACGGCAACCAGAAGGCCCCGGCCACTGGCAACGGCCAGCTGACCTTCGATCCGAATTACAC
The DNA here is from genome assembly GCF_057174385.1 of Pseudomonas sp. F2. Lineage (NCBI taxonomy): Bacteria > Pseudomonadati > Pseudomonadota > Gammaproteobacteria > Pseudomonadales > Pseudomonadaceae > Pseudomonas > Pseudomonas sp. F2. The sequence continues at coordinate 1,168,979 of NZ_CM169904.1, forward strand.
CGCGCTGTATCACTTCGACGGCGCCACCAGCACTCCGGCCAAAGACACCACCGCCTACGGCAACACCGCACAAAGCGCCACCGGCGCGGCGATTGACGGCGTGGTCGGGCGCGCCTTGCAGTTCAGCGGCCAGCCGTTGTTGCTGCCGGCCAGTCCGTCGTTGCAGCACAGCGCTGGCAGTGCGTTCACCTTCAGTGCCTGGCTGCGGCTGGATCAGGCCAATGGCGAGCAACTGATTCTGGCCCGTCGCGAAGGCGCCAACAGTCTGCTGGTCGGGGTCAATCAAGGCGTGCCGTTTGTGGAGATAGACGGCCAGCGCGCCGTGGCCACTCAGCCGCTGAATCCAGGGCAATGGCAGCATGTTGCGCTGACCGCGGAAGGTTCGAAAGTCAGCCTGTACATCAACGGTCGTGAGGGTGCGACCCTCGCGCAAGCGATGCCGGCGTTCAATTCAGTGATGGCGGTTGGCGGTGATCTGGCCGCTGGCCCGTACCAGCCATTTGTAGGGGCTATCGACGAACTGCGCCTTTCCAAAGTTGCCCGCCCGGCGCCGTTGCTGCTGGCCGATGCCACCGCGCAAGGTGCCGAGTCGAAACTGGTGACCTACGGCGTCGACGAAGAACAGTCCGGTTTCGGCTTCGGCAGCCTCGGTTTCCTGCTCAACGCGGTGCCGGTCGACGCCTGGGTGATCATCGCCGTGCTGGTGCTGATGATGTTTCAGTCGTGGATCATCATGCTGCGCAAGAACCGCACCCTCAGCCGCGTGAGCAAGGCCAACGAGGATTTCCGCGAGCAGTTCGCCAAGGTCGGTACCCGTCTGGAGATGTTCGCCGACGACGCGCAACTGGCCCAGCGTCTGCAGCACTCGCCGCTGTGGCGTCTGTACTCGGTGGCGGTCAAGGAAATCCGTACTCGCCGCGAGCAGGGCGCCGACACCTCTTCGGTGTCCGCAGCGACCATCGAAGCCATTCGCTGCTCGATGGACGGCGTACGTACCCGCGAGAACCAGGCGCTCAGTTCGAAACTCTCGACCCTGTCCAACGCCATTGCTGGCGGCCCGTACATCGGCCTGCTCGGCACCGTGCTGGGGATCATGGTGGTGTTCCTCGGCACCGCCATGGCCGGCGACGTCAACATCAACGCCATCGCGCCGGGCATGGCGGCGGCGTTGCTCGCCACGGCGATGGGCCTGTTTGTCGCGATCCCGGCGCTGTTTGGCTACAACCGCCTGATCACCCGTAACAAGGAAGTCAGCGCCGACATGCGCGTGTTCGTCGACGAGTTCATTACCCGTCTGGCGGAGATGCACGGTGAAGGTCAGTCCAGTGAAGCGGCGCATCAGCGCGGCCATCACGCCAACCACTCCGTACCGGCCTGAGGAGCATTGCCATGGCGTCCGTAAATGCCTCCCACGACGATGACGAAGATGCAGCGGTGGACAGCATCAACATCACGCCACTGGTGGACGTGCTGATGGTGGTGCTGGTGATGTTCATCCTCACTGCCACCGCGCAGGTCTCCGGGATCCAGATCAACCTGCCCAAGGCCAGCGCCGCGGTGTCGCTGTCGGAGGCCAAGACCAAGGCGATTTCGGTCAATGATGGCGGTCAGGTGTTCCTCGATGCCTACCCGGTGACCCTGCCGGAGTTGGAAGAGCGCCTGCGCATCGAGAAAGCGCAGAACCCGGACTTCCCGGTGATCGTGCGCGGCGACGCCACGGTGCAGTACCAGAAGGTCATTGAAGTGCTGGATCTGCTGCGCCGGCTCGAACTGTCTCAGGTCGGTCTGGTGACCGGCAAACCGACGCAGGGTTGAGTGATGACCGCACAACTTCCGATTGAGCCGCTGCCGGTGAAGCGCTCGCCGTTGCGTTACCTGAAGTGGGGCGCCGGGCTGCTGCTCGGCGCGCTCGCCGCGTGGTTCCTGTGGCAGTGGGCCAATGACATGAGCGGCATCCGCCGTGAAGCGCCGAAGGTGCCGACGATCATTCCGTTGCCGCCACCACCACCGCCACCTCCGGAAAAACCGCCGGAACCGGAAACCCCGGTGGAAGAAAAAGTCGTCGAGCCCGAACCCACGCCCGAGCCGCAAGAGGTCAAGCCCGAGGAGGAGGCGCCGCCATCACCGGCGGACGATCTGGCCAACCCGATGCAAATCGACGGCGACGCCCAGAGCGGCAATGACGCTTTCAACATCGGCGCCGGCAAGGGCGGCGGCATGGCCGGAGCCGGTGGCGGACGCTTGGGCACCGGCACCTACAGCCAGTTCCTGGCGTTCACCTTCCAGCGTTTGCTGCGCGAGAACCCGGACCTGCGCAACCTCGCGTTTTCGTTGCAGGCCGATGTGTGGCTGAGCAGCGTCGGCGAAATCACCCGGGTCGAGCTGGTCAAGTCCAGCGGCAAGCCCGAGATCGACACTCAGGTGCTGGCCGCATTGCGTAACGCGCCGCATCTGAGCGAACGGCCACCGGCCTCCATCACCTTGCCTGTGCGCCTGTCCCTGCAAGGGCGGCGTCCGGGTTAACCGAATTCATAAAGCTGTATGAAAAGGAGTTGTGTGCAGATGATTTCCAACGTGAATCGATTGTCCCTGGCGGTCGGCATGGTCATCGCGACCCTGGTCGGTCAGGCCGCGGCAGCGCCTGCGCCTTCGGAGAACGCCACGATCAATCTGATCCGCTTGCTGGTCGAGCAGGGCATTCTGAAACAAGACAAGGCCGACGCGTTGATCGCGCAGGCGCAGAACGAAGCCGCTCAGGCCAAACAGGCAGCGGCTTCGACAGCGGTCGCAGCCGGTCCGGTGGCCGCTCCGGGCGATGTGCGCGTGCAGTACGTGCCAGCGGCAGTGCGCGACCAGATCCGCGATCAGGTCAAGGCCGAAGTCATGGCCACCGCCAAGCAGGAAAACTGGGCCGCGCCCAATACCTTCCCGGACTGGGCATCGCGCATCAGCTTCGACGGCGACATTCGTCTGCGTGACGAATCGCGCTACTACTCGGGCAGCAACAGCAACGAAATCGTCGACTTCGCCAAACTCAACAACAACGGCCCGTACGACGTGAACCCCAACAGCAGCACCAACCTGCCGCCGTTGCTCAACACCCGCGAAGATCGCGAAAACCTGTTCCGGCTGCGCGCGCGGCTGGGCATGAAAGCGGTGATCTCGCCAGAATGGACCGCCGGCATCCGCATCGGCACCGGTTCGGACAACAACCCGGTATCGACCACGCAGAACCTCGGCGGCGGCTTCTCGAAAAAGGATATCTGGCTCGATCAGGGCTATCTGAACTGGAAGCCGACCGATGAGCTGACCCTGACCGGCGGGCGTTTCGCCAACCCGTTCATGTCCACCGACATGCTCTATTCCAACGACCTCAACTTCGACGGCGTGGCGGCGATTTTCGATCACACGCTCAACCGCGACTGGGGCGTGTTCGGCACCGTCGGGGCGTTCCCGGTGGATTACACCAACGACACCAGCACCAGCAATGGCTTTGACAAGGAAGAAAGCGACAACAAGTGGCTGTACGGCGCGCAGCTCGGCGCCAAGTGGGCAATCAACAGCAACAACCGCCTCAAGGGCGCGTTGGCCTACTACCGTTTCGACGACATTCAGGGGCAGCGTTCCAGCCCCTGCGCACCGTGGGCCGGTGCGCCGGGCTGCGACACCGACGGCACTCGGGCGGCGTTCATGCAGAAGGGTAACAGCGTGTTCCTGCTGCGTGACATCACGCCGAACCCGGCCAATCCAACCACCACGCCGCAGCCGCAATTCGTCGGCCTGGCGTCGGAATTCAACCTGCTCGACCTGAACCTGGTGTGGGACGCCGATTTGCCACAAGACTTCAAATTGCGCAGCCAGGGCAACTACATCCACAACCTCGGTTACGACGAAGGCGACATGCGTAAGCGTTCCGAGGGGCAGATCGTCAACAACCTCAACAGCAACGGCGAGATCGAAAGCGGCGCCAATGCGTGGATGGTCCAGTTCACCCTCGGCAACGCGCTGGACCTGAAGAAGCAGGGCGACTGGAACCTGTTCGCCGGCTACAAGTACATCCAGCCGGACGCCTTGCCTGATGGCTTCAACGACTCGTCGTTCCACCTCGGCGGCACCAACGCCAAGGGCTATATCCTCGGCGGCAACTACGGTCTGGCGAAGAATGTCTACGCCACCGGCCGCTGGATGAGTACCGAGGCCGTGTACGGTGCGCCGTTCGACATCGACGTCTTGCAGCTTGAGATCAACACGCGCTTCTAAGGCGCCGGGAGTACGGTCATGCACGCACGAGTTTTATGGTTGGGGCTGAGTTTTTTCATCGCGCAAGGCGCGCACGCCGAAGGCATGGAGGAGCGTCTGCGCACCCAGTTGCGCAGCACCACCCAGCAATTGCAGGCCCTGCAGAGCCAGCAGGCCCAGGCCAGCGCCGCGCAACTGGCGGCGCAGAATGAGGCCAAGGCCGCGCAGGCGCAGATCAAGCAATTGACCGCTGAACTGGCCAAGGCTAAAGGCCTGGCCGAGCAGTTGGCCGGCCAGCAGCAGAACCTGCACAACCAGGCCCAAGCGCAAGTCGCCGCCAGTAGCGAACAGGTCGGCAAGTTCAAGAAGGCCTACGACGAGTTGCTGGTCATGGCCCGTGCCAAAGAGGCAGAACGGTCTAAGCTTCAAGCGCAATTGGCTGAACGTGACACACAAGTGCAGCAATGTTCAGTCAAGAATCAGCAGATGTACGGCGTCGCCAAGCAGATCCTCAGCGCCTACGAAAACATTGATGTGGCCGAGGTGATGAAGATCCGCCAGCCCTTCGCGGGCAGCGCCCGGGTCAAGTTCGATGAACTGGCGCAGGGGTTCGGTGACGAGCTCTACAAGACTCAATTCGACGCGCCGCAAGCTGCGCTCGCGCATTGATTAACAAACAAGGAAGAAGTCATGACTCAATTGATCAGCCATGTATCCCCGCAATCCCTGACCGAAGTCCTGCAAGCGGCCGGTTATCGCGTCAACCAGACGGAACAGAACGGCATCGTGCAGTTGCTCAGCGCCAGTCAGGGCATCGGTTATGCCGTGCGTTTCGGCAACCCGGCGGTGGAGCAGGGCAGCTATGTCGATTTCACCTTCAGCTGTGCGCTGCGGGTGCAAGGTGAGTTGCCACAAGGTGTGGCCGAGCAGTGGAACGCCACCCGGCGTTTTGCCCGGTTGTCGTTGCAGGGCGAGTTTCTGGTGATGGAAATGGACGTGGTGGTCGCGGCGGGTGTGAGCAACGATCACCTGCGTGGCAGCCTGGAGCTGTGGGACCGTTTGCTGCAGGAATTCATCGTCTACCTGCGTGATTTCACCCAGGCCGCGCAAGCCTCGACAGCCAAAGTCGCTACCACTGAGCAAGAGGAAGTCGCGCTGTGAAAAAGCCTGCCATGGTGATCGGCGCCGGGGCAGTGGCGCTGTTGGTGGTAGCCGTGGCGCTGGTGCTGCGACCGGGTACTGACCCGGTTGCCGCCCAGCAATCGTCGCCGTTGGCGGCGGTTGCTGCGGGGCCGGCCGTGGCGCGACTGGGCAATCAGCAGGTGACGCCGCAGGAGTTGCAGGCGTTGCTGGCGACATTGCCACCGGCAAGTGCCGAGCAACTGCGCGGCAACCGTGAAGCACTGGAGCGCTGGATTCGTACCCGTCTGGCGGAGAAAGCCGTGCTCGAGCAGGCCGACGCTCAGGGTTGGGCGCAGCGTCCGGACGTGGTGCGGCAAACCCGCGCGGCCAGCGAGCAGATCGTCTTTCGCGATTATTTGCGCTCGGTCAGCACCGTGCCGGCGGACTACCCGAGTACGGCCGAGTTGCAACAGGCGTACGACGCCGGCAAAGCCAACTGGATGACGCCGCCGTTGTATCGGGTCAGCCAGATTTTCCTCGCAGTGCCGGATGCCCAGAGCCTGGACGCCGTGCGCAAACAGGCGGCCGAGCTGAGCAAGAAAGCCCAGGGCACGCCGGGGGATTTTGCCGCGCTGGCGACTCAGTACTCGCAGGATCGGCTGACCGCCGAACGCGGCGGCGACAGCGGGCTGCAACCGTTGCAGCAACTGGTGCCGGAGGTGCGGGGCGTGGTGGCGAAGTTGAAGGTCGGCGCGGTGTCCGACCCGGTGCAGAGCGCAGCCGGTTTCCATGTGATCAAACTCACTGAACAGCAACCGGCGCGTACCGCGACTCTGGATGAATTGCGCGATCAACTGACCCAGGCCTTGCGGGCGCAACGGCAGGAGCAGATTGCCCAGGCGTATCTGGACGGGATGCTCAATACCGCAACGCTGAGTATCGACGGGGCCGAGCTGAACAAGGTCCTCGAAACCCACCAATAACCCTGTGGGAGCTGGCTTGCCAGCGATGGCGGAGTGTCAGGCAACACAGGGGCTGGATGTGAGTCCCCCATCGCTGGCAAGCCAGCTCCCACAGGATCTTCACAGGTTCAGACGTTCCATACCGCGCCGGAAGCATCAACAACAAAGATCGACAGGGAGTCATCGATGTCATTCACCGAACCCGCAGGACGACAGGGTAGCCCCGACTATCGCTGGGCACAGGACGAGCGCGAGCCTTGGCTGGCGCAAGTCGCGAGCATCGATGCCGAGGTCGCGCAATACTTTCTGGTCAGCGCCCGTTGCGGCTGCTTCATGCAGGCCGCCCGCAGCCTCAACGTGCGCTCGACCCTGCTGCGCAAACAACTGGCGCAGCTCGAACAACAACTGCAATGCGCGCTGTTCAGCTTTCAGGGCAGCGCTTTGAGCCTGACCCGCGAAGGCCAGCAATTGCAGGCGCAACTGATCGCGCTGGCTCACGAACGCAAATTGCCGGTGATCGAGCAACCCCTGATCAGGCTGGCGGTCGCCGAATCTATCCTGCATGACATCCTCGGCCGCGACCTCATCGCACTGCTGCGCCGCAACGCCAGCGTGCGCCTCGAGATCATCGCCCTCGACAGCGAACTGGCTCTGCGCGCCGTCAGCGCCGACATCGTGCTGTGGCTCGCCCATGGTGAAATCCCGTACCCCGGCCCGACCTTCGCCACCAGCGAACCGCAACGCCTCGCGCAACTGGAATACCAGCCGCACATTGCCAAACGCTATTCCCGCGTGACCGCACGGCCAGGGAGCCCGGATGATCTTGCCGATTTCATGCTGGTGCAATGGCAGCATGACCGGCAGATCGATAGCTTCCGGCCGTGGAACAATCTCGTCGAACAGCGCTTGGCCGGGGTGGTGCAGATGCAGTCTTACGAGCTGATGCTGGAGATGATCCGGTGCAGCGCTTGCATTGGTTTGTTGCCGATGTACATGAGCCGGTTTGATCGCGGGTTGGTGGCGTTGCCGGGGTTGTTTGAGGAGGCGATGCGGTTGCAGGCGTGGTTGGCGGTGAACAGTGACTCGCAGGGTGTTGAAGAGGTACAGGTGCTCGTGGAGTTGATTCGGCGGACGTTTAGCGAACGTGGGGAGTGGTTTGAATAACGGTAAAAAAGACGGATTTATCCAGTTAAATAAATCCGTCCACTTTTTCCTTGTCCCATTTTTCATTTTTTTTGCTGTATTGGATGTGTCGGGTTAATTGGTCTTTAGTTTTATGATTTTTATAGAGGTTATGTCGCCCTGATTGCCATAGGTACCGGCCCATGCAAAGCCGCAAGATACGGATTTATTTACGTCTGCGTTTAAGGTTAGTTCGCTGCTAACTTCGCTCCAGAATGTGCCGAGCGGCGCTATTGTCCAGTCAGTACTATTGAAAATATAGTATAAGTTCGAAGTTTGAAGAGTCCTTCTCGCTGTTATTGTGAGTTGGTATTTTCCTTTGGTTAAGCTGAATGTCTTAGTAATGGCTGAGAGGGAATTGGGATCGGAGACGAATCGTAAGAATCCATCTTGGCCTTCCTTCATTAATGTCTGAGCTCTGGTACGAACCGACCAACCATTTGTACCATTAGTGAAGTCCGTATGGTCGATCACTTCTCCTTCATCCGCACGAATGCTCAACCTCGCGCTGGCCGTTGCTCTACCACTGACAGCAGTAATTGAATGATCCCCTTCCACACTCCCCGCCTTAACCCCATTAACCGCTATCTTCCCGTCAACGCCGGTCACGAAGTCCTTGGTTCCCGCCCCTCCGGCAAACGTCGTCCCCTGTGGCAAGGTGATGGTGACAGTCTGTCCTGCACTGGGCAGCCCTGCCTGAGTGACAAGCAGTTCAATCCCCGTCACCTGTTCGCCCGTCGTAGCGGTGTAAGGCGCATTGAGAAACGCCACCACGACATCAGGCTGTGCCTGAACGGTGTAACTGCGAACCGGAAACTTCACCGCCAATCCCGCATTGGCCACCCCGTCATAGTTCAAACTGAACAGGATGGTCAACACACTGCCATCCATGAGCCCTTGCAACCAAGTCAACGGTACAGGCCGGACCAGTCCCGGTCCGGCGCTCAGGGCGTCACCATTCAGGTCGTCGTGGAAGACCGGATTACCCTTGCTGTCCACCCCCTCATAGCGTAACCATCCGCTCTGTCCCGACACTTGATGTGCGTACGCCGGCAACTGAAGCACGGAGGACGGAAGCAGTTTTGTAGCGTCCAGGTTAGATGTGTCGTTCCCATCAATCGTCGGCACAGGCAGTCTCGGATCGTGATCCGCAATTCTCTTTACTGAAGCGTCCAGTACTTGCGAGTCGTACAGCTTGCCACTACGTTGCAGTACATAACGTAACTTCAACTGTTTACCCATGTTCGCCGCGAGAAATGCGCTGTCCAAAGGAAAGTTGGCCCGGCTTGCGGAATTCAATGGTTTGAAATCGAATGTCGGTGAGCCAGCCCAAGAGCCAATCAGTTTTACGACATCGCCTGAACGGAAACCGAGCACTTCCACCTGGCCGTTTGCACCTTTCAGGTTAGCGGGATCCAACGGGTCCAGAACACCACCCAGCGATTTCTGAAAACGTGGTGGCAGCAGATCCGGTAACCCTTCACCCACCACTCGGGCCATGGCCGCTACCGATTGGCCGATAGATGTGCCATTGCGCAGCACCGCATACATGCTCTTCACTGTGCTGCCGGCGATCACCTTGTTATTGTCTACCCACAGGATCAAGACCTTTTTCTGTCCGAACTCGTCGGCTTCCACGACTCCCTTCAACGGCACCACAACGTCGAGTTTACCTTCAGCGCTTGCCGTATAGGTTCCATCGATTACATCCCCCGCAAGCAGGCGCGGGTCGTTGGTCAGCACAATCACTTGCAGTCGATTGGTACCCAGTAACTCCAGGTCGATGATCTCGGACACATCGCCAGGATCGTTCGGGCGCTCACGATAGATCACCCCCTGCAAGCGTTTGCCATCCAGGTCCTCGTCGACGGTTTGCGAGGCTGACCACACGGCGTCGGGGTCGGGTGTATTGAGGAGTTGGTCAGTCACGGTGAATGAAAAGTCCAGTTTGCCGCTCGGCCTGATGGCCTTGTCGAGGAATGCGCGATCCACGATAAAACACACGGTGGTCGGTGCCGGCGAGCCGGGGGCAGGTGGTTGCGGTGCGTCGTTGGCGCCCACTTCGAAAGTGACGATCTCCCCATTGCACTTGAGTGTGATCGTGTCGTAGGCCCGGCAATAGGGATAGGTGAAGCACACCTGTGCGCTGACAAACCCTGGCCCGACGCCATTCTTGATCTCGTCAGGCAGCGTCATGCCGAGTTCGGAATGGCCCACGATATCGGGGCGGACGTCTTTCAAGCCAGGCCGGATCATGTTGAAGAGCGCTTCCAGCATCGGCGTGGAAGAGCTGAAGTTCTGGCTGTTGCGAAAAATTTCGTAGTACAGCTCGTTGACTCGGTCGGAGTGCAGTCGCCCCACTGGAATACGCATTTCAATCGGGGCGTCCGGGTTGCCGACAGGCTTGCTGTCCAGTGGCGCCACCTCACCCTTGAGCTTCAGTACGATGGTATCAGTCGGATCGACCGTGCCTGCCAGTGGCGGATCGATTCGAACTCTCGCGCCCAGGCCGTCGGGCACCAGATTGTAAATGGCAAGCGGGACACCGATGCGCGCGCCGATAACTGAATCAGTGGCGCCCTGCACGAAAGGAGGTGCCAGCACCAGATTGGTGTTTTGTAGTGAGGTAGGCGTAGTCATGTCGATGCTCCGGCGAGGTAGGGATGCAGGCGTCATCAAACGCTGGATACGTGAAAGCGTCACCTGTCAGATCTGACAGGTGAGCGCTGTTTCAAGACGAATGGTCGTCGGAGAACGGTTTTCCTACAGACGCGAAAACGGCCCATGCGGGGCCGTTTTGGTTTCATCACTCAGGGCTGAGGTTCAGCCGCCACATCCAGATTATCCAGCACCCGGTTCACCGCCAGTTCCGCCAGCATGATCAGTTGCCCGATGCCCAGCAGCACATGCCGCTGCGGCGTATCGATCATCCCGGCGAAATCGCTGGCCATGGTTTTGGCCGAGGTCAGGTTTTCGCAGGCGTCGGCCAGCAGTTCTTCATTCGGGATGCCGGGGGCGATGAGGTAGCGGGTGATGGGTTTGAGCAGCGGCTTTCTGGGGTGGAACGGATTGAGGTAGTGGTCGAGGGCGCGGTCGGCGGCTTCGTGGAATTTCTTTGAATCGAGGGTTTCGTAGGGCGAGGTCGAGTCGGTTTCGGGTGGGTTTGGTGTTGGTTTGATCATGATTGAATCTCCAGAGTCATGGAGCCGCCACGATTCGCTGCGATACGAAGGGGGGGGCAGCTATACGCGGGTCGCAGACCGGGACTCTAGAACCGGCAGACCCGAGGGTCTCCCACGTACAGCCGCCATAAAACTGGAGGATGTTGTGCGTCTAGAGATCGCGGGCTGCGAGACCCGATCGCTGATTCATCAGCGACCCGGAGACGATAGAGCCCACCCTCAAGGCGTACAAGCCGGCGGATTCTGGCGGATGCGTAGGCAATGGCGCAAGGCGTTGTGGCTTACCGGACGTTTCGGTCAACGGCTTTAAACAGTCGTGGCGAATCCGTGAAGAAGCGGTTTACATTGAGCGGCCACGCACTGATCCAGGAGGGATTTCTCATGCCTGAGCACGACCCCGCCATTCACTTCGAGCGCTTCAGAATTAAATAAATGCGTCCCCTTTATCATTCCCCAAAAAAATCACAATGATCGAACCAGAAGGCTATCAATATCATAGTCGTTACCATCCATAGCACTTTGAAGATTGACAATCTGAAAAGCAATTTTTCCCGTTGTCAGGGCCACAGCTCTAAATGAATAATCCTGAAACGGATTACTGGAAATTCTAAATGTTGAAGAAGCACTATTTCCAATGTACAAAACTAAAAGTGCATCATTAGGTGTGCCGGGATTAACTTTTTTTGCGGTTACTCTAAATTCATATGTTCGTCCGCTGAAAACCTCAAACTCCTTCGACAACACTGTTCCAGCATGAGAGCCCGAGCCGGAAGTATTGTTAAATAAATGATATCCAGGGCGATCTTGAGTAGGCCAGAATTGGAGTTCCCTACCTGCAGGACCTTTTATCCAACCACGCATTGATAGATCATTAAAGTCAGTCAGATCATATAGTGGAGAAAACAGGATAATTCTGAGAGCCCACGCTGAAGACTCCACTCCACTCCCATAATTCGCTTTTACCGTATAACTGTGCTCCCCCGGTGCCTGGCCCGTGAGTGTGTAAGTGTAAACGCCTTTAACATCGACCGGGATCGTGGCTTTAAAGGCAGCATGATCCAGCAACTGGAGCGTGTGACCGGCACTCGCTTTACCGCTGATCACCAGCGTGGTCGCCGTGGTCGACCCTCCCTTCGGAACGAGTGCACCGGTGGCGCTGTTTTCTTTTATCCAGTCAATGATTGCGTTGACGTTGGCCACCACAGTCAGGGTCCAGACATTGGAGTACACAGTCCCGGGGTGATACAGCGACTGAATGTAGAACCGATGGGCGCCCTGAGCGACCGTGATGGTGATCGAATAGTCTCCCGCCGGGTTGGCGGTCATCTTGCCCAACGGCTTCGCGCTCGCGCCGCTGCCATCGTACAACTCGCCCTGCTGGTCAGGGCTCAGCTTGCCTCTAATCACCAGCGTGGTCGCTGTGGTGAATCCTGCGCCCGCAACAGGTTTACCGGTGGCGGTGTCCTCGTTCACGTTGCCGATGGTCGGCACGACCAGTGCCACAGCCTTGATCATGTAGGCCCGATCCGGAAACTCCACGGCCGTCGCCCTGACATTGCTCATGTCCATCGACACCGCGAACTTGATGATCAGTGAAGTGCCATCTCCCAGCTGCTTCAAGTAACTGTTCACCAACGCTTGAGGCCAGAAACCCTGGCTGACCCAAGTCGGATTGACCCGCGCCGGCAGACCATTCCACAAGACCAGATTGTGCGCCGTGCCGTCCGCCTTCTTGCCCTCCAGCGAAAGCCAGCACGGCATGCCATCGGCAATCAGCGTCCAGAGCAAGGCGTGAATCGTCGCGTTCTTCGCGCCCAGCGCGATAACGTCCAGCACGTTGTTCGCGTCCGCTTCCACAATCTTCGGAGGGACCAACGCCGTGGCGGGCAATGGCAGGATATTCAGTGGCAAGACTTTCGACGAGGTCGTAACACCATTGCGTTCGATGACATAGGAGACCTTGATCCCGTTGCCCAGACTGTAGGCCAGCACCGAGCGCGGTACCACGAATTTCAGACCGGCACTGACCAGGCGTTGCGGACTGGTGAAGGAAGCCCCTGGCGCACTGATCGCGCCCTCCCACACGAAGTGGATCTTGTCGCTGGGCAGCAAAGTGCCCGCAGGCACCACTCCCTCGACATTCTGCAACGTCGGATTGAAGTTGTTGCCTGTCTGCCCTGTGACGGAAGGGGGCGGTAAAACAAGTGTGTTGGCAGTGATGACGATGGAGGTCGTCGGCGACACTCTGAGGTTACTCAGTTGATCTTCATTGGTGGCGCTCACTGAACGAGTACCGTCACCGATCTGCTGGAGGTCAAGGGTCGTCAGGGTGTAGGTAACCGGGTTGGCAGGATGGACGTAGGGAATTGTTTTGCTCCACGTCCCCACGGTCAGCGTCATCACGTCATATTCGCGCGGGTAGTCGCGCGTGAGGGTGAACGTGGCCGGCTGCCCCGGGCCAATGCTGGCCGGATGGCTGACCGTGATACCGGAGACCGGGTTGTTGAACAGCACATTCAGTATCGGGGTGGATTGATCTTTATTACCGCTGACCCGGGTGACTTCGTAGTACAGCGTATTGAGGCCATCCTTCATCACTCCCCAAAGCAACTCCATAAAAATGCGGTTGTTCTCTTCGCCCGGCTTGATCGGCTTGATCACGGATGTCGCCTGGCCGTTGACCCACAGCCTTACGGAGTTACCTGCTTCAGAGGGAGTAGAAAACAACGTGACCGGGTCGATCACCATGAAGAGTTTGGTGGATGGCGAATGAATGCTTTCGGGAATGCCGAGATGGTAGGCCCCTGGCGGTTGCAGGTTTTCTACTGCGCCCGGGATGGCCATCGGATATAGCTGGAGCAAGGCGCTGATCTGTGTCGAATTGATGTTGATGCTCGTGCTCATGCTGCTCTCCTGGCGTAGGGTGCGTAGCTATCTTCGGGACGTGCCCCATCACACCGCGATAGAAGAGAACCGTCACCTGTCAGATCTGACAGGTGAGCGTGGTTTCAAGACGAATGGTCATCAATGAACAGTTTTCCTGCAGACGCACAAACGGCCCGCGAAGGGGCCGTTTCAGTTTCAACACTCAGGGCTGAGGTTCAGCCGCCACATCCAGATTATCCAGCACCCGGTTCACCGCCAGTTCCGCCAGCATGATCAGTTGCGCAATCCCCAGCAGCACATGCCGATGCGAGCCGTCCACCAGCCCGGCGAAGTCGGCGGCCATGGTTTTAGCCGAGGTCAGGGTTTCGCAGGCGTCGGCCAGCAGTTCTTCGCTGTCGATGCCGGGGGCGATGAGGTAGCGGGTGTTGGGTTTGAGCAGCGGTTTTCTGGGGAGCAGGGGATTGAAGTAGTGGTCGAGGGCGCGTTCGGCGGCTTCGTGGAAGGTCTTCGAATCCACGGATTCGTAAGGCGAGGTGGTGTCGGTTCGGGTGGGTTTGGCGTTGGTTTGCTCATGGTGAAGCTCCTTGAGAAATGGAGCCGTCATCCATCGCTGCTAAACGAATGGGGTGGCGGCTGTACGCGGGTTAGCAGTCCAGGCTCAAGGATCCCGGCGCACCGAAGTGCCCCACGCAAGCCGCCATAAAACAGAAATGGCGAAACCAGCGTGCCTTGAGAATTGCCGAGCTGCTAAACCCGATCGCTGATTCATCAGCGACCCGGAAACGATAGAGCCGGCCCTCAAGGCGTACAAGCCGGCGGATTCTGGCGGATGCGTAGGCAATGGCGCAAGGCGTTGTGGCTCACCGGACGTTTCGGTCAACGGCTTTAAACAGTCGTGGCGAGTCCGTGAAGAAGCAGTTTAAAGTGACCGGCCACGCACTGATCCAGGAGGGATCTTTCATGCCTGAGCACAACCCCGCCATTCACCTCGAACGCTTCAGCGAATCCCACGTCGAGGGCGTCACCGCGCTTTACAACGACCCGGCCGTGACCCGGCAGGTGTTGCAGATGCCGTTTCAGTCTGCCGAGATCTGGCGCCAACGACTGATGCCGGAAAATGAGCGGATGGTGAAACTGGTGGCGCTGCATCAAGGTGCGGTGATCGGGCATCTCGGACTGGAGGCTTTTTCGCGGATTCGTCGCAGCCACGCCGGCAGTGTCGGCATGGCCGTTGCGCTGGCGTGGCAGGGCAAGGGCGTCGGTTCGAAGCTGCTGGCAGCGGCGCTGGACGTGGCGGACAACTGGATGAACCTGCACCGGGTCGAGCTTTCGGTGTACGCCGACAACGAGGCGGCCATCGGGCTCTACCGCAAGTTCGGCTTCGAGAACGAAGGCCTGTTCCGTGACTACGCGGTGCGCGACGGGCAATGGGTCGACACCCTGAGCATGGCCCGCCTGCGCCGTCGATAAGCCAAAAAAATCCTGTGGGAGTCAGTCGCTCAATGCAAACGCCACCGCCGCCTGCGCATGCAGTTCGGTGGTGTCGAGCAGGGGCAGGGCGCTGTGTTCGGGTTTGACCAGCAGACCGATTTCCGTGCAGCCGAGGATGATCGCCTGGGCACCGCGCGCGGTCAGCGATTCGATCACTCGCTGATAGATTTTGCGTGATTCGTCACTGATCACTCCGACGCACAGTTCGTCGTAGATGATCCGGTGCACGTCCTTGCGCTCGACGTCGTCCGGCACCAGTACCGTCAGACCCTGCGCAATCAGCCGCTGCTTGAGAAAGTCCTGCTCCATGGTGAATGCCGTGCCGAGCAGGCCCACCGTGTGCGCATCAATATTCAGCGCGGCCTGCGCTGCCGGTTCGGCAATGTGCAGGAACGGAATACTGATCGCTGCCTGAATCTGCTCTGCGACCTTGTGCATGGTGTTGGTACACAGCACCACGCATTCGGCGCCGCCGGCCTGCAGCCTGCGCGCGGCATCCACTAGAATCGCCGCCGCATCGTCCCAGCGCCCGGCATGCTGGGCCTGTTCGACCGGACCGAAATCGACGCTGTACATCAGGATTTGCGCCGAGCGCAGCGGGCCGAGGCGGTCGCGGACCTGTTGATTGATGAGTCGATAATATTCAGCGCTGGATTCCCAGCTCATGCCGCCGATCAAGCCGATGGTACGCATTGAAGTTCCTCGTTCAATGGCCCGTATTGGAAAAGTCGGGCTCCGGCCGAGTGTCCATCGGTTGCACGACGGATGCCAGTACAAAGCAACTGTACCGTTGATCCATTTGCCAAGTGTCACGGTGTCGGCGTTCGAGGTTAAACGTACGCCGGCGCCTCGATCTGTCACTATCGACTCTCGCAGGCTCTCCCCGAGGAACGTACCGATGAACGACGTACAACAACTGGGCGAAATGCTTCGTCACTATGCCGAGAGTGAAGCGCACAAGAAGCAACTGTTCGAAACCCAGTCGCAGGCGTGGGCCAGCCGCATCACCGAACTGTTCGGCCAGATCCAGCAATGGCTGGAACCGGTGCAGGCACCGAACCTGCTGGCGGTGAGCCGCGAAGCTTACGTCGCATTCGGGCCGAGCACTCCGGTAGAAACCTCGACCTTCAAGACCGAGAAACTGAGCATCGTGATTGCCGGCAAAATGGTGGAATTCGTGCCGGACGTGATGGGCAGCGCCGGGCAGATTTCCCTGGCGGTGATGGGCCTGACCGCGGCGCGCTATGGCAGCATTTCGCTGGTGGGATTACCGAGCGGCGAGTGGCAGTGGCGCAAGACCAATGGCCTGAAGGATCCGGACACCTTTGTGTTTGATGCAGACTTTCTCGCGCAGCAGTTGCAGAGCCTGATTCCCCGCGATCGCGCCTGACCCGCCACAAACCCTGTAGGAGCTGCCGAAGGCTGCGATCTTTTGATCTTGTTTTTAGAAAATCAAAATCAAAAGATCGCAGCCTGCGGCAGCTCCTACAGGGGCGGTGGTGGGGCTACATCTCCAGGTTGATCCAGCCCGGTTTCGCCTCTTCCGGCGCCACCGCTTTCACGGGTTTTCCGGTCGCCAGTTCCACCCGCCGTGCCACCTCCGGATCATCGGCAAATGGCACCATGCTCGCATCGTCGAGGCTTTCCGCCGTCTGGTGGCGCAGGCAGTACTCCACCGCCAGCCACAGAAACACCACGCCCAGCAAATTCAAGAAAATATCCATCCTCTTCAGCTCCCGGCCTCAGGCGATCTGCGCCTGACTGCGCGCCAGCGCCACGTCGGCGACCCGCACCGTGCGCCAGACGTTGTAGGCCATCAGCAGCATGCCGCTGAGGAAGAACACCCCGCCGGCAAAGCGCACGATGAAGCCCGGATGACTGGCCTGCAGCGCCTCGACAAACGAGTAGGTCAGCGTGCCGTCCTCGTTGATCGCCCGCCACATCAGGCCCTGAGTGATGCCGTTGACCCACATTGAGGCGATGTACAGCACCGTACCGATGGTCGCCAGCCAGAAGTGCAGGTTGATCAGCGGTGTGCTGTACATCTGCTCGCGGCCAAAGACTTTCGGCACCATGTGATAAGTCGCGCCGAAGGTGATCATCGCCACCCAGCCGAGCGCCCCGGCGTGAACGTGGCCGATGGTCCAGTCGGTGTAGTGGGAGAGGGCGTTGACGGTCTTGATCGCCATCATCGGGCCTTCGAACGTCGACATGCCGTAGAACGCCAGTGACAGCACCAGAAAACGCAGGATCGGGTCGGTGCGCAACTTATGCCAGGCGCCCGACAAGGTCATCATGCCGTTGATCATCCCGCCCCAGCTCGGCGCCAGCAGGATCAGCGACATTGCCATACCGAGGGACTGGGCCCAGTCCGGCAGCGCGGTGTAGTGCAAGTGGTGCGGGCCGGCCCAGATGTACAGGGTGATCAGTGCCCAGAAATGCACGATCGATAGCCGGTAGGAATACACCGGGCGATTGACCTGTTTCGGCACGAAGTAATACATCATTCCGAGGAAGCCGGTGGTCAGGAAGAACCCCACCGCGTTATGCCCGTACCACCACTGCACCATGGCATCGGTGGCCCCGGAATACACCGGATAGGACTTGAACCAGTCCACCGGAATCGACAGGTGATTGACCACGTGCAGCATGGCGATCACCAGAATGAACGCGCCGAAAAACCAGTTGCCGACGTAGATGTGTTTGGTCTTGCGCTGCACCACGGTGGTGAAAAACACGATGGCATACGCCACCCAGACCACCGCCATCCACACCGCGCCGGAGAATTCGATCTCGGCGTATTCCTTGGTGGTGGTGTAGCCCAGCGGCAGGGTGATCAGCATGATCACGATCACCGATTGCCAGCCCCAGAACGTGAAGGCGGCGAGCTTGTCCGAATACAGCCGCACCTGGCAGGTACGCTGCACCGCGTAGTAACTGGCGGCGAATTGCGCGCTGCCGGCGAAACCGAAAATCACCAGGCTGGTGTGCAATGGCCGCAAGCGGCCGAAGGTGGTCCAGGGCAGGTCGAGGTTCATGTCCGGCCACACCAGTTGCGAGGCGATCCATACCCCCATCGCCATGCCGACGACACCCCAGAACACCGTCGCGATAACGAATTGGCGGACGACCTTGTAGTTATAAGCCTGTCCGATTGTTGCTGTGCTCATGGTCAGTTCTTCCACGGTTGCAAAGTCTTGCCAGGCCACCCTGGTCTGGCACGAGCTGCACTGTAGGAATACCGCCAGAAACAAAACAGGCTCAGGAATATTTCATTTGTGCGGATCAGATTGGAGTGCTGCCTGCGGCGTTCCGCCGCGTCCTGATACGGTTTTTATCGTTTCAGGTGAATCTGTTGCGTGCTGCGCTGCTCGTCCATAGTGCCTTTACGAAAACTGTGGGAGCGAGCCTGCTCGCGAATGCGGTGTGTCAGCCAACAATGCAGTTGCCTGACACACCGCATTCGCGAGCAGGCTCGCTCCCACAGAATTAATTGATGAGGTGGGGCAGGCACATGTATCAATACGACGATTACGACCGCGCATTGGTGTTCGAGCGCGTTGCGCAGTTTCGCGATCAGGTCGAGCGCTTCATGGCCGGTGAATTGAGCGAAGAGGAGTTCTTGCCGCTGCGCCTGCAAAACGGCCTCTACCTGCAGAAGCACGCGTACATGCTGCGGGTGGCGATTCCCTACGGCACCCTGAGTGCCGAGCAGATGCGCACGCTGGCGAGCATCGCCGCCGACTACGATCGCGGTTACGGCCACTTCACCACGCGGCAGAACCTGCAATTCAACTGGATCGAACTGGCGCAGGTGCCGGACATCCTTGAACGTCTGGCGCAGGTCAACATGCATGCGATCCAGACCTCCGGCAACTGTGTGCGCAACATCACCACCGAAGCCTTCGCCGGGGTCGCGGCGGACGAGCTGATCGATCCGCGCCCGCTGGCAGAAATCCTCCGGCAATGGTCGACGATCAACCCGGAATTCCTCTTCCTGCCACGCAAGTTCAAGATCGCCATCTGCTCGGCAAAACAGGATCGCGCGGCGATCATGATGCATGACATCGGCCTCTATCTTTATCCGGGGCGCGACGGGCAAATGCTGTTGCGTGTGATCGTCGGTGGCGGGTTGGGGCGCACGCCGATTCTCGGTGTGCAGATCCGCGAAGGTTTGCCGTGGCAGCATCTGCTGTCCTACGTCGAGGCGATCCTGCGGGTCTACAACCGCCACGGCCGGCGCGACAACAAGTACAAGGCGCGGATCAAGATTCTGGTCAAGGCGCTGGGCATCGAGGCGTTCGCCAAAGAGGTCGAGGAAGAATGGCAACACCTCAAGGACGGCCCGGCGCAGTTGACCGAGGCTGAATATGCGCGAGTCGCCAGTGCCTTCGTGCCGCCGATCTATCACACCCTGGCCGATACCGATCTGGATTTCGGCACGCGTCTGGCCGAAAGCCCGGCGTTCGCTCGCTGGGTTGCGCGCAATGTGCAGCCGCACAAGAAAGCGGGTTACACCAGCGTAGTGCTGTCGACCAAACCCGGCCTGAGTGCGCCCCCGGGGGATGTCACCGGGTTGCAGATGCTGGCGGTGGCCGACTGGGCGGAGCGTTTCGGCTTCGGCGAGATCCGCATTGCCCACGAACAGAATATCGTTCTGCCCGATGTGCAGAAGTCTGAACTGTATGCGCTCTGGCAACTGGCCTGCGAACACAAGCTGGGCAGCGCCAATGTCGGCCTGCTGACCGACATCATCGCCTGCCCGGGCGGTGATTTCTGTGCGCTGGCCAACGCCAAGTCGATCCCGATTGCCCAGGCGATTCAGGCGCGTTTCGCCAACCTCGATTACCTGCACGATCTGGGCGACATCAGCCTGAACATCTCCGGCTGCATGAACGCCTGCGGCCACCACCACATTGGCAATATCGGCATTCTCGGTGTCGATAAGAACGGCAGCGAGTGGTACCAGATCACCCTCGGCGGCGCGCAGGGCAAACACAGCGCATTGGGCAAAGTCATCGGCCCGTCCTTCAGCGCGGCGGAGGTGCCGCAGGTGATCGAGCGGATCATCGGCACCTTCGTGCGATACCGCGAAAGCGAGGAGTTATTTGTCGACACCGTGGCGCGCATTGGCCTGGAGCCGTTCAAGGAGCGGGTCTACCCGAAAGCGCTGGAGGTGTCGGCATGAACAATCTGCTGCGGCTGGAGCAGGGTGTGGCGCGGCAGGTCGAGGATGATCCGTGGACGCTGATCCGCGAGCCGGAGCAGGGCAGGCCGCAAGGATTGCTGATCCTGCCGCTGGCGCACTGGCTGCAATCGCCGTCGACGCACGCGGTGTGGCTGGGGCCGGACGACGACGTTGAAAGCGTGGTGCCGTGGCTGGCTTCGCTGCCGCTGATTGCCCTGGATTTCCCGAGCTTTCGCGATGGTCGCGCCTACAGTCAGGCCTATCTGCTGCGCAGCCGGTTTGGCTGGAGCGGTGAGTTGCGGGCGATTGGCGATGTATTGCGTGACCAGCTCAGCCATATGCGCCAATGCGGATTCGACAGCTTCGCAGTGCGCGAGGACAAGTCGGCCGAAGATGCGCTCAAGGGCCTGGCGGGGATGAGCGTGCTGTACGGCCGCTCGGTGATCGAGCCGCGCCCGCTATTCCGCAGACGCTGAATATCCATTGCTTGATAGATACTTTGTGGTGAGGGGATTTATCCCCGATGGGCTGCGAAGCAGACCTAAAATCTGCCGAAGCATTTCTTCAGCTAAAACCTGTTGGCTGGTTCTGCGGCCGCTGCGCAGCCGGTCGGGGATAAATCCCCTCACCACAATTGTCTAGCGCCCCTTCTATACAGGGGAAACCCTTACACCCCGCACCATTCCCGGATTTTCCCTTGGGTCGATGCTGGCCTTTTGGTAGAGTCGCCGTCGCCAGCGGGTTTTCGGCTGGACGACGGAACGAAGAAGGGAGTCTGGGTAGTGAGTGCGGGCAAAAAGATTTTGGGCCTCACGGCGTTGCTGTTGATGCTGACGCTGTGGGCCAGTTACTTCTATGTGTTCAAGGAAAACCGCGACGGCCAGTTGGGCGGCGCCGGTGAAAGCACCGCGTGGTGCGGCACGCCGCCGTCCACTGAAGCGGCGCTGTTGGGCAAGGATCAACTGACCCTGCGCGTCACCAACAACCTGCGCGGCGAGTTCATGCTCAGTGGCTCGCTGGTGGTCTCCGAACGCACCTTTAACCGCTACGATCTGGGTCGCAACGAACTGCGTCTGCGCCTCGAACCGTTACAGTGGTCCTACGGCGTCACGCCGATCTTCCTCGAGCAGGTCAAGGTTCAGCCGCTGAGCCGCAACCTCGCCTCACCGACCAAAAGCGCCTACGCCGAGCTTGAACCACGGCCAATCGGCGTGCAGGGTCAGGTCACCGACTTTCCGTTCGACACCTATCGTTACGGCTACAAACCGGTGCTGTATTACCTCAAGGGCAGCGAGCGCATCGACCTGCGCTTCAAGAACATCACCACGCTGATGGACCTGTCCAACACCTTCACCCCGATTCAGAAATACAACCGAGTCGAGTACATCAACGAGAAAAACTCGATGATCCGCGACGAGGACTACAAGGCCTACGGCCCGCACGAATGCGCGTTCAGCGTCGAGCGCAAAGGCTCGTTCAAGGTTGTGGTGCTGTTGTTGCTGCTGGTGCTGTGCCTGCCGCTGCTGCACGTGTTCTATCGCGACGAACCGGGGATCGACTTCCTCGCTACGCTGGTGGCGATTGCCGTGGTGCGCGTGCTGCTGGTGGGACCGGTGCAGGACTTCCAGCTGTACAACATCGACTTCCTGTTTGGCGCAGCGATTCTGCTGGTGGGCTCGGTGTCGCTGATCAAGGCGATGCGCGCCAACAGTCGCCGGGAGATGGCGTTGAAGAGCGGGGCGACATCCTCCTGGTGACACAGGCCTGAACATGACCCTGTAGGAGCTGCCGCAGGCTGCGATCTTTTAAAAGCAACATCAAAAGATCGCAGCCTGCGGCAGCTCCTACAGGGCGCTTTATTTCAGCGCCGGATCGCCCATGTTCATCTTCTTCCACCCCTGCAACAGCACCTGGGCCTTCGGCTCCTGGCCGTTCTCCAGGTAGTACTGGATCAGCGACAGACGGGCATTGCGGTTCGCCGGCTGGACTTTGAGCAGACGCTCCAGCTCGTCACACGCCTCGGTCACCTTGCCACTGTCGTGCAACGCCACCGCCAGCACGTAACCGTACTGCGGGTTCTGCGGCTCCAGTTGTGCGGCTTTGTGCAGCGCGGTCATGGCTTCGGCAGTCTTGCCGGCGCGGATCAATGACAGGCCACGGGTGTGCTGCAGCAATGCAGCGTCCGGGTGCGCCTTGAGGCCGTCGTCCAGCAGGGTCTGCGCTTCCTGAACCCGACCATTGGCCTCCAGCCATTGCACCAGCGTCACCAGCGCCGGGTAGAAATCCGGATCGCGTTTGAGTGCGGTGCGCAGCAACCCTTCGACCTCGGCAGCACGGCCACTGGCCTGATACAGCATTGCCAGGTTCAGGTTGGCCTCGGCCCGTTCCGCGAGACTGTTCTGCACCGCCTCATACTCGGCAATCGCCGCGTCCCAATGGGGCTGTGCGGCGCCGAGGCCGTTGTTGCGCGCCACGCTGAGCAGGTCCCGCGCCGCGACGATGCGCACGGCTTTCACCGGATCGCCGAGCAGCGGTGTCAGCAACGAGGCGCGCTCGGCGGGCGGCAGGAAGGCACTGATGGCGCGCACCGCGCTTTCGCGAACCTGCGGCGCTGGATCTTTCAGATTCTGAGTCGCCAGTTTCAAAGCCTGATCACTCGGATACAGCGGCAGTTCAGTCAGCAACGTTGCCCGCTGAATCGCCGGCAGATCGCTGCGCTGCAATTGCTCATACAGAGCGTTTGCTGCGCCGGGCTGGCCGTTGCGAATCAGCCACAGGCTCTCGTCATAGCGCGGTGCCTGTGGGGTCGCCGCGGAGGCGTTCCACACCTTGAATTGCGCGGTGACCTTGTCACCGGCCTTGCCTTGGTGGCAGCTCAGACACGCATCGGGCGTACCGAGTTTTTGCGCGCGTTCCGGGTTGGGGATGCTGAAGCTGTGGTCATGGCGCCAGTCGTTGCCCATGTAGAACTTGCCGGGCATGTGGCAATCCACGCACTGCGAGCCGGGCTGGCCCGGGGTGTGGCGGGTGTGTTCGATGGAGTCGTAGTTCTTCGCTTGCAGGCCCTTGCCATCGACACCTTCGACCGAGGTCTTGCCCGCCGTGTTGTGGCATTGCAGACACACCGCGTTGCCCGGCGCCTTGAGTTCGCTGCTGTGCGGGTTGTGGCAATTGCTGCAGCGCACCCCTTTGTCGAACATTTTGCTCTGCAGGAACGAACCGTGCTCGAACACCTCATCCTTGATCTTGCCGTCCAGCGCATACAGTTCGCGGGTGAGAGTGCTCGGCAGGTAGTCGTCCATCAAGTGCTTGCCGACGGTGAAGCCATCGCCCAGCGGCGCACGGCGCGCATGGCAGCGGGCACAGGTTTCGATTTCGACGGTAGCATTCTTGTCCTTGAGGTCGACGGCAAAACCCTTGTGGATCAGGTCGTCTTTTTTCTGCGTCCACTCCAGGTGATTCGAGGCCGGGCCGTGGCAGGCCTGACAGCCAACCCCGAGACTGTTCCACTGGCTGTTGAACGTGTTGCTGGCCGCATCGAAATTGCGCTTGAAGCCAGTGGTGTGGCATTCGACGCACATGAAGTTGGCGTTCTGGCTGGGCTTGCTCCAGTGCAGCGGATTCTTGAAATTCACGCCTTGGCCGGGATAGAGGTGAAACCAGCGGTGTTTCTCGGTATCCCACGCCACACCGAGCGCCTGCAAACGACCTTCGCCGACGTCGATCAGGTATTGCTGCAACGGTGCAATGCCGAAGGTGTAGGCGACTTTGAAGTCAGCGTTCTTGCCATCGATACCCGGCGTATTGACCTGGAACTGGTCGTCTTTGCGGGAGAACCGGGTGGTCTCGTTTTCGGCCCTGAAGGTGACGTTGTTGAAGTCGCCAAGCACGGTGTCGGCATTCGCTGGCTGCATCGCCAATTGGTGATGCGAGCCTTGCCAGTCCTTGACCTGCTCAGTATGGCAGCCCTGACATTGTTGCTCATCGACCATGCTGGCGGGCTTCTGTGCCACCGGTTGCGGTCTGGCGACGACAGGCGCCGCCGCGCTGATCGGCGGGGCCTTGTACGGCGCGGGCGCAGGGCTGAACAGAAACCAGCCAATGCCCGCCACAGCGGCCAGCAGCACGCCAATGGTGAGAGGGAACAGATAACGCGAAAGGGACGGTCGGGACGAATCAGGTTCAGGCGGTACGACGTTATTTTTATGCTTGGGCATTACGACTTCCATGGTCCAGGTGCATTGGCCTGCTGGCGTGCGTTCAAGCTTGATGCAGCTTTGCCGGATGCCCGCCATCTGTCAAACGTCAGTTGTGACACGGCGCCCGGTGTTGTCTGAATTTTCTGGTTTTCAGCGCAATTGCCGCGGTTTTAGCTATACCTGTAACTCCCCCTACGCAATACATTCAGGCCTTCTGACAGGAGTTACAGCATGAAGCTAGCAGTAATGATGGGCACCCTCTGCATTGCCACCCTTGGCGTGGTGGGTTGCTCCAGCAAAACCGTCGCTCCCGATGAGTATTCCGGCTTTCTCAAGGACTACAGCCAGCTCAAGGAGGCCAAGTCGCCGTCCGGTGCCGAGGTGATGCGCTGGATTGATCCGAAAGTGGATATCAGCAAGTTCACCAGCGTGTACATCGAGCCGACCCAGCTCTATCCAAAGCCGCAACCGACCGCGAAGATTTCCCAACAGACCCTCAACGGCATCACCTCCTATTACGATCAGGCGCTCAAGCGTGAAATCAGCAAGGATCTGCCGTTGGCCAATGGCCCTGGCCCAGGCGTGATTGTGGTGCGTGCGGCCATCACTGCTGTGAGCAGCAAGACCGAAGGCCTGCACGCTTATGAAGTGATCCCGGTGGCTCTGGTGGCGGCAGCCGTCAGCACTGCCAGCGGTATCCGTGATCAGGAAACCACGCTGGCCACCGAAGCGGTGTTCCTTGACGGTGCGAACAACAAGGTCGTGGCGCAGGTGGTGCGCAAAGGCACCGGCAAACCGTTGGAGAACGACACGCAAGCCATGAAGGCCACTGACGTCAAACCGGTGATTGATGGCTGGGCCAATGACATGCATCAGATGTATGTGAAGCTCAAGGCAGAGGCTAAATAATGCAGCGGGGCTGATGGCCTCATCGCGGGCAAGCCCGCTCCCACAGGGTTCTGTGCTGTGAATGCGATTATTGATTCACATCGGTCCAAGTGGGAGCGGGCTTGCCCGCGATGGCATTCGGTCAGGCGCTACATCATTGCCCGGTAAACCAGCGGAAATACGGGTTGCCGCCATCCCAACGCATCACCTCACGCATATCCCGCCCCCACGCATCCCGATCCCCGTCATACGCATGCAGGCTGGCGCGGTAGAACTGCATCAGGCGCTGGCGCTGCGTCTCCAGTCGCTCAGTGAACCCGGCATCGGCATTCACTAGCGGCGGTGGCTGATACAAGTCCAGCAGTGCCGGCAACACCCGAGTGATTTCCTTGCTGCGTACCCATGGCGCGTATTCGATCCGGGGCTGATCGTCCGTGACCGCCGGGGCATTGGCTGCGAAACGTTCAAGGCCTGCGCGATCGGTGACCCAGGTCGCGAGTAACGCGGCCGCCGAGCCAATCCCGACATCCTGCAAAGTGCTGCGCACGCTGGCCTGCTGGAAGCGCTCGGTGATTTTCGCCGCGTCCAGTTGCATCGGCTGCAGCGAACCGACCAGCAGCATCTCGTGGAACTCGCTGGTCCACAGCGAGGCATACGGGAACACGTCGAGGAAGCTGCGTACCAGTGCGCGCGAGTCGTCGATGTTCTGGGTCGGCAACGGTAACCACTGCGCGACGATGCCGTGTTGCTCCAGCCGACTGGCCGCCAACTGATAGAAGTCTCGCGAGTACAGATTGACCACGCCGGCTGCCGACGGCGGTGGCGGTTCGAGGGTAATCAGGTCGTAGGTCTGCGGGCTGCGCAGCAGTTCCTGGCGACCGTCGCGAAGGCGCACATCGATTCCCGGATCGCTGGCGGCATTGAAGTTGCCCTTGAACAGGGGCGCAGCCTTGACCACCGACGGTAACAACTCGGCAACCACCCGATGTTCCAGGCCCGGATAGCGCAGCAGGGCGCCGGCGGTGATCCCGGTGCCGAAACCGATCACCAGTGTCGAGCGTGGCTCGCCGTTGTGGATCAGCAACGGCAGCAGGGCCTGGATGCGCATGTAGCGCAGCGACGGCATGGCATCGCCGGTGTTCGACACACCTTGAATGTACAGGCGGTGGAAGCTGTTCTCACCGCGGCCCTGAGCGACCACCGCCACGGTGCCGCCTCGGCCTTCCTCGTAGAACGCCAGCGTGCCGTTGCGCGCACCGGGCAGCAGACTGGCGAGTTTGTCGACCGGCGTCAGTACGGCCAATACCACCGATACCAGGCCCAACGCGACCACTGCCTGACGTCGGCCTTTTTTGACGTGGTGACCCTTGCGCACAGCCAAGTAGCCAGTGCCGGCCGCGATGATTGCCAGCAGGCCTAGCGTGCGCACCAGCCCCAGCAGCGGAATCAGCAGAAAACCGCAGAGCATCACCCCGACAATCCCGCCCAGCGTGTTGAACGCGACCACGGCACCCACGTCACGACCGATTCGTTCGAGACCCACACTCAGCCGCAGCGCCAGCGGAAACGCTGCGCCGAGCAACAGCGTCGGCACGAACACGATGCTCAGCGCCGCCACTGCAAAGCGTGCGCTCATGCCGGCCAGTTCGCTGGCGCCAAACGCCAGCACCCACTGCTCGGCCTGACTTTGCGCCAACACCAGCCAGCGCCCCAGCAGGGCAATTTCCAGCAAAGCGATCAGCCCGGCACCGGCTATCAGCAGACCGAACACGCCCCACGGATCGCGAATGCGCTCGACGCGACGAGCGAGCACGGCGCTGCCGATGAACAGCCCGGTCAGGTACGTGGCGAGCACCACGGCAAACGCGTAGGTGCGGGTGCTCATGAACTGCACGATCGACTGTGACCAGACCACTTCATACCCCAGCGCCACGCCGCCGGCGATGGCGTACAGCCACAGTGCGGTGCGGTCTGCGGCTTTCCCGGTATGAGGTTTGACGGGCGCTGCAACTGGCGTCGGACGCTGACGTTGCAGCCACAGCGCAGCGGTTGCGGCCAGCAGATTGA
Organism: Pseudomonas sp. F2; assembly: GCF_057174385.1. Taxonomy (NCBI): domain Bacteria; kingdom Pseudomonadati; phylum Pseudomonadota; class Gammaproteobacteria; order Pseudomonadales; family Pseudomonadaceae; genus Pseudomonas; species Pseudomonas sp. F2. Next base: position 1,196,385 of record NZ_CM169904.1, read on the forward strand.
GCATTGCGGCAAACAGCGCACTGCCACGCACACCGAGGGTGGCGATCAGCACGAACGCGGCGAGCAGGGTGCCGACAATTGCGCCGAGGGTGTTGGCCGCATACAGCTGACCGCCGGCCTTGCCCGGGTCAGCCGCCAGCGAGCGCACCAATACCGGAAGCGTGCCGCCCATCAATACCGCAGGAATCCCCACCAGCGCGAATGGCAACAGCCAGGCCAGCAGGCCGACATGGCTTTGCAACCAGGCAAACGGGCTTGCCGCCAGGCTCATCGCAACCGTGGCGCCGACACCAAGTATCGCCACCAGCACTTCCAGCCCGGCGTAGAGCAGCACCGGTTGCTGCAAGCGATCAGCCCAGCGCCCGAACAGCCAGCCGCCAATGGCCAGCCCGGCGAAAAACGCGCTGATGCCGGTGGTGATGGCATAGACCTCGACGCCGACCACCAGCGACAACTGCTTGATCCACAGCACCTGATATACCAGCGCGGCGGCGCCAGAGATGCACAACAGCAGGGCGGGGATCAGCAGCGCCGGGGTGGCGGCTCGGGCGGTGGGTATGGCCGACGGCTTGCTGGCGATACGTGAGGACATGCGGGGGGGCCTTGTTCAAATCACACAATATCTGTGACGGTGCGGGCCTCATCGCTGGCAAGCCAGCTCCCACAGGGATCTTCAGTGAACACTCATGTTGTGGTCGACAGAAATACCTGTGGAAGCTGGCTTGCCAGCGATTGGGTCCCGCACGGTCTCAGGTGAAAATCAGGGCCGCCCGCCGATGAGGGCGGGCGGCAGTTCAACGGTCTTACTGTGCAGCCGGAGCCGCTTTCATTTTTTCAGCGATTTTGGCGTCCACCGCCTGACGGATCTGGTCGATGCTGAAACTCGCCGGCCGTTGGCTTGGTGGGTAATCGACGAAGGTTTGCAGGAACTCTGCCGACTTCATCACTGCCACTTCGGTCAGGTAAACGTTCTTGGTGGTCCAGTCATAGTATTGATCGGAAACCACGTCGGCGCGCTCATAGGGGTCCATGCGCAAGTTGAAGATTTTCGGTACCCGCAGGCACACGAAAGGCTCGCTCCAGACTTTGAAACCACCGGGGGCACGTTGTTCGCAGAACACCGCTTTCCAGTTGTCGTAACGCATTGACACCAGCACGCCGTCGTCGTTGAAGTAGTAGAACTCACGGCGCTCACTCTTCGGTGCCTGGCCCGTCAGGTAAGGCAGTTGGTTGTAACCGTCCAGGTGCACTTTGAAGCTGGTGCCACCGGAAGTGGGTGCCCAGCCTTTGAGCAGTTTGTTTTTCACATCGGCTTCGCCCGCAGCGGCGAGCAGCGTAGGGAACCAGTCCATGCCCGAGAACAGTTCGTTGGACACTTCACCCGGTTTGATCTTGCCCGGCCAGCGGACCATAGCCGGTACGCGATAGGCACCTTCCCAGTTGGAGTTCTTCTCGTTACGGAACGGCGTGGTCGCCGCGTCCGGCCAGGAGAACTGGTTCGGGCCGTTATCGGTGGTGTAGACAACGATGGTGTTGTCGGCAATTTTCAGGTCGTCGAGAGTTTTCAGCAGTTTACCGACGTCGCCGTCATGCTCGATCATGCCGTCGGCATATTCGTTACCGGCCATGCCACTCTGGCCTTTCATCGAATCACGCACGTGAGTGAACAAGTGCATGCGGGTGGTGTTCATCCAGACGAAGAACGGTTTGTCCGCCTTCGCCTGTTTTTCGATGAACGCCTGGGCCGCGGCGGTGGTTTCGTCGTCGATGGTTTCCATCCGCTTGGTGGTCAGGGCACCGGTGTCTTCAATCTTGCCGTCGGCGAAGCTGTGGATCACCCCACGCGGCGTGAAGGCCTTGGTGAATTCGGGATTGTCCTTGGGCCAGTTCGGACGCTCAGGTTCTTCTTCGGCGTTGAGGTGATACAGGTTGCCGAAAAACTCGTCGAAGCCATGGTTGGTCGGCAGGTACTCATCGCGGTCGCCGAGGTGGTTCTTACCGAACTGACCCGTGGCGTAGCCCTGGGACTTGAGGGCCTGGGCAATGGTGATGTCACGCTTTTGCAGGCCGACAGTTGCACCTGGCAAGCCGACCTTCGACAGGCCGGTTCGCAGCGGCGTCTGCCCTGTGATGAACGACGATCGCCCAGCTGTGCAGCTGTTCTCGGCATAGTAGTCGGTGAACATCATGCCTTCTTTGGCAATCCGGTCGATGTTCGGGGTCTTGTAGCCGACCACGCCCATGGAATAGGCGCTGATATTGGTCTGGCCGATGTCATCGCCAAAGATCACCAGAATGTTGGGTTTTTCAGCCGCTGTGGCGGTCGCCGACAGCGCCATCACCGAGGTTGCCACCAGGGCAAGTTTCGGCAGCCATTTGCGTATGCGAGTCATCTGACTTGCTCCTTTTCGGGGGTCGTTTATTGCGACTTACGTTTCCTGCAGTCCTGCATCACGCTTTTCTTATTGCACCTGCTCGTTTGCCGGTGGATCGTACGGGTAGATCCGGCGCCATTCGGACGCCATGTCGACCACGGTCCAGCCACGGGAATTTGCTTCGTCGAGGGCTTTGTCGAGCCGCCCGATATCGGATTTTCGGTCATAGGCCCACTCGCGTCTGGCGTCGGTGTGGTGCACCAGCCCCATGAAGCGTTTGCCGGGGCCAGCGGCGGTCCACTGCAGCATTTGCAGGTCGCCGTCGGAATTGCCGAACGCGAGAATCGGCCGTTTGCCGATCACCGCATCAATGCTCTCCGGTTTGCCCGGGCCGTCGTCGTTGTGTGCCAGTTTTCGGGTGCGCAGGATCGAGGCCTGGCCGTCCTTGAACTGGAATGCGGTGACGAACGTGGTGCCGATCACCTGTTCCGGCGGGATGCCATAGACCTTCTCGGCGAAGGCGCGCATGAACCCTGTGTCGCCGCCGGAAACAATGTAGGTCTTGAAGTCCTGGCTGCGCAGGTAGTCGAGCATTTCCAGCATCGGCTGGAAGATCATTTCGGTGTAGGGCTTGCCGGTCTTCGGATGCCGCGCCTGGCTCAGCCAGGTCTTGGCGTAATCGTCGAAAGCCTCGGTGGTCATGCCGGTGTGGGTGGCGGCGAAGATCTTGAGGATGCCGTCCATGCCAGCGGCGGCGAGTGCCTTGTGGTCATTTTCCAGCACCGCTTTGAATGGCTGAGTGGTTTTCCATTCCGGATGCTGTGACGCATTGCGCTTGACCTCGTCGAGGGCGAACAGCAACTCGAAATACATCGGCTGCTCGCTCCACAGGGTGCCGTCGTTGTCGAACACCGCGATACGCTCGGCGGGTTTGACGAAGTCCTTGCTGCTCTGGTCGGTAACCGCTTGCACGAACGCAATGATGTTGTTTTTCGCAGGTCCGTCATTCCATGACGGCAAAGGTTCGCTGGCCTGGGCCAGCAATGGCAATGCCAGCGCAAACAACAATGCCAGGCTGAAACGTTGACGCTGCGGCGGCGGGGTGGTCATGGGAATTCCCTTTCCTGAACAGGGTTGAGTGGGCGCAGGGCCGACGCTGGTTTGTGCGGCTGTTGTTCGACCTGACTGTGAAGCGTAGTCAACGATTGGCGCAGTTGAACAAGTGTTTGTTCGGTCTGCGGATCACGCCCGTAAAGTCCGCGCAACAGGCCCTGCAAGCGCGGGCCGGCATTCACCAGTCGCAGCCCGAGGCGACGGCGGCGCAGCCACACATACACCGCGCTCAATTGCGCCGGCCGAGCCTGCAGTTGCGGGTTGATCTGCTGCCAGGCGTAATCCGCCGATTGCTCTCGGGCCAATTGCCGCGCGTGCTTGCGTGCCAGCCATTGGCGCCGGGCGCGCAGCACAACAGGGTGCAGCCAATAACCAGCACCGACGAAGACACTGAGGAGCGCCAGCCACAGCAGCCAGCGTGCGGAGACGTGCACATTGTCGCGGCCAAGCTGCCTGAGATCATCGGTGATCGAAAACACCGGTTTGTAGGCGCTGTTGGCTGCGGCTTCGAAGGTCACGGCGGGCACTTGCGCAATGCGGCTCTGCTGCGTTTTGACGTCCCACCATTTCACCGCGATGTCCGGCAGGGTGTAGGCGCCAGCCTTGTCGATGCGGTAGGTGACAGCGTCGATCCGCTGACCACCGAGCACGTTGCCGCGGCCATCATCCAGACGGCTGACTTGTGGGGTCTGCGGATAACGACTCAGACCGGCTACCTCACCCAGTGGCGGAATCGGCAGCGCCATCGCCAGTGCGTCATCGGCCTGCAGGGTCAGTTGGCGGGTCACGCTGTCGCCGGTTTTCAACGGGGTTGCCGAGTTGATCAGGCTTTGGCTCAGGCGCACATCGCTGGCCACCAACGGCGTTTCTCCGGGTTGAAAGCCTGGCGGCTGGGCGGCACTGAAGTGCAAGGGTTGGCTGTGTGCATTGATTGCATTGCTGGCCTGACCCGGTGTCGCAGAGACCGTCAACGGCGGGATGTCGAAGCGGCGGGCGACATTCGGGGTGATCAGGTAGCTGTAGCGCAAGCCGCTGAAGGATTGTCCGTCGATCGTCTGATTCAGGTGCTGGGCGCGGCCATCGGGCGGCGTCACCAGGGCGCCGTCGAGTTTCAGTTCGGGCAGAGTCGCGGCGCTGGTGAACCAGGTGTCGGTGAGCACGTCGACTTGCAGCTCGACCAGTCCGCCGACCATCACGCCTTCGGCGGGTTGCAGGTGGGCGTGGATTTTCAGTTGGGGTTCGGCGGCAGAGGCATTCAGGCTGAGCAAGCTGGTTATGAGCAAGGTGCAGATTTTTTTGCCGGCAGATCTGGCCTCATCGCTGGCAAGCCAGCTCCCACAGGGGGTGTCTGTGTTATCGCCAATCGAGTTAACAGCGCAAAACCTTGTGGGAGCTGGCTTGCCAGCGATGAAGCCAACCCGGTTCATGGTTTCGCCCCCGTTTGATCCTGCAAACTGAATTTCTGCTTGAGAAACTTCGCTGGCGAGGTGCTCAGGTTCTGCAGCCACAACGCGTCGGACGCTGCCTGCTCGGTCTCGACTTTTTTGCTCTGACCCTTGCCCGGCGTCTTGTCGAATTTCACTTCATCCGGTTTGGTCTCGGGGGCATTTTTTTCGGCGCTGTCGGTGTCCTTGAGCAACGCCTGCGCCAGCGCCAGATTGGCCGTGGCTTCGGGAAATTGCGGTTGTCTTTGCAGGGCCTGGGTGTAAGCGGCAATCGCCTGATCGAACTTGAAACGCCGCACGTAAATGTTGCCCAGATAAAACCATGCTTGCGCTGTGTCCAGGCGTGCAAAGGTTGCCAGCGCGAGGTCGTAGTCCGCCGCGTGATAGGCCGCCACGCCTTTCCAGTACGGATCGACAAACAGCGCCGCCGCTTGCGGCCAATGCTCATGCTCGGCGGCCCAGCGCCCTTGTTGATCGCGGGTGAAGAATGCATCGGTCAGTGCACTGGCCTGAGCGGGCGCGGCGGGCCAGCCAAGGCTTGTGGCCAACAGCAGCGCCGGTACCCAGTTGACGCTCCAGCCCTTGCGCACACCGAGCAGCGCCAACAATAGAAGGGGCCAGCACAGCCAGTAACCGGCGTCTTTCCAGTGCAATTGCTGTTGTTCGGCGCTGGCACTCTGGAAGTGTTGTTGCGCGTGCAACTCGATCCAGTCCAGATCATCGTCGTCGAGGGTGAGGCTGCCCAGCGGCGCGTCGGCAGCGGCGGCCAGTTGCTTGAGCGCCGCCATATCGAAGCGGCCGACTACCGGGCGCCCGTTGCTGTCGACTTTCGGCTGTCCGCCGGCTCCCTGAATCATGCCGCCGTCCTCATTGCCGACCGCCAGTACCAGCACCTGCAACTGGCTGTCATCGAGTTGTTTGTCGAGGCCATCGAGTTGCGCGGTGTCGGCACCGTCGGTGATCAGCAGCAGGCTGCCCGGGGTTTTCTCGGCACGGAGCAGGCGTTTGGCCTGCTCGATGACCGCGCTGACGTCCTTGCCGGGTTTGTCGATGAGGCCAGTGCCCAGCGCCTGAATGAAGGTGTCGAGCAACGCCGGATCGTCGGTTGGCGGCAACACCAGATGCGCGCTGCCGGCATAGGCGATCAGCGCGGTGCGGGCGCTGGCGCGACGCTGAATCAGGTCGTGCAGTTTGTGCTTGGCCGCTTCCAGCCGCGTCGGCTGAACGTCGTTGGCGTCCATCGACGGCGACAGGTCCATGGCGACGATCAGCGGCGCACGATTCTCCAGAAAGTCCGGGCGATCCTGCTCCCATGTCGGCCCGGCGGCGGCAATGGCGCCGATGAGCAGCATCGCGCATAGCCAGTGCACCGGGCGCAGGTGCTGCTGATCCTTTGGCGTGACCAGCAGGTGCGGCAGCAAATGTTCGGCGATGTTGTTGCGTAGCCGGCGCTGCAAGTCGCGGCTGCGGCGCCAGAGCAGCGGCAGCAGCGCGGCGAACAGCGCGAGCAGCAACCACAGCGGGCGCAGGAAGTGGAAGTCACCGAGATTGATCTCCATTCAGGCCTCCTGCCGCTGGCGGGCAAGCGCCAGGCGCGGGCGTAGCAGGGCACCGAGGTGATACAGCGCCAACAACCCCAGTGCCGCGCCCAACGGCCATTGGAACAGCTCACGTTGCGGCTGATGGCTGAGGGTTTTCACCTGATGTGGCGTGAGGCGGTCGAGGGTGGTGTAGACCTGATCCAGTGCTGCGCGGTCTTCGGCGCGGAAAAACTGCCCGCCTGTGGTCTGGGCGATCTGTTGCAGCCCGCGCAGATTGACCTGCGCCTCGCCGGAAGCCGTCGGGTCGCCGATGCCGATGGTATGAATGACAACACCTTTGTTGGCGGCCATTTCGGCGGCGTGGTCAGGAGTGATCGCACTGCTGGTGTCGTTGCCGTCGGTGAGCAGGATCAGCACTTTCTGCTGCTCGTGGGCCTGGTCGAGCAGTTTCAGACTCAAGCCGATGGCGTCACCGATGGCAGTGTTCGGCCCGGCCATGCCGATGCCGGTATCGGCCAGCAACAGCGACAGGCTGGCGTGATCAAGGGTCAGCGGCGCCTGCGGATAGGCGCCGCTGCCGAACACGATCAGGCCGATGCGGTCGTCCTTGCGCTTGTCGATGAACCCTTGCACCACCTGTTTGACGGCGGCGAGGCGATTGATTTTCTGGCCGTCGGCATTGCTGAAATCTTCGGTTTCCATCGATTGCGAAATGTCGATGGCGAGCATCAGGTCGCGCACCGGTTGCTGGCGCTCGATGGGTTTTTCAACGAACACCGGGCGCGCAGCGGCGAGCAGGATCAACATCCACACCAACAGATTCAGCAACCGTTGCCAAGGGTTCTGACGATTGCCAACCCGGCTCGGCGCTTCCCCGACGGCACGGCTCATGGCGCCGAAAAACGGCACGCGCACGGCGCTGCGGGCTTCCTGATACGCCGGCAGATAACGCAAGGTCAGCCACGGCAGCGGCAACAGCAGCAACAACCACGGGTAATCAAGCTGCCACATGGTGCTGCTCCATCCAGTATTGACAGGTGTCAAACAGCGCCTGGCGCTGTTCGGCCGGGAGCGCGCGCAGGGTGGCGTCGGGGGCGTAGGCGAGTTGGGCGAGCTGGGCGCTGAAGTCGTCGGGCAGCTTGTTTTTACTGTGCTGCTGCAGAAACGCCTGCCAAACCGATCCCCCCAACGCCGCAGGATCCTGTGGGAGCTGGCTTGCCAGCGATGGCGTCCTGTCATTCAGCTCGGATGTTGCAGGAGATGGCCTCATCGCTGGCAAGCCAGCTCCCACAGCTATTGTGTTCCACCAGCGAGCGCTGGGTATGGGCATCGAAACGGCCACGCGCTTGAGCAACTCGGGCAGTTCGCGCAGGGCATTCAGATCATCACTGCGCTCACGCAGCTGTGCCAGCCGCACCAACGCTTCGCGCCGATATCGATCCCGTCGCCATTGCCAATAGCGCCGCACGCCAACCACCAGTGCCAGCACAACCAACAGCGCCAGTAACAGCCACCAGCCCCAGGTCTGCGGCGCATAACTCACTGGCGCCGGCAGGCTCAGCTCCTTGAGCTGGCTGATGTCAGGAATAGTCGGGTTCATCGCCGTGGGCCGGCAGACTTGCCAAGCTCGGCGCGCAATTGCGCGTGGGCCTCTTCGGCGGTGCTGAACATCATCAGCGGCACCTGACTGCGGCGCAGCAGGGTGGCGACGTCCTTAAGGCGGCCACCGAGATAATCACCCAATGGCTGATGCACGCTGCGCTTATCGACAGCCAGTTCCACCTGCAATTGGCCCTGTGTGATCAGCAGCCGGCCATCACTCGGCAACTTCAGAGCCAGCGGGTCGTAGACTTGCAGGGCGATCACGTCGTTGTGCGCGCGCAGTTGCCGCATCAATTGCAAGGTACGTTCACCCGCCCCGGCGAAGTCGCTGACGATGCAGATCAAATGGTCGTGACCGGCCAGCACCAGGCAACGCTGCAAGGCCTTGTCCAGTTGGTCTTCGTCCTCGGCGTCGGGGTTGGCGGCGTTCAGCGCCTGATTCTGTTGCACCACGCAGCTGAGCAAGGCTTCGACCCGTTTGCGGCTGCGTAGCGGTGCGATGCTGTCGATGCGTTGATCGTTGAACACCAGACCGCCGACCCGGTCACCGGCGTTGAACACTATCCACGCCGCCAGTGCGCCGAGTTCAGCGGCGAGGGCCGATTTGAAACTGCGTTGCGAGCCGAAGAACATCGACATGCGCTGATCGACCACGATCAGCGCCGGGCGATCGCGCTCTTCAGTAAAAGTGCGTACCACCGGTTTGCCGGTGCGCAGCGAAGCGCGCCAGTCGAGGTGACGTAAATCATCACCGGGCTGGTAGCGGCGCAGCTCATCGAAGTTCAAGCCACGGCCACGCAAGCGCGAGGCATGGTTGCCAGCAAGAATGCTGCCCTGGGGCTGGCGCGCCAGAAAACTCAGGTCACGGGCCTTGAACTCCAGCGCCATCAATTGCGCCAGAGAGACGTAGACCAGTCCCTCCGTGTTCATGCCGGAATCGCCACTTTATCCAGCAACCGGTCGAGCACCTGATCGGCTGTCACGCCATCCGCGACTGCGTCGTAGCTCAATTGCAGGCGGTGACGCAGCACCGGATGCACCACCGCGCGCACGTTATCCGGCGAGACGAAATCCTGGCCCTGCAACCACGCGTCGGCCCGCGCGCAACGATCCAGGCCGATGCCGCCACGGGGACTGGCGCCAATGCTGATCCAGCGTCCGAGGTCTTCGTCGTAATTGGCCGGGTGGCGAGTGGCGTTGATCAGGTCGATCAGGTAGCGGTCGATGGCCGGTGATACGTGCACCGCGCTGACCTCCTTGCGCGCAGCGAAGATCACCTCCTGCGGCAATGTGAAGCCCTTGCCCGGCGCGGTGTTCGCACCCTGGGCAAACTCTTCGGCGCGCAACAGGCGCAGCACCTGGCTTTCGTTATCGGCGCTGGGGTAATCCAGCAACACCTTCATCAGGAACCGGTCCATCTGCGCTTCCGGCAACGGATAAGTGCCTTCCTGCTCGATCGGGTTTTGTGTGGCGACCACAATGAACAGCTCCGGCAGCACGTGGCTGGTGCCGGCCACGGTAATCTGCCGTTCTTCCATGGCCTCCAGCAGCGCCGCCTGCACCTTGGCCGGGGCGCGGTTGATCTCGTCGGCGAGGATCAGATTGCCGAACAGCGGGCCGGGCTGGAAGCGGATCTCGTTCTGCCCGGCGACCTGGTGCAGCACTTCGGCACCGGTGATGTCCGAGGGCAGCAAGTCGGGGGTGAACTGGATGCGGCTCATCTTCGCGTCCAGATGGGTGGCCAGCGCCTTGACCGTGCGCGTCTTGGCCAGCCCTGGCAGGCTTTCCAGCAGCAAATGCCCGTTGGCGAGCAGGCCGAGAAGGAGCTGCCGAATGACTTGATCCTGGCCGAGCACGGCTTCGGCGATGCTTGCTTGCAGGGCGTTGAGGTCGGTGAGTGCGGTCATGGGACAGTCCTTGGTGGCCGGTCTAGAAAAACGCCAGGGTCATGTTGGCGGCAATGCCGTTACCTTCAGGGCGGTTCTTGGTGTCGAACTCCGGCACCCAGCGCGCACTGAAGCTGGCCTGGGCGTCTGCGAATTTGCCAGTCCAGACCACCACCGGCCCGGCGCCGACGGAGCGGCCACGGAAGCCATTGAGGCTGTCGGCGGTCTGGCCCTTGTCGTCGGTGACTTGCTGGACATAACCGGCCGCGAGGCCTGCGCTCCAGCCACTGCCGAAGCCGTGAGTCCACAGGGCTTCGAGGGTGAAGATGTTGCCGTTGCGGTAATCGGTGGCGGTGTTTTCGGTATAGAACTCCAGGCCACTGGACAGGGTGAACTCGCCCCCCTTGCCGTCCAGATGGGTGAAGGCCACGGTGGGCATGAACGTGTAGTTGTTCTGGCCCGGGTTGGCCAGGCGATTGTCGTTGTAGGCGCCGGTCGGCACATAGATCGGCAGGGACAACGCGATGTGGTTCAGCTCGTCGAAGTGGTAGCCGGCGGCAATCGGGGTGATCAGCGCGTCGGCGAACTGGGTGCCGGAATCGCTGGTGCCGAGGGTGCGCCCGCGCGGGCCGGTGATGGCCGCGTCGATGTCGGTGTATTGCAGCGGTATGCCGATTGCCGAGGCGAAGTTCCATGGGCCTTTGCCGGTGTCCCAGATGTGCGTCAGGTTGGTCATGGTGTAGGAGACTTTCATGTCGATCCCGGCACTGACCTCACCGGAAATCGGCGCGCCGCGACTGCCCTTGAGCGATCCGTCGTACCAGATGCTGGTCACCGAGACGACCCAGCCCGGTTCGGGCGGGATGATCCCGGCGTTGGAGTACACCTGTTGCCCGGTAATCGGTCGGCCCACGCCACCTTCGGCTGCATAGAGTTGAGGACTGCCGATCATGCACAGCGCCAGCAGCGGACGCACAACGTAAGGCTTGACCATCACTGGCTCCGTTTATTGTTTTGAGTTGACCGGGTCGAGCTGCGGCATCTTCCACTCGCCGCTGGCCACTTCCGGTTTCGGCAGGTACAGGCGCAACACACCGTAGAACGGCCCGTCCGGTGCCGGCAGCCAGTTGGCCTGCTTGTCCTTGCCGGGATTTTTGTGCTGCACGTAGAGGGTCAGGCCGCCGTCGGCATCGCGCTTCAAGTCGGGCAGCATTCGCGAGTTGATCAGGTAGCGATTGAGCGGGTTGGCCACCAGCAATTTGCTCTTGCCGTCATACAGGGTCAGCGACCAGAAGGCGTCGGCCGGGGGCAGGGCGCCCTTGTCGAAATGCAGGGTGTAGTCGTGTTTCGCCGCGTCGGCCGGTTGGCCGTCCTTGTCGACGAAATAACCGATGTAGTTCGCCTCTTCGGCAGAGTTGCCGAAAATGCCCATGTTGGCGCCGGCGTAGCGATACAGGTAATTGCCCTTGAGGTGATCGCGGGTGCCGAACAGGTCACCGCTGCTGAGTTCGTGCGTGTCGACCTTGTCTTTCTTGAACGCGGCGAATTCAGCCTTGGCGTCACTGATGCCGTCTTCGAGAGCCATGCGTTGCTCTGGGCTGAGCTGTTTCAGGTCGAATGGCTGACCGGCACCGATGCCGATTTTGGCAAAGCGTGCTAGCAGGTCTTTTTCAACGTCCTGCGGCGGGGTGAAGGCGAGCATGAAGTTCAGGTAGCGGAACAGATCCGGGGTTTCGCTCATGGTCGGCGTCGGTTTCGGCCAACTGACTTTCGGTGCCGGCGCCGGAGCTTTCTGTTTCACGTATTTGCTCAGCGGCTCGACCTTGTAGCCTTTCTGGATCTGCTTGACCTTGCCCAGATCTTTTTCGTCGAACAGCTGCGTGCGGTACAGCGCGTAGGCAATGTTGCTTTCGCTGCGCACCAGGCGGTCGATGTTGATCGGTTGCTGACCCTGCCAGTCAGGCCCGGCGATCATGAAATGACCACCGTTGTTGCCGGTGCTGCGGGTGCCCAGGTAAGCGAAGTTCTGCGTGTAGGCGTCGATCAGTTGCACCGAGTAGTAACGGTGCTCTTCGATCGGCGGCAAGGTCAGGATCAATGGCTCGCTGCGCAGGTCCATCCAGACAAACGAGTAGGGCGTGTCGGCGTTCGGTGTGACGAACGCGGTGTCCTTGGCGGTGAAGGCCTTGGCGGTGTTGCCGATCTGGTTGAACGGTGCCTTGAAGTTCGGGCTCTTGCGGTCCACGGCCTGGGTGTACAGGGTCTTGTACATTTCCACTACCGGGAAGCCATACAAGTAGGCGTCCTTGGCGATGCTTCGGGCTTCTTCGGGGCTGGCGCTGAAATCGGCCCAGGCGCTGCTGCTCAGGGCGAGGGTCAGAGCGGCCAGCCATAGATTGCGTGCGTTCATGCGGCGTCCTTATTCATTGCACGACCGTGATGTCGTCAAGTTTCCAGCTCTTGTCGAAATAGGCTTCGGTTGGCGCGTACAGGCGGAAATAGCTGAACCAGTGCTTGCCGGGCACAGTTTGCACCCAGTTGTTTTCGAAGCCTTTGGGCGCACTCGGGCCGAAGTACAGGTCCACCGAGCCATCGGGGTTTTTCTTCAGATCCTGACGCGAAGACAGATCGGCCTTGCGCTGTGGATTGTCGATCAGGCAACGGCTGTCGATGTCGTACACGGTCATCGACCAGAACTGCTTGGCCGGCGGGTTGGCACCGACATGCAGGCGATAGGTCTTGCCGCCGTCGAGCCAGTCACCCTTGGCATCGGTGTAGGCACCGAGGTAGGTCTGGCCGAGGCCCGGGGTTTTGGAGACCATGCCTTTGGTGTTGGTTACCGCTTCATAGAACCAGGCGCTGCGTTCCCACAACTGGTCGTAATAGGCCACGCGTTGCGACGGTTCGGCAATGTTCAGCACCGTGTCCCAATGCCGGTCGGGCCAGTACTGCGCGTCAGGAAAGCGCTTGGCAAACGTGTTGGCCTTGGCGATCAGCTCACCGACCTGCGCGCCGGACTCCAGAGCCTGGCGCTGCTGAGTGTTGGGGTTGAAGGGTTTGTCCTTCTCGATGCCGAGACTGGCGAGCATCGCCATGTAGAAGCGATCACGTTCATTGACCGGTTCTTTCTGGATGATCTGGTGCAGCCGCTGCCAGTAAGCGATGCCGCGTGGCTGGGTACCCGACCACTTTTTACCGTCAGGCGACAGCAGGCGGGTCTTGCTCGGCTCGGCACGTTTGGCGTACGGGTACATCTTGAATTTTTCGACCAGTGCCTTGCCCTTGGCCGGATCCGGATCCAGCACACGGAAGCCCACCAGCACGTTCATGGTTTCCGATTTGGCCAGGTAATACTTGTCGGCATCGGCCGGTGGCTCCGCGCCCGGTGGCAGCACCAGGTATTTGCCGCCCTGGCCTTTGTCCGGGCCGGTCTGGCCCATGTCGATGATTGCCCGCTGCCAGAAATCGCCAATGCCGCCGGCGGTCGGTCCCGGTGGCAGTTCAATCACCAGCGGCCCGGTTTCGCTCAGGTCGACGAAACCGAGAATGTACGGCGTGGTGGCGTTGGCGGTGATCACGCCGAGCTTGTCTTCGTAGCTGTTGAGCACCAGCAAGTCGCCGCTGCGCGCGCCGAGCTTGTCGCGAAATTCTTCCTGCCACTGCGCGTAGGACACCAGTGGCAAGGCCCACAGGTAACTCTGGGTGGCCTGCTGGAAATCCAGTTCGGCGTAGAGTCTGGCAATCGACTCATGGGCCGGCAGTTCGCCTTCCATGGCGATCTTGCCGATACGGGTGTCCAGATCCTGAGCACCGACGCCGCAGCTGGCGAACAGGGTCATCAGGCTGAAACCGGCGGCGCGTAAAGCGATGTGCATGGCCATGTCCTTATTTTCCGAATGTCACGTTGATCCCCGCGAACAGGGTGAACTGCGGCACACCATCGCCTTTGCGTTCGACGGTCCACTGCGGTTCGAGGAAGGCGTTGAGAATGTTGCTGCCGGACTTCCAGACCTTGCCCGCACCCAGGCCGATCGGGATGTAGTGGGTGTTGTTCTTCAGGTCGAACGTCCAGATGCCGGTGGAGCGCAGGTACCAGCCCTTGTCGAGGTTGCGGATGATGAAGGGCTGCAGGGTTGCGCTTTCGACGTGTGCACGGTCGTGGTCGCCGGCGAACGAACTCTGGTACTGCACCAGCGCTCCGAGCAGGCCACGCGGCGACGAATCAATCGCCACCGCCGAGAGGCCGGCCTGCCACTTGCCGGTGCCCAGCTCATCTTCGGCAGCGGTCGGTGCGGTGATTTGCGGGCCGATGCCCAACTGCACGCCGTCGGTCTTGAGCAGGAAGATGTCGAACAGATTGAGATCGCCGATGCCGGTGCTGTAGCCGCCGTGCGGATCGGGTCGGGTGCTGATCGGCATCGTTGCGCGGAGCAGTTGCGGTACGCCGATGAAATCGTTGGGCGCAATCGGCAAAGTGCCGCGCAGCAGAGCGTCGTTGGTGTGCAGGTTGCTGTCGAACAGCTTCGGCGTGTAGTAATCCTGCAGGTTGGCGCCGGGCGCCAGGTTCAGCGGGTTGTTGCTTTTGTTGGCCTCTTCGGCGTTATTCGCCAAGGCACACACCACAGGCACCAGCGAACTCGCCAGCAGCAAGGCGCGACTCCCCATTTTCTTCGACATGATCCCCGTTTCCCTGGTGGCTACTGCATGGACGTCCCGGCGCTTCCCGGCCGTTGGACGTATTTCCTTTCTTATCAAGCCTGTAGGACACGTCTGAATGACGCTAGCAGCTAATGGGGAGTTAGCCAGTCGAAGGGATTAATTCTTTGGTTTTGTCTACAGAGTCACACTAAAGGTGGGCGCTGAATTTTTACGCCCCTGTAGGAGCTGCCGCAGGCTGCGATCTTTTGACTTTGATTTTTTAAAAGCCAGATCAAAAGATCGCAGCCTGCGGCAGCTCCTACAGGGGGCGGGGATTACAGATTTTTCTTCGCCAGCTCGCGAACACGCTCTTCCTGCGCCCGCGCCTCAGGCGTGAACTCGGCACCGAAATCCTCGGCGGAGAAAATCTGGCGGATTTCGATATCAGAGTCGCCTGGCATTGGGTTCGGGCAGCGCTTGACCCACTCGATAGCTTCTTCTTTCGACTTCACTTCCCAGATCCAGTACCCGGCCACCAACTCCTTGGTCTCGATGAAAGGGCCATCGATGACGGTGCGCTTGTCGCCGGAGAAATGCACGCGGGTGCCTTTGCTGCTCGGGTGCAGGCCATTGCCGTCGATGAGAACGCCGGCCTTGACCAGTTCTTCGTTGAAGTTGCCCATGGCAGTGATCAGCTCTTCACTGGGCATGATGCCGGCTTCGGAGTCGGCGCTGGCTTTGACAAGGATCATGAATCGCATGGTGGTTTCTCCAGGGAATGGGGTTGATTCACTGCTTAGTCGAACGGGCACCTCACGAATCGACAGAACTTCTGAATAAATGATGCAGACTCAGGATCCGTGAAGATCACTGTGGGAGCGAGCTTGCTCGCGAAGACGGCGGCACATTCAGCATAGCGTTGACTGGCAGATTGCTTTCGCGAGCAAGCTCGCTCCCACATGATTCGCAGTTGTATACAATTTTTTGCGCAGGCCCCTGACAATTTTCAGTCAGGGCATAGGTCGTCGGACAATTTCGTGGTTAACTTCGGCCTCTTGCATGCTCAATCACCACGTTAAGAAGGACTAAAGTCATGGCTCAAGTCACCCTCAAAGGCAACCCGGTTCAAGTCAACGGCCAGTTGCCACAAGCCGGTTCCAAGGCGCCAGCCTTTTCCCTGGTTGCCGGCAATCTGTCCGACGTCACCCTGAAAGACTTCGCCGGCAAGCGCAAAGTGTTGAACATCTTCCCAAGCGTCGACACCCCGACCTGCGCGACTTCGGTACGCAAGTTCAACGCTCAGGCCAACGAACTGAACAACACCGTGGTGCTGTGCATCTCGGCTGACCTGCCATTCGCCCAGGCCCGTTTCTGCGGCGCCGAAGGCCTGGAAAACGTGCAGAACCTGTCGACCCTGCGCGGTGCCGAGTTCATCGAAAACTACGGCGTAGCCATCGCTGACGGCCCGCTCAAAGGCTTGACCGCCCGTGCCGTAGTGGTTCTGGACGAGAACGACAACGTGCTGCACAGCGAGCTGGTCAAGGAAATCGCTGAAGAGCCGAACTACGACGCAGCACTCGCCGTACTCAAGTAAGCGCTTTTACAATTGTTAACGGCCTGGCCCTGTCCAGGCCGTTTTCATTTGTGTATCAGTGTTTTGCCTCACACCTTGAAACGTAAGTTGAAGGTAAATTGCCGGTAAAGCTGCTTTGCTTAAATCCCACCAGTGCTTATCGTTCAGCCTCCCGTAAAAGAAGCCCACGCGCCCAATGGTCAATCAATCCATGCAATCGTCCCCTAATAACGCCCGTCGCTGGCTGATCAGCCTGCTCGTCCTGTTGGTCATCGCCGTCCTGTGCTGGAAATTCTGGCCCGCCGGTTCGGCCCACAAGGAGGGCGCCGACAAGGCCGCAGCCGGCCATACCGGGCGTTCGGGGATGATGCGGCCAGGCTTCGGCGGTGCGGCCGGTCCGATTCCGGTGCGGGTGGCCCCGGCGGTCACCGGTGACTTCCCGCTGTATTACAAGGCGCTGGGCACGGTGACTGCACTTAACACCATCAACGTGCGCAGCCGGGTCGGCGGCGAACTGGTGAAGATCAATTTCGAAGAAGGACAGATGGTCAAGGCTGGCGACTTGCTGGCAGAGATCGATCCGCGTCCGTACCAGAACGCCTTGCTCCAGGCTGAAGGCACCTTGCTGCAGAATCAGGCGCAGTTGAAAAATGCGCAGGTCGACGTCGAGCGTTATCGCGGCCTGTACAAGGAAGACAGCATCGCCAAGCAAACCCTGGACACCGCCGAGGCGCTGGTCGGCCAGTACCTGGGCACGGTCAAGACCAACCAGGCGGCGGTCAACGACGCCAAACTCAATCTCGAATTCACCAAGATCCGCGCACCGATTGCCGGCCGCGTCGGTCTGCGTCAGGTCGACGTCGGCAACCTCGTTGCGGCCAACGACACCACGTTCCTTGCAGTGATCACTCAGACGCAACCGATCAGCGTGGTCTTCACCCTGCCGGAAAACAGCCTCGAAACCGTATTGGCCCGCTACCACAGCGGCGCCAGGCTGCCGGCCGAGGCATGGGATCGCGGCGATACCAAGATCCAGGCCAGCGGCGTGCTGCAAAGCCTCGACAACCAGATCGACGTCGCCACCGGCACCCTGAAATTCAAGGCCCGTTACGATAACCGCGACCAGTCGCTGTTCCCCAATCAGTTCGTCAACGTCCATCTGCTGGCCGATACCTTGAAAGGCGTGGTACTCGCACCGTCGGCGGCGATTCAGTTCGGCACCAACGGCACCTTCGTCTACGCGCTGGACGGCGACAAGAAAGTCACCATCCGCCAATTGAAGATCGGCGCCAGCGACGGCACCAACACCGTGGTCACCGAAGGCCTCGCCGCGGGCGATCGCGTGGTGCTGGAAGGCACCGACCGCCTGAAGGAAGGCAGCGAAGTGGAAGTGGTCAACGACAGCAATGACGTGCCGACCACCCCGACCGGGCACCTGCAGGGCAAACCCGCCGCCAGTGCACCGGACGCTGCTGCGGCTGACAAGGCCAAGAAGGGCGCATGAACATTTCGCGGCTGTTCATCCTCCGTCCGGTAGCCACCACCCTGAGCATGCTGGCCATTGTGCTGGCCGGCCTGATTGCCTATCGCCTGCTGCCGGTCTCGGCGTTGCCGCAGGTCGATTACCCGACCATTCGCGTCATGACCCTGTACCCCGGCGCCAGTCCCGACGTGATGACCAGCGCCGTGACCGCACCGCTCGAACGCCAGTTCGGGCAGATGCCGGGCCTGACGCAAATGGCCTCGACCAGTTCCGGCGGCGCGTCGGTGCTGACCCTGCGTTTCAGCCTCGACATCAACATGGACGTTGCCGAACAGCAGGTGCAGGCCGCGATCAACGCCGCGACCAACCTGTTGCCGACCGACTTGCCGGCACCGCCGGTGTACAACAAGGTCAACCCGGCGGACACCCCGGTGCTGACCCTGGCGATCACGTCGAAGACCATGCTGCTGCCCAAGCTCAATGACCTGGTCGACACGCGCATGGCGCAGAAGATCGCCCAGATCAGTGGCGTCGGCATGGTCAGTATTGCCGGCGGTCAGCGTCAGGCCGTGCGGATCAAGGTCAACCCGGAAGCATTGGCGGCGAACAGCCTGAATCTGGAAGACGTGCGCACCCTGATCGGTGCGTCCAACGTCAACCAGCCCAAGGGTAACTTCGACGGCCCGACCCGGGTCTCGATGCTTGATGCCAACGACCAGCTGACGTCGCCCAAGGACTACGCCAACCTGATTCTCGCCTACAAGAATGGCGCGCCGCTGCGCCTGAAGGATGTGGCGGAAATCGTCGACGGCGCCGAGAACGAACGTCTAGCCGCGTGGGCCAACCAGAATCAGGCGGTGCTGCTGAACATCCAGCGTCAGCCGGGCGCCAACGTGATCGAGGTGGTCGACCGGATCAAGGCCTTGCTGCCCAGCATCACTGACAACCTGCCGGCTGGCCTCGACGTCACCGTGCTCACCGACCGCACCCAGACCATCCGCGCCTCGGTCACCGACGTGCAGCACGAACTGCTGATCGCCATCGCGCTGGTGGTGATGGTGACGTTCCTGTTTCTGCGGCGGGCCAGCGCGACGATCATTCCGTCGGTGGCGGTGCCGCTGTCGCTGATCGGTACGTTTGGCGTGATGTACTTGGCCGGCTTTTCGGTCAACAACCTGACCTTGATGGCGCTGACCATCGCGACCGGTTTCGTGGTCGACGATGCGATCGTGATGCTGGAAAACATCGCGCGCTTCATCGAGGAGGGCGACAGCCCGATGCAGGCGGCGCTCAAAGGCGCGAAACAGATCGGCTTCACCCTGATTTCCCTGACCCTGTCGCTGATCGCGGTACTGATTCCGCTGCTGTTCATGGCTGACGTGGTCGGTCGGCTGTTCCGCGAGTTCGCCATCACTCTGGCGGTGGCGATCCTGATTTCGCTGGTGGTTTCGCTGACGTTGACGCCGATGATGTGTGCACGCCTGCTCAAGCGAGAGCCAGAGCCCCACGAACAGGGCCGTTTCTACCGGGCCAGCGGCGGCTTCATCGACTGGATGATCGCCGCCTACGGGCGCAAGTTGCAGTGGGTGCTCAAACACCAGCCGCTGACCCTGTTGGTGGCCATCGGCACGCTGGCACTGACCGTGTTCCTGTACATGGTGGTGCCCAAGGGCTTCTTCCCGGTGCAGGACACCGGGGTGATCCAGGGTATATCCGAAGCACCGCAGTCGATTTCCTTCGCGGCCATGGGCGAGCGTCAGCAGGCGCTGGCCAAGGTGATTCTTGAAGATCCGGCGGTGCAGAGTCTGTCGTCCTACATCGGTGTCGACGGCGACAACGCCACGCTCAACAGCGGTCGTCTGCTGATCAACCTCAAGCCTCACGGCCAGCGTGACCTGAGCGCCACCGAGGTGATCGCGCGCCTGCAGCCGCAACTGGACAAACTGGTCGGCATCCGTCTGTTCATGCAACCGGTGCAGGATTTGACCATTGAGGATCGGGTCAGCCGTACCCAGTACCAGTTCAGCATGTCCTCACCGGACGCCGAATTGCTCAGCCAGTGGAGCGGGCGTCTGGTCGAAGCCTTGGCGCAGCAACCAGAATTGACCGACGTTGCCAGCGACTTGCAGGACAAAGGCTTGCAAGTCTATCTGGTGATCGACCGCGATGCGGCGTCGCGCCTCGGCGTTTCGGTGCAGAACATCACCGATGCGCTGTATGACGCCTTCGGCCAGCGGCAGATCTCGACCATTTACACCCAGGCCAGCCAGTACCGCGTGGTACTGCAGGCACAGGCGGGGGAGAAGATCGGGCCGGCGGCGCTGGACCAGATTCACGTCAAGACCACTGACGGTGCACAGGTGCGCCTGTCGAGTCTGGCCCATGTCGAAGAGCGTCAGGCGCAACTGGCGATCACCCACATCGGCCAGTTCCCGGCGGTGATGATGTCGTTCAACCTGGCGCCCGGCGTGGCGCTGGGGCATGCGGTGGACATCATCGAACAGGTACAGAAGGACATCGGCATGCCAATTGGCGTGCAGACCCAGTTCCAGGGCGCGGCCGAAGCGTTTCAAGCCTCGCTGTCGAGCACCTTGCTGCTGATTCTGGCGGCGGTGGTGACCATGTACATCGTGCTCGGCGTGCTGTACGAAAGTTACATTCACCCGATCACCATTCTCTCGACCCTGCCGTCGGCGGCGGTCGGCGCCTTGCTCGCGTTGCTGCTCAGCGGCAATGACCTGGGCATGATCGCGATCATCGGCATCATCCTGCTGATCGGCATCGTGAAGAAAAACGCGATCATGATGATCGACTTCGCCCTCGACGCCGAACGCACCCAGGGCATGGCGCCGGAACAGGCGATCTATCAGGCGGCGCTGCTGCGCTTCCGGCCGATTCTGATGACGACGCTGGCGGCGTTGTTCGGTGCGGTGCCGTTGATGCTCGCCACCGGTTCCGGGGCTGAACTGCGTCAGCCGCTGGGTCTGGTGATGGTCGGCGGCCTGCTGGTGAGTCAGGTGCTGACCCTGTTCACCACGCCGGTGATCTACCTGTATTTCGACCGCCTCGGTCGGCGCTTTGGCAAGACCAATGCTGACTGTGATGAGGTGGTGGTATGACGTTGCAGCACCTCATCCACTGTGGGAGCGAGCCTGCTCGCGAAAGCGCTGGATCAGTCACCATCAAGGTTGAACGTCAGACCGTCTTCGCGAGCAGGCTCGCTCCCACAGTGGGTAGTTGTTTTGATGGGGATTGCGGTCAATGAACTTGTCCGGTCCTTTCATCAAGCGTCCGGTCGCGACCATGCTCCTGAGCCTGGCGATCATGTTGCTGGGCGGCGTCAGTTTCGGCCTGCTGCCAGTATCGCCGCTGCCGCAAATGGACTTTCCGGTGATCGTGGTCCAGGCCAGTCTGCCCGGTGCCAGTCCCGAAGTGATGGCGTCCACGGTGGCGACGCCGCTGGAGCGCTCGTTCGGCGCGATAGCCGGCGTCAATACCATGAGCAGCCGTTCCAGCCAGGGGTCGACCCGGGTCATTCTGCAATTTGACCTTGACCGCGACATCAACGGCGCAGCGCGCGAGGTGCAGGCAGCCATCAACGCTTCGCGCAACCTGTTGCCGAGCGGGATGCGCAGCATGCCGACCTACAAGAAGGTCAACCCGTCGCAGGCGCCGATCATGGTGCTGTCGCTGACCTCGGATGTGTTGGAAAAAGGCCAGCTCTACGACCTGGCCTCGACCATCCTGTCGCAGAGCCTGTCCCAGGTGCAGGGCGTGGGTGAGGTGCAGATCGGTGGCAGTTCGCTGCCGGCGGTGCGTATCGAACTCGAACCGCAGGCGCTCAACCAGTACGGCGTGGCGCTCGACGATGTGCGCAAGACCATCGCCGCGGCCAACGTGCGCCGGCCCAAGGGCTCGGTCGAAGACGGCGAGCGCCTGTGGCAGATCCAGGCCAACGACCAGTTGGAAAAAGCCAAGGATTACGAGTCGCTGATCATCCATTACAAGGACGGCGCGGCCCTGCGTCTGAAGGACGTGGCCAAGGTCAGCGACGGCGTCGAAGACCGTTACAACAGCGGTTTCTTCAACGATGACGCGGCGGTGTTGCTAGTGATCAACCGCCAGGCCGGCGCCAACATCATCGAGACGGTCAACGAGATCAAGGCGCAGTTGCCGGCCTTGCAAGCGGTGCTGCCGGCCAGCGTCAAGCTGAATCTGGCGATGGACCGCTCGCCGGTGATCAAGGCCACGCTGCACGAAGCGGAAATGACCTTGCTGATCGCTGTGGCGCTGGTGATTCTGGTGGTGTTCCTGTTCCTGGGTAACTTCCGCGCCTCGCTGATTCCGACGCTGGCGGTGCCGGTGTCGCTGGTCGGCACGTTCGCGGTGATGTACCTCTACGGTTTTTCGCTGAATAACCTGTCGCTGATGGCGTTGATTCTGGCCACCGGGCTGGTGGTGGACGATGCCATCGTGGTGCTGGAAAACATTTCCCGGCACATCGACGAAGGCGTCAAACCGATGAAGGCCGCGTACCTCGGGGCCAAGGAAGTCGGTTTTACCTTGTTGTCGATGAACGTGTCGCTGGTGGCGGTGTTCCTCTCGATCCTGTTCATGGGCGGCATTGTCGAGAGCCTGTTCCGTGAGTTTTCCATCACCCTGGCGGCGGCGATTGTGGTGTCGCTGGTGGTCTCGCTGACGTTGACGCCGATGCTCTGCGCGCGCTGGCTCAAACCGCATACGCCGGGCCAGGAAAACCGCCTGCAACGCTGGAGCCGCAAGACCAACGACTGGATGGTCGGCAAATATGCGACCAGCCTCGACTGGGTGTTGCGCCACCGCCGCCTGACCTTGCTCAGCCTCATCATCACCGTAGGTGTCAACGTCGGGCTGTACGTGGTGGTGCCGAAGACGTTCATGCCGCAGCAGGACACCGGCCAGTTGATCGGTTTCGTGCGGGGTGACGACGGTCTGTCGTTCAGCGTGATGCAGCCGAAAATGGAAACCTTCCGCCGCGCCGTGCTCAAGGACGAAGCGGTGGAGAGCGTGGCCGGGTTCATCGGTGGCACCAACGGCACCAACAACGCGTTCATGCTGGTGCGCCTGAAACCGATCAAGGAACGCAACCTGTCGGCGCAGAAAGTCATCGAACGCCTGCGCAAGGAGATGCCCAAGGTCCCCGGGGCCCAGTTGATGCTGATGGCGGATCAGGACCTGCAGTTCGGCGGCGGTCGCGAACAGACCACCTCGCAATACAGCTATATCCTGCAAAGCGGGGACCTGGGCGCCCTGCGCGAGTGGTACCCGAAAGTGGTGACTGCGCTGCGCGCACTGCCGGAGCTGACTGCGATTGATGCCCGCGAAGGACGCGGTGCGCAGCAGGTGACGCTGATCGTAGACCGCGATCAGGCCAAGCGCCTCGGGGTCGACATGAACATGGTCACGGCGGTGCTGAACAACGCCTACAGCCAGCGGCAGATTTCGACGATCTACGACAGCCTCAACCAGTATCAGGTGGTGATGGAGGTCAATCAGAAGTACGCGCAGGATCCGGTGACCCTCAATCAGGTGCAGGTGATTACCGCTGACGGTGCGCGGATTCCGTTGTCGACCATTGCCCATTACGAAAACAGCCTGGAAGACGACCGCGTCAGCCACGAAGGCCAGTTTGCGTCCGAAAGCATCGCCTTCGACATGGCCGAAGGCGTGACTGTGGAGCAGGGCAGTGCCGCCATCGAGCGGGCGATTGCCAAGGTCGGTCTGCCGGAAGACGTGATCGCGAAAATGGCCGGCACCGCCGATGCCTTTGCCGCGACGCAGAAGAGCCAGCCGTTCATGATCCTCGGTGCATTGCTCGCAGTGTATCTGGTGCTCGGTGTGCTGTATGAAAGCTACATTCACCCGCTGACGATCCTCTCGACCTTGCCCTCGGCCGGGGTCGGCGCATTGCTCTCGATCTACGCGCTGGGCGGCGAATTCAGTCTGATTTCGCTGCTCGGACTGTTCCTGCTGATCGGGGTGGTGAAGAAGAACGCCATTCTGATGATCGACCTGGCTCTGCAACTGGAGCGCCATCAGGGCCTGTCGCCGCTGGAGTCGATCCGTAGCGCCTGCCTGCAACGGCTGCGGCCGATTCTGATGACCACCCTGGCGGCCATTCTCGGCGCCTTGCCGCTGTTGCTCAGCCGCGCGGAAGGCGCGGAAATGCGCCAGCCCCTGGGCCTGACCATCATCGGCGGCCTGATCTTCAGTCAGGTCCTGACCCTTTACACCACGCCTGTGGTTTACCTCTATCTCGACAAGCTGCGCCACCGCTTCAACAAGTGGCGTGGCGTGCGTACTGACGCTGCTCTGGAAACTCCGCTATGACCGACCGTTCGCTTCTCAATCTGGCCACTGCGCGCGGTTCGCGCCTGTTGAGCCTGTCGCTGTGCGTGGCGATGCTCAGTGCCTGCGCCGTCGGCCCGGACTATCAGCGCCCGCAGACTGCCGAGGTTGCGCAGTACAAAGAGGCCGAGGGCTGGCGCCAGGCCAATCCGAGTGACGCGCTGGCGCGCGGTGCCTGGTGGGAGTTGTATGGCGATCAGCAGCTCAATGGCCTGATCGAGAAACTCAACAGCTCCAACCAAACCGTGGCGCAATCCGAAGCGCAGTACCGTCAGGCCCAGGCCTTGGTGCGCAGTGCCCGTGGGGCGTTTTACCCCAGTGTCGACCTGAGCGTAGGCAAGACCCGCTCCAGTCAGGGCACCGGCAGCAGCAGTTCGAGCCTGAGCAGTTCCGCCAGCGGGATTCGCGATACCTACAACGCGCAGTTGGGCGTGAGTTGGGAAGCGGATATCTGGGGCAAATTACGCCGAGGCCTGGAGGCCAACGAGGCCAGCGCCCAGGCGAGCTTCGCCGATCTGGCCGCGATGCGTCTGAGCCAGCAGTCGGAACTGGTGCAGAACTACCTGCAACTGCGGGTGATCGATCAGCAGAAACGCTTGCTTGAGGCCACGGTCGCGGCCTACGAGAAATCCCTGCAAATGACCCAGAACCAGTACCGTGCCGGGATCTCCGGCCGCGATGCGGTGGCGCAGGCACAGACCCAGTTGAAAACCACCCAGGCCGATCTGGTGGACCTGATCTGGCAACGTGCACAGTTCGAAAACGCTATCGCCGTGCTCACCGGGCAGGCGCCGGCCGAGTTCAGCATTGCCGAGACCCAGAACATCCCGAACCTGCCGCAAATTCCTCTGAGCCTGCCGTCGCAGTTGCTGGAACGGCGCCCGGACATTGCCTCGGCGGAGCGCTCGGTGATCGCTGCCAACGCCAATATCGGTGTGGCCAAAGCCGCCTATTACCCGGATCTGACGTTGAGCATGAGCGGTGGCTACAGCAGCAGTACTTCGAAAAATCTTTTGACCATACCCAACCGTTTCTGGTCGGTCGGGCCGAAGCTGGACTTGCCGATCTTCGACGGTGGCATCCGTTCGGCCGAGGTTGACCGTACCGAGGCGGTGTACGACCAGACTGTCGCCAAGTACCGCCAGACGGTGCTCGATGGTTTCCGTGAAGTGGAAAACTATCTGGTGCAACTGAAGGTGTATGAAGACGAGGCGGCGGTGCGTCAGGAAGCACTGGATGCGGCGCGCGACTCGCTGCGCCTGACCCAGAACCAGTACAAGGCCGGGCTGATCGCCTACATCGATGTGGTTGTGGTGCAAGCCACGGCGCTGAGCAACGAGAGGACTGTGCTGAATATTCTGCAGAATCGCTTGATTGCCAGTGTGCAATTGATTGCCGCGCTGGGTGGCGGCTGGGACGGTCAACTGGCCACCGAATAAATCGTGTAGGAGCTGCGGCACGCTTTGATCTTTTGATCTTAAAAAACAAGGTCAAAAGATCGCAGCGTGCCGCAGCTCCTACAGGCTGTGATGGTTGCTCCAGAGCCTCGCAAAACCATCAAACAAGCGTTTCATCGGGTTGATGGCAAAATGATTACTTTGTCAGTGCGTTCTTCCGCGCAATCAGTACAATCGCCGCATTTGCCCGGCCGAGAATGGACGCAGTACGGCGCGGGTGGTCGCGAGAATCTTCATGCTCATCGGTAATTATTCCTTCACCCTGGTTTTCATTTCTTTGTGTGTGGCGATCCTCGCGTCCTACACCGCGCTCGACCTGACCGGGCGCATTGCCAGTGCCCGTGGGCGCGCGGTGCATTTCTGGACGGCGGGCGGCGCACTGGCGATGGGGGTTGGCGTCTGGTCGATGCATTTCATCGGCATGCTGGCCTTCAAGTTGCCGATCGAACTGGGCTACGACATTCCGGTGACCGCGCTGTCGCTGCTGATTGCCATTCTGTCGTGCGGGTTTGCCCTGTGGCTGGTCAGCCAGCCGAAACTGCCGATTCTGCAGTTGGGTTTCGGCGCCTTGATCATGGGCGCCGGCATCAGCGCCATGCATTACACCGGCATGGCGGCACTGCGCATGACGCCGGGCATCGACTACGACCCGACCCTGTTCGGCGCCTCATTGCTGATTGCGGTCGGTGCTTCGGCGGCGGCGTTGTGGATCGCCTTTCGCCTGCGCCAGCAGTCGCCTTATGTGCGCCTGATTCGCGGCGGTGCGGCGGTGATCATGGGCATCGCGATTGTCGGCATGCACTACACGGGCATGGCCGCCGCGCAGTTTCCTGATGGCAGTTTCTGCGGCGCGACGCTCGACGGTCTCAAGGGTAACGGCCTCGACAATCTGGTGCTGATCACCACGCTGGCGGTGCTGTCGATCGCCTTGCTGACCTCGATTCTCGATGCTCGCCTCGAAGCACGCACTGCCGATCTGGCGCATTCGCTGACCCTGGCCAATCGTGAACTGACGCAACTGGCGTTGCACGATACCCTCACAGGTCTGCCGAACCGCATGCTGCTGGACGACCGGATCAATCAGGCGATGAAGAAGGTCGAGGAGCAGGGCGGCTGTTTTGCGTTGATGTTCATCGATCTGGACGGTTTCAAACCGGTCAACGATGCCTTCGGCCACCACATGGGCGACCAGTTGCTGCGCGAAGTCGGTGTGCGCCTGCGCGAAGATTTGCGCAGTCAGGACACGCTGGCGCGAATTGGCGGCGACGAGTTCGTGCTGCTGGTGCGTCTGACCGAGCCCAACGATGCCCTGAGCCTGGCAGCGCGTCAGGTCGGCCTGATCGGCCAGTCATTCCGCGTGGCCGAGCATGAGTTGCAGATTTCCGCCAGCGTCGGCATTGCCCTGTACCCGGGGAATGGCCAGAGCGCTCAGGAACTGCTGATGAACGCCGATGCGGCGATGTATCACGCCAAGGGCGGCGGTAAAAACGGCTACAGCTTCTTCGATGCCTCGATGAACAGCAACGCACGCAAGCAGCTGCAGTTGCTGCAAGATCTGCGCGCCGCGCTGGAACACCGGCAGTTCAGCCTGTATTTCCAACCCAAATTCGACGCTGCCAGCGGTCGTCCGGTGGGGGCCGAAGCGTTGCTGCGCTGGCAGCATCCGACCCAGGGCATGTTGCTGCCGGACAAGTTCATCGATCTGGCGGAGAAGACCGGCCTGATCATCGCCATCGGCGACTGGGTACTCAACGAGGCCTGCCGGCAGATGCGCGAATGGTATGTGCTCGGTTACACCGACTGGCGCATCGCGGTGAACCTCTCGGCGCTACAGTTCTGCCATGCGGGACTGGTGCAAAGCGTGGCCAGGGCGCTGGCCACGCATCATTTGCCGGCCAACAGCCTGACCCTGGAAATCACTGAAACCACGGCCATGAGTGACGCCGATGCCAGCATGACGGTGTTGCAGGAGTTGTCGGACATGGGCGTCGACCTGTCGATCGACGACTTCGGTACCGGCTATTCGAGCCTGATGTACCTCAAGCGTTTGCCGGCCAACGAACTGAAAATCGACCGAGGGTTTGTCCGCGATCTGGAGCACGACAGCGATGATGCGGCCATCGTCTCGGCGATTGTGGCGCTGGGCCAGGCGCTCGGTTTGCGCATTGTTGCCGAGGGCGTGGAGACTGGCGTACAGCAGGACTTCCTCACGCAGTTGGGCTGTGATTCGTTGCAGGGCTATCTGTTGGGGCATCCGATGCCGGCGGACGCGTTCATGCAGAACCTCACCCGTGGAAAGGCTCAGGCGGCTGTCTGACTGCAAACGGTGGCGAAGGAGCAAGCTCACTCGCTACAGAAAACATCTCAGTCTCATGCAGGGTTTTGTCTTGGACAGAGCCCATGCAAAACCGCCCAATGGCGGTTATTCTTCATCCCGACTGTTACGTGTGCATTGGGGGAAGGGCCAGCATGGATAAAGTCATGGTAATCACCGGTGGCGGCCGCGGAATCGGCGCCGCTACAGCGTTGTTGGCTGCCGGGCAGGGCTATCGGATCTGCATCAACTATCAGTCGGATGAACAGGCCGCACAAAGCGTGCTGGAGCAAGTGCGGGCGCTGGGGGCGCAAGCCATTGCGGTGCGCGCCGATGTCAGCATCGAAGACGAAGTCATCGCACTGTTTCACCGGGTCGACACCGAACTGGGACGGGTCACCGCACTGGTGAACAATGCAGGCACCGTCGGGCACAAGTCGCGGGTCGATGAAATGTCCGAATTCCGCATCCTTAAAATCATGAAAACCAACGTATTGGCGCCGATCCTCTGCGCCAAGCACGCGATCCTGCGCATGTCGCCCAAACATGGCGGCCAGGGCGGCAGTATCGTCAACGTGTCGTCGGTCGCCGCACGCCTGGGCTCGCCCAACGAATACGTCGACTATGCCGCGTCCAAAGGCGCGCTCGACACCTTCACCATCGGTCTGTCCAAGGAAGTGGCGGGCGAGGGCATTCGCGTTAATGCGGTGCGTCCGGGCTACATCTACACCGACTTCCATGCGCTGAGCGGTGATCCGGATCGGGTCAGCAAGCTTGAGTCGGCGATTCCGATGGCTCGGGGCGGGCGCCCGGATGAGGTGGCGGAGGCGATTGTCTGGTTGTTGTCGGATAAGGCTTCTTATGCGACCGGGACGTTTGTTGATCTGGGTGGTGGGCGTTGATCTTCGGCCTTTGTGTTGCCTGATCCGACCCCATCGCTGGCAAGCCAGCTCCCACAGGTTTCTGTGTCGTACACAATATTTGCGACTGACATCGATCACTGTGGGAGCTGGCTTGCCAGCGATAGGGCCTGCACAGGCAATATCTGACTGTCAGAACGACCGCACAATCCGCCCCAATGTCTCCATTGCCTTCTCCGAATCCTCGGTCCACGGGCTGCCGTAATTCAAGCGAATACAATTCCTGAAGCGCTGGGTCGGCGAGAAAATCGGCCCCGGCGCGATGTTGATGCCTTGCGCCAACGCCATCTGAAACAACTTCAAGGAATCCATCTGCGGCGGCAATTCCAGCCACAAAAAGTAGCCACCCGCCGGCTGGCTGACCCGGGTCTGCGCCGGGAAGTAGCGGGCAATCGCCGCGAGCATCGCGCTTTGCTGTTCTTCCAGGGCGTAGCGCAATTTGCGCAAGTGGCGGTCGTAGCCGCCGTGTTGCAGGTAGTCGGCAATCGCCGCTTGCGCCGGCATTGAAGCACAGAGCGAGGTCATCAGTTTCAGCCGTTCGATTTTCTGCGCGTAGCGCCCGGCAGCGACCCAGCCGATACGGTAGCCGGGGGCCAGACTCTTGGCGAACGAACCGCAGTGCATCACCAGTCCTTCGGTGTCGAACGCCTTGGCCGGTTTCGGCGCTTGCTGGCCGTAATAGAGCTCCGCGTAGACGTCGTCCTCAATCAGCGGCACCTGATGCCGGCGCAGCAGTTCCACCAGTTCCTGTTTCTTCGCCTCGGGCATGGTCGCGCCCATCGGGTTCTGGAAACTGGTCATGCACCAGCAAGCCTTGATCGGATGGCGTTCCAGGGTCTGGGCGAGCACGCCGAGGTCGATACCGTCGCGCGGGTGCACGGGGATTTCCACGGCCTTGAGTTTCAGGCGCTCCAGCACTTGCAGGCTGGCGTAGAACGCCGGGGCTTCGATGGCCACCAGATCGCCCGGTTCGGTCACTGCTTGCAGGCACAGGTTCAGCGCTTCGAGGGCGCCGTTGGTGATCAGCAGTTCTTCCATGGGCAGCATCAGCCCACCGACCATGTAGCGCAGGGCAATCTG
Organism: Pseudomonas sp. F2; assembly: GCF_057174385.1. Classification (NCBI taxonomy): domain Bacteria; kingdom Pseudomonadati; phylum Pseudomonadota; class Gammaproteobacteria; order Pseudomonadales; family Pseudomonadaceae; genus Pseudomonas; species Pseudomonas sp. F2. The sequence continues at coordinate 1,226,199 of NZ_CM169904.1, forward strand.
CCGACGCAGTTGCGGGTTACCCGGCGACATGTCGGTGACCACCATGCGCGGGTCCATCTCCCGCGCCGCACTGGCCAGCGAGCGCGACAGACGCTGCAACGGGAACAGGGTCGGGCTGGGGAACGCCGAGCCGAAGGGCACGGTGCTCGGGTCCTTGATCGATTCGAGCACCGAGAACACCAGTTCGCTGACGTCGACTTCGGTGGAGTCGTTGACGTGGCTGCTGATCACCGGCTCGGAAAACGGACTCGGCGCGTGGGTGTTGACGAAGTAGCCGGAGCGCGGCCGCGCGCGGATCAGACCGCGACGTTCGAGCAGGTAATAGGCCTGGAACACCGTGGACGGGCTGACCCCGTAGGTTTGGCTGGCGTAGCGCACCGACGGCACTCGCTGCCCGGGGCCGAGTACGCCGGAGCGGATCAGTTCAGCGATGTCGTCGGCGAATTTTTCGTAGCGTTTCATCGGTATCCCGCGATGGACTGAATTCGGATTGCTTGTTGTGGCGAGGGAGCTTGCTCCCGCTTGAGTGCGTAACACTCACAGTTTTTGGGGCCGCTACGCAGCCCAGCGGGAGCAAGCTCCCTCGCCACAGGTATCGCAGTGTCAAAAGAGAGCTGCATCTTAAAGGCTCAGCGATTCATCGGCGCCACAAACCTGCTTTTCGCCACGCTGTAAATCTGCGGCTCGTCGCTGTCGGCGATCTTGAAGCTCAAGGTCTGCGAGCTGCTGGCCGGGCGTTCGGTGGTCATCGCCACCGATACCGGCACATCGACAATCTCACCCGGCGCCAGGCTCAGTTCGGTCTTGCCCTGCAACTGGAAGCCTTCGCCATCCACCAGACTCAGGGTGTAGTCCTGGCGCTGCTGGGTCTTGTTGATCACCTTCAGGGTGTAGATGTTTTCGATCTGGCCCTGACCGTTCTCGCGGAACAGCCCGCGATCCTTGGTCACGTCGAGCGAGACCATGGGCCGTTCAACCAAAGCCAGTGCCAGTGCGCCGATCATCACCAGCAGCACCGCGACGTAGCCGATCAGCCTTGGCCGCAGCAGGTGGGTCTTGCCACCCTGCAATTCGCGCTCGGAACTGTAGCGGATCAAGCCGCGCGGGTAATTCATTTTGTCCATGATCGAATCGCAGGCGTCGATGCACGCCGCGCAGCCGATGCATTCCATCTGCAAACCGTCGCGGATGTCGATGCCGGTCGGGCAGACCTGCACGCACAACTGGCAATCGATGCAATCGCCGAGACCGGCTTCGGCGGGCTTCACGTCGCGTTTGCGCGGGCCACGGTTTTCGCCACGGGCCGCGTCATAGGAAATCGCCAGGGTGTCCTTGTCGAACATTACGCTCTGGAATCGCGCATACGGGCACATGTGCATGCACACCGCTTCGCGCAGCCAGCCGGCGTTGATGTACGTGGCAGCGGTGAAGAACAACACCCAGAACAGGCTGACCCCGGCGATCTGCAGGGTGAACAGCTCTTCGGCCAGCGGGCGAATCGGTGTGAAGTAGCCGACGAAGGTCAGCCCGGTCATCACGCTGATCGCCAGCCACAAGGTGTGCTTGGCGGCGCGCCGCGCCAGTTTGTTCAGGCCCCACGGCGCTGCTTGCAGTTTGATGCGCTGGTTGCGTTCGCCTTCGGTGACTTTCTCGCACCACATGAAAATCCATGTCCACGAGCTCTGCGGGCAGGTGTAACCGCACCAGACCCGGCCGGCGAACACGGTGATGGCGAACAGACCGAACGCAGCAATGATCAGCAGCGCCGAGAGCAAGATGAAATCCTGTGGCCAGAAGGTCGCGCCGAAGATGTGGAATTTGCTTTCGGCGAGGTCCCACAGTACGGCCTGACGACCGCCCCAGTTCAACCACACGGTGCCGAAAAACAGCAAAAACAGAAAACCTGCGCCGCTGATGCGCAGGCGGCGGAACAGCCCGGTGAAACTGCGGGTGTGGATCTGCTTGTCGGTGGAGCCGGCCTTCGCCTTCATTGGGCGACCTGGCACATTTTTAATGGTGGGGCTTGCTTCTACGGTTCGGACGGGGATTTGTTCGCTCATGGTCATTCGCTCATCAGCCTCCATCAGGCGAACGAACTATGAGCGCCGATCTGTTTGCATAACAGACTCAGCTATTTGAATAAAAAGCGGATCAGATGGCGTCTGAGCGACGCCCTGCGACAACTTGAAGCAGCCCGCAGACGCAGGCGCAAACGCCTATCGCAGGCGTCTGCTCCAGGTGTTGATCAGGGTCAGTCAAATCACCGAATCACTGTCGTCAGCCTTCAGGTGCTTGCGGCCGTCTTTCGCGCCAGCGACGGTCAAGGCATCCGCCTCCGCTTCAGTGATGTAAACGCGCCGGTTTTCAATTTCCACGAACGACATGGCTTTTTCGCTATCCGTTTTGACTTCCAGGGTGTCGCAGATACGAATTTCTTCGCCATTTTCGACGGTGAAAAAACACACTTTTGATTCGGGGTTGGATTCATCGATTCGAACGGGCATGAGGCTGTCCTTTTTTCATGGGTACCTGAGAGGTTAGGGCGCGCGCGGGGCCGATCGTTCTGCGCAACTGATTAATGGTCGCCGCTGTCCATGCACTAACGACAAATAAAAAGGACGGAGCGATGAACGCCTGGTGGGATGAAGTGTGGGAAACGCTGCAAGCGGAGTTCGCCGACATCGGCGACGCTTCGCAACTGACGCGCATCACCGTGCGTCTGCTGATGGCCGCCGTGCTGGGCGGAATTCTCGGTTTCGAACGTGAGCACAAAGGCAAGGCCGCCGGGGTACGTACGCACATGCTGGTGGCACTCGGCGCGGCGCTGTTCGTGCTGGTGCCGCAAACCAGCGGGGCGGAGTCCGATGCGATGAGCCGGGTGTTGCAGGGCGTGATCGCCGGCATCGGTTTTCTTGGCGCCGGAACCATCCTGAAAAACAAGGAAGGCGATGAGGGCCATGTCAAAGGGCTGACCACTGCAGCCGGATTGTGGATGACGGCGGCGATCGGCGTGGCGACCGGGTTGGGCAAGGAGGCGACGGCACTGCTCAGTACCCTGTTGGCACTGGGGATTTTCAGCGTAATGCCGCGGGTGGTCAGGTTGTTCGAGAAAGAAGGCGAGAAAAACCAGCATCTGTGAACACCGCGAACAACCTGTAGGAGCTGCCGCAGGCTGCGATCTTTTGACTTTGATTTTTAAAAACAAGATCAAAAGATCGCAGCCTGCGGCAACTCCTACAGGGGGGGCGTGCTGCTCAGACGATGACGGGGGGCATTGTCGTCGGCGGTTCTTCCTTCGGCGGTGGCGTGGTGCCTGGGGGTTCCTGCTCGGGAATCGGCTGCGGCTCGGTCTCGGGCAAGGTGGGTTTGTCGATGTTCGGATCAGGCGTTTCTGCCGGGATCGGGATGTTCATCTGTAGACCTCCGTGTGGCACATGGCGTGAGAAGTGCTTAAGTGGATTGACCACCTGCTGGCGAATTCGATCCGCTTTTTTGCCCAGGCAAATCCCTGTGAACTTTTCCCCGCGCCGGTCGCTCGGAACCTAAGTGAGTTCATGTCGGGGCCGGTGCCTCCTTGTGGACACGGATCCGGCACAAGAGCGTCCTTGGGGCGTAAAGGAGAGAGGCTCGATGTCCGCTGAAAAACCTTCAGAGCAGAGCTATAACCCGCATATGCCGCTGTCGCAGGCGTTACTGCTGCCGCGCATCGTGATCGAAAACACCATGCCGACCCTGGATGGCGGACAGTTTGCCGTCAAGTCGATCGTCGAGCGTGACGTGATCGTCACCAGCAAGGTCTTTGCCGACGGCCACGACAAGCTGGCGGTGCGCATCCGTTGGCGCGCGGAGGGCGAAGAGAGCTGGCACAGCGAAGTGATGAACGAGCTGGGCAACAACAGTTGGCAGGGGCAGTTTCGTCCCGAACGCCAGGGTCGCTACCTGTATTGCATCGAAGCGTGGATCGATCACTTCGCCAGTTTCCAGTACGAACTGGAGAAAAAGCACAACGCCGCCGTCCCGGTGTCGCTCGAACTGCAGGAAGGCCGCACCATGGTGCAGCAGGCCGCCGAGCGCAGCGACGGTCAGCTCAGCGAACAACTCGCCGCACTGCACCATGAATTGTCCGGCCTGCTCGAAACCGAGCAGGTGGCGTTGTTTCTGCACTCGCGCAGTGCGCAGTTGATGGCGCAGGCCGATCACCGCGCCTATCTGAGCCTGAGTGCCGAATTCCCGGTGGACGTGGAACGGGAACTGGCCGAGTTTGCCAGTTGGTACGAGCTGTTTCCGCGCTCGATCACCGACGATCCCAACCGTCACGGCACGTTCAACGACGTGCACGCGCGTCTGCCGATGATTCAGGACATGGGGTTTGACGTGTTGTATTTCACGCCGATTCACCCCATCGGCCGCGCCCACCGCAAGGGCCGCAACAATTCCCTCACCGCAGGTCCCGATGATCCCGGTAGCCCGTATGCGATCGGAAGCGAGGAGGGTGGTCACGAAGCGATTCACTCGCAGCTCGGTACTCGCGAAGACTTCCGCCGACTGGTGGCCGCTGCCGCTGAGCATGGTCTGGAAATCGCCCTCGATTTTGCCATTCAGTGTTCCCAGGATCACCCGTGGCTCAAGCAGCATCCGGGCTGGTTCAACTGGCGCCCGGACGGCACGATCAAGTACGCGGAGAACCCGCCGAAGAAATACCAGGACATCGTCAACGTCGACTTCTATGCGCCGGACGCGATCCCCAGTCTGTGGGTCGAGCTGCGCGATATCGTGGTCGGCTGGGTCAACGAAGGCGTGAAGATCTTTCGCGTCGACAATCCGCACACCAAGCCGCTGCCGTTCTGGCAATGGCTGATTGCCGATGTGCGGGCACTGCACCCGGAAGTGATCTTCCTCGCCGAGGCGTTCACCACGCCGGCAATGATGGCGCGGCTGGGCAAGGTCGGTTACAGCCAGAGCTACACCTATTTCACCTGGCGTAACACCAAGTCGGAGCTGGCGACCTACTTCACTGAGCTCAACCAGTCGCCATGGCGTGAATGCTATCGGCCGAACTTCTTCGTCAATACGCCGGACATCAACCCGGCGTTCCTGCATGAGTCGGGGCGTCCGGGCTTTTTGATTCGCGCGGCGCTGGCGACCATGGGTTCGGGCCTGTGGGGCATGTATTCCGGTTATGAACTGTGCGAATCGGCACCGGTGCCGGGCAAGGAGGAATACCTTGATTCGGAGAAGTACGAGATCCGCGTCCGCGACTTCAATGCGCCGGGCAACATCATTGCCGAAATTGCCCAGCTCAATCGCATCCGCCGGCAGAACCCGGCGCTGCACACGCACCTGGGCCTGAAAATCTACAACGCCTGGAACGACAACATTCTGTACTTCGGCAAGCGCAGCTTCGACGGCAGCAATTTCATTCTGGTGGCGGTGAGCCTCGATCCGCACAACGTGCAGGAAGCCAATTTCGAATTGCCGCTGTGGGAGATGGGCCTGCCCGACGACGCAACCACCCACGGTGAAGACTTGATGAACGGGCATCGCTGGGACTGGCACGGCAAGTATCAGTTCATGCGCATAGACCCGGCGTACCAGCCGTTCGGGATATGGCGGATTACTGCCGCGTAAGACAGACACCGACCCGTGTAGGAGCTGCCGAAGGCTGCGATCTTTTGCCTTTGATTTTTTAGAAGCAAGATCAAAAGATCGCAGCCTTCGGCAGCTCCTACAGAAGTATCAGCACGATCACATTATGTGCAGAGACGAATTTTTCAGGAGTTTCACATGGCGAAGAAACCCAAGGCAGCCACCTTCATCAAAGACCCGCTCTGGTACAAGGATGCGGTGATCTATCAAGTTCACGTCAAATCGTTTTTCGACTCCAACAATGACGGGATCGGCGACTTTCCCGGCCTGATCGCCAAACTCGACTACATCGCCGAACTCGGCGTCAACACCATCTGGCTGTTGCCGTTCTACCCGTCGCCACGCCGCGATGACGGTTACGACATCGCCGAATACCGCGGCGTGCACAGCGACTACGGGACCATGGCCGATGCCAAGCGCTTCATCGCCGAGGCGCACAAACGTGGCTTGCGGGTGATCACCGAGCTGGTCATCAACCACACCTCCGATCAGCACCCGTGGTTCCAGCGGGCGCGCAAGGCCAAACCCGGCTCGGCGGCGCGGGACTTCTATGTGTGGTCGGATGACGATCAGAAGTACGACGGCACCCGGATCATCTTTCTCGACACTGAAAAGTCCAACTGGACCTGGGACCCGGTCGCCGGCCAATACTTCTGGCACCGCTTTTATTCGCACCAGCCCGATCTGAATTTCGACAATCCGCAAGTGATGAAAGCCGTGCTGTCGGTGATGCGCTACTGGCTGGACATGGGCATCGACGGTCTGCGTCTCGACGCCATTCCGTACCTGATCGAGCGCGACGGCACCAATAACGAAAACCTGCCCGAGACCCACGACGTCCTCAAGCAGATCCGTGCCGAGATCGACGCCAATTACCCTGACCGCATGCTGCTGGCCGAGGCCAACCAATGGCCGGAAGACACTCAGCTGTACTTCGGCGACACCGATGCCGAAGGCGTCAACGGTGACGAATGCCACATGGCCTTTCACTTCCCGCTGATGCCGCGCATGTACATGGCGCTGGCCCAGGAAGATCGCTTCCCGATCACCGACATTCTGCGGCAAACCCCGGAGATTCCTGCCAATTGCCAGTGGGCAATCTTCCTGCGCAACCACGATGAGCTGACGCTGGAGATGGTCACCGACAAGGAGCGCGACTACCTGTGGAACTACTACGCCGCTGACCGTCGCGCGCGGATCAACCTCGGCATTCGTCGACGTCTGGCGCCGTTGATGGAGCGAGACCGCCGCCGCGTAGAACTGCTCAATAGCCTGCTGTTGTCGATGCCGGGCACGCCAACCCTGTATTACGGCGACGAAATCGGCATGGGCGACAACATCTACCTCGGCGACCGCGACGGCGTGCGCACGCCGATGCAATGGTCGATCGACCGCAACGGCGGTTTTTCCCGGGCCGACCCGGCAAGCCTGGTGCTGCCACCGATCATGGACCCGCAATACGGTTACCTGTCGGTCAACGTCGAAACCCAGGCCGGCGACCCGCATTCGCTGCTCAATTGGACGCGACGCATGCTCGCCGTGCGCAAGCAGTCGAAGGCTTTCGGGCGCGGCACGCTGAAGATGCTCTCGCCGAGCAACCGGCGCATCCTGGCCTACACCCGCGAGTTCACCGACGCTGACGGCAAGCACGAAATCATTCTCTGCGTGGCCAACGTCTCGCGCAGCGCGCAAGCGGCGGAGCTGGATCTGTCTGCGTATGTGGGCATGGTCCCGGTGGAGATGCTTGGCGGTAACGCGTTCCCGCCCATCGGTCAGTTGAACTTCCTGCTGACCCTGGCGCCGTACGGCTTCTATTGGTTTGCCCTCGCGGCGGAAAACCAGATGCCGAGCTGGCACGTGGAACCGGCGCAGAGCCTGCCGGACTTCACCACGCTGGTGCTGAAAAAACGCATGGAAGAACTGCTTGAAGCGCCCACCCGCAACACCCTGGAGCAGAGCATCTTGCCGAGCTGGCTGCAGAACCGCCGCTGGTTCGCCGGCAAGGACGCGGCCATCGAGCAGGTCAATCTGGCCTACGGCGTGCGCTTCGGCGATGCCCAGCATCCGGTGCTGCTCAGTGAGATCGAAGTCACCAGCGCCGGGCAGACCAGCCGCTATCAACTGCCGTTCGGGTTTATCTCGGAAGATCAGGTCGGGGCGGCGCTGCCGCAGCAATTGGCCTTGTCCCGGGTACGCCGCGGACGTCAGGTGGGCCTGATCACTGATGCGTTCAGCCTCGAAACGTTTGTGCACGCCGTGCTGCACGGCATGCAGAGCAGCACCGTGCTCAACTCCGAGCAGGGCGAGATCCGTTTCGCACCGACTGCGCAGCTGGAAAAACTTGGCCTCGGCGCTGAATCCGAGGTGCGTTATCTGTCGGCTGAGCAGTCGAACAGTTCGGTGGTGATCGGCAACAGCCTGGTGCTGAAACTGATCCGCAAAGTCGCCTCGGGGGTGCACCCGGAACTGGAAATGAGCGCCTACCTGACCGAGGCCGGGTTCGAGAACATCTCGCCGCTGTTGGGTTCGGTGATTCGTCGTGATGCCCAGGGCGAAGACAATCTGCTGATGATCGCCCAAGGCTATCTGAGCAATCAGGGTGATGCCTGGGAATGGACGCAGAACAACCTCGAACGGGCGCTGCGCGATGAACTGGCCGACGCCATGTCCGAGCAGGAACAGCATTACAACGCCCTCGGCGAGCTCAAGGACTTTGCCGGCATGCTCGGCCAGCGTCTGGGCGAGATGCATCAAGTGCTGGCGGCGCCGAGCGACAATCCCGATTTCGCCCCGCAAATCACCAGCGCCAAGGACGCCCAAGCCACCGGCAAGGACGTTGCGGCGCAGGTCGAGCATGCGCTGAAGCTGCTCAAGCAACATCAAAGTCATCTGAGCGCGGCGGATCAGAAAATGGTCGCGCGGCTGCTGGACAACAAAAAAATCATCCTTGGCCATGTGCAGGAACTCGCGCAAAAAGCCGTGGGCGGCTTGCGTATTCGTGTGCATGGCGACTTGCACCTGGGCCAAGTGCTGGTGATCAAGGGCGATGCCTATCTGATCGACTTCGAAGGTGAACCGGCGCGGCCGCTGCACGAGCGGCGCGGCAAACACAGTCCGTACAAGGACGTCAGCGGCGTGCTGCGATCCTTCGATTACGCGGCGGCCATGACCATCAACGTGCATAACGTCGATCACAGTGCAGAGTCGGAAGCGGCCCGGCATCGGGTCGCCGAGCGCTACCTGCGTGAGGCGCGCGAGGCATTTGTTCAGGCATATCGCCAAGCGGCGGCTAGTCTTGATCATGCCTGGCAGGATCCTGCGGGTGCCGACGCAGCGCTGGCGCTGTTCGGCCTGGAGAAGGCGGCCTATGAAGTGGCCTATGAAGCCGAAAATCGCCCCACGTGGCTGCCCGTGCCGTTGCACGGTTTGTATGGGTTATTGACGGGGCTTAAACCCTTTTCCGATCTTGGTGGAGAGTAGTCATGAGTGTCTCGAACAAGGAACAGGGTCACGCTAAAGAAGCGTTATTGCCGACGGCGCAAGACATCGACGCGTTGGTACGTGCGGAACATCGCGACCCGTTTTCCATTCTCGGCCCGCACGGTGATGGTGCCGGCGGGCAGTTCATCCGCGCCTATTTGCCGGGTGCGTTGAAAGTTGAAGTGCTGGACAAGGACAGCGGTGAAGAACGTGGCGAACTGACCGCCACGGAAACCCCGGGGCTGTTTGTCGGGCACTTCGCCCAGGCCCGGCCCTATCTGCTGCGCACGCGCTGGGCCGGCGGCGAGCAAGTGGCGGAAGATCCCTATAGCTTTGGTCAGTTGCTCGGCGAAATGGATTTGTATCTGTTCGCCGAAGGCAATCACCGCGATCTGAGCAGTTGCCTCGGCGCCCAGCTGCAAACCGTCGATGGCGTTGACGGCGTGCGTTTCGCCGTGTGGGCGCCGAACGCCCGGCGCGTCTCGGTGGTCGGCGATTTCAACGTGTGGGACGGGCGTCGCCATCCGATGCGCCTGCGCCATCCATCCGGGGTCTGGGAGTTGTTCATTCCGCGCCTGCAGGCGGGGGAGTTGTACAAATACGAGATCCTCGGCGCCCACGGCATTCTGCCGCTGAAGGCTGACCCGATGGCGCTGGCCACCAGCCTGCCGCCGGACACCGCCTCGAAAGTCGCCGCGCCGTTGCAAGTCGACTGGCAGGATCAGGAATGGATGAGCGGTCGTCGCGAACGGCAACAGCATTCGCAGCCGCTGTCGATCTATGAGCTGCACGCCGGATCGTGGCAGTGTGAACTGGACGATCTGGGCGAAGTCGCCCGACAGTACACCTGGCCGGAGCTGGCCGAGCGGCTGATTCCTTATGTCAAGGAACTGGGCTTCACCCACATCGAACTGATGCCGATCATGGAGCACCCGTTTGGCGGTTCGTGGGGCTATCAACTGCTCTCGCAATTCGCCCCGAGCGCGCGATATGGCACACCCGAGCAGTTCGGCGAGTTCGTCAACGCCTGTCACCAGGCCGGAATCGGGGTGATTCTCGACTGGGTACCGGCGCATTTTCCTACCGATACCCATGGTCTGGCGCAGTTCGACGGCACGGCGTTGTACGAATATGGCAACCCGCTGGAAGGCTTCCATCAGGACTGGGACACGCTGATCTACAACCTGGGGCGCACCGAAGTACACGGCTATATGCTGGCATCGGCCCTGCACTGGTTGAAGCACTTTCACGTGGATGGCCTGCGCGTCGATGCGGTGGCCTCGATGCTTTATCGCGATTATTCGCGCAAGGCCGGCGAGTGGATTCCGAACCGCCACGGCGGGCGCGAGAACCTTGAGGCGATCGATTTCCTCCGGCACTTGAACGACGTGGTCGAGCTGGAAGCCCCGGGGGCGCTGGTGATCGCCGAAGAGTCTACCGCCTGGCCGGGCGTCAGCCAGAGCACCCAGCAGGGTGGCCTCGGTTTCGCTTACAAATGGAACATGGGCTGGATGCACGATTCGCTGCACTACATTCAGCAAGACCCGGTGTACCGCGCGCACCATCACAACGAACTGAGTTTCGGTCTGGTCTACGCCTGGTCCGAGCGCTTCATCCTGCCGATTTCCCACGACGAAGTGGTGCATGGCAAGCACTCGTTGATCGACAAGATGCCCGGCGATCGCTGGCAGAAATTTGCCAACCTGCGCGCCTATCTGAGTTTCATGTGGACTCACCCGGGCAAGAAGCTGTTGTTCATGGGCTGCGAATTTGGCCAGTGGCGCGAGTGGAACCATGATCAGCAACTGGACTGGTACCTGCTGCAATACTCGGAACACAAAGGCGTGCAGAAACTGGTCGGCGACCTCAATCGCCTGTATCGCGAAGAACCGGCGCTGCACGATCAGGACGACGCGCCGCAGGGCTTCCAGTGGTTGATCGGTGATGACGCGATCAACAGCGTGTACGCGTGGCTGCGCTGGAGCAAAGACGGCAAACCGGTGCTGGTGGTCGCCAACTTCACCCCGGTGCCGCGTCAGTCGTACCGCGTCGGCGTGCCGTTTGCCGGACGCTGGAATGAACTGCTCAACAGCGATGCCGACACCTACGCCGGTTCCAACTATGGCAATGGCGGCGGGGCGTTTACCGAAGAGGTGCCGAGCCATGGGCAGTCGCTGTCGCTGGAACTGAATCTGCCGCCGCTGGCGGTGTTGATTCTCAAGCCGGAGGGCTAGTCCAGCCACCGCTAACCCTGTGAGAGCGGGCTTGTCCGCGAAGAGGTCGGAACATTCAACATCTCTGTTGCCTGATCCGCCGTCATCGCGGGCAAGCCTGCTCCCACAGGCGTTTTCGGTGATCCGGGGATCGCTGCCGCAGCAGGATTACAGGTGCACTTCCACCGCCAGTGGCAAGTGGTCCGACAAATGCGTCCACGGTTTGTTGCCGAGGATCTGCGGGTCGTGGCTGCTGGCATTGCGCAGGTAGATGCGGTCCAGGCGCAACAGTGGAAAACGCGCTGGATAGGTCTTGGCCGGACGGCCATGGTGGCGTTCGAACGCTTCGTGCAGGTAATCGCGGCGGGCGAGGGCGACATTGCCTTGCAATTGCCAGTCGTTGAAGTCGCCGGCAATGATCACCGGCGCGTCCTCGGGCAAGGATTCGAGCAACTGGCAAAGCAGTTGCAACTGCAACTGGCGATGGCTTTCCAGCAGACTCAGGTGCACGCAGATGGCGTGGACTTCGGCGTGGCCCGGTACGTCCAGCACGCAGTGCAGCAGGCCTCTGCGCTCGGGGCCGGTGATCGACACGTCGAGGTTGCGGTATTCGCGGATCGGGTATTTTGACAGCAGGGCATTGCCGTGATGGCCATCGGGGTACACCGCGTTGCGTCCGTAGGCAAAATCGCTCCACATGCTGTCGGCAAGAAATTCGTATTGCGAGGTTTGTGGCCATTCGTTGTAACGGTTGGAATGGCGCTCGTGTTCGCCCACGACCTCCTGGAGAAACACCAGATCGGCCGAGGTGCTGCGCACCGCTTCGCGCAGTTCCGGCAAGATGAAGCGCCGATTGAGGGCGGTGAAGCCCTTGTGGGTATTGACCGTCAGCACGCGCAGGCGATGAATGACGGGGGCGTCGACGGCGTGACGCTCGGGATCGCTGGACACGTTCACTCCTCTGAAAAAACGGCTTCCTGTTCATGCGACTGGTCTGTGCGCGGGCAGTTCCTTCCAGATGCCTCAGGCCGTAACACAAATCACCCGAGCCGCCAGAAAACCGGTGGCAGCGAGCCTGCTTGCGAAAGCGGCCTGCCGATCGACCAATCTCTGACTGAATGCACTCGGTCAAATTGTGGGAGCTGGCTTGCCAGCGATGACGGCTCACAAGCCGACCAACCTCCCACTGAATGCAAGCATTCCAACTGTGGGAGCGAGCCTGCTCGCGAAAGCGGCCTGCCAGACAAAATCAAAACAACAGAGCAAACCCCGCACATAAACATAACCGCGCAACCACGTTTAAAGTACACGAACCGTTACGCCATACCGGCTACAACGCCTTGCGCCGTTACCTACGCGTACGCCAGAATCCGCCGGCTTACACGGCTATGCGTTGGGCTTATCGTTTCCCTGTCACTGGAAAACAGTGATCGGGTTTGGTAGCCCATTTCGGTACGGTCGTATGGCGTCACCTTATGTAGCCTCTTTTTGGGGCTCAGTTTTATGGTGGACATGCGTGGGGCTCATTCGTGAGCGCCGGGTTCCGTATCGACCGGTCTACCAACCCGCGCATGGCCGCCACCCATCGTTTGGTAGCGAGGGTGATGGCTCCTATTTCTCGATACGGAGTTTCATCCATGTTCAAAGCCACGCCCAATCCCCCGGACGCCTCAATCCCGTACGACCCGGCCCTCGACCCGCAGAAGATAAAAGCGGCAACCGACCGCGCCATCAACTTCTACCTCAACTCCGGCGCCCTGAAGATCTCGATCCCTTCAGCCTCGTCACGCAAACCCAGCAGAATCTTCCTCATCGACCCCACCGTGGACGAGGAAACCTTGCTCGTCGAAGCCTGCGAATCATTAGCCGCCGCCAGCGACATGGCCCGGGACATCAGCGACGTCGCCGACCACCCACAGCGCCGGGCCATGCTGATGCTGCATCAGGTGATCATGCTCAGTGAACTGATGGTCAACCGGGTACTGGACAGCCGCCGCGTGCTGAACTAACTGACCGGCCCCCCTGTAGGAGCTGCCGCAGGCTGCGATCTTTTGATCTTGTTTTTTTAAAAGCAACATCAAAAGATCGCAGCCTGCGGCAGCTCCTACAGAGACTCATTTTTTCAAAGTGCCTCGATCGGAGTTCCAACTGATGATGCCCGAAACCACCCCCAATCCACCCGCTACAGACCCGGTATCACCCTACGAATCCCTCAACTCCAGAAAACTCCACGAAGCTGCCGAACGCGCCCTCGACCACTACCTCGCGCCCGCGCACATCATGGCAACGCCGTACACCCCCAGCAGCATGTTCCTGGTCAACCCGCAAACCGATACCGAATCGCTGCTGGCCAACGCCTGCGAGTCCCTGGCCTCGGCCACGGTGATGCTCGGTGATTTCGCCGGCACGCTCGAAGGGCCGGGCCGTCATACGGTGTTGGGCATCGCGCAGGTGGTGATGCTGGGGGAGCTGGCGGTGAATCAGGCACTGGATAATGTGGTGCCAAAGGAATAGGCGCCGGCAGTACTGGCCTCTTCGCGAGCAAGCCCGCTCCCACAGGGGAAACGTGTTTCAGATGAGCACGATTTCGTACGGCAAGCGCATGCGCTCGAGGATCACCCGCGGCAGCATCGGCGCAATGCCGATCGCCGGTTCGCCCTTGAGCTGGCTGGCATAGGCGTGGGTGGCGTGACTTTTGCGCGCCACGGTCCAGGTGTCGAGTCGCAGTTTGCGCGCACGTTCCCAGGGAATCAGGTTCTGCTCGCGTTCCGGCCAGTGCCAGGCCCAGACCGGCACGTCATGGAAGGTCGCGCCGACTTGCGCAGCCGCCTGGGCACTGGCACGGCCGACCGCTTCATGGTCGTCGTTGCTGTCGTTGCGCCAGGTGCTGAACACCACGTCGCCGGGGCGCAGGTAGCGCGCGATGAAGTGGGTGATGTCAGCCTCGCAGTCGAGCAGCGCGTTGTCGGTAAACCCGCCGCGTACCCATTTCAGACTGTGCATCGGCAGGCCGAGCCGGCGCAGGGCTTCGACGCTTTCCTGGGGACGGAATACGCTCAGGCGTTTTTCCGACCATTGTCGTGAACCCGGATGGCTGGCGCTGCCGTCGGTGATCGACAGCAGTTGCAGCGGATGACCGAGGCTGGAAAGCAGTTGCAGGAGACCGCCACAGGTCACCACTTCATCACCCGGATGCGGGGCGACCACGACGGCACGGGCACCGGGGGGAACGAGGCTGTGGGTGTTGATGACGGGAATGTTGTCCAGCTGCGGGGCGCTGTTCCATATCTGCGCCGGCAGCGAGTGTTCGCTGAGGAATAACGGTTTCATGGGTATTACGTCCTTGTTGTCTCTGGCCCTCAGTCGTGCAGACACCGTGGAAAACCAGGTGCGCGCGACCCGTGAAGGCGGATGAATTGCCGTGCGTCGCTCCGAACCCTGGATTGCCGCGCAGCAGAGTATTGCTCATGAAAGTTGATTCGTCGCGTCACAGATCAATCTGATCCGCTTTTTTTATGTCTATCTGTACCATTTTCCGCAAGTAATCACCGAATCCACCCCGGGCTCGGCTGTCCAGACGGGCGCTGGTGTGCACTTGCGGGCGATGACTCCAGGCGATGTCGGCACCGGACAGCTCCAGTTGCCGCACCAGTTGGACATCTTCATCGCAGGCCAACGGTTTGAAACCCCCGGCCCAACGATAGGCGTCTGCGCTGATTCCGAGGTTGGCACCGTGAATGTGCCGATGCCCGTCACGCGCCTGATAGTGGCTGTGATAGCGGATTTGCGCGGCTTCGTCGAACGATTGATCCCAGTGTTCGACGGTTACCGTGCCGCATACCGCGTCGGCGCCCAGGCCCAACTGCGCCACCAGCCAGTCGTCGGCCACGCGGCTGTCGGCGTCGGAGCAGGAGATCCAGCGTGCACCACGCTCCAGCAAAACCTGCGCGCCGGCGGCACGGGCTTGGCCAACGTTGCGAGCGTCGATGTGCAGGCTCAGTACCGGAAAGCCGCTGACGATCTGTGCCGAACGGTCGGTACAACTGTCGAGCACCACCAGCACCTCCACCGGTTCGCCGGCCAGCAGTCCGTGTTTGCTGGCGCGCAGGGCGGCTGTCAGGCACTGCTCGAGCAAGTCTTCTTCGTTGTGCGCGGGAATCAGAATGCCAATCATCGCAGGCCCTCCAGTGCGGCCACCGAGCGCGGCTCGCGGCTCCAGACCTCAAGGATGAAGTCGGCTTCCTGATGCAGCGCCAGACGCGGCAGCGGCAATTGTTCGTGAATCAGGTCATGCACCTGGCGGGCATTGAGCGGGCAGCCGTCGATGGGCGGGCGCCAGTGGCACGCGAGCAATTGCCCGTCTGCGGTCAGGGAATCGCTGATGCGCCGGATCACGTCTGTCAGATCCTGGGCATCGAGGTAGTAGCCGATTTCGCTTAATACAATCAGGTCGAATTTTTCTTCCGGCCAGTCGCCGGGCAGGCGACTCTGGCGGACTTCGGCGTGGTCGAACAGGCTCAATCGGCTGCGCGCCAGATTCACCGCCGCGCTGGCAGTGTCGCAACACAGCAGGCGGTCGCAGCGGCCAGCCAGCTCGGCGCTCAATTCGCCATTGGCGCAACCGGGTTCAAAGATCGCCCGATAATGCGCGCGGGGCAGGGCCGCGAGGGTGATCGCGCGTTTGCGTTGTTCGTACCAGCGCTCGCGAAACGCCCAAGGGTCATCGCTGGCGCGGAACAAGCCTTCGAAGTAGCGATCATCGACACTCACAGGAACACCACTTCGAAAGGTTGCAACAGCCGATCCAGCACGTACGGCGCCAGCACCGGTTGCAGCCCGGCTTGCGGGTCGCCTTCCAGTTGGCTGGCAAAGGCATGCACTGCGTGGCGTTTGCGCGCCACTTGCTCGGGTGATAACAGGATTTTGCGTGCGCGCTGCCACGGCACCGCGGCGTCCTCGGGGGAAGCCCAATGCCAGGTCCATACCGGCAGTTCGTGGCAGGTGGCGCCGACCCGGCGTGCGGCTTCGATACTGGCACGGCCGGCGGCTTCGTGATCGCAATGACCGTCCTCGCACCAGGTGCTGAACACCACATCGCCGGGGCGCAGGTGGCGTTCGATGAACGCAACCAGCGATGGCTCATCCGCAGCGACCTGGCTATCGCTGAAACCGCCGCGCAGCCATTTCATCCGGTGCAGAGGAACGCCGAGACGGCGCAGGGCTTCGGCCGATTCCTGCGGCCGCACCACGCTCAGACGTTCCACCGGCCAGCGCTCGGAGCCGGGGTGACTGGCGCTGCCATCGGTGACCGAGATCAACTGCAACTGACGCCCGGCGGCGGCCAGCAACTGCAGCATCCCGCCGCAGCCGAGCACTTCGTCGTCCGGGTGCGGCGCGACAATCACCGCCCGCGCGCCCGGTGGCACCAGACTGAGGACATCGACGCTGTCCAGCGCCGCCAGGTGCCGGGAATGTTGCCATTGCAGCAGGGACGTGCCTTGGTGGCCGATGATCGGATCGGGTTTGTTCGCGACATTCATAGCGTCCACGCCTCCTCAGGGTATTCGGCCAGCGCTTGGCCGAGCGCGGCAAGGTCACGCTCGGCATGGCTCTGACGCAGGAACACCGGCAGATCGGCGTTCAACCGGGCGAAGTGTCGATCCTTGCAGAATGGTCCGGCCCCCAGCGCCCGGCCGACATCGCGCATCACCTGCTCAGCGGATTGTTCGACCACCGCGCGGGCGCGCTGGGCCAACAGTCGGGCATCGGCTTCGGGGTGCGCATCGATGTGCAGCGCACTGAAACGCAGCACATTCGCCGCTGCGTACAACGCCGCATCGACCGCACCGAGGTGGGCGAGGGCGTGTGGCTCCTGGCGTTGCGCGCAGTGTTGCCGCAGTGCCTCGGCGATCTGCCGCGCCGCGCCGTACCAGCACGCCGCGATGCCGATCCCGCCTTGCCAGAAACCCGGACGTTTCAGGTAGTCGCCGGGTTCGCCGATGGCCTGGGCTTCGGCGCCGTCGAACAACACTTCGACGCTGCCGGTGGCACCCATGCCGACCGCTTGCCAGCCCTGATCGGTGATGGTCACGCCCGGTTGATCAAGCGCCACCGCCACCAGTTGCTGACGATCTTCGGCGTCCCACGCGGTGAGCAGCGCATGGCTGAGCACCGCCGCCCCGGAACACCAGGCCTTGCGCCCGTCGAGACGCACCATGTGCCCGGCCGGTCGCACGTGCACCCGCGCCTGCGGCGGTTCCGCCGCCCACATGCCCCAAGTGCTGCCCGGCGTGGGCGTACCCCCCAGCTGCTCGATGATCGCCAGTGCGTCGGTGTGGCCTTCGTAGAGTTTGCACAAGCCCAGGTCGTGTCCGCCGACTTCGGCCAGACGCTGAAAACGCTCCAGCGTAAGGCCGCTGCCCGGTAACGGCAGTTGATCCAGCCCGGCTTCGACCAACGCCCGCAGGCAGTGGCCGAGGGCGGCGGTGTCGGCGTAGTCCGGCGGGCGGCGCGCCAGATAGTGTTGCAGGTCCATATCAGTCTTCTTCTTCGCGTTGCAGTTCGAACAGCAGCAGCGAACGGCCGGTGACCGAGTATTCATGGCCGAACTCGAAGCGCTCCTGACCGCGAATGGCCGGCTGATTGGTGTCGATCATGCAGGTCCAGAAACTGCCTTCCGGCACTTCCGGCAGGCTGAAATTGACGATGTCGTGATGGGCGTTGACCACCAGCAGCAGCGTCGCGTCGGCACCCTTGCGGCGGATCCCGGTCTCCTGCGCACGGCCATCGAGCAGCATGCCCAGGCAACGGTTATGCGCGTCATGCCAGTGTTCGGTGGTCATCTCGGTGCCATCCGGCGCCAGCCAGGTGACGTCCTTGACGCCGATGTCCTCGTTGTATTCGCCGACCAGGAACCGCCCACGGCGCAGAATCGGATAAGCCATACGCAATTTGATCAGGCGCTTGACGAACTTGAGCAGCGCCTTGCCATCCTCGCTCAGGTCCCAGTTGACCCAACCGATCTCGCTGTCCTGGCAATAGGCGTTGTTGTTGCCGTCCTGCGTGCGGGCGAACTCGTCGCCGGCAACGATCATCGGCGTGCCCTGCGACAGCAGCAGCGTGGCGAAGAAGTTGCGCATCTGCCGGTGGCGCAGCGCGTTGATCTCCGGATCGTCAGTCGGGCCTTCGACGCCGTGGTTCCACGACAGGTTGTTGTTGCTGCCGTCCTG
This sequence comes from Pseudomonas sp. F2, assembly GCF_057174385.1. Taxonomy (NCBI): domain Bacteria; kingdom Pseudomonadati; phylum Pseudomonadota; class Gammaproteobacteria; order Pseudomonadales; family Pseudomonadaceae; genus Pseudomonas; species Pseudomonas sp. F2. The sequence continues at coordinate 1,244,767 of NZ_CM169904.1, forward strand.
GTTGTTCTCGTCGTTGGCCTCGTTGTGCTTGTCGTTGTACGACACCAGATCGTTGAGGGTGAAACCGTCGTGGGCGGTGATGAAATTCACCGACGAATACGGCCGTCGCCCGCGCTGGTTGAACATCTCGCCGGACGCGGTCATGCGGCTGGCGAAGTCGGCAACCTGGCCATCGTCACCTTTCCAGAACGCGCGCACGGTGTCGCGGAATTTGTCGTTCCACTCTACCCAGCCCGGTGGGAAGTTGCCGACCTGATAACCGCCGGGGCCGCAGTCCCACGGCTCGGCGATCATTTTCACTTGGCGCAGTACCGGATCCTGACGGCAGGCGACGAGGAAACTGTGGCGTTCGTCGAAACCGTCGTGATAACGCCCGAGAATCGTTGCCAGGTCGAAGCGGAAACCGTCGACATGCATTTCGCTGGCCCAGTAACGCAGCGAGTCGGTGACCATCTGCAGCACGCACGGGTGGCTCAGGTCGAGGGTGTTACCGGTGCCGGAATCGTTGATGTAGTAGCGCTTGTCGTCCGGCATCAACCGGTAATACGAGGCGTTGTCGATACCGCGCATCGACAGGGTCGGGCCTTGTTCGTTGCCCTCGGCGGTGTGGTTGTAGACCACGTCGAGGATCACTTCCAGATTGGCCTCGTGCAGGTGCGCGACCATTTCCTTGAACTCGGCGATCTTGCCGCTGGCCAGATAGCGCGGGTCGGGGGCGAAGAAGGCGATGCTGTTGTAGCCCCAGTAGTTGGTCATGCCCTTGTGCAGCAGGTGCTGGTCATTGACGAACGCGTGAATCGGCAGCAGTTCCACCGACGACACGCCGAGTTTGCGGATGTGTTCGAGCACATCATCGACCATCAACCCGGCGAAGGTGCCACGCACGTTCTCCGGCACCGACGGATGACGCATGCTGATGCCGCGTACGTGGGTTTCATAAATGATGGTTTTGTCCCACGGCACGCTGACGCGATGGTCGTTACCCCAGGTGTGCGCCGGGTCGATGACCTTGCATTTGGGCACGAACGGCGCACTGTCGCGCTCATCGAAACTGAGGTCGGCGTCGGGATGGCCGATGGTGTAACCGAACAGCGCCTCGGACCATTTCAATTCGCCAACCAGTTGCTTGGCGTAGGGGTCGATCAGCAGTTTGTTGTGGTTGAAGCGGTGGCCGTTGGCCGGGTCATACGGGCCATAGACGCGGTAACCGTAGATCAGCCCCGGGTGGGCGTCGGGCAGATAACCGTGGTAGATCTCGTCGGTGTATTCCGGCAGTTCGATACGTTCGAGTTCAACTTCGCCGGCGTCGTCGAAGATGCACAACTCAACCTTGGTGGCATTGGCGGAAAACAGCGCAAAGTTGACCCCCAGACCATCCCAGGTCGCACCGAGCGGGAAGGGCAGGCCTTCACGGATTCTCGACGGTTCAGCGTGCGCTGCGGGCTCGGCTTTTTTTGGACTGGTCATGATTGCTCCTGCAAAACGGGTTGGTTCGAATAATCAACGGTGGGAAAAGAATCTGTGGTGAGGGGATTTATCCCCGATGGGTCGCGCAGCGGCCCTGTGACTGCTTTGCAGCCGATCGGGGATAAATCCCCTCACCACAGACATCTCTCCCTGACAGGGGTTATTGGGTTTTTTAAGGACGAGTTGTCCCTGCGTGGCGGGCGAACCCGCCACACGGTCATTCAGTTCGATAATCCGGGTGTGTCAGTTGGCCGGGGGCTTGCGTGGGACGCGGGGCTTTTTCTCGGCGGCTTTCTCACCCGGCGGGACGACTTTGGCGGCGCCTGCCGGTTTGGCTTTGGCGGCCGCTGGCGCCTTGGGCTTGGCCGCCGGGGCCTTGCTGTCAGTTCCTTTGCCGGCAGTCTTGCTGCCCGCTGCCTTCGGTGCTTTCTTCGGCGCCAAAGCCTCGGCTTCAGCCAGTTTGCGCGCCATCTCCCAGTGGCGTGCTTCATGACCTTCAGGTTTGCCCTCTGATTCCCAGATCTGATAGGCGAACTCGCGGATGCGTTTATCGTCGGTACTCATCGCAATGCTCCTGAACTGAACTCGTCGTTACGTAAAGAGTTGGATAAACAGATTGACCGGGATATCCCCCAGCGCGGCGCTGACGTTCAGCTCCCTGTTTTTTGTGACTGCGCTGCTGTGAAAAAGTCCCTTCAGGTTTGTGTCGGAGGCGGCGAACGGTAAAACCACCCGCGTATCGCCCCAGCGCAGCGCATCAACTTGAGGGACGGCACCGTTTTCCAGCAGCGTCGCGCAGCGCACCGGGACGATCACGATGGCGTACATCCCCTCAAGCTCACGGGCAAACGCGAGCACGTTGTGCGCCTGGCTGCCCAGTACCTCCAGGGCCTGGTACGCGCCGCGCCGGAACAGCTCGGCGTGTTCGACGCGCAGGTTCAGCACCTCGGCGATCAGCGCTTGCTTGATACGCCCGTCACGCCAGTTCGCCAGCAACGTCTCGACTTCAATGCGTTGATGCAGGGCCTGCTCGCGAGCGGCGTAGTCCACCGGCCGGCGGTTGTCCGGATCGACCAGGCTGAAATCCCAGAACTCGTTGCCCTGATACAGATCCGGCACTCCCGGCACCGTCATGCGCAGCAAGGTTTGCGCCAGACTGTTGAGGGCGCCGGCCGCAGCGATGCTGTTGACGGTCTTGCTCAGCGCGGCGCGCAGCAGCTCGCCTGCTTCACCGGTGAGCAGGCGTTGAGTGAACGTCTGCGCAGCGTTTTCATAGGCTTCATTCGGCGCACTCCAACTGCTTTGCAGCTTGGCTTCGCGCAGGGCTTTCTGCTGCCATTGCCAGATCCGCTCGGCGTAATCGGCCAAACCGGCCTGATCGTCATCGCGCAAGTGCAGCGGCCAACTGCCGAGCAGGGCTTGATAGAGGATCAGTTCATCAGCGGACGAGGGCTGTTGATCATCGTCACGCAGCGGACGGGCGAGGGCGCGCCACAACTCGACCTGTTCGGCGTACCAGTGGCTGCGCTCGCTGAGCACCGCCAGCCGCGCCCGAGTGTCCTCGCCGCGTTTATGGTCATGGGTGGCGGTGGCCAGCAAGTTGTCGGGAAACGCCTCCATGCGCTGTTGATTGATCGCGTGGAAGTCACTCAGCGGTGCGCTGAACTGTTCGGTGTTGTAGCCGACGTCGTTGCGCGACAGCAGCACCGCCGAGCGATACAGCGCGGTGTCTTCCACGGCTTTGGCCGCCGCTGGGGAGGTCAGTTGCTGGAAACGTACGCAGGCGTGCTTGAGAATCTTGCGCGAGCGCCCGCGCGGGGTGTGCCGCCACGGCGTGCCACCGAGCCATGTGGCCACGCAGTCGAGCACCGGCCAGTCGCCTTCGCTCAGGGTCTGCCGGGCGCCGTCCATGGCTTGCTGGAAGAAGTGTTCATCCTGCGCCGAGCGACCGAGGGCACTGATGTAAGTGCGATATACCGGGAAATGCACGATCAGCGCCTGCAACACACGGCGAATCGCGCCGAGGGTCAGGTCGCGGGTCATCAGGTCGTCCCGGGCAACCTGCAGCAGCGCCTGAGCGACGCTTTCGAAGTCGCTGGCCAGCGAGCCATTGAGAATCTGCTGGCGCGCCAGTTGCGCTTCTTCGATGAACGCCGCCGGACGCTCGGTACGTCGCTGCCACAGATCGCCGAGAACGTGTTCGCCATCAGGGTCGTGTTGCAGCAACGAGAGCTGATTCATGAACTCGTAACCGGTGCTGCCATCCACTGCCCAGTCGGTGCGCAGCGTTTCGCCTTCACCGAGAATCTTCTCGACGTAGATCGGCAAGTGCCGTCCCGGCGCGAGCAAGTCGAGGCGCCGCCGCAACTTGCGGCAATAGCCACGCGGGTCGGCGAGGCCGTCGATGTGGTCGATGCGCAAACCGTCGACCAGCCCTTCGGCGATCAACTGGAAAATCTTGCCGTGAGTCGCTTCGAACACCGCCGGGCGTTCGACACGCAGGCCGCCGAGTTCGTTGATGTCGAAAAAGCGCCGCCAGTTAATGTCATCCGCTGCGGTGCGCCAACTGGCCAGACGGTAGCTCTGGCGTTCGAGCAATTGATGCAGCTTGTCGAAACCTTCGGCAGTGGTGGAATCGTAATGCGCGAGACTTTCCTTGATCGCTGCGAAGATCTGCGGATCGCTTGCCAGCTCCTTCAATTCAGCTTTGAGCGGCATCGCCAGCGCATGCGCGTCGTTCTGGTAGCTCAACGCACTGAAACGATCAGCCAGTGACTTCAGCGTCTCAATGGGTTTGAGCAGTTCACCGTAGTCATTCGGGCAGATCGGGAAGTGGTGTTCGTAATGCTCGACGTAAAAGCGCCCGTGCTGTGCGTCGAAGTGCAGTTTCAGCGTGCCTTCCTGCAACGCGACGCCGTAATCGCTGCCGAGAAACGGCAGCAGCAACTGGCCTTCCATCAACGGATCCGGCGAGTGCCACTGGATGTCGAAGAACTCGCCGTAAGGGCTGAGTCGGCCCCATTCCAGCAGGTCGAGCCACCACGGGTTGTCCCCGCCGCCGACGGCCATGTGGTTGGAGACGATGTCGAGGATCAGCCCCATGTTGTGTTCGCGCAGGGCGCTGACCAGACGCCGCAGCGCCGGTTCGCCGCCGAGTTCTGGATTGACCTGGGTCGGGTCGACCACGTCATAGCCGTGCATCGAGCCGGCGCGGGCCGCGAGCAGCGGTGAGGCGTAGAGGTGGCTGATGCCGAGGCGGGCAAAATACGGCACCAGCGGCACCGCGTGTTCCAACGTGAAACCCTTGTGAAATTGCAGGCGCAGGGTGGCGCGCAGGGGCTGGATGAGCGTCTGGTTCATTGGTCACGCTCGGCAGCTTGCAGGCGGGCACAGGCCAGCAGTTCCAGACGCCGCGCAGCATCGGTGCCGTCGAGCAATGCTTCGCTGTTGCCAGGCAGGCGCCGCGACCAGTTCGGATGGCTGTCGATGGTACCCGGCAGGTTGGCTTGTTCGTCGATGCCCAGCGCATCCTCCAGCGGCAGCAACACCAGCGGCGCGCGGGTGTGGCCGAGGAAACGCACGCTGGCGTCCACCACCTGATCGGCTTCGTGGGACTCTTCGCGAAAGTTCTGCGGGTCCTGACTCAGGGCTCCACGCAGGCCTTCGCGTTCGCGCTGGCGATGACGGCGCCAGTCGATTTCACCGTTGGCATCGACAAAGCCCAGGCGCGCATTCCAGTCGATGTCACGGCCGTGCCACCAACCGTTGAGCGTCGGCAGATCGTGGGTGCTGGTGGTCGCCAGCGCGTTGTCCGGCCAGTCAAGGATCGGCTTGAAACGGGTGTTGTCCTGTTCAAACAACAGCACGCGCATACCGAGAATCGAACGTGCGCTGAGCTTTTCCCGCAGCCCCTCGGGCACCGTGCCGAGGTCTTCGCCGAGGACGATGGCCTGATGCCGATGGGATTCGAGGGTCAGCAGACGCAGCAGGTCGTCGAACGGGTAATACAGATAAGCGCCATCGGCCGGAGCGGCGCCATTGGGGATCACCCACAGGCGTTGCAGGCCCATCACATGATCGATGCGCAGTCCGCCGGCATGGGCGAAGTTGGCCCGGAGCATGTCGATGAACGCGCGAAAGCCGTTGCGTATCAGGCCCTCGGGGGAAAACGCGGAAATCCCCCAGCCCTGACCAGAGCGGTTGAGAATGTCCGGGGGCGCGCCCACGGTGAGCGAGGCGAGCAATTCGTCCTGAAAGCTCCAGGCCTGACTGCCGGCGCCGTCGGCACCGACCGCGAGGTCGGCGATCAGGCCGATGCCCATGCCGGCGCTACGGGCAGCCGTCTGCGCGCGCTCCAGGCAGCGGTGGATCAGCCATTGGCAGAAGGCGAAGTAACCGATGCGTTCGGCATATTCCTCGGCAAAGGCTTCAAGGGCGGCACCGCGCGGGTCGTGCCAGTGTTCCGGCCATTCGCGCCAGTCGAGGCTTTCGCCACGGGCGGCGCGCATTTCCTGGATCGCTTCGAAGCGGCAGTGGTTTTCCAGCGCTTCGCCACCGGCATGACGGAAACTGGCGAAATCCGGGTGCAACGGATGCTCGCCGGCGACAAAACCATCGTACAAGGCTTGCAGCAATGCCTGTTTGGCGTTGGCGGCGGTCGGCCAGTCGATCAGTTTCGAATCTTCCAGTTGGCGAAATTGTTCCGCCAGCCCGCTGGCGTCGATCGCATCGCGCAAGGCCCGTTCGCCAAGGATGGCGCCCGGTGCGGCATACAGGGGGTTGAGAAACAGACGGCTGGAGGGCGAGTAAGGGCTGTAGCGCCCGGTATCGGCGCTGAACATCGCGTGCAACGGACTGATCGCCAGCGCATCGGCGCCGCGTTCGCCGGCTACACGAGCCAGTTCCTCCAGCGCCTGGGTGTCACCAAAGCCGCAGTCGCCGGGGCGACGCAGACTGTACAGCTGCGCACTCAGACCCCAGACGCGAGGGATCGGGTTGTCCACCGCATCGCCCACGCTGAAGCAGCGCTCGGGGGCCACGGCCAGAGTGAAATACTGATCGGCGATATGCACCTGCTGATAACCGACCGGGATCAAGCCGGGCAGTTTCGCTTCGGCGTCGAGTTTGAGTTTGAGGCGTGAGCCGTCTTCGAGGTGGATTTCGCAAGGCGTCTCGGGCTCGAAATAGCGAGCCAGATCAACGCCGACCCCGACATCGGCGGTCAACAGCGGCGGCAAGTGGCGATCTTGCTGTACTTGTTGCAGTTGCAGCAGGCTGGCATCGATTTCCTGCGCGGTGTTGGCCGGATGACCCAGCCCGGTAAGAACGTTGCGCAGTACCGCCGGGGCGACTTTCTGCGGGCGGCCGTTGGCGTCGATCCAGTCGACGGCGAGGCCGGCGCGGCTTGCGAGTATTTCCAGTTGCGCATCGCTCATAGGCGCTCTCCATCCAGAGGTTGCAAGGGGGTTGCGGCCGTGAGGCTGACAAGCGCGCAATACGCGGGCAGTTGGCCCGGTTCCGACAGGGCAACGGCGGGCGGTTGCTGAAACAGCCACACAGCGTCGCTCTGTGCTGGGTTGACCACTGGCGTGTCGCTGAGGTTCAGGTCAATTCGCAGCTCACTGCCATCGCCCAGGCGCCAGCGCGCACTGACCGCGCCACGACCGAGCATGTGCGCCCCGAGCGCCTGAGTGCCGGACAGGTTGGGAATGATGTATTGATGGCGCAATTGCAGCAGGCGTCGGTACAGCGCGAGGGTTTCCTGCTGTTTTGCGCTGCCGCTGCCGACCAGGCGTGGCTGTGAGGCGTGGAAGGTCTGTTCAGCATTCGGATCAGGAATTTTTTCGCGCTGGTGCGGATCGGTGAAGGCGCTGAACGCGGCGAACTCATTGCGCCGGCCTTCGCGCACCAGATCCGCCAGTTCACCGTGGTGGCTGGTGAAGAACAGGAACGGTTGCTCGGCGGCGAATTCATCGCCCATGAACATCAGCGGGATCATCGGTGACAGCAGTAACAGCACAGTGGCGGCCTGCACGGCGCGTGGGTCGGCCAGGTGATGCAGACGTTCGCCGAAGGCCCGGTTACCGATCTGGTCGTGGTTCTGCAGAAACAGGATAAAAGCGGTCGAAGGCAGGTGTTCACTGGGCTCACCGCGAGGCTCGCCGTGGCGGGTGATGTGGCCTTGAAACACGAAGCCCTGGCTCAGGCAGCGGGCCAGTTGCTCAGTGGGTTGCAGCGCATAGTCAGCGTAATAGGCATCGGTTTCGCCGGTCAGCAGCACGTGCAGGGCGTTGTGCCCGTCGTCGTTCCACTGGGCGTCGTAATCCTCTTCGAGCAGACTCGACTGGTTGAGCTCGTTTTCCACGGTCAGCCAGACGTGACGCGACGGATCGATCTGTTGACGGATGCGTTGTGCCAGCTCCGGCAGGAAATCCGGGCTTTCGATCGCATGCACTGCGTCCAGGCGCAGACCGTCGAAACGGTATTCGAGCACCCACATCAGCGCATTTTCGATAAAGAAGTCCCGCACTTCACGGCGGCGGAAGTCGATCGCCGCCCCCCAGGGCGTGTGCTTGTCCTCGCGGAAGAAGCCTTTGGCGTAGCGACCGAGGTAATTGCCGGCGGGGCCGAAGTGGTTGTAGACCACGTCGAGAATTACCGCGAGACCATGGCCGTGGGCGCTGTCGATCAGGTGTTTGAGTTGTTCCGGGGTGCCATAGGAGGCTTGCGGTGCGAAAGGCAGGACGCCGTCGTAACCCCAGTTGCGGGTACCGGGAAATTGCGCGACAGGCATCAGTTCGATGGCGGTAATCCCCAGCTCGACCAGACGTGCCAGATGCTGCTCGACTTCCGCAAAACCGCCGAGTGCGCCGACGTGCAGCTCGTAGATCACCGCTTCGCTCCACGGCCGGCCGTGCCAGGTGGTGTGCCGCCATTCGTAGGCCAGCGGATCGACCACCACGCTGTGACGGTCAAGATCACCGTCCTGAGCACGGGAGGCCGGGTCGGGCACCTCCAGTTCACCGTCGATGTTAAAGCGGTAGCGGGTGCCCGCCGGGCACCGGGCCTTGATCACGAACCAGCCATCGCCCTGCGGCAACATCGGCAGGGACTGGCCGTCTTCAAGTTCGACACTGACGTAAAACGCATCCGGTGCCCACAGCGCAAACTGAGTGTGTTCGGCGTCCTGCATGATCGCGCCGTGGGGCCAGTTTTCTTGGGTCCGTAACGGCATCGTGAAAGCTCCTTGAGTTATTTGTGGCCGGCTTTACCCAGCGCCTTGGCGACCAGTCGTTCGTAGAGTTCGGCGTAGGGTTCGACCGCTTTGCACCAGTTGAACGGCGCGGCCATGGCCCGGCAGCGCATCGCGTTGAGCAATTCGGGGAAGGCGAAGACCTTGAACGCACGGCTCAGGGCTTCGCGGTAGCTGTCGGCGGTGGATTCGTCGAAAAGGAAACCGGTGACGCCATTCTCGATGGTGTCGGCCAGCCCGCCGGTATTGCGCGCCACCGGCAACGAGCCGAAACGCTGGGCGTACATCTGACTGAGGCCGCAAGGCTCGTAACGCGACGGCATCAGCAGGAAATCGCTGCCGGCGAACATGCGGCGGGCGTCGGTTTCATTGAAGCCGATGCGCACGCCGATCTGCCCGGGGAAGCGCAGCGCCAGCTCACGCATGGCCTGTTCCTCTTCCGGCTCGCCACGGCCGATGATTGCGATCTGGCCGCCGTTCTGCACGATGTATTCGGAGACGGCTTGCGTCAGGTCCAGACCTTTCTGATAGACCAGTCGCGAAACCACGGCAAACAGCGGGCCGCTGGAGTCGCTCAAACCAAACAGTTCACGCACATGGGCGGCGTTGATCGCTTTGCCTTCCCAGTCGCCGATGGCGAACGGCGCGAACAGGTGCGGATCCGTCGCCGCATCCCAGCTCTCGTCGATGCCGTTGGGAATGCCGCTGAGCAAGCCTTGCTGGGTCTTGGCGGCGAGGAAACCGTCGAGACCGCAGCCGAAATCCGGGGTGGTGATCTCTTGCGCATAGGTCGCGCTGACCGTGGTGATGTGGCTCGAATAGGCCATGCCAGCCTTGAGGAACGACATCTTGCCGTAGAACTCCATGCCTTCCTGTTGCAGGGCATGGGTCGGGATGCCGAGTTCCGGGCACGAGCCGAGGCTGGTCACGCCTTGATAGGCCAGGTTGTGAATGGTGAACAGGGTCGGCGTGCGCTGCCCGCGCCAGTGCATATAGGCAGGGGCCAGACCGGCCGGCCAGTCGTGGGCGTGCACCAGATCCGGGCACCAGTGGATTTGTGCGAGGTTGGCGGCGATGTCGGCAGCGGCCAGGCCCAGGCGGGCGAAACGGATATGGTTGTCGGGCCAGTCGCGACCGTTGTTGGCGCCGTAGGGCGAGCCTTCACGTTCATACAGTTCAGGGCAGATCAGGACGTAGATCACCAGTCCGTCCGGCATGTCCATGCGCCCGATCTTGCACGGGGGCAGCGCGGCATGGCCGCCGAGTTCGCCGATGATATGGATCGGGTTCTCGCTGTGCATCACCTGCGGGTAACCGGGGATCAACACCCGCACATCGTGCAAGTGCGCCATGGCGCGGGGCAGGGCGGCGGAGACGTCACCCAGACCGCCGGTCTTCACCAGGTCGGCGATTTCCGAGGTGACGAACAGCACTTTCTTCTTGTTCGGATTCTGGCTGGCGACCGGCGTCAGCGTTTTGGTGCCCGGGACGTTGATCGACCGGCTGCCGGGAAGACTCATGGTGCTCGATTCACCAACCGCCTGCTGAGCACGCTCTCCCTGAATATCCAATGCCGCACTGATCATATGAATCTCCCGTGTCGTTGATCTGATTCTTGTATCGAACAAGCTGTGGCCAAATCCTGTGGCCGGGCGCAAACGCGCCACGCATCGGTGAGCAAACGCTACCCAACACGCGCAAGCAGAATGGGTGAAAGGGCCGTTGCAAGGATTGCACCAGTCGCGTTGACCCTGCCTTTCAGATGACCCGCCGCCATCGGCAAAAGTTTCGACAATTTTTCGGCTTTGTGACTGACCGGTTTTAACCCGCGAAAATCAGTCTAGGCCAGATCCTAGAGCGGGCGAGAGCAAACGGGTAAATTGTTCGACAATCGGTTTGCAGGCAGCGAAAACCGTGGTGTTCAACCCGGAACGCACCGACGAAGGGCAGGTTTTTTTGCTGGGGAGGGCTAAAACGGTGACTGGCCGGTCACGATTTTGTGCTAGCGGAAAGGCAAGGTGCACTGTTGTGGTGCGGTCAGTTTGTTGATCTGCTGAACACGGATGCACCTGTAGGAGCTGCCGAAGGCTGCGATCTTTTGATCTTGTTTTTAGTAAATCAAAATCAAAAGATCGCAGCCTTCGGCAGCTCCTACACGGGGTCAGTTGAGGATCCTGATTGGATTATCCGCTGCCCACCCCTGAATATCCTCGATCATCTGTGCAAAGAACTGCGCATAGTTCTGTCGGCTGACATACCCCACATGCGGTGTGGCCAGCACATTGTCCAGTGTGCGAAACGGGTGCAGTTCAGGTAGCGGTTCCTGATCGAACACATCCAGCGCCGCTGCAGCGATCTTGCGTTTCTGCAAGGCCTTGATCAGCGCCGCTTCATCGACGATCGGCCCGCGGGCGGTGTTGACCAGCAGCGCGCCGGGTTTCATCCAGTCCAGCGCCTGTGCGTCGACCAGCCCACGGCTGCGCTCGCTCAATACCAGATGCACCGACAGCACATCGGCCTGCTCGAACAGTTGCTGTTTGCTGACCCGGGTCACGCCGACGGCTTCAGCGCGTTCGGCGGTGAGGTTCTCACTCCAGGCAATCACGCGCATGCCAAACACCTGACCGAATTGCGCGACCTTTTGACCGATGCTGCCCAGACCAAGAATGCCCAGGGTCTTACCGTGCAAATCACCGCCCAGCCCTTGCTGCCAGCCCCCGGCGCGCAGGGCATTGGCTTCGTTCAACAGATTGCGCGTGGCGGCCATGATCAGCGCCCAGGTCAGCTCCGGCGCCGCGTGCTTGTAGCTGTCGGTGCCGCAGACCTTGATCCCGAGGTCGGCAGCCGCCTGCATGTCCAGCGCCGCGTTGCGCATGCCGCCGGTAACCAGCAGCTTGAGGTTGGGCAGGCGCTGCAGCAGGTCCTGGTCGAAACGCGTGCGCTCACGCATTACGCAGATCACCTGGTACTGGCCAAGACGTTCGGCCAGGGTGGCATTGTCCGCCGGGTAGTCGTGCACAAACGTCACTTCGCCGATGCTGTCGAGCACCGACCAGTCGACCACGTCCCGCGCCACGTCTTGCCAGTCATCGATTACTGCAATCTGCACCGCCATCAGCCTTACCTCATCAACGAACGGGATTGGGGTTGTTCAGCCAGCCGAGCAAGGCCTGGTGAAATTTCGCCGGTTCCTCCATCTGCGGCGCGTGGCCCATGCCGGGGAACTCCACCAGCGTCGATTGCGGAATCAGCTTGGCGACCTGCTTGCCGAGCACCTCATAGTGGCCGATTTTCGCCTTGACCTCGGGGGAGGCGAGATCCTTGCCGATGGCCGTGGTGTCGGACGTGCCGATCAGCAACAGGGTCGGCATTTTCAAGTCCTTGAACTCGTAGTACACCGGCTGGGTGAAGATCATGTCGTAGATCAGCGCCGAGTTCCATGCCACCTGGGTCTTGCCGGGCCCATTGCTCAGGCCGGCGAGCATGTCGACCCAGCGGTCGAATTCGGGTTTCCAGCGGCCGTCGTAATAGGTGTTGCGTTCGTAGTCGCGAATGCCTTGGGCGGTGACCTTGAGTTCGCGCTGGTACCACTGATCGACGGTGCGATAAGGCACGCCAAGGGCTTTCCAGTCCTCCAGACCGATCGGGTTGACCAGCGCCAGTTGTTCGACCTGTTCCGGGAACAATAGCGCGTAGCGGGTGGCGAGCATGCCGCCGGTGGAGTGGCCGAGCAGCGTGGCTTTCTGGATGCCGAGGGCCTTGAGCAGTTGTTGGGTGTTGGTCGCCAGTTGCTGGAAACTGTACTGATAGTGGTCGGGCTTGCTCGAGGTGCAGAAGCCGATCTGATCCGGCGCAACCACCCGGTAACCGGCTTCGCTCAAGGCCTTGATCGAGCTGTCCCAGGTGGCGGCGCAGAAATTCTTGCCGTGCATCAGCACCACGGTGCGGCCGTTGGCCTTGCCGTGGGCGGCGACGTCCATGTAACCCATCTGCAGGGATTTCCCCTGGGACTGAAAGGCAAAGTGCTTGAGTGTGTAGGGATACTGAAAACCCTGCAGCTCCGGACCATAGGTCGGGCCGTCGGCGGGGGCTGCTTCAGATGCGGCGGCATGGGCAAACAGCGGCAGCGCGGCGCTGAGGAACAGGCCGGGCAGCCAGCGGGAGAGCGTGACGGACATAGGGACAAACTCCATAAAATCGGCCGATGCTGGAACGCCCGGATTAGGGCGACGTTAACCACAGGCAACGCTGCGTGCAGAATGTTCAACCGAGCCAGCCCAGGGTCAGCATCGCCACCACCGCGTAGCGCGCGCCCTTGGCCAGGGTGACGATCAATAGAAAGCGCCCGAGTGGCTCGCGCATGACGCCGGCGATCAGGGTCAGCGGGTCACCGATCACCGGCAGCCAACTGAGTAGCAGTGACCAGTGGCCGTACCGCTCGTAATGTTTGCGCGCGGTGGCCATGTGTTTCGCGCTGACCGGAAACCAGCGTCGATCCTGAAACCGTTCGAGGCCACGCCCCAGCCACCAGTTGACCAGCGAACCGAGGACATTGCCCAGCGTCGCCACGCCTAACAGACCCCAGAGCCAGTAACGGTCGCTGGCGATCAGGCCGACCAGCAACGCTTCCGATTGCAGCGGCAGCAGCGTCGCAGCGCCGAACGCCGCCGCGAACAGCCCGAGGTAACCGGCAGCCATCAATGCGCCGGGTAGTCCGCCACCACCACATCCGTGCCGTCTTTCTTCAGGCCGATCACTTGATAGGCATCGCTCATGCCGTCCATTTCCATGCCCGGCGACCCCATGGGCATGCCCGGTGCGGCGATACCCAACAGATCGTCACGCTTGCTCAGGGCCAGTACTTGTTCAGCCGGCACGTGGCCTTCGACGAACTTGCCATTGATCAGCGCGGTATGGCACGAGCCCAGGCGCGGTGGTACGCCGTGTTGCTGCTTGAAGCTGCTCATGTCGCTTTCGACGTGGTCTTCGACTTTGAAGCCGTTGGCTTCGAGGTGGCTGATCCATTTTTTGCAGCAGCCGCAATTGGCATCGCGATGGACTTCGATCGGAATCAGGTCGGCCGCCTGGGCCAGGGAGGAGAGGAGCAGGGCGCTGAGGGCGGCCAGTCGCAGGGAGGTTCGCATAATGGATTCTCGGCTCGGATGACGATCAAAAAGGAAAGCATTTTGACCGGATTATCCTGCCCGGCATCAACGGAGTGTTTCAAGTTGATACAAGACAGGCTGGCAGGATGATCATTGATCAAGCCTGACAGCCTGCTGAGAGGGAGATTACAAATCTGTCAGGCTCAACGAACCTTGAACCGCCCCATGATCGCGCTCACCCGGTTGTTGGCTTCCAGCAGCTGGTGGGTGTTGCGTTCGCTGGCCTGGCCGCTGTGCACCAGTTCTTCGACCATGTGCCGGATCTGCACCATGCTGCGGTTGATCTCTTCGGTGACTGCGCTCTGCTGTTCGGCAGCGGTGGCGATCTGCGTGCTGAGGCTGTTGATGTGACTGACCGAGCCGGCCATTTCATCCAGGCCCGAGTTGACCCGCGCCGTGGCGTCGGCGGCAGACTGGCAACTGGCCTGGGTGTTTTCCATGGCGCTGACCGAGGAGCTCACGCCTTGGGTCAGGCGAGTCAGCATTTCGTTGATCTCCGAGGTGCTGGCCTGAGTGCGGGCGGCGAGGGCGCGGACTTCGTCGGCCACCACGGCAAAGCCGCGACCCTGTTCACCGGCCCGGGCGGCTTCGATGGCGGCGTTGAGCGCCAGCAGGTTGGTCTGGCCGGCGATGGCGCCGATCACTCCGAGAATCTCGGTGATGCGCTGCGCGTCCTGCTGCATGTTCTCGACTTTTTTGGTGGCGCTGGCCACTTCATCGATCAAGGCCACCACGCTGTTGGTGGCTTCACCGACGACCACCCGCGAACGGTCGGCGTTTTCGTTGGCGCGTTGGGTGAACGCTGCGGTTTCTGCGGCGTTCTGCGCGACGCTTTCAGCCGTCGAGCTCATCTCGGTGATGGCGGTAACGGTCTGATCGGTTTCCGATGCATGGCGCAGCAGAATCTGGCTGGTGTTGGCCGATGTGCGTTGCAGATCGTCGAGGCTTGAGGCCATGGCGCCGGTGGCCTGCGTCACTTCACCGATCATGTTCTGCAGGTAGGCAATAAAGGTATTGACCGAGTGGCCGATGGCGCCCAGTTCATCTTCGGCGCGGATGGTGATGCGCCGGGTCAGATCGGCATCGCCGCTGGACAACGAGTCGATATTGGCCTTGAGCGCTTTCATTCGCGACACCAGTTGGCGGATCGCATACACCTGCAACAGCACCAGCAGAATCACCAGCGGAATCTGCAGCAGGCTCAGGCTGCTGAGCACGTCGTCACGCTGCGCGGTGAGCATTTTTGTTGGCAGGGCGGTGGCGAGGAACCACGGCGTGCCTTCGATCGGGCGCATGAAGAACGTGCTGGCCTCGCCATTGTTGTCGAACTCGACACGTTGCGCCTGATCACGGTTTTGCAGACCCGCTTTGACCTGACTGGCGAAGGTCGAGCCAGCGGTCAGTTCGCTGATGTTCTTCAGCACGATCGGGCCGCTGATGCGCGAGCTGTTGCTGATGATCTTGCCGTCGGCCTCGACGATCAGCATTTCAGCGTTGAGGTCTTTTTCCTTGCGCGCCACCAGATCGTTGAAGAAGCCCAGCGTCACGTCGATGGTCGATACGCCCCAGGCTGCACCATTTTTCTGGATCGCCATGGCGCAGTTGGTGCGCGGCTCGGCGCTCGCATCGTCTTTATAGGCGGCCGCCCAGGCGCACTGGCCGCGCGGGGTCTGCATGCCACCCTTGTACCAGCTCTGATCGTAGTAGTTCGGCGCCGCGTCGCTGTTCCAGAAGGTGTTCACCGCCAGTTTGCCCGAGGCATCGCGGTGCCAGAACGTGCTGAATTTGTTACGCCCGGCCTCGCGCTGGCCCGGCAACGGCCAGATCCCGCCACCAAACACTTTCAGTTCGCCGTACTGATCCACCAGCCCCGGCAACACCGTGTCGATGGCCGCGCTGTCGAGCAGCGGAATGGTCTGGGTGATGCTGCGTTGCTGCGACTGAACCTTATTGAGTTCGCCCTGAATCTGCTCGGCGACTTCGGCGATGCGATTGAGCACCACCTGTTCTTCGGTATGTCGCAGCTTGGGTGCGACCAATTGGCTGATACCGACCACGGTCAGCACCGACAGCAGCAGGATGAACAGAACCAGAAATAACGTGTAGCGAGCCTGAATGGTGCGGAATGCGGGCATGGAGACCGGTCCTTGAGCTGCGATTCTTATTGTGGGGTCGAGGGAAAAACGGCGGGGTTACACCAGCGTATCGTCGGCGAGCGGGGAAGCTTTAGGTACTGTCGTGCAAGAAAGTTTCGGGCTGACAGAAGGGGCGTATCGATCCTGATACAAATGAATTGACCGCCTGTTTAACCGGTACGGAAAAAGCATCGCCAGCCATCGTCAAACTGCCATGAAGCCCAGTGATAGTGAGCTTGCGGTGATTTGTATCGAGAATGTACAGAAATTGTAAGCGACTGCACTAAAAGGGTTGGTGCCACTAGTTGGCCGGTAGATACTTCGCGTCATTCAAAGTGTCACCAAGGACATTTCATGGTTATTTCACAGGGAGTCTTCTCATGACGATCGGCATTGTCGGTGGTTGGGAAAGCAAGGCAGGGGTGCTGGTTCGCAATACGGGCGCGAAAAAGCAGGTGAGTCAGAGCGTCAAGGTGCAGCAGATGCTGACCATGGTCGGCAACGATCCGAACGCGCTGAACACCGCAGAAATGGACAAGCAGGGCCTGCGCAAGAACATCAAGGGCTTCGACCCGTCGAACACTTCCGTCAAACAACTGGGCAATCTGAGCGTTTTCCTGCGCAGCCGCGGGCTGATCTCCGAGATCACCTCGTTCACCTTGCTCAATGCCGGTGACAAGTTCGACCGGTTCGGCGTGACCAAAGACGTCGATGCCAAATTCAACGCACTGGAATATTTCGCCACCCAGCTCGACGCGATCCAGAGCAATGGCCTCAATGGCAACGCTTACGGCAAGAACCTGATCCCCGAATTCAAAAAGGCGATCTACGTGCTGCAGAACCTGAAAACCTACGGTGAAGGCAACGCGCCGAAACCTGTGGATCAAGGCGTCAAAGCCAAGGCCTGAATCTTGAAAACGGCCCGCCCATTTTGTGGGCGGGCCGTTTTTTTCAGCCTCGGTACATTTGCCCGACCTGTCGGACCTGGTCCTGCAAGCGTTGCATGTGCGGACAGTGCAATGTCAGCGTTGACGGCTGGTAACCGCGATGAAACAGCCCAAGCCAGCCTTCGCTACGCTCATCGGGAACGATTCCGGTGAAAGCGAAACCCACATCGGCAAGTTGGCTCAGTGAGCCGGGAAATCCTTGGGCGAGCCTGAGTCTGAGCGAAACCAGCCATTGCACCGGCAGTCGCTCAAGTTGCCTGAGCAGGTTGTCATCGAGTTCCTTGAGCACAATGTCATAGCGCCCCGAGGCGTGTTCGACATGGACCTTCGGGCCGCTCCAGGGCGCCGCTTTGTCGGTGGTACCAAACGCCCCCTCCAGATGCGACATCAATTCGCCACAATCCGTTGGCCAGGCCAGCGCGGGCAGCGGGCGTCGAAAACCCTCGATGTCGTAGTGGCCGACAACGATGCTCTCTCGGTCCTGTCCTTCGAAGGGCGAAGCGGCGTAATCCGGCAACAGACCGCAGCTGTGAAAGCCGAGACTGGCGGCCATACGCTGAGTGTACGGATGGTGCGTAACCTGCTTGATGGTGACGCCCCGGCAATCCAGGGCCTGGGCATGAATCAGCAATTGCCGGCCCAACCGTGTGGCGATGTTCTGCCCGCGGGTATCCGGATGTACCACCGTCAGTGCCAGTTCTGCCAGTGAGGATCTGCCTGACCGGCGAAACAGGGTGGCATGCCCGCGAATCTGCCCGTTTACCTCCGCCACCAGCGAGTGCCAGCGCCCGTCACTGTGGTTCTGATTGATCATGCACGGCAGATACACATGCGGTTGAGGATAACGAGTGCCGTAAATGGCTTCGAACAGGCCACTGACTGCCGGTGCGTCGGTGATGCGATAACGCCGCAGGAGGGTCTTGGCCATCAGGCTTGCTGCTCGCACGGAGTCTGATAGTCGCGCCGGTCCACGACCCGCTGATGCTTGCCGGAACGTGGGTGACACGTCAGTTCATCGCTGGCGCAGGCGATCACATGCAGATCGAGCAATTGCTCGCCTTGTAGCTTCTCGATCCACGGATATTGCTCGATCAATGTGCTGCGCAGGTTTGCGCTGGTCTGGGCGATATCAGTCATGTGCCTGTCGGGTACCCATCTGAGACTCAGCAGGTCTTTTTTTCCCTGTTGCTCGATGACCAATTGCCAGTCGGCGCGGTTACCGAGGCGTTGCACCAGATCGCCAATGTCACGCATGTCCAGACTCAAAACGCCCACCCGCACGCGCTGGCTGCTCATGCTGCGTCCCATCAGCGCGAATTTGCGCATGGGCGTGCCGGGCGGTTCACGCCAGCACGCCAGATCGCCGACAGGATAGCGGAGGACGGGCATCAGGCGACGGGTCAGATTGGTCATGACCAGTTTGCCGTTACGGTCGCATTCTTCGATGACAGTACCGCTCACCTCATCGATGATCTCCAGCACGCTGTGGCGCTCCAGCATTCGGTGTTCGCCCAGAGCGCAATCGCGAGTGCTGACGCCGATCAATCCGGCATCGACGCTGGCGTAACCGATGGAGGCGATACGCGCATTCGGAAGCACCCGACGCAGCACTTGCAGCTGTGCTTCGAACAGGCTCTCGCCACCGTAGAGCAGGGTCTCGACACCCTCCAGAACCTGCGACCGGCGCTCGAGCCAGGCGGCAAATTTCAACAGTTGCGCCGGCACGCCAGCCAGCACGTTGATCCGGTTCGCCACGATCGACCTGGCCAGTACAGCGCTATCGACGGCCCCGGTGAATGGAAACTCGCTGACGGGTGTCTCGACATGTGCCAGGGCATCGTGGACGAAAATGAAGCTGGCATACAGGTCACCGACGAAGAACAGATTGGCGACCCGGTCGCCGGGGTTCAGTTGTGCTGTGAGGTGGCTACCGAAATCACGCGTCAGGGTTTGCCATTCGCCGCGGGTGAACAGCGACAGTTTGCCTGAACCGGTGGTCCCCCCGGTCTGGAACACCAGCGCATCCGCGGTCGGGCCGGTCAACGCCGACCACTGCTGCAGGGACTGGCTGCCGTGCCAGTACTGCCCGGGATCGACCAGGGGCAGCTCGTTCAAACCGTTGATGGGGACTGGGACGTTCTTGAAGTGATCACGGTAATAAGGCGAATGTCGGCGGGCAAAATCGAGCAAGGCATTCAAATCTGTGGTGGTGTTCATGGTGGTTTCGTATGGAAAGGAGCGGTGGGGCGCAAGCAGGCGCCCCGTTTTCAGCGGCGTGAATCAATCACGGACGGTGTCTTGCCGCTGTGTCTGTTTCGGGCAAATTGCGCAACGGCACATTGCTCGACGTCGACGGTGAGCAGTCCGGTCTGCACCAGCGTGCTCAGCGTCTGATAGCCTTGCAGCTGAAGATGGGCCTGAGCCGGCTCCAGTGGGCTGCGCAGTCGCATGCGTTCCCGGCCGTCAGGGCCGTGGT
The DNA here is from genome assembly GCF_057174385.1 of Pseudomonas sp. F2. NCBI lineage: Bacteria > Pseudomonadati > Pseudomonadota > Gammaproteobacteria > Pseudomonadales > Pseudomonadaceae > Pseudomonas > Pseudomonas sp. F2. Next base: position 1,264,209 of record NZ_CM169904.1, read on the forward strand.
CGAGGATCAGTTGAAACGGCGCTTGCAGGCGCTGCTCCAGCGTTGCCAGCGAGATGAAGTCAGTGGCGATGCGCAGCAATTTGCCGTGCCGTTGCAGCAGCTCGAAGCGCGGCGAAGTCAGACCGCAGGGACATGGGCCGGATAGCCAGCGTCCGCTGTCACCGATGTCATAGCGCTGCACGGACTGGCCCTGACGCGCCCGGGAGGTCACCAGCAGACGCCCCGACTCACCGTGATCGACCGGCGCGTCCTGATCGAAATGGACGATTTCCAGGTGCTGGATGTCGCTCATCAGGTGGAACACACCGTCTGCCGTGGCCTGGCAGGCATGGCCGAGCGGACCGGCATCGACACTGCCGTAAATTGCCGACCGGATCAGCCTGACTCCGCAGCGTTGCAACAACTCGCGGGTGGGTGCGCTCACGTGCTCGCCACCGAGAAAAACCTTGTCGATGGCGCCGTAGCGCTGCAGCGTCTGCTGTTCATTGAGAAACAACCGGTGCACGGTGCTGGGCATGCCGATCAGCACCGTGATCCGTTGTTCCACGATCAGTTGCGCGATCTCCCGGTAATCGTCATCCGCTGGAGCGCCCATGGGCCAGTGTCGGGCCTCCAGTTGTTCCAGCGCCTTGGCAAAACTTGAAAATCCGCCGTACAGCCCGCCGCTGAAGAACAGGTTCATGACATTGTCTTGCGCCGGATCCAGGCCGGCCGCGAGCAGGCCGTCGGCAGTGGCACGCATCTGAAGCTGGAAATCGTGGTAACTGAAAGCGGAAAGTGTCGGCGTACCGCTGCTGCCGCCGGACCGAAAGTACAGTTGTGCCTTGGCGTTCGGTGGCTGGCTTGCAAATGTCGCCTTGTCCATGATCGACACCCCTGATAGCGCTGGCGCAATCGGCTGGCGGTCAAGCGTGGCACACCCCGCCAGCGCGTCCGGCGGCAGGCTGACCGACACGCGACGGCTCAGGCGCTGCAAGGCGTAGACACCGTCATGGGGTTCGCCGTCGTAGCCGTCGTGGATGGCTTCAATCGGGGCGATGCGGGTCACACCGGCGGCGATCAGCATCTGCGCCAGTTCGGCGATTTGCGCCTCGGGACACAGCAAGGCACAGCTTTGCAGTACGTTGCGCCACGGCAACAACGTAGTACCCAGCAGTTCGCGGGGCAGGGGTTTGAGCAGCAGGCTGCGAAACAGCGCAGAAGGTTCGAGCTGACGGTCATGGCTCCAGATCACCCGCCAGTGCGGCGTACTCCAGACCCGGCCGGTCTGCCCGACAAAACTTTGCCCCAGCCGCGCCATCGCCGTACTGGTGGTGATTTGTGAGGCTTCTTCGAGCGTCGGGGTGAGCGCCGGCCAGTGCCCGCTGCGACGCTCGAACGCGGCAGCCAGTTGCGCCCCGATATCGTTCAATACGCTCACATCGTCGCTGTCGACCAGCAACCATTGCGGGCTGGAGCAGGCTTGCTGATCGAGGCGGCAGACTTCATCGACAATGGCATCGAGGACGGCGGGTGATGCCGCATCCGGGGTCAAGTAGGCGAAGCTGATGCGGTGACCCCAGTCGATCCAGCGACAGCCTGGCGGGATCTGCAGGCGGATGGCTTGCAGCGCGGTGTCGCCGCCCCAGGCGGAGACACCGTTGGCGTGTCTGCACAGCTGACCGATTTGTCCGGTCGTTGCCGGCAACACCGCGACGTAACCAGCGAGTTGCCCGCTCGGGTCACATTCCAGCAACTTCTGGAGCAGGCGCGCAGTGAGTCCGCCGTCGCTGCTGCTGGGCCGCAGCCAGTTGACGTTGCCGCTCAACAGACCCTCCAGCACTGCGCAGAACGCCAGCAACGGCGCGTTGGCCGGCGTGATGTGAACCACCAGTCCCAGAGGGCTCCAGCGCTCGAAACGCGACTGCCGATAGTCGATGCGGCGCAGGGAATCGGGTTGCAGGCCCAGCTCATGATCCAGCTTGGCCTGCAGCGTCGCTGGCTGGCAAAAGTCGATCAGGGTTTGGCGCTGGCCGGTGTCGAGTGACAGCGCCAGAGATTGATGTTGCAGGCGTTCGGCGAACGCCTGCGCAGCGGTGAGTAAAGTGGAGGTCTCAAGGGGCGTCTGCAGCCGGTTTGGCAGCAGCGGGTAAAGTTGTTGCAACGCACTGTCGAGATCGCAATCGCCGCGCAGTTTTCCGTTGATCAAGTACATATCAGTGTTTCCCCAGGAATTCCGAAGCGGCCATGGCGCAGCTTCGCGCGGCCGCCGTGCCGGCACGGCCTTGCAGTTGGAACCAGTCGCTCGCCAGACCGCAGCCGCAACTTGCAGCGGGATGCAGCGTGGCGAGGTCACTCATGACCACCGCGTGGGCGGGACTTGACGAGATGTAAGGCGAGACCAGGCTGAGCAGGCCGCACTGCCCATAGGGCAGGACCGAAAAGTCCACGGGGCTGCGCACGTACACTTTCGAATAGACCGGCACATGAAAATGGTGGTGGGCGCACTCGATGTAAGGCACCGCGTGCTCGACGGCGCCGTAGCCATCGCGACAGTCTTTGGCATCAATGCCCAATTGTTGCTGGATCCGCGCGTACAGCTGTTGCTTGGGGACTTCTTCGGTGGCACGGGTTTTCCAGCCGCCACCAAAGAACGCCAGCGATCCGGCCGGCAGTTGCAGATCCGTCGCGCCGGTGGCGCGCATGCGTTGCAGGGTTTCCCAGAGAAAGGCCGGGAAACCGAAGATGCGCACCGGCAAACCTTCTTCAGCAAAGGCTTGCAGGGCTGTTATCACGCCGAACAGATCGAAGCGATGGCCGTCACCGTCGGCCCGTAGTGCATACACCACCCGATTGACGGGGGCAAAGCCACACAGAAACTGATCGGTGAACGATGTGCCCAAGGTGATTCGCGCCTGGGGTTCGTAGCTCAGCAACAGGTAATTGCAGGGCGTATGCGGTGTAATCCAGCCGTACTGCGCGAAGATCCGCTCGACCATGTACTGCGCCGCACCCAGGCTGCGCGCGTCATAACGCATGCGGCTTTTTTGCCCGCTGGTGCCGGAGGACGTCAGTTCCAGCGCGTCCTCGCCCGTGGGGCTGAGCAGCAAATGCTGTTTGAAGAAATTGGCGAAAATCGGTGGCAGCTGCGACCAGTCCTCCAGGGTTTCGAGGTCTTTGGATGCAATGCCATTGGCGTTTAGCCAACGCTCATAACCTGGGGTCTGTTCGATGTGAAAACGGGTGATTTCGAGCATCGCACGATCAAACAGACCGGGCGCCAACGAGTCCGCACAGTAGGCGGCCGGGGATGCACAGAGTGCGTCACTGTGAGGGAAAAGGTGCATTAGCGGGCCTCCTCAGGTGTAGCCGGGGCAAGGCTGGGTTGCTTTGACAAGTGCACAAAGCGCTGGATCAGCGGCAGGCACAGCAAACCAGCGAGTGCCGCGCACAGGGCGAAACCCTCGAGACTGTCGGCACCGCCAACAGCGGCTATCAGCGAACCGCCCGTGCCCATTACGACAATCGAGAGCATGCCGATGGTCGCGGAAACCAGGCCCTTGCTGTCATCGCTGGCGAAGAGTGCCAACCGGTACAGCGCTGTATTGCTCATGCCCAGGCCAATGGCATACAGCGACAGGCTGGCAATCAACAGCGGCAGCGCAGTGCTGGACAGGGCTGTGCCAATCAATCCGGTCAGGCCCAGGCACAGTGGCCATAGCGCAATGCGAATGACCCGGGTCAACGAGTGGCTGGCGAGCAAACGATCGAGGATCAGATTGCCGACAATCACGGCGCCAAAGATCGGGATCTGCCACAGCCCGTATTCGCGCGAGGACAGGCCCAGCAACTGCATCAGCAGCAGCGGCGACAGCCCGATCCAGGCAATCAGCGGCAGGCTCATCAAGCCCAGTGCGAGGCTGGCGTACAGGAAGTGGCGGTTGCCGAGCAGGGTCAGATAGCGATGTCCAACCTGCCGTGCGTTGAACGCAACGGGTGCCTGTTGTTGGCCGTCGTTGCGCATGACGTCGATGGTTTCGGGCATGCAGACATACAGGCCCAGCCAGGCAACGGCCGCCGCCAGGCCCAGGCCGAGAAACAGCGTCCGCCAGCTCAGCCATTCGAGCAGCAGGCTGCCAAGCAATGGCCCGAGCAGCGGCGACAGCAAGGCCACATTGCCCAGCAGTGCCATCAAGCGCACGGCATCCGCTTCACGGAAAACTTCCTGCAGGGCCGGATAACTGACGGCCACAACGAAGCCCAGGCCCATCCCCTGCATCAGCCGCAGCAGGTTGAACGCTTCAATGCTGCTGGTGCCAAAGGTCGCGGCACAGGCCACGCCGAACAACAGGCACCCGCTCAACAGCAGCCGCCGCCGGCCAAAACGGTCGGAGAGTGGACCTATCAGCCATTGCAGACAGACACCACCGATCAGGTACAGATTGAATGCGTAGGGAACGTGCCGCGCGTCTGCTTCTAATTCCAGGGTAACGGCCAGCATTGCCGGCATGATCAGGTCGCTGGCCATGTAGGTCAGCAGTTCAAACAGGGAGACGGCCAGACAGAAGCCGATGGCCTGTCCGGGGCTGATATCGATAAGTGTTCGTTGCATGCGCGGATGAGCTCGTCTGCTTGGGCTTCAGGGGCGCAGAGAGTAGAGCGGAGGGGAGGTGGATTTACACCAGACGGGTGTGACCAGAAATATCAAAAATGCGCAAATCGTTGCAGCTCGAAGAGTCCTACAAAAGCTTGATCAACGTCTTACACGAGCAGGTCAGATTAGAGACAGAAAGCGCCTGCTATTCAGCAGGCGCGGTCGTTCCGGGAACACAGTTTTTAACGTTTATGCGGGGAGTCATTGCCTATCGATGTTGGTAATAACCGGGACCTTCCTGGTACCGATGGTGGTCGTCATGCCAGCCGCCGTGGGGGAAAATGATGCAGCCGCTCAAGGTCAGTACGGCAAGGACGGGAATCAGCCAGGTGATTCGACGGAACATTTCAAAAATCCTCATGGTTACGCCGTCATGAAGCCAAAACTCTTCATCGGCTGTAACATGAGACCGCGTTTATCAAAGCCCATCCCCGCAACACGGTATGTGCATGGCATGCAACCGGATACAAACCGGATACATTTGAAAGGTTCAGGAACCCGCAATGACCCAGAAGCAACGTTTGAAATATTCGATACTGATCGCGCTGTCGGTGCTGGCGATCATGCTCGGCCTGTCGTGGCTGCAAAATGCCGGGATGATCAGCGAGAAGACGTTCCAGTACATCGCCATCGGTGTGGCGGTGGTCGTGGTGGTGATCAACGGGGTGATGCGCCGCAAGGTCAGACCCTGACGGCGATCGCGGGACGCTTCAATCGTGATTGAGCACGGCAGCAGCCTGTGGATGCAGGCTGTAACTCTTGTCCGGGTTGAAGGTGACAACCCCTTCGGCACACAGACGCTTCAACACTTCGCGCACGCTGAGAAAGGACAACGGAATATCCAGGTCCAGCAACTGGCTGTGCACACCGCGCACGCCCAGGCGTCGATCGTTTTGCGCGGCGACCAACAGCGCGTCGATGACCTTCAGGCGAATCAGGCTGGTGCGCAGGCCGAAGCTTTTGAGCAACAGGCGAATGCGCTCATTGCCCTGGCGTTCGGGGCTGGGTGCGAAACTGCTCGCGCGGGGACTCATGGAAGCTCCTTGTGACGCCTGGCTACCGTCCGTTGGTAGTTGCGAGTTGTACATGGGTTACTCCTTTGCAGAGCCTGTTCAGGAAACGTTTTGGCTGCTCTCAGTAAACAAGACGTTTCAGCACGACAAATCATGAAAGGAAATATGTAGAAATTTTGTCGGTTATTCGTTGTTTTCCCGTCATCGGCGGTTTGTCCCTTGGGCAAACGGGCTAAATATTTTTTTGCTGCATTCGTTTCCTGAACAGCCACCTTGCGCCCAGGCGCAGGCGTCAACTTCAGACCGAGTTCGAAGCTTGCGCAACGCACGCGCCGAACCGTGTCCTATCGATCAGGAGCGAGTGTGATTATTTCCAGGCAGTTAACCGGGCTGGCCCTCGCCAGCGCGTTTCTCGGGCTCAGTCTGTCGGCCCATGCATTCAGTCCCGCCACGCCAGCCAGTGCCGATATCCGCCGCACCGCATTTGGCGTGCCGCACATCCGCGCCGAGAACGAGCGCGGGCTGGGTTTCGGCATCGGTTACGCCTACGCGCAGGACAACCTGTGCTTGCTGGCCAACGAGATTGTCACGGTCAACGGTCAGCGCTCGCGCTATTTCGGGCCGGAGCAGTTCACTGTCGAACAACGCGAGAATCGCGTCAGCGACCTGTTCTTCACTTGGCTCAACACCCCCGAAGCGGTGAAAACCTTCTGGGACGCGCAACCGGCGCAGGTGCGCAATCTGGTGGCAGGTTACGCCGCCGGTTACAACCGCTATCTGGCCGAACGCCGTGAGCAAGGTCTGCCGCAACAGTGCCAGGGCGAGTGGGTGCGCGATATCGCTGCCGAAGATCTGGTGAAGCTTACTCGGCGCTTGTTGGTCGAGGGCGGTGTCGGGCAGTTCGCCGAAGCCCTGGCGGGCGCGACCCCGCCGCAGGCCACGGCGCAGCTCGACAGCAGTGCCAAGGCCTATCAGTTGGCGGACGCGCGCCTGCAGCGCTTCGCTCTGGATCGCGGCAGCAACGCCGTGGCGGTCGGCAGTGAACGCTCATTCAACGGACGCGGCATGTTGCTGGCCAACCCGCATTTTCCTTGGGTCGGCGGCATGCGCTTTTACCAGATGCACCTGACCATCCCCGGCAAACTGGACGTCATGGGCGCCGCCTTGCCGGGGCTGCCGATGATCAACATCGGTTTCAACCAGCATCTGGCCTGGACCCACACGGTCGATTCATCGAAACACTTCACCCTGTATCGCCTGCAACTCGACCCGAAAGATCCGACCCGCTACCTGCTCGACGGTAAATCGCTGCCGCTGGACAAGCAGACCGTCACCGTGCAGGTCAAACAGGCGGATGGCCAAGTGGTGCCGGTTTCGCGCGATGTCTACAGCTCGCAGTTCGGCCCGATTGTTCAGTGGCCGGGCAAACTCGACTGGGATCATCAGTACGCTTACAGCCTGCGCGACGCCAATCTGGACAATGATCGCGTGCTGACGCAGTGGTACGCGATGAACCAGGCGTCAAGCCTCAAAGCCCTGCAGGATTCGGTGCACAAGATCCAGGGCATCCCGTGGGTCAACACGCTGGCCGTGGATGACAAGGGGCAAACGCTGTACATGAACCTGTCGGTGGTGCCGAACGTCAGCGCCGACAAACTGGCCAAGTGCAGCGACCCGCGCATCGGTTTGCAGATGATCGTGCTCGACGGTTCCAACAGCGCTTGCGCCTGGGATATCGATCCGCAAGCGGCGCAGAAGGGCATCTATGCCGCCAGCCAGCTGCCGCAACTGTTGCGCAAGGACTTCGTCCAGCACTCCAACGATTCCGCGTGGCTGGCCAACCCGGCACAACCGCTGACGGGGTTCTCGCCACTGATCAGTCAGGATGGCCAACCACTGGGCCTGCGATCGCGATTTGCGCTGGAGCGTCTGAGTGCGCTGGGCAAAAAGGGGCCGCTGGCGGTCAAGGATCTGCAGCAGATGGTAATGGACGACAACGTCTATCTGGCAACCCAGGTGCTGCCCGATCTGTTGAAGTTCTGCGCTGCGGATCTGGGGGCAGACGCGGCGGCGTTGAAGCCGGTTTGTGTCAGCCTCAAGGGCTGGGATGGCCGGGCGAATCTGGATTCGGGCATCGGTCTGGTGCATTTCCAGAACATCATGCAGGCGCTGCAAGCGTCGCCGGATATCTGGCGGGTGCCGTTCGATCCAAAAGACCCGCAACATACGCCACGCGGGTTGGCGATCGAGCAACCGACCGTGAGCAAGGCCCTGCATGAAGCGCTGCTGACGTCGGCCGCCACCGCGCAGAAAATGGGGCTCAAACCTGAAACCCGCTGGGGCGATATTCAAGTGGTGAGCAACGGCGCTCAACAAACTGCGATCCACGGCGGGCCCGGGACGCTGGGAATCTACAACGCGATCCAGAGTGTGCCGCGTGAAGACGGCAAACTCGAAGTGATCAGCGGTACCAGCTATCTGCAAGTGGTGAGCTTTGATGACAAAGGCCCGCATGCTCAAGGGCTGCTGGCGTTCTCGCTGTCGAGCGACCCCGAGTCGAAATATTCCCGGGATCAGACCCAGGCGTTTTCGAAAAAACAGTGGAGCGTCTTGCCATTCACTGAACAGCAGATCGCTGCCGACCCGCAGTATCAATTGCAGACCGTTCGCGATGTGGCGGGCAAGAGCGCTGAGGTGGTTGCGCAGTAAGTCAGTCTGAACAAAAAAGCCGCTGCTCCCTGAATGGGGACAGCGGCTTTTTATTGCTCCGGGTTCACCCTGGCAGGTGGTGTCCGGTTTCAGGTTTTCGGCGGCTGCCGCGGCATCGAATTGATCACCGGATCACCCTCGGTGTTACGGGTCAGGTAGACCGGCAACACCTTGGGCAGGGTGTTGACGAGGCCGCCGAGTTCTTTGACGTTGTAGACACCGCCGACACGGATGGCGCCGGTACTGGCGTCAGCCAGTTTCAACGGTTTGCTCAGGTAGCGATTGATCAGCGGCAAGGCCTCATTCAGTGCCAGGTTGTCGAGCACCAGTTTGCCATTGCGCCAGGCCAGAGCGTTGTCGTTGGCGTAGGTCCGACTGATTTGTGGCATGTAATCGCCATGCCGGTACTGCGCCTGCATGGCGGGCCCCAGGCGCAGACCGTCGCCGGGCAGTGCGGCGTTGCTGGTTACCAGCACCGAGCCTTCGATCAGATTAATCCGTACCTGATCTTCGTAGAGCCAGACATTGAAACGGGTACCCGTCACGCGGATCTTGCCTTCGCCGGCCCTGACCACGAACGGGTGGGAGAGGTCGTGACTGACTTCGAAAAACGCCTCGCCTTTTTTCAGGGTGACTCGGCGTTGGTCCTTGTAATTGCTGAAAGTCAGCTCGGTGTTGAGGTTGAGTTCGACTTGACTGCCATCGTTCAAGGTAACTTGACGGACATTGTCGGTGGCTTCGAAGTGCTGATAGCTGTCGGGCAACCAGCCCAGATTCCAGCCACTGTACGCCGCCAGTGGCAAGGCCAGTGCGCAGACGCTCGCCGCCATTGCATAGCGACGCCAGGCGGGAACCGGTTTATTCAGCGGTACTTCCGGCAGCGCCTGCGGACGGGGCAAGTGTTCGGCAACGTCCCAGATTTCCAGCATGGCGTCATATTCGAACGCATGCAGCGGATGCGCATCGCGCCATTGCTCGAAAGCCAGACGCTCTTCGGCGGAGCAGTCTGCGGCGTGCAGACGCATGCACCAGTGCGCGGCGGCATCGGTGATTGCATCGTATTCGGCTTCCGAGAGAGATTCTTGGGTCATTGACTCGTCCTGATTTGCTGCATTCTAACCTTGCGGGTCGGGTGCCGAGAACATCCGTCATGGCAATTGCCCATCAAAGTGGAACTTATTTTTCCGTGTGGCGCCCAAAAACAGGACGTTAGACGAACATCATCCACAAATGGAGTGAAAAAAATGATCAAAAAAACCTTGGCCGCTGCAATCGCCACCGCCGCCTTGTTCAGTGCCGGTGCTGCCATGGCTGACCGTCCCGGTGCGGGCTGGGTCACCATCGAAAAGGCTATCGAGATCGTGAAAACCAAGGCCGGTTACGTCGAAATCTATGAAATCGAGGCCGACAATGACGGCTACTGGAAAGGTGAGGGACGCAAGGCCGATGGTTCGGTGTATGAATTCCGCATCGATGGTGCCTCGGGCAATGTCCTGCGTGACCAGAAAGACTGATTTCAACCAGCGATAAACAATGCGCAGGCCAACCGCCTGCGCATTTTTTTGCTTCAGTCGAGTCCTGGGTGAGTTTGTGGCACCGGATCAAGCTGACGGCCCATTTCACAGATCAGAAAGGCGATCGAATCGGCATTGCGTAATATGGTGTCGATTCGTGGATGTGGGTTGTTCGGGTTGAGAAAAGCCGTTCGCGCGTCTTCCAGATTCGCGGTACGTGTGATCTTGAGAATTTCCTTGCGTACATGATTCATGCCCTCGAACTTGTCGATATCCAGCCACTCTTGAGCGTCATGATTCCAGCGTGAAAACAGCTCTTCACGGGGCGTGGCCAGTGACAGTGCTTCACGCTGAAATCGTGTCTGTACCTGTTTGCGGGCCGCTCCATAACCGGTCACCGTAGCGATCAAATCAGCAAACGGACGCCGTGCTTCGAGGGAGGCAATGTCTACGGTTTTGTTGAACTGATGGGAAAACTCGTGGATCAGCGTCGCTGCCCGCGCATGCCCTTCGACATTGAAGGGCTCGGTCAGCCCCGTGTTGTACCATTCCAGTTCTTGATTGAAGAACTTTTCGGTGAAATGGACTTTCTTGAGTAGATCGCCCTCCAGTACGAAGGCAATTACACCCGAGTCGGGCTGTCTGTTCGAGCCGACCACAAAGCGTCGGGTATTCAACAGGTCCTCTGTTGGATCGACCAGAGCATCACAGATCGGCACGATGGACTGCTTCAACTTGCGCAGTATCTCGGCATCAATCTGTTGCACGTCAAAAAAAGACTTGAGAAAAGTATCGAGGCGGGTGCCCGGCACATCGTTTCGTAGCTGAACAAGATTGTGCAGGCTGTTGAACGCGTAATGCCGGGCCAGATCAATTGCCTCGATCAACATGTGTGCTTTTTCCGGATGGCGGGCGCGGATTTCTTCCATGCCTTGCGCTTCGATATTCAGCATGTACCGGGCCTGGCGATGGGTGGTGTAATGGTTGACCATCTTCGACAAGGCCTTGCCGAAATGCACGGTATGGCGATCCGGGTCCAGCACCAGCTGCCGGGAAGCGGTGTGCTGCAACACCGGACCTGGCTGGCCGGCGCCCTTGATCTGCCAGACGGCTCCCGGCCGTTGCACGGGATAGACTTTGCCGGCAATCGGGGCATAGGTCGCTTTGGCTTTCAGGTCCTGATACGTGCCCTCGGCAGCATTGTGGGTCAGATCCTTCAGGGCGATCTTCGAGGTTTCGAATGCCTGCAACGCGGTGCGCTGCGGATCGGTCGGCTTGGTCTGCGCAAGGACGGGGGCGCTCGGCGCGGTTGGCTGCGGTGGTTGCGGCGGCACCGCCTCTTGAGATTCCAGACGTGACTCCAGAGCCAGCCGCCCGAGACTGATCATTTGCGCTGCGCCGGCGGTAAAGGTTTCCAGCGCACGTTTCCAGTGGTGATCCTGCAACGCTTCGGCCGAGCCCTTGAAATCCTTGTAGCTTTGCCAGAGAAACTGCGCACAGGCGAGTTTGCCCGGCAGCACGCCCCGGACCAACTGGATGCCGGAACTGAACAGGTGCTTCGCGGTGTCCCAGTCCGTCTGCGCCGACGGCATTGAATGGCCGCTCAGCAAGCGTGGCAACAAGGCCAGGTTGTCGTCGAACAACTGCAGCAACCAGTTACCGTTGACCGGGGTGGAGGCCAGGGTCATCTCGCTCGTCTGGCCGCTGCTCGCGTTGAACAACGCGCTGAAGATCGAACGTTGAGTTTCCGGCAAGCGGTGCAGCAGCAAGTCCTGCAGTGAGCCCGGCGTATTGAGCGCGGCGATCACTGCCGCCTCATCCTCGAATTCACTGAATGCGTTTTCACCGTGGTAGGGCGCATACAACACCTGGGGGCCCGGTCTTCCCGCAGGTCCGATCAAGTACAGCGCCAGTGCCTTGACCGCTGATGCTCCGGCAGTCTTGACCAGCGCCAGCGGCCGGGCAATGGCGTCGGCCCCTTGCACGGTCGCGCGGGCCACGGCGTCGGGCATGTCGAACACCTGAGAAATCAAGCCGAAGGCCTTCGACGACAAGCGTTGTTGCAGTTGTAACTGATGGGCGTGCTGCAGCAATTGCCAAGGCAGTTGGCGGAGGAAACGCTGTTTGCGTTGTTCAGCGGCGACATCACTGGCGGACAACGCTGAGGTGATTTTATCGGCAAACGTTGTTGCAACATTCAGGGACAGCAGCAGGCTCCTGACTGCTTGCTGATCAAGCCCTGTCGGCAGCGCCCGGTCAGTGCCCGAGCGGAGGGTGAATGCCGTGTTCTGTGCGAGATGCGCATGGTTCAGGGCGAAATCGGTCAGGCTCATCGCCGGCCCGATCAGCGCCAGTGCCGGAGTGACGATGATTTGCTCGGGGTCAAGATCCTGCCTCTGCAAGCGGCTTTTCAACAACGTTTGAAGCGTCTGCCGGATATAGTCACGCACGGTTGGCAGCGCGTGAAGATAATCCTGATCGTCAATGACGCTGTGGCGCCACTGTTCCAGCAGTTCCAGATGCAACTGCTGCGCTTCAAGCGTGGCCATGCCCAGCCAGGCAGGCAACGAATGCTGTTTGCCGATCGCCCGCGCCAGAGCGGTGGCGCGCTGCAGGTTGGTCTCCACGACGTGCTCACTCAACGTCCTGAGGATTTGAGTTTCCCGCGGCTTTGGCCATTGACGGCCCCGTACCTGTTCACAGCGCTGAAGAAACTGTTCGATCGCCGAGTCGGCCCGATCCTGCAGGACACTGCGGCTGATCAATTGCCACTGTCCCAGCGTGTAGTGTTGATGGAACCCTTGGTGCCGGGGAAAGAGGTTTTCCAGCAGCATCAGGCGTTTGTGCGGATCCACCAGCCGCTGGTCCAACACCTGTCTGGCATGTTCGATCGAGCGGAAGACTTCCAGGCCCAGGGCTGGTGTCCACAGTATCGCGCGTCCCGAGTGCTGCGTATCGCGGCCACCGCGTTCCGTGAGCAGGACGCAGTTGGCCAGCGGCAGCATTTCGTTCTGCCCGGCGACCTGCAACGTCAATGACCAGGCATCCGGCTGAAACCCGTTGAGTGCCTTGCGGCGGCCGCGATCCGGTTGATCCGGATTGAACACGGTGTCGACCAGCGCTTGCTCATGGCGGCTCAGCGTGCCATTCAGGACGCTTAACCGTGCTTCGGCTGTGATGCCGACAGACAGGGCGTGCGCCAGCTTCGCGGCGATTCCTTGCAGGTAGGTGCGCTGCAGCGCCGTGACGGTCAGCGGCTGGGCGGCGAAGTCTGCGGCGAGGCTGGGCATGATGCTGTCGAATTTGCGCACTTCGGCCGCGGCGGTATCCGCCAGCACCCTTGAAGGTAACTGGTTGCCAGCGAGCATCGGCCGGGTGCTCCAGCGCCCGTGGGCATCCAGGGTCTCAAGCCGCTCGTGGAGCATCGAACGTATGTCCAGGGCCTTGTCGAACAGCGCGCGAATATCCACGGCGCCGTCGCTGTGCCGATACCACTGCAAGGCATAGTCGATGTTCTGTCGCTGCTTGGTGATGATCAACTCGAGCAGCACGCTGAAAACATCTCCGGCAATCGATTGGCCGGAAACCTGCGGCTTGTCGAAACCGAGAAAGCGTTGCCGCTCGTCGAGATTCAACAGACCGTAGAGTTCGTCTTCGTGCCCGGGGCTGGCAAATTTGCCGAGCAGCATGGCTTTGAGATCTTCGTAATCCCTCAGTACCTGCAAGCCGTGGGTCGGGGTATACAGGCAGCTGTCGGAATGGCTGATCATCAACGCGCCGGCCAGCTCCACGAAGTTTGCCTGATGCTCCCACAAACGTACGGTTTCCAGCGTCGCGCGGCGTGCCGGACCGTCACTGAAACCCAACGAGGTCAGCAGGCTGTCGAAGGTGTGCTGCTCGATAATGCCAGCCTCGCGTTTGAGCAAAAAGTCTGCCAGCGCCTGCTGTCGAATGATCTGCGCCAATACGCTGCGCCGCGAGACTCCGTCAGCGCTGGGCGCATTCCAGTAACGCTCCATTTGTTGATACAGCCACACCAACAGTTTGCCCGAAGCCATGGTAATGGCTGTTTCCCAGTGTTGCTGATCACTGGCCTGGACTGTCCGGTCCGGGTGCGAAAACTCATGGGTCTGGCCAACCGGCCAGCCGGCGTGGCGGTAGTGCAAAAGCAGCGCATCGCCAAGTGACAGCGCTTCAAACCCGCCCAGTGAAGGACGGTCGCTCGATGCCGGGCCGTTTGCTGTGCCGGTTGCGTACAGGTTCACGCGTGTGCGGGTCTGGTCGACGCCAGGCATCGTCGGCGTCAGGAGTGCGTCGAGTATGCTTTGGAGCAGGCTTTCCAGTTCGGGCAGTTGCATCAATTCATCGTGCATTGCCTGCGCGTTGAGGCGCAGGCAGTGATCGATGGCAGCGCGTTGATCTTCGAAGATATCGCCCTCGACAAGCTGATAGGTCACGCTGACAGCGCGTCGTTCGACCAGCCGTTTGCGTTGTGACAGGGCGAGCAACGCCAGCAGCCGATCATCTTCGGTGACACGGTTCAGGCGCTCCTCCAGGTGTGCGGTCAGGCTGGCGAGGCTGGCATGTTTTTTCAGCCCGTCGAAGGGGGTGTACAACATGACGCCGCGATCATCGGGGGTGGCACTGAGTATGAAGCTGCCGGCCAGAGGCACCGCAGGCGTATCGTCGGTGTTGAGCAGGATTCGATGGGCAAGCATGGGCGGGGTTTGCTGACTGCGCAGTGCGTGGGTGGCCAGTTGCACGTGGCTCAGCCACTGGAAGTCAGCGGTGGACAAGTGATGGACATTGCCGAGTTCACGCCACAATCCGGGGGAATCGAGAAAGGACAGGAACAGCAGCGGAGGCAGGGGAGCAGGCATCATCGGGTCTCGTTCAGGGCACCGTCCGGTGCACCGGTAAATTGAGACTCGAGACTAATGACCGGCCAGATGACGCGGGTGGTACATAGTTACCGCACCAGCGGCAGCGCCGTGTGCTTGCTGCGACAAGGCTTCACCGCAACGGTTGACAGCACCCGTGTCTGACGTGGTTAATCGGTGGGCTGGATATTCGTACGCTGTTGTTCCCTCCAATAATTAGTCTGGAGCTTCAGATGTCTGCGCCACACGAACCCCTGTCTTCCCTCGCTGCGTCCACACTCTCGCTCGAAGCGTTGACGCAATTGCTTGAAAAGGTTTTTCTGCGCCATGGTACGTCGGCGTCCGTCGCCCGCACCCTGGCTGCCAACTGCGCCGGTGCCGAACGTGATGGGGCGCACAGTCATGGCGTGTTCCGTATCCCCGGTTATGTCTCGACCCTCAACAGTGGCTGGGTCAATGGTCAGGCGGTGCCAGTGGTCGAGGACGTGGCCTCCGGTTTTGTGCGAGTCGATGCCGGCAATGGTTTCGCCCAGCCGGCGCTGGCGGCGGCCCGGTCGCTGCTGGTGGAGAAAGCGCGCAACGCCGGGATCGCCGTATTGGCGATTCGCAATTCCCATCACTTTGCGGCGCTCTGGCCGGACGTCGAGCCGTTCGCCGAGGAAGGCCTGGTGGCGCTCAGCGTGGTCAACAGCATGACCTGCGTGGTGCCCCATGGCGCCGACAGACCGCTGTTCGGCACCAACCCGATTGCCTTTGCCGCGCCCCGCGCCGGCGGAGCACCGATCGTGTTCGATCTGGCGACCAGTGCCATAGCTCACGGCGACGTGCAGATTGCCGCACGCAAGGGCGAACGGCTGCCTGCCGGAATGGGTGTGGACGGTTTGGGTCAGGCGACGCAGGATCCGAAGGCCATTCTTGAGGGCGGCGCACTGTTGCCGTTTGGCGGCCACAAAGGTTCGGCGCTGTCGATGATGGTCGAGCTGCTGGCGGCGGCGTTGACCGGCGGGAACTTTTCTTTCGAATTCGACTGGTCGAACCATCCCGGGGCCAAAACACCGTGGACCGGGCAGTTGCTGATCGTCATCGACCCGAGCAAGGCTGCCGGGCAACCGTTTGCCGAGCGCAGCGAAGAGCTGGTGCGGCAGATGCACGGCGTGGGGTTGAAACGTTTGCCGGGTGATCGTCGGCATTTGCAGCGCGCGCGATCAATGGCCGAAGGCATCGTGCTGGACGAGCAGACGCTGGCGCAGTTGCGAGAACTGGCGGGGGAATAATGGTCAGATAACCGATGTGGCGAGGGAGCTTGCTCCCGTTGGGTTGCGAAGCGGCCCCCTTTGTCTGCTTGAGAATAGGGGGACTGCCGCGCAGTCCAGCGGGAGCAAGCTCCCTCGCTACAGATTTATTGTCAGGCCTTGAACAATGCGCGCTGACAAACGTCGCTTAGCGACGACCGAGCAACAAGCCCACCACCAGGCCAAAACCGGCGGAAATCGCCACGGTCTGCCACGGATGGCCGCCAATGTAGCTCTCGGTGGCCTCGACCGCCGGTTTGGTGCGCTCACGCACGCTGGACACCGAGTCCAGCGCCTGTTGCAGCTTCAGGGCGATTTGTCCGCGCAGGGTCTCGGCTTCCTCGCCCACCAGTGAGGCGCTGCTCTTGAGCAGTTTGTCGGACTCTTCGATCAAAGCCTGAAGTTCGCTGAACGCCTGATCCTTGATTTGGTCTTCGACGGCTTGCACGCGGGATTTGCGGGCCATTGGGTGACTCCTTGCAGATGGATGAACAGTGATCAATGGAGTGTGGCGCGGACTGAAAAGTTGCACTGATTTTAGGTGCGAAAGAAAAACCTGCGCGGGAGATTTTCGCCGAGCGTGTAAGATGTCGCCATTTTACGCAGCAGGTATTTCCCCATGAGTTTCAATCTGGCCGACAAATCCCTCGCCGAGCGCGCCGCGCTGGAAGACGAGAAATCCCGTCTGTTCGAACTCTGGCAGAACAATCTGGGCAAAGCCAAAGGCGAAGCCGCGCGGTTGTTCGGCGAACGCTCCAAGCGCAAGGGCAAATGGGCCGAGTGGGTGCGCGCCGAGCTTGATGGCATGTCCCCGCCGGAATTCGCCAACATGGTGCGCAGTGAGGTCAATCGACTGATGGCGGCCAACAAGTAACACAGCCGTCAGTCTGCGTTGAAACACGCAACAATCGCCTCACGTACCTTGATCACCACCGGGTCGATCTGCGTGCTGGTGCGCCAGCCCAGTTCGATCGGGTAACGCGGCAGCGCCAGTGGGCAGGGCAGCAGCATCAGTCCGCTGAGCTGGGCAATGGCCTGGGCGGCATGGGTCGGGATGGTTGCCACGGCGTCGCTGCCCTTGAGCAGATGCGGCAGCGCGGCAAAGTGGGTGGTGGAGGCGCAGACCCGCCGGCTCAGCCCCAGCGCCGCCAGACCTTCATCGGTGATGCCGATAAAGCCGCCCGATGACACCAGAATGTGCTCACGGGCGACGAACTCCGGCAAATCGATGCCCTGTTGACCGGGCGCCAGACTGCCCGGATCGATCAGACAGGCATAATCCCCTTCACCCAATACCAGACGACTGAGCAGGCGTTCGGCAAACCCGCCGGCGGTGATCGCCAGGTCGATGCTGCGCTCCATCAGGGCGCGAGCGACGATCTGGCTGTGGGTCTGGCGGAAGATCAGCCGCAGCTTGGGTGCACAGCGGGCGATTTCTTCGATCAGGCGCCGGCCATAGGCAATTTCGAAGTCATCGGACAGGCCCACCGTCACCGAACGGCCGTCATAGTGATGGGCCGCCGGGTCAACCATCGCCAGGCTTTGCCGGCATTTGTTCAACGCCTCGCTGACCACCGGCTTCAGTTGATTGGCCTTGAGCGTCGGTGCCAGACCGCGTCCGGTGCGCACGAACAATTGATCACCATACACGTCACGCAACCGGCGCAACGCCGCGCTGACCGCCGATTGGGTCACGCCCAAACGCAGCGCCGCACGGCTGGCGCTGGACTCCTCATGCAGGGCTTCGAAGACTTTCAGCAGGTTGAGGTCGATGGTTGCGATATTCATTTGGCTCATATCATTCAGCAGTGAATCGGTCTTTATTCATGATCCCGCGCCGCCGCAGAATCGGCAACACTTGAACCTGATGGAGTGACTGCAATGCCCAAATCAATCGTCGCCGCCCTGCAGATTGGCGCCTTGCCCGGTGGCAAGGGTGAAACCCTGGAACAGATCCTCAGCTGGGAAGACGCGATCAGCGAGTCCGGCGCGGCGTTGGTGGTGATGCCGGAAGCGTTGCTCGGTGGCTATCCGAAAGGCGAGGGCTTTGGCACTCAGTTGGGCTATCGCCTGCCCGAGGGGCGCGAGGCCTTCGCACGCTATTTCGCGAACGCCATTGACGTGCCGGGGCCCGAGACCGAGGCACTGGCCGGCCTGTCTGCGCGCACCGGGGCCAATCTGGTGATCGGCGTGATCGAGCGTGCCGGCAGCACGCTGTATTGCACGGCGCTGTATTTCGACCCGCAGGCGGGGCTGGTGGCCAAGCATCGCAAACTGATGCCGACCGGCACCGAACGGCTGATCTGGGGCAAGGGCGACGGCTCGACGCTGCCGGTGCTCGACACTCAGGTCGGCAGGCTCGGTGCGGTGGTGTGCTGGGAAAACATGATGCCGCTGCTGCGCACGGCGATGTACGCCAAAGGCATTGAAGTCTGGTGCGCGCCGACCGTGGACGAGCGTGAGATGTGGCAGGTCAGCATGCGTCACATCGCCCATGAGGGCCGTTGCTTTGTGGTGAGTGCCTGTCAGGTGCAGGCTTCGCCGAACGCGCTGGGCATGGAGATTGCCAACTGGCCGGCGGATCGACCGTTGATTGCCGGCGGCAGCGTGATTGTCGGGCCGATGGGCGATGTGCTGGCCGGGCCGTTGCGTGGCGAGGCCGGGTTGCTCACGGCTGAGATCGATACTGATGAGCTGGTTCGGGCGCGCTATGACTATGACGTGGTTGGCCACTATGCGCGGCCGGATGTGTTTGAGTTGAGTGTCGATGAACGGGCCAAACCCGGCGTGCGTTTCAGCGCATGACTTCAGGACTGACACATACCCTGTGGGAGCGAGCTTGCTCGCGAATGCGGTGTGCCATTCAACAATGATGCTGGCTGATCTGGCGCTTTCGCGAGCAAGCTCGCTCCCACAGGGGATAGGTATGTGCAGTTGATTACCAGGTCGCAGCAGTGGCCTTTGGCAAACTCAGCTTGCCGCTGTCGACAAATCGCATGGTGCCGAACACCCCGCCCGCGAGTTTGCCGCGCAAGACGTAAGGCAGGTTATCGAGGGTTTGGGTCTGGCTCAGGCCGAGGGTCTGGCGCAGCACCGAGAACGCGGAAACGCTGACCGGCACGCTGACCACGGTTTCCGAGAAGCGCGGGATCGAGCCGACCTGATCGCTGACGCCCGAGGCCAAGGGACGGCCGTTGACCTCCAGATCCAGGGCGATACCGTTGTAATCGATGGCCGTTTCATTGGGGTTCTGCACCCGCAGCTTGATCGCGAAACGCACTTCCAGATCCTGACTTGGCAACGGTTCGAGGCCGACCACGTTGATGTTCACCGGGTCTCGGTTGGGAAACAGCGCGCAGGCGCTCAGGGACAACAGCAGCAGGGACAGGATGACGGCGTGGACGCGGCGCATAAACAGTCTCTCAACGAAAAGGGCTGAACCGTTGCCGGTTCAGCCCTTTTTTCATGGCGTCGCGTCAGCGGTTCAACTGTGCGACCGCCGCTGCGCTGGCAGGTTCAGCTTTGGCCGGCAGATCGGGGTTTTCCATGACCTGCAGAATCGACGCTTCCGGATCGAAATCGTCTTCTTCCAGTTCAATGAATTCTTCCGGCAGGAAGATATTCAGCACGATAGCGCACAACGCACCAACGGTGATCGGCGATTCGAAGATGTTACGCAGCGCTTGCGGCAACTCGCGCAGCACTTCCGGCACGGCGGCGATGCCCAGGCCCATGCCCACGGAGATCGCCACGATCAACATGTTGCGCCGATGCAGGCCAGCCTCGGCGAGGATCTTGATCCCGGCCACGGCCACGGTGCCGAACATCACCAGTTCGGCGCCGCCGAGCACCGGTTTGGGCATCAGTTGCAGCACCGCGCCGATCATCGGGAACAGCCCCAGCAGCACCAACAGGCCGGCGATGAAGAACGCCACGTAGCGGCTGGCGACGCCGGTCAACTGGATCACGCCGTTGTTCTGCGCGAACGTGACCATCGGCATGCTGTTGAATACTGCGGCCATCGCCGAATTGAGGCCATCGGCGAGCAGACCGGACTTGATCCGGCGAATGTACAGCGGGCCCTTGACCGGTTGCCGTGAAATCATCGAGTTGGCGGTCAGGTCGCCAGCGGCTTCCAGGGGCGAAACCAGGAAAATCACCGCCACCGGCACGAACGCTACCCAGTCGAAATTGAAGCCGTACTTGAACGGCACCGGCACGCTGACCAGCGGCACTTCGGGCATCGAGGCGAAATCCACGGTGCCCATCAGCCATGCGACCACGTAGCCGAGGGTCAGGCCGATGACGATGGCGCCCAGGCGCAGAAACGGCACGTCAACGCGGTTCAACACAACGATGGTGCCGATCACCAAAGCGGCCAGGAATACATGGCTGGCTGCGCCCAGATCAGGCGCGCCGAAACCGCCGGCAATGTCGGTCATCGCCACTTTGATCAGCGACAGACCCATCAAGGTGATGATGGTGCCGGTGACCACCGGAGTGATCAGCATCCGCAGTTTGCCGATGAACTGGCTCAGCACCACTTCGATGAACGCGGCGAAAAAGCACACGCCGAAAATGGTCGAGAGAATCTCATCGGTGCCGCCGCCCCGGGCCTTGACCATGAAGCCGGCGCTGAGAATCACGCTGATAAAGGAAAAACTGGTGCCTTGCAGGCACAGCAGACCGGAACCGACCGGGCCGAAACGCTTGGCTTGAACGAACGTGCCCAGGCCCGAAACGAACAGCGCCATGCTGATCAGGTACGGAATTTCACTTTGCAGACCGAGGGCGCCGCCCATGATCAGGGTCGGGGTGATGATGCCGACGAAGCTGGCCAGTACGTGTTGCAGTGCGGCGAACACCGTGGCGGTGAGGTGCGGACGGTCGTTGAGGCCGTAGATCAGATCGTTGTTGCGCGGGACTTTTTCAGAGGCGGTCATGGTGTTTTGCGCGCCGTGAGGCGGGGCCGGGTCAGAAAATGGAGGCGCAGGATGCCGGAAGAGGGCGGCGAGGGCAACGAGCAAAAATTGCCTGAAAGGTCAGGTTTTATTGGGTTTGAGGAGGATTTTCCCTTAAATCAAAAGATCGCAGCCTTCGGCAGCTCCTACAGGAATGCAAAATGTAGGAGCTGCCGAAGGCTGCGATCTCTTGATCCTCAAACAAAGGCTGCGAGCAAATCCACCTCAAACGCCTTCTGCGCATCCCCCGGCACCTGCGCCCGGTGTCGTGCCAGATGAAACGCCACGTCGAAACTCAGTTCCCCTGGCCGCAGCGCGCGCAGCAGTCCCTTGTCCTCCCAGACCCGCGCGTAGTGATCGGGCAAATAATCGATGTGCTTGCCGGAAAGAATGAACGCGAGGGTACCTTCGACCTGCTCCGAACGCGCGGAACAGCGCTGGTCCGCAATCGGCTCGCCACGGCGCATGAACCGATACGGATGATCGACCCGGTCGCACGCCTGCAACGCCGCGTCATCCGGTGCATCGACGCTGAACAGCGGATGTCCCTGTGCGCAGTACAGATGCTGGGTTTCCCGGAACAGTTCGCGGTAATCGAAAGCGTTCTGCACCTGTGAGAAATAACCGATGGCCAGGTCCAGCCGCTGTTGCAGCAGCAGGCGCTCCATCTCCCCGGGCATCGCGCTGATCAACTCGATGCGCACCGACTCATCGCGCTCACGAAAGCGCCGGATCGCATCCGCCACCCGCAGCAGCACCGACTGATCGACTGCTTCGGAAAGGCCCAGCCGCACCTCACCGATCAACCGTCCGGCGACGCCGTTGGATTGATGGCGGAAGGTTTCGATGGATGCAAACAGCGTGCGAATTGCGATCAGCAATTGCTCGCCCTTGGGCGTCACGCTGAAACCACCCTTGCCCCGGCTGCACAGGCGATAACCGAGGCGGGTTTCCAGCTTGGCCATTTGCTGACTGATGCTCGACTGGCTGAGGCCCAGCTCACCTTGCGCCGCGCTGAAGCCGCCACATTCCACGACCCGCACAAACAGGCGCAGCAACTGCAGGTCGACGTCGTGAAGCTGACCGAGCATTACATTACTCCCGGATAAAGTCAGGTTAACAAACTTGGTATTTCTGCAATGTATCCGACGGCGCATCCTGCCACCACTTCCTCCGGTCAGGTGTTCGTCATGGCTCCCGTATTCAAGCTGTGTTTTCCCGCGCTGTTATTGTCCGTGGTCATCCCGGCACAGGCCGAGGATAAAACCCTCAATCTCTACAGTTGGGCCGATTACGTGCCGGCGCAGACGCTGCAGCGTTTCGAGCAGGAGACCGGCATTCATGTGCGCTACGACACCTTTGATACCTCCGAGGTGTTGGAAACCAAACTGCTGACCGGTGGCAGCGGTTATGACGTGGTGGTGCCATCGTCCAGCGTGCTGGCCCGTGGCTTGGCGGCGGGAGCGCTGAAGGAAATTCCCCATGAGGGCCTCAAGGGTTACGCCAACCTTGATCCCGATCTGCTGGAAAAACTCGCCGCCGTTGATCCCGGTAATCGCTACGCCGTGCCTTATACCTGGGGCACGTTGGGGCTGGGGCTGAATGTCGAGGCGGTGAAAAAGCGTTTGCCGGATGTGCCACTCAACAGCCTCGACCTGCTGTTCAAACCCGAGTACGCCAGCAAGCTCAAGGACTGCGGGATTGCCGTGCTCGACTCGCCGCAAGAAGTCATTGGCCTGGCGTTGCACTACTTGGGTAAAGATCCCTACAGCACCGACAAGAATGATCTGGCCGCCGCCGAAACCTTGTTACAGAAACTCCAGCCTTCGGTGCTGTATGTCGCCACCGGCCGGCAGATCAACGACCTGGCCAATGGCAGCGTCTGTCTGGCACTGACCTACAACGGCGACGTGAGCATGGCTGCCGATCAGGCGCACAAGGCCAGCAAACCGTACGAGGTCGCTTACCGGATTCCGCGCGAAGGTACGTTGATCTGGCAGGACAACCTGGCGATTCCCAAGGATGCGCCGAACCCGCAGGCGGCGCGGGCGTTTATCGAATTCATGCTGCGCCCCGAGTCCGTCGCCGAGCTGACCAACACGCTGTTTTTTGCCACCGCCAATCAGGCTGCAACGCCGCTGGTGGACGAGGCGGTGCGCAATGATCCGGACATCTATCCACCCGCCGAAGTGCGCGATCGGTTGTACGCCGACCGCAGCATGAGCCTCAAGGACATGCGTCAGCGCACGCGTCTGTGGACCACTTTCCGTAGCCATCAATAATCAAAGGAGCACACCGATGGACGTGCCGATGCTCAACGACCAGGCCATGACCCGTGACAGCCTGTACGGGACTGCCGCCGAAAGCACTTACGCCGGGATCACCAGTTTCATGCGTCGCCGCTACAGCCGTGATTTGCGCGGCGTCGACGTGGCGGTCAGCGGGGTTCCGTTCGACACCGCTACCAGCAATCGCCCGGGCGCGCGTTTCGGGCCTCGGGGGATTCGCGCCGCGTCCACCGGGATCGCCTGGGAACGGCACTGGCCGTGGGCGTTCGATCCGTTCGATCATCTGGCGGTGATCGACTACGGCGATTGCGACTTCGATTACGGCTCGCCGCACACCATTCCGGAAAGCATCGAGGCTCACGCCGAACGCATTCTTGATGCCGGCAGCGCCATGCTGACGTTTGGCGGCGACCACTTCATCACCTATCCGCTGCTCAAGGCCCATGCGCGCAAACACGGCGCGCTGTCGCTGATCCACTTCGATGCGCACAGCGACACCTGGCCGGACGAGGGCGGCAAACGTGTCGATCACGGCACCATGTTCTGGCATGCGGCCAAGGAGGGCCTGGTCGATCCGGCGCGCTCGGTGCAGATCGGTTTACGCACCACCAATGACGATCATCAAGGCTTTGCCGTGCTTGATGCACGTCAGGTACATCGGCGAGGCTGCGAGGCGATTGTCGAGGCGATTCGCGCGCGGGTTGGCGATCACCCGGTGTACCTGACGTTCGATATCGACTGCCTCGATCCGGCCTTCGCTCCGGGTACCGGCACTCCAGTGTGTGGCGGGCTGAGCACGTTGCAGGCGCTGGAAATCCTCGGCGGTTTGCGCGGGATCAATCTGGTGGGCATGGACGTGGTGGAAGTGGCACCGGCCTATGATCATGCGGACGTAACGTCACTGGCAGCGGCAACCCTGGCCATGGAAATGCTCTGCCTCTACGCCGCCCGACATAAAGTCGACCTCTGACACCCCACAACCCCTGTGTAGGAGCTGCCGAAGGCTGCGATCTTTTGATCTTTAAAACAAAATAAAAAGATCGCAGCTTCGTTGCACTCGACAGCTGCTGCAGGGATATATACTGCCGCGCATGACTTTCGACTCTCCTCTAAGCGCCTGGCAAAACGCGATCAAGCACAAGGGCTTCATCCAGGATGAAGCCCAGGAACATGCGGTCTGGGCGCTGCAAAAATGCCATGAAGCCTTGCATGCCGGTGCCCGTTCGGTCGCCGGCGTGTATTTGTGGGGCCCGGTCGGGCGCGGCAAGACCTGGTTGATGGATCAGTTCTATCAGAGCCTGCGGGTGCCGGCCCGACGGCAGCACTTTCATCATTTCATGGGCTGGGTGCACCAGCGCTCGTTCCAGTTGACCGGGATCGCCGATCCGCTGCGAGCGTTGGCCAAGGAACTGGCGGCGCAAGTGCGGGTGCTGTGTTTCGATGAGCTGTTCGTCAACGACATCGGCGACGCGATCATCCTCGGTCGGCTGTTTCAGGTGATGTTCGACGAAGGCGTGGTGGTGGTCTGCACCTCCAACCTGCCACCGGACGAGTTGTATGCCGACGGCTTCAACCGCGACCGGTTTGTCCCGGCGATTGCTGCGATCAAGGCGCACATGCAGGTGGTGGCGGTGAATGGCGCCGAGGATCATCGCCTGCATCCGGGTGCGGGTCTGCAGCGGTATTTTGTCGTTGCGCAGGGGCAGGACAGCGCGCTGCAGCAGGTCTTCCAGTCGCTCAACGCCGGGCAGCTCGCCAGCAACGAGCCAGTGCCCGTCGGCCATCGCCTGTTGAACGTGGTGCAGGCCAGCGAATCGGTGCTCTGGTGCCGCTATACCGATCTCTGCGAACAACCGTTCGCCGCGATGGACTTCATCGCGCTGTGCGACCGCTATCGGTCTATTCTGTTGAGCGACGTGCCGAACCTCAGCGCGCAGAAGCGCGAAGGGCGTATCGCTCGCGGTACCGAGGATGGCTCGGCGCAGGTGGTGGCCGGCGACCGCGAACTGCCGCAACTGTCGGTGCACGACGACGGCGTGCGTCGCTTCATCGCCTTGGTCGACGAGTGTTACGACCGTAAAGTCCCGCTGTACATTGAGGCGCAGGTGCCGATGGACGCGCTGTACACCGAGGGTTATCTGGAATTTCCGTTCCGGCGCACCCTCAGCCGATTGCAGGAGATGCAGTTGCAGCGTTTTGCCGAATCCTGAGCGCAGAGGGCGCGAACATGAGCCAACCGCTGTCGCATCATTTACTGACCATGGCCTACCAGAACGCGTGGGCCAATCATCGCTTGGGCAACGCTTGGGCCCAACTCGACGCTGAGGCTCTGGCAGCGCCACGGGTGAGTTTTTTTCCGAGCATCCGCCTCACGCTCAATCACATCCTGACGTGCGACTGGTTCTACGTCGACGCGCTGGAGCGCGAGTTGCGCGGTGACGAGCCGCATCCCGACTGCTATGTGTTTTTCGAACGTGACGAGCCGTTTACCGAGGCCTCTGCGCTGCGTGAAGAGCAGGCGCACGTGGACCGTCGGTTGATCGCTTATTGTGAGCAACTGCGCGATGCCGATCTGGGGCGGATCGTCACCATCGCCCGGGAAACGCCGCAGCACGACAGTCGCCTGCGCATGCTTTCGCACCTGTTCGAGCATCAGATCCATCATCGTGGGCAAGTGCATGCGATGCTCAGCGCGACCTCGGTAAATCCGCCGCAGCTGGATGAGTTTTTCTGCGCTGGCGAGAGCGGCTTGCGTGCTCAGGATTTTGCCGAACTGGGTTGGACCGAGGAGCTGATCTGGGGGCGCTGACGCTGGAAAATCAAAAGATCGCAGCCAGCGGCAGCTCCTGCAGGCGTTTGCTATCAGCGTTTCTCCGATTGTGGCCCACGGCAGCCTCGCGTTAAGGTCGAGCAGCCTTTCAGGTGCGCACCTTGCACGCCGGGGCTTTGATCGGGGATGGAAATGGATTCCGCAGAAATACTTGTGCTGCAAGCCAGCTACACCAATCCGCTGCACGCCGAAGCTATCGGCATTGTGCTCAATCACTACGCAGAAGATCCGATGGGCGGCGGTCAGCCGATTGCCCCCGAGCTGCTGCGTCGCCTGCCTGAAGAACTGGCCCGCCGGCCCCACGCGTTCAGCGTGCTGGCGTTTGTCGGTGGTGAGCCGGCAGGGCTGGTGAACTGCTTTGAAGGGTTCTCGACGTTTGCCTGCAAACCGCTGGTCAATGTTCATGACGTGGCGGTGATTTCGAAATTTCGCGGCCTCGGGCTGAGCCAGAAAATGCTGCGCAAGGTCGAGGAGATTTCCCGCCAGCGCGGCTGCTGCAAGATCACCCTGGAAGTGCTCGAAGGCAATGCGGTGGCGCAGAACGCCTATCAAAAGTTCGGCTTCGCCCCTGGCATGTTCGACCCGGAACATGGCCGCATGCTGTTCTGGATCAAGGATCTGCAGGCATAAAAAAGGCGCCCCACACAGGGCGCCCAACTGTCGTCTCCGAGGCCAGAGCGGAGCCATCGGAGGTCCATCGGTTGCTCGGTGAATCAGTTGCGATAAGACTCGGTGACTTGCGCGGTCTGATCGTCCGGAACCTGCAGTTCCGCTGCTTTGCTGTCGGTCGGTTGTTCGCTTTGCGCGGGGTGGACCGGGAAGTTGTCGTAGTAATGCCGCATGCGTTCGGCGCCGCCCTCGGCAAAGGCACTGGCGGAACCGAGGGCGAGTAGCCCGGCAAGAATGGCGGTGGTGGTTTTCATGGTGCCTCCTACTGAAAAACGTGGGAGCCGTTCGTCCATGAAGCAGATCTCGGGGCACAGTGTCCCGGCGCGGCATTAACTCGGGGTTAACAGCGGTGGTGAGGGATTGGGTGACGCATTGCGCGTCACCTCGAGCGTGGGGCCGCTTCGCGACCCATCGGGGATGAATCCCCTCACCACAGGGTTTGGTTTGATTGGATGGGTCAGAGCTTCCAGTCCAGGCTCAGCGTCACCGTGCGCGGGTCGCCCCAGTACACGCCGTTGTAGAAACCGACGTTGTCGTAATACTTCTTGTCGAACAGGTTATCGACGTTCAGCGATGCCGACAGGTGCTTGTCGAATTCATAACGTGACATCAGCTTGACCACGCTGTAGGCCTGCTGATTGATCCGCGCCGGTTCGGTGATGATCCGGCCGTTGGCGCCGCGCCCGACCGGGCGGTTGGCCGCGCCATAGACGTCGCTCTGCCAGTTCACCGCGCCACCGACAGTCAGTGCGTGCCAGTTGCCCGGCAAGCGATAGGTCGTGGACAGCCGCAACATGTTCAGCGGTTGAGCGGTGTTGCTGCGCTGTTTTTCGCCGTCGACGGAATGGGTGTAGGTGTAGCCGGCGGTCATGTTCCAGCCATTGAGGATTTCGCCGGACACCTCGGCCTCGAAGCCATTGACCTTGTTGCCCTTGCCGCCGGACTTGAAAAACTCCTCGCCACTCACTGGGTCTGGGGGCACCGAGTTGTCGCGCTCGGCGACGTTGTCCTGTTTGCTCCAGAACACTGCCGTCGCCAGGTTCAGGCGTTCGTCGAGCAGGCTGCCCTTGAGCCCGACTTCGTAGTTGCTGCCAACCACGGGGTCGAGGTAATTGCGGTTGCTGTCGCGTTTACTCTGCGGTTTGAAAATATCGGTGTAGCTGACGTAAGCCGTGTACTCCGGCGTCAGGTCATAAAGCAGGCCGGCGTAGGGCGTCCAGATATCGTTCTGACGCTGATGGGTGGCATCGGTGCTGGTCAGTTTTTGCTGCGCGTCATAGTAGTAATCGGTGCTGGATTCGTCCCAGCTGCCATAGCGGCTGCCGATGACGGCATGCAGCTCATCGGTCAGGCTCAGGCGGGTCGCGAGGTAACCGGCCTTTTGCCGAGTGATGCCGCGCGCGCCCGGCAGGCCGGTAACGGTGTCGGCGAACTTGCCGATGTCACCCATGTATTTCCAGTCGCGGATCTTGCCGTAGTCGGCGGCTTGGGGGCCGTTGAAGGCGTAGGGCGAAGTCGAGCGGTTTTCCGCCTCGCCGTAGCCGAACATCATCTCGTGTTCGCGGCCGAACAATTGGTACGGCCCCGACAGGTTGAAGTCGTACACGCTCATTTTCTGCGTGCCAAGCATGTGCCCCATGTAGGCCGTCATGCCGCTGCGGTCGGCCTCGGGGAATCCGCTGCCGCCGTAATAGACCTTGCCGTCGGTATCACTTTCGCGGTGGGTGTAGGCGGCCTTCAACTTCCAGCCATCACCCAATTGCTGGTCCAGGGTGACGAATGCGGTCTTGTCCTTCAGCGGCCAGGAACTCCAGGAGGTCGCCATGTTCGTCGACCGGCCAAGGCCCGCCTTGCTGCCGTTGGCGTTCCAGTACGGCACGGTGCCCCAGGAGGTGCCTTGTACCTGCTTGTCCTGATAGTCGTAACCGACGGCTAGCACCGTGGAATCGGTCAGATCAGCTTCGAGAATGCCGTAGCCGACCTCGCGTTGCAGCGCGTATTTGTCACGGAACGACTGGCTGTCACGATAGGCCAGCACCGTGCGCCCGCGCAGCCGGCCGTCGAAAGCCAGCGGCCCACCGACATCGACATAGCTGTAGTAATTGTCGTAGCTGCCGCCGCTGACACCGGCCAGTGTCTGCCACTGGGCAGTCGGGCGTTTGCGCACCATGTTGATGGTGGCGGAGGGATCACCGGCGCCGGTGGTGAGGCCGGTCGCGCCGCGGACCACTTCGATGCGGTCGTAGATGATGGTGTCCGAATCCGACTTCATGCGCCCGAAGGTGTTGAGCATGCCGTCGATCTGGAAATTGTTGATCGGGTAACCCCGCGCCGAATAGCTGACTCGGTCCGAGTCGTTGTGTTGCACGACAATACCGGTGGTCTGACGCATGGCTTCGGACAATGTACCGAGCTTGAAATCATCCATCTGCTGGCGCGTGACCACGGACACCGATTGCGGGGTTTCCTTGATCGACAGGTTCAGCCGCGTTGCGGTGCTCATCGCGCCGGTGGTGTAGGAATGAGTGTTTTCGGTATTGAGGCCGAGGCCTTCAGCGCTGACGCTGGTGGCGTCCAGTTCCAGCGCCTGGGCGGCGGATTGTGGTGCTGTTTCAGGGTCGGTTTCAGCCAGCAGATCGGGACTTAACGCCATGCTGAACAAGCCGACAGTCAAGGTCATGGAACGGGTAATGGGCGCGAACATCGCAGCCGACTCCTTGTCTTCGAGGGAAAAAATCCGTTGGTTCAAAGACGAGGTGCAGCCCGACGATTTAGTATCAAACAAGAAATATTATTATTTGGAGAAGTTTCCCGACTTCGCCGAGGCGGGCGAAAAGCTGCGCACGGCGCTTGCCCAATGGACGGTGGCGGGTATGCTGTTGGCCTGCCGAGGAGATAGCAATGGCCTACGATTTTGACCTTTATGTGATTGGTGCCGGTTCCGGCGGTGTACGTGCAGCGCGCTTCGCGGCCGGTTTCGGCGCGAAAGTGGCGGTGGCCGAGAGTCGTTATCTGGGCGGTACCTGCGTCAACGTCGGCTGCGTGCCGAAGAAACTGCTGGTGTACGGCGCGCATTTCGCCGAAGACTTCGAGCAGTCGTCCGGTTTCGGCTGGAGTCTGGGTGAAGCCAGTTTCGACTGGGCGACCCTGATCGCCAACAAGGACCGCGAAATCAATCGCCTCAACGGCATTTATCGCAACCTGCTGGTCAACAGTGGCGTGACCCTGCACGAAGCCCACGCGAAGATCGTCGGCCCGCATGAGGTCGAGGTCAACGGTGAGCGCTTCACCGCGAAAAACATCCTGATCGCTACGGGTGGCTGGCCGCAGATTCCGGAGATTCCGGGGCACGAACACGCGATCAGTTCCAATCAGGCGTTCTTCCTCAAAGAACTGCCGAAACGTGTATTGGTGGTCGGTGGTGGTTACATCGCGGTCGAGTTCGCCGGGATTTTCCACGGCCTGGGCGCCAACACCACGCTGTTGTATCGCGGCGATCTGTTCCTGCGTGGTTTCGATGGCTCGGTGCGCAAGCATTTGCAGGAAGAGCTGACCAAGCGCGGTATGGATCTGCAGTTCAACGCCGACATCGCGCGCATCGACAAACAGCCAGACGGCAGCCTCAAGGCGACCCTCAAGGATGGCCGCGTACTGGAAGCCGACTGCGTGTTCTACGCCACGGGTCGCCGTCCGATGCTGGACAATCTGGGTCTGGAAAACACCGATGTGCAGCTCACCGACAAGGGCTTCATCAAGGTCGACGAGCAATACCAGACCAGCGAACCGTCGATTCTGGCGTTGGGTGATGTCATCGGCCGGGTGCAACTGACGCCGGTGGCACTGGCCGAAGGCATGGCGGTGGCGCGGCGCTTGTTCAAGCCGGAGCAATACCGCCCGGTGGATTACAAGATGATCCCGACGGCGGTGTTCAGCCTGCCGAACATCGGCACTGTCGGTTTGACCGAAGAAGAGGCGCGGGAAGCGGGCCACGAAGTGGTGATTTTCGAGAGCCGCTTCCGCCCGATGAAGCTGACGCTGACCGAATGTCAGGAGAAAACCCTGATGAAACTGGTGGTCGACGGCAAGACCGACAAAGTGCTCGGCTGCCATATGGTCGGCCCGGACGCGGGTGAGATCGTGCAAGGTCTGGCGATTGCTCTGAAGGCTGGCGCGACCAAGCGTGACTTCGACGACACAATCGGGGTGCACCCGACGGCCGCCGAAGAGTTCGTCACCATGCGTACGCCGGTCGGCGCTTAAGCATCCTTCGCTTTGCCTGTGTCTGGCGCTGCTGCAACGGTAGCCGCCAGACGCAAGCTGTCTTCCAGACTCGCTTGAGTCTTGGTCAATTCCTTCTCCAGTGACTGATTGAGCTGCCGCTGTTCGTCGGCATCCTGTTTCAGCGTCTGACTCTCCAGCAGGGCCACGCGCAGGCGTTCCTGGAGGAGGGTGCGTTCGTTATCGACGCGAGTGGCTTGCTCCAGCAACTGATCCTGACGCTGGTTGCTGTGCTTGAGCTGATCCTGCATCAGGCTCAGTTCGCGCTGGGTACCACGGTTTTCCGTGAGCAGACGTTCGTTGTCGCGATGCAGCTGGGTGATCTCGTCCTGACGCACCAGTGCACTTTGTTGCGCCTGGCGCAATTCCATCTGCAACTGCTGCAGTTGTCCCTCGTGACGGGCCTGTTCCTGCTCGCGCTGCTCTTTGGTGGCGTTGCGGTAATGCTCAAGCGCATCGCGGGCGTGCAGATGTTTTTCTTCCAGCGAGCGGATCTGCTCGTCCTTGTCCTGCAGGCGCAACTCGAAATCGGCCAGCGCCTGATTGAGTCCCGCGTTGCGGGTTTGCTCGGTCTGCAGCATCGAACGGGTTTCTTTCAGCGCCTCGGATTCCTTGGCCAGCGCCGCGCCTTGGATGTCGTGCTGTTGCTCCAGTTGTTCGAGTGCCTGGCGTACTTGCTTGAGTTCCGCTTCCAGCGTTTCACGCTGCTCTTCGAACTGCTCGCGCGCTTGTTCAATGGGCTCTTGTGCTTGTTCTTTCAGGCGCTGGGCGAGGCGCGAGACCAGCGCCGTCAGCTCATCGTTGATCGGTTCTGCGGACGCTTCGACCGGTTGGCTGCCGTCATCGAGCTCTTTCAGATAGCGATGGATCGTGGTTTTCGAGCCGGTGTTGCCCAGCTCAATGCGTACCGCATCGATGCTGGGGTGTTCGCCTCGGGCCAGAATCGCTGTGCGCGCGATCTGAACCACTGCTTTATTTACGCCGCCACGGGCCATGTGAACTCCTACCGTTTCGTACTGTGGTACATGCCACCAAAGTACGCAGTGTACCACGCTGAAAATAAAGTTAAATGTTTGATTAATAACAGACGGGATATACTGGTATTACCCAATGTCAGGTGATTAAATTGCTTTTGTCGCCCTGAATCAGTAGGCCAGCGAGAACACTGTCCATGAGCGAGATTGATCGCTATCTGCAAGCTGCCACCCGTGACAACACCCGCCGTAGCTATCGTTCGGCGATTGAACACTTTGAAGTGAAGTGGGGCGGGTTCCTGCCGGCGACGGCCGATAGCGTTGCGCGTTATCTGGTCGAGCATGCCGGCGTGCTGTCGATCAATACGCTGAAGCTGCGTTTGTCGGCGCTGGCGCAGTGGCACAACAGTCAGGGTTTTGCCGACCCAACCAAGGCGCCAGTGGTGCGCAAGGTCTTCAAAGGCATTCGCGCACTGCATCCGGCGCAGGAAAAACAGGCCGAGCCGCTGCAATTGCACGATCTGCAGCAAGTGGTCGACTGGCTTGATCAGGAAGTCCGCAGTGCGCGGCAGCAGCAAGATCGCCCGCAGTTGCTCAAGGCCTGTCGCGACCGGGCGCTGATCCTGCTGGGCTTCTGGCGCGGCTTTCGCAGCGATGAGTTGTGCCGTTTGCAAATCGAGCATGTGCAGGCGCACGCCGGCAGCGGCATCACCTTGTATTTACCGCGCAGCAAGGGCGACCGCGAGAACCTCGGGCAGACGTATCAGGCGCCGGCGCTGCTCAAACTGTGCCCGGTGCAGGCTTATATCGACTGGATCACCGAGGCGGCGCTGGTACGCGGTCCGGTATTTCGCGGCATCGACCGCTGGGGACATCTGAGCGAGGAGGGCTTGCACGCCAACAGTGTCATTCCATTACTGCGTCAGGCGCTGGAACGCGCCGGCATCCCGGCCGAGCGCTACACCAGCCATTCCCTGCGTCGCGGCTTTGCCACCTGGGCGCATCAAAGTGGCTGGGATCTGAAATCCTTGATGAGCTATGTCGGCTGGAAGGATATGAAGTCAGCCATGCGCTATGTTGAAGCGAGCCCCTTTCACGGGATGGCTCGGATTACGGATAAGCCGGCTTCGTCGTAGATATGGTTTTCTTCTATTAATACAGTCAGCTAATAGCGAAAACAAATCAGCAGCATCAGGTTTGCCAATGAGCCATCCGTCGAGTGAGTGGGTAGGATTCACCCATCGAATTCACAACCCTGACGGAGAGTCATCAATGCCTATCATCAACAGCCAAGTAAAACCGTTCAAAGCTACCGCATTCAAAAACGGCGACTTCGTACAAGTCTCGGACGCTGACCTGAAAGGCAAATGGTCCGTAGTGTTCTTCTACCCAGCCGACTTCACTTTCGTTTGCCCAACCGAGCTGGAAGACCTGGCCGACAACTACGCTGCGTTCCAGAAACTGGGCGTGGAAATCTACAGCGTTTCGACCGACACCCACTTTGCTCACGCTGCCTGGCACAACACTTCGCCAGCCATCGGCAAAATCGAATACACCATGATCGGCGACCCGACCCACGTCATCTCCCGCAACTTCGACGTGCTGATCGAAGAAGCGGGTCTGGCTGACCGTGGCACCTTCGTGATCAACCCTGAAGGCCAGATCAAAATCGTTGAGCTGAACGATGGCGGCGTTGGCCGTGACGCTTCCGAGCTGCTGCGCAAGATCAAGGCTGCTCAGTACGTTGCTGCTCACCCAGGCGAAGTTTGCCCAGCCAAGTGGAAAGAAGGCGAGGCCACTCTGGCTCCGTCCCTGGACCTGGTCGGCAAGATCTGAGTCTGTGAGACACGCAACACAGGGCGGTACTCCGCACCTACCTCAGTAAGCTGCACCGCCCATTGAAAAAGCCCGGGCGAGATTCGCTCGGGCTTTTTTTCGCCTTGAATAAAGACACAGGAGATCGCCCGTATGTTGGACGCCAATCTTAAAGCCCAGTTGAAATCGTACCTGGAACGGGTCACCCAGCCGATCGAGATCGTTGCTTCCCTCGACGACGGTGCGAAATCCCGGGAAATGCTTGACCTGCTCGAAGACGTTGCCAGTCTGTCGAGCCAGATTACCCTGATCGACAGCGGCACCGATGCGCGCAAGCCGTCGTTTTCGATCAATCGCCCAGGTGCCGACATCAGCCTGCGTTTCGCCGGCATTCCGATGGGCCACGAATTCACATCGCTGGTGCTGGCCCTGTTGCAAGTCGGCGGCCACCCATCGAAAGCCAGTGCTGAAGTCATCGAACAGATCCGCTCGCTCAAGGGCGAGTTCAGCTTCGAAACCTACTTCTCACTGTCGTGCCAGAACTGCCCGGACGTGGTCCAGGCGTTGAACCTGATGGCCGTGCTGAACCCGAACATCCGTCACGTCGCCATCGATGGCGCGTTGTTTCAGGACGAAGTCAACGATCGCAAGATCATGGCTGTGCCGAGCATCTACCTCAACGGTGAAAACTTCGGTCAGGGCCGTATGGGGCTGGAAGAAATTCTCGCCAAACTCGACACCGGCGCCATCGAGCGTCAGGCCGAGAAGATCAGCGCCAAGCAAGCCTTTGATGTGCTCGTAGTTGGCGGTGGCCCGGCCGGTGCTTCGGCTGCTATCTATGCCGCCCGTAAAGGCATCCGCACCGGTGTGGCGGCCGAGCGCTTCGGCGGTCAGGTGCTGGACACCATGGCCATCGAAAACTTCATCTCCGTGCAGGAAACCGAGGGTCCGAAACTGGCCACGGCGCTGGAAGAACACGTCAAACAGTACGACGTCGACATCATGAACCTGCAACGCGCCGACAAGCTGATTCCCGGCAAGAATGGCGAGTTGCACGAAGTCCACTTCGCCAGTGGCGCGACCCTGAAAGCCAAGAGCGTGATCCTGGCGACCGGCGCACGCTGGCGTGAAATGAACGTGCCGGGCGAACAGGAATACCGCAACAAGGGCGTGGCGTACTGCCCGCACTGCGACGGTCCGCTGTTCAAAGGCAAGCGTGTGGCGGTGATCGGCGGCGGTAACTCCGGTGTCGAAGCGGCCATCGACCTGGCGGGTATCGTTTCCCACGTGACGCTGCTGGAGTTCGACGTGCAACTGCGTGCCGACGCGGTGTTGCAACGCAAACTGCACAGCCTGCCAAACGTCACCGTGATCACCAGTGCGCAAACCACGGAAGTCACCGGCAATGGCGAGAAGGTCAACGGCCTGCGTTACAAGGATCGCAAGACTGACGAACTGCGCAACGTCGAGCTGGAAGGGATCTTCGTACAGATCGGTCTGCTGCCGAACACTGACTGGCTCAAAGGCACCATCGAGCTGTCGCCACGCGACGAGATCATCGTCGACAACCGCGGCGAGACGTCGATCCCGGGGATCTTCGCGGCGGGTGACGTGACTACCGTGCCGTACAAGCAGATCGTGATTGCAGTGGGCGAGGGCGCCAAGGCTTCCCTCAGCGCGTTCGATCACTTGATCCGTACTTCGGCGCCGGCGTAAACGTCAGTCGCTGAAACGCAAAAACCCATGAGTGATCATGGGTTTTTTTATGGGTGAAGCAAAAGATCGCAGCCTGCGGCAGCTCCTACAGAGGATGTGTAGGAGCTGGCGAAGCCTGCGATCTTTTACAGCGGCGCAGGCTGAATGATTTCAACCCAGTAGCCATCCGGGTCCTTGATGAACGCCAGGCTTTTCATGCGGCCATCGGTCAGGCGCTTCTGGAAATCACAGCCCAGCTCTTCAAAACGTGCGCACGCTGCAACGATGTCCGGCACCGAAATGCAGATGTGACCGAAGCCGCGCGGGTCGGTGTTGCCATTGTGATAGGCGAAGTCGGCGTCGTTTTCAGTGCCGTGGTTGTGAGTCAGTTCGAGGATGCCGGGAATCGACTTCATCCACTCGGTGCGGGCCGCGGCGTCGGCCGGGATCTGCGCCTTGTCGACCAGCGCGAGGAAGTACAGACTGAATTCGGCTTCCGGGAAATCACGTTTTTCAACCAGCGAGAAGCCTAGGACGCGGGTGTAGAAGTCCAGGGACTTGGTGATGTCCTTGACACGCAGCATGGTGTGGTTGAAGACGAAGTTGCGGGTTGCGCTGTCTGGCGTGGCAGTGACGCCGGGGAAAGTGTTCAGTTCGTGCAGGCTCATAGGCCCTCCGTAACAATGGGGCGAGTGAATGGGCGCAATGATACGCATGCGGGGCGGCATCGCCAAACCGAATGCGCGGCTTGCTCTGTGGGCGACCGGGCCTCAGACTTTGCTGCTCAATCTGCGAGTGCCTCTGGTAATGATCCGACCGTTCAAAGTGCTGTTCGTTTGCCTTTTCTCGTCGCTGCTGGCTGCCCCCGCATGGGCCGATCAGCCGAGCATCACCTGGCCTGCGGGGTGGGAAATCCAGGCATTGCCCGACACGCCGCCGCAGGTGTCGCGCCAGCGTGCGGTGAAAAACGACGCCGATGGCAATCAGGTCATGGTGATGGAGTTGACCATGACTCAGGTTGAAGCTGGCCATCAGGTCAATGTGCAGGGCGTGCTGCTGGAGATGCGCAAGTCGATTCAGAAAGACTTTTTCCAGGGCGGTTATCAAAGTGTTTGCAATAAGGTGCACCCGGCGAAACTCGGCGCCCTGGACGCACTGGAAACCACCTGTACGATCACTGAAAATGGCCGACATGTGTTGTCGCAAACATTGGTTGCGGCGGTCGGGGCGGATAAGGCGTATGTACTTTCTTACGCGGGTCAGGCTGAGATTTATAAGGCCAGCGCTGACGAAATAGTCGCCGCGAGAAACAGCTTGAAACTTTAAGCCTCTGTTTCACCTCGGCCAGGTTAGATACCTCGAAGGCATTAAGCACAAAGTTTAGCAGCGATGACCGTCGCAACATCCGGCAAGAGTTTTTAGCCTCACGTCTTGTGGGTGTTAAAGCGGATTGATAACTAGCGCGGGGGAAATCGTTGCTTTTGTTAGATATTGTCCAAAAAAAAGCCCTGCATACAGCAGGGCTTGTTTGTTGGCGCAAGATTAACCGCGCAACCAGGAATCAACGGTGGCTGCACCGTATTGTTCCTTCCAGGCTTTCAAGCCACGGTGGTTGCCGCCCTTGGTTTCGATCAGTTCACCGGTGTGCGGATTCTGATAAACCTTGACCACGCGAGCGCGGCGGGTTTTTGGTGCGGCGGACACTTGTAAGCCGGACTTGGACGGGTTCGGATCGAGGATGGCGATGATGTCTTTCAGGCCTTTGCCGTAGGTTTTCATCAGCCCCTGGAGCTTTTCTTCGAATTCGATTTCTTTCTTGAGCCCGGCATCGTTCTTCAGCGATTCCAGCTGCTTGAGCTGTTCCTGAAGGGCCTTTTCAGCTGCACGAAATTCAGCGAGTCTGGACAATATCTTTACTCCAATAGTGTGTTTGGCTGATACCAACCGCAAACAAAGCTATAAGCCAAGAGCCTTGAAGCGACTCGGTGATAATGGCTCACCTGTCAATCTTGCACAGGCTGAAAAAATTGTAGTAGTTAATGCGCCAAGAGTAAATCCTGATCTTGTCGTCATGTAACAACAGTGGTGTTTTGTATCAATTTGGTGCGTCGCGTCGAAGCGTCGGGCTTAATTTATTTTTAGTTAACGATCACTTAATGCAGCGATGAAGTCAGCGCCGGGCATGGGTTTTCCGAACAGATAGCCTTGCAGGAAGTTGACGTGGTGTGCGGTCAGGTAGTCAGCCTGTGCCGGAGTCTCTACACCTTCGGCAACAATACCCAGATCAAGCTTGGCCGAGAGTTCGATAATCGTGTCCAGAATATGCCGCGACAGCGCATCAATACCGATCATCGCGACAAAACTCTGGTCGATCTTGAGAAAGTCGACATTGAATTTTCGCAGGTAGCCCAGGCTTGAATGGCCGGTGCCGAAGTCGTCGATGGCGATCATCACGCCGAGCGTGTGCAACTGCTCGAACAACTGGTGCGTGACGTCGGTCGGCTCGATCAGTTGGCGCTCGGTCAGCTCCAGCACCAGATTGATACTGCCGGGGGCAAACCCGGCAAGAAATTCGCGACAGTCCTCCACTAGCTCCAGGTCCTGGCAGTGACTGGCGGTGATATTGATGCCGATGTGGAAGGGTTGGTCGAAGTCTGCAGAGAGCGGGCCGAGCAGGGCGGCAGTCTGTTGCATCAGCGAACGGGTCATGGGCACGATCAGCCCCGAATGTTCAGCGAACGGGATGAACAGGTCCGGGCGCACCAGGCCTTCCTTGGGGTGTTTCCAGCGCATCAGCACTTCAGTGCCGGACCATTTCCTGCTGTCACCATGCACCACCGGCTGAAAGTAAGGGATGAACTCGCCGGCCTCCAGGGCGCGGAGCATTTCATGACTGGGCGAGGTGGCGCGTCGTTGCAGGACGTGAGCGATCGCGCCCGATATCACCCCGAAAAAGATCAGCAGGCTGAACAAGGGTGGGTATTCGGCGGCCATGTAGCGCCACGTTTGCCCTTGCGCGAACCCTGCGCTGACACTGAAGGCATAACGTGAAGACATCAACGTACTTTGCGCTATCGGCAGCGGCGGCAGGGCGCCCTGATGCACTTTGCCATCGGCTGACAGCCAGTTGTCGCCGACCAGCAGCACCAACTGCGTCTGCCGGCCGATCAGGCGCAGGATGTTGCTCAAGTGATAGCCATCGAGCGTAGTCAGCGCGCCGCCGCGACCTTCGCTGAGGCGATACACCAGCAGCGCGGTGTCGGGCGTGACGGGGTTGCCATTCATCAACCACAGTTTGCCTTGCGCATAGTCGCCCGGGTTGACGGCTTCCTTGAATTCACCGAACAGCGAGCTGCAATAGAGGTTGTTGTCCCACACCAGATTGGTCGAACGCACGAAAGGCCGGCGGGTTACCTGCTCACGTAAAGCCAGTTTTACGCTTTCGCAGGGCTGGCCAGCCAGGGGCAATAATTCGCTGGCGGCCTGGGCGGTGTTGTCGAGCATCAGCTCGAATTGGCGCAACGCCTCATCGGCGGTATTTTGCGTGCTCTGCTGCAAGGCCCGTTCGGCTTGCATATACAGAATCCCGCCGCCCAGCAGGACGGGCAATACACCGCAGAGCAGGGTCACCAAAATGCGTACGCTACGTTTGCGGCGGGGTCTGACGGTCAAGGGCATAGGCGCATCCTGTTGCGATGAGGTGGAACGCTCGAATGCAGGCCTGGCAACGGCGCACCGGTGAGGAACAGCGGAGTCAGAAGGGATGATAGATGGCCGCTGGCGCTTGTGCCGCTCACGGCTGATTGATCTGCTTGGCGAGTTCGATAAATGCCCGCGTGGCGGGCGAAGCCTGACGCTGATCGAGAACAGCGAGGCCGATCAGACGTTGCACCGCCGGCAACAGCGGCTTCTTCACGTAACACGGCGCTGGATCGTCTGGCAATGAGCCTTCGGCGACGACCGTGACTGCATCGCCCCGGCTGACAACGTCAAGTGTGCTGAGCAATTGCGAGCAGCGGTAGCGAATGTTCGGTTGCAGGCGCGCGGCAGTGAACAGGCGTGAAACCAGTTCCGCTGAACCGGCCTCGGTCAGCACAAACGGGTCGGCACACAAATCCTGAAGGCTCAGCGCCGCGCTGGCGGCCAGTGGATGACCGAGCGGGAGCAGGGCAACCATCTGGTCTTCGACCAGCGCGAAAGTGTCGAAGCGTTCCTCGGGCAACACCACGAAACCGACGTCGATTCGCCGCTCTTCCAGCCACTGCAGTACCTGCCGGTCCGGCCCCTCATCGATGTGCACTTCTATGCCGGGATGGACTTGGCGATAGCGCTGCAGAATTCTCGGCAGCAACTTGATCGACGCCGTCGGGCCAAACGAGCCAATGCGCAGCGTACCGCTTTTCATGCCCCGGGCATCGGCCGCCTCCTGGCGCAGAGTGTTGGCCAGACCGAGCATGGCGCGTGCGCGCTGGAGCACCTGCTCGCCGATATCGGTGAGCTCCACCTGCGACGAATGACGGCGCAACAACTCGACGCCCAACTCCTGCTCCAGGGATTTCATGGCGTGGGATACCGCTGACTGCGAAATCCCCAGACGATGGGCGGCGAGGGTGAAGCCGCGCAGTTCGGCGACCAGTGAGAAGATCTCCAGTTGCGTGAGGGTCATGAGTGTTTGCTCATTTTACGATGACAAGGAATGAAGTGAATGATACGCCATCCTTTGGCTTCTCTGGTTTGGAGCGTCATGCGCAACGTGGAGCAAACTCGCAATAACGTTTCTGACCGGTCGGTTTATCTGACGCTGGCTGCCGTGACCGTGATGTGGGGCGGGACCTTTGTCGCCGGGCGTTTTCTGGCGGGCAGCCTCAGCCCGCTGTTCGCCGCCAGCCTGCGCTTCCTGCTCGCCAGCGTGGCGTTGCTCGGGTTTGTATGGGTTGCGCGCATCCCGCTGGCACGACCGACGCCTCGGCAATGGCTGCAATTGACGCTGTTGGGGTCCTTCGGGATCTTTTTCTACAATTTGTGTTTCTTTTATGGCTTGCAGTACATCAATGCCTCGCGCGCTTCGTTGATCGTCGCGTTGAATCCAGCCGTGATCGGCCTGGCTTCCTGGCTGTTGTTCAAGGAGCGCCTGGGCCGGGTGAAAGTCGCCGGCATCGCCCTGTGCATTGGCGGCGCGAGTCTGGTGATCGTCAGTCGCAACCCGCAACTGCTCGCCGTGACACCGAATGCCTGGATCGGCGATTTGTTGATTCTCGGTTGCGTAGCGGGCTGGGGCATTTACTCGCTGTGTTCCCGTGAGTTGAATCAGGCACTCGGCCCGCTGCAGACGGTGACGTTTTCGGTATTGATCGGCTGCGTGATGCTGTTGGTGCTGGCAACACTGCGTGGCGAGATGAGCGCGGCAGCCTTGCTCAACCTCGACACGCCACAATGGCTGAGCCTGATCTACCTCGGCGTGTTCGGCTCGGCATTGGCATACATCGGCTACTACGACGGCATCCGCAAAATCGGTGCGACCCGTTCCGGCGTGTTCATAGCCCTCAATCCACTGACCGCAGTGCTGCTCGGCGCGCTGTTGCTTGGCGAACGACTCACTTTGACTCTGTGCCTTGGCGGCGCGCTGGTGCTGGCGGGAATT
The DNA here is from genome assembly GCF_057174385.1 of Pseudomonas sp. F2. Classification (NCBI taxonomy): domain Bacteria; kingdom Pseudomonadati; phylum Pseudomonadota; class Gammaproteobacteria; order Pseudomonadales; family Pseudomonadaceae; genus Pseudomonas; species Pseudomonas sp. F2. The sequence goes on from NZ_CM169904.1 coordinate 1,305,401, forward strand.
TATCTGTGCAACAAACCCCTTGCACCGATGCGAAAAAGGCGGATTTTATAGAGAGGGCAGACAACCCTATTTACGCTGTGTAGAATCCGGTTACGCATACAATAATAAACGTCTTCTGGCAGCAGAAGCCTCGCCCGCAAGAGCCTTGGGTCGACAATGAAGATATTCGGGTTTCAACTGATCTATGGTGACTTCCTCGCCCGCAGTGTGCGAGGCATCTCCTGCGCACCACCCGCCGGTCTCAGCATTACTGACAACTAACTCTGGTTAATTGATAAGAATGATGAGGCGTCACCATGGCAGATTTATACGAAAACCCAATGGGCCTGATGGGCTTTGAGTTCATCGAGTTCGCATCGCCGACTCCTGGCACCCTGGAGCCGATCTTCGAGATCATGGGCTTCACCAAAGTCGCGACCCACCGTTCCAAGAACGTGCACCTGTATCGCCAGGGCGCGATCAACCTGATCCTCAACAATGAACCTCACAGCGTAGCGTCGTACTTTGCTGCCGAGCATGGGCCGTCGGTCTGCGGCATGGCGTTCCGGGTCAAGGACTCGCAGAAAGCCTACAACCGCGCCCTGGAATTGGGTGCTCAGCCGATTCATATCGAAACCGGGCCGATGGAGCTGAACCTGCCGGCGATCAAAGGCATTGGCGGCGCGCCGCTGTACCTGATCGACCGTTTCGGCGAAGGCAGCTCGATCTATGACATCGATTTCGTGTTCCTGGATGGCGTTGATCGCAACCCGGTCGGTGCCGGCCTGAAGATTATCGATCACCTGACCCACAACGTGTACCGCGGCCGCATGGCCTACTGGGCCAACTTCTACGAGAAGCTGTTCAACTTCCGCGAGATCCGCTATTTCGACATCAAGGGCGAATACACCGGCCTGACCTCGAAAGCGATGACCGCACCGGACGGCATGATCCGCATCCCGCTGAACGAAGAGTCGTCCAAGGGCGCCGGGCAGATCGAAGAGTTCCTGATGCAGTTCAACGGCGAGGGCATCCAGCACGTGGCGTTCCTCACCGATGACCTGGTCAAGACCTGGGATCAGTTGAAGAAAATCGGCATGCGCTTCATGACCGCGCCGCCGGACACCTACTACGAAATGCTCGAAGGCCGCCTGCCGAACCACGGCGAGCCGGTGGATCAACTGCAATCGCGTGGCATCCTGCTCGACGGCTCGTCGAACCCGGACGACAAGCGCCTGCTGTTGCAGATCTTCTCGGAAACCCTGATGGGGCCGGTGTTCTTCGAATTCATCCAGCGCAAGGGCGACGATGGCTTCGGCGAGGGCAACTTCAAGGCGCTGTTCGAATCGATCGAGCGTGACCAGGTGCGCCGTGGTGTGCTCGCGACCGAGTAAGCCATGAAAAAGCCTGGCTGATGCCAGGCTTTTTAAGATCAAAAGATCGCAGCCTTCGGCAGCTCCTACAGAGAATGTATTCCAATGTAGGAGCTGCCGAAGGCTGCGATCTTTTGCTTTTAAGAGCGGCGTTGCCGCATCAAGTGCTTGAAGCCTTCGAAGACCAGCACCACCACCGCCAGCCAGATCGGGATGTAAGTCAGCCATTCACCGGCCTTGATACTTTCACCGAGCAACAGCGCGACACCGAGCAGCAATACCGGCTCGACATAGCTGAGCAGACCAAACAGGCTGAACGGCAACAAGCGGCTGGCAATGATGTACACCACCAGCGCCGAGGCACTGATCAGGCCGAGCAGCGGAATCAGCCACAACAGGCCTGGGTATTGATCGAACACGGCAAAGCCTTGCTCGCCACCGCGTACAAACCAGTACGCCACCGGCAGCATCAGCGTCATGTCGACCCACAGACCGCCGAGGTTGTCGGTCTTCAAGCGTTTGCGCAGCACGAAGTACAGCGGGTAACCGACCACAACCACCAGGGTCGCCCAGGAAAAGCCGCCGACCCGATACAGCTCGTTTGCCACGCCGAGAACGGCAAAGAACACCGCGATTTTCTGCAGGTACGACAGGCTGTCGCCGTAGACGATGCGCCCGGTCAGCACCATCGCCAGCGGCAGCAGGAAATAGCCCAGCGACACGTCAAGGCTATAACCGTTGAGCGGCGCCCACATGAACAGCCACAACTGCACGCCGAGCAACGCTGCCGAAACGCTCAGGCCGCCTATCAGCTTCGGACAGCCGGCCACGCGCCGCAGCAACTCCAGCACTCGCCGCCATTCACCGGAAACCAGCATGAACACGGTCATGCACGGCACGGTCAGCAGCATCCGCCAGCCAAAGATTTCCACGCCGCTCAACGGGGTGAGCAGCGAGGTGTAGTAATACATGACGGCAAACAGCACCGAAGCTGATACCGATAGAGCGATACCTTTAGACAAACTGTCCTCGCGGGTGGGTGATCAAACAGGGCGCGCAGGATACGTGGTTTTTGTGCTGAATATTGGCCGAGTGCTCAATATTTCCCACATTCTGAAGATAAGCACAAAACCTGTGGGAGCGAGCCTGCTCGCGAAAGCGGTGTGCCAGACAACGCAGATATTGAATGTGCCGGCCTCTTCGCGAGCAGGCTCGCTCCCACAATGGATTTGTGTTGCCCTCGTAATCTGCTGATGCCGCTGATGCCCGGCTTGTGAGGCTTTCAGGCCTGACGCGGTTTACGGCCCGACACAAAATGGCTCACATCATTGAACCCCGGTGTCGACGCGTGCCCCGGGGTCACGAGCGAGTCGATAAACGCTTCATCTTCCGCCGTGATCTGCACCGCCTGCGCCTTGGTGTAAGCGTCCCACTGCTGCTCGGTGCGCGGCCCGACGATCGCCGAAGTCACCGCACTGTTGTTCAGTACCCAGGCAATCGCAAATTCGACCATGCCCACGCCACGGCCTTGGGTGTACTGCTGGATCTGCTGAGCAATGCGCAGCGATTCAACCCGCCATTCGGTTTCCAGAATGCGTTTGTCCTGACGCCCGGCGCGGCTGTTGGCATCCGGCGTGACATCGGGTGCGTATTTGCCGCTGAGCACGCCACGGGCCAGCGGGCTGTAAGGCACCACGCCGAGGCCATAGGTCTGCGCGGCGGTGATCTGTTCGGTCTCGGCCTGGCGGTTGACGATGTTGTACAGCGGCTGGCTGATCACCGGGCGGTCGATCCCGAGCTTGTCAGCGATGCGAATCACCTCGGCGATGCGCCAGCCGCGATAGTTCGACAGGCCCCAGTAACGAATCTTGCCCTGGCGAATCAGATCACCAATCGCCGACACGCTGACTTCCAGCGGCGTGTTGTGGTCTTCGCGGTGCAGGTAATAGATGTCGAGATAGTCGGTACCCAGGCGCGTGAGGCTGGCTTCCAGACCGTTGAAGATGTGTTTGCGGCTCAAGCCGCTGCGGTTCGGCAGGCCATCCACCGGGCCGAAACCGACCTTGGTTGCCAACACCCATTCGTGACGATGGCGGGCAATCGCTTCGCCGACGATTTCTTCCGAGCGGCCGTTGGTGTAGACGTCGGCGGTGTCGATGAAATTGATGCCCTGATCCCAGGCCTTGTCGATGATGCGCAGTGAGTCTTCAGCGCTGGTCTGCTCGCCAAACATCATCGTGCCGAGGGTGAGGGTGGACACCTGCAACCCCGAGTGCCCCAGTGTGCGATAGCTCATGGCGAAATCCTTTTATCGGTGGGAAAGCTTCCATCAAATACCAGAAGCGCCCGACGGGGCAAAGTGAATTATCGGCTGAGTGCCGCGCAACGCGTTTGCAAAAACGCCTGCAGCACCCGAACGCGCTCGGACACTTGCACCCGATGCGGGCAGAGCAGATTGAACGGCACGCTCTCGCCATGCCAGTCATCGAACAGCGTCAGCAGGCGTCCGCTGCGCACGTCCTCGGCGATGTCCAGCCACGCCTTGTAGGCGATGCCATGCCCGGCCAGCGCCCAGCGCCGCGCGACTTCGCCGTCATCGCTGAGATAGTCACCGTGGACTTCAACTTCCAGCGTTTCGTCCTCGCGACTGAAGCGCCAGGTGTTGTAAGGCCGGCCGTTGCGCAAATAGAGCAGGGCGCTGTGCTCGTTCAGTTCGCCGGGATGTTGCGGGGTACCATGGCGAGCCAGATAGTCCGGGCTGGCGCAGGCTACCCGTCGATGCGCCGGCAGAATCGGCAGCGCCACCAGCGTCGAGTCGCTGGGCACGCCGAAGCGCAGCGCGACATCCACCGTTTCGCGAAACAGATCGGCGTGCCGATCGTTGAGCAGCAGTTGCAATTGAATATTCGGGTGTTCGCGTTTGAAATCATCCAGCCATGCCAACAATACGTTGCGCCCGAAATCCGACGGCGCCGCCAGTTGCAGCACCCCACTGAGGCCTTCGCCGTGTTGCTTGAGCGCTTGTTCGCCTTCGGCCAGGGCAGACAAGGCAATGCGTACGCTGTCGAGATAGCGCCGACCTTCTTCGGTCAGGCGCATGCTGCGCGTAGAGCGCGCGAGCAGGCGGATGCCTAGGCGGGTTTCCAGCCTCTTCAGTGCAATGCTGGCAGCGGCCGGCGTCAGTTCCAGCGCGCGGGCAGCGGCGGAGATACTGCCGGAGTCGGCAACGCGGACGAAGATCTCCAGATCGAGAATCGAGCTCATTGGTAAAAATCCTTTAAAAAACTGTGCGTTTTTGCGGGATTTTTCCGTGATTGGCAAGAACTGACGCGGCAATCAATGAGCAAAAAAAGATCGCAGCCTGCGGCAGCTCCTACACGGAAATACGTGTTTCCCTGTAGGAGCTGCCGCAGGCTGCGATCTTTTGATCTGCAAGCGTAATTACGCGCGCAGCGTCCGCGTCATGCGCAATGCCAGCAAACTCCCGCCAACAATCACACCCGCCAGCAGATACAACGCCGCATCGGTCGACCCGGTGCTGTCCTTGACCCAACCCACCAGGTACGGGCTGAGGAAACCGGCCATCTGCCCCATCGAGTTGATCAACGCCAGGCCGCCGGCCGCCGCGCCCGCGCTCAACAGCGCGGTCGGCACTGGCCAGAACATTGGCAGACCGGTCAGCGCGCCCATGGTTGCGAGGGTCAGGCCGAGGATCGCGATGGCCGGGTTGGCGGCGAAGTTCACCGCGATCAGCAGGCCGAGGGCGCCCATCAGCATGGGCACCACCAAGTGCCAGCGACGTTCTTTACGCAAGTCCGCCGAACGCCCGACCAGCAGCATGAACACCGCCGCCAGCAGATACGGAATCGCGCTCAACCAGCCGATCACCAGGTTGTCGCTGAAACCGAGGTTCTTGATGATCGACGGCAGCCAGAAGTTGATCGCGTACACGCCGCTCTGGATGCAGAAGTAGATCAGGCCAAACGCCCAGATCGCCGGGTTCTTGAATACCGCGAGCAACGAGTCGGAGGTGGTTTTCGGTTTGTTCGCCAGGTCTTCGGCCTGATCGGCTTCAAGCACCGCACGCTCGTGCGGGCTCAGCCACTTGGCGTTGGCAAAGCTGTCGCTCAGCAGGAAATAGGCGAGGGCGCCGAGGATCACCGTCGGAATGCCTTGCAGCAGGAACATCCACTGCCAGCCGGCCAGGCCGCCCTGGCCGGCGGCGAAGTGATTGAGGATCCAACCGGAAAACGGGCTGCCGAGCAGGCCCGAGACCGGGATCGCCGACATGAACAGCGCCATGATCCGCCCACGGCGAAACGTCGGGAACCACTGCGAGAGGTACAGCACCACGCCGGGGAAGAACCCGGCTTCGGCCGCACCGGTGAACAGGCGCAGGGTGTAGAACTGGGTCGGCGTGGTGACGAACAGCAGGCAGGTCGACAGCGTGCCCCAGGTGATCATCATCAGCGCGATCCAGCGCCGTGGGCCGAACTTGGTCAGCGCGAGGTTGCTCGGTACGCCGCACAGCACGTAGCCGATGAAGAAGATCCCGGCGCCGAGGCCGTACACGGTTTCGCTGAATTTCAACGCGTCGAGCATCTGCAGTTTGGCAAAGCCGACGTTGACCCGGTCGAGGTAGTTGAACAGGTAGCAGATGAAAATGAAGGGAATCAAACGCAGGGTGATGCGTTTGTAGACGGCGTTTTTACCGTCATCAATGGTCTGGGTAGCTGCGGCGCTCTGCGACATAGCGGCTCTCTCTTTATTATGATTTTTTGCGATGCACAGGTTAACGTTGATCGCCCTGAGAGTCTCGGCCACCTGTGGCCGGATTGTCTTTGTGCCTGAGCACAGGGTTTGCCGCCAGACCCTGTGCGGGTGAACAACCGTCCGCCGCCGTTGCTTAAGGATTTTGCCGATCATGTTCGAACTCGATCACGACCTCGCTCAGGATATCGTCGACCGGGCCATGGCCATTTTGCCCTACAACGTCAACGTCATGGACAGCCAGGGGCTGATCCTCGGCAGTGGCGAACCGGAGCGCATCAACACCCGTCACGAAGGCGCGCAACTGGTGCTGGCCAACGGCCGCGTGGTGGAAATCGATGCGCAAACTGCGGTGCATCTCAAAGGCGTGCAGCCGGGGATCAACCTGCCGCTGATGCTCGATCAACGCCTGATCGGCGTGCTCGGCATTACCGGCGAGCCGGAGCAACTGCGCACCTACGCCGAACTGGTGCGCATGACTGCCGAAATGCTCGTTGGTCAGCGCAATCAGCAGGCCGAGCAGCAATGGCGGCGCCAGCGTTGCGATGACCTGCTGGCGTTGCTGCTGAGCGACGCCGGCGACTCGCCGCGGCTGGTCGATGAGGCGCAGCAACTGGGGCTCAAGCCGCAGTTGACCCGGGTGCCGTATCTGTTCGAGCTGGGCCTGGAACAAGGGCCGGGACAAACCGTCGAGGCGCTGAGTGCGTGGCTGACCTCGCGCTACCCGGACAGCTGGTGCGTGAGTTCGGCCAAGTCATCGCTGCTGTGGTGCCGGCCCGCCAGTCAGACGGTTGAGCATGATCGTTTGCTGGAAAAGCTCGATGGCCAGGGCTGGAACATTCTGCGCATTGCCGTCGGCGGGCAGGCGGATGGGCTGGCCGGTTTGCGCCGCTGTTATCGACGGGTCGGTGATCTGCTGGCGTATGGGCGTGAGGTACTGCCGCAGTCACGACTGCTGACGCTCAATCGCTATCGTTTGCCGGTGATGCTTTGGCGCCATCGCAACGATGATGCGCTGGATGAGTTGCTCAAGCCGTTGCGCAAAGTGATTGCCAAAGACGGTAACGGCCAGTTGCTCGCGACCCTGCGCAGTTGGTGCGAACACGACGGCCAGAGCCAGGCCTGTGCCGATGCGCTGGGCATTCATCGCAACAGCTTGCGTTACCGGATGGAGCGGATTGCCGAGATCAGCGGAGTTGATCCGTTGCGGCTGGACGGGATGTTGGCGTTGTACCTTGGGGTGCAATTGTTGCCGCAGATTGATCCGGGCTGATCGGGTGTTTTCACCGACGCCTTCGCGAGCAGGCTCGCTCCCACATTTGAAATGCATTCCCCTGTGGGAGCGAGCCTGCTCGCGAAAGCGTCGGTACATTCGACACAGGCTTTTGTAGAAATGAACAATAAACGCCAACCGCCCTTGTGCAGCGGACAGGCGTCAATGCGCATGCCGACTGGCAGCATGAAGCGCATTGGAACTGGAGAATTCGCATGAAAATCGTCATCGCCCCCGATTCGTTCAAGGACAGCCTGAGTGCCCAAGGCGTTGCCGAGGCCATTGCGCTGGGGCTGGCGCAAGTCTGGCCACACGCCACGCTGGTCAAATGCCCGATGGCCGACGGCGGCGAGGGCACGGTGGAATCGATTCTTGCTGCCTGCGAAGGCGAACTGCGCCGGATGCGGGTGCGCGGGCCGCTGGGCACTCCGGTCGATGCGGCGTGGGGCTGGCTGCCGCACAACCACACCGCGATCATTGAAATGGCCGAGGCCAGTGGTTTGCAGTTGGTGCCTACGGGGCAGCGCGATGCCTGCATCACCAGCACCTTCGGCACTGGTGAGCTGATTCGCGCCGCGTTGGATGCCGGCGCGCAACGAGTGATTCTGGCCATTGGCGGCAGCGCCACCAACGATGGCGGTGCCGGTGCGATGCAGGCGCTCGGGGTGAAATTGCTCGATGCTCAGGGGCAGGCTCTGGTGCCGGGCGGCCTGGCCCTGGCGCAACTGGCGCGACTGGACTTGAGCGAGCTTGATCCGCGTCTGGCCCAGGTGCGCTTCGACATCGCCGCCGACGTCAACAATCCACTGTGCGGGCCGCACGGTGCCTCGGCGATTTTCGGCCCGCAAAAGGGCGCGTCACCGATACAGGTGCAACAACTGGATCAGGCCCTCGGTCACTTCGCCGAGCTCTGCGCGCAAGCGTTGGGCAAAGACGTCCGCGATGAGCCGGGCAGCGGCGCGGCCGGCGGGCTGGGCTTTGCGGCGAAAGCCTTTCTCGGTGCGCAATTTCAAGCAGGCGTGGAAGTGGTGGCCGAATTGGTGGGCCTTGCGGAAGCGGTCGACGGCGCCGATCTGGTGTTCACTGGCGAAGGTCGCTTCGACGCGCAGACCCTGCGCGGCAAAACGCCGTTTGGTGTGGCGCGGATTGCCAAAAAACACGGTGTCCCGGTCATTGTCATCGCCGGCACGCTCGGCGAGGGTTATCAGGAGCTCTACGAACACGGCATCGACGCCGCATTCGCAGTCACCAGCGGCCCGATGACCCTGGAGCAGGCCTGCGCCGAAGCTCCACGCTTGTTGCGTGAACGCGCAACTGACATTGCCCGCGTCTGGCGGCTGGCAGCGAAATCCTGAGCAAACACTGTAGGAGCTGCCGAAGGCTGCGATCTTTTGATTTTGTTTTTAAAGATCAAGATCCAAAGATCGCAGCCTTCGGCAGCTCCTACAGGGGCGTGTGAGTGTTTCAGTGTTGAAACACCTTGAAAAATATTTTCGCTTTACACGAAATCTTCCTAAAGCGCCGCCGATACAGAGGTCAGGCGCACACAGATTCCCTCGAACAGTGCCGCCGGACTGACCCCGCTCAAGGGCCAGTGATGACGGCAAGGACGCTCGCAGTTACCTCTATCCGAGAGTCCAACCATGTCCTTGCGTAATCTGAATATCGCGCCCCGTGCTTTCCTCGGTTTTGCCTTTATCGCCTTGTTGGTGATTGTCCTTGGTGTGTTCGCCGTCAACCGCATGTCGACCATCCGCCAGGCCTCCATCGACATGGAGACCAATCAACTGCCCAGCGTCACGTACCTTGGCGTGGTAACGGAAAACGTTCTGCGCCTGCGGATTCTGTCGTTCCGGATTCTGGTCAACCGCGACCCGGCAGGCCTGCAAGAAGCGCAAACCCGTATCGGCGTGCTGGTGGACAAGGTGCGCAGTGCTCAGGCCAGTTACGCCGCGTTGCCGGCAGAGAGCGAAGAGCGAGCGTTGTACCAGACGTTCGCGACCACACTCGATAACTACCTGCAAGCGCAAAACCAGATGATGGAGCTGTCGCGTCAGGACAAGGTCGACGAAATGCGCACCCTGATCAACACGCGGATCAAGGACGGCACTGACCAGATGGGCGAACAGCTCAACAAGCTGATTGCAATCAACGCTGCAGGCGCGAAAGTCGCCTCCACCCAGGCCGGTGAGCACTACGACAGCGCCATTACCGGTATCGTCATTGTGGCTGTTGTCGCGGCGCTTGCCACTGTCCTGCTGGCCCTGCTGCTGACCCGCAGCATCGTCACCCCGCTGAACCGTGCCGTGCAGGCGGCGCAGACCATCGCTGGCGGCAACCTGACCCAGTCCATTGAGGTCGATGGCAAAGACGAAGCCACACAATTGCTGCAAGCCTTGTCGACGATGCAGACCAATCTGCGCAAAACCATCGAACAGATTGCCGGCTCCGCCACTCAATTGGGCGCTGCAGCCGAAGAACTCAGCGCGGTCACCGAAGAAGCCTCCCGTGGCCTGCAACAGCAGAATAACGAAATCGAACAGGCTGCCACCGCCGTCAACGAAATGACCGCCGCGGTGGAAGAAGTGGCACGCAACGCGGTGTCGACCTCCGAAGCCTCGAACCAGTCGACCCAGGCAGCCCGCGAAGGGCGCGATCAAGTGGTGAAAACCGTCGACGCGATCCAGACCATGACCCATGACGTGCAGAGCACTGCACAAATGATCGAAGGCCTCGCCGCGCAGGGACGTGACATCGGCAAGGTGCTGGACGTGATCCGCGCCATCGCCGAACAGACCAACCTGCTGGCCCTCAATGCGGCGATCGAAGCGGCGCGTGCCGGTGAGGCCGGACGTGGTTTTGCGGTGGTGGCGGACGAAGTGCGCGCCTTGGCCCATCGCACCGCGCAGTCGACTCAGGAAATCGAAAAAATGGTCGCCGGTATTCAGAACGGCACCGGTGAAGCCGTGTCGTCGATGCAGCAAAGCAACCAGCGCACCCAGACCACCCTGGAAATGGCTCGTGCCGCTGGCGTGGCACTGGAGCAGATTACCCAGTCGATCCATCAGATCAACGAGCGCAACCTGGTGATCGCCAGCGCTTCGGAAGAGCAGGCGCAGGTCTCGCGTGAGGTCGACCGCAACCTCGTCAACATCCGTGACCTAGCCACGCAATCGGCTGCCGGGGCCAACCAGACCAGCGCCGCGACCCATGAACTGTCGCGTCTGGCGGTGGATTTGAACGCGATGGTGGCGCGGTTTGTGATTTGACCTAGGGTGAAGGCTGGAGACCGCGCCATCAGGAGACGTACATGCGCTATTCAGCCTTGACCCAACGCATCGCCGGGGAGGGGGCAGCGGCCTGGCAGATTCATGACCGCGCGCTGGCGTTGCGCGCCGAGGGAGTCGACATTCTGCTGCTGAGCGTGGGTGATCCGGATTTCGACACGCCGCTGCCGATCATTCACGGCGCCATCGACAGTCTGCTGGCTGGCGATACGCATTATTCCGAAGTGCGTGGCCGACTGGCGCTGCGCAAGCTGATCGCCGCTCGCCACCAGCGGCGCAGCGGTCAGGTGGTGGAGGCCGAGCACGTTATCGTGCTGCCCGGTGCGCAATGCGCGGTGTATTCGGTCGCTCAATGCCTGCTGGATCCGGGTGACGAGGTGATCGTCGCCGAGCCAATGTACGTGACCTACGAGGGCGTGTTCGGCGCATGCGGCGCGACGGTGGTGCCGGTACCGGTACGGCCGGAAAACGGCTTTCGCGTAGACCCCGCCGATGTCGCCGCGCGGATCACGCCGAAGACCCGCGCGATGTTGCTCAACAGTCCCAATAATCCTTCCGGCGCGAGCCTTTCCCTGCTGATCTGGCAAGCGCTGGCGGCGCTGTGCGTGCGTCACGATTTGTGGCTGATCAGCGACGAGGTCTACAGCGATCTGCTTTACGAGGGCGAGCACATCAGCCCGGCGAGTCTGCCGGGCATGGCCGAACGCACGGCGACCATCAACAGTCTGTCGAAATCCCACGCCATGACTGGTTGGCGCATCGGCTGGTCGATCGGGCCGAAAGCGCTGGCCGAGCATCTGGTGAACCTGTCGTTGAGCATGCTGTTCGGTCTGCCGGATTTTGTGCAGAAAGCAGCAGAGGTCGCGCTGGCAAGAGATCTGCCGGAGGTGACGCAGATGCGCGAGGAATATCGGTTGCGTCGCGATCTGGTGTGCGAACGCTTGCGCGGTTGCCCGGGGCTGCAGCCGATTCGCCCGGATGGCGGGATGTTCGTGATGGTCGATGTGCGCCAGACCGGGTTTGGTGCGCAGGCATTTGCCGAGCGGCTGCTGGAAGGTTACGGGGTGTCGGTGCTGGCCGGTGAGGCCTTCGGGCCGAGTGCGGCGGGGCACATTCGCATCGGGCTGGTGCTGGACCGGGTGAAGCTGGCGGATGCCTGTGCACGGATTGCGTTGTGTGCGGTGCAGTTGTTGCAGGCGCGCAGTGCCTGATGGTTTGTGTTGTCGAGGCTGGCCCCTTCGCGAGCAAGCTCGCTCCCACAGTGGGTGGAGGGGGCACAAAGTTTTATGTGCAACCTGAACCCTGTGGGAGCGAGCCTGCTCGCGAAGACGGACTCTCAGTCGGCGATTTTTCAGCCCTGCCAAGCCGCTGGATTCACCAGATTAGCCGGCTTCTCCCCAGCCAAAGCCACCAGCAGGTTGTCCACCGCACACCGCGCCATCGCCTCCCGCGTCTCATGTGTCGCCGAGCCCATGTGCGGCGTTGCCACCACATTATTCAGCTGCAATAACGATGAGTCGTGATTCAGCGGTTCACGCTCGAACACATCCAGCCCCGCCGCGCGAATCCGTTGATGGCGCAGCGCGTCGATCAGTGCCGCTTCATCGACCACTTTGCCGCGAGAGATATTGATGAAGATGCTCTCGGGGCGCATCAACGCAAATTGCTCGGTGCCGATCAAACCTTCGGTCTGCGCGGTCAGCGGCAGGGTCAGGCAGATGAAATCCGCCTCTTGCAGCAGCGCCTCAAGGCTGCGGTACTGCGCGTCAAAACGTGCCTCGACTGCCGGTTTGCGCGACTGGCTGTGATAAAGCACCGGCATGCCAAAACCGAAATGCCCGCGTTGCGCCAGCGCCTCGCCAATGCGACCCATGCCGATGATGCCCAGGGTCTTGCCATGCACATCGGTGCCGAAATGCGCCGGGCCGATGTTGCGGTGCCACTGGCCGCTGCGCACCATGTTCGCCAGTTCCACCACGCGCCGGGCCGTGGCGAGGATCAGCGCGAAGCCAGTGTCAGCGGTGGTTTCGGTGAGCACGTCAGGAGTGTTGCTGAGGAGGATCTTGCGTCGGCTCAGGTAGTCGATGTCGTAGTTGTCGACGCCCACCGAAACGCTGGCAATCGCCTGCAGTTGCGGCGCCAGATCGAGCAGCGCGGCGTCAAGTTTCAAGCTGGCACCGAGCAAACCGTGGGCGCTCGGCAAGGCGTCGCGCAGCTTCATCAGGCCGTCGGCGTCGAGGGTTTCGATCAGCGTCACGTCACAGTGTTGCTGCAGGCGCGTCATCAGCGCCGGCGACAGTTTTTTGTACAGCACGACTTGCTTTTTCATGGGCAAACATCTCTTCAGGAATGCGCCGGCACGGGACGCGTGGCAACGGCTTTGGCCACGACACGATCACTGGCGCCGGGCTTGAGAAAAATCGTCAGCACCACCGACAGCAGCAACGCGCCGCTCATCAGCAGGTACGAAGCGCCGGGCGAGCCGGTGGAGCTGTTCAGATAACCGACCAGGTACGAGCCGCCGAACGAACCGAGCGCGCCCATGCTGTTGATCAGCGCCATGGCACCGCCGGCAACATTGGCCGGAAGGATCTCCGGAACGATGGCGAAGAACGGCCCGTACGGCGCGTACATGCAGGCGCCGGCGATCACCAGCAGCGTGTAGGACCACCAGAAATGTTCCGCGCCCAAGGCGTAGGAGCCGTAGAACGCGATGGAGGCGATCAGCAGCGGCGGCCAGACGAAGCGTTTGCGCTTCTGCAGTTTGTCCGAGCCCCACGACACCGCGAGCATGCCGATCACCGCCGCCAGATACGGCAACGCCGACAGCCAGCCGGCTTCGATCATGTCCATTTGCGCGCCGGCCTTGAGGATCGACGGCAGCCACAGCACGAAGCCGTAGACGCCGATGCTCCAGCAAAAAAACTGCAGCGCCAGAATGATCACCTTCGGCGAACGGAAGGCTTCGGCGTAGTTCTTCACCGCTTTGATCCCGACCTGTTCGGCGGCGAGAGCGCTTTCCAGATCGTGCTTTTCCTGATCGCTCAGCCACTTGGCCTGAGCCGGACGATCATCGGCCAGTTTCCACCAGATAAACGCCCAGAGCACCGCCGGCAAGCCTTCGATGATGAACATCCAGCGCCAGCTGAAGTGCTGCACCAGATAGCCCGAGACCACCGACATCCACAGCATCGTGACCGGGTTGCCGAGGATCAGAAAAGTGTTGGCCCGCGAGCGCTCGGCGCGGGTGAACCAGTGGCACAGGTAGACCAGCATCGCCGGCATCACCGCGGCTTCGACCACGCCGAGCATGAAGCGGATGACGATCAGCCAATAGGCATTGGAGACCACGCCGGTCAGCGTGGCGAGCCCGCCCCAGAAGATCAGGCTGAAGAAAATCAGCTTTTTCACGCTGTGCTTTTGCGCGTAGATCGCCCCGGGCACCTGGAAGAAAAAGTAGCCGAGGAAGAACAGCGCCCCGAGCAATGAAGACAGACCCGGGGTGATCATCAGGTCCGCGGCCATGCCCGAGGCGGCGGCGAAGCCGTAGTTGGCGCGATCGAGATACGCCAGGCTGTAGGTGATGAACACGATCGGCATGATGTACCACCAGCGGCGGGCGGCGAGGGTTGCGGTTTTCATGGTGTTGCTCCTGAGCTTGTTGTTTTTGTCGCAGCAGGTTCAATTAATGGGTTGTCTGAGCGGGCCTCATCGCTGGCAAGCCAGCTCCCACAGGTATCTCGGGTAAGTCGACTATTGCATTCCCACCGCCGAACCCTGTGGCAGCTGGCTTGCCAGCGATGGCGGACTGGAATTCAGCGATGAGCTCGGACCGGGTCGGCAACCCCTCCATATCCCCGCGACTCTGCACCGCCCGACTGCCAATCCAGTTGGCGCGTTGCACCGCCTCGGCAAAACTCTGATGCTCAAGCAGGGCACTGATCATGCCGACGGCAAAGCCATCACCGGCACCCACCGTGTCGACTACGTTGGCCACCGGTACTCCGGCGACAAACCCCTGATCCAGTTGCGTGCGGTAATAGGCGCCCTGCGGGCCAAGCTTGATCGCCACGGCTTCAGCGCCGTGATCGAGATAGAACGCGGCAATGTCCGCCGGGTCTTCGAACCCGGTCAGCAAGCGACCTTCGCTCAAACCCGGCAGTACCCAGTGGGCGAGGGCGGCGAGGCGGTTGATTTCGCGGATCATCTCCCGTTCGCTGGCCCACAGGCTTGGGCGCAGGTTCGGGTCGAACGACACGCTGCGCCCGGCATGGCGCATGCGAGTCATCAGTTCGAACGACATTTCCCGAGCGCTGGCTGACAGTGCCGGTGGAATCCCGGTGGCGTGCAGGTGACGGGCGCTGAGCAAGGTATCGGTGATCGACTGTACGGACAGACGACTGGCCGCGGAGCCACGGCGGAAATACTCGACCTGTGGGTCGCTGCCATCGTCGTTACGGGATTTGAACTGGAAACCGGTCGGGTGCTGGTCATCGACCGCGACGTGACTGCAATCCAGACCTTCCTCGATCAAGGTCTGGACCACGAACCGGCCGAGGGAATCGGCGCCGACCCGGCTCAGCCACGCCACATTGAAACCCAGGCGCGACAAGCCGATCGCCACATTGCTGTCGGCGCCGGCAATGCGTTTGTGAAAATGTTCGACCGCCGCCAGATCACCGGTCTGCTCGGCGACCAGCATCGCCATGGTTTCACCGAACGACAGAATATCGATCTCAGACATGGGCAGGCTCCAGACGCGATTGACCAAGGCGGGCGAGGGCGGCGACGTGTTCGGTGGTCAGTGCCACCAGATCTTCGCCCTGCAACGGGTATTCGGCGGCGCGCATAACGCCTTGGGCCATGTGGCGCAGCAGTTGTTCCCACAAATGCAGATCGCTGACGGCGGGCGGCACCGCCACCAGTTTGCCGTCGGCGCGCCGGGCCACAGCTTTGCAGTGCACGTAGCCGACATGCCGTCCAAGCAGACGTGCGGCGTTAGCGGCGGACTGGTCCTGCCACTGCCAGTTGCCGATGTCGAAGGTCATCTTGATCGGCAAATCATGCTGCTCGACCGCCGCGAAAAAACGCTGGAACGGCTCGATGCGGCCGCCCTGCAAGGTCTGGTCGTTTTCCACCAGCAACTGCACTGGGGTGTTGCCCAGCAGTTGCTGCAGCGCCTGCAGATCACAGTTGTCGGTGAAGTAGCCGAGGGAGACTTTCAGCCATTTCGAGCCAAACGCCCGGGCGTGTTGCAGGGCGTTGATCAGTTCGGGATTGGGCCGCGCCTGACCGGCGAGCCATAGTTCGGTCGGCGACGAATAGATGCTTTGCAGACCCTGCGCCTGGGTGGCGGCCTGCAGTTGTGCAGGCACTTCGCGGGTCAGCAACTCTTCGCGCCATTCGATGCGATTGGCACCGGCGGCGGCCAGCACGTCGATGAAGAAATCTTGCCCGCGTTGGCGCACAAGCTCGGCGCCGTAGCTGGACAGGCTGATGGAAACGGCGGGTTTATTCATTGTTATCTGCCTCTGAAACCGGTTTCATTTTTGTGCAAAAAAATATCAGGTGGTTCTGTGATGGCCTTTCGGGCCGCATCGCTGGCAAGCCAGCTCCCACAATGTTCCGGGGTATGGGATAGATTGCATTGACACCACAAAACCCTGTGGGAGCTGGCTTGCCAGCGAACGCGTCAGCTCAAACACCACCATTCCCTCGGGTAGACCCGCGCTCAACCAGCACCGGCGCAAAATCCAGCCTGCGGGTCACCTCAACATCCCCCCGCAAACGCTTGAGCAAACACTCAAACGCCCGCGCACCGATCTCGGCCGTCGGCTGGGCGAGGGCGGTAATTCCGCTGCCCACCAACGGGTACCAATCCAGATCATCCAGGGCAATCAACCCGAGATCTTCGAATAGCCGACACCCGATTTCGCGCAAGGCCAGCGTGCAGGCCAGCGCCGCCACGCCATTGGCGCAAAACAGTGCTTTGGGGCCGGTAGCCTTGGTGTTTAAAAATGTTTGTAGATCAGTGACGAGCGCGTCGCTGGTTTCCTGCACTGCCCCGGTCAGCCCGGAGCGCTGGGCAATCTGCGCCTGAAAACTGCTGACCCGCTCGATCCGCGAACTGGTGCCGTCATACGGTTCGGTCACCATCAGCACGTCGCGATAGCCACGATGTTGAAGATGCTCCAGCGCCATCTCGATAGCTTGTGGGTTGTTCAGCCCGACCATATCGCTGTCCAGGCCTTCCACTTTGCGGTCCACCAGTACCAACGGCATCTCGCGGTGCAGCTCGTGGAGTTCGTCACGGTGATGGCCGAGGGTATTCACGATCAGCCCTTCGATGTTGTACGAGCGCAACAGCGCCAGGTGCTGACGTTCCTGCTCGTCATCACGGTCGGTGTTGCACACCACCAGGCTGTAGCCGTGCCGCCGGCAGGCGGTTTCCACCCCGTGCATCACGGCAATTGAATAAGGGTTGCGGATATCGGCCACCAGCATGCCGATCAGGCGGGTCCGGCCGCGTTTCAAACCACGGGCCATTTGATTGGGGCGATAGCCGAGTTCGGCAATCGACTGCTCGATGCGCTGGGCAATGGTATCGGAGAGCAGGGCACGGTCATCGCCGATAAAGCGCGAGACGCTGGCCTTGGACACGCCGGCGTGTTCGGCGACATCAAGCATGGTCACGCGGCTGCGCTGGGCGGCGGAGAAATCGTTCACGGTTGAGTCTTCTTATTGTCTGAAACCGGTTTCAGGTAACACCAGATTCCTTGGCTGCGTCAAGTGAAGGGTGGGGGCTGATTGGAAAAAAGGTCCGCCGTTTCCGACAGGCGGTAGCTGCACCTGTCAGATCTGACAGTTGGAGAAAGACATACAGAAGCGCCTAATTTGACCAACGGATCAGCAGGGGATTTCACAAACGGAACCCCGATTAATGTGGTGGATTTGAATCATGAGTTCAGCTGATTTTTCCAGAAACAGTCCTTCAAACGGCATATTTGCCGCACCTCTTTCAGTTGAAGGTGTTGATGACAATGATCTGGACGGACATATTCCCAGAGATATCCTGCTGGCTGGTACTCAAATCAAAATACCTCGCCCGGATGACACGGGACCCAAAGATCAACTGATGGTGTTCTGGGTACAAAACTCAGTAGAAACACTTATTTTTGATAATGAATATCCAGCGGGAATTATTGATTCTTTTGTTTATGTGCCTTTGACGCCTCAACAAATGGCAACTAATGGTGTTGCGCATGTTTATTACAATTTATGGAAGAGAGGTGGAGGTAATCCGGATTTATCTCCACTCCGTAAACTGACCATTAATCACACGCTGCCTTTAACCTTTTCGGAACCTTCGCCGGTGGGTGCAACAACCTGGGGGTACTGGAATAACGACAAAATTCCTCCATTGACAAGTGGCGGTGCTGTAAAAATTCCTTCCCTGCTTAACATTGCGCTGTCGGGATATGTTGCAGTGATTACCTGGAGGGGATACCAGTCAATCAACGGAAGTGGTACGGAAGTGGAAGAAGCTTTTGGTCAATGGAGGAGAACGCTTTCCGATACAGAAATAATAAATGGCTTTATGCATGAAGTGCCATTTCCAATCTATATAAGTTCGTTGGGAAATTATGGCTCCGCTGCTTTTATTTGTCAGGTGTTTGATGGCAGCAGGCTCGTTGCTGAATCAGAAAAAGGATTGGTGAAAATCGATCGAATAACACCTGGTACAACTGGCCCTTCCGGCCTGAACTCGCAAGGAGAGACGACAATGGGAATTACATTTGTACCTAGAAAACAACGCCCGGTTTCTGTTTTGTCAGGTGGTGGGGTTCTTAACTTGACTATAACAATTGATACGCTGGCGGGTGGTTTTATCAAGAAGGCCATGATGGATTCCGGTAAATTGATGATCAACCTGGCTCGCCCCGATGATGAACATGATGATGATGAAGTTGGATTCAAATATCGTGAAAAAGGCGAAGTGACCTGGATTGATTACCCGGATGACGCGGTGCTTGGCCCTATCGCTGGTCGACCTGTCTCGCCTATCCCGTTGGACTTGGACGCGAATCTGTTTAAGGAAAAGGCGACATCCCCAGGCCCGACTGTTTGGGAGCTGCTGGTCAGGTACTACAAAGAGGGGGGCGGTAATTTCGATGACGGCCAAGTGGAGTTTATCGTTGACCAACTCGCGCCGGTCGATACAAAAAACCCTCCCAAAAAAATCAAGCCAACGCCCGCTCCAAGTTTTGACAACGGTCCTGCGGATGCACAAAAGACGGTTGATTCCACTTGGATAAACTCGAATCAAGATGTGGAGGGTACGGTTAACGTCGGGTATTTCGGGCGCAGGGTCGATGACAATTTAAGAGTCTGGCTTGTTTCCGGTTCGCAAAGAGTTGAGGTCTTCAATGGAACTGTCGATGCGACGGGTAAGTTCAGTTTTCCTAGCACCGAGTTGCTTGTATTCCCTAACGGGCGCGTCAATTGGATTTATGAATGGACCGACTGGATCGGTAATCAAGGCCAGGAATCTGTTTCTGCACCCTTGCTGACATTGAAATTACCATTAGCACCATCGATCAATAAAGCCCCATTGGTGCCGAAGACTGATCCAAGTTACACCACGACGCTTTACTGGGAAGATTTTCTCAGCACGACTACACCTCCGGCCCCCATCGCGCTTACGGCTATCGTCGAAAACTCGACAATTCAAGACGCGGAGCCGGGGGATCAAATCTCTCTGGTGCTTACTAAAGCCAGCGATGTCATTGTTTCTTTCGAGACTGCGAAACAGCCATGGGCTAACGGTAATTTGACTTACAGCATTGACTTCAAAAATATACATCCGCTGTTTGCTGATCCCGATAGCCCTGTCGACATTAATATCAACTCCGTAATAGTGCGTGCCGGTCTTTCGCCTGATGCCGAATCACCGATTGCAACCTTTACTTTTGACTCGCGTGTCGCGGGTGTAATACCTACGAATCCACCTGATCTGGAGAACGCGGATCTCCAACTACCGGTTGTGACGGGGGCTTCCGGTGTTGCAAACGTTGTGGCGGCCACTGATCGTGACAAACCAGGCACATTTACAGTGGCAAACGCCCTGAACGATCCGGACATTCTGCCGGAGCATGAGGTCAAGTGTTACTTGGGTAACGCTACAGTACCTTTTGAAACATTTAGTCCGTTTAGGCCTGTGTCGAGTTTTTCTGTTCCTATCCCGGCAAGTGAAATGGCAAAGTTGAAACCACCAAGCGATACGGCCCGCTACACGATCGAAATCACGGGACTGGGTAAGAACATCAATAAATCCTTGCCTCAAACAGTGGTAGTCAACCAGATCCCGATCGTGCTGCCGCCTCCAACGGTCAATGTCCGCAAACCAGCAACTCGCGACTATATCGAGTGCTTCGCGATGATCAGCCCTACGAGTAATTATGTGATGGGGCTGAATATCACAAAAGACCCGTTATTACCGCCAGGCACCATTATTACCGCACACTTTGAAGCGTACTCGGATGCTGCAGGTACACAGTTGATTAACGGTACGGCGGACTCGAAACCGTACACCATCAAGGCTGCCGATGTGCCTGACGTTGCAGGTGTAGGTACTGCCACAAACTTCAAGGCTGCACAGCCGAAGCGAGGTGTCATTGCGTATGGGAAGTACTGGTATACGGCTGCTGGCGGTACGCAATCGTCAAATCCGATCATCAAACCTCTGGATACCATCAATAGCAGCTTCCAGTATTGCGATCTGACAGTGGCTCCTGCTTAACGCTGTGTTGATTAACAGAGTGGATGTTGTTTGCACCGCGAGAGGGATCTGACGGTCTCTCTCGCGATTTCTACCGATATCAAGGAGGGAAATATCCTGAATGTCTTCACTTCTGAAGGACAAATCGTCACTCATATAAGGACTATTCCTACATTAAACATTCGGTTTTCTCATTAGGCTGTCGGACGTTTTTTGGGTGGGAGCTTTCAACACTGCCAAAAAACAGTTTCTGTAATCGTGCAGGTTTGAGGAGTACCCATGTCCATTTTTTTTCTTCCAAAACACTCGAACACTATCAGACTGATGATGGCAGCGGCGTTGATCGCCTCTCCCGAGGCCTACAGCCGAACCCTGTTGCCGGGCGAAAGTGAAGTGGTCACCAATCCACCTGCACCGGAAGCCTGGGTGGTGTCCGAGGGGGGAACGTTGACCGTCAACAACGCGACAGCGCTGACCATCGCTTCACAAAATGCCAATGTCGTTTTCAACGGTGGCCAGAGCCGGCGTATCGATGCCAACACCTCCTCGTTGAATATGACCGGCGCCACGGTCAATAGCGCGGCGGGCCGGGGAGCCATTCAACTGCTCAACAGCAATGCAACGATCAACAACTCGACGATTACCAGTACCAACAGTTTCGGGCTTCTGCTGGGACGAAACATCAACACGCCAGCCTCTTCCTCCGCCACCGTTTCGGGTAACAGTGTCGTCACCGGCGTGACTGGCGGTGTAAACGCGGTAGGTTTTGCCGTGCTGAACCTTACAGACTCCACTGTCGTCGGCACGGGCGCTACCAGTTACGGCGTGCAATTGGGCGGCGCAACACTTTCAGCGACGGGCAGCACGATCACTGGCGCGAAGGACGGGTTGCAAATCGTGACTGACTCGGAAGGCGTCAACGCCAGTACCGTGACGCTCGACAATACTCGCGTGAACGGTGGAACCGGGTCAGCTATCGTGCTGGGTTCCTCCGCCAGGGCCGGGACTGTCGCCAACATCAATGTCAGTGGCAACTCTGAACTGATCGGCGGCGATGGCTCGGTTTTGAAGGCGATCAACCGCTCCACCGCCAACTTCAATGTCGATGGCAGTACCCTGGCAGGTGATGTGAATGCCGAGACCGGCAGTACGGTTGCACTGCTGATGCAGAACGGCGCCACGCTCAACGGCAATCTGCAGAATGTCACCCGGTCCCGGTTCGACACCGGCGCTACCTTGAACGGCAACGTAGAAGCCGTGGCGGGAACCGCGGCCACTGTCAGCCTGGACAATGGCTCAGCCATCAACGGTAACGTCGACAATGTCGCCAGCCTGTCGCTGAACAATGGCAGCACGCTGACCGGTAACGTCACCAGCGATGCCAACGGCAGTGTGCTGCTGGATAACAGTTCGGTACTCACCGGCCAGATCAATAACTCGGCTAACCTGACCATCAACAATGCTGCGCGATGGGTCATGACCGACGACAGCACCGTGCAGCAACTGGGCATGAACAATGGTGTCGTGCAAATGGGCACCAACGAGCAATTTCAGCGACTGAACGTCGGCAATCTCACAGGTAACGGCACCTTCGTGATGGGCACCGACCTGGGAACAGGCAGTACCGACTTCCTGAACGTGACCGGCACCGCAAGCGGTCAGCATCAATTGCTGGTTTCTGCCACGGGCACGACGCCGGTTACTGCAGAACCGGTGCAAGTCGGCAACATTGCCGCCGGCACTGCTGCTTTTGCGCTGGCCAACAAGGACACAGTGGATGCCGGCACATTCGTTTACCGATTGAAGCAGGAGGGGCAGGGCTTGTACCTCACCCCGGACAAGGAAACTGTCAGCACCTCGGCCAACACCGCGCTGGCTTTGGCCGGCAGTGCCCGCAGCGTGCTGAACGCCGAAATGAACATGCTTAGCGACCAGATCGGCGATCGTGGTCTGAGTATCCGCCCCGATGCTGCGCTTCGCGCGGCGAGTGACAGTGATACCACCAAGCTGAGCAACAGCGTCTGGGTACGCACTTATGGCAACCAGTACAACGTCAAAAATGCCTACGGCGACGGCTACACCCAGAACCAGAACGGCGTCACTGGTGGTGCCGATACCACCGTGGACATCGGCGGTCGCCCTTGGGTGATCGGTGGTTTTGTAGGTTCCAGCCGTACCAACATGGATCTCAAATACGGCTCCAGCGCGACGGTCGACAGTCTGAACGTCGGCGTCTACGGCAGCACCTACGATGTTGAAAGCGGCGTGTTCGTCAACGTCATGGCCAAGGTCAATCAGTTCGACAACAAGGCCAAGGTCACCATGAGCGATGGCACGCGGGCTAAGGGCGATTACAAGGCTCTGGGCGCCAGCGGTTCGGTGGCGGTCGGCAAGCATATTCGCCTGAAGGACAACTGGTTTGTCGAGCCGCAGGTCCGGGTATCGACCGGTGTGACCCAGAGCGACAGCTATCGGTTGGACAACGGTCTTGAAGTCGAAGCCGACACCATGCGTTCGCTTCAGGGCAATGTCGGTGTAAGGGGGGGGCGAGTCATTGCGCTTGAAAACGGCAGTCTGTTGGAGCCGAGCCTGTCTTTGGGTGCCAACCATGAGTTCGTCAAAGCCAACCGGATCAAGATCAACGACGACAGCTTCGATGATGATCGCGCCAGCAGCGGGGTTGAATATGGAGCGGGTCTGAAGTGGACGCCGGCACAACGCAACTGGCAGGTTTCGGGCCAGGTTGGCGGCAGCAAGGGCAATACTGTCAACCAGGACTGGAGTGGCAGCCTGCGAGTCAGTTATTTCTTCTGATGCGCTGAAACAACAACGCCCCGTGCAGAGATGTCGGGGCGTTTTTTTGCGCTCAGCCGAACAATCCGGCGGCGATGTTGATCGAGAAACCCAGAATCGCCGTATTGAATACGAAACCGATCAGCGACTGTGCCAGC
Organism: Pseudomonas sp. F2; assembly: GCF_057174385.1. Classification (NCBI taxonomy): domain Bacteria; kingdom Pseudomonadati; phylum Pseudomonadota; class Gammaproteobacteria; order Pseudomonadales; family Pseudomonadaceae; genus Pseudomonas; species Pseudomonas sp. F2. Next base: position 1,328,812 of record NZ_CM169904.1, read on the forward strand.
ACGATCTTTCGAATCTCCCGCGTTGCCACGCCGACATCCGCCGTCTGCACAGCCACGCCGATGGTGAACGAGAAGTACAGAAAGTCCCAGTAGTTGGGCGTCGTCAGACCTTCGGCAAATCGCAGCGCCGGCTCCTTGCCGTCCCAGGTGTAAAACAGCCGGGCATAGTGAACGCAGAAAATCACCCCGATCAGCAGCCACGAGCCGATGACCGTCAGCGTGGTAAAACCGTAGTGCAGGAGTTTACGGGTGGCTTCCAGATCCTTGCTGCCAGCCAGCTCGACGGTAATGGTCGCCAGGCTCGCCAACGCCGCGATGCAGACGACAAACAGCACCAGCCCGGCATTTTCATCCTCGACTTCGGCAATACGTTTGACGTCCGGCGCTTTGGCGCGGATGGTCAGCCAAAGCATCAGGATCAGGTAAGTCCAGACCCCGGCGTTCCAGCCGATGAGGATTTTGCTGATGACGGATTCCGCTGGGGCCAGGAGGCCTGCGGCAAGGCCTAACAAGGCGGCGGCAGAGAGGCGAGGGTGGGTGCGGGCGAGGAAGCGCATGGCAGGCTCTGTGTTGACGGTGTCGAGCAAACCATAGCATGGGTGTGGGTTCTGGCAGGTGGCAGGAGGGCGAACAAAAAAACCTTGAACCTTTGTCAGCTTTGACAGAGGTTCAAGGTTTTTTCGTTTCAGATGGACTGGCGCATAAAAGCATCGGTTTTGGATATGAAGCTTGCCTTTGGAGACCGTCACGATTTCCGGAAGAGGATCCCCGTTCTGCCCCTGGAACTCGAATTCGGCTTCAATCTGCCCCTTGTCTGAGCCGACAGCAGGGAGCTTGAAAAAAGTGACTGTCCCTCGAATCGCTCGGTAAAAAGGGTCGATACCAACGGCGAGTCTTTCCACGAACACTGCCCTGACCAGACTCGAATCCGTAGCTTCCCTTCACTGGCGGCTTCAGACCATCGACATCAGCGGTTGCCATCTGCATTGCCCTTGACATTCGACATGAGCAGCTCTTGATTCAAGTCAAACCGCGAAGTGAAACGTGACAGGAGCTAGCCTCAACGCCTCAGGCCATCGGCGAACCTGTCAATGTTGACAGGTGTAAAAGCCGACCGTCTTATAGTGAAGCATCATTTTTTTCCGGCCCATCGGGTTACGGCTTTCACCACAACCACAAAAAACACCGGCACAAAGATCACCGCCAAAGTCGCGGTAATCATCCCGCCAATTACTCCGGTACCAATCGCCTGCTGACTCGCCGAACTCGCGCCCGTGGCAATCGCCAACGGCACCACGCCCAGAATGAACGCCAGCGACGTCATGACAATCGGCCGTAACCGCAGACGCGCCGCTTGCAACGTGGCGTCAATCAGATCGTGACCTTCGTCGTACAGGCTCTTGGCAAACTCGATGATCAGGATCGCGTTCTTCGCCGACAGGCCGATGATGGTGATCAGGCCGACCTTGAAGAACACGTCGTTGGGCATCCCGCGCAAAGTCACCGCCAGCACTGCGCCAAGCACACCGAGCGGCACCACCAGCAGCACGGAAGTCGGAATCGACCAGCTCTCATACAACGCCGCCAGGCACAGGAACACGATCAGCAGCGACAGACCGAGCAGAATCGGTGCCTGGCTGCCGGACAAACGCTCCTGCAACGACAGACCGGTCCATTCCTGACCCAGGCCTTTCGGCCCTTGGGCGACCAGTCGTTCAATCTCCGCCATCGCTTCACCGGTACTGTGCCCCGGTGACGGTTCGCCAGAAATCGCAATCGCCGGGTAACCGTTGTAACGGGTCAGTTGCGCCGGGCCTTGGGTCCAGTTCGCCTGGACGAAAGCCGACAGCGGCACCATGTGCCCGGCGTTATTGCGCACGTGCATTTTCAGCAGATCATCGACCTGACTACGCTGATCGCCTTCAGCCTGGACCACCACCCGCTGCATGCGCCCCTGATTGGGGAAGTCGTTGATGTACGAAGAACCGACGGCAGTGGACAGTACGTTACCGATGTCGGCGAACGACACACCCAGCGCGTTGGCCTGCTTGCGGTCCACTTCCAGTTGCACCTGCGGCGCTTCGGCCAGCGCGCTTTCGCGCACGTTCATCAGCACCGGGCTTTTTTCGGCGGCGGCGAGCAATTCGGTACGCGCCTGCATCAACGTCGCGTGACCGAGACCGCCGCGATCCTGCAGGCGGAACTCGAAGCCACTGGATGTGCCGAGGCCGTCGACCGGTGGCGGCAACACTGCAAACGCGATGGCGTCCTTGATCTGGCTCAGGGCGATGTTGGCGCGATCAGCAATGGAAGTAGCCGAATCATCGCTGCCGCGTTCAGACCAGTCCTTGAGGGTGGTAAATGCAAGCGCCGCGTTCTGACCGCTACCGGAGAAACTGAAGCCGAGAATCACCGTGCTGTCGCCCACCCCCGGTTCACTGGCGTTGTGCGCCTCGATCTGCTCGACCACCTGCACCGTACGGTTCTTGCTCGCGCCCGGCGGCAATTGAATGTCGGTGATGGTGTAACCCTGGTCCTCGACTGGCAGGAACGAAGAGGGCAGCCGCGCGAAGCACAGTCCCATGCCGATCAGCAGCACGCCATAGATCAACAGATAACGTCCGCTGCGCTTCAGCGCGTAACCGACCCAGCCTTGATAGCGATCGGTCAGTTGCTCGAAGCGGCGATTGAACCAACCGAAGAAACCGCTCTTTTCATGATGCTCGCCCTTGGCAATCGGCTTGAGGAGCGTGGCGCACAAGGCAGGCGTCAGCGTCAGGGCCAGGAACGCCGAGAACAGGATCGACGTCGCCATCGACAGCGAGAACTGCCGGTAAATCACGCCCACCGAACCCTGCATGAATGCCATCGGAATGAACACCGCCACCAGCACCAGCGTGATGCCGATGATCGCTCCGGTGATCTGGGTCATCGCCTTGCGCGTCGCCTCTTTCGGCGACAGGCCTTCGGTGGCCATGATCCGTTCAACGTTCTCCACCACCACGATGGCGTCGTCCACCAGAATGCCGATGGCCAGCACCATGCCGAACATGGTCAGCACGTTGATCGAGAAACCCAGCGCGAGCATGGTCGCGAAGGTGCCCATCAGCGCCACCGGCACCACCAGCGTCGGGATGAGCGTATAGCGGATGTTCTGCAGGAACAGGAACATCACCGCGAACACCAGCAGCATCGCCTCGCCGAGGGTGTAGACCACTTTGGTGATCGAGACTTTGACGAACGGCGAGGTGTCGTACGGAATCTTGTATTCGACGCCCGCCGGGAAGTAGCGCGACAACTCGTCCATCTTCGCCCGGATCAACGTGGCGGTCGCCAGCGCATTGGCCCCCGGCGCCAGTTGCACGCCAACGGCGGTGGACGGCTTGCCGTTCAGGCGCGTGCCGAACTGGTATTCCTGACTGCCGATCTCGACCCGCGCCACATCGCCGATGCGTACGGTAGAACCATCGGGGTTGGCCTTGAGCACGATGTCGGCGAACTCTTCCGGCGTCGACAGCTGCCCCTTGACCAGAATGGTCGCGGTGATTTCCTGCGTAGACGGATTGGGTAAATCGCCGATGCTGCCCGCCGAGACCTGGGCGTTCTGCGCGACGATGGCGGCGTTGACGTCGGCCGGGGTCAGGTTGAAACCGATCAGCTTCTGCGGATCGATCCAGATCCGCATCGCGCGTTCAGCGCCGTACAGTTGGGCCTTGCCGACGCCGTCGATGCGTTTGATTTCGTTCATCACGTTGCGCGCCAGGTAATCGCTGAGCGCTACGTCATCGAGTTTGCCGTCGCTGGAGGTCAGGGTGATCAGCAGCAGGAAGCCGGCGGAGACTTTCTCCACCTGCAGGCCTTGCTGATTGACCGCCTGCGGCAGGCGCGACTCGACCACTTTGAGGCGGTTCTGCACATCCACCTGCGCCAGTTCCGGGTTGGTGCCCGGCTGGAAGGTGGCCTTGATCGTCGCGCTGCCGAGGCTGCTCTGCGATTCGAAGTACAGCAGGTGATCGGCGCCGTTGAGCTCTTCTTCGATCAGGCTGACCACGCTTTCATCGACGGTTTGCGCCGAGGCACCGGGGTACACCGCATAGATTTCGATTTGTGGCGGCGCGACGTCGGGGTACTGCGCCACCGGCAATTGCGGGATGGCCAGCGCACCGGCCAACAGGATGAACAGGGCGACGACCCAGGCGAACACCGGACGGTCGATAAAGAACTGCGGCATAGAAGAGCGTCCTGCTTACTGACCAGAAGTCTGGGCAAGGGGAAGAGGGGTGTCGTCAATCTGCACTTTTTCGCCGGGACGGGCGTGTTGCAGGCCTTCGATGACAATACGGTCGCCGGGCTTGAGGCCGCCGGTGACGATCCAGCGGTCGTTTTGCACTGCGCCCAGTTGCACCGGTTGCTGCGCCACGCGCATCTGCTGGTCGACAGTCAGCACCTGAGCGATACCTGCGCTGTCACGCTGCACCGCACGTTGCGGTACGGTGATGCCGTTCTGCACGGTCGCTTGTTGCAGGCGTACGCGAATGAAACTGCCCGGCAACAGGTCGAGATCGGGATTGGGGAACTCGCTGCGCAGGATGATCTGGCCAGTGCCCGGGTCGACCGTGATGTCGCTGAACAGCAACTTGCCCGGTAACGGATAGAGACTGCCGTCATCCTGAATCAGTGTGGCCTTGACCTGATCCTGACCGACTGCCTGCAACTGCCCGGAACGGAATGCGCGGCGCAGTTCGTTGAGTTCACGGGTCGACTGGGTAAGGTCGGCGTAGATCGGGTTGAGCTGCTGGATCAGCGCCAGTGGCGTGGTTTCGTTCTGCCCGACCAGCGCGCCTTCGGTAACCAGCGCGCGGCCGACGCGGCCGGAAATCGGCGCGGTGACGGTGGCGTAGCCGAGGCTCAGCTTCGCACGCTCTACTGCGGCTTTATTGGCGGCCACGTCGGCGGCGGTTTGCCGGGCATTGGCGCGGGCGTTGTCGTAGTCCTGAGCGCTGATGGCCTTGTCGTCGATCAACTGCGCGTAGCGCTGCTCTTGCAATTTTGCCTGAAAGGCGTTGGCCTCGGCCTTGCGCAGCGCGGCTTCGGCGCTGTCCAGATCAGCCTTGAACGGTGCCGGGTCGATGCGAAACAGCACGTCGCCCTTTTTCACGTCGCTGCCTTCTCGGAACGTGCGTTGCAGGACCACGCCAGCCACCCGAGCCCGCACTTCGGCGATGCGCGGTGCGGCGATGCGCCCGCTCAGTTCACTGCTGATCGACAGGGGGCGGGTTTCGATGGTTTCGATACGCACGGTGGCCGGCGGCGCTTCTTCTTCGGCCTTCGAAGACGAATCACAGGCGCTCAGCAACGACGCAACAGCGATCAGGCCGAGCCCGGCCAGAAGTTTTTTCGACATGTACCACCCCCAATATTGAAGCCCGCATCCTAAGGCCAGACGCCGAGGGTAGCGGTGAAGCTTTGTAGGCGCTGTGTGAAATTGTGTAAGGGTTTTACTCAGGGACGGGTGAGGGCGTATATCCTTTACGCCTTGAAATTTATTGCGACAGATAAACCGCTTTCGCGAGCAAGCTCGCTCCCACATGGGTTTTTGTGATCGACGCAAACTACTGTGGGCGCGAGCCTGCTCGCGAAGAGGGTCTGACATCCACCACAGCAATATCTGGAACACCCCCATGCCCAACATCCTCCTGGTCGAAGACGACACCGCCCTCGCCGAACTGATTTCCAGCTACCTGGAGCGCAACGGCTATTCCGTCAGCGTGATCGGTCGTGGCGACCATGTGCGTGAACGGGCACGGATCAATCCGCCGGATCTGGTCATTCTCGACCTGATGCTGCCGGGGCTTGACGGCCTGCAAGTCTGCCGTTTGCTGCGGGCCGATTCGGCGACGCTGCCGATCCTGATGCTGACCGCCCGCGACGACAGCCACGATCAGGTGCTGGGCCTGGAAATGGGCGCCGACGATTACGTCACCAAGCCCTGCGAGCCACGGGTTCTGCTGGCTCGGGTGCGTACTTTGCTGCGACGCAGCAGCCTTGGTGAGCCGATGACGGTCAATGACCGGATCGTCATGGGCAATCTGTGCATCGACCTGTCCGAACGCACGGTTTCCTGGCGCGATCAACCGGTGGAGCTGTCCAGCGGCGAATACAATTTGCTGGTGGTGCTGGCCCGGCATGCCGGTGAAGTGCTGAGCCGCGATCAGATTCTGCAACGCCTGCGCGGCATCGAGTTCAACGGCACCGATCGTTCGGTGGACGTGGCGATTTCCAAGCTGCGGCGCAAATTCGACGACCACGCCGGCGAGGCGCGCAAGATCAAGACCGTGTGGGGCAAGGGGTATCTGTTCAGCCGTTCCGAATGGGAATGCTGAGCTGATGTTCAGAATCCTGTTTCGCCTGTATCTGGTGACGATCGTCTCCTACAGCGCGGCAATCTATCTGGTGCCGGATCTGGTGATCATGGCGTTCCGCGAGCGCTTTATCACTTATAACCTCGACTATTCGCGGGGCCTGCAATCGCTGATTACCCGCCAGTTTCACGCGGTGCCGCAGGATCAATGGCCGGCGCTGGCGCAGTCGATGGACAAGGACTTTCAGCCGCTGCACATCGTTCTGGCGCGCATCGACGACGCCGGTTTCACCGCCCCCGAGCAGGCGCGTTTGCGCCGTGGGGAAAACGTGGTGCGTATAGGCGATTGGGGCTGGCGCACCTTGGCGGTCACGCCGCTGAACGATGATGTCGCGGTGCAAATGGTGGTGCCGCCGGATCCGCTGGACGTCAATCTGTTGTACTGGAGCATCAACGTGCTGATCGGCGCGACCATGCTCGCCTGCCTGCTGTTGTGGATTCGCCCGCACTGGCGTGATCTGGAGCGTCTCAAGGGTGCCGCCGAGCGCTTCGGTAAAGGCCACCTGAGCGAGCGTACGCAGATTCCCGCCAGCTCCAACATCGGCAGCCTGGCCAATGTTTTCGACACCATGGCCGGCGATATCGAGGATTTGCTCAACCAGCAGCGCGACCTGCTCAATGCGGTGTCTCACGAATTGCGCACGCCGCTGACCCGTCTGGATTTCGGTCTGGCCCTGGCGCTGTCCGATGATTTGCCGGCGACCAGTCGCGAGCGCCTGCAAGGGCTGGTGGCGCACATTCGTGAACTGGATGAGTTGGTGCTGGAACTGTTGTCTTACAGCCGCCTGCAGAATCCGGCGCAATTACCGGAACAGGTTGAGGTTTCGCTGGATGAGTTCATCGACAGCATTCTGGGCAGCGTCGATGAAGAGCTGGAATCACCGGACATCGTCATTGATGTGCTGCTGCATGGTCAGCTCGAACGCTTTTCGCTGGATCCGCGTCTGACCGCCCGAGCGATCCAGAACCTGCTGCGCAATGCCATGCGCTATTGCGAGAAGCGTATCCAGATTGGCGTGCAGGTCAGCCCTGATGGCTGCGGGATCTGGGTCGACGATGATGGGATTGGTATCCCGGATGACGAGCGCGAGCGGATTTTCGAACCGTTCTATCGCCTGGATCGCAGCCGCGACCGCGCTACCGGTGGTTTTGGTCTGGGCCTGGCCATCAGCCGCCGGGCGCTGGAGGCGCAGGGCGGAACGCTGACGGTGGAAAGTTCGCCGCTGGGTGGGGCGCGGTTCAGGCTGTGGTTGCCCACTGCAAGCTGAGCATCAACCCACTGTAGGAGCTGTCGAGTGAAACGAGGCTGCGATCTTTTGATCTTGTTCTTGAAATCAGAATCAAAAGATCGCAGCGTGCCGCAGCTCCTACAGGGTCAGATGAGTTGGTTTGACTGGATCAGGCCAACGCCAGCCGTCTGCATCCGCTCCATGGCCGTCGCCAGTGAGCCCTCCATATCAATCGCGCGACAGGCATCCAGCACCACAAACGTATTGAACCCCGCCGCCCGCGCGTCCAGCGCTGAGAACATCACACAGAAATCCAGCGCCAGACCGACCATGTACACCGTGTCGATACCGCGTTCTTTCAGGTATCCGGCCAGACCGGTGGTGGTGCGCCGGTCCGCCTCGACAAACGCCGAATAGCTGTCGATGTCCGGGTTGCAGCCCTTGCGGATGATCAGTTGCGCGTGGGGCAGCTTCAGCTCGCAGTGAAATTGGGCGCCGACGGTGCCTTGCACGCAGTGATCCGGCCAGAGGACCTGCTCGCCGTAGGGCAACTGGATCACATCGTAAGGCTTGCGCCCGGGGTGACTCGAGGCAAACGAGGCGTGGCCGCTCGGGTGCCAGTCCTGGGCAATGATCACTTGTTTGAACAGGCCGCTGAGGCGATTGATCAGCGGCACGATCAGATCGCCCTCGGGTACGGCCAACTGGCCGCCCGGGGTGAAGTCGTTCTGCACGTCAATGACCAGCAGGGCGCTGCGGGGTGAAATCTGCATCGGTGGTTCCTCCTTGGATAATCACGCGCTCAGCATAATGGCAGCGGCACTCATGCGCTCAACCGTTCGATCAGGCGCCTGGCCAGATCTTCCAGTTCCGGCGCCGGGTTGCGCCCGATCAACATCCACGCATGCTCGCCTTCGGTCCAGTACACCACGTTCATTTCATGGCGCCGTTCGTGCGCCAGTGGCCGGCTGCCGCTATTGGAGCGGGTCACGCACAAGGCCAGCGGCCCATGCCGGGCGTCCAGATAGGTCAGTTGCGCAATCGGTACGCCGTCGTACTCGAGCATTTGTGCACGTTTGAGTTCCGCGCCCGGCAACCTCACCAGTGCCGGCGACAGACTCAGCCCCAATCGTGCATCCACCGCACGCAGTTGCACGCGCTGGCTGGCTTCGTCGCCCGGCAAATGATCAAGCGTCTGCGGCACATACAGCGCCATATAGTCGCCCACCAAGGCGCGCCAGTTATGCGCCTGCCGTGACTGCCAGGCGAGAAACAGGCGATCGGCCAATACGCCGCCCGCCAGCAGACTCGCGGCAGCCGCACCGATAAACCAGCGTCGACTCAAGCCCGGCCGCTGGGGAGCGGGGATGGCATCGAGGCGCGCCTGCAAACGCTCCAGCGGCGCCTGTTGCGCCAGTTCGTCATAGGCATCCTTGTACGGCAGACTGCTGCGCTCGAACCATTGCACGCGCAGGCTGAGCAACGGGTCGTCGGCAATTGCGCTGTCGAGCTGCTTGCGATACGCCGGGTCCAGCTCATCATCAAGGTAGGCCACCAGTTGTTCGTCGGAGGGCTTGTTCATGGGCGGTCACCTCCGGTGGTTTTCGGCACGGCTTGCAGCGGCGGGTATTCGGCCAGTTTCAGCCGCGCGGTGGCCAGACGACTCATCACCGTACCGATCGGCACTTGCAGGATCTCGGCGACTTCGCGGTAGGACAGGCCTTCGACGTAAGCCAGGTACACGGTTTCGCGCTGGGTTTCCGGCAACGCATCGACCCGGCGAATCACCTGCGCCGCCATCACGTGAGTCTGCGCGGCATATTCGCCGTCGAAGGCCAGTTGCCCGTCGGCATCGACCTGGCCCGCACCCTGACGCACCCGGCGGGCGCGCACTTCATTGAGCCAGATCGAATGCAGGATGCTCAGCAACCAGCGATCCATGCGCGTGCCGGCCACATATTGCCCGGCACGTTCCAGTGCCCGCACGCACGTAGCCTGCACCAGATCCTCGGCCACGTGCCGATTGCGCGAAAGCAGCAGGCCGTAGCGCCACAGTCGCGCCAGATGCTGTCCGAGTTCTGCTCCGAATGCCTGATCGCTGACGATGGTGGCGTTCCTTTATCTGTTTCAGGTTTTCGATGAATCGTTGATGGCTTCAGCCAGGTCCTGGTATTCCTCGCAAGAGGTTCCGCAAATCGATTTGATCTGCTGCAACTGTTCCTGCGCCAGGTCGACGCGGCCCTTGATTACATAGGCTTCGCCGAGGTATTCACGCACTTGCGCGTACTGCGGATCGAGTTTCACCGATTGCAGGTAATAGCCGATGCCTTCATCGGTACGCCCGAGTTTTCGCGTGGCGTAACCGCGATAGTTGAGGGCTTTGGCAGTGTTCGGTTGTTTGAGGGTGTCGAGCAGGGCCAGGGCTTCTTCGTATCGACCGTCCTTGGCCAGCCTGTAGGCGTAATCGGTACGGTCGGCATCCGGCACGGCGCGGCTGGTCTGCATCACGCATTTCTGCGATTGGCTGTCCCAGACCTGGCCTTTGGGGCAATTGGGTTTCTGCACGGGCGCACTTTCATCACCGTTGGCAAACGCCATCGATGCAGACAACGCGGTCACCAGCAGCAACGGGGCGGCGAACATAACGGAACGGATAGTCATGGGCAAGGCTCCACAGAGGGTTATGTTTCACTTTGAACACCACAGCACGGCATTTTATTCATTGTTTTGTCAGGCTCTGTTCAAGGTAAGCGCAAATTGTGGCGTTATGCTCAGGAACGCCAGCCGTCCATCCAGCGCCTGACGATGCCACCGCGCTGCCATACGAGGAACTGCCATGAACGATCAGGTCCATCACTCTGCTGCTGCCGGCTACAAGACCGCTGCCGACACCTACATCAAGGGGCGCCCGGACTACCCGCCGCAGGTCAGCCAGTGGTTGACCCAGACCTTGGGTCTGGACAGTCACAAGACGGTCATCGATCTGGGTGCCGGTACCGGCAAGTTCACCGGCCGGCTGGTGGCGACTGACGCACAGGTAATCGCCGTGGAGCCGGTGGCGCAGATGCTGGAAAAACTTTCCGCCGCCTGGCCGCAGGTACTGGCGGTGAGCGGTACGGCGACCGATCTGCCACTGCCGGATGCGTCGGTGGATGCAGTGGTCTGCGCGCAGGCGTTTCACTGGTTCGCCACGCCCGAGGCCTTGAGCGAAATCGCCCGGGTGCTCAAGCCCGGCGGCAAGCTTGGCCTGATCTGGAACCTGCGCGACACGCAAGTCAGTTGGGTGCCGAAACTCGATGCCATCGTTAACGCGCTGGAAGGGGACACGCCGCGTTACTACACCGGCCAATGGCGTCAAGTGTTTCCGCATCCGGCGTTCGGGCCGTTGCACTTGCAGCAGTTCCACCATGGACATACCGGCTCGCCGGAGGACGTGATTTTCAATCGGGTGCGCTCCACCAGTTTCATTGCCGCGTTGCCGCAGGCGCAGCGGGACAAGGTCGATGAGCAGATTCGCGCGCTGATTGCCTCGGAGCCGGCGTTGCGTGGGCGGCATGTGCTGACGGTGCCTTATGAGACGGCGGCGTATGTGGCGGTGAAGGGCGGTTAGATCGGGGCGGCCTCATCGCCAGCAGGCTGGCTCCCACATTTTTGCATCGATACAAAGCCTTGTAGGAGCTGCCGCATGATCTTCAAAGTCAAAAGATCGCAGCCTTCGGCAGCTCCTACACGGACTGGAGCGCGGCAAAATTCTTTGTTGAAGTCAGTCCCGCATTTGGCCGAACCGCCATCGTGATGCCTTGTTATAGTTCGGGCCTCATTTTCTGCCCGGTAAAGGATCACTGCCATGACTCAATACACCGCCTTCAGCGTCGAACTGGCCGACAACATCGCGCACGTGCAGATCAATCGTCCGGAAAAGATCAACTCGATGAACGCCGCGTTCTGGAGCGAGATCGTCGAGATTTTCCAGTGGATCGATGACACCGACGAAGTGCGAGTGGTGGTGCTCAGCGGCAACGGCAAACACTTTTCCTCCGGCATCGACCTGATGATGCTCGCTGGCGTCGCCAATGAACTGGGCAAGGACGTTGGCCGTAACGCGCGTCTGCTGCGGCGCAAGATCCTGACCCTGCAAGCCTCGTTCAACGCCGTCGATAATTGCCGCAAACCGGTGCTGGCGGCGATTCAAGGCTATTGCCTCGGTGGTGCCATCGACCTGATCGCCGCCTGCGACATGCGTTACGCTGCGGAAGATGCGCAGTTCTCGATCAAGGAAATCGATATCGGCATGGCCGCCGATGTTGGCACTTTGCAACGGTTGCCACGGATCATCGGCGACGGCATGCTGCGTGAACTGGCTTATACCGGTCGCACCTTTGGCGCCGAGGAAGCGCGCAGCATTGGCCTGGTCAATCGCGTGTACAGTGACAAGGAACTGCTGCTCGAAGGCGTGATGGACATTGCTCGCGAGATCGCCCGCAAATCGCCCATCGCGGTCACCGGCACCAAGGAAATGATCAGCTACATGCGTGACCACCGCATTGACGACGGTCTCGAATACGTTGCCACCTGGAACGCCGCCATGTTGCAATCCACCGACTTGCGCGTGGCCATGGCCGCCCATATGAGTAAACAGAAACCTGAATTTCTGGATTGAGAAACCATGACAGCTCGCTGGACCACTGCAGTACTGGACACCGATCAACCCGGCGGCTGGGCCGTGGCGCGCAGCCCCGAAGGCTTTCTGTTCGATGACAACGGCGCGCTGTTCCCCCGGGAATGGCTCAAGCGTCAGGACTTGTCGATCCTCGCCGAGCATGGCATCGGCCATCTTGATGGCGAGCCGGTGTATCTGCTGGAGCTGCACAGTCACAGCGAAGTGCCGGGCTGCATCTGGAAGGGGCTGCGGGCGTTCATGCTCGATGGCGATCACACCGTCTACAAGGTGTTGGGTTATGCCGCGCAGATCGGCACCTGGGCGCGCGAACATCGCTTTTGCGGCAATTGCGGTCAGGCCATGACCCAGGTGCCACGGGAGCGGGCCATGTATTGCCAGCCGTGTGAATTGCGCAGTTACCCGCGCATTTCACCGAGCATGATCGTGCTGGTCACCCGCGGTGACGAGATCCTGCTGGCGCGCTCACCGCGTTTCGTCACCGGGGTCTACAGCACGCTGGCCGGGTTTGCCGAGCCGGGCGAATCGGCCGAGGATTGTCTGATTCGCGAGGTGCGCGAGGAAGTCAGCATCGAGGTGAAGAACATCCAGTACATGGGCAGTCAGTGCTGGCCGTTCCCGCACTCGATGATGCTGGGCTTCCATGCCGAATATGCCGGTGGCGAGATCGTTTGCCAGGAAGACGAAATCGAAGACGCCCAGTGGTTCAACGTGCACGATCTGCCGCCGTTGCCGGCGTCAAAATCGATTGCCCGTTACCTGATCGACGTCTACGTGGCGCGCCGTTTAGGCCACGCTGAACCAGTGCTGCCAGGCTAGGCGCACAGTAAGCCCCAGCACCACGGTGATGAACACCGGACGAATGAACTTGGCGCCGCCGCTGATCGCGGTGCGCGCCCCGAAGAATGCGCCGACCATCACCGACAGGCCCATGCTCAGGCCGATGATCCAGTCCACCTGCCCGGAGAACATGAACACCGACAGCGCCGCAATGTTGCTGACGAAGTTCATGCTGCGCGCTACACCGCTGGCCTTGACCAGGTCGATGGGGTAGAGCAGCAGGCTGCTGACGGTCCAGAACGCGCCCGTGCCGGGGCCGGCCACGCCGTCGTAGAAACCGAGGCTGAAGCCTTGGCTCGATTGCCATTTCTTCTTGATGGGTGCGTCGCTGTCCAGCGGCGCTTTTGGCGTTCCGCCGAACAACAGATACAGGCCGCAGGCGAAGACGATCACCGGCAGCATCTTGTTCAGCCATTCCGCTGGCAGGTAATGGGCAACAATCGCGCCGGTCAACGCCCCGACCAGGGTACCGACGATCGCGTGCATCCATTGCCGGGGGTGGAACAGTTTGCGCCGGTAGAAGGTGAAGCTGGCGGTGGCCGAGCCGAAAGTCGAACTGAGTTTGTTGGTGCCTAACACCAGGTGTGGCGGCAGGCCGGCCGTCAGCAGCGCGGGCGTGGTCAGCAGACCACCGCCGCCAGCGATGGCGTCGATGAAACCGGCAATGAAAGCGACGAAAGCCAGGATGGCCAGGGTGGTGAGGTCAACGCTGAGTTCGAAAGGCATGGAATCGGCTTATTCGGCAGGGCGCAGAAGGGCTGCGGGGAAGGGCTGACATGTTACCTGTATCCAACTGTTGCGGCGACCCGTATGGCCGCATCGCTGGCAAGCCAGCTCCCACAGGGATCTTCAGCGATCACAAATGTTGAGAACAGACCGAAAACCTGTGGGAGCTGGCTTGCCAGCGACGCGGCCTGCACAGGCAAAGGCTATTCAACTGTTGCCTACCCAACACCTCGACGACAAATTACCCTCCAAGAATGCAACACCATCAGCCCCAAGCCCAACAAAACCGGGCATTTCAACCCTGGCACGCTTGCTGCTCTATCCCCCACATCTCCGCAAATATCCCGAGGACACGCCAATGAGCAAGCAAGCCGTGAAATTCGCCTACTGGGTGCCGAACGTCAGTGGCGGCCTGGTGGTCAGCAAGATCGAGCAGCGCACCGACTGGGGCATCGACTACAACCGCAAACTGGCGCAACTCGCCGAAGCGGCGGGGTTCGAGTATGCCCTGACGCAGATCCGCTTTACCGCCGGTTACGGTGCCGAGTTCCAGCATGAATCGGTGGCGTTCAGTCATGCGCTGCTGGCAGCTACCACCAGGCTCAAGGTGATCGCGGCGATTCTGCCGGGGCCTTGGCAACCGGCGCTGGCAGCCAAGCAACTGGCGACCATCGATCAACTCACCAACGGCCGGATTGCGGTCAATATCGTCAGCGGTTGGTTCAAGGGCGAATTCCAGGCCATCGGCGAACATTGGCTGGAACACGACGAGCGCTACCGGCGTTCCGAGGAATTCATCCGCTCGCTGCGCGGGATCTGGAGCCAGGACAACTTCACTTTTCGCGGCGACTTCTACCGTTTCGACAATTACACCCTCAAACCGAAACCGCTGGGCCGCCCGGAAATCTTCCAGGGTGGCAGTTCCCGTGCGGCAAGGGACATGGCGGCGCGGGTTTCGGACTGGTATTTCACCAACGGCAACAGCGTCGAAGGGATCAAGGCGCAGGTCGATGACATCCGGGCCAAAGCGGCGGCAAACAATCATTCGGTGAAAATCGGCGTCAACGCTTTTGTCATCGCCCGCGACACCGAAGAAGAGGCCCGCGCTGTACTGGCGCAGATCATCGACCAGGCCGACCCGGAAGCGGTGAATGCTTTCGGTGACGCGGCGAAGCAGGCGGGCAAGGCGTCGCCGGAAGGTGAGGGCAACTGGGCGAAATCGACGTTCGAGGATCTGGTGCAATACAACGATGGCTTCAAGACCAACCTGATCGGCACGCCACAGCAGATTGCCGAGCGGATTGTGGCGCTGAAAGCGGTGGGGGTGGATCTGGTGTTGGCGGGGTTTCTGCACTTTCAGGAGGAGGTGGAGTATTTCGGCAAGCGTGTGTTGCCGTTGGTGCGGGAACTGGAGGCTGAAAAGACTGCCGCCGTCGCCTGACCACTACAAGACCAGTGTAGGAGCGAGCTTGCTCGCGAAAGCGGTTTGTCAGTTACTTGAGT
This sequence comes from Pseudomonas sp. F2, assembly GCF_057174385.1. Lineage (NCBI taxonomy): Bacteria > Pseudomonadati > Pseudomonadota > Gammaproteobacteria > Pseudomonadales > Pseudomonadaceae > Pseudomonas > Pseudomonas sp. F2. Next base: position 1,344,209 of record NZ_CM169904.1, read on the forward strand.
ATTGACTGACACGACGCCTTCGCGAGCAAGCTCGCTCCCACATTTTCGATCTACATGAACTCAGAGACCGAGATCGGAGAGCCCCGGATGATCATCCGGACGCCGACCCAGCGGCCAATGGAACTTGCGTTCGCTTTCCTTGATCGGCATGTCGTTGATGCAGGCATAGCGCTGGAACATCAGGCCGTGCTCATCGAACTCCCAGTTTTCATTGCCGTAGGAACGGAACCAGTTGCCCGAATCGTCGCGCCATTCATAGGCGTAGCGCACGGCAATCCGCGTATCCGAATAGGCCCAGAGTTCCTTGATCAGGCGATAATCGAGTTCCTTGGCCCACTTACGGGTCAGGAACGCCTTGGCTTCTTCACGGTTGTTGGCGAACTCGGCGCGGTTGCGCCATTTCGTGTCGAGTGTGTAGGCCAGCGACACCTTCTCGGGGTCGCGGGAGTTCCAGCCATCTTCGGCCAGTCGAACTTTTTCGATGGCCGATTCATGGTTGAACGGCGGTAAAGGCGGACGCACTTGGGCAGCAGTCGACATTGTCAGTCTCCCGATCTAATAAACGATTAAACAACGGTTCAGGCTTATTTAAGGCGTTACAGGTCCAATAACTTACGCGCCATGCATTGCGCATTATCAGCGGCACTGTGATCACCCATCACAAGCGCTACGGTAATGGCGCCGTCAATCAGGATCAGCAACTGCCTGGCCAGACGTTGCGGATCTTCGACGCCATGTTCGGTACACAGCTCGCACAGGTAGTCGAGCAGCTTCTGTTTGTGGTCTTTGGCGACCTGGCGCACCGGATCTTCGGGGTCACCGGTCTCGCCACTGGTATTGATGAAGGCGCAGCCGCGGAAGCCTTCCGAGGCGAACCAGCTTTTGAGCACGGTAAACAGGTTCAGCAGGCGGTCGGCCGGGGTTTCGGCCTGATCGACAGCGCTACGGTACCAGTGCATCCAGCGCACGTCGCGGCGTTGCAGGGCGGCGACGGTCAGCTCCTCCTTGTTGGCGAAGTAGCGGTAGATGCTTTTTCTGGAGACGCCGGCGGTTTTCACCAGAAGATCCATGCCGGTGGCCGCAATGCCACTTTTGTAGATCAACTTTTCGGTGACATCCAGAATGATGTCGCGGGTCGAGGTGTCATTGATTTCGTTCATGTGGCGAACAGTAGAACGATCGTTCTCCTTTCGCAAGCTATTTTTAAGATCAAAAGATCGCAGCCTTCGGCAGCTCCTACACTGATCCCTGTTGGAGCTGCCGAAGGCTGCGATCTTTTGATCTCTTTACAGACACTCACAAGACCCGAACCGGTTGATGGTGTAAGCTCTCGGGTTCTTCGGATTCGACCCATTGCGAGCCCTATGCCGTTGCTTTTCAAACGCTCTTTGCTGCCCAAACTGCGCAGCTTTCCGCTGACTGCCGAGGCCGTGACGATTCTGTCCGGCGCCGCCGAGTTCCGTCGTTGCCTGCTGGAGAAAATCGCCGAGGCGACCCGGCGCATCTACATCGTTGCGCTGTATCTGCAGCACGACGAGGCCGGTCAGGAAATCCTCGATGCCTTGCACGCCGCCAAGCTCAAGCGCCCGGAGCTGGAAATTGTCGTGGTGGTCGACTGGCTGCGCGCCCAGCGCGGGTTGATCGGTGCCGGCAAACAGCCGGGCAACTCGGCGTGGTATCAGGAAATGACCCGCACGCATCAGAGTGAAGTGCCGGTTTACGGCGTCCCGGTGCAGACCCGCGAACTGTTTGGCGTCCTGCACTTGAAAGGCTTCGTGATCGATGACTGCGTGGTTTACAGCGGTGCGAGCCTGAACAACGTCTACCTGCACAAGTTCGACAAGTACCGTTTCGACCGCTACCACGTACTGCACAGCCGCGAACTGGCAGACTCGATGCACCATCTGGTCAAGCACGGTCTGATCGAATCCAAAGCTGTGCATCGCCTCGACCTGCCGAACCTGCCAACTACCCGCAGCCTGCGCAACGACATCGGCGACCTGCGCAGCCGTCTCAAATATGCGGCGTACGACACCAGTGCCGGCAGTACCGCGCATAGCGGCCTGTCGGTGAGTCCGTTGCTCGGCGTGGGCAAGAACAACCCGTTGAACCGGGTGATTGTCGAGCTGATCGCCAGTGCGCAACAGCAGCTGACGATCTGCACCCCGTATTTCAATCTGCCGCTGCCGATCATCCGCGAGATCAACCGCGCGCTGACCCGTGGGGTGAAGATCGACATCGTGGTCGGCGACAAAACCGCCAACGATTTCTACATTCCGCCGAGCGAGCCGTTCAAGGTGATTGCGGCGCTGCCGTACCTGTACGAAATCAGCCTGCGCCGCTTCGCCAAGCGTCATCAGCGCAACATCGACAGCGGTCAGTTGAACCTGCACCTGTGGCGTGACGGCGACAACAGCTATCACCTTAAGGGCATGTGGATCGACCAGCGCTATACGCTGCTGACCGGCAACAACCTCAACCCGCGGGCGTTTCGTCTCGACCTGGAAAACGCGCTGCTGATCGATGATCCGCAAGGCGAGTGGCTTGAGCCACGAGCGAAGGAGCAGGCAGAGATCTTCCGCAACACCACGCGGATTGCCAGCTTCCAGAACCTTGAGACTCTGCCGGAGTATCCGGCGGGAGTGGCGAAGTTTCTCAAGCGGGTGAGCCGGGTGCGGATTGAGCGGTTGCTGTACCGGATTTTGTAACCGTTAAAAGCAAAAGATCGCAGCCTCCGGCAGCTCCTACATTGGGTATGTGAACACCCTGTAGGAGCTGCCGAAGGCTGCGATCTTTTTACTGGCGACTCAGATCCGTCAGTTAAGACCCAACTTGCCACGCAACGTAGACAGGTCTTCCGCCAACGTATTGACCGGGCCAACCAGGGCCTTGCGGTCGTTGTCCTTCACCTTGTCATACGTCTCGAAACCACCGTCCTTGGTCTTGTACTTGGCGAGGATTTTGTCCACGGTGGCGAAGTTCTTGTCGACTTTGGCAACGAAAGCCTTGTCCTGCTTTTCGATCTGCGGACGGAACAGGTCGACGATCTTCTTAGCGCCGTCGATGTTGCCCTGGAAATCGTACAGGTCGGTGTGGCTGTAGCGGTCTTCTTCACCGGAGATCTTGGTCGCGGCAACTTCTTCCAACAGCGCGGCCGCACCGCCGACGACTTTCTCCGGCGGGAAGGTCAGGCCGGCGACGCGGGTCTGCAGGTCTTTGACGTCGCTGTCCAGCTTGTCAGCCAGTGCCGTCAGGCCTTCGGTGCTCTTCTCCGAGAACAGCGAATATTCGAGGCGATGGAAACCGGTGAAATCTTCAGCCTTCACGCCTTTTTCGTGGTCGTCGACGCGCGAGTCGATGGACGCATCGAGGTCGCTGAACAGCTCGGCAATCGGCTCGATCGACTCGTAGTAAACGCGAGTCGGCGCGTAGAGCTTTTGCGCGGTGGCCAGATCGCCTTTCTTCACCGCATCGGTGAACTGCTTGGTGTGGCTGCCCAATTCATCCAGTTGCTCGGTGACGTAGATCTTGTAGTCCGACACCGGGCCGACCAGATCCAGCGGCGCTGTTGCGGCGAACGCCGACAACGGGGTGTTGAGTAAACCGAGGGTCAGCAATAACGCGAGTGGCGACTTTTTCATGGAGCGGCTCCGAGGTTTTTTTGTGGTTAGGCAGCTGTTTTGGGTTGGGTGGCGTCAAGCAGCGAGCGACCGATGAAGTCCTTGTCGCCGGTGACACCCGGAAGGGTGAAGAAGTAACCGCCGCCGACCGGTTTGAGGTATTCCTCAAGCGGCTCGCCGTTGAGCCGGGTCTGCACGGTGATGAAGCCTTTTTCCAGGTCGGCTTGGTAGCAGATGAACAGCAGGCCCATGTCGAGCTGGCCGTTCTTGTTCACGCCGTTGGAGTAGTTGAAGGGGCGGCGCAGGATCAGGTTGGCCTGGCTCGCGGCGGTGCGCGGGTTGGCCAGGCGAATGTGCGCGTCGAGCTTGGTCAGCTTGCCTTGCGGGTCTTTGCTGTAGTCCGGGACCTCGGTCTCATGGTGGGCGCCCATCGGCGCGCCCGTGGTCTTGACCCGACCGATGATGCTTTCCTGTTCCTGCAACGGCGTCCGGTCCCAGCGCTCGACGAAGTTACGGATGATCCGCACCGCTTGATAGCTGCCGTGCGCCGCCCAGGCCGGTTCATCGCTGCCCGGTTGCACCCAGACAATCTGATCCATCGCCTTGGCGTCGTTGGAGTCGGGGTTGGCCGAGCCGTCACGGAAACCGAGGAAGTTACGCGCCGATTGCGCCGGCACACCCGGTTTGACCGGGGCTTGCGGCGGCACGCTGCCTTCCTGTTTCCAGCGCACCAGCAGCAGGTCAGGCAGGTTCTTGACGATGTCGCGCAGGGCGTGAATGTTGGTGTCGGCGGTGTTCGAGCAGAACTGCAGGCTCAAGTCGCCGTGGCAGCACTCGGCCTCAAGCGCATCGTTGGGGAAGCCGACCATGCGTTGCAGGCGCTTCGGTTTGGCACCGGCCAGACCGAAGCGCTCGTCGAACAGCGATTCGCCGACCGAGACGGTGATGGTCAGGTTGTCCGGGGTCACGATCGGGCCAAGGATGCCGGAATCCGGCGGTGGCAGTTTCGGATCGACCTGTGCCACCGGGCCGCCCTTCATCAGGAACGCGATGCGCTCGTTGAGGGTGCGGAACAGCCGCTCAAGATCTTGGCGATCGCTGGCCAGTACGTCGAACGAAACCAGCATGCCGGACGCCGGGCGCGGGGTGACGATGCCGGTCTGGTGCACGCCGTGGAACTCGTGGCGGTCTTCGGTCTTGTCGCTGCTGGGCGCTTCGGTAACTTGCGCCGGGGCTGCAGCCATCGCCGGGCAGCTCAGGGCCGATCCGGCCAGGGCGACACCGGCGACACCCATGCCCATCAGCAGGCGGCGACGTTGCACATCGAGGTTTTGCAATTCTTTCATCGGTATTCGTCTTCTGCTTACAGGCCGGAGAGGCCGAGGGCGGGGTCGATGCCATCCAGAGCGTCAGCCAGGGCCTGAGCCTTGTCGGCGATCTGTTTGCGTTGTGCGCCACTGACCGTGTCGTAAGTGGCGTAGCCGTCCTTGGCCTTGAAGCTGTTCAGTACGCTGTCGAAATCACTCAGCGCCGCGTCGATTTTCGGCAGCAGCTCCGGCGCCGACTTGCTCAGCATCGGCCGCAGCAGCTCGACCACTTTGTGTGCGGTTTCCAGGTTGCTGGCGAAGCCATTGAGATCGGCGTGGCTGTAGCGTTCCTCTTCACCGCTGGCGGCGCGCACGTCGGCCAGGGTGTTGAGGTTGCGCACCACGATGCTCACCAGCTGTTCCGGCGGCAGCGATTGGGCCAGCAGTTGCTGTTTGAGCGTGGTGACATCGGACAGCAGGCGCTCGGCGACCGGGTTCAAGCCGTCGGGGCTGCGTTGCTGGAACAGCGCATATTCGACCCGGTGGAAGCCGACGAAGGCCGGATCCTGCTCACGTTTTTCGAAGTAATCGGCGCGAGCGTTGATGCTGTTGTCCAGCTCCGCCAGCCGTTGCGCGGCAGGGGCCAGACGCTGGTAAGCCCCACGCGCCGGCAGGTACAGCGCTTGTGCCTGAGCCAGGTCGCCGCTGGTAATTGCCTGATTCAGCGCGGTCACGGCTTTGATCAGCGCGCTGCCCTGAGTCGCCAGATACACGCGGAACTCCGACAAAGGCCCGACGAAAGCGACCATCGACGGTTTGGCCTTGGCGGCAGCGTCGGAGGCGGCGGTCGGCGTTACGTGCAACACGCCACGCGGATTGCTCAGCAGACCGCACGTGATCGCGTAGTCGCCGGGTTGCAGGTTGGCGTTGATCACCTGGCTCAGGCCCGGAGCAATGTTCTCGCGCTCTTCGATCACCAGCACGCCGTCGAGAATTTCCCATTCCACCGCCCGTTCGGAACGGTTGACGATGCGGAAACTGGCGCGGCCGGCGGGCACCGTCAGCTCGTTCGGGTCACAGCTGTGCGCGTTGATGTTGACCACGACTTCATCATGGTTGTGCTGACGCTTGGCCGCAGCCATTTTCGAGGCGTAGTAGAACAGGCCACCGGCGGCGATCATCACGACCACCGAACCGGCCACCGCCCAGCGCAAGGCGCGGGGAGGCGAGGCCTGAGGAGTATTAGGCGTTGACATGGGTGCCCTTATTGGCTGGAAACGGAAGACGATTTGCCGGCTGTGTCTGCGCTTGAGGCCGGCGCGGCGGGGTAGAAGAACAGCACCAGCGCCAGCACCAGATAGATCAGGTACGCACCGAGGGTGCTGACGGTCGGCGCATCCTGATAACCGAACATGCCGGCCAGCACCGAACCCAGCGGGCCGTCTATCGGCAGCGTCGCGCTGAGATCGAACAGCACGCTTTGCAGGTGATTCCACACACCGGCTTCATGCAGGGCTTGCACTGAGTTGGCGAGGATTCCGGCGGCGACCACCAGAATGAACAACCCGGTCCACTTGAAGAACGCTGACAGGTTCAGGCGCATGCTGCCGCTGTAGATCAGGAAACCGACGACGATTGCCAGCACCAGGCCGAGCAGGGCACCGATCGGTGCCCCAGGCCCCTCGCTCTGCTGGAATACCGCGAGCAGAAAGAACACGGTTTCCAGCCCTTCGCGAGCCACGGCGAAAAACACCATGGCGATCAGTGCGATTACTTGATGCTTTGACGAGGTCAGGGCGTGATCCAGCGAGGCTTGTAATGAATGCTTGATCGAACGTGCGACCTTGCGCATCCAGAACACCATCGAACTGAGGATGCCCACCGCGACCAGTCCGACAATGCCTTCGAACAATTCCTGCTGTTTCTGCGGGAATTCGGCACTGACCAGTTCCAGGCCGCCGCCGACCAGCAACGCCAGCGCAGCGGCGAGGAAGACGCCGATCCACACCGCCGGCATCCATTTGCCACGACCGGTCTGTTGCAGGTAGCTGGCGATGATGCCAACGATCAGCGCGGCTTCAATGCCTTCGCGCAGCATGATCAGAAAGGGAACGAGCATTCAGGCAACCACGAGTGATTTAGATAGGTGGCTAAGTTGTAACATAATGACACTCATTCCCAAATGGGGATGGTTGACATTTACCTGAACATTCGCTGAACGGCATGTTTTTCGTCCCCCGCACAGCCCCCCTGTAGGAGCTGCCGCAGGCTGCGATCTTTTGATCTTGTTTTTAAAAATCAAAGTCAAAAGATCGCAGCCTTCGGCAGCTCCTACAGGGTTTTCGGTGAATCGGATGACTGGGGTAAGATGCCCGTCACCCGAAAACCACAAGGTCTGCCTCGCTCCATGTCGGAAAAAGACACCATTGCCGTGCAGCTGGTGCGTGAAGCGCTGCTGCAAAGTTGTGCCCCGGGCGTGGCCACGGATGAAGTCTTGAACAAGGTCGGGATTGCGCCGGCCCTGCTGCACAGCGAACAGGGCAGGGTGCCCGCCTCGCAATACGCCAGGCTCTGGCGTCTGCTGGCCCGGCGCGGCGATGACGAGTTCTTTGGCATGGATCCGCGCCGGCTCAGGTCCGGCAGCCTCGAATTCCTCTGCCGCAGCGCCATGGCGCAATCGACGCTGGCCGCCGGCCTGAACATGGGCTTGAGTTTTCTCTCGCTGATGCTGGAAAAAATGCCCGCGCAACTGGTGCATCAGCAGAGCCTGGCGGAAATCGTCCTGCTCGAAGACGACCCGCAACCGCGCCGCGCGTTCACCTATTTCACCTATTGGATGATCGTCCACGGCGTGGCCTGCTGGCTGGCGGGGCGGCGGATTCCGATTCTGGCGATCGAATTGCGCTGCGCCGAGCCGGATTTCTGCGACGACTATCGGGTGATGTTCTCGGAAAACCTGCGTTTCGAACGTCCGCGTACACGGATGATTTTCGCCGCTGACTGCCTTGATCTGCCGATCAAGCGCACGGCCGAAGAATTGAAACGCTTTCTGGCCCATGCGCCGGCGAACATTCTGGTGAAGTACCGCGATCCTGAGAGCCTTGCCAGCCGGATCAAGCAGGACCTGCGGCAGTTGCCCGCCGAACAATGGCCGGAGACCGAGGCGCTGGCGCAGCAACTGTGCATGTCCGCCTCGACCCTGCGCCGGCGTTTGTCCGAGGAAGGGCAGACCTATCAGGGTCTCAAGGACAGCGTGCGCAAGGAATTGGCGATCAGTTGGCTGGCGGAGCCGTCGATCAGCTTCGTCGAGATCGCCACGCGGCTGGGGTTTGCCGATGCGAGTTCGTTCTACAAGGCGTTTCGCAAGTGGTCGGGGTCCAATCCTGGGCATTACCGTACGTTGATCCTTAACGAAGCGGTCTGATTCAGAGCATCTGTCGCCTGGCCCACCGCCATCGCTGGCAAGCCAGCTCCCACAGAGTTTGCGCTAACCCTGTGGGAGCTGGCTTGCCAGCGATAGGGCCGGTCAAGGCAACACATCCTTTGAAACATGGCCAAACCAGTCAGCCACTTTGATGGCTTTGACCATTGCCGCCTCCGCGCCGCAGCGCGACTATCCCTGTGTTGTTTACGGTTCCCAGCCTAATAAAAACACCGAGGGATTCTGGCAATGCGCGAATACTTGTCTGCCACTGAACAGTTCAACTATCAGCACACCGTGGACGCGGCGCTCAGCGGCACGCTGGAGGCGCTCAACGCCTGCGTCGAATGTTGCGACCGCCATGCCTTGCCGGGGCGCATCGCACTGTTCTGGGAAGGCCGCGACGGCGCCAGTGCCACGTACACCTTCAGCGAACTGCAAGACAAAGCCGCGCGTTTCGCCAATTTCCTTCTCGAACAAGGGGTGCAAAAGGGCGACAAGGTCGCCGGCCTGCTGCCGCGCAACATCGAATTGCTCATCACCGTGTTTGCCACCTGGCGCATCGGCGCGGTGTATCAGCCGTTGTTCACCGCATTCGGCCCCAAGGCCATCGAGCATCGGCTGAACAGCTCCGACGCCAAAGTGGTGGTCACCGACGCGGTCAACCGGCCAAAACTCGCCGAAGTCATGGATTGCCCGACCATCGTCACCGTCGGCGGTGCCAAAGGTCAGGGCATCGTCCGTGGCGACTTCAGTTTCTGGGCCGAGCTGGCCAACTATTCCAGCGTTTGCGAACCGGTCCTGCTGACGGGTGACGATCCGTTCCTGCTGATGTTCACCTCGGGCACCACCGGCCCGTCGAAAGCGCTGTCGGTGCCGCTCAAGGCCATCGTCGCGTTTCAGAGCTACACCCGCGACGCGGTGGATCTGCGCCCTGAAGATGCGTTCTGGAACGTCGCCGATCCGGGCTGGGCCTACGGCATCTATTTCGGCGTCACCGGGCCGATGGCGATGGGGCATCCGATCACCTTTTACGATGGCCCGTTCACCCTCGAAAGCACCTGCCGGGTGATCAACAAATACGCCATCACCAACCTCACCGGTTCGCCGACCGCGTACCGCTTGCTGATTGCCGGTGGCAACGAGTTCGCCAAGTCGATCAAGGGCAAGCTGCGCATTGTCAGCAGCGCCGGCGAACCGCTGAATCCGGAAGTGATTCGCTGGTTCGCCGACAACCTCGATGTGGTGATTCACGACCATTACGGGCAGACCGAACTGGGCATGGTGCTGTGCAACCACCACGGTCTGCAGCATCCGATCCACCTCGGCGCCGCCGGTTTCGCCTCGCCGGGCCATCGCATCGTGGTGCTCGACGAAAATTACAACGAACTCGGCGTCGGCCAACCGGGCATCCTCGCCATCGACCGTACCCAGTCGCCGATGTGCTGGTTCGGCGGCTACGAGGGCGTGCCGACCAAAGCTTTCGTCGGCGATTACTACCTCAGCGGCGACACCGTGGAATGGAACCCGGACGGCAGTATCAGCTTCGTCGGGCGCAGTGATGACGTGATCACGACTTCCGGTTACCGCGTCGGCCCGTTCGACGTCGAAAGTGCGCTGATCGAACACCCGGCGGTGGTCGAAGCCGCCGTGGTCGGCAAGCCTGATCCGGAGCGCACCGAACTGGTCAAGGCGTTCGTCGTGCTCAACCCGCAATACCGCGCCGAACCGGCGCTGGCCGAAGAGCTGCGGCAACACGTGCGCAAGCGTTTGGCCGCGCATTCGTACCCGCGTGAAATCGAATTTGTCAGCGAATTGCCGAAAACCCCAAGCGGCAAATTGCAGCGCTTTATCTTGCGCAACCAGGAAATCGCCAAGGCTCAAGAGGCCGCGGCGCACAACGTTTCAGCTTGAATCAGGAAGTCAGTCATGCAGATCGAGAACAAGGTTTTTATCGTCACCGGCGGCGCCTCCGGCCTGGGTGCAGCCAGCGCCGAATTGCTGGTCAACGCGGGCGCCAAAGTGATGTTGGTGGACATGAATGCCGAAGCCGTCGCCGCGCAGGCCCAGCGCCTCGGCGCGCACAGCGTGGTGGCCGACATCAGCAATGAAGCCGCTGCCGAAGCGGCGGTGCAGGCAACGCTGAAAGCCTTTGGCAGCCTCAACGGTCTGGTCAACTGCGCCGGCATCGTCCGGGGCGAGAAGATTCTCGGCAAGAACGGCCCGCATGCGCTGTCGAGTTTTGCCCAAGTGATCAACGTCAACCTGATCGGCAGCTTCAACATGCTGCGACTGGCCGCAGCGGCCATTGCCGAGAGTGAAGCCAATGCCGATGGCGAGCGTGGGGTGATCATCAATACCGCCTCGGTCGCAGCGTTCGATGGCCAGATCGGCCAGGCGGCGTATTCTGCTTCCAAAGGCGCGATTGCCAGCCTGACCCTGCCGGCCGCCCGTGAACTGGCGCGTTTCGGCATCCGCGTGATGACCATCGCTCCGGGCATTTTCGAAACCCCGATGATGGCCGGCATGACCCCGGAAGTGCGCGAGTCGCTGGCCGCCGGCGTGCCGTTCCCGCCGCGCCTGGGCAAACCTGCCGAGTACGCCGCGCTGGTTCGGCATATCATCGAAAACAGCATGCTCAACGGTGAGGTGATCCGTCTCGACGGCGCCTTGCGCATGGCCGCCAAGTAAGGAGGATTTGTCATGACTATTGCCAACGATCCGATTGTTATCGTCAGTGCCGTCCGCACCCCGATGGGCGGTTTTCAGGGCGAACTGAAAAGCCTCACCGCGCCGCAACTGGGCGCTGCGGCGATCAAGGCAGCGGTTGAACGCGCCGGGGTTGCCAGCGACGCGGTTGATGAAGTGTTGTTCGGTTGCGTATTGCCCGCCGGCCTCGGTCAGGCGCCGGCGCGGCAGGCAGCTTTGGGCGCCGGGCTGGATAAATCGACGCGCTGCACCACGGTCAACAAGATGTGCGGCTCGGGCATGGAAACCACCATTCTGGCCCACGACATGCTGCTGGCCGGCAGCGCAGATGTGGTGATCGCCGGCGGTATGGAAAGCATGTCCAACTCGCCGTATCTGCTCGACCGCGCTCGCGCCGGTTATCGCATGGGGCATGGCCGGGTGCTCGATTCGATGTTCCTCGACGGCCTCGAAGACGCCTACGACAAGGGCCGTCTGATGGGCACCTTCGCCGAAGACTGCGCCGAAACCAACGACTTCAGCCGCGAAGCCCAGGATGCGTTTGCCATCGCCTCGACCACCCGCGCCCAGCAGGCGATCAAGGACGGCAGCTTCAAAGCCGAGATCGTGCCGCTCACGGTGACCGTCGGCAAAGAACAGCTGCTGATCAGCAACGACGAGCAGCCGCCGAAAGCCAAACTGGACAAGGTCGCCTCACTGAAACCGGCGTTCCGCGAAGGCGGCACGGTGACAGCGGCCAACTCCAGCTCGATCTCCGACGGCGCGGCGGCGCTGGTGCTGATGCGCCAGTCGCAAGCGCAGAAACTGGGTCTCAAGCCACTGGCGGTGATTCACGGTCACGCGGCGTTTGCCGACACGCCGGGCCTGTTCCCGGTGGCACCGATTGGCGCGATCAAGAAGCTGGTGAAGAAGACCGGCTGGGCGTTGAACGAGGTCGATCTGTTCGAAATCAACGAAGCGTTCGCCGTGGTGGCGATGGCCGCGATGACTCACCTGGAAATCCCCCACGACAAGCTCAACGTGCACGGCGGCGCCTGCGCGCTGGGCCATCCGATCGGTGCCTCGGGCGCGCGGATTCTGGTGACCTTGCTCTCCGCCCTGCGCCAGAAAAACCTGAAACGCGGGATTGCGGCGATCTGCATCGGCGGCGGTGAAGCCACGGCGATGGCCGTGGAATGCGTGTATTAACGTTGGCACCGGACCCTGTGGGAGCGGGCTTGCCCGCGATGGCGGTGGGTCACACAGCCAATATGTTTACTGACACGGCCCCATCGCTGGCAAGCCAGCTCCCACAGGGTTATGTGTGGTAACCCGGATTTAAGTTAAGGATTCACCATGATTCCCAACGAAGACCAGACCCAGATCCGCGACATGGCCCGGCAGTTCGCCGAGGAACGGCTGAAACCGTTCGCCGCCGAGTGGGATCGCGAACATCGTTTCCCCAAGGAAGCCATCGGCGAGATGGCCGAACTGGGCTTCTTCGGCATGCTCGTGCCGGAGCAATGGGGCGGCTGTGACACCGGCTACCTGGCCTACGCCATGGCCCTGGAAGAAATCGCCGCCGGCGACGGCGCCTGCTCGACCATCATGAGCGTGCACAACTCGGTCGGCTGCGTGCCGATCCTCAAGTTCGGCAACGACGACCAGCGCGAGCGCTTCCTCAAACCGCTGGCCAGCGGCGCCATGCTCGGAGCCTTCGCCTTGACCGAACCGCAGGCCGGCTCTGATGCCAGCAGCCTGAAAACCCGCGCTCGTCTGGAAGGTGATCACTATGTACTCAACGGCTGCAAACAGTTCATCACGTCCGGGCAGAACGCCGGGATCGTGATCGTGTTTGCGGTGACCGATCCGAGTGCCGGCAAGCGCGGCATCACGGCGTTCATCGTGCCCACCGATTCGCCGGGCTACAAAGTCGCACGGGTCGAAGACAAACTCGGGCAGCACGCGTCGGACACCTGCCAGATTCTGTTTGAAGACGTCAAAGTACCGGTCGCCAACCGCTTGGGTGAGGAGGGCGAAGGCTACAAGATCGCCTTGGCCAACCTCGAAGGCGGGCGGGTCGGCATCGCGTCGCAAGCGGTGGGCATGGCACGCGCTGCGTTCGAAGCCGCTCGCGATTACGCCCGCGAGCGCGATACGTTCGGCAAGCCGATCATTGAGCACCAGGCCGTGGCGTTCCGTCTCGCCGACATGGCCACGCAGATCGCCGTCGCCCGGCAAATGGTGCATTACGCCGCCGCGCTGCGCGACAGCGGTCAGCCGGCACTGGTTGAGGCTTCGATGGCCAAACTGTTCGCCTCGGAAATGGCCGAGAAAGTCTGCTCGATGGCGTTGCAGACGCTGGGCGGTTACGGTTACCTCAACGACTTCCCGCTGGAACGCATTTACCGCGATGTGCGTGTCTGCCAAATCTACGAAGGCACCAGCGACATTCAGCGCATGGTCATCTCACGCAACCTTTAACCCCAACCCTTTGCAGGAGCTGCCGCAGGCTGCGATCTTTTGCTTTTGATTGTTAAAAACAAGATCAAAAGATCGCAGCCTGCGGCAGCTCCTACAGGGTACAAATTCAGGAGTCATGTATGAGCTACGAAACAATTCTGCTGGAACACCACGGCCGCGTCGGCCTGATCACCCTGAACCGTCCGCAGGCACTGAACGCCCTGAACGCGCAACTGGTCAGCGAAGTCAACCACGCCCTTGATGCTCTGGAAGCGGACGCGAACATCGGTTGCATCGTCATCACCGGTTCGAAGAAGGCCTTCGCCGCCGGCGCGGATATCAAGGAAATGGCCGAGCTGACCTACCCGCAAATCTACATGGACGACCTGTTCAGCGACAGCGACCGCGTGGCCAACCGTCGCAAGCCGATCATCGCTGCGGTCAACGGTTTCGCCCTTGGTGGCGGCTGTGAACTGGCGTTGATGTGCGACTTCATTCTGGCAGGCGACAACGCCAAATTCGGTCAACCGGAAATCAACCTCGGCGTGCTCCCGGGCATGGGCGGCACCCAGCGCCTGACCCGCGCCGTGGGCAAAGCCAAGGCCATGGAAATGTGCCTCAGCGGGCGGATGATCGATGCGGTGGAGGCCGAACGTTGCGGCATCGTTGCGCGGATCGTACCGAGCGATGAGTTGCTCGACGAGGCGTTGAAAGTCGCCGCCGTGATCGCCAGCAAGTCGCTGCCGATTGCGATGATGGTCAAAGAAAGCGTCAACCGTGCGTTTGAGGTCAACCTGACTGAAGGCGTGCGTTTCGAGCGCCGGGTGTTCCACGCGGCGTTTGCGACGCAGGATCAGAAGGAAGGGATGGCGGCGTTTGTGGCCAAGCGCGCGCCGGAGTTTACCGGAAAGTAATGCATCGTCCTGGCTGACGTCTTCGCGAGCAAGCTCGCTCCCACACTGGATTTATGTCGTACACAAATCCCCTGTGGGAGCGAGCTTGCTCGCGAAGCTTTTGAGGCAACATCAAAAGATCGCAGCCTTCGGCAGCTCCTACACCATTTTCCTGTAGGAGCTGCCGAAGGCTGCGATCTTTTGCTTTTTACAGCGGGTAGTTCTTCAGCTCACGAGCAATCACCATCCGCTGAATCTCACTCGACCCCTCATAGATCTGGGTGATCCGTGCATCGCGGTAGTACTTCTCGACCGGATAATCCTCCAGATACCCGTACCCGCCATGAATCTGAATCGCCGACGAGCAAACCTTTTCGGCCATCTCCGAGGCGAACAGTTTGGCCTGCGACGCCTCCGACAGGCACGGTTTGCCCGCCGTACGCAGACGCGCCGCGTGCAGGATCATCAAGCGCGCCGCGTTGATTTGCATGTGCATGTCGGCCAACAGATTGGCGATACTCTGGTGTTCGTTGATCGGCTTGCCGAACTGGATGCGATCACGGGAGTACACAAGCGCCGCTTCAAACGCCGCCCGGGCGATGCCCAAGGCTTGCGCAGCAATGCCGATGCGGCCGCCTTCGAGGTTGGACAGGGCAATCGCCAGGCCCTTGCCGCGTTCGCCGAGCAGGTTGGCCTCGGGAATGCTGCAGTTGTTGAGGGTCACTGCGCAGGTGTCGGAGGCGCGGATGCCCATCTTGTGTTCGGTGCGATCAACGATGAAACCCGGCGTATCGGTCGGCACCAGGAACGCAGAAATGCCTTTCTTGCCCAGATCCGGGTCGGTCACCGCAAACACGATCGCCAGTTTCGCCCGTTTGCCGTTGCTGACGAATTGTTTGGCGCCGTTGATCACCCACTGGCCGTCGCGCCGTTCGGCGCGGGTGCGCAGGTTGTGCGCCTCGGAGCCGGCCTGCGGTTCGGTGAGGCAGAAGCAGCCAATGACCTGACCGCTGGCGAGGTCGGCCAGCCAGGTTTGTTTCTGTTCTTCGCTGCCGTAATTCATGACCGGCCCACAACCCACCGAGTTGTGAATGCTCATGAACGCGCCAGTCGCGCCGTCACCGGCTGAAATTTCTTCAACGGCCAGCGCATAGGCGACGTAATCAACGTAAGTGCCACCCCATTCCTCGGGCACCACCATACCGAGCAAACCGAGTTCGCCCATCTTCGCCACCAGCGCGTCGTCGATCCAGCCAGCCTTTTCCCAGGCTTGCGCATGAGGTGCGATTTCGCCACGGGCAAAATCCCGGGCCATGTCGCGGATCATTACTTGTTCTTCAGTCAGTTCGAGATCGTGCATGGCTCAGCTCCCGCTCTCATCAAAACCGTTAAAGAAACTCGCGACGTGCCCGGCGTCCAGCGCGGCGAGGGTCGGCGGATTCCAGCGAGGTGTCTTGTCTTTGTCGATCAGCAGGGCGCGTACACCTTCGATCAGGTCGCCGCGTTCGAACCACTGACGATCCAGATGCAGTTCGAGGGCGAAGCAGTGTTCCAGGCTCAGTTGCCGACCGCGACGGAGCATTTCCAGGGTCACGGCCATCGCCAGCGGCGAGCGGGTCTCCAGCAGGTCAGCGGTGGTCGTCGCCCACTCATGGCTGTCGGCGACGGTGACTGCGCGCAGTTGCTCGACAATGCTCGGCACGTCCGGCAGGGCGAAGAAATGGTCGATGACCGGGCGCAGCTTCTCCAGCGGCGCATCGCTCAGGGTTTGCACGCCGTTTTTCGCCAGCAGGCCCTGCAGATCCTTGAGCGGCGTGTCGTGCCATTCCAGGTGATCGAGTTGTTCGTCGAGGCTCGACAGTTTGCTGCTGTCGACAAACCAGTCCGCCAGCCCGCAGTACAACGCATCGGCCGCACGAATCTGCACGCCGCTGACGCCCAGATAGATCCCCAGTTCACCGGGAATCCGCGAGAGGAAATAGCTGCCGCCGACATCGGGGAAATAACCAATGGCCACTTCCGGCATCGCCAGACGGCTCTTTTCGGTGACCACCCGCAGATCGGCACCTTGCACCAGGCCCATGCCGCCGCCGAGGACGAAACCGTCCATCAACGCCAGCACCGGTTTGCGGTAGTGATGAATCGTCAGGTCGAGGGCGTATTCCTCGACGAAGAAATCTTCGTGCAGCGTGGCGCCGCTTTTGAAACTGTCGTACAGGGAACGAATATCGCCACCGGCGCAGAAAGCTTTTTCACCGGCACCGCGCAGCACCACAGCGTGCACATTGGCATCAGCGGCCCAGGCATCGAGTTGCTGCTGCAACTGGCGAACCATGTCGAGGGTGATGGCGTTGAGACCGGCGGGGCGGTTGAGGGTCAGGTGACCAATGTGGTTGCGAACCTCGGCCAGCACTTCGTTTTGCGTGGCATCCATGGACGGCGTCCGCGGGGATGAAGCCTGAGCAGTCATCACTAACTCCCTGCTTTTATTGTCTTTATTCGAGAAGCTCGCGCGCGAGCGTTAACGGATCGTAACAGTGCAAATTTGCCGTGTACAACCGGGATATGTGCAGGGGGAGTTTGCGTTTTTGCCTTAGGTAAAAATCGAATGTGCTTGTGTAGGAGCTGCCGAAGGCTGCGATCTTTTGATCTTGAAAAGATCGCAGCCTCGTTGCACTCGACAGCTCCTACAGGGTGCGTGAGGTGTCAGGAGAAGACTTCGCCGATGCTGCGGCGTTTGGCGTGCAGTTCGCTGGCGTGGATCAGTTGTTCGAGGTCTTCGGGAGTGACGTCGATAAAGGCTTCCATCTCAGCCAGTGCCCGTTTCAAATCCTCGGCGGTAATTGACTGGCTGTCGACGGGAGTCTGCAGCGGCGCAGTTTCGGCCGGACGCTTCGGGTAGCGGATGCGCGTCAGGTTGTTGTAGGCCAGCGCACTGAGCAGCATGCACGCGGCGGCGAGCATCACCGGTTCCATGGCTTTCCAGTCCATGGCGATGGTGGCCGGATCGGCCAGCACCAGTGTCAGCGCCAGCGCGCCGGCCGGTGGATGCAGGCAACGCAACCAGCACATCAGAATCAGCGCCATGCCTGCCGCCAGACAGGCACTGCCCAGGGTTCGCCCAAGAACATGAGCCACCAGCAACGCAATGACACTGGCGCACAGGTAGCCGCCGATGATCGACCAAGGCTGCGCCAGCGCGCCGGAGGACACGGCGAACAACAGCACCGCCGAAGCACCCAATGGCCCGAGCAGGTGATACGCCACTTCATGGCCGAATACCTGACTGCACGCCCAGACACTGAACAAGGTGCCCAAGGCCATACCGATGGCGGCGCGGCTCCATTCGGTGGGGCGGGTGTTGATGGCGGCGGGGAACCAGCGAGCGAGCATGTGAATCGGGTCCTTGGCAGTAAAATCGAGGCAAAAAAAAGGACTTGTCCGTTTCGGAAAGTCCTCTAAGCGTTCCAACTATTGGGGGAGGAACGCGCACAGTGTGCCGTGCAAATACGATGCTGACAAATTCATATAAATGCTGATTCAGTGCATTATTTTTGAATTGTTGCCACGCGACGTCCACTGACAAAACACAGATAACCACCCAGCGCGGCCAAGGCACTCAGGGCGTAGAACATGCTCGGCGCTGAGGTATGCATCAGCAAAAAACCGCACATCACCGGACTCAGCGCACCGCCCAGTGCCGCGAGGTTCTGCGCGCCGTAATAACTGCCGCGCAGCGCTTCCGGCGCGAGGGTATCGACGAAGAGGAAATCCGTCGGGTAAATGATCATCTCGCCGAGGGTGAAGATGAACATCGCCACGCACCAGCCGACGAGGCTGTCCGCCAGGCTGAAACCGATCAGACCGACGATGAACAACGCCGTGCCGCCGGCAATCCAGAACCGCAGGTGCTCGCGCTTGAGTAAACGCCCGATCTGGTATTGCAGCAGGATCACCGTGATCGCGTTGCAGGCCAGCAGGGCGGCCATGGTGTCGAGTGTCTGTTCTTGGGTATGGGTGACCAGCAGGTATTGCGACAGGTACAGGGTAAAGCGCCCGTGGACCAGGGTGCTGAGTAGACAACCGAGGGTGAACAGGATCATCGTGCGGTCGTTTTTCAGGATGATCAGGGTGTTCAGGAAACTCTGTGGCGGGCTGGCTGGCGACAGCGGACCGGTCTCGCGGGAAACGCCCAGCAGCAGGAAAACGCTGCCGGCGGCAACCAGCCCGGCGACGATAAACGGCGCTGAAGGCTGAACCCCGGCAATCACTACACCGATCATCGGGCCCACGGCGTAGCCAATGTTGGTCAGCGTGTAGTTCAGTGAAAACGCCTTGACCCGCTGGCCGACCGGCAGGTTTTCACTGAGCATCGCTTTGGAGCAGATCAGGAACAGTGCCGACGCCGTTTCACTGATGATCAGCACCAGCGTGACCAGGTACAGATTCTGCGCGAAGGTCAGCAGCATCAGGCCGACACCGCTGGATAGCATGGTCAGGATCAACAGCTGACGCTTGTCGAGGCGATCGATGATGTAGCCCCCATACAGCGACAACAGCGTGGCACTGAACACGGCGATGCCCAACAGCAGACCGACGTCCTGCGGGTTGAGGTCCAGTTTGTTGCTGAGGAACAGGGTCAGCAGTGGACTGATCAGGGCACGGCTGATGACGATGCTCAGCGAGGTGATCATCAGTCTGCGTATCAGGCGGGAGTAAGTGGCCACGGCAGTGCAAATGTCCTTATTTTTATGATGAAAACCCGCGTGGCAGCGAGCCTGCTCGCCAATACCGAGTGTCGGGCGCCAACGCAGTTGACTGACAGGACGCTATCGCGAGCAGGCTCGTTCCTACAAGGGATTTTCCCTGTCAGGGCAATCTCAACTGCATGGCGCAGCGTCGCTCGGCGGCAAAACCCTGTTCGATTTCGTTCTGCAGGGCATCGAGCAAATGCGCGTCGTGCTCACCGGGTGCGACGTCCACAAACCCCATCCGCTGATAAAACGGCGCATTCCACGGCACGTCGCGGAACGTGGTCAGGGTCACGGCGCGCATCTGCTCGCGGCGGGCATGTTCAATCGCGGCCAGCAGCAGATGACGGCCCACGCCCTGACCCTGAAACGCCAGGCTGACGGACAGTTCCTCAACGTGCAGTTGCTTGCCGACATCCAGCGCGCGGATAAACCCTGCGAGCTGCGCCGAGGTGTTTTCGGCGACCCAGACATGGGCATGGTCGATGAATTGGCGATGTTGCGCGGTGCTGGCCACGTCGGTGTCGGCCAGCCAGGCGAGGGTCGGATCTGAGCGAAACAGCTCGGCGGCCGAGCGTTCAATGGCGGGGAGGGCGTCGGCGTCACTCTGCCGCGCCCGGCGTACAACAAAACTCATGGTAAAAGTCCCTGTAAGCGCTGCCGCAGGCTGCGATCTTTTTCCTGAAAGCGCAAAAGATCGCAGCCTCAATCAGTTCCTACAAGGGGTTGAGGTACAACAGCACGTAATCGTTCTTGTCGAAACGGCCGGCCAGCACCGGTTGCAGGCCCGCCAGCGAGGTGCCCTGCAGCGATTGCAGGTCCTTGCTGTCCATCATCAGCCAGGCCGGGCCTTTGAGGGCTTCGAGTTGCTGCACCGTTTCGGTGAACTGCGGTTGCAGGTCCTGCTCGACGTTGACCATGAACTTGATCGCCTTGGCGTCTTTGCCCATGCCGTGCAGCACCAGCGGTGCCGGGTTCTGCTGCACCTGCGCGAAGGCGGCGCGACTGAACGCCTGCGTGTCGTACAAGCGTCGCTCCACCGGTTCGAACACCGCGGCATACACCATCCACAATGCGAGCACCGAGCACAGCGCCAGCACTTCGGCACGCCAACGCGGTATCAACAGGCGCGACAACGCGAGCAATTGCAGAACACCGAGCACGATCAGCACCAGAGTCAGACCGTCGAGTTGCTCGGGGAAGCGGCGTTTGGCAACCAGCAGGGCCACCATCAACAGTCCCGGCGTCACCAGCCAGATACCTTGGATCACCCCACGCAATACGCGGAACACCCGACCGTGCAGCACCTGAAACGGGTACGCCGCGATGATCGCCGCCATCGGCAACATCGGCAGCAGGTAACGCGCCTTCTTCGCCTGCGGAATCGACAGGCCAACCATGACGATCAGCCCGGCAGCAGCGCAGTATTGCACCAGACGCAAGGCCGGCCCGCGCTGATGCGGTTTGCTCAGCCAGGTCGCCGCCAACGCCAGGATCGCCAGCGGATATGCCAGTGCGTAGTTGCCCATGGAACTGGTGAAGTAATACAGCGAACCGCTGACGCCTTCACTGCCGTCCATGCGCCCCATGAACTGCATGCGGATCACGTCTTGCAGGAACGCTTCGCCGCCACTGAGTCTGGCCAGCCACAACAGCAGCCCCACGCACGCGGCGAGCAGGATCGACGCCAGCACACCGAACACCAACAGGCGTTTCCACTCACGATTGAGCAAGTAGTAACTGCAGAGCATGCCGGTCGGCACCACCAGGCCGATCGGCCCGCGAATCCCGAAGCCCAGCAACAGCAGGGCAAAGATCAACGGCCAGCGAGGGCCGGAACCGAAGTGGTCGCGAGCGTAGCCCAGATAAAACACCGACAGCGCCACGGCGGCGAGCATCAGGTCTTGCGACACCGCGCGCACTTCGGTGACGAAGGTGCTGGTGAGCATCATCAGCGCAATGCTGATCAATGCCCAGCGTTGCGAATGCACCGCCAGCAAGCGGTACATCAACGTCACGATCACGCCGCCGGCAATGGCGCTGGGCAGCCATGCCGTCAGGGTGTTGATCGCGCCGAAGGGCAGCGACAACAGCCAGATGAACAGCGTCGAAAGCGCCGAATAATCGGCGTATGGCTGCCCGTAGGTCGTCGGGAATACCGTTGGCCCGTGCCTGAGCATCTCTTGGGCAAACAGCACAAAACGTGAATCGAAGCCAATGGGAGCCTGTCCGTAAACCCCGGCGATAAACAACAGCAGTGCCAGCAGCCCTGCGATCAGGGACTGCCGGCGGATGACAGGCGACAACGTGATCAAGCGACTTCCGCTTTGTGAGGCCACTGCTGCAGCGGCATCGGCAGTTTGCGCGAATCGCCCCGGCCGATCGGGAAGTACTTGAAGCCGTTGCGTGCCAGACGCTCGGCGTCGTACAGGTTGCGGCCGTCGAAGATCACCGGGGCTTTCAGGCGTTGCTCGATCAGGTCGAAATCCGGGGCCTTGAATTGCTGCCATTCGGTGCAGATGATCAGTGCATCGGAACCGGCCAGCACCGATTCCGGGGTGCCCATCAGCATCAGTTTTTCTTCGTTCGGGTACAGATGCTGGGTTTCCTGCATCGCTTCCGGGTCGAACGCGCGCACACTGGCGCCGGCGGCGAACAGCGAATCGAGCAGCACGCGGCTCGGTGCGTCGCGCATGTCGTCGGTGTTCGGCTTGAACGCCAGGCCCCACAGGGCGAAGGTCTTGCCGCGCAGGTCACC
This sequence comes from Pseudomonas sp. F2, assembly GCF_057174385.1. NCBI lineage: Bacteria > Pseudomonadati > Pseudomonadota > Gammaproteobacteria > Pseudomonadales > Pseudomonadaceae > Pseudomonas > Pseudomonas sp. F2. The sequence continues at coordinate 1,366,110 of NZ_CM169904.1, forward strand.
CTTGTAGAACGCGTTGATACGGTCGAACAGCTTGTGCTTCTGCCGCTCGTTGATCGCTTCGACCGCTTGCAGCAGGTCGCTGGAGCAGTGCGCCTGCTCGGCGCTGTGAATCAGCGCGCGCATGTCTTTGGGGAAGCACGAGCCGCCATAACCGCAGCCCGGGTAAATGAAGTGGTAACCGATGCGCGTATCGGCACCGATGCCCTGACGGACGGATTCGATGTCGGCGCCTAGGTGTTCGGCCAGTTCGGCGATCTGGTTGATGAAGCTGATCTTGGTCGCCAGCATGCAGTTGGCGGCGTATTTGGTGAGCTCGGCGCTGCGCAGGTCCATGAACATGATGCGGTCATGGTTGCGGTTGAACGGCGAGTACAGGTCACGCATCACGTCCTGCACTTCGTCACCTTCGCAGCCGATGACGATGCGATCGGGACGACGGCAGTCGGCTACCGCCGAACCTTCCTTGAGGAATTCCGGGTTGGAGACGATATCGAACTGCAGTTCACGACCGGCCTTGTCCAGCGCCGCCTGAATGTGCGCACGCAAGGTGTCGCCGGTGCCGACCGGCACGGTGGATTTCTCTACCAGAATCAGCGGCTGCTCACGGTGGCGCGCCACGGCGTCACCCACCGACAGCACGTATTTCAGATCCGCCGAGCCGTCGTCGCTGGACGGTGTACCGACAGCGATGAACGCAACGCGACCGTGCTGCACGGCGAGTTTTTCATCCGAGGTGAAATGCAGGCGGCCGGAGTCCAGGCCTTCGCGCACCAGGCTCGACAGGCCCGGTTCGAAGATGCTGACGTGACCCTGGCGCAGCAGTTCGACTTTCTTCTGATCGATGTCCATGCACACGACGTCGTGACCGACTTCGGCCAACACGGCGGCCTGCACCAGACCGACATAACCGCTACCAAATACTGTGATTTTCATGGAGCACTCCTGAATTCGGGCGCACGAGACGGACGAGTGTTAATAGTGATGACCCCGAGCATGACCAGTGCCACGCCCAGCGATTTAGTGAAACTGAACGATTCGTTGAACAGCGGCAGACTGGCCGCCAGCAGGTACACCAGCGCATAGCTGATGCTCAACAGTGAATAGGCCCGCCCCAGCGGCAGATCGCGCAAGGCCGCGAGCCAGCAGAGCATCGACAGGGCGTAGGCGAAAATCGCCGCCACCACCACAGCCAGTGCCGACAGATCGACACTGCCAGTGCTCAACGCCGCCAGCCATTGTTCCGGTTGCGGCAGGCGCGTCATGCTCCAGCGCATGCCCAACTGGGCAGCGCTGACCAGGCCCACGCTGGCCAGCGCAAAACCGATACCTCGTGCCTGGTTCATGACTGTTGCCCCAGCAAAACCACGCCACCGATCACCAGCGCCACGCCCAGCCAATGCCGGCGGTCGATGGGCTCGTGAAAGACGAAGCGGGCGATCAGGGTGATCAGTACGAAGTTGAGGCTGAGCATCGGGTAAGCGATGCCCACTTCAAGACGCTGCAGCACCAGCAGCCAGACCAGCAGCCCGCTGCCCAGTGAAAACAGCGCCAGCCACAACCACGGCGAACGCAGTTTGTCAGCCCACGACGACTCAACGCCGCGCCAGCTCTCCACGGCGAACTTCTGTGCGACTTGCCCCAGACACGTCAGCAGACACGCCGTCAGTAACAGCAACCAGCTCATGACGGATCCTTGGGCAGCACCATGATCACCAGATTGCCCGATTCGTAACGGGTACCGTCTTTAGGCAGCAGATCGAGTTCTTCAAGTTCGTCCTGGCCCTTGACGCGCATCAGCACGCCGACCGAGCCGCTGCGGCGCGCTTCACGGACCCATTGCTGAACGTTGTCTTTGGTGAGTCGGCGTTCAGCACCTTCCGGGTAGGACAGACCGTACTTGAGTTCGCCGACCGTGTTGTACAGCGCGACTTGCGGTTGTTTCATGCGCCAGGCCAGTGCCGCTGCGGCGCCCAGATCGTTGCTCAGCAAGTGCGTGGCACCGGACAGTTCAGTGACGTGATGACGGATGAACTGATCCGGGGTTTTGTTGGCCACCACCGATTTGGGCAACGCCGCCGGCAGGATCCCGGCCAGCAACAGGCTGCCCAGCGCCGGTGCCGCCCAGCATTGCAGTGGCAGGAACGCTTGCGCCAGGTTGGCGATGATCCAGCCGATCAACGCAATGAACACCAGCACCATGCTGTGCAGTTCGTGGTCGTACACCGGTTTGTTCAGTTGCAGGTAAACCAGTGCGATCAGGGTGACCACACCCAGCAGCAGGTTCAGCAGACCATTGATCCCCAGCGCCCGGCCTTGTTCCAGACGCAGACGATCAGCCAGCGCGTTGCCCAGCAGCAGTGCCAATGGCAGCAGACACGGCAGGATGTAGGTCGGCAGCTTGCCGTTGCTCAGGCTGAAAAAGCCCAGCGGCAACCACAGCCACAGCAGCAGGAAAACCATGTTCGGCTGGGCCCGGGTTTGCCAGGCTTGCTTGAACGCGGTCGGCAACAGACCAACCCACGGCAAACTGAACGCCACCAACAGCGGCAGATAGAACCACCATGGCGCATCGTGCTGCGCATCGTCACCGGCGAAGCGGCGGATGTGTTCGTGCCAGAAGAAAAACCGCCAGTAATCCGGTTCCTGTGCGTGCACCGCCAGTGCCCACGGCAAGCTGACGACGATCGCGATGGCGATGGCCACCGGACCGAACACCAGCAGTTCACGCCAGCGTTTCTGCCAGAGCATCCACGGCAACGCGATCAATACCGGCAATAACCAGGCGAGGAAGCCCTTGGTCATGAAGCCCATGCCGCAGGCCAGCCCCAGCAGCGCCCAGGCGCCCAGGCGGTGCCCGGTGCTTTTGCTGTCAAGCGCAAACCACAGCGCCACCAGACTCAGGTTGACCCAGAAGGTGAACTGCGGATCGAGGTTGGCGTACCCGCCCTGACCGGCGACGACTGTGAAACTCATGTAGAGCAGGGCACAGACGAAGCTCTTGCGCGGATCGTTCCATAGCCTGCGCGCGACCAGGTAGGCCAGCAACACACTCAAAGCCGTGCTGAGGGCCGACGCGAAGCGCACGCCGAACAGGTTCTGCCCGAACAGTTCCTGGCCGATGGCGATCATCCAGTAGCCGGCAATCGGCTTCTCGAAATACCGCAGGCCCATGAAATGCGGCGACACCCAGTTGCCACTGAGCAGCATGTCCTGGCTGATCTGTGCGTAACGGGTTTCGTCGGGGATCCACAGGCCATGGGTGCTCAACGGCAACAGATAGGCCAGCAGACAAAGGCCGACCAACAGCGGCAGTGCCCAGCGTCTGGTCATGCGCCTTGCACTCCCAGCCAGCCTTCGCGGCCTTCGAGCGCACCGCGTTGCACGCGGCCCACGGGCAAGGTATTGAAATACTCGGGCAGCAAGTTGCCCAAGGGTTGGAAGTCAATGTGGCGCTGGCGTGCATCGGCCAGCAATTGACGAAAGTCCTGAGCCATCAGAATCCCTTCTACTTCGGCATGAATGGTGTAGACGTTGAGTGCTTGCGACTGGAACCGGTCGAGGATGAAGGCGTTGAAGTCCTTCGCCGCCACGTGCGGGCCGACGACTTCATCGAAGGTCGGCAGGTCCACTGGAATCTGCGGCGTGCCCGGTGTGCCGTCCGCCAGCAGCGGACGGAACAGGCTCTGCCCACGGCAATCGCTGTTGTAGCGAAAGCCGAAAGTCTGCTTGGCCTCGATCACGCGCTCGTCCGCACGCCAACCGGCGGCGGCCGAACACTGGATCTTTTCGCCGAGGATGTCGCTCAAGGTGTCGACGCCGCGACGGATCTGTTCGATCAGTTGCGCGTCACTCCAGCGCCCGGCATTGGCCTGCCAGCCATGGTGATCCCAGGCGTGCAGGCCAACCTCGTGACCGGCGTCCCGGGCCTGACGCATCAGGTGCCCGAGATCACGGCCAATCGGTTTGCCGGGCCAGGCGGTGCCGGCCAGCAGAATGTCCCAGCCGTAGAGGCCGGCAGCGTTGGAACGCAGCATTTTCCAGAGGAACTGCGGGCGGATCAGGCGCCACAGATGCCGGCCCATGTTGTCCGGGCCGACACTGAAGAAAAACGTTGCCTTGACCTGCGCCTCGTCGAGCATCTCCAACAGACGCGGCACACCTTCTCGGGTGCCGCGGTAGGTGTCGACATCGATACGAAGACCTGCCTGCATTACTTCTTGTCCGCGATTTCGAGCATGGCTTCACGCAGGAAGAAGTCCAGGGTGTTGCCGATGGTCTCGCGCATTTCCACGGTCGGCTCCCAGTTCAGCAGGCGCTTGGCGTTGGCGATGCTTGGTTTGCGGTGTTCCACGTCCTGGTAACCGGCACCGTAGAACGCCTTGCTTTCCACGTCGCGGAAACCGGCGAACGGCGGGAAGTTGTGACGCAGCGGGTGTGCTTCGAACTGACGCAGCAGCTCCTCGCCCAGTTGACGGATGCTGGCTTCGTTCTCCGGGTTGCCGATGTTGATGATCTGGCCGTTGCACACGTCGTTGTCGTTGTCGATGATGCGCGCCAGGGCTTCAACGCCGTCAGCGATGTCGGTGAAGCAACGCTTCTGCTCGCCACCGTCGAACAGGCGGATTGGCGTGCCTTCCACCAGGTTGAGGATCAACTGGGTGATGGCGCGGGAGCTGCCGATACGCGCCGAATCCAGACGGTCCAGACGCGGGCCCATCCAGTTGAACGGACGGAACAGGGTGAAGTTCAGGCCCTTGGCGCCGTAAGCCCAGATCACGCGGTCCAGCAGTTGCTTGGAGACCGAGTAGATCCAGCGCTGCTTGTTGATCGGACCGACGATCAGGTTCGAGCTGTCTTCGTCGAAGTTCTTGTCCTGGCACATGCCATAGACTTCCGAGGTCGACGGGAAGATCACGCGCTTGTTGTACTTGACGCAGTAGCGAACCAGTTTCAGGTTCTCTTCGAAGTCCAGTTCGAATACGCGCAGCGGGTTGCGGGTGTATTCGATCGGCGTGGCGATGGCCACCAGCGGCAGGACCACGTCGCACTTCTTGATGTGGTACTCGATCCACTCGGAGTGAATGCTGATGTCGCCTTCGACGAAGTGGAAGTTCGGGTGGCTGCGCAGGCGGTCGATGGCGTCGGAGCCGATGTCCAGACCGTAGACTTCGTAGCGGTCGTCACGCAGCAGGCGCTCGGACAGGTGGTTACCGATGAAGCCGTTGACACCGAGGATCAGCACGCGGGTACGACGTGGCGCACGCCCGGATTCGGCGCCGCGCAGCAGCGAGCCATCGACCAGACCCAGTTCGTTGGCCAGTTGCGGGCCGCTGAGGTACAGACCGTTGTCGTTGCGCTGACCGGCGTTGATCACCAGCGAGTCCTGACCGCAGGCAATGCGCAGCGGATCGACGCTGATCACGCGACCTGGCGCCTGACCTTCGTTGCCCTTGACGACGTCGGCGCTCCAGACGATCAGTTTGTGCTCGCCCACGGCGCAGAAGGCGCCCGGGTAAGGACGGGTCACGGCGCGCACCAGGTTGAACAGTTCTTCGGCCGGTTTGGCCCAGACCAGTTTGCCGTCCGCCGGGGTGCGACGACCGAACACGGTGGCTTTCGATTCGTCCTGCGGGGTTTCAGTGATCTTGCCTTGCAGCATGTTCGGCAGGGTGTCGCGCAGCAGGTCGCTGGCGGCGGTGCGCAGTTTGGCGTGCAGGGTCAGGCCGGTGTCGCTGCGTTCAATGGCAACGCGCTGCTGGGCAACGATGGCGCCGGCATCAGCGCGCTTGACCATGCGGTGCAGGGTCACGCCGGTTTCGGTTTCGCCGTTGACCAGCACCCAGTTTGCCGGAGCGCGGCCGCGGTAGCGTGGCAGCAGCGAACCGTGCAGGTTGAATGCACCCTTTTTGGCCAGGGCCAGCAGTGGCTCGCTCAGCAGGTTGCGGTAATAAAAGGAGAAGATGTATTCCGGGTCCAGCTTGGCGATGCGCTCGATCCACAGTGGGTGGTTGGCGTCTTCCGGCGCGTGTACCGGGATGCCTTTGTTGGCGCACAGCTGGGCCACCGAGGCATAGAACGCGTTTTCTTTCGGATCATCGGCGTGAGTGAACACTGCTGCAATGTCAAAGCCGCTGTTGAGCAGGGCTTCAATGCCGGCGCAGCCAATATCGTGGTAGGCGAAGACAACAGTTTTTGCACTCATGAGAGAACCTGATCGGAAGTGGAAGAAGTAGCGGTAGAAGAAAGACCATCAACGGTGACGGCAGGGGCCGGATCGGCCGGCTGGCTGCGCAACACCTTTTCGATGAAGAAACGCGGACGGGCGCGCACATCGCTGTACATGCGACCGAGGTATTCACCCAGCAGCCCCATGCCGATGAACTGGCCACCGGTAAACACAAACAGTACGGCGAACAGCACAAACATGCCGTCACCGGCCCAACCGGCACCGAACGCCAGGCGCAGAACGATCAGCGCGACGGCGAACAGCACACCCAGCCCGGCCATGGCGAAGCCGACGATGCTCAGCAAACGCAGTGGGGTGGTGGTCATGCAGGTGATCAGATCGAACATCAGGTTGATCAGGCGCATCGGGCTGTATTTCGAGTCGCCGTGTTCACGCTCGGCGTGGGCCACGACGATTTCGGTGGTGTGACGGGCGAAGCTGTTGGCCAGGATCGGAATGAACGTGCTGCGTTCGCGGCAGGCGAGCATCGCGTCGATGATGGTGCGGCGGTAGGCACGCAGCATGCAGCCGTAGTCGCTCATGGCAACGCCAGTGGAGCGCTGCACGGCAAGGTTGATCAGCTTCGACGGATAACGGCGCAGCGCCGAGTCCTGACGATTGCCGCGCACGGTGCCGACCACGTCGTAACCTTTTTCAGCCTCGGCCACCAGTCGCGGGATTTCTTCCGGCGGGTTCTGCAGGTCGGCGTCGAGGGTGATGACCACGTCGCCCTTGCACTGTTCGAAACCGGCCATGATCGCGGCGTGCTGACCGTAGTTGCGGTTGAGAATGACCGCCACGAACGGGCTGTTTTCACGACCGGCGGCTTCTTCAAGCATGTTGGCCGACTCGTCGCGGCTGCCGTCGTCGACCAGCACGATTTCGAAATCGTGATGCAACTGGCGACAGGCCGCCTCGGTACGACGCAGCAGTTCGGGCAGGCTTTCCTGTTCGTTGTAGACCGGGATGACGATCGACACGCTACGGATTGGATAAGGTTTCACAGGCGTTTTTCCATGATGTGTGCGATGGCACCGACCACACGGTCAAGGTCTTGACCGGTCATGTCGGGGAACAGCGGAATCGAGCACAGCCGCGCCGAGTTCCATTCGGTGTTGGGCAGGTAGAGGTCGGGGTCACGCTGGCGATACCAGGTGTGCAAGTGGGTGGCGATGAAATGGATACCGGTGCCGATGCCCTGATCCTGCAACGCCTTCATGAAGGCTTCGCGGTCCATGCCGCAACGCTCGCTGTCGATGCGCAGGATGAACAGGTGCCAGGCGTGTTGCTGGGCATAATCGGGCAGGGCCAGCGGTTGCACTGGCAGGCCTTCGAACTTTTGCAAATAGGTCGTGGCCAGTTCGGTGCGGCGGGCGTTGATTTCGTCCAGGCGCTGCAACTGCACGAGGGCAATCGCGGCGTTGATGTCGGCCAGGTTGTACTTGAAGCCCGGTTCCATTACCTGTGCCTGCGGCTTGCGGCCACCGGTCAGACGGTCATAGGCGTCGACGCCCAGGCCGTGGAATTTGAGCATGCGCACGCGGCTGGCGAGGGCTTCGTCGTCGGTGACGAACATTGCGCCTTCGGCACAGGTCATGTTCTTGATCGCGTGGAACGAGAAGATCGCCGTGCCTTGCGAACCGACATGACGGCCCTTGTAGCGGGTGCCGGCAGCGTGGGCGGCGTCTTCGATGACCGGGATGCCGTGTTTGTCGGCCAGGGCATACAGCGGATCGAGATCGAATGCTGCGCCGGCATAGTGCACCGGAATGATTGCCTTGGTCCGCGGGGTGATGGCCGCTTCGATGCGTGCAGCGTCGGTCATCAGCGTGTCGCGGTCGACATCGACGAACACCGGTTTGGCGCCCAGCAGGGAGATCATGTTGGCGGTCGAGACCCAGGTCTGCGACGGGGTGATGACTTCATCGCCCGGGCCGATGCCCAGGGCCAGCAGCGTGATGTGCATCCCGCCGGTGGCCGAAGACAAGGCCACCGCGTGCTTGCAACCCACGTACTGCGCAAATTGCTCTTCGAGTGCCTGGTTTTTCGGCCCCGTGGTGATCCAGCCCGAGCGCAACACCTGCTCGACAGCGGCAATTTCCTCATCGCCGATACTGGGGCGAGAGAAGGGGAGAAACGCCTGACTCATGGGCACCTCATTACAAAAAATAAAGGATGGATTCACGCGATTATTGGATCCAGCCTCAGCGTAGACACAGAAAAGCGCTCCTGCATCAATAACTTGGCAAAAAAAGCATGACGTCGGGGATAGATTGACTTTTCACGATTTGCCCGGCAGGTTGGGGCATAGCCACTACCGAACCTATGGGAATTAAGGTTATGCCGGTTTTTGTGAAAGGAACATGAAAAACCGGTTGGCGAATCGTTTATCTGTCACTTATACAGCCGCTGTTCAGGCTTCTGCCGTCCATCGCAGTTTTTTGTCGGACAGTTCCGCTCAAGTACCTTCTTTACTTCAAGTACATTGCATTTGTTAGTTGTTGTAGTGCTGTACATTTTTTACTCAAGGTTTAACGTTTGATTGATTTAGTTGCTGCAACCCCCGACGCTCCAAAAGCCAACCCGATGAGTCTGTACCTCGCACGTTTGGCGCCCTCCAGCCAATTGACCATGCGTTACGTGCTGCAAGATGCGGCCGATCGCCTGGGCTTTGAAGACATGAATGTCGAAGAGATTCCCTGGCATGCCTTGCAACCAGAAGATGTTGTTGCACTGGTCGCTGCATTACGCGCAGACAACTACGCACCGAACACTTCTTCGTTGTATGTGAATGCGGTGCGCGGCGTCATGAACGAGGCCTGGCGCATGAGCCTGATCAGCCAGGAACATCTTTTGAAGATGCGCTCGGTCAAGGGCATTGCCGGCACACGGTTGTCCCAGGGGCGCAATCTCAAGCGCACGCTGATTCACGAATTGATGGAAGTCTGCGCTGCCGACCCGCGCCCGCAGGGCCTGCGCGATGCGGCGATCATCGCGTTGCTGTACGGCACGGGTATGCGCAAGTCGGAATCGGTGGACCTGGACCTGAATCAGGTCGACTTCACCGAGCGCAGCCTGTGCGTCACCGCCAAGGGCAACAAGCAGTTGATCAAGTACGCGCCGGCGTGGGCATTCAGCAAGCTTGATGCGTGGCTCGAACTGCGCCGTTCGCAGCTCAAGGAAGGCGAGAGCGACGATGCTTTTCTGTTCAACCGCATTCGCCGTGGCAGCCACATCACCCGCGAGCGCATTACCAAGCATGCGATCTACTACATTGCCCGTCAGCGCGGCACGCAGGTCGGAGTGAAGATCATGCCCCACGACTTCCGTCGCTCGTTCATCACTCGGGTGATCGAGGAGCACGACCTGTCGATTGCGCAGAAACTGGCGCATCACAGCAACATCCAGACCACCGCCAACTACGATGTGCGCGATGACAACGAGCGGCGGCGGGCGGTGGATCGCTTCGATCTCTGATCAGTTCAGGCCAAACACATGCGCCGCCCCGAGCACCGACAGCTGCACCGCGCTGCCGGCGGGCGGTGCGTGCATGCCGGAGCTGCGCACCAGAATCGAACGGGCCGGATCCTGAGTCGCGGATGAACTCAGTTCAACCGTCAAGGTGCAGGTGTTGCCGGCAAAATCACGGTCGGTGACCCGCGCGTGGCAGCCATGACTGTCAGAGGCCACCTCGGCGATCAGCAGTTGTTCGGGGCGCAGCATGATTTGCGCGGCGCCACTGAAACCGTTGCTGTTCACCGCCACTTGACCCAGATCGCAATGCGCCCAACCCGCCTCGATCTGCGCGGGCAGGACCACCGCTTCGCCGAGAAAGTGCGCGGTCTGTTCATCCTGCGGATAGCGGTAGAGATCCATCGGATGCCCGGACTGCACCAGCCGGCCACTGCGCATCACGGCCAATTGATCGGCAAACGATAACGCCTCGCTCTGATCGTGGGTCACCAGAATGGTGGTGACGCCGGCGTCTTCGAGCAGACGCGCGACCATTTTGCGCATGGCACTGCGCAAACCGGTATCGAGGGCGGAGAACGGCTCATCCAGCAGCATCAGTCGTGGTTGTTGCGCCAGCGCGCGGGCCAGCGAGACCCGCTGTTGCTGGCCGCCCGACAGCTCATGTGGCCAACGGTGGGCCATGTTGGCGTCGAGGGCGACGCTGTCCATCAACTCAAGGATGCGCTGGGTGCGGGTCGCTCCGGTCAGGGCCAGACCGAAGCCGATGTTCGCCGCCACCGTCATGTGCGGGAACAACGCACCGTCCTGCGGCACGTAACCGATCTGCCGTTGATAGGCCGGCACCGCGTGGCTGCGGTCCACCAGCGTCTGACCGTTGAGCGTAAGGCTGCCGCTGTCGGGGAATTCGAACCCGGCGATCATCCGCAACAGCGTGGTTTTGCCGGAACCGGAGGGGCCGACGATCACTGTGCGGCTGCCGGTCGGTACGTTGAGGCTGACGTCGTCGAGCGCCTTTTGCGCGCCGAAGGTTTTACTGAGGTTGTGCAGTTCGAGAGCGTTCATCGGCCAGCGGTACGCCTGGATTGGTGATAGAGAATGGCCGTCAGCGGCAGTGAAAGCAGGATCATCAAAAGCGCGTAAGGCGCTGCGGCGGCGTAATCGATTTCGCTGGTCATCGCCCAGAAACCGGTAGCGAGGGTGCGCGTGCCGTTGGGCGCGAGCAGCAGGGTTGCGGTCAGCTCATTGGTGATTGCCAGGAACACCAGCGCCGCACCTGCCGCCGCGCCGGGGGCCGCCAGGCGCACAGTGATCAGCCACAATGCGCGCAACGGCGAGCGGCCAAGGCTTTGTGCGATGTTTTCCAGCTCGACCGGGGCTTGCGCGAAACCGGCGCGCAGACTGACCAGCGCCCGCGGCAGGAACATCAGCAGATAGGCCAAGAGCACCGTGATGGTGGTCTGGTAGATCGGCCGGGCGAAATGAATGGTCACGGTGACCAGCGCTAAAGCAACGACAATGCCGGGCAGTGAACTGGTGATGTAGTTGCAGCCTTCCAGCAAGCGCTGCAGTTTGCCCGGAGAGCGGATCGACAGCCACGCAATGGGAATCGCCGCGACACTGGTCAACAATGCGCCGGCCACGCCATACGACAGGGTTTGCAGCAAGGCTGGCAACAGCTCGTCGCCTTGCCAGACCTGCGCACCACCGGCCACCAGCCAGCGGCCCAACGTGAGCAACGGCACACCCAGTGCCAACAGGCACGTCAGCGTTTGCAGCAGCAGCGCCAAGGTTGTCGCGCCGCGCCCCAGTTGCACGCTGCGCTGATCCCGGGCGCTGCCGGAACCGACCCGCGCATAACGCGCCTGGCCACGGGCAGCGGATTCCGCCGTGAGCATCGCCAGGCAGCACAGCGCCAGAACCCCGGCGAGCATGTTGGCGGCCGGGCCGTTGAAGGTCGATTTGAACTGATCGAAGATCGCCGTGGTGAAGGTGTCGAAACGGATCATCGCGTACAAGCCGTACTCGGCCAGCAAATGCAGGCCGACCAACAAGGCTCCCCCGCAGATGGCCAGCCGCAGTTGCGGCAACACCACCCGGAAAAACACCGCCCACGGCTTCAGCCCCAAGGATTGCGCAACGTCTTCGATTGCTGGATCGAGACGGCGCAAGGTCGCGGCAATCGGCAAATACAGAAACGGGAAATAGGCGATCACCGACACCAGCACGCCGGCCGGCAGACCGTGGATCGACGGAATCAGACTGACCCATGCATAACTGTGGACGAACGCCGGCACGGCCAGTGGCGCAACCGCCAGCAGGGACCACAGACGCCGGCCGGGCAGATTGCTGCGTTCGGTCAGCCAGGCCAGGGTTGTCCCGAGCACAATGCACAGCGGCAAGGTGATCAGCACCAGCAGCACGGTGTTGATCAGCAACTCGCCGACCCGCGGGCGGAACACCAAGGCTTCGATGGTCGCCCAACCGGTGTACCACGCCACGCCGATCACGAAGGCAATCGGCAGCAGTGACAGCAACGACACCAGCACCGCCGAGCTCACCACCCACGAACTGCCGCGCCCGGCCAGCGTGCGGGGCGGGTGGAGGAGGTTGGCGGGGGCCGTCACCACGGCCGTTGCAGGCAAGGTTTTGGGCATCACTTAGAGCAACCCGGCCTGGGTCATCAGCTCGACGGCTTTTTTGCTGTCGAGGGTCGACGCATCGACTTTCGGCGCATCGAGGGTTTTCAGCGGGGTCAGCTTCGGATTGGACGGCGCGTCTTTACCCACGGCGTATTCGAAGGAGGTGCCGGTTTCGAGTACTTCCTGACCTTCCTTGCTGGTGATGTATTGGACGAACTTCTGCGCTTCATCCTGATGCTTGCTCGATGCCAGCACGCCGGCGCCGGAGGTGCTGACGAACGCGCCCGGATCCTGATGTTTGAAGTAGTACAACTGGGTGTTTTTGCTGTTCTCGCCGGTCTTGGATTGATCGACGAAGCTGTAATAGTGGTAGATCACGCCGCTGTCGATCTGCCCGGCGTTCACCGCTTTGAGCACCGCGCTGTTGCCGCGATAGATCGTGGCGTTGGTCTTCATGCCCTTGAGCCATTCCAGCGTGGCAGCTTCGCCTTTCTGTTGCAGCACAGCGGCGACGATCGCCTGGAAGTCGGCGCCAGCCGGCGAGGCGGCCCACCGGCCTTTCCAGGCCGGGGTGGCGAGGTCGAGTAGGGATTTGGGCAGGTCTTTTTCAGTCAGCTTGCTCGGGTTGTAGACGAACACGGTGGAACGGGCAGCGATGCCGACCCAATTGCCGTGGGCCGGACGGTAGGCAGCATCGACTTGCTCAAGGGTCGCGGGCGCCAGCGGCGCAAACAGTTTGGCGTTGTCCACCAGCACCATCGCCGGGGAGTTCTCGGTGAGGAATACGTCTGCCGGCGAGGCGGCGCCTTCCTGCACGAGCTGGTTGCCCATCTCGGTGTCATCGCCGTTGCGAATGGTCACCGGAATCCCGGTTTCCTCGGTGAAACCGGCCACCCAGGCCTTGGTCAGCGTTTCATGCTGCGCGTTGTAAACCACCAGACCTACCGAGTCGGCGGCAACTGCATGCCCGGTGCCGAGCAACGCGGTGGCCAGCAATGCGCGCTTGAAGATGGATGGAAGGCGTGGATTCATTCGGGCAGCTCCTGATTTCAGACGTTATGAGCAAACCCTCGCAGGAAACAATGCGAACGATTTGCAAGTGTCGAGTCGCGGCAATGTAGGGTGGCAAATGAGAAAAAAACGTCAAAGAAGCCGTTAATAGTTGTCATTGCCATTCAAATTTACCGCGACTCTCTACTTTTGTCTTAACGTCATCGCTCAGGAGTGGGGGATGTAGGCCACGCTCTGGTCTTCCCGCCCGTGAAAGACCTGCTCGCCACGGGTGGGCGTGGTGGTGATGACCTGATGGTCAGCCTTCAGCGCATCGAGCGGCACGGCGTCACCGGAACGGTATTGCGCCACGAAAATCGTGCGTTGCGGGTCCCACCGTTCTCCGCTGGTGCGTTCCAGCCAGGCGATCAGCGTTGCTGTGTCACCATTGTGCGGAAAGTCCTGGATCGTTTCCGGCACGTAGTAGAACGGTGCACCACCGGTTTGCAGGTACATCGGCACTTTGTTGTCGACCTCGACCATGACCATGCGCCATTGATTCAACGGTGCCTGCTGGCTGGCCTGCTCGCGAACCTGTTCGCCGAAGCGGATGACACCGCCGCCGCTGTTGGTCCACGGGTAAAGCACACCCAGGATTGCGGCAAGCAACACGGTGGTGACAGCGAAACCGATCTTCAGCCCACGGCCTTCGCTGTGGCGAGCGGCCATGCGCCGGGTCACCCACCAGGCACCCAGCAGTTGCGCGAAGGGCACCAGCGGCAAGACGTAATAGCTGCGGCGACTGCCACTGGCGGTGAAGAACAGCATCAGCAACGCGAGCCCTTGAATCAGCCAGCGGGTATCCGGTTCGATGTGCTTCCAGTTGCGCGCGGCCACCCACAAGGCGATCAACCAGCACGGCGCCCAGGGCAGGGTGTAGACCGGCAGGTAGATCAAGTAGGTGTAAATCGGCCCGAACTGATCGAACGGCTGGAAAAACCGCACAACGTTTTCACGCAGTACCAGCCCCAGGCCACTTTGTTCGTAGTTGGGCGCGCCGTAGAAGTGCGAAAGCACGAATGGTGTCATGTAAAACGCCCCGGCGATCACTATCGCCGCGAACAGTCGCAGGTTCAGGTGACGCTTCCAGCGGTGCTCGCTGAGCAGGTGCGGCAGCAGCACCAGCCCCGGCAGGATGAAACCGATCAGGCCCTTGAACAGCGAGGTCAGCGACAGCAAACCGAAGAACACCACGTAGCGCCAGAATCGGGTGTCATCCGGGCCGCGCCAGTACCACCAGACGGCCGCCAGCACACCGCAGACGGTGAGGATGTCGGCAGTGGCGACTCGCGCCCAGAACACGAAGTAGAACGTGGTCGCCAGCATCCATCCGGCAATCAGCCCGGTGCCTTTGCGAAACAGTTGCTCGCCGATCAGGTACACCAGCCACACGCTGAACCACGCGGAAATCACCGATGACAGGCGCAACGACCAATGCCCCAGTCCACCCGTGAACCAGGCGGTGGCGGTGATCAGCCAGTACGACAGCAGCGGCTTGTCGTAATAGGGGCTGCCCTTGAGATAGGGGTCGAAATAGTCGCCGCTCTGCAACATCTGCAACGCGATGTTAGCCCAGCGGGTTTCCGCCCCCCACAGCTCACGACTCCCCAGACCGAGCAGTAACAGCAGGGCAGTCGCGGCAAGCAGAAGCAGCAACGCGCCCCGATCTTTTTTGTCTGCGGTCATGGTTTGCTCTGGGCAAAAATGAAGATTTCCAGGTTGCCGCGCCGGAAGTGCTGACCATCGATCGGCAGCAGCTCAAGTTGTTGTTCGTCGGAGGTGCTGTTGACGCGCATCACCACACCCACCGAGCCTTTTTTGCGCGCTTCGGTCATCCACTCGCCTACACCGGCGAGGCTGACCTTGCGTGACGCCATGGCCGGGTCATCGAGGCCGTACTTGAGCTCGCCAACGGTGTTGAACAGGTCGATTTGCGGGCGACGCAAGCGCCATGACAACGCAGAAGCCGCCCCCAGGTCGTTACTCAGCAACGAGCGGGTCTGGCTGAGTTCCTGCTGGTGTTCGGCAATGAACTGATCCGGCATCTTGCTGTTGACGATGGTCGCCGGCATGGCGGCAGGCAGCAGTGCGACGAGCAAGCCGATGCCCAGCGCCGGCATCGCCCACAGCGTCAGTGGGCGCACGGTTTGCAGCGCGCCGGCAATGAGCCAGCCGAGCAACACGATATAACCCAGCGACAGGCTGAACATTTCGGTGTGTTCGTAAATTTCACGGGTCGCTTGCAGGTAGATCAGTGCAACCAGCGCCGCAATGGCCAGCACCACGTTGACCACACCGTTGATGCGCAAGACGCGCCCGTTCTGGTCAGCTATCCAGTTCATTACCGTGTAGCCCATCAACAGGGCCAACGGCAGCAGGCACGGCATGATGTAGGTCGGCAGTTTGCCGCTGCTCGCGCTGAAAAATGCCAGCGGCAGCAGGAACCACAAGGCGAGGAAGGCGATTTTCGGATCGCGTTTTTCGCGCCAGGTGCGTAGCAGCGTCGAAGGCAACAGCAGGGCCCATGGCAAGGTAGAAGCAAACAGCAACGGCAGGTAGAACCACCATGGTCGTGCGTGCTGTGCGTCTTCGCCGGCGGCAAAACGCCGGATGTGTTCGTGCCAGAAGAAGAATCGCCAGAAATCCGGTTCACGGTAATGCACGGCCAGTGCCCATGGCACGCTGACCAGCGCGGCCACCGCAACGGCGACCAGACCATAACGCACCAGCTCGCCAAAGCGTCGCTGCCAGATCATGTAGGGCAGGGCAATCAGCACCGGCAGCATCAGGGCGAGGAAACCTTTGGTCATCAGGCCCATGCCACAAGCGAATCCCAGCAATGCCCAGCCGCCCAGACGCGCGCGCGGGGTATTGCTGTCGATGGCAAACCAGATCGCCACCAGGCTGAGGTTGACCCACAAGGTGAATTGCGGATCGAGGTTGGCATAGCCGGCTTGCCCTGCGATCAGGCCGAAGCTCATATAAAGGAGGGCACAAGCGGCACTGATTCGCGGGTTGTTCCACAGGCGACGGGCCAGCAGATAGGCCAGCCAGACGCTCACGCCCGTGCTGAGCGCCGAGGCGATGCGTACGCCAAACAGGTTTTCACCGAAAATGGCTTGGCCGATGGCAATCATCCAGTAGCCGGCAATCGGTTTTTCGAAATAGCGAATGCCCATGAAGTGCGGCGCCACCCAGTTGCCGCTCTGCAGCATTTCCTGGCTGATCTGCCCATAGCGGGTTTCATCGGGAATCCACAGGCCGTGGGTCATCAGCGGCAGCAGATAAAACACCACGAATGCCAGTACCAGCCCGGGTATCGCAAAGCGTTCGATCAGGGTGCTCTGGTGGAGGCGCGGCAAATTCAACGCTGCATGGTGCAACGGTTTGTTCTCAGACGTCATGACTGGACCTTGGTGCAGTACAAAGTGTGCGTTTCAGTGTTGCGCCTGGCGATTTCCATAGCAGGCGCGGCACTGGGTTGAATGAATGCAGAGGCGAGCACGTCCGAAGGGCGTGTCCTGTATTCGGAGAACGGGTCTGCTTCCAGCGTTAAGTTCTCCTCGAAAAGCCAAGCTTTAAAATGAAATATTTCCAGTTTTTCAAAGTGAAAAAAATTTCTTATTACAATTTCATAAACGCTAATTAGTCTGTGCCAGAGCATTGCCCGAGCATTTTTACTTGATCAAGTCTGATGATTACTTGGCCAATCGTTGCCAGCCTTCTGGGTTCATGATGCCGATTACTTCAAGTTTGCCTTGCGCATCTATCCGGGCTAGAACCGTGCTGCCATATTCGGCGGCAACCGCACGTGGGTAACCGGTTTGCCGTTCGAAATCGGCGATGCAGCCGCTGTGGGTCACCAGGATCATGTTGTGTCCTGCGGTCTTGTGCGCCACCACTTCATTGCGCATCGTCGGGCCACAGGTTTCCAGCCATTCCGCAGCCACGGCATCGTGGCCGAGCATGGAATGCGCGGTTTGCAGGGTGCGCGTCAGCGGGCTGCTGAAGAATCGGGTCTTTTCCAGGCCCAGTTGCGTAAAGCCACGGCCTACCTCGGCTGCAGCAATGCTGCCAGCCTGGGTGATACCGTCTGCCGGCCCCAGACAAGTATTGGTCGATCGGTCGCAACGCTCAGTATGACGGACCAGTGCGACGACCTCACCGGCCTGCCAGGCCTTCAGCCATTCCTGGGTCGCCGATGCACTGGCGTAGCGCAGGTTGGCGGGCGAGCGTTGGACCCAGACGAAGCCGCAAATCAGTGTAATCAACAGCAAACCGACAGCAATGATTGCCCAAGTGCGCGGACGAGACAGAACCCATCGTTTAGATGCTGATTGTACGTGTACTAATTCAACCACGACGTTGCCCCTTGTCATTCCCGAGTTCCACTCAGTACACGCACAGTGCAACGTAAGCTCCAGGAGGTTAGTTACTTTACGGTGGTCTACTTGAATGGCTGCTGAACACTACGTTCAGAGTCGTGGCGGTGCAGTGAAGAACATGTGAAAAATTTGCGAGAGCGGCGCAGGCATTAACGGAAAAGTCTATTTGATAAATAAACTCAAATACTCGTTTTGTTTATTAGGGCCACTTAACAACAGCGCCAGTCGAGGCGAAGCTGCGACTCTGGATAACGTCGTGACGCAGCTGCTTGCAGTCCCCGACATCAGCACTGGAGCCAAGCAACCGGATGGACCTCAAGCAAAGCCTCGCCAATCGGATTGTGATTGTGTTCGCCTTGATGAGCGCGGTGGTGGCCGGTGTCTTCGCAATGGGCATTGTGGCTACCGTGCATGTCGTGGAGCACAAGTTGACCATGACCGCCCTCAGCGGTGGCTTGCGCCGGTTGTTGGCGATGGACGACATCAACCAGTGGCGCCACGAGCCGGAAAAGAGCGAACTGTTTTTTTTCGAGAACGGCCCCGGGCCCATGGCGCTGACACCGCAACTGGCGGAACTGCCCGTGGGGTTTCAAGAGATCACGTTCAACGGCGACGACTTCTATGCGATGGTCGAGGCGGTCGGCGGCCGCAAATATGTGCTGTTGCGCAATCAGGAAAGCTTCGAACAACGCGAGCACCTGCTGTTCGTGGTAGTGATAGTCGGGTTCATCCTCAGCGTCATGCTGGCGGTCGCGCTCGGCAGGCTGCTGGCGCGGCAAGTCATGGCGCCGGTGATTCGCCTGGCGGGGCAGGTGCGTCATCGTGACCAGTTGATTGCACTGGCACCGGCGCTGCATCCGGATTACGCCGATGACGAGGTTGGGGCGCTGGCGCTGTCTTTCGACCAGACACTCGGCCGGTTACGCGAAACCCTGAACCGGGAAAAGCTTTTCACCAGTGACGTGAGCCATGAGTTGCGCACACCGCTGATGATTCTGGCCAGTTCCTGCGAGCTGTTGCTGGCCAACCCCTCGCTGGATTCGCGCTCCACCCAACAGGTCAAACGCATCGCCCGGGCCAGCGCAGAAATGCGCCAGCTGGTTGAGACCTTCTTGATGCTGGCGCGCAAGCCGGAGGAGCTTGGCACCGAATCCACTTGCACACTCAAATCTATCGCCGACGCCCAGGTGGAAATCTGGGGGCGATTGATTGGCGAAAAGGGTCTGGAGTTTATCTACGAGCCGCAACTGGCGGGCAGCGAGCGTTATGACCTGACGTTCTTGCAGTCGGTCATGGGCAATCTGCTGCGCAATGCCTGGCATTACACCGATCAGGGATTTGTCCGATTGACCCTGCTCAACGACAGCTTTGTGGTCGAGGACAGCGGCATCGGTATTCCGGAAGAAAAACGTCACGCGATGTTCCAGCCGTTCGTGCGCGGTGACGAACAGCGCGGTGAAGGCCTTGGGCTGGGGTTGTCGCTGGTGCAGCGGATCTGCAGCCATCAACACTGGCAGGTTCAGTTGGTCACTCGCGAGCCTAATGGCTGCCGTTTCACGGTCACGCTGTCGGCGGCTCAGGAGGCTGACGGGCAGCGAGCGTTGCCCGCCGCCTGATTGATCAGGGCTGCCAGGCGTTTAACGTTGTTCTGTTGCGCGGCCACCAGTTCGTCGATGCTCGGGCCGGAGGGTGTTTGCAAGGTTGAATGGCAGGTCAGCAGAGCGTTGTCCGCCGCACCGCTCGGGCGCAGGCGCCATTTGACGTCGATCAGCCCGTATTGTCCGGGGATCGAGTCGAAACGCTGCACATCGATACGCACCGAAACATTGCCGCGACTGCCGGTATTGCTCAGTTGATCGCTCAAGGCGCTGCGCAACTCATCCGCCAGACTCGCTCCCCACCATTGGGTTTCCAGAATCGCCAGGCCATTGTTGCCCTGACGAATGACGATTTGCGGGCGGTCGACTTGCGGCGGCACGCTGATCCCCTCAATGGGAATCTGCGCGCCGGCCCGGGACGCCGACAGCTCCACCGGCGTCAAGGTGTGAAAGTTGATCGGCTCGCTGCGGCAGGCGCCAAGGAGCATGAACGCAGCGAGCATGGTGATCTTCAGCGGTACAGCCATGGGATAGCTCCTGGGCTCAATTGCGTGGCGGTCCTTTCAGATCCAGCGGCGCTGCGTTGTCGGGACGACCGCGAATCAGCGATTCCGGATGGCGACCGAGATAGTCCGACAGCTCACGCAGCGAACGCGACATGCGCCCGAGTTCGTCGAGGGTCTCGGTGAGTTTCTCGCGCTGCGGTGAATCTTCGGCCAGGGTCGAACTGGCGGACTGCAAGGTCTTGCTGACGTCGGCCAGTGTGGTCTGCACGCCCGGCAGGGTTTTCGCATTGAACTGTTGCAGGCCTTTGCGCAGCTCGACGAGGTTGCTGTCGAGGTTGCCGGCAATCCGCTCGACCGGCAGTTTGTTGAGCTTGTCGACCACCGCTTCGAGTTTTTCCTGCAACTGTTCGAGGCTGCCGGGCACGGTGGGCAAGGCGACCGGTCGGGCCGTTGCGTCGAATGCAACTTTCTCGGCTTTCGGGAAGAAATCCAGCGCAATGTACAGCTGCCCGGTCAGCAGGTTGCCGCTGCGGGCCTGAGCGCGCAGACCGTTGTCGACGAAGGTGCCGAGCAGACGAATACCGGCCGCTTCGTCGTTGGGATCGTGCTTGAATTCGGTCAGCATCTTTTTGTAAGCCTGGCCGAGGCGCTGCGGGTAAATGACGATCCCGACGTTAAGCGGGAAGGTGCGTTTTTTCGCGTCGAAGTCGAGGTTGATTCCGACGACCCGGCCAATCTCCATGCCGAGAAACTCGACGGGCGCATCGACCTTGAGCCCGCGTAACGACTGCTCGAAACGCAACACCATGTATTGCGCCTTGCCGTTGGGCGGGGCGAGGGCGGTCTGCTGATCGGCGAACAGTTCGAAGTCCTTGTCGTCGGCGGCGGCAACGTCGTTGGGGCTGTAATCCGGCGCGCGGAAGGCAATGCCGCCGACCAGCATGGTGGACAGCGATTCGGTCTTCACCGCAAAACCGTTGGCCCCGACATTGATGTCGATGCCGCTGGCGTTCCAGAAGCGCGTGTTTTCGGTAACGAACGCGTCGTTCGGTGCGTGAATGAACACCTCGATGTCCACACCTTTGCCCTCGGGATTGAGGGTGTAGGTCACGACCTGGCCCACCGGAATCTTGCGGTAGTAAACCGGGGAACCGATATCCAGCGAGCCGAGATCCGAGGCATGCAGCATGAAGCGCTTGCCCGGTTCGCCGTAAGTGATCGGCGGCGGATTCTCCAGCCCCTTGAAATGCTTGGCGCGGTTGTTGGCCTGACCGATGTCGGCGCCGATATAGTCGCCGGAAAGCAAGGTATCGATGCCCGAAACGCCGCCGGCACCGATGCGTGGGCGCACAACCCAGAACTGCGAGTCTTCGCGGGTGAAGGTTTCGGCCTGTTTGGCCAGTTTGATCGTGGCGTCGACGCTCTTCTGATCGCCGCTCAACTCGACATCCGTCACCTGACCGATCACCACACTGCGGTATTTGACCTCGGTCTTGTTGGCAACCAGGCCGCTGCCGGTCTTGAAGTTGACGACGATGGTCGGGCCTTCCTGCATCAGGTTGTGCACCACCAGCGAAATGCCGACCAGCACCGCGACGACCGGGACGATCCACACCAGGGAGATGCTGAAACGCCGGGTCTTGATCGGCGCGTGGCCCGGTGTTCGTGGTTCATCGGCGGCTGACGACTTCATCCATGTCCTCCTCGGTTTTGTGGATGCTGAGCGTCAGGAACGCAAAAGCACTTCATCAATATAGAAGTGCTTGGCGATAGAGCAAATTCGCGGGTCGATGTGGTTTTGTGCAGGCGCTGCCGCAGGCTGCGATCTCTTGATTTTAAAGATCAAAAGATCGCAGCCTTCGGCAGCGCCTACAGGGGCGAGCGTTAGCCGAGGATTTCGCGCAGGCGATACCAGAACATGCCCAGTGCCAGCAGCGGCGAGCGCAAGGCCGGGCCGCCGGGGAAGGTCATGTGCGGTACCGCGCTGAACACGTCCATGCCCTGACTGTGGCCGGCGTGAATCGCTTCGCCCAGCAGCTTGGCGCACCAGTGCGTGACATTCAGACCGTGACCGGAATAACCCTGAGCGTAGAACACGTTCGGCTGTTGCTTGAGCCGCCCGACCTGCGGAAAACGGTTGGCGGTAATGCCAATCTTGCCGCCCCATTGATAGTCGATGCGCACGTCCGCCAGTTGCGGGAAGACTTTAAGCATCTTCGGGCGCATGTAGGCGGCAATGTCCGCCGGATCGCGACCGGAATAGTGACAGGCGCCGCCAAACAGCAGGCGTCGATCCGCCGAGAGCCGGTAATAGTCGAGGCCGACTTTCTGGTCGCACAACGCAAGGTTGTGCGGGATCAATTGCGCGGCACGTTCCTCGGACAGCGGCTCGGTGGCGATGATGTAACTGCCGGCGGGCAGTACCTTGCCGCTGAGTTGCTGCTCGAGTTCATCCAGATGCGCGTTGCAACCGAGCACCAGACTGCCGGCGCGGACGCTGCCGGTGGCGCAGCGCACTTCAACCGTTTCGCCGTGGATGATCTGCTGGACCGGGCTCTGCTCGAAAATGCGTACACCGAGGGACGCCGCCAGACGCGCTTCGCCCTGCACCAGATCCAGCGGGTGCAGATGGCCGGAGCCCATGTCGATCAGACCGCCAGCATAGACATTGGCGTTGACCACTTGCTGACGGATTTGCTCGGGGCCGACCAGCTTGGTCTCATGGCGGTAGCCGAGTTCGTCGAGGCTGACCTGTTCGTCCTTGAACGCCGCGAACTGCGCCGGGGTGTTGGCCAGTTCGCAGAAGCCCCAACGCAGGTCACACTCGATGGCATGCTCGGTGATGCGCTGGCGCACCAGTTCCACGGAGTCGATACCGGCGCGTTGCAGATAACGCACGCCGTCGTTGCCGACGTAACGGGCAAAGCCTTCGACCTCGTGACCGATGCCACGAATCAACTGGCCGCCGTTGCGTCCGCTGGCGCCCCAGCCGATGCGCCTTGCTTCGATCAACACCACCGACAGCCCGCGCTGCGCCAGTTCAATCGCGGTATTGACCCCGGTGAAGCCGCCGCCGATTACGCAGACATCGGCGCTGAGGTCAGCGTCGAGTGCCGGCCAGGGCGTGCTGGCCCGGGCCGAAGCCGCGTAATAGGAGCGGGCGTGTTCTTGCGTGTACTGATTCATTTGTTCGACTTCACTTTGCTCCAGGACCGGGTCATCAGACGCATGATCGACTGGGGCGGGGTAGAGGAGATGTAGAGCTTGTCCAGCACCGCCTGGGACGGGTAGACCTCGGGATTGTTCACCAGCGCCTGGTCCATGTATTGCTTGGCTGCTGGGTTCGGATTGGCGTAACCCACTGAAGCGCTGACCTTGGCGATCACTTGCGGATCAAGCAGGTAATTGATGAAGGCGTGGGCTTCCTTGGTGTTGCTGGCGTCGGCCGGGATCGCCAGCAAGTCAAACCACAGGTTGGCGCCTTCTTTCGGAATCGCATAGGCGATGTTCACCCCGTTCTTGGCTTCCTTGGCGCGGTTGGCCGCCTGGAACACGTCGCCGGAGTAACCGAAGGCTACGCAGATGTCGCCATTGGCCAGATCGGAAACGTATTTCGAGGAGTGGAAATAGGTGATGTAGGGGCGGATGCTCAGCAGTTTGGCTTCGGCTTTTTTATAGTCTTCCGGGTTTTCGCTGCGTGGGTCCATGCCCATGTAGTTGAGGATCGCCGGGAACACTTCGTCCGCCGAGTCCATCATCGACACGCCACACTGGGTGAGTTTCTTCAGGTTCTCCGGCTCGAACAGCACGGCCCAGGAGTCGATGTGATCGATGCCAAGCACTGCCTTGACCTTGTCGACGTTGTAGCCGATGCCGTTGGTGCCCCACAGGTACGGCACCGAGTGCTGGTTGCCCGGGTCGTTCTTTTCGAGTAATTCGAGCAATTTCGGGTCGAGGTTCTTCCAGTTCGGCAACTGCTCACGATCCAGTTTGAGGAACGCGCCGGCTTTTACCTGACGGGCGAGAAAGTGGTTGGACGGCACCACCACGTCGTAGCCGGTGCGACCGGCGAGGAGTTTGCCTTCCAGGGTTTCGTTGGAGTCGAACACGTCGTAGATCACCTTGATCCCGGTCTTGGCCTGGAAGTCGGCGAGGGTGGTTTCACCGATGTAGTCGGTCCAGTTGTAGACGCTGACCTGGGGCTGGGCCAGGGCTGCGGTGCTGCACAACAGCGCCAGTGCGGCGGGAACCATGGATTTCAATAGACGCATATCGACACCTCTTGGAGTTATTGGAGTTTTTCGGGTGAGCACGGCCCCTTGTGGGAGCTGGCTTGCCAGCGATAGCGGTGGGGCAGTCGATAATGATGTCGACTGTGCCGACGCAATCGCTGGCAAGTTAGCTCCCACAGGGTTTGTGTGTGTTGCTCAGACGCTCAGCAGCAGGAACTCGCGCTCCCAGGAGCTGATCACGCGCTTGAAGTTTTCATGCTCGGCGCGTTTGACCGCGACGTAGCCGCGCACAAACTTGTTGCCAAGGTATCGGGCAACGGTGTCGCACTCTTCCATTTGCGTCAGCGCGTCTTCGATGGTGATCGGCAGGCGCAGGTTGCGGCGTTCGTAGGCGCGGCCTTCGACGGCGGCACTCGGCTCGATGCCTTCGACCATGCCGATGTAGCCACACAACAGGCTCGCGGCAATCGCCAGATACGGGTTGGCGTCGGCGCCCGGCAGGCGGTTTTCCACGCGCATGGCTTCCGGCCCGGAGGTCGGTACACGCAAACCGACGGTGCGGTTTTCTTCGCCCCACTCGACGTTGACCGGTGCCGAGGTGTCCGGCAGGAAGCGGCGGAACGAGTTGACGTTGGGCGCAAACATCGGCAGTACTTTAGGAATGTACTTTTGCAGGCCGCCGATGTGATGGCGGAACAGATCGCTCATCTTGCCGTCGGCATCAGCGAAAATCGGCTTGCCCGTGGCGATTTCCACCACGCTCTGGTGCAGGTGCATGGCACTGCCAGGTTCGTCGCCAATCGGTTTGGCCATGAACGTCGCGGTGACGTTGTGCTTGAGCGCCGCTTCCCGCAGGGTGCGTTTGAACACGGTGATCTGATCGGCCAGGTCCAGGGCGTCGCCGTGACGGAAGTTGATTTCCATCTGCGCCGGGCCGTCTTCGTGGATCAGCGTGTCCAGATCCAAACCTTGCAGCTCGCACCAGTCGTAGACGTCTTCGAACAATGGATCGAACTCGTTGGCGGCGTCGATGGAGAATGACTGCCGACCGCTTTCGGCACGGCCCGAACGACCCAGTGGTGCCTTGAGTGGCAGGTCCGGATCTTCGCAGCGCTGGGTCAGGTAGAACTCCATTTCCGGTGCAACGATTGGCTTCCAGCCCTTGTCGGTGTAAAGCTGCAGGACTTTTTTCAGCACGTTGCGCGGCGACAGTTCGATCGGGTTGCCGAACTTGTCGAAGGTGTCGTGGATGACGATGGCGGTCGGCTCGATGGCCCATGGAATCACATACACGGCGTCGCTCACCGGTTTGCAGACCATGTCGATGTCGGCCGGGTCGAGCAGGTCGTAGTAGATGTCGTCGTCGACAAAATCCCCGGTTACCGTTTGCAGCAGCACACTTTCCGGCAGGCGCATGCCTCGCTCATGCAGGAACTTGTTGGTCGGTGCGATCTTGCCGCGGGCAATGCCGGTCAGGTCGCTGACCACACATTCAACTTCGGTAATCTTGTGATCTTTCAGCCATGTGAACAGCTGATCGAAAGGGGCATTCATAAAGACCTCGTTATTGGTTTTATAGACGCCGGGGAGGGCGGGTTTCATCTTCCGCCCCTTCCCCTGTGGCGCGTTGACGACTATCTTGGGCATGCCTTGCCGTTCCATCTATCCACTTTAAGCAGCACCAAAGCGCACCAAAAGAGTGCGCAAGGTCTCCCATGACAACGTGTAATCCGCTTCAGGTTCAGGCGTTCAATACCGCTGATGTCACCGAACAAATCCGCGCCACACCGGGTTGGGTCCAGCATTACCAGCAGATGTCGCCCGGGCATTTCGCCGGGCAGATTCGCTATCTGGATCTGGAAGGTGTGCAGGTCTACGAAGAACAGATGAACACCCGCGTCGAGCAGGCATTCAGTGCGCCATCGGGTGCCTTGGCGTTCTGTTTTGATCGCAGCGATAACGCGCTGTATTTGCTTAACGAAGACAGCCGCAACATCTGGATCACCCCGGAGAACTACCAGGAAATCGCCGTGGTGTTTGGCCCGCAATTCGTCCGGGAACACGGTCTGGATGTGGCGAAACTCGAGGGATTGTTCATGGCGCCGCTTAACTGCGGGCAAAACGCCTTGTTCAGTCGCTGGTTAAGCTCAACGCTCACGAAGTTGTCGCAAGCTGTTGATCCGTTTGATAAAAATTCTTTGACTCAGCAGTTGCTCGAAGACTGTCTGTTCATCCTCGACAACGCTCACACCCGCCTTGATCGAGGCGGTTTGCAGCGTCGTACTGAAGAGCGGACGATCATGAAGCGAGTAGGGGAATGGGCGGCAGATTCGCCGGAAGAGACTGTTAATCTGCTTGAGCTTTCGAAGGTGGCAGGGGTGCCGTTGCGTCAATTACAGCAGGCGTTCAAGGCCTACACCGGTATGACCCCGAGCCACTGGCTGCGCCTGCGCCGGCTTAACAGTGCACACCGCGAATTACTCAATCGCCGGCCCACGGAAACCACCGTGGCCGAAGTGGCGATGAACTGGTCGTTTTGGCATCTGGGGCGGTTTTCCAACAGTTACAGGGCGCTGTTCAAAGAGCTGCCGAGCGAGACGCTGAAGCGCTAGCGAGTGTTCCTGACGTGGGTATGCGTTAGATCGTTGAAGTGGAAGCAATTGTCTTCGATATTCTTCGAAATACCGTTAACTCCACTAAATAGCCGTTTAGTAGAGCTATCAGCCTATTTGCCTTTCAATCAATGGAGCAGGCCATGAATCGAGGGAAAACAGACATTGTGGACGTGATTGCTGCACTGGATCTGCAGCCTCATGTTGAAGGCGGCTATTTTCGCAGGACTTTTCAAGCAGATCATCGCGCCATGCTGCAAACCACCCGTGGCCCACGTTACCTGATGACTTCGATCTATTACTTGCTAACGGAAGATTCGCCGGTGGGCCAGTTTCATTTCAACCAATCGGACATCCTGCATTTCTACCATTTGGGCGATCCCATCGAGTACAGCATGATCGCAGGTGACGGTTCGCTTCAAACATTGGTGATGGGTAGCGATATTCTGGCGGGACAGCTTTTGCAAATGCACGTGCCTGGTGGCATCTGGAAAGCATCGCGACTGCTTGAGGGTGAACACGGATTTGGTTTGATCAGTGAAACCGTGTCGCCGGGATTTGATTTCGCGGACATGGAGATGGGTGACAGACGCAGACTGACTGCGCAATTTCCACAGCACCGGATACTGATAGAAAAGCTGACGCGGTCTGCTGATTGAGGCTCACAAATTTCCGGCCAGACCGAGGTTTTGGAAAATGCGGTTTCTGGTGAGCCTCTGGATTGAATGTGGCGTGCAACCGGGCTGATTCGGAAACATCTTGTTACGTGTAATGTATATTATGTTAAACGATGTATTACGTTACGTCCCTCCTGCACCAATGCCCACAGGCTGCAGACATCAAGTCAAGTACAGCTAACCCGCGCAACGTTTGCGATAATACCGGCCACCACGGCGCGACAGCACATTGAGTGCTTGTGCCCCCATCTGTTAATCGGGTTTGGAGAACTTCATGCGTGACATCATTGACGGCTTTCTACGCTTTCAGCGCGAGGTTTATCCGCAGCGTGTCGAGCTGTTCAAGCAGCTCGCGACGGCACAAAATCCCAAGGCGCTGTTTGTCACCTGCTCGGACAGTCGTGTTGTGCCGGAACTCCTTACGCAGCGCGAACCGGGCGAATTGTTCGTGATTCGTAATGCCGGCAATATCGTGCCGTCTTACGGCCCCGAGCCCGGCGGCGTTTCGGCCACCGTCGAATATGCGGTCGCTGTGCTCGGCGTCCAGGACATCGTGATCTGCGGCCATTCGGACTGCGGCGCGATGGGCGCGATTTCGCGCTGCACTTGTCTGGATCATCTGCCTGCGGTCGCTAACTGGCTCCGTCACGCGGACGCCGCGAAAGCGATTAACGCGGCGCATGAGTTCGATACGCCCGGCGCCAAGCTCGATGGCCTTGTGCGTGAAAACGTGATCGCGCAACTGGCGAACCTGCGTACGCATCCCTCAGTGGCCCTTGCGCTCGAGCAAGGACGGCTGAATCTGCACGGCTGGGTTTATGACATCGAAGCCGGATGCATCGATGCACTTGATGGCGCGACACGGCAATTCGTTCCACTTGCGGATTCGCCGACCACCGTCGCGATCGCTGCGCGCAACGCCCCCCAAATGTGATGGGAGAAGCCGCCGATGGCGGCTTCTTGCTTCAGATTGCCGGTCGCCTGGCTGGCCAGACCGCCGTCTCCATCAGTGACCGGCGCTTTGACCACCATCGACGTGCAGGATTTCGCCCGTGACGAATGGGGCGCTGTCCAGATACAACACCGCTGCGACGATGTCTTGCACGTCGCCCATGTGGCCGACCGGATGCAGGCGACCCAGTGCAGCGTGGCTTTCCTCGCCATGCATCGGGGTCTTGATGATTCCCGGCGAGACCGCGTTAACGCGGATGCCGCGCTTGGCGTACTCGATCGCCAGGGATTTGGTCGCGGCGTTCATTCCACCTTTGGTCAGCGATGCAAGCACCGATGGCACGCCCTCGATGGCGTGATCGACCAGCGACGTGGTGATGCTGACCACATGACCGCCCTCGCCTTGCTTCTCCATCTGGGCAATCGCCTGCTGCGACATATAGAAGAAGCTGCCCATGTTGGTCGCCACGGTATTTACATACTCTTCGCGGGTATAGGCCGTGAACGGCTTGGCGAGGAAAATCCCGGCATTGTTCACCAACGTGTCGATGCGGCCAAAACGCGCTACACCTTCGCGGATGATTTTCTCTGACGTCGCCGGATCGGCGATATCTCCGGCGACGGTCAGGATGTCCGGATCCGATGACGGCTGGATGGAGCGCGAAGTCGCCACCACTTGATAACCGAGTTTACGAAAACCCTCGACGATGCCCGCGCCCAGCCCCTGGGATGCGCCAGTGACCACAACGACTTTTTTTGAATGGCTCATGATAATGCCTCGATAGTTGAAAAAAGCGGTTTCAAGTGCCTCAGCATTACCTGGGCTCCACCAGCGACTGGCGGTACTCGGTCGTGGTTATTCCTGCGTAGCCCCAGTTATCGGTATCGACTTCCTCGATCACGATGTGCGTCAGGTGCGGGTCTTTGTTGAGCACCGTCTGCATGGTTTGGGTGATCTCTGCGATCACCTGTGCTTTTTGTTCTTTGGTTACGCCGTCGCGGGTGATACGAACGTTGATGAAAGGCACGGGAAAGTCTCCAGTTTGCGTCTCATCGGCATGATGAGACGGCAAGTGGAATGAACTCTATAAGCTGGCCGTGAATGAATAAATGCGGACCCGGTTACTTCATTTATGACGCCGTGTAATGAATAAAAGCCGCGGTCCTCGCCACTGCGTCATCGACCTCGGTATGCTTTGGGCACTTCGCGAATACTCGGTGTGATGAATATGAAGCGTCATTTTGATGACCTGCAGCTAGGAAGCATCGAGCTATTTTGCCTGGCCTCGGAAACGGGCAGTTTTACGGCAGCCGCGCAGGTAGCCGGTGTGACGCCTGCAGCAGTAAGCCGCTCGATTTTGCGTCTAGAGGAGCGTTTGGGATCACGCCTCTTCGTCAGAACCACACGCAGCATCCGGATGACTGAACCGGGCCGGGTATTCTATGAACAATGCCGACAGGCCCTGACGCAACTGGTGGAAGCACAGCAAGAAGTCATGGGCGCTCAATCGACGCCTTCAGGCCGGTTGCGCATCAGTCTTCCGACCACGTATGGGCATCACCGGATCTTGCCGCTTCTGCCGAAATTTCGGGCGCTTTATCCAGACGTCAGCGTGGATGTCCATTTGGGTAACCGAAATATCGACTTTGTGGCGGAGGGCTACGATCTGGCGATTCGGGTCCGGGCTCAACCGGACTCGACCCTGATCGCCCGCTTGCTGGAGGACGCACAACTGGTCGTGGTCGCGACACCTGAATACCTGACCAAGGCCGGCACGCCAACGACACTGGATGACCTTGTCGCTCACGAGTGCATTCAATTTGAACTGCCCAGCAGCGGCCGTCGCATCTCATGGCTGTTCGAGGTCGATGGCAAACATCGCGAGATCTTCACAGAGGGCCGCTATTGCTGCTCGGACGATGTGCTGGGCGGCGTCACTCTGGCCAAACACAGCGCTGGCCTGTTCCAGACTTACCGATTCATTGTCGAGAACGAATTGGCCGATGGGCGCCTCGTCGAGGTACTCCAGCCCTACAATGGGCGCTCCCGGCCTTACACCCTGCTCTACCCTCATGGCCGCTACGTTCCTCAGCGGGTCCGGGCATTCGTCGATTTTCTGCTGCAGCATCGAACCGATTGGGCGGCGATCTAGATACCGCCATTTGAGGATCATCAACAAACGCCCGATTCGGATGCGCTAATCTGGCCTGACTTGCGCTGCCTCAAGGACTCTCCCAATGCCTGCCAACTGTACCGAAGTGGATGTCGCGATTATTGGCGGCGGTCAGTCCGCACTCGCCGTGGCTTACTTCCTGCGACGCACCGGGCGCTCGTTTGTGATCATTGATGCCGAAGCCGCACCGGGTGGTGCGTGGCGGCATGGCTGGGATTCCCTGCGATTGTTTTCACCTTCGACCTGGAGCTCCATCGCCGGCTGGATGATGCCGCCGGTCACCGACGGCTATCCCAGTCGTGACAACGTGATCAATTACCTGCGCCAGTATGAGCAACGCTATCAGTTTCCTGTCGAACGGCCTTATTGGGTCAATGCTGTTGAGCGCCAGGGCGATCGACTTCAGGTCAAAGCCCAGGGCCGTTGCTGGCTGGCCCGCGCAGTGGTCAGTGCGACCGGCACCTGGCGTCATCCTTACCTGCCACATTACCCCGGCAGTGAAACCTTTACCGGCCAGCATTTGCATTCGGCCCATTACGTCAATGCGAAGCCTTTTGCGGGGAAAAAAGTCCTGGTGGTGGGCGGTGGCAACTCCGGTGCACAGATCCTCGCTGAGGTCTCAAAAATGGCCGACGCCACCTGGGTTACTCCGCAGCCGCCAGAATTTCTCGCCGATGACGTCGATGGCCGCGTGCTGTTCGAGCGCGCCACCGAGCGCTGGAAAGCCCAGCTCGCCGGGACCGTCATTGAACAACCGGTCGGAGGCCTGGGCGATATCGTGATGGTCCCGCCAGTCGTCGAAGCTCGAGAGCGCGGCGTGCTGCATGCGGTTCGGCCGTTCCTGCGCTTCACCGAAACCGGGGTGACGTGGGCCGATGGCTCGCAAACGCCGGTCGACGTAGTGATCTGGTGCACCGGTTTTCGCCCTGCCCTCGGTTATCTGGCATCACTGGGGGTGTGTACCGCCGATGGACGTGTGGTCGTTGAAGGTACGCGTTCGATCAAGGAGCCGCGCTTATGGCTGGTGGGGTATGGCGACTGGACAGGCGCCGCTTCCGCGACACTGATCGGCGTCACCCGAACGGCGCGAAGTACCGTTGAGGAGATCGAGCGGTTTTTAATGACGCAAAACACGCCGGCTAGCGAATCAACAGCTCCACGGCACGCGCGGTGATGTATGGCTTTCATCAGCACTTCTTTGCAGGAGCTACCAAATGAGCATTGATTGGCTGAACTTTACGCCTTGGACTGCCTTGGGCGGAGGGGCCTTGATAGGCCTGGCGGTCGGGGTATTCGTGCTCGCCAATGGTCGCATCGCCGGCATCAGTGGCTTGATTGGCAGCGTGATGCAATTTGGCAGTGAAGGCTGGAGCGAGAAGGCACTGTTTCTTCTTGGCCTGATGCTCGCGCCATTGTTGTGGGGAGTGTTTGCCGTACTGCCGCAGATCGAGATCAAGGCAGAATGGCCGACGCTGATCATTGCGGGACTGTTCGTCGGCGTGGGCACCCGTTTCGGCTCTGGCTGCACAAGTGGCCATGGGGTTTGCGGGATCTCTCGACTGTCTGCCCGATCCATCACGGCAACGATGTGCTTTATGCTCGCCGGTTTTGCAACGGTGTACGTCATTCGTCATGTCGTGGGGGCCTGAAAATGATCAAGCTCAGCGCTTTTTTCGCAGGACTGATCTTCGGCCTGGGGCTGCTCCTGGCAGGCATGGCGAACCCCGCCAAGGTACTGGCTTTCCTGGATGTGGCCGGGGCCTGGGATCCGTCACTTGCTCTGGTGATGGGAGGCGCCATCGCCGTGGCGGTTATCCCGTTGAACTGGGCGCGGAACAACAAGCAATCCTTGCTGGGAGCCCCCATGCAGTTACCGATGAAACGGGAGCTGGATGCCCGCCTGATTGGCGGCAGCCTGCTGTTCGGCATCGGTTGGGGGATGGCGGGAATCTGCCCTGGGCCAGCCGTCGCTATTGTGCTTACCGGGCACGGGCAGATCATCGTATTCGTGTTGGCCATGCTGGCCGGCATGTACCTGTTCTCTCTATTGGAGCGTCGACGCAGGAGCTGATCAGGTACTTGCTGGGGGAATCCTCACATCCATTGATTTTTATCAGAAGACGCTACGAGCAATGAATTAAACCTGCCTTATCCCTTCTCTCTGAACCCGGACAGGCAGGTGATCGATGTATCAGAACCTGGCACTGCTTGCCGCTTTCCTGCTGGTCTATAGCCTGTTTGCCGGACGTTTCGAGTCGCGCCTGCTCAATGGGCCTCTGATGTTCATGCTCGCCGGGCTGATTCTTGGCCCGGCATTCCTGGGCCTGCTGCTGCCCCGGATCGACAAGGACGGCCTCCGGATCCTGGCCGAACTGACCTTGGCAATTGTGCTCTTCAGCGATGCCGCCAACGCTGATCTCAAGGTGCTGAAAGCCCACGAAGGATTACCGCTACGCTTGTTGTTGATCGGGCTGCCGTTGACCATGCTCGGTGGCTGGCTGGTCGGCATCTGGCTGTTTCCGCAGATTCCCCCGATCGAACTGGCCATCTTGGCGACTCTTCTGGCGCCCACGGATGCCGCACTGGGCAAGGCTGTCGTGAGCAATCCGAAGGTGGCGGCATCCGTGCGTGAAGGATTGAACGTGGAGAGCGGGCTCAATGACGGCATCTGCGTGCCGGTGCTGTTGATGTTCCTGGCCCTGTTGATCGAAGAACAGACACGGTCGCCCGTCTCGCTGGCGGTGGAGCTGGTTGCCGAGGAGCTTGGCATTGGCGCGCTCGTCGGCGTCGCCCTGACGTTGATCGCCTGGTTGTTGCAGCGCTACGCCGGGAAACGCCATTGGCAAACCCCCATGTGGTCACAGCTGACGCTACCCGGACTGGCGCTGGTTTGCTTTGCCACCGCGCAAGCATCAGGCGGTAGCGGGTTTATCGCGGCGTTCGTTGGCGGCCTGCTCGCCAGTTATCTGTTTGCTGAACAAAAGCATGATCTGCTCAAGGCCAGCGAAGAGTTCGCCAGCCTGCTTTCCGTCATTACCTGGGTGGTGTTTGGCGCGCAGGTAATCCCTTGGGCCTGGAGCAGTTTCACGCTGAATATCTGGTTGTATGCAGTGCTCAGCCTGACCGTGGTTCGCGTACTGCCTGTGCTCATCAGTCTGGCAGGGACCGACTTCGATTTCGAAACCCGGCTGTTCATCGGCTGGTTCGGTCCGCGCGGCCTTGCAAGTATTGTCTTCGCCGTGATGATTCTGGACTACCCTCTGCAAGTCGGTCGTACGTTGGTGGCTGTAGCGGCCTGCACCGTTTTACTGAGTGTGCTGCTCCATGGTTTGAGTGCCAACCCATGGGTCTCGCGGCTGGCAAATCGTGTTCTTTGATAATTGTCAGAAATGCCACTGAATGCCGGTGCTAGCGTTGTGACCAACGAATGGCTAAGCGTCTGTCCGAGAAACCTTCACGGAGCAGAATATGGGCAGGAACATGAGTGTTGGCAGGCAACTGGGCTTGCCCGTCGCCATTATCGTCGGCAGCCTGAGCCTGCTCGCCGGCTGCGGCAAAGAACCCCCGACCCTCGCCCGCCAAGCGCCTGATGTCACGATCATGACGGTTACCGCACGCACGACACCGGTGACTTTCGAATTCGTTGCGCAAACCCAAAGCTCCCGCGAAGTCGAGATCCGCGCCCGGGTTGCCGGGTTCCTGGAAAAGCGGCTGTACACCGAGGGCGACCTGGTAAAAACCGGGCAGACGCTGTTTCAGATGGACCGCAAGCCCTTTGAAGCTTCGTTGCTCTCGGCCCAGGGGCAACTGGCTCAACAGCAGGCACGCTGGGAGGTGGCCAAAGCCACCCTTGCCCGTGTGCGGCCGCTGGCGGCGCAGAATGCTGTCAGCAAAATGGACCTGGACAATGCCGTCGGCGATGAGCGTCAGACCAGAGCTGCCGTGCTGGCCGCCGAAGGGTCGGTGCGAACCGAACAGCTGAACCTCAGCTACACCACCATCGCCTCCCCGCTTACCGGTCTTTCAAGCTTTGCCAAAAAGCAGGAGGGCAGTTACGTCACACCCGGTGAGTCCGGACTGCTGACCACCGTCTCGCAGATGGACCCGATTTACGTCAACTTCAGTCTTTCGGAAAACGAGACGCTCAAGTTCCGCGAAGAGATTGCTTCCGGGCACCTCATATTCCCGCTGCGCAGTGAATTTGTCGTGGAAGTGGTATTGGCCGACGGCTCGGTGTTGCCCGAACTGGGACGACTGAATTTTGCCGCGCCCTCCTACAGCCAGGACACCGGCACCTTTCTGGTCCGCGCCGTGGTCGCCAATCCCAATGGCCAATTGCGTCCCGGCCAGTTCGTAAGGGCGCGGGCCATCGGCGCTACCAGGCCGAACGCCATCGTCGTACCGCAAAAAGCCGTTCTGGAGGGGGCCAAGAGCCACTTCGTGTGGGTGATCAATGCCGCGGGCAAGCCTGAGCAACGGGTGGTCGAAGTGGGTGACTGGCACGGCGATGAGTGGTTCATTACCCAAGGGTTGCAGGCCGGTGAACGGATCGTGGTCGACGGCGCGATCAGAGTCACGCCCGGAGGGCCGCTGAACATCATTGCCCCTCCTGCCCCTCCTGCCCCGCCAGCAAGCCAGACGCCGACAAAACCGATGGCTGCCAGCACGCAGCAAGACACCGGGCACAGCCCATGAGTATTTCCCACTACTGCATTGATCGCCCCATTTTCGCTTCGGTGATCTCAATCATCATCACCCTGGCCGGCGCGGTAGCCATGGTCAAATTGCCGGTGGCCCAGTACCCGGACATTACCCCGCCGCAAATTACCGTTTCGGCAACCTACCCCGGCGCCGATGCCCAGGTGGTGGCCAATAACGTGGCAGCGCCGATCGAGCAACAGGTCAACGGCGCCGACAATATGATCTACATGAACTCGTCGAGCTCGGCGACGGGGAACATGACCCTCAACGTGTTCTTCGAGATCGGCACTGACCCTTCCCTTGCCCAGGTCGATGTGCAAAACCGCGTCAATCTGGCCTTGCCGCAACTGCCCTCCGCCGTCCAGAGCCAAGGCATTCAGGTACAGAAAAAATCTTCCGCGTTCATGATGGTGCTTGCCGTGTATTCGGCCGGCGAGCGCTATGACAGCACCTATGTCGCCAACTACGCGAACCTCTACATTCTGGATGCAATCAAGCGCATTCCGGGGGCCAACCAGGCGAGCATTTTCGGCACGCCGGACTACGCCATGCGGATCTGGCTCAAACCCGATCGCATGGCGCAACTGGGCATTACCGCCGCTGACGTACAGACAGCGGTCGCCAACCAGAACCAGCAATTCGCCGTCGGCCGTGTCGGGCAATCGCCGACCGGTCAGGCCGTGGAGCAATCGTTCGCGGTGACCACCAAGGGCCGCCTGACGGAGCCTGCGGAGTTCGAGAACATCATCTTGCGCGCCAGCAACGACGGCGCGGCCATCGTCCGTCTGAAGGATGTGGGGCGCGCCGAACTCGGGCAGAAGGACTATTCGCTGCGCAGCACCTATCAGGGCCGTCCCGCCACGCTGATTGCGGTGTATCAGCAACCAGGGGCAAACGCCCTCGATGTCTCGGCAGCGGTGACGTCGACCCTGGCACAAATGAAAACGACATTTCCCGAAGGGATCGAATACAAGATCGTGATGGACACGACCGCGTTCACCCGCGCGTCGATTTCCGAGGTGATTCACACCTTTTTCGAAGCGTTGGTGCTGGTGGTCGTGGTGGTGTTCATCTTTCTGCAGAGTCTGCGCGCCACGCTGATCCCGGTACTCGCCGTACCGGTGTCGATTGTCGGCACCTTTATCGGCATGTCCGCCCTGGGGTTTTCGGTGAACATGCTGACGCTGTTCGGCATGGTGCTGGCGATCGGCATCGTGGTCGACGACGCGATCGTGGTGATTGAAAACGTCGAACGCAATATGCACGTACACAAGATGAACCCCAAGGACGCCGCCAAACGCGCCATGGATGAAGTGGCCGGGCCGGTGGTCGCGATCGTGTTGGTGTTGTGTGCGGTGTTCGTCCCGGTGGCTTTCATGGGGGGCATCACCGGGCAGCTCTACAAACAGTTTGCGATCACCATCGCCATCTCCGTGGTGATCTCCGGCCTGGTGGCGTTGACGCTTTCACCGGCCCTGGCCGCCCTGCTGCTCAAACCTCACCAAGGCGAAAAAAACGCTTTTTTCCGCTGGTTCGAACGTAGCTTCGAACGCATGACCGAGCGCTATTCGCGTGCCGTGGCGTTCATGATCAAACGCTTTGTGCTGGCGTTGCTGCTGTTCGCCGGCATGATCGTTTTGATTGCGCTGATGGCGCAGCGCATTCCCAGCGCCTTCCTGCCACCGGAGGATCAGGGGTATCTGCTGGGCGCGCTGATCATGCCCGATGCCGCCAGCCTGGATCGCACCGCTGAAGTGGGCAAGGTCGCCAGTGACTTCTTCATGCATGACGAGGCCGTCGAGGGTGTCGCTATCGTTAACGGCTACAGCCTGCTCGATGGCCAGAACAAGAACAATGCCGGTGCCTTTTTCGTCGGGTTCAAGGATTTCGAAGAGCGTTACAAGGACTCGCAAACCATCAAGGAACAGAGTGCTCCAGCGCTCATCCAGAAAGCGGCCCGGGCCTTTTCCACGGTACAGGGCGGGATCATTTTGCCGGTGAACCCGCCATCCATACCGGGTCTGGGCACCACGGGCGGCATGGAGGTGTGGGTTCAAAGCAAGGGCGACGCCAGCGTCGGGCAACTGGCCGAGACGGTCGGCATGCTTGTCGCAAAGGCCAGGCAGCGTCCGGAACTCGGCGCCATTACCTCGACCTTCAATGTGTTTTCCCGGCAATTGCTGGTCGATGTCGACCGCGAAAAGGCCGAGACGCTGGGAGTGCCGGTGGAAGACGTGTACAGCACCATGCAAACCATGTTCGGTTCTCTGTATGTGTCTCAATTCAACAAGTTCAGCCGTCTGTGGCAGGTGATTCTGCAGGCTGAACCGAGCTACCGACTCAAGGCTGATGACTTGCAGCAGATTTATGTGCGCAGCAAGAACCTGGGGATGGTGCCGCTCAAAGCCCTGCTGACCACCCGCTACGTCACCGGCCCCGACCTGCTGACGCGCTTCAACAACTTCCCGGCAGTCAAGCTCACCGCCAACGCCGCGCCCGGTTACAGCTCCGGTCAGGCACTCAAGGCGCTGGAAGAGATCAGCGCTGAAATCATGACCAATGACTATGCCTTGGCCCTGAGTGGCGAGGCCTTCGAGGAGAAAAAAAGCGGGGGGGCTTCCTCTCAGGTGTTCATCTTCGGCCTGGTCATGGTGTTCCTGATCCTGGCCGCGCAGTACGAAAAATGGTCCCTGCCCGTCGGCGTATTGCTGGCGGTGCCCTTTGCGTTGTTCGGTGCCCTGCTCGCGGTACTGATACGCGGGTTGAGCAACGATGTTTACTTCCAGATCGGCTTGACCATGCTGGTCGCCCTGGCCGCGAAGAATGCCATCCTGATTTTCGAATTTGCGGTACTGAACCGGGAAAGCGGCATGTCTGCCTACGATGCGGCAATGACCGCCGCCAGGGAGCGGCTGCGGCCTATCGTGATGACGTCCCTGGCGTTCATTCTGGGGTGTGTCCCATTGGCCATTGCCGTCGGCGCATCGGAAAACAGCCGACACTCGATCGGCACAGGCGTCATCGGCGGGATGTTGGCGGCAACAGTCATCGCCATTTTCTTCATCCCGCTGTTCTACTACCTGGTTGAACGCTTGACCGAGAAAAAAGGAGCGCCGCAACAGACCACCCCGCCGCCTTCACTCACATCGCCCGGAGAGATCCCCGGTGGCGCTCCCCTGCACAGACATGAGGGGGAATGAATGCGCACATGCCATTTGTCGTGGTTGATTTGTCTGGGGCTCAGCGGCTGCATGCTCGGCCCGGATTACCAGCGCCCGGCCACCGACACCCCGGCGGCCTATCGCTACGCAGAGCAAGAGGCCAACGACCTGTCCAACGCGTTGTGGTGGGAACAGTTCAACGATCCGGTGCTCAATGACTTGATCCGCAGCGCGCTGGCGCAAAACCAAGACATCAAGATCGCCGCCGCCCGGGTCGAGGAGTTTCAGGGCCGTTACGGTGTGGCGCGTTCGCAGCTGTTTCCGCAAATCGGCGCCGCCGCGCAAGGCAGTCGTTCCCGGGCGCCACGCGACAATGGTCCGGTACCGCTGGACTCCGGCGTCGACCCGATTTACCAGAATTATCAGGCCACCCTGAGTGTGAGCTGGGAGCTTGACGTCTGGGGGCGCTTGCGGCGACTCAATGAGTCGGCACGGGCTGACTTGCTGGCCTCGGAAGAAGGTCGGCGGACGGTGATACTCAGCCTGGTCTCGTCGGTGGCATCGAGTTACATCGCGCTGCGCGATCTTGACCGCCAACTGGAAATCGCCCGCACCACGGCCAAGGCCCGTGGCGACTCCTACGAAATCTTCAAACTGCGTTTCGGTGCCGGGACCATTTCTGAAATGGAATTGGCGCAAAACCTTTCGGAATTCCAGCGCACCCAGGCGTCCGTTGCGCAATTCGAGTCACTGGTGGCGCAACAGGAAAATGATCTGGCTGTGCTGCTTGGGCGCAATCCGGGCCCGATCATCAGAGGCCGTGAGCTGACACAACTGTCGCTGCCATCGGTGCCCGCCGGGTTGCCCTCGGACTTGCTTGAGCGCCGTCCCGATCTGCGGCAAGCCGAGTTGAATCTGGTTTCCGCCAACGCCCGAATCGGTGCGGCCAAGGCGCTGTATTTCCCGACGATATCCCTGACCGGATTGTTGGGCTCGGTCAGTAACCAACTGTCCAACCTGTTCACCGGGCCGGCCGCCACCTGGTCTTACGGGGTCGCCGCCAGCATGCCGCTCTTCACCGCTGGCGGGATCGCCGGCCAGGTGCAACAGGCCGAGGCCGTTCAAAAACAAACCTTGCTGGCTTACCAACAGTCGATCCAGTCAGCCTTCAGGGATGTTGAAAACGCCCTGGTTGCCGCGAGCAAATCCCGCGAACAAATGACTTCTCAAGGCAATCAGGTCGAAGCCTTGCGCACCTACACCCGGTTTGCCCGGCTGCGTTACGACAACGGCTATACCAGCTACATAGAAGTGCTGGATGCCGAGCGCAGTCTGTTCGATGCCGAGCTGACCTACACCCGGACCCGGGGTTCGGTGTTCACCGCCATGATCGATGTTTACAAGGCCACAGGCGGAGGCTGGATAAGCAAGGCAGACACGTTGACCTCAACCGTCGGCGAACATTGACCATGACCACGCTGCAGTGCGTTCAAGGGCTGGGCGCGGATGCACTTCGCCGATCGAGGGGTTTTCGATGACCGACACCAACAAGAAAATGAGCCTGACGGGACTCACCACTTTGGTGACCGTCAACATGATGGGCTCGGGCATCATCATGTTGCCGACCAGCATGGCGCAACTCGGGGCGGTCTCGTTGTTGTCATGGATCGTCACCGCTGTCGGTTCCATGGCCATTGCATATTGTTTTTCCCAGTGCGGCATCTTCTGTCTGCGCTCGGGCGGGTTATCCGCCTACACCGAAGAGGCGCACGCAAAGTCGGGATTTTTCCTCTGCTCGTATCTGTATTTCCTGTCACTGGCCATCGCCAACGTGGCGGTGGCGATCTCCGCAGTCGGATACATGACGTCGTTTATGCCTTGGCTGGGAAGCGGCGCCATTCCTTTGTTCATCGGAACGGTCGGCTTGCTCTGGATAACCACCGTGGCAAATTTTGGCGGCCCCGGCGTTACCGGCAAGATCGGTGCGATTACGGTCTGGGGCGTGATCATTCCGGTCGCCGGCTTGAGCCTTATCGGATGGTTCTGGTTCAAACCCGATCTGCTGATCGCCGCCTGGAACCCTTACCACCTGCCCATTTCCGAAGCGATCAGCAAAGCAATTCCGCTGACACTCTGGGCCTTTCTCGGCATGGAATCGGCCGCGCAGGCCTCTGACGCGGTGGAAAATCCCACGCGTACGGTGCCGCTGGCCTGCCTGTTCGGCACCCTGGGAGCGGCGGTTGTCTACGTGCTCTCGACGACCGTCATTCAGGGGATCATTCCGAATGCCGAGCTGGCTAATTCGTCCGCGCCGTTCGCGCTGGTTTATGCGCACATGTTCAACCCGACGGTCGGCCACATCATCATGGCGTTGGCAGTGATGGCATGCGTGGGCTCGCTGTTGGGCTGGCAGTTCACCCTGGCACAAACCGCCAAGATGACGGCTGACCAGGGCATGTTTCCCAAACTGTTCTGCAAGGTCAGCGCCCGCAATGCCCCCATCGTCGGGATGCTGGTCTGCGGCGTGCTGCAGACCTTGATGGCGCTGTCGACCATTTCGCCAAACGCCAGTGCGCAGTTCGGCAAACTGGTCAGCCTCGCTGCAGTGACCAACCTGATTCCCTATGTAACAGCGGCCACCGGGCTGCTGGTCATGATGTACA
Organism: Pseudomonas sp. F2; assembly: GCF_057174385.1. Lineage (NCBI taxonomy): Bacteria > Pseudomonadati > Pseudomonadota > Gammaproteobacteria > Pseudomonadales > Pseudomonadaceae > Pseudomonas > Pseudomonas sp. F2. The sequence continues at coordinate 1,407,159 of NZ_CM169904.1, forward strand.
AAGCCAAGGTCAGTGCCAGCGTGTACACCCGCAATACCTTGCTGTTGGTGGTGGCCGTGGCGTACTCGCTCTACGCGTTGTATGCCTGCGGCAAAGATGCGGTGTTCGGCGGCATTCTGGTTCTGGTGTTCGGCTACCTGCTCTACGGCTTCCTCGCCAAACGTTTTGTCGACGTGCCTGTGCCGGTTCCCCCCCGGGCCGACAATCCTTGACCGCCGTCTTCGTGACGGCTCAGACAGCTGAATTCGAGGAACCCGCACATGAACGTAAAACTGATCAAATCCAAACCGCTGCTACTCGTCTGCCTACTGACGCTATTGCCGGTCATGGCCCACGGCAGCACGCTTGAGCGCATCCGCACGAGCCACACGTTCATCCTCGGTTACTTGCCGGACTTCGCGCCGTTCAGCGAGCAGGTCGCCGATAAAGCCAGCGGATATGCCATCGACCTCTGTTTGAAAATAGCCGAAAAGGTCAAGAGCGAACTGGCGTTGCCCGCGCTGAAGATCGCCTACCAGCCTGTGTCCCTCAACGACGAAATCAATGCCGTCAATTCGGGGAAGATCGACATTCTCTGTACACCGACCCCTCCGACACTGGCGCGGCGCTCTCAGGTCAGCTACTCGGTGCCGGTCTACACCGCCGGTCTCTCGGCCGTGGTGCGCGAGGACGCCTCCCAGCCTTTGCTTAATGTGCTCAATGGCAAGGTGGCCCATACCGGGCCTACGTGGCGTGCCACTGCGAACCTTGGGCTGTCCAATCAAACGTATGCTGCCATCGCCGGCGGTGTGACCGAGGCGTGGATACATCAGCAGATGCGTTTGCTCGGCGTGGTGGCCACTCTGGTCACGGTGGAGAACGCCGATGCAGGCCTCAAACAGGTTGCCGATGGCAAAGCCAGTGCGTTCTTTGCTGAGCGCATGGTGCTCAAGCATCTGCTGAGCAAGAATGACCCCGAAGGTCACCTGGTGCTGCTGGAGCGGATTTTCGAGTACGCGCCAACGGCCATGGCGCTGGATCGAAACGACGAAGATTTCCGTCTGCTGGTCGACACTGCGCTGAGTGAAATGTACCGCGCCGGCGACATCGAGCAGGCGTACGACAACTACCTGGATGGCGCCGGCGACGCGGCGAAGAAGCTGTTCAAGATCTACGCACTACCTTGAGAGCCAGGCCACAACGATCGGGGACGCTCAACAGTACGCGCGCTTCAGTTTGATGGCCGCTGCAAAAGCCGCTTCGTCATCACCATCGAGGTCTGCAATGACTGCCCGGTGCGCTGCAGCTTGTTCAGCAGACTGGCGCCCAACCAGAGCTGGTAAAGGGTTTCTGCCAACTGGCGGGCATCAGCATCCGGCACACTTTTATCCAGCTGCCCTTCTTCCAGGCACGTCGTGATCCGTGCAACGATGCGCTCGGCGCCGTCACGCAAGGTGAGGCGCATCGACTCGGACAGGTCGGCGACTTCCGCGCTCAACTTGACCACCAGGCATTCATCGCCGTGACCTTCCAGGGTGCAGCGGTTCTGCCAGCCCTGCCAGTAATCCATCAGCCGCTCATAGGCACTGAGCCCCGGCAGTGTCAGGCGTCGCTCCATATCTGCGAGGTAGCCGACGAAGTAATCCTCCAGCAACGCCTGGCCGTAGAGTTCCTTGGATTTGAAGTAGTGATAGAACGAGCCCTTGGGCACACCGGCGGTCTGCAGGATCTCGCTCAGGCCAACGCTGGTGAAGCCCTTTTCGGCCATCATGCGGTGGCCGGTGTCGAGCAGGTGTTGGCGGGTATCGTCGTAGGTCGGTTTCATGGGGCGCAAAATACCAAACATTAGACCAGTCGTATATTTCTGATGAGCAGGAGTTTGCCACAGTGATCACGCGGAAACACGGCCGTAAAAATCTACTAGACGACCGGTCTAATATGAATCTATGCTGTGCCCGTCATTTCTTCCAGGTGTCGCAGACGAACCCGTCGAGGACACCCGACCACCACAGGGCGCTCTATGAAAATCTTGATGGTTCTGACTTCCCACGATCAGCTTGGCAACACCGGCAAGAAAACCGGCTTCTGGCTCGAAGAGTTCGCGGCCCCCTACTACGCCTTCAAGGATGCCGGTGCACAGATCACCCTGGTATCGCCGGCTGGCGGCCAGCCGCCGCTTGATCCGAAAAGCGATGAGCCCGATGCGCAAACCGCTGAAACCGAGCGCTTTCGCAAGGACCCTGCTGCCCAGCAGGCACTGGCCAACACCGGGCGTCTGGCGGATGTCAGCGCTGAGGATTTCGATGCTGTGTTCTACCCGGGTGGTCATGGCCCGCTGTGGGATCTGGCCGAGGACAAACACTCGATCGCACTGATCGAAGCCTTCGACCGCAGCAACAAACCCCACGGTTTCGTCTGCCATGCGCCGGGTGTGCTGCGCCACGTCACGGCTGCCGATGGCAAACCGTTGATTCAAGGCCGGGACGTCACCGGTTTCACCAACGCTGAAGAAGCCGCTGTGGGCCTGACGGATGTTGTGCCGTTCCTGATTGAGGACGAATTCCAGCGTCTTGGCGGGCGCTACGCCAAAGTGGCTGACTGGCAGGTTCACGTGGTGACCGATGGCCAACTGGTGACCGGTCAAAACCCTGCCAGCTCGGCAGCCGTTGCTGAAAAGCTGTTGAAGCTGTTGGCCTGAGCCACCGAGCCTCCCAGACACCGTGCGCATCACGCACGGTGTTTTTTTGCCGCATTACTAGTCGACTGGTCTAATAAGGCCAAAACAGGAATTCCATGAAAAACAGCCCTTTCTTCACGCCTTTCACCCTGGGTCAGCACACCCTGAAAAACCGCATCGTCCTGCCGCCCCTCACCCGCCAGCGCAGCACGCAACCGGGCAATGTCGCCAACGCATTGATGGCCGAGTATTACCAGCAACGCGCCGGCGCCGGTCTGCTGGTCACCGAAGGCACGCAGATCGAGCCTCGCGGTCAGGGCTACGCCTGGACCCCCGGCATTCACACGCCGGAACAAATTGCCGGATGGCGCACAGTCACCGAAGCGGTTCATGCCCGGAACGGCGTGATATTCGCCCAGCTCTGGCACGTCGGACGTGTGTCCCACACCGCCTTGCAACCCGACGGCGCGGCCCCGGTATCCGCTTCCGCCATCGCTACTGAACGGGTCAGCGTGTTCATTGAAACCACGCCGGGCGCTGGAGAGCTGGTCAAGCCATCCGCACCGCGAGCGCTGTGCACCGATGAAGTGCAGGCACTGGTTCAGCTTTATATTCAGGCGGCGCGCAATGCGATGGACGCCGGTTTTGACGGGATCGAATTGCACTGTGCCAACGGCTATCTGGTGAACCAGTTCATTTCTGCGCACAGCAATGTGCGCACCGATCAATACGGTGGCTCGCTGCACAATCGCCTGCGTTTTCTGCGCGAAGTGGTGTCGGGTGTCGCCGAGTGCATCGGCAAGGAAAAAGTCGGCGTGCGGTTCGCGCCGCTGTTCACCACCACCGATGAAGCGCGCACTTATCTGGGCATGGTCGAGGAAGACCCGCACACCACTTACATCGAAGCGATCAAGGTGCTTGAGGACGTGGGGATTGCCTACCTGTCCATCGCCGAGGCGGACTGGGACGACGCGCCCGCGATGCCGCAAACGTTCCGCCGCGCAGTGCGCGACACCTTCAGCGGCGCCATCATCTACGCCGGGCGCTACAACGCTGAATCCGGCGCGCAATTGCTCGAATCGGGGCTGGCGGACCTAGTGGCGTTCGGCCGTCCGTTCATGGCCAACCCGGACCTGCCGGCGCGCATCGCCAATGACTGGCCGCTCAATCCGCTGAACCCCGCCACGGTCTACGGCGGCAATGCCGAAGGCTATGTGGATTACCCGACCTACAGCGAATAATTCCGCGAATTCGCCCAGCGCTCCCACTGCCCGGGAGCGCTTTGCCCTCTGTGCCAAACGCGCAACCTCGCACGCTGCGATGTGAGGTGTTCGCATCTGCATAAAAAAGATTGCCGATTCATTGTCAGGCGGATTTTTTCAGCCTATCTTGAGTAAAACCTATACAAAGAACTTAATTTCGTACAACTCTTGCGCTACGGATTGGCCCTCACGCACAGCACTGCTGCGAGTCCTCTGAATGAACCCACTACTTGCCAGCCATTACCGTGAAATTCTCGTCGGCGTCGGAGAAAACCCCGAGCGTGAAGGTCTGCTCGACACGCCCAAACGTGCGGCCAAAGCGATGCAGTATCTGTGCAACGGCTACACGATGAGCCTGGAAGACGTCACCAACGGCGCCCTGTTCGAATCGCAAAGCGATGAGATGGTCATCGTCAGTGACATCGAGCTCTATTCCTTGTGTGAGCACCACATGCTGCCTTTCATCGGCAAGGCGCACGTGGCGTACATCCCCACCGGCAGGGTGCTCGGGCTGTCGAAAGTGGCGCGGGTGGTGGACATGTTCGCCCGGCGCCTGCAGATCCAGGAAAACCTCACCCGGCAAATTGCCGAGGCCATCCAGCAGATCACCGATGCCGCCGGCGTGGCCGTGGTCATCGAGGCCAGGCACATGTGCATGATGATGCGCGGCGTTGAAAAGCAGAATTCGATCATGACTTCCTCGGTGATGCTCGGCGCGTTTCGTGACAGCACCACCACGCGTCAGGAGTTCCTGCAACTGATCGGGCGGCGAAGTTGATGTTCGACCCTCGATGGGTGCGATAAACCTGTACAGCGAAAGTGGGCTGTATAAGCACGATCTTTCCAATTTCACCCACCTGCCTGTGCATTCAGGGAGAACGTCAATGACCCGAATTGTGCTCTTGCTGGCTCTGATACTCGGCGTTGCGAGCTGCGGCAGCGTCGATGTCAGTCGCTACGCCGATCAGCAGCCGGCGTTGGATCTGCAGCGTTTTTTCAGCCAACCGGTGAAAGCCTGGGGGATGTTTCAGAAGCGTTCCGGGGAAGTGGTCAAGCGCTTCGAGGTCAACATCGTCAGCCATCGTGAAGGTGACAACCTGATTCTTGATGAGCACTTCCTGTACAGCGACGGTACGCGCCAGCGCCGCGTCTGGACCCTGACGCCCGAAGGCCAGGGACGCTGGAGCGGGCGCGCAGGTGATGTAGTGGGCGTCGCCACAGGTCAGGTGGCCGGTAATGCGCTGCACTGGCGGTATCGCCTGAACCTGCCGGTTGATGGCTCGACCTATGAAATGAGCATGGACGACTGGATGTACCAGATGGATGAGGACACGCTGATCAATCGTACCCGCATGTCCAAGCTCGGGGTTGAAGTCGGCCAGGTGACCTTGTTCTTCCGCCGTCAAGGTGCCGGAGTCAGCCAATGAACAGCGCTTTCAGCATGGCCTCCCTGGGCGATGGTTATCGTGCCCTGGTGATCGGCGCCAGTGGCGCCATCGGCCGCGCGTTTTGCCAGCAGCTCAGTCAGGACCCGCGCTGTGCCGGCGTTCGTGAACTGGGGCGCCATACCATTCCAGCGCTGGATCTGGAGCAGCCGCAATCGATCGCCAGCGCCGCCGCCGAACTGGCCGCGCAAGCGCCCTATCAGTTGATCGTGCACGCTGCCGGCCTGCTGCATCGTGAGCGGATCAAGCCGGAAAAGAGCTACAGCGCGATCGAAGCCGATGCGCTGCAAGCCGTGTTTCAAGTGAACACGCTGGGGCCGGCGATGGTGTTGCGGCATTTTCTGCCGTTGCTTGATCCCCAAGGGGCGATGGCGATGCTCTCGGCCAAGGTCGGAAGCATCGGCGACAACCGATTGGGCGGCTGGTACGCCTATCGCGCCTCCAAAGCGGCGCTGAACATGCTGATCAAGACCGCAGCGATCGAACTGGCCCGCACCCGCCCGCAAAGCCGGTTGCTGAGTCTGCACCCGGGCACGGTCGTGTCGGGGTTGTCGCAACCTTTTCGCGGGGCATCCAGCGCCCGCCCTGCGGACGTTGCCGCTGAACAGCTACTGAACCTGATTGACCAATTGACGCCGGCCGACAGCGGCCAGTTCTTTGCCTACGATGGACAACGCCTGCCCTGGTAGGCAAGGAGTGAAGCATGAATCTGCAAACCCTGACCGAACGTGCAGCCAACAGCGAAATTCGTGAGCTGGAGTTGCTGTCGCTCGAAGGTGGTTTTTATCTGGCCCGGGTTCGCCTGGATCACGGTCAGTTCACCTTGCTCGACGACGCGGCCAAACCGATGCACCTGCGTTCAATCACCCATCTGCGTGACTTGCTGCAGACCGTTCCGGCATTCCCGTGTGTGCTGGTGCAGCAATGCGTGCACGACGAAATGTGTGGCCGTGATACCGGGCCGGTCGAAGAGTTGCGCATTCCGTTTTCGCTGGCCACGCCGTTATGAAACGAATCCTGCCGGACTGCACTGAATGAACCCGAATCGTCGGTTGTGCCTGGTGCTGGGCGACCAGTTGTCGTTCGATCTGGCCTCCTTGCAGACGCTCGACAGCGAGCGCGACACCGTGCTGCTGGTCGAGGTCATGGAAGAAGCCAGCCATGTACCGCACCATCCGCAAAAGATTGCCCTGATCTTCAGCGCCATGCGCCACTTCGCCCAGTCGTTGCGAGATCAGGGCATCCGTGTCGAATACGTGACGCTGGATGATCCGCACAACAGCGGTTCGGTGCCGGGAGAATTACGCCGTTGGCAACAGCGCTTGCAGGTCGAGCAAGTGCACGTCACCGAGTGCGGTGACTGGCGCCTGGAACAATCGATCAAGGATTGTGGCCTGCCCGTTTGTTGGCACGCCGATTCGCGTTTTTTGTGCAGTCGCGCCGAGTTCGCCGCCTGGGCTGCGGGGAAAAAGCAGTTGCGCATGGAGTTCTTTTATCGCGAGATGCGCCGCAAGAGTCGCTTGCTGCTCAATGGCGACGGCACGCCGGTGGGCGGTGCGTGGAACTTCGATGCCGAGAATCGCAAGTCCCTGCCCAAAGGCGTGAAAGCCCCCTACCCGATCCGTTTCAGTAACGACGTCATCACCCGCGAGGTGCTGGATCTGGTGCAGGCGCGCTTCAGCCAGCACTACGGCGCACTCGATGATTTCAATTACCCGGTCACCCATGCCGACGCGCAGGCGCTGTGGGACTATTTTCTGGATTATGGCCTGGCGGGTTTCGGTGACTATCAGGACGCCATGGCCAGTGACGAACCGTTCCTGTTTCATGCACGCATCAGCGCCGCGCTCAATATCGGCCTGCTGGATTTGCGGCGGTTGTGCAGCGACGTCGAGTCGGCCTATTGGGCCGGCAGGATTGCCCTGAATGCCGCCGAAGGCTTCATTCGGCAACTGATCGGCTGGCGGGAATACGTGCGCGGCGTGTACTGGCTGAAAATGCCGGACTACGCACTGGGCAACGCCTTCGGCAACAGCCGTGCACTGCCGGAGTTCTACTGGACCGGTGCCACGCAGATGAACTGCATGCGCCAGGCCATCGGCCAGAGTCTGCAGCATGCCTACGCGCACCACATTCAGCGGCTGATGGTCACCGGCAATTTCGCCCTGCTCGCCGGCATTGCGCCGAGCCAGATCTGTGAATGGTACCTGGCGATCTATATGGACGCCTTCGACTGGGTCGAACTGCCCAACACGCTGGGCATGGTCATGCATGCCGACGGCGGGTACCTCGGTTCCAAACCCTATTGCGCCAGTGGCCAATACATCAATCGCATGTCCGACTACTGCCGAAGCTGCGCCTACAAGGTCAGCGAAAGTACCGCGGACAACGCCTGCCCGTTCAATGCGTTGTACTGGCATTTTCTGATGCGCCATGGTGAGCAGCTGCGCGGCAATCAGCGCATGGCGATGATGTACAAGAACCTCGACCGCATGCCGTCAGCCAAACAGGAGGCGCTGTGGCAACGCGGGCAGAACCTGTTGGCGCGTCTGGATAACGGCGAATCGATCTGAAATCAGCGCTCGCTTGCGCCGGTGGTGAAACTTAAGCACAACGCGCCCGGTCAACGGATGATCGGCGCTCGAGTCCTCTGCGAGCGCAATGTCCACTGCTCGTGTTGTGCTTACGCGCTCTATGCAGCCAGCCCCTGAACATTCAACAAAGCAGGTCACATGGATACCCTTGAACACCTTAGTCGCGAAGCACTCGAGTCAGAAGTCAGGCGATTGCGCGCGGCGCTTCAAAGCACTCAGGTCGACACACAGGACGTTGACCTCGAGCGCGACATGGCGGCGCAACTGCAAGCCAGTCGGGACGCCCTCGCCCGCAGCGAAGCTCGCTTCATCACCATTCTGGAAACCATCGAATCGGCGTTTGCCATCGTCAAGGTCAAATTCGACGCTGACGACAAGCCGGTCGATTACTACTTCGTCGAAGCCAATCCGGCGTTCGAACACCAGTGCGGCGTCAACCTGCGCGGCAAATGGGTGACCGAGTTCGCGCCCAATCTGGAAAGCTTCTGGTTTGAAACCTACGGCCATGTGGCCAAGACCGGGGAACCGGCGAACTTCGAAAATTACGCCAACACCTTCGAGCGCTGGTTCGACGTGCGCGCCGTGCGTGTCGGCGATCCGGCCGACCGGCAGATCGCCATTCTGTTCAACGACGTCACCCAGCGGCGTGACGCCGAGGAGCGTCTGCGAGCCAGCGAGGCCATCGCGCGGGAGAACGTCGAGCGTGTGCAACTGGCGCTCGCCGCCGGGGCCATTATCGGTACCTGGCACTGGGACCTGCTCACCGACCGCTTTGCCGTGGACGAAGCTTTTGCTCGGGTGTTCGACCTTGACCCGGCGCTGGGCCGCGAAGGGCTCAGCCTCGAACAAGTGATGGTGACCGTGCATCCCGAAGACCGCGACGGACTGACCAGCGCGATCAACGAAGCCATCGGCCGCGGTGGCGCCTACTCTCACCAGTACCGTGTGCGTCGCACGGACGGCAAGTACCAGTGGATCGAGGCCAACGGCCGTGTTGAATGTGCCGATGATGGAACGCCGCTGCGCTTTCCCGGCGTGCTGATCGATGTCGAGGAACGGCGCAATGTCGAAGCGGAGCGCGACCGCGCCATCGCCGCGTTGCGCGCGCTCAACGATACGCTGGAGCAGCGCGTGTCATCGCGCACTGCAGAGCTGATGCAAGCCGAAGAGAAACTCCGTCAGTCGCAGAAAATGGAAGCCGTCGGCCAACTGACCGGGGGCTTGGCGCATGACTTCAATAATCTGTTGGCCGGCATCTCCGGCGCGCTGGAATTGATGGGCGCGCGCATCAGCCAGGGCCGACTGAACGAAGTCGACAAGTACATGATGACCGCCCAGGGCGCGGTCAAGCGTGCGGCCGCCCTGACCCACCGGCTGCTGGCGTTCTCCCGACGCCAGACCCTCGATCCGCGTCCCACCGACGTCAACACGCTGATGACCGGCATGACCGAACTGATCCAGCGTACGGTTGGCCCCAGCATCGTCCTGGAAACCCGCGCCGCGCCGGGGCTTTGGCCAACGCTGGTGGATGCCAGTCAGTTGGAGAATGCTCTGCTCAACCTGTGCATCAACGCGCGCGATGCGATGCCGGACGGTGGGCGCATCACCATCGAAACCGCCAACCGCACGCTGGACGGCGAGACTGCGCGCACCCTGGACATGCCAGAGGGCGAATACCTGTGCCTGTGCGTGACCGATACCGGCACCGGCATGACCGCCGATGTCATCGCCAAGGCCTTCGACCCGTTTTTCACCACCAAACCGCTGGGCCAGGGCACGGGGCTGGGACTGTCGATGATCTACGGTTTCGCCAAGCAGTCCGGCGGCCAGGTGCGCGTGCATTCGCAGGTCGGCCGGGGCACAGAAATGTGCATTTATCTGCCTCGCTATCATGGCGAACCGGTGCCGAATCAGGATCACAAGGACAACGCGCCGGCCGCCTTGCCCAAGGCTGGCGAGACGATCCTGGTGGTGGACGACGAGCCTACTGTGCGTGCGTTGCTGACTGACGTGCTCGGCGATCTCGGCTACACCTTGATAGAGGCCGCTGACAGCGTGGTCGGGCTGAAGATGTTGCGCTCGGACATTCACATCGACTTGCTGATCACTGACGTCGGCTTGCCGGGTGGCATGAACGGTCGGCAACTGGCCGATGCCGGCCGGGAAATCCGCCAGAACCTGAAGACCCTGTTCATTACCGGGTACGCGGAAAACGCGGTGATTGGTGCCGGTCAATTGGGCCCGGACATGCAGGTGCTGACCAAGCCGTTTGCCGTCGACACGCTGGTGGCGCGGGTCAGTGACCTGCTGGCAACGAAGTCCGAATAATCCGCTGTGGCGGTATGAATCCAGAGAGAGTGGCTGCGGCCAAGGAGTGATACATGGTGACGTTTCTGATTTTCCTGATTGCGTGCGGTGCTGCAGCGAGTACCGGGGTGATTTTCAAACCCGGGCCATGGTACGAAGGGCTGAATAAACCCGGATTTACCCCACCCAATTGGGCGTTTCCGGTGGCCTGGACGATTATCTATCTATTGCTGGCCTGGGCCGGTTATCGCTTGAGCCTGATTCCCGGCAGTCAGACCGTGTTGGCGCTGTGGGCCGCGCAGATCGCCTTGAACACACTGTGGACGCCGGTGTTCTTCGGCGCGCATCAGGTGTTGGCCGCCATGGTGATTCTGTTGGTGTTGTGGCTGGTAGTCGCGGCAATGGTATTTCTGGCGATGCGCCTGGATGTGATCACCGGGCTGATCCTGTTTCCTTATCTGGCCTGGTTGTGTGTGGCAGCGGCGTTGAATTTCTCGATTTTGCGCAATAACCGTGGGTGATCAAGCGCAACAGCCAATGTTCATTGGAGTGCTGAAGGGGTTGGATTTCATCTATGAAAATAGAGACAGCCCCATTCTGCCAATCAGGAAAACCAGCAGAATCAGGAAAAAGATCCGAATAAAGCCACTGCCATACCGCAGTGCCAGAAAAACTCCAGTCAGGGAGCCGGCAATATTGCACAGTGCTACGACGCCACCTACCGCCCACAGAACATTTCCCGTTGGTACAAAAAACATGAGCGCCGCGCAGAACGTACCCAGATTGACCAGCTTTGCGGAGGCGGAGGCATTTAAAAAATCAAAGCCAAAATATTTGACGAAAATGAATAGCAGAAGGCTGCCGCTACCCGGACCGAAGACGCCGTCATAAAAACCAATCAAGCCACCAAAAAAAATGCCCCACGCAATTTCCTTTGTTCCGCAATGAAATTCAGTGCTGATCAGGCCTAATCTTTTTTCCGCGAACGTATAGATCGCCATCGCTATCAAAACAAAAAAAACAACGAACTCCATGATTTTTTTGGGAACGATTGACACTGAAAACGCGCCAATGAACGCAAAAACGAATGCCGACAGCATGGTGGGCAACATCAGTTTCCAGACAATTTTTATTCTTTTGGTATAGCTGTATATCGAAGAAAGATTGCCCGCAAGAACCGCCAGCTTATTGGTTCCAAATACGGTTGCCAAACTATATTGAGGAAGCGCATGCAAAAGTGCTGGCAGCTGTACAAGCCCGCCACCACCTACCGCTGCATCTATCAAACCACCACAGAATGCAAAAAAGCCTAAAGCGAACAACGCTTGTTCAAAATCCATTCAGGAGATCCTTTCGGGACTGAAGTTCTCCGCAAAGTATCACAACATTCTCCAGGTTAATTTTCCGCAGTAAGATATCGATGCATGGCCTCGAAAGCTCTTCCTACGCGCTCATTATAGTTGAGCATGATGCCTTTCATGCGACCGAGCTTGAAAGGTATATCCATCGCTCGACCGTACGCTTGCGCGGCGGCCAACGCATGAAGACCATGTTTGTTTTCGACTTCGCCTGAGTGGCCCATCACGTAACCTTTAGCGTTACGTAGAGCTTGAACATCCGTTTTTAGCAGAGGATTGACTTCAAGTAACTTTGCTTCAATGTACTGAGCGATGAAATTATATTCACGACCATTCCAAAGTTCTGAAGCGATAGAAACCATCATGGCATCCATGATTGCACTCTTGTGTTCTATCGAATTCAGAGCTGATTTGTGTTCTGAGATTCCAGTACTGTAAAGAAAATCTGAGAATTCATTGCACTCTCGAACTTTGTGTTGATTTTCAATCCAGGCAGTCGCGTTAAAAGCTGAAGTCATGTATTCGAACATGCCATCATGCCCAGGGTGCCCGAGCCCGAAGTCGTCTTTCGCAACTTCATGCATGTGTGCCATGACATTCAGATATTCGATGTGTCTTTCAGCAGATACGGATAGTGCGTCTGCTGAGAGTCGCATAATTATTTTTGCAGAGACCAAGCTGGTGGTTTTATGTGTTTCATTCCATCCATTAAAGAATTTCAGAACAGCCGAATCCATTGCAGCCTTTTCAAGAAACGCTTCAAATGCGTTCTCGGCATGGCGCTGGGCATCTTGGGTAATGGGATGGTTAAGCACTTCCAGCATGGCATCCTGAATGTCAGGGATATGCGTGACGTTTGCCAATACGGGCTGTCTGCGCTGATTCTGCAATATCACTCGACCAGGTATTTTCAAATTCCTGATATGCTTTGGCAGAGCGTCTATGAAAGCTTCACCAAACTCTTGCATGGATCTGTAACTATTAAATGCGTCAACGCGACTCTGCAACATGGGTGAGTTCATGAGCTTATCCTTCTCCCTAAAGATATGCCGAGTTAATCCGCTGATTTAAACTTCCACAATCAGCTCAGGCTTTAAACAATATGTGACTTGAAGGGTTTCGACAAGTGACTTATAATGATCAAACCCTTCATTATAAGTGAGCAATGGCATGGAGCTTTCTCAACTTACTATGTTCAAGACTGTAGCGGATCACGGAAGTATCATTCGCGCCTCTGAATTACTGCACTGTGTGCCGTCCAACATTACCAACAGAATCAAACTTCTGGAAAAAGAACTTGGGGTATCTTTGTTTATCAGGAAAGGTCGGGGGCTTGTTATCAGCCCTTCCGGTAGATTATTTCTTGGGTATGCAAACAAAATCCTGTCTTTGTGCCAGGAATCACAAAGAGCGCTCGATCCTGCGGCGGCGCCGTCAGGACTCTTGAAGATCGGGGCAATAGAGTCATCGGCCACTGGCAGACTGCCCAAGTTGCTCTCAAAGTTTCATCAACGCTATCCATCTGTGCAGATGCAGTTCAGCACCGGTGACTGGTCGCAGTTATTGAATGATGTGGTTGATCATAAACTCGACGGCGCCATCATTGCTGTCAATCAGGATCATCCTGATATTGAAAGTATCGAAATCTACATGGAAGAACTGGTATTGATTGCCTCTTCAGCTGCGGGGCACGTGCATAATCCGCAGGACTTGAGTGGCACGGATATATTCATGTGGCCTGAAGGCTGTCCTTATAGAAAGGCGCTGGAAAACTGGCTGCAAGCGCATGGTGTTGTTAGTCCTGTAACAAGCATCGCCAGTTACGGCACCATTCTCGGGTGTGTCAGCTCAAGAGCGGGTGTTTCGTTAGTGCCCAGAGGCGTTTTTGAACAGTTTCGCAGCATCGGTGACATAAGCGGCCATGTATTTGACGACCTGCACCCAATACAGAATTATTTTATATGGAATAAAAACACTGGACCTCATCGAGCAAAAGAAAAATTTGCGGAGCTGCTCGTAGAGGAATTCAAGGACGTCTGACGTCATTTTTACAGTTTTGCGCGCCCACTGATCTCAGTGCCTGCCAGGCGTGTTGTCCTTTCTGAGCATTCGTTCTCGTGAGTCGAAACGGCAGCAGCCGTACGTCGGTTGATGACTGGCACGTCGAATCGGCGTTTATCGATTCACTCTCCCTCCTGTTGATTGATACCTGTCAAAAATCCCATTTAACCAGACGTAATTGCGACTTGCCTCACGCTCGATCAGCCCTTGCCGGTCCCGTGAGCGCTCAGGACTGCCCGCAAACCCGCGTAGCCGCGTTGATCTATGCTTCATTCTGAATTAGTGATTTAACTAGGTAGTTACCTAACTATATAATGCACGCCTCATTTCAACGGGACATTCAACGTGAAGCAGAGTCAACGCCTCTCGGGCATATCAAAATTCATTCTGGTCGGGCTGGGGGTGATCATCGCCCTGCTCGGCCTGGCACTTGCGGCTGGCGGAGTGAAGCTGGTCAGCCTGGGAGGGTCGTGGTACTTCCTCGTGGGCGGTCTGGTGATGGCCGTTTCCGGTCTGCTGATCGCTCGCTTCAAGACCGCCGGCGCCTGGCTGTTCGCGGCGTTTCTGGTCGGTACAGCGATCTGGGCGGTGAGCGATGCCGGGCTGGTGTTCTGGCCGGTGTTCTCGCGCCTGTTCATGTTCAGCGCCGTAGGCCTGGTGGTGGCGCTGGTCTATCCACTGCTCAAGCGCGCCAACGGTGGCGTGCCGGGGCGTGGCGCTTACGGCGTTGCCGCTGTCCTGGCCGTGGGGCTGGCGGTGGCTGCCGGCAACATGTTCGTCGCGCATCCGACTGTCGCTGCCACCGGCACGGGCCCGGGCCTGACGCCGGTTGAGCCAGACAAGGCGCAAAAAGACTGGGCGCACTACGGTAATACCGAAGGCGGCAGCCGCTTTGCCGCGCTGGACCAAATCAACCGCAACAACGTCGACAAACTGAAAGTGGCGTGGACCTACCATACCGGTGACGTCGCCGAGAGCGATGGCAACGGTGCCGAAGACCAGCTCACCCCGCTGCAGATCGGCAACAAGGTGTTCATCTGCACCCCGCACAACAACCTGATCGCGCTGGATGCCGACACCGGCAAAGAGCTGTGGAAGAACGCGATCAACGCCAAATCGAAAGTCTGGCAACGTTGCCGTGGCATGGCCTATTTCGATGCCACCAAGGCCATCGCTCAGCCAAGCAATTCGAGCATCATCGAAGCCAAACCGGCGCCTGCCGCCAATTGCCAGCGCCGCCTGCTGACCAACACCATCGACGCTCGCCTGATCGCGGTCGATGCCGACACCGGCGAGTTCTGCCAGGGTTTCGGCAACAACGGTCAGGTTGATCTGAAGGCCGGTCTGGGCGATGTGCCGGACAGCTACTATCAGCTCTCCTCCGCTCCGTTGATGGCCGGTACCACCGTGGTGGTCGGCGGTCGTGTGGCCGACAACGTGCAAACCGACATGCCGGGTGGCGTGATCCGTGGTTTTGATGTGATCACCGGCGCCATGCGCTGGGCCTTCGACCCGGGCAACCCGCAGGATAAAAAGGCCCCGGCCGATGGCAGCACGTATGTGCGCAGCACGCCGAACAGCTGGGCGCCGATGTCCTACGACCCGGCGACCAACACCGTGTTCTTGCCGATGGGCAGCTCGTCCACCGACATCTATGGTGTCGAACGCAGCAAACTCGATCACACCTACGGCGCCTCGGTGCTCGCGCTGGACGCCACCACCGGTGATGAACGCTGGGTGTTCCAGACCGTGCACAACGATCTCTGGGACTTCGACCTGCCGATGCAGCCGAGCCTGATCGACTTCACCAAGGACGGCAAAACCGTTCCGGCTCTGGTCATCGGCACCAAGGCCGGGCAGATCTACGTGCTCGACCGCGCCACCGGCAAGCCGTTGACCGACGTTAAAGAAGTCCCGGTCAAAGCCGCGAACATCCCGAACGAACCGTACTCGCCAACTCAGCCGAAATCGGTGGGCATGCCGCAGATCGGTGCTCAGCACCTGACTGAGTCGGACATGTGGGGCGCCACCCCGTATGACCAGTTGCTGTGCCGGATCGATTTCAAATCGATGCGTTACGACGGCCTGTACACCGCGCCGGGTACCGACAAATCGCTGAGCTTCCCGGGTTCGCTGGGCGGCATGAACTGGGGCAGCCTCTCCACTGACCCGGTCCACGGTTTCATCTTCGTCAACGACATGCGCCTGGGTCTGTGGATCCAGATGATTCCGTCGCAGAACAAGGCTCAAGCCTCGTCCGGTGGCGAAGCGTTGAACACCGGCATGGGCGCGGTACCGCTCAAAGGCACGCCGTATGCGGTGAACAAAAACCGCTTCCTGTCGGTGGCCGGCATTCCTTGCCAGGCGCCGCCGTTCGGCACCCTGACCGCGATCGACATGAAGACCCAGAAAGTCGCCTGGCAGGTTCCGGTCGGCACCGTTGAAGACACCGGTCCTCTGGGCATCCGCATGCACCTGCCGATCAAGATCGGCCTGCCAACCCTGGGCGGCACCCTGTCGACCCAGGGTGGCCTGATCTTCATCGCCGGTACTCAGGACTTCTACCTGCGCGCCTTCAACAGCGGCAACGGCGAGGAAATCTGGAAAGCGCGTCTGCCGGTCGGCAGCCAGGGCGGCCCGATGACCTACGTTTCGCCGAAAACCGGCAAGCAGTACATCGTTGTCACCGCTGGCGGCGCGCGTCAGTCGACTGACCGCGGCGACTACGTGATGGCTTACGCCTTGCCGTAAACCGCAGTGCCCGTGTTGAACACGGGCGCTTTCTTTTTGCGCGCGGCACCTGAGGGTGCCGCGCCGCTTTCCGATATTGCTACCGCTTTGAGCAGGAAGATCTCCATGTTTGGTTTTACTCGTAACGGCTGGGTCAACGGCGTGCTGTTGGGCCTGACCTGCAGCGCCACCCTGCCCGCCTTCGCCGATACCGATGCAAACCTGTTGACCCGCAATACCCTGACCGGTGACTGGGGTGGCTTGCGTCACCAGATGGACGAAGACGGCATCAAATTCACCGGCGATTACACCGGTGAAATGGCTTACAACGCCGATGGCGGCCTGCACCGCTCCGGCCGTTACTCGCAGAACATCAAGCTCGGCGCCCAGTTTGATCTGAGCAAGTTGTATGGCGTGGAGAACGCCGGCAAGGTCCAGTTGACCATCAACGACCGCCGCGGCAACAGCGCCTCCGAAGACCTGGTTGGCAACCGTCTGCCGATCCAGGAAAACTACGGTGGTCTCTACACCCGCCTGACCGAACTGAGTTATGAGCGCAGCCTGTTCACCCCGGCGCTCAACGTGAAGCTCGGTTACATGGCCATGGGTAACGACCTCGGCGGGCTCGACAGCGGCATCCTGTGCAACTTCATGAACGCCGGTTTCTGCGGCCATCCGCTGAACATGTCCGGCGGCAGCGGCTGGACCAACTACCCCAACGCTCACCTGGGCGTGCGGGTGAAGTACGACTTGTCGCCATCGTGGCAACTGCGCGTGGCCGCGTTCAACGTCGATCCGGAAAGCAACGGCAATTCCAGCCGTGCCTGGCATCTGGGCCCGAAACACACCACTGGCACCGTGGTGCCGATCGAACTGGTGTACAAGCACGCGGGCCAATTGCCCGGCGAATACAAGCTGGGTTACTACTACGACAGCTCCGATGTGAAACGCATCGGCAGCGACAAAGAAGTCTCCGGGCGTGGCGGGCATTACCTGCTGATCGATCAAGCCGTATGGAGTTCGCCAACGTCCGAAGGCCGCAGCCTGCATGCGTTCGGCCAATACTCGGCAGCCAGCGAAGCAGCTTCGCCATTCAGCAAGTGGTACGGCACCGGTCTGGTGCTGTACAAACCGTTCGAAGGTCGCCCGCGTGACACCGTCGCCTTGGGCTATGGCCGCGCCGTGCCTAACCCGCGCAGCCGCGACGTGCAGCAGGACGCCGCCATGGCCAACGGCACGCAGTTCCCGAATCTGGACAGTGGCGAGCAGTTGATCGAACTCGGCTACGGCTACCAGGCCACGCCTTGGCTGACACTACGCCCGAACATGCAATACATCATCGAACCTGGGGCGTTTTCCGGGCAGGACATCGACAATGCGTTGGTGCTTGGTTTGCAGGTGAAAGCTTCGCTCTGACTTCTGGCAGAACTGCAGGCAATAAAAAAACCGGCGTAATGACCGGTTTTTTTATTGCCTGACAATTGTCGTAACCAAGATGCTCAGTCAACACCGAACCTTTACCCCCGAACCTGCGTCGGAGCTAAGGCGTTAACGCTTACCGCTCGCCACGAGGTTTCCGTTTGAAAGCCACCATCGTCAAAAAATACCGCTTGATCATCAAAACCATGGGCTACGTGGGCTGGTCGCTGTTCTGGCTGTTGCTCTGGGACATCGCCGTCACCGTCGACTTCATGTTGTTCCTCAACGCCAAGATCAACCTGCCGCTGATGCCGCTGACACTGCTCGGTTCAGCGCTGGTGGTGCTGATCAGTTTCCGCAACAGCAGCGCGTACAACCGTTGGTGGGAAGCGCGCACCCTTTGGGGCATGATGATCAACAGCTCGCGCAGCTTCGCCCGGCAGGTGCTGACGCTGCTGGATGATCCGCATAACGAAATCAACCCGGTGAAGGCGACGCTGTTGCGCCGCCATGTGGCGTACGTCAATTGCCTTGCCGCGCATCTGCAAGGTCAGCCTTGCCCGGAGGAAGTCCGCGCGTTCATCCCGGCAGATGAATTCGCCCGCAGCGGCACCACCAACAACTTCGCCAACGACATCCTCACCGGCTCCGCATCGTTGCTGGCCCGGGAATACAAGGCCGGGCGTCTGGACAGCATTCGGCTGGCGCGGCTGGAATCGACCATGGTCGAGCTGTCCAACAGCCAGGGCGGGATGGAGCGGATCGCCAATACCCCGCTGCCCTACCCTTACGTGTACTTCCCGCGTCTGTTTATTTCGCTGTTCTGCCTGATTGTGCCGGTTGGGCTGGTGGAATCGCTGGGCTGGTTCACCCCGCTCGCCTCGACCGTGGTGGGCTTCATGTTGCTGGCCATCGAGCGCATCGGCACCGACCTGCAAAGCCCGTTTCGCCACAGCGAGCACCAGATTCAGATGGAGGCCCTGTGCGAAACCATCGAGAAAAACCTGCAGTCGATGCAGCGTGATTCGTTGGGGGATGCGCGCAGGGTTGAAGAGACTGTTTAAACACATGCACGCCAGGGCATGACGCCCTGGCGAGTCGCAGGTATTACTTTTTCTTTTTCGCCGGCTTGTCAGCCTTCTTTGCATCCTTGGCCTTTTCCGGCTTGCTATCGGCTTTCTTGGCAGACTTTTTCGGTTCGGCGTCTTTCTTCTTGTCTTTCTTGTCGGAAGACTTGGAAAGCGTCGAGGCTGCCGCCGATTTCTTTTCCGGCGAGGACTTTTTGTCTTTCAAGTCCTTGCTGGCTTTCGAAGCATCGTCTTTTTTGCTTTTCTTCTCGTCTTTAGCCACGTTGACCACCTCTCGAAATGTGCCGGTATTGGCACCGGGCCTGTGCGAATGAACACAAGCTGATCGTTAGGCGTGGGCGTTCGGGCGGGGTTCAGATTATTTGACTCGATCCAGCGCCTTGACGAAGACTGGCCGTTCAACAAGTTGTCAATAGCACAGTTGTGCGACTGTTCTGGAGATAGCGCAGTGATAGGCTTTTCTGGCGTCACATTACGCGAATGCCCGATCTGTTCAGAAGGCAGGTCGGGGCCGCTGTATAAGCCCGCTGTCAGTTAACTGAAGGGATTCGACCATGAAAAAGCCCATGACAACTCTGGCCATCTGCGCGACGCTTGCTTTCGCCGCAACCGTCACAAACGCTGCCGTGCATCCAACGACCATCACTGCTCCGCAGACGGTCAAGCAGGTGACCGCTTCGATTGACACACCTTTCTCAACCCAGCGAAAAGCCGGAGAAATCCAGACGGCAAGCCTGGCCAGAAGTTGCTCCGATGAGCGCTATTCCTGGTGGGAATTCAGTGGCTGGGAAATAATCGCCTGTCTCGGAAGCGGTCAGTGGTAATTATTCAAACGAGTCTGGTGCGTGACTTATGTGCTGAGCACGCACCAGCGCCTGTTTTAGCCAACTTGTCACTCTCGCAACCATCAGCATTCCAATAGACGTTGCGCCTGTTGATTGACCCGGGCACTCATGCCTGACCCATGGCCGCAACCACGCCTCTGCCCTGCCCCAGAAACCCTCGTTCTGATGCGCCCCGTTTCATTGGCTTCCCTTGCAAATGAATACGCAAAAATAATGGTACAGAGACAACCCTTCATTCACATTTGAGATGGGTGTCTGAGTTCGACGATGAAGCCAAACTGGGCCCCACAGGTCAGGCTCCCTGAACTGGCTTTACAGGATGGTAACTAGAGTTTTTAAAAACTCTGGGCCGAAAGCGTACATCCGTGAACGGCCAATGGCGGCCAGAAGCGCACAATCCCTGCCCGCCACACCGGAATAATCGCGACTTATTGGCCTCGCTCTGAATCATCCGGCGCGAACGCTTTGGCAGCGGCCACGGTATCCAGGGATTCGCGCAGCAGCTGAATTTTGCCGTCCTTGGCCACCAGGCGGCCGGCGTACATTTGCCGGTAGATGCGCCCAGTGGCGGGCACCAAGGCCTCTACGCTGTATTCGGCAAACGCCTGATCGGGTGTGTCGATCAAAAAGCGCACATTGTGAAATTTGAAATCCGGCACTTTACCGAGCAACGAGCCGATGAATCCCTCGATGGCGGCAGGGCCTTGAACGCGATGGGGTATGCCCAGCGACGCCAGGTACGGCAACTCGAGCACGCCATCCTTTGCGAAAAGTGCTGCCGCCAGGTACGGCGTCTGAATGGCATCCAGGTAATTTTGCAGTAACTCCACGGCATTTTTCATGACGACTTTCTCCGAAACGCATAAGGGACGAGCACACTGCAGGTGCTGACCTGACTACGTTAAGGGACCCCTTCGATTTCAAAAACAGACGTTAATGAAAATCATCGTTTCATAATTGAAAGCCATGTGCGCAACGTCTCATGACGGCCATCGCCATTCGGGCTGGCTTAAATGTTCGGCAAAAAAGTCCGACAGCGCTTTGATCTTTACCGGCCGTGTACGCGCCGAGGGGGTGACGAAATACAAACCGCCACGGGCCATGCTCCATTGCGGTAGCACCACCACCAAGCGCCCGTCTTTCAAGTACTCGCTGGCGATAAATTCCGGCAGTTCGGCGATAGCCAAGCCCTCAAGCAACACCGGCAATAACGCATCCGAGTTGGTCACTCTTAACGGGCCGCTGGGCACCACGTCTTCTTCGCTTCCGTCTTTATGGGTGAACCGCCACACTTGGCTGCGGGCCCGGTAGGCATAACTCAGGCACGTGCGGGACGCGAGTTCGCGGGGGTGGCCAGGATGGCCATGAGCATCCAGATAAGCCGGTGAAGCGACCAGGTATTGAGTGACGGCACACAGGCGCCGTGCAACCAGCGAGGAATCCGGCAATACGGCGATGCGCAAGGCGGCATCGAAGCCCTCGGCGATCAGGTCTACCGAGGCATCTGAAAGGTGCAGGTCAATCGACAGCTCGGGATACTGGCGCAGCAACTGCGGCATCAGCGGTGCCACCCAACGCAAGCCAAACGACATGGGGATCGCCAAGCGTACTTGGCCGCGGGGCTGGACCGACAAATCCTGAGCCTCGCTTTCCACCTCTTCAGCCTGCCGATAAATCTCACCCGCCTTGGCCGCCATGCTCGCGCCGAATTCAGTAAGTGCCAGTTGCCGCGACGTACGGTTGAACAAGCGCCCACCCAGGCGCGCCTCCAACCGCGCGACCGCCCGCGATACCGTTGGCACCGACACGCTCATGACGCGCGCCGCGCCGGCGAACGAGCCCTCTTCGGCCACCTTGGCAAACATTGCCAACCCTTCGAAATCCGGAAGTCTGCTCATTTCATTTCTGCAACGATAGGTTTCAGACAATTCTATTTTGAAAGCTTTTCTTCGTCGATAAGCTTCTCCCACACCGCAACTCACTCAATCGAAATACGGGAGAAACACCATGACTAACAAACTCGAAGGCAAAATTGCATTGGTCACCGGCGGCACTACGGGCATCGGTCTGGCCACTGCCAAACGCTTCGCTCAGGAAGGCGCTCACGTCTATATCACGGGCCGTCGCCAAGCCGAGCTGGACGCCGCTGTCACCGCGGTTGGCAACGCCACCGGCGTGCAGGTGGATTCCACCAACCTTGATCAGCTGGATGCGTTGTATCGCCAGATTGGCGCGACCCACGGTCGGATCGATGTGCTGTTCGCCAATGCCGGCGGTGGATCCATGCTGCCACTGGGTGACATCACGGAGCAGCAGTACGACGACACCTTCAATCGCAACGTAAAAGGCGTGCTGTTCACTGTGCAAAAGGCACTGCCGCTGCTGGCCCCAAAAGCCTCGGTGATTCTCACCGGCTCTACGGCGGGCAGCTCGGGCACCGCCGCCTTCAGTGTGTACGCCGCGTCCAAGGCCGCCGTGCGCTCATTTGCCCGCAACTGGATTCTGGATTTGAAAGACCGCCAGGTGCGCATCAACACCATCAGCCCCGGCGCCACCCGCACGCCTGGCCTGGTTGATTTGGCCGGCCCTGATGCCGCTCAACAGCAGGGCTTGCTCGACTACCTGGCGTCGCTGATCCCCATGGGGCGCGTCGGTGAGGCTGATGAAATTGCCAGCGCCGCGTTGTTCCTGGCCTCGGATGACGCCAGTTTCGTCAACGGTATCGAGCTGTTTGTTGACGGCGGCCAGGCGCAAATCTGAGCAGTCAGCGGGCGACTGTTGCGGTCGCCCGCCAACCCACACCTGAACGCGCCCAGTACCAACCCGGACGGCGTTCGCTGGTGCTGTTGTCAGACGCAGATTGAGCTGGAGTCACTGCCGCACTACCGTCTTACAGGGTTCTGCCAAGGGCTTGCTCGTAGCAGGAAAGGAAATGCCGCCACTGCGACTCATCCCAGAAAGAATGCCGTCTGAGTTGAGGAATGTCGTGACGCGCCGCGCCCATTGCCGTAGCACGACCGCGAGACTTCTCCAGGTCAAGCAGCGCCAGTTCGAAATCGAAGTCAGCGTCGGTAATCGAGGCCTTGATAAAGATGTGTTTGGAACGCATGCAACCGTGCTGCCATTTGCCCGAGTGCAGCCGCGCCAGCATTTGCGCTAAACGTTCAAGCAGTCGCAGATGTTGCGTTGTGGTCAACAGGCTTGCAGCGCCCTGGCCATACCAGGTATCCAGATCGATGAAGCCGCCCAGGTCTTCGGTAACCAGAACACCCTGCCATAGACCGTCAACTTTTCTCGCACCATAAAATACCGGCCTTGGTGCATTCACGCCCAGTTGCTCGAGTCTTGAAAGGGCAACGCCTTCACGCAATGCGGTGGGTCGGCCAGTGGGGTAACGCAGACTGCGGAACAAATGGCCGGTCTGACGCTTTACAAAAAACGTCTTGTCACCTTGAACAATCAGCTGGACACCGCTGGTGCCGCTGCGGCGCACATTCGGCGGTTCCACCCACGACCCGGACGTACCCCACCAAAAATCAAACTCATCGCGTGCCCTGCCCATTGTGTGCTCCATTTTTTGTAGAAATTGTTTCGTGCGACGTCGCAACAGCAGCTCAGTCTATTTGTGGACGTTAATAGTTCCCTATTTATCGCGGATGTTAGGGCCATCTTGAGGCTTTTACGCAACGATGTGACAGAAATTGGCTATTGACGGTGTTTATCCCTTCAGGGAGACCTTTGCTCACATACAGATGCCGGCAGAGCGCGGTCGACACATCGAGTGACTGATGAGTGAGCCTCATAAACCCTTGCCGATTTACCCCTCTAGTGCCCTTAAATCAGCTCGCTTACTGTGCTCCCAACGTCTGACGGGAGATCGACATGCACAAGCGCACACTCGGAAACAGTTCACTGCAAGTGTCAGCTTTGGGCTTTGGCTGCATGGGCTTGAGCCATGGCTACGGTCCAGCGACAGAAACGCCGCAAGCGATCTCGCTGATTCGCACGGCCGTTGATCTAGGCGTCACCTTCTTCGATACCGCCGAGTTCTACGGCCCTTATCTCAATGAGCAAGTCGTCGGCGAGGCGCTGTCCCCGGTTCGTGACCAGGTCGTGATCGCCACAAAATTCGGCTTCGCCGTCGGTGCCGACAATACAAAGCAGACTCTGGACAGCCGGCCCGAACGTATTCGGGTCGCCGTCGAAGGTTCGCTGCGCCGATTGAAAACCGACTACATCGATTTGCTTTACCAACACCGCGTCGATCCGGACGTGCCGATCGAAGACGTCGCCGGGACGGTGAAAGACCTGATTAGCGAAGGCAAGGTCAAGCATTTCGGCCTGTCGGAGGCCGGTGCACAGACCATTCGCCGTGCGCACGCCGTGCAGCCGCTCACGGCGCTGCAAAGCGAATACTCGCTGTGGTGGCGCGAGCCCGAACAGGAAATCCTGCCGACGCTTTGGGAGTTGGGCATCGGCTTCGTGCCGTTCAGCCCTTTGGGCAAGGGCTTTCTCACGGGCACGGTGTCGGCGGAGGCCACTTACGGCAGCGACGATTTCCGCAGCATCGTGCCGCGCTTCAGCCAAGCGGCGCTGCAAGCCAATCAGGGGCTGGTGGTATTGATTCGCCAGATCGCCGCGCAGAAACACGCCACGCCGGCGCAGATCGCTTTGGCCTGGCTGCTGGCGCAAGCGCCGTGGATCGTACCGATTCCGGGCACGACCAAACTGCATCGCCTGGAAGAAAACCTCGGCGGCGCGGACATCACGCTCGATACCGCCGAGCTGAAGGCGATTGATGTTGCGCTGGCGCAGATCCGCATCGAAGGCGAGCGCTATCCCGAGGCCCTTAAAGCGCGTGTCGGTCGATGAGCAACGATCACGATCCGCTGCGGCGCACGGTGATCGCCGCACTGGCCAGCGCTCCGCTGCTGTCGCTCGCCGACACACAAGGCGCCAGTGAAACACCGCGCTCAGGCTCGCGGATTCTGGTCGCGTACTTTTCGCGCTCGGGCAATACCCGCGTGGTTGCCGGGCTGATCCAGCGTGGGCTGGGTGCCGATCTGTTCGAGATTCGCCCGGCCCACGCTTACCCCGAGGACTATCTGCAAACCGTGGAACAGGCGCGTCAGGAGCGTGACAGCGGCTTCGAACCCGAACTGCAAAACAAGGTTCACGCCCTCAGCGACTACGACACGATTTATCTCGGTTTTCCGATCTGGGGTGAAACCGCACCGCCGATCGTGCGCACCTTCCTCAGCGCCCACGACCTGACCGGCAAGACCCTCATCCCCTTCAACACCCACGGCGGTTATGGCTTGGGCAACAGTCGCAGCGTGCTCGTCAAGCACGCGCCGAAGACTAAGGTTCTGGAAGGTTTTGTGATGGAGGGTGAGCAAGAGCGCAAGACCATGGAGCGCGTGAATGGCTGGCTGAGCGATCACCCCCTCACGCGTTAATCGAATTCTGTACGGAGTGACATCATGAAAATCCGCACGTTGGGCAATGGCCTGAAAGTGTCCGCACTGGGCCTTGGTTGCATGAGCATGACGTCGGCCTACGGGCCGGCTGCCGACAAAACCAGCATGATCAAGCTGATTCGTTCGGCCCACGAGCAAGGCGTCACCTTGTTCGACACCGCTGAGGCGTATGGCCCGTTCGCCAATGAAGAACTGCTGGGCGAGGCCTTGCAGCCGATCCGCGAGCAAGTCGTCATTGCTACCAAATTCGGCTTCGATATCGACCTGATCACCGGCGCACGCGGCGGCGGCACCAACAGCCGCCCGGCGCATATCCGCGCCGTGGCCGAGGCCTCGTTGAAGCGTCTGCGCACCGATTGCATCGACCTGTTTTATCAGCACCGCGTTGATCCGCAGGTGCCCATCGAAGACGTCGCCGGCAAGGTCAAGGAGCTGATCGCCGAGGGCAAGGTCAAGCATTTTGGCCTGTCTGAGGCGGGTGTGGAGACCATACGCCGGGCTCACGCGGTGCAACCGGTCACGGCGGTACAGAGCGAATATTCGCTGTTCTGGCGCGGCCCGGAGCTGGAACTGCTGTCGGTGCTGGAAGAATTGGGGATCGGCTTCGTTCCGTTCAGCCCGCTGGGCGCCGGTTTCCTCACCGGTCAGATCGACGAGCACACGCAGTTCGACGCAAGCGATTTCCGCAATGTCGTCCCGCGCTTTTCCCCTGAAGCGCGCAGGGCCAATCTGGCGCTGGTCGATGTGGTGAAAGCCGTCGCGCAACGCAAACACGCCACGCCGGCACAAGTGGCCCTGGCCTGGTTGCTCGCACAGAAACCGTGGATTGTGCCGATCCCGGGTACGACGAAACCGCATCGCCTGGAAGAAAACCTGGGCGCGGTCGAGTTGCCATTGAGCGCAGATGATCTGCGCGTGATCAACGAGCAGATGGCGCAAATTCAGGTGCACGGTGAACGCCTGCCGGAGTCGGCGCTGAAAATGACCGGACTTTGAGTCTGCCCAACGCGGCGCTGCGTGCGGCGCCGCTTCCATTGCCTGACCGGAGTTGATCCGATGAACCGATTGATCGCGCCACTCGTGGCTTTCTCACTCATGACCGCAGAAGCCCAGGCTGCCAGTGAAATCCGCATTACCCCGAACGGTTCCCAGCCCTCGATCAAGGGCGCGGCGCAAAACTTTACCGGCGCGGTGCGCGTTGATGGCCTGTTCAAAGGTGACGCACCTGCGCGCATCGCCGGCGGCACGGTGACCTTCGAACCTGGCGCACGCACGGCGTGGCACACCCATCCGCTGGGGCAAACACTGATCGTCACCGCTGGCGTTGGCTATGTGCAGCAAGAGGGTGGCCCGCGTCAGGAAATCCGTCCGGGCGACACTGTCTGGATTCCGCCGAACACCCGGCACTGGCACGGCGCCACGGCCAACAGTGGCATGACCCACATCGCCATCGCTGAAGCCGAAGACGGCCAGACCGTCACCTGGGCGGAACAGGTCTCGGAGGCGCAATACGCCGGCCAATGAAGTTACAGAATGTGTCGAAGTTGTTCACTCGGTACTCTTCCAGCCAACCATCATCTGACCTCCGGGCCCCGTAACAGCGGGGCCGAGTCAGGACTCCAGCGGTGATGGCAACGTTGACTCATGAGTTTTGCTCAGGAGTCCATGCGCCTTTTCGGGGTTAATCGCCACCACCATCCTCCGTACGATCCAGCAACACCGCAGTGACCTGCAATGGATGGAGCCTTTCATGATGACCACTGACGCACGCAAGTGCACCGCCCTCCCCGCACTCATGGCGCTTTGTCTGGGGGTTGCGGCGATCTTCAGCGTTACCACTCAAGCAGCCGAGGCAGCGCAAACCATGACCAAGACACCCGCCAGCGCAACGACATTGTCGAGCCAACAACAAGCGATTCCACTGATCGCGGCTTTCATGGCGACCAGCGACATGCCTCACCTCAACGCGGCGCTCAACCAGGGACTCGATGCCGGCTTGACCATCAGCGAAACCCGCGAAGTTCTGGTGCAGCTCTACGCGTATGTGGGCTTCCCGCGCAGCCTCAACGCCTTGAACGAACTGATGACGGTGGTGCAGGCGCGCAAACAGCGCGGCATCGATGATGCGCCGGGACGCGAGCCGGGACGCGCTATCCCGACCGGTGACGAACTGCTGGCCGCCGGCACCGCGAATCAAACCAGAATCTCCGGCGGCCCGGTCAAAGGCCCGGTGTTCGAGTTCGCTCCGGTGATCAACCGGTTCCTGCAAACGCACTTGTTCGGCGACATCTTCGAGCGCGACAACCTCGACTGGCAAAGCCGCGAACTGGCGACTGTCGGGGCGCTGGCAGCCACGCCTGGGGTGGAATCGCAGCTGCGCTCGCACATGGCGGCGAGCCTGCGCGTCGGTCTCAGCGCGGCACAGTTGCGCCAGGTTACCGAGCTGCTGAAAAAACACGGCGATGCGCAGACGGCTGAACGTGCCGACACCGCGCTGACCCAAGCCCTCGCAGCTTCGGGGGCATGACATGAAAGCTGCAAAACATTTGCTGTGCCTCTCACTGTTGAGCCTGTTGGCGGCCTGCGCAAACCCTTCCAAAGGCCCGCTGCTG
Organism: Pseudomonas sp. F2; assembly: GCF_057174385.1. Lineage (NCBI taxonomy): Bacteria > Pseudomonadati > Pseudomonadota > Gammaproteobacteria > Pseudomonadales > Pseudomonadaceae > Pseudomonas > Pseudomonas sp. F2. Next base: position 1,435,016 of record NZ_CM169904.1, read on the forward strand.
ATCCAGAAGCAAGGCAGCTTCGCCGCTGGCGGAACGATGATCACGGCACCGGGCACTTTCAAACCGCGCCAACCGATGGCGCCCAACGGCCAGACTTACCACGGTGACCACGCCTACGCGTTCTATCAGATCCCGGTCGATGCGCGAAAACTGCCCATCGTCATGTGGCACGGCGCGGGGCAATTTTCCAAGACCTGGGAAACCACTGCCGATGGCCGCGAGGGGTTTCAGAACATCTTTCTGCGCCGGCACTACGGCGTCTATCTGATCGATCAGCCTCGGCGTGGCGATGCCGGACGCAGCATGGTCGAGACCACACTCAAGCCTGTGCCTGACGAACAACTGTGGTTCAACCAGTTCCGCATCGGCCTGTGGCCCAACTACTTCAATGGCGTACAAGTGGCACAGGACGCACAAACCCGCGAGCAGTTTTTCCGGGCGATGACGCCAAACACCGGGCCGTTCGACATGGGCGTGGTCTCCGACGGCGTGTCGGCGCTGTTCGACAAAATCGGCCCGGGGATTTTGTTCACCCATTCGCAAGGTGGCGGGCCGGGCTGGTTGACGGCGATCAAGAACGACAAGGTCAAAGCCATCGTGGCATTCGAACCGGGCAGCAGTTTCGTGTTTGCTGACGGTGAAGTGCCGGCGCCGATTCCCAGCGCGTTCGACACGGTGCAAGGCGCAGCGGTGCCCATGGAGCAATTCATGGCGCTGACGCGCATTCCGATTCTGATCCTCTACGGCGATAACATCCCGGAACAGGCCGTCGACCTGCCTGCTCAGGACAGTTGGCGCGCACGCTTGAAAATGGCCCGGCTTTGGCGTGACGCGGTCAATCGACATGGCGGTGATGTGCGACTGATCCACCTGCCGGAGATTGGCATTCACGGCAACACCCACTTCCCCATGTCGGATCTGAACAACGTGCAGATCGCTGACCTGGTCGCGCAATTCCTCAAAGAAAAACAGCTGGACTGACCCCAACACTTTTGCAACTGCCGCCCTAATTGATTGCTCAGGAGCTTCACGTGAAGAACACTCTCAAAGCCACGCTCATGTCGGCATTGGTCGGCCTCTCGGCGGGCGAGGCCTTGGCCGCCGACTACAAAAAGAACCCTTTCACCCTCGCCTACGACGGCGCAATCAGCAAGAACGAACCGGGCAAGGTCAATATCCACCCGGTCAAGTACACGCTCAATGGTCTGGACATCGCCGCCAACGTGTACACCCCGGCCAACTACGACGCGAAAAAGACTTACCCGACCGTGGTCGTTGCACACCCCAATGGCGGCGTCAAAGAACAGGTTGCCGGTCTGTATGCCCAGCGCCTGGCGGAACAGGGCTACATCACCATCACGGCCGATGCGGCCTATCAGGGCGCCAGCGGTGGTCAGCCGCGCAGCATCGATAAACCGGCGTATCGCATCGAGGACATCCACGGCATGGCCGACTTCATCAGCCAGTTTGCCGGTGTCGATGACAAGCGTCTGGGCCTGCTTGGCATCTGCGGCGGTGGCGGCTATTCGTTGGCGGCGGCGCAAACCGATAAACGCTTCAAATCGCTGGCGACCGTAAGCATGTTCAACTCGGGCCGGGTACGCCGCAACGGCTACAACGACTCGCAAATCGACAGCATCCAGCAACGTTTGCAACAGGCATCAGCAGCCCGCGCGCAGGAAGCGGCCGGCGGTGCGGTGCTGTATTCGGGCGATGCCAACCTCACCGATGAGCAGATAGCCAAACTGCCCTTCGAACTTTATCGCCAGGGCTACGAGTACTATTGGAAAACCCACGCACACCCCAACTCGACTTTCAAATACACCACCAGCAGCTTGCTGGATTTGATGCGTTTCGACGCCACCGACCACATTGAACTGATAAATCAACCCTTGCTGATGATCGCCGGCAGCAAGGCCGACAGCCTGTACATGACTCAGGATGCCTTCCCCAAAGCCACCGGCACCACGGACAAGGAAGTGTTCATTGTCGATGGCGCGACGCACATCGAAACCTACTGGGTGCCGCAATATGTTGATGCGGCGATTGGCAAGCTGAGCGAATTTTACGCACGCACCCTGTGATGAGCGCCTTGAGGGTCGCGCATCCATGCGCAACCTGCTTTCATGGAATAATCCCGCGTCCCTCATGAGAGGCCCTCATCAATGTCCCGCGCCAACCTCAACGACCTGCAAGCCTTCGTGGTGATCGCCCGCGAAGGCAGTTTTACCCGCGCAGCCGCACAGCTGGGCGTCTCGCAGTCGGCGCTGAGCCACACCATGCGCGCCCTTGAAACTCGGCTGGGCGTGCGCCTGCTGACGCGAACCACACGCAGCGTTTCGCCGACCGAGGCCGGCCAGCGCTTGTATCAGTCGATGGCGCCGCGCTTCGATGAGATCGAACTGGAACTGGCTGCGGTCAGTGAATTTCGCGACACCCCGGCCGGTAATGTGCGGATCTCGGCGTCCGAACATGCCGCCAACAATATCCTCTGGCCGAAGCTGTTGAAGGTGCTGCCCGCTTACCCGGACATCAAGGTCGAAATCACCGTCGACTACGCCCTTTCCGACATCGTTGCACAGCGCTATGACGCCGGCGTGCGTCTGGGCGATCAGGTGGCGAAGGACATGATTGCCGTGCCGATCGGCCCGTCATTGCGCATCGCGGTAGTGGGTTCTCCCGAGTATTTCAAGCACCGACCGATCCCGCAGGCACCGAGCGATCTGGCTGCGCACAACTGCATCAATCTGCGCCTGCCCACCCACGGCAGCCTGATGCAATGGGATTTTGAAAAAGACGGTCACGAACTCAAGGCGCGCGTCGAGGGGCAATGGACGTTCAACAGCAGCATGCCGATCCTGCGTGCGGCGGAGGCAGGTTGCGGGCTGGCGTTTCTGCCGGAAGACATGGTCATGAGCCAGTTGTCCAACAGCACACTGGTGCGCGTACTTGAGGATTGGTGCCAACCGTTTGCCGGTTACCACCTTTACTACCCGAATCGTCGTGAACATTCGTCCGCGTTCGGGGTTGTGGTGGATGCGCTCGTTTATAAGGAATGACGCGTTAAATTGACTCAGATCATGATTCAATTCGATTGAGGAAAATAACCAACAACTTTCTTGATCCGCATTTTCTTTGTGCTAAAAGTATTGCCGCCAGTGGCTCCTTACAGGGATGAGTAAGGGTTTGCTCATCCGCAGCCATTGCCCACGGATGCATACTTTCAACAAGGAAGTCATATGAAAATAGTTGGGCTGTCCGGGATTCTCCCGTCACGCATTATCAGCAATCAAGACGTTATAAACCTGGTCGAGGAACACTCTAAAGATACCTTCCAGGAAGACTTGCCAAAAACCTTGAAGACCATCAGCAAGTTGCTTGAAAAAAGCGGCAGTGGCACGCGGCACTGGCTGGGCGCCGACGAGACGCCGATGGAACTGATGGAGACAGCGTTCAACTCCGCGCTCGCCCAGGCCAATATCGACAAGGCCGACCTGGATCTGTTGATCTATCCGAACGTCACGCGAGGCTTCATCGAGCCGGCCAACAGTACGTTCATCGCCAAGGCGCTGGGGCTGAGCTGCAGAAACTTCGATGTGGTGGACGCCTGCAACGGCTGGGTGACCGCCATGGATGTCATCAACAGTAAAATGCAGGCCGGCGAGATTCGCTACGCGGCGATCGTCAATATGGAATTTGGCATGTCTGCTGGCGGGCCGGTGATGCCCAAGAACTTCTCTTTACAGTCGTCGGCGGAACTGGCTTACAAGTTTCCGAGTTTTACCATTGGCGAAGCTGTCACGGTCACCATTCTCAGTCATGAAGCCCCCGGCAACTTCAAGTTCTCGTACATCAACAGGCCGGACTTGAGTGACTTGTCGACCATCTCCCTGCCGGACTGGAAACTGTTCTGCAATGAGGAAGATATTCCGCGTATTTCACCGACCGGCGGCCAGTATCAATTCAATTCCTACGCAGCAGCCTTGCATGAAGATGGCCGCAACGAAGCGATAAAAGTCTTCAACTTGCAAAACGTCTCTGCGGCGGATGTTCATAAAGTATTTATTCATACCGGTTCACCCAAGATGTGGGAGCACATTGGGCAACTGATCGGTATTGATCACAAGCTGCACCATGTCGGGCACAAAACCGGCAACATCATTACCGCGTCCATCCCCTACGGCATCTTCGATGCGATGAGTCGCGGCGAAGCCGAGACCGGGCAGTTTTGCATGGGCTGGGCGGGCAGCGGCGGGATGGTTTTCTCTGCGCTGTCGTTTACCTTGTAGGGCCTGATGCAACTTGCCGTCGTGAGGCGGCAAGTTGCTCGTCCATGATCAAAACGGTTGATTGTTAAGACGCTCTCACTGCAGACGATTCGGGCAGGCGCGGTTTCACGAATGAATGACTACAGCAACTGCGCCAGTCAGCAGGCAAACACACGCCACGGCCGTCAGGCGCAATCGCATTGGCAGGTACCAGGTTTGCAGGCTCACAACCCGAACCAACTGCCGGTCTTGCCAGAAGTGCACGACAAATCCGATGATCAACAGCAAGCAACCCACTGGCACCAGCAGTAACGTGCTGAGCCAAGCGACAAGTGCCGGAATGACACTCCATACAAGACGGTCGCGGCGCAATTCATCACTCATGTTTTGCACTGACATGGCGAACCCCCAGTGCAAGGCGCCGATGAAGCTGAGGATGACAGCGCCATAGTTGACCAGCGCTACCGCCCAAAACATTCGATATTCCAAAGATGTGAGGATGAGTAGCACAAGGCCGATAAACGGTAGCAAACCGCCATAGCCCAGCAGACTGACATACCTTGGCGGCGAGAGCGAAGACGACAGGTTCATTTCAATTGCTTCCAGTGCCCGATACACAAGACTGTAGACCCAAAAGCTCCGACCTGATGCGCCCGCCGTCGCGCATAAACGCCCTTCCTCCCCAGCAATTCGATATGAGTGTCAGTCTGTTACGCCCAGCCCTTCCCTGACTGTATCTGTGCGCCTGGCCACTTTGCTGCGAGTATTCCTGCACTCACCTGGCGCAGTGAATTTGATGGACCTTATTGCTGATTTCCCCGAGTTTTTCCTGCCACGCTGCACGCTGCGGCGAATTCATCGTCGTGATGTCGATGCGATTTTCGCCGGGCTGTCTCACCCGCAGGTGATTGCCCACTATGGCGTGTCTTACAACAGCCTCGAAGCGACGGACGAACAGATGCGGTGGTACGACGCGTTGCTGGAAGAACGCCGGGGTATCTGGTGGGGCATCGCACTGCCGGGGCGCGATGAATGGGTGGGCGCCTGTGGCTTCAATGATTGGTCTCATGCCGATCGCTGCCTGGATATCGGCTACTGGCTGATGCCGGACTACTGGGGGCGAGGTCTGATGCAGGCTTGCCTGCCCACCCTTCTGCGCTTCGCCTTGAGCAACCTCGGCGTGCACCGCATTCACGCCGACGTCGAGCCGGAAAACCCCGCCAGCGCCCGCCTGCTGGAGCGGCTCGGTTTCGTGTTTGAGGGAACCCTGCGGGAGTTGGAGTACAAGGACGAGCGCTTCCTCAGCCTGCACCAGTACAGCCTGCTGGCCACTGACCCGGCGGCGCGAGCGTTATTGGAGGACGAGACGCCGATCCTGCGGCCATGCCGTGGCGCGGAGGCACCGGCGCTGAGTGCCCTGGCCCGGCGCAGCAAGGCCCACTGGGGTTATCCCGAAGCGTGGATGGAGGCCTGGGAACCGGCGCTGACGTTAACCCCGGCACAACTGACCGGCCATTACGCGGTGCTGGTCGCGGCGGATGGCCCGCTACTGGGATTCTGTGGGTTGGAGCGCGACGAGGATGGCTGGCAACTGGAGCATTGCTGGGTCGACCCGTCGGCCATGAACGGAGGCCACGGACGACGCCTGGTGGAGCATGCACTGGCTGTGGCATGCGGCCTGGGCGTGTCCACCTTGTCGGTGGAGTCCGATCCGTCGGCCCAAGCCTTCTACGAGCGGCTCGGGGCCCGGCACGTGCGCAATGTATCGCGCCCGGTGTGTGGCGAGCCCCGGCAACTGCCGGTACTTGAATGGTGGCTTGGTGAGTAACGCTTTGTGGCGAGAGAGGATGGCAGATTTATTGGCTGCTGGCGGGCTGCTTTTGGCCGAAGAGAGTTGTTTGTGGGTGGCAGCTATTGGCTGCGGATTCAACCGGTCGACTGATTACGGACACAAGGCAGTCAGTCAATAATGGATAATGGCAGAAACCGGCCCCAAGAAAACTTTAGCTGCTTAGATATCAACGCAGATTGGTCTCTGCAATGGACTGTAAATTTATGATTACTACGGTGGACCAATATGATTGCTCAAACTATTTCGTCGTCGTGCATGGCATTGACGCTCAAACCTATGAACGGATGGCTGTTCACTTTGAATGTCGTCGCGGCGGTGTGCGACCGACGGACCAAAGCAGGTTTATCTCTATCCCAGTAACAGTTGACACTCTAGGTAGCACTCTTGCTTGGGTCAAAACCGAGTTGAACGGGCGCCATTACGAGCTGCATTTGATTGTGTCCGTCGCGACAAACTTGTCTTGGGGCGAGGTTCTCATCCCCCCGCAAATAGCTTTGCTCGCTGGCCAGGCTGAAGCCGCGATTAAGATTGCGTTCCAACTCAAGCGAACTTGATCCGATGGCAGGCAGTGCCTGCTTTGTAGATCCGTCTTTCCCTAACGGCTGCTTTTGGCCGACCTATCCCAGTTGTTGCCTGTTAGCGAAGGGCTGCAATCGAATAAAAGCCGGCATTGGCACCACGCCGCTCGCTGCCATTGCCAAGTCACCTGATCCAGGAGTGGCCGCTGTTTTTCAGATAAACGCAGTCTGGATAAACGCTTCCAGCGCCTTTTCTTCGAGTATCTCAATAGAAAAATGCCCGAAGCGCTTTGGTAACCAGATAATGCGTGCGCCGGCCGGGGATTGCAGATTCGCGCGAGGCAATGGCGCTCCATTTTCGTCTTGAGGCTGAACACCCGCGTCCATCAGCTCGTCATAGGCTTTTTCGATATCTTTCGTTGAGTAGCAGTGGCGGTAAATCATGCCTTCACCCGAGGAATCCAAAAGCTCTTTCAGATTGCCTGCCAACGGTTGCACCAGCATGAAACGTTCTTGACCTATCAATGCAATCGCGTAGCGGACATGCAGACCGCCCCGCTCCCAGACAAGCGTTTTGGAAATCCTGGCGTTTAGTATGTGTGCGTAGTATGCACAGGCTTCCTCGAGATTATTGACCAGTACATCTACATGACTGAACTTCAGATCCATTGCATAGCCCCTGTCCAAAAGCCCCCATCGTAATAGTCAGCCGCCCGCCGGCGGGCGCTGTCTGAACTACCGCCCTGAATGTTGACATATTCGACTCGATCTTTTTCCCGGCTGACGCGCGGTTCAGTCGAATAGCTGAGAGATTCGTAGAAAATTCCAGTACGACCTCATGGTATTCACATGTCGATATCAGACACGATCATGGCGCAATCAGGCTACTGAATCAGCGACAAGGCCGGCTAAGGTGCCGTGTCTTCGTATCAAACGACCCCGCTCGGATCATGGGGTTGATAAGAACTGCGGCGGTTGGACGGGCTTCTTTCGGGAGTTTCAGCAGGCAACGATGGTGCTCGATCGGGTGCCCGTTCAATTCGCTTAAATGTCGATCAGCAGAGAATAAAAATACCGATGATCAGCCCGATCTCCATGGATTCGAGTAGCCAATTGGCGCAGGGCTTCAAGCCTCGTCACGTCACAATGCTGTCCATCGCCGGGATTATCGGCGCCGGTTTGTTCGTCGGTTCAGGGCACGCCATTGCCGCAGCAGGGCCGGCGGTGCTGCTCGCCTATCTGTTTTCCGGTTTGCTCGTCGTGCTGGTCATGCGCATGCTCGGCGAGATGGCGGTGGCCAATCCGGACACCGGTTCTTTCTCCACCTATGCCGACCAGGCCATCGGCCGCTGGGCCGGTTTTACCATCGGCTGGTTGTACTGGTGGTTCTGGGTGCTGGTCATTCCTATCGAAGCGCTGGCAGCCGGGCATGTGTTGAACCAATGGTTTCCGCAGGTCGATGCCTGGCTGTTCGCGTTGGGATCGATCATTGCGCTGGTGGTGACCAACCTGTTCAGCGTGTCCAAATATGGTGAGTTCGAGTTCTGGTTCGCCATGGCCAAAGTGGTGGCGATCATCGGCTTCATCGGTGTCGGTTTTGCCGTGTTGATGGGCTGGGTTCCCGACCGTGAAGTCAGCGGATTGAGCAGTCTGATGGCCACGCACGGCGGTTTTGCGCCCAACGGCTTGTCGGCGGTGGTCGGCGCTTTCATCACGATCATGTTCAGCTTCATCGGCACTGAAGCGGTGACCATTGCCGCTGCCGAATCGAATAACCCGGCGCAGAACATTGCCAAGGCCACCCGCTCGGTGATCTGGCGCATTGGCGTGTTCTACCTGCTGTCGATCTTCGTGGTCATCTCCGTAGTGCCCTGGAATGATCCGTTGCTGGCCTCGGTGGGCTCGTATCAGCGCGCCCTGGAAATCATGAACATTCCAAATGCAAAGTTCATGGTCGACGTCGTCGTCCTGATCGCCGTGGCCAGTTGCATGAACTCCTCGATCTACATTGCCTCGCGCATGTTGTACTCGCTCGGTCGTAGAGGCGATGCACCGAAAGCGCTGAAGGCGACTTCCGCGGCCGGTGTGCCGCGGGCCGCCGTGATCGCCAGCACCGTGTTGGGCGCGTCGATCACCGTATGGAGCTACTTCATGCCCGCCGGGCTGTTCGAGTTTCTATTGGCCAGTTCCGGGGCGATTGCCTTGCTGGTGTACCTGGCGATTGCGGTGTCGCAGCTGCGCATGCGGCGGATATTGCAACAGCGCAAGGTCGAGCTGACCTTCCGCATGTGGCTGTTTCCCTGGCTGACGTGGCTGGTGATCGGCTTCATCTGTGCGGCGCTGGCGGTCATGATGATCACCCCGCAGCACCGCACTGAAGTCACCACCACTATTGGTCTGGCGCTGGCAATCTCCTTTATCGGCCTGATGACGTCGCGTCACCCTGCCCCGACGGCACGAGCAACGTCGGTGGGTCAGGCCTGATCCACCGCCTCGATCACGCCTTTGTCCTCACCTAGGAAGCCGCCGCTCTGATGCGCCCACAGCCGTGCATACACGCCGTTTTTCTCCAGCAATTCGGCGTGGGTGCCCTGCTCGATGATGCGTCCGTCATCCATGACAATCAGCCGGTCCATCGCTGCAATCGTCGACAGTCGATGCGCGATCGCGATCACGGTCTTGCCCTGCATCATGTCGTCGAGGCTTTCCTGAATCGCCACTTCAACCTCCGAATCCAGCGCACTGGTGGCTTCGTCCAATAGCAGAATCGGTGCGTTCTTCAGCATCACCCGGGCAATCGCCACCCGTTGGCGCTGGCCGCCGGACAGCTTGATCCCGCGCTCGCCCACCAGAGTGTCGTAACCGGTATGACCCTGGCGATCGCTCAATTGGCTGATGAATTCGTCAGCCTGGGCGTTGGCCGCCGCACGGCGGATCTGCGCGTCGGTGGCATCGGGCCGGCCGTAGGCAATGTTGTCGCGAATCGAGCGGTGCAGCAGCGAAGTGTCCTGCGTGACCATGCCAATGGCACTGCGCAGGCTGTCTTGAGTCACGTGCGCAATGTTCTGGCCGTCGATACGAATCTCGCCACTGTCGACATCGTAGAAACGCAGCAGCAAGTTGATCAGCGTCGATTTGCCGGCACCGGAGCGGCCCACCAGACCGATCTTCTCCCCGGGACGGATGCTCAGGCTCAGGCCATCGAGCACCTGACGCTCGCCACCGTAATTGAATTTCACCTTGTCGAACGTCACTGCGCCGCCCGAGGTCACCAGCACGCCGGCATCCGGCGCGTCCTGCACCTTGGTGCCCTGGGTCAGGGTCGCCATGCCGTCCTGAACGGTGCCGATGCTTTCGAACAGCGAGGTCATCTGCCACATGATCCAGTTCGACATGCCATTGATCCGCAACGCCATGGCGGTGATCGCCGCCACCGCGCCGGCGCCGACATCGCCCTGGTGCCACAGCCACAGGGCATAGCCGCCCGCTGACATGATCAATGCCACCACCAGGGCCTGATTGACGATCTCGAACAGGCTGACCAGACGCATCTGGCGAAAACCGGTCTGCTTGAAATCCTCCATCGCCGCCCGCGCAAAGTGCGCTTCGCGGTTGGAGTGGGAGAACAACTTCACCGTGGTGATGTTGGTGTACGCGTCGGCAATACGCCCGGTCATCATCGAGCGCGCATTGGCCTGCTCCTGGCCGACCTTGCCCAGGCGCGGCACGAAATATCCCATGGCCAGCCCGAACAACACGACCCACGCGAGAAACGGCAGCATCAGCTTCAGCGCAAAACCGCCGGCCAAGGCGATGATCGCGATGAAGTACACGCCAATCCCGGGCAGGATCTCGATCATGGTGAACAGCACGTCGCGCACGGCAAGCGCTGTCTGCATCACCTTGGTCGTGACCCGTCCGGAAAACTCATCGGAGAAAAACGAAAGGCTTTGCCGCAGCATCAGCCGATGGAAATCCCAGCGCAGGCGCAGCGGCAGGTTAATTGCCAGAATCTGGTGCTGAACCATGGTACGCAATGCCACCAGCCCGACACTGAGCACCATGACGATGCCCATACCCCACAACACGCGACGCTCCTGCGCGGCCGCTTCCCCGCCCGCCTGCCAGGTCGAGAGCAGATCGACGACCTGGCCGAGGAAGGAAAACAGCCAGGCTTCATAAACCGACACGGCGGCGCTGAGCAACGCCAGCGCGAGGACGTAGCCGCGTGCCCCTCGAGTGCAGGCCCAGAGAAACCTGACCAGACCGTTGGGCGGCGGTGGCAGCTCGTCAGGCGGGAAAGGGTCGAGTCTTCGTTCAAACACACGAAGCATGGTGTTCTCCAAAACAGTCAAGTCAGGGAGATTCTGCCATCGATTGGATCCCGGGAGGTCTTTGTGAAAAAGTGTGTGCTCCTGACCTGACGAGTACCTGCCGTCTCTACCAAACCGCAATATGCGAATCCGCCCTCGGCTCGGTCCCGCCACACAGCACACCCGTCACCGGATCACGCAAAATGATCTGCCCGCGTCCGTAATCCGTGAGGTCACTGGCGATCTGCACCTCATGTCCACGACGCGCCAACGCATTGGCCAGATCCCTTGAAGCGCCCTGCTCGATGCCGACCTTCATCCCGCCCAGCCACTGCCAGCGCGGCGCGTCCAGTGCCGACTGCGGGTTCAGGCCGAAATCCACCAGGTTCATGACCATTTGCACATGGCCTTGCGGCTGCATGTAGCCGCCCATCACGCCAAACGGCCCCAGCGCCTGGCCGTCCTTGGTGAGGAAGCCGGGAATGATCGTGTGAAAGGTCTTTTTGCCGGGCGCCAACGCGTTGGCATGCTCGGGATCAAGGCTGAATTCCTGCCCTCGGTTTTGCAGGGCAATGCCGCTGTCGGGCAGCACCACGCCGGAGCCGAAGCCGTGGTAATTGCTCTGGATGAACGAGACCATGTTGCCCTGCCCGTCCGCGGTGGCCAGGTACACCGTGCCACTGGCGTGTGGATCGCCCGGCTTCGGCGGCTGCGCCTGATCGCCAATCTGAGCACGGCGGCGGGCGCTGTAGCCGTCACTCAACAGATCGGCCACGGCCACGCGCATGTGCAGCGGATCGGTGATGTAGTGCAGACCATCGCTGTAGGCCAGCTTCATCGCTTCCAGCTGGCGATGCCAAGTCTGCTGACTGTCACGGTGGTCGAAGTCGAAACCTTCAAGAATCTTCAGCGCCATCAGCGCCACCAGCCCCTGCCCGCTCGGCGGGATTTCCCAGACATCCACGCCGCGATAATTGACGTGGATGGGCTCGACCCACTGCGCGCGGTAATGCTCAAGATCCGTGGCGCGCAGATAGCCGCCCGTTGCCCGCGAATGCGCATCCAGGCGTTGCGCCAAATCGCCGCGATACAAACTCTCGCAACGCGTGAGGGCCAGTTCTTCGAGGGTTCGCGCCTGCGCCGGGTTACGGAAAATCTCTCCGGCCCTGGGCGCGCGACCGTCAATCAAGAACGTGTCGAACCAGGCCTGCAGCCCTTCATTGCGATAGGGACTGAATTCATCCAGCGCGATCTGCCATTGATGGGCAACCACCGGCGACAGCGGAAAACCGTCTCTGGCCAGACTGATCGCCGGTTGCAGCAAATCGGCGAACGGCAACACACCAAAACGTTGCGACAGCTCGGCCCAGGCCGATGGACAACCGGGCACCGTCACGGGCGTCCAGCCATACAACGGCATTTGCTCATGGCCGGCCGTCTTCACCGCTTCGATGCTCAGACTGGCCGGGGCATGGCCGTTGGCATTGAGGCCATGCAACTGATCCTTGAACCAGACCAGCGCAAACGCATCGCCGCCCAGGCCACACCCCGTAGGCTCGACCACGGTCAGTGCCGCCGCCGTGGCGATGGCGGCGTCGATCGCGTTACCACCCTTTTGCAGCATCTCGATACCGGCCTGCGCGGCCAAAGGTTGGGACGCCGCAACCATGCCACGACGGGCGAAGACGCTTTGGCGTTGCGACGGATAAGGGTATTCGTGAGCAGAAAATTTCAACATGGCAAAGGCTCTTCAAATCAGCAATTCATTGGCCGGACTTGATCCGGTTCCATTCGCGGGTGATCAGACGCTGGATGTTTTCCGGCAGATCGGCGGAGACGAAGGCGTGGTTGATGACATCGTCAGTCGGGTAGATCCCCGGATTGCCGCTGACCTTCGGATCCATCAGCGCCGTGGCATCCTTGTTCGGGTTGGCGTAGCCGACGTAATCGCTGACCGGTGCAATCACCTCTGGGCGCAGCAGGTAATTGATAAACGCATGGGCGTTAGCGACGTTAGCGGCGTCTTTGGGGATCGCCAGCATGTCAAACCAGAGGTTTACGCCTTCCTTGGGAATCAGGTAACGAATGTCGATGTTTTTGCCCGCCTCGCGCGCCCGGGTCTGGGCCTGCATCACGTCACCGGAATAGCCGATCGCCACGCAAATGTCGCCGTTGGCCAGGTCGGCGGTGTACTTCGACGAGTTGAAATAGGTCACCGAAGGCCGCAACGTCATCAGCAGTTTCGACGCCTGCTTGTAATCCTCAGGCTTGACGCTGTTGGGGTCCAGCCCGAGGTAAAGCAGGGCCTGGGGAATGATCTTCACCGGCGCATCGAGGAACGCCACGCCGCAGCTTTTCAGCTTGGCGAGGTTCTGCGGGTCGAACACCATTGACCAGGAATCGAGCGGCACATCCTTGCCCAGCACGGCGCGGACTCTCTCCTCGTTGTAGCCGATGCCTACCGTGCCCCACATGTACGGCACGGCGTATTGGTTGCCGGGGTCGGCAGCCTGCAGACGTTGCATCAAACGCGGGTCGAGGTGCTTCCAGTTATCGAGCAATCCACGTTGCAGCGGCTGATAGGCGCCGGCGCGAATCTGCTTGGACAAAAACTGGCTGGACGGCACCACCACGTCATAGCCCGAATGCCCAGAGAGCAACTTGGCTTCGAGCATTTCATTGGTGTCGAAAATGTCGTACTGAACCTTGATCGTGCTGGCCTTTTCGAAGTTCTTCAGCGTGTCGGGACCGATGTAATCGGACCAGTTGTAGACCTTCACCACCGAGTCGGCGGCCTGAAGCATGGGGACCACGGCGGCGCAGCACAGCGCCGCAAACACACTCGATAAACGCATCGTCGATGTCCTTGTGAAATTCACAGCACGCGGCTGAGGAAGGCCTGGGTTCGGGGATGAGTCGGACGGCTGAAGATCTGTTCCGGCGGGCCTTGTTCGATCAGTTCGCCCTGATCGAGCACCACCACCCGGTCGGCGACCTCGCGGGCAAAGCCCATTTCATGGGTGACCACGACCATGGTCATGCCCTCCTCGGCCAGCTCTTTCATCACTTGCAGAACCTCGCCGACGGTTTCCGGGTCGAGGGCGCTGGTGGGTTCGTCGAACAGCATCGCCTGCGGTTTCATCGCCAGCGCTCGGGCGATCGCCACTCGTTGCTGCTGGCCGCCGGAAAGCATCGACGGGTAATGCCCGGCCTTGTCTGCCAGCCCGACTCGCTTGAGCAAGGCTCGCGCCTGTTCCAGCGCAGCCTGGCGTGGCACACCCAACACCTGAATCGGTGCTTCGATGATGTTTTCCAGAGCGGTCATGTGCGGGAACAGGTTGAAGCGCTGGAACACCATGCCGATGTCGCGGCGCTGGCGGGCGATGTTGCGCTCCGAGTCGCGCACCAGACTGCCGTCCGCCCGGGTGCGATAGCCCATGGGCCGACCGCTGACCCGGATCTCCCCGCCCTGAATGTCTTCGAGCAGGTTGATGCAGCGGATAAACGTGGTTTTGCCCGAGCCCGAAGCGCCGATCAGCACCACCACTTCGCCACGGCGCACTTGCAGCGAGATGCCCTTGAGAATCTGTAGATCGCCGAAAGACTTGTGAATGTTCAGCGCTTCGATGATCAGTTCGTCAGTTGGCTGCGCCATGCTTAGCGTCCCCTCAGCAGTTTCAGAGTGCTGCGACCGAACATCCGACTGGAGGCCGGCGGCGGCGAAGAAGGTCGGTCGGACTGACCGAAGCGGTTCTCCAGCCAGCGCTGAAAGAAGCCCCACAGCGTGGTAAGCAACAGGAAATAAATCGCCACCACCAGGTACAACTCGAACACCCGAAAAGTCGCCGAGGTGACCATCTGCGTGCTGAGCAACAGCTCTTGCACGCCGATCACGCTGACCAGCGTGGTGTTTTTCAGCATCACGTTGAACTCGTTGCCCAGCGGCGGCACGATCACCCGGAACGCTTGCGGCAGGACGATGCGGCGCATCAGCTTGGCGAAGGTCATGCCCAGCGAACGCCCGGCCTCGTACTGGCCCTTGTCCACGGCGCCGATCCCGGCGCGGATGATCTCGGCCATGTACGCGCCTTCGTTGAGCCCCAGAGCAATGATCGCCGCCTGGATGTTGCCGGGCACCACCAGCCCGAACAGCTCAATGTCTTCGAAGCGAAAAATCCCGCCCGCCGCCAGCGCGGTGTAGAGGAAAACGATCTGCACCAGCAACGGCGTGCCGCGCATCAGCCACACATAAAAACGCACGGGCAGATGCAGCAACGGGTTCTTCGACAAACGCAACAATGCAGCGGCCAACCCCAGCACACAGCCCAGCAGCATTGCCAGCACACTGATCAGACAGGTCAGCCAGAGCCCGGTGAGATAAACCCCGCTCGGCTGCAACAGGTATTGCCAGAACACATCCCAATTGAAGTTCATCAACGCTTACCTCAATCGAGTGTGTCGCTGGAAACGTGCCATTTGCTCAGAAGCTGGTTGTAGCTGCCGTCGCTGCGCATGTCGGTGATAATCTGCTGTACCGCAGCGCTCAGTTGCGCATCGTCCTTGCGGATGCCCAGGCCGGTGAGAATCCGGCTGAAGGCCGGAACGCCTTCTTCGAACAGATCCGGAGCCATCGCCGCGTAATAACCGGCGGTTTCCACCGTGGTGCCGTAAGCGTCGACCTGGTTGATGCGCAAGGCCTGGAAGGCATCGGTGTCGGTGTTGTAAACCACCAGTTTCATCGGTGGCTTGCCGGCCTTGGTCAGGCTTTCATTTTCCGCATCGAGCAAGGTCTTGATGGTCGAGCCATTAAGCACCGCGATCTTGTGCCCGCTCAGATCCGCCAGGGTTTTCAGCGCCTTCGGATTGCCTTTGGGCACGACGACTGCCTGGCTGGAATACATGTAGTTGACGATGTCGATCACCTCACGGCGCTCGGGCTTGTCGAACAGCTGGTCGACGATCATGTCGCACTGTTTGGCAAGCAAGGCCGGGAGCAGTCCGGAAAACGGAATCACCCGCCAATCGACCTTCTTGTCGCCCAGGCGCTTGGCGATTTCCAGGCCCAGGTCGACGGTCAGGCCTTTGGGCTTTTGCGCTTCATCGAAAGACACCAGCGGCGGCGAATCCATGCCCGAGCAATAGGTCAGTTTGTCGACCTTGACCAGACGCTCCGGCACCGTGGGTGCGGCGAGCGCCCATTGCGAACAGAGTCCGAGGGAAATTGCAGCCAGTAACAGGCGAGACGTATGCATGACCAGACACTCCAGTTCGGTTAGTAACGGGGCAGTACTCAACGTCAAAACATCGGCGGACTCGTGTTCCGCTCTGTGGTTATTTTTCTGATTGCAAAAATTTGATCAGCTCGGGCACCGTGCCTTCGATGTGCTCGCGCACCACGGCTTCGGCCTTGCTGGCGTCGCCGGCACGAATCGCATCAAGGATGATCTGGTGCTCCTGGCGGGCGCTCAGGGGCTTTTCGATGTGCTGCAGCCACAGGCGCATGGGCGCTTCGATCAGCGCGTAGAGGGCGCTGATCTGCTTGAGCAACCGAGGGCGTTCGCTGAGGCTGCACAGGTATTCATGGAACTTGCGATGGCGGCTGACCCACGCCGCACTCTCGTCGCGGTAGTCATCCATTTCATCGAGAAGCCGTTCCAGCGCCGTCAACTGACGCTCGCTGATTTTGGGCACCGCGATGCGAATCGCCAGGCCCTCTAGCGCACTTCGCATCTCGAACACCTCATGCATCTGCTCGACATCCAGCCCACTGACCACCGCGCCGCGATTGGGCCTCAGCGTCACCAGACCCTGCGCATCGAGACGGCGAAACGCTTCGCGCACCGGCATGCGGCTCATGCCGATTTCACTGGCGATGTCCTCGGCGATCAACCGGTCGCCCTTGCGGTACCGACCACCACAGATGCCCTCCAACAGAAACTTGTAGGCCTCTTCTTCGGCGGTCATCGGTTGACGTTGATCGAAGGCAGGAGCGAATTGCATGGCAGCACCTTTTGTCTTTTTGTATCCAATTATCCACTGATGCAAAAAAAGCACGATGCATGCCAGATTTCTCCGCACCGGGCCAAGCGCTTGATTTGAATGATTTAACTCACGAATTCATAACGAACAGCGATTTAATGCTGCCGCCCGAAGCTAGAACAGTGCTACCCGATAGCCCATGGCAAGCCCCGCAAAGGTGCAGATTGGTAGCTGAGTAACACTCAGGCCAGCGACACCTTTGCGGTACGTATTCAGCAGATCACGAGCCAGTTCACTGCGTCACCACCACCTTGCCGATCATCTGCGGATGCAACACGCAAAAATATTCAAACGCCCCCGGCGTATCGAATACCCAGGAAAAGCTGTCATTGGTGTCCAGCGCACCCGAGCGAAACACCTTGTGGGTTTCCGCCACCGTGTGCGGGATCTGATCATCATTGACCCACGTCACTTTGGTGCCGACGGCCACGGTCAGGTCCTTGGGGGCGAACATGAATTCCTTGATGTCGATCTTCACTTCCGCTGCCCACACCGGTATCGCCAGCAACAGGCACATCAGCGCCAACAGTCGCGTTTTCATCGGTTCACCCTCCGTCACACCAGTGTCGAATCAATCAGGGCCAGTGGGTGATCGCCCTGGGTCGCGCGCACGTCGGTGATCCCCAGGTAATTGCGCAGCTGATCCGCCGCCACCGTCATCGGCCCCGGCGACGGTGCGGCACCCGGTGCCGGCTGCGGATAGGCGGTGCCACGGGCGGTGTGGAAGGTCATGTTGCCCTCGACTTTCTGGATCACCTGATGGATGTGCCCGTTGAGCACCGTCACCGAGCCGTACTTGCGCAGCATCGCGATCGCCTGATCGCCGTCCTCGGTGCCCCAGCCCCACGGCTGATAAACCGTCCACAACGGGATGTGGGTGAACACGACGATGGGCGTGCTGCTGCTGACTGCGCGCAAGTCATCGGCCAGCCAGGCCAGTTGCTCGGCGCCGAGGGTGGCTTCATGACCGGCCTGGAAATTGAAGACATTGATCAGCCCGATGAAATGCACGCCATGATCATCAAAGCTATACCAGCCGTTGCCTTTGGTGCCCTTGCCGTAACGCTCCAGGTACAGCTTGCCGCCACCCTCGTCGAGGGTGTCGTGTTCGCCGGGGACGTAATGCACGGTGGATGGCAGGCCCTTGAGCAACTGTGCGGCGGTGTCGAATTCCTCGGGCTTGGACAGGTGGGTGATGTCGCCAGTGTGCAAGATCAGCGATGGCCGTCTGGGCAGCGCGATGACCTTGTCGATGGCCACCTGCAAGGTCTTGACCGGTTCGGGATTGGCTTCCTTGTTGAAGCCGATGTGCGAATCGCTGATCTGCACGAAGTGAAAGGTGCTGTCCAGCGCCTTGGGATCGCTGACGTTGCCTGCGTCATCCAGCGCAAAGGCTTTGGGGATGCCGCCGCTCAGGGCCCAGAGAACCCCGGCCCCGGCCCACGCCGAGCATTTGAGCAGGGTTCGCCGGTCCGGGTTGAGCGGGCCGTCGGTGCGCAGCGGGTGTTTTGCTTGAATGTCCATCGATGTGTCCTCGCGGGCGAACTACAGTGAGGTAGCTGACACGAGGTAAACCTTGTGGCGTGAGGCTTTATTCCACGGCAAAAAATAAATCTTTTTGCGCGAATAAAACCTGCCGCAGCGCGGTTACAGGGGGGTGACGGTGCGGAACCGACCATGAAGCGATTTGAGGAATTGATTGCGCCCCATCTGGACGCGGCCTACAACCTTGCGCGCTGGCTTACCGGCAACGACAGCGCTGCGCGCGACGTCGTGCAGGAAAGCGCCCTGCGCGCCTTCCGGTTTTTGCAACGTTTCGCCGACGGCAACGCCAAGGCGTGGTTTCTGACCATCGTGCGCAACGAAAGCTACACCTGGCTCAAGGCTTCGGCCGGGCGCCATTGGGTCGCCATCGATGACGACCGGGTCGCTGACGAAGGCCCGCTGAGCCACAGCCAGACCCCGGAACTGCTGGCCATTCACATGGAAAATGCCGCCTTGCTCCAGCAGGCGTTGAGTGCCCTGCCGCCGGTGTTTCGCGAGGTGATTGTGCTCAAGGAACTCGAAGACATGCCTTACAAGGACATCGCCCTGGTGGTCGATATTCCGATTGGCACCGTCATGTCCAGACTGGCCCGGGCACGTGCCCTGCTCAAGCTCGAACTATTGAAGTTGCACGATCATGAATGAACTCGACTGCGCGGTTTGCCAGACACAGTTGCACGGCTATCTGGATCAGGAACTGGATCCGGCGACGGCGGCGCAGGTGACCGCGCACTTGAGCACCTGTGCCGAATGCGCGCAGCTGCACGAGCAAGCGAAATTGCTCAAGGTCAGCGTGAAGCGCCATGTACCCTACTACCCGGCGCCCGCCGCATGCGCGGCGAGCGTGTTCGCCGCAGACAAACCTGAGCCGAGGTTCATCCAGCGCTGGCAAAAATGGCTGGCCCCGGCCTTTTCCGCCGCCGCGCTGGCTCTGGCGCTGGTGCTGTATGTCGCCACTCCCGGCAGCGAGCAACCCTTGATCGACGAGGCCGTTTCCAGCCACGTACGCTCGTTGATGGGCGAACACCTCAACGACGTGGTGTCGTCCGATCGCCACACCGTCAAACCGTGGTTCACCGGCAAACTCGACTTCTCGCCCCCGGTATTCGACTACACGGCGCAAGGCTTCCCCTTGCTTGGCGGGCGTCTGGATTACCTGCAACACCAGACCACCGCCGCCCTGAGCTACGGGCATGCCAAGCACATCATCAACCTGTTCATCCTGCCGACGAACGAGGCGGACCAAGCCGTGCAGAGTCGCAGCGTGCGGGGATTCAACGTGGTCTCGTGGCAGGCCGCTCATATGCGTTTCGTGCTGGTGTCGGATGTGGAGAAAGGAGAATTGGAGGTCTTGGGGCAGTTGCTCAGAGCGCAATGAAGTTGCGCCAAAGGCAAAATCCCCGCGCATTCACTACGCTTGAGACATCCGCCGCAGCGTCATTGCCAACAACAAATTGAACAATGCGCTCGGGCCGCTGTTCCAGATGAGCAAACCCAAGCTACCAAGGACGAGCATATGGACAGTTTCGCTCCTGCCACGCCGGTTCCGCCTCAGCAAAGCGCCATTACCCGCCGCCTGGCATTTGCGGTCGGCACGCTGTTCGTCGTCGGGGTGATTGCTGCGATTGGCACCCTGCTCAGTATTGCTGCCCGCCTGGATCGCGAGGATGTCGAGCAAACCCGTTTCTATACGGCCCGCGCCCTGGAAAATCGCATCGTCGCCTCCAAAAGCTACATCTCCAGTTACGCTGACTGGAACACGGCCTACGAACACCTGCATCCACATGTCGATACCGACTGGGCGTACAACCAGCAAAATATCGGCAAAACCCTGTTCACCACCGACGGTTATGACGGTGTTTTTGTGTTGAATCGACAGGGGACCCAATACGCTGTGGTGCAAGGGCAACAGAAAGAAGGTGACATCTCGCGCTGGCTCGAGGTCTCTGCCGCCTCACTGATTGATCAGGTGCAAAGCCAATCCAGTCTGACGGTGCCTGTCAGCACCTACTCACTGTTCGACGGCTGGCCGGCGCTGGTGACGGCAGCGGCCATTTTGCCCAACGACGAACGTCCAGTGGGCGATCCGACACAGACCTCGGTGCTGGTGTTCGTCGACAAGCTGACGCCCGCCAAACTGCGGGTGATCGGAGTCGCTTATGGCCTGAGCAACCTGACCCTGACTCCGGACGGACAACTTGCCGAAGAACAACCACGAGTACCGCTGGACAGCACCGGTTACAGCTTGATAGCGGATCTGGAACGACCCGGGCAGCAACTGCTGTGGTCACTGCTGCCAACCCTCGGCGCCGTGCTGGCCGTGCTGATGCTGTTGACCGCCTATTTCTTGCGTCACGCCGTGCGGTCTTCAACCTACGTCGACCACAGTTTCAGCACGCTGCAGGCTTCGAATCAGGCACTGGAGGCGGCCAACCATGCGCTGGAAGCCAGTGAAGAACGCTTTCGCGCGGTCGCCGAAGCGGCGTCGGACTGGATCTGGGAAGTCGACAGGCACTTGCGCCTGACCTATCTCTCGGCGCGCTTCAGCGAGGTGACCGGCTACCCGCAAAGCGAGTGGCTGGGCCAGGGCATTGGGCAATTGGTGTCGTGCGATACCACGCCGCTGGAGCTGTGGCTGAAGAAACTCACCGAGGACAGCAATGCCAGCGACTTGCGTTGCACCTACCGCGATCACGCCGGGCAGCAACGCCACTGTCGACTGTCGGCGCGGCCGATTATCGAGAAGCAAACCGTGGTCGGCTATCGCGGCACCGCCAGCGACATCACCGACGAAGTCGCCGCCCATGCGCAGATCCAGCACCTGTCGATGCACGACGCCCTCACCGGCCTGCCCAATCGCAACCAGTTGGCGCGTTATCTGGATGAAGCGCTGCTGCTCAAGGAGCACGCGCCGCCGCTGTCGCTGCTGGTGATCGACCTGGACAACTTCAAGCCGATCAACGACTCCCTCGGCCATCCGGCAGGCGATGCGGTGTTGCAGGAAGTCGCCAGTCGTCTGCGCGAATGCACCCGCGAGCACGACATCGTCGCACGCCTGGGTGGCGACGAATTTGTCGTGGTGCTCAATGGCATGGACACTCGGCAGGAAGTCGACCGGTTCTGTACCCGGCTGGTCGAGAGCCTGCATCAACCGATGCTCTTCGAGCACCATCCGTTGCACGTCGGGGCCAGCATCGGTATCGCCCTGAGCCGCCGCCAGGGCTTCGTGCCCAGCGAGTTGATCCGTTGCGCCGACATCGCGCTGTATCAGGCCAAGTCCGAGGGCAAAAACACCTGGTGCTATTTCGAAGCGCACATGAACGACCAGATCCAGACCCGCCGGCAAATGGAAAGCGACCTGCGCGGCGCACTGAAAAACGACGAATTCATCCTGCATTACCAGCCGCGCTACACCGTCGACGGCAAGCACATCGTCTCGGTCGAGGCGCTGGTGCGCTGGCAGCACCCGACCAAGGGTCTGCTGGGACCGGACGTGTTCATCGGCCTGGCGGAACAGACCGATCTGATCGTGGCGCTGGGGCGCTGGGTGTTGCGCGAAGCCTGTGAAACCGCACTCGAATGGCCGTCAGACATCCTCCTGTCAGTCAACCTGTCCCCGGCACAGTTCGCCCTCAGCGATGTCGTCGAAGACGTTCGCGAAGCGCTGATCCAGACCCGTTTCCCGGCCAGTCGTCTGGAACTGGAAATCACCGAAAACGTGATGCTCGTCGACACCGACGGCGCGCTGGCCACGATGAATGCGCTCAAGCAACTCGGCGTGCGCCTGAACATGGACGACTTTGGCACCGGCTATTCGTCTCTCGGCTACCTGCGCGCCTACCCGTTCGACGGGATCAAGATCGACAAGCGCTTCATCGCCTCGATCAGCAACGGCGCCAACGATCGCGCCGTGGTCCAGGCGATCATCGGCCTGGGCAAAGCCATGGGCCTGACCGTGACCGCCGAAGGCGTGGAAACCGAGGAGCAACTGGCGATTCTGGGCAAGGATCAATGCAATGAGGTGCAGGGTTATTTCATGAGTCGGCCCATCGACAAAGCGGCGTTCGCCCGATTGTTGCAAACCGCCAGAACCGGGCCGGCCGATCATTCGCCGTCGAAGAAAGGACGCGTCATCTAGCCGGCCTTGTATCACTGGCATTCAATCATTGAAATGCACAAAGCCCGTTTCGACACGCGTTGTTAATACGGTTTTCCTGTTGACTTCAATTGGTTTTGTTCAGGGTGTGTTTAGGGCCGTCATGCTTGAATAGTCCTCGCCGCGGGCCAGGCTCAACATCAATCTCGCGCCACACACAAGTTCAATGCAGGCGTCACCGGACTGTCAGGATTGCGGTCAAAAGAACAACTTCACTAAAGGGTTAACGATGGATCGATATGATGCCCCGCTTGTTGTAGAGCGCACTTCGCGGGCTGGAATGTTGACGGGACTGATTACGAGAAACCCATGCCTGAGCATTTTTTTCATGACACTGGCCGTGTTCATGGCATTGCAATACAAACCCGCGGTCCTCAACTACACAACACGCTTTGTCGACTTTGCCGACTACATGTTGCTGCACGGCATCACACTGTTCCCGATCGCCGAAGACCTCAAACCCTATCCCGACTACACGGTCCTCAATACCTTATTGGTCTACCTGGTGTCCTTGCCATTCGGCCGGATATCCGTTCTTTCCATGGGTTTTCCGTCCTGCGTGGCCGCGTCGCTGATGCTGGTATTCATTTATCGACTGGGCGCGCTGCACAGCAAGAAGTGGGGGGCGTACGGCGTTCTTTTCAGTCTGCTGACCTGGGCTTTTCTCGACGGCGTCAACTCGCTGGCACTGGATATCTATCCGGCGCTGTTAACGGTGATGTGCTTCTACTTTGCCTATACGGCCGAGATCAAAAAAGACTCGCGCCGCCTGGTGTTTCTGTATGTCGGGCTGGCACTGGGTTTCGCTTTTCGTGGGCCTATCGGCTTGATCGGACCTGCGAGTGTCATTGGCGCTTATTACTTACTGAGCCGGCAGTGGCGCATGTTGCTGCTGTTTTCACTGCTCTCGGGGGTGATTCTGACTGTTGGGGTGGTGTTACTGGCCTGGGCGGCCTACGTGCAAGGAGGGCCAGCGTTCCTCGACGAAGTGCTGAACATGCAGGGCATCGCACGCTTCGGTTCCGACCACGCGCCACGCTATTACTTCTACTTCTCGGCAGGTCTGCTGACCTACGGCATCACGGTGTTTTACGCCATCAACGTCATTCTCAAGAAGTACAAACTGTTCTTCCGTTCGAACCGCGATAGAAACATCGACCTGCTGCGCTATCTAACCGGCTGGCTGCTAGTGCTGCTGGTGCTGTTCACTCTTCCGAGTTCCAAGAAAGCACGCTACATCCTGGCAATCATCCCGGCGATTTCATTGCTGGCCGCTTACCTCTTCGTCAGCAAGGAAGCCGCCTTCGTCCGCGCCAAAAACGGCCTGCTCAACGTCTGCCTGAAGCTGCCCCTGCTGGGGTTGGGTATGCTGGTGGCGGTGCTGGTCTACAACAACTTCGCCGATGTTCCGTTACAGCCTAATTACCTGGGCGTGGGCCTGGGGTTGTCTGCGCTGTTGAGTGTCTACCATGGTAAACACCAGTACTTCGCCGAGCATCCCTATCGCGAGTTCATAACGCTGTCGTTTGGCGTAGCGGCTTTTCTGATACTGGATATGTTTTTCTTCAACCCGATCACCTACCACCTGGAACTCATGATCGAACCCACACCGAAGTTTTTGCCGTATTGGTTTTGGTGAAGGGCTGAAGAAGTCACTGAACCTGTGATCACAAATACCAGCGATACTCCCGCGCGCTGATCTCCTGCATGAATGCCAGGTGATCCTGACGTTTGTTCTCGCAATACACGTCGACAAACTCGGCGCCCAGTCCCGCCCGCAGTTGCGGCTGATGCTGCAACGCGCGCACGGCATCGAGGATTTCCGTGGGGAAAGCGATGCCGCTGTTGCGGTCATCGTTGAGGGGCGGGATCGGTTCCTTGCCTGATTCCAGACCATGTTCCACGCCCACCAGAATTGCCGCCAGCACCAGATACGGGTTGGCGTCAGCGCCGGCCAGCCGGTATTCGATGCGCAGGTTTTTCGTGTCCGACTCGGGGATGCGCAGGCAGGCGTCACGATCCTCGTAACCCCAGCTCGCTTTGGTCGCGGTGTTTACCGTGCCGCTCAAGCGGCGCATGGCGTTCTGGTTCGGCGCGAAAATCGGCATGCTGTGCGGCAGCAGATCCAGGCAACCGGCCACTGCATGACGCAGCAGCTGTTGATGATTGGCGGCCAGCAGATTGTTGCCGGCGGCGTCATACAGGCTGACATGCACATGCATGCCGCTGCCCGGATGCTGCACATACGGCTTGGCCATGAAACTGGCACGATAGCCGTGCTTGAGCGCAACGCCGCGGGTGCTGCGACAGAACAGCGCCGCCCAGTCGGCGGCGCGCAAACCGTCATCCAGATGGCCGAAATTGATTTCGAACTGGCCCGGCCCCAGCTCTGCGGTAATCACCGTGGCATCGATGCCCTGCGCCCGCGTCGCTTCAACCATGTCGTCAAGCACCGGGGCGAAACGCGACAGGCGTTCGATGTGCATGTTCGGCTGATCATCAGCGTCGTCGGTCAGCTCGTCGCGAGGGAATTGCGGCAGGCCGTCGCGCAGTTTTTTGTCGAACAGATAGAACTCAAGCTCAAACGCGACCACCGGATGAATGCCTTTGCTCGCCAATCGATCCAGTACTTTTGCCAGCACTTCGCGGGGTTCGAACTCGATGGGTTTGGCGGTACCGTCGGAGGTGATCAGCATCTGCCCCAGCGGTTGACTTTCCCAGGTCACGGGCTTGAGGGTGCCGGGCACCAAGCGGCGCACAGCGTCCGGGTCGCCGTCGTTGAAGCAGTAATCGCCGATCTTGAACAGACCGCCCTGCACGCCCAGCAACACGCAGTTCTGCGGCAGTTTCAAGGCGCTGCCTGCCGCGACTTTTTCGAGCATGTCCACCGGATAGCGCTTGCCGTAAAAATGCCCCGGAATGTCCAGGGAAATCAGGTCGACATAGCGTACCTCGGGGTAGCGTTGGCGAAACGCGCGCACTTCGGCGAGCAGGTCAGAGCAGACAGCGTCCATCGTATTCATCCTTTGTTGTTATCAGGTGTAGACCCAGAGCACGCGGGTAAGCTGCGCGGTGAGGTTGCCGTAGCGGCAATGGGTGTGACTGTCGAATTGAAAGCTGTCGCCGGCGCTCAAGGTCACCGGTTCGTCGTCGTTGCCCAGCCACAAGGTCAGCTCGCCTTCGAGGACGTAACCGCCCTGCTCCGAGCTGTCGCTCATGTGCCGGTCACCGCTGCTCGCGCCCGGTTCCAGATGACTTTCGAGCATGGAGAACGAGGCACGCATCTGCGGCGACACCAGAATGTCGGTAATGCCGCTGGCGTAATACAGCGTGCGGCGCTCGTCCGGGCGGGTAACCCACGGCACTTGTCTGGGTTTGGGCAGGCTGTAGAAATAGGTGGTCGGCACGCCGAGTGTTTCGCTGATCGCGGTGAGGTCGGCCACGGTCGGGCGCGACAGGCCGCGTTCGACTTGCGAGAGAAACCCCACCGAACGGCCGATTTTGTCGGCCAACTCTTTGAGGGTGTATTTCTTGTGCTTGCGCAGGTCGTGGATCAGGATCGCCAGCGCCGCGATTTCTTCTTGCTTGTTCATGGTCAAAATCTCATCAAATGCTGTCGCGCAGCCGATACCAGGCCTTGCCGATAGCTTCCAGCGGTGCGGCGAAGTGCTTGCCGCCGGGGAAACGGCCATTGCTCAGGCCCTGGTACAACGCCAATTCATCCGTCTCGCCGAGAATTGCATCGGACACCGCACGGGCGGCGGCCAGTGTCGGCAGCACGCCGTGCCCCGAATAACCCTGAAGCCAATAACGGTTGCCCTCGCCGCCGACATCAGGCGTACGGTTCATGGTCAGGTCGATGTGCCCGCCCCAGGCGAATTGCAATTCAACACCCTTGAGTTGCGGGAACACCCGTTCGAGAAACGGCCGGGTCGCCACCGCAATGTCCTTGGGCATGCCACCCAGATAGGTGCAGCCGCCGCCGAACAACAAACGGTTGTCCGGCGTGCGGCGGAAGTAATCAAGGACGAACTGGTTGTCGGTCACGCAGACGTTGCTCGGCAGCAGCGCCGTGGCTTGCTCCGGGGTCAGTGGCGCGGTGGCGACCTGGTAGGTGCCGACCGGCAGGATGCAGCTGGAGAGCTGCGGATCGAGTTCATCGAGATAGGCATTGCAGGCCAGCACCAGTACATCGGCCTTCACCGAACCGCGCTCGGTATTGACCCGGAAGCCATTGCCCTCCTGCTGATAACTCAACGCTTTGCTTTGCTCATGAATACGCCCGCCAGCACGCTCGATGGCGGCGGCCAGCCCGAGGGCGAGTTTCAGCGGATTGAGGTGCGCGCCTTCGGCGTCGTACAGGCCGGCCTGATAGCGTTCGCTGGCGACCCATTGCGGCAGGTCTTCACGGGGAATGAATTGCAGGCCGTCATGACCCCATTTGTGACTGGCTTCGTGTTGCCACTCAGTCAGCAGGCTGACTCGCCGCGGCATCACCGAGGTCCACAAATGGCCGGGGCGATAGTCGCAATCAAAACCGTGTCGCACGGGCAATTCACGCAGTTCCTGCGCGGCCCAGCGGATGCCGTCCCATAGGCGACGGGCGCGCTCATAGCCGAGCGCTGCTTCCAGCGGCGGCATGTCGCACGACCAGCCCAGAATCGCCTGCCCGCCATTGCGTCCCGACGCGGCCCAGGCCACGCGACTGGCTTCGAGCACAGTGACGCGCTTGCCGGCCAAAGCCAGACGCAACGCGGTGTGCAGCCCGCTGAATCCGGCGCCGATGATCACCACTTCCGCGTCGTGCGCGCGTTCCAGCGCCGGCCGCGTGCTGAGAACATCGGCGCAACTGTGGGCGTAATAACTGGCGACATGCTGCTGGGATTGCTGAAACATTCGGCGCCTCATGAAATTTATTTCTTATAATTTCATGAAAATCTACAGAACAAATTTCATATCGGCAACCGGCAACTGTTTCACTCACACAGATCAATGCTCCAGCGCATAACGCCGACAATGTTCGAGATAGCCTTTCTCATGACGACCCACCAATTGCACGACACTGGACCACAGCCACGACGGTGCATCCAGAGTCTTCGAGCGACACGCCTGCAGTTCACGCATCCATGAGGCGCGGGTGCTCATGTCCATCTGCCGGGCGTGAGCCAGCCCCACGACACGGGCCAGATAGCCGGCGGCGAGCTTCGCGTCGGTCTGGCTCAACTGATCGAGCTCCAGTTTCATGTCTTGTGGCAGCAGTTCGCGGATGAAGAATCCATGGTCGAGCAGCCGGGTGGCGATCATCCGGTTACCCAGGCCCGGCGAGAGAAAACGCGCGCCTTCGACCACACGTTTGCCGTTGTCGCGGGGCATCGCGGTGCGGGCGACGCGCGGGGCTGCGGCGGCAACGGCCTCCTTGATGTCGAGCAAGCAATATTCCTCGTCATCACCCTCGCCCACACCGAGTAGCACCGCATAACGCTTGAGCCCCAGCGAACTGCAGCCTTTGACCCAATAGGCCGAATCGAGCATTTTCACCCGGTCGTCCTTGTTGCGCCCCTTCAATGAGGTCACCAGCGTGTGCAGATCTGGCGTGGCGCAAAGGGTCTTCAGCGCACTGCGCTCTTCCCGTGACAGCGACCAGAAGTGCTTGCCCAGCGGAATGGTCGGTTTGGTGTTTTCGATGCGTTCCTGGGCCAGATGCTTCCACGTGCGTTGCACTGCGCTGCGCATCCCGGCCTTGACTTGCGCGGGGCGTGGCGGCTCTTTGTCGACGTCGTCTTCAAACGCCTGCTCGTAGCCGCGCATCATCTCCTCGAGCATGCGCGCCGTGGCCACACCGGGCAGATCGGAACCCCGGGCGGCAGTCGCCAGCGACAGTGCGAGTCGCACCAGGTCATGCGCGGGATTGCCGATAACCGTCTGGTCGAGGTCGCGGATGTGGATATCGATGCGCCCTTTCAGATCGCCGGTCGGTCCAAGATTGCCGGCATGACAATCGCCGCAGATCCACACCGCCGGCCCTTTCGGCAGGCGGCGCCCGGGCTGGCTGTGCAGCCACTCATAAAACTGCACCGTACTGCCGCGCACATAAGCGTGCGCGGAACGGGCCATTTTCAGATTGCGAAGTTGTGAGAGCGGTTCGAGGCGTGCGGAGGGCCGTGGGGTTTTCATGGACGCTTCTTGCAGAGAATGTGTCCTGTTGACCGCCCGTCACGGGCAAATGTTTCAAAGTATTACAGAGGCAACTCAACCCGAGCCTGCAAGCCGCCGCTGCTGCGATTGCTCAACGTCAGTTCGCCGCCCTGCTCGCGCACGATCGCCCGCGCCGCCGACAGCCCGAGCCCGACGCCACCGGTTTCCCGGTTGCGCGAGGTTTCCAGGCGGAAGAACGGGTCGAACACCCGCTGCAACGACGCTTCGGGAATCCCCGGCCCCTCGTCGCTCACGTCAATGCAGACGCTGTAGCCATCGCTGCTCAAGGTAATGGCCGGCTGCTGCGCATACTTTTCGGCGTTTTCCAGCAGATTGACGATCACACGCTTGATTCCCAGCGGGCGACCTTCGTAGACCAGATGCGCCGGGCCATGGAAATCGATGGCGATGTTCTGGTCGCGGTAGTCGTCGATGATGGTCTGCAGCAACTCCGACAGGTCGAATGCGGTGCTCTGTTCCGGCTGAGTGTCTTCCCGAAAGAACGCCAGCGCGGCATTGATCATCGACTGCATTTCTTCAATGTCGCGGATCAGTTTGCCCTGATGATCAAAGTCCTCCATGAACTCGCTGCGCAGGCGCATGCGGGTCAGCGGTGCACGCAAGTCGTGGGAGATCGATGCGAGCATGTGCGTGCGCTCGCTGATGTAGTGCTGGATCTGCGCCTGCATGGTGTTGAAAGCGATGATTGCCTGGCGGATCTCGTCCGGGCCTTCGACTTTGATCGGCGGCGCGCGCAGATCACCGCCAAAGCGGCGGGCGGCACTGGCAAAGCGTTGCAGCGGTTTGGCCAGTTGCTGCGTGGCCAGCCAAGCCACCAGCACGGTGGCGATCAGACCGAGGGCGATGATGATCGCGATGCGTGTGCCGATGTCCAGGCCCCAAGAGCGTTCAGGCGAGGAGAACAACAACCAGCTGGCATCCGGCAGTTGAATCAGCGCCGCGTAGCGCGCCAGCGGACTGCCGCTCGGCCAGTCAGCGGGATTGAACACCCGAATGTCTCGCTCATCACCCAGCAACTGATGCAACCCCGACGTCTTGTTGGCGATCAGCTGCGTTCCTCCCGCAGGCAATCCGAGCGCGTCACGTTGCGCACTCCAGGTCACCTCCTGCGTCGGGCCGGTTGCCGCGTGCGCGAGTTTCGCGCGTAAAGGCGCTGGTGCAGCCTCGATCACTTTGACGGTCGCCGCAATCTGCTCCAGCAACCCGGTGCGCTCAATCGGTGGCCGCGCCCACGTCCCGGCCACCTCCACGAACAGAAAATTGAGCGCCAGCGAAGCCAGCATGGCCGCGACGATGGTCAGGGCAATCCGCCGACTCAACGGATCACGGCGCAGGAAGCGACGGATCATGCGCGCGTGACCTTGGCGGTGAACAGGTAACCGCCGTTGCGCACGGTGCGGATCAGGTCCGGACGCTTGCTGTCCGGCTCGATCTTGCGGCGCAAGCGGCTGACCTGCACGTCGATGCTGCGATCAAAGGCGTCGTGGCCCTGGCCGCGAGACAGGTCGATCAGTTGCTCGCGGGTGAGAATGCGTTGCGGGTGATCGAGAAACACCACCAGCAGATCGAACTCGCCACCGGACAGCGGAATCATCACGTTTTCCGGGGAGCGCAGTTCGCGACAAGTGATATCCAGATGCCAACCGGCAAAAGCAATCACCGGTCGCGAAGGTTCGCTGACAGGGCTGAGCTGCTCACCGGCACGACGCTGCACGGCGCGCAGACGGGCCAGCAGTTCACGCGGGGCGAACGGTTTGGTCACGTAGTCGTCGGCGCCCAGTTCGAGGCCGACAATCCGGTCGCTCAATTCGCCCATGGCGGTCAGCATGATGATCGGAATGCCCATCTGCGCCCGCACTTTCTGGCACAGGCTCAGGCCACCTTCACCGGGCAGCATCAGGTCGAGAATGATTGTGTCCGGGCGCTGCTGGGCAATCGCCGCCCACATCGCTGCGCCATCAGCGGCGACATCGACCTCGTAGGCGTGCTGGACGAAGAACTTCTTCAGCAGGGCGAGAATTTCCACGTCATCGTCGACGATCAGCAGTCTGCTCACGGGCACAGGATCCTCAGGCCAAA
Organism: Pseudomonas sp. F2; assembly: GCF_057174385.1. Classification (NCBI taxonomy): domain Bacteria; kingdom Pseudomonadati; phylum Pseudomonadota; class Gammaproteobacteria; order Pseudomonadales; family Pseudomonadaceae; genus Pseudomonas; species Pseudomonas sp. F2. Next base: position 1,466,002 of record NZ_CM169904.1, read on the forward strand.
AAAGAACGCATCTAAAACCATTCTGGCCGCCAGGTCATATATTTCAATCGAGCAACATTCCTTCGTCGCGGACATCAAGCGGACATGCTGCGGCAAAACCCTTCGGGCACTCTGCTCGCCATCGACAACCGGGGGGCATTCAATGAGCGCATTGCACGACAGGTACACCGCCGAGGGCCACGACGCCCGCTATCCGTTGATTCTCAGCCAGCGCACCAGCGCGCCTGATCAAAATACGCCGTTGCTGTTTCAGGAGTTCTGCCTGGGCCTGTCAGATGACCAAAGCCGTATCGTCCTGCGCCGCTATTTCGAGCAGTACGGCCCCGGCGATTCGCAATGGGTCGAGTACGTGCACTCGATTCCGACCGCCGACCTCATCCAGTGGATCATGAGCCACGGCCAGCTGCACATCGAATGCTCGGACAACACCCCGCCGCTCTCCTCCCCAATCACTGCCCGCGCTTGAACGACGTGGGTCAAAAGCGCAAAACAAGGATTCGCATGATAAAAAGCCATTGCCTGATGACACTGATGTGCACAGCGTCTCTGAGCCTGTCGGCCTGCAGCAGCAAAACCGTTGAACCGCAGAAGTACACGGGATTTCTGCACGATTACAGCGTGCTGAGCGAGCACACATCGCCATCCGGGCAGACTGTGCTGGGCTGGGTCAGCCCGGCGCTGGCCCGAGGGCGTTACACCCAGGCCTATCTGGCGCCCAGTCAGTTCTACCCCAGCGTCGCGCCGACCGAGCGCGTTCCGCTGAGCACGCTGTCCGGCGTCACCGACTACTACGACGCCGCGCTCAGGCTGGAACTGGGCAAGGTCGTGCACCTGGTATCGCAACCCGGCCCCAATACCCTGACCGTCAGACCCGCGATTACCCGCGTCGCCGCCAGCACCCAGGGCTTGCGCTTTTATGAATGGCTGCCGGTGACCCTGGTTGCCGCCGGCGTGAGCACCGCCACCGGCATCCGCGATCAGGACAGCGAAATCACCACCGAAGTCTCGTTCGAGGACGGCTCCACCGGCGAAGTGGTCGCCGAAGTGGTGCGCAAGGGCACCGGCGTGCCGCTGGAAAACGACAAACAGGTGCTGACTGCCGATGACGTCAAAGGCGTGCTGGACGGCTGGGCCAGTGATCTGGGCAAGTCGTATGCCGCGATCCGGCGCTGATGCTCCCCCAAATAATGGCACTGACTAAGGCAAATCCTCACCCTCCGGTTTTTGTGCGGGGGCCGTGAACCACTTGTCCTTCGGCACTCGCTTCTCTTGCTGCGGGTCATCCAGATAATGCGGCGACATGATCTGCACGCCATATTCGTTGAACACATCCTGAATATTGGCGTGAAGCATGCTCAGCAACACCGCACGCGGGCGCGGCTGGCTCGGAATGGCCTGCGCCACCAAGCGATATTCGGGATAGAAATCCGACAAGGCAGTCTGGAACACCTGAGCCGGCGGGTCTTCCAGAACACCCGGCGTGCGGCGGGCCGCCTCCAGCAACATCGCCTCGACCTGCCGCCAGGGGGTGTCGTAACCGATGGTGACCACGGTATCGACCACGTAACCGGGCCCCTTCACGGTCCGCGAGTAGTTTTTGGTGACGGTGCCGGTGATCATCGAATTGGGCAGCGTCAGCACTTCACCCAACCCGGTGCGGATGCGTGTAGTGAACATGCCCAGCTCGGTGACGGTGCCTTCATATTCGCCGATCCTGACGAACTCGCCGGGGCGCAAAGTGCGCGTGTAGGTCAGGATCAATCCGGCTGCCGCCTGCCCCACCACACTGGTGGCACCGAGGGAAATCATCAGGCCGATCAGCACCGACAAGCCCTTGAACGCATCGGTGCCGGCGCCCGGCAGATACGGATACGCCATCGCCAGGGCAAACAGCCAGATGGCCAGCGAGGTCAGACGTTGGGTCGGTTGCAAGGTCTCATGGTTCAGCCAACTGAAGGTGCCCGGGGTCGCCATGCGCCGCAAAATGCGCCGGGCAAACGCCGTCACCCCACGGGCGATAAAGAAAATGGCCAACGCCACGCCGAGTCCGGGAATAGCCCCGACAATGCCATCCAGCAGATAGCCGGCCAACTCGAACAGATAGTTGTTGAGGCTTTCACCCCATGGCCGGGTATAGGGAAATCGCGACAGGACAAACCCGAGCCATTCGTAGGTCAGTAGCGCAATCACCAGCCAACGCAACACCAACAGCAGGCGACTGACCAACGGATAAAGGAAATTGGCGTCGATCAACTGCACCCGCCCGACTTTCAGCACCTGGGTATGGCGTTCCATCAGCTCGGGCAATTTGCTCAGTAACTTGCGACGCAGGTAGGCCAGGCACCAGAGCAAGCCGACATAGATCACGGTGGACGCTGCCGCCAGCGCCAAAGACCTGAGGATCAGATGCAGGCTGCGCGCCTCACCGGTTTCTGTGACCACTTGGCGCAGTTTCTCGGCAGCACCTTCGGCAGCCTGCTGCACCGAGGCGTATTCAAGGCCATCAACGTCCTTGGGCGCGACGATGAACGCGCGCTTGTCGCCCAGTAAAACCATGTAGCTGTTCTGGATCGGGTCGATCGAGACCGTCAGATTCTCCGACTCGTCCAGCGCCTCGGTGATGACCGTCTTCGCTCGCTTGACGCGGGTCGCCGGCGATTCGCCCAGCAGCGTCGCGCGAAACAGCATGATGCTGCGGTTGGCGACCTTCAGCTCCACCGCTTCATTCGCAGGCTTTGCCGTCTCCTCAAGCGCCCAGCCAGCTCCGGACCCGAGCAAGGCACAGACCATCATCGCTACCGCCAGCAGCCTGCTTCGCATGCACGTGTTTCCTTACGCCCGGGTGTCAGAGGAATACGTAAGGCAGCGTAGTTGAGCGCTGAACGGTTGTCAGATCGGCTTGCAGGATGAGGGTGATGACGATAAGTCTTGATTGCCGTCGTTCGCCCTCTGGCAGCCTCCCCCCGTTGCTTCACCCATTACCGGTCGGGTTTTCGGTGATATCGAATGTGCAGTCGATCTCGCGGAGTTGTTCCGTGTTTTGTTGGAAGATGCCTTTTACTATCGTGCCTTTTGCCTGAGTTGGCGTGGGCAAGGCGGCAAAGTTTACTTCACCGCTGGTGGCGAGAAAAAATCCTGATAGCGAGTGAAAGTAAAGCGCCCGCACTTGGCTATCGTCGCGTCCGAGTGTGTGTCGCAGCCCATTCACGTCAGTGTCGATCTGGATGGCGATATGCTCGGCGCCAACGGCGGGTCGGGTACGGCCAATGACCTCAAGGTAGGGCTCGGGCAGTCCGATGTCGTCTACACGTCGTATACCCACTTCACTCGCGTCGAAGGTCTGTTTGTCGACCGTTCCCGTGAATGTACCGGTGCCTCCCGGTTTTGCAGTGTCGAAGCCAAAGAGATCGAAATTGCCTTTGCTTATTTCGAATCTCAAGTCGCCAGAGCCGACACGGTAATCGAACGTGCCCCACAAGCGCCTTTGCGTGGTGTCGAAATGCACCTGCAGCGAACCTTCATTCGACGCCAGGGATTCGTTTTCCGGGAAGCGTGAGTAGCGACCCTGTGCCTCAGAGGATGGGGTCAGTGGAAAAGAGTATTCCCGACCATCGCCTGCAAGGTCAGAGGGAAAAGAGAGATCAATGTACCGCTCACGGTTGTTTTCCAGCGGCATTCTGGCCGCAACTTTGTACTTGGCCCCAACGATAGTGACCTTGAGGTCTGTTTCTGCAAGGAAACTCAAAGACGGTTGTTCGTTGATCGTTGCCTCGACCCGTCCCGTCGTGTGACGCAGCAATGTAGGTGTCATGTCGGCACTCCTTGGTTATCCAGCCAGTGGATCGTCCCCGAACAAAGGGCTCCCCAAGCCTAGGGCTCTTTGACTGGCCGCATAACTGTCAGAGTTGACAGGTGCCCATACCGCCCGGCGCGACGGTCCGGATCTGTAACTTCCGCTCAACCCTCCAGCATGCCGTGACACAACAGCGTCAACACCCCGCGCATGTGCAAGGCATGCGCCGGCCGGTCCGGTACTTCCTGGGTCGCCAAACGGATGAACGCCATGTTCGCGTACTGGTTGAACAGCGTCGCCGCCACGTCCAGATCGACCGACGCACGCAGCTTGCCCTGTGTCTGGAAATGCCCGAGCAGCGCTTTGGTTTCTTCGATCACCGCCGCATTCCACGGACTCATCGCCTGAGCCAGCTCGCCGGTCAGCAGAAACGGCGCCAATTCACGCCACAGCGAGGCCGGCATCGCTTGCAGTTGGTAGTCGGTCATCAAGCCTTCGAACTCGCACAGCGCCTCCAGCGGATCACTGTCGTCGTCCAGATTGGCCCGCGCATCACGCATCGCCTGCTCGTCCGGCTGTTTGAGCAAGGCCAGCAAAATTTCCTGTTTGCCGCCGAAATAATTGACCACCGTTGGCGCGGAAACCCCGGCCTGATTGGCGATTTGCTCCAGCGTGGTCGCGCCGAAGCCGTTGCTGATGAACAACTCCAGCGCTGCCTGCGCGATGATTTCCCTGCGCTGTTCCTTTTGCCGTTCTCTGAGCCCGCTCATGGTGCTGGTGTCCTGTCTTGCTGATGGCCGTCAGCCTACGGATTTCTTTTTTCACCGACAAATATTTTCTTTACAAAAATATTTTTAAGTGACAAATATTAGCCGTGCACCGCTGGAATGAACGCGCACTCACTTGCCCCGTTTCTCTGGAGAACCGCCATGTCCGCCGTATTCGATCCGACCCGCAGTACCCGCGATTACCAGGCCGCCGACGCCGCCCACCACATTCACGCCTTCGTCGACCAGAAGGCGCTCAACGAGGAAGGCCCGCGGGTGATGGTCAGCGGGGATCGCCTGGCGCTGTGGGACAACGACGGCAAGCGCTACCTGGACGGCATGTCCGGGCTGTGGTGCACCAACCTCGGTTACGGGCGCAAGGATCTGGCCGTCGCGGCCACCGCGCAGCTGCAACAACTGCCCTACTACAACATGTTCTTCCACACCACTCACCCGCAGGTGATCGAGCTCTCCGAACTGCTGTTCAGCCTGCTGCCCAGGCACTACAGCCACGCGATCTACACCAACTCCGGCTCCGAAGCCAACGAAGTGCTGATCCGCACCGTGCGCAAGTTCTGGCAGGTGATGGGCCAGCCCGAGAAGAAAATCATGATTGGCCGCTGGAACGGCTACCACGGCTCGACGCTGGCCGCGACGGCGCTGGGCGGCATGAAATTCATGCACGAAATGGGCGGCAGCATCCCCGATGTCGCGCACATCGATGAGCCGTACTGGTTCGCCCATGAAGGCAACCTCAGCCCCGAAGAGTTCGGCCTGCAGGCAGCGCGGCAACTGGAAGACAAGATTCTTGAATTGGGCGCCGACAAGGTCGCCGCGTTCGTCGCCGAACCGTTCCAGGGTGCTGGCGGCATGATCATCCCGCCCGCCACCTACTGGCCGGAAATCCAGCGCATCTGCCGTAAGTACGACGTGTTGCTGTGCGCCGACGAAGTGATTGGCGGGTTTGGCCGCACCGGCGAATGGTTTGCGCACCAGGCCTTCGGTTTTGAACCGGACACACTGTCGATCGCCAAAGGCCTGACCTCCGGCTACATCCCCATGGGCGGCCTGATCCTGTCGCGACGCATGGCCGAAGCGCTGGTGGAAAAAGGCGGCGTGTTCGCCCACGGCCTGACCTACTCCGGGCACCCGGTGGCGGCGGCGGTGGCGATTGCCAACCTCAAGGCCCTGCGCGATGAAGGCGTGGTCACGCAGGTAAAAAACGACACCGGCCCGTACCTGCAGAACTGCCTGCGTGAGGTGTTCGGCAACCACCCGCTGGTGGGCGAGGTTCAGGGCGTCGGGCTGGTGGCGGCATTGCAGTTCGCCGAAGACAAAGCCACCCGCAAGCGCTTTGCCAACGAGAACGACATCGCCTGGCGCTGCCGCACCATTGGTTTTGAAGAAGGCCTGATCATTCGTTCGACGCTGGGCCGAATGATCATGGCCCCCGCATTGATTGCCACGCGGGCGGAGCTGGATGAGCTGGTCGACAAAACGCGCATCGCCGTGGATCGCACAGCTCGCGAATACAGCCGCCTGTAACCCATACCCCCTGTGGGAGCTAGCCTGCTAGCGAAAGCGGAGTGTCATTCAACATCAATGTCGACTGGCAGGCCGCCTTCGCTAGCAGGCTAGCTCCCACAAGGGCACTCGGTTGAACTCAGCACATCGGCTCAATCCGGCCCGGTTGATCGGGCCCATCATCGGAGACTTTCCCTGATTGTCGGTCTCTCTCGATGGCTCCCTCGACACCACGCCTTGCACTGTTGGCCCTGCTTTGCGCAGCGACCGACACTGTTTTCGCCAGCGACTTCTTCAACGACGCCAAAACCGAAGTGCTCAGCCGCAACTTCTTCCTGAGCAACGACTACCGCTCGCCCTCGCCCGCCGGCAAAAACTATAAGCAGGAGTGGGCCCAGGGTTTTATTGGCACGTTCACCTCTGGCTACACACCGGGCAGCGTCGGTTTTGGCATCGATGCCCACGCCTTTCTCGGCCTGAAACTCGACGGCGGCAAAGGTCATTCCGGCACGGGGCTGTTGCCGGTCGACAGCAGCGGTCGCAGTGAACCGAACTACTCCAGCGCTGGCGGCGCGTTCAAAATCAAGGTTTCGCGAACGACCCTCGCGTTCGGCGAGATGACCGTGGAAACCCCGGTGTTCGACACCTCGGACAAACGCCTGCAACCGGAATACGCCACAGGTTTACTGTTGAACAGCCGTGAAATCGATAACGTAAACCTCACGGCTGGACACTTCACCGCGTTCAAGAATCAGGACAGTTCTTCAAGCCACGGCGACTTTTCCGGCTACGGCGCCACCACCGAGGCCGGCGGAGTCAGTTTTCTCGGCGCGGATCTGTTCGGCGACAGTCCCATCGGCGGTTCGCTGTACGCTTCGGAACTGACGGACACCTGGCATCAGTACTACGCCAATCTGCACTACAAACAGTCCGGCCTGCTGCTCGACGCGAACCTCTACCACACCCGTGATACCGGTCGCGCGTTGGCCGGGGCGATCGACAACACCGCGTTCAGCCTGTCCGGCAAGTACAACTTCGGCCCGCACGCGGTCATGCTCGGCTGGCAACGCATCAATGGCGACACGCCGTTCGATTTCGTGGGCGGCGACTCGATCTACCTCGCCAACTCGATCAAATACGCCGACTTCAACGGCGCCGGCGAACGTTCCTGGCAAGCACGCTACGACCTCGACCTCGGCGCCTTCGGCATCCCCGGCCTGACCTTCATGACCCGATATGTTCGCGGCAGCCACATCGACGGTACCCACGCGCCCAAGGGCGGCGCGTACAACCCGTTCGATGCCGATACCGGCGACTATCAACCGCAGCAAGGCGCTGGCGGCAAGCATTGGGAACGGGATGTCGACCTGAAATACATCGTGCAATCGGGAGCGGCGAAGGATTTGTCGGTGCAGCTGTCGCATGTCTCGCACCGAGCGAATGAGGCACAGGCCGGCGATGATATCGACCGGATTTATGTGGTGATTCAGTATCCGTTGGGGCTTTGATGGCGAGTGGTTAAAACCAGACTCAGAGCCGACGTCGCCCTACGAATCCATCGACTGGAAAAACTACACGAAGCCACCGACAACGAAACCCTGCTGTACACGCCAGTCTGAAAACCCCAATCCCCTGTGGGAGCGAGCCTGCTCGCGAAAGCGCCCGGTCAGCCGACATTGATGTAAATGACACACCGCTATCGCCAGCAGGCTGGCTCCCACAGGGGACAGGAAGCGCTTTTTGGAATCGGGATAATTGGCGGAAGGCAGCCGGAGTCGAACCTGCCCGGGAACGGATGCCGTCCCCAACCGGGTTTGAAGCCCGGCCGCGCCACCGGGCGCGATTGCCTTCCTTTGAACTCAGGGTGCGTCGGCACTGGCCAGCGCATTATCGTGGCGAATCACGCGGGATTCGCCAATGCGTCGGGTCAGGCCGACGCGGTCGAAGTATTCCAGGTACTGAATACAGCGTTTGCGTCCCAAGCCTAGCGCATCACGAAAAGTTGTCACCTGGATCTGTGGATTTTCCTGCTCCAGCTGCAACAGGACATCGGCCATGCGCCGCAGTTGCCCGGCAGGCAGAAACAGGTCGCGCACCACTTGGTGCATCAGCCCCAGGCGCGCCAGTTTGCGCAGCAGCAGGCGCACCGCCGCGTCGTCTTCACCGAGCATTTTCGCAGCATCGCGCACCCACGGCGGATCGTAGCCGGCCTCTTCGAACAGCGGCTGCATGCGTTGCCACAGGGTTTCGTCTTCGGCATTCAAGCGCACCTGATGATCCGGCAGATGCAGCCATGGCCCGCTGGCGTTGATCGATCCGGCGCTGCGCAGCTCTTCCAGCAGACTGGCAAAGGTCGAGCGCTCCAGCGCCAGACCACTGAAGCGTCGCAGGCGATCGCGATCCGGTCCCATCTGGTCCGGTTCCAGCTCATGCAGTCTGGCCAACTGTTGCAACAGAATGAACTTCAACTGCCCCCAGCGCTGCACGTTGAACAGCACCGGGCCTTGGCGGGTATCGATCAGGCGCACATTGGCCGGTAGCGTCCAGTCATCACGCTGGCGATTGAACTGGCGCTCCAGCCGTTGCGGATCGAGGCCGCCCGCGCTGTGGTCGAGCAGCAGTGGCAGCGCCTGCTCAAGACTGTCGCTGTCGGACAGCGCTTGCAACTGCGCCAGCCGTTCCGGGCTGCGGCGCTGCCGGGCCGGGGCGAACGGATCGAGCACCTGACCGCCACCGAGGGTGCGTTGCGCGCTCTGGTCACGCAGAATAAGGCGGTCGCCCTTCACCGCGTGCACCGGCGCGTTGATCAGCAGTTGCGCGAACATGCGTTCGCCGGGACGCAAACGCGGGCCTTCGAGCAACGCCACGCGGGCGATAACGTCCTGAGTACCGAGGTGCACGTGCACCGGATGAAAGTGTTCGAACGTGCGCTCGCCGGGCAGCAGTTGAAACTCAATGTCGACCCGTTGCGTCGGTGCGTGCAGCCATTCGGCCAGCAGCCATTGGCCGCGATGAATCTGCTCCAGGGTCAACCGGTCACCACTGATATTCAGCGCCACCCGTTGCCCGGCAAAGGCCTGTTCGGCGGTTTGACTCTGCGCGTGCAACCCGCGCACCCGCACCGCTTTACCGGATGGCCCGAGGGCGAGCTTATCGCCGACGCAAACGGCGCCCGACAACGCGGTGCCAGTCACCACAATCCCGGCGCCCGCCACGCTGAAGGCACGATCAATAGCCAAGCGAAAACCACCTTCGCGACTGCGCTCATGGACTTCGCTTTGAATTTGCAGCAAGTTCTGGCGCAGTTCATCGACACCCTGCCCGGTCACGCTCGACACCGTCAGCATCGGTGCCTCGGCAAACGGCCCGGTTTCCAGCAGGTCGAGTACCTGGCGTTCAACCTCTTCCACCCTGCCCGGTTCGACCCGGTCGCATTTGGTGATCGCCACCAGTGCCCGGGGAATGCCCAGCAACTGCACAATCGCCAGATGCTCACGGGTTTGCGGCATCACCCCGTCGTCCGCCGCCACCACCAGCAACACCAGATCGATGCCCTGCGCCCCGGCGAGCATGTTGTGGGTGAATTTCTCGTGGCCCGGTACATCGATGAACCCGGTCAGCCCGGCACCGGGTTTCAGCTCCGCGTAGAGATAACCGAGGTCGATGGTCATCCCGCGCTCGCGCTCCTGCGGGCGGCGGTCGCCGGTTTGCCCGGTCAGGGCTTGCAGCAAGGAAGTCTTGCCGTGGTCGATGTGCCCGGCGGTGCCGACGATCACGACTCGACCTGCAACTGCGGCAATTGCGCCAGCCACGCCGGTTCATCGTCGAGTTGGCGTAGATCGAGCCACAGCGCATCGTCGTCAATCCGCCCGAGCACCGGGATCGGTAACCCGCGCAGCGCCGCTTCCAGAGTCAGCAGACAACGCCCGCGCAAGCGTTTCGACACTTGCGGACGCAGGCACAGCGCGGCACTCGGCAGGCGCGCCACCGGTTGGCTGCCGCTGCCGATCATGCCCAAGGCCTGCACGGCGCTGACCTGCCAGGGTTCACCCAAGACGCCAGCCATCGCCGGTTGCAGACGGCAAGCCTGGGCGAGGATCTCGGCTTGCGGGCGAGTCAACAGTCGCAAACCCGGTAGCCGTTCCGCGAGGCGATCCGGGTCGCGATACAGGCCAAGCACCGCTTCCAGTGCGGCCAGGGTCAACTTGTCGACCCGCAAGGCGCGCTTCAACGGATTCTTTTTGATCTTCGCGATCAAGTCTTTGCGCCCGACAATCAACCCGGCCTGCGGTCCGCCAAGCAATTTGTCGCCGCTGAAGGTGACGATGTCCGCGCCATCAAGCAGCGCCTGCCTTACCGTCGGTTCCGCTGGCAGGCCCCAGCGGGTCAGGTCGAGCAGACTGCCGCTGCCCAGATCCTCCAGCAGCGGCAAACCATGCCGATGGGCCAGTTCGGCCAGTTCGGCGGTGGGCACCCGGGCGGTAAAGCCTTCAATGCTGTAGTTGCTCGCGTGCACACGCATGATCAAGCCGCTGCGCGGGCTGATCGCCGCTTCATAGTCGCGGGCGTGGGTGCGGTTGGTGGTGCCGACTTCGTGCAGGCGTACCCCGGCACGGGCCATGATGTCGGGGATGCGAAACGCGCCGCCGATCTCGATCAGTTCGCCGCGCGAGATAATGCCTTCCTTACGCGCGCCGAGACTATTGAGCGTCAGCAACACCGCAGCGGCATTGTTGTTGACCACGGTGACGGCTTCGGCGCCGGTCAGCTCGCGGATCAGGCCTTCGATCAGGTCGTCGCGATCACCGCGCTTGCCGGTCGCCAGATCGAATTCCAGATTGAGCGGATAACGTGCGGCCATCTGCACCGCGTCGATGGCTTCCTCGGGCAACAAGGCGCGGCCCAGATTGGTGTGCAGCACCGTGCCGGTCAGGTTGAACACCCGCCGTACGTTGCTGCGCTGCTGCTGGGCCAGACGTTCGCCGACGCGGCCGGCGAGCACGTCGGGGCTGATTTCAATCGCCGACAATTGGCCGTTCAATACGCTGGAACGCAACTCATCGAGCAACTGGCGCAAACCGGCCAGCAACGACTCACGCCCATAACGCTCGGCCAGCGGCAGACAGGCCGGGTGACGTAACAACCCATCAATGGACGGTAAACGCGGGGCCACACTTGCGGACATCAGCCACTCCCGAAAAAACAAGACTGTCCGGCGAGTGTAGACGTTCTGGTCATTCGTCTCCCGGCGCCAGCAACAGATTCGGTGCCAGACGCTGATAGCCGTCCTGCGCCAGACGCATGTCGAGCAGCAGGCTGGTGAGATCCGCCGACAACGCTTCGCCTTCGGCATCGTTCTCCAGATAAACCAGCTTCAGGTAGCTGTTGCAGCCCGGGCACACCTCCGCCCGAATCGGCGCCTGATTGGCGGCGTGGCGATCATCCTCAAGGCTCAGGTAATCCAGCCCCTTGCTCGACTCGCAATACACGCACTTGACCCGCACCACATGCCACTCACAGGCGCACAGCGAACACACCAGATAACGCAGGCCGTTGTGCTTGCCGCGATGGCGGATCACCCCGGCCATCGCCGGTGAGCCGCAACCCGGGCATTGGCTGAGGCTGTCGCCGGGTTTCAGTTGCAGGTTCGGTGCGCTGAGCAACCAGTGGCTCCACGCCGCTTGCAGCCCGGCGCCGAGAAACGGCACCAACTGCGCCGGCACCATCGAGTATTGACCGCTGACCAACGCCACCGCCCACGCACGCAACTGGCCGGCACTGGCGCTGCGCAGTGTAGCGAGCGCGTCGACTACGGCGAGTTGCTCGGGCGCCACGTAACGTTGCAATAAAGCATCCAGATAAGCCTGCCAAGCGTCTTCGCGCACCAGTGTGTCGGCGGCGAACGGCGGTAAACCATGTTGCTGACAGGCTTCGATCCTTTGCTGATCAAACGGTGCTGTCAGCGGCGGATCATCGAACACCTGCTGCTGAGCCCGACACAATCCGGCGATCAGTCGCAGGTAATCAGCCAGCGGATGCCCATGAGCCAATTGCTCCAGACGCTGGGCGCGCAAAGTGAACAGGTTGTGCGGCGGCAGGTGCAGAAACGGCGGCGAACTGGCCGCCGCTTCGATTTCCCCGGGTTCAAGAATGGTTGGCAAAAGTCAGCCCTTTTTGGTCATCGGTCGCTCCGGCACGTCCGGATTGCGTTCATTACGGGTGATGTCGCGATACCAGAGTTCGTGGTGTTTCCTGGCCCAGGCGCGGCTGACCCAGCCATGCAGCATCGCGTCCACCGAACCCTTGATCCACAGGCCGGCGTAGATGTGCACGATGATGCTCAGGATCAGCACAAACCCGGCCAGCGCATGCAGGAGCATGGCCCAGCGAATCGCGGTGATGCCGAAATACGCGCTGAAATACGCGCTGAAATACGCGCGCCAGATCACCAGCCCGGTGAACAGCAAGCCGAGCATGCACAGCAGTAAAGTCCAGAACAGCAGCTTCTGCCCGGCGTTGTATTTGCCCACCGGCGGCACGCTTTCTTCATCGTTGACCAGCACCCGGTCGATGCGGCGCAGCCACTTCCCGTCGTTGTCGATGAAGAAGTTCGCGCGCCAGAAACGGAACACCAGGCCGAGGAACAACACGAACATCAGCACGCCCATGAACGGGTGCAGAATCCGCGTCCACGGTCCGCCGCCGAACAGGTGGGTCAGCCAGAACATCGACGGATGAAACAATGCCAGCCCCGACAGCCCGGCCATAAAGAACAGAATCGCTACCAGCCAGTGATTGGTGCGCTGGTTGGCGGTGTAGCGCAGGATCGTCTTGTTGCTCATGGCCGGTCCTCCCCGCGTGGGTCGAAGGTGTGCACCGCCGGATCGACAACGTGCACCGAGGTATCAGGTGGCGTCGGATGTTCATCCTCCTCGACGCGATTCGGCCCGATACGCACGTAGTGGAAGAACCCGGCCAGCACCGCCGCACCCATTGCCAGCAAGCCCAGCGGTTTGCTGATGCCTTTCCACAAGCCCACCAGCGGACTGATGGCCGGTGCATCCGGCAACCCGGCGTAGATCTTCGGCGTGTCGGCGTGGTGCAGCACGTACATCACGTGAGTGCCGCCGACGCCTTCCGGGTCATACAGCCCGGCGTTGTCGAAGCCACGGCTTTTCAGATCGACGATGCGTTCGGCAGCGTGCGCCTTCATGTCTTCCTTGGTGCCGAAGACGATGGCGCCGGTCGGGCAGGTTTTCACGCAGGCTGGCTCCAGCCCTACCGCCACCCGATCCGAACACAAGGTGCATTTGTAGGCCTTGTGATCCTTCTGCGAGATGCGCGGAATGTTGAACGGGCAACCGGTGATGCAATAACCGCAACCGATGCAATGATCCTGATCGAAATCGACGATGCCGTTGGCGTGCTTGATGATCGCCCCGGGACTTGGACAGGCCGCCAGGCAACCCGGCTCGGCGCAATGCATGCAGCCGTCCTTGCGGATCAGCCACTCCAGGTTACCGGCGTCGGTCTCGTGTTCGGTGAAACGCATCAAGGTCCAGGTTTCTGCGCTCAGGTCCTGCGGGTTGTCGTAGGTGCCGTGGTTGTGGCCGACCTCGTCGCGCAGCTCGTTCCATTCCGAGCAGGCGACCTGGCAGGCCTTGCAACCGATGCATTTGGTGGTGTCGATCAGCTTGGCGACTTCCTGCTGATTCCTCACCGAGGGCGGCACCGTGGTGGTGGCCGAGCGGGCAATGATGTCTTGGCTGGCCATTTACAGTTTCTCCACGTTGACCAGGAATGACTTGGATTCCGGGGTCTGTGTGTTGCCATCGCCGAGGAACGGCACCAGGGTGTTGGTCAGGTAACCGTGACGCGTCTGGCCGGTGAATCCCCAGTGCAGCGGGATGCCGATCTGATGCACCACCTGGCCGTTGACCTGCAGCGGCCGGATGCGTTTGGTCACCACTGCCACTGCCTCGATGAACCCGCGCTTGCAACTGACCCGCACTCGATCTCCGGCGGCGATGCCCTTCTCCTTCGCCAGCACTTCGCCAATTTCGACGAACTGCTCGGGCTGGGCAATCGCATTCAACTTGCAATGCTTGCTCCAGAAGTGGAAGTGCTCGGTCAGTCGGTAACTGGTGCCGGCGTACGGGAAGTCCTTGGCTTCGCCGAGGCTTTCCCAGACCGAGTCGAAGATCCGCGCCGCCGGGTTGCTGGTGGCTTTCTTGTTCTGCGGGTGCAGCGGGTTGATGCCGATGGGCGTTTCGAACGGCTCGTAGTGCTCGGGGAATGGCCCCTCGTTCATCTTGTCGACGGCGAAGAACCGCGCCACGCCTTCGGGGTTCATGATGAACGGGTTCATCCCGGCTTCCGGCGGTACATCGGCCTTGTAGTCCGGCACATCGGTGCCGCCCCAGGCCTTGCCGTTCCACCACACCAGACGTTTTTTCGGATCCCATGGTTTGCCCGCGACGTCTGCCGAAGCGCGGTTGTAGAGAATCCGCCGGTTGGCCGGCCACGCCCAGGCCCAGCCCAGATGCTGGTGCATGCCATACGGGTCGGCGTTGTCACGCCGGGCCATCTGGTTGCCGGCCTCGGTCCAGCTGCCGGCGAAAATCCAGCAACCGGACGCGGTGCTGCCGTCGTCCTTGAGCTGAGCGAATGCCGCCAGTTGCGAACCGGCCTTGACCGTCGCGCCACTGGCATCGGTGAAGTCGGCCATGGCGCTGCCGTTGATTTCCTTCGCCAGTTCTTCCGGCGAGGGTTCGTCGGGGATCTTGTACGGCCACGACAGTTTCAGCAGCGGGTCGGGGAACTTGCCGCCCTCGGCCTGATAACGCTTGCGCAGGCGCAAGAACAGTTCGCTCATGATGCGGATATCGGTTTGCGCTTCGCCCGGGCCATCAGCGCCCTTCCAGTGCCATTGCAGCCAGCGGCTGCTGTTGACCAGCGAGCCGTCCTCCTCGGCGAAGCAGGTGGTGGGCAGGCGAATCACTTCGGTCTGGATCTCCGCGCTTTTCACGTCGTTGTACGGCCCGACGTTGTGCCAGAACTCCGAGGTCTCGGTGGCCAGCGGGTCCATCACCACCAGCCACTTGAGCTTGGCCAGTGCGCCCATGACCCGGTTCTTGTCCGGCAGCGCGGCGATGGGGTTGAAGCCTTGGCACATGTAGCCGTTGACCTTGCCCTGGCTCATCAGGTCGAACATTTTCAGCACGTCGTAGTTGGGAATGTCGAGTTTCGGCAAATGGTCATAGAGCCAATTGTTCTCGACGGTGGCGTTGGCGCCGTACCACGACTTCATCAGGCTGACGTGGAATTTGCTGTAGTTCTGCCAGTAGGACAGCTGCCCCGGACGCAACGGCATTTGCGTGCGCTTTTTGATGAAGGCGTTGTAGTCCTGCTCGGCATCGCCGCCCAGGGTCAGATAGCCCGGCAGTGCGTTGGACAACAACCCAAGGTCGGTCAGGCCTTGAATGTTCGAGTGGCCGCGCAAGGCATTCACCCCGCCACCGGGCATGCCGACGTTGCCCAGCAGCAATTGCACCATCGCCGCGCTGCGGATGATCTGCGCGCCAATCGAGTGTTGCGTCCAGCCGAGGGCGTAGAGAATGGTCATGGTCTTGCCCGGGATCGAGCAAGTGGCGATTTCTTCCCAGATCTTTTTCATCGCCTCGACCGGCATCCCACAGATCTGGCTCGCCAGATCAATGTTGTAGCGGCTGTAATGCTGCTTCATCAATTGATAGACACAGCGCGGGTCCTGCAGGGTCGGGTCGACCTTGACGAAGCCGTCCTCGCCCAGCTCGTAACCCCAGCCGGATTTGTCGGTGTAGCTGCGCTTGGCCGCGTCATAGCCGCTGAAGAGGCCGTCTTCGAAGCTGAACCCGGCTTTGACGATGAACGAAACGTCGGTGTAGTTGCGCACGTACTCGTGCTGAATCTTGTCCTCGGTCAGCAAGTAATTGATCAACCCGCCCATGAAGGCGATGTCGGTACCGGTGCGGATTGGCGCGTAATAGTCGGCCACCGAAGCGGTCCGGGTAAAACGCGGGTCGACCACGATCAGCCGGGCAGCGTTGTGCGCTTTGGCCTCGGTCACCCATTTGAAGCCGCACGGATGCGCTTCTGCTGCGTTGCCACCCATCACCAGGATCAGATTCGCGTTGGCGATATCGGTCCAGGTATTGGTCATGGCACCACGGCCGTACGTCGGGGCAAGACTTGCCACCGTCGGGCCGTGTCAGACACGCGCCTGGTTATCGAACCCCAGCATGCCGAGACTGCGAATCACCTTCTGGGTGATGTAGCCCGCTTCGTTGGACGCTGCCGACGCCGCGAGGAACCCGGTGGAGACCCAGCGGTTCACCGTTTGCCCGTTGGCATTTTTCTCGATGAAGTTGGCGTCGCGGTCGGCCTTCATCAGATCGGCGATACGATCCAGCGCTTCATCCCAACTGATCCGCGTCCATTCGCTGCTGCCGGGCTTGCGCACCTGCGGGTATTGCAAGCGGCCGGGGCTGTGAATGAAGTCCAGCAGGCCCGCGCCTTTTGGACACAGGGTGCCGCGGTTGACCGGGTGGTCGGCGTCGCCCTCGATATGGATGATATTTTGCGCGACGTTCTTCGCGGCATCGCCCTGGCTGTACATGATCAACCCGCAACCGACCGAGCAATACGGGCAGGTGTTGCGGGTTTCATGAGTGTGGGCAAGCTTGAAGTGACGCACCTGCTCGGCGAAGGCCTGCGTCGGGGCCATGCCCAACGCGCCCAGGCTAGAGCCTGCAAGGCCGATACCGGCGACCTTGAAGAATTGACGACGGCTGAGATCCATCGTGCACTCCTGATCAGGTGGAACCCGGTACTTGAGCCGGGCTTTTTCTGGACAAACACGGTTACGGCAGAATGGCTGCCGGCTATTTCACTGTAGACAATGACCACATGCTCTGTGTGAAAACCGACCGTCGGCCGTTTGTCGGTCTATTGGCCAATGAACGCAAAACCCTGTGGAAGCTGGCTTGCCAGCGAAAGCGGTGGATCAGTCAACACTAATAGCGACAGTGACGACGCCATCGCTGGCAAGCCAGCTCCCACAGGGGTCGCGTTGGGCTTAGAATGGCGCCCAGAACCAACCCCGCCTTCACGAGACCGCGCATGACTTTCGATTTTGATCAGGTATTCGACCGCCACAATACCGGCAGCACCAAATGGAGCCGCTACCCGGCCGATGTCTTGCCGATGTGGGTCGCGGATATGGATTTCGCCGCGCCGCCGGTGATCATCGAGGCATTGCAACAACGCCTGTTGCACCCGCTGGTGGGCTACAGCGTGGCGCAGGACAATCTGCGTGAAGCCATCGTCGCCGACCTGTGGAACAAGTTCGCCTGGCAGGTCAGACCGCAGGAGCTGATCTTTCTGCCGGGCGTTGAATCCGGTTTCAACATGGCTTTGAAAGCCCTCGTGCAGCCGCAGCAGAACGTCGTGGTGCAAGTGCCGAACTATCCGCCGTTGCGTCACGCGCCGGGGCATTGGGGGCTGAATAAGGTCGAGCTGGAGTTCGTCGCCCAGGCCGAGGGTACTTACGCCACCCCGCTGGATGCGTTGAGTCAGTCCCTGGCCAATGGCGGTGCGCTGCTCCTGAGCAACCCGCACAACCCGATTGGCAAGGTGTTCAGCGCCCAAGAGCTGACGGATATTGCCGACATCTGCCTGGCGCATGACGCCTGGATCATCTCCGACGAGATCCACGCCGAGCTGTGCTTCGACGGCCGCGTGCACGTTCCGACCGCCTCCCTGAGCCCGGAAATCGCCAAGCGCACCATCACCCTGATGTCGGCCAGCAAGGCCTACAACATTGCCGGCCTCAAGACCTCGTTCATGATCATCCAGGACGCCGCCCTGCGCGAGCGCGTCAACCACGCCCGTTGCGGCATGGTCGACAGCGTCAACCCGCTGGGCATGGAAGCCACCCGCGTCGCCTACAGCGAAGGTGCGCCGTGGCTGGCCGAACTGAAAACCTATCTGCAGGCCAATCGTGACTGGCTGGTGGATGCGGTGCGCAGCCGCTTGCCGGGCGTGACGATCAATGTGCCGCAAGGGACCTATCTGGCGTGGCTCGATTGCTCGGCGCTGGACCTGGACAATCCGCAGCAGTTCTTCCTCGAACAGGCCAAAGTCGGCCTCAGCGCCGGACTGGATTTCGGTGATCAGCACCAACAGTTCGTGCGCCTGAACTTCGGCTGCCCGCGGTCGCTTCTCGAAGAAGGCATTAGCCGCATGGAGCATGCCCTGACCCAGCGCAATACCTGAATCCACAGTAGATCCCCCTGTGGGAGCGAGCTTGCTCGCGAATGCGGTGGTTCAGTCAACATTGATGTCGGCTGACACTCTGCCTTCGCGAGCAAGCTCGCTCTCACAGGGTTTTGCATTGTCATCGCCAAAAAATCCAGCGCAAATCCGATCGAACTCACGGCAAACCGTCCGGGTCAACCGCCCATACCCGCCCTGAGAACCTCGGAGATTTGTGATGACCGATTACCCAAAACCACCCTTCCCCAAACAAGCTCAAGCCGTGCCGGGCTCGCAAAGCAACATGCAGCCCTACCCCGATTGTGGCGAGCAGACCTACGTCGGTTCCGGGCGGCTCGCCGGCAAGATTGCGCTGATCACCGGCGCCGACAGCGGCATCGGCCGTGCGGTGGCGATTGCCTTCGCCCGTGAAGGCGCCGATGTCGTCGTGGCCTATCTGAATGAACATGACGACGCCAAAGAGACCGCGCGCTGGGTCGAACAGGCGGGCCGTCAGTGCCTGCTGTTGTCCGGCGACCTCGCGCACAAGGCCCATTGCCAGGCACTGGTGGACAAGACCGTTGAGCGCTTCGGGCGCATCGACATTCTGGTCAACAACGCCGCGTTCCAGATGACCCACGAAACCTTCGAAGAAATCCCCGATGACGAATGGGTGATGACCTTCGACGTCAACATCACCGCGATTTTCCGCCTGTGCCAGGCGGCGATCAAACACATGCGCCCCGGCGCTTCAATCATCAACACCAGCTCGATCAACTCGGACATGCCCAAACCCACACTGCTGGCCTACGCCACCACCAAGGGTGCGATTGCCAACTTCACCGGCGGTCTGGCGCAGATACTCGGGCCGAAACAAATCCGCGTGAACTGCGTGGCCCCCGGACCAATCTGGACGCCGCTGATCGTCTCGACCATGCCCGATGAAGAAGTGCAGAACTTCGGTGGCAACACCCCGCTCGGTCGCCCCGGACAACCGGTGGAAGTGGCGCCGATCTATGTGCTGCTGGCCTCCGACGAAGCCAGTTACATCACCGGGCAGCGCTATGGCGTCACCGGCGGCAAGCCGATGCTCTGAGCGGCGCAAGAAAAAACTGAACCTGGCGGCATGACGTCCCTCCATACCTGTAACAGCCCCAACCGGTCCGCAGGATCAGGAGGTCGTCATGTCCGCCCCTCTTATCAAACTCTTCACCCAGCCCAACTTCGCTTGGACCGACATCCGCCGCGAGGAAGAGGCCCATCCCCGTCACTATCTGGCGCATCTGCTGCTATTGGCGCTGATTCCCGCCGTGTGTCTGTTCCTCGGCACCAGCTATGTCGGCTGGAGTCTGGCGGCTGGCGAGACAGTACGCTTGAGCACCGCCAGTGCACTGCAACTGAGCATTCTGCTGTATGTGGCGATTGTCGCCGGGGTCGCCGTCATCGGCGGGTTCATCCGCTGGATGTCGCGTACGTTCGACGCGCGCCCCACGCTTAACCAGTGCATCGGCTTTGCCGCCTATACCGTGACACCGTTCTTCGTCGCTGGGATCGCCGGCCTCTATCCGAGTCGCTGGCTGGCGATTCTGGTACTGGGGGCGGCTTCGGTGTATTCGACGTTCTTGCTGTTCGTTGGCTTGCCGACGTTTATGCATGAACGCAAGGAACAGGGCCTGCTGTACTCGGCTTGCGTCTGGGGCGTCGGCCTGCTGGTGATGGTGACCATTCTGGTGTCGATGATTCTGCTGTGGTTCAACGTGCTCTCGCCCGAGTACCTGCGAACGACCGTTGGTTAACCGGGTGCCAACGCTATCGTCATTGGACGAGCAAAGATGAGCTTTGCCATCTGGGTCGCGGTACTGGGTGCCGTGTTGCTGACCTTGGCGCTGACCTCGTCGTACCTGCGCTGGATGCCGGTTACCACTTCGGCCGTGTGCCTGTTGTTGGGGATCGGCATCGGCCCCAGCGGTCTGGACCTGCTGAAACTGTCACTGGAAAACGCCTCGGTGTGGATGGAACACCTCACGGAAGTGGCGGTGCTGTTTTCGCTGTTTGTCTGCGGCCTCAAGCTGCGCCTGCCACTGCGCGACAAGCGTTGGCGAATTGCGTTCGGGCTGGCCGGCCCGGTGATGGTGCTGACCATCGCCGGGGTCAGCGTATTGCTGCATTGGGGCCTGCAACTGTCGTGGGGCCCGTCGCTGCTGATCGGGGCGATGCTGGCGCCGACCGATCCAGTGCTGGCAGCGCTGGTGCAGGTCAACGATGCACGGGATGTCGACAGTGTGCGCTTTGGCCTGTCTGGCGAAGCCGGGCTCAATGACGGCATCGCGTTTCCGTTCGTGATGCTCGGTTTGCTGCTGTTGCAGGCCGACGCGCAACCCGGCGCACTGACCGATTGGCTGCTGCATGATTTGCTTTGGGCGGTGCCGGTCGGACTGCTGAGCGGTTACTGGATGGGTCGCGGCATCGGTCGGTTGACCCTGTCGCTGCGCATCCGTAACGACGACAGCACCCTGAGCCCGAATGATTACCTGGCGTTGTCGCTGATTGCTCTGGCTTACGTCGGCGCAGAGGCGATTGGCGGCTATGGTTTTCTGTCGGTGTTCGCTGCCGGTCTCGGCTTGCGCCAGGAGGAAGTCAAATCCACCGGCGCCAGCCAACCGCCGGCCGAACATCTGGTGCAACCGGTGGTGGGCCATCAGAACATCGAACCGCAGAACGCGGTGCACGGTGACACCGAACAACTGGAAAGCAGTCAGGTCGCCGCCGGCATCATGATGGGCGACATGCTCTCGTTCGGCAGCCTGGTGGAACGGGCCATGGAAGTGTTTCTGGTAACGCTGCTCGGCGTGGTGCTGGTGCCCTATTGGGACTGGCGGGCGTTGGTCATCGGCGCGGTGCTGTTTTTCGTGGTACGTCCGGTCTGCGTCGCGCTGATGCCATGGGGTAACTTGCTCGACGGTGGTCAGCGGCTATTGATCGGCTGGTTCGGCATTCGCGGAATCGGCAGTCTGTTTTATCTGTTTTATGCCTTGAATCACGGTCTGAGTCCTTCGGTCGCGACGTTGTGCACTCATATCACCTTGTCGGTGGTGGCACTGAGCATTTTGCTGCATGGCATCAGCACTCAGCCGTTGCTCGCGCGCTACGAGCAGCGGCAAAAACAAAAAAACTGATTTTTTCTTGCGTAAATGTTTGCCGGATCCATCGAACTTTCTTTTGAAAATAAATGGATACCTCGGCCAAAACCGGCAGTCACAACCATAACCCCTCGCTGGATCCACTCGGCGAGGTCCGGCAGGTTCGGTTCCCCTGCGGCTTGCAGCCTATGAAAAGGAATCCTTGAACAACAAGGTCACGGTCATGAAAGAATGCTCGACTCCGGCACAAATCAAGGCTTGCAGGGCGTTGGCCCTGGAGCGCAATCGTCAACTGTTCGAAGACGCCCACGCCCTCAACCGCGCCGCTTACGAGCTGCTGGAAGCGGACAATCTGGACCTTGACCAGTTTGAACACTATCGAGCACTGCGCCGCAAAGCCGATGCGAAGTTCGCCGAAGCCATCGATCACTTGTGTGTCCTCAACGAGGACTTTCCGCCAATTCCGATGTCCCCGCATCACTCGCAGGCATTGCGTCGGCAGCTTGAAACTGTCGAATAAAGCGCACAAGAAAAAGCCCGGCTGCGAAGTCCGGGCTTTTTCTTTGGGCGGCGCTCAACCCCCGGGGTTGGTCACCTGAATGAACACCGCATAAGCGCCCAGCAGGATCCAGAACGTGGCGAAAATCCACGGCGTGCGCACCGAAAACAACAGCGATTTGCGATAGCCCTTATGGCTGGACTCCATCTCGCTGAACAGTGGCGACTCGTCGTAAGCCATGCCCATGATCGGTTCGCTGCGCAACAACTCGCTCTGTTTGTAATGCCAATGGTCAATGATGTCGTACGCGGCACGAATTCCCGGCCACGCATTGAGCGAGCTGAGCAGCCCGAGCAGCGCCAGGAATGGCGGCACCACCAGCGTGAACAATTTGCCCCACTCGGGGTTGAGGTTGGACATGCACGAAGCAAACGCGATCACCAGAAACGACTGCGCGGCCAGATAGGCATCGGTGCGGTTGGCCAGAATGCTGGTTTCGTACTGGATTTCCTTGCGATAGAAATCCAGCCGTTCCTTGGGTGAGCCGAACATCTTGGCATCGTGTTCGGTCAGGTGCTCTTCAGCGCTGGGCTGAGTCAGTATGCGAGGCAAGGGACGCGCGCTCCGGGGCGGGGAAACCTGTTAGAAGGCCCCAGCCCCGGACAAGTTCAGGCGGATTCACTTCATCGACCGGGCAATGATTTCCATCAGGTTCAGCTGGGTGAACGGCTTGGGCAGACGCGGCAATTGCGCGGCAAAACCCTCCAGACGTTCGGCGTAACCGGTCGCGAGGACAATCGGCAGATCCGGTTTGAGCAGACGCACTGCGTGCGCCAATTGCGCGCCGCTCATCTGCGGCATGGCCATGTCGGTGATCATCAGATCGATGACTTCGCCCTGCTCGAACAACGCCAGCGCCCTGGCACCGGAAGTCGCGCTGACCACACGATGGCCAAGGTCTTCGAGCAACAGCGTGGTGCTGGTCAACACCAGCGAATCGTCGTCCACGACCAGCACGCTGAGGCGTGGCACCGTGATGGCTTCGCTGCCTGGCTGCACCCGTGGGGCCTGTGCGCCTTCCGCCGCGACCGGTAACCAGAGTTCGGCTGTCGTGCCTTGTCCCTTTTCGCTCTTGAGGATGAAACGGCCACCGAGCTGCTCAATGAATCCGTGCACCATCGACAGCCCCAGCCCGGTGCCTTTGCCCAGGCCTTTGGTGGTAAAAAACGGATCCCGGGCCGAGGCCAGCGTATGCTCGTCCATGCCTTCGCCGGTGTCGCGCAGACTCAGGCACACATAACGTCCCGCCGCCAGGGTCGAATCGCTCGGTTCAAGGACGACTTCCGCCCGGGCGCTGATCACCACGCTGCCGCCATCGGGCATGGCGTCGCGGGCATTGGTTGCCAGATTGAGCACCGCCAGTTCCAGTTGATTGGCATCGGCCAGTACCGGTTCCAGCCCCGCGGGCAGTGAGGTTTCGATACTGATCCCCGGCCCCAGCGAACTGCGCAACAGCCCGGTAATGCCTTGCACAAGGTGCACAATGTCGACCGGTTCGGTCTTGAGTTCCTGACGCCGGGCAAAGGCCAGCATGCGTTGGGTCAGTGAGACGCCGCGCAGCGCACCTTGTGCGGCATTTTCCAGCAGGCGATTGATTTTCGGGTCGTCACCCACACGCTTGCGCACAATCTCCAGGTTGCCGAGGATCACGGTCAGCAGGTTGTTGAAGTCGTGGGCAATGCCGCCGCTGAGCTGACCGATGGCCTGCATCTTCTGCGCCTGCAGCAATGCCTCGCGGGTTTTCTCCAGCGCCTGCTGCGATTCATGGACCTCGGTCACGTCACGGGTAATTTTCGCGAAGCCGAGCAATGTCCCGGTCTCGCCACGAATGGCATCCACCACCACATGGGCGAAGAATCGGCTGCCGTCCTTGCGCACTCGCCAGCTTTTGTTTTCGAAACGCCCTTCCCGCGCCGCGATTTCCAGCGCCCGTTGCGGCTCGCCGCGCTCGCGGTCTTCAGCGGTGTAGAAGACCGAGAAATGCTCGCCGATGATTTCTTCCGGTCGATAGCCCTTGATCCGCTGGGCGCCCTGATTCCAGTTGGATACCCGACCGTCCGGACTGAGCATGTAAAGCGCGTAGTCCGTGACGCCCTGCACCAGCAGACGGAACTGCTGCTCGCTTTGCTTGAGGGTTTCTTCGGCCATTTTGCGGTCGGTCAGGTCGCGGGTGATCTTGGCGAAGCCCAGCAGCGTGCCGTCCGGATCGATGATCGGGTCGATCACCACATGGCACCAGAAATGCGTACCGTCCTTGCGAACGCGCCAGCCTTCGCCTTCGAATCGCCCCTCGCGGATTGCGGTGTCCAGCGCCCGTTGCGGCAAGCCTGCCGCACGGTCCTGCTCGGTGTAGAAGCGCGAGAAATGCTCGCCGATGATTTCTTGCTTCTCGTAGCCCTTGAAGCGTTTGGCGCCCGTGTTCCAGCTGGTGATGATGCCGTCCGGATCGATCATGTAAATCGCATAATCGACCACCGCATCGATCAACAGACGGAAACGCATCTCCTCGATCGCGGCAGTTTTGCTCGGGTTGTCACTCATCAGGCTCACCGCTGGTTTTCATTAGCGCAAGTATGCGGCAATCCGGCGCCATGGGAAGGTGCAAACGCGCGTCAATTCACGACGTGATCAAAGTACTCGTTGCGCAGGAGTCTGTGCCGAGCGACCACCAGCGTGGCAGCAGTTGCTGGATCCTGGGTTCGGCGAAGCGGTCATCGATCAGCATCACCACGCCGCGGTCCTGCCGCGTACGGATCACCCGCCCGGCAGCCTGCACCACTTTCTGCACGCCCGGATACAGATAGGTGTAGTCGTAACCGGCACCGAAAATCGCCGCCATGCGTCGTTTCAACTGTTCGTTGACCGGGTTGAGCTGCGCCAGTCCCAGGGTCGCGATGAACGCGCCGATCAGCCGTGCCCCCGGCAGATCAATGCCCTCGCCGAATGCACCGCCCAACACAGCGAAGCCGATACCCTGGCTCTCGGCGGTGAACTGATCGAGAAAGGCCTGTCGTTGCCCTTCGGCCATGCCCCGGGACTGCTGCCACAGCTTGATCTGCGGATGGCGCTCGGCAAGCAGCGTCAGTACCTGTTGCAGGTAATCGAAGCTGCTGAAGAACGCCAGGTAATTGCCCGGGCGTTCACTGAACTGGCGAGCGATCAGCTCGACGATCGGTTCCAGCGACGCCTGCCGATGATTGAAGCGCGTGGAAATACGACTGACGATCTGCACCTGCAGTTGTTCGGCGCTGAACGGCGATTCGACATCGATCCAGACCGTGTCGACGGGCGTGCCGAGCAGATCAGCGTAATAGCGTCGCGGGCTCAGTGTCGCCGAGAACAGCACGCTGCTGCGCGCCGCTTTCAGGCGGGGGCCGAGGAACGCCGCCGGCACCACGTTGCGCAGGCACAGTTGCGACAGCGGTCGTTTACGCTCGAGGTCGCGCTTGCTGATGTCGAACAGGTAATGCTCGTCGAACAGCTCTGCGACCCGGCCAAACTGCAGCAGGTCGAAATAGAAGGTTTGCAGCGCACTGTCGAGCCCCTGCGGATGATCATTGAGGTAATCGCCAATGGCCGCGCTGCACAGGGACACGGCTTGCAGCAGTTTCTCCGGGGCTTTGTCGTAGGCTTGATACGGCGCCAGTTGCGGCTGATGCAGCGCGTTCCACTCGCGGTTGACCCGTTGCAGGGATTTCTTCAAGGCTTCGGGGGCGGACTTGCGTACGCTGGCCAGCGCGGCCTGATCGAGACTGGCGCTGTACATCGAGCGCCCGCGTTCGACCAGGTTGTGCGCTTCATCGGCCAGCACCGCGACTTTCCACTGGTTGAGCTGAGCCAGACCGAACAGCAGCGCACTGAAATCGAAGTAATAGTTGTAGTCCGCTACCACCACGTCGGCCCAGCGCGCCATCTCCTGGCTCAGGTAATACGGGCAAACCGTGTGCTGACGGGCCACTTCGCGCATCGCCGCCTGATCGAGCAGATTGATCCGGCTGGCCGCTTGCCGGGCGGCGGGCAGTCGATCATAAAAGCCCTGGGCCAACGGGCAGGATTCACCGTGACAGGCTTTGTCCGGGTATTCGCAGGCCTTGTCCCGGGCGACCATCTCCAGCACCCGCAGCGGCAGGTTTTGCGATTGATCGAACAACACCTGACTGGCATCCAGCGCCAGTTTGCGCCCCGGGGTCTTCGCGGTCAGAAAAAACACCTTGTCCAGTTGCTGCGGCGCCAGGGCCTTGAGCAGAGGGAACAACGTGCCGAGGGTCTTGCCGATCCCGGTGGGCGCCTGGGCCATCAGACAACGGCCGGTGCTGACCGCCTTGAACACCGATTCGGCCAGATGCCGTTGGCCGGGGCGAAAGTCGGCATGGGGAAAGGCCAATTGCTGCGCGGCCAGATTGCGCGCCTCGCGATGGGCCATTTCCTGCTCGGCCCAGTTCAGGAACAACCGGCATTGTTGTTCGAAAAACGCCTGCAAGACCGGCGCACTGAAGGTCTCGACCAGACAGGTTTCCTTTTCGCTGACGATGTCGAAATACACCAGCGCCAGGTTGATCTGTTCAAGTTCAAGCTTGCGGCACATCAGCCAGCCGTAGATTTTCGCCTGCGCCCAATGCAACTGGCGATGGTTGGCCGGTTGCTTGCTGAGGTCGCCGCGATAGGTTTTGACTTCTTCCAGGCAGTTCTGCGCCGGGTCGTAGCCGTCCGCCCTGCCCCTGACTTTCAATTGCAGAAACTCGCCTTCCAGCGCCACCTCGCTTTGGTATTTATCGCTGCGCCGCGAGGCCACGGTACGGTGCCCGAGCATGCCTTCGAGCGCTGTCGGCGAAGGGGTAAAACGCAGGTCGAGGTCGCCGGTCTTGGCGGTGAACTCGCACAGCGCGCGGACGGCAATGCTGTAGCTCAAGCGCTCTGCTCCGCCCATTGCACGTAGCACACGGCGACCGGCATCTGGTGTTGGTGGCAGAACTCCAGCCAGCGCAGCTGGTTGTCCTGCAGGCGGTCACCCGGGCCTTTGACTTCGATCATCCGGTAGGTCTTGTGCTGCGGCCAGAACTGGATCAGGTCGGGCATGCCTGTGCGGTTGGCCTTGATGTCGAGCAGCAGGCGATTGAACCAGTGTTTGAGGTGCTGGGGCGGCAAACACGCCAGTGCCTGCTCCAGCAGTTGCTCATTCAACGCGCCCCAGAACACGAACGGTGACTGCACGCCCCATTTGGCGACGAAGCGCTCACGAATGGTTGCGGCGTAACGGCCGTCGTCGAGCTGGTCCAGGCAGGCCTGGAACAGTTCGGCGCGGCGTTGCTGAAAATCTTCATTGAGCAGATCCACCGGCCCGCGCTGGAACGGATGAAAGAACGCCCCCGGCAACGGTGCGAAAATCGCCGGCCAGCACAACAAGCCGAACAGCGAGTTGATCAGACTGTTTTC
Source organism: Pseudomonas sp. F2 (assembly GCF_057174385.1). NCBI lineage: Bacteria > Pseudomonadati > Pseudomonadota > Gammaproteobacteria > Pseudomonadales > Pseudomonadaceae > Pseudomonas > Pseudomonas sp. F2. Next base: position 1,493,512 of record NZ_CM169904.1, read on the forward strand.
GACGTAATGCACCGGGCCGCTGTCTTCGTGCAGATGCGCCTGCACGTAGAACTCCACTGACAATCCCGGATCAGTGCGCGGCAGTTGCAGATCAAGGCGCTCGACCGGGCGTGGCGTTGCCCGCTTGAGCGGTGGCCCGCCGAGTTTGCGCCGCAGCCGTGGCAACATCCGTTGCAGGCTCTGCTGTTCGGCGGCGCTTTCCGGCGCCTGTTCGGCAAGCGTCGCGAGCTCCAGCGCCAGTGCGTATTCGCCGCAGCGCTCCAGCACGCGGATCATTCGCTGACGGGCGCCGGGATAGGCGCAATCGCGGTAAATGCTCAGCGCCAGGGCGAACTCAGTGATGCGTTCGCAATACTGGCCGATCTGGAACAGCACCTTGCCGCGCCGCCGTTGCAGCCACGGGTTGTCGAATTGCAGTGCGCTGACCTGTTCGACGATGATCTCCAACGGCTCACCGGCCTCGAAGCGTTGCTGGCACTGATGCAGGAACAGGCAGGCGTCCACGTCTTCGCGGCTGCGCAAGCCACGGGAGTCGGCGCAGAATTCGACTTTTTCGTAAGTAAAGATGCCGAGGTCGGCAAGGACGAATTCCGACCAGTCCTGGTACAGGTTGCCGAAGAACATCAGACGCAGACGGTCGCACAGGTCCATGATGGTCAGGCTGAGCAAGCGGTCGCCGAGCGTCGGCGCCCATTCGCAAAGGCTGCGTGATTGGCTGAATTGCCCGGCCAGCACCGGCAGCCAGTCGTCCTTGCGACCCTTGGGCTGTTCGATGAACTGGCCGAACGCCTGCAGCAGTTCAGCCTTGAGCAACACGTCGAACACCTCGGCCACGCTCAACAGAGCCTGATCGTCGAGCCAGCCGTGACTCAACAATGGTTGCGCGGCGTCGCTGATGTCGCCGATTTCCGGGTAGTTGAGTTTGCCGAGGCGGAAATGCACGCCCTTGCGCATGACCATGCGCACCAGCAGCCCCTGCGAAGCGCGCGGCAAGATCTTGAAGTCGCGAATGAAGCCATGCTCGGATTCGCTCATCACATCGGCATAGCGAAGCCCAAGCCAATCAAGCACTTGCCGGAAGTTGTTGAGGTAATAGAACGGATCGTCGAGTGGGTTGGCAGTCACGGGAATTCAGGGCCATGGCGAGCGAGTACTGGTTATGCGTACAGATACCAGCTCTGGCCGGTCGCGTGCAAACGGAAAAAGATCAATGGCAGCGGCAATCGGAATTTTTTCGGGGTGCTGTCGAACTTTTCCCGGTTCGATGGCACCAACCGCGTTAGAGACCGGATACGGTCAATTCATATGGAATGAGGTATTTGAGGTGGGTATGAATATCAAGACTCTGGGTCTTCCCCTGGCGGTAGCAGCCTTTCTGGCATTGGCCGGCTGCTCGACTCCGACCGTGGTGACCTTGCAGAACGGCACCCAGTATTTGACCAAGGACATGCCGAAAACCAAGAACAAGGACGGGTTCTATGAGTTCGAGGATATTTCCGGGACCAAGGTGAAAGTCCGTTCCGACGAAGTCGCGACCGTACGCAAGGAAGACTGACACCCCGCTTTACCTGTAGGAGCTGCCGAAGGCTGCGATCTTTTGACTTTGATCTTAAAAACAAGATCAAAAGATCGCAGCCTGCGGCAGCTCCTACAGGGAGAGCGTGATCTGTGTGGGTTATTCGAAAGCAGGCAGGCCCACAATGCTGTGATCACAGCTGAAATACTGTTCACCCCGGCGCGCCAGCTCGGCTTGCAGACGTCGGCAGCGCTCCAGATCCTGCTGGGTCATGCGGTCGATGCTCAGGTTGCCGGTGGCTTGCGCCTGTTTGTCGTCACCCCGCCGAAACGTCACGAACGGCTGTTCGGGCTGGATCTGAAACAGGCTTTTCTCTTCGACCGGTTCGATGGCTTCCGTCTTCGCCGGTTTCGGCAGTTGATCGCTGCTGATGCCGTAACGGCTCAGAATCGAGGTTGGCGGCAGATCGGCCCAGGCATTGGCCGATAACAGCGCCAGTCCGACAAATCCGACATACCCCTTGACCCTTCTCACGTGTGCATCTCCTGTACTCAATGGCGGCTGGCTATAGAACGTGTGGGCACGTGCTGGCTTTAGGCCGCTTTTGCTGTTTGCACAGCATTTGAGTCAGGGTGTGGCTATCGAGTCACTTTTGATATCGGGTTGTGGCGAGGGAGCTTGCTCCCGCTTGAGCGCGTAGCGCTCACAAACTCTTCAGGGCCGCTTCGCGACCCAGCGGGAGCAAGCTCCCTCGCCACAGGTTACGGATGCATCAGGCGATCACAACTCCATCGGCACTGAGGCTATTCAGCGCCACCCCGACCAGCGTCACCGAATCACCACCAAACTTCAGCACCGTGTCCTGCCCCACCGTCGAGGCATGCGCGCGGAAGTCGTCGTTAGGCAACACACCCTGCACGCCAAGGAACACCAGTTTGTCGTTGGCCGTAAAACCCACCACCCGATCCTGACCGAACGCGCCGTTGAACAGGAACGTATCCGCCCCGCCCCCGGACTCCATCAGATCATTGCCGGCGCCACCGACAAACACATCGTTACCCGGGCCACCAATCAAGTGGTCGTTGCCGTCCAGGCCGAACAACCAGTCGCCGCCGGCATGCGCGTTGAGCGTGTCGGCACCGCTGGTGCCGGTGACACTGGACTCGTACTGCGTGACGTTGCTGCCGACCTTCAGACCGCTGGCCGTGACGCTGTGGGTCACGTCGTCCTTGAACAGCCCCCAGAGGAAGCCCGGCTCCTTGGTGACGATGCTGCCGATGTCGCGGGTGATGCTGATCCCGCCGTTGGCGTCGCGCACGTACAGGTTGCCGGCGCCGTCGTTGGCGAAGTCGAAGGTGTTTACCGATTTCTGCAACTCGAGGGTGTTGTTGCCGGCGCCACCGAGAATCACGTTGTAGCCGCCAGCATCACGGAACGTGTCGTTGCCGGCGCGCCCTTCGAGGTAGTCATTGCCGCTGCCGCCCTGGATCAGGTCGTTGCTGTCGCTGCCGATGATGAACGTGCTGCCCTTGTGGGTTTCGGCGTTGCGGTTCAGATCCTGCACCCAGGTGTTGGCCCGCGCCGGGTCCGACAGGTTGGCGACGATGATCGTCGAGTCCTTGCTGGTCAGGTCGTAGAACTTCGACTCGATGATCCGGTTCATGCCGTCGCCGTACGCAGTCGGCAGGTGCGAGATCCAGGTCGGGATGTTGAGAATGGAGAACGGCAGCAGATTCCACGCGGTCGAGGCGTAGTGATCGTTGAAGCTGACGATGTTGTCGGTGGCCGATTCCTTGGGCGCGTCGTGCACGCCGACCGAGGCGCCGGTGAAGGTCGAGCCGTCAAGGGCGCGGAACACCGGGTCGTTTTCGTAACCGACGTTGAGCACCTTGTCGGTGGTGCTCTGGGTCGGCGAGGCGTAGGCAATGTAGTTGGAATCGGCGAAGAACCCGCCCCACTTGCCGCCACTCAGGTCAGCCATGCTGTTGACCGCCAGCCCGCCGAGGCTGTGGCCGCTGACCAGCACGTCCTTGCCGCTGAGGCCATTGGCCTTGGCGAACGCCACCACGTCATTCAGTAGATTGCCGAACGCTTCACCGACGTAATTCTTGGCGTAATCCTGGGGGCCGAAAGCTGCCAGCAGGTCGTTGATCACGTCGCCGATCGAGTCGAGGATCAGGTTTTCCCGCGGGCCGCTAGTGCCGCGAAAAGCGATGCCGATTTCGGTGAGATGGCCCTGAGCGTCGTACTTGCCCAGAATTTCCACCTGAGCGGTGGTGTAACCGGCCTTCTCACCGAAGAAGGTTCCGCGCGCGTCGGTCTTGCCGTCGTAGCCCAGTTGCGAGGCGGTGATCGGTGTCCAGCCAGCCTTTTTCACCGCGTCGAGGGCGAGTTTTTCCGAGTCGGGGTTCCACGGAATACCGGGGATCACTCCTTGCGAATCGGTGCCACCGAGCAGCGCGGTCACCAACGTGGCGGGCAGACCGAGGCCGAAACCGTTGTGCTGATAACCGGCGGCAAAGCCGTTATCAAGGTTGTGATAGGAATACAGCGTGATCGCCATGGCATCGCTGAACAGCGCCTTGGAATCGGCTGTACCGAAGTTCTTGTAGTCATACACACCCATTGCTATTGCCTCTCTTTTGTTGGAATTGTCAGAGATAGCTCACAGCCAGGGCGCCCCTCACGGGCACGCCCCGGAGCATTTTCACTACTTACACATCAAATCTGTGGGAGCGAGCTTGCTCGCGAAGAGGGAGTGTCAGCTGCCATTTGCTTGGCTGGCACACCGCTTTCGCGAGCAAGCTCGCTCCCACATTAGAGCTAGGCGAAGACGAACGCCGAGTCCGACAGGTTAGCCACTCCCACCCCGACCAGGGTCACGGCATACTCGCCAATCTTCAGCACGGTATCAGCTCCCGACTGGGCAACATGCTGCTTGTAGTCGTAGCCCTGCCCCGCGCCTTCGACGCCCATGAACACCAGTTTGTCGCTGCCCTGGTAGCCATTGATCGCGTCAAAACCGAAGGCGCCGCTGAACAGGAAGGTGTTGTTGCCGCCCACCGCCGTCATCACGTCATTGCCGGCGCCGCCGACGAAGGTCACGTGGCCCTTGTCGCTGATCAGCTTGTCATCTCCCCCCAGACCGAACAGCCAGTCACCGTCGGCGCTGGCGTGCAGCGCATTGCCGTACCCATCGCCGTTGAGCGAATGGGTGTACTGGGTCAGTTCGCTGCCATTGGTCAAACCCTTGGCCGTAACGCCCCAGGTGATGTCCTTGCTGCCCCACCACGACCCCGACTCCTTGCTCACCAGCGCACCGATGTCGCGGGTCATGCTGATGCCGCCGTAGGCGTCGCGCACATACAGCGTGCCGTCACCGTCGTTGGCGAAGCTGAAGTTCTGCAGCGGTTTCTGCAGCTCGAACGTGTTGTGGCCCTGACCACCGAGCAGAATGTTAAAGCCACCGTCATCGCGGAACCGGTCATCACCGCCCAGGCCTTCGAGAAAGTCGTTACCGGCCCCGCCCTTGAGCCAGTCGCCGCTCTGGGTGCCGATGATGAAAGTGCTGCCGGTGTGCGGTTCGCCGCTGCGCCCCAAGTCCTCGACCCAGGTCTTGCCCCGGGACGATTCCTCCAGGTTGGAGACGATGAGGGTCGAGTCCTTGTGCGTCAGGTTGTAGAACTTCGAGTCGATGACCCGGTTCAAGCCATCGGCATACCCCAACGAGCCGTGGGCCGACCAGCTCAGTGGATTGACGATACTGAACGGCACCAGGTTCTGCGCGGTGGAGGCGTAGTAGTCGTTGAAGTTGACGATGTTGTCGGTGGTCGACTCATGCGGCCCGTCGTGCTTGCCCAGCGACCCGCTGCTGAACGTGGTGCCGTCCAGTGCGCGGAACACCGGATCGTTTTCGTAACCGATGTTCAACACGTTGTTGCCGGTGCTGCTCTGGGTCGGCGAAGCGAACGCGATGTAGTTGGCGTCCTTGAAGAACCCGCCCCAGTTGCTGGCGCTCAACTCGGCCACGCTGTTGACCCCGAGGCCACCGAGGCTGTGACCGCTGAACAGCACGTCCTTGGCGGCAATGCCGTTGGCAAGCGCGAACGCGGCAACCGCCTTGAGCAGGTTGTCGAAGGCGTTTTTCGCGTAGTTACTCGCGTAATCCGATGGCCCGATGGCGGCCAGCAGATTGTTCTTCATGTCGCCGAAAGTGTCGCTGTAACCCAGTCCGCCAGTGCCGCGAAAGGCCACGCCGATGCCGATCAGCTTGCCACCGGCGTCGTACTTGCCGAGCACTTCAGCCTCGGCGCTGGTGAAGCCGTCCTTCTCGCCGAAGAACGTGCCCTGCGCGCCGACCTTGCCCTGATAGCCCAGCGCCGTGGCGCTGAGGGGTTTCCAGGCGGTGGCCGGCAACGGCTGGCCGGTTGGCGTGTAGGCATACAGCGTCAGGGCGATGGCATCGCTGTACAACGCTTTGCCATCGGCATTTTTGTAATCGAACAATCCCATGTTGTGCTCTCTCTTCCTTCATGACCGGCAGCCCCTGGAGGGCTGCCGGTACTCCTTTAGAACTGCCAGTCGAGGGTCAGACCCACACCGTGGTCCTTCTCGTTGTTACCGATCAGTCCGTTGTAGTCCAGGTTGACCCGGACATCGCGATTGAGCGCCAGCCCGGCACGGACGCCGACCACGGCCGCATCACGATCCATCGACACACTCTGCACAGTGAACGCGCTGTTGCCATTGGCGAAGGCCAGGTGGCTGTCAGCATCGACACTGCTCAGGTTGTGCTGCCAGCCGAGGGTCGCGCCCAGTTCCAGCTGATGCTTGTCCGACAGGGCGAAGGTGCGCTTGGCGCGTACGCCAAGGGTCGACAGCACCACATCGCGGTTGTCTTCAGAGCTCTTGAGCGCCGCGGCATCACCCTTTTCGGTGAAGCTGTCGGTGTTCAGGTGCACATACGACAGATTGGCGAACGGTTCCAGATTCATCGGTTGCAGACGCAGATCGTAAGCCGCTTCGGTGAACACTTGAGTGGTCGCGGCATCGTGCTTGGTTTTCTCTTTGCCATTGACGCCGGCGAACTGCAGATCACGCTTCACATCCACGCGGTGCCAGCTATACGCCGCACCGGCGGTCAGACGCAGCGCATCGATCTGATGCCCCAGGTATGCACCCAGGTGATAGCTGTCGACCGAGGCCGACGAATGCGTGCCGCTGCCCATGTTCAACGAACTGTCGCTATAACCGGTAACGAAACCCAGACGAGTATCTTCAGCAATCAAGCCGTCGACACCGGCCAGCAAGCCGCCGATGGAGCTGTTGGAGTCGGCGTTTTCATGGCCGCCATCGCTCTTGCCCCACGAACCCAGCACCTTGACCCAGGCATTGCTGCGCTCGTCAGTCGGTGCGTTGGCATTGAACAGATCGCGCTCACGCAGACGCTCGCCCACCGCTTCACGCAGGTAGCGACTGTCGTTGATCAGCATCGTGCCGATGGCCGGATGAATCTCGCCGGACAGTTGCTGGAACGCCTGTTGCGCCGACGCCGCGTTTGGCGACAGCAGCAAGGTTTCGAACAACGCATTGCCCGCGCCCAGCCCCTCGGCAGCCGCACCGACCGCACGCTGGTTCGGCGTCAAGCCGACACTGGCGAACGACGCGCCGTTGCGCCCGACGTCGAGTTGCACGCCGTTCGCCGAATACGCCAGGGTACCGCCGAGGAACGCGTAGTTCGGCAGCACTTGCCCGAACTGGCCTTGAATGCCACCGGCCGCTTGCAAGATGTTGAACTGAGTGCCGAGCAGACTCTTCACTTCAGTCGTGGTCAGCAAGGTCGGGCTGTTCTCCAGCGACAGACTAACCGTGGCGCCATCGATCATGGCTTTGCCACCGGCAACGATCTTGTCGCTGCTGGTTGGCGAGACTTCCACCGCGTAGGTCGAGCCGCGCTCGAAGGTCACGTCACCGGCGACATTCAGCGTGCCGATCGAGTTGCCCGGCGCCACGGTACCGCCGCTTTTCGCGGTCAGTGCGCCGATGCGGCCGTTACCGCCAAGGATGCCGCTGTCGTTGACCGTGACCGTCGAAGCCAGCGAGCCATTGATCGCCAGACGCCCCTGATTGACCAGGGTCGGGCCGCTGTAGCTGTTGTTGCCGGTCAACACCAGCGTGCCGATGCCCTGCTTGGTCAGGCCGCCGTGACCGGAAATGTCGTTGCGCCAGGTGTCGAGCCCGCAAGTGATGTCGGTGCAGACGCGCTCGGTCGGTTTGCCCTTGTCGATGATCGCGCCAATGCCCGGCAGGTCCGCAACAAACTGCCCGGAACCGTAGGCACCCTGGATGCGGAATTCTTCCGGAATGTCCTGCTCGGTGACGAACATCGCCGGGCCATCAATGCCCTTGCGCAGGTTGATCATGCCCCAGCCGTACAAGGCGTCGATGCCCGGTGCGCCGAGGTCGGTGGCGGTGGTACGCAGCACCGTGGCGACCTGGTCACCCGTCATGTACGGGAAGCGCTCCATCAACACCGCCATCGAGCCGGCCACGTGCGGCGCGGCCATTGAGGTGCCGTTGTAGTTTTTGTAGCCGGTGGTCAGGTTGTCGGCGTTGGTGCCTTCGATGATCGAGCTGAAGATCTTCGTGCCCGGTGCCGAAACGCAGAAGCTCGCGGTGTAACCGCAACGCGAAGAGAACGTACTCATGATGTACGGGTTGGCGCTGGCCAGATCCGGGTTCTTCTGCAACGCGGCGACGGTGATCCAGTTCGGCGCGATGTCCGGCACGAAGTAACCGAGGCCGGCGATGGCGTCCGGGTTGTTCAGGTTGTAATCGTTGCCGGCGGCAAAAATCGTCACGATACCGCTACGGGCGGCGGCAATCGCGCCGTCGTAGGCGCCGCCCGGCTTGGTGCCGAGCAATGTGCGGATTTCGTTGAACTGCACTTGCGCGTCGTTGACGGTGAAGTGCGGATACGCCGGGTCGCGACCGCCAAGGTCGAAACGGTCAGTGATACCGATGCCCCAGCTGTTGTTGATGATCCGCGCGCCACTGGCGATCAGCGCATCCCAACCGGCCTTGTACACCGCGCCGTCGTTGCCACGGACGATGCCGTCCTCCGGGCCCGGGTCGCCGTTGTCGGCGCTGATGATCTGCGCACCGAACGCCACGCCGTGCATCGGCCCGCCGTCACGGCTGCCGGCAGCGATGCCACCGACGTGAGTACCGTGGGCGCCGAGCTTGCCGTCGGAACCGACCGAGGGCGAACCGTCATAGCGGAACGCGTCCCCGGCTTTGACCGGGATGTAAGGGTCGGTGTATTCGCGGATCCCGATGGTGACCAGGGTCACGACTTTGTCGGGGCCGGAGAACTCCGGGTGCGCGGCGTACACCGGCTGGTCAAAGATTCCCAGTTTCACGCCTTTACCGGTGTAGCCGGCAGCGTAAGCGGAATCCGCCCCGATGGCGCCCAAGCCCCAATCTGCCTGGAACTCGGCGCTGCGCCAACTGGCGGGATCACCGCTGCGGCCGTTTTCCACATAAGGCGCCGCGTGCGCGGTGCCCCAGCTGGTCAACGCACAGAGTACGGCGCAATTGAGGGTTTTCATGGCGAAGCGACCGCCCGTTTGCGCGGGGGTATTGTTGTTATTCATCCAGCGACCTTCCTTAGTGTTGTTGCGAAAAATCCGTCTACCAGGCCCACACCTGGGCCCGGGAAATAACGCTTGTGGCGAGGGGATTTATCCCCGATCGACTGCGCAGCAGTCGCACACCCGGACGACTATCGGGGCCGCTTCGCGTCCCATCGGGGATGAATCCTCTCACCACAGGTGTGTGCTCACATCCCCCCTGTAGGAGCTGCCGCAGGCTGCGATCTTTTGATCTTGTTGTTAAAAAATCAAAGTCAAAAGATCGCAGCCTTCGGCAGCTCCTACAGGGATAGGCGCACGCCCTCCGTCAGAACTGCCAGTTCAGGCTCAGCCCCACGCCATGGCTCTTCTCGCGGTTGGCCAGTTGTCCGTTGTAATCGAGGTTGACCCGTACGTCCTTGCTCAACGCCAGACTGGCTTGCACGCCCACCAGCGCCGCATCACGCACCAGCGCCGAACTTTCGACCGAATACGGCGTGCTGCCGCTGGCGAAACGCAGATGCTGTTCGGCGTCGATGTCACTCAAGCTGTGTTGCCAGCCGAGATGACCACTGACGTCCAGCGCCTGTTGAGTCGACAGATTGAAGCGCTTGACCGCACGCAAACCGAGGGTGCTGAGCACCGCATCACGCTGCTCGCCGGAGCTTTTCAGCGCGGCCGCGTCGCCCTTTTCGGTGAAGCCTTCGGTATCCAGATGCACGTAAGCGAGGTTGGCGAACGGCTCGAGCGCGACCGGTTGCAAGTTCAGGCGATAAGCCGCTTCACCGAAGACCTGCGTGGTGGCCGCATCGACCTTGGCTTTCTGTTTGGCGCTGACGTCGCCGTATTGCAGATCGCGCTTCACATCGGCGCGATGCCAGCTGTAGGCCGCGCCGGTGCTCAGGCGCCAGGCGCCGATGTCATGACCGGCGTAAGCGCCGAGGTGATAGCTGTCGACCTTGGCCGACGAGTGCGTGTCCGAGCCCATGTTCAGCGAGCTGTCGCTGTAACCGGTGACCAGACCGATGCGCGTCTGCTCGTCCAGCGCGCCGTCAACACCGGCAAGCAAGCCGCCGATCGAGGTGCTGTAGCGCGAGGTGTCGTTACCGGAATCGGTCGAACCCCAGGCGCCGAGGGCCTTGATCCAGCCATTGCCTGGCGTGGCGTTGGCATCGTGCAGACGTTCGCCGACCGCGTCGCGCAACTGGCGGCTGTCATTGATCAGCATTGAGCCCAGTGCCGGGTAGATTTCCCCGCTGAGTTGCTGGAACGCCTGTTGCGCCGAAGCGGCAGACGCTGACAGCAGCAAGCTTTCGTACACCGAGTTGCCGGCGCCCAGACCTTCGACGGCAGTCGCCACCGCACGCTGATTCGGGGTCTGCCCGACGCTGGCGAACGAGGTCGCATTGCGCTGGATGTCGAGCTGAATGGCGTTGGCCGCGTAGTCGAGGTTGCCGCCGATGAACAGGTAATCCGGCAGCACCGCGCCGAACTGGCCCTGAATGCCGCCGGCTGCTTGCAGAATGTCGTACGAATGCCCAAGCAGGCTGCGCGCTTGCGTGGTGCTGAGCAGGGTCGGGCTGTTTTCCAGCGACAGGCTGACCGTGGCACCGCTGACGCTCGCGCTGCCGCCGGCAACGATGCGGTCGCTGCTGGTCGGCGACAGCTCCACCGCGTAAGTCGAACCGGGGGCGAAGGTCACGTCACCGGTCACGTTCAACGTGCCGATGGAGTTGCCCGGCGCCACGCGGCCGCCGCTGTTGGCGATCAGCGCACCGATGCGCCCCGAACCGCCAAGGGTGCCGCTGTCGTTGACGGTCACCGCCGAGGCCAGCGAGCCGTTGACGCTGAGCACGCCGCCATTGACCGTGGTCGGACCACGGAAGGTGTTATCACCGGTCAGCAGCAAGCGACCTGCCCCGGACTTGATCAGGCTGCCTTGGTAGACCCGCGTCGCCGCTGCGGCATCACGCGCCATACCGACCGCGTAGTCGGTCTGATCCTGCTGACTGGCGCCGGCCGGAATACCGTTTTGCCAGCCTTTGTCCTGCAGGGTTTGCTGCCAGGCGCGGTGTTCGGCGAGGTCTTCGCTTTGCCGCTGAATCAGGGCCTTGTCGGAGATGTCGTTGCTCCAGACATCGCTTTGTCCGGCGGCCAGGTTGGCATCGAACGCGCCGAGCAGTTGCCCCGGCCCGTGCATCGCCCGATTGAGGTTGGCCACGCCCCAGCCGACCCGTTCGGTCGGCGCATCGGTGACCGAGCCGTCGAGTTGCGTGGCGGTGGTCAGCAGCACTTCCAGCGCCTGCTGGTTGTTCATGTACGGATAGCGTTCCATCACCAGCGCCAGTGCGCCGGTGGCGTGCGGCGCGGCCATCGAAGTGCCGGACTTGATCGCATAACCGCCGCCCGGGATGGTGCTGTCGATCTTCGCCCCCGGCGTGGTGATGCACCAGTATTTGGCGACGCCGCACTGGTTGTACTTCTGCTGATTGCTTTGGTCCAGCCCGGACACCGCCAGCCAATGGCCTTCCAGATCCGGCTGAAAGTACGGCAACGCCGAACGCACGCTGGCGTTCGGGTAGCCGCTGTTGCCGGCACTGAACACGTTGATCACGCCACGGCGCGAGACGTCCGCCGCTGCATCGAGCCAGGTGCCCTGATTCCAGTGCTGGGCGTACGCGGCGTGCAGATCGGCCAGGGTGCGGTAACTGACATCCGGTGGCTGACTGCCCCAACTGTTGTTGATCGCGCGTACGCCGGCGGCGGCCAACGCGTCGTAGGCCGCTTTGAAATAGCGCGGATCGGGTTTGGGGCCGAAGAGGAAACTGTCGTTGTTGTTGGTGTTGCCGACGTAGATCTGCGCGTTGTAGGCCACGCCGTGCATGCCGGTGCCGTCACGGCTCGCGCCCATGGTGCCGACCACGTGGGTGCCGTGGGAATCGTTGTTGGAATTGAGGGTGCCGTTGACGTTGAACAGCGAGCCGTCGACGTAACTGCCGGAGGCCATTACCGGGTGATAGCGGTCGCTGGCGAACTCAGGGTGGGCGGCATCGAAGCCGGAGTCGAGGGCGCCGATCTTCACGCCTTTGCCGGTGATACCGGCGGCGTAAGCCTGATCGGCCTGCATCCGCGCCAGGCCCCAGTCGCGCTGGAATTCGGCACTGCGCCAACTGGCAGGATCGCCGGGCTTGCCGGATTCAAAGTACTGCGCATGGGCTTGCGCGATGGAAACTGCGAGCAACAGGGTGCCGACCGCTGCCGGCTTGATGCGTACGTCCATGTTCACCACTCACTTTTCTTATTGTTTTGCAGGCACTGACAGCCAGATCAAAAGATCGCAGCCTTCGGCAGCTCCTACAGGGATTACAGTTCAGCCAGTCCTTGCTCTATGTAGGAGCTGCCGCAGGCTGCGATCATTTGCTCTGCTTCAAGCGCCTACAGGATTTTCAGTGTTACTGGGTTTTCGGGCCTTGTCCGAACGCCTCATCCACCCGTGCCAGATCCTGTTCGTTCAAGGTCCCCGCGTAGTAATGCAGCTTGGTCCAGGCCATCAGGTAGTCATAGCGCGCCTGAGCCAGATCGCGGCGGGTGGTAAACAGTTGCTGTTCGGCGTTCAGCGCATCGAGGTTCGTCCGTTCACCGCCAAGAATGCTTTGCTTGGTTGACACCACCAGCGCTTCAGCCGACGCCAGGGCCTTCTGATAGGCACGCAACTTGTTGACGCCCGACAGGCAGGCGCTGAACTGGCGGCGCAGTTCGATCAAGGTTTCGCGGGTCTTGCCGTCGAGTTCGTATTCCGCCTGCTCCATGGTGCGGCTGGCCTGACGGGTCGAGGCCGACACCCCGCCACCGGCATACAGTGGAACGTTGACTTCAAAGCCGATGGTGTTGGTGTCATAGCGCTGGTTATAGGTGTTGCCGCTGTCCGATTCAGTCTTGCGGATCGACGCATAAGCACTGACTTTCGGCAGGTGCCCGGCGCGGTTGCGCTCGACTTCGTACTTGGCCACTTCTACCGCTTGCCGTTGCGACGCCAGATTGGGGTTGTTACTGATCGCCAGCTCATGCCAGGTGTCGTAGTTGGCCGGCATCAGCGCGAAGGTCTGGAAGTTCTGATCCAGTGGTGCCAGCTCGCTGATATCCACTGTCTGCACGCCAACCAGCGCGCCCAGTTCACGCAACGCGGCATCCTGCTCGTTGCGCGCCTCGATCTCTTCGGCGGTCGCCAGTTCGTAGCGCGACTCGGCTTCCAGAATGTCGGTGCGCGTGCCCTCGCCCTGTTTGAACATGTGCTCGTTCTGCTGGAACTGCTGCTCATAGGCCTTCTTTTTGGCCTGAGCGATATCGATCTGATCCTGGGCGAACAAGGCTTTGGTGTAGTTATCCAGCACCCGCACCAGCAGTTCCTGGCTCTTGCCACGAAACGCCTCGTCGGCGAACAGCGCCTGCGCCACGCCTTTGCGATACGCCGCGTAGGCTTCGTAGTCGAGCAACGGTTGCTGCAAGGTCAGGGTCGAGCCGTAGCTGTTGTAGTTGCGGTCTTCGGTCAGGTTGCCGCGAGCGGTCAGTTGCGTGGCCTTCGAGGTGTTGTGACCCCGGTTGTAGTTGTAACCCAGTCTCGGCAACAGCCCGGCGCGGCCGATGATGCGGTTTTCCAGACCCGCGTCGCGCTCCTTGATCGCGCCGAGGAACACCGGATCGTTGCGCAATGCCTGTTCGTAGACCTCGAATGGCCCCATGGCCGCCAGTGCGCTGTTTCCTGCGAGCAGCGCGAACGCCGCCCCCAACATCGAAAGCTTATTCATACAGCCGAACATCCTTATTCTTCGGTCAACGCGGAGCCGGCCCGATCGAGCAGCGGTTTGAACAGGTAGTTGAGCAGTGAACGTTCGCCCGTGCGCACGAACATTTCCGCCGGCATACCGGGCTTGATCACCAGACCGTGGAGTTTTTCCATCGCCTGATCACTGACGCTGCTGCGCAACACGTAGTACGGCACGCCGGTTTTCTCGTCGACCATCTGGTCGGCGGAAATCAGGCTGACCTCACCCGGCACGCGCGGGGTCTTGCTCTGGTTGAACGCGGTGAACAGGATATCGACCGGCAGATGCGTGCCGACCTTGTCGATCAGATTGATCGGCAAGTGCCCTTCGACTTCCAGGGTGGTGCCTTGCGGGACGATCTCCAGCAAGGTTTCGCCTTGACGCACCACGGCGCCTTCGGTGTGCACGCCAAGGTTGACCGCCACGCCATCGGCGGTGGCGAGGATCTCGCTGTGCTGCAGGTCGAAACCGGCCGAAGTCAGTTGCTCCGACAGGGTCACGCTTTTGAGCTGCGCGTCGGCCAGTTGCGTGCGCACTTCCTTCTGATATTCCTCGCCATGCTGTTGCAGCTTCAGGCGCGATTCGAGGATGCCCTGCTCCACCCGGCCGCTTTCACCGGTGTTTTCCGCCAGTTGCTGCTGCACTTGCGACAGCTGCCGCTGGTACTCCATCAAGCGGTTGCGCGGGATGTAGCCGTTGTCCGCCAGCGGCTGCAGGTTGCTCAGTTGCTGCTGCAGCGAATCGGCCTGGGCGTTGAGGTCGGTGCGGGCGCGACGCATGCCCGCCAGTTGCGCGGTGGCACCTTCGATGCTGGCGCGCAGGCCGGCCTGTTCGCGGTAGAACGCTTCGCGGCGGCTGCTGAACAGTTGACGCTGGCCTTCAAGGACCAGCGCCAGACGCGGATCCGGATCATTGCTCAACTCTGCCGGAAAGGTCACCTGCTTGAGGTTATCGCGCTCGGCCTGCCAACGCGCGAGGCTGGCCCAAGCCATGCGGTACTGGGCTTGCAGCGACTGCACGTCGGCCGCGACCTGGGTCTGGTCGAGGCGGAACAGTGGCTGGCCCTGTTTGACGATCTCGCCTTCGCGCACCAGAATCCGGCTGACCACGCCGGCACTCATTGACTGCACGGCTTTGCGCTTGCCCGACACCACCACGGTGCCCTGCACCGGAATGCCTTGATCCAGCGGCGCCAGTGCGGCCCAGGTGAAGAAACTGCCGGCGCCGACGATGGCCAGAATCCAGCCCATGCGCGCGAAGAATTTCGCATCGCGCTCCGGGCGCTCGGTGATGTATGCGTGTTCCATGGAGGCTTCGTTTTCAGTGTTCATGCTGGCGCTGCTCATACACCCGAATTCCTTGTCGTGGGCTGGTACTGCCGGCTCATGCTGAGCCCGCCCGGTGCCTGCGCAGATTTTTCCCGTGATTGTTCCTGAGCGCCGGACAGCGCCTTGAGTACGTCCTGACTGTTACCGAATGCCTGCAGACGACCGTCGTTGAGCACCAGCAACTTGTCGGCCTGGGCCAATACCGAAGAGCGGTGTGTGACCAGCACCACGGTAGTGCCCTTGGCCTTGAGCTGGGCGATGGCGCTGGCCAGCGCAGCCTCACCGACGGTGTCGAGATTGGAGTTCGGCTCATCCAGCACCACCAGGCTCGGGTCGCCATACAGGGCGCGCGCCAATGCGACACGTTGTTTCTGGCCGCCGGACAGACCGCTGCCGTCCTCGCCCAACTGTGTGTCATAACCTTGCGGCATCCGCAGAATCATCTCGTGCACGCCAGCCTGTTGCGCGGCAGCCACGACCTGTTCCGGGTTGGCTTCACTGAACCGGGCAATGTTTTCGGCGATGCTGCCGCTGAACAGTTCGATGTCCTGTGGCAGGTAGCCGATGTACGGGCCGAGCTCATCGCGGTTCCAGCGATGGATGTCGGCACCGTCCAGGCGCACCGTGCCACCCAGGGTCGGCCACACGCCGACCAGCACTCGGGCCAGGGTCGACTTGCCGGACCCGGAAGCACCGAGCACGCCCAGCACTTCGCCCGCGCCAATCGCGAAGTTGACCATGTGCAGGGTCGCCGCGCGTTGCCCCGGTGGGCCGGCACTGACTTGTTCAAAGGCAATCTGGCCCTTTGGCGCAGGCAACGCCATGGCCTCGTCGCTCGGCGGGAACGCCTGCAGCAAGGCATCCAGACGGCGGTAGGCGAGCTTCGCCCCGCTCCACTGTTTCCACACCGCGATCAATTGGTCGATCGGGCTCAGCACGCGGCCCATCAGGATCGAACCGGCGATCATCATCCCGGCCGTCATGTCACCCTTGATCACCAGCAACGCACCGAGGCCCAGCACCAGCGATTGCAGGCACAGACGCAGGGTTTTACTGATCGAGCTGATCACCGCACCGGTGTCGCTGGCCTGATTCTGCAGACCGAGGAAGCGTGAATGCACGCCGAACCAGCGCTTGCGCAACGCGCCAAGCATACCCATGGCCTGAATGGTTTCTGCGTTGTGCAGGTGACTGGTCGCCAGTTGACTGGACTTCTGCGAGTAACCGGCAGCTTCGCCCAGCGGCTTCTTGGTCATGTATTCGTTGAGGCACGCCAGTGCGATCAGCAGCAGCGCACCCGCCGTGGCGAGGACTCCGAGCCAGACGTTGAACAGGTAAATCACGAACAGATAGACCGGGAACCACGGCGCGTCGAAAAACGCGAACAGGGCTGGCCCGGTGACAAATTGGCGAATGTGGGTCAGGTCGCCCAGCGATTGCCCGGCGTTACCCTCGCCCTTGAACAGGTTGCGTTCGAACGCCGCCTGATACACCCGCAGGTTGAAGCGGCGCTCCAGTTGGCTGCCGATGCGGATTACGATGAAACTGCGCACCACTTCCAGCATGCCGATGAAGGCGAAAAAGCCGACCACCATCAAGGACAACATCGCCAGGGTGGTTTCGTTCTGCGAAGACAGCACGCGGTCGTAGACCTGCAGCATATAAATGGAGGGCACCAGCATCAGCACGTTAATCAGTGCGGTAAAGCACCCAACGCTGATCAGAATGCTTTTATAGTCACCCAAAGCCTTGAATAAGGGAGCGGTGGCTGGGGCCTTCGCCATCTTCATTGATTATTCCTGAATGTAATCCCCGCCATTCTTTGGCGAGACGCTTCTATTAATTATCCGTGCACAGACCGGACGGGTTCTTGCAACTTGCACTTACACTTCAATAACAACTTTCAACAGTTCAACGCCACTCGTTGCATTGAGCTGTTGCTTATAACTGCAACATCAAACCTTATAGTCAACGGTTCAGTCGGTGCCGTTGTTCACGGCTGCGGTGTATGGCGCGTCAGCGTAATCACCAGTCCCGACTTCAAAGTGCTCAGATAAAGCCCATCACGTTGTCGGCTGAAGAACTGGATTCTTGAACCTTCCTTGCCGGTAATCGACAGGCCGTCCGGATCAGGAAACCAGCCGACTGGCGCTTGCTCAAGCCATGCCCCCAGGCATTCGGCGCCCTTGCCCAGTGTCTGGTTGGGTTTCAGATCGATCAGACAGGTGTTCGAGGGTTTATCCTGCAATGCCTGCGCCTCTGGGGCGTCATCGGGCGCAGTCAGAATCGCCTGCCACTGCCCGACGAACACGGAGGGGTCTTCCAGTCTGAGGCTGCTTGCCATGGTTGCTTCTCCAGAAATCATGATCAGCGCCGCCGAAAGCCACGCCATTCCCTTGTAGGTAAAAACTTTACGGATCATCAGAAAATTCGCTCCGGCACCTAGCCTTGCCCAGCCATCAACACGATGCAAGCAAAGAAAGCGACGCATGAAGCGCCGCTTTCCCGTTTACATCACGCCACGATGTCGCTGGTCGCTGCCTGGCCAACGGTGCTGACCTGGAAGTCCGCCACGCCGTGCCCGGAGAAGTCCACCGACAACAGGCTGTTGCCGCCCGACGAGGTCAGGATCGCGTCGCCGGCCGAACCGGTGAAGCTGCTGACAAAGTGCAGGCCGGAGCCGTTGGTGATGGCGCTCAGGTCGATTTTGTCCAGACCGCTGACGAAATCGAGGATCTGGTCGATTGCACCCGGCTTGGAGTCGGAGCTGGAGGCGAACACGAAAGTGTCCGAACCCGAACCGCCCCACAGTTTGTCCGCACCACCGGCGCCGTAGATGATGTCGTTGCCGGCACCGCCCTTGAGCTCGTTGGACGCACTGTTACCGATCAGCAGGTCGTTGCCCGAACCGCCGATGGCGTTCTCGATGGTCACGCCCTTGGCGATGGATACGTTACCGATCATGCCGCCCACGTCGGAGAACGAGGCTTCATTGAGGTTGATCTTCTGGTTCTGGGTGAAACCCGAGAAGTCGAAGGTGTCCTTGCCGCCCGCATCCCACACCGAGAACACCAGCTTGTCGCTCGACGACGAGGCGCTGAGGAAATCGCGACCGGCGTTGGAGTTGAAGCCGTAGGTCGTATCACCGGTACGGGTGCTCATGTTGGCGCCGTAGAGTTTCTGGATCGCTGCAATGTCGTCCATCAGCGGGCCTGAGGAATAGGCTTCTACGCCGCCCTTGCTGAAGTTCTGGCTGGTATTGCTTTCGCTCCAGTAGCTCATGACGCTGTAGCCGCGGGTGTCTTGCCCGTAGGTGGCGTCATTGTAGGTCGGGTTGCCGTTGCCGGCGTTGTAGTCGCCCGGGTGCGCCAGGCCAAGGGTGTGGCCGATTTCGTGGGTCAGGGTCTGACGACCGTAGTTGTTCAGGTCCGGGGTCTTGTTCTGGGTGTAACCGCTGTTGATCAAGTACCACGAAGTGCCGTCGTAACCAGGACCGGTACCCGGCAGGTAGGCGAACGCTGCTGCGCCGTCCACGCCACCGCTGTAGTTGGCGAAGGTCATGTGGCCGTCACCGCCAGTGGCTTTCTCGGTAAAGGTGACGTTGGCCACATCGGCCCAGGATTGCATGGCGAGCACGGCCTGGGCTTTCTGTTGATTACTGAACTGGCTGAACCCTGTGATCCCGTGCTTGTTCATCGTGCTGGACGATACCGAAGTCAGGAACGTGTAGGTGAGTTCGATCTTGCCGCTGCCATCCTTGTCCTGATAGGCAGCGCCGTCGCGCAGCAATTGGGTTGCGGCCTGGTCGACGGAAAAGGAGGGTTTGCCATTGACCGTGAGGTTGCCGCCACGATCGTATTGATGGCTGAAGCTATTGATCTGATTCCAGGCGGAGCTGGTTGCCGCCAGAGACTGCACTGCGCCCACAGGCACGAATGTGTCTGCGGTGATATCAATAGCGTTAGCTTTTACTTTCGACATAAACACACTTCCTTGTTTAGCAATGGAACAGTTTTTGTCAGATAGCGACGATCCCTGGCGAGATCGTCCTATCACTCGCCCAATGAAGGCGTAACGAACCTGACACAATTTGAAATCATACGTCTAGCCTTTTTTTGAGATCAAATTGCACTGTTGCGCAAAACTACCGTAAACAAAGCCTGCGGGGTCGAAAGATTGTTTTACCCGGTTTCACCGCCTCCAATTGTCTGACGATTTTCTATTTAAATATTAAATATTGGTAAGTTGTTTTTTGTTAGACGCGTCTCACTTTCCTGCACTCTATTAGTGCGATGCCAGTGTATTGATATCAACTATTTAATAACGCCTGATACCCCTGTCCCTGTAGGAGCTGTCGAGTGGAACGAGGCTGCGATCTTTGCATTTGAAGATCTAAAGATCGCAGCCTTCGGCAGCTCCTACAGGGTTTGGGGTTGGCTCAGCTACCAGTACGAATCTTGTTCCAGACACGGGTGCGGATCCGGTCGATGTTCAGCGGCATGGCTTCCAGCGCAAACAGCTTGCCCATCATCTCCGGGCTTGGGTAAACCTTGGTGTCACTTTTGATGGCCGGGTCGATCAGGCCGTCGGCCTGCTGGTTGCCATTGGCGTAGTGCACGTAATTGCTGATGCTGGCCATCACGTCCGGGCGCAGCAGGTAGTTCATGAACGCGTAACCGGCCTTCTCGTCCGGCGCATCGGCGGGCATGGCGACCATGTCGAACCAGATTGCCGCGCCCTCCTTGGGAATCGCGTATCCAATGTCGATGCCGTTCTTCGCTTCTTTGGCGCGGTTTTCCGCTTGCAGGATGTCGCCGGAAAAACCGACCGCCACGCAGATATCGCCATTGGCCAGGTCACTGGTGTATTTCGAGGAATGGAAGTAGCTGACATAGGGCCGCACTTTCATCAGCAGTGCTTCGGCTTTCTTGTAGTCCTCGGGGTTCTTGCTATGCGGTGGCAAACCCAGGTAGTTGAGTGCCGCCGGCAGCAGTTCCGGGCCGTTATCAAGGATCGCCACGCCGCACTTCTGCAGTTTTTCCATGTACTCGGGTTTGAAGATCAGGTCCCAGGAATCCACCGGCGCGTTGTCGCCCAGTACCGCTTTGACCTTGGCGACGTTGTAGCCGATGCCGGTGCTGCCCCACAGGTACGGAAAGCCGTGCTCGTTGTTCGGGTCATTGACCTGCAAGGCCTTGAGCAATACCGGATTGAGGTTCTTCCAGTTCGGCAACTGGCTCTTGTCGAGCTTCTTCAGCGCCCCGCCCTGGATCTGCCGCGCCATGAAGTGGTTGGACGGGAACACCACGTCATACCCGGATTTGCCGGTCATCAACTTGCCGTCGAGGGTTTCGTTGCTGTCGTAGACGTCGTAGGTGACGCCAATGCCGGTGTCTTTCTGAAAGTTTTTCGTGGTGTCCGGCGCGATGTAATCGGACCAGTTGTAAATCTTCACCGTTTCGGCGGCATGGCTAATGGAGGCAGCCAGCAGCAGCGGCGCCAGAGCGAGGGTTTTCTGGATCATGGGGTCGATTCCTGTAGTGGCTATTTTTGTTGGCAGGCAATCAAAGGATCAAACAATCAGAAAATAAGGACGTAGGTCTTGCGCACGGTCTCCTGGATATCCCAGATGCCGAGCGTGTTGGCCGGCAACATCAGTGCGTCGCCACCTTGTATGTGCAGGGTTTCACCGCCGTTGTCCGGGGTGAACGTGCAACGCCCGGAGATGAAATGGCAGAACTCTTGCGCGGTGATCTGCCGGCGCCAGCGCCCCGGGGTGCATTCCCAGACGCCGGTTTCAACGCCGTCGTCGCGCTCGACGCTGGTGGTCGAGGTCATCGCGACCGGCTCGCCGATCGGCACGGCGACCGGGTTGGATTGGTCCAGTTGCAGGCTGGCGGTGTTCTTGAACTGCGTAATGCTCATGGTGGGACCTGTCTTGTGAAGAAAACGGCGGTTAGTGCATGAAACCTTCCATGAAGCCCGCGACCTGACTGGCGAGCTTGCGCCGCCACGGTGCGGTGGCCGGATTGGCCAGGGTCTGGTCTTCGTGGACAAAACTTTTGATGATCGCGTTGTAACCGAGCCAGCGGCACGGTTCCGGCTCCCAGGCGCGCAACGCATGGATCCCGCCGTCCGGCAGCACCCACGGCTGGTGTACCAGTTCGGTATCGCGCTCCAGAATCAGATCGGCCAGGGTGCGGCCGCCGAGGTTGCTGGCCCCCACGCCCTCCCCGCCATAACCGCCGGACAGCGCGATGCCATTGGCCCGATCGCAAAGCATGTGCGGCTTGAAATGCCGCGACATGCCGAGGTTGCCGCCCCAGGCGTGGGTGATTTGCACGTTTTTCAGTTGCGGGAACAGCTCACCGAACAGATAGCGCCGCAGTTCGACTTCATCGCGGGTCAGATCGAAGTTGTGGCGCAACTTGCCGGCGAACTGGTAGCCCCCGCGAGCGCCGAATATCAGCCGGTTATCGGCACTGCGCTGGCCATAAGTGACCTGACGGCTGAACTCGCTGAAGGCCTGGCCACGGTTGAGGCCGATTTCATCCCAGGTCGCAACCGACAGTGGTTCGGTGGCGACAATCAGACTCTGCACCGGTAACTGATAGCGACCCAGCGGCGGCAGCGTCACCGAATAGCCTTCAACGGCCGGCACGATCCAGCGGCTGCGCACACTGGCCCTGGCCGTGCGCAAACTACCGGACTGCCAGTGCGTGACCGGGCTGTTTTCGTAGATCTTCACGCCCATGTTCTGCACGGTACGCGCCAGACCGCGCACCAGTTTCGCCGGGTGAATCGTCGCCACGTGCGGCGCATAGATGCCGCCGTAGGGTTTTGCCACGCGAATCTGTTGCGCCAGTTGTTCGGGGCTCAGCCAGCGGTAATCGTTGTCGGTCAGGCCTTGGGCGTGCAGCTTGTCGAGGTATTCGCGCAGGCTGGCTTCCTGTTCCGGGTAGCGAGCGGCGCAGTACAGCACCCCGCCCTTGCGATAATCGCAGTCGATACCCTCACGTTCGAGGACAACTTCCACTTCATCGGGGATGCTGTGCAGCAGATCAAAAGAGGCGCGACGTTGTTGTGGCGAGAGACCGGCGAGCAGTCGATCCTCGCCCAGCAGATTGCCCATCAGCCAGCCACCATTGCGTCCGGACGCACCGAAACCGGCGGTTTGCGCCTCGATGATGGCGATATCCAGACCCGGCGCGAGTTTTTTCAGGTAGTACGCGGTCCACAGCCCGGTATAGCCGGCGCCGATGATGGCCACGTCGACATCCAGATCCTGTTCCAGCGCCGGCCGCGCGATCAGCGGCTCGTCGAGTTGATCCATCCACAAACTGATAGTGCGCCACGCCGGCATGCAAGACTCCGCCACTGAAAACCTTCGATGGCGTCGATCCTAGTGCGAGCCTTCAACGGCTGTCTTGCGCGCGTGTCCGCAAAGAAATTTGTTTGGCGTAGGCCTTCGGCGACTGTCCGGTGTGCTGGCGAAAGCAACTGTAGAACGCCGACAGCGAGTTGAAACCGGCGGCAAATGCCAGTTCATCGATACGCAGCGGTGGCGTGGCGTGATCCAGTGACTTGAGCAAGTGCTGCAGGCGCGCGTGGTTGACGTATCGATAGAAGCTCTGCCCCAGCACCTGATTGAGCAGGTAGGAAATCTGATTGCGGCTGTACCCGCACTCCTTCGCCACCCGTTGCAGATCCAGCTCGGGATCGAGGTAAGGCTGTTGCCGTTCGAAATATTGCTGCAGGTCTTCGGCCATGAAACTGATCTGGCGCGGTGACAGGCCCAGTCGACTCACCGCCGGACGCTGGCTGGGGGCGACGGTGCCACTGTTTGCCGTGCGAACCAGCGAGGCGTATTCGTTGACCCGCCAGATCAGGCCGTCCTTTACTGTGATCGCTTCACTGGAACGGAACGACACCAGTCCGTCGCCACCGCGCAAGGTCACTTCGTACTGAATGTAGGCAGTGTTGCCATCCACGCGGATCCGGTCGCAATGCTCCAGCGCTTCGTCGGATTCTCGCGGCATGCTGACACGCACGTACTCACGCAACTCATCAAAGCCGAGCACCCGGTTCTGAAAGAAATCGTTGTACTGGACGTCCGGGTGGTACAGCGCCATGACGCTGTCCAGGTCGCGATGTTTCCAGCTCAGGTGATAGCGCATGACCGTAGCGGCCGTGGCCGGGGTCTGTTCTGGGCCGTCGTCGTCGACATGCATAAAGGGCTCTGCGCAAAAGCACCGAGCTTGCCCAACTTCATCCAGACGATCAATCAGTAAACCGTAGTGGCCTTTTGGCGAAGAGTGAATGAGGCGTGACTTACATCAAAAAATGCGCAGCAATCGCAAAATGAACTGAAAAAGCTCACGGAAAATTCACATGCGGATGCTACTTTTAATGTCACTGACCGGTTGAGCCAATGAAGGCTCTTCCCACCTAGCATGAGCAAAAGGAATCGCTCGATGAAGAAGGCGGGCAACACATGAATAAAGGTTCCAGTAAAGTCACCTTCCCCAACGCGTGCCAGTTGATGCGCTGGCATTTTCATCCAATGGGTTTTGAAGCGACGATGGATGCGCCGGGCAGCATGATTGCCCGACTGTTCGATCGTGCCAGCGGTGAAACCATGATCGCCATCGCCGGCATTCCCTGCGCCACGGTGATGAACGCGGCCGATGTCGAACGAATCATTGAAGCCGTGGAAGACGAACTGGAGACTTTCATTCCTCCAGAGTCTCTCAAGAGTTACGCTTAAGCTTTTGTTTTTATTGAAAAAGCCCGCCAGTTCCGGCGGGCTTTTTTGTGCGCGGGCGTGCATCACGCGGTTTGCGGCTGCTTACGGTGATCGACGAAGAATGCCTTGTCTTGGGCCACCCGGTCAGACGCTCTCGGCATATTGACTGACTGAGTGTCCTGCGGCTCGACGTACCAATAGCAATGGCTGACCGCCCGGGTGATGCCGACGTAGGCCAGCCGCAATATTTCGTCCTTCTGCGCCGTGTCATAGGGCTCACTGTCGCCAGCCTTGCCCAGGCCGGCCATGCGATACACCTGGTTCTTGTACGGAGAACTGGTCAGGTGCTGGCAGTCACCCAGCAGAAACACCGCATCGGCTTGCAGTCCCTTGGCACTGTGGTAAGTCAGCTGTTTCAGGCGTCGCGCTTCGTACGGCAAGCTCGAATCAACATTAACTACAGACTGAATATGCTGTTCAATCAACGACTTATCGCTACCTTTTCGATACAGCATCAAGATTGAATCGCCGCGATTATAGTGTTCGGCCAAGCGCTGCCCCAAAGCCTGATCATCGCGCTCCAGCACGCTCACCGGCCACAAGGCCTTGGGGGCGCCGCTGGCTTTGGCTTTTTTGCCCGGGATTGCCGGCGCCGCACGGACGATGTGTTCAGCGGCATCGATGATGTGTTGATGACTGCGATAATTGTCGCTGAGCATCACCCGTGTAGTGCCCGGTGAAGGGAATTCCTTGTTGAATTCCATGAAATAACTCGGCGAACTGCCACGCCAGCCGTAGATCGACTGCCAGTCATCGCCCACACACAGCAACGACGAACGCTGTGCGCCCCGCCCAACATGCATCGCCGGGCCACGACTGCGGATTTCCGCCAGACTGGCACGAATCCAGGAGACGATTTGCGGCGAAACGTCCTGAAACTCGTCGATCATCAAGTGCGACATGGGGCGCAGCAGCTCGTCACTGAGCAGTTTGAGGTTCTCTGGCGAATGTTCGCTGAACAGCGCAAACATCCGGTTATAGGTCATCACCGGCGGCTTCTGATCGAGCAAATGATCCTCCAGGGCACGCCAGAACAGGCTCAGCGCCTCGAAGAAGAACCGGTCCGGATCGTCCTTGGCGAAACTCATCCGGCCGACAGCGTCCGGCACGTCCAGCCCGAGGTTTTCGATGAAGCCGGCCGCCGCGACAAAGCAGTCCAGCAGCGGCGCCGAAACCAGCTCACCTTTGACCTTGTAATCGAAGCCTGGACCGGCGCTCGCGTCGCCTGCCAACGTCGACAAGACCCGCTTCGAAGCTTCGTAACTATCCAACCAAATCAATGGCTTACGACAGAAAGCTTGAAACAGGGTGCGCTTGACTGCCCACTCGGCGCGCACTCCGAGCCTGGCGTTGGGTCGGCAGATCTGCGGGTTTTCCCGAGGATCGAACCCGAGCATCACCCAGGCATCGAGGCTGGGAATGTAGCCATGGCAGTGAAAGGTCGAACCGTTGATCTCGAACGTCTGCCGGCTGGGCTCGATGCCTTTGATCGGCCAGGCGCCTGCGCGAAACCACAAGTCTTCGATGGCATCGCACAGCTCTTCATCGCGCTTGGCCGCCAACTCTGTCACCGCCATGCGCTTTTGCACGTCCGGGTGATCGCGTTCCAGCTCCTTGAGCTGCAAACCCGCCTTGGCCAACGGCTGAATGAGCTGACGGAAACGCTCGTCTTCCGTGAACAACCGGTGGTAACAGGCATTGAGCTGGCGGCGCTGAGCGTCGTTGATCCGCAAATCGAATGGATTGCTGTCGACCTCTTCGTCAGCACCCTGAATTCGGTCGCTGAGGTTCTCGAACGCCTGCAAGCGCTCAAATCCCGGCAGACTGCGCACCATCGGCAGAATCCGCGAGTGAAAGGTGCGCACCAGTTCCCGCGCCTGTTTCAGGCTCAGGGCTAAACCCCAGAGCGCAAACAATTCGATCAGTTTGTTGATGAAGTCCTTGCGAGACTCGCGGGTGAAGGTCACCACGGTCATCGAATCAAGTTCAAAGCCCAGGTAGTGAGTGAGCAACAGAATCCTTAGTACCAGCGTCGTCGATTTGCCCGCTCCGGCACCGGCAATCACCGAGGTCGAAGGCGTATCACTGAAAATCATTTTCCATTGCGCGGCGCTTGGCTGAGCATGTTCGGGCAGCAAGCGCGCCACATCGGCCTTCATACGCTTCTTCAGCTCGGCACTGAGGGGCAGGCGCCAGTCGTCGAACAAATGATTGTCCACGTTCGGCGGACGATGTTCGGTGCTGCGACTGTCACGAATCAACAGCACTTGCCGACCCTCCTCCAGGCCTTCGAGTTTGCCCTCCTTGAAGCCGTACTCCACACCAGCGGTGTGGCCACTGCGAAAGCCGTCAGCCTGACCATGCAACCATGACGCGCGGTGTTGAGCGCGCAAGCGCGTCAGGCCGTGGCCGAAGAAACGCGCGGCCAGACGCTTGAACCATGGCATCTCGGCCAGTGGACGGAGTTCGGGAGGCAGATCGGGAGTGTGTTGCGCCACGCTGAGGGGCTCCAGTGTGTGAGGCTGTTGGGGGCTATGGTGTCTTTATTTGCCCCTGAGTTCTAGCGAAATGCTTACAGCTCATAGGTTTAGGCGATGAAATGAAAGTGGGGTGAGATCGTTTCGAGCCAGCTTCCCATCAACGGATTCGATGAGAATGCCGCACTTTTTACGCTTTTTATCGATGATTGACTGATGGATGATGCCCGTCATTAACCGACGGTCTCGCTTCGTGGCTCTGGCGTTACGCCCCATGACGGACCTTTTGAGGAGACGATCATGCTTGAACTCAGACCTTTCAACACGCTGGGCGGCGCTCATCACGGCTGGCTGGATGCCCATCACCACTTTTCCTTCGCCGAATACTACGACCCGCAACGCATGAACTGGGGCAATCTGCGGGTGTGGAATGACGACGTGATCGCCGCCGGCACCGGGTTCCCGTTACATCCGCACCGCGACATGGAAATCATCACCTACGTGCGTGAAGGTGCGATTACCCACCAGGACAACCTCGGCAACAAGGGCCGTACCGAAGCCGGCGACGTACAGGTCATGAGCGCCGGTACCGGCATTGCGCACAGTGAGTACAACCTGGAAGACAAGGAGACCCGAATCTTTCAGATCTGGATTCTGCCGACGGAAACCGGGGCGCCGCCATCGTGGGGTGCCAAACCGTTCCCCAAAGGTCAGCGCGAAGGCTTTGTCACCCTGGCCAGCGGCAAAGAAGGCGATGATCAGAGCTTGCGCATTCGCGCCGATGCGCGTTTGGTTGCAGCCAATCTCAAGGCGGGAGAAACCGCGGAATATCAACTGGATGCAGGACGCCGTGCGTATCTGGTGCCCGCCACCGGCCTGATTGAAGTCAATGGCTTGCGTGCACAAGCTCGAGATGGCGTTGCCGTCGAGCAGGAGGCGGTGCTGACGGTGACGGCACTCGAAGACAGCGAAATCGTTTTGGTGGATCTGGCTTGATCGGCTGATTTGCAGGCAAAAAAAGGGCGACCATTACAGTCGCCCTTTTGTTGTAGCGAGGGGATTCATCCCCGATAGACCGCAAAGCGGCCGTCTTTTCAATGGAGCGGACTGCTACGCAGTCCATCGGGGATAAATCCCCTCGCCACAGGAAGAACTCACCTCCCTGAAGATCACTTGGTGCTGATTGCACCATCCACCAGCGTTTGCGCTTCAGCCACCAGTTGCTTCAGGTGGTCGTCGCCAATGAAGCTTTCGGCGTAGATCTTGTAGATGTCTTCGGTGCCGGAAGGACGTGCAGCGAACCAACCGTTTTCGGTCATCACCTTCAAACCGCCGATGGCCTGATCGTTGCCCGGCGCATGGCTGAGAATGCTCTGAATCTTCTCGCCCGCCAGTTCGGTCGACGTCACTTGCTCCGGCGACAGTTTGCTCAGCAGGGCTTTCTGCTCAGGGTTGGCCTTGGCATCGACGCGCACCGAGAACGGTTCGCCCAGCTCATCGGTCAGAGCGTGATAGGCCTGGCTTGGGTCACGACCGGTACGCGCAGTCATTTCAGCCGCCAGCAGAGCTGGAATCAGGCCGTCCTTGTCGGTGCTCCAGACGCCGCCATCCTTGCGCAGGAACGAAGCGCCGGCACTCTCCTCGCCACCAAAACCCAATGAGCCGTCGAACAGTCCATCGGCAAACCATTTGAAGCCGACCGGGACTTCATACAAGCGCCGACCCAGGCGCTTGGCCACACGATCAATCAGGCCACTGCTGACCACGGTTTTACCCACGGCAGCGTCGGCGCGCCATTGCGGGCGGTTCTGGAACAGATAATCGATGGATACCGCCAGATAGTTGTTCGGTGCCAGCAGACCGCCTGAAGGCGTAACAATGCCATGACGGTCGTGATCCGGGTCGCAGGCGAACGCCACGTCGTAACGTTCCTTGAGACCGATCAAACCTTGCATCGCATGGCTGGACGATGGGTCCATGCGAATCTGACCGTCCCAATCGACCGTCATGAAACGGAACGTCGAATCGACCTGTTTGTTAACAACGTCCAGATCAAGACGATAATGCTCGGCAATTGCCGACCAGTAACGCACCCCTGCTCCACCCAGCGGATCGACACCCAGGCGCAATTTGGCGCCACGAATGGCATCGAAGTCGATCACGTTGATCAGGTCGGCGACGTAGGTGTTGAGGTAGTCATGGCGGTGCGTGGTGCTCGCCTTGAGCGCCTGCTCGTAGCTGATGCGTTTGACACCCGCCAGCTTGTTGGCCAGCAGTTCATTGGCTTTGGCTTCGATCCACTTGGTGATATGGGTGTCGGCCGGGCCGCCATTGGTAGGGTTGTATTTGTAGCCACCACTTTGTGGCGGGTTGTGCGACGGCGTGATGACGATGCCATCGGCCAGGCCAGAAGTACGGCCACGGTTGTAGCAGAGAATTGCATGCGAAACCGCCGGCGTCGGCGTGTATTCGTCACCTTCGGCGATCATCACGGTCACGCCGTTGGCTGCCAGCACCTCCAGCGCACTGGCTCCGGCGGGGGTCGACAGTGCGTGAGTGTCGATACCGACAAACAACGGGCCATCAATGCCCTGTGCTTCGCGGTACAGGCAGATCGCCTGGCTGATCGCCAGAACGTGCCACTCATTGAAGCTCAGGTCAAAGGAGCTGCCCCGATGCCCGGAAGTACCAAACGCCACACGCTGGGTGGAAATCGAAGCGTCCGGTTGGCCGGTGTAATAAGCCGTTACCAGTCGCGGGATGTCGACCAACAATTCTGCCGGTGCCGGTTTGCCCGCAAAAGGACTGATAGTCATGCAAAACCTCTGAAATAGAGTGGTTCAGGAAATACAGCGCAGTTTACTGGCAGTTTGACCGCAGCGCGACGGGATCTATCCGACGCTTTCCAACGTTCATTCCACAGCAGCCAGGCGCAATGCATCCCCGAGCATTGCAATCGCCCCGCTCAAGCCGGTTTCCCCCTGATCCAGTAGATTCAGACGCAGATGCCGACGGTGCAAACCCTGCAAACTGAACAGCTCTCCCGGCGCGATCAGAACCTGCTGTCTGAGCAGGCGCTGAAATACATCGCGCATGTCCACCGGACGCTTTGCTCGCACCCAGACGGTTGCACCGCCCTGCGGCTCAACGACCTGCAGTGCATCGCTCAAGCGCTCGCGCAGCAAGTGGATCATGGGCGCCCGACGCTCCCTGAGCAGCCGACGAAGGACATGCAGATGCTGATCGATCCGACCGTTTCCATACAGTCGAGCGATCGCTTTCTGGCGGATGGGTGACAGTCGGAACGAACGCATCAGGAAATGCCGCAGTAGTTCGCTCTTCCATTGGCGCGACAACACAACCCCGTAAGGTGCTTCGATCCCCATGAATTTCTCGAACGTGGAGAAAACCATCAGCCGTTCGGGATCCAGCAAGTCACGCAGGCACCCGCCGTCCATTGCTTCGCTGAGTTCACCATAACAATCGTTTTCCAGCACCCAGGTGCCGTGCTTGACAAGCAACCCGGCGATGCGGCTGCGATTATCTACAGGAACCTGTGTGCCACGCGGCATGCACAACCCCGAAGAAAGCACAATCAACCTGACATCTTCAGTATTGAGCAGCGCTTCCAGGCGCTGCGGTTCCAGCCCGCCGCAGGCCTGCAGCGGCAATTCGATTACGCGTACCTCTGCAGCCTGAAGCAGCCGCAGTATGACCCAGTCGCAGGGCGACTCGACCAGGACCGTTGCATGTTTCAGCTTCAGAACGGCAACCAGAATTTCCAGCACCCCGCGCAGATCCGCACCGATGTAGACATCTTCGGCGTGCCAGCACTGCTGCGGTGAAGTGGTATAGCGGGCTGCCACGACTCCGCGTAATTCAAGCTCGCCGCAAGGCTGGTCAACCAGCGTTGATTGCCGGGGATATTGCCGCAGCAGTTCGCGTTCGAGTAAGAGCAACGGGCTGTCCAGCGATTGCACGGAGACCGGGTCTTCGGCGCTCAACAGCCGCATTCCCGGGCGCCGCGTATTGATGTAGAGCGTTTCAAGCAGGTCATTGCCAATAACTGGAGACGACAGCCCTGCTGATGCCCGTGCGTAATACCCGGACTTGGCAACTGAATAGACCCGCCCTTCCTTCTCCAGCAACGAATAAGCGTATTGAATGGTCGAAATCGACACGTTCAGACGCTCTGCCAGCTGACGCAGCGAAGGTAGCTTGGTGTTGTCATCACCAGCCGTCTCCGCCATCAATCGCATCAGGTAACGATAGACGGCCTGATAAGCGAAACCAGGCTCTCGTACAACCCTCATGATCCCGATGCCGGGACGACGGGGGTCCTGAAAGATGCATCGCTCACCTCAGCGCTCCGCTGACCGGCTACTCACACCGGTGTCGGCATTACCAGCATCCGCCGCCTCTCCTGCCGACCGGCCAGCACCACGGATCGGCAACGGCTCCATGGCATAGAGATGACCGATCAGACTGACTGGCAGCCCACTGACATCCGTCATCCATTGCAACACTTGCTCGGGGCCGTGCAGCCCTTGCATTGCCCGGTGCAAATCGGGCAATGCCACCAACATGCCGGGATGACAGCTGCGCAGAAACCGTTCAAGCCCGGCCCCTCGTTCGATGAACGGCGTGAACAGCAAACACACCCATTGCGCTTCGTTCAGACCATAGGTCTTGTGCAAAGCTGTTGCCGCCGCTTCACGCAATACCTCAGTCTGCTGTAACCCTAGCCTCGCGATCATCTGTTCACAAACCGGATCCGGCACCTGCATTTGCTGCATTCTTACCAGCATGCGCTGAACATGTTCCGCAAAACCGCATTCATAACCGCTTCCGTCAATGAACTCGGCCTCAAGACCGCGAAGATGAGCCTCAATCAAAGGATCGGCGTATTCACCTTCGCCCTGATGAAACACCCATTCCTCCGCCTGAAACCCGAGAAACTCGCTAAGCAACGGCCAGCGCTCCTCCAGCTTGCCCACTGCCATGTCGTGAATATCGAGGAATGTAGTGCGACGGCACGACTCGAATCCGTCTTCGGGACGCCAGCGCAATAGTTCGGATTCGGCGTAAAGACCGCGATACAGATCCCCCCCCAGGCCGTCGAGAATCGCGAACAAATCATCGAATGAAACGGCATTGGATGGCGGAGCCTCCAGGCCGGCTTTCTGCACCGCTCGCGCGAGATCATTGATGAATTGCTTCTGGCGCCGCGGCGACTCACTGGCAACCCAGGCGTCAACTCCATTGTTCCAGCGGGCAATCTGGCCGCAAAACTCGGCCCGCGCCAGGCAAACGTCGTCCCACAATTCAAGCTGCTCGTCCCTCGCCCGGCGGTGCCCCATCATCAGTAGATTGATGCGATTGGCGTCCGCACTCTCCTTGTCAGGTGATTTCAGGTGATTGAACGGCAGTACTTGACGGTGATCCACCATCAGCAATTCGACCCGCGGGTCATCGTAAAGAAACAGTGCAGCAAAGCTGCGGTGCAGATTGTCGAGTGGGGCACCGCCCATGCCGCCGCTGCGCAGGATGGCGACACGCAACTTGAAAGTGGCCGGAGCGCGGCCGGCGATACTCAGTTGAGCGGCACGCAGCAACGCCAGGGTATAGCAGCTGTCGCGAGTACCGGAGGGGGTCACCAGAACCTTGTAGTCACCCATGCGTTCCGCTCCGCCGGCGGCGACCATCAGCCGCTGGATCAGGAGCTGCAGTGCAGTGCGTTCGGCTCTGGAAAAGAAACTCAGCAAACGTTGCAGTACTTGCTGGTAGACATAGTTCATTGCCTGATCATGGATCGTGCTCATCAGTACTTTACCCGGCGTAAAAAATTCATATCGCGCATCAATGAAGACACTGGCGCGATAAATTCATCAATAAGTAATAGACGATCAAATACTAACACTTATGATTTTGAAGTTATTTGAAACACATGTACCCAAGACGCTGGCAGAGACACCATCCAAAGTGACGCAACCCATTGTTTACATTGGGTTTTATCTGAGAGAAAAATATCTGAGGAAACTTCTTACAACGTCCCACGAACTTTGAGTACAAGAAAAGCAGAACAACGATAGGAAAGACCCTACACCGATTAAACAGAAACCGACGCATCGTTCTCGAGATAAAATTAAACACGGAATAAATAACAGAATGCACAGACATGGCTCATTCCTTGAGATGAAAGTAATCATTCAATTATCAGGGCCTGGAGGGCGATTAAAAGATACAGGTCGCGAGCAAAAACCGGTTCAGATGCACAGACGGCCAGGCACTGAATCCGGCAACTGTTGTGATGGCAAGGGCGCAACACGCTGGAGTCCGTGGGGCCACGGACTCTGATCGGAGGGGGGGTTACGCGGGTTCGACCTGCAGGGCAACCCGCTCGCGGCATGGGCATTCGTCCATGTACCGATGCGCTTCAACGAACTCGTTGAACGGGAAAACCCGAGTCTTGAGCGGCAGCAATACGCGGTCGGCGGTGAGCTGGTTGATGTCACGCAGGGCCCGCTGCAAAGCGACGTGATCCTGAGTGATACCGAGCTCGGGTTTGCCGGTGAAATTGCCGATGCAGTGCACAAAGAACTGGATGTTCTTCTGAAAGGCCGCACAGGCCGGGAATGGT
The DNA here is from genome assembly GCF_057174385.1 of Pseudomonas sp. F2. Taxonomy (NCBI): domain Bacteria; kingdom Pseudomonadati; phylum Pseudomonadota; class Gammaproteobacteria; order Pseudomonadales; family Pseudomonadaceae; genus Pseudomonas; species Pseudomonas sp. F2. The sequence goes on from NZ_CM169904.1 coordinate 1,526,733, forward strand.
GTCTGATTACCGCCTTGCAGGCCATACAGAACCAGGCTGCCACGCGGCGCAAGTACATCACCGAGCAACGACATCTGCGGGCCGCCGAGACCGTCAAAGACCACATCGACACCACGGTTGTCGGTGATCTTGTTGATTCGCATCAACAGATCTTCTTCCTCGGTGACGATGACTTTCTCGGCACCCAGCGACAACAGGTATTCACGCTCATCTGCGGTTTTCGTCGCGGCAATCACCCGCACCCCCATGGCTTTGCCCAACTGGACAAAGGACGGACCGGCGCAATGGCTGGCATCAGTGACCAGGGCAAACTGCCCGGGTTTGACCCGCGCCAGATCGGCATAGGCGAAATAGGCGATCAACAGCGGCGTGTAATGCACGCTGGCTTCGATCGGGCTGAGCACGTCCGGATAGCGAGTCAGCGCGGTTCGTGGCAATACGATCTGCTCGCCGTAGACCGGGTAGTCGTTCGGGCTTTCGGCGGGAAAACTGGCCACCTTGTCGCCAACCGACAGGTCGTCGACACCGTCACCGACCGCCGTGACCACGCCGGCCATTTCATGGCCGAGACCGGACGGCAAGCGTGCCTGGGACGAGGCCAGGTTCTGACGCCAGAGAATGTCATACCAGCTGATGCCGATCGCTTCGACACGCACCTGCACTTCGCCAGGACCTGGCTGAGCGGCCGCATGCTCTTCGCATTTGAGCACCTCGGCCGGACCAAACTTGTGAAAACGGATCGTGCGGGACATCGCAAACCTCGTCAAAGTAACCTCTAATGCCCTGAACTCTATCTGGGCTTTTGACCCAAGACTATCAGTGGCTATTAATAGTCGACATGCCTGTCATTGATTCCGCAGTATGAACGGCATTGGCAAAATCGATGAAAAAATGCCGCAACCGGCTCGGTAAAGCTGAATTTAGCGGTGCAGAGTACCAGCCTTTCCCCGTAATATTCATGCCGGCCATTGTTCTCATATGGTCGCTCTCGTCAAGCTTGATGACTCTGCCAGGACTCCAGATGAATCGTAATGACCTGCGTCGTGTCGACCTGAACCTGTTGATCGTATTCGAAACGTTGATGCACGAACGCAGCGTGACCCGTGCCGCCGAGAAGCTGTTTCTCGGCCAGCCGGCGATCAGTGCGGCGCTCTCGCGCCTGCGCAGCCTGTTCGACGACCCGTTGTTCGTGCGCACCGGACGCAGCATGGAACCGTCCGCCCGCGCCGTGGAAATCTTCGCCCTGCTCTCCCCGGCGCTCGACTCGATTTCAACGGCTGTCAGCCGCGCGGCTGAATTCGACCCCGCCACCAGCACCTCGGTATTTCGCATCGGCCTGTCCGACGACGTCGAATTCGCCCTGCTGCCGATGCTGCTCAAGCGCCTGCGCGCCGAAGCACCGGGGATCGTCCTCGTCGTGCGCCGGGTCAACTACATATTGATGCCAAGCCTGCTGGCCTCCGGCGAAATTTCCATCGGCGTCAGCTACACCACCGACCTGCCGGCCAACGCCAAACGCAAGGTGCTGCGTCGCAGCCAGCCGAAGCTGCTGCGCGCCGACACCGTGCCCGGCCCACTGAGTCTCGACGATTACTGCGCGCGTCCGCACGCGCTGGTGTCGTTCGCCGGCGACCTCAGTGGCTTCATTGATGAAGAGCTGGAAAAACTCGGGCGCAAGCGCCACGTGGTGCTGGCCGTGCCGCAGTTCAACGGCTTGAGCACGTTGCTGGCCGGTACCGACATCGTTGCGACGGTGCCGGATTACACGGCGGATGCGCTGACGGCGGCGGGCGGTGTGCGCGCAGAAGATCCACCGTTGCCGACGCGCACGTTTGAGCTGCACATGGCCTGGCGTGGATCGCAGGACAACGATCCAGGGGAGCGCTGGTTGCGGTCGCGGATTCAGATGTTTTTCGGGGATCCTGACAGCCTTGAGCTGCCCGCACATTAAGCAGGCAGCCAAAGGCTCAAGTCCTCGGCCGGCTGATGCGATAGATCGACACGCAGTAAGACGCCAACGCCAACGCCGCCAGCATCCCGCCGACAAGCCCGACGTAAGCAAAGCCGAACTGGCTGCCGACCCAACTGCCCACCAGTGCCCCGCCGCCGATGCCGATGTTGTAGATCCCGGAAAACAGCGCCATCGCCACGTCGGTGGCGTCCGGCGCCAGCACCAGGACTTTCGACTGCAGCGCCAGCCCGAAGCCCATGATCGCCATGCCCCAGAACACACTCAACACGCCGAGGTATGAGACGTTGCCGCTGAACGGCAACAGCAACGCCAGGCACAAGGCGAGCACCAATACGCAGATGATCAGAAAACGTTGCGGGTTATAGCTGTGCAAATAGCTGAACAGCAGCGAGCCGAAAATGCCGGCGCCGCCGAATAACAACAGCAGGAGCGTCACCACCTCACCGCTCATGTTGGCCACGGTCAGTACGAACGGCTCGATGTAGCTGTAGGCGGTGAACTGTGCAGTCACCACCAGAGCTGTCAGCACATAAACGGCTACCAGCGCAGGTCGCTTCAGCAATATAGGCAGGCTCTTGAGCGAGCCCGAGTTCTGGCTGGGCAGCAACGGCAGCACCTTCGCCAGACAGAACACCAGCGCTGCCGCGAAGCCCGCGATCACGATGAACGTGGTGCGCCAGCCCATGGCCTCCCCCAGCAAGCGGCCGAGGGGAATGCCCAGCACCATCGCCAGTGAAGTACCGGTTGCGAGCAAGCCCAGCGCCTGAACCTGCTTGCCCGGCGGAGCCAGGCGCACGGCCAGAGAAGCGGTGATCGACCAGAACAGCGCATGCGATAGCGCCACGCCGATCCGGCTCACCAGCAGCACCCCGAAGCTGGTCGCCAGACCCGATAGAATGTGGCTGGCGATAAACATTGCGAACAGCACGAGCAACAGTTTGCGTCGCTCGACGTTGCGCGTCAGCAGCATGATCGGCAGCGACGTCAGAGACACCACCCACGCGTAAATGGTCAGCATCAAACCGACCTGCGCCGTCGACATGTCGAAGCTGCTGCCGATCGAGCTCAACAGCCCGACAGGCACAAACTCGGTGGTATTGAACACAAACGCGGCCAATGCCAGGGCAATGACTGCGTACCAGTTGCCGGTGTTTGTCGCCGTAGAATCACTCATTGAACGTCGTATTACTCGTCGATGATCGCGCGTGAATGCACGCAAGCGATCTGTGCCCATCTGTCGGTGTCTTGGTACCGATTGCCGAATGTTTCGACGTTTAGGGGGACGCATCATCAGAGGGTCAAGCCACACTGATCTGATCCAATGCGGTAGAAGCATACGAGGTCTTGATCAAACAAGCTGCCTTGTCCACTGGCGCAAGTAGACGTTGCCCTGCATGCAGTCATTCTTCAGGTCGATCTGTTTCTCCGCGATGATAATCCCGTCACCCACGGCACTGCCCATGCCGTGGGTTTTATCGTTCGCTGCCGGGGTCGAATGGTAGCTGGCGGTCGCAGCGTTGGCCTGATATTGGCATTCAGCTATATCGTGCTGGATTTCAGCAGCACTGGCGCCGGGCCTGGACCAATCGTGTATGGATGTCGGTGTGCCACGGTCTGACTCGCGAGACTGCATGCAAGGTGACGGTATTCGCCAGCGGGTAGATGTCGCGCCGAATCATTTCACCGATGTAGAGTTTTATTGGCACGCCTGGGCGTTGCAATCGCCGCGCATGGAAATGCGGTTCGTGCTGCGCGACGTATCTTGAGCAGCAAGGAGCCGGTGAAGCGTTCGACCATGCCGAAGCGGTAAATGGCCTCGCTGGCTGGCACGGCTCCAGACGCTTCCACAATCCCGATAGCCTTCAGTCCTTGAGTCCCCGCACACCCACGGCAGCAATGATGGCAAAGTGATAATGACAAATCCGGTAATAAAGTTTAACTTACCGCCGCCCCGACCGCTGGAGGATCGGGCATTTGCACTCAGTTAAGGAAAACGATGGCAATGGTCTATTGTCGTGCTTGCGCCAAGGAGCTACACGAAACGGCGCTCACCTGCCCCCAATGCGGGGCGCCCCAACAGGCCTCCGTGCCGCAAACGCAAGCCGAAACACCCTGGCTGGCCATCGTTTCATTGATCCTCGGGATTATCAGCGCACTCAACCTATTTGATGATTCCGAATGGGACAGGGATGCGATTGTCGGTGTGGGCATCCTCAGCCTTGCGGGCCTCACTTGCGGCATCGTCTGTATCAACCAAAAACACCCAGGAAGAAACCTCGCGATCGCCGGCATCGTTTTGTCTGGCCTTGCCGCGTTCGTTTTGTCCTGTCTATCGATTGAATAATTTTAGGGAAAAAATATGAGCTTGGTTTTCTGCCGTGGTTGCGCCAAGGAAATTAGTAGCCTGGCCGTGGCATGCCCACAGTGCGGTGCACCTCAGGCCGCTCAACCGTCCTATGCAAGCGGCCCCGCCATCACCACGGGCAATCCTTACGTGGAAGCGCTGAAGAATTACGCCGAATTCAAAGGCCGCGCCACCCGCCGCGAGTACTGGATGTTTGTGCTGATCAACATGGGTATCTGCATTGTCATGGGCGTTCTCGACGCCATGCTCAACACCAAGGGCGTGCTCTACAACCTGTACAGCCTGGCGATGTTGCTGCCGAGCATCGCAGTGGGCGCGCGCCGTATGCACGACACTGACCGTAGCGGCTGGTGGTTGCTGCTGCCGATCGTCAACCTGGTGTTCCTGGTGCAAGACAGCCAGCCAGGTCCGAACCGTTTCGGGCCGAACCGCAAAGGCAACAACTAAGTCACTTCGCAACACGTTGAACGAGACGGCCTTCATGGCCGTCTCTTTGTTTGTGCATTCTGATCCTGAAGCCGCCACTGGATTTTTACTGGCGGCGCAACACACATTTGTCATCAAACAGATTGATAGCACCCTAACGAAAGGTGCATGCTAGAGGGCTCGAATCGCTCTTATATCATTCCGAATGATAGTTACCTTTGCTTCATTCGATTCGTGCCATCACAGCCCGCCGAGCATCATCCGCCCATCTTCAATACATTGGCGGATGATTCCATGGAACAGTCACTCAAACATTTGCGCTTCCCCTTGGCCATGTTGGCCGTGCTGGTGATGAGCGCTTGCGGCAAGACTCCGGAGACTGCCGCCACCATGCCCGCTGCCAAAGTCAGCGTGGCCAAGGTGCTGGAACAACCGGTCAACGAGTGGGACGAATTCACCGGGCGCCTCGAAGCGCCGGAAACCGTTGAAATCCGTCCACGGGTCTCCGGCCAGATCGACGAGGTGGCGTTCACCGAAGGCGCGCTGGTCAAGAAAGGTGACCTGCTGTTCCAGATCGATCCGCGTCCTTTCCAGGCAGAAGTTCGCCGTCTCGAAGCGTTGGTAGCCCAGGCGCGCGCCAATGCCACTCGCAGTGAGAACGAAGCCGGTCGCGGCGAACGTCTGCGCGCCAGCAACGCGATCTCCGCTGAACTGGCCGACTCGCGCACCAGTGCCGCACAAGAGGCCCGCGCCGCCGTCGGCGCCCTGCAAGCGCAACTGGATCTGGCCAAACTGAACCTGAGCTTCACCCGCGTCACCGCACCAATCAGCGGTCGCGTCAGCCGTGCCGAGATCACCGCCGGCAACCTGGTGACCGCCGACACCACACCGCTGACCAGCGTGGTTTCCACTGACAAGGTCTACGCCTACTTCGACGCTGACGAGCGGGTGTTCCTCAAATACACCCAACTCGCCCGCAACGGCCAACGTGGCGCCACCACGCCGGTGTACATGGGCCTGTCCAACGAAGACGGCAACCCGCACCTCGGTCAGATGAACTTCGTCGACAACCAGGTCAATCCGAAAACCGGCACCATCCGTGGTCGCGCGGTGTTCGACAACAGCGACGGCACCTACACCCCGGGCCTGTACGCACGGCTGAAACTGGTCGGCAGCGGCACCTACAACGCCATGCTGATCAACGACGAAGCGGTCGGTACCGACCTCGGCAAGAAGTTCGTGCTGGTGATGGATGCGGACAACAAAACCGCTTATCGCGCCGTTGAACTGGGGCCGAAGATCGAAGGCCTGCGCATCGTGCGCACCGGTCTGAACAAGGACGACACGATTATCGTCAAGGGTCTGCAGCGGGTTCGTCCGGGTTCGCCGGTGACGCCTGAAGTGATCCCGATGGCCAGCGAGCAGACCCTTGCCGCTCTGGCTCAACAACGTCAAGCGCTGGAAGCCAGCAACCTGCCCAAAGTCGCACCTGCCAAAGGTGCACAGGGTACGGCTGTGAAGCTGGCCGCTACGACCCCACGCGGTTAAGGGACGACAACTCCGATGAATTTTTCCCAATTCTTCATTTCACGGCCGATCTTCGCAGCGGTGCTCTCGCTGTTGATCCTGATCGCCGGTGCGATCTCGCTGTTCCAGCTGCCGATCAGCGAATACCCGGAAGTCGTGCCACCGACCGTGGTGGTACGTGCCAACTTCCCGGGTGCCAACCCCAAAGTCATCGGTGAAACCGTGGCCGCTCCGCTGGAGCAAGCCATCACCGGCGTCGAGAACATGCTGTACATGTCCTCGCAGTCCACCGCTGACGGCAAGATCACCCTGACCATCACCTTCGCCCTGGGCACCGACCTGGACAATGCGCAGGTGCAGGTGCAGAACCGGGTGACCCGTACCGAGCCGAAACTTCCCGAGGAAGTGACGCGCATCGGTATCACCGTCGACAAGGCCTCGCCCGACCTGACCATGGTTGTGCACTTGACCTCGCCGGACAAACGCTACGACATGCTCTACCTGTCCAACTACGCGATCCTCAACATCAAGGATGAGCTGGCGCGTCTGGGCGGTGTCGGTGACGTGCAACTGTTCGGCATGGGCGATTACTCGCTGCGGGTCTGGCTCGATCCGAACAAGACCGCTTCGCGCAACCTGACTGCCACTGATGTGGTGACGGCGATTCGTGAGCAGAACCGTCAGGTTGCTGCCGGTCAGCTCGGTGCGCCCCCTGCCCCGAATGCCCAGAGCTTCCAGCTGTCGGTCAACACCCAAGGCCGTCTGGTGTCCGAGGAAGAGTTCGAGAACATCATCATTCGCTCCGGCGACAATGGTGAGATCACTCGTCTCAAGGACATCGCGCGCGTCGAGCTGGGTTCCAGCCAGTACGCCCTGCGTTCGTTGCTGAACAACCAGCCAGCGGTCGCGATCCCGATCTTCCAGCGTCCTGGCTCCAACGCCATCGATATTTCGAACGAAGTTCGCGGCAAGATGGAGGAACTGAAGAAAGGCTTCCCGCAAGGCATGGACTACAGCATCGTCTATGACCCGACGATCTTCGTGCGCGGCTCGATCGAGGCGGTGGTTCACACCCTCTTCGAAGCGCTGATCCTCGTGGTGCTGGTCGTGATTCTGTTCCTGCAGACCTGGCGCGCCTCGATCATTCCATTGGTGGCGGTGCCGGTGTCGTTGATCGGTACGTTTGCGGTCATGCACCTGTTCGGCTTCTCGCTCAACGCCCTGTCGCTGTTCGGCCTGGTGCTGGCGATCGGTATCGTGGTGGACGACGCCATCGTCGTGGTGGAGAACGTCGAGCGCAACATTGAACTGGGGCTCAACCCGTTCGATGCGACCAAAAAGGCCATGGGCGAAGTGACCGGCCCGATCATTGCGACCGCACTGGTACTGTGTGCAGTGTTCGTTCCGGCGGCATTCATCTCCGGCCTCACCGGGCAGTTCTACAAGCAGTTCGCGCTGACCATTGCGATCTCGACCGTGATCTCGGCGTTCAACTCGCTGACGCTGTCGCCAGCGCTGGCCGCCGTGTTGCTCAAAGGGCATGACGCGCCGAAAGACCGCTTCTCGAGGATTCTCGACAGGATCTTCGGTGGCTGGCTGTTCCGTCCGTTCAACCGTTTCTTTGACAAGGCCAGCCATGGCTATGTCGGCACGGTGCGCCGCGTGATCCGCAGCAGCGGCATCGCTTTGCTGCTGTATGCAGGCCTGATGGTGCTGACGTTCTTCGGTTTCTCCAGCACGCCGACCGGTTTCGTGCCCGGCCAGGACAAGCAATACCTGGTGGCCTTCGCGCAACTGCCGGACGCTGCGAGCCTGGATCGTACCGAAGACGTGATCAAGCGCATGTCCGACCTGGCGCTGAAACAGCCTGGCGTGGAAAGCGCCGTAGCGTTCCCGGGCCTGTCGATCAACGGCTTCACCAATAGCCCGAACGCCGGCATCGTGTTCGTGACCCTGAAACCGTTCGACGAACGTAAAGACCCGAGCATGTCCGCCGGTGCCATCGCCGGGGCCTTGAACGGTCAGTACGCGAACATTCAGGAAGCGTACATGGCGATCTTCCCGCCACCGCCGGTACAAGGTCTGGGTACCATTGGTGGTTTCCGCCTGCAAATCGAAGACCGGGGCAACCTGGGCTACGACGAGCTGTACAAGGAAACCATGAACATCATCGCCAAGAGCCACAACGTGCCGGAACTGGCCGGACTGTTCACCAGCTACACCGTGAACGTGCCGCAAGTCGATGCCGCCATCGACCGCGAAAAGGCCAAGACCCACGGCGTGGCCGTCAGCGACATCTTCGACACCCTGCAGATCTACCTGGGTTCGCTGTATGCCAACGACTTCAACCGCTTCGGGCGCACCTATCAGGTCAACGTTCAGGCTGAACAGCAGTTCCGCCTCGAATCCGATCAGATCGGTCAGCTGAAAGTGCGTAACAACAAGGGCGAAATGATCCCGCTGGCGACCTTCATCAAGGTCAGCGACACCTCGGGCCCGGATCGCGTGATGCACTACAACGGCTTTATCACCGCTGAAATCAACGGTGCGGCAGCCCCTGGCTACAGCTCCGGCCAGGCCGAAAAAGCCATCGAAAAACTGCTCAAGGATGAACTGCCAAACGGCATGACCTACGAGTGGACCGACCTGACCTACCAGCAGATTCTGTCCGGCAACACCGCGCTGTTCGTGTTCCCGCTCTGCGTATTGCTGGCGTTCCTCGTGCTCGCCGCTCAATACGAAAGCTGGAGCCTGCCACTGGCGGTGATCCTGATCGTACCGATGACCCTGCTGTCGGCCATCACCGGGGTGATTGTCTCCGGCGGCGACAACAACATCTTTACCCAGATCGGTTTGATCGTATTGGTGGGCCTGGCCTGTAAGAACGCGATTCTGATCGTCGAATTCGCCAAGGACAAACAGCTGGAAGGCCTCGACCCGCTGGCTGCGGTACTGGAAGCCTGCCGTCTGCGTCTGCGGCCGATCCTGATGACTTCGTTCGCGTTCATCATGGGTGTAGTGCCACTGGTGTTCTCCAGCGGTGCCGGTGCCGAGATGCGTCACGCCATGGGTGTGGCCGTGTTCTCCGGGATGCTCGGGGTGACCTTCTTCGGTCTGTTGCTGACACCCGTGTTCTACGTGTTGATCCGTAACTTTGTCGAACGCGGGGAAGCCCGCAAAGCGGCCAGAGCGCACGCTCTTCAAAAGCCACTGGAGGCGCAATAATGAGTCTGAAAGTCTTCCTGCCGAGTCTTCTGGTGCTGGCGCTGAGCGCCTGCGCCGTCGGCCCCGACTACAAGACCCCAGCCACGGAGGCGGCCAATATCACGGCCGCCACCGATGGCGCCGCCGGGCAAAAGAACTTTGACCGTTCGAAATTCGAAGGCATCTGGTGGCAGCAATTCGACGATCCGACCCTCAACCAGTTGGTGACGCAATCGCTGCAAGGCAACCGTCAACTGCGCGTGGCGTTCGCCCGCTGGAAAGCCGCCCGGGCGATCCGCGACGACGTCAGCAACGATGCGATGCCGACCATCACCAGCCGCGCCAGCAGTGATCTGGCCAAGGGACAAATTCCCGGCCAGACCACCAAGCGGGTCAACAGCGAGCGCTACGATCTGGGCCTGGACATGGCTTGGGAGCTTGATCTGTTCGGCCGGATCCAGCGCAATCTGGAAGCCAGCGACGCCGACCAGCAGGCGGCCGAAGCCGATCTGTATCAACTGCAAGTCACGATGATTGCCGAACTGGTCGACGCCTACGGTCAACTGCGCGGGGCGCAACTGCGCGAGAAAATCGCCGTGGCCAACCTGGAAAACCAGCAGGAGTCGCGCAAGATCACCATCAGCCTGCGTGACGCCGGCGTCGGTGATCAGCTTGACGTCGAACGTGCCGATGCGCGTCTGGCCTCGGTCGAAGCCAGCGTGCCGCAACTGCAGGCGGAACAGGTACGGCAGAAAAACCGCATCGCCACCCTTTTGGGTGAGCGTCCGGACAAAATGACCGTGGACTTGAGCCCGAAAGACTTGCCGGCAATTGCCAAGGCCTTGCCAATCGGTGATCCGGGTGAGCTGCTGCAACGCCGTCCGGACATCCTCAGCGCCGAACGCAAACTGGCCTCGGCCACCGCGCGGATCGGTGTGGCGAAAGCCGATCTGTTTCCACGGGTCAGCCTCAGCGGGTTCCTGGGCTGGACGGCCGGGCGTGGTTCGCAGATCGGCTCCTCAGCGGCCAACGCCTGGGCACTCGGCCCGAGCATTACCTGGGCGGCGTTCGATCTGGGTAGCGTGCGCGCCCGCTTGCGTGGCGCCGATGCCGATGCCGAAGGCGCACTTGCCACCTACGAGCAGCAAGTGTTGCTGGCGCTGGAGGAATCGGAAAACGCCTTCAGCGATTACGGCAAGCGTCAGCAACGGCTGATCTCGCTGATTCGTCAGAGTGAATCGAGCCGCAAGGCTGCCGACCTGGCTGAAATCCGCTACCGCGAAGGCACCACCGACTTCCTCGTGCTGCTCGACGCCCAGCGTGAACGGCTGAACGCCGAAGACAGTCAGGCCCAGGCCGAAGTCGATCTGTATCGCGGCATCGTGGCGATCTACAAGGCCTTGGGTGGTGGCTGGCAACCGGAAACCGTCGCCAGCAAGTAAAGGTTTTCAAAGCGCTCCTTTGGTTGGCCGCAACCAACCAATTTTTTGCCCCGCGTATCATTCGGTCGCGGGGCTTTTTTGTGCCCGCCCCTGTAGGAGCTGCCGCAGGCTGCGATCTTTTGATCTTGAACATCAAAGTCAAAAGATCGCAGCCTGCGGCAGCTCCTACAGGTCAATTCGCAAGCACGGGTTTGACTCATGGCCTTCTCTGACCGAAGCTTGCCCCTCTGCTAAAGAACACCCGTTCACGGAAATCGCATGCCTCAGTCCCGCCGCTACCTGCTCATCAGCCTTGGCCTCGTGCTGATCATCGTCGTTGCCTGGTTATCTCTGCGCTCCACCGCCCCGGTAGTGCCCGAGGCGATCAAGCGCGGCTACAGCGAAGCCCTGACGGCGGCCCGCTCCGGGCAGCCCGGGGCGGCACGGCAGTTGTACCAGCAATTGGGGCGCCCGGACTTGTCGGCCAAGCGCAGCGTCTGGCTGCTGGCCGAACTGCCCAACTATCCAAGCCCACAAGCGCTGAAACTGGCCGACGCACACCTGCAGAACGAAGCCCCGGAAGTCCGGCTGGCAGCGATTCAAAGTGTGGTCGGGCTGGTGCCTGGCGGGCAACGCAGCCTGCTGCTCGGGCCGATGCTCGACGATGAAGATCAAAACGTGCGTTTTGCCGCGATCAACGCCCTCCTCGGTCTGACGCCAGATGAGCTGGGTCTGTATTTCGCCCCGTTGCAGCAAGCCATCGATGGCTGGGAACAAGTGCTCAAGGGCCAACCGGAAAGCGCCGCCACCTTTGCGCAGCTGGCGCGCCTGTATCTGCACAACGCCGAGCTCAAACAGGCGCAGCAAGCGCTGGACAACACGCTGCGTCTGGAACCGGGCAACCTGCCGGCGCTGGTGATGCAAATCGATGTGCTCGATCGCCAGGGTCAGAGCGACGCCGCGCGCCAGTTGCTCGCCAAACAACTGCAGGCGCAGCCGGATTCCGCCTATCTGCAACACGCCTTGGGCCTGTGGCTGTTGCACCACGGCCAGCGTGAGTTCGCCCTGCTCGGCTTGTCCAAAGCCGTCGAACTGGAACCGGACAACAAGGATTACCGCTACGACCTCGCCACCACCCTGCATGCCGCCGAAGAACTGGAAGCGGCGCAAAAACAATTGCAGGAAGTCGTGCAGCGCCACCCCGCCGACCGTAAGGCTCGGGTGCTGTTGATCAATTACTGGAAGGAAAGCGGACAGTTGCAGAACGTGCAGATTCTGCTGGCGCAACTGGAGCAGATGAACCCCGACGACCCGGCCCTGCAGCAGGGACTTTGAGCCGTTGGCCGCTGATTCAATGACACTTTGCTATCGAAACCTCGGAACCGTCATGAGCGGCAGCGGTCAAGTAATCAGGTAGAGCACAACGGCTGGTACAGCCTGCTGCCTCGATTCCCCTAGTCATGAGAGGGCATTCTTTGTCTACGTCCAACGAGTTGATCAGTGCAAAAGCCGCCACCGGCATCATTGGCCTGGATGACATCCTCGCCGGTGGTCTGTCCCGAGGGCATGTGTTTTTGCTCGAGGGTGAACCCGGTACAGGCAAAACCACCGTCGCGTTGCATTTCCTGTTGGCGGGCGCCCGTGCCGGCGAACGCTGTCTGTACATCACACTGTCGGAAACCGAGCGTGAACTGCGCCAGGGCGCAGCCTCTCACGGCTGGGAACTGAACGAGAACATCGAGATTTTCGAACTAACACCGCCGGAAAGCCTGCTCAACGCCGAACATCAGCAAAGCCTGCTGTACTCCTCCGACCTTGAGCTCGGTGAAGCCACCAAGCAGATTTTCGAGGTGGTCGAGCGCTTCAAACCGACCCGTGTGGTGCTCGACAGCCTGTCGGAGATCCGCCTGCTGGCGCAAAGCTCGCTGCGTTACCGCCGGCAGATTCTGGCGATCAAACATTACTTCGTGCGTTACGACGCCACGGTCCTGCTGCTTGACGACCTGACCACGGAGTCCCTCGACAAGACCGTGCACAGCGTCGCCCACGGCGTCATCCGCCTCGAAGAGCTGACCCCCAATTACGGTGCCGAGCGCCGCCGCGTACGCATCATCAAGTACCGCGGGCAGAAGTACCGTGGCGGTTACCATGACTTCACCATCATGGGCGACGGGGTCCATGTATTTCCGCGCCTGGTCGCTGCCGAACACCGTGGCGACTATCCACGCCTGCAATTGACCAGCGGCATCAAGGAAATGGACGCCCTGCTCGGTGGTGGCATCGAGACCGGTTCCAGCACATTGATCCTGGGCCCGGCCGGTACTGGCAAATCGCTGATTGCAATGATCTTTGCTGCCGCTGCCGTAGCACGCGGTGAAAAGGCGGCGCTGTTCATCTTTGATGAAGAGCTGGGTCTGCTCTTCGAGCGTATGAAAAATATCGGCATCGACCTCAAGGCCCTGCAAGCGACCGGCAACCTGCTGATCGATCAGGTGGACGCCGCCGAACTGTCCCCCGGCGAGTTCTCGCACCGGGTGCGTCGCTGTGTCGATGAGGGCAACATCAAGACCGTCGTGATCGACAGTATCAACGGCTATCAGGCCGCGATGCCGGAAGAAAACGCGCTGGTGCTGCACATGCATGAGTTGCTGCTGTATCTGAACCGCAAAGGTGCGGCGACATTCATGACGGTTGCCCAGCATGGTCTGGTCGGCGACATGCAGGCGCCAGTCGATATCACTTACCTGGCCGACACGGTGATCCTGCTGCGCTACTTCGAAGCCATCGGCAAAGTCCGCCGAGCCATTTCCATTATCAAGAAACGCACCGGCAACCACGAGTCGACCATCCGTGAATTCCGCATTTCGGGCCAGGGCATGACCATTGGCGAACCGCTGGAAGCGTTCCAGGGTGTGTTGCGGGGCGTACCGACTTACCTTGGCGCCAGCAATCCGCTGTTGCGGGAAGAAGCCTTGTGACAGCCTCCGTTTCACTGCCGGAACGGGCGCTGATTCTCGCGCCCATGGGCCGCGACAGCCAAGTGGCGCTGATGATCCTCAATGAGGCGGGTTACGGCGGGGTCATCACCCCGGATCTGGGCGCATTGTGCGCTGAACTGGAACCTGGCGCCGGGCTCTTGTTGATTGCTGCCGAAGCGTTGCGCGGCCCGGAACTGGAAACGCTTCTGCATTTTCTGGAGCAGCAACCGGCCTGGTCGGATCTGCCGATCGTCTTGCTGACGCACCACGGCGGCCCCGAACAAGGCCCGTCTTCTCGCCTGAGTGAATTATTGGGCAACGTGACCTTTCTCGAGCGTCCGTTTCATCCGGCGACCCTGGTCAGTCTGGTATCCACCGCCCTGCGCGGGCGACGACGACAGTACGAAGCCCGTGATCGCCTGATCGATCTGAGTGAAAGTGAACGGCGCCTGCAATCAACCCTTGAAACCCTTGAGCAGCAAGTCGAGGAACGCACCGCCCAGCTTCGCCACAACGAAGAAGCCTTGCGTCAGTCGCAGAAAATGGAAGCGGTCGGTCAACTCACCGGCGGTATTGCTCACGACTTCAACAACATGCTCACCGGGATCATCGGCAGCCTTGAATTACTGCGCCGGCGACTGGCTCGCGGGCGCCTTGATGACCTCGACAGCCTGATCGATCTGGGCGTCACCTCAGCCAACCGCGCCGCCGGCCTCACCCACCGTTTGCTTGCATTTTCCCGCCGGCAATCGCTGGACTCCAAAGCCGTGCAGATGAATACCCTGGTGCTGTCGATGGGCGAGTTGCTGCAACGCAGCCTCAACGAAAGCATTCAGCTCGACATGCGCCTGAACGACGATTTGTGGGTCGCTGAAGCCGACCCCAATCAACTGGAAAGTGCCCTGCTCAACCTGGTGCTCAACGCCCGGGACGCGATGCCCGAGGGTGGCAAACTGGTGGTCGAAACCAGCAATCAGGTCCTTAAACAGGAGTTCACCGAGGCCTACACCAACCTCGAACCTGGCGAGTACGTCATGCTCAGCGTCACCGACAACGGCAGCGGCATGCCACAGAGCGTGATCAACCGCGCGTTCGATCCATTCTTCACCACCAAACCGATCGGCCAGGGCACCGGTTTGGGCCTGTCGATGATCTATGGCTTCAGCAAACAGTCCCGTGGTCACGTCTCGATCGACAGCGAAATCGATCAGGGCACCACGGTCAAACTGTACCTGCCGCGCTTCCGCGGCGAGGAACTGGAGCATCCGGTGTCCGCTGTTCAACAGGCCCCGGAGGCGATGGACGGCGAGACGGTGTTGATCGTCGAAGACGACCCTGCCGTGCGCGTGCTGGTCAGTGCAGTGCTCAGTGAGTTGGGTTATGCATTTGTCGAAGCCGGCGATGCCGATGGCGCCTTACCGATCCTCAACTCGACGCAGCGCATTGATCTGTTGATCAGTGACGTCGGCCTGCCGGGCATGAACGGCCGGCAACTGGCGGAAATCGGTCGGCAGTACCGGCCGGGGCTGAAGGTGCTGTTCATTACCGGTTATGCCGAGCACGCCGCTGTGCGCGGCGGCTTCCTCGACCCGGGCATGCAGATGATCACCAAGCCGTTCACCTTTGATCTGCTGACCGCCAAGGTCCGCGAGATGATTCGTACCTGACCATGACACTGGGTAGTACGTACCCAGTTCTGTCAGCGTTCGGACGTTGAAGGCCGTATCTTGGGTGCCAAAAAGTTTGGGGCAATAAGTTAGCTTTAGATGCTGTTTTTATGAGAAGCCGAATCCAATAACGATTATTTATAGTCCTGGATTCGGCTATTCTTCTAGCCTATCTGCCATCAAAGTTATGAACATTAAATAAGGTCGTCAAAATAAGTGCTAGTCAGGATATGCCCCGTTGACAGTCCTTTTTCGGGTGTGTAACGAGCACCACTTGCTGCAGTGAAGTTACTATTTTTGCCATCAAGATAAATTTCGCGCTCACCCTTTACGTCCGAGCTTATGGTATAGGCTTTATCTCGCATCATTGTATAGTTGTCATATGAAGCTTTAATGGTGGACAACCGTTGATCAAGCTGTGACTTGGTAAACATCAGTTTCTTATCAAGTGCCACGCCCCAGCGAGTCAGGCAAGTCTCTGCGTAATGACGGACGATCTCGCCGGGTTCAAAAAAAACCTTGGGACCATTGACGCCGTCCGGTGCCGCATTGCCAACTAACGTAGCATGCCGACCCGCCATCGGGTAGATATGCACTTTTGTTGTATCGCTGAATTTGGGCACTACACAATCGAAACCAAATGATCGCTCATCCCTTGCATAGATCGCAACATACTCTTTTACGTTCTCACCGAGCCTTGTTCTATTACTCTGGTAATTCAATGCACCGGGAACCGGATCAACTGCAAAAATATTGACAGGTATGTTTTTCAATTCACTGTCATTTAACATTGCATTAGCCAACATTGTACAGCTGATACCGCCTCGACTCCAACCGATCAAATTAACCATGGTTGGGATGACGTCGCCCTTGCGAAACTGTTTGATTATTTGTTCCTGCAACTGTTGTGGTGTGATGGCGCGCGAACCATAATCATATTTACGCCAGAACCAACTACCTTGTTTTTTTACCTCCTCAATCTGGATACCAGCATTTTGCAGTTGATTGTAGTTTTCTTCTGTCAGTGCCTCGCGCTGCCAATCAAACTTCCCTTTGATCATGTTGATCGCGTGTTTTACATTCTCTTCCCAACCTTGGCCAAGGGCTTGCCCTGCCCATTTGTTATAGCCACCCGGTGCGGTGAACAACTCGTCATCTTGCAGATTTCCGCTCCCGGGTCCGTTAATTATAATCCAGTCGACAAACTCTCTTCCGAGGTTGTTCTGAGCAAGAGTGGATATAAGCTCACCATTCCAAAAACTTGCTTTAACATCATCAAATTTAGTTGAACTGGTACCGCAAAAATAAACAGTAAATATGCTCATTGGATACGCTCGCAGGTACAAAGGATTTCAATGGAAAACACTTGGCGGTGGGTAACACGATTGTAAAAAAAACAGTCGCTTATAAAGTTACAATGTAGCCGACGACTAATAGCGACGCTCCAGTAAATCCTTTAGCAGCTGTGCATTTTCGGCAGTGTCTTTCCAGCGCATTAAAGAAGAATTCAGAGACTTGACAATATTATGCAATATTGAATGCTCTTTAACCTGCAACACTCTGCTTTCGATGCTTTCTAACTCATTTTGCGTGTTGACCCAAAGGGTTCGTATCTGACCAACACCTTTATTAGCATTGTTGAGTGGTTCTTTAAATGAATCGAGCCAGTCATGCAAAGATTCCAGCTGTGCAAACAGCACATGACCTTTTTTTGTTTGAGATATAAGTTGCTCGACTTGATCTCTGATTGTGGGGGACAAATAATTCAGAGCTTCAGTGTATTGCCTAACATGGTTGGGGTGCAATCGTGAGGTAACTAACTGCTCAAGGTTATCCAAAGGTTCACTTGAGGAATTCTTAACAACCTCAATCACCACGCCACGTATCACCCCCATGAACGTGGCAAATAGAGAGCGACTAGCATCGCCCATAGGCATCTTGAGTAATTTGTTGTCGAGTTCGGACAAGGTGTCCAACTTCACGAACTGATTGATTTCCGTTTCAATTCCGTTCATGAGATTTTCCTTGAAATTTTGAACGGAGTTAACCAGACCAAAAAGTTCGGGCTCCAAATCCTTCACCCGTTTCATCATATCGCTGACATTGCTCCGGACCGAAAGGAGTTGCGGCAGCTCGCTATCAACTACAGGACACGAGCGCAAGTCAGCCTCTTCTTGTTCGAGGGTACGGGTAAAATCTACGTAGCCTGGCAAGTGCTCAATAGTGTAGATGGCTTGATCGGCAAGCAACTTGAATTGCGTGAAACATTCAAGAACGTTTTCGCAAAGTATCTTCAGTTGCTCTTCAATGGACGGCCACTTGTCTGCGTGTTCGGTAATATGCCTGATGATACTGCCTATGCCATCACCATAAATACGGGTTAGTTCCTCATAATTTACGGGAACGGCCTCGTCAGCCCAATATTCCTTCATCTGTCCCAAGCTTGTTCTAAGCCGGCGCGCAAGGCTCACGTACTGCTTGATTACCTCAACCTCACGCGGTGTAAGAATAGCAATAGTTGCTGATTGATTAGGCATGACAATGTTCCTCTTTCGCTCGATGTCGTTGATACACCCTAGTGAAATTCTTGACTTCCGTTATTATTGCGTTACACCTTGGACAAAATTGGAAACTGCTTGCTGTATCTCACCTTAAAAACCACCCAACTAATAGAGAACCTCTGATCAACAAACGACGCGTCAGTTAGGAAGCGTCCTATAAAACTCGCGAAGAACATTTTCCTGATCATTAGTCTCCGCAGTCGATGCCTCGATGAGGTCTTCCAACTTCGACGCAGGACTCCCTTTGGGAAGTTTGTAGATAGCATAAGCCGTCATCATCGTTCCCGTCCTGCCTTGACCAAAACCACAATAGACTAATGCATTACCTCTACTCAAGATGTTATCTATGGCCTGGCATCCATATAAAAGCTCTTTCACTGTAGGGGTGCTAAAATCAACAATAGCGAGATTATGGTAAGTAATATTTTCAGCAGACAACACTGCCGCACTGCTATCATATATTAAATTATGATTTAAACTTACAATACCTTTGATATTGTAAGTTTTTAACAGCGCAACGGCCGGGGAGTCAAACTTCTGAACCGTATCCTCCGTGTCGTTATAATATGGTTGTGAGCTTCTGAAGACTTTGGTGCCGCCTTTATCGAACGTCACCCAATTTTGAAATACAGCAATCTTGCCGGACGACAATGTTTTTACGTAACCCGCCAAACTACTGACACTTTTTTTCATTTTCCCTCTCCAGTGCATTAATGATGTAGAGCGCAGAGAAGTCATTAAGCTGAGCGTGTTTATGTCAAAGTATATCCTTGAAATACGTCACATCGTCAATATGCCCTTTTGCCAGCCCTTGGCTGGGCGTGAAACGCGCACCTTGGGCAGACTTGAAGTTTGTTAGTTGCCCGTTCAATATAATCGTACGTTCATTTTTGATGTCATAACCTTGGTTCGAGTAAGTGGTATTTCGCATAAAAACGTAGTCGTCGTATTCACTTTTAATTTTAGCGAGCACTTCGTTACTTCTATTGAATAGACTAAGGTCGGGGTAGTCCTTATTCTTATAAAAATCCGGTCCTCGCCATCGACTCAGGCATTTCTGTGAAAGAAAAAAAACCAACTCGGAAGGTTCAGAAAATGTTCCGGGCTTGTTTTCGCCGTCTGATGCTTGATTTCCTATTAAAGTGGTGTGGCGACCCGCTATTGGGTAAAGATGAACAAGCGTCGTCGAAGCGGTATCGGGGACGATGCAGGGCAGATTGCTGGACCGTTCATCTCTTGCATAAAGCCCTACGTATTCTTTGACATTGCTTCCCAACGTTGTTTGGTCGAGCTCAGGGCTCGAAGTGCCAGTGACTGGATCGATGGCCAGAATATTGATAGGGATGTTACAAAACTTACTATCGTTCCTTAAAAGATTCGCCAGCATGTGACAGCTCACCGCACCGCGTCCCCAGCCCATTAGAATTAACCGTGTGTCCGGATCAGCAAGAGGCGCTTCGTTAAAAATATCTTTGAAAAAATCTGGGTTGAATTGTCTGTAGGTCCAGTCCCTTGGTAATTCCTCAGCGAGCTCCGCAATTTCAAATTCATCAGGTCGATTTTTAATTTCTTCGAATGCATATCCAGTAAGGGTTCGGAATATTAGGTCTACATTGGCTTTCCATAGGCTCATTAACTCAGGAGAGATCCATTGAGAGATATGAGGTGATTTTGTAATGTTTTCATCGCTCTTGAAATAACCGCTGCCGGGGCCGTTTACCACAAAGTCACCGCTATACTCCCTAGGCGACGAATGCATCACATATTCTGCAGCAATCAATAGATAAATCATTTCGCCTTGCCCTTCTTCTCTTGGCAGCATTGCGCTCATTAAATGCATTCTTGGGTTGGAGCTTATGTTATCAAGTCCGAATTTTCTTGTAGTTCCACGATATCCATCTTCAAAACTAAAAGGCAGACAATCCCCATCACTATTGAAATATACCGTTTTCACACTCATGATCGATAACTCCACGCTAATCCAATAAACTTTCTACCATCTCGACCGAGACAAGGTAAAAATCAAATGCCTCGCATCCACCGATATGAACTCTTTATTATTAACTAGACTCGCAACCAGTATGGATAAAGACTGTTAGCATAATCACGCAGTGCCGGCGCATGCTCTACGAAACGCTTGGCAATTTCCGCCGGGTCAGAACCGGTAAAAACGACCGCGATGAAGGTCTTATAGGATTCAATGATTTTTTCGACTTCAGCCACGTACTGGGCTTTTGGATCCCGCAATTGATCAAAAGCGAGGATTTGGCTTAGCGCTTCAAAATTTGACTTCAGTTGTTTATCGATATCATTAGCTCGCTCTTCAATCTTGTTAATTTTTTTATGAGTTCAATGCGAGCGGATATCATATCATCGTATTTTACGGCACTATCAACAAGTTTCAGAATGGTTTTCGCCGCCTCCACGCCTTCTTTGATCAATTCCTTTTTAAAAGTCGCGGGTGATTCACTTGCCGTCACAATCTTGTCAACTTGATTTATTATTGGCAAAGCTTTGTCATAAATAGATTCTGCATTGTAAGCCTCAATTGAAATATCCAACGCCTGCTTTTTTTGTAGCATTACATCATAAAAGAGTTCGCCTTTTTCCACCAATGAGATGGCTTGAAGGTTTGCTCTAGTGGTTTCGAGCTCTTGCTTTCTGAAAGTGTTAGTAGTGTAGTTCATCGTTTTAATTTCGTGAGCAGATTTGGATAGTTCGTTAGACAAGCCAATAAGCGTATTTCTTTTGCTTTCGAGCGTCGTACCCAAATCTCGTTTATAGGCAGTGAGTACGTCTCCCTCTAACCCCCCCAAATCTTCCAGCGCAGCGTCGATGTCAGTGGTCTTCATGACATTGACGACCTTTACCAATACGTCATTGGCATTTTGATCAGTCTGGCTCAAGTAATTTACCAGCATTGACAAGTCCGCTCGTAGTGCGGGTATATTAATAGTGCCTAGCTTTAATTCTGCATAGTATTTAATCATTTCCCGACAGTTTTTTACCGTATTTAAACTAGGCATATGCAGTGTCATACAGATAGCGTTCATAGTTGAGTGCCTGTGTAAGTGATTAAGATTATTTATTGCTCAGCCTGAAGGCATCCCTCACAGCCGTCGAGTTGTCTTCAATGCTGCGCCAATCCTGTAACAGCACCTCCAGCTTTCTGACAAATAAACCGAGATAGGCGTAGTTTGTTTTATTCTTAAATTGATTTGAAGAGTCATCAATAAGCGCAATGATATTTTCCCAATGGCTATGGAGTTGCATAACGGCTTTAATGGCTGGGGTAACGACATCGTACAAGGAACCCATGCCGATATAGAGAGTGTGAAGTACTGCTTTAAGCTGGTTGTCGTTTCTCAGTTTGTTGAGAATTTCGTCACGCCGCTTAATGAATTTTTCACCAGGCCCGCCGTCTTTCCTCGACTCAACAAGGAGTGCAGCTAGTGGACTCAAATAGCGTGCCATACCTAGTACGTCGTGCATGAAACTAGGTTTTACTTGCATTTGAACAATATCGTTGTTTAATTTGTTTAGCTGACGAACAATATCGGAAATTTCTCGATCCAGTGCGTCTGGATTCGAAATCGATATCATTTTCCCAATCCAAGGTTCAATGGTGCCCAGTAGTATTTTTTTAAAGCTATCGAGATCCGCTAACGCCACAATACTTTTCTGTTTTTTTTGTGTGATGGAGTCTTTAATGTAGCTGATCGTTTGTTCCAATGTTGCGATTTTGCTTTGGTCATTACCGTCAAGTGATATTGAAGGAAAGGCATTGAGTTCATCAGTGGTCAAATCATCTATTTTCCTGGATTTATAGCCCTCCATGCTTTTGATAAGAACGACGACCTCGTCACCATACTCATGTATATCTTTAGAAAACGCTATGAGGACGGAGCCGATGGTAATCATGCTATTCTGAGTCTTTTCCCATGAGAGGGCATGCGCGTTGATGATCTTGTAATTATTCATGACTTCAGTGATCAGTGTAGCTGGCGCGTTATTTATTACCTTTTCTACACCGTCAGTGGTCAAGGGAAGATCTTTTGCCGTAGAAACATAATTTTGTATAACGCGCACATCATCACTCGTCACGATCGGGATTGCGTAGTCTGCACTGAGTTCCATGTAAAATGTCCTTCAAATGGGCGTCTTCGGTTTACGGATGTTTAGCCGACAATCAGCGTTTTGCTGTAACGTCTTTTTTTAAATTGAATTAGATACGTCTCACATATTGAGTGATCCAGCGGTTGTTTAACGGTGTTTACCAGTTATCGCTCTGACCACTGTTCCGGACTGGACGGTAACGCTCTGGAATAGATAAACATCGAAAGGAGACGATGAACACTGTCAGATATGACAGGTCAAAATACTTATTTGGAATTTGTGCCGGGAGGTTAGTTGTTTTTGTTATATCGAAGGTTTGATACTGGCGCTATTGTTGGCGGAGGACTTCCCGCGAACAGGCGAAGGTAAAAACCCACAGTGGGATCGGCGTCGCCAGTGCGGTATCGAGCACAGCACGGTCCGCAGGCCGCTTAGGATCTGAGGACGCGTAAAACGATGTGCGAGTCAGACTCTATGAACGATTTGGGCGTGGGATCTTTTTACCCTTCCGTGCTCATCAGCTGGGCGTTTTTCGCCGGTCAACCTGACGATATTGAGCTGATTCTGGTGACTTGGGCGCAAAACATTTCGAAAAAACTGCCAATTCTGGCGTTCTTTTATCTGGAAGAAGAATTAGCCAGTGTGCAGTTTGATCAAAACGTTTTTTTCAATTCGACGGATGACAAGATCGTGCCGATTATCAAGATCAACCTACCACGCGCCGGCAACGCCGATGCGCAGTTCATAGATAACCAGGCTGATCAGGTCAGATAACGGTTCAGCAACAGTTTGCTGCTGGTAAAACGATGAAAGGATTCACTTGATGTGCGTCGGCGTTGCGCCGACGCACGCTTCAGGCCAGCAATTCCTGAATTTTTTCCTGCAACACGTCGAGATCGAACGGTTTTTCCAGGATCGGCGCCTTGCTGGTGATCGGGCTGCCGGTCTCGCGGATTTCCTGCGGGTAGCCGCTGATGAAGATCACTTTCAGGTCCGGACGCAGCTTGACTGCCGGCTCGGCGATCTGCACGCCGGAGATCCCGCCCGGCAGGCGGAAGTCAGTGATCAGCATGTCCAGATGCGGTTTGCTCGCGAGAATCTCGAACGCCTGCTCGCCGTTTTCGGCCTGCAACACGCGGTAACCCTGCCCCGACAGATAGTCTGTCAGCACCATCAAGATAACCGGTTCGTCCTCGACGACGAGTACTACATCTTGTGCATCTACGCTCATGGGAAGCCTTTGTTCGGTCAATAGCTGCTGATACGACCGTGCGGTCACTCAGAGGTTGCGTCGGATATGCCGTTTTCCTGGATTGGCAGACAAACGCGAAACAGGGCGCCTTCGTTGATTTGACTCTCGACGACGATGGAACCGCCATGGGCGGCGACGATCTGCTCGGAAATGAACAGACCCAGCCCGAGACCAGCCACTACCGTCTTGGCGGAAACCCGTTCGAACTGTTGAAAAATACGCTTCTGATTCTCTTCACTGATGCCGATGCCGCGGTCCTGAACCTCGACCCGCGCCTCATCACCTTCACGGTACACCCGCACCTGGATAGGGCTGCGACCGCCGTAGCGCAGAGCATTGGTCAGCAGGTTGGACACCACCTGCTCAATGCGGAACTCGTCCCAATAACCCTCCACCGGCCCGGACGCAGTGAACGACACTTCGGTCTCGGCGGCTTCTATCTGCTGGGCGAAATTCTGCAGCAGGTTGCTCACCAGTTGCACCAGATCGAACCGCTCCGGACGGATCGACAACTTGCCAGTACGAATCCGCGAGACGTCGAGCATGTCTTCGATCAGACGGATCAGGCTTTTGATCTGGCGCTCGTCGCGATCGACCATCGCGTGCATCTTGTCGAGGGTGAACGCCGCAGCGTTGTCCCGGGCCAGGTGCATCTTGCGCAATTGGGTTTCGAGTATCAGGCCATTGAGCGGCGTGCGGACTTCGTGGGCGACGATTGACATGAAGTCATCGCGCATACGCACCGCCTGCTCCAGTTCCAACTGAGTGCTCTGCAGCTGTTGCAGCAGCGCTTCCTGCTCGCGGCGGGCCTGCTCCAGGGCTTCGACCTGTTGCTTCATGGCCTTGCTCTGGCGGTACAGGTCGACGAACACGTTGACCTTGCTCTTCACCGCGTGAATGTCCAGCGGCTTGTGCAGGAAGTCCACCGCCCCGCTCTCGTAGCCCTTGAACGCGTAATTGAGTTCGCGGCCGGCGGCGCTGACGAAAATGATCGGGATGTTTTTGGTTTTCTCGGTGCCGCGCATCAACTCGGCGAGTTCAAAGCCGTTCATGCCCGGCATCTGTACATCGAGGATGGCCATGGCGAACTCGTGTTGCAGCAGCAGCGAAAGTGCTTCGTCCGCCGACAGCGCCTTGTACACCGTGCGGTCCTCGCGCTTGATCAGCGCTTCGAGGGCCAGCAGGTTCTCCGGCAGATCGTCGACGATCAGCAATTTGGCCTGGATATTACTCAGCATGCGATTCGTTCCAGCTCGACAAGCAGACGGCCGATGCCGTGAATGGGTAGGACATGGTCAGGCTGCTGAATCTTCAGCGCAGCCAGAGGCATGGTGGCGACCTGCGCGTCCTGCGGGTCTTGAACAATGGTCAGTCCGCCGCGCCGTTTGACTTGCGCCAGACCGCGAGCACCATCGTGATTGGCACCGGTCAGCAACACGGCAGCCAAGGTTGCGCCGTAAGCATCAGCGGCGGATTCAAACAGGTAATCAATGGCTGGCCGGGAATGGTGCACGCGGTCTTCAAGACTCAGCGACAGACTGCGATCCTGCTCAACCGACAGGTGGTAACCGGGTGTCGCGAAGTAAACCGTACCGGGAGCGATGTCCTGTTTGTCGGTCGCCTCTTCCACCGGCAGCATCAACCGTCGGGCGAATACTTCGGCCAACTGGCTGCGGCGCTCTTCCGGCAGGTGCAACACGACAATGATTGGCAGCACATAGCCTTGGCGCAGCGGCGCGAGCAGGGTCAGCAGGGCCTCGACCCCACCAGCCGAAGCGCCGACCACGATGGCCTCGACACAAGGCAAATCCAAGGCATCGTTCATAATTTGCGGTAGATCCGTTCTTGTTTGACCAGCGGCTCGAACTGATTCGAGTAGCCGGAAAAATCCAGCGTTTCCTTGCTGCCCAGCACCAGAAAGCCACGGTGGCACAGCGATTCATGAAACAGACCGAAGGCACGGTCCTGAAGTTTCTTGTTGAAGTAAATCAGTACGTTGCGGCAGGAAATCAATTGAGTTTCGGAGAACACACTGTCGGTCGCCAGGCTGTGATCGGCAAAGGTCACGTTCTCGCACAGGCTCTTGTCGAAAATCGCGTAGCCGTAGGCTGCGGTGTAGTAATCGGCGAAGGAGCGCTGGCCGCCGGCCTGCTGATAATTGGCGGTGTAGGCGCGCACGTTCTCCATTGAGAAAATCCCCTGCTTGGCCTTGTCCAGCGAGCGCGGGTTGATGTCGGTGGCGTAGATGATCGTACGCTCGAGCAGGCCTTCCTCGCGCAGCAGAATCGCCATCGAATAGACCTCCTCACCGGTGCTGCAGCCGGCGATCCAGATCTTCAGCGACGGGTAGGTACGCAACAGCGGCACCACTTCCTGGCGGATCGCCAGAAAGTGCGACGGATCGCGAAACATCTCGCTGACCGGGATCGTCAGCAGTTGCAGCAGCTGCATGAACGCAGTCGGATCGTGCAGCACTTTCTCCTGCAACGCCGAGATCGTCGCGCACTCGAACTGGCTCAAGGCGTGCTGCACCCGGCGCTTGATCGAAGCGCCCGAGTAATCACGAAAATCGTAGCTGTACTTGAGGTAGATCGCCTCAATCAACAAGCGTAATTCGATTTCGCTGTTGCGCTCCACGGAGTGACTGCTGTCCACTAAATGCGTTCCATCTTCGGTAACCACACGCGAATCAACGAGAACAGGCGATCCAGGTCGATGGGCTTGGCCAGGTAATCGTTGGCGCCCGCCTGCAGGCAGCGCTCCTGATCGTCCTTCATGGCCTTGGCCGTCACCGCAATGATCGGCAGCTTGCGCCAGCGCGGATCCTTGCGGATCTCAATAGTGGCTTCAAAGCCATCCATCTCCGGCATCATCACATCCATCAACACCAGATCGATGTCCTCGACTTCATTCAACTTATCAATCGCTTCGCGACCATTACGGCCGATCACCACGACTGCACCTTTGTGTTCCAGCGCACTGGTCAGGGCGAAGATGTTGCGTACGTCGTCGTCCACTAGCAACACCTTGCGGCCTTCGAAGACCTTGTCGCGACTGCGGGCGGTCTTGAGCATCTTCTGCCGTTCATGGGACAACTGCGATTCGACTTTGTGCAGAAAGAGTGTGACCTCATCCAGCAGCCGTTCCGGGGAGCGCGCGCCCTTGATGATGATCGAACGCGAATACTTGCGCAGCTCGGCTTCTTCATCGCGGGTCAGATTGCGCCCGGTGTAGACGATCACTGGCGGGAACGAGCAGATGTCCTCGGTGGACATGCGCTTGAGCAGATCGTTGCCGAGCATGTCGGGCAACTTCAGGTCGATCACCATGCAGTCGTAGATCGTGGTACGCAGTTTCTCCAGCGCATCCTGCGCCAGACCGACGGCCGTGATCTCGATGTCATCGTCACCAATCAGGCGGGCAATGCTTTCGCGCTGCAGATCGTCATCTTCGACCAGCAGCACGCGTTTGACTTTCTGGGTCAGCTTGGCTTCGAGACGGGCGAACACGTCCTTGAGCTCTTCACGGGTGGTCGGCTTGACCGCATAACCGATCGCGCCCATGTGCATCGCCGCTTCAACGCGGTCCTCGACCGAGATCACATGCACCGGGATGTGCCGGGTTCCGGCATGTTCTTTCAGGCGTTGCAGCACGGTCAGCCCGGAATGGTCCGGCAGACGCATGTCGAGCAGGATCGCATCCGGTACGAATTCGCGAGCCAGGTCGTAACCTTCGTCGGCACCGTGAGCCACCAGGCACTGGTAACCCAGTTCGTGGGCCAGATCGTAAAGAATGTGGGCGAAATTCGGCTCGTCCTCCACCACCAGAATGCAGCGCGTGGCGAACGGTGCCTTGCCACGGTCGTCGGCAAAGCGCGGGATGTGCACCGGGGCCATGGGCGAAACCGCAATCGACGGCGGCGCCACCGGGGCCGGACTCGATACCGGCGGCGGCGTAAAGGACAACGGCGCGGACGGTGTGTCGCCCGGCTCGCTGTATTGCTGTGGCAACACCAGGGTGAACACGCTGCCCTGGCCCGGCGCGCTGCTGACGCTGATCGAGCCGCCGAGCAAGGCCGCCAGATCCCGCGAAATCGACAGACCAAGGCCAGTGCCACCGTACTTGCGGTTGGTGGTGCCGTCAGCCTGGCGGAACGCTTCGAAGATACTTTCCTGCTGATCCGCGGCGATACCGATCCCCGAATCGCGCACGATGAAGGCAATACGCTCGTCTGGCTGGCCGGCGATGGTCAGGCTGACCGCGCCGTGCTCGGTGAACTTCACGGCGTTGGACAGCAAGTTCTTGATCACCTGCTCCAGGCGCTGGCGGTCGGTGTACAGCATGATCGGCGCATCCGGCTGCAACTCGACGCTGAAGGTCAATTGCTTGTCCGCCGCCAGCGGCTCGAACACGCTGCGCAGGCCGTCGGCCAGCCGCGCGACACTGGTGTTTTCCGGGATCACTTCCAATTTGCCAGCCTCGACCTTGGAAATGTCGAGAATGTCGTTGATCAGGTTCAGCAAATCGTTGCCGGCGGAATAGATCGACTCGGCGAACTTGACCTGTTCGGCCGTCAGGTTGTCCTGCGGGTTCTCGGCCAGCAGCTTGGCGAGGATCAGCGAACTGTTCAGCGGCGTGCGCAGTTCGTGGGACATGTTGGCGAGGAATTCGGACTTGTACTTGCTCGAGCGCTGCAGCTCCTCGGCGCGCTCTTCAAGCTGCACCTGAGCCTGATTGAGCTCGGTGTTCTTCTGGTCCATGGC
Source organism: Pseudomonas sp. F2 (assembly GCF_057174385.1). Taxonomy (NCBI): domain Bacteria; kingdom Pseudomonadati; phylum Pseudomonadota; class Gammaproteobacteria; order Pseudomonadales; family Pseudomonadaceae; genus Pseudomonas; species Pseudomonas sp. F2. The sequence goes on from NZ_CM169904.1 coordinate 1,554,985, forward strand.
GTCGCGCTGCTCGGCCAGGGTTTGCGCCTGTTCGGCCAACTGCTCGTTGGTCTGTTCCAGCTCGACTTGCTGGGTTTCCAGATGCGCCTGGGATTCCTTGAGAATCCGCGACTGTTCTTCGAGCTCTTCGTTGGCGGTTTTCAGCTCTTCCTGCTGCACCTGCAACTCTTCGTTGAGCTGCTGGGTTTCGGCCAGCACTTCCTGCAGACGCTGGCGATAACGCGCCGCTTCGATCGAGGTGCCGATGTTGCCGGCAATCAGTTCCAGCAAATCGATATCGCGGTCGGTGAGCGGACGCAGGAAGCCCAGCTCGATCACGCCGTTGACCCGGTCGTCATCACTGGTCGGCACCACCAGCACACTGCGCGGCAGGCCCGCGCCCAGGCCGGAGCTGACCTTGAAGTAGTCGGCCGGAACCGAATCCAGCCGAATCAGTTGCCCCTGCTGGGCCACCTGGCCGACGATGCCTTCGCCGCTGTAGATCTGCTGATCCTTTTCTTCCTGCTCGCGGGAGAACCCGTAGGACGCCACGCGCTTGAGGCCGCCGTGTTCTTCACGCACGTACAGCGCCGCCACCGCCGTGCCGAGGTATTGCGCGCAGAACTGCAGAATATTGCGCCCCAGCAGGTTCAGCGTCAGTTGCCCCAGCACCTGCTCCGCCAGCTCGGTCTGGCCGCTGCGCATCCATGCCTGGCGTTCCAGCCGCTCGGCGCTGGCCTGTTGCGCGGCGAGAGTGGCGCTGTAGCTGTCAGACAGACGAACCAGATCACGGCGACCGACATACGCCAGCAAACCGCTGATCCCGGCGATGAACAGCAGGTACAGGGTGATGCTCCAGATTGTGGTGCGGCGCACCTCTTCGTTGCGCGTGGTGCGCAACTGCTGCTCCATGTCGATCACGTCTTCGAATTGCTTGCGGATCTCGTCGGTCAAGCGCTTGCCGCGCCCGGCCTTGACCGCACCCCGGTAATCACCGCTGGTGCGCTGCAGATCGATCATCGATTGTGCGTAGTTGGCCCACTCGATCTGCAACGCCTGCAAACGACGCAGACGATCGGTCTGCACCGGGTTGTCGGCGGTCAGTTCGAGCAAGGTGTTGAGGGCCACATTGATCCGCGGCTTGGCGGTCTCGTATGGGTCGAGGAAATGCTCATCGCCACTGAGCAGGAAGCCGCGCATGCCGGTTTCCAGATCAACCGTGAGTTTCACCGCTTCGTTGGCGTTATTGATGACGCGATCGGTGTGCTCCACCCACTGGATCACCGACAGCAGATAAGTAATCAGGGATACAAAGAACACGGCGCTGAGTGCGCCAACGCCCAGCGGCAATCCGATGTTGCGCGTCAGGAGTTTGCGAAACCGTGTTTCATCAATCGAAGACGGAGTGGGCATGGGGCGGCCTTGTCGAACTGTCGAAACCCGGGAGTTTGCCCCAAAACGGTCGTATGGATCCATTTTTCTGACTGCTTTGGCAGCAATTTCCTACATTTTCCTGCGCTTACCGAGCACCAACCGTTATCCTTGCGCCGCGAAGAGCAGCTAATCTTTTTTCCGTTGAATCGGGAACTTGTGGCCATGCGCCACTTACTCATGCAAGAGCCCGGCATTTTCGACCGGTCGCCATTCCGATTTCCTTTTTTTGAGAGCACCCATATGTCCACCCCAGCGCCCACCATCCTTGTAGTAGAAGACGACGACATCGTACGCATGCTCATCGTCGATGTGCTGGAGGAACTGGAGTTCAGTGTGCTGGAGGCGGACGACGGTGAGTCTGCGCTGAATATTCTCGGGGATCAGAGCAAGGGTATCGACTTGATGATGACCGATTACGGCCTGCCGGGCATGACAGGCAGTGAACTGGCCGGCAAGGCACGTGAACTCCGCGCCACCCTGCCCGTCCTGTTTGCCAGCGGTTACGCCGAAAACATCGACGTACCTGCCGGCATGCACGTGATCGGCAAACCGTTCTCCATCGATCAATTGCGTGACAAGGTCAAGGGCATCCTGGGCCAGTGATTGGCCTTGATCCGGCAGCGGCTGCAGATGTGCTCTAATTGCGCGCCATTTTTAGCCGCCTGCCTGCAAGGAACACCTGTCAATGACTGCATCCCCCGCCACCAAAGTTCTGGTCATCGGTTACGTCTGGCCCGAACCGCGCTCTTCGGCAGCCAGCGGGCATGTGATGCAGATCCTCGAGACGTTCCTGCAGCAAGGCTGGGACATCACCTTCAGCAGCCCGGCGGGCCCGGGCGAGCACAAGGCTGATCTGACGGCACTGGGCATCCGTGAGGTGCCGATCGAACTCAACAACAGCAGCTTCGATGTTTTCATCCGTGAACTGGCGCCGGATATCGTGCTGTTCGACCAGTTCATGATGGAAGAGCAATTCGGCTGGCGCGTCGAGAAGCAATGCCCGGATGCCTTGCGGGTGCTGGAGACTTCCGACCTGCAGAGCCTGCGCCACGCCCGCCACCAACGGCTCAAGGAACGCTTGAAAGACGATCCGGACAATCAGGACTTCAGCGCACTGTTCGCGCCGGCGCTGCGCGAAGAGTTCGAGTTGATGGCCGATACCGATCTGGCCAAGCGGGAAATCGCCGCGTTGTACCGCTGCGATCTGAATCTGATGATTTCCGAAGTGGAAATCCAGTTGCTGGTCGAACAGTTTCAAGTCCCTGGCGAACTGCTGCACTGGTGCCCGCTGATGCTCGACCCCCCGCGCGGTTCGTTCATTCCCTTTGAAGAGCGCGCGCACTTTCTGAGTATTGGCAACTTCCGTCACGCGCCCAACTGGGACGCCGTGCTGTGGATGAAGACTGCTGTCTGGCCGCTGATCCGCCAGCAATTGCCCGGCGCTCAACTGCATATCTACGGTGCCTATACGCCGCCCAAAGCCACAGCCCTGCACAACGCGGCGCAGGGGTTTCATGTGATGAACTGGGCAGAAGATGCGCTGCAAGTGATGGCGCAAGCCCGGGTTTGCCTGGCGCCTTTGCGTTTTGGTGCGGGAATCAAGGGCAAGCTCGTCGATGCGATGCTCTGCGGTACACCCAATGTCACCACGCCAATCGGCGCCGAAGGCATGGGCGGTGCGCTGTCATGGCCGGGTGAAGTGGCGCTGTCGGCCCAGGCCCTGGCCGATGCCGCGGTCGCTCTGCACGAAGACCAACAGCGCTGGACTGACGCACAGCAGGCCGGCGTCGCGTTGTTGAACGCGCGCTATCGGCAGGCTGATCACGGCCCGGCGCTGATCGCTCGCCTGCAAGATTGTCGCGATAACTTGTCAGCATTACGGCGCGCCAACTTTACTGGCAGCATGTTGCGTCACCACTTGCACAAAAGTACCCAATACATGGCGCAGTGGATCGAAGCCAAAAACCAGAAAAGTTGATAAAACCAAAACTGAGAAAGCGCAGCACCAACACTTTGCAAAGAGTGCTGACTTGTACTTTTTTCCGCTTGCATCAAAGAATAACTTCCGAACTGACCAAACAATGCGACTGGTCGGAATAAAACTTTATCTGCAACGGAATGCACCATGAGCAACTACCCTTTAAAAAACTGGATGGCGTCCGCACCCGGTATCGACCAACTGACCCTGGGCGAAGTGGTCTGGCCCGGAGCCCATAACGCCGGGCTGGATTACGATTTTTCGTATCCGGCGTATCTGCAGCCGGCAAAAAACTGGTTTGTCTGCCAGGATGGCCCGTTCATTCAGCAACTTAACGAAGGCGTTCGCGCTTTCGACGTGCGCCTGCATGCCGATGAACACTGGCTGGGCATCAAGAAGTTCCATACGTTTCATGGCTTGAAACTGTTCCGTGGACGTGCCTTGAGCGAACTTGTCAAAAGTCTCAACGTTTTCCTCAGTGATAACCCGAACGAGTTCATCGTATTGGACATACATGAACTCAAGGGCATCAATAATCAACCATTCGATTACAAGGGCTTGCATGAAGTGATCAGCACGGAACTGGCTTCGCGGCTTATTCCCAGAAACAACAGCCAGCTGACCATTGAACAACTTAAAAGGATCAGTCCGGTACAACGAGTGGTGCTGGCAAGCGACTCGCACCCCGACTTCAGGTCGCCCCTGTACTGGCCGCAAATCCGTCATGAGTGGAGCGGTTCAGATATCACCTCTGCCGAGCAACTCAAGCAACACATCACACGAACACTGGCCAATCCGCCGCCGTCCGGCAGCCTCTGGTCGTTATCGGCCACCAGCTATGGCGAACTGGCCGGCGTAAAGCGGATCACCCACGAACTCAATCAATGGTTTGGCCCGGACTCGGGCTGGGCGCCAAAGTGCAGCATTATCAATGCCGATTTCGTCGGTGCCACGCAGCTGGCGGAATATTGCCAGCAGATCAACCACGCCAAAGGTCTGGTCAAGGCCCGGGGTTGAGGTGCTGGAACTGTCCGTGACGCGCGTGCATGATGAGCATCCGGACATAACAACAGAACGTATCGGACATGACTCGGGCTACCAGAATCACTGATCCCTCCTACGAGCTGATGGACGATCATAACGGGTTGTCCATCATCTACCGTCAGCATGGTTTTCCCTGCCCATTAGTGCGCTGGCACTTTCACAAGGAATACGAACTGCACCTGATCGTCGCCAGTTCCGGCAAGGTCTTCATCGGCGACTACATCGGCAACTTTTATCCGCAAACGCTGTTCCTTACCGGGCCCAATCTGCCGCACAACTGGATCAGCCAGGTAGCCGAAGACGAAGTGGTGGAAAAGCGCGACATGCTGGTGAACTTCACCGATGAGTTGTTCGACAGCGGGCACCAGGTGTTTGCCGAACTCAAGACTCTGGCGCCGCTGCTGGAGCGCGCGCAATACGGCATCGAGTTTCGCGACAAAGACACGATCCGCCAGGCCATGACGCTGATGCAGCGAATTGCCGATACACGCGGTATCACTCGTCTGGGGCATTTTTTCATTCTGATGGAGTTGCTGGCGGCGACAGACGACTATCAGTTGCTGTCCGGCGCCACCAACACGCAACTGGCCGACGAGCACAATATCGACCGCACCAACCGCGCCGTCGATTTCATCTTCGACCATTACGCCCGGGAGCTGACCCTGGAAGAAGTCGCCGAGCATCTGGGGATGAAGCCGACCTACTTCAGTCGCGTATTCAAACAGGCCACCGGGCGCAACTTCATCGAGTTCGTCAATCGCCTGCGCATCAGCAAATCCTGCGAACTGCTGGCCGACGGCGACAAGCCAGTGACCGAGGTGTGTTTCGAGTCGGGGTTCAACAATATTTCCAACTTCAATCGGCGCTTCCAGCAACTCAAGGGCATGACGCCTTCACACTATCGACGCCTCGCGGTGCAGCGCCTGACCGAACAGAATCACGCTTGATAGCCACATCAAAAGATCGCAGCCTGCGGCAGCTCCTACACCGATCCCTGTAGGAGCTGCCGCAGGCTGCGATCTTTTTTGCCAGTGCAAAAAAGTATCGGTTCAAGTGCGATGGATGATTTGTCAGCCTGTCGATTGAGGGCTGTAATCAGCACACATTCTTCCTGCACAGGAAGACACAAAAACAATAACTGTCCTTCTGCTTCCCAACGGACGCAGAAAAGGAGTGCACGATGCAACCCACTGCAAAAGCTCTGCTTGCCCTCACTTGCATGACCCTCAGCAGCGTCAGCCTTGGCGCCCAGACCCTGACCATCGCTACCGTCAACAACAGCGACATGATCCGCATGCAAAAACTCTCGAAAACCTTCGAGGCCGAGCATCCGGAGATCAAGCTCAATTGGGTGGTGCTGGAAGAAAACGTGTTGCGCCAACGCCTGACCACCGACATCGCCACCCAGGGCGGGCAGTTCGATGTGTTGACCATTGGCATGTACGAAGCCGCACTCTGGGGCGCCAAAGGCTGGCTGGAACCGATGAAGGACTTGCCGGCCAGTTACGGCCTCGACGATGTGTTCCCGTCAGTGCGCGAAGGGCTCTCGGTCAAGGGCTCGCTGTACGCTTTGCCGTTCTACGCCGAAAGCTCCATCACCTATTACCGCACCGACCTGTTCAAGGACGCCGGCCTGACCATGCCCGAGCGTCCGACCTGGGAACAGATCGCCGGCTTCGCCGAAAAACTCACCAACAAGGACAAAGAGCAATACGGCATCTGCTTGCGCGGCAAGGCCGGCTGGGGCGAGAACATGGCGCTGATCACCACCGTCGCCAATGCCTACGGCGCGCGCTGGTTCGATGAGAAATGGCAGCCGGAATTCAATGGCCCGGAGTGGAAAAACGCGCTGAACTTCTACGTCGACACCATGAAGAAATCCGGCCCGCCGGGCGCTTCCAGCAACGGTTTCAACGAGAACCTCGCGCTGTTCAACAGTGGCAAGTGCGCGATGTGGGTGGATGCGTCTGTCGCCGGTTCGTTCGTCACCGACAAGACCCAGAGCAAGGTCGCCGATCACGTCGGCTTCACCTTCGCCCCGCATCAGATCACCGACAAGGGCTCGGCATGGTTGTACTCGTGGGCACTGGCGATTCCGACCAGCTCCAAGGCCAAGGACGCCGCCAAGGCCTTCAGTGCCTGGGCGACCTCCAGGGAATACGGCGAGCTGGTGGCCAAGACCGACGGCATCGCCAACGTGCCGCCAGGCACCCGCGCCTCGACCTACAGCGATGCTTACATGAGCGCGGCGCCGTTCGCCAAAGTCACGCTGGAATCGCTCAAGGCCGCTGACCCGAGCAAACCGACGCTGAAACCGGTGCCGTACATCGGCATTCAACTGGTGACCATTCCTGAATTCCAGGGCGTGGGCACCCAGGTCGGCAAGCTGTTCTCGGCAGCGCTGATCGGCCAGACCACGGTGGATCAGGCCTTGGCCGCCGCGCAGCAAACCACCGAACGCGAGATGAAGCGCGCGGGTTATCCCAAGTAACCACTACTTGACCTGTGGGAGCTGGCTTGCCAGCGATGGCGATTGAGCAGCCAACATCAATGTCGGATGTGCCTGCCTCATCGCTGGCAAGCCAGCTCCCACAGGGTTCGCGTCGATGTCAGGACGGTTGTCTTTCCTGAACATGTATCTGCACCCAACCGGTTGTGATCACCATGAATACTTCAACTGCCAAAGCCCACCTCGACCTGGCGCAACCCCAGCGCAAAGTCCGCGTACGCAATCCCGGCTGGTTTCTGGTCAGCCCTTCGGTGGCCCTGTTGCTGCTGTGGATGATCGTGCCGCTGGGCATGACTATTTACTTCTCGATGATTCGCTACAACCTGCTCGATCCGGGGGTGAACGAGTTCGTCGGGCTGGAGAACTTCAGCTATTTCCTCACCGACTCAGGCTTCTTGCCCGGCGCCACCAACACCCTGTTGCTGGTGGGCAGCGTGCTGCTGATCAGCGTGGTGTTCGGTGTGTTGATCAGCGCGTTGCTCGAGGCCAGCGAGTTTCTCGGTCGCGGCATCGTGCGGGTGATGCTGATCTCGCCGTTCTTCATCATGCCCACGGTCGGCGCGCTGATCTGGAAGAACCTGATTTTCCATCCAGTCTCGGGGATTCTCGCCTACGTCTGGCGGCTGTTCGGCGCCGAGCCGGTGGACTGGCTGGCGCACTATCCGCTGCTGTCGATCATCATCATTGTTTCGTGGCAATGGCTGCCCTTCGCGATCCTGATCCTGATGACGGCCATGCAGTCCCTCGACCAGGAACAGAAGGAGGCCGCGCGCCTGGATGGCGCCGGCCCCGTCGCGATCTTCTGGCACCTGACCCTGCCGCACCTGGCGCGGCCGATTGCCGTGGTGGTGATGATCGAAACGATCTTCCTGCTGTCGGTGTTCGCCGAGATTTTCACCACCACCAACGGTGGCCCCGGCTACGCCTCGACCAACCTCGCCTACCTGATCTACAACCAGGCGCTGGTGCAGTTCGACGTCGGCATGGCCTCGGCCGGCGGCTTGATTGCCGTGGTCATCGCCAACATCGCCGCGATCATTCTGGTGCGGATGATCGGCAAAAACCTGACTGACAAAGCCTGAGGCCTGCCATGACCCTTCAACAATCCCGCCGGCTGCAAAGTCTGCTGCTCGGCACTTTGGCCTGGGCCATCGCGATCATCATTTTCTTCCCGATCTTCTGGATGGTGATGACCAGTTTCAAAACCGAAATCGATGCGTTCGCCACGCCGCCGCAGTTCATCTTCACGCCGACGCTGGAGAACTACCTGCACATCAACGAGCGCAGCGACTACTTCAGTTTTGCCTGGAACTCGGTGGTGATCTCGTTCAGTGCCACGGCGCTGTGCCTGCTGATCGCGGTGCCCGCCGCCTACTCGATGGCGTTCTACGAAACCCAGCGCACCAAGGGCACGCTGCTGTGGATGCTCTCGACCAAGATGCTGCCGCCGGTAGGTGTGCTGATGCCGATCTACCTGCTGGCCAAGAGTTTCGGCCTGCTTGATACGCGCATCGCGCTGATCGTGATCTACACGCTGATCAACCTGCCGATCGTGGTCTGGATGGTTTACACCTACTTCAAGGACATCCCCAAGGACATCCTCGAAGCTGCCCGCCTCGACGGCGCCACCCTCGCCCAGGAAATGCTCCGCGTGCTGCTGCCGATCGCCAAGGGCGGCCTGGCCTCGACCGTGCTGCTGTCGCTGATCCTGTGCTGGAACGAGGCGTTCTGGTCGCTGAACCTGACGTCGTCGAAAGCCGCGCCACTGACCGCGTTGATCGCCTCGTACTCCAGCCCCGAAGGCTTGTTCTGGGCCAAGTTGTCAGCGGTCTCGACCCTGGCCTGTGCGCCGATCCTGATCTTTGGCTGGATCAGCCAGAAACAACTGGTGCGCGGCCTCTCATTTGGCGCCGTGAAATGAATCAAAAGCAAAAGATCGCAGCCTGCGGCAGCTCCTACACAGTATGAGCCATCCCGCTGTAGGAGCTGCCGCAGGCTGCGATCTTTTGATCTTAAAAAAACAACAATGCGGAGGCCCATCACCATGGCCAACCTGAAAATCAAAAATCTGCAAAAAGGCTTCGAAGGCTTCTCCATCATCAAGGGCATCGACCTTGAGGTGAACGACAAGGAGTTCGTGGTCTTCGTCGGCCCGTCCGGCTGCGGCAAATCCACCTTGCTGCGGCTGATCGCCGGTCTGGAAGAAGTCAGCGGCGGCACCATCGAACTCGATGGCCGCGACATCACCGAAGTCAGTCCGGCCAAGCGCGATCTGGCGATGGTGTTCCAGACCTACGCGCTGTACCCGCACATGACCGTGAAAAAGAACATGTCGTTCGCCCTTGATCTGGCCGGCGTGCCAAAAGCCGAAGTCGAGAAAAAGGTCGGCGAAGCGGCGCGGATTCTCGAACTGGGGCCGATGCTCGAACGCAAGCCGAAACAGCTCTCCGGCGGTCAACGGCAACGGGTTGCCATCGGCCGCGCCATCGTGCGCAATCCGAAAATCTTCCTGTTTGACGAGCCGCTGTCCAACCTCGACGCCGCCCTTCGCGTGCAAATGCGTCTGGAACTGCTGCGCCTGCACAAGGACCTGCAAGCCACGATGATCTACGTGACCCACGACCAGGTCGAAGCGATGACCATGGCTGACAAGGTGGTGGTGCTCAATGGCGGCAAGATCGAGCAGGTCGGCTCGCCGCTGGACCTCTATCACAACCCGGCCAACCTGTTCGTCGCCGGGTTCCTCGGCACGCCGAAAATGGGCTTCCTCAAGGGCAAGATCGCCCGCATTGACAGCCAGAGCTGCGAAGTCTCGCTGGACGCCGGTACACGCATCACCCTGCCGTTCAATGCCGCCAATCTAAGCGTCGGCAGCGCGGTGACCCTGGGCATTCGCCCGGAGCATCTGGAGCTGGCGCAACCGGGCGACTGCACCCTGCAAGTCACCGCCGACGTCAGCGAACGCCTGGGCAGCGACACCTTCTGCCACGTCACCAGCAACGCCGGCGAAGCCCTGACCATGCGCGTGCGCGGTGACTTGGCGAGCCGCTACGGCGAGCAACTGAACCTGCACCTGGACGCCAGCCATTGCCACCTGTTCGACGCCAATGGCGTGGCGCTGACCCGCCCGCTGCGCGCCGCGGCCTGAATTTCGAGACTTGTCCGATGAAACTCAATAAGCAAAATCTGCAGCGCCTCGCCCCCGAGGTGCAACTGCCGGCCTACAGCCTCAGCGACACCCGCCAGGGCATCGCGCACATTGGCGTCGGCGGCTTCCATCGCGCGCATCAGGCGTATTACACCGATGCACTGATGAATACCGGTCAGGCGCTGGACTGGGCAATCTGCGGCGTTGGCCTGCGCACTGAGGACCGCCGTGCCCGCGACGATCTCAAAGAGCAGGATTACCTGTTCACCCTGTTCGAACTCGGCGACAGCGACGACACCGAAGTGCGGGTGATCGGTGCGATTCGCGACATGCTTCTGGCCGAAGACGGCGCGCAGGTGCTGATCGACAAACTCGCCGATCCGCAGATCCGCATTGTCTCGCTGACCATCACCGAGGGCGGTTACTGCATCGACGACAGCAACGGCGAGTTCATGGCGCACCTGCCGCAGATTCAGCACGATCTGGCCCATCCGCTGGCGCCAAAAACCGTGTTCGGCTTCCTCTGTGCGGCGCTGGAAAAACGCCGTGACACGGGCACACCAGCGTTCACGATCATGTCCTGCGATAACCTGCCGCACAACGGCGCGGTCACCCGCAAGGCGTTGCTGGCCTTCGCCACCCTGCGTGACCCGGGGCTGCGTAACTGGATCGCGCAGAACGTCAGTTTTCCCAACGCCATGGTCGATCGCATCACACCGATGACCAGCACCGCGCACCGCCTGCAACTGGCCGACAAACACGGCGTCGACGATGCCTGGCCGGTGGTCTGCGAGCCGTTTGTGCAGTGGGTGCTGGAAGACAAGTTCGTCAACGGTCGCCCGGCCTGGGAACAGGTTGGCGTGCAGTTCACCGATGACGTTTCGCCCTACGAAGAGATGAAGATCAAACTGCTTAACGGCAGCCACCTGGCCCTGACTTACCTGGGTTTTTTGAAGGGCTATCGCTTCGTCCACGAGACCATGAATGACCCACTGTTCGTACGCTACATGCGCGCCTACATGGACCTTGACGTCACCCCGCAACTGGCGCCGGTGCCGGGCATCGACCTGACCGACTACAAGGACACGCTGGTGGCGCGCTTTTCCAATCAGGCGATTGCCGATCAACTGGAGCGGGTGTGTTCGGACGGTTCATCGAAGTTTCCGAAATTCACCATTCCGACGATCAATCGCTTGATTGCCGATGGCCAGGAAACCAGGCGCGCAGCGTTGGTGGTGGCAGCCTGGGCGTTGTATCTGAAGGGCGTCGATGAAAATGGCGACACCTATACGATTCCGGATCCACGGGCGGAATTTTGTCAGGGGCTGGTAGCGGATGATGCGTTGATCACTCAGCGGTTGTTGGCGGTCGAGGAGATTTTCGGCACGGCGATTCCACGTTCGGCGGCATTTGTGGCGGCGTTTGAGTGGTGCTGCAACAGCTTGCGTGAGGTGGGTGTGACGCGCACGCTGGAGCGGGTGCTGGCTGAGTGATGCGGTGAAACCACCGACGCCATCGCTGGCAAGCCAGCTCCCACAGGGTTTTCAATCGTTGATGAATTTTGCGTACAAACGAGAACCTGTGGGAGCTGGCTTGCCAGCGATTGGCTTCACCTTGACTCACCTGACACCCTGAGGACCTCACTGTGACCACCCGACAACTCTTCCTCGGCATCGACTGCGGCACCCAGGGCACCAAGGCGATCATCCTCGATGCGGCCAGCGGTCAGGTGCTCGGCGAAGGCGCCGCCACGCACACGATGATCAGCGGCGCCAATGGTCGCCGCGAGCAGGACACCCGACAGTGGCTCGACGCGTTCGCGCTCGCCTCCCGCCGCGCCCTGCTCGCAGCCAATGTCGACGGTCAGGCGATCCTCGGCATTGGTGTCTCCGGCCAGCAACACGGCCTGGTGCTGCTCGACGATCAGGGCCAGGTGCTGCGCCCGGCCAAGCTGTGGTGCGACACCGAAACCACGGAAGAAAACGAGCGCCTGCTCAAACACCTCGGCGGTGAACAAGGCGCGCTGGAGCGCCTCGGCGTGGTCATCGCGCCGGGCTACACCGTGTCGAAACTGCTGTGGACCAAAGAACAACACCCGGAGGTGTTCTCACGTATTGCGCGGATTCTGCTGCCCCACGATTACCTGAATTTCTGGCTCACCGGGCGCGCCTGCAGCGAGTACGGCGACGCTTCCGGCACCGGCTATTTCAACGTGCGCAGCCGCCAGTGGGACTTGCAGTTGCTGCGTGACATTGACCCCACCGGTCGCCTGCAAGCGGCATTGCCGGAGCTGATCGACGCGCATCAGGCGGTGGGCACGCTGCTGCCAGCGATTGCCGAGCAGTTGGGCCTCAACCCGAATGCACTGGTCGCCAGCGGCGGTGGCGACAACATGATGGGCGCCATCGGTACCGGCAACATTCAGCCCGGGGCGATCACCATGAGCCTCGGTTCCTCCGGCACGGTGTACGCCTACGCCGAGGCGCCGCAGGTCAGCGCGGATGCTTCGGTCGCGACGTTCTGCTCATCCAGCGGCGGCTGGTTGCCGCTGATCTGCACCATGAACCTGACCAACGCCACCGGTGCGATCCGCGAGCTGTTCGACCTCGATCTGCAGCAGTTCAATCAACTCGTGGCCCAAGCGCCCATAGGCGCGGAAGGCGTGAGCATGCTGCCATTCCTCAACGGCGAACGCGTCCCCGCCCTGCCCCACGCCACCGGCAGCCTGCACGGCCTGACCCTGAGCAACCTGACCCAGGCCAATCTGTGTCGCGCCGTGGTCGAGGGTACGACCTTCGGTTTGCGTTATGGACTGGATCTGTTGCGCCGCAATGGTTTACAAAGCCGCAGCATTTGCCTGATCGGCGGCGGCTCGAAAAGTGCGGTGTGGCGGCAGATCGTCGCCGACATCATGAACACCCCGGTGATCTGCACCGAACACAGCGAAGCTGCAGCCCTCGGCGCGGCGATTCAGGCGGCGTGGTGCAAGTCCTGGTCGAACGGCCACGAAAACACGCTGGCCGACCTGTGCCAGCGCTGCGTGAAGCTCGATCTGCACAGTGAAACCCTGCCGGTTGCCGCCCATGTCGCGGCGTTCCAGCAGGCCTATGAACGCTATCAACAGCATGTCGCAACCCTATAAAGAGCAAACAATCATGTATTTGGTGTGTGGCGAAGCCCTGTTCGATTTTTTCAGCGAAGACGATGCCAGCGGTCTGGCTTCGAAGGTGAATTTCAAGGCGATTACCGGCGGCTCGCCGTTCAACGTCGCGGTCGGCTTGCGCCGTTTGGGGGTGGACTCGGCGTTGTTTGCCGGGCTGTCCACCGATTACCTCGGGCGACGTCTGCAGCAGGTGCTGCAGGATGAAGGCGTGCGTGCGGACTACCTAATCGACTTCGCCGCGCCAACCACGCTGGCGATGGTCGCGGTCGGTGCCAACGGGTCGCCGCATTACAGTTTTCGCGGCGAGGGCTGTGCTGATCGCCAATTAAGCCTCGCCCATCTGCCGCAGCTCGGAGATGACGTCCGTGGTCTGCACATCGGCTCGTTCTCGCTGGTGGTACAACCGATCGCCGCCACCCTGCTGACCCTGGTGCAGCGTGAAAGCGGCAAGCGCCTGATCACCCTCGACCCCAACGTGCGCCTCAACCCCGAGCCGAACATCGACCTCTGGCGCGAACGCGTGGCGACCCTGGTGCAACTGGCCGACATGATCAAGGTCAGCGACGAAGACCTGAGCCTGTTGTATCCCGAACAGGACCCACAACGCGTGATCGAAGGCTGGCTGCAGCATCGCTGCCAGTTGGTGTTTCTGACCCGTGGTGGCGAAGGCGCAACGGTGTTCAGTCGCGCCCATGGTTCATGGTCGGTACCAGCGGTTTCAGTGAAAATCGCCGATACCGTCGGCGCCGGCGATACCTTTCAGGCGGCGCTGATCACCTGGCTGACCGAACAAGGTCTGGACTCGGTTGAGGGCGTGCAACAGCTCAGCCGCGAGCAGATCGACGCGATGCTCAGGTTTGCCGTACAGGCGGCCGCCCTTACGTGCAGCAAGACCGGTCCGGATTTGCCCTATCGTCACCAGTTGAACTGAGCGCGTAGACTGTCGGCCTTTTTGCGCGCATGGGGATGACAGTTTGATGTCGGGGCGGACGGCGGGACTTTTGATACTGGCGGGATTACTCAGCGGCTGCGGCACCTCGCCGCCGCGTTCGCCGGAAGACATCTGCGAAATCTTCCGTGAAAAAAGCGACTGGTACGACGCGGCGCAAGTCACGCAAAAGCGCTGGGGCGTGCCGATCCAGGTGCCCTTCGCGATCATGTATCAGGAGTCCGGCTACCGCTACGACGCCAAGACGCCGCGCAAATATCTGTTGTGGGTGATTCCGTGGGGCCGGGTGTCGACGGCCGCCGGCTATGCCCAGGCCAAGGATGAAGTCTGGGCCGATTACCAGAAGAGTACCGGACGCAACTGGGCCGACCGGGAAGACTTCGACGACGCCATCGACTTCGTGGGCTGGTACATGGACAAGACCACCTCAATCAACGGCGTGTACAAATACGACGCCTACAACCAGTACCTGAATTACCACGAAGGCTGGGGCGGCTTCCGCAACAAGACCTACGCCAGCAAGGCCTGGCTGATGCCGACTGCGCGCAAGGTGCAGGCGCGTTCCGACGTGTATGCGCGGCAGTATGCCGGGTGCAAAGAGGATCTGAATCGCGGCTTCTGGAGCCGGTTCTGGCATTGGTTGTAGGCCGCCGAAGATCCCTGTAGGAGCTGCCGCAGGCTGCGATCTTTTGATTTTGTTTTTTACAATCAAGATCAAAAGATCGCAGCCTTCGGCAGCTCCTACAGGGGGTGGGGTTTACAGGACGGAGAAGTTGTAACTCACAATCAACCGGGTCTCATCCACATCCCGCGCAAATTTCTCATAGTTGGTGCGGTAAGTCGCATTGCGCAGACGCAGGCTGACATCCTTGAACGTGCCTGTCTGGATCACGTACTTCAACTCGCTGTCGCGTTCCCACTCTTTGCCCTCCTGATCACTGCCCGGCACCTTGATGTGATCACCGTTGACATAGCGGGTCAGGAAGCTCAAACCGTTGATGCCGATGGCCTTGAAGTCATAGTCATAACGCAGCTGCCAGGAACGCTCCTGCGCGGCGGCGAAGTCGTTGACCTGCACGTAGTTGACCAGATACGGATTGCTGCCATCGAGGTACGGCATCGAGTTGTCGCCGTTCATGCGCTGCCAGCCGGCGCTGAAGGTGTGGCCGCTGATGCCGTACGAGAGCATGCCGCTCAAGGCGCGGTTGTCGATGGAACCGGCCTTGGCATCACCGCTGTCGGCGCTTTTCAGCAAACGCAGATCGGCCTTCAGCACGCCGTCACCCAGCGGCTGGTTAGCCAACAGACCCACAAAGTGCTGGCGATAGATATCTTCCAGTTCCGCGTAGTGATACTGCGCGGTCAGGCGATCGTTGATCTTGTAATCGATGCCGTACATGTCGAAATGGTCGGCGGTGGTGTTGCAGGCGTAGCGCTTGTTCTTGCAGTGCACGCGGATGTCTTGCGAATCAGTGGAATCGCGCGCCGTGTATTTGTCCAGACGCGCGGCCATGAAGGTCAGATCCTTCACTTCCCTGGAGGTCAGCATGGCGCCGTTGAACATGGTCGGCAGCAGGCGGCCGTCGTTGTACTTGAGCAGCGGCAGATCAGGCAGCAGTGCGCCGTACTTCAACACCGTGTCCGAGACCTTGACCTTGGCGGTCAGGCCCATTTTTGCGTACTGGCCCTTCGAGCCGCGCGGGTTCTCGCCGCTGGACGGCAGCAAGCCGCTGTTGCTGCGATCAGGGCTGGAATCGAGCTGAAAACCGAGCATGCCCAACGCATCGATACCGAAGCCGACCGTGCCCTCGGTGTAACCCGATTGCAGATTGAGAATAAAGCCTTGCGCCGACTCTTCCCGCTTGGAAGCGCCCTGGTCGCTGGAGGTGTGCCCATCACGGAAATCGCGGTTGAAGTACACCGTGCGCGATTCGATTTTCGCCGTGGTGTCTTCAAGAAAACCGCTGGCCTGAACCGGCGCGGCAAAACCGGCGCACAGCACAACGGCGCCGAAGCCAAACGACTGGCGCGGGGTGATGAGAGGGAATGGGGGACGCATGAAAAACTCCAACAGTACAGCGTTTGCGCCAGGGCGCAGTCAGCCAGAAAAATAGCTCCCGTCCCGGGTCAGAAACCGCCGGGAAGAAGTGGACACGCAGGGGTGAGCGACAATGATGGCAGATGGCTTTGACGGCCTGAAGGCGACTTTAGTCTGAAACTGACTGGCGATTCTCAAGCACTGGACCGCTCTGAACCACGCATTGCCGGCTCCTTCAGAACGGCGCAACCCGCGTTTTCATTGGTTCGAAACGCCGATCTAAGGGTTTTCCCTATGCATCGCAGCTCCGGCGCCTACGGCATTTGCGCCTTGAACGAGGCGGTCTAATCCTCCATCATCCGTCACCTGCTTATTCAATGGACGGAATTCAAGGCATGCTGGACGCCAACGCTACCCACATTACCCTTACCCTCGAAGGCGCCTCCGCCGACCTGCAAGTGCTCAGCTTCACCGGTCGCGAAGCCCTCAACGAGCCTTTCCGTTTCGACCTCGAACTGGTCAGCGCCCGCCCCGACCTGAAACTCGAAGAGCTGCTGCACAAGCCCGGCGTCCTGACCTTCGGCGCCACCGGCGAAGGCAAGATCCACGGCCTGGTGTATCGCATCGAACAAGGCGATTCCGGCAAGACCCTGACCCGCTACAGCATCAGCCTGGTGCCGCAACTGGCCTATCTGCGGCACAACCATGACCAGCAGATTTTCCAGAACCTCACGGTGCCGAAAATCATCGCCCAGGTCCTCGAAGATCGCGGCATCCTGGCCGACGCCTACAGCTTCCAGCTCAACGCCGAGTACCCGCCGCGCGATTACTGCGTGCAGTACGACGAGTCCGACCTGCATTTCATCCAGCGCCTGTGCGAAGAGGAAGGCATTCACTTCCACTTCCAGCACAGCAGCAGCGGCCACAAACTGGTGTTCGGCGACGATCAGACGGTGTTCCGCAAACTCAAGGCCGTGAGCTACCAGCAAGACTCCGGCATGAGCGCCGACAAACCGGTGATCAAGCGCTTCAACCTGCGCCTGGAAACCCGCACCACCCGCGTCAGCCGCCGCGACTACGACTTCGAAAAACCGAAGATCCTGCCCGAAGGCGCGGTCAAATCCGAGTTTGCCCCGGATCTTGAGGACTACGATTACCCCGGCCGCTTCACCACCCGCGAGCGCGGCAAATTCCTCTCGACCCGCGCCCTGGAACGTCATCGCAGCGACTACAAACTCGCCGAAGGCAAAGGTGACGAACCGACCCTGACCAGCGGCCACTTCCTGACCTTGGCCGAACACCCGCGCGGCGAATGGAACGACTTGTGGCTGCTGCTGGAAGTCTTCCACGAAGGCAAACAACCGCAAGTGCTCGGTGAAAACGTCACCAGCGACGTCACCGACAACAAAAGCGATTTCCACCAGGGCTACCGCAACAGCTTCCTCGCCACCCCGTGGGACGCGCACTACCGCCCTGCCCTCGAACACCCGAAACCCAAAGTCCTCGGCAGCCAGACCGCGGTCGTCACCGGCCCGGCCGGCGAAGAAATCCACTGCGACCCGTACGGCCGCATCAAAGTCCAGTTCCACTGGGACCGCGACGGCCAGTCCGACGACAAAACCACCTGCTGGCTGCGCGTCGCCAGCGGCTGGGCCGGCGCCGCCTACGGCGGCATCGCCATCCCGCGCATCGGCATGGAAGTGCTCGTCACCTTCCTCGAAGGCGACCCCGACCAACCACTCGTCACCGGCTGCCTGTACCACAAGGAAAACGTCGTCCCCTACGACCTGCCGGCAAACAAGACCCGCAGCACCTTCAAAACCCTCAGCTCCCCGGGCGGCAAGGGCTACAACGAGTTTCGGATTGAAGACAAAAAGGGTGTGGAGCAGATCTACATCCATGCCCAGCGCGATTGGGACGAGAACATCGAGCACGACCAGAAGATCCGCGTGGGGAATGAGCGGCATGACACGGTTGAGGCCAACACCTACAGCGAATTCAAAGTCGAAGAGCACCGCATCACCCATTTGAATCGCATCAGTGAAATGCGCGCGGACGATCACTTGACCGTCGCAGTCACCCAGCACCTCAAGGTAGGCACAGCGCAATTCGTCGAAGCCGGCAGCGAAATCCATTACTACGCCGGCCAGAAAGTCGTCGTCGAAGGCGCAATGGAACTGACCGCCAAAGCCGGCGGCAGCTTTGTCAAGGTCGACGCCGGTGGCGTGACCATCAGCGGCGCCGAGGTGAAGGTCAATACCGGCGGTGCACCGGGTGTAGGTACGCCGGCCGCGCCGCTGCTGCCAGGGCCGATGAAGGTGGCGGATGCGGATAAGGCGGGCAAAGTGCTCATCCCGCTGCCCAAACGCCTCAACGAGTCCGGTATCACGCCGTTGTGCGGCAAACAAAGCAACGGCGCTTGCAGCCGTAAGGATTGCACATGCATGTAAAAGCACTGAGTGCCCTCCTCGAAGCGCCACGCTACGCCTTCGAGGGTTTGCCGAAAGAGAGCTCCGACCTGAGCCTATGTTTCATCATTGATCGCATCCGTCAGCCAGAAGCCATGAGCTGCCTCTACCGGGTCGGCGAACCCGTCGACACTCAAGGCCTGTTCCTCAACACCGACTTCGCCGAAATCGCCGCTGACGGCCCTCTCTGGCTAGTCGCACCGTGGGGCAGCCGCCTCGCTGCAGAAGCGGCAAGTCTCTGTGAAGAGAACTTCGCCGGCATCGCCCTCACCACAGCAGATCCAGCCAAGGCACTGGCACACGCCCGCTGGCTCCTGCGTGCCAACGATGGCTCCGGCGGACAAAGCCTGTTGAGTTATCACAAGCCAAGTCTGTGGGCCGCGTTGGCCTACACCGCCGGTGAAAGTTCGCATCAGCTCTTCGGCCCTTGGCAACACGTATACAGCCCGGCACCGGTTCACTTCGGGCGCAATCGCGGTCGCTGGCTGAGTTGGCGAGTCCTTTCGGAACTTGAATGGCTGGGCGACGTCTCAGCGTTCAACCTGCCACCGGCAGCGCCAAAGGTTCAGGAGCATCTTGGATGGGTTTACTGGGCAGACGAGCAATACGCTGCCTACGGTGAACCTACCGACGAACAACTGCCCAACCTCGTGGAAAACCTTAATGTGCTGGTTGCCCACAACATTTACGAAGGTCGTCATTTACTGAAACTGGGCCAAATCACCAACGGCCCGCTGCTCGAAACGCAGCCACAGGCAATGGCCATCCTGCAATCCAGGGAAGAGTCGTTCATCAAAGTGCAGCAGTTGCAGCAACTCGCTAACAGCGCAGCTTGATGAGCCCGTCCGTAAAGAATGAATGGAAGCGAAATGGAACAGAACACAAGCGCAGCAACTAACACCGAGTCAGCACCTACAACAGCAGTAGTCGCTGATGAAGCTTGTGCTAAACCACCTCGAGACATCGGTGAACAGCCCGAAGCGCCGGAAGATACACCAGGCGATCACGACAAAGTGAAAACGCCCTGCTCCACCGTTTATGGCAGCGCAATTTACGACACTGAGAATGAATCATTCTGGCTGCTGCCGGAACGGACTAACTCGGCACTAAAAGAAGCTTCCAGCGATCTGGAACAAAAAGTCAGCTCAACCAAATCACCCGAAGAGCGCAAAAAAGGGCTCTACGAATCGGGTCTCCTGGAGTACTTCCTTGAGCCCAAGCTGGCAAACTTTCTTGAGGGCGAAGAGAAGTCCCGGATGTTGGAGATCGAAGCTCAACATCCCAACATAAGCAATTTGGACGCGGCGCTGCTTGAAGCTCAACAGAGCAGGAAAGCCGCAGCACCAGAAGCAGCACCACCTGCAACGCCCCTCACACGCCTCGAACAGGATCAGATTAAAAGAACCGAAATGATGACCGCCCGTGACGATGCTACTCGCGTGCACGGCATGTACAGTGATTGGCAAAAGCTCAAGCGCACCGCCATTGCCGCAGCCAAAGAAAAAGGCTACGCGTACGAAAGCGGCAGCCTTTATGCGCCGAAAGCCATCGCCGCACGTGAAGCCGTTCAAAAATATCTGAAAGCACGAGAGGCGTTGTTAGAAGACAAGGATCTCACCACGTTAACGTCGGCAGAACTCGCCCCGATGCTCGCTCAGGACAAAAAGCGAATAGATGAGATCGCGATGTGCGGCACCAATAATCAATTGATGCTGTGTACATATGTGCGGGACCAGGAAATCAAACGCAAGGAAAGGAAAGCGACCTATAGCGCTTATCTGGACGCCATCACCGATGTTGCCCAATACGGAATCGCATTGCCCGAGTTTGCATTGATCCCCGAGGGCGGAGCAGTCGAGGGTGGCGTTGACTTGTTCAAGCAGTATCTGGCGCTAGAGAAAGAGCAAAAAGAGGTCAATGATCGCCTCAGTGCCAAGTACAAAGGCTGGATTGAAGCCAGTGGACGACAAGCCAAGGCGCCCACCAACCTAGTGACCAATGAACGTGCCGCCTGGGACCGGCTGCAGGCGTCAAAAGAAAAGCTACGGTTCCAGGCTGAGAACAACGTGGAAACGGCGACTGTTCGCCGTCATCTGTTGTGGGAGCCAGAACAATTTCAGGCGAGACCTGAAGAGCGTTTGATCAAGAATGGCTTCCCGCTGGCCGAGATGAGCATGGCGGACAGCCTCAACAAGCCGCTCACCTATCTCAGCATGTATTCACTGCCACGACTCAAACAGACCGTAAAGGATGACTGGAAGAAAGTAGGCGCCAAGGTCAAAGATCTGGCGAAGCGTCCGGGCAATAGCGATGGAAAAGCAGCGACCGACACTGAGCTGAGCTTGTTCGGACAGTGGCTGAAAGACGAAGGTGCGTTGAGGATCAAGGATCAGGAAAGCGACTGGTTCTCCTCAGAAGGCTGGTTCGAGATCGAAAAATTCAACGCCTACCTTGAAAGCAAGAAGTACAAGGTCACGGCGCTGGAGAACGCTGGTACACGTAAAGAATGGGGAAACCGATTGCAGCAAGTGTTGTTCAAGGACAACGTACGCAAGACCTTCCGCATTTTCGACATCACTCCGCAGGCACAGCTGGTTCGTTGCCTGATGCCTTCCACCACGAAGACCATCCACTCGTCGACAAAAGTGGAGGGGCCAGATTGGACACTGGCCGAAGGGTTCCAGGCCTCGGCCAAGGCGACTTTTGCCGTTGACCTTGCAAGGGGTGAAGTCGAACTCTTTAAAGTCGACTTGCCAGACCGTGCCAACGCTAAAGATATTGTCATCACCTACCGAAACGCCGAAGACATACAGCAGAAGATGAACCTCGGACGGTTCTCGCTCTATCTAGGCGCGAAGGCTTGGGGCTACGCCGGAGCATCGTTGCTGCTTTCTTCTGAAATTGCATTGGATGTCAGCAACGCTGGCTTCCATTTAGCGCCTCCCGAACCGGTTGTGCGCAACCCCGATAAGCGCAGCTACGCAAGAACTGAGAAAAGTGGCCAAATTAAAAAAGCTCCAGAAACTCTACAGATACAGGATGGCGCAAAAGCCGCATTCAATCTGTTCGCTGGTCTGCAAACCGGGATCATGGTCACCGGAGCGCTGAATTGGGCTCCACCCTCCGAAGTAGCCTTGCTAACCAAAGCCCCCGTTGCTGGTAAGGCCGCAGGAATGAAAGCCAGCGAATGGTTTAGCCTTGCGCGCTTGACCGTGGAACTCAATGCAGCAGCCGGTCTCGGTGCGAGGGCTGAAGCGAGTATTTCCCTGCACGAGGGCCGTCTGATTCTGGTACTCAAGGCCGCATTGATAGCCGGCCCGGGCGTTGGAGGCTCCTTCAAATTCGAGGTGGGCTACGACGCCGTCACTGAACTGCTTAACATGTTCCGTAGAGAACTTTATAAAAACAAACAGAATCCGTACTTTGTTATTGAAGATGAAACCTACGCGTACCTTTCGAAATTAAATACTCTGGCCATTGGTGGTTTTGATATCCGCATGATTTATCTCATGGGTGCTGATGCCGTGATGACGCTTTATGAAAGCTTGACTGCCACCGGAAAAGGTGGACCGATCGCAGACACCATTATGTTTTATGAACAGCAAGCAGAAATCGAAGAGTGGTGTGTTAACGCGATCCCAGGTGCGCTTGGGCCTCTTCTCATGACGTTAATCAGTCCGCCAGACGAATTCACTGTCAATGCATCGTCCGCATCAAATACATCCGATAAGATAGAACGAAAATACAGCACTGACGAAGCTCATCTAATTCAACAAAGAGCAGTTGAAAAAATACTGGGCTGGATCGTGAACAACGCTCAAAAACAAAACTCTCTTGACAAGGCACAGAGCCAATTCGAAGAGATCTGCATGAGCATGAACAAGTTCGGCATAAAACCGGCTAACGCAGAACTAAAATATTGTGAAAGCCGCTTGGATCTTGATAACTTTATGAATGAAGCAGTATTGCGTCTCGTAGAGATTGATGGTGACCGGATGCGTAATCGCTATTCATCCCACGTCAAATTATTGGGAGAAAAGCGAGACAGCTTCTGCCAGCGGAGTCAATATTATGGGCGCACCTACGTCCCGTCTTGCAAAGCTACCTATATTGGACCTTCAAAATAATCATCCGACCCGGAATTCTCATGTTAATCAAAACGGCCTTTACGCTACTGATGCTTTTAACGCTCAACTGCCATGCCAACACTAAACTAACGACAGAACAAATTTCGGCAAAAAGAACTGGGATTATTTTATACAACCAATACAAAGCCACTTCTGCAATCCCATTTTTAACAACAGCAGCAGAAGCCGGCGACCACGAAGCTCAATATTATTTAGCAGAAGCTCTTCGTAAGAAAAATCATTATATGAACGAGGACGCCAAGAAATGGTATGAAGCGTCAGCAGGCCAGGATGATCTCTATGCCATGATCCAATTGGGCCGCATTGAGCATGACATGTGCGAAATCTCTAACGACTGCTCTCCTTCGCAGAAGCCGGCAATAGAGTGGTTAAATCAGGCAAAAAAAATAGCGAAAGAAAAAGCAGATACTGGCGACGCGGAAGCGATGTACATAATGTATGAGATTACGCTAGAGGATGCTTGGTTGGAAAAATCCGCATCTGCGGGAAATGCACTTGCACAGTACTGGATGGCAGTCTCCATCAAGCAAGGTGACGGCTTTTTTCTGCCCTGGAAGCGAAGCGAAGCAGTTGAAAAGTGGTTTAAGCTTTCGGCTGAAGGTGGCTACCCTAAGGCGATGATGAATTATGCTGCTCTTTTGTATGAACGAGGCGATGTAGAAGGATATCGTAGCTGGGTTGAAAAGACAGCACTTACAGGGTACGCAACTACTGTTTTCGGATATGGTGCAGATTTAGCACATGAGCCTGATACATTCGGATATCCCCTCGACCTAATCAAAGGCTATGCACTTATATACTGGCTGTCCGAGCTAGACGGGGGTGGTGGCATGAAGGAAAACGTTGAATACACGCTACCTCGAATCGCCGCAAAAATGACCGCTGAACAAATTGAAGCAGCCAAAAAGTTTTCTAAAGAGTGGGCTGCGTCGCATCCTCCCCTTTCTTTCTTTCCTGACAAACTTAGCCGCTGAGCATGATGAAACTTTCTATCGCAGGATTTTTGCTAGTCACTTTTGCCCCTGCTACATTGGCACTCACTGACTCCGAACTTGCAATTAAGTCCAGCGGTATAATTCTTTACAATCAGCTTAAAACTATCTCTGCAACTCCTCTACTGAGAATAGCAGCAGAGGCTGGAGACCATGAGGCACAATATTATCTTGCTGAGTCATTACGGCAAAAAAATAGCTACATGAATCCTGAAGCTAAAAAGTGGTATGAAATGGCAGCTGACCAAGGGGATCTTTACGCAATGATCCAGCTTGGGCGAGTAAAAAATGATCTATGTAAATTATCAGAAGACTGCCCTGCCACAGACAAAATACCGTCGGACTGGTTGAATCAAGCATCTAGCATCGCTCAGCCTAAGGCTGAAGATGGAAATGCTGAAGCCATGTACATAATGTATGAATTAACGCTCGATACAACTTGGCTAGAAAAAGCAGCCGCAAAAAATCACCAAATCTCACAGTATTTATTAGCTAAAAGCTACAATCAGGGAGACGGTTTTTTCCTTCCATGGAAACGCTCGGAAGCGGTTGAAAAATTATTCAAAGCTTCAGCTGAGAGTGGGTACCCGCCCTCCATGATGGAATACGGAGCCCTTCTTTATGAAAAAGGTGACATTGAAGGCTTCCGTCATTGGAATGAGCAAGCAGCTTTAGCAAGCTACGCCACAACAGTTTATGGTTACGGTTCTGATCTTGCTCATGAGCCAGACACGTATGGATTCCCATTCGATGTCGTTAAAGGTTATGCCCTCGTTTACACCTTGAAGGAGCTAGACGGCGGTGGAGGCTTACAAGAAAGAGTGGAGAGTAAGCTACCGAAAATTGAAGCAAAGATGACAGCTGAGCAAATTGCAGAAGGTAAAAAATTTGCAAAAGAATGGAAGGCGACTCACGCACCACTTTCGTTCTACCCGGACAAACTAAGTCGTTGAAAACCTAGCTTAACGTTCAAACGGGAGGAGTAGATGGCGTGGGGGCCGCCCACTCGCAATCCTACTCCCGTTCTCATTCAAGGCATCAAACCGGCGCCTTCCAATCCAGCATCTGCTGCTGTGCCACCTGCAGCAAATCATTGCCGTCCTGCGCCAGCAGATACAGCGCATGGGTAATGTGTGGAATGTCCTGAACATCGCCATGGCGGAAGCACATGCAGTGCAGGGTTTCGAGCAGGTCGCTGCAGGCGCGGATGCGCTGGACGGCGGACTCGAGGATGTCTTGGGGGTTGGCTTGGGTGTCGATGACCATTGGCGCGCTGTCGGTACAGCCGCTGTTTAGAGGGTGATAACGATTGGGTAACGGATTTAATATCGGCATCAGAGTTATCTCTTGCTGGGTAAGGTAACCCGCCGACACCGTGACCAAACGATGGGAGGCGGACTGTATGCAAGTTTGGTCAACTGAATACCCAATCAGCTCGCCCGAAGGCGTCCTGCACACAGCCGCCACAGCGATGCACTACGAAGACATAGATGTCCGCGGTGCGAATGATGGCACACATGTGTGAGTATTTTCAGGTGACCAAACCCGAGCCGCTGATTTTGCAGCGACGCCAAACCATACCCGCCCCGCTCCCGCCGCCGAAAGCAGACAAGGCATCACCCCTTGTAGGAATCGGCACCGCATCCCCGAGAAACCCTCCCTCCGCCAGACAGCCGGCGTTCAGCCAGGTTAACCATCGCTTAACGCCGCAGTCCAAGACTGTACTGAACCGCACACCTCAGCCCCTGGCTGGCGCCGAGTGCGGCAGGTTCGGCCGTATGGCGCCGAACGCTTATTCCGTCGCACGGGAGTACGATTCATGAACATTCGCACGCTATTGCTCACCTCCGCCCTCGCCTGCACCGCATTCGCCGGACTGGCTCAGGCCAATGACACCTCAGCCACGTCAAAGGCCGTTCCCTATCAGTACGGCATGCCGTTGCATGTGAACAAAGTGATTTCCATGACCGAGCAGCCCACGCGCCAATGCAAGGTCGTGAGCGCTGATATGAAGTACATCGACAATGCCGGCAAGCCTGCGGAAATCACCTACCGGAAAATGTCTGACGCCTGCAACTTCCAGAACTGACAGAAGGCTCTGATTTGCGGCTTTGCGGTAGGCGATGAAGGCTTCGCGGGTTATGCTCGGGGTCCCTTCTTACTGCCGCAAGGACTCGCCATGCAGTTGTCGTTTCGCACATTGTCGATCATCACCGCTTCGTTGTGTTTTGTACTGGCGCTGGCCTGGGGCTTTTTCCCGCAGGTGTTGCTGGCGATCTGGAGCATTGAGTATTCGAGCGCTGTCGGGTTTGTCGCGCGGCGCAGTGCGGTGCTGTTTGCGGCGTTGGGGGTGATGTTTTATCTGGTGCGCAGCGCGCCGCCGTCGCTGGGTCGCAATGCCCTGAGCAACGGGTTTATCGTCGGTTGTTTTGGTCTGGCGGTGCTGGGGTTTGGCGAATGGCTGAACGGCCATGCCGGCCCCGGGATTCTGCTCGCGGTGCTGGTCGAGTTCGCGCTGGGCCTCGGCTTTGTGCAGGCCCGGCGCGTGACGGTCGAACTGGGTGAAACGGTGAGTTAAACGGCTCTTGATCGTGGGCTGTAATGCGACTGCGTGGTTTGTTGCGCCAGATCCGAACGCAGGCCGGCGATCAGGTCGTTGATCTCGCGGCAGCCATTCAGATGACTGGCGTCAATACCCGTGACGTGCAGATCAACCTGATCAGTCTGGTGGTCGCCGAAGACCTTGACGGTCATCGACAGGTCGGGCGACAGCGTGCATTGGCAGCGTTTCGGCAAAAAACTGCTTTCAATGATATTGCGTAGTTCCAAGGCAGACAGAAACATGGTGAACCTCTCCTTATTGATGAAACTGCCAATCAACTCTTCACGTTGACCGCTTTTGCTGCCCCTGCACGGGTGTGTCCCCGCTGATTCCCTGGTGCGGCAAACGGTTGTACGGCGAAATGCCCATTGGAGTGTAGGCGCCCGAAGCCGGTGCGCTGCACCAAAGCGACGCATAAATCGTGCCTTTCATCGGTTCATTTCGACCTTCATGAAATCAAGCACTTGGCGCGGTGGCCAGCAGTTGGCCAGTTGCAAAATGCAAGATCGATCCTCCTGGGCACTGCAATTTGCAAGTCGCCGCCGGTTTGCATTCATCGCTGATGACAGTGAGAATGCCCGACATCCACCCTACACCCGCCAGGAGGCTTTCATGGGTTCTTTACGCGCTCGCGCGACAATCGGTCTGCTCGTTGCCGGCCTGTCCACCCTCGCCCACGCGGCCAAGCTCGAAGACGTTGCACCCTATCCCAAGGCGGAAAACGGCTTCACCCGCCAAGTCATCTACCTGCCCAAACAGGATCAGGAAGAGAATTTCCAGGTTGAAGTGCTCGCCGGCAAAACCCTGGAAGTCGACTGCAATCGTCAACGTCTGGGTGGTGTACTGGACGAGAAAAACCTCGAAGGTTGGGGCTACCCGTTCTACCGGCTGGAAAAAGTCATCGGCCCGATGAGTACCATGATGGCCTGCCCACCCGGCACCGCGAAGAAACGCGCGTTTGTCCCGGTTGTCGGTGACGGCTTCATGCTGCGCTACAACAGCAAGCTGCCACTGGTGATCTACGCCCCGAAAGATGTCGAGGTGCGCTATCGCATCTGGTCGGCTTCGGACAAGGTCGGCACCGCCATTGCGGAATGACCTGAACAGGGAGCACCAACCTTGATTACTTGCCATGTGCGATACGTGATCGATCCGTACCAACTGACCGAATTCGAAGCCTATGCCAAGGCCTGGCTGGGCATCGTCGAGCGCTTGGGCGGCACTCATCACGGTTATTTCCTGCCCTCCGAGGGCGCGAGCAATATCGCTTATTGCCTGTTCAGCTTTCCTTCGCTGGCCGATTACGAAAGCTACCGGCACATCGCGCTGACCGACCCGGAAAGCACAGCGCTGGTGGAATCGCTGGTGCAGAAGAAATTCATCGTCAGCTACGAGCGCAGTTTCCTGCGCCCGTTGCTGCCCTGAGTGTAATCACGCCGGGACGCCGCACATCGCGGCGCGCTCGGCGACGTGGCGCAGGCTGTCGAAGTTGATGTTGGCGCCGGAGTCGACCGCGACGAAGGTCTGCTCGCGAACACCGCTGCGCGCCACGTATTGCTTGATGCCGGCCACCGCCAATGCTCCGGAAGGCTCGGTGATCGAGCGGGTATCGTCGTAGATATTCTTGATCGCTGCGCACAGCTCGTCATTGCTGACGGTGACCACCTCGTCCACGCAAAACCGGCACACCTCAAAACCATAAGCGCCGATCTGCGCCACCGCCACGCCATCGGCGAACGTTCCGACACTGGGCAGCACCACCCGCGCATCCGCTTGCAACGCCGCCTTAAGGCAGGCCGAGTGCTCCGATTCGACACCGATGATCCGTACCTCCGGCCGCAGGTATTTGACGTACGCCGCGATGCCGGCGATCAGGCCGCCACCGCCCACAGGGACGAAGATCGCATCCAGCGGCCCCTGATGCTGACGGAGGATTTCCATGGCCACCGTGCCCTGGCCGGCGATCACCTCCGGGTCGTCAAACGGCGAGACGAAGGTGCGCCCGGTCTGCTCGGCCAGTTGCAGCGCATGGGCCAGGGCAAACGGAAAACTCTCGCCATGCAGCAGCGCCTCGGCGCCACGACTTCGCACGCCGAGCACCTTGAGTTCAGGCGTGGTCGAGGGCATTACGATGGTCGCCGCGATTCCCAGTTCCCGCGCCGCCAGCGCTACGCCCTGCGCATGGTTGCCCGCCGAAGCGGTGATCACCCCGCGTGCTTTCTGCGCATCGCTCAAATGCACCAGCTTGTTGTAAGCGCCACGGATCTTGAAGGAGAACGTCGGTTGCAGGTCCTCGCGCTTGAGCAGGATCCGGTTGCCCAGCGCCTCGGACAGCGCCGGTGCCGCTTGCAACGGCGTACGCACGGCGATGTCGTAGACCGGCGCGGCGAGGATCTTTTTCACGTACTGTTCAAGCAGGGTTTGCTGGTCGGGGCTGTATTTCATCGTCATCTCCGGGCGCTCTGTGTAGGAGCTGCCGGAGGCTGCGATCTTTTGACTTTGTCTTTCTCAAATCAAAAGCAAGATCAAAAGATCGCAGCCTTCGGCAGCCCCTACAGGGAGCCATCGTTGTTAAAACCCAGGAGACAGAAAATGAAAACCCGCCTCTAGGGCGGGTTGGGTGCTGCAGTCGTGAGCTAGCCCGCCAAATGAGGAATGGCGGTAATAATGCTTGGCTGGCAGCGCAATACGGTGGAAGTCATGGGCCTGAAATTAGCCCGGCGGCGACCGGCGAGTCAATGGCTTATTTGCGGATGCCAAGGTAGGCTGGCGATTCTGCTCATCACCCAAGGAAGGAATGCATGATGTCTGTCGCCCTGCCCCTCACTGCGTTGATTGCGTTCACCGGCTACACCGTATCGGTGATGCTCCAGGCCGAACAGTCGTTGATCGACTTCGGCATCAGCCTGATGTCGCGTCCGGATACGGCGCAGGTGGTGATTGATCTGTATCTGCTGGCGACGCTGGCCGGGGTATGGATGGTCAAGGATGCCCGGGCGCGGGGGATGTCGGTCTGGTCGGTGGTGCCGTATCTGTTGCTGACGGCGGTGTTTGTGTCGATCGGGCCGCTGCTGTATCTGGTGGTGCGTCGCGTTCAGGAGCAGAGGAAGTCCGCTGAGACGGCTCAAGCGAGCTAAGCCGGATTTTTGCTGCTGAAATAGCTATCGCTGGCAAGCCAGCTCCCACGGAGATTGAAGTTGCCTGCAAGGTTCGCGCCCCCCCCCCAAAAAAACCTGTGGGAGCTGGCTCGCCAGCGATGGCGTCGGCCAAGTCACCACAGATCACTTGGCCAACCGCCGCAACCCGAACAACATCCCCCCAGCCCCCAACAACATCACCAGCAGAAACACCGGGTAGGAAATCCACCACGGCGTACCCGCCGTCATCATGCTGAATTCCGACATCCCGCCAATGCTCGCAATCAGGTTCAACGGCAGAAACACCACGTTGATCAACGTCAACTTGCGCAGCAAGTTGTTCATGCTGTTATTCATCAAGTTGCCGCGCGCATCGATCAGCCCCGAGAACACCGTGGAGTAGATCTCCGCCTGCTTGTAACACTGGTTATTCTCGATGATCAGGTCGTCGATCAGCCCGATCGCTTCACTGCCGAAATGCTGTTTTTCCGCGTGATTACGCAGCCGCGTCAGCACTGCGCCGTTGCTGTGCAAGGCATTGATGTAATAGATCAGGCTTTCGCTGAGGTTGAACATCTGCACCAGATGCTGGTTCTGCATCGAGGCGTTGAATTTCTGTTGAAGCTCGCGGGCCACCAGTTTGATCACCTTCAGATGGCCGAGGTAGTGATGGATGTTGTTGAACAGCAAATCAAGCAACACATCCAGCGGCGCATTGAGCGGCTGGCGCGTGCCGATGCCGTGCAGCGGCGTGTCGTCGGTGGCGATCACCAGCAATTGACCGGGCGCAAAAAGCAGGCCGCAGGACGACACCTCAAACGCCAGGCTGCCACCGCCGGAATAGTTTTCCGGGCGTTTCCAGATCAGGAACAAGTGGTCGGGGTGAAACTCGATTCGCGAAACTTCGTCCGGGTCCAGCGCCGAGGCCAACGCGTGTTCGTCGACCTTGTAGTGGCTGTGGAGCAAGTCACGCTCGGCCGCATCGGGATTGCTGAACAGCATCACCTCGGCGTCCAGCCGCTCGACCCGCTGCAACGCGCCATGAGTCAGTGCGAAGCTGCTGATCATCGGCGCGTCACCAGGCCTGGCCGCGACGTTTGAGTTCCAGCCGTCGCACGAACTCCTCCAGCACCAGTGAATACAGATCGTCCTGCAAGCAGGCGTCTTCGATACCGGCGTCGAGGTTCGGGTTGTCGTTGACCTCGATCACCACCACTTTGTCGCCGGCCTGTTTCAGGTCCACGCCGTAGAGGCCATCGCCGATCAGGTTGGCGGTCTTCACCGCCAGTTCCACCACCGCTCGCGGCGCCTCGTGAACGGCCAGGGTGCGACACTCGCCGTTGACGTCCTGGCCCTTGGCTTTGTGGTTGTAGATTTGCCAGTGGCCCTTGGACATGAAGTACTGGCAGGCGAAGATCGGTTTGCGGTTGAGCACGCCGATGCGCCAGTCGTACTCGGTGTAGAAAAACTCCTGAGCCAGCAGCAACACCGAGTGTTCGAACAGTTCGGCGGTGGCCTCCAGCAGCGCCTGCTGGCTTTCGACTTTGATCACTCCGCGAGAAAAACAGCCGTCGGGGATCTTCAACACCAGCGGAAAACCGAGGCGTTCACCGACCCGTTCGAAATCTTCCGGTCGTTCCTTGTAGAGAATTTCCGTGGCGGGCATGCCCAATTGATGACTGTTGAGCAGGTCGGTCAGGTAGACCTTGTTGGTACAGCGCAGGATCGACGTGGGGTCGTCCATCACCACCAGGCCTTCGCTTTCAGCCTTCTTGGCAAAGCGATAGGTGTGGTTGTCGACGCTGGTGGTCTCGCGAATCAACAAGCCGTCGTACTCAGCGATCCGCGCATAGTCCTTGCGCTCGATCAGCTCGACGTCGATGCCCATGCGCTTGCCGACCCGGACGAAATTCTCCAGTGCCTTGGCGTTGGATGGCGGCAAGGCCTCCTGCGGATCGTGGAGGATCGCCAGGTCGTAACGCGCCACTTGCGGCGAGCGTGGCGCCCGCCAGACTTTACGACTGAAACCGTCCAGCGCATTGGCGAACTGATCTTCCTGATCGTCGCGCAACTTGTGCAGGGCACCGGACTTAATGCCTTCGATGTGCCAACCGTTAGTTCGCCGAAACTCAACTAACAGAATCGGGCACGGAAACACTTCAAACAATTGTCGAGCCAGATCCTGCAGCGGCTCGATATGCGTTTTGCCGAAGTAAAGCGTCAGGGTGAAACCTTCGGTATCGCTGTACAGATGATGCGTGAGGGCTTTTTCCAGATTTTTATCGAGATCGTCCAGTGCCAGACCGTAAAGCGATTTTTTCGTCAGTTCGCTGATGGTGCGCACCGATGGAATCACCTTGTGGCCGCGGGCTTCTGCCAGCAGCGAGCAGTAGTAACCGTGCCCCAGATACTTGTAGCTGCGGCACAGATTGATCACCTGCACCCGCTTGCCCGGCTCGTTGTCACGGGTTTGCTCGAGGTATTCCTGAGCGGTGACGATGTCCTCGCTGGGGAAGTACGAGGCCCAATCTTCCTTGCGTTCGACGATGATCAACACTTGACTGGAAGTTCTGATGGCTGGATTTAAAAAAGTTGCCGCCGACAAACTTTGCTCGGATACTTCGCGCCAATGACCCTGTACCGCTGACATAGAGATTGATCCGTTGGAGAACAAGACCATTTCTATTAAGCACGAAGTTTTTCGAAAGTCCCGTTTCGTTACGCAACTTTTACGGTGGTCATATGAATGCTGTTTTCCGTTTGGCGGTAGTTGAAGATCTGCCAGCGCTGCTGGCCTTGGAAATGCAATGTTTCACCAGCGACCGGCTCACCAGCCGCAGCTTTCAATGGATGATCACCCGCGCCCATGCGCAACTGCTGGTCGCCGAACTTGACGGTCAATTGCTCGGCTACGCCCTGGTGCTGTTTCATCGCGGCACATCACTGGCGCGCCTGTATTCCATCGCCATTGCCGGCGAAGCGCGCGGTACTGGGCTGGGAAAACAATTGCTGCAACGTATCGAGGCCTGTGCCGTCGAGCATGACTGCGCGTACCTGCGTCTTGAGGTGCGAATCGACAACCCCGGCGCCATCGCGCTTTACGAGCGCAACGGCTATCGGCGCTTTGCGCTGATTCACGATTACTACGAAGACCATGCCGATGCGCTGCGCCTGGAAAAGCGCATTGTTCAGCACCGTGATTCGCGCAACATCAAGGTGCCCTATTACCCGCAAACCACCGATTTCACTTGTGGCCCGGCCTGTCTATTGATGGCCATGGGCGCATTGCAGTCGGCGCGCTCACTGGAGCGGCGCGAAGAATTGCAGATCTGGCGTGAGGCGACCACGGTGTTCATGACCTCCGGCCATGGTGGCTGCAGTCCTCAAGGCCTGGCACTGGCCGCTTGGCGTCGAGGTTTCCAAGTGCGTTTACAGCTCAGCATGGCCGGGCCATTGTTTCTCGATGGTGTGCGCGATGAGCATAAAAAAGACGTCATGCGCCTGGTGCATGAGGAGTTCAGCGCACAAATGCACGAGACCGATATCGAGCGCAAAATTGGCAACCATCTGGATTTACCGCGCCTGCTGCAGGCTGGCGGACAGCCTCTGGTGCTGATCAGCAGCTATCGCCTGACCCGTTCCAAGTCACCGCATTGGGTGGTGGTCACCGATTGCGATGAAGACTTTGTGTATCTGCACGATCCGGATGTCGACCACAGCCAGCATCGTCAACCGATGGACTGCCAGCATGTGCCGGTCAGCCATGGCGAGTTTGAGAAGATGAGTCGCTTTGGGCGTGGGAAATTACGGGCGGCGGTGGTTGTGTATGCCCGCGCTGTGCCAACTATTGTCAGGCCCTAGAGGTTTTTTTTGTGGCGAGGGAGCTTGCTACCGCATGAGTGCGTAGCGCTCACAAGGTCTTGGGGCTGCTGCGCAACCCAGCGGGAGCAAGCGCCCTCGCCACAGGACATCCGTGAAAAATTGAAGTGAGGTCACTTCAGGCCAATCTTGTACAGCGCACCGTCCTGCTCATCCGTCAGCACGTACAGATAGCCATCCGGCCCCTGCCGCACATCACGAATCCGCTGTTTAAGCTCGCCCAATAGCCGTTCCTCGTGCACCACTTTGTCCCCATCGAACTGCAAGCGGATCAGCTCCTGACTGACCAGCGCGCCGATGAACAAATTCTGCTGCCACGGCTTGAAACGATCAGCGTCATAGAACGCCATGCCGGAAACACCCGGCGACTTCTCCCAGACGTGGTGCGGGTCAACCGCACCTTCGACACTTTTGCCCTTGGCTTCGGGAATCGGTTGCAGAGAATAGTTGATACCGTGGGTCGCCAGCGGCCAGCCGTAGTTTTTGCCGCGCTCGATGATGTTCACCTCATCGCCGCCTCGGGGTCCGTGTTCGTTCTCCCAGAGTGTGCCGTTCCACGGATTGAGCGCCGCGCCCTGCGGGTTGCGGTGGCCGTAGGACCAGATTTCCGGACGTACGCCGGACTGGCCCACGAACGGATTGTCGTCCGGCACCTTGCCATCGGGGAAAATCCGCACGACCTTGCCCTGCAGTTTGTCGAGATCCTGCGCGGTCGGCCGATCATTGTTTTCGCCGAGGGTGATGAACAGATAGCCATCGCGGTCGAACACCAGACGTGAACCGAAATGGTTACCGGTCGAGAGCTTCGGCTCCTGACGGAAAACCACCTTGAAATCGCTGATCGTCTTCAAATCGTCCGACAGCCGGCCTCGCCCCACCACCGTCCCGGCCTTGTCTCCGGCGCCACCGCCCTCGGCGTAGGACAGGTAGACCAATCGGTCCTGCCGGAAGTCCGGCGACAGCACTACATCGAGCAAGCCACCCTGGCCCTTGGCCCAGACCTTGGGCACGCCGCTGATGGGCTCGGAACGCTTGCCATCAGCGGTAATCACCCGCAGGTTGCCCGGCCGCTCGGTTACCAGCATGCCCTGACGATCCGGCAGAAACGCCAGCGCCCACGGATGCTCCAGGCCTTGAGTAATCGTGGTGACTTCAAGGGCGCCCTGCTCGCTCTGCAGCGCTTTGGGGGGCGCGGCGAAGGCGGGCGCGCTGAGCAACGTGCCGGCGCACAGCGTGGCTAGAAAGGTTTTACGCAACATGCACGATTCCTTTTGTTCGTTTCGAAGGCTGACAGGCGCTCAGGCCTGATGTTCAACGGTTGCTGTCTCCATCACGCGGCGGTGGGTTGGGAATGAATCTGGGTGGTGTACTCGGTACCGAGCGTTGCTGCTGACCATTGCCGATGCCGCCATTGCCAACGGTGGGCGTGCTGGGCACCGGCACTGTATTCGGCCC
This sequence comes from Pseudomonas sp. F2, assembly GCF_057174385.1. Lineage (NCBI taxonomy): Bacteria > Pseudomonadati > Pseudomonadota > Gammaproteobacteria > Pseudomonadales > Pseudomonadaceae > Pseudomonas > Pseudomonas sp. F2. The sequence continues at coordinate 1,589,908 of NZ_CM169904.1, forward strand.
GCGAATCACCGGCGTACTGGGCTGGGTGCCCTGCATGCTGTTGGGATTGGCGCGGCGAATCGGGCTGTTGTAGGGATTGTTGCTGTTGCCGGTGGGACTTTGTGCCAGCAACAACGGCGCGGACGGTGCCGTGACCTCGGCATGCGCAAGACCTGCCCCAAGGAGCAGAACGATGATGCCGGGCAATATTCGGTTCATGGGATGGCCTCTCGATGCACAGGTGATAGAGCCTTCGAGTCCACGCTACGCCCCGGGTTCGGATTTGTTAACCCATCGCCCTTAAACAAGATGTAACACGGCTTGACCGACAGCACTGCTGTCTCCGGCAAACGCTGGAAACTTTCGCCGCCGGCTGCAGGTCACCTGAACATCATTCGCGGAGGACTCACCATGGCTCGGGCAATCTGGAAAGGCGCAATCAGTTTCGGACTGGTGCATATCCCCGTTGCGCTGGTGTCGGCAACGTCTTCGCACGGCGTCGACTTTGACTGGCTCGACAGCCGCAGCATGGATCCGGTGGGTTATAAACGGGTAAACAAGGTCACTGGCAAGGAAGTCACCAAAGAGCACATCGTCAAAGGTGTGGCCTATGAGAAGGGCCGCTATGTGGTGCTCAGCGAGGAAGAAATCCGCTCGGCGCACCCGGTGTCCACGCAGACCATCGACATTTTCTCCTTCGTCGATGCCGAGCAGATTCCACTGCAGAACATCGACACGCCTTATTACCTGGCCCCGGACAAACGCGGCGGCAAGGTCTATGCCCTGCTGCGCGAAACATTGAGCAAAACCAACAAGGTCGCCCTCGCCCGCGTCGTCCTGCACACTCGCCAATATCTGGCGGCGCTGATGCCGCTGGAATCGGCGCTGGTGCTGGTGAAACTGCGCTGGCCGCAGGAGGTGCGCGGCCTCGACGAACTGGAACTGGGCAGCGAGGTGACCAAGCCGCAACTGGCCAAGGGCGAGTTGGACATGGCTAAACGTCTGGTACAGGACATGAGCGGCGACTGGAGCCCGGAGGACTACAAGGACGAGTTTGAGGACAAGATCATGGCCCTGGTCGAGAAAAAGGCCCACGAAGGCAAGATCGAAGATGTCGAAACCGTGGGTGGCGAAGAGGAGCGCAAGTCTGCGGATGTGATCGACTTGACCGAGCTGCTTAAACGCAGTCTGGGTGGGAAAGCGCCGGCCAAGTCCAAGGCTAAACCGGAGAAACCCACGAAGTCCACGCCGGCAAGGAAAACCAAAAAAGCCTCTGGGGAATGAATATTCAACGCCTGTCAGGTAACTGACAGGTTGCTTTTGAGACAGTCATCGCCAGCAGGCTGGCGCCCACGGTTTGCAATGCCCCTGTGGACACCAGTCTTCGGCAATGACAAACAGGTGCGACACACCAGTCAGATCAGAATGAAGATCGCCAGCAAACCGCCAAAGATCGCCCATTTTTCCAGGTAGTAACGCGCGCGATTGCGCTTTTTCAGCTCTTTGCCACGCAGTCGCACTTTGTAGATCTTGGTAAACAGACGGTTGATCCCGCCAGTGCGGTCGCCGGCATCGTTCGGCGCACCAGCAGCGGACATCACGGTGCGACTGAACCATCTGTTGAACGCGGCCGCCCAGCGATATTTCATCGGACGCTCGATGTCGCAGAACAGGATGATGCGGTTTTTGTCGGTGGTGTTTTCGGCGTAGTGGATGTAAGTCTCATCGAACATCACCGCTTCACCGTCGCGCCAGTGGTAGCTTTCACCGTCGACGTTGATGTAGCAACCCGCATCGTTCGGCGTATCCAGGCCCAAGTGGTAGCGATAGGAGCCCGCATACGGGTCACGGTGACGAACCAGTTTCGAACCCGGTGGCAGTTCGGCAAACATCGCGGCCTTGATCGAACCGATGCTCTGCACCAGTTCGGTAGTGCGCGGGCACAGTTTCATCGCCGACGGATGACTCTCGCCGTACCACTTGAGGTAGAAACGCTTCCAGCCACTTTTGAAGAATGAGTTGAAACCCACATCGTCGTACTGATTCGAGCGCTTGATCTCACCGGCACGCAGCAGGTCCTGCCCTTCCTGGCGAATTTCTTCCCAATGCGCCTGCAACGGGCTCAGGTCGGGAAACTCGGAAGGATCGAGATAGGGCTTGTTTGGTTTCTTTGAAAACAGGTACAGAAAGCAGTTGATCGGCGCCAGAAACGTCGAGTGGTCGCTCAACTGACGGCCCAGTTTGTGACGCACACGACCACGAAGGTGAACGTATGCAATGGAAATGACATAAATAGCGGCAATGATGAGTTTCACGGAAATCGTCACACGTCTAAAGTGAACAAACTGCGCGCCTGCCGGCCAAAGGCCCAGGGTCTGATGCAGTGGCATGAATACAAATACTGTCCCGGTGGCACTTCCTTGAGCCCGTGCCGTGAGCGGCTATTGGGTAATCGGATGGCATTTTAGCCATACTTTGTAACCAAGGGTGAACCTGATCTGTGAAAAACTGTCGGCTGAATCTGGCAAACGGCAGGCGCGACAGTACGCTCGTGCAGGCGCATGAGTGCTGACGCAGAGCAAAACAGAGGTTTTTCCGGGAAGCGCCGCAGCGGTTGCGCTGAGCTTTGACGTGTACGCTTCAGCCGCTGCGTACCAAGCACGATGCAATTCGCACCTGACTTGAAAATGGTCCGCGGGCCATGAGAAATGAGTTTGAAAGGGTGAAGCGAAACCCGCCAGGTTTGGAGCTCAACCGAGCATGAGACCTGACGGGTTACGAGTAAGGGCTTATTTATCGGTGGAAAGGCTCGCCTTGCTCAATCCCTTGGTATTGTGATCGCCTGGCGTCGTCGCGGAGATCGCCGTGGCTTTCGACAACCCCTTGGTGTCCTTCGAATGCGCTACACCTGAAGTGGCCACGCCGTGCCCACGGTTGGTATTGTGGTCGCGTCCAATATGTTGACCACTGACGCCATGATCCCGTACGGCCCTGCCGTCATGATCCGTTTCCTGGCCTTCAGCGCGGCCTTTGCTGGAGACGCTGCCTGAGTGCCCGGCACTGTCGCCGCTATGGCCAGCGCTGCCGGCACCGCCGCCGTGACTGCCTCCCCCGCCAGCGCCACCGGCGCCACCACCACCACCACCACCACCACCACCACCACCACCACCACCACCACCACCACCACCACCACCACCACCATCCTTGGCGTGGGCAGAGGCCATGATGGACAGTTGAGCAGGCAGTAATGGCGCAGCCGCAAACATCATTACGCAGGACATAACGGCAACCAGATTTTTCTTTTTAAAACGCATGACGGCATCCACTGGGGTTGGTTTTACTGTCATCTGAGATGCATTCATTTAGATCTGGTTCACCCACAAGCGATCAGCGGAAGCCAATCGCCTCATATATAAAGTGGGTGAGAATGTATTGCTTTTACTTTAGGCGAACGGATTCAAAAGTCAGTTTCATTGACCTGCCATCAAACTAATCGAAAGCGCCATTCAGCACTTCGTAGATGAGCCCGCTCGCAATCGCCACCAGGATCAAATCGGTGCCCGCCTGCTGCCACTCATATCCGTCGTAATGAGGCAGTCGCCCCGCCAGACGTCCATCCAGTTTTTTGGCGATGCCCGGCGGCAGCGGTTTGCCGCGCGCCAGATTCTTTTGAATACCGGGAGGCAACGCCGGACCCGGGCTCCAGTAGTCCCGGTAACCGTTGAGTACGCTCAGCACACCGCTTCGATCGACCACGGGTGCATGGTCCCAGTTGCCCGAACTGGATCCTTTGTTTTTGCCCCCTTGGTTGCCATGTCCCTGACTGTTCTGCGGGCCGCCCTTGCCGTTCCCTTTGCCGTTACCATTGCCATTTCCCGGATCGGCCAGTGCCGTTACAGAGCTCACCGCCAAGGCCAGACAAGTAACAGACGCAACCAGTAAGCGTTTTTTAAACATGACCGTCCTCTCATCAGAAATTCCTTGATGAAATGTAGACGATATCAGGCGTTTTAGTTCCTCCCATGATTGTTGGAAGCCCGCATCGACACTCATGAATTCGATAGACCGCTGCATGAACGCGCATTTGACGCTTCCCGATGCAGGCAGTCTGCCGGTTCGTCAGCGTCCGCCATACAACTGCCGCATGACTTATGCGACAATGCGCGCAATGTCTGGCATGAATCCCGCCTTTAATGCCCAACAGCCTGGACGCCGTGTCCGGTTGCTGCTCTCACCCCTCGCCTGCTGGCTACCGCCAACACTGACCGGGTAGGGAAGAAAACGCTCCAAAATGCCCCAGAAATGGCCCAAGCGCCAAATGTGCGGCTCGCAACCCATTGATAGGTAAAGCAATTGATCTCCACAGCTAACATCACGATGCGATCTTAGATGCATCGCGATGCGGCAAAAAGCGCAATTAAATCAATCAGTTAGCGCGCACGAGATCGCATTAGAATACGCCTTCTAGCAGTTGATGGTATCAAAATTGGTATCAGCTTTAGTCCTGCAAGCTTGCGATATGCCGGCTGCCGGATAGGACGCAGGTCTGTAGATATGGCCTTGAAGCTGTGACCGGTTGCAGCTCGACACTGAATCCACTCAAGCCCACCCCTTCAGCGAAACGCCCTACGGCGGTCAGGCTACCCAGGTGCGTCGCGACTCACGTCGTGAGCGCACCGGCACCCAGCGGACGCCGCTGCCGCCCACGCGAAATTGCTGCTCATTTCATAAACTCATTGAAATGTGACGACAAAACTTAACTACGCGGCGCTATCGCCTGCAGCGCGTTTCTTGGACCGGCGTGAACTAGACATCTTGGTTCAGCCCCGAAATGGGAACCTTATAAAACTCAAAGCGATCAGGGTTAGATTCGCACAACTGGAAGGCAAACTCATGGAGTCCGTGAATCAGCTTGCGAAGAAGAGATTCAAAATCCCTCCTTTGCTTTTCGTTGAGCAGTAGACCTTCGTCAAAGATGAACACAGGTGCTTTAATAGAATTTGGCCCACCAAATTCAAGTGTCTGGACCTTGTAGTGCATCTCTTCTGTGTCTGAATGAGCAACTATCTTATTCCTCAGGAGAAGAATTTCATTACTGTGCCTCCTTTCTTCCGTGGTGAGGTTGACACCGACCCTTTTGGCACTCAGCTGTATGCCCGACCTAGATGCGACGAAAGGCCGAGCAAACGAAATGATAGACTGCGTCTCGTAGCATTTGAACCGGCGAAGCTCCACTCTCGAATACTTTTGCGTTAAATCGCACTCCTCTTCGAGGAAGGTTATCGCGGAGAGAGCCTGTTGAAAGTCCCATATCGAGAACACTATCCGGTGGAACTGCTCTTCTGATGGTTCGGCCGGGATTTTCCGTGTCATCTTCGCTAACTCCTCTATTGTGCCGAACTATTTTTTGGCGACAGGCTGTCGCATTGAATACACTGTCGTTAAGTAAGCTCTTGTGAATTATTAAGTGCTCGCGAAAAACGCGGGGTGGATCGAAGAAAAACGCAATATAGCAACGAGATCTCTCGTCGAGCATTTCCAGTGACAAGCTACTGTTCCGCCACCAGGGCGTCCACTGACTGTTTTTGGCCAATTGCTGCCTAGCGGGGCGCCCCCTAAGACTGCCGTATTCGCAGGATCGCATCTGTTAATGCTTGTGTATTTCTATCCAGTGTTTCCAGGGCCACGACGGCGTTGTCGGCAACATCGTCTGCGCCATTCCCCGAGATCCACTGAGTGATCTCTTCGATCGCTGCACAGAGAGCATGCTGGTTATGCAGTAGCAACGTCAGCGCATCAGCAGTGGCAATGTTGGAGGCAGAGTTATCAGGCATGCGATCCATCCTGGAAATGAGGTATTCGCAAAGCCTAGCTCATGCGCCCGCAGTGAGGGCCCGAGATACACACTCATAGTCCCATCTTCCGCACCAAAATAGCGCCCCAGTCCCATCTGAGTTCCATATGGCCGGGCGCCAAAAACCACAAACCACCGATTTTCTTCAGGAAAATCAGGGGGGTTGTGTTTACTGAATATGGCGGTAAAGGAGAGATTAGAACTCCAGCCCCCTAGCGACTATCGAAATTCATCGGGACACCTTGGCAACGTCGGCGTTCGGCCAGAAGCGGACGTCCAGCCCCAACACTTTTCTTCAGGCAGAAGCTGCCAACAGGAAGGCAATCTTGAAAAGGATTTACACTCGTCTGGCGGTGTCCCAGACGTCAACATACGGAAATAGATTCGTGCAGATTCATATTATTTACACCCGAACAGTCGTGTTGCTCTCCAAGCATCCATACCAATCATGGGAAGAAATTCAAAATCAGTACCCTGACTACATGACTTCGCTCGGCCCTTGGGAAGAAGATACTGTCATCGAATATCTTGCAGATGAATACCCAAAACTTTCCCCGCATCCGCAAGAGCAGGTCAATGCGTTCATAGCAGAGACTCAAGAGGCAAGAGTGCTTACTTTTGCCGCGTAAATCGTCTAGCGACCATTCTCAGAAGCTCGCCCTCGACGTCCGCTTTGGGGCGAAAGCCGCTGCAGGCTCCGATGATGCGTATCTAAACCATTTTCCAGCCGCCGCATGAGCTAGGCTTTGCAAACCTCAAATTTCCAGGATGGACAGCATGCCAAGTAGCTCGGCTTCCAATATCGCCACTGCGGACGCCCTGACATTGCTCCTGCACAACCAGCATGCACTGGCGGCGGCAATCGAGGAGATCGCCGTTTGGCTTGCAGCCAATGGAGTGGCAGTGGTTGCAGATAACGCTGTGATGGCTATGGAGACCTTAGATACAAATGCAAAAGCGATCACAGATGCAATTATGCGGATACGGCAGTCCTAACATCGTCTTTGCGGGCAGCAATCGGTCAGAAACGGACGTTGGCTAACGACCGCTACCGGCCAGAAGCGGACATCGGCAAGCGACCGCTACCGGCCAAAAGCGGACGCTTGATGAAATACGGTAGGTGTAGAGTGGGTATGCAGAATAGCGGCTATAAGATAGTGTCTGCAGGCTAAATTCACGAGAAAAAAATGGATAATATAAAAATTAAACAAGATGATAAAGTCGAATCGATTTCAGCAATAGCCCAGCTTGCAACCATTGCTGCGCCATTACTTTATCTCTTAGGGCGAAAGTACTCTTCCGCATATTTCGACGGGCTGGGTTGTGGTTGGGTACACTCTCATCTAACCATTCAGGAAACCATTTCCTATTCCCTTCCTGTTACTCTTCCGATACTTGCAGCGACCTTGTCTTCTCTAGAGTTGTTTCTTAATGACACCTCATATCATTCAGTGAAGAAAGGATTGCTCTATTTATCTATCGTGTTGTTGGTAGTTGTTACGGTGGCGAGCTTTTTTTGGAGTTTTAATTTACTAAATGCCTTGTCGAAAGTTATTTATTACGCGTTCTTGATTTCGTTCGGCATATATGTCTCGCACGTTTTTGTAGCAGTAAAGCGCAATAACGCGCCACATCTTACTTCGGGTATTGCCTGGCTGGTAGGTTCTCTGGTTGTAGTCTATGGATCAGCCGCTACTCTAGGGAGCGTTGACGCTAGTCGCTCTCTGGAAAATCCGGAAAAAAGTTTCCCGCTGATGACTAAAGGTCCTGATTACGGAAAGCCACAATCGTTGAGGCTAATCTCTAAAGTTGGCGACAAATATCTTATGTTATATCAATCTCACGGGGAAAAGCTGTTTCGATTGGAGTCAAATGTCGACTCCTATACTATCCATCCTTTGGAACGTGCTCAGTAATTAGAGTTCATCCTTAAATATAGTTTAATGATTAAGTTCGTTCAGTCGCCTGTAGACATTACCGGTCGCTGATTGGAAAAATTTAGCAAGTATTGGCTGCTGCCTGCAAATTGTGGCGGCTACATCAAGGGTTGATTTAGCCGCCTGTCGAATCGGACTAACCGTGTTTAGGTGAGCCCAAGACATGTCTGGGCAATTGTGCGAGTCAACCACACATACAGACTAAGTTTAGTTTTCCTCTACAGGATAGATACATCCATCCCTGCGCAGTAGATTAATATATTCTTTATTTGGCCGGCCTCCTGCAATATTTGCGAGTTCTCTTCCTATTTCAGTGAAGGGGAATGCCTGCATGAAAACCTTATTTACGGTTTTTTTCGATGGCTTAGGGGAAGTATAGTAATCCTCTGAAAAGTACTGAAGATATATTTTATCCTCAGACCTTGTAGCGCCATACCAAATCACGCCGCTATTTAAAAGCCCAATACTTTGTAGATGAGTCTCAGCTTTGGTGCTTAATCCATTAGCTCGAACATAATTAAAAAACTCGTGAGAAAATACTGGAAAAACTCGTTCTTCTCCATCAGTGACAAATGAATACTCGCATAGCAATGTAAATAAATTGGCATCATCTACACTTAAAGATTTAACAGCCTGAACTGTGCGGGATTTAAAACTACCGGGCTGAGCAACTTCTCCTGCTAATAGTCTAGACCAGATTTTTTGCATTTGGGCATTTCCAATGTCCTGCCCGAGATTGAAAAAGTTAACAACCCAGTCTTCATCAACTTCTTCCGATGAAACTTCGCCGGGTAAGTATTCGACAGCTCCCTTAACGATGGCATCAATGTTGTTCTGTCGTCTTATCTCTTGATGGTTTACACGCTCTAGTGCTCTGAGAGTCACTGTGTCAACTTTTTCTCCAGCCTTTGCTAGTATTAGCATGGCTTTCGCTTCCGCCTTAGCGTTTCTGACTTTCCCTGTTGGTTCGTATAATACACCTATTCCTTTGGAAACTGACTCTATCAGTTTTGTTAGTGGCTCTGAAATACCTTTCAAGTCTATTAGCGAAAAACCGTCGGCCATTGTGTCGTCCCCCTCAGTTGGCAATAAACCACTTTATATTCCTACCCAAATTTGGCTTTTCATACAGAAAATAGTGTAGCGACTTCTGAGATTAAATTACGGGTTTATGAGAGAATCATGTCGAGGATCGAAGGCATGCTATAAGCACCCTATTCGGGCGCGAATGACCGCTTTTGGCCGACAGTTGACCTGTTATGGGCGTCCACTTTTGGCCGATTACTGTCTGTGCTGGGGTCAGCGGCAACAAGCAAACCGCTTTAAGCGGCTTCCCTCAAAAGGAGTTCGCCAAGACAGTCAAGCAGCGTCGACTTCATCTTTCTTGCCTGCTCCCCACCTGAAGCTGAGCCTATCATCGCGATCTATCACAAATAGCCCTGACCAAATAGCCAACCAGAACTGAGCTGTCACAAGCGGGGATAGTGCCATGACTCGCCCAATACCTCGAAGAAGTATCTGTGTGACTGGTGTGCGGCGTTGACCCGTAGCGTAAGGCGAATACACTCGCTTTCTGGTAAACCCAAAGCATAAACGCCAATACAAGGCGATTTCTCCCTTAGCGAATTTTATCGCATTACAATTCCACCAGTGCCCCCACTGATACATCCACTCATCATTTAAGATCCAACTTTGGGATAGGTATGAACGCATAGTATTACAAGGTGGGAGAACTTCTCCGCTCGAAAGCCTTACAACACATTGACGCAATTCGATCTCTTCGACAGAGAATGATATTTCCTCTCGGATTCCTCCAATGAAATCCAAAACCGGAATATTTATCAAGTTCCAGATCATTGGTGTTCGGTCAACATCACAGACGGAAATTTTGTCCTGATAACGGATGCCAGCGCCACGGGCCTCGAAATAAAGATCCACATTTGACAGTCTCTGACCAGTTGATCTCAAGGCAAGCTTAGATATCTGGGGTTTGTGATCTGTCGGCTGCGCCAATCTTAAGGAATACTCCAGGTAATCCCCTAACGGCTTCCACCGCGATCCGAGTTGATGACGAGAACTCCATTTTCGATGTGATCCAACATAGGTGTTGTACAACAGCACCCTGGTTATACGCTGCCAAACCCAGGAAGCGGCTTTCACGATAATGTTTAACGGAAGAGGCAGATCCAAAATGAAACTCCAAAATGCAAGCACGCAGGCCAGCTCGCATGAAAATGTCATGCGTCACTAAGAAACCTAGTATTAGCGGGATATAAACTTCCGTCTACTTTTTTGGACGAGAGCCAAATAGTTTTATCCACAATGCAAATCCGCGCTGCTGAAGCCGGTACTCACCCATTTTTGAAGGATTTTTCAAAATTATTTTCCGTGTAGTAAGCGCTTTCAAAGCGTCAGTGAGCGTTTGATCATCCCCAGTGAATTTTTCCCTGATCTCACTTTTTTTAATCCAGTCGCTCATGTTCTCCGCCATAATCGCGAGAACCTGGCGATATTCATCTGATTTTATCTTTGAGTGATAATCGGCTGCATAATAGCGCGAGCCTATAGAGTCAAGAGCGCCACCCTCTTTGAATGCTCCCTCCAAAACATCATCGGCTGAGATTTCGCCATCTGTGTTATGTTCATAAGCAGAGTATCCGAACTGCTGAATAAAGTGAGGATAACCTTCAGATAGGGAAGCGACATGATCTTTTGCGAAATCGCCCATCGCTGTCTGCTCTGAGTTAATTCGATTTCCCTCAGCTAGACCTCTATCCAGTACATATTTCGTATCAGAGAAACTTAGCTCTTTTACATTCAGGTGGGTAAATATTCTGATGGAAGATTCGTGTGATCTAGCAAGTTTCTCAACAACATCTGGTAGACCAGCGACTACGAACATTACGCGTTCACATCCGTGCTGATGGAGCATTTCGGTAACAGCTTTAAAAAAATATCCGATATGCAGGCTGGGGCAAGAGTTATCAGCCTCGTCGATAATGAAAACAATCCCGTCTTTCGCTAACTCCCCCTTTTGAGGATTGGAAATTCTGTTGCATGTCTGAGATAAAGAATATGCAAAGTCATCGATGACGACATCCGCATCATCGATAATTTCACCTTTATCTATTCCAGAGTCCATTACTTTGATTCTCTGTACAAACGACCAAGTCTCCGACAAAAAACTGCGGACGGTCTCAATTTTGCCTAACTCTCGGCTAATGCATCTCTCAATTAATCGGATCAATGTTAACAGGCTCGTACGCTCTGAAATTACCACATTCACAGCCAAAAAGTTAAAGCCACCAAACTCCGATGGAATATCGCCGACAGCGAGGTGTTTGAGCAGGTTCATTAGGGATGATTTTCCGATCCCTCGTTCGCCAGTTATTAATATATTAGATGGGTGGCCATTCTTAGTTTGGTATAGGCCTTTTTCGAGCGCTCGAATCTCTTTAGTACGCCCGGCGAACATTCCGCTACTAACCGGACTGTTAGGTTTGAATGGATTGATTTTACCCATGATCGACCTTTAAAATGTTCGTAAACTTAAAGTTCCCTAGACTGCCTTAGGAACCGATATTGGTAAAGCTTCACAAAGGCCCGTCAGGGCAGTCTATTTTTCTGAAGATCAATATGCACGATTCCAATCGCTAAACCCAAGAATATTATCCATGTAAAAATGATGAAAATTCCTAGTCTTAAACTTGCTCGACCAATATTCTAGACGTTGCGACTGGGTTTGACCTATTCCGTTCCATTCAACAATTACAAGATGTTTAGACTGCGAATGTGCTGCAATGACGTCGTTGAGATGATTGTCATCGCCGGAGTATCCGATGATAATTATCTCTTGGGATTCGCCAAGACTAATATTCAGATAGTTCCAGTAAGTTGACAGCACTATAGAGGCTCCAATCGCAGAGCGCTTATGCCTAACATGCGTCAATACTATGTGATCCGATCCTTCTGGAGACAATGGATTAAGTTCGTGTCTATCTCTTTTTCGTGCTACACCGTGATGATCAAAAAACAGCGGCGATCCATGCAGATGTAAATAGTAACCAAAATTATTATTGTACAGGCGAACTAGCGCTTCAGAACTGAACCCAGCGCTTATCATTCCATCAACTAACGAGGTGTTGAAATAGCTCCCCATTAAGCCCCCATCCAAGAATGCGCCGTAGAGCAGCTTGTCATAATTCAAGGTCGCAATGTGTGATTTTGTTGTGCGGACGAAATCGATCAATGGGTCCAAGAAGGAGCGAGGTAGTTCGCCATTGTATAGATGTAACCTGGTGGCAACTTTGTGAATGTAGTTTCCAACCGCAACAGGAAATTGTTGACCTTCTTGTGAAAGCCAATGCACATTCATTCTTTGTGACATATTAATACTATTTAGCGTTTTGCACGCTGAGATCACTAAGTGCAGTGGATCTAATTGGTCCTCACGCTGAGGAATAGCGCCATTTCCACCGATGCACTGGCTTATTAAATCTTTATGCACATCAGATACTGCGACAGGGTCATTCCAAACATCAGCCATCGCATTTGTTAAGGAGAAATGCCGCGGGTCTAGAGCCATCCCCAATCCATTACCAAAAATTAGCGTTTTTCTCGGCATCCGTGCTCTCCTAACCTGTGAGTAGTGAGACCGCTTTTTTGTAAAAGCATAGTGCCACCGTGTCGACTCAGATGGGAAGAGTGCATTGCATCACTTCAGGCTATCGAGTAGCCCCAAATATAGTGTCCGCTAATGGCCGGAAGCGGACTTCGGCTTGGTCCGCCTCGAGGCCACGACTCAGAACGCCAACGCGTTTGTTGCCACTAGAGCTGCATGACTGCGAGCGCCCTGCGCAGGGGCTCGTCGGATATCTGGATGGGACCATGAAATGGCACGTCCATGTCCAAAACAAGGTAAACGGAAGCCGCAATGAGGAATGACGAGATGATGAACATTCCTATCACCATCGAATTGCGGGGAGCGCGGTATCCGAAACTGGCGAAAATGAGCGTGAACCAGGCAGCAAGCATCCCAATAAGAGGGCCAGGAATCGCGCCCTCTGACTGCTCGACGATCCTCCAACGTTGCTCGATGAGCGAATGATATTGCTGACGAATATCCTGAAGCATCGTTTCATGGTATCGGTCCGGAGGCTTTATAAGAGCCAAAGACTTGCCTATATCATCCAGATATTTAGCCGCCTCGCTGTTACGATGCTGCAGAGCCTAGTCTCCCCGATACGGGGTCTCGATAGCGCGCTCAAGGTAGGTGATAAGACGATTTCGCGTGTCTTGCGCCACATCACCATAGCCCCGCAGTGTCCGATCAAAAATGATCATGCTGGTTGCATACCATGGAAGTTTGCGTCAATCGACTCGAAAGTGTTTTTGGCAGAGTTGATCATCAAGCCAAAGACCAGCGATGTCATAACCACAAAAATATTGGCTACTAAACGAATTACGGAGTTGGTTTCGTCATCCCGGTGGTGGGATGCCAGCTTTGGATACCACTGCATCATAAGAAGCGACGCAGCCAAGAGGCACCCAAAAATGGCCAGTGCGATCCAGAGAGAATTCATACATCAGCGCCCTGATAAATTGAAGTCAAGTCTTGAAGGATAGACCGATCGAATCTCTACGAATTCTGCTCGGCAGGTCCTGCGTCTGCACTTCGGGAATGACTCCATTATTAATGTGAACGTATGCGCTGTTCATAGGTAGATATTGGTCGAACTCTGCCGACCGTTAGAGGCAACGGTTAACGACCGTCTGCTTTTTGCCGTTAGCGGCCGTACCGAGTGACGTTTGCACACAAGCAAAGCGGAATACTTAGGGCCATAACCCATTGAAATTACTTGTTTTAGACATGGACTTGAAAACCGTCGACTGTAACAGGTCCATGAGTTGGAATCCCATCGCCTCCGCCATATTTTTTACCGAAAAAGCTCTGTTTATTCAGGGCTTTGTCGTTTCTGGGACTCAGGAAATCAGCTCCGCTCTCTATGAATCGTTTCCGCATCTATTCGACCATTTCCGCACCCCTTCCCTTCTGACATTACTGGTTCGACCTCGACATATCTAAAAATGTGGACGTCTTCAATGGACAGATTTCGGCCAGAAACTGACGCCCACGTTGAATGTGTTACGTCGGTATTCGGTATTTATCCCAATCCCTTCGACTCGAACAATTCGATTAGCCAATCGACGAAGACCCGCACGCGCGCGCTGAGGTGACGGTTTGGGGAATAGACGATGTAAATGGGGTTGGGCCCCAGTGACCATTCTTCGAGCAGAGGCACTAATGCGCCGGACTGGAAATGTGGCTGTGCCATGAAACGCAGGGTCTGCAGCACTCCCAGGCCTGCCAATGCCGCAGCCAGCAATGCATTGGAGTCGTTGACGGCAACAAAGTAATCGGCGTCGACGTTCAGCCTTTCCCCATCCCTGACGAACTCCGCGGCCAAGCGGCGGTTGGTGCCGGCGAAGAAGTAACGCACCATCTGGTGGCCGCTTTCCAGATCGTTGGGGTGCCGAGGGGTGCCATGGGCCTCCAAGTAGCCCGGTGTAGCGCAGGTCACGAACTGCAGGATGGGCGTGCTGCTGCCTGCGGCAAACCCGCTGCGCTTGAGCAGCAATGGCAAGGCAGAGGCATTAGCCCCCTGATCTGCCGCCAGGCGCCCTTGCTAGTCGCTCAATCGACCATCTGATCCCCCACCAGCTCGCAACGACGGCGCCGATCAGTCCTGCGATCAGTAATTCCAGCCTGTCGAACTTGTCGAGCAGGCGCGGCAATAACTCCATGCGCTCGACTCCGTTTGCATAATGGAAATTAAAACCTCTACAAACGAATAGTTCACGTATAGATAAAATTACATTGAATGTGAGCAAAATCATCAATTTAGGAATTGTCACACGATTCTTTGAATTTTCTCTAACAGCAAAAATCACTATCTCATGAGCCAAAAAGGAGCGGTAACTCGTGAGTTCGGTAGATATTTTTGTGATTGAGTACAAGCTCCATGGAAGACCGAAGTCTTTTGTCATCCGCACCAAACTGATGAACAACGCAGAGGCTTGGCAGTGGGCGAGCTGCGACGCGGGTATTGCTCCGATACCCAAACCCGGACGCCCTCCTCTCAAGCGGTTCACAAAACCCATGGCAGAACGATTTGGAATCACCGACGTAAGGTGGCGGGCCACTACTGTCGTCACCTGGGAGGACATCGGAGCGACGCAAATGGAGAAATAGTGCAACGCAGGAAGCGCTCTACATGTCGATAGAGCGCAGCTCAAACGAATGGGAGGACACATGAAATCCAGATCCAGATCCAGATCCATAACCATATCCGATTGGTACGCAGCGACCGGGCGCAGTAATGAACTGTTTAAAGAGGCTGATCGACTCAATGTCATCGCTTACGAACTGCTAACCCATGCGGCCGACTCCCCCGAGGCAATGGAACGCTACAAAGACGCCAGAGATGCCGCGGATGCCAAAACGCTGGAAGGCAAAAAAGCTTGGGACGAGGCGAGAGGGAGACTTAACCGGCGTCAGTGAAAAAGCCCGCGCTGGGCGGGCAAAAAGGAATCC
This sequence comes from Pseudomonas sp. F2, assembly GCF_057174385.1. Lineage (NCBI taxonomy): Bacteria > Pseudomonadati > Pseudomonadota > Gammaproteobacteria > Pseudomonadales > Pseudomonadaceae > Pseudomonas > Pseudomonas sp. F2. The sequence continues at coordinate 1,605,272 of NZ_CM169904.1, forward strand.
ACTCGTTCAGGCCCCAGATTCAGGGTCGCTGGCGGGTATGCCGCGAGGCTCCTTCACGTCGCCGTCCTGGACATCTGTTGTGCCAGTCGTCACAGACACCGGGGCACTTGCGCCACTCCCGGCTTCCGGGTGTTCTGCAGATACAGAGTTTGTCGCGGCTACGTCCGTCATATCTTCATCAACGGGTGCTTCGTCATCCGGCGGTAGCGGTACCGCCGAATCTTCAGGCCGAGGATCATGACCTGTTTCATTGTCAGTCGAGCGGGTCACTGCCTGTTGCGATTGATTGCCTGGTGCATTCTCGTCGATTTCCATGATGCCTCTCCGATCGGTGCACGGGAATCCGTGCTTAAACGTGTGAGGAGTCAGATCGCGACAAGTGCCGGTCATTGGACGAATGGCTGATCCGAGCGGCTTTATTCAAAAGGTCCTGATAGGAACGCTCGTCTTTCCGAGCTGTCGGCCTGAGACCTTCTCAACATCAACAACCTAGTAGAAAAATTAAATTAGCAGCCTGATCACCCGGTCAAGAAAGATGAACGCAGTAATCTGACGAGGTAACAGCAATGACTATCCAGGCAGAGACACTCGTACAACTGACCGAAGCGCTGCAGGAGCGTGGAATGACACTGGTTTCAGATGTTCACTTCACGCGGGCGCCGTACCGCTACAACCATCGCTGGATCTGCATCGTCGAGTGACCATGCTCGCTGTCGGCGTTCTGGACGAAGATTCCAGCGCCGGCGCCTTTTCCCGCCGCGCCGCTTTTCTGCTGGTTCAGGATCCGCGCGGATCCCCCGGTGCACGACCATCCAGCGCAGGCATGGGATCAATTGAAATGCCCGCTACAGCGCTAATCCATTCCTTATAAGATAAACAGGACTTTGACGCGAGAGCGCTTCATCCCACTGCGTACCGGAAATCTCACCCGCAACGACCAACATCATTAATTGCGTGGTCGCAGCATCGAGTTCGACCAGAAGGACGTGGGCGCGGAATCTGAAGTCGTCTGACGTAATGATGGCTGTGCTCTATAACGGGGGCTGTCCTGGAGCCGGTGGGAAGATGGATTCTTGCCGGAGTTTCCCGCAAAAACCTGTTCATGCATGATTCTTTTATACAGCCGATACGCGGCAAGTTTCATCACCGAAACCGCAATCGACGAACTGTATTCGGCAATGCCAGCTTGTCGGTGTGCGGCGGGCGGGGAATGCGCAGGCCCAACGGCTCTGTCAGCGAAGGTAAGCAAAAGCCCTGATCATTCAGGACTTTTCGCTTCCTACAGGCATCAAGTCTGTTCAACCTTTGCAGATCGTCTGGGCCTGATCAGCCCTTGCTGTGCTCCGGCGACGAAGGCCCTTTGGTAATGCCGCGCGGCCCCGACACGCCCCAGATGACCACGCCCAGCAACGGCACGAGGAAGATCAGCGCGGCCCAACCGGCCTTGGTCGCGGACGGCTTGTCGCTGCGCATCACGCTGTTGAGTGCCCAAAGGTCCAACAGCAGGAGCAGGACCGCAGCGGCGATCCACAGATATTCGGTTTGCATGATGTTTTCCTCCATGTTGCTCTGAAACGCCACGGCATGCTTAATCGCCGTGGCGTTTTATATGGAGCGCTTCAACCCCTCATTTTTTTTCGAGGGTCGCTGCCTGATTACCGCCCTGTTCGGCAATCTTCGTCAGCTTTTCATCGGCGCCCTTTTCTTCTGCTAGCGTGGCTTGCAGCAAGGTGACGGCATCCTCGAGTTTCAGGTGTTTGGCCATCGCGATCAGCGTGCCGTAGCTGGCGATTTCGTAGTGCTCGACTTTCTGCGCCGCACCGATAAGCGCCGCGTCCAGCACCGCGCCTTTTTCGATTTCGTCGAGCAGCTCCTTGGACTCTTCGACCAGTCCTTCCATGGCTACACACTTCATGCGTTTGAGTTTCAGCCCGGCCAGTTCCACCAGTTGGTCGATGCGTTCGATCTGGCCCTGGGTTTCCTCAAGGTGCGAAGTGAAGGCTTCGGCAAGCAGCGGATTGGTCGCGGCGCGCGCCAGGCGCGGCAAGGCTTTGGTGATTTGCTTCTCAGCGCTGTAAACGTCGGACAGCTCATGGATGAACAGGTCTTCAACAGTTTTTCTAGCCATTTCTAACTTCCTTCTGATGGGTGGATAATGTTCTGGGCGAGACGTTCAGCGTGTCCGCCAATGTGGCTTTCATTACAGGTGACTCACCCTGCCGGGCAGGTGTTCAAAGCATTTTTCGATTCATGGATGAAGTGTTATTGGTTCAGCCCAAAGCGGTATCGAGGAACATCATCACGCCGAAGCCCAGCATCAAACCGAGCGTCGCCGGCGTCTCGTGACCATTGCGGTGGGTCTCGGGGATGACTTCGTGCGACACCACAAAAATCATCGCCCCCGCCGCAAGCCCCAGCGCAATCGGATAGCCCAAGGCAAAGCCACTCGACACGCCCAGCCCGACCACCGCCCCCAGCGGCTCCATCAAGCCGGAGCCGATCGCGATCAGTGCAGCGCGCCAGGCCGAGATCCCGGTGACGCGTAAGGCAAGCGCAACCGCGAGACCTTCGGGGATGTCCTGTATGGCAATCGCGGTGGTCAGTGGCAGGCCGACTTTCATGTCGCCATTGGCAAAACTGACGCCGATGGCCATGCCCTCCGGCAAGTTGTGCAGGGTGATCGCCAGGACAAACAGCCAGACGCGATTGATGCGTTGTGCATCGGGCCCGCGTCTGCCGATCTGCTGATGTTCGTGAGGCACGAAGCGATCAAGACCGACCATCAAGCCAACGCCCAGGGCCAGGCCGCATACGACCACGCAGGCTGCCAGCAACGGATTGCCACACAGCGCTTGCGCGGCCTCGATACCCGGCAGGATCAGCGAGAAGGAACTGGCGGCCAGCATCATGCCGGCGGCGAAGCCGAGCATGATGTCCTGAGTGCGTGAGCTGATATCGCGCAGGATAATCGCCACTACCGCACCCAACGCGGTCGCACCGAATCCTGACAGGCCACCCAAGGTGGCCAGGCGCAGGTTTCCCTTGTCTGCGCCGACCAGCGCGGAGTAACCGCTAAACAACAGCAGGCCGCTGACCAGCAGCAGCGTTGCCCAGAACAACACGCCCGGCCAACCGCCGCTGGACGCCATGCTCCACCCGTTGCGCTGCGGCGTTGGCGTCGACGATGAGCTGAGTGACATGTCGCCTCCTAGCGTCCGTTAGAGCGTTTGCCGCTGGAGTCGAGCACGGATTGGCGCAACGTTTCGGTGATCTGCTGCGCGGTTCGATCAAACGACGTGACGCTTGCGGTAAACCGACTGGACAGCGACTGCGCCAGGTCGCTGCTGGAAACCCCGGAGTTCTGATTCATGTGCGGTACCTCGGATCTTATCGATTGAAAAACCGCACGCCGTTGCGGCATGCGGTCCCGGTCATCACGCGTCGGGTTGCCCCTGAACACCCGCGCCCAGATCGGCGCCAGTGATCGGGTTGCTGTCCGGGTCGGACATGGTTCGCGCTTTCATATCCAGCAGCAGCGCCTCTTCCTCGGCACTGAGCTGAACGCTGGCGCTGCCGTCGCCGCCATCCACCGCAGGCTCTGGACTTTCCACGAACTCCCAGTCATCGCCCTGGTTCCAAGGACCGCGCGTGCTGCCCTCTCCTTGGGACATGTTGAAGTACACGTTGGTGAACTCCGGCATGCCGGGTTGTTTGCCCTGCGGGAAGTTTGGCTGGATCGCATGAAGGGCTTTTTCGAAGGACAACTGGTGCGCAATTTCGCGGGTCATCAGGAAGCCCAGCGCTTCCTTGACGCCGGGATCGTCAGTGACGTTCATCAGCCGTTCGTAGACGATTTTTGCCCGGGCTTCGGCGGCGATGTTCGAGCGGAAATCCGCTGTGGGTTCACCGATCGTATCGACATACGCAGCCGTCCATGGCACACCGGCCGAGTTGGTCAGCGGCGCGCCGGCACCGTACAGCAGACTGGTGATGTGCGAATCGTTGCCGGCCCCGTTGATGGCCCGGTACAACTCGCCCTCTTCTTCCACGCCTTCGGCAACTCGGCCTTTGGCGCCCTTGTTGAGCATGACGATGATGGAGCCGACGATTTCGAGGTGACTCAGCTCCTCGGTGGCGATGTCCATCAACAGATCCTTGCGACCCGGATCATCCTCGGCCAGCGCTTGAGTGAAGTAGCGCGAGGCTGCCGCCAGTTCGCCCTGGGCGCCGCCGAATTGTTCGAGTAGCAAGTTCGCCAGTCCCGGATTGGGTTCGGCAACACGCACGGTGTATTGAAGTCGCTTGTTATGTAAGAACATGACAATTACCTCAGGTTGTGTGAGATGAGATTCGTTATAAATTGCGTCACACAGTTCTGAATCGATACCGCGAACTAAAATTTCATTTTTTTGATCAAGGGCGACGAGTGGAAAACTGGAAAAGTTCTATTTATTTCTAACTTGCTGAATCAATGAACAAGTGGGCACTGCTCTTAACGTTCCAAAATTATTTCTATCGATAATATTCACCTCGAGTTGTACAAAAGCAAATCTACTGTACAAGAAAAAGCCAATAACTATGGCCCTTTGCCTTGATTCCGAAGTTTAATATTTCGAAAAAATCAGGGTGCAGACATGCCGCTTTCTTTCGATCCGCGCTTCAACGATCTTCTCCAGCGCCTCATTCTCATGGCGCCGCCCGTGGGCCAAATCAATCTGAATATGCTCGATTCCATTGAGCCCGAGGCGATTGCCAACCCGGACGAACTGGTTGCGACAATCATCGAAGTCAGCACCCGACTCGCTGCAAAAAAATCTGACGCGCCCGACCATTTTGTAGAACTATTGCTGAAGCTGGAAAGGATTAATGCGCTGCCTCACGACAAGGCACAGCACTTCACTGATCGTGTGCTGGCGTATAGCAGAGACAATTGATAAGCACGCAAAGACAAGTCGAAACCGAGACGTTTAAATTGCACTCGGATAAAAGTGCCTTCCGACTTATGAAGGCTATAAACAAGTCACCCGCAATTAAGCCTGCCAGGTGATTAGTCAAGTCTCGTTGGGAATCACCGAAATCTTCCCATTGCGCTCAATGATCGCAAACTTGATCTGCTCAATTCGTTCGATACCCTGACTGGAACGCGCGGCTTCCATGACATCCGCCTCGATCATCCGCGCATGCCGCAAACGCCGGTGCAGCAGTTTGCCATTCTCGACGATGATCGTCGGTTCGCCGTCGATCAGCCGCGACACCCAGCCCGACCGCTGTTTGAGTAGAGAGAAACCGACGTCGATGGCGATCAGCGTCACGATCACCAGCATCGCGTTGGTCAGGGAGAAATCATCGCCCAGCAAAGCCTGCTGCGTGGCCTCGCCGATGATCATCAGCAGGACGAAATCGAAGGTGGTCAGGTCCGCCAGCGAACGCCGGCCGGCGATCTTGAACAGCACCATCAAAGCCCCGTACATCACCGCCGCACGCAGTACCGAGTCCATGGGTCACCTACGGAAAAATGAATTGAGAAAGCGTGACGCCGGCGGAGCCTGGCGTACTGATGTGGCTGCGATACAAGCCCAGGCCGTCGCCGCGCAAGCTCAGGTAAAGACTCACCTGGCCTTGCTTGTCGGCCTGCAGCCAGAAGCGCACGCCATCGGCCGCACTGCGACTGCGCAGCGGTTCCGGTTGCAGAGTGTCGATGTTGAAGCCCTGCAGCAGATCACCGGCCAGCTCAAGCTCCACCGTCGCTTCCGGCGCCGCTGTGAGGCTGATGCGCATTGAGTTGGTCGAACCGTTACGGTGGAACATTTCATACTGCACCCGGACGTGGCCATCCTCGGAGCGTACGTCGCGGCTGCTGATCAGGCCTCTGGAAAACAGTCCCGCCATGGCCAGCACTATCAGCAACACCAAGGCATACCAGCCGCAGCGCTCGAAGCGCCAGACCTTGAGTTGATAGGGCATGTCTTCGCGAAACGGCACGTCCCGGCTGCGCAGATCAGGGTGGTCGCCATCGTCAGTCATCAACCGGACTCCTCGCCTCCTGCAGTGCCGCACGGTGAAATTGCTGTATACCCTGCAGCGCGTACTCCGTGGCCTGGTTTTGCACCTCACAGCGACTGCCGGAAAAACGCATTTGCCGAGAGTAGACAAACTGCCCGGCTGCGCATTGAAAGGCCCAGGCGAAGCACACCGTTCCGGCAGGGATACCGTCGACGTCCTCCGGGCCGAGAATGCCGGTGGTCGCCACCGCCACATTCGTCGTGCTGTCATGCAACGCTCCCACCACCATCTCGCGGGCGACCTCGACGCTGGTCAGGTTGAAGCGCTCGATGGTCTGCGGGTTGACGCGCAACAGGCGCTGTTTGGCCTGCGGCGAGTACACCACGTACCCACACTCAATGAATTCACCACTGCCTGGCACCTCGGACAATAACGTCACAATCATCCCCGCCGTACAGGACTCGGCGGTGGTCAGGAGCAGTGAATGTTCGCGCAGATAATCAACAGTCGCTTCAGCAATGGACATGACAGACTTCCAAAGACAGAACTGTCCGGTTGACCGTGGCGAGCGTATTTGAGTTTCGCTCGCTTATCCGCAAGCGTGATCACTTGTCCGACTCGGCCGCCTTGTCTTTCTGGATTTGCAGCGACGCCTTGCTTTTGTCGCCGTCCTTGTTCGGCGCATCATTGGAACCTTCGAAACAGCCCTGCAACAGCAGCACTGAACAAAGCCCCAGACAGACACAGATGGTTTTCATGATCTTCTCCCGCTCGATGATCCTGTGGCGAGGGGATCTCGCCACAGGTCTGCTTGCTTACACGGCCGGCACCAGCGGCGCCGTGCCATCCGCCTGGGCCAGCGGCACATCGCTGCGGCCCGGGGTCAGGATGACCTTGCGGCAGTCTTCCTGTTTTTTATCAAAGATCTTGTAGCCCTCGGCCGCCTGCTCGAGTGACAGCCGATGGCTGATGATCGCGTCCGGTTGCAGGCGCCCGGTTTCGATATACCCCAGCAGTTCGGGCAGATAGCGCTGCACATGGGTCTGGCCCATCTTGAAAATCAGCCCCTTGTCGAAAGCATCACCAAACAGGAAGCCGTGGATAAACCCGGTATACACCCCCGGCACACTGACCGTGCCACCACGGCGCACCGCTGCGATGCACTGACGCAACGCCTTGCCGCTGCTGCCTTCGAGCTTGAGCGTGGCCAGCACGGTTTCGGTAGTGCTGCCCTTGGCCTCGAAGCCCACCGCATCGATCACGCCATCCACCCCACGGTTGCCGGGCGTCTGGCTGATGATGGTATCCGCCGGGTCGTCGTCCTCATCGAAGTTGATTGGGATCACACCGTAGGTGCGCTGCGCATAGGCCAGTCGGTAGGCATGGTGATCGACCATGAAGATGCGCTCGACGCCAAGCATGCGCGCACACGCCGCGCTGAGCAGGCCGACCGGTCCGGCGCCGTAGATCGCCAGACTCGAACCTTCGCCGACGCCGGAATTGATCACCGCTTGCCACGCCGTTGGCAGAATGTCGGACAGGAACAAGACCTTCTCGTCTGCCAGCGTTCCCGGCACCTTGAACGGCCCAGTGTTGGCCTTCGGCACTCGCACCAGCTCGGCCTGACCGCCCGGAACCCCGCCGTACATCCGGCTGAAACCGAACAGCGCCGCCGGCGGTGGAATACGCTTTTTATTCATCGCCGCGCCCGGCCCGGCATTGGTGGTTTCACACGCTGCGTACAGCGCATGCTGACAGAAGAAACAGTCGCCGCAGGCAATCACAAACGGGATCACCACTCGATCGCCGCGTTGCACCGCGGTCACGGCCGAACCGGTTTCCTCGACAATGCCCATGAACTCATGGCCGAAGATGTCGCCGTGCTCGACCGTCGGGACCTTGCCCCGATACAGGTGCAGGTCCGAGCCGCAGATGGCCGTGGCGGTTACTCGCAGGATGATGTCATCGGGTGCTTCAAGGATCGGATCCGGCACGGTCTCGACTCTGACGTCGTGGGCGCCTTGGTAGGTCATAGCTCGCATGGTGGAATCCTCTGGCGATGGAAGAATTGAAGAACAGCCTCTTCAAGTTCCGAAGGACTCAGCCAGCGCGAGTTCACTCTGTTTTGCATATTTCTGGATCAGTGGGACGGCGGCACCCGGACTTTGCCACTGAACACCCGGAAGCCATAGGTGTTGTAAATCAGGGTGACCGGCACCAGCAGCGCGAACCCCACCAGTACGAATATCTGACTGTTGCGACTCGAGGTCGCCGCTTGCAAAGTCAGGTCGGGCGGAATGATCAACGGGAACAGCGCGACCAGCATCAAGCCGAACGCCAGAACAAAAACGCCAAGCGCGGCAAACAATGGCAGGCAGTCAAAGCGGCTGCGAAACCCTAGGAAAAAACCTGTCAGCAACGCGGCAGCGGCGAAGGCTGCCGGCAATCCGATCAAGGGCGAGATCAGGCGCTCGGCATATTGCGCATACAGCGTCGATGTCCACAGCAACAGCACAATCAGCAGCCCGACCGTGACCCACGCCAGCACCCGCGCCTGACGTGCCGAGCGCTGCTGCAGTTCATCGACGGTGCGCCAATACAGCCAGCAGGCACCCAGCCACGTATAACCGCACACCAACAGCAGACCGCAAAACAACGGGAACGGACCGAGCCATTCCCAATCAGTGCCGCTGTATTGCCCGCCAGCGTGCGGAACGCCCTGCACCAGCGTGCCGAGCACCACCCCCTGCGCCATGCCGGTCAGCAGCGAAGCGCAGAGCAGGCCGGCATCCACCAGACGTTTCATCCGTGCGCTCGCGGCGTGATCACGAAACTCCAAAACCATCGCGCGCAAGATCAACGCCAGAAACATCAGAATGAATGGCAGATACAGCGCCGGCAGCAGAATCGCGTAGGCCTGCGGAAACAATGCCAGCAACCCGCCTCCCCCGAGCACCAGCCAGGTTTCGTTGGCGTCCCAGATCGGCAGGATGCTCACGGCCATGGCGCGTCGGTGATCGCTGCGGCGAGTCAATCCCAACAGCACGCCGACCCCGAGGTCAGTGCCGTCGAGCAGCACGTAATTGATCACTGAGAACGCCAGGGCGCCGGCGCACAGCAGCGTGATCGCGTCAGTGTCCATGAGACTGTTCCTCAGGAGCGCCTGATTTCGTCGGGCAGGGTTGGCTGCGGACCGGGTTCGCCATGGCGCGGTGGCTCGCGCAACAGCCGCAGCAACACCCACAGCCCCACCGTGAAAATCACCAGATAGAAACCGAGGATCAGCCAGGTTGAGCCGAGCACCTGCGCCCGCGATACCGAGGACAGGCTGTCCTCGGTGCGCAGCAGCCCGTAAACGGTAAACGGCTGCCGGCCGACTTCGGTCACCACCCAGCCACTGAGCATCGCCAGAAACCCCGCCGGGGTCAGGAACGCGCTCGCCCATAACCAGCGCCGCGAAACATACAATCGCTGGCGCCAGCGCAGCACCAGACTGACCACCCCTTGCGCGAGCATCAGACATCCCAGCCCCACCATCAGTCTAAAGGCGAAGAACACCGGCGGCACCGGCGGAATGTCCTGCGGCGCAAATTCGTCGAGCGCGGCGATGGTGCTGCTCAGGTCGTGGCGCAGGTACAACGACCCGATACGCGGGATCGCCAGCTCCCAGTGATTGCGGTGCTCGTCCATGTCCGGCCAGGCGAAAATCCGCAGCGGCTCGCCAGCGCCTTGCACCGGGCGCGTCCACGAGCCTTCGATGGCGGCGACCTTTTGCGGCTGCAGCTGCAAGCTATGGCGGCCGTGCAGATCACCGACCACGATCTGCACCGGCGTCAACAGCGCGATCACCCACAACGCCATGGACAATTGCACCCGGGCCCGCGGGTTATGCGCAGCCTTGAGCAACTGCCAGGAGCTGACGCCAGCGACGAATGTCGCGGTGCCGAGAAGGGCCGCCAGCATCATGTGCGCCAGGCGATAGGGAAACGAAGGGTTAAAAATGATCGCCCACCAGTCCGCTGCGTGAAAGCGCCCGTTCGCGTCGAGGGCGTAGCCGGCAGGCGTTTGCATCCACGAATTGGCCGACAGGATCCAGAACGCGCTGATCAGCGAGCCGACCGCCACCGCGCAGGTGGCGAAGAAGTGCAGACGCGGGCCAACTTTCTTCATGCCGAACAGCATGATGCCGAGAAAACCGGCCTCGAGAAAAAACGCCGCAAGAATTTCGTAAAACATCAACGGCCCGATAATGTCCCCGGCCTGCGCCGAAAGCCGCGACCAGTTCAGCCCGAACTGGTACTCCAGAATCAGTCCGGAGGCCGTGCCGATCGCCACGGTCAAGGCAAAGACCTTGAGCCAGTAGCGGAAAATATCCAGATAGACCTCGCGCCCGCTCCTGAGCCACAAGCCTTCGAGTACCATCAGGAAATTCGCCAGACCAATGGTGAACGCCGCCAGCACAATGTGGAAACTGATAGTGATCGCAAACTGCATGCGCGCGGCCATGAGTGCGGTATCGGCGGTTTCCATAGCACTTGCACCTCGCTGGTCAGCCTTGCTGCACAATACCCGCCGAAGCACCTGCCAGAGCGTTCCGGTCGAAGATGTCGACCATTTATCAAGCACCGGAGCGCTTAATGCCGACCAGCCAAGAAGCAGAAAGGCTAAAAGATAACCTGTGGCGAGGGAGCTTGCTCACGCTGGACTGCGCAGCAGTCCCTGCTCTTGAGACAAAGAGAGGCCGCTTCGCGGCCAGCGGGAGCAGGCTCCCTCGCCACACGTACAGCGTTCACACTTAACTGACTGGCATCAGTCAGAGCGCTGTCTTTTCGAACCCTTCGTCAGGATCTAGCCTTAGACCCGGCTTCGCCCGACGCCAGACGCCTTCGCCTGATTCAAGGACAATGATGAGACGGCACGAGTTCATCCTGAGGCATATCGAACAGATTCTCTCTGCCTGGGAGCGCTTTGCCCGCTCCGTGGAAACCGCTCTGCCGCCTATGGATTCCAAGGGTTTGCGCGATCATTCGGAGCACATCCTGAGAACCGTCGCCGAGGATATGCAAAGCCCCCAGAGCGAGCGGTAGCAGATCGCCAAATCACTGGGCCATGGCCCCAATACGGAAGGCGATTCACCGGCCCAGACCCATGCAATGACGAGGTTTGTCGCGGGGTTTTCCATGGATCAGATGGTGTCGGAATATCGCGCGCTGCGCTCGAGTGTGCTCAGGTTGTGGCTGGCCCAACAGCGCGTGGATGACGAGCACGATGTGCAAGACATCATCCGCTTCAATGAAACAATAGACCAAGCGCTCGTGGAGTCGATTGCGAGATACGGTGAAGCCGTGGAGAGCACGCGCAAAACTGTTTTGGGCGTACTCGGTCATGACCTGCGATCACCGCTTGGGGCTTTATTGATGGCTAGTGACATGCTGCGTAAAAACGCCAATATGACTGACAGGGATCGGAGGCTGGCAGAGCAAATCAACGCGAGTGTAAGCAGAGCCAATCACATGGTCGGCTATTTGGTGGACTGGCTCGCTCCAATCTTGGCGCGGGCATACCAGTGAATCCAGAAGATACTGATCTATCGATTGTGTGCGCATCTGTTATAGAAGAATTACGCACCGCGTTCCCTCAGGCGAAGATAGTTTCGAATGTGAGTGAACGAGTACCGGGGCGGTATGACCCATCGCGCATCGAACAAGTATTCACTAATTTGATCAGTAATGCGGTCAGACATGGTGACTCGCTGCAGCCTATACATGTGACCTTGTCTCAAGATGACGATTGCTCAGTCTTCAGCGTCCAGAATCGCGGCGAACCTATACCTGCGGGTGTAATACCCAATCTTTTCGATCCCCAAGCCCGTTACTCAAGCTATGCAGCAACCGAAAAAGGATCGACTGCCGGCTTGGGGCTGTTCGTTGCGTCGGAGATCGGGACAGCCCACGGAGGAAAAATCGGAGTGGTTTCAACTCCTGAGCAGGGCATCATCTTTAGGGTTCAGCTCCCAATCATTTAGTGATCCATTTCACTCTCTCTAGCGGGAAGCTCGTCACCGTCTACACTCAAGTTTAACCCTCATGACCCCTTCACACCCGCCTCCCCTTGGCGGTTTTTTTTTCGCATATGACACCCAATAACGCTCATTCGTGTGGAAGCTATTAGTCGATAGCTGCCACGCACGAACGGCGGCTTTCGGCTTTGGATTCAATCGGTCGACCCAACACGACTAAATTCTGTGTAAGCAGAAGGAGTGTTGCAGATGAAGCAGAGACCTCGGATCTATTACACCGAAAGCCAGAAAAAACTGATGTGGGATCACTGGCAGAAAGGCGACTCTCTCCAGCACATCGCCCAACTATTTGATCGAAACCATTCATCGATACAGCGCATCTTGGCGGAAACAGGCGGTATCAGACCCGCTGTACGCCGCAGATCCAGATTGGCGCTGACGTTGGCTGAGCGTGAAGAGATTTCGCGTGCCGTGGTGGCAGGTAACTCGATCCGTTCCATGGCTGCGTTGCTAGGGCGAGCAGCCTCTACGATCAGCCGTGAGATCAGACGCAACGGTGGCCAAGGATGCTACCGGGCTAATCAAGCTGATCAGGCTGCCTGGGATCGCGCCCATCGACCCAAGGTCTGCAAACTTGTTGAGAACCGAACGGTGGCGCAAATTGTTGCAGACAAGCTTCAATTGCAGTGGTCACCGGAACAGATTGCCGGTTGGTTGAAGCGCACGTACCCGGACGATACGAGCTATCAGGTGTCACACGAGACGATCTATCGCACGCTCTTCATACAGGCTCGCGGGGCTCTGAAGAAGGAGTTGCTTGAGCATTTACGGCGCACGCGGGCCATGCGTCGCTCGCGTCATCACACGCAGAAAAAAGAAAATCACGGACGAATCACTGATGCTGTATCGATCCGTGAACGCCCGGCCGCGGCTAAGGATCGGGCGGTGCCAGGTCACTGGGAAGGCGACCTGCTGTGCGGTAGCAGGAACAGCCAAATTGCCACTCTTGTTGAGCGACATACCCGCTACGTAATGCTAGTGAAATTGGACGGTAAGGATAGCGAGACGGTCATCAGCGCCCTAATTGAAAACGCCCGTAACTTGCCCCAAGAACTCTACAAATCGCTGACCTGGGATCGCGGTAAAGAGATGGCTGACCATAAACGCTTTACGGTGGCTACCGACATCAAAGTCTACTTCTGCGATCCTCATCGTCCTTGGCAACGAGGATCAAATGAGAACACCAACGGGTTGTTAAGGCAGTACTTCCCGAAAGGAACCGACCTTGCGGAGCACTCGCAAGCCACGCTCAATGAAGTGGCAAGGCAGCTAAATAGCCGCCCTCGGAAAACGCTAGACTACGAAACACCGGCAGAACGATTTAGCCAATCTGTTGCGTCGACCGGTTGAATCCACAGCCAAAAGCGGACGTCGGCAGGCGACCGCTACCGGCCATGAGCTGCCATTGGTGCCCCGTAGCCTTGCCATTAGTAATAAGTTTAAGAACTGCTTTAGGCCGTAGAAGGCTGTCAGATCTCTGACCTACGGATAGGGCGGCTATCTTCGGAGCCGCTACCTATAGCGGCAAGCAGATCATTCCAAGGCTTAAGTTCATTATCTGCGCTAGGGCATTTAGGCATATGTGCAAAATTGGTAGCGCCATCTACTTCTGCTTGCCCAGCGCCGCAGGCCTTGCAAATAACCATTCCTTTGTTAAGACCCCATTTTTTACTCCATGAAACGAGCAGTTCGGAGGTAGACATCAAAGACACCGAAATATTTGTACAAAAATAAAATACTGTACAATTATTCTGATTCCTCCTCCTAAAATGTCAATCTGTAATCTACGTTTTCCCTTTGGCCGATCGCAGGGCACCGTAACAGGTGGCAATAAGCCCTTAGCGAACGCTCACAAACGACCGCTGCCGGCCAAAAGCGGACGGTGCATGACAAGACGTTTTCTACAGTAAATGCTCGCGGAGAAAATCAATGAACGCCATCGTCCGCGCTGAACGTCGTCGCTCACGACTGAGCACGGCGCTGACAGGCAGAGCACTGGCCTGATAATTGTCGAGCACGGTACGCACCTTGCCCTGCTCGACGTCAGATGTGAACAACCACTCTGGTGATAGGGAAATACCCAAGCCTGAGAGAACCATCTCACGGATGGCCTCGCTGCTGTTACTGGTGACGTTGCCCTTGATCGCTACATTGAACTCCTGCGCGATGTGCATGAAGTGCCAACTATCGTAATGCTCGAGCAAGGTGAAACCGATGCAATTGTGTCTTGTCAGCTCCTCGGGCACATCTGGCACGCCGCGTCGAGCCAGATAGCAGGGCGCGGCGTAGACCCGCCGCGGACTTGTGCCCAGCGGCACTGCCACCAATCCCTCGCTTTTAACCACGCCAATGCGAATCGCCAAGTCGATGTTTTCCTTGAGCAGGTCTTCATTGTGGTCACTCAGCCGTAGATCGATCCGGACATCGGGATGGCACTGCAGGAAAGTCCCTATCAACGGCGCGATGCATAGCCTCCCGTAGCTTACCGGTGCGGCGACGCGCAGAGGGCCGGCGATCTGCTCCTGACCGCTGGTGAAGTTGCGAGTGGCAGTTTCGAGGTGCCCGAGAATTTCCTGGCAATGGCTGTAAAAACGTTGCCCCTGATCGGTCAGGGCCAGATACCGGGTGCTGCGAGCGAACAATGGTCCACCCAGGTATTCCTCCAGCGCGCGCACCTGCTTGCTGACTGCTGGCTGGCCCATATTCAATTCGCGAGCCACCGCGGAAAAAGATCCGCGTTCCACGACGCGAACGAACGTGCGCATGCTGTCGAACAGGTCCATCGTCGTTTCGGCCTCTTCCTGGAATAAGTCATATGCCGATTTGGCTTCTTATCGGAATGATGAAAGCGCGGCAATCTGCAGGTGTCAACTCAATCAGAGGTATCCGTCATGAATCACACCATGCTCGCCGCTGTCGCGGAATCCGCTCAGGCTCCTCTGGCTGTCCGCCAATTCGTTCGCCCGGTCCCCGGCCAAGGCCAGGTACTGGTCAAGGTTCACGCCGCCGGGGTCAACCCGCTAGACACCAAAATCGCTGCCGGCGCAGGGGCTCATGCGCGCCAGCCCCTGCCAGCAGTGCTCGGCCTGGACCTCGCAGGTACGGTTGTCGAACTGGGCGGAGCCGTCGAGGGTTTCACCGTAGGCCAGGAAATCTTCGGCATGCCCGGCGGGATCGGCGGCGCCCAAGGCACCATAGCCGAGTACATTGCCGTGGATGCCCGGCTGATCGCTGCCAAACCACACACTCTGGGCATGCGTGAGGCGGCTGCATTGCCTTTGGTATTCATCACTGCATGGGAAGGTCTGGTCGACCACGCCAATGTTCGCGCCGGTCAGCGCGTGCTGATCCATGGCGGCGCCGGTGGCGTCGGCCAAATGGCCGTGCAACTGGCCAAGGCTCGCGGTGCCGACGTCTACGCCACCGGGTCGGCGGGTAGTCTCGACTTCATTCGTTCGCTCGGGGCTACGGCGATCGACTATCAGGCCCAGAGCGTCGAGGACTATATCGAGCACTACACGGCTGGTGAAGGGTTCGACATCGTCTACGACACCGTCGGCGGCAGCACACTGGATGCTTCATTCCATGCCGTGAAAGCTTATACCGGGTATGTGCTGAGCTGCCTGGGTTGGGGCCAGCACAGCCTAGCGCCGTTGTCGTTCAAAAGCGCAACGTATTCGGGCGTCTTCACCCTGACGCCGCTGCTCACCGGCAAAGGCCGCGAACACCACGGCGCCATTCTGCGCGAAGCCGCCGCATTGGCCAACGCCGGTCAACTGACGATTCGCGTGGATGAGCATCACTTTGCGCTGCCAGACGTCAACGAGGCATTTCGCCAGGTCGCCGAAGGCCGTGGCAAGGGCAAGACAATCATTCAGTTGGTGAGTGAATAGCCTTTGTGATCCCGGGTCCAATCAGCGAAAACGGCCAGGAGCCATCCGCTTCTGGCCGGATAATGACGGTCAGGGCTCGACCGTCGCTATGAATATTCAAACCTCGGTCTGTTCCGCCATCTCCAGGGCATCGTCGACTTCAATTCCCAGATATCGAACGGTGCTCTCCAGCTTCGTATGGCCAAGGAGCAGTTGAACCGCTCGTAGATTCTTCGTCCTGCGATAGATCAGCGATGCCTTCGTACGCCTCATTGTGTGAGTGCCATACATGGTTGGATCAAGGCCAACGGCTTCCACCCAGCCTTTGACGATACGTGCGTATTGACGTGATGATAGATGGTCTGAGGTATGCAGCTGACTCGGAAAAAGGCAGTCCTCGCTCCGGAGTTGCGCCTGGTGTATCCAGGCCGCGATAGCAAACCGTGTTTGTTTGGTGATCTCGAACTGCACTGGCCGCATCGTTTTTTGCTGCATCACTATGGGGCGTGGTGATACGTGCTCGCCGTGCGCGACGTCGCGCACACGAAGCTTGGTTGAGTCGCAGGCCCGAAACTTGCTGTCGATGGCCAGATCGAAGAGCGCAAGATCACGGGTACGTTCTGCAATTTGAAGCCTTAGCCGGATGGCCCAGATATCTCTCAGGCTGAGTGGAGCTTTCTGCCCGACCAGTTTTCCTTTGTTCCAAGGCTGGCGGCTGTAGGTAGCGAAGGTGTTCATGATTAGTCCTCCACGTGTCGAAGGACAAGGATGACTGACCAGAGGAAGGGGCGCTAACCGGCTAAAAGCAGGCAGTCGGATGCATTTAGGAAATCAGGGACGATTCAGTGATAAGGTATCGAAAGCCCTCGTTTGTTGCACTGCTCTTTTGATGGCAGTTGCCCTAATATCTGTGTTCTACCGCGTAGAACTCCTCAACCCACCTATGGTCACTCAAGATAGGCCGCTCGATAACTAAATCAGTCAGGTTGCTTGAGCCAAGGCGTAGCCATGGGGCAATTACAACCCTCCCAACAGGCAGAAATCGCCAAACCCAGCGCTTACGCCGGGTTGGCGAATTTCGTTTAGCGGCCAACTTCTGCCTGGGTTCAAACCTGCGGGCCAGCGGAGTTCTTGCCGCGGGTTTTCCACAGCGAAAGCAGCACACCGCCAAGCAGCAAAGTCACCGTCACGCTCAAAGACAGGACTGCAGGAATCTTGCCGATGATGCCGACCATGAAGATCTTGCCACCGATAAACACCAGTACCAGCGCCAGGGCGTACTTGAGATAGGCGAAGCGGTGGATCATTGCCGCCAGAGCGAAATACAGCGCACGTAGGCCGAGGATGGCGAAAATGTTAGAGGTGTAGACAATGAACGGGTCCTGGGTGATGGCAAAGATCGCCGGAACGCTGTCCACTGCGAATACCAGGTCGGCACACTCGATCAGCACCAAGGCCAGGAACAACGGCGTCGCCCAGACCACGGACTTGCCCTTGGCATCGGTCTGGCGAACGAAGAAGTGTCCTTCATGCAAGCGGTCGGTCACCCGCATGTGTTTGCGCAGGAACTTCACCAGCAGGTTCTCGCTAAGGTCCGGGTTGGCATCGATCTTGCTGAACAGCATCTTTACCCCGGTCAAAAGCAAGAAGATGCCGAACACGTAGAGTATCCAACTGAACTCGGCAATCAGCGCTGCACCCAGGCCAATCATGATAGCGCGCAGCACTATTACACCGAGAATGCCCCAGAACAGTACCTCGTGCTGGTACTTGCGCGGAATTGAGAGAAAGCTGAAGATCATCGCCATCAGGAAGACGTTGTCCATCGACAACGATTTCTCGATCAGAAAGCCGGTGTAGAAATCCATCCCGGCATCACCGCCCTTGACCTGCCAGACCCAGTGGCCGAACAGCAAGCCGGCGGCAATATAGCCCACAGACAGCAGCAGGCTTTCACGGACGCCGATCTCTCGATGCTCACGGTGCAGCACCCCAAGATCGAAGATCAAAAGGCCCAAAACGATGCTGACAAAAACGAGCCACAACCAAGTGGCGGTGCCGAGAAACTCGGCAAAAAAGAACGGTTCCAGGGCAGTCATGAGCCCACTCCTCTAGTGTCGAAGTTGTACGAACTGCAACTCCGACATGGCAGCTATTCGCTGTCAGAGGGGCCCGGCGTTGTGAGTAAAAATTTAGAGAGCCACATGTGTTTTCTCAATCGTTCAAGAGTTGCAAGTTATTTCATTACGGAAGCCCCGACAGAGGTTGAAATGACCACTTTCAGAAACTGAAGATAAGGAGACAGATTATAATCTGTTGTCTCTGGCGATCAGCAGAGCCCTCAAGACGGATCACGCGAAGCTGCTTGAGGCTGAAAGCAGACCGCCAAATAGCCAGCTTCTTGGCGTCGTTGTCACGGGACAGGTCCACAGATACTTTTAGCATTCACTCAATGCAAATCCAAAGTCGTCACTGGACACTTGAGCGGCTTCGTTAAGCCGCTGGCGCAGCGCAGCCGTTAGCTGCCTCTCTACCTCCCATGGATCAGATAGAGCAGCGAGCTGAGGCGCCAATTGAGGCGACAGGCTCATCAGTGAATGATTGAGCGATCGCGCCGTTTCATACGCCGCCTTCTGCACAAAACTGATTTCCACCAGTTCTCCCTGTGCTTTGCGAAACTCCATCTCCGCCATCCGCGCCAGGTAATGCTCTCGATGCGCTCGCGCTTTCTGAAAGTCTGGAGTCTGCCCTTGCGCAGGATCAGCGGGCGGCGGCGCAGCCATTTTAGTCGGCTCGGATTGGGCTGCGACGTGACTGTACACATCACGCTGAAGCCGTTCCCGTTGGTGGCGAGCAGCGACGGCAGCCTTGCTTGGGTCGGCTGTCTCGCGGATCAACGCTTCGGTGGCCAGCACGTCGACCTGCTTGCCATTGGGCGACAGCACCAACCGGCCATTCTCTTTCAGCCAGGTGATGTAGCTCGGTGATCGGCCGATGTGCGCAGCGAAGGCGCTCTTTGACAGGTACGTAGCTGTACTCATAAGCCCTCCTTTTCAGCGGCTTTTCAATGAATCCTTTCAAGATTTCAGTGGATTGAAATTTCAGTAAGCTGGCGGGCCTTCCGCTAACGCGATCCCGCGGGTTTCCGACCCCGTGTCCTTTGGAAATCCCCAGGGTCCCCGGCGCCGTTTGGCGGACCGCAGATCCTTGCAACTCGGCTAGTATCCGATGGCGTTCCGTCAGCAGGAGAGAAGTCATGGAAATGATTGCCGTGTATTCAAGGGCGATAATCGCTATTGGCTACGATGCTGGCACGAAACAGATGAGGATCAGCTTTCATCAGGGACACTCCTACGATTTCTTCGATGTACCCTTAGCCATACACAACGGGTTGATATCCGCTGTATCCAAGGGCGCCTACTACAACCAACACATACGTGATCGTTATCAGCGCTGAGCTGCCCCTGCCGTTTGGAAAGACGGACATCCCTGCGCAGGTTTCAGCTAGAGAGATTCCGCGAGTTCGATAACCCGTGTAGGGGGCGGCCCTCAGGGAGGACCCGTGAAATCTGCCCCCTACCCGGCCTGCCCGGCTCATGCCTTCGGCTCGGCCTCGCTCAGGTCCAGCCGCTTGGCCACCCAGCGCTCGTACAAGCCGATGGCGACATCGGCGCCGGCCATCGCGGTCAGGCAACCCAGGGCGCCCGCCGTCCAGATCGACAGGCCCGCGCCGAACAACAACATCATCGCCGACACCCCGCAAACGATGCAGGCACCGGATCGAAGTGCAAGGCGGCGCAGTAACGCCCAACCTCGTGCCCCATCCTTGTCAGCGCGCCACATCTCGCCGGACACACCGCCAACCAGTGACAGGACAATCACCAACCAGATCGGCATCTCTGCCAGTGCCTGTTGCTCGTTCGTCATGGCCCTGCCCCTTAAACAAAAAGACCCGGCTCAATGGCCGGGTCAGGTGGTGGGTGGCCTGCCGCGCCTTGCGGTCGCACCCATCGAAGATGGCTCCTTTTTACAGGTCGATTCTGGTGGCAGCAAGCCCGTTTTAATGCCATCCGGTGAATGTGTGGCTTACGTCCGGTGAACGGCTGGCGAATGTCGGTGAATATCTTTCCCGGCTGTCTTTTGCTTTTCTGGCGTCCCATGCGTCCCACTTCTCCAAAACAAGGTGGGACGTCTGAAAGCCCCGCAGATTGGGGCTTTGCCCCACCGTCCTACTTTTCTTTCTCTTTTCTCGTGTATAGAGAGAAATTTAAAAAGCACGCGTGCGCGTAAACGCGCGTACCTGTACCCGCTACGCACACACGGGCGGGAGGCATGAAAAAGGTGGGACGGTGGGACAGCCCAACAACGACGCGGCCTGCGCCCGTCTCACCACTGCAAAAAGCGGTGGGACGGAGGCAGGCCGGTGGGACGGCGCAAGCCAGAGTAATGCCCACGATCAAGCCGCTTCCCCCAGGAGGAAGTGCTCGACCACGATGTGGGCGTCATGCAGGCGCTGGTAGTAGAGGTTGCGTGTGCAGCCACTCTGAGCCAGACGCGCAGTCAAGGGCGCATCAGGCTGGAAGTAATGCACCCGCACCACCGTCATCAGCTCGGGATCGAGGCGTTTCTTGACGATGCGCTCGATGTCCAGAGAAGCCTCCAGCGGCACCCTGCTCCCGCGCCTGCCGCGCACCAGCTGACCGCCGCTCTCCATCATCATGGCGACCATGTTGCCGCCCGAATAACCGGCGGCGACCTCGTCGCTATGCAGCTCCTGCGCCCATTGCTTGAGGGCCATATCGATTGCCTTAATCATCGAAGCACGGCTCCTCAAACGCAGGTTGCTCCAGCGCAG
Source organism: Pseudomonas sp. F2 (assembly GCF_057174385.1). Classification (NCBI taxonomy): domain Bacteria; kingdom Pseudomonadati; phylum Pseudomonadota; class Gammaproteobacteria; order Pseudomonadales; family Pseudomonadaceae; genus Pseudomonas; species Pseudomonas sp. F2. The sequence goes on from NZ_CM169904.1 coordinate 1,626,081, forward strand.
GCGCCCTGCCCCAACCCTCCGGTTTCTTGTAAGCCCAAGGCCGCTGGCCGCTCTTGCTCAGAGCGCCCAAACGGAACCGTCGCCACCCCAGTCGATGCAGAATCGCACCCACGCGCATCTGCTCCGGTTTGCCCCAATGACCGGGATCGAGCTTGAGCGCCTGACTCATCACTTCACTGCCAGTGGTGGTCTCGCCGATCTGCGACTCTTCGAGCCAGGTCAAGATGGGCGTCTCCCATTCGTCCACCACAAAGCGTTCGTCCTGCTCCTCGCTGAACATTGGCGCCTCCTCTCGCGTCACCCACCAGAGATCACCGGCCTCAAAGCAGAACATCGCTTCGGCCCACAACTGGTCGCGGATCTCGCGCAGCAACGCCACGTCGACCTTGGTACAGGCCACCGGCCAATAACGACGGTTGCCGGTGGCGTCCTTGAGGTACTCGTCCTGGTTGGTGGTACCGACGAAGACACACTGGCGTGGCACGTCCAGGGTTCTGCGGCCATAGCTCTCGCGGTAGGTGTCGGTCGAGGCCGAGAAGAACTGCTTGGCCTTGGTACTTTCGGCCTTGTTGAAGCTATCCAGCTCGCCCAGCTCGACGATCCACTTGCCACGAATCGCCTGAAAGCCGTCCTTGTCGCCAAGGGCAAACGGCGTGTCCATGAACCACTCACCGCCGAGCACGCTCATGGCGGTCGACTTACCGGCGCCCTGCACGCCTTCGAGGATCATCACTGAGTCCGCCTTGCAGCCGGGCTTCATCACCCGTGCCACAGCCGAGATCATCCAGCGCTTGCCGACCTTGGACGTGTAATCGGTTGCCTTCACCCCCATGACATCGGTCAACCAGCGCTCCAGGCGCGGCACGCGATCCCATTCGAGTTTCTTCAAGTACTCGCACACCGGGTGAAACGCGTGGTCGTGAGCCACGACACTGACCGCCTCAATCACGTGCGAGGACTTCACACGCAGGTTGTACTGCTGCGCGAGCCACTTCATCACGCGCACGTCATCGATGTCGGCCCATTCGCCGGTACCGCCGCCATAAGGCGCAGCACGCAGCTTGACGATCTTCGAGCTGAAGGCGCAGTAGCTGATTACCCCAGCCCAGCGTTCATCGTGAGCGAGGATCAATTCGACGTTCTGCATGTGCGCGATCAGGGCGCCGCTCTCGCTGCGAGCCAGTTGATCTTTCCAGCCACCGGCGGCAGGTGGACGGACCACAGCGAGCACTTGGCGGCGAACCGCGTCGAGGCCTTCGGCGACGTGCAGGTCGTTGAAGTCGGTCCACTTGTCGTGACGCTCGACCGAGAAGATCGGCGCGACCACCTGGGCACCGACGATCAACGCAGCATTGCTCGCCTTCTCCTCGCCAGGGTTCCAAGCATCGCCATTAGGCTTAGTGGTTTTCCAATCGTCATCGCGGCAGATGATCAGCGGGCAGCCGGCAAAGCGTTCGCGCATGACCTTGCACACGGCCAGCAAGTTACCCGCATCGAAGGCCACGGCCACAGCGAGCGACGTCGCCATGTGCAGGCTGGCGCCGGTGGCGTAACCCTCGCAGACCAGCACCGGTTCGCCCGGTACCGGGTGCGGACCGAGCAGGTGGAATGTGCCCTCCTTCGCCATGCCGTAAGGCCAGTAGGATTTGTCGCGACCGGTGTCTTCTTGCTTGTTCGGGAAGATCACCTGCAGGCCCATGATCTGATCGCGAGCGTTCTTCATCGGCACCAGTACCGCACCAGTGCGCGGCGCGTAACGGACATTGATACCAACGATCTGCTTGCGGTCCAGGTAATCGCTACGCCCGGTGGTCGGCATGCGCTCGAACAAACCCTGCGCCCTTTTCGCGGCCCGTCGCGCAGCGTTATTCGCGATTTCGGCGGCGCGGCGCTTGGCTTCTTCCTGGCGAGCGCGCATCACTTCGCGCTCCTCGGAGGACATGCGACCGGCCTTGACTTTGATCTTCTGTGTCTCGCCCGAACGCCAGTCACCGAAGGCGCCGAAGATCAGGGTGTCGCCCTTCTCCGTGCGCTGCTCGTGGACCACGTACCAGCCGTTCTTTTCCTTGCCCTTGTCCTGCGATGTCTTACAGCGGGTCAGCTTGCCGAACACCAGCGGTTGCGCTGGCTCCAGACCGTAATCGGCGAATTGGCCCAATACCTCATCGAGCATGCTGAATCCCCCGCTCAGAGAGGGATTGGCAGCTGATGCACTGCGAGCAACCCGGTTGAGCCAGGCGGCGCGCTTCCGGGATCGGGTCGTCACACGCTTCACAGAACAGCAAGGAATGGGCAGCGCTTTCGGCTTTGGCAGCGCTCCGCGCGGCCATGGCCTGATCGATGCGTTCCTGCACCAGATCGTTGGCGAAATCGGCGATGTCAGCCACGGTCAGCACCTCTTGTCGTCTGGTTGACGTAGGTGGCGCGGTTGAACAACCCGAGCAGCCCTTGAATGCCCCGGAACACCTGCAGGCGAATCGCCGCCAGTTCCTGATCAGTCACCACACCGTCGCCGATGCTCTTGGCCCAGGTCTCGGCCAGATCAGCGACCTGGCGGAAGTATTCGGCGATACCCGTGGTCAGGGTTTCAGGCATGTCGTTGGTGTAAGTGTCGGCCAGCTCCTGCCAGATCGTGTCACCGACCAATGCATGCACCGCATCGAGAATGCGGCGGTCCTTGGTCAGTTCGAGGATCTCGCCGAACTCCTGAATGTTGATGGAGTGACTCGGGTGGGTCGGCGACAGTTTGTGCTGCAGCGTGGTCGGGTTACGACCGGTCGTGGCAGCGATGGCAGCAGCCCCGCCCGGGTAATCGCGGGCAGCGTGGTACAGCGCTAAGTCGAGCGGCAGGATTTCCCGCTGCGCCCGTTCCAGAGAACTGAGAGCGATACGGCTCATGGCATTAATCCTAAAAGTTGCCAGTGCCGCGCGACAGAAGTTGGTGATACATTTGCCGCGTGGTCTGGAGAGGCCCAAAGCCGGCTAGGTTCGTAAGACCAACACCGGCACCGTGCCGGGACGAACAATCCGTTGTTCCCCCCTGGCGCAACAGCTGCCAGCTCTGTGGTAAGAACGGCAGCAACACCAAGGCTTCCGAGCCTTGGAAACGCGATGAAAGTCGGCGGCATGTGGTGTGCTCGCCTTCCGACATCGCGACCCGACCGCATTGTGGTGATGCTATCGGGAGGAACTGGGCGACCCTAGGGTCGCCTTTTTTCTATGCCGCTTTCTGCGGAGCCGATTTTCCAAGCAACCAATCAGCGTCGAATGGATTGCCTTTTTCTCGTGCGGCCGCAGCAAGCAGCCTTGCGTACTCCGTCTCACCGGTGTAATCGGTGCGTGGTAAGGAAGCTGCTAGCCTCCACTTATTGAGTGCTTGATAACTGCGTCCACACGCGCGTGCCGCTGCTCCAATACCGCCAACAGCCTCAAAGGCGAAGGCAATGGCGTTAGGGAAACTCTGTGGGTCTAACATGAATGCCTCCTTTCAACTGACGGTTGATAATAATGTTCAACTGACAGATTAGCAATCATTATGTGACTATCAACCTATGATTGATAAAGAATCCGAAAGACTTATGTTTGCCGAGCGGCTAAATTCCGCACTCGACGCCAATGGCATTCGCCAGCGTGGCCGAGGGGCTGACATCATCAAACAGCTCAGTTCCAAGGGAGTCGTAAAGACACCCCAGGCCGTTAGCAAATGGCTCAACGGAGCAGCTATTCCTGAAATCGATAGTTTGACTGCACTATCCGCGTGGCTGGGTGTGCGGAGAGAATGGCTTGAGCATGGAGTCATGCCGGTTTTTCCTCATGAAACAGGCAATCAGCAAGCAGTGCATGACGAGAACGTTATCGCTCTGACTTCAAGCATGAACAAAGTACCGTTGATTTCTTGGGTTCAAGCCGGCGCATGGTGCGAGATAGCACCCACCGTCGAACTGCTACATGCCGAACAATGGGTGCCCTGCCCAGTAAATATCAGTAGATCGGGGTACGCGCTTCGCGTTGTGGGGGACTCAATGACGAATACCGGCCCGGGTCGCAGTTATCCTGAGGGTTGCATCATCTTTGTCGATCCCGATCTTGTAGTGAACAATGGCGATCGCGTGATTGCTTCGCTGCCGAGTAGCAATGAAGCCACATTCAAGGTTCTTGTGAAGGATGCAGGAAAGCACTATCTGAAACCTATCAACCCGCAATACCCCATCATTGAGATGACTGACGACATGCAGATTTGCGGAAAAATCGTGGGGGCGTTCACTCCTGAATGAACACACGAAACTGAATTTTCACCTATCAGTTGTTGACTTAGTTTAACCGTTGGTTGATATTTGCCTCACTCTTTACCACAGAGCGAGGCAATACCTATGCGCACCACCGCAACGTTGCATGTCCATCCGGCATGCGTCAGCAATCGCAAACTAATCGAACAGCTGCAGCTCGCCACGGGCTGTCTGGTCGTCATTCATAACAGCAAACCCAAGCTTGTTGCCAAGTCCTGCCAGCCCTCTCCTAGCGATCCAAACGGTGGAGGGCACGCGGCATGATCAAATACAAGCTCGACAACCGCACCCTGCAGTTGCTCAACGCCCAGGTCAACCTGACCGAGACCTTCAACCACGTCCTGCGCACAGCACCAAAGCGTGAATGCCTGTCATTCCGTCTCAAGGCTGAGCGCGGAACAGTGGAAAGCACTTTTGTCGTCGAGCTGGGCAGTGAACGCCACACGCTGACCCTGCAGAATGACAAGAAGATGCACCTAAAGCTGGCCGACTTTATTGAAGAGATTGCCAACGGTCCGTTCGACGCGAGCAACTCCAGCGACCTGGTGCATCTCCCGCATGCCGATCGTCAATACGGCCGCTTTGATGTCCAGGACAAGCAGCGCGTGTTCGAACTGGTACACACCGGCGGCGTGCTGAGCCTCGACATGGGTTTTGAACTTCCCCTGCATGTGGCGCTGCATCGCACTCATACACGCCGCGGAGTCACCGCCATCTTGAGCATCGGCAACAAAAGCCCGCATACGCGCTGCTTCACCTTGTATGACCCCGATGCCGAGATCTACGCAAGGCTCATTGAGTCCATCAACCACCTTGCTGCAGCGGCCACTCCTGCTGCGCACGCGGCATGAGGAGGACGATATGGAACGCACCCTCGCCCAAGCAGCCACACAACTCGGCCTCACTCGCCCCAAACTGATCGCTCTCATGCGGGAGAAAGGTTTACTCAAGGGAAACCTCCCGGCGGACCCGAAGCGCGACAAAGCCTACCTGCGGGTCAAGGACAGCCCCTGGTATGACGAAAAATGCGGAATGCAGTACAGCCAGTCGACTCGCGTCATGCAAGCCGGCATCCGCTGGTTGGCCGAGCAGTTGGACATCGATCTACCCGCCATCCCGGCAGACCGCCGTGACGTGGCCTAGGGAGTACGCCCGCCAGATCGTTGCCATGCGCACCCGCGAGGAGCGCAATGCCGCGCTCCTCGAAGTGCCCGAACATCTGCGCGAGCTGACTAAACGCCACTGCCTGAATGCCTGGAACCACCCGGCACGACAACAACGCAAGGAGGCTCGACAAGGCCATGAGTAACGCTGCACAAAATCCGCTTCGCCTGCATCCAGCACCTGAATCCAGCACCGTCGAAATGCTCTATCGCACCTTCGGAAATGTGCTGATCCCTCTGGAAAAAGTGCGGGAGGCTTATTTTCGTAACCTGAACTCACAGTTGTTCGTGACTGAGATCTACAACGGCAGGATTCAGCTTCCGATCACCACGATCGACGCCAGTCGCAAGGCACTCAAATACGTTCACATTCGGCACATGGCCTCGTTGATCGACATCTGCGCCTACAAGGCTGATGAAGACATGCAGCGACAGCAGGACGACGAGCTTGATGCTGCCCCCACACCACTGACGGCTGCCACCACCTGCCAACGACAATCCCAGGAGCACACCACATGATGACCCCAACACAAATCAGTGCACTCATCATCCTGATAGTTCTCGCCGCTCTGCTGCTATGGGGCGGTTACATCATAGGCCGCAGTGATGGTCTGAAGACTGGCCTGCGCGAAGGTGAAGACATCCAACGCGCCGCAAGTGCCAAAACCATCCGCGAGCTTCAGGCCTCCCTGCAGTTTATTCGGGCTGATCACACGCGTCTGACACACGCCTGTAAACGACTTGAAGCAGGTCCACTCTTCGGCCCGGCCGAGCACCAGACGCTGGTCGATATCGGCGAGCTGCTGCGGATCGCCACCGAAACCTTCAGCGCCTTTCGTACCGGCAAGAAGCTCGAACGTGATGCCCGATGTCTGCGCGAGCAAGCGCTCGCAATGGCGGCGCAACTGCAACCAGGAATTCAGGGCAACTCAGTGGGACAAACACTCGGTACCGCCAACCAATTTACTGTGGAGGCTGCGTGATGGTTACTTCTGCCTCAATCGCAAGGGACGGAACGTCCCACCCCGGGTTCGTAGGAAGAAGCGCCTTACTCACAAAGACGGGAGGGTTAAAGAGATGACGAATAGCAGTTTGGAATCCATACCTCACCCTGACGTAGATAAGGTCTCTGAGGAAGTTATGGCCCATTTTTTAGGCATTTCGTCTAGGGCTCTTGCGACGCGCCGCGCGAGAAAACAGATTCCGGAAGGGGTCTGGAACAAGCAGGGACATCGAATTTTGTATAGCAAAAGAAGGTATGAGGAATGGCAAGAAGCACAATGGATTTGCCCAGTGGAGTGGAACTCTTCCGCAAATCCCTCAGGATTCGTTTTACTTGGAACGGGGTCCGCAGATGTGAAACGCTCCCCTACCCCGCGACGCAAAAAGGCATTAAAGCTGCATCCCAACTACGCGATCAAGTAAAGAGTCTGATCAAGCTCGGCCTCCTGGATGATACCAAGTACGCCGAGCTGTTCCCCGAATCGGCCGTTATGCTGAACAGCATTCCAACCTTTCACGAGTACGCCCAGCTTTGGCTTGATGGTCGAGTCATCACAACCGGCACGCGCAACAACTACAAAGGTGCACTGAATCTGTACTGGATTCCGCCGCTGGCACTGATCCGAATAGACCAAATCACCACCGCACTCCTTCGCCGCATCATTGCGGCCACGGAGTGGACATCGCCAGGAGTTCGGCGTAACGCCCTGGTCAAACTATCGACGATTCTGGAAGCGGCAGTAGCTGAAGAGTTGATCAAGAGGAACCCCGCCGCGACGATAGACCGCCCCAAACGCTCGCGAAAGGAGATCAGCCCGTTCTCCTTGGATGAAGCGAACCGCATCATCGCCCACCTGTACCAAACAACCCACTGGCCCAGCGGAATCTATGCCGCATTCTTTGAGTTCGCATTCTTCACTGGCCTTCGACTGTCGGAAGTCGCGGCGTTGCGCTGGGATGCTGTCGACCTGGTGAAACGCCAGGTACATGTCTGCCGCACTGTAGCGCTTGGCCTCGTCGAGGAGCGAACCAAGACCAACAAGGACCGCTTTGTTCTGCTGAATGAACGAGCGCTGCACGCGCTCAAGTTCGCCCGTCAGTACGCAGAGCGTCGTGCAAACGGCATCGGCAAGATCAAAACCACGCCCTACGTGTTCCCGCCCTCGAAGAACAGCGAGTACATCAAGCAAACGTCGGACCTGCACAAACAATGGAGGCCAGCACTGAAGGCTTTAGCTCTGCCTCATCGGCCGCCGTACAACTGCCGTCATACTTATGCGACAATATGCTTAATGTCCAACATGAACCCCGCATTCATCGCTCAGCAGCTTGGCCACAGCGTCCAAATGTTGCTGACGACGTATGCGCGTTGGCTCAACTCAAGCTCAGACTGGGGGGAGCTGGAAAAGCTCCAGATTGGTATCAAATCGGTATCAGGTAAAAAAGACCAGCTCTAACCCATTGATAGGTAAGGTAATTGATCTCCACAGCTAACATCACGATGCAGTTCGGCGCCAAGCCGCTCTTCGAAAACGTTTCGGTCAAATTCAACGGCGGCAACCGCTACGGTCTGATCGGCGCCAACGGTTGCGGCAAGTCGACCTTCATGAAAATCCTCGGTGGCGATCTCGAGCCGTCCGGCGGTCAGGTCATGCTCGAGCCGAACGTACGCCTGGGTAAATTGCGTCAGGATCAGTTTGCCTACGAAGAATTCACCGTGATCGACACCGTGATCATGGGTCACGAAGAGTTGTGGAAGGTCAAGGCCGAGCGCGATCGTATCTACTCGCTGCCGGAAATGAGCGAAGAAGACGGCATGGCCGTGGCCGAGCTGGAAACCGAGTTCGCCGAGATGGACGGCTACACCGCCGAGTCCCGTGCCGGTGAACTGCTGCTGGGTCTGGGTATTCCACTGGAACAGCATTTCGGCCCGATGTCTGAAGTGGCGCCAGGCTGGAAGCTGCGGGTCTTGCTGGCTCAGGCACTGTTCTCCGATCCGGAAGTGCTGTTGCTCGACGAACCGACCAACCACCTGGACATCAACACCATTCGCTGGCTGGAATCGATTCTCACCGTGCGTAACAGCACCATGATCATCATTTCCCACGACCGTCACTTCCTCAACAGCGTGTGCACCCACATGGCTGACCTGGACTACGGCGAACTGCGTCTGTTCCCGGGCAACTATGACGAGTACATGACGGCCGCGACCCAGTCCCGCGAGCAACTGCTGTCGGACAACGCCAAGAAGAAAGCCCAGATTGCCGAACTGCAGACGTTCGTCAGCCGCTTCTCGGCCAACGCCTCGAAAGCCAAACAGGCCACTTCCCGCGCCAAGCAGATCGACAAGATCCAGCTGGCCGAGGTCAAGCCATCGAGCCGTGTCAGCCCGTTCATCCGTTTCGAACAGACCAAAAAGCTGCACCGCCAGGCCGTGACGATCGAGCAGATGTCCAAGGGCTTCGACGGCAAGACCCTGTTCAAGAACTTCAGCTTTACCGTGGAAGCCGGCGAGCGCGTGGCGATCATCGGCCCGAACGGCATCGGCAAGACCACGCTGTTGCGCACCCTGATGGGCGAGCTGACGCCCGACGCCGGTTCTGTGAAATGGACCGAGAGCGCGGAGCTGGGCTACTACGCTCAGGATCACGCCCACGATTTCGAAGACGATGTCAGCCTGTTCGACTGGATGGGTCAATGGACGCAGGGCGAGCAAGTGATTCGTGGCACCCTGGGTCGCATGCTGTTCTCCAACGACGAGATCCTCAAGTCGGTCAAGGTCATCTCCGGCGGTGAGCAAGGTCGCATGCTGTTCGGCAAGCTGATCCTGCAAAAGCCGAACGTACTGGTGATGGACGAACCGACCAACCACCTGGACATGGAATCGATCGAGGCGCTGAACCTGGCGCTGGAAAACTACCCGGGTACGCTGATCTTCGTCAGCCACGACCGTGAGTTCGTATCGTCTCTGGCCACGCGCATCATCGAGCTGAGCCCGAACGGCGTGACTGACTTCAGCGGCACTTACGATGACTACCTGCGTAGTCAGGGTGTGGTGTTCTAAAGATAGCTGCGAGCTTCTTGCTCCAAGCTTCAAGCGAAAGCCCTGTCGGTGTGACAGGGCTTTTTGCATTTCAAGGGATCGTGATTTTGTGCTGCGAAGCCCTTCGCGAGCAGGCTCGCTCCAACGGGAATCGCGTTCCAAATGTGGGAGCGAGCCTGCTCGCGAAGAGGCCCTCAAAAACACCACCGACTCCAAGTAAATTAGTTAGCCTGCTTCCTTTTATTTCAGCACCCAGCCATGATGCCGATTCTCCCACCGCCGCCCGCGAACGAGTCCACATGTCTGCGCAGCAACAGCCTTTGCAAAGCTCACTGGCGATCACCCTGCAGATCGTCTCCATCGTTTTCTATACCTTTGTCGCCTTCCTGTGCATCGGTCTGCCGATTGCAGTGTTACCCGGCTATGTTCACGAGCAACTGGGGTTCAGCGCGATCGTTGCCGGACTGGTCATCGGCTCGCAATATCTGGCCACGTTGCTCAGTCGACCGATGGCCGGGCGCATGTCGGACACGCTGGGCACCAAACGGGCGATTGTGTATGGCTTGTCGGGGATTGTGCTCAGCGGGCTGCTGACGCTGATTTCGACGCTGCTACAGGATTTCCCGGTGCCGAGCCTGATTATCCTGATCATCGGTCGGCTGCTGCTTGGCGTTGCACAGGGTTTGATCGGCGTCGGCACCATCAGCTGGTGCATGGGCCAGGTCGGCGTGGAGCACACGGCAAGGTCGATCGGCTGGAACGGCATTGCCTCCTACGGCGCGATTGCGATTGGCGCGCCGCTGGGCGTGGTAATGGTTGCCGACTACGGCTTTACCAGCCTGGGCATTGCCCTGTCGGTACTGGCGGCGGCCGCTCTGGTGATCATCCGTAATAAACCCTCGGTACCGGTGGTGCGCGGCGAACGGCTGTCTTTTTGGGCAGTATTCGGGCGCATCGCACCGTATGGGGCCAGTTTGAGTCTGGCGTCGATCGGTTACGGCACGCTGACCACCTTCATCACCCTTTATTACCTCAACCGTGGCTGGAGCGGCGCCGCGTATTGCCTGACGGTATTCGGCGTGTGCTTCATCCTGTCACGGCTGCTGTTCATTTCGGCGATCAGCCGTTTTGGCGGGTTTAACTCGGCCATTGCCTGCATGAGCATCGAAACCCTCGGCCTGGTGCTGCTGTGGCTGGCACCGTCGACCACGTTCGCTTTGATCGGCGCGGGGCTGGCCGGGTTTGGCTTATCGCTGGTGTATCCGGCGCTGGGGGTCGAGGCGATCAAGCAGGTGCCCAGTTCCAGCCGTGGCTCGGGGCTGGGGGCTTATGCAGTGTTCTTTGATCTGGCACTGGCGATTGCCGGGCCGTTGATGGGCGCGGTGGCGCTGAACCTGGGGTATGCGTGGATTTTCTTCAGTGCGGCGCTGTTGTCGGTGCTCGGGCTGGGGTTGACCTTGTTGCTCAAGCGCCGGGCGATGAGCTGAAAAACGAAATCAAAAGATCGTCCGATCGCGGCCCGAGCCTTCGGCAGCGCCTACAAAAATCCACGGCAGGAGCTGCCGAAAGCTGCGATCTTTTGATCTTTGATCTTTGATCTTTGATCTTCATTGATCCGCGGTCTGCATCCCCGCCCGGCTCGGCCTGCCCAGCGTGCGCGAGAAAAACTGTCCGGCTTCGGAAATCAGGTTGCGGTGGATGTCTTCGCGATCCACGCCGTCAGCGTCGGTGCACAGCGCCGGCATGGCGCGGATCTGCTCTTCGTTGCACGGCGCCATGAACACAAAATGCCCTGCCCCGGCCAGCAATTTGAAGTCCGGCGCGGTCGGCAGTTTGCGCGCCAGCGCCGCGGCGTTTTTGTCGAACGCCACCAGTTTGTCGCCATCGCCGCTGTACAGCAGCACCGGCACATGCACGTCCGCAAGGGTATGACGGCCAAATTTGAGGCTCAGCGGCGCCATCAGCAACAGCGCATGCACGCGCGGATCGGCCACCGGTTGCAAGTCATCACGATCGACGATCAGTTCGCCCTGAGTGTTGCAGGCGTCACGGTCGTCCGGGCGCTCCTGACAGTACCGGCGCAGGCGATCCAGATCCGGCTGCGCGCCAGAGAGAATCAACGCGGTTTCGCCACCGGCCGAATAGCCGATCACCCCGACCTGATCGGCGTTGACGAACGGCGAGAGCATCGGGTCGCCAAGGGTGGCGGTGATCGCTTCGGAAATCTGGATTGGCCGCCCATACAGATTGCTCAGGGTACCGAGGCGACTGTGGTCTTTGGAGTTGTCGCCGGGATGAATCACCGCGACCACCACAAAGCCCTTGCGTGCCAGCGAGGTGGCGAGGTCATGCAGCGCCAGCGGCGTGCCCGTGTTGCCGTGGGACAGCATCAGCATCGGGAAACGACCGATGGCAACCTTGGTGTCGGCGCCCGCCTCGACGGTGTAGCCCTCAAGCAGACTGCTGTGCTCACGGTCGCTGGAGGGATAGAAGGCGATGGCGCGCATCGGTTGCAGATCCAGCGGATCGAGGAACGTCATCTCGTGGTAACCGACACTCCAGACAGGGTGTCGCCCGGGCGCGGCATGCACTGAACCGAGGCTGCCAAGCAGGCAAATCAGTAACGTTGCACAAAGACGCATCATCGGATGGCCCACCCTGTGTTACTCAATCGAAAGATCCTTTGTGTTCCGACACGCCCGTAACCCTGAGGTTCGGTGATCCGGCGTGGCGTTGCACTCAGACGTTGATCGTTTGACTGCATAACCCGGGCCAGATTATGCAACAGTCTGAAACAAAAAACTCCGCACCTGGCCCTTGCAGAACCAGAATACAGAGTTTTTTGAGGCGCTACCTGAACGGCAGCTGGTCTTTACGCAATGCTTACGCGGCGGCGAACAGTTGCTCGCTGATCTTCGCCTGAGCGGCGCTCATCGCGTTGTTGCGCACTTCATCACCGTAGGCCAGACCTTCGGCACGGACGATTTCAATGTCGGTGATGCCGAGGAAACCGAGTACCAGCTTCAGATATTCTTCGTGGGCGATGCCGCTCGCCTGGCCGGCATGGATGCCACCGGCGGTGGAGACGATCACCACTTTCTTGCCACCGCACAGGCCTTCCGGACCCGCTTCGGTGTAACGGAACGTCTGGCCGGCAACGGCGACGCGGTCGATCCAGGCCTTGAGCTGGGTCGGCACGGTGAAGTTGTACATCGGCGCGGCGATGACGATGGCGTCGGCAGCGATGAATTCGGCCAGGGTCGAAGCGCTCAATTCGGCTTCGTGCTGTTGCGCGGCGTCGCGCAGTTCAGCGGTGGTACCGGCAGCCACCAGAGTGGTCGACGAGAAGTGGCTGATGGCGTCGGCGGCCAGATCGCGGTAGGTCACCACGGCCGCAGGTTCTGCGGCTTGCCAGGCTTTGACGACCTGGCTGCTCAGCTGACGGGAAGCGGAGTTGTCGCCCAGAATGCTCGAATCGATGTGCAGCAGTTTCATGTGGAATCTCCTGGAAAGAATCGCCGGCGGCGACGGAATGGAGACAATCCTACGGAAGAAACCAATAGCTGATTAGCCGCCGACAATGCGATAGTTCGTCCCACTGATAGAACGGTGGATTTTTCATGCAGGATCTCAACGATCTGTACTATTTCGCCAAGGTGGTCGAGGCCGGTGGCTTTGCGGCAGCCGGCCGCTTACTGGGCATTCCCAAGTCGCGGTTGTCGCGGCGCATTGCCGAGCTCGAAGAACGCCTGGGCGCACGCCTGCTGCAGCGCACCACGCGCCAGTTGAATCTGACCGCTGTCGGCGAACGCTATCTGCGCCACTGTCAGGCGATGTTGCTGGAAGCGGAGATGGCCGACGAAGCCGTTGCCAGCATGTCCAGTGAACCGCGCGGGCGCTTGCGGGTATCGTGCCCCACCGGGCTGGCGCGAGAAATGTTGCCATGGGTAATCAGCGAATTTCTGGGCAAATTCCCCCAGGTGCAACTGGAGGTGGTGCTGCTCAACCGCCGCGTGGATCTGGTCGCCGAAGGCTTCGACGTGGCGCTGCGCGTACGTGAACTGGGCGATGAAGATCCATTGCTGGTCACCCGCCGTCTGCGTCAGGCGCAAATGGTGGTGGTGGCCAGCCCGGCCTTTGTCGAAGGCAAAACCATTGCCCACCCGCAGGATCTGAAAAACCTGCCGGTACTTGGCGCGCTGGAAGCCGACCGCATGGTTCACGTGCGTTTGCTTGATCAGCAAGGCAATAGCGTCGAGCTGAATATGGAAGCGCGCCTGGGCATCGATGACTTTATCGTGCGCAAAGCCTGCGTACTCGCCGGCCAGGGCTTTACCCTGTTGCCGATGATGTATTGCGAAGCCGACCTTGAAAGCGGCGCGCTGGTGCAACTGTTGCCCGAGTGGTCGTTGCCCGGCGGCTGGTTGCAGGCGGTGTATCCGCATCGACGCGGGGTGATGCCGGCGGTGCGGGCGTGGATCGACCATCTGGTCGAATCGTTCAATGCGTGTGGGGAGCGGCTGTTATGAGCAAGGGAAAGATGAACGAAGCGGATGTCGCCGCCTTCTGCCTGGCCTTGCCGGGCGCGCGGGAGGATTACAAATGGGGCGGCGTGCGGGTGTTCTCGATTGCCGGCAACAAGATGTTTGCCTTGCAGGGGTTGCGCGGGGATTCACTGGCATTCAAGGTCGACAAGGATCTGTTTCTCGGCCATTGCGACCGCCCGGGTATTCACCCGGCGCCGTATCTGGCGCGGGCACAGTGGATCATCATGCACCCGCCCTACCCGCTGGGCGCCGAGGAACTGCAAGGATTGCTGACGCGTTCGCATCAGTTGGTGGTGGGCAAATTGCCCAAAAAAACTCAAATCGGATTACTGCTCTGAACCCGATCCCTGTAGGAGCTGCCGCAGGCTGCGATCTTTTGACTTTGATCTTTGAAAAAGCAAGATCAAAAGATCGCAGCCTGCGGCAGCTCCTACAGGGGGATTTGTGGTGATTCAGAAGAGTGACAGCAGGTTCGAACCCAGAAACAACTGGTCGATCCAGAACACCTGATGCAGCGCCACAATCACCCAAAACAGAATCTGAAACGACACCTTGCGCGTCTTGTGCCGGAACACCTGCTGGGCAATCAGCGCCCCGGGCCAGCCGCCGGCCAGTTCCAGCGCATGCAGGATGTTCTCCGGCGTGCGCCAGGCATCGGCGCGGGCCTTGCGTTTGTCTGCCCAGTACATGAAAAACGCCAGCACACTGACGACTCCATAAGCAGTCAACGGCACCAACGAGATGCCGCGCAGCCACATCGACAGCGAGCCGAACAGCGGCAACGCGCAGACGATCAGCAGCACTGCGAGTTTCAGTTTCAAATGCTGAATGCCGCCACCGGACGGGCGTCCATCCGGGCGGCGTGCGCGGGAATCACTCATGGTTTGGCCGCCGACCAGTCCACCCAGCCGAACTGCCAGGTCGCCAGAATCACCAGACCGAAAACGATCCGGTACCAGGCGAACGCCGCGTAGCTGTGGCTGGCGATGAACTTGAGCAGACCGCGCACGGCAATCATGGCGAAGATAAACGCCGTGATGAAGCCGATGGCGAACACCGGAAAGTCCGCCGGCACGAACAGGTGGCGATACTTGTAACCGGAGTACACCGCCGCACCGACCATGGTCGGCATCGCCAGGAAGAACGAGAACTCGGTCGCGGTCTTGCGCGACAGGCCGAACAGCAAACCACCGATAATCGTCGAACCGGACCGCGAGGTGCCGGGAATCATCGCCAGGCACTGGGCGAACCCGACCTTCAGCGCGTCTTTCCAGGTGATTTCGTCCACGGTTTCGGCGTGCACTTCATGCTGGCGGCGCTCTGCCCACAACATGATCACGCCGCCCACCACCAATGCGGTCGCGACGGTGATCGGGTTGAACAGGTACTGGTGAATCAGGTCGGCAAAAATCACCCCCAACACCACCGCCGGCAGGAATGCGATCAGCAGGTTGGCAGTAAAACGTCGCGCACTCGGCTGGGTCGGCAAGCCAATTACCACATCGAGAATCTTGCGACGAAACTCCCAGACCACCGCAAGGATCGCGCCGAGCTGAATAATGATGTTGAACGCCATGGCCCGTTCGCCGCCGAAGTCGAGCAAGTCGGCAACAATGATCTGGTGTCCGGTACTGGAAATGGGCAAAAACTCCGTCAGCCCCTCTACAACTCCAAGAATCAGTGCCTGCAAAGCGATCCAAAGATCCATCAGTCCCCCAAAGAGCGATGCACGCCGGCATGCCCCGATAATATTTTTACGTTCACTGCGATCAGCGTAGCTGTTTGTTGCTGTACCGATTCCGCGCGCACAGCATCCACACGAAACGGTCAAAATTCCGTGAAATATCAACTTGGATTCAGGTTTTCGCGCGCGGGGCCGAAATCCTAACAGACAAGCCTTAATAGTGCTGCGGCGTTATACGACTTGGGTCGCGTATGCCCGACCACTCAAACGTGGTTGGATGCTGGCGTTGATTTATTACAAGAAAAAGAAATCGGAGTGGCAGCGTTATGAACAGCTTGCGCAGTGTGTCGATCAGCCGACGCTTGTGGCTCATTTTGATTGTGGCCGTGGTCATGTTGTTGACCTTGGGTGTGTTGATGCTCAAGCAGATCCACGATGACCTCTACCACGCCAAGGCGCAGAAAACCCAGCACGTGGTGCAGACCGCGAGCGGCTTGCTGAGCTACTACCATGACCTGGAAACCGCCGGCACCCTCACCCGCGACGCCGCACAGAAGCAGGCACTGACCGCCATTCGCGGCCTGCGCTACGACCAGAGCGACTACTTCTGGATCAACGACCTCACCCCCGTGATGGTCATGCACCCGACCAACCCCAAACTCGAAGGCCAGAACCTCTCGGCGATCCGCGATCCGGACGGTTTTGCGGTATTCAACGAGATGGTCGCGATCGCCAAAAGCAAAGGCGCGGGCATGGTCGATTACCGCTGGCCCAAGCCCGGCGCCAGCGAACCGGTCGCGAAAACGTCCTATGTAAAACTGTTCGAACCGTGGGGCTGGATCCTTGGTTCCGGCGTTTACGTCGATGATGTGCAGAGCGAGTTCCAGGGCCAGGTGATCAAGGCTTCGGTAATCGGCCTGGCGATTGCACTGATCATGGCCCTGCTGGTGATTTTGATTGCCCGCAGCATCGCGCGTCCGTTGCAGGAAACCGTGAATGCCATGGCCAATATCGCCAGCGGCGAAAGTGACCTGACGCGCAGCCTCGATACCCATGGCCAAGACGAAGTCACACAACTGGCGCATCACTTCAACGCCTTCACCGCCAAGTTGCGCCGGGTCATCGGTGACCTGCAGATCTCGGCCAGCGCGCTGGGCCAGTCGTCCAGCGAACTGGGCAACGATGCGACCCAGGCCCAGCAGCGCAGCCAGCAGCAATCGCAGCAGATGGAACTGGTGGCGACCGCGATCAACGAAGTCACCTACGGCGTGCAGGATGTGGCGAAGAATGCCGAGCATGCTGCCGCTGAAATGCGCGATGCCGAAGCCCAGGCGCAGCAGGGCCAGATCAACATCGACGGCAGCCTGCAACAGATCGACAGACTGTCCGGCACCATTGACCAGGCGGTCGAAGTGATCCGCACCCTCGCCGCCGAAAGCACGCAGATCGGCAGTGTGCTGGAGGTGATCCGCTCGATTGCCGAGCAGACCAACCTGCTGGCCCTCAACGCGGCCATCGAAGCGGCCCGTGCCGGTGAACAGGGCCGGGGCTTTGCGGTGGTGGCCGATGAAGTGCGGCTGCTGGCGCAGCGCACGCAAAAGTCGACGGCGGAAATCCAGACCATGATCGAGCGCCTGCAGAACCATTCCGAAGCGGCCGTGAAAGTCATCGGTGACAGCAGCAAAGCCTCGCAGCTGACCATTGAACAGGCTGGCCTTGCCGGCGCCAGTCTCAACGCCATCGGCCAGGCACTGCGCAACCTCAACGGCCTGAACGCGTCGATTGCCAGCGCCACGCTGCAACAGGCGCATGTGGTCGAGGACATCAACCAGAACGTCACGCAGGCGGCCGGCCTGTCTCACAGCACTGCGCTGGCGGCGGAGCAGTCAAGTGCGGCGAGCGTGAAGCTGGGGCAACTGAGCGAGCAGTTGAATCAGCTTCTGCGCCAGTTCCGCGTCTGACCCCTCACCCTTGTGGGAGCGAGCCTGCTCGCGAAGGCGTAATGTCAGTCAACATCTGCATTGGTGACATACCGCGTTCGCGAGCAGGCTCGCTCCCACAGGTTTTTGGGTACAATCCGCTCCCTCCTCAATTCTCCCAAGGAACCCCCATGTCCGGGCTTGAACTGTTTGCCGCCGCCCTCGGTGTGATTGCCGTGTGGCTGACGGTCAAACAGAATCCATGGTGCTGGCCGATCGGCCTGGTCATGGTGTTGCTGTACAGCTGGATTTTCTATGACGTGAAGCTGTACTCGGACATGTTGTTGCAAGTGATCTACGCCGCGCTGCAAGTCTACGGCTGGTGGCAATGGACCCGCGCCGGGACAATGCATGACGGACGCGACGTCACACGTCTGGATCGGCGCGCTATTCTGCTCGGCCTGAGTGTGGGCGCATTCGGTAGCCTGCTGCTGGGCGCGGCCATGGCGCACTGGACCGACGCCGCACAACCGTGGCTTGATGCCGCACTGACTGCTTTCAGCCTCGTCGCACAACTCTGGATGGCACAGAAACGCCTGCAATGCTGGGCACTGTGGTTCGTGCTGGATGTGATTTTCGTCGGTCTGTTTCTATATAAGGGCTTGTACCTTACCGCCGCGCTGTATGCCCTGTTCACCCTGATTGCGGTGCAAGGCTGGCGGGAATGGCGCGCCGATCCGGCGTTGCAGCGATGAAGGTGGTTGTCCTCACCGGCCCGGAATCCACCGGCAAGAGCTGGCTGGCCGCAGGCCTTCAGGAGCGCTTCGGCGGCCTGCGGGTGGACGAATACGTGCGCTGGTTCATGGAGCAGAATCCTCGCGATACCTGCCTGAACGACATTCCCGACATCGCCCGTGGACAGTTGCAATGGGAAGATCACGCGCGGGCGCAGCAACCGCGATTGCTGATTCTCGACACCCATTTACTGAGTAATATCCTGTGGAGCCGGACCCTGTTTGGCGACTGCCCGACATGGCTGGAACCCGAGCTGCTGGCACGGCATTACGACCTGCACCTGCTGCTGTCCCCGGAGCTGATCGACTGGACGGATGACGGCCAACGTTGCCAGCCACAACTCAGCGAACGCATGGCGTTCTTTCAGGCCACCCATGACTGGCTGGAACAGCACAAGCAGCCGGTGCAGATCATCCAGGGCGATTGGGATCAACGCCGCGTTCAGGCTTTTGAAGCCGTCGCCCGGTTATTGGCTGATTGATCCATCGAGTAGCTCCGTTCAGGGCGAAAGTGTCCATTCCTGAAACACCTCCCTGAGCGCAAAGCGGCCAATTCAACGGCCTTCATCATTTTGTCAGGACATCTGTTTCGCCAGTGAAACAGTCCCCGGCAAACCCTTGTCCCAGAGCTTTGCGCCGCCATGGAACCGGTGGGCGTCTGCACGACTGTTTCAGCGTTGAAACAGCTTTTGTATCAACCCTGTGCGGCCCAGCGCCAACCCGTTGAAAATCAACAACAACTCAAAAGCGGCACAGCTTTCGCTGTCTCCTTCCCAACGCTGACAAGAGCCAGCCCACTGAAGAAGGAATTGCCGCCGTGGGGAATATCAATAAAGGCCTGACCTGCCTTCTGCTGATTGGATCAGCCGCCAGCACATTCATCAGTTTCAACGTTCAAGCCGAAGGCAATGGCGTGATCGTTCTCAACCGCGACGTTCAGCCCATTCCTATCGGGCGCAGCGGTGGCAAAGACCCCTACCCAACCACGGTCAATGCCAACCCTTCGGCTCGCATCAATCAGGCGATGACCAGCACCGAGCTCAATGACGGTGAATTTGCCAGTGTAGCCAGTGGTTCTTCGATTCGCGGCAATATCACCACGCCCACCGCCAACATGCCTGGCATGAACACCCTGACCAATCCCAATGGCCTGCCCGGCATGGGCGGCGGTCACGGCGGTGGCGCGGGCGGTTCGATCTCCAACACCGTCAACCGTGCGATGAGTTCCGGTCTTGCTCCGCTGACCCGCATGGCCGGAGGTCAATGAAATGAATCGTTCCCTTCTTTTACTTGCCCTTTTCGGCTGCGTCCAGGCGCTGGCCGCCCCCGACTCGGTCAATAACGCGAACATTCAGGACACCGGCGTCCAGTACCGCGGCAACTACAACGTCAACCAGGCTGCTGGCGACCAGATGCAACAGACCAATACCAAAGCGATCGCCATCGGCACCAACGCCAGCGCCACAACCATCGTCAGGCAAAAGCTGGATACCCCGGCCAACCCGTCGATGAACGCCAGCGCCACCATTGGCGGCACCTCTTTCAGTAATGGCAACGGAATCCTGGGCGTGAACCAGGGGGCCGGGGCGAACAACCAGATGGCCAACGTGACGCGCGTCAGCATCAGTGCTGCCCCGCAAAGCGTTGACGACAGCGCCCTGTCGCAACAGAACGTGGCGCTTTTACCGAGCTCAGGAGCAACTGGCACCTCACCCGGCAGTCGCCAGGTCACGACAAGTGATCAGGCCTTCACCGGCAGCCGAGGGGTGATCCAGGTGAACCAGAGTGCCGGGGTGGGGAACCGTATGGCTAACACCCTGAGCATCCGGGTCGCTGACTGACCCAAACAACAAAAGCAGTGCAATTAGAAAGTACCAACACTTAACCAACTAATAAGCACGATGGAGAAACACCATGAAACCTACAATGGCTCTCAAACCACTGGTTTTCGCACTTGCAGCAGTAATGGCAATGGCGGCTCAGGCAGGCGGCAATGATCATGGTAACGGGCACGGCAATGGCCATGGCAACCATGAACCCAAAGGCCCTACCCTGGAACAACTTCTGCAAATCGGAGCCGGCGCCGGGGCTGCCGTACTCGACACGCAGAACAGCGATGGCAACCTGGTGGGCAACCAAGGCACCAAAAACGATGCCAACGTCAATAACTCGGCCAATGGCACCAACGGCAACGTCGGCATGAACAACACCGCCGGCGATGGCAACCAGCAAGACAACGCTGCTGCACTGGCGACTGCCGACGAAAGCTTTATCTTCGGCAGCGCGGTATCTGTCTCCAGCGCCACTCAGGTCAACAACAACAACGCGGTTGCCAACTACTCGACAACCAACAACGCCAACCTCAACAACGTGGGTAACGGCGGTTCCGGCAACATTGGCGTGAACAACAGTGCCGGCAACTTCAACCAACAGAAAAACAACCTGGCTATTGCTGTATCGGGTGGTCGTGTAGCTAACGCCGCTGCTGCTGCGAACCAAAGCTCCACTGGCCTGACTGTGTCCAATAACGGCACTCAAACCTACAAAAAAGATACCCTCACCGGCACCGTGGCCGCCGTCGGCGCATTCGCTGCCGTTGGCAAAGCTACCATCGAAGGTGATAAAGGCCACGGCGGTGGCGGCTATGGCGACAACGATCGCGGCCATGGCGGTAACGGCGGCAGCAAAGATCAGAAAGCCACCTTCGAAGCTGTCGGTGTCTTCGGCCTGGCTGGCGTCACCACTCAACAAGTGCTGACCCCTGATGGCTGGAAAAACCCTGTGACCAACAACGCGAACATCTCGAACGTTGGTAACAACTTCTCCGGTAACGCTGGTTACAACAACGCCGCCGGTGTTGGCAACCAACAAAGCAACTCGCTGTCCATCGCTGCAGGTTGCAAAGCCTGCATGTAATCGCGATCGAAACGAAAGCCCCGGAAACGGGGCTTTTCCTCAGTCCGCAAAGGCGTATCGATCATGCGTAAGACTGCCTTTATCGCCCTGCTTTGCCTGTCCGGCCTGACCCAGGCTGCCCAGATGCCCGTCGCTGCCCTGCCCGGCGGCGTACTCGTCTACAAAAACGTGCAAAGCATCCGTGAGCGCAAGTTTGCCGACATTGTCGAACAGAAAACCGATTTCAGCTGCGGCGCCGCCGCACTGGCCACGGTATTGCGCCAGGCCTATTGGCTCGACGTCGATGAGGAGCACATCATCAAAGGCATGCTGGTCAACGCCGACCAAGACCTTGTTCGCACTCAGGGTTTTTCCATGCTGGACATGAAGCGCTACGTAGAAAGCATCGGCATGCGCGCCAGGGGTTACAAGATTCCACCGGAGAAGCTCGACGCAGTCACGATCCCGGTGGTGGTACTGTTGGAAATTCGCGGCTACAAGCATTTCGTGGTTCTGCAGCGTTCGGACAAGGATTGGGTTTACATCGGAGATCCCGTCTTAGGCCACAAACGCTACACCCATGATGACTTTGTCAAAGGTTGGAACGGCATCGTCTTCGCCATCGTCGGCCCCGGTTATGACAAAACCAATGCATTGCGCACACCACCGACTCCGCTGACGGCCAAGAACAAGCTGGATAACTTCAACCCTGTCAAAGATGCTGAATTGATGGACTTCGGGTTCATACAGAGCGACTTCTTTTAATCGCCGATTATAAAGAATGGGGCTGGATGTCCCGGGAGCAGCAGATGAAAACCTCATACTGGCTGGCCGCCGCCTGCCTGGCAGCGAGCGCGTCAGGCTACGCCAATGCAGGGTTCAAACCTATCGAAATCCAGGATCAGGAGCTGTCACAGCTTCGGGGTCGTTACGTCATGCCGGGGCGGATCATCAGCTTCGGCATTGTCATGAGCAGTACCTGGCGCAACGCCAGCGGTGATCTGATCGGCGCTGCGACGTCGATGCAAATCCAGGCCGCCACGATCAAACCGGAATTTTATGTCTCGACCATCAAGGAACAGGGCAACGGCAGCACCCCGACGCCGGGTACTGGCAATGTCATTGGTGGTGCGGCACTCAATAGCAGCCAGGGCGTGACCCAGAGCGTACGCGCCGCCGGCGACGGCAACACCGCCAACAACAATGTGGCGATCAACGTAAAAGAGGCCAACACCCCTCCTCCACTGGCCCCCGCACAAGGTCAGGCCCTGATTGCCGGGCAAACCATCGGTGCCAGCAATGCCGCTGGCAACGTCGCCGTTTCGGCCACCAACAGTGGCGTGCAAATGGCCATTCAGGCCTCGGGCAATCAAGGCACCGCCCTGCAACAAGTGGCCCAGGGCGGCCTGCTGCAGAACACCCGCCTGCTGGGCAGCGCCAACGTGGTCAACAACATGACCCAACTCAATGTTGTACTTAACAATAACGGCATCAGCCCCGGCGCACTGGACTGCAACCTGACTCAACTCAGGGCACTACGCAATATCGGATATTGAACTACGCTGAGTCTCGATCATTGGGCTTAAAGGGACGGCTTATTCATGTATCGATCAGTATCACTGCGTGCCGCTGTATGTTTGAGCACTCTTCTACCTGCGGCGATGCTGCAAGCAGCACCCGACGCAGATGTGGAGACCCTGAAACAGGAACTTCTGGAGCTGAAGCAACGATACGAAGTACAACAAAAGGCCCTGGCGGTGCTCGAACAACGGGTTCGTCAGGTTGAAGATCAACCGGCAGCGCCGCAACCCAAACGGCTGGCCAAGTCGCCGTCTGACATGAAAGGCAATCCAAGAGTGGCCACCAGCACCGGCGCGCCCGGGACTGGGGCGGCAGCAGCGTCGGGGGGCGCAGCGGGGGGCAGTGGGGCTTCTTATGGCCAGTCGCTGGCCGACGATTCGCAACCGGCACAGAGTGTGTCCAACCTCTACGACGAGGCCAGCGGCTTCTTCGGCGGCGGCAAATTCAGTTTTGAAACCGGTGTGACCTACTCGCGTTACGACACCCGGCAGCTGATCCTCAACGGCTTCCTCGCACTGGACTCGATCTTTCTTGGCAACATCAACCTCGACCGGATCAAGGCCGACACCTGGACGCTGGACCTGACCGGCCGCTACAACTTCGACAACCGATGGCAGTTCGACGTCAACGTACCGGTGGTCTACCGCGAGTCGACCTACCAGTCCGGCGGCGGCAACGGTGGTGCATCGAACGTCACGACGGAACAGGATGTTTCGCGTGATCCAACCATCGGCGACGTCAACTTCGGTATCGCCTACAAGTTCCTCGACGAGTCGGTCAACACCCCGGACGCCGTGGTCACCCTGCGAGTCAAGGCGCCAACGGGCAAGGATCCGTTCGGGATCAAATTGCGCCAGACCGATGCCAACTCCAACCTGTTCGTGCCTGATACCTTGCCCACCGGTAACGGCGTCTGGTCGATCACTCCCGGGGTTTCGCTGGTCAAGACGTTCGACCCGGCGGTGTTGTTCGGCAGCCTGTCCTACACCCACAACCTGGAGGAGTCGTTTGACGACATCAGTGCCACCGTCAATCAGAAAACGCCAGGCAAGGTCAGCATTGGCGACAGCTTCCAGATCGGCGCCGGTATCGCGTTTGCACTCAACGAAAAGATGAGTATGTCGTTTTCGATGTCTGATCTGGTGCAACGCCGCAGCAAACTCAAACCCGATGGCGGGGATTGGCAATCGGTGGTGTCCAGTGACGCCAACGCGGGTTACTTCAACGTCGGTATGACCATTGCCGCCACGGATAACCTGACCATCGTACCCAACCTGTCGATCGGCATGACCCCGGATGCCCCGGACTTCTCCTTCAGCCTGAAATTCCCGTACTACTTCTAACGCGAAAGATCGCAGCCTGCGGCAGCTCCTACAGGGATTACAACTGTAGGAGTCGTCGCAGGCTGCGATCTTTTGATCTTTGGTTTCTAGCGAATCTGATGTTTGTGCAGCAGGCGATAAAACGTTGGCCGGGAGACCCCAAGCACTTTCGCTGCGACGCTGAGGTTGTCGCTGTGCCGGTTCAATACATCGCACAAGGCCTGGCGTTCGGCCCGGGTCTTGTAGTCTTCAAGCGTGCCCATCGGCGTGGAGACTGAGTGCTGACTGATCAACCCCAGATCCCGGGCTTCAATTTGCCGCCCCTCCGCCAGCACCAGACCCCGTCGCACGCGGTTGGCCAGCTCGCGCACATTACCCGGCCAGTCGTGCTTGCCCATGGCGATCAACGCATCCTCGCTGAAGCTGCGTGGACGGCGGCCAGTCTCATGGCTGTAGAAGTGCGAGAAATGGTTGGCCAGCATCGACAGATCACCGTGTCGCTCGCGTAATGGCGCGGTCACCACTTGCAGCACATTGAGACGGTAATACAGGTCTTCGCGAAAGCGTTTTTTCTCGATGGCGGCTTCCAGGTCGACGTGGGTGGCCGCGAGGACGCGCACATCCACCGGAATCGGCTGGCTGCCACCGACACGCTCAATGTGTTTCTCCTGCAGGAAACGCAGCAGATTGGCCTGCAATTCCAACGGCAAATCGCCGATTTCATCGAGAAACAGCGTGCCACCGTTGGCCGCTTCGATGCGCCCGACCTTGCGCTGATGGGCACCGGTAAAGGCACCTTTTTCGTGGCCAAACAGTTCGGACTGAATCAAGTGTTCGGGAATCGCCCCGCAATTGATCGCCACAAACGGCTTGCTGTGGCGCTGGGACTGGCGGTGCAGCGTGCGCGCGACCAGTTCTTTGCCGGTACCGCTTTCACCGCGGATCAATACCGGGGACTCGGTCGGCGCCAGTTTGCTCAACAGTTTTCGCAGCTCGCGGATCGGCTTGCTGTCGCCGAGCAACTCGTGTTCCGGCTGATCGACGTGAATCGTGCCTTGTCCACGCAAACGCGCCATGCCGAACGCGCGCCCAAGGGTCACCTGGACCCGCGAGACATCGAACGGCAATGTATGGAAATCGAAAAACCATTCGCAGACGAAGTCGCCAACGTTCTGCAACCGCAGGACCTCCTGATTCAGCACCGCGATCCACTCGGTGCCGCTGCGGCTGATCAGTTCCTTGACGGCTTCCGGGCGCTCGAGGTGAAAAGGTTGCAATCTGAGCAGGCCGACGTCGCATGGCCGATCGGCGGCATTTTCCAGGGTACAGCTGTCGACATCCCAGCCGACCGCGCGCAATCCGGGTAACAGGCGATGACAGTCGTCACAGGGGTCGACTACCAATAAACGTCGTAACGCTGGCGCTTCGATCATGACTGTTCCTTGGCGCCAAATTTGAGGAAATTATTGTAAAAACAGTCATTTGGCAGACCCGACTGTAACATTAGCAAGAAATTGACAGGGGCTTGTATCGATTGCTTATAGGCGTACAAGCTAAAGAGTTATAAGAAGCCGGGTTATTAGTTAGCTATCGAGTTGCGCTCTTTCGCCAGGCTTTCAAAAACTGTCGAAATCCTGAGCATAAGCAATAAAGTTGAAATTTCTCCGTTTCGTGTGTGACCTGCTTCGGGGTTGCGTGCATCAGTACAAGTAACCAGCCGAACGGTAAGCCCAACCGACGGCACATCACTTGATTGGGCACGACAGAGAGAAGACCCCATGACCGCCCCGCTCCGTATCAACGAAGCTCTTTTGATTGCCAACCACGCATTTAAACCTTTCCAGTGCGTGGCCTGGGCCCCACAAGACGGCAACGGCGAACTGAACCTGACCGTCATCGACCGTACCAACTCGCATATCGGCCGCAAGCAGATTCCAAGCAGCGCTTACTCCGACCCGGCGCAACTGGAACAACTGCTGCAGCAGGCACGCGCCGAACTGAGCGAAGAAGGTTACCTGTTGCAATCGTGGTCGATGCCGCACTGATCAGAAGGTAATGCGGACGACATCCAGTCGTCCGCCCTGCTCTTTTTATTTATCTGTTGCTGTTTATCTCCAGTACGTTTGTACAACTTTCTTTAAAGCGTCAGGCGACACTGCTTGGCAGGCTTTCATTTGGTTCAAAAAGACACTGTTCTGGCACAGTGCGACCCTCCACCTGTTAGTTATGTCAGTTGTACTTCGGCGTATTCAGGGATTGAATGTTTCGCTCATGCAGTTACCCGCCCGATTCGGGCCTGGTCAACTTGCAAGGAGAAGCATGCATGTCCCCCGAGAACGCCGTTGCGCTCCCGCCGTCAAAGACTCACGCCGGGCAACTCGACAGAGATTTTGCCCACTCCGGCATTGCCCAAGTGTATTTCGCCGGCAGCGTGTCGAGCATGACTCAAGGCCTGGCCCTTGATCCACAAGGCCGGGTGTTGGTGGCTGCCAAGATTGGCACTGCCGCAGGCAGCCGTTTCGGGTTGGCGCGAATGCTTCCCGACGGTTCTGCCGATCTCGGCTTCGGCGCTCAAGGCAGCGTGATCGGCGAATTCGCCCCCGGATTCGAAGCCATGGGTGCCAAGGTGCAGGTGTTGCCAGACGGACGCATTCTGCTGGCCGGCCTGCATTATGAGAACGCTCACCGTACCCTGCCCGCCTGCGCCCGCTTCACGGCTGACGGCTTGCCTGACCCATCGTTTGGTGACAATGGTCGACAAGTCGTGCGCCTGCCGGGTGACCTGTCCGTCGGGTCTCGGGATAGCTGGCTTCCGCCCGGAGTGCCGGGGGCCGAAGCGTGCGACTTCGCGGTGCAGGACGACGGGCACATTCTGCTGATTGCCAATCACCACTTCGAATTGGCCGACCATGCTGGCATGCTGATTCGTCTGACTCCAGACGGCACCCTCGATCCCGGCTTCAATGGCCGTGGATTCGTGATGATCCGCCACCTGCTGCTCAACACCTGGCTCAACTGCCTGCTGCTGCAAGAGGATGGGCGCATCATCGTTGCCGGCGCCATCGACTTTCCTCAGGAAGGTCTGGTGGCACGTTATCTGCCCGACGGACGTCTGGATGAGCGCTTTGCGGTGGACGGTTTCCTCGCCTTTAAGGCCCACGGACAAAGCGCGATGGTCAGTCAGGTGCTGCATTCGATGGAGCATCTGCATTGTTTTGGCAGCAGCCGCGACCCGATCCGCTGCATGGCGCTGAGCCTGCACCCCAACGGTCGCCCGGAGTTGCGCAACCATGCCGGCCACCCGCATCTGCTGGAGATCGGCCCCAGTGGCTGCCAGTGGAGCGCGGCGCAGTGCATGACCGATGGCCGCATCATTGCGGTGGGCGCGACGATTGGCGGTATCGAGGCCGATTTCATCGTCGCGCGCTACCTGCCCGACGGCCAACTCGACCGCGAGTTCGGTAACGGCCACGGCTGGTTGCGCACGCGACTGGGACGCAGCCTGGATATCGCCAACTCACTGGCGGTGCAGGCCGATGGACACATCCTGGTCGGCGGCTATTCTCTGGACGGCAACTACCGGGCCATGATTGCCCGCTATATAAATCAATAATCCCCCGAGACTTGAACTTGCCAGTCACTTGCGGCACTTTGCGCGCTTCTTAATACAAGGAGCAACCGATGTCCGGTTCACTGGCCCAGGCCTTCGCGCATAATTTCCTCGGGCACTCGCCCCGCTGGTACAAGGCGAGCATCGTCGGCTTCCTGATCCTCAATGCCGTGGTGCTATTTACCGTCGGCCCGGTCGCCGCTGGCTGGCTGCTGGTGATCGAATTCATTTTCACACTGGCCATGGCCCTCAAGTGCTATCCGTTGATGCCCGGCGGCTTGTTGTTGATTGAAGCCCTGCTGCTGAAGATGACCACGCCGCAGGCGCTATACGATGAGTTGGTGCACAACTTCCCGGTGATCCTGCTGCTGATGTTCATGGTCGCCGGCATTTACTTCATGAAGGATCTGCTGCTGTTTCTGTTCTCGCGGCTGCTGCTGGGCGTACGCTCCAAGGCGATTCTGGCGCTGATGTTCTGCTTCCTCTCGGCGTTTCTGTCGGCGTTTCTCGATGCCCTGACCGTGACGGCGGTGATCATCAGCGCCGCCGTCGGCTTCTATTCGGTTTATCACCGTGTGGCCTCGGGCAACGATCCGCGCCAGGAAAGCGAGTTCAGCGACGACCGACACTTGCCGGTGCTGCACCATGACGACCTGGAACAGTTTCGGGCGTTTCTGCGCAGCCTGCTGATGCATGGCGCTGTGGGCACCGCACTCGGCGGCGTCTGCACCTTGGTGGGCGAACCGCAGAACCTGTTGATCGGCCATGAGATGGGTTGGCACTTCGCGGCATTTTTCCAGAAAGTCGCGCCGGTCTCGTTGCCGGTGCTGGTGGCTGGGCTGGCGACCTGCGTACTGCTGGAAAAACTGCGCTGGTTTGGCTATGGCACCCTGCTGCCGGACAACGTCCGCGCCGTGCTGGCCAATTACGCTGCCGAAGATGACGCCGAACGCACTCCGCGTCAGCGTGCCGCGCTGCTGGTACAAGGCACTGCTGCGTTGATTCTGATTGGCTGCCTGGCGTTTCACGTTGCCGAAGTCGGCTTGATCGGCCTGATGGTTATCGTGTTGATCACCGCGTTTACCGGCATCACCGACGAACACCGTCTGGGCAACGCATTCAAGGACGCCATGCCGTTCACCGCGTTGCTGGTGGTGTTCTTCGCCGTGGTCGCGGTGATTCACGATCAACAACTGTTCGCGCCGCTGATCCAGTGGGTGCTGGCGCTGCCGGCGGAGCAACAGCCGGGCATGCTGTTCATCGCCAACGGTCTGCTCTCGGCGATCAGCGATAACGTGTTCGTCGCCACGATCTACATCACCGAAGTGAAACAGGCTTTCCTGTCCGGGCACATGAGCCGCGAGCATTTCGAGACGCTGGCCATCGCGATCAACACCGGCACCAACCTGCCGAGCGTGGCGACGCCAAACGGTCAGGCTGCGTTCCTGTTCCTGCTGACCTCGGCGATTGCCCCGCTGGTACGCCTGTCGTACGGGCGGATGGTGTGGATGGCATTGCCATACACCGTGGTGATGGGCTTGCTGGGCTGGTACGCCGTCAGCTACTGGCTCTGACAACAACCTCATGCAGGAGCTGCCGAAGGCTGCGATCTGTCGATCTTGCTGCATAAAAAAACAAGATCAAAAGATCGCTGCCTGCGGCAGCTCCTACAAATGTTACTTGAGGATGTACTTCTCGATCGCCAGGGCTACGCCATCTTCGGTGTTTGGCGCAGTCACCACATCAGCCTGACGCTTCACTGCCTCTTCCGCCTGCCCCATGGCTATCGACAATCCCGCGCAATGGAACATCGCCGGGTCGTTACCGCCATCGCCAATCGCCGCCGTCTGCTCCAGCGGGATGCCCAGATGCGCAGCAATCGTCGACAGCGCGGTGCCCTTGTTGGCCTCCAGCGCCGTCACGTCCAGATAAACCGGTTGCGAACGCGAGACCTGAGCCATGCCGTTGACCTTGGGCAGCAGGCGCGCCTCAAGTTCAATCAGCAAATCCGTGTTGTTGCTGGTCGCGACGATCTTGTCGATGCGCTCCAGATACGGCTCGAAACTCTCGACCACCACCGGCGGATAACCGAGGCCGTGCTGTTCGCGCGGCACCATCGGCCCGTGTGGATCCTTGAGCAGCCAGTCGCCACCGCTGAACACCCAGATTTCCACTTCCGGCTGGTCGGCGAACAACGCCAAAGCAATCAACGCCGTCGGCACCGGCAGGTAATGCGCCACCAACACGCCGCCGTCCGGATTGACGATGGTGCCGCCATTGAAGGCGGCGGTCGGCAGATCGACACCCAAGGCTTCGATCTGCTGCAACATGGCCTTGGGCGGGCGCCCGGTGGCCAGGCTGAACAACACGCCCGCCTCGCGCAGCGAACGCACTGCATCAATGGTGCGCTGACTCAGGCTGTGATCGGGCAGCAACAGCGTGCCGTCCATGTCACTCAATAAAAAACGGATCGACTCCCTCATCCCAGGCCATGCCAGACGCGACCATCGCGAGTCAGCAGATCGTTGGCGGCTTGTGGACCGTCTTCCCCGGCGGCGTAAGTCTGCACGCTCGCGTCCTGCTGCCAGGCATCAAGGAACGGCTGCACCGCGCGCCAGCCGTTCTCGATGTTGTCGGCGCGCTGGAATAGCGTCTGATCCCCCGTCAGGCAGTCGTAGATCAGCGTTTCGTAACCGGTGGACGGCTGCATTTCGAAGAAATCCTTGTACGCGAACCCCAGCTCGATATTGGCCATGTTCAACGCCGGCCCCGGCCGTTTGGCCAGCAGGTCGAACCACATGCCTTCGTTGGGCTGGATCTGGATACGCAGATAAGTCGGCTGCAGCTCATCGACTTCGGTGTCGCGGAACTGCGCATACGGCGCCGGTTTGAAGCAGATGACGATTTCGGTATCGCGCACGCTCATGCGTTTGCCGGTGCGCAGGTAGAACGGCACGCCAACCCAGCGCCAGTTGTCGATCATGACTTTCAGCGCGACATAGGTTTCGGTGTTGCTGTCAGGCGACACGTTGGCTTCCTGGCGATAGCCATTCAACGCTTTGCCATCGACTTCGCCGGCGCTGTATTGACCGCGTACCGAATTGGCCCGTGCCTCTTCGACGCTCCACGGGCGGATCGCGCCGACCACTTTGGCCTTTTCACCGCGCACAGCGTCAGCGCCAAACGCGGCCGGCGGTTCCATGGCGACCATCGCCAGCAACTGGAACAGATGATTGGGCACCATGTCGCGCAGCGCACCGGTGTGCTCGTAAAAACTGCCACGGGTTTCAACGCCGACGGTTTCCGCGGCGGTGATTTGCACGTGGTCGATGTAATGGTTGTTCCAGAACGCTTCG
Organism: Pseudomonas sp. F2; assembly: GCF_057174385.1. Lineage (NCBI taxonomy): Bacteria > Pseudomonadati > Pseudomonadota > Gammaproteobacteria > Pseudomonadales > Pseudomonadaceae > Pseudomonas > Pseudomonas sp. F2. Next base: position 1,657,283 of record NZ_CM169904.1, read on the forward strand.
AACAAGCTGTTGGAGAACCGGCTGACCAGAATGTTCTGCACGGTTTCCTTGCCCAGATAATGGTCGATCCGATAGATCTGTTTCTCGGACATGACCTTGAGCAGGCAGGCGTTCAAGGCTTCGGCAGTGTGCAGGTCGGAACCGAACGGTTTCTCGATCACCACCCTTCTGAACGCTTCGGGGGTTTCTTCCAGCAGTTTGGCGGCGCCGAGACGGCGTACCACTTCACTGAAAAAACGTGGCGCGGTGGCCAGGTAGAACACCGCGTTGCCCGTGCCACTGTCGGCGATTTTTGCCGCCAGCGCGGAATAGGTGCTGTCGTCCAGGAAATCGCCCTGGACGTAGCTGATACCTTTGGCGAGCTTGGCCCACAAGGCCGGATCAAGCATCTGATCGCCCTTGCCGACCTGCGCCGCCACTTCGGTACGGATGAAGTCTTCGAGTTTTTGCGCGAAGGCCTCATCGGTAATGGCGTTGTGGTCAACGCCGACGATCCGCAGATTCTCGTCAAGCAAGCCGTCGCGACTGAGGTTGTACAGCGCCGGCATCAGCAAGCGCTTGACCAGGTCGCCGTGGGCACCGAACAAAAACAGCGTGGTCGGTGGTGCGGGTTCTGCCTTGGATTTTCTGCGGATCGTATGGGTCATTTCTTCGGTGTCTCCACGTGGCCGCCGAAGCCGAAGCGCTGGGCCGAAAGAATCTTGTCACCAAAGGTGCCCTGGCCGCGCGAGCGGTAGCGCGAGAACAGCGAGTTCGACAGCACCGGTACCGGCACCGCTTGCTCCATGGCCGCTTCGATGGTCCATTGACCTTCGCCGCTGTCCGCCACCGAACCGGAGAATCCGTCGAGCTTCGGATCGCTGGCCAGCGCGTCGGCGGTCAGGTCGAGCAGCCAGGAGGATACGACGCTGCCACGACGCCAGACTTCAGCGATGTCGGCCACGTTCAGGTCGAAACGCTGATCTTCCGGCAGGCGTTCGCTGGACTTGGTTTTGAGAATGTCGAAGCCTTCGGCAAACGCGGCCATCATGCCGTATTCGATGCCGTTGTGAATCATCTTCACGAAGTGCCCGGCACCGGCGGGACCGGCGTGGATGTAGCCGTGTTCGGCGCGGTGATCCTCGGACTTGCGGTCCTTGGTACGCGGAATCTCGCCCATGCCCGGCGCCAGAGCGGCGAACAGCGGATCCAGACGGTTCACGGTCTCGGCATCGCCGCCGATCATCATGCAGTAACCGCGCTCCAGGCCCCAGACGCCGCCGGAAGTGCCAACGTCGATGTAGTGCAGACCTTTTTCGGCGAGGGTCTTGGCCCGGCGAATGTCATCCTTATAGTTGGTGTTGCCGCCATCGATGATGGTGTCGCCGGCTTCCAGCAAATCGCTCAGGGTGTTGATGGTGTCTTCGGTCGGCGCACCGGCCGGCAGCATGACCCACACGGCACGTGGCTTGGCCAGGCCGGCGACCAGCGCAGGCAGATCGGCAACGCCCGTGGCGCCCTCGGCGGCCAGGGTGTCGACAAAGGCGGTATTGCGGTCGTAAACAACGGTGGTGTGACCGTTGAGCATCAGACGCCGCGCAATATTGCCGCCCATGCGGCCCAGTCCAATAATCCCGAGTTGCATGTGCTGATGCTCCTTACTACAAATAAATGTGTGTCATTGGTTATAGCCCAACGCGACTAATGGAGGTTAGTCCAGAGCGTCGGGCCGAAGTTTCCGGGCATTGTGCCCGATCCAGACTGATAACGCCCCGAATCATGCCGAAGACACACCGACCATGAAAAATAAAAAAGTTCCATTCACGGGCAAAAGAAATCAAAATTGGCGCCGATAGCAGATCTGTAGCCCGGCACCGGGACAATCTGCAGTTGAGACACGCCATTTGCGAGGTGAGCAATGGGCACAGTACACACAGCAATGCCGCCACAAACCCTGTATGTCACGATCCGTCGCGATGAATTGCGCCAGTTGAAGGACGAGCGCGACCAGTTGAAGCAGGAGCTGGCGCAATTGCGCTCGCTGACCCAGGGCGCTCAGCCCAAACCTCTGCCGGTTGTCCAGCGTCAACCGCACGCCTGACCTGCCCCGCCAGCATCGGGAACGGCGCCTGTCGTTCCCGTCATGATCCGCTCCCGCCAGCAATCAGCAACTAACGAAGTTTTCACATTACGTTCGTGATACTCGCGCCCCATCTGGCCGTGCGTTTGCGCGCGGCTTCCGTTCGTCGGTTTGCTGTAGTGTTCCGGCGTTGGTTAGTGACGATGAGCTGGAGTGCTGAATGGCATTGTTCAAACGCAGCAAAACGACTGCGACAGGTTTCGATTGGGCCGGGGTTCTCTGGCTCTTTGCTTTTTTCTGGTACTTCTCGGGCATCACCCAACTGTTGATCCAACTGACCGGCACCTCCGGTTTCAGCGGTTTCCGTCAGGCCTTCGTGATGAGTGCGCTGTGGCTCGCCCCGATGCTGGCGTTTCCCAAACGCACCAAACTGCTGGCTGCGCTGATCGGTATCGTCCTGTGGGCCTGTTCCATGGCCAGCCTGGGCTACTTCTTCATCTATCAGCAGGAGTTCTCGCAAAGCGTCATCTTCATCATGTTCGAGTCGAACGTGTCGGAAGCCGGCGAGTACATGACCCAGTACTTTGCCTGGTGGATGATCCCGGCGTTCCTCGCGCATACCGCTTTCGCCTACTTTCTCTGGACACGCCTGCGCCCGGTGTACATGCCCCGTGGCCGCGCCTACGTTGCGGCGCTGGCAATCCTGATTGCCGTGGTCGGCTATCCGCTGATCAAGCAGACCCAGCGCACCGGCAGTTTCGCCGGAGGTTTCGAGAAGTTCGAAGACCGCATCGAGCCGGCGGTGCCTTGGCAAATGGCCGTGGCTTACCACCGATACCTCGACACTCTGGCCGGCATGCAGGACATGCTGCACAGTGCAAGCAAGGTCCCGCCGCTGCATAACCTCAAGGCTGCCGACGCGGATAAACCGTCGACGCTGGTGCTGGTGATCGGCGAATCGACCAACCGCCAGCGTATGAGCCTGTATGGCTATGGCCGCGAGACCACGCCGGAACTGGACAAACTCAAGGATCAGCTCGCGGTGTTCGACAACGTCATCACCCCGCGCCCGTATACCATTGAGGCGTTGCAGCAGGTGCTGACCTTCGCCGACGAAGAAAATCCGGACTTGTACCTGTCCACGCCGTCACTGGTCAGCATGATGAAACAGGCCGGCTACAAGACCTTCTGGATCACCAACCAGCAGACCATGACCAAGCGCAACACCATGCTCACGACCTTCTCCGAACAGGCCGACGAGCAGGTGTACCTGAACAACAACCGCAACCAGAACGCCGCGCAGTACGACGGTGACGTGATTGAGCCGTTCAACAAGGCCCTGAGTGACCCGGCGCAGCGCAAGTTGATCGTCGTGCATCTGCTCGGCACGCACATGAGCTATCAGTACCGCTATCCGCCGACCTTCGACAAGTTCCAGGACCGTACCGGCGTTCCAGCCGGCGTGCGTGACGATCAGGTGCCGACCTACAACAGCTACGACAACGCCGTGTTGTATAACGATTTCGTGGTATCGAGCCTGATCAAGGACTACGCCAAGTCCGATCCGAATGGTTTCCTGCTGTACCTCTCCGACCACGGTGAAGATGTGTTTGACTCGGTCGGCCACAACACCCTCGGCCGTAACGAGAACAAACCGACGGCACCGATGTACACCATCCCGTTCATGGCCTGGGCATCGCCGAAATGGCGCGAGAACCATGACTGGAACTTTGCCGCCGACCTGAGCCGGCCGTACAGCAGCTCGCATCTGATCCACACTTGGGCAGACATGGCCGGTTTGAGTTTCGATGAACTGGACCGCAGCAAGAGCCTGGTCAGCGACAGCTTCAAACCGCGTCCGCTGATGATCGGCAACCCGTACGAACGCGAGCAGCGCGCCCTGATCGACTTCAGCCTGATGAAGCCGAAGAAGGTCGAGCCCACCGCAGCGAATGTCGTGCAGCAGTAACCGCCTGGAAGGCGCCGGTTTCGAGAGATCGCAATCGGAGTAACGCATAAAGAAAAAGCTCCGTATCGCAAGATACGGAGCTTTTTTCGTTCTGGGCGGACGGGTTGCCCGTTTGCCCGGGGCCCTGCAGTGCCGCCTGAAGGGAATCGGGGCAGCGAGCAAGCATGCCCGCACCCTCCCCCGTTAAAAAGCAGCCAGCACGCTCAGAAGGCGTCAGCCAATCGCGCCGCCAGACCCAAGGTTTTTTCCAGCACAAAAACAAACGCCCCGAACAAGTCGGGGCGTTTGTGGGTGCATTCGCTTGGGTGCTTTCACACCCTTCGCGTTGCAGATCGGGCGCGATCAGTAAGCCTTGCCGGTCTTGTAGAAGTTCTCGAAGCAGAAGTTGGTCGCTTCGATGTAGCCTTCGGCGCCACCGCAGTCAAAACGCTTGCCCTTGAACTTGTAGGCCATGACGCAGCCATTCTGGGCTTGCTTCATCAGGGCGTCGGTGATCTGGATTTCACCGCCCTTGCCTGGCTCGGTCTGTTCGATCAGGTCGAAGATGTCCGGCGTCAGGATGTAACGACCGATGATCGCCAGGTTCGACGGCGCGTCTTCCGGCTTTGGCTTCTCGACCATGCTGTGTACGCGGTAGATGTCGTCGCGGATCATCTCGCCGGCGATCACGCCGTACTTGCTGGTTTCCTGCGGGTCGACTTCCTGGATGGCGATGATCGAGCAGCGGAACTGCTTGTACAGCTTGACCATCTGGGTCAGTACGCCGTCGCCTTCGAGGTTGACGCACAGGTCGTCCGCCAGTACCACGGCGAAGGGTTCATCGCCGATCAGCGGGCGACCGGTGAGGATCGCATGGCCCAGACCTTTCATTTCGGTCTGACGGGTGTAGGAGAACGAGCACTCGTCCAGCAGCTTGCGGATGCCGACCAGGTATTTTTCCTTGTCGGTGCCCTTGATCTGGTTTTCCAGCTCATAGCTGATGTCGAAGTGGTCTTCCAGAGCGCGCTTGCCACGACCGGTCACGATCGAGATTTCAGTCAGGCCAGCGTCCAGAGCTTCTTCAACGCCGTACTGGATCAGTGGCTTGTTTACCACCGGCAGCATTTCTTTGGGCATGGCTTTAGTCGCTGGCAGGAAGCGAGTACCGTAACCGGCTGCTGGGAACAAGCATTTCTTGATCATATAAGTCCTTGAAAGGGCTGTGTGTACGAGTTTCGGCGCAGTCTAATCAGGCGGCGTGCACCTTACAATGCCCCGCACTGGCTAACCGATGCCAACATAGAGAAATATTCTCGCCGATAGTTCCGTTGGCAACTTCGACCCGCGAAAACAGAGTAGCTCAAACACGCAAATGCGCTGCATCACTCTACGCTCATCATCCCCCAATGTGAGGATTTGTCGGTATCATGGCGCCTTTGAACCAGCGAACGAGACAGATAGATGGCCGCGGTAAAAATCATCAACGGGTATGTGATCGACAAGAAAGACGGCAAGTGGAACCTGACCACGACCAATGGCGAACACATCGCCGGGCCTTTCGACAGCGAGCAGCTGGCGACTGATGTGGCGTCGGTGTTCACTGACACCCCTGCGTCGTCCAAACGCCGTGGCAAAGATCAGGACTGACCGGTTGCGACACGCGCCGAGCCCTGCCCTTGCGCAGGGCTTTTTTGTGGCCGCTCGCAACCCGATAAAAACAAGTGGCCAATCGCTATAACCTTTTCACTCCGGCGCTGTCAGAGCGTTTAGCCCCTCCCTCGCTGAAGACGACACACTTATGAACATGAACAAAATGCTGCCGCTGATCGCGGTATTGGCCCTGGGTGGCTGTGCCACCTCGCAAACCACCTACCTGAACAACGGCGAACAGGGTTTGAGTATCGACTGCTCCGGGGAAGCCAACTCCTGGGCCACCTGCTACGAAAAAGCCGATGCTTCCTGCGCGGGCACCGGTTATCGCATTGTCGGTACGGACGGCACACCGGCACCCAAGGAAAGCGAAAAGACCCTGGGGGTCGATGTCGGCAACTATAAAAACCGCAGCGTGGTGGTGGTCTGCAAATAGACCCTACATGTGGATCTCGGCGAACTTGATCCCGAGCCCGCGCACGATCTCGATCAGATCGTCGAGCCGGGCGAAGGATTCGACTTCGTCGTTATCGTCGACCAGAAAATAGCTGCGACCGGCGCTCTTCTTGAAAAACACGATCCACTCACCCGAGTTCGCCGGATTCTGAATCACATGCGTGGCAGAGATAAGGCCCTCTGCATGCCGTTCCCGTACTTGCTCTCGCTTCATGCGCGACTCCAGAAATGAAAATGCCGCCACAGCATGACTGTGGCGGCACTGGTGCTGATGAACGCTATTCTATCAGCCGGAAATGCAGGCATTGGCGGCGTTTTGCACGTCACGAGGACGAATCGGCACATTGGACATGCGCTCATGCAACTTGATGCTGCTGCCGCCGGAACGGTCGTCGATATCAAATACCGCTGCCGCGCCAGTGGAAAATTTCCCGGGAACAATCACCCGCACGCCATCCTTGTGCGGCTGCATCTGCAGTGCGCCGCGACTGTTAGCCAGCTTGTCCGCCAGGCACTGCGCATACTCATGGGGTTTCTTGCCGGAAATCACGCTCATGGTGGGCAAGGTTTCATTGATTTCGGAAACACTCGCGCAACCACCCATGACCAACATCAACGGCAGACACACCACACCCCATTTCATACAAATACCTCCCATAAAGACCCTCGGACAGCAGTAATGCCATTTTTCTCCGAGGCTTACTCCATTAAACCCGCAGCGAATCGCGAATAACCGTTTTTAATTGTCAAAGCAGCGCTCGACGGCGGGATAATAACCCGTTCGGGCTGATAAACTGCGCCAATCGCACATGCTATCGTTTTGATTTAGTAGAAAAAGCCCTTCTGGAGGCGCCCATGAAATTCATTCACCAGCGCGAGCACCTCAACGAAGACGACATTGTCGTCATCCAATGCTCGCAAACCTGCAACATCCGCTTGATGAACGACGCCAACTTCCGTGCGTTCAAGAACGGCGGCCGCCACACCTACCACGGCGGCGCTTTCGACACGTTTCCGGCGCGCATCACCGCGCCGAGCACCGGTTTCTGGAACATCACCATCGACACCGTCAGCCGGCGCGCCATCAGCGTCACGCGCAAACCGACCCTGACCCACTCGATCAAGATCATCCGCCGCTCCAGCTCCAAACTGAGCTGAGTCGCCCCAACGCAAGGTAAGCATGACCGTGGCCCAAACGACCAAATACGTCATCAAATACAAGCTCAACGGCGAGCGCCGCTTCGAGTTCGCGCAACTGCAAGACGGCACCGTGGAAGAAGCCAGGGCTGCACTGGATGCCATCCACGGCCAGACCGAAGATGTGATCAGCGATATCGCCGTCAGCAAAGCCCTGTAACGCAACACCCCGGATTCGACCGCAAGCGGCGGAGTGTTCTGCCGCCGGGATTTGCCCAGACTGACAGACTCGACCAAAGGGTTCAGGAGTCAGAATGTCAATGTCCCCGTCTCGGCTGGATGCGCTCGATTGGGCGAGCCTCGAACAGCATCTGGATCAATATGGCTATGCCATCGTCCGCTCACTGCTGTCGGCGCAAACCTGTGAGCGCTTGAGCGCCCTGTATTCGCAGACCGAACCGTTTCGTTCGCAGGTCATCATGGCTCGCCACGGTTTCGGTCGCGGGGAATACAAGTACTTCAGCTATCCCCTGCCGACAACCATCGAACGTCTGCGCACTGCGCTTTACTCGCGCCTGGTGCCGCTGGCCAACCGCTGGTACGAACGCATGAATCTGCCTGTACGCTTTCCCGCAACCCATGCCGGGTTTGTGCAGCGCTGTCACGATGCCGGCCAACTGCGGCCGACACCCTTGCTGTTGCAATACGGCCCGCAGGACTACAACTGCCTGCATCAGGATCTGTACGGAGATCTGGTTTTCCCACTGCAAGTGGCGATTCTTCTGTCGCAGCCCGGACAGGATTTTACCGGTGGACAGTTCGTCCTGACCGAGCAGCGTCCACGCCTGCAGTCGCGACCACACGTCGTGGATCTGCAAAAGGGTGACGCCGTTATATTCGCGGTCAACCAGCGCCCGGTCAGCGGCACACGCGGCGATTATCGGGTGACCATGCGTCATGGCGTCAGTCGCCTGCACAGCGGAAACCGGCATACTCTGGGCATCATCTTCCACGACGCAGTATGAGCAGCATGCAACCGAGCCACTTCGACCTGTTCGCCGACCACGAACCCGAGCAACAACCCCGCGCCGAGCAAATCGGTGAACAATCGTGGGTTTTGCGCGGTTTCGCCCTGCCAATGATCGATCAGCTGTTGCCGGCGCTGGAGGGCGTTCTCGCCGCAGCGCCATTGCGTCACATGATGACCCCGGGCGGTTTCAGCATGTCAGTGGGCACCAGCAGCTGCGGAGCGCTGGGCTGGATCACCGATCGCAGCGGTTATCGCTACAGCACCGTGGATCCGCTGAGCGGCAGGCCGTGGCCGGCAATGCCCCAAGTGTTGTTCGAACTGGCACAGAGAGCGGCGCTGCGCGCAGGATTTGCCGGATTTCACGCCGATTCGTGCCTGATCAACCAATACGTCCCCGGCGCCAAGATGTCTTTGCACCAGGACAAGGACGAACATGCCTACGCGGCGCCGATCGTTTCGTTGTCCTTGGGGTTGCCGGCAATGTTCCTGTTCGGTGGTTTTGTCCGCAGCGACAAGAGCCAGCGCATTCCTCTGCTGCACGGCGACATGGTGGTCTGGGGCGGGGTCGATCGCCTGCGTTTTCACGGTGTGCTGCCGATCAAGCCCGGCCAGCATCCGCGTCTGGGCGAGCGGCGGATCAATCTGACCTTCCGGGTCGCCGGGTGATCTGAAAAGTTTGACCGCAAGGCCCGGAGTGTTACCCACATTGCTGCTGGTTAACCTGAATCAAACAGGTCAACGGACTACTCGTCATGAAAAAGCTTTCGCCGATCATCAATGTTGAAACCGATCCACGCTGGGCCGCCGTGATCGCGCGGGATCCGCGAGCCGACGGGCAGTTTGTCTACGCGGTGAAAACCACCGGTATCTATTGCCGCCCGAGCAGCCTTTCGCGATTGCCCAAGCCGCAAAATGTCGAATTTTTCGACAGCGCCGAAGCAGCCGAGGCGGCGGGTTATCGTCCGAGCAAACGCACTCGCAAGGATCAGACCGACGTCGCCGCCCAACATGCCGCGACGGTGGCGCTGGCCTGCCGGCAGATCGAAACCTGCGAAACTGCGCCGGCGCTTAACCAGCTCGCCGCGACCGCCGGCCTCAGCCCCTTCCATTTTCATCGCGTATTCAAGGCCGCTACCGGTCTGACGCCAAAGGGTTACGCGGCGGCGCATCGCTCGCGCCGGGTGCGGGAACGGCTCGCGAATGGCGGTTCGGTGACCGATGCGCTGTACGACGCCGGCTTCAATTCCAACAGCCGCTTTTACGAATCGGCCGACAAGCTGCTGGGCATGAAGCCCGGTGACTATCGCGCTGCCGGGCGCAATAACGACATACGCTTTGCCGTTGGCCAATGTTCGCTCGGGGCGATTCTGGTGGCGCAAAGCGAACGCGGGGTGTGCGCGATCCTGTTGGGCGACGATCCGCACCAACTGGTGTGTGATCTGCAGGATCAGTTCCGTCAGGCCAACCTGATTGGCGCCGACGCCGGGTTCGAACAGTTGATTGCCAAAGTGGTGGGTTTCATCGAAGCCCCGGCACTGGGCCTCGACTTGCCACTGGATGTGCGCGGCACCGCGTTTCAGGAGCGCGTCTGGCAGGCGTTGCGGGAAATCCCGGTGGGTCGCACCGCCAGTTACGCCGAAATCGCCCAACGCATTGGCGCGCCGACTTCCATGCGCGCGGTGGCGCAAGCCTGCGGCGCCAACCGTCTGGCCGTGGCAATTCCTTGCCACCGCGTGGTGCGCAGCGATGGCAATCTCTCGGGGTATCGCTGGGGTGTGGAGCGCAAGCGCCAGTTGCTGGATCGCGAAACCCAGCCTTAGCGAATCCCGATGCAGACCGCCACGGACTCGGGGCCGGTATAGGCCTCGTAGTCGGTGGCATAGCGACGCTGAATCTGAGGGTTCTCCTCAAAGAAAGTCCAGATCCGTCCCCAGGTCGCAATGACCGCGTCAGGCAACGGCCCCTGCGCCTCGAACACCAGATATTCGCCGGCTTCGATCTGTACGGTCTCATAGCCTTTGGGTTGTGCATTGACCGCGACCCCCGCGGTGACATCGAATGCACCCGAGGCGTCGGATTCATAGGCCGAATACACACCATAAATTGCAGAGCCCGGGATCTTGCCGGGAATACTCTCGGCCTGTTCTTCACTGAAAAACCGGCCCCACATCGGGCCGATCTTTGCGCTCTGGGGCTGGTGCTCTGCGGCGTTGGTCGTGCGCACACGCAGGCCGGCCACGGTGAAGGCGTCGATTTGCTGTCGTTTCAAATCCATCGAAAATACCGCTCCCTGTCATAGAAGTGCGGCCACACAGGGCCGCAATGGCGCTTACTCTGTCAGCGATTGACGTCGACCACAACCCTGCCGCGCAGCTGTCCGGCGAGCAATTTGGGTGCCGCGTCGATGGCTTCGCTCAGGGCGATTTCGTGGCTGATCAAAGGCAACAAGGCGAAGTCCAGATCCTTGGCCAGACGTTTCCAGGCCTCGATCCGCCGGGCCTTGGGTTGGGTCACGCTGTTGATGCCCGCCAGGGTCACGCCGCGCAGAATGAACGGCGCCACCGACGCAGGAAAATCCATACCCTGGGCCAGACCGCAGGCCGCCACCGTGCCTTCGGCGCGGGTACTGGCACAGGCGTTGGCCAAGGTGTGGCTGCCGACCGAGTCGATCACGCCGGCCCAGCGTTCCCTGGCCAGCGGTTTGCCCGGTTCCGACAAGGTTGCGCGGTCGATGATCTCGCTGGCGCCCAGTTGCTTCAGGTACTCATGCTCGGACACCCGGCCGGTGGATGCCACCACGCGATACCCGAGTTTGCTAAGCAAGGCGATGGCGAAACTGCCCACCCCTCCGTTGGCGCCGGTCACCAGCACTTCGCCCTGATCCGGCGTCACGCCGTTGCGCTCCAGCGCCAGAATGCACAGCATCGCCGTGTAGCCGGCGGTACCGATGGCCATCGCTTGCGCGGCGCTGAAGGCCTCGGGCAAGGGAATCAGCCAGTCGCCACGGAGGCGCGCCTTCTGTGCCAGGCCACCCCAGTGACTTTCGCCCACGCCCCAGCCATTGAGCAGCACCTGATCACCAACCTTGTAGTCAGGATGCGAGCTGACCTCGACCGTGCCCGCCAGGTCGATCCCAGGCACCATCGGAAACTGGCGTACCACCGGGCTGCTGCCGGTAATCGCCAGACCATCCTTGAAGTTCAGCGTGCTGTACGCCACCCGCACCGTTACGTCGCCTTCGGGCAACTGCGCTTCATCGATCTGCTGCAGGCTGGCGCGGTAACCGCTGTCGTCTTTGTCGATCAAAATGCCGTTGAACATGGCTGCCTCTCACTCAGTGGATTCAAATCCTCGCGCCTTGAAATAACACAAAGCAACACATTGCCCCACCCGACTTTGCGCCAATTCGCAAATCCGCCCAGTGATTCCATAGCGGGCGACTATGCTTTTTCGACGGTCGTGCTTTCGTTGCCCTCCTGCTGAAAGCGGCCCCTGTCGATGGAGCTGACAATGCCTTACCCGCGCTCATGGCTTGCAATCCTGATGCTGTGCCTGCTGACCGCCGGCAACCCGTGGGCCGCCCCGGCCACTGCCAGCAAACCCGCCGCTGCCGACGCCGCCCCCAGCGCGCCGACGTGGCCGCAAGTGATCACCAGCGGCAAGGCCAGGCTGACCGTGTACCAGCCGCAACTCGACAGCTGGGATGGCTACACACTCAATGCCCGGGCGGCGGTCGAAGCCACCGGCGCCGACGGCAAACCCACTTACGGCATTGTCCAGTTCAGTGCGCACACGCTGGTCGACAAGGCCACGCGCTGGGTCGCACTGGATCAATACAAGATCATCAAGGCCGACTTCCCCGCCGATGCCAGCCAGGCGGATGTCTGGCTCGCGGCACTGCAAAAGGATGCCCAGAGCCGCAAGAAGACCATTTCCCTCGATCAACTCGAGGCCGCCGTCGGTGTGCTGTCGGCAGAGCAGAAAGCCGACAGCGCACCGTTGGAAAATACCCCGCCGGCGATCATCAGTTCCGACGTCCCCGCCCTGCTTGTCTATATTGATGGCGACGCGGCGTATCGCGCGGTCGAGGGCACCGGGTTGCAGCGGGTGATCAACACCCGCCCGTTATTGCTTAAGGACGCCGAGGGCAAGCACTACTTGCATGTGTTTGATGGCTGGATGGTCGCTGACAACCTCAGCGGCGAGTACACCCGCCTGACCGCACCGCCTGCCGATCTGGAGAAGGCCAAACAGGCGGCGATCCAGAGCCGCCAGGTCGATCTGCTGACCGGGCAGAGTGATCCGAAAGACAAGGTGCCAAATCTGGCCAAACCGCCGCAGCCGAAAATCTTCATCGCCACTACCCCCACCGAGCTGATCGTTACCGACGGGGCTGCGCAGTGGTCGCCGATTCAGGGCACCAGCCTGCTCTACGTGAGCAACACCACCGGACACATCTTCAAGGAAATCGGCGACCAGAACAGCTACGTGTTGATTTCCGGACGCTGGTTCCGGGCCGCCGACATGAACGGGCCGTGGACGTTTACCCCGGCGGACAAATTGCCTGCCGACTTCGCCAACATCCCCGACGACAGCCCGAAAGAGAACGTCAAGGCCTCCGTCGCCGGTACGCCGCAGGCCAAGGAAGCCGCGATTGCCGCCACCATCCCGCAAACCTCGGCGATCAAGAAAAGTGCAGTGAAAATGACCGCGCCGCAGTTCGACGGCGAGCCGCAACTCAAACCGATCAACACCACGTCGCTGCAATATGTGGTCAACAGCGCGACGCCGATCATTCGTGTCGACAACGACAGCTGGTATGCCGTGGAGAACGGCATCTGGTTCACCGCAACGACAGTCAGCGGACCGTGGGTCGTCGCCAGTTCGGTACCGTCGGTGATCTATTCCATCCCGCCGAGTTCACCGATGCATTACCTCACTTACGTCAAAGTCTATGAGTCCAGCGGCGACACGGTGGTGGTTGGCTACACCCCGGGGTATCAAGGGTCGAACCTGGATCCGGCCACGGGTGTGGTGGTTTACGGCACCGGATATCCGTACACGCCGTGGGTTGGCAGTGTCTGGTATGGGCCGCCCGTGACCTACGGTTTCGGTGTCGCGATTCGCTATACACCCTGGACCGGCTGGACCTTCGGTTTCGGCTTCGGCTGGAGCTGGGGCGGCAACACCGTGGCAATGGGTTGGGGCTGGGGTGCTTATCCGTGGTGGGGCAATTACGGCTGGGGTTATGCCTGGGGGCCGCGCTTGTATCCTGCGCCGCTGGCCTGGGGCGGCGCCGCTTACGGCTATCGCGGCGGTGCCGTGGCCTGGGGGCCCGGTGGCTGGGCCGGCACCACCGGCAACATTTATCGTCAGTGGGGCGACCGCGCGACCGTCAGCCGTTACGGCGCCGGCTACAACGCCTGGACCGGCAATCGCTGGGCCGGTCAGGTCGGCTCGTCCTATAACTCGCGCACCGGGATTGCCGCGGCGGGCCAGCGCGGTGCCGTACACAATGCCTACAACGGCAACTACGCGGCCGGACGCAGCGGTGAGGTGGTCGGGCCGAACGGTGGCGCCATCGCCGGCGGCCGAGTGACAGCGGGCAACGCACGCAACGGCACGCAAGTCACCGCCAACCGTGGCGCGGTGTACAACCCCAACACCGACAAGACCACGCAATATGCTGGCGTCAGGGGCCGCAACGGCGGCGCTGCACGGGTCGGCGACAACGTCTATGCCGGGCACGACGGTAACGTCTACAAGAAAACCGACAACGGTTGGCAATCAATGGTCAAGGGCAGCCCGACCCGCACGGCACCGGTCAACAACACTGCTCAACTGCAAAACCTCAATCGTGAATCTGCAGCGCGTAACTTCGGCAACCAGCGCACCAACAACTTTCACAACTCCTCGCAAGTCATGAACCGTTCATTTGGTGGCGGTGGCGGCGGTTTTCATCGACGCTGACGGCGCATGGCTGTCCGTGCGCGGAAAATTCGCGCTGGCCCTGAGTCCGGTTTTGCTGTTAAAAAACCGGCTCTGCCGTCCCTGCCCCGTTTCATCGTTCGGAGAACCGCTTCCATGAGCCAATGGCCTGACACTCGCATTCTTGACCTGCTCGGCATCGAGCTGCCGATCATCCAGGGCCCCATGGCCGGTGCCACGAATTCGGCCATGGTGATCGCCGTGTGCAACGCCGGTGGCCTGGGTTCGATGCCCGCCGCAATGCTGAGTATCGAGCAACTGCGCGAAGAACTGCAGACCATTCGCGAGCACACTCGCAAGCCGTTCAACGTCAATTTCTTCTGCCATCAGCCACCGGCTGCCGATGAACAGCGCGCGCGGGACTGGAAAAACCTGCTGGAGCCGTACTACCGCGAACTGGGTGTCGATTTCGATGCACCGACGCCGGTGTCCAACCGGGCCCCCTTCGATGCGGCAGCGTGCGCCGTGCTGGAAGAGTTTCGTCCTGAAGTCGTGAGTTTTCACTTTGGCCTGCCGGAGAAATCCCTGCTGGATCGGGTCAAGGCCACGGGTGCGAAAATCCTCTCGTCTGCCACGACTGTCGATGAAGCAGTGTGGCTTGAACAAAACGGTTGCGACGCGATCATCGCCATGGGCTACGAGGCAGGTGGTCATCGCGGGATGTTTCTCAGCGATGACCTGAGCAGTCAGGTCGGTACCTTTGCCCTGGTGCCGCAGATTGTCGATGCGGTGAAAGTACCGGTGATCGCTGCCGGCGCCATTGCCGATGCGCGCGGGGTGGCCGCGGCATTGATACTCGGTGCATCGGCAGCGCAGGTCGGCACCGCATATCTGTTTACCCCGGAAGCGAAAGTCAGCGCTTCCCATCATCAGGCGCTGCGCACCGCCAAGGAAAGCGAAACCGCGATTACCAACCTGTTCACCGGCCGCCCGGCTCGCGGCATTCTCAATCGAGTGATGCGCGAAATCGGCCCGATGTCAGCGAAAGCCCCGGCCTTCCCGCTGGCCGGCGGAGCGCTGATGCCCTTGCGGGCAAAAAGCGAAGCGCAGTTCAGCAACCTCTGGGCCGGGCAGGCTTTTCCGTTGGGCAAGGAGCTGAGCAGCGCCGAACTGACCCGGGAACTGGCGCAAGGCGCACTGACAAAACTGGTCCGACACTGACCCGATCCAGGATGAGGCGCGACACAGCCTCATCCTGTATACAACAGCACTTCCTGTTTAGCGGCATTTCGCTATATATTTCGCTATATAGCGTTTCACCCTTCGCATCGGTGCAGTCCACCTCCAACAATAACTGCCCTCTGCATTCGCCAATAACGGAGCTGTTATGACCCTTCGTGCCTCACGTTTTGCCCCCGCTTGCCTGGCTTCTTTGCTGTCGGTTTTTGTCTTGGGCGCCGCTCACGCCGATGAAGTGCAGGTGGCGGTTGCCGCCAACTTCACCGCGCCGATCCAGGCCATTGCTGCCGACTTCGAAAAAGACACCGGGCACAAACTGGTCGCCGCCTACGGGGCCACCGGCCAGTTCTACACCCAGATCAAGAACGGCGCGCCGTTCGAAGTGTTCCTCTCGGCGGACGACACCACTCCGGAAAAACTGGAAAAAGAAGGCGATACCGTCAAGGGCTCGCGCTTCACCTACGCCATCGGCACTCTGGCGCTGTGGTCGGCGAAAGAAGGTTACGTTGATGGCAAAGGCGAAGTGCTGAAGAAAAATGAATACCAGCACCTGTCCATCGCCAATCCGAAAGCCGCACCGTACGGGCTGGCCGCCACTCAGGTGCTGGAAAAACTCAAGCTGACTGAAGCGACCAAAGCCAAAATCGTTGAAGGCCAGAACATCACTCAGGCCTACCAGTTCGTGTCCACCGGTAATGCGGAACTGGGCTTCGTAGCACTGTCGCAGATCTACAAGGACGGCAAGGTCACCAGCGGATCGGCGTGGATCGTTCCAGCGAACATGCACGACCCGATCAAACAGGACGCGGTAATCCTCAACAAAGGCAAAGACAGCGCCGCCGCCAAAGCGCTGGTTGACTACCTCAAAGGCCCGAAAGCCGCTGCGGTGATCAAGTCTTACGGTTACCAGCTCTAAATGTCGCTCTCGAGTGCCGACTTCGCGGCGATCTGGCTGACCCTGAAACTGGCGTCCCTGACCACCGCGATCCTGCTGGTCGTCGGCACTCCGATTGCCCTGTGGCTGGCGCGCAGTCGTTCCTGGCTGCGCGGCCCCATCGGCGCAATCGTCGCCCTGCCCCTCGTGCTGCCGCCGACTGTGATCGGCTTCTATCTGCTGCTGGCAATGGGGCCCAATGGCTTTCTCGGCCACTTCACGCAATGGCTGGGCCTGGGCACGCTGACCTTCAGCTTTACCGGGCTGGTGATCGGTTCGGTGATCTATTCCATGCCGTTTGTGGTGCAACCGTTGCAGAACGCGTTCGCGGCCATCGGCACCCGCCCACTGGAAGTGGCCGCGACCTTGCGCGCCAATCCCTGGGACACTTTTTTCAGCGTGATCCTGCCTTTGGCCCGTCCCGGTTTCGTAACCGCGGCGATCCTCGGGTTCGCGCATACCGTCGGTGAATTCGGTGTGGTGCTGATGATCGGCGGCAACATTCCCGACAAGACCCGCGTGGTCTCGGTGCAGATCTACGACCATGTCGAAGCGATGGAATATGCTCAGGCCCATTGGCTGGCCGGGTCGATGCTGGTGTTTTCGTTTCTGGTGTTGCTGGCGCTCTACTCCAGCCGCAAGACCCGCACGGGCTGGAGCTGATCGATGATTGATGCACGTCTGAAAATCGCTTATTCGGGTTTCAGCCTGGATATTGATCTGCATTTGCCGGGGCGTGGCGTGACTGCGCTGTACGGTCATTCCGGTTCGGGCAAAACCACCTGCCTGCGCTGTATCGCCGGGCTTGAGCGCGCCGAGCAAGGTTTCATACAGATCAACGACGAAGTCTGGCAGGACAGCGAACGGCGGATTTTTGTCCCGCCGCACAAACGTGCGCTGGGTTACGTGTTCCAGGAAGCCAGTCTGTTCCCGCATCTGTCAGTGCTGGCCAATCTGCAGTTCGGCCTCAAACGCATTGCCAAGGCCCAGCGCCGGGTCGACATGGCACAAGCCACCGAGCTACTGGGCATCGGCCATCTGCTGGAACGCCATCCGCAGCATCTGTCCGGCGGCGAACGCCAGCGTGTCGGTATCGCCCGCGCGCTGTTGACCAGCCCGAAACTGCTGCTGATGGATGAGCCGTTGGCGGCCCTCGACAGCCAGCGCAAAAACGAAATCCTGCCATACCTGCAACGCCTGCATGATGAACTGGACATTCCGGTGCTCTATGTCAGCCACGCGCAGGATGAGGTGGCGCGGCTGGCCGATCATCTGGTGTTGCTCAGCGACGGCAAGGCCCTGGCCAGCGGCCCGATTGGCGAGACCCTCGCCCGGCTGGACCTGCCAATGGCACTGGGCGATGACGCCGGGGTGATCATCGAAGGCCAGGTCAGCGCCTACGATGCCGAGTACCAACTGTTGAGTCTGCAATTGCCGGCCACGGCCATGAACATCCGCGTGACGCACGCGCCGATGGCGGTCGGTCAGGCCTTGCGCTGCAAGGTGCACGCCCGCGACATCAGTCTGGCCCTGCACAACAGCGAAGCCAGCAGCATCCTCAATCGCTTGCCGGTGACCGTGGTCAGTGAGCTGGCGGCGGACAACGCCGCGCACGTGCTGATTCGTCTGGATGCCGGCGGCACACCGCTGCTGGCACGGATCACGCGGTTTTCCCGGGATCAGCTCGGCATCCACCCGGGCCAGCATTTGTGGGCGCAGATCAAGGCCGTCGCCGTGCTGGCCTGAATTGGTTGGCACGACGGCCACGGCCTGCGGTCAATCGCTGTAACAGAGCGATTCGCCAAGGACACCGCCATGCCCGACACCGCAATAGCCGACGTCTTACCGCCCGACCTGCATTACGTCGACGATACCCAACCCGGCATCCGCCGTAAAAAACTGCGTGGCAAATTCGCCTACTTCGATCCGGCCGGACAACGGATCAACGACCCCGATGAGATCAAGCGGATCAACGCGCTGGCAGTGCCGCCGGCCTACACCGACGTGTGGATCTGCGCCGATCCGCGTGGCCACTTGCAGGCCACCGGCCGCGATGCCCGGGGCCGCAAGCAGTATCGCTATCACCCGCGCTGGCGCGAGGTGCGCGACGCCGACAAGTACTCGCGCCTGCGGGAGTTCGGCCTGGCGCTGCCGAAGTTGCGCAAACAGCTCGAAACCCTGCTCGACGCACCAGGCTTCAGCCGCGACAAGGTCATGGCCACGGTCATCACGTTGCTCGACGCCACACTGATCCGCGTCGGCAACACCCAGTACGCGCGGGACAACCGCTCCTATGGCCTGACCACCCTGCGCAGCCGGCATGTCGAGGTCAACGGCAGCGCGATCCTGTTCCAGTTTCGCGGTAAAAGCGGCATTGAACACCAGATCACCGTCAAGGATCGTCGCCTGGCGCGCATCATCAAGCGCTGCCTGGAAATCCCGGGACAGAATCTGTTTCAGTATCTGGATGAAAATGGCGAGCGGCACACCGTCAGCTCCCACGACGTCAATAGCTACCTGCAAACCCTCACCGGTGCCGACTTCACCGCCAAGGATTACCGCACCTGGGCTGGCAGCGCGCTGGCCTTGGCGGTATTGCGCGAACTGCAATGGGAGTCCGAAGCCGAGGCGAAACGGCATGTGGTGGAGATGGTCAAGAGCGTGTCCAAACAGCTGGGCAACACCCCGGCGGTGTGCCGCAAATGCTACATCCATCCCGCCGTGGTCGAGCGCTTCCTGCTCGGTGCGCTGGCCGAACTGCCACGCCCGAGGGTGCGCAAAGGCCTGCGCGCTGAGGAAGTGGCGCTGGCGATGTTTCTCGAGCAAATGATCGACGCGTCTTGATCGCGCTGGTAGCCGAGCAATCAATCGCGGTTTCCCAGGTTCCAGAGTTTCTACAGGCGTTGAAGCCGACGCATCGCCTGGATTGGCGCGCCACCGAGTGGCTGCAACCGACGAACTGACTGGCTATTTTTTGCACGATTGGCCAAGGCTTCTATAGTTGATCTGACACCTATTTGCTGTGGTGACGCCATGGAAGACATCTTTGTCGTGAAGCGCTGCAACAAGATCATCATTCACGGCCGCCGCGCCGGGGAAAGTCAGCATGAACCTGCCGAATCCAGCAGCTGGTTTCGGATCAATGACACCCGAACCGGAGGCTTCATCGGTGACGGCTATGATCTTGAGGAAGATGCCCGGCGCGAATGCCAAAGGCTCAATGCGGCCAGCTCGCCGCGACCGGCGCGACAATCGGCCGGCTGATGCAATTGACAGGCGGGGTCTATACTCAAAGCAGCTGACGGACCAGCGCCCCAACGGCAGAGAGCTCGCAGCCCGCGGGCTTTTTGCTGCCTCTCAACGGTTTGTCTGAACGGAGGTGCTCCATGTCCGAAAAAGAGTCCATCACCACCCTCCTCACCCTGCTTGACTCCCGTCAGGCGCGCCTGGCTGCGGCCTGCAAGGAAATTGCCGACTGGGTCGATCATCAAGGCGGCCATCCGACCGCCCTGCGCATACGTGATCGCCTGAACGACATCGAAAAAGATACGCCGCTGATTCGCAGTACGCTGTCTTCGTTGCAACCCGTCGAGCGGCCTCTGCCTCGTTTCAGATGACCGGATGGCAATAACGACAGTCTCAACGCGTACCGCCTGGCCGATCCGGCGAACACCCGCAGTCATGGCAGGTCATAACCTGTACACGTCACCAGGAGACTGATCCATGGTTATCCATTTCAAAGTAGACGGACACCTGGCTTGTGGTCACAAAGGCAACAACCTTGCCTCGAGCCAGGAACTCAATCGCGTCAAATGCCGCAGTTGCCGCAACACCGATGCCTACAAAAATGCGCGCAAAACCCAGCGCAACGCTGCTCGACGCGCAGCGCGCCACACACAGGCTGATCATGGTGCATCGAACTGGCGCTCGGAATGGATCGCACGCTTGACCGCTCTGGCGGGTCCGCAACGCCTGCCACGGGGCTTTTTCGGGCAAGCGTTTGTGTAATCGCTTGATGTCTTGGTTTTCGTCCATCACTCAGCGCGAATTGCCACGAGTTCACCGCTCGAAACCCTCAATGCCCTGACCTTATCGTCAGGGCATTTTATTGAAAACACCGTTTCGAGCAGCCCTTCACCCTGAGTCAAGCTTGCAAATAGCCAACGCGCCCTCATAACCAGAACCGTATCCACCGTCACCGAGAGGCAAAAACGATCATGACCGGAAAAACCGAAACCGCGATTCTCGCCGGGGGCTGCTTCTGGGGCATGCAGGACCTGCTGCGACGCTATCCCGGGGTGCTGCAGACGCGAGTCGGCTACAGCGGTGGCGATGTGCCGAATGCGACCTATCGCAACCACGGCAACCACGCCGAGGCCATCGAGATCGTTTTCGACCCGGCGGTGATCAGCTACCGGCAGATCCTTGAATTTTTCTTCCAGATCCACGATCCGAGCACACCCAACCGTCAAGGCAACGATCTCGGCCCCAGTTATCGCTCGGCGATTTACTACCTTAACGAACAGCAACGCGACATTGCTGAAGACACCGCTGCCGACGTCGATGCATCCGGGCTGTGGCCGGGGCGAGTGGTCACTGAAATCGAACCGGCGGGCCCCTTCTGGGAAGCGGAACCCGAGCACCAAGACTATCTGGAGCGGATACCGAATGGTTACACCTGCCATTTCATCCGCCCGAACTGGAAACTGCCGAAACGCAGCTGAAAACACATCTGCGTAATCACTCACGCACGGCGCTGGCCTCAGCTGAGGCCGGTGCCTGCGCACCTCTGGACTTGATCATTTTGGTGAGCCCTCCGTAGCACAGTTCAAGCGCCCGAGGATGAACATACGTTCATCGCAAGCATGGCTAGAAGCGTCTAGCCTGCGGGTTCCAACATAGTGCCTACAGGAGTACCCCACCATGTTCTCGCACGAAAGCCTCCCGCTGATTGCCATTTTCATCATCTTGCTGCTATGCGCAGGTGCGGCGTTTTTACACCCGGCTCATGCATTCTTCAGTTGGCTGCGCAAGCGCAAGGAACGATTAAACGCCCAGGCGGCAAAAGAGGTTGATTCGCGCTAAATGTATTCCCTAAACGGGCCCGGGCATGCCTGGGCTTGTTGTTTTCTGACCAAACAGCAGATACAAAAAAGCCCAGCACGGGGCTGGGCCTGATTGTTCGTCAACGTTAAAACATGCAGGCTTTTCAGCCACAAGAGTAGAACTCAAGTGACTTACGCAAGAGCCCTTTCGTGCTCGCTTTCATGCACGTAAACCCATGAAATTCCGGATGGCGAGGTCTGGTCGAGGCGCATAAGCGCCGAATCGACTTTCTTCTTGGTGATGCCGTCTTTGACAAGGTCGAAGACGGCCAGGAAGCAGTCCCCTGGAAGCGCTGTGATCGAGAGGTTGGTGATGTGCGATTCAGGGCTTCCAGCACGCTCGCCGTACAACCCCCAAAGTCGCTCCCAATAATCCGCTCGACTCATGATCTGTCCATCGGTGAGTACCACACGAAAGTCATTCGCCAACGCGTCGTACAGGGGTTTGATGGCGCCTTCCGACCGGGAAGACATACCGCGCGACCACGGAAAGAAGAGATTGTACCAACGGTACACCTCGGCTTCGACGAGAGCGGTTTTATCGGTTGCTGCGTGCACTTGATTGATTGCCATCGGTGTTCTCCTTAACACGTTAAAAATGGCGGGTCTGGCGTGACAGACAGGCCGTCCGAATGCCCATCGCCTGAGCGATGCACCGCGCCTTGATCAAGATCCATCCTGATATCAACGCCATCGGGTCAAGCTCAAATGTTCAATCAATGACTGTTGATATCTTCGACCAAGCCACAAACGTAGACGCTCGCAGGATTGATTGCCTCAAGAAGTGACCAACGGTCTTTGCACACAGGAGGAAAAGGGAAACGGAAGAATTGGCGAGAAGCCATTTAAAAATGGCGATCTGAAAACAAACAAGGGCTTGCATCAGCTTTCGCCCGCAAACCCTTGATTTTAGATGGTGCCCGAAGCCGGAATCGAACCGGCACGCCCTTACGAGCGGGGGATTTTAAGTCCATGGTTTTTTTACTTTAAATTCAATGCCTTACGATCAGAATTTTTCCGCATCATGAAAATTTTCTCTCCGCTCTAAGCCAGCAAAATTAGCACCTCAAAATAAATTGCGGAAAGAAATCGGGCTGCAGGATCACGCATTTTAAGACCACTCAGATGCACGTCAGTAGCCAGACAGCCAAGGAATGGTAGACCAGCACCGGGGGGGGGCTGATTGCCGTGGCCGCAAAATAACGCCCCCACGCCTGGGCAAGGTGTGGGAGCCGAGTGAACATAGGCTGGAATTCTGTCAATCGGTAAGCCGTTTACGAATTTCTGATTCGCATGATCGCGTCGGTGATGGCTTGCGCATTTCTATCCAGAGTTTCCAAGGCTGAAACGGCGTTATCGGCGATTTTGTCTGCACCAGAACCAGAGATCCAATGGGCGTTCTCTTCGATCGCAGCACCCAGCGCTTGCTGGTTGTCCAGAAGTAATGTCAAAGCGTCCGCAGTGGCGATTTTGAAGACTGAGTTATCTGGCATAGCGGTCGTCCTTGATGGGTGATCCCGAAGATTAGTTCATCTCGCTACCGGCTGCAGCTGCTTATCACATCCCGAAATGCCTCGATTTCTGCAGACGAGGATCTATGCAAAATCAAGTCGTCTCAATATCATTAATTGACAAACCAATACGACTAGGATAAGCGCCCGTATGGATATCGAACCAACACTACATGCCGAATGGATCAAACTTTTACCTATTATAGTGGGAGGAACATTAACGCTGCTTGGCGGAATTTCTGCCCAGCTTGTTACTCAATCTATATCGGCGCGTCGTGATCGAAAGAAATTCTTGGCTGGAAAATTAGAGGATATTGCTAGGGCCGTTTCAGCCTACTCCGCATGGATATCAGAAAAGCAAAATACACTTCTTTTCAAGGACGAAGCACACGACTCTCCCTCGCCTCTAGATGAAGCGGTCCTGCTCCAGCGCTTATATTTCCCTGAACTCCACGGAGAGATCTTAGCGCTGATGCAAGCTTCCATCCCTTTGTTAGAACTCATTGGAAAACAATCGGTAGCGCGAAAAGAAAATTTCGAATTGTGGCTGAAAAAATTCGACAATAGTGACTATGAGTCAGGCTATAAGATCCACCTTCAGGCCTTAAGCGCAACCATTAATAAGTGCAGAGATATCGCTGAAAGTGGCCTTAAATGATTGTCTATCTATTACGTCAAGGCGAGTCAGCAGCAAGAGCTCGAAGCCGGAATCAAGCTCCTGATTGCCGTGATCTTGGCTCTGTTCGGCATCAGGTCAAACTGGGAGCTTGAAGACAAAAAGCCTGCCGAGCCCTACTAACAGCCGCGCTCAGGGGACTTCACTACCTCAGGCCGAACAGGAACAGATCTGCTGGAGGCCTGGGGGAGCGACCGTGAACTCGCCCTGCCTCGATAGCAGTCAACTGGCCATCACCCAGTGTAGAATCAGCGTTCGACACAGGGAGATGTGCCATGCCTACGATTTTTTTAAGCCATAACTATCAAGACAAACCGGTTGTAGAGCCAGTCGCTATTGAGTTGAGGAAGATCTACGGCCAAGAGTCGGTCTTTTACGATGACTGGTCTATTCAGCCTGGCGACAGCATCATCGGCAAGATGAATGAAGGCCTAGCGTCTCCCGACTTTTTCCTGTTTTTTGTCACTGGAAACAGTCTCAAGAGCGGCATGGTCGAAATGGAGTGGCAGAGCGCCCTATACCAAGCCGCGAAAGGTAACATCACTTTTGTTCCAGTGCGTGTTGATGGCGCCCCAATGCCACCGATCACTGTGCATAGGCTATTCATTGATATGTACACGAATGGCATTGAGTCAACAATTCAGCAGATCAAGGATCGGATCGCAGGCAAGACTGATTTCACACCGAAGCATTCAGACTTTTCAAATCTGGCATACACTGTTGCCGGCGACCCGACCAAAGAACTCAAGGTCACAGTCAAAGCGGCATTACTGCAAGAGTCCAACCCTAAATTCATGTTCCTTGTCAAAAACGCAATGGATGATGTCTTCGTGTGGGTTGAGGGTGCTGCTGCGATTCACTCAGGCCCGCACCAAAATGTGGAAATTGAGGGTATCGGCAAAGCATCAGGGTTGATAGCCGCACCGTTCACAGGAACTATTCGTCCCAACTTCCCGATCACATTCACCATTAAACCCAAGCCAGGATGTCAGCCTGTAGAGCTGCTTGATGTCCTTCATGAGACTGAAACCGATTTCTTTTCACTGATCCCTCGCGCCACTCCGCAGTAAACAAAAATCCCCGCGCTGCGGGGATTCTAATTTTTTCCCTCAGCGCTGATCAATCTGTTGCAGCCCTGGTTATGCGAACGACGATTGGATCTGAATGTGCTAACTCTGAACTCCAGCTCGCCCGGCGCCCCCCCTCCATTGCTGGGCGCCTCGCCCTCGAACCGCCAAGAATTACCGGTCAGATTGCCCACCTGTTCAAACCTCATGCCGCCGCTAAACTCAGCAATCGACGTAGTGCCAACGAAGGCCTGGTCATGATCGTCAGTGTAAAACATGAACGCTTGCTCAGCCACCGACCGGTACCGACAGCTAATCTCTGCAGTCCCAGAAATCTCCCCACCAGCAGCGTTGTCGTAACGGGCATGATTGCATCTGTCACATCTATCACCATTGGCGGGGAAGTCCTAGATGAAATCGCCTACCGCGTCTCCGGGGGCTCGATCGAATTTGACTTGGCTGCTGGCTTCATTGACGGCGCCGAGGCCACTGTCGTGTATGCCACCAAGGCCTCGACTCGCCTGGGAGGCCTGATTAACTCGAACGTCAACCTGCAGATCATCTTCGAAAGCGTCAACCTGGGCGAAGAAGACCAGGCGGTGAAAGTGACCTACCACAAGGTCTCCCCCTAAGTCCGGCTGCGCAGCGACAGCTCATCACTACCAGAGATTAAGGGCACGTTGCTTGCGTCCAAGGCTGTGAGCGGCAATGGTCTGTGGAAACAGTATAAGGAGGAATACGCTTAACGCCCCGTCTGCTCAAGACTGGGCGATGACATGGGATCATTCACGCGGTATTTTGTCACCCAAGAATGGAGGCTTGGGTTGCCCCATCGGTACCGTGTGGAGCGTTACGTGGGTAAGAAGTACTCTCATTACAGTGATAGACGAGTGCAAGAAGGAATCGACAGCGGCGAATTCAATGTTGCCACAGTCGGCCTCGTCCGAGACGGTGCTGGTCAAATCGTAAAGCATATTTCCGGCCATCCCGCAGGTGTGATACCACAAACTCTAATTCAGGTTAATAACAACATCGTATTTGAAAACAATCTTGATGATTTTTTCAATATGATGGTTAACGAGAGAGAAAACGTGCTTTTTTCAGGCCTTGCAAAAGAATATGCAAAGGTCATGCGCAAGTTAATCCACTATAGAGACCTCGGCGATAATCTAACTGACGTATTGAATTCAAGTTTGGATGCGGCAACTGAATTTGACATAGCCATTGATGACTTCATGTGCTCTCCTGAGGTCATTGTGAAATCTCCAGAAAGAAATGTTACAACGCTAGATAGGCTGGCGAACCTGATTTTTATTCGAGTGTTCACCGGCTATCTTAAATACAGATCAAGGTTTAATGGTGATCACAACTCCAGACAGCTGCTTGCAAAGCTTGAAGGGCAAGTGCGCTTGATCTATGAGCAGTTGGTAATTAGTGGCTCCGGGGATTCGAGAAATTTGCGCGATTCGCTATACGCGCACTTGTACCTTAACAAAGATAAAGATATTAAGTTGATAGATAAGCTGGTTGCACATGATAGCCGATGCAATTCGGTGCTGGACTTTTTCGAGTCCTATCGGGATGAGTGCATCAAGAAGAAACCAAGCTACCCTAATGACGATTATATAACCTATCTTCACTCAATCAACCAAGCTGCTGTAGATGCTAGATTGGAGGTGGCTTTGGGACTGGCTGGCGTCCTTGATAAGATTGCGAATATAAAGAAAATAATTTCAGAGCTGGAGGTCGCAGGTGAGATCTCCGAAGCTGACATAGATCGTGACTCAGAAACCATTGAGTCTCCCTTTTCAATATTCAGAATAACGCAAGAGAATTCGAAGCCGGGCGCGTAGCCCGGTTTTCTCCTCGGTGGTTGTACTTGTACCAGACCTGCCTAGCTGCTGCAGTACACCACGACTCCCTGAGCGCCTCCAGCTTAGGAAACTTCCTCTCAAGCCCAGCCTTTCAGCCGAGGCGGATGGCACGACGGGCGAGGTCGAATGTCTGCCCAGTCCAGTCCTGAAATGCACGATAGAAGGAATTGGGATCTTCAAAACCGAGCAGGAAGGCAATTTCCGCACCTGATAGGGTGGCTTCTCCCAAATAGTGGCGTGCCAAACTTTAGTGCGTTGCAAGTTGTCCAGCTATCCGAGACGCCCTCATGTGCCGTTTGCTTCGGTTTTATCGATACAGGGTGCAAATGATGGAGACAATATGTATCAATCTTCTCAGCCCGTTGCTCACAGTCGATAGCGAGCACATCCGCCAAGCCTAGCCCTCCGATAGGCTCAAATTGAAGAAGATGTTGTAGTGATGCAGATAGCTTGGCTCCTACCCGCTTAAATAGACTGCTGCCATCGTCAAGGTGCAGAGCTACATATTCGTCGAGATGTGCATTGATGAGTTGTGGCGATTTGCAATCACCGAGGTATTTGACTAGCTTCTCTCAACCCCAAGTGAGCGCAGGTCGAAACCCGACAAGGAGGTTGAAGTGGATATCGTCATCCTGATTCCAGGCATCATGGGCACTACCCTGCTGGCAACCGACGCAGACGGCAAGCCAGAAGAGGTTTGGCCGCCGACGCCCTACGAAGCCGTGATGGGCTACAAACGCCTAGATCTGCTGACTCGGCCCGACCTGAAAGTCGGCGAGCCGATCAACAAAGTGGCCTGCTACAACTTCTACAGCCTGCTGCGCGAACACCTTGACGACCTGGGGTTCAAGAACACCGACAAAGGTAAGCGCCGCATCGAGTTCGGCTATGACTGGCGGCAAGACAATTTCAATAGCGCGCAAAAGCTGGCCAAGCTGCTTGAAAAACTGCACACCCAAGAGCCCGGTGCGCGCGTTACCCTGGTCGGCCACTCCATGGGCGGCCTGGTCTCTCGCTTGCTTCTCGAACAAGCGCAAAACCAAAAACAACCTTGGTTCGCCTGCATCACCCAATTGATTACCCTGGGCACACCACACCTAGGCGCACCACTGGCATTGGCGCGCATTTTCGGCTTGGACAGCACTGCGGGGGTCAGTGCAACAGACGTCAAGTGCCTGGCCAACGACCCACGCTATCCGTCGGCCTACCAACTCCTCCCTGCCCCCGGCGAAGCGGCGGTATGGGCGCTGAACAGTCCTGACCTGAGAGCCGTCGACATCTATGAACAACAGTCGGCCAAGGACTTGGGGCTGGACTATGGCTTGGTGAACAAAGCTCAGCGGATGCACCAAGTGCTCGCTGCGGGCACGCGCCCTGAAGGGGTGCGTTACTTCTACTTTGCCGGCAACGGCCATCAAACCGTCACTCGCATCAATGTCAATCACACCTCCGGCCAGCCTGTTAATCATGCCAAGTCGATCATTACCAAAACCGATGATGCCGGCGACGGCACAGTGCCGCTGTACAGCGCGTTACCTACGACTGGCCAGCGCCAGATCGTGATCAACGAGCACGCCACCGTATTCAAAGGCGAAACGTTTCGCCGTGCGTTCTTCCGCTTGCTGGGCGGGAACGTTGGGCCTGCCATCGAGACAGTCGGCGAAGCCACATTGGCGGGCTCTCTTGATCGTCCGGTCTACGAGCAGGGCGAGTCGATCGAAGTGACCTTGGAGGTGCTCAATCTAAATGCACTCGATGGCAAAGGACGCACCGCGAGCATCCAAGGGGAACTGGTCATTACCGATGCTCGCGCAGATGCACAATTGCCAGCGCATACATACCCAGTGAACTATTCAGGGCCACTTCTCGACCGCCTCAGCCTGGTCATCAAGTCCAGTAATCTCGTGCCAAGCCTTTATGAATTGCGCTTCCAGGGCCAACCGACACTCAGTGAACCGTTGCACTTCGCAATCACCGCAGTGTGAACATGGACGTCGCAAAGCAACTGCGCACTCGCCTGTTCAGCCAGGCAAACGTGAATGGCCGCGAAAGCCTTGGGGCGGATCCACTGACCGAACAGGCACGTGAGCATTCGCTCGCGCGCCTGGCAGCGCAGGTCGATGAAAACGACCCCGCGGCCAGACACCTGCTGGCCAGTGCTCGCGCAGGCCTTGATTACCTGCGCAGCGAGAACGGTATCCTCACACCGGCCATGCGCGTCGGCATCGAGGCCATCATCCTCACCGACGGCTCGCGGCCGGCGCTACTGGTCAGTAACGACAGCATCGATTTTCAGGACCCACAGATTGGCGGCTGGCTCAGCCGCCTGACCAAGAGCAAACCCCTGCTCAGGGAAACGTTAGGCAAAATTGCCCGCATTGCCCAGCAGCAGCCCAACGGCGACAGTAAAACGTTGGGCACGGGCTTTTTGGTCGACACGGGCCTGCTCGCGACAAATCGCCATGTGCTGCAGGAAATGGCCGCACTGGACGGCACGGGTACCTGGCGCTTCAAGGACGACCTGGTCATCGATTTCGGGGGTGAGCACCAGCGCAGCAACCCACCGGCTGCACTCGCTCGCCCCGTCGCCGTTGAGCGCTTCGGGCCCGAGCCGATCTTGCAACTCGGCGTACCACGGCGCCTAGACTTCGCCTTGATACAGATCCAGGCGCTGCACAACAATCGCCTGCCCACGCCACTGCAAGTGTGCGATGCACGCGATGCCCAAGCCTTGAAGCCAGGCACGCCGCTGGTCACAATCGGCTTCCCGGCCGAGCCGTCGTTTGGCATGGAGAACGCCAAGGTTCTGTTCAAATTATTCAAGGGCGTTTTCGACGTCAAACGGCTCTCGCCGGGCCTGTTGGGCGATACGCTTGGTCAGGTGCTCGGCGATAGCCAGCCTCCGCGCTGCTTCAGCCACGACGCTTCGACCCTAGGCGGCAACTCGGGCAGTTGCGTGATCGGCCTAGATGATACCTGGCAAGTCATTGGCTTGCATTTTGGCGGGCGATCCGGGGAGTACAACTTGGCACATGACATACGTGCGGTGATGGAGAGTGGTTCATGACGGCGGAGGATCTACGCCTAGCCAAGTGGGTGGTCGATGGTGAGTTGGCCTTTGCCGAACTTTTTCTCACCCTGCAACAAAGCGATGACACAAAGGTCCAGTACGATACCCTGAGCCAAGCCGGCGATACGCTCGAACAGCGCCTGGCCAGGGCCTTCAGCCATGCACGCTCGGGAGGCTGGCTGAGCGAGTTCTGCACCAACTGCGTGACCGCTCGGCTAGTGACTCGCGGCTTCATCGAGGAGGCGATCAAGCAGACCGCGTCGCCCTGGATGGTCAAAACCCAGGCCTTGATCGATGCCGATTCACCATTCTTGAACAGTGCCCTGCATGCCAAGGGGCTACTGCACGTTGCCGACTATGTGTGCCGTATCGAGATCGATGGCCGTCATGCCGGCACAGGATGGCTCGTGCCGCCTGACATGGTGGTCACTGCCGGCCATGTGCTGACCTCAGGCAGACCGAATGGCCCTTTGGTCGATGTGGACAAATCCGAAGAAGCTGACCCTTTCAGAGTCGTCGTGTACTTTGACGACAAGCTCGACGTGTTCGGAGGCCGCCGGGTACGCCGCAAACCCCGTGAGTTCCTGCTTGCCGAACAGTGGTTGGTGGCACTGAACTCACCGGCAATACAACCCGGCGGGATCGTCCAGCATGTTTTGGCCGGCCAAGACTACGCCATCATTCGCCTGGCCGAAGCCCCCTTGCCGATGGCCCGACCTATCGAGATGAGCGGTGCCCTGCCGTATCACGAGGATTACCTACTGGTGGTTCAACATCCCGAGGGGCAAGTGATGTGCCATCAGCAAGGCAAGGTTACTGGGCTGCATGTAAACCCAGGGCTGTTCCAGCATTCGGTCAACTCCGAGCCCGGCAGCTCGGGGGCGCCATGTTTCGACGTCAACTTCAGAGTAGTCGGCGTTCACACGGGCGAGTTGCTTGGGGTGACACCGGCGAGCAACCTGGCAACGGCCATCGATCAAGTTGCTGCGGCCATTGCACAACAACCTGTAACGCTGCCATCAAACTGGCCCTACAGCTTCGATGATGCGGACGGGTTCCCGCGCCCCATCGTTGATCGCGAGCAGACCCTGGCATGGCTGCGTGAGTCCTGCACCAACGACAACCAGCGTGGGCTGATTATTCGCCCGAGCCTGCGCATGCCGGCTGGAATGACCTTTACCGCTGACTTGTTCAAGGCCCTGCTTCCGCCTGAGCAGCACCGTGTGGTGCGGATGTCGGCGCTGGATATCCATGCCCTTGGCGCAGAAGACTTCGCATTGCGGCTACTGACGGCCGCAGGCAAGAGCAACCCCTCGCCGTTCACCCCGCCGCAAGGTGAAACCACATCCGTAGCCTACCTGCGCAACACCTTGGTACCCGAGTTGCTGGCCAGGCTCGACCAAGCACGCATGGAACGCTACGTCTGGTTGCTGCTCGACGACCTGAAACGCCCGGACGCCTCCCATGTGCCGCTGGGCGACGGCAATAACCTTCGCGAATTGCTGGAATTGCTTTACGAGGCACTGGCGGGCTACCACTGGCTCCGCATCGTGTTGCTGGGCTATGAGGGCACGCCTCCCAGAGTCGCAGCCGCCTACTGGAGCGAGCAGATACTGCCCGACCTCACGCCTGCAAAGTTCTCGCAGTACATGGATAAAGCCTTCTCTGGCGTGCCCGACATCAAGTACCGCACAGCATTGAGCAAGCGCTATACAACTGTGGCTGCCGGCCAACCCACAACTGCCAATCTGCACTGCATGGCCACGATGTGCGGGCTATTCCTAGACAACATGAGATCCCTATGACGGCCTCTGACGACGAAGCACTGCGCAAGCGCCTCGCCGCGCTGGAAGAAAGCCTGGCCGCCCAGCAAATATCGGCCACCGATACCTTTACCGAAAAGGCCCGCGAGTTGATTGCCAACGTCGCTTTGGCAGGTGCTTTCGACCTCGGCCAACTGGCTCGCAAAGCCCCCCCCAGCGAGCGCGAGGCCCTAGTTGCGCACCTCAGCGACATCTCCGAACTGGTGATCGACACCGGGGACCTGTACCGCCGCCTGTCCATCGGGCCTCGACGCAAGGCGCTGGCCGAATTGCTGGCCAATCCGGACTTCACGCGCAGGGTACTTGACCATTTCAAGCCCGCCCTCCAAGACCTCGAAGGCAAATACACCGCACAGCTACTGCGTGGATGGCAGCCGCAACTGCAACTGCTGAGCACGCCGCAGTTGCAATCCTTGGCGGTGGCCACCGGTTGGTTGCAAGGCTTGTCCGACACCCGTAAAACCCTGAGCCTGCCAGATGCACGGCAGGTGCAAAGCGAAATAGGTAACCGCACCCGTGATCAGGAGCTGCAGGCACTCGTGGGCGAAGGCCTGATCGGACGCGAAGATGAACTGAGCGAGCTCCAGGTCTTCGCCACCGATGCGCAAAATAATGGGCAAATTCGGGTCATCTACGGCGAAGGCGGGATCGGCAAGTCGAGCCTGCTCGCGGCACTGACCCAATCATTGAATGCCCTCACGCCTCCCCTGCCCATCGTGCATTTCGATTTTGACCGGCCCTCGCTAGACCCTGAAGGGCCTGGCTTGACCTTGGAGCTTACCCGCCAGTTGGCTCGCTACAACCCCAAGGCCAAAGACGATTTCAACGATATCAGAAAGAACTTCAAGCGCTCGTTCACCGATCGTTCGGCTAGCCGCTACGACATGAGCTCTAGCCGCGAGCAGACGTTGTCGTCCAGCATGGAAGGCAGCGCGCTCATCCGCTCCGTCATTCACCGGCTCGGGCTGCACAAGCAACCCGTCTTGCTGGTGCTGGACACGTTCGAAATGCTCGCTGGCCGTGGCGATAGCGCCGTCGGCGCGTTGGCCGAGTGGCTGGACATAGTCTGGCAGGACTTCGACATGCACGGCATGCGCGTGCTAGTAGCAGGGCGCGCGGCGGCAAACATGGCGCTGCCGTTGGGCACGAGGATCGGTAAACCGTTCAACCTGGCGCCACTGTCCCAACACCATGCCCGTGCCCTGCTGAGCCGCGAAGGCCTAAGCAGCCGCCATGCAAAAAAAGTGGCCGCCGCGCTGGACGGCAACCCGCTGGTACTGAGGCTTGTGGGCCGTTACCTGGCAAACCATCCCGACCATGTAGATGAATTCCTGAAAGATGCTGCCGGGCTGGACAAGGCGCTCGGCCAGGGCGTGCTTTACACCCGCATTCTCAATCGCATCGGCATTGGCGAGAGCGACCCGCTGCGCAAGCTGGCGTATCCGGGGTTGGTACTGCGTGTGGTCACGCCAACACTGGTGCATGACGTGTTGGCCCCCCTGGTGCTGGGCGACGAGCTATCGCAGGACCAATCTCAGGCGCTGTTCGACCGCCTCAGGCAGCATGCCTGGTTAGTCGATGAGCACGCGCCGAATCAGGTACGCCACCGCAAGGACCTGCGTATCGTGACCTTAGGCCTGCTGCGCAAGGACCCGGTGGCCGGGCCGCTTGCGCAGCTGTTGCACCGAGAAGCCATTGAATATCATCGTGAGGGATGCGACCCAGACCTGTCGAGCGAGCAGCACCTATTGGAAGTCGTCTATCACCGCCTGATGACGCTGCAAAGCCCGCAGCAGTTGGACCAGCAGGAGCAGACGCTGGTCAGGCAAGCCATGGCCGGTGACCTCAGTGAGCTCACGCCCTACCCGGCAGCGCTGGCACGCGCCTACTGCCAAATGCCGCCGTTGCGCGAAGACCTTGCATTGTTGCCGGGTGAGTTGCTGCGTGAGGCGACCGCTGAATACGCCTGGGCGCTGCTCGATGCCGACCGGGCCGAAGAAGCCTTGGCACTGCCGACACCGGGCTTTCTGCCCGTGTGGTGGCTGACCGCGCAGCATGACTTGGCCAGGTGGAATACCCCTGCCGTTGATGATGCGCTTGACATGGGCTATGAGGCCTTTCGCGGTATCGCCTCCAGCAACCGCGAGCATCAACAGAACGCCCTCGCGATCAGCGCATTCCTCGACCTCTGGCGGCGCCGAACCCGCAATATGTCCAAACCTTCAATGTTGCTGCGTTTGGTCGAAGCACGACGCACAAAACGCACGACCGGGTTGCTCAAGGCCATGGTCGCCTGGGGTATTGGCGCGCTGAAGGAACCTGCCAACGTCGATCAGGAATGGGTGGTGATGTACTCGATCCTGACGCAGACCCTGGATGACTCACCGCTCGCCAGTTACGAGAAAGCACGCCTCTGGCTACTGTTGTGGGCGGCGGGCCACGTCAGTGAGGACGACCTCTTCGTGGTTCACGGTGATGCCTTGTCGCTGGACGACCGCTGCCTGGCCAAGTTTCATAGGTTGTGTGATGTCGTGCCGGGCAGTTACCAGCTTCGTGCTTGCCTAGCCAAGATCAGAAAGCAACGTGTCGAATTGGAGCAGGTCGGGCTCTACACCCGCCAGCTTGCCGAGGCCATCACCCAATGCCAGGCCAACCGGATTGGCTTTTTCACGATCGCAGGATTCACCCCCAACGAAATGCTGCCTGGGATGATCGTCGAGTTACGTGCTCCCACCCGACAACTGATCCGCTCTGCCCTAACCGATGCCACTCAGCGCCAAGCCGCCAATCGGTACTTCCTCGATCTGATTGCCAACACACCAGGCACCCCGGCCGCGCTCAAACAGGATGTATGGCTGAGCAAATTATGGAAAAGCAGTGGCAATAGGGTGTTGATACCCTTCGTCGAATGGCTCGCGCGTATGTGTTTGGCCAGTGAGGTGTGTCGCGAGCTGGAGCGGATCTGTACTGGCGATACTTCGCGGCAGTTCCACCAACTGGCTCAGGCCTGGCGCTTGGTCGAGGCGCTTGAGCCATCCTCACCAGCGCCCAAGACTCGAAGGCCCGAAGGCCCCAGCCGCTGACAAATCGTCAAAGCTCCTAACAGGGTCTGTCGCATCTAGACTGAGCACAACAGATCAGATAACAGCAACCGGGGGGCCACACATCGAGGTGCGATGAGCCGGTTCAAGCGTATGTTGGTAATGCTCAGCCCGCAAATGCGTCACACGCCAGCGCGGCGGGATATAGCGGGGCCTTGCTGGATATCCGCATATTTCGACGATGTCGCCACCTTCGCATGATGAGCGATGGCAAGCGGCTGCTCGCAGACAATCGCCAGTGGCTTGCCGACGAGGCCGAGCAACTGGGCAGAGACTTCCGCCTGCCTCTGCCACAGCAGATCACCGCTGCAGTCGACCTCAACGCCCTCGGTGCCGGCAAGCACCTCGACGCTCCCCTTATCCACTGTGCCCTTGGAGCGCCGGCATTTCGTCGAGGGTGCGGCCGATCGAATGATAAGCATCTTTGGCGTCGCTGGGCTGATTGAAGCGATGAGGACATGAGTCCAAGCGTTTTTTCGTCCGTATATTGCTTTCTGGGCCGCGGGTGTTGCCCGACTGGGGTAGATATCCACTCACCCCTGCGAATTTAAAAGCTGCCCCAGCTTCTTTCGCTACTCGACGTACTTAGTTGCGTTTTCACACAGTCTGGACCGAAAGCGGACGATCATGAGCGGCTGCTCTCGGCCAAAAGCAGTCGGTCAAAAGGAGGGATTAAGGCCTAATACTAGCATTCAGTACTAATATGTTTACTCCAGACAGAGGTATGCATACCTGCTCTAGCGTTCTCTTAAATTGGCTTAGCCTGATTATTTTTTATCGTCTTGACTGCAGCCATACCGCCTCGCGTGGTCAAGTCGATTCCAATGACCTCAACGTCCTCTATATTGGGAAAATTAGGGGATAATAAAATCCACTGTTGCCGCAGCTCATCGATAAGTTCCTTAAAGGCAACCTTCTTTTTCCCAGGAAGGCTCCAACTTTTTTTACCTCCTCGGTTGACAAGTAAAAAAATCCCGCAGCTCGAACGGACGTCACGTAGGTAATCTCGTCCAAGTTGATTTTCTAGCCGCTCAATCAATTCGGCTCCAGTCCATTTATCTGCAAGCTTGAGCTCCACAGGCACTGGGGCATCAAAACTGACGCCATGGACTCTAAAATCTGGGCGTTTATCGTCCGCTAGCTGCTCTTCTTGTGGGATGGCGTAGCGCGCAGCCGCACGATCTCTCAACCAATTTCCGATGAATTTTCGGATGGTGTTCTCTTGTTCAGCTAGTAACAGAATTTCCGCGATGCTCGAATCGCCATCCTCGAGGTCGTGCTTCAAATCATTGAGGCGTTCTACCGCAAGATTCCAAAGTTGACGATGGGTGGAAGGAATCCTTTCCAAGTAGCAGTGGAAGTCTATGACCATCTCTGGCTGCCAAGGAGGTGTTCGAGAGTCGGCTGTAGCTTTCTGCTGAGCATAAAATGCACTCCAAGGGCGAAGCATCTCTGCTGGGTGGGCCTTGGCGATTTCCATCAGGGCAAGGAATGCTTGCTTGCCAGGAGTCTCCCTAATGAACGCTAGAAGCCCATCACGGGCATGCTGAGCATCATCCCGAAGTCCGGGCGAATAGACCCCTGTGTTTGCGCGGTCAATGTCATCTGCAATATGTACATATTTGTGGATCAGCAGGTACAACGTCTTAGCATGTTCAACATTTTTGTAGCTTTGGCGGCAGCGACTAGCTGTTCGGCTGCCTACGAGAGCTTTGAGAGTTAGCATGGCGAATTTCGCCTTTTCCTCATCAGATGACAGAGAGTCGATACGAGATGCCAATGCTGTTATAGCCGCAGAGGGTAGCGTTCCAACCCACACTGCATACCAAATAGGTGCTATATCAGGATTGTTCTCACCCAAGGCATGCCTGCAAGCTAGCGCGCCTAGCAAGTCATCATTGATCGACGAATCTTGAACGATGCTGAGCGCAAGCTGAAGAGACTCACTATGTTTGATAGGTTGTTCCAGCCGAGCCATGAGTGGAGCAGCTAGTTCCTCATACATCCAATCTCCACCCCAGCGCAATCTTTGCAGGATGCGATTTCCGCTACTGTCCAAATGCAAGCCATCTAGCTCATATTGGATTTCATGAGCCACAATTTCTTGCACTGGTCGCGGATGAAGTGCGAATAGCTTGGGAAGCCATTCCGGAAAGCCATTAAGTTCAAGTAATCCATAACGAGCTGCGTTCCGAGCGTCTTCTGCGGACATATGTGCAAACACAGAGGGTTCTTCTCTATACTCAATAGCGAGACCTGTGAGTCCTAGAATCACCTGATAGGGGGTCGAATTGGCAGCGGCCCCCTCTGAGGGCAACGTTGGGCAATAGCCTCGCCAGAAGCCAACAGCGCAGTTTCGAAACGCTTGAGCAACCGGTAAGCCGAACTCGGCAATGAGCGAGGGCCAATCACCGCTGCTCCATGTATTCGAGGATGATGAGCTCTCACGCATGCGATCTAGCAGGTAAGCTTGGTTTTTAGTCATCACACCCCGCTCAGGGCTATTAATCAGATCTACGTTAGTAGCGAGACCTACTTGCCAAGAACGACGCTGTTCTGCCTCTTCGGCATGTCGTCGAGCAGCTTTTTCTTTCCACTCAGCAGATTTTAATTCCCACTCCTCAATCCCTTGCTTCGGTGGATTCAAGAGATTTTCGAGGCGCGCGCGAAGATCGGCGTGGCACTCGGTAGCTTGCCTGAGCTGAGTTATCCAAGAAGAAGGTTTCGCGTGCTCGGTGTAGATATTAAAAGCCATGCTAAGCGCCATAAGGCGGTCTTGCATATCCGTGAGACTCACGATTTGGTCGCAGACAAGGCTGAAGTTTTCTTTGTTCAACGACCAGAATGGCTGGAACCCAAGCAACTGACTGACGTGTGTAACGGGTTCGCGATGCACCCGACCTTTACGAGCTACGTTGACGTCATACCAGAACAGTTTGTAATCGAGTTCTGGCCACGTAGGCACGATCTCTTGCAGCTTCTCTCTAAGCCCTTGGATATCTCGTTCATCATAAACATGTGCCTGAGCCAACTTGCTTAGAATCGCGAGCACCGATTCGTTGAGTGCAAATAGGTCGCGCGCTTTCAATAAACGAAGTACCGATATGCCAGCGACCTGTGCAAGCCAACCAAATCCCTTCGAGATAGCATTGAAACCATGCTCTTCAAGTGGAGGCTTCTCCAATAGCAAGCCAAGGCCGTGAATAAATGCTGGAAGGTGTTCCAGAGGACAATCAGATGCTAAAGACGACAGCTTCATCGTTAGATTATCGCTACCGATCAAGTGTTCCTTTTCGATTGTTCTCTCAATCGCTTTTAGAAGCCAAGGTAGCCAGTCGCTGTTGAGCGAAAGTCCCTCAATCATCTCAGCCAACCATTCCCGATTGACGTTGGAGGGTCCTTCCAAAAGCGCCAGACGCACATCCGCGACATCCTGGGATGTTCCCAGGTCGATGACTGCACGTATAGCAGCCAAACGAGTGTATTTTTGCGTAGCGCTGAGCGCGAATTGTTTTACTTCTTCAATCGAATCTATTACTTCGCCGTGCCAAACCATTCGCAACAGAAACCAGACGATGTCATCGTTGGTACGATAAAGCCTCAATAGCTCGTTGATGTCCTCTGCAAGATCGTGATGCGCAAATCGCTGGACTGCCGAATAGTCGGTAATCGTCCAACTGTGAGCTGGCTGAGCTAACTGCTCGCACGCTTTGCGAAGAATATTCTGGCGGGTACTCAGCGGGAGCTGTCCAGGATCGCCTCCTTCAAAAAAGACTTCTGGAGCTAGGTCCTCTAGCCGCGTACGGATTCGCTCGTCCAAAAGTGCTAGCCACGGCAACACATGACGCATTGAAGGATTGATCACCTGCAGTCCGTACTGAGTAAGAAAGAACAAGTTCTCAATTTTTACTCTCGAGGCGGCGCCGCGGATAAGGTCATTGAGCCATTCTGCCGTTAGGTATTCCCGGACGGTACGATGGTGAAATCGAACAGTTCCATAAATGCCAGGTTCGAAAATAGGTCGACTCAGCAAGGCTCCGGCATCCGCGTCATTCCAACCCTTCAGTATTGAACGAACGGAAATTCCTGTTTTATTAGCCTCACCGTCAGGGACACATATTGTCGAAATCTGTCCCAAAGTTGTCGCAGCAGCGAGGAGGCGTGCTCCCTCACGCAGTTTTTCTGGAGCAATTGGCTTAAACTCGGCGCGATTCTGATCGCGCTCCTCAAGTCGACGGTTGATGCTGCTCTTCATCAACTCCAACCTTGTCCCTATTCGCTCGTGTTCATGCCAGAAATCGACAAGCTCCAAGAAATCCAATGGGCGGGTAGTTAGCGATTCCGCTTCTTTACGCTCTACAGCGGTGCGGAATGCCTTTACATCTTGGACGCCAGTCGCCTCTAAGAAGCGATCAATCTGCTCACCATGAATATCGTCCAACGTCACCACGAGAAACGATGCCCCAAGCTCTGCTTCACTTGCTGTCGCTTGTACAACACCATCAAGATCATTTGCTGTTGCTGGAATTGCGTGACGAACCCGGGCCTCAAACTCAAAAGCCTTCTCGCAAATCGCTAAATCCGTGCTTGCGCGCCAGGCCGTGCTACGCCCTGTGATAAGAATATGCGCCTTGGCTCCAATGCTCTTAATCAACCGCCCAAGCTTACGGATTGCCCGCTCAAATTCTCTTGGATCACCCAACCGGGCCTCGTCAACTGAGTCCAGGAGCAGCCATCCTTCGGTGTCTGAAGTAAGCCAGCTTTCGAATTCATCGAATGTCCCTTCCTCGAAGGCATCCTCAAATTCGGACATGATGTTTTCGATCCGTAGAAAGAAAGCGCTTTTATCTTCCCTTCGAAGTTGACGGGTAACATTTCGAATTTCAGCCGTCTTGCCTGAGCCGGCCTCGGACAGCAGTATTACTCGGTGGTAGCTGAGCAAATCTGGCCAGTGGAGCTCTCCGCTTGTTCGGGTCCTAACGCTCAGGTCCGCATCGTCAGAAACATCGCCATCCATGAGAATTTTGGAAAAAGTTCGATCAAGATCAATGAAGGCTTCCGAATGCCTAGTCATAGCGGGTCTCAAAACGGGTCAGGTGCAGTCCCGGCGCGGGCCGCAGCAGCTTTGCCATCCTACCTGATTTCCCACGCCAATCGATTAGAAGTAAGTACCTCCTAGGTGCTACGTTGGATCGCACTATGGATCAAAATGGTTGTTTGCGAACGGCCGCTTTTGGCCTGCTCGTCTCTGGTTCGTCAGATAGCGAACTCTGCCACTAGTCTAGGCATGCAGCGTATGAAGGAGATCGAAACGACCTTTCTCATTCCTTGCATTAGTCACGTTGGAGAAATCAGTAGGGCAGTCGACGTGAGCCTCTTTACTGGCTACCTTGATATCTCGCTAAGTAGCCTGCCAAGCCTACAAGCACCCAAACATGAAAAATAGGGTTCGTTATGGAAAGCAAGACGATTAAGGAAAGCGGCTATTTTTGGTGGCGAAATGAGCCGATTCCTGAGGACGACATTGTCCCGGAGTCAGCAGTAGCAGGTGATTTGATAATTACTGATGAAGGACGAATAAGCATTGAGCTGCATGGGTATTTAGCTTCAGCGGATCACCCGATGTCCAGAATTTTTGTGGGGTCGGGAAATTCATGCCCTGATATTGAAGGCCGGCTCAAAAACTCAAGCGAGCATGTGCTGTTGACGGACGTCTATACCCAAGGAGGCAAAGCATCCTTCGGTGGTATTTCTTATGAAAACTATGGAGCAACAAATTGTTTAATTGGTTCTAAACCGCTCCCCGAATCGAAAGGGGAGATAATGTTTGATGGTCTTTCAATTCCGCTTGATGGATTTGAGGACTGGCTAGGATTGGGCTCCATTGAAACGAGTAGAACAAAAAGAAAGCTAGTAGCAACCCACAAGACACAGAAAAATATTAAGTACAAACTAGAAGATAGCAGTACTGTATCAGTAGAGTTTGACTTGCTTGCTCCAATGTTTGGCAATCAAAAAAATCACTCAATAAACATCACTGAGAAAATCAGCTTCAAGTATCTATCCAGACTTAAAAAAACATCTTCGGAGCTTAAAAAGTACTTTTCCTCTATCACTGATTTTTTCCTAATTTTAACTGGTTCAGACTATAGCATGGAGTGGCCATCTCTAACGATAGGCCGCACTGCAAGCAACACCAAATCATATAGATTTTATTTTTTAAGATCTAGAAACTCAGCCGCTCCACCCACACGCCATAATTGCCTTTTAACATTTTCAACTATTCGAGAAGAATTCGGTCATCTTTTTCAACAGTGGCAAATTAAAAGGGAGGAGTTAGGGCCCGGAATGAGCTTGTATTTAGGAACGCGCCGTGGTGTCGAGCTATACGTAGAGCATCGATTTGTTAATTTAATATGGGGGCTCGAATCCTTGCATCGCACATTGAATAAAGACGCGCCTCCTTCTAAGCTAGAGCTGAAAGCTCAACGTATCATTGGGCAAATAACATTGGCTAAGGATCGAAAATGGTTGGAAACTAAACTTGAGCATTCTGCTGAGCCCTCTCTCGCTGAACGCTTGGTTGAATGTATAAAACTTTTGCCATTAAATTTTCCAGCTGAATCACTTCGGAATTTTTGTAACGAGTGTGCTGGCAAACGTAATGACATTTCTCATTTTGGAGGACAACGAGAGCCCGGAGGTTATGGAGATTTTCTAGGGAAAATCTACTCGCTAAACAATGCCCTTAGTAACATCTATCCCGCTATTATTCTGAAGCTGTGCGGAGTAAATGACTTGCTTTTACTCAACATGCTCAGCACTGGCCGCGCGTCCAGTAGAATCAAGTACACCCTCAACGAGGTCGGTCTCCATATCAAGTAGGACGGAATAAATTGACCCTTCACCACATTCTCAAAAGCAAGAGAAGCCAGGCAGATACCGCATAACAATTGACTCCTGCTTTTGAAGTGCGGGCATCGTCATATGACAGTTACTGGTCTAGTTTCCGCTCGTTCCGAAGGGCAGCTATGGGGCGGAAGCAGTCGTTCCTGAATGTCCGCTTCTGGCCGAAAGCAGCCAGCCCCCATCGCATGATTCAGGAACGTAGAACGAAATACTCGCCAGGCATGGCCTAACGCCATACTGCGCAAGAAGTTGCGCACTTGTTTTGTAAAAATGCTCACCGACTCCGCTGGAGGCCATGTACTTCAAGGCCTCCAGCCAAGTGCGCAAGAAGTTGCGCAGTACTGCGCAACTTCTTGCGCACTTCGAGCTATTGGACAGTTCAAAAAACGCTCAAACCCGCATTCCAGAGCGGTGAAGTCCCCAGCTCCCGGACATGTGCCAAAAGCTGGCACGCTCCTTGATGACAGACAGGCACCCACCGGGCGATTCCGCCTCCCGGGCACCCTAAATTTATCCGCAAGGAGAGCACCCCATGGCAACACCAGCGTACATGTCGGTTACCGGCGAAAAACAAGGCCTGATCACTGCCGGCGCCTTCACCGCCGACTCCGTTGGCAACACCTACCAGGAAGGCCACGAAGACCAGGTTATGGTTCAGGCTTTCAGCCACGACGTGATCATCCCGCGTGACCCACAATCCGGTCAGCCAACCGGTCAGCGCGTTCACAAGCCAGTGATCATCACCAAGGTCTACGACAAGGCTTCGCCTCTGCTGCAAGCCGCTCTGACCTCCGGCGAGCGCATGAGCGAAATCGTTATCCAGTGGTACCGTACTTCTGCTCAAGGTACTCAAGAGCACTACTACACCACCAAACTGGAAGACGCGATCATCGTCGCCATCAACAACAAAATGCACAACTGCCAGGATCCAGGCAACTCGCACTTCACCCACCTGGAAGAAGTGCAGTTCACCTACCGCAAAATCACCTGGACCCACGAAGTATCCGGTACTTCGGGTTCCGATGACTGGCGTGCTCCAGTCGTTTAATTACGGCTGATCGTTACAAGCATCGACCAGCCCTGCTGGTCGATGTTGTTTACGCCCCTCCAGAATTTCGCGTGCGTTGATCCGCCTGGCGGTAGTCGACGAACGCCGCTGTACAGCACGAGGAACAAGGGATGTTCGCGCCGGCCAATGAGACCCACTTTGCCCTGACCATCGAAGGGCTCTCCGCCGATTTTCAGGTATTCACCCTGACCGGCCGGGAAGCCATCAGCCAGCCTTTTGTGTTTGAGGTGGAGCTGGTCAGTGAGCAGCCGTCGCTGGACCTCGAAACCCTGCTGCACAAACCGGCCTTCCTGCAGCTGTCGCCCGATGGCAGCGGCATCCACGGCCAGATCTACCGCGCCGCCCAGGGCGATTCCGGTAAGCGCCTGACACGCTATTCGGTGACCCTGCGCCCGCAACTGTCGTACCTGGCGCACCGCGTCAACCAACGCATCTTCCAGAACCTCACGGTGCCGAAAATCATCGGCATGGTTCTCGAAGAGCACGGCATCCAGAGCAACGCCTACGAATTCAAGACCGGTTCCATCTATCCCGAGCGCATCTACTGCGTGCAATACGATGAATCGGACCTGCATTTCATCCAGCGCCTGTGCGAGGAAGAAGGTATCCACTACCACTTCCAGCACAGCGCCACGGCGCACAAGCTGGTGTTCGGCGATGACCAGACGGTGTTCCCGAAACTCAAGCCTGTGGCCTACCAGCAAGACTCCGGCATGGTCGCCAGCAACCCGGTGATCAAGCGCTTCGACCTGCGCCTGGAAACCCGCACCAGCCGCACCACTCGCCGCGACTACGACTTCGAAAAACCACGCCTGACCCTGGAAAGCGAAAACCGTGGCGACGCCCTGCCCGACCTCGAAGACTACGACTACCCAGGCCGTTTCATCGATCGCGAGCGCGGCAAGCACCTGGCCAAACGCGCCCTCGAACGCCACCGCAGCGACTTCCAGCTCGCCGAAGGCAAGAGCGACCAGCCGCTGTTGGTCAGCGGCCATTTCCTCGCCCTGACCGAGCACCCGAAGGCCAAGTGGAACGACCTGTGGCTGCTGACCGAAGTCCTGCACGAAGGCAAACAGCCGCAAGTGCTGGAAGAATCGGTGACCAGCGACACCACCGCGCTGAAAGACGATTTCCATCAGGGCTACCGCAACCGCTTTCAGGCGACCCCGTGGGACGTGCCGAACCGTCCACCGCTGCGCCACCCGAAACCGCGCATCCTCGGCAGTCAGAGCGCCGTGGTGACCGGCCCCAAAGGTGAAGAGATCCACTGCGACCAGTACGGCCGGGTCAAAGTGCAATTCCACTGGGACCGCGAAGGCCAGGCCGACGACAAGACCAGTTGCTGGCTGCGCGTCTCCAGCGCCTGGGCCGGCGCCCAGTACGGCGGCATCGCCATCCCGCGCATCGGCATGGAAGTGCTGGTCACCTTCCTTGAAGGCGACCCCGATCAACCGCTGATCAGCGGCTGCCTGTACCACAAGGAAAACACCGTCCCCTACGCGCTGCCGGCGAACAAGACCCGCAGCACCTTCAAGACCCTGAGTTCGATGGGCGGTGGCGGCTACAACGAACTGCGCATTGAAGACAAAAAAGGTCAGGAGCAGATCTACCTGCACGCCCAGCGCGACTGGGACGAAAACATCGAGCACGACCAGAAAATCCGCGTCGGCAACGAACGCCACGACACCGTCGAGCAGAACAGCTACACCGAGTTCAAGGCCGAAGAACACCACACCGTCTACGCCGACCGCAAAGTCGAGGCCCGCGCCAACGACCACCTGACCGTGGGCGTGAACCAGCACATCAAGATCGGCACTGGGCAGTTCATTGACGCCGGCCAGGAAATCCACCTGAGCAGCGGCATGAAAGTCGTGCTCGAAGCCGGCGCCGAGTTGACCCTGATCGGCGGCGGCAGCTTCATCAAGATCGACGCCGGCGGCGTGACCATGAGCGGCCCGGTGATCAACATGAACTCCGGCGGCAGCCCCGGCAGCGGCACCGGCGCCGCCCCGCTGATGCCAGGCATCCTGAAACAGGCCGACGCCGACAAGGCCGGTCAGGTCCTGACCCCGGCCCAGATCAATACCCTCAAACGTAACGCGCCGTTCTGCGAAGAATGCGAAAAATGCAAGGCAGGTGCCTGTGCCATCTGATCGACTGACACCCAAGGACTGGCTGGCACAACAGCCGCTGCAAACTGGCGAGCGCCTGTACCTGATCGTCAGCGCAGCAAGCGATGCCGACGCGCTGAAAACCCTGTACCTGAC
Source organism: Pseudomonas sp. F2 (assembly GCF_057174385.1). Lineage (NCBI taxonomy): Bacteria > Pseudomonadati > Pseudomonadota > Gammaproteobacteria > Pseudomonadales > Pseudomonadaceae > Pseudomonas > Pseudomonas sp. F2. Next base: position 1,702,136 of record NZ_CM169904.1, read on the forward strand.
CGAACCCACCGCCCAGCTCCTGCCGATCTGGGGCGGCACGCCCTACTCCACCTGGCAACCGGTGATGCCCTACGTCACCGAACTCAAACCGAACTCGGCATTCCTGCCGTGGATCGCCGAAACCGACGCCCTCGACTGGGGCTGGCTGGCCGTCTCACGCGCCGAACCGAACGACGTGTTCGAGCACCTGCGCAGCCTGACACAGGTGAAGATGCCTGACGGGACTGAGGTGTTTTTCCGGTTCTGGGATGGCAGGCATATCTACCCGATTCTGAAGGGGCTTGGGGAGAAGGCTGGGGAAGTGCTGCCGTTGTTTGAGCGGTATCTGATTAATGGGCAAACGCTGGAGGTTGGGACACGGGTTTTGCCGAAGGTGCGGGATTGGCCGTGGTGGGAGGTGCCGAAGCCGTTGCTGGACAGTTTGACCAAGGAAAACCCTTCGACACTGATTGGCAATCTCCTGCAGTGGCTCGAAGAAGAACGTCCGGACATTTACAACGCTTGGCCAGAGAACAACCTGAAGCTGAAAGTCAGCCGTTTCGTGCGCCGCCCGGATGCGCCGAAAAACCTTAAAGAAGCACTGTTAAACCACCTGATTCTGGAGCAAGGCTGATGGATCGCGTTGCCACTATCGAAACACAATTGGACTCCTTCAAAAACAGCCTGAAGCTGTACCGCGAGGAAACCAAGAGCTGGTACGCACAGCTTGCTGACAAAGCCAGCCAAACCGCAGACATGCCCTCCCTGCTTGGTATGGAGCGTGTGATAAAGGCCGGCGACTCCAGCAAGTCTGTCAGCATGACTGATGGTGATTTTTCATACGTCGCGAAGTGCCCGCTTGTAGGGCCGCTGCTGATTGAGAGCAAATTCGAATCGGTTTTCGACATCCCTATCGGCGATATCAAGGTCGACATCATAGCGGTGGATGGAGGCGCCAAGTCGACGATTACCCTGGATAAACAGGGTAAAGGCAGCTTTCAGGGGCAGCCTGGGAAATCCTACAAGATCCACGTCCACGATCAGGTGACGCCTGCGCAGATCGACACCCTGTTCAAATCCTATGACGGCTTAGCTGCCGATCTAGAAGGTTTCCTGCGCAAAGAATGGGCAGGCTTCAAACCGCAGTGGTCGAATCAGAGTGCGTCAGCCAAAGCGATGGCAATTGGGGTCGGCATTCTCGAGGGTGGATGGGAGGCCATCAAGGGAGTTTGGGATGGCATCTCGAAGGCCCTGGACATTCTTCAGAACCCTAAAGATTTCGCAGCAGATTTGGGTGCAGGAGCAGCGGAACTGGTAAAGCTTGCCGAAGACGCGCCGGACGTCATGAAGCAAGCCATGTTGCTGGCAAGTGACGAAGCTGCACTGTTTCTGATGGTTCACTGCGCGTCTATCTGGGTCGCGGGATTACCACCGACGCAGATGGCCGGCCAAACGGCGAAGATGACATCCGCTGCCGTTATCGGGATCCTCATCGACATTGTAATTTCAGTCGTGCTGACCGTTGCGGCCGAAGGTGCCGGGTTGTTTTACCTCGCCGCGCGCCTCGCTAAGTACAGCCAGATCATCATCAAGGCTGTTACTGGCTTCGTGAAGTCGTTGTTCACCATCATCAAAGGCTTCATGGGTTACGTCGGTAAATACGTCGCTGTCGCAGCTCGTGGAGTGGCGACTCGTGTAGAGAAAGGAGTCGCGCAGCTACGCTTTGATGGCAAACGTAACACGACCGTTGAACACGGCAAGCGCCCTGATGACGCCTCGAAACAATCGAAGAATCCTGACGACAAGAGTGCGGCGCCGGCGCAAGACACCTGCACCAATGGCTGCCCGGTCTCGATGGTCACGGGCGAAGAATTACTGACTCTCACCGATGGCCAACTCGATGGTCTGGTACCGTTTGAGTGGACGCGCCTTTATCGCACCAGTGCGGTCGAGATCGACAGCCGCCTTGGGTTTGGATGGAGCCACGCTCTTTCTCATCGACTGGATCTGGATGAAGAGGGCGTCCTGTGGACGGATAACGAAAACCGAACCACTCGTTTTCCGATGCCGACACAGCAACGCCCCGCCATCATCAACAGCCTGTCGAAAGCGGCCATCTACCTGGGATCGACACCAGGCGAACTCATCCTGACGCAGGCCGGGCAGAATCCGCGCTTTTATCATTTCCGTGCGGGTCGCTTGATCACCATCAGTGACGCGTACAACAACCAGTTACAGCTGAGTTACGACTTCGCTGACCGAATCCAACGCATCGACAACAACGCCGGACGCTCCCTGTTAGTCCGCCACGAAGACCGTCATATCGTTGCCGTGGATTATCAGCAGCGCCGTGCTGAGTACACGGATCAGGGTCAACGACAGGAGCCATGGATCACCGTTCAAACACTGGTGACCTATCGGTACAACGCGCAAGGCCAGCTCATCAGCGCCACCAATGCTGCCGGTGAAACTGAACACTACCGTTACAACGACCATCACGTCATTTTGGAACGACAACTGGCCGGTGGTGCAAGCTTTTTCTGGGAGTGGGAAAACGAAGGCAAATCGTCACGCAGCATCCGTCACTGGGCCAGCTTTTCGCAGATGGACTCGCAGTACGCATGGGACGATGCCGGCAAAGTTACCGTTACAAACGCGGATGGGAGCGAGCAGGTTTATGTGCATGACGAAAATGCTCGACTCATCAGCGAGATCGCTGCGGACGGCGCTGAGACTCAAAAGGCTTATGACGACAAAGGTCGGCTGATTGCAGAAAAGGATCCTCTCGGAGCAATTACCGAATACCGTTACAACGATGCCGGCCTGCTTGCCGTTGTTATTCCTCCTGAAGATGCGCCGACGTTCTACGAATATCGACATGGCTTTGTGAGTGAGATTCACCGAGGTAAAGCGAGCTGGAAATACCAGCGAAATAGCCAAGGCGATATCACCCGCCAGACAGATCCTGACGGCAACGAAACACACTACAGCTACGATGCCCAAGGTCGTGTGCTGGAGATCGTTCATCCAGACGGCGGACGGCATCAGCTCGCCTGGAATGGACTGGGTCAATTGCTCGAAGAAGCATTGCCCGATGGTGGTCGTCGTAAATACCGCTACGACGCACTGGGTCGTCAAATCACCCGCCAGGACGAACACGGCTCGATCACCCATTACCAATGGGATGCGGCTGGCCGCTTGACGCAGACCACACAGCCTGGCGGTGCGACCCGCACTTATACCTATAACGCCTACGGCAAGGTCACAGCCGAGCGCGATGAACTAGGCCGTATCACACGCTACGAATACGCCGACAATCTGCAACTTGTCAGCCGCCGCATCAACCCGGACGGCAGTGAGCTGCGCTATCGCTACGACAACTCACGCCTGCTGCTGACTGAGATCGAAAACGAGCGCGGCGAACATTATCAGCTCAACTATTACTCAAACGGGCTCATACAGCAGGAAACTGGATTTGATGGTCGCCGTACTGCCTACGAATATGACCTGAATGGCAACCTGCTGAAAAGAACTGAGTACGGCGACGACGGTAGCGAGCTGGTCACTGAATACCAACGTGACTCCGCTGGCCGCTTGCTTGTGAAGAAATTGGCCGATGGTGAGGAAGTTCACTACAGCTATGACGCACTCGGTCGCTTGGTCAATGTTGATGACGGTCATTGGCCACTGGCTTATGAATACGACTCCCAAGATCGGCTGATTACCGAGCACCAGGGTTGGGGCACCCTGCGCTACGAGTACGACAACGTAGGCCAATTAAAGCATTGCCGTCTACCGGACGGTAGCAAGCTCGACTATCGCCGGTTACCCGGCGGCAATCTCAGCAGCATTGACCTCAACGGTTCTCGCCTGACATCTCACCAGTTCAAAGCTGGTCGTGAACAGCAACGTCAGCAAGGCTTGCTGTTGAGTCAGTATCAATACGACGATCAGGGGCGCTTGCAGGCTCACAGCGTTAGCCAACGCGACAGCATCGTGCTGCAGCGACGATATAACTACGACGCGGCAGGTAACCTCGCAGGCATCAATGACAACCTAAAGGGTGTCCGTAACTTCCACTACGATCCGCTTGATCGCTTGATCAGTGTTCGGGGAGCAACACCGGAGAGCTTCGCGCACGACCCAGCTGGCAATCTGCTGGGCCAGAACAACGAAGGCACCGCCAACCTTGCCAACGTCAAAGGCAACCGCCTGCTGATGCAGGGTGACCGCCACTACGACTACGACGCCTACGGAAATCTGATTCGCGAGCGCCGCGGTACCGGGCAGAAGCTCGTCACTGAATACCGCTATGACTGCCAGCATCGCTTGATCGGCGTCAGCCTACCCGGCGGCAGTATCGCGACCTACAAGTACGACGCCTTCGGTCGACGTATCGAGAAAACAGTCGATGGCCACACCACCGAATTCCTCTGGCAAGGCGAACGGCTGATTGTAGAGAGCGGTGAAAGTCGGTATCGCACCTATGTCTATGAGCCAGACAGCTTCCGCCCCTTGGCGATGCTCGACGGTGAAGGCCCTCTGAAAGCCACGCCGTTCTATTATCAGCTCGATCACTTGGGCACGCCGCAGGAGCTCACCGATTACAGCGGCGCAATTATGTGGTCGGCCAAGTATCGAGCCTACGGCAACCTGGCTACGCTGGATGTCGCGGAGATCGACAACCCGCTACGGTTTCAAGGCCAGTATTTCGACGCAGAGAGCGGACTTCATTACAACCGCCATCGGTACTACAACCCGAGCACAGGACGGTTTCTAACCCCCGACCCGGTAAAGCTTGCAGGTGGCCTAAACAATTACCAGTACGCCCCCAACCCTACCGGCTGGGTAGACCCGCTCGGACTAATGTTCAGGGCGATTACTAAAGCGATTTCTGGTGTTGCGAAAAAAGCACCACTGAAGCCCGCTGCGAACTGCCCCAAGCCTGGAGGATCATCTTCTCCGAACACTACCCCTACTCTTGCAGACTCCAGCGTAAAGACTGGAGACGTCACTCCACCGGCGGTCGTCGAGTCGAAGCCAGATTTTTACGTTGGCCCATCCGGACCGGACTCGACATTACCTTCGACGGCATATCGATACATGGGCTACAAAAACGCTGACGGAACAGTAAACACTCACGCGCAGAACACGATCAACACCGGCGACGCACGACTATCCTATTTTGGGTTCGACAAATTTGAGACTGGAGACGCTGCTACAGAAGCATTGCAGATGCGAGCGCCAAAGCATGTCACTCCTGCTGATCCCGACCCTGCGTGGAGTGATGGTCGCCTGCGATTGAAGTTCGACACACTGCAACTCTATAAGGATGGCGAGCCAACCGTTACAGTGCCGTATGAGCTCGGTGGTAAAGGTCCGAATCTGGAACCGTTCACGAAAGCGTACCCTGACTACGGAACAGGCGGTGCTCGGCAACTCATACCCAAACCGGGTACCACCACCATCATCAAAGCTGATGAAGTCACGATTTTGCCGGAGAAGTAACAGTGCTAACTGATCTAGAGGCGCGCGTAGCGCTCAAAGAACTGATTGAAAAATACCTCAAGGGTAGAGATCCCGATTACGACCGTCTGATCGAAATCGTTCAGGACCCTTCGCGTCAAGTTCCGATCAGAGGTGTGCTTGAGGACATTAGACGGTACAACAAAGTCCAGTACACACAGCCGGAGCTAGAGCTGATCGACGACCTTTTATACATGTATGGGTAAAGCGCGCTCGGCGCTAAGAACTGCCGCGTATGGAGCGGAAGTAGCTATCAAGCAGTGGTGCAGCCTCCAGCAGCCATCCAATAACGGGAGCCTAGCGAGTGGTGGTAGCCCTGTCGTCGAGACCTGACCTGTAAAAAGCCCAGCCGAAGCTGGGCCTTATTTTTTACTATCGCAGCGACCAGTTGGTCTGGCCGCGTGCAATCACGCCAGGAGTACGACCGTAGCGCTGCGCAAGAGAGGGAGCCAATTCAGGAAAAAGCTCTTCCATATACGGGACCATCATGGCCACGTATACCTCGAAGGAAGGGTGCTTACGCCATTGTCCTGCTTCGATAGTATTGTGGTATGAACGATCAAACCATCCGCGCAAAACTAGCAGCGCCCCCTCAATACGATCTTCCAAGAGATCGGCACTGCGCGCCTTGGTGTGGCCTTCCTTTTTCAAGATTTCTCGCTCCACGTAAGTTCCTGGGCGATAGCCAGTGATCTCGTGAACCTCCATGATCCGCTCATGAATCTCGCGATGCTCCTTTTGATCGCTTCTAAGATCAGCAGCAAATCGGAAGTCACAGTAAAGGCAATGTGCGACAGCATTCGGACCACCTGGTGAATCCAGGTAATGATCGATCACTGCCTGAAACCGGCTGTTCAGCTCTTTATAATTGCGAACACCGAGAAACTCCGCCGCGGCAAGGTCTAATCGCTTACCGTGAGGCAGTTCTGGATGCGCTTGTTTGAGTTGCTTCGCGAGGCGCTTGACGCTTTGTACGTCAGCGAAAGTAAGGGCGTGTTGCATATCAGCCTCCAGGGGCTGGGCCTGTTGTCCACTACGAGAACCCAATATAGGGCTTGTCTGAAACGGGTGAAATCACGATAGCGCTATTGCTTTGCTAAGAGTGGACGGCGGGCACCTACCGAATGTGCCTATTAATAGGTTACTGGAATTCTAACGAACGCCGCAAGGTAACCAAAAAAGAAATGAGTCTCGTGCTTCTACTGAGGTCGTAGAGTCGGCGAGCGACTAAAAGCGCGGGGGCACTGACGATGCGGTTATCGATTTCCCTTAGAAGATTTCAAGATACGTTGGGCGAAAGGAGTTTTCTGAATGGAGCTTCATGAGGGTGTGCCGACTATCACCCATAGTTTCAGCGTTAAGTCTGGGCAACCAGACTTAACGCTGCGGTTGAAATTCTCTAGAAAGCTTTACCCCTAAACTCCAACGCAGCACGTTACTCCTCCGGCTGCTCTTGAACTCCGAGATCCCGATACCTTTGCTTACCCCAAACGTTAGGATCGGGTATCACCTCGATCACCCTAGTTGGCGGAGTGTTTATACGAAAGCCTGGCTCCATCTTTTCACGCATTTCGAGGTACTGACCCAGAAAGGCATCGTAAGCCAGGCGAGGCGCGTACTGAACGTTTCCTTTTTGGTCTACCGCTTCTCCATGGTAGAAGAAGTCCACGCCCTGGCTAAGTGGCACTAGAACGCTGGCGGCAGACTTGTAGTCGCCCTCATAAAGCGTGAGCCGCAACTGGGCTTTTTCGCCGTACAGCAGGCTCATTTGCTCAGAGAACCAATTGACGTATCGGTCGCCGTTGATCCGCATGGGGTTCCCAGGCAACGTATAAGCAGTGTCTATATCTCGGTTCTTACGAATGCGGCTCGCCATTCCATTCAGTTCCAGTCCCTCAGCGAACTCGACATCAACCTGCTCTCCAGCATCGATTTTGATCGGCTTGCTCATCGAAATCACGGGCCACAACAAATTCTTGGAGAAGAATGAGGCGCCGCCCTTCGACAAATTCCTCGCCTGCACAATCTCCCATTTAGCTGCCGTCAGGAGCATTGGCGCCGCCGTAATGTTTGTGACACGGACTGTAATGTAAACCTGCTCATTTACTTTTTGCCCATCGCTGGTTTGTCCGAACATCACAGTAGGACTGAGCCAAGTCTCTTTAACAACAAGCCCGCGGCCCTTGCTCACGGCTGTGGTTTCGCTAAGACGCTTCAGCACTTCTTTCGTGATGCCAATGCACGTGCTGCTAACGGATGCACCCGCACCAGTAACGATCGACGAGCACGGTCCAGTGGTTTGCATATTCTGAGATTGCGCCAGAGCAAACTGAGGCAATGCAAGCACCGAAATCATCATCACCGCCCAGCGAACTTTTTCCTTCATCATGGTCGTGTATCGACAGTGGATTTAACCACCGCGCCTTCCCCGGTCACGATTGGTGAGGCCGCACCCTGGGTGGACATCCCGCTGTTCGGAGTGGTACCAGTAGCCTGCGACCTGTTCGGTCCTTTGGCTTCAGTTACGACATGCGCACCAGGTCCAGTAACGATGGGAGAGGAGGGATTGTAAGTGGACATAGAGGGGCTGGGTTGCTCTGCTGGTTGCAACGTTAAGCCTATCTGTTTGGGATTCACTTCAACACGAAACCCTCGATTTTGAACGATTGCTGAGACGGCAACCACCGCAATCACAACAACGAGTGTGAACGTCACTAACGTTATCTTCCAGTCACTCTTCCGTCTTGCGGGCGCCTTACGCGAACGTCTATTCAATTTTGAACTCCTGTAATTATGGCTTGGCCCTATCCCTAGGGCCGCTGCAGACAGTTGCTGATTCATCTAAGCGAGTGCGAGGAGAGTATCCTAGTTCGCACATGAGACGCGACAGGCTCACTACTCACTCGTTTTCATGCATCAAGACCGACGATATCCATACCTCGCGGCACAGCTAATCCAAATCCCCTCCGCGTCCAACACCGAACAAAGCAACTTTGAATCATGAATGTGGGCCCAGTGCTGGCTCGTACGACAGTCGGAGAACGCTCATGCGTTTGACCAACACGGCACTGCTTAATATGCATGGGTCGTATGCATACCGGAAGCAGATGTAGACTCAACGTCCGAGGTTAAAAGGACCAGCACATTTGCTTTTATGATCATCAACAGAGCCGAACGCCCAATGGAAAACCTGTCATCAGCGCGACTAAAGCCCGGCGCGATCTACACAAGAAACGATCTCAGCCAGCTTTTCGGAATCAAAGACGCCACCCTCAAAACCGGTATCTTTCGGCCCAAGGGATACGATTCGGTTTGGTTGTTTGTGACTGAACAGAAGACACCTGACCGAACCCAGTACGTTGATACCCTTACGGATGACACGCTGCGCATGGAAGGTCAATCCAAGGGACGCACTGACCATCTCATTTTCCAGCATAAGCAACTGGGGTTGGAGTTGTTGGTCTTCCATCGTCGAACGAGAAAAGAGTACTCCGGCGCGGGCTTCCGATACGAAGGAGCTTTTTGTTACGAAGACGCTTCTGGCTCTAAACCTACCTCATTCGTTTTAAAACGCGAAGGCGCCGATAGCTACGACGTCGATCTGAATGAGATGGAGAGGAAGCTTGGCACTCAAGGGGCATTCGATCCTTCAGACGTCACCGACTCACGCGAGCGGACCTTCGCCGCAATCGTGCAGCGTCGTGGCCAGACTCGTTTTAGGGCCATGTTGTTGAAAGCCTACAAGGGAAGATGTGCCATAACAGGATGCGATGTTGAACCGGCGCTTGAGGCCGCTCACATACACCCCTACCAGGGTGATCAGACAGATATGATCTCGAACGGGCTGCTCCTACGAGCTGACATTCATACGCTGTTCGATCTGGGACTGATTTGGATCGACCCAAAGAATTTGTCGATTCAGATCTCGGAGCGCATTCGGAAAAGTAGCGAGTATGCTTCGCTGGATCAAAGACTCCTTACTCTTCCCGAAAACGTGTCAGACCATCCAAGTAAAGCAGCTCTGGAATTCAGAATGAGCTCAAAAAAATGAGGCCACTGGCGCACAATCGCGATGTCAATCGAGTGACCTCAAGTCAGCACGCATATCGTTAGACTTCGCTCAATGTGAATCCGAAGTCGTCACTGGACACTTGAGCTGCTTCGTTAAGCCGCTGCCGCAGCGCAGCCGTTAGCTGCCTCTCAACTTCCCATGGATCCGACAGCGCGGCGAGCTGCGGCGCCAATTGAGGCGACAAGCTCATCAGCGATTGGTTGAGCGAACGTGCCGTCTCGTAGGCAGCCTTCTGCACGAAGCTGATCTCGACCAGTTCACCCTGCGCCTTGCGAAACTCCATCTCAGCCATCCGCGCCAGGTAGTGCTCTCGATGCGCTCGTGCTTTCTGAAAGTCCGGAGTCTGCCCTTGCGCAGGATCAACGGGCGGCGGCGCAGCCATTTTGGTCGGCTCGGATTGAGCTGCGACGTGGCTGTACACATCACGCTGAAGCCGCTCCTGTTGGTGGCGAGCAGATACGGCAACCTTGCTCGGGTCAGCGGTATCACGGATCAACGCTTCAGTGGCCAGCACGTCGACCTGCTTACCATTGGGTGACAGAACCAGGCGGCCATTCTCTTTCAGCCAGGTGATGTAGCTCGGTGATCGGCCGATGTGCGCCGCGAAGGCGCTTTTAGACAAGTACGTGGTTACGCTCATAAGCCCTCCTTTTCAGCGGCTTTTCAATGAATCCTTTCAAGATTTCAGTGGATTGAAATTTCAGTAAGCTGGCGGGCCTCCCACTAACAAGATCCCGCGGGTTTCCGACCCCGTGCCCTTTGAAAGTCGTCAGGGTCCCCGGCGACTTTTCGGTGGCCTGGGCTGCAGATCCGCCTCGCTCGACTAGTCTCTGTTGACGATCTGTCAAAGGGAGAGAAGTCATGGAGATGATTGCCGTGCGATCCAGTGCGATGACCGCTGTTGGTTACGACCCAGCGACAAGACGAATGAAAATCCGCTTTGAACAAGGCCACTCCTACGACTTCTGCGGTGTTCCCCCAGCAGTGCATCAAGGTTTGATGGCTGCCACATCAAAAGGCTCTTACTACAACCGCCACATACGTGATCGGTATCAGTGCTGAGTGACGTCTTCCATTTGGAAAGACGGACATCCCTGCGAAGGTTTCAGCTAGAGAGATTCCGCGAGTTCGATAACCCGTGTAGGGGGCGGCCCTCGGGGAGGACCCGGAAAAATCGGCGCCCCACCCGGCCTACCCAGATCATGCCTTCGGCTCGGCCTCGCTCAGGTCCAGCCGCTTGGCGACCCAGCGCTCGTACAAGCCGATGGCGACGTCCGCGCCGGCCATTGCGGTCAGGCAACCCAAGGCTCCTGCCGTCCAGATCGACAGGCCCGCGCCAAACAACAACATCATCGCCGACACGCCGCAGACGATGCAGGCACCGGACCGAAGTGCAAGGCGGCGCAGTAGCGCCCAGCCTCTTGCCCCATCCTTGTCAGCGCGCCACATCTCGCCGGACACGCCGCCAACTAATGACAGGGCAATCACGAACCAGATGGGCATTTCTGCCAGCGCCTGTTGCTCGTTCGTCATGGCCCTGCCCCTTAAACAAAAAGACCCTGCGCTCTGGCCAGGTCAGGTGGTGGGTGGCCTGCCGCGCTTTGTGGTCGCACCCATCGAAGATGGCCCCTTTTTACAGCTCGATTCTGCTGGCAGCAAGACCGTTTTAATGCCATCCGGTGAATGTGTGGGTGACGCCTGGTGAACGACTGGCGAATGTCGGTGAATATCTCAACCCGGCTGGCTTTTGCTTCTGTTGATTTAACGGCGTCCCATACGTCCCACTTCTCTAAAACAAGGTGGGACGTCTGAAAGTCCCGCAGATTGGGGCGTTGCCCCACCGTCCTACTTTTCTTTCTCTTTTCTCGTGTATAGAGAGAAATTTAAAAAACACGCGTGCGCGTGAACGCGCGTACCTGTGCCCGCTACGCATACACGGGTGGGAGGCAAAAAAGGTGGGACGGTGGGACAGCCCAACAACGACGGGGCCTGCGCCCGTCCCACGACTGCAAAAGCAGTAGGACGGACGCAGGTCGGTGGGACGGCGTGAGCCAAAGGGATGCCCACGATCAAGCCGCTTCCCCCAGGAGGAAGTGCTCGACCACGATGTGGGCGTCGTGCAGACGCTGGTAGTAAACGTTGCGCGTGCAGCCACTGCGCGTCAGACGTGCCGCCAAGGGCGCGTCAGGCTGGAAGTAATGCACCTGCACCACGGTCATCAGCTCGGGATCGAGGCGTTTCTTGACGATGCGTTCGATGTCCAGAGACGCCTCGAGCGGTACCCGGCTTCCTCGCCTGCCGCGCACCAGCTGACCACCGCTCTCCATCATCATGGCGACCATATTGCCGCCCGAGTAACCGGCAGCTACCTCGTCGCTGTGCAGCTCCTGCGCCCATTGTTTGAGGGCCATATCGATCGCCTTAATCATCGAAGCATGGCTCCTCGAACTCGTCCCGTTGCAGCGCAGACGCCCTGCCCCAACCCTCCGGTTTCTTGTACGCCCAAGGCCGCTGGCCGCTCTTGCTCAAGGCGCCCAAACGGAACCGCCGCCAGCCCAATCGATGCAGGATCGCACCCACGCGCATTTGCTCTGGTTTGCCCCAGTGGCCGGGATCGAGCTTGAGTGCCTGACTCATCACCTCACTGCCGGTGGTGGTCTCGCCGATTTGCGACTCTTCAAGCCAGGTCAGGATTGGCGTTTCCCATTCGTCCACCACGAAGCGTTCGTCCTGTTCCTCGCTGAACATTGGCGCCTCCTCTCGCGTTACCCACCATAGGTCGCCGGCCTCAAAGCAGAACATCGCTTCGGCCCACAGCTGATCGCGAATCTCGCGCAGCAACGCCACGTCGACCTTGGTACAGGCCACCGGCCAATAACGACGGTTGCCGGTGGCATCCTTGAGGTACTCGTCCTGGTTGGTGGTACCGACGAAGACACACTGACGTGGCACGTCCAGGGTTCTGCGGCCATAGCTTTCGCGGTAGGTGTCGGTCGACGCCGAGAAGAACTGCTTGGCCTTGGTGCTCTCGGCCTTGTTGAAGCTGTCCAGTTCGCCCAGCTCGACGATCCACTTGCCGCGAATCGCCTGGAAGCCGTCCTTGTCGCCGAGGGCAAACGGCGTATCCATGAACCACTCACCGCCGAGCACGCTCATGGCGGTCGACTTACCGGCGCCTTGTACGCCTTCGAGGATCATCACCGAGTCCGCCTTGCAGCCGGGCTTCATCACCCGTGCCACAGCCGAGATCATCCAGCGCTTGCCGACCTTGGACGTGTAATCGGTTGCCTTCACCCCCATGACATCGGTCAACCAGCGCTCCAGGCGCGGCACGCGATCCCATTCGAGTTTCTTCAAGTACTCGCACACCGGGTGAAACGCGTGGTCGTGAGCCACGACACTGACCGCCTCAATCACGTGCGAGGACTTCACACGCAGGTTGTACTGCTGCGCGAGCCACTTCATCACGCGCACGTCATCGATGTCGGCCCATTCGCCGGTACCGCCGCCATAAGGCGCAGCACGCAGCTTGACGATCTTCGAGCTGAAGGCGCAGTAGCTGATTACCCCAGCCCAGCGTTCATCGTGAGCGAGGATCAATTCGACGTTCTGCATGTGCGCGATCAGGGCGCCGCTCTCGCTGCGAGCCAGTTGATCTTTCCAGCCACCGGCGGCAGGTGGACGGACCACAGCGAGCACTTGGCGGCGAACCGCGTCGAGGCCTTCGGCGACGTGCAGGTCGTTGAAGTCGGTCCACTTGTCGTGACGCTCGACCGAGAAGATCGGCGCGACCACCTGGGCACCGACGATCAACGCAGCATTGCTCGCCTTCTCCTCGCCAGGGTTCCAAGCATCGCCATTAGGCTTAGTGGTTTTCCAATCGTCATCGCGGCAGATGATCAGCGGGCAGCCGGCAAAGCGTTCGCGCATGACCTTGCACACGGCCAGCAAGTTACCCGCATCGAAGGCCACGGCCACAGCGAGCGACGTCGCCATGTGCAGGCTGGCGCCGGTGGCGTAACCCTCGCAGACCAGCACCGGTTCGCCCGGTACCGGGTGCGGACCGAGCAGGTGGAATGTGCCCTCCTTCGCCATGCCGTAAGGCCAGTAGGATTTGTCGCGACCGGTGTCTTCTTGCTTGTTCGGGAAGATCACCTGCAGGCCCATGATCTGATCGCGAGCGTTCTTCATCGGCACCAGTACCGCACCAGTGCGCGGCGCGTAACGGACATTGATACCAACGATCTGCTTGCGGTCCAGGTAATCGCTACGCCCGGTGGTCGGCATGCGCTCGAACAAACCCTGCGCCCTTTTCGCGGCCCGTCGCGCAGCGTTATTCGCGATTTCGGCGGCGCGGCGCTTGGCTTCTTCCTGGCGAGCGCGCATCACTTCGCGCTCCTCGGAGGACATGCGACCGGCCTTGACTTTGATCTTCTGTGTCTCGCCCGAACGCCAGTCACCGAAGGCGCCGAAGATCAGGGTGTCGCCCTTCTCCGTGCGCTGCTCGTGGACCACGTACCAGCCGTTCTTTTCCTTGCCCTTGTCCTGCGATGTCTTACAGCGGGTCAGCTTGCCGAACACCAGCGGTTGCGCTGGCTCCAGACCGTAATCGGCGAATTGGCCCAATACCTCATCGAGCATGCTGAATCCCCCGCTCAGAGAGGGATTGGCAGCTGATGCACTGCGAGCAACCCGGTTGAGCCAGGCGGCGCGCTTCCGGGATCGGGTCGTCACACGCTTCACAGAACAGCAAGGAATGGGCAGCGCTTTCGGCTTTGGCAGCGCTCCGCGCGGCCATGGCCTGATCGATGCGTTCCTGCACCAGATCGTTGGCGAAATCGGCGATGTCAGCCACGGTCAGCACCTCGCGTCGTCTGATTGACGTAGGTGGCGCGGTTGAACAAACCCAGCAGACCTTGAATACCCCGGAACACCTGCAGGCGAATCGCCGCGAGTTCCTGATCGGTGACGACACCGTCACCGATGCTCTTGGCCCAGGTCTCGGCCAGATCGGCGACCTGGCGGAAGTATTCGGCGATACCCGTGGTGAGGGTCTCGGGCATATCGTTGGTGTAAGTGTCGGCCAATTCCTGCCAGATCGTGTCACCGACCAGCGCATGCACCGCATCGAGAATGCGGCGATCCTTGGTCAGTTCGAGGATCTCGCCAAACTCCTGAATATTGATGGAGTGGCTAGGGTGGGTCGGCGACAACTTGTGCTGCAGCGTGGTCGGGTTACGACCGGTCGTGGCTGCAATGGCAGCAGCGCCGCCCGGGTAATCGCGAGCGGCGTGGTACAGCGCTAAATCGAGCGGCAGGATTTCCCGCTGCGCCCGTTCCAGAGAACTGAGAGCGATTCGGCTCATGGCATTAATCCTAAAAGTTGCCAGTGCCGCGCGACAGGGAGTGGTGATACATTTGTCGCGTGGCTTGGTATGGCCCAAACGCCGGGAACCCTTGCAGGGGATGACCGGCACCGTGCCGGGGCGAACAATCCGTTGTTCACCCCTGGCGCAACAGCTGCCAGCTCTGTGGTAAGAACGGCAGCAACACCAAGGCTTCCGAGCCTTGGAAACGCGATGAAGGTCGGCGGCATGTGGTGTGCTCACCTTCCGACATCGCGGCCCGACCGCATTGTGGTGATGCTGTCGGGAGAAACTGGGCGACCCTTGGGTCGCCTTTTTTCTATGCAGCGTTTTCTACGCTTTGATTAGCTGGTGCCTGCATTCGCAAATATTGCCAATCAATGTCTGGCCTTAACGACTCACACGTCACTCGACTACTGCTATGTCGATCAATCGAAATGGATAAAGCTGCGTTCGCCCGACGATTGCCATAAGCGACCTGCTTTAATTGGCCGACTGAGGTATTACACCGAGAGGCAAAGGTCTTGAGCTGTGCGTCGTCTAGGATCTTTATGTATTCGAGAAGCGTCATTGCTAACCCCCTATTCCACACAAGATTAGCAACTGCTAATCCGGCCCGCAATAGCAAAACGTAATTTACATTTTGCTAACGGAGCACCGATGATTCCCTATATGAATATCTACGAAAAACGCCTCACGATTCTTAAAGCCCTGATTGGTGAAAACCAACTCAAGGACTTTGCCGGAGCGCATGCAGATGTGGACGCTTCGTACATTTCTCAGATCCTGAACGGGCACCGGACGTTGGGTGACCGGGCTGCCACGAACCTTGCTAAAAAGCTCGCAATTCCTGCTGATTTGCTTACCACGGGAACCTACTCGGCCGAGGATCAGCATCAAATCACCGCCGCTTGGATAGCTCTTGGCCTCAAGCCCCCAGTTTTGCCCCACCCCGCTTTCTTCAATGCAACCATCAACGAAACCGCCCTTAGAACCGCTGAGGAGCGAGAAGCAAGCGAGCAACGGCGCCCCGCCCCAGTGCCCGTAGTCGGAAAGGCAATGTTGGGTACTGACGGCTATTTCGACGCGCTTGAGTACCCCCCTGGGCATGGCGATGGCTACTTGGAAATCATCAGTTCCGATCCCGATGCATATGGCTTGAAAGTCGTGGGAAGCAGCATGCACCCACGCATCAAAAACGGGGAGTTTGTGCTTATTGAGCCGAATCATCGTTATCAAACTGGCGATGAGGTACTCGTGAGGACCACCGACGGTAGGGCGATGGTGAAAGAGTTCATTTATCACCGGGACGGTCAACTTCGGTTCGACAGCATTAACGACAGCTACCCTCCTATCTTCTTGGAAGAAAAGCTCGTCGAAAAAATTCATTACGTAGGCGCTATTTTGAAGGCGTCAAAGTACTTGGAGATCTGAAATTTAGCATTTGCTATTGCGAAACAGATTAGCTGTTGCTAATTTGCGCTCACTCTTTCACCACAGAGCGAGCAAAGTTCATGCATACCAAAGCTACTATTCACCTGCACCCAACCATCGCTGATCCCTGCCGTATTTTCGAGGTTCGCCGTTTGGCCCGAGAAACTGGCTGCGCTTTTATCAGCACCAAGACCTTCAAAAAACGTCACCCTCCTGCCAAAAGTTTCGACCCGAACGGCGGAGGGCGCGCGGCATGATCAAGTACAAGATCGACAACCGCACCCTGCAGTTGCTCAATGCCCAGGTCAATCTGACCGAGACCTTCAACCACATCCTGCGCACAGTACCGAAGCGTGATTGCCTGGCGTTTCGCCTCAAGGCTGAGCGCGGCACAGTGGAAAGCACCTTTGTCGTGGAGCTGGGCAGCGAACGCCACACGCTGACCCTGCAAAACGACAAGAAGATGCACCTCAAACTCGCCGACTTCATCGAAGAGATTGCCAACGGTCCGTTCGACGCGAGCAACTCCAGTGACCTGGTGCATCGCCCGCATGCAGATCGTCAATACGGCCGCTTTGAAGTCCTGGACAAGCAGCGCGTATTCGAACTTGTGCACACCGGCGGTGTGCTGAGTCTCGATATGGGTTTCGAGCTTCCCCTGTATGTGGCGCTGCATCGCACCCATTCACGCCGCGGCGCCACCGCCATCTTGAGCATCGGCAACAAGAGCCCGCATACGCGTTGCTTCACCCTGTACGCCCCCGATGTCGAGATCTACGCAAAACTCATTGAGTCCATCAACCACCTTGCTGCAGCGGCCACTCCTGCTGCGCATGCTGCTTGAGGAACAGTTTATGGAACGCACCCTCGCCCAAGCAGCCGCTCAACTCGGCCTCACTCGCCCCAAACTGATCGCTCTCATGCGGGAAAAAGGTTTGCTCAAGGGAAACCTGCCGGCAAACCCGAAGCGAGACAAAGCGTACCTGCGGGTCAAGGACAGCCCCTGGTACGACGAGAAACACGGAATGCAGTACAGCCAGTCGACTCGGGTGAAGCAGGCCGGTATCCGTTGGCTGGCCGAGCAGTTGGACATCGATCTTCCTGCCATCCCGGTAGATCGCCGTGACGTGGCCTAGGGAGTACGCCCGCCAGATCATTGCCATGCGCACACGTGAGGAGCGCAACGCCGCGCTCCTCGAAGTGCCCGAACATCTGCGCGAGCTGACCAGATGCCACTGCCTGAACGCCTGGAACCACCCGGCACGACAACAACGCAAGGAGGCTCGACAAGGCCATGAGTAACGCTGCACAGAACCCGCTCCGCCTGCATCCGGCGCCCGAATCGGCCACCGTCGAACTGCTCTATCGCATCTTCGGTGACGTCCTGATCCCGCTGGAAAAAGTCCGCGAGCAGTACTTTCGCAATCTCAACGAGCAGTCGTTCGTGACGGAGATCAACAGCGGCCGGATCCAGCTTCCGATCACCACGCTGGACACCAGCCGCAAGGCGCTGAAGTACGCGCACATCCGCCACGTCGCCTCGCTGATCGACATCCGCGCCTACAAAGCGGATGAAGACATGCAGCGACAGCACGACGGCCAACGCCCTGTTGCCCCCACACCACTGACGGCTGTCACCACCAGCCAACGACAATCCCAGGAGCACACCACATGCTGACCCCAATACAAATCGGTGCACTCATCACCCTGATAGTTCTGGCCGCCCTGCTGCTCTGGGGCGGTTACATCATGGGCCGCAGCGATGGCCTGGAGACCGGCCTGCGCGAGGGTGAAGACATCCAGCGCGCCGCAAGCGCCAAAACCATCCGCGAGCTCCAGGCCTCCCTGCAGTTCATCCGGGCCGATCACACGCGCTTGGCACACACCTGCAAACGATTTGAAGCAGGTCCACTCTTCGGCCTGGCCGAGCACCAGACGCTGGTCGATATCGGCGAGCTGCTGCGGATCGCCGCCGAGACCTTCAGCGCCTTTCGTACCGGCAAGAAGCTCGAGTGTGATGCCCGATCGCTGCGCGAACAGGCGCTTGTAATGGCTGCGCAGCTGTACCCAGGAACCGAGGGCGGCAAGGCCGCAATGCAAGCGCACTCGAAGCGATCTGCATTTCCTAGCAAGGAGCCAGCATGAGTATTCAATTTCTTAGCCATGAGCAAGTCTGCGAACTGACCGGAGCTAAAACTAAAGCCGGTCAGATTATGGTGCTGAAGCGCAATGGCATTCGCCATACCATCAAGCGCAATGGCTGGCCTTGCGTGATTGCGTCCGCGTTGACAGGAGCAACTACCAACGCGACAGAAACTCCAACGTGGCAGCCGCGCCTGGTGGGATGAATGGGTAGAAGACCAACAAAGCCGGGGAGCATTCCTCGCCTGCGCGAGAGAAAACGCGGCAACACAACCTATTACCTTTACGACACTGGCGGGAAACCACGCAAGGAGATCCCGCTAGGTACGGATTACGGCCTGGCCATCTTAGAGTACGCAAAGCTCGAAAAAAGCCGCGTCTCTCAAGCCCTGACACAAACCGTACTTACCTTTGCTTACGTAGCCGAGCTTTATATGAATGAGGTGGTTCCCACCAAAGCCCACGCCACCCAAAAAGACAACGCGCGCGAACTCAAAAACCTTCTTCTGTTCTTCAACGACCCGCCCGCCCCTCTAGAAGCTATCGAACCGAAGCATGTCAGCCAGTACCTTCGTCACCGTGGCAAGACAGCACCTATTCGCGCGAATCGGGAGAAGGCATTACTCAGCTCCATCTGGAACTTTGCTCGCGAGAATGGCTATACATCTTTGGCAAATCCTTGCTCAGGCGTGAAAGGTAACAAAGAAACCGGTCGCGACATATATGTTGAAGACGACGTACTTGCGAGAGCCTACCGACATGCTGATCAGCCATTGAGGGACGCTTTGGACCTGTTCTACCTAACAGGCCAGAGGATCGCAGACACATTGAAGATGGATGAGCGAGACATAAAAGACGGAAAGCTCTCCGTTCAGCAAGGCAAGACCGGGGCTAAACGAAGGATCGAGATCATTGGTGAGCTCAAAGTCGTAATCGATCGAATCATGACGCGAAAGGCTGGGCACAAAATCAGATCAACACGTCTGGTAGTAATCGACTCTGGGCAGCCAATGACGACCAGCATGCTCAGAAAGCGGTTTGATGACGCCAGGGAAGCAGCCGGAATTCCAAAAGCAGAATTTCAGATGCGCGACCTAAGAGCAAAAGCGGCGACGGATAAGGAGGAGTCAACGGGGAGCATCCGAGAAGCTAGGGACCAGCTAGGACATACAACCGTTGGGATGACAGAACAGTACATCCGAATGCGCAAGGGGATGAAGGTTACCCCTACGAAGTGACTGGCGGTCACGAATTGCGGAAAAGATTTTTTGATTGCGGAAAAAAGAACTAAGGGCTTGCATGAGGAATGTCATGCAAGCCCTTGATATTCATGGTGCCCGAAGCCGGAATCGAACCGGCACGCCCTTACGAGCGGGGGATTTTAAGTCCCATGCGTCTACCAGTTTCGCCATTCGGGCGGTAGCGCGGTGTAGTGCTCAAAGCAGTCGATCAGCAAACCCGACAGCGTTAAGCCTTGTAAAGCAGAGCGGGAAATATATACATCACGTCCCGGTGAAGCAAGTTCACAGTGGTTGATTTCAAGACTAAATCTTGCAGCGCACTGGAAATAAAAAAGCTCCGTAAATCATGGATCTACGGAGCTTGTTTAGAGTGGAGGCCGAGGTCGGAATCGAACCGGCGTAGGCGGATTTGCAATCCGCTGCATAACCATTTTGCTACTCGGCCTCAAACGATTGCTGTTTAGTAGCACCACAACAACCGCGTACAAACTTGGAGCGGGAAACGAGACTCGAACTCGCGACCCCGACCTTGGCAAGGTCGTGCTCTACCAACTGAGCTATTCCCGCTTGGTGTGGCGCATTCTATAGATTTCAGATGCCCCGTCAACCCTTTGATTCAAAAAAGTTTTATTTCTTTTCAACGTCGGTTTTCAGATGCGGCCAGGCGGCCCGCAAGTATTGAACCATCGACCACAACGTCAGGCCTGCCGAGATCATCAACAAGGCATAACCCAGCAAGACCCAGAAACTGAAGTCTCTTGGATTGGCCAGCAGGATCACCAGCGCCAGCATCTGCGCTGCGGTTTTCCACTTGCCGAGATTGGACACCGCTACATGAGCGCGGGCACCCAGTTCGGCCATCCATTCACGCAAGGCCGATACGACAATCTCACGGCCAATGATGACGGCTGCGGGAAGTGTCAGCCACAAGTTGCCGTGCTCCTGAACCAGCAGTACTAAAGCGACGGCCACCATCAGCTTGTCGGCAACCGGATCGAGAAAGGCTCCGAACGGCGTGCTTTGTTCCAGGCGACGAGCCAAATAGCCGTCGAGCCAGTCAGTGGCCGCCGCAAAGGCGAACACCGAGGCGGAGGCCATGTAGCTCCACTGATAAGGCAGGTAAAACAGCAAAATGAAGATCGGGATGAGCAGGACGCGTAGAACGGTAATCAGATTCGGGATATTCATCGGCACAACTGGCTACGAGGTGAGTTGGCATTCTACTCGCTATGCAGGTTTGCATAAATCGACTCTGCGAGCTTTTTACTGATCCCCGGTGCTTTGGCGATCTCTTCGATGCTTGCACGAGACAGCTCCTGCAATCCACCAAAATGTTTCAACAAGTCCCGACGCCGGGTCGGCCCTACACCTGCAACACCTTCCAGCGTCGACGTACGGCGGGTTTTGCCGCGCCGCGCACGGTGGCCAGTGATCGCGAACCGGTGTGCCTCGTCGCGAATCTGCTGGATCAGGTGCAACGCAGGTGAGTCGCCACGCAAAGTGAACTCATGGGCGGCATCATTAAGATACAAAGTTTCGAAACCTGCCTTGCGGGTTGCGCCCTTGGCCACACCCAGCAGGATCAGGTCCGGCACCGCCAATTCGTTGAGCACGTCGCGGGCCATCGACAATTGTCCCTTGCCGCCGTCCACCAGCAGAATATCCGGCAGCTTGCCCTCCCCGTCCTTCAGTTTGCTGAAGCGCCGGGTCAGGGCCTGGTGCATGGCCGCATAGTCATCGCCCGCGGTGACGCCCTCAATGTTGTAACGCCGATAGTCGGATTTGATCGCACCTTCCGGACCGAACACGACGCAAGAGGCGACAGTCGCCTCGCCACTGGAGTGGCTGATGTCATAGCATTCGAGGCGCTGCGGTGGTTCATCCAGGTTCAGTACTTCTGCCAGCGCGTCGAAGCGCGCAGCCGTGTGTTGACGGTTGGCCAGGCGCGCACCCAGCGCTTGCTCGGCATTGGTGACCGCCAACTGCTGCCAGCGCGCCCGCGTGCCACGCACCCGGTGGCTGATGCTCAGCTCGCGACCGCGCAACTCGTGGATGGCGTCGATCAGGGCCGTGGCGTCTTCGGGCACGACGTTGACGATCAGTTCGCTCGGCAAGTCGCGTTCCGGGCTGCTGATATAGTACTGGCCGAGGAACGCCGCCATGACTTCGGCAACCTCCTCTTCAATACCCACCTGTGGAAAGAAGTTTTTGCTGCCCAGCACTCGCCCGCCGCGCACGCTGATCAAATGAACGCACGCGCCACCCGGGTTGACGAAGGCTGCAATGACATCGATGTCGCCCGTACCGCCTTCCATGCTTTGCTGATCCTGGACCCGGCGCAGCAAGGCAATCTGGTCACGCAACTCGGCGGCGCGTTCGAACTCGAGATTGATCGCCGCCTCTTCCATCGCCGTTGACAGCTCATTGGTCAGCGCGTGACTGCGCCCTTCAAGAAACATCACCGAGTGGCGCACATCCTCGGCATAAACTTCCGGCTCAACCAGACCGACACAAGGTGCCTTGCAGCGTTTGATCTGATATTGAAGACAAGGGCGCGTACGGTTCTTGTAGTAACTGTCCTCACACTGCCGGACGAAAAAGGTCTTTTGCAGCAGGCTGAGGCTTTCGCGAATGGCCCCGGCGCTCGGATATGGGCCGAAATACTTGCCCTTCGCCTTCTTCGCGCCACGATGGATGCTCAGCCGTGGGAACTGGCCGTCAGACAGAAATACATAGGGATAGGACTTATCGTCGCGCAACAGAATGTTGTACGGCGGCCGCCACTCCTTGATCAGCGTCTGCTCAAGCAGCAATGCCTCGGTTTCATTGGCGGTGATGGTCGTTTCGACCTGTGCGATACGCCCGACCAGTGCAGCGGTCTTCGGCGCCAGTCCGCTCTTGCGGAAATAGCTGGCCAGTCGCTTCTTGAGGTTCTTGGCCTTGCCGACATACAGCAGGCGTGCCTCGCTGTCGAACATGCGATAGACGCCGGGACGCCCACTGACAGTCGCCAGGAAGGCGCCGGAATCGAATATTTCAGTCATGATCAGGCGCTGGCATCAACCATGCCGTGGCGCACGGCCAGCAACGTCAACTCGACATCACTGCTGATCGACAGTTTTTCGAAGATCCGGTAGCGATAGGTATTCACGGTTTTCGGCGACAGACAGAGCTTGTCGGAGATGATCTGCACCTTCTGGCAGCCGACAATCATCAACGCAATCTGGATTTCCCGTTCGGACAAGGCATCGAACGGTGAGTCATTGGTTGGCTGGAACGATTTGATCGCCAGTTGCTGGGCAATCTGCGGGCTGATGTAACGCTGGCCGGCAAACACCAAGCGGATGGCCTGAACCATTTCCGGCAGACCCGCGCCCTTGGTCAGGTAGCCGGCGGCACCTGCCTGCAACAGACGTGTAGGGAATGGATCCTCCTCACACACCGTGACAGCGACAACCTTGATGTCCGGATGGCTGCGCAACAGCTTGCGCGTGGCCTCGAGACCACCGATACCGGGCATTTTTACGTCCATCAGGACCACATCGGGTTTCAACTCACGGGCCTTGATCAGGGACTCTTCCCCGGACTCGGCCTGTCCAACCACCTGCAAGCCATCGATATCGGCCAGCATACGTGTAATGCCTGTACGAACGAGATCATGGTCATCGACCACTAGCACCCTAATCAAGCAGACACCTCGCGATATGGTCTTATTGGGATGCCGGACACCTTAGCAAAAACTGCCAGACAGACCTAGCGGCAAGCGTCATTTAAAAAGTTTCAATTAATCATTGAAGGCTTGCCAGCCGTGGGTTTCAGAGCACAGGTGTACCGAAATCAAGCTGCATCCTCAGGAAACACTCGTCCTCGCCACACACATTCAAGCCTTTTCTCTTATACAGGCTTTGCGCAGGATTATTTTTGAATACGGTCAGACGCAGCGCCGGCAGTCCTTCAGCGCGGGCCATGGCAATAACCTGATCAATCGCCCAGGATCCAGCCCCCTGCCTGCGAAACGCCTCGCCTATTTGCAGCTCGCGGATATACAACGCCCGGCGATCGCGACTGAGGCTGAAAAATCCCACAGGAATCTGGTCAAGAATGATCAGCCAATTGTCCCGTCCATCCCAGGCAACCTCGAACGCTTGGTCCTGCCACAGCAGATCGTGGCCAATGTAATAGCGCAGCATGTTCTGGCACGTCAGCTCTCGGGCAAATACCCGATCAGCCAGTTCGGCGCGACGCAAATGCCAGGTCATTGCCCCGCCACCACCGGAACTACCCGCCCCAGCCATGCGCCGGCATCACGTCGCGCAACGACCAACAGCTCACCAGGCCCTGGCGCGGCGGCAACCAGCGTGCCGTCTTCAGACCAGACGGCACTGCGACCCGCCGATTGCCATCCACCCGTGAGCCCGGCGTGATTGGCCATCAGAACCGCCATCGAGTGCTTATGGGCGTAGCCCTGCAATATCGCGCTATCCACGTCATAGCCTTTCTCGCCAATCAGCACGCCTGCTGCGTACAGGTCGGCGCCAGCAACGGCAGCCGCTGCCGCGTGGCTGGCGTGGGAAAAATCAGCGCAGACCGCCAGCGCGACGGTATCGCCGCCTATGCGCAAGGACGAACCACCAGCACCTGTGGCATAGAACAGCTCTTCGCCACTGTGCAGATGTTGTTTGCTGTACACCTCGAGAGAACCATCCCTGCCTAACGTCAGCGCGCCGATCCATACCTTGGAGCTACCCTTCAGGCGAATCGGCATCCCGACCACCGCTATGAGACCCAGCTCGCGCGCGCAATCGCGCAAGGGTTGCAGCACCGAATCCTGCGGATCAATTGCCATGTCTGCAGCCATCTGGCCTTCGTAACCTGTCAGCGACAGCTCCGGAAACACCAGCAACTCGACGCCCTGCTCCGCTGCCACGGCCATGAAGCGCAAATGACGGGCGATGTTCGCCGCCAGATCACCGGCAACGGAGAACGATTGAGCTGCAGCGATGGTGAACGTTGACATTATTCATCCTTGGGATTGTGCCAAATACGCAGTGTGTCACAACGCCTGCGGCACTCAAGCAATAGGAAATGTCATGTAGGCGCGATAGCAATTTCTGATTGCTCAGGCGCATGGGGCTCTAGTAAGCTCGGCGCATTCATTGGAGACAAACCATGTTCAACGCCCTCTCACAGCTTCGTTCCGCCAGCGCCTTGCGCTCGGTTGCGGCTGCCCGGGTGAATGACGCTTGTGCTCCTGCCAGCTTTTATTTTGGGTATTGGTTTAGCCACTGGCGCGCCTGATACCCAAACGGCGCCCATGAAAACGGGTCGCCTACCAGAGAATTCTCACCCCCGGTCGGCCTCCCGACCGGGGGTTTTGTTTTTTCAGGCCCCCACTTTTTCAGCAACACACCAGACA
This sequence comes from Pseudomonas sp. F2, assembly GCF_057174385.1. Lineage (NCBI taxonomy): Bacteria > Pseudomonadati > Pseudomonadota > Gammaproteobacteria > Pseudomonadales > Pseudomonadaceae > Pseudomonas > Pseudomonas sp. F2. The sequence continues at coordinate 1,727,312 of NZ_CM169904.1, forward strand.
CTTTGAGGAATCACGACATGAACTACGCCACTTATTACCGTTACGACACTTTTAGCGCCTGGCGATTTAGCAGCCTCCGCTCGGGACAGCCTGCCGCCTCCGATCGGTCACCCACAGGTGGCAAGCACACACACGCAGCCAATACGGCCAATTGTCGAACACCCCAGTAGGGCCGAGTGAGCGGGAAGCACCCGCCACCAGCCCAGGAATCCTGAATATGAACTCGTCTGTTTCTGCTCTGCCACTGTCCACCCTCGATTCTGCCAACGAAGCGCTGACCCTGCGTCTGCCCAGCGCGTTGCAACTCAAACAGCAATTGCCCCTGAGCAATGCCCTCGCCCAGCAAGTCGCAGCCCATCGCCAGGCGGTCCGCGCGATTCTCAATGGCGAAGACCATCGCCTGCTGGTCGTCGTCGGCCCTTGCTCGATTCATGACCCGCGCTCCGCACTCGAATACGCCGAAAAGCTTTCCCGCCTCGCACATCAAGTCAGCGACGAGATGCTGCTGGTGATGCGCGCTTACGTCGAAAAACCACGGACCACCGTCGGCTGGAAAGGTCTGGCCTACGACCCGCATCTGGATGGCAGCGACGACATGGCTGCGGGCCTGACCCTGTCGCGCGAATTGATGATCGAGATGATCCGCCTGGGCTTGCCTGTCGCTACCGAACTCCTGCAGCCCATGGCTGCCGGCTACTTCGACGACCTGCTCAGTTGGGTTGCCATCGGTGCACGCACCACCGAATCGCAGATCCACCGGGAAATGGCCAGTGGTCTGAACATGCCCGTCGGCTTCAAGAACGGCACTGACGGCGGCGTCGCTGTAGCTGTCGATGCCATGCGCTCAGCAGCCCACCCGCATCGACACTTTGGTGTCGACAGCCAGGGGCACCCGGCGATCATTCAGACCCCGGGCAACCCTGACACACACATGGTGCTGCGTGGTGGCCATCACGGCCCGAACTACGGTCACGAAAGCATTGCCCAGGTCCGTGCCGACTTGAAACGCCTGAAGATTCCGGCGCGGATCATGGTTGACTGCAGCCACGCCAACAGCGGCAAGGATCCTCTGCGCCAGCCCGAGGTGTTCAATGCGGTGCTCGAACAGCGTCTGCAGGGGGATCGTTCCTTGATCGGGATGATGATTGAGTCCCACCTGTTCGAAGGCTGCCAGCCTCTAGGCCCCGCCCTGCGTTACGGCGTGTCGGTGACCGATGGTTGCCTTGGGTTCAGTGCGACAGAGCTGTTGCTATCGAACGCAGCCGAACGTCTTCGAGCCTGATGAGCTGAACAGCCTTTGCGGGATTGTCAAAATCCCGCAAAGGCTGAATCATCGTTCAGCTTTCACCACAGGTTATGCCCGCACCCGGATACGGGTCACCTCAGAGGCCTGGCTGACATCATCCAGCCGTTCCACCGAATACGACACCTGCACCACAGTTTCCCGATGCTCTCGCCAGAAACGGTAAGGCACGATGAATACCACGGGCTGGCCTGCGGTTTCCCGGGTGATATCCCGATCATCGCGATGACTGAAATACTCACCATCACATTTCAAGTAAACCAGCTCCCCCTCCTCAGCCTGGGCATTGTCGATCACCACGGTAATGCCATCCTCGGCATCCACTACCTCCAGCTCGCCGTCTTGCGCCTCCAGTACCTGCGGAGCTGCAAGATCACCTCGCATCAAGGGTGCGATCAGAACGCGCAGTCTTGCAGACTGCCTTATCTGAGCCGAGCCTGACTCTACCCGGTAGCTGACGCTCACCTCGTGCATGCGATGTGGGGCGATGCAATGCGCGGGTATCCAGAAAGACAGCGCTTCGCCCACAGCAAACTGTTCTACGAGCATTACATCATTGATCACCGGCAGTCCTTCGACACCTTGCCAGGACAGGATGACTCGGTCCCCGACAGCCATCCGGGCGTAAGGTCGCACGATCACGCCAGTCCCTTGCGGAACACGGTCCGGATCAAGCGTCCCACCCACCGTCTCTTCAAGGATCGGCGCCAGCAGATCGGGTTCCGGATCGCCCACATCCAGCTGCAAGCGCCTGGATGACAGCGGCTCCGGCAGCGCGACGCTGTACAGCGTCCAGAAAACCTCCAGTGAGCCACGCTCCAGCGCTGCTATGTGCAATCCCTTCACGACAAAGACAAGTTCCTGCCCCACCTGGCCTTCACTGACCGTGCGAGTGATTTCGTGGATGTAGGACAAGCCTTCGTCATCCAGCCCTTGCCAGTGCAGCACAAGTTTGTCGCCGCACACCATATTCGGGTAAGGCGCAACCCTGACGAATGCCTGGTTCAGTGTGGGATCAAGCATTCCGCCCTCCATCACTTCAATCATGGGCGCAGGCAGCCACGAGACTGGAGCGGGTGCCGGTGCAGACGCAGGTCGATAGCAGAACTCGAAGTTCTCGCCGTCCACCTTCAAACTCAGAAGACCGCGTCCACCGGAGTCATCCGCTACGGGAGAGGTATTTGACGCGGTCGCCACAGAGGCGTCGCCGTTGACTTCGTATATAGACATTCGTAGCTCCATTCCTTGGATAAAACGCCGCCATGAAGGCAGCGTCGAACGAACTCCATTGAACACCATCCAGCAATCGCCAGAAGTCAGCACAATGCCTCCCATCAGCAGGGTAAATGCACCGCATGACGTAGGCATACGAAGCAGAATCAAGCGATACCGCTCAAAAGATTGCCAAATGTTCCGACTACCCCCTCAAGCAGAAGCGAATATTCGTACCACTTTTAGTCCAGTTTCCTTTCAGTACCGAGGAGCTTTCAGACATCGCCGACCCGCAGGCCTGTTTTACAGTGGCACGCACCAACCACTGACAAGCATCTGCAGAAAGAGGCAGAAACATGCAACGGAATGCGACAACCCGCTACCCCATCCTTTTGGTCCATGGCCTGTTCGGGTTTGACCGTATCGGCCATTTCGAGCTTTTTCATGATGTCAAGCAAGCGCTGAGGGAAGCAGGCGGCCAAGTGTTTGTGCCGCAGCTGTCTGCGACCCATGACAACGAAGTACGCGGCCAGCAATTGATGTTCCAGATCGAAAGCGTTCTGCGAGGAACAGGAGCCGGCAAGGTCAACCTGATCGGGCATAGCCAGGGCGCGCTGGCGTGCCGTTACGCCGCTGCGCTGGCACCGGAGAAAGTCGCCTCGGTCACGTCGGTAAGTGGCCCCAATCACGGTTCGGAACTGGCTGACGCCTTACGCCAGGCCCTGATACCGGGTGGCCTGCCGGAGCAGGTGGCGGAGCACGCTGCAACACAGTTTGCCCGCTTCCTCTCGCTGCTCAGCGGGCAACCGGGCCTGCCGCAGAACGCTGTCGCTGCACTCAATGCCCTGACGACCGCAGGTGTTGGGCAATTCAACAGAAAGTACCCGCAAGGTCTGCCTTCCAGCTGGGGCGGCCAGGGTGCGGAGCGGGTCAATGACGTTCACTACTATTCCTGGAGCGGCACGCTGCAGGACAACTTATTGCAGGCACTTGATCCGGTGCATATCGTCTGCCGGGGATTATCAGAGCATTTTGTCGCTGAGGCCGGACAGAACGATGGCTTCGTGGGACGCTACAGTTCCCATCTGGGCCGGGTCATCCGCTCCGACTATCCTTTCAGCCACCTGGGCAGTCTGCGTCGAACCGACGGAGTGAAAAAAACCGGCCAGGATCCGATCGCCCTCTACGTCGAGCATGCTGCTCGCCTGCGGGCTGCGCAGCTGTAAGCGTGCGCCAGCGCACCGAGCGGAACTTTGCCGAGAAATCGCTTACTGATTCCGGTAGGCTCCACACTTTACTGAAATAGATTGGAGATTTTCCCCATGGCTAAAGCCACTGCCCGCCACATCCTGGTTTCCAGCGAAGACAAGTGCAACGAACTCAAGGCCCAGATCGAAGGCGGTGCTGATTTCGCCGAAGTCGCCAAGGCCAACTCCACCTGTCCGTCCAGTCGTCAGGGCGGCGACCTGGGTTCTTTCGGTCCTGGCCAGATGGTCAAGGAGTTCGACACCGTGGTCTTCAGCGCGCCGATCAACGTCGTGCAAGGCCCGGTGAAGACCCAGTTCGGTTATCACTTGCTCGAAGTCACCAGCCGCCAGGACTGATCCGTCGCCTGATTGCTGCCCCAACGGCCCGCCTTCTGGTGGGCCGTTGTGTTTTGGTTACAGGATACGGCTGGCGACTGACGCGCCGCTCGCGTACAAATTGCGCTTATCGATCACCCGGCTTTAAGGCTGACAATGCGACTGGCTTTCCCTTCTCTGCTGTTCACTGCCGTGGCCCTGTTGTTGGGCGCCGTCGGTGTGGACGCCACCCCGCAACACGCGTTGACCGTCTATGGCGAACCGGCCAAATACCCGGCCGGTTTCAGCCACTTCGACTACACCAACCCGCAGGCGCCCAAGGGCGGCACCATGCGCCGCTCGGCGATAGAGATCGGGCATTTCGATCACATCCTGCCTTATATCGATAAGGGCATCGGCGTCACCCAGATTGACGGCATGCTCTATTCGCCGTTGGCCCAGCGTTCGATGGACGAGCCTTACACCGTCTATGGCCTGGTGGCACAAAAAATGGAACGTTCAGAGGACGGCCTGTCCCTGCGCTTTTTCATCAACCCCCAGGCGCGTTTCGCCGACGGCACGCCGATCACTGCCGAAGACGTGCGCTACACCTATGACTTGCTGATGACCCAGGGCAGCCTGCGCTATCGCACGCAGTTCGCCGATGTCAAAGGTGTCGAAGTGGAAGCGCCGCTGACCGTGCGCTTCGACTTCAAGAGCAACGAGAACCGCACCTTGCCGCTGGACATCGCCACCCTGCCGGTGTTTCCCGAGCATTGGTGGAAAACCCGCGACTTCGCCGGTGGCGGCGGCTATGAACCCCCGCTGGGCAGCGGCCCGTATCGGGTGGGCAAGGTCGACTCCGGGCGCAGCATCACATTCGAGCGCAATCCCGACTGGTGGGGCAAGGACCTGCCGGTCAGTCGCGGCCTGTACAACTTCGATCACTTCAGCATCGAGTATTTCGGCGACACCGATGTCGCACGCCAGGTGCTGCGCGGCGGCGCCTATGATTACAATCGCGAGTTTTCCGCCACCGGCTATTCGATCGGTTACGACAGCCCGGCGCTGAGTGACGGCCGCTTGCAGAAAGCCCACCTGGCCACCGAGGCCCCGCAATCGGCACAGGGCTTCGTGTTTAACCTGCAGAAACCGATGTTCCAGGATCGTCGGGTGCGTCAGGCACTGGCGATGCTCTGGGATTTCGAGTGGAGCAACCGGCAGATGATGCGCAACATGTACATCCGCCAGCAGAGCTATTTCTCCAACACCGCCCTGGCCGCCCGCGAGCTGCCGGATGCGGCGGAGCTGAAAATCCTTGAGCCGCTGCGCGGGCAGGTTCCCGACGAGGTCTTCACCCAGGTCTTCGAGGCGCCGAAAACCGACGGTAGCGGCTTGATCCGCGATAAACAGTTGCAGGCTCTGGAGTTGCTCGAACAGGCAGGCTGGAACCCCGATGGCGACCAACTGGTCAACGCCGAGGGCGAACCGCTGAGTTTCACCTTTCTGGTCAGCCAGAACGGCATGGATCGCCTGCTGCTGCCTTACAAACGCACGCTGAAACAGATCGGCATCGACCTGAATATCCGCCGCATCGACTCCTCGCAATACGTCAATCGCCTGATGAGCCGCGACTACGACATGATCGTCACCGGCTACCCGGTCAGCACATCTCCGGGGGGCGAGTTGCTGAACTACTTCGGCTCGATTTCGGCCAACGACCCCGGCGCCAACAACTACATGGTGCTGAAGAATCCCGCAGTCGACACCTTGATCAACGGCCTGATCCGCGCCTCGACCCAGAGCGACATGCTGCACTACGCCCACGCGCTGGATCGGGTGTTGCAATGGAACTACTACTGGATTCCCAACTATTACCCGCCGGGCACCTCTACCGTCTGGTGGAACCGGTTCGGCATGCCGGCGACACAAGCCAGCAATGACGAAGCCATCGAGAGTTGGTGGGAAATCAGCAGCACGCCGCTGACCAACCAGCAGATGACCGCCGAAAAAATCGGTCGTGGCAGACCCGGAGGACCGCACTGATGTGGGCTTACATTCTGCGGCGCTTGCTGCTGATCATTCCGACGCTGGTGATCATCCTGCTGGTGAATTTCGTGATCATCCAGGCGGCCCCCGGCGGCCCGGTCGAACAGGCCATCGCGCATCTGCAAGGCATCGGCGGAACGAGCGTCGGCGGCAGTGCCAGCGAGACCATGAGCAGCACTTCGCGTGCCAGCCGTGGCCTCGACCCGCAACTGATCAAGGACATCGAAAAACAGTACGGTTTCGACAAGCCGGCGCATGAACGCTTGTGGCTGATGCTGAAGAACTACGCGCAGCTGGACTTCGGCAAAAGCTTTTTCCGCGGCGCCACCGTCACCGATCTGATTCTGGAAAAAATGCCGGTGACCATTTCCCTCGGCCTGTGGGCGACACTGATCACCTATCTGGTGTCGATCCCGCTGGGCATTCGCAAGGCCGTGCATCACGGCAGCCATTTCGATATCTGGAGCAGCACCGCGATCATCATCGGCTATGCGATGCCGGCGTTTCTGTTTGCGATGTTTCTGATCGTGGTGTTTGCCGGCGGCACCTCGCTGAACTGGTTTCCGGTGCGCGGACTGGTCTCGGACAACTTCGAATCGCTGTCGACCCTGGGCAAGATTGCCGATTATTTCTGGCACCTGGTGTTGCCGGTGACGGCGCTGGTGATCGGCGGTTTCGCCACGCTGACGATCCTCACCAAGAACTCGTTCCTCAATGAAATCACCCGCCAGTATGTGGTCACCGCCCGCGCCAAAGGCCTGAGCGAGCGCCGCGTGCTCTACGGTCACGTGTTTCGCAACGCGATGCTGCTGGTGGTCTCGGGGATTCCACAGGCGTTCATCAGTGTGTTCTTTGCCGGATCGCTGCTGATCGAAGTGATCTTCTCCCTCGACGGCCTCGGCCGCATGAGTTACGAAGCGGCGGTTTCCCGAGACTACCCGGTCGTATTCGGTTCGCTGTTCATCTTCACCCTGTTCGGACTCTTGATAAAACTGATCGGCGACCTGTGCTACACCCTGGTCGATCCGCGTATCGACTTCGCCGCGAGGAACGCCTGATGTTCAAGCTCTCGCCCCTGGGCCGACGCCGTTTCGCACGCTTCAAGAAAAACCGCCGAGGCTGGTGGTCGCTGTGGCTGTTCATCGGACTGTTCGTGGTAACGCTGGGCGGTGAACTGATCGCCAACGACAAACCGTTGGTGGTCAACTATCAGGGCCAGCTCTACTTCCCGGTGTTCAAGCGTTACACCGAGCAGGAATTTGGCGGCCAGCTGCCGTTCCAGGCCGATTATCGCAGTGATTACGTGCAGAACCTGATCCGCAAGGACGGTGGCTGGCTGCTGTTTCCGCCGATTCCGTTCAGCGACGACACGCCCAACTACGACCTCAATCAACCTGCGCCGAGCCCGCCTTCCAAGGTCAACTGGCTGGGCACTGACGATCAAGCGCGCGATGTGTTGGCGCGGGTGATTTTCGGCGCCCGGGTGTCGATCCTGTTTGCCTTGATGCTCACCGCCATCAGTGCACTGATCGGGATTGCCGCCGGGGCCCTGCAAGGCTATTACGGCGGCTGGGTCGATTTGCTCGGGCAACGCCTGCTGGAAGTCTGGACCGGGTTACCGGTGTTGTATCTGCTGATTATCCTGTCGGGTTTCGTCGAGCCGAATTTCTGGTGGCTGCTGGGGATCATGGCGCTGTTTTCCTGGCTGGCGCTGGTGGATGTGGTGCGCGCCGAGTTTCTGCGCGGGCGCAACCTGGAATACGTCAAAGCCGCTCGCGCCCTGGGCCTGAGCGACCGCAAGGTGATTGTCCGGCACATCCTGCCCAATGCGATGAACGCAACGCTGAGTTACCTGCCGTTCATTCTGACCGGAGCGATTTCCACCCTCACCGCCCTCGACTTCCTTGGTTTCGGCATGCCCGCCGGCAGCGCTTCGCTGGGCGAACTGATCGGTCAGGGCAAACAGAACCTGCAAGCACCGTGGCTCGGGCTGACGGCGTTTTTCACCCTGGCGCTGATTCTTTCTTTACTGGTGTTCATCGGCGAAGCGTTACGTGACGCGTTCGACCCTCGATCCTGAAGTGTGACCATGACTGATAACCTGATCGAAATCCGTGACCTCAATGTCGCCTTCCATGGCCAGCCGGCAGTGCGCAACCTGTGCCTGGACATTCGCCCCGGCGAGTGCCTGGCACTGGTAGGTGAATCGGGCTCGGGCAAGTCGGTGACCGCACATTCGATTCTGCAATTGCTCCCCGAAAGTGATGCGCAAACCACTGGCAGCATTCTCTATCGCGGCCAGGAACTGCTCGGTGCCGATCCGAAGGTACTGCGGGAACTGCGCGGCAACCGCATCGCGATGATCTTTCAGGAACCGATGACCTCGCTCAACCCGCTGCACACCATTGAAAAACAGATCGGCGAAACGCTGCTGGTGCATCGCGGCCTGGGCGGTAAAGCAGCGCAACAACGCATTCTGGAACTGCTGGAACTGGTGGGTATTCAAAAACCCAAAGAGCGCCTCAAAGCCTATCCGCATCAGCTGTCCGGTGGTCAGCGGCAACGGGTGATGATCGCCATGGCCCTGGCCTGCGAGCCGGAACTGCTGATTGCCGACGAGCCAACCACGGCACTGGATGTGACGGTGCAGCGCAAGATCCTGCTGCTGCTCAAATCCTTGCAGCAGCGCTTGGGCATGTCGCTGCTGCTGATCAGTCACGACCTCAATCTGGTGCGCAGCATCGCGCAACGGGTGTGCGTGATGAAGGCGGGTGAAATCGTCGAGCAGGCGCCGTGCGAAACCCTGTTTACCGAGCCAAAGCATCCCTACAGCTGCGTGCTGCTCAACGCCGAGCCGGAAGGCGAAGCCCTGCCCCGGGACGAACGCGAGAACGTGCTGGAAGTCGATGATCTGCGCGTCGAGTTCGTCGTCGGTGGCGGGCTGTTCCAGCGCAAGCAATACCTGCGTGCAGTGGACGGCATCAGCCTGAATATCCAGCGCGGCAAGACCCTGGGCATTGTCGGCGAATCCGGCTCGGGGAAATCGACCCTGGGCCAGGCGATTCTGCGGCTGCTCGATTCCGAGGGCAGCATTCGCTTTCAGGGCACCGCCCTTGATGGCCTCGACCAGAAGCAGTTGCGGCCGTGGCGCCGGCAGATGCAGGTAGTGTTCCAGGACCCGTTCGGCAGTCTCAGCCCACGGATGTCGGTGGCGCAGATCATCAGCGAGGGGCTGGAGGTGCATTGTCAGTCCAGCGCCGAAGAGTGCGATGCCCAGGTGATCCGCGTGCTCAAGGAAGTAGGTCTCGATCCGGAAAGTCGTCATCGCTATCCGCACGAATTTTCCGGCGGTCAACGCCAGCGCATCGCTATCGCCCGGGCCCTGGTGCTGAAGCCGGCGCTGATCCTGCTCGATGAGCCGACCTCGGCGCTCGATCGGACCGTACAGAAGCAGGTGGTCGCCCTGCTGCGCGACCTTCAGGAAAAACACGGCCTGACCTACCTGTTCATCAGTCACGATCTGGCGGTGGTACGGGCGCTGGCGCACGACATGATCGTGATCAAGGACGGCAAGGTGGTCGAGCGCGGCGCCAGTCACGAAGTGTTCGACTCGCCGCAGCACCCTTACACCAAAGAGCTGTTGGCAGCGGCGCATCCGGGGTAGGCATAATCGGCGCTTGCCTTGATACCGGGTCGCGACCTTCGCTGGCAAGCCAGCTCCCACAGGGATTCGGGTTGTACCCAAATATGGGGTACCCCAGAGAAACCTGTGGGAGCTGGCTTGCCAGCGAAGAGGCCCGAACAGACAACCCAAACTCCGGATCAACTCACCCATGAACACCACCGAAAGCCTCAAGGACTACCAACGCGTGCGCACGCTGGCGATCCGCTCGCTGTTCGAGATCATCGAGCAGTCCAGCGAAGGCACGGTGATTGTCGATCGCGATGCCAATATCGTCTGGATGAACGAGCGCTATGCCCGGCGTTTTGGGCTGGAGTCGGCGAAAAAAGCCATCGGCAAACCCTGCGAAAGCGTGATCCCCGGCAGCCTGCTGCGTGAAGTGGTGCGTACCGGCCGCCCCATTCTGCTGGACATGCAGGACACGCCAAAAGAGCCGTTGGTGGTCATGCGCCTGCCGATCCACGACGACGCCGGCGCGGTGATTGGCGCTATCGGTTTTGCCCTGTTCGATGAGTTGCGCACGCTGTCGCCGATGCTCAAGCGCTACCTGAGCATGCAGGAAGAGCTGGCCTCGACCCGCTCGCTGCTGCGGGCCCGGCAGACCAAATACAACTTCGCCCATTTCATCGGCACCAGCAGCGCCAGCCTCGACGTCAAACGCCGCGCCCGCCGTAGTGCCAGCACCGAATCACCCGTGTTGCTGCTCGGCGAAACCGGCACCGGCAAGGAGTTGCTGGCTCAAGCGATTCACAGCGCCTCGCCCCGGGCGCACAAGGCGTTCGTCAGCATCAACAGCGCGGCGATTCCCGAAGCGCTGCTGGAAGCCGAGTTCTTCGGCACTGCACCTGGCGCGTTTACCGGCGCTGATCGCAAGGGGCGTACCGGCAAGTTGCAGATTGCTCAGGGCGGGACGCTGTTTCTCGACGAGATTGGCGACATGCCGTTACCGCTGCAAAGCAAACTGCTGCGGGTATTGCAGGAAAAGGAATTCGAACCGGTTGGCTCCAACGACGTGATCCAGAGCGATGTACGGGTGATCGCAGCGACGTCGACCGATCTGCAAGCGGCGATCAAGCGCGGTGAGTTCCGCGCCGACCTGTATTACCGCCTCAACGTGCTGCCCATCCATGTTCCGCCGCTGCGCGAACGTCTCGATGACTTGCCGGCGCTCAGCGAAGCGATCCTTGAAGAGTTGCGCAGCCAGCATGAGCTGAGCCGTACAGCGCTGGAGTTGCTTGGACAACATGCGTGGCCGGGAAACATTCGTGAATTGCGCAACGTGCTGGAACGCGCAGCGCTGCTCAGCGATGACCTGGTTCTCACCGACGAGGATATTCGCGCGGCCATTGGCACCTTTACCCCGGTGGAGCGCCCATCGGTGCCGACGCTGGAGCCGTTGGCGGAAGAGAGTTTTGCCCAGGCGCGGCAGCGGTTTGACCGGCAACTGATCCAGTCGGCGCTCGCGCAATGTGCGGGCAAGGTGCCGGAGGCGGCGGCTCGTCTGGGGCTGGGGCGGTCGACGCTGTACAAGAAGATGCTGGCCTTGGGCATCGCAGAGTCTCAATAAAGAGATGTAGTCTCGTTAGCGAGACATTCACTTCAAGATCAAAAGATCGCAGCCTTCGGCAGCTCCTACAGGGTTGATACGAAAATCCCATGTAGGAGCTGCCGAAGGCTGCGATCTTTTCGCCTCAAAAAAAGTCTCACTATCGAGACATTGCTTCGAATAGCTGATCGAAAAACTCTATAAAAACCTTATATTTCAACAAGTTGAATATCTGGCACAGATCTCGCTAACGCCTCTCCTGCACCCGCAACACCCACAAAAATAACAATCCCTGGAGACACTCCATGAGTGTGATCATTGCCTTGGCAGCCCTTGCGCTGCTGATGCTCGCCGCCTACCGTGGCTACAGCGTCATTCTCTTCGCCCCGATTGCCGCCCTCGGCGCTGTCCTGCTGACCGACCCCTCCGCCGTCGCCCCTGCCTTCACCGGGGTATTCATGGAGAAAATGGTCGGTTTCATCAAACTGTATTTCCCGGTATTCCTGCTCGGCGCCGTGTTCGGCAAGTTGATCGAGTTGTCGGGGTTCTCCCGTTCGATCGTGGCCGCAGCGATTCGCTTGCTCGGCACCCGTCAGGCGATGCTGGTGATCGTGCTGGTCTGCGCCCTGCTCACCTACGGCGGCGTGTCGTTGTTCGTGGTGGTATTCGCGGTGTATCCGTTTGCCGCGGAAATGTTCCGCCAGAGCAACATCCCCAAGCGCCTGATCCCGGCGACCATCGCCCTCGGCGCGTTCTCGTTCACCATGGACGCCCTGCCCGGTACGCCGCAGATTCAGAACATCATCCCCAGCACGTTCTTCAACACCACCGCATGGGCCGCGCCGTGGCTGGGCGTGATCGGCACGATTTTCGTGTTCTGCGTCGGCATGCTGTTCTTGCAGCGCCAACGCAACAAGGCCCAGCGGGCTGGTGAGGGCTATGGCACCGAACTGCGTAACGAACCGGAAACCGCCGAAGACCTGAAACTGCCGAATCCATGGATCGCCCTCTCACCGCTGCTGGCGGTGGGCATCATGAACCTGCTGTTCACCCAGTGGATTCCGCAGTGGTACGGCAAGACCCACAGCCTCGCGCTGCCCGGCATGGCCACGCCGGTAACCACGGAAATCGCCAAGCTCACCGCAATCTGGGCGGTGCAGGCGGCATTGCTGATCGGCATCCTGATGGTGCTGGTGTTCGGCTTCAAGGCGATCCGCAGCAAACTCGCCGAAGGCAGCAAAAGTGCGGTCAGCGGCGCATTGCTGGCGGCGATGAACACCGCCTCGGAATACGGTTTCGGTGCGGTAATCGCCTCGTTGCCGGGGTTCCTGGTGCTGGCCGACTGGCTCAAGCAAATCCCCAATCCACTGGTCAACGAAGCGATTACCGTGACCTTGTTGGCGGGTATCACCGGTTCGGCATCGGGTGGCATGAGCATTGCGCTGGCGGCGATGTCCGAGCAGTTCATCGCCGCGGCGCACGCGGCGAACATTCCGCTGGAAGTGCTGCACCGCGTGGCCGCGATGGCCAGCGGCGGCATGGACACCTTGCCGCATAACGGCGCGGTGATCACCTTGCTGGCAGTCACTGGCCTGACCCACCGCGAAGCCTATAAAGACATTTTCTGTATTACGCTGATCAAGACCCTCGCGGTCTTCGTAGTGATCGGTACTTTCTACGCCACTGGCATTGTGTGAGGTATTCATGACGACTCTTTCGGGCAAGACCGCACTGGTTACCGGTTCTACCAGCGGCATCGGTCTGGGCATCGCCCTGAGCCTGGCCAAGGCCGGCGCCAACCTGATTCTCAACGGTTTCGGTGATGCCTCGAGCGTGATCGCCGAGGTCGGCCAGTTCGGCGGCAAGGTCGGTCACCACCCGGCGGACGTCAGCGATCCGGCGCAGATTGCCGACATGATCGCTTACGCCGAACGCGAATTCGGCGGCGTCGACATTCTGGTCAACAACGCCGGGATTCAGCATGTGGCGGCCGTGGAGGAGTTTCCGGTGGAGCGCTGGGATTCGATCATCGCGATCAACCTGTCCTCGGTGTTTCACAGCACCCGCCTGAGTCTGCCGGGCATGCGCGCCAAGGGTTGGGGGCGGATCGTCAACATTGCCTCGGTACACGGTCAGGTGGGTTCGACCGGTAAGGCTGCGTATGTGGCGGCCAAGCATGGGGTAATCGGTTTGACCAAAGTGGTCGGGTTGGAAACGGCCACCAGCAATGTGACCTGCAACGCGATCTGCCCGGGTTGGGTGTTGACGCCGCTGGTGCAGAAACAGATCGATGACCGCGCCGCCAAAGGCGTTGATCCGCAGCAGGCGCAGCATGATTTGCTGGCGGAAAAACAGCCGTCGCTGGAATTCGTCACACCGCAGCATCTGGGGGAACTGGTGTTGTTTCTGTGCAGTGAGGCTGGGAGTCAGGTGCGGGGGGCGGCGTGGAATATTGATGGGGGCTGGTTGGCGCAGTAAACAGCGCAAGCCCCCTGTGGCGAGGGAGCTTGCTCCCGCTGGGTGGCGAAGCCGCCCCCGGCAATTTACGACTGCTGCGCAGCCGATCGGGAGCAAGCTCCCTCGCCACAGAATTAAGTGCTGCACGCTGACCTGTGTGCTGGAACAACAAAACAAGAGGCAAACCAATGTCCGACCTCCTCTGGCAACCCGATGCCGAGCGTATCGCCCAATCGCGCATGGATCAGTTCCGCCGCGATATCAATCAGCGTCATGGCCTGGCGCTGAGCAGCTACACCGATCTGCACCGCTGGAGCGTGGATCAGCGCGAAGCGTTCTGGCAGGCGATCGTCGATTTCTTCGATATCCGCTTTCACACCCAACCCGACGCTATCCTGCGTGAAGGCGCGCAAATGCCCAGTGCCGAATGGTTTCCCGGCGCGACCCTGAACTTTGCCGAACACTTGCTGCGCCGTCGTGACGATGCAGTCGCAGTGATCGCCGTGGCGGAAAACGGCCAGCGCGAACAACTGACCTGGGCCGAACTCGCCGAGCACGTCGCCGGTTTTCAGGCCAGCCTGCAAGCCGCCGGTGTCAGCCTCGGCGACCGAGTGGCCGCGTGCATGCCCAATACCTGGCAGACCCTGGTGGCGATGCTCGCGACCACCAGCCTCGGGGCGATCTGGTCGTGCTCGTCGCCGGACTTCGGCACCCACGGCGTGATCGACCGCTTCGGCCAGATCGAACCCAAAGTGTTGATCACTTGCGCCGGCTACCGTTACGCCGGCAAAGACATTGATCAAACCACCAAGGTCAACGAAATCCTCGCGCAACTGCCATCGCTGCAGCAGTTAATCATCGTGCCCTACGCTCGCGCGCAGGCCCGTGCCGAGGATTTCCACACCCGTGCCAACGTGACGTTGTGGAACGACTTCTACCAACCCGGCGGCGAACCGCGGTTTGTCCCGGTGCCGTTCAATCACCCGCTGTACGTGCTGTATTCCAGCGGCACCACCGGCGTACCGAAATGCATCGTGCACAGCACCGGCGGCGTGCTGTTGCAGCATGCCAAGGAGCATGGCCTGCACGTCGATCTCGGCCCCGGTGACCGATTGTTCTACTACACCACTTGCGGCTGGATGATGTGGAACTGGCTGGTCTCGGCTCTCGCGGTCGGCAGCGCGGTAGTGTTGTATGACGGCTCGCCGTTTCACCCCGGCCATGAGCGACTGCTGGATCTGATCGACGACGAGCGCATCAGCGTGTTCGGCACCAGCCCCAAGTTTCTCGCGACACTGGAAAGCAGTGGTTTGAAGCCTGTGCAAAGCCATGATCTGAGTAGCCTGAAGACCTTGCTCTGCACGGGCTCCGCGCTGTCGCCGCAGAGCTATGACTTCGTCTACCGCGACTTCAAGCGCGACGTGTGCCTGGCGTCGATGTCCGGCGGCACCGATGTGGTCTCGTGCTTCGTCAACGGCAACCCGCTGTCGGCGGTGCGCCGCGGCGAAATCATGGGCAAGAGCCTGGGCATGGCGGTTGAAGTGTGGAACGACGCCGGCGTTGCAGTGGTCGGCGAAAAAGGTGAACTGGTCTGCACCCGGCACTTCCCGGCCATGCCCGTCGGTCTGTGGCACGACCCTGACGGCGAAAAGCTGCGCAAATCCTATTTCAGCCTGTTCCCCGGCGTCTGGGCCCAAGGCGATTACGCCGAACAATTGCCCCACGGCGGGATGCTGATCCACGGTCGCTCCGACGCCGTGCTCAACCCCGGCGGCGTGCGCATCGGTACGGCGGAAATTTATCGTCAGGTCGAGAAAGTCCCGCAGGTGCTGGACAGCGTGGCGATCGGGCAGCAATGGCAGGACGATGTGCGCGTGGTGCTGTTTGTGCGTGTGCAGGAGGGCGTGAAGCTCGATGACAACCTGCGACTACAGATCCGCCAAGTGATCCGCGCCAATACCACACCGCGTCATGTGCCGGCGAAGATCGTCGCGGTGACCGATATTCCGCGCACCATCAGTGGCAAAGTGGTCGAACTTGCGGTGCGCAATGTGGTGCATGGCGAACCGGTGAAGAACACTGATGCGCTGGCCAATCCTGAAGCGCTGGAGCAGTTTCGCAATCGCCCGGAGCTGTCGGACTAAACGTTCCTCCTGTGGGAGCGAGCTTGCTCGCGAATGCCACCCGGCAGTCGATAGTAATGTGACTGATACACCGCTTTCGCGAGCAAGCTCGCTCCCCACCAGGGTCAGGTGTTAATCCATCAAGCCCCAGTCGCCTGATGTGGTGGGCGCGGGCGCCGGGCCCGCTTCGGCATGCAGTTTCAAACGCAGGCGCAGATTGTTTTGTGAATCGGCATGCTTGAGCGCTTCGTCCTCATTGATCACGCCCTCCACCACCAGCGCATACAGCGCCGCGTCGAAGGTCTGCATGCCGACCTCGCCGGACTTCTCCATGATGCCTTTGAGTTCGCCCAATTCGTTGCGGCGGATCAGGTCGGCAATGGTCGGCGTGCCGAGCATCACTTCGACCGCTGCGCGGCGCTGACCGTCCAACGTGCGCACCAGACGTTGCGAGACGAACGCTTTGAGATTGTTGCCCAGCGCATGCAGCAACTGCGGGCGGCGCTCTTCGGGGAACAGATTGACGATGCGGTCCAGCGCCTGATTGGCGTTGTGCGCATGCAGCGTCGACAGCACCAGGTGCCCGGTATCGGCGAACGTCAGCGCATGTTCCATGGTTTCGCGGTCACGGATTTCACCGATCAGCACCACGTCCGGGGCCTGGCGCAGGGTGTTTTTCAGCGCCGCATGGAAACTGCGGGTATCGACGCCGACTTCGCGTTGATTGATGATCGAGCGCTTGTGTCGATGGATATACTCCACCGGGTCTTCGATGGTGATGATGTGCCCGCTGCTGTGGCGATTGCGATGGTCGATCAGTGCGGCCAGCGAGGTCGACTTGCCGGAGTCGGTGGCGCCAACGAACAGGATCAGCCCTTGTTTGAGCATCACTGTATCCAGCAGCACCGGCGGCAGTTTGAGGTCTTCGAAGCGCGGGATATCGAGTTTGACGTTGCGGATCACGATTGACACATCGTTGCGTTGCTTGAAGATGTTCAGGCGAAAACGTCCGACACCGGTGCGGGAAATCGCCAGGTTCATTTCCAGATCCCGATCGAACTCACGCCGCTGCTCGGCGTCCATCAGGGAGTTGGCGATGGCCTCGACCTCACCGGGTTTGAATGGCTGCTCGCTGAACGGCGTCAGCACGCCATCGATACGCGCACTGGGTGGCGCTCCCGTGGACAGAAACAGATCCGAGCCGTGCTGGCTCGACAGACGGAGCAACAGTGCATCGATTTCCATGGCAATAAGCACCCGCGAAGCATTCAATGAACAGAAATGACCCGCTGTCGTGACGTAACGGGTCATACAGCGTCTACCGCAAGTGCAAGAATAGTAGATGCCAACGCACTGACCGACGCTCAGGATAGATGTGATGAACGCAGCACCCACCCCCGATGACGCCCAAGCCCTGATCGCCCGTATCGACTGGAGCCGCACTCCGCTGGGCGCCGCCGGCACCTGGCCGCAAAGCCTGCGCACCGCGGTGGATATAGTGATTCACTCGCCGATGCCGATGCTGCTGTTGTGGGGGCCGCAGCTCACGCAGATCTACAACAACGGCTTCGCGATGCTCGCCGGCAGCAAGCATCCGCACGCTTTCGGACAGCCAGCGCACCTGATATGGCCAGAACTTCAGGACTTTACCGACCCGATTTATCGAGCCGTCCTACAAGGCCAGGTGCGCACCTACAGCGAACGGCGATTTACCCTGCAACGCGAAGGCAAGGAGTCCGACTTCTGGCTGGACCTGACTTACAGCCCCATCCGCGATGAAGATGCACAAGTGGCCGGAATTCTGGTCACAGCCATCGAAACCAACGAGCGCCGGCGTATCGCCCTTGAACTGCAACGTCGTTCCGAAGAAAGCCTCAAGGCCCAGCGCGACACCGAGGAGCGCCTGCAACTGGCGCTGGCCGCTACCGATGCCGTCGGCACCTGGGACTGGGACATCGGTGAAGACCGCTTCATCGCCGATGCCCATTTCGCCCAACTGCACGGCATTGATCCGGCGCTGGCCAGTCAACTGCCGATCAGCGATTACCTGCAAGGGGTGCACCCCGAAGACCGCGCGTTGATCGCCCGCAGCATCAAGCATTGCATTACCCACGGTACCGAATACGCCGAGGAATACAGGCTGCTCAAAGCCGACGGCGAACTGCGCTGGGTGTTTGCCCGTGGCCGCTGTTACAAGGACCACCACGGGCGACCCGTGCGTTTCCTCGGCGCCGCGCTGGACCTCACCGAGCGCAAACACACCGAGCAGGCGCTGCGTCAAAGCCAGACCGAATTGCAGCTGATCATCAACGCGATGCCGATCCTCATCAGTTACGTCGACCACGAAGAGCGCTTCCGCTTGAACAACGCCGCGTATCTGGACTGGTACGGCCTCACGCCTCAGGAATTGTATGGCCGCACCATTCGCGAAGTGATCGGCGAAGAAGCCTATTTCCTGCGCGCGCCGTACATCGCCGAGGCGCTCGCCGGGCGTCCCTGCTCGTTCAGCCTGTACACCCCGCACCGTGACGGCAGCAGCCGTCATGCGCTGATGAATTACCTGCCGCGCCACGGCGCCGATGGCTCAGTCAACGGTTTCTATATTTTCGTGATCGACGAGAGTGAACGGAAAAAGACCGAAGAGGCACTGCGCAACCTCAATGAAACCCTTGAGGAACGAGTCAGCGCCCGTACCGAACAACTGGCCCAGGCCAATCAGCGCCTGCAGAACGAGATGTTCGAACGCGAGCGCGCCGAAGATGCGTTGCGCCATGCGCAGAAAATGGAAGCGGTCGGCCAGCTCACCGGCGGTATCGCCCACGACTTCAACAACATGCTCACCGGGATCATCGGCAGCCTCGACCTGATGCAGCGTTACATCGCCGACGGCCGCGCCGAGGAAATCGGCCGTTTCACCGAAGCGGCGGTGTCGTCGGCCAACCGTGCAGCCGCCCTGACCCATCGCCTGCTGGCGTTCTCCCGTCGGCAATCGCTGGATCGCAAGACCCTCAACGTCAACGAACTGATTCATTCGCTGGAAGATTTGATCCGCCGCACCAAGGGTGACCCGATCGAACTCACGCTGCGCCTGGCCGACGATGTGTGGCCGATCAGCACCGACGTCAGCCAACTGGAAAACGCCCTGCTCAACCTGGTGATCAACGCCCGCGACGCCATGCCCGACGGTGGCGAACTGCTGATCGAAACCGCCAACGTCTACCTCGACGGCAACGACATCACCACCCTTGAACCGGTCAAGGCCGGCGACTACCTGATGCTGGCGGTCAGCGACAACGGCACCGGCATGACGCCATCAGTGCGCGCCAAGGCCTTCGATCCGTTCTTCACCACCAAACCGATTGGTCAGGGCACGGGTCTCGGGCTGTCGATGATTTATGGCTTCGCCCAGCAATCGGGTGGCCATGTCAGCCTCGACAGTTTGCCGAATCAGGGCACCTGTGTGCGCCTGTACTTGCCGCGCCTGAACCTGCTGGAGCCCGAACGGCCAGTCGTGGAAACCCTCAGTGCAGCGCCGACGGCCACTTGCGGGGAAACCGTGGTCGTGGTCGAAGATGACCCAGCGGTGCGCATGCTGGTGCTCGACCTGCTCAAGGAGCTGGGTTACCTCGCCCACGAAGCGGCCGATGCCAGCGCCGCCCTGCCGCTGCTGGAATCGGAGTTGCGTGTGGACTTGCTGGTGACCGACGTTGGTCTGCCGGGGATGAACGGCCGGCAACTGGCGGAAATCGCCCGCCAGCATCGCCCGGGATTGAAGGTGCTGTTCATGACCGGTTATGCGCAGAAAGCCGCGGAGCGTCAGGGCTTTCTCGAGGACGGCATGGACATGGTGGCCAAGCCGTTTTCGATTGAAGTGCTGGCGAACAAGATCCGCGAGATGATCAACCAAACGCCGTCACTTGAGGCATAATCCCGCGCCCCGCCGTCACCCCGTTACAGGTATCGCACGATGAAAGCCCAAGCCCGCCACATTCTGGTGAAAACCGCCGAAGAGGCCGAACAGCTCAAACAACGCATTGCCAAGGGCGAAGCGTTTGATGTGCTGGCGAAGAAATACTCGACCTGCCCGTCCGGCAAGCGCGGCGGCGATCTGGGTGAAGTGCGGCCGGGCCAGATGGTCGGCGCGATTGATGCGGTGATTTTCAAGAAACCGTTGCGCACAGTGCACGGACCGATCAAGAGCAAGTTTGGCTATCACCTGGTGCAGGTGTTTTTCCGCGATTGACTTGATTGCCCCACCTCCCCTGTAGGAGCTGCCGCAGGCTGCGATCTTTTGATTTTGCTTTTACAAGATCAAAAGATCGCAGCCTGCGGCAGCTCCTACAGGGATAGTTGTCAGCCCTTAGAGATTAACGCTCCCGGGAACTGGATGACCCGACTTGCCAGCCAATGCCCCGCCTGCGCCGCCTCGACCGGACTGCCACCCGACAACCGCCTGGCCAGATACGCCGCACTGAACGAATCCCCCGCCGCCGTAGTATCCACGACCTTCTCGACCTTCTGCGCCGGCACTTCGAACGCCTCGCCATCACAACGAATCAGGCACGCCTCGGCGCCACGTTTGAGCACCACTTCCGGCGTGCCGATCTGCGCGTACGCCTCAAACACCGTGTCGCAATCGGCAAAATGGAACAGTGCCTGCTCGTCATCGACGGTCAGCAATGCCAGATCGACATGCGGCAACACACTGCGATAGGCCGCCCGCGCCTCTTCCTGTGACGCCCACAAACGTGGCCGATAGTTGTTATCGAAGACGATCCGCGCATCGCGCTGCCGGGCTTCGATGAGGGTCTGGATCAAACGCTCACGGCCCTTGGCGCCAAGCACAGCGAGGGTGATGCCGCTGAAATACAGCACGTCGTAATCCGGCAGCGCTGCAAGAATCGGCTCCGCCGCCGGAGTGGTAAAGCAATCGCGCACCGCCGCCTCATTGCGCCAGTAGAGGAAACGTCGCTCGCCGTTGGCGTCGGTCTGGATGCAGTACAGGCCCGGCAATCGACCGGGCAGACGCTGCACCATGTCGAGGCCAATGCCTTCATCGGCCCAGCTCTGGCACATGGCATCGCTGAAGCTGTCGTCGCCCAGCGCGGTGACGTAATCGACCTGGGCGTTGTCGCCGAGGGCGCGGGACAGGTACACCGCCGTGTTCAACGTATCGCCGCCGAAGCTTTGCTGCAGGCTGCCGTCGGCGCGGTGCTGGAGTTCGATCATGCATTCGCCGATCAGGGCGATGCGCGGGGTGTTCGGGCCCAGGGGGCTGAGGGTGGTCATCGGGTGGCGTCTCTGCTGATTCGGTGGTGTTTGATCTGGCCTCTTCGCTGGCAAGCCAGCTCCCACACAATCTTCACAACTCATGAGATTCCTGTGGGAGCTGGCTTGCCAGCGAATCGCCGCAACGCGGTCTCAAGCCTTAGAAACAAGTCCCCATGTTCTCGACCACCGCTAACTGCTCATCCACCAACAACCCCACCCGCCACTTGTCGAAGGTCAGACACGGGTGCGAGGTGCCGAAGGAAATGATATCGCCGACCCGCAACTCAACCCCGGGCGCCACACTCATGAACGCATGCTGGTCCATCACCGCCGTCACCTTGCACGTGCCGACATCGTCGCCGACCGCCGGCACAACGCCGGCCTTGTAACGCAGCAACGGCACCGGCAAACCGGCATCGAATGCCACGTCGCGCTTGCCGAGGGCGATCACCGCAAAACCCGGTTCCGGCAGCGATTGCACGTGGGCCCAGACTTCCAGCGCCGGACGCAGGCCTTCGTGCAGATCACTGCGACGATCCAGCACGCAGCATTGCGCATCCTTGTAGATGCCATGGTCATGGGCGACATAACTGCCCGGGCGCAGCACGCTGAGGAAGCGTCCGCTCGCATTCTGCGTCTCAAACGACTCGGCGATCAGGTCGTACCACGCCGAACCCGAGGCAGTGATGATTGGCTTGGCAATGGCAAACGCGCCGCTGTCCTGCAACTGCACCGCCAGCCGCACCAGCGACGCAGCAAATTCGCGAATGCCGCTGACCGCGTGATCACCGTGGATCACCCCTTCGTAACCTTCGATGCCGGTCAGGGCCAGCGCCGGTTGCGCGTTGATCGCTTGGGCCAGTGCGATGACTTCCTGCTCGCTGCGGCAACCGCAACGGCCACCGACCACGCCGTACTCGATCATCACGTTCAACTTCACGCCGCGCGAAGCGAAGTAGGCGCCCAGATCGGCGACGTTGTCCGGGTGATCGACCATGCAGTAGAAATCGAAATCCGCATCGGCCAGCAGATCGGCAATCAGCGCCATGTTCGGCGTGCCGACCAGTTGGTTGGCCATCAACACCCGCCGCACGCCGTGGGCATACGCCGCGCGGGTCTGCGTGGCGCTGGCGAGGGTGATGCCCCACGCGCCGGCGTCGAGCTGACGCTGGAACAGCGCCGGGGTCATGCTGGTTTTGCCGTGGGGCGCGAGTTCGGCGCCGCTGTCGCTGACGAACGTCTGCATCCAGCGAATGTTGTGCTCCAGCGCCTCGCGGTGCAGCACCAGCGCCGGCAGGCTGACGTCACGCACAAGGTGCGCGCCAATGGCAGCGGCGCCCTTTTCCACAGCGGTATTGATGGCAGTCGTCATGGTCAAACTCCTCGCATTCAGTCGCGGCCGCAGGCCGCCGCGGTTATTCGTTGATACGCCGGGCGAGGCTGTTGGCGCTCTCGATCAGCACCCGGCGATAGTCGTCGTAATTGTTTTTCGCATCGGCCCGTGGGGCGACGATGCACAGGGTGCAGATGGCCACGCCACTGGGGTCTTTGACCGGCGCAGCGAAGCAATGGGTGAAGGTGTCGGCCACGCTGTCGAAGGAGAAGAAACCGTCGATCCCGGCCTGCCGAATTTCCGCCAGAAAGCGCTCCAGCGGCAGTCGTTCGCCGTCGGGCAGGATGTAGTCGTCTTCGTCGATCAGGTCGATGATCTGTTGGTCGCTCAAATGCGCCAGCAACAGGCGTCCGGATGCAGTCCACGGGATCGGCGCGTTTTCGCCGATGTCGGACGAAATGCGGAAATGCCGCTCGCCCTCCTTCATCAACGCCACCGTGTATTTGCGCCCGTTGAGCAGGCACATCTGCGCGGTTTCCCGGGTCTGGCTGACGATGTCCTGCAAGGCATGATCGGCCTCGCGACTGAGGTCGAAATGGCGCAGGTGCGCCTGCCCGAGGAAGTACAACTGACGACCGAGATAGACGTGCCCGTCCTTGCCCACCGGCTCCAGAATCCGTCGCTCCAGCAACGACGCCACCAGTTCGTAGACCGTGGATTTCGGGCTGCCGATACCGTTGGCGATGTCATTCGGACGCAGCGGCTGGCCGATCTCCTTGAGGAAATCGAGGATATCGAACGCCCGGTCCAGACCACGGGCCCGGCGTTTGATGGTGTCTTCGGTCATGTCAGTACTCACTCAAAATGCCTCTGTAGGAGCTGCCGCAGGCTGCGATCTTTTGATCTTGCCTTCGTGGTGCATCCAAAATTGCCAAAAGATCGCAGCCTTCGGCAGCTCCTACAAGAGCCGACGACAATCAGGCCTTTTTCTTGTACGCGATGCAATCGATCTCGACCTTGCAATCGACCATCATGCTCGCCTGCACACAGGCCCGCGCCGGGGCATGTTCAGGCTTGAAGTACTCGCCGAAAACCTTGTTGAAACTGCTGAAATCCCGGGGATCGTCCAGCCACACCCCGGCCCGCACCACATCCTCCAGGCCATAACCGGCCTCCTCGAGAATCGCGATCAGGTTCTTCATGGTCTGGTGGGTCTGCTCGACGATGCCGCCAACGATGATCTCGCCATCCACTGCCGGCACCTGGCCGGACACGTGCAGCCAGCCGTCCGCTTCAACGGCGCGTGCGAAAGGACGTGGCTGACCGCCAGCGGCCGTGCTGCCGGTGCCGTATCGAGTAATGCTCATGGGTAATTCTCCTGATTACAAAGCAAAAATTAGAACCGCGTGCTCTTGAGAAACTCAGCCAGACGCGGCGATTGCGGGCGTTCGAACAGCTCCTTGGGAGGCCCCTGCTCTTCGATCCGCCCCTGATTCATGAAAACAATCTTGTCGGAGACCTCGAAGGCGAAACGCATTTCGTGGGTCACCAGCAGCATGGTCATGCCGTCTTCGGCCAGTCCCTTGATCACGTTCAACACTTCACCGACCAGCTCCGGATCGAGGGCCGAGGTGACTTCGTCGAACAGCATCAGGCTCGGGTTCATCGCAATCGCCCGGGCAATCGCCACGCGCTGTTGCTGACCGCCGGACAACTGCCCGGGAAAGTGATTGCGCCGCTCCAGCAGGCCGACTCGCTCCAGCCATTTCTCGGCCAGCGCGACGGCTTGGTCCTTGTGCATTTTTTTCACCTTGAGCAGACCGAGGGTGACGTTCTGCAAGGCTGTCAGATGCGGGAACAGATTGAATTGCTGGAAGGCCATGCCGGTCATGGCGCGATGGCGGGCAATGACTTTTTCCGCGTGGCGCACACGTTTACCGCCGACCTCGTCATAGCCGATGGACTCGCCGTCGAGCAGGATCTGCCCGCCCTGGAACTCTTCGAGCATGTTCACGCAGCGCAGCAAGGTGGTCTTGCCCGAACCGCTGGAGCCGATCAGCGTCACGACGTTGCCACGCTGCATGCTCAGATCGACGCCCTTGAGCACTTCGACTGCGCCGTACTGTTTGTGCAGGCCACGGATATCCAGCAGTGGCTGGCCATTTGAAACGTTGGAAACTTGAGCTTGAGTCATGGCAGGGCCACCCGCTTTTCAATGTGCCGGCCGAGTAATTCGATGCCGTAGTTGATGACGAAGAACAGAAAACCGGCGAACAGGTAGAACTCCAGAGTCATGAAGGTCCGGGCGATGATCTGTTGGGTGCTGAGCAGCAGTTCGGCGACGCCGATCACCGAGAGCAAGGTCGACGCCTTGACGATTTCGGTGGACGAGTTGACCCAGGTCGGCAGGATCTGCCGCAGCGCTTGTGGCAGCAACACATAACCGAGGGACTGATAGAACGTCAGGCCAATCGCCTTGCTCGCTTCCATCTGCCCACGCGGCAAGGCCTGCAAGGCACCGCGCACGATCTCGGCAACGTGCGAGCCGCAAAACAGCGTGAGACCCAGCGCACCGGCCTGAAACGCGCTGATCTGCCAACCGAGCGCCGGCGCCATGTAGAAGCAGGCCAGCACCAACACAAACACCGGCGTACCGCGAATCAGGTCAACGTAAAAACGAAACGGCGCGCGCATCCAGAACTTGCCGTAAGTCAGCACCAGACCGGCGACGACGCCGAGCAGCGTGCCGAACAGAATCGCCAGCGCCGACACCTGCACACTGGTCAGAAACCCTTGCAACAAGGTCTCGCGAGCGACCCACAACTCATGTAACCAACTGGGGGATTCGTACATCGCAGCCTCCTATCGGCGGATTGCCAGACGCTGCTCGAGGTAACGCAGCAGCATGGCAATGAGGTAACAGGCCGCGACATACAACGCCGTGGTCACCAGCCAGGTTTCGATCACCCGGTAGCTTTCGACGTTGATCTTGCGCGCGTAGTAGGTCAGCTCCGGCACTGCAATCGCGGCGGCCAGCGAGGTGTCCTTGAACAGCGAAATGAAGTTGTTCGACAGCGCCGGCAACACGTTGCGCAGCATGACCGGCACGGTCACGTAGGCTTTGACCTGCCATTCACCGAGTCCGATCGCCAGCCCCGCTTCACGCTGGCCTTTGGGGATGCTCAGCAAGCCGCCACGGAACACCTCGGTCAGATAGGCACCGGCATACAGCGACAACGTGATGATGAACGACGGGATCTTGTCCAGACGGATCCCCAGGCTCGGCAAGGCGAAGTAGATCAACAGAATCAACACCAGAATCGGCGTATTCCGCACCACCGTGACGTACACCGAGGCCAGCACCCGCAAGGCGCGATGCTTCGAGAGCAAGGCAAACGCCATCAGCAGGCCGATCACGCAGCCGATGGCAATCGACACCAACGCCAGTTCAAGACCCAGACCGAGCCCCGCCAGCAAGGTGTCGAAATCGCGCCACACGGCAGCAAAGTTCAACTGATAGTTCATGGTCAGCAGTACCTTGAGCGGGGCGATTTGTATCGCCCCACTCTCACGGGATCATTTGAATTCGACAGGGAAACCGATCGCAGGCGACGGCAGGTCGACACCGAACCATTGCTTGAAGGATGCCGCGTAAGTCGGGAACTCAACGCCGGTCATGGCTTCATGCAGCGTGGTGTTGACGAAGTTCAGCCAATCCTGATCGCCGCGCTTGACCGCGCAGGCGTAGGTCTGCGGGCTCCACGCGTAGGTCGGGCTGCGGTAGCGGCCAGGGTTCTGCACCATCAGGTATTTGACCGACGACTGATCGGTAGCGGCGGCATCGGCACGGCCGGAGTTCACCGCCTGATACATCAGATCAACGCTGTCGTACTGATCGACCTTGGCCTTGGGCAGCGCCTGGTGCACCAGTTCTTCGGCATAGACGTTTTGCAGCACGGCCACCGTGACGCTGTCACCGGCAGCCTGCAGGTCTTCGATTTCCTTGTACTTGCTGTTGGCCGGCAGTAGCAGGCCGACGCCTTCGCGGTAGTACGGCAAAGTGAACGCCACTTGCTGCGCACGGCTGGCGGTGACGGTGATGAACTGGCAGCTCATGTCGACCTTGTCGGTCAGCAGGTTGGGAATCCGCGCATCGGACGACTGCACGACGAACTCGACCTTGTTCGGGTCATTGAACAAACCCTTGGCCACCATCCTGGCGATGTCGATATCAAAGCCCTGCAACTTGCCGTCCGCACCCTGAAAGTGCCACGGCGCATTGGTGCTGCCGGTGCCGACAATCAGCTTGCCCCGGGCCAGAACACTGTCGAGTTTGCTGTCGGCTGCCTGGGCCATGCCCATGGCAGCGGACGAAGCCGCAAGAACAAAAACACACGCTTTGAACAACGAAGGACGGCGATGCATGGCAAGCACTCCAGGATGATGTTTATTCCGCTATACCGGAATACGGTTTGTTACTACGGAATAGACAGCAGAAAGTGTGCCACAGGATTCAAAGGGAATCTGCGCTGAGTTGAAATGTTTTTGGAATCAACAGGATGCGGGAAATGCGAGGAATGGTGTTACATGAATGTACTGATGGGCTGCGCTACTTTAGGCTACAAATCGCGAGTAGCTGGTTCCCAGATGGGAGCATCGACGACTATTTCGGTGCAAATGTGTTTGGCGTTTGAACGCGCCCTCTCTCCTTATCTATCGGCTAGCGGCTTTGTCGTAAACCTCTCCCCGCTCTCTTCTCCCTACCGCAATCACGGTAACAACCAAAACCTCGTTCTTTACGCGATAGACCAGCCTGTATCCAGCACTGCGAAGCTTGATTTTGTAAGCGTTTCCCAACCCTCGAAGTCGATCGGCAGGAACGTGAGGGTTGACCAGACGTGTAGCGAGCTTTCTTTTGAACTGATCTGTAATGCTGAATCAAGCTTTTTCCATTCTCTCCACGCTTTCTCGGAAAACTCCAGCTCATAGGTCATCTATAGAGAGCTTAATGGTTGGGTCGTTTTCTCGCTCCTTGCATAGTGCGATCAGTTCCAGGTCCTCAAGACGATTCATCATCGCCTCATACTCCTTCGCGGGCACACAATAAAACGCCGGCTCATTTCGATTGAGGATTGCAACAGACTGGCCGCCACCGGCGGCCACGGTACCCATGGGATTTCTTTTCAATTCAGAAATACTCGCAACGATATTGGAAAGAACTACGTGAGTCATGATGGTGCTCCCTGGAGTGCTGTTAATGGTGCTAGCACTCCAAGACGGCTTCGACGTCTATCGCTTATTCCCACCTTCTCTTTTATTGAGTGAAAAAAGGTATCACGTCCCGACATTCCACATTTCTGGGCTTCGTGTCGGGCCGGTCCTTCATAAAAGTGGGAAAAATCTCGCGAATCCACAGGCCACCTGTAATTTCTGACAGTAGACCTGTTCTTCACCCTTCTTTAACGTCATCGAACCTTCGAGGTCGTTGAAAAGGAGTTCTCAATGAGCGCTGCCAATACCATTTCCAATCTGGCCCCGGTTTATCGCAAAGCCCTGAAAACCTGGCGCCCGGTGATCCTGTACTTCGCCAATGAACACTGTCCTGCCTGCGAATGGGCCGGGCCGGTGTTTCGAGAAATTGCCGAGCCATATCGGCTGCGAGCGAATATCTACATGCTCAATACCCGTGAGTCGCCGCGCCATCCGTTGGTCACCGGCACGCCGACGGTGCTGTTCTACAAGAACGGCAAGTTGCTGAAGAAGCTCAAGGGCATCGGCACAGAGGAAACACTGGCTGCGGACTTTGCCCGGCATATTGGCAGGACTAGGGCACCGGTGGTGCAGCAGAAACCACGACATGACCTGCCGTGGTTGCGCCGCACATTGAGCAGGCTCTGCACAATCACGCGTGCGCATCGGCGGGTGATTTGAGGCAGTGCATTTGCCGTAATCGTTACGGCGTCTGACACATCGCTTTCGCGGGCAAGCCCGCTCCCACAGGGGTCAACGTTGTTCACACATTCCGTGTACGACGCGTGCACTGTGGGAGCGGGCTTGCCCGCGAAGGGGCCGGCACCGTCAGCGCAAGGCTGCTGCCTTACGCAGAATCGCGCACCAGCAACACCTGCGTCACCCGTCGTTCCTCAACGGCTTTGACGGTCATCTGCCAGCCTTCGTACTGCAAGCGATCGCCGATCATCGGCAGGCGATCCAGCAGACTCATCACCAGCCCGGCCAACGTCTGATAATCCTCGGTTGGCTGCGCACCAAATCCGGTACGTTCACGCACACGCGTCAGATTCAGAGCGCCGTTGACCATGAACCCGCCCTGCTCTTCGATCACATCCGGGCCTTCGATTTCGCTGGCATCGGGCAGTTCGCCGGCAATCGATTCGAGGATGTCGGTCATGGTCAGCACGCCGACGAAGTCGCCAAACTCGTTGACCACAAAAGCAATGTGGGTCGACGCTGCGCGCATCTGCTCCAGCGCATTGAGGATCGAATAGCTGTCGAGCAGGTTGATGGTCTTGCGTGCGAGATGTTCCAGGTTCGGCTCAATGCCGCTCAGGTACTCCTTGAGCAATTCCTTCTTGTGCACGAAGCCCAACGGTTCATCCACGGCACCGTTGCGGATCAGCGGCAGACGCGAATAGGACGAGTGCATCAGTTTTGTCCGGATCGTTTCGGCGTCGTCGGCCAGATCGATGGTGTCAACGTCGGCGCGCACGGTCATCAGGTTGCGAATCGGGCGTTCGGCCAGTTGCAGCACGCCACTGATCATCACCCGCTCGCGCCGGTCGAACAGGTCTGCACTCGGGGCTTCGCCGTCATCCAGCAGATCGGAAATTTCCTCGCCGACCTCCTCCACTTCCAGCTTGCGTCCGCCCAGCAAGCGCATCACCGCGTGTGCCGTGCGCTCACGTAGCGGGCGCAGGCCTTGCATCGAACGTTTGCGTCGGGCCCGGGCGATCTGGTTGAACACCTCGATCAGGATCGAGAAGCCGATGGCCGCGTACAGATAGCCTTTCGGAATGTGGAAGCCCAGGCCTTCGGCGGTCAGGGCTAAACCGATCATCATCAGGAAGCCCAGACACAGCATGATCACCGTCGGGTGCGCATTGACGAAGCGGGTGAGCGGCTTGCTGGCCACAATCATCAGGCCGATGGAAATGATCACCGCGATCATCATCACCGCCAACTCGTCGACCATGCCGACGGCGGTGATTACCGCGTCCAACGAGAACACCGCATCGAGCACCACGATCTGCGCCACGATCGGCCAGAACAGCGCGTAAGCGGCGTTGGTCGAGCGCTGGCCGACGTGGCCTTCAAGCCGTTCGTGCAGCTCCATCGTCGCCTTGAACAGCAGGAACACACCACCAAACAGCATGATCAGGTCACGGCCGGAGAAGCTCTTGCCGAACACTTCGAACAACGGCTGCGTGAGGGTCACCAGCCAGGAAATGCTCGCCAACAGGCCCAGACGCATGATCAGTGCCAGCGACAGGCCGATGATCCGCGCACGATCACGCTGATGCGGCGGCAGTTTGTCCGCCAGAATCGCGATGAACACCAGGTTGTCGATACCCAGCACCAGTTCCAGCACGATCAGAGTCAACAAGCCTAACCAGGCCGTGGGATCCGCTAACCATTCCATAAAATGTCTCGATCTCTCTTCAGTAAATTCAGGCTGCCGGGCACGGCAAAGTGCAACGCGAAGGCTCTGAGGCTGCGTTGTCAACGATAGACGGGTGTCGGAAAACCGGATGCTGCGAGTGCGTCAAGACCGCGCCATGGCGCGAGGAGAAGGTACGACTGGGAGGCTCCAAGAGGGTGTTCATGCAAATCCTGAATGAAAAATGGCCTTGGAGCGTACAGGCTCCGACGACAATTCCTACAGAGCGAAATCATTTCAAAATCTGTATCAACTGACCACTGCCCCCCTGCGGCAGCTCCTACAGGAGTCTGTCATCGTCCGGCAAAGCGCAACCGCGACAACTGGCGCAAATCCCCCTCCACGTAGTAATCGTTGGTCCAACTGTCGTCCACCGCCAACGGACTCACCTGCTTCAGCTCGAGTTTTTTCGCGAAATAGCGGAAGCGGTAATGTTCATAAAACCGCAGCAATTCCAGACCGTAACGATCAGCCAGATCGGTGTCGCCGCGAATGATCAGGAAGTTCTCGTCATTGCCGTGACTGGCCGAAGTGCTGAGGTTGTGGCTGCCGCTGATAATCGTCGGCCTGTCGCTGGTGAAGTCGACGACCACCGCTTTGGTGTGCACCAACAGGTTGCCCTTCTGACCTTTCATGTTTTCTTTCAGCCAGCCTTCCAGCCCGGTGTTGAGCAAGGCGGTGGCGGCGAATTCGGCGCTGCGGTCGGCATGAAACCCGGTAATGCGGCTCGCGGTGTTTTGCAGGCCGTAACGCAGGATGTCGTCATGGGGCTTGCCAAGCAACGCATTGAGGATCGCGTCCGGCAAGGTGAATGCCGTGACAAACAGCACGTCCTTGCTGGCGGCCTCGATGATCTCGACAAACTCACGCAAATCGCCGCCACCGCTGCGTGGCGAGAACCCGGCGAACAGCGGCTGCGTCGGATCCATCGGGTTGTGCTCGGTGATCCAGTTGCGCGTCGCAGCAACGTCGGCGGGGTTGGCCCAGACCTCTTCGAACGTTTGCAAATAGCGCGTGGCAATGGTCACGTCATCAAGCGTATGCACCACATTGGCCTGGCGATACACGCCATTGGCGGTGAAATTGGTGCTGCCGCACAGCACCGCCTTCGGTTGACGCTGACCGACGCCATCGACCCGGCTGAGGACGATGAATTTGTCGTGGAAAATGTTGTGAGTGACCCGGCCACGCTTGTTCGCCGCTGGTAATTGGGCAAGGTTCGCTTCATTCAGGGTCGTATCGGGATCATCAGGCTGGGCGTGGTACAGCACGCGCACTTGCACCCCTCGCGCGAATGCCGCGTTCACGGCATCAATGATCGCCTGCAACTGATACTCGTAGATCGCAATGTCCAACGCCCACTGCGCGTCCACAGCCTGCTCGTTGAAGCTCAGCAATCGCGCCAGCAGTCCGTTCTCCAGCCACAGGCGCGCCGCGTCGGGCCAGGCTTCGATGGGCAGGTTCTTGTTGGCGCTGATCTGTGCGTCGAGGTCGGGAAATTTGCGCTGAAACGCCTGACTGGCAGCCACGGCGCGATTGAAGATCACGCTCTGATTGGCCAGGTGGCCGTCGTCGCTGGTGATGCTCAGCGCGAGCGATTCGCCCAGTAGCGGCGCGTCCGCCGTGCCGTAGGCCAGGTGCACGCGATAGTGCAGGGTCGTGCCCGGGTTGACGGCGTAATCGGCCCAGCGGAATTTCTGCAGCGGTGCCTTATCGCTGGGCGTGGCGTGATATTGCGGGAACGTGTGAACCTTGCCGGGAAACGTCAGGCTGTTGAACAGGAACAACCACGGTTTGTCGCCCTGCTGCTTTTCGATGGCAAACCCGAGCAAGCCATTACGGCGGGATTCGGCCAAGTCCATGGCGAGCAGCACGCCGTTGGTGCCGGCGTAGGCCTTGACGCGAAAATCGTCCTGAGAATTGGCGACCAGTACCCGCATGATTCACTCCTTGTGATTGGGCTGGGTGGAGCATAGAGCAGCGCTGCGGTTTTTGGTGATCCCGCATGGTCCGAGGCGATACCTTCGCGAGCAGGCTCGCTCCCACAGAGCAAGCGGTGTTCACCAACCTTGCTCGCGAAGAGGCCCGCTCAGACTTCACACATCATCGATATGCCGATATTCCGCATTCAGCACCGCCGCCAATTCCCGCGCCCGCGCCAGACGGATCGGCCCCCGCTCGATGTCGATCAGCAACCCCGGACACTCCAGCGGCAGCAGCGGCGGCAAGGTTTTCAAACGTCCGTCCGTGACCAGCAACAAGCGCTGCTGCTCGGCCGGAAAGCGCTTTTGTCGCTGCATCAGCCATTGCTGCGCCTGCGTCAACGCCGCCACCAATGGCGTGCCGCCGCCCGCGCCCAGTGTCTCCAGCCAGGTGCGCAAGCCACTTGAAGCCTTCAATCCTTGCACCTGCCATTGCGGCGCGCTGCCACTGGCGGTCAGCAAGGCCAGTCGCGCCCTTTGTCGATACGCATCATCAAACAATTGCGCGAGCAAACCCTTGGCATCGCTCAGTGCCTGATGCCGTCGCGTCGAAGCCGACGCATCGACGATCACCAGCCATAACTCATGGGGAGCACGCGTACGCAGCTGGAACTGCAAGTCCTCACGGGTTTGCGGCCGGCCGTTTAGCAGCGTCCCTGGCCAGTTCACCAGACCGCTGCGCGCAGCGTGGCGCTTGCCCTGGCGTCCGTAGTCGAGTCGTCCGGCGCGGGGTCTGGCATTCGCCCCCGCGTCGGATCGGGGACGAATGCCGGTTACTTTTTTGGCCAGCTCGGCACTTCGCGGCGTGCGCCAGTCGCCAGCGCCGGAGCAGGCATGTCGCCCCACTGCCCCTGCCCATCGCTTGGTTCGGCCTGGGTGCTGGTCTGGTTCTGCGCAGATGGTTGAGGGCTGGGCGAAGTGGCCCCACGACGGCGATGGCGCAGGGCAAATTCCGCCACCGCATCGATGTCTTGCTCGGCAATGGCTTCGACGCCGCGCCATGCCGCGTGGGCTCGGGCCGCACGCAGCCAGACCAGATCGGCCCGCAAGCCATCGACGCCGGCGGCAAAGCAGCGCTCGGTGATGCTCGCCAAAGCCTCGTCGTCCAGCGCAATGCGCGCCAAGGTGATGCGCGCCTGTTCGCAGCGTTCGCGCAGCGCTTGCTGCTCGGCTTCCCACTGCGCGCAGAACACCTGCGGGTCGCTGTCGAAATCCAGTCGGCGACGGATGATCTGCCCGCGTTCGGTCGGCGCGGTGTGGCCGCTGAGGGCGACGTTCAGGCCAAAACGATCCAGCAGCTGCGGGCGCAATTCGCCCTCTTCCGGGTTCATTGTGCCGATCAACACAAACCGTGCCGAATGCCGATGCGAGATGCCATCACGCTCGACCAGGTTGGTGCCGCTGGCCGCCACATCCAGCAGCAGATCCACCAGATGATCGGGCAACAGATTCACTTCATCGACGTACAGCACACCGCCGTCGGCCTTGCCCAGCACGCCGGGAGAAAACTGCGCACGACCTTCACTCAGCGCGGCATCCAGATCGAGGGTGCCGACCAGACGTTCTTCGGTGGCGCCCAGTGGCAAGGTGACGAACTGACCGCTGGCCAGCAGATCGGCGAGGCCACGGGCCAGAGTCGATTTAGCCATTCCGCGTGGGCCTTCGATCAGCACGCCACCGATTTTCGGGTCGATGGCGGTGAGGTATAGCGCGAGTTTCAAGTCATCAGCGCCGACCACGGCGGAGAGCGGGAAATGCGGGATGTCGGTCATCTTCAATACTCGGTCATGGTCGGTGATCTTTCGAAAATCGCTGGGAGCCACGTTGATCCCTGTGGGAGCGAGCCTGCTCGCGAAAGCGGTGTGCCAGCTACAAAAATACTGTCTGACACGACGCCTTCGCGTGCAAGCTCGCGCCCACAGGGGATTGCGGTGCATCAGGTGTCTTCTTCTATATCCAGCAGCAGGTTTTCCAGTGCTTCTTTATACACGCCGGGTTCCTGCCACATCCCGCGTTGCTGCGCTTCCAGCATGCGTTCGGTCATGTCGCGCAGGGCATGCGGATTGTGTTCACGAACAAAATCCCGGGTCGTCGGGTCGAGCAAATAGGCGTCGGCCAGCAACGCATATTGATGATCGTCGATCAGTTGCGTGGTGGCGTCGAAGGCGAACAGGTTATCGACTGTCGCCGCCAGTTCAAACGCGCCTTTATAGCCGTGACGTTTGACCCCGTCGATCCACTTCGGATTGGCCGCCCGCGAGCGGATCACCCGATTGAGTTCTTCTTTCAGGGTGCGGATTTTCGGCAGATCCGGCTGACTGTGATCGCCGTGATAACTCGCCGCCGCTTCCCCGCGCAGGGTTTCCACCGCCGCGAGCATGCCGCCCTGAAACTGGTAATAGTCGTTGGAATCGAGCAAGTCGTGCTCGCGATTGTCCTGATTCTGCAACACCGCCTGCACCTGGCTCAGGCGCTGGACGAACTGTTCGCGGGCGGCGGTGCCCTCATCCGCCCCGCCATAGGCGTAGGCGCCCCAGTTCAGGTAGACCTCGGCCAGATCCTCGCGACTCTGCCACAGGCGACCGTCGATGGCGCCCTGCACGCCCGCGCCATAGGCACCGGGTTTGGCGCCGAAAATCCGCCAGCCGGCCTGACGCCGCGCCGCGTCGGCATCCAGCCCCGATTGCAACAGCGCCTCGCGCTCGGCACGCACCTTCGCCGCCAGCGGGTTGAGGTCATCCGGTTCGTCCAGCGTCGCTACCGCTTGCACGGCGGCGTCGAACAGACGAATCAGGTTGGCAAAGGCATCGCGGAAAAAGCCCGAGACCCGCAGCGTGACGTCGACCCGTGGCCGGTCGAGCAGGCTCAGCGGCAGAATCTCGAAATCATCGACGCGCTGACTGCCGGTGGCCCACACCGGGCGCACGCCCATCAGCGCCATGGCCTGGGCGATGTCATCACCGCCGGTGCGCATGGTCGCAGTGCCCCACACCGACAGGCCGAGCTGACGCAGGTGATCGCCGTGATCCTGCAAATGCCGCTCGAGAATCAACGTCGCGGACTGGAAGCCGATGCGCCACGCGGTGGTGGTCGGCAGGTTGCGCACGTCCACCGAGTAGAAGTTGCGCCCGGTGGGCAGCACGTCGAGACGGCCACGGCTGGGCGCGCCACTTGGGCCGGCGGGGACGAAGCGGCCGTTGAGGGCGTCGAGCAGACCGCGCATTTCGGCGGGGCCGCAGGCGTCGAGGCGTGGGGCGATGACTTCGCGCAGGTTTTCAATGATCGCCCTCACTTCAGCCCAACACGCCCCTTGTGGGAGCGAGCTTGCTCGCGAAAGCGTCGTGTCAGTCGACATTGATGTACCTGACCCACCGCTTTCGCGAGCAAGCTCGCTCCCACAGGGGATTTGTAGTGCTTGGGCGATCAGTTGAGTAGCGAACAGTTCGAGGCGTTCGCGGGTATCGCCAGCGCTGCGCCAGACTTCGTCGCTGACGCTTTGCAGCTCCGCTGGGCGCGTGCCGCTCCATGGATCGGCAAGGGCGCAATCCAGCGGATCAAAGCTCAATTCAAACGCCTTGGCCAACGCCCGCAGCAGACTCGACTGTGCGCCTTTGCCGTCGCCACGCGGAATGCGCAGCAAAGCCAGCAAGGTATCGATACGCAAACGTCCGGTCGGCGATTCGCCAAAGATGTGCAGGCCATCGCGAATCTGCGATTCCTTCAGATCACACAGGTAGGTGTCCAGCCGCGGCAGCCAGATCGCGGCGTCGGCATCACTGTCCAGGCCCGCGTCGAGTTGCAGTTCGCGGTCGATCTGCGTCTCGCGCACCAGTTGCAGAATGTCGCGTTGCAGCTCTCGCGCACGACGCGGATCGAGCAGTTGCGCCTCGTAATATTCGTCGGCCAACAGTTCCAGATTGCGCAACGGGCCGTAGGTTTCGGCGCGGGTCAGCGGCGGCATCAGGTGGTCGATGATCACCGCTTGCGTGCGCCGTTTGGCCTGGGCGCCCTCGCCCGGGTCGTTGACGATAAACGGATAGATGTTCGGCAGCGGCCCGAGCAGCGCGTCCGGCCAGCAATTCTGCGAAAGCCCCACGCCCTTGCCCGGCAGCCATTCGAGGTTGCCGTGCTTGCCGACGTGAATCACCGCGTGCGCGCCGTAGGTGTTGCGCAGCCAGAAATAGAACGCCAGATAGCCGTGCGGCGGCACCAGATCCGGGTCGTGATACACCGCACTCGGATCGACCTGATAACCGCGCGCCGGCTGAATGCCGACGAAGGTCAGGCCGAAGCGCAGACCGGCGATCATCATTCGCCCGTCGCGGCACATCGGGTCGTTTTGCGGCGTGCCCCAGCGTTCCAGCACTGCCGCGCGATTGGCCTCGGGCAGCGCATTGAACATCGCCAGGTAGGCGTCCATCGCCAGACTTTGCTGACACGGGCGCAGGTCGATGCTGTCGAGGTCGTTGCTGACCCCGCCGAGTAATTGCTGGATCAACGCGGTGCCGCTGTCCGGCAACTCCGCGGTCAACGGAAAGCCGTCGGTCTGCAACGCGCGCAGGATATTCAACGCCGCCGCTGGCGTGTCGAGGCCGACGCCATTGCCGATGCGACCGTCGCGGGTCGGGTAGTTGGCGAGAATCAGTGCGATGCGTTTTTCAGCGTTCGGCAGCCGCGCCAGATCGCTCCAGCGCCGGGCCAGTTCAGCGACGAAATCCATGCGCTCGGGTTGCGCCCGGTAGCAGACTACGTCGGACTGACTGCGCTCGCTGCGCCAGGCCAGATCCTTGAAGCTGATCGGCCGGCTGATGATGCGCCCGTCGAGTTCCGGCAAGGCAATGTGCATCGCCAGATCTCGTGGCCCCAGACCCTGCTCGCTGTCGCGCCAGCCCGGCTCGTTGTCCTGGGCGCAGATCGCCTGAATCACCGGAATATTGCGCCGGAACGGCCGCAGGTGCGGCGCTTCCGGGCTGGATTGCGCGAAGCCGGTGGTATTGAGGATCACCGCAGCTTCGACCTCATCCAGCCAGTCCTCGACCACTGACAGACAGCCGGGTTCTTTCAGGCTGGCGACGGCGATCGGCAACGGATTGAGCCCCGCCGCCTGCAAGCGCTGGCAGAACACATCAATGAACGCGGTGTTCGCCGCTTGCAAATGCGAGCGATAAAACAACACCGCCGCGACCGGTTGACCGGGCAGCCATTCGGCTTGCCAGTCGCTCAGTGCGGCGGTGTTTTTCTGTGGGTGGTAAATCGCCGTGCGCGGCAACGCTTGCGGCTCGCCCCAGGCGTAGTCGCGCGCCAGCCAGCGGTTGGCCAGGCAATGGAAGAAGCCCAGCGCATTGCCCATGCCGCCCTGACGCAAAAACTGCCAGAGACGGTCGCGATCTTCGGCGGGTACGGTGCTCAGGTCACTGAGTTCCGGGTCGGGACGGTCATCCCCCGGTACCAGAATCACCTGCACCCCGCGCTCGGACAATTCCACCAGACGCTCGACGCCATAACGCCAGTAGGCGATGCCGCCGTGCAACGAAATCAGGATGACCTTGGCGTGCCGCAGCACCTCATCGACATACAGATCGACCGAGGCGTGATTCTGCACCTGCATCGGATTGGCCAGGCGCAGGCTCGGGTAATCCTCGGGCAGTTGCTGCGCCGCTTCGGCGAGCAGCGCCAGGCTGGAGTCGCCGCTGCACAGGATCACCAGCTCGGCGGGGGTTTGTCCAAGGTCGGCAATGTTGTCATCCGACAC
Source organism: Pseudomonas sp. F2 (assembly GCF_057174385.1). NCBI lineage: Bacteria > Pseudomonadati > Pseudomonadota > Gammaproteobacteria > Pseudomonadales > Pseudomonadaceae > Pseudomonas > Pseudomonas sp. F2. Next base: position 1,765,259 of record NZ_CM169904.1, read on the forward strand.
GAAACCGCCGGGCTGGGTCCTGAGCAGGTGCATGGCTTAAACGCTGAGCGCGGCGCGCAGTTGCGCTTCGAGTTGCGCAGCGTCGAGTTCCTGACCGATCAACACCAGACGAGTGACGCGCGCTTCGTCAGCGCCCCACTGGCGGTCGAAGTGCTTGTCGAAACGCGTGCCCACGCCTTGAACCAACAGGCGCATCGGCTTGTTCGGAATCGCCGCGAAGCCCTTCACACGCAGGATGCCGTGCTGCACAACCAGTTGCGTCAGCGCGTCGAGCAGCAGGCTTTCGTCGGCTTGCGGCAGTTCGATGGAGATCGAATCGAAGGCGTCGTGATCGTGGTCGTCATCACCGTCGTGGTGGTGATCGTGATGGCTGTGACGGCTGTCGATGTGTTCTTCGGATCCGGCACCGAGACCAATCAACACGTCCAGCGGCAGGCGACCGTTGCTGGCTTCGATGATTTTTACTGCTGGCGGCAGTTCTTCAGCGACTTCAGCGCGCACGCGAGCGAGGTCTTCCTGGCTGGTCTGGTCGGCCTTGTTGAGGATCACCAGATCGGCGCTGGCCAGTTGGTCGGCGAACAATTCATGCAGCGGCGATTCGTGATCCAGGTTCGGATCGAGTTTGCGCTGGGCATCGACCTGATCCGGGAACGCAGCAAAGGTCCCGGCGGCCACGGCCGGGCTGTCGACCACGGTGATCACCGCGTCAACGGTGCAGGCGCTGCGGATTTCCGGCCACTGGAAAGCCTGGACCAAGGGTTTTGGCAGGGCCAGACCGGACGTCTCGATCAGAATGTGATCGAGATCACCGCGACGGGCGACCAGTTCGCGCATCACCGGGAAGAACTCTTCCTGCACCGTGCAGCACAGGCAGCCGTTGGCCAGTTCGTAGACGCGGCCGGTGGCTTCTTCTTCGGTGCAGCCGATGGTGCATTGCTTGAGGATCTCACCGTCGATGCCCAGCTCGCCGAACTCGTTGACGATCACCGCGATACGGCGGCCCTGAGCGTTGTCGAGCATATGGCGCAGCAAGGTGGTTTTGCCCGAGCCGAGGAAACCGGTGACGATGGTGACGGGGAGTTTGGCCAGTGTTTTCATCGTATGCCCTTTGGCAAGGTGGCGGGCATACGGGACGAGATCCGCTGCGGGCGTGCGCGCGGAAGAATTCGCCACCGGATCACCCCGCCCGGTTGTAGTGAGAAATCTGTCACGAGGCAGGTCTCCTGGCTGACGGTGTTCAGGCCATGGACCTGGCATTCGCTGCGCCTTCCCGCGGGCTCAGTGAATTGAGCTGGCAGTGGCGTGGCAACGAACTTCACCGTTCACAGTTGCGGGGGCAGCCGCGGCTTTGACCGCGTTCCCTTCTTAGCTTCGGCGTGGGCCGAAGAACCTCGAAGGTGCAAGGCTACGCATGGGTTGAGGATGGGTCAATGTTTGGATTGGGGGCATATCCGTTGCTGCGGGGGTTGCTGATTACGGTTTCGCCGTTGCGGCGGGTCACTTTTGCCAGACCTCGGGTTACGGGGTCTGGTTTTTTTTGGATTGGGGGCATATCCGTTTCTGCGGGTGTCGCCGCTGGCGGTTTCGCTCTTACAGCGAGTCACCTTTTCCAAACGCCGAAAAGGTAACCCAAAAGGCTTTGCCCCGGCGTACGGCACTTCGCTGAGGCTCAGTGTTCCCTCGCTACGGTGTCCATCCGGGGGCATCGCCTACGGTTTGCTTCGCTGCACCTCCTCTCGATGCATGCGGCTTCGCCGCACGGCGCTGCGCGCCTCCCCCCCTGATGGACACCTCCGCTCGGCCTGCCGAAGGGGCTGAAGGTCAAAAGCCACATCAAAAGCCAGAGCCAAAGCCAAAGCCAAAGCCAAAGCAGATCAAAAGATCGCAGCCTTCGGCAGCTCCTACAGGGGATTGGGTGTATTCAGTTAGAAATTTGGTCGGCTGTCAGGCCGCCATCGCTGGCAAGCCAGCTTCCAAAACTTTATTCGTGCACACCCCATGCGGCGAAGCCGCCCCACTCAACACGATGAGCGTTAGCTCGAGTACCGCTCTTGATCTGAGGGCCCGTCGGCAGGCTGAGTGGAGGGATTTATCCGGGGGTGGGAGCGCAGCGACCGTTTGGCGCAGCCAAACACAGCGAGAGGAGGTGCAGCGAAGCAAACCGTAGGCGCTGCCCCCGGATGAATCCCGTAGCGAAGGAACCCGAGCCTAAGCGAGGGCCGAACGTCAGGGCATAGACCTTTTGGTTACTTTTGGGGCGTTTGCCAAAAGTGACCCGCCGTAAGGGCGGAACCCTAAGTGGCCGTTACCGCAGCAACGGATCCACCCACAAAATTGACTAGTTTCCCCAACCCATGCTCTCCTACACAACTTGTTACGGGTGCCCTTCACAGGGTGAAACGGGAAACCGGTGAATCATGTGCTTTACTCAAAGCCATGTCAGTCCGGTGCTGCCCCCGCAACGGTAAGCGAGCGAAGCGTCGAATCCACTGTGCCATTGCGGCATGGGAAGGTGATGCTTGCAGGTCGGCCTGACGCCAACCCCTCGTGAGCCCGGAGACCGGCCCGCAACACACAGCGCGCATTTTGCGTCGCTGAACATAACAAACCCGCGGTGGGCGGGCGCTGTTCGAACCTCTGCGTGCGCGACTCGCAGGGGTTTTCATGCGCTCTATATCACCCGCTGACACTCCAGAGGGAAGCGCCATGTCGATCATCAGCAGCACCGCCAGCAACACCGACAACATCTCCAGCACCGCCACTTTGAGCCAACGCCTGACCGCCGCCATTTTCGCGTCGATCCTGGGCGCCAGCCTCGTTTACTTCGCCGGTTTCTCGCACATCGAAGCGGTGCACAACGCCGCTCACGATACCCGCCACAGCGCCGCGTTCCCGTGCCACTGAGACCAGCCGACATGATCAAGCGTATCGCGCAAACTGCAGGCTTCACCGGCCTGCTGGCCGCCCTGTTGCTGACGTTGCTGCAAAGCTTCTGGGTCTCGCCACTGATTCTGCAGGCTGAAACTTTCGAAAAATCCGAACCGGTGGCCGTTCACGAACACGCCGCCGGTACGGCCGCACACACTCACGACGCTGAAGCCTGGGAGCCGGAAGACGGCTGGCAGCGTGTGGTCTCGACCACCGGCGGCAATCTGGTGGTGGCGGTCGGTTTCGCGCTGATGCTCGCCGGCCTGTACACCCTGCGTGCACCGACCAAAACTTCGCAGGGCCTGCTCTGGGGCCTGGCCGGTTACGCGACCTTCGTCCTCGCGCCGACCCTCGGCCTGCCGCCTGAACTGCCGGGCACCGCTGCCGCCGATCTGGCGTCGCGGCAAACGTGGTGGATCGGCACCGCCGCTTCCACCGCAGTCGGCCTGGCCCTCATCGTGTTCAGCCGTCACTGGCTGATGAAGCTGCTGGGCGTGGCGATCCTCGCCGTGCCGCATGTGATCGGCGCGCCGCAACCGGAAGTGCATTCGATGCTCGCTCCGGAAGCCTTGGAAGCCCAGTTCAAAATCGCTTCGCAGCTGACCAACGTGGCGTTCTGGCTGGCCTTGGGCCTGATCAGCGCCTGGTTGTTCCGCCGCAAAAGCGCTGGTCAATACCACGCATGACCGATGACCGCGCAGCGCCGACCCTGGTGGTCGGCCTGGGCTGCCAGCGCGGCTGCCCGGCCAGCACGCTGCGCGCGTTACTCGATCAGGCGTTGCAGGCGCATCGTATAGAACTCGAGGCGGTCAAGGCCCTGGCCAGCATCGACCTGAAACGCGATGAACCCGGTCTGCAGGAACTGGCCAGCCAACTGGCGCTGCCGCTGTTGTATTTCAGCAGCGAAGAATTGGCCATTTACCAGCAGCGACTGAGCCATCACTCGCAGATTGCCTATGAGCGCACCGGTTGCTACGGTGTGGCGGAAAGTGCCGCCCTGGCCCTGGCCGAGCAGTTGATTCAGGCACCGGCAAAGCTGCTGATTTCCCGGCAGAAATACGCTCAGGCGACACTGGCATTGGCCGGCGCTGCGTAAATTCCCGATAATCCCCCTGTTTGATCATGAGCAATCTTCATCTGAAGCGTTGCCCTGCCCCGCTTTTCACAGGATGTCTTCATGACCGTCTACTTCATCGGCGCCGGCCCCGGCGACCCGGAATTGATCACCGTCAAAGGCCAGCGACTGATTCGCAGTTGCCCGGTAATCATTTACGCAGGCTCGCTGGTGCCGGCCGCCGTGCTCGCGGGACATCAGGCGGAAACGGTGGTCAACAGCGCCGAATTGCATCTGGAGCAGATCATTGAACTGATCACAACCGCCCACGGCAAGGGCCAGGACGTGGCGCGGGTGCACTCGGGTGATCCGAGCCTGTACGGTGCGATTGGCGAGCAGATTCGTTATCTGCGCGAGTTGAATATTCCGTTCGAAATCATCCCCGGCGTCACCGCCACCGCCGCCTGTGCAGCCTTGCTTGGCGCCGAGTTGACGCTGCCGGATGTGTCACAGAGCGTGATTCTGACCCGCTATGCGGACAAAACCGCGATGCCCGCCGGCGAGGAACTCGGCGATCTGGCACAACATGGCGCGACCATGGCGATTCACCTGGGGGTCAATCATCTGCAGAAAATCATCACTGAATTGCTGCCGCATTACGGCGCGGATTGCCCGATTGCAGTGATTCACCGGGCGACGTGGCCGGATCAGGACTGGGTGGTGGGGACGCTGGAGGACATTGCGGCGAAGGTTGCGGCCAAGGGGTTTCGGCGTACGGCGTTGATTCTGGTGGGTCGGGTGCTGGGCAGTGAGGTGTTCAGCGAGTCATCGTTGTATCGCGCGGGGCATGCACATCTCTACAGACCCTGAGTCAGATGAGTTTTGTGGCTGGATAAAGAACCTGTGGTGAGGGGATTTATCCCCGATGAACTGCGCAGCAGTTCCATTTCTTGGGCTGCTTCGCACCCCATCGGGGATAAATCCCCTCGCTACAAAAGGACATAAAAAACGGCGCTCACGGGGCGCCGTTTTTCATGTTCGCAGTGAACACCTTACTCAGTAGTAGGCGTTTTCTTTCTGCGTGTGGTCGGTCACGTCGCGCACACCTTTGAGCTCTGGAATACGCTCAAGCAAGGTGCGCTCGATGCCTTCCTTCAGGGTCACGTCGGCCTGGCCGCAGCCCTGGCAGCCGCCGCCGAACTGCAGCACGGCAATGCCGTCCTCGACCACATCGATCAGGCTGACCTGACCGCCGTGGCTGGCCAGCCCCGGGTTGATTTCGGTTTGCAGGTAATAGTTGATGCGCTCGTTGACCGGGCTGTCGGCGTTGACCATCGGGACTTTGGCGTTTGGCGCCTTGATGGTCAGCTGGCCGCCCATGCGGTCGGTGGCGTAGTCGACGACGGCATCGTCGAGAAACGCTTCGCTGAACGAGTCGATATAGGCGGTGAAGCTTTTCAGCCCCAGCGCGGTATCTTCAGGTTTTTCTTCGCCCGGCTTGCAGTAGGCAATGCAGGTTTCGGCGTACTGGGTGCCAGGCTGGGTGATGAAGACGCGGATGCCGATACCCGGGGTGTTCTGCTTGGAGAGCAGATCGGCCAAGTAATCGTGGGCGGCGTCGGTAATGGTAATAGCGGTCATGGAAACTCCTCGCAGGCTTGGGCGCAGTTTACGCCAATCATTGCGCCGGACAAAGTCCTAGTATTTTTGTCGGGAAAGATTCTCGACGGGTACGCGCAGCGGTTCGCCATCGATCCGTGCTTTAAGCCACCGATAGCTGCGTTTTTCCACCCATTCGTAGCTCAACCACGACCCCACAGCGATGGCCACCGCGCAGACGATGAACATCAGATACGGGTTGACCCCGTAACGCCGCGCGATAAAACCGCCAACCGACAGCACCAGCACATGCATCAGATACACCGAATAGGAACAGTCACCGAGCCATTTCATCACGCGGTTGTGCTCGACGTAGCGCTCCAGTGCCATACACGCCATCACCAGCACCGCGCTCGGAATCCCCCAGTTCAACAACCTTGGCGCCGGCGTCAGGTGGTAAACCGCTGTCAACGCGGCCCCCATCGCCAACAGCGGCAGCCATAAACCTGCACCGATCCAGCCCCGGCGATAGAGCACGCCAATGCCGATCCCCAGCAAAAATTCGTAGACGATGTCCGAACGGTAAAACTCGTTGATCCAGCCAAACGCCTGACAAACCGAAAACAGCAACGCGCCAACCACCAGCAAGCGCACCTGCCAGCGGAACACCAGCGCACAGGCGAACAACACATAGAAAAGCATCTCGTAATTGAGCGTCCAGCCGACATTCAGCGTCGGATAGATCCCATAACCGCCGGGATTCTGCGCAGGAATGAATAGCAGCGACAGCAGGACATGCGCCCAGTCCACCGACTGATCCGGCAACAGCGGTCGGGCGAACACCACCAGCAACGCCATCAGCAGCGTGTACAGCCAGTATGCCGGGACGATGCGCGACAGCCGATACAGCAGAAACCGCGCCGGAGGCAACGACTTGCTTTCGGTAGACAAGAAAATCACCAGCCCGCTGATGACGAAGAAGACATCGACGCCGACTGCGCCTTTATCAATGAAGAACTGCCCGACCGGGCCGCGCGCCTTGAAGTCGAAGAAAATCTGCATGAAGTGATGGCAGACCACGGTCCACGCGGCAAGCGCGCGCAGGGCCTGCACTGAAATCAACATGATCGGCTCCCGTGCACAATTCCTGAATCACCTCCGCCCCCCCTGTAGGAGCTGCGGCACGCTGCGATCTTTTGATCTTTGTTGTTAAAGAATCAAAAGATCGCAGCCTCGTTGCACTCGGCAGCTCCTACAGGGGCTTTGCGGTGTTGCTTGGAGTTGGGACAGCAGGTCGATCTCAACGATCAAAGATTCTCGTAGCGGTTCATGTCCAGCACGCCCTCTTCCTCCGGTTCGGTTTCGTGGATGTACTGGCTCAGGTCGTGAAAATAGAACCAGAATTGCGGATGACTGCGACGGATCCCCCAACGTTCGACGATTTTCTCGAAGCGATCGGCATCCTTGGCGCTTTCCATGGCATCGACAAACTCCGGGACTTGCGCGGCCGGAATGTTGAACATGAAATTCGGGTAACTGCTGAGCACGCCTGGATAAATGGTCAAGGTGTCGAGTCCCGGTTGATAGCGCAGGGATTCGCCCAACAGAAACGCCACGTTGCTGTGCGCACGGTTGCGCAGCAAGCTGTAGACCTCGCGTTTGCCGCTGCGGGTTTCGATGCGCAGCAAGGTGGCTTCCGGCAATTGGTCGATGACCTTGAGACCGGCGGCCGGTCGTGACGTCAGGCGGCTCAGCGCCTGTTCGGCGTTCTGCAACGCCGGATCAATGTTCGGCCGCGAGCAGTAGGCGCCATCACAGCGGTTGATCTGATCCGGCCGCGCATTGAGGTCGCCGTAGCGTGCCAGCAGTTGCATGGCGAAGTCGTATTTCGGGTCCTTCGGATCGAGTTTCAGCCCGGTCGGTTTGTCGTCGTCAATGGCTTCGTAGTCGAGCCACATCTTGAACTGGCCGCTGCTCTGATACCAATCGTCGAGATAGTCCTCACGGGAATCGGCCGGCATCAGACGCAGGAAGTTCTGTTCGGCGCCGTTGCGGATCAGGTCGAAATACAGACGGGTCTGCGCCTGATGGGAGACGTTGCCGAACACATCGAAGTTGACTGCCAACTGGTAATAAGTGCGCTCCAGCAGCGGATAGTCAAACAGCCACATCGTTTGCGGCACTTCGCCGATCAGGCCTTTGGTCACCGAAGCGCTGTCGAAGTGGCGGAAAATGCTCAGCAGCGCGTTGTCGTTGCCGGCCCACAGGGTCGACCAGCTCGGCGGCGGTTGGTCAGCGTAGCTGTCGCGGCGCAGGGCTTCGTATTCGTTGCGCTTGTTGCGGTAGTTGTGCCACAGGCTCAGGACACTGCCGACGTCATCGTTCTGCCCCGGCATTGCCAGCAACGGCGTGGCCTGGCCGCGATAGTTGGGGTCGGTGATGTACAGATCGTGTTCCGGCGCCTGGAACAGCGCCCAGAAGTTATCGCGGATCACATCCGTCGCAATCTGCCCACGGCACACCGGCCCGCGAATGAAGGTGCGGACGAAGTATTCGGCATTGTCGAGCATGAACTGGTAGCGCGCCTGCGCCGGAATCGCTTCGAACGTGGCGAACGGGTTGGCCCGGCTCTGCGGCCCGTACCCCGGTAACGCGTTGACTTGCCAGTTGCCGCTGTAGAACAGGCTCTTGACCCGCGCCATCTTCGCCGGGCTCAGCGGATAAGTGATGTGGGTCTTGTGCACGATCACCCCTTGCACCGGCCACAGGCGGTAATACACCTGAGTGCCCGGATCGTCGTTCGGGCGGCGGGTGGCGATCAGGTCGATCGGCTGCCCGGTCGGCGTGCGCGAACGCACCCACTGGAAGTAGTGCCCCGGCTCGCCGTCCTTGAAATAGATATGGGCGAGGAACCAGTGTTCGAACAACCAGCGCCCGACCAGACTCTGCCGCGCGCCCGGGGTGTTGAGCAGGTTTTCCCACTGCACGATTTGCAGCGCTTCTTTGGCGCTTGGGGCCAGGCCTTGCTCGTCGATCGGCGCACCGGACGCCAGCCAGCGTTGCAGGGTCTGGTATTGCTGATCGGTGAGGCCGGTCACCGCCAGCGGCATGCCTTCTTTCGGATGGGCGCCGGCATAGCCTTCAAACTCGGCGGGCATCGCACACATGTTTTCCCGTTGCAGGCCGAGGACGATCTCTTCCGGCAACCTGGCATTCGGGGTCAGCGGGGTTTTGTGGCCCAGTTCCAGCATGCGCGCCATCAGCGCCGCCTGACTGCCCTGAGCGTCGAGCACCGAATAGAAGCCCTTCTGCTGCCACGCACGTTTGCCGAATGCGTCATAGAACAGTCGCGTGGTCGGCGCGGCCTGGGTGCGCTCGCCGTCGTAGACCGGCATCTTGCTCGCGCCACGGCCAGCGCCTTCACCGCTGCCCAGATTGAGCTGGCACGCCGAGTCGTAGCACGCATGGCAGGCCACGCACTTCTCGGTGAAGATCGGCTGGATGTCTCGGGTGTACGAAATAGCAGGAGAAATCGCGGGTTCCTGCGCCACGGCGCCCCAGCTTAAAAACAGCAAGAAAATGCTGATGACGCGGTACGACATGCCCTTGATCCCGATCCAGAAAAAAACGCCCGCGATTCTACAGTATGACGCCCGTACCAACATGAGCGATATTCATGCAAAAGCGGCACATGCTCCAAAAGCGCACAGGTTTGCTATGATCCCGGCCCTTCGTCATGGTCTTTTCGAGTAGTCCCAATGTCTGATCGCAGCGTCCGCCTTCAAGCTCTCAAGCAAGCCCTCAAAGAGCGCATCCTGATACTCGATGGCGGCATGGGCACGATGATCCAGAGCTACAAGCTCGAGGAGCAGGATTATCGCGGCAAACGCTTCGCCGACTGGCCGAGCGACGTCAAGGGCAACAACGACCTGTTGGTCATCACCCGTCCGGACGTGATCGGCGGCATCGAAAAGGCTTATCTGGATGCCGGCGCCGACATTCTGGAAACCAACACCTTCAACGCAACGCGCATTTCCATGGCTGACTACGGCATGGAAGAACTGGCGTACGAATTAAACGTAGAAGGCGCGCGCCTGGCGCGCAAGGTGGCCGACGCCAAGACCGCCGAGAACCCGGACAAGCCACGCTTCGTCGCCGGCGTACTCGGCCCGACCAGCCGTACCTGCTCGCTGTCGCCTGACGTCAACAACCCCGGCTACCGCAACGTCACCTTCGATGAACTGGTAGAAAACTACACCGAAGCCACCAAAGGCCTGATCGAGGGCGGCGTCGACCTGATCCTGATCGAAACCATCTTCGACACGCTCAACGCCAAAGCCGCGATCTTCGCCGTGCAAGGCGTGTTCGAAGAGCTGCACATTGAACTGCCGATCATGATTTCCGGGACCATCACCGACGCGTCCGGCCGCACCCTCTCGGGCCAGACCACCGAAGCGTTCTGGAACTCGGTGGCCCACGCCAAGCCGATCTCGGTCGGCCTCAACTGCGCCCTCGGCGCCAGCGAACTGCGTCCGTATCTGGAAGAGCTGTCGAACAAGGCCAGCACCCACGTGTCGGCGCACCCGAACGCCGGTTTGCCGAACGAGTTCGGCGAGTACGACGAATTGCCGGTGGACACCGCCAAGGTCATCGAAGAATTCGCCCAAAGCGGTTTCCTCAACATCGTCGGCGGTTGCTGCGGCACCACTCCGGGCCACATCGAAGCCATCGCCAAAGCTGTCGCCGGTTACGCGCCGCGGCAGATTCCGGATATTCCCAAGGCCTGCCGCCTGTCGGGCCTGGAGCCGTTCACCATCGATCGCAGCTCGCTGTTCGTCAACGTTGGCGAGCGCACCAACATCACCGGCTCCGCGAAGTTCGCCCGCCTGATCCGTGAAGACAACTACACCGAAGCCCTGGAAGTCGCCCTGCAGCAGGTCGAGGCCGGCGCCCAGGTGATCGACATCAACATGGACGAAGGCATGCTCGATTCGAAGAAGGCCATGGTGACCTTCCTCAATCTGATCGCCGGCGAGCCGGACATCTCTCGCGTGCCGATCATGATCGACTCGTCGAAATGGGAAGTCATCGAAGCCGGCCTCAAGTGCATCCAGGGCAAGGGCATCGTCAACTCGATCAGCATGAAAGAAGGCGTCGAGCAGTTCATCCATCACGCCAAGCTGTGCAAACGCTACGGCGCGGCAGTGGTGGTCATGGCCTTCGACGAAGCCGGCCAGGCCGACACCGAAGCGCGCAAGAAAGAGATCTGCAAACGCTCCTACGACATTCTGGTCAACGAAGTCGGCTTCCCGCCGGAAGACATCATCTTCGACCCGAACATCTTCGCCGTGGCCACCGGTATCGAAGAACACAACAATTACGCTGTGGACTTCATCAACGCCTGTGCCTACATCCGCGACGAGCTGCCGTATGCGCTGAGCTCCGGCGGTGTGTCCAACGTGTCGTTCTCGTTCCGCGGCAACAACCCGGTGCGTGAGGCGATTCACTCGGTGTTTCTGCTGTATGCGATCCGCGCCGGCCTGACCATGGGTATCGTCAACGCCGGTCAGCTGGAGATCTACGACCAGATCCCGCAGGAACTGCGCGACGCCGTCGAAGACGTGATCCTCAACCGCACGCCGGAAGGCACCGACGCCCTTCTCGCCATCGCCGACAAGTACAAGGGCGACGGCAGCGTCAAGGAAGCCGAGACCGAAGAGTGGCGCAGCTGGGACGTCAACAAGCGTCTGGAGCATGCGCTGGTCAAGGGCATCACCACGCACATCGTCGAAGACACCGAAGAGTCGCGCCAGTCATTTGCCCGCCCGATCGAAGTCATCGAAGGCCCGCTGATGTCCGGCATGAACATCGTTGGCGACCTGTTCGGCGCCGGCAAAATGTTCCTGCCGCAGGTGGTCAAATCCGCCCGCGTGATGAAGCAAGCCGTGGCGCATCTGATCCCGTTCATCGAACTGGAAAAAGGCGACAAGCCGGAAGCCAAGGGCAAGATCCTGATGGCCACGGTAAAAGGCGACGTGCACGACATCGGCAAGAACATCGTGGGTGTGGTGCTGGGCTGTAACGGCTACGACATCGTCGACCTCGGCGTGATGGTCCCGGCGGAGAAAATCCTTCAGGTCGCCAAGGAAGAAAAGTGCGACATCATTGGCCTGTCCGGCCTGATCACGCCGTCGCTGGACGAGATGGTTCACGTTGCCCGGGAAATGCAGCGTCAGGATTTCCACCTGCCGCTGATGATCGGTGGCGCGACCACCTCCAAGGCGCACACCGCCGTGAAGATCGAGCCGAAGTACAGCAACGATGCGGTGGTCTACGTGACCGACGCCTCGCGTGCGGTCGGCGTCGCGACGCAGTTGCTGTCCAAGGAACTCAAGGCCGGATTCGTCGAGAAGACCCGCGCCGATTACGTCGACGTGCGTGAGCGCACCGCCAACCGCAGCGCCCGTACCGAGCGCCTGAGCTACGCGGCGGCGATCGCCAAGAAGCCGCAGTTCGACTGGGCCAGCTACACGCCGGTCAAACCGACCTTCACCGGCACCCGCGTGCTGGACAACATCGACCTCAACGTGCTGGCTGAATACATCGACTGGACGCCGTTCTTCATCTCCTGGGACCTGGCCGGCAAGTTTCCGCGCATCCTCGAAGACGAAGTGGTCGGTGAAGCCGCCACCGCGCTGTACAAGGATGCGCGTGAAATGCTCACCAAGCTGATCGACGAGAAGCTGATCAGCGCCCGTGCGGTGTTCGGTTTCTGGCCGGCCAATCAAGTGCATGATGACGACATCGAGCTGTACGGCGATGACGGCAAGCCCATGGCGCGCCTGCATCACTTGCGTCAACAGATCATCAAGACCGACGGCAAACCGAACTTCTCGCTGGCCGACTTCGTCGCGCCGAAAGACAGCGAAGTGACCGATTACGTCGGGGGGTTCATCACCACCGCCGGCATCGGCGCCGAAGAAGTGGCCAAGGCTTATCAGGACGCTGGCGACGACTACAACTCGATCATGGTCAAAGCCCTCGCCGACCGTCTGGCGGAAGCTTGCGCCGAATGGCTGCACCAGCAAGTGCGTAAAGAACACTGGGGTTATGCCAAGGACGAAGTGCTGGACAACGAAGCGCTGATCAAAGAGCAGTACTCCGGTATCCGTCCGGCACCGGGTTACCCGGCCTGCCCGGATCACACCGAGAAGGCCACGCTGTTCACCCTGCTCGATCCTGAGGCCAGCGAAATGCGCGCGGGCCGCAGCGGCGTGTTCCTCACCGAACACTATGCGATGTTCCCCGCAGCAGCCGTCAGCGGCTGGTACTTCGCGCACCCGCAAGCGCAATACTTTGCCGTGGGCAAGGTCGACAAGGATCAGGTGCAGAGCTACACCTCGCGCAAAGGTCAGGAACTGAGCGTGACCGAGCGCTGGCTGGCGCCGAACCTCGGTTACGACGAATAAGCGCGACGGTCACTCCACGGATCAGCCGGGGAGTGACCGTTCACCAGGTTTTACGCGCCTGACGATTGCCCGGATGAGCCGGGCATTGGTGCCTTGTCGGCAGACAAACCGATCCATTCAATCGCCTGTCGCGTCAATTCGATAAGCCTGGCATTGCGCGCCGCTGCCTGATCGAACAACCGGCTCAGATAAAGCGGGTCGTCAACACTCAGACCGTCGTCCTCGCCCTCCTCCATCAACTGCCCTTCATCCATTTGTCTGAACGCTTCGGGCTGCTGCTCCTTGAGGTAATCCAGCCAGTAATCGCGCTGGATCAGATCCTCCAGAAACCGGTCGGAGTGCTCCGCGCCAACCACCTCGGCCCGCGCATCGAACAACTGCTGAGGCGTTACACCGGAGGCAAATTTCATGTTTTTCGGCTGCCCGGGCAATTCCAGTCCATCCTCCCAGCCACCGGTCAGACCGATCCGGTAGCCGAGGCGGACTTCGGCTTCGTCAAAACCACTGCGCGCAGCCGCCGCTTTCGCCAGTTCATCGACCTTGTCCAGCCGGAACAGCTGCCGCGACAACGACAACAAGGCCTCGCCGCGAATTCCCGGGCGACCGGCCGGCAAATCGAGCAAGGCGTTGTAGGTAAAGACCTTGCTCTCCAGGCCACTGAACGTGAGGATTCGCCCGTCCACGCACGTTCCATGGGTGGCCGAGCCGGCGAAAATCACCTCGCGCAGTTCACTGTCGGCGGCGGCAGCCTCCATGACCCTCCAGACCCGTCGGGTCAGGTCGGCATTGGCCACGCGAAACTCCTGGGTGTCCTGTAATCGGTCAAGCAAATGGAAGAATGCCCCGCTGTCCGGTTCCGCAGCCAGTTGATCCCAGAGCCGGTCTCGGGCGGACGCCTGCTCCGGCGGCAGATTCGCCAGCCACGGCGCTTTCTGCTGCGCATGGGCCTGTTCGTCCGGAAGCGATTCGTCCGACTCGATGCTGTTCGTGGTTTCGCTGAGCCCGCCGGCAACATCGTCAGCCATTTCCTCCAGATCGGAACTCGAGAAACCGAGCACCCGCTGGCGGTTACCCGCCGTCTGATAAGCCCTGAGCCTTTCGAGGGACTCCTGCGACAAGTTGTAGTTGTCAGTCAGGTCGGTGCCGTCCATCAGCTCATCGTGCTGACCGTCCAGCGCCTCTTCGGGGATGGCGGTGATGTCGTTGCGACTGAGGTTCAGTGTCTGCAGGTGCCGCGCATCCAGCGCACCGGCCGGCCATTCGGCCAGATTGTTGTTGCGCAGATCCAGATTTTGCAAATGCTCGAAATAGCTGACGTCGAACGCATCAAGGTAGTTGTAGCTCAGGTCCAGAGCTTGCAGATGCTCCAGACCGGACAGCGCGGCATACAGGTCCTCGCTGCCGCTGAAGTGGTTGCTGGAAAGCTCGAGTCGCTCCAGCTGCGGCATCTGCCGGACGCCCTCAGGCAGCGCTGTGAGCGCATTGCCATTAAGGGTCAGATGACGCAGGTGGGTGAACGACTTGAGAAACCCGTCGCTGCCCTCGGCCGTCACCCGAGTGCCTGTCAGGTCCAGGCTGCCGACATGCCCGAAATCCTCGGGCAGCGCCGGTAGATCGCCCAATTGCAGGCCGTTGAGATCCAGAACCGCATCGCCCCCGGCAACCGCTAACCTGGCACGCCAGCAGGTGAGGATGCGCCACGCCGCGAGGCTGCGCGACTGCGAAGAGATGACCCAATCAGCTCCACGGGTTTCGCGGGTATACAGCCAGCCGTTGAGTCGGCGAACGAGGGTTTCAAACGTCTGACTCCAGCCCGTGATCTGCTCGGCGATCTGCGCATCAGTGGCGCCATCGCTACGCAGCGCCTCGATCACTTGCATGGCTTGTTTATCGCTAAAGGCCGGCTGCATCCGCTGCAGATTCTGGCGCATGCGTACCAGCCCGGTACTGACAGGTGCCGGCGTCAACGGCAGCAACTGGCGGGCCACGGTCAAACCGTTCTCCGCTGGGGGAAACGTCGCCGGCACCGGCTCCCGGGCAAACGTATCCAGCGCGCCGGCAGGCAGACCCAGGTCGTGCTCGAGCCGCAGTTGCGCCGAACGCAGTTGCGCCGACGCCGCTGCGGTCAGGGGCGCACCGGTCAGGTTGGTGTTGAGCAGTGAGGTGCTCTCAAGCACGACGGGCGGCAGCGTGCTGATTCGGGTATCGCGCAGGTCCAGCCACGACAGTTGCGGCAAGCCTTCTGCGCCTGCCGGCCAGTGTTGCAGGTGCGTGCGCTGCAGGTCGAGGGCCTTCAAACGCTGCAGGCTGCCCACGTTCAACTCGCTCAGCGGATTGTTCCGCAGATTGAGCTGTTCAAGCGCAGGCAACTCACTCAATCCGCTCTGCAGGCTTGAACCATCGGTCAACAGATTGTCGGCGAGGTCCAGGTGCATCAAGCGCGAAAGGCGCTGCGACTCGATCGGCCACTCGTGCAAGGCATTGTTACTCAGATCAAGGGTGCGGACTTCGCTGAATGCGCTGATGAACCCGCGCATCTGCGCGCCGGCAACCCGCTGGCCATTGAGCAGCAGCGTGCGTACATGCGCAAAGGCGTCTGCCGGCAACACCGGAAGCTCGCTGAGCCTCAACCCCGACAAATCCACGGTCGAGGCGCTGATCGTTGCGCCATAGCGCTTGAACAACCCGCTGCGCCAACTGGCTTTGAGCACATGGACCAGGTTTGATCGCGCGATCAGTTCGGACAGCGATTCTGCCGACACCACCAGGCGCTGCTGCCACTGACTGAGTTCACGTTCCAGCGCCGCATATTGATCGCTCAAGGCATTGATGGCGGTGAAACGCTGCTGCTCATCGGGCCATTGCTCGAAGAAACGATGGAATATCCCCTCGGTGGATTGATGCACGCCCTCGCCCAGGCGCCGCAACTCGCCGCGACAATAATCCCTGACCATCGTCTCTCGATCAATCAGGTGCTCCGGCAGGGTTTTGACGTATTCGTACACGCCCGCGAAGTTTTCCCGGGAGAATCTTGACCAGTCCAGCGATAGCCCCGACCAGAGTTTTTCGTGCCCCTGCAGCAGCTCGGCGGGCACGGTGCTGATGCTCGTGTCCCTGAGGTTCAGACGCTCCAGGGCCGGCAGCTCCAACGCACCCGCAGGCCAGTCGAACAATGAATAGGCGACGATGTCCAGGCTGCGCAAATTGCGCATGCCGCTGACGTCGAACGCCAGCGACTGATAACTCGAGGTGCTGACACTCAATGCTTCAAGTCGGGTCAACTGAGCCAGGCGTGCCGGCATGTCGGCGGCATAGGGCATCGCGCCATACAGCGTCAGGTCAGTCAGCTCCGGCATGTTCTGTAGCACCGCCGGCACGTTGGTAAACGTTTCTGCGGTGGCATTGATGCGCAGCGCCTTGAGCCTGGGGAAATGGCTCAACAGTTCATCGCCGTTGGCATCGGTGATGCAACGCCCTCTGATGCGCAGGTCGCGCACATGCGAGAAATCTGCCGGCAGCTCCGGCAACGGCTCGTCGCACGTCAGATCGAGGCGTGCGGCACTTGCCTGACTGTCGGCCAGCGGCGCATGGCGCCAGCTCTGCTTGAGGCTGCGCACGACGCTGGATTTGCCGCCGATCATCGATTGCAGCGTCGGCTCCGGGGAAGGCACACCTTCCCATTGCGCCAGTGTCGATTCGAGCGCCTGCCATTCACGCAGGCGCCGTTGTAACATCTCGTAGATCTGCGCGTCAGTTCGCCCGGCGGCCAATTGCTTGAGGATGAACCCGCCCGCCTGTTGATCGGTGAGCGCCGGATACACGTCCTGCACGCGCGTCACCAGCAGCGGGTTCACGCCTTCGCCGCGACCGCTGGCGTAATAACCCAGGCCATGCTGGCGTACCCGCACCGGCGCCTTGAAGCGCTGCTTGTGGCCATGGCGCCTGCTCGCCAGCCGAGCCAGTTCGGTGCGATGGCGGGCCACATACTCGATCACTGCCCGGCGCAGTCCGGCACTACGCGAAACCTCGGCAAAACCCAGAGCCTGTCGCGTCTGATCGGGCAACGCATGGAGGATCGAGGCAAAAAAGTTGTCCCCGCGCCGCGGGACGCCGTTGAGCGCTTCCCCGTGCGCGCTGTACGCCTGATAGACCGGCCCGCGCTTGACCAGGTAGTGAGTCTGACCGGCGCTTTCGCCGCCAAGGCTGTCGATCAACGGCCCGTCGACACTGCCTTCGCGTACTTCCAGACGCACTTCGTCCGACCAGCCCGGCAGCCGCTCCAGGGCGCGCAAGGCCAGCCATTGGCTGTCGCCGCCGGCCGAATTTTCCATGTGCAGACCGGCAATCGCATGGTTGAAACGCCGCTGCCGGGCATATTCACGGGAGATCTCCAGCAGCCGCAACGGTACCCGCCCACCGTTCTGCAGACGCGTCAGTTCCTCGGCATTCGCCTCGAGCAACACACGGATTGCCGCCGAGCTGCCCAGCCCCGGTGTGGCGGCCTGTAGCCTGGCGATTCGCGGGTCGTTCAGCGCGGGTTCGTCATACAGCCTGTCGAACATTGCCGGCTGCCGGGTTCGCAGGTAATCGGCGATCTGTTTGCGCAACTCCAGCGGCCGGGATTCGATGACCCGCGCCGGCTCGGCACCCAGCAGCCAAACGGTTTGCGGCTCATCCAGCGTTGCCAGAATGCGCGCAGGCAGTTGGCCGTCGAGCACGTCGGCGCGGGTGATCCGGATCGGCGCACGCGTCGGGCCCTCGATTGCACCTGACGGCGCGCCGAACAGACGGCTGGGGCCGGACAACTGCGGTCCGTCGAAGACTTCCAGCATCTGCCCGCTCGGCCAGCGCGGCATTTGCGTAAGCATGGGCAGCGTCAGCAGGTACGAATCGTCAAGCCTGGCTCCTCGTTCGACTTGGTCGATCAAGCGCCCGACCTGCTGATTCGCCTCATACAAGCGCAGCGTGTCGGCCAGGGCCAGTGGCGCCGGCTGGTGATCGAGGTGCATCTGCCGCAGGGCATCATCGCTGACACCACTGAGGTCGGCGATTTCGAGCAATTGCTCATCCGAAAATGCGTCAGTCGAGTGACCGATGCGCCGCAGCAAGGTCAGTCGATCCCAGTGCAGCGGCCGCTCGAGGGTGTGGCGCCAGGCGCCCAGTCGATTGTGCTTGAGGAGCGGTTGATACGCCGCCGGATCCTGCGGGTGGAGGATGCGCCAGTTATTCAGGTTCTCGTCGTAGTGCGTCTGATAGAGCTTGCCCTGCTGGCGAATGAAGGTCTTGCCGTCGAACCGATACACGCCTTGTGCGTCGGGCCCGACAGTTGCTGGCAGGACAATATCGCTGGCGTAGGCATCGAGGTCGGGTTTCCACAGACGAACCGAGCCATCGGGCCGCTCGACCGGTTGCAGCTGCTCGATCACGGGTTCGGCGGAGGCCGCGCGCAGGCGGCTTACGCCCTTGCCCACCGCGCCCATTACGCCAATCAGTGCCAGGTTCTGCGCCACATCGACCAGATGCGCCTTGGCAGCCTGACGATCGCCTTCCGACCATTCGATGGCGCCTTCGAAGGATTCGTAGAGCAGTTGCCCCGCCATCACGGTCATCATGATTTCGCCCAGCACCGGGACGAACATCGACACCATGTTCAACCCCAGCATGCCGAGTTCGAGCAGATGATTGAGTTTGGCTGCCCGGACCCGGGCGTCGACGTCCGCCGTGGGCACGGCATGGGCGCGCGCGTCGGCGATGAATTTGGCCCGGTGCTGTTCGTAAAGGTATTGCCACAAATCGGTGTTGGCGCCCCAGATCCCGGCAACGTCCTGGCGCGTGATGGCAAACGGGTCGAGATACGGGTCAGGGTGCGGCTCGCGCTTGCCAGGGACTTCGGGTGGCAACTCCTTGATCTGTACGATAGTGGACAGCGGCGGTATCAGCTGTGCGACCTTGACCCAGATCGAATGCAACGGGTCACTCGGGGCGTCCGCGGCCTTCTGGGTGAACTGACTGAAATAGTAAGGGCGGTCGGCGTAGGCCACGAACTGACTGAAAAACCGCTGGTAAGCGGTCGGTCCTTGCCCGGTCGCCGTAGTGTCGGTCGCCGTGAACTTGCCTTTGAACACCTCACGCATCTGCGCGCTGGTGTAACGCTTGAGCGGGTGTTGCGGGTCATGGGGAATGTAGACGATGAATTCGTTGGTGTAGCGGTAGCGCTCGCTGATGCTGAACACGACGCAACCGGTCATCCGCCGCTTCATCAGGCTCAGATCGCGAAACCACACGGCCTTGCCGCCGAGTTGCGGGTGGATCTGACCGTCCACCACCGACAGAATCATCCGGTAGTCGGCAGGCTCGATGTCCTTTTTCAGCAGCGCCCATTGCGCGGCGGCACGCAACGCGGCCTTTTGACTGGCGATGAACTGCCCACGCAAGGTGTCGGTGTTTTCGAAAAACGCTTTGATCCGCGTCTGATAAAGCGAACCGACGTCGAGTGAACGACACAGCGTCAAAAACTGACTGATCGAGATGCCGATTTCTGCGGTCTGAAACTCGCCGGGGGTCGCTGTCTCGACCATGAAACCGGATTTGGTGTGATAGGCCCCGGCTTCACATTCCCAAGCCTCGAAGTTGTGCAGTGCCGCTTGCAGCAATGGCAGTTTCAACACTTCGAAGGTGGACACTTCCACCTCCAGCACTCCGAGTTCGAGGGGCCGTCTGAGGCACAGCAAGGTCTTGCCGAGATCGACCGTGACGTTGAACTGATCCTTGAGTGCCTCGCCAAGCAACGTTTGGGCAAATGCCTCGACGCTTTCGAGGCCGGCCATGGTCTTGTCGAGTCGGGTCTGGGCGACAAAGGCAGCCGTGACCTGGTCTTTCAAGGCTTGTTGCTGTTTCTGCGGGAATTCGTGATAGCCGGGCGGTGGACGGGTACTGGCCGCTTTCATCGCGGCTTGCCGGGCTGGCGAGGCGGCAATCAGCCAATCGGGGATCATCTGCTCAAGCAACTTGCCGTGGACGCTGGCGCTGACGGGCGCACGGGGCAACGTCGGGGAATGATGGGACATCCTGTCTCTCCTGAATAATGGGAGCACAGGACACCATGTCCGCCGCAGTGACCTGCGGTACATAGTTATCGCATGGCCTTGAACCTATGTCCGGACACGTCAGGGTCCCCCGTGCGACCACGGCACAACCCGCAGGATTGACTATGCTGTCGGGACAGCCTTTCGGACGGGGGATTTATGGACGATCCAGTCGACAACAAACCACCGAGCTTCTGGCAGATGCTGCACAGCGTGATGGCGGCGGCATTTGGCGTGCAAAGCGGGAAGAATCGGGCAAGGGACTTCACCCATGGCAAGCCCAGCCACTTCGTGATCCTGGGGATCGGCTTCACCGCCGTGTTCGCCCTGACCCTGTTTGCCATCGTCAAACTGGTGCTGCATTTCGCCGGGGTCTGAGGGCGGTCAGTGCATCAGGGTCTGCAGCTCGAACGGGTAACGATACGAGGCCGGACGCCCCTTGGCGGACAGCTTGCGAAAGCCCACCCCGTAACCCGGTGCCGAGCCCATGGCCAGAATCTGCCGGGCCTGATGTTTGTCGATCAGTTGCAGCAACGGCACCTGGCGATCACGACCGCCGTAACGGGCCAGGTCGACGCCCTGGTCATAGTCATGCAACTCCACCAGCGCCCAGCCACCGAGGGTGAAATGACCGCCCACCAGTGCGCTCAGGCGTCCATCGATCACCGCCTGCAACGCCTCGGATGAGGTATTGACCGCGCTGAACAGCACGTCCTTGCCCGGCACCTTGCCCGCTTCGACAAACGCGCGCATGGCGCCGAACGCCATCTCGTCATTCGCCGACCACACCAGTGACACCTTCGGATACCGGCTGACCAGTTGCCGCGCCTGTTCGTAGGCGCGCTGCCGTGTCCAGCCGCTGTACACCAGTTGTCGCAGGCGCACCTGAGGATGCTCGGCCAAGGCACGCTGCATGCCGCGCTCGCGCAATTGCGCCGATGGCGTGATCTTCAGACCGGAAAACGCCAGCACTTCAATCGACTCGTCTCGCGCCACTGGCGGATGCAAGCGAATCAACTCTTTCATCATCAGGTAGCCGCCCTCCTCGTCATTGGGCACCAGGCTGCCAATGCGATCGGCCCGCTCGCCGACGAGCGCCTGCTGATCGGCGGTCAGCACCGCGTTGACCATGAACAGCTTGACCCCGCTGCCTTCCGCCAGCCGCAGGATCTGTGGTGCAACGTACTGCTCGTTGACAAACATCAGGTAGTCGGGCCGGTTCGGTCCCTGCAGGGCAATCCTTGCCTGGGCCACGGTGAGTTCGGGCTGGCGTCGGGAATAGAGGATCTGCAAATCGACGCCAAGGTCGTGAGCCGCCGCTTGCATGAATTGCGAATAGCTGACCCAGAACGCTTCCTGAGTCGTACCCGGGTTGAGGAACAGCACCGACTCGGCCCGAGCTGCGGATCCGAAAACCGCACCGAACAGCAGGAGGCTGAGGCAGAAAAACTTCAACATGAAAGACCCGGGCCCAAGGAAAAATGGCCGCGCATTATAGCCCCCGAATCAGCGGCTATTGACGCCTGATCCCGTTTTTTGTCCGACAATCGTCGGAAGCGGACCCGGATCGGTCGTTTACTGATGGCTGACCCAGAATACCGCTGTCCCTACGACCAGAATAATCAGGAACAGAATGGCCCATGCATCGACACTGCTATCGCTTTTCTTTGCCTTGGTCGGATTGCTCATTGCATCGCCTCTTGTCGGTTTTATCGGTGATTGCAGAAAGACTCGATCACAGTTAAGACGATGATTGTCCCCGCGACAAATGTGGGTTAATCAACAACTATTCTCGTTAGGCGATTTGGTTCTTTACATATACTCAAACATCACTTTTGCGCATAACTGCAAACGGGTATATTGCCCCGGCTCCGTTAGGGAGTGCGCGGCCGTGCGCGCGTAATTGCAGAGGCACCATCGGACTCCAGCAAGCGAAAACGCAGCGTTTTCCGAGTAGCCCAAAGCCTGAGAACAGGACTTATATGTACGTATACGACGAGTACGATCAGCGGATCATCGAGGACCGCGTCAAGCAGTTCCGTGATCAGACCCGACGCTATCTGGCAGGTGAGCTGAGCGAAGAAGAATTCCGCCCCCTGCGCCTGCAAAATGGCCTGTACATCCAGCGTTTTGCGCCGATGTTGCGCGTGGCGGTGCCTTACGGCCAACTGACTTCCCGTCAGGTGCGCATGATGGCGAAGATTGCCCGCGACTACGACAAGGGCTACGCCCACATCAGTACGCGGCAGAACGTGCAGTTCAACTGGCCGGCGGTGGAAGACATTCCGGACATCCTCGCGGAACTGGCCACCGTGCAAATGCACGCGATCCAGACCAGCGGCAACTGCCTGCGCAACGTCACCACCGACCAGTTCGCCGGTGTCGCCGCCGATGAGGTGATCGACCCGCGCCCATGGTGCGAAATCGTCCGTCAGTGGACCACATTCCACCCGGAATTCGCCTACCTGCCACGCAAATTCAAGATTGCCGTTAACGGTTCGACCGCTGACCGTGCCGCCATCGAAGTTCACGACATCGGCCTGGAGCCGGTCCACAACGCCGCCGGCGAACTGGGTTTCCGTGTACTGGTCGGCGGTGGCCTGGGCCGTACCCCGGTGGTCGGCGCATTCATCAACGAGTTCCTGCCGTGGCAGGACCTGTTGAGCTACCTCGACGCCATCCTGCGTGTGTACAACCGCTATGGCCGTCGCGACAACAAATACAAGGCGCGGATCAAGATCCTCGTCAAGGCGCTGACCCCCGAAGTCTTCGCGCAAAAAGTCGATGCCGAGATGGAGCACCTGCGCGGCGGCCAGACCACACTGACCGAAGCCGAACTGCATCGCGTCGCCAAGCACTTCGTCGATCCGGACTACAAGGTTCTGGAGAACCAGACCGCGGCCCTGGCCGAACTCGACAAGGAGCATCCGGGTTTCGCCCGCTGGCGCTCGCGCAACACCCTGGCGCACAAGAAGCCGGGTTATGTCGCGGTGACCCTGTCGCTGAAACCGACCGGCGTTGCTCCGGGCGACATCACCGACAAGCAGCTCGACGCTGTCGCCGACCTGGCCGAGCGTTACAGCTTCGGCCAACTGCGCACGTCGCATGAGCAGAACATCATCCTGGCCGATGTCGAGCAGAGCCAACTGTTCACCCTGTGGGGCGAACTGCGTGAAAGCGGTTTCGCCACGCCAAACATTGGCCTGCTGACCGACATCATCTGCTGCCCGGGCGGTGATTTCTGCTCGCTGGCCAACGCCAAGTCGATCCCGATCGCCGAATCGATCCAGCGCCGTTTCGACGACCTGGACTACCTGTTCGACATCGGTGAGCTGGACCTGAACATCTCCGGCTGCATGAACGCCTGTGGTCACCACCACGTCGGTCACATCGGCATTCTCGGGGTGGACAAGAAAGGGGAAGAGTTCTACCAGGTGTCCCTCGGTGGCAGCGCCAGCCGTGACGCGAGCCTGGGCAAGATCCTCGGCCCGTCCTTTGCCCAAGACGACATGCCGGACGTGATCTCGAAGCTGATCGACGTGTACGTTGAACAACGTACCGAAGACGAGCGCTTCATCGACACCTACCAGCGTATTGGCATCGACCTCTTCAAGGAACGCGTCTATGCAGCGAATCATTAAGAACAACGAAGTCGTCGACGAAACCTGGCACTTGCTGCCGAAAGATTTCAACATCGACGACATCAGCAATTGCGACGATCTGATTGTTCCGTTGCAGCTTTGGCGTGAACACAGCCGCATGCTCAAGGCCCGCGACGGCGGACTGGGTGTGTGGCTGGACGCCGATGAAGAAGCCGAGGAGATCGGTAACGACGTGGCCGAGTTTCAGGTCATCGCGCTGAACTTCCCGGCCTTCACCGACGGCCGCAACTACTCCAACGCCCGCCTGCTGCGCGACCGTTACGGTTTCAAAGGCGAACTGCGGGCGATTGGCGATGTGCTGCGTGACCAGTTGTTCTACATGCACCGCTGCGGTTTCGATGCGTTCGCCTTGCGCGCCGACAAAGACCCGTACGAAGCACTGGAAAGCCTGAAGGACTTCTCGGTCACCTACCAGGCCGCCACCGACGAACCGCTGCCGCTGTTCCGTCGTCGCTGATCGAAAAACGCCTTGAGCCTGCAATCGGGCTCAAGGCGTTGTTCATTCCGGGCGTTAACGCCAAGCGTTGCGTGCAAGCGACGCCGCATCAAGCCTCCATCATTTCAGCCGTCGCGGCCTTTGCTGCGTCGAGTTCGGCGTGGCGTGCCAACGCCTGATCCGTCAGTTGCCCGATCAATTCCCGGCGCTGATTACCGAAGTTGTCGAGGATGGCATTCATCTGCGTCGAGGCCGCCTCGCGCGTCAGTTCGATCTGCCCTTCCAATTGAGCCATTTCCCGCGACGTCTGTTCGTTCACGGCGGAAAACCGATCACCGTGAGCCGACTCCAGGTACTCGACCCAGAACGTCTGCGCTACGCTCCAGTCGCGTAAGGCGCCGCTGCTTTCGGTCTTGAGCACCTGTTGAAAGGCCTGATCCAGGACGGTCGGCGATACCTCGATATTCAAGGGTTTGCTCAGCGTCTGCGGCTGCGCCGGCAGGTTCAGGCGTTGCGCCAGACCAACCCGATAGGCCAGGCTGACTTGCAGCGCCTGATCGTAGTCCATCGGCGCGGTGTGGAAACGTGCGCTGATGTCCGCCAGCGCAAGGCTTTCCACTTCGTGCAAACGGAACAGGCCCTTGAGCAGACTCACCAGTTGCGCTTCCAGCACCTGCACACCGGCGGAGGCCGCCGCGCTCGCCCGGAAACACAAGACCAGCACTTCCATTTCGCTGAACAACGCGCTGTAGCCGTCGACACTGACCCTGGCACTGCGCGCCGCATTGAATAATGACCGACGCAGGCGCTGATCGCCGGCAGCCGCGTCCACCACATCCCAGACACGCTGGCGCAAATGCGGATACACGTGGGTAAATTCTGCGGTGTGCACCAGTTGCAACAACACTTGAAAAAAGTCAGCGGAATCAGGTAACGCGCGCAGCGCCTCCCATACCTCGCGCCGGGACGACGTCACGCTGGCACTTTCCCCGGCCAGCCACTGCACACTCTGATCTTCCCGCGCCACGGTTTGCAGGGGAGATTTGCGCCCCTCCATCGCCGTCACACCGAAACGACCACTGAAGGTCTGCTGATAAGTCGCGATGTTTTTCAGCGTCTCGGAAGACAACGGATTACCGTGCAAGCGAATCATCTGCGGCAATTGAGTAGTATCGAACGCCTGCGCTGGCAGGGTTTCAATCCGATTGTCGCGCAGATCCAGCAACTGTAATCGGAGCAGCCCGGACAGGCGCTGTGGCCAGTGTGTCATCCGGCTACCGCGCACGGTCAACTGCTCAAGATGCGTCAGCCCACCGAGATCGGGCAGTTGCGCCAGGTTCGGGTTGAAATCAAGGTGCAGCACCCGCAGGTCTTTCATCCGCCCCAATTGAGCAAGCGATGCATCAGAGGACTGCAGGCGATTGTTGCTCAGGTCCAGATGCGTCAGCCAGCGTATCCGCTCCAGCGACTCGGGCAACTGGCTGAGCTGATTGTCGCTCAGTGACAGGCTGCGCAACTGGCTGAAGTTGCGCAGAAATTCGTTCAGTCCGGCATGGGGCATCACACCGTCCATGATGACCCGCCCGACATGACTGAAATCGGCCACCACCGGCGGCAGCTCCCCCAAAGGCTCCGGCGCGAACCGCAAGGTGCCATATAAACTTTGGTCTGCAGCCACATTCCCCGGCTCCTTGCGCCAACTGCGAATGATCGCGCGCATGGCACGCAGCTTGCTGTCTCGGGGAGTCGGCTGCCGTGTGCCATCGGCGCTCAAATGCCAGGTCTGACGGCTGACCCAGCGACTCAAGGTTTCTCTGAGCGCGAAAAACTCCAGCCGCAGCGCTTCGAGCTTCATCAGTACCTTGATTTCGTTGGTGCCCAGAGCGTTGAGCAGACGATGAATCTGCGCAGGGGTGTGCATCGGATACAGCTCCAGGGCCCGGCGCACCATGACATTGGTCACCTCGTCGGAGGTCGCACCGGACACGACAGCAGTACGCTCGGCCAGTCCCATGGGTGACAGCTCTCCGAGACGCGCGCCAACGCTCTGCGCGAAGATCGTCCGTCGCTCCTGCGCCACGCGGGTAATCTTTTCCTGCAGCGCGGCGGCACCATTTTCCGCCTGTACGCCCAGCGCCGTCCTGCGCTGTGCCGAAAGCCCCATCCAGAGCGCGCGGAAATAGTGTTCGCGGGTGCGCCTGGTGAATGTGACAAGCGGTGCGTCGGTGCCCTGAATGACGTTGACTCGATCCTCGAACACGCTGATCACCGTACGCTCGCTCGCTGTCGCCGGCCCGATCGCGGCTGCCGAATCATGGGTCGCGGTCCATTCGAGTATTTGCACGAACGCGGCGTCCGACCAGCCCGGGAGGTGTTTGAGTGTATCGAGCACCAGTCGATTGGTGTACTGCCCTCCCGCCCCATCGAGGTATAAACCTTCGTAGGCGCGACAGACACGGATCATCTGCTGATAGCGCCGGGCCTCCTCCGCCAGCCGCAAGGGCACGCGTTTCGCGTCCAGCTCGCGCCATTCGCCACTGAACGCATTATTCACCAGCTCTTCGGCGGCACTGCCGGGCAGCTCGGGAAAGTGTTGCATCAGTACCGCGACCCGGGGATGGCCTGGGACCTGGCTACGCTGGTATATCCGCCGGAACAAATCGGGGCGCGCGGTTTGAGCCTGTTCGGCAACGATCCGTGCCAGTTCCTGTGCTTGTACTTCAGTGTTCGTCGACGCGTTGCCGAGCAGGCTTTCTCGCTGATTGCGCGACAGCTTCGACAGCAGCGAATGGTGTAACTGACCTTTTTGCAACGCGTCCTCAGTCAGCCGGATAACGCTTTTGGCGGTTTGCGAACCGTAACGGTTGACTGGGTAATCCAACGCGTTGACCACGCTGATTGCGCTATCGGAGGGCCATTTCGCTGCGGCGGTGAGCACATGCAACTGCAGATCAGGGTCGGCCAGCGCTGCCGTACTCGGCGTCTGTAACTGTTCGATAAACGCTTTGACTGCAGCGTCCGCCATGAAACGTTGCACGGTATCGACCAGCAGTGCCGGGGTCTGCACCTGATCGATATGCACCTGCCGCAACACGCTGTCATCAAGTCCACTGACCGCCAGAACACGCGTCGCCATGGCGTCCGGGATCGCTTCTCTGGTGTAGCCGAAACGACGGAACAACGTCAGCCGCCCCCACTCCTGCACCCGCTCCGAGTCATGACGCCAGGCGCCGCGGTCATTGGTTTCGAGCAACGGACGGTAGCTTTCTGCTGCGCCCGGTGGAGGCAGCACTTCCCACAGTTCGGTCTCGGGTTGCTGATGCACTGCGTACCGAACGGAGTCGAGGGTGACGTAAGCCTGTCCCTCGAGCCAACGTAACCCGCGCTCGTCGACGGGCAATCCTTTGGGCAACCGCCGATGTTGACGAAAAGCCTTGAGGTCCGGCTTCCACAGGCGCAGGCGTCCACCGCCCGGATTGACCACGATCAAACGTTCGATGAAGGCCGACGACCTGACAGTTTTATAGGCCGCCCCGACGACTTTCGTCCCGGCGGCAAAAGCGGCCATCAGAATGATGTTTTCGATGACATCGAACAGGTGATCCGTGGCCTGCTCCTGCTCGCCACGGGTCCAACTCGCAATGCCCTCATAGACGTGCGACAGAAGTTGCAGAGTACCCACCGTCAACAGCACTTCACCCACTCCAGGCAAAAACGAGGCCGCGACCAGCAATAGATCGATACCGATTTCCTTGAAGGTCTCCAGGCGTGCGAGGCGGGTTTTCTCGTCTTCATCATCCGTGGGAACCACCAGAAGCCGGGCGTCGGCCAAGGTCCGCGTAACCTGCTGACGGTGTATCCCGGTAAAGGGATCGCCCTCGATATCGACACCCGTCAACGTCACGTAAGTGCCGGTGCCCGTCAGTAGTGAACTGCCACCGGGATACAGGCGAATATTCAGTTCCTGTTGAAAGGCCGCCCGCTCGCCCAGCTTCAGGAAGCCCATGAAGAACGTCTTGAATGCAGGGTTTCTCAGGCGCCCGCTCAACTCGACCTCAAAGTCGGTGAACGAGGCGTACTCTTTCAGCGGATGCAGCGGATCGCCCGGCAGGTAAACGACGCAGCGATAATCATCGTCGGCATGCTCGCTGACAGGCCCGATGAACAACGGGCCATGCAGGGTCATGTTGAACATTTCCAGACTCTGATACCCCAGCGTGTTTTTCCCCAGTTTGATCGTGCTGTCGCCGTCCTTCACGCACTTCAACATTTGGTGAACCGACGTGCTGATATGTTTTTTCATCAGCGCAATATGCCGATCCACATCAAAACAACTTCGCACATGGGCAACGCACTGGCCAAACACATTGCTCGATTCGACGTTAAGTTCAAATACCGACTCAAGATGAGTCTGATATTGCTTGCCCAGATCCAGTGTTCGGCACAATTGCGCAAAGTCATGGGGTTGTATTGGCAATATCGAAGCCACGCCAGCGTTCAGTTTCTGTGGGATATAGATCAGTGAAGTGTCGCTGTAGTTTTTTGCCTCGGTTTCGCGGGATTCGAAGTTCTCGCATGCGGCGGCCAGCAGATCGCGATTGATCGGCAGCACCAGTTTTTTGCGCAGTCCCAGCAGGCTCGACGTTGATCGCACGTGCTGAAACACCACGCCGGACACGTCCAGTGGCATGGACAGCTTGTCGGACATGGCCTTGGCCAGCAAGGGGGAGCAGAATTGCTCGGGTGACTGCAGTTTGTTCAGGAGCGCGCCTGCGGTACTGCGCGTGCGATGACTTTCAATGAGGCTGTCGTAGAGTTCGCGGCGCAACGCCCCGGAAGCCGCCAATATCCAGGGCGGTGCATTCTTTTTGATCAAATAAAAAAAGAGGCCTTTCTGTTCTGAAGTTGGCGTGGCTGACGCAGTTGTATCGGTTAACGAGGACATTGATGATCTCACGCACTTAAAGGAGTCATCAGCTTAACGAGCCGACCTCTTTATAAAAGCGCGAATAACAGATCAAACTAACGGTCGCACAATCAACATTTCAAACTTAAAAAATACATATATACCACCTCAATAAAAAAGGCCCTTCATTGCAGAACAATGAAGGGCCTTTTATGCAAGTGGCTTACCAGAAGCGTTGCTGGGTCAGGCGACTCCAGCCGTTCACCAACACGCGCTCCACCGAACCACTGGCGGCCATGCCGATGCGTTCCGGCAGGCTTTTGCGCTCGGCGTAATGCAGGTGGTAGACCTCGGCTTTCTTCGCCTTGTCGGCCAGATATTCGTCGCTGGTCTTGAGTTCATCGACCAACTGTTTGTCCAGCGCCGCGACACCCAGCCAGACTTCTCCGGTAGCCACTTCATCGATGGCCAGTTGTGGCCGATAACGGGCCACGAAGTTCTTGAACAACTGGTGGGTGATGTCCAGGTCTTCCTGAAACTTCTCCCGGCCCTTCTCGGTGTTTTCGCCGAATACGGTCAGGGTGCGCTTGTACTCACCCGCGGTCAGCACTTCGAAATCGATGTCGTGCTTTTTCAGCAGACGATTGACGTTGGGCAGTTGTGCAACTACACCGATCGAGCCGAGTATCGCGAACGGGGCGCTGATGATCTTCTCGCCGATGCACGCCATCATGTAACCGCCGCTGGCGGCGACCTTGTCGATGCACACGGTCAACGGCACGCCGGCCTCACGGATCCGCGCCAGTTGCGATGAGGCCAGACCGTAGCTGTGCACCATGCCACCGCCACTTTCCAGGCGCAGCACCACTTCGTCCTTCGGGGTGGCAAGGGTCAGCAATGCAGTGATTTCGTGACGCAGGCTCTCGGTGGCCGAGGCCTTGATATCACCGTCGAAATCCAGCACGAACACCCGGGATTTGGCCTCGGGTTTGTTCTTTTGCTTCTTCTCGGACTTCTCCGATTTGGCCTGGCCCTTGCGCAGGGCCTTGAGCTGATCCTTGTCGAGCAGGGTCTGCTCCAGGCGCTCACGCAAGCCTTTATAGAAATCGTTGAGCTTGCTGACCTGCAACTGCCCGGACGACTTGCGCCGGCCCTTGCTGCGCAATGCAGCAAAACTGGCGAGCACCACCAGAATGGCGACCACCAGCGTTACGGTCTTGGCCAGGAAGCTGGCGTATTCGGTGAAAAACTCCACAGAGACTCCTTAAAACAATGCGCGGATGCACAAACACGCGCGGGATGGTTCCAGCATACCCATGCGCCGCCTCCTCGGCCAGCCGTGAAACCTCTGGCAACAGGCCTGTAACGGGCATTTCAAACAAGCGTATGTTTTTTCATTGACAGCACTCCGTCATCCTCATAACCTCGCCACAACCTTCAACGTACCGGGATGACGCGGACGTGGGCAGCATCTATCTGATTCGACATGGCCAGGCCTCCTTTGGTGCAGACGACTATGACGTCCTGTCGCCCATCGGTGTGCGCCAGGCAGAAATCCTCGGCCAGCACCTGGCCGAGTTGGGAATCCGTTTCGATCGCTGCCTGGCGGGCGACCTGCGCCGCCAGCAACACACGGCCAGCAGCGCGCTGGAGCAATTCAGCGCCAAGGGCCTGTCGGTACCGACGCTGGAGACCGACTCCGCGTTCAACGAGTTCGATGCCGACGCAGTGATTCGTGCGCTGATCCCCGCCATGCTGGAGGACGAGCCGGAAGCCATCGACATCCTGCGCAACGCCGCGCAGAACCGCGCCGAGTTCCAGCGCATCTTCGCGCTGGTCATCGAGCGCTGGCTGGCCGGCACCCACGACACCCCCGGGCTGGAAAGCTGGCTGGGTTTCGTCGAACGGGTTCAGGGGGGTCTTCACCGCATCCTCGAACAAGCCGACGGCAATCAGAAAGTCGCCGTGTTCACCTCCGGCGGCACCATTACCGCCCTGCTCCACCTGATTACCCAAATACCGGCCAGGCAGGCCTTTGAACTGAATTGGCAAATCGTCAACACCTCGCTCAACCAGCTGAAATTCCGCGGTCGCGAGGTGACTCTGGCTTCCTTCAACAGTCATGCGCATCTGCAACTGCTGAAGGCCCCGGAACTCATCACTTACCGTTGAGTCCGGATAACTGTGACCCTGCTGCAATCAACCCATAAAGGATCGAACCATGACCTCCGTAGCTGATGCCGTAAAAGCGATGCAAGCCAAGTTCAACCCAGCCGCCGCTGCCGGTCTGGATCTGGTCTTCGGTTTCAACATCACCGACGAAGACAAGCACTACGCGCTGATCGTCAAAGACGGTACTTGCGACATTCAGGAAGGCGAAAACGCCGACGCCAACTGCACGCTGGTACTGGACAGTGCAACGCTGAAAGACATCGTCAGCGGTGAAACCGACGGCATGCAAGCGTTCATGGGCGGCAAGCTGCGCGTTGAAGGCGACATGATGCTGTCGATGAAGCTGTCCGAGCTGTTCCCGTCGTAAGATTCGTCGCATTACAAACAAATCCCGCCTTGATGGCGGGATTTGTCATTTCCGGGTCATTGGATGCCGGCGGCGTCCAGCTCTTTGAAGACCTGCCGATCGGCGATCTGGGTCTCACTCTCGGGGTACATCAACTGGACACTACCCCCTGGAATGATTTCACCGGTTTGCGCATCCCGGGCGAAAGTGATGACATACCGCTCACCCTGGTACTTCAGATAAATGTTGTAATAATCCTGCGGCTGATCCGGCGCTTCGAAAGCGCTGTAACGGTAGCGGATGCGTGGAATCAGCATCGGCCATTCCTTGCCAAGCAAGTCACCATTGACCGGCGGATACGCCGCCTCAAGGGCCACAATGGCGCCAGCTACCAACTCATCGTTGTCGCTTGGCTTAAAAGGTAATGGTCTGTTACGCAGCATGGTTACAGCGCTTTTTTTTCCATCGACAACATCACTGCGGTACATATCGGTACGAAACCATTTTGTTGCATCAAAACGGTTTTCTTCCGGACTCCAGTCGCCGTAGTACATCATCACTTTCTCGCTCATTGCATCTTCCCTTGTGTGCAGATAGAGACCCATCGCACTAAAAACCAGCAAAAAGGCCGCTATGAGACCCACGCGCTTGTGAAAATTAACAGTCATGGTTGTGCCGGAAGCCCTTTTTTAAACTTCAGTTGCTGCTTTGGTGGCCCCAACGGCGTATTGCCTGAGCGCACCTTTCCGACAGCTCCATAATCGTCCAGCGGATAGCTCATGTTCTTTTCGTTTTTCGCGCGACTCTGGGCATGCATCAAAAGCTTTTTATCGTTTTCGTTAGCCAGCTCCGGTGGCTGAACCGGGGCTGTTTCGCCCGGCAGCTCCGCTGTGTCGTCCTTTTTTGACAATCTGTATTCAGCAAGACGCCGTTCGTAGCCAGCCTTCTTGATCATGAAAGCGGATTTGGCTCGATTATCCGACGCTACACGCGCCTTCGCCCCCTCCAGACCATCGCGCTCTGCATCACTGCCATATGTTTGGTCGTAAAGGCTGCGACGCGGGTAAGCATGAATGGTCGCCCCGGTTGCATCGGCAAGCTTCTGTGCAAGGCTGAGCTCGTAATGTTCCTGCCCCTCACTGACAAGCGCCGTCTCATCAACCCCCAACCCGGTTCGGCAAGCGTACGAAAAGATATTAGCGCCGAAGGCAAAGGCATCAGGCTGCAACTGGCTCGCTTGGGCAGGTCCAAAGCGATAGCTGGCATCCTTACCTTCGATTTCGTAACCGAACTCGATATTGAACACCACGCCGTGGGCAAAGATATCGAGCTGTTTGATTTCGCGCTTTTCCTCTACTCGCTTGTTTATGAAAGCAACCAGTTCAGCGGCGGAATCAATCTCAAGGTATTCGGCTCTGTATGTGTTGACGACCAGCTCTTTTAGCCTGGCGCGCATTTTGGGATCGTACTCCGCGACAAACAGCAGAAAAAAGGTTTTGTCCGCGGCCCCCTTTTTAAGATTCGAGTAGTCTCTCAACTGGCCAACACCTTGGTTGATGAAACTCATCTTGTTGCCGTAATTCCCGCGAAATTCCGTCCAGCGACTAATGTGGTAAGAGCCCACCACAGTTACATAATCGTATTTGAGTGTCCCCTTCACCTGCGTCGTGCCGTGCTGATCGCTTGTCTGAGCCTGTTTTTTCTTCGGTGGCGCCACGTCTGACCTTCCTTAGTAAGCAATGCCCAACGCATCCAGGTGAGCGGCGGCTTCCTTGCCCCATTGCACGACAACGGAAGTAGGATCGGCGGTGAACACTCGGGCGGCGTTGCCGTGGTTGTCGGTGTGGCCGACGAGGCGTTGGCCGTCGCCGGTTTCGATGCAATAGAGCATATCGGGAATGGCTTCGCCGGTGGTTTCGTCGACCAGCTGGAAGCGCTCGCTATGCTTGGGCACGGTAACGATCGGGGTGAACGGCGCGGCGCCGACTGCGGTGCCGACGAAAACGTCACCGGAGCCGGTGATGATCATGCCGCCATGAGCGGTGGCACTGCCAAGAAAGGCAATGGGTTTGCCATTGATCAGGATGTTGCCGATGCCTTCGGTGACCGAGTCGCCGCAAGCCGTAGTATCGCCGACACGTAGCACCGGCATCCCGTTGATGTTCACGTTGGGCGAACCGCTGGTGCTTGGGTTGGTACCGTGACCGGTTACCGGGCAGGCATTGAGATCGCTGAGTCGAGCGGCAGGTTTTGCCATCATCTACTTCCTTGTATTGGCCAGGGCGCGGAATGTACCGGAACTACACCACGGATAAAAGTCTGTCCGTATATGTCACAGGTAAAACCGACGTGACAAACGATGCCGCCAATAGCTCCTGCGTATAAGGATGCCGCGCCGCCGTAAACAGCTCATCCGCCCGACCACGCTCCACCACCTCCCCCTCCTTCATCACAATCAGGTCATGGGCCAACGCCCGCACCACCGCCAGGTCATGGCTGATGAACAGATAAGTCAGCCCATGCTCTTCCTGCAGTCGCCGCAATAAAGCAACGATCTGCTTCTGCACCGTGCGATCCAGCGCCGAGGTCGGTTCATCGAGCAAGATCAGATCCGGTTTGAGCACCAGCGCCCGAGCGATTGCAATCCGTTGGCGTTGTCCGCCGGAAAATTCGTGCGGATAGCGATGTCGGGTGGCCGGATCCAGGCCAACCTCGCGCAGCACATCAATCACCGCCTGCTCACGCTCGGCAGCATTCAGATCACTGTGTACCTGCAAGCCCTCGGCAATGATCTGCTCCACACACAAGCGCGGGCTGAGGCTGCCAAACGGATCCTGAAAAACCACTTGCAGGCGCCTGCGCAGGGGTCGCAACTGCTTGCCGCTCAACTGTTGCAGCGCCTCACCGGCAAAGTGAATGCTGCCCTCGGCGTCGATCAGACGCAGAATCGCCTGGCCCAATGTCGACTTGCCCGAGCCCGACTCGCCGACAATCCCCAGCGTTTTGCCGCGCTGCAGATTCAGATCGATGCCCTTCACCGCGTCCAGCCAGGTGTTGCGCCGCAGCCAACCGCCGCTCAGACGAAAACGCACCTTCAGATCGCGCACCTGCAACAAGTCCTCTGTCGCGCCGAGACACAAGGCATGCCCGCCCGGCTCGGCATTCAGCAATTCAATGCTGTAAGGATGCTGCGGCGCACTGAACAACTGCTCGCACGGCGCCTGTTCGACGATCCGTCCACCGCGCATCACCGCCACCCGCTGCGCGAGGGTTCGCACCAGATTGAGGTCGTGGCTGATGATCAGCAGCGCCATGCCCAGGCGCTGCTGCAATTTCTTGAGCAGCAACAGAATCCTGCGCTGTACCGTCACGTCCAATGCAGTGGTGGGTTCGTCTGCGATCAACAATTGCGGCTCACAGGCCAGCGCCATGGCGATCATCACCCGTTGGCGCTGGCCGCCGGAGAGTTGATGCGGATAGGCCTTGAGCCGTTCGCGCGGGTTCTGAATGCCGACCAGTTCGAGCAGTTCAAGCATCCGTTCACGGGCCTGCGCGCCCGCCAGGCCTTTGTGCAGCGCCAGGCTCTCACCGAGTTGCCGCTCGATCGTGTGCAGTGGATTCAGCGAACTCATCGGCTCCTGAAAAATCATCGCAATACGGTTGCCGCGTAACTGGCGCAGATAACGCTCATGCACGCCGAGCAGCTCTTCGCCGGCATAACGAATGCTGCCGTCGATCCGCGTGATGTTCGGGTCGAGCAATTGCAGGATGCTGTGAGCGGTCACCGATTTGCCCGAGCCGGACTCGCCGACCAGCGCCAGGCATTCGCCCGGACGAATATCGAGGTCGATGCCATGCACCACAGGC
The DNA here is from genome assembly GCF_057174385.1 of Pseudomonas sp. F2. Lineage (NCBI taxonomy): Bacteria > Pseudomonadati > Pseudomonadota > Gammaproteobacteria > Pseudomonadales > Pseudomonadaceae > Pseudomonas > Pseudomonas sp. F2. The sequence continues at coordinate 1,800,783 of NZ_CM169904.1, forward strand.
TGGCCGTTGAATGTCACACGCAGGTTGCGTATTTCGATCAGATTTTCGCTCATCTCAAGTCCTTGGATCATAAGCATCTCGGCAAGCCTCACCGATGAACACCAACAGAGAAAGAATCAGCGCCAGGGCAAAAAACGCCGTCAGCCCTAACCACGGCGCTTGCAGATTGCTCTTGCCCTGACCGATCAATTCGCCCAGCGAAGCGCTGCCGGCGGGCATGCCGAATCCGAGAAAATCCAGTGCCGACAGCGTGGCAATCGCTCCGGTGAGAATGAACGGCAGGTACGTCAGGGTCGCGCTCATCGCATTGGGCAGGATGTGCCGACAGATCACCTGCGCATCGCCAACGCCCAACGCCCGCGCGGCTTTCACGTATTCCAGACCGCGGCTGCGCAGAAACTCGGCGCGCACCACATCCACCAGACTCAGCCAGGAAAACAGCGCCATGATCCCCAGCAACCACCAGAAATTCGGCTCGACGAACCCGGACAGAATGATCAGCAGGTACAACACCGGCAGCCCCGACCATACCTCCAGCAACCGCTGCCCGAGCAGATCGACCCAACCGCCGTAATAGCCTTGCAAGGCACCGGCCGCAATGCCGATCAGCGCACTGGCAGCGGTCAGCGCCAGGGCAAACAGCAACGACACCCGCGTGCCAAAGATCACCCGCGCGAGCACATCCCGCGCCTGATCATCGGTGCCCAGCCAGTTCTCGGCGCTCGGCGGGCTCGGTGCCGGATCGGTCAGGTCGTAATTCACGGTATCGAAACCGAACGGGATCGGCGCAAACCACATCCGTCCGCCCTGCTCTTCGATCAGTTGCCGCACCTGCGCGCTGCGATAGTCCGGCTGGAACGGCAGTTCGCCGGCGAAATCCTGCTCGGTGTAGCGTTTGAAAGCCGGGAAATACCATTGGCCCTGATACTCGACCAGCAGCGGTTTGTCGTTGGCGATGAGCTCGCCGCCCAGGCTCAGACCGAACAACAGCAAAAACAGCCACAACGACCACCAGCCACGCCGATGCGCCTTGAACCGCGCCCAGCGCCGCTTTCCGATGGGAGATAGAGTCAGCATCAGACAGTCCTCGCGGTGAAGTCGATGCGCGGGTCGACCAGCGTGTAGCACAGGTCGCCGAGCAGTTTTATCAGCAGGCCGAACAGGGTGAAGATGAACAGCGAACCGAACACCACCGGGTAGTCACGCGACACCGCCGCCTCGTAACTGAGACGGCCGAGGCCATCGAGGGAGAAGATCACTTCGATCAGCAACGAGCCGCCGAAAAACACCGTCACCAGTGCCTGCGGTAATCCGGCGACCACCAGCAGCATCGCATTGCGGAACACGTGGCCGTACAACACCTGACGCTGGCTCAAGCCCTTGGCCCGCGCCGTCAGCACGTACAGCCGCGAGATCTCGTTGAGAAAGCTGTTCTTGGTGAGGATCGTCAGGGTGGCGAATCCGCCGATCACCAACGCGGTGACCGGCAGCACCAGATGCCAGAAGTAATCGGCAACCTTGCCCCACGGCGACAGCTCGGCGAAGTTGTCCGAGACCAGTCCGCGCACCGGAAACCAGTCCAGCGCGCTGCCACCGGCAAACACGATGATTAACAGCAGCGCAAACAGAAAGCCCGGCATTGCGTAGCCGATGATGATCGCCACGCTGCTCCAGACATCGAACGCCGAACCGTTGTGCACGGCCTTGCGGATGCCCAGAGGAATCGACACCAGATAAGTGATCAACGTCGCCCACAAGCCCAGCGACAAGGTCACCGGGAGCTTTTGCCAGATCAGCTCGGTGACGCTGGCACCGCGGAAAAAGCTCTGACCGAAATCCAGGTGCGCGTAGCTTTTGAGCATCAGCCACAGGCGTTCACCGGCCGGTTTGTCGAAGCCGTACTGACGCTCGATGTCGGCCACCAGTTTCGGGTCCAGGCCACGGGTCGCGCGGGATTCGCCGCCAATGGTTTCGACATGACCGCCGCCCACCGCTGCGCCGACTCCGATGCCCTGCAAGCGCGCGATGGCTTGTTCCACCGGGCCACCCGGCGCGGCCTGCACGATCACGAAATTGACCAGCAGAATGGCGAGCAAGGTCGGCACGACCAGCAGCAGACGCCGCAGGCTATAACCCCACATGCGCATACTCCTTTTGCTGTTGCTGCATCTGCGTGGCGGTCAGCGCGGTCGGGCTGATTTCCCACCAGGTATCGAGCCCGGCGTCATACAGCGGCGCTGTCGCCGGGCGGCCAAAACGGTTCCACCACACCGTGGAAATTCCCGGCGGGTAGTAATTGGGAATCCAGTAGTAACCCCACTGCAACACCCGATCCAGAGCGTGGGCATGGCGCAGCAGGCTTTCGCGGTTGTCGGCTTGCACCAGCCCTTCGAGCAAGGCATCGACCGCCGGATCACGCAGCACCATGTAGTTATTCGAGCCGGGATCGTCGGCGCCGTCGGAGCCGAAGTAATTGAACATCTCGCGCCCCGGCGCCTGACTCACCGGGTAACCCACGACGATCATGTCGTAGTCGCGATTGCGCACGCGGTTGGTGTATTGCGCGGTGTCGACCTGGCGAATATCGAAGCCGACACCGATCTGCGCCAGGTTGCGCTTGAACGGCAGCAGCAGCCTTTCAAAACCCTTCTGACCGTTGAGAAAGGTGAACTGCAGCGGCTCGCCTTTGGCGTTCACCAACTGATCGCCACGGGGTTTCCAGCCGGCGGCTTCGAGCAGTTTCAGGGCCTGTAACTGCTCGGCGCGAATGTTGCCGCTGCCGTCGGTTTTCGGCGCTTCGAAGACTTGCGTGAACACCTCGTCGGGGATCTTGCCGCGCCACGGTTCGAGGATTTTCAGTTCCTCGGCGTCCGGCAACTCGGTGGCCGCCAATGCGCTGTGCGAGAAGTAACTGCGCTGGCGCAAGTACATGCTGCGCATCATCTGCCGGTTGCTCCATTCGAAATCCCAGAGCATGGCGATCGCCTGCCGCACCCGGCGATCCTGAAACAGCGGTTTTTGCAGGTTGAACACGAACCCCTGCGAACCTTGCGCGGCACCTGGTGCCAGATGTTCGCGGAGCAGTTTGCCCTGCTCCAGCGCTGCCCCGGCATAGCCGATGGTGTAACTGGTCGCGGAAAACTCGCGGTTGTAGTCGAAGCCGCCAGCCTTGAGCACTTGCCGTGAAACATCGGTGTCGGCGAAGAACTCCACACTCAAGTGATTGAAGTTATAAAGGCCGCGCGTGATCGGCAGGTCCTTGGCCCACCAGTCGGCAACGCGTTGAAATTTCACGCTGCGCCCGGCATCCACCGCGCTGATGCGGTACGGGCCGCTGCCCGGCGGGATCTCGAAACCGGCGCCCTCGGCGAAGTTGCGCGTGCGCCACCAATGTTCGGGCAACACCGGCAGTGTCGCCAGATCCAGTGGCAAGGTGCGGCTGTCGTTGTTCTTGAAGTTGAAGCGCACTTGCGTCGGCGACTCCACCACGACGTCGGCGACGTCACGAAACTGTTGGCGGTATTTGAGGCTGCCCTGAGTGATAAACAGCTCGAAGGTGTAACGCACGTCTTCGGCAGTGATTGGCGTGCCGTCGTCGAACCGGGCCTTGGGGTTGAGGTAAAAGCGCAACCAGCGGCGATCCGCATCCAGCTCCATCTGCTGCGCCACCAGACCGTAGACGCTGTAGGGTTCGTCCTTGCTGCGATAGGCCAGCGGCGCGTAGAGCCAGCCGTCGATCTCGGCGACGCCAGTGCCTTTGTCGATGTACGGAATCAGGTGATCGAACGGGCCGCTTTCCAGCGAAGAGCGGCGCAGTGTCCCGCCCTTGGGAGCGTTGGGATTGGTGTAAGCCAGGTGCTGGAAGTCCGGGGCGAATTTGGGGGCTTCGCCGTAGACCGTCAACGCGGGTTGTGGAGCGGCCCAATTGAATGGGCTTAGCAGCGCAAAAGCGCTGAACAGAATGAGCCTGGAGAACATTGGCAGATCCTTTTTTGCACGGCGCTGTTTATGGCCTCATCGCTGGCAAGCCAGCTCCCACACATTTTGCGGTGCTCACAAATCCCTGTGGGAGCTGGCTTGCCAGCGATGACGCCCGAACAATCACCAAACATCCTGCCTACCTGTGATGTGCAACAGGCCGGCGTTTTTTATAGGGCAGGCTTAGATCAATAAGTGACTAAAACCTGCCCCTTCCATGAAATCCGCTCCCGCAGGCTGCGATCTTTTGACTTTTGAAGATCAACAGATCGCAGCCTTCGGCAGCTCCTATACAGAGCGGGTCAGAACTTGTAATTGACCCGCGTGTACAGCGTCCGCCCGAACGGGTCGCCGTACTTCGGGTCGTAGCCGCTCTGGAAGGTGTAGGTTTGGTTGCTGAACGGTGGCTCGCGGTCGAACAGGTTCTTCGCACCGAGGGTCACGCTCAGGGTTTTGCGCCAGGTGTAGGTGCCGGCCAGATCCCAGACGTTGTACGAGCCGACGTAATCGTGAGTCTCACGGTCGGAGTCGTGGTAACCGCTGGTGTAGCGGTTGGTCAGCGCCACCCCGTAGGGGCCGTAGTTCCAGCTGCCGGTCAGGCTGTGGCGCCAACGAGCCACAGCGCCGGCCGAGGAAAAGTCGCCGCCACGAAAATCGCCGAGCTTGTCGATGTAGTCGCCCTTGAGTTGCTGCTGATACTCGTAGCGGCTGACATAGGTGCCTTGCAGGCCGATACCGAAGTTGCCGTACGGGGTGCTCGGCAGGCGGTAATCGAAGCTGACATCGACACCATTGGTCTTGATCTTGCCGAGGTTGGCCAGCCCCGTGACGATGTGATCAATGGAGCCGTCAGGCTTGCGCACCAGGCGATCCGAGTACAGTTCCGGGTTCTCGAATACCGCTGACTCGGGGAATTCGGCGATCTGGTTAGCGATGTTGATCCACCAGAAGTCCAGCCCGGTGCTCAGGCGCTCAAACGGCTGATAGACGAAACCGAGGGTGACGTTGCGCGCGGTTTCCGGGCTCAGGTCCGTGTTGCCACCGGTGCGGCTGTAAAACTGCTGGGCGCAGTCGCGGTTGGCGATCCCGCCGTTGCTCGGATTACCGCCAGCGCACAGCCGTGGGTCGTTGTAGTTGGCGACGGTGAACGTGGTGAAGTTCGGGTTGTACAACTCGTACAGCGACGGCGCGCGGAAACCCTCGCTGTAGGCGCCACGCACAACCAGCTCCTTGAACGGCTGGAAGCGGAACGAGTATTTCGGGTTGGTGGTGCTGCCGAAATCGCTGTATTTGTCGTGGCGCACGGCGGCGGACAATTCCAGGCTGTCGAGTACCGGCACGTTGACCTCGGCGTATTGCGCCGAGACGCTGCGATCCCCGGCGACGCTGGCATTCGGATCGACACCCAGGCTTTGCACATCAGCGGCGAACCGGGCGAAGTCCTGGTGAAAATCTTCCTTGCGGTATTCGCCACCCAGCGCCAGCGCCGACGGGCCGGCGCCGAACCAATCGCCAATTTCGCGGCTGACACGCCCGTCAATCGCCTTCACCCGACCGACCGCCGTCGAGTAATCGCCGTCTACCGTGCTGGCCGCCAGCAACGCCTGTCCGGCAGCGGTCTGCGCGCCAAACGGGTTGATGATGCCATTGGCGATACCGGCACTGACGGCGCGGTCGTTGACGTAACCGGCCTCAATGGCATTCACCACTTTGTTTTGGTTGTACGACGCACCGACGTTATAGTCCCAACCCACCACGCTGCCATCGAAGTTCAACAGCAAACGCTGGCCAGTGTTGTCGTCTTCATGCTGGCGCGCGCCGACGGCGGTTTCTCGCCAGTTCACATCCACCGGTTGCGTCGGGTCGAGGGCGAAGCCGTTGGGGCCTGGGGTAATGCCGTTGCCGGGATAGAACGTCGTGCCGGGATTGACCTGATTGCCCATCAAGGTGCCAGGGCCGATCTGCGTACGGTTTTCGTTGCGTGCCCAGAAGTATTCGAGGCTGACGTTGTGGTCATCCGCGAGCTTGCCGGTGGCTTTGGCGAACGCCGAAGTCTTCTCGGCTTCCGGTACCAGATCGAGATAGTTCCACAGGCTCTGGCGGCAAATACCGTTGCGTGCCAGCAATCCCGGCGCGTTGCAACCGGAACCGGCCAGCGGATTGGTGGCATTGCGGCCCTGACTCCAGTTCGCCGGCGATGCGGTGCCGGAGGTGTAATCGAGACCGCGTCCGGGCTGATAGTTGTAGGTGTAGCCACGATCCTCGGCAGCCAGGCGTTGCTGCTTGTCGTAACTGACCACACCGAACACGTTGAAGCGGTCATTCTGCAAATCGCCAAAGCCCCAGCTGCCACTGAAGTTACGACTTTCACCACCGCCGGCATGAGTCGGCGTGTCGTAGTTGGTGCTGAGCTGGCCTTCGGTGAGGCTGGTCTTGGTGATGAAGTTGATCACCCCTCCGATCGCATCGGTGCCGTACAACGCCGAAGCGCCGTCACGTAGCACTTCGACGCGATCAATGGCGGCGAACGGAATGGTGTTCAGGTCAACCCCGGAGCCATTGATCGCGTTGGTCGCGTTGTTGCTCAGGCGCCGGCCATTGAGCAGCACCAGCGTCTTGTTCGGGCCGATGCCACGCAAATCGGCATACGACGCCCCGCCGCTGCTCGAACCCACTGAGCGGCCGGAGCCGACCGAGGACTGGTTGGCGGAAATCCGGCTCACCAGTTCTTCTGTGGTGCTCACGCCCTGCTCGCGCAATTCTTCATTTCGCAGGATTGTGACCGGCACCGCGGTTTCCGCATCGACGCGGCGAATCGCGGTGCCGGTGACTTCGACCCGTTGCAGCTGGGTCGTGGGTTCGTCGGCAGCAACTGCCGGCAAGGTATTGATCGCCAGCAGCAAGGCCAGGCTCAAACGGGATCTAACGGGTGAAAAATGGATCATGAACAGCCATCCCTGCGTTTTGGTTTATGCAGGGATGTGCAATGGACAGCAGGGTTTTATAGAGCCCGATTTAGACCGTTGGGTGATGAGGTTATGCAAAAAAACCAGCTGTGTATCAAACCAGTTCCATCTCCCTCAGCAACCGGGTATCCAGCCCAAACCGCTCCTGAGAAACCATCCTGAACTGGCCCTCCGCCAATTCGCAGCTCACCAGCAAATTCCACGAATGGCGGGTTGCCGCCGAGGGGATCAGTACAAACGGATGTTCTGCCAATAACGAATCGGCAAACAGTTGTTGATTGGGTGAAGGTTTGGCGGGGCTCAACCAGTAAGGATTCGGCACTTCCTCAGGCTGCACTATTTTCACTTTTGCTTCGTTGATGACCTCAAAACACGTGAGTACATAGGGTTCACTGTCCAGCGCATCAAAGCTGTGATTGGCTGCCACCTCCAGAATGGCCGACGACGGATCGACCGATGCATAAACGACTCGTCGTCCGGGTTTGTTCCATCGGCCACCATTGAGATTTGAACCCATCCCGCTGTCCCAAGTCCCGCCATAAACCTCGGGATCCAGCCGCCAGGCATACCAGTGCTCGTCCCAGGGCAAGGGATTCATGTGTAAACCCCGTATATCAGCTGCCCCAGATACTGCTCCACCATCTGAAACCCCAGTGAGTGCCGAATAAACTCCGCGGGGACGCGACCGTTCAGGTAGGTGCTGGGCTTGCGCAGCCACTCCTCGGCCCGTGACTGCCTCCCGAAGGCGCGAGTGGCCTTTTCCAGCACCAAGGCATATTGGTAGGCGACGACGCTCTGCTGCGGGTCAAGCCGTACCGTTTTACCTTCCTTCAGTAATCGGCGTACGGTGCTGACCGACTTGCCGGTGATGCGTTTGACCATGTCGCCTTGCAGATAAAGCTCAGAGGTTGAAAGCATGTTGACGACATCGTTCAGCTCAAAACCTTCATCGGTCAGGTCAACGATCAGAAAGGCATCGTCACCTATGTTCCGGCCATTCACGAGCAAGTCGACAGGTCTGCCCTCGGCCCTCTTCACCCCCGTCAGCCGGGGTACCTTGACGCTGGGCATCGTGACCTCCTCCATGGGGCATCTGGCACGATCGGTGCGCCAGTGAAGGCGATGGGAATAAGCAGGCGTTTCGTATTCGAGGTGGGGAGTTCGCATAATCCATCCGTTATCAGAGGCCTGAGCGTCCAAGCCGTTTACGACTTCAATGTCAGCTCCGATGCTATAGATCGCGCTTCCGACGACCAACCTGAGAATGTCGTCGGAAATATCCCCGTTTCTACGAAATCCAGACCTGTTTCCGTAGGACATTACCCACGAATACCGTGCGCTCAACTGCCGAAGTGATAACTCACATCCAGCCACCACTGCCGCCCGTACGGGTCATAGTTACCGGTCGGGTAATACGGCCAGCCAGCCGAGTCATCGTGTTTGATCTGGTTGAGCACGTTGTTCACGGTCAGCCCGACGCTGGCGCGGTCATTGAGTTTGTATCGCGCACTGGCGTTGAACACCGTCCACGGCGACAGGCGCCCGTCACCCGCGCCGTTGGTCACCGACCCATAGCGAATGCCCATCAGCGTCGCCGTGGCCTTCTGGTAATCCCAGGTCAAACTGGCGTTGACCTTGCTGCGCCAGTCGTAATTGGTCCGCGATGTGCGCCAGTCCTGGGTCGGCGCCTCGTTCGACTCTTTATAGAAATGCGAAAGCACCAGGGTATAGCCCAGCGCCGAACTGAACGCACCGTACTGGCCGGCGCCCCAGCGGATATTGCTCTTGAAGTCCAGACCACTGACCCGCTCGCTGGCGGCGTTGATCGCGTTGACCCGCACCCGTTGCAACTGATTCGGATCGATGGCGGCATTGCCCGGGTTGCGGTCGATGCGCGCCAGGGTCGACTGGCAGTTGGCCGAGTTGATGTCCTGGGTGCCGTTGCGGCATTCGTTCTCTTGCTGCAACAGGCGGTTTTCGTCGACGGTGGTCAGCAGGTCATCAATCTCTACGCGCCAGAAATCCGTGGAGAAATCGAAATTGCGCGACGGCGACCAGACAAAACCGTAGGTCCAGGATTTGCCGCGTTCGGACTCAAGGTCCGGGGTGCCGCTCTGGGTGTAATCGACCCGCCCGCGATCACACGCGCCCTGCACGCCCTGGCTGCAACCGTAGTAGTCGATCTGCGCCGGGTAGTACCCGTTGCTGTCGGACTGGTAGATGTAATTCAGATCCGGCGCGCGGAAACTGGTGCCGTAACTGCCGCGCAGCAACAGGCTGGTGATCGGGCGCCACTCCAGCCCAAGGTTGTAGGTTTTCTGCTGCTCGCTGCGGCCACTGAATTTGTACTGGTCCCAACGTCCGGCAGCAGTGGCCAGCACGGTGTCAGTGACCGGAATGCTGAACTCGCCACCGGCGGCGTAACGCTTGCGCGAACCACCGGAACTTTGTGCCGGGCTCACACCATAGAAAGTGCCGTCATTCAGTCCGTCGTCCGGGTCGACGCGATACTCCTGCTTGCCCGCTTCCAGCACCCCGGCAAATCCGACCGGGCCGGCCGGCAGGTCAAACAGGTCACCGTTGATCGACGCGTTGTAGCTGGTGGAAACCGACTTGCTGCGCTGTGTCAGGTTGCTGCGAAACTGCTCCCACTCTTGGGGCGTCAGCGGACGATCGAGACGCGAGGCATCCGGGGCGAACACCGGGTAACCGTCACGCGTGCCCAGTTGCGGGCCGAGGTAGAAATCCTGAATCGAGGACAGCGGCGTGTAGCGCGTGGTTCTGACGCTGCGATATTCCGAGCGGTTGGCCGCCAGGTCATAACGCCAGCCGGTGTCGGCGATCTTGTCCGAGAGGCCGAGGGTGCCGGTCCACGACGTGTCGGTCCATTTGCTGTTGTTGCTGGTGCGGCCACCGATTTCCTCTTCGCCGTAACGGCGATACCAGCGCTCGAGATTGCCGCTGTTCTGGTTGATGAAGTCCGGCGAAGTGAACGTCGGGCCACGGGTGTTGTTCTGAATGTGATCGAGGCCATACATCAAGTCGGCAAACACCTGACCGCTGTCGCTGAAGTGCCAGGTGCCACGGGTGTAGCCGTCGTAGTTTTCCTTTTGCGTCTGAATGGTCCAGTAATCGTTGTACATCTGATCGGTGCGGCAGCGTCCGCCGTTGTTCAGCAGCTTGTTGTCGAAGGTGCCTTGATAGGCGCCGCAACCGGGGCCGAGGTAGCGGTTATTGCTCAGGTCGCGACGGTAACCGACGTCCGCCAGCGGGCCGCTCTGCATGAAGCCGCGATCATCGGCCCAGATCGGCTCTCGGTTGGTCAGCTCCAGGCCGAACAAGCCGTCGAAGTCGCCCCAACTGCCGCCGCCGCTGATTTGCAGGCGCTGATTGTCGCCACCGCCACGCTCACTGGTACCGCCCTTGAGATTGACGTCGATGCCATTGATCTGCTTCTTGAGAATGATGTTGACCACCCCGGCAATCGCGTCAGAACCGTAGATTGCCGAAGCGCCGCTGCTGAGAATTTCGATGCGTTCGATGACTGCCGAAGGAATGTTCGCCAGGTTGGTGAAGTTGACTTTGCCGTCGTACGGCGTCGGGTAATCGGCGACGCGCCGGCCGTTGATCAACACCAGCGTGTGATTGGGGCCAAGGCCCCGCAGGTTGATCGCGCTGGCCGCCGGTTGCCAGGTATTGCCGTAGTCCTCGCCCTGGGTCATGCCGGTGTTTTGCGTCTGCGTCGCCAAGGCGTCATAGACGTTCTTGTAGCCGCGCGCCTCCATCTCTTCGTGGGTGATGACGTTGACCGGAGTCGCGCCATCGCTCTGTGCACGAGCGATTCGCGAGCCGGTGACGGTGACTTTTTCCATGCGGTAATCGGCGCTGGTGGCCGGGGCCGCGGCGCTGACTTTGGCCGCTACCGGCGTACTCGCCGCGCCTTCGCGCACGCTCAGGCCCTGGGCACTCTGCTCGACATGCAGGCCACTGCCGAGCAACGCTTTCTCGACCGCCTGACGCCCGCCCAACGCGCCGCGCACGGCACTGCTGCGTTTGCCCTCCACCAGATTCTGACTGAAGGAAATCGGTACGCCGGTCTGGCGCGAGATATCCAGCAAAACCTCATCCAGCGGGCCGCTGGCGATGTCGAAGGTGTAGACCTGGGCCGCAGAGTCCTGCGCATACACCGCGATCGGCACCAGCCCCATCGCCAATGCGGCGGCGAGAGTCAGGCGAGGTAATTGTTGTTTGAATGAAATCATCAAGGGCTTCCCTGTTGAAGGCGTCTGCAGGGAATGAGCAGCGGGCCGGCGCTTTTTATAGGGCGGCGATTAGGCCAAGAAGTCATAAACCTATAACCGGACTCCACACACATTTGTGTAGGAGCTGCCGCAGGCTGCGATCTTTTGATTTTCGCTTTTAAAGATCAAAAGATCGCAGCCTGCGGCAGCTCCTACAGGGTGTTAGGTGGAATTGAGGGTTCGATGCTGACCCAGTAAGGGTTGTGCCATGTGACGCGAATCGGCAGCGAGCGCTCCAGCAATTGCAGAGTGCGGTCACTGTCGTCCAGCGGATAGAGACCGCTCAGGCGCAGATCGGCCACATCGGGACTCAGGTGCAGAATGCCCCGGCGATAGCGACGCAGGCTGTCGATCACTTCGCTCAGTGGCTGGTCGCGCACTTCCAGGCGACCTTGCACCCACGCGCTTTCCTGTCCGCTGCTGCGCTCCAGCGCCAGAATGTCCTGAGCGTTGAACAGCAGACTCTCCCCCGCCTCCACCACTTGCCGTGCACCGCCGGCGGTGACCACTTCGACCTGCGAATGCAGCATCACCAGCCGCGTAAAATCGTCGCCCTGTTGCACGAGAAATTTAGTGCCCAGCGCCCGCATCCGCCCATGTTCGGTCTCGACCACGAATGGCCGCGCGGGATCCTTGGCGACGTTCACCAGCAACTCACCCGAGCGTAACGCCAACAAGCGTTGAGTCGCATCGAATTGCGCCACCACCCGCGTGCGGGCATTCAGACTCAGTGCACTGCCATCTTCCAGGGTAAAGTCGCGCCGCTCGCCGGTGCCGGTCGCCAACTCCCCCGCCTCCGGCAGCCAGCCGTAGCGGCGCCCGAGCAATCCGGCCAGCACGGCAATCCCGAGCACACTCAGGCTACCGCTGAGAAAACGCCGACGACTCGACGGCGCATTCAGGCTGTGCAGCAGACTGTTGCGGGGCAGCCCGCGCAAGTCCGGATGGCGCAGCAGGTTCAAACCGCCGTCCATTTGTTCGATGATCCGCTGATGTCGCGGGTCGGCTGCCCGCCACGCGTCGAACGCCGCACGCTCGCCAGCGCTGGCTTCACCGGACTGCAACAGCGCCATCCACTGCGCCGCCTCATCGATCACCGCGTCGTCCGGCCTCATGCCTGCATCGCCTGATAGCAGCGTTTGAACGCCTCGACCATGTATTGCTGCACCCGACTGGTGGAAACCCCAAGCCGTTCGCCGATTTCGCTGTAAGTCAAACCGTCGAGCTGATGGTAGAGAAACGCCGCTTTGGCCTTGGCCGACAAGCCATTGAGCAGGCGATCGACCGCCAACAGCGCTTCGATCACCAGCGCGCGTTCCTCCGGCGATGGATGCACCGGTTCCGGCGCCAGGGCCAGGCTTTCCAGATAGGCGCGTTCCAGGTCCTGGCGACGCCAGCCTTCATACATCAGCCGTCGGGCGATGGTGGTCAACAGCGCCCTCGGTTCACGAATCGCGGTCGGGTCCGGCAGGGTCAATACCCGCAGAAAAGTTTCCGAGGCGATGTCCTGTGCACTGTGCGGGCAACCCAGCGTGCGGCCAACGGCAGCGCACAGCCAGCGATAGTCCTTTTGGAACATTTGCCCAATGATCCGGTCATGCGGGTTTTGAACATCACCCATGTCTTGCTCCCTGAAACGGGTCCCACCCGCTGCGAAAAACCATCGTTCTGCCGGGATCGTCCGACTCCTGATCTGGCGCGACTGTGCAATAGCGCTGCTTACATTTGAAGTAATAAAAAATCAGGACAGTCAAACCTTTGAGAATAAGGAGCCTCATCGCCGGGGAAATATTGACTCACACAACGTTGACCCGGATCAGTTGCCAGCGCTGCAGCACTGACTAATCTGCGCGCTCCATCGAATGCCAGGGACGGCTCATCAGGAGCCCACGGCAGCCCTTTCAAGGAAGAAAACCATGCGATCACTGAAGATTATTCTGCTGTCCTCGGCCTTCAACGGCCTGACTCAACGCGCCTGGCTGGAACTGCGCCAGGCCGGGCATTCGCCCAGCGTTGTGGTGTTCACCGACGAGGCTTCGGTGTGCGAACAGATCGAGCACAGCGGCGCCGATCTGGTGATCTGCCCGTTCCTCAAGGACCGCGTGCCGCAAGCGCTGTGGAGCAATCTCCTGCGGCCGGTGGTGATCATTCATCCGGGCATCGTCGGCGATCGTGGCGCCAGCGCGCTGGACTGGGCGATCACCAATGAACTGACAAGTTGGGGCGTGACCGCCCTGCAAGCGGTGGAGGAAATGGACGCCGGCCCGGTCTGGGCCACCTGCGAATTCAATCTGCCGCCGGGCTTGCGCAAGTCCGAGTTGTACAACGGTCGAGTCAGCGATGCGGCGATTCGCTGTATTCGCGAAGTGGTCGAAAAATTCATCGACGGCTTTGTCCCTGTCGCACTGGATTACAGCGATCCCAAAGTCCGTGGCCGCCTGCAACCGAACATGAAGCAGGCCGACCGCACCTTCAGCTGGCACGACTGCTCGCGATTCATCAAACGCTGCATTGACGCCGCTGACGGCCAGCCCGGTGTACTGGCGAGTCTGGCCGGCGGGCAGTATTACGTGTACGACGCGCACCTTGATCAACGCACCGGCATTCCCGGCAAGATCCTCGCGGTGCATGACGATGCGGTACTGGTTGCCACCGGTGATCACAGCCTGTGGATCGGTTCGTTGCGGCGCAAACCACTGCCCGGCGAAGAAACCTTCAAGCAACCGGCGCGGCACGTGCTGGCCGGGCAACTGGCCGACGTGCCGACGCTCGACTGGTCAATCGCCCGCGAGCCGTTCAATGAGGAGGCGTATCAGCCGATCCGCTACCGTGAATCCGGGCATGTCGGGGAGCTGACCTTCGAGTTCTACAACGGCGCGATGAGTACCGAACAGTGTCAGCGTATGGTCGAAGCGCTGCGCTGGGCCAAATCGCGGGACACCCGCGTGCTGTTGATCAAGGGCGGGCGCGGCAGTTTTTCCAACGGTGTGCACCTGAACGTGATCCAGGCCGCGCAGGATCCGGGCGCCGAGGCCTGGGCCAATATTCAGGCGATCGACGATGTCTGCGCCGAGCTGCTCAGCGCGCAGCAACTGGTGGTCAGCGGCGTGACCGGCAATGCCGGAGCCGGCGGCGTGATGCTCGCACTGGCCGCCGACATCGTGTTTGCCCGGGCCGACATCGTGCTCAATCCGCATTACAAAAGCATGGGCCTGTATGGCTCGGAATACTGGACCTACAGCCTGCCCCGCGCTGTCGGCCCGACGGTGGCCGAACAACTGACCCAGGCCTGCCTGCCAATCAGCGCCACGCAGGCGCTGCAACTGGGCATGGTCCAGGAGATCGGTCCGCGCTGCCCGGACGAGTTTTCGTTATGGTTGCTGCAACGGGCCAATGCGACATTGACCGACCCGACCTATGCCGCCGTGCGTGAGCGCAAATTGCGGGTTGATCAGGTGCTGATCGAGCAATGCCGGGAAAACGAACTGCAGGAAATGCAGGAAGACATGCTCTACAACCGCAACCAGTTTGCCGAGAAGTGCGGCCACTTCGTCTACAAGCGCAAGGCCTGCGGCACGCCGGCGCGGCTGGTAGAAGACTGGGCGCGGGTGCGCAAGGTTGAGTTGGCGGGTTGAGCTTCAGCGCCCACTACGGCCTCATCGCTGGCAAGCCAGACGCCCACAGGGTTCTGCGTCCGACACAGTACCTGTGGGAGCTGGCTTGCCAGCGATGGCGGTGTCTCGGGCGACACTGGTTTGGCAGACATTCCTCCCACAGGGTTCTGCGTCCGACACAGTACCTGTGGGAGCTGGCTTGCCAGCGATGGCGGTGTCTCGGGCGGCACTGGTTTGGCAGACATTCCGCCACCGCGAGCAGGCTCACTCCTGCAGGGGTTTGCATCGCTCACGAAATCCATGGAAACCGCAGCGCAATGAACGATGACGCGGTGGCGAGCCGGCACTTACAATGCCCGCACCTCAGACACCGGCCCGCCCATGGACATCGACCTCGCCCGCACCTTTCTGGAAATCGTCCGCCACGGTAGCCTCGCCGCGGCGGCGCAGAAGTTGTTCGTCACACAAACGGCGATCACCGCCCGGGTGCAGAAGCTCGAAAGTCAGCTGGGCAGCACGCTGTTCGTGCGCAACCGCGCCGGGGCGAAACTGACGGCCAATGGCGAGGCCTTCGTGGTCTACGCCAATCAACTGGTGCAGACCTGGGAAGCCGCGCGGCGCGACTTGCCGCTGCTGGACGGCTATCACAACGTGCTGCACATCGGCGGTGAAGTCAGCCTGTGCAACCCTTTGATGCTCAGTTGGGCCGCCGAACTGCGCGAAAAAATCCCCGGACATGCCCTGCGCATGGAAATCCGCGACGGCGAAAACCTGCTGCGCCAACTCGAACTCGGTGTGCTCGATGCCGCGCTGGTCTATCAGCCGGAATATTGGCCCGGCCTGCAAGTCGAGCAGGTACTGGAAGAAAAACTGATTCTGGTGCGTGCGCCAAACCGCCCGGATCCTTACGTCTACATCGACTGGGGGCCGGACTTCCGTCGCCAGCACGACGCCGCCCTGCCAGACAAGGCCAAAGCCGCGCTGAGTTTCAACCTCGGCCCGCTGGCCCTGCAATACATCCTCGAACACGGCGGCAGCGGCTACTTTCGCACCCGTGTGGTGCGCAGCTATCTGGAAACCGGCGCGCTGGAAGCGGTGACCAAAGCCCCGGAATTCGGCTATCCAACTTATTTGGTGTACGCCCGCGAGCGAGACTCGGCGACCCTGCAACAGGCCTTTGATCTGTTGCGCCAGGTGATCGAGACCGATGACGACTGGTCGCAGCGCTGGAACCCGTTGAGCTGAGTCGGCCGCTTTACACCGGAGCATGGCACAACTGACCTCAAGGTCCGGCCTGCACAAACGGCCCGATCGGCTAATCTGCCGGGTATAACAACAATACCCGCAGGTGAACGCATTGAGGCAGACCACCGAGGCATTCCGCAGCCGCTACCGTGCGGCCATTCATCCGTTGTACAACCCGTGGCTGCACGGCGCTTTCGTGCTGCTGTTCGGCGTGCTGGCGATCGGCGCCTTCTGGCGCAGCGCACGTCAGGTACAGCCACTGGAATGGCTGAGCGTGCCGCTGACCCTGCTGTTGTTCAACGTTGGCGTGTACATGGTCCATCGCCATCTCGGCCACCATAAAAAGACGTTCGCCAAGCTGTTCTATGCGCGGCATGCCGGTGACCACCACAGCTTTTTCACTCCCGGCCACATGACCTACGACGGCGCTCGCGACTGGCGAGTGATTCTGTTTCCGGCCTGGCTTATCGTCGTGCATACGCTGCTTTTCACCTTGCCGCTCTGGTGGCTGCTCGCACAGTTCAACGCCAATGTCGCCGGGCTGTTCGGCGGCTGCATGGTGCTGGGCTACCTGACCTACGAGGTGTTTCACGCCTGCGAACATCTGCCGCCCGATAATCCGCTGACTCGCCTGCCGTGGATCCGCCAGATGCGTCATCTGCATGAACTGCATCACCGTCGCGAGTGCATGCAGGAACGCAATTTCAATATCGTTCTGCCGTTGATGGATTACCTGTTCGGCACCCTGTACTGGGAGCCGCAACCCGCCCCGTTGCGCCATTCGAGACCCGCCATGACCCGCATGCAGCACCAGATCGATATCGCCGGCGAACCCATTGCCGTCCTTCGCTACGCCGCCAGCGTCAACCATTGGCCGCAGTGGCATCCCTCGTCGCTGAAAATCGACGGCCCGCAAGGCCCGCTGCACGCCGGCGCACATTTCGAAGAAGACATTCATGCCGGCGGGCGCGCCGGTCATTTGCGCTGGGAGGTCACCGAGTATCTCCCCGGCCGGCGCTGGTGCGCGCGGGCGCGCGGTGACCACGGTCTGTCGTTGCGGCTGACCTACGAATGCACGGCCGAAGGCGACGGCACACGGTTCGTGCGTACCCTGGATTATCGCTTCGACGGCTTGGGCATGCGCGTTGCCAACCTGTTGCTGTTGAAGCGCCGCATCGAACGTGAATCGGCCACATCGATGCAGGCCCTGCGCGACATGGCACTCAAGCACCTGACGCTGACGGGGCAACATTCATGAAGCGCCTGCTGTTACTGCTGGTCGTTCTCGTCATCGCGTTCTTGCTGTTGATGCCAACCAGGGTTCAACCGGTGGCGTGGAAACCGCCAGCGGCACCGTCACTGAGCGAAGGGCTGTACGCCGAAAACCAGCGGCTCAATGCCGTCGAACAGGTTGGGCCGGGCGACATCGACGGCCCTGAAGCACTGCTGCTGGAAGGCGACTTCCTGATCACCGGCCTGCATGACGGGCGGCTGATTCGCACCAGCCTCGATGGCAAGACACGCCAAGTCCTGAGCGACACGGGCGGTCGCCCTCTCGGGCTGGCGCGGCATCCCAACGGTCTGCTGGTGATTGCCGACGCGGTCAAAGGCCTGCTCTCGCTCGACGCGCAGGGTCGACTGATTCCTCTGACCACCGAGGCCAATGGCCTGCCCTTCGGTTTTACCGACGACGTGGCGATCGACAAGTCCGGGCACTACGCCTATTTCAGCGATGCCAGCAGCCGCTGGGGTTACGGCCACGACGGTGAGGCGATCATCGAACATGGCGGTGACGGGCGTTTGCTGCGCTACGACTTTCAGACCGGCAAAACCAGCGTGCTGCTGGACAAATTGCAGTTCGCCAACGGCGTGACACTCGGCCCGGACGACGCTTATGTGCTGGTCAACGAAACCGGCGCCTACCGCATCAGTCGTTACTGGCTGACGGGCCCCAAGGCCGGCATCCACGACGTGTTCATCGACAACCTGCCCGGTTTGCCGGACAACCTCGCGTTCAATGGCAGCAACCGCTTCTGGGTCGCCCTCTACGCACCGCGCAGTGCCTTGCTCGACGGCACCGCCGGGCATCCGTGGGTGCGCACGATGATCGTCCGGGCACTGACTGTGCTGCCCAAACCGGTGGAGAAACGCGGGTTTGTGCTGGGGCTGGATCTGCAGGGCAAGGTGATCGCCAATCTGCAGGACGCCAGCAGCGGCAATTACTCGCCGATCACCACGGCGCGCGAGTATGGGGACTGGCTGTACCTGGGCTCACTGAAAGCCAGGCACATGGCGCGGTTGCCGCTGGCTGATGCGCTGAAGTAAGTACGCAGACGAGTGCTGGATGGCCGGGCGTCATCGCTGGCCACCAGCACGGTTTTGCAGGTTGATCAGGCCTTGGCGGCCATCGCGGTGACTTCCACGCGCATGCCTTCCACCGCCAGCGACGCCACGCCCACCGCCGCGCGCACCGGCCATGGCTTGGCGAAGAAGCGCTTGTAGACTTCATTGAACGCAGCGCGGTCGGCCATGTCGGTGAGGTAAATGGTCAGGTGCATCACCCGATCCATCGAACTGCCCGCCCGCTCCAGCGCCACTTTCAGCGCCTGCAGGGTGCATTCGCTTTGCAGGGTGATATCCCCCAGTTCCAGGCTGCCATCGGCGCGGGTCGGGATCTGGGTCGAGACCAGAATGCCGTTGAAACCGACAACATCCGAGGAAATCGAATCCGCATCCGGATCAGGGGTGAAGCTGAGGTCGTGATTAGCCATGTAAGTCTCTGGTCTGGAGAGAATGAGGGTCGCCGGCCAACAACCCGCCGGGACTTTTCGCGGGGCAGTTTACAACAGTCTTCCGGTGCGGCTCAGGCAACCCTCGCTGCCGGACAAAAATCACACGCATAAAAAAACGCCAGCCCTTCCGGACTGGCGTTTTTTCTGAATATGGCAGGGGCGGCTGGATTCGAACCAACGCATGGCAGGATCAAAACCTGCTGCCTTACCGCTTGGCGACGCCCCTGTGTCTCAAGCTCTGTAACAAGCTCTGCGAGAATGGGCCGCAATTTACCAACCTTTTTTTGATCTGGGAAGCCCCGAGTGCAAAAAAATTTGTTTTAAAACAGCCAGTTATTTTCTGAATCAAGGCAAACGCCACGATTTACTTCGACACCTTCAGCGCAATCGCCTCGCGAATCAGCGCTTTCAAGGCCTGCTCATCGACCGGATCGCCCTCGTGAAAATCAATCGCCCGCCGGGTGTTGCCCTCCAGGCTGGCGTTGAACAACCCCGCTGGATCGGCCTGCGATCAATGCCTGATGCAATTCCTGATAGGCCGCGACCAATTGCTCAAGGGAGAACACCCGATTGCGCCCACTGGGGTTGGGCAATACCCACACGTGCGCGCCCCCCAAAGTCTTCGCCTGCGCTCCCCACGCCACCACTTTCTGCCCCGACAACGCGGCATACGCAGCCTTGCCGAGAAACGCCACATAACGCGGCGCATAGCGGCTGATCTTCTGTTCAAAGCCCAGAGCCGCCGCGACGAACTCCTGCGCCGCCAACTGATCTGCCCGCGCCGTCGGCCGCTCGACCACCGCCGTCAAGCCGCAGCCAAATTGCAGGATGCTTTGATCGTCCTCCGCCTGCACCTCATGCGGCGTAAACCCGGCCAGATGCAAGGTGCGCCAGAAGCGATTCCCGCGCCCGGCAAAATGATGCCCCTGCGCCGCCGCGAGTAACCCCGGATTGATCCCGCAGAACACCACCGAAAGCCCCGGCGCCAGAATGTCTTCCAGCCTTTCACCCGCCATGCGCCCGCCCCTCGCTCGCAAACAATTGCAACACCCGCCACGGCAAACTCTAGAATGGCCATCCCATCCACAGAGCCAACAACAACGATGGACGTTATTCAGACCCTGCGCTGCTTCGTCGCCGTGGCCCAAAGCGGCAGCTTCACCGCCGCGGCCGACGTGCTCGACACCACCACGACCAACGTATCGAAAGCCGTCTCCAGCCTCGAAACCCGGCTGCACACGCGCCTGATCAACCGCACCACCCGCCGCCTCGCGTTGACCGAAGCCGGCGTACGTTATTTGCAGCGCGCCGAAAAAATTCTTGATGACTTGCGCGACGCCGATGAAGAAGCCGGCACCGCCCAGACCTTGCCGGTCGGGCGACTGAAGATCCACGCCATGGCCGCCATCGGCAATCATTACGTGATCAATGCCATTGCCCGCTACCGCGAGATTCACCCCACGGTGATGTTCGACCTGACCCTGAGCAACCGCCTGCCCGACCTGCTCGAAGAAAGCTACGACATGTCGATCGTCCTCGCCCGCGACCTGCCGGACTCCGGTTTCGTCGCGCAACGCCTCGGCACCACTTACAGCATTCTCTGTGCATCGCCGTCATACCTGGCCAAACGCGGCCACCCCGCTACACCTGCCGACCTCGCCGCGCACGATTGCCTGCGCATCGTCAACACGGTGATGCCCGCAGACAACTGGGTGTTCGAAGGGCCACAGGGCATGGAAACCCAGAATATCCCCGACTCGCCCTTCCACATCAACACCGCCGACGGCATGGCTACGGCGATCAGAAATGGCATGGGCATCGGCATTCAGCCGCTGGCGTCAGCCGTCGAAGGATTGGTCGGAGGCACACTGGTGCGCGTCCTGCCGCAGTACCGCCTGGAGGAATACAACCTGTTTGCGATTTACCCGTCGCGCAAATTCGTCGACGCCAAAATCAAGACCTGGGTCGAGTTCCTGAAAACCGCCATTCCGCAACTGCTGGCGTCCGATGAAGACATCGCCGGGGCCAAAGAACTCGCCAAGGCTTAATGCCGCAGACCTGGAGTGTCGCCCCTCCAGCGCCTGCACCGACATCAACCGTTGGAACAACCGCTGCCCATCACTTGGTATTGCACGACATGTTGCGCGCCGTTCGAGTCTTCATAAGTCATCTGCACCGGCACCGCGCCGCACTGATTGGCCGCGTCGGAGATCGACACCACGTGGGCGATGTCTAGGTGAGCGGCGGCGTTGTACGCCTCGACTGGCGCGGTTTCATCCGCCGCAAACGCCTGCGGGCCGATACCGCCAAAGGCCAGAAGAAGAGCGATTTTTGCAAGTTTCATGATGTTCACCGTCTCGTGGGGAACCGTGTTGTGTCACGGGTTGCAGACGATGTTAGGGATTGAAGCGCACGACAAAAATCGGTCGGTTGGACAAACACTGTGTCCAGAATGGTGATGAATAAGTCCTGAGAACTGTGGACAGGCCATTCGCGAGCAAGCTCGCTCCCACAGGTTTCGTATCGACCACACCATGGGTGTACACCGCCAACCTCATGTGGGAGCGAGCCTGCTCGCGAAGGCGTCAGTCCAGTCAGCGATGAACCTGAGTCAGCTCCATCCTCCGAAGCCTCTGATTTCCACACAACAACTATCCTCGTCGCGAGGGGATTTAGCGACATCGCACTGCCCCGCTTTCCTCTTTGCCAAACCATCCATTCACGAAAAGCGCAGCCCCGAAAACCTTCACGTTTAGTCCTTTCCCCGCACACGTTTAAAAACACTCGCCGTAACGTCATCCCAGGCTACAACGCCTTGCGCCATTGCCTACGACTACGCCAGAATCCGCCGGCTTGTGCGCCCAGAGTGCGGGTTCTATCGTGGTTCGGTCGCTGAAAAGCAGCGATCGGGTTTGGTAGCCCGGCTTACCTGTCGCATAGCAATCCTATTTGCAGGGACGGTCTCGTCCGCTGTTTTTATGGTGGCCATGCGTAGGGCATCTTCGGATGCGCCGGGTATCCAGGTGACCGGTCTACCAACCTGCGTTTGGCCACCACCCTTCGTTTGGTAGCGAAGGTGATGGCTCCACTTTATTCATCCTGGAGCTTCACCTATGTTCAAAGTAACGCCCAATCCGCCCGAAACCGAAACGGTCTCACCCTACGAATCCCCCGATTCCCGAAAACTCAGCGAAGCCGCCGAACGCGCCCTCGACCACTACCTGAACCCCGCCAGCCCAATCATGGCGACGCCCTACACACCCAACACCCTGTTCCTCGTCAATCCCGAAATCTCCACCGAGGAATTGCTGGCGAACGCCAGTGAATCACTGGGTTCGGCGACGGTGATGTTGGGGGACGTCGCGGCGCTGGTTGAGGGCCCGATTCGCAAGACCCTGCTGGGCATTGCGCAAGTGGTGATGCTGGGGGAATTGGCGGTGAATCAGGCGTTGGATAATGTTGTGCCGATGGACTGAGATGAGTTGCCCTTTCTGGCGACGACGACCTCGCTAAGGGGGCCTTTGCATTTATATCGAAGCATGTCGATGACATGAAGATTTCAAAACGCTACTATCACATCCATCACCTTAGCAAAGAAATGGTCATGGAAAACCTCAAAGTCGAATACCTTGCGATAATCAACTCCAAGGAAGGTTTTTGCAATTCAATTTCCGCATTTAATAACTTAATACAATCATATGGCAGTATCGAAATAAAACCCAAAGGACTAATTTTCGAAGGGTTCAGATTTGAATATGACGTCCAACAAGGTGAAATTCAAAATAACAGCCATGTATTTTTCCACGTCCGCTTGGGCTGCCAAAACAAAAGCGAGGTAATCGTATTCCTGTCGTTGCTCAAATCTATTAGAACAATTTTGGCTAAAGCAGCTGAAAGGCCAGTGGAAGTGCTTTGGGACGACGTGAGTAGCAGTTTGTCATCTGATGCATACCCAGTAATTCATGAAATTGAAAACATGATGCGAAAGCTCATAACAAAATTCATGCTTACGAAAATCGGGTTAGGCTGGACAAAAGAAGCGGTGCCTAGAGAAGTTTCTGAGTCGATTAAAACAAAGAAAAATGCAGCTGGCAACAACTACCTATTTGAAACCGACTTCATTCAACTTTCAGATTTTTTATTTAAGCCCTATTCAACTGCCAACTCCTCAAAACTAATGGAAAAAGTTCGTTCAGCCCTGTCCGCCAGCGAAATAAATATTGACGAACTAAAAGAGCTTGTTCCAACATCAAACTGGGAACGATACTTTCAACCTATAGTCAGCTGCAAAAGCGAATACTTACAAACTCGCTGGGCAAAGTTATATGAGCTGAGATGTCTTGTAGCACACAACAATTTCATTGGCCATGACGACTATGACAATATTTTAAGAATTTCTGGAGAGGTTAAAGAAAAACTAGGCGAAGCCTTAAGTAAACTTGACAGTATCTATATGTCTCCAGAACAAAAAGAAGAGGTTGCGGAGAACATTGCCACAACAGTTAACAGCACCCATGCAGAACTCATCTCTATTTGGATCTCTATACAGCAACTGCTTATCGAGACGGGAATGAATGCACTGAATCATGAGCAAGCTAGAAAACTAATAAAAAATAAAACATCAACCCGCCTCATCATCGACAAGTTAGTTGAGGAAGACGTTATATCTTCCGAGCTAGCGAAAGAACTTATAAAAATACAGCTTGCTCGCGACATCATTGTTCACAACGTAGACGCAGAATTAAATGACTCAATCCTAATTACTGCCGATTTAGCCAAGCATGAGCTAATAGAGATCCTAGAAAGCTTTGATGAAGTTTCACCGCAAACCGCAACAAATATAGCAGCGTTTGAACCCGAAGACGATAACGATCCTGAAGCGGTGTCGGCTTAGCTCTTAGGATCATAGATCAGAAAAACAAAAAGGAGACATACTTACCCTTTATCAATCTGTCCTCTTTCGACTCGTTTAGGATCGAGCTAATTCCTAAGCACTGATCGGCAGAATTTAACCGACCACCCCAATCAAGACTGCTTAGATTAGAAGTGTAAGTCTGACGCACACACTTTAGCTATTTCAATAAAAGTGGACAGATTATTTCCTGCAAAACAAATACGCTCCCCTCTCTCCCGTGAATCGCTGAGTTCGGCGAGGGTGACGTTGGGGGATATAGCTGCGCTGATAGAGGGACCGACTTGCTAGACGCTACTGCGCATTGCGCAGGAGGTGATGCTGCTGGAATTGGCGACGAATTAATTGCTGCTGCATAGTAAATGGGCCTTATAAGGCCCTAGCTAGACCTGCGCAGCAGAGGAAATCGATTAGCGGTTACCAAACGCACGTAGAGCTCGAAGAGACTTAACTACAATTAGCCTATTCAATAATTTGAATAAAATATTTTCAAACTGCTAATAACAACTGTTCCTGAAACGGTGCAGCGGCTCGACGCCAAAGCCAAGCGTCGAACTCGCGTCGGGGAAGAGACAGTAGATCGGCTGCGCAGCAAAATGACTTACGAAGAAAATGATAATCGTCATTATCAACTCCGACCGCTCGAGCAAAAGCGCGGACATGCCGATCAACCGCGATTGAGTCGATACCAACGAGACATGCCATATAGTCAACAGTTTTGGGACCGACGCCATTTACCGTCTGAATGTCTTCACAAAACTTAGAGGAGGACAATGCTAAGCGTAAATCCTGCACATCTTCGATACCTTTCTCTTTCAAAAAAAACACAAGGGATTCAAAACGGCTGATTTTCTCGAAATGTCGCCATTGTAAAAAAGCTCCGACCTCGCCTGTTTTGATCAAAGAAATCAATGAGGAAATGGTATCTCGGCTCGGATATACCTTAAGTATTTCAAGAACGCGAGGCCGTACAACTGTCATATAATTTAGACCGGCCTGAAGAATAGAGTCGGCAAGCACAGCTCCAAGATGATCGCACGTGGCACGCGGATTTTTCTCGTCGAAGAGCGCGCCCTCATCTCTCGCTCGGTTGGCGATGAGACGCGCTACGAGGAGAACCTCGACGAGTGGATTATTCATACTAAATTAGCCTCTTTTAACGCGTTCAAGCGCTCAACACAATTTGGACAAGCACCGCACGGAAAGTGGGATGACGCCTGACAGGAATAAGTACGTCCAATTGGTACACCAAGGGAAGCAGCAGCAGTAGCCACATCACTTTTGGAGGAGTACCGGAATGGCGAGTGAAATCGTACAGGACCTATTGTGGAGGTTAGCCCATCAAGACTATTCATAAATGCGGCGGTGCAATCGATTTCTTTAGCATGATTACTGTTTATAAAACCAGTGTAGACATCGAGAATGCCCGTGGTTTGGGCTCGCGCAGCCGCAGCTGCGAAAAAAAGCATCGTCCGGTATGGTATGTAAAGGTCATCATCCTTCACCTCCTCTGTCCAGAGGTTCGCCTCACGAATCAATCGGGATTGAGACCCTCGGAAAACCTCGGAAATGTTATAGCGCTCCGGCGGTTCCATTACAGATGGGAAAACCTCATTCACGCGCTCCCACTCTAAAGCGGCGCAATGTTGCCCGTAGTCAAAAAAAATTGGAACCACTTCAACGCCTTCGGCGACGAGCTGATATCCGACGGTGGTTGAATCCAATCCGCCAGAAGCCATTAGCAGTACCCTTTTCATGGATTTTCGCGCCCTAAGTCAGCAATTACGCGGAAAGTACCGTTCAGACACGTATCAAGGTCTGCGGAGTAGACGGAGCAACCGACCATCACCATTGTGTTTTCGTTTTCGCACCGAGGATCATATGTGACTACCTTTTTTCCCATCGCTATAGCCATCCCAATTTCTACGAGTGTCCCAGGGTCACGATCAAGCGGAACAGCAAACACCACGTCGCAGTCCTTAAGTAACTGGTAATCCAAATGATAGGTCAGACGAAGAGCACCCTCTGTAGCAGGCCTCTCCAACTCACCATTTTCTAGTATCGGTCGGCGAACCCTAAAGTTGTGGTAACTGAGACTTTCCACCGCCTGGTCAAGCTCTGGTTTTGCAACGTAAGAAAAGTCCGGGCCTGCTAGGTAAATCGCGTAACTCTGACGTTCATGCCATGAAAGAGATGTACCTCCCAATGCTTGCACAGTTTTCAAGCTGAGCCGAAGGTTACGCTGTAGATCACGTTTAATGTCATCTGGAAATGTAGATTGCGCATATACGGTCGCAGCTTGCGATCCACGCCATGCAGCCTCTCTCCACCCTTTTTGTGAATAGGCCACCATAACGCTAGAGTAAACATCACCAACGCCGACAGAGTTCATCGTACGGCCCAGCGAAGCCGGAATCTGTTGAACGCTCTCATCGCGCATGTCAAAGAGTCGACTCCCACCACGATTCTCTTTTAGTAATAAAACCTCGGGGGATAGGGCTCTAACTTCTGCAAGTAGACCACCTACATCTTCATGC
The DNA here is from genome assembly GCF_057174385.1 of Pseudomonas sp. F2. Lineage (NCBI taxonomy): Bacteria > Pseudomonadati > Pseudomonadota > Gammaproteobacteria > Pseudomonadales > Pseudomonadaceae > Pseudomonas > Pseudomonas sp. F2. The sequence continues at coordinate 1,827,128 of NZ_CM169904.1, forward strand.
CCTAACCTCATAAACAAAGATGATGACGTCGAAATAATGACTGCTTGAAGGCGATCTCTAAAAGATGCAAGTAATGAAAGATCATCAAGATCATAAGCAACATCAAATGAAACGCGCGCATCTTCAGAAAGCGCTAGAGCAAGAAACTGAAGGTCGAACCTGCCCGAAAACACGACAACCTTCAGGTAGGCGTTTAATGAAGGGAGCGGTTCACGAAGCTTCAGGACCTTTCTTTCACGCATAAGATCTTCGTATCCTTGGTGCCCGATTTCCTTTACATCATCAATAACGATGACATTGGGAGCACCCATTACGTCTCCGATCCAAATGAATTCGCGACAACCGATCTCCCTTAAATATTGTTGAGCTTCTTCCACTAGATATTGCGGACAGAATACGGCAACAGCGTATTCGACCCCTGCAGCCCATAGTCCTCTCGCCGCATGTGCCACCCCCCCCCAAGCGAAGCTTGCACATAACGCCATTTCGGCCAAGGGTGTAATCAATAACAAGCTCACCAACCACCAATACGCTTTCAGTAATTCCTACCATCATTGCGGTACGAAATCAGCTTCGACAGTCGGCACGGGCAAAGCCGCAGAGAAACTAACTATCCCCAAATAATTAACGCCGCTGTCCATGCATGCAACAAGATAGTTGTACGCGGTAGGAAGGGCCCCCACCTTTACACCGTTCAGGTCGACGGCAAAAACGCGCTGTCCGTCGAAGAGAATCCCCAATTGAGTCTTTGGAGATGGGACGCTTCCAGATCGCGAGTAAAGCTGACTATTACCAACGTCTTCCAAAAGCACATGAAATGCTTGGGTGCATTTATCAATGCCGCTTGTGCCTCCCTCAACCCCCGTGCCTTCACCAACGACTTCCTTGGCCTTCGTACCAGGATAGTCCGAAAAACGCCCAGATCCAGAGCTCCCCATAACACCCTCCTTGTGATAGCAATCTGCCTCAAGAACCATATTTGTAGTCGTTTCTGACGTTGGTTGCAATTCAACTAAGCTCACGATTTACACTTTAATCGTTAAACGCAACGATCATATGCCTGTCATCCCAACCTGCTAACCTCCCCAAAACTAAATGTAGCCTCCAAACCCAAGGACCGACCCAAGGTGTACTCCGTCGTCCCACCCCGCCAAACAATCATCCTCCGCTCCGAAAACCTCCACGCCGAAGACTTCGGCGCCCTCTTCTCCCGGTTCTTCGGCAATCGCTACGCCGACTCCCCGCCGATCCCTTCCAGCATCATCATCGGCGGTGTCTACGGCAGGCACGACGGCGTGAGTTTCCGGCGTATGCATTACCACGGTGATTTCACCGTCACCTTCCCCGACCCGCAGGACGAGATCACTTTCGTGATTACCACGGCGGGCAAGATTGTGTTCAACCACCGCACCGAGTCCGTCGGTGTGGCGCAGGTGGGGTTGGCGATTGATAAGGCGGACATCCGATCGATGCGGTTTCTCGACGATCATGCGCAGCACGGGATTTCGGTGAGTCGGGCGCAGCTCACGGAGCGGTTGGCGGCGTTGTTGGGGCGGCCGGTTGTGCAGAAGATTGTGTTTGAGCCGGTGGTGGATCTGCACACGGCGGCGTATGGCGGGATCAAGGCGTTGATTGATCTGGCGACGGGCACGGAGTTTGATCTGTTGCTCAACAGCGGCACGCTGATGCCGTCGCGGTTGCGTGAGATGTTGATTGATGCGGTGCTGGAGGCGTGGCCGCACAATTTTACCGAGGCGTTGCGCCAGCCGGCGCCGAGAGTGGCGCCGCGGCATGTGAAGTTGGCGATGGCGTTCATTCAGGCGCATCCGGAGCAATTGGTCAGTGGCGTAGAGCTGGCGCGGTTGAGCAATGTCAGTCAGCGCGCATTGCAGGAGGGGTTTCGGCGGTTTGTCGGGATGTCGATTGTGGCGTATCAGCGGCAGGTGCGGCTGGCGCGGGCTTTCGAGGCGCTGAGGCAGCGGCATTCTGCGTCAGTGACGGAGGTGGCGTTGCGCTTTGGCTTCAGCAATGTCGGGCGGTTTTGTCAGTATTTTCAGCAGGCGTATGGGGTGAGTCCGGCGCAGCTGAGGCGGCGGGGTTGATCGGTTTATAGGCAAGGTGCCGGTGGGTCAGTTGACGGTGATGTTGGCTGACATGACGCCTTCGCGAGCAGGCTCGCTCCCACAGGGTTAGGCGGTAAATCAGGGTTGCCAATCCCCTGCCTTCACCCGTTTTTGCTGGTGCTTTGTGAATAGCGGTCATCCTTGACCTGATTGTCATCCCGTCATTTAGAACGCGTAACTGGCCTTGAGGCTGCCGCTGAAACCGTGGCTGTCACCACCGCCACTGGCACCGACTTCTGCGCCGACGCTGACAGCGCCAAGGCTAGCCATCAGGTTGACGCCGCCGCTGAACTGGTCGCGGTTGTCGAAGGCGGCGCGTTGTTCGATGTCGAGGCCCAGCAGGTGACCCTGGCTGTTGACGTCGTTGTTGCCCAGCGTGCGCTCGTAGCCGACTTGTACGCCTGGCACCAGTTGCCAGGCGCCCATCGCCACCGGGGCGAACGCCACGTTGAGGTTGGCGACGGCACTGCGGCGGGTGGCGGTGTTGTCGTCGACGTCGAGGGACAGTTCGCTGCCCTTCTCTTGGAAGCCTTTGAGGTCGAGGTGGCTGATGCGCACGCCGAGGCTGGGTTCGAGAATCATGCCGTTGACCGGAGCGCGGTAACCCAGCGCCAAGGTCGCGCCGGTGAGGTTGCCGTGGGTGTCGCCCTTGGCGGTGCCGAGGCCGCCGCCGAGTTCGCGTTTGCTGGCGTAATCGACGTAGCCGGCGCTGGCATTGGCGTCGACGAACAGCCCGCGTTCCAGGCTGGTGAAGCCGTAGCGCGCACCGAGGTTGAAGAAGGTGAAGTCGGTATCAGCCTCGCCGCCCGCACCGCCGACGGTGCCTTTGCTGTAGCCGAAACCGCCGCGAGCGCTGAGTTGTTCGGAGAAGCGCTGGGTGATGCCGACCATCAGGCCTTGGCTGTGTTCGTTGCTGCTCTCGGCGTGGGACGAGCCGTCAGTGCCGAGGTAACCGGCGAGCGCGGTGGTCCACAACCGGTATTGCCCGATTTTCAGGTCGGAGCCGCTGGCGTAGGGGGCGGCGGCTTGTTCGATCAGCGCGTTCTGCCGCAGCAGGTAGCTGGCGGCGTCGGCATGAACCTGGCCGCCGACCTGAGCTTCGACACCGCCGAGGGTGCCGGCGTCGATCGCCGATTGCAGATAATAGTTGTAGGCGCTGTAGGTGCCAGACAGGTTGGTGTTCTGCAATTGACGCAGTAATTCGGCACCGGCAGCGGCGTTGCCGACCAATCCGGCCTGCCCCGGCAGGCTGTTGTACTCGACCAGTTTGCCGCGCAGCACATAAATGGTTTCCTGCGACAGGCCGAGGCCTTGTTTGAGGTAGTTGTCCATGCTGCCGTATTCGGCGGTGACTTCATCAAGACCGGCCTGCAGGTAGCTGGCCTGTACGCCCAGCAGCGGCGCATAGATCGAGGCCATACTCGGCGGCAACGCTTTGAGGGTCGCGGCGACGCGGGCGGCGGTGTAGTCGTTGGTCGCCAGGTAGTTGGCCATGATGGTCGCGTTGTCGACGCCGGCGATGCTCTGCAGCACGGCGGCCGTCCAGCCGGTACGGTCCTTGCCGGCGGTGCAATGGAACAGTTGCGCGCCGTCGGTGCTGGCCAGTTCGTTGAACAACTTGCCGAACTGCCCGCGCATCCCCGCGTCGCTGACGAAAGCGCGGTTGGTCTGTTCCATCATGGCGATGGCATCGGCGGCGCTTTTGAACGACACGGTGGTGATGTTCGCGCCCGAGGTGGTGCTGCCGATGATGTCGATGTTCTGGTAGGTCGCGCCACTCAGCATTGTGTCCGGCGTACCAGCGATTTCGCTCGGCGTGCGCAGGTCGTAGACGGCTTTGATGCCGAGGCTGTTGAGGGTCGCCAGATCCGCTGCCGACGGCGTGATCGCGTTGGAGCGGTAGAACACGCCTCCGCGCATCGTGCCATCGTGGGCCGTGGAATACGCGGTGGTCAGCCCGGCGACATCACGGAAGTTGTCGATGCTTTGCAGGCGCGGCGTGTCGAGCACGACGGTCTCGGCAGCGTGGGCAGCAGCGATGGACAGGCTCAGAACGGACAGCGAACACACAAGACGTTGAAACACAGTGCAGCCTCATTGGAATTAGTGTTGGGCTGGCTACTATCTGCAATCAACTGATACCGAATATGACAGAACGACTGCGCAAGAAAATGGCTGCGCGATCGGGCCATGGGCTGCGTTTCTTGTCCGTGGTTAACAAAAAACTGTAGGAGCTGTCGCAGGCTGCGATCTTTTGCTTTTGAAGATCAAAAGATCGCAGCCTGCGGCAGCTCCTACAGGGGTTCGGCGGTTACTTCGTGGCATCGAGGACCAGCCGGCCATGACCACGGCGGCTCAGGCTTTTTTCGAGTGCACGTTTCGCCTCGCTCAGCGGGAACACTTCGACGTCGACGGTGAGGTGGCCGCGATCAAACAGTTCGGCAATCAGCGACAACTGCGCACTATCGGAACGAGTGGCGAAGTTGATCGGCGTCACGCCATGGTCGTTGGCCAGAGTCATGCTCGGCCCACTGACCGGCGAGACCAGCAGCCCGCCGCGTTTCAACACGCGAAACGAACGGTTCTGGGTGTCGCCGCCGACCAGATCGAGCACCACGTCGACCTCGGATACCCGCTCTTCAAACGCCACGGTGGTGTAGTCGATCACCTGATCAGCACCGAGCTTTGTGAGATAGGCATGGTTACTGGCCGAAGCGGTCGCGATGACTTCGGCGCCCAGGTACTTGGCGATCTGCACCGCCATGCTGCCCACGCCACCGGCGGCTGCGTGGATCAGCACTTTCTGCAGCCGCTGAACGCCAGCGTGCTCGGTCAACGCTTGCCACGCGGTGAGCGCGGTGGCCGGAACGGCGCCAGCCTGCAAGGCGCTGAGCGATTGCGGTTTCAGTGCCAGTTTGGCCACCGGGGCCACGGCTTTGCTCGCATAGCCACCGACGATGTTGATGAAGCCAAACACTTCATCGCCGAGCTTGAATTCGCTCACGCCTGGGCCGGTGGCGATCACCTTGCCAGACACTTCAACGCCCGGGGTGAATGGCAGCGGCAGTGGGATGAACGCTTTCATCGCCCCGGAAAGCACCTTCCAGTCGATCGGGTTGACCCCTGCCCCGGCGACTTCGATCAACACTTCACCTTCACCGGCCACAGGGTCGGCGACTTCTTCCAGTTGCAGCACTTCGGGGTTGCCGTATTCGTACACGCGGATGGCTTTCATGGGAGACCTCGATCGGTTGAAGGAATTAGCGCGTGATCAGCGACGACGGGCATCAAGGCTGAAACGACCGGCACCGAACGCGACCACTTGCAACAGGCCACCGGCCATGGCGATGTTCTTGAAGAAGTGGATGAACTGGTTCTGATCGCCCAGCGCATTGTGGAATGCCAGCGCCGTGACCACGCTGAACACCGCCAACACAGCGGCAACGGTACGGGTGCGGTAACCGGCGATCAGCGCCAGGCCGCCACCGATTTCAACGATGATTGCCAGCGCCAGCGCCACTTGTGGCAATGGCAGACCGACAGAACTGATGTAACCGATCATCATCGCCGGGGCGGCCAGTTTGGAAAAACCGGAGAGGATGAAGATCGCGCTGAGCAGAACGCGGCCGACCAACGAGGCCGAGGCCTGAGTGATGTCATTGCGGCTTTGTTCAGTAGCGGTTTTAGCGATGTTTGCAGTGGTGGTCATGATGGTATTTCCTTCAAAGGTGGGGCGATCCGAGATGAATCGTCCGAGTGAGGAAATGGTGCGCCCGGCCAGCTAATCTGAATAGCCGACTAATTTCGATCATTACGTTCTAGAAAATAGACAAGCTGACGCCGCTCAGCGACGATGCCGGTTCGCTGATGATGAGGAGATAGCAGCCATGATTTCGGACCCGGGCACGCCGACGCTGGATCAATTGCGGGTGTTTCTGACGGTGGTGGAACTGGGCAGTTTCGCCGCCGCCGCGAGGAAGCTGCACCGTGCGACGTCGGTGATCAGCTATTCGATGGCCAACCTGGAGTTACAGCTTGGGGTGACGCTGTTTGATCGCCAGACCACGCGCAAACCGCAACTTACCGAGGCCGGCCGCACCGTACTGGCAGAGGCGCGCACCATCGCCAACGGCGTGCATGGCTTACGCGCCAAGGTCAAAGGCCTGTTGCAGGGGCTGGAGGCTGAGGTGCACGTGGTGCTGGACGTGATGCTACCGCCGCAGCGGGTAGTGGATGCGTTGAAGTCCTTTCGCGAGGCGTTTCCCACGGTCGCCCTGCACTTGCACATGGAGGCGTTGGGGGCGGTGACGGAGCGAGTGATCAATCGCGGGGCGATCATTGGCGTCAGTGGGCCAATGAACGAAGGCATCGATGCGGTCGAGCGGATTGGCGCAGGCAATGTCGAGCTGATTCCGGTGGCGGCACCGAATTATCCGTTGGCTTCGGGTGAGGCGAACACACCGGGGGCCGGGCGTGAATTGACGCAACTGGTTCTTTCCGACCGTTCACAACTGACCAAGGATCGCGACTTCGCCGTCCTCAGCAACCGCACCTGGCGCTTGGCGGATCTGGGTGCCAAGCACATGTTGCTGCGCGAAGGAATTGGCTGGGGGAATATGCCGTTGCCGATGGTCGAAGAGGATTTGCAGTCTGGCCGCCTGGTGCGCTTGAACCTGCCGGAGTACCAGAGCGGCATCTACCCGTTCGATGTCATCTACCGCACCGACCTGCCACCGGGGCCGGCGGCGCGGTGGTTGATCGAGCGGTTTGTGCAGCAAAGTCTGCAGGGTGCCTGACAGGGCCCCATCGCGAGCAGGCTCACTCTTGCAGGGTCATGCGGTGGGTCACTGAGATCATTGTGAGAGCCAGCCCTGCTGGCGATTGCGGTGCATGAGAATCTCCAGCCCCTCGCCTACCTCCGGCACCTTAAAGTATCGAGTGATTAAATCAAACTCCACACCCGAAGCGGCGAATTCATGCTCGGCCAGTGCGTTGCGTGCAGGCAACCGAGCACGGCAGGTGGCGTCATCCACTTCGAGATAATGCAGGCAGTGCGACACTCGCTCAGCCAGTGATTGGTCCAGCGGATCTGCCCGAGGCGATCTTGCCGCACATCAGGTGTAGTGTGGGTGCACGCATTGGGGACGCTTCCTTATGTCGATTGCTGGATAATGCCCAACGCCTGTCAGCGAGGCCATTGAGGCGCATGACTCAACGAGGAACCCGGATGACCACAATCACTGCACGCCAATGCTCGTCCTGGGTGCTACTGACCCTGCTCGCCACCGGCATGGCGCTGACGGCCGGCTGTTCGAGCAAACGCTACGCCACCAACGGCTCGAACTGCTACGCCAAAGCCGTGCCGACTTCCGGCGAAGGTGGTCTGGCCTGGGGCGACACCTTGAGCATGGCGCGCAAGAAGTCGATGAATAACTGCATGCGCTATGCGAGCCGCTCCGGAGGGACGCCGAACACCTGTCAGGTGGTGCAGGCGCAGTGCAAACGCTGATCGCACCATGCTGGACAATTTTCCAGGCACGCTGAGCCAGCCGGTCAACTCCGTAAGCACCGCTTCAGCGCCCTTTCTTCTAAACCTTTACGCCATCAGGCCGCTATAAACCGGGCGCTCCTCATGTACCCGGTCTCTTCCCGAGAATGCGGGTGCAGCGCCCAATCCCTTCCAGATCAGAAAGGTCATCCATGCGTCAGCTTCTCCCACTCGCCCTCAGCTTGACTCTCATCGGCTGCGCCACCAGTAAAATCGACATCCGCAACGAGACCGAAGCGGCCAAGTACGATCCGGCCAACAGTGCCCGGGTACGACTGATCACCGGTGATAACGCCCACGGCGCATACTTCAACGGTCAAAGCTGTGAGAAGTTCATGAATGAAACATTCAAGGGAGGTTCGCCTGAGGAGTCCGGCTGGAAGATGGCGCATAACGACAGTTCAGGGGTCTATCCATTCAGGGATTCGGACCATCGCAACAGTGTGGTCGGCATGCCGGCCAGCCAGACCACCCGACAAATCAACAGCACCACCAAACAGTTCGACGAGTACGTGGTAGAAGCCAATAAACCGTTCCTGGCGGTCTTTGGCATGGTGGGTTCAATCGCCTGTTCGCCCAAACCGGTGTCGTTCATTCCGCAGCCGGGGCAGGACTATGAGATGCAACTGAAGATCGTCAAACTCAGCACCTTCAGCGCAGGCTGCATCGTCGAGTTGAACGCGCTTTCCGTTGTCGGCACTAGCACCGTAGAAACGCCAGTGCCGAAACAATTCTGTGCCAAAGGGGCAGACGGTGCGTTTCACACGATGGATCCGGGACCCAGTGCTCCCTGAGGCAACGCGCTGATTCTTGATCGGCGCAATTGATGAGTCTTGCTCATGAACTTTTGAAGTGACCAGAAAGTGACCAGCTGCACGACATTCTCTTCAATCCTTGAATCTCCCTGTCCCCACAATACTTATTTGTGGTGAGGGGATTTATCCCCGATGGACTGCGTAGCAGGCCCGCTTCTTTATTGGTTGAAGAAGCCGGGCCCGCTTTGCGCGCCATCGGGGATAAATCCCCTCACTACAGGTTTACTCAGCAGAAGTGACCGTCTGCTATCAGCGCTTCAACGCCGCCGCATTCGCCCTTGCTGCGTGCAGCTTCTTGTAACTGTCGATCAGACGCAGATGCCGATCCAGCCCCTCAAGCTTCATGCTGGTCGGTGTCAGACCGTAGAAACGCACACTGCCGTTGACCGAGCCAATCGCCGCGTCCATGCGCTCGTCGCCGAACATGTGACGGAAGTTGGCTTCGTAATCGGCCAGTTCCAGGTCTTCATCGAGTTCCATTTCCAGACACACATTCACCGCCTGATAGAACAAGCCGCGCTCGACGGTATTGTCGTTGTACTGCAGGAAAGCTTCGACCAGATCCTTGGCCTGCTCGAATTTCTGCAGGGCAAGGCAGATCAGCAGGCGTAGCTCCAGAATGGTCAACTTGCCCCACGGCGTGTTGTCGTCGAACTCGATGCCGATCAGCGTGGTGATGTCGGTGTAATCATCCAGCTCGCTGTTCTCCAGGCCCTGGGCGAGGTTGCGCAGGCCGACCTTGCTCAAGCTGTGCAGGTTGAGGATGTCGGCGCGAAATTGCAGGGCTTTGTTGGTGTTGTCCCAGATCAGATCGTCGACCGGGTAGATCTCCGAGTAGTCCGGCACCAGGATCCGGCAAGCGTTGGCGCCGAGATCGTCGTAGACCGCCATGTAGGCTTCTTTGCCCAGGTTTTCAAGAATGCCGAACAGCGTTGCGGCTTCTTCGGCGTTGGAGTTTTCGCCGTGACCGGAGAAGTCCCACTCGACGAATTCGAAGTCAGACTTGGCACTGAAGAAGCGCCACGACACCACACCGCTGGAGTCGATGAAGTGCTCGACGAAGTTGTTCGGTTCGGTCACTGCCTGGCCGGAGAACGTCGGTTGCGGCAAATCGTTCAAGCCTTCGAAGCTACGGCCTTGCAGCAGCTCGGTCAGGCTGCGCTCCAGCGCCACTTCCAGGCTCGGGTGCGCGCCGAACGAGGCGAACACACCACCGGTGCGCGGGTTCATCAGGGTCACGCACATCACCGGGAATTCACCGCCCAGCGACGCATCCTTCACCAGCACCGGGAAGCCCTGCTCTTCCAGACCTTTGATCCCGGCGAGAATGCTCGGGAACTTTTCCAGTACTTCCTGCGGCACGTCCGGCAGGGCCATTTCGCCTTCGAGGATTTCGCGTTTGACCGCGCGCTCGAAGATCTCCGACAGGCATTGCACCTGGGCTTCAGCCAGAGTGTTGCCGGCGCTCATGCCGTTACTCAGGAACAGGTTTTCGATCAGATTCGACGGGAAGTACACCACCTCACCATCCGACTGGCGCACGAACGGCAGCGAGCAGATGCCACGCTGGGTGTTGCCGGAGTTGGTGTCGTACAGGTGCGAGCCTTTGAGTTCGCCGTCGCGGTTGTAAATGTCCAGGCAGTAGTCGTCGAGAATCTCTGGCGGCAACTCGTCTTTCGGGCCGGGTTTGAACCAACGCTCGTTCGGGTAATGCACGAACTCGGCGGTGGCGATGTCTTCGCCCCAGAATTGATCGTTGTAGAAGAAGTTGCAGTTCAGGCGCTCGATGAACTCGCCCAGTGCCGAGGCCAGTGCGCCCTCTTTGGTCGCGCCCTTGCCGTTGGTGAAGCACATCGGCGAGTGCGCGTCACGGATGTGCAGCGACCAGACGTTGGGCACGATATTGCGCCACGAGGCGATCTCGATCTTCATCCCCAGATCCGCGAGGATTCCCGACATATTGGCGATGGTCTGCTCAAGCGGCAGGTCTTTACCAACGATGTAAGTGCCCGCCTCCGACGTCGAATGCGGCATCAGCAGCGCCTGCGCATCGGCGTCGAGGTTTTCGACTTCCTCGATCACAAACTCGGGACCGGTCTGCACGACCTTCTTCACCGTGCAGCGATCAATCGAACGCAGAATGCCCAGGCGATCCTTTTCAGAGATGTCCGCCGGTAATTCGACCTGAATCTTGAAGATCTGGTTGTAGCGGTTTTCCGGGTCGACGATGTTGTTCTGCGACAGGCGAATATTGTCGGTCGGGATGTTACGCGTCTCGCAATACAGCTTCACAAAGTAAGCCGCGCACAAGGCCGACGACGCGAGGAAGTAGTCGAACGGCCCCGGTGCCGAGCCATCGCCCTTATAGCGGATGGGCTGATCGGCGATCACCGTGAAGTCGTCGAACTTGGCTTCAAGTCGAAGGTTGTCGAGAAAGTTGACCTTGATTTCCATGCGGGTTTACCAGAGAGCAGAAACGAATTGGCGGCCATTATCCGGGTTTTCAGCCTGACGTCTTGTGCTTTTGCGTAATCACCGCCGGGTGGGCTGTGCGGCGCCTGTGCGGCTGCGGACGACAAAAATGCCACGAGCAGTGAATTATTTCGTGTCTTCTTGTATCTGACGGAAAGAACCCATGCCACCAAAACAATGGCATCGAATCCGTTCAGCTATGAGTGACCCGCATGAAATCAAGGAAAAACAAGGTCAATCCCATCGGATTGAAAGACATCACCATTGTCGACGACGCCAAGATGCGCAAAGCGATCACCGCTGCCGCGCTGGGCAATGCCATGGAATGGTTCGACTTCGGGGTCTACGGATTTGTCGCCTATGCACTCGGCAAGATCTTCTTCCCCGGGGCTGATCCTGGTGTACAGATGATTGCAGCGCTGGCGACCTTCTCGGTGCCCTTCCTGATTCGTCCGCTGGGCGGGCTGTTCTTCGGTGCACTGGGTGACAAATACGGGCGGCAGAAAGTGCTGGCCGCGACCATCGTGATCATGTCGCTGAGCACCTTCGCCATTGGCTTGATACCGTCGTATGAGTCGATTGGCATCTGGGCACCAATCCTGCTGTTGCTGGCGAAAATGGCCCAGGGCTTTTCGGTCGGCGGTGAGTACACCGGCGCCTCGATCTTCGTCGCCGAATACGCGCCCGACCGCAAACGCGGCTTCCTCGGCAGCTGGCTGGACTTCGGCTCGATTGCCGGTTTTGTCCTCGGTGCCGGCGTGGTGGTGCTGATCTCGACGATCATCGGCGAAGAGAAATTCCTCGAATGGGGCTGGCGCCTGCCGTTCTTCCTCGCCCTGCCGCTGGGTATGATCGGCCTCTATCTGCGGCATGCACTGGAAGAAACTCCGGCATTTCAGCAGCACGTCGAAAAACTCGAAGAAGGCGACCGTGAAGGTCTGGCGGGCGGGCCGAAAGTCTCGTTCAAGGAAGTCGCAACCAAGCACTGGCGCAGCCTGATGACCTGCATCGGCGTGGTGGCGGTGACTAACGTCACCTATTACATGCTGCTGACCTACATGCCGAGCTATTTGTCGCACAACCTGCACTACAGCGAAAACCGTGGCGTGCTGATCATCATCGCGATCATGGTCGGCATGCTGTTCGTGCAGCCGGCAATCGGCTTTATCAGCGACAAGATTGGCCGCAAGCCCTTCATTGTTGTCGGCAGTATCGGTCTGTTTCTGCTGGCGATCCCGGCGTTCATGCTGATCAACAGCGGCAAGATCGGCCTGATCTTTTCCGGTTTGCTGATCCTCGCGGTGTTGCTGAATTTCTTCATCGGCGTCATGGCCTCGACCCTGCCGGCGATGTTCCCCACGCACATCCGCTACAGCGCGCTGGCCGCTGCATTCAACGTCTCGGTGCTGATTGCTGGTCTGACCCCGACGGCCGTGGCCTGGCTGGTGGAGAGTACCAACAACCTGTACATGCCGGCCTACTACCTGATGGTGATTGCCGTGGTCGGCCTGATCACCGGCGTGACCATGAAAGAGACCGCCAACAAACCGCTACGGGGTGCTGCACCGGCGGCGTCGGACCTTGAGGAAGCCAAGGAACTGCTCAAGGAACACCACGACCACATCGAGCAGAAAATCGAAGACATCGACGCCGAAATCGCCGAACTGGAAGCTAAACGCAAGGAGTTGGTGCAGCAGCATCCGCGCATTAACTGAGCCGTTCGCAGCGTGGCCACTCGAAACGGAGTCGAGTGGCCACATACGGACCGTGCAACTAAATCCGCAGACGACCACTCACTGAATTGACGGAGGTTGCGTCACTTTACGCAACCTCGATATCGAAGGTGCCAGCGTGGACACTCACTCCGATCGTCGCAACAACCTCTCGCTGGACAGCCTGAATTTCTTCCTCGCCGATGTGCGCGACGGACTCGGGCCGTATCTGGCCATTTACCTGTTGGCCGTGCATCACTGGGAACCGGCCAGTATCGGGCTGGTGATGACCCTCGCTGGCGTCGCCGCCCTTGTCACCCAGACACCCGCCGGTGCGCTGGTCGACAATACGCGCAGTAAACGAGCGGTCATCGCGATTGCTGCGTTGCTGGTGACGGGCAGTTGCGTGGTATTGCCCTTCGTGACGTCCTTCAGTCTGGTGGCGATCACTCAGGCGCTGAGCGCCGCAGCGGCATCGGTATTCGCACCGGCCATCTCGGCGATCACCCTGGGCATCACCGGCCCGCGCGCGTTCACCCGGCGCACCGGACGCAACGAGACTTTCAACCATGCTGGCAACGCCTGCGCGGCGCTGCTGGCCGGTGGGTTTGCCTACTTGTTCGGGCCGGTGGCGGTGTTCTATCTGATGGCGGTCATGGCGCTGTGCAGCGTGATCGCCGTGAGCTTCGTCGACAGCAACGCCATCAACCATGATCTCGCCCGCGGGCTCGACCCAAGCGACGCCGCCCACGGCAAGACGCCTTCGGGATTGACGGTATTGCTGACCAACAAAGCGCTGCTGATGTTCGCCATCTGTTGTGCCCTCTTCCACTTGGCCAACGCGGCGATGCTGCCACTGGTGAGCCAGAAGCTGGCGCAGGTCAATTTGCAAATGGCGACGCCCCTGACTTCGGCCTGTATCGTCGCCGCGCAACTGGTCATGGTGCCGGTCGCCTTGCTGGTTGGGGCCAAAGCCGATGTGTGGGGACGCAAGTCGCTGCTGCTCGCGGGCTTCCTGATACTGCCATTGCGCGGTGTGCTCTACACCTTGTCCGCAGACCCTTACTGGCTGGTTGCGGTACAGATGCTCGACGGCGTCGGCGCGGGAGTCTTCGGCGCACTGTTTCCGGTGGTAGTGAAAGATCTGACCTTGGGCACCGGCCACTTCAATGTCAGCCTTGGCGCCCTGTCGACGGTGTTTGGTCTGGGCGCAGCATTAAGTGCCAGCGTTGCGGGGGTTGTACTGCAGGAAGCCGGTTACAACGCGGCATTTCTGACCCTGGCGGTGATAGCCGGGGTGGCATTCGTGCTGTTGTGGCTGGCGGTACCGGAAACCTTGCAGCGGGTGGGGAATGATGTGAATGTTCTTGACCGTGAGGCGCCCTTCACTGCTCCGCCATAACACCCTATATCGTTAAGTGGGAATTGCTGATGAGGGAGGAAGGATTTGGCTGATAACACGCTTGAGTTCACCGAGAGTGATTTGGCGCAAATGCAGCGCTTCAACCGCAAACTCGCCTGGCTGCCGCGGTTTCGCGTTCGCAATCGGCTGACGCCGCGTTTGATCCAGGCTTTGCTGCGCGCCAGTCAGATGCTCGGCGCGAACAAACCGGTCAAGCACGGCCTTCAAGTGCAAAGCACTGTGGTTCATTCGCACGCGGCTTCAGTGCCCGTCCGAATCATCCGCCCACAAGGAAAGCCCAAGGGTGTGGTACTTGATTACCACGGTGGCGGCTGGGTGATCGGCAATGCACAGATGAACGATGACCTTAACATCGCAATGGTCAAGGCTTGCAACGTGGCAGTGGTGTCTGTTGACTATCGGTTGGCAGTCAATACACCGGTTGAGGCGTTGATGGCGGATTGTCTTTGCGCCGCACGCTGGCTGCTGAGCGACGATTGCACGGAATTCGTTGGCCTGCCGGTGATCATTGTCGGCGAATCCGCGGGCGCGCACTTGGCAACCGCAACGTTATTGGCACTCAAACCAGCACCCGGCTTGTTGCAGCGCGTCTGCGGCGCCTTGCTGTATTACGGCGTCTACGATCTCGCGGGCACCCCGAGCGTACACGCCGCACCTGCAGAAACGCTGGTACTCGACGGCCCGGGCATGGTTGAGGCGCTGCGCCTGCTGACTCCAGGACTGAGCGATGATGAACGCCGACAGGCGCCATTGTCTCCGCTTTACGGCGATTTGAGCGGATTGCCACCGGCGTTGATGTTCACCGGTGAACTGGATCCGCTGCGCGATGACACGCTGGAACTCGCTGAGCGTTGGCAACAATCGGCACCGGTTGAAGTACATCTACTGCCCTCGTCCGCCCATGGTTTTATTCATTTTCCTACCACCATGGCTAGTGGTGTTCTGGACCACAGCCGAGCGTGGCTTTCGCGTCAGATCGGAGCAGTTAGAAGCTAATTGGCAAGCGAAGCACTTTCCTGCGGGCAAAACAAAACCCCAACTGCTTTCGCAATTGGGGTTTCGGAATTTAATCTTGACGATGACCTACTCTCACATGGGGAAACCCCACACTACCATCGGCGATGCATCGTTTCACTTCTGAGTTCGGGATGGGATCAGGTGGTTCCAACGCTCTATGGTCGTCAAGAAATTCGGGTACTGACTCGTGACCAACTGGCCTCGCTTCAGCAAATCGGGTATGTGATACAGGTGTTTGTGAGCAGCGCGAACTTTCGGTTCATTGCGTCTTCACACACCGCAATCTGGTCTCTTTCGAGCATTCAGATTGCTTGGGTGTTATATGGTCAAGCCTCACGGGCAATTAGTATTGGTTAGCTCAACGCCTCACAGCGCTTACACACCCAACCTATCAACGTCGTAGTCTTCGACGGCCCTTCAGGGAACTCAAGGTTCCAGTGAGATCTCATCTTGAGGCAAGTTTCCCGCTTAGATGCTTTCAGCGGTTATCTTTCCCGAACATAGCTACCCGGCAATGCCACTGGCGTGACAACCGGAACACCAGAGGTTCGTCCACTCCGGTCCTCTCGTACTAGGAGCAGCCCCTCTCAAATCTCAAACGTCCACGGCAGATAGGGACCGAACTGTCTCACGACGTTCTAAACCCAGCTCGCGTACCACTTTAAATGGCGAACAGCCATACCCTTGGGACCGGCTTCAGCCCCAGGATGTGATGAGCCGACATCGAGGTGCCAAACACCGCCGTCGATATGAACTCTTGGGCGGTATCAGCCTGTTATCCCCGGAGTACCTTTTATCCGTTGAGCGATGGCCCTTCCATACAGAACCACCGGATCACTAAGACCTACTTTCGTACCTGCTCGACGTGTCTGTCTCGCAGTCAAGCGCGCTTTTGCCTTTATACTCTACGACCGATTTCCGACCGGTCTGAGCGCACCTTCGTACTCCTCCGTTACTCTTTAGGAGGAGACCGCCCCAGTCAAACTACCCACCATACACTGTCCTCGATCCGGATAACGGACCTGAGTTAGAACCTCAAAGTTGCCAGGGTGGTATTTCAAGGATGGCTCCACGCGAACTGGCGTCCACGCTTCAAAGCCTCCCACCTATCCTACACAAGCAAATTCAAAGTCCAGTGCAAAGCTATAGTAAAGGTTCACGGGGTCTTTCCGTCTAGCCGCGGATACACTGCATCTTCACAGCGATTTCAATTTCACTGAGTCTCGGGTGGAGACAGCGCCGCCATCGTTACGCCATTCGTGCAGGTCGGAACTTACCCGACAAGGAATTTCGCTACCTTAGGACCGTTATAGTTACGGCCGCCGTTTACCGGGGCTTCGATCAAGAGCTTCGCGTTAGCTAACCCCATCAATTAACCTTCCGGCACCGGGCAGGCGTCACACCCTATACGTCCACTTTCGTGTTTGCAGAGTGCTGTGTTTTTAATAAACAGTCGCAGCGGCCTGGTATCTTCGACCGGCATGAGCTTACGGAGCAAGTCCTTCACCCTCACCGGCGCACCTTCTCCCGAAGTTACGGTGCCATTTTGCCTAGTTCCTTCACCCGAGTTCTCTCAAGCGCCTTGGTATTCTCTACCCAACCACCTGTGTCGGTTTGGGGTACGGTTCCTGGTTATCTGAAGCTTAGAAGCTTTTCTTGGAAGCATGGCATCAACCACTTCGTCACCTGAAAGGTAACTCGTCATCAGCTCTCGGCCTTAAGATCCCGGATTTACCTAAGATCTCAGCCTACCACCTTAAACTTGGACAACCAACGCCAAGCTGGCCTAGCCTTCTCCGTCCCTCCATCGCAATAACCAGAAGTACAGGAATATTAACCTGTTTTCCATCGACTACGCTTTTCAGCCTCGCCTTAGGGACCGACTAACCCTGCGTCGATTAACGTTGCGCAGGAAACCTTGGTCTTTCGGCGTGGGTGTTTTTCACACCCATTGTCGTTACTCATGTCAGCATTCGCACTTCTGATACCTCCAGCAAGCTTCTCAACTCACCTTCACAGGCTTACAGAACGCTCCTCTACCGCATCACTTGCGTGATACCCGTAGCTTCGGTGTATGGTTTGAGCCCCGTTACATCTTCCGCGCAGGCCGACTCGACTAGTGAGCTATTACGCTTTCTTTAAAGGGTGGCTGCTTCTAAGCCAACCTCCTAGCTGTCTAAGCCTTCCCACATCGTTTCCCACTTAACCATAACTTTGGGACCTTAGCTGACGGTCTGGGTTGTTTCCCTTTTCACGACGGACGTTAGCACCCGCCGTGTGTCTCCCATGCTCGGCACTTGTAGGTATTCGGAGTTTGCATCGGTTTGGTAAGTCGGGATGACCCCCTAGCCGAAACAGTGCTCTACCCCCTACAGTGATACATGAGGCGCTACCTAAATAGCTTTCGAGGAGAACCAGCTATCTCCGAGCTTGATTAGCCTTTCACTCCGATCCACAGGTCATCCGCTAACTTTTCAACGGTAGTCGGTTCGGTCCTCCAGTCAGTGTTACCTAACCTTCAACCTGCCCATGGATAGATCGCCCGGTTTCGGGTCTATTCCCAGCGACTAGACGCCCTATTAAGACTCGCTTTCGCTACGCCTCCCCTATTCGGTTAAGCTCGCCACTGAAAATAAGTCGCTGACCCATTATACAAAAGGTACGCAGTCACAGAACAAAGTCTGCTCCCACTGCTTGTACGCATACGGTTTCAGGATCTATTTCACTCCCCTCTCCGGGGTTCTTTTCGCCTTTCCCTCACGGTACTAGTTCACTATCGGTCAGTCAGTAGTATTTAGCCTTGGAGGATGGTCCCCCCATATTCAGACAAAGTTTCTCGTGCTCCGTCCTACTCGATTTCATGACTAAGAGACTTTCGCGTACAGGGCTATCACCCACTATGGCCGCACTTTCCAGAGCGTTCCGCTAATCTCAAAGCCACTTAAGGGCTAGTCCCCGTTCGCTCGCCACTACTAAGGGAATCTCGGTTGATTTCTTTTCCTCAGGGTACTTAGATGTTTCAGTTCCCCTGGTTCGCCTCTTGCACCTATGTATTCAGTACAAGATAACCATCTTATGATGGCTGGGTTCCCCCATTCAGACATCTCCGGATCAAAGTCTGTTTGCCGACTCCCCGAAGCTTTTCGCAGGCTACCACGTCTTTCATCGCCTCTGACTGCCAAGGCATCCACCGTATGCGCTTCTTCACTTGACCATATAACCCCAAGCAATCTGGTTATACTGTGAAGACGACATTCGCCGAAAATTCGCAAAACTCTTAAGAGTCACTCACAAATTTTACCTTAGCCTGATCCGTTACCAGTGAAAGTAACGTTCAGTCTATCTTTCTATCACATACCCAAATTTTTAAAGAACGATCTAATCAAAGACTAGAAATCAATATTCACGCCGGAATATTCATTTCTAAGCTCTAACAAGTAGAAGCAGTTAATGGTGGAGCCAAGCGGGATCGAACCGCTGACCTCCTGCGTGCAAGGCAGGCGCTCTCCCAGCTGAGCTATGGCCCCATACAAAATTGGTGGGTCTGGGCAGATTCGAACTGCCGACCTCACCCTTATCAGGGGTGCGCTCTAACCAACTGAGCTACAGACCCAATTTCGAGCGCGTAACTGATTAGCTCAGAGCTATCAGCTTGGAGCTTAAAGCTGCTTCTATCGTCTTCTTCAATGAATCAAGCAATTCGTGTGGGAACTTATGGAGCAGCTGATGTCGTCGATTAAGGAGGTGATCCAGCCGCAGGTTCCCCTACGGCTACCTTGTTACGACTTCACCCCAGTCATGAATCACACCGTGGTAACCGTCCTCCCGAAGGTTAGACTAGCTACTTCTGGTGCAACCCACTCCCATGGTGTGACGGGCGGTGTGTACAAGGCCCGGGAACGTATTCACCGCGACATTCTGATTCGCGATTACTAGCGATTCCGACTTCACGCAGTCGAGTTGCAGACTGCGATCCGGACTACGATCGGTTTTGTGGGATTAGCTCCACCTCGCGGCTTGGCAACCCTCTGTACCGACCATTGTAGCACGTGTGTAGCCCAGGCCGTAAGGGCCATGATGACTTGACGTCATCCCCACCTTCCTCCGGTTTGTCACCGGCAGTCTCCTTAGAGTGCCCACCATAACGTGCTGGTAACTAAGGACAAGGGTTGCGCTCGTTACGGGACTTAACCCAACATCTCACGACACGAGCTGACGACAGCCATGCAGCACCTGTCTCAATGTTCCCGAAGGCACCAATCCATCTCTGGAAAGCTCATTGGATGTCAAGGCCTGGTAAGGTTCTTCGCGTTGCTTCGAATTAAACCACATGCTCCACCGCTTGTGCGGGCCCCCGTCAATTCATTTGAGTTTTAACCTTGCGGCCGTACTCCCCAGGCGGTCAACTTAATGCGTTAGCTGCGCCACTAAGAGCTCAAGGCTCCCAACGGCTAGTTGACATCGTTTACGGCGTGGACTACCAGGGTATCTAATCCTGTTTGCTCCCCACGCTTTCGCACCTCAGTGTCAGTATCAGTCCAGGTGGTCGCCTTCGCCACTGGTGTTCCTTCCTATATCTACGCATTTCACCGCTACACAGGAAATTCCACCACCCTCTACCATACTCTAGCTTGCCAGTTTTGGATGCAGTTCCCAGGTTGAGCCCGGGGATTTCACATCCAACTTAACAAACCACCTACGCGCGCTTTACGCCCAGTAATTCCGATTAACGCTTGCACCCTCTGTATTACCGCGGCTGCTGGCACAGAGTTAGCCGGTGCTTATTCTGTCGGTAACGTCAAAATTGCAGAGTATTAATCTACAACCCTTCCTCCCAACTTAAAGTGCTTTACAATCCGAAGACCTTCTTCACACACGCGGCATGGCTGGATCAGGCTTTCGCCCATTGTCCAATATTCCCCACTGCTGCCTCCCGTAGGAGTCTGGACCGTGTCTCAGTTCCAGTGTGACTGATCATCCTCTCAGACCAGTTACGGATCGTCGCCTTGGTGAGCCATTACCTCACCAACTAGCTAATCCGACCTAGGCTCATCTGATAGCGCAAGGCCCGAAGGTCCCCTGCTTTCTCCCGTAGGACGTATGCGGTATTAGCGTTCCTTTCGAAACGTTGTCCCCCACTACCAGGCAGATTCCTAGGCATTACTCACCCGTCCGCCGCTGAATCCAGGAGCAAGCTCCTCTCATCCGCTCGACTTGCATGTGTTAGGCCTGCCGCCAGCGTTCAATCTGAGCCATGATCAAACTCTTCAGTTCAAACATCTTTGGGTTTTTAAGAAACCCTAAACTTGGCTCAGCAATCGTTGGTTACATCTTTGATTTCTCGCGGAGTAACTTGTGATGCTGATAATCTTGTTGACTATCAGTCTGACTCCACAAGCACCCACACGAATTGCTTGATTCAGTTGTTAAAGAGCGGTTGGTTAAGATCTTTCGCCTCAACCGAGGCGCGCATTCTACAGCAGCCTCATTTGCTGTCAAGTGATTATTTTCAGAAGCTTTCGAAGAATTCTTCAACAACTTCAACCACTTGCGCTTCCGATCTCTCGTTAGCGGGAGGCGAATTCTACAGCGTTACACGCTGCTGTCAACACCTCTTTTTCACCGCTTTCGACCGAGAAGACCGAACCGTCAAAAGAGCCAAACATCACCGCTCCTTCAACTCCTTCCAGGCTTCGATGAACTGAAGCGATCTGCCGTCGAAAACTGCGTAACTCGTTGAATTTCAAGGAATTTTCCGTTTCGACTGCGCCGGAAGTGGGGAGAATTATAGACCTCCAGAATCTGCCGTCAACCGTTAATTTCAGTTTTCTGTGTCCCCCAAAAAATTTCTTCTATATATAGACGCAACCGCCACGGATGCGCAGCATATAGTCCATCGCCCAAGACACCGCCTTCGGATGACGCCTCACAATGACAGCCCATCTTCCTGGCTCCCGAATCCGCCCTACCCCCGCCCCCTTGCTTAATCCAGGCGAGACCGTGGTGCTGTTCGACGGCGTCTGCAAGCTATGCAACGGCTGGGCGCGTTTTCTGATTCGTCACGACAACAAACAGCGGGTACGCCTGGCGGCAGTGCAATCGCCAGAAGGTCAGGCATTGCTGGCATGGGCCGATCTGCCGGTGGATCAGTTCGACACTATGGCGGTGATCCGCGACCAACATTACTGGGTACGATCGGATGCGTTCTTCGAAGTCATTGCACAACTGCCGGCTCGTTGGTCGCCGGTCAGGCTTCTGCGAGTTTTCCCACGAGCACTCAGAGATTGGGCCTACGACCGCGTGGCATTGAATCGTTATCGGATCTTTGGCAAGTACGACACCTGCCTGTTGCCCGCCCCCGATCACGAACGTCGCTTTCTCAAGTCGCCAATGTGAATGCTCCGCTACAGCATCAACTGCAGCCACTGCCCCGGCGTCATCTTCGTATACGTAGCACTTTTGCCATCACCGAAACGCTCAAACCATGTCCCCCAGCGATGCAACCCGGCGGCCCAGACCCTGTGGTCACGCACCAACCCATCACCTCATGCACTTGACCATTGCGCAGTTGGCGGATCGGCTTGCCCGCATACGCCAGCCCCCCCTCGATCGTCGACAACCCCGGCGTTTTCGCTGACGAGGAAATGCCGTGCTCGATCGAGTCGATGCGTTTGAAGTGATGGCGCTGCTCATCGATGATCGCCGACGACAGCGTCGGCACCGAACTGCACCACTAAGGATGGCGACACCGGCCTCTCTCGCTCGGGCATCGAGTACGCCGATGCCATTGACGAACGTCCGGCAGTCCGCCAGATCGCAATAGTTGACGCCCGCCTCGATGCAGCTTTCGGCCGCCGCATAGGATTGCAAAGTTTCCATACCCGCCAACCACCAACACCCTGAGTGCCATCAACGCTTCCCTGAACAATTCAACAACTGCCCCGTAACCGGGTTCGGCGCAGCTTCCCTGATATCACGGGCCAGGCAAGACAGCGTCGGTAGAGTCAGCGCCGTATCGTCCAGATCGATTCCAGTCACCGGGATAACATGCAGCACTGGCCATGCCATATCGACTTGTACGATGTCTTATCACAGGGTATTACTACGTCTCCTCAACAAAAATAAAACCACGGAGATCGCTACATGGACTCATTCCTGTCCGCCAAGCCTGAAAGCCTTGATCAAACGAAAGGCAATACCCGCCGCAGTTTCCTGAAAAAGTCGCTCGCTGTTTCCGCCACGCTCGCCACCGTCGGCAGCGCCGCACTGCCCCGCTTCTCCGATGCCGCCGAACCTTTGAGTCAGCGCTACCCTGATCCACTGATTCACATCCTCGACGACAGCTTCCTGGATCTGCGTATTTTCAACGCCAGTGTTGAAAAACTCGCCACCGGCATGCGCTGGGCCGAAGGACCGGTGTGGGTCGGTGATGGCCGGTATCTGTTGGTCAGTGACATCCCCAATAATCGCATCATGCGCTGGGACGAAATCACCGACTCCTTCACGGTGTACCGCGAACATTCAAACTTCTCCAACGGCATGTGCCGGGATCGACAAGGGCGACTGATCGTTTGCGAAGGCTCCACCACCACTCGCGAAGGGCGCCGCATCACGCGCACCGAACACAATGGCAGGAGCACCGTGCTGGCTGACAGTTTCGACGGCAAGCCCTTCAACTCGCCCAACGACATTGTCTGCAAAAGTGATGGCTCGATCTGGTTCACCGACCCGCCATTCCAGACCGGCAATAACTACGAAGGCCACAAAGTCACCCCGAGCCAACCCCATGCCGTGTACCGCATCGACGGCGAGAGCCAAAAAGTCACTCGGGTAATCGACGACCTCAACGGTCCCAACGGCCTGTGCTTTTCTCCCGATGAAAAGACCCTGTATGTCGTCGAAGGTCGCGCCAAGCCCAATCGCCTGATCTGGGCGATTGCGGTGAAAGACGACGGCACCCTGGGCGAACGCCGCAAGCACATCGAAGGCTTGGACTATGCCGCGATTGACGGCATCAAATGCGACGAAGCGGGCAACCTGTGGTGTGGCTGGGGCGGCAATGGTGATCCCAAGGCCGACCTGGAAAAACTCGACGGCGTGCGCGTTTTCAATTTGCAGGGCAAGGCCATCGGGCACATTTCGCTGCCAGAGCGCTGCCCGAACTTGTGCTTCGGCGGACGCGAAGGCAATCGACTGTTCATGGCCAGTAGTCACTCGATCTACTCGTTGTTTGTAAATACGCGTGGGACTGGGTTTGCGTTGTAAAAACGACGCTGGTATCGCGATTGTTCCGTGAGTATCGAAACAAGCTCCTGCCGCGCATCCGAGGCTGCGCGGCAGTCAAGCCCATTCATTGTGCGCGTCCACCCGCAGCCTCTACAGAATGACGACATTTGCCCGTATTTGCCTAAGGCCTATCCCCTGAGTAGAATGCGATTAATTATCAATTGTATACTTGCCGGGATTCCGATGCGCAGCGATGAAACACTAGGCACTGCAGATCTAGGGCTGCTCTATCGCACCCACCACTCGTGGTTACACGGCTGGCTGATCCGACGCACTGGATGTCGCGATAACGCAGCAGATCTGGCGCAGGACACCTTCGTGCGACTGCTCAAATCCCGTCAGTCCAGCCCCTTACGCGAACCACGCGCCTATTTGAGCAGTATCGCCCGCGGACTGATGATTGATCAGTATCGTCGTCGTGAACTCGAACGCGCCTACCTGGAAAGCGTCATGTTGCTGCCTCAACACGAGGTTCCCTCAGAGGAAAGCCGGCTGATGATTCTTGATGCGCTTGAGCGCATAGACCGCATGCTCGGCATGCTTAAACCGAGAGTTCGCCAGGCCTTTTTATTTGCCCGACTCGACGGTCTGACGTGCGCGCAAATAGCCGAAAAGCTGGGTGTTTCCCGCGCGACCGTAGAACGCGACCTTGCCACCGCTCTGCAAAACTGCTATCGCTTGCGTTATGTCCAGGCGTGAGCCGCAGGCGCTGGATCCGGCCATTGTTGAGCAGGCGATTCAATGGCTGGTGCGCCTTCGCTTCAATCAAGCCGATGAACAAACGCAGCATACGTTTGAGCATTGGCTGCAGCAGCGCCCAGAGCATGTATTGGCGTGGCAGCGTGTGGAAACGCTTGGGGATGAGTTCGCCGGCGTGCCACCTCAACTGGCCCGACAAACCCTCAATGGCACCAACCATGGAATCCGGCGGCGGGAAAGCCTGAAGCTACTGGGCATATTGGCTACCGTTGGCGCTGCAGCCTGGCTCGGCCGAGACTACACACCCGTACCAGCCATGCTTGCGCAGCAGCGCAGCAGCACCGGCGAGCAACGAAGGTTCCAGCTCGATGATGGCAGCCTTATCCAGCTCAATAGCGATAGCGCGGTCGACAGCGATTTCGACGCCCGGCGACGCCTGATCATCCTGCGACGTGGTGAAATCATCGTAAATGTCGGCGCGGATCAACACTCGCCTCAAGCACGGCCGTTCTGGGTGCAATCACGTGACGGGATCATGCGCGCTCAGAGTTCCCGCTTTCTGGCGCGCGAACGTGACGATGGCACGCTGGTCGCGGCTCAGGAAGGATCGGTCACGCTGTTTCCCGGCTCCAGTCAAACGCCTGCAAGCCGCAGCGTCGAGGCAGGAAATCAGCTATTGCTCACAACCAGTGGCGTGCGAAAGGTCAGTGACCAGGGGCTTGATCTATGGAGCTGGGGGGACGGGGTGATCAGTGCGCGCAATATGCGCCTCAATGATTTTATCGTGGAGTTGTCGCGTTATCGCCCCGGGGTATTGCGTTGCGCCGAAGAGGTCGCTGATCGTCGCGTTTCCGGCACCTTCCAGCTCGCCGATAACGATCAGGTTCTGGCATTGATCGCGCAGTCACTGCACTTGCACATAGATTACCGGACCCGTTTTTGGGTCACCGTGACCGCTGCCACCTGAGTAAATCAAAACCTTTTACTACCTGAAAATTAATGAGGTGGTTTCTCATTCTCGTTCGACCTCTAAGGAAGGCCGGAATACAGGCCAGTCTGCCGATGTCCTTTCTTGGAGCGAGAAAATGAGTTCGTCCCCGGTTTCACAGCGCCATCCATTAAATCGAGCCTTGCACGGTGCGATTTTGGGTGTGATCGTCAGCATCTACGCATTGCCGTCGCTGGCGCAAACATCGAGCGCTGCCCCGCGCAATCAAGTCAAACAGTGGAACGTCGCTGCGGGCCCACTGGCGCCGGCGCTTGACCGCTTTGCGCGCGAAGCTGGCATCAGTCTTTCCTTCGACGCGTCGAGTGTCGCGAACCGCACCACTGCTGGCGTGAATGGCACGCTCGATACGTCGGCAGCGCTGTCATTGTTGCTGCAGGGAAGCGAGTTGCAAGTCGAACGGCAAGGCCCGAATGCTTACCTGCTGGTCCCTCAAGCAAAGACTGCCGGCCCGCTGGAGCTCGACGCAACGGACGTCGAGGACTACCGCCTTGCCCCCCTGATCATCAATGCCAAGGTCAGGGTCAGTGCCGACGACGACGCCAACTCGGTGGTCGCCAAGGAACTCTGGGTTGGCGGCAAGGTGGCAACCAGCATTCTCAACACACCGGCATCGGTGTCGGTTGTTACCAACAAGGAAATGGAGCAACGCAGCGTCAGCACCACGGAAGAGGCGCTGCAATACACGCCGGGCGTGATCAGTGACTTCTACGGTACGGATGACCGCAACGACTATTTCCAGATCCGCGGCTTCCAGGCCACCACCTACCGTGACGGCTTGACCCTGAGTTCGATGCGCGGCGTACGCGAAGATCCATTCGCTTATGAGCGTATCGAGATTCTGCGTGGCGCCAACTCCACGCTGTTTGGCCCCGCGGACCCGGGTGGTTCGGTGAATTTTGTGACCAAACAGCCGCGCTTCGAGCAGTTTGGCCAAGGCTATGTGACCTACGGTTCGTTTGACCATGTCGAGACAGGCATCGATGTCGGGGACGCGCTGAACGACGAGAAAACCCTCGCTGGCCGCTTTACCGCCAAAGGCCAAAACAGCGACCGCGAGTACGATCACTCGCAGGACGACAACCAGTTGTTTATGGGTGGCCTCACCTGGGCACCGACGGATTACACGTCGGCGACGATGATTCTGGATTACCTCAAGACCGAAAGTTCGCCAAACAGCGGTGGCTATCCGCTGGACAAGGAATACGACCGCAGCAAGTTCTATGGCGAACCCAGCTATAACTTTCACGATGTCGAGCGCACCAGCCTCAGCGGTAACATCACCCACGACTTCGACAACGGCTTCGTGCTGCGCAGCAACCTGCGTTACAGCAAGTTGACCGATGATTTCGGCTACGTTTACCTCAGCGACAGCGCTGCACGTGTCGGCACTACCGTTGACCGGTATCAGTTTGGCACGGACACCGAAGCCGACCAGTTCAACGGCAATCTGATGCTGCAATACGATGCCCGCTTCGAGAACATCGACAGCAGCAGCCTGGTGGGCGTGGAGTACCTCGATTCGACAACCAGGGAAAGCTCGGTCTACGCCCCGACGACCTCGATTGACATTGCCAATCCCGTGTTTACTGGCGTTTCACGCGCAATCACGCCATACGCCGTCAACAAGCGAGACGCGACCACCAAAGCCGTATTCCTTCAGCAGAACCTGTCGTTCTACGAGCGTTTCATCGTCACCGGCGGTGTGCGCAACGACTCGATGGACCTGACCAGCAAAGGCTTGCAATCCACTGAGAAAGACAACTTCTCCGAAACCTCCTACCGAGGTGCGTTGACCTACATCGTCAACGACGAGGTGTCCACCTATGTGAGCATGGTGGAATCCGTCTCGCCGCCGCAGGTTGGGGTGACACCGCAGACGGGCAGGCAGTACGAAGTAGGCGTGAAGTATGCGCCGATGGGGATGGACGCACTGTTCTCCGCAGCCGTTTACGACCTGACCCAGGAAAACGTCACCATCGCCGTGGTGCTGCCGAGCGGCATCATTGAGCAACAAACGGTGGGCGAGTCGCGGGCGCGCGGCCTCGACCTAGAGGCCAAGGCGCAGGTGACGCAGAACCTGAGCCTGATCGGTGGCTATTCCTATATGGAGTCCGAGGTATTGCGCGGTTCGTTGTACGACGGGAGTTCTCTGAAGGGTAATGAGTTCTCCACGGCACCCAAGCATTCCGCTTCGCTCTGGAGTTATTACGACGTACCCGGCACTGATGTCAGCGTTGGCTTGGGTGCGCGCTACGTCGGCTCTTATTACTTCGATGCAGCCAACTCCGGCAAAAGCGATGGCACCACACTGTTCGACGCCGCCTTCAACTACAAGATCGCCAAGGGTACCGACCTTGCAGTGAATGTCAGCAACCTGCTGGATGAGCAGCACGTGGTCGGTTCCGGCACAGCGAACTACTACAACCCGGGTCGGGAGATTACCGCCAAAGTCAGTTACAACTGGTAAGCCGGCGTGTAAGCCTTTTTTTCATATTGGAAGCGGTGCCCGCTTTACCGCGGGCAGCGTCAACCTGGCCATCAATCGGCAAGGTGAAGCAAAGGTGTTCGATTTTAATCGTTACGCGTCAGCTATAACTGCCTGCCATGCTGACCGCTTGTCGTTGACCGAGAGAGCGGTGAACGTCAGAGCGCCCTGTCCTTGGCTAAGCAATACGCGTTGACGAACGTTGCCGTATGCTGCAAGGCCTGACGTATGTCCGGTTTAACTATTCCATGCCTGTTGGCAAACCGCTCGACCGCCGCTGTGTTGAAACGAGTGGTCTGGATAAAGTCCAAGGCTTCGGGTTTTGTATTCAAAAACCACGCGACCGGAGGAATACTCAGTAGCCACTTCAGCAGTCGAAGTGAAATGTGATGTTTGGGAGACTTCAAGCCCAAAGGTTTAGCCACCTGTGCCAGGAGTTCTCTCAAGTTTGGCGTTTGATCATCCAGCGCCAGCAGTTCCTCGCCCACCATGGCAGGATCAAAAGCACAAACGGCCACCAGTTCGACCAGATAATCGACGGTGACCAGTGGCAGCCAGTGCTCGGCGGTACCGGGCACTGCAGTCATCTTGCCCTGCACCAGGTTGCGTATCAGCGCCACCAGCGGCTGACCGTCAACGATATGCCCCGTGCGGCTGTGGCCACAGACCGTCGCAGGGTGGACAACGGTCATCTCACCACCCTTGGCGGACATGACCTGCTGGGTCGCAAAATGCGCCTCCAGCTTGCTTGCCTCGTATCCACCGACACGTCGGTAAACGGCGGGCCAGTTCGTCAACTCCGGCTGGCGACGATCAATGCCGATGCGTTGCAGATGTTCATGATTGTTCAGCATGTAGCCGCCGATCATCACTAAACGGCTTTTTTGCTCAGCCGCCAACAGCGCCACACGCTTTGCCCCCTGCACATTCACTGCACGAGACTGCTCCACCGAAAGACCCCATGCGAAGTGGGCGCCCAGATGGAATATGACGCTGGCGCGCCTCAGCACGTCCTGATCAGCCAGACTTAGCCCGAGATTGTCCTGCTCCAGATCGCCAGCCACGGCAAATACCCGTGTCGCGCACCCGCCTAAACTATCAACTTGCTCGCGCAACGCGGCCAGCCGCTCCGGGCGACGCATCAATACCCGAAGGGTGTGACCTTTTGCACTCAGGTTTGCCAGCAAATGTTGACCGATAAAGCCGGTACCCCCCGTGACAAAGCACTCCACGCTCATTTCCCTACTCCTTGTTGAAGGTGAGAAATCCAGCGTAAAGTATCGACTCAACTCTACAGTCAAGCGGTGTTTTCATGAAAATCGGCGAACTCGAGGCTCGCAGCGGCGCCAGCCGTCATACCTTGCGTTACTACGAGCAGATCGGCCTGATCTCACCGCTGCGGCAAACCAACAACTATCGTGTCTACACCGAGCAAACCCTGCAGGATCTGGACTTTATCCAGCGCGCGCAAAGCATGGGATTTTCCCTGGGAGAAATAGGCGAGATTCTGGATGCGCAGCGCAACAAGCTGATCGATTGTGCTGACGGCGCGAAGCTGATTGAAAAGAAGATGGCCGAAATCAAACAGAAAATTGCCAACCTCCAAAGCATTCATCGGTACCTGGATATAGAGCGTGCGGCCCTCGAAGCGAGTGCTGCCAGGCAACTTGAGCTTCAACAGTTGAGCGACGCTGCCAATCATTGAACCTACGGCAAATGCCTTGGGGGGGCCTGCGTCTGTCGTCATGGATATCTCCTGTGGACGAGTGCCTGCGCATCCATGCCCAGATGAAAAACCAAAATTTTCTCTCTGCTCTGCATCCGGTTCGCCCCCTGCTCCGTACATTCAACACCCTCATTCGAAGGGTCGAAGAATCAAGGAGACGCACCATGCACATGCTCATCAAACGCCTTGCTGTCGCTTGCTTCACCCTGCTCTGCCTCGGCGCTGGATCCAGCTTTGCCGCCGATACCGTGATGGTTGGCGGGGCGGCCATGTATCCAACGAAGACCATCGTCGAAAACGCAGTCAACTCCAAGGATCACACCACCCTGGTCGCTGCGGTCAAGGCCGCCGGCCTGGTGGATACGCTCAACAGCAAGGGCCCGTTCACGGTCTTCGCCCCCACCAACGAAGCCTTCGCAAAACTGCCTGCCGGCACGGTCGATACCTTGGTCAAGCCTGAACATAAGGCGGACCTGACCAAAATCCTGACTTACCACGTCGTGGCCGGCACTCACACGGCTAAACAGTTGATGGACGACGCCAAAATGCACGGCGGTAAAGTGATGCTGAAAACCGTCGAGGGCGAATCGCTGACTGTCATGCTACATGATGGCAAGTTGTGGGTGCAGGACGCCAAAGGTGGAAAAGCTGCCGTCACCATCGCGGACGTCATGCAATCCAATGGTGTGATTCATGTGGTCGATACGGTGCTGATGCCGAACTGACCGGTTGACGTGGGCGGGCTCTCGTCAGAGCGTCCGCCAACGTCACGATTGAAGTGCCTTGCGACTCACACCGAACGCTTTTCCACCCAGCGCCGATATTGCCGAGTGCGAAACGCCATGCCGATCTGCTGCAGAATCAGCGCGCGCAACGGTGACACACCCGGATCAGGCTTTTTCGCCCGACTGAGTTTACCCAGCTGAAACTTCACCACCGCCATGTTCGCCAGGGCGGCAACGGCCTTGTTTTTCCAAGTGATCGGCGGCAATTGCGGGGCGTTGTCCTTGCCCTGCTGCCAGTCGCGCGGCAGGTGCGGATCGATGGCCAACGCGGTGCCGATGCCGACCATGTCCACACCACTCTGCACGACACTGTCGGCTACCGGGCGACGACGAATGCCCCCCGTGACCATTACCGGCATTTTCGCAACGGTCTGTATATCCCGGGCAAACTCGACGAAATAGGCCTCACGAGCCAACGTGCGACCATCGCGCGCCTCACCCTGCATGGCCGGGACTTCGTAGCTGCCACCGGACAGTTCCACCAGATCCACGCCCAGATCGTTGAGCAACTCAAAGACCTTTTTCGCGTCGTCAGCGGTGAATCCGCCGCGCTGGAAATCGGCGGAATTGAGTTTGACCGCTACGGCAAACTCTGCAGAAACCACAGCCCTGACTGCCTTGACGATCTCGACCAACAACCGCGCACGGTTCTGCAGAGAGCCGCCCCACTCGTCCGTCCTTTGATTGGTCAGAGGCGAGAGAAACTGGCTCAACAGATAGCCGTGGGCGGCGTGGATTTCCACCCCAGTGAAGCCGGCCTGTTCACCGAGGCGTGCGGTGCGCGCAAAGCGCTGGATGACGTCCTCAATCACACGGGCGGTCATGGCGTGGGGCGTGGCGAAACGCTTGGACAGTTTGCCCAGGTCCAGCGGTACCGCTGATGGCGCCCAGGTTTTCTGCCCGAGGTTGGACTGCATCTGGCGCCCCGGGTGATTGATCTGCAACCAGAACTGGGCACCGGCAGAACGGCCGATCCGCGCCCAGCGCTTGAACTTGTCGAGTTGCTGATCATCTTGCAGCACCACACCGCCTGGCCCGGTCATCGCGCGGCCGTCGACCATCACGTTGCCGGTGATGATCAGCCCTGCACCGCCATCGGCCCACGCCTGATACAGACGCATCAATTCTGCGGAGGGTGCCTGGTCGGCGTCCGCCATGATTTCTTCCATGGCGGCTTTGGCGATGCGGTTTTTGATGGTTGAACCGTTGGGTAGGGTCAGGGGGTCGAACACATTCATGGTGCAGTCCTCAACTGGAGATGAGGCCACCATAAGATTGAAGTAAACTTTAAGGTCAATGACTTTTTTCAAGATCATTCAATGTTGATTTCGCTCGACCCTGGCAAGTGCGTCACTAGATCCGCGCCCAACAACCGCGCAGGTGTGTAGGCACCGCCGGGTGGTGTTGTCCGCAACAGATAGCCGACCACCGCCAACGCAGCGTCGATCGTCAGGCTGTAAACGTTCGCGGTGTGCACGCGAGCGACTTTGCTTTCACCGCGCGCATTGCGGGCCTCGCCCCACACATAGGTGCCTTGGTCAGCACGTTTTGCCTGATCCGGACCGGTCACTGTCTTGCCGATGCGCGCCTTGAGCAGCCGCTGCACAAACGACAGTCCCAGCAACGGACGAATCCAGTTGGCGAGCCTGGCGCCGCGAATCATCCCCGCCGATCCCGGTATGAACACCTCGATATTGGCGATGCCGGTGGTGTGCCAGGCGGTGGACACATCGCCCCACGGGATGGTCATCGCCAGCTTCTCCCCGGCACCGAAATCGATACGCCGTACCCGATAGGCCAGCGGCACGGAAACAATCTTGCCGTCACGTCGGACCTTGCCACCCTGCGCCAGGCCTTCGATTGAAGTCTTGGCAGTGCCGGGTGAAAAGCTCGAACGTGAATCGAAGCCCAGCGCCAGATGCGTCGCATCCGGCAGCGCGTCTTTCAGGGCGGCGGCAACGCAGTCGGTCGGGACTACATCGAAGCCGACGCCGGGGCAAATGACTGACCCTGCTGCCCGCGCCCGCTCATTCAGGGACTGCGCATGTTCGAATACGGCAATCTCGCCAGTGATGTCCAGATAGTGCGCGCCGGCCCGCAGGCAGGCCTCGATCATCGGCGCGGCGGTCGCGGAAAACGGCCCCGCGCAATGCAGAATCAAACCGTGGCCCTTGATCTGCGCCAGCAACCGCGCAGGGTCGTCCAGACCGAACACCCGGGCTTCGAGACCCAGTTCCCGGGCCAACGCTTCGACCTTGTCGCGGCTACGTCCAGCCAACACCGGCCTGAGTCCACGCCTGACGGCATCGCGAGCGATCAGTTCGCCGGTATAGCCGTTGGCGCCATAAATCATCCATTTCATCGATGTATCCGGTTGGTCTTGCTGACTCATGCCTGGCTCCTGAGTGGATTGATGACCGGCGTTATTGCCTTGCCCAATCAGCTTCAGACGCTAGCGTTAAAGTCAGGTTGAGGGTCAAGCAAAAGTCCGATGGCATCAGCACAAATTATTCGCAGCAGCGGGGTTGACCTTAAAGTGAGGTTTAAGGTGAGCATGCGCTGACCTGCTTGCTCGATGGAGCCCGGATGATGCTCAAGACCCTTGTTTCCTCTGCCCTGCTATTGATAGGTGGTGCTTTCATGACGTTTGCAAATGCTGAGTCGGCGGCGATCAAGGATCGCCAGATCCTGGTGATCATGACCAATCACGCCAGCTATCCCTCGCGATCCGATACCACCGGCTTGTGGCTGACCGAACTGACCCACTTCACCGATGTGGTGGAAGCTGCCGGCTACACCACCGTGTTTGCCAGCCCCAAGGGTGGCGCGGTGCCTCTGGACGAACGCAGTCTGGGCTGGTTGTACATGGACAAGGCTGCGCGGGAGCATTTGCAGTCGCCTGCGTTCCGCGCGCGCCTGGCCAATACGTTGCCGATCGCCGAGGTCGATCCGTCCCGCTTCGGCGTCATCTACTTCACCGGGGGCCATGGCGTCATGTGGGACTTTCCCGACAATCCTGACCTGCGCCGTGTCGCCGAAACCATCTACAACCAGGGCGGCATCGTATCGGCGGTGTGCCATGGTGTGGCGGGTCTGCTGGATCTGAAAGACAGCCAGGGCCAGTTGATCATCAAGGGTCGAAACATCACCGGGTTCTCCGACCGCGAAGAGCTGCTCTCGGGCATGAAAAATCAGGTGCCGTTCTTTCTTGAGGACCGCTTGGTGAGCCAAGGCGCGCGCTATCGCAAGGGCTGGCTGCCGTTCACTTCGTTTGCCATTACCGATGGAAGGCTGGTGACTGGCCAGAACCCTCAATCGCCCAAGGCCGTGGCTGAAGCCGTGATGGCGGTGCTCAGCGCCGGCGAACGAACGCGCTGAATCTTTTTGTAGTGCCTACCCACCGGAGAAAGTCCGATTGAAAGTCGCGAGCGCCGTTTTAACAGGATTGCTGATCACCACTTTTGCCAACGCTGCGTTGGCGGAGACACCTGAAATGCCCGATCTGACCGAGACCACCACCATCGACATTGCCGGCCATTCAGTACCCGTCGTCAAGGGTGGCCTGTATGACCGCTTTCGCTCCAATCCGCCGTTGTCGGTGATTGCCGCCGAAGTCCCGGGCGTTGATTTGAGCTGGTTCAAGGGCCTGGCGAAGAACAAGGTCGACATTGGCTTTGAGTCGTTTTCGCCCAATTTCTACTATCAGAACAGTCGTGTCACGGCGATCTACACGGCCGACCTCGATCGGCTCCGGTCGTTGATGCCGCCGGAAATACTGGCCACCGTGCAGCCACTGCAAGTCTGGCCAGGACGTGGCTTGATCGCATTCACCGCCTACACCTACGAGCATTGCGATAACGACGCCTATAACGAAGTTGCCGTGTCGATCATCACCAACAAACCCGGCAAAACCAACCTGGGACCGCTCACGTTGATTGGCCAGTCGATGTCAGAAGATTTCTGGGGTTATGTGCTCAAGTTGCCGGTCAATACCGAGCTGGCACGGGTGCGCGGAGTGGTCGGTTACAACCTGCCGAAGTGGCTGACCGGCATTGAGCGCAAAGAAAACGGGCAATCCGTGATCTATGAGATCAGTGACAGCCAGACCGGCAAACCGGACGTGTCCTTCACCGCGAAGAAGCTCGACAAACTGTCGCGCGATGAGGATATCGTCACCAGCAGTTTCACCAACCTCGATCACCAAGGCCAACTGGCCTATGGCTACGCGGTGTCGCGCCAGCTCAGCCACGGTTCCAGCCGGGACGCGGATGCCGCCACGCTGACGCTGGGCGATGGCAGCCTTTCTAATTACCTGCGCGACTTGAAGCTGGGGAAAATGCTCAAGTACGAATATGTCCCTGAGTTCCAGAGTGCGCTCTATGCGCCAAAACCGCTTGCCACGCTGGTTGGCAAGCGCTGAAAGCTGTAACGCCCGTCAGGCTCTGGATGCCTGACGGGCGTTGGTTTTTCTTGCCGCAACTGCTGGCTGCTTGTCGGGCGCAGAAGCCACGCCTTCTTCGCACAGCCGTTGGATCAGCCTCTGCGCATTGTCCGCACACGCCATCCCCGCAGGTTTACCCTCGATCCCTTTGATGACCAGCAGCAATTGTTCCTTGTTCTGCGCCAGCCGTTGCTGCAGCACCTCGATTTCATCGACCTTTTGCTTCAAGCCACTGAGCAATTGGTCGTGCTGCCAACCGTTGGCATTCATCGGCATCAACTGACGGATTTCCTCCAGGGAAAAACCTGCCGCCTGCGCGCCGGTGATGATATGCAACACCCACTGTGTGTCGGGGGCGTAATCGCGATAGCCATTGGCTTTGCGCGCGACCGAAGTGATCAACCCGCTCGCTTCGTAGAAGCGGATGCGCGACGGCGCCAGTCCGCTGATTTTTGCCAGTTCACCGATTCTCATGTCCGACTCCGCAAGCACGTTAACCTTGAAGCTGACTTTAAACCTGAAGGAGCGCAAGCGCCAACACGGCAGATCAAGCCAGCAACTCAGTGATCCACTGAATCTGTAGCGAAATTTCTTCCAGTTTCTCCCCGGGCACTTCCTGGCGCGCCTGTTTGAAACTGGCCAGCGTTTTCTGTCTCTGCCGTAAGAGACGCTGCCATTTGGCGAGGAATGCCGGACTGCGCGCCTGCATCTGCAATGGGCCGAAGTACAACTGTCGGGCGCTGTAGCTCACCGGGGCACCGCGCTCGGCGACGATGATTTCGTAGAAGAAACGGTTTTCCTGCAGCACTTCCTCATCGAGGATGCGGTAACCGTTATCCATCAGCCACCGGCGCAGGGGTTGCTCGCCGCCGTTGGGTTGCAGGATCAGCCGTTCGTGGCCGCGCAAACGCGCCTTGCCGCTGTCGAGAATGTCACGAATCGTCTCGCCGCCCATGCCGCACAGGCTGATCGCGGTAATCCCGTCGGACGGCTCGATCGCCGCCAGGCCACTGGCCAGACGCACAGTGATGAACGGCTGAAGATCGTTGTCGCGCACCGTGCGCACCGCGGCATGGAACGGTGTCTGCGCTACCTCGCCGGCCACCGCCGCAACGATGGCGCCACGGCGCAACAGGGCCACCGGCAGATAGCCGTGATCCGAGCCGATATCCGCCAACCGCGCGCCAGCCGGTACATGCGCCGCCACCCGCTCCAGTCGCATGGACAATGTGTGTTCGTTCAACTGCCGCCCTCTTCCCCAGCCATCGCCGGCGCTGCTGGCCGGACAAGGGGCGCGACTCTAGCGGGCGGTGGCGGGTATTTCAAATCCGGACGCGCGCGCCGGTGTTCCGACGTAGCCTCGATGCAGAGGCGCATGCGTCGGCTATCCTCATGGCAGCCGGTCTACGAATCTGCGCGCAGCCCTGTCTCAAAACAACCCATGCACTCTTGGAAAAGATCAGTCTTGAACACAGCCCTCGGCGCGCTGCTGAGCAGCGATTTCCTGACGTTACCGAAGCCATGATCGAGCGCGAAAAGCTTCACCGGCAAGGTTACGCGCTGCTGCGCGATGCGATCCCGGGGAATTGGCTCGCCGACCTGCGCGCGATATTCGATGCGAATGTGCAAGCATCGGAACACTGGCCGGTACCGCGCGGCATGGACTGGCGCCATTCGCTGCTGGACCTGGATGCAACGGTGCAAGCGGTGTGTCGCCTGCCGCAGGTTCTGACGGTGGCAGGCGAGTTGATCGGCGAACGCTTCTTCCTGTCCCAGGTCGAGGGTCGCGAACCGCTTGCCGGCGGTGGCCATCAGCAACTGCACCGCGACTTGTCGATCCAGCGGCCCGGCGACATGGTCAACGCCATCGCCTTTTTCGATGACTACGGCCCCGACAACGGCGCCACGCGCATCGTCCCGGGCAGTCACCGACCTTCACCACAACAGCCACCATTCGACCCCAACGACGAGACTGCTGTCGTGCAGCTTTCAGGGACTGCGGGGGACATTTTGCTGTTTGACGTCGATCTGCTCCACGCGGGGAGTCGCAACGTGAATGGCGCACGTCGGCGCTCTATTCTGATCAACTATTGCGCGCAGGCGCTATATAGGACGCAGTTGGAAACAGCGGGTTTGCGCGGTGTGCGAATGGACACCCGTGAGCAGTTTGATCCCGCATTGCTGCAACAGGCTCGCCAAATGGCTGCGACCCGGATTTAATGCGCGCTTGATGGGCACATGCCCGGCTCCACTTCACCGAGTAGAAACATGAACCGCCAAAAGAAACTGCAGCAGTTGTTCAAGGAAAAGGCCAAAAAGGCCAGCGCCAAACTGGCGCCGAAAAAGCCCAAATACATCAGCAAGGCCGAGCGCGCAAAGATGGCTGCCGAAGCGGCGGCCGAACCGGTTGAGAGCAGCGAGAGCTGATTCTGCAATTCAGGTTTCGATCACACTCAGTCGGCTGAGACAGGCAGTCGGCACGCCAGCCACGCGCCCCAGAACAGACTGCTGAAGAAGCGCGTCGCCTGGCTAAATCCCGCCTTATGCAACAACGCCTGAACCGCTGCTTCGGAATGCGGCGGATCCGCGCCCTGCAGGATTTTCCCGAGCTTGGCGGCCACCTCATCAGCACTCGCGCCTTGCTGCCGCCATCTCTGCCCCCACGCCTGCAGCAATAACGGTTGGCTGGCATAGGCGTAGTGATTGCCCGCCACAATCAGCGGTGCGCCCGGTTTCAGCCGCGCCTGGACCGAGCACAGGATGTGTTGTTTGGGTTCATCACCCTTGAGGTGATGAAGCACACCGATCAATGTTGCCGCATCGAAGGATGGGGCGGCCGGCAAGTCATCGACATGCCCGAGATGCAGCTGCGTTCTGTGCAGTAATTCGTGGGCCTGCAATTGCTGCGTCGCGGCGTCCAGCATGGGTGCCGAAGGATCGACAGCGGTGAAACGCCAGTCCGGCTCCAGCGCGGCCATTGCGATGATTTCCTGCGCCGTACCCCCCGCGCCCACCACCAGCACGTTTGCCGCCCGCGCCGGGCCGAGCGTGGCCGCCAACATGCAAGCCGCCAGATCGTGACAGGCGTCGTAACCGGCCAGTGCGATACGGCTCTGTGTGGCGTACTCGCTGGCGCGCGAGGTGTCGAATTTTGCTGCAGGGTTGGTCGAGGATGAGGCCACGATGATTCTCCTTGTCGTTGGGGCACGCTACGCCGGGAAACGAGACAAGAAAAATCGAATCATTTCATAGGCCACATTCCTGCCGGGAATAGGGATCGGCTGTAGCTTATAACCGGCGAAATTCCCCGGTCATCCGCTGGAGTTCAGCAGGCTTGTGGAGCGGGTGGCGTTGTGATTGTCCGGGGGCAGTCAGATGCGGCGGGCCATGATCAATCCGAATTGCCGTTTATTGTTGCAGCCGCTAGCCTCAGCAACAGCCAAA
The DNA here is from genome assembly GCF_057174385.1 of Pseudomonas sp. F2. NCBI lineage: Bacteria > Pseudomonadati > Pseudomonadota > Gammaproteobacteria > Pseudomonadales > Pseudomonadaceae > Pseudomonas > Pseudomonas sp. F2. Next base: position 1,865,113 of record NZ_CM169904.1, read on the forward strand.
AGCACAAATCAGAGACCCGCATGACGCTACGCCCCGCCACCGATGGTGACCAGACAACCCTCTTTGACTTGCATCGAGCAGTCTTTCGCGAGCACATCGAAAAAATATGGGGCTGGGATGAGAAGTGGCAACGGGCAAATTTCACAGCGGAATTCGCCTGCGCAGCCACTTCGATTATTGAACAAGATGGCCGGATTGTTGGATACGTGCAGATTCTGGACAAAGAAGATCGAATCCATGTTCAGAACATCGCTATTTCGCAGGCGTACCAAGGCAAAGGCATTGGCTCGCGCATTCTGAGGAACCTCCAGCTGCAAGCTGCTGCCCGCAAGGTGCCTTTGCAGTTGGGCGCTTTTCGCACGAACACATTGGCGCAGAAGCTCTATGAACGACTGGGCTTTCGCCGGACTGGCGCAACCGACACGCATATCGAAATGTCTTGGACCGGCACCTGACAGTCTGCGCCCATAATCCGAATCCATCGGCGTAAAAGACCTTCCCTGACTCAACCTGTAAGGACATTCAATGCCACGCTCGCTGCAGTTCGAACAAGTCGACGTATTCGCCGATCACCCCTACGAAGGTAATGCGCTGGCCGTGGTGGTGGATGCAGATGGGCTGACGACCGAGCAGATGCAGACGTTCGCCCGCTGGACGCAACTCAGTGAGACCACTTTTCTGTTGAAGCCCGAGGCGCCGGACGCGCACTACCGTGTCCGTATTTTTACACCGTTGCGAGAGCTGCCCTTCGCTGGGCATCCCACGCTGGGCAGCTGCAAAGTGTGGCTCGCGCAGAACGACAAGCCTGAGCAGGTCGAGATTATTCAGGAGTGCCCGGCGGGCTTGATTCGGGTACGCAAACAAGGCGCGCAACTGGCGTTCTCCGCGCCACCATTGGTGCGCAGCGGGCCGCTGGAGGCAACGACGCTCAACCTGATCGAACAAGGACTCGGCCTCTCCACCGGGCAGATCCGCGCGAGCCAATGGGTCGATAACGGCCCGGGTTGGGCGGGGGTGTTGTTGGCGAGTCGCGAAGACGTGTTGGCGATCAAGCCTGATTACCCGGCGCTGCGGGGGCTGAATGTCGGGGTTATTGCGCCGTGGGCGGGTCCCGGTGCTGAAACGGACGTGGAAGTCAGAGCCTTCATGGGCGAGGAATGCGCCGAGGACGCCGTCACCGGCAGCCTCAATGCGAGCCTGGCTCAGTGGCTGATCGGCTCAGGCATCCTTGGCGACCGCTACACCGTGAGCCAAGGCACCGCCATCGGCCGCCGCGGCCGATTGCACATCCAGCACGTGGACGGCACCGTCTGGGTGGGCGGTGCCGTTCAGCACTGCATTTCCGGCCGGGTGGTATTTTGATGAGCCATGGATGCCAGGCTGCGGCATTATGAGGACAACCACAGCAAAACACGCACGCCCTACGGCGCCCCTGCCCTGCTAACCGGAAATTTTCCGCCGTGCCCGGTTCGATCACCTAACCTCATAGATTGTGTGATCAACGAGAACCGGCCCCTCCGATGCGCAACACATTGAAGGCATTGTTTTTTGTCGCGCTGACCGTGCTCGCTGCGGGCAGTTCGCTACTGTGCGCGGCGGATTTGCCGGCGCCCTCGGCGACCACTGCGGCGCCGCTGGTGGAGGTCTCGCAAAGTGATCTGCAAGCCTTGCAATTGCGTCTCGACGGACTGAAGCAGCAGATTTCCGCCGCCAACAATTACAACCAGCTCGAAGGCCCGCAGGACCGGGTGCAGACGTTCATTCTGGATGTCGATCGGTTGTCCGCATCGTTGTTGCCGCAGCAGGCGCAACTGGCGGTGCAACTGGGGGTGCTCGGCGCCGCACCGGATACGCAGATTGCCGCCGAACAGGCGGAAATCGCCGCACAACGGGCGTTGCTCAGCGAGCAGAAAAACAAGGTCGATGCCACGCTCAAAAGCCTTGCCGCGCTCAAGCAGAGCGCAGCCGAGCTGATCACGCAAATTGCCGGGATTCGTCGCACATTGCTCGAAAGCGAACTGACGCTGCGCACCGACAGCATTCTGAGCCCGGCCTTCTGGTCGCCGCTGGTGGCGCCGGAACCGGATGATCGTCAGCGCCTGAAGTTTTTCATCGATCAGGTGAACCTCACCTGGGCCACCGTCTGGGCCCCGGGGGAACGGTTTTTCACCTGTGTGCTGGTGCTGTTGGCGCTGACTTTCTGGACGGTCGGTCGCCGACTCGCCGAACGTGGCCTGACCTGGCTGTGCATCCACCGCATGCCGGAAGGTCGCCTGCGTCGCAGCGCGCTGGCCTTCGCCTCGGCGCTGGCGACCCTGGGCACCACAGCCATCGCCCTGCACCTGCTGTTCTATGCCTGCACCCGTCACGAGCCGTTGACGCCAGTGCTGCAGACTTTTTCCGAAGAATTCGAAAAAGCCGTTTACGCCTGCGTCCTGATTACCGCGTTGAGCCGCGCACTGCTGTCGACCCAGCATCCTTCATGGCGGCTGCCGGCGATGGCCGACTCGGTAGCGCTGGCGTTGCGCCCGTATCCGAGGATTCTCGCCGCCACCCTGCTGGTGCTGGTGACGCTGGTGCAAGTCAGCAACGCCACCGGCATGAGCAGCCAGATCGTGATCGCCCAGCGCGGGGTGATTGCCATCGTGGTGATCGTGATTCTGGTGCCGTTGCTGTTGCGCGTCGGCAAAGTGCGCAAGGCGTTGATCAGCGCCAATGAACCGGAGGCCGCCAGCACGTTTGCCGGAGCGATCTACAGCATCGCCACGGTGTGCATGGGCGTGTCGGCGCTGGCCTTGCTCACCGGCTACGTGTCGCTGGCCCGCTTCATCACTTTTGAGCTGGTATGGGCCTATATCGTGCTGGCCGGGTTCTATTTACTGGTGCAAGTGGTCAAGGACGCCTGCGAGTACCTGTTCTCGCCGCGCTACTCGGCGGGCAGGACGCTCAAGCAGACCCTGGGCCTGGGCGACCGGCGGCTGGAACAGATCTCGATTGTGCTGTCCGGTGCCAGCCGCGCCGGGCTGTTGCTGCTGGCGGTCATCACCTTGTTCGTCGGCGGCATCGGCACCACGTTCGGGCAACTGACCAGCAATGTCCTGGGCATTCTCGGTGGTGCCGGCTTACGCAAGCTGAACATCGTACCCGCGCACCTGATCAATGCCGTGCTGGCGCTGCTGATCGGTATCTACCTGATCCGCGCCCTGCGCCGCTGGCTCGACAACGAATTCCTGCCCAAGACCGACATGGATCCGGGCATGTGCGCGTCGCTGAGCACGCTGTTTTCCAATATCGGTTATGCCACGGTCATTCTCCTGACGCTGTCGTCGCTGGGCGTGCGCTGGACCAATCTGGCGTGGATCGTCAGTGCATTGTCGGTGGGGATCGGTTTCGGCTTGCAGGAGATCGTCAAGAACTTCGTCTCCGGGCTGATCCTGCTCACCGAGCGCCCGGTGAAGGTCGGCGACCTGATCAGCATCAGCGGTGTCGAAGGCGATATCCGCCGGATCAACGTGCGCGCCACGGAAATCCAGCTCAGCGACCGCTCCATCGTGATCGTGCCCAACTCACAATTGATTTCGCAGAACCTGCGCAACGTCACCCTTGGCGGCAGCGCCCAGGGGGTGGCGAGCCTGGAGCTGATGTTCCCGCTGGACATCGACCCGGAACAGGTCAAGGAACTGCTGCTGAACACCTACCGCGAAAACGAAAACATCCTCGACAAACCGGCGTCGTACGTGCGCTTCAGCAAACTCTCGCCCGATGGCATCACCTTGACGGTGACGGGCTATGTCGGCAGCCCACGGATCGTCGGCGGGACCAAGAGTGATCTGCTGTTCGAGATTCTCAAGCGGCTGGGGGATGCGGGGATTGCGCTGGCGAAACCGGCGTCGAGCCCGTGACCCCTAAAAGGTTTTGCGGTGTACACGGACTTGGTTACTGGCCGAGATTATTGTGGGAGCTGGCTTGCCAGCGATGGCGGTGGGTCAGTCTGCACGGGTGGTGACTGACACGGACCCATCGCTGGCAAGCCAGCTCCCACAGGGCTTTGTGGTGATTGCAGGATTGCGGGCAGGGGCGAGCCTGCTGGTGAAGAGGCTCAGGCCGGCGCCCAGCGTCGGTGTAGCCAGCGCGCGAACGCATCCAGCGCAAAACCCAGTACGCCGATCAGCAGCACCATCGCCATCAGTTCCGAATACGCCAGACGATCGCGCGTATCGAGGATGAAGTAGCCCAACCCGGCGCTGACCCCGAGCATCTCGCACGGCACCAGCACGATCCACAGAATGCCGATCGACAGCCGGACCCCGGTCAGCACATGGCCGAGCACGCCGGGCAGGATCACCTTGCGCAGGGTCTCCCAACGGGTGGCGCTGAGGCTGCGGCTGAGTTGCAGCCAGCGCGGGTCGAGCTGGCGTACGCCGGCCACGGTGTTGAGCAGGATCGGCCACACGGCGGCGAAGGTCAGCAGGAAGTAGATCGGCTGATCACCGACACCCATCAGCATCACCACCACCGGCATCCACGACAGCGGCGAAATCATCCGCAGAAACTGAAACGCCGGCGTGGTCGCCGCTTCCAGATGCCGGTAGCTGCCAATCATCAAGCCCAGCGGCACACCGATCAGCAGCGCCAGCAGCAGACCGACCAGAATCCGCTTCAGGCTGACCAGCACATGCTCGTACAGCTCCGGGCGCAGCAGCAGTTCGCCGAGGCTGGCCAGGGTTGCCTCGGGTGAAAAACGCAGTGCCAGGCTGTCGCTGCCGCCGAACACGTGTACGCCCAGCCACCACAGCAGCAACAGGCACAACAGCCCCGCGACGCCCAGCAAACCGTGCACGGTCGAAGAAGATCGCTGACGCATCAGAGGCCGAACTCCTCGCTGCGATCAAAGCTTTCCGGTAATCCGAATGCCTTCATCCCGCCGACTGTAGCAATGGCATTACGCACGAAGCGATCGTCTACCAGATCCCGGGCGGTTTGCTGCGGATCGAGGTTGGCAAGGAACCCCTTGTCGCCCTCGATCAACGTGTCCTTCAGACGTTTGACCAGTTCTTCGGTGTAGCTGGGGAACGGGTACGGCTGAAAATCGATGCGCTGCTCGTCCCAATGGCTGTGCTGAATCGCGCCGCTGGCCAGATATTGCTCGCGGTCGCTGGTGGCCGGCGACAGCACCCGGTCGAGCACGGGTTGCGCGTGCGGCGTGTAGCGATTTTCGCCGTCCCTGGACAGCAGTTTTGCGGCCTCGGCGCGGTTGTCGCGGGTCCAGACCTGCGCCTTGACGATCGCGTTGACCACTTTCTGCGACCACTCGGGACGGAGGTTCAGATCCTGCTCATGCATGAACACCACGCAGCAGGCGTGATTGCGCCAGACGTCGCCGGTAAAGCGCTGCACGCGGCCAACCTTGAGTTCCTCGGCCAGCGCGTTGAACGGCTCGGCGACGATGTAGCCAGCGATGCGTTTGCTCGCCAGGGCCGGCGGCATATCGGACGGCGGCAGCACCAGCAGATTGACTTCGTTCGGCGCCAACGCGGCGCTCGCCGATTTGCTCACCGGCACCAGCCCATGATCGCGGAACAGCTGCTGCACCACCACGTTATGAATCGAATACCAGAACGGAATCGCCACCGATTGCCCACCCAATTGCTTGACCTCGGTGATGCCCGGCGCCACGGTCAGGCCCGAGCCGCCGACGTGGTTCCACGCCACGACCTTGGCCGGCACCTTGCTGCCGTAACGCGCCCACACGGTCATCGGCGACAGCAGATGAATCACGTTGACCTGCCCGGAAATGAACGCCTCGATCACCTGCGCCCAACTGCGCAGCAGCACCGGGCGCTCGGCCTGAATGCCTTCGGCCTCGAACAGCCCGTTGTTGTGCGCCACCAGCAACGGCGTGGCGTCGGTGATCGGCAGATAACCGATGCGCACCGGCGCGTTCGGCTCGGCAGCGGCACGGGCATTCAGGCTGTTGAGCAGCGGCAACGCGCCGCCAGCGGTCAGCAACGCGCTGAGTTTGAGGAAGTCACGACGTGTGTGAGTAAAGTCGTCCAGGCACATGGTCAATCTCCGACGTAGCGGGCACAGGTTGAGTAAGGGGATTGCGGCTCGCCCGCCGAAGGGTTTTGAGGATGTCGATGCGCAGCGCGCCCAGTTCCTCGACCAGCTCGGCACGCGGCTGAGGCAGGTCGATGCGCCACTCGCCGAGGATGTGCGCCGGGCTGTTACCCAGTAGCAGAATCCGCTCGGAGAGCAGCAGGGCTTCGTCAATATCGTGGGTAATCAATACGGCTGCGGTGTGGTGCTCGGCAATCAGTTGCAGGAGCAACTGCTGCATGTCGGCGCGGGTGATTTCATCCAGCGCGCCGAACGGTTCATCGAGCAACAGCACCTGCGGCTGCCGCGCCAGACACCGCGCCAGCGCGGTGCGTTGGGCCATGCCGCCGGACAACTGCGCCGGGTGCTGCAACCGCGCGTGTTCGAGGCCGACCGCAGCGATGGCGTGGTCGATCCGCGCCTTGCGCTGCTCGGCCGTGAGATGCGGCTGGCGGGCGAAGTCGAGACCGAAGGCGACGTTCTTTTCCAGGGTCAGCCACGGCAACAGGCTCGGGTCCTGAAACGCCACCGCCACCCGAGGGTGCGCGCCGGTCAGCGGTTCGCCAAGCAGGCTCACCCGGCCCTGCTGCGGTGCCTGCAACCCCGCCAGCACACGCAGCAGACTCGATTTGCCGACACCGCTGGGGCCGAGAATCGTCACCACTTCGCCGGGCTGCAATTGCAGGTCGAAATGTTCCAGCACGGTGTGCCAGCCCTCCTCTTTCGGGTAGCCGAGGCTGATGCCGTGCGCCTCCAGCACCGGCGCGGTCATGCCGTCGCTTCCCGTTTCTGCCGCTGCAATTCAGCGCGCAGTTGCACCAGGCTCGGCGTGACGATCGGCACGAACGCCGACTCACGCCAGCGCCGGGCGAAACCACTGCCGTGCTCGGTCAGATAGGCCTTGCCGCCGCTCGATTGCAACTCCAGTTGCACCGCATTGGCGGCGGATTCGGCCAGCGCGATGCGGATCTGGAACAACGCGCCCGGCTGGGACAGGAAACGTCCGTCGTGCAGGCCCTGCTTGAGCGCGTCGACGCTCTGCGCCAGTTGCTCGCGTTGTTCCTGCAACGGCTCCAGCAGAATCGAACGGCCGTCCTGCAAGTGTCCTTCGACCTCGGCCAGCGCCCGTCGCGCCAGACCAATCGCCATGCCGCATTGCAAGCCGAGAAACGCCGGGCGCACTGCCGGCAAAAACTTGCGCGCGTCCTCGTGCAGCAGCCATTCGCGTCCGACCGCCACTTGCGCGAAATCGATCGCTGCGGTGTTGCTCGACTGCAGCCCCATCAGTTGCAGGTCGGCGGAACGTTGCACGCCGGCAGCGTCATCGGCGATCGCCAGCACGAACGGCGAACCGCCCTCCTCGTGCTCTATTGCCGCCGCCACCACGAAACCGCTTTGGCGCAGATTGGTCACCCAGTGCAGACGCCCGTTCAAGGTCCAGCCGTCTGCGGTGTCGACGGCACGCACTTGCAGTGCCTCGATGCCCGACAGGTATTTCATCGCGTTGGACAAACCGGTAGCCCCGGCCAGCTCTCCGCTGAGCAACACCGGCAGCAGTCTTTCCCTCAGCGCAGCGTTGGGGCTGTGCAGCAGGTATTCGATAAAGGCCCGTTGGCCCCAGAACACAAACGCCGCCGCCAGTGAATGGTTGGCGACAGCGGCCAGGGTTTCCACGGCATCACTGACGTGACCATCGCTGCCGCCCAGCGCTGGACTGATGCCGACCCGTAGCACCCCGGCCTGCGCCAGTTGTGTCAGTACCTGTTGCGGATCGCCGTCGCCCGCATCCAGGGCCTGGGCGTTGTGTTCCAGCCATTGCATCAATGCCGGATTGAGCATGTCGTTTCTCTCCTTGTACGCAGCCGCATCAACCATAGACGATGCGGCCCGAAGCGCTGGCGGATTAAGCGCGATACGCCGCCAGCTCAGGGTTGAGCGGCGTGTCGGCGAACACGTTGGCGAAGTTGCACAGGGTCGCCAGGCTGATGCCGAGGATCACTTCCAGCGCATTGCCTTCGGTGTAGCCGGCGGCCTTGAATTGGTTGAAGGTCTGATCGCTGACCTTGCCTCGGGTGGCAATCACTTCGCGGGCAAACGTGGCCAGGTTTTCCAGTTTTTCCACGGGCACGGTGGCTTTCTCACGCAGCGCACTGACCACTTCCGGCGGCAGTTTGGCCTTATTCAGCGCCACGGCGGTATGACCTGCGACACAGAAATCGCAACCATGGTTGGTCGCGGCAATCAGTTGCACCACTTCGCGCTCGGCGAGGCTGAGTTCGGACTTGCCATTGAGCGCCGATACCGTGACGTAGGTTTCCAGTGCGGCCGGGGCATTGGCCAGCACGGCCAGCAGGTTTGGAATGAATCCGGAGTTTTTCTGCGCATTTTCCAGAAACGGTCTGGCGGCTTCGGGAGCGCTTTGCACGGTGTGAAGAGTGACGCGCGACATGGAGTGGACTCCTGCTGTTGAGTGTCCGGTCAGTCTGTTGGTTATAAAAATTTCGATCCATATTCTAAAGTAGCGATTACTTGCTCCTGAGTGTTTCCATTAGATGATTTCGTCCAGCCCTTTGGTTGATTGGTTATTAGAAAGCCTTGAACTCGACGCCAGTCTGTTCCACGTCGGGCGCTATTGCGGGGGCTGGCACGCGAGTACGCACGGGCTGGCGCGCGCCAGTTTTCACTTGATCGTGCAGGGGCGTTGCTGGCTGCACATTGATGGGCAGGCACGGTCGATACCGTTGAACGCCGGGGATGTGGTGTTTCTGCTGCGGGATCTGAATTACCGCCTCTCCAGCGCCGAAGAGACAGCCCTCGCCCAGACGCTGCCGCGCAGGGCCATGACCGCGCTCGACAGCCAGGCGCAGGACGGTGTCGGGCTGGTTTGCGGGTTCTTCCATTTCAAGTCGGGATTGTCATCGCTGATCATCGAGGGGTTGCCAGACTGGATCATCCTGCGCGCGGGCGATCCGTCTTCCAGCGCGGCGCGAGCCTTGTTCGAGTTGATCCTGCAAGAGTGCGAACGCCTGCCGGCACCCTCCTCGGCGCTGCTCGAACGCTTGAGTCATCTGCTGTTTTTGTATGTGCTGCGCCAGCAGATGGCCGACAACCAGAGCCTCGGCGGCCTTGTGGCATTGGCGCGCAATCCGCAGTTCGCGCCGTTGCTGGACCAGTTGATCGCACAACCGCAATTGCCGTGGTCGCTGGAGAGCATGGCGGCGAGTACCGGCCTGTCGCGCTCGGCATTTTTCAAACGTTTCAACGAACTGGCCGGACAATCGCCGGGGCAGGTATTGCTGGCGTTGCGCATTCGGCATGCCTGCCAGTTACTGCGGACTAACCACACGGTGGAACAGGTGTGTGCGGCGGTGGGCTATCAGTCGATCGCCGCGTTTACCCGGGCATTTGCCAAGTCGGTGGGCGTGCAACCGGGGGCTTATCGCAAGCAGCATGAGGGGCGCTGAGCTTGCTCGCGAAAGCGTCAGATCAGCCAACCTCATCGCTGAATGTCACACCGCTTTCGCGGGCAAGCCCGCTCCCACAGGGGATTGTGTCGATCAACGGCTTTGTGCACGCCACAAAACCTGTGAAAGCTGGCGTGCCAGCGACGGCGTTGGTACATCCAACGTCTTTATCGACTGAACCGGCGCCTTCGCGGGCAAGCCCGCTCCCACAGGGGATTGTGTCGATCAGCGGCTTTGTGCACGCCACAAAACCTGTGGGAGCTAGCTTGCCAGCGATGGCGTTGGCACGTCCGGTACCCACGACTCGATGATTTTTTATTCCATTAATCAACCGGAAAATCATTTTTTAATCTTTTATCGCTATTAACCTCAGCCCCTATCATTGCGCGTCTGCACTTGACTCATAAAAGGAATGTTCCATGCAAAGACGCCTGTTACTGGCTGCACTGTTTGTCGCTGTCGCCGGGTGCGCCAGTCCTCCTGCTGTTTCGGTGCATACCAAAGATCCCGCCAGCTCCACCCTGCAAGGTGACGCCACGCGTCCGGCGCAGGCGCAATGGATCCGCACCGAGCTGTACTTCTCGGTGGGCACCGTGGATGGCAAGGACGGCGCGGTCAGCCCGGCGCGCTGGCGCGAGTTTCTCGACAAGGAAGTGACGTCGCGGTTTCCCGACGGTTTCACCGTGTTCGATGCGTACGGACAGTGGCGCGATCATGGGGCGAAGGAGCCGGAGCGGCTGAGCACCAAGGTCATCGTGATCCTGCACGAGAACAATCCACAGAACGCTGGCAATATCGAGGCGATTCGGCTGGCGTACAAACGCATTACCGGAGACTTGTCGGTACTGCGTCTGTCGCAACCGGCCGAAGTCTCGTTTTAATCGCTGATCGGCCCCAGAGCTTGCCGAGGCGTCGACGCCAGGCGGCTCAACCCCGCCAACAGCAGCGCGCCCACCAGCAACACGCCAATCCCCAGAAAAGCGCCCCATCCCACCACTGTCACGCTCGAATAGAGCATGTACAGGCACAGCCCGAAAAACAGCAGCGGCAACAGCGGATACAACGGCACCCTCACCGGCCTCGGCACGTCGGGAAAGCGTCGGCGCAGGATGATCAACGCCAGGCTGCTGAAGCTCAGAAACAGCCAATACACCGGGGTCAGGTACTCGACCATGGTGTTGAAGCCGCTCTGGGTGAAGCTGCCGAACAGCACCAGCAACAACGCCACTGAGCCCTCCGCCAGCAACGCTTTGCGCGGCACGCCGTCGCGTTCGTGCCACTCGCCGAAACGACGCAACTGCGGCACATCGCGGGCAGCGGCATAGGTGGTGCGGGCGCCGACCAGCAGGGTCGAGTTGATGCTGGCGATGGCCGCGATACCCACCATCAGCAGAATCAGCAGCACGCCAGGCGCGCCAAATGCACGGTTCAACAGCTCCACCGCCGGTGCATTGCTCGCCGCCAGTCCAGCGAATCCCAGGCCTCGCACAAACGCCCAGTTCAGTGCCAGATAGATCGCCATCAACACCGTCAGCGCACCGAGCATGGCGATGAATATTCCACGTCGACCGTCGCGCACTTCCGCCGACAAGGTCGCCGCATCGCTCCAGCCGCCGAACGCCAGAAACACGAAAATCATCGCTGCGGAAAACCCGGCCATACCGGTGTTTTCCGGCGTGACCGAGACGCTTGCTGGCGCGGCTTCGATCCCCTGCCACGCCAGCCACACACCGGCGCTGGCGATGCTCAGAAAGCCCAGCGCCAACAAGCCCACCAGCAAGGTCTGAGTGATGAAACCGATGTGCTTGCCGGTGAGATTGAGCAGCACCAGCGCAGCGATCACCCCGCCGGCAAACAGCCCCGAACCGTATCGCCCCAACGGCACCACGGCGTTGACGTAATCGGCAAACATGAACGCCGACAAGGCGATCCAGCCCGTGTGCATCACCGAGAAGCGTGACCAGGCAAACAGGAACCCCATGCGCTCGCCATAGGCGGTGCGCAGAAAGTGATAGTCGCCACCGGGATGTGGGAATGCCGTGGCCATTTCGGCAAAGCACAACGCCCCGGCCATCGACGCCAGGCCGCCGAGCACCCACACCCAGTAGAAATATTCCGGCCCGACGTTCAGCGCCACGGTCGGCGCGGTCTTGAGGATGTCGGTGGTGATCACCATGCCCAGCGTGATCAGCACCGCCTGCAGCACCGGCAGATGGCGCTTGGGGCTGTTGGAGTGATTCATTGAGTGTCCCGCAGAAGATCCGCCATCCATGGCGAATCGGCTCAGAAGCCGTAAGTGGCGCTGGCGTAGTAATACGCGCCATTGGTGCCAATCGGCGACAGCACGTCATACGGCAGGTTGCCGCCGTAGTTGATCGCCGAGCCGGAGCGTTCCGGGTAGTTGTCGGTGAGGTTGTTGCCGCCCAGGGCCACGCTGAATTTCGGGGTGAATTTGTAGGTCACCTCGGCGTCCAGTTGCCACACCGCGCCGTAGGTCTGCTCCGGTTGCGAGTCGCCAAAGTCGAAGACGCGGGTGGTCTCGCCCTGCCGGGTCAGACGCCCGAGCAAGCCCCAGTGTTCGCTGGCCCAATTGGCGGAAAACACGAAACGATCCTTGGGCGCCGCGTCAGTCAGGGTGTTGGTTTCTTCAACGCCGACCAGCGCATCGTTGCCGATACCCAGCGCCGTCAGTTGCGCGGGCGTGCCTTTGGTGCTGGTGACTTTGGTGTGGTTGTAGGTGTACGCGGTGGTCAGGCCCAGTTGCCCTTCATACAGCGGCTGGTGGTAGTTGAGCACCAGTTCGGCACCGTGGGTGCTGGTGTCGGCGGCATTGGTGAAGAAGTTGACATCATGTACCCCGGCCACACCGAAGTTATCGTTGATGTATTGCTCCATGGCATCGCTGCCGATGCGCTGCGACAGGGTGATGCGATCCTTGACGTCGATGCGGAACACATCGAGCGAGGCATCGAAGCGCTCGTTGAACTGGAAGGTCAGGCCGAGGCTGAAGTTCTTCGAGGTTTCAGGATCGAGCTTCTCTGCCCCCAGCGCGCGGGCGATCGGGTCGTTGACCGAGAGCACGCGAATATCGGTGAGCGTGCCGCCTTCGCCGAAGTTGCTGGTGGTGTTCTGAAAGCCGCTCTGCGCCAGCGACGGCGCGCGAAAATTGTTCGACACCGCACCGCGCAACGCCCACTGCTCGGTCAGTTTGTAGCGACCACTGAGCTTGCCGGTGAGTTTGCTGCCGGCATCATCGTAATGTTCCCAGCGGGTGGCGGCGTCGACGAAAAAGCGGTCAGTCAGATCGCCCGAAATTTCCGCGTAGGTGGCAAACACGTTGCGGTCCAGGTCCGATTCTTCGCTTGGGCGCAGACCGTTGGCGCCGTCAGCGCCGGAGCCGATGTAGGAGGCCTCGTCACCAGCGTAAGTCAGGTAATTTTCGTAACGGTATTCACCACCCAGCGCCAGCACGAACGAGCGTCCGCCGAGGCGCAGTTCGCGGCTGAAATCGAGGTTGGTGGTGGTCTGGCGCAGTTCGTAATCGCCGGTGTCGAACCGGGTCGGCGAGTCCTCACCGAGGCTGACGTTGAGCGTGCGGCGGGTGGAGCCGTCGAAGCGGTTGCGGCCATGGGTGACGCTGCTGTCGAAGTCCCAGTCTGCGCCGATCATGCCTTTGAAACCGGCAGTGGCAGAGACGTCCTTGTTGTCGCCCAGCGACTGCGGCAGGTAGCCGTTAGGATAGAACTGCGGCTGCTCGTAGGGGTAGCGATAGAATTCGGCGCCGGTGGTGTGGCGCTGGTTGTAAGTGCCGAAGCTGTAAGCCTTGCCACCCGCCAGCGGCAGCTCACTGTTGAACCACAGGTTGACGTCCCGCGCCAGGCCGTCGCCCATCACGTAGTTGCGCTGGTCCGGGGTATCGGCAAAGCCATCGAAACCGGCGCGGTTGGTCGGATTGCGATTTTTGTACTCGGTGCCGCCGCGAATGAACCCGCCCTCTTCGCCCAAGCGCGTGCCGATCTTGGCGGTGGTCACGCTGTTCTGGCCGTCGGTGGTGGTTCTGCCGATGGCGTCCTGATGAGTGTGAAACGCGCCATAGCTGGTGGACACTTCACCGCCCTCGGGGGCGTCGTCGAGGATGATGTTGATCACCCCGGCAATCGCGTCGGAACCGTACTGCGCCCCGGCGCCGTCGCGCAGCACTTCGATGCGTTTGATCGCGCTGATGGGGATCGAGTTGAAGTCCACCGGCGCCGTGCCGCGACCGATTTTCGACGAGTCGTTGACCACCGCCGAGGTGTGACGGCGCTTGCCGTTGACCAGCACCAGCACCTGGTCCGGACTCATGCCGCGCAGCTGTGCGGCGCGCACATGGTCGGCGCCACCGGAGTTGGACTGACGCGGCATGCTGAACGACGGCAGCAACGTCTGCAGCGCCTGGCCCAGTTCACCGTCGGCCGCGCCCGTGGACTTGAGATCGGCGGCGGTCAACACGTCCACCGGCACTGGAGAGTCGAGCACCGTACGTGCCGTGCCCCGAGTGCCGGTGACCAGCACGGTACCCAGCCGTGTGTCATCGTCAACGCGGGTAGAAGTGTCTTCGGCTTGCGCCGGAAGTTGCCAGATCGCACCGACCACCGCGATAGCCAGTAATGAACGGGAACGCTGATACATGTGACAGCTCCTTTATCGCAGCTAATACCCGGCCGTTGCCGACAATAAAGGGTCGGCAATCAATGCACGGCAATGTCTGCTGTAGTTTTGGAAATCAGGAAGGCGGTGAAGGCTGATTAGTGACTGAAGCGCAGAATCCCCAAAGTCAGTTTCTCCGTTGAACACCGATGCTAGACGGGCTGAAGGCTTGCCGTAAAAGAACCAATAACACTTAGGTTAGATCCGGCTGAATAGTTGTATTTAGAGCAACATAAGTGTTGTTCCATCAACACTTAAACCAACTAAACATCAACTAACTAAAATGTAGAAAACTTCCCTGTGGGAGCTGGCTTGCCAGCGATGGCGTTGGCACATCCAACGTCTTTATCGACTGAACCGGCGCCTTCGCGGGCAAGCCCGCTCCCACAGTGGATTGTGTCGATCAGCGGATTGGTGCACGCCACAAAACCTGTGGGAGCTGGCTTGCCAGCGAAAGCGGTGTATCAGTCAATAAATAAGGTGGCTGAACGGACCTTATCGCTGGCAAGCCCGCTCCCACAGGGATCGGTGGATAAATACAGGATTTTCAGTTCGCCACAGGAATCCACTCCGCCCGCGCCACGTTGGCGGTATCACCGAACGCCGGGAGTTTCTGCGCCAGATCGCGAACGTTTTTCACGTCCAGATCGAGCAGTTGCTGACGCGTGATCAGGGTCGGCGGCACCAGCACCTGATGCCCCGGATTTTCGCCGGCAATCAACATTGCCAGACTGCGCACGCTGATCGCCCCTGCCACTTGCGGATTGACCGCTGCGGTCGCCGCCCAGGCGCTGTCCGGTTCTTTCATGATCTGGATGTCGGCGGTGGAAATGTCAGCGCTGTAGATCTTCACCTTGCGCCCCAGCCCGGCCTCGTCGACGGCGATTTTCGCGCCTTTGGCGAACTCGTCGAACGGCGCGAAGATCACGCTGATATCCGGGTTGGCCCGCAGCACCGCGCTGGCCTGATCCGCCACCGAGTTGGCAATCGGCGGATTGAGCGTGCCGAAACGCGCCTTCTCGATGATGCCCGGATTGGCCTTTTTCACCTCACTCCAGATCTCGTCGCGGCGCTCCATCGGCGTGAAGCCGCTGATGTACACGTAACCGGCATCGAACCGCGTGCCGTTGTCTTTCACGGCCTGATCCAGCGCCAGCCGCGCCAGTGCATGGTGATCCTGCTCGACCTGAGTCACTTGCGGACTGTTCAAGTCAACGTCGAACGCCACCACCTTGATGCCTTTGGCGATCGCCCGGTCAATCGGTCCCTTGAGGGTTTCCGCCAGGCCCAGTTGCACGATGATCCCGTCGACCCCGAGGTCGATCGCCTGATCGATCATCTCGCCCTGACTCGCCGCCTGCTGCCGCGCATCGAACACCCGCAGATTGGCCCCCAGCGCCTCGGTCTGTTTCTCCACGCCGCGCAGGTACGCCTCGGGAAAGTCCCCGGAAAACAGATAACCGACCAGCGCGATCTGCACCTGGCCCTTGTCGAACGGCGCCGGAGCACCCGGCAATGCCTTGGCCTGTGCGCTCAAAGCCAACGCCGAGAGCACCGCGCCGGCGAGGCAGTGGCGTGCGAACTGCTTGATTGAACCGTGCATACATCTTCCTTGCAGCGACAAATGAACCGGCTCAGCGCGCCCGATGCGCGAGGCCGAAGGTGAACATCAGGGCCAGCACCAGCACCAGTCCCTTGACGAAATCCTGCGCGTAATACGGCGCGTTGAGCATGGTCAGGCCATTGAGCAGCGACGCCACCAACAGTGCGCCGACCAACGTGCCGAACGCATTGGGCTTCTTCGCGCCGAGCACGGCAAAACCGATTAGCGCCGCGCCGAGGGCGTCGAGCACCAGACCGTTGCCGGAGCTGACATCACCCCGACCCAGGCGCGCCGCCAACAGCAACCCGCCGAGCGAGGCGAGCAACGCCGAGAGCACGTACGCGAGCAACTTGAAGCGCTGCACTGGCGCGCCTGACAATCGCGCTGCCTGCTCGTTACCGCCAATCGCATAGAACAATCGGCCAATGCGCGTGCGCTCGAGAAACAGCCACACCGCCAGCGCCAGCAGCGCGGTGATCACTACCGGCACCGGCACCACCTCCCACAAACGCCCACGTCCCAGCGCTAGAAACGCCGCACTGAAGCTGCCTTCGGTTTCCACACCACTGGGCAAGGTCATGCCCACCGCAATCGAGCGCCCACCCGTGGGAATCAGTTGCACGCCGATCACCAGAAACATGCTGCCCAGCGTCGCGAGAATATCCGGCACCCGCAGCTTGACGATCAGCCAGCCATTGAGCAGCCCGACCAGTGCGCCACCGCCCAGACTGATCAGCACCGCCGGCACCGCGCCCCAGCCGAGCACCACCATCACGTAACTGGCGATCATCAGGCTCATCGCCGCCACCGCACCGATCGACAGATCAAGTCCGCCGACGGCCATGGTCAGGGTCACACCGAGGGCCAACAGCGCAACGATCGACACCGACTGCAAGATGCTGAACAGATTGCCGACGCGCAAAAACGCCGGCTCCGCGACACTGAAAAACACCACGATCAGCGCCAACAGCCACAACAGGCCGTAGCGGATCAGCGCGTGCAGCAGGCGCTCGGCGGGTGCCGTAGCGGACGACAACAATGAACTCGAATCAGGCACTCGCTCTGCTCCTTGGCGTGGCATGAAAGGGATTTTCGCTAGCGTCGCTACCGGCCAGCGCAGCGACCAGGGTCGCGCGCTCAAGACCGGCACGTGGGTATTCGGCGACCACCGCGTGATCGCGCACCAACAGAATGCGGTCGGCGATTTCCAGGGCTTCATCGACATCGGCGCAAATCACCAGGGTTGCCCGGCCGCCGGCAGTGTCGCGCAACAATTGGCCGATCTCGCGACGGGCGCGCACGTCGACGCCCTGAAACGGCTCATCGAGAATCAACACCCGCCCTGCCCCGAGCAGCCAGCGACCCAGCACAACTTTCTGTTGATTGCCGCCGGACAGCGCGCTCATCGGCACCTCGATGCCGGCAGTCTTGATCCCCAGCGCCGCGACTTGCGCCTCGACCGCTGCGGCTTCGGCGCGGTTGCGAATGAAACCGGCACGGGTGAAGCGCTGCAGAAACGGCAGCGTCAGGGTCCGGCGCAGGGAGAAATCGGGCACCAACGATTGACTGGCGCGATCCTCCGCCGCGAGAAATACACCGCTGTGGATCGCGTCCCTTGGCGAACCCGGCAGCCACTCCATGCCATCGAGTTGCAGGCTGCCGGCCACGGCTTTGCGCAAACCGAACAGCACTTCGGCCATCTCGCTTTTGCCGGCGCCGAGCAGCCCGGTCAGCACCACCACTTCGCCTTGGTACAGGTCGAAATCGAAACGCCTGGAGCGCGGCAAAATCTGCAAACCGCGCACACCAATGACTTTTCGGCCCACGCTGCCGGGCGTGTAGACATGCCCGTCCAGCGCCTGCCCGAGCATGGCGTGCACCGCTTCCGGCAACTGCCGTGCGCTGAATTCCCCGGCCAGTCGACCATCGCGCAGGACAATGGCGCGATCCGCCACCCGTTGCAGATCGGACAAGCGATGGGAGATGTACAGAATCGCCACGCCACGGCTGCGCAGGGTGTCAATCAGCCCGAACAGCCGCTGCGCCTCGGCAACCGACAACGCGGCGGTCGGCTCATCAAGAATCAGCAGACGCGGCTGCAGGGCAAAGGTCCGCGCCAGCACCACCAACTGCCGTTCGGCCTGGCCCAGGTGTTCAATCGGCTGCTCCAGCGGCAATTTCAGGCCCAGCCCGGCGGCGATACTCGCGGCGCGCTCCAGCAGGCGCTGGCGGTTGAGCCAGAAGTCCGCGTCGGGCCTGCACAACTCATCGAGCAGGAGGTTTTCCGCCACGCTCAAACCGGGCGCAATGCCCTCATTGATCTGCTGATGCACGGCAACGATTCCGACCCGACGTGCCGACAGCGGCGAACTGAATTGCCGGGGCTGGCCGTCGATGTAAATCTCGCCGCTATCAGCGCGCTGGCTGCCGGCGAGAATCTTCACCAGCGTCGATTTGCCGGCACCGTTGGCACCGAGCAACGCCACCACTTCGGCGGGATGAATCTGCAGGCTGACGCGATCCAGGGCGCTGCTCGAGCCGAAGCGCTTGCTCAGTTCACGCACCTGAATCAGCGGCGCGCGGGCCACGACGACACTCATAATATTCCTTAACGTCGATGGGCCAGCGAACGCACCAGCCGGTCGCCCAGGCTCTGCACGCCCTGCACCAAAATGACCAGCACCACCACGGTGGCGACCATCACTTCGTTGTTGAAACGCTGATAGCCGTAACGGATCGCCAGATCACCGAGGCCGCCACCGCCAATTACCCCGGCCATGGAAGAAAAACCGATCAGCATCACCAGCGTCAGAGTGATCCCCGCCAGCAGGGCCGGCAGCGCTTCGGGCAGCAGCACTTTGCAAATCACATGGCGGATATCGCCGCCCATGGCGAGGATCGCTTCGATCCGGCCCTTGTCGACTTCGTCCAGCGCGTTCTCGACGATCCGCGCGAAAAACGGAAACGCGCCAATGGTGATCGGCACCACCGCCGCGGTGCTGCCGAGGGTGGTGCCGACCAGCAGACGCGTCAGCGGAATCAGCGCAATCAACATCACCACAAAGGGCAGCGAGCGCCCAAGATTGACCAGCGAACCCAGCACAGCATTGAGCCGTGGCAGCGGCCACAATCCGTCGCGGCGACTGACAAACAGCAACACCCCGAGCGGCAAACCGATCAGCAGCGTGAACAGCCCGGCGAGCAAGACCATGTACAGGGTTTCGCCGGTGGCGTTGAACAGCAGTTGCAGGATTTCATCCCAGTTGATCGTGCGGTTCATGACTGAGCCGCCCGCACGCCGTATTGCTTGAGAAAGCTGAGCCCGGGGATGTCGTGGCCCAGCGGCAGGCCGCAGGTCGGACGCAACGAAGTGCCGAGACTCGACTGCGGATCGGCAAGCAAACGCGGCACCGGGCCGGACTCGATCAGGCGCCCGTCGGCCATCAACGCTGTGTGATCGCAGATCGACTTGACCACGTCCAGCTCATGGGTGATCAGCACAATGGTCACGCCCAGTTGCCGATTGATATCGCGCAGCAGGTCAAGAATCGACGCGGTGGTTTCCGGGTCCAGTGCACTGGTGGCTTCGTCCGACAGCAGATACGCAGGCTCCGCTGCCAGGGCGCGGGCGATCCCCACCCGCTGTTTTTGCCCACCGGACAACTGCGAGGGAAAGGCTTGCGCCTTGTCCGTCAAACCGACCAGTTCCAGCAGCTCGCGCACCCGCACATGGCGCCACGGTTTGCCGACGTTGGCGATCTCCAGCGGCACGGCGATGTTGTCGAACACGGTGCGTGAATGCAGCAGATTGAAGCCCTGGAAAATCATGCCGATGCGCTGCCGCTGGCGGCGCAGGTCGCTGGGCGACAGGGTCAGCAGATCCACGCCGTCGATCAGGATCCGCCCGCTGTCCGGGCGTTCGAGCAGATTGAGACAGCGCAACAGGGTCGACTTGCCTGCGCCGCTGCGCCCGAGGATGCCGTAGATCGCGCCGTCGGGAATACTCAGTGACACCTGATCCAGTGCCGGCGCCGGCGCCGACGGGTAGGTCTTGCTCAACTGCTCGACGACGATCATGGCTTGGCATCCTCCACCGGAATCACCGACCCCTTGAAGTTATCGCTGATGTATTTCGCCACTTGCGGCGAGGTCAGGTCCTTGGCCAGTTGCGCAATCCGCGGATCGTTCTGCAATTTCGGCGTGGTCACCAGAATGTTGGCGTACGGATTGTGCTCGGCCTTCTCCAGCCCCAGCGCATCCTGGGCCGGCACCAGTCCGGCTTCCAGCGCGTAGTTGCCGTTGATCACCGCAAGGTCGACGTCGTCCAGCGCCCGTGGGATCTGCGGCGATTCGATTTCAAGGATCTTCAGCTGTTTCGGGTTCTCGGCGATGTCCTTGGGGGTGGCCTGATCGGCCGCCGGATCCTTGAAGCCGGGCTTGAGTTTGATCAACCCGTTGTCCTGCAACAGGTACAGCGCACGGCTCAGGTTGGTGACGTTGTTGGGCACGGCGACGGTGCCTTTTTCCGGCACCTCGGCGAAGCTTTTGTGCCGGCGCGAATAGATGCCCAGCGGCTCGATATGCACCGTGGCAGCCACCGCGAGTTTCTGCCCCAGCGCTTGTTCCTGGGATTTCAGGTACGGCAGATGCTGGAAGTAATTGGCATCGACATCGCCGTGCACCAACAGCTCGTTGGAGTTCACCCCGTTGGGAATCTCGATGACCTTGAGGTTGAGTTGCGGATCGATAGTCTGGATATACGCGAGAATCTGCGCGTGGGGCACCGGATCAGCGGCCACTCGCAACGGCTCCAGCGCCTGAGCACCGAACGAAGTCACCAGCGCGCCGAGCACGGCCAGGGTCAAACCTGCTTTTTTCAACATGTGCGGAGTCCTTGAGCGAGTGATGAATCAGGCGTTGACGGTCTTGCGAGCCGGTGCGGCGGGCATCAGCGCATCGGCATAGAAGCGCCGGGCGACGTCGGGGTGCGAACGCAGCCGGCCCTTGAGGTAGTTCCAGCCGACATCGCGAAACAGCGGATTGAGCGGATCACTCGCCGGGCCACGCGCTTCGCGCAGCAGCGCGGTGGGCAACGGGTACAGCGGCACCACGGCATCGAGTTGCGCGCCGAGGAAAAAGGCGATGGACAAACGCTCGCTGCCTGCGGGCGGCGACACCACCCGATGCACCGTGGCGCGCAGATAACCGTTGGTGGCCAGCTCCAGCAGTTCGCCGATGTTTACCACCAGCGTGTTGTCGCGAGGCAACGCATCGATCCAGCGCCCCTCTTCGACCTCCACTTGCAGACCGGCCTGCTGGTCCTGCAGCAGAAAGCTCAGAAACCCGGAATCCTTGTGCGCGCCGACGCCCTGCTGGCTCGCGCTGGCGGCCTGGCCTGGGTAGCGCATCAACTTGATGTGTTCGTTGGGCTTGTCGCCGTACAACTGATCGAACGCGTCCGCCCGCAGCGACAGCGCCTGGGCAAAGGCACGCAGCAGGCGCAACGCCATGCGCGTCATCGCCTGTTGCCATTCGAGCAGCAGCGGTTTCAGTTCTGGCAGCGCCGCCGGCCATTGGTTGGGTCCCTGCAAGCGCGCCCACAACGGGCTGTCCGCGTCCAGCGGCAACGCTTCACGCTCGGCGCCGAGATCGAATTGCTCACGCCAGTCGGGTTGACCACGGGTGATCTCGGAAGCGGCACGGTTGTACCCGCGAAAGTGCGGCGAATTGATCATGCCGACGGCGGTTTTTTCGTGCTCGGACAAGGCGAAGAACTGCCGGGCGTGATCCTGCACCTGCTTGAGCAGGTCGCTGTCGATGCCATGGCCGGTGAGATAGAAAAAGCCGACGTCACGCGCGGCGTGACGCAGGTTTTCAAGAAATTCATAACGCTGTTGCGCGGTGCCTTCGAACAACGACAGGTCCAGCGTCGGCAGCGTGGTGATATCGAGGGTATGCGGCATGATTCACTCCCGTGTGAACCAAACCTGAAGAGCCTTTGATCGATTCAGCGTGTGCCGTCATGGCAATCGGGGGTCTATCGGTTTGATGCGTTTGATTCGTCGTGAGACAAAACTAAACGATCTTAAAAACCACAAACAAATACCCTTTTTGCATTAGCTTAGGCCTGACGCTGAGGTTCGCCGTCATCGCACAACCGCTATCCCGCTTCAACTGATCAGCGTGCCGGATCATAAAACGGCTCGACTGCCACCCGACTGCCGACAAAGAAACTGTCCGCCACCAGCCGCAGTGGCTGCAGATCCACGTCGCTGGCCTGATCGCCAATCAGTTGCCGGAAGTGTCGATACACCGCCGTGTACTCGCCCTCTTCCGACACCGCTTGGGGCACGCCATCGATACTCAGCAGCGCTCCGCCGTTGTCCAGACGCAGCACACCTTCGGCGCAGCGAATCTCGATACTCCAGAGTTCGTCGTGACCGTGGTCGAAATCGAACTCGGCCTGCACGTCGAGTCTGCTGGCATCGAACATTTTGATCGACGCGGCAATCGGCGACTGGCAGTTGTCCGGTACACGCAGTTCGGCGGAGTCGACAAACAGTGGCTGCGCGAGCAAACGGGTGACGATCGACAAGGCGTTGATGCCCGGATCGAAAACGCCCAGACCACCGGGTTGCCAGATCCACGTCTGACCGGGATGCCATTTGCGCACGTCTTCCTTCCAGTCGATCCGCACGCTTTGCAGCGTGCGACTGGCGAGCCAGTCACGGGCAGCTTCAATACCGGGGGCGTAGCGCGAATGCCAGGCGAACAGCGCACTGACGTCCTGCTGCCGGGCTTGATTGACCAAAGCCATCGCCTCGCCCAGCGTGGCGCACGGCGGTTTTTCCACCAACACATGTTTGCCGGCGGCCAGCGCCTGCTGCACCAGTGCGAACCGACCTTGCGGCGGCGTACAAAACGCAATCGCATCCACCTCGGGGCCGTGTTCCAGCAACTCGCTCAACGAGTGAAAGTTCTCCACCCCGGCACAGGGTTTACCTTGCGTGGCGACCGCCACCAGACGAAATCCGGGATCGGCGTTGATCGCCGGAACATGTTGATCCTGGGCAATCTTGCCGTAGCCCACCAGACCGAGACGGATCGGTTGCATCAGTGACTCCTGTTGTTGTCTTGTTGTCGTCAGCGAGTGCGCAGATTAGCCGTAAACGACTGGGAATACCCGGTGGTGGTGATCAAAAAAACTGCTGGTGTGCGCGTTCGGTCAACACAACGGGTAGCAACGCTGATGCAGCGGCGCAAACAAAGAAAGCCTGCTTTTCAGGGCAGGCTTTCACATTCACAACGCTGCAGTCACTTTTGCTGCGCGGTCAACGCCGAGTAACTGTTCATCAGGTTCCGGTAGTTCGGAATCCGCTGCGACAGCAGATTGCCCAGTCCTTCGATGTCGTTGCGCCAGTCGCGGTGCAGCTCACAGGCGACCGAGAACCAGTTCATCATTTGTGCGCCGGCCTGGGTCATGCGGTTCCAGGCGGCTTGCTGAACGGTGGTGTTGAACGTGCCGGAGGCGTCGGTGACGACGAATACGTCGAAGCCTTCGGCCAGTGCCGACAGGGTCGGGAATGCGACACAGACGTCGGTCACGACACCGGCAATGATGATCTGCTTGCGACCGGTGGCCTTGATCGCCTTGACGAAGTCTTCGTTATCCCAGGCGTTGATCTGGCCTGGACGGGCGATGTATGGCGCGTCCGGGAACATTTCCTTCAGTTCCGGAACCAGCGGGCCGTTGGGGCCTTGTTCGAAACTGGTGGTGAGGATGGTAGGCAGGTTGAAGAATTTCGCCAGGTCGGCCAGCGCCAGCACGTTGTTCTTGAATTCGTTTGGCGAGAAATCCTGAACCAGAGAAATCAGACCGGTCTGGTGGTCGACCAGCAGGACTACGGCGTCGTCTTTGTTCAGGCGGTTGTAGGTTGCAGTGCTCATGTTTGATTCCCTTTTCTTGGTTGTGGTGGTTGGCGTTGCGTTGAACATGGGCACAGATTACTGACACCACCGAAACCGATAAACCTGCTGAAAAGCGTTTCACTGTCAACTCATAACGGACAATCCAATGGCCCGGATCGGCTTTGTCTGGTTGCTCCTCAATCCGCATCGGGTAAGGGTTTGGCGATCATCAAGCTGCACGGCGCCCGGTTGAGGACACTCTCGACCGTCGCGCCGATAAAGCCGTTGAGGCCCTGCTGGTAGGCGGTACCGAGCACCAGCAGGTCGAACGCGTTCTGGCGAGCGAACTGTTCGATCACCTTGTGCGGGATCCCGGTCATCTGGTGTCGGCGTTGAGTCTCGATTGCGTAACGCTCGGCCAGCGCATCAAACGCCTCTTGCTGGGTGTCGTTGATCGCCTCGCACAGGCTGTGATCCAGACTCAGGGTCGGCACGCTCATCGCCGCATCGCCCAGCACCGACCAGTTGCTGACGTTGAGCAGGTGCAACTCGGCGTCGCAAGCGCTTGCCAGCGTGGCGGCCAGATCGAGGATGCGGTCATTGAGGCCTCGGGTCAGAGCCTCCAGATGCGACAGATCGACGGCGGCGAGCATTTTCCGCGGCAAAGGATGACGGGCTTCGGTCACCAGATGCACCGGGGCCGGACAGTCGCGCAGCAACAGCCAGTCCAGCGGTCGATGGAATGCCCGATTCAGCGCCGGGACATGATGGGTATCCTTGATCACCAGATCGGCCCGATAGTCGTTGATGTACTCCAGCAGATGCGCCGGCGTGGCCCTGGCCCAGACCACTTCGCTGCTGACCTGCACGCTGCTGCCGGTGTAGAACCGGGCCTGTTGCTCCAGCCAGTGCCGGTGCACTTGCAAATAACCCTCGCGTGCCTGGGCCATCGCATCGTGATCAAACAGACCGGCCACTGCCAGCGCCTGCACATAATCGAACGCCACGATGTGCAGCGCCGCACCGGTTGCCTGGGCCAGAGCCATCGCGCGATCAAAGGCCGGGGTGCGAACCATTTCGGCAGGCGCGATCAACAGCATTCGCTTGAATCTGAGCATACGAACCTCATCCTGGCAGTGCGGTACTGGCCTGAGGGCCAGCCTGACATCCCTGTCGATCGAGTAGTGACCATTTGCCCGGCCAGTATCCGACGGTGCCTTGCGAGGGTTCTGATTTTTATCAAGCAATGGCGCAGCTGCGTTCCCCGCACTGCGCTTTCGTCCGTTCGTCAGCTGGCGCAGGCGGTTGTTAAATGAAATCGATGTCCGTATGCGGGGCACCTATGCTTATTCCACCCCCAACCGCGTGAACCTTCCCATGTCCGAAAAACTTGCTTTGCCGGTGCACCACCTCAAAACCGCGTGCTCCAACTGCAGTGTGCTGGAGTTGTGTCTGCCGATCGGCATGAGCGGTGCAGAAGTCGAGCGCCTGGACACGCTGATCGTGCAACGGGTCAAGGTCAAAAAGGGGGCCGCGCTGTACCGCACGGGCGATCCGCTGCGCTCGTTGTATGCCGTGCGAATCGGCTCGTTCAAGACCAGCATGCTGTCGGTGGACGGCCGTGAACAGGTCACCGGTTTCCACATCCCCGGCGAGATGCTCGGGCTGGACGCCATCAGCGCCGACGAGCATGCCTGCAATGCCTTTGCCCTGGAGGACAGCGAGGTCTGTCCGATCCACTTTGCGCAGCTGGAAAAACTGGCGCAGAACCTGCCGTCACTGCAGCACAACCTCAATCGGTTGCTGAGCCGTGAAATCGTGCGCGACCACAGCATGTTGATGCTCATGGGCAACATGAACTCGGATGAGCGGCTGGCGGCGTTTCTGCTCAACCTTTCGCAACGCTTGAGCCTGCGCGGTTACTCGGCGAAGGATTTCGTGCTGAAAATGCGCCGTGAGGAAATCGGCTCCTTTCTCGGGCTGCGTCTGGAAACCATCTGCCGGGGCATCGCTCACCTGCGGGATCAGGGGCTGGTGGAAATCAGCGGCCGCGACGTGCGAATCCAGAACATGGACGGCCTCAAGCAATTGGTTGCCGGCTGCCACCGCTCGCCGCGCTGAGGCCGGCCCCGGCCGGTCAATCGCTGGGGCCCCGTTGCCTGACCGCCAGAATGCTGCCCGGCACCGAGTACAGTGCCCGCTCGGTGTTGCTGCCGATCAACCGGTCAACCCCGACCCGATGCACCGTGCCCATCACCACCACGTCAGCCAGGTACTGCTCGACAAACTCACTGATCACCGGCACCGGCAAGCCCATGGCGAAATGCCGACGCTCCGGGGGTACGCCATGACGATCGGCCAGCGTCACAAAAGCCTGATGCAGCGATTCACGCAGTTCTTCGACAAAGTTGCCGTTCCAGCCACCGGTCACCAGCGGTGCGTCACCGTTGAATGCCGCCGACAAGTCATAGGCGTACAACAAGTGCAACGGCGCGTCACATTGCAAGGCCAGGGCGTTGGCCGTCTGGATGATGGTGTCGTTCAAGCCGTTGATCTGCGTGGCCGGATCGAACGGATCCACCGCCGCGACCACTCGATGCGGTAATGCGTAGCGAATCTGATTGACCAGGTGCACCGGCACCGGGCTTTCACGCAGCAAGTGACAATCGAGTGGCGTGATGAATACCCGTTTCAGCACTGGCTCCAGCGCCACATCCTTGATCAGCAGATCGGGCTTGAGTGCCTGCACGGTCCTGAGAATTTCCAGCAACGGGTGCGTGGTGAACACCACGTCGACGGTGACCTTCAGGCCATGGCCGTTGAGCCGTTCGACCTCATCGGCGATCCAGCGGCGGTAGCGCCGCAAATAGCGCTGAGCGTCGACTTCGTCGATTCTTTCTTCCCACAGATGCGCAACCGGCACCGGTTCGACAAAGGCCCGTACGTCCAGCGCCGCCCCGCTCGCCTTGGCCAGCGCCATGGCGCGCAGCATGGCGGGTGACTGATGCAGGGTCTGGTCGGCGACCAGCAGCAAACGTTGATATTGCCCCATCACACACCTCCGCTCGGCACCGGCGTTGAACGACCGGCAAGGTTCCAGCCTGCGCTCGCGGCCCACTGCCCGACGTTGATTTACATCAACCAACGGCCATTGAGTGACGCGTTCGCGTGTGTCTGATCCAGATCAGATGCTGGCCTCGGCGACGGCGTAAAACCATCAAAAACAACCGTTGCTCAACCCGCGTCAGCCTTTCAAACCGGATGGAGGATTACCCCATGCTTACAGTCAAAGACCACAACGATCGAGCCGTGGCGGCCTACGCCGCAGTCTCCGGGCAACACTGGATCGAGGCCGTCAAGGATGGGCGTCATGTGTTGATCCGTCCGTTGGCGGAAAAGGATCGCGAGCGTGAATACGCGTTCATCAAACGCCTGTCGCCCGAGTCCCGGCACATGCGTTTTCTGGCGCAGATCAGCGAGCCCGGCCCGGCAATGCTCGACCAACTGATGGACACCGATAACCGGCAGCGCACGGCGTTCATCGCGCTGGTGCATGAAAACGGCCAGTTGATCGAAATCGGCATCAGCCGTTATGCCGCCACCGGCGAGCATGAATGCGAATGCGCCGTCACCGTTGCCGATGAATGGCAACACCTGGGCCTGGGGACGCTGTTGATGGAGCATCTGATCAAGGCTGCACGCCAGAACGGCTTCCGCCAGATGTATTCGGTCGACGTTGCCAGCAACGAACCGATGCGCGAACTGGCCCGGGCGCTGAAGTTCGAAACCCACCACGATCCTGAAGACAGCCGTCAGGTCATACACCGTCTTCAGCTGTAAAACAGCGCCCGGTCCCGAGTCTGCAAACGACTCGGGGCCGGGCGATTTTTTCACGATTGCAAGGTATGTCCCGGTTTGATCGCCAGCACACTGCACGGCGCGCGATGCAGGATCTGTTCGGCGGTGGTGCCCAACAACTTGTTCAAACCGTGGTGCTGCACCGTGCCCAACACGATCACCTCAATGTGATGTTCGGCGGCAAACTCGCAAATGCTCGGCACCGGTGGCCCCTCGACAAAATGTCGGCAGGTCGGCGGAACACCGTGGCGTTCGGCCAGGGCGGCAAATGCCTCCTGTTGCGCACTGCCCAGTGACTCATAGATGCCGGTGGCCAGCGGCAAGGCGCCGTAGCCCATGTCCGTGGCATACACCGCTGCCCAGTCGTAGACATGCAGCAACTCAAGCCTGGCATCACACTGCTCGGCCAGGCGCACCGCAGCGTCGACAATCTGATCGTTGAACAGCAAGTCCTGATCTTCACTGCGCAGTACATCAATGATCGCCAGCACACTGCGTGGCCTTGGATGCACGTCATCGGTGACCAGATGCACCGGCACCGGGCAATCGCGCAGCAGTTGCCAATCCAGCGGGGTGTAAAACACCCGCTTCAACGCCGACTCCTGCTGCGCATCCTTGATGATCAGCGCCAACGGCATTTCGTTGACGAACTGCAGGACTTCTTCGTAAGGATGTTGCACCCAGACCACCTCACTGGTGACCTGGATGCCATGCCGTTCGAGCAATTTGCCCTGCTCGGCCAGCCACTGGCGATGCGTGCGCAAATAACCGTCCCGGGCCAGACGGATTTGCTCAGGGGCGAACAGCCCCGCCACCGCCAGCGCCTGCAGGTAATCGAAGGCGACGATGTGCAACGGTAACTGCATGGCGACGGCCAACGCGGCGGCGCGCTCGAACGCCGGGGTGTGGCTCATGGTTGGGGGAGCAATCAACAACAAGCGTTGGGTCTGCGACATGGGGCACCTCGGCACGGCGGCCATCGGGATCGAGTGAACAGATCTCCAGATTGCCCGCTCCTGCTGCCGACGAGTTGATCTTGATCAGCTCTGCCTCAAACCCGCGTCGCCGGATTTCAGTGCCACAAAGTGCCGGCCCACATCGCCAGTGTCAGTAACACTTGCCCGGGGATGACAATCGCCGCGAAACGCCTGCCGCCGCTGACCCAGGCCACCACGCATTTGCTTAACGAGTTGCTGCTGATCGCAATCAGCGCCGGAGCGACAATCGCCTCCACCGGTAACAGACCGGCCTTGGCCAACCCGGCGATCGAGGCGGTAGACGCGTGCGCATCGGCGAAACCGCTGAAGGTGGCGGTGAGCATCACGCCCATTTGGCCGAATTGACTGAGCATGGCCGATGACACAAGGGTGATCGCGGTCATGGTCAACGCAACGATCAAGGCCAGTTTCAAATTGAATGCACCGCCTATCGACAGCGTCTTTTCAGTTCCTCTGGCGGGTCGGGGAAGCATCAGACAAGCACTGTAGATCAGCGTCGCCACGCTGCCGCAGACTAACGGCAGCCACATGGTGCGCAACAAGGCTGGATCGACGGTGGCGAGAATCAGCCCGGTCTGAACCATGGTCGCCAGATTGGACAGCAGCGCTGCCGCGCTGAGGATTCGCAGATTCGCCGGCTCCCGGGCGAGCCGATGGCCCATCGTCGCAATGGTCACGGTGCTGGAGGCGAAGCCGGAGGCGATGGCGCTGAGGACGTAGCCGTAACGAATGCCCAGCGTACGAACGGCAATGTGCCCGCCGGCGCCCACCAGCATCAGTAATACCGTCAAGGTGCAAATGGTGCGCAGATTGAGCGCGGCGTACGGTCCGATGTAGCGATCCGGTGTCAACGGCAACACCACCAATGCGGTTATCAGCAAGATCAGGCCATCGCGCATTTCGGTTTCGCTCAACTGCGTGATCGCGAAGTCATGCAGCTTTTCCCGATACGTCAGCAAACCCGCCACCACCACGCCAATCGCCACCGCCAGTTCGGGTGAGCGTGTGCACAACGCGCCCAATATGAGCACGATGAGCAGCGCCACTTCGCTGGTCACGCCGGGGTCGTCATCGCGCCCGCGCCAATAGGCGACGGTGATCAGCAAGGTCAAACCGATTGCGACAATCCCCACCAACAACGCCGCCCCCACCACCATCGCGGCGTAGCCCAGCAATGCGCTGATCGCGAAGGTGCGCAAACCTGCGCTGCCTCGACGCTCACCAGTGCCCTTGTGCCGTTCGCGCTCAAGACCGATGAGCATGCCGATGCCCAAGGCAGCCGCCGCCCCCGTCAAACCCAGGGATTCATTCATCGTCGATTTGCCCTGCCTTACCCCTGCGCGGATCGAATTCAGCCCGCAACAGCCTTCACTGTTCTGGCCGGCGCGGGTGGGGTAAATGTTTGACGCTCAGTTGCGTGTGGCCAGGGATGCGGCGCGTCGATACGGGCCTGGAGCCGGCTGACAAAAGCCTGCGCCTCCTGCAATTGATTGAAGTACACGCGACAATCATCCAACGACACCACCCAGCCATGCGGCGCCGCCGTTGCACTGATATCAATGTTCATCGAAAAGCCTCCGTCGAATCGGAAAAGGCCCTTGTTCAAGGGGTAATCGCCACCTTCATGACCCCGTCGCGCTGATGCGCAAACAGCTCATACGCCGCCTCGATGTCATCGAGTTTGAAGCGATGGGTCACCAGCGGCGACAGATCCACTGCGCCGCTTTGCACCATCGCCATCAAGCGGCGCATGCGTTCCTTGCCACCGGGGCACAGGGTCGAGACGATGCTGTAATCGCCCAGCCCGGCGGCAAAGGCATTGAGCGGAATGCGCAGGTCGCTGGAGTACACCCCCAGGCTCGACAAGCGACCACCGGGACGCAGCACCCGCAAGGCCGCTTCGAACGTACCTTGGGTGCCCAGCGCTTCGATGGACACGTCGACGCCACGGCCATCGGTCAACGCCATGATCTGCTCGACCACGTCGCCGTCCTTGAAGTTGACCACATGGGTCGCACCCAGCCGGCGGGCGACGCTCATGCGCTCGGGCACGGCATCGACGCCGATGATCGTGGTGGCGCCCTTGAGGCGCGCCCCCGCCACCGCACACAGGCCGATCGGCCCGAGGGCAAAGACCGCGACGCTGTCGCCGATGTTGATCTCCCCGCGTTCCGCCCCGGAAAAACCGGTGGACATGATGTCCGGGCACATCAGCACTTGTTCGTCGCTGAGGCCGTCGGGGATCGGGCACAGATTGGCCAGGGCGTCCGGCACCAGCACGTATTCGGCCTGGCAGCCGTCAATGGTGTTGCCGAACTTCCAGCCGCCAATCGCCTTGAAGCCGTGGCGGGTGTCCGGGCCGTCCTGCGAGCCGCAACCGCACAGGCAGGCGTAACTTTGGCCGCTGGGCGTAATGGCCCCGGCGATCACCCGTTGACCCTCGACGAAACCGCGCACCTGCGAACCCAGTCGCTCAATGACGCCCACCGGCTCATGACCGATGGTCAGCCCTTTGGCCACCGGGTATTCGCCGCGCAGGATATGCACGTCGGTGCCGCAGATTGTCGTGGTGGTGACGCGCACCAGCGCATCCAGTGGTCCGACTTGCGGAATCGGCTTGTCGTCGAGCACGATGCGGTTCTTTTCGACGAAGATCGCTGCTTTCATCATGGTCATGATCAAATCCTCTGAGCGGGTCGCAGCTTGAGATGTCTTCAAGACTGCGCCGTCGTCACAGCGCCAACGTTGATAATGGTCAAACAATCTGCGGATCAGCCCACCGCTGTCGCGAGCACGCCCGCTCCCACCCGGGACCTCGGACAGCCACCCCCTACCGCACGTCCGATGGACTGTGTGGGTGAATCGCCCCGTTGACAAATATCAATCCCGCCCGCCACGCCCGGGCCACGATGGACTCAAGGCTCACGGCCCGAACACAACGCCGCCCTTTCGCGTCGTGTGTGCGATCAACCACGGGAGATTTGTCATGTCTGAACAATCGCGTTTCATGCTGGTGGTTTCGCCCCTGATGAAAAACAGCCCGGCTTTCGAGCGCGCCGCCGCGCTGGCCAAGGCATCCGACGCGGCGTTGCACATCGTCGCCTTCGATTATCTGGAAGGCCTGGCGACCGCCGGACTGGTTAACGAACAAGCGCTGGAACAGATGCGCCTGGGTTACATCGAACGCCATCATCAATGGCTTGAGGATCAGGCCCGGCCATTGCGCAAACTCGGGGTGCACGTCACCACCGAGGTGGTCTGGGTCGAAAGGCCGTTGCAGGAAATCCTCATTCACCTGCACGAACAACCGATGACGGCGCTGATCAAGGCACTGGAACACGAATCGCTGCTGTCGCGCCTGATGTTCACCCCGCTGGATGTGCACCTGCTGCGCGAATGCCCGGTGCCGCTGCATTTCGTCAGCCATGTGCAACACGCGCTGCCACGGCGGATTGTCGCGGCGGTCGACCCGTTCCATCGCGATGGTCAGTACCAAGGTCTGAACGACCGGATCCTGTACGAGGCCGATAAACTGGCGACGCTGTGTAATGCGCAGCTCGACGTGATTTACGCCCATGACCTGACCTCGCTCAGCGCCGCCGAATTCGGTTTCGATCACGCCTCCGCGTTCTTTTCCTCCAGTGCCGCCAAGGCGCTGTTCGATGCCCAGGGCGAAGCGTTCCGTGAGCTGGCCGAACGCAACGATATTCCGGCAGAAAACCAGCACATGATCCTGGGCGACCCGGCCAAGGTACTGGCCAGCTACGCCGATGCTTATGACATCGACATGATCGTCATGGGCCGCATCGCCCACCGGGGTGTGGGCCGTCTGATCGGCAGCACCGTCGAACACCTGCTGTACAAGATGCCGTGCAGCGTGTGGGTGGTGGCGCCGGAAAAAATCGAGTGAAGTTATAAGCTGATCACGCCTTCATTAAACCGTCTTTCAAACGTTGTACTAGGATAGGATCCACATCCTGACATTGCGTCGACCAGGGAACACGCTCGACGCAGGTCAGGAATGGGACTGTTTCACCTGCAACTCATGGATGATGTTTATGAACTCACACCTGTTTCCCCATATCGGCAAAGTCATTGCGAGCACCGGTAGCCGGCACTTTCCGCGAATGCTGCATGACCTGATCCAGACGCAACTGGCGGTGGACGCCACGCACATTCGGCAAATGCGCGTTGAGCCGGTCGGCCGCCCCGCCCATCGCAATCCGCCGGAAACCGGCAAAGACCCGGCCCAGCAGGCTGAAACGGTATTCTGCGAACACATTGCCGCACGCTCGAGCGCGCCAATAGACCCGCCCGCCTCCGCCAGCGCCGACGCCTCACAATTGCACCTGAGCCGACGCAAGGACGGCTACCGCTACGTGATTTCGGTGTATCGCAACGACCAGTCGCAACGGTTCTCGGCTCAGGAGCAGAGTTTGTTGCAGGACATCTCTCCGGTGCTGTTGCCGATGGTGGAAAAACACATACACGCCCTGCAACCCTTGCAAACCGGCACTGAGGAGCCGTCGCCCGGCACTGACGGCGCGCAACCGGGCCTGGACAACCTGCGACTGCGCTTCAACGAACGTTTGCAGCAACTGGGCCTGAGCCTGTCCAATCGCGAAACCGAGGTGTGCATTGGCCTGCTCGCCGGGCGTACCGCGCCGGAGCTGGCCGAGCAATTGCAGTTGAAGGTCAACACGGTGGAAAGCTATCTCAAGCGCGCCGCGATCAAGCTGGGAATCAGCGGCCGGCATTCGTTGATGCGCTGGATGTACTCGCCGGAGGACACGTCCACCGCCACCAGCGCGGCCTGAGTCCGCCACTGAAGAAAAAACCGCCGCCCTCCCCGGGTGGCGGTTTTTTACATTGGCGGCTTAATCCTTCGGCATGACTCTATCCAGCGCTTGATTCACCGCCAACTCCCCCAGCATCACCACTTGCGCAATGCCGAGCGCCGTATTGCGACCCGGCCCTTCCAGCGTGCCGGCGAAATCACCGAGCATGACCGTGGCCGAGGCCAGGGATTCACAGGCGTTGGCCAGCAGGGATTCGGTGTCGGTTTGCGGGTTGACCAGGAACATGCTGCTCGGGGTGTACGGTGTGGCCATGATGTGCGCGGGCGCGAGGTAATGGTCGAGGGCGCGTTCGGCGGCTTCGTGGAGTTTTCTGGAGTTGAGGGATTCATACGGCGATACCGGGTCTGTAATCGGCGGATTGGGTGAGGTTTCGGACATCAGCTGGCACTCCGATCGAGGCACTTTGAAAGAATGATGACCTGTAGGAGCTGCCGCAGGCTGCGATCTTTTGATGTTGTTTTTAAAAGCAAGATTAAAAGATCGCAGCCTGCGGCAGCTCCTACAGAGGACCGGGCAGTTAGTTCGGGATGCGGCGGCCGTCTAGGACTCGGTTGACCATCAGTTCACTGAGCATGATCACCTGATGCAGCATCAGCATGGCCCGGCGCTGTGGGTGGTCGACGGTGTCGCCGATATCACGGGCCATGTCGCTGGCGGCTGCCAAGGACTCGCAGGCTTCGACGAGCAAGGTTTCCTCGTCCACGGTGGGGTCGATGAGGAAGATTCTGTTGGATTTGCTTGAGGGTGTTGAAGGGATCGAGATCTTCAGGGCGCCGGGGTTGAGGTAGAAGTTGATGGCGCGGTCGGTGGCCGCTTTTATCTTCTGCGGGTCGAGGGCTGGGTCGTACGGGATTGAGGTGTCTGCGGGTTGGGTGTGGCTTTGAACATGGATGTACTCCTATTGCAGTTATTCAGGAGCCATCACTCTCGCTACCAAACGAGGGGTGGTGGCCATACGCGGGTTGGTAGACCGGCTGCAATAGGAACCCGGCGCTCACGAGTGAGCCCCACGCATGACCACCATAAAACCGAGCCCCGCAAAGGGACTGCATAGGTGTTGCCATACAGCTATTACAGACGGGCTAGCTAACCCGATCACTGATTTTCAGTGACTGGGAAACGATATAGCCCGGCCCATAGCTGTGTAAGCCGGCGGATTCTGGCGTACGCGTAGGTAACGGCGCAAGGCGTTGTAGCCGGTATGGCGTAACGGTTCGTGTACTTTAAACGTGGTTGCGGGGTTATGTTTATGTGCGGCGTTTGCTCTGTTGTTTTGATTTTGTCTGGCAGGACGCTTTCGCGAGCAGGCTCGCTCCCACAGTTGGAATGAGTGCATTCAGTTGGGAGGTCGGTCGGCTTGTAGGCCGTCATCGCTGGCAAGCCAGCTCCCACAGTTGGATTGAGTACATTCAGTTGGGAGGTTGGTCGGCTTGTGGGCCGTCATCGCTGGCAAGCCAGCTCCCACAGTTGGATTGAGGGCGAAAAACAGGGACGGGGTCGTGACCCGTCCCTTTCGATTTGTGCGCTTAAGGCACGAGCCCGGCCAATCAGCTCCGGCAATCAGTCCCGTGCCAACGCTTCGATCGGGTCCAGGCGCGATGCATTACGCGCGGGGACGAAGCCGAAGACGATGCCGATCAGCGTCGAGCAAATCACCGCCGTCAACACCGAGGCCATGGAGAACACCATTTCCCATTCCTTGATGAACAGCGAAAACAGGTGGCCGATGGCGTACGACAGGGAAATGCCGATGGCCCCGCCGAGCAGGCAGACCATCACCGCCTCCACCAGAAACTGCTGACGAATGTCCGACTGCCGTGCGCCGACCGCCATGCGAATGCCGATCTCGCGGGTACGCTCGGTGACCGACACCAACATGATGTTCATCACCCCGATGCCGCCGACCACCAGCGAAATCACCGCTATCAGCGACAGCAGCAAGGCCAGCGAGCGGCTGGTTTTCTGTACGGTTTGCATCACGCTGTCGAGGTTGTTGGTGTAGAAATCCTTGATGCCGTGGCGTTGCAGCATCAATTGGGTGACGTGATTTTCCACCACTTTGCTCGACTGGCCGTCCTTGATCCGTACGCTGATGCTGTCGAGAAAGCGTTGGCCCAGGATCCGGCCGGCGGCGGTTTCGTAGGGCACCCAGACGTTGAGGGTCTTGCCGGAGGCAAACAGGTTTTTGTTCTCGGCCGCCACGCCGATCACCGTGCATGGCAGGTTGCCGATCAGGATCACCTGGCCCAGCGGATCGACACCCTCGGCGAACAACCGATGCCGGGTGTTGTAGTCGATCACCACCACCTGCGCCTGGCGCCGCGCATCGCTTTCGCTGAAGGTAATGCCCGCCTCCAGTTTGATCCCGCGCACCTGAAAGTACTGGTCGCTGACGCCGTTGATCTGCGCGTCGAGGTCGATGTTGCGGTAACGCAGGAGCATGCTGCGGCCGACCACCGGGGTGGCACTGTCGACGTAATACAGCTGATTCAGCGCGGTAACGTCGGCCGGCACCAGTGTCTCGATTGACGCGGCGCGCTTGTCGCCGAAACTGCTGCCGGAATAGATATCGATGGTGTTGCTGCCAATCGCCGAAATGTCCTTGAGCACGTAGTTTTTCGCACCCTCACCGATCGCCGAAATCGACACCACCGAGGTGATGCCGATGACGATCCCGAGCATGGTCAGCAAGGTGCGCATGCGGTGTGAAATCAGCGCCACCCAGGCCATGTTGAAGGCTTCTTTGAACAGCCCGAGGCTGGCGACCAGGCGGCGGGTCGCCGGTGGTTTGGGCGGCACCTGCTCTTCGTCCGAGAGTTGCCCGGTGTCGCGCTGGTTGCGCCGGTCGCTGAGGATTTCGCCGTCGCTGACTTCGATGATGCGCTCGGCGTTGGCCGCGACTTTAGGGTCGTGGGTCACCAGAATCACCGTGTGCCCGGCTGCGTGCAGCTCCAGCAGAATGCGCATTACCTCCTTGCCGCTGGCGGTGTCGAGCGCGCCGGTGGGTTCGTCGGCAAGGATCACTTCACCGCCATTCATCAAGGCCCGGGCGATACTCACCCGTTGTTGCTGACCGCCGGAGAGCTGGCTCGGGCGATGCGTCAGGTGCCCGTCGAGGCCTAGCCGCGCCAGCAACTCACGGGCGCGGGCGTGGCGTTGCGGCGCCGGAATGCCAGCGTAGATGGCCGGCATCTCGACGTTGTGCATCGCGCTCAGGTGCGGCAGCAAGTGATAGCGCTGGAAGATGAAACCGAAGTAATCGCGGCGCAGTTCGGCCAGCGCCTGATCGTCGAGGTCGCGGGTCTCCTGACCGTTGATCCTGTAGCTGCCGGCGGTGGCGTAATCAAGACAGCCGAGGATATTCATCAGGGTTGATTTGCCGGAGCCGGAGGCGCCGATGATCGCCACCATTTCTCCGGCATTGATCGTCAGGTTGATGTCCTTCAGCGCGAGAAACTCGCGGTCGCCGGCAGTGAAACTGCGGGTGATGCCAGTCAGTTGCAGTAACGGCTGCGTCATGCTCAAGCCCCCGCCACGGCGGGCAACGGATCACCGATCACCACCCGCTCGCCTTCGCTGAGGCCCTGATTGATCTGCACTTTGACATTGTTGTTGATCCCGGTCTGCACGTTGCGCGACTGCGCCTGGCCCTTGGCGTCCAGCACCCGCACCGGAAAGCTGCCATCGGCGTTGCGTGGCCCAAGCGCGGCCACCGGCACGGTCAGCACCGATTGCGCGGTATCGAGGACGATGCGCACTTGCGCGGTCATCGAGATGCGCAAGCGATGGTCGGGATTGGGCACCTCGAACAGCGCGTTATAGAACACCGCGGTGTTTTGTTTCGGCGTACCGGCCGGCGGCGTTTCGAGGAAGTTCTGCGGCGCCGGCTCAGTGCCGCGCAGCTTGCCGTAATAACGTTTGTCTTCGCCGAGAATGGTGAAATACACCTGCTGCCCCGGCGCGATATGAATCACGTCGGCTTCCGACACTTGGGCCTTGATGGTCATGGTGTCCAGATCCGCCAGTTTCAGCAGGATCGGCGCCAACTGGTTGGCGATCACGGTCTGGCCTTCCTGGGTGACGATGCCGACCACGTCGCCATCGATCGGCGCGACGATCCGCGTGTACGCGAGGTTGACCTTGGCGGTATCGATCTGGATGTGCGCACTTTTGATCTGCGCGTCCAGCGACAACAGATTGGCCTGCTGCACCTCGTAGTTCGATTGCGCGGTTTCAAAATCCTGACGCGAGATCGAAGCGTCTTCCTGCAGGTTCTGATAGCGCTGGTATATCGCTTTGGTCTGCTTGAGCTGCGCCTGCGTCGCGCGCTTCTGCGCCTGCAGGTTCTCCTCATCGACCTGCGCCTGGCGCAGGGTATTCTGCAGCACCAGCGGATCGATCTCGGCCAGCCACTGGCCCTTCTTCACCTTGTCGCCGACCTTGACCTTGAGCGACTTCAACTGCCCCGACACTTGCGCGCCGACATCCACTTGCTTGACGCCTTCCAGCAAACCGGTGGCGAGCACGGTGTTTTCGATGTCCGTACGTTCGACCGGCGCCGTCTGGTATTTCGGCGCTTCGGCGGGGGCCTGCACCGTGTACAGCACCAACCCGGCCACCGCCGCCAACGCCAACCCCATACCGACTTTGCGCAACTTCGACTTTTCCATAAATAACCACAAGTCCGTTCAGGGATGGACCCGGCCAGCGGCCGGGTCTTGATAGAAAAACCACACTCAGGACAGCGCTTCGCCGACCGCCAGCGCCAGGCCGTCGTGCCACCACGCGGCGAAACTGAAGACGTTGGGCGCCTTGAGAATCGTGAAGTGGTTGCCCGGCCCGTACCACACCGCCAGATCACTGACCTGCCGCTGCCAGCCTTCGAGCATCGCCGCCTGTTCGCGCTGATTGCCCCACTCGTCCAGCGTCGGGTCATCGACCAGCACCAGCCGCACCGGCCCGCTGTAGGCCAGACGCGGTTGATAGACCGTGCGCAAGGCGCTGGCGAACGTGCGGACCGGGCCGTGCATCGCGTCCGGCGCCGCGCGCTCCGACAACACCCCGGCGCGCACCATGCCTTCGTGCAGCAGGCGCAACTGCGTGGTGTCGTCGGCGTTGGCGAAGGTCGCCGGATCGATGCCCAGCGACTTGCCACAGGACAACTGCAAGGTGTCGATCAGCCGTTGCAGCACCGCAGTCGCGGTGTACGGCTTGCCCGCCGTGCCGTCAGCGCCCGGCGCCTCGCTGTCGATCAAGGTCAACGACGCCACCTCGCGCCCGGCCGCCTGCAACTGCGCCGCCATGGCATGCGCGACCCAGCCGCCGAACGAATGGCCGATCAGGTGCAGCGGCCCTTGCGGGTGAATCTGCTCGATGGCCTGCAGGTAGAACGCGGCAGCGGCTTCGACCGCGCTGTGCGGCACACTGACGCCGTCCAGCCCGCGCGGTTGCAAGCCGATGATCGGCCATTCCGGGCCGATAGCCTCGGTCAGGTGAATGAACCCGGTGACACTGTCACCCGCCCCCGGCACGCAGAAAATCGGCGCATGCCCCGGCTGCCCGGTCTGAATCGTCAGCAGCGGTTGATACCGTGTCGGCTGCGGCGTCACCAGGGTTTCCAGCGCCCCGGTAATGGCCTGACCGAGTGCCTGAATGTGCGGATGCTTCATCATGGTCCGGTGATCGCCGGGGATGTCGATGCAGCGCAGCAAGCGAGTGTCGAAGCGCTCTTCCCAGCCGCGCGTCGGGCTCGGCAATGACTGGCCGTCCATCAGCTCCTGAGCACGGAACAAGTGGATCGGCTGGCTCGCCGGGCTGACCCGGTAATGCGCCAGCGCCAGGCGATGCGCGGCTTCGCGATCAAAGTAATGCCAGGCGTCCGCCGCGCTGACCGTCGCCAGTTCCGGGTCGGTCAGTTGTTGCGCCTGACAGCGCTGGAACAGCTCGGGGAAGTCCAGTTGTTCGACTTGTGCTTCCAGCGTTTGCACCGCCGCCAGCGCTGCCTCGCTTTCAGCACCGAGCATCAGCGAACGGCCACGGCAATGGCCGAGCAACTGGCGCTTGTCCAGGCCCTCGCCGCTCCACAGCGTTTTATCCTGAGCGAGTGGATTTGGCGCATAGCTGTCGAGCATGCCGATAAACTCCACCGGTTCATCGAGGCCAAGCAATTGCTGGGCGACCTCATGCGCCAGCACCCCACCGAACGACCAGCCCGCCAGACGATACGGCCCATGTGGCTGCACCGCACGGATGATGCCGACCATGCGCTGCGCCATGCACTCCAGCGTGCGCAATGGCGCTTGCCCCAGCGGCACACCGGGCAGGCCGTAAATCGGGAACTCGCCACCGATGTGCTGGGCCAGCGTCGGGAAATACACGTCGCGGCCGCTGAACTCATGCATCAGGAACAGCGGCGTACCGTGTTCCCCGGCGCGCACCACGACCAGCCCGTCAGGCTGACTGAGTGCCTCGCCCTGATTGAGCAGCGCGGCGGCAGACTCGATGCTCGGGTGCTGGAACAGCTCGGCCAGCGACAGTGGCAGCCCGGCCCGTTGCAGCAGATTGACCAGTTTCACCGCCAGCAACGAATGCCCACCCAGTTCAAAGAAGTTGTCGTGCCGTCCGACCTGTTCGACGCCAAGCACCTCGCCCCAGATCCGCGCCAGCGCGGTTTCGACTTCACCCTGGGGTGCCACGTATGGGCGGTTGATCACCGCATCTGCCCCCGGTTCCGGCAAGGCTTTGCGATCGATCTTGTCGTTCGGTGTCAGCGGCAACGCGTCGAGCAATACGAACGCACCGGGCACCATGTACTCGGGCAAACGCTCCAGCACATGCGCCCGCAAAGCCTCCAGACTGGGTGCTTCTACGCCCGAGTGCACGGTGTACCAGGCCACCAGACGCTCATCACGCACCATCACCACCGCCTCGCGAATTGCCGGATGCTCGATCAACCGCGCCTCGATTTCTCCCGGTTCCAGACGCAAACCCCGCAGCTTGATCTGGAAGTCGTTGCGGCCGAGAAACTCCAGCTCGCCGTGATTGTTGTAGCGCGCCAGATCTCCCGTGCGGTACAGGCGATCCCCCGGCACAAACGGGCTGTCGATGAAACGCTCGGCCTGCATCTCCGGCAGTCGGTGATAACCGCGCGCCACGCCAACGCCGCCGATGTGCAACTCGCCACTGACGCCTTGTGGTACCGGTTGACCGTAGGCATCGAGCACGTACAAACGGGTGTTGCTCAAGGCTGTACCGATCGGCACCACGTTTTCCGGCACCGGCATGTCCGGTTCCAGCGTCCAGCCCGTACTGTCCACGGTGGTTTCGGTCGGGCCATAAACGTTGTGCAGACGCACCCACGGCAGGCGATCACGCACCTGCCGCGCCAGCGCTGCGCTGAGTTCGCCGCCACCGTTGAGCACATCGGTCAGGCTGGTGCATTGCTCGACATCGTCCTGTTCGATGAACTGCTGCAGCAACGCAGGGACGAACTTGACCACCGTCACCTGCTGCTCGCGAATGGTCTGCACCACATAGGCCGAATCGCGGTTGCCATCCGGTCGCGCCAATACCAGACGCATCCCCGAACACAGCGGCCAGAAAATCTCCCACACCGAACTGTCGAAACTGAACGGCGCCTTTTGCAGCAGCGCGCCGTGCTCGGTCGGCGGACTGAGCTGCGAACCCCAATGCACCATGTTGCAGGCGCTGCGGTGCTCGATCATCACGCCCTTCGGCAGCCCGGTAGAACCCGAGGTGTAGATCATGTACGCAAGATTCGAAGCACTGAGGCCCGGTACTGGCGAATCGTGATCCGGCAGGTGCTGCCAGGTACTGCGGTCAAGGTCGATCACCGTGGCGGCCGCTTCATCGAACAACCCGCGAGTAGCGGTCTGCACCAGCACCGCAGTCGGCGCGCTGTCCTTGAGCATGTACGCCAGACGTTCCGCCGGGTAACTCGGGTCCAGCGGTACATAGGCACCACCGGCCTTGAGGATGCCGAGCAAACCAACGATCAGATCCAGCCCACGCTCGACGCAGATCGCCACCCGCGCATCCGGCTGCACACCGAGTTCGCGCAGATGCTGGGCCAAACGGTTAGCACGCTGATTGAGCTCGCGGTAGGTCAGGGTTCCTTGCGCGGACTGCAGCGCGACAGCGTCCGGTTTGCGCCGCACTTGGGCTTCGAACAAGCCATGCAGCGGCTGCTCCAGCGGGCAATCAACGGCGCTGGCATTGAAGTCGACCAGCAAACGCTTCTGCTCCTGCGGCGCCAGCAACGGCACTTGCGCGAGCACGGCCTGATCATCGTTGACCAGCGCCGCCAGCAGCCGCTGGAAGTAGCCGACGAAACGCTGCACCGTCGACTCATCGAACAGCGCCGTGGCATAGCGCAACGAACCGCGAATGCCGTCGTGGGAATCGCCAAGGCTCAGCGACAGGTCGAATTTCACAAAATGGCTGCCGCCGGCCACGCCTTCCAGGGTCAGGTCGCCGAGGGTCAGGCTCGGATCGTCGTTGTTGTCCCAACTGAGCATGGTCTGGAACAACGCGCTGTGCGACAGACTGCGGACCGGTTTGCTGATGTCCACCACTTGCTCGAACGGCAGATCCTGATGCGCCTGAGCCGCCAGGGTTTGCGCCTTGACCCGCGCCAGCAACGCCTCGCCGCTCGGCTCGCCCGAGGTGTCGAGACGCAGCGCCAGGGTGTTGACGAACATGCCGATCAGGCCTTCGATCTCCGCGCGGGTGCGGTTGGCTACCGGCGAGCCGATCACCACGTCGCTTTGCCCGGACAAACGGCTGAGCAGCATCGCCCAGGCACTCATGATCACCATGTACGGCGTCACCGCGCGACGCTGACACAAGGCTTTCAAACTGGTGCTCAACTGTTCATCGAGCAGGATGTCGACGCGGCTGCCGGAATAGTCCTGCTGCGGCGGACGCGGACGGTCAGTGGGCAGGCTCAGCAAGGCCGGCGCACCGGCCAGCGTCTGCTGCCAGTAATCACTCTGGCGCTGCAGCACCTCGCCACTGAGCCAGCGCCGCTGCCACACTGCGTAGTCGGTGTATTGCAGCGCCAGCGGCGGCAGCGGATCGTCTTCGCCACGGCTGAACGCCTGATACAACGTCGCCAGCTCGCGGGTCAGCACGCCCATCGACCAGCCATCGGCGATGATGTGGTGCAGCGTCAGCAACAGCACATGATGATCATCAGCCAGACGCACCAGACGTCCGCGCAACAGCGCATCGTGCTGCAGATTGAACGAGGCGCAGGCCTGCTCCTGGATCAGACCACGCAAAGCGTTGTCAGCCTGCGGGTGCTGGCGCAGGTCTTCTACCGCCAGCAACAGACCGGTTTCGGCCGGCAAAATCAGCACCTGCGGCTGATCGTCGATCTGTCTGAAGCGGCTGCGCAGGGTTTCGTGACGCGCAACGATGCGTGCCAGTGCCCGCTGCAGCGCGTCTTCATCCAGTCGACCGCGCAGGCGCAGACCGACCGGGATGTTGTAGGCGCTGTGGCCGCCGTCCATCTGCGCCAGGAACCACAGGCGTTGCTGGGCGAAGGACAGCGGCAATCGCTGATCACGCGGTGCCGGCAAAATCTCCGGCAAGGTGCTGCGCCCTGCCCGGCTCAGCACCTCGGCGACAGCGGCCAGCTCGGGGTTGGCGAACAGCTCGGCGAGGGTCAGCTCGACGCCCAACTGCTGGCGCACCTGCGACAGCATGCGCATCGCCAGCAACGAATGCCCGCCCAGTTCGAAGAAGTTGTCGTGACGACCGACCTGTTCAACCCGCAGCAAGCCAGCCCAGATCCGTGCCAGATGGTGTTCCAGCGCCGAGATCGGCGCGACATACACCCGGCTGAGCATCGCTGCCTGCGTCGGCGCCGGCAGCGCCTTGCGGTCGACCTTGCCGTTGTTGTTCAACGGCAGGACCTCCAATTGCACCCACGCGCTCGGCACCATGTATTCCGGCAGTCGCGCCAGCAACTGCGCGTGCAGATCCGCGCTGTCCAGGCGGCCGGCGTGCGCGGTGTAGTACGCCACCAGACGGGTGATGTCCTGGCCATCGCGGCGCGCGAGCACCACGGCTTCCTTGATCCCTTGGCAGTTGAGCAGGCGGTTTTCGATTTCCCCAAGCTCGATGCGGAAACCACGGATCTTCACTTGATCGTCATTGCGCCCGATGCAATCGAGCTGCCCCGGGGCCAGCCAGCGTGCGAGGTCGCCGGTGCGATACAGCAACGCGCCCGGCTGCTCGCTGAACGGATCACGCAGAAACTT
Source organism: Pseudomonas sp. F2 (assembly GCF_057174385.1). Classification (NCBI taxonomy): domain Bacteria; kingdom Pseudomonadati; phylum Pseudomonadota; class Gammaproteobacteria; order Pseudomonadales; family Pseudomonadaceae; genus Pseudomonas; species Pseudomonas sp. F2. The sequence continues at coordinate 1,908,877 of NZ_CM169904.1, forward strand.
TTCGGCGGTCAGATCCGGGCGATTCAGGTAACCCAGCGCCACGCCCTGCCCGCCGATGTACAACTCGCCAGTCACGCCCATCGGCACCGGTTGCTGGTGCGCGTCGAGCACGTACACCTGGGTGTTGGAGATCGGCCCGCCAATCGGCACGCTCTCGGCGTTTTCCGCCACTTCACGCACTCCAAACGTCGTCGCGTAAGTGGTGGTTTCGGTCGGGCCGTAGCAATGCACGATACGCAGCGCCGGCGCCTCGGCCAGCAGTCGACGGAACGCCGCCGGATCGCCACGCTCACCACCACACAACAGAATGCGCAGGCCTTTGAGCGCCTGCGGAATCAGTTGCACGTACTGGTTGAACAGCGCAGTGGTGACGAACAGCACCGTCGCCCCGGTTGCGCTCAACGCGCGGCCAAAGGCGTTCGGATCAAGCAAGGTCTGGTGATCAATCACCACCACGCGCCCACCGTTGAGCAATGGGCCCCAGATGTCCATGGTGCTGGCGTCGAACGCCGGGTTGGAGGCGAATACCACGCGGTCCTGCGCATTGAAATCGGCGTAACCGTTGTTCAGCACCAGGCGGCCGATAGCGCGGTGCGGCACCATCACGCCTTTCGGGGTGCCGGTGGAGCCGGAGGTGTACATGATGTACGCCAGCGACTCCGAGGACTGCGCCAGATTCGGGTTATGCGTCGGTTGGCCGCTGAGGGTCAAGCGGTCGAGGTCGATGCGCGGCGCGGCGTAGTCGATGACTTCACGGCTCAGGGTCAGCAACGCCGCCGCGTGACAGTCCTCGACCATGAACGCCTGCCGCTCGCTCGGAGCATTGATATCCAGCGGCACATAGGCCGCCGCGCACTTGGCAATCGCCAGTTGCGCCACCAGCAGTTCCAGCGAACGCGGCAGCAGGATCGCCACGTGATCGCCCGGCTGTACGCCTTGGCTGATCAAATGATGCGCCAGACGGTTGGCCTGGGCGTTCAGCTCGAAGTAGCTCAGCGAATGCTCGCCGTGCACCGCCGCCACCGCCTTGGGATGCGCCGCTGCCTGCTGCTGGAAAATCCCGTGCACGGTCAGGGCCTGCGGGTATTCGCGTGCGGTGGCGTTAAAGTCGTAGAGCAAGCGCTGACGCTCAGACTCGGCGAGTAACGGCGCCCGCTCCAGCACCGCTTGATCATCGGCGACCATCGCCGCCAGCAGGCGCTGCAAGTAGCCGACATAGCGCTCGACGGTCGCGTGATCGAACAACGCCGTGGCGTATTCCAGCGAACCGCGAATCACCCCGTTGACCTCACCCAGGGTCAGGGTCAGGTCGAACTTGGCCACCCGGCCCGGCGCAGCCACAGCTTCAAGACTCAGATCGCCCAGCGCCAGGTGCGGGCCGACGCTGCTGTCCCAACTCAGCGTGGTCTGGAACAGCGGGCTGTGCGCCAGACTGCGCGCCGGCCGGGCGATGTCCACCACTTGCTCGAACGGCAGATCCTGATGCGCCTGCGCCTCCAGCGTGCGCGCCTTGACCCGTGCCAGCAGCGCAGCAACGCTCGGCTCGCCCGAAGTGTCGATACGCAGGGCCAGGGTGTTGACGAACATGCCGATCAGGCCTTCGATCTCGGCCCGGGTGCGGTTGGCCACCGGCGAGCCGATCACCACGTCGGACTGCCCGGACAAACGACTCAACAGTAGCGACCAGGCACTCATCAGGGTCATGAACAGGGTCACGCCGTGCCGTTGACTCAAGGCTTTGAGCCCGGCACTCAGACGCTCGTCGAGCCGTACTTCGACGCTGCTGCCGGCGAAGTCCTGCTGTGCCGGACGCGGACGGTCGGTGGGCAGGGTCAGTAACGCCGGCGCGCCGTCGAGGGTCTGCTGCCAGTAATCGCTTTGCCGCTGCAGCACGTCACCGCTGAGCCAGCGCCGCTGCCACACGGCGTAGTCGCCATATTGCAGCGCCAGTGGTGGCAACGGATTCGGTTGCCCGTAACTGAAGGCTTGGTACAGCGCCATCAGCTCACGGGTCAGCACCCCCATCGACCAGCCATCGGCGACGATGTGATGCACGGTCAGCAACAGCACATGCTGCTCGTCAGCCAGACGCAGCAGGCGTCCGCGAATCAGCGGATCGTGCTGCAGATCGAAGGCCGTCGCGGCTTCCTGCGTGAGCAGTGCCTGCACCGTGGCTTCGGCCTGTGGATCCTGGCGCAGATCTTCCACCTGCAGCAGCAGGCCGCTGTCGACCGGTGCAATCATCACCTGCGCCTGATCGTCGACGCTGACGAAACGGCTGCGCAGGGTGTCGTGCCGCGCAACGATCTGCGTCAGCGCGCGCTGCAAGGCTCCAACATCAAGCCGCCCGTGCAGGCGCAGGCCAAGCGGAATGTTGTACGCCGAATTGCCGCCGTCCATCTGCGCGAGGAACCACAGGCGTTGCTGGGCGAAGGACAGCGTGCCGTCACGCGGCACCGCGACGATCTGCGGTTGGCTACTGACCTGCGCTACGCACAGGCATTCGGCGACCGCCGCCAGTTCAGGGTTGGCGAACAGATCGGCCAGCACCAGTTCCAGCCCCAGTTGCTGACGCACCTGCGCGACCATGCGCATGGCCAGCAGCGAATGGCCGCCGAGTTCGAAGAAGTGATCATGGCGGCCAACCCGCTCGACCTGCAGCACCTCGGCCCAGATCTGCGCCAGCGCGGTTTCCAGCGCGTCTTGCGGTTCGACGTATTCGCGGCTGAACAGTGCGGTCAGCTGCGGCTTCGGCAGCGCCTTGCGGTCGACCTTGCCGTTGGCGGTCAGCGGTAATGCGTCAAGCCTGACGAACGCCGCCGGCACCATGTATTCCGGCAGTTGCGCCAACAGCCGGGCGCGCAGATCGCCAACGCTCAGCGCGTCGCCCTGTTCGGTGAAATACGCCACCAGACGTGGCTGGCCGGGTTCATCCTCTCGGGCCAGCAGCACCGCGTCTTGAACGCCGTCGAGCTGATTGAGGCGGGTTTCGATCTCACCCAACTCGATACGCACGCCACGGATTTTCACCTGATCGTCGTTGCGCCCGAGGTATTCAAGCGTCCCGTCCTCGCGCCAGCGCGCCAGGTCGCCGGTGCGGTACAGACGTGCATTTGGCACGCTGCTGAACGGATCGCGCAGAAAGCGTTCGGCGGTCATCTGCGGACGGTTCAGGTACCCACGGGCCACGCCGGCACCGCCGACATACAACTCGCCCATCACGCCCAGCGGCACCGGGCGTTGCTGCGCGTTGAGCAGATACACCGTGGCATTGCTCACCGGTTTACCGATGTGCAAGACGTCGCCCGCCGCAATCAGGCCGGAGGTCGCCACCACCGTGGCTTCGGTCGGGCCATAGTTATTGATCACCCGGAACGGCTGGTTGCGGTTGAACTGGCGCAGACGATCGCCGCCGATCAACAGGGTTTTCAGGGTCGGATGCGCCGGCTCCTGACTGAAGGCGTATTCGGCTACCGGGGTCGGCAGGAAGCTCACGTCCAGCGGCTGCGCACGCCACCAGGTCAGCAGCGCGTCGATGTCTTCGTTGCCGTCATGGTTTGGCGCCAGATGCACGGTCGCGCCAACGCACAAGGCCGGCCAGACTTCCCAGGCCATGGCGTCGAAACCGAACCCGGCCAGGCTTGAGGTATGACTGCCAGCGTGCAGATCGAAGGCCGCGCAGTGCCAGTCCACCAGGTTGCTCAGGGTCTGATGCTCGACCATCACGCCTTTCGGCAGGCCAGTGGAGCCGGAGGTGTAGATCACGTAAGCCAGGTGCTGCGGGGTCAGGGCCGACAGCGACGGGTTGTCGATGGGCTCGTTTGGCCATTGGCGCAGATCAAGGTCGATCAGCGGCACCGACAATGCCGGCAGGCGTTCATGCAGAGCGCTTTGGCTCAGCACCGCGACGGGCGCACTGTCTTGCAGCAGATAGCTCAGGCGCTCCGCCGGGTGCGCCGGATCCACCGGCACATAACCGGCGCCGGCCTTGAGAATCGCCACCAGCCCGACCAGCGTATCGAGACCGCGCCGGGCGACAATGGCCACGCGGTCGTCAGGCTGTACACCCGATGCAATCAGATGATGCGCCAAGGTGTTGGCCTGGCGGTTCAACTCGGCATAGCTCAGCGAGGCACCGGCAAACACCGCTGCCAGCGCCTGCGGCCGTTCAATGGCTTGCTGCTCGAAACGCTGGGCGATCGTCAGCCCCTGCGGGTAATCGGCGCGGGTCGCGTTGAAGGTGTGCAACACCTGCTCGCGCTCGACGCCCGGCAGGATCGACAGCCGTTCAAAGCCTTGATGCGGCGAGTGCTCCAGCGCCTCCACCAGCGCGTGCAAGGCGCATTGCAAATAAGCGCAAGTGCGCCGCGCGTCGATGCCGGCGCCGGCCAGTGCGGTCAGGCTGAAGCCTTCGCCGAGGTCGTCGACGCTGAGGGTCAGGCGGTAGTTGCTGTGCTCCTCGGCCTCAAGCAATTGCATGCCCTGCCAGGCCGCCCGGGCCTCGGCAGAACCGCCACCTGCCGAGGCACCATGACGGTAATTGAACAACGTGCTGAACAGCGGCGTGCTCGGCGCCATGGCGCTGCAATGCTGAATGCGCGCCAGTTGTGCGTGTTCGTGCTGCAGCAACTGGCTGAGTAATTGATGCGTCGCCAGTGCTGCGCCCTTGACGCTGTGCGCGCGCAGATCAATGCGCAGCGGCAAGGTATTGATGAACACCCCGAGCGCCCGTTCGGCGCCCTCGCCGCCCTGCAAGCGACCGAGCAATACCGTACCGAACACCACGTCATCACGACCGGACAATGGCCCCAGCACCTGCGCCCACGCCAAGTGCATCAGGCTCGCCGCGCTGACACCCAGACGCCGCGCCTGACTGCGCAGGTTGCGGCTCAGCGTGGCGTCGAGGCTCAACCGGGCCTGCGTGGCCAGCCCTTCCTGCGCCGGGTTCTGCCCGTAAGGCAAGGTGGGTTCGTCGACGTTGCCGAGCATCTCGCGGAAGAACGCTTCGTGCTGCTGGTCGCTCATCCCCGACAGGGTGTGCGCCACGTAATTGCGATACGGCACCGGCTCAGCCAGACGCTGCGGCTGACCGATCAGGAACGCCTGCATCTCGTGTTGCAGCACCTCCAGCGCCACGTGGTCCATGACCAGGTGATGGAACAGCAACAACGCCACCACCCGCTGATTGGCTGAATCCCAGGCGTGCACCACGCGCATCAGCGGCGCCTGATTGACGGCCATGCGGTACTGCGCAGCGTCGAAACGCCGGCGCAATTGCTCGAGTACATCGCCGTCCGCGCCATTCAGTTCCAGCGCTTCGCACGCCAGCGGCGCCTCACGCCAGACCACTTGCACCGGGTCTTGCAGCCCGTCCCAGAACAGCGAAGTGCGCAGGATGTCGTGGCGCTGGATTACGTTCTGCAAGGCTTGGGTGAAGCTGTTCAGGCGCTGCTCGTCGGCAAAGGCAAACTGCGCCTGCAACACATACGGATCGCCCTGGGCGGCGGACAAGTGATGAAAGAGGATACCGGTCTGCAACGGCGCCAGCGGATAGATGTCCTGCACATTGGCCACGCCGCCGGGGATGCTGGCGACGATGCGGTCAATGCTCGGCTGGTCGAGCGCCACCAGTGGCAGCAGCTCGGGAGTGATGCGTGTGCAGTCCGTGGTGATGAGGTTGGCCGCGACTTCGGCCTCCGGTTCACCGCCCACGGCAGCGGCCAGTGCGGCGAGGGTCGGCTGGTTGAACAGCACGCGGATGTCGGCCGTCAGACCGGCGCGACGCATGCGCGCGACCAGATTCACCGCCAACAGTGAGTGGCCACCCAGTTCGAAGAAATGGTCATGGCGCCCTACCCGCTCAACCTTGAGCAGTTCAGCCCAAAGCTGCGCGAGGGCGATTTCCACTTCGCCGACCGGGGCTTCGTATTCACCGGCGGTCAGCGCCGCCTGATCCGGGGCCGGCAGCGCCTTGCGGTCAAGTTTGCCGTTGGGGCTCAGCGGCAATGTATCGAGATGCACGAACAGCGCGGGCACCATGTAGTCCGGCAGGTTTTCCAGCAGATGGCTGCGCAGTGTTTCGATTTCCAGCGGTGCCCCGGTGTAGTACGCGACCAGACGTTTCTCGCCCGGCACGTCCTCACGGGCCAATACGGCGCCTTCCTGAATGCCGTCGATCTGGGTCAAACGCGCCTGAATCTCGTCGAGCTCGATGCGCAAACCACGGATCTTCACCTGATCGTCGTTGCGACCGAGGTACTCGATATTGCCGTCCGCCAGATAACGGGCGATGTCGCCGGTGCGGTACATCCGCCCATTAGCCTGGAACGGATCGTCGAGGAAGCGTTCGGCGTTCAGCTGCGGGCGATTCAGATAACCGCGCGCCACCTGCACGCCACCGATGTACAGCTCGCCGACCACGCCGTGCGGCACCGGTTGTTGCTGGGCATCGAGGATGTACATGCGGGTGTTGGCGATCGGTTTGCCGATCGGCGTGTTGTCCGGTGTACTTTCCAGCGGCCCGGCGCAGTTCCACGCGGTCACGTCCACTGCCGCTTCGGTCGGGCCGTAGAGGTTATGCAGTTCGCTGCCCGGCAGTTGCTGTTTGAAACGCCGTACCACGCTGCCCGGCAGGGCTTCGCCGCTGCACATCACCTGACGCAGACTGCTGCAGCGTGCGGTTTCGGCGTGGGCGAGAAACACGTCGAGCATCGACGGTACGAAGTGCAACGTGGTGATGTGTTCGCGTTCGATGATTTCGCTGAGATACAGCGGGTCCTTATGCCCCTCGGGCCGGGCCATGACCAATCGGGCGCCGGTCATCAGCGGCCAGAAGAACTCCCAGACCGAGACGTCGAAGCTGAACGGGGTTTTCTGCAATACCGTGTCGGCGGAACTCAGTTGGTAAGCGTCCTGCATCCACAGCAAGCGGTTGACCACCCCGCTGTGTTCGTTGATCACGCCTTTCGGTTGGCCGGTGGAGCCGGAGGTGTAGATCACGTACGCGGTGTGATTCGGGGTCAGCTCATTGACATGCAGGTTTTCCGTTGGCAGCGACTGCCAGTGCGGCTGATCCAGATCGATCAGCGGCACCGCTACATCGCCGAGCAACGAACGCGTCGAACCCTGTACCAGCACCGCCAGCGGCGCGCTGTCTTCCAGCATGTAGGCCAGACGCTCCAGCGGATACGCCGGATCCAGCGGCACATAACCGCCGCCAGCCTTGAGGATCGCCAGCAGCCCGACCACCATGTCCAGACCACGCTCGACGCAGATCGCCACCCGCGCATCCGGGCCTACGCCCAACTCACGCAGATGCCGCGCCAGTTGATTGGCCCGGGCATTGAGTTCGGCGTAACTCAGTTGCTGCTCCCCCGCGACCACCGCTGGTGCCAGCGGCGAGCGCGCCACTTGCGCCTCGAATAAGCCGTGAATGGTCTGCTCAAGGTTGTAATCGACCACCGTGGCATTGAACTCGACCAGCAAACGCTGCTGTTCTTCTGGCGCCAGCAGCGGCGCCCTTTCCAGCAGCGCCTGATCGTTGCCGACCATCGCCTGCAACAGGCGCTGGAAGTACTCGACGAAGCGCTCGACCGTGCTCTGGTCAAACAACGCCGTGGCGTATTCCAGCGATCCGCGAATGATGCCGTTGGACTCACTGAGGCTCAGCGACAGGTCGAACTTGGCGAAGTGGCTCGGCTCGGCCACGCCTTCCAGCGTCAGTTCGCCGAGGGCCAGCGCCGGGCTTTCGAGGCCATCCCAACTGAGCAAGGTCTGGAACAACGGGCTGTGCGCCAGGCTGCGCACGGGCCGGGTGATTTCCACCACTTGCTCGAACGGCAGATCCTGATGCGCCTGCGCTTGCAGGGTTTGTGCCTTGACCCGCGCCAGCAGCGCTTCGACGCTCAGCTCGCCCGAGGTGTCGATGCGCAGCGCCAGGGTGTTGACGAACATGCCGATCAGGCCTTCGATTTCGGCGCGGGTGCGGTTGGCCACCGGCGAACCGATCACCACTTCAGCCTGCCCGGACAAGCGGCTGAGCAGCATCGCCCAGGCACTCATCAGCGTCATGTACAGGGTCACGCCGTGGCGCTGGCCCAAAGCCTTGAGTCCCGCGCTCAGACGCTCGTCGAGCACCACCGCAACGCTGCTGCCGGCATAGTCCTGCTGCGCCGGGCGCGGCCGATCGGTCGGCAGCATCAACAGCGCCGGGGCGCCGGCCAGGGTCTGTTGCCAGTACTCGCTCTGGCGTTGCAGCACCTCGCCGCTGAGCCAGCGCCGCTGCCACACCGCGTAGTCGGTGTATTGCAGCGCCAGCGGCGGCAACGGATCCGGCTGGCCATGACTGAACGCCTGATACAGCGCCATCAGCTCCCGGGTCAAAACCCCCATCGACCAACCGTCAGAGATGATGTGGTGCAGGGTCAGCAACAGTACATGGTGATCGTCGGCCAGGCGTACCAGTCGCCCGCGAATCAACGGATCGTCCTGCAAGTCGAACGGCCCGGAGGCTTCGCCCTGAATCAGTGCCTGCAGGGTTTCCTCGGGTTGCGGGTGCTGGCGCAGGTCTTCGATTCGCAGCAGCAGACCAGTGTCCACCGGGGCGATCAGCACCTGCGCTTCGTCGTTGAATTGCGCGAAGCGGCTGCGCAGGGTTTCGTGGCGGGCGACGATCCGCGCCAGTGCGCGTTGCAGCGCCGCGTCGTCGAGACGGCCACGCAGACGCATCGCCACGGGAATGTTGTAGGCGGTGTTGGCGCCTTCCATTTGCGCGAGGAACCACAGGCGTTGCTGGGCGAACGACAGCGGCAACGCGCCGTCACGCGGTACCGGCACGATCTGTGGTTGCGCACAGCGTCCGGCCTCGCTCAGCACTGAGGCGACCGCCGCCAGTTCGGCGTTGGCAAACAGATCGCTCAGCGCCAGTTCGACACCCAGGCGCTGGCGCACTTGCGAGACCATGCGCATCGCCAGCAACGAATGCCCGCCGAGTTCGAAAAAGTGATCCTGACGCCCGACCCGCTCGACTTGCAGCACGTCCGCCCAGATCTGCGCCAGCGCGGTTTCCACCTCGCCTTCGGGCGCCGCGTATTCACGGGTGAACAACGCCGCCAGATCAGGCGCCGGCAAGGCCTTGCGGTCGACCTTGCCGTTGGCGGTCAGCGGCAGCGCGGCGAGTTTGACGAACGCGGTCGGCACCATGTACTCCGGCAAACGGCTGAGCAATTGCGCGCGCAACTCGCCCACCGGCAGCGCTTCGACCTGCGCCTGTTCGGTGAAGTAGGCCACCAGTCGCGGCTGGCCGGGTTGATCTTCGCGGGCCAGCAGCACCGCCTCCTGAATCCCCGGCATCAGGTTGAGGCAGGTTTCGATCTCGCCCAGTTCGATGCGTACGCCGCGAATTTTCACCTGATCGTCGTTGCGCCCCAGGTACTCGAGGTTGCCGTCCTCGCGCCAGCGCGCAAGGTCACCGGTGCGGTACATCCGCGCATTGGGTGCGCTGCTGAACGGGTCACGCAGAAAGCGCTCGGCAGTCATTTGCGGGCGATTCAGGTAGCCGCGGGCGACCCCGGCACCGCCAACGTACAACTCGCCAGCCACACCAAGCGGCACCGGGCGCTGTTGTTGGTCAAGCAGGTACACCGTGGCATTGCTCAGCGGTTTGCCGATGTGCAGCGCATCGCCGCTTTGCACCAGACCCGAAGTGGCGACCACCGTGGCCTCGGTCGGGCCGTAGTTGTTGATCACGTCGAAATGCTGGTGGCGATTGAACTGACGCAAGCGGTCGCCGCCGATCAGCAGCGTGCGCAGGGTCGGGTGTTCGAGCTGCTGGCTGAAGGCGTATTCGGCCACCGGGGTTGGCAGAAAGCTCACGTCCAACGGCTGCGCGCACCACCAGGCGAGCAAGGCGTCGATGTCTTCGCCACCCTCGTGAGTCGGCGCCAGATGCAGGGTCGCGCCCGCGCACAGCGCCGGCCAGACTTCCCAGGCCATCGCATCGAAGCCGAACCCGGCGAGGCTTGAGGTGTGACGCCCGGCACACAGGTCGAACGCCGCGCAGTGCCAGTCAACCAGATTGCTCAAGGTGTGATGCTCGACCATCACCCCCTTGGGCAGGCCAGTGGAGCCGGAGGTATAGATCACATAGGCCAGGTGCACGGTGCTCAGACCGGGAACCTGCGGGTTTTGCGTGACCGTCAGCGGCCAAGTGCAGCGGTCGAGTTCAAGCACCGGCACGTTCAGCGCCGGCAGTCGCTCGCGCAGATGGCTTTGGGTCAGTACGGCGACGGGCGCGCTGTCGTCGAGCAAATAGTTCAAACGCTCCGCTGGATGCGCCGGGTCAATCGGCACGTAACCGGCGCCGGCCTTGAGGATCGCCACCAGTCCGGCCAGGGTGTCCAGCCCACGGCGGGCGACGATCGCCACGCGATCATCCGGTTTCACGCCCAGGTCGATCAGATGCTGCGCCAAGGCGTTGGCTTGCTGATTGAGTTCGGCGTAGGTCAGTTGCGCGTCGGCAAACACTGCTGCCAACGCGTCCGGCCGCTCGGCCACCTGCGCCTCGAAACGTTGCTGGAGGGTCTGTGGCGCAGGGAAATCCACTTGAGTGGAATTGAAGCCGCGCAACACCTGTTCAAGCTCTGCCGCCGGCAGGACCGGCAATTGATTGACCGGTGTCTGCGGCGCCTGTTCCAGGGCGAGCAGCAGGTTCTGCAGTGCGCAGAGCAGGTAGTCGCAGATGCGCTGCGGATCGGTCTCGGTGCTGGCCAGCAGCGTCAGGCTGAAGGCGTCACCGAGGTCATCGACGCTCATCGTCAGCGGATAGTTGCTGCGCTCTTCGGAGTGCAACGTGGAGATACCGTCCCACGCCGCGAGGGTTCCGGCGCTGGTGGTGGCGACGTTGTGGCTGTGGCGATAATTGAGCAGTGTGCTGAACAACGGCGTCGGCGCCACCACGTGACTGCAGCGCTGAGCCAGGGCCAGCGGTGCGTGTTCGTGACGCATCAGCCTGGTCAGCCGTGCGTGGGTGGCGTTGACGGCCGCGCGCACATCCTGCCCGTCGACATTCACCCGCAACGGCAAGGTGTTGATGAAAATCCCCAGCGCCCGGTCAATCGCTTCGGCGCCCTGCATGCGGCCCATCAGCACCGTACCGAACACCACCTGCTGTTTGCCGGTCAGCGCGGCCAGCACCTGCGCCCAGCCGAGGTGGAACAGGCTGGCCACACTGACGCCGAGCGTCCGCGCCTGCGCCCGCAAGCGCTGGCCCAAGAGCGTCGGCACCGGCACGCTGAGTTCGACGATTTCGCTGCCGTCACCCTGCACATCCTGCAGGCCGTAAGGCAGCGTCGGTTCGTCGATGTCGCTGAGCATGTCGCGGAAAAATGCCTCGTGCTCGGCCTCGCTGACGCCCAGACGCGCCTGCGCCACGTAGTTGCGAAACGGCACCGGGCGCCCGAGCCGTTCACGCTGCCCGGTGAGGCAGGCGCGCATTTCGTGGCGCACCACGTCGAGGGCGGAGTGGTCGAGGGCCATGTGATGGAACAGCAGCGTGGCGATCACCCGTTGCCCGGCTTCATCCCAGGCGTGGGCCAGACGCATCAGTGGCGCCTGGGTCACGTCGAGGCGGAAGTGCCGGGCGTCGAAACGCTCATGCAGATACGCCAGCACGTCGCCATTTGCATCAGGCAACGTCACCTCTTCCACTGGCAGTTCGGCGCGGCGCCAGACCACCTGCACCGGCGCGTCCAGTCCGGCCCAATGCACAGCGGTGCGCAGAATGTCATGGCGATCGATCACCGCTTGCAGCGCTTGAGCGAACGCTTGAAAACGCTCGCGGCTGGCAAAGGCGAAATGCGACTGCATGACATACGGATCACCGTCACCGCCACTGACGTGGTGATACAGGATGCCTTCCTGCAGCGGCGCCAGCGGGTAGATGTCCTGCACGTTGGCTGCGCCGCCGGGGACTTGTGCGACGAGGTGGTCGATGGTCGCCTGGTCAAGCTCTACCAGCGTCAGCATCGCCGGGGTGATGCGCGTGGTGCCGGCAACGATGCCGTTGACCGGCACCTCGACCTGCCCGTGCTTGCTGGCCGAGTACTGCCCGGCCTTGATCAGCTCGATCAGCGCCGGTTTGTGCTCGCGCAACAGCGCCAGCAACGCCGGGTCGTTCAAGGCCTGCTTGTTGCCATTGACCCGCAATTGGTCGTCCGCGACCGCCAGCTGAATATCCTTGGCCTTCAATGTGGCCAACAGTTCGATCACGTTCACAGGACGATCTCCATTCGTTCGGTAATTGCGGCGTAGCCGGCCAGGGTCGGATGTTCGAACAGCGACCTGACATCGGCTTCCATGCCTTCCTGACGCAGCCGGCCGATCAGACTGACCGCCAGCAGCGAGTGCCCACCCAGTTCAAAGAAATGATCGTGGCGCCCCACCCGCTCGACGTTGAGCAACTCGGCCCAGAGCCGTGCGAGGGTGATTTCCACTTCGCCGACCGGCGCTTCGTATTCGCGCACCGGCAATGCGGCCAGATCCGGCGCCGGCAGCGCCTTGCGGTCGAGTTTGCCGTTGGGGCTCAGCGGCAATGTATCGAGATGCACGAACAGCGCGGGCACCATGTAGTCCGGCAGGTGCTCCAGAAGATGACTGCGCAGCACGTCGTTTTCCAGGCGTGCCCCGGTGTAGTACGCCACCAGACGCTTGTCGCCGGATGCATCTTCGCGGGCCAGTACGGCGGCTTCCTGAATGCCGTCGATCTGGGTCAGGCGTGCCTGAATCTCACCGAGTTCGATGCGCAAACCACGGATCTTCACCTGATCGTCGTTGCGACCGAGGTATTCAATGTTGCCGTCCGCCAGATAGCGCGCGATGTCGCCGGTGCGGTACATCCGCCCATTGGCCTGGAACGGATCGTTGAGGAAGCGCTCGGCGTTCAGTTCCGGGCGATTCAGATAACCGCGCGCCACCTGCACGCCACCGATGTACAGCTCGCCGACCACGCCGTGCGGCACCGGTTGTTGCTGGGCATCGAGGATGTACATGCGGGTGTTGGCGATCGGTTTGCCGATCGGCGTGTTGTCCGGGGTTTGCTCCAGCGGCCCGGCGCAACTCCACGCGGTCACGTCGACAGCTGCTTCGGTCGGGCCGTAAAGGTTATGCAGTTCGCTCCCCGGCAGTTGCTGTTTGAAGCGCCGCACCACGCTGCCCGGCAACGCTTCGCCGCTGCACATCACCTGACGCAGACTGCTGCAACGTGCGGTGTCAGCGTGAGCGAGAAACACGTCGAGCATCGACGGCACGAAGTGCAGCGTGGTGATGTGTTCGCGTTCGATCACTTCACTGAGGTACTGCGGATCCTTGTGCCCCTCGGGCCGGGCCATGACCAATCGAGCGCCAGTCATCAACGGCCAGAAGAATTCCCAGACCGAGACGTCGAAGCTGAACGGGGTTTTCTGCAACACCGTGTCGCTGGCGGTCAGTTGATAGGCGTCCTGCATCCACAGCAAGCGGTTGACCACCCCGCGATGCTCGTTGATCACGCCTTTCGGTTGGCCGGTCGAGCCGGAGGTGTAGATCACGTACGCGGTGTGATTCGGGGTCAGCTCATTGACATGCAGGTTTTCCGTTGGCAGCGATTTCCAGTGCGGCTGATCCAGATCGATCAGCGGCACCGCTACATCGCCAAGCAACGACCGCGTCGAACCCTGTACCAGCACCGCCAGCGGCGCGCTGTCTTCCAGCATGTAGGCCAGACGCTCCAGCGGATACGCCGGATCCAGCGGCACATACCCGCCGCCGGCCTTGAGAATCGCCAACAGCCCGACCACCATGTCCAGACCGCGTTCGACGCAGATCGCCACCCGCGCATCCGGCCCTACGCCCAATCCGCGCAGATGCCGCGCCAGTTGATTGGCCCGGGCGTTGAGTTCGGCGTAGCTCAGTTGCTGCTCACCTGCAACCACGGCGGGGGCCTGTGGCGAACGCACCACTTGCGCTTCGAACAGCTCATGAATCGTCTGCTGCAAATCGTAATCGACCGTTGTGGCATTCAAGCCGAACAGCAACTGTTGGCGCTCGGCATCCGCCAGCACCGGCAGGCGGTTCAAGGTCTGCTGCGGTGTCTGTTCAAGTGCCTCGAGCAGTCCCGCCAGCGCCTGCTGCATAAAGCCACACACCCGTGCCGCGCCTATGCGCGAAGGGGTCATGGCGGTGAGGATAAAACCTTCGCCCAGGTCATCGACATTGAGACTCAGCGGATAGTTGGTGCGCTCTTCGCTGGAAAGATTTTCGATGCCCTGCCAGCTCAGACGCGTGGCCTGCTGCTGTTCCTCGCTGACGCTGTGCCGGTAATTGAGCATCGCGCTGAACAGCGGCGACGGCGCTGCCACGCCGCTGCAACGCTGAGCCAATGCCAGCGACGCATGTTCATGGCCGAGCAACGCGGTCAGCTGCGCATGGGTCGCACGCACGCCGGCACGCACCGAAACATCGCCCAGATCCACCCGCAGCGGCAGCGTGTTGATGAACATTCCCAGACCGCGATCAGCGCCGGTACCGCCCTGCATCCGCCCCAGCAGCACGGTGCCGAACACCACGCGCTCATGTCCGGAGGTCGCCGCCAATACCTGGGCATACGCCAGATGGAACAGGCTCGCGACGCTCACGCCCAGCTGCCGCGCCTGGCTGCGCAAGCGCCGCGCCAAGGCTTCGGGCACGTTCTCCCGGACTTCTTCGATATCCTGCCCGTCGCCGCGCACCTCCAGCAGACCGAACGGCAGCGTCGGCTCGTCGATGTCACCGAGCATCGCGCGGAAGAACCCTTCGTGTTCCTGCTCACTGACGCCCAGCCGCGTCTGCGCCACGTAGTGGCGATAGGGCACGGCCGGCAGCAGTGCTTCGTCGTGACCAAAGAGGATCGCTTGCATTTCCTGCTGCACCACTTCCAGCGCCGTGTGATCCATGGCGATGTGATGGAACAGCAGCATGGCGACCACCCGGTCGTTGGCCGGATCCTGCGCGTACACCAGGCGAATCAGCGGCGCCTGACTGAGGTCGATGCGGTAATGACGCGCGTCGAAACGCTCATACAACTGCGCCAGAACATCACCGCCCGCCGGATCGAATGCAACCTCCTGCAGCGGCAGCTCGGCTTCGCGCCAGACCACTTGCACCGGCGTTGCCAACCCTTCCCAGACCACGCCGGTGCGCAGAATGTCGTGCCGGGTCATGACCTGACGCAGCGCAGCGGCGAAGGCGTGCAAGCGTTCAAGGCTGTCGAACGCCAGGCGCGATTGCAGCAGGTACGGATCACCCTGCCCAGCGCTCAAGTGGTGATAAAGAATCCCTTCCTGCAATGGCGCCAGCGGATAAATGTCCTGCACGTTGGCGGCCCCGCCCGGCACCGTGGCAACGGTGCGCTCGATGCTCTGCTGATCCAGTTGCAGCAGGGTCAGCATGTCTGGAGTGATATGTGTGCAACCAAACGGAATCAGGTTATCCGGCACCGCGACTTCGCGACCGCTGCCGACGGCGGCGGCCAGCGCGGCGAGGGTCGGCTGGCTGAACAGCACGCGCACGTCGGTGCTCAGGCCGAGCTGACGCATGCGCTCGATCAGGGTCACCGCCAGCAGCGAATGCCCGCCCAGCTCAAAGAAGTTGTCGTGCCGCCCGACCTGTTCGACCTGCAGCACCTCGGCCCAGACCTGCGCCAGCGCGGTCTCCACCGGCCCTTGCGGCGCTGCATATTCGCGGCTGAGCCAGGCGTCCTGATCCGGTTCGGGCAAGGCCTTGCGGTCGAGTTTGCCGTTGGCGGTCAGTGGCAGCGCCTCAAGCCGCACGTAAGCTGCCGGCACCAGTGCCTGTGGCAGACGCGCTTGCAAATGCGCGCGCAGATCCTCGATATCGACCGTTGTGCGGGCAGTAAACCAGGCGATCAACCGCGCCTCGCGCACCAGCACCACCGCGTCCTGCACCGCCGGATGGCTGGTCAATCCCGCTTCGATTTCCCCCAGTTCCACCCGCACGCCGCGCAGTTTGACCTGATCGTCGTTACGCCCCAGGTACTCGATATTGCCGTCGGCCAGCCAGCGCGCAAGATCGCCAGTGCGGTACATGCGCGCCTGCGGCTCATCGCTGAACGGGTCTTCGAGGAAGCGTTCGGCGGTCAGCTGGGGACGGTTCAAATAACCACGGGCCACCCCCGCGCCACCGACGTACAGCTCGCCCGCCACGCCAACCGGCACCGGACGTTGCTGTTCATCGAGCAAGTAAACCCTGGCGTTGCTGATGGGCCGGCCGATGTGCAGCAATTGCCCGGCATGGATTTGCCCGGAAGTCGCAACCACCGTAGCCTCGGTCGGGCCGTAGTTGTTGATCACGGCAAAGGTCTGCTCACGCGGGAACTGGCGCAACTTGTCGCCCCCGATCAACAACGTGCGCAAGGTCGGATGCCCCAGTTCACGACTGAAGGCGTATTCGGCAATCGGCGTCGGCAGGAAGCTCACCTGCAACGGCTGCGCGCGCCACCAGTCGAGCAGTTCATCCAGATGTTCGTTGCTGATCGACGGCGGCGGCAGGTGCAGGGTCGCGCCGACACACAGCGCCGGCCAGACCTCCCAGGCCATCGCGTCGAAACCGCAACCGGCGACGCTGGCGGTGTGGCTGCCGGCGCGCAGGTCGAACGCCTCACAGTGCCAGTGCACAAGGTTTTCCAGGGTCGCGTGTTCGACCATCACGCCTTTCGGCTGGCCGGTCGAACCCGAGGTGTAGATCACGTAGGCCAGATGCGCCGGGGTCAGCGTCGGCAGTTGTGGATTGGTCGCCGCCAGGTGCTGCCAGAGGTTCTGATCCAGATCGATCACCGGCACCCGGCCCAGCAGCTCGCGGGTCGAGCCCTGCGCCAGCGCCGCCACCGGATCGCTGTCCTGCAACAGGTAGGCGATGCGCTCCGCCGGGTACGCCGGATCGACCGGCACATAACCGGCGCCAGCCTTGAGAATCGCCAGCAGCGCCACCAGCATCTGCGGGCTGCGTGGCAGGCACACGGCAATCCGGTCGTCCGGCTGCACGCCGAGGCCGAGCAAGTGATGGGCCAGGCGATTGGCCTGCTGATTGAGTTGCGCATAGGTCAGTTGCTGCGTGCCCTG
The DNA here is from genome assembly GCF_057174385.1 of Pseudomonas sp. F2. Taxonomy (NCBI): domain Bacteria; kingdom Pseudomonadati; phylum Pseudomonadota; class Gammaproteobacteria; order Pseudomonadales; family Pseudomonadaceae; genus Pseudomonas; species Pseudomonas sp. F2. The sequence goes on from NZ_CM169904.1 coordinate 1,926,027, forward strand.
CACCACCGCCAGCGCCTGTGGCTGCAGCTCGGCCTGCACTTGCACCAGTGACTGAATCGTCGCCCCGCGCGGGTATGCCGCCGCCGTCGGGTTGAACCCGACCAGCAAGCGCTCGTATTCCTCCACCGCAAGAATCGGCAAACGGTTGAGCGCACGCTGTGGCGCCTGTTCCAGTGCGTGCAGCAGATGTTCCAGCGCGGTGTGCATGTAGCCGCAGATCCGTTGCGCGCCGATCTGCGTCAACGCCAGCACGGTCAAAGAAAAGTCTGTGCCGAGATCGTCGACGCTGAGGGTCAGCGGATAGTTGCTGCGCTCTTCGCCGCCGAGCAATTGCACGCCTTCCCAGATGCCCTGACCGTCACGCGGCTGCGCCTCGGCGACGGTATGCCGGTAGTTGAGCAAGGCGCTGAACAGCGGCGCGCCGGACACCGCGCTGCAACGCTGGGCCAGCGCCAGTGGCGCATGTTCATGGGCCAGCAGCGCGGTCAGCCGTGCGTGGGTGGTCTTGACAGCAGACTGCACGCCTTCGCTGACATCCACCCGCAGCGGCAAGGTGTTGATGAACACGCCCAGGGTGCGATCCGCGCCCGCGCCGCCCTGCAAGCGACCCAACAGCACCGTGCCGAACACCACGTCGCGGCGGTTGGCAAGTACCCCCAGCACCTGCGCCCAGGCCAGATGCATCAGGCTGGCCGGGCTGACACCCAACTGCCGCGCCTGCTCCCGCAGGCGCAGGGTCAATCCGGCATCGACGGCTTGCTGCGCCTCTTCAATGTCGCCGCCATCGCCTTGCACGTCGTGCAAACCGAACGGCAGGGTCGGCTCGTCGATATCGCCGAGCATGTCGCGGAAGAACGTTTCGTGCTTCTGCTCGCTGGCACCCAGACGCGCCTGCGCCACGTAGTTGCGGTACGGCATCGGCGTGCCGAGGCGGTCGGCCTGATCGAACATGAACGCGCGCATTTCCTGGCCCACTACCTCCATGGCGGTGTGGTCGAGAATCAAGTGCTGGAACAGGATGATCGCCACCACCCGTTGCTGCGCCGGGTCTTCGGCATAGACGATGCGCATCAACGGCGCCTGGCTCAAGTCGAGACGGTTGTAGCGGGCATCGAAGCGCGCGTGCAACTGTTCGAGGACGTCGCCCTGAGCCGGATCCAGCGGCACCGCCTGTACCACCAGCGGCGCCTCGCGCCACACCACCTGATGCGGACTCGGCAAGCCTTCCCAGACCACGCTGGTGCGCAGAATGTCGTGACGGGCGATGACCTGCTGCAAGGCTCGGCTGAAAGTGCGCAGACGCTCGACGCTGTCGAAGATCAGCCGCGATTGCAGCAGGTACGGATCGCCCTGTTCGGCGCTCAGGTGGTGATAAAGAATGCCTTCCTGCAACGGCGCCAGCGGATAGATGTCCTGCACATTGGCCGCGCCACCGGGCACGGTGGCGACGATGCGCTCGATGCTCGATTGATCGAGTTCGGTCAGGCTGAGCATGTCCGGGGTGATGCGGGTGCAACCCGGCGGAATGCGGTTGGCCGGTACTTCGATTTCGCGACCGCTGCCCACAGCGGCGGCCAGTGCAGCGAGGGTCGGCTGATTGAACAACACGCGCACGTCGGCCGCGAGGTCGATCTGACGCATGCGTTCGATCAGGCTCACCGCCAGCAGCGAATGCCCGCCCAGTTCAAAGAAGTTGTCGTGACGCCCGACGCGCTCGACGTTCAGCACGTCGATCCAGATCTGCGCCAGCGCGTTTTCCACGGCACCTCGTGGCGCTTCATATTCGCGGCTGAGCCACGCGCCGTGCTCCGGTTCCGGCAAGGCCCTGCGGTCAATCTTACCGTTGGCGGTCAACGGCAATGCGTCCAGCCGCACGTAAGCCGCCGGCAACAGCGCCTCCGGCAAGCGTGCCTGCAAATGCGTGTGCAACTGCTGAATATCGACCGCCGTGCGCTCGATGAACCACGCAATCAGCCGTCCATCGCGAACCAGTACCACCGCCTCCCGCAGCGCCGCGTGGCTGCCGAGCGCGGCTTCGATTTCACCGAGTTCGATACGCACGCCACGCAGTTTGACCTGATCGTCGTTGCGCCCCAGGTACTCAATGTTGCCGTCGGCCAGCCAACGCGCCTGATCGCCGGTACGGTACATGCGCGCCTGCGGCTCGTCGCTGAACGGATCGAACAGGAACTGCGCAGCACTCAGCTCGGGGCGATTCAGATAGCCGCGCGCCACGCCCGCGCCGCCGACATACAACTCGCCCGCCACACCCACCGGCACCGGGTGCTGCTCAACGTCCAGCACATAGATTTTGGCATTGGCAATCGGGCGGCCGATATGCAGCAGCTGTTCCGGTTCGACCCGGCCCGAGGTGGCGACCACCGTCGCTTCAGTCGGGCCATAGTTGTTGATCACCTCGAAGGTTTGCTGACGACTGAACTGACGCAGTCGGTCGCCGCCAATCAGTAGCGTACGCAAGGTCGGGTGCTGCAATTGCCGGCCGAACGCGTATTCGGCCACCGGCGTCGGCAGGAAGCTGACCTGCAACGGCTGCGCGCACCACCAGTCGAGCAACTCGTCGAGGTGCTCGTTGCGGATCGACGGCGGCGGCAGGTGCAAGGTCGCGCCAACACACAGCGCCGGCCAGACTTCCCAGGCCATCGCATCGAAACCGAAGCCGGCGACGCTCGCGGTCTGGCTGCCGGCCTGCAAGTCGAAGGCTTCAGCGTGCCAGTGCACGAGGTTTTCCAGGGTCGCGTGCTCGACCATCACCCCTTTCGGTTGACCGGTGGAACCGGAGGTGTAGATCACGTACGCCAGATGGTTCGGCGTCAATGCCGGCACCTGCGGATTGGCATCCGACAGGTGCTGCCAGAGGTCGTTGTCCAGATCGATGACCGGCACGCCACCGAGCAGATCGCGAGTCGAGGCCTGCGCCACGACCGCCACCGGGGCGCAGTCCTGCAACAGGTAGGCGATGCGTTCCGCCGGATACGCCGGATCGACCGGCACATAACCGGCGCCGGCCTTGAGGATCGCCAGCAGCGCCACCAGCATGTCTGGACTGCGCCGGGCGCACAGGGCCACCCGGTCATCGGGCTGCACACCGAGGCCAATCAGGTGATGTGCCAGGCGATTGGCCCGCTGATTGAGTTCGCCATAGCGCAACTGCTGCGCACCTTGCACCGCCGCCAACGCTGCAGGGTGCGCGGCCGCCCGGGCCTCGAACAAACGCTGCACGGTTTGCGCCGGCGGGAAGTCGCGACCGCTGATGTTAAAGCCGACCAGGACCCGCTGCTGTTCGCTCGGCGACAGCACCGAAATCTGCCGCAGCGGCGTGGCCGGATTGTGCTCCAGCGCCGTCAGCAGATTGTGCAGCGCGGTCTGCAAGTAATCGCAGACCCGCGCACCATCTACCTGCGGCACCGCCTGCACGCTCAGGCGGAAACCGCTGCCGAGGTCATCGACGCTGACCACCAGCGGATAGTTGCTGCGCTCGCGCGAGCTGAGAATCTCGATCCCGTCCCAGGTCACACCTGCCGGTTCCGCCGCGCTATGGCGATAGTTGAGCAAGCTGCTGAACAGCGGCAGCGACGCCGCCACACCGCTGCAACGCTGGGCCAGCGACAGCGAGGCCTGCTCATGCGCCAGCAATTGCGCCAGACGCTCATGAGTAACGCGCACGCCTTGCTCTACCGAGGTAGCGCCAACACTGACCCGCAACGGCAAGGTGTTGATGAACATGCCGAGTGCGCGGTCGGCGCCCTCGCCGCCCTGCATGCGCCCGAGCAGCACGGTGCCGAATACCACTTCCTCACGGCCCGAGACCTTTGCCAGCACCTGGCCCCAGGCCTGGTGCACCAGACTCGCGGCGCTGATGCCGAGGCGCCGCGCCTGTTCGCGCAAGCGTTGGGCCACACTCGAATCCAGCGCTTGCGCGCTCTCGACGCTGCTGCTGCCATCGCCATGCACGTCCTGCACACCGAAGGCCACGGTCGGCTCGTCGATGTCGCCGAGCATGTCGCGGAAGAACGCTTCATGCGCCTCGGCATTGGCCTGTTGCTGCGCCTGCGCCACGTAGTTGCGGTACTGCACCGGCGCCGGCAGATCGACACCGCTCGGTTGCAGACTGTCGTTCATTTCCGCGAGCAGCACTTCCAATGCAGTGTGGTCGAGGACGATGTGGTGCAGCAACAGGATGCCGACCCAGCGCTGCTGTGCACGGTCTTCGGTGTAGGCCAGACGCATCAGCGGCGCGCGGCGCAGGTCGAGGCGGTAGTGCCGTGGATCGAACCGCGCCTGCATCTGCTCCAGCACATCGCCTTCCAGCAGGTCGGCGTCGATCCGCTCCAGTGCCAGCGGCGCCTCGCGCCAGACCACTTGCACCGGCTCCTCAAGCCCTTCCCAGAACACGCTGGTGCGCAGGATGTCGTGGCGCACGATCACCGCGTTCAGCGCGCGGACAAAGGCCTTGATCTGCGCCAGTCCGGCGAAGGCGAATTGCGCCTGCAACACGTAGGGGTCACCGGCGCTGGTCGCCAGATGGTGGTAGAGAATCCCCGCCTGCAACGGTGCCAGGCCGTAAATGTCCTGCACATTGCCGACGCCGCCGGGCACGCTGGCGACCACGCGGTCGATGGCGGCCTGATCCAGCGTGGCCAGCGGCAACATGTCCGGGGTGATCCGCGTGCAATCGGCGGCAATCAGATTTTCTGGCACCCGCAGGGCGTGACTGTGAGTCAAGGTCGCCGCCAGCGCCGCAACGCTCGGCTGGCCGAACAGCACGCGCACGTCGCACTGCAAGTCGTGCTGACGCATGCGTTCGATCAGTTTCACCGCCAACAGCGAATGGCCGCCAAGCTCGAAGAAGTTGTCGTGTCGCCCGACCTGTTCAACCCCGAGCAAGGTCTGCCAGATGCCGGCGATCAGGGTTTCAACTTCCCCCACTGGGGCTTCGAAACCCCGACGGGCAAAGGCATCGCTGTCCGGTTGTGGCAAGGCTTTGCGATCAAGCTTGCCGTTGGTGGTCAGCGGTATGGCGTCGAGGCGCACAAAGGCGCTCGGCACCATGTAGTCGGCCAGCGATTGCAGCAACGCGTCGCGCAATTGCGCGGCGCTCGGTTCAGTGCCTTCGGCGGCCAGCCAGTAGGCGACCAGACGCTTGTCACCGGGACTGTCTTCACGAGCGATCACCAGCGCTTCGCGCACACCGGCGCAGGCGGCGAGGCGAGCTTCAATTTCACCGAGCTCAATGCGGAAACCCCGGATCTTCACTTGATCGTCGTTGCGCCCCAGGTAGTCGAGGCTGCCATCCGCTGACCAGCGCGCCAGGTCACCGGTCTTGTACAGGCGCGCTGCAGCACGGCCGCTGAACGGGTCGGCAATGAAGCGCTCGGCGGTCAGCGCCTCGCGGTTGAGGTAGCCGCGGGCAACCCCGGCGCCACCGACGTACAACTCGCCGATCACGCCGACCGGCACCGGTTCGCGCTGCGCGTCGAGCACGTACAGCTGCAGGTCGGGAATGCCCACACCGATCGGGCTGCGCCCGACCAGTTGCGCGTCCGCTGCTTCCAGTGGGCGATAGGTCACGTGCACCGTGGTTTCAGTGATGCCGTACATGTTCACCAGCCGCGTACCGGCATTGCCGACCCGCGCGTACCACGGTTTGAGCAGGCCCGGCTCCAGGGCTTCGCCGCCGAAGATCACCTCGCGCAGCGAATGCTGCAACGGGCTGCGGCCCTGCGCGGCGATCAACTGGCGGAAGGCGCTCGGCGTTTGATTGAGCACGGTGACGCCACTGCGGCACAGCAGCGCGTAGCAGTCGTCCGGCGAGCGGCTCACGGCCTGCGGCACCAGCAGCAACTGGCCGCCAAACGCCAGCGCGCCCCAGATTTCCCACACCGAGAAATCGAAGGCGAAGGAATGGAACAGCGCCCACACATCTTGCGGGTTGAAGTTGAACCAGTCGTGGGTCGCCGCAAACAGGCGCACCACGTTGCGGTGTTCGACCATCACGCCTTTGGGCAGCCCGGTGGAACCCGAGGTGTAGATCACGTAGGCGAGATGACTCGGGCTCAGCCCGGGAATCTGCGGATTGCTGCCGAGTTCAGCCTGCAACTGCACACTGTCCAGATCGATGCTCGGCACTTCGAGCGCGCCAATCCTGTCCAGCGTATCGGCCTGAATCAGCAACGCCACCGGGGCGCTGTCCTGCAAGGTGTAGGCGATGCGCTCCAGCGGATACGCCGGGTCAATCGGCACGTAACCGGCGCCCGCCTTGAGGATACCGAGCAGGCCGATGATCATCTGCGGGCCGCGCTCGACGCAGATCGCCACGCGCTGATCCGGGCGAATCCCCAGCGCCAGCAGGTGGTGGGCAAGCTGGTTGGCGCGGCGGTTGAGCTCGCCGTAGCTCAGCGTCTGCTCTTCGAACAGCAGCGCTGTGGCCCCCGGGCGTGCCGCCGCATGCGCTTCGAACTGCTGATGGATCAACGGCGTTTGCGGGAACTGCGGCAACGGCGAGTTGACTCCGTGCAGCAGGTATTCGCGCTCGGCCGCCGGCAGAATATTCAGCTGGTGCAGCGGCGCATCCGGGTTCGATTGCAAGGCCTGTAGCAGGCTGTGCAACGCGGTGTGCAGGTAAGCGGCGATGCGTTCGGCACCCAGCGCCGCATCCGCCAGCGCGGTGATGCGCAAGTCTTCGCCGAGGTCGTCGATGTTGATCGTCAGCGGGTAGTTGGTGCGCTCGCGGGCGCCCAACACTTGCACGCCGGGGGCCAGTTCGCTGACCTCGGCGATCTCTTCGCTGCTGCTGTGGCGATAGTTGAGGATCGCGCTGAACAACGGCGTCGGCACCGCCACCGCACTGCAACGTTGGGCCAGGGCCAGCGAGGTCTGTTCATGGCCGAGCAACGCGGTCAGGCGTCGATGGGTGGCCAGCACCCCGGCGCGCACGCCGTCCTGCCCGACATCCACCCGCAGCGGCAAGGTGTTGATGAACATCCCCAGCGCCTGTTCGCCGCCCTCACCCGCCTCCATCCGCCCCAGCAACACGGTGCCGAACACCACCGCCGTGCGCCCGGACAACTGGCCGAGCACCCGCGCCAGCGCCAGGTGCATCAGGCTGGCGACGCTGACGCCGAGCTGACGCGCCTGGCCGCGCAGTGGCCGGCTCAAATCCGCGTCGAGCATCAGCACGGCTTCTTCGATGTCCTGGCCGTCGCCCTGCACGTCCTGCAGACCACACGGCAAGGTCGGCTCGTCGATATCGGCGAGCATCTCGCGAAAGAACGCTTCATGGGATTGCTCGTCCAGACCCATGCGCGCCTTGGCCAGGTGATCGCGATACGGCACCGGCGGCCCGACCTGCGCGGTCTGGCGGAGCAGGTGCGCGCGGGTTTCGCGGCGCACCACGTCGAGGGCGACGTGGTCCATGATCAGGTGATGGAACAGCAACAGCGCGACCACGCGCCCGTTGGCCGGGTCCATGGCGTACACCAGACGCAGCAGCGGCGCCTGCTGGATGTCGAGGCGGAAGTATCGTGGGTCGTGGCGCTCCAGCAGTTGCGCCAGTACATCCGCGCCCGGGTCGAGGGCGATTTCCTCGCAGTGCAGACGAGCCTGCCGCTGCACCACTTGCAGCGGTTCGTCCAGACGCTCCCAGACAAACGAAGTGCGCAGGATATCGTGGCGTTCGATCATCCACTGCAACGCCTCGGCGAAGGCTTCCAGCCGTTCGGGGCTGTCGAAGGCGAACCGCGCTTGTGACACGTAAGGATCGCCGGCGGCTGCCGACAGGTGCAGGTAGAGCATGCCTTCCTGCAGCGGCGCCAGCGGGTAAATGTCCTGCAGGTTGGCGGCGCCGCCGGGTACTTTGGCGACCAGGCGATCGATGGTCGGCTGATCCAGAGTCACCAGCGGCAGCATGTCCGGGGTGATGCGAAACGCCGGGCTCAGCCAGTCGCCACCGTTTTGCGCGACCAGTTCCAGCAGCTGCGCCTTGTGTTCGCTGAGGCTGTCCCACAACGCATCGTCCAGCGCGTCGTCGCTGCCCAGAATGACCAGGTCTTCATCTTCCTGTTGAAGGCGGATCGCATGGGTGGAAAGAACAGCCATCAGTTCGCTGAAATGCATGGGATAACCTGCTGTAAATACGAGAAAAAGGAGCGCGCAGCCGCGAGTCCGTGCCTGCTGCGCGCAGCCTGGAAAAGCTAAAACATCGGGGCTTGCGGGGCTGACATGGGAAGCGGGGACAAGCCGCCGGCTCGGGCGCCGCAATCCCCCCCTGTAGGAGCTGCCGCAGGCTGCGATCTTTTGATATTGCTGTTAAAAGCCAAATCAAAAGATCGCAGCCTGCGGCAGCTCCTACAGGGTTCGGCGTCAGAGCCGGCGTTTGCGGGCCAGGCTCGGGATAGTGGTTGGCGGGATGAACACTTGCTGCGCCTCGGGTGTGGTGCTGAGCGCCAGCGCCGCCAGGGTCGGCTGACTGAACAGCGCCCGGGCGTCGGTGTGCAAACCGCTCTGGCGCATGCGCGCCACCAAACTCACCGCCAACAACGAGTGCCCGCCCAGTTCGAAGAAGTTGTCGTGACGACCGACCTGTTCGACGCCGAGCACCTCGCCCCAGATCCGCGCCAGCGTGGTTTCGACTTCGCCCTCGGGTGCCACGTATGGGCGATTGATGACGGCATCGGCCCCCGGCTCCGGCAAGGCTTTGCGATCGATCTTGTCGTTCGGTGTCAGTGGCAAGGCGTCGAGCAATACGAACGCACCCGGCACCATGTACTCGGGCAAACGCTCCAGCACATGGCCGCGCAAGGTTTCCAACGATGGCGCGTCGATGCTGGCGCGCACGGTGTACCAGGCCACCAGACGCTCATCACGCACCATCACCACCGCTTGGCGAATCGCCGGATGCTCGATCAACCGTGCCTCGATTTCTCCCGGCTCCAGACGCAAACCACGCAGCTTGATCTGGAAGTCGTTGCGGCCGAGAAATTCCAGTTCCCCATGATTGTTGTAGCGCGCCAGATCTCCCGTGCGATACAGCCGATCCCCCGCCACAAAAGGGCTGTCGATGAAGCGCTCGGCCTGCATTTCCGGCAAACCGTGATAACCGCGCGCCACGCCGACGCCGCCGATGTGCAACTCCCCGCTGACACCTTGCGGCACCGGTTGACCATACGCATCAAGCACGTACAGCCGCGTGTTGCTCAAGGCTGTACCGATTGGCACCACGCTCTCCGGCACCGGCATGTCCGGCTCCAGCGTCCAGCCGGCGCTGTCCACGGTGGTTTCGGTCGGCCCGTAAACGTTGTGCAACCGCACCCACGGCAGGCGATCGCGCACCTGACGCGCCAGCGCTGCACTGAGTTCGCCGCCACCGTTGAGCACATCGGTCAGGCTGGTGCATTGCTCGACACCGTCCTGCTCGATGAACTGCTGCAGCAAGGCAGGCACAAACTTGACCACCGTCACCTGCTGCTCACGAATGGTCTGCACCACATACGCCGAATCGCGGTTGCCGTCCGGTCGCGCCAGCACCAGACGCATCCCGGAACACAACGGCCAGAAGATCTCCCACACCGAACTGTCGAAGCTGAAGGGTGCCTTTTGCAGCAGTGCGCCGTGTTCGGTTGGCGGACTGAGCTGCGAACCCCAATGCACCATGTTGCAGGCGCTGCGATGCTCGATCATCACGCCCTTAGGCAGCCCGGTAGAACCCGAGGTGTAGATCATGTAAGCGAGGTTCGAAGCACTCAGGCCCGGCACCTGCAGATTGTCTGACGGCTGCTGCTCCCAACTGCCGTGATCAAGATTGATCATCGTCACACCCGGCTCGCCGAGCAATTGCCGCGTGGCGCCATGCACCAGCAGTGCGACCGGCGCGCTGTCCTGCAACATGTAGTTCAGGCGCTCCAGCGGATAGTCCGGATCCAGCGGCACATAGGCGCCGCCAGCCTTGAGAATCCCCAGCAGACCGATCACCAGATCCAGCCCGCGCTCGACACAGATCGCTACGCGCGAGTCCGGTTGAACGCCGAGTTCACGCAGGTGATGGGCCAGGCGATTGGCGCGCTGATTGAGCTCGAGGTAAGTCAGGGTTCCCTGCGCGGATTGCAGCGCGATGGCGTCAGGCTTACGCCGCACCTGTGCTTCGAACAACGCGTGCAGTGGCTGGTCCAGCGGACAATCGACCTCAGTGGCATTGAACGTGATCAGCAAACGTTGCAACTCCTCGGCTTGCAGGATCGGCAAGCGGTTCAACAGTTGTTGCGGAGTCTGCTCCAAGGCCTGTACCAGGCCGCTCAACGCGGTTTGCATGTAGCCGCAAATCCGTTGCGCGCCGATCTGCGCCACGGCCCTGCCGGTGAGGCGCAAGCCGTTGCCGTAATCATCCACGCTCATGGTCAGCGGGTAATTGGTGCGCTCCTCGTTGGCCAGGGTTTCGATACCCTGCCAGGCCTGACTGGACGGCTCCAGCAATTCAGATTCGTCACTGTGCCGGTAGTTGAGCAGCGCGCTGAACAACGGTGACGGCGAGGCGACGCCACTGCAGCGCTGGGCCAGTGCCAGCGACGCGTGCTCATGCCCGAGCAGCGCGGTCAGTCGCGCGTGGGTGGCGCGCACGGCGTCGAGCACCCCGGCATCGACATCGATGCGCAACGGCAAACTGTTGATGAACACGCCCAAAGCGCGGTCAGCGCCCTCGCCGCCTTGCATACGCCCCATCAGCACCGTGCCGAACACCACACGCTGCTGGCCGGACGTCGCCGCCAGCACCCGCGCCCACGCCAGATGGATCAGGCTCGCCACGCTGACCCCGGCCTGGCGTGCCTGGGTGCGCAAGCGTTGATAGACGTCAGCCGGCAGGGTCTGCTGCGCTTCGTCAATGCCGCGTCCGTCGCCCTGCACTTCCATCAGCCCGAATGGCAGGGTCGGCTCGTCGATGTCCGCCAGTTGCGCGCGGAAAAACGCCTCGTGTTCCTGCTCGCTGACGCCCAGCCGCGTCTGCGCCACGTAATTGCGATACGGCACTGGCGGCGCCAGCGCCAAATTGTGTCCGCACAGGCTGGCCTGCAGTTCGCCGCGCATCACTTCGAGAGCGATGTGATCCATCGCCAAATGATGGAACAGCAGAATCCCCACCACCCGATCCAGCGCCGGATCACGCGCATACACCAGACGCAGCAACGGCGCCTGACTGACGTCGAGGCGATAACGCCGGGCGTTGAAGTGCTCGTGCAACTGTTCAAGGATCGGCCCGTCACGCGGATCCAGCTCGACCTCCTGCAACGGCACAATCGCTTCACGCCACACCACTTGCACCGGGGTGGTCAGGCCTTCCCAGAGCACCGAAGTGCGCAGAATGTCATGGCGCGCCATGACCTCGCACAGCGCCGCAGCGAAGGCCTCGACGCGTTCAAGACTGTCGAACGCCAGTTGCGACTGCAGCAGGTACGGATCGCCCTGCGCGGCAGTGATGTGGTGGTAGAGAATCCCCTCCTGCAACGGTGCCAGCGGGTAGATGTCCTGCACGTTGGCGGCGCCACCCGGAACGCTGGCGACGATCCGTTCGATGTCCATCTGCTGCAGTTGTACCAGCGGCAACATCGCCGGCGTGATGTGCGTGCAATCGGCAGCGATGCGGTTGGCCGGGACTTCGATTTCCCGACCGCTGCCGACCGAAGCGGCCAGTGCAGCGAGCGTCGGCTGGCTGAACAGCACGCGCACGTCGCTGCTTAGATCGAGCTGACGCATGCGTTCGATCAGCATCACCGCCAGCAACGAATGCCCACCCAGTTCGAAGAAGTGATCGTGACGCCCGACCCGCTCCACTTGCAGGACTTCGGCCCAGATCTGCGCCAGGGCGATTTCGACCTCGCCTTGCGGTGCCTCGTATTCGCGGCGGATCAAATCTCCTGCCCCGGGCGCGGGCAGCGCCTTGCGATCGACCTTGCCGTTGGCGGTCAGCGGCAGCGCCGGCAAACGCACGTAGGCGTTCGGCAGCATGGCGCTGCTCAGGCGGGTTTTCAGGTGCGCGTGCAGTTCATTGATGTTCAACGGCACCCGCTCGGTGAACCAGGCCAACAATTGTCCGTCGCGCACCAGCACCACCGCTTCTCGCACCGCTGGATGGCTGGTGAGTGCGCTCTCGATTTCCCCCGGTTCGATCCGGATGCCACGGATTTTCACCTGATCATCGTTGCGCCCCAGATACTCCAGATTGCCGTCGGCGCGCCAGCGTGCGAGATCGCCAGTGCGATATATGCGCGCCCCCGGTTCAGCGCTGAACGGATCACGCAGGAAGCGCTCGGCGCTCAGGTCGGCGCGGTTCAAATAACCGCGAGCCACGCCGGCCCCGCCGATGTACAACTCGCCGCTCACGCCCAGCGGCACCGGTTGCTGCTGTTCATCCAGCAGATACACCGTGGCATTGCTCACCGGTTTGCCGATGTGCAGCGCCTGCCCGGCGTCGATGCGACCCGAGGTCGCCACTACAGTGGCTTCGGTCGGCCCGTAGTTGTTGATCACTTCGAAGGATTGTTGACGCGGGAACTGGCGCAGGCGATCGCCACCGATCAGCAGCGTGCGCAACGTCGGGTGAGCGAGTTGGCGGCTGAACGCGTATTCGGCGATGGGGGTCGGCAAAAAGCTCACCTCCAGCGGCTGCGCACACCACCAGTCGAGCAGCGCATCGATGTCTTCGCCGCCCTCGCTGACCGGCGCCAGGTGCAGGGTCGCGCCCACGCACAGCGCCGGCCAGACTTCCCAGGCCATCGCGTCGAAACCGAAGCCGGCCAGGCTCGAGGTATGGCTGCCGGCGCGCAGGTCGAAAACGTCAGCGTGCCAATCGACCAGATTGCACAGGGTGCGATGCTCGACCATCACCCCCTTGGGCAGACCGGTGGAACCAGAGGTGTAAATCACATAAGCGAGGTTGGCCGGGGTCAGCCCCGACACTTTCGGCGCGCCGACAGGCTCGGCGGACCAGCTCGGCTGATCCAGCTCGATCACCGGCACCGACAGCGCCGGCAAATGCTCGCGCAGCGCACGCTGGGTCAGCACCGCGATGGGCGCGCTGTCCTCCAGCAGATAGCTCAGGCGCTCGGCCGGATGCGCCGGATCCAGCGGAACATAAGCGGCGCCAGCCTTGAGAATCGCCAACAACCCGACCAGTGTGTCGAGCCCGCGCCGGGCGATGATAGCCACCCGGTCATCCGGGCGCACACCGAGGTCGAGCAGATGATGAGCGAGCGCATTCGCACGTTGATTGAGTTCGGCATAGCTCAGGCATTGCCCTTGAGCAACCGCCGCCAGCGCCTGCGGCCGCAGCATTGCCTGCGCTTCGATACGCTGCGCAAGGGTGGTCGGCGCCGGGTAGTCCACCCGCGTGGCATTCCACTGTTGCAGCAGCGCGGTTTCCTCGGGCGTGCTCAGGTCGAAATCCGCCACCGGCAGGTTCACCGCCTCCAGCCCCTGCTCCAGAATCAACAACCAGCGTTCCGCCAGGGCCTTGACTTGATCGGCGCTGAAATATGCCTCGCTGTAGATCAGGTACAGGCGCGCGTCGTCGTTGGCAAGACTGCTCAGCAGGTGCACCGCCAGCGGCGTGGCCTCCTCGACGTTCGAGGCCTTGATGATCCTTCCCGATGCCTCGCCGTAGCGATAATCGTGAGTGCCCTGTTCGTAGGAAACCGTGACCTCGAACAGCTGCGAGCGCTCTTCGCGCAGTAAACCCAGGGCGCGGTTCATTTCACTCACGGGGAAGCGCTGATGGCGGAAATCCTTGCGCAGCTCATCACGGATCGCGCTCACCAGCTCAGCGAAGGTAGATTCGCGACCGAAACCCATGCGCACCGCGCTGACCTGGGCGAACAGCCCGAGGGTGGATTTGAAGCGCGCGCCGGAGCGGTTGAGAATCGGCAACCCCACCACCCATTCGTCACGCTGCGTGCTGCGACTGAAGTAGACATGCAGCGCCGCCAGCAGCACATGGAACGCCGAGGCACCGTACGCCCGGGCCACCTGCTTCATGCGCTCGTGCAGCAGCGTCGGCAAGGGCTGCGTGTAGACCTGCGTCTGCGCGGCGGGGCCGGTCTGGCGCTGCGGGTGCCGCGGCAGCAACAGCGGTTCGGGCATCTGTCGGTACTTGTCCAGCCAGTAGGCGCGATCCTGCGCATAACGCGGCGACGCTTGGTAGCGCGCATTGTCTTCGATGAAGTCGATGTACGACGGCGCCGCGACTGGTGCCGGTTGGCCGTGCGCCAGCGCGTTATAGATCTCGTCCAGCGACTTGAACATTTCGCCAAAGCTCCAGCCATCGAAGATCAAGTGATGAGCCTGCACGGCTAACCAATGTCGCTGGTCATCGAGGTGGATCAACTGAAAGCGGAACAGGTAGCCGCCGTCCAGCACGAAGGGTTGATCGATGCGCGCCTGAACCAATCGCCGCGCCGCCGACTCAGGCTCGCCGTGCGTCGACACATCGTGGATCGGCATCGGCACTGCGACTGACCGGGCAAACTGCTGCAGCGGCAAGCCTGTTGCACCGGCGCCGGGCAACAGCACCGTGCGCATTGCGTCATGCCGGGCCACCAGCGCTTCCAGCGCGGCCTGCATCCGGGCCGGCTCCAGCGGGCCACTGAGGTCCATGTAGCCGCCGATGTTGTACAGCGGCGAATCACCGCGACTCAGCTGATCCAGCCAGATATCCAACTGCGCAGCGGTCAGCGGATACGTCTGGAGCGATGCGGACGGCGTGGCCACCGCAGGGGCGGAAATAGGCGGCATAAGATCCTTCTCAGGTGATTTTGCGCCTATTCAAGCATCGGCCCCGAGGCCGACATGACACCTGAAACCCGGACAACCTCGTCCCACGCGCCGGCCAGTCCGCGCTTGAACAGCCTTATTGGGTGGGAACCCACTAAAAGTTCGGAGAGGAAATACTGAAATTCTTGTAGGAAAAATGCCACACGCTGACGCCGCCATCGACCAGCGCAGTCAGCACATGAAAACGTAACTGCCCCGGTTTTCAAGCCTTTGCCGTGACCGAACAGTCACGCAAAGCGCGACCTCTGTACCTGGCAGCGTCAGAAGCCCGGCGCCAACTTTCAGAAATGATGGCACTTTGTGTCCCTGTTTTCCCCTACAGACGTAGGACAAATCCATAGGCTTAAATCCCGCCCCAGATCAGTTTCAAGGAGAGACGATTGCGTGGGCGGCTTTTGCATCAACAGCGGACGACTCGGTGATGACTCGGAACCAGGGATGACAAGGATATGAATCTGACCGGCAGCATTCGCAACATGGAAAACCCGCACTTCTACTGGCAACTGGGGGAACTGATTGCCAGCACCGGCGATGATCATTTCGCCAATAACCTGTTCCAGTTGGTCGACACCCTGGTGCCGGTCAATCGCGTCGACCTCAGCGAGTGGACGCTGGACGAACGTCAGGCCAGCGTGGTCGAGATCAAGGCGCTGGGCAGCGCCGGCCTGCCGCAGACCTTTCCGCCGCCAGACCCGTTGACGAGTCCGGACGATCATCCGCTCTTGCAGAAGATGATCGAGATGAATGATTCCCTGCTGATTCAACTCAAAGCCTCACTCCAGCCCCGCCATCCGCAGCACAGCGTGCACCAGTGCAATCTGGTGTCGCGCACCTCCAACCGCCGTTGTGTCATCTCGTTCTACCGACCGCATACGCAACGGGTGTTTTCCCTGCCGGAGCTGTCGTTTCTCAAAAGCCTGTCCGACACCCTGTTGCCGCTGATTGAACGGCACGCGCAACTCAGTCGACAGATCGTCGCCAAACAACCGCGCCTGCCCCTGGCCGATCTGGAGCAGGCGCCGTTGCAGCAGGTGTTCGACGAGCGCCTGGCGCTGGGCGCCATTGTCCTCTCGGCCCGGGAAAAGGAAGTCTGCCTCGGGCTGCTGACCGGCGGCACCGTGCCGCAACTGGCCGAGCAGCTACGGGTCAAGAGCAGTTCGGTCGAGACCTACCTCAAGCGTGCCACCGCCAAACTGGGCGTCAGCGGACGGCATGGCCTGGCGCGCTGGATGGCGGGGGCATAACGGCGAAGTCAGGCTTCAACGGTGTTCGCGAGGGGTGTGGAGACTGAGTCCCCCGGCACGTATTTTTTCTGCATGAGAGCGTTCGATGTTGCGCATGTCCCTGCTGTCCCTCGCCGTCCTGTTGGCCGGTTGTTCGTTGATTCCCGAGTACCAGCGCCCTGCCTCACCGAGCGCGGCGCAGTACCCGCAAGGTGCGGTTTACCCGACACAGACACCCGCCGCAGCGCGCACTGAAGACTGGCGCACGCTGTTCCACGACCCGGCGCTGCAACAGCTGATTGAAAGCGCACTGCTGAACAATCGCGACCTGCGCGTGGCGGCGCTGAACGTCGAGGCGTTCCAGGCGCAGTACCGGATCCAGCGCGCCGATCTGCTGCCGGCGGTGTCGGCCAATGCCAGCGAGTCGCGCCAGCGCCTGCCGCCCAGCGTGACCCGCAGCAAAGCCATGATCAATTCGACCTATGCGGCGAATCTCGGCGTCAGTGCCTATGAGCTGGATTTTTTCGGCCGGGTGCGCAGCCTCAGCGAGCAGGCGCTGCAGACCTGGCTGGCGACCGAGCAGGCGCGGCGCAGTGCCGAGCTGAGTCTGGTGGCCAACGTCGCCAATGCCTACCTGACCTGGCGCGCCGATCAGGAGTTGCTTGAACTGACGCGCCAGACCCTCGCCGCCGATGAACAGAGCCTGCGCCTGACCACGCGCAACCGTGACGCCGGCAAGTCTTCGGCACTGGAACAGGCGCAGGCCAAGACCAGCGTCGACAGTTCGCGAGCCAATCTGGCGCGCTACAAACGCCAGGTGGCGCAGGATCTCAACAGCCTGACGCTGCTGGTCGGCGCGCCCGTCCCCGAGCAACTGCCGGCGCAACCACTGGCCAGCGATCTGATCCGGCAACTGCCGGCCGGGTTGCCGTCGGATTTGCTGCAACGGCGCCCGGACATTCTCCAGGCCGAGTACCAACTGAAGGCGGCCAACGCCAATATCGGCGCGGCGCGCGCGGCGTTTTTCCCCAGTGTCAGCCTGACCGCCAGTGCCGGCACCTCCAGCCGCGATCTGTCCGGGCTGTTCAGCGCCGGCTCGGGCGCCTGGACGTTCCAGCCGCAAATCAACCTGCCGATTTTCAATGCCGGCAGCCTGCGCGCGAGCCTGGATTATTCGAAATTGCAGAAAGACGTCGCAGTCGCCGAATACGAGAAATCGATTCAGACCGCGTTTCAGGAAGTCGCCAATGGCCTCGCGGCGCGCAGCACTTATCAGCAGCAATTGCAGGCACAACGCGATCTGGTGCGGGCCACTCAGGACTACTACAACCTGGCGCAGCATCGGTATCAGAATGGCGTCGACAGCAGCCTGACGTTTCTCGACGCACAGCGTTCGCTGTTCAGTTCACAGCAGGGGCTGATCACCGATCGGCTGGCGCAACTGGTGGCCGAGGTCAACCTGTACACCGCGCTGGGCGGCGGCTGGCGGGCCGATGAGGCGAATTTTCATTAGCCTCCCGTCACTTTTTCTTACACCTTTTGTCGCCAGATCCGACGCCACGCGGCGATCCGTGGCCGGCGTCTGCCGTCAGTTTGGTATCATGCGCCGCTTTTACGGTTAACCCCCCGCCAGTCCTGCCGACTGACGGGCTGCAAAAGGCGGTATTAGATGACGGCTTTGTTGACTCGCCGCAAGGTGCTTGCGGGAATGGGCGTGCTGGGCCTGGGCCTGCTCGCCGGCTGCGACACCCGTGGCCAACTGTCGTACAAGTACGGCAAGGACCTGAGCGACAAGATCCTCGGGCGCACCTTCAAGCTGAAGAACACCGACGGCGAAACCATGACGCTGTCGAGCTTCCGCGGCATGATGCCGATGATCTTCTTCGGCTTCACCCAATGCCCGGCAGTGTGCCCGACCACCCTCGCCCGCGCCGCGCAAATCAAAAAACTGATGGGCAAGGATGGCGACCGTCTGCAGGTGATCTTCATCACCCTCGACCCGGAACGCGACACGCCGCAGATCCTCGACAGCTACGTCAAAGCCTTCGACCCGAGCTTCGTCGCGCTGTACGGCACCGTCGAGGAAACCAAGGCCACCGCCAAGGAATTCGACGTGTTCTACGAGAAGGTCCCGGCGGGCGACACCTACACGATCTCCCACACGTCCACCAGTTACGTCTACGACTCGCGCGGCCAGTTGCGCCTGGGTCTGTCTGTATCGCTTTCGGCACAAGAGTGCACGGAAGATTTGCTCACCGTTATG
Source organism: Pseudomonas sp. F2 (assembly GCF_057174385.1). NCBI lineage: Bacteria > Pseudomonadati > Pseudomonadota > Gammaproteobacteria > Pseudomonadales > Pseudomonadaceae > Pseudomonas > Pseudomonas sp. F2. The sequence goes on from NZ_CM169904.1 coordinate 1,944,345, forward strand.
GAGGTCTGCTGATGCACCCCGTTTTGAACAACATCAAACGCGCCGTTCTCGCTGTGTCCCTGCTGGGCCTGGCGTTTCAGGCTAGCGCTCAGACCAAGGTCGACGACGCCTGGGTGCGTGCGACCGTACCGACCCAATCGGCCAGCGGTGCGTTCATGACCGTCACCGCCGACAGCGACAGCAAACTGCTGAGCGTGGCCTCGCCGGTGGCCAAAGATGTACAGATCCACGAAATGACCATGAAGAACGACGTGATGAGCATGGGCCCGGTCAAATCGGTCGACCTGCCGGCCGGCAAAGCGGTCAGCTTCGACCCGAACGGCTACCACGTGATGCTGATGGGCCTGACCGCTCAGCTCAAGGAAGGCGAAAGCGTGCCGCTGACCCTGACCGTGGAAAACGCCAAGGGCGAGAAAGAAACCGTCGAAGTCAAAGCCGAAGTCCGTGCGCTGACGCACATGGAAGGCCACGATCACAGCAAGATGCATTGATCTGACTTGGCGGTAATAAAAAGAGGCGGCCTGATTGATGATCAGGTCGCCCCTTTTTTTATCGCACCTGTCAGCCGCGCTTGCGGGCCAGTGCGTTGCGCACGCTTTCTCTCGACATCCCCGAGCGCGGTGCCGCCGCAGTTTTCTCCACGGGCGCCGCAGCCAACTGCTGCTTGCGCTTCAACACCTGACTCCAGCGATAACCGAGATAACCGGCTGCCACAAAGAATCCCAGCCAACCGGTGATCAGGTTGACCACTGTCCACAGCCCAAGGGTGATCAGTACGGTTTTCCAGGTGAACAGCTTCAGGCTGGCGCCGACAACATCCTCAGGCATCCACCAGCCGCTCACGCAAAAACTCGATGAAACGCTGGGTCTTGGCCGGCAACAAGCGGGTTTCCGTCAGTGCGTATACCGCAATTGAATTGGACTGCCACTGCGGCAACACCCGGCATAACGCGCCGCTGGCCAGATCTTCGGCGGCAATGCCTTCGGCCAACACGGCGATTCCCTGATCAAGCATGGCCAGGCGCCTGAGCATGCCGACACTGTTGAGCTGAAAGCGTCCGGCGATTTCGACTTCAATCGTCTCTCCGGCCGTAGACAGGATCCAGTTGTCCGGCCTTGGCGTGCGCAAACGCAAGCACTCGTGCTTCACCAGATCGCTCGGTTGCCGCGGCGTACCAAAACGCTGCAGATACCCCGGTGATGCATACAACCCGCGTCGCAACGTGGTGAGCTTGCGGGCGATCAGATTGGACGTCGCCGGCTCACCCATGCGGATCACGACATCCACCGGCTCGCTGACCAGATCCACCTGGCGTGGCGTAAGGTCGAAATCGAAGCTGATGCCCGGGTAATTCCCGGCAAATTCGGCGATCAGCGGTGCCAGATAAACGTTAGCGAAATCCACCGGCATCGACACGCGCAACAGTCCACTGGGCTGCGCCAGCATTTCACCCAGTTGCTCGTGCGCCAGGCGCGCCTCCTCGACGATCCGCTTGCAGCGGTCAAAGTACAGCTGCCCGGCTTCAGTCAGTTCAAGCTTGCGCGTGGTGCGATGTAGCAAACGCAGGCCAATGGCCTTTTCAAGGCCGCTGATGCGCCGCGATAGAGTCGAATTGGGCATGCCCAGTGCCTCGGCCGCGCGACGAAAGCTGCGCACCTTCACTACCTCCACAAACAGCGCCATATCGTTCAAAAGCTCCACGGAAATTGCTCCATGAGTGGAATAGTCATTTCATCTTTAGCGGATTTATCCCGAAAACGGATTGATCAATGATAGCCACATCAATTACCGAGGAGCAGCAAAATGAGTTCGCTATTCACGCCCGTCCAGATGGGTCGCGTTGTACTTGAGAACCGTCTGGTGATGGCGCCGATGACTCGATCCCGTGCCGATGACGACGGCGTACCCAGTGATCTGGTCGCCACTTATTACACGCAGCGCGCCGGCGCCGGCCTGATCATCAGTGAAGGCGTGTATCCCCAGGGGACGGGTAAAGGCTACGTGCGTACTCCCGGGATCGAGACCGACGAACAGGTCAGCGCCTGGAAACAAGTCACCGACGCGGTGCATGCTCAAGGCGGCCGAATTTTCATGCAATTGATGCACAGCGGACGAATCTCCCATCCGTCGCTGCAACCCCGCGGCGCCCTGCCCCTGGCACCGTCGGCGATCAAACCGGCTGGTCAGACCTGGACCTCGAATGGCCTGCAAGACTTCGTCACGCCGCATGCACTGAGCGTGGTCGAAATTGCCGCAGTGGTTGAAGGCTACCGTCAGGCAGCTCGCCGGGCGATTGAGGCCGGTTTCGATGGTGTTGAAGTGCATGGGGCCTCCGGGTATCTGCCAGAGCAGTTTCTCTCCTCTGGCAGCAACCAGCGCAGTGATGAATATGGCGGCTCGGTGGAAAATCGCGCGCGGTTCCTCCTCGAAGTACTGGCGGCAGTTGCCACGGAAATTGGCAGTGATCGCGTGGGCTTGAAAATCTCCCCCGAGATGAATTTCAACGACATCATCGATGCCGACCCACAAGCAACGTACACCTATCTGGTCGAGCACCTGCACAGTCTCGACCTTGCTTATCTGCACGTCGCCTTGTTTGGCGCCAAGACCGACTATCACGCGTTGCTGCGGCCACTCTTCGATGGTCGCTACCTGATCGGTGGAGGACTCGATCAAGCCGCCGCCCAGGCGTTGATCGAAAACGCACAAGCGGATGCTGTGGTGTTCGGCAGTGCGTTCCTTGCCAACCCGGATCTGCCCGAGCGTCTGCGTCTCGGTGCCGAACTCAATGCACCGGACAAAGACACGTTCTACACCCCGGGCGCCAAGGGCTATATCGACTATCCGACATTGAGCCAAGCGTAAGGAGTCTGCCATGTCCGCCCGCGCCTCCTTGAAGTCCATGCGTCACGGCAGCCATTTCCGTGCCTTTTCTCTGCACGGCGGGCAGCCGGATGTCAGCATCGACCCGTTTCTTGCCGTAGACCATGCGTGGATCAGCGGGCCGACGTTTGCGCCCCACCCACACGCTGGGTTCAGCGCGGTGTCGTATCTGTTTGCCGACTCGCAAACCGCAATCGACAACCGTGATTCGCTGGGCAACCGCAACTTGATTCGACCAGGTGGCCTGCACTGGACAGCCGCCGGCAAAGGCATCGTTCACGAAGAGGTCCCGAACGAAAGCGGCAAGACCGTACACATGCTGCAAATTTTCATCAATTTGCCGCTCGCATTTCAGGAGGCTGCGCCTTTTGCCCTCAGTCTTGCCCCTGAAGACGTGCCGGTCTTGCGTTTGCCGGGGGCCGAAATCCGGGTGCCACTGGGTGCCTTTCTCGACACCCGCTCGCCGCTGGATCTGCCGACCGACGTAAGCCTGCTCGATATCAGCATCAAGCCGAGGCACGAAGTGCGGATTCCCGTTGCCAGCGGCGAGTCGGCGTTCGTCATGCCAATCGACGGCGACATCTGGATCGACGACCAGCGTTTCACCATCGACAACGCGCAGGTACCCGTGAGCCTGGCCATCGGCGAAGCGCACAGCATCACCCTGCGGGCTACAGATGCACCCGCCCACGCCGTGGTGTTTCGTGGTGTGCCATTGCATCAACCGGTGTATTGGCAGGGGCCGCTGGCACTTGCCTCGTCAGACGCGCTGAGCCGGGCGGTTGCGGCCTATCAGCGCGGTGAGTTCGGAACTCTGCAACCCCGTTGAACCGTTCCATCGACCGGGGCGCCGTGCCCCGTAACATCTGCCAGGAGAGATACCATGAGTTACGAGAAATTCAGTGCCAATAATGCTGCCCTGCTGTTGATCGACCATCAGGTGGGCACCATGGGCTGGGTGAAATCCATTCCGTTCGAAGAACTCAAACGCAATGCCCTGATGCTCGCCAGAACCGCAAGCATTCTCAAACTGCCGGTGGTGCTGACGTCGAGTATGGAGGAATACGCTCAGGGTCCATTGCTCAGCGAACTTGAGACGATCCTGCCTGCCGAGTTCGCCGCACGAGTCAAACGCTTGGGCATCGTCAACGCCATGGATGATGAAAACTTTGCCGGCGCCGTCAAGGCGACCGGACGCAAGAAGCTGATTATTGCCGGGGTAACCAACGACGTCTGCACGGTATACCCGGCGTTGAGTCTGGTGCGCGACGGTTATGAAGTGCAGGTGGTTGCCGATGGCGGCGGATCGCCGAGCGTCATGGCCGACGATATCGCCTTGCGCCGCATGGACAAAGGGGGGGTGACCCTGACCACGACCAATCAGTTGATCGCCGAACTGGCCGGCAGTTGGGCAACCCCTGAGGGTGGCCAACTGGTGCAGGTGTTGATGGAAGCCTTGCAGTCCTGATCACTCAACTCCGGCAGCCGCCGCTCGGCGGCTGTTTTTATGCATCAGCTCCCCGCGCCACCATGCGCCTCTTCAAAGAAGTAATCCTTCCAGCTGCCGGCCTTGTTCTTCAGCACGCCCAGTTCCTGCAGTTTTTCGGCATAGATGAACGTACGTTGCGGCACCACCGTGAAGTCGATTTCCGGATCGGTGACGATCTTCTCGACCAGCGCCAGCGGCAGCTTCGACTGTTCGACGCGGATGTACGCCTGGGCGGCGGCGGGTTTGTCGGCTTTGATTATTTTTTCCGCTTCGGCCAACGCGTCGTAGAACGCCTTGTAGGTCCTGGGGTTTTCGTCGTGGAATTTTTCCGTGGTGTAAAGCACGTTGAAGGTGGCCTGACCACCGAGCACGTCGTAGGAACTCAGCACTTTGTGCACGTTGGGGTTTTGCAGCGCCTGATACTGGAACGGCGGACTGGAGAAATGCGCGTTGATTTCCGAACCGCCGGCAATCAGCGCCGCCGTGGCGTCCGGATGCGGCAGGCTGACCGAGATGTCGTCAAATTTCTTGTACTGGTCATTGCCGAATTCCCTGGCCGTTTCGATCTGCAGGGTCCGCGACTGGAAACCCACGCCCGCTGCGGGTACGGCGATGCGATCCTTGTCGCTGAAATCCTTCAGGGTCTTGATGTTCGGGTTGTTGGTCAGCAGGTAATTGGGCATCGAGCCGAGCGAGGCAATAGCCTTGACGTTCTGTTTGCCACGGGTGCGATCCCACACGGTGAGCATCGGCGGCACCCCGGCGGAGACCACGTCCAGCGCACCGGTCAGCAGTGCTTCGTTCATGGCAGTGGCGCCGGAGATGCTGTTCCAGTCGACCTTGATCTCCAGCCCCTGCGCCCGGCCTTGTTTTTCGATCAGTTGCTGATCACGAACCACGTCGAGGATCAGATAACCGATGCCGAATTGCTGGGCGATGCTGATCTTGCCTTCGGCCTGCGCACCGCTGCTGAACAGCATGCTGCTCGCCAGAGATGCGGCCAACAGGGTCAGCGCAGAACGTTTGAACGGTGTGGCCATGACAACCTCGCAGCAGGGGTGGATTTGGCTGAAAGACCGAACTCTATCGCTATAAAAAACAGAAATTAAATACCGTTATCGAATATCCATAGCACGCTCGCATGGGTCGTCATGCGCTGATTTAAACAGCCTGAAACAATAAATCTGCCATCGGTTACACGCTGTGCGTCGACCGCTAGCGGGCTGACATCACCGCTGGTCACCGTCCTCAAGCCCTTTACCGCGCCTGCGCGAGCAGATCAGCCACGCGTTTAAAAGGGCGATCACACAGGCCACCCTTGGTATCATCGCGCACACTTTTATGACGGTTTGATGGCTGGAAGGTCTGTGTTTGTGAGCGTTCTTTTGCGTTGGTTGCGGCAACCGCATGCCCGCCTGTTTTCCCTGATTCTGCTGGTACTGATCGTACCGGTGTGCCTGCGCGCGGCGTTGGGCTGGTCGTCGCCGCTGGGCTATTTGTCCGACCTGGCGATTGGCAGTTTGCTGGTGATGTTGCTGCATCGCCGGGCGTGGTGGCTGGCGTTGCCGTTGCTGCTGTTCTGGGGGTTGCTGGCGGTGGCGACGGCGGAACTGGTCAGTGCTGTCGGCCGGCTGCCGAATCCTGCCGACCTGCATTACCTGATTGACCCGCAGTTCGTGGAAAACTCCACCGGTGGCGGCTTTGCCCATCCGGCGCTGGCTGTGGCGCTGTTGCTGGCGCTGCTGTTCTGGTTGCTGACGCGGTTCGCCAATCGCGCGCAACCCGCTGCTGCCCTGCCCCGTGCCGTGTGGGCCGCACCGGCGCTGCTGTTCGCCGCGCACTGGGGTGTGCAAAACCAGTGGCCGAGCGAGGAAGATCCGTGGCGCATGTACAACTTGCCGCATCAGTTGCTCGCCTCACAAGTCGCCGATCTGCAGTTGCAGGCCGAGGAATGGCTGGACGGTGACGCCGAACCCGCCGCGCCACAGATGGCCGGGCTGACCGATCTGGATCTCAATGGCCACAAATTGCTGGCCGCGCCGGGGCAGGCGCGCAACGTGCTGATCATCGCCCTGGAAGGCATTCCCGGCGCGTACATCCGCGCCAATCGCGAGGCCATCGGCAGCCATTATCAGGAAGACCTGATGCCCAATCTCAGCCGCTGGGCCGAGCGCGGCATGAACACCCCGGATTACGTGCTGCATACGCACCAGACCATTCGCGGCCTGTACGCCATGCTCTGTGGCGATTACGACAAACTCAACAACGGCACGCCCAAAGGCGTGGAAATGCTCACCCAACAGGAGCGCAATCAGGCCTGCCTGCCGGCGCAGTTGCGCCAGCACGGCTTCAGCACCCACTACCTGCAAGGCGCCGGTCTGCGCTTCATGGCCAAAGACAAGATCATGCCGCACATCGGTTTCGATGCGACCCACGGTCTGGAATGGTTCTCTAACGCCAACTATCTGGAGTTTCCGTGGGGCAAGGATGACAAGGCGTTCTTTGAAGGCGCGCTGGATTACGTTGGTCAACTGAAGCAGCAGAAGCAACCGTGGATGCTCACCCTGCTGACCGTTGGCACCCACCAGCCCTACTCCGCACCGGAAGACTATCTGGCGCGCTACGAGACACCGAAGCAGGCCGCTGTCGGTTATCTCGACGATGCGCTGGGGCAGTTCCTCAGCGGCCTCGAACGCCAGGGCGTGCTCAAGGACACGCTGGTGGTGATCACCTCGGACGAATCCCACGGCATCGATGGTGTGCGTCTGGCGTCGTCGTGGGGCTTCAACCTGACGCTGGCACCGGAACATGAGCAACTGCCGCGACTGAATGCCGGGGTGTACGGTCATGTCGATCTGAGCGCATCGATCCTCGACTATTTCGACTTGCCAGTGCCGACGGCGTTGAGCGGCCGCTCGCTGTTTCGCGACTACGACAGCGGGCGTGAAATCATGTCCTACACCAACGGCAAACTGCGCTACCACAATGGTCAGGGGATCTTCTCCGAGTGCGACATGCCGCGCCGTTGCCGCTACTACGAAAGCGCCGGGTTCATTGCCGAGCGTGCCACCTTCAAGGGCAATGAAAGCAGCCAGCAGGCCCGGCAGATTGCCGCGCGGGCCATGGCGCTGGACCTGTCGCTGCTGCGCACCCCGCTCAATCAGCGTTACCAGTTTGGCAGCAATAACGTCATCCCGCTGCAGGCGCAGATCAACGATGACTGGGCCGACAACCTGATCGGCGCGCAGTATCTGGAAATGCCCAAGGGCTCGCACACCCGCGTGCGCCTGACCGTGCGCTCGGTGGACCCGCAGCAGGCGGCGTACATTCAGCTCAAGGCCAAGGAGTTCGAACAGGACGTGCAACTGGGCCTGCCAACCGAGATGGTCGCCACGGCGGACCAGCCGCTGGAGATGGATTTCAGCTTCGACAACCCGCAACAGCGCAAGGCCTTCTCGTTCCATTTGCTGGGCTATGGATTGGGCGCGGTCGAGGTCACGGATTTCAGTGTGATCACCGAATTGCCGGGGCAGGAAGATCCGCTGGATGCGCTGCCGGAGGATGACACCGCACAATCAAGCTGATGCCCGTGCAGGTGCTGCCGCAGGCTGCGATCTTTTGATTTCGTTTTTTCAGGATCAAAAGATTTCAGCCTGCGGCGGCTCCGACAGGGGGGCGAAGGGCTATCAGAACGTCGTGCGCAACCCGACCTGAATGCTGCGACCTTCTGCCGGTGCAATATCGCGCAGGATCGAACTGGCATAGCGCACGGTCTGGTTGGTCAGGTTCTCGGCGTTGACGAAGGCCAGCCATTTGCTCTGGCCGACATCAAAGTGATAACCCACATTGGCGCCCAGCGTGGTGTAGCCGTCGGTGCTGCTTTCGTTGTCTGGCACACGATGCTGCGAGCTGGCGTGTTCGATATCGATCCGCGCCTGCCAGCGATCCAGCTCCCACAGCAAACCACTGTTCAAGCGCAGCGGCGCGATGCGCGGCAGGTCCTGGCCGTTGTCGAGATTCTTGGCGCGGGTGTAATCGCCTGACAGCTCCAAAGCAAATTTGCCGTAGGCATTTTCGCCAAGCGTCCAGCGATCCTGCGCCTCGATGCCACTGAAACGTGCACGCACACCCGAGTAGGTGTATTCGGCAATCCCGCCAGCATCCTCTTCGCCTTCGTCATTCAGTGTACGGCCCGTGCCGAGCAAGCCGATGTAGTTGGAGAAGTGACTGTAAAACACACCGACACTGCCCTTGTGCGTGCCGTTGTCGAAGCGCAATGCGAGGTCGCTGGACACGGCTTTTTCTTTCGACAGCCCGGCATCGCCGACTTCATAGGTGCCGGTCGCGACGTGGGCGCCGTTGGCGTACAACTCATAGAAGGTCGGCGCGCGTTCGGTGTAGCCCAATGTCGCGGCGACCGACCAGATCGGCGTCAGCGTGTACACCGCGCCGGACGACAGGCTGCCGGCGGTGAAACTGCTGGAGCGGTCGGCATTGGCAAAGCGCTCGTTGCCTTTGGCGTCCGGGTCGACGGTGGTGTGTTCGAGGCGTCCGCCGAGGGTGAACAGCAGGCGCTCAGTGGCTTGCAACTCTTCCAGAATGAACAGTGCGCCAGCGTCAGTATCGGTGTGCGGCACAAAGGCTTCTTCGCCCAGTGCCGAGAATTCGTTGCGGCTGACCTGGGCGCCGATTACCCCGTTGAACGGGCCCAGCGGTTGATGCCGGGCCTCGACCCGAGCTTCGTAACCCTTGTTCTTGAAGGTGGTACCGACTTCACCGCCCTCGATTTCCCGGTGCTGGTAATCGGTGTAGCCGGCATCGAGTTTGATCGAGCTGAACGGCCCGTCGAGATTGCGCATTTCCGAGGCGAACGCGTAGTGCTCCTGCTGCATGCGAATGCGCACGTCGTCTTCGGCGGGCGAGCCGTAGTTCGAATCGTAATGGCTGTAGGACAGACCGGCGTAACCGTCATCCCAAGTGTAGGAACTGCCGACGGCGCCGCCATCCTGACGACCGTCGCTGTTGGCGAGCCGATGCTTGCGCGAGTCGCCGTCGTCGTTGGCGCGCGCCGTGCCGGTCTTGGCGTAGCCGGGAATTTTCAGGTCATTGAATTCACGGGCGCTGGCGTCCAGGTGCAAGGCGAACTGACCGTTGCCGGCCTCGAGTTTCCCCGCGCTGCTGCGGGTCGTGTCGGCACCGCCGTAACGCAACTCGCCGGCCCCGTGAATGCCTTCGATGGCTTCGGTGGGGATGCGGTTATCGAAGGTGTTGACCACCCCGCCGATCGCGCTGCCGCCGTACAGCAACGCCGCCGGGCCACGGACGATTTCAATGCGCTCGACGTTGACCGGGTCCAGCGGCACCGCGTGATCGTAGGACAGCGACGAGGCGTCCAGCGCGCCGACGCCGTTACGCAGGATGCGAATGCGGTCACCGTCCTGCCCGCGAATGATCGGCCGACTCGCGCCCGGGCCAAAGTACGACGAGGACACGCCGGGCTGCTTGTTCAGCGTCTCGCCGAGGCTACCCTTCTGCTGCAACGTGAGGTCGTCGCCGCTGAGGACGGTCGAGGGCGATGCCAGGGTCTGGCTGCCCAGCGGATTGCCGGTGATGACTTGCGGTTGCAGTTCGAGCGGCTCGGCGGCGAACACAGGTGAGGCAACAAGCAGTGCGGCGGCCAGAGGAGTCAGGCGTCGTTGAAGGGGTTGGGAACGGGCAGGCATTTCAGAACTTCCATGAGCAGAAAAATGAGATCGCTGCCGGCGTTTGGCGAATAACGCTGGCAGAAACAGAATGAAATCTTTTTTATGTTATACAATAACATTTCTTTCTGTCATCACGATTCTCGCAATCCGTTTTGCAGCAAGCCCTCAAGCACGGGGATTTCAAGGTCGCATCAGACAATCATCCAACCTGCGCAACAGGCAAAAACGCTGAAAGACTGCGCCTATCAACCTCCAATAGTCGGCCTATTAGCTGGTTGCCCAAGTCGGGTCTAGCCTTACTAGTCCGAAGTCGGCATGAGCCGGCCGCACAAGACCTGATAAGGATCCGAACATGGCAAATGAATCGAAATGCCCGTTCAACCACGCTGCCGGTGGTGGTACGACGAACCGTGACTGGTGGCCGAATCAACTGAACCTGAAGATCCTCAGCCAGCACTCGCCCAAGTCCGATCCGCTGGGCAAGGACTTCAACTACGCCGAAGCTTTCAAGAGCCTGGACTTCCAGGCCCTGAAACAAGACCTGCGCGCGCTGATGACCGACTCGCAGGACTGGTGGCCAGCCGACTTCGGTCACTACGGCCCGCTGTTCATCCGCATGGCCTGGCACAGTGCCGGCACCTATCGCACCGCCGACGGGCGCGGGGGCGCCGGCTCCGGCCAGCAGCGTTTCGCCCCGCTCAACAGCTGGCCGGACAACGTCAGCCTCGACAAGGCCCGGCGCCTGCTGTGGCCGATCAAACAGAAATACGGTCGCAATATTTCCTGGGCCGACCTGATCGTGCTCACCGGCAACGTCGCACTGGAATCCATGGGCTTCAAGACCTTCGGTTTCTCCGGCGGCCGTCCCGATGTCTGGGAGCCGGATGAAGACGTGTACTGGGGTTCGGAACGCGAATGGCTCGGTGGCGACAGCCGTTACGGCAAAGACAAGTCAGCCATGCAAGAACCCGGGGACGGCACACTGGTGGCCGAACCCGATCTGCATGGCAAAGAGGAAAGCCGCACCGATCAGGGCGAACGCAACCTGGAAAACCCGCTGGCCGCCGTGCAGATGGGCCTGATCTACGTCAACCCGGAAGGTCCGGAAGGCAATCCCGATCCGGTCGCCTCGGGTCGCGATATCCGCGAAACCTTTGGCCGCATGGCCATGAACGACGAAGAAACCGTGGCCCTGATCGCCGGCGGTCACGCCTTCGGCAAAACCCACGGCGCCGGCCCGGCCGACAATGTCGGGCCTGAGCCGGAAGCGGCCGGACTGGAAGAACAAGGCCTCGGTTGGCGCAACGCATTCGGCACCGGCAAAGGCGCCGACACCATCACCAGCGGCCTCGAAGTCACCTGGACCACCACTCCGACCCAGTGGAGCAACAACTACCTGGAAAACCTGTTCGGTTTCGAGTGGGAACTGTTCAAGAGTCCGGCCGGTGCGCACCAGTGGAAACCGAAAAATGGCGCCGGGGCGGGTACCGTTCCCCATGCGCACGATCCGAGCAAAAAGCTCTCGCCGACCATGCTCACTTCAGACCTGGCGCTGCGCTTCGACCCGATCTACGAGCCGATCGCCCGACGCTTCCTGGCCAACCCGGACCAACTGGCGGACGCCTTCGCCCGCGCCTGGTACAAGCTGATTCACCGTGACATGGGCCCACTGTCGCGCTACCTCGGCCCGGAACTGCCGAACGAGGAACTGCTGTGGCAAGACCCGATTCCTGAGGCCACGCACCCGCTGATCGACAGCAACGACGCGGCGGCGCTGAAAAGCAAAGTGCTGGCGTCCGGGCTGTCGGTGTCGCAACTGGTGTCCACCGCATGGGCCGCCGCATCAACCTTCCGTGGTTCCGACAAGCGTGGCGGCGCCAACGGTGGCCGTCTGCGTCTGGCCCCACAGAAATTCTGGCAGGCCAATCAGCCGGAGCAACTGGACAAGGTGCTGAAAACCCTTGAGGGCATTCAGAACGAGTTCAACGCCGGATCATCCGGCAAGAAAGTCTCGCTGGCGGATCTGATCGTGCTGGCAGGTAACGCCGGGGTCGAACAAGCGGCGAAAAACGCCGGGCACTCGGTGTCGGTGCCGTTCAATCCAGGTCGAACCGATGCGACTCAGGAGCAAACCGATGTCGAGTCGTTTGGTTTCCTCGAACCGATTGCCGATGGTTTCCGTAACTACAGCAAAGGCAAATACACCGTTTCCGCCGAAGCATTGCTGATCGACAAGGCCCAACTGCTCACCCTCTCCGCCCCGGAAATGACCGTACTGGTCGGTGGTCTGCGGGTATTGGGGGCCAACGTCGGGCAAAGTCGGCATGGTGTGTTCACCTCGCGCGCTGAAACGCTGAGCAATGACTTCTTCACCAACCTGCTGGACATGGGCGTGGAGTGGAAGCCGACCTCACCGGCAGCAGACGAGTTCGAAGGACGCGACCGCAAGACCGGCAGCGTGAAGTGGACGGCGACGCGGGTGGATCTGGTGTTTGGTTCCAACGCGATTTTGCGCGCGCTGGCCGAGGTGTATGCGAGTGCTGACGCGAAGGAGCAGTTCGTGAAGGACTTCGTGGCGGCGTGGGCCAAGGTGATGGAGCTGGATCGGTTTGACCTGAAATAACAGAAAACGCAAAAACCTGTGGGAGCTGGCTTGCCAGCGATAGCGGTAGATGAGTCAACATCAACGTTGAATCTGAGGCCGCCATCGTGGGCAAGCCAGCTCCCACAAGGTCTGATCTTATCCCTACTTACGCCAGGCTTTTGCTCACCACTTCGTACACATCACTCGACAACTGCCCAGAAGCCAGAATCCGCTCCAGCTCAGCCTTCATCAAGGCCTGACGGGCGCTGTCGTATTTGCGCCAGCGGGTCAGTGGTGCCAATTGCCGCGAGGCGATCTGCGGGTTGAAGCCGTTCAATTCGATCACCAGATCCGCGAGGAAGCGGTAGCCCGAACCGTCGGCGGCGTGGAAGTTGATCAGGTTCTGCCCGGCAAACGCACCGACCAGCGCACGTACCTTGTTCGGGTTCTTGATGTTGAACGCCGGGTGCTGCATCAACGCCTTCACCCGCGCCAGACCGCCCGGCAATGTGCTGCCGGCCTGCACGCTGAACCACTGATCCATGACCAGCGGGTTGTCCTTGAAGTGCTCGGCGAAAGTTGCCAGCGCTTTGGCTTTTTGTTCTTCGAACGGCGAGTTGACCAGCACCGCCAACGCGGTCAGGCGCTCAGTCATGTTGTCGCTGTTTTCGAACTGTTCCTGTGTAGCGGCCAACACTTCCGGCTTGCCGCTGAGCATCAGGTACGACAGCGCAATATTCTGCAGCGCGCGACGGGCAAAGTGCTCGGCCTCGGCCACGTATGGCGTCTGCTTCGACAAATCGCGGTTGGCCTGATAACGCAGCCACAGCGCTTCGAACAGGTTGTCCGCCAGTTGCTTGCGGGCAAACTCGCGAGCGGCGTGGATCGCCTCGACATCCGCCACTTCGCTGATTTCGGTCAGATACGCTTCGCTCGGCAGCGAAAGCATTTCAGCGACCATGGCCTGATCCAGCGACTCGTCGGACAGCACGGTTTTCAGCGCCGAGATCAGACGTGGATCAAGCACCAGGCTTTCGCCCTTCTGCTGCTGGGTGATCAATTCCTGCAGCACTTGCACCGACAGTTGCTGACCGGCATCCCAGCGGTTGAAGCCATCGCTGTCGTGCTGCATCAGGAACATCAACTGGTCGCGGTTGTACGGGAAGCTCAGTTTGACCGGCGCCGAGAAACCACGCAGCAACGATGGCAGCGGGTGTTCAGCGATGTCGACGAAGGTGAACGTCTGCTCGGCTTCAGTCACCGAGATCACACGGCTGGTAGCTTGCGCTGCCGCTTCACCGGCCAGACGCAGGGCAATCTCGTTGCCCTTGCTGTCGAGCAGGCCCAGTTCGACCGGGATCACGAACGGCAGTTTTTCCACTTTGTCCGGCGTTTCCGGGCAGCTCTGACGGAAGGTCAGGCTGTAGGTTTTCGCCGCAGCGTCGTAGGACTCGCTGACCGCCAGACGCGGCGTGCCGGCCTGGCTGTACCAGCGCTTGAACTGGGTCAGATCGACACCGTTGGCGTCTTCCATGGCCTTGACGAAATCGTCGCAGGTCACGGCCTGGCCGTCATGGCGATCGAAGTACAGGTCACTGCCCTTGCGGAAGCCTTCGGCGCCCAGCAGGGTGTGAATCATGCCGACCACTTCCGAACCCTTTTCGTACACGGTCAGGGTATAGAAGTTGGAAATCTCGATGAAGCTGTCCGGACGCACCGCATGGGCCATGGGACCGGCATCTTCGGCGAACTGGTGGGTACGCAGGTACGCCACGTCCTGAATGCGCTTGACCGTGGCCGAGTTCATGTCCGAAGAGAAACCGGCGTCGCGGAACACGGTGAAGCCTTCCTTGAGCGACAGCTGGAACCAGTCGCGGCAGGTCACGCGGTTGCCCGACCAGTTGTGGAAATATTCGTGGGCGACGATCGCCTCGACCCGCTGGTGCGCGGCGTCGGTGGCGGTTTCGGCGCGGGCCAGCACGGCGCTGGAGTTGAAGATATTGAGGCCCTTGTTCTCCATCGCGCCCATGTTGAAGTCGTTGACGGCGACGATCATGAAGATGTCCAGGTCGTACTCGCGACCGTAGACCTGTTCATCCCAGCGCATCGACTTCTTCAGGCTGTTCATTGCGTGCTGGCACTTGTCGATGTTTTCCGGCTCGACGTAAATGCGCAGTGCAACATTGCGATTGGTCATGGTGGTAAAGGTGTCTTCGACACACCACAAATCACCGGCCACCAGCGCGAACAGGTACGCCGGCTTCATGAACGGATCTTCCCAGGTCGCCCAGTGCCGGCCGTCTTCGCCCGGCCCGGAGGCGATCGGGTTGCCGTTGGACAGCAGCACCGGATAGCTGTGCTGCTCGGCGACCACCGTGGTGGTGAACTTGCTCATCACGTCCGGGCGGTCGAGGTAATAAGTGATCTTGCGGAAGCCTTCGGCCTCGCACTGGGTGCAGAACATCGTGCCGGACTTGTACAAGCCTTCCAGCGCGGTGTTGGTTTCCGGGTGGATTCTGACGCTGGTGTCGACCGTGAAGCTGGCGCTGGCCGGCTGCAGCGTCAGGGTGTTCTCAGTCAGCTGATAATCGCCGGCGCCCAGTTCCTGGTCGGCCAGGGTCACCGACAGCAGTTCCAGCTGCTGGCCGTCGAGTACCAGTGGCGGCAGGCCCGGGCCACGCTCCGGGTTGCGGCGCATCACCAGTTGCGCGTGGACCAGGCTGTGGTCCTCGAACAGCTCGAAGGTCAGGTGCGTCTCGTCGATCAGGTACTCGGGCGCCTGATAGTCCTTCAGGTAAATCATCTTCGGTTGTTCGGTGCGCATGCTGGAATCCTTATTGATGCACGGCGAGTTGATAGGCCGTGTATTTACGAACGTTGATCACGCCGGTGTCGAAAATCAGGTACTGACCCTTGATCCCCAGCAGCGTGCCTTCGGCAATCGGGTTCTTGTCCAGGTTGAAGCTGACGATTTTGGCCGGGTATTGCTCGACCGGATAGCGGATTTCGAGCGGTTCTACATCGGCAATCGTCTGAATTGCCTGTAGGCCGAATCGCTGTTGCAGACCTTGCAAGCCTTCAGCGCAGCTTTCAAACAGTTGATCGCGCACTTGCGCCAGGTCCACCGCCGCCGCATCGCCCTTGAGCAAGGCGCGCCAGTTGGTCTTGTCGGCCACCTGGCTGCGGAACAGGTCTTCGACGAAGCCCGACTGCTGACGCGTGGCGACGCGCATGATCGGCAGCGCCTGACTCGCGCCCTGATCCAGCCAGCGGGTCGGCAACTGGGTAGCACGAGTGATGCCAACCTTGATCCCCGACGAGTTGGCCAGATACACCACATGATCGGTCATGCAGAACTTCTGACCCCACTCCGGCTCACGGCAGGTGCCGGCCTCGAAGTGGCAGCGCTCCGGGCTCATGATGCAGAGGTCGCACTGGGCCAGTCTGGTCATGCACGGGTAGCAGTAACCCTGGCTGAAACTGGTTTTGGTCTTGCGCCCGCAATGGGTGCAATGAATCGCCCCCAGGTACTCCAGACGCACCGTAGTGCCGATCATGGGGTTGACCGGCACCTCGACGTCATCGAGACGAAACGCGTATTGCACGTTCGGCCCGTCCAGGCGCGCCGACATTTTGCTGATTGCACCGCGGCCAATCTCGATCAATGGATGGCATCCGACTTGAACAGGATGTTCGGCACTTCGATCGACTTCGACGCACATTCCTGCGGGCCCATGTAACCGGTACGCTGGTCTTCAGGCAGGTTCTGGATTTCCCAGGCGATCATCGCCTGCAGCGACAGCTCGCGCTGTTCGGCGGTGAGTTTGCCGCCATCGGACCACTTGCCGATTTCCACGGCCAGTTTCAGGCTCTCGTAGATGTCCGGGGTGATGTTGTTGATCATGTCGTTAAAAGAGGACATCTGGGTCTCCGTGCTCTCTATTCACTGAAAATGTTAGGCGGCCAGTTTACGGCGGTTATACAAACCGCCCAACAAACCGGTGAAGCATCCGATGAGTAACCCGCTGACGTGCGCGGCGTTGGCGATCTGACCGAAACCGATCATCGAAACCAGCCCGGACATGCAGATCACCAGCCACACCAGCATCATCACCAGCACCCCACGCGGCAGGCGATACGCCGGGTTCGGCGCCAGCAACTGGAAAATCCAGCAGTGGCCAAGCAGTCCGTAAAGCACGCCGGACAAGCCGCCGAACAGGCTCGGGCCGCTCCAGGCAAACTGCGCGTAGTTCGACACCAGGCTGAACAGCAGGGTCAGCCCGAGCAGATTGATGCTGCCCTGACGTGACTCGATGCGCCGCCCCAGCTCCCAGTACCACATGCCGTTCATGGCCAGGTGCAGGATGCCGAAATGCAGCAGCATCGGCGTGAACAGGCGCCACCACTGCCCCGCCGCCAGGCTGTCGGCCAGCGGCGTGAACTGGATGTACTCGCCGACCACGCGAAAATCGAGGAAAGTCAGCCAGCGGATCGTTTCGAGGTTGTCGCCCAGATAGGTCAGGCCACCGACCAGCAGGCTCAGCAGCAGGATCAACCCGGTGGCCTTGGCGTGTTTGAGTTGTTCGGCGAAGCTCGGGCGCTTGAAGGTTGGCGCCAGCGGGATGTCCAGTTGCTGATCGGGATCGCCGGCCGGGAAGCGCTCGTACAGCGAACGTACGTCTTCGCTGATTTCCGCTGGCGCCCACAGCACCTGCTCGCCCGCCTCTTCACTGACCCGATGCGGCACCTGCATCCGTTGCAGCAGCTTGACGAAACCACTCAAATCCACCGCCAGTGGCAGACGCAATACCGCTACCGCACTCATTGCAGCACCTCCGGCCGCTCGACATCGACCCAGACAAATTTATGCGGATCCAGGCGTGTTTCCTGATCCAGACGATAGGCCACCAGTTTGCCGTAGAGCACCGCGCTGTAATCGAGACACGCGAGATTCGGGCGGATCGGCGCCGGTTTGCCGCTGCGCCAGTAATGGCCGACGAACAACAACGGCTCGTCGATGCCGTAGCGCAGCAGGTTGTTTTTTTCACTGGAGGTCAGCGGTTTCTGCGCCACCGGCTCAGGCAGTGCATCCGGCTGGAAGACAATGTCGCCGTAGGTTTTCGGATCGTCTTCCCAGAACTTGGTACGGAAGAACGAACGCACCAGACCGTCGCCGCTGGTCATGGTCAGACCATCCGGCAGGCGCATGTCGGTGCCGCGCAGCAAGCGGTCGAACACCGTGCAGGCGAAGCTGCCGGGCACGGCCGAGGCCTGGAGAAAGTGCTCGTCGATACGCGCATCGGGGAACAGACCGCGCAACGGTTCGATCAGGCTGGCATCCCAACAGGCGTGCACCACGCGGAATCGTCCGGCATCGACCACCAGCGGCAGTTCGTAGAACCAGTTGAGGAAGTCATGCCAGTCGCCCGGATGGTCTTCGAACTGGGTCAGGGTTTCGTGCAGCAGGCGTGCATGACGCGGCGTGTGTTCGCGCACGAACTGCTTGCCGCTGCCCGGCAGCGCCGGCGTGCTCCAGCCCAGTGCGTTGAATTCGTGATTGCCCATGATGCACAGCGCCTGCCCGGCCTCAACCATGTCGTGGACGATGTGCAGGGCTTCGCGGATCCGCGGGCCACGGTCGATGATGTCGCCGACGAACACGGCCATGCGCGATGGGTGCCGCCAGACCCCGCCCTGCTTGTGATAACCGAGGCGGTCAAGCAAGTGTTCGAGGGTCAGGGCGCATCCGTGCACGTCACCAATCAAGTCATAACTGCGCGCGGGATCGAGCATCAGTCGCCTCCACCACCCAACTTGCTGCCCCAGCCGAGTTTGGTCCGGCAGACTTCGTAGTAATTGTGGTCGAGCGGATGAATCAGCCGCAGCTTCTGGGCTTTCTTGCTGACGGTGATGGTGTCGCCCGGCGCGCAAGTGAAGTGGTTCTGCCCGTCGCAGGAAACCTGCGGGTAGATCTGCATGTTTTTCGACACGACGATTTTCAGCTCACTGTTGCCATCGACCACAATTGGCCGGCTCGACAACATATGGGGGTACATCGGCACGATCACAATGGCGTCGAGCTTCGGATGCATGATCGGGCCACCCGCCGACAACGCGTAAGCGGTGGAACCGGTCGGGGTGGCGACGATCAGGCCGTCGGCCTTCTGGCTGCAGACGAACTGGCCGTCGATGTACAGCTCGAACTCGATCATCCGCGTCGATTTGCCCGGGTGCAGCACCACATCGTTCAGCGCATCGCCCTGGCCGATGGCCTCGGCGTGGCGGCGGACTTCGGCTTGCAGCAGGAAACGGTTTTCCACCAGATAGTGGCCGTCGAGCACCTTGGCCACTTCGACTTCCAGCTCATCGGGGCGAATATCCGTCAGAAAGCCAAGGCTGCCACGGTTGATCCCCAGCACTGGAATATTGTGCTTGGCCAATGCGCGTGCAGCTCCGAGCAAACTGCCGTCACCGCCGACGACGATGACCATGTCGCAGACTTCGCCGAGCATCTTGCGCGACGAGGTTTGCAGGCCGTGGCCCGGCAGGACTTCGGCGATGGTGTCTTCGAGAATCACGTGCAGGTGACGATCGAGCAGAAAGCGTTTCAGTCGGCGGACGGTATCCAGCACCTGGGAACTGCCCAGGCGACCGATGATGCCGATATTACGAAATTGCTCCATGGGACCTCTGCGGACAATCGAAAACGCGAAAAGCACGATTATGGGCGAAAGCCCGCCATAGACAAAATCCTTTCAGCCTCAAGGGTGCGCGCGTGTTTCAGGCTATGCTCGCAAGATGATCCTGTTTCCCGACCTGCTCCTGTTGCCCCATCAATTACGCCATCCCGAAGTGCGGGATCTGGCGTGGGTGATTCTCGCCCCGCCGATGCTTGCGGCGACGCCTTGGCCGCAACGTCATCCGCTGGCCGGCAGCGACTGGGTCAGCGATCCCGCGCGCCTGGAGCAGTGGCTGCGGCAACTGGATCGGGACAGTTATGGCTTGCTGCATTGGTTGTCGCAAGCGCGCACCCGACGACTGGGCCTGTATTACGAACGGTTGTGGCAGTTTGCCGTGGAGCATGCGCCGGGCATCGAACTGATTGCCGCCAACCTGCCGATCCGCCGCGAAGGCCACACCCTCGGTGAACTGGACATGCTGCTGCGCGACCGCGACGGCGTGCATCACCTGGAGCTGGCGATCAAGTTGTACCTGGGGCCGCAGCATGGTGACGGCCACGACCCGGCGCAATGGCTGGGGCCGGGTTGCCACGATCGACTGGACCGCAAACTGGCGCATCTGGCCGAACACCAGCTGCCGATCTCGGCGCGCCCGGAAAGCCGTGCGGCACTGGCCACGCTGGATATCGAAGTATTCAGTGCGCAGTTGTGGCTGGGCGGCTATCTGTTGTACCCGTGGCCCGGTCACGCCGAGCCGCCGAAAGGGGCGCATCCGCAGCATCTGCGCGGCAGTTGGTTGCATCAGAAGGACTGGCCGGCGTTCGTCGCCCAGCGCCCGGCCGGACGCTGGCAACCGCTGCCCCGCCATGCGTGGCTGGCGCCGGCGCACTACCCGGCGGATCAGACCTGGAGCACTGAACACCTGCAGAGGTGGCTGGACACCCTGGAACCGATGGCTCCGGCGCAACTGATGGTGCGCCTGACCGAGAATGCCCGGGGCGAATGGGAAGAGGCGGAGCGGTTGTTTCTGGTGGCGGATCTCTGGCCGAATGTGCCGGGCCAGGCTTGAGATTTTGCGGTGTTTGCACCGGCCCCATCGCTGGCAAGCCAGCTCCCACAGGGATCTTCTGTGTGCTCACTTTCTGAGCCGCATCACAAAACCTGTGGCAGCTGGCTTGCCAGCGATCTTCTGTGTGCTCACTTTCTGAGCCGCATCACAAAACCTGTGGGAGCTGGCTTGCCAGCGATCTTCTGTGTGCTCACTTTCTGAGCCGCACCACAAAACCTGTGGGAGCTGGCTTGCCAGCGATCTTCTGTGTGCTCACTATCTGAGCCGCATCACAAAACCTGTGGGAGCTGGCTTGCCAGCGATGGGATCAACTCGGTCTAAAGGGATAACCGCAACGCCAAAGCCGCCAAGGTCATCAACAACACCGGCACCGTCAGCACAATCCCGACCTTGAAGTAATACCCCCAGCCGATCCGGATATCCTTGCGCGCCAGTACATGCAACCAGAGCAACGTCGCCAGACTGCCGATCGGGGTAATTTTCGGCCCCAGGTCGCTGCCGATCACGTTGGCATAAATCATCGCTTCCTTGACCACACCGCTCGCCTGGCTGGCATCAATTGACAGCAAACCGATCAGTACCGTCGGCAGGTTGTTCATGATCGACGACAACAGTGCTGTCAGTACCCCGGTGCCCAGCGCCGCGCCCCACACGCCATAACCGGCGAACACATCTAGCCATCCAGCGAGATACCCGGTCAGCCCGGCATTGCGCAGGCCATAGACCACCAGGTACATGCCCAGCGAGAAAATCACGATCTGCCACGGCGCTTCTTTGAGCACATTGCGCGTGGAGATCTTGTGACCGCGGGCAGCGATCCCCAGCAGCAACGCAGCGCAGACTGCGGAGATCGCGCTGATCGGGATGCCCAGCTGTTCGAGGAAGAAGCAGCCGATCAACAGGATCACCAGCACCACCCAACCGGCGTAGAACGTGGCCTTGTCGTGGATCGCCGTATGCGGTTGTTCAAGCTGTTCGGGGTCGTAGGCCTTGGGAATGTCGCGGCGGAAGAACCACATCAACACGCCCAGGGTCGCGGCCACGCTGACGAAGTTGACCGGTACCATCACCGCCGCATAGCGGTTGAAGCCGATGTGAAAGAAGTCCGCCGAAACAATGTTGACCAGGTTCGACACCACCAGCGGCAGGCTCGCGGTGTCGGCGATGAAACCGGCGCCCATGACGAACGCGAGGGTTGCCGCCGGGGAAAAGCGCAGCGCCAGCAGCATCGAAATCACGATCGGCGTGAGGATCAGTGCCGCGCCATCATTGGCGAACAGCGCCGACACCAGCGCGCCGAGCAGCACCATGTAGGCAAACAGCTTGCGCCCACTGCCCCGCCCCCAGCGCGCCACATGCAGCGCGGCCCAAGCGAAGAATCCCGCTTCGTCGAGCAACAGACTGATGATGATCAGTGCAACGAAGGTGCCGGTGGCGTTCCAGATGATCTGCCACACCAGCGGAATATCGCTCAGGTGCACGACGCCGAAGATCAATGCGAGCACGGCGCCGAGCGTCGCGCTCCAGCCGACGCCGAGGCCTTTGGGTTGCCAGATGACAAGGGTGATGGTCAGCAGGAAGATAAGTGACGCAGCGAGCATTCGCGACAGCCTTAATGAATGAAATAAACCAAACCACACAACTGTGGGAGCGAGCCTGCTCGCGAAAGCGGACTGTCAGTCACCACGAGGTGTGGCTGATGGCCCTTTCGCAAGCAGGCTCGCTCCCACAGGATTTTCTCAAGCCGCAGCTCTGACCCGATTATTTTTTGTGTTGTTCCACAAATTCCCCATACGCATTGATGAAATTTTGCAGGAACGGCTTGACCGACTCGCTCAATTTGCCCGCCTCGTCAAACGCCGAGCCCGCACCGCCCAGGTACGCTTCCGGCTGTTGCATGCACGGCACATCGAGAAACACGAAAGACTGGCGCAGGTGCTGGTTGGCGCCAAAACCGCCAATGGCCCCCGGCGACACGCTGATCACCGCCCCCGGCTTGCCGCTCCAGACGCTTTTGCCATACGGCCGTGAACCCACGTCAATCGCATTCTTCAAAGGCGCCGGCACCGAGCGGTTATATTCCGGGGTGACAAACAGCACCGCGTCGGAAGAGCCCACCTGCTGGCGGAAAGTGCTGTAGGCTGCCGGCGGTGAATCGCCGTCGATGTCTTCGTTGTAAAGCGGCAGATCGCCAATTTCGACAATCTTCAGTTTCAGGTTCGCCGGTGCCAGCTCGGCCAGTGCCAGTGCCACTTTGCGGTTGATCGATGCTTTGCGCAGGCTGCCGACGACTACAGCGACGTTGTACACATTGCTCATGGAAGACTCTCGACTGTCCGTGGGAAGAGCCAGTAGTTATAGATGATTCGATGACCGTTTCACCAGCGTGCGCAGGAAATTCTTCCGTGCTGATTATTTTTTTCCTGCAGGAAAACTTACAGGGCTTGATGACGGTCTACCAAGCCGCAAATCAAGCGTTTTATCTCCAGAGGTTCTAAGCAGATGGCAGCAGTACTCGTCGGTCAGTTCCATGCAAGAGATGCGGAAGGCCGCGTTTATTCCGTGCATGAGTTCCAGGAATCCACCCCGTCGGCAGACGGTTTCACCGGCATGGAGCCTGTCACCACCTACAAACTGGCGATTGGCGATCGAGTCAAGAAGCTCAGCGACAATGAGTTTTTGCTGGTTCAGTCGGACATCACCCTGATCCGCGAACCCGAGCCAACCGTCGCTCAATAACCGCGCGTTATGAGCAGAAGTCATATGCGCAGACTTGGGGTAGGATTCAGCCACTGACCCCACCTGCTGAACATGGACTTCACGCATGCGTTTACGTCATATCGAAGTGATTCAGGCGCTCTTGCAGACCGGTCACCTGGGCACCGCCGCCGAATGGCTGCAGCTCCCGGTGACTGACGTCGAAGAGCGTTTGCGCGAAGCCGAGAGCGAGTTGGGGTTCATGCTGTTCGCCAGCGTGCGCGGTCGATTGCAGTCAACGCCCGAAGCGCGGGCGCTGCAGGTGGAAATCGCTCACGTCTATCAGGCGCTGGAGCCGGTGCAGCGGCTGGCCAGCAGCCTCAAGCAATACCTCGCTCCGCCCCTGCGCATCATCGGCACCCCGCCGCTGGCACAACAGCTGTTGCCGCAAAGCATCGCGCTGTTGCGCCGACGTTTGCCCGACGCGCCCTGCCGCTTGCTCAGCTCGCCCACGTGCGACATCGTCCGCAGCCTGCTGCTGCGCGAAAGCGATCTGGGCCTGAGCCTGCACGATCCGGAACACCCCGACATCCACTGCCAGCCATTGGCCCACGGCAAGCTGCAACTGCTCGCGCCGCACGGCTGGCTGCAACCGAAGCAGAAGTACATTTCCCTGCAGGACCTCGCCGGCCAGGCGATGGTCGGCCTCGAAGGCCACGACCCGCTGAGCCCGGCGCTGGAAAACAAGCTCCAGGCCCTGCGCCCGGCGCCGAGCATCCAGACCCGGGTGCAAACCCATCAGATGATGCGCAGCATGGTCGAGGCCGGCGAAGGCCTGGCCATCGTCGACCCGTTCACTGCGCTCGGTGCAAGGGCGGGCGGCCTGGACGTCTGCCCGTTGTCACCGGCGGTGCCGATCAGCCTGTATGCGCTGAGCTACCGACACAGCGCCACGCCGGCTGCAATTCAAACGCTGTTGGCGATCGTCACGGAACAAGCCGAGGCGATGCTGGCGAGCTGAGCGGGTTTTCCAGCGGGTTATCGAACAGTCGATACCAGAACAGCGCAATTTCGGCGGTATTCGGGTCTATCCCGCGATAACGCAAATGGTCGATACCGCCAATCTCGTAGCCACAACGTTCGTACAAACGACAGGCACCGAGGTTGTTGTTCTGCGTCTCGAGCATGATCCCCGGCAGCTTCTTCTTGCGACTCCAGAACTGCGCGACATCCAGCAACGCCTTGGCGACGCCATGACGGCGTGCCGGTGCGTGCACCGCCAATTCATCGATGTGGGCAAAACCGTTCCAGTTGGTGCTGATCACCAGATGGCCGACCGGTTCGTCGTCCAGATACGCCATGAAAATCGCGCTGTCGGCGGCGTCGCGATAGCTGCTGAACTCTTCAGGATCGATGCCGTAGCACTTGCGGTACGGCACGATCGGCGTCACCGCCCAGCGCTCGACCGGCTGGCCAACGGCTGCCGCGCCATATGCAGCCACCTCGAAACTGAAGTCGCTGCCCCAGATGTACGCCGCAAAACCATCGTCGGCGACGCGCACCGACAGTCCTGGGTATTTTGGATTCATGACCGGTTGCATACTCGGAAAAGTCCTCATTCCTTGACGCAATCGACGGTGTACTGCCGTCCATTGCCTTCATCTTCATGTTGCAGTCCATGCACATCAGCGACAAAACCGGGAAAGCTGCTATCGAACGTGCGGGCAAATTTCAGGTAGTCGATGATCGAGCGGGTTGCCTCGGTGAAGCGCTCGCCGGGCATGATCAACGGAATCCCTGGTGGATACGGCACCAGCATCACCGCCGCGACCCGTCCTTCCAGCTCATCGATCGGCACCGCCTCGACCTCGCCGCGCACCAGTTGATCGTAGGCGTGGGCCGGTTTCATGGCGATTTCCGGCAACACCGTGTACATGCGTTTCAGATGCTTGGCCGTGGCGTTGCTGCGGTAACAGGCGTGCAGTTGATCGCACAGGTCACGCAGACCCATGCCGCGATAGCGCGCGGTGTCTTGCTGCGCCACGCAAGGCAGGCAGCTCGCCAGACTGACGTTGGCGTCGTAGCTGCGTTTGAATTCGAGCAACTCGGTGAGCAGCGTGCTCCACTTGCCTTTGGTAATGCCCATCGAGAACAACACCAGGAACGAATACAGCCCGGTCTTCTCCACCACCAATCCGCGCTCCCAGAGGAACTTGCTGACCACCGCCGCCGGGATGCCCTTCTCGCTCAGCGCGCCGCCGGCATTCAATCCGGGCATGACCAGGGTCACTTTGATCGGGTCGAGCAGCACGTAGTCGTCGCTGACTTCACCGAAGCCATGCCAGTCGGCGTCCGGCTGCAGCAGCCAGTCTTCGGTCTGCACCCGGTCGATGCCTTCGACGCCGGGCGGCTGCCAGATCGAAAACCACCAGTCATCCGCCGCAATGTGCTGGCGCAGATTGGCCAGCGCGCGACGAAAACTCAGCGCCTCATCGAAGGTTTCCTGCAACAGCGAACGCCCGGCCGGGCCTTCCATCATGGCCGAGGCCACGTCCAGCGAGGCGATGATGCCGTATTGCGGCGAGGTCGAGATGTGCATCATGAACGCTTCGTTGAAACGATCGCGGTCCAGTTGCCGCGCACCACCGTCCTGTACGTGAATCATCGAGGCCTGGCTGAACGCGGCGAGCAGCTTGTGCGTGGAATGTGTAGTGAACACGAGTGGGCTGTCTTCTGTGCGCGAGGTGGCCATGCCATAGCGCCCGGCGAAGAACTCGTGAAACGCCGCGTAGGCATACCACGCCTCGTCGAAATGCAGCACTTCAACGCTATTGCCCAGGCTCTGCTTGATCAGCTCGGCGTTGTAGCACAGGCCGTCGTAAGTCGAGTTGGTCACCACCGCCAGTTTGACTTTCGGCGCGCGGCCCCTGGTCAGCGGGCTGGCGTCGATCTTGGCCTGGATCGATTCGCGACTGAATTCGCTCAGCGGAATTGGACCAATGATCCCCAGTTCATTGCGCTCCGGGCACAGGTACAACGGGATCGCGCCGGTCATGATGATCGCGTGCAGCACCGACTTGTGGCAGTTGCGATCGACCAGCACCAGATCATCCCGACCGACCATCGAGTGCCAGACGATCTTGTTGGCAGTCGAGGTGCCATTGATCACGAAAAACGTGTGATCGGCGCCAAAGTTGCGCGCCGCGCGCTCTTCGGCTTCAGCCAACGGGCCGGTGTGATCGAGCAGCGAACCGAGTTCCGGCACCGACACCGACAAATCCGAACGCAGGGTGTTTTCGCCAAAGAACTGGTGAAACGCCTGCCCCACCGGACTCTTGTGGTAGGCCACGCCACCGCCATGCCCGGGGGTGTGCCAGGAATAGTTGGAGTCGGCGGTGTGCTGCACCAGCGCCTTGAAAAAAGGCGGCAGCAGGCCATCCAGGTATTTGCGCGCCGCCCGCGCCACTTGCCGGGCGAGAAACGGCACCGTGTCTTCGAACAGATAGAGAATGCCGCGCAACTGATTGAGTTCGGCCATCGCATCGGCCGGGGCGTTTTCCAGGGTCACCTGTTCGCCGAGGGCAAAGATCGGCAGATCCGGAGCCCGAACCCGCGCCAGACCGATCAGTTCGGCCATGTTTTGTAACAGATGGGAATTGGTGCTGGCGTCTTCGGCAGCGATGAGCATGCACGCCAGACCATGATGGGTTGACGCCACCAACCGCCCTTCGGTGTAGTCGATGGCCGAAACGATCTTGAAACCTTCCTGCTCCAACTCCCGGGCGATGCCCCGGATACGCTCGCCGGCGACCGTGTCGGCCTTGATGTCGCGGTGGACGATCAACACCGGAAACTTCAAATCTTTGTACATGAGGCTCAGTGTCCCGAGGCGGCGGATCAATGTCTGCCAATGCACTCAGGGTAGAGGGTTGCAGCGAAAGTGGCGAGGGTGGCCAGTTGGCTTCATTCAGCCTGACTCGGCTTTTGTGGCGAGGGAGCTTGCTCCCGCCGGGGCGCGAAGCGGCCCCCGGTATTCGTTCAGCATCAATGTGCATTCAGGTTTTATGACTGCTTCGCAGCCAAGCGGGAGCAAGCTCCCTCGCCACAAAATGTGTTCAGGCCTGAGCGTCAGCCTCGGCGATCTGCGTCCACAGCGCCGGGCCACCGGCCGACTTGGCGATGATCTCGAGCCGCGCCAGGTGCTCCGCCAGCTCGTCTTCCGTCGCCCGGATGATCCGCGCAGGCTGACGATTCGCCGGCAGGCGACGGATTTCGGTGGCGGAGTTGTCCGCGCCCTCGCCCGTGCCATTGCCGTCGGAAGCGTTGCCGGCCAGCGACAGGCTGGTCTGGCCACCGGTCATGGTCAGGTAGACGTCGGCGAGAATCTCCGAGTCGAGCAAAGCGCCGTGCAGTTCACGGCCGGAGTTGTCGACGCCATAACGCTTGCACAAGGCGTCGAGGCTGTTGCGCTGGCCCGGGTGACGTTCCCGCGCCATCATCAGGGTGTCGAGAATGGTGCAGTGCTGCGTGATGTCCGCACGATCGTGCTGGCCCATCAAGGCGAATTCGTTGTTGATGAAGCCAACGTCGAACGCCGCGTTATGGATGATCAGCTGCGCGCCATTGATGAACTCGAAGAACTCGTCGGCGACCTCGGCGAAACGCGGTTTGCCGACGAGGAATTCGTTGGTGATGCCGTGAACGCCGATCGCCCCTTCATCACTCTCGCGGTCCGGTTGCAGGTAAACGTGAAAGTGCCGGCCCGTCAGGCGCCGACCGATCAGTTCGACACAGCCGATTTCAATGATCCGGTGACCATCGGTCACCGGCATGCCGGTGGTTTCGGTATCGAGTACAACGGATCTGGTGGCCATCAGTGTTCAGTTCTCAACGGGGTCAATCGTGCAAAAGCGGCGATGTTAACACGCTCACGGTGCGCGTCGCCCACCACCGCTTGATCGGCGCCGATAACCCTGTAGGAGCTGCCGCAGGCTGCGATCTTTTGATCTTGCTTTCGAAAAAACAAAATCAAAAGATCGCAGCCTGCGGCAGCTCCTACGGGGGAATGCATTCCAGATGGCAGGAGTGAGCCTGCTGGCAATCAGCTCTGCTTGTACCCGCGAACCTCATCTACCCCACGGTTGGCCAATTGGTCAGCCCGTTCGTTACCGTGATGACCAATGTGCCCGCGCACCCACTTCCAGGTGACCTTGTGGCGGTTGACCTGCTCATCCAGCTCTTTCCACAGGTCAGCGTTTTTCACCGGCTCTTTCGCGGCCGTTTTCCACCCGCGTTTCTTCCAGTTGGCCATCCACTCGTTGATGCCTTTCATCACGTACTGCGAGTCGGTCACCAGCAGCACTTCGCAAGGACGCTTCAGGGCTTCAAGGCCACGGATGGCGCCGAGCAGTTCCATGCGGTTGTTGGTGGTGTTGGCTTCGCCGCCCCACAGTTCCTTTTCCACGCCCTTGCACACCAGCAAGGCGCCCCAGCCGCCCGGGCCGGGGTTGCCCTTGCAGGCGCCGTCGGTGAACAGTTCTACGCTATCGACGCTTTCGCTCATGCCACGCTATCCAGATAAATGCCTGGCCCCGTCAATCGCGGATCGACGATGGCCGCGGCCGGAGCAGGTCCGGCCACTATAAAAAGAAGGTTTACGGTTCGATCCGACGGCGGTTGACCTTGGCCATCGGCAGCGGAATCAGCTTGCCCATCGGCTCGCGACGTTCCTGACGCAACGGTCGCAGGCCAACCACGATCTTGCGCGCGACCAATAAATAGAAGCCACCGCCCGACAGTTGCCAGTCGCCGGCCTTGCGTTCCCAGCCGGCCAGTCGGGCCTGCCACTTGGGCGACGCGAGCGGCGGACGATAGCACCCGAAGCGGCGTTTCTCCAGCGCAAAGCCCAGCAGGTTGAGCCAGTCGGCAACCCGCGACGGCGAGATGCAGCGCGCCTGGCGCAAGGCGTCGTGGGCGAACACATGGCGCAGGCCCCAGGTGCTCCAGGGATTGATGCCGATGATCAGCAGATGCCCGCCGGGGCGTACGCTGCTCGCCGCTTCACGCAGCAATCCGTGGGGCGACAGGCAGAAATCCAGACCGTGCTGCAACACCACCACGTCGGCGGCGTGCTCGCTCAACGGCCAGGCCTGTTCCTCGCAGACGATCTCGACCCCCGGCAATGGCGCGCCAAGCCGCACGTTGCGCTGCACCTGTGGCGCCGACGGCGGGGTCTGCGCCGATGGCCCGTAATGCACCAGATAGCCGCCGAAGAACCGCCCCAACTCGTCTTCGAGCATGCGTCGTTCTTCATCCAGCAGAAATTGCCCGAGCGGGCCGGCGAGCCATTCACGGGCCGCGCCGATCAACGCCAGCCAGTCGGGATCGGCCTGAGCGAACGCTTTATCGGTCATGTCATTCTCCAACGCCGCTAGAAGCTCTAAGATGCGCCAATGTTTTCCGCTTGGCGAATTCCGACGATGATACAGATCAGTGCCCTGCCCGCGTTCACCGACAACTACATCTGGTTGTTAC
The DNA here is from genome assembly GCF_057174385.1 of Pseudomonas sp. F2. Classification (NCBI taxonomy): domain Bacteria; kingdom Pseudomonadati; phylum Pseudomonadota; class Gammaproteobacteria; order Pseudomonadales; family Pseudomonadaceae; genus Pseudomonas; species Pseudomonas sp. F2. The sequence goes on from NZ_CM169904.1 coordinate 1,973,987, forward strand.
AGGATCACCGCACCCAGCGCTGCGCCGTGGTCGATCCGGGCGATGCCGCGCCGGTGCAGGCCTGGCTCGCCGCACACCCGGGCTGGGTGCTGAGCGACATTCTGATCACCCATCACCATCACGATCACGTCGGCGGCGTCGAACGCCTGAAAGCCGTGAGCGGCGCCACAGTCTACGGTCCGGCCAGCGAAAACATCCCGGGACGCGATGTGGCACTCAAGGACAACGACACGGTCAGCGTCCTCGGCTGGGACTTCGATGTCTATGCGGTGCCCGGTCACACCCTCGGGCACATTGCTTATTACCACCACGGCCTGCTGTTTTGCGGTGACACCCTGTTCGCCGCCGGTTGCGGGCGCCTGTTCGAAGGCACGCCGCAACAGATGCACCACTCGCTCAGCCGCCTCGCCGCGTTACCCGAGGATACGCTGGTGTATTGCACCCATGAATACACCCTGAGCAACCTGAAGTTTGCCGCCGCGGTCGAACCGGGCAACCCGGACATTGCCGCCCGTCTGGAAAAAGTCACTCAACAACGGGAAAAAGGCGTGATGACCCTGCCGTCGACCCTGGCCCTGGAAAAGCTCACCAATCCGTTTCTGCGCACCTCTGAAACATTAGTTACACAAAAAGTGGACGAACGGGCAGGCGCTCAAAACCGGGCGCCGAGTGAGGTTTTTGCGGCTCTGCGGGCGTGGAAAGATAAATTCTAAGTGACTCGCCCCCTGGTACAAAAATTCTGAATGGTTGACCGCAGGGGGTGCGCTTTCTAGAATCGCCCGACATTTTTGCCCGGAACTTACTTCCAGCCAATGTCGTCATCCATACGTAAGTCCGTCAATTCAGACACGTTGACCCGCCTGGCCCAAGCCATCGCGGTGGCTGTGTCCGCCACATTGGCGGGCTGTTCCAGCCATGCTCCGCAGACTGAAGCGACCCATACGCCGAACATTGCTGCGCGAGCCAAGCAGAAACCGATCTGGCTGAGCGAAAAGCCCAGCCCGCAGGTGCCTCAGGACATCTGGGAGCGCATGCGCGGTGGTTTCCAGCTGCAGGACGGCCTGGGCGTCAACCCGCGCATCGAGCAACAGCGCCTGTGGTTCGCCAGCAACCCTTCTTTCCTCGAGAATGCCGGCGAACGCGGCAGTCTCTACATTCATTACATCGTCGAGCGTCTCGAAGAGCGCAACATGCCGCTGGAACTGGCCCTGCTGCCAGTGATCGAGAGCGCCTACAACCCGATGGCCTACTCGCGCGCCGACGCCTCGGGGCTGTGGCAATTCATTCCGTCCACCGGTCGCTACTACAACCTGCGCCAGACCCGCTTTTATGACGGCCGTCGCGATATCACCGCCTCGACCACCGCAGCGATGGATTACCTGACCCGTCTGCACGACATGTTCAACGGCGACTGGCTGCTGGCCCTGGCGGCCTACAACGCCGGTGAAGGCACGGTGAGCCGCGCCATCGAGCGCAACGAGAAGCTCGGCCTGCCGACCGACTACTGGAACCTGTCGTCGTTGCCGGCGGAAACCCAGGCGTACGTGCCGAAACTGCTGGCCCTGTCGCAAGTGGTGCTGGCCCCGGAAGCCTACGGGGTGAACCTCAACCCGATCGCCAACGAACCGTATTTCCAGGTCGTCGAAATCAACCAGCGCATGGACCTGTCGAAGGTCGCGGCGGTGGCCAACATCGACGAAGACGAACTGTTCCAGCTCAACCCGGCCTTCAAGCAACGCACCACCATCGACGGCCCGCAGCATCTGCTGGTGCCGACGTCCAAGGCGCAACTGCTGACCGCCAGCCTGCAGACCATGCGGCCTGAAGAACTGATCAGTCCCCGTTCGCTGAAACCGGTATTCGACGGTGCCGATCCGACCGAGGTGGCAAAGCTCAAACGCGCCTATCGGGTCAAACGCGGTGACAACCTCGGTTCCATCGCCAAGGCCAACAAGGTCGAAGTCAAGGACCTGCAGCGCTGGAACAAGCTGACCGGCAAAAACCTCAAGGTCGGCCAGACCCTGGTGATGCAGGACACCACCAAGCGCGCCCCGGCTCGCAACAGTGGCCGGATCAACACGGTGATTGCCGCCAACAGCAAGACCAAAGGCAAGGCCGACAGCCAGCAGCAGACCCAGTACAAGGTCAAACGCGGCGATACCCTGTACGTGGTGGCCAAGCGTTTCAACGTCGAGATGCAGCATCTCAAGCGCTGGAACCCGGGTGCCGGCAAGGCCCTCAAGCCTGGGCAGATGCTCACGGTTTACCAGCCGCACTGACAAAGAGCCCCTGAAATTCAGGGGCTTTTTTTATTGCCCGAATTATTGTCCCCGATGGATTCCTTGTGGTGAGGGGATTCATCCCCGATGGGGCGCGAAGCGGCCCCTGCCTTCCAAAAACCACGGGGCCTGCTGCGCAGTCCATCGGGGATGAATCCCCTCACTACAATGCAAACCGGGTGAGAATTGCACGCCGATTAACAGCCCATTAACCCGCATCTTTTTCCTGTCCAGACAAGCTGTTACTGTACGGCCCACAAAGCCCAAGCCGCCTGGATCGGATCTGACTTGAAGCGTCCCCTCCTCCTGCTCCTGATCAGCCTGGCCTTGAGCTCACCCGCAAGCGCGACGATTACCGAGAGTCACGGTTATGCGCAGTTCGGCACGCTCAAGTACCCGGCCAGATTTACCCACTTCGACTGGGTCAACCCGCAAGCGCCCAAGGGCGGTACGTTGCGGGTGATGGCGTTCGGCACCTTCGATACGGTCAACCCGTACACCTTCAAGGGCACCAGCCCGGTCACCACGCCGAATTTCCTGCAGTACGGCATCAATGAGCTGAACGAGCCGCTGATGGTCGGCACCGGCCAGTATTCGCCGTCCGGCGACGAGCCGGCATCGAGCTATGGCCTGATCGCGCAATCGGTGGAATACAGCGAAGATCGCAGTTGGGTGGTGTTCAATCTGCGCCCGGAAGCACGTTTCCACGATGGCACACCGATCACCGCCTACGACGTGGCGTTCTCCTACCGAACACTGCTCAAGGACGGCCACCCGCTGTACCGCACTGCCCTGCAGGAAGTCTCACGGGTCGACATCCTCAACCCGCAGCGCATTCGTTTCGTGATGAAACGCTCGGGCAATCCGTTATTGATTCTGCGCCTCGGTGAGCTGCCGGTGCTGCCACAGCATTACTGGAAAGATCGCGACTTCAAGGCCACCACCTTCGAACCACCGCTGGGCAGCGGCCCCTATCGCATCACCTCGGTGACGCCGGGGCGGCAGCTGATTTTCGAGCGGGTCAAGGATTACTGGGGCAAGGACCTGCCGGTCAATCGCGGCAAGTACAATTTTGATCGCATGGAAGTCGAGTTCTACCGCGACAGCGACGTGGCCTTCGAAGCGTTCAAGGCCGGTGAATTCGATATCTACATCGAGCATCAGGCGAAGAACTGGGCCAATGGCTACAACTTCCCGGCGGTGCGCCGTGGCGACGTGATCAAGGCGCAGATCCCGCATCAGATCCCGACCCAGAGCCAGGGCCTGTTCATGAACACCCGACGCGCGACCTTCAGCGACGTCAAGGTGCGCGAAGCGCTGGGCCTGATGTTCGACTTCGAGTGGACCAACCGCGCGCTGTTCAGCGACGCCTACAAACGCACCACCAGTTACTACCCCAACAGCGAATTCAGCGCCAGCGGCCTGCCGGTCGGGCACGAATGGCTGATGCTCAAGCCGTATAAAGATCAGTTACCGGCGAAGCTGTTCACCGAGCCGTTCACCTTGCCGCAAACCGATGGCCGTGGCATCCCGCGAGAAACCATGCGCAAGGCCCTGGCGCTGCTCGCCGAGGCCGGCTGGAAGCTCAACGGCCAGCGCCTGCAAAACGCTGCCGGGCAGCCGCTGAGCTTCGAACTGCTGCTGGTCAATCCGAACCTTGAGCGGATCCTGCAGCCGTACATCGAAAACCTCAACAGCATCGGCATCGATGCGCGCCTGCGCACGGTGGATCGCGCCCAGTACAAACAGCGTCTGGATCAATTCGATTTCGACATGATCCTGATGACCCTCAACCAGACCCTCAGCCCGGGCCTGGAGCAGTGGCAGTACTTCCATTCCAGTCAGGTCGGGGTCAAGGGCAGCAAGAATTACGCCGGCATCGCCAACCCCGTGGTCGATCACCTGCTCGAACAATTGCTCGCCGCGCAAACCCGCGACGAACAGGTCGCCGCCGGCAAGGCGCTGGACCGCGTGCTGCTGTGGCAGCACTACAGCATTCCCAACTGGTACCTCAATTATCACCGACTGGCCTACCGCAACCGGTTGGCTTTCGTCACCACGCCGCCCTACACCCTGGGCCTGAGCGCGTGGTGGCTGAAATCTTCGGAGAACAATAAATGACCCTCATCCGTGCCCTGCTCCTGCAGGCCAGCGGTCTGCTGTTCGCCGGGCTGGCGATTGCCGCCCCGCAACACGCGGTAACCCTGTACAACGAGCCGCCGAAATACCCGGCGGACTTCAAACAGTTCGATTACGTGAACCCCGACGCACCCAAGGGCGGGATCTTCCGCCAGGCCGGGTTCGGCGGCTTCGACAGCCTCAACCCGTTCATCAGCAAAGGCGTGCCGGCCGATGATGTCGGGCAGATCTACGACACCCTGACCAAGCACAGCCTCGACGAGCCGTTCACCGAGTACGGCCTGATCGCTGCGAAGATCGAGAAAGCCCCGGACAACAGCTGGGTGCGTTTCTACCTGCGTCCGGAAGCGCGCTTTCATGACGGCCATCCGGTGCGCGCCGAAGACGTGGTATTCAGTTTCCAGACCCTGACCAAAGACGGTTCGCCGCTGTTTCGCGGCTACTACAGCGACGTCGATGAGGTGATCGCCGAAGACCCGCTCAAGGTGCTGTTCAAGTTCAAGCACACCAACAATCGCGAGTTGCCGCTGATCCTCGGCCAGTTGCCGGTGCTGCCGAAACACTGGTGGGCCAATCGCGATTTCACCAAGGGCAATCTGGAAATCCCGCTGGGCAGCGGCCCGTACAAGGTCGCCGAAGTGAAGGCCGGGCGCTCGGTGCGCTATGAGCGGGTCAAGGACTATTGGGGCAAGGATTTGCCGGTCAATCGCGGGTTCTACAACTTCGACGTGATGACCACCGATTACTACCGCGACAACACCGTCGCCGTCGAAGCGCTGAAGGCCGGGCAGTTCGATTACTGGCTGGAAATGACCGCGAAGAACTGGGCCAACGCCTACAACATTCCGGCGGTCACCGAAGGCCGGCTGATCAAGGAACAGATCGCCAACAGCAACCCGACCGGCATGCAGGGCTTCGTTTTCAATTTGCGCCGTCCGGTGTTTCAGGATGTGCGGGTGCGGCAGGCGCTCGGTCTGCTGTTCGATTTCGAGTGGACCAACAAACAGCTGTTCAACGGTGCCTACTTCCGCACCCGCAGCTATTTCGAGAATTCGGAAATGGCCGCCACCGGCCTGCCGGACGCCGAGCAGCGGGCGATCCTCGAACCGTTTCGCAGCAAACTGCCAGCGCAGGTGTTCAGCGAAGCCTTCGAGAACCCCAAGACCGACGCCAGCGGCATGATCCGCGCCCAGCAGCGCGAGGCCTATCAACTGCTGCAAGAGGCCGGCTGGAAGATTGTCGACGACAAAATGGTCGACGCCAGCGGCAAACCGGTGGTCATCGAGTTCCTCCTTGCACAGACCGAATTCGAACGCGTGCTGCTGCCGTTCAAACGCAATCTGGCCGACCTCGGCATCGATCTGGTGATCCGCCGTGTCGACGTTTCGCAATACATCAACCGCGTGCGCTCGCGGGACTTCGACATGATGGTCGGCAGCTTCCCGCAATCCAACTCGCCGGGTAACGAGCAACGCGAATTCTGGATGAGCGCCGCCGCCGACAAACCGAGCAGCCGCAACACCATGGGCCTGAAGGATCCGATCGTCGATCAACTGGTGGAAAGCCTGATCAACGCCGATTCACGCAGCAGCCTGGTGGCCCATGCCCGGGCGCTGGATCGGGTGCTGCAATGGGGTTACTACGTAGTCCCCAACTGGCACATCAAGACCTGGCGCGTGGCTTACTGGAACCACATCGGTCACCCGAAAGTCTCGCCCAAATACGACATCGGGATTAACACCTGGTGGGTCAAGCCTGACGCGAAACCCGCCATAGAAGTCGAAACCAAACTGCAAGCCGACCCTGTGGGCACGGAGTAATCAGATGCTGGCGTATATTTTTCGGCGACTGCTGCTGATCATCCCGACCCTGTTCGGCATCCTGCTGATCAACTTCGTCATCATCCAGGCCGCGCCAGGCGGCCCGGTGGAGCAGATGATCGCCAAGCTTGAAGGCTTCGAAGGCGCCACCAGTCGCATCGCCGGTGGCGGCGCCGAAGTCTCGGTGGCCGGCTCCGCCTATCGCGGCGCGCAAGGCCTGGACCCGGCGCTGATCAAGGAAATCGAGCACATGTACGGCTTCGACAAATCGGCCCCGGAACGCTTGTGGATCATGGTCAAGAACTACGCGAAGCTGGATTTCGGCGACAGCTTCTTCCGCGACGCCAAGGTCATCGACCTGATCAAGGAGAAGATGCCGGTATCGATCTCGCTCGGGCTGTGGAGCACGCTGATCATGTACCTGGTGTCGATCCCGCTGGGGATCGCCAAGGCCACGCGGCACGGCAGCCACTTCGACGTGTGGACCAGTTCGGCGATCATCATCGGCTACGCGATCCCGGCATTCCTGTTCGCGATTCTGCTGATCGTGGTGTTTGCCGGCGGCAGTTATCTGGACTGGTTCCCGTTGCGCGGCCTGACTTCGAACAACTTCGATGAGCTGAGCCTGGGCGGCAAGGTTCTCGACTACTTCTGGCACCTGGCGCTGCCGGTGACGGCGCTGGTGATCGGCAACTTCGCGACCATGACCCTGCTGACCAAAAACAGCTTCCTCGACGAGATCAACAAGCAGTACGTGGTCACCGCCAAGGCCAAGGGCCTGACGCGCAACCGCGTGCTCTACGGCCACGTGTTCCGCAACGCCATGCTGCTGGTGATTGCCGGGTTTCCGTCGGCGTTCATCGGCATCTTCTTCACCGGCTCGTTGCTGGTGGAGGTGATCTTCTCCCTCGACGGCCTGGGCCTGATGAGTTTCGAAGCGGCGATCAACCGCGATTACCCGGTGGTGTTCGGCACCCTGTTCATCTTCACCCTGCTGGGGCTGGTGGTGAAACTGATCGGCGACCTCACCTACACCCTGGTCGATCCGCGCATCGACTTCGCCAGCCGGGAGCATTGAGATGAACCTGTCCCCGCTCAACCGCCGCCGGTTCGAACTGTTCAAAGCCAACAAGCGTGGCTGGTGGTCGCTGTGGCTGTTTCTGATTCTGTTCGGCCTGAGCCTCGGCGCCGAGCTGATCGCCAACGACAAGCCGCTGCTGGTGCATTACGACAACCACTGGTACTTCCCGGCGATCAAGCGCTACCCGGAAACCACCTTCGGCGGCGAATTCCCGCTGGAAGCCAACTACAAGAGCCCGTATATCCGCGAACTGCTCAAGGCCAAGGACGCGTGGGTGTTGTGGGCGCCGATTCCCTACAGCTACCAGAGCATCAACTACGACCTGAAAGTCCCGGCCCCGGCCCCGCCCTCGGCGGACAACCTGCTGGGCACCGACGATCAGGGCCGCGACGTGCTGGCACGGGTGATCTACGGCTTCCGCATTTCCGTGTTGTTTGCCCTCACACTGACGGTACTCAGCTCGATCATCGGCGTGATTGCCGGCGCGTTGCAGGGTTTTTATGGCGGCTGGGTCGATCTGGCCGGGCAGCGCTTTCTGGAAATCTGGTCGGGGCTGCCGGTGCTGTACCTGCTGATCATCCTCGCCAGTTTCGTCCAGCCGAATTTCTGGTGGCTGCTGGGGATCATGCTGCTGTTTTCGTGGATGAGCCTGGTCGACGTGGTGCGCGCCGAGTTCCTGCGTGGGCGCAACCTCGAATACGTGCGTGCGGCGCGGGCGCTGGGCATGCAGAACGGCGCGATCATGTTCCGCCACATTCTGCCCAACGCGATGGTCTCGACCATGACCTTCATGCCGTTCATCCTCACCGGCGCCATCGGCACCCTCACCGCGCTGGATTTCCTCGGCTTCGGCTTGCCGGCCGGCAGCCCGTCGCTGGGTGAACTGGTGGCTCAGGGCAAATCCAACCTGCAGGCGCCGTGGCTGGGCATGAGCGCGTTTGCGGTGCTGGCGCTGATGTTGAGTCTGCTGGTGTTTATCGGCGAGTCCGCTCGCGATGCCTTCGACCCGAGGAAGTGAAATGAATCAGGACAATCTGATCGAAGTGCGCGACCTCGCCGTCGAGTTCGGCTTCAACGAGCGACTGCACCGGGTGGTCGAGGGCGTGAGCTTTGACATCAAGCGCGGCGAAACCCTGGCGCTGGTCGGCGAGTCCGGCTCGGGCAAATCGGTGACCGCGCATTCGATCCTGCGCCTGTTGCCCTACCCGCTGGCCCGCCATCCGGCCGGCAGCATCACCTATGCCGGGCAGAATCTGCTGGACCTGAGCGAAAAGACCATTCGCCACATCCGTGGCAACCGCATCGCGATGATCTTTCAGGAGCCGATGACCTCGCTCAACCCCCTGCACTCGATCGAGAAGCAGATCAACGAGGTGTTGGGCATCCACAAGGGCTTGAGCGGCAAAGTCGCAACCAAGCGCACGCTGGAGCTGCTGGAGATGGTCGGCATCCCCGAGCCGCACAAACGTCTCAAGGCCCTGCCCCACGAATTGTCTGGCGGCCAGCGCCAGCGGGTGATGATCGCCATGGCGCTGGCCAACGAGCCGGAACTGCTGATCGCTGACGAGCCAACCACCGCCCTGGACGTGACCGTTCAGCTGAAAATCCTCGATTTGCTCAAGGAACTTCAGGCTCGATTGGGCATGTCGCTGTTACTGATCAGTCATGATTTGAACCTGGTGCGAAGAATTGCGCATCGCGTATGTGTCATGCAGCGCGGTTGCATCGTCGAACAGGCATCGTGCGCAGAGCTGTTCCGTTCGCCGCAGCATCCGTACACTCGGGAATTGCTCGGCGCGGAGCCCAGCGGAGGCCCGGCGACCAATAAAATCGGGGCGCCGCTGCTCGAAGTCGAGAACCTGAAAGTCTGGTTCCCGATCAAGAAAGGCCTGCTCAAGCGCACGGTGGATTACGTCAAGGCAGTGGACGGCATCAATTTCAGCCTGCCTCAGGGACAGACTCTGGGGATCGTGGGGGAAAGCGGTTCCGGCAAATCCACGCTGGGTCTGGCGATTTTGCGGCTGATCGGCAGCAAAGGCGCGATCCGCTTTGAGGGCAAGCAGCTAGACTGCCTGACGCAGAACGAGGTTCGCCCGTTGCGGCGGGAGATGCAGGTGGTGTTTCAGGACCCGTTCGGCAGCCTGAGCCCGCGAATGTGCGTCAGCGACATCGTTGGCGAAGGCCTGCGGATTCACAAGATGGGCACCGCGACCGAGCAGGAAGCGGCGATTATTGCGGCATTGAAGGAGGTAGGTCTGGATCCGGAAACCCGGCACCGCTACCCCCACGAATTTTCCGGTGGGCAACGGCAGCGTATCGCCATTGCCCGGGCCTTGGTGCTGAAACCGGCGCTGATCCTGCTGGACGAGCCCACTTCGGCGCTCGACCGCACGGTGCAGCGGCAAGTGGTGGAGCTGTTGCGTTCACTGCAAGCCAAGTACAACCTGACGTATTTGTTCATCAGCCATGACCTGGCTGTCGTCAAAGCGCTGAGCCACCAGCTGATGGTGGTCAAGCATGGCCAAGTGGTCGAACAGGGAGACGCGCAAGCCATCTTTGCCGCTCCCAAACATTCGTATACACAGCAGTTGCTGGAAGCCGCTTTTCTGGCACCAGCCACTGCGCAATAACCTGAAAGAGGAGCAACACATGGGTTTTCTCGCCGGTAAGCGCGTACTGATCGTCGGTGTCGCCAGCAAGCTGTCCATCGCATCCGGCATCGCTGCCGCCATGCATCGCGAGGGCGCTGAGCTTGCCTTCACTTATCAGAACGACAAACTCAAGGGTCGCGTTGAAGAGTTCGCACAGGGCTGGGGTTCGAGCCCTGAGCTGTGCTTCCCGTGCGACGTGGCCAGCGATGAAGAAATCGCCAAGGTCTTCGAAGAACTGAGCAAGAAGTGGGACGGCCTGGACTGCATCGTGCACTCCGTCGGCTTCGCCCCGGGCGACCAACTGGACGGCGACTTCACCGAAGCCACCACCCGTGAAGGTTTCCGCATCGCTCACGACATCAGCGCCTACAGCTTCGTGGCCCTGGCCAAGGCTGGCCGCGAGATGATGAAAGGCCGCAACGGCAGTCTGCTGACCCTGTCGTACCTGGGCGCCGAGCGCACCATGCCGAACTACAACGTGATGGGCATGGCCAAGGCTTCGCTGGAAGCTGGCGTACGTTACCTGGCCGGTTCCCTGGGCCCGGACGGCACCCGCGTCAACTGCGTATCGGCTGGCCCGATCCGTACCCTGGCCGCCTCCGGCATCAAGAACTTCCGCAAGATGCTGGCCGCCAACGAAGCGCAAACTCCACTGCGCCGCAACGTCACCATCGAAGAAGTCGGCAACGCCGGCGCCTTCCTGTGCTCCGACCTGGCGTCGGGCATCAGCGGTGAAATCATGTACGTGGACGGCGGCTTCAACACCACCGCCATGGGCAACATCGAAGAGTAATCTTCGCGTTGCCGATAAAAAGCCCGCCAATTGGCGGGCTTTTTCATGCCTGCGATTCCAGGCAACGGGCGAACAACTGCTGAATCGGCTGGCCGCGCTGGCTGTAACGCTGCAACAGCACCATCTCCCGATAAAACTTCAGCTCGCCCAGTTCGATCACTCTCACCCTCAGCGGATGCTCCAGCCACAGCCCAGCCATGGGCAGCAACGAAACCCCGAGCCCGCATTCGACCATTTTAACGATCGCTTCCAGCTCATCCAGCTCCAGCGCTACGTGGACGTCTATCCGCTGCTCACGCAGAAAGCGCGTCACCAGTCGCCCCCCGAACGAGTTACGGTCGTAGCGCACATGAGGATGCTCGGCGAGCAATTGCAGCGGATCATCGCCCTCGACACCGCGCGGTACGATCAGCACGAACGGTTCGCGTCGGATCACCTGCGCTGACAGCTCCTTGGGCAATTCGAACGGCGGCTTGATCATGACCGCCAGATCGACCTGCCCTGCATCCACTTGGCTCAGCAGGTTCAGCGACACCCCCGGCACCAGTTTCGGCTCCACGCCGGGCGCCTGTTGGCGCAAGCGCAGCAAGGCCTGAGGCAACAACCCCGTCTGTGCGGTGGCCACGGCGCCGATTCTCAGCTCGCCGCGAAACTCGCTGGCGTCTTCGCTGATCGCCATGCGGCTGAAGGTGGCGAGCATTTCCTGCGCCATCGGCACCGCGCGCTGTCCTGCCGGATTGAGGATCGCCTGCCGACCGGTGCGATCGAACAGCCTTACGCCGAGGGTCTGTTCCAGATTGCGGATCTGCGCGCTGACCGCCGATTGCGTCAGGCCGACATGAAGACCCGCCGCGGCAAACGTGCCGTGCTGCGCCACCGCCAGAAAGGTCTTGAGTTCACGCAGCATGGACACCTCGATTGATCGAAATAATTTGAGCTCGGCGCAAAAACTATCGTCTTTCAATCGAAATGCACAGCGCTAGACTCAGCTCACCCCAACCGTTGATCGAGACCGCACCTATGTCACTCAGCCCATTCCATCTGGCCATCCCCGTCTATGACCTGGCCGCCGCACGGCACTTTTACCGCGAAGTTTTCGGGCTGGAGGAAGGACGTTCCAGCGCACACTGGGTCGACTTCAACTTCTTCGGCCATCAACTGGTGATTCATCTGGCGCCGAAAAACGCTGCACAGGAAGCTGCCCACACCAATGCCGTGGACGGGCATGACGTGCCGGTGCCGCATTTCGGAGTGGTGCTGGGGATGGCGCAATGGCAGGCGCTGGCCGAACGCCTCACATCGCTGGGCACGCGGTTTGTGATTGAGCCGGGGATTCGCTTTCACGGCCTGGTGGGCGAACAGGCGACGATGTTTCTGTTCGACCCGTGTGGCAATGCGCTGGAGTTCAAGGCGTTCAAGGATATCGGGCAGTTGTTTGCCAAATAGAAGTGTGGCGTCTGACCGGCCGCTATCGCTGGCAAGCCAGCGCCCACAAGGTTCCGTGCAGTCCCTGGATTGTGTGGGCAGCCGCGAAATCTGTGGGAGCTGGCTAGCCAGCGCTGAGGCCCTCAATGGCCGCGCTTCAATTGCTGCTTGTGTTCGTACATTGCGCTATCGGCATCCGCCAGCAGCCGATCCACCGTGTCATGCCGTTGCGGATCGTATTCGATCTGGCCGACGCTGAAGCGGATGTCGTAGCCGCGTTGCAACATCGTATTGCGCTCGTCGAGGATGTCCTTGAGCCGCGCCATGATCGCCGTGGTTTCGACGTGACTGGAGCCGGTCAGCAGCGCCACGAACTCATCACCGCCCAGGCGCCCGACCACGTCGCTCTCGCGAAAAGCGATGCGCAGCACGTCGGCGAAAGTCTTCAGCGCACTGTCGCCTTCGGCATGCCCATAGTGATCATTGATGTGTTTGAAGTCATTGAGATCGAAAAACAGCAGCGTCGCCGGTTTGTCCCGGTGCTTGCAGGCCTCCAGCGCATACTGAGCAAGGGCCTTGAAACCACGGCGGTTGGACAGCAGCGTCAGCTCGTCCATGTTCGCCATCTGCACCGCCATCAATTCCTGCTCGGCCATCCCGGCCAGATCGCGCAACAGCCCGCGCTCCTCGTCATCGAGCTCGCGCGGCTTGGTGTCGATCAGGCACAGCGTGCCCATCTTGTTGCCGTTGGGCACGGTCAGCGGGTAGCCCGCGTAAAAACGGATGTTCGGCTCGCCGGTCACCAGCGGATTGTCATGAAAGCGTTTGTCTTGCTTGGCATCCGGCACCAGCAGCAATTCATCCTGAAGAATCGCGTGCCCACAGAACGACACATCCCGTGGGGTTTCGTTGACGTCGAGGCCGACGCACGACTTGAACCATTGCCGATCCTTGTCGACCAGCGTGACCAACGCAATAGGCACGTTGAACAGCCGTTTGGCCAGACGCGTCAAACGGTCGAAACGCTCTTCGGGCGCAGAGTCCAGGACGTTCAGTCCGTGCAATGCCTGGATTCGCACAGCTTCATTGGCGGGTTTGATCGGGGCCAGCATCACGCACTCCATCAGGGTCAACGACCGTTAGAGTAGCTTGAATCGCCAGCGACTCACACACTCAACCGCCCGCCACCGGGCACGGCCCGCCGGCATCGGCCCAAAGCTTGAACTGGGCCACAAAAATGTCATGCGGCACTGGCACCGGCGCGCGCCCGGCTCCGGGATTCCAGCCCCACAACACCAGTTTGTCGTCGCTGACATGTTTGATCAGCGCGGCGAAGTCACGGTCGCCGTTGCTGGAACGATCCTTGATCATCGCGCACAACTTGTCCGGCGGCAGGCCAATCCAGGCCATCTTGTGCGCCGCCGGTGGCAGGCTCCAGTGCGGCGCCCCCGGAGGCGCATGCGGGCCATAACTGTCGGGCGGGTTGCGCTCGGCATGGCAGGTGGCGCAAGGCAAACCGGCGGCGCCCTTGCCATCCATGCCGCGCACGACATTCATCGCATGCGGTTTGCCGGCATCGAATTGCAGCGGCGAGTCGCCGGGAATGTGGCAGTTCTGGCAACGCGGGCTCTGGAACACCTTCTGCACCGTGCCGAACGCCTTGAGCGCCTCCTGATCATCGGCGAACAGGTCCGAAGCGTAGCCGCCCAGCCCCAGCAGAATCACCGTGCCCAACAGCAGATGTCGTTTCATCTCACACCCCCGACAGTTGCAGCGGCAGTTCACGCAGGCGTTGCCCGGTCAGTGCATACACCGCGTTGGCCACCGCCGGCGCGGTAGGCGGAACACCGGCCTCGCCGATGCCGCCGGGTTTGTCGCGGCTGGGCACGATATGCACCTCGACCAGCGGCATCTCATTGAGGCGCAGCACCTGATAGTCGTGATAGTTGGATTGCACCACCGCGCCGTCCTTGACCGTCAGCTTGCTGTGCAGCGCCATGCCCAGGCCAAAGGTGATGCACGATTCCATCTGCGCCGCGATGCTCTGCGGATTGACCGCGATCCCGCAATCCACCGCACACACCACGCGGTGCACGCGGATCGCCAGATTGTCCTGGGAGACCTCGGCCACCTGCGCCACATAACTGCCGAACGACTCGTGCACCGCCACGCCCAGCGCATGCCCGTCCGGCAATGGCGCTGTCCAGTTGGCCTTCTCCACCGCCAGATTCAGCACACCGAGATGGCGCGCATGATCCTTGAGCAACGTTCGCCGGTATTCCACCGGGTCCTTGCCGGCCGCCGTGGCCATTTCATCGATCAGTGACTCCATGACAAACGCGGTGTGGCTGTGCCCGACCGAGCGCAGCCACAACACATTGATCCCGGTCTGCGGCGAATGCAGCTCGACCTGTTGATGAGCCAGGCCTTTGATATACGGGCTGTCAGCCACACCTTCGACCGAAGTCGCGTCGATGCCGTTCTTGACCATGGTCTGTTCAAGCATCGTGCTGGCCATGATCGATTGACCGACCAGCACATGCTGCCAGCTCAACGGCATGCCCTGCCCGTCGAGGCCGATGCGCGCCTGATGCAGGAACATCGAGCGGTAATAACCGCCACGAATGTCATCCTCACGGGACCAGACGGTTTTCACCGGCATCCCGGCCGCTTTCGCCACTTGCACGGCTTCAGCGACGAAGTCCGAGGTCGGATTGGCCCGGCGCCCGAAACCGCCACCGAGAAACTCGGTGTGAATCTCCACCTGCTCCGGTTTGAGCCCGGTGATCTTGCCGGCGACCATCTGGTCGAGGGTCTGGAATTGCGTGCCGGTCCAGATTTCGCACTTGTCGGCGCTGATCTTCACCGTGCAGTTGAGCGGTTCCATCGGTGCATGCGCCAGATACGGCACGCTGTATTCGACGTCGATTTTCTTCGCCGCCTTATTGAAGTTGCCCTGCGGATTCCCGGCCTGGCTGGCGGAAGTCCCCGGTGTCGCCGCCAGTTTGCGAAAGCTGTCGAGCAGGCCCTGGCTACTCAGGTCAGTGTGCGGGCCCATGTCCCAATCGACTTTCAAGGCATCACGCCCGAGTTTCGCCGCCCAGTAATGATCGGCAATCACCGCCACGCCGGTCGGCACCTGTACCACTTTGTGCACGCCGGGCACCGCCAGCGCCTCGGCCCCCTCGAAGGATTTGACCGTGGCACCGAACACCGGCGCCCGCGCGACCATCGCGGTCATCAAGCCGTCGAACTGCACGTCCATGCCGAACTTGGCGCGCCCGGTGATTTTCTCCGGGGTGTCGAGGCGTTTGGTCGGTTTGCCGATGACTTTCCAGTCCTTGGCCTCCTTGAAGGTGATCGACTTCGGATCCGGCACCGGCAGTTGCCCGGCGGCATCCGCCAGTTCGCCATACGTCGCGCGTTTATCGCCGGCAATCACGACGCCCGACTCAGTGCGAATCGTCGACGCCGCAACGTTGAAGCGCTTGGCCGCCGCTTCCACCAGCATCTGCCGCGCCGTGGCCCCTGCGAGCCGGTATCGGTCGAACTCCATCCAGGTCGAGGTCGAGCCGCCGGTAATCTGCATTCCGCCAAACGCCGGCATGCCGTAATTGGCCGCCGAGGCCGGCGAGTGCTCGACGCGGATCGTCGACCAGTCGGCGTCCAGCTCTTCGGCGATCAGCATGGTCAGGCCAGTCCAGATGCCCTGGCCCATTTCCGAATGCCCGAGCAACACCGTCACGCTGTTGTCGGCGGCGATGCGCAAAAACGCATTCGGCGCGAAGACCTTGCCTTCATTCTCCGCTGCCCGCGCAAACCGATGGGCACCGGGCACGACAAACGCCACCACCAGACCACCACCCAGCACGGCACTGCCCTTGAGAAAGCCGCGACGCGATACAGGACTGTTCATCGTCTGTCTCCCAATCAGCCAATCTCGGCCGCACGTTTCACCGCAGCGCGGATTCGCGGATAGGTGCCGCAGCGGCAAATGTTGCCGGAGAGCGCCTGATCGATATCGCTGTCGGTGGGTTGGGGGATTTTCGCCAGCAGCGCCGCGGCAGACATGATCTGCCCGGACTGACAGTAACCGCATTGCACCACGTCGAGTTCGGCCCAGGCTTGCTGCACCGGGTGCGAGCCGTCGGTGGACAGGCCTTCGATGGTAAGGATTTTCTGGCCGTTGGCCACGGCAGTGGCGGGCGTGATGCAGGCACGCAACGGTGCCCCATCCACGTGAACGGTGCAGGCGCCGCACTGGGCCATGCCACAGCCGAATTTGGTACCGGTCAGGCGCGCCACATCACGCAGGACCCAGAGCAGCGGCATGTCTGCCGGCACATCGAGTTCCTGATCCTTGCCATTGATATTCAAGGTCAGCATCGGGGGTTTTCCTCAGACTCACGGTGTTCTGAAGGGGCGTCGCTACGGCCATCGAAGCCTGTGCGCGCCTCGGCTTATCCCTTTCAGCAAAGCCCAAATTGCGCCGCAAGCCAGGCGTTGCGACCACCGGTCATGCCTCAACGTAAAAATGTCGACTTTAATCTTCTGGCTGATAACGGCGCTCACCCGAGCCAGCACCACCGGGCTGCGATGAGCGCGGTCACCCATCACATTGGTCAGGAGTCGCGAACATGGGATTTGTCACCACTCAAGACGGCGTCGATATCTTCTACAAGGACTGGGGCCCGAAGGACGCTCCGGTGATCCACTTTCACCACGGCTGGCCACTCAGCTCGGACGACTGGGATGCACAGATGCTGTTCTTTCTGGCCCAGGGCTTTCGGGTGATTGCCCATGACCGGCGCGGGCACGGGCGATCAAGTCAGGTCTGGGACGGTCACGACATGGATCATTACGCCGACGATGCGCTGGCGGTGGTTCAGCATCTGGGGGTGAAGAACGTAGTGCATGTCGGCCACTCCACCGGCGGCGGTGAGGTCATCCACTACATCGCCCGGCATGGGCAGGACAACGTGGCCAAAGGCGTGTTGATCAGCGCGGTGCCACCGTTGATGGTCCAGACCGAAAGCAATCCCGGTGGTTTGCCGAAATCGGTGTTCGATGATTTTCAGGCACAACTGGCGGCCAATCGCGCGCAGTTCTATCGCGACATTCCCAGCGGTCCTTTCTATGGCTACAACCGTCCGGGAGCAAAACCTTCGGAAGGCATCATCGGCAATTGGTGGCGTCAGGGCATGATCGGCGGCGCCAAGGCGCATTACGACGGGATCGTTGCCTTCTCGCAGACCGACTTCACCGAAGACCTGAAGAAGGTCACCGTGCCGGTGCTGGTGATGCATGGCGAGGATGATCAGATCGTGCCGTATGCGAACTCGGGGCCTTTGTCGGCGAAACTGCTGCCAAATGGCACGCTGAAGTCGTATCCGGGCTTTCCACACGGGATGCCGACAACCGAGGCGCCGACGATCAATGCGGATTTGTTGGCGTTTATTCGCGGCTGACACACATCATTGTGGGAGCTGGCTTGCCAGCGATGGCGGTGGATCAGGCAACATCAATTGTGGATGTGCCGGCCCCATCGCTGGCAAGCCAGCTCCCACAGGTTTTCAGAGGCCTGCTGCATACTCGGTCACACCAGAAACCGTGTGGGAGCGAGCCTGCTGGCGAAGGCAATCGGTCAGTCAGTAATGGGTTGGCTGCCCCCCGCATTCGCGAGCAGGCTCGCTCCCACAGGGGACTGGGTGATTGGCTTGACTGCGTACTACGCCTCGGTACGGCCCGTCCCTTCGCGATCACGTTCGTAATGGTGCGCCAGTGGCAGCGCCGGTAACCAGGCCTCGCGGCGGATGGTCCACAGCTCATAAGTCGGTTTGAACTGGTTCGGCGCGTCCAGCGAGCCGACGTTCACTTCAATCTCATCCCCCGAACGCGCAAGTACCGGCGAACCACAGCGCGGGCAAAACACCCGCCCTTGATACTCGCCGAGAGTCCCGCTGACGGTCACCGCCTTCTCGGGAAATATCGCCGAAGCATGAAACAATGCGCCGTGATGTTTGCGGCAGTCGAGGCAATGGCAAATGCCGATGCGGTAAGGTTGGCCCGCGGCTTTGAAGCGAACGTCGCCGCACAGGCAACCGCCGGTTAATGGGGTCATGGTGTCTATCCTCTGCCAGACTTTGTTCAGCCTTTGAACATAGCAGCCGTACAAGCGAACGCTCACAATTTCGGAGACAGCGCCATGCCCTCCCTTGAATCCACCTTGTTGCAGAGCTGGCACGCCAACGCTGAAGCCTGGATCGAGGTGATCCGCAGCGGTGCCATCGAAAGCCGTCAGCAGGTCACCGATCAGGCAATCCTGCTGGCGATCATGGGCCGCCAACCGGAACGCGTGCTGGATCTGGGTTGCGGCGAAGGCTGGTTGTTGCGCGCGCTGGCGGATCGCGGCATTGATGCGGCGGGTGTCGACGGCGATGCGAGTCTGATCGAGGCGGCACGTGCGGCCGGTTCGACAAAGGTGCATGTCGCCCGTTACGCGGCGCTGGTCGACGCCGAGATTGATGTTGGCCGTGATTACGATTTGATCTGTGCCAACTTTTCGCTACTGCATCAGGACATCATCCCGCTGCTTGCTGCGATGCATGCGTTGCTGGTTCCCGGCGGCGCCATCATCATTCAGACCCTGCATCCGTGGGCCGTGGCGGCCGGAAATTATCAGGATGGCTGGCGTGAAGAATCGTTCGCCGCGTTCAAGGGCCAGTGGCAGCCGATGCCGTGGTATTTCCGCACGCTGTCGAGCTGGTGCAACGCGCTGGACATGGCCGGGTTTCACATGCTCGGTTTGCAGGAGCCGCAGCATCCGCAAAGCCCCGTGCCACAGTCGTTACTGATGATCGCCGAACGGCGCTGACTTCCTGCACATCCTGACTGAGTCACAGACATTGTGAGAGCTGGCTTGCCAGCGATGGCGGTGGCTCAGACAGCATCACTTCTGAACGTGCCGGCTCATCGCTGGCAAGCCAGCTCCCACAGGTTCAGGGTGTTGCTGAATTGCACTGCACTTGTCGATCTACGGCACCGCCAGTCGACCAAGGACTGACTACGCTGTAAATCCCGCGTGTCTAACCTGCCGAGGATGACTGCCATGCAACGTTTCCAGAAAATCACACCGTGCCTGTGGTTCGATGATCAGGCCGAAGCGGCTGCGAAGTTCTATTGCTCGATCTTCGATCATTCGAAAATCACCGGACTGACCCACTACAGCAAGGTCGGCGAGGAATTCCACGGCAAGCCGGAAGGTGCGGTGATGACCGTCAGTTTCGAACTCGACGGCCACAGTTTCACCGGTCTCAATGGCGGGCCGATGTTCAAGTTCAGCGAGGCGATTTCGTTTCAGGTCAACTGCCAGAATCAGGAAGAAATCGACCACTTCTGGGGCAACCTGTCGGCCGGTGGCCCGGTCGAGGCCCAGCAATGCGGCTGGCTCAAGGACAGGTACGGCGTGTCGTGGCAGATCGTGCCGGTGGCGTTCATGCACATGATGCAGGACCCCGACACCAGCAAGTCGCAACGGGCAATGCAGGCCATGTTCACGATGAAAAAACTCGACATCGCTGAACTGGAGCGGGCCTTTGCCGGCCAGAGCTAATACACTCCGGGTCTGGCCTGCCGGGAACCATAACGATGAAACACGCTGCCGCCAAAAATCCTCAAAAAGCCCCACGCTTCTGGCGGGACGATGCCCTGCCCTTCATCGAAGCGCGGGCCATCGCCGATGGTCGTGAGGTCTGCTACTCACGCCATTCCCATGCGCACTTTTCCATCGGCGCGATCACGGCCGGGCGCAGCATTTATGTGCATGAGCAATCGACATTCGAAGTGGCCGCCGGCACCGTGGTGCTGATGAATCCGGGCGACGTGCATGCCTGCAATCCGATCGATGATCAGCCGTGGTCGTACTTGATGTTGTATGTCGATACGCCATGGCTGACCGATCTGCAGCATCAGTTGGGGTTCAGTGCCGAACTTGAGTTTCGCCGATTTGCCACCACGCACCTGGATGACCTGCGACTGTTTCGTGACCTGCAAGGGCTTTACGCCCTATTGGTCGATGAGCAGCAGGACGCACAGCGTAAACACAGCGCAGCGGTGGAGTTTTTCAGTGATTTGCAATGGCGCCTGAACCCGGCTGAACCGGCGCTGCGCGAACCGAATTTCAAGCTCGAACGCGCCGCCGATTTCATCCGCGAACATTGCACTGACCTGCTCAGCCTGGAGGACATCTGCACGGCGGCGCAGTTATCAGCGTCGTATCTGATCCGCGCATTCAAGCAGCATTACGGCATGACGCCGCACGCGTTTCTGGTCAACCAGCGCATCCAGTTTGCCCGCGAACGCCTGCGCAGCGGCCAGCTGATTGCCGATGTTGCACTGGAAGCAGGGTTTGCCGATCAGGCGCATTTTCAGCGCGCGTTCAAACAGCATCTGGCCGCGACACCCGGCCAATATCGCGGCTGACCATCGACTTCGGGCTCACGGCAACAGCAGATAAACCGCGCTCGCCGCCAGCAACAAGGCCATCAAGCGATTGAACAGGCGCATCCCCGCCGGATTGCCCAGATACCCCCGCAAAAACGTTCCGGCGTACACCCAGCAACCGACCGACAGATAACAGATCACCAGATACACTGCGGCGAACTGCCAGACCAGCCGCGCCTCGCCATCGGCGACAAACGCGCCCATCCCTGCCACACAGGCCAGCCACGCTTTCGGGTTGAGCCATTGCATCACCGCGCCGTACAGCATCGACGGCGCCCGCCCCGCTTCGCCGGCATGCAACTGGCCGTCATCGGCAGCCAGCTTCCAGGCCATGAACAACAGAAACGCCACCCCGGCCAATTGCACCACCCGGGTCAGGAATGGCCACAGTTTCAGGACTTCATGCAGGCCCAACCCCATCAGCACCAGCAACAGCACAAAGCCCAGCGTCGCCCCCGCCACATGCCGCTGACTGGCCCGAAAGCCGTATTGCGCCCCGGAACTCAGCGCGACGATATTTACCGGCCCCGGGGTTATGGATGCCACCAGCGCAAACGCCGCCATCGACACAATCAGACTCATTACGCACCTGCTGCAAATTGGGGAACAAGGAGCCAACAGTAGACAGCGCCGTGCGCCCGCGTATTGAACAAAATCACCCACGACCCGCGCCACCACTCAGGCCATTGAAACCGGCGACGAAGTTTCTGTTGCCACTTAATACCTCAAACAGACATCTCGGCACTTTCAAAAACAACTTGCAACTTAAAACAAAAAACCAACTTTGCTCGATGTTTTATATTCCCGACCCCTTCACAACCAGCCACGTTAACCTGGCTGATTGCCGCACTAACCAACACGGACCAGAACAACTCAATATGGATATTAACCGCAACCTTTTTGCAACGACCCCTGCATCGGCCGACGAAGTAGAACGATTGAAAATCGCCAGGGCTCTGGAGAACCGAAATTTCCTTCGACAATCTTTTCGTGCTGAAGAAGACCTCATGCAACTCGCCACGGAAGTGGTGTCGGGAAGTCGTTTCGACAGCGAACATCTCGCTGGCAAATTATTGCTGCGCTCACTCAGCAAACATCCGGAATTCATTGAATTCATTGCCTCCTTCGACCTTCCTGCCGATCACTTTTTCATGGTCAGAAGCAATGGTGAAGTTTACGCCGCCTATGAGGAATTCGGTGCTACGGGCTTTTACATCCAATCCACCATCATTACCGACGAACTGTATGAGATCGAATCTTTACGGAACGATATCGAACTCTTGTCGAAAACCGCATGGCGTTCTGGCGGCATTATTTCCTCCAGCGCCACCGTGCCACTGCGCAACTGGCTGGCGTTTCAGGAAATCGATCCGCCCAACGACTACGCAGACCTTGCAAACTTGATCGACTGCCTGAACTTCAAAATGCCCGCGCCGCCAAAATTCGCTAACTACTGGGGCATTTCCGAAGAGACTCAGGATGTAGCCCTGATCATCGAGCCCGCACAGTATCCTGTGATCATGCAGGTCGTGCGAAAGTTGATGGCCGACCTGGGGCGGCATTCCGAACCGTTGATCAACTACCTGACGGATGTGGTGCTCAAGAGAAAAAGCGGCGCCTTGCTGCAGGAAGATCCGCGACTGGCGTGGGAGTATTTGATGCAAACGAGCGAGGCACACCGTCTGGCTCAGAGCTGTTTCGATGCACTTCTGATCGAAGGCAAGGCCCCCACAATAACGGAGGTCACCCGCAGCCGGCTGTTGCTGGCCGCGGTCGTGCTGGACCTGGACATGGGCTCGGAGGAACGGGTCGAAACTCATCGAAGTCTGCGTTATGAATCGCTGTATGTGCATGAAACCCCGGCGCAGGCGCGGACTCGTCTCAAGCGCCACTTTGAGCAGATCAACCGCGTCAGTCTGTTTGCCGCTTACCTGGCAGTGGAACTGGTGCTGGCGGGGCAATCACCAGAGTTTCTGGTCGTTACCCCGCCGACACTGCTGATCGGCTCACCAGGCTGGGTCATGTTGCGCAAGGCGGTCATGCTGACAGAAAGGATCGCTCCCGGGTTGTCGCGCAAACTGTCTTATGAGCAACTGATGAAATTTGCCGAACTGGCGCCGCTCAGCGATGCACAACGCTCCCTGCATCAATTACTCAATCTGCAGTGCGTGCTGGATTGGGCAAACATCAACGAAGTGATGCTCCGTGAAGATTCGACATTATCCGAAGCACAAATCGCAACAGCGGCAATGAATCACTACAACACATATGCCGATGAACTGGAGGCGGCACTGAAGTCTATAACCACTGCGCCGGCCAGCCGAAGGAACCTGGCGCAGCAAACGCTGTTCGATGCCGACATCAACCACCATCAGGAGGTATTTCGTTCGCCGCACAATAAAGGGGGACTGATCAGCGACACGGTGATCAATCTTTACCTTGCCAACCAGTTACACCGTAAAAACCTCACCAGCACATCGACCCGGCGCAATTTGCACGACGTGCATCCGACATTGGCCAGCCTTGCGCCAGTCAATCAATTGTATGCCGCAAAGATCAAGGGGCAGCACGAAACCTTCAAGTCGGGAATCAGCACCATGATCCGGCTGGCATTTTCCCGCCTCGGCCTGAGTGATCGAGAAGCACTGACACAGGGCGCATTAACGCTCTACCTGGTGCGCGGTAACCGCAATATCCCCGGGCACAGCGCCGACCACTTCTCGCCGCACGGGGTGGTCATCCTGTGCCGTCACCAATCGAAAAACCATTGCTATGAGTTGTTCCCGTTACAAGGACTGTGCCGCAAAAGCGATCGCCTGGCCGAGGCTTTCGCCAGCGGTCATATATTTAACGAAGACACAGCAAGCTTCGACGGAGCGACCAACGGCAAGAACGGGAACTTCCCGCGCCTTACCTATCTGGAAAACATCATTACCGAGCACGCGGCGTACTTTCAGGGTGCAACGCCTTCCCAGAGCGAACAGGCAGACATCAATAAACTACTGCCGCGCCGCCACTGGGAACTGGCCGAACATGCAGATGTTCACGAGTTCGGCATGCTGCTTGATCGGTTTGGTCAATTTGCGCCATACGACGAAGAGTCAGCCTGGTACACATCGCCAATGGAAAGTTACCAATCGCCGAGGCTGAAAGACATTGCCGACTTCATTGCGCAAAAGAACCCGCCGATCACCTACGACGAATACTACCGGATGGGCTATGACCAGACTGAATACGAGGAAAAGCAGGAAGCGTACGAGCGCGTTGCCAACATCATTCTGAATATCTTCATTCCATTCAGAGGCTGTATCCAGCAACTGACTTCAGATGATCCAGATAAACGCAGCGGGGCCGCCTTCAGCTGCGTCATCGACGCCCTTGCTGTGTCCTTCGTCTTTATCGGGGCGGCCGGTGCGCTGGCAAAGGCAGTGGCAAGTAGCACCAGGCTGCTCAGCCTGGGGCGCGTGGCCGGCAGTGTTCTGGTGTCAATCTTCAACCCCGTCGACGGTGTTCCCCAAGTGATCGTCGGCGCCGGGAAGCTGGCAGGCAAAGGCGCACTGAAACTCAGCCAGGCTGGCAGTTCGATCAGCATGACAGCCGCCCGCCAGTTGCGTCGACTGACGACCGCCAGCAGTGGCTCCTACGACCTGGTCAAAGCGTTGAGCAAGTCCGGGGCGGCGGCCGAGATTCGCATGACCCTGCCGACGGTGGCTCATGCGCGGGCACTGTTCAAGGATGACGCGCTGGAAACTGTCGAACAGATCGTCACACGACTGAGTCAGGACGTTATATCCGTCCCCAAGGGCAGCAATGCGACAGAGCTGCAGCATCTTTTCAATACTGCAACGAGGGAAGCGGCTGCGCCGTCAAAGGGATTCCAGCAACTGGAATCGTTAATAGGCCATGCCGCAGCGAACGATGTATTGATCACGTTCACAAAAAGCAAGGGCCCCAGGTTCAATGGAACGAAGTTCACTACAAAAGCCCGTGACTATTCCGACACACTCGGGTTCATGGCCGAGCTTGAATCAAAGAAAATCATCTACCTCAAGAATCATCAGCAAAACGTCTTGAAGCTGGATCTTGGCAAGCCGCCCTACACCGATGTGATGCCCGAATCGTCGTTCAACCCGCAGGGTTTCTCCGACAATGCGCAGCGAGCCGGGGCGTGGATGGTCAAAGGCTCGACCTCCGACAACGAACTGGCACACATTGTGGCGATCCTGCGTGAGTATGCGGGCAACAACAGATCCCTGACCGATGCGACCGTGGTCAGAGAGATCCACGGCCGACTGGTTCCTCAACTGGCTGGGTCCGTGCGCGAGGCGGGGGCGCCGTCAAAGTATGGCAGCAGCGTCAGCGGTTTTGCCTTGCTGGAGCAACACCTGAAAACGCTTGATGCCGCCCATGAGCACTTCGACAAACACTTGCTGGCGGCCATCGCCGGGTTTCAAGGCTTCGGCGACGGCAATGGTCGTACCGCCAGCGCGGTGTATGCGATCAGCCAGCTGCGCAACCAGCGATTTGTACCGATGCCGAAACACGTGTTCATGTCGTTGAGCGACCTGGGCTGACCACTCAAAATCCGTGCCCCGTTTAACGAGGCACGGATTGTTTCATTCACCGGCAAGCATCGCCGGCACGGTAAACCGAAACTCCGTGCCCTCACCCGGCTCACTGCTGGCCTCGATGCGTCCGCCGTGAGCTTCAACAATCCCCTGCGTGATGTACAGACCCAGTCCGGTTCCGGTCGGGTTGCCCTCCTTCACCGTCCAGTAGCGGTCAAACACCCGCGCCAGGTTTTCCTTGGGAATGCCTTCACCGGTATCGCGCACGGTAAACACGATTTCCTTGCCGTCAGACTTGGCCAGCACGCCCACCGAACCTTTGCGCGGGGTGAACTTGATCGCGTTGCCGATCAGGTTCGACAGCACCTGAAACAGGCGCTCCGGGTCGGCATGGATTTTCAGGTCGGGGTCGGCCTGGAACGAGATGCTGATGTCCTTGTCCAGCGCCAGCGGCCCCAGCAGGGATTGCGTTTCCTCGAACATCTGCCCGACGTCCAGGGTCTGCGGGGCGATGGTGTAGCGCCCGGCGTCGATTTTCGAGGTATCGAGCAAGTCTTCGAGCAGCGTGTTCATCCGCCCCGCCGCCTGTTGCATGGTGTCGATCGCGGTGGAGATGCGCCGCGAAGTGTGCGGGCCGTCGGAACTGAAGGTCTTCTGCATCATGCCGCAGAGCATGGAAATCACGGTCATCGGATTGCGCAAGTCGTGGGAAACCACTGCCACCAGCTCATCCCGGGCGCGCACCGCTTCCTGCTCGCGGTGCACCTGCCGGGCCAGGTCGTTTTCCAGTGCGGAGCGGCGCAGGTCATTGGCCGCAAACAGATCGCCGTGGCTCCACTTGGTGGAGATCCCGGCCATCTCGACTTTCCAGATTTCGAACGAAGTGCGCGGGCGCAGACGCAGGCCGGCATCGGAGTTTTCCAGGTCCAGCGGCTTGCGCGGATCACCGCTCCAGTTGATGTTCTCCTTGACCTCGGGGCGGAACCACAACACGCCGTTGTCCACCGGTTTGGGCAGGCTCATGGCGAGCACGCCGCTGGCCACTTGCTGAAACTGCGCGGCCGGCGGGTAGACGCTGGCCAAATGATGACTGGCGAACACCGGCTCGCCGGTTTCCTGCAGCCACTTGTGCAGGGCGCGAATGTCTTCCGGTTCCGGGCAGTTGCCGTAACGGTGCAACTGCTTGTCTTCGATGATCGCAATGCCCCCGGCCCCGGCCAGTGCCATCAACACTTGCGGCTGTTGCGCCAGGCCATCGAAGACGTTTTGCGGCGAGTCGATCATGGCCTGATTGAGCAATGCCAGTGCCTCGACCTTTTCTTCCCGCTGACGGCTGAGTTCCAGCGCCTCCATCGCGCTGATCTGCAGCGACAGCACCTGACCGATGGTCTGACAGGCACTGCGCAACTCGTGCGGCACATGCAGCGGCTGGCGGTTGCCACAGCTGATCAGGCCCCAGAGTTTGTCACCCTTGAGCAGCGAGATGCTCATCGACGACAGAACGCCCATGTTTTTCATGTACTGACAATGAATCGGCGAGACACTGCGCAGGGTGGCGAAACTCAGGTCCAGCGGGGTCTGGGTGTCCGGGCGCAGCTTGGGCACCAGCGGCACTGGCTGATAATCGGCATTCGGGATGATCCGCAGCCAGTTGGTGCGGTACAGCTCGCGCGCTTGCTCGGGGATGTCCGAAGCCGGGAAGAACAGGCCGTTGAACACTTCCATCGACGGATCGGACGCCTCGGCGATCACCTGGCCGTGGCCCTCCTCTTCGAAGCGGTAGATCAGCACCCGGTCGTAACCGGTCATCGCCTGGATTTCCTTGACGCTGATGTCATACAG
Source organism: Pseudomonas sp. F2 (assembly GCF_057174385.1). Classification (NCBI taxonomy): domain Bacteria; kingdom Pseudomonadati; phylum Pseudomonadota; class Gammaproteobacteria; order Pseudomonadales; family Pseudomonadaceae; genus Pseudomonas; species Pseudomonas sp. F2. The sequence goes on from NZ_CM169904.1 coordinate 2,001,087, forward strand.
CGCCTGCAATGTGGTGGCTGCCTGCAAGCGCTGGAGCATGCGTCCCAGATGGGTCTGGTTGCCGGCGACGTTACGCGGCTGGAAGTTTTCGACGTGGATTTCCAGTTCCAGAATCAACACGCCTTGATGACGGTGCAGCAAACCTTCGAATGCGGTGCCGTTGAGGCGGAAATGCAGCGGTCCGGCATCGGCAAATACCGGTTGTTGCAACGCCTCGCGCACGACCGCCGCGTGCGTCTCACCTAGCAATTCGTGCAGTGGCTGGCCGATCAGTTCTTGCGCCGGGCGTGCCAGCAGGGTCTCGACGTTGGCGCTGATCTGAATGATGTCCAGCGCCGGCTCGCTCAGGGTCAGCAACAGGCCATGGGGCTGGATGGCACCCGGAAAGCGGATCGGTTCGTCGGCACAGTTGGCCAGCAGTTCTTCAAAGGCTTCTTGGTCTTGCGGGTTCATGCCAGTACCTCCCGGCTTTCGAGCCAGCGCTCGAAACAACTGAATGTGGATTGGGCCGCCGCAACCACGGCTTCACGTTCATCCGCACTCAGCGGTCGACTGCCCAGGTAATCAATGAAATCGCGCCAGCGGCGGCCGGTGGCAGCGCCGTAAACGTCGAGGAATGCCGCGCCGTTGTCGGCGTCCAGACGCAACCGCGAAGCGATTTCGCGACGCAGGATCTGCCCGCCGAGGGTTGCCCCTTCCAGCACGTACAGCACACCCAGGCAAGTCGGCCCGGAGTCGATCACGGGCAACGTCTGACACTGTGGCAAACGGACGATGGTCTCGGTCGTGAGGCCCAGAGCCTGCAAATCATCGAGCAAAATCTGCGATTTGAGGCGTGGCGCAAGATCGAAATCCACCGGGATCGCGCCGCTGTCGAGCAATGCGTTTTCCAGTGGCCGATAAAAGCCGTAATAAGCCTGCATCAACCGTACGAAAGCCTTGAAATCGAGGGTATTGGAGAAAAAAGGAAGACGTTTTTCCAGTGCGATGTGCAGTTCGGCAGTGCCGGCTCGCAGATCTTGCAGCACCGGCGGCACATAAACTTCACGGGCCTTTGCTTGCATGTAAATCGCTCTTGGTGGGGCCGCTTCGGGGCCGGCAGGGTGTTTGCAGCTTTGGACGAATATTACACGGCAAACGCCTTTTTCTGACTTGGCGCATAGATTTTTCTGACGAAACCAGCGCCTTCAGACTTTTGAGAGTTCCGGCCAATCGGAAAAGTTCGACTGGATTGAAGGAACTGCCAAGGCTGTACCGCGACAGCGCCGCGCGACTGTATGGGTCAACGCGGCCGCCGCCTGTGATAAAAAAGCGGCATCGCTTCTGGAGCCCACATCCATGGATCTCGCCACGCTTACGCTGTTTCTGCCGGCCTGCTTTGCCTTGAACATGGCCCCCGGCCCGAACAATTTGCTGTCGGTCAGCAATGCCACCCGCTATGGCTATCGCCGGGCCTGCGCCGCCGGTATCGGGCGGATTATCGCGTTCGCCGGGATGATCGCCCTCGCCGGCGCCGGACTGTCAGTGGTGCTGCAGACCTCGGAATGGCTGTTCCATGCGATCAAGATCATCGGCGCGGCGTATCTGCTGTACCTGGCCTGGCAACTGTGGCGCGCCAATCCCGAGGCCGAGCAGCAAGTGGCGGGAGCGTCGGTGGGATTCTGGCGCCTGGCGCGTCAGGAGTTTCTGGTGGCGGCGGGCAATCCGAAAGCGATTTTGCTGTTCACCGCGTTCCTGCCGCAATTCGTCGACCCGAGCCGCCCGGTGCCGGCGCAATTCGCCGTGCTCGGTACACTGTTCCTGCTGCTGGAATGGATCGCGATCGGTGCCTATGCGTGGATGGGTCTGCATATGCGCCGCTGGTTCGCCGAGCCGCGCGGTAAACGGATCTTCAACCGGTGCTGTGCAGGGCTGCTGTCGGCGGCCGCTTCAGTGCTGTTGTTCGCCAAGCGCGCTTAAGCCTCGGACGGGCCTTTGAGTTCGACCTGATTGCCGTCCGGGTCGAAGCAATACAGCGACAGGCCGTAGCCTTCGGCGCCGAAGCGTCGGGCGGCTTTTTCCACGGTCAGACCGTGTGCCTGCAAGTGCTCGGTCAGCGCAAATTCATCGAACGGCTCGATGCGCAGGCAGAAGTGATCGACGTTGCGCCGCTCGGTCCCGGCGGCACCGCCGCCCTTCCTGCCCAGCTCGCCTTGCAAGTCGACGAGATCGATCATCGAAGTCCCGGCGCGCAGGTGCACCAGACCCAGCGGCTCGTTGTGCCTGACCACCTCGGCACCAAAGACCTGGCAGTAAAAATCGATACTGCGCTGCAGATCGGCGACGCGCAGGACGATGTGATCAATATGTTGAATCGAAAACGGATGCATAAACTCGACACCTCACCCACTCTGTAGGAGCTGCCGAAGGCTGCGATCTTTTGCTTTTGATTTTAAGAAACAAGATCAAAAGATCGCAGCCTGCGGCAGCTCCTACACGGTAGTTCAGAGGTTCTGGAAATTCACTGTCGATTTTTCGGTGGAGCCATCGAAATCCTGGATTTAAGCTCTGGCCATGAACATACAAACCGCACTGCTGCCGCCCCACGCCGAGATGGTTCGCGCCATGCTCGAACGCGACACCGCCTACGAGGGGGTGTTCTTCACGGCCGTGAAAACCACCGGGATCTTCTGCCGCCCCAGTTGCACGGCGCGCAAGCCGAAGCCGGAAAACGTCGAATTTTTCACCCATGCCGATGAGTGCCTGAGCGCCGGTTATCGCGCCTGCCTGCGCTGCAAGCCGCTGGACGCTGCGGCCATCGCGCCCGATTGGGTGCAGCGCCTGCTCAAAGCCGTCGATGCCGACCCCGAAATGCGCTGGAGCGACGCCCAGTTGCTGGCCGAAGGCATCGAACCGCTGAAGCTGCGGCGCTGGTTCAAGCAGCACTTCGGCATGACCTTCCATGCCTGGCTGCGCACGCGCCGGCTCGGCATGGCGCTGGGTGGCATTCGCCAGGGCGCCTCGATTGATCACGCGGCATTTGATTCCGGCTATGAATCACTCAGCGGTTTTCGTGACGCATTCCAGAAATCCTTCCACATCACGCCGGGACGCGCGGCCAACAGCGAACCGCTGCTGTTCACCCGCCTGACCACACCACTGGGGCCGATGATCGCCATGGCCGAACGTCGGGGACTGGTGTTACTGGAGTTTCTCGACCGCCCGGCGCTGACCCGCGAGGTTGAGGAATTGCAGGCCCGTCACGGCTACGTGGTCGCACCGGGGCACGATGCCCATCTGCAGCAGATCGAACAACAACTGAAGGAATACTTCGCCGGTACCCGCAGTGTCTTCAGCGTGCCACTGCACCTGCCCGGCAGCACGTTCGACCGGCAAGTCTGGAACGAACTGCTGAACATCCCCTTCGGCCACACCAGCACCTACGGTGCCATCGCGGCACGTTTGGGCAAACCCGGCGCCAGTCGCGCGGTGGGGTTGGCCAACGGGCACAATCGGTTGTCGATCGTGGTGCCGTGCCATCGGGTGATTGGCGCGGATGGCTCACTGACCGGCTATGGTGGTGGGCAGCCGCGCAAGGCGTTTCTGCTGAGGCTGGAAAACGCTGCGGTGCAGATCACACAACCCCTGGCTTTCTGACACTTCGCTCCACTCACAAGAAGGGATTTCGATGAACGCGCTCGACACTCGGTTCCACCAGTTACACCAGGAAGGTCTACTGATCCTGACCAACGTCGCCGACGCCACTGGCGCGCGACTGGTCGAGCACGCGGGCGGTAAAGCGGTCGCGACCAGCAGCGCGGCAGTCGCGTGGGCGCATGGCTACCCAGACGGCAACACCCTGCCCCTTGAACGGTTGATTTCAACCGTGGAATCCATCGCGCGGGTGATCCAGGTGCCGCTGAGCGTGGACATCGAGGCCGGTTATTCCGATGACCTCGGGCGCGTGACCGAAGTCATTGATGCGGTGCTCGCTGCCGGTGCGGTCGGGATCAATATCGAGGACGGCAGCGGCGCCCCGGAACTGTTGGCACGCAAGATCGAAGTCGCCCGCGAAGCCGCTCGCAAGCGCAATGTGAAGCTGTTCATCAACGCCCGCACGGACGTCTACCTCAAGGGTCTGGTACCGGCTGAGGATCGCGTCGCCGAAACCCTGCGCCGTTCGGCGTTGTATCAGGCGGCTGGGGCTGATGGGCTGTTTGCCGCTGGCGTGACCGCCGCTTATGAAATCGAGGCAATCTGCAAGGGCACGTCACTGCCGGTGAACGTGCTCGGCTTCGCCTGCCTGCCCTCGCCGACCGAGCTGCACGCCCTGGGCGTGCGGCGCTTGAGCGCCGGGTCCGGGATCGCCGAATTCCTCTATGGCGCGATGGGTGCTCTGGTGAAAAGCTTCCTCGCCAGCGGCAAGCTCGATACCCATGATCTGAAGGCGCTGACCTACGGCGAAGTCAACGGTCTGCTGAAATAGCATGCCGGATCGTTATCAGGCGGCCAGTGAGTTTCTGGCCGCGCTCGACGAGGACTGGCAACGCCACATTGCCGCCGTCGGCCCCTGCCTGCATCAACCGCACCCGACGCGTGATCCGTATCAGTCGCTGGTGCGGGCGATTGCCTATCAGCAACTGCACGCCAAGGCCGGGGACGCGATTGTCGGGCGCCTGGTGGCGTTGTTTCCCGGACAGACGTTTCCCCGGCCTGAACAGATTCTCGCGACCGACTTTGATCAACTGCGCGGCTGCGGCTTTTCGGCGGGCAAGATTGCAACGATTCAGGGCATCGCCCAGGCAACGCTGGACGGCGTGGTACCGGACTACCCCACCGCGCTGGCGATGGACGACGAGACGTTGATTGAACGTCTGGTCAGCCTGCGCGGGGTTGGCCGCTGGACGGTGGAGATGCTGCTGATCTACAGCCTGGAGCGCATGGATATTTTGCCGGCGGATGACTTTGGCGTGCGCGAGGGCTATCGCCGATTGAAGGGGCTGGAGGTGCAGCCGACGCGCAAGCAAATGATCGAGATCGGCTTGGCGTGGAGCCCGTATCGGACGGTGGCGGCCTGGTATTTGTGGCGCGTACCCAAACCCCTGTAGGAGCCGCCGCAGGTTCGGGCCGCGATCGGACGATCTTTTGATCTTGCTTTCAAGAGATCGCAGCCTGCGGCAGCTCCTACAGGGGAATGCATTGCAAAGGCGGGAGCGAGCCTGCTCGCGAAGGCACCAGTTGATTCAATCTCAAATCACAGACCTGACTTCAACTTGCTGAACGCCCGAATCAAAGCCCGATTGAACGCCTTGCCATTGTCGTTCTTGCTGTACAGCGAAGCCCGCACCGCCGCTGACGGATACGTCCCCGGATCATTGCGGATCGACGCGTCAACCAAAGCATTCGCCGCCGTGATCGCATTGGCGTAGTGGATGATGTCAGTGATCGGCGCGATCACCTCAGGCGTCATCAGATAATCCATCAACGCCAGCCCGGCCTGCGGATGCGGCGCATCCTTGGGAATGACCATGGCGTCAAACCAGATCAACGTACCTTCTTTGGGGATGCGGTAACTGAGCTGGAACGGCTTGTTCGCCGCTTGCGCCTGCCCTGCTGCAATCGCCACGTTGCCGTTCCATGACATCGCCACGCAGGTGTTGCCGTTGGCCAGGTCGCTGATGTTCAGGTCGTTGTCGAAGTAACGGATGTACGGGCGGATCTTCGCCAGTTGCTGCTCGGCGAGTTTCAGGTCATCGAGGTTCTGCCGGTTGATGTCCAGGCCCATGTACTTCATGACCGCCGCGAACACTTCGTTCGGATCGTTGAGCAGACTGACCCCGCAATCGGCAAATTTCGCCACCACGGCCGGGTCAAACAGCATCGCCCAACTGTCGGTCGGCGCCTGCGGCAGACGCTGCTTGATCGCCTGTTCCTGATAGCCCACCCCCGTGGTTCCCCAGGCGTAAATCCCGGCGTAGCGGTTGCCCGGATCGAACACCGCCATGTGCTGGCGAAACTCCTCGCCAACCCCGGCAAAGTGCGGCACTTGCGCCTTGTCCAGCGGCTGGATCGCACCACTCTCGATGGCCCGCGACAGGTGCTGGCCGGCGGTCAGCACCAGGTCATAACCGCTGCGCCCGGTGAGCAGTTTGGTTTCCACGGTTTCCAGCGAATCGAAGTGATCGGCGACCACCTGAATGCCGGTCTGCGCTTCAAAATTCTTCAGCGTATCCGGGGCCAGGTACTCGCCCCAGATGTACAGATTGACCACCGGTCTGGCGGTGTCGGCGGCCTGCACACACAGGGGTGCGAGCACCAGCAATAACGCTTGAGTCAGTTTGTGCAGGCCCATCATCACACCCCCTTGATGTTTGGCGTGCCGGCGTATTGCGGCATGGTGATGCACGCGACGTTGCCGCCGCCGAGAAGGATTTCCCTGGAGTTTTCGATGCCGACAATCTGGTGCTGCGGGAACAGTTCGGCCAGGGTCGCCATGGCCACTTGATCGTTGCGATCACCGAACAGTGGCACCACGATCGAACTGTTGCCGGCGTAGTAGTTGATGTACGACGCGCAGATTCTGGTGCCGGCCTGACGGGTGTGGGTGCTGTCCTGCTGATCGAGGCCTTCGGCTTCCTCGGCGGTCCACTCCAGCACGTCCGGTTGCGGCAGTTTGTGCACGATCAACGCGCGACCTCGACTGTCGCGGGTGCTGCGCAGGATGTCGTAGGCCTCCTGATAGATTTCCCATTGCGGGTCATCGCGGTTGTCAGTCCATTGCAACACCACTTCGCCGGGGCGCACGAAGCACGCGAGGTCATCGACATGGCCATCGGTTTCGTCGAACTTGCAGCCGCGCGGCAGCCAGATCACCTGTTCGGCGCCAAGGTAATCGGTCAGGCGCCGAGTGACCTCGTCCTTGCCCAGATGCTGGTTGCGATTGCGGTTGAGCAGACATTGCTCAGTGGTGAGGATGCTGCCCTGACCGTCACTCTGGATGCCGCCGAGTTCGGCAATCAGCGGTGCGCGGTAACGGTCGAAGCGTTCGATTTCGAGGATCTTGCTGGCGATCTGGTCGTCCTTGTCCCACGGGTAATACAGGCCACCGTCGAGCCCGCCATACGCGTTGAACTCGAAGTCGACGCCACGCACTTCGCCGCTTTCATCATTGACCACAAAACAGGGGCCGCTGTCACGAAACCAGGTGTCGTTGCAGGTCATCTCGACCACGCGCACTTGCGGCGGTAATTGGCGGCGGGCGGTGGCAAATTGCGCGGCGGAGGCGCAGACCGTGACCGGTTCGCTGTAGGAGATGGCGGTGACGATCTGCACCCAGACTTTCTGCGCCGGTTTCGCGCCGTTGCGCCACACGTCGGTGCGCTCCGGCCAGCCTAGCCAGCAGCCGGATTTGGCTTCGAATTCGCCGGGCAGACGGAAGCCGTCGTGTTTGGGGGTGGAGTCGAGCAAACGTGCCATGGTCAAACCTCGTCTTGGGTGGGGAATGACCACAGGCTAAGGTCGCGGCCGGCAGGCTCGCCAACGATGATTATTGCGGAACCGTTGAATTCAACTCATCAATCGCTCAACTGATCGTTGAACCATTCGAGCATCTGCGCCACCGCCGGACGCTCCAGCCGCAGCCGTTCGCAAACCAGCGCGTATTGGCCGAGCGCGGTCATGCTCGCGCTGAACGGCCGCACCAGTCGCCCGCTCAGCAGGTCCTCTTGCGCGGTGAGGTTGTCGCCCATCGCCACGCCCTGCCCCTGCGCCGCCGCTTCCAGCGCCAACCCGGCATGGGCGAAATACAGCTGACGCTGCGGGCGCAGATCGCCGGCGTGGCTGGTGAGCCACGTTGTCCAGGTCTTGCCATCCTGATCGTCGTGCAGCAGGCAATGGCGCACCAGGTCCTTCGGCGACTTCAAAGCGCCCTGGTTGAACAGCCCGGGGCTGCACACCGGGAAGAATTGCAGCGCCGGCAACGGCCGCACGAAGCAGGAACTGCTGTCGACAGGTCCGGTGCCATAGGTGATCGCCAGATCAATGTCCTCGCCGGGCGCGCTGGCGTCGATCGGCTGTTCGTAGAGATGCAGGGTGATGTGCGGATAGCGCGCATAGAAATCGGTGAGGCGGTTCACCAGCCACTTCTGCGCCAGCTCGGCGGTGACCGCCAGACGCACGACCGCCAGCGAGGATGGGTCGCGCAGTTCATCGCAGGCCTCGCCGATCAATTCAAAGGCCTGCTGCAGGCTCTGCATCAGGCGCCCGGCGGCGATGGTCGGGCGGATCTGCCGGCCTTCGCGGATGAACAGCGAGACGCCGAGCTGCTCTTCGAGCTGACGGATCTGGTGGCTGACCGCGCTGTCGGTGACGCACAACTCGGCGGCAGCCCGGCCGAAATGCGCGTGGCGGGCGGCGCATTCGAAGGTTCTGAGGGCGGCCAGTGAGGGGAGTCTTCGCATGGGTTGGGGTGCCTTTTTTGGGGACATGCTGACCGGGCTGGCGGTGGGCGTCCAGTGCGACCGAGTTATCGTTCATCGCTGGCAAGCCAGCTCCCACAGGTTTTGTGTCGAACGGCAAAGTCGCGCACACCAAAAAATCCACTGTGGGAGCTGGCTTGCCAGCGATGGCGTCGGCACATTCACACAATTCTTCTAGGCTCATTCAAACCCATCCAGCCAACCGGAGGCCCCTCATGCACCTCGAAGGCTCCTGCCACTGCGGCGCCGTCACCTTCAGCCTGACCAGCGCCCATCCCTATCCCTATCAACGCTGCTACTGCTCGATCTGCCGCAAGACCCAGGGCGGTGGCGGTTACGCGATCAACCTGGGTGGCGACGCGGCCAGCCTCAAGGTTCAGGGGCGCAAGCACATCAGCATCTACCACGCGAAGATGAAGGACGAAGGTGACAAACGTGCCCATCGCAGCACAGCCGAACGGCATTTCTGCTCACAGTGCGGCAGCGGTTTATGGTTGTTCAGCCCTGAGTGGCCGGAGCTGATTCACCCGTTCGCCTCGGCCATCGATACGCCGCTGCCGGTGCCGCCGCAACACACGCATTTGATGCTGGGGTCGAAGGCGCCTTGGGTCGAAGTGGATGCCAAGCCCAAGGACAAACAGTTTGCGGTGTATCCCGAAGAGTCGATTGCGCAGTGGCATGAGCGCTTGGGGCTGGTCAAATGAGCATGGATTTGCGCTGGCTTTGATGGCCCAATCGCTGGCAAGCCAGCTCCCACAGGTTCCTCGGCGTACACAAAACCTGTGGGAGCTGGCTTGCCAGCGATAGGGCTGGAACCGACAACGCAGATCAGTCCAGATGCGCCCAGGTCATCCGGAACGACGCCCCACCCCACACCGATTCCCCGACCTCGACCTGCCCGCCATGGGACTGCGACACCCGTCGCACCAACGCCAGGCCCAGCCCAAAGCCACCGGTACGCCGGTCGCGGCTGGCATCCAGTCGCGAGAACGGTTCGAAAATTTTCTCCCGGCCCTCCACTGGCACCCCCGGGCCATCGTCGTTGACCCGCACTTCGTAGTAATCGCCGCTGCGCACCAGCGTCACTTCGACTCGCTGCTCGGCATAACGAATGGCATTACGCAGCAGATTGATCACCGCCCGCGCCATGAACCGCGGCTCAATGCGCACGGTGTCGAGCCGGCAGTCACCAATCAGCAACTGCACCCCCGCCGCTTCCGCCTCCAGTGCAACGCTACCGACCACGCTGTCGAGCCAGTTGGCCGCTTGAATGTTTTCGCGCTTGATCACCGTCGCACCGCGTTCGAGGCTGGCGTAGGTCAGCAGTTCGGAGACCATTTCTTCCAGCTCGCCGAGGTCGGCGTACATGTCGGCGATCAGTTCGCGGTTCTGGTTGGCATCCGGCTGTTGCTTGAGTTGGTCGAGTTCAAACGACAGCCGTGCAATTGGCGTACGCAATTCGTGGGAGACCGCGTTGGTCAGCTCGCGCTGATTGGCGATCAGGCTCTCGATGCGCGCCGCCATCAGGTTGAAGTGTTCCGCCAGATCGCGGATGTTCGAGCGTTTCGACAGTTGAATGCGCACCGACAGATCGTTATCGCCAAAGCGCTCGGCGGCCAGACGCAGTTTTTCCAGATCGCGCCAGTGCGGGCGTACCCAGAAGAACAGGACGATGCCGATCAGCACCGCGAGCATCGCATAAGCCACCGCGATGTAGAACGGCATCAGGCTCGGCTCGGGCGGCAGCTTGATGCTGAGCAGTTGCGAGCCACCGTCGATGTTGCTGATGAACTGGGTGTAGTTGTCGCGGATCACCAACAGGTTTTGCGCCAGTTCGGCCTTCTCCTCGGTGCTGAGGTCCAGTTGATCGGCTTCGATCAGCTTCAGCGACAAGCCGTAGTGCGGGCGCAACGCTTCCAACTGCTGTTCTCGGGCCGCGCCTTGCTGATCGCGCATGTGCTCGACCAGTGACCACGCCTGCCCGCGCACCGCCTCACGGTTGTAGGCCTGCATCTGGTTGTCGAGCAACGCGTTGAAGGTGTGTTCGACAGTTTGCAGGGCCAGGACCAGGCCCACCGTCATCACCAGAAACAGCCCGAGGAATAACCGCAGCATCTACAGCTCCCACGCGAATGGATTGAACAGGTAACCCTTGCCCCACACGGTCTTGATGCACACCGGCTCACGGGGATTGTCCTTGAGTTTGTTGCGCAACTTGCTGATGTACACGTCGACGCTGCGATTGAGCCCGTCGAAGGCGATACCGCGCATGCGGTTGAGAATGTCATCGCGGGACAGGGTTTTGCCGGCGGCGCTGGCCAGCAGCCACAGCAGCTCGAATTCCATGGTGGTCATTTCGATGATCTCGCCAGCCAGCCGCACTTCGCGGCAGCTGCGGTCGATGCTCAAGCGGCCGAATTCCAGCGCACTGACCACGCCGGCCTCCGGCATCTGCCGACGCTGCAAGGCGCGTAGCCGGGCGAGTAATACCGGCGGCTTGATCGGCTTGATCACGTAATCGTCGGCGCCGGATTCCAGGCCGAGAATGTGGTCGAGGTCGTCTTCCTTGGCGGTGAGGATGACAATCGGCGTGTCCGACACGCTGCGAATTTCCCGGCACACGTGCAGCCCGCTCTGCCCCGGCAGCATCAGATCAAGCACCACCACTTTGGGCTGGAATTCGAGAAACGCGGCCACTGCCAGATCACCGCGATGCACCGCGCGCACCTCGTAGCCATGCTGCTCGAGAAAGTGCGCAATCAGCGTGGCCAGACGTTCATCGTCTTCGACCAGCAGGACTTTGCCAAAACCCAGGTTATCCATAACGACCGTCTGCCAACCCATGTGTGAAATGGTCGACAGTATGGCGGCAATCGTTCGCAAGGCGTTGTTTCGGGCAACAAAAACAGGCCGCAGGGGCCGGTTTTCGGTGATATTTCATACTCTTAAGAGTTTTTAACAAGTAGGAGCTGCCGAAGGCTGCGATCTTTTGATTTTTGAAACAAGATCAACAGATCGCAGCCTTCGGCAGCTCCTACAGGTTATGCGGCAGCCGGCACACCGCTGTGAAAGCGGAACTCGTCGTCCGGCGACTCGATCAGTTCCTGCTCGGCAGCACGCACCTTGTCGATCACCTGAGCGATGTCCTTCGCGTCGCCGTACTGGTAAGCCAGTTTCAGATAACCCTGGAAGTGCCGCGCCTCGCTTTTCAGCAGGCCGAAATAGAACTTGCCGAGTTCTTCGTCCAGATGCGGCACCAGCGCTTCGAAACGCTCACAACTGCGCGCTTCGATGAATGCGCCGACCACCAGCGTATCCACCAGTTTCACCGGCTCGTGGCTGCGCACCACTTTGCGCAGTCCCGAGGCGTAGCGCCCGGCGTGCAGCTGGCGCAGCTCGATCTTGCGGCGTTTCATGAGGCGCATGACCTGTTCGTGGTGCACCAGTTCTTCCCGGGCCAGACGCGACATCATGTTGATCAGGTCGACGTGGGAATGGTACTTGGCAATCAGGCTCAGCGCGGTGCTGGCGGCCTTGAACTCGCAGTTCTTGTGGTCGATCAGCAGGGTTTCCTGATCGGCCAGTGCCGCCTGGACCCAGGCGTCGGGCGTGCGGCAGCCAAGGAATTCGTGGATTTCGGGAAGGATCATGAGGCTCACGGTAAAAGGTGTACGAGCAAAGGCCGCCGATTATACCGGCCTGCCCGCAGACCACCAGTCGCAGGCGTTGATATGCATCAAGTCGCAGGCGCATGAGCAGCAACTATAGTTGTGCAACGCCGTGCCTTTTCTTTGCTGGAGACTCCGCTCATGCAAGCCATTCGCAGCATTCTGGTGGTCATCGAACCCGAACACTCGGAAAGCCTGGCGCTAAAGCGCGCCAAGTTGATCGCCGGCGTGACCCGGGCCCATCTGCACCTGCTGGTGTGTGACCGCAAGCACGACCATGCCGGCATGCTTGGCGTGCTCAAAGCCGCGCTGTTGGCGGATGGCTACAGCGTGACCACCGAACAGGCATGGAACGAAAGCCTGCACGAGACCATCATCGACGTGCAGCAGGCCGAAGGTTGCGGGCTGGTGATCAAACAGCACTATCCCGACAGCGCGCTGAAAAAGGCCCTGCTGACCCCGGCCGACTGGAAACTGCTGCGCCACTGCCCGACTCCGGTGCTGTTGGTGAAAACATCCACCTCCTGGAAAGACCGAGTGATTCTTGCGGCTGTGGATGTGGGCAATGCCGATGGCGAACACCGGCATTTGCACACCACGATCATTGATCATGGCTACGACATTGCCAGCCTGGCCAAGGCGCATCTGCATGTGATCACGGCGCATCCGTCGCCCATGCTCTCGGCCGCGGATCCGACCTTCCAGCTCAAGGAAACCATCGAAGCGCGGTACCGCGAGCAGTGCAAGGCGTTTCAGGCCGAGTTCGATGTGGACGACGAGCATTTGCATATCGAGGAAGGCCCGGCGGATGTGTTGATTCCGTTCATGGCGCACAAGCTGCAGGCGGCGGTAACCGTGATCGGCACCGTAGCGCGCAGCGGGTTGTCAGGCGCGTTGATCGGCAATACCGCTGAAGTGGTGCTGGATGCACTGGAAAGCGACGTGCTGGTGCTCAAGCCGCAGGAGGTTGAGGATCATCTGGTGGAGTTGGCGGTGAAACACTGAGGATTACGGTGCCTGAACCAGCGCCTTCGCGAGCAGGCTCGCTCCCACCGTTGGAATGCATATCCCTGTGGGAGCTGGCTTGCCAGCGATAAGCGGTGGGTCAGTCAACATTGATATTGGATGCACCGCCCTCATCGCTGGCAAGCCAGCTCCCACAACATTTGCATTTCACTCCGATCATTGTGGGAGCGAGCCTGCTCGCGAAGCTGCTAGGCGCCGAAGGCGTCCTTGAGAAAGCCCGGTGCGATATAGCGCTGATAATGCGCTTCCGACAACAGGAAGAATTCCCGATCAATGGCATCACGCAGTTCCGGCAGGTTCCAGTCGCGGAACTCCGGCAGCAACACCATCCCGTAGGCCTCCAGATTAATGATCACCCGCGCCCCGCGAGCGATCAGCTGATAGGCCCAGCAATATTCCGACTGATGCGGTACAAAGCGGATCTTGCGCTGTTCCAGCTGCTGGCGCAGACGCGCCGAATCGAAGATCTCGACCTTGCTCGCCATCACTTGTGACAGCAATTGCTCCAGACGCAACCACACTGCACGCTTTTCCTCCTCGCCGTAACCGTTCCAGTGGATCACTTCGTGGTGGAAACGCTTGCAGCCACGGCACACCAGATCTCCGTAAACAGTGGAGCAGAGGCCGACGCAGGGGGTCTTGATGGTCTGATTGGGCATAAATTGGCAAAACACTGAAACGCGGAACAGGTCGGCATGTTAGCCCTTTGTCGGCCATTGATCACCCCTCAAACGTCAGGGGCAAGCGCTGGATCGCGGTTTGGCGCGCCCGTGCACAACGCCACCAAAGTCCAATAGAGCGCGACTTACCTTTAAATTTTTTTTGCCGTAGAATCAGCCAGCCTTTTAAGGCGCCAATGTCCGTTAGAAGCTGTTTTCAAAGCGTCACGAGCACAGTCGTTCCTTCAGAGCGGTGTTGGCGAAGGGTTTTTCCAGCGGGGAAAAGCCCAACGCCAACCCTCATCAGCTCCCCGTTCTGCAGGCGTAAAACTTTGAAAGCAGCTTCTGTAAGGAATTGCCGGTAATTCTGGCCAAACGACTCACAACGTCGTGCGGTGCATGAGTACGGCAATTTCGGGATGAGCGTCCCGGACACCCATTTGGGACCACTGATGAGGGTAATAACTGTGCTTGAAGCCTACCGCAAACATATCGAAGAGCGTGCAGCCCTGGGTATCGTTCCCCAGCCGCTTAACGCCGAACAAACTGCAGGCCTGGTCGAGCTGCTGAAGAATCCTCCGGCTGGCGAAGAAGCTTTCCTCGTTGACCTGATCACCAATCGCGTACCACCAGGAGTGGACGAAGCCGCTTATGTCAAAGCCGGTTTCCTGTCGGCCCTGGCCAAAGGCGAAGTCACCTCCCCTCTGCTGGACAAGAAACGCGCTGTAGAACTGCTCGGCACCATGCAGGGCGGCTACAACATCGTGACCCTGGTTGAACTGCTGGACAACGCCGAGCTGGCGCCAGTGGCTGCCGAAGAACTCAAGCACACCCTGCTGATGTTCGATGCCTTCCACGACGTGGCTGAAAAAGCCAAGAACGGCAACGTTCACGCCAAGGCCGTGCTGCAATCCTGGGCTGACGGCGAGTGGTTCAAGAAGCGCCCGGTGCTGGCCGACAAGATCAGCCTGCGCGTGTTCAAGGTCACCGGCGAAACCAACACCGACGACCTGTCCCCGGCACCAGACGCCTGGTCGCGTCCTGACATCCCGCTGCACGCCCTGGCCATGCTGAAAATGGCCCGTGACGGCATCGTTCCGGACGAGCAAGGCAAGACCGGCCCGATGAAGCAGATCGAAGAAATGCGCGGCCAGGGCTTCCCGATCGCCTACGTCGGTGACGTGGTCGGTACCGGTTCCTCGCGTAAATCGGCGACCAACTCGGTGCTGTGGTTCTTCGGCGACGACATCCCTTACGTGCCGAACAAGCGCGCTGGCGGTTTCTGCTTCGGCAGCAAAATCGCTCCGATCTTCTACAACACCATGGAAGATGCCGGCGCACTGCCGATCGAGTTCGACGTGTCGAACATGAACATGGGCGACGTGATCGACCTGTACCCGCACGCCGGCAAAGTCTGCAAGCACGGTACCGACGAAGTCATCACCACCTTCGAAATGAAGACCCCTGTGCTGCTGGACGAAGTCCGTGCCGGCGGTCGTATCCCGCTGATCATCGGCCGTGGCCTGACCGAGAAGGCTCGCGCCGAACTGGGTCTGCCTGCGTTCGACCTGTTCAAGAAGCCGGAAGCACCGGCTGAAAGCACCAAGGGATTCACCCTGGCGCAGAAAATGGTCGGCAAGGCGTGCGGTCTGGCAGAAGGCAAAGGCGTTCGTCCTGGCACCTACTGCGAACCGAAAATGACCACCGTAGGTTCTCAGGACACCACCGGTCCAATGACCCGTGACGAACTGAAAGACCTGGCGTGCCTGGGCTTCTCCGCTGACCTGGTGATGCAGTCCTTCTGCCACACCGCGGCGTATCCGAAGCCGATCGACGTGACCACCCACCACACCCTGCCTGACTTCATCATGACCCGCGGCGGCGTTTCCCTGCGTCCGGGCGACGGCATCATCCACTCGTGGCTGAACCGCATGCTGCTGCCGGACACCGTAGGTACCGGTGGTGACTCGCACACCCGTTTCCCGATGGGCATCTCGTTCCCGGCCGGTTCCGGTCTGGTCGCGTTCGCCGCTGCCACCGGCGTCATGCCGCTGGACATGCCGGAATCGATCCTGGTGCGCTTCAAAGGCAAAATGAAACCTGGCATCACCCTGCGTGACCTGGTTCATGCCATTCCTTACTTCGCCATCCAGAACGGTCTGCTGACCGTCGAGAAGAAAGGCAAGAAAAACGCCTTCTCCGGCCGCATCCTGGAAATCGAAGGCCTGGAAGGCCTGACCCTGGAACAGGCATTCGAACTGTCCGACGCCTCGGCCGAACGTTCGGCTGCCGGTTGCACCATCAAGCTGTCGAAAGAGTCGATCACCGAGTACCTGCAGTCCAACATCACCCTGCTGCGCTGGATGATCGGCGAAGGCTACGGCGATGCACGTACCCTGGAACGTCGCGCGCAAGCGATGGAAGCCTGGATCGCCAACCCGCAACTGATGGAAGCCGATGCCGACGCCGAATACGCCGAAATCATCGAAATCGATCTGGCCGAGATCAACGAGCCAGTTCTGTGCGCGCCGAACGATCCGGACGACGCCCGTCTGCTGTCCAGCGTCGCTGGCGAGAAGATCGACGAAGTGTTCATCGGTTCGTGCATGACCAACATCGGTCACTTCCGCGCTGCCGGTAAACTGCTGGACCAGGTCAAGGGTCAGCTGCCAACCCGTCTGTGGCTGTCGCCGCCGACCAAGATGGACGCTCACCAACTGACCGAAGAAGGCTACTACGGCATCTACGGCAAGGCCGGCGCACGCATGGAAATGCCAGGCTGCTCGCTGTGCATGGGTAACCAGGCACGCGTTGAGCCGAACAGCACCGTGGTCTCGACGTCGACCCGTAACTTCCCGAACCGTCTGGGCGACGGCGCGAACGTCTACCTGGCTTCGGCCGAACTGGCGTCCGTGGCTTCGATCCTGGGTCGCCTGCCGACCGTCGAGGAGTACATGGAATACGCTGGCAAGATCGACAGCATGGCGGCCGACGTTTACCGCTACCTGTCCTTCGACCAGATCGCCGAGTTCCGTGAAGCGGCTGCGAACGCCAAGATTCCGGTCGTTCAAGCCTAACGCGACACTGCAATGAAAAACGCCGCCCATCGTGAGATGAGCGGCGTTTTTTTATGCGTGCTCTGTTCCACATCATTCCTTGTAGGAGCTGCCGAAGGCTGCGATCTTTGCTCTTGATCTTAAAAAGCAAGATCAAAAGATCGCAGCCTCCGGCAGCTCCTACAGGGAGGCGTCAGATTTCAAGGCTTGCTGCACCGCCCCATCGACGCTCAGCCCGCTGAGTATCACCCCGTTGGCCGTCACCTCCGGCAACGCCTCCAACACGGCCAGCGCTTCCTGTTTGAGCCGCGCCAGAATCAGCCGCTTGCCCTCCTGATGCACCCGCAGGAAAAACGCCTGCATCGCCTCGATACTGGTACCGTCCAGGTCCGGGGTTTCCTCCAGACTGAGGATCACCGTGTGTACCGGCGCGTCCGAATGACGAATCAAATGCAGCGCCGCACCGAGAATCCGCTCCACATTGGCGAAAAACAATGCCTCACTGGGCCGCACAATCAGCACTCCCGGCTCAACCGTCGCCGTTGGATGTCGCTGCAAATCGACAAAATCGTGCCCGCCGTCGATCCGCCCGAGCACCTGAATGTCCGCCGCCGACATCTGTTTGAGCATCAGCAACACGCTGATCGCCACCGACACCAGCAAGCCGTCGAGAATGCCCAGCACCAGCACCGCCCCCACCGCGCACATCACCAGCAGCCGATCCCGGCGCCAGACGAAGTAGCGCCCCAGCGGCTGCAGACTCAAGCCACGCGCCAGCGCATGAATCACGATGGCCGCCAGAATCGGCTCCGGCGTCAGGGCGATCCACGGCAACACCGTCAGCACGATCACCAGCACCACCAGCGCCGCCACGCCACCGGCCCAGCGTGACGTCGCCCCGGCCGCCTCGTTCGCCGACGTCGCCGAATACCCGGCCCCCGCCGGCATGCCATGGAACAACCCGGACAACAGATTCGAGGCCCCCAGCGCCAGCAGATCACGGTTGGAGGTCACACGATCACCGTGTTTGAGGGCGAACGCACTGATCGAGCCGTACGACTCTGCATACAGAATCATCACCAGCGCGAACCCCACCTCACCCAGCCGCAGCCAGTCGGCAAACGGCAGCACCGGCAGATTCGGTACTTCCAGGCTCAGGTCGATCAAGCCGATCAACTTCACACCGTGAGCCGGAAGGTTCAGCCATTGCCCGGCGACGATACCGATCACTACCACCAGCAAACCGCCGGGCACTCGTGGAAAACGGGAGAACAGGCTTAACAACAGCAGCGCCACCGCGGCGACAACGGCCGCCGACCAGTTCCATTGCGGCAGTTGTTCGAGCAATTGCGGGGCGAAGCGCACCAGATTGGCATCGGTCAGGTGCACGCCGACCACGCTGGCGACCTGTTTGAGGATGATCGTCAGCGCCAGGCCGAAGGCGAAACCGCGCAATACCGGTTTGGCGATAAACGAAGTCACGCTGCCGAAGCGAAAGATCCCCGCCAGCAAGAACAGCCCACCGGTGACCAGTACCAAGCCGACCGCCAGCGTCGCGCGTAACTGCGGGTCGCCATTGGCCATGGTCGCGGTGGTCGCCGCCAGCACCGCCGCTGACGAAGACGTGGCCGAGACAATGGCAAAGCGGCTGGTGCCAAACAGTCCGTAGCAGAGCAATCCGGCAAACAGGGCAATCACGCCGGCCTGCGGCGCCAGCGCGGCGATGGTCGAATAAGCGACCGCTTCGGGCAAGAGCAGCCCGGCAATCGACAGGCCGGCGAGGATGTCACGCCAGCGATTGGTGGGTTCTACCGGTTGGGCCGTACTCGACAATCCACTGTCTCCAGACAAAAAAAAGCCGCTGTGCGCATCACGCACAGCGGCCACTGTAGCTGAGTCTCTGGCGCTTTGGCTTATGCCGTCAGCGAATAAATCAACGCCGAAATCGCCACCAGACCTACGGCGGTGACAAACACGTTCGACGCCTGACCGCGATAGCGCGCCATCGCCGGTACTTTACGGATCGCGTACATCGGCATCAGGAACAGAATCGCAGCGATCACCGGGCCACCGATAGTCTCGATCATCCCGAGAATGCTCGGGTTCAGGGTCGCGACGATCCAGCACACCACCAGCATGAACGCCGCCACGATGCGATCCAGCGCCTTGGCACCCGGACGCTTGCCGCTCTTGACGATCAGGCCCTTGAGGCCTTCGCTGGCGCCGATGTAGTGACCGAGAAACGACTTGGAGATCGCCACAAACGCAATCAACGGCGCCGCGAACGCGATGGTCGGGTTGCTGAAGTGGTTGGCCAGGTACGACAGGATCGACAGGTTCTGCGCCTTGGCTTCGGCCAGTTGTTCCGGCGACAGGGTCAGCACGCAACTGAAGACGAAGAACAGCACCATCACCACCATCAACAGGTGGGCACGGCAGAGGATCTGCGAGCTGCGCTGGTCAGCGTTGACACCGTAACGACGCTTCTGATCTACCGCAAACGCCGAGATGATCGGCGAGTGGTTGAACGAAAACACCATGACCGGGATCGCCAGCCACAGGGTGTGCAGCAGCGCCGACGGTGCCGGCACTTGCGAGGCGGTGGAAAGAATGCCGCCGTTCCAGTGCGGAATCAGGTACACCGCGAGGAACAGCAGCGCAACGATGAACGGATACACCATCAGGCTCATCGCCTTGACGATGGCTTGCTCGCCGCAACGCACAACGGCGAGCAGGCCGAGGATCAACACGAACGACAGCAGCGCGCGCGGTGGCGGCGTGATGTGCAGTTGGTGTTCAAGGAAACTGGCGACCGTGTTGGTCAGGCCGACGCTGTAGATCAGCAGGATCGGGAAGATGGCGAAGAAGTACAGCAGGGTGATCAGCGCACCGGCCTTGATGCCGAAATGCTGCTCGACCACGTCAGTGATGTCGGCGCCTTCGCGACCGGAGAGGACGAAGCGGGTCAGGCCCCGGTGGGCAAAGAACGTCATCGGGAAGGCCAGCAGCGCGAGGATCACCAGCGGCCAGAAGCCACCCAGACCGGCGTTGATCGGCAAAAACAGGGTACCGGCGCCAATGGCCGTCCCGAACAGTCCCAACATCCACGTGGTGTCATGGCGATTCCAGCTCGACAGTTCAGCTGGTGCTGCCGCTTCATAGCGTTCGTCGACGCTATTGGCCTGATCATTCATCCGGTCGGATCTCCGCATTCCGGTCACTTGCCACTCGGTCGGGACGCGTCGGAAAAAACCGACAGACATGCTCCGGCCGAAACAGGGGCGCGATTCTCCGTGATAAATGAGCAGAAGCAAAGACTTAGCTGAGGAATGGTTGTACGGAGCAGATCAGCGGGTTGTCGTTTTCGGGAAAATAGCTGTCGGTTTCGGATAAGTGAAATGTCGTTTTTCGACAAGTTTCAGCGACAACTCCACCGGCAAGACGATCAGATTGATCGAGCGAGGAGAAATCCGAGTGACATGCAAAACAGGCCGAACGCCAGCATTCCCCAGATTGGGTACATATCGCCCTTGTTTTTGATGCGCATTCTTTCAACGTCCTCATCGTATTCTCGATCTGCCCGATCAATCATGGCCTGACGGTCAAATGTACTCATGGTGATTTCCTTTTTAGAGAGTGGGTTTGAATGGTACAAACGCGAACACTTAAAACTTGAGTGAAAGTCCTACTACAGCTGCTGTTGCGGTCAACACCCCAGTGACTACCGCAAACGGATAAAAATACGTATCCCACCTCAACTTCTTTTCTTCCGCTATAAGCTTTTTTCTCTCGGCCGCCAGTTTCCGTATTTCACTCATTATCCTTTCGAGTTCCAGGTGTTCTCGATTGTTTTGAAGCATTTGCCTTCCTTGGCTGTTGGTAGTCACTGCCCGAGCTACTTTGTGTCCCCATGATTTCGCGTTCATCACCATTCCGGTAGCAGACGCATCTGCCAAATTCGTAGGCAAAATCCGCGAAAAACGTAGGTAGCCTCGTACAAAAACAGCGGCGAGCTCATCACCCCACACTTTCAATCTGGCCGACATGTTCTAGCGTGAGAGGAGTTCCCTGCCCCACGGAGTCTTTGCCCATGCCCCTCGTCCGCGTCGAAATCAAAAAACGCCCAATACGCCAGTTGACTGGACTCGCTGGCGTCTTCGTGCAGCCGATCAACAATAACGGGGCGAGCTTCTGACGAAGCGCCCGCGCGCTCCCCGTGTCAGCTCCTACACTGGCTGAAGCGGGGCTGCGGCCATCATTGCCAAACAGCTCTGGAATCAGCACCCTGACACGACTTCGCGACCGAACCGCCATTGATCACAGGAGCCGCGCAATGCCCGCCACCGTTCTGGTACTGGTTGAAACCATCAATGACTATCTGCCGATTCTCGAGCATCAGGGCTTTCATCTGATCCTCGCACCAACCCCTGCCGAACGGGCGCAAGCCATCGCCACCCACGGGGCACGGATCGACGCTGTACTGACTCGTGGCCCGCTGGGTCTGACCGCCGAGGAAATCGCCGCCCTGCCGGCGCTGAAGATCATCACCGTGATCGGTGCCGGTTACGAACACGTCGACCTGCAGGCCGCCAGCGATCGCGGGATTACCGTGACCAACGGCGCCGGGGTCAACGCCTCGTCGGTGGCCGACCATGCCCTGGCCATGCTGCTAGCACTGGTACGCGACATTCCGCGCTGCGACGCGGCGGTGCGCCGGGGTGAATGGCCGAAGATCATGCGTCCGTCGCTGGCCAATAAACGCCTGGGGATTCTCGGCCTGGGGGCGGTGGGCATGGCGATTGCCAAACGTGCTCACCTTGGTTTCGACATGCAGATCAGTTACCACAACCGGCAGCTGCGCAGTGATGTGCCCTATGCGTTCTGCTCCACGCCGACCGAACTGGCGCGGGCTTCGGATTTTCTGATCGTCGCCACGCCGGGCGGGATTGGCACCCAGCATCTGGTGACGCGTCCGGTACTTGATGCTCTGGGCCCGACCGGTTTCATCGTCAACATCGCCCGGGCCAGCGTGATCGCCACGGCCGACTTGATCAGCGCACTTGAGCAACGACGGATTGCCGGGGCTGCGCTGGACGTGTTCGATCACGAACCGCAGGTGCCCGATGCGCTGAAAACCCTGAACAATGTGATTCTCACGCCGCATGTCGCCGGTCTGTCGCCGGAAGCCACACAAGGTACGGTGGAACTGGTGGGGAAAAACCTGATGGCATTCTTTTCGGGGCAACCGGTGCTGACGCCGGTCATCCTGCCACCGAGACTCACCAACCAGCGCGTGCATTAAAAATGCGCCGGCAGCGCCCTGCTGCCGGTGCCTATTCGAAACGCTGATTATCCTGCAACACGCTAACCTATAAGACCGCTGCGCGCTTGTGGCCGCCCTGGTGCGCCATTAGATTAGCCAATGATGTCTGGCCTCCAAAATAAGCAGAAGGGATAAGCATGGCGCTTACTGACCAGTCCACCCGTATCCGCTCTGGCGAAGAACTCGATGCCAGCCTGATCGATCCGTACCTCAAGGCGCACATTCCGGGCCTGACCGGCACGCCGCAGATCAGCCAGTTTCCCGGCGGCGCGTCGAACCTGACGTACCTGCTGGAATACCCGGACCAGGAATTTGTCCTGCGCCGTCCGCCGTTCGGCCACAAGGCCAAATCCGCCCATGACATGGGCCGCGAATTCCGCATCCTCAATCAACTGCGCGACGGTTTCCCCTACTGCCCGAAAGCCTACGTGCACTGCACCGACGAGTCGGTGATCGGTGCCGAGTTCTATGTGATGGAGCGGGTCAAGGGCATCATCCTACGCTCAGATCTGCCGCCAGAACTGGGCCTCGATGCAGCCAGGACCGAAGCACTGTGCAAGAGCTTCATCGACCGTTTCGTCGAACTGCACCGGGTTGACTACAACGCCTGCGGCCTCGGCGATCTGGGCAAGCCGGAAGGTTACGTCGCCCGTCAGATCAAGGGCTGGAGCGAACGTTACGAAAAAGCCCTGACCCCGGATGCGCCGCACTGGGAAACGGTCAAGGCCTGGCTCAATGACAAGATGCCGGCCGACCATCCGACCTCAAGCATCGTGCACAACGACTACCGTTTCGACAACGTGATCCTCGACCCGAACAACCCGATGCAGATCATCGGCGTGCTCGACTGGGAACTGACCACCCTCGGCGATCCGCTGATGGACCTGGGCAACACCCTCGCCTACTGGATTCAGGCGGACGATCCGGCCCCCGTGCAACTGATGCGCCGCCAGCCCAGCCACGCCCCGGGCATGCTGACCCGCCGCGAGTTCGTCGATTACTACGCCGAACGCTCGGGCATCCGCATCGACAATTTCGACTTCTACTACACCTACGGCCTGTTCCGCCTGGCCGGCATCGTGCAGCAGATCTACTACCGCTTCTACCACGGCCAGACTCAGGACAAACGCTTCGCGCAGTTCATTCACATGAACAAACTGCTGGAGCACATGAGCCTGCAGGTCATTGCGAAATCGAGCCTCTGACGGCCCATACCAAGGAACCCCCATGTCCAAGACTCAGTTGTTCGACCTCGACGGCAAAATCGCATTCGTCTCCGGCGCCAGCCGCGGCATCGGTGAAGCCATCGCCAAACTGCTGGCCCAGCAAGGCGCCCATGTGATCGTCTCGAGCCGCAAGCTCGAAGGTTGCCAGCATGTCGCCGACGCGATCATCGCCGCTGGCGGCAAAGCCACCGCCGTGGCCTGCCACATCGGTGAAATGGAACAGATCAGCCAGGTATTCGCCGGGATCAAGGAACAGTTCGGCCGCCTCGATATCCTGGTGAACAACGCCGCGACCAACCCGCAGTTCTGCAACGTGCTGGACACCGACCTGAGCGCATTCCAGAAGACCGTCGACGTGAACATTCGCGGCTACTTCTTCATGTCGGTAGAAGCCGGCAAGCTGATGCGCGAAAACGGTGGCGGCAGCATCATCAACGTTGCGTCGATCAACGGTATTTCACCGGGGATCTTCCAGGGCATCTATTCGGTGACCAAAGCGGCAGTGATCAACATGACCAAGGTCTTCGCCAAGGAATGCGCGCAATTCGGCATCCGTTGCAACGCCCTGCTGCCGGGCCTGACCGACACCAAATTCGCCTCGGCACTGGTCAAGAACGACACGATCCTCAAGCAGGCGCTGACGCAGATTCCGCTCAAGCGCGTAGCCGATCCGAGTGAAATGGCCGGGGCGGTGCTGTACCTGGCCAGTGATGCGTCGAGCTACACCACCGGGGTTGCGCTGAATGTGGACGGTGGGTTCCTGTCCTGAACCAGACGTGTCTGTGCAGGAACTGCCGAAGGCTGCGATCTTTTGACTTTGATTTTGCAGATTAAAGATCAAAAGATCGCGGCCTTCGGCAGCTCCTGCACGGGATTGAGGTCAGGCAATGACCTTGGCCAGGTGCCAGCCAAAATGCACCGCCAACCAAGCCGCCCCACGCTACTGCGTGACACACCGGGTGGTGGTGATATGGCGCGTGACCTGCTCGTCAACGTACATATCGCCAGACACCTGAGTGTTCTCCAGCGTCTGGCAGGTACGCACCGGCGCTGGTGGCGGCGCAGCAGGAGGCGGTGGCGGAGGACTGGCGCAGCCGCTCAATAGCGCGACAGAGAAAGCCAGCGACAACGGCAGATACACGCGTTTCCCAGGATTATTCATAGGACGACCCGCGGTGAATGGAAGAGCCACTTCCGCTATCGCGCACGAATACCGCGGATGACGGAAGACCTGACCACTCATTCTTTATAGCCGACTACCCGGCGAGCGCCAGTGAAATGGAGGGGGATGAGGGAATTGGCTGTCGATTTTGTGGAGAGCAAAATCTGTGAGGGAGGGTTGCCTCAGCAAGCAATTTGTTGACTGGGAGGCCGCTATCGCTGGCAAGCCAGCTCCCGCAGTGGGATCGGGTGTTTTCAGTTAGAGATTGGTCGGCTGTCAGGCCGCCATCGCTGGCAAGCCAGCTCCCACAACTTTATTCGTGCACACCCCATGCGGCGAAGCCGCCCCACTCAACACGATGAGCGTTAGCTCGAGTACCGCTCTTGATCTGAGGGCCCGTCGGCAGGCTGAGTGGAGGTATTTATCCGGGGGGGGAGCGCAGCGACCGTTTGGCGCAGCCAAACACAGCGAGAGGAGGTGCAGCGAAGCAAACCGTAGGCGCTGCCCCCGGATGAATCCCGCAGCGAAGGAACCCGAGCCTAAGCGAGGGCCGAACGTCAGGGCATAGACCTTTTGGTTACTTTTGGGGCGTTTGCCAAAAGTGACCCGCCGTAAGGGCGGAACCCTGATCAGCAACACCCGCAGTAACGGATCCACACCCAAAACAGCCAAAAACCCTAAGCCATATCCGGATCCCGAGCAGCCCGCAAAGAATTACTCTCCAACTCATACCGCAACTCATCAATCAACGCCGCCACAGCCTCCGGCGTTCGCAACTCATTGAGTTTCAACCCGCTGATCACCAGATCCACCTGTCCCGACTCCCGGTGATACAACTTCACCGTCAGCGAATGATCCCCATCCACTGAACACTCGCACGCCAAGGGCGAGAAACTCTGCTCAAGGCTGGCGCGCAACTGCGCAAGATTCATCATGGAGCTTGTTCCTTTAGCTGCTTCGAAGGGAGACGATCCCAAGCCAACAGGCTCGTATCGCACCCCACCAGACTAAGAACTGCTCCACCGCGCCAGAACCTGCATTTGCACCTCATCGATTAGTGCATTTGCACCTACCGTTGCCCCTTGGCGCCGCGTTCGCCGGAAAACAGCCCGCGCTCCCGCGCCCAGACAATCGCCTCGCTGCGACTGTGCACATCGAGCTTGGAATACACCGTCGCTACATGATTGCGCACGGTATTGGGTGCCAGCTTCAACCGGGCGGCGATCTCCTTGTCGGCCAACCCCTCGCAGATCAGCCCCAGCACGTCGCGCTCACGCGCCGTCAGATCAGTGAACGACACGCTCGGCAGCTGCGGCGAGTTGACCTTCTTCACATTCGCCAGTTTTTCGATCAGCGTCCGGCTGAACCACGAAGCATCCTTCATCACCTCTTCGATCGCCGCCACCAGTTCCAGCTCGGTGCGCTTGCGTTCGGTGATGTCCATCAGCACCAGCAGATAGCACGGCGTGTCCTGAATGTTCACGGTGTCAGCCGACACCGCGCACTCCAGCAGCTCTGCATCCTTCCTGCGCACGCGGACGTCGACCCGATCAATCCGACCGCTTTTGGCCAGGGCGTTCAGCAGCCGGGCCCGCGCACCGTCGTCGTCGATGAAATGCAGCTGGGTCACGGTTTTGCCCACCACCTCGTCGCTGTCGTAGGCGAGGGTGTCGAGGAACGCCTGATTGACATCAATCACCTGCTGCTCGTCAGCACTGCAGATCAGAATCGGCACCGGGGTCAGGCGAAACGCCTTGGCGAAGCGTTCCTCACTCTGACGCAGCGCCACTTCCGCCTTGTGCCGCAGCTCCATGTCGACGAAGGAAAACAGCATGCAATCCTCATCATTGAGCACCAACGGTTGCCCGGCGACGATCACTTGCTTGCTGCCGCCATCGGGCAGACGCAGTTGAGCCTGCATCTGTGGAATGGTCGCCACATCGCGCAGACGCTGGATCGCCAGATCCTTTTTCTCAGCCTGATCGAAGACATCGATTTCATAGGCCGAGGTACCGATTACCTGATCGCGGGTGTAACCGGTCATCTCCAGAAACCCCGGATTAACCTTGATGTAACGCAAGTCGCTGAGGCGGCAGATCACCGCCGGCGCCGGGTTGGCATTGAAGGTCTTTTCGAAGCGCTGCTCGGCATTGGCCCAATCGGTGACGTCGCTCATGATCAGCACCAGCGACTCCGGCTGCCCTTCGCGGTTGGTCAGTACCATGCTGCGCACACTGTGCACCCAGACGCGTTCCGGGTCATCCATGGCAGACATTTCGACCAACAGATCGCTGAATACCTCACAGCGTGCGACGCGGCTGATCGGATAGTTCTCGGGCGGCAACAGGTGATTGTTGCGATAACGCAGCGTGAAACGCTTGGCATACTCATCGGCATTAGTGCCCAGCTCGCCGATCCGGCTGACACCGTGCATGGCCAGTGCTGCCTCGTTGGCCCAGAGGATGCTCTGATCGAGTTCCAGCAGAATCACCCCGTCGGACAGCCCGGCGATGATCTGCTGCAACTGGCGACGATTGGTTTCAGTGGTCAGGACTTCCTGGCTCATTGGATCTCCACAGGGAATGCGCGTGTGAAGATTACGACCGCAGGCGTGCGTGATCGTGCCGAACATAAATGTGCGCCCCACCACAGTCCCCCTGTGGTAGCGAGCTTGCTCGCGAATACGGTATGTCATTCAAATAATCTGTCGGCTGACACACCGTCTTCGCCAGCAGGCTCGCTCCCACAAGGGGATCAAGGTTGATCTGAGGTTTCCACCAGCTCGCGCAACGTGTCGAGAAACAGCCTGAGCACCGGCGAAGCATCATCGGCGCGGTAAGTCGCGTACAGCGGCACTTCCGGCAGCGCCGGCGTCAGCCTGCGAAATACCAGCCCTGCCGGCGCCAGCTGCTCGATAGAAGCAGGCAGCAGCGCCACCCCGAACCCGGCGCGCACCAGGCTGAGCAGCGTCTGCACTTCAATCACCTGCTGGCGGATCTGCGGGGTGAACCCGGCCTGAACGCAGCACTGATAAAGGAAGTTGGCAAACCGCGACTGCTTCAGTTCCAGCGCAACGAACGGTTCCTGCGCCAGATCCGCCGGAGCCAGTACTTCGCGCCTTGCCAGCGGATGATCGGCCGGCATCACCACATGAATCGGTTCGTAGATCAACAACTCGTTACGCAGCAACGGATCGTCATAACCGACCCGAAACACGCAGGCGTCGATACGTTTTTCCTTCAACGCCTTGACCTGCGCCGCCGGGGTCATTTCATGCAGACGCCAGTTCACTTGCGGATAGCGTTCACGAAACAGGTGCAAGGCCTTGGGCAACACGCCGACCATCACCGAACTGATCATGCCGATCTCCAGCTCACCAAGCTGCCCGCGCCCGGTCTGACGGGTCAGGTCCAGCGCCCGTTCCAGTTGTTCGAACACCAGCGGTGCCTGCTCCTTGAGCATCTGCCCCGCGGCTGTCAGCTCGACCCGGTGATGACTGCGCTCGAACAGCGGCGTGCCCAACTCCTCCTCCAGCAGACGGATCTGCTGGCTCAACGGCGGCTGACAAATGTGCAACCGCTCCGCAGCCCGGCCGAAATGCAACTCATCGGCCAGGGCCATGAAATACCGCAGCAGGCGCAGGTCCATGGCGGCTTACCCCAGGCTCAGCGGTGTCGACCGCTGGCGCACGCCGGTCAACGCAAACAGAGCGTTGGCAATCGCGGGGGCCACCGACGGACTGCCCAACTCGCCGACGCCACCGGGTTTACCCGGCTCGCCATCCAGCACCACGATATCGGTGGCCGGCATGTCCGACATGCGGGTCACGCGGTAGTCGTGAAAATTGCTCTGCACCACCCTGCCCTGTTGGATGTCGAGCCGGTCGAACAACGCATGACCGAGGCCCCACATCAGGCCGCCGTAGATCTGCTCCTCGACGCCGCCGGGCGACACCGCCAGACCGCAGTCGACCACACACGTCAGCTTCTCGACTTTCGGTTTGCCATCGACCGTCGCGACCCGCGCCACCACGGCGATAAAACTGCTGTAACCCTGATGGGTGGCAATCCCCAACGCAGTGCCTGGCGGCAGCGGCTGGCCCCACCCGGCGCGTTCGGCAGCCTGTTTGAGCACCGCCACATGCCGTGGCCGTTCCTGCATGTTCGCCAGCCTGAAGGCCAACGGATCGGCGCCGGCCGCGTGGGCCAGTTCGTCCATGAAACTTTCGATGGCGAACACGTTGGGAATGAAGCTCACCGAGCGGTACCAGCCGCTCGGCACCTGGCTTTCGTGCTTGACCCAGTTCAACTGCAGATGCGGCGGACGGTAGGCGAAGTCCCATGCAGTGATCGCCTCGGTGGTGCTGTAATCCATGTGATCCGGGCGCTCGAAGTAACCCGGCTCCCACTGCTCCGGCGAGGCCGGTGACACCGCGTGCAATTGCAGCGCGCTGAGTTTGCCTTGGGCATCCAGTGCGCCCTTGACCCGGTGCAGCGTCGCCGGGTGATTGAACAGTGCGTGCATTTCGTCTTCGCGGCTGTTGAGTAACTTCACCGGCACGCCGGTCTGTTGCGCCAGAAACGCCACTTCGAACAACCAGTATTTGGCCTCCCGCGCACCGAAGCTGCCGCCGGACACAAGCTCGTTGATGGTGACCTTGTCCTTGGCGATGCCGCAGACTGTTTGCGCGGCTTCCAGCGCCGACGACGGCACCTGCACGCCGCCCCAATAGGTGATCGCGTTGTCCTTGACCTGTGCGGTGATACAGATCGGTTCCAGCGGGTTCTGTACTTTGTACGGCATGTGGTAATCGGCTTCGATCAGCTGCGCCGCCTGCGGCCATTGCGCGTCAACATCACCCTGCGTCATGGCCTTGATGGTCCGGCTTTTCGGGTCGGAGATAGCGGCCGCTTGCGCCGCGGCCAGTTCCGCGCTGTCGAACCCGGCCAGTGGCGAGTCGCTCCATTTGATCTCCAGCACTTTGCGGCCCTGCTGCGCCGCCCAGAACGTCTCGGCCAGCACCGCGACGCCTTCCAGGTTGCCACCGAGCACGTCCGGGCGCCCGGGGACTGCAATCACCTGGCGCACGCCCGGCACCTGCAATGCCGCCGCCGAATCCACGCTGAGGACCTTCGCCCCGACGACCGGCGCGCGCTGAATCACTGCCACCAGCATCCCCGGCAGTTGCACGTCGATGCTGTACTTGAAGCGCCCGCAGACCTTGGCCGCGGCATCGCGCTTGTGGCGCAGTTTGCCGATGTATTTGAACTGCGCCGGATCTTTCAGCGTGACATTGGCCGGTGCCGGCAAATGCGCCGCCACGCCCACCAGTTCGCCGTAGTTGAGGCTGCGTTTGCTGGCAGGGTGAATGACCCGGCCGTCTTCGGTACTGCAGCTGTCGGGGCTGACTTTCCATTGCTTCGCTGCTGCCGCAATCAGCAACGCCCGCGCCGTGGCGCCGGCCATGCGCAAGCGCTCGTATTCGAGAGAAACACTGGTGCTGCCACCGGTGGAGAAGACTTTCCAGACCGGATGAATGTAGGTCTCGAAGAACGGATCTTCCGGGGTGATCACCTGCACGGTCATCGGGTTCACATCCAGTTCTTCGGCTACGCATGCGGCCAGTGCCGTTTGCGTGCCGGTGCCGGAATCGTGCTTGTGCACCACCAGCTTTACCGTGCCGTCGGGGAAGATCCGCACCCAGGCGTTGGGCTCGAATTCCGTGGCCGCCGCCGGGATTTTCGAGTCGCTGGCGGCGCTACCGGACGGCAGGTACAGGGCAATCGCCAGGCCCGAAGCGACCGTCGCCGCTTGCTTGAGAAACACCCGGCGGGACGGTTCGAGCAAGGTGTCGTCGCGCAGCCTCATCACGCCTCCTTCGGCGCGTTCGCCGCACGTTTGATCGCTTTGTTGATCCGCCCGTAGGTGCCGCAACGGCAGATATTGCCGCTCATCGCATTGCGGATCGAATCGTCGGTCACTGCCGCGCCAGTATTGAGCAGCGCGGCGGCGGACATGATCTGCCCGGATTGACAGTAGCCGCATTGCGGCACATCTTCGGCGACCCAGGCCAGTTGCAGCGGATGACTCTCGCTCGGCGACAAGCCTTCGATGGTGGTGATGCTGTGGCCCGCGACGGCGGCCAGCGGCAACTGGCAGGAACGCACCGCGACGCCGTCCAGATGCACGGTGCAGGCACCGCACAGGCCCATGCCGCAGCCGAATTTGGTGCCGGTAAGTTTCAGTTGATCACGCAGTACCCATAACAAGGGCATGGAGGGGGACGCTTCATCCAGCTCGCGTCGTTCGCCGTTTACCGTGAATGCGATCATTGTCAGGCTCCAAAGAGCGGCCCGTCTTTGTGCGGGCCTGGTGACCGATTATTGGAAACCCGGGCAAACCGCAGCCAGCGACGATTTCTGCCAACCGCTGTAAGCAGGACTAACAACATGTACAAGCGATACCCGTCGGTGCAGTCCATGAGTGCGTTTATCCACGCGGCGCGCAGCGGCAGTTTTTCCAGCGCGGCGCGCAAGCTCGATCTGACTCACAGTGCGATCAGCCAGCAGATTCGCGCACTGGAAGATTTCATCGGTCAGCCGTTGTTCGTGCGTGAAGGCGGCGGCAGCAACCTCACCGATGCCGGGCAGTTGTTTGCCAGCGTACTGGCGGACGGGCTGGCGCAGATCGACCGGGCCCTGTCCTCGGTGAAAAACCGCAGCGTGGCGCAGCGCCTGACCCTGGATGTGGACAGTGAACTGGCGCAGAGCTGGCTCAATCCGCGCCTGCCGGAATTGCTCGACGGACTGCCGGATTACGAGGTGACCCTGTTATCGATGCCGCGCAGTGATCGCAGCAGCTTCGAGCGGGTGGATCTGGCGTTGCGTTACGGCTATGGCGATTGGGATGACTGCGAGATGACGCAGATCTGCGGCGATCGGGTGCTGGCGGTGGCTTCGCCGGCGTTGCTTGAGCGCTGTGGTTTGCAGTTGCCGTTGAGCCCGGCGCAGATCCTTGAATTGCCGCTATTGGGCTATACGCGACGCTCGTGGATTCCGTGGCTGGATGCGGCCGGAATGCCCCCGGTGGAGCCAGCGGCGCGGGTGATTTTCGATAATGCGGCCAACCTGATTGCGGCTGCCGAAGCCGGGGTTGGCGCCGGGCTGGTGCGCGGTTTGCTCGCCGCCGATGCGTTGCGCAGTGGGAAGCTGGTGGCGTTGAACGAGGCGCAGATTGCTGCGCATTACAACCTCTACGCGGTGTGGCCGCATGGGCAGGCTGAGCGGGTGGCGCCGGTGGTTGAAGCCATCAAACAGTTGGCCCTGCGTACACAAACTTGACGCCATCGCTGGCAAGCCAGCTCCCACAGTGATCGAAGTGTTGATCCGATCTTTGTCACACCACAAAAACCTGTGGGAGCTGGCTCGCCAGCGATGGCGTCGGCACATTCACCCTGAAACCCAAACCATATCGCCCAAGTATCACCAGCGCGCCCAATTAATATTGTACGAACCCCTCCCCCCTTTCCAATACTCGCCCTCAGCAACCACCCACCCGGGCCGGATGCGAACAGGCGAGGGAATGCGCGAGACCTGCGCATAGAAATGGCCGATTGCCCGGGGCGTGGATGCCGAGAGCCGCAAGGCTCCCTTCCCCGCTATCAGGAGATCGACTTCAATGATCATCGATATCAGCTGCTATCCCACGGATCTCGTGGACCTCGCCTGGAGGCATGACGGTGACCCGTTCACCGGCGAGCGTCTGCTGGAGATGATGGATGGCCCGTACATGGTCAACGGCAAGCCTCGCCGGATCGACAAAGCCTTCATCCAGCCGCCGCAGGGCAACACGATTTACACCTGGACCGACGGCGAACTCTCGGGCCGTGAATCCATCGACGCCTACATGGCCTACACCCTGAAAATGGTCCAGACCTACCCGGATCGTTTCATCGGCTGCTTCGTCTACAACCCGCGCTGCGGCGTGGAAAACGGCGTCGAGGCGATCGAGCGCTACGTCAAGCAACACGGTTTCAAGATGGTGCAGATGCAGGCCAACATGCACGCCTACCGGCCTGACCGGGCGCTGGACTGGGTGCGCCCGTGCTTCGAGAAATGCGCCGAACTGGGCATCCCGGTCAAGCTGCACACCGGCGACGGGCCGTACAGCATCCCGTCGGAATGGGTGCCGATGATCAAGGAATTCCCCAACGTGAATTTCATCATGGCCCACTTCGGCGTGCAGACCGGCGGGGTCTACGTGTTCGAACCGATGCAATGGGCGATGGAGCTGCCCAACGTCTACTGCGAATCGGGCTGGTGTCTGCAATCGCGGATCGTCGAGTTCGCCAAGGTCTTGCCAACGCACAAGATCCTGTTCGGCACCGACACCCCGCCGAACGAACCGGGCATGTGGCTGCGCCTGCTCGAAGTGCTGTGCCACGAACCGCCGCAGGGCCTGAACCTCGACGAGGACACCCTCGAAGAGTATCTGGGCAACAACACCGCGCGGATGATCGGCCTCGAGCCCACCCCGCCGCCGCGTTCCGTTTCCGAAGCAGAGGCGCAACTCAAGCGCCCCGTCACCACGCAACTGGCCAGGAGCTGAACCGATGATCATCGACACCCATCTGCACCCCACCAATCTGGTCGACGAGGCCTGGCGCCACACCGGCGAACCGTTCACTGGCGAGCGCATGCTCAAGCTGATGGACGGCCCGTACATGATCAACGGCAAGCCACGCCGCATCGACATGGGTTTCATCCAGCCGCCACCGGGCAACACCGGTTATCGCGACGGCAACCGTCGGGGCCGCGAAGGCGTGCGTGACTACATGTCGTACGTCGCCGAACTCTGTGTGAAGTATCCGGACCGCTTCATCGGCAATTTCAACTTCAACCCGCGCTGGGGACCGGAAAACGGTGCGGCGGAGCTGGAATTCCACATCAAGGAATACGGTTTCAAGATGCTCAAGCTGCACGCCAACATGCACGGCTATCGCCCGGATCGGGCACTGGACTGGCTGCGTCCGGCAATGAAAGTCTGCGCCAAGTACAACATCGTGGTGCTGATCCATACCGGCGACGGACCGTACACCATTCCGACGATGTTCTACCCGATCATCCGCGAGTTCCCGATGGTCAATTTCATCATCGGCCACTTCGGCATCCAGACCGGTGGCAACTACTCGTTCGAGGCGTTCTGGATGGCGATGGACACGCCGAACGTGTACTGCGAATCCGGCTGGTGCTTCCAGTCGCGGATCGTCGAATTCGCCAAGGAATTGCCGCGCAACAAGATCGTGTTCGGCACCGACTCGCCGCCGAACGAACCGGGCATGTGGCTGCGCGAGCTGGAGGTGTTGTGCTCACCGGCGCCGCAAGGTCTGGGCATCGATGAGGATCATCTGGAGGATTACCTGGGCAACAACATCGCGCGGTTGTGCGGAATCGAACCGACGCCACCGCCGAAGGATCTGGTTGAGGCGGATATTCGCCTGACGACCACGTATCTCTAGGCAACGCTGATTCCTGGGTAACGCTGATTCCTGGGGCACAAGGGAACCCTGTGGTGAGGGGATTTATCCCCGATGGGCTGCGCAGCGGCCCCAAAACCTGCAACCGCGTTGTATCAGGCAGACCGCGCTGACTGGTTTACGACTGCTTCGCAGCCGATCGGGGATGAATCCCCTCGCCACAAATGTCACCCACAAGGCAACACTGCAACAACACAGCGACTTTACAGGCACGAAGATGACCCGGCGCTCCCTCGACCGGCAGGCCAACGGCTGCTCGATCGAACGCCTTCTCACCCCTGCGTGCCTGCTTTTTACGAGGTGAAACCATGACCCGTTCGACGCTCGGCGATTCTCAGGACTTTCACGTGTTCATCGATGCCTATCGCCGTGAGTACCCGGACGATGTGCTCACCATCACCCAACCCGTTTCTGCCGATCAGGACGTCACCGCCCTGGTCGATGCCCTCGCCGCACAGGGCCGCGATCCGTTGCTGATCTGCGAAAACGTCGGCGGCCTCAAGGTGCCGGTGGCGACCAACCTGTTCGCCTCCCGCACCCGCATCGCGCGGTTGTTCGGTGTCACGCCTGCGCAACTGCACGAAACCTTCCAGCAGCGCGCCAACCAGCCCATTGCCCCGCGTTACGTAGAAAGCGGCCCGGTGCTTGATGAAGTGTTCGAAGGCGAAGCCGTGGATCTGGCGCTGCTGCCGATGCTCAAGCACTTCGACAGTGATTGCGGGCCGTACATCACCAACGCGATCATCATTGCCGAGGACCCGCTGACCGGCATCGCCAACATGAGCTACCACCGCTCGATGCGCCACGCCCGCCATTCCCTGGCGACCAGCCTGCACTCGCGCGGACATTTGTGGCGAATGCTGCAGACCGCCCGTGAACGCGGTGAAGAATTGCGCGTGGCGATGGTGGTCGGCGCACATCCGCTGTTCATGCTCGCGGCGGCAGCGCGCTTGCCCTACGGCAGCGATGAACGCGCCGTCGCCGGTGGCTTGTTCGGCGCGCCGCTGGAACTGGTCAAGACCCCGCGTTACGGCATCGGCGTCCCGGCATACGCCGAGTTCGTCCTCGAAGGCGCCATCGACCCGACGGCCTACGCCGAGGAAGGCCCGTTCGGTGAGTTCAGCGGTTATTCCTCGGATCGCTCGACCAACAACGTGCTGCGCGTCGACACCCTGTTGCGGCGCAAGGATGCCTGGCTGGTGGACGTGATGGGCGGCCGCTACGCCGAACACCTGACCCTCGCCCGACTGCCCCGCGAAGCGGAAATGAGCGAGAAGCTCAAGGCGCGTTTCCCCGCTGTCACCGCCGTGCACTACCCGAATTCCGGCACCCACTTTCATTGCTACGTGGCGCTGGATCAGAGCCGTGACGGCGAGGCGCGGCAGATCATGCTAGCCCTGCTCGGCTGGGATCCGTACCTGAAAAACGTGATCGCGGTGGACAGCGATATCGACATCACCGACGACAGTCAGGTGTTGTGGGCACTGGCCACGCACTTCCAGCCGCATCTGGATATTTTCGTGATCGATGGCTTGCCCGGCAGCCCGCTGGATCCGTCGTCATCGGTCAACGGCACCACTTCGCGCATGGGGCTTGATGCCACACGCGGTTCAGGCTTCGACGGGATAAAGGCGCAGCTGGATCAGGATGTGCTTGAACGTGCGCGGGTGTTGCTCAAAGGCCTTGCATCGTGAGCCGCCAGCGGATGGTTGTGGGCATCAGCGGTGCGTCCGGCTTCATCTATGGCGTGCGTCTGCTGCAATTGCTCGCCGAACTGGACATTGAGCGCCACCTGATCATCAGCCGCGCCGCGCTGCTGACCATGGCCCACGAGACCGACTACAAACTGGCCGAGGTCACTGCGCTCGCCAGCCACTACCACCGCGCCGATGACGTCGCCGCCGGGATCGCCAGCGGTTCGTTTCGCTGCCTGGGCATGGTGGTCGCGCCGTGTTCGATGCGCTCCCTGGCGGAGATTGCCACCGGCACGTCGTCCGGGCTGATCGGCCGCGCTGCCGACGTCACCCTCAAGGAACGCCGCACCTTGGTGCTGATGGCCCGCGAAACCCCGCTGACCCTCGCCCACCTGCGCAACATGACGGCCGTGACCGAGATGGGCGGGATCATCGCCCCGCCGGTGCCGGCGTTCTATGCCCGGCCCGAAAGCCTGGCGCAGATGGTCGATCACAGCCTGGGCAGAGTGCTCGACCTGTTCGGCCTCGATGCCGGCGTTGCCACCCGCTGGAAAGAACACCCAAATCCCAATGTGGATATGAATACCTGTGGTGAGGGGATTTATCCCCGACCGACTGCTCAGCAGTCGCAAAACCTGTGAATGAGATTTTCCTGACACAGCGCAATTGCAGATTTTGGGGCCGCTTCGCGACCCATCGGGGATAAATCCCCTCGCCACAAACGCCAATCAAAGGAGCTCCAGATGAACACCCCCTTCAACGCCCCAACCCGCAACACCAAAATCCCCGTGACCATCCTCACCGGCTTCCTCGGTGCCGGCAAAACCACCCTGCTCAACTACATCCTCAAGGAAAACCACGGACGCAAGATCGCCGTGATCGAAAACGAGTTCGGCGAGGTCGGCATCGACGGCGATCTGGTGCTCAGCTCCGAGACCGAAGAAATCTACGAAATGGTCAATGGCTGCGTGTGCTGCACCGCCGAGGTTCGTGAGGATCTGGTGCGCATCGTCCGCGAACTGGTGGCGCGCCCGGTGCGCCTCGATCACATCCTGATCGAGACCAGCGGCCTCGCCGATCCGTACCCGGTGGCGCAAAGCTTTTTCATCAATGACCCGATTGCCGAAGACGTCGAACTCGATGCAATCGTGACCATGGTCGATGCCAAGCACATTGCCCAGCACCTGGAGGATCTGCAACTGGATGGCGTCGACAATCAGGCCGTGGATCAGATCGTCTGCGCCGACCGCATCGTCATCAACAAGGTCGATCTGGTCAGCAGCGGTGAAGTGGAAACCCTGCGCGACAAGATCCGTGGTTTGAACGCCACGGCGGATCTGGTGACCTCCACTCATGCGCAGATCGATCTGACGAAAATCCTCGGCATCGGCGCCTTCGAATGCACGCAGAAGCTCATGGAAATCGGCGCTGAACAGCACGCCCACCATGACCACCACGACCATGATGAGCCCGACCACGAACACGACCCGAGCGTGTCATCGGTGGGCATCGCCGTGGACGGTGCGGTCAACCTGATGGCGTTCCACCGCTGGATCAGCGAACTGCGCTCGTCCCAGGCCGATAACCTCTACCGCATGAAAGGCGTGCTCGCCGTGGCCAACGAAGACCAGCGCTACGTGCTGCAAGGCGTGCACAGCCTGGTGGAGTTCCGCGCCTCGACCGCCTGGGGCACGGAGCCCCGCTCGAGCAAGATCGTGTTCATCGGCCGCGACCTGGATCGCGCGGCGCTGAACCAGGGCTTTGCCGCCTGCCTGGCAGGCTGAACAAGGCATCGGAGCCGGTGGATGGCGGCTTCGGGCACGAATGACTGATGCCAGATTTTTGCACAACACAAAATCTGTGGGAGCTGGCTTGCCAGCGATAGCAGACTGTCGGTTGATAAAGATGGTGACTGCTAAATCGCCATCGCTGGCAAGCCAGCTCCCACAGGGTTGCACTGTGTTCCTGAGCTGCGCGGCATCAGACGAATACCCCTCTCTACCGCATAAAAACAGCCAGAGGTGATTCCCCATGTCGTCAGCCACTCCTTCCTCCACCGTGCACCCCGTCGACCGCGTTTTGCCGGTGCGACAGATGCTCACCCTCGGCCTGCAACACATGGCCGTCTCGTACATCGGCGCCATCGCCGTGCCGTTGATCGTTGCCAGCGCCCTGAAAATGTCCCACGCCGATACCGTGGTGCTGATCAGCACCACGCTGTTCTGCTCGGGCATTGCCACCCTGTTGCAGACCGTCGGTTTCTGGAAATTCGGTGTGCGCCTGCCGATCCTGCAAGGCGTGGCGTTCAGCAGCGTCGGCCCGGTGATCGCCATCGGCAGCAACCCCGAGGTGGGCTTCCCCGGGGTCTGCGGCGCAGTGATCGGTGCAGGAATTTTCACCCTGTTGATGGCCCCGTTCGTGGGCCGGTTACGGCGGTTTTTCCCGCCGGTGGTGACCGGTTGCATCGTCACCGTGATCGGTCTGCAGTTGTTCCCGATTGCCTATGAATGGGTCGGTGGTGGACGCAACGCGAGCAACTTCGGCGCACCAGCCTTTCTCGCGGTGGCGGTGGTGGTGCTGCTGACCATTCTGCTGGTCAATCGCTATGGCAGTCCGCTGCTGCGCAACATGGCGGTGCTGGTGGGCATGCTGGTCGGCGCCGGTCTGGCCTACGGTCTGGGCATGGGCAATTTCCACAGTGTTGAAGAGGCGCCGTGGCTGACCGTGCCCTACCCGTTCTACTTCGGCCTGCCGACGTTCAGCCTGATCCCTATCGCGACCATGGTGGTGGTGATGATCGTGCAGATGGTCGAGTCGATGGGGCTGTTCGTGGCCATCGGCGACATCGTCGACAAACCGGTGGAAGACCAGCAAGTGGTCAACGGCCTGCGCGCCAATGGCCTGGCCAGCACCATCGCCGGAATGTTCGCCGCATTCCCGTTTATCGCCTTCATGGAGAACGTCGGTCTGGTGATCCTGACCGGCGTGCGCAGCCGTTGGGTGGTCGCCGTCAGTGGCCTGCTGATGTGTTCGATTGCACTGGTGCCCAAGGCCGGGGCGATCATCGCCTCGATGCCGACGGCGGCGCTGGGCGGTGCCGGCATTGCCATGTTCGGCGTGGTCGCGGCGGCGGGCATCCAGACCCTGGCCAAGGTCGACTACGAACGCAATCGCTACAACGTGTTGATCGTCGGTTTCACCATCGCTGCCGCGCTGGTACCGGTGCTCGCGCCGACGCTGTTCAAACAACTGCCCGAGTGGTCACAGCCGTTCCTGCACAGCAGCGTGGTCATCGCCTGCCTGGTGTCGGTGCTGCTCAACGCGGCGCTCAACGGCGTCAGCGTGCCAGACACCACAGCCGGCAAATCCGCCTCGCACATTCTCTGACTGGAGCCTGACATGACTCAACTTCAAAACATCCTGATCAAAAACCCGCTCGCGGTGATGACCGGCCTGCGCGGTCCGCGTGCCCGGGCCGGCGCGGTGGACATTCGCGTGATCAACGGACGCATCGCCGAAATGGCCGCCGACCTTGAGCCACACCCCGGCGAACGGGTGATCGATGCGCGCAACAGCGTGGTCTATCCGGGCTGGATCAACACCCACCATCACCTGTTCCAGAACCTGCTCAAAGCCGTGCCCGAAGGTTTGAATCAGGATCTGCAAGGCTGGCTGGCGAGTGTGCCCTACCCGCGTTTGAACCGCTTTACCCCGCAACTGGCAAGGATCGCCGCCCGTCTGGGCATGGTCGAGTTGCTGCTGTCGGGTGTGACGACGTGCGCCGATCACCACTATCTCTACCATGCTCACGGCACGACCGAAACCGGGGATCTGTTGTTTGATCTGGCCGATGAGTTCGGGCTGCGCTTTGTGTTGTGTCGCGGTGGTGCGCTGGAATCCGCCAGCGCGCACCCGGGCTTCTCGAAAACGGCGTTGCAACCGGAAAGCCTCGAGCAAATGGTCGGCGATATCGAGCGGCTGAAATCGCGGTATCACCAGGACACCCCGGACGCCCTGCGCCGAGTGGTCGTCGCGCCCACCACGCCGACCTTCTCGCTGCCGCCGACCCTGCTGCGCGAACTGGCGCACACCGCGCGCGGCCTCGGTTTGCGCCTGCACACACACCTGTCGGAAACCCAGAACTATGTGAATTTCTGCCGCGACAAGTACAACTGCCTGCCGGTGGAATTCGTCGCCGAACACGAATGGCTCGGCCCCGACGTCTGGTTCGCCCACGCCGTGCACCTGCAACCGGGGGAAATCCGCATGCTCGCCCAGACCGGTAGCGGCGTCTCGCACTGCCCGGTAAGCAATGCACGCCTGGGCAGCGGCGTCGCGCCGGTGCCGCAAATGTTTGAGGCTGGCGTGCCGATCTCCCTCGGCGTCGACGGCGTGGCGTCCAACGAATCCGGGAGCATGGTCGGCGAAGCCAACACCGCGTGGCTGATCCACCGCGCCGAACAAGGCGCCTCGGCGACCACCGCCGAAGACGTGATCCACTGGGGCACGGCGGGCGGTGCACAGGTATTGGGACTGGGCGCGGTCGGTACACTGCAAGTCGGGCAAGCGGCGGATCTGGTGATCTACAGCCTCGACCATCCACGCTTCTTCGGCTTCCACGATTGCGCGGTTGCACCCGTCGTCGCAGGGGAACCGATCACGGTGAAATACAGTGTGGTGGGCGGCCGGATCGTGGTCGATAACGGCGTGATTCCGGGGCTGGATATTGAGCGGATGCGCACCGAGGCGTGGGAAGGTGTGCAGGCGATGATGAACGTCGACGATTGATCCGATCTCACATTCAATGCAAAACCCTGTGGGAGCTGGCTTGCCAGCGATGGCGGGCGTTCAGTCAATGCAGCAGAGACTGACCCACTGCTATCGCTGGCAAGCCAGCTCCCACAAAACATTGAGTCATTCGCGGATTCGGGGTTTGTCGACTAACGTTATTCCCTCATCGGATTGAGCCCCTGCCAGCTACACCGGGCTCTTGATCAAGGAGAGACTGATGACGTCGCGTCGCAACATCGAACAGACTTATCGCACCTGGTCCAGCCCGATTCTGCTGGAGCTGAAAAAGCGCGAACACCAGATGGCGCCGGTCGAGCGTCAGGCACTGGAGAATGTGTTGGTCGAACGACGGTTGCTGGATGTGGGCAACCCTGACGGCCCCGACCGACGTCAGGGCACTGCAAGTAAAAATGACCGGCCCGGTTGATCAAACCAATTCGTTCCTACAGGTGGCCACTAAAAGATCGCAGCCTTCGGCAGCTCCTACAGTTTGAATGCAATCCAACTGTAGGAGCTGCCGCAGGCTCGGGCCGCGATCGGACGATCTTTTGATCTTCAGGCGGCGCGCTGCCCCGCCGCTACCATCGCCGATGCCGCCAGCATCGCCCGCAACAACACCGCGCACCCGGCCGCCAGATCATCCGGCGCGGCATTCTCGATTTCGTTGTGGCTGATGCCGCCTTCGCAAGGCACGAAGATCATCCCGGCCGGGCCGAGTTCGGCGAGGAAAATCGCGTCGTGGCCGGCGCCGCTGACGATGTCCATGTGTGACAAGCCCAGGCCTTTCGCCGCGCTGCGCACGGCTTCGACGCAGCCCTTTTCGAAGTACAGTGGCGGGAAGTCGGCGGTCGGGGTCAGTTCATAGGTCAGGCCGTGTTCTTCGCAGGTCGCGTCGATGACCTGCTTCACTTCGGCAATCATCGAATCGAGGCGCTCTGGCTGCAGATGGCGGAAGTCGAGGGTCATGCGCACTTCGCCGGGGATGACGTTGCGCGAACCGGGGTAGGCTTGCAGGCAACCGACGGTGCCGCAGGCGTGGGGTTGGTGGCCGAGGGCGGCGCGGTTGACTGCACCGACAATCACCGAGGCGCCGACCAGGGCGTCCTTGCGCAGGTGCATCGGCGTTGGCCCGGCGTGCGCTTCGACGCCGCGCAGTTTCAGATCAAACCACTTCTGCCCGAGCGCGCCGAGCACCACGCCGATGGTTTTCTGCTCATCTTCGAGGATCGGGCCTTGCTCGATGTGTGCTTCAAAATAGGCGCCAACCTTGTGCCCGCTGACTTTGCGTGACCCCGCGTAACCAATGGCGTTGAGCGCTTCGCCAACCGTGACGCCGTCGGCATCGACCTTGGCCAGGGTTTCTTCGAGGGTGAATTTTTCGGCGAACACGCCGGAACCCATCATGCACGGAGCAAAGCGCGAGCCTTCTTCGTTGGTCCAGACCACCACTTCCAGCGGTGCTTCGGTTTCCACGCCGAGGTCATTGAGGGTGCGCAGCACTTCGACCCCGGCGAGCACGCCGAAGCAGCCGTCGAACTTGCCGCCGGTGGGCTGGGTGTCGATGTGGCTGCCGGTCATCACCGGCGGCAGGTTCGGGTTACGCCCCGGACGACGGGCGAAGATGTTGCCGACTTCATCCACCGTGACGCTGCATCCGGCGTCCTTGCACCACTGCACGAACAGGTCACGGGCCTGGCGATCGAGGTCGGTCAAGGCCAGGCGACAGACCCCGCCCTTGACTGTGGCGCCGAGCTTGGCCAGTTCCATGAGCGAGGCCCAGAGGCGGTCGCGGTTGATGTGCTGATGGGTGGATTGCAGAACGTCTACGGCTGCGTTCATGTTGATCTCCTCAGGCAGTTTCTTAGGGTATTTCTTTGGTGTTTTCCAGGCCGCCATCGCTGGCAGGCCAGCTCCCACAGGTTTTGAGTGAACTCATGGTTTGTGTACGACTTGATCCTTGTGGGAGCTGGCTTGCCAGCGATGAGGCCCTCCCTCACACCGGTGATTTCACGACCGAAGGCTGCGCCCGCATCACGCACAACCCGTAATAAATCACCCCGCCCAGCGCCGAACCGGTAAACCAGCCGTAACTGTAAAACCAGCTGAACGCATCGCTACCCAGCGATAGCAGGGTCAGCACCACCGGCACGCCAAACGCGGCAAACCCGGCCCAGTTCCACGCCGGATACACGTCGTCGCGGTATAGCCCGGCCAAGTCCAGTTGCTGCTTCTTGATCAGGAAATAGTCCACCACCATGATCCCGGCGATTGGTCCGAGCAGGCTCGAATAGCCGAGCAGCCAGTTGGAATACACGGTTTCCAGGCTGACATCGGAAACGATCAGACCGAGCTTTTTCAGCAGCTCGTGGGCCATCAACGCCAGCCCGACGAAGCCGGTGAGCAACACCGCTTTGGTACGGTTGATCACCTTGGGCGCGATGTT
The DNA here is from genome assembly GCF_057174385.1 of Pseudomonas sp. F2. Classification (NCBI taxonomy): domain Bacteria; kingdom Pseudomonadati; phylum Pseudomonadota; class Gammaproteobacteria; order Pseudomonadales; family Pseudomonadaceae; genus Pseudomonas; species Pseudomonas sp. F2. Next base: position 2,044,126 of record NZ_CM169904.1, read on the forward strand.
CTGGAAGTCGTTGGTTGGCGAAACAATGTTCGCCGCCGTATTGGTCGACAGCGTGGCGATGATGATCAGCGCCATGGCCACCGCCACCCACAGCGGGCTCTGGATATGGCCGATCAGGCTGACCGGATCCGATACCGTGACACCGACCAGCTTCACCGACGCGGCGGTCATCACCACCCCCAGCGAAGCGAACAGGAACATGGTCAGCGGCAGGCCGAAAATCTGCCCGAGGATCTGGTCTTTCTGGCTTTTGGCGTAACGGCTGAAGTCGGGAATGTTCAGCGACAACGTGGCCCAGAAGCCGACCATCGCCGTCAGCCCCGCGGCGAAGTAACTGACCACGCTCGCGCCTTCCGGGCGTTTCGGTGGAATCGCCAGCAGCTCGGTCATCGACACATTGGGCATGGCCCACACCAGCAGGCCGATGCCAACCGCCACCAGCAACGGCGCGGACAGGGTTTCCAGCCACTTGATCGACTCGGCGCCACGGATCACCACCCACAGGTTCAGCGACCAGAAAATCATGAAGCCGATCACCTCCCCCGTGCCGCCGAGGGATTTCCAGCCCTCGAATACCGAGCCGAGAAACAAGTGAATCGCCAGCCCGCCAAACATCGTTTGGATCCCGAACCAGCCGCACGCCACCAGCGCACGAATCAGGCACGGCACGTTGGAGCCGAGAATGCCGAACGACGAACGCAGCAACACCGGAAAGGGAATGCCGTATTTGGTGCCGGGAAAGGCGTTGAGCGTGAGTGGAATCAGGACGATCACGTTGGCGAACAGAATCGCCAGCAGCGCTTCACCAACGGTCAGGCCAAAGTAAGCGGTGAGCACCCCGCCGAGGGTGTAGGTCGGCACGCAGATCGACATGCCGACCCACAGCGCGGTGATGTGCCATTTGTTCCAGGTCCGCTCGCGCACCTTGGTCGGTGCCATATCGTGGTTGTAACGGGGACTGTCGAGGACGTCGCTGCCGGCTTCGAGTTCGAACAAGCCGTCGCGCTCGGTCACTTGCGATCTGTTCTGTTGCATGGCCGCTCCACTGTTCTTCTGATTATTTTTTTGCTCATCAGGCGGCTGCACACCAGGGTGCGAGCCGGACGATGGCCGGAGGAACTGACAACTTTCTTGCACCGGCCATGGTGTCAGCGGCGGCATCAATAAACGTGCCGGGTACTCCGTCCGACGCTCAGGCGGTACTACAAACGCATTGCAACTTTCTGATAATTCACGCTTTTAATTATTCACCGGAGGAGTCCGCGAAAACCTGTCTGCACGCTCAGGCTAAACGTTTGCCAAGTTGTCCGAACTGTCAGGACTCAATCTGGTGCACTGCACTTTTTTTCATTACAGGCGATTAACCGCAGCTCAACTTCAAGCAGCTGATTTCACATAGGAAATCTTGCTCATATTTCCATCCTGTCAAGTGCGTCAAAATGGTGAACAGCCTCACCATTTTGGTGATTTATGTTTTTTATCGTTATTTTTCAATGATTTGAAACAGCAATAAGCTTATAAAAAATAATCTTGATCAATTGCAGAACTGCGGCTAGCTTCTATTCCTGACAGCGCTGACAGGAATACGCCGATCAGCGCTGTACATCAATAAAACATTGAGAACCGGCACAAGTCGGTCATGCCTGCGAGGAACTCGGAATGTCTCTGTTGATCCGTGGCGCCACCGTTGTTACCCATGATGAAAGTTATCGCGCCGACGTCTATTGCGCCGACGGCGTGATCAACGCCATTGGTCAAAACCTGGATATTCCCGCCGGTGCCGAAGTGCTCGACGGCAGCGGCCAATACCTGATGCCCGGCGGCATCGATCCACACACCCACATGCAATTGCCCTTCATGGGCACCGTGGCCAGTGAAGACTTTTACAGCGGCACTGCCGCAGGTCTGGCTGGCGGTACCACGTCGATCATCGACTTCGTGATTCCCAATCCGCAGCAGTCATTGATGGAAGCGTTTCATCAGTGGCGTGGCTGGGCCGAAAAGTCCGCCTCGGACTACGGCTTTCACGTCGCGATCACTTGGTGGAGCGAGCAGGTGCGCGAGGAAATGGCCGAGCTGGTCAGCCACCACGGGATCAACAGCTTCAAGCATTTCATGGCCTACAAGAACGCGATCATGGCCGCCGACGACACGCTGGTGGCGAGTTTCGAGCGCTGCCTGGAACTCGGCGCCGTGCCGACCGTGCATGCGGAAAACGGTGAACTGGTTTATCACCTGCAACGCAAGTTGATGGCCCAGGGCATCACCGGGCCGGAAGCGCATCCACTGTCGCGGCCCTCGCAGGTGGAAGGCGAAGCGGCGAGCCGGGCGATTCGCATTGCCGAGACCATCGGCACGCCGTTGTACCTGGTGCACGTGTCGACCAAGGAAGCGCTGGACGAAATCACTTACGCCCGCAGCAAGGGCCAACCGGTGTACGGCGAAGTGCTGGCCGGGCATCTGCTGCTCGACGACAGCGTCTACCAGCACCCGGACTGGCAGACCGCCGCCGGTTATGTGATGAGCCCGCCGTTCCGCCCGCGCGGGCATCAGGAAGCTCTTTGGCATGGCCTGCAGAGCGGTAATCTGCACACCACCGCCACCGACCACTGCTGCTTCTGCGCCGAGCAAAAAGCCGCCGGGCGCGACGACTTCAGCAAGATCCCCAACGGCACCGCCGGCATCGAAGACCGCATGGCGGTGTTGTGGGATGAAGGGGTCAACAGCGGCCGTTTGTCGATGCAGGATTTCGTCGCCCTCACCTCCACCAATACCGCAAAAATCTTCAACCTCTACCCGCGCAAAGGCTCGATTCGCGTCGGCGCCGACGCCGACCTGGTGCTGTGGGACCCGCAAGGCACCCGCACCATTTCCGCCAAGACCCACCATCAGCAGGTGGACTTCAACATTTTCGAAGGCAAGACCGTGCGCGGCGTGCCGAGCCATACCGTCAGCCAGGGCAAAGTGGTCTGGGCCGACGGCGACCTGCGCGCCGAGCGCGGCGCCGGGCGGTACATCGAACGGCCGGCGTATCCGGCGGTGTTTGATTTGCTGAGCAAGCGGGCTGAGATGCATAAGCCGACGGCTGTGAAACGCTGAAATCCAGGCCTTCGGCCTTCGCGAGCAAGCTCGCTCCCACAGGGTGTACACATTCCAAATGTGGGAGCGAGCTTGCTCGCGAAGAGGCCCGTCCAGACAACACAAAAACCACTGCCCGACAGAGGCAGAGAACCTCAATAACCGTGAGGCAAAAAACCGTGATCGAGACCCTGAACCACCTCCCGCACCCGCACGAAAGTGCGGCCGCCCTCGCCGGCCATTTCACTGATCTGGCACCACCGCTCAATGCCCGGCAGGCACATCTTGAAGCCTCGCGCTGCCTGTATTGCTATGACGCGCCTTGCGTCAATGCGTGCCCGAGCGAGATCGATATTCCGTCGTTCATCCGCAACATCCATCAGGACAACGTGCCCGGTGCGGCGCAGAAAATCCTTTCGGCGAACATCCTCGGCGGCAGTTGCGCCCGGGTCTGCCCGACGGAAATCCTCTGTCAGCAAGCCTGCGTGCGCAACAACGCTCAGGAATGTGCGCCGGTGCTGATCGGCCTGCTGCAGCGCTATGCCGTGGACAACGCGAATTTCACCGAGCACCCGTTCCAGCGTGCGGCGAGCACCGGCAAGCGCATCGCCGTGGTCGGCGCCGGGCCAGCGGGTTTGTCCTGTGCCCACCGCAGTGCCATGCACGGCCACGACGTGGTGATTTTCGAAGCACGGGAAAAGGCAGGCGGCCTCAATGAATACGGGATCGCCAAGTACAAACTGGTCGACGACTACGCGCAGAAGGAGCTGGATTTCCTCCTGCAGATCGGCGGTATCGAAATCCGTCACGGGCAGAAACTCGGCGAGAACCTGACCCTCAGCGAGCTGCATCAGCAGTTCGACGCGGTGTTCCTCGGCCTCGGCCTGAATGCCAGCAAACAGCTCGGCCTGGCCCACGAAGACGCCCCTGGCCTGCTCGCCGCCACTGACTACATCCGCGAACTGCGCCAGGCCGATGACCTGACGCAACTGCCACTGGCCGAACGCTGCATCGTCCTCGGCGCCGGCAACACCGCCATCGACATGGCCGTGCAAATGGCCCGCCTCGGAGCGCGTGACGTGAATCTGGTGTATCGCCGGGGTGCGGCGGACATGGGCGCGACCGGTCATGAACAGGACATTGCCAAGGCCAACCAGGTACGCCTGCTGACCTGGGCGCAACCGGAAGAAGTGCTGCTCGATGCGCGAGGCAAGGTGCGCGGCATGCGTTTTGCCCGAACCGATCTGGTCGACGGTCGCCTGCAAACCACGGGCGAAACTTTCGAACTGGCCGCCGACGCGATCTTCAAAGCCATCGGCCAGGCCTTCGACAGCAGCGCCCTCACCGACCCGCTGGCCCGTGAGCTCAAGCGTCAGGGCGAACGGATTCAGGTCGACGACAACCTGCGCACCAGCATTCCCGGCGTGTATGCCGGCGGCGACTGCACCAGTCTCGATCAAGACCTCACCGTGCAAGCCGTACAGCACGGCAAACGCGCCGCCGAGGCGATCAACGCACAACTGATGCTCAACGTGGAGGCTGCGTAAATGGCCGATCTCTCGATAGTCTTCGCCGGCATCAAAGCGCCCAATCCGTTCTGGCTGGCCTCCGCGCCACCGACCGACAAGGCCTACAACGTGGTCCGCGCCTTCGAGGCCGGCTGGGGCGGTGTGGTCTGGAAAACCCTCGGCGAGGACCCGGCAGCGGTCAACGTCTCGTCGCGCTACTCGGCGCACTACGGCAACAACCGCGAGGTGCTGGGGATCAACAACATCGAACTGATCACCGACCGCTCGCTGGAAATCAACCTGCGTGAAATCACCCAGGTGAAGAAGGACTGGCCGGATCGTGCGCTGATCGTCTCGCTGATGGTGCCGTGCGTGGAGGAGTCGTGGAAACACATCCTGCCACTGGTGGAGGCCACCGGCGCTGACGGCATCGAGCTGAATTTCGGTTGCCCGCACGGCATGCCCGAACGCGGCATGGGCGCGGCGGTGGGTCAGGTGCCGGAATACGTCGAGCAGGTCACTCGCTGGTGCAAGACCTATTGCTCGTTGCCGGTGATCGTCAAGCTGACGCCGAACATCACCGACATCCGCGTCGCCGCCCGCGCGGCCCATCGCGGTGGCGCCGATGCGGTGTCGCTGATCAACACCATCAACTCGATCACCAGCGTCGACCTGGAACACATGGTCGCCCTGCCCACCGTCGGCAGCAAAAGCACCCACGGCGGTTATTGCGGCTCGGCGGTCAAACCGATTGCGCTGAACATGGTCGCCGATATCGCCCGTGATCCGCAGACCCAAGGCCTGCCGATCTGCGGCATTGGCGGCATCGGCAGCTGGCGTGACGCGGCGGAGTTCATGGCGCTGGGCAGCGGCGCGGTGCAGGTGTGCACGGCGGCGATGCTGCATGGCTTCCGGATTGTCGAGGAGATGAAGGACGGGCTGTCGCGCTGGATGGACAGCCAAGGCTACGCCAACATCGCCGAGTTTTCCGGGCGTGCGGTGGGCAACACCACGGACTGGAAGTACCTCGATATCAACTATCAGGTGATCGCGAAGATCGACCAGGACGCGTGCATCGGTTGCGGGCGTTGCCACATTGCTTGCGAGGACACGTCACACCAGGCGATCAGCAGCCTGAAGCAGGCCGACGGCACGCATAAATATGAAGTGATCGATGAGGAGTGTGTCGGCTGCAACCTGTGCCAGATCACCTGCCCGGTGGCGGACTGCATCGAGATGGTGCCGATGGAGACCGGCAAGCCGTTTCTGGACTGGAATCATGATCCGCGCAATCCCTATCATGTCGCGGTCTGATTCTTAAGATCAAAAGATCGCAGCCTGCGGCAGCTCCTACACCGATCTCTGTAGGAGCTGCCGCAGGCTGCGATCTTTTGATTTATGGCTCCAACCCGATCCCCCGCAAAATCACACTGGTCACCGTCTGCACCGCCCGCTCGAACTGCATGTCCGACAGCGGCTGGTGCTCGTTCAGAATATTCACCTGATGATCGAAGTCGGCGTAGTGCTGGGTCGAGGCCCAGATCATGTACAGCAGGCTCGACGGCTCCACCGGCAGAATCCGCTGGTCCTCCACCCACTGGCGGATCTTCGCTTCCTTCATCTTTGCCCAGTCGTACAGGCTGGCGTCCAGCGCCTCACCCAGGGTCGGCGCACCGTGGATGATCTCGTTGGCCCAGACTTTCGAACCATAAGGCCGACTGCGCGAGTGGTTCATCTTGGCGCGGATGTAGCTGCTGAGCACCACCCGTGGATCGTCGAACATCTCGAAGCACAGCGCGTCCTGTTTCCACACCTCCAGCAGGTCGAACAGCACCGCGCTGTACAGTTCGCTCTTGGTGGAAAAGTAGTAATGCAGGTTGGAGCGCGGCAGTTGCACTTCGGCGGCGATATCGGCCATGGCGGTGCCGCCGAAGCCTTTTTCGGCGAACACCTTTTCCGCCGCCAGCAGGATTTTCTCGACGTTACTGCGACGAATCTCGATCTTGTGATTGCCCATGAGGGCTCCCTGACAACGACGTTGTTGAAGACTAGCATCCGCTCTGGCCTCGGGGCGACCGCTGCAAACAAAACTTCGTACGACGGTCGGCGCATGGCTAAACTGGCGTTTCTTTGTCCTGCCTCAGAGGTACCCGCGATGCTGTTCAAGAAGGTCCTGACCACCACTGCCCTGCTTGCTTCGCTGCTCGCCGCATCTTCGGTTTTTGCCCACGCCCACTTGAAAAGCCAGACCCCGGCTGCCGACAGCACCGTCGCCGCTCCGGCCGATCTGCGCCTGACCTTTTCCGAAGGCGTCGAGGCCAGCTTCACCAAAGTCAGCCTGACCCACGACGGCGCCCCTGTCGAGCTCAAACCTTTGAGCACCGAAGGCGACAAGAAAACCCTGATCGTCACCCCCGCCGCACCACTCAGCGCCGGTGAATACAAAGTCGAATGGCACGCGGTATCGGTCGACACGCACAAGAGCGAAGGCGCTTATCAGTTCAAGGTCGGCCAGTAATTCATGAGTGAAGCGCTGGTGCTGTGCCGCTTCGTGCATTTCAGCGCGGTGTTGATGCTGTTCGGTACCTGGCTGTTTCAGCCACTGCTGCTCAAGGCGCCGGTGCCGACACTGGATCGGCATCTGGCGCGACTGGCGCGCTGGCTGACGGCAATTGCGCTGGTCAGCGGTGTCACCTGGGCGCTGCTGATCACCGCGAGCATGGCCAGTTCGGCGGCGGCCGCGTTCGACCCGGGCACGATTGGCGCGGTGCTGGGCACTACGTTTTTCGGTCAGGTCTGGCGTTGGCATCTGCTGATCAACGCGCTGTTGCTGGCGTTGCTGTTCACGCCCTGGCGATCGAGCCTGCCGCTGCGCCTGGGCTTGAGCACGCTGCTCCTGGCGACCCTGGCGCCGGTCGGTCACGGCGCGATGCTCGACGGTCTGAATGGACAACTGCTGATCCTCAACCAGATCGTTCACCTGACCTGCGTCGCCGCATGGCTCGGCGGGCTGTTGCTGCTGGTATTGATCCTGCGTCAACCCGGCGAAACGATGAGCCGGATCCTGCAACGCTTCAGCGGTGTCGGTTACGTCATTGTGGGCGGGTTGCTGATCAGCGGGTTGATCAACGTGCGCGTGCTGACCGGGCAATGGTGGCCGACGCCGCTGTTCAGTGGCTTTGCCCTGATCCTGCTGATCAAGGCGTTGCTGGTGCTGGGCATGCTTGCACTGGCGCTGTTCAACCGCTTGCGGATCGAGGATTGTGAACAGCGGATGGGCGCGCTCAAGCGCAGTGTGCTGCTGGAGTGGTTGTTGGGGATGGGTGCCGTTGCTGCGGTCTCCCTTCTCGGCACCCTGCCGCCGATGATTGCAGTCTGAAAAGCAAAAGATCGCAGCCTTCGGCAGCTCCTACAGGGAATCGCCTTCCAATGTAGGAGCTGCCGAAGGCTGCGATCTTTTTGCTCTCAATGCGGTTGCGTGTCGCCCGCTGCGGTGTCGATGCTGACCACCACCGACATCCCCGGGCGCAAGCGTTCCTCCTCCTGCTGATCCGGATCGATGGTGATCCGCACCGGCACGCGCTGGGCGATTTTCACGAAGTTGCCGGTGGCGTTATCCGCCTGCAGCAGGGCGAACTCCGAACCGGTGCCGGGCGAAATGTGCTGCACATGCCCGGTGAACTGACGGTGGTTCAGCGCGTCAACGGTGAAGCGCACCGGCTGCCCGACGCGCACGTTGTCCATCTGGGTTTCCTTCATGTTGGCGATCACCCATTTCTGGTTTGGCACCAACGCCATCAGCTGCGCCCCGGAATTGACGTAGGCGCCCAGGCGCACGCCGATCTGCCCGAGCTGGCCGTCTCGCGGGGCGACAATGCGCGTATTCGACAAGTCGATTCGCGCCAGTTGCACCGCCGCTTCAGCGCTGGCCACCGCCGCCTCCAGCGAACCGCGATTGACGATCACCGTCTGCAGATCCTGCCGGGCGATTTCCAGATTGGCCTTGGCCTGCGCCACCGCCGCAATACCTTGTGCATTGGCCGCGAGCGCCACGTCCATTTCGCGTTTCGACACCGAGCCGTCACTCACCAGCTCCTTGTTACGGCGCAGATCCGCCTCGCTTTTACGCAACTGCGCCTCGCTGTCGGCCACCACCGCCTGACGCAACTTGATCGTCGCTTCGGCACTGTTGCGTTGCTGCACCACATTGGCCAGCGCGGCTTTCTGCACCGCCAGTTGCGCCAGCGCCTGATCGAGGCGTTGCTGATAAATCCGGTCATCCAGGCGCACCAGCAAATCACCGGCCTTCACGTACTGGAAATCCTGCACCGGCACCTCGAACACGTAGCCACTGAGTTGCGGGCCGATGATCGTCACCTGCCCGCGCACCAGGGCGTTTTCCGTGGTTTCGACGGCGCTGCTGAACGGCGGCAGTTGCCAGGCGTAGAGCACGATCAGCACGCCGACGATGGCAATCGCGGCAAAGCCCAGTGACGAGATGATCCGCACCCGCAACGAGCGCGGCTCGGTGTTCGGCGAGGACGGCGGCGCCACGCCTTCCGGGGTGGCGGCGATGGCATTGGTGGTTGTGGTGGTGGGTTCGGTCATGAATGGGAGGCACCGTCAGGAGGTACGGAAGGCGCTGGGTCGACGGCTTTGGTGGTGCTCATCAGCCACAGCGCACGAATGGACAGCCAGATCATGGTCAGCACCGCAATCACGGCGATCAGCATGAACACATCGTTATAGGCCAGCACGTTGGCTTCGCGCGTGGCTGCGTTGGCCAGGCTGCGAATCCCGGCGAGGTTGCGCAGACTCGGGTCGGCCAGCAAGCTGCCATAGGCCGACCCGCCGCTCTGTACGCGGGCGGCCACCAGCGGATCGGACAGCGTCAGGTGCTCGACCAGATGACTGGAATGGAATTTCTCACGCACGATCTGGAACGTGCCCAACAATGCCGCACCGAGCAGGCCGCCGAGGTTGTTGCAGATCCCGAACAACACCGAAAAACTCACCAGATTGCGCGGGTTGGTCAACACGTTGCGGGTGCCGAACACCATGGTCGGCCCCAGAAAGAATGTACTGCCGAAGGCCAGCAGGAACTGGCTGAAATACAGGTTTTGCGGACGGGTCAGGTTGTTGGAGAAACTGTCCATCACCGAGCCGGTGGCCATCAGCGCCAGCGAGATGATCAGCGGCATCAGCAGGTGCCTGGGGTCGATGGTCAGCGCACTGGTCGCCAGCCCGGCGATGCTGCCGATCAGCATCACCACGTAGAGGCTGTGCAGTTGCTCATAACCCATGTTGAGGTTCTGCATGAAACCGACCGCGCCGGTGGATTGTTCCGAGGTGACCATGCGAATCAGGGTCACCGCCAGCGCCAGGCGGATCATCGTGCCGCTGCCGAGCCAGCGGGTCATCAGCATCGGGTTGCTGCGGTTGTGCTCGATGGCCAGGCCCGCGAGGATCAGGGCAATCGAGGCCGCCAGCGCATAGCCGATCCAGTCGGCCTCCAGCCACCAGTCGATCCGCCCCAGCGACAACACCGCGCAGAGCAGGGCCACGCCGCTGGCGAGGATGGCGAAGGTCAGAAAGTCCAGCGGTTCAAAGGTTTTGAAGCGGTCACCGGGCGGCAACTTGAGCAGCAACACGCAGCCCAGCGACAACAAGGCCATGCCCAATTCGAACAGGTACAAGCCACGCCATTCGGCGATTTGCAACAGGTCTTCGGAAAACAGGCGCGCCAGCGGCAGCGCCAGTTGTGAAGCCCCCAGGCCCAGCACCAGCGCCTTCAGCCGCCACTTGGCCGGAAATGCCTGGATCATGTAATACAGACCCAGCGAACTCAGCGCCGCACCGACCATGCCGTGCGCCGCGCGCACCGCGATGGCCGAGTTCAAGTCGTTGACGAACAGGTGGCCGAAGGTCACCAGCGCATACAGCACCAGAAACACCTCGGTGAATGCACGCAGGCCGAACTGCTGACGAAACTTCACCAGCAGCAGGTTCATCGACACGTTGGTCATCACGTACGCGGCCGGCAGCCAGGCCATCTCTGCCGTGGTCGCACCCAACGCGCCTTGCAGGTAAGGCAGGTTGGCGACCACCAGCGAGTTGCCCAGACCACCGGTCACCGCCACCAACAGCCCGACCAGCGCATAGGCCAGGCGCTTGGGGTTGGAGTGCAGCGGCGTCGAGGGGGAACCGGGCAGACTGGGCTTCTCGTGCGGCTGCCAGTTGCGCGGGGCGTATCGATCCATTGAAAGACCTTGTGCTTGTGTTGCCGGGAGTTTGCCGCACATCTTGCGGCAAACCCACAATCCTGTGGGAGCTGGCTTGCCAGCGATGGCGACACTCGGCTCGGCAACAGGGTGACCGGCAGCCCGCTCCCACAGGTTTGCGGCGGATTCGTAAATTCTGTTTAAAGGTCTTCTCGCCCGCAACGGATTTTTCCCGCACCGGGCAACTGCCACCCTTGCAGCCCTTCTCAACCTGCAAGGTGCCCGTTATGACCACGCCCCACCGGCAACGCTCCCTACATCTTTTAAAAAACCTTGTGGCGACCGCCCTGCTGCTGCCGGCCCTCGCCTTCGCTCAGGAACGCCCGTGGCCGGACGGTTCGCAACTGGTGATCTCGGTGTCGATGCAGTTCGAAACCGGCGGTCAGCCCGAAGGCGCGGAAAGTCCGTTCTCCGGCACGCCGCTGCCCAAGGGTTATCCGGATCTGCCGGCGCAGACCTGGTTTGATTATGGCTACAAGGAAGGCTTGTGGCGGATGCTCGACCTGTGGGATCGCACCGGCATCAAGGTCACCTCGCATGTGGTCGGCGAAGCGGCGCTCAAGCACCCGGAACTGGCGAAAGCGATTGCTGCGCGCGGCCATGAACTGGCGGCCCATGGCATGCGTTGGGCCGATTCGTACAACATGAGTTACGACCAGGAAAAACAGTTCATCGGCGACGGTGTCAACGCGGTGGAAAAACTTACCGGCCAGCGCTCAGTGGGCTACAACGCCAACTGGCTGCGGCGCAGCCCCAATACGCTGAAGGTTCTGCAAGACCTGAATTTCACCTATCACATCGATGACGTCAGCCGCGACGAACCGTTCGTGACCATGGTCCGTGGACGCAAATTTGCCGTGGTGCCGTACACCCTGCGCAATAACGACATCGTGCTGATCGAGGGCCGGCATTTCTCCGCCGAGCAGTTCTATCAGCAACTGGTGCTGGAATTTGATCGCCTGTACGCCGAAGGCGCGAGCCAGCGACGGATGATGTCGGTGAGTCTGCACGACCGCATCGGCGGCACACCGGCGATGGTCGAGGCGATGGAGCGGTTCATTTGTTATGCGCAAGCGCATCCGAAGGTAAGTTTCATGCGCAAGGATCAGATCGCCCGGGTCGTCCTGACCGAGAAAAACCCGCTGATCGACAACACGGAGGCGCTCTACAACCGGTAAGCCGCCGAAAACAGCCCTCTTCGCAGCATCTGGAGGGCTGCCAACTCGCGCAAACTCATCGTAAAAAGCCCTGTTGACTTTTGCGGAAAACCTCGCAACTATCCGCAACCATGTTGTACGACGACGTATAACAATAATAAAAACAACAAATGAAACAGGGAGCGTCACCGTGAGCACACTCGTCTGCAATTCCGTTCGCACGTCCCGTATTTCCATGCCCCGCCCGTGTTCCACCCTGACTTTGATCGGCTGCAGCAGCCTCGCCCTGGTTTTGCCCATGAGCGCAGACGCCGAAGGCTTCCTCGAAGACAGCAAAGCCACGCTGAACCTGCGCAACGCCTACTTCAATCGCAACTTCGTCAACCCGAACTATCCGCAGGGCAAGGCTGAAGAGTGGACGCAGAACTTCATCCTCGATGCCAAATCCGGCTTCACCCAAGGCACGGTCGGTTTCGGTCTCGATGTGCTGGGGATGTACTCGCAAAAACTCGATGGCGGCAAAGGCACCGGCGGTACGCAACTGTTGCCGATCCACGATGATGGTCGCCCGGCAGACAATTTCGGGCGACTGGGTGTAGCGCTGAAGGCCAAGGTGTCGAAGACTGAATTGAAGGTTGGCGAATGGATGCCGGTGCTGCCTATCCTGCGCTCGGACGATGGCCGCTCCCTGCCGCAGACCTTTCGCGGTGGCCAGGTCACTTCCACCGAAATCAACGGCCTGACCCTCTACGGCGGGCAGTTCCGTGGCAACAGCCCACGCAACGATGCCAGCATGGAAGACCTGTCGATGAACGGCCGCGGCGCCTTCACCTCTGACCGTTTCAACTTCGGTGGCGGCGAATACACCTTCAACGACAAGCGCACCCTGCTCGGCGTGTGGTACGCCGAACTCAGCGACATCTACCAGCAGCAGTATTTCAACCTCAGCCACAGTCAGCCGCTGGGCGACTGGACGCTGGGCGCCAACCTCGGTTTCTTCACCGGCAAGGAAGACGGCAGCGCCCTGGCCGGCGACCTCGATAACAAGACCGCGTTCGCCCTGCTTTCAGCCCGCTACGGCGGCAACACCTTCTACGTCGGTTTGCAAAAACTCAGCGGCGACGACGCCTGGATGCGGGTCAACGGCACCAGCGGCGGCACCCTGGCCAACGACAGCTACAACGCCAGTTATGACAACGCCAAAGAGCGCTCCTGGCAGTTGCGGCATGACTACAACTTCGTCGCCCTCGGCATTCCCGGCCTGACCCTGATGAACCGCTACATCAGCGGCGACAACGTGCACACCGGGACGATTACCGACGGCAAGGAATGGGGCCGCGAGTCGGAACTGGGGTACACCGTGCAAAGCGGACCGCTGAAAAACCTCAATGTGAGATGGCGCAACGCGACGATACGCCGGGACTTCAGCACCAATGAGTTCGATGAGAACCGGATCTTTGTCAGCTACCCGATTTCGTTGTTGTAACCAGATCTCTTTTTTACCCTGTGGGAGCGAGCCTGCTCGCGAAGGCGCCTTGTCAGTCGATGCAAGAGTTGCCTGGATGGCCACATCGCTGGCAAGCCAGCTCCCACAGAATTTGTAGTGAATGCGGTCATTGAAAACAACGCTGGTACCTGTGGGAGCTGGCCTGCCAGCGATGGCGGCGGCAGATTCACCATTGATGTTCATTGCCACAGCGCTTTCGCGAGCAGGCTCGCTCCCACAAGGAAATTGCAGTGCAACGAAGGCCTCGCGGTGATTGAAAAGTAAATGAGCCCCTTCCGTCATTTACACCAAAAGTCGCGTTGACAAGTTCCGGAAAGCCTACCGATACTTCAGCACAGTCATACGACAACCTACAACAAACCTAATAACAACGTGTAAGGGAGTGCCATGACGTCCACCTCTATTCCCCGTGCCCCGTTCAATCGTCTGCTGCTGACCGGCGCCGCCGGTGGCCTGGGCAAAGTCCTGCGCGAACGTATGCGCCCTTATGCCCATGTCTTGCGCCTGTCGGACATCGCCGCTCTTGCCCCTGCCGGTGATGATCGCGAAGAAATCGTCCTCTGCGACCTTGCCGACAAACAGGCGGTGCACCAACTGGTCGAAGGCGTCGACGCGATCCTGCATTTCGGCGGTGTCTCCGTCGAGCGGCCGTTCGAAGAAATTCTCGGCGCCAACATCTGCGGCGTATTTCACATCTACGAAGCTGCACGCCGCCATGGCGTCAAGCGAATGATCTTCGCCAGTTCCAACCACGTCATCGGCTTCTACAAACAGGACGAACCGCTCGACGCCAGCTGCGCCCGCCGCCCCGACGGCTACTACGGATTGTCCAAGTCCTACGGCGAAGACATGGCCAGTTTCTACTTTGATCGCTACGGCATCGAGACCGTCAGCATCCGCATCGGCTCCTCATTTCCCGAGCCGCAGAACCGCCGAATGATGCACACCTGGCTCAGCTTCGACGACCTCACCCAATTGCTCGAACGCGCGCTGTACACGCCCAACGTTGGCCATACGGTGGTCTATGGCATGTCCGCCAACAAGGACGTCTGGTGGGACAACCGCCTCGCCAGCCACCTCGGTTTTGAAGCCAAGGACAGCTCCGAAGTGTTCCGTGAAAAAGTCGAAGCGCAACCCATGCCCGCCGCCGATGACCCGGCACGGATCTACCAGGGTGGCGCGTTCGTCGCGGCCGGTCCCTTCGGCGACTGAACACCCTGACAACGACGCAAAGGAATGAGTATGCAAGCCGAATTGATCGTCGATGCTCGCAACGCCGTGGGCGAAAGCCCGGTCTGGGTGCCGCAGGAAAACGCGCTGTATTGGGTCGATATTCCCAACGGCGGGCTGCAACGCTGGAGCGCTGACACCGGCCATGTGCACGCCTGGAAAACCCCTGAAATGCTCGCCTGCATCGCCCGTCACAGCGGTGGCGGCTGGGTTGCCGGCATGGAGAGCGGCTTTTTTCATCTGCATCCGCACAGCGATGGCAGCCTCGACAGCGAACGACTCGCCACCGTCGAGCACAGCCGGGCAGACATGCGCCTCAACGATGGTCGCTGCGACCGCCAGGGCCGTTTCTGGGCCGGCAGCATGGTGCTGAACATGGGCCTGAACGCGCCTGCAGGCCGACTCTACCGCTACGGCGCCGTCTCGTCAGGCGTGATCGAAGCGCAGCTCGACGGGTTCATCGTGCCGAACGGCCTCGGCTTCAGCCCCGACGGCAAGACGATGTACCTGTCGGACTCACATCCGCACGTGCAATTGATCTGGGCCTTCGATTACGACACCGAGACCGGCACGCCATCGAACCGCCGCGTTTTCGTCGACATGAACCACTTCCCCGGCCGACCGGATGGCGCTGCCGTGGATGCCGAAGGCTGCTACTGGATTTGCGCCAACGACGCCGGACTGATTCACCGTTTTGCTCCGGACGGGCGCCTCGACTTCTCGCTGCAAGTGCCGGTGCAGAAACCGACGATGTGTGCCTTCGGCGGCAGCGACATGGACACGTTGTTTGTCGCCTCGATTCGTCCCGGCGACGACCGCGATCCGCAATCCCTGGCCGGCGGCGTGTTCGCGTTGAAGCCCTACGTCAAAGGCCTTGCCGAATCCTTGTTCAACGATCTGCTTTAAACCCCTCTGCTGCACCGCTGCGCCTTGAACACAACAATAACAAGACTGGAGACTCACCCCCATGAACTTCAAACGCACCTTGCTGGCCGCCGCACTCCCACTGATGTTTACCTTCACTGGCGCCGCCCAGGCCCTGCAACTCAAATTCGCTGACATCCACCCCGCCGGTTATCCAACGGTAGTGGCCGAAGAAAACATGGGCAAGA
Source organism: Pseudomonas sp. F2 (assembly GCF_057174385.1). Classification (NCBI taxonomy): domain Bacteria; kingdom Pseudomonadati; phylum Pseudomonadota; class Gammaproteobacteria; order Pseudomonadales; family Pseudomonadaceae; genus Pseudomonas; species Pseudomonas sp. F2. Next base: position 2,059,999 of record NZ_CM169904.1, read on the forward strand.
CCCTGACCCGGGAAACCAACGGCGAGCTGACCTTCCAATACTTCCCCGGCGGCGTGCTGGGCTCTGAAAAGGAAGTCATCGAGCAGATGCAAGTCGGCGCGGTGCAGCTGTCTCGCGTCAGCCTGGGTATTGTCGGCCCCGTGGTCCCGGACGTGAACGTGTTCAACATGCCGTTCATCTTCCGCGACCATCAACACATGCGTAACGTCATCGACGGCCCGGTGGGCGACGAGATCCTCGACAAAATCACCCACTCCGAATTCGGCTTGGTGGCGCTGGCCTGGATGGACGGCGGCACGCGCAACGTCTACACCAAGAAACCGGTACGCAAGCTCGAAGACCTCAAGGGTATGAAGATTCGCGTGCAAGGCAACCCGATGTTCATCGACATGATGAATGCCATGGGCGGTAACGGTATCGCCATGGACACCGGGGAAATCTTCAGCGCCTTGCAGACCGGCGTGATCGACGGCGCGGAAAACAACCCGCCGACCCTGCTCGAACACAACCACTTCCAGAACGCCAAGTTCTATAGCCTGACCGGTCACCTGATCCTGCCGGAGCCGATTGTGATGTCAAAAATCACTTGGGAAAAACTGACCCCGGAACAACAGGCGCTAGTCAAGACCGCCGCCAAGGCTGCCCAGGCTGAAGAACGCGTGCTGTGGGACAAGAAGTCCGCTGCCAGCGAAGAAAAACTCAAGGCCGCGGGCGTCGAGTTCATCCAGGTCGACAAGAAACCCTTCTACGACGCCACCGCGCCAGTGCGGGAAAAGTATGGCGCGGCGTACGCCGACCTGATCAAGAAAATCGAAGCCGTTCAGTAACGCCTCCCGCTCCGTACTCATTAACCAGGCCCGGCGCACCTGATGACTCAGGTGCGCCCGGTTACGGTGGAACCCGATGAAGAATCTGCTGCTGCGTATCAACGACAAGATCTACATGACGTGCATCTGGGTCGCCGGCCTTGCCGTCCTGGCGATTTCCCTGATGATTCCCTGGGGCGTGTTCGCCCGCTACGTCCTGGGCACCGGTTCGAGCTGGCCAGAGCCCACGGCGATCCTGCTGATGATGGTGTTTACCTTCATCGGCGCCGCCGCCAGTTACCGCGCCGGCGCACACATGGCCGTGGCCATGCTCACCGATCGCATGCCCCCACAACTGAGAGCTGCGGCGGCGATATTCTCGCAACTGCTCATGGCGTCGATCTGCATTTTCATGACCATCTGGGGCGCCAAGCTGTGCATGTCCACCTGGAATCAGTTCATGGCAGCCCTGCCCGATCTGCGGGTTGGCGTGACCTACTTGCCGATTCCCGTGGGCGGCTTGCTGACGCTGGTTTTCGTTCTGGAAAAGCTCTTGCTCGGTGACCAGAGCAAACGGCGTGTCGTGCAGTTCGATCTGGTTGAAGAAAGCGAAGGTGCCGCTTAATGGACGCTCTGATTCTGCTGGGCAGTTTTATCGTATTGATCCTGATCGGCATGCCAGTCGCCTACGCGCTGGGCGCCGCCGCACTGATCGGTGCATGGTGGATCGACATCCCGTTCCAGGCGGTGATGATTCAGGTCGCGTCGGGGGTGAACAAATTCTCACTGCTGGCCATTCCGTTCTTCGTCCTGGCCGGTGCGATCATGGCCGAGGGCGGCATGTCCCGCCGGCTGGTGGCATGTGCCGGAGTGCTGGTGGGTTTCGTGCGCGGTGGTCTGTCGCTGGTCAACATCGTCGCCTCGACCTTCTTCGGCGCGATCTCCGGTTCCTCGGTGGCCGACACCGCGTCGGTGGGTTCAGTGCTGATTCCGGAAATGGAACGCAAGGGCTATCCTCGGGAATTCTCCACCGCGGTGACCGTCAGCGGCTCGGTGCAAGCCCTGCTCACGCCGCCAAGCCATAACTCGGTGCTCTATTCTCTGGCTGCCGGTGGTACCGTTTCGATTGCCTCGCTGTTCATGGCCGGCATCGTGCCGGGCTTGATGATGAGCGCTTGCCTGATGGTGCTGTGCCTCATCTTCGCGAAAAAGCGCAACTACCCCAAGGGTGAAGTGATCCCGATGCGCCAGGCGCTGAAAATCGTCGGCGAAGCACTCTGGGGCATGATGGCGATGGTGATCATCCTCGGCGGCATCCTCTCGGGGATCTTCACCGCCACGGAATCGGCGGCGATTGCCGTGCTGTGGTCATTCTTCGTGACCATGTTCATCTACCGCGATTACAAGTGGAGCGAACTGCCGAAACTGATGCACCGCACCGTGCGGACGATTTCGATCGTGATGATCCTGATCGGTTTCGCCGCAAGCTTCGGCTACATCATGACCCTGATGCAGATACCGGCGAAGATCACCACGCTGTTCCTGACCCTGTCGGACAACCGCTACGTGATCCTGATGTGCATCAACGTCATGCTGCTGTTGCTCGGCACGGTGATGGACATGGCGCCGCTGATCCTGATCCTCACGCCGATTCTGATGCCGGTGATTCTCGGCATCGGTGTCGACCCGGTGCAATTCGGCATGATCATGCTGGTCAACCTCGGGATCGGGCTGATAACGCCGCCGGTGGGCGCGGTACTGTTTGTCGGTTCGGCGGTGGGCAAGGTCAGTATCGAACGCACCGTGAAAGCGCTGCTGCCGTTCTATGCCGTGCTGTTTCTGGTGTTGATGCTGGTCACTTACATCCCCGCCATTTCCCTGTGGCTACCGCACTTGGTGTTGTAACAGCCTGAAAGATCGCAGCCTCGTTTCACTCGGCAGCTCCTACATGGGAATGCGATTCCTGCAGGAGCTGCCGAAGGCTGCGATCTTTTGATCTGCCAACATTCAGGCACGCAACAACATATACCCCGCCACCACCAGACACACGCTGGCAAACCCCACCTGCAACGTCCGCGCCGGGACCCGCGCACAAAGCTTGCGCCCGATGATCATGCCGACGATGCTGGCGACGATAAACGCCGCGCCCTGTGCGTCAATCCGCACGCCTGCGTGAAACGATCCGATCACGCCAATCGCCGAAATCAGGCTGATCACCATCAGCGACGTCGCCACGATCCCGCGCATCTGCACATCGGTCAGTTGCTTGAACGCCGGCACGATCAGGAACCCTCCGCCGACGCCGAGCAAGCCCGAAACCACGCCGGTCACCGCGCCCAATACCGCAAGAGTCGCGGTGCATTTGGCGGTCCAGTCGAAGCGCCCGGTCTGTTCATTGAGCATGCAGTTCTTCTGCCCCCAGCTCGCGTGGCCGTGGTCGCTCGGTCCCACTTGCGCACGCTCGCGGCGCAACATGCGCCAGGCGACCATGACCATCAGCAGGCTGAAGAGGATCATCAGAACCTGCTCCGGCAACTGATGCGCGAAATAGATCCCCAGCGGCGAAAACACCGCGCCAAGCGCCGCAATCAGCAGTGCCGCGCGATAGCGCACCAGGCCATGACGCAAACCGTCGATGGCACCGACGGCTGCCGCACTGCCCACCGCGAACAACGCCACGGGCGCGGCCTGAGTCATGCTCCAGCCGAGGCCAAGCACCAGCGCCGGCACCGCGAGAATCCCGCCGCCCGCCCCGGTCAGCCCGAGAATCAGCCCCATCAACACGCCAAACAGACTTGCCAGCAACATAGGGAGTTCTCAGTCGACTTTGGACAAACCGGTCAGCCACTCGCGGCCCTTGAGCATGCCGTTCCAGTAGAACCACGGCAGCAGCGTCGCCTTGAGAAACCACGCCGAGCGGCGCGGCACGGTCGCATCAAGGGCGAAGGTCGGCAGCAACTTCCCGCCGTAACCGAACTCGGCGAGGATCACCTTGCCCTTCTCCACCGTCAGCGGGCAGGAACCATAGCCGTCGTACTTCAGTGGCAACGGCTGCCGCTTGCGCAGCGCCAGAAGGTTTTCGGCGACGACCACGACCTGCTTGCGCACGGCGGCAGCGGTTTTTGCGTTAGGGGTGCCGCAGACGTCACCGAGACCAAACACTTCGGGGTAACGCGGATGTTGCAGGCTGTGCGGATTGACTTCGCACCAGCCGGCGGCGTCGGCCAGCGGGCTCTGGGCGATGAAGTCCGGCGCGACTTGCGGCGGCACGACATGCAGCAGGTCAAAGGTTTTCGCCTGTGTGGTGACGTTGCCGTCAGCGTCCTTGATCTCGAACCAGGCGGTTTTCGCCGGGCCGTCGACCCTGACCAGATTGCTGTTGAAGGCCAGTTGCGCGTTGTACTTCTCGATGTACTTCATCAGCGGCGGGACGAAGGTCGCGACACCGAAGAGTACAGCACCGGCGAGGTTGAACTCGACGTTAACGTTATTCAGCACAGCGGTCTTGCGCCAGTAATCGCACGACAGGTACAACGCCTTCTGCGGCGCGCCAGCGCATTTGATCGGCATCGCCGGCTGAGTAAACAGCGCCTTGCCGCCGCGCAGTTTCTGCACCTGATCCCAGGTGTACTGCGCATGCTGATAGCTGTAGTTGGACGTCACGCCATGCTGGCCGAGACTTTCCTGCAGGCCTTCGATTTTCTCCCAGGCCAGACGCAGGCCGGGGCAGACGATCAGGTTCTGGTAGCTGACGCGGCGTTGATCGTTGAGCGTGAGGTGACGTGTGTCGGGATCCACCGCTGTCACCGCCGCCTGAATCCAGGTGGCCTGACGCGGCATCACTTTGCTCATCGGCCGCACGGTGTCCTTGACGTCATAGGCGCCACCGCCGACCAGCGTCCACGCCGGTTGGTAGTAGTGGTGGGCGCTCGGCTCGATCACGGTGATGTTCAGAGTGGGATCACGCTTGAGCAGACTGGCGACAAAACCGATGCCGGCGGTGCCGCCGCCGATGACCACGATGTCTGCACTGATGGATGGGCCCCAGTGTTGATCGTTCATTGCTTGTTCCTTATTGCTGCACGCAAGGATTTTTTCGAATCAAACCACGAAACCTGTGGGAGCTGGCTTGCCAGCGATAGGGACGTGTCAACCGCTATTGATGGCGACTGACACTCCGCCATCGCTGGCAAGCCAGCTCCCACAGGTTTTGTATTGTGTTGGCTGACATTTATGGGTGGCCCCAGCTCTTGAGCACCGCCCCGCAATACAACCCGGACAGGGTCTTCATCACCTGAATCACTTCAGGGCTGGCCAGGCCGTAAAAGATGTATTTGCCTTCACGGCGGGTCGCCACCAGGCCTTCATCGCGCAGGATGCCCAGTTGCTGGGACAGCGTCGGCTGGCGCACACCGGTCATTTTTTCCAGCTCGCCGACGTTGCGTTCGCCCTGAGTCAGCTGGCACAGGATCAACAGACGGTCCTCATTGGCCAAAGCCTTGAGCAGCGCGCAGGCCTTGGAGGCGGAGGCCCGCAATTGGGCGACTTCACATTCGGTCAGACTGGATTGCATTTGCATGATGCCTTCAACGTCACTTAAGCTGCGAACATTATGTTTTTAGATAAAGTGTTGCAACCCATTTCCCTGATTCAGGTTGGTGTCCATGCCCGCGCAGATTGAAGCTTTCCTCGACCCCGCCTCTTCGACCTACAGCTATGTGGTCTATGAAGCCGATGGCGGGCAATGTGCAATCGTCGATCCGGTCCTCGATTACGACGGCGCCGCCGGTCGCACCAGCACCGTACAGGCCGACAAAATCATCGCCTTCGTTCGTGACCACCGCCTGCAAGTGCAATGGCTGCTGGAAACCCACGCCCACGCCGACCACCTGTCCGCCGCGCCGTACCTGCGCCGCGAACTGGGCGGCAAGATCGCCATCGGTCAGTCGATCAGCAAAGTGCAGAATGTGTTCAAGACGCTGTTCAATCTGGAGCCGGAATTCTGCGTCGACGGCTCGCAGTTCGATCACCTCTTCGCCCCGAACGAGTCGTTCAGGATCGGCAATCTCAAAGCCACCGCCCTGCACGTCCCCGGCCACACCCCGGCGGACATGGCCTACTTGATCGACGGCGAGCAGATCCTGGTCGGCGACACGCTGTTCATGCCCGACGTCGGCACCGCCCGCTGCGACTTCCCCGGCGGCGACGCGCATCAGCTGTTCAACTCGATCCACAAACTGCTGGCCTTCCCCGCCAGCGTCAAACTCTACGTCTGCCACGACTACCCGCCCGAAGGCCGCGCCGCGCAGTGCCAGACCACCGTCGGTGAGCAGCGTCTGAGCAATATTCATGTACATGACGGGATCGACGAGGCGGCGTTTGTCGAGATGCGCACCCAGCGCGATGCGGGGTTGGGCATGCCGACGCTGTTGCTGCCGGCGATTCAGGTGAATGTGCGGGCGGGGAATTTTCCGGCGGCCGAGGACAATGGTGTGGTTTACCTGAAGGTGCCGATCAATAAGCTCTAAAAGCAAAAGATCGCAGCCTTCGGCAGCTCCTACAGGGACATGGTTTGTGCGTGCCCTGCGTAGGAGCTGCCGCAGGCTGCGATCTTTTGATCTTCAAGAACCCAGCGTCAACCCATTCGCCGGCAACGGCAACGCGGTCTTGTAGCGCACCTGCTTCAAGGCAAAACTCGACCGGATGTTCGCCACCCCCGGCACCTTGGTCAGAAAGTCCATCATGAAGCGTTCAAGCGCCTGAATCGTCGGCACCAGCACCCGGATCAGATAGTCCGGGTCGCCGGCCATCAGGTAGCACTCCATCACCTCGGGGCGGTCGGAAATCGCCTCTTCGAAATGCTGCAACGCCTCCTCGACCTGCTTCTCCAGACTGACGTGGATGAACACGTTCACGTGCAGCCCCAGCAGATCGGCATCCAGCAGCGTCACCTGCTCGCGAATCAGGCCTAATTCCTCCATTGCCTTGACCCGGTTGAAACACGGCGTCGGCGACAGGTTCACCGAGCGTGCGAGGTCGGCATTGGTGATGCGCGCATTCTCCTGAAGGCTGTTGAGAATGCCGATGTCGGTACGGTCCAGTTTGCGCATGAGACAAAACCACCTGTTTTTTATGTTTATGCAGAATTTCTATCTGCAAATCGTCTCCAACGCAACGAAACAGAGAGAAATATTCTTCTTGGCCGGGCCTATGATTGTTGTAGGACAAGATTTCTTTCACCCAAGAATGATTGCCAGCTCACTACAAGAAATTCACAAGATCGAGCGTAGAAGCCATGACCCAAGCGTATGAACCGCTGCGTCTGCACGTCCCTGAACCCTCGGGCCGCCCAGGCTGCAAAACCGACTTCTCCTACCTGCATCTGACCGATGCCGGCACGGTGCGCAAACCTTCCATTGACGTCGAACCTGCCGACACCGCCGACCTGGCGCGTGGGCTGATTCGGGTGCTCGACGATCAGGGCAACGCCCTCGGCCCTTGGGCTGAAAATGTGCCGGTCGACATCCTGCGCAAGGGCATGCGTGCCATGCTCAAGACGCGGATCTACGACAACCGCATGGTGGTCGCCCAGCGCCAGAAAAAAATGTCGTTCTACATGCAAAGCCTTGGCGAAGAAGCCATCGGCAGCGCCCAGGCCCTGGCCTTGAACATCGACGACATGTGCTTCCCGACGTACCGCCAGCAAAGCATTCTGATGGCCCGCGAAGTGCCGCTGGTCGACCTGATCTGCCAGCTGCTGTCCAACGAGCGCGATCCGCTCAAGGGCCGGCAGTTGCCAATCATGTACTCGGTCAAGGACGCCGGCTTCTTCACCATCTCCGGCAACCTCGCCACTCAGTTCATTCAAGCCGTCGGCTGGGGCATGGCCTCGGCGATCAAGGGCGACACCAAAATCGCCTCGGCCTGGATCGGTGACGGTGCCACCGCCGAATCGGACTTCCACACCGCCCTCACCTTCGCCCACGTTTACCGCGCGCCAGTGATTCTCAACGTGGTCAACAACCAATGGGCAATCTCGACCTTCCAGGCCATCGCCGGAGGTGAAGCCACCACCTTCGCCGGACGCGGCGTCGGTTGCGGCATCGCCTCGTTGCGCGTCGATGGCAACGACTTCTACGCAGTCTACGCCGCCTCCGCCTGGGCGGCTGAACGCGCCCGGCGCAACCTCGGCCCAACCATGATCGAGTGGGTCACCTACCGCGCCGGCCCGCACTCGACCTCCGACGATCCGTCGAAATACCGTCCTGCTGACGACTGGAGCCACTTCCCACTGGGCGACCCGATTGCCCGCCTCAAGCAGCACCTGATCAAGGTTGGCCACTGGTCGGAAGAAGAGCACGCCGCCGTCAGCGCCGAACTCGAAGCCGAGGTGATTGCCGCGCAGAAACAGGCCGAACAGTACGGCACCCTCGCCGGCGGCCAGATTCCAAGCGCCGCGACCATGTTCGAAGACGTCTACAAAGAGATGCCGGAGCACTTGAAGCGCCAGCGTCAGCAGTTGGGGATCTGACATGAACGATCACAACAACAATATTCAGTTGGAAACCGCCATGACCACGACCACCATGACCATGATCCAGGCCCTGCGCTCGGCCATGGATGTGATGCTTGAGCGTGACGACAATGTGGTGGTGTTCGGGCAGGACGTCGGCTACTTCGGCGGCGTGTTCCGTTGCACCGAAGGCCTGCAGACCAAGTACGGCACCTCGCGGGTATTCGATGCACCGATCTCCGAAAGCGGCATCGTCGGTGTGGCGGTGGGCATGGGCGCCTACGGCTTGCGTCCAGTCGCCGAAATCCAATTTGCCGACTACGTTTACCCGGCTTCCGACCAGATCATTTCCGAAGCCGCGCGCCTGCGTTATCGCTCGGCCGGCGAGTTCACCGCGCCGATGACCCTGCGCATGCCCTGCGGCGGCGGCATCTACGGCGGCCAGACCCACAGCCAGAGCATCGAGGCGATGTTCACTCAGGTGTGCGGCCTGCGCACCGTGATGCCCTCCAACCCATACGACGCCAAAGGCCTGCTGATCGCCTCCATCGAAAACGATGACCCGGTGATCTTCCTCGAGCCAAAACGCCTGTACAACGGCCCGTTCGACGGCCACCACGACCGCCCGGTAACCCCGTGGTCGAAACACCCGCAAGCTCAGGTGCCGGACGGTTACTACACCGTACCGCTGGACGTCGCCGCGATCACCCGTCCAGGCAAGGACGTGACCGTGCTGACCTACGGCACCACCGTGTATGTTTCGCAAGTGGCTGCCGAAGAATCCGGCGTGGATGCCGAAGTCATCGACTTGCGCAGCCTGTGGCCGCTGGACCTGGACACCATCGTCAAATCGGTGAAAAAAACCGGGCGTTGCGTGGTGGTACACGAGGCCACTCGCACCTGCGGTTTCGGCGCCGAGCTGGTAGCGCTGGTGCAAGAGCATTGCTTCCATCACCTGGAAGCGCCGATCGAACGCGTCACCGGTTGGGACACGCCCTACCCGCACGCGCAAGAGTGGGCGTATTTCCCAGGGCCGTCCCGAGTGGGCGCGGCGTTGAAACGGGTCATGGAGGTCTGAATGGGCACGCACGTTATCAAGATGCCGGACATCGGCGAAGGCATCGCAGAAGTAGAGCTGTCGCAGTGGCACGTCAAGGTCGGTGATCTGGTCGTTGAAGACCAGGTGCTGGCGGACGTGATGACCGACAAGGCAATGGTCGATATTCCGTCACCGGTCCACGGCAAGGTGATTGCCCTCGGCGGTCAGCCGGGGGAAGTGATGGCGGTCGGCAGTGTGCTGATCAGCATCGAAGTGGAAGGCGCCGGAAACCTGAAAGAGTCCGCCGCGCCAGCACCGGTTGCTGCGAAAGAGCCGCCTGCTGCGCCGAAAGTTGAAACGGTTGCCGAGAGTAAACCTGCCGCCGCTGCCGCACCGCGTCCGGCGCCAGTGTGCCAGGGCCCGATGGTTGCCCGCGAAGCCGATGAACGTCCGCTGGCCTCGCCGGCCGTGCGCAAACATGCGCTGGATCTGGGCATTCAATTGCGTCTGGTCCGCGGCACTGGCCCGGCCGGTCGCGTGTTGCACGAAGACCTCGAAGCCTATCTGGCGCAGGGGCAGTCGAACGCTTCGGCACCGGTCGCCGCTTACGCCCAGCGCAACGACGAAGAACAGATTCAGGTGATCGGCATGCGCCGCAAGATCGCCCAGCGCATGCAGGACGCCACCCAGCGTGCCGCGCACTTCAGCTACGTCGAGGAAATCGACGTCACCGCCATCGAAGAACTGCGCGCGCATCTGAATGAGAAACACGGCGCCAGCCGGGGCAAGTTGACCTTGCTGCCGTTCCTGGTGCGCGCGTTGGTCGTGGCCCTGCGCGACTTTCCGCAGATGAACGCCCGTTACGACGACGAAGCCCAGGTCATCACCCGCCTTGGCGCGGTGCATGTCGGCGTCGCCACCCAAAGCGATGTCGGCCTGATGGTGCCGGTGGTGCGTCACGCCGAGGCGCGCAGCCTGTGGGACAGCGCCGCAGAAATCTCGCGTCTGGCCAATGCCGCCCGCAATGGCAAGGCCAGCCGCGACGAGTTGTCCGGCTCGACCATCACCCTGACCAGCCTCGGCGCCCTTGGCGGCATCGTCAGCACGCCGGTGCTGAACCTGCCGGAAGTGGCCATCGTCGGCGTGAACAAAATCGTCGAACGGCCGATGGTCGTCAAAGGCCAAGTGGTGATCCGCAAGATGATGAACCTCTCCAGTTCCTTCGATCACCGCGTGGTCGATGGCATGGACGCGGCGCTCTTCATCCAGGCCATTCGTGGTCTGCTCGAACAACCCGCGACCCTGTTTGTGGAGTGACGCCATGCAAACCTTGAACACCACGCTGCTGATCATTGGCGGCGGCCCCGGCGGCTACGTCACGGCGATTCGCGCCGGGCAACTGGGCATCTCGACGATTCTGGTCGAAGGCCAATCGCTCGGCGGCACCTGCTTGAACATCGGCTGCATTCCGTCGAAAGCGCTGATTCATGTCGCCGAGCAGTTTCACCAGACTCAACACCACAACCAGCATTCGGCACTGGGCATCAGCGTTGCCGCGCCGACCCTCGACATCACTAAAAGCGTCGAGTGGAAGGACGGCATCGTTGATCGCCTGACCACCGGCGTCGCCGCGCTGCTGAAAAAGAACAAGGTCCAGGTCATCCATGGCTGGGCCAAAGTCATCGACGGCAAAACCGTGGAAGTCGGCGACACGCGGATCCAGTGCGAACATCTGGTGCTGGCCACCGGTTCGACCAGCGTCAACCTGCCGATTTTGCCGATTGGCGGGCCGATCATCTCCTCCACCGAAGCGCTGGCACCGAAAGCGGTACCCAAACGTCTGGTGGTGGTCGGCGGCGGTTACATCGGTCTGGAGCTGGGCATTGCTTACCGCAAGCTCGGCGCCGAAGTCAGCGTGGTCGAGGCGCAGGATCGCATCCTACCGGCCTATGACGCCGAGCTGACGCAACCGGTGCACGAAGCGCTGAAGCAACTGGGCGTGAAGCTCTATCTCAAGCACAGCGTGCTGGGTTTCGACGGCACTCTGCAGGTGCGTGACCCGAACGGCGACACCCTCAATCTGGAAACCGATCAGGTGCTGGTGGCCGTCGGTCGCAAGCCGAATACGCAGGGCTGGAACCTCGAAGCGCTGAATCTGGATATGAACGGCTCGGCGATCAAGATCGACAACCGCTGCCAGACCAGCATGCGCAACGTCTACGCCATCGGCGACCTGAGCGGCGAACCGATGCTCGCGCACCGCGCCATGGCCCAGGGCGAAATGGTTGCCGAACTGATCAGCGGCAAGCACCGCGAATTCAATCCGACCGCCATCGCCGCCGTGTGCTTCACCGACCCGGAACTGGTGGTGGTCGGCCAGACCCCGGACGAGGCCAAGGCTGCCGGGCTGGACTGCATCGTTTCCAGCTTCCCGTTCGCCGCCAATGGCCGGGCGATGACCCTGGAATCGAAAAGCGGCTTCGTGCGCGTAGTCGCGCGTCGCGACAATCATGTGATTGTCGGCTGGCAGGCGGTCGGAGCAGGTGTTTCCGAATTGTCGACGGCGTTTGCGCAAAGCCTGGAAATGGGCGCGCGCCTGGAGGACATCGGCGGCACCATCCATGCGCATCCGACCCTGGGTGAAGCGGTGCAGGAAGCGGCGTTGCGGGCTTTGGGGCATGCGCTGCACCTTTAAAGATCAAAAGATCGCAGCCTGCGGCAGCTCCTACAGGGGGTTGCCGATTCTGTAGGAGCTGCCGCAGGCTGCGATCTTTTCAGCGATGGACAAGGGTTTTTCATAAGCAGGCTAATAAATCTGCTTTTCCCCCCATCGTCCGGGCTGCGAAACCGCTCCAGAATGAAGTATTGTTGTGCCCATCCAAAAAAACGTCAGAAGCCTTGAACCGTTTCGACGGTTGTTCAGTGATAGAGGGTGTCATGGGTAACGAAAGCATCAATTGGGACAAGCTGGGTTTTGACTACATCAAGACCGACAAACGCTATCTGTCGTACTTTCGCAATGGCGAGTGGGACAAAGGCACCCTGACCGAAGACAACGTGCTGCACATCAGCGAAGGCTCGACGGCCCTTCATTATGGCCAGCAGTGCTTCGAAGGCCTGAAGGCTTATCGTTGCAAGGACGGCTCGATCAACCTGTTCCGTCCCGACCAGAACGCCGCGCGCATGCAGCGCAGCTGCGCCCGCCTGCTGATGCCGCACGTATCGACCGAGCAGTTCATCGAAGCGTGCAAAGAAGTGGTTCGCGCCAACGAGCGCTTCATCCCGCCATACGGCACCGGCGGCGCGCTGTACCTGCGTCCGTTCGTGATCGGCGTGGGTGACAACATCGGCGTGCGCACCGCGCCAGAGTTCATCTTCTCGGTATTCGCGATCCCGGTCGGCGCCTACTTCAAGGGCGGCCTGACCCCGCACAATTTCCAGATCTCCAGCTTCGACCGCGCTGCCCCACAAGGCACCGGTGCGGCCAAGGTCGGTGGCAACTACGCCGCCAGCCTGATGCCGGGCTCCCAGGCCAAGAAGGCGCACTTCGCTGACGCCATCTACCTGGATCCGCTGACCCACAAGAAAATCGAGGAAGTCGGTTCGGCCAACTTCTTCGGGATCACCCACGACAACAAGTTCGTCACCCCGAACTCGCCCTCCGTACTGCCAGGCATCACCCGCCTGTCGCTGATCGAACTGGCGAAAACCCGTCTGGGCCTGGAAGTGGTGGAAGGCGACGTGCTGATCGACAAGCTGTCGGACTTCAAGGAAGCCGGCGCCTGCGGTACCGCTGCGGTGATCACCCCGATCGGCGGCATCAGCTACAACGACCACCTGCACGTGTTCCACAGCGAAACCGAAGTCGGCCCGGTCACCCAGAAGCTCTACAAAGAGCTGACTGGCGTGCAGACCGGCGACATCGAAGCGCCAGCGGGCTGGATCGTCAAGGTTTGATCTGACGGCTGCAGATGCACAAAAGCCCCTCATCAAGTGATTGATGGGGGGCTTTTTATTGGAAGCAAGATCAAAAGATCGCAGCCTGCGGCAGCTCCTACACAGATCTCCTGTAGGAGCTGCCGCAGGCTGCGATCTTTTGATTTTCTATTTCAGCGCAATCCGTTTGCCGCCTCGCGCAGCGATCCCGCTGGCCTGACCATTCTGTTGCTTGCCCGTGCGCGCCTGGGTAATCAATCCGGGAATCAACTCCCCTTCCGGCAGATTCTTCCAGAAACGCACCGGTAAGTGCCCTTGCATGACCTTCTCGTTCAACCGCGCCGGGTTGAAGATGTGGCTGTAGTACGTCAGCCACAACTCGCCGTGCGGGTCATCGACGTTCTGCGCCAGTTGCTGCCATTCCAGCGGGCATTGGCGTTGATGGATCAATTGCTCGCCATCGTAATAAACCCCGTCACGCGGCGTGGCGATCAACCAGCGATGCCGGCCCATGCGCCCGATGAAATGCTCGCTGGCGCTGTGCAGGATGTCGTGGGCCGGCTCGTGCCATGCGACGTATTGCGGGCCCGGCTGATCCTTCGGGCGCTCGATGAAACGCACGAACGCATGCAAATGGTGGGCTTCACGCTGTACCTGCTTGATCCGCCGCTGCAACTCGCTGCCGAGTTTATCGCCGGCCATCATCGCCGTGCGGTCGCCGTGGCTGACCCGCCACAGCACTTCATACAACAGACTCCAGCGCTGGTCGCCCCGGTAGCGTGCGGCTTGCTCCAGGGTATCAAGCAATGCGCGAGGGATGCGCGCCTGAAACGGCCCCTGCCTCTCCGGCACATGTACGTCACTGGCAAACAGATCGCTCACCCCTTCCGACGCCCAACTCACCAGACTCGGGTCGACTTCATGGCTGAGCAGCCAGCGCGCCTGCTGACGCCAGGTGTCGAACAGGTCGTCGCAATCGAGATTGATCATCCCCACAATCCCATCTGTTGCGGCTGCGGCCGGTCGCGCAGTTGCTGATAGAGCATGTGGCTGGTGACTTCAGCCTGCTGCGGGTGGTAGTCGCTGGTGATGATGAAGGGCTTGGCCTTGGCCAGCACACAGCGCATGCGCGCCACGTCTTCGTAGCGGATGCGCCGTTGCTGGCGCAATTGCACCAGACGTTCGGTGGTACGCAGGCCAATGCCCGGGATGCGCGCGATCAGCGACGGCTCGGCGCGGTTCAGGTCCAGCGGAAACACTTCGCGATTCTGCAGCGCCCAAGCCAGTTTGGGGTCGATGTCCAGCGCCAGATTACCCGGGCCCTTGAGCAACTCATCAGCGTTGTAGCCGTAGCTGCGCAAGAGGAAATCGGCCTGATACAGACGGTGTTCGCGCATCAGCGGTGGCGCGGCCAGCGGCACGCTTTTCGGACTGTCGGGAATCGGACTGAAGGCCGAGTAGTAGACGCGGCGCAAGCGGTAGTTGCCATACAGCGACTGAGCGCTGTGCAAGATCGTGCTGTCGTCGGTGTCATCGGCGCCGACGATCATTTGCGTGCTCTGCCCGGCGGGAGCGAATTTCGCCGAACGCGGTTCGTTGAGCACCGTTTGCACGCCGGTGTAAATGGTGCTCATCGCCTGCTTGATCGAACCGATCTGTTTCTCCGGCGCCAGGGTTTGCAGGCTGGCATCGGTGGGCAATTCGATATTGACGCTGAGGCGATCGGCATAACGCCCGGCCTCCTCGATCAATGCCGGATCGGCCTCGGGAATGGTCTTGAGGTGAATGTAGCCGCGAAACTCATGCTGTTCGCGCAACAGCTTCGCCACGCGTACCAGTTGTTCCATGGTGTAGTCCGCCGAGCGGATGATTCCGGAACTGAGAAACAGCCCGCTGACACAGTTGCGCCGGTAGAAATCCAGGGTCAGCGTCACCACTTCCTCGGGGGTGAAGCGTGCACGCGGCACATCGCTGGAGCGGCGGTTGACGCAGTATTGGCAGTCGTAGAGGCAGAAATTGGTCAGGAGAATCTTCAGCAACGACACGCAACGACCGTCCGGCGTATAGCTGTGGCAGATGCCCATGCCGTCGGTCGAACCCAACCCGCTCTTGCCCTCGGAGCTGCGCTTGGGCGCACCGCTGCTGGCGCAGGAGGCGTCGTACTTGGCGGCGTCGGCGAGAATGCTGAGCTTGTCGATGATTTGCATGGCGAAGACCCTGTACTGGTTATACGTACAGTATCGAGTCTGTCGGATTGGCACAAGGTGCAAAACGGGATCAAAAGATCGCAGCCTTCGGCAGCTCCTACAGGGACTGGGCAGGGCTGAGAATTATCGGGTGTACGCGATTACTGTAGGAGCTGCCGCAGGCTGCGATCTTTTGACCTTCGCGTCTAACGGCAACTCAAGACCAAACCGCGTACCCATTGCCTTGCGCCCCGCCACGGTCAGTGCCAACGCCCGACTGTCAAGATCCTGCGTCACCCACTTGCGTTTCAACGCCATCTGCAACAACGCCGCGCCCAACGAACCGCCCAGATGCGGCCGACGCATGCTCCAGTCCAGGCACGGGCAAGCGAACTTGCGGCGCAAGGTACTCAAGTCCTGCACCTCAATACCCAAGCCCACGAACAGCGCCTCGCCACTCTCGCTCAAGCGATAAGCCCGCTCGTCGGTTTCCACCAGCCATCCCGCCGCGAGCAAACGGTCATGCAGCAACACCGCCAGCGTGCCAGCCATATGGTCATAGCAGGTGCGCGCGAATTGCAGACGATCTGGAGTGTGCGGCTTGAAGCTCGGCGCGGCGTTCTGGCCGATCACCATCAACGCTTCCAGCGCCTGCGCCACCCGTTGATCGGCGAGGCTGTAATAACGATGGCGGCCCTGCACGTGCAGGCGCACCAGCGACAGATCCTTGAGTTTGGCCAGGTGCGCGCTGGCGGTAGAGGCGCTGACCTCGGCAACGGCGGCCAATTCAGTGCTGGTGCGGGCGTGGCCGTCCATCAGCGAGCAGAGGATTTTGGTGCGTGCCGGTTCGGCGATGGCGGCTGCCACCTGCGAAACGCCGATGTCTTGATGTTCTGCGTGCATATTTCGTTCCCCGACGAATCGTCCTCGCTGCGAACTGAAGATACTCGCATCACTTTCCCGACGACAAGGCTGTGCACCATGGACCCGATCATCGCTGCGACGCATGCCGATCCCTACCCTTACTACGCCAAACTGCGCGCTGAGGGCGGACTGACCTTTGATCATGGCTTGAAACTGTGGGTCGCCAGCAGCGCCCGAGCGGTGCGTGCGGTGCTGACGCATGCCGATTGCCGGGTGCGGCCGCTGCAGGAACCGGTGCCCAAGGCGATTGCGTCGGGGCTGGCTGGCAAGGTGTTCGGACAGTTGATGCGGATGAACGATGGCGAGCGTCAGCGCTGCCCACGCTCTGCGGTGGAACCGGCGCTGCAGTTGATCGATGACGATCAGGTACGCGCATTGGTGGCAGCACGGCTGATGACAGCGGACGCGGACGGCTTATATAAGGCGATGTTTCGCGGCCCGGTGTGTGTGGTCGCGACGCTGCTCGGCTTCACCCCGACGCAAGGTCGGGCGATCAGTGAGCTGACGGCGGATTTCGTCGCCTGCCTGTCGCCGCTGAGCAATGACCTGCAACTGGCGGCGGCGCATGCGGCGGCTGAGCAATTGCGCGGTTACTTCATCGAGTTGCTGGCTGAAGCCAACAGCGATTTGCTCCAGGCGATCGAGCAGCGATTCGCGGGGGACAAAGAAACCCTGATCGCCAACCTGATCGGACTCTGCTCGCAGACATTTGAGGCGACAGCCGGGCTGATCGGCAATGCACTGATTGCGTTACGGCGTGAACCTGAGTTGCGCGATGCCTCTGTGGACGCACTGTTGGCCGAGGTTCAGCGCTTTGATCCGCCGGTGCAGAACACTCGGCGCTTTGTCGCACAGGCTTGCGAAATCGATGGCGTGCGGCTCGAGGCTGGCGAGGTGATTCTGGTGCTGCTGGCCTCGGCCAACCGCGATCCTTTGTTAAATGCAGAGCCCGAGCGGTTTCTGCTGGATCGACCTGACCGGCGCAGTTTCAGCTTTGGCAGTGGCCGGCATCAGTGTCCAGGGCAGACGCTGGCGCTGAGCATTGCCGCTGCGACTGTCAGAGAAATCCTTGATCAGGGCGTGAATCTGCAACAACTGACGTGGCATTACCGCCCATCGCTCAATGGGCGGATTCCACTGTTCAGCGCAGTGCAGCCTTAAGCGCTGCGCAACTCGATGGTCAGGTGCGACAGTTCATGCACCGGCGCCAGCCGTTCGCGAATCACCTCCGCCGTCACGCCCGCCGCCGCGACCGCACTGACAATCGCCGCCCGCGCCTGCGGGCCGACCTGCCAGACATGCAGATCGCTGATGCGCACATCGTCGGAGGTTTCCAGCAACTCGCGGATCTCCGCCGCCACCGGCTCGTCGGTGGTGTCGAGCAGCACCGCGGCGCTGTCGCGCATCAGGTTGTAAGCCCATTTCGCGATGACAATCGAACCGACAATCCCCATCGCCGGGTCCAGCCATACCCAACCGAGATAACGCCCGGCCAGCAACGCGGCAATCGCCAGCACCGAGGTCAGGGCATCGGCCAGCACATGGACGTAGGCCGAGCGCAGATTGTTGTCGTGATGGTGATGATGATCATGACCGTGGTCATGCTGATGGCCGTGGTCATGGCCGTGATGGCCCATCAACAGGAAGGCGCTGAGGACGTTTACGCCCAAGCCGACAATCGCAATAACAGTGGCTTCGCCAAACGCCACGGTGGTCGGTTCGAACAAACGAAAAATCGACTCGCCGGCAATGCCCAGCGACACCAGCCCCAGCACCATCGCCGAAGCGAATCCGGCCAGATCGCCGACTTTGCCGGTGCCGAAACTGTAGCGGCGGTTGTTGGCATTGCGCCGGGCAAAACCATAGGCTGCCGCGGCGATACCCAACGCGCCGGCATGGGTCGCCATGTGGAAACCATCGGCCAGCAGGGCCATGGAGCCGGTGATGTAGCCGGCGGCAATCTCGCCGATCATCATCACCAACGTCAGCGCCACCACCCACAAAGTGCGGCGGGCATTTTCGTCGTGAGATGCGCCGAGAAACTGGTGATCGTGGCTAAAACGCTCAGCGCTTGGGGTCAGGCTCATGATGCGGATGCTCTATTTGGAATAACGGTGGATGGCTTGCAACAGATCTTCGGCGCCCTGGGCCCGCTGTTCGTCGGTGAGGTCGGGATGCGCCACGTGCTCACGGGTGTGGGCCTCGATGAACTGCTCCATCAACCCGTTGACCGCCCCGCGAATCGCCGCCACCAGGTGCAAGGTCTTGGCGCAATCGGCATCGCCTTCCAGCGCTTTCTCCACCGCCTGCACCTGCCCGGCAATCCGCCGCACGCGGTTGAGCAACTCGTCTTTGTGTTCGTGAATGTGCGACATACCTATACCCCCTACCCCTATATGGCGCGCATAGTCGCCGATGGCTTGGGCAATCGCAAGTTCGGTGAGCCTTCAAGGGATGAACGGGATGCGGAAAGCGATTTCACTCCCCCTGTGGGAGTGAGCCTGCTCGCGAAAGCGGTGGACCTGCTAGTTGCACGGCAGTCGAAATCCGGATCCGATCCGGATCGATGGATCTTGGGGTCGCTTCGCAACCCAGCGGGAGCAAGCTACCTCGCCACAAGGAAAACGGCGCAAAGGAGAATTTCACATGACCAATAAAACAGATGCCCACGTCGTCGCATAAGTCGCCATGGGCCTCAATGAGCGGGATCGGCACCGGGCGCAGAACGCGATGGCAATGGTGACCTGAGTAACCGTGACGAGGGGGATCGCGAAGCGATACCTCAAGAAGGCCTGCTGCGCAGTCCATCGGGGATAAATCCCCTCGCCACAGGTTACATGGAAATTGATTGATCGGCGGTTGCCCGCCTCAATCCTCCCGCGTCAAAACCTCCAGCAACTCAATCTCAAACACCAGATTCGAATTCGGCGGGATCTTGCCCATCGTTCGTTCGCCGTACCCCAGATGCGCCGGCACCAGCAGTTTGCGCTTGCCGCCGACCTGCATGCCCATCAGCCCCTGATCCCAGCCCTTGATCACCCGGCCCGTGCCAATCACGCACTGGAAAGGTTTGCCTCGGCTGTGGGAAGAGTCGAATTCGCTGCCGTCTTCCAGCCAGCCAGTGTAGTGGGTGGTGATCAGTGCACCTTTGACGGCAGTCTTGCCCTCGCCCACCTGGAGATCGATTACCTGCAGTTCATCATTCATGCCATTCACTCTATTGTTCAGCTGGTCGCCGTTTTCCCAGAAATGTCGGCTGTTCGCAACTCATTAACGAAGATTGGCGCTGTATCCGAAGTGACTGACAACCCATTAAGATAGCCAACCGCCATTACTTCACGGATCGATTGTTCATGCTGGCAGTTCCCGAATGACTGACCTCTGGATCAGCCTTGCCCTTGGCGTTGTCATGCTTGGATTAATCGTCGTCCTGATCTGGCGCGAGCACGATTTGCGCAAGCAACTGGACGAATACCGCGAGCTGCTGACCCGCGCCGCCGAACGCCAGAATATCCACCAGGACGGTGACGCCGAGCGTTTCAAACGCAGCCAGTACTTTGCCCGCATCGGCACTTGGGATTGGGAAGTCGACACCGACCGGCTGTATTGGTCGGACGCGATCTACGGCATGTTCGGGTTCAAGATCGGCGAAATCACCCCGTCTTATGCGCTGTTCTGCGCCTGCGTGCACCCGGACGACCGCGTCAGAGTGCGCGAGGGTGAATTGCGCTGTCTGGAGACCGGTGAAAACCACGATGAGGAATACCGCGTGGTCTGGCCCGACGGTACGATTCGCTGGCTGCGGGAAACCGGCAATGTGGTGCGCAACGACCACGATGCGGTGATCAAGATGATGGGCGTGGTGCGCGACATCACTGAGGAAAAAGCCTCGGCCAGTTACCTTCAGCACCTCGCCCACTTCGACCCGTTGACCGGTCTGCCCAATCGCCTGGTGCTTGAAGAGCGTTTATCCGAAGCACTGGAACAGGCGCGCCGCAGCCTGACCCGCGTGGCACTGGTGTTTATCGATCTCAATGGCTTCAAGGCGATCAACGACCATTACGGTCACGCCGCCGGCGACCGCGTGCTGATCACCACGGCGACGCGTCTGAAACGCATCCTGCGCGCCACCGACACCGTCGCACGGATTGGCGGCGACGAATTCGTGGTGATCCTGCAAGGCCTGGCCCCGAGCCTCAACCTGCAGGACGAAGCCCGCAGCATCTGTCAGAAGATTTTCATCGAACTGTCGCCGCCGATCAGCATCGGCAACGACCAGCGCCACATCGGCACCAGCCTTGGCGTCGCGGTATTTCCCGACCATGCGCCGACCATGGACCGACTGCTGCACATTGCCGACCTGGCGATGTATGAGGCCAAGCGCAGTGGGAATAATCAGTATCGATTGGGGGGCGAGAGCCCTGCGCGGCTGCACGCCCAGGGCCTCTGAGTCCGGGAATTTAACGCTCGACAGGCTGCATCTCGACAATGGTGCCGTTGGTGATCATGACCATCACGTACTTGTCGTTGATCTGCACCCACTGCGCCTGGTCGACCGGTGCTTTCAAGCCTTTCTGTTTCCAGTTTTTCAATGCTTTGTCGCTGCGCTGATAAATGTCTGGAGCGCGGTCGTTGACCTTCAATTCACGGTCGCTGGTCGGCGACTGGACGGTGGGTTCGCTTGAGGTTTGCGCCGCTTGAACAAGTGGGCTGATCCCGGCAATGCCGGCGACGAGGGCCAGACTGGCGATTAGGGTTTTGCTGTTCATCGGTGAACCTCCTTCAGATGTGTGATACCTGAACTCCGACTGCGGAGGACTGGAATCATTCCTTGTTTTTTGCGTGGACTGGCCGGGGATTGTAGTTGTCTGTGAGGCCGCTATCGCTGGCAAGCTAGCCCCCACAGGTTTTCTTGGTGTTGCAGGAACAGCGGGTACACCGCAAAAACGGTGGGAGCTGGCTTGCCAGCGATGGCGTCGGCACATTCAGCCTCTTGATTACCTGACACACCGCTTTCGCGAGCAGGCTCGCTCCCACAGGTTAGACGTGTTTTCAGGATTGATCCGCTTTGCGCATCAATCCATGCCAACAATGCAATTAACATCCTGTTACAGCTGCGCGACCATCCGCCGCAATAACAACCGTGCGCCGCTTCCACGTCGCGCACGTCATAAAAGCGGTGGAGATTTTTCTATGACAGCCTCAATCCCACACGGCGGCTCGCGGGCCGGCGCCATTTTCCGGGTGACCTCGGGCAACTTCCTCGAACAGTTCGACTTCTTTCTGTTCGGCTTCTACGCCACGCAGATCGCGGCGGTGTTCTTCCCGGCGAGCAGTGAGTTCGCTTCCCTGATGATGACCTTTGCCGTATTCGGCGCAGGCTTTCTGATGCGTCCGCTGGGCGCTATTGTGCTTGGCGCCTATATCGACGACGTCGGTCGTCGCAAGGGGCTGATCGTCACCCTGTCGATCATGGCCAGCGGCACGATCCTGATTGTGCTGGTGCCCGGATACGAGACCATTGGTCTATTTGCGCCAGCGCTGGTGTTGGTCGGACGGCTGTTGCAGGGTTTCTCCGCCGGTGCGGAACTGGGTGGTGTTTCGGTGTACTTGTCGGAAATCGCCACACCGGGCCGCAAAGGCTTTTTCACCGCTTGGCAGTCAGCCAGTCAGCAGGTCGCGATCATCGTCGCGGCAGCATTGGGCTATGCGCTGAACGCGTGGATGGCGCCGAGCGTGGTGGCCGATTGGGGCTGGCGGATTCCGTTTTTCGTCGGCTGCCTGATCGTGCCGTTCATCTTCCTGCTGCGCCGTAACCTGGCGGAAACCGAAGAATTCGCCGCACGCAAACACCGCCCGAGCATGAAGGAAGTGTTCCGCACCCTCGGCCAGAACTGGGGCGTGGTACTCGGTGGCATGTTGATGGTCGCGTTGACCACCACCGCGTTCTACCTGATCACCGTGTACGCGCCGACCTTCGGCAAAACCGTGCTGCACCTGAGCACCTCCGATGCGTTGCTGGTGACTTTGCTGGTGGGCGTGTCGAACTTCTTCTGGCTGCCGATTGGCGGCATGTTGTCCGACCGCATCGGCCGGCGTCCGGTGTTGATTGCGATGTCGCTGCTGGCGCTGGCCAGCACCTACCCGGCGCTGTCTTACCTGGTGCAGGCGCCGAGTTTCAGTCACATGTTGCTGTCGCTGTTGTGGCTGTCATTCATCTACGGCATGTACAACGGCGCAATGATTCCGGCGCTGACCGAGATCATGCCGGTGGAAGTGCGGGTGGCCGGCTTCTCCCTCGCCTACAGTCTGGCGACCGCGATTTTCGGTGGTTTCACCCCGGCGATGTCGACCTTCCTGATCCAGTACACCGGCGACAAGGCCGCGCCGGGTTACTGGATGAGCGTCGGCGCACTGTGCGCGTTGGGCGCCACGTTGTACCTCTATCGCCGCGCAGGCGGCCGTCTGCAACCGGTTGCCGCATAAGGAGCAACACCTTGAAAAAACTGATCAATTTCACCGCCATCGCCCTCTTCGCGTTCAGCGCCCTGGCCCATGCTGAACAGCTGAACGTGATGACGTCGGGCGGTTTCACCGCCGCCTACAAAATCCTCGGCCCGAAATTCGCGGCGGCCACCGGCAACACCCTCGACACCCAGCTCGGCCCGTCGATGGGCAAGGCGCCGGAAGCGATCCCCAACCGCCTCGCCCGTGGCGAACACGCCGACGTGGTGATCATGGTCGGCTATGCCCTTGATGATCTGATCAAACAAGGCAAGGTCGACCCGGCCTCGCGGGTCGAACTGGCGGATTCGCGGATCGGTCTGGTGGTGCGTGAGGGCGCGCCGAAGCCGGACATCAGCAGCGTCGAAAGCCTGAAGAAAACCCTGCTCGACGCAACATCGGTGGCGTACTCCGACAGTGCCAGCGGCGTGTACATCGAGAAGGAGTTGTTCAACAAACTCGGTATCGAGGAGCAGCTGAAACCGAAAGCGAAGATGGTCCCGAAAGTCCCGGTCGGTTCAGTGGTTGCCACCGGCGATTATCAACTGGGCTTCCAGCAGGTCAGCGAATTGCTGCCGGTGCCGGGGGTAGGTTTTGTCGGCAAGATTCCGGAATCGGTGCAGTCGGTGACGCGTTTTGCCGCCGGCATCCCGGTCGGTGCGCAGCATCCAAAAGAGGCCAAGGCCCTGCTCGACTACCTCGCCGCGCCTGCCGCTCAGGCTGACGTACAGGCCACCGGGCTGGATTCGGTCAAGCGCTGAGCGTCGGCGGCTGGACTTTCATTTCCACCACCAGCCGTTCCAGCTCCAGTGCTGCCGGGGTCAACGTGCGACCCCGGCGCTTGATGATGCCGACACTGCGCATCACTTGCGGATCGGTCAGCGGCACCCGGGTCAGGATCGGATGATCCGGCCCGGGCATCGCCATCAGCGGCACCGCCGCCACGCCAAGCCCCGCTTCCACCAGACCAATCATCGTCGTCACATGCCGCGTCTCGCAGATGCTCTGGCGTTGCGGCACCACTCGGCTCAAGGCCTGATCGAGCAGAAACCGGTTGCCGGACGTCTTGTCCAGCGAGATGTAATCCTGCTGATAGAACTCGTCCCAGCTCACGCTGCTGCGCCCGGCCAACGGATGATCACGGCGACAGGCGACAACGTAGCACTCCTGCACAAGCGGTTCGAAATCGACTTTGGCATCCTGTGTGCCGATGAAGCTCAAACCGAAATCCGCCTCGCCATTGACCACCGCACTGAGCACGTCGTGGGCGCTGGAATCGAGGACTTTGACCTTGATGCGCGGGAATTGCCGGTGATAACGGGCGACCACGCGCGGCATGAAGTAGTACGCCGCCGACGGCACGCAGGCCACGGTGACGTGGCCCATTCGCGTCGAAGCGACTTCGCTGATGCCCAGCAACGCCACATCCAGATCGTCCAGCAAACGCTCGACGCTGGGCATGAAGCCGCGCCCGGCCTGAGTCAGGCTGACTTTGCGCGTGGTGCGTTCGAACAGTTTTACGCCGAGGGCGTCCTCCAGCTTTTCGATGCGACGGCTCAAGGCCGGTTGTGACAGGCGCACGGTGTCGGCGGCCTTGCGGAAGCTGCCCTGTTCGACCACGGCGCGAAAGGCTTGCAGGTCGTTGAGATCGAAGTTGATGGCCATGGCGGACTCGGAAAGACTGATTCGCGAAGGCTATCAATGTAACTATTTGATGCAAATTATTACAGACTTACACTGAACCCTGTAGGAGCTGCCGCAGGCTGCGATCTTTTGATCTCCGGAATCAAGATCAAAAGATCGCAGCTTGCGGCAGCTCCTGCAGCGGATCTTCGATGGATCTTGAATCGTTTCAGCCTTTATCCTTGTCACCCCCGCCGTACCGCTGTCAGGAGTCAACCCATGCCCCATGAAGGCAACCTGTTACAAGCCGCTGTCGTGTTTCTGTTCGCCGCAGTGCTCACCGTGCCCTTGGCCAAACGTCTGCAACTGGGCGCGGTGCTCGGTTATCTGTTGGCGGGGGTGATCATTGGCCCGTCGGTGCTCGGTCTGATCGGTAATCCGCAAAGTGTCGCGCATATTTCCGAACTGGGCGTGGTGCTGCTGTTGTTCATCATCGGCCTGGAACTGTCGCCACGGCGCTTGTGGGTGATGCGCAAATCGGTGTTTGGCGTGGGCTTGGCGCAGGTGCTGCTGACAGCGGCAGTAATCGGCGTGCTGGCGTTGTATGTGTTCGGTCAGCCGCTGAACAGTGCAATTGTCCTCGGCCTTGGCCTGGCGCTGTCGTCCACCGCATTCGGCCTGCAGAGCCTGGCCGAGCGCAAGGAACTCACCAGCCCGCACGGGCGGCTGGCGTTTGCCATTCTGCTGTTTCAGGACATCGCCGCGATCCCGTTGATCGCGCTGGTGCCGATGCTCGCCGGCAGCGCGCATGCCACCAGCAACGCGGAAAGCCTGAATCACGGTTTGCAAGTACTCGGCGGAATCGCCGTGGTGGTGGTCGGCGGGCGTTATCTGTTGCGTCCGGTGTTCCGCGTGGTGGCAAAAACCGGTCTGCCGGAAGTGTCCACCGCCACCGCATTGCTGGTGGTGATCGGTACGGCGTGGCTGATGGATCTGGTCGGCGTGTCGATGGCCCTCGGGGCTTTCCTCGCCGGCCTGTTGCTGGCGGACTCCGAATATCGGCATGAGCTGGAAGCGCAGATCGAGCCGTTCAAGGGCTTGCTGCTCGGGCTGTTTTTCATCAGCGTCGGCATGGGCGCCAACCTGAGTCTGCTGCTGAGTGCGCCGATCACCGTGCTGGGCCTGACACTGTTGCTGATCGGCTTGAAGTTGCCGCTGCTGTTTGTGGTCGGGCGCCTGGCCGGTGGGCTGACCAAGGTCAGTGCAATTCGCCTGGGCATCGTGCTCGCCGCCGGCGGTGAATTTGCCTTTGTGGTGTTCAAGATCGGGCGCGATCAGGGCCTGTTCGAACCGCGCCTGTATGACCTGCTGGTGCTCACTATCACCCTGTCGATGGCGTTGACGCCGTTGCTGCTGTTGATCTGTGCGCGGCTGGTCAGCCCGAAAGTGCAGCCGGTGGAAGTACCGGAGAAATTCCGCGAAATCGATACCGAGGCACCGCGCGTGGTGATCGCCGGCATGGGCCGGATGGGCCAGATCGTGGCGCGGATTCTGCGGGCGCAGAACATCAAGTTCGTCGCCCTCGACACTTCAGTGGAAACCATCGAACTGTCGCGCAGTTTTGGCGGCGTGCCGGTGTTCTATGGCGACCCGATGCGCCCGGAAATCCTCAATGCGGCAAAGGTTGGCGAGGCGGAATACTTCGTGATTGCCACGGACGATCCGGAAACCAACATCAAGACCGCCGAGATCGTGCGCAAGCTGTATCCGCACATGAAGATCATCGCCCGCGCACGTAACCGTCAGCACGTGCACCGCCTGGTGGATGTCGGCGCCGAGCCGATTCGTGAGACCTATTACTCCAGTCTGGAAATGAGCCGCCGCACCCTGGTCGGCCTGGGTTTGACCCAGGCTCAGGCCGATGCGCGGATCAAGCGCTTCAAGCACCACGACGAGCAGGTGCTGGAGGCGCAGCACGCCGTTTACGACGACGCGGCCAAAGTCCTGCAGACCGCTCAGGAAGCCCGCGCGGAACTGGCGCGGCTGTTCGAATCGGATCAACTGGAAGAGGAAGCGCGCAAGGCCTGACCTCCTTGCACAGATCCAAACTTCAGGCCGACAGCACCGACGCCTTCGCGGGCAAGCCCGCTCCCACAGGTTTTGTGAACGACCGAAAACCCTGTGGGAGCTGCCGCAGGGGATTGGATCAGGCCAGCTCTAATTCCCGTTCTTGCTTGACCGGCGCCACCTCAAACCGATCCGCGAGGAACGGTGTGATATCCAGCGGCAGTGCTTCCTGGTTGACCAGTTTATCCAGCAGCACCCCGGTAATCGCCGAGGTCAGGATGCCGGTGCGGAAGTGTCCGCAGGCATTCAGATACCCTTCCACCCCACGCATCGGCCCGAGGATCGGCAGCTCATCCGGCGACCCCGGACGCAATCCGGCCCAGGTGCGCTTGAGGTTGACGTCCTTGAGTTCCGGCAGGCAGCGCACCGCGCCCTGCACCAGTCCGGCGATTTCCGGGTAGGTGGTGGTGACGTCGAAGCCTTTGTCTTCGGTGGTGCTGCCGATCAGGATCTCGCCATTGTCCTTCTGCGCCACATAGCAGTCGCTGGTGGTCAGGCAGCCGTTGAGGATCTTCGGCATGCGTTCGGTCAGCAGGATCTGGCCCTTGACCGGCTTCACCGGAATCCGCACACCGGTGGCCCATTCGCTCAAATCCGCCGCCCAGGCGCCGCCGGCGTTGATCAGGGTCTTGCAGTGGAACACGCCCTCTTCGGCCGTCTGCACGCCGGTCACGCGGCTGCCGTGGTGCAACACGCCAGTGACGTTGGTATTGACGAAGATGTCGACGCCGTTCTGCCGCGCACCTTCCATGTAGGCATCGGCGAGACGGAACGGGCTGACCTGGTGGTCGCAGAGAAATTCCAGTGCCCCACGAGCCTCATGGCTGACGCTCGGCTCGGCTTCGCGCAATGCGGCCTGGTCGAGCCAGCGCACCTGATCGGCCAGATGCGGAATGCAGCTGACAATGTGCTCGGCGTAGAGCCGGTCTTCGTCGTCATAAATGACGAACTTCAGTCCGGTCTTTTCAAACTTGAAATCCATACCGTGCTTGTCCTTCAACTCGCGATGCAACGCCGGGTACAGCGCGTTGGACTGCAAGGCGAAATCGAAGAACGACTCCGGCAGGATATGCGGCGTGCTGGCGTCCACCGCCACAGCCGCGCCCTGGGTTTCGCGTTTGCGGTTGGCCGACATCATCCGGAAGAAAATCACCCCGCACCCCAGCCCCACCGACTCGCCGATGGCCCACAAGCCGCCGGCCGAAGCGCGGGTTGCGTTGCCCGGGCGTTTGGTGTCGATCAACGCCACCTTGAGGTTCTCGCGCTTGGACAATTGATAGGCGCAGGACGCCCCGATCACGCCGCCGCCAGCAATGATCACGTCATAGAACTTACTCATGGGAAACGGCCTCCGTGCCGCCGGACTGGAACGCGGAAAAAGGAATCGGATCGATCGGGAAACGCGGGCGCAACCAGCCAACGTCCTTGCGCCCGGTCGCCTGGCGCAGGCGATCGCTGCAGTAGCCGACGCACATCCGGCCCTGACAATCGCCCATGCTGACGCGGGTGCGCATCTTCAGGCTGGCGATGTCCTGCACGCCTTGCTCCAGCGCCAGATCAATGTCCGAGCGGGTTGCATGTTCACAGCGGCAGATCACCGTATCGGCAGCCGGCAAGGCGGTCTGGCCGACAC
Source organism: Pseudomonas sp. F2 (assembly GCF_057174385.1). NCBI lineage: Bacteria > Pseudomonadati > Pseudomonadota > Gammaproteobacteria > Pseudomonadales > Pseudomonadaceae > Pseudomonas > Pseudomonas sp. F2. The sequence goes on from NZ_CM169904.1 coordinate 2,088,290, forward strand.
CGCGTTCGGTGTAGCGATCAACAGCCGCACGGAAGCGCACGATGGATTTGAGTTTGCCCAAGTAGCGGTCGCGGCGTACCCGTGCCAGATCCTCTTCGATAATCCCGCGTTGCAGCAGGATCGAGGTGGCAGCGATTCTGCCGGCGAGCATCGCCGCTTCACCGCCGCGAATGCCGCCCATGTCACCGGCCAGGTGCACATGCGGCTCGTTGCTTTGTTGCCAGCTGTTGGCATTGGCGCGCAGGTAACCGTCGTCGCTGAAACCGTGGTCGAGGCCCATTTGCTGACTGAGCTGGGTGCGCGGGATAAAACCGTAACCGACCGCCAGGGTCTGGGCTTCGAAGCGCTCGATGCGTGTCAGGTCCGGCTCCCAGGTGGCCGAGTACGGTGCCACGCTGACGCTTTTCAGCTCGCCGTCGCCGTGAGCTTCGACCACGCCCCAGCCGTAGTTCATCGGGATGCCGTGCAGTTTCAGGTAAGCGAGCATGCTCAAACCATCGAGGAACAGCTGCGGCTTGTTCAGCAACGCCAGGCTTTCGCGGGCGATCTTGCCGAAGGCGCAGGCTTCGTATACGCCCGCGACCTTGACGCCGGACGCGTGCAGCTGCGTTGCCACCAGCGGCAGCAACGGCCCGGTACCGGCGATGACCACCGGCCCCTGCGGCTTGACCACGCCACTTTTGATTTGCAGTTGCAGGCCGCCGAGCATGATCACGCCCGGCAGGGTCCAGCCGGGAAACGGCACGCTGCGTTCGTGACAACCGGCGGCCAGCAGCAATTGCGGATAATCGATCTCATGCAGTTGCTCATCGCCATCCAGCACCACCAGGGCACGGGTGCCTTCGGCGCCGACCACGCGATGATTCAGGCGCACGTCAATCAGCCCGGCCTGTTGCTGAAAGTCACCGTGCAGTTTGCTCAGGGCTTCGAAATAACGTGGCCCGAGGTAATCCAGTTGCACGCCATCACGCAACGGCCCGCGATAGACCACCCCACCGAGGCGCGAAGCCTCTTCGAGCAAGGTGCAGCGCACGCCATGGCGCGCCAGTTCGATGGCCGCCGCCATCCCCGCCGGACCACCGCCGACGATCACCGGTTGCAGGCTCATACAACCTCCTGCTCGTTGATGCGGTTGACCCGGGTTTCAATCCGCATACCGTCGCGCACCACCGTCTGGCAGGCTCGGCGCTTGTGCCGACCGTTGATTTTCACCAGGCAGCACTGGCACACGCCCATGCCACAATAGGCGCCGCTGATCTGGTCATGATCGTTGCGTGCGACCTGGCGCACACCGAGGGACTGGATAACGCTGAGGACCGTTTCACCGATGGCCGCGCTAACCGGTTGGCCGTTGATGTGGACAGTCATATCCGCCTGGGTCAGGGGCTGGATATCAAAGGTGCGTTCGAGGCAGTGCATTACGATGTTCATCCGTGAAAAGTTTCAGGGGGAGTTCTACGTCAGCTCCTTGCTGCACTCTGCCTGGCGACCCGTTGTGGTTATTGGTGGGGGCTGCCGGGCTACTCCATGAGCGCAGCAAATTGCGCACCGGAGCACTGTAGTCGATACCGCAACAAGGGCCTGGATCTTTTAAGTTAGGTGATATTTCAAAGGGAAATATTGATCCAGATCGGTGAAATCTCGAGCCGGCTGAAAAACCTTGAGGTGTCAGTGTTTGCCGGTGAGCAGCCCCTGCTCCGCCTCGCACAGCCCCACCACATAATCCCAGACCACCCGCAGCCGCACCGATTTGTGCAGCTCGCGCCGGGTGCTGATCCAGTAACTGCGCTCAATGCGCTCATCCGGCAGCAACAGCCGCAGATCCGGATCCGACGCCGCCATATAGCAGGGCAACACAGCAATCCCCAGGCCCGAGCGCGCCGCCTCCTGCTGGGCGATCACGCTGGTGCTGTGGAATACAACGCGCGGGCTGCGACAGAAACTGTTGAGAAACATCAGTTCCTGGCTGAACAGCAGATCATCCACATAGCCGATCCACCCATGCCGGGCGAGGTCTTCGCGACTCTGTAGCGGCGGTGCCTTGTCGAGGTAGGCCTGACTGGCGTAGAGCGCCAACCGATAGTCGGTGAGCTTGCGCGTGACCAGCATGTCGGCAGCCGGGCGTTCGAGGTGGATGCTGATTTCCGCCTCGCGGTTGAGGATGCTGACGAACCGCGGCACGGCCACCAGCTCCACCTCCAGGCCGGGATAGCGTTCGAACAGGCCGATCATGCGGCTGGCGAGAAACTTGATACCCAGCCCTTCGGTGACGCCGACGCGGATCTTGCCCAGCGGCGCGGTGGATTGGGTGATCTCTTCCTGGGCCAATAGCGCGACGTTTTCCATGGCCTCGGCGTGCTTGAGCAGCGCCTCCCCCGCCGGAGTCATTTCGTAGCCTTGGGCATGCTGGACGAACAGTGCGGTGCCGAGGCTCCGTTCGATGGCCTCAATGTGCCTGGCGACGGTGGCGTGAGTGGTGTTCAGGCGTCGGGCGGCCGTGAGCAGGCGGCCGCTGCGTTGCAACTCCAGAAAAAACCGCAGGTCGTTCCAGTCGAACATGGGGTGTCCTTGTCAGCCAGGGTCAAGCCAGGCTGTTCGAAAACGCACAGCGGCTGGGTAAAAACTAACATTCTTTTAACGAAAGCTGACAACTAGAGTGTCGGACAATAAAAACAAAAAGCGAGGTCAGGGAATGCAGACTTCCCTTGATGAATACGACTACATCGTGGTCGGCGCCGGACCTGCCGGCTGCCTGCTGGCCAATCGATTGTCGGCAGACCCGCAGCAACGGGTGTTGCTGCTCGAAGCCGGCGGACGCGACAACTATGCGTGGATTCACATCCCGGTCGGCTATCTGTTCTGCATTGGCAACCCACGCACCGACTGGTGCTTCAAGACCGAAGCCCAACCCGGCCTGCAGGGTCGCAGCCTGAGTTACCCGCGCGGCAAAGTGCTCGGTGGCTGCTCCTCCATCAACGGCATGATCTACATGCGCGGCCAGGCCGGCGACTATGACGGCTGGGCGGCCGAGGGCAATCCGGGCTGGGCCTGGAACGACGTGCTGCCACTGTTCAAACAAAGCGAAAACCACTTTGCCGGCGCCGCTGAATTTCACGGTGCCAAAGGTGAATGGCGGGTTGAGCAACAGCGGCTGTCATGGCCGATTCTCGACGCGTTTCGCAGTGCCGCGCAGCAGAGCGGCATCGCCAGCATCGACGACTTCAACCAGGGCGACAACGAGGGTTGCGGCTACTTCCAGGTCAACCAAAAGGCCGGCGTACGCTGGAACGCGGCGAAGGCATTTCTCAAACCGGTTCGTGACCGGGCCAATCTGACGGTGCTGACCGGCGTTGAAGTGGATCGCGTGTTGCTGGAAAACGGCCGCGCATCGAAGGTCAGTGCCCGCCACCAAGGCCAGGTCAAACGCTTCAAGGCGCGCAAGGAAATCATCCTCTGCGCCGGCGCCGTCGGTTCGCCGAGCATTCTGCAGCGCTCCGGAATCGGCCCGCGACCGTTGCTGGAACACCTCGGCATCGGCGTGATACATGAGCTGCCGGGAGTGGGCGGCAACCTGCAGGATCACCTGCAATTGCGCCTGATCTACAAACTGCAAAACGCCCGCACGTTGAATCAGATCGCCGGCAGCCTGTGGGGCAAGATGGGCATGGGTTTGCGTTATCTGTATGACCGCAGCGGGCCGCTGTCGATGGCGCCGAGTCAGTTGGGCGCATTTGCCCGCTCCGGGCCGGAGCAGACTTCAGCGAACCTTGAATACCACGTGCAACCGCTGTCGCTGGAGCGCTTTGGCGAGCCGCTGCACGGTTTCCCGGCGTTCACTGCGTCGGTCTGTGATCTGCGTCCGCAGAGCCGTGGGCGGATCGACATCCGTTCGACGGATCCTCAGGATCCGCCGCTGATTCAACCGAACTACCTCAGCCATCCCGAAGATTTGCGCGTGGCCGCCGATGCGATCCGCCTGACCCGCCGCATCGTCAGCGCCCCGGCCCTGCAGGCGTTCAAACCGGTGGAGTATCTGCCCGGCGACAGCCTGCAGAGCGAGGTGCAACTGCACGAAGCGGCGGCGCGAATCGGCACGACGATCTTCCACCCGGTCGGCACCTGCCGCATGGGCAATGACGCTGACGCGGTGGTCGATGCACAACTGCGCGTGCATGGCGTGCCCGGCCTGCGCATCGCCGACGCCTCGATCATGCCGCGCATCACCTCGGGCAACACCTGTTCGCCTACGCTGATGATTGCCGAGAAGGCGGCGCAGATGATCCTCAACCCACCGATCAGGACCTGCACACCCACCCCCGAACTGGCCCACCCCCTGTAGGAGCTGCCGCAGGCTGCGATCTTTTGCCTTTGGCTTTTACAAGATCAAAAGATCGCAGCCTGCGGCAGCTCCTACAGGGGGCCGTGTAATTCGTTCAAGGCAGCGCGCAACACCAGTGGAACAACAAAAACAATCACTGTGAGGGATACCGATATGTCAGAACACGCTCAGCCGCTGGATGCCGCGAGCGGCGCCAGCACCAGCAATGCCACACAGAAAGTCATCTTCGCCTCGTCCTTGGGGACGGTGTTCGAGTGGTATGACTTCTTCCTCTACGGCGCCCTGGCGGCGGTGATCAGCAAGCAATTTTTCGCCGGCGTCAACGACACCACGGCGTTCATCTTCGCGCTGATGGCCTTCGCCGCCGGGTTTATCGTGCGGCCGTTCGGGGCGCTGGTGTTCGGTCGGTTGGGGGACATGATCGGGCGCAAATACACCTTCCTCGCGACCATCGTCCTGATGGGCATCGCCACGTTCTGTGTCGGTCTGCTGCCGAACTACGCCAGCATCGGCATCGCCGCGCCGATCATTCTGGTGGTGCTGCGCATGCTCCAGGGCCTGGCGCTGGGCGGTGAATACGGCGGCGCCGCGACCTACGTGGCGGAACACGCGCCCATCGGCAAGCGCGGTTTCCACACCAGCTGGATTCAATCCACCGCGACCCTCGGTCTGCTGCTGTCACTGCTGGTGGTGCTCGGTTGCCGGTACTTCACCGGTGACCAATTCGAAGTCTGGGGCTGGCGTATTCCGTTCCTGCTGTCGATCGTGCTGCTGGGCATTTCCACCTGGATCCGCCTGAGCCTGCACGAGTCGCCGGCCTACCTGAAAATGAAAGAGCAAGGCAAAGCGTCGAAGGCGCCGATCCGCGAATCGTTCGGCCAATGGGAGAACCTCAAAGTCGTGCTGATTGCGCTGTTCAGCATCAATGCCGGGCAAGCGGTGACCTTTTACGCCGCGCAGTTCTACGTGCTGTTCTTCCTCACCCAGTTTCTGAAAATGGATCCGGCCGTTGCCAACAGCCTGCTGATCATCAGCGTGGTGATCGGTGCGCCGTTCTTCATCATTTTCGGCTGGCTGTCGGACAAGGTCGGACGCAAACCGGTGTTGATGCTCGGTTTGCTGCTGGCGACGGCGCTGTACTTCCCGATTTTCAAATCCCTCGCCCACTACGCCAATCCGGCAATCGATCAGGCCAGTCGTCAGGCGCCGATCACCGTGCTGGCGGACCCAGCAACCTGCACCTTTCAGTTCGACCCGGTGGGCAAGGCCAAATTCGACAGCCCGTGCGACAAGGTCAAGACCTTCCTGGTCAAGCAAGGCCTGCCCTACACCAGCGCCGCAGCGCCGGCCGGCAGCGGCGTGCAGGTGAGCATCGGCGACGTGAAGATCGACGGCTATGACGAATCGGCCCTGCGCGGCGCCGTCACCCTCGCCGGGTACCCGCAACAGGCCGACCTGCAGCAAATCAACAAACCAATGATCGTGGCACTGATCGTCGCGCTGATCATCATCTCGGCCATGTGCTACGGCCCGCTGGCGGCGCTGATGGTCGAACTGTTCCCGACGCGCATCCGCTACACCTCGATGTCCCTGCCGTATCACATCGGCAACGGCTGGTTCGGCGGCTTCCTGCCAACGGTGTCGTTCGCGCTGGTGGTGTACACCGGGGATATTTTCTATGGGCTGTGGTACCCGGTGCTGATTACCGGGGTGAGCCTGGTGGTGGGAATGATTTGTCTGCGGGAGACGAAGAATATCGATCTGGACAAGAACTGAATCTGAACCTGAACACATGATCCTTGGGTGAAAAAAACCTGTGGCGAGGGGATTTATCCCCGATGGGGTGCGTGCGCCCCCCGTGAAAAATGGGACTACTACGTAGTCCATCGGGGATAAATCCCCTCGCCACAATTGAATCTCTTCTTCCAGGAACTAAGCATCCGCCTTGATCACCTCGAACTTCACCTGATCCGGATAAAACGCCACATAGTCCTTGATCTGCTCGACCGAGATTTTCGGTTTCTCATACGTCCACACCGCATTCGCCGCCTCATGCCCCGGTATTTGCAAGCTGAAGTAATTGGCATCGCCCTTGTACGGGCAATAACTGGTGTGGTCGGTGCGGGCGAAGTATTTTTCGTCGATGTCCTCGCGGGGCACGTAGTACACCGGCGGGTAGTTGGCCTCATGGAGGACCAGCACATGCGAGGACGCCGCGACCTGGATGCCGTGGAATTTCACCAGCAGGCAACCGGGGAGTTCTTCGAGGGTGATGACGGGATTGAGGCCGGTGGTGCTCATGGGGGGTCTCCAGGGACAAATGAACTGTGGCGAGGGAGCTTGTCGAATCGTCGCACCGTCCCGCTGGGCTGCGTAGCAGCCCTGAATCCGGGAATCGCGTGTGTCAGGTATAACGCGATTTCCGAGTTTGCGACGGCTTCGCCGCCGAGCGGGACGGTGCGACGATTCGACAAGCTCCTTCGCCACAGGACGATAGTTGCCCTGAATCGGTGTCAGTCAGGATCAGCTCAAACCACGATATCCGTCGCCAGCGCCTGCCCCACCACACCGACGGCAAAGTCCACCTCACCCTGCCCCGTCAGATCGATCAGCAGCCCGGTCTGACCACTCTGTGCGTAATAAGTCAGGATTGCATCGCCCGCATGGCCGGTGAAACCGCTGACGAAGTTCAGCGTGGCCGCGCCCGTGGCGAAACCGGCGATGCCCGAGAGGTCGATCTTGTCCACGCCGCTTTTGAAATCCATGATCCAGTCCGGCTGGTTGTTGGTCGAGTCACTGGCCGCACCGAACACGAAGGTGTCCGCACCCTCGCCGCCCCACAGCACATCCGCGCCGCCACCGCCGTAAAGGATGTCGTTGCCGGCTCCGCCGAACAGATGGTTGACGGCCGAGTTTCCGATCAGCAGGTCATTGCCGGAACCGCCAACGGCGTTTTCCACGGTCACGCCATAGGCGATCGACACGTTGCCGACCAGCCCGCCGACATCGGAGAACGCGCCTTCATTGAGGTTGATTTTCTGGTTCTGGGTGAAACCGGAGAAGTTCAACGTGTCATCGCCGCCACCGTCCCATACCGAGAACACCAGCTTCGACGACGCCGAGGTGGCGCTGTAGTAATCGCGCCCGGTATTGGAGCCGAAACCGTAGGTGGTGTTATCGGCGCGAGTCTCATAGTTGGCGCCGTAGAGTTTTTGCACGGCGACGATATCGTCCAGCAGCGGTGCCGAGGCGTAGGCGCCGCTGCCGTCCTTGCTGAAGTTCTGGTCGGTGTTGGCTTCGCTCCAGTAGCTCATCAGGCTGTAGCCACGGGTGTCTTCGGCATATTTGGCGTCGTTGTAGGTCGGGTTGCCGTTGCCGGCGTTGTAGGCGCCCGGGTGCGACAGGCCAAGGGTATGACCGATCTCGTGGGTCAGGGTCTGACGCCCGTAGTTGTTGGTGTCCGGGGTCTTGTTGACCTGATACTGGTTGTTGATCAGGTACCACGACTGGCCATCATAGCTGCCGCCGCTCGGCAGGTAGGCGAACGCCGCACCGCCAGTGCTGACGTCGTAGTTGCCGAAGGTCATGTGGCCGTCGCCGCCTTGCCCCTCGGTGAAGGTCACCTTGGCCACGTCGGCCCAGGATTGCATCGACAGCAGGGCCTGAGCCTTTTGTTGAGCGCTGAACTGGCTGAAATTGCCGAGGTTGGGGTTGTAGTTCGCCGGTTTCTCGGTCAAGAAGGTGTAAGTCAGGGAGATTTTGCCGTCGCCGTTCTTGTCGTGCCACGACAGGTTTTTGCGCAGGATTTCGTCAGCCGCCTGGTCGGCAGTGAATGACGGTTTGCCGTTCACCAGGCCGACGCCACGGTCGTACAGGTGGCTGAAGGCGTTCACTTCGTCATAGGCGCTGCTGGTTTTCGCTTTGGCTTGAGCCATTGTGGGACTTCCTTGTTTCAGAGTTGGCAGTACGCGTCGAGCACGGCGATCCACTAGCGAGATCGCCCCGGTCACTCGCGTTTCTGAGAAGCCCGGTGAACCTGACACGGGCGTCAACTGCCTTGCCAATCGATTTCTCGATAGCCGCTCGCGACGTCCCGGTAATACCGGTCATCTCCGGCAATGTTTTGATCTGTATATCCATACAGATAAAAGTTGCCCCGAGCGCCAACTGCGGCCATTCTGTGCACCTCCAGTGAACTGATCGACGACGGTGGTTATGCGGCTGTACCTCTGTGAAAAACCTTCCCAGGCCAAAGACATCGCGGCCGTGCTGGGCGCCAGGCGTCGCGGCGACGGCTGCTGGCTGGGGACGGACGTCACAGTGACCTGGTGCATCGGCCATCTGCTGGAAACCGCACCGCCGGATGCCTACGACGCGCGCTACAAACGCTGGGTACTGGCGGATCTGCCGATCATCCCGGACAAGTGGAAAATGACCGTCAAGCCGCGCACCGCCAGCCAGTACAAGGCGGTCAAGCGCCTGCTCGGCGAGGCCAGCGAGCTGATCATCGCCACCGACGCCGACCGTGAGGGCGAGATGATTGCCCGGGAACTGGTCGAGCACTGCCGCTATCGCGGGCCGATCCGGCGCTTGTGGCTGTCGGCGCTGGACGAGGCGTCAATTCGCAAGGCTCTGGCCGCGCTGAAGCCGGGAGCGGAAACCTTCAGCCTGTATCACTCGGCGCTGGGTCGCTCGCGGGCGGACTGGCTGATCGGCATGAACATGAGCCGCCTGTTCACTCTATTGGGCCGGCAGTCCGGCTATCAGGGCGTGCTGCCGGTCGGTCGGGTACAAACGCCGACGCTGCGACTGGTGGTGGATCGCGACCGCAGCATCGCCGATTTCGTCCCGGTACCGTATTGGGCGATCGATGTGCAACTGCTGCACGACGGCACGCGGTTCACTGCGCAATGGCGTGCGCCCAGCAACGTTTGCGACGATCAGGATCGCTGTCTGAATCAGGCACTGGCGCAACAAGCGGCGGCGGCAATCAGCAATGCCGACACTGCGCGGGTGATGAAGCTACGCACCGAGCGCATGCGTGAAGTGGCACCGCTGCCTTTCGATCTGGGCACCCTGCAGGAAGTCTGCTCGAAGAAACTCGGTCTCGGCGCCCAGGAAACCCTCGACATCGCCCAGGCGCTCTACGAAACCTACAAGGTCATCACCTACCCGCGCAGCGATTGCGGCTTTCTGCCGCTGAGCCAGCACAGCGAAGCGCCGGGGATACTTGCGGCACTGCGTCAGGCCGACCCGAGCCTCGACGCGCTGAACGGTCACCTCGACCCGCAGCGTCGCTCCCGAGCGTGGAACGACGCCAAGGTCAGCGCCCACCACGGCATCATCCCCACGGCTGCGGCGAAAAATCTCGAACGCCTGAGCGGCAAACACCGGGCGGTCTATACCCTGATTCGCGCGCGTTATCTGGCGCAATTCCTGCCCAACCATGAATACGATCGTACTCAGGCCGATTTCGATTGCGCCGGTGAAGCGTTGCGCGCGGTCGGCAAGCAGATCATTGAACCGGGCTGGAAACGTGCCCTGCCTGAAGCCCTCGCCCCGGCCAAGGGCCGTGAAGCGCCAGCCCCACAAACGCTTCCGGCGCTAAGCCAGGGTATCGATTGCGCCGTGGCCGGCGTGAACCTCAAGGACCTCTGGACGCAGCCGCCGAAACCCTACACCGAAGGCGATCTGATCAAGGCGATGAAGAACGTCGCCAGACTGGTGGAAGATCCGCTGCTCAAACAGAAACTCAAGGACACCACCGGCATCGGCACCGAAGCCACGCGCGCCTCGATCATTCAGGGCCTGCTGGATCGTGGTTATCTGGTGAAGAACGGCAAGGCGCTGGCCGCGACCCCGCCGGCCTTCAGCCTTATCGACGCCGTACCGCGGGCGATTGCCGATCCCGGCACCACCGCCATCTGGGAGCAGGCGCTGGACATGGTGCAGAACGGCGAGATGAGTCTGGAAGAGTTCGTCACCAAACAGGCGGCGTGGATGAGCAAGCAGATCACCCGCTGTTCGGCCCTGAACCTGACCATCAGCGGCCCGCCACCGGCCGGCAAGGCTGCCGCGCGGTGGAAAAAGAAACGCAAATCGACCCGAAGCAAAACCGCCGGGGCAACTGTGGCGAGGGGATTTATCCCCGATGGACTGCGCAGCAGTCCCCCGGTTTAAGGAAAAGCTGGGGCCGCTTCGCAGCCCATCGGGGATAAATCCCCTCGCCACAAGGTATGATTCGACAATACTGAAGCCGCAATCTTCAGGAGTTCCCCCCAATGCCCACCATCGAACTGCACCCCGCCCACCGCGACGAACTGCAAACCATCGAAAACCTCATGCAGTTCTACATGTACGACTTCAGCCAATGGCTACCACTGAAACTCGGCGAACATGGCTTCTTCAGTATTCAGCCGAAAGACGACTACTGGCGCAATCCAGCTACCCAGCCGTTCCTGATCCGCATCGACAGCGAATTGGCCGGGTTCGTGATCGTCGACAATGACACCCACATCGACGGCACTGAATACAACATCAGCTACCTCTTCCTCACCCGACGCTTCCGTGGCCAAGGCGTCGCGCAGTTTGTCGTCTCTGCCCTCTTGAGTCGTTTGCCCGGTCAGTGGCAGATTTTTCATATCGACGCCAACCTGCCTGCACGGCACTTCTGGGCCCGGTTGATCCCCAAATTGAGCGGTGGTGAGTTCGTCCGCCAGCAGCGTTCGGTCGACGGTTATCCCTGCACCTTCTACATCTTTCACAGCCCCGCGTCCGTTGCCTGAACGGAACTTTTCTCATTCCAAAACAGCTTTGTCCGACAATATGTAGTGATCAAAAATAATCACTACAAAACCGTTGACGGCGTCGTTTTGCTTTTGCATGATGAAGACGTTCCCCGATCGGGAACATCGGTAACACGCTTGAGCAAACTCGTCTGACCGCCGAGTTGTTTTTTCCGGATACACGCTGCCCACAAGGCAGATTGAAGAAGCTGACCTGGCCTGAACGTCCAGTACAAGGACGAGAAGCGCTGGCGAAAATTCTCAAGATGCTTGTGGTCGACCCTGAAAACGTCGTCAAGGAGCCTCCCGGTTTTCGCTGCTTCTCCTCGTTGTGACGCTATTGCGTAGCAGTTATTCAACACGACTACATGCAACAGACGCATGACCCCGTACTTCTCACGGGCGACCGCTGACGTCCTGGTTTCGGTGCCAGGGATCAACTAACCGATGGGCTACCTGTATTAGCGAATCAACTTTGAAAGATCACCAGACTGGTCAAGGGGCAAACATCATGAATCTGAACAATCAACCTACTATCGAAGAACTGGCTCGTATGTTCGCGGCGCAAAAAGACAGCCACGACAGCCACATTCTCTGGATCAGCAAGTCGGGTCAGGTGCATATCGACTGCCTGTCGCCCCACGCTGGTGAAGAAGAATTCGACCGCAACAACCAGAACCTGCTGGCCCGCCTGAAGATGTACCGCCGTGGCCACGGTTATGTCGGCAAAAAAGCCGCGGCCGATAAAGACTTCATCGGCAATGTGCTGCAGACGCTGAAACAGGCGTGGGATTCGATGCAGAACAAGAATGAAGTTCGGGTGATTGACCGGTTTTGCTGAGTTACAACTTCAATCAATAAAAGGACCTGCTTCCAAAAGAAGCAGGCCCTTTTTATTGCTCCCTGAAACTGCACTGTAGGAGCTGCCGAAGGCTGCGATCTTTTGATTTTGTTTTTTAAGATCAAGATCAAAAGATCGCAGCCTTCGGCAGCTCCTACAGGGGGATATTGAGTTCCAGTACCAGGTTCATGAACGCCAGCGCTGCCGCGCTGTGATAATTATTGCGCCGGCGCAACAACGCCGCCCCACGCTGCGGCGCTTCGTTCTCGATTGGCAGCCTGCGCAACGCCCGGTCTTCGGTCGCAATCGCCTCGGGCAACATCGTCGCCATCGGCGCATGTCGCACCACCTCCAGCAACGTGCTCACCGAGTTCACCTCGATTCGCACCTGCGGCGTGATCCCTAACTGACGAAAATATTCATCGATTGATAACCGGGTAATGAAGTCCGGTGCCAGCAAGGCGAAATCCAGCTGTGCAAGGTCACTCGACGTCAGTACCCCGCTGCTGTCGTACAGCGGGTGCTCGCGCCCGACCATGATCCCCAGGGTTTCGGTAAACGCCGGAATGCACTCGAGATCGGGGTGGCGCACCGGGGTAAAGGCAATCGCGATGTCCAGCGAATCGTCCGCCAGTCCCGCCTCGATATCGTCCATCGACAGCTCGAGAATCTGCAGATGGATACCCGGGTAGCGCGCCGCGAAATCACGCACCAACGGCCCGACCAGATACGCCATGAAGGTCGGGGTCATGGCCAGACGCAGGTTGCCACGGGACAGATCCTTCACGTCATGCAATGCCCGCTTGCCCGCCTCCAGCTCCACCAGCACCCGCCGCGCACACTCAATGTAAGCCTCGCCGGCATCGGTGGCCTTGACCGTGCGCGAAGTGCGATCAAACAGGGCCACCCCCAGAGTTTCCTCAAGTTGGCGGATCTGTTGCGACAAGGTCGGCTGCGACACGTGCAACGCCTCCGCCGCCCGGGTGAATCCGCCGTGGTCGGCCACGGCCAGCAGATAACGCAAATGTCGCAACAGCATCGGGCTCACCATCTATAGGCAGGACTTATGCGAAGCATTGTATATCGGTCTTGGACGCTATGGATCAACCGGCAGAAGATGGCTCCCACACAGCAAGCCAACCTTGAAAGGAGCGACACCATGCAACAGTCCCACGCTTACAACGATGCCAGCCTGGCCCTGACCACCCGCATTCTCGATATCAAGGCCCGCAAAAATCTGTCGTGGCAGGATCTGGCCGACGACACCGGCCTGAGCCTGGCCTACGTCACCGCGGCCCTGCTCGGCCAGCACCCTTTGCCGCAAGACGCCGCGCAAGTGGTCGGCGCCAAGCTTGAACTGGACGCCGACGCCGTTGCCGCCCTGCAGATCATCCCGTTGCGCGGCAGCCTCAGCGGCGTGCCGACCGACCCGACCATCTACCGCTTCCACGAGATGATCCAGATCTACGGCACCACCCTCAAAGCCTTGGTCCACGAGCAGTTCGGTGACGGCATCATCAGCGCCATCAACTTCAAGCTCGACATCAAGAAAGTCGAAGACCCGGAAGGCGGCTCCCGCGCCGTGGTCACCCTCGACGGCAAGTTCCTGCCACTGCGTCCGTTCTGATCCACCCGGCCCGCATCTGAGGTGCGGGCCCATCCAAACCCGAATTACCAAATCGTCACCACATCCGCCTGGAGGCTGCCCCATGCGCAAAATTCTGTTGACCCTGACCCTGGCCCTGCTCGCCGGCCTCGCCGCCCAGGCCCAGGCTGATGAAGAGGCCATTGCCTACCGCTACGGCATGGCGCTGGATATTGCTGAAGTCGTGAGCATCACCCCGGTCGCCGACGTCTGCGGCGTTGTACCGGTCGAGATGACCTACCTCGACAGCCACGGCGCAAAACACATTCTTCAATACAGCGAATTCGGCACCGGCTGTTCGAACTGAGAGGACAACACCATGAAAAACCTGATCGAAGGCTTCCTGAAGTTCCAGAACGAGGCGTTTCCGCAACGCACCGAACTGTTCAAACACTTGGCGACCACTCAACAACCCGGGACCTTGTTCATCACCTGTTCCGACAGCCGCGTCGTCCCGGAACTGCTGACCCAGCAAGAACCCGGTGAACTGTTCGTGATCCGCAACGCGGGCAATATCGTGCCGTCCTACAGCCCGCATCCGGGCGGGGTGTCGGCGACGGTGGAATATGCGGTGGCGGTGCTTGGGGTGACTGACATCGTGATCTGCGGCCACTCCGATTGCGGCGCGATGACCGCGATTGCCCAATGCAAATGCATGGATCACCTGCCCGCCGTCAGCGGCTGGCTGCAACATGCCGAGTCGGCGAAAGTGGTGAACGAGGCACGACCGCACGCCAATGACGCGGCGAAATTGAGTTCGATGGTGCGGGAAAATGTGATCGCGCAACTGGCGAACATTCAGACCCACCCAAGCGTGCGCCTGGCCCAGGAAAAAGGCCTGCTGAACCTGCATGGCTGGGTCTATGACATCGAGACCGGGTCAATCGACGCGCTGGCGGCGGACCGCCGTACGTTTGTGCCACTGGATGAGCAACCGGCGACGTGTGCCATTCAGGCAAACGCCAGCGCAGCCGCCTGATACAAATCCGCTGAGGTGAAGAGGAACTTGTGGCGAGGGGATTTATCCCCGATGGACTGCGCAGCAGGCCCGATCTCTTGGGGCCGCTTCGCGCCCCATCGGGGATAAATCCCCTCACCACAGGGCCGGTGTGCATCAATCGGGATAAGGCGTTTTCAGCGTTTTACGCTGAGGTCGACCTGCGTCATACGGCTACGCACCGTAAACACCCCATCCCCCGAAAGAATCGCACTGCGCGCAAACAAGCGCCCGCTCTCCCAGTTCGAAAGCCCCAGCTCTGGCTTGTTCAGCGCGTACTGCCCATCGACCCAACGGGTAATCCCGTTGCCCACAAACGGCGCGTTCACCGCGTTGTAGAAACGTTCCTGGGCCGCCGCATCCTCGCTGATCAGCGACACCGTGAACTGCGGGCTGTAGCGGTTGAACAGCGCGATCGCCTGATCCAGATCATCGACGATCATCAGACTGACTTCCGGAGTTTCTTCCCATTCCCACTCGCGACCCAAATCGGACTCCGCCAGCGCTTCGGCCAAGGCCTCGGTCTGATACCCCTCGGCGCGATAGACCTCGACCGTCGCGTTCTGCCACTCGGCCGGCAGATAGCTTTCACTGCCCGCGACGATGTGCAGTTTGCAGCCCTGCCCGCGTGCTGTGCCCGCTTGTTTGAGCGCATCGAGGAACAACGGCAGCAGTTCGGCGACACGGTCGCGTTGAATCAGGCAAACGTTCAGCGTGTTGCAAACTTTTCGATCCAGCGAGTGACGCACCACGGCGGCGAAGCGTGTGGCATCGGCATCACGATCGGCTATCAGCCACGCGCCACCAGTGCCGTGCAGGCTGACCGCTGTGCCCGCCTGCTGGGCGATGCTGCCCAACTGGCTGACGGCACGCCCCGAACCCCGGGCCACCGCCAGCGACAGACGCCGGTCGGCGAACATCGCCCAACCGGCGGCGTGATTGACGCTTTCCACCAGCGACACCGCCCCCACCGGCAGACCGGCATCGGCCAGCGCCGGGTTCAGCGCGTGAGTGACGATCGCTTGCGCGGTGCCCAACGCATCGCTGCCGATGCGCAGCACCGCGGTGTTGCCAGTGCGCAGTACGCCGGCGGCATCGGCGAACACGTTCGGCCGCCCTTCAAACACGAACGCCACAATGCCCAGCGGCGACACCACTTGTTCGACTTTCCAGCCGTCGTGTTCGACGCTGCTGATGACCTTGCCGCGCGTGGCCGGCGCATCCCGCCAGGCGCGCAGACCGGCGATCATGTCACGGCGCATGCGCTCGTCGGCAAGCAGCCGGGTGGTGGAGCGACCACGGGCCTTGGCGCGTTCGATGTCGGCCAGGTTTGCCGCTTCGATCAGGCTCCAGCATTCCGGGGTTTCCAGACGTTGGGCGAACAGATCGAAGAAACGACTGATGGCTTGGTCGGTCACCGCCGACAAAGCAGTGAAAGCCGCTTCAGCGCGTTCGATGGCTACCGCAGCGGCCTGTTGATCGACCACCGGAATCAGCAACAGCTCGCCACTCACCTGCTCGACCAAAAGGTGGTCACCGGGCTGAAACCGCGCCGCCAGTTCGGGGCTGACCACGGTCACGCGGTTACCAGCGAAAGGGATCGGCGTGCCGGCGACTAGACGTTCGAGCGCAAGAGACATGAAGCGGATTCACCATATGAGGGGCGGCCGGAAAATGTAGCGGATTCTGCGCTGAAACACACCTTCTACAAACACCAGCAAACCTGTGGGAGCTGGCTTGCCAGCGATGAGGCCGGCAAGCCCGGCATTGACGTTGCTGAACCACCGCTATCGCTGGCAAGCCAGCTCCCACAAAGTTTTGCAGTGTTTGAAAGATTGGGTCAGAACACCGACCAGCCAATCCGCGAACTGAGCATTTCCAGCGCCGCCATCCCAGCCAGCGAGTTGCCGGCAGCATTGAGTTCCGGCGACCACACGCACACGCTGAATTGCCCCGGCACCACCGCGACAATCCCGCCGCCGACCCCGCTCTTGCCCGGCAGGCCGACGCGATAGGCGAAATTGCCGGCCTCGTCGTACAGGCCGCTGGTGGCCATGATCGAGTTGACCTGCTGCGTCTGGCGCCGGGTGAGGATCTGTTCGCCGCTGTGCTTGCAGAACCCGTCGTTGGCGAGGAAGCAGAACGCCCGCGCCAGGTCGATACAGTTCATGCGCAACGCGCAGTGGCTGAAGTAGCTGCGCAATACCGCTTCGACGTCGTTGTGGAAGTTGCCGAACGATTGCATCAGGTACGCCATGGCCGCGTTGCGGGCGCGGTGCTGGTATTCGGATTCGGCGACTTTGCCGTCGACGATCACCTGCGGATTGCCCGACAGGCGCCGCACGAAATCACGCATCGACAGGGCCGGCGCGGCGAAACGCGACTGGTTAATGTCGCAGATCACCAGCGCCCCGGCGTTGATGAACGGATTACGGGGGCGCCCACGCTCGAACTCCAGCTGCACCAGCGAGTTGAACGGCTGGCCGGACGGCTCGTGACCCAGACGCTCCCAAATCGCCTCGCCGGAATGCTCGATGGCCTGCACCAGGCTGAACACCTTGGAGATACTCTGCACCGAGAACGGCGTCTCGGCATCGCCGGCGCAATACATTTCGCCGTCGTTGCCGTACACGGCGATGCCCAGTTGATTGGCCGGCACGGTGCCGAGGGCGGGAATGTAGTCAGCCACTTTGCCCTGCCCGATCAGGGGCCGGACAGCGTCAAGAATCTCGTTCAACAGCGCTTGCATGCCGGGTTCCGAAGTCTCGCCCCATGGGATTGCGGGGACACTGGGGCTAGACGCTGCGCAAGCTTGCGGAATCACACAACACCTGTAGGAGCTGCCGAAGGCTGCGATCTTTTGATGTTGATTTTGAGGGGCAACATCAAAAGATCGCAGCCTGCGGCAGCTCCTACAGAGATCGGTCAGTGTGCCCCGTCGAGGCCGGCGAGCAGCGCACTGTCACGGCTGTAGATATCCGGCGCATAACGCACCTGCCCATCCTTGCCGACCTGCGCCGTCCAGTAGGTCATCAGGATCGGCACCGGTGCCGACAGGCGGAATTCGTGGGTGCTGCCGGTGGCGAGCAAGGTGTCGGTGCGCGTACGTTCCGCCGGGGTCAACAGCAGGTCACGCAGTTGCATCGGGTGCTCGACCCGCACACAGCCCGAGCTGAAAGCGCGCGGGCCTTTGTCGAACAGGGCCTTGCTCGGCGTATCGTGCAGGTACACGGCGAACGGGTTGGGGAAGCGGATCACCAATTGCCCCAGCGGATTCCGCGGCCCGGCCTCCTGGCGCAGCATGATGTTGCCGGGATTGTCCCAGTCGATATCCGCCGCGGCCAACGGCTGGCCATGGGCGTCGAGGACTTGCAGGTTCTGCCGGCTGAGGAAGGTCTGATCCTTGCGGATCGCCGGCAGTTTGTCTTCTTTCCAGATGGTCGGCGGCACGGTCCAGGTCGGGTTCAGGGTCAGGCGCGTGACCCGGGATTTGAGCAGCGGGGTCTGCCGTTCGGCGCGACCGACCTGGGTACGGGTCTGCCAGACCGGCACGCCGCCCTGATACAGGGTCAGTTCGGCGGCGGCGACGTTAACGAGCAAGCCATTGGGCTCCATGTCCTGCGCCAGCCAGCGGAAACGTTCGAGGTTGACCCGCAACTGCTCGCGGCGCGTCAGCGGGCTGATGTTGAGCTCGGCAATCGTCCCCGGCCCGACTACCCCGTCGGCCTGCAATGAATGGTTGGCCTGAAAGCTCTTCACCGCTTCCACCAGCACACCCTCATAGGCATTGCCGGGCGTGCCGGTGACGTGGGTCAGATAGCCCTCGTTGAACAGCCGCTGGGCCAGTTCCGGCACGCGTTTGTCCTCCATCGCCGGGCGCAGCAGCGGGCCGTTGCCCACCGCCTGCCAGTGCGGCAAGGCCTGCAGCCGTTGGCTGGCATAGAGATGACGCAGGCTTTGATACTGCGCCAGACGCGGACGCGCCAGATCGAACGCGGCTTTGATGTCGTGCAGGCCGGGTACCGCGATCGCCAGCAATTCCGCCTGACGATCACGCGGGGTGTCATCGGCATGCCACAGCGGCTCGAAATGCGACTGCAACAGACGCCCGAAATGCAGGTCTTGCAGCGCTTGCAGATAAAAGCGGCTGATGTCGATATCGGCACACAACTCGCCGTCCTGCGGTGGATTGACGGCCACCGGATAGCGCTTGGGATTGAGGCCATCGTCGGCCAACAACTGCAACTGCGCACGCAAGACCGGCAAACGCCCGGACTCGCTGGCCCACACCGGCAGCCAGTCCTGCTGCTGGTAGAACGCTTGCAGTTGCGCCAGCGCCGGACCACTCAGCTGTGCGGCAATCGCCGGGCATGCCTGAGGCAAACCGATCAGCACCGCTTGCAGCGGACTTTGTGGTTCGACCGGCATTTGCGCCGGCGGCGTCGGCAGGGTCTGCAACGGCGGCAAGGGTTCATCGGCACAAGCGACAAACGGCGCAGCGAGCAAACAAATGCTCAAGTAGCATGCGTACTTTTTGAACAACTGCTTTACTCCAATCCGTGGCCGTCTCATTGACGGTCAACCTTACATCAGGTGCGCTGAACAGTCAGGCTCGAAACAGGGGTCTGTCGGGTATGACTGGGAGTCAGGAGCCAAAGTGCCAAATAAGTAGCCAGTGAGGACACTGTATAAATGTTGACGTTTTTGCGCCGACTTCTGCTGACCAGCGCGACCCTCGTCGCCGTGAGCAGCCCAGCTTTCGCCGCCGGCAAGCCATCGCCGGTTCTCTTCACCAGCCTCGCGCACGCCGCGCCGGAACTCAATCCCCAAGCGCTCAAAGGCGCCTTGAACGCCATGCAATGCGCGGTCAACAATGGCGCGCGCCCCTCACGCCATCTGGCGATCATCGATTACTCGCAACCCTCCACCGCGCGCCGGCTGTGGATCTTCGACCTGAGCAGACAGAAACTGGTGCTGCGCGACCTGGTCGCCCACGGTTCGAATTCCGGGGAAAACTTCGCCACTCAGTTCTCCAATCGCGAAGGCAGCTACCAGTCCAGCCTCGGGCTGTTCCGCACCCAGGAAAGTTACGAGGGAACCCATGGTTATTCGCTGCGCATGGACGGTCTGGAGCCGGGCTTCAATGATCTGGCCCGCGACCGCGCCATCGTGATCCACGCCGCCGACTACGTGAATCCGCTGTGGAGCAAGCGTCAAGGCCGAATCGGTCGCAGCCAGGGTTGCCCGGCGGTGCGTCCGCAAGTGGCAAAGCAGGTGATCGACAAACTCAAGGACGGCCAGTTCATGTTCTCCTGGTACCCGGATCAGCGCTGGCTGAAGTCCTCGCCGTACCTCAACTGCCAGCCACAACAGGTGGCGAGTATCTTGAGTAGCCACGCCAGCTGACGATCAGGGCCATGACCATCAGCGCCGCCGCAACCCCGAACGTGCAGTGCAAGCCACTGCCAATGACCTCGGCCGGGGCTTGCGTCGGGTTGCCGGTAGCGGAGGCAAACACCGCGCCCATGACCGCCGCGCCGGTGATCAGTCCGAGATTGCGCGACAGCCCGAGCAAAGCCGACACCACGCCGCGCTGATCCTGACTGACCGTCGCCATCAACCCGGTATTGTTCGCCGCCTGAAACAACGCGTAACTACTGGCAATCACCGCCATCGGCAACAGATACCCCGGCAGGCCGAGACGCATCGGCAACAACGCCAACAAGCTGCAACCCCCGACCATCCCGAGCAACGCCCCCGGCACCACACGCCGCGCACCGAAGCGATCCACCAGACGCCCGGCCGGCACCCCGCCACACGCGGCCAGCAGCGGCCCGACTGACAACGCCAGGCCGACCACGGTGCTGCCCAGCCCCAGGCCTCGGCTCAGGTAAAACGGCCCGACCACCAGCGTGGTCATCATCACCGTCGTCACCAGCAATGTCAGCGCAAGGCTGCTGCTCAGCCGCGCGTCGTTGAAGAGAGACAAACGAATCAGCGGCGCTCTGGCTTTCATCTCGACCGCAATAAACAGCCCCGCCCCGCCTACGCTCGACAGCAGCAACACCAGGGTGAATCCATCCAGCGTCATCGCCAGCGCATAGGCCGCCAGCGTCAAGACCAACACTGCGCTGCCGAGATAATCAAACGTAACACCCGCCCGCACCGGCCGATCCGCCGGCAGATAGCGATAAACCAGCCACGCGTTGAGCAGGCCCAAGGGCACGTTGAGGACAAAGATCGACGGCCAGCCGACATGCGCGATCAGCAGACCACCCAGTGACGGCCCGAGGCTGGTACCGGTGGCCGACATCGTCGCGAGCAGGCCCATCGCACTGCCCGCCCGCGTTTTGGGCACCGCATCCGCCACCAGCGCCACGGTCAAGGCGAACATGATTGCCGCGCCCAGGCCCTGCACGGCCCGCGCGCCGATCAACCAGCCAAGCCCCGGAGCCAGTGCGCAACACAACGACGCACTGGTAAAAATGCCAATGCCGATCAGCAGCAATCGCCGCCGCCCGAACACATCGCCCAGACGCCCGACGCTGACAATCAACGTGGTGACCGCCAGCAGATACGCCAGCACGATCCATTGCACCTGTTGAAACGTCGCATCGAACGCGGCGGCCAGGGTGGGTAATCCGGCGTTGGCGATGCTGGTGTCCAGTGATGGCATCAACATCGACAGCGCCAGGCTGGTCAGCGCCCAGCGGGCTTGAGGGGGCAAGGGGGATCCGGGCATCGGGCGCTCCTGGTGCGAAGGTCAGACGGCATAGCCTGAGTCTCGACAAGGCAGGGCGCAAGACGCATGCTTTGCACTTGATACCTGCATGGAACGCCATGTCATGAGCGCACCGGATCTTAACCTGTTGATCACCCTTGACGTACTGCTGCGCGAAGGC
Source organism: Pseudomonas sp. F2 (assembly GCF_057174385.1). Classification (NCBI taxonomy): domain Bacteria; kingdom Pseudomonadati; phylum Pseudomonadota; class Gammaproteobacteria; order Pseudomonadales; family Pseudomonadaceae; genus Pseudomonas; species Pseudomonas sp. F2. The sequence continues at coordinate 2,109,799 of NZ_CM169904.1, forward strand.
AGCGTCGCCCGCGCCGCGCAAATTCTGCGGCTGAGCCCGTCGGCCATGAGCCGTGCGCTGGCCCGGCTGCGCGAGACCACCGGCGACCCGTTGCTGGTTCGCGCCGGGCGTGGCCTGGTGCCGACCCCGCGTGCGCTGGAGTTGCGTGAGCGAGTCAGCACGCTGGTGCAGGAAGCCGAGGCCGCTTTGCGCCCCGCCGAGATTCTCGACCCCGGCCAGTTGCAGCGCACCTTTACCCTGCGCAACACCGACGGTTTTGTTGAAACCTTCGCCGCCGCCCTGCTCGCGCGCATCGCCGAAGAAGCACCCGGCGTGCGCCTGCGCTTTGTGCAGAAGGCCGACAAGGACAGCACCCTTCTACGTGAAGGGCGGGTGGATCTGGAGACCGGTGTGGTCGATGAAAGCACCGACCCGGCGCTGCACAGCCGTATCCTGTTTCAGGATCACTGGATTGGTGTAGTTCGTGAGGGCCATCCATTGAGTGCGGGCAAGATCAGCAGCAAACGCTTCGCCGGCGGCCAGCACATTCTCATCTCACGTCGCGGGCGCAGCAGCGGCCCGGTGGACGAAGCGTTGCTGGCTGCGGGTCTGACGCGGGATATCGTTACTTCATTCGGCGGGTTTTCGGCGGCGCTGACGCTGGTCCGCGAATCAGACCTGATCGCCACGGTTCCAGAGCGTCACACCAGCAAGCTGCGCATGGGCCTGCACAGCTTCGCCCTGCCCTTCAGGATGCCGCCGATCAGCGTATCGATGCTCTGGCACCCGCGCATGGACGCCGATCCGGCGCACCGCTGGTTGCGCAATTGTGTACGGGAAGTCTGCGTCTAACGCGCATCGCCGCCGGCCGGTTTATAGAACAGGAATTTGCCGACCGCGGCGGTCTTTTTGTACTCCTTGGCCCAACTCGGGTGCACGTTGCGATCATGAAAGTACAACGCGCCACGGGTGCGATCCGGCAACTGGCGGTTGAGCGCCTTGCCGGCGATGTCCTTGGCCAAGGTGTATTCAGCGTCTTCCTTGACCTGATCGGCCTTGCCATCGCACCACCAGGAAAACTGGCAACTCTTGGTTTCCGACCCTTGTTTGACCACTGCACACACGGTGTCGGGAAAGCCATCATGGCCCAGGCGGTTCATCACCACGCTGGCCACGGCCTGCATTTCCGCAGTGTCGCGCCCCTTGGCTTCCCAGTAGATACTGCGTGCCAGACAGGTGATCGGGTCGTCCAGCGGCGCGGTGCCGGCGGGGTCCACGGCTTGTACTTCAGTCGGTGTGATCGCTTCGGATTTGGGTGCCGGCGCCGCGCTGACTTTGTCAGCGGCTTTCTCTTCCAGCACCTGGGCTTTTTCTTCGGCCTTGGCCTTGATCGGGGCCTGATCGGTGGCCATCACCACACCGGCCATCAGGGTTACTGCGAAACAGCCAGCCAACCATTTCAATCCCATGTCAGTTCTTCCGGCAGCGCCCGTTCCGGGCAAGGTGTTTCGTGGGGGAGACCCCCGGTTCCCGGGGCCTTCGGAGAGTGTAGACGGCAAAGGCCGGCGTAACGTTCCGCAGAAAAACCGGCTCGATGAAGAAAAAGACATTGCACGGACCGGGGGCCTTTCGCGCATCATGAGCGCATTCCGCTCAAGGAGATTTCCATGCGTTTCATGCCATCCGTTTTGCGCTTTGCCGCGCTGTCCTTTGGGCTGGCCGTGGCCGCCTCGGCCATGGCTGCCGACGAGTCGCAACTGATCGAGTCGATCAATACTTACCGCAGCCAACCGCAGCGTTGCGGCAGCCAGGCGTCCAATGAACTGCCACCGCTGTCGGCCGACCCGCGACTGAGGCTGCCGGCCGCGGGAGCAGTCGATCTGCAACAGGCTATGGCCAGCGCCAGTTACCCGATGGTCAATGTGCAGGCGATCACCCTCAACGGCCCGCGCGATGCGGCGTCGGCGATGAAGGCGATTGAGGAGAGCTTCTGTCAGGTGGTGCTGGATCCGCAGTTCGTCGATGTCGGCGTGAGCCGCGCCGATCGCGACTGGCGCATTGTGCTGGCACGACCACTGCTGTCGGCAAAACTCGGGGATGCGCAGAGCGAAGGCCAGAAGTTGCTTGAACAACTCAACGCCGCTCGCGCCCAGCCACGTCAATGCGGCGGCCAGGCCTTTGCCGCCGCGGCACCATTGGCCTGGAGTGCAAGCCTGGGCAGCATCGCTCAGGATCACAGCCGCGACATGGCCAACAACAATTACTTCGACCACAAGGACCGTGACGGCCGCACCCCGGGCGACCGCGCCGAACTGGCCGGCTACGGCGGCCAACTGGTTGGCGAAAACATCGCTGCCGGGCAAGACACCGTGCGCAAGGTCGTCGACGGCTGGCTTGCCAGCTCCGGTCACTGCGCCAACCTGATGAACCCACAATACAAGGAACTCGGCGCCGCCTACGCGACCGACCCGAAAAGCAGCGCCGGCATTTACTGGACCGCGATGTTTGGCGCGCCATAACCCTGATTGATGGAACATCAGCGGTCATAGCTGACAGTGGATGTGCTCTGACAATGGTGGCGACTGCACGGGCGCCTTCACGAGCACGCCCACTGTCGGCGTTCAACCCGGATCGTCGTCTCGGTGAACAATCAGCTCATCATCGAGCGCATCAATCAGCCATTCACTAATAGTGATTGGACGCTTGCCAACGTTGCCCCTAACCTGCGTGCACTCCATTCTTTCCGCTCAATGCGGCTTCTCTACTCCTGCAAGGCTGTCATGTCAGAGCGTGTCTTGATCGATGGTTACAACCGCCGCGTCGACTATCTGCGCATGTCGGTTACCGACCGCTGCGACTTCCGCTGCGTGTATTGCATGGCTGAGGACATGCAGTTTCTGCCGCGCCAGCAAGTGCTGACGCTGGAGGAGATCTATCAACTGGCGCAGAGCTTCGTGGCGCTGGGCACGCGCAAGATTCGCCTGACCGGCGGCGAGCCGCTGATCCGACCGGGCGTCGTCAGGCTGTGCGAACAGATCGCCGCCCTGCCCGGCCTGCGTGAGCTGTGCATGACCACTAACGGGTCGCAACTGCACAAACTCGCCGCGCCGCTGTTCGACGCCGGGGTCAGCCGCCTGAACATCAGCCTCGACAGCCTCGACCCGGATCGCTTCAAGCAAATGACCCGCACCGGTGATCTGGCGCAGGTGATCAAGGGCATCGATGCGGCGCGCAAGGCCGGTTTCACCCGAACCAAACTCAACGTGGTGGTGATGCAGGGACGCAACGATCAGGCGATCAACGATCTGGTGAGTTTCGCCATCGACCGCCAGCTCGACGTCTCGTTCATCGAGGAAATGCCGCTGGGGATCATCAGCGAACACAGTCGCGCCGAATCGTTTTTCTCCAGCGTCCAAGTGCGCGAGAAAATCGCCGAGCGCTACACCCTGATCGATTCCGCCGAGTCGACCCAAGGCCCGTCGCGCTACTGGCGCGTGGCCGAAGCACCGGACATTCGCCTGGGCTTTATCTCGCCGCACAGCCACAATTTCTGTGGCACCTGCAACCGCGTGCGGCTGACCGTCGAAGGGCGTTTGCTACTGTGTCTGGGTAACGAGCATTCGGTGGACCTCAAAGCCGTGTTGCGCGCTCATCCGGGGCAACCGCAGCGGCTGGAAAAGGCCATTATCGAGGCGATGAAACTCAAGCCGTACCGGCACAATTTCGAAGTGAACGACGACGTTCAGGTCGTGCGCTTCATGAACATGACCGGCGGTTGAGCCGCCCTCACCCTGCGTAACCGGGATCGCCCAGCATGATCATCAGACCCAAGGTCAACCAGTTCGCCATCCTCTTCACCCTTAAGGGTTCGATCGCCAAACGCATCGCCCTGCGCACGCTGATGGTCACCTTGCTGGCCTCGGCCATCGTGCTGATGGAAATGCTCCACCCGAGCAACTTCACCAAGGTCAACGCCACGCCGTTCACCTTGCTCGGCTTGTCGCTGTCGATCTTCATGAGTTTTCGCAACAACGCCTGCTACGACCGCTGGTATGAAGCGCGCAAGGCCTGGGGCGATGTGCTGGTGCACATTCGTTCGGTGATCCGCGAAACCCAGGTCATCCGCGAATCAGCGCAGCGCAAACCGTTGCTGCTCAACCTCTGCGGTTTCGCCCACTCGCTGAATGCGCGGTTGCGCCGGGAAAACGAAGCGGCGGCCAGCCGTGCGTGGATCACCCCGCAACACGATGCACAGGTGCCGGACTACAGCGGGCGCATTCTGCAGCAGGTCGGCCAGCAATGCTCCGATCTGCACCAGAGCGGCGAACTGAGCGAGTGGCGCTACATGCTGCTGGCCAATCACCTGACCAGCCTGACCCAGGCGCAAGCGGTGTGCGAACGGATCAAAAACACCCCGCTACCCTTCCCCTACACCTTGCTGCTGCACCGCACCATCTACCTGTTCTGCATTCTGTTGCCGTTCGCCATGGCCGAACCGCTGGGCTGGCTGACCCCGCTGTTTACCGCGATTGTCAGCTACACATTTTTTGGTCTGGACGCGATTGCCGACGAGCTGGAAGACCCGTTCGGCCGCGACGAAAACGACCTGGCGACCGACTCGCTGGTGCGCACCATCGAGCGTGATGTCCTCAGCGAACTGGGCGTGACCGACCTTCCACCAATGCTGCTGCCGGTGGACTATGTGCTGAGCTGATCTCGCTCCCCCCCGCAAGTACGGTCTGATCACTCTGACCCACCCCATAATCGATCTGCTCTATCGGCGCCGTTGACCTCGGCCAACGCCTTTGAAACCATGGGCGCCAGAGCGGATCGACAGGCTATTCAATTCTTCCGATCCGGCGCACATACCGTCAGGTGAGATCGTCGCACCTCGCGTTTTTCGTGCGCTGCGCGCCGCTGCGTCGATACTCAATCCGATTTCTCAACGAGCAGGTGCCATCGTGGACATCAAACAACTCAAGTTCCTGATCGCGCTGGACGAAACCCGACACTTCGGCCAGGCCGCCGCCCGCTGCCACATTACCCAGCCGACCCTGTCGATGCGTCTGCGCAATCTGGAAGATGAGCTGGATCTGGTGCTGGTCAATCGCGGCCAGCGCTTTGAAGGGTTTACCGAGGCCGGCGAACGAGTGCTGGCCTGGGCCCGCACGCTGCTGGCCGCGCATGACGGCCTGTTTGCCGAAGCCGCAGCGTGCCGCGGGCAACTGGTCGGCAGCCTGCGCCTGGGCCTGGTGCCGTTGAGCAACTTCAACCCGATCACTTACATCCAGAGCTTGTCCGGCACGTATCCCGAGTTGAAATTCAGTCTGTCGTCGGGGAGTTCCGACGAGATCATCGCCGAGCTTGGCAACAATCAACTGGACTTGGGCGTGTGCTACCTCGACCACGTCAACCCTAACTATTTCGATTTTTTCGAGATTGGCGAAACCCGCGTCGGGCTGCTTTACGACAACCGCCACTTCCATTTCGAAGGCTCGGACATCAGTTGGGAGGACGCCGCCGAACTGCCGCTGGGGATGATCACCACCGGCATGCATTACCGCAAATCCATCGACCTGAGTTTCCGCAGTCGCGGCCTCAATCCGCAGCCGATCCTGGAAAGCGATTCGACCTATCAGCTGTTGCAGGCCATTCATCAGGGCTTCTGTTGCTCGATCATGCCGCTGGACAGCGGGCTGGAAGAGCCGATCGAACATCTGTCGTTCATGCGATTGCCGGATGCCAGTGTGCTGGCACCGCTGGGGCTGGTGATGCGCAAGACCGAACCGCGTTCGGCGATCGCCGAGAAGTGCTTCGCCGAGGCGCGCAAGTTGTTTGGAAAGGGCCAAGCCTGACACCACACTTGAACAAAAAACTGCTTAGATAGCGGCTCCGACAATATCCACCGCAGGCGCCGCGCTTGAACACCTCACCCGAAGATTTGCCCAGACCCGCTCCCGTAACGCTGCGCCAGGCCTGGCGCTTCTGGCTCAAGCTCGGCTGCATCGGGTTCGGCGGCCCGGCCGGGCAGATCGCGATCATGCATCAGGAACTGGTCGAGCGCCGGCGCTGGATCTCCGAGCGACGGTTTCTGCATGCGCTGAACTACTGCATGTTGCTGCCCGGCCCCGAGGCCCAGCAACTGGCAACCTACATTGGCTGGCTGTTGCATCGCACCTGGGGCGGGGTGATCGCCGGGGCGCTGTTCGTGCTGCCGTCGCTGTTTATTCTGATTGCGTTGTCGTGGCTGTACATCGCCTTCGGCGACGTGCCGGTGGTCGCCGGAATCTTCTACGGGATCAAACCGGCGGTAACCGCGATTGTCTTGCACGCGGCGCACCGCATCGGCTCGCGGGCGCTGAAAAACGCTTGGCTGTGGGCCATCGCGGGGGCGTCATTCGTGGCGATCTTCGCCTTTGATCTGCCGTTCCCGCTGATCGTGCTCGGGGCGGCACTGATCGGTTATCTCGGCGGGCGACTGGCGCCACAGCGCTTCAACAACGGCGGTCAGCGCAGCAGTGCCAAATCCTTCGGCCCGGCGTTGATCGATGACGACACGCCGACGCCTGAGCATGCGCGATTCAGCCTGCCAAAGCTGTGGCGCCTGCTGTTGATCGGCGCGGCTTTATGGTGTTTGCCGATGGGCCTGCTGACCGCGCTGTTCGGCTGGGACGGCACCTTCACGCAAATGGGCTGGTTCTTCACCAAAGCCGCGCTGCTGACCTTCGGTGGCGCTTACGCGGTGTTGCCGTATGTCTATCAAGGCGCGGTCGGGCACTACGGCTGGCTGACGCCGACGCAGATGATCGACGGCCTCGCCCTCGGCGAAACCACACCCGGCCCGCTGATCATGGTGGTGGCGTTTGTCGGTTTCATCGGCGGTTATGTGCAACCGGCGTTCGGTGCGGAACATGCATTCGCCGCTGGTGCACTGGCGGCGACGCTGGTGACCTGGTTCACCTTCCTGCCTTCGTTTCTGTTCATCCTCGCCGGCGGGCCGCTGGTGGAATCGACCCACAACGAACTGAAATTCACCGCACCGCTGACCGCGATCACCGCGGCGGTGGTCGGGGTGATCCTCAACCTGGCGTGTTTCTTCGCTTATCACGTGTTCTGGCCGAGCGGTTTCGCCGGGCATCCGGATCTGTTTTCGATCGGGCTGGCGCTGCTGGCGGCATTGGCGCTGTTCATTTTCAAGCGCGGGGTGATCGAAGTGTTGATCGTTTGCGCCCTTGCCGGGCTGGGCTTTCACCTGCTGCACTGAACGTCGTCCAACGGTGCCGGGGCGCAATCAGCGGTTTACACACCCGCAGATTGCCCCTTACTATCCGGGCACACCGGTCGGCGGGTCTGCCCCGCCACCGACGTTTTCCGCCAACGGAAACACGCGTTATGAGTACGTCACCACAACAACCAGAAAGGTTGAACGTCTCCGCTATGTGCGCCCTCTGTCACAGGGGCCGCGCATGAATCGCATCGTCAATCTCCCCATGGCCCTGCGCCGTTCCAAGCTGCGTCACTCCGCACGCCCGCCGGATATCGCCTGCTGATTCCGACAGTCAGAAAAGATCCATTGTGGTGAGGGGATTCATCCCCGATGGACTGCGCAGCAGTCCCTATCTTTTTGGCCCGCTACGCGCGCCGTCGGGGATAAATCCCCTCACCACAGGTTCAGTGTCACTTCCGACTGCCGGGCATTAGCGAAATACTTTTTTCTTTTTGATATCCCTGCCAGGACACCCACGCCTATTTACCGCGTCGTGTCCGGCCCGATTCTGCGCGCCTGCGCGGCGCCATCGTGAGTGATTGACCATGAAATTCGCAGCCATCGAAGACGCACGCCTGTTCCTTGAACAAAACCCCGATATCGACATGATCGAGCTGTTCATCCTCGATGCCAACGGCGTGCCACGCGGCAAGTTGTTGCACCGTGAAGAACTGCTTGCCGTGTACCAGAGCGGTCGCCCGCTACCCAGCACCATCCTCGGCCTCACCGTGCAGGGCGAGGACGTGGAAAACTCCGGGCTGGTGTGGGACGTCGGCGACATCGACTGCCGCGCCTACCCGCTCGAAGGCAGTCTGGTGCGCCTGCCGTGGCGGCAGATTCCCACCGCGGCGGTGCAGGTCAGCATGCACCCGACCGAGGGGATGCCAGCGAGCATCGCCGACCCGCGTCATCTGCTGATCAAGGTCATCGACGGCCTCAAGGCCGAGGGTTATCACCCGGTGATGGCGTGCGAACTGGAGTTCTATCTGCTCGACGCCAAACGCGATCACAACGGCCGTCCGCAACCGGCGCTGGATGCCGATGGCGGCCGACCGCGACACACTCAGGTCTACGGTTTGCGCGAACTGGAGCAGATCGAACCGTTCCTCGCCGACCTCTACGGCGCCTGCAAACTGCACGGCATTCCGGCGCGCACGGCGATCTCCGAATACGCCCCGGGCCAAGTGGAAATCACCCTCGAACATGGCGACGCACTGGTCGCGATGGATCAGGCGGTACGCTACAAACGTCTGGTCAAAGCGGTGGCGCACAAGCACGGCATGCAGGCGACGTTCATGGCCAAGCCATTCGATGATCTGGCTGGCACCGGCATGCACATGCACGTCAGCCTTGCCGATAGCGAAGGACGCAACCTGTTTGCCGCCGAGGATCCGGCCGGCACCCCGCTGCTGCGCACGGCGATTGGCGGCATGCTCGCCTCGCTGCTCGATACGCTGCTGCTGTTCTGCCCCAACGCCAACTCCTACCGCCGGTTCCAGGCCAACAGCTACGCGCCATTGGCGCCAACCTGGGGCGTCGACAACCGCACTGTCAGCCTGCGCGTACCGGGCGGCCCGGCCAACACCCGGCATATCGAACATCGCATCTGCGGCGCCGATGCCAACCCGTATCTGGCGGCGGCAGCGATCCTTGCCGGGATCCATCGCGGGATTCGTGAAAACCTCAATCCGGGTGCGCCGGTCGAGGGCAACGGCTATGCGCAGGCCAAGGAATTGCTGCCGACCGACTGGCTGACGTCGCTGCAGGCGCTGGAAAACTCTGCGTGGGCGCGGGATGCCCTCGGCCAGGAATTTCTTGGCGTGTACCTGGCGGTGAAGCGTGCCGAGTACCGGCAGTTCATGGCCGAGGTGGGTGAGCAGGACTGGCGTTGGTACCTGACCGAAGCCTGACATACACCCTGAATCCTGTGGGAGCTGGCTTGCCAGCGATGGGGCCGGCACATTCAGCATCTCTGGTGACTGATACGCCGCTATCGCTGGCAAGCCAGCTCCCACAGGGTCCTCGAGTTGACTCCCGAATTTTGTGTGGACATTAACATGACCCAACGCTGCAATTCCTACTACACCGCCACCCTCAACCAGGACACCGATTACCCGACCCTGCAAGGCCGACATCAAGTCGATGTGGTGATCATCGGCGGCGGTTTCACCGGCGTCGCCACCGCCGTCGAACTCGCCGAAAAAGGCCTGAAAGTCGCCATCGTCGAGAGCCACAAGATCGGCTGGGGCGCCACCGGGCGCAATGGCGGACAAGTCACCGGCAGCCTCTCCGGCGACGGCGCGATGCGCAAACAGATGCGCCCGAAACTCGGCGATGAGGTCGACGATTTCATCTGGCACCTGCGCTGGCGCGGGCATCAAATCATCCAGCAGCGCGTGACGAAATACGGCATTCAGTGCGACCTCAAACACGGTCATCTGCACGCGGCTTACAAGCCGAGCCACATGGCCGGTTTGCGCAATGATTACGAGGAAGCCGTGCGTCGCGGCCTCGGCGACGAAGTCAGCCTGCTCGACCGCAGTCAAGTGCGCGACCTGCTGCAGAGCGACCTCTACCACGGCGCAATCAAGAACACGCGCAACATGCATCTGCACCCGCTCAACCTGTGTATCGGCGAAGCGCGGGCGGCAGAAAGTCTTGGTGCATTGATCTTCGAGAACAGTGAAGTGCTGGAGATCATTCACGGCAAGAGCCCGGGCGTACGCACCGCCCACGGCCAGATCGACGCCAATCAGGTCATGCTCGCCGGCGACGTCTATCACAAACTCGAACCGGGTCAGCTCAAGGGCAAGATTTTCCCGGCCATGGGCGGCATCGTCACCACCGCGCCGCTGGGTGATCTGGCGCGGCAGATCAACCCCGAAGACCTCGCGGTGTATGACTGCCGTTTCGTCCTCGATTACTACCGCCTCACGGCTGATGGTCGTCTGCTGTTCGGTGGCGGCGCCAACTACAGCGGCAAGGATTCACGGGACATCGCCGCCGAGCTGCGCCCGTGCATCGAGCAGACCTTCCCGGCGCTCAAAGGGGTGCAGATCGACTACCAGTGGAGCTGCGCGATGGGCATCGTGATCAACCGCATCCCGCAACTGGGCAAGCTCTCGGACAACGTCTGGTATTGCCAGGGCTACTCGGGACACGGCATCGCGACGACGCACATCATGGGCGAAATCATGAGCCGCGCGATCACCGGGCAGATGGAACAGTTCGACACCTTTGCGCAGTGCCAGCACATTCGGGTGCCGATGGGGGATTTACTGGGCAATCCGTTGCTGGCGGCGGGGATGTGGTATTACCAGATGCTCGAACGCCTTCGCTGACACCCCCGATCCCCGTAGGAGCTGCCGAAGGCTGCGATCTTTTGATCTTGATCTTAAAAACAAAGTCAAAAGATCGCAGCCTTCGGCGGCTCCTACAGTGTCCGTGTCGTACTCAACCTGATGTACACCACCAAAACCTGTGGGAGCTGGCTTGCCAGCGATGAGGCCATCAGCCTCAGCACAAAACCTCAGTCCGGCAACTGCTCCACCACAATCCCCAATCGCCGATAATCCTCGACACTGCCCGACGCCACATGCCGCTCGGTAATCAGCGTATGCAGGCGCGTGCACGGCGCCACCACAAACGGCTCCACCGCCCCGAGCTTGTCCGCCGTGGTCACCGCAATCACCCGCGTCGCGCTGTCGAGCAGCGCCTGTTTCACCGGCACTTCATCGAAGTGCAGCGAGGTGATGCCCACTTCCGGGTGAATCGCGCAGACGCCGGTAAAGGCCAGATCCGCCTTGATCCCGGCCAGCATGCGCACCGCCTCGTGCCCACCGGCCGACATCGTGCGCGGGTTCAGTTGCCCTCCGGCGAGAATCACGTTCACGCCCTTGTACTCAGACAACGCGATGGCCGTCATCGGCGCGGCGGTCACCGCGGTGATCTGGATATCCGCCCGCAGCGAGCGTGCCACCTGCAAAGTGGTGGAGCCGGAATCGAACAGCACAATCTGCCCGTCCTCCACCTCTCGCGCCGCCCGTTGCGCCAACCGCACTTTGACCTCATCGGTCTCATCCAGCCGGGTGAAGTAATCCTTGCCGCTGTCCTTGGGCCGTGGCAGCGCCCCGCCGTGCACGCGCTGCACCAGCCCGGCGTTGTCCAGTTCGGCGAGGTCGCGGCGAATGGTGTCTTCGGACACGGCGAAATGCTGGCTCAACTCGGAGGCCATGACCTTGCCGTCGCGTTCGAGAATCAGGAGGATTTTCTGCCGGCGCAGGGAGGGCAGTTCGGTGACCGAATGATCGTGCATGGTTTTGCCTGTTTGTGCTTGTAGTTGCAGGTTTTTTTGCCGAGACTAGCGAAAGCCTCGGGCAAACACAAACCGGCGGGTATCAATTGTTTCGATCATTGGAATCAACAGGCCGAATTTTTTCTTTGCATGGCCCCTGTTCAGAATGGCCTCACTTTAAAAAGGCTCAGGATGAACAGCTGATGAATCTCAATTTTGCGTTTGCGTGCATGATCGTGGTGTCTTTTGCGATTGCCCTTGGCCACGCCTGATACGTCACACCGACGCCGCCAAGTGCTCGCGAAGCCATTTGTGTGCCGGGTCGCGGTGCGCGCGCTCGCCCCAGAACATTGCCATTTCGTAGCCCGGCACCTGCAGCGGTGCGTCCACCACCTGCAACGCCGGGTTGCCGCGCACCAGCCGTGACGGCAGCATCGCCACCAGATCAGTACTGGCCAGCACCGACATCACCATCAGAAAATGCGGCACCGACAACACCACTTTGCGCGCCAGACCGACCTCGGCCAGCGCCTTGTCGGTGACCCCGAAAAAGCCCCCTCCCTCGCGCGACACCATCACGTGTTCCAGCGCGCAGAACTGTTCGCGAGTCGGCTTACGCTTCAACCCCGGATGGCCGACGCGACCTGCCAACACGTAATGCTCGGTAAACAGCACCCGCTGATGCAGATCCAACGGCGCGTCTTCGGTGATGTGCAGCGCCAGGTCAAACACGCCCTGCTCCGCCTGCCTGGCCAACTGCGCCGGCACCAGATCAAGCACCGCCAGCCGCGTGCCCGGCGCCTGAAGGCGCAAACCGCTGAGCGCGGGCAGCACCACCGTCGACTCGCCGTAATCGGTCGCCGCGACTTTCCAGATGTGCCTGGCCTGCGCCGGATCGAACGCGCTGGCCGGCGCCACCGCGCGCTCCAGTGCCTGCAGCGCTTCACGCAACGGCTCGCGCAGTTCATCGGCCCGTGCAGTCGGGCGCACGCCCCGAGGGCCGGGCAGCAACAGCGGGTCGCCGAAAATCTCGCGCAGCTTGGCCAGGTGCACGCTCACCGACGGCTGCGACAGGTTCAACCGCTCTGCGGCGCGGGTTACGTTGTGTTCTGCCAACAACACGTCTAGGGTCAACAGCAAGTTGATATCCAGACGTCGTAAATTATTCATGGCTATACCTGACATATCAGACATTCATTTCCAATATACCGATCAAGGACTGATCCTGCCTGCATCCAACCAAGGAGTTGCCACATGAATGTGCTACTGGTCTACGCCCACCCCGAACCCACTTCGCTCAACGGCTCGCTCAAGGACTTCACCGTCCAGCGCCTGCAAGCCGCCGGCCACACCGTGCAGGTCTCTGACCTGTATGCGATGAACTGGAAAACCACGATCGACGCCGATGACGCCCCCGGTCGCGATGAAAGCCGGCCATTCCACGCTTCGATCGATTCGAAACTGGCTTACCAACAGGGCCGGCAGTCCGCCGACATCGCCCGCGAGCAGGAAAAACTGCTGTGGGCCGACGCATTGATCCTGCAGTTCCCGTTGTGGTGGTTCACCATGCCGGCCATCCTCAAGGGATGGGTCGAGCGCGTGTATGCCTACGGGTTTGCCTACGGTGTCGGCGAACACTCCGATGCGCGCTGGGGCGAGCGCTACGGCGAAGGCAAGATGAAAGGCAAACGCGCGATGCTGCTGGTCACCACCGGAGGCTGGGATTCGCATTACAGCCCACGCGGGATCAACGGGCCGATTGACGATTTGCTGTTTCCAATCCAGCACGGCGTGCTGTTCTACCCCGGTTTCGACGTGGTGCCACCCTTCCTGGTGTACCGCACCAGTCGCATGGATGAGGCGCGGTTTGCCGAGACCTGCGAGGCGCTGGGCACGCGCCTGGATGAGTTGTGGAGCACGCGGCCGATTGCGTATCGGCAGCAGAATGCCGGGGATTACGAGATTCCGGCGTTGACGTTGAAGGAAGGTATCGCCCCAGGGCTTGAGGGCTTTGCCGCCCACACACGGTAAAGATAACTGAACCTTTGTGGCGAGGGAGCTTGCTCCCGCTCGGCGACGCAGTCGCCGCAAAACCTGCGATTTCGGTGCACCTGAAACACCGCGACATCAGGATTGGGGCCGCTTCGCAGCCCGGCGGGAGCAAGCTCCCTCGCCACAGGAGGGTGTGCTTCAGACTTCTTTCTGCGCTCGCCGCACCTGCACCAACAACGCCGGCGCAAAGTGCAGCAACACCATCCGCGCCAGATGATGCGTGAGGATAAACACCACATTCAGCCCACCGGCAAACGCGACAATCGCAATCGTCTCGATCGCCCCCGGCATATACGCCAGCCACAGCGACAGCGGATCACTGCCCAGCCAACGCGCCGCTACTTCGGCAAATGCCGCCGCCACCACGATCATCAAGCCGACCGACACCAGCGCCGTCCGACCATGCCGCCCCAGCTCCGCAAAACCGAGTCCCTGAAAACGCGAGCCGATCCGCACGCCGAGAATCAGCGCCGCCAGATTCAGGCTCCAGTCCGGCATGTGAAAACCATGCAGCCAACCCGATTTCACAAACACCGCCGTCAGCAGAATCGCCGTCAACATGAACGGCGCGGGCACGCCGATCGCCAGCAACAGGCGCCCAAGCACCACGCTCAAACCGATCAGTGCGAATACGATCAACGCCATGCCCGTGCTCAACGGAGGGCTTTCAACCACCGCCACCGAGCCCTGCCCGGGAATCAAAAAGCTCACCAGCACCGTGATCAACAGCAACCGCATCAGGTGCACGATGATGACCTTGCTTGAGGCCTTTTCCGACTCCAGCAAATCAAACACCGCTGCCAGTGCGCCGGGGTATACCGCCAACAGCGCATCGGTACGGTTCCAGCCTGCACCGCGGGTCAGCCATCCTCCGGCGAGGGCAATCTGTACCGTCAGGCATAGCAACAGAACGCCGAGGCTTGGCAACATCGCCGATGCCGTTGCACTGTCCCACGCCTCGAACATCAGCCCGGTGGCGATACCCAGCGTGACCTGGATGTAGCCCAGACCATAAGGGGTCGCGGGGGCAAAACCGCTGCGCGTGGTGACCAGTGCGGTGACGAGGATCGCTCCCAGCAACAGGCCATGAGGCACACCGCTGACCTGCAACGCAGCGCCAACGGCGGCCGCGATCAACAAACACAGAATCGATTTCATTTTTTCGCCTTCCTGGCTATTTCCCTGATGTATCCCACTCCCCTGTAGGAGCTGCCGAAGGCTGCGATCGTTTGATCTTGCCTTTAGAAAATCAAAGTCAAAAGATCGCAGCCTCCGGCAGCTCCTACAGGGTGGGCTTCGTTCTTACGTGCGCAACCGCCCAATCGCCCGGCGATACTTCTCGACTCGTTCCAGATCCTCCCAACTCGGCGAGGCAATCCGCGACAGGTCGCTGTTCTCTTCCAGATCCGCCAGTTTCACCACCCGGCCAATCGGGTTCTGCGCCGCGCGCTCGACGAAATCCTCGTAGGATTCGCCCGGCACTTTGGTCACCGACTCAATCGCCGTCAGCCCCTCTTCGCTGAAGCCTTCCTTACGCAAATCATCGAGGCTGATGCCGCAATCCTCGACCACATCGTGCAGCACCGCGACGATGCGTTCTTCCAGCGAATTCATGCGCAACATGACTTTCAGCGGATGCAGAATGTACGGCGCACCGCCCTTGTCGACCTGCCCGGCATGGGCGGTGGCGGCGATGGCGATAGCGCGTTCGAGTGTCTGGGGCATGGAGATTCCTCGGGTTAGAGACCGTAACGGCCACCGACGTGGATATTGCGTTTAAGCCAGTTGCCGATTGTTTTCAAACGCCCCACTGGCTGGGCATGTTGCTCAAGCAGCATGGACACCAATGTCGCTTGGTCCACCTCCCGATGCGCATCGATCACCTGCGCAACCCACGCACAATCAGCCTTCTTCAAATGCTCACGCCATTCGCCGGGCCAGCCATCCAGCTCATCCAGCGCCAACCACCGCGCCCCGCCCTGATTGGCATGCCCGCCGCCAATCGATTGCTCGAAGCAGAACGGTGTCGCCGGTCGGGACTGGTCGATGCTGAAAATGTAGATGTCTTGAGTGGGGTGCTGCGGGGTGGGGGCGTTGTTGCGGCTGCCGATTTCAATCATGCGCGGTTCCGTCCGTGGGCGAGGCGTTACAACTTGATTCGCAGTCTACGTCGTGGTGCCGATGGGGGGAACCATTGGCGATGAACCGGGATGTGACAAGTGATGAATTTGACTGAACGGAGATCGATCAACGTTTCATGGCTTCGCACTAACGGCGCAGGTCATGGCTACTGATACCGTTGCAATTGCCTCCGTTGGAGGCAGCGGGATAAGCACCAATCGAAATAATCATAATTAATTAAAAATATTAAAACCTGTCATGTATTACAGGTGACAGCAACTTTAACCAAAATACATTATCACCTCCCAGAAACATGTACTCCAAGATCATGCTCGCTTAGAAACTGGAGGTTGAAAAATGACATACCCCCTGAATGGAAACTATGATGGCGGAAGCGGAAATATATACCGCCTGGAGATTGACAAGTTCAACGAATCAAACGGAACCTGCAGCGGCTATTTTTATGACGATCAAGAGAAAACTCGCGAAAAAGTGGAAGGCCACTACCATTTCTACTGGGACGGCCAAGATGAAACAGTGCTCGAATTCCGTACGTCACATGGCGCTTGGAGATGGGAAGCAGACTACGTCGGTGGTTCGCCATCCTTCACAAAATGGAGCGCCACTCTAAATGACGACATTTATAATCCGATCAAGTTTTTCAAAGAGTCAAACACACCGAAAACTCCAACCCTGGCAGAACTAAAGTACGGCGAATAAGTAATTAAGAATTTAGAGAAAAATTGAGACCATGTTTTAGCAACGCCGAAAAAGTAATCAAAGCCATACACCGGCATAAGGGTATGGCTTTGAATAAAACCAAACCCGCTGCCTTTCCATATCGTGCCGCAAATCATCAAAAATTCGCTGGCGTATTCGCACTAATAATCTCAGCCTCATCCGCCCCGATATTCCGGAACTTGTGCGGCAGCGTCGTCGGAAAGTAATACCCGTCCCCCGCACTCAACACGCTCACCTGCCCGTCCACCGTCAACTCGACCGTGCCGCGCGTCACCAACCCACACTCCTCGCCTTCCGCGTGAACAATCGGCTCTTCGCCGGAGCTTGCACCCGGTGCGTATTGCTCACGCAGCAAGCGCATCTGGCGGCTGGGCACTGAGGCGCCGATCAGCAGCAGGCGCAGGCCGTGGCGGCCAAGGTCGGGTTGTTCGTTGGCGCGGAACACGTATTGGTGTTCGCGCGGGGGCTGGTCGAAAGTGAAGAAGTCAGCCAGGGACATCGGGATGCCTTCGAGCAGCTTTTTCAGTGAGCTGACGGAAGGACTGACGCGATTCTGTTCGATCAGGGAGATGGTGGCATTGGTCACGCCGCTACGCCGGGCCAGCTCGCGCTGGGAGAGTTTGTAGCTTTCGCGTACTAGTTTGAGTCGAGAACCCGTATCCATGACAGCCTTATGTGAGTAGTACTTAAGGGTAATGGGGGTGGGTGGCGGGTGCCGCGCAAGGCGCGGATCACGTTGCTCCCGTGTCCCGGAACCGTGAAAGGCGGCTATTAAATCACGTTTGCCGGTGTTGCTCAGCAGGTTCGATGGACGGTGGGTGAAATGAGCCTGCCGGTGGTATTTCCGGGCTGTATACAAAACCTGTGGGAGCTGGCTTGCCAGCGATTGGGTGGCCTATTCAACATCCCTTTTGCTGAAAGACCGCTATCGCTGGCAAGCCAGCTCCCACAGGTTTTGTGGTGTGTCAGCGGGAGTGAGGGTGGCTGCACTGGCCTCATCGCGAGCAGGCTCACTCCTACATTTTGATTCTTGGTGTATCAGATAAAAAACCGGCGGGGTCTTGGGGGCCGCCGCCGGGGAGGTAACTTAGATGCCGAAGCGGTCGCGCAGCGAGTAATACACGGCGCCGAGGGCGGTCAACGGGGCGGAGAAGGTGCGCCCGCCGAGCATCGGCATGTGCGGCAGCGAGGCGAAGGCGTCGAAGCGTTCGGCGTCGCCGCGGATCATTTCCGAGATCAGTTTGCCGGCCAGGTGCGAACAGGTGACGCCGTGACCGCTGTAGCCCTGCATGTAGTAGGCGTTTTTCTCGATGCGGCCGAATTGCGGCATGCGTGACATGGTCAGCAGGAAGTTGCCGGTCCAGCGGTAGTCGATTTTCACGTCCTTGAGCTGCGGGAAGGTCTTGAGGATCTTCGGCCGGATCAGGGTTTCGATGTCGTCCGGTTCACGGGCGCCGTAGACCACGCCGCCGCCGTACAGCAAACGGTTGTCAGCAGTGAGACGGTAGTAATCCAACAGGTAATTGCAGTCTTCGACGCAGTAGTTGTTGGTGATCAGGCTGCGCGCCTGCTTTTCCGTCAACGGTTCGGTGACGCAGATCTGCGAGCCGCACGGCATGCTCTTGGCGGTCACGCGGTTGTCCAGACCCTGCGGCAGGTAGGCGTTGCCGGCGATCAGCAGGTACTTGGCGCGGACCTGGCCTTTGGCGGTGCGCACGACGTTAGGCTCGCCGTACTTGATTTCCACGGCGGCCGATTGCTCGTAGATCTTGCCGCCCAGACGCACGATGGCCGCGGCTTCACCGAGGGCCAGGTTCAGCGGATGCACTTGGCCGCCCTGCATGTCCAGCAGGCCGCCAACGTAGGCGTCAGAGCCGACTTCGCGACGAATGTCGGCAGCGTCGAGCATCTTCAGGTTTTTGTTGCCGTAACGTTCCCAGCTGCGCTTCTGCTCGGCCAGACCGTTGAGTTGTTTCTTGTTCATCGCTGCGAAAATGCCGCCCGGGCGATAGTCGCATTTGATGTCGTAGTCCTTGATCCGCGAACGGATGATGTCGGCGCCTTCGAAGATCATGCTGCCGAGGATTTCTGCGGTCTTGTCGCCGTAGCGCTCTTCGATCACATCGACGTCGCGACTGTAGGAGTTGACCAGTTGCCCGCCATTGCGGCCACTGGCGCCGTAGCCGACTTTCGCTGCTTCGAGCACCGTCACTTTGTAGCCGGCCTCGGTGAGGAACAGGGCCGAGGACAGGCCGGTGTAACCGGCGCCGATGATGCAGACGTCGCACTCGACCGACTCTTCAAGGGTCGGGAAGTCGATGACTTCGTTGCGGGTGGCGGCGTAGTAGCTGTTGACGTGTTGTTGCTTCATTTTATTGTTCTCCGAGGGTCACTCATCAGGAGCGACCGCCGCTGTAGAAAATCAGAGCTTGATCCAGGTCGCTTTCAGCTCGGTGTACTTGTCAAACGCGTGCAGCGATTTGTCGCGACCGTTGCCCGACTGTTTGAAGCCACCGAACGGTGCGGTCATGTCGCCGCCGTCATACTGGTTGACCCAGACGCTGCCGGCGCGCAGGCCACGGGCGAAGGTGTGCGCTTTGCTCAGGTTGCTGGTCCACACGCCGGCGGCGAGGCCGAAGATGCTGTCGTTGGCGATCTGCAGCGCTTCTTCAACGGTGTCGAAGGTGATCAGCGACAGCACCGGGCCGAAGATTTCTTCCTTGGCGATGGTCATGGCGTTGGTCACGCCGTCGAAAATCGTCGGCTCGATGTAAGTGCCGCCGGTTTCTTCGAGGGTGCGTCGGCCGCCGGCGATCAGTTCAGCGCCCTGCTCGCGGCCGAGGCTGATGTAGCGCAGCACGTTGTCCAGTTGACGCTGATCGACCACGGCGCCGACGGTGGTTGCCGGGTCGAGGGCGTGCCCCGGTTTCCACGCTTGCAGCGCTTCCACCAACAGCGGAATGAATTGCTCGCGGATCGAACGCTCCACCAGCAGGCGCGAACCGGCGGTGCACACTTCGCCCTGGTTGAAAGCAATGGCACCGGCCGCAGCCTGGGCGGCCGCGCGCAAGTCCGGGGCGTCGGCGAACACCACGTTCGGGCTCTTGCCACCGGCTTCGAGCCAGACGCGTTTCATGTTGCTCTGGCCGGCATAAATCATCAGTTGTTTGGCAATCGCCGTGGAGCCGGTGAAGGCCAGCACGTCGACGTCCATGTGCAGCGCCAGCGCCTTGCCGACAGTGTGGCCGAAGCCCGGCAGGACGTTGAACACACCTTTCGGAATGCCCGCGTCCAGCGCCAGTTGGGCGATGCGGATGGCGGTCAGCGGCGACTTTTCCGAAGGCTTGAGGATGAACGAGTTACCCGCCGCCAGCGCCGGGGCGAATTTCCAGCTGGCCATGATCAGCGGGAAGTTCCACGGTACGATCGCCGCGACTACGCCAGAGGGCTCGCGGGTCACCAGGCCGAGTTGATCGTGCGGGGTGGCGGCGACTTCGTCGTAGATCTTGTCGATGGCTTCGGCGCTCCAGCGGATCGCGTTGGCGGTCGCCGGAATGTCGATGCTCATCGAGTCGCTGATCGGTTTGCCCATGTCGAGGGTTTCCAGCAGCGCCAGTTCTTCCTGGTGTTGCAGGATCAGATCGGCGAAGCGGATCAGGATGCGTTTGCGCTCGGCCGGGGCCTTGTTGGCCCACACGCCGGAATTGAACGACTGGCGTGCGACCTCGACGGCGAGGTTGGCGTCGGCTTCATCGGTGCTGGCCACGGAGGCGAGGAAACGGCCGTCGACGGGGCTCAGGCATTCGAAGGTGGCACCGCTGATCGCCGGGCGATATTCGCCGTTGATGAACGCGCGGGATTCGAGGGTCAGGGACTGGAAGCGTTGTTCCCAGTCGTTGCGGGTCATGGTCATGGGGGTGACTCACACAGGAGAATTGGTGACCGATATCCCTGTGGGAGCGAGCTTGCTCGCGAATACGGTGGGTCAGTCACCTTCAATGTTGAAGGTGATGGCCTCTTCGCGGGCAAGCCCGCTCCCACAGGGTTTTGCGGTGTTAACGGGATCGCGCTTGAGCGTCAGACCGTATGCAGATACCAGTTGTACTCAAGGTCGGAGATCGAGTTTTCGAACTCGGCCAGCTCGCTTTCCTTGCACGCGACGAACACGTCGATGTACATCGGGTCGATGTAGCGGGCCATGACTTCGCTGTCGTCCAGCTCGCGCAATGCATCGCGCAGGTTGTTCGGCAGGCTCTGTTCGTTCTGCTCGTAGCTGTTGCCTTCAACCGGTGCGCCCGGCTCGATCTGATTAGTCAGGCCGTGGTGAATGCCTGCCAGTACCGAAGCCATCAGCAGGTACGGGTTGGCGTCGGCGCCGGCCACGCGATGCTCGATGCGCACGGCGTCGGCCGAACCGGTCGGTACACGTACCGCAACGGTGCGGTTGTCGATGCCCCAGCTCGGCGAGTTCGGCACGTAGAACTGCGCGCCGAAGCGGCGGTACGAGTTGACGTTCGGGCAGAGGAACGCCATTTGCGCAGGCAGGGTCTCCAGCACACCGCCGATCGCGTGGCGCAGCGCGGCGTTCTGCTCGGGATCCTCGCTGGCGAAGATGTTGTTGCCTTCTTTGTCCAGGATCGAAATGTGTACGTGCAGACCGTTGCCCGCCTGGCCCGGATACGGCTTGGCCATGAAGGTGGTGTCCATCTCGTGGTCATAGGCGATGTTTTTCACCAGACGCTTGAGCAGCACCGCGTAATCGCAAGCCTTGATCGGGTCGGAGACGTGATGCAGGTTGACTTCGAACTGCGCCGGGGCGCTTTCCTTGACGATGGCGTCAGCCGGGATGCCCTGCTCTTTTGCGCCTTCGAGGATGTCTTGCAGGCAGTCGACGTACTCGTCGAGATCGTCGATCAGGTAGACCTGAGTCGATACCGGACGCTTGCCGGAGACCGGTGAACGCGGCGACTGCGGACGGCCGTTCACGTTGTCCTGGTCGATCAGGTAGAACTCAAGTTCAAAGGCAGCGCAAATGGTCAGGCCCAGTTCGTCGAACTTGCGCACTACGTTGGCCAACACTTCACGCGGGTCGGCGAAGAACGGCTCGCCTTCCAGTTCGTGCATGGTCATCAACAGTTGTGCGGTCGGGCGCTTCTGCCACGGCTCGATGCTCAGGGTGCCGGGGATCGGGTAGCAAATGCGGTCGGCGTCACCGATGTCCAGGCCCAGACCGGTGCTTTCCACGGTGGAGCCATTGATGTCGAGGGCGAAGAGCGAGGCCGGCAGGTTGATGCCTTTCTCGTAAACCTTGTGAAGACTGGTGCGCTCGATGCGCTTGCCGCGCACCACACCGTTCATGTCTGCAATCAGAAGGTCGACGTACAAAACCTCAGGATGTTTCTTAAGGAATGCGTTTGCTTCGTTGAGTTGAACGGCACGCAGAGGGACCGACATGATGCACCTATTTAGCTGTTAATTATTATGTTCACTGCTGTTTCGCCGAGCCAGTCAATCCGAAAGGCAAAGTGAAGTCAATAGCGAACACCCAGCCGTTCAGCGTTTATTTTTCGGGCTTTTTTTAACACCCACGTGCCAATGCAGGCGCCGCAAGGCCTGGAATCATGAAGATTGGATGAACGGCGTTTAGAATTTTTTACATGGCAGTTGTTAATTAAAATCAACGAGGCTAAGCTCCGGAAAAGCTCGTTCAAGTGTCAAACTTCGAGGTGAATAAAAATGGCATTCAAGCCATTGATCGGCGTTACAGCGTGCGTCAAACAGATTGGCCTGCACCCCTATCACATCAGCGGCGACAAATACGTTCGCGCTGTCAGCGTTGCGGCGCTGGGGTTGCCCGTCGTCATTCCTTCCCTTGGCAAACTGACTGAAATCGAAGACCTGCTGGGTCAACTCGACGGTCTGCTGCTGACCGGCTCACCCTCGAACGTGGAGCCCTTCCACTATCAAGGCCCGGACAGCGCCCCCGGCACGGATCACGATCCGGCGCGGGACGCCACCACCCTTCCTTTATTGCGTGCAGCCATTGCGGCGGGCGTTCCGGTGCTCGGCATTTGCCGTGGCTTCCAGGAAATGAACGTGGCCTTCGGCGGCAGCCTGCACCAGAAGGTGCATGAGTTGCCGGGCATGCTCGATCACCGCGAAGCCGACAGCCCGGACGTGGCCGTGCAATACGCACCGGCGCATGCCGTGAGCGTGCTGGCCGGTGGTGTGTTCGAGGCACTCGAGTTGCCGGGCGAATTCCAGGTCAACTCGATTCACAGTCAGGGCATCGACCGCCTCGCGCCCGGCCTGCGTGCCGAAGCGGTGGCGCCGGATGGGCTGATCGAGGCGATCTCGGTCGAGCACAGTCCGACCTTCGCCCTCGGCGTGCAATGGCACCCGGAATGGCAAGTGCTGGACAACCCGAACTACCTGAAGATTTTCCAGGCGTTCGGTGAGGCTTGCCGGCAACGGGCGGCGCGACGCAACCAGCGCTGACACCACCCAGGATTTCAAAACTGTTTACTGCCCCCACGGGGTCGGCGGTTGCGCGTGTGCGCATCCGTCATCCGTGAAAACAACAAACCGTAATAACAACAAGTACGACCCAGGCAGCCAGGACGGCGGCGCCGACCAGGTCAGGGTAACCCGCAGCCAATGCGACCTCCTGTAGGAGCTGCCGAAGGCTGCGATCTTTTGATTTTGTTTTTCAGAATCAGGATCAAAAGATCGCAGCCTTCGGCAGCTCCTACAGAGGCCATGTGTGGCGAGGACAGTTTTCCCTGGCTTGCAATCCACTTATGCCCGGCCACGTTGGCCGAGCGAACGAAACCTGTTGGGAGTTTCACATGGCAAACGCCTCCAGCACTTACCGGAAGGCACTTGAAGGCCACCAGCAACCGAAAAAGGTTCTGGTGAAAGTCGATCGTGTCACCAAGAAGTTCGATGAAACCACGGCCGTGGACGATGTGTCCCTGGAGATCCATCAGGGCGAAATCTTCGCCCTGCTCGGTGGCTCCGGTTCGGGCAAATCGACCCTGCTGCGCATGCTCGCCGGTTTCGAACGGCCGACTGAAGGGCGGATTCTGCTCGACGGTGTGGACATCACTGACATGCCGCCCTACGAGCGGCCGATCAACATGATGTTCCAGTCCTACGCGCTGTTCCCGCACATGACCGTGGCACAGAACATTGCCTTCGGCCTCAAGCAGGACCGTTTGCCCGCCAGCGAAATCGACGCCCGCGTCGAAGAGATGCTGCGCCTGGTGCACATGACCCAATACGCCAAACGCAAACCCCATCAGTTGTCCGGCGGTCAACGCCAGCGCGTCGCCCTCGCCCGCTCTTTGGCGAAACGCCCGAAGCTATTGCTGCTCGACGAACCGATGGGCGCACTGGATAAAAAACTGCGCTCGCAGATGCAGCTGGAACTGGTGGAAATCATCGAGCGCGTCGGCGTGACCTGCGTGATGGTGACCCACGACCAGGAAGAGGCCATGACCATGGCCGAGCGCATCGCGATCATGCACCTGGGCTGGATCGCCCAGATCGGCAGCCCGGTCGACATTTATGAAGCGCCGGTCAGCCGCATGGTCTGCGAATTCATCGGCAACGTGAACGCCTTTGACGGCACCGTGGTGGAAGACCTTGAAGGTCACGCGATCATCCACAGCCCGGACTTGCAGCAGAAGATCTACGTCGGTCACGGCGTCAGTACCTCGGTGCAGGACAAGTCGATCACCTACGCGATCCGTCCGGAAAAAATGCTCGTCAGCACCCTCAAGCCAGAGACCCGCTACAACTGGTCGGAAGGCAAGGTGCACGACATCGCCTACCTCGGCGGCCACTCGGTGTTCTACGTCGAGCTGCCCGGCGGCAAGATCGTCCAGTCGTTCATGGCCAACGCCGAACGCCGTGGCGCGCGTCCGACCTGGGACGACAAGGTCTACGTGTGGTGGGAAGACGACAGCGGCGTGGTGCTGCGCTCATGAGAACCTTCAATCAGCAATGCCTGCGCCTGGTGCCCAGCGGGCGAAAGTTCGTCATCGGCATCCCGTTCATCTGGCTGTTCCTGTTCTTCATGTTGCCGTTTTTCCTGGTGATGAAGATCAGCTTCTCGGAAGCCGCGCTGTCGATCCCGCCGTACTCGGAGATCTACACCTACGCCGAACAGAAATTCCAGCTGATGCTGAACATCGGCAACTACACCATGCTCGGCGAAGACGAGTTGTACCTGTCGGCCTACCTCGGTTCGCTGAAGGTCGCGGCGCTGAGCACGATGATGTGCCTGGTGATCGGTTTCCCGATGGCCTATGCGATCACCAAAGCGAGCAAGGAAGCGCAAAACGTCCTGCTGCTGTTAATCATGATGCCGACCTGGACCGCGATCCTGATCCGCGTTTACGCGTGGATGGGCATCCTCAGCAACAACGGTCTGCTCAACGCGTTTCTGATGTGGACGGGGCTGACCGATCACCCGATCGAGATCCTCAACACCAACACCGCGGTGTATATCGGCGTGGTCTACGCGTATCTGCCATTCATGGTGCTGCCGCTGTACGCCAACCTGGTCAAGCACGATGGCAGCCTGTTGGAAGCCGCGTCGGACCTGGGTTCGAGCAACTTCAACAACTTCTGGAAAATCACCGTGCCGCTGGCCAAGAACGGCATCATCGCCGGTTGCATGCTGGTGTTCATTCCAGTGGTCGGCGAGTTCGTGATTCCGGAACTGCTGGGTGGCCCGGAGACACTGATGATCGGTCGTGTGCTGTGGCAAGAGTTCTTCAATAACCGCGACTGGCCAGTGGCGTCTGCGCTGGCGGTGGTGATGCTGTTGATCCTGATTGTGCCGATTCTGCTGTTCAACCGCAGCCAGGCCAAAGAGATGGAGGCACGAGGATGAAACGCTTCGGTTTTTCCAAGTTCATGTTGATCTTCGGCCTGATGTTCATCTATCTGCCGATGCTGATTCTGGTGATCTACTCGTTCAACGCCTCGAAACTGGTGACGGTGTGGGGCGGCTGGTCGGTGAAGTGGTACGTCGGCCTGCTCGACAACACGCAACTGATGGGTTCGGTGGTGCGCTCGCTGGAAATCGCCTGCTACACCGCGATTGCCGCAGTGGCGTTGGGCACCCTGGCCGCCTTCGTCCTGACGCGGGTGACGCGCTTCAAGGGTCGTACGCTGTTCGGCGGTCTGGTGACGGCGCCGCTGGTGATGCCTGAGGTGATCACCGGTCTGTCGCTGTTGCTGCTGTTCGTGGCGATGGCGCAATTGATCGGCTGGCCGCAGGAGCGTGGCATCGTCACCATCTGGATCGCCCACACCACGTTTTGTGCCGCTTATGTGGCGGTGGTAGTCTCCGCCCGCCTGCGCGAGCTGGATCTGTCGATTGAAGAAGCCGCGATGGATCTGGGGGCCAAGCCGTTCAAGGTGTTTTTCCTGATCACCATTCCGATGATCGCGCCATCGCTGGCGGCGGGCGGCATGATGTCGTTCGCCCTGTCGCTGGACGACCTGGTGCTGGCGAGCTTCGTCTCCGGGCCGGGTTCGACCACCCTGCCGATGGAAGTGTTCTCGGCGGTGCGTCTGGGCGTGAAGCCCGAGATCAACGCCGTGGCCAGCCTGATTCTGCTGGCGGTGTCGCTGGTGACTTTCCTGGTCTGGTACTTCGGCCGCAAGGCAGAAGCCAGCCGCAAGAAGGCGATTCAGGAAGCGATGGATCAAACGGCGAATGAGGCGTGGCAGCAGCCGCAACGCGCCGCCACCACGGCTTGACCTGTAGGAGCTGCGGCACGCTGCGATCTTTTGACTTTGTTTTTTAAGATCAAAAGATCGCAGCCTCGTTTCACTCGACAGCTCCTACAGAAAGGCGCTTGTCGATCAAGTTTCAGATGTGTGTTTTTGAATAAGAAGAATGGAGTTTCACCGATGAAAATGTTTGGCAGGACTCTGCTGACACTGTCCTTAATGGGCGCAATCGCCACGGGCGTCCAGGCCAACGACAAGGTGCTGCGTGTTTACAACTGGTCCGATTACATCGCGCCGGACACCGTCAAGAAGTTCGAAGACGAGACCGGCATCCAGGTGACCTACGACGTGTTCGACAGCAACGAAACCCTTGAGGCGCGTTTGCTGGCGGGCAAATCCGGCTATGACATTGTCGTGCCGTCCAACAGCTTTCTGGCCAAGCAGATCAAGGCCGGGGTCTATCAGCCGCTCGACAAATCGAAGCTGTCGAACTGGAAGAATCTCAACCCGGTGCTGCTGAAAAACGCCTCCGCCAGTGATCCGGACAACGCTCACGCGTTCCCGTACATGTGGGGCTCGATCGGCATCGGCTATAACCCCGACAAGGTCAAGGAAGTGCTCGGCGCCAACGCCCCGACCAACTCCTGGGACCTGCTGTTCAAGCCGGAAAACGCCGAGAAGCTGAAAGCCTGCGGCATCAGCTTCCTCGACTCGCCGACCGAAATGATCCCGGCTGCCCTGCACTACCTGGGCTATCCGGTAAACGACAAGGACAAGGCGCACATCCTCGAAGCCGAAGCGCTGTTCATGAAGATCCGCCCGTACGTGGCGTACTTCCATTCCTCGAAGTACATCTCGGACCTGGCCAACGGCAACATCTGCGTGGCGGTCGGTTACTCCGGAGACGTGCTGCAGGCCAAGGCTCGCGCGGTGGAAGCCGGCAACAAGGTGCAGATCGACTACAGCATTCCGAAGGAAGGCGCCGGCAGTTTCTACGACATGGTCGCCATCCCGCGCGATGCGGCGAATGTCGATAACGCCTACCTGTTCATGAACTTCCTGATGCGTCCGGAGATCATCGCCGAAATCACCAACAGCAACGGCTACAGCAACGCCAACTCGGCGGCGACGCCACTGGTGGACGAAGCGATCCGCAACGACCCGGGTTCGTACCCGTCGCAGGCGGTAATGGCGACGTTGTACGCGGTGCCGGATCAGCCGATTGCCACCCAGCGGATCATGACCCGCGGCTGGACCCGGGTGAAGCTCGGTAAGTAATCCGGCTGATTGAAGATTGTGACAAAAACTGGAAACCCTGTGGGAGCTGGCTTGCCAGCGATGGCGGTGAGTCAAGCGACGACGATGTTGGATGTGCCGCCCCAATCGCTGGCAAGCCAGCTCCCACAGGGAGGGTGTTGACTCGCAGAATCATTGATTTCCCGTTCACGCAGCGCCTTACCACCGCTGCACCCTGCAATGAACGGCCTCACCTGGCTCCCTCGGCTCAGGTGAATTTCAGGCGCCCTCGGGCGCCTTTTTTTGTGGGTTCATTTCAGCTGCCAATCCTGCAGGATCCGATAGCGGCCCTTGTGCGATTCGAACAAGGCAAAGCGCTCGGCACGCAGGAAGAACTCCGGCGGCGTGGCGGCTTCCGGTTCCGCTGCGCGATAGTCCCGGGCCAGGGTCAGGTGCGGGCGAAACTCGCGCGGCGAATCCTCGAAGCCGAACGGCAGCATCGCCTGTTCCAGCGCATACACCAGACGCGACAACGCCGGCGGCGCCTGTTCCGGCGCCAGGGACAAGATCCCCGCGCGATGCCAGACCTGCAAACGATCCAGCACGATCTTCAATGGCTCACCCGGCGTGCGTACCTTGCCGGCGGCCTCGCAGACTTCATGGATCTGCGCCAGCGGCACCGCGCCGAGGAACAGCAGCGTCAGGTGAAAGTTATCCGCCGGCACCGCTTTGCCGGTTCTCAAGCGCAGATCGGCGCGCCACTGAGCGATGGCCTTGCGTTGTGGTGGTGGGCAGTCGAGGGCGAAAAAGAGTCGCTTGAACGGTTCATCCCTGCGCGCATCATCGGTCATGGCCCTGCTCCTTCGCTGGTCGATCGGCCGATTCTACACGGCCTTCTCTGACGACTCGCGACAGCCGGCTATAGTTCAAGGATGGCCATCGAACTGGAGGTCGCCATGCGCGAGATCCTCAGCAAAGAGCCTTGGTGGGCCCGACCACCCAGCCCAGGGCAGGATGAAACCGAGCTGGAATGGGGCTGGCTGGTGCATTACAGCGAAGGTGAACCGCGTTTCGAATTCGTCCGCGAACGACCGACGGAGGAAGAAATCCGCCACCGCAAAAGCTGCCGGATCACCCCCACTCCAGAGTGACCACCACCCCATGTGGGAGCAAGCCTGCTCGCGAAAGCGTCCACACATTCAGCCTCACATTGCCTGACACGCCGCTTTCGCTAGCAGGCTCGCTCCCACACTGGATTTGTGGCGTGCCCATGATCGTCGCCATCCGCAAAACCCTGTGGGAGCGTGGCTTGCCCGCGAAGAGGCCGGCACATTTTGCAAACCCGCTGACTGACACACCGTCATCGCGAGCAGGCTCACTCCTACACGGAATCTGGTGAGTTCAGGATTCAAGAATGTTCTTGAAGCCCCCAAAGATCATCCGTTGCCCATCAAACCCCATCGGGTTGACGTCCGGTTGCATGCGCGGGTCTTCCATCATCTTTGCCATGCCGGCATCGCGGGTGGCTTTGTCGGGCCAGATCAACCAGCCGGCCGAAACGGTCTCGCCGTCCTTGAGTTTTACCGCCATCGGGAATGACGTGACTTTGCCTTCCGGCACGTCATCGCCCCAGCCCTGAACCACCTCCTTCGCTCCGTACTCCTTGAACAGTTTCGCGGCGATCGCACAGTGTTTTTTGTACTGCTCGCGGTTGGCATTCGGCACGGGTGCTACAAAAATATCGATGTAAGCCATGATCACTCTCCTTGCACGTTGGGTTCTATCTGCTGATTGGTCGATTCGGGAGGTCGCCATTCGACACGATTCAGCCCCTGCCCGACCGACGGTTGTTCGCCCCCGCCAAGGCTGCCCTCGACCTGCCCGGCGATATGCAGCGTTCCAGCCATGACCCCGGTGGTCGGGTTTTGCAGCAGTTTCGTCCAGGCCTTGTCGAAGGTACTGCCCAGGCTGCTGCGAATCAGCGCTTCGCTGTCGGGCCGGTCATTGGCCTGGATGATCGCGCGGATGCCCGCCACCCCAATCGAGATCACCCCGCCAACCAACTTGCCCGCCGCAGCCGCCACCGCACTGGCCGCTCCGCGCGGCGCCATTTCCGCTTCCATCCGTTGACTGGCGCGTTTGGCCACAGGGGCCATGCCGGCGTCGGTCGAGGCAATGCCCTTGCTGCCGCCCTCGGTGTGGATCTTGTCGATCAGCGCGGCATACGCCGGCAAGGTGTTCAGCGGCTCGGTGCTGATGATCTGATACAGCGACGCATCCCGCGCCGGCGGCGGCCCGAGGGCGATGGCCGGGACCTTCTGCAGACGCCCGTTGAGTTGGGCCACCGGCATGCCATAGCGCTGGGCGATGAGCGGCATCTGCTGGGCCATCAGTTGCGCGTAGAACGCCGTGGCCTGACCGAGGATCGCGTCCGGATCGATCTCCACCGCGACCGGCGCCAGCACTCTTTCCTGATATTGCTCAAGCAGATAGCTCGCCAGACGCTTGGCCGACGCGTCCTGTTCGCCGCCAGCACTGATGGTGTACCAACTGACCTTCATCGACAGCCATTCCTGAGTCCAGTAGCTGCTGAACCACGGAATGAAATTTTCTTCAGTTTGCTGATAGACGCGAGTGCGCCAATGTTCCATCGAACCACGGGCAAATACTTTGACTTGCTCGGTGGATTGCTGCGAGGCGCTGACGATGTCGCGGTCGATCTGCTGCCAGGTCGCCGGGGATACCACCACCGCTCGCGGCGCCACCGGAGCGCGGGCCGAGGTGGCGCAGCCAGCCAGCAGACACAGTGCGGCGAGGCTCAGCGCACGCAGGTTCACGGTGGTGGAGTCCTTGAATGGAGGGAGACAGCATTGAGTATAGGTGTGTCAGTTTCCGAGGATGTTGGCTGTAC
The DNA here is from genome assembly GCF_057174385.1 of Pseudomonas sp. F2. Lineage (NCBI taxonomy): Bacteria > Pseudomonadati > Pseudomonadota > Gammaproteobacteria > Pseudomonadales > Pseudomonadaceae > Pseudomonas > Pseudomonas sp. F2. The sequence continues at coordinate 2,140,150 of NZ_CM169904.1, forward strand.
CGACGCCATCGCTGGCAAGCCAGCTCCCACAGAGCCCTTCTGTGAACATCAATCCATTGAGCACCCGAAAAACCTGTGGGAGCTGGCTTGTAAGCTCCATGGAAAACTTCAGTAGCCATCAACCCAATGAACAGCCGAAAACCTGTGGGAGCTGGCTTGCCAGCGATGAGGCCAGTCAATCCACCACACCTATCAACCATCAACGCCGTCGATATTCACCATCGCCACGATTGCCTTCCGCCCACCGCCCGGCCAAGGCACGATTCATCCATCCGAGACGCAACGAGGAGTACCCATCATGATTCGCACCATCACCCTCTCCGTAAGCTTCCCGGCGTTCGGCAGCAACTATTACGACCAGCAGGTCGTCTCGCGCAAGACGCAAGCGCTGCTGTTCAACGAAGATTTCGACGATGTGCTGATGCCCGCTGCGAGCAATCACTTCAGCAATGAAGTGGTCGGCATCAACGATCAGTTCCGCTTTCTGAGCGACATACTCGCCACCCATTTGCTGGATCTCGAGGCCACCGTGCCTGCGCATTCCAGCGTCCGGGCGAGCGCTCATTTTTAATCGCCGAGGGCGTTCCCGTTGCGGGAACGCCCTTTTCATTTCTACTCAGTCATCGTCGCGGTCACGATAGTAACGACGCCCGTCACGACGACCATCGTCGCGATCATCCCAACGTCGGTCATGGTCGTAGTAACGGCCATGATCGCGATCGTAATGCCGCCCGTGGCGGTGGTCATCATCAAAGTCCGCCACACAGCCCGCCAGCAATACGGCGGCAGTCACGGTCAGTAGCATCGTTGTAGCGCGCTTCATTCAACACTTCCCTAAAACCAAGGTCTTGACGACGGAACGGCTGCCACTGCCCACGCCTTCACAGGACGCAGTGCGCGCAGCCGCTGATACGACCGGACAAAAGGACTTTGATTCACTGCCCGGGCACGACCGTTGATCGGCCGATTTGCTGTATCCGGGCGGCGGCGAAATGCCACCTATACTGCTGCTTACCGACTCCCACGCAATGGATCTGCGCCTCGATAACAACAAGCAGAGGTGGATCATGGTCTGGCAGCAAATCTACGACCCGTTCGGCAACCCGCTGATCTCCACGCTCATGGCCGCGGTGCCGGTGGTGGTGATGCTCGCGGCGCTGGCGTTCTTTCACGTCAAGGCGCACCTGGCCGCCCTGCTCGCCCTGGCTTCGGCATTGTTGATTTCGATCTTCGCCTTCGGCATGCCGGCGAGCATGGCCGGTTCGGCGGCGTTGTTCGGCGCGGCCAATGGTTTGCTGCCGATCGGCTGGATCGTGCTCAACATCATTTTTCTGCACCGCCTGACCACCGAGAACGGCTCGTTCAAAGTGCTGCAGGATTCCCTCGCACGCATCACCGATGACCGGCGTTTGCAGTTGCTGCTGATCGCGTTCTGCTTCGGTGCATTTTTCGAAGGCGCCGCCGGGTTCGGTACGCCGGTCGCGGTAACCGGAGCGATTTTGATCGGCCTCGGTTTTTCGCCGCTGGCGGCGTCGGGTCTGGCATTGATTGCCAACACCGCACCGGTGGCGTTCGGCGCACTCGGTACGCCGATCATCACCCTAGCCAAGGTCACCGGACTGGATGAGATGGAACTGTCGATGATGGTCGGTCGGCAGCTGCCGTTTTTCTCGGTGCTGGTGCCGTTCTGGTTGATCTGGGCGTTTGCCGGGTGGCGCAAGATGCTGGAGATCTGGCCGGCGATTCTGGTGGCCGGAGTCAGCTTCGCGGTGCCGCAATTCCTCGTCTCGAACTTCCACGGGCCGATGCTGGTGGACGTGATCGCCGCGCTGATTTCCATGGCCTGTCTGACCCTGTTTCTGCGAGTCTGGAAACCGGCGACGGTGTACACCTCGGCTGCCCTGTCGGGGCGGGTCGACAACTCCCGGGTCGAGGAAGAAAAAGTCACCGCCAGCGCCGCCTTCAGCGATCAGGCACGCCCGGCGGTGATGCGTGCGTGGATGCCGTGGATCATCCTCACGGTGTTCGTGTTTGCCTGGGGCACCCAGGGCTTCAAGAACATCTTCGATGTGCGCCCGGCACTGGACCCGGTGACGCACGCGGTCAAACTCGATCCACAAGGCAAACCGCTCAATGAGGCCAACCCGATTTTCTCCCCGGCGCTGACCTTCACCACCCTGCACCTGCAAGTGCAGAAAGTCCCGCCGGTGGTGCCGGCGCCGAAAGCCGAGGAAGCGATCTACAAGTTCACCTGGTTCACCGCCACCGGCAGCGGCATTCTGCTGGCGGCGATTGTCGGCGGACTGCTGATGGGCTATTCGATCCCGCAACTGATCAAGCAATACTTGCGCACGTTGTGGGTGGTGCGCTTTTCGCTGATCACCATTGCCGCGATGCTGGCGCTGGGGTTCCTCACGCGTTATTCCGGACTGGACGCCACCATGGGTCTGGCGTTTGCCGCGACCGGAGTGTTCTATCCGATGTTCGGCACCCTGCTCGGCTGGCTCGGCGTCGCGTTGACTGGCTCGGACACAGCTTCGAACGTGCTGTTCGGCGGACTGCAACGAGTGACCTCGGAACAGCTGGGCATCAGCCCGGTGCTGATGGCGGCGGCCAACAGTTCCGGCGGGGTGATGGGCAAGATGGTCGATGCGCAATCGATCGTGGTCGCCTCCACCGCGACCCGCTGGTATGGGCATGAGGGCGAAATTCTGCGCTACGTGTTCTTCCACTCGATTGTGCTGGCCATCCTGGTGGGCGGGCTGGTGACGTTGCAGGCGTATGTGGCGCCGTTCACGCACATGGTGGTTGGCGGGCATTGAACACAATACCTGCGGGAGCGGGCTTGCCCGCGATGGCGGTGTGTCATTCAAGCAATGCTGACTGACACGACCTCATCGCGGGCAAGCCCGCTCCCACAAGGTCAGCGTCGCCCAGCTCATTAATGAATCCTGCGCATAACTCTATAGCGCAAATCCGCAAAAACCTTTTCCCCTCCGCGCAGGTCATTCCAAGAACGAGACCGGTAAACATGCCGGCGCGCCCTTATGGGCCCTTCAATCCCTGCCGTCCTGATTAAGCCAGAGAGGAATCGAAGCATGACGATTTCCCGACGAAGATTCCTGATCCTCGGCGCGGTGACCGCCACCGCGTTTGCAATGCCCCCTTTCATCAGCCTCAAGGCCTACGCGGCCAGTCTGGAGCAACCCGCCATGGCCAAACTGACAATCAACGTCAACGGTACACCCCAAGCCCTTGAGGTCGACAACCGCACCACCCTGCTCGACGCCCTGCGCGAACACCTGCACCTGACCGGCAGCAAGAAAGGCTGCGACCACGGCCAGTGCGGCGCCTGCACGGTGATCGCCGACGGCCGCCGAATCAATGCCTGCCTGACCCTGGCGGTGATGCACGAAGGCAGCGAGATCACCACCATAGAAGGCTTGGGCATGCCCGACCATCTGCACCCGATGCAGGCCGCGTTCATCAAGCACGACGGCTACCAGTGCGGCTATTGCACGCCGGGGCAGATCTGTTCGGCGGTGGCGGTGCTCAAGGAAATTCGCGAGGGCATCCCCAGCCACGTCAGCCCCAGCCTGACCGAGGCGCCACAACTGATCGCCAGCGAATTCCAGGAGCGCATGAGCGGCAACATCTGCCGCTGCGGCGCCTACTCGAACATCATCGAAGCCATCACTGAAGTTGCGCAGGTGCCAGCATGAGAGCGTTCAATTACAGCCGCGCCGACTCCCCCGCCGCAGCCGCAACGCTGGCGGCGCAGATTGAAGGCGCGAAGTTCATCGCCGGCGGCACCAACCTGCTGGACCTGATGAAACTCGACATCGAAACCCCGCTGCACCTGATCGACGTCAACCACTTGGGCCTCGATCAGATCGAAGCCACACCTGAAGGCGGATTGCGCATCGGCGCGCTGGTGCGCAACACCGATCTGGCCGCCGACAGCCGCGTGCGCAAGGACTACGCGCTGCTCTCCCGCGCCTTGCTCGCCGGCGCTTCCGGTCAGTTGCGCAACATGGCGAGCACCGCCGGCAACCTGCTGCAACGCACTCGCTGCCCGTACTTCTATGACGTCAATCAGGCCTGCAACAAACGCCAGCCCGGCAGCGGCTGCGCGGCGATTGGCGGGGTCAGTCGGCAACTGGGGCTGATCGGAGTCAGTGACGCCTGCATCGCCACCCACCCCAGCGACATGGCAATTGCCATGCGCGCCCTCGATGCACAGGTTGAAACGGTGAAACCGGACGGCAGCACCCGCAGCATCGCCATCGCCGATTTCCATCAACTGCCGGGCAACACGCCGAATATCGAAACCAACCTCACCCCCGGCGAGTTCATCACGTCGGTAACCCTGCCGGCTCCAGTCGGCGGCACGCACATTTATCACAAGGTGCGCGATCGCTCGTCCTACGCCTTTGCCTTGGTATCGGTCGGACTGATCCTGCACAAGGACGGCAGCGGCCGTGTGGCGGTCGGTGGTATCGCGCCGAAACCGTGGCGGGTCGACGCCGCTGACGCGTTGCTGCCCCAAGGCGCTAAAGCCGTCAGCGAACGTCTGCTTGACGGCGCCACGCCAACCCACGACAACCAATTCAAACTGACGCTGGTCGAGCGCACGCTGGGCTCGGTGTTGGCGCAAGCGAGGGATCAGGCATGAAATTCGACACGCCCGCCACCACCAACCCGATCGACCAACTGAAAGTCGTCGGCAGGCCCACCGACCGCATCGAAGGCCCGCTGAAAACCAGCGGCCAGGCGCCGTATGCTTACGAGCAGCATAAGGCCGTGGCGAATCAGGCTTACGGTTTCATGGTCGGTTCGGCCATCGCCAAGGGCCGCATCAGCCACATTGATCTTGACGCGGCCCAAGCCGCGCCGGGCGTGCTGGCCATCGTTACCGCCGCCAATGCCGGCAAGCTCGGTAAAGGCCAATACAATTCGGCGCCGCTGCTCGCCGGGCCCGAGGTGCAGCACTATCACCAGGCTGTGGCGCTGGTGGTCGCCGAGACCTTCGAGCAGGCCCGCGCCGCAGCGCAATTGGTCAAGGTCGATTACGTCACGGCCAAAGGCGAGTTTGAACTGGCCAACGTGCTTGACCAAGGCGTCGAAGACGACGAGTTGCCCGACGTCACCCACGGCGATTTCGACAAAGCCTTTGCCGCTGCGCCGGTGCAGTTCGACCAGACCTACACCACCCCCGATCAATCCCACGCAATGATGGAACCGCACGCCACATTGGCCGCATGGAAAGGTGATCACCTGACCTTGTGGACCTCCAATCAGATGATTGCCTGGAGCGTCGGCGACGTCGCCACGACCCTTGGCCTGCCCAAGGAAAACGTGCGCCTGATCTCGCCGTACATCGGCGGCGGCTTCGGCGGCAAACTGTTCATTCGTGCCGACGCGATCCTCGCCGCCCTTGGTGCGCGCCTGGCCAACCGCCCGGTGAAAGTCGCTCTCGCCCGCCCGCAAATGGCCAACAACACCACCCACCGCCCGGCCACGATTCAGCGTATTCGGATGGGCGCGACGGCGGACGGCAAGCTCAGCGCCATCGCCCACGAAGGCTGGTCGGGCAACCTCAAGGACGGCAAAGTCGAGGTCGCCGCGCAACCGAGCCAGTTGCTTTATGCCGGGGAAAACCGCCGGGTGACCATGCGCCGGGCGCCGCTGGATCTGCCCGAAGGAAACTCCATGCGCGCGCCGGGTGAGGCGCCGGGGCTGATGGCGCTGGAAATCGCCATGGACGAAATGGCCGAGCAGCTCAAGCTCGACCCGGTGCAGTTCCGCATCCTCAATGACACGCAGGTCGATCCGGTAAAAACCGAGCGTCCGTTCTCTCAGCGGCGTCTGATCGAATGCCTGCAGACCGGCGCCGAGAAATTCGGCTGGAACCAGCGCAACGCCACACCCGGTAGCCGTCGCGAAGGCCGCTGGCTGATTGGCATGGGCGTCGCTGCGGCGTTTCGCAACAACCTGCTGCTGAAATCCGGCGCCCGGGTGCGGCTGGAGCGCGATGGCAAGGTCACGGTGGAAACCGACATGACCGACATCGGTACCGGCAGCTACACCATCATCGCCCAGACCGCCGCCGAGATGATGGGCGTGCCTCTGGCGGATGTGACGGTGCATCTGGGCGATTCGAACTTCCCGGTGTCGTCCGGTTCCGGCGGCCAGTTCGGCGGTAACTGCTCGACTGCCGGGGTGTATGCCGCGTGCATGAAACTGCGTGAAGCGGTGGCGACGAAGCTGGGCATGAGCGGTAGTGACGTCGAGTTCGCCGACGGTCAGGTGCGTGCCGGCGGCAAGACTCTGCCGCTGCGTGATGCGGCAAAAGATGGCGTGGTCGAGGCCGAGGACAGCATCGAATTCGGCGACCTCGCCAAGCAGTATCAGCAGTCGACTTTCGGTGCGCATTTCGTCGAAGTGGCAGTGGATGCAGCGACCGGCGAAGTCCGCGTGCGGCGTATGCTCGCGGTATGCGCGGCGGGACGGATTCTCAACCCGAAAGCCGCGCGCAGCCAAGTGATCGGGGCGATGACCATGGGCGTCGGCGCGGCACTGATGGAAGAGCTGGCGGTGGACAAGCGGCTGGGCTTTTTCGTCAATCACGACCTGGCTGGATACGAGGTGCCGGTGCATGCTGACATCCCGCATCAGGAAGTGATTTTCCTCGACGAAGCCGATCCGGTTTCATCGCCGATGAAAGCCAAGGGTGTGGGTGAACTGGGGATTTGCGGCGTGAGTGCGGCGGTGGCGAATGCGATCTACAACGCCACCGGGGCGCGGGTGCGTGAGTATCCGATCACCCTCGACAAGATCCTCTCTTCCTTGCCAGAGATGATCTGACCCTCTGTAGGAGCTGCCGCAGGCTGCGATCTTTTGCTTTTGCTTGAGAGGCTAAAGTCAAAAGATCGCAGCCTGCGGCAGCTCCTCCACAGGTCAGTTCGGGTACTGTGCCGCACTCACCTGCTCCATCCACTCCACCACTTCACCGTCCAGCACCTCGGCAATCGCAATGTGTGTCATCGCCGTGGTCGGCGCGGCGCCATGCCAGTGCTTCACCTGCGGCGCGATCCACACGGTATCGCCGGGGCGGATCTCGCGAACCGGTTGCCCCCACTCCTGCACAAAACCTGAACCGGCGGTGACGATCAGCGTCTGACCCAACGGATGGGTATGCCACGCGGTGCGTGCGCCCGGCTCGAAGGTCACCGTGGCGCCGCTGACGCGCGCTGCCTCGCTTCCTTTGAACGGCGCGTCAACGCGTACGGTGCCGGTGAACCAGTCCGTCGGGCCTTTGGCCGAAGGCTGCGAGCCGTTGGGGGTGACGGTAACGCCTGAGATATGTGCATTCATCACAAGACTCCAAATCTGAAAGAGATCTCCCTGTAGGAGCTGCCGCAGGCTGCGATCTTTTGATCTTTGATTTTCAAAAACAACATCAAAAGATCGCAGCCTGCGGCAGCTCCTACAGGGAACTTGCGTCAGTTTAGCGAGCCGTACTCTTCAGATAATCGACTAGAATTCGAAAAAACTTATGCAGGACACTCATCAATGCTTCGAGAAAACGCCAGTGACCTGCTCGCCTTCCTCGCTGTGGCCCGCGAGCGCAGTTTCACCAAAGCCGCGGCCAGACTGGGCGTTTCACAATCGGCGCTCAGCCATACCATTCGCGCCCTCGAAGCGCGCCTTGGCCTGCGCCTGCTGACGCGCACCACACGCAGCGTCTCGCCCACCGAGGCTGGCGAACATCTGCTGCAGACCATCGGCCCGCGCTTCGAAGAGATCGAGCAGGAACTGGCGGCCCTGAGCAACCTGCGCGAGACGCCCGCAGGCCGGATCCGCATCAGTGCCACCGACCATTCGCTGAATTGGCTGTTGCGTCCGGTGCTCAAGGAATTCCTGCCCCAATACCCGGACATCGCCGTCGAGGTGATCTGCGACTACGGTTTCGTTGACATCGCCGGGCAAGGCTTCGACGCCGGCGTGCGGCTGGGCGAAGATGTCGCGCAAGGCATGATTGCCACCCGCATCGGCCCGGACATGCGCATGGCGGTGGTCGGCTCGCCTGCTTACTTCGCCAAGCGTGAACAGCCGCAAACACCGCGGGATCTGACCGCCCATGCCTGTAACAACCTGCGCCTGCCCACCAACGGCGGGCTGTACACCTGGGAGTTCGAGAAGGATGGCGAAAGCCTCAAGGTGCGGGTTTCCGGGCAAGTCACCCTCAATGGCGTGTATCCGCTGCTCGACGCCGCACTCGACGGTTTTGGCCTGAGCTACATTCCGGAAAACATCGTCGCGCCCTATCTGGCCGACGGGCGTCTGCTGCAAGTGCTGGCCGACTGGTGTCCGACGTTTGCCGGTTATCACCTGTATTACCCGAGTCGACGGCAGGCGGCGCCGGCGTTTGCGTTGTTGGTCGAGGCGTTGCGGTATCGCGGGCAGGCGCCTATCCCAGCAGCGCAATCAACTGATGCCGCTGCGCATCGGTGAGCATCGGCCCGAACCCCGCGCCAGCGTTGTCGGCCATATAGCGCGGATTGCCGGTGCCGGGAATCACGCAGGTCACCGCCGGGTGCGACAGCAAAAACTTCAGCGCCAGTTGCGGCCAACTGTTGACCTGCACGTCCGACACCCACGCCGGCAGCGGCTTGCCCCTGAGCCGCTCGAGCAGCCCGCCACCGCCAAACGGCCGGTTGCAGATCACCGCGACCCCGCGCTCGCGGCACAACGGCAGAATGCGTTTTTCCACGCCACGGTCATCGAGGGCGTAATTGATTTGCAGAAAATCGAGTGGTTCAGCCTTGAGCACTGCTTCGACGTCGTCGTAAGCCGAGGGCGTGTAATGGGTGATGCCGATGTAGCGGATACGCCCCTCGGCTTTCCACGCGCGCAGAGTCGGCAGATGACTTTGCCAGTCCAGCAGGTTGTGGATCTGCATCAGGTCGATGCGTTCGGTGCGCAGCAGACGGAAGGATTGCTCCATCTGCGCGATACCTTCCTCGCGCCCGCGCGTCCAGACCTTGGTGGCGAGAAAGGCCGGCGAACGCGGTTCGTGGATCGCCAGCAGTTCGCCAGTGGTTTGCTCGGCGCGGCCATACATCGGTGAGCTGTCGATCAGCGTGCCGCCCTTTTTGAACAACTCGTCGAGCACTGTCGGCAGTTGTTTATAGGCGGTCTCGCCGGGCTCAACATCGAAGCCGCGATAAGTGCCCAGGCCCACCACGGGCAGTCGTTCGGCGCTGGAAGGGATGGCGCGGGTCTGCATGGTCTGGTCTCCTGCCTGGTTCGGCGAAGTGGCACTCGGCGTGGCGGCAGTGGCCAACGCCCGGTCAAAGCTCAGCACCGCCGAAACCCCGGCAGCCAGCGTGAGCAATCGGCGACGGGAGCAACCCTCAGTGTGGCTCATGCTGGTTCCCCTGCTGCGTGAATCTGTTGCACGTTGTGTGCGACAGCTGTCCCTCCACGGCGCTGGACTACACTGCGACAGCGAACACCCGCGTCCCGTTAAAGTTAGCCGAATGTCCAGAATCCTGATGTCAGTCGTCGCTTTGCTCATCGCCCTCTACGTTTTGCTGTGCGGGGCCTTGTTCGTGTTTCAGCGTTCGCTGATCTATTTCCCCCAGCCTGGCAGTGCCGTGACCACGGCAGATTCACGGCTGAAACTGGCGATGCCGGATGCCGATGTCTGGATAACCGTTCGCGAACATGCGGGTCCGAAAGCGCTGATCTACTTCGGCGGGAATGCCGAGGACGTGTCGCACAACTTGCCTTCATTCAGCGCAGCGTTTCCCGATTACGCGGTGTATCTGTTGAACTACCGGGGCTTTGGCGGCAGCGGTGGCTCACCCTCGGAGGAAGCGATTGCCGAAGATGCGCTGGCGCTGTTTGACCGGGTCTACGCCAGCCATCCGCAGATTGCCGTGGTCGGGCGCAGCCTGGGTTCCGGAGTGGCGGTGCGGCTGGCGAGTCAGCGCCCGGCGCAGACATTGATTCTGGTGACGCCGTACAACAGCCTCGAAGAACTCGCCGTGCGCCAATACCCGTGGTTTCCGGTGAAATGGCTGCTGAAGGATCGCTTCGAGTCGGGTCGCTATGCCGCGCACATTCAAGTACCGACCCTGCTGCTGGCAGCCAGCGATGATGAGGTGATTCCACGGGACAGCACGCAGCGGCTGCTGGGGCATTTCCCCAAAGGTGTGGCGACGCTGCGAGTAGTGCCGGATTCGGGGCACAACTCGATTGCCGAGCGGGCGCAGTATCTGCAGTGGATGCAGGCAGTGCTTGATCGCTGATAGCCGATTATTGCGTCGGCTGAACTGGCTCCTTCGCGAGCAGGCTCGCTCCCACCTGGCTCTTTGCGAGCCTGCTCGCGAAGGGGCCAGCGCGGACAACACAAAATCCTGGATCACCCTCTCCTTCACACCCAGCAAAAAAGCCAGTTTGCCAGCATGAACCAAGTGCAAAAAGCCCAGTCCTAGTGGCGCCGCATTCCGCGACCACCCACTTCAGCACTGTCCTTTCCCCTGAGTCTGCCGTCCCATGCGCCATGTCGTTCGCTCATCACGCTTCGTTTCGCTGTGCCTGCTGATCCTTGCCCCACTGTTCACCGAGACCGCCCACGCCAGCGAAGAGCGGCAGCTGGTGGCCGCCATCAACGATTACCGCGCCCATCCGCAACGCTGCGAACGTCGCCCTGCCCAGCGCCTGGCGCCACTGTCGCTGAAGTCGAATCTGGCGTTGCCGATCGGCTATGGCTACGGCGGTGGCTTGCGCGAGAGATTGAAGTCTTCGGGATATTCGGCGGTGGCGGTGCGCAGCATCCGCATCGTCGGTGCCGGGGATGCCGAGGAAGCCTTCGAACAGCTGCAAGACAGCCACTGCACCGCCCTGCTCGACGCCCAGTACGCCGACATCGGCGTCAGCCGCGCCCGCGGTGAATGGCAAGTGGTGCTGGCGCAACCGGTGCTCGACAGTCGCGTCGGCGACAACCGCAGCGTCGGCAAAGCCTTGCTCGCCGAGGTCAACGCCGCCCGTGCACGCCCACGGATGTGTGGACGCCAGCGCTTCGCCGCCGCTCGCCCGCTCAGCTGGAACCCGGCGCTGGGAGCCGCCGCGCAAGGGCATAGCAAGGCCATGGCGTATGGCAACTATTTCGCCCACCGTGATCCGGACGGCGACATGCCGGCCGATCGCGCAAGGGCGGCAGGTTATCGGGGCCGGCAGATCGGCGAAAACATCGCCGCCGGCCAGAGTTCACCGGGCAAGGCGATGGCCGGATGGCTGGCCAGTCCCGGGCATTGTGCCAACCTGATGAACCCGATGTTCACCCAGGTCGGCGCGGGTTTTGCCAGTGAGGCGCGCAGTGATGAAGGGGTTTACTGGACGATGGTGTTTGGTGCGCCTTGATTCGCTGAGAGATTTTCAGTGAAGCTACTGGCCCCTTCGCGAGCAAGCTCGCTCCCACATGGGTTCAGCCTCAACCGGGCAAAATGTGGGAGCGAGCCTGCTCGCGAAGGGCCAGAGCAGGCACCCTCCATCACTTGGGCCGCCGCACCGCCCGCAGCCGCCCACTCCCCCCGCCACCGCAGTAAAAGCGCTCGCCGTCATCCGCTTCCAGCCCGGAAACGCCTGTCCCCGCAGGCATCTTCAAACGCTCCAGGACCTCGCCATCTTGCGGATCAACCCGGCGCAGTTCACTTTCATCGCCCTCCCAGGTGCCATGCCATAACGCGCCGTCGACCCAGGTGACCCCGGTGACAAAGCGGTCTGACGCCAGCGTGCGCAAGACCGCGCCGGTCTCAGGATCGACCTGATAGATCTTGCGCTCGCGATACTGGCCGATCCACAGCGAGCCTTCGGCCCAGGCCATCCCCGAATCGTTGCCGCCGCCCGGCGCCGGGACGGTGTTCAGCACACGGCCGGTGGTCGGGTCGATTTTCTGGATACGGCTGTCGGCGATCTGGAACAGGTACTGGCCGTCGAACGCGGTGCCAGCGTCGGCACCGACTTTGAGCGTGCGCACGGTTTCGCCGCTGGCCGGGTCCAGCGCATTGAGCTGGCCGTCACTGGCGAACCACACGTGCTGGCCGTCGAAGGTCACGCCGTGGACACGTTCGACGCCGTCGAACGGGCCGTACTCACGAAGGATTTCTGCGTTTGCCTGTTTCATGCTGCCTTCCTCGTTGGTATGAGTGTCCAGCCTAGCCATTGCCCAACGACACCGGGAGTAACAAGATCGTCGCGAAACCCGGCAACGGCGGCATGGTCCAGCGCCGCGCACGACCCACACCGAACCCTTGCACTTTATCCGCCTGCGCCAGTGCTTCCAGTGAACGCTGCACTTGCCGTTGACTGCAGCCCAACGCCAACGCCAGCGCCGAACTCGACCAGGCTTCGCCATCGGCGAGCAAGGCCAGCAGCGCGGCGTATTTATCCTCGACCGGCAAGGTGAGCAACGCCACATCCTCGGCGACCAGGGCAAAACCGCGCGCCGTCGCGATGATCCGCGCCAGGGGCTGCAACGCCGAACGCAAGCGACCGATCTCCACCCGCAGGCGTGCGCGATGGGATTCGTCGCTTAGTTTCAAGCGAAACGCCTGAGCGATCAGCGCCTCTCTCGACACATCTTCCGGCCACGCCTGAGCCAGCATCCGCAGCAGACCGAACAGCACCGGCCGCGTCGCCAGGGCCACGGTCATCCCCGCGCCGCGCACGCTGTAGCGACACGCATCGACCACCAGCGCCGGCGAGGCGAACAACGCTTCAACCTGCGCGAGCGTCACGGTCTGAGACCGGCCAGACACAATCAGTTGCGCCGCAGGTGCATCGAGCATTTGCAAGGCCTGTTCGGTCTCTGCGGTCAGCGCGGGAATAGCCGCTTGCTGCGCCGCCCGTTGCGCAAGTTCCAGCGCCGCCCGCGCCGTGTGCGCCTGCACCTGACGCAGCGCAATACCGGCCGTCATCAATCCATGAGCGGCCCGCAACGGCGGGGGCAACGCGGTGGGATCAAGTGCGGCGAGCAACGCCTGCGCCTCATCGAGCTGGCCGATCAGCAACAGCCGGCGGATTTGCAAATAGCGGGCATGCGCAGCGTTCAGTTGATCGCCGTGATCGAGCAAGCGCTGCCGCGCCGCCTCCAGCGCTTTCACCGGCCAGCCCAGATCCCGCGTCGCCAGCGCCACTTCGGCCTCGGCCACGACGCAGCGCGCTCGGGACAACGGCTCGTTGGCGCCGAACGCCTTGACCGCCCGCTGCAGCAGCGCCTTGGCTCGGGACACATCACCGAGCTGAGCCATGGCGATGCCCCGCAGCGCCAGCGCAGGCGGGTCTTCACGCAAGGCGACGAGCTTCAACGCGGCCAGCGGATCACCCACCGCGAGCGCACGGCCGGCAGCGTTGATCAACGAGTCCATGACAGATCAGGCACAGTGAAAGTTTCCGGGACTGGATATCCCGGTTTAGTCCAGTTAGCGGACGGACACCAGTACGGTGTGATGCGAGAAATGACAACGCGGTAGAAACAGCCGCGCCCTTCGATAAGAAAGGGCGCTGGAGTCTGGTGGAGTACTGCCGGAGTCAGACCGGAGAAATCGTCGCAAGCATTCCGATCAGAATGGTCAACGTCAGAAAACCACCGAGGAAAATCGCCATCTTGTTCATGCTGCTCTCCTTAATGTTGAGCTTGCGGTGCACCGGGCGCTTCGGGATGAAGGGCAGCCGCGGGTGACCGGATTGCCGGGCTATTCTGAGCGCCTGACTGAGCCGGTTACAGAGGCAGATCCAACAGAAAAATACAGATCAGATACCAAACTGATCTGTTCCGGACATGGCGTGATATTCAGACCGGCACACAAAGATTCGAGGGCACGCCGCTTTGAACTAGAGTGATTGCCGTCGCGCGAAAAACAACAACAATTCCAGGAGTGGTCAATGTCCAAACTGAACCTGCACCCCAACGCCGCCGAATCCTTGAAGCGCTGGCACGAGATGATCCGCACCGGCAACCTCAAGGCCTTGCCCGAGCTGCTTGATCCGAATGCGCTGTTCCGCTCGCCCATGGCCCACTCGCCCTACCCCGGCGCACCTGTGGTGACGATGATCCTCAACACCGTGTTCAACGTGTTTGAAGATTTCAAATACCACCGTGAACTGGCGACTGCCGATGGTTTGAATGTGGTGCTGGAGTTCAGTGCCAAGGTGGGGACGAAAGAGTTGAAGGGGATCGACATGATTCGCTTCGATGAGCGCGGGAAAATTATCGAGTTCGAGGTGATGGTGCGGCCGTTGAGTGGGTTGCAGGCCCTCGGCGAGGAAATGGGACGGCGGTTGGGCGCCTACCTGGCAAACGCAAAACCTGTGTAGGAGCTGCCGCAGGCTGCGATCTTTTGATCTTGATCTGTTCAAATCAAGATCAAAAGATCGCAGCCTGCGGCAGCTCCTACAGCGGGTTTTTGGCACAAAAAAAGCCCACTGACCGTTACCGGTGCAGTGGGCTTTTGTGCATCTGGCGTGTGGTTACAGCGCCATGTCACGTGCAGCATTTTCCTTCGGTGCTTCAGCTTTCTCAGCTGCTGGTGCAGCCGGAGCAGCCTGACCGATCACCGGAGGCGTTGGCAGTTCGAGGATCTTGGCGGTGTACGCCCACTCTTGTGCCACTTTGGCCGGATCGTTGTTCAGCTGGGTGCCGTAGCTTGGAACGATCTGGTGCAGCTTGGCTTGCCACTCAGGGGTAGCGACTTTGTCTTTGAAGACTTTCTGCAGCACGCTCAGCATGATCGGTGCAGCAGTCGACGCGCCTGGCGATGCGCCCAGCAGACCAGCGATGGAGCCGTCTTGTGCAGCAACGATTTCGGTGCCCAGTTTCAGCACGCCGCCAGCGGCTTCATCACGCTTGATGATCTGCACGCGTTGGCCGGCTTGCCACAGGCGCCAGTCTTCGGCTTTGGCGTTCGGGAAGTATTCCTTCAGCGCGTTCAGACGGTCTTCATCCGACAGCATCAGTTGACCGGCCAGGTACTCGACCAGCGGGTATTCCTTGATGCCGACCTTGGTCATTGGCCAGATGTTGTGGGTGGTGGTGCTGGTCAGCAGGTCCAGGTACGAGCCTTCTTTGAGGAACTTGGTGCTGAAGGTCGCGAATGGGCCAAACAGGATGACGCGCTTGCCGTCCAGAACACGGGTGTCCAGGTGCGGAACCGACATCGGCGGTGCGCCAACCGAAGCTTTGCCGTAGGCCTTGGCCAGGTGCTGCTCGGCGATGGCCGGGTTATCGGTCACCAGGAACGAGCCGCCTACCGGGAAGCCAGCATATTCCTTGGCTTCAGGAATGCCCGACTTCTGCAGCAGGTGCAGAGCGCCGCCACCGGCGCCGATGAACACGAACTTGGCATCGGTTTCGGTTTTGGTGCCGTCTTTCAGGTTTTTGTAGCTGACGCGCCAGGTGCCATCGGCGTTCTTGGTGATGTCTTCGACTTCACTCGACAGCTTCAGGTCGAAGTTAGGCTTGGTCTGCAGGTAACCGGCGAACTGGCGGGTGATTTCGCCGAAGTTCATGTCGGTACCCAGCGGGCTCCAGGTGGCCGCGATTTTCTGGTTCGGGTCACGCCCTTCCATCATCAGCGGGACCCACTTCTTGATCACAGCCGGGTCTTCGGAGTACTGCATGCCGGCGAACAGCGGGCTCGCCTGCAGGGCTTCGTAGCGCTTTTTCAGGAACTTGATGTTGTCGTCACCCCACACGAAGCTCATGTGCGGCGTGGTGTTGATGAACGAGCGAGGGTTCTTCAGAACGCCTTGCTGAACCTGCCAGGCCCAGAACTGACGGGAGACCTGGAACGCTTCGTTGATCTCGACGGCTTTCGGGATCGTCACGTTGCCTTTGTCGTCTTCCGGGGTGTAGTTCAGCTCGGCGAGCGCCGAATGACCAGTACCGGCGTTGTTCCAGCCGTTGGAGCTTTCCAGGGCGACGCCATCGAGGCGCTCGACCATTTCCATCGACCAGCTTGGCTCCAGCTCATTGATCCACACACCCAGGGTGGTGCTCATGATGCCGCCGCCGATCAACAGAACGTCGACTTTCTTTGCTTCTGCAGCATTGGCGGACGACATCCCCATCGCCAAAGCCAGCCCGAGCAAGGCTGTGTTCACTTTCTTAAACATCTGTTGCACCTATGATAAAACGCCTTCCGCCCGCCGCTGTTGTGGGTATGAGGGCCTTTTGTCGCGACACTCAGGCCAGGGTCGCGGGCACCTTCACACTGCAATGTTGACGGGTGGGCACACAAGGCCGACGTACCGCATCGACCTCAGTTAATGTCCCTTCTGAACTGACTTTTTATCATTATTGGCTTCAGCTACTTGAGCGACAGGGATTCCGTCAGCCTGCCAAAAAGGCAGGCCAACCGAATTAGGTCAAACCAAGTTGGCGCGAAGAATATCACGTCAGGGCAAACCCGCGCGTCTGTTCCCGACTTGAGAGTCTTTTTCCGCTCTGGGCGTTATCGGCCGGTTTGGGCTGAACATGATCCGCAAACCTGCTCGCGATGGCGGCCCTACAACCGAAACCGGTCCACCGACAACGCCAGCGCCCCGGCCAGACTCGACAGTTCATCGGTGGTGTTGGCCGTCTGCCCGATCACTTTGCTGTTGCCCTCGGACATCCCGGCGATCATTTCCACCTGATGGGCAATTTCGTTGCTGGCCTGGCTTTGCTCGCCGATGGTGCGGGTGATGTCATTGACCAGTTGCGTGGTGCTGAGGGTGGCGTCGAGGATCTCGCGGATCGCCCGCTCGACTTCAGCCGTGACCGCCATGCCTTTGTCCACCTGAGCCACGCCGGCCTCCATGCTGCTGACCGCTTCGCGGGTACTGTTCTGGATGCGCGCGACCATCGCCGCGATTTCCTGGGTTGAGGCGCTGGTCCGCGCGGCCAGACTGCGCACTTCGTCGGCGACCACGGCGAAGCCCCGGCCCTGCTCGCCGGCTCGTGCCGCTTCGATGGCGGCGTTGAGTGCCAGCAGGTTGGTCTGGTCGGCGATGCTCTTGATCACCTGAATGATGTTGAAGATGCCTTCGGATTCCTGATCCAGCGTGCGGATCACCTGTGCCGACTGCTGCGCCGAGCGGGCGATGTCGTCCATGTCGCTGACCACCTGATGGATCACCTGTCCGCCGCTCTTGGCCAGCGACTCGGCCTGATTGGCCATGCCCAGTGCGCGTTCGGCATGGCGGGTGATTTCCTCGATGCTGGCGGTCATCTGGCTCGCGGCAGCGGCCATGGTGCCGGCGGCGGTGCTTTGCTGCTGACTGCTGTCGGCGACCTGATGGCAGCCGTGGCTCAACTGCTCGCTCATGCCACTGACGCCATGCGCGTTGCGGCGCACCACGTCGATCATGTCTCGCAGATCGCGCTGCATGGTCGCCAGGTTGCGGATCAGCGTGCTGGCTTCATCCTTGCCGGCCGGTTCGCTGATCGGCTCGCTGAGGTTGCCATGCGCAATGCTTTGGGCGATGTGGTTGGCGGACTTCAGCGGCCCCATGATGCTGCGGGTCACCCAACGCCCTTGCGCCATTAATAGCAACAGGCTGGCGAGCAGCACCACGCCGAGGGCGATGTTGGCATTTCGAATGGCGCTGTCGGTGGCTTTGCTGGTGTCCCGGGTATTGCTTTCAATCAGCTCACTGAGCGCGGCCATCTGCGCTTCGAGCTGACTGAACGCAGCATTGAACGTGCCGAGCTCCCGCTGCGCGCTGTCCGGGTTATCCAGTGCCAGGCCGACAATGCGCTCGGCCGCCTCGATGTAGGTGTCCAGGCTGGGCTTGATCTGTTCGAGCGCGGTCTTGATTGTCGGGTTGACCGGCAGTTTGAGGTTTTCATCCAGCACTTCGCGAAAATGGCTCGCGTGCTCATTGATCGAATCCCGCACTTCAGCGGCCGTGCCGGTACTTTTGCCCAGGCCCACCAGCATCGCCGAGTACACGTCAGCCCGCAGTGCATCGTGCATCATGTCGGCTTCCATGTGATTGCGCAGCGCAGTCATGCTCACCGCGTTGTCGTCTACCGCCGCGGACATCCGCGTATTCCCCACATAGCTGACCAGACTCACGATCAGCGCGGTCAGCAGGCTGGTTGCTATCAGCAACAGCAAACGCAATTTGATCGACACGGTGGGTTCCTCCTGAGGCGCGCCGAATGCACCTGTCAGGAGTTCAGTTAAGCTTATTTGTGCAGATGTGCCGCTTCAGAGCGTTTCAGCAAGTATCCGCGTGTTTGAACGGAACTCCGGCAAAGGTCGCACCTCTGAGATTATGTAGTCTTCCTTTTTGCTTCGCGCTTGTGGAGGAACACCGTCATGCGCAAGTTAGTGCTCGTTTCTTCTCTCCTGCTGTGCCTCCCTGTCGGCTCGGCTCTGGCCCGTGTCGATGCCGGCGATGTCGCCACCTCGGCGGGTGTTTCCGCGTCGCTTTACTCGACCTTCAAGGATCACAAAATGGTGATCCCGGCGCGCGATGACCTGTCAGCGTTCGTGGCCAGCGGCGGTGCCATACGAGGGGTCTATCTGGAGTCGGTGCTTCAACAGGTCCGGCACGACAACCCCGGTCTCAACGCCAGCGATGAAGACCTTGCCAACGCGATTCTGGTGCATTACGAAGGCCTGAATCAGTAGTTGCCACGCAGGCAGCGGCCGATGGATGGCAACTGAAGGCACATAGGCAAAACAGTCCGACGGCCTCTATGATGGAGGCCATGACGACTCTTGCGCCGCCTGCGCCTTTGCGCTCACCCTGCCCGCCCGGCGCCTGCGATTGCGGGCGCGAATCGTTGCTGGAAAATCCCGGCAGCGATCTGCGTATCCTGCGCCTGACTCGCGAGCAGGAAAAAATCCTGCTCGCCCGCCTGGAACAACTCAAAGACCTCGCCGACCTGCGCCATCTGCAAGATCGCATGCACGAACAATTGGGCCTGCGAGTTGAAGTTGCGCCGGGCTTTCATGAAGTGCGCACCATGCTCGGCATCGAGATTCAGATCGAAGCGCTGCCGGGTCTGTGCCGCAAGACGCGCAAAGCGATTCCGGCGGCCATTCGTCGAGGCCTGAGCAACCACCCTGAAATCGCTTTCGAACTCCTCAACGCCCACGACTTGCTGCGCGACACTTGATCATCTTTTCATGCCAACCCGCTTGCGCATCTCTGCAGTGATGCTCTGGCGGGTTTTCTTCATGTCGGCCCACGGCGCGTCGCCGACCTCGTTCAGGCGCTCATGGACATTGCTGATGTTCCACTGATTGCCACCCTTGATCTGCGCCACCTCTTCGCGAAACAGCGGCACCGACACCGGCAGCCCCTCGCGGGTGCGCGCCGCGTAGGCACAAATAGTGGTGGCACCCAAACCGTTGCGCAGGTAATCGATGAAAATTCGTCCAACCCGGTTTTTCGGCCCGGACACCGCGGAAAACCGTTCCGGCAACAAGTTCGCCATATGACTGACAATCGCATGGCTGAAATCCTTGACCTCGTCCCAGCCGTGCTTGCGGGTCAATGGCACCACCAAGTGAATGCCTTTGCCCCCGCTGGTCTTGAGAAACGCCTTGAGCCCCAGTTCGTCGAGCACGGTCAGAGTCAGCGCAGTGGCTTCGACCATGCTTTTCCATGGGAGCGCGGGATCCGGATCAAGATCGAGGACAAAGCGGTCAGGCTTGTCCAGATCAATGGTGGTGGCGTTCCAGGTGTGCAGCTCGACCGTGCTCATCTGCACGGCGCCGATCAAGGCTTCGGCGTTGTTGATCAGCATCACCGGCTGACCGGTAACCTCCTTGTCCAGCGTGGTGATGCCGGGAATCGCCAGACGCTCGGCGTTTTTCTGGAAGAACAGTTCGCCGGCGATACCGTCCGGCGCACGCACCAGTGCCACTGGACGATCCTTGAGCTGCGGCAGGATCCACTCGGCGACGCTGGCGTAATACTCGGCCAGTTGCATCTTGGTGGTGCCACTGACCGCATCGATTACCCGGTCGGGGTGGGTGATGCGCACCTTGCCGCTGGCGAGGCCCAGTTGTGACGGTGCTGCTTCAGCCTTTTTCTTTGCCGGTGCAGCCTTTTTCGATGGGGTGGCTTTCGCTGAAGTCTTCACGGGTTTCGCGCGCTCCTCGGTAATTGCCCTGGCCGGTTTGTCATTGCGCAGACCATGGAACACGGCATGGCGCACCGAGCCGTCCTTGGTCATTTCGGCGAATGCCACTTCCGCCAACAGATTCGGTTTGAGCCAGTGCACACCCTTGGCGTCGAAGCCGCTTGGCGGGTTGACCACGGCAGCCTTCTTCACCTGCAACGGCTTGAGTTGGGCAAGGATGCTTTTCAGGGTGGTGTCGTTGAACCCGGTGCCGACCTTGCCGGCGTAACGCAATTCGCCACTGTCGCGGTCATGCAAACCCAGCAGCAAGGCGCCGAAGGCACTGCGCGCGCCCTTCGGATCGGTATAGCCGACAACCACGAATTCCTGACGATGCTTGCACTTGAGCTTGATCCAGTCGCTGCTGCGCCGCGATACGTAAGGCGAACCCAGGCGCTTGCCGATCAGTCCTTCCATTTGCATCTGGCAGGCGCTGTTGAGCAGCGCGTCCGGGGTTTCGTCGAAGGCTTCGGAGAAGCGCAGCAAGGGCTGCTGATGCCCAGCGAGCACTGTGGACAGCGCGGCGCGGCGCTCCTCGACCGGCACTTCGCGCAGGTCGACGCCATTGAGGTAAGGCAAATCGAACAGGTAATAGACGATGTTGCCGCTGCTTCCAGCTTCGAACGCATTCTGCAGTGCCTGAAAGTCCGGCACACCGTGTTCGTTGGCGACAACCATTTCGCCGTCCAGCCACGCCGATTCCAGGCCCAGCTCGGCCAGAGCCTGCGCCTGTTGCGGCAGCTTGTGCGTCCAGTCATGGCCATTGCGGGTAAACAGCTGCACCTGATCATGATCGATGCGCGCCAGAATCCGGTAACCGTCGAACTTGATCTCGTAACTCCACTGTCCTTCGGGGGCGCTGTCGACCAGCGTCGCCAGTTCCGGCTTGAGTTGCGCCGGCAGTTTGGCCTTGCGCGCACCCGTGAGCGTACCGGACGCCGTTCTACGCGGTTTGGCCGGGGCCTTCTTCACCGGTTTGGCTTGCTCGGCGGCAAGCTTGGGTTTGCTGATCAAGGTGCGGTCGCTGAGCACACTGTGCGGCTCGGCACTGAGCACATCGTAATCGTCTTGCGGGCGTGCAGCGCTGTCCTGATGTTTGATCAGAAACCAGTTTTCCTTCTTGCCCGGCATGTGGGTGCGCACCAGATTCCAGAGGCCGGACAGCTTCTCGCCTTGCAGTTCGAATTTAAGTTTGCCCTTGGCGTAAGCCTTGGCCGGGTCTTCCTGCGGAATCCACACACCACGATCCCAGACGATCACATCGCCGGCGCCGTAATGCCCTTCGGGAATGCTGCCCTCGAACGTCGCATAATCCAGCGGGTGATCTTCGACGTGCACCGCCAGGCGTTTGACCTTGGGGTCGAGCGACGGCCCCTTGGGCACCGCCCAGCTCTTCAGCGCGCCATCGAGTTCGAGGCGAAAGTCATAATGCAGGTGCGAAGCGTCGTGCTTCTGGATGCAGAACTGCAGCGCATGCTCAGTCGCCTTGCTGCGGCCACGGCGCTTGATGGCAGCGGGCTCCGAGGTCGCCGAAAAATCGCGCATGCGGTTGTAGTCGTCGAGGTTCCTGGTCATGGCGCACCTGCCTTGTGTCAGCCAATGCGGGTCACAGTCAGCGCGACCACGGCGATCCGGTCTACACGCTGGTAACCGGGGTTCAACAATTCTTCACCGAACACGTCGGGATCCAGTTCGCGATAGGTCCAACCGAATCGCGCCGAATCCAGGCGTGGCACCACCGTGTCGAAAAACGGATCACGGCCATCGACCATGGCCACGCCGGTATACAGCAGTAACGAGCCGCCGGGTGCCAGCCGATTGAGTGCCTGCTCGACGATGCGCAGCGACAACCCGGCACCGAGCGAGCCACCACCATGCCGATAGGCACGTCCGGCCGGATCGGCCATGTACGGCGGGTTGGCGACGATCAGGTCGAAGTCGCCGTCGGTACCCTGCAACACATCGCTGGCCTGCACCTCGACGTTAACAACCTCGGCCAATGCCGCGTTGATCGCGGTCAGGCGCAGCGCGGCGGGGTTGATGTCCACCGCCAACACCTGCGCTTCGCGCCGCGCGCGGGCAATCAGAATCGCGCCGACGCCCGCCCCGCATCCGATATCCACCGCACGCTGGATCGGTGCAAAGCTCTGCTGCAGATGTGCGTGAATCAACTGCGCGAAACGGTAGGTGTCCGGACCGAAAAACACCGAATCGGCGGCATCGGTGGGAAAGCCCGAATGCACGAACAACAGGTCATCCAGACTCGACCAGCGCACCCGGCTTTTCAAGCGGCCGTCGTAGGCGTCAATCACTTGCGCCTCCTGTAACTGCCGCTGCTCTTCGGCGGACAACAACCCCGGTTCAAACGGGCGCGACCAGCCGAAGACATCACGCAAGGTATCGGCCACCTGCCCCTCGTCCCGCTGGTTGACCCGCTGATGGGTCAAAGGCGTCGGCGTGATGAAACGATAACCGTCGGCCTGCAAGCGTCGACCGAGCTGCAGCAGTGTGAGGTCGTCGGCAGACAAATGTTCTTCCTGATTCATGGAGAATTCCTTAACGCAGACTGGATTTGAGTTCGATGAAGCGACGCGTTGCCAACAGCCCCGCCGGGTGGGCATGGCGGGCCGGTGACAGCCATGGGATCAGCGTGGCCATTTGCGCGTGTCCGTCCTGGCCTTGTAGCGCGCAGGTCAGACGCTGCACATCGGGATCGTGTTCGGGCACGGCGGCGTCAGGGGTGGCGACCTGACGGCTGCGTCTTGGCGTCGTATTCCTCTCCAAGGACGTCCAGTCGCCGGCGATCCAGTCGTGCAGCAGTTGCTTTTCATAAGGACTGAACACGCCGAACATCGCCGCACCGTCGCCGTCGATCAACTGCCAGAAACGGCTGGCCTGCGGATCTTGATTGCGCTTGATCCAGCCCTTGTCCTGCATCACCTGCAGAAACCCGGGCAGTTGCTCGGGCGTGGCCAGCCACTGATTGACGGTTTTGCCGTCGAAGCGGCAGTAGTCGGAATGCATGTGCTGACCAAACGGACGCTTGCGCTCGAGCATCGCCAGCACTTCCTGTTCCAGGTCGAAACCCTCGATGATGGCGCGGCTGCCCTGCCCCAGATCGTTGAGTCGATAGCCCAGCGCTACCCGGCGCAGAAACTCGCTGCGATCCGCTTCCAGCGGCAACAGGTCGAGCACCGCCTGCACGGCTTTTTGCGCATGACCGGTGCTGGCGTTATCGATGGTCACATGCAGGGTGAAATAGTACGGATCGATGCCCAACTCGCTGAGCTCATAGGCACTGATCAGCAGGTGCAGCGGCAATTGTTCGTAACCGAGGTTGTAACCGATCACCTCCGGCAAACAAGCTTCACCGCAGGCACCGAGTGCCAGTTGCAATGCACCTTGCAGGTAGCGCTCATCGGCGATGGCGCTGGCATCCTGCAAACCGTGTTCAGCGAGCAGTTTGCGATAGATCACCACATGGTTTTGCGCAGGATTGCCGTCGCCGAGTTCTTCCAGATAGGTACACAGCAAGCCATCAAAACGCGGATCGCGCCATTGCGCCAACAAGCCGTACAGCCACGCGCCATCCACCAGTTTGGTCGGTGCCACGGCTTGCAGAAAGTACAGCGCGTGAGCCTTGTTGCTGAAGAACTGGCGCGGTCCGCCGGCCTGGCGCTGTTGCAGGTAATCGGCGTACTGCCGGGCAACTTCTGTGCAGTGCCCGGCGACCCACTCCTGCCACGCAGACGGATCCTGCGGCAGTTCTTCAGGCAGCAGCGCGGCGCGCTGCAACTGCTCGGCGAGAAAATCCTGCGCGAGGGTGTCAGGCGAATGCTCGAGCAGCAGCGCTTCATAAATACGCCGCAAATCGCCGTCGGCAGTGATGGGCTGTTGCTGCGCGCTCGGCGCCTGCAGAGGGGTCAGGGCAGTCATGTCAGTGTTCTCGTTCGGTTGGCCGGTCAGGGCGTTGTTTCACGCCTCTACAGCAGCAGAGCAACCGCTACGGAGAAAAATTCAATCGACATGAAAATTGCCCTGACGGACGGCGATCAGTGCCAATTCTCTTTCACTTGGTCACTTGGTCACTGTAGGAGCTGCCGAAGGCTGCGATCTTTTGATTTTGTCTTTTACGATCAAGATCAAAAGATCGCAGCCTTCGGCAGCTCCTACATTTACATCGTGTAATGGCTTGGGTTCGTGAACTGTCATTGGGCAGCTAGTGTTGAAGGACGATGGTTACGGAGGGCAATGGAATGCCTGAAGCTGCAAAAGCCTGCGGTTTACGCAAGGGACGCTATTCGGAGGTTGGGCGGGTTTATTTGCTGACGGCGGTGGTTAAGGAGCGTCGGCCGGTTTTTTCCGACTGGAAAGTCGGAAGATTATTGGTTGAGCAGATGCGCGCGGCAGATGAGGCAGGATTGGGCGTGTCTTTGGCTTGGGTGGTCATGCCGGATCACCTGCATTGGTTGGTCGACCTGAAACGAGGCTCCTTGGCCCAGCTGATGTGCCGCGTCAAATCGCGTAGCTGTCGGTCGGTAAACCTGATGTCTGGCAGTCAGGGAGGCCTGTGGCAACGCGGCTATCACGACCGAGCTCTGCGTCGCGATGAAGATTTGAAAGCGGCTGCCCGCTACATTGTCATGAATCCATTGCGGGCCGGTCTGGTAAAGCGCCCGGGTGATTACCCGCTATGGGACGCAGTATGGCTCTGAAGATCAAAAGATCGCAGCCTTCGGCAGCTCCTACATTTGGAACGATTGTCCCCTGTAGGAGCTGCCGAAGGCTGCGACCTTTTGAGTTTTGCTTCAGCCCTGCCCCTTGGCCTGCTGCTCCAGATGCACCTGCAATTGCGGATCGATCTGCAGCGCGGCAGCCAGTTCATCCAGGTAGTTGCGTTCGGCATCTTGCTGGTGGTCCACCAGGATCACGCTGACCAGGTACATCTCGGCAGCCATGGCCTGGTCATCGTTGGCAGCCGTGGCGACTTCGTTGGCATCCAGCGGTTTGGCAACTTCAGCGTTAAACCATTGCTGCAATTGTGGATCGTCGGTGTGTTTGCCAATCTCTTCATCGATCATCTGCCGTTCCCGGGGGTCGATCTCACCATCCGCCTTGGCCGCCGCGATCAGCGCCCGCAGCACCGCGTGGCTGTGTTCCTCGATCTCGGGCCCGGCCAGCAGATTGGCCGTTTGCGGGATCTGTTGTGGCGCCGCCGACGCCTGACTTCGCTGCCAGGCCTGATATGCCTGGAACGCCATCATTCCCAATGAGGCCAGCGCCGCATAATTAGTGCCGCCGGAACGACTTTGTGTTCCGCCGCCACCGAGTGCCCCACCCAGCGCGCCGCCCAAGCCACCACCGCTACCGCCGCCGAGCAGACTTCCGAGCAGACCGCCCAGACCGCCCAGCCCACCGGACTGCGCCGCACTGCCGCCGGGGCCTGCACCACCACCCAACAGACCGCCAAGCAAGCCGCCCAACCCACCCAGCCCACTGCCGGCCGAACCAGCACCTTGTTGTCCCGCCGAGGCCTGGCCCCGCAGCAGTTGTTCGAGCAAATCGCTGGTGTTCATGATCTCGTCCTCAGGCATTGGCATTCACTGCGTCAGGCAACAATAGACCGGCGCAGCCATCGCGCCAGCACCGTCTGGCTGACACCGGCGGTTTCCGCCGAGGTATTTTTCGAGCGACCAGCTAAGATTCAACGGTGGTGAACCTTATCCCGGCCAAACCGGTCGATAGCTGCAACCCCGACCCGGTTTGCCGGCGCCCTTTGCTCGAGGGTGATACCCGGCTTGCTTCATTTTTCTGGAGAACGCCCCTGTGATATCGACCGTACACATCGCCAGGCTCAAAGCATGGGGCGCCCATGGTTTTACCGCGACCGGCGTGGTCACTGCCTTTCTGGCGACCCTCGCCCTGCTGGAGAACCAGCCGACCCATTGCCTGATGTGGCTGGGCGTGGCATTGATCGTCGACGGCCTCGACGGGGCGCTCGCGCGCAAGGTCAATGTGCAATCGGTGCTGCCGAGTTTTGACGGCTCGATCCTCGATCTGGTGATCGACTACCTGACCTACGTGTTTATCCCGGCGCTGTTCATCTACCGCTACATCCCCCTGCCCGACTACACCCTGCTGCTGAGTGTGTCGCTGATTCTGGTGTCGTCGCTGTTCTGCTTCTGCAACGTCAACATGAAAAGCAAGGACAACTATTTCGTCGGTTTCCCCGCCGCGTGGAACGTGGTCGCGCTGTGCCTGTACATCATTGGCCCGGGACCGTGGATCACTTTCCTGACCATCATTGGCCTGGCGCTGCTGACCGTGACCCGCATGAAGTTCCTGCACCCGTTCCGAGTGCGCCGGTTCATGCCGATCAACATCGCGGTAACGGCAATCTGGCTGCTGTGCAGCCTGTCGCTGGTGCTCAATCACCCGGTGATCAATCCGCTGGTGATGGGGTTGTGGCTGCTGATGTCGGCGTACTTTCTGGGGATCTGCATCTGGCGTACGGCGCTGGAGTGGGTTGATGGGGCACACCTGAAATAGCGCCAGACCTGCCAAACACGAATACCTGTGGGAGCTGGCTTGCCAGCGATTTCGTACTGTCAGTCGACATCGTTTTGACAGGACGGCCGCCATCGCTGGCAAGCCAGCTCCCACAGGGATTGGCATTGTTCCGCCATTCAGCGTTTGGTGATCACCACCTCCAGATACTCGCTCGGCACCACCAGCGAACCGGCTCCCGCCCGATTCGAGCGGTTGAGCAAGTCCGCCAGATCACTCTCCAGCGCCTGACCGCTTTCCGGCGGCAATGCCGCGAAAGCCTTGTGCACCGGCCCGTACCAGTGACGGAAGATGTCGATGAAATGCGCCGCCGAGCGATAACGGAAGTTGAACGTGCGGCGGGTGACCTGCAGCAGAAATTCGCGCTCATTGAAGTGGCTGTGCAACCACGCTTCGGTGCCCCAGTTCGACGGCGGCTGGGCCACGGCGGGAGGCGGGACGTGGCGACCAAGCACCTTGAACATCTGGCCGACGAAGCCTTCCGGCGTCCAGTTCGCCAGACCGATGCGCCCGCCCCTTCGGCAGACCCGCGCCAGTTCTGCAGCTGCAGTGGCCTGATCCGGGGCAAACATCACGCCGAAGGTCGACAGCAGCGCGTCGTAACTCTCGTCGGCGAACGGCAACGCTTCGGCATCGGCGACCTGAAAAATCACCTCCAGATGCTCGGCCCGCGCCCGATCCTGTCCACGCTCGAGCAGCGCCGCGACATAGTCGGTCGAGGTCACCTTGCAGCCACGCCGCGCTGCCGCCAGGGTTGCATTGCCGTTACCGGCGGCGACATCCAGCACCTCTTCATCGCAGCGCAGGTCGCAAGCCTCGGCGAGGTTTTCGCCGACGATCTGCAAGGTGGTACCGATCACCGCGTAATCGCCGCTGGCCCAGGCGACTTTCTGGCGCTCCTTCAGACCCGTCAGATCAATGGGCGTACTCATCAATCGTGCTCCGCAGCAGGTTGGAGAACTTCATTCAGCCGTGGTCGGGTCAATGACCGTCATCACCCGTGCCACGCTGTTGGCCGGGAAGCCGCCCAGCCTGGCGTGCTCGCGCACCTGCTCCTCGTCAGGGGCGATGTAGACGCAATAGATTTTGTCGGCCGTGACGTAACTCTGCAGCCACTGCACCTGTGGCCCGAGTTCACGCAACACCTGGCAGGAGGTTTGCGATACGGCTTTTAGTTCTTGCGGCGACAGCTTTCCGGCCCCTGGAATCTCGCGTTCAATCACGAATTTCGGCATGGCAACCTCGCGTTCTTTTTATCAGTGACAGGGACGGCAGTGGCCCTGCTCATCCACTATCGCGCCGAGGGTCGATGGCGTCCCTGCCAATCGTCCGAAGAGCCTGGAAAACCCTGGCTTGGCCGATGAATGGCGGCTTTTTGTAAAGGCCTCGAGACACTTCGAGATTGCCATTGCATGGGGCATTCGGTTTTTATGCTTTCCCGTGTTCCGTGAATGGATTCCATCATGTCCCTGCGTCTTGAATGGCTCGTCGATCACCCGCAGCACAGCGACACTTACGCCGAGTGGATCCACCGCCAGTTCGCCTACGAATATGCCGAGCAACCCTTGACCGAATGGCAACGCGAGTTCGCTGCCGGCCAGAACAATGGTGACTGGTCGTGCCTGATTGCGCTGGACGGCGAGCGCCTGCTCGGCGGTGCGGCACTGGCCCGGGCGGACCTGGCGCTGCGTCCGGATCTCGGCCCGTGGCTGGCATGCGTGTTTGTCAGCCCGCAAGCTCGCGGCCAGGGGCTGGCAGAACGGTTGATCGACGGCATCAGCCAGGCGGCGAAACAGCGCGGCTTCGCACGCTTCTATCTGCACACACAGAACAAGCAGGACTATTACGCCAAACGCGGCTGGACAGTGCTGGAGCGCTTTCGCGCCTGGGACAACGAGCAATGGCTCATGGTGCGCGACCTGTGAGCCATTGATATGCGCGGGCGGTGACTCTCGATGCATCTGAGCACTCAGTTCTGGTTGTTGCAGCCATCGGCGAATTTACGGTAATCCAGCACTTGGGTTTTGCCTGCCGAATCGAGGTAGGTCATGCGCGCATCGACAATGCCGCAGGTCACCGAGGTGTCCTGGGTCATCGACAGCACTTTCTGCACGTCCAGGTGCGTGCCGTAGGTGTAGGTGTGCGGGGTGATATCGGCTTCGGCACGGGCCGACAGGGTGCAGATGTTCAGGGCGGCGAACAGGCACGCGGCGATCACGGATGTGCGGGTCATGGCGGTTACCTCAAGGCGTGGGTGGGTTGAGCCGAGGCAAGCTGGATGCGCCTCGATGGAGCCTATTTGAGGCGCCTGAGGTATCACGTCTGTGTCTGGAAATGCCCGTTATGACGCGTTGTGTATCTGCGCCACCCGGAGATACACAGCGATACAAAACCCTGAAAAAATCGCGTTTTTGCGTGTGTATGTATCCGTCATGGCGCCAGATACACTGCAATACAAACCCTGGCAGGCAAGCCGGCGCAGGCTCGATAGACTGCATGGCATTGCCCTTTGATAGAGGTTCTGCACCGATGGAACATGTCGATCACATTCTCATCGTCGACGACGACCGCGAAATCCGCGAGCTGGTTGGCAATTACCTGAAAAAGAACGGCTTGCGCACCACCGTGGTCGCCGATGGCCGACAGATGCGCAGCTTTCTCGAAGCCAACACCGTCGACCTGATCGTGCTCGACATCATGATGCCCGGCGACGATGGTCTGCAGCTGTGCCGCGAGTTGCGCGTGGGCAAACACAAGGCCACGCCGGTGCTGATGCTCACCGCGCGCAACGATGAAACCGACCGCATCATCGGCCTGGAAATGGGTGCTGACGATTACCTGACCAAACCGTTCGCTGCCCGCGAACTGCTGGCGCGGATCAACGCCGTGCTGCGGCGCACGCGGATGCTGCCGCCGAACCTGGTGGTCACCGAAAGCGGTCGGCTGCTGGGCTTCGGCCGATGGCAGCTGGACACCTCGGCCCGTCACCTACTGGACCAGGACGGCACGCTGGTCGCGCTCAGCGGCGCCGAATACCGCTTGCTGCGGGTGTTCCTCGATCACCCGCAACGGGTGCTCAGCCGCGATCAGTTGCTCAACCTGACCCAGGGGCGCGAGGCCGATCTGTTTGATCGTTCCATCGATCTGCTGGTCAGCCGCCTGCGCCAGCGTCTGCTCGACGATGCGCGCGAACCGGCTTACATCAAGACCGTGCGCAGCGAAGGTTATGTGTTCTCGCTACCGGTGGAAATTTTCGGGGCTTCGGCATGAGTTTCAGGCTGCAGTGGCCACGGACGCTGGCGTCACGCTTGTCGCTGATCTTTCTGGTCGGGCTGATCCTCGCTCAGGCGCTGTCGTTTGGCGCGCAGTACTACGAGCGTTTCCAGAGTGCCCGAAGCACCATGCTGGGCAATATGCGAAACGACGTCTCGACGTCGATCGCCATCCTCGACCGCTTGCCCGCGCAGGAACGGCCCGCCTGGCTCAAGCAACTGTCCCGCACCAACTACGACTATCTGTTGAGTGTCGGCGAATCCGGTGCGCCGCTCGACCCCGAGGCCGACGAGGTGCCGGTGGCCGTGACCTCGATCAGCGCCGCGCTCGGCGGTGCACACCCGCTGGGCTTCACCCGGTTTGCCGGGGAGCAAAAACACTTTCAGGCCCACGTCAGACTCAGCGACGGCAGCCCGGTGACGATTGATGTGCGTCCGGCCATGCCGCCCTTGTCGCCGTGGCTGCCGGGGGTTTTGCTCGGACAACTGGCGCTGTTGATCGCCTGCACCTGGCTGGCGGTGCGCATTGCCATCCGCCCCCTCGCCCGCCTCGCCAACGCCGTGGACACCCTCGATCCCAACGCCCATCCCGTGATGCTCGACGAGCAAGGCCCGATCGAAGTGGCCCACGCCGCGCGGGCCTTCAACGCGATGCAGACACGCATCGCCGCGTATCTGAAGGAGCGCATGCAACTCCTGGCAGCGATTTCCCACGACCTGCAAACCCCGATCACCCGCATGAAGCTGCGTGCCGAGTTCATGGACGACTCAGTGGAAAAAGACAAACTGTGGAGCGACCTCGGCGAAATGGAGCACTTGGTCCGCGAAGGCGTGGCCTACGCCCGCAGCATCCATGGTTCGACCGAAGAAAGCCGGCGCACCGACCTCGACGCCTTCCTCGACAGCCTGGTGTTCGATTACCAGGACATGGGCAAGGATGTACGCCTGATCGGCAAGAGCGCGGCGGTGATCGATACCCGCCCCCAGGCCCTGCGGCGGGTGCTGGTGAACCTGACCGACAACGCGTTGAAATTCGCCGGTGCCGCCGAAGTTTGGGTCGAAGCCCACAAGGATAGCCTCGCAATCACCGTCATGGATCGTGGCCCGGGCATCGCCGATGCCGAACTGGCGCATGTGCTGCAACCGTTCTATCGCGTGGAAAACTCGCGTAATCGTGATACCGGCGGTACCGGTCTGGGACTGGCGATCGCTCAGCAACTGGCCATGGCCCTCGGAGGTTCGCTGACCCTGAGCAATCGCGAGGGCGGTGGGCTGTGTGCCGTGCTGAGGCTGCCGCTGCGCTGACCCCCGCACAGATTCCT
Source organism: Pseudomonas sp. F2 (assembly GCF_057174385.1). Classification (NCBI taxonomy): domain Bacteria; kingdom Pseudomonadati; phylum Pseudomonadota; class Gammaproteobacteria; order Pseudomonadales; family Pseudomonadaceae; genus Pseudomonas; species Pseudomonas sp. F2. The sequence continues at coordinate 2,171,505 of NZ_CM169904.1, forward strand.
CATCGGAATTGCAGGCTCACACAGCCTGCAAGGTTCACCCGGCCCGGCTAGACTGATTCATTACCCAGTCGAGGGGGAATGCAGGACGACGTCAGCTGTGCCCTGCCCATTTCCGTGACCATCGCCCTGCGGCCCATGCCTCGACAACGTTTTGCCACCGGACGGTGATCCTGTATCAGGAGCACTCGTGATGGACGAATCAAGACTCAACGCATTCATGGGCAAACTGGTCAACGACATGGGCGGCGCCGCAATGCTGGCGAACGTCATCGTTGGCGAAGAACTCGGGCTGTATCGGGCAATGGCCGACAGTCAGCCGATCACCCCGCAAGCCCTCGCTGAAAAAACCACCTGCAATCCCCGACTGGTGCGCGAATGGCTCAGTGCGCACGCCGCGTCCGGCTACATGGAGCATCACGATGGCCAGTTCCGTCTGCCAGAAGAACAGGCGCTGGCACTCGCCGTCGAAGACTCACCGGTGTACGTCGCCGGCGGACTCGGCGTGGTGGCCTCGTTTTTCCATGACAAGGACAAACTGGTCAAAGCCATGCGCGGCAACGGCGCCCTGCCCTGGGGCGATCACCACCCGTGCATGTTCAGCGGTACGGAGCGCTTCTTCCGCCCCGGCTATAAGGGGCACTTGATCGCGGAATGGCTGCCGGCGCTGGACGGCGTGGTGGCCAAACTGGAAAAAGGCGCCAAAGTCGCCGACATCGGCTGCGGCCACGGCGCTTCAACGGTGATCATGGCCCAAGCGTTTCCCAAATCGCACTTTGTCGGTTTCGATTATCACGCGCCGTCAATCACCGTCGCCACCCAGCGCGCCGAAGAAGGCGGTGTCAGCAGCCGGGCAGAATTCTTCCAGAGCACCGCCAAAAGCTATCCCGGTGACGGCTATGACCTGATCTGCTATTTCGACTGCCTGCACGACATGGGCGACCCGGTCGGCGCTGCGCAGCATGCGTTCAAATCATTAAAGGACGACGGCACGGTGCTGTTGGTCGAGCCATTTGCCAACGATACGCTGGACGACAATATCAACCCGGTCGGACGCCTGTTTTATGCGGCCTCGACCTTTATCTGCACGCCGAATTCGCTGTCCCAGGAAGTCGGCCTGGGGCTCGGTGCGCAGGCGGGTGAAGTGCGCTTGCGCAAAGTGTTTGCCGAGGCTGGGTTCAAGCACTTCCGCCGGGCGACGCAGACGCCGTTCAATCTGATTCTGGAGGCGCGCAAATAATTCACCGCTATCACCTGTGGCGAGCGAGCTTGCTACCGCTGGACTGCGCAGCAGGCCTGTTCTTGGGCTTGCCTTGCAATCCAGCGGGAGCAAGCTCCCTCGCCACACGGTTAATGCTAACCTGCGAGCACCGTCCTCCCCGGAGTGCTGAGCATGCTCGACAGCCCGACCCGCGAACACTTCAACACCCTGTGCCAGGCCATGGCCGATGGCGATTTTCTGGTGCTGACCGGCGCCGGCATCAGCACGCCATCGGGCATTCCGGATTACCGCGATAACGAAGGTGTGCGCCGGGGCCGGCAACCGATGATGTATCAGGAATTTCTCGCCGCTCCCGAATCCCGCCGCCGCTATTGGGCGCGGGCCATGCTTGGCTGGCCCCGGGTGCGTCAGGCGCAACCCAACGCGGCGCATACAGCACTGGCGGATTTGCAGCGCCAGGGACGGATCAGCGCCTTGATCACACAGAACGTCGACACCCTGCATGATCAGGCCGGCAGTCAGGATGTGATCGAATTGCACGGCAGCCTGCACCGGGTGCTGTGCCTGGATTGCGGCCAACGCAGTGCGCGCGATGAGATTCAGCAACGCATGGTCGAGCAGAATCCGTATCTGGCCGGGGTCGATGCAGTGCAGGCGCCGGACGGCGATACCCTGCTCGATCCGGCCTTCGAGGCGCGCTTTCAGACGCCGCAGTGCCCGTATTGCGACGGGGAGCGGATGAAGCCGGACGTGGTGTTCTTTGGCGAGAACGTGGCGCAGCCGACGGCGGCGCGGGCCATGGCCGCAGCGGAAAAAGCCGAGGGTTTGCTGGTGGTGGGTTCGTCGCTGATGGCGTATTCAGCGTTCCGTCTGTGCCGGGTGATCGCCGATCGCGGCAAGCCGATGCTGGCGATCAATCTGGGCAAGACCCGGGCCGATGATCTGTTGGATCTGAAGATCGAGGCGTCATGCGAACAACTGCTGCCGTTGCTGGCGCAACACTTATCTACCTGAATACCGAAAATCCCTGTAGGAGTTGCCGAAGGCTGCGATCTTTTGGCTTTGTCTTTTAGAAGCAAGATCAAAAGATCGCAGCCTTCGGCAACTCCTACAGGGATGGGATCTCAGTTCAGGGTTCAGTGTTCGGCTTTGAGGATGTCGAACAGTGCCTGCGCCGCTGCCGACAGTTCATTGCCGGGCTCGGTCAGCACGCCAATCGCTCGCTCCACTGAATCATTCAAGGTCAGGCAATGCGCGCCCAGTTCGAGCATCTGCTCGGCACACAACGCCGGCACTGCACTCACTCCCAGGCCGCTGGCGACCATGCGCCCGACGGTTGCCAGTTGATGGCTTTCGAACTCCACCGGGAGCTTCATGCCCCGGGCCAGCAAGTGTTCTTCGAGCATCACCCGCACTGTCGACGGCCGTTGCAGGGTGATGAACGGTTCCTGCAGCAAGGTCTGCCAGTCGATTTCGCCAAGCCTGGCCAGCGCTGAATCTTGCGGCACCACCGCGACAAAGCGGTCCATGTACAGCGGCGTGAACGTCAGCGAGGTGTTCTGCATCGGCTCGAACGCGACACCCAGTTCCACGTGGCGGTCGCGCACCATTTCCAGCACTTGTTCGTTGATCACGTCGTTGACCGTGACATTGACGTTTGGATAGCGCGCGCGAAACGTCTTGAGGATCGGCGGCAACAGGTTGCCGGCAAACGACGGCATCGCCGCCAGCGTCACCCGTCCGCGTTGCAGACTGAAACGCTGGCGCATTTCGTCTTCGGCGTTGTCCCAATCGGCGATCAGGCGCCGAGCCAGCGGCAGCAGCGATTCACCCTCGGCGGTCAGCGCCACATTGCGCGTGTTGCGACTGAACAACCGCCCGCCCAAACCCTCTTCCAGCGCCTTGATGGTCAGGCTCAGCGCCGATTGCGACAAGTGCAGACGCTCGCAGGCCACGGCGAAACTCAGGCTCTGGGCCACGGCGAGGAAGGCGCGGATCTGTTTGATGGTCATACTGGATAACGCCCTGTTAGCGATATTGCCGAGTAAACGCCGTATCCATGTAGGAGCTGCCGCAGGCTGCGATCTTTTGATGTTGTTTTTTAGGATCAAGATCAAAAGATCGCAGCCTGCGGCAGCTCCTACAGGGTAACAGCCGAAATTATTGAGTTTTATCTATTAATCAACCTTAAAAATCAACTTAACAAATATATCCTCCAGCGCGACACTCCAGTCATTCGGCTAGCCAGCCGCCCGACAAACAATAAAAGAGGTGCATATGGCAGGTTTCGACAAGCGCGTGAGTTCCTACGAGGAGGCCATGGCGGGTCTTGAAGACGGCATGACCGTGATTGCCGGCGGCTTCGGCCTGTGTGGCATCCCGGAAAACCTGATCGCCGAGATCAAGCGCAAAGGCACCCGCGATCTCACCGTGGTCTCCAATAACTGCGGCGTCGACGGTTTCGGCCTCGGTGTGCTGCTGACTGACCGCCAGATCAGCAAAGTGATCGCCTCCTACGTCGGCGAAAACAAATTGTTCGAAGAGCAGCTGCTCAAGGGCGACATTGAAGTCATCCTGACCCCGCAAGGCACCCTCGCCGAGAAAATGCGCGCAGGCGGCGCCGGTATCCCGGCCTTCTTCACCGCCACCGGCGTCGGCACCCCGGTCGCCGAAGGCAAGGAAGTGCGTGAATTCAACGGGCGCAAGTACCTGATGGAAGAATCCATCACTGGCGACTTCGCCATCGTCAAAGGCTGGAAAGCCGACCATTTCGGTAACGTCATCTACCGTCACACCGCGCAGAACTTCAACCCGCTGGCGGCCACCGCCGGCAAGATCACCGTGGTCGAAGTCGAAGAAATCGTCGAGCCCGGCGAACTGGATCCGTCGCAGATCCACACCCCCGGCATCTACGTCGACCGGGTCATTTGCGGCACGTTCGAAAAGCGCATCGAACAGCGCACCATCCGCAAATAACTCAGGCTGACGGAGAATAAGAACATGGCACTTACCCGCGAACAAATGGCTCAGCGCGTCGCCCGCGAAATGCAGGACGGCTACTACGTGAACCTCGGTATCGGCATTCCGACCCTGGTCGCCAACTACATTCCCGACGGCATGGAAGTCATGCTGCAATCGGAAAACGGCCTGCTCGGCATGGGCCCGTTTCCGACTGAAGACACCATCGATGCCGACATGATCAACGCCGGCAAGCAGACCGTCACCGCGCGCATCGGCGCATCGATCTTCAACTCCGCCGAATCCTTCGCGATGATCCGCGGCGGGCATGTCGACCTGACCGTGCTCGGCGCGTTCGAGGTCGACGTCGAAGGCAACATCGCCTCGTGGATGATTCCCGGCAAACTGGTCAAGGGCATGGGCGGCGCGATGGATCTGGTGGCCGGTGCCGACAACATCATCGTGATCATGACCCACGCCTCCAAGGACGGTGAGTCCAAACTGCTGAGCAAATGCAGCCTGCCGCTGACTGGCGCCGGCTGCATCAAGCGCGTACTGACCGACCTCGCCTACCTGGAAATCGAAAATGGCGCTTTTGTCCTCAAGGAACGCGCACCTGGCGTCAGCGTCGAGGAAATCGTCGCCAAAACCGCTGGTAAACTGATCGTCCCGGATCACGTACCGGAAATGCAGTTCGCTGCCCAGTGAGGAATTCGAAAATGCAAGACGTCGTAATTGTTGCCGCCACGCGCACCGCGATCGGCAGTTTCCAAGGGTCTCTGGCCAGCGTGTCCGCGGTGGATCTGGGCGCTGCGGTGATCCGTCAGTTGCTGGAACAGACCGGTCTGGACGGTGCGCAGGTCGATGAAGTGATCATGGGCCAGGTGCTGACCGCCGGCGCTGGGCAGAACCCGGCGCGTCAGGCGGCGATCAAGGCCGGCCTGCCCCATGCCGTGCCAGCCATGACCCTGAACAAGGTCTGTGGCTCGGGCCTCAAAGCCCTGCACTTGGGCGCGCAGGCGATTCGTTGTGGCGATGCCGAGGTGATCATCGCGGGCGGTCAGGAGAACATGAGCCTGTCCAACTATGTGATGCCGGGTGCTCGCACCGGTCTGCGCATGGGTCACGCGCAAATCGTCGACACCATGATCAGCGATGGTCTGTGGGATGCGTTCAACGATTACCACATGGGCATCACTGCCGAGAATCTGGTCGATCAATACCAGATCAGTCGCGAGCAGCAGGACGCCTTTGCCGCCGCTTCGCAGCGCAAGGCCGCCGCAGCCATCGAAGCCGGGCGTTTCGTCGATGAAATCACCCCGATTCTGATCCCGCAGCGCAAAGGTGATCCGGTCGCGTTCAAGGTCGACGAACAACCGCGCGGCGACACCACCGCCGAATCGCTGGCCAAACTGCGTCCGGCGTTCAAGAAGGATGGCAGCGTCACCGCCGGCAATGCCTCCTCGCTGAACGACGGCGCCGCCGCCGTCATCCTGATGAGCGCCGAGAAAGCCAAGGCTCTGGGCCTGCCGGTGCTGGCGAAAATTGCGGCTTACGCCAATGCGGGCGTGGACCCGGCGATCATGGGCATCGGCCCGGTCTCGGCCACCCGTCGCTGCCTCGACAAGGCAGGCTGGAACATCGGTCAACTGGACCTGATCGAAGCCAACGAAGCCTTCGCCGCACAATCACTGGCGGTGGCCAAGGATCTGCAATGGGATCTGGACAAGGTCAACGTCAACGGCGGCGCCATCGCCCTCGGTCACCCGATCGGTGCGTCGGGCTGCCGGGTGCTGGTGACCTTGCTGCACGAGATGCTCAAGCGTGATGCGAAAAAAGGTCTGGCGACCTTGTGCATCGGCGGCGGTCAGGGTGTGGCGCTGGCGCTGGAACGCCCTTAACAATCGAGTTCATCGGCGGGCGGCGGATCCACGACATCCGCTGCTCGCTGGCAACAAAAAAACCGGTGCGACTTGCGTTGCACCGGTTTTTTTTGCCTGAATTTTGTGTCGATCTTCAGGGCCCCATCGCTGGCAAGCCAGCTCCCACAGGGTCTTGGGGTATACAAAGAATTTGAATCCACCCTCAATCACTGTGGGAGCTGGCTTGCCAGCGATGAGGCCGGTTCAGGCAGCACAAAACATGGCTCACACCACCATCTGCAGAATCAACCAGGCATTCGCCCCACTGATCACCACAAACAATCCCCACGCCAGCACCCGGGTCGGCAGCCGATTCACAAACGGCCCCATCAGTTGTTTGTCGCTGGTCATGCGAATCAACGGGTACAGCGCAAATGGCAGCTGCAGGCTTAACACCACCTGACTCAACACCAGCAATTTGCCCACCGCGTTATCGCCCATCAGCCACACGCCAATGAATGCCGGGATCAACGCCAGCCCACGCGTGATCAAACGCCGCTGCCAGCAGGGAATCCGCAGGTTCAGGTAACCCTCCATGATTACCTGCCCGGCGATGGTCCCGGTGAACGTCGAGCTCTGCCCCGACGCCAGCAACGCGACGCCGAACAGCACACTGGCCAGCGCGCCACCGACCAGCGGGTCGAGCAGGTGGTAGGCGTCCTGAATGTCGACCACGTCGGTATGCCCCGACTGATGAAAAGCGGCCGCCGCCAGAATCAGGATCGCCGCGTTGACCAGCAGCGCCAGCGCCAGCGAGCCAATGGTGTCGATGCGCGCCAGGTTCACCGCGTCCTGCTTGCTGGCCAGATCCTTGCCGATCATCCGCGTTTGCACAATCGAGGTGTGCAGGTAAAGGTTGTGCGGCATCACCGTCGCGCCAAGAATACCGATCGCCAGGTACAGCGGCGCAGCATCGCTGATCGCCGAGAGCGACGGTTTGAATCCGGCGAACACCTGCGGCCAGTAAGGTTTGATCAGCACCAGCTCAACGAAGAAACACACGCCGATGGTCGCCACTAGCACCAGCATGATTGCCTCCAGCCGACGGAAGCCACGGTTCTGCAGAGCCAGCACCAGCAGCGTATCGAAGGCAGTCAGGGCAATGCCGAAGGTCAGCGAACAACTCAGCAATAAATGGAAGGCCAAGGCACAGCCGAGCACTTCGGCCAGATCGGTGGCGATGATCGAGATTTCCGCCAGCACCCATTGCAGGCGCGCGGTCGGGGTGCTGTAGCGCTCACGGGACAATTGCGCGAGATCGCGGCCGGTGGCGATGCCCAGCCGCGAGCAGAGGCATTGCACGACCATTCCCGCCAGGCTCGCCAGCAACACCACGAACAGCAGGCTGTAACCAAAACGCGAACCGGCCTCGATGGCGGTCGCCCAGTTACCGGGGTCCATGTAGCCGATCGACACCAACAGGCCGGGACCGGCAAAACGCAGCACGCGTTTGAAGAACGAAGCGTTCGGATCGACCGCGACGCTGCCGGCTACTTCTGGCGGGCAGAACGGCGCAGTGGCGATTTTGGGTAAGCTGAATTTCACGCACACATCCAGAAACAAGTTCGAAAGACGCAGCTTAGAGGTTTCAGTTGAACCCTTGAAGAGCAAAAGATCGCAGCCTTCGGCAGCTCCTGCATTGGAATGCATATCCTGTAGGCGCTGCCGAAGGCTGCGATCTTTTGCTCTTAACGACTCATACCCAGTAACTGCTCGCGCAATTCGGGATTACGAGTACGCGGATCCAGCCAGATATCGAAAAACGCCCGGGCAAATTGCGGATCATCAATTTCGTGCTGCAACTGCTGCCCGACAAAGAATCGCGCACCCTGCCCCGGCAGGTATACGCCGGTAATCCGTGTGCCCGCCTGCACATCGACGAACGATTGCTGCATTTGTCCTTGCCACCTGGCCAGTTGCGCGGGACTGACGCCCGAGCCTGCCAGCCGTTTGATTTCATCGACACTGGCCTGCACCAGATCATCGCGCGAGATCTCGCGCCGGTAGATCAGCTCCAGGGCGAAGGGCTGTTCGGTCGACAATGGGCGTGCCGCGCTCCACAACCGGGCGTTGTAGACGTCGAAGCCGAACACGCTGAAATCGCCGGTGCCGATGATTTGCGCGCCGGGCACCGCGTCCTGCCAATTGGCCCAGGTCGGTGTGAGTAACAACGCCCACAAGCCGATGCCACAGCACCCACGCAGCAACTTCGATGGTTTGTTCATTGCGGCATCGACCCCGGTATACCCTGATCTTCAGAGCATAGCGGATATCACTCGCGCACTTTGTATACAAAAATTGTCGATCAATGCAGCAATCGGTTACCGTGGCCGTTCAATCCCCCGGAGGCCTCCCGCGTGCTGATCCTCAAATTACTGCTGATCCCCGGTTTCCTGCTGCTGATTTCCCTCGCTGGCAAGCGCTGGGGGCCGAGCGTCGCCGGTTGGCTGTCGGGATTGCCAGTGGTGGTCGGGCCGATTCTGTTTTTCCTCGCCATCGAACAGGGGCCGTCGTTTGCTGCGCAATCGGCGGTCGCGGCACTGTCGGCGATGTTCGCCATGATCGCCTTCTGCATCACCTACGCGCAGGTGGCGCAGCGGGCGAACTGGCCATGGGCGCTGACGATTTCCCTGGCAGTGTGGGCGGTGCTGGCGCTGGTGTTGTCGCTGATTCCGTCGTCACTGACGTTCTCCGTCGCGGCGGCGGCCACTGCCCTGCTCGCCGCGCCGTACCTGTTCCCCAATGTGCAACCGGTGCTGAACGGCCCGGCACCGAAATCGGACAAACTGCTCTGGCGAATGATTGCCGGCGCGGCGCTGACGCTGTTGGTGACGATGCTCGCCAGTACCGTGGGCGAACGCTGGAGCGGTCTGCTCGCGGTGTTCCCGGTGCTCGGCAGTGTGATGGCGGTGTTTTCTCAGCAGACCCGTGGCCCGGCATTTACCGCGGCATTGCTGCGGGCGACGGCGACGGGCATGTACTCGTTTTCGGCGTTTTGTCTGGCGTCGGCGCTGACCCTGCCAAGCCTCGGCCTCAGCGGATTCCTCGCCGGTGTCGCGGTGTCGGTGGCCATGCTCGGGGTCACCCGCAAACTGCTGGCCCGACCTGTTCCGGCAAAAAACCGTACTTCCGAGGCTGATGCGAACACCTGACAAACCGCGCTGGAATGCCAGGCATGCTCCGTGGGATCATCGCCGCCCTGGCGCGACCATCCCTCGGAGATTCACATGTCATTGCTCAGCAAGAAAGCCGTCGTCCTGTTGCTGGCGGCGGTCGCCGGTCTCGGCGCCCTCAACGCCCAGGCAGCCAAGCCCAAGGAAAAGGCCTCGACCAACAACGTGTCGATGCTCGACGGCAAGTTCACCTTCGTCCTGCCCAAAGGCTTCACCGCCGACCCGCTGCCAGCCGGGCCGACCGGTGCCAAAGGCACGATGTACACCAATCAGGCGACCAAGACCGTGGTCATCGCCGCGGAAAACCAGATCGCCGGTGGCACCAGCGTGAAGGACAACGACAACGAATTTCTCGACGGCAGCCTGGCAAGTTTCATCGATGACCAGCGCAAGGCGCTGCCGGACTTCAACAAGCTCACAGAAAAGAGTCTGACCCAGAAAAGCAGCGGCCTCGGCGTGCGTCAGGTCGACAGTACTGCCACCCAAGGCGGCGGCCAGACACTCAATACCACCCTGCTCGCCGCCTCCGGCAAACGCATGGCCTTGGTCCAGGTGATTTCCCGGGCCAGCGACAAAAGCGGTCACGATGCGCTGGTGAAAACCATCCTCAAGGACAAGTGACCGTCATGGGTTGAGCTGCTGCAGCCAGGCGTTCAAGTCACGCAGCTCGGCCGCGCTGATGCTGTGGCCGACGCCGGGATAGGCGTGAAACTCGGGCTTATAGGCGAGTTTCTGCAGCAGCGTATTGGCCTCGGTGCCGTCGCGGTACGGCACTCGATCATCGGCGGTGCCATGGCCGATGAAGATGTGCAGCGGCAGCGGTGGCTGCTCGGCTTTTAGTTCGGTTTTCAACACCGGCAACAGCCGTCCGCTCAACGCCGCAATCCCGCCGACCGCCACCGGCGGACGCAAGCCCACTTCGTAGGTCATCATCGCGCCCTGACTGAAACCGATCAGGTACACCTTGTCCGGGCTGGCGTGATATTTCTGCGCCGCCTGCGCGACAAACTCCCGCAACTTCTGGCCGCTGGCCTGCAGATCATCGGTCTCGCCGTTGTAAGCCCCTTCGCCTTTCTTGCGAAACCACTGGAAACGTCCTTCGCCCAACGCCAGCGGCGCCTGCACCGAGAGGTAGTTGTACTGCGCCGGCAGCTGAAATTTCATACCGATCAGATCGGCTTCGTTACTGCCGTAGCCGTGCAGGAATATCACCAGTGGTCGAGTGTCCGCGTCCGGGTGGACCTGTTCGATGTATTTCAGTGGCAAGTCGCTTTGCAGCGTGGTTTGCGCATGCACGGCGCTGGACGCCAGCAGGGTTAACAGGGCAAACGCCTTCAACATAGAGCCTTCCTTCACGGAGTGTCGGGTTCGGGGCAGCCTAACATTGTCTGAACGTTGTGGTGTCGCGGATGCCGCCATCGCTGGCAAGCCAGCTCCCACAGTGATCGGTGGTGTTCACAAAACCTGTGGGAGCTGGCTTGCCAGCGATGAGGCCAGCAAAAACACCGGAGTTCTATCAGTCGTTGATCAACTTGCCCACCCGAATCGGCTCACGCCCCGCCACTTTGGCCTGCCAGATTCCCGGCTGGGTGTAACGCCCACGATCAATCGCAAACAGCACGCCGCTGGTGCCGGCGCGGACGGTGGTGAGGCGGTCATTCAACGGGTCCACCACCTCGAACAACGCATCGCCCTGCTCGACCCACTCCCCGGCATTACGCAGGAAACTGACCACGCCGTGGTGCGGCGCGAACAGGTATTCGGTGCCTTCGAACGGCATGCCTTCGCAGCACTCGCTCGGGGCCGCCGGCCATTCGCCGCTGATGAACCCCTGCTCGGCGAGAAAGCCGAGTATCGCTTCGCAATTGGCCTGCGCCAGATCTACCCGGGTATCGCCCATACTGCCCAGTTCCAGGGTGGTGGCAAGGTTCGCCGGGGGAATCGCCGCGTTCGGAAACGCCCGCGCCAGACGCAGCCACGGCGATGAGCACGACTCGTCGAACGAACTGCCGCCGGAGTCTTCACACAACAGTGCAACGCCGGCCTGCAGTCGCGCCGCCAGCGATTGCCAGCGCGGCCAGTGTTGCGGCAGCGCGTAGAGGTGAATCGCCGCCTCAAAATCGCAATGCAGATCCAGAGTGATGTCGGCGTCGCAGGCATGGCGCAGCAGCAAGCGGTGCAGAGCTTCCAGCTGCGAGGCCGGGGCCGGCAGTTCATCGAGCACCTGGCCCATGGTTTGCCGGATCAACGCTATGTTGGCCTCGGCATCGCTGCCCAGCCGCTCGCCGATGCGCGCCGCCACTGGCGCGCTGAGTTCGACAAACGCGCGGTTGAAATTCTTTCCGCTGCCCAGCTCGAAGCGGCCCATGTGGCTGCCTTGCAAATGCTGATCGAGCCCGATCGGGTTGGCCACCGGCACCAACTCGATCACCCCTTGCAGACGGCCCTGCTGTTCCAGCGCATTCAGGCGTTGCTTGAGTTCCCATGCGGTGCGCATGCCCGGCAGTTCGTCGGCGTGCAGACTGGCCTGGATGTAGACCTTGCGGCTGCCCGCGCCGTAACGGAAGACGCTGAGGGAACGTTCGCTGCCCAAGTGGCTCCAGGGCAGGACATGGTCGATGCGTTGCATGGGAAAACTCCTGCAGTCTGGTAGATCTGGATCGATGAGATCCCTGTGGGAGCGAGCTTGCTCGCGAATGCAACCTGACAGTCAATAAAGATGTTGAATGTTAAACCGCATTCGCGAGCAAGCTCGCTCCCACAGTGAATCTCCGCCGTAGAAAGAGAGCACAAAAAAAGTGGCCACCGCGCAAACGGGACCACTTTTTTCTACGCCGTATTAATGGCCGTACACGTCAAAGTCGAAGTACTTGTCCTGGACTTTCTTGTACTCGCCATTGGCGCGGATTTCGGTGATGGCCTTGTTGAATTTCTCGGCCAGCTCGGTATCGCCCTTGCGCACCGCAATGCCGGCGCCGCCACCGAAGTACTTGGCGTCTTCGTAGGTCGGGCCGACGAATTCGAAGCCTTTGCCGGCGTCGGTCTTCAGGAAACCGTCGCTGAGGTTGACCGAGTCGGCCAGCATCGCGTCCAGACGACCGGATTTCATATCCAGGTTGGCTTCCTGTTGCGAACCGTAGCGCACCACTTCGAACCCGGCGTCCTTGGCGATGTCGGTGGCGTAGCGGTCGTGGGTACTGGCGCGCAGTACGCCGACTTTCTTGCCCTTGAGTTCGGTCAGCGGGTCTTTGACACCCGAGCCTTCCTTCATCACGAAGCGCGCCGGGGTGTGGTAGTACTTGATGGTGAAATCGACGTTCTTCTTGCGGTCGTCGGTGATGGTCATCGAGGACAGGATCGCGTCGATCTTCTTCACTTTGAGTGCCGGGATCAGGCCATCGAACTCCTGCTCGACCCACACGCATTTAACGTCCATCTGTTTGCACAGCGCATCGCCGATGTCGACATCGAACCCGGTGAGCTTGCCGTCAGCGGTTTTCATCGAGAATGGCGGGTAAGCGGCTTCGATCCCCAGACGAATCGGTTTGGCGTCTTCGGCGACAGCGGTCAGGGACAACATCGACAGTGCCAGGGCACCGAACATCACTAGCTTCTTCATTTATTACTCCTGTGTGCGGAGGCTTTTATTGGCAGCTTTCGATTGGCGTTCGGTCATGGCCATCAAGTAGCAAAAACCGAAGTGGACGGCAGTCTATGGCGGCGCGCACAGGGTAAATTGTGTTTAGGCGACAAATACTTACAGAACATCGGCGCACGCGTTGACCGGGATCAACGGTGCGCCGACATGGTGCAAAGGCTGTAGGACAAATCTTTGAAAATGACAAAAATTGCCTTTGTAGGAGCTGCCGAAGGCTGCGATCTTTTGCTCTTTAAAAGTCAAAAGATCGCAGCCTTCGGCAGCTCCTACAAAAGCATTCAGCATTCACATCCAATAGGCGCCTTGGCGGCTTGAGTAGTACTCAAGCTGAAGCCCTCATCGAGCCAGCCGCACACGCCACCGATCATCTCCTTGACCGGATAACCCAGCGCCGCCAGTTTCACCGCTGCCTTGTTGGCGCCGTTGCAGTGCGGACCTGCGCAATAGACCACGAACAATGTGTCCTTGGCGTAAGTCGACAAGGCTTCGGGCGTCAACAACCGCGTCGGAATATTGATCGCGCCCGGTACATGACCGCGCTCGAACGCCAGCGAACCACGCACATCGACTAGGACAAAATCGACCTCACCGGCCTCCTGGCTGCTGAAGACGTCGGAACAATCGGTTTCATAGGTCAGACGATTGCTGAAGTGCATCAGGGCAATCGCCGACGGCGCAGCAGGCATTTCGCGAACCAGGCTGGGCATGTTGTGGAGCTCCTGTATCAGTTGGGGTGTGAACAGACTTTATCGGGCCGTCACTTGGCGCTACAGTGGCGCGCAAGACACTCACCGGGAACTTTCCGCCAAATGCCTGATTCACCTGGATTGGTCGCGATTCTGGCCTACGACGGCCTCTGTACCTTCGAGTTCGGGATTGCCGTGGAAATCTTCGGCCTCGCCCGGCCGGAGTTCGATTTCCCGTGGTACGAGCACCGCATCGTCGCCGTCGACGCAGGGCCGATGCGCGCCATGGGCGGCATTCACGTCCTGGCCGACGGCGGCCTGGAGCTGCTGGCGCAGGCACGCACCATCATCATTCCCGGTTGGCGTGATCGCGAAGCCCCGGTGCCGCCGGCCCTGCTTGGCGCATTGCGTCAGGCCCACGCCCACGGTGCGCGGCTGCTATCGATCTGTTCAGGGGTGTTCGTGCTGGCCGCAAGCGGCTTGCTCGACGGCCACGGCGCGACCACCCACTGGCGCTACAGCGATGAACTGGCGCGGCGCTTCCCCGCGATTGCGGTGGATCCGGATGTGCTGTACGTCGACTCGGGTCAGTTGATCACCTCGGCCGGCAGCGCCGCCGGGATTGATGCCTGTCTGCATCTGGTGGCCCGCGACTTTGGCACTCAGGTCGCCAATTCGGTGGCGCGGCGGCTGGTGATGTCGCCGCAACGCACCGGCGGCCAGGCGCAATTCATTCCCACGCCTGTCAGCCCGACGCCGCGCAATGATTTGTCACGGGTGATGCAGTGGGCTCGCGAGCGTCTGCACCAACCGCTGGAAGTGCGCGATCTGGCGAGCGAAGCGGCGATGAGCGAGCGCACGTTTCTGCGGCGATTCAGCGAGGCCAGCGGGCAATCGCCCAAGGCGTGGCTGCAACACGAACGCCTGGCGCGGGCGCGGGAACTGCTGGAAAGCACAGCGCACAACAGCGAACAGATTGCCGAGCGCTGTGGTTACCGATCAGTGGAAAGTTTTCGCGTGGCATTTCGCAGCGTGGTCGGGGTGCCGCCGTCGGTGTATCGGGAGCGGTTTGGGCGTGGGGTCAAAGCGATATCCTGAGGTGAGTTTCCGGACGCCTTCGCTGGCAAGCCAGCTCCCACAGGTTTGGCGTCGTACACACAACTTATTTCAACCCGAAAACCTGTGGGAGCGGGCTTGCCCGCGATGAGGCCCGAACCGACACCCGACAATTCAGGGCTTGCGCAACAGATAGGTATCCATGATCCACCCATGCTCGGCCCGCGCCGCTTTGCGCGTGCGCTCGATCTGATCCGCAACATCCTCAAGCTTGCCGCTGATCAGAAGCTCATCCGGCGTGCCCAGGTAGGCCCCCCAGTAAATCTCGGTCTGCTGATCCGCCACATGACGGTAGGAATCTTCAGCGTCGAGCATCACCACCAGGCTGTCCGTGTCACTCACCTGCCCCGCCGCCAGACGCCGGCCCGTGGTGATTTCGACAGACCGGCCAATGCTGTTCAACGGCACTTTATGCTGCGCGGCCAGTGCCTGAACGCTGGTAATCCCGGGGATCACTTCAAACTCGAACGCACAGCGGCCTGATGCCAGAATCGCCTGCAGGATACGAATCGTACTGTCGTACAGCGCCGGATCGCCCCACACGAGGAAACCACCGCAGTCGTTGTCAGCCAATTCTTCATTGATCAGCCGCTCGAAGGTTTCCTGCTTTGCACGGTTCAGATCTTCGACCGCGCGGGTGTAGTCCACGTCGCCACGCTCACGCTCAGGGCTGTGAGCTTCGACGAAACGATAGGCAGGATCGGTGATGTAGCGCTCACAGATGTCGCGACGCAGATCGATCAGTTTGTCCTTGCGCGGGCCTTTGTCCATCAGAAAAAACACGTCTACCCGGTTGAGCGCTTTCACCGCCTGCAGGGTGATGTAGTCGGGGTTGCCGGCGCCGATGCCGATGACCAGCAGTCGTTTCATCACTGTGCTCCCACACGAACGCTACTCGGCAAGCGTAGCCGCCAGATCCCGTTGAACCGCAGTTCAACGACTGACAGCGGCTCAACATCAATCGCGTTGAACGCTACGCCCTGCACCACCTGCATCAATGCAGCCCGCACCACGAAAGGATGGGTGATGGCGACGATAGGACCCGGCACGCCTTGCAGGCTGGCCAGCCACGCCGCCACGCGTTCGCCCAATTGCGTCACCGACTCGCCGCCATGGGGTGCCGCCTGCGGATCACTGATCCATGCCTGCAAAGCCCCGGCCTCGCGCAGTTGCAGATCCTTGATCGCTTGTCCGTGCCAGCGCCCCATATCGCAATCGCGCAGCGCTTCGTCCACCTGCGGCGCCGCACCGAACCACTCGGCGGTCTGGCGCGTACGCAATTCCGGCCCGCACAGCAGATGGCGGGCGCTGGCGAATTGTGTGGTCAACGCAGCGAGCTCTGATGGCGGATTTTCAACCGGCTCGTTCGTAGGAAAACGCGACAATTTCTGTGCGACGGTTCGAGCGTGGCAGATCAAAGTCAAACAGGTGGATTGCACAGGGTTGCACTCGCTGAACATCGGTTGAATCGGCGGCAAACCGCCGGTTTTGCGGCAATTGTGCCGCAAAACCGGGCGGCCCGGGGGACCTCGCGAGCCAGGACGTTACCCCGGCGAGCGTACAAAAACGGCAATGTCTCACACGCCAATAGGCAATGGACTACAAGGGTCGAGGACATCGGTGTAGCCCTTGTGACACAGCTCTTTGAGGTTATTTAAACAGTGAATTCCTACCGCAAAAAATTCACTAGACATGTAACCTGAGTTACATAAATACTGTTTTAACGGATTATGAAACAAATTCAACACCCCCTCATCCAGCAGGAGCCCGGATGCCCCCTCTTAGAGACTTGATCACCGATCCCGGCCTGGAGCTGACGCCGTCGGAGCGCAAAGTGATTCGCGCCCTGCTCGACCAGTATCCACGCAATGGCCTGGGTCCGATGGCGCGTCTGGCCGAACACGCCGGCGTCAGCGATCCGACCATCGTGCGGCTGGTGAAAAAGCTCGGATTCGGCGGTTATGCCGAATTTCAGGACGCCCTGCTCAGCGATATGGACCACCGCCTGCGCTCGCCGCGCACCCTGTTGCAGCCGCGTTCGCACCTGAACAAGGACGACGCCTGGGGCCATTATCTGGCCGATAGCCAACGCCTGCTGGTGGAAACCCAGGTCCTGACCCAGCCCGAAGACATACGCATTCTGCTCGATTGGCTGCTCGAAACGCGGCACCAGATCTACTGCTTCGGCGGACGCTTCAGCAGTCTGATGGCCAACTACCTGCTCAATCACTTGCGTCTGCTGCGCCCCGGCTGCTTTGCCCTGGAAGACAACGCGCAGCTGCCCGACCGCCTGTTCGATCTGCAACGCCAGGACGTGGTGCTGCTGTTCGACTATCGCCGCTATCAGACCCAGGCCTTGCGCGTGGCCAGTGCTGCAAAAAGCCGCAACGCCCGGGTGGTGCTGTTCACCGACATCTATGCCTCACCGCTGCGTGAACTGGCCGACCTGATCATCAGCGCCCCGGTGGAATCGGCTTCGCCGTTCGACACCATGGTGCCAGCGCTGGCCCAGGTCGAAGCTCTGATTGCCTGCCTGACCCTGCGCAGCCCCGATCTGGCCGATCGCCTGGAAGGCATCGACGCCATGCGCAACGAGTTCCACACCCACCTGCTGGAGGATAAATAAGGATGTTCAGTCTTCCCCACCGCTCACCGCGGGACTTGCCGTTCGTCATCGACCACACTGCGTTGCTGCTGGTGGACATGCAGCGTGCCTGGCTCGAACCGCAGTTCGACCCGCACCTGAACGGCCCGGACGCCGAGTATTTCCTGACCCGCACCCACATGCAGGTGGTGCCCAACCAGCGCCGCTTGCTCAGCGCCTTTCGTGAAGCGCGGCAGAACGTGCTGCACACCATTATCGAAAGCCTGACCGCTGACGGCCGCGACCGCTCGCTGGATCACAAACTGTCGGACATGCACCTGCCCAAGGGCAGTGAACAGGCGCGGATCATCGACGACCTGACGCCGGTGGAAAACGAGATCGTGTTACCGAAAACCTCGTCCGGGGTGTTCAACTCGACCAACATCGATTACGTGCTGCGCAACCTCGAAACCCGCCACTTGATCGTCGCCGGCATCGTCACCGACCAGTGCGTCGACATGGCGGTGCGTGATGCCGCCGACCGCGGTTATCTGGTGACGCTGGTCGAAGACGCCTGCGCCACCTACACCCCGGCGCGACATGACGCCTGCCTGAATGCGATCAAGGGCTACTGCTGGATCACCGACACCCAGACGGTGCTCGGCAGGTTGCAGGAGATGCGCCCATGAGCGAGCGCCTGACGCCGTTGCCGATGACCACCATCGTCACCACTGACTTGATCGGCATCACCCGTGGCCGTTCGTTTCCCACCGATCAGCTGGAGCATTATCAAGCGGCCGGGTGCGGCTGGGTGCCGGCCAACAGCGCACTGACGCCTCAGGACATCATCGCCTCGACCAACCCATGGGGCGCCTATGGTGATTTGCGGCTGATCCCTGACTTGAGCAGCCGCGTCACCGTCGGCAACGGCCCGGATGCCGCAGCGCCGGCGCTGGACTTCATCCACGGCGACATTCGCGAAACCGATGGCCGCCCGTGGAGTGCCTGTCCGCGCACGCTGCTGCGCGATGAAATCGAACGTTATCGCGACGACCTCGGCCTGCAGGTCAACGCAGCGTTCGAACATGAATTCAACCTGCATGCCGGCTTCGCCGAACACCTGGCGTTTTCCCTCGAAGCCCAGCGTCAGGGCGCCGAGTTCGGCGGCTGGCTGCTCAGCGCCTTGCGTGCCGGTGGCGTCGAGCCAGAGATGTTTCTGCCGGAATACGGCAAGCATCAATACGAAATCACCTGCCGCCCGACCTGTGGCGTGGCAGCGGCGGACCGTGCGGTCAATGTGCGCGAGATCACCCGTGAAATCGCCCGGCAAATGGGCCTCGACGTCAGCTTCGCGCCGAAAACCAAGGCTGATGCGGTGTGCAACGGTGTGCATTTGCACGTCAGCCTGCTCGACCTGCAAGGTCTGCCGCTGCTCTACGACGCCGGCACCAGCAACGGTCTGTCGACCCTCGGCCAGCATTGGGCGGCGGGGATCCTGCATTATCTGCCAGCGCTGTGTGCATTCACCGCACCGACGCCGGTGTCGTACGAACGCCTGCAGCCGCATCACTGGAGCGCGTCCTACGCGTGTCTGGGGCAGCAGAACCGTGAAGCGGCGTTGCGCATTTGTCCGACCGTGAGCCTGGGCGGCAAATCCGTGGCGGCGCAGTACAACCTCGAATTCCGCGCCATGGACGCCACCGCTTCGCCGCACTTGGCGATGGCCGCGCTGCTGATCGCCGGACGGCTGGGCATCGAACAGCGCCTGGCGCTGAACGCAATCACCGATGAAATACCCGATTCACTCAACGACGAGCAACGCAAGGCCCGGGGCATCGTTGCCCTGCCCGCCTCGCTGGCCCAGGCGCTGGATTGCCTGCGTGACAGTGCAGCCTTCAACCAATGGCTGCCCAAGCCGTTGCTCGACACCTACCACGCCCTTAAAACCGAGGAACTGGCGCTGACGGAACAGCTCTCGCCCGCTGACCTGTGTGAGCACTATGCACGCCTGTACTGAATCCGCCGAGCTGGGGTTGTATACCCGCCCGGTCTACAACCTGAGTCGTGAAGATTCATCGCATCCATTGATCCTGGTGTGTGAGCACGCCAGCCGCTACATCCCCGAAGCCCTGAACAACCTGGGCCTGGACGATGCAGCCGCGCGCGAGCACATCGCCTGGGACATCGGCGCCTTGCAACTGGCTGAAAAGCTTTCGCAGGTGCTCGGGGCGACACTGTTGAGCGCCAACTATTCACGGTTGCTGATCGACCTCAACCGGCCCCGGCATGCCCCCGACAGCATTCCGGCACAGAGCGAGATTTATCAGGTGCCCGGCAATCGCGAGCTGGACGAAGCCACTCGCGAGTACCGGCGCCAGACGCTGTTCAAACCGTTTCACGCCCGGCTGCAAACCCTGATCGACCAACGCGTCGCGCAGGGTCAAGCGGTACGGGTGGTGGGGATTCACAGCTTTACCCCGGTGTATTACGGCCAGCCGCGCCCGCTGGAAGTCGGCGTGTTGTTCGGCCAGGCCAGCGCCTACGCACAACGGCTGATCGACGGCCTCGGCCAGCACCCGTTGAAGGTCGCGGGCAACCAGCCGTACCGGATCGATCCGCTGGGTGACATGACCGTGCCAGTGCACGGCGATGCCCGTGGACTGGAGTCGGTGCTGATCGAAGTGCGCAACGATCTGCTGCGCAGCCCGGAAGCGGTTTCGCTGTGGGCCGAGCGCCTGGCACCGCTGCTGTAACGAATGCAAAGATTGATAACGCGGTAAACGATGGACCGACATAACAACGAAAAACGCCGGATAGGCTGACAAGGAGTTGCGCTTCATGGAAATAGAAGAGTTCGGCTACAAACAGGAGTTGAAACGTAGCCTGACACTGACCGATCTGGTGGTGTACGGAATGATCTTCATGATCCCCATCGCCCCGTTTGGCGTGTATGGCTACGTCAATGCCGAGGCGCCCGGGATGGTGCCGCTGGCCTACATCATCGGCATGGTGGCGATGCTGTTCACCGCGTTGAGCTATGGCAGCATGGCGCGGGCATTTCCGATTGCAGGTTCGGTCTACTCCTACGCGCAACGCGGCCTCAACCAACACGTCGGCTTTCTCGCCGGCTGGCTGATGCTGCTCGACTACCTGCTGATTCCGCCGCTGCTCTATGTCTACGCGGCGATGGCCCTGAACCATCTGTACCCGGACATTCCGAAAGTCGGCTTCATTCTGGCGTTCCTCGTCAGCGCGACGTTCGTCAACCTGCGCGGCATCACCTTCACCGCACGGATGAACATCATCTTCCTGCTGGCGCAATTGGTGGTGCTGGGGATTTTCCTGTTCTACGCCTGGAATGCCCTGCACAACGGCGGCGGCAACGGCGAGCTGACCCTGGCGCCGCTGTATCACCCGGAAACATTCAACTTCGCCCTGCTGATGCAGGCGGTGTCGATTGCGGTACTGTCGTTCCTTGGCTTCGATGCGATCTCGACGCTCGCCGAAGAAATCAAGGGCGACCCGGGCAAAAGCGTCGGTCGGGCAGCGCTGATCACACTGCTGGTGATGGGCGCGATTTTCGTCGTACAGACCTGGATCGCCACCGACCTCGCTGCCGGCATGGGCTTCAAGTCCGCCGACACTGCGTTCTATGAAATCGCCGAAATCGCGGCGGGCAGCTGGCTGGCAACGCTGACCGGTGTGGCGACTGCTCTGGCCTGGGGGGTTGCCGTGGCAATCACCTCGCAAGCCGCGGTGTCGCGCCTGCTGTTCGGCATGGCGCGTGACGGCAAGTTGCCGAAAGTGCTGGCCAAGGTGCACCCGAAGCACAACACCCCGTACCTGAGCATTTATCTGGTGGCGCTGCTGTCGCTGGTGATCTGCTACCTGTTCATCAATTCGGTCGACACCCTGACCTCGCTGGTCAACTTCGGTGCCCTCAGCGGTTTCATGCTGCTGCACCTGACAGTGATCAACTACTACTGGCGTCGGCAGAAGTCCGGCCAGGTCGTGCGCCATCTGATCTGCCCGGTGATCGGCTTCATCATCGTCGCCGCCATCATGTACAACATGGGCGTCGATGCGCAGAAACTCGGCCTGATCTGGATCGCGCTGGGTCTGGTGTACCTGTTCTTCCTGAACAAGCTCGGCGCCAGCAGCGCGCTGCCTGACCCGAGTAACGGCTGACAAGAAAAAGAGCGGCGTCTGACAACAAATCAGGCGACCGCCGCTTTAAAGCGTGGCAACCGACAGTGATAGTCAGGTTCGGTGCGGATCACCGGACCCTTTGATACAGGAGTGCATCCATGCTGGTCTTACGCCCAGTCGAGCCAACCGACCTGCCGCAATTGCAGCAACTGGCCCGCGACAGTCTGGTCGGCGTCACGTCGCTGCCGGACGACAGCGAACGCCTGCGTGAAAAAATCGCCGGTTCCTGCGCCTCGTTCGACCACGACATTCAGGCGCAAGGCCCGGAAAATTACTTCTTCGTGCTGGAAGACCTCGACACTCGGCGGCTGGTCGGCTGCTCGGAGATCCTCGCCACGGCCGGTTTCAACGAACCGTTCTACAGCCTGCGCAACCGCCACTTCACCAGCGCCTCGCGGGAATTGAACATCGAACACGGCGTGCCGGCGCTGTCGTTGTGTCACGACCTCAACGACCACACCCTGCTGCGCGGTTTTCACATCGACAATGCGCTGGTGCGCAGCGCTTTTTCCGAACTGCTGTCGCGGGCGCGGCTGCTGTTCATCGCCGCTCACGCATCCCGTTTCGCCGATGCGGTGATCACCGAAATCGTCGGCTACAGCGATGAGAATGGCCATTCACCGTTCTGGGATGCACTGGGCAAGCATTTCTTCGACCTGCCCTACGTTGAGGCCGAGCGCCTGTGCGGTCTGCAAAGCCGCACCTTTCTCGCCGAACTGATGCCGCAATACCCGATTTACGTGCCGATGCTGCCCCCGGAAGCACAGGCATGCATCGGCCGGATTCACCCGGACGGCCAGGAAGCGTTCGACATCCTTGAACGCGAAGGCTTTGAAACCAACAGCTATATCGACCTGTTCGACGCCGGCCCGACCCTGTATGCGCGCACCGCGAACATCCGTTCGATCGCCCGCAGCCAGACCGCCACCGTGCGCCAGCAAGCACAAATCGACGCTCGGGGACGCTATCTGGTGAGCAACGACGCCTTGCACGGTTTCCGGGCCATCGTCGCCGAACTGGATTACCAGCCCGATCAACCGCTGTCCCTTACGCCAGCCCTGTGCACGGCGCTGAAGGTCACCGATGGCAGCACGATCAGGCTGACAGCCCTGTGAACGGCGCCCGGTTGCACACCCAACGACAGTGCCCGAACAGGCGCGTACAAGGAGTTACCGCATGATCGTCCGTCCGGTCAAAGTCAGCGACCTGCCAGCGCTGATGACTCTGGTGCAGCAGGCCGGCCCCGGGTTCACCACCCTGCCGGCCAATGAAGACCGCCTCGCTCACCGGGTGCGCTGGGCGCAACGTGCGTTCGCCGAGCAGGTGGAACGGGCCGACGCCGACTACCTGTTCGTGCTCGAAGACGACGACCTGCGCGTGGTGGGTGTCAGCGCCCTGACCGGCGCGGTTGGCCTGCGCGAGCCGTGGTACAACTACCGCGTCGGGTTGACCGTGAGTTCGTCAGCGGATCTGGGCATTTCCCGACAGATACCCACGCTGTTTCTCAATAATGAGCTGACCGGCCAGTCGGAGCTGTGCTCGCTGTTTCTCAGCCACGACCATCGTCATGGCAGCAACGGCCGGCTGCTGTCGTTGGGGCGCCTGCTGTTCGTGGCCGAATTTCCGCAGTTGTTTGGCGAGAAGATGATCGCCGAACTGCGTGGCAGTGCCGATGAACGCGGTTGTTCGCCGTTCTGGGACAGCCTGGGCCGGCACTTTTTCCAGATGGACTTCAGCCACGCCGACCACTTGTCGGGTCTGGGCAACAAGTCGTTCATCGCCGAACTGATGCCGCGCCAGCCGTTGTACACCTGCATGCTGACCGAACAGGCACAAGCGGCCATCGGCCAGCCACACCCCAATACCGAGCCGGCGCTGAAGATCTTGCGCGAGGAAGGCTTTGTACATAAGGGCTACATCGACATCTTCGACGGTGGCCCGGTGATCGAAGCGCCGATCGGCAGCATTCGTACCGTGCGCGACAGCCAGGCGCTGACCTTGAGCCTCGGCACGCCGGACGATCAGGCCCCCTTGTGGCTGATCCATAACCGTCGCCTGGAGAACTGCCGCATCACCGTGGCCCCCGGTCGTCTGGTCGGCAATACCCTGGTGGTCGATCGCCTGACCGCCAAGCGCCTGCAACTGCAGCCGGGCAATTCGGTCCGCGCCGTGCTGCTGCCCAGGCAACAGCAACACGCAGTCGCGGCCTGAACAACTGTCCTGACACTGGAAATCCGCTGATTGCAGATGAAACCTTTCAGCCTTTGCATCCGTGATCAACGCCTCACTCGCAAATTCGTCATGAACCTTGACCCATTCGCGTGATAGCCTTTTCATTCTTCGGCGTTGACACCTTTGCTCAAGCCGTTCCATTCCTTTGTATTGGTGGAACTCGTATGACCAGGCTTTCCCATCAAGATTTGCGCCGTAACTTCCGTCAATTGCTGGCTTCCGACACCTGCTACCACACGGCTTCGGTGTTCGATCCGATGTCCGCGCGCATTGCCGCAGACCTGGGTTTTGAAGTGGGGATCCTCGGCGGCTCCGTCGCCTCTTTGCAGGTGCTGGGCGCTCCCGACTTTGCCTTGATCACCCTCAGCGAGTTCGCTGAGCAGGCCACCCGCATTGGCCGCGTCGCTCAGCTGCCCGTGATCGCCGACGCCGACCACGGCTACGGCAACGCCCTCAACGTGATGCGCACCATCGTTGAGCTGGAACGCGCCGGCGTCGCCGCACTGACCATCGAAGACACACTGCTGCCGGCACAATTCGGCCGTAAATCCACCGACCTGATCTCGGTTGCCGAAGGCGTCGGCAAGATCCGTGCAGCGCTGGAAGCCCGGGTCGATTCGGAAATGGCGATCATCGCCCGCACCAACGCCGGTATTCTGCCGAACCAGGAAATCATCAGCCGCACCAAGCAATACCAGGCCGCCGGTGCCGACGGCATCTGCATGGTCGGCGTGCAGGACTTCGATCAGCTAGAACAGATTGCCGAACACTTGACCGTGCCACTGATGCTGGTCACCTACGGCAACCCGGCGCTGCGCGACGACAAGCGTCTGGCCGAACTCGGTGTGCGCGTAACCATCGACGGTCACGGCGCGTACTTCGCGGCGATCAAG
This sequence comes from Pseudomonas sp. F2, assembly GCF_057174385.1. Taxonomy (NCBI): domain Bacteria; kingdom Pseudomonadati; phylum Pseudomonadota; class Gammaproteobacteria; order Pseudomonadales; family Pseudomonadaceae; genus Pseudomonas; species Pseudomonas sp. F2. The sequence goes on from NZ_CM169904.1 coordinate 2,196,155, forward strand.
GCCACCTACGACAGCCTGCGTGAGCAACGACAGATCTTTACCCAGGCTTCGGACCTGAGTGCCACCGAACTGACGCACACCTACACCCAGCCAGAGGACTACATTCTCTGGGCGAAGGAATACATGAGCGTCAAGGAGTGATGTGATGACCGGGCTGACGCTATCGCTGGCAAGCCAGCTCCCAAAGGTTATTTGGCCGACATGGATTTGTGGGCATCACCAACGTCCGTGGGAGCTGGCCTGCCAGTAAAAGCAGTGGATCAGGCTATATGGATGTTGATTGTGCTCACGCCATCGCGAGCAGGCTCGCTCCCACATTTGATCGGTGTCGAACACAGATACTGCGTCCACTGAAGTTCTACTGTGGGAGCTGGCTTGCCAGCGATGGGGCCGGTCGCCTCAGCACTGAACAATGTTCAGACTGTGACTATTTGGCCAATTCCATGATCATCCGCGACAACAGATAAATCCGCGGCGCCACGCTCGCCACTTCAGCGTACTCCTCCGGCGTATGAATATTGCCGCCGACAATCCCGAAACCGTCCAGCGTCGGTGTGCCCACGCCGGCTGACAGGCTGGCATCCGCCGCACCACCACTGCCCTCTTCGGTCAGCTTGCGGCCGATCTCGCCGTAAATCCCTTGGGCCATCGCCATCAAGCGATCCGACTCCGCCGTTTGCGGCATCGGCGGCAAGCCGCGTTTGAGGCTGGTGGTGACTTCGGTTTCCGCGATCAGCTTGTCCTGCGAGACCCGCGCCAGGTCTTTTTCGATCCGGTCGAATTCTTCCGGCACGGCCGCGCGCACGTCAGCCTTGGCGGTGGCGTGATCGGGAATCACGTTGGTGCGATCACCGGCCTGGAGCACAGTGAAGTTGATCGTGGTTTTCTTCGTTTCGTCGCCGAGTTTGCCCAGTTGCAGAATCTGGTGCGCCGCTTCCATCGCTGCGTTGCGTCCCAACTCCGGCGCGACGCCCGCATGCGCAGCCTTGCCCTTGACCTCGACCAGCGCCGTTGCGCTGCCTTTGCGCCACACCACCAGACCATCGGCCGGACGCCCCGGTTCGAGGTTGAGCGTCACGTCGTGGGCCTTGGCGGTTTTCTTGATCAGGTCGGTGGCGACGTCCGAGCCGGTTTCTTCGCTGGCATCGAGCAGGAAGGTGATTTGCGCGTAATCCTTGAAGTCGAGGTTCTTCAGGATCTTCAGCGCATAGATCCCGGCGACGATGCCACCCTTGTCGTCCATCACCCCCGGCCCGTAGGCGCGGCCGTCCTTGATATGGAACGGGCGCTCGGCGGCGGAGCCTTCCTTGAACACCGTGTCCATGTGCGCCATCAAGAGGATTTTCGCCTTGCCGGTGCCTTTGAAAGTGGCCAGCACGTGGTTGGTTTTTTCCGGGGTGTTGGGCACCAGCTCGATGGTGGCGCCGAGTTTTTTCAGCTCGTCGATGGCGATCTCGCTGACATGTTTGAGGCCCGGTTCATAGCCGGAACCGGAGTCGATGTTGACCAGCCGCTCCAGCAGTTTCAGGGCTTCAGGCTGATACTGCTCGGCATCGGCCAGCACTTGCTTGTGCGGTTCGGCGAAGGCACCGGCAGCGCTGAAGGCGAGAGACAGGCCGAGGCTGGCGGCCAGCAGGGAGCGGGGAAATGAGAACGTCATGAATCGATCCTTGTTTCGCGTCGGGGGATTCAAACCGTACCTGACATCAACGCAAGGCTCTATAGCGGATGCGACACCGGAGCCGCCGACACCGAACACTTCCACGAGCGAGCCGGCTCGCACAGGTGAATGTGGTGAGCAGTCAGACCGAATCGAGCAGTTCCTGTTTCGGCAGGTCGTCACTGTTGCAGATCACTCGATTGCGCCCGGTTGCCTTGGCCTCGTACAGCGCCTGATCCGCATCATTGAGCCAACGGGTCGCGTCGCCATGCGCCGGATCATAAGCCGCCAGACCGATGCTCAGGCTGACCTTGAGCGCCGGGTTCTGCTCGTAACCCAGGGTGGCGAAACGTTCGCGCAAGGCTTCCATGGCCTGCGCCGCATTGAACAGCGGCAGGTCGGGCAGAATCACGCAGAACTCATCGCCGCCGTAGCGACCGGCGATATCCGCAGCGCGCAGGTTCTGCTTGAGCATTTTGCTCAACTGGCGCAGGACGATGTCACCCGCCACATGCCCATACGTGTCATTGATCGACTTGAAGTGGTCGATATCGATCAACGCAATCGCCGCGCCCTGTTGCTGTCGACGGCAACGTTGAAACGCGATGTCCAGTTGATCCTTCCAGGCGCCGTGGTTGAGCAGGCCGGTCAGGCTGTCGGTGCGACTCAGGGCCAGCAGTTCACGCTTGTGCAGGCCCAGCGTATAGGCCTGGCGAAAGCAGATCCAGCCCAGCGCCAACGGGTACAGCATCAGCAATGGCAGGCAGGCATACAGCTGTAAAGGTGAGGTGGGCGGGATGAATGCCGGAGCGAACACCACCAGGCCGACGCCGATTCCAAGGACCTGCGCCGCCAGGCCCGCCGCGAGAAAACGCACGCCACCGATGGCGACGTTATTCATCGCCATCATCGAAACGGTGGTGGCACTGGGCAACGGATTGAACTGCATGGCGGCGACCCAGAAGCCGCCCATAAACGCGTCGATCAACAGATTGCGGTGTTCAGCATGGTAGGGAACGCTGGAGCGACGGGCCCATTGAAACGCCAGATGCGGCCAGACCAGGCCATTGAACAGCATCAGTGCCCAGACCCACGGCGACGGGTCAAGCGGGTACATCGCCACGCTCACGCACAACAACCCCAGCACCAGGCCGAGGGTTCGCGATGTATAAAGCCTCCTGGCCAGTGAAAGTCCCTTTCCCCCCTTGTTTCGCATAAGGGCCTCGACCACTCAACGGAACCTGCGCACACCGTCAGACCGATGTGCTGGGAGTCTATCAGCCAGCCGCTAAATAGCCATCACCGCCCAGCCGCCCGCTCCCACTCGGCGAATTTTTAGCTATACCTGAAAGGATGAAAACGGTGAAACGACTATAAGAAGGAGACCCATGCGGACCTACCAGGTGTTGATCATCGGCAGCGGATTTGGCGGCCAATGTGCGGCGGTCAATTTGCTCAAGGCCGGCATTGACGATTTTCGCCTGCTGGAACGAAGGACGTTCTTCGGCGGCACCTGGTGCCAGAACACCTATCCCGGCGCAGCGGTGGATGTGCCCTCACCGCTGTACTCGCTGTCCTTCGCGCCGTACCGCTGGACGCAGATGTTTGCCGCCCAGCCTGAACTGCACCGATACACCGAACATGTCATCGAACGCTTCGGCCTGCGCGAACGCGTGGAACTGCAAACCAACGTCGAACGCATCGAATGGGATGACGCCGCCAGGCAGTGGGCGGTGCACACCAACAAGGGGATGTTCTGCGCGCAGTTCGTGATCAACGCCTCCGGACCGTTGAGCCAACCGGTGATCCCACCCTTCCCCGGCCAGGATCGCTTTCAGGGCAAGACTTTTCATACAAACAATTGGGATCACAGCTACGACTACCGCGGTAAACGCGTGGCCATCGTCGGCAGCGGCGCCAGTGCCGCGCAGGTCATTCCGGCGATTGCCCCCGAGGTCGCACAACTGCATGTATTCCAGCGCACACCACATTGGGTGCTGCCGCGCGCCGATCGCCGGTTCGGGCCTTTGCAGCGCTGGCTGCTGGGAGTGAAACCGGCCTACAAGCTGCTGCGCTGGCTGCTTTACTGGCAATTCGAAACGCGGGTCATCGCCTTCAAATATTCGAAACCGGCGATTCACCTGGTCCAGCGCCAGGCCCTGCGTTTTCTCAAGCAACAGGTACCGGACCCGCTGTTGCGCGAAAAACTCACCCCGGACTTCACCATCGGCTGCAAGCGCATCCTGCTTTCCAGCACCTATTACCCGGCGCTGACCCGACCCAACGTCACCCTGCACAGCCGCGAGCAAGGCATCGCCGAAGTCGATGAAACCGGCATCGTTACCCAGGATGGCCAGCACATCGAGGTCGATCTGATCGTGTGGTCAACCGGCTACGACGCCACCGACGGCGTGGTCTCTTATCCGGTGACCGGCAAGCACGGCGTGCAACTCAAGGACGTCTGGGCGCAGTACCCGCGCGCCTACCTGGGCACCAGCCTGCCGGACTTTCCCAACCTGTTTATCGTCACCGGGCCCAACACCGGCATCGGGCATACCTCGGCGCTGTTCATCATCGAGGCGCAGATGAACTACATCCTCGACTGTATCCACACCCTGCAGGCAAAAGGATTGCGCAGCATCGAAGTGCGCCCCGACGCGGAACGTACCTACACTGCAATGATCCACCGTGAGATGGAGCGCACGGTATGGAAGTCCGGCGGCTGTCACAGTTGGTATCAAAGCAAGAGCGGTCATGTGATCGCGATATTTCCGGGCTTCAGTTTCAGCTACTACCGGTTGACCCGGGCGCTGAAACCGGCTGACCACATTCTGTCCTGAACACGTAAAAGGAAGACGTCGATGCTTGTGCTGTTTGTCGCTCTCGCGGTTTTCGTGGCCTGGAGCTGGTTGAGTTATCCGGCGATCGGCCATTGGCTGTATGACCTGAGCACGGCGCTCGAGGCCAGGATGTACAAGTTGCACAAGATCGAAGTGCCGATTGCCGAAATGACGGTCTCGACCTGGCAAGGTGGGCCTTATGAAGCCGCCAGCGCGATCCTGATGCTGCACGGCTACAGCGCCGAGAAAAATCTGTGGCTGCGCTTCGCCAGGCACTTTGTCCGCCAGTACCGGGTGATCATTCCGGACATCGCCGGCCACGGTGAAACCGGCTTCAAGGCCGGTGGCGGCTATGACATTGCGCTGCAGGCCAAGCGCATGATCCAGCTGCTCGACGTGTGCGGTGTGGAGAAAGTCCACGTGATCGGCAACTCGATGGGCGGCTACATCGCAGCGTGGCTGGCGGCAACCTACCCGGACCGGATTGCCTCACTGGCACTGATCGACCCGGCCGGCGTCACCGCACCGCAGGCCAGCGACATGGAACGCCATCTGGCCCGTGGGCATAACCCGTTCCTGATCAACTCCCGGGAAGAATTCCGCCAGTTTTATGCGATGACCATGGCCTCGCCACCGTGGGTACCCGGGCTGGTGCTGGACGCCATCGCCCAACGTTACCAACGCCAGCGTGATGAGCTGGAAGAGATCTTCCGCGACTTTCGCGCCAGCCCGCCGATGGAACCGAAACTGGCCGAGATCAAATGCCCGGCGCTACTGCTGTGGGGGCGCAAGGACCGCTTGATCGACGTCAGCAGCGTGCCGGTGTGGAGCAAGGGCATCGCCAATCTGCGGGTCGAAGTGTGGGACGGTGTCGGGCACATGCCGATGGTCGAACAACCGGGGAATACTGCGCGGTTGTATCGAGAGTTTCTGGGCAGTCAGCGATGAATCCCACAACTATCCTTGTAGTGAGGGGATTTATTGTGGTGAGGGGATTCATCCCCGATGGGTTGCAGAGCAGCCCGGTTCCAGCACCAAGCTGAATCAGACACACCGCATGTTCTGGGTTGGGCTGCTGCGCAGCCAGTCGGGGATAAATCTCCTTACCACAGGTAATCCCGTCCGCCAATGGAATTGGAATGAACATTCTCTACGACGAACGCCTCGACGGCTCGCTACCGGAAGTGAACAAGGCTGAGCTGCTGAAAACCCTGCAGCACGCCCTCCCGGATCTCGACCTTCTGTGGCGCGAAGACGAACTCAAGCCGTACGAATGCGATGGCCTGTCGGCCTATCGCACCACGCCGATGCTGGTGGCGCTGCCCCGGCGACTCGATCAGGTACAAACCCTGCTCAGACTCTGCCATCAACACCACGTGCCGGTGGTGGCCCGTGGCGCCGGCACCGGGTTGTCGGGCGGCGCGCTGCCGCTGGAAAGCGGCCTGTTGCTGGTGATGGCGCGGTTCAACAACATCCTGCACATCGACCCGGCGGCTCGCACCGCACGGGTTCAACCCGGGGTGCGCAACCTGGCGATATCCCAGGCGGCGGCGCCGTTCGGCCTGTATTACGCGCCGGATCCGTCGTCGCAGATTGCCTGTTCGATCGGCGGCAACGTCGCGGAAAATGCCGGTGGCGTGCATTGCCTCAAGTACGGTCTGACCGTACACAACCTGCTGAAGATCGAAGTGCTGACCATCGAAGGCGAACGCCTGACGCTGGGCAGCGAGGCCCTCGATGCGCCGGGCTTCGATTTGCTGGCGCTGTTCACCGGCTCCGAAGGTTTGCTCGGGATCATCACCGAAGTCACGGTCAAACTGCTGCCCAGACCGCAGGTCGCCAAGGTGCTGCTGGGCAGCTTCGATTCGGTGGAAAAGGCTGGCCGCGCGGTGGCCGACATTATCGCTGCGGGGATTATTCCCGGTGGCCTGGAGATGATGGACAACCTGGCGATCCGCGCCGCCGAAGACTTCATTCACGCCGGTTACCCGGTCGCTGCCGAAGCGATTCTGCTGTGCGAACTCGATGGTGTCGAAGCCGATGTCCACGACGATTGCCTGCGGGTGCGCGAGGTCATGCTGCAGGCTGGCGCCAGCGAGGTGCGTCAGGCCCGCGATGAAGCCGAGCGCGTGCGCTTCTGGGCCGGACGCAAAAACGCCTTTCCGGCGATCGGCCGCTTGTCCCCGGACTACTACTGCATGGACGGCACCATCCCGCGTCGCGAATTGCCCGGCGTGCTGCAAGGCATCGCGCGCCTCGGCGCCGAATACGGCTTGCGCGTGGCCAATGTGTTCCATGCCGGTGACGGCAACATGCACCCGCTGATCCTGTTCGACGCCAACCAGCCCGGTGAACTGCAGCGCGCGGAGGCGTTAGGCGGGAAAATTCTCGAATTGTGCGTGCACGTCGGCGGCAGCATCACGGGTGAACACGGCGTCGGCCGCGAGAAAATCAATCAGATGTGTGCGCAATTCAACAGCGCAGAGCTGACCCTGTTCCACGCCGTCAAAACCGCGTTCGACCCGCAAGGCCTGCTCAACCCCGGCAAGAACATCCCGACCCTGCACCGTTGCGCGGAATTCGGTGCGATGCACATTCATGCCGGACAATTGCCATTCCCCGAACTGGAGCGCTTCTGATGGCTGACGTCGACGCCAGCGGCGCCCTGCTGGATCAGGTCAATCAGGCCCGGGCCAACGCCACGCCGCTGAAAATCCAGGGTGGCAACAGCAAGGCGTTTCTGGGGCGCGAGGTGGCCGGCGAAGTGCTCGACACCCGCGCGCACTGCGGCATCGTGCGCTATGAACCGACCGAGCTGGTGGTCAGCGTGCGCGCCGGTACGCCGCTGCGCGAGTTGCTCGCGGCGCTCGACGCTGCCGGGCAGATGCTGCCGTGCGAACCACCGGCCTTCGGTGACAGTGCCACCGTCGGCGGGATGATCGCCAGCGGACTGTCCGGGCCACGGCGGCCATGGTCAGGTTCGGTGCGCGACTTCGTCCTCGGTACCCGGGTCATCACAGGCCTTGGCGAGCACCTGCGGTTCGGTGGCGAGGTAATGAAAAACGTTGCCGGCTACGACCTGTCGCGCTTGTTGACTGGCAGTTTCGGCTGTCTCGGCGTGCTCACCGAGGTCTCGCTGAAAGTCCTGCCGAAACCGCGTCAATGCCTGAGCATCCGCCTCGATATCGACTGCACCCGAGCGCTGACCAGGCTGGCCGAATGGGGCCAGCAACCGTTGCCGATCAGCGGCGCCTGCCATGACGGGCAAAGCCTGTACCTGCGCCTGGAGGGCGGCGAAGGCTCGGTGACCGCCGCGCATCAACGACTCGGCGGCGAGCCGCTGGACTCGGTGTTCTGGCGCGACTTGAACGAGCAACGCCTGAGCTTTTTCGACGAAGGCCTGCCGCTGTGGCGCCTGTCGCTGCCGAACAATCTCGGGCCGCAAGGCTTGCCCGGCCAGCAGTTGATCGACTGGGCCGGCGCGCAACGCTGGCTGAAGTCCGATCACGAGCACGTTCAGATTCTCGCCCGGGAACTCGGTGGCCATGCCACCTGTTTCACCCATGGCGCCAGCGACACACCGTTCCAGCCGCTGCCGCGCACGTTGATGCGTTATCACCGGCAACTCAAGGCGCAACTCGATCCGCAAGGACTGTTCAACCCCGGCCGGATGTACGCGGAGTTCTAGCCATGCAGACCACCCTCAGCGAACAATCCCGACAACTGCCGCGTGCGGCCGAGGCGGAAAAGATTCTGCGCACCTGCGTGCATTGCGGTTTTTGCAACGCCACCTGCCCGACCTATCAGTTGCTCGGTGATGAGCTCGATGGGCCACGCGGACGCATCTATCTGATCAAGCAAGTGCTCGAAGGGGCGCCGGCCACCGAGCAGACGCAGTTGCATCTGGATCGCTGCCTGTCCTGCCGTAATTGCGAAACCACCTGCCCCTCTGGTGTTGACTATCACAACCTGTTGGATATCGGTCGGGCGGTGGTCGATCAGGCCGTGCCCCGCCCTGCCGCCCAGCGCTTGTTGCGCGAGGGCTTGCGTGCACTGGCGCCGAATCCGGGCGTATTCAAGGGACTGCTGCGGGTAGGCACGACGTTCCGGCCGCTGTTACCGCGCATCCTCGAAAGCAAATTGCCGCAACGCGCCCCAGTGCCCGGCTCACGCCCCGCCCCACGCCATGCGCGGCGGGTGTTGCTGCTCGAAGGCTGCGTGCAACCAGGCCTGTCGCCGAACACCAATGATGCGACGGCGCGGGTGCTCGATCGACTAGGGATCAGCGTCACGCCGGTGGCCGAGGCCGGTTGCTGCGGCGCGCTGGACTATCACCTCGACGCCCAGGCCAAAGGCCTCGACCGCGCGCGGCAAAACATCGACGCGTGGTGGCCACAGCTGGAAAACGGCGCGGAAGCCATCGTGCAGACGGCCAGCGGTTGCGGCGCGTTCATCAAGGATTACGGGCATCTGCTGGCGCAGGATCCGCGCTACGCCGACAAGGCGCGGCAGATCAGTGAGCGAACGCTGGATCTGGTGCAACTGCTCGCTCAGGAACCTCTGGAGCAAGTGTGCGCCGCCCGCCAGCGGCGGATCGCCGTGCATTGCCCCTGCACACTGCAACATGCGCTGAAACTCGGCGGCGCAGTCGAAGCGCTGCTGACCCGCCTCGGGTTCAATCTCACACCCGTGCCGGACGGTCACCTGTGTTGCGGTTCGGCCGGCACTTATTCGCTGACGCAGCCGACCCTCGCCCGGCAATTGCGCGACAACCGCCTCAATGCGCTGGAAAGCGGGCGCCCGGAGCTGATCGTCACGTCCAACGTCGGCTGCCAGAATCATCTGGCCGGCGCCGGACGTACGCAGATTTTGCACTGGATCGAACTGGTGGATCAGTCGTTGGCAGAATGAAGTTCGTAGGATTCTTCGTTTGCCGCCGTCGGCGAAGGCTGCGATCTTTTCCTCCATCCTTTACGTGACCGTGGCAGGAATTTTTTTCATGACCGTGCAGCCTTTCGTCAGCCCCGACCTGATCCGCCAACGCTTTTCCAAAGCGATGTCCGACATGTACCGCGAAGAAGTGCCGTTGTACGGCGCGCTGATGGAATTGGTGGAACAGACCAACCGTGAAGTGCTGGCCGCTCAGCCAGACCTCGCACGGCAGCTCGACAGCACCGGTGAAATCGGGCGCCTGGACATGGAGCGCCACGGCGCGATCCGCGTTGGCACAGCCAAAGAACTGGCGACCCTAGCGCGTTTGTTCGCGGTGATGGGCATGCAACCGGTGGGCTACTACGACCTGACCCCGGCGGGTGTGCCGGTGCACTCCACGGCGTTTCGCGCGGTGCATGAAGCGGCGCTGCAGGTCAGTCCGTTTCGGGTGTTCACCTCATTACTGCGCCTTGAGTTGATCGAGGATCCCGAACTGCGGGCGTTTGCCGAATCGGTGCTGAATCAGCGTTCGATCTTCACCCCTGCGGCATTGCATCTGATCGAGCGGGCGGAGTCCGTCGGCGGGCTGAATGAGGATGAAGCCAGGGAATTCGTCCTGCAGGCACTGGAAACCTTTCGCTGGCATCACAGCGCCACCGTCACCGCTGCGCAGTACCAGACCCTCAGCGCCCAGCACCGTCTGATCGCCGATGTGGTGGCGTTCAAAGGCCCGCACATCAATCACCTGACCCCACGCACCCTGGACATCGATATCGTCCAGGCGCAGATGCCGGTGCACGGCATCACCCCGAAAGCGGTGATCGAAGGCCCGCCACGCCGCAAGTGCCCGATCCTGTTGCGCCAGACCAGTTTCAAGGCGCTGGACGAGCCGATCGCCTTCACCGATCAGCACGAGACTCGCGGTAGCCACAGCGCGCGTTTCGGTGAAATCGAACAACGCGGTGCGGCGCTGACGCCCAAAGGCCGAGCGCTGTATGACCGCTTGCTGAATGCCGCGCGCGATGAACTGGGCGATTTCCCTAACGAAGGTAACGCCGCACGTTACAACACGCTGATGACCGAGCACTTTGGCGAATTTCCGGACAGCGTCGACGGCATGCGTGAACAGGAGCTGGCGTATTTTCGCTATTTCCCCACGGAAAAAGGCTTGGCAGCGGGTAGCCTCACGTCGACGTCGCTGGAGGATTTGCTCCGCGAAGGCCATGTGAAAGCTGAACCGTTGGTGTACGAAGATTTTCTGCCAGTGAGTGCGGCGGGGATTTTTCAGTCGAACCTTGGGGATGCTGCGCAGACACACTATGGCGAACACTCGAACCGCCAGGCGTTCGAACAGGCGCTGGGGCGTGCAACCATTGATGAATTGGGGTTGTATGCCGAGACACAGCGGCGTTCGATTGAGGAGTGTCTGGCAGCGCTTTCGCGCTGAAAGATCAAAAGATCGCAGCCTGCGGCAGCTCCTACAGATGGAATGTGTTTCCCCCTGTAGGAGCTGCCGCAGGCTGCGATCTTTTGCTTTTGCTATTAGCGCAACCGTGACAACAACGCGAAAGCCGTCTCCTCCGACGACGCCGGATTCTGCCCCGTCAGCAACAATCCATCTTCACGGGTGTAGCTCGACCAGTCCGCGCCCTTGGAGAAAATCCCGCCCTTGGCCTTGAGCTCATCCTCTACCAGAAACGGCACCACGTCCGTCAGTCCTACCGCCTCTTCTTCGCTGTTGGTGAAGCCTGTCACCTGCTTACCGTTAACCAGGGGCTGACCGTCGGCGCCTTTGACATATCGCAGCACACCGGGCGCATGACACACCGCCGCCACGGGTTTGCCACTGTTGTAAAACGCTTCGATCAGCGCAATCGAATGGCGGTCTTCAGCCAGGTCCCACAACGGGCCGTGGCCGCCGGGATAGAACACGGCATCGAAATCCGCAGCCTTTACCGTGTCCAGCTTGACTGTCGACGACAATGCCGACTGGGCGGCAGAATCCTTGCGAAAGCGCTCGGTTGCGGCGGTCTGCGCATCGGGCTCGTCACTTTTCGGGTCCAGCGGTGGCTGGCCGCCCTTGGGCGAGGCCAGCGTCAGTTGCGCGCCGGCATCCTTGAACACGTAATACGGCGCGGCGAATTCTTCCAGCCAGAAGCCGGTTTTCTTGCCGGTATCACCCAGTTGATCGTGGGACGTTAAAACCATCAGGATTTTCATGTCGTTCTCACTCGCGGTGGGGAATGTTCAGACGCCTGCGGCGCAGTCGTGAGTGATTGACCGTCGCGCTGGGTGGATCGTTTCAAACGCTCGACGCTGGCACTTGGCCTTACTGCGCAACTTCTTGCGCACTTGTCCGGCAAAAAACGTGACTTGTCGCGCTACAGCCCTTGATCGGAGAGGCTTACAGCCAAGTGCGCAACTTCTTGCGCAGTACTGCGCAAGAAGTTGCGCACTTTCCATCTCGATTCAATAAAAACATCGGCAAAACCGCAGGCTACAGCCGCTTCACCCCCGGCTGCCGGGGCCTTCGACAAACCTGGCACGCTCCTTGATAACAGTCAGGCACCCACCGGGCGATTTCGCCTCCCGGGCACCCTAAATTTATCCGCAAGGAGAGCACCCCATGGCAACACCAGCGTACATGTCGGTTACCGGCGAAAAACAAGGCCTGATCACTGCCGGCGCTTTCACCGCCGACTCCGTTGGCAACACCTACCAGGAAGGCCACGAAGACCAGGTCATGGTTCAGGCTTTCAGCCACGACGTGATCATCCCGCGTGACCCACAATCCGGTCAGCCAACCGGTCAGCGCGTTCACAAGCCAGTGATCATCACCAAGGTCTACGACAAGGCTTCGCCTCTACTGCAAGCCGCTCTGACCTCCGGCGAGCGCATGAGCGAAATCGTTATCCAGTGGTACCGTACTTCGGCTCAAGGTACTCAAGAGCACTACTACACCACCAAACTGGAAGACGCGATCATCGTCGCCATCAACAACAAAATGCACAACTGCCAGGATCCAGGCAACTCGCACTTCACCCACCTGGAAGAAGTGCAGTTCACCTACCGCAAAATCACCTGGACCCACGAAGTATCCGGTACTTCGGGTTCCGATGACTGGCGTGCTCCAGTCGTTTAATTACGGCTGATCGTTACAAGCATCGACCAGCCCTGCTGGTCGATGTTGTTTACGCCCCTCCAGAATTTCGCGTGCGTTGAACCGCCTGGCGGTAGTCGACGAACGCCGCTGTACAGCACGAGGAACAAGGGATGTTCGCGCCGGCCAATGAAACCCACTTTGCCCTGACCATCGAAGGGCTCTCCGCCGATTTTCAGGTATTCACCCTGACCGGCCGGGAAGCCATCAGCCAGCCTTTTGTGTTCGAGGTGGAGCTGGTCAGTGAGCAGCCGTCGCTGGACCTCGAAACCCTGCTGCACAAACCGGCTTTCCTGCAGCTGTCGCCCGATGGCAGCGGCATTCACGGCCAGATCTATCGCGCCGCGCAAGGCGATTCCGGCAAGCGCCTGACCCGTTATTCGGTGACCCTGCGCCCGCAATTGTCGTACCTGGCCCATCGCGTCAATCAACGCATCTTCCAGAACCTCACGGTGCCGAAAATCATCGGCATGGTTCTCGAAGAACACGGCATCCAGAGCAACGCCTACGAATTCAAGACCGGTTCGATCTATCCCGAGCGCATCTACTGCGTGCAATACGATGAATCGGACCTGCACTTCATCCAGCGCCTGTGCGAGGAAGAAGGTATCCACTACCACTTCCAGCACAGCGCCACGGCGCACAAGCTGGTGTTCGGCGATGACCAGACGGTGTTCCCGAAACTCCAGCCTGTGGCCTACCAGCAAGACTCCGGCATGGTCGCCAGCAATCCGGTGATCAAACGTTTCGACCTGCGCCTGGAAACCCGCACCAGCCGCACCACGCGCCGCGATTACGACTTCGAAAAACCGCGCCTGACGCTGGAAAGCGAAAACCGCGGCGACGCCCTGCCCGACCTCGAAGACTACGACTACCCGGGCCGGTTCATCGACCGCGAGCGCGGCAAACACCTGGCCAAACGCGCCCTCGAACGCCATCGCAGCGACTTTCAGCTCGCCGAAGGCAAGAGTGATCAGCCGTTGCTGGTCAGCGGCCATTTCCTCGCCCTGACCGAGCACCCGAAAGCCAAGTGGAATGACCTGTGGCTGCTGACCGAAGTGCTGCACGAAGGCAAACAGCCGCAAGTGCTCGAAGAGTCGGTGACCAGCGACACCACCGCGCTGAAAGACGATTTCCACCAGGGCTATCGCAACCGCTTCCAGGCGACCCCGTGGGACGTGCCGAACCGCCCGCCCCTACGCCACCCGAAACCGCGCATCCTCGGCAGCCAGAGCGCCGTGGTCACCGGCCCCAAAGGTGAAGAGATTCACTGCGACGAGTACGGCCGGGTCAAAGTCCAGTTCCACTGGGACCGCGAAGGCCAGGCCGACGACAAGACCAGTTGCTGGCTGCGCGTCTCCAGCGCCTGGGCCGGCGCCCAATACGGCGGCATCGCCATCCCGCGCATCGGCATGGAAGTGCTGGTCACCTTCCTTGAAGGCGACCCCGATCAACCGCTGATCAGCGGCTGCCTGTACCACAAGGAAAACACCGTCCCCTACCCGCTGCCAGCGAACAAGACCCGCAGCACCTTCAAGACCCTGAGCTCGATGGGCGGCGGCGGTTACAACGAACTGCGCATCGAAGACAAAAAAGGTCAGGAGCAGATCTTCCTCCACGCCCAGCGCGACTGGGACGAGAACATCGAGCACGACCAGAAGATCCGCGTCGGCAACGAACGCCACGACACTGTCGAGCAGAACAGCTACACAGAATTCAAGGCCGAAGAACACCACACCGTCTACGAAGACCGCAAAGTCGAAGCCCGCGCCAACGACCACCTGACCGTGGGCGTCAACCAGCACATCAAGATCGGCACCGGCCAGTTCATTGATGCAGGCCAGGAAATTCACCTGAGCAGCGGCATGAAAGTGGTGATGGAAGCCGGCGCAGAACTGACCCTGGTCGGCGGCAGCAGCTTCATCAAGATCGACGCCGGCGGCGTGACCCTGAGCGGCCCAACGATCAACATCAACTCCGGCGGCAGCCCCGGCAGCGGCACCGGCGCCGCCCCGCTGATGCCCGGCGTGCTGAAACAGGCCGACGCCGACAAAGCCGGCCAGGTCCTGACCCCGGCCCAGATCAACACCCTCAAATGCAACGCGCCGTTCTGCGAAGAATGCGAAAAATGCAAGGCAGGTGCCTGTGCCATCTGATCAACTGACACCCAAGGACTGGCTGGCACAACAGCCGCTGCAAAATGACGAGCGCCTGTACCTGATCGTCAGCGCAGCGAGCGATGCCGACGCACTGAAAACCCTGTACCTGACCGAACCCACCGCCCAACTCCTGCCAATCTGGGGCGATACGCCCTACTCCACCTGGCAACCGGTGATGCCCTACGTCACCGAACTCAAACCGAACTCGGCATTCCTGCCCTGGATCGCCGAAACCGACGCCCTCGACTGGGGCTGGCTGGCCATCTCACGCGCCGAACCGAACGAGGTGTTCGAGCACCTGCGCAGCCTCACACAGGTGAAAATGCCGGACGGGACTGAGGTGTTTTTCCGCTTTTGGGATGGGCGGCATATCTACCCGATTCTGAAGGGGCTTGGGGAGAAGGCTGGGGAAGTAATGCCGGTGTTTGAGCGGTATCTGATTAACGGGAAGACGCTGGAGGTTGGGACGCGGGTATTGCCGAAGGTGAAGGATTGGCCGTGGTGGGAGGTGCCGAAGGAGTTGCTGGATGGCTTAGCCAAGGAGAACCCGACGACACTGATCAGCAACCTGATGCAGTGGCTGGAAGAAGACCGCCCGGATGTTTACAACGCTTGGCCTGAGAACAACCTGAAGCTGAAAGTCAGCCGTTTCGTGCGCCGCCCGGATGCGCCGAAAAACCTTAAAGAAGCACTGTTAAACCACCTGATTCTGGAGCAAGGCTGATGATCGCAAAGGAACGCATTGCCTTCGTTGACAACCAACTGAAGAACTTCAAAAACAGCCTGACGATTTACCAGAAGCAAACCCATTCCTGGTATGCAAGTCTGGCTGATGAAGTCAGCCATAAAACCAATAAACCCTCCCTGTTGGGAATGGAGCGAATTCTCAAAGCAGGCGGATCATCGACTGCGGTAAGCATGACTGATGACAATTTCAGTGTTGTGGCTCAATGCCCATTGAAAGGTCCTTTGCTAATCGAGAGCAAGTTCGAATCGCTTTACGACATTCCTCTGGGCGATATCGAAGTTGAGGTCGTTGCAGTGGATGGCGGCGCTATCCACAAAGTCAAACTCGATGCTAAAGGTAAAGGTAGTTGGTCAGGTGGTGTGCCGGGAAAAAATTACATCATCCGCGTTCACAACGAAGTGACACCTGCGCAGATCGATACGCTGTTCGACTCATACAAGGGACTTAACAGCGAACTCGAAGGTTTTCTGCGCAACAAATGGACGGGGCCTGGGGGATATCGGCAGCAATGGTCGAGCCTTTCTCTTTCAGGTACGGTCATGGCCGTCGGTAGCGGCATCCTTGACGGTGGATGGGAGGCAATTAAAGGCGTTTGGGATGGAATCAAACTTGTCCTCGATATCCTTCAGGATCCTGGCAAATTTGGAAAAAAATTAGGCGAAGGTGCGCAAGAGCTAATTGATGTAGCAAAAACCGCCCCTGATGTCATGAAAAAAGCCATGCTTTTAGCCAGTGACGAAGCAGCGCTTTTTCTCATGATGCACACTGCAATTATCTGGCTGGCCAGCTTGCCACCGATGAAAACCGCAGGCGATGCCGCAAAGATGACTACAGCGGCTGTCGTGGGTATTGCCATCGACATCGTCATTTCCATCGTTTTGACAGTGGCAGCCGAAGGCACGGGGCTGATTTATCTCGTCGCACGAATCAAGAAATACGGAGAAATCGTCCTTAAAGCCGTTGTTAATTTTGTTAAGTCAATCTTTGAAATTATTAAAGGCTTCATGGCATACGTTACCAAGTATGTTCAAGTGGCCGCGCGCGGTATTGGAAGGCAAGTTAAACAAGGCGTAGTGCAAGTTCGATTCGATGGTAAGACAAACGCTCGCCTAGGTACTGGGGCGCACGGGGACGATGCTTCGAGACAAGCCACGACGCCCGCCAACAAAAGCGCGGAGCCCGTGTCTTGCACACGAGTCGACAAATGCCCGGTTTCGATGGTTACCGGTGAAGAGTTGCTGACGCTGACCGATGGTCAACTGGATGGTCTGCTGCCGTTTGAGTGGACCCGCCTGTACAGAACCAGTGCAGTGGAAATCGATTGTGGCCTGGGTTATGGCTGGAGCCATGCGCTGGCGCATCGCCTCGAGATCAGTGACGACGAAGTCATCTGGACCGACCACGAAAACCGCGCAACGCCCTTCCCTCTCCCAACAGAAAAACGTCCAGCAATCACCAACACTCTCTCACGAGCCGCCATTTTTCTCGGTGACGATCCCGCCGAACTGGTTCTGGCACAGGCAGGCAAACGCCCATCGTTCTACCACTTCCGCTTCAACAGCAAAGGCGCCACCCTGATCGCCATCAGCGACAGCTATGGCAATCGGCTGCACGTCACGCGCGATATCCACGGTCGAATCAAGCGCCTCGATAACGGTGCCGGTCGCGCCCTGCTGCTGCGCTATGACCGCAAACACATTATCGCTGTGGACTATCAACAGTTCCTGCCGGCGGACAACCTGGAAGATACCTGGAACACCGTTCAAACGCTGGTGACGTACAGCTATGACGCACAGCACCGTCTGATCGAAGCGAAGAACGCGGCCGGCGAAGCCGAGCGCTATCGCTACAACGATCAGCACGTGATTCTGGAGCGCCAACTGGCAGGCGGCGCGGCCTTCTATTGGGAGTGGGAGAACGAAGGCAAACTGTCTCGCTGCATCCGTCACTGGGCCAACTTCTCGCAGATGGAAGCGCACTACGCCTGGGACGATAAAGGCAGCGTAACGGTAACCAACGCCGACGGCAGCGAAGAGGTCTACACCCACGACGACCAGGCGCGACTGATCAGCAAGGTCGACCCGGACGGCGCCGAACATCTGAAGGCCTACAACGACAAAGGTCAGTTGATCGCGGAAAAGGATCCTTTGGGTGCCGTCACCGAATACCGGTACGACGACAACGGACTGATGACTGCCGTCATCCCGCCGGAAGACGAAGCGACCACGTATGAATACATCAATGGTTTCGTCAGCGATGTTCATCGCGGCAAAGCCAGCTGGAAGTACCAACGCAACCCTCAGGGCGACATCACCCAGCAAATCGACCCGAACGGCAATGCCACGCTATACAGCTACGACGCCCAAGGTCGCTTGCTGGAGATCCGCCACCCCGACGGCAGCCGCCATCAACTCGGCTGGAACAACCTCGGGCAGTTACTGGAAGAACGCCTGCCGGACGGCGGTCAGCGCAAGTATCGCTACGACGCACTGGGTCGGCAGATCACCCGTCAGGAAGAATCCGGCGCCATCACCCACTACCAATGGGATGCGGCCAACCGCCTGGCACAAGTCACGCTGCCGGGCGGCGCAACACGTGCCTTCACCTACAACGCCTATGGCAACGTCACCGCCGAACGCGACGAACTCGGTCGCGTTACGCGATATGAGTATGCGGACAACCTGCACCTGGTCAGCCGCCGCATCAATCCGGACGCCAGCCAACTGCGCTACCGCTACGACAACTCGCGTCTGTTGCTCACCGACATCGAAAACGAGCGCGGCGAACATTACCATCTCGATTACTACTCGAACGGCCTGATCCAACAGGAAACCGGCTTCGACGGTCGCCGCACGGCCTACGAATACGACCTCAACGGCCAGTTGCTGAAGAAAACCGAATTCGGTGATGACGGCAGCGAACTCGTTACCGAGTATCAACGCGACGCCGCTGGCCGTCTGCTGGTAAAAACCCTCGCCGATGGCGAGGAGATTCACTACAGCTACGACGCCCTCGGTCGCCTCGTAAACGTCAACGACGGCCACTGGCCGCTCGCCTACAAGTACGACCTGCAAGACCGCCTCATCGAGGAACACCAAGGCTGGGGCACCCTGCGCTACGAGTACGACAGCGTCGGCCAGCTGAGCCATTGTCGCCTACCCGATGGCAGCACACTCGACTACCGTCACCTGTCCGGCGGACGCCTGAGCAGCATCGACCTCAACGGCTCCCGCCTGACCAGCCACCAGTTCAGCGCCGGTCGTGAACAACAGCGCCAGCAAGGCCTGCTGCTCAGCCAATACCAGTACGACGAACAGGGTCGCCTGCAAGCGCACACAGTCGGCCAGCGAGACAAGAACCTGTTCCAGCGTCGCTACAACTACGACGCCAATGGCAACCTCGCCGGCATCGACGATAGCCGCAAAGGCAATCGCAGCTATCACTACGATCCGCTCGACCGGCTCATCAGCGTACGCGGCGCTACACCGGAGAGCTTCGCCCACGACCCGGCGGGTAACCTGCTGGGTCAGAACAACGAAGGCACGGCCAACCTCGCCAACGTCAAAGGCAACCGTCTGCTGATGCAAGGCGACCGCCATTACGACTACGATGCCTACGGCAACCTGATCCGCGAACGCCGTGGTACCGGCCAGAAACTCGTCACCGAATACCGCTACGACTGCCAGCATCGCCTAATCGGCGTCAGCCTGCCGGGTGGCAGCACCGCGTTCTACAAATACGATGCCTTCGGTCGTCGTATCGAAAAAACTGTCGATGGTCAGACCACCGAGTTCTTGTGGCAAGGCGAACGGCTGATCGCCGAAAGCGCAGACAATCGCTATCGCAGCTACATTTACGAGCCGGGCAGCTTCCGTCCACTGGCGATGCTTGATGGCGAAGGCCCGCGCAAAGCCACGCCGTTTTACTACCAACTCGACCACCTCGGCACACCGCAGGAACTCACCGACTACAGTGGCGAGATCATGTGGTCCGCGAAGTACCGCGCCTACGGCAACCTCGCCGCGCTGGACGTCAGCGAGATCGATAATCCGCTGCGCTTCCAGGGTCAGTATTTCGACGCCGAGACGGGGTTACATTACAACCGGCACCGCTACTACAATCCGGGCACTGGGCGGTTTTTGACGCCGGATCCGATCAAGCTGGCGGGTGGGTTGAATAGCTACCAGTACGTGCCTAACCCTACGGGGTGGGTGGATCCGTTGGGGTTAGCAAGTAAAGAGTGTGATGAGCCAGAAGCCTATGACAACTCAGCTCATAACGCCGCCAAATACGAAGCCATGAAACGTGACCTTAGAACGACTGAGGCCGCCAACCCCTTAGTCGAAAGTTTGCGAGCCACTGGTGATCTTCCCCCAAACTACGTTACTAAAGCTCAGGCAACACAAAGCGGATGGAAAAAAGGTAAAGCAGTCAACAATAGCGTTCCTGGTGGGCAGCTAGGCGGGGATGTTTTCTATAATGATACAAACGTACTTCCATCAGCCCCTGGCCGAACCTGGTATGAAGCTGACGTCGGACTCAACAATACGATGTCTCGAAGCAATCAGCCTGGAACCAGATTGCTCTACTCAGATGACGGACTACTTTACATCACTAGCGATCACTACGAAACTGTCACCCCTATTGGAAAGTGGAAGTAAATCAACATGATAATTGAGCTTGATGGATTATCCATCACATCCGAGCAAGAATTCCATAAGCGAATAGCATCTGCTTTTTCCGTCACCCAATATTATGGAAACAACCTCAATGCTCTTTGGGACCTGCTCAGCACCGACGTAGAACGTCCAGTTGAATTAATTTGGACGAACTCAAAACATTCAGAAGAACGAATGGGTGATGCATATAAAAAAATCTTAACCATTCTTGACCGAGTAAAAAGCCAAGATGAAAGCTTTGGACTAGATGAGAAATTCACCTACCAACTGAAATAGAGAAAGCAAACCATGAAAAAAATTGGCAGCTTTGTCTTTTATCGCTGAAAAACAAACTGCCTTTTTTCCGATTAATGGCGAACAACAAAGGACAACCTGATCCACTCATTTAGCATGACTAAATACAGCGGCACGTTTTGGCGTCGAGGGCACCTGCAACAAAGGCGACAGATTTATTATTAGGGCAAAAGGGGACGGATTTATTTTCCAGCCTGCCCTTTCTAATCAATAGAGATTGAAAGGCTCCTCTTTGCCAGCCCTCTTTTCAGAAAATACATCCGCCCCTTTTTTCATTGAAAAACTTCGATGACTGGGAAAAGCTTCAATGAAGACCACTTTTGAAACTGCATTAGATCTTCACGAAATTTCTGAATTCTTTAAAGGAAATGGACAATATTTTGCTCGAGGCTCAGACTGGGGAGACCATCTTTTTATTAGCAACTGGCAGGAAATGTGCAGCATTTTAAAGAACCAGAAAGCCGCACAAAACTTACTTACATCGATATTTGAAGATTATGCAAAATATTTAAAAGAAGATTATTCAGATGCCGAAGGATTATTCTCCAATATAAGCGCCTACTACACACTCAAAAACAAAATAGCCTTTTTATCGAGCAATAGTTACGACCTAATCGAAAGTCTTGACGAGAGAAGCAAGAAAAACATAGGAAAACTATTTCGTCTGCTTAGGCAGCAATATGATTTAAAAAACAAGGATCTGTCAAAGTACACATTTGATGAGGAAATTAAACGATTAAGACTCAAGGGATGCACTCTTAGTCTTGAACAGCTTTGAGAAACCTGCAGATCACGACTTCGGCATAGCTGAGGATAGATATTTAAAACAATTCAAAATCTAAAATTCTTCTATTTCCATAAATACCGCATTAAATTAGTGGGTTAAGGGGACAGATTTATTTACCGGTTCGCTTTCCGATTTAAAAGGGATTAAAAATCGATCCGTCGCCCTCTTACCACTTCAATCAACGACCAATTAAAAACTCTAGAACAGGCAAAGCACCTGGTAAAGCCCACTACATATTTCGAGCAATTTAGAATGTGGACATCATCAATATCGAACAAAAAACAGTGAACGTCTATTTTCGGAGAAACATATTCCCCCTCAAGCATGCGTACGTCATACGTAATGCTGGACGGAAACTCTATATGCATAAAATTATCCAGCAAAATAGAGCAAGCAGCCCCTAAAAAGTGGCTGACAAAGAATTACAACGAGTATGAGTTTCAGCTCTACATAGTAGACATAGAAAATTTTAATGTAGAGAACTTCAACTTCAGCGGCACCACCACCTTAACAATCGAGGAAAAATCCTCAGACTGCAAAGTCACAATTAAATTTGAAAATAACTGTATAACCACATGCCAAGCAAAAAAAATATTAGTATAGCCAATATTAAGGCATACAATAATGACGGCGCAGTGTAGCGCAATGCGCTCACTGACACTTTTATAGACAGTAGTGCATTCAGGCACTACCGACGATGTCGGGAAAAGATCACAGTTTCTTATTACATAGATGTGATTATCTTACAACCTAAACGCTTTCATAAATCTGGCTCGTGAGCTTCTTGGCTCTATGCAGAAACCATACCCATTCTTTGCAGCCCTTCAGTTTACATGAGCACCCATGAATAAACATCAAATCACACTCACCAATAACTGGACCGCCACCTTCGAAAACAACGGTGAGTTCCGCATGGGAGTCGAAGGCTGGAGCTTGCTCCTGGAAGGATCTGACGGCAGAAATATCAAATACTTTTCGGACAAGGTCATATTGGTCAACGATGACGACGGCACCCAGGCTAATTCGTGCATTCGTCTATCCAGCGACGGTGTCTACGGTTATTTGAGTACAGCCGTTGACAGCTGCTGGGTGATCGATTTCTCGCGGTGCATGATCGCCCCGCACCGAGTGAGCATCCATCACTACCATGACGCCTATGACGAAAGCGTGGCAGCTTACGAACAACCGGCCTTCAAGCGTGTGAGGCAATACATCAGTGTGGTTGGAAGGTACATCTATCTGACCTTTCCACTGACCAAAGATGAAGACTTCCCCAAGGTATGGGAAGAGTATCTATCCATACGCAAACGCCAACTGGATGAGCTCTATTTCAGAAACTGATCAGTGGGCGCCAATATCATCGTAGCTATTTGTGCGCCCTACCCGATCAACTCGTCCATCACCTCATACTTAACCACCACCCGATTCCGATACAACCTCACCCGCTCCACCAATTCCCCCACCTGCCCCTTCTCCCTCACCTCCCGCCAGATCTCATTCTCCCGATACACCCGCTCTCCCTCCCGTACAAACCGGTGCCCTTCTTGAAACACATGATACCGATACTCCCGCACCTGATCGCACAACAACTCGCCCTACAGCTGCGTGTCCCCCACATTCAACTTCAACTGAAAACTCCGACCCGTCGGGTTGTGCAGTACCAGATCAACGTAGTTGTAGAAAATTGCCGCGCCGGAACCGAATGGCAGTACTCGTCCTTCGTCCGGGAATGGATCGAAGCTGTGGTTGGAGCGCTCGACCACGACCAGCGGTGAGTGGATCGCCATCCAGTGGATCAGGTTGCTCAGTTGGCAGATTCCGCCGCCGATACCGCTGCGTGCTTCGCCGAAGGACAGCTCCATGCCTTCGACGTAGCCGCGTTTGCGGGTTGGGCGGCCGACGAGGCGGCAGAAGGAGAAGTGTTCGCCGGGGGCGATGATGAGGCCGTCGATGGCGGCGACGGCGAGTTTCAGGTTGATGACTTTGTTGTGTTGCAGGGCGAGGTCGGAGTCGTCGAGTTTGCGGATGAGTTTTGAGGTGTGTTTCAGGTAGCGGAATGGCATGCGGTCAGCGCCGGCAACCAGGCGTGCGTAGCGATTGCTGGAGCAGTGCCAGGCGATCTGGCGGAACAGTCTTTTTTGCCACACGCGCAGCCAGTACAAGGCCGGGTGGTAGAGGGAAAGTGGTTTCATCCGTGGGGCGACGGCAGGTGCCGTTTCTTCCTTGAAGCATCTGAGGATGCGCGCAGTTTAACGTGTGGACCGGATTACATGCGCGAGATGTCGTGTCTCGAAACACCTCGCCTCACTTCCTGAACAGCAAATTAAGCTTCAACTAAGCTTGCGTCGCTAGCATCCCGGCCCGAGAGACACCTGTCGCCGATCAACCGCGGATGAGCTTCCCGAATGAGCCAGTTTGATTTACCAGCCGTTACGCAGCCGAATTTCAGTCTTGTATTGGTAAATTACAAAACCCCGGACATCACCCGGATGTGCCTGGAGTTGTTGCGCCAGCATGTCCAGGAACAGCGCATTCCGGTTTGGGTGGTGGACAATGATTCTGCCGACGCCAGTCTGGATTATTTGCGCTCGCTGGACTGGATCAATCTGATCGAACGCTCTTCCCCCGGCAAAGAAGCGGGACATATCGCCCATGGCAAGGCGTTGGATCTGGCGCTGGGAAAAGTTGAAACCGACTATCTGTTTTTGCTGCACACCGACACTTTTGTCTACGACAAGGAAGTCTTCGCGATGATGCTGCGTGAGTGTACAAAGTCTGCGGACATCGCCGCAGTCGGGTGTGTCGAGCAAATCAATCGAGGGATTCTGAGAGACACCTGGCGACTAACTTCGCGGTTTTGCAAACACTATATTCGCCGGGCGAAAACGGCATTGGGTTTGCGCAGCAAAGAGCCGAAACCTTATCGGGAAACTCATCTCAAGAGTTTCTGCACTTTGTGGAACGCCAAGTTGATGAAGTCCCATGGACTGCACTTTTGCATGGATGACCGAGTGCCCGGTTATACCCTGCAGGATCGAATGGTCGGTCTGGGCTATGGCATCAAGCTGCTGTCACCGCGCAAGATTTTCCGCTATCTGGATCACATCCAGGCAGGCACCGTCGCTGCCGCCGGCACCTACGGCAAAAACCACCGTCGTACCAGAATGTACGAGGCCACTCTCAAACGTTTTGAAAAGCAAGCATCGGTTTGATCATGAACACAAAAAAGGGCGACCGCAAAGTCGCCCTTTTTTTAATCTGAAATTGTATACATCCGCTCCGAAGAGGTGTTCGCCCAGTGTAATGGCCTGGCAATCCATGCACCGGTAAAGAGCCCTGACACTGGGCGAACGGGAAGGATTTTAATAGAAGTTGGCGGATATGTCGTCATACACAAAGGTAAATTTTATGTACGAAGAAGTTAATAGATATTTATCGACGAAATCCTTTCGTGAAACTTTCAAAGCACGGCTCAGCTCATTTCAGATGATTGTTCTCATACAATAATTTGTACAAGAACAATCATCTTGTAGAGTTAATACTCAGCTTTCATGCTGACTGGTCACTTTTAATACATCGGTATAAGTGACAACTACGCTCTGCCCTACTTTCAGATCTTTCAGCTTGGCTTGGATTTCAGGCTTTTTCACGTCGAGGGTTTTCGACTGACCCTGCGGGTTTTGCAGGGTCACCTGATTATTCTTCAAATCAATTTTGGTGATTTTCAGTTGCACCTGAATCTGGCGATAAGCCTCGCCGCCCGGGTTTTCGCTGCCCGGCGCCTTGCGCAGCTCACCGCTGCGTTCGACGGTGCCAGGCAGACCTTTATCCACATCGGTATCGAGGTAAGCCGCCACCGAGCGTTGTACTTCGAGTTTTACCAGGTCGCCGACCTTGAGGTTGGCGAGGTTTTTCGCCTTGTCGCTGAGCTGGACGTGAACCTGACGGCCTTCTGCACCTTCGAGCACGACCTGATGGTTGGCCGCATCAACGGCCAGCACTTTGGTGGTGACCTGATCGGCCTCGATGGTGGCGGACAGCGGAATGTCCGCCGCCATGGCAACGAAGCTGGTGGCGGACAGAACGGTTGCAAGGGTGATGGCCTTGGCCAGAGCGTGGAGCTTCATAAGCGGTACTTTCCCTGTAGTGAATGGCAGCAACCGGCGCCAACGCGTGTTTGGCGCCGAATGTGCCACTGAGCATAGACGCTGTTCAGGGCTTGGCTTTCGATTCTGCCGCAGCAGTCTCTTGCGCAGTGGATTCGCCACTGGCGGTGCCCTTGCCGCTGTCCTTGCGTTGCTTGGGGTCGGTCGGGCGCAGGGCGTCGTTATCGCGCTCGGTCTCTCCCGGTGGCCGGGGTTCATCGGGATGTTCACTGGGGGATACGGGTTTCATGGGAGTGCTCCTCAGGCGTCAGGGTCATCCAGTTCATTGGCGACATTCGCGGCGGGCGAATTCTTGTGCAGGTCATCGGCCTTGGCGCGCAGGATCTGCCACTGCTCCAGATCGATCGCGCCTTGACCGAGCAGGTCGTCGGCGATGCGTTGCAGGTCGAAATAGTGAGCGTCGGGGGACTGCTGCCAGTAGGTCTGATCGTCGAACAGGCGCTGCCAGGTGCTGAGGTCTGGGGGTTGCAGGTCGTCGCTCATGGCTAATCCTCCACGGGTAATAGTTTGTAGAGGCTGCGCAATGAAACGGAGTTCAACCCAATCCCTGTAGGAGCTGCCGCAGGCTGCGATCTTTTGACTTTGATTTTTACAAACAGGATCAAAAGATCGCAGCCTTCGGCAGCTCCTACATGAATGGCAATCAGCAGTCAGTATCCGGTCATTTCAAGATAGCCGCGCCCGCCATGGCTGCCGCTGATCTGCACCGGGCCCTCCCAATAAGGAATGCGCAGGTTCATCCAAGCCTTGGGGTTGAGCGCGTCGAGACTGATGTCGAGGTGTTTGTCGGGAATGCTGATCGACCAGCGCACCGGCATCGTGTGCCCGGCAACTTTTGCGGTGTTTTGCGGCGTGAGTTTGATCTGCTCAGCGTGCAAGGTTTCAGTCTGGCCGTCGGCGTTGATCCAGGTGCCGGTCAGATACGGTGCGCCATCGGTTTGTCGGGTGCGAAACAGCATCAGCGATTCACCGCTGTCCAGATGCAGGGAAAACCAGTCCCAGCCGGTCTGATTGGCCGCCAGCGGCTGGCTGCTCCACTCACGGTCCAGCCATGCCGGGCCACTGACGGTGTAGGTCTGGCCGTCGATTTGCAGGGTGCCGCTGGCCTGAAAGAACGGCTGACTGTAGTAGTACGAGGCCTGGCCCTGCTCGGATTTGCGGCTGAAGCCGTTGTCGCCCTGCAACACCAACGGGCGGCTGGAGGTGAGGTGCAGTTGATAGCTGAAGGCTTTGTCGCGGGCACTGAGTTGCACATCCGTCAGCGGATCCTGCGCCTGGCTGGCGAAGCGCCAATCATCGATCCACACCTCGAACGGCGCCACGTTCACCCCGGCTTGCCCCACTCCGCCCCGAGCATAGCGCTCGGCGGCATGGTGCGCGGTGGCCGACGTCACCGCGGCATGCCCGAGCCAGATCGTCTGGCTGGCCCAGCCCGGTTGCTCTGGCGCAGGTTTCAAGGCGCTGCGAAACAGCGTCCATTGCACACCGAAATCGTGGCCCTGCTGATCCTTGAGATTGGCGGTGACGTACCACCACTCGATACGAAACCCATCGTGGGCGCCGTGATCCGCCGGGAAGCTGAATACCCGCCCCGGCACCACAGCGGTGAACTGCGCAGCCTGATCGCCAAGTCCGGCGAAGCCCTTCTGCTCAGGTACAGGCTGATCGCAACCGCCCAACACCAACAGCGTGAAAAGCAACGCAACCCGGTTAATCCTCATGAGCAAACGTCCTCAGCAGATCCGCCGGTTGCGTGCGGTACAACGAATACAGCGGCCACGCCGAGGCCAACAGCGTTGCCAGCAACGCCAGCCCGAGCAGCTGCAGCAGTTGCAGCGGGAAAACCCGCAACGGCAAACGCCAGCCGAACGCCTGCACATTGATCACCGCGTCCAGACACCACGCCAACGCGATCCCCAGCGGCAACGCCAGCACCAGCGTCAGCAACGCGAGCAACCAGGTCTGGCCGAGGTTGAGCAGCATCAACTGCCGGCGCGTCACGCCCAAGGCCCACAGCGGCGCCAGTTGCCCGAGGCGGCTCTGACTTTGGGTCAGCAAACTGATGAACAGCGCCACACCGGCCACCGCCAAAGTGAGGCTGTTGAGCGCGGCGGTGGCGGCGAAAGTGCGTTCGAACACTTGCACCGACCAGCCCTTGAGCCGCGCCTGATCCACGATGCGGCTGTCATCGAGCTGAAAGCGCGTTTGCAGCGCGGTCAAAAACCACGGGATGTCGGGCGGCGCGATACGCAGGTTGAAACGGTTCGGCGTCAGCGTCGGCCACAGGCGCAGCAGGTGGTTGCTGTTGACCAACAGATGGCCCTTGGGATTGCCGTAATCGGCGTAGATGCCGACGATGCGCGGTGACCACGGCCCGCCCGGCGTCGGCACGCTCAGATGATCCCCCGCGCGAACCTTCAGCCGTCGCGCCAGTTGTTCGCTGAGCATCACCGCATCGTCCGTCGCCAGGTGCGCCCACGGATCACCGGCGATCGCCTCGAGCAACGGCCAGTGCTGCCGGTAATAAGGATGATCGATCACCCCGAAGACATCAGCCGGCCAGCCTTGCAGGGTCACCGCGACTTGCCAGTTGGGCAGCACCGCGCTGACGTTCGGCTGTTGTTTGAGCCAGACGTACATCTCGCGCGATTGCGCCGGATTCACCGGGTTGAGGTACAGCTCGGCACTCAGGCGTTGTTCGAGCCAGTCGTTGAAGGTCTGGCGAAAACCGGCGGTCATGCTGCCCGCGCCGATGTTTGCCGCCAGCGCCAGCAACAGCGCCATCAGCGCCAGACTCAGTGCCGGTAACTGTTGGCGGCAATCAGCAAGAAACCACTGACCCAGCACCGAACGACTGCGCCCAAGCAATCGATTGAGCACCGCGCTGAGCACCACCGGCAACGCCAGTGCGGCACCGAGCAGCAACCCGGCCATCAACACAAAACCACTGCTCAGGCTGTCGCCGAACAGCAGCGCCAGCAGCGCGATTACGCCCAATAGCACCGCCAGCCAACCCTGACGGCGCAACCAGCGCGCATGTTGCTGATGCCAGGCCTGTGGGTCCGCCACCGCCAATAGCGGCAAACGTGCCGCCCGCAACAGACTGTTGGCGCCGGCCAGCAACGCGCCGAACAGACTCAGACCAATACCGCTGAACCACCACCATGGACTCAGGCGTAACTGCCCCGCCACTTCCGCGCCGTATAAACCACGCAGGCTGGCGGCGACATCCGGCAGCAATACGCTCGCCAGCCAGTAACCGCTGACGACTCCGAACACCCCGCCAATCAACGCCAGCACACCGAGTTCGACGATCAGGCTGCCGATCAGCATCCGCGCACCGACCCCGCAGGCACGCAAGGTGCGCAGCAGGCCACGACGCTGCTCCAGCGCCAGACCGATGGCCGCGTGCACGATGAACAGCCCGACCACGAACGAGAGAAATCCCAAGGCATCAAGATTCAGGTGAAAGCTCTCGGTCAGGCGCGCCAGATTGTTTTCCTCGGCGCTGCTTTTGAGCTGCAACCGGCCATTGAACGCGGCCGGCAACTCGGCGTGAAAATCCTTGGGCAGTAACAAGCGTGACACTTGCCCGGGTTGCTCCAGCAGACTCTGCGCGACGCCAATGTCCACCAGCAACACGCCCGGCGCCATGTCCTTTTGTACCTGCAGCGGTGGCAGGTTTTGGCCGTTGACGGCCTGGGGTGTTGCGCCTTCGCTGAGGTTCAGGGCCTGCAAGGTCTCAGGCGAAATCCACGTAACGCCTGGCGGCGAGAAGAACGCGACGATGCGCTCGATTGGCATCGCCTGCCCGGCCACGGCGGAATCCACCGGCAGCGACACCGGTTCGATGCCCATCAGCTGCAGGCGCTGATCCGGGTGATCCTTGAGTACCAGCCGCCCCTGCAGCAGCGGCGAGACCGGCCAGCCCTGGCGGCGCAGGTCAACGAACCATTGCTGGGTAAACGTCGCGCCATTGGGCGTAGCAAGGCTGGCCTGCGGTTCGCCGCCGATCATCTGGCTCGCCCGGGCGTAACTGTCGCGGGCCTGACTGTTCAGCGCCTCGACGCCGGTCAACAGACTGGTGGCCAGCCACAATCCCGTCAGCACACTGAAGAACTGCACCGGATGCCGCCGCCAATGGCTGAGCAGCGCACGCAGGGTTTGCCAGAACACGTTCACGTCAGACGGCCCTTGGACAACACCACCCGCTGCGCCAGTCGCGCCGCCACGCGTGGGCTGTGCGTGACCATCAGCAGCGTGGTCGGCGTGTCGTCGAGCAACTCCAGCAACAGGCGCAGCACTTCATCGCTAGTGGCTTCGTCAAGGCTGCCGGTGGGTTCGTCGGCCAGCAGCAGTTTCGGTCGCGACGCCAACGCCCGGGCCAATGCAACCCGCTGCTGCTGGCCGCCCGACAGTTGTTCGGGATAACGCTTGAGCAAATCACCCAAACCCAGGCGCTGCACCAGATGCGCTTGCCAGCGCGGGTCATGGCGTCCGGCCAGGCGCGCCTGAAACGCCAGATTGTCCTCGACCCGCAGGCTGCCGATCAGGTTGAACTGCTGGAACACCAGACCGATTTCCGTGCGGCGCCAGTCGGCCAGTTGCGCTTCGTTCATCTGCTCCAGCCGATGCTCGCCGCTGTGGATGCTGCCGCGATCCACCTTGTCGAGGCCGGCGATCAGGTGCAGCAAAGTGCTTTTGCCACTGCCGGATTCGCCCATCAGCGCCAGGCTGCCGCCGGGTTCGAGCGTCAGGTCGACGCCTTGCAGCACGGGCAATGAGCCTTGGGGAGTGAGGTAACTTTTGAAGACGCCTTGAACCTGAAGCATGCCGCCATCCGTTGGATCAGTGTGGGGCAAGGATAGCGGATTGCGGGCTGATCAAATCAGTGGTGTTTGCACTGGCCCCATCGCTGGCAAGCCAGCTCCCACAGGGATTGGGGTTGTCCACAAACACCAGGTTCACCCTGAAACACTGTGGGAGCTGGCTTGCCAGCGATGAGGCCAGTGAACCCGACACAACGCTCAATCCCCGGTCGCCACACTGGTCGCCGCCTCCCCCGGCGTGACAATGGTGTTCAGATCAATGTGCTTCCACTCAGGCCTGGCCCCCAGCCGCGCATTGAAGCGGTAGTTGAAGGTGAAATCGTCCGCCGTCGGCAGCGTCAGCGGTTTGCCATATACCGCCTCGATGCCCGCCAGGTCGTAACCCATCAGCTGCAGCAGCGTCGGGAAAATGTTGTAGTGACTGGAACGGTCCTTGTTCACCGGCAATGACTGCGCCCAATCCGGGCCGTGCAGTTGATCGCCCTGAATCACCACCAGCGGCACCAGCCCCTCCTCCTCCACCGGATCACCACCGCAGTGGGTATTGAGCCCGGGATTGCCGCGCTCATGCAGGTCCTGGCCGTGATCGGAGGTGTAGATCAGCAGCGCATTGTTCAGCCTGGCCTGGGCAAATACCCGGGCGAAAAACTCGCCCACGTTCCATAACACCGTGTTCTTGTAGGCGTTGCGGTACAGCAGCCAATCGTCCGGCTGGCCGTTGAAACCGTCGCGTTTGCCGGTATCGGCGACTTCGGTGAACTGCCCGCGCGGCAGGGTCGGACGGTAGGCCATGAAGGCGTCGGGGTACTTGTCGTGCACCGGGAAATGCGCGCCGACTTTATTGATCACCACCAGCTCCGGCTGATCGTCGTTGAGCAACTCGATCAGCTTCGCGGCGGCAGCCATGTCGCGGTCTCGCACGCTGGTCTGGTCAAACTGCACGAACTCGTCGATGTCCTTTTTCTCGGTGTCGGTCATCAGGTTCTGCAGATTGCCGGCGGTGCGCTGGGCGTCGATGTAGACCGTGCGCAACCCGGCCTTTTTCGCGTACTGCCAGATCGACGGCAGCGTGCTGTTGATCCGTATGTAGTCGGCACGCGTACCGCCGTAACGCAACGTAACGTTGGTATCGGCGCTGCAGTTGGCAATGGACGCGGCGTAGCCGTAGTTGAAAATCTCGACCCCCGGATGCGCCTGCTTGAGGTTGCTGTGCACCCCGAACGGCGCGTTGATGTCCAGGTAATTGCCGGAGATGCTTTCGTCGATAATCAGCACGATGTCGTGATTGACCGTCGCAGCGCTGCGCGCCAGCGTCACGGGCTCACGCGGACCGACCGTGTTGTGCAGCGCTTCATAGGTGAACAGGTTCAGATAGGCCAGCGGCGTGTACATGATCGGCAAGCCCCGCGCCCCCTCGCCCGCCCGCAGGAACAACACCGCGCTCAACAGCAGCACACCACACACCGGCGCCGCCACCCTTAATGCATTGGGCACTGCCAGCGCATGCCGCGGTTTGAGCCCGATGCCGAACAGCAACACCAGGCCGCTGAGCACGCCATGAATGATCGCGTCGCGATACTGGTAAGCGGCTTCCTGAATGAAGCCGCCAGAGTAAACCAGCGAGACAAAGCTGCTGTAGCTCAGGTAATCCGCGGTGACCCGGGTATAAACATCGAAAAACACTGCCGAGACAAACAGTGTTATTGCGAACAAGTGGCGAATGAGAGCTTGACGAATATACGCCGTTAGATATAACGCCAAAGTAAGCGCCAAAAACATCGCGCCAAAAAGAAGTACAGCAAAACCTGCGCCGATAGCATTTAACCGATCAATGTAATATT
Organism: Pseudomonas sp. F2; assembly: GCF_057174385.1. Taxonomy (NCBI): domain Bacteria; kingdom Pseudomonadati; phylum Pseudomonadota; class Gammaproteobacteria; order Pseudomonadales; family Pseudomonadaceae; genus Pseudomonas; species Pseudomonas sp. F2. Next base: position 2,228,250 of record NZ_CM169904.1, read on the forward strand.
CGGAGTAAAGCAGCAAGTAAACAAATAAAAGTAATTCTTTGGCATATCTGAACATGGCGATACCGCTCGCGCAAAACGGCAGGGAGTCAAAGGTTTGTCGGTCAGAACCTGACACTAGCACCCGGCCATCAAAGCGCAAGAATTGACTGTTTTTTTCACAAAGCGTCAAAAAACCGGTGACTCAAATCTGACACACACGAAACGCTAGAAGCCTTTAAATTAAAGACTTACAACCGTTTATCGCTTATTTTGAATCTGAACAAATCTGCAAAAAATCAACAAATCCAATCGCAGCAATGACTTGATGGCCAATCGCCAAAAAGCGCTCAAGTGTTATACAGGTGCAACATGTCATTTTGCTGACACGCTTTCCAAACCCTGCGCTATACCCCTTTTACAGTCTTCTTCCGAACTTCTTCTTTTCGCTCTATCGAGGGTGCGCAGATGGACGTGAGCGTATTTGGCACCGGCTATGTCGGATTAATTCAAGCCGCCGCACTTGCCGATGTGGGACATCGGGTTTTATGTGTCGATATTGACCCGAACAAGATTAAACAACTGCAACAAGCCGTGCCGCCTATTAGCGAACCGGGCTTATCCGCTGCACTGGAAGAAAACATCAAGGCTGGCCGTCTGCTGTTCAGCACCCAGGCCAGCGACGCAGTGGAGCATGCCGAGTTGATCTTCATCGCCGTAGGCACCCCCGCCGATGAGGACGGTTCCGCCGACCTGACCCATGTGCTCAACGTCGCCCGGCAGATCGCCTCGCACATGGAGGCCGATCGTACCCTGATCATCAAGTCCACGGTGCCGGTCGGCACGGCGGATCAGGTCGCCGCCAAGGCCTGCGAAGAATTGCAGCGCCGCGGCCGCAGCAGCCTCCAGGTGAGGGTGGTGTCCAACCCCGAATTCCTCAAGGAAGGCAGCGCCCTCGCCGATTGCATGCGCCCGGACCGGATCATCATTGGCACCCGCGATGACGCGGCCCGCGAACAGATGAGCGAGCTGTACGCGCCGTTCTGCCGCAACCACGAAAAACTGATGTTCATGGACAACCGCAGCGCCGAGCTGACCAAGTACGCGGCCAACGCGATGCTCGCTACGCGTATCAGCTTCATGAACGAGCTGGCGAATCTCACTGAATTGCTGGGCGCCGACATCGAAGCGGTGCGCAAAGGCATCGGTTCCGATCCGCGCATTGGTTACCACTTCATCTACCCCGGTTGCGGCTTCGGCGGTTCATGCTTTCCCAAGGATCTGCGCGCCCTGCTGCACACCGCCGAACACAACGGCATGCCGCTGAAACTGCTGCGCAGCGTCACTGATGTCAACGACAGCCAGCGGCACATTCTTTTCAGCAAACTCAAGGCGCAGTTTCCGCAAGGCCTGGCTGGCAAGTCGATCGCGATCTGGGGCCTGGCGTTCAAACCCAATACCGATGACATGCGCGAAGCCCCCAGCCGCTACCTGATGGACGCGCTGTGGGCCGAAGGCGCGAGCGTGCAGGCCTACGATCCGGAGGCCATGTCCGAATGCCGGCGCCTGTACGGCTATCGCGACGATCTGCACTTGTGCGCCACCCGCGACGACACCCTGGAAGATGCCGATGCGCTGGTGATCTGCACCGAATGGAAGAATTTCCGCGTGGTGGATTTCGAGCTGCTGGCGAGCAAGTTGCGCTCCAAAGTGATTGTCGACGGTCGCAACCTCTACAACCCGGAACACGTGGCCGCCGCCGGTTTGCATTACAGCGGCATCGGCCTGCGCCACATCGCACCCGAAGGACTGCGCCCATGAAAATCCTGGTCACTGGTGCAGCCGGCTTCATTGGTGCCCACTGCGTGTTGCGGCTGATGCGCGACGGGCATGCGGTGGTCGGCCTGGATAACTTCAACGGCTACTACGACCCGCAGCTCAAACATGATCGCGTGCAATGGGTGCGTGACCAGGTCGGGCATTTCCCGCTGGCACGCATTGATCTGGCCGATGCCGCCGCGATCGAAGCGCTGTTTGTCCGCGAGCAACCGCAGGTGGTGATCCACCTCGCGGCGCAGGCCGGGGTGCGCTACTCGCTGGAAAATCCGAAAGCCTATCTGGACAGCAATCTCTGCGGCTTCCTGAACATTCTCGAAGGCTGCCGCCACCATCCGGTGGAGCATCTGATCTATGCCTCGTCGAGCTCGGTGTATGGCGCCAACCAGCACACGCCGTATTCGGTGCACGACGGCGTCAATCACCCGCTGTCGCTGTACGCCGCCACTAAAAAAGCCAATGAGCTGATGGCCCACAGTTACAGCCACCTGTTTGGCATTCCCAGCACCGGCCTGCGCTTTTTCACTGTGTACGGGCCATGGGGGCGGCCCGACATGTCGCCCATCCAGTTTGCCCGGGCGATCACCGAAGGCACGCCGCTGAAACTGTTCAACTACGGCGAGCACCAGCGCGACTTCACCTACATAGACGACATCGTCGAAAGCATCGCGCGCCTCACCGACCATCCGCCACACAGCCACCCGGAGTGGGATCGCGAGCACCCCGACGCCGGCAGCAGCATGGCCCCGTGGTGCCTGTTCAACATCGGCGGCCACCACCCGGTGGAGCTGAAAACCTACCTGGCGCTGATGGAAAAACACCTCGGCCAGAAAGCCATTGTCGAGCTCTTGCCCCTGCAACCGGGCGATGTGCTCAACACCTGTGCCGAGACCGATGATCTGGCCCAGGCCACCGGGTTCCAGCCCCGGATCGAGCTGGATGAAGGACTGGGGCGTTTCATCGCCTGGTTTCGCGACTACTACCCCACTGCCTATCGCCCACGCGCCGCTCGCGGCTGAACATCAGCGGAGGACCCCATGACTGGACATGAACAAGGTGTACCGATCAACCAGATGCGCCGCGACAAGCGCATGGATCCCGAGCACCGAATGCGCCTCGATTCCGCCATCCACAGGCAGGGCCGTGGCTGGCTGACCGGCCGTGACGGTGGCCGGCCATGGACGCTGTCCCGCACCAACCGGGTGTTGGCCTGCTTCGGTGCGCTGGTGCTGCTGGTGGTGTTTTCGCCGCTGCTGCTGGGCCTGGCGCTGGCCATCAAATTCACCAGCCCGGGGCCGGTGATGTTCGTGCAGAAACGCACCGGTTATCGCGGCCGCACCTTCGGCATGTACAAGTTCCGCACCATGGTCTGCAACGCCGAAGAGCTGAAGGAATCGCTGCGTCACCTCAACAAGCACGGGGTCGACGCCATCGATTTCAAGATCGACAAGGACCCACGCATCACCGGTATCGGCGGTTTCCTGCGGCGCACCAGCCTCGATGAACTGCCCAACCTGTTCAACGTGGTGAGCGGTGACATGCGCCTGGTCGGCCCGCGGCCGACCTCGTTCAACGCCTACCGCTACAAGGACAATCACCTCGCGCGCCTGAGCATCTACCCCGGCATGACCGGCCTGTGGCAGATCTCCGGACGCAGCAATATCGACTTCGACCAGCGCGTTGAGTTGGACCTCAGCTACATCGCCGAGCAAAGCCTTTTGCTTGATCTGAAGATCTTGTTGAAAACCCCTTTCAAAGTATTCAGCGGCCACGGAGCAAGCTAATGGACGGTTCAACCAACAAAAGCCTGAGCATTGCCAACCCCAGCGAATCGAACCTGATTTCGACCGTGCTGGATCTGGATCTGCGGATCCTGTTCCTGACCGCCGCCAACCCCGGCGCCGGTACCACCACCAGCGCGTTGGCGCTGGCCAGCCAACTGGCGCAGATGAGCAGCGGCCAAGTGCTGCTGGTCGACGCCAGCCAGTCGGCGGGCAGCCTCACGCAGCAATTGAACCTGGGCAAGGAGCGCGGCCTGCGCGACCTGCTGTTCAACCCGGACAACCCGCCGCTGTTGCAGGATTGCGTGGTGCAGGTTTCCAGCCTGCCGTTCCACGTGCTGCCCAACGGCCGGCCGATCCGCACCCTGGAGCACTTGACCGCCGAGCGCCTGAGCCCGCTGCTCGACCGCTTGGGCACGCAGTATCGCTTCGTGGTGATCGACGGTGACGCGGTGTATTCCGCCGCCGACACGCTGGTGCTCGCCACTCAGGTCGATGGCGTGGTGTTCGTGGTCCGCGCCGAAGACACCCGCTGGGAAGTCGCCCAGGCCGCCGTGCAACGCCTGACCCAGGCCGGGGCAAAAGTGGTCGGCAGCGTATTCAACCGGCGCAAGTACTACATGCCCAAGTGGCTCTACAAAAACCTGTAAGCAAACGCGAGGGATGACGCCATGAACGCCAAGATACTGGTTCTGCTGATGCTGCCGCTTGCAGGCTGCTCGAGCAATTCCGAAACCCAGCACATGCCGGTGAATATTCTCACCGCCACCCCGGCCAACGCCCAGGCCACCGACATGCCGAAGATCGAGCAGACCTTGCGCCCGCAAGACGTGCTGGATGTGATCTTCCACATCAGCACCAGCGGCTCGGACGCCTACCGCGTGCAGTCGGGTGACCAGATCGGCCTGAACTTCACCGCTGCCAGCCAGCTCAATGGCAACCAGTTGGTGCTGCCCGACGGCACCATCAATCTGCCCGGCGCCAACACCTCGGTGAAAATCGCCGGCCTGACCGCCGATGAGGCGCGCGATGAAATCCAGCGTGCCTACCAGCGCAAACAGCTGTTCCAGCCCAACCGCAATCAACTGACGGTGCAGGTCATTAGCCCGCTGACCAATGAGCACAACCTGAAAAGCGCGCTGAATCACCCCGCTACCGGCATGAGCCGCGAGATCACCGTGGGCAACGACGGTTATGCGAGCTTTCCGGAAATCGGCGCCGTGCCGCTGCAAGGCATGACCATCAATCAACTGGAAACCTTCCTCAACCAGAAGTACGCGCAATTGCCGGGGCGGATGAGCGTCGATGTGATGCTCAAGTCCACCGCTGGCAACGAGATCTACGTGCTGGGCGAGGTCGGCCAACCGGGCTCCTACCCGATCCGCCGTCCAGTGTCGGTGCTTGAAGCACTGACCCTGGCGCGCGGCACCAACGTCAAGGCGCGTCTGGACTCGGTGGTGATCATGCGCCGCAACGGCAATCAGGTGCAGGCCGTGCACTACGACGTGGAAAAAGCCCTGTCGGGCGATGCGTCGCAGATCGCCTATCTGCAACCGGACGACATGCTGTTCGTGCCGAAAACCAAGCTGGCGAGTGCCGGCGATCTGGCCCGGCAACTGGCCGACGTAGTGTTGTTCCAGGGCGTGGGTTTCAGCTTCGGCTACCGCGTCGACAACAAAGGCAGTAACAACAACTGACTCTCAGGTGACCGATCATGAATCCAAAGGAAAACTACCTGCATGAGTTCTTCAGGATCTTCTTCGCCAACAAGCAGCTGGTGAAACGGGTCTTCCTGATCTTTGCAGTCATCGCGTTGGTACTGCCGCTGGTGCTCAAGCAGAGCTTCGATATCACCGCCCAGGTGATCGTGCAGTCGAAAAAACTTTCCCAGGGTGACGCCACCACGTCACTGACGGTCGATAACGCCACCTTCATTCCGCCGTCGCTGGCGGACATGGAAACCGAAAGCAACATCCTGCGGTCCCCGGCGCTGATCCGCCAGACCATCAGCGAGCTACGCGACAAGGGCGAGTACGACCCGCCTGTGGGCGTAGTCGCCAAACTGGTGAGCAACCCGTTCCGCCGTTACGTCTCTTCGCCGCTGCGTGAGTACGTGATCAATCCGCTGCGCAACATGCTCGGGCTGCAAACCGATCCGGTGCGTGACACGGTGCTCGATGGCTTGACGCAAGATGCGATCGACAGCCTGAAGATCGAGACCCTGCCCGGCTCCAACGTGATCTCGATCATCTACAGTTTCCCGGATCCGCATCAGGGCACCACGTTCGTTGCGACCCTGCTGCAGAACTATCTGGTCAGCCGTCAGGCGCTGCAGTCGATCGACCTGCCGCAGTCTTTCTACGAAACCAAGAAGCACCTGTATCAGGTGCGCCTCGATGGACTGGAAGGTAATCGGCAAGCGCTGCTGGAGAGTGTTGCATCGTCCGATCCGAAAGAAGAAATCACCTTCCGCCTGAACGCGATCAATACCGAAGAGCAAGCCCTGAACCTGTATCAGGATCGCCTGTTGCAGAGCCAGCGCTGGCTCGAATACCTGAAAACCGCGCTGACGGCCGCCAGCAGCAACAAGCTCAACGACTACACCTTCCCCTTCACCTTCACCACCACCGTCGATAACGTGGCGTTCGAGGATCGGGAAATCAAACAGTTGGGCGAGCAACTGACCACGCAAGTCAGCCGCTACATGAATGACCTCGCGGTGTTCCAGCCCGGCAGCGAGCCGATGCTGCTGACCCGCGAGCAGATCGCCCGCACCCGCCAGCAGTTCCTCAAAGTGGTGAGCAACCGTATTCAGGAACGCACCAACGACCTGGCCGTGGTGCAACAGGTGATCGATCAGAAAACCGCGCGCATCGCCGAGTTCAAGAACCGCATCCACACCTTGCAACAGACCCAGAGCAAGCTGCGGCAGATGGACACGGAAATCGACGCGCTGCACACGGCGTTCTCGACCTATGCGCAACGCTTCGCCGAAAGCAGCACCGCCGGTTCGCTCAACGATGACCTGTCGAACGCCAAAGTGCTCAGCCCGCCGTTTGAGCCAACCGAGCCGGCGTTCCCCAAACCGCTGCTGATCATCCCGTTCGGGCTGTTCACCGGTCTGCTGCTGGCGATTGCCCTGGTCTATGTGCGTGAGTTCTTCGATCACCGGTTCAAACACCCGGCGCAAATCACCCACGAACTGGGCCTGCCCGTGTTGCTGGTGATCAACGACGAAAACGTGCTGCCGAGCAATCCGCACAAGAACTGGACCGTGCCAAGCTTCGTGCACTGGGTGCGCAATTGAACACGCTGTCCACCCCGAACGCCGCGCTGCCGATCATTCACTTGCTCAGCAGCGGCGGCTTCTATGGGGCCGAGCGCATGTTGCTCGATCACTGCCTGGCGACACCGGGGCAGCACCAGGTGCTGTTTCTCGATGCACCGCCAGCGTTGATCGCGCGCTTTCGCGAGGCCGGGGTGGACTGTCGTGGTTGTGCCGGGCCGGGTGAGTTGTTGCGCCACCTGCGGGCCCGGCGCAGCGAACGACCGCTGATCAACACCCACAACTTCAAGGGGCTGTTGTTCGGCTGGGTCGGCGCGACGCTGTTGCGTTTGCCGCTGGTCATCACCCAACACGGCTTCACCCCGCGCAGTCGCAAGCAGAAGTTCTACACCTGGCTGAGTCTGCAGTTGTGCCGCACCGCCTCGGTGGATCGGGTGGTGTGCGTGGCCGAGAGCATCGCCGTATTGCATCGTCAGGCCAGCGTGCAAGCTGAAAAGCTGCAGGTGATCCCCAACGGGTTACCCGCCGCCGCCGCGCGGGTCAGCAACGTTGACCGTCAGCGCTGGCTGGCCGGTTATGTCGGGCGCTTGAGCAGCGAGAAAGGCCCGGACCTGTTTCTCGATGCCCTGATTCCGCTGTGTCACCAGCATCCGCAACTGGACGCGGTGATGCTCGGCGACGGCCCGGAACGTGAGGCGCTGCTGGCGCGGATCGACGCCGCAGGTTTGCAGCAACGAATTCGCCTGCCCGGTTACCAGACCGCCATGCAGCCGTGGTGGCAGCAACTGGATGCGCTGGTGATCAGCTCGCGCACCGAAGGCACGCCGATGATTCTGCTCGAAGCGATGCAGAGCGGCGTGCCGGTGGTGGCGTTTGCGGTCGGCGGCATTCCCGATGTACTCGAGCATCGGCACAACGGCTTGCTGGCGACACCCGCCGCCAGCGCCGACCTCGCCCGCCAGCTCGATAACCTGCTGAACGAGCCGAACCTGGCTCGGCAATTGTGTGACAACGCAAAGCGTACGCAACAGGATCGCTACGACCTCAAGGCCCTGGCCGAACGCTGGTCGCAGCTGTACATCCGCACGGCACGGGAGGCACGCGCATGATTTTCCCGCTCTCGATCGTCACGCTGCTCGGTCTGGTGTGCATCGGTTTGCTCGCCAGCCCTTATCCATTTCTCGCACCGGGTGCGGTCATTGGTCTGGTGGGGTTCACGGTGTTGTACCGCAAGCCGACCTGGGGCCTGCTGGGCATTGCCGCGCTGGTACCGTTTGAAGGTTTCTTCAAGGACAGTGCGCTGTCCGGAAGCAAACTGATCGGCGCCTCGCTGGCGGTGATCGTGATGCTGCAACTGGCCCTGCACCTGATTCCCGGCGAGCGCCTGCGCAGCAATATCTGGCGGTTTCTGCTGTGGTTTCTGGTCCTGTATTTCCTCAGCCTGCTCAACACCGATGACGTGGGCATGTCGCTGGGACACCTGCGCGAACTGAGCGTCGGCCTGATCTTGTTTGTCATTACCCTGTTGATTGGCCGTGAACTGAATCTCGACCTGTTCGCCCGACTGGTGACCCTGAGCGTCAGCACGACCTGCGCCATGGCGATGTTTTCGGTCAAATTCCAGGATCAGGGGCGCGCTGCCGGTCTTCTGGAAGACCCCAACGCGTTTGCCCTGCTGATCGCCTTCGCCATTCCGTTGGCGCTGCTGCTGGTGATTCGTGGGCCCAACCTGCTGCACCGATTGTTCTGGGGCGCTTGCTGCCTGCTGCTGCTCGGTGGCATGACCAAAACCGAATCGCGCTCCGGGCTGGTGGTGGTGGCCTTGAGTCTGCTGATCGGCTGCTGGCACTACCGCGCGCAACTCACCCGGATCCGTCCACGGCACCTGGGGTTCGCCATGCTCGGTGCGGCGATCGTGATTCCGCTGGCGATCTACGCGATGCCCGCCGGCTACGTCGCGCGCATTCAGTCGCTGAGTATTCTCAGCGCCGGTTCCAAGGCACAGGACGAATCCCTCGGCCGCCGCGCCTCGTACATCGTGGTCGGCGGGCAGATGATCCGCGAGAACCCGCTGCTCGGTTCCGGCCCCGGCACCTTCCCGCTGCACTACGCGACCACCGGCTACGCCAAGGCGTTTTCCGCCAACCGCAAGATCGGCGACCTGTACCGCCGTGCGCACAACACCTACCTGGAAATCTTCAGTGAACTGGGGATTCCTGCCGGCCTGCTGTTCGTCGGCATGCTCGGCCTCGGCCTGTACAACCTGATTCGCGCACGCGCCGCGTGGATGCGGCGGCGCGACTGGCAACAGGCGGACCTGATGACCCACCTCGGCGTGAGTTTCCTGTCGCTGACCCTGTTCCTGATGTTCCTCAGCGCACCGAATCAGAAATACGTGTGGATCATGCTCGCGCTGACCAGCGTCCTGCGCCTCAAAGCCGAACAGGCGCCACTGACCGAGGCCAGACCATGAGCCGGATCAGCATCATCATCCCGATGTTCAACGAGGCGCGGCACATTGGCCGCACGCTGCTGGCCGCGCAAAAAGCCGCACATGCGGCCGATGTCGACTGCGAGTTGATCGTGGTCGACAACGGTTCGAACGACGACGGCCCGCACATCGCCCGCCAGTTCGGTGCACAGGTGCTGGTGCTGCCGGGCCTGCTGATCGGTGCGCTGCGCAATCGCGGTGCGCTGCTGGCAAGCGGCGAGTGGATCGCGTTTATCGATGCCGACGTCGAGATGCCCGAAGACTGGCTCAAGCCCTTGTTCGAGCTGCAAGCCGAGGGTCAGGCCGACGTGTTCGGCCTCGACCTGCACACCCCCGCTGCCGCGCCGTGGTACGCCACCGCCTGGCAACGCCGCACGCTGCGCCCGCCGAGCCAGGCATCGCATACGGTGGATTGGCTGCCCAGTTGCAACCTGCTGATGCGCCGGCACTGGTTCGACAAGGTCGGTGGTTTCAACGAACACCTGCGCACCGGCGAAGACAAAGAGTTCACCCTGCGTCTGCACGAACAAGGCGCGCGGCTGCTGTCGGTGAACAGCAGCGTGGCCCTGCACTGGGGCTACGAAATGAACTGGCGGGAGTGGATGGGCAAGGAAATGTGGCGGCAAGGCAGTCACTTGCAACTGCTGCGCACCCATGGGTTCAGCCTGCGGCTGCTGCGTTTTCCGCTGCTCTCGCTTGGTGTGTGGATACTGGACTTTCTGACCCTCTCGGCCTTGCTCGACGGCTTTCCGCATCACGCTGCAATCATGGTGATGCTGACCCTGGTGCCCGCACTGGTGCTGAGCATTCGTCAGAGCGCTCGGCACCACAATGTCGTTCTGACCCTGCAACTCTGGGGCCTGCACTGGCTGCGTCTGCACCTGGCGGGCGCCGCGTTCATTCTCAGTCTGTGTCATTGGAATGCCAGGAGGCCTGCCCGTGGCTGAATTCATTTTCTGGCTGTGCCTGCTGCTGCCGGTGTACGCCTACCTCGGCTACCCTTTGCTGCTGACCGTGCTGGCACCGCTGTTCCCGGCCTGGCGCCACAGCCCGGCGCCGCCGCTGAACATCAGCATCGTGATCGCCGCGCACAACGAAGCGCGGCATATCGAGCACAAATTGCGCACGCTGCTGGCGCAGGACTATCAGCCGGCCACGCTGCAGATCATCCTCGCCAGCGACGGCTCGACCGACGACACCGTGGCCTGTGCGCACAAGGTGGTCGATTCGTGCATCACCGTCCTCGATCTGCCGCGCCAGGGCAAAGCGGCAACGCTGAACGCCGGGGCGGCGCTGGCGACCGGCGATATTCTGGTGTTCACCGATGCCGATAACCAATGGTCGCGGGAAACCCTCGGCTACCTGCTCGCGCCGCTCAGTGATCCGAATGTCGGCGCCTGCGCCGGGCACATGGTGATTCCGGTGACCGGTGGCGGGTTGAGCGTCGGCGACAGTCTGTACCGACATTACGAGGGCTGGCTGCGCCGGGTGGAGAATCGCACCGGTTGCATGGTCTCGGCCGACGGCGCCCTGCTCGCCCTGCGCCGCGAGCTGTTCCAGAGCGTACCGGCGGAGGTCAATGACGACTTCTTTCTCAGCACCTGCGCGCCGGTCGCCTTCAAGCGCATTGTCTATGTGCCCGAGGCGCAGGTGATCGACCACGGTGTCGACGAAGCGGATAAACAATTCCGCCGCCGTCAACGCGTCACCGTCGGTGGCCTGCAAAGCCTCGCCCAGCGCCGTGAACTGCTCAACCCGTTCAAACATGGCTTGTATTCGATTGCGCTGATCAGCCACAAACTGATCCGCCGCCTGGCACCGATCCTCCTGTTGCCATTGCTGCTGAGCAATTTCTGGCTGTGGGAGGACCACGGATTCTATCGACTGGCCCTGATCGCCCAACTGTTCGGTTACGCCGTGGCGATTGCCGGACTGCTGGATTCACAACACCGGTTACCCAAACCGTTTCGCCTTGCGGCATTTCTGCTGGTCACGCTGGCAGGCATGAGCATCGGCCTGTGGCAGTTCCTGCGCGGCCAGCGTTACGCCCAGTGGAATCCTGAACAAAACCGTTGAAAGGAGCGAAGCCATGGCGATCAAACAATTAATAAAACGCACCAGTGGCTGGCTTTACCTCAATTCCCCGGTGGGACGTAATCAGCTGCACGGCGCCGGGGTGATCCTGATGTTGCACCGGGTGCTGGCCAACGACCGCGCCGCCGACCTGCCGCACCGCAATGAGCTGTGTGTCGGACCGAAAGCCTTCGAGCACCTGCTGGTGTGGCTGCGCCGACACTTCGATTGCGTGCCGCTGATGGACATCCTTGCGCCCACCTCACTGCGCAGCGACCGTCCACGGGTGGCGCTGACGTTCGACGACGGCTGGCGCGACAACGCGGTCAATGCGTTCCCGCTGCTGCAAAAACATCAGGTGCCGGCGAGCATCTTTCTCTCCACCGACTTCATCGGCAGCCGCCAGCGCTTCTGGTGGGAAAGCCTTGGCGAGACCCTGTGGGGCAGCCATGGCGAAAAGGCCCGCATGCACTTGATCGAATACCTGCACATGATCCATCGCCCACTGCCGGTACTGGTCGATGACATTGATGTCGACCGTCGCAGCCTGTCGCTGCTGCATTACCTGCAAAGCCTCAAAGACCTTGAACCGGCGATGCTCGAACGCCTGACTGACGAATGTCCGCCCGAAGCGCAGCCGCAAGCGCTGGACTGGCATCAGGTGCGGGCGCTGGAAGCCTCGGGACTGGTGCGTTTCGGCCCGCACGGCGCCAGCCACGCGATCCTCACGGAACTGGACGATGTGCGCCTGAGCGAAGAAATCCGTCGCAGCCGCGACGCCTTGAACAACGGCTGCAACCGGCCACTGCCGGTGTATTGCTACCCCAACGGCAACAACGACGACCGTGTGCGCAGGCAGATTGCTGCCCACGATTACCCGTTCGCGCTGGGCACCGGCACCGGCATCTATCGCGGCGAAGGCGATCCACTGAACCTGCCACGTTTCGGCGTCAGCCAACGCACCGCGCGTAATCCCGAGCTGCTGTCGTGGCGCATCTTTCGTGGAAACCGGCCATGAGCCGCAGCCATTACCTCAAGCATCTGGCGCTAAGCATGGGCACCAAACTGGCGATGATCGCCTTGCGTTTGCTGCGCAACGTGTTGCTGGCGCGGATCCTCGGCCCCAGTGAGCGCGGGCTGTTTGCGCTGCTCAGCACCTTGCCCGATCTGATCAGCGCTGCCACCAGTGGCGGGTTGAATTCAGCCGTCGGTTATCAGGCCGCCAAGCAACGACCGATGGGGCTGCTGCTGAGTCAGGTGCTGGTGTTCGGATGCTTGCTCGCCGGCCTGTTGACCTTGTTGGTGGTGGCGCTGGTGCGTGAGTTCGGCAGTGAACTGGATGTCACCGTGCAGCTCGGTCTGCTGGCCTGGCTGTTACTGCTGGCGGTACCGCTGACCGTGCTGAAAAGCGGTCTGCTGACCCTGCACAACGCCTCCGGTGGCGTGGTCGCGTTCAACGCCTTGCGCCTGACCGAATCGCTGGCGCCGCTGCTGCTGTTTCTCGCGCTGTTCTGGATGTGGAAAAGCGCGGCACTGGAAGCGGCGTTGATCAGTTGGCTGGCCGGAATCAGCCTGGTGGTGCTGGCCGGTTGGGTCTGGCTCAAACGCGCGCAACCGCTGCACCTGCAATGGGATCGCGCCAGCCAGAACGAACTGCTGCGCTACAGCGCGCGCAGCCATCCGGATCTGCTGTTCCAGCAGGTGATTCTGCGCTCGGACTACCTGTTCATCGGCGCTCTGCTCGGCAGTACCGCGCTGGGTCATTATGCGATGGCCAGCGCCGCCGCCGAACTGCTGCTGATCGTCCCGGAAGCGGTGACCACGCCGCTGATGAAACGCCTGCTGCAACAGGACGAAGGCATGGACAAGGTCACCCCGCTGGCCCTGCGCCTGACCGCCACAGTGATGCTCGGCGCGTGCCTGAGCATGGCCGTGATCGGCAACTGGCTGATCGTCACCCTGTTCGGCATCGCTTACCAACCGGCGTATCCGGCGCTGCTCGCCTTGCTGCCGGGGCTGCTCGGGCTGTGCTACGCGAGCATCCTGCGTCTGGACCTGCTGGGAAAAAACCGCCCCGGTACGGTGTCGCTGCTGATGGGCCTCGGCGCCCTGCTCAATCTGGCGCTGAACCTGGTGTTGATTCCGGCCTACGGCATCGTCGGCGCAGCAGCGGCGTCGTCGATTGCCTATCTGGCGGTGACGGTGGCGATGCTGGTGTTGTACTGCCGTTTGAGCGGCGTGGCGTTCTGGCAAACCCTGATCATCCTGCCCAGTGACATCGCGCCGATGTGGCAGATGCTGCACCGGAAGGCCGCATGAACCGCCTGGTCCTGCTGCTCGGTCTCGGCCTGTCGCTGGACGCCTTTGCCGCGTCGATGCGCTGGGGCGAGATCCGCGACGGCAGCCTGTATCTGCAAGCCGATCGCCCGGACAGCGTGACCGTGCGCTGGACCCCGGCGTGGCAGGCCGACGCCAACGAAGAGCATCTGTACCTGCTCGACGGCCAGGGCAAACTGCAGGGCGAACGCTTGATCAAGGCCAGCGAAACCCGCGGCACCCAGAGCTGGCCGTTGCTGCCCGGCGCTGCCAGTTATCGCCTGGAAATCCCTGGCTACAGCTTCCGCAATTATCGGGTCGAACACGATGAGCACACGGTAGCGCTGTTCGAGCCGGCCAAGGTGCATTTCAGCGCGCAGACACAGAACGGCGACGAGCTGTATTTCAAGGTGGCGCCGGGGGAACAGGCGGTGCTGGCCGGCAAGTTTCATGGCGGGGTCAACGCGCTGCAGGCGCAACGCGTGGGCGATGATCAGCCACTGACGCTGGCGCTCAAACCCTATCGCGCCTACTGGCAGTTCGATCAACTGGCGTTGCCGGTCAGCGAACGCGAACAGGTCTGGCGTCTGCGCCTGCAAGGCAGCGGCAAAGCGGCGTTCTGGCTCGACGGCACGGCCAATCGGTTTGCGCAGACGCCGCAGCAACTCAAACCTGTGCGCGAAGAGACCGGCCAGATCCACCTGACCCTGCACGAAAAAATCCTCGGACGCACGCCGGATCTGGGCATCGCCCTGCCCTATGTGATGCCGCCCGCCAGTAGCCATGCGGTGCTGGATGCGTTGAAAGCGACCGCCGCCAGTTACTACAGCTTTGTCGATGTCACGGCGAAGAACCCGCACTTCGAAGACGCATTCCGCAAGGTTTATCAGGAGCGTTTCGGCATCCGACAGGACATCACCCTGCTCGCCGGCAGCCAGCGTCAGGCCGATCTGCGCGCCGATGTGCAAAGCAATGGCGGGCTCGACGCGTGGCTGGCCAGCACCCGCGCCTTGGGCGGCAAAGGCACGCACTACATCGGTTTTGCCGATGAGCCGAACCTCAACTATTCGAGCTTCGAGCAATACCGGGCGATTTTCGCCAGCATGGCCAGGCAAGTACGCAGCGATCCAGCGAATGCCAGGGCCGGCGTGCGCATCGCCATGCCGGCCAGTTCGCGGCTGGTCAACGGGCCGTTCGCCGATAACGCGGCAGACAAGCGTGGCATTGACTGGGCGCGGCGCTTGCTCGGTGAATCCGCCGGGCAGATCGACGCACTGGCCTGGCACGAATGGATGATCCGCGATCTGCTCGCCACCCGGGTCTACCGCGACAGCGTGCGCCGCGCTGCCGAACTGGTTGGCCTCGACGCTCGCGGCCAACCGCGCAAGGCTTTGCTGCTGGATCAGACCAACCTGTCCAGCGGCTCCAGCCTCAGCCCCTACGATCAGGAAACCCGCTACGCCGCGCTGTGGTGGACCTCGGTGGTGATCAACGCCTCGCAGGACGGTTTGCTGAGCATGCTCAACTGGTTTCAGGCCGCCGATGAACCGGAATACCCCAAGGGCATGATCCGGGTCCTGGGCGCTGAGGGTTTCGAGCTGAAACCGGTGGGGCTGGCCCAGCAGTTCATCGCGCAGCACTGGCTGCATCAGGTGCTGTGGCTGGAGAACGACGGCTTTGAAGTCGATGTGCTGGCGATGGCCGGCGACGCCCAGCGTGGCCTGCTCGGCGTAAACAAGGGCACGCGACTGCAGCAAATCGAATTGAACGGCGCCCGGTGCCCGCTGAGTAACGGTGCATTGCATTACTTCGGCGCGGACAACCGCAGCCGCGACGCGCCGTTTCTCTGCCAGGACGGCCGCGTACGTTTCGAGCTGCCGGGGCAGACCCTGTTCGCCCTCAGCTGGACCCCTTCATGAACCGTCGATTCATGTTCTGCCACGCGGGCCCGCACGCCACGCGTTGCATATCATCAGGAGCAAAAACCATGAGCATTGCGCAAAAAGTCAGCCAACAGATTAAACAAAAAGGCCTGCGCGTCACCCTCGCCAAGGCGTGGAAGCACTTCGTGTTTTCCCATCAGGAGCTGCTGTGGATGGAACGCGATCTGGTCAGCCCGGTGCCGCCGCACAACCTCAAGCCGTATCCACCGGTGAGGGCAGTGACGATCACTGCCGACAACGCCAGCGCCTTCGCGCGCTACTTCGGCGACCGTGTCGGGACCATGGCAGAGTTGGCCAACGAAGGTCATACCGGGCTCATGTATCTGGACGAACAAGGCGATGCCGTAGGTTTTATCTGGGGCAGCAAGCGGGACTATTTCGACCGGCACTACTACGGTTGCATGTTCCCGGTGAAGCCTGGCGAGTTCTTCGAATTCGGCGGCGAATTGACCCGCGCCTTCTGGGGCACCGAGCTGTCGGTGGACGTGCAACTGGCACTGTGGAATGCCATGGCCGAGCAAGGCTGCGACAAGGTGGTGGACGTCTGCGAGTTCCACAACATCCCGGCGCTGAAACTGCACCTGCGCATGGGTTATACCGAGCAGGGCCGGATCATGAACATCTACACTCTGTTTGGTCGCTGGCGCTTCTATCGCGAAACCCGCTACAGCGGCTCGCGGCTGGATGCGCTGCGCAAACCGTCCCGTCCACCTGTCACAGCCACGGCGGCCTGAGCCCATGACGGCGCGATTCGAATGGCGCACTTCACTGTGCGCCGCCGACTTTCCGGCAGTCGCCTATGAGGCGCTGCGCTTGCGGGTGACCGATCACACGCCGTTCAACCACCTGGGCTGGTTGTGCGCGGCAGAGCAGGCACTGAGCGCGGGCGAGAGCCTGCACATCCTGCTCGGTTGGGAAGCGGACGAATTGCGCCTGTGCCTGCCGTTGGTGGCGGGCCGCGAGCGCTTTGCCGGTGTGCCGTTTCGCGTGTTGCATCACTTGGGCCATCCACTGGCGGACCGACTGGCGCTGCTGTCGTTGCTCAAGGGCGATGACATGCGCGAAGCCCTGCGCCTGATCCGCCGACACCTGCCGCACGCGCTGCTGCAACTCAACGAGTTATCCGAGCCTGCGGGTGAAGAAAGCACTCTCACCCCATGGATGGCCCACAGCTCCACGGGCGAACGCCGTCTCAGTTGTCGGGTGCCGGTGCATCTGATCAGCGAGGCCGATCATCAGGAAGTCTCCGGTGACCCGCGCTACAAACTGCGCCGGGCGCGCAAACGGATTGCCGCGTGTGGCGCCCTGGTGCGGCGCATTACCCCCGATTCGCTGAGCATGGGTCCGCTGTTGCGGGCGATCAGCGAAGTCGAAGCAGTGAGCTGGAAAGGTGACGAAGGCGTGGGAATCTTCGCCAGCGAGCGCAGTCGGCAATGGATCGAACGCGCCTTCACCGCCCTCGCCGGCCAGGGCCTGGTGCGGGTGGTGACGCTGGAACTCAACGGGCGTTGCATCAGCTATCGCCTCGGCTTGCTGGAACAGGGTCGACTCTACGATTACAACCTCGCGTTCCTGCCGCAATACGCCGATCTGGGCAGCGGCCGGGTGTTGCTGGAGGAATGGATTCGCTGGGGGCTGGATGAGCAATGGCGCTGGATCGATGCCTCGCGGGTCAGCCTGGAAAACTCCAGCCACCAGTTACACGAGCGCATGACCGGCCAACTGGAGCACTGGCGCTGGAGTTTCTATTCCTGGCGCCCCAGCGGGATATTGCTGGGGCTGGGGTTGCGCCTCTGGCATCGCTTGAAACCGACGGTGCAGCAATGGCGCGCGCGACGTGCGGCCAGACCGGCACCGACACCTGTCGTCATCACCACGGAGGGCGATCATGCCTCGCCAAGTCATAGTCAACGCTGACGATTTCGGTTTGAGCCCGAACGAAAACGCGACGATCTTCGCCGCGTTTCAGGCTGGGGTCATCAGCTCGGCCACGGCCATGGCCAACATGCCGGCGTTTGAGGCGGCCTGTGTGATGGCCCGACATGCGTCGCTGCAAGGTCGGGTCGGATTGCACTTCAATCTGACTTACGGCCGGCCGTTGAGTGCTTCGATTCTGCGCAGCCGAACCTTTTGCGATGGGCATGGCGTGTTCGATCTGAGCCTGCCACGCCATAGTCTGTGGCTGAGTCGCGAAGATCGCGACGCAGTACGAGAAGAGTTGCAGGCGCAGTGGCAGCGTTGCGTCGCGCATGGCCTACGGCCAAGCCACATCGATTCGCACCAACACGTGCACAACATCTGGCCGATTGGTGAAATCGTCGCGCGGTTTGCCGCTCAGCAAGGCGTGCCGATTCGCCTGGCGCGCAATCTGGGGCAGAACCTCAGTCTGCCAAAACGCGTGTTCAAAGGTTTGCTCAATTGGCGCTTGCAGAGCCTGGCCGGCGCGACGGCGGACTACGTATGCACGCCAGTGGACCTGCGCAACGCCCCCGCACCGAGCGACGGCGTGCTGGAAATCGTCGCCCACCCCAATCAGCTCGACAGCGATTTCGGCGATGCCTATCTCAACCCCGGAGAATCCCTGAACCGCGTGCTGGAGCAGCGGCTGACGGGGGTGCCGCGGGTGTCCTATGCCGATTTGAACAAGGATTTTTTACGGGGTGCCGCGGCACTCGATTGATAGACGTACAAGTCGCCCTCTGGGAAGCCATGGCGGCTCAAGGCTGCGACAAAGTCGTCGACGTCTGCGAAACCCGCAACATCCCGGCGCTGAAGCTGCACATCCGCACGGGCTATCACGAACAGGGCCGCGTCACCCACGTCTACGGCCTGTTCGGCCGCTGGCGCTTCTACCGCGAAAGCCGCTATGGCGGCTCACGTCTGGCCCCCCTGCGCAAACCTGGCCGGCCAGTGGTGAGTGCGGCGGCGCAGGCGTCATTCGGTCGTAAAAGCGCTGGCGGCCATTTGGCCGCCAGCGCGAGCAGGCTCGCTCCTACAGTGGATTGCGTAACACAGGACTTTGCCCACAGCCGAAAAAGAATCGCCCTCCTGCCCTAAAGGCTATGCCTGACTGTTGCCAATGGCTTGATCAAGTAAATTGGCGCAAAAACAGAAGGGAGCAGAAAGTTGAGCTACAAACTCACCAGCCTAGAGTTGCCGTCATTACTCGTTGATGTCGCGGCAATTCGTGAGTATCTGAAACAAGTGCTAAGCGATGACGACGATGAAGAGTTGCTTCGAACCATCGGCTATGTGGCACAGGCTTGCTCGAACATTCAGAAGGGTCAAACGGTCGAAGTCGACTTTCATTCTTTCAGCCAGACTTGAAACCTTATCGACGCCTTCGCTGGCAAGCCAGCTCCCACAGGTGTTCAGGTGTCCTCGCTATTTTCGTGCGAACCAAAAAACTGTGGGAGTCTGGCTTGCCAGCGATATGGCCGGTTGGAGCGATGGAAAGCTTCAGGCCTTGCTGGTGACCAAGGTGAAGCACAACGGCATCTGCGCCTCGCGATTCAGATACTGGTCATACACCTCTTCGCGATTCGAATGCGCATATTCCCTGAAGTGTGCGATGTTCAGGCCGGCGGCGATGGCGCCGCTGAAGATCGCGCCGAGGGTGTGCACGAACCAGTAGGACTTGGCCGCCTGCTGCTCGACCTTGCCGACGTAGACAATCGGTTCTTCCTGCACGAATGGCTCGGCGCGGAAGTAGGAGCTGGCGAGGCGGTACGGGTCTTCGCCTTCAGGATCAACCATTTCCAGAAACGGATGGGTTTCATAGATCACCAGTTTGCCGCCCGGTTTCAGGGTTAACGCCACGTGGCGAAAGAACTCGCCGATGTCGGGCATCCAGTTCAGCACGCCGATGGTGATCAGCGCCACGTCGAAGCGGCTGTGCAGCGCAGCCGGCAGGTGATGGATATCGCTTTCGATGAATTCAGCGTTGTACGGCGAGCGCTGGTTCAATTCGCGAGCCTGTTCGAGAAACGCCTCCGATTGATCGACGCCGACCACACTGCGCGCGCCGAGGGCAAACAGCGACAGGCTTTCGCGACCGTTGTTGCAACCGAGTTGAATCAACTCTTTACCGACGACACCGACCTGTTCCAGCAGACCGCGCAAGGTATCGTCGAGGCAGGAAAAATCTGCCTGCGAAACGTCGTTCAACAGCGCTTGCCATTCCGCCGATTCACGGTGATGGCGAGCGGAATCGTTCCACGCCTGTCGATTGCTGTCGATAGCGGTTTTATTGTTGGGCACTTCCATGGCGCACTCCGGACGATGCTCGTGATTGAGCGGCCCCGAGTCTAGAACAGCCCAATCAATACGGTTGTTGCGACTTTGTAAGCCGCACCGCCGATCCACTGTGGGAGCTGGCTTGCCAGCGATTGTGGCGGTTCAGCCAAATCATCATCGACTGAAACACCGCTATTGCGAGCAGGCTCACTCCTGTAGTTCGGAACGCTTACATCTGATTCAGGCGCTCGCGCAAAAACTCGACCAGCGCCTGCACCGGTCGCGACGCCTGGCGATGTTGCGGATACACCGCCGACAGGGTCAGCGGCTCGGGCCTGTAGTCGTCGAGTACCGGCAGCAGTCGCCCGTCCTTCAGCGCCGCGCCGACGATGAACGTCGGCAGATAGGTAATCCCCATTCCCTGCACCGCCGCATCGCGCAGCAACTCGCCGTTGTTCACCCGCATGCGCCCGGTGACGTTGACCAGCAGCGGCTTGCCCTGCCCCGCGTTGAAGCGCCATTGCACCGAACGACCATGGCCGTACGGCAGGCAGTCGTGGCTGTGCAGGTCTTCGGGGTAGAGCGGTGTGCCACGTTCGGCCAGATACGCCGGGCTGGCGCAGTACACCCGTTCGATGGCGGCGATGCGCCGGGCGATCAGCGTCGAGTCTTCCAGCACACCGATGCGCAACGCCAGGTCATAACCTTCGCCGAGCAGGTCCACCGGGCGATCACTCAAATCCACTTCCACGGTGACATCGCGATAGCGCTGCAAAAACAGCGGCAACAGACAACCCAGATGCGCCACGGCAAACGACAGCGGCGCACTGAGGCGAATCGTCCCGCGCGGCTCGGCGGTCTGCCCGGCGATGCCCTGTTCGACCTGCTCCACTTCGCCGAGCAGGCGCAGCGCCGACTCGTAGTAGCTCTGACCCAGTGGCGTGACGTCGAGGCGTCGGGTGGAACGGTTCAACAAGCGCACACCGAGGCGCTCTTCGAGCTGCATCAAGCGGCGGCTCACGAACTGCTTGGACAGGCCCAATTGATCAGCCGCCGCCGTGAAGCTGCCGGAGTCCATGACCTGGCAAAAAATACGCATGTCTTCGAACGGGTTCATTGTCACTCTCTGGTGGACAGTTAAACGCTTTATAGCCGCTTTTTCACATTTCGACAGCTCATTAATCTGTGTTCACGGTGTTGAAACCAACCCCAAACCTGTAGGAGCTGCCGAAGGCTGCGATCTTTTAAAGATCAAAAGATCGCAGCCTTCGGCAGCTCCTACAGAGAACACGACCAATCAAAAAATGGAATTGAGCATGAACATCAAAAAAACCCTGACCGCATCCCTCCTCGCCCTCTCCATCGGCAACGCATTCGCCGCCGGCAGCCCGGGCGTCGAACACAACACCCAGGCTTTCCTCGAAGCCCTCGCCGCCGGCGGTGGCAAACCGCTGGAACAGCTGAGCCCGAAGGATGCCCGTGCGGTGCTGACCGGTGCCCAGGCGTCGGTGAAGGTTGACCTGTCCGGGGTTGAAGTCAGCGACAAGGCGATCAAGGTCGATGGCCAGACCATCAACCTGAAAGTGGTGCGGCCGGCCAAGGTCAAAGGCGAATTGCCGGTGTTCATGTTCTTCCACGGTGGTGGTTGGGTGTTGGGCGATTACCCGACTCACCAACGCCTGATTCGCGATCTGGTGGTCGGCTCTGGAGCGGTCGCGGTGTACGTCGATTACACGCCGTCGCCGGAAGCGCAGTACCCGACAGCGATCAACCAGGCCTATGCGGCGACAAAATGGGTCGCGGAAAACGGCAAGCAGATCGGGGTCGATGGCAAGCGTCTGGCGGTGGCCGGCAACAGCGTCGGCGGCAACATGGCGGCGGTCGTGGCGTTGATGGCCAAGGAACAGAAAACCCCGGCCCTGCGCTTCCAGTTGCTGATGTGGCCGGTGACCAACGCCGGGTTCGATAACGGCTCGTACCAGCAATTTGCCGAGGGCCACTTCCTCACCAAGGGCATGATGCAGTGGTTCTGGGACAACTACACCACCAACCCGGCCGAACGCGCGCAGATCCACGCCTCGCCGCTCAACGCCAGCGCCGAACAGCTCAAGGGCCTGCCCGCCGCGCTGGTACAGACCGCCGAATTCGACGTGCTGCGTGACGAAGGCGAAGGCTACGCACGGCATCTGGATGCGGCCGGTGTGCCGGTGACCTCGGTGCGGTACAACGGGATGATTCATGACTTTGGCTTGCTCAATCCGCTGAGTCAGATTCCCGAAGTGAAAGCGGCCGTGCGCCAGGCCGCGGCTGAGCTGAAGACGCATCTGAACTGAGGCCCCCTCCCTCGCCACACCCAACAGTGTGGCGAGTTTTTTGATTGCAAGAACCCTTGTGGTGAGGGGATTCATCCCCGATGGGTTGCGAAGCGACCCCACTGCTAACCAAAAAGGCAGGGGACTGCTGCGCAGTCCATCGGGGATGAATCCCCTCACCACAAAAGCCTCTTCAACACCGACGTTCATGCAGTTCCGGAGATCGCCATGTCCATCCTCCTCACCCACCTGCTGTCCTGGAGCGCCGCGCTGTTGCTGCTCGACGCCCTGCTCTGGCACCTCGCCCCGTTCAAGCACCGCGCGCCGCGGGTCGGTGTGCGGCTGGTGCTGTTTCTGGCATTCAGCGCGCTGGCCATCAATGCCGGCGTCAGCCCGTTGCAGGCTCCACTGTTTGCCGATGACCCGGTGGCACAGCTCGGGGCGACGGCGCTGGGCATTCTCTGGTGGCTGTACGCCGCGCGGGTGCTGACCGAAGTGATCGGCCTGATTCTGATGCGACGCATCGGCCACAGCGGTCGGCTGTTGCAGGACGTGATTGGCGCGCTGGTGTTTCTGGCGGCCATCGTCGCAGCGGCCGGTTATGTGCTGGATCTGCCGGTCAAAGGCCTGCTCGCGACTTCGGGCGTGGTGGCCATCGTCATCGGTCTCGCGCTGCAAAGCACCTTGGCCGACGTGTTTTCCGGCATCGTGCTCAACACCACCAAGCCGTATCAGGTGGATGATCTGGTGGTCATCGACGGCGTTGAAGGCAAGGTGCTCGACATCAACTGGCGTGCCACGCATCTGCTGTCCAGCACCGGCACTCTGGCCGTGGTGCCGAACTCGGTGGCGGCCAAGGCCAAGATCGTCAACCTCAGTCGCCCGAACAACCTGCACGGCGTGTCGATCAGCATCAAGGTGCCGAACCACATTCGCCCGCGTCGGGTGCTCGACGCCCTCGAGCGCACGCTCCAAGGCAGCAGCAGTCTGTTGCTGACGCCCGCACCGAAAGCGGTGCTGAAAGAGGCCGGCGACGAAATGTCGGAATACGTGGCCAGCGGTTTCATCGCCGAGCTGGGCAAGAAAGGCGAAGTGCGCAATCAACTGTTCGACCTCGCCCACCGGCATCTCGAAGCTGCAGGTATTTCCCGGCATCCGGACGGTGTGATCGAACCCTCGACCCGCGCCCGGGCGTTGCTCGATGAAGTGAAAGTCTTCCGCTCGCTGAGCCATGAGGAACGTGATCGCCTCGCCGAATCGATGGTCGCGCAGCAGTACAGCGCCGGGCAGGTGGTGCTCAATCTGGAGGAGGTGCCGGACAGCCTGTTCGTGATCGCCACCGGCGTAGTCAGCGCCAGCGTGCCGGATGGCAATGGCTTCAGCGAGGCCGGGCGCATGGGGCCGAGCGAGGTCATGGGTGAGCAAAGCATCCTTGCAGATACGCCTTCGCAAGCAACGTTTACCGCGCTGACCTCTTCGATCATCTACCGTCTCGACAAGAACCTGACCCGTCAGTGCATGGAACAGCGCAGCGAAGTCGGCCAGGCGTTGAACAAATTGCAGGCCGTGCGACAGCAGAACAGCCGGCTGGCGTTGATGGCCAAACCGGTGGCGGTGCGCAAGGGTGGGTTTCTCGGCTGGTTGCAAAAGCGCTAGCCCTGACAAACAGGTGGACGCCATACCTTGTGGCGAGGGAGCTTGCTCCCGCTTGAGTGCGCAGCGCTCACAGATTTCGGGGACTGCTGCACAGCCCAGCGGGAGCAAGCTCCCTCGCCACAGGAGGTGGTGGATTACGCCACTTTTTACTGCACATGAAAATGCCCGCAATCAAGCGGGCACTTTCAGTTCAAGCAATCACTTGGCAGTGAACTTGGTGTAGCTGTTGATCAGGTTGCGGTAGTTCGGCAGGCGTTCGGACAGCAGGTGCGCCAAGCCTTCCATGTCGTTGCGCCAGTCGCCTTGCAGCTCGCAGGCCACGGCAAACCAGTTCAGCAGATGTGCACCGGCCGCCGACATGCGCGCCCACGCCGCTTGTTGCACGGTGGTGTTGAAGGTGCCGGAAGAATCGGTCACCACGAACACTTCAAAACCTTCGGCGATGGCCGACAGGGTCGGGAACGCCACGCAGACGTCAGTCACCACACCGGCGATGATCAGTTGCTTGCGGCCGGTGGCTTTGATTGCCTTGACGAAGTCCTCGTTGTCCCAGGCATTGATCTGGCCAGGACGTTGAATGAACGGTGCATCCGGGAACTGCTCGCGCAGCTCAGGCACGATCGGGCCGTTCGGGCCGGCGTCGAAACTGGTGGTGAGGATGGTTGGCAGCTTGAAGAACTTGGCGATGTCGCCCAGTGCCAGCACGTTGTTTTTGAATTCGTTTGGCGAGAAATCCTGTACCAGCGAGATCAGACCGGTCTGGTGGTCGACCAGCAGCACGACCGCATCATCTTTGTTCAGACGCTTGTAGGGAACGCTCATGGGAAACTCCTCGGTGGATGGTTGTTGCATGAGGCGCCGACCGGGTGGCCGGCGCTTTTTTGTAGTGATCAGAACGCGAAACAGGAACAGCCGAACGCGCCCCAGAAACCGGCGAAGTCACTGACCGGAGCGTTCGACAGTCGGGCTTTTTCATGGCTGTGCGCATGCACCGCGCAGGCACCGACACACTGATGCACTTGCGCCTGCAAAGGCGAATTCGGGCGCCAGTGGCCCGGCACCTTGACCACCGGCGACCAGTCCGGCAGCACGGGGATCGAGCGTGGGCCGAGGTCTTCGAAATCGCCGGCGGCGTAAACGATCTTGCCGCCGACCACGGTCAGCACCGACTCGATCCACTTGATCGCTTCTTCCTCGACGTGGAAGAAGTCCGCGCTCAGTGCCGCCAGATCCGCCAGTTGCCCGACCTTGATCTGGCCCTTCTTGCCCTGCTCGGACGAGAACCAGGCGCTGCCGTGGGTGAACAGTTCCAGCGCGGTGGTGCGCGGCAAACCTTCTTCGTACAAGGCCAGACCGCCGACGGTGCGGCCGCTGACCATCCAGTACAGCGACGTCCACGGGTTGTAGCTGGAAACCCGCGTGGCATCGGTGCCGGCGCCCACCGGCACGCCTTCGGCGAGCATGCGTTTGATCGGTGGCGTAGCTTCGGCGGCTTTCGCGCCGTAACGGTCGACGAAGTATTCGCCCTGGAACGCCATGCGATCCTGAATCGCGATGCCGCCGCCCAGTGCCCTCACCCGCTCGATGTTCTGCGGGGTGATTGTTTCGGCGTGGTCGAAGAACCACGGCAGGCCGTTGAACGGAATATCGCGATTGACCTTCTCGAACACGTCGAGCATGCGGCTGATCGATTCGTTGTACGTGGCGTGCAAACGGAAGGGCCAGCGCTGCTCGACCAAGTGGCGCACCACCGGCTCCAGCTCCTGTTCCATGCTCTGCGGCAGGTCCGGGCGCGGTTCGAGGAAGTCTTCGAAGTCCGCTGCCGAGAACACCAGCATTTCCCCGGCGCCGTTGTGGCGCAGGAAGTCATCGCCCTGGTGCAACTTGACGCTGCCGGTCCAGTTCTGGAAATCGGTCAGCTCTTCTTTCGGTTTCTGGGTGAACAGGTTGTAGGCGATGCGCACGGTCAACTGGTCGTCCTTGGCCAGTTGCTCGATCACCTGATAGTCGTCGGGATAGTTCTGGAAACCACCGCCGGCATCGATCGCGCTGGTCAGGCCGAGGCGATTGAGTTCGCGCATGAACTGGCGGGTCGAGTTGACCTGATAGTCCAGCGGCAGCTTCGGCCCCTTGGCCAGCGTCGAGTACAGAATCATCGCGTTGGGTTTTGCCACCAGCATCCCGGTCGGGTTGCCGTTGGCATCACGCACGATCTCGCCACCCGGCGGGTTCGGCGTATCGCGGGTGTAACCGGCGACGCGCAGGGCGGCGCGGTTGAGCAAGGCGCGGTCGTACAGGTGCAGGACGAACACTGGGGTATCCGGTGCGGCCTGGTTGAGTTCTTCGAGGGTCGGCATGCGTTTTTCGGCGAACTGGAATTCGTTCCAGCCACCGACCACGCGCACCCATTGCGGGGTCGGCGTGCGGTCGGCCTGCTCCTTGAGCATGCGCAGTGCATCGGCCAGCGACGGCACGCCTTCCCAGCGCAGTTCGAGGTTGTAGTTGAGGCCGCCACGAATCAGGTGCAAGTGCGAGTCGTTGAGGCCGGGGATCACGCAGCGCCCGTGCAGGTCGATCACTTGCGTGGCCGAACCACGCAGGGCCATGGCCTGGGTGTCGTTGCCGACGACGACAAAGCGTCCGTCCTTGATCGCCACAGCACTGGCGAGAGGTTTTTCGCGGTCTACCGTATGAAATTGGCCATTGAACAGAATCAGATCGGCGTTCATCGCAGTTCCTTCGAGATAAGTGAAACGAAGTCCGTATCCGCCCCTTCAGCGCGGCGGATGGGCGTTGGATTCCAGGTGCTCATGGGGCTGAGTGGCCGCCAGCCACGGCGCGAACAAGCGAGTGGCGGCCGGCATGCAGACGTACACCACCGACACCACGATGGTCAGGGTGATCAGGAACGTGGCGACCACATAGTTGGACAGGAATGCATTGAGTTGCAGCAGCGGCCCCCAGATCAGCGGCACCAACAAGGTGTGCGGCAGGATCACGAACAGCGTCACGACGGCCTGCTTCCAGCGTGGTGGTGGCGTGGCAGCGTCGACCAGTGGCGTGAACCAGAACTCGTTGGCCGCATTGACCTCGGTCTGGTCGCCGTCGGCGAGCATCGGCGTGGCCTCTTCGATCAGCGCCTGACGCTGTGGGGAGTCGAGCCAGCGCTGCATCGCCTCGGTCGAGCAATAACGCAGCACGCAGGTGAACAGCGCGAGGCCACCCTGTTTACTGCGCATTACGTCCACACCCAGGTGCCCTTCTTCACGCCCCGCCACGCTGACGATATTGCGCAGCCAGGCTTCGTAGGGCTGTTCGAAGCCGGCCTTGACCCGGTGCTTGACGATCAGCGTCACGGTTTCTTCGGTTCCCGGTTTTCTCAGGGACGGGGTATCAGGCATAACGAAGCACTCCGGGCAAACGCGCATTGAGCGCCAGCCGTCCAGGCCCGGCGATCAGCACAGTGGTGAAGAGGATCAACAGCAACCAGCCGAACTGCCCTTCGGCCACACTCCATTGCGGATGCACGACCAGCAGCGCCACCAGCAGAACAAAAAGAATAGGCAAGCAGGCCAATCGCGCCAGCACCCCGGCGACGATCAGCAGCGGACAGACGACTTCGGCGAAGATCGCCAGGATCAACGTGAGGTGGGCACCGAGGTGGAACGGGTCTTCGATCTGTTGCAATTGCGCGCTGAAGTTCAACAGCTTGGGCAAGCCGTGCACCCACAGCAGAAACAATCCGCCACTGACCCGCAGGAACAGCAGGCCGGCGTCGTGCACCCGTTCCTCCTTTTGGAAAGCGTTCATGACCCTACCCTTTCATTCTTGTCGGGTTGAATCATGCTCGTTACGGGCGCAGGAAAATTGGACATATGTGCTGTAGGAGCTGCCGCAGGCTGCGATCTTTTGATCCTGTTTTTAAATCGACATCAAACGATCGCAGCCTGCGGCAGCTCCTGCTGTAAAAGTGCGTGCAGCATCAATTGAGCTGATAGGACAACTGTCGAAACAGGGGATCCTGAACCGCATCGCTGTTACCCCCGCCCCCCGGCAAGCCTGCGGTGATCAAGCGGCGATCGAACGTCAGGAAAGCAAACGCCTGGGCGTTGCCGGTGATCGATCTGACCCCTGTCAACTGACCGGCTAGAGACCTGATATCGCCACCCCACACCGGGTTGCCAAACGCTTCGACCGTGCCGTCTGCATAGAGCACCGCATAGGCACCATTGGTGCTGGCGATTTGCATGACGTCCGTACGTCGGGCCACCGAAGCCGGAACCAGCCCGCCTTGGGCTGAATCGCCCCATGTGTCGATTTGATGGTTATCCAGGCGGACCGCAAAACCATAGCCGCCGCCGATGATTTCAATGACATTGGCATACGCAGCAATCCGCGGCGGCACCACACCACCGGCTTTCGGATTTCCCCATGCGACCACTTGTCCACTGGTGAGCCGCGCGGCAAACGCCGATCCGGAGCTGATCACTTCGACAATGCTGGTGAGTCCGGCAATGTTGGCAGGCACGGTGCCGCCCGACACCCCTTCGCCCCAGCCGACGACGGCGCCATTGGCTCGCAATGCCGCGCATGCATTGTGATTGCAGGTCACCGCGACGATGTCGCGCAGCGCCGCAATCCCGACAGGCAACGTACCGCCAAATCGGGCGTCACCCCAAGCGACAATCTGCCCATTGGCACGAAGTGCCACGAATGCGGAAACCGTGGCGCTGACCTTGACGATGTCGGTCAGCGCTGCAATGGCGGCGGGTACCGATCCGCCAAACAGGACGTCGCCCCAGGCAGCCACCTGGCCGTTGCTGCGAATCACCGCGCCGCCATAACCACCCGCAGTGACGCTGACCACATCGGTCAGACGCGAAACTGCGGCAGACAGAACGCCTCCGTAAGCGGCATCGCCCCACGCCACGACCGTATTATTCGCACGCAAAGCAGCCATGGCTCGGGCACCGCCAAAGACTTCGGTTACATCCCCAAGTGCAGCGATGGCCGCCGGCAGAGTGCCTCCATAGCGGTTCAACCCCCAGGCCACCAGCCCTCCGGAATCGCGCAGGGCCGCAAATACCGCATTGGCTTCGCCGGGTGCGGCG
This sequence comes from Pseudomonas sp. F2, assembly GCF_057174385.1. Lineage (NCBI taxonomy): Bacteria > Pseudomonadati > Pseudomonadota > Gammaproteobacteria > Pseudomonadales > Pseudomonadaceae > Pseudomonas > Pseudomonas sp. F2. The sequence goes on from NZ_CM169904.1 coordinate 2,257,267, forward strand.
GGATCACCCCAGCCACCACCGAATATATTGGCGCGTTGCAGCAGCACCTGAAACTCACCGCTACCGACCCGAAGCAGACGTCGGGGTTGCGTGTCGTCAAAACGCGAACCGTGAAGTTGCTGACTGTCGCCGTCGTACTGCCATACCGTTTCCATGGGGCTAAGGCTGGCAGGATCGAGCGCCGTCAGTAAGCGCGAGCTGCCGTTGTTCGACCAGTAACGTGTGGTGGTACCGCGTGAACCTACGACCAGCGGCGCGACCCGGGGTGCAGCTTCTCTGATCAACACGGACAAGGGTGGCGACTTATAGGTCTGGCCATTGCGGTACAAAAGGGAGAAAAACCTGAAGGTTTCACCCCGGTGATTTTCGATGAACTGCTTGTCCACCGGATAATTGGCACGGCTGTTGGCGTTCAGGGCCTTGGCCTCGAATGACGGTACACCCGCTCCGGACGGCTGCTCGAAGAATGGTTGCACCCTGTCTCCCGGCAGAAAGCCCAGCAGTTCGACCTGCAGATTCGCACCGCCAGCATTCGCCGGATCATCCGGGCCGTAGACGCCATTGACCGACTTTTGAAACCGAAGCTGTGGCAGATCCGGCCGCCCTTCTCCCACCACTTGCGCCAGGGCGGAACTGGCAATGCCGATCCGCACCCCGCCGCGTATCACTTCATAATTCGACGTCACCGCACTGCCGGGGATTACCCGGTCATAGGGCACTTGCAGGACGCATGGCCGGTTCTGTCCGAACGCATCTGCCTCGATTTCACCGCTGACCTTTACCACTTCATCCGGTTGACCAGGCACTCTGGCTATGTAGGTCACATTGATAATATCGCCGGGTCGCATGCGGCTATCGTTGGTGAGCACGATCAGCGACAGGGGATTTCTGTCGAGTTTCGACAAGTCGATGGTTTCCGAGACATCTCCCGATTCGCCTGGAACTTCCCGATAGATCAGTGGCAGGAATCGGGTGCCGTCCAGATTCTCTTCAACGACCTGCGAAGCCGACCAGATGGCATCTGGATCAACAGTGTTACCCAATTGGTCGGTGACGGTGTAATCAAACTCAAGGGTCTGATCCGGCCACTTCGCACTGTCCAGATAGGCCCGGGTAACGGTGAAACATACAGTGATGGGCACCGCCGAGCCCGGATTGGGCGGAGGCGGTGCTTCGGTCGCGCTGACCGTGTAGTTCAGCCGTTTGCCGTTGCACCGCAGGGTGATTACGTCGTAGGCCCGGCAATACGGGTAACTGACACAAACCTGAGCGCTGACGAAGTCGGCAGTGACGCCTTTCAAAATGGTCTCGGGCAAGCGCAGCTTCAGTTCCGAATGCACTCCGTTGGTGGGCTTGGCGGCCTCGTGGCCCGGACGAATCTTGTTGTACAGCCCTGTTACAGTCGCCGAAGTACCGACATTCTGACTGCCTCGTATGACCTCGCAGTAAAGCCCGAAAACACTGGCGAATGGCAGCCGGCCCTTGGGGATGCGCATGAACACTTTAGCGTCGACATCACCGAAGATGTGACTGTCGAGAATTGCCGTCTCGCCCTCCAGCATCAATCGCATGACATCGCCTGGGTCAACCGTTCCGCTCAACGGTGGATCGACTGTCACGGTCGCCCCGAGACCATCGACCACATCGTCATAGATACGCAACGGGACGCCTATTGCTGCGCCATTGACAGGAATGGTGGCGTCGACTACGAAGGGCGCAGATATCTGAAGTACGCCGTTGTCATCAGAATCGGGGAGGTTCATAAGCCGTGCACCTGTGCATTTATTTGGGGGCAGGTGACAGCAAACCGCTAAACTGGTCTTGGCGCACCTGTCAGATCTGACAGGTGCGCTGATATTCACGACGAACGGTCGCGCACCGGATCGCCAGAACTTACAGGTGAATGCCAGTTATCGACGAACGGCATCAGGCCGCCGGTATATCCAGCGGCGCCGCCATGAACTGGCTGATTCGCGAGCGCAGCCAGCGCTCGGCCGGGTCGTTGTCGTGCACCCCGCTCCAGGCCATCGACAGCTGCGCGGCATCGATCGGGAACGGTGGATCTTCGGCGCGCAGGTTGCAGCCTTCGACCAGCGCACACGCGGCGTAGTCCGGCACTGTGGCAATCATTTCGTTCGAAGCCGGCCTTGACCCGGTGCTTGACGATCAGCGTCACGGTTTCTTCGGTTCCCGGTTTTCTCAGGGACGGGGTATCAGGCATAACGAAGCACTCCGGGCAAACGCGCATTGAGCGCCAGCCGTCCAGGCCCGGCGATCAGTACAGTGGTGAAGAGGATCAACAGCAACCAGCCGAACTGTCCTTCGGCCACACTCCATTGCGGATGCACGACCAGCAGCGCCACCAGCAGCACAAACAGAATAGGCAAGCAGGCCAATCGCGCCAGCACCCCGGCGACGATCAGCAGCGGACAGAGGACTTCGGCGAAGATCGCCAGAATCAAAGTGAGGTGGGCACCGAGGTGGAACGGGTCTTCGATCTGTTGCAGCTGCGCAGTGAAGTCCAGCAACTTGGGCAAGCCGTGGACGAACAGCAGAAACAACCCGCCGGTCACCCGCAGTAAGAGCAGGCCGAGGTTCTGCGCCTGGTCATTGCGTTGTACAGCGTTCATGGATCCACCCTTGATCAATCATTGCAGGGAATAGTGCAACGATTGATCGGGGGGAAATTGGATGGGTGTGCTCTCTTTGCTCTTGATCGATCGCTCCCACGTTCTGCATGGGAATGCAGCCGGGATGCTCCGCGTCCCAACCGTCCAAAGCCGAAATCCTTATTCCCTCCTCCGGTCAGCGCGAGTCCACGATGGTGTACCGACGCGGTTCGAAAACCGTGACTGCCGTCGAGCTTGGCACTTGATCCGTTCTCACTGTGAACAGGATGCTCACCAATGTCCCGACCCCGAGCGACAGCAGATAGTCGAGCGGGAGTCCGAACGTGTAGCCTCGATTCAAGACCCAGGCCTGATGAACCGAATTGCGATCGGGTGTCCAGATACTTCGATTGTTCTCGATGCCATTGGCCGTGAAGCCCATCAGGGTGAGTTCCAGTCGTTGGCCTCTCGCTATGTGTATCCAGTTGCCGAAAGTCAGGTTCGCTCCGGTCACGATGTCCTTCTTGTCCAGTTCGAGAGTGTCTTTGGCCTCGTCGATCACTGGGGATATGAGCAAGTTGCTCGGGATCGGCAGCACGGATAGCGCCAAGGGTTGCAACTGCACCGCCGGTGCACCGCCGCGTACGTAGGAGGCGGTAGCTTCAACGGATTTACCGATGCTGAAGGCCACCAGAGAGACAGGCGCCGTTAGTTCCCTGGGCGTGGCACCCACAGCGACCGGCAGCGATGTATACGAACCTGCCGCTGGCGTGCCTTGCGCGGCGATCCAGCGCACGCTGACCAGGTCGGCAGGCTGGCTCGGATAATCGAGCACAAACGTCAGCGTATTAATGGACGCAGAAGGATTCAAATGAGTGTTGCCGGTTGATTCCTTGATCCGTACTTCGCGGTTTTCCAGAACGTTGATCGTCCGAGTATTGGATACCCCGCCACCGGCGTATTGACCTTTAAAGATGTGTGGGCTCTGGGTCAATCCAGTAACCGGAAATTTCCATACGCCCGCTATGGCCGGCGCCCTGCCCAGAGGCGCTTGCCCGTCAAACACGCTGACTTCTTCTGTCGCGGCACCGTGCAATGTGGCGCTGGTGAAAAGCGTGTCGCCATCTTCGCCGATCTCCTGATCGAGCGGATCAGTGATCCGTTCGATCCTTGGCGCGCTCACAGGGTCCGTCAGGACGATGTAGTTACGATGTGCAAATGCCTGGGCATCGGACCGATCCGGACTGTTCTGCAGACCGGCCCAAAACCTCATTGTCAACACGCTTCCATTTTGCAGACCTTGCAGCGGCGCGGCAGGGATCTTTTGTTCGTAATACCCGAGGCTGAATTCATTACCAACAATATTTCCCGGTGCTTGCCAATACCAGGCCTCCCAGACACTGCCGTCGGCTTTCACGCCTGTGAGCAGGAGCCAGAAGAACTGCTCGCGCCTGCTCAGCAGCCATGACCGGATACGTAAAGTAACCTCAGTCAGATCGCTCACATCCAAGTGAGTGCCCCCACCTTCGTCGTTTGCCTCTTTGATCACCGGCAGGGGCAGATCAAGTTGGTTTATGAGCGGTATGAAGAGCGGCAAAGGTTGCGATACCACAGGAGGTTCAGTGCCACGGTAAAGCGTGTAACTGACGATGACAGTCCGACCGAGATTGAAAGCCACCAGAATATTGTTAATGTGGGTCGTGAAAGGGGGTTTAAATCCGCCGATCGGTATGCGCGGCGACGTATAGGAACCGGAACCTGGAGTCCCGGCCCACGTGATGGAAAGTAAGTCTCCTGGCAACCAAGGGAAGTCGATTATTACCGTCAGGTTGTACCGGGCGGCCGCTGGCAACAGGAAACCATTTGAACTTTCTTTAATTGCCAGTCGCGACAGATCGTCACGGGTAAGCGCGGTAATCGGCACGTCCATTTTCACTTCCCCCGAGGGCTGGCCGTTTCGGCATTGACCCATCAAACACGGAAAGGCGAGCACTCACCACTGTCAGAACTAACAGGGTGAACGCTGTTTTAGACGAACGGTCACTCACACCACTGGAACATCCAGCGACACCGACATGAACTGACTGATCCGCGACCGCAGCCATTTCTCTGCCGGGTCGTTGTCATGCACCCCGCTCCAGGCCATCGACAGTTGCGCCGCATCAATCGGAAACGGCGGATCTTCAGCTCGCAACGCACAACCTTCCACCAGCGCACACGCGGCGTAATCCGGCACGGTAGCGATCATCTCGGTGCCCGCCAACAGCGCGCGCAGGCCGCTGAACTGAGGTACACCGAGCACCACCCGGCGGCTGCGGCCGACCTTGGCCAGGTCCATGTCGATGTTGCCGCTCAGGTCCCCCGAGAACGACACCATGGCGTGAGGCCGCTCGCAGTACTCGTCAAGCGTGAGCGGCCCCGGGCGGTCGTCGCCACGCAGAACCTTGCAGGGAATGTCGCGCAGTTTCTTGCGCTTGGCGTTGGCCGGCAGATCGGTGGTGTAACTCACGCCGACGGAGATTTCCCCGGACGCCAGCAACGCCGGCATCAGCAGGTAGTTGGCGCGGCGCACCACGACCACGATCCCCGGCGCCTCTTCCTGCAACTGGCGCAATAGCGGAGGAAACAGACCGAACTCGGCGTCATCCGAGAGGCCGATACGGAACACATCGCAACTGGTCGCCGGATCGAATTCCTTGGCCCGGCTGACCGCACCGGAAATCACGTCCATCGCCGGTTGCAGCTCCTGCAGAATCGCCAGCGCTCGCGCCGTCGGCTCCATGCTGCGGCCGTTGCGCAACAGCAGCGGATCATCGAACAGGTCACGCAAACGCCCCAGCGCGGCACTGACCGCCGGCTGGCCCATGAACAGTTTTTCGGCGACGCGGGTCAGGTTCTTTTCGAACATCAGCGCTTCGAAAATCACCAGCAGGTTCATGTCGACACGGCGCAGATCGTTACGGTTCATGGGCTGCAATTCCTTCTAAGACCGTTCGCAAGTGCTGAGCACTTTACCCGATCAACGGTGGTTTGCATCCGTGTCAGGCCTGCGAATTAACAACGATTAACTCGTCAGCCGGCATGTCCCTTCTTAACAATGAAGGCCTCTGCGCAGCGTTGTTTTTCACCTCCACGACACGGACACCGGCCATGGCTCCTCTACAGCAATCCGTCGCCCTCGCCCCTGCCAGCGAAACGCCCCGGCCGCTTATCGGCGGCCTCAGCCCGCAACGGGAGCGGCAGGTCAAACAACTGATCCTCGAACGCCTCGGAGAAAGCCTGGAAGTGGCCGAGTTGGCACGCGCCTGCTCATTGTCGCGCAGCCATTTCTCCCGGGCGTTCAAGGCCAGCACCGGTCTGGCGCCGCAGGACTGGATCCGCGAGCAGCGCATTGCCCGCGCCAAGCTGCTGATCCGCCACACCGGCCTGAGCCTGACGCAGATCAGCCTGGAATGCGGTTTCTGTGATCAGGCACATTTCTGCCACATGTTCACCCGCAGCGAAGGGATCAATCCGTTTGCCTGGCGCTGTCAGGTCATGCGTGATGGCAACGCCCCCCGGACACGGCATCTGAGCTTTTGAGCGTTGCGCAAGAGCCCGGCGTTGCACTGATGGCCAAACCTGAGGAATATGCTGCGATACCTTGTAGCCGACGATCTGCGTCTTCACGCAGCGTCCATCTGCCAGGATCGCCGCATCACCGCAGGAGTGCGCTGTTGAGTCTTTCCCCGAATCAGGCCATCGGCTTCGGCCCCTATCGGATTTACACCGGACAACGATTGGTCATGGAAGGTGACCAGCCGTTGCGGCTGGGGCGGCGCGCCATGGATATTCTGCTGATGCTGCTGGCGCATGCCGGAGAAGTGGTGAGCAAGCAGCAACTGCTCGCCGGCGTATGGCCGGACACCGTCGTCGAAGACATCAATCTGCGGGTGCACATGGCCGCCCTGCGCAAGGCGCTGGGCGACGGTCAGGCCGGTCAGCGCTATATCGTGACCGTGGCCCAGCGCGGCTACAGTTTCGTTGCCCCACTGACGGTGCACGCCAACGGACAACGGCTACTGGAGGCGGCGCCCGGGCGCCACAACCTGCCGCTGCGCCGTACCCGGATGATCGGCCGCCAGTCATTGGTGGACAGCTTGATGCAGCAACTGCCGCGACAGCGCTGCATCACCCTCATCGGCCCCGGCGGCATTGGCAAGACCACCGTTGCCCTGCGCGTCGCCGAGCAGTTGCTCGGACGCTATCGCGATGGCATCCGCCTGCTGGATCTGGCGCCGCTCACCGACCCGGCGCTGATCGCCTCGCAACTGGCGACCCTGCTTGATCTGGCGGTACACGACGGCGCGCCGCTGGCGAGTGTGATCAACGATTTGCGCGAACGGCAGATGCTGCTGGTGATCGATAACTGCGAGCACCTCATCGATGCCGTGGCGCTGCTCGTCGAGAGCCTCCTGCGCGGCGCACCGCACGTACATATTCTGGCCACCAGCCGCGAAAGCCTGCGCGCTGAGGGCGAGTTCGTGCAGCGTCTGGAATCCCTCGATTGCCCGCCTGCGACGAGCCGTCTCGATCGCGAGCAGGCGATGACTTTCGCCGCCCTGCAACTGTTCGTCGAACGAACGATGGGCGCCCATGAACGCTTTGAACTGAGCGATGCCGAGCTACCCCTGGCGATGGAAATCTGCCGGCGTCTGGACGGTATTCCGCTGGCTCTGGAACTGGCAGCAGCGCAGGTCGAAAGCCTGGGCCTGAGCGGCCTGCTGGAGCAATGGCAGGATCACTTGCACCCACTGGCGGCGGGCAACCACCAGCGCCATGCGCGGCATCAAACGCTGCACGCCACGCTGGACTGGAGTTTCAATCTGCTCACCCCTTGCGAGCAGACTTGCCTGCGGCGCCTCGGGGTGTTTCGCGGCAGCTTCAGCCTGGCCTCGGCTGCGGCGGTGATCGTCGGTCAACACATCGATCCCACGCAGGTGCTCGCATCGGTCACGCAACTGGTGGGTAAATCGCTGCTGAACGTGGAAGTCGGTGATGAAGAAGTGTTTTATCGCCTGCTCGACACCACCCGCCATTACGCCCTGGAAAAACTCGAACTCAGCGGCGAACGCGAAACCCTGCGCGAACGCCACGCCGAACGCTATCTGACGTTGATGGAGCAAGCGCAGACCGAATGGGAACACACTCCGACCACACAATGGATCGAGCGCTATGCCCGAGGCCTGGAAGATCTGCGCGCTGCACTCGACTGGAGTTTGCACGGCAACGGCTCGCGCCCTCTCGGTATCCGTTTGACCGCGACGTCGGCCGCGTTGTGGCAGGAGCTGTCATTGCTCAAGGAATATGGCGCGCATGTCCGTCAGGCGTTGTCCTTGCTCAAAAGCGCGGAACAACCCTGTCCGCGCCTGCAGACAGCCTTGCAACTGGCACTCGGCAGCGCTTGTTATCACACCTGCGGCGGTTCGCCGGAAACCATTGAAGCGTTCACTCAAGCTAACGCGCTGGCGCAGCAGCACCACGACGTCGCCGCGCAATTGCGCGCAATCTCCGGCCACCTGGCGGTCAATCTCAGCTGTGGGCATTACCAGGCGGCATTGCAGCAAAGCGAACAATTCGACCGCCTCGGTGGCCACGACGACCCGCTGCTGTCATTGAGCATTCACCGCTTGCGTGTCCTTGCGCTGCACTTTGCCGGCGACCAGCCGCGCGCGCGGATCAACGCCGAGCAAGTGATTCAGCGTATGGCCCACAGTGGTTGTCGCAACCGCTTCACCCACGGCTTTGGCGTGCAGTACGACCAGAGCGTGGCTTCGTTGACCATTCTCGCCCGGGTGTTGTGGCTGCAGGGGTTTCCCGAACAGGCGTGGCGCACCGCCCGGCAGGCGCTGGATATCGCCGTGCAGATCAACCACGGAACGTCGATCTGCTACACCCTGGCATTGGCCAGCTGCCTGATTGCGCATTACAACGGCGACGCCAGGACTGCGCGCGAATTGTTGCAACTGTTGCTGGAGCAGGCGCAGAAGCACTCGGTGCTGCTGTTCTATCGCTGGGGACGGCACTATGCGCAGGTGATCGATGAACGCCTGGCCCAACCCGACGCGCCGGCGGATAACGGGCTGATCAAGGAGCTGATGGTCACACTCGATGCCCGCCATATCGACGAAGCGCTGCTGGAGCGGGCGCACAGTGGCGCAGCAGGCTGGAGCACGGCGGAGGTGTTGCGGGCCGAGGCTGAGCGGTTATTGGCGGACGAGGCGGATTGTCCGCAGGGACGCCTTGGCGAGCAGGCAGAACACCTCCTGCAAAACGCCCTCGCCACCGCCCGTGCGCAGGGCGCGCTGGCCTGGGAACTGCGCAGCGCCACAACATTGGCCCAACTGTGGCAGCGCCAATCACGCCACCGCGAAGCACTGGAGCTGCTGACCCCGATCCATCAACGCTTCACCGAAGGCTATGCCACGCCGGACCTGCGCAAGGTGCGCTTACTGCTCGATGCGTTGCATGAACAGTTGCACACCCGCAGCTGATCGATTTGGCCTGCGGTACAGCGCGCGATGGTACGCGATAGCACTCGGTTCAACGCTGGCTTCGGTCTGTTCACGGACGTAACAGCGAAGAAGATTGAGCATTCGGTAACGCACTGCATCTGCACCCCGCTCCACCGTCAGCCATGACTTGGCAGCCAGGCGTTCAATCACCGATCGCAGATGCCCACCGTCGATAACCCGCAGCGCAGCCTCTTCGGTGAAGGCCATCTTGAATACCGACAGGCGCTGCAAGACCCGACGTTCGCAGGGCCGCAGATCCTGATAGCTCCAGTCCAACGCTGCGCTCATGGATTGATGTCTTGGCTTCGCGGTGCGGCGGCCATGCCTGAGCAGGTGCAGGGCGTTGTCCAGTTGCGCTTGCAGCCCTACCAACGCCAGCGCATCGATCTGCGCGGCCGCCAGTTCAATGGCCAATGGCAAACCGTCGAGACGACGACAGAGACTGCACACGGTTTGCAGATCCTGCTCGCGCAAGCTGAAATCGTGCTGCCGGGCACGCGCGCGGCTGACCAGCAATTGCACCGCCGAATAGCCCATGAGTTCATCGACGCTGGCCGGTGTCGAGGCCTTGGGAAAGGTCAATGGCACAATCGGTTGCAGGGTTTCCAGATTGGCCTGCAACGGTTCGCGACTGGTGACCAGCAGCGCCAGCCGCGGCGCCGCCAGTTGCAGTCGCTCCACCAATGCCCGGCATGAGTCACGACACCGCTCGCTGTTATCCAGCAGCAGCAAGGCATGACGCGACGCTAACGCATCGAACGAAAGGTCGAGGGTGCGCAACAGGTGTTCAAGCAGTGACGGCGCATCACCGAGCATGGACAGGTCGATGTACCAGACGCCGTCGCGGTAATGCTGCAACAGCAATTCGGCCACCCGCAGCGCCACCGTGGATTTGCCGATGCCGGCCGGGCCGGTCAGTGTCATCAAGCGGCACAGGGGCATTTGCCGGACCAGACGGCCCACCAGCGCATCGCGGCCGATGACCGGAGTCAAGCGGGCGGGCAGATTCTGTTGCGGCGTCTGCATGGTGTCGAACACGACCTGCGCGACGCTGTCGCCGTGCACCGGCGCGATAAAGCTGTAACCACATTGCGGCACGTTGACGATGTAGCGCTGGCCCTTCTCGCCATCGCCCAGCGCCCGGCGCAACGCGGCGATGTGCACCCGCAGGTTGATCTCTTCGACCACACTGTCCGGCCACACGCGGGCGATCAACTGCTCCTTGCTTACGACGCGACCGGCGTGTTCGACCAGCACCTGCAAAATATCGAGGGCGCGGCCGCCCATGCGCAATGGTCGATCCCCGTCGAGGATCAGCCGTTGGCGCAGATGAAAGGCGTATGGCCCGAAATACAACACCGATGCAGCGGGTAAATCTTTGTGGCTGTTCATGCCGTTTTCCAGCGCCAACGCGCGCGGGCAGCATGCCCTCGGCGCTCAGCGCTTCTCCCTTCCAAGCGTTACCGTTTATCTTGGCAGGCGCAGGTGACGGTACAACCTCCGTACAGGGCGCAACACGGACATCCGGATGCACCGGACGGACACAACCGCTCTAGCTGAACTGTTCGCGGTATTGCGCCGGGGTCAGGCCGAGCTTTTCCGCAAACAGAAAACGCATATGGCGCACACTGCCGAAACCACTTTTGTAGGCCACGGTCTTCAACGGCAGCTCAGTGGTTTCCAGCAGATTACGCGCGCAATCGATCCGGGCGTTTTGCAAAAACTCCATCGGCGTCATGTTCACATCCCGCGCAAACAGCCGCGCAAAATGCCGGGTACTCATGTTCGCCAGCCCCGCCATGCGCTCGACGGTAAAGGCTTCGTCGAGATGCTCCAGCACATGGTTCTGCACGCGGGTGATCGCGGTTTCCTGTGGCGCCACTGCGGCCATCAACGGACTGAACTGCGCTTGCCCGCCCTGACGTTTCATCACCACCAGCAGCACCTTGGCCACGTCCTGAGCGAGCTTTTTCCCGTGATCCCGGGCGACTACGGCCAATGCCAGATCGATGCCGGCGGTCACGCCTCCCGAAGTAATCAGATTGCGGTCTTCGGTATAAATCTGGTCGGTTTCCACCTGCGCCTTGGGAAACGCCTTGATCAAACGTTCGGTGTAGTTCCAGTGAGTGGTCACGCGATAACCGTCGAGCAGACCGGCATGCCCGAGCACAAACGCCCCGGTGCAGATCGAACCGTAGCAACCGGACTGCCCCACCGAGCGTTGCAACCAGGCAAGCAGCGCCGGGTGTTTTTCGTTATAGGCACCCGGTCCACCCGGTACCAGCAGCAGGTCGAAGGCCTGGGCCGGGTCGTCAATATGGCGGTCGGTCTGCACCTGCACACCATTGGAAGCTCGCAGCATCCCGTGCTCAGTGCCCAGGGTGATCAATTGGTAGTGATCTTCAGGTTTCAAGTAGCGATTGGCGACCGAAAACACCTCCATGGGGCCGGCCATGTCGAGCAGGAGAAAGTCGGGGAACAGCACCATTGCCACGGTTTTCATGGGTGAACATCACTGAAATCAAGGGAAGGAACAGACCCGCATTATGGCCAAGTGCATGACATCCGGCGAAAAGAATGCGTGATCGACTCCACAAAACTGTCAACCTGAGCAGGACAGTATTTCAATTTCGATCTACTTATTGCCTCAGCCGATTAACAGTAACCTTCTCCTCACTCGGACGAATCAACGTCCTGCAAGGAGAATTCATCATGCTGACCCTTCGCAAAGCTTCCGACCGCGGCCTCGCCAATCATGGCTGGTTGAAGTCGTTCCACACCTTTTCCTTCGCCAGCTACCGCGACCCACGCGAACAGGGTTTTTCCGACCTGCTGGTGATCAACGATGACCGCGTGGCGGCCGGCAAGGGTTTCGGCCAGCACCCGCACCGCGACATGGAGATCTTTTCCTACGTGCTTGAAGGTGCGCTGGAGCATAAGGACACCTTGGGTACCGGCTCGGTGATCCGCCCCGGTGACGTGCAACTGATGAGCGCTGGCAGTGGTGTGGCCCACAGCGAATTCAACCATTCGGCCACCCGTCCAGTGCACTTTCTGCAGATCTGGATCGTGCCGGAAGTGGCGGGTGCCAAGCCGCGCTACCAGCAGGAGCACTTCAGCACGCAGAAAAAACGCGGTCGCCTGCAACTGATTATCTCGCCGGACGGTAGCGATGGTTCGCTGACAGTGCGCCAGGATGCGCGGGTTTACGCCGGGTTGTTCGATGGCAAGGAAAGCGCGACGCTGGAACTGCCCGCCAACCGTTACGCCTACGTGCATGTGGCGCGTGGCAGCGTTGAACTCAACGGCCAGTCGCTGCAGGAAGGTGACGGCGTGCGGGTTCGCGAGGAACAGGCGCTGACCCTGAGCAATGGCGTGAATGCCGAAGTACTGGTGTTTGACTTGCGTCCGCAAGAGCTGCCGCAAATGCCATGAGGCAGGGGTTTTCAATGGCAACAAAAACGGCCTTCGATTGAAGGCCGTTGTTTATTTTGGCAACACCGATGATGGCAGCTCGGCAGGCTTCGCTGCACCGACATCCTTGCCCGCCTGAACCGCCGCCAACGTTGTTTGTACCGCTACATAAAGGTTGGCCTGGCTGGCGAAATACCCACCCACGACAATGCTGACCACGCCAAACAAATACACTGCCGTTGCCATCCAGACATTGGCATTCACGGTGCCCGCCTTTTTGAGCGCCTCTCTGGATTCAATGGCAATGCCTTGAATCATTGACTCGTAACGTTTATCCCGCTCGAACTGGATGCGCTCAATAGCCTTGTCTCGCTCTGTCTGAGAGCCAAGGAACTCTCGGATATCTGCGTGCACTCGCTCTACGCGAGCATCCATTCTTGCCTCGATGGTCTCGATCCTCGCGTTGAATTCTTCACGGCTGATTGCGTTCATGGCTGATGTGTTACGACCTCTGCTCAATGTGTCAGTGCTTTGATATTGCTCGAATTCCCTGGCTTTCAATCCGATCCCTTCCCTGGGTTACCGATACCTGTTCTGGCGCATCACTCACACCGATTTCCTGGCGCTGCAAGTTGCATCAACAGTAGGGCTGGCGCTCCAAGCCCACAAGCCGGCAGATTCTGCTGTGGGTGTAGGGCGTTTCGTCAGACGATGTAGCTTCTCCAAAGCGCTTTGAGCCGTCACTCATTCTCCAGTGCAAACGCCTCGACAATCTGCTCAATCACCGCCCTGACCCGTGCGGTGTGGCGCAAGTCCGCGTGGGTCACCAGCCAGACCTCATACGGTTGCGGGCGATTGCGCTCCGGCCAAAGCCTGATCAGGCCATCGCGCTCGCCCATGTACACCGGAATTTCTCCTAAGCCCAGGCCAGCCGCAATCGAGCGCCGTACCAGCAGACTGGAGCTCAGGCTGGCGACGATACGCCCGCGCTGCAGCGGTTCGCACACCAGTGTCATGTCCTTGTGCGTCTGCAAATACGGTTGGTAGACCACGAGGTCATGGCCTTCGAACGCCGTACCCTGCGGCGGGATGCCATGAGCGTCGATATACGCCTGTGAAGCGAACAACCCCACGGGCCAGCGCGCAATCCGCCGCGCGATCAGATCGGGATTGTCAGGCCGGGTATTGCGCACGGCGATGTCGGCCTCGCGCTTGGCCAGGCTGAGGATCTGCGTGGAGGCGTCCAGTTGCACACGCACGTCCGGGTGCTGCGCGTGCAGGCGACTAATGGCCGGAATCAGAAAGTCGATGGCCAGCGAGTCGGTGGTGCTGACGCGTACGGTGCCGGTCAGACGGGCATCCAGGCCCTGAATCTGCCGCTCAAGCGCCAGCGCCGACTGCTCCATTTTTTCCACGCTTTTGAGCGCGGCTTCGCCGACTGCGGTCAGTGCGTAGCCGTCGGACGTGCGCAGGAACAAGGTCGCGCTCAGGGATTTTTCCAGCGCCGTGATCCGTCGCCCGACAGTCGCCTGATCCACCCCCAGAACCCGCGCTGCGCCGCGTAAGGTCGACTCTCTGCATACCGCGAGAAATACCCGCGCATCATCCCAGTTCATGCTGTCCCGCCCGATGCAAATTTGCATCACTATAAAGCCAATTCGCTGCATTACCGCAGCAAAGATAGCCGATATTCTGAGTGCCTTAGAACTTCCTCAGGATGGCTGTCATGCGTACATCGACCTCAGCGTTACCGATTTTCTCGGGACTCTGCGCCAGCCTGGTCGGCATTGGTCTGGCGCGTTTTGCCTATACACCGCTTATTCCCTCGCTGATTCAGGCGCAGTGGTTTTCTGCCAACGACGTGGTGTACCTCGGTGCAGCCAATCTGGTCGGCTATCTGATCGGCGCCCTGCTCGGCCGCCCGCTAGCGCGGCAACTGGGCAATAAAAACGCCCTGCGACTGATGATGCTGCTGGTCACCGCAGCGTTTTTTGCCTGTGCATTTCCGTTGTCGGTGAGCTGGTTCTTTGGCTGGCGGTTGCTGTCGGGGATTACCGGCGGTGCAATTATGGTGCTGGTGGCGGCGACTGTACTGCCCCATGTGCCGACATCCCGCAAAGGACTGGCCAGCGGTGCGATTTTTCTCGGTATCGGCCTGGGGATTGCCGCCTCCGGGACCATCGTCCCGCCCTTGTTGAATATGGGCCTGCACGCCACTTGGTTGGGACTGGGCGGATTGTCGTTGTTGCTGACCGTAATAAGCTGGTTTGGCTGGCCTGCTGATCTCCCGCACCCGACCGCCACTCACGCAGGCGCGACGGTTGAGCCAACCCCTTCCGCCGTCTATTTACTGTTCGGCCAATACGCATTCATGGCCGCAGGACTGGTGCCGGCCATGGTGTTTCTGGTGGATTACGTCGCTCGTGGGCTCGGTGCCGGGGCGCAAATTGGCGCACTGGTTTGGGTGATGTATGGCCTGGGCGCAATTGTCGGCCCGGTAAGTTATGGCTTTCTCGCGGATCGGCTTGGCGCGCGGATGGGGATTCGGCTGGTATTGCTGGTACAGGCGATTGCGCTGGGACTGCTGGCGGTTTCCAAGTCCTTCATGGCGTTGGCCGTACTGGCAGTGATCATCGGTTCATTCCCGCCCGGGATCGTGCCGCTGGCCCTGGCTCGCGTGCATGAACTGGTGCCTGATCACCATCGCCAGCAAATCGCCTGGAGCCGCGCCACCGTATCGTTTGCCACGTTTCAGGCGCTGGCCGGATTCGCCTATTCGGCACTGTTCAATGCCACGGGCGGTCATCACGCAATGCTCTTCGTGATCGCCGCAGGGGCGATTGGCGTGGCGATCTTGTTGGAGCATGCCCTGAAATGGCTGCACTCAGCGACTGAACCACGCGTCTGTGAAAATTGAAGGGAATCATTGCCTGCGGGCTGTGCTCCCATCTTCAGAACCTCAAGCAACAGGAATCGACATGACCTTTCCCAGCGAAATGACCCGTATCGAAATCACTCAACCTGGTGGCCCCGAAGTCTTGCAAGCCAAGCGTGTGCCCCTGCCCGTCGCCGCAGCCGGCGAAGTGCTGATTCGCGTGCATGCCGCCGGGATCAACCGCCCCGACGCCCTGCAACGGGCAGGCAAGTACCCGATGAAGCCGGGCATGAATCCGATTCCCGGTCTGGAAGTGGCCGGCGAAGTGGTGGCGCTGGGTGCGGGGGTCAGTCAGTTTGCCGTGGGGGACAAAGTTTGCGCGCTGACCAACGGCGGCGGTTACGCTGAATACTGCACGGTGCCGGCCGGGCAAACCTTGCCGATCCCCGAAGGTCTGGACTGGGTGCAGGCCGCCGCGATCCCCGAAACGTTCTTTACCGTGTGGGCCAACCTGTTCGGTCTCGGCAACGCTCAACGTGGTCAGCGCGTGCTGATCCACGGTGGCACCAGCGGCATCGGTACCACCGCACTGATGCTGTGCCGTGAATTCGGCATCGAAGCCTTTGCCACCGCCGGCAGTGCCGATAAATGCGCGGCAATCAGTAAACTGGGTGGGCAACCGATCAATTATCGCGAGCAGGATTTCGCCACGGTCATCGCCGAAAAGACCGCGGGGCACGGCGTGAATGCGGTCCTGGACATCATGGGCGCCTCGTACCTCAACGGTAATGTCAGCGCACTGGCGATGGATGGCCGACTGGTGATGCTCGGCTTTCTCGGCGGCGGCAAGGCCAACGACATCGACCTGCTGGCAATCATGGCCAAACGGGCAGTGATCACCGGTTCACTGCTGCGTGCGCGAACCACAGAGGAAAAGGCCGAGATTGCCGGGCAACTGCGCGAACATGTTTGGCCAGCGCTGGCCGCCGGGCGCTGCCTGCCGATCATCGACAAGGTCTACTCGCTGCACGAGGCGGCCCAGGCGCATACACGCATGGAAGGTGGCGACCATATCGGCAAAATCGTCCTGCGGGTGAACTGAGCTGCAGCATCTTGTAATCGTTGCGAGGAGACGGTGGTCGAAAAACTCACGCGCAGATCAAGGCATCTGGTAAAAAGCCTTCTTTGTCTGCGCCGTGGTGAATCGTTTAATGTTCCTGTCCTTCATGACGCGTTTGCGTCGTCGCCGTCTGGCGTTCGCCTGCATGGCTGCGCTGATCATTGGCGTACCGACGAGTTGTGCGGTGCTCGAACACACCGAGCGCAAGCTGCTGTTTCGCATCGAACCGGGCACGGCCGGCTGGTATCGCGGCTTGCCGGGCAGCGTGCAGGAACTCGACCTGCAGCCCAAGAGCTTCAAGGCCGGGGAGAATATTCATGCCTGGTGGTGGCCGGCGGAAAAAGCCAATGCACCGGCCATTCTTTATCTGCATGGCGTGCGCTGGAACCTCACCGGGCAGCTGTTCCGCATCGAACAATTGCGCGCGGCCGGCTACTCGGTACTGGCCATCGACTACCGCGGTTTCGGTCAGAGCAAGGGCGATCTGCCTTCGGAAAGCAGCGTGTACGAAGACGCCCGTGTGGCGTGGGAGCGCTTCAAACTGCTGCAGCCCGACCCGAGCAAGCGCCTGATCTACGGTCACTCGCTAGGCGGTGCCGTGGCCATTGATCTGGCGGCAGAGCTCGGCCAGGACGCCGCGCGGGACCATGCACCGCTACCGGTCAAGGGTCTGGTGATTGAGTCGACCTTCACCTCCCTCGCCGATGTGGCCGCCGCCGTGGCCAACACCTCGCTACCGGTGCGCTGGCTGCTGTCGCAGAAATTCGACTCCATCGACAAGATCGCCGAGATTCACATGCCGCTGTTGGTAGTGCACGGCATGGCCGACGCGTTCGTGCCGCCACGCTTCAGCGAGCAACTGTTCAACGCCGCCCGACAACCGAAACGACTGCTGCTGGTGCCAGGCGCGACCCACAACAACAGCATGGCACTGGGCGGACAGAATTATCGCAAGGCGATCGATGCGCTGATGCAATCAAAACCCGCGCCGCGCGTGGCCGGCCCGGCAATGGCCCGCAACGCACAGGATTCCTAGCGATAGCCGCGAGCCTGCAGATCGAACAATTTGGCGTAGCGTCCATTGGCGGCAATCAGGCTGTCGTGACCGCCCTGCTCCAGTATCCGTCCGGCCTCCAGCACAATGATCTGATCGGCGTTGCGCACACTGGAAAAGCGATGGGAAATCAGCAGGGTCATGCGACCTTCGCTGTGCTGGCTGAAATGCTCGAACACTGCCGCTTCCGCTGCCGGATCCAGGGCCGAGGTCGGCTCGTCGAGAATCAGGATATCGGCATCGCGGCGCATGTAGGCCCGGGACAAGGCAATCTTCTGCCATTGCCCACCCGACAACTCCTGACCGCCAGCAAACCAGCGACCCAACTGTGTGGCGTAGCCGCGGTCAAGCCCTTCAATGAACGGCGCGGCCATGCCTTCGGTAGCCGCAGCCTTCCAGCGTGATTCTTCATTGAACGCCAGGGTATCGCCAACGCCAATGTTTTCACCCACGGTGAACTGGTAGCGGATGTAGTCCTGGAAAATCACGCCGATGCGCCGGCGCAAAGTGGTTTCTTCCCAATCCTGCAAGTCACTGCCATCAAGCAGGATGCGCCCTTGATCCGGCCGATAAAGGCGGGTCAGCAGTTTGATCAGGGTGGTCTTGCCTGAACCGTTCTCCCCCACCAGCGCCACGCTCCTGCCCGGCACCAGGTGCAGGTCAATGCCTTCCAGTGCCGCGCGAATGGCGCCTGGATAACGAAAACCGACGTTTTCAAAGCGCAGGCCATCGCCCGGGTGCGCGCCGACGGTGAGATGACCGGAATCGGCCAGCACCGGTTCAGCCAGGTATTCGTAAAGGTTCGACAGGTACAAACCGTCTTCATACAAGCCGCTGATTGCGCTCAGACTGCTACTGACCGCGCTTTGCCCCTGCTTGAATAACACCAGGTACATGGTCATTTGGCCGAGACTGATATTGCCGTGCACGGCATCGATCACCACCCACGCATAGGCCAGGTAGAACGCCCCGGTGCCGAGCAAGCCGAGACCAAAACCCCAGCCATCGCGACGCAAGGTCAGGCGCCGATCCTCGGCATAGAGCTTGGCGAAGGTGTCCCGATAACGCTGCAGCAGCAACGGTGCAAAGCCGAACAACTTGACCTCTTTGATATAAGCCTCGTGGGACAGCAAGGTTTCGATGTAATTTTGCTGCCGACTTTCCGGGGCCCGGCGGGTAAACAAGCGGAAAGCATCGCCGGAAAAATGTGCCTCGGCAAAGAACACCGGCAACGCGCCGATCACCAGCAACAGCAGTGCCCACGGCGAAAAGTGCACCAGCAGCACACCAAAGCTGATCAGCATGATCAGGTTCTGGATCAGCCCCAGCGACTTCATCACCAACGCCAGCGGTCGAGTCGAGGCTTCGCGGCGTACGCGCACCAGCTTGTCGTAGAACTCGGAGTTCTCGAACTGCACCAGCGACAGGGTCTGGGCCTTTTCCAGAATCAGCGTGTTGACCTTCTGCCCCAACTGCACCCGCAGCAGCGACTGCTGGACCGACAATGCCCGCTGTGTGCCGGACAACAGCGCCAATACCCCCGCCTCCAGCAGGACATAACGCAACACCGGCCACAGCGGGGCATCGCCCTGCTGCGCGTGCAACTGCATCGCCGTCACCACCGCATCGACAATACGCTGCCCCAGCCACGCGGCCAGCGCCGGCAGCACGCCGGCAATCAGGGTCGCCAGCACCAGCCCCAGAAACAATCCGCGTGATGTCGCCCAAACCAATAGCAAGGCGCGCCGGGCCTGATCAAACAGGGCATTGAAGCGGGAAATCAAAGGCATGGCAGATCAAGCTCGACAGGTCGTACAGGGTGTCATGGTACTCCGCAGGGTTTATCCGTGCTGAAACCCGGTGTTTTCAGAAGAAAAACATCTGGAAAAACTCCGGCCGTTGCGACGTCCAATGCTCTGCTATGTTTTTAACCGCCTTTCGCGGAACCTGGCGAAAATCGCCTCTCTCCGCGCCTACTGCCAGGAGCGCAACCATGCGAATCAATCCCTATCTGATCTTCAACGGCAACTGCCGCGAAGCCTTCACTTTTTACGAACAAGCCTTGCAGGGCAAACTCGAAGCGATGATGACTTTCGGCGAAACACCCGCCGCCGAACACGTACCGAAAGAGCACCACAACCTGGTCATCCACACCTGCCTGAAAGTCGGTGACCAGATGATCATGGCCTCCGACACCACGCCCGACCGGCCAACCGGAGGCATGAGCGGTTGCTCGATTTCCCTCAACGTCGACAGCATTGCCGAAGCCGAGCGAGTGTTTAATGCGCTGGCCAAGGACGGTCGCGTCGACATGCCGCTGGAGGCGACGTTCTGGGCCGCCCGGTTCGGCATGCTGGTCGATCGCTTTGGGGTCTCCTGGATGGTCAATTGCGAGAGCGACAAGTGACGCTGACGTTTCGTCAGGCATGAAAAAGCCCAACCGTTTCAGGTTGGGCTTTTGGGTTTATCGCTGGGCCAGTTCATGCCGCACACATTGTTCGTAATAAGTCTGCTTGACTGCCGCCGGCTTGAGCTTCGAGGTGCTGTTGTAGGTCTGCTCGGTAATGCCCATCGCCGTCATGCGCATCCACGGTTGCTGGAACTTGCGCACCTGCAACTGCTTGCGTGCGCCATACAACGAGATCCCCGACAGCTTCGACTGCTGCGCCCCGGCGGCGATGTCCGAGCCCCAGGTACAGGCAAACCGATGACTCTTGCTCAACTCCCTCGCTTCAATGGCCGAAGCAAAGGCAGCCAGGGAAAGCGTTGCAACGGTTATGACAATCGTCCGCATATAGCCAACCTAACCTTTTGAAAAAAGGCGATTTTGCCGAGGAAGCTCAGACCTGGGGGCCAGCAAATTGCCGCATGGCGCGCAAAGCCAGCCGTTCGTCCAATGAGCAGCACCTTGGCGAGCCTGGTGCCTCCAATGCGGTACACCACCCAACAAGGCCGGAAAAATGGACAACAAGATTGCAACCCTGATGCTTGCAAGCCTGATGCTGGCTGGCTCTGCCTTGACACTGGCAACCGAGAAAGCAGGATCAGCCGCACCGCCCACGGCCATCCCAGGCGTCAATCAATCCAGCAACACATCTGAATCAAACGAAGAAAAAGCCAACAAGAAAGGTGAAGAAGCCTCAGGCTCGAACTCGGGCGCAGAATCGAAAGAAACCGAGAAAGACGCGGCAACCTCCAGCGACTCGGAAGATATTCAGAGCAAGACAAAGCAGTAACCACTGGATTGACCGACAGCGAACGCCGATCATGCTGGGCATCGCCAATCCCCTGCAGATGAATGAAAGTATGCCCAGCAAAGAAGCGCAAACCCAGGCACCCGCGACCGTCGCTGACATCGAACGCTCGATCCAGGCCCTGAACAAAATGGCGGAACGTTTATGGGGCGATGGCCGAGAGTCAGAAGCAAAGGCACTTCTGGATGCACTGGATGCATTGAACCGGGCGCTGGACCGGATCAGGATTGGTGAGAGCCGTAGGGTTCTGCATTGAGGCGTGGCTTTTTGGCTGGGCACAGCATAGTCGTCCCGCAAAACTCACGCGCATGAAAAAGGCCAATGTCATTAACATTGGCCTAAGTCATTGAAATATATGGTCGGGACGGAGTGATTCGAACACTCGACCCCTAGCACCCCATGCTAGTGCGCTACCGGACTGCGCTACGCCCCGACTGGTTTGGAACCTGCCCTTCATCTCGAAGAGCGCTCAAGAATATAGCGCAAGCTTTTGAAAACTGGAAGTATTCAAACGCAGCTTTTTATTTCTTGAGCACCACCAGTACATCTTCAAGCTCAGCGATCATCTGGCGGATCATTTGCTTGTATTGGGTGGTGTCGTCTTTGGCTTCATCGCCGGACAAACGCAGGCGCGCGCCGCCGATGGTGAAACCCTGATCGTAAAGGAGCGCGCGGATCTGCCGGATCATCAGCACGTCCTGGCGCTGATAATACCGGCGGTTTCCGCGGCGTTTGACGGGGTTGAGCTGAGGAAACTCCTGCTCCCAGTAGCGCAGCACGTGTGGTTTTACCGCACACAGCTCGCTGACTTCACCAATGGTGAAGTAGCGTTTGCCCGGGATGACGGGTAGCTCGTCGTTATGACTTGGTTCCAGCATAAGCCTCAACTCGGGCCTTCAACTTCTGCCCTGGACGAAAGGTGACCACACGGCGAGCCGTGATCGGGATTTCTTCCCCCGTTTTCGGGTTGCGGCCAGGCCGCTGGCGTTTGTCCCGAAGGTCGAAATTGCCGAAACCGGACAATTTGACCTGCTCGTTGTCTTCAAGAGCGTGCCTGATTTCCTCGAAAAACAGTTCGACCAATTCCTTGGCTTCCCGCTTGTTCAGGCCCAGCTCTTCATACAGACGTTCCGCCATCTCAGCTTTCGTCAAAGCCCCCATACGTCACTTCCTTAACGTGGCGTTCAACTTTTGTTCGAGCGAGGTGAGGATATTTTGCGTCGTCGAATTCACCTCATCGTCATTAAGAGTGCGCGATGGATGCTGCCAGGTCAAGCCAACTGCAAGGCTTTTTCTATCAGGATCAATGCCTTTACCCTGATACACGTCAAACAGCCTGAGATCCGTGAGCCATTCGCCTGCATTTTCACGGATTACGTCGAGTACAGCCGAGGCCGCGACGTCTTTGTGCGCGATCAGTGCAAGGTCACGACGCACTTCAGGAAAACGCGACAACTCGTGGAATTGCGGCATTTTTCCGGAAGCGACTTCAGCCAAAACCAGCTCGAAGACGAATACCGGACGATCCAGACCCAGGGCTTTGGACAGTTCAGGGTGAATCGCACCGATGAAGCCGACTTCACGCCCATCACGTTCAATGCGCGCGGTTTGACCCGGGTGCAGCGCCGGATGTTTGCCCGGAGTGAAAGTGAAGGCCTCCAACGCACCGGCGTAACCCAGAACCGCTTCAACGTCCGCTTTCACATCGAAGAAATCGATGCTGTCGCGACCCTGTGCCCAACCTTCCGGCAGACGGCTGCCGCAAACAACACCCGAGAGCATCGGCTCTTGCTTCAGACCTTCCAGCTGACCGACGAAGCGCAGACCGCTTTCGAACAGACGCACGCGATCCTGCTGACGGTTCAGGTTGTGCTGCAACGCCTTGACCAGGCCCGGCCACAGCGACGAGCGCATGGCAGCCATGTCATTGGAAATCGGGTTGGCCAGCAGCAGCGGCTCAACGCCCGGATTGAACAGTTCGAACTGCTTGGGATCGATGAAGCTGTAAGTGATCGCTTCCTGATAACCACGGGCAACCAGCAGACGACGCAACTCAGGCAGCTCGCTGCGTGCTTCAGCTTTGGCTTGTGGCGCCAGACGCGCTTGCGGGTAACGAACCGGCAGACGGTTGTAGCCGTAAAGACGCGCCAGCTCTTCGATCAGATCGACTTCCAGGCTGATATCGAAACGGTGGCTTGGCACTTCTACGCGCCACTGACCTGCTCCGTCAGCGGAAATCTTCAGACCCAAAGCGCTGAGCAGACGCTCAACCTGCGCCGAATCCATTTCCATCCCCAGCATCTGGGTGATGCGCTGTGCACGCAGGGTGATCGGCGCGATCGACGGCAGGTGCTGCTCGCTCACGGTTTCGATGATCGGGCCGGCTTCACCACCGGTGATTTCCAGCAGCAGGCCAGTGGCGCGCTCCATGGCTTCACGGGCCAGTTGCCAGTCCACGCCACGCTCGTATCGGTGCGAAGCATCGGTGTGCAGGCCGTAGGAACGGGCCTTGCCCGCCACAGCGATCTGGTCAAAGAACGCACTTTCCAGGAACACGTCGCGCGTGGTCGCGGACACTCCGCTGTGTTCGCCCCCCATCACGCCGGCAATCGCCAGAGCGCGAGTATGGTCGGCAATCACCAGCGTATCGCTACGCAGACTGACTTCCTGACCGTCGAGCAGCACCAGCTTCTCGCCCTCTTCAGCCATACGCACGCGGATGCCGCCATTGATTTCGGCGAGATCGAACGCGTGCAGCGGCTGACCCAGCTCGAGCATCACGTAGTTGGTGATGTCGACGGCAGCGTCGATACTGCGCACTTCGGCGCGGCGCAGTCGTTCAACCATCCACAGCGGGGTCGGCCTGGACAGGTCAACGTTACGGATGACACGCCCCAGGTAACGCGGGCAAGCGGCAGGCGCCAGCACGTCTACCGGACGCACTTCGTCGTGCACAGCCGGAATCGCCATGACCACCGGACGGGTAACCGGAGCGGCGTACAGCGCACCCACTTCACGGGCCAGGCCGGCCAACGACAGGCAGTCGCCACGGTTCGGGGTCAGGTCGACCTCGATGCTGGCGTCTTCCAGATCCAGATACACACGGAAATCTTCGCCCACCGGCGCATCGGCCGGCAGTTCCATCAGACCGTCGTTGCCTTCACCAATCTGCAGCTCGGCTTGCGAGCACAACATGCCGTTGGACTCGACGCCGCGCAGCTTGGCCTTCTTGATCTTGAAGTCGCCCGGCAGTTCGGCGCCGATCATGGCGAACGGAATCTTCAGGCCCGGACGCACGTTTGGCGCACCGCACACGACCTGGAAGGTCTCCGCGCCATTGCTGACCTGGCACACACGCAGCTTGTCGGCGTCAGGGTGTTGCTCGGTGCTCAGCACCTCGCCGACGACCACGCCGCTGAATACACCGGCGGCCGGGGCCACACTATCGACCTCCAGACCCGCCATCGACAGACGAGCAACCAGCTCGTCGCGACTTACCTGCGGGCTAACCCAGCCACGCAGCCATTGTTCACTGAATTTCATCCTGCTCTCCTAAGAATTCGTTACGACTAGCGAAATTGCGCGAGGAACCGCAAGTCGTTGTCGAAGAACAGACGCAAGTCGTTCACGCCGTAACGGAGCATGGCCAGACGCTCGACGCCCATACCGAAAGCAAAACCGGAGAACTCTTCCGGATCGATGCCAGACATGCGCAGCACGTTCGGGTGGACCATGCCGCAGCCCATGACTTCCAGCCAGCCGGTCTGCTTGCAGACGCGGCAGCCTTTACCGCTGCACATCACGCATTCCATATCGACTTCAGCGGATGGCTCGGTGAACGGGAAGTAAGAAGGACGGAAACGTACGGCCAGCTCTTTCTCGAAGAACACCCGCAGGAATTCTTCGATGGTGCCTTTGAGATCGGCAAAATTGATATCGTGATCGACCAGCAGGCCTTCGACCTGGTGGAACATCGGCGAGTGGGTGATATCGGAGTCGCTGCGATACACACGGCCTGGGCAGACGATGCGGATCGGCGGTTGCTTGGACTCCATGGTCCGGACCTGTACCGGCGAGGTATGGGTGCGCAGCAACATGTTCGCATTGAAATAGAAAGTGTCATGCATCGACCGGGCCGGGTGGTGGCCTGGGATGTTGAGCGCTTCGAAGTTGTGATAGTCGTCTTCGACCTCAGGGCCTTCGGCGATACCGTAGCCGATGCGGGTGAAGAACTGCTCGACTCGTTCCAGAGTCCGGGTCACCGGATGCAGACCACCGGAGGTCTGGCCACGGCCCGGCAACGTCACGTCAATGGATTCGGCAGACAGTTTGGCAGCCAGTTCGGCTTCTTCAAACAGGGCCATGCGCGCATTGAGAACGCCTGTAACACGCTCCTTGGCAACGTTGATCAGGGCGCCGACTTGCGGACGCTCTTCTGCCGGCAAATTCCCCAGGGTCTTCATCACCTGAGTCAATTCACCCTTTTTGCCAAGGTATTGAACCCGGATTTGCTCCAGGGCATTGATATCTTCAGCGCTTTGCACAGCCTCTAGTGCTTGAGAGACCAGCGCATCCAGGTTTTCCATGTACAGACTCCAGATACAAAATAGGGGAAGAGCTTGAAGGCTCTTCCCCTATTTATGACGTTTAACACCTGACCCCACAGAGGTGAGGCCGGGTGACTGTCGGGGGTACTTAAGCCAAGGTGGCTTTAGCTTTCTCGACAATCGCAGCAAACGCCGCTTTTTCGTTCACTGCCAGATCAGCCAGAACCTTACGGTCGATCTCGATGGACGCTTTTTTCAGGCCAGCAATGAAACGGCTGTAGGACAGACCGTTAACACGAGCACCAGCGTTGATACGAGCGATCCACAGAGCGCGGAACTGACGTTTTTTCTGACGACGGTCACGGTAGGCGTATTGGCCTGCCTTGATTACCGCTTGCTTGGCAACACGGAATACGCGGGAGCGTGCGCCGTAGTAGCCTTTAGCAAGTTTCAGAATTTTTTTGTGACGCTTACGGGCAATGACGCCACGCTTTACACGAGCCATGAGTTACTTCCTCTATTCTTGACTAAAATTAACGAAGGCGCAGCATGCGCTCGACTTTTGCCACGTCAGACGGATGCAGCAAGCTGCTACCGCGCAGTTGACGCTTACGCTTGGTCGACATTTTGGTCAGGATGTGGCTCTTGAAAGCGTGCTTGTGCTTGATACCGTTAGCAGTTTTCAGAAACCGCTTAGCAGCACCACTTTTGGTTTTCATTTTTGGCATGTTCGGATACTCCGCATTCAGTTGATAAACATAATCAGAAGGCCTGCCGTGCCCTGTTGATTACTTCTTCTTTTTCGGGGCGATGACCATGATCAGCTGGCGTCCTTCCATCTTAGGATGCTGTTCGACCGAACCGTACTCGAGCAGGTCAGCTTCAACCCGCTTGAGGAGTTCCATCCCCAGCTCCTGGTGGGCCATCTCACGGCCGCGGAATCGCAAGGATACCTTGGCCCTGTCCCCGTCACTCAGGAAACGTACCAGGTTGCGCAGTTTTACCTGGTAATCCCCTTCCTCCGTCCCTGGACGAAACTTGATTTCTTTTACCTGAATCTGCTTCTGGTTTTTCTTCGCTGCTGCAATCTGCTTCTTCTTTTCGAAGATCGATTTGCCGTAGTCCATCACCCGGCAAACCGGTGGGACTGCGTCAGCAGAGATTTCTACCAGATCAAGCTTTGCTTCTTCAGCAATACGAAGCGCTTCATCAATCGAGACGATGCCAATCTGCTCGCCATCAGCGCCAATTAACCGAACCTCGCGTGCCGAGATATTCTCGTTGATCGGGGCTTTCGGTGCAGCTCGTTTATCTTGTCTCATTTCACGCTTAATAATAATTACTCCGAATCTGGGCGACCACGCCGGGAAACCGCTTGCGCGAGAAACTCAGCGAACTGGGCGACGGGCATCGAGCCCAGGTCAGCACCTTCACGAGTACGCACAGCGACAGTCTGCATCTCGACTTCCTTATCTCCGATAACCAAAAGATAGGGAACCTTGAGCAAAGTATGCTCGCGGATTTTAAAGCCGATCTTTTCATTTCTCAAGTCGGACTTGGCACGAAATCCGCTTTCGTTGAGAGTTTTTTCAACCTGAGCGACGAAATCTGCCTGTTTATCAGTGATATTCATGATCACTGCCTGCGTTGGCGCGAGCCACGCAGGGAATGCACCTTCGTAGTGCTCGATCAGAATCCCGACGAAACGCTCGAAAGAACCGAGGATCGCGCGGTGCAACATCACCGGATGCTTGCGGCTGTTGTCTTCGGAGACGTATTCGGCGCCGAGACGGACAGGCAGGTTGAAATCGAGCTGCAAGGTACCACACTGCCAGACGCGACCGAGGCAATCTTTCAGCGAGAACTCGATCTTCGGACCGTAGAACGCACCTTCGCCCGGTTGCAGATCATACGGCAGGCCCGCGCTATCGAGGGCTGCCGCCAGTGCCGCTTCGGCGCGATCCCACAGCTCGTCGGAACCTACGCGTTTTTCCGGACGAGTGGACAGTTTCATCTCGACGTCGGTGAAGCCGAAGTCGCGATAAACATCCATGGTCAGCTTGATGAACGCTGCGGATTCAGCCTGCATCTGCTCTTCGGTGCAGAAAATGTGCGCGTCGTCCTGAGTGAACGCGCGCACCCGCATGATGCCGTGCAACGCACCCGACGGCTCGTTACGGTGGCACGCACCAAATTCGGCCAGACGCATCGGCAGCTCGCGGTAGCTCTTCAGACCCTGATTGAACACCTGCACGTGGCACGGGCAGTTCATCGGCTTGATGGCGTAGTCGCGGCTTTCCGACTCGGTGGTGAACATGTTGTCGGCGTAGTTGGCCCAGTGCCCGGATTTTTCCCACAGACTGCGATCGACCACTTGCGGGGTCTTGATCTCGAGGTAGCCATTGTCACGCTGCACCTTGCGCATGTACTGCTCGAGCACTTGATACAGGGTCCAGCCGTTCGGGTGCCAGAACACCATGCCCGGCGCTTCTTCCTGGGTGTGGAACAGGCCCAGGCGCTTGCCGATCTTGCGGTGATCGCGCTTTTCCGCTTCTTCGATGCGCTGGATGTAAGCCGCCAGCTGCTTCTTGTCTGCCCAGGCAGTACCGTAAACGCGCTGTAGTTGCTCGTTCTTGGCATCACCGCGCCAGTAGGCACCGGACAATTTGGTCAGTTTGAAGGACTTCAGGAAACGCGTGTTCGGCACGTGCGGGCCGCGGCACATGTCGACGTATTCTTCGTGGTAATACAGGCCCATGGCCTGCTCGTTCGGCATGTCCTCGACCAGACGCAGCTTGTAATCTTCGCCGCGAGCCTTGAACACTTCGATCACTTCGGCGCGCGGAGTGACTTTCTTGATGACGTCGTAATCCTTGTCGATCAGCTGATGCATGCGCTGTTCGATGGCGGCCATGTCGTCCGGCGTAAAAGGACGTTCGAAGGCGATGTCGTAATAGAAGCCTTCGTCGATAACCGGGCCGATGACCATTTTCGCAGTCGGGTACAGTTGCTTGACCGCATGGCCAACCAGGTGCGCGCAAGAGTGGCGAATGATCTCCAGCCCCTCTTCATCCTTTGGCGTGATGATTTGCAGCGTCGCGTCGCTGTCGATGATGTCGCAGGCGTCAACCAGCTTGCCGTTGACCTTGCCGGCCACGGTGGCCTTGGCCAGACCGGCACCAATGGATGCGGCGACCTCGGCTACGGAAACCGGGTGATCGAATGAACGTTGACTGCCGTCGGGAAGAGTAATAGTTGGCATGGCGCCTCCTCTCCTAGTGGTGACCCCTACCAAAGGTCACGTGGGTTGGGATGAGCCAGTACAAGATCCGATCCAGGCCATTCAATGACGAACGCCTGCCTTACAGCGGCAGGAGCCTTGCGGCCAACCGGAAAACCGAACCAGAGTGACTGGGATTCAAATCAGGGTTTCGCACGCTGACCGCTTCGGGGCTGAAGGCCATCCGGAGCCTGAGAACGCATGAGCCCGGCATGCTAGCACAGATGAGCGGTCATCGAGTCGAAGGATTTTCAGTGCTGAAGATTTATGCATTTTTGCGACGCAAAGTGAACTTGGGATATACGCTTTGCCTCAAATAAGCTGAGAATCGTCGCCGATATCAACCCAAGGAGTTTCCGACATGCGCCTTACCCGACTTTTTGCTTACGCGGCCCCGCTGGCCCTGCTACTGCCGCTGAGCGCCAACGCGGCCTGGCCTGCCGGTGTCAAAGCCCAGTACATGAACGACTGCACCGCCGCCGCCAGCAAGAGCGTCAATCCAGCCGAAGCCAATAAACACTGCGCTTGCGGTGCCGATGTTCTGGAAAAGAAATTCACCACGCAAGAGATCGCGCAACTGATGGACAAGAACACCCCGCCAAGTGGTGAACTGGGTCAACGTGCACTGAAAGAAATCTCGGTTTGCCGCGTGCAGAAATAAGCGCTGATGAATGTTTTTTCGGGCGTCCGGCAGACCAAAAATCGCTAAAAAGACCCCGAAATCGATAATTTACGCAGGTTTTATAGCTTTTTTTACACCCTCTTCTTTCGGCCAAAAGCCACTGAAACCGGGGCTTGCAGACATTTCAGAGGTTGAAATCGATGCAATATGAAAGCAAACAGCACGTCCGGGGGGCTACCAAAGCGAACATTTCGACTATGATACCCGGGTGTGCCCAGTTGGCCTGAGCAGCACAGTACTACTGAAAATATATGTTTCTTGGAGATACACCATGTCTAATCGCCAAACCGGCACCGTTAAATGGTTCAACGATGAAAAAGGCTTCGGCTTCATCACTCCTCAAGGTGGCGGTGACGACCTGTTCGTACACTTCAAAGCTATCGAATCCGACGGTTTCAAAAGCCTGAAAGAAGGCCAGACCGTCTCTTTCGTGGCTGAGAAAGGCCAAAAGGGTATGCAAGCTGCACAAGTTCGCCCAGAGTAATTTCCCGGCGCGCTAAAAAAACCCCGTCCATGTGACGGGGTTTTTTATGCCGGCAACAAAAGCGCTCTGCGATCAACCGCAGTTGACGCGGGTGACCACCAGGTTGTTGTCGGTGTTCAGATTCAAGCGATCGGAGCGGTATTCCAGCGTGATCATGTCGGTTGGCTTGAGGAAACGGGCGTTTTGCGCGCCAGCCTTGGCACGCGCCTGATCGAGCAGTTCCGGCGAAGCCTTTTTACCGATGGCAAATTCCGCTGCCTTTGCTTCACAGCGGCTGTGACCGGCATCGGTCGCCACAGGATCCTTTGCCGACTCGCTGGAGGTCGTGCTGCAACCGGCCAACATGACAACGGCCATAAGTGCACCCAGAGACGCGAACTTCAAAGGCATGAAGCCTCCTTCTTTCAAATGGTTAAGCTGAGATCGTGCGACCGCCAATCTGGCGTTTGGTTTCACAACCAATGCTGCCACCCTGCCCCACGATCCGGAAAAACGCTGAGTCTGCCTGAAGAGCGTGCAGCGCATCCTCACACAATCGTCACCGAATATTAACGAAGCTCAATAGACGTCGATGTAATCGAGCGGCGGATTCGGCCAGTTGTCTTTCAGTGCGTTGAAAATCTGCATCACCCAGACTTCATCACTGGCCGCGACATTGCCGACATACCCCGAACCCTTGGCCCAGGTTTCCAGGCGAAAGAGCAGGCCGTCAATATCCTGCCCGCCGGTCACACCGGAAGAAATATAGGCAATCCCACCCTTGGTCACGCGCAGTTGCGTGTGTACATCATCGCTGGCCGACGCGAGCAACTGGCGCACAGCGTCAAGTGTGAGGCCGTCGGGGGAATTCAAATCGATCTGCACAGCACATTCCTTGGTTCAACCGGAAAAGACCAAGTGTCGCATAGCGTCGCGCCCATGCCTAAGTCGCAGTGCCAAACGCCCGACAAAGTGGTTAACTCGCGCTCAGACATTCCCGACTTTTCGAGCGCACTCATGAGCACCGTAAGCATCTCCGCCGACATCAAGGTTCTTTGGCCGAAGGGGCACAGTTCGTATAGCCCGGGCAGTTCGGAGGAGCTGGCGCTGATCAGCATCGATCTGCTGGTCAAGACGATGGGAACACAAGGCGCACAAACGTTTATCGCTCAAGTGTTCGAACGGTACCAGCATGACGACAAGAGCACGCCGGACACGGAGAGGGAGTAAAAACCCGCAGACTTGCACCTGCGGGTCCAGGCCTTACTTCAAGCGCTTCAGACGCTCAGTCAGCAGATCGAAGAAACCTTGGGCATCACCATTCTCGACCCAAAATGCGTTTTTCGGCTGTTTCAGACCATCGTACCAGTCGACCACGGTCTGACCGAACGTGATCCCCTCACGGCTGTCGATGGCCACGTTCACCGAGCGACCGGTGAACAGCTCCGGCTTGAGCAGGTAAGCAATGACGGTAGCGTCATGCACCGGACCGCCAGGGATGCCGTAGTGCTCCATGTCGCCCTTGATGTACTCGTTGAGGATGTCGCCGACAATCTTGCTCGCATTGTTGTTGAGCGCGGCAATCTGCTTCAGGCGGGCGTCGCTGGTGAGAATCTTGTGGGTCACGTCCAGCGGCAGATAGGTCAGTTTTACACCACTCTTGAGTACCACTTCTGCCGCTTGCGGGTCGGCAAACAAGTTGAATTCGGCCACCGGGGTAATGTTGCCGCCATTGAAGTGCGCGCCGCCCATGATCACCACTTCCTTGATACCGTTAACGATCTCCGGCTCCTGGATCAGCGCCAGCGCCAGGTTGGTCTGCGGGCCCAGCATGGCGATGGTGATGCTGTGCGGTTTGGCTTTTTTCAGGGTATCGATCAGGTAGTTGACCGCATTGCCTTCGGCCAGGCCTTTTTTCGGCTCATGCACGGTGACACCCGACAGGCCTTCCTTGCCATGGATGTTCTCGGCGTAGATCGGCGTACGCATCAGCGGCTTCGGCGCGCCCGCGTAAACCGGAACGTCCTCGCGCCCTGCCCACTCGCGAGCCAGGCGCGCGTTGCGCGAAGTCTTGTCGAGGCGCACGTTGCCGGCCACGGTGGTCAGTGCGCGAATGTTCAGTTCATCCGGCGAAGCCAGGGCGAACAGCAGGGCAACCACATCGTCGGCACCCGGATCGGTGTCGATGATCAGGTCGATCTTTTCAGCAGCCTGAGCGCTGGTGGCGGTCATAAAAGACAAAAGCAGCAGACTCCGAAGCAATTGGTGGAGTTTGTGAGCGTAACGGTGCATGGCGCATTCCTTGTGCTGATGAAAATGAAAGGGTCGAAAACCCGATTAGAACGTTACTCCGGCCACCAGCACGATGTTGCAGTACGGCTGACATTCGCCTGTACGAACAATCGCCCGTGCCTGTCGGCTAAGGACCTTGAATTGCTCATGAGTCAGCAGATCGCGCCGACCGAGGGCGCCCTCTTCTTGCAACTCGTCCAGCACAACCAGGGCGGTCGGCTGCTTGTCGAGGATTTCGTTGGCCAGCACATGGCTCTCCACCTGCATCTCGCTGAGCACGACTTTCAGGGTACTGACAAAATCCGGAACGCCGTGGGTCAGCGCCAGATCAATCAGTTCAACACCAGGAGGAACCGGCAGTCCGGCGTCACCGATCACCACCATGTCACCATGGCCCAGGGATGCGATCAGCCGCGACAACGCGACGTTGAGCAAAGGAGTTTTTTTCATGCGGATTTGAACGCCTGTACGTCGGACATGGTGGGAATGGAAGGCTGTGCGCCGGCCCGGGTCACAGATAACGCTGCAGCGACTTGCCCGTAACGGATCGCCTCAGCCTCGGATTTGCCACTGGCAAGCGCTGCGGCAAAACCACCAACAAAGGTATCGCCCGCGGCGGTGGTATCGACCGCCTGCACCTTGGGCGCCGGGAAATGCTCGAAATCTTTGCCATTGGCGAACAGCGAGCCTTGCGCACCGAGGGTAACGATGACCTTGCCCGCGCCCATTGCGATCAACTGACTGGCAGCGCTTTCTGCGGCCTCCAGCGAATCGACTGGCAACCCGCTCAATGCAGCGGCTTCGCTTTCGTTGGGAATCAGGTAATCGATGGCGGTATACCAGTCTGCCGGCAGCGGACGACTGGCCGGCGCCGGGTTTAAAATCACGGTCTTGCCCAGCGCACGCGCACGCTTGAGCGCATGCCCCACCGTTGCATCCGGGATCTCCAGCTGGCAGATAATCACGTCGGCCGCCTGCAGAACTGCATCAAAGCGGTCAATCACCGCCGGGGTCATTGCACCGTTGGCGCCAGCGACGATCACGATGGCGTTCTGACTGTTGTCATCGACCACAATCAGCGCCACGCCACTGGAGTCGGCAACCGTGCTCACCGCCTGACAATCGATCTGCTCGGCCAGCAATGCGTCGCGCAATTGCACGCCGTAGTCATCGTTGCCAACACAGCCGACCATCGCCACCTGCGCACCCAAGCGCGCAGCAGCGACTGCCTGATTGGCGCCCTTGCCGCCGGAAACGGTGGCAAAAGAATGACCGATCAGCGTTTCACCACCCTTTGGCAGCCGTGGCGCCCGGGTGACCAGATCCATGTTCAGGCTGCCTATTACCACTACATTTGCTGGCATACATCACTACTCGTCAATTCGATTTCAGCGGTACTCGGTGAACACGCTTGACAGCGGTGCAGTCGATTCGCGCAAGACAATACTCGGGGTCACGATTCGTTGATCGGTGACCAGACTCGGGGTAGCAATCCTTCGCAGCAGCACTTCGGCAGCCATCTCGCCCAACTGCAGGATCGACTGGCCAACGGTGGTCAGCGCCGGGTACACGTAGCGACTCATCTGGATATCGTCGAAGCCGATCACCGACAGCTCGCTCGGTACGCGGACATTGCGCTCGGCCGCCGCGCGCAGCACACCGATCCCGATCATGTCGTTACCGGCGAAGATCGCACTCGGCGGATTGCTTTCAAGCAGGATCGCCGCCGCGTTGTAACCGCCAGTGCTGGTGAAATCGCTTTCCAGCATGCGCTCGGCCCGCACCTTGATGCCCGCCTCCTGCAGCGCTCGACAAAAACCGGCCTGACGCATTTGCGCCACGCTGGTGCTCGACGGACCGCCGATGGTGGCGATGTCACGATGGCCCAGCTCCAGCAGGTGACGCGTCGCCAGATAGGCACCATATTCATGGTCGATGCGCACCAGGTCGGCGTCCACGCCATCCAGCCCGCGGTCGACGATGACCATCGGCGTTTTCACCCCGGCCAGCCCTTGCGCGAGCCCGATGTCGCCACCGGCGGAGGCGACGATCAGGCCGTCAATGCGCTTCTCCAGCAGCACCCGCAAATAGCTGCGCTGTTTTTCCGGGTTATCGTCAGAGTTGCAAAGGATCACGCAATAGCCGTTACGCTCACAGTAATCCTCGATACCCCGAGCCAACTCGGCAAAATACGGGTTGAGGCTGTTAGGCACCAATAAGCCAATGGTCGCAGTGGTCTTGGCTTTCAGTGAACGCGCCACGGCACTTGGCACGTAATCGAGGCTTTTGATGGCCGCCTCGACCTTCAACCGCACCTCCTGACTGACCGGCCGGGTCTTGTTCACCACGTGAGAAACCGTGGTGTAGGAAATCCCCGCGAGCGCCGCCACATCCTTGATCGTTGCCATGGCTTAGCCCCGTCGACTGGCGCGTTGACTGCGATAGGTATCGAGTACCACCGCAATGACGATCACCGCACCGGTGATAATGCGCTTGGTTGGCTCCGTCGCACCGATCTGCGCCAGACCGGCCGCCAGCACCGAAATGATCAACACACCGAAGAAGGTGCTGATCACCGAACCACGCCCCCCCATCAGGCTGGTGCCACCAATGACCACCGCAGCGATCACTTGCAGTTCGAGGCCGGAGCCGGCATTCGGATCCGCCGCTTCCAGACGGGAAATCTGGAACAGCGCGGCGATGCCGGCGAGCAGCCCCATCAGGCTGAACACCAGAATCTTGTACGGTTTTGGATTGATCCCGGCCAGACGCACCGCTTCTTCGTTGGTGCCGATGCCGATCAGGTAGCGACCGAACACGGTGCGGGTCAGCACCGCTTGCGCAATGAAGATCACCAGCAAGGCAATGATGAACGACGGCGAGATACCAAAGGCGATCGGGTTCGACAGCCAGGCAAACGAATCACCGATGTAGGCGGTGCGCGAACCGGTCATCTGATACGCCAGGCCACGGGCCATTTCCAGCACACCGAGCGAAACGATGAACGACGGAATACGCCACGCTACAGTGATCGAACCAGTCACCGTACCCGCCAGTGCAGCCACCGCCATACCGAGCAGAGCGGACGGCAACACGCTCCAGCCCCAGCCGAGAATCGCGACGCTGACTGTCGAGGCGGCAAGTGCCAGTACCGAACCGACCGACAGGTCGATGCCGCCGATGATCAGCACGAAGGTCATGCCCACCGCCAGCACCATCAGATCGGGGATCTGGTTGGCCAGCGTGCTGAAGGTGTCATAGGACAGAAAGTGGCTGCTCATGACCGAGAACAACGCCACCATCGCCAACAAGGCACCCGCCAGGCCCAGATAGGTGCCAAGACCGTAGAAATTGCCACCACGTTTGCCGGCAGAAGATGCAGTTTTCATGGGAGTTCCCTAGGCGCCGCTTCATTGAGCTGCGCATCACGTTTTTGGTAGCCGGCGAACGCGGCAGCAAGCAAATCATCCTGGGTCCAGCTGTCGCGCTCGAAGGTATCGATCAAACGCCCTGCCGACAGAACACCGATCCGGTCGCAGATCAGCATCAGCTCGCGCAGGTCACTGGATACCACCACCAGCGCTTTGCCCTGACGTGTCAACTCGCCCAGCAAGGCATAGATATCGAACTTGGCACCCACATCAATGCCGCGAGTCGGCTCGTCGAACAACAGCACCGAGCAATCACGCTCCAGCCAGCGACCGATCACGACCTTCTGCTGATTACCGCCAGACAACTCGGAAACCAATTGGGTCGGGCTCGAACTGCGGATGCGCATGGCGTTGATCTGACGCTGCGCCAAAGAAATTTCGTTGCTGTTATTGACGACCCCGGCCCGGGAAATTTCCGGCATGTTGCCCAAAGCAATATTGGCGCTGATCGACTGGCTGAGCAGCAAGCCTTCACCCTTGCGGTCTTCGGTGATCAGGGCGATGCCGTGCTTCACTGCATCAACCGGCGAACGCACACTGACCTCCTGCGCCGGCGAACCCAGCGCAATCGTGCCGCTGTCGGCGAGGTCGGCGCCAAAAATCAGCCTTAGCAATTCAGTGCGCCCGGCTCCGATCAGCCCGGAAATCCCGAAAATCTCGCCAGCACGCACTTCAAAGGAAACATCGCGCACCTTGTCGGAGCGGGTCAGGCCCTTGACCGTCAGGGCTGGCGCGCCAATCTTGCGCGGGCCCATGTCGATGTGTTCGCCCAGCTCACGGCCGACCATCAAGGTCACCAACTGCTCACTGTTATAGTTGGCCATCGGCTCGACGCAGACCAGATTGCCGTCACGCAGCACAGCAATGCGTTGCGCAACTCGGGCCAGCTCTTCCAGGCGGTGGGAGATATAGATGATCGCAACCCCACGCGCCTGTAAACGGGTGATCTGCTCAAAAAGCATTTCCACTTCACGGGCAGTGAGCATGGCCGTCGGCTCATCAAGAATCAGCACATGACAATCGCCGATCAGGTTGCGTGCGATCTCGACCATCTGCTGATGCCCGATACCCAACTCGCCGACCAGAGTGTCCGGATCAATCGCATCGAGGCCGACCTGCGCCATGGCTTCGATGGCGGCCTTGCGCAATTGCTTGCGACTGATCCAGCCGCCGTTGCTCGGCAGGTTGTCGAGAAACAGGTTTTCCGCCACCGACAGGGTCGGCAGCAGATTGAGTTCTTGCATGACCATGCGCACGCCAAGCTCTTCAGCCTGGGTACGGCTGCCAGGGCGGTAGTCTTTGCCCTGGAACCGCATCTGGCCTGTGGTCGGCGTGACCAGACCACCAATGATCTTCGACAGCGTGCTTTTACCGGCACCATTTTCACCGGTCAGCGCCAGCACTTCACCGCGCATCAGCGTCAAGTCGATGCCCGTGAGCACCGGCTGCGCATAGGTCTTACCGATACCGCTGACCGAGAGGACAGCGTTCGGGGCGGAAACTGACATAAAAACTCTCCATGCGCTCGTCCGGACGGACGAGCGCCGTTGTGTCGCCGAAAGACTTACTGGGTGACCAGCTCGACTGGCGTTTCGATCACGCCATTGGCGCCGCTGTCGACTTTTTCGCCCTTGAGGATTTTCAGTGCGGTCTCAATACCGAACACAGCCTGCTTGGCAGCGAACTGATCGGCCGTCGCCAGCACACGACCGTCCTTGAGCATCGGCTTGATCGCGTTGATATTGTCGTAACCGACCACTTGTACCTTGCCCGCCTTGCCGGCAGCGCGCACAGCGGAAACAGCGCCGACGGCCATGCTGTCGTTACCCGCCAAGAGCGCTTTCACATCCGGGTATTCGCTGAGAATCGAAGCAGCAACCTTGTTGCCCTTGTCGATTTCCCAGTCCCCCGATTGCAACGAAACCACCTTGATCTGCGCCGCGCCCATCGCATCCTTGAAGCCGGCGGTGCGCTGCTGGGCGTTGGTGGTGGTGGACACACCTTCGATGATGCCGACTTCGTCACCGGCCTTCAGTTGCTTGGCCAGGTACTCACCGACCAGACGCGCACCCTTGCGGTTGTCCGGCCCTACGAATGGCACACTGATATTTTTGCTTTTGACGATTTGCGGATCGAGCTGGTTGTCGATGTTGATCACGGTGATGCCGGCATCGACGGCTTTCTTGATGACCGGCACCATGGCCTTGGAATCGGACGGTGCGATGACCAGCGCGTTGACCTTGGCCAGAATCATCTGCTCGACGATGCGGGTCTGGCCGGCGGTATCGGTCTCGTCCTTGATGCCGTTGGAGATCAGGTCAAAATCGGCGGAGTGTTCTTTCTGGTAAGCCTTGGCGCCATCTTCCATGGTCAGGAAGAATTCGTTGGCCAGGGATTTCATGACCAATGCGACTTTGGGTTTTTCCGGGGACTCGGCGAAGGCCGAAGAGACAGGTAGTGCGGCGGCTGCAGCAGCCAGCATAGCGACAGCAAGAAGACGTCCAGCGAATGGCAGCTTCATGGGTTCACTCCGATCTTATGATTATTGTGAGCAACGCTCGCGCTGGCGTAAGCTTCAGCGCTCTCTTCCGGCCAATAGGGCACCGGGGAAGCCGCGCAAACGTTTGCGTAGACCGAACTATGCGAATCCCGCCGACATTTGTCAACAATCAGAAATCATCGTTTTATCGCAGGGCGAATCGGCTGATTCGCCCTTCCCTGCTTACGCCGTGGTACTGACCAGGTTGCCGCTGGTTGAATCCTTGGACATTTCCTTGACCAGTGCCGCCGCGACTTCCATCAGCGCGCCGCTGGTTTGCGCGATCTGGCCCTGAACGGACATGACCGCCTGTGACTTGGCCTCGGGCGTCGGATAACTTGCCGCCTGCGCCGCCGCCAATTGTTGTTGCTGTTCTTGCAGTTGCTTCTGCAATTCCTGCATCCGCTTGAGCAACATTTTGACGGTGATGCTCAGGCTATCGCCGCTGTCAGCGCTACTCGCCTGGCTGGCTTCTTGCGCAGGTCCACCGGTTCTGACCTGGTTGCTTTGCTCTTTTTCAACGCCCAGCGCCTCTTCGGATGCGTCTGCTTCCGCCTGGTT
Source organism: Pseudomonas sp. F2 (assembly GCF_057174385.1). Lineage (NCBI taxonomy): Bacteria > Pseudomonadati > Pseudomonadota > Gammaproteobacteria > Pseudomonadales > Pseudomonadaceae > Pseudomonas > Pseudomonas sp. F2. Next base: position 2,295,942 of record NZ_CM169904.1, read on the forward strand.
CATTGCATTGATTGTCGCTGCGGTTTTACCGCCGATGGTGACTGCGCCGGGATGTGAAAAACCGATCGTCAGTGACATGTGAACTCCCTAAATAATCGTTTCCTTTAACACCCATCGGCCTGCTGACGGGTTTCTTTAGCAGAAAAGCCGAAACCGGCAAGCCGCTTCGTTCGTCAAGAGTTGTAGCCTTTTTCGGTGAGCCGAACATGAAAGGTCCCAATATTCGGAAACCCGGACAGGTGATCGAAACAACCATTGGCCGATCCATAAAATCCTGATGTAAATCATGATGTTAAACATTTCTCTGAAGCAAAGTAGCGCTGGTACGGATCCTGCTCCTTAGCCTGGACCCCGAGCATTCAGATCGGCTCGGGGCGCATCTAGATGAACCTGCATCAGCACCGTCTCACTACTAGAGAGAAAAATAATGAAATCTGCTTTCAACACCTTGGTACCGGGCGCTTTGGCCCTCCTCCTGCTCCTGCCAACCGCCCTTCAGGCAAAAGAAGTCGAAACCCAGACCAAACTCGCCAACGTCGTGGTACTTGCCACTGGCGGCACCATTGCCGGTGCCGGCGCCAGCGCAGCCAACAGCGCCACCTACCAGGCGGCCAAGGTTGGCATTGAACAACTGATTGCCGGCATCCCCGAGTTGAGCAAACTGGCAAACGTGCGTGGCGAACAAGTCATGCAGATCGCCTCGGAAAGCATCACCAACGACAACCTGCTGCAACTGGGTCGTCGCGTGTCCGAACTGGCCGACAGCAAAGACGTCGATGGCATCGTCATCACCCACGGTACCGACACCCTGGAAGAAACTGCCTACTTCCTCAACCTGGTCGAGAAGACCGACAAGCCGATCATCGTCGTCGGCTCGATGCGTCCGGGCACCGCCATGTCGGCGGACGGCATGCTCAACCTGTACAACGCCGTCGCCGTGGCCAGCAGCAAAGAAGCGCACGGCAAAGGCGTGCTGGTGACCATGAATGATGAAATCCAGTCCGGTCGCGACGTGAGCAAAATGATCAACATCAAGACCGAGGCGTTCAAAAGCCCCTGGGGGCCGCTGGGCATGGTGGTCGAAGGCAAATCCTATTGGTTCCGCTTGCCAGCCAAGCGCCACACCATGGATTCGGAATTCGACATCAAGAACATCAAGAGCCTGCCTGACGTAGAAATCGCCTATTCCTACGGCAACGTTGATGACACCGCCTACAAAGCACTGGCCCAGGCCGGCGCCAAAGCCATCATCCATGCCGGTACCGGCAATGGTTCTGTTTCTTCGCGCGTAGTGCCGAGCCTGCAAGCCTTGCGCAAAGACGGCGTGCAGATCATCCGCTCGTCCCACGTCAACGCCGGTGGTTTCGTTCTGCGTAACGCCGAACAACCTGACGACAAATACGATTGGGTCGTCGCTCACGACCTGAACCCGCAAAAAGCCCGGATCCTGGCCATGGTCGCCCTGACCAAAACCAACGACAGCAAAGAGCTGCAACGGATGTTCTGGGAATATTGATTGGCCCTCGCCTGAGCCTTTCCGGATCGGGCAACCTGCTCACCACTCGCCCGCGCGGCGGGTGGTGCAGCCACCTACGCTGCGCGCGACTTTTTCGCACAAAATAATCGACCCGGCTTACACCAAAATCGCAAAAGCGCTGTCAGAGGATTTTCTTGAATTTTAAGCAGTTGCGAAAATGCTTACAGTTAAATACTGTATGCACGTACAGCTTAATAAGGATTACCTCGTGGCCACCTCCCCTGATGCTCCTGCTGCTTACGAACGCATGGGTATGCGCGTTCAAAAAATCATCAATTCCCCTACCGCACAAAAAGCCAAAGCCGCGTTGATCTTCCGTCTGCCGGACGAGCCTGTGGATGCATGGGAGCAACTGCTCGAGGAAATCGACGAGAACGACAACGTCACACTCGCCTATCGCGACGATGGTGGCGTGCAGATTTTTTGGGTTGTGCCGAAGGAAGATTGATTCAATGAGTGTCCGCTGTTTTGCATTACTGTTGCTGTTCATCGCTTTTGGCGCCCAGGCTGGCGCTCCCCGCACCTTTACCGAGGCCAAGAAAGCCGCCTGGAAGCTGTATGCACCGCAGTCCACCGAGTTTTACTGCGGATGCAAATACACTGGCAACAAGGTGGACTTGAAGGCTTGCGGTTATGTGCCACGCAAAAATGCCAAGCGCGCTTCGCGCATCGAATGGGAGCACATTGTCCCGGCGTGGGAATTCGGTCACCAGCGTCAATGCTGGCAGTCGGGCGGGCGCAAGAACTGCACACGCTACGACCCGAGTTATCAGAGAGCCGAAGCCGACCTGCACAACCTGGTACCGAGCATTGGCGAAGTCAACGGTGATCGCAGCAACTTCAGCTACGGCTGGCTGCCGGTGCAATCCGGTCAGTATGGCTCGTGCCTGACTCAAGTCGACTTCAAGGCCAAGAAGGTCATGCCTCGCCCGTCGATTCGCGGCATGATCGCGCGCACCTATTTCTACATGAGCAAGCAGTACGGCTTGCGCCTGTCGAAACAGGATCGGCAGCTTTACGAAGCCTGGAACAAGACGTACCCGGTGCAAGACTGGGAACGCCAGCGTAATCAGAGCGTGGCGTGCGTCATGGGACACGGCAATGAATTTGTCGGCCCGGTGAACCTGAAAGCCTGCGGCTGATTCTTCAGCGCAAAAGAAAAGGCCTCGAACGTGATGTTCGAGGCCTTTTCTGTTTTTAGCTGCCAGCCTTGTTGTAGCGCCAGTAGCCCATCAGATTGAGTGACTCGCGGGGGATACCGCATTCCTTGATCAGGTATTTGCGCAGACGCATGACCGCAGCACTTTCGCCGGCAATCCAGCCATAAAAACCTTCGGGGGCCGTGTTGGCGATCTCCCAGAGAATGTCTTTGTCGATATCGACTTCGGCGAGTTCGGCGGCTTGCCCGACCGATGAATCCTCTGCAGGCAAGAACGCCTGCTGCACAGCCTCTACCATGAGCGCGCCAGCCACTGCTTCTGGCGCCTGATCGCGAATCAGCCACTGCACCGACAGCCCTGGCCAATCCGGCACCGGGAGCATGTCTGGGGCGCTGTCCACTTCAAAGTAAGCCTGAGTCTGAGGCGGTCCGGACATGGCAGCCAACTCGTCAAGAATGCCCATGGCGGCCGGCAATGCCGTGGCATCCGCTACCAGCAAAACCTGTTTGAGCAGCTGCGGCGGTTTCCATTCGAACCCTCCGGCGTCCTGCGCGGAAAAACCGCTGTCGGGAGCAAGAATCTGCATCGACGCTCCCGGCTGCGCACGCAGCGCCCAGCGCGACGCGGGACCAGTCTCGCCATGCAGGACAAAATCGATGTCGACCTCGCCCTGATCAGCGCGCAAATGACGAATGGTGTAGGTGCGCATTGCTGGCCGCTGGCTCGCCAACATCGAACGAAAACGCGCGTACCAGCCCTCCTCCTGCGCAAGGCTCGCAGGTGATCCATCTTCAGCAGGGAAGAACAGTTTGACGCGCTGGTCCGGCGCCCAAGTGGCCATGCCACCTATTGAAGGGTCGGCGAGCGTGATCCGCATCATGTGCGGACTCACCAGCGTCTTGCGGCGCAAAACCGCATTGAAAAGCTTATAGGGAGCGGCGGAGGCCATGCGGAGCTCCTTCGAGAAATCGTGATTGACTCGTATAAGACGAGTCGACTGCGATGTCCTTTAGGCCGCTCCGCGGAAAGTGCGGCTTACGGTGCGAGCGGATGCTCGACGATCACCGATTCGACGTTCTGCTTCTTGGCCTTCACCAATGCTGCATCCACCTCGACCTTGCGTGCTTGCGCGTCGGCCTGGGAGTTGAACGGACCAATCAGGATCCGCGTCTTGCCGCTGCTGTCCTTGATCACGGTCGGCACGAACGCATGCTCGATCAACCAGCCACTCAGGTCACTGACAGCCTGAGGTGTTTCGCCGCGCACTTCGAGGTCCCATTGCGGGGCGGACGCCGCCGCAGGTGCGGCCGCGACTGCCGTTTTCGGCTTCTGCACGTCTACACTCTTGCCTTCACCACATCCCGCCAATGCCAGTGCCGCGACCATCCAGACCAGTTTGCGCACAACGCTTTCCTCGAAAATCACAAAGCGGCGATCTTAACATTCATAAATACTTCGCGAGGCCCGCAAAATGGGCACAAAACAACGAGATTGATGATTGCAGCCTCTGTATAGTTACGCCCTGGGAATTAATGCCGCATCTGCGCGTCAGAAAGAGGCACCCAAACCGTGAGACTTCGCACTAATCTATACGTACCACCGACCTCTGCACTGTCTGAATCAGGTGCCCTACAAAGCAATCAAGGAGAAGACCATGCTGATACTCACCCGCAAAGTCGGTGAAAGCATAAATATTGGTGATGACATTACGATCACCATCCTCGGCGTAAGCGGTCAGCAAGTCCGTATCGGCATCAATGCTCCGAAAAACGTTGCCGTACACCGTGAAGAAATCTATCAGCGCATTCAGGCCGGCCTGACCGCCCCGGACAAGCCACAAACGCCCTGAACCGCATTGCAGTCAGTAGCCAGTTCGTTTGCTTTGCATAATGACTGGCTAGAGATACACGCGCCGTATTGCCATCCGCTCCCCAGCCCACTGGGCACGGCGCCTGACACATCCCATCGCTCTACTTCATTCGCTCCCTTCCCCCCTGCAGCGCGATACTACCTGCGACTGCCCAGCCTGGCTGTCAGACATTTCCGAGAGAACACAGGGAATTGCTCCCTGCTAGCCGAACGTCACGCCGCGCGCCATGCCAGTGGCTGCAATCACCATCAATACCAACAGCAGCGCCTCGACGTGACTGATCCGTGCATACAACTTTGCACGCCCGGTATCGATCACCTTGCCCCGCGCCAATGCGATCCGCCATTTGACCAGCGTGATCATCGGCGCCAGCTCTATCAGCAGAATCAGCACGAACAACGTCATCTTCAAATGAAACAGCGGCTGGTGCAGATAGTAGTCAGTGCCCTTTTCAAAGCCGCCGAAAGCGCGCATGCCGCCAGTCACCAACAGCACCAGCGCAGCAATGCCCCACAGATTATCGGCAAGCAAAACCCGTTTTGCTTCACCGACGCCAGTCGCCAAACGACTGAACGCCGCGCCACGGGCCAACACGGCCCAGAAGCCCAGTGCAAAAGCCAAGAGATGAATAGCGGCGAGAAACCAATGAACCAGCATCGACGAACTCCTTGAGAAAGCCGTGAAAAACGCCACTCAGTAGTAGTCGAAAAAAACCGGTTTCGCCCGCACACAGCAGTGGGACTGGAAAGCTTCGCGCAGGAAGCAAGGAGACAGAGAACGGGATTGGCCAAATCGCAGGCAAAAAAAATCCCAAGCAGCTGATGGAAGCTTGGGATTTAAAAATGCATAAACCGTGGTGGTGAACGCGGGGCAGATGTTACTGAAGTTCACGATCAGCAACAACATTTTTTTGATCACCGGACGGTTAAAAATCCCGGTAACCCCTTCAATATCCACACTTTTTCGACGGATCCAAAAAAAGCACAGAACGCCATATCAACAGGTCGTGTTATTTCGAAACACGCTAAGCAGTCAGGGTAACGAAAGATCGGAAGGATTGAGGCGAGCGCCTGGAGCACGGCTTTGAAAAATCGCAGATAACAAAAAAGGGCCCACCTTTCGGTGAGCCCTTCCAGACCGCCCAGCAGAGCGGATTTTGTTTGGTAGGCGCGATTGGACTCGAACCAACGACCCCCACCATGTCAAGGTGGTGCTCTAACCAACTGAGCTACGTGCCTGCTGTGAGGCGGCATTCTACGGAATTCCGGAGGGGTGTCAACACCTTTTTTTCACCTAACCCTATGAATATGCAAAATATTTAATTTAGGGTCGGTGAAGAAGATTTTTCCGGTGGCTGGCGGAGGTTTTTCAACTCGGGTAGGATCGACGCACTCGTAAAATATATTAAACAGAGGCTGCAGGATGGCGAACACCCCTTACCCAGAGTCTTATTACGCTGCGTCGGCCAATGCCGCACCGCCACGTCCGGCCCTGCAGGATGATGTGGAGACGGATGTCTGTGTGATCGGCGCCGGGTACACCGGGCTGTCCTCGGCGCTGTTTCTGCTGGAGAACGGTTTTCGCGTCACAGTCCTGGAAGCAGCGAAGGTCGGCTTCGGTGCGTCGGGGCGTAATGGCGGGCAGATCGTCAACAGCTATAGCCGCGACATCGACGTTATCGAGCGCACAGTCGGCCCCAAGCAAGCACAACTGCTCGGGCAGATGGCCTTCGAAGGCGGCCGGATCATTCGGGAGCGCGTGGCCAAATACAACATCCAGTGCGACCTGAAGGACGGCGGCGTGTTTGCCGCCCTCTCCGCCAAACAGATGGGTCACCTGGAATCGCAGAAGCGCCTGTGGGAGCGCTTCGGCCACACGCAACTGGAACTGCTCGACCAGCGCCGCATTCGCGAAGTGGTCGCCTGCGATCAGTACGTCGGCGGCATGCTCGACATGAGCGGCGGTCACATCCACCCGCTGAACCTGGCGCTCGGTGAAGCCGCTGCAGTCGAGTCCCTCGGCGGCACGATCTATGAGCAATCGCCGGCCGTGCGCATCGAGCGCGGTGCCAGTCCGGTGGTGCACACGCCGCAAGGCAAGGTCAGGGCCAAGTTCATCATCGTTGCCGGCAACGCCTACCTCGGTAATCTGGTGCCGGAACTGGCGGCCAAATCGATGCCGTGCGGCACTCAGGTGATCACTACCGAACCGCTGGGCGAAGAACTGGCGAAATCCCTGCTGCCACAGGATTACTGCGTCGAGGACTGCAACTACCTGCTCGACTACTACCGCCTGACGGGTGACAAGCGCCTGATCTTCGGCGGCGGTGTGGTTTATGGCGCGCGGGACCCGGCGAACATCGAAGCGATCATCCGCCCGAAAATGCTCAAGGCTTTTCCGCAACTCAAGGACGTGAAGATCGACTACGCCTGGACCGGCAATTTCCTGCTGACCCTGTCGCGCCTGCCGCAGGTCGGACGCCTTGGCGACAACATTTATTACTCGCAGGGCTGCAGCGGCCACGGCGTGACGTACACCCACCTGGCCGGCAAGGTACTGGCCGAGGCGTTGCGTGGACAGGCCGAGCGTTTTGATGCATTTGCCGATCTGCCGCATTACCCGTTCCCGGGCGGGCAGTTGCTGCGTACGCCATTTGCGGCGCTGGGTGCGTGGTATTACGGACTGCGTGACAAGCTGGGTTTCTGATCAGTTTTCTTGACTGGCAAACAACTGTGGCGAGGGAGCTTGCTCCCGCCGGGTCGCGCAGCGGCCCCTCTTTTATCTAGAAAGAAGGCCTGTTGCGCAGTCCAGCGGGAGCAAGCTCCCTCGCCACAAATATTTGCAAAATCCAGATCAGAGCTGGTCTCGGGCGATCCCGCTACGAATCCGCAAGATATCCGCCAGCACCGCCAAAGCGATCTCAGCCGGTGTCTTGCTGCCCAGGTTAAGCCCGATCGGCGCATGAATCCGCGCCAGTTCGACCTCTCCCAGCCCACCAATCCTGCGCAGGCGCTCGAAACGTTTCTGCGAGGTCTGCTGCGAGCCCATGACGCCGATGTAAAACGCTTCGGTGCGCACCGCTTCCATCATTGCCAGGTCGTCGATACGCGGATCATGGGTCAGCGCTACCACCGCGGTATCGCGATGACAGCCGCCATCGGCGATAAACACTGACGGTAATTGCCGACGAATCTCCACGCCATTCAGCACCACGCCTTCGAGCACTTCGTCGCGCGGATCGCAAAGAATCACTTCGAAGCCGAGACCGACCGCGAACTCGGCACAGGCCTGCGCCACGCTGGAGTAACCCGCCAGCAGCAAGCGCTGAGCAGCACCGATGCGAATCCGCACCCGGTCGATCTCGCGCTCGATGCGCGCGCCCTGCTCGCGATCCGCGAACAGATTGCGCGCACCGCTGGCCAGATCGACCTCGCGAATCAGACGACGCTGGCCGAGCAACGCCGATTCAAGCTCACGCAGATGCGCCTGCACTTCACAGTCGGCGTCAAATTTCTCTACCAGTACGTCGAGAATACCGCCACAGGGCAGGCTGACCCGCGAGCGCGGATCATCACCTTCGCCGTAACGCACCACGTTGACCGCATCGAGAAACGCACCTTCAGCGACGCGCGCGAGAAAGTCTTCCTCGACGCAGCCACCGGACAGCGACCCGATCCACTGGCCGTTATCGTTCACCGCCAGCAGCGAACCCGGCGCACGCGGCGCCGAGCCGTAAGTGGTCAGCACCGTACAGAGCCAAATGCGCTGCCCGGCCACCGACCACTCCAGTGCCCGCCGCACAACCTGTAGATCGAGATGCTGCATGTCAGTGCGCCTTGTGCTCGACGGCTGGAGCGTCAGCCTGCAGCTTCTGCACATCGCTCACTGCCAACTCTGCCGACTGGCCGCCCCAGCCTTGACGCAGGTAGTTCAGCAGATCGGTCAGCTGTTCAGCGCTGAGCTTGTCAGCGAATCCCGGCATTGGCTGCATGTGTTCGAACCCGGCGAATTTCTGCTCGCCGATGCCGTCCTCGATCACCCGCAACAGATTGCGCGGATCTTCCAGACGCAGCGTGGTGTTGCCGCGCATGGCCACGGCGATGTGCGGCTTGCCTTCGCCGCCGGCAGCATGGCAACCGGCGCAGACGTTCAAATATTCCTGACGGCCGCGCTGGGCACTCGGGCTGAGCTTGTCCAGCGACACTTCAGTCAGCTCTTTCGCCGCGGGCGGCTTGTCGCCAAGCAGGAACGTCGCCATCGCCGCCAGATCCTGATCGTTCAGGCCCTGGGTGCTGTTGTGGAACACCGGGAACATCTCGTTGAACATCGTGCCCTGGGCGCTCATGCCGTGCTTGAGGAACGTGCTCAGGTCCTGCTGATTCCAGCCACGCGCCGCCAGATCGGTGGCGAGCAGGCTCGGTGCCAGATAACCGTTGAGAATGCCGCCGGTCAGGCGCTTGTCCAGTTGCATCGCGCCCGGCAGACCGCGTGGCGTGTGGCACTCGCCGCAGTGGCCGAGCACTTCGACCATGTACTGGCCACGCTTCCAGGCTTCGCTTTTGCCTTCACCAGACTCAAGCTTCAAGGCCTTGCCGTACAGCATGTTCCAGCCGATCAGGCCCGGACGCACGTTGAACGGAAAACTCAGGCGGGTGGCCGGCGCGGCGCGCTCGATTGGCTCGATGGTTTTCAGGTACGCATGAATCGCGTCCGAGTCTTCCCGCGGCACCAGGTGATACGAGGTGTAGGGCATCGCCGGATACAGATTGGCGCCGTCGCGACGCTTGCCTTCGGTCAGCGCGGCGAAGAACTCGTCATCGCTGTACAGGCCGATGCCGTGCTCTTTGCTCGGAGTGATGTTGGTGCCGTAGATGGTGCCGAACGGCGAGACGATCGGCAGCCCGCCGGCAAACGGCGCGCCGCCCGGTGCGGTGTGGCACGCCATGCAGTCGGCCGCGCGGGCGAGGTATTCGCCGCGCTTGACCTGATCGTCGGCGTGGGCAAATAACACCGGCGCAGCCAGCCCGACCGCCAGGGTCAAGCGGGTCAATAGATGCTTCATGCTTAACCCTCCTTGACCAGGCCGAGATCGGTCAGCACGTTGCGCGTGGCGTTGTAGTAACGCACGTACCCGGTGCAACGACAGACGTGATGGCCGAGGCTGTCTTCGATGACGCTTTCCAGCTGGCTTTTGACGATCGGCTGGCGCTGCAGCTTCTCCACCAGCACCGTCGCGGCGTTGACGAAGCCCGGCGCGCAATAGCTGCACTGGAAGGCGAATTCGTCGACGAAACGCTGCTGGATCGGGTTCAGCTCAGTGACCTGACCGCTCTCATCACGTTTGGCGTGACCTTCGATGGTGCGGACTTTTTTGCCCTCGAAGTAATGCGCGCCGGTGATGCAGGTGCGCACTTCTTCGCTGGTGCCGTCCGGGTTGTCGACGATCACCACACAGGCGTGGCAGATGCCCTGGCCGCAGCCCAGGCGCGAACCGGTGAGATTCTTGTATTCGTGCAGGTAGTCGATCATCGGCAGGTCATCAGGGATGTCCACCGGACCGACGGATTGACCATTGAGGGTCAGTTGAAGCGGACGGTTAGCCATTGAGGGCCTCCTTGATGCGCGCAGCAGTGATTGGCAGATCGCGAACACGTTTACCGATGGCATGCGCCACGGCGTTACCGATGGCACCAACCACCGGGATCATCACCACTTCGGCGATGCCTTTGGACGGATCGCTTGGCGACAGCGGCGGCAGAATCTCCGCGGTCTGCTTCCACACTGCGACGTGACGGGCCATCGGCAGGCGATAACGGTTGAAGTTCCAGTCACCCTCCCCCGGTCCGCCTTCGTACAGCGGCATCTCTTCCATCAATGCGTGACCAATACCCATCGCGATACCGCCTTCGAGCTGGCCCTTGACCAGTTCTTCAACCAGCACCCGACCGCACTCGACCCACGAATGGTGGTTGAGCACTTCGACTTCCGCCGAGCCTTTGTTGACCTTCAGCTCGACTAGCGTCGCGACCGGGCTGTAGTAAGTCACCGCGGCATTGTTCAACTGAACCACCGGGTAGTTGATGTTCTGGCGATCCAGCAGGTGGAAACCAGCGGTGTTCATCAGCGCCTTCTTCGCCTTCGGCGCACCATCGCCGTACTTCACCGCCAGACCGTCGAGCGGCAGACGCTCGCGCACACCGTCGATGCTGTATTCAGCCTCGGCCCAGCTCCAGCGGTTGAACGCGTGAACGGTGGCACCGGTGACCAGGCCACGTTCGTGAGCGCGCTTGGCCAGCTCTTCAAAACTCAACGGCTGCATGCCGTTGGCAGTGAGTTTGCCGTCGACCCAATGCGCATCTTCACGACGCACCACGTATGGGTTGGCTTGACCGCCGTAAGGGCCCTGACGCCAGATTTCCATGGCCGCCGGCCACAAGCCATTGTTGAACAGCACGCGCGCCGCTTCACGGGTGGCGTGGCTGAAATAGTAGGCCGAGTTGGTCGCGGACGACGCCGAAGCCAGCTTGCCAACCCAGCGCGGATTGCGCAGCAGGTTGTCCTGTTCGGCCTGGCTCATGATGTAAGGGTTGCCGCTGGTGATCAGCTGCATTTCCTGCCATTCGGTTTCACCGGTCTTCACTTCATGCGCGGGGCTACCGAGGAAATCGGCCACCACCAGCGCTTGCGAAGTGGACATGCCGGTGCCGATTTCGATACCGATGTGGCGCAGGGTGATGCGACCTTCAGCGGTGAATTCGATGCTGGCCATCGGCGCTTCCGAACCGGTGCCGAAGTCTTTCTGGCAAATGGCAAAACCCACGCCGTACCAGTTGTCCGGGTCGGCGGCTTCGCGCTGCTTCTTGATCGCGTCGCGGTTTTTCCAGACTTCGTGCACCGAAGCCTTATCGAGAATTTCGTGCAAGCGCAGAGCACCCGCCGGGATCGCGCCCTGGGTGTTTTTCATCCCCGAACGCAAGGCGTTCTTGCGACGCAGATCAATCGGGTCAACGCCGAGACGATGGGCGATTTCGTCGACCATCATTTCGGTTGAGGCCATGCTTTGCAGGGTGCCGTAACCGCGCATCGACCCCGCCTCAACACCACGCGAGTGGTAAGCGGTGACCTGCAGATCGTTCTGCGGCATGTAATAGATCGACTGCGCTGCCGTGGCACCCACCGCCGCCACCGACGGGCTGTAGTTGATGCGACCGCCACCGTCGACGCTCATCTCGGCACGGAAAATCTTGAAGCTGTAGTCGTTCTTGTCCACCGCCAACTGGTAGCGGATGTCGAACGGGTGACGCTTGATGCCGCTCTGGAACTGCTCATAGCGGTCATTCGCCAGACGGATCGGCACACCGGCACCGTACAGCGCCGCGAGGGCCGCGTAGTAGACGAAGATGTTGTGGTCTTTGGAACCGTAACCCACGGTGTAACCCGGGTGCATGTTCAAGTTGGCCAGGCCGAAGCGCGACGGCGCGATCATTTTCGCGGTCTCGGTCGCGGCTTCCAGCGGGCACTGAGTGGCAACCACGAAATGCAGGGTCTTGGTTTTCGGGTCGTACCAGCCGTTGCCGTTGTCCGGTTCCATCGCAGCCGGTTCGATCGACGGGGTCTTGTAGCGCTCATCGAACACCAGCCAGTTGTCTGGCGGGCTATCGATCTCTTTCTTCATGCGATCGGCGTAGAACAGACCGCGCTCAGTCAGGTTGCCGTGCAGGTTCGGCTGAGAATTCCACACCGGCCGACGGTTCTTCAGCATCGGGAACAGGATCGAGTCTTTCAGGCTGGCGAATTCGTCTTCGTCGGCCGAGGTCGGACCGCCCACGCGCACGTAGCGGAAGCTGCCATAAGGATCGCCTTCGTAGTACGGCACTTGTGCACCGTAACGAATCGCCTTGTCATTGAATTTGAGTTTGTTCTTGGCCTGGCGGAAACGCTCGAAATCGTTCCAGATCAGGATTGCTACCGGGTGACCGATGAACATCGGCACTTTGCCTTCCGGCAGCAAGGGGTCCGGCGCGTGCTCTTCCGGGAAGACGATGCCGTCCTTGTCCAGATCGGCCGCGGTGACGATGCGGTCAGGTTGCAAGTCGGCACCGAGCCACGACAGGTCGTAACCAGCGTAGATACGGTCGGCCTTGATGGTTTTCAGCAGCATGGCGTGGCCCTGTTGCTCAGGCCAGCCCGGCATGTCCTTGGAGCGAATGTCGCGGGCAAATACTTTGCTGCCGCAAACTTTGGACAGCGCATCGTTACGCTGACGCGCCTTGCCGTTGTTGCCGAGCCACTTCTCGGACGGCACGGTGACGCTGGTTTCCATCAAGGCAGCCAGCGCCTGGCTGCTGAGCGGCGTGAGCGTGACGCTCACACCCGCCACCAGCCCGCCCTGGAGGAACGAGCGCCGGGATATATCACGGTTGGACATGGATCATCCTCTGGGCGGTTATGTGTCCGCCCTTCTGGTTATCTACTGGGAATCTCGAGTCTTGCAGAAGCCCTTCTTGGCTAAACAAAGGGCGTGTTGACAGTGCAAAGCTGACCGAAAGGTTAACTTTAAAGGTTTCCGCGCTCGCAGCAAACAACCAGTTACAAAAACTTGACTAAAGAATCAAAAATCAATGCGACGTGGCACCGCATGAGGTCGATTGCCCCCCGCCTTACATAGTCGAATGCGGTTGCCCACCCCATGTAGGCGCTATCGAGTGAAACGAGGCTGCGATCTTTTGATCCTGCTTCTACGATCAAAATCAAAAGATTGCAGCGTGCCGCAGCTCCTGCAGGGATTTGTGCAGGACTGGGTAGTGAAGGGAGAGCGGTCAAATTTCAGACACAAAAAACCCCGGTCTTTCGACCAGGGTCTTTGCTATCGATTCCGAATCAACCAAGGGTTGCTTTCGGTGTTTCAAGGCGTTCAGTGGTCCTTGAAACAGATATGGCGCAGCGGACGGGACTCGAACCCGCGACCCCCGGCGTGACAGGCCGGTATTCTAACCGACTGAACTACCGCTGCGTATCGCTTTGAGCTTGCGCTCAAGTAACTCGTTTTGACTGAAAGCTTCGGTGCTTTTCAATCGCGAACCGGACAATGCCGACTCGTAAAATATGGCGCAGCGGACGGGACTCGAACCCGCGACCCCCGGCGTGACAGGCCGGTATTCTAACCGACTGAACTACCGCTGCGCGTCGGTGGAGGCACTTTCAGCCTACCTCTTGCTTTCGCAAGTTTCTCGGGAGTGGTGGGTGATGACGGGATCGAACCGCCGACATTCTGCTTGTAAGGCAGACGCTCTCCCAGCTGAGCTAATCACCCGTTTGCATCTCCGAGGCCGCGAAATTTACGCAGGTAGCGAACCTAAGTCAATAGCAGGATTGAAGTTTTTCTGAAAAAGACGAAATTGTTTCCATCCTGCAAGACTGCATTCGCGAGCAAGCTCGCTCCCACAGGGGATTGCATTCCAAATGTGGAAGCGAGCTTGCTCGCGAAGACGGCAGTCCATTTGACGCAAACTCAGGAGAAGCACGCGATCTACTCGGTGTAAATCATCTTCTTGGTCATGCCGCCATCCACGACGAATTCCTGCCCGGTCACAAACCCGGCGTTGCGCGACAACAGCCACGCGACCATCGCCGCCACATCCTCGACCGTCCCTACCCTGCCCGCCGGATGCTGCGCATGATCGGCATCGGCCAGCGGCTCGGCTCGACGCGCAGAAGGATCCCGCGCATCGATCCAGCCGGGACTGACTGCGTTCACCCGAATCTCCGGCCCAAGACTGATCGCCAGCGCATGGGTCAGCGCCAACAACCCGCCCTTGCTCGCCGCATAGGCCTCGGAATCTGCCTCCGACTGCCGCGCACGGGTCGAGGCCAGATTGACGATCGAGCCGTTGTGCGCGCGCAGATACGGCGCGCAGTGCTTGGCCAGCAGCATCGGCCCGCTGAGATTCACCGCCAGCACCCGATTCCAGTACGCCAGATCCAGACTTTCCAGGGTGATGTTGTGCGGATCAGCCACCGCCGCGTTGCACACTAACGCATCGAGACGACCGAATTGCCCAAGCACTTCAGCAACACCCAATGCCACCTGACTTTCATCCGCCACGTCCATGGCGATGAACCAGGCATTCTCGCCCAGCACCTTGGCCACTTTCGAACCGCGTGCGCGATCAAGATCGGTCAGCACCACTTGCCAGCCTTCGCTGATCAGCCAGGCCGCGATGCCCAGACCGATGCCACGCGCGGCGCCGGTGACCAGCGCCACGCGGCCATGGGTACCCGCCGTCGGCGTCGACAACTCGATCACAACGCCGCCAGACCGCGCGACAGGTCGGCCTGCAGGTCCGCCACGTCTTCCAGACCGACCGCAATGCGGATCAGGCTGTCACGAATCCCCGCCGCCTCACGCTCCTGCGGCGCCAGACGGCCGTGGGAGGTGGTGCTCGGATGGGTGATGGTGGTTTTGCTGTCACCAAGGTTGGCAGTGATCGAGATCAAGCGGGTGGCGTCGATAAAGCGCCATGCGCCCTCTTTGCCGCCCTTGACCTCGAAACTGACTACCGCACCGAAGCCCTTCTGCTGACGCTGGGCCAGCTCGTGCTGCGGATGGCTCTTGAGCCCGGCGTAATGGACTTTCTCGATACCGTCCTGCTGCTCCAGCCACTCGGCGAGTTGCTGAGCGTTGGCGCAGTGCGCCTTCATCCGCAGGTTCAGGGTTTCCAGGCCCTTGAGGAAGATCCACGCATTGAACGGGCTGAGGGTCGGCCCGGCGGTGCGCAGGAAACCGACAACTTCTTTCATCTGCTCGCTGCGACCGGCCACCACCCCGCCCATGCACCGGCCCTGGCCGTCGATGAACTTGGTTGCCGAATGCACGACGATGTCTGCACCGAGCTTCAGCGGTTGCTGCAAGGCAGGCGTGCAGAAGCAGTTGTCGACCACCAGCATCGCGCCTTTGGCGTGAGCGATTTCCGCCAGCGCGGTGATATCCACCAGCTCGGCCAGCGGATTGGACGGCGATTCGACGAACAACAGCCTGGTGTTCGGTTTGATCGCCGCCTCCCAACCCGACAGATCGGCCAGCGGCACGTAATCGACTTCCACGCCGAAACGCTTGAAGTACTTTTCGAACAGGCTGATGGTCGAACCGAACACGCTGCGCGACACCAGCACATGATCGCCGGCACTGCACAGGCTCATCACCACCGCCATGATCGCGGCCATGCCCGTGGCAGTGGCGACCGCCTGCTCGGCACCCTCCAGCGCAGCAATACGCTCCTCGAACGCGCGCACAGTCGGGTTGGTGTAACGCGAGTAAACGTTGCCCGGCACTTCCCCGGCAAAGCGCGCGGCCGCATCGGCGGCGGTACGGAACACATAGCTGGAAGTGAAGAACATCGGATCACCGTGTTCGCCTTCCGGCGTACGGTGCTGACCGGCACGTACGGCCAGGGTATCGAACGCTACGCCTTCGAGGTCGCTGTCCAGCCGACCGGCATCCCATTCCTGACTCATGCTGTCACTCCTTGCCCTGTTCTGAATAAATGAAAGTCTTTTGCCAGATACAAAACCGGCCCCTCAGGGCCGGTAGAAACTCAGTTGTTGTACAGATCGATGATCGCACTGACCGCCTGGGTCTTGACCTTGGAGGCATCGTTGCGTGCCTGCTCGATCTTGTCCAGGTAAGCCTCGTCGACGTCGCCGGTGACGTACTTGCCGTCGAACACCGCGCAATCGAAGTTTTCGATCTTGATCTTGCCGCCACCGACCGCCTCGATCAAGTCAGGCAAGTCCTGATAGATCAGCCAGTCTGCGCCGATCAGATCCGCCACGTCCTGAGTCGAACGGTTGTGTGCGATCAGTTCGTGAGCGCTCGGCATGTCGATGCCGTAAACGTTCGGGAAGCGTACGGCCGGGGCCGCCGAGCAGAAGTAGACGTTTTTCGCGCCGGCTTCGCGGGCCATCTGAATGATCTGCTTGCAGGTGGTGCCGCGCACGATCGAGTCGTCGACCAGCATCACGTTCTTGCCGCGGAATTCCAGTTCGATCGCGTTGAGCTTCTGGCGAACCGATTTCTTGCGCGCCGCCTGGCCCGGCATGATGAAGGTCCGGCCGATGTAACGGTTCTTGACGAAACCTTCGCGGAATTTCACGCCCAGATGGTTCGCCAGCTCCAGCGCGGCGGTGCGGCTGGTGTCCGGAATCGGGATGACCACGTCGATGTCATGCTCTGGACGCTCGCGCAGGATCTTCTCGGCGAGTTTCTCACCCATGCGCAGACGCGCCTTGTACACCGACACGCCGTCGATGATCGAATCCGGACGCGCCAGGTAAACGTGTTCGAAGATGCACGGGGTCAGGGACGGGTTGGTCGCGCACTGACGGGTGTGCAGCTTGCCGTCTTCAGTGATGTAGACCGCTTCGCCCGGGGCCAGGTCGCGGATCAGGGTGAAACCGAGTACGTCCAGCGAAACGCTTTCGGAAGCGATCATGTACTCGACGCCTTCGTCGGTGTGACGCTGGCCGAACACGATCGGACGAATGCCGTGCGGGTCACGGAAACCGACGATGCCGTAACCGGTGATCATTGCCACCACGGCGTAACCGCCGACGCAACGGTTATGCACGTCGGTCACGGCGGCAAACACGTCTTCTTCGGTCGGCTGCAGCTTGCCGCGCTGGGCCAGCTCGTGGGCGAACACGTTGAGCAGCACTTCCGAGTCGGAACTGGTGTTGACGTGACGCAGGTCGGATTCGTAGATTTCCTTGGCCAACTGTTCAACGTTGGTCAGGTTGCCGTTGTGCGCCAGGGTGATGCCGTAAGGCGAGTTGACGTAAAACGGCTGCGCTTCGGCCGAAGTCGAGCTGCCGGCGGTCGGGTAACGCACGTGGCCGATACCCATGTGGCCGACCAGGCGCTGCATGTGACGCTGCTGAAACACGTCACGCACCAGACCATTGTCCTTGCGCAAGAACAACCGGCCATCATGGCTGGTCACGATACCGGCAGCGTCCTGGCCGCGGTGCTGGAGCACGGTTAGCGCGTCATACAGCGCCTGATTGACGTTCGACTTACCGACGATACCGACGATGCCACACATGCGACGCAACCCCTACTTAATGGATCTGAACTGAACAACACTCACTGTGGCGTTTTGGCCGACGGCAAGAGCTGCTCCTTGAACGGAATATCAGCGGGTACGCTGATTCCGCTGGCAAGCCACTGACTGCTCCACCCGAGAATCAGGTTTTTGGACCAGTCGGCGACCAATAGAAACTTTGGCACGAGCTGTGATTCTTTCCACCACCCGTCCTGCTGTACCGGCCCCAGGCTCAACAGCCCGACTGCCACGACCACCAGCAACACGCCACGCGCCGCGCCGAAGGCCATGCCCAGGAATCGGTCGGTGCCGGACAACCCGGTCACGCGCACCAACTCGCCGATAAGATAATTGATCATTGCGCCCACGATCAGTGTGGCGACAAACATGATGGCACAGCCCGCGATCACGCGAGCCGATGGGGTTTCGATGTATCCGGCGAGGTACTCGGACAGTGAGCCACCGAACATCCAGGCAACCGCTCCTGCGATGATCCAGGTCACCAGCGATAATGCTTCCTTGACGAAGCCGCGGCTCAAACTGATCAAAGCGGAGATGGCGATGATTGCAACGATCGCCCAGTCAACCAGGGTAAATGGCACAGTGCAGCCTACAGACGGATAAGGCGGCGCATTTTAGCAGAGCGCACCGCTGTCGGTAAGCTGCGATTTTCAGTGCATTTCAATCGAATCGATAGATCCTAGCCGCGCTCGGGCTGAAAGCGCACGACAAAACCCTTGAGGTTCTGCTGACGGCTCAACACATCCCGCAGACGATCAGCCTCGGCACGTTCGATCAGCGGCCCGACGAACACCCGATTCTTGCCATCGGCGGAGCGGATGTAAGCGTTGTAGCCTTGGCTGCGCAGGGTTTTCTGCAGCGATTCCGCGCCCTCACGGCTCGACAGGCTGGCCAGTTGCACCGACCAGCTGACCGACAGACCGTTGGCATCGACCCGGCTTTGCGTGGTATCAGGCTTGGCCGCAGCCGCAGCAATCGGCTGAGCCGGCGCCGCAGCAGGCTTGGCAACGGGCGCAGGCGCAACCGGTTTGGCTGCCGGAGCCGGGGTCGGCGCGGGTGCCGGTGCTGCGGCAATCGGCATCGACGGCGCCGATTGCTCGGCCACTTCGTCGTCGCTCGGTACCGGCTCCTGCGGCAGTGCTTGCGGCTCAGGCACAGCTACCGGCTCGAGCTGCACTTGCGGCACAGCCGGCGCTTGCGGTGCGGATGGCGCCTCGACCGTCACTTGACGTTGCTCGTCCTGACGGGAAAACAGCATCGGCAGGAAAATCACCGCCAGTGCCACCAGCACCAGGGCACCAACCATGCGCTGCTTGTACGCTTTATCCAGCAAAGCCATTTGCCGCTTCCTCCGTGGAGCGCCGGGCCAGCCATTCAAGGGCCTCGGCGACACAATAAAATGATCCGAACAACAGAATCTCGTCGTCACTGGTGGCCACTGCGCACTGCCCTTCCAGCGCCGCCGCAACACTGTCATAGGACGTGACGGATGCGCCAAGGTTCTGTAACCCGGCGTGCAATTCGCTGACCGGGCGCGAACGCGGCGAATCCAGCGGCGCGACCGCCCAATGCTGGACACTAGCATTCAATTCGCCGACAACACCATCCAGATCCTTGTCGGCCAGCAAGCCGAACACCGCCAGACGTTTGCCCGCCAGTGGCCGACTGGCCAGACGCCGCGCCAGATATTCCGCCGCGTGCGGGTTGTGTCCCACATCCAGCAGCAGGTTCAAGCGTTTGCCATTGAAGTCAAAGGAGCGACGATCCAGACGCCCGACCACGCGAGTCGCCTGCAAGGCTGCAACGATCTGCGAGGCATCCCACGGCAGACCGAGCAACAGATACGCCTGCAAGGCCAGCGCGGCGTTTTCCATCGGCAGATCCAGCAACGGCAAATCATGCAGTTCGACCTGCAGGCCTTGCGCATCGGTACCGCGCCATTGCCAATGCTGCTCAGTGACTCCCAGGTCGAAATCACGCCCACGCAGGAAAAACGGACACGCCAATTCGCGCGCCTTGTCGAGCAACGGCTGCGGAGGATTCAGATCACCACACAAGGCAGGTTTGCCCTGACGGAAAATCCCGGCCTTCTCGAATGCCACGGATTCACGGGTATTGCCCAGGTATTCGGCATGATCAACGCCAATGCTGGTGACCAGCGCGACATCGGCATCCACCACATTGACCGTATCCAGACGCCCGCCCAGACCGACTTCCAGCACCACAGCGTCAAGTTTTGCCTGTTGAAACAGCCAGAACGCCGCCAGGGTGCCCATTTCGAAGTAAGTCAGGGAAGTGTCGCCTCGCCCGGCCTCGACTGCAGCGAAGGCCTCGCACAGCTGTTCGTCAGTGGCCTCGACGCCATTGAGCTGCACCCGCTCGTTGTAACGCAGCAGGTGCGGAGAATTGTAGACACCTACGCTCAGGCCCTGCGCCCGTAGCAATGAAGCCATGAAAGCGCAGGTTGAACCCTTGCCGTTGGTGCCGGTGACCGTGATCACCCGAGGCGCCGGCTGGCCCAGTCCCATGCGGGACGCTACCTGTTGCGAACGCTCCAGCCCCATGTCGATGGCCGATGGATGCAACTGTTCAAGGTAGGCGAGCCACTCGCCAAGGGTACGCTCGGTCATACGTTGGCAGGCACCGGTGGAACGACGATTGGCTCGACAGGAGCGGCGACGTAGGTCGGTGTCGGCTGACCGGTCAGCTGCGCCAGCAGATTGCCCAGACGTGGACGCAGTTCACGACGATCGATGATCAGGTCGATTGCGCCATGCTCCAGCAGGAACTCGCTGCGCTGGAAGCCTTCCGGCAGTTTTTCCCGCACGGTCTGCTCGATCACGCGCGGACCGGCGAAGCCGATCAGGGCTTTTGGCTCACCGACGATCACGTCGCCAAGCATCGCCAGACTGGCAGAAACACCGCCGTAGACCGGATCGGTCAGCACCGAGATGAACGGAATGCCTTCTTCACGCAGGCGCGCCAGTACGGCCGATGTCTTGGCCATTTGCATTAGCGAGATCAGCGCTTCCTGCATGCGCGCACCACCGGAGGCGGCGAAGCAGATCATCGGGCAACGGTTTTCCAGGGCGTAGTTGGCGGCGCGCACGAAGCGCTCACCGACGATGGCACCCATGGAACCGCCCATGAAGTTGAATTCGAACGCCGACACCACCACCGGCATGCCCAGCAAGGTGCCGCTGACGGAGATCAGCGCGTCCTTTTCGCCGGTCTGCTTCTGTGCAGCAACCAGACGGTCCTTGTACTTCTTGCCGTCACGGAACTTCAGACGGTCAACCGGCTCCAGATCGGCACCCAGCTCGTTGCGACCTTCGGCATCCAGGAAGATGTCGATACGCGCCCGTGCGCCGATGCGCATGTGGTGGTTGCACTTGGGGCAAACATCCAGGGTCTTTTCCAGCTCAGGACGATACAGCACAGCCTCGCAGGACGGGCATTTGTGCCACAGACCTTCAGGCACCGAGCTCTTCTTGACCTCCGACCGCATGATCGAAGGGATCAGTTTGTCTACCAACCAGTTGCTCATGCTTTCTTTCTCCAGTACCGGCGGCCCGAACGCTCTGGTTCGCAGCCCCGCGTATGCCCTTCAGCTAAATTCATGTGTGTGGCGATGGTTCGTGGAACGCCGCGGTCAGCGCGAAACATGACCTGCGTGCACCTCCAGAAACCCTCAGCCTCGCCTGCTTTGTGCAAGTGCATTGATGGACGGCGGCAGACTGCCAGCCGTCACATCGAAGTAGACGCTCCCTGCGAGCTGCTGCGTACGGCATTGATGAACGCGCGGATCTTCGCAGGATCCTTGATGCCCTTGCTCGCCTCTACCCCGCCGCTGACATCGACGGCGTACGGTTTGACCCGGGCCACGGCGTCGGCGACGTTTTCCGGGGTAAGGCCACCCGCCAGGATCAGCGGCTTGCTCAATTGCTGCGGAATCAATGACCAGTCGAACGCCTCACCGGTTCCGCCGGGCACACCTTCGACGTAGGTGTCGAGCAGCACACCGCTGGCACTCGGATAAGCATCGACGGCAGCCGCAATATCGTCGCCGGCCTTGACCCGCAATGCCTTGATGTACGGACGATGCCAGCCTTCGCACTCTTCAGCGGTCTCGTCGCCATGGAACTGCAACAGATCCAGCGGCACGGCATCGAGGATTTCCCCCAATTCACAGCGACTGGCGTTGACGAACAAGCCCACCGTCGTCACGAAGGGTGGCAAAGCCTGAATGATCGCCCTTGCCTGCTGCACGCTCACTGCGCGCGGACTTTTTGCATAAAACACGAAACCGATGGCATCGGCCCCGGCCTCGACCGCTGCCAACGCATCCTCTATGCGGGTAATCCCGCAAATCTTGCTGCGAACGGCTGACATGTCGATAAAAACCTCAAGGTAAAAACCGGGAAAGTCCCGGATGGTAACAAAAGCGTCGGGAGGCGTCAGCCGTCAAGGTCCGAGAAACCCGTAAGGAAATGTGGCCCGATGAAACGCTCGGGCAGCGGGAACTCGTCGTGATACTCAACCTGCACCAGATACAACCCATACGGATGCGCTGTCACGCCACCGGAGCGCCGCTCTCGGCTCTCCAACACTTCCTTCATCCACTCCACCGGGCGCTCGCCGGCACCAATGGTCATCAGCACACCGGCGATGTTGCGCACCATGTGGTGCAAAAAGGCGTTGGCACGGATATCGAGCACGATCATCTTGCCGTGGCGGGTCACGCGCAGGTGATGCATCTTCTTGATCGGCGACTTGGCCTGGCACTGACCGGCACGGAACGCACTGAAGTCGTGGGTGCCGATCAGATATTGCGCAGCTTGCGCCATGCGCTCGACGTCGAGCGGGCGATGGTTCCAGGTGATCTCTTCATTGAGATGCGCCGGACGAATCTGATCGTTGTAGATCACATAGCGGTAACGTCGGGCGATGGCTTTGAACCGCGCATGAAAATGCGCCGGCATCACCCGCGCCCAACTGACACTGATGTCGTGGGGCAGATTGATATTGGCGCCCATCACCCAGGCTTTCAGCGAACGATCGACCGGCGTGTCGAAATGCACCACCTGCCCGCACGCATGCACCCCGGCATCGGTGCGACCGGCGCACTGCAGCGAAATCGGCGAATTGGCGACTTTCGACAAGGCTTTTTCAAGCTCTTCCTGCACCGTGGCCACGCCGGTCAACTGACGCTGCCAGCCGCTGTAGCGCGAGCCTTTGTACTCGACGCCCAGTGCCACGCGGTAAAAGCCTTCGGGTGCCATTTCGGCGGCCGGATTATCTATGTTTGCCAAGGTGGGACAGCCTGCTGATGTACAAAGGCGGGCATTATAAGGCTGTGGGTCGGGGATGCCAGTCAGTTCTGTGTTGACCGATCCGGCCCCATCGCTGGCAAGCCAGCTCCCACAGTTTCTGCAGCGCATGCAATACCGGTGGGAGCTGGCTTGCCAGCGATGGCGATTGCACAGCCGCCACTAAATTCTGCCCAAACAAAAACGGCAGCCTTGATCGGGCTGCCGTTTTTGATTTACCGCTGACTCAAGCCAGGTGCGAAAGCATTTCCTTGGCCTCGCCCCGCTGCTTCTCATCCCCCTCGGTCAACACCTCGTTGAGGATGTCGCGCGCGCCGTCATTGTCGCCCATGTCGATGTAGGCCTGAGCCAGATCGAGTTTGGTGGCGGCTTCGTCGGTGCCGGCGAGGAAGTCGAAGTCGTCTTCGCCCAGATCATCACCCATGGCCGCGTCGGCTTCGGTAAAGGTCGGCTCGGCGATGCTCTGCGACAGACGATCCAGCTCGGCGTTGACGTCATCCAGCTCTGCCGCGAAGGCATCCGGTTCGGCCGGGTTGGTGTCCATCTCGTCGGCCAGCGACAGATCGAAATCGGCGGGCAGCTCCAGATCGTCCTGTGGCACTTCGTTGGCGACCACAGGCTCGGCCGGCGACAGGTCTTTCACGCCTTCGTCCAGATCCAGCAGGAAGTCATCGTCCGCCAGGTCAGCCATCGGGGCTGGCGCAGGCTCGGCACCGAGGTCCAGATCGAGGTCGAAGTCCGACAGGTCGTCGAGGTTCTCTTTGATCTCGGTCTGCTGTTGCAGCACCGACTCAAAGCTCAGATCGTCGTCAGCCGGAAACTCGTCCAGCTCCACTGGTGCTTCAGGTGCGACAACAGGCGCAGGCTCAACCGGGGTAATGTTATCGAGGTCGTCCAGACTCAGGTCGAACGCGCTGTCCAGATCGTCCGCCGCCGGCGCAGGTGCAGGCGCCTCGGGCTCGTCAAGCAGCAGCTCCTTGACGTATTGCGCATCGAGTTCGGCGGCAGCCGCCGCTGCAGCCAGACCAGCGACCGCGACTACAGCCATGGCCGGGAAGCGCTTTTTCAGCTCTTCGACCTTGGCGAAGTTGTCGCCATTGGCAACCAGCTGGCGCTCCTGACCGACGAACGCATCGCGGTCACCCTGCTGACCATAGACTTCCATCAGTTTCAGGCGCAGGTCGCTGCGCTGCGGCTCAAGGCTGACGCCTTCTTCCAGCAACGCGGCAGCCTGATTCAGGCGACCGGCATTGATATGCGACTGAGCCTTGTCCAGCACGTCATCGGAACGCTCGGCGGCCGGCGCGACCAATGGCGCGGCAATCGGCTCGGCCATCACCACCGGAGCCACTACCGCCGCAGGCGCTGGCGCAGATGCCGGGGTGTTGAGCTTGACGCTGGCGGCAGGTGTTTCCAGACCTTCGAAGCTGCTTTCCGGCAGATCCTGCTCGGCAGAGAACTCCTGCTCTTCAGCCAAAGCGCGGGCCATGCGCAGGTGTTTCTCGGCTTCCTGCTGGGCTTTGCGGCGACGGGCCAGCAGCAACAGCAGAAGCAGCAACACCACCGCACCGCCGCCGATCAGACCCAGCAGGATCGGATTGGTCAGCAGTTCATTGAAGGTTTTGTCTTCATCGACCACCGGTTTTGGCGCAACCACTGGCGTCTCGGCAGGCGTGTCGACCGGTGGCGCAATCGCCGATTCCGGGGTGGGTGCAGCTTCTGCCGGGGTCGCCGGCGGAGTGGCGGCCAGCTCAGCAGTGATCGCCGGCACCGCAGCGTTGGCAGCTGGCGCGGCACCGGTACCGTCGGCCTGCATTTTCGCCAGCTGATTATTCTTCAGCTCGATCAGGCGCTGCAGCTTGTCCAGCTGACTTTGCAGATCAGCCATGCGGCTTTTCAGTTCCTCGTTGTCACGACGGGTCGTGTCGAGGCTTTCCTGAGTCACCGCCAGTTTGTTGCTCAAGGCCTTGGCATCGCCGGCCGGGCCTTTGCCCCGCGCCTTGGCACTTTCGGCGGAGACCAGGCTCAAGTTGTCTTTGGCATTCTGGCCGGTGCCGGCATTGCTGCGACCACGCTTGGTTGCGTCGAGCTGCTGCTGGCCGGTACCCGGCTTGGCCACATAGCGACGGCCCTGACGCCAGGCTTCGTTCTGCGCGGCAACTTCGGCAATCGCTTTCGATTGTGGCAGCGCGGTGCTTTCCACCGAGTCCGGCAGACGCAACACTTGACCGGTTTTCAGCCGGTTGATGTTGCCGTCGATGAACGCATCCGGATTCAGCGCCTGAATCGCCAGCATGGTTTGCTGCACGGAGCCGCCGGTGCGCGCCTTCGCGGCGATCTCCCACAGGGTATCGCGCGGCGTGGTGGTGTACTGATTCGGGTGCGTTGCGCCGGTGGTCGGTGCGGTGATGGTCTGCGACGGCACCGGTTGCGCGGCGGCGTCAGCGGTCTGTGGCGAGAATTTCGACGGATCCAGCAGCACACTGTAATCGCGCAGCAGACGGCCATTCGGCCACATCACCTGCACGAGGAATTTCACCATCGGCTCCGACAGCGGCTTGCTCGACGTCACGCGCAGCACACTTTTGCCGCTGGCGTTGAGCACCGGAGTGAACGTCAGGTCGTTGAGGAAGGCCTGGCGATCAACACCGGCCTTGGCGAAATCTTCGGGTGAAGCCAGGCTCGGCACCACTTCGGCAGCGGTGAGATCCTTGACGTCGAGTAACTCGATCTCGGCCACCAGCGGCTGGTTCAGGGTCGACTTCAGGGTCAGCTCCCCGAGCCCGAGGGCATGCGCCATACCGGAGGACAGCGCCGAGGCGGCCGCTATTGCTAACACCAGTTTGCGAACTTGAACCATAGCCTCATCCTTTGTTTGAACGTTCCTCGGCCAGCGAGAAGATGTTGATTGCCGCTGCCGTAAGGCATTGCGCGCGACGACGACACATGCCGCGCGCGATCATTTCTTTGATGCCCCGGAAAGTCCCGGAGGGTGACACGTTATCGAGTGCTCCGGGCAAGCATAGCGCTCACCTAGAATCAGTCGACAAATTGTTGCCAAGTATCTTTTACAGCAGGTCTTTTATCAACAATTCAGCAACCTGCACAGCGTTGAGGGCCGCGCCTTTGCGTACGTTATCTGACGTCAGCCACAGATTAAGTTCCGCCGGGTCGTCGACACCGGCGCGCACACGGCCAACATAGACAACGTCCTGCCCCACCGCGTCACCCACCGCCGTCGGGTAATCGCCCGCTTCAACCAGCTCGATGCCGGGTGCGTCTTCAAGTGCGGCGTTGACCTTTTCCAGGTCGACCGCGCTCGCTGACTGCAAGGTCACGCTATAGCTATCGCCAAAAAACACCGGGGCTTGAACGCAAGTAGCGGAAATCTTTAATAAAGGCTGCGCCAACACCTGACGCAGCTCGCGCACCAGGCGTTTTTCCAGCAGCGTGTGGCCTTGAGCGTCCGGCGTACCGACCTGGGCCAGCAGGTTGAAAGCCATCTGCCGATCGAAGAAGGTCGGCTCCAGCGGACGCATGTTCAGCAACTCGGCGGTCTGCCGCGCCAGCTCGGTCACGGCTTCGCGACCTTGCGCGGAGACGGCGAGATTGGCGGTGACGTTGACGTATTGCAGGTCGAGCAAGTCGAGCAGCGGCGCCAGCACCACGGCCAGCGTCGTCGCCGACGGGCTTGGGCTGCTGACCTGGAACGGCGCAGTCAGACCGGCGATGACCTCGGCGTTGGCTTCCGGCACCACTTGCGGCGCCTGCTCGGCCGGCAATGCGCCGGACAGGTCGATCAGCGAGCAACCGGCCGCGTGGGCACGCGCCGCGTAGCTCAGGGAAACGGCAGCGCCCGCGGCGAAGAACACCAGTTTGACCTTGCTGAAATCGAACTCGTCGACTTCGCGCACGCGCACGTTTTTGTTGCGAAACAGCACCGAGCTGCCAGCGGATTCGCTGCTGGCCAGCAGGTGCAGGTTACCGACCGGAAAGTCGCGTTCTTCGAGAATCTGTACGAGGGTTTCGCCGACAGTACCGGTGGCGCCGACGACGGCAATATCTAGGGTCTGGGTCATGGTTCTACCTCTGGCGAAACGGGGGGAGCGGCACTTTACCGGGTGACTGCCATGCAGGCAATTTCTGCCGGGGATTTGTGCCGCCTGACCGGCCTCATCGCTGGCAAGCCAGCTCCCACAGTGGTCAGTGTGGGACACAGATATTTGTACACACCTGAAACCTGTGGGAGCTGGCTTGCCAGCGATGAGGCCAGAGCTGATACCCGAAAATCCAAGGCATAAAAAAACCCGCACCTCTCACAAGACACGGGTTCTTTCATTGCATCAAGCGATCAACGTTCCAGCAGGATCCGCAGCATGCGACGCAGCGGTTCGGCCGCGCCCCACAGCAGTTGGTCGCCGACGGTGAAAGCACCGACGAATTGCGAGCCCATGTTCAGCTTGCGCAGACGACCCACCGGGACGTTCAGGGTGCCGGTGACCTTGGTCGGGCTCAGCTCCTGCATGCTGATGTCGCGGTTGTTCGGCACCAGTTTGACCCAAGGGTTGTGCTGGCTGATCAGCCCTTCGATATCAGCGATCGGCACGTCTTTGTTCAGCTTGATGGTCAGCGCCTGGCTGTGGCAACGCATGGCGCCGATGCGCACGCAGATACCGTCGACCGGGATCGGGCTCTTGAAGCGACCAAGGATCTTGTTGGTCTCGGCCTGGGCCTTCCACTCTTCACGGCTCTGGCCGTTCGGCAGTTCCTTGTCGATCCACGGGATCAGGCTGCCGGCCAGCGGTACGCCGAAGTTCTCGGTCGGGTACGCGTCGCTGCGCATGGCTTCGGCCACGCGACGGTCGATGTCGAGGATCGCGCTGGCCGGATCGGCCAGTTGATCGGCCACCGCAGCGTGGGTCGCGCCCATCTGCTTGATCAGTTCACGCATGTTCTGTGCGCCGGCGCCGGAGGCCGCCTGATAGGTCATGGCGCTCATCCACTCGACCAGACCGGCTTCGAACAGACCGCCCAGGCCCATCAGCATCAGGCTGACGGTGCAGTTGCCGCCGATGTAGTTTTTGGTACCCGCGTCCAGTTGCTGGTCGATGACCTTGCGGTTGACCGGATCGAGAATGATGACCGCGTCATCGTTCATGCGCAGGCTGGACGCCGCGTCGATCCAGTAACCCTGCCAGCCGGCTTCGCGCAGCTTCGGGAACACTTCGCTGGTGTAGTCGCCGCCCTGACAGGTGAGGATCACGTCGAGGGTTTTCAGCTCTTCAATGCTGTAAGCGTCCTTGAGCGGAGCAATGTCCTTGCCCACGGACGGGCCTTGGCCACCGACATTGGAAGTGGTGAAAAACACCGGCTCGATAAGATCGAAATCCTGCTCTTCCAGCATCCGCTGCATGAGCACGGAACCGACCATGCCGCGCCAACCGATCAGACCTACACGTTTCATCGCAACTACACCTTCTTGAAAAGTGGGCCGCTGCTTTGTATTGAATTTCGCAGCGGGCCCGAGAGATTACAGATTCCGCAGCGCGGCGACTACTGCGTCACCCATTTCCTGCGTTCCGACTTTAGTGCAACCGGCCGAATAGATGTCACCGGTACGCAAGCCTTGATCCAGCACCACGCTGACGGCTTTCTCGATGGCATCGGCCGCCTCGTGCAGATTGAAGCTGTAACGCAGCATCATCGACACCGACAGAATCGTCGCCAGCGGGTTGGCAATGCCTTTACCGGCGATGTCCGGCGCCGAACCGTGACAAGGCTCGTACATGCCCTTGTTGTTCGAATCCAGCGAAGCCGACGGCAGCATGCCGATGGAACCGGTGAGCATCGAGGCTTCGTCGGACAGGATGTCGCCGAACATGTTGTCGGTGACGATCACGTCGAACTGCTTCGGTGCGCGCACCAGTTGCATGGCGGCGTTGTCGACGTACATGTGGCTGAGTTCGACTTCAGGGTAATCCTTGGCGACCTGCTCGACCACTTCACGCCACAGTTGGCTGGACGCCAGCACGTTGGCCTTGTCCACCGAGCACAGCTTCTTGCCACGCACCATGGCCATGTCGAAACCGACACGGGCAATGCGGCGGATCTCGCTTTCGCTATACGGCAGGGTGTCGTAGGACTGACGCTCACCGTTTTCCAGGGTGCGGGTGCCGCGTGGCGCGCCGAAGTAGATGCCACCGGTCAGCTCACGCACGATCAGGATGTCCAGACCAGCAACGATTTCCGGCTTCAGGCTCGAAGCGTCGGCCAGTTGCGGGTAGAGGATCGCCGGACGCAGGTTGCCGAACAGGCCCAGTTGCGCACGAATCTTCAGCAGGCCGCGCTCAGGGCGGATGTCGCGCTCGATGGCGTCCCATTTCGGGCCGCCCACGGCGCCCAGCAGGACGGCGTCGGCAGCACGGGCGCGGTCAAGGGTTTCGTCGGCCAGCGGCACGCCGTGCTTGTCGATGGCGGCACCACCGATCACGTCATGGCTCAGCTCGAAGCCCAGGCTGTACTTGTCGTTGGCCAGCTCCAGCACCTTGACCGCTTCGGCCATGATTTCCGGACCAATACCGTCACCCGGGAGAATCAGAATCTGCTTGCTCATGCTTTCCTCATGTCATCAGTCGGTGCGCCACTCAGGGCGCGCCCGGAAAAATTCTTATCGCTCAGCTATCAATACGATTACATCTGTACTGAACGAGCCGTCGGCATCAATCTCAAAATATTCGCGCACTTCGTTGCCCATCGACTGCTGCAACTGGCGAATCGCCGCGCGCATCACCTCGGGCGTGCGCATGCGCTCGACCCAGCTGCTGTACTCCAGACGCAGACGCTGACGCGTGGTGCTGCGGGTATGCAGCCCGGCCTCGCTGACCTGACGCAACCACTCGCCGGCAGAATAATCGCGCACATGGCTGGTGTCGCGCAGCACTTCAACGCTCTGCAGATAGGTGTCGAACAGCGGGCTGCCCGGTGACAACACGTCAACGAACGCCGCCACACCACCCGGTTTCAGCACCCGACGCACTTCGCGCAGGGCTACGCCGAGGTCGCTCCAATGGTGCGCCGAATAACGGCTGAACACGAAATCGAATTCGCCATCGGCAAACGGCAGACGCTCGGCGGCGCCGTTGACCGTGGCAATGTTGTTCATGCCGCGATCAACCGCCGCAGCGGCCACCACATCGAGCATCTGCTGCGACAGGTCGTAGGCCACCACTTCCTTGACCAGTGGCGCCACATGAAAACTCACATGACCGGCGCCGCACCCCAGGTCCAGCACCCGGGCCGCGCCCTGCCCGGCCAGTTCAGCCTGTAGCAGCGCGAATTCGGTGCCTTGAGCGTGAACGGCGCTGCTCAGGTAGGCGGCGGCCTGTTCACCGAATTGCTTTTGTACGACCTGAGTGTGCTGAGCAGTGCTGGTCATAGGGACTTCCTTTTGATCTTGGGATGCCTGTTCCGGCCTCATCGCTGGCAAGCCAGCTCCCACATTGATTTGCAGCGTTCACAAAACCTGTGGGAGCTGGCTTGCCAGCGATGGGGCCAGCCCTGACTAAATCAATCTCACGCGTCGCGAAACAACCATGGCTGGCTCACACGATGCTTGGCCTCGAACGCGGCAATCGCATCGCCGTCCTGCAAGGTCAGGCCGATATCATCCAGACCATTGAGCAGGCAATGCTTGCGGAACGCGTCGATCTCGAAGTGGTACACCTTGCCGTTCGGGCTGGTCACGGTCTGCTCGTGCAGATCGATCTGCAACTGATAGCCCGGCGCGGCCTCGACCTGCTTGAACAGCTCATCGACTTCAGCGTCGCTCAGAATGATCGGCAGCAAGCCGTTCTTGAAGCTGTTGTTAAAGAAGATGTCGGCGTAGCTCGGCGCGATGATGCTGCGGAAACCGTATTCTTCCAGCGCCCACGGGGCGTGTTCACGGCTGGAGCCGCAACCGAAGTTCTCACGGGCCAGCAACACGCTGGCGCCTTGATAGCGCTCGGCGTTGAGCACGAAGTCCTTGTTCAACGGGCGCTTGGAGTTGTCCTGATACGGCTGGCCGACATCCAGGTAACGCCACTCGTCGAACAGGTTCGGGCCGAAACCGGTGCGCTTGATCGATTTCAAGAACTGCTTGGGAATGATCTGGTCGGTGTCGACGTTGGCACGATCCAGAGGCGCGACAAGACCAGTGTGCTGGGTAAAAGCTTTCATGCTGCGCTCTCCTTCAGATCAATTCACGAACGTCGATAAAACGACCGTTCACCGCCGCCGCAGCGGCCATGGCCGGGCTCACGAGGTGGGTACGACCACCGGCACCCTGACGGCCTTCGAAGTTACGGTTGGAGGTCGAAGCGCAATGCTCGCCGGACTCCAAACGGTCCGGGTTCATCGCCAGGCACATCGAGCAACCCGGCTCACGCCACTCAAAACCGGCTTCGAGGAAAATCTTGTCGAGACCTTCGGCCTCCGCCTGCGCCTTCACCAGACCCGAGCCCGGCACCACGATGGCCTGCTTGATCGTCGAAGCGACTTTGCGGCCCTTGGCAATCACGGCTGCAGCGCGCAAGTCTTCGATGCGCGAGTTGGTGCAGGAGCCAATGAACACGCGATCCAGCTGAATGTCGGTGATCGCCTGATTGGCGCTCAAACCCATGTATTTCAGGGCGCGGACGATCGAGTCACGCTTGACCAGATCCATCTCTTTGGCTGGATCCGGCACGTTCTGATCAACGGCCAGCACCATTTCCGGGGAAGTGCCCCAGCTGACTTGCGGCTTGATCTGCGCAGCGTCCAGTTCGACTACGGTATCGAACTTGGCATCGGCGTCGGAGACCAGGTCTTTCCAGGCTTCAACCGCCTGATCCCACTGCGCGCCTTTCGGCGCAAACGGACGGCCCTTGACGTACTCGACGGTCTTTTCATCCGCTGCCACCAGCCCCACGCGGGCGCCGGCTTCGATGGACATGTTGCAGATGGTCATGCGGCCTTCGACGGACAGATCACGAATCGCGCTGCCGGCGAATTCGATGGCATGGCCGTTACCGCCGGCGGTGCCGATCTTGCCGATCACCGCGAGGACGATGTCCTTGGCGGTCACGCCGAACGGCAACTGGCCTTCGACGCGTACCAGCATGTTCTTCATTTTCTTCGCGACCAGGCACTGGGTGGCGAGCACGTGCTCGACCTCGGAAGTGCCGATCCCGTGCGCCAAGGCACCGAAGGCTCCGTGGGTCGAGGTGTGCGAGTCGCCGCAGACCACGGTCATGCCCGGCAAGGTTGCGCCCTGCTCCGGGCTGATCACGTGGACGATGCCCTGACGGATGTCGTTCATCTTGAACTCGACGATGCCGTACTCATCACAGTTGTCATCGAGGGTCTGAACCTGCAAACGCGAGACCTGGTCGGCAATGGCCGTGATGCCGCCCTTGCGTTCTGGCGTGGTCGGTACGTTGTGGTCCGGGGTCGCGATGTTGGCATCGATGCGCCACGGCTTGCGCCCGGCCAGACGCAGGCCTTCGAAGGCTTGCGGCGAGGTCACTTCGTGGATGATGTGACGATCGATATAGATCAGCGCCGAGCCATCGTCGCGCTGCTTGACCAAATGCGAATCCCAGAGCTTGTCGTAGAGCGTTTTGCCGGCCATCAGACGGTTCCTCATCAGCTTGTTTCTATGCCCTGGGCTTATCAATAACCCTTTGGCTTGTGAGGCCGATCCTATGGGGTTACATTAAATAACTCAAATTCATATTTTTTATGCTTTGGATAACCAACTGGAATACAAACCATGGATCTGGCCAACCTCAATGCGTTTATCGCCATCGCCGAGACTGGCAGCTTCTCCGGCGCCGGGGAACGCCTGCATCTGACCCAACCGGCGATCAGCAAACGCATCGCCGGGCTGGAGCAACAATTGAACGTGCGCCTGTTCGACCGCCTGGGTCGTGAAGTCGGCCTGACCGAAGCCGGCCGCGCTCTGCTGCCCCGGGCCTACCAGATTCTCAACGTGCTGGACGACACGCGTCGCGCCCTGACCAACCTGACCGGTGAAGTCAGCGGTCGCCTGACCCTGGCCACCAGTCACCACATCGGCCTGCACCGTTTGCCGCCACTCTTGAGGGAATTCACCCGCCGCTACCCACAAGTGGCGCTGGATATTCAGTTCCTCGATTCGGAAGTGGCCTACGAAGAAATTCTCCACGGCCGCGCCGAGCTGGCGGTGATCACTCTGGCCCCGGAGCCGCACACACTGGTCAAAGCCACGCCTGTGTGGGACGACCCGCTGGATTTCGTGGTAGCGCCGGAGCATTCGCTGATCAGCAATGGCGCCGTGAGCCTGGCGGACGTTGCCGGTCATCCGGCGGTTTTTCCCGGCGGCAACACCTTTACTCATCACATTGTCCAACGCTTGTTCGAAGCCCAAGGGCTGACGCCGAACATCGCCATGAGCACCAACTACCTGGAAACCATCAAGATGATGGTGTCCATTGGTCTGGCCTGGAGTGTTCTGCCCCGTACCATGCTTGACGAACAGGTGGCGCGCATACCTTTGCCGGGCATACAGCTCAGTCGCCAGCTAGGCTATATCGTGCACACCGAACGGACGCTGTCGAATGCGGCAAGGGCTTTCATGGCCTTGCTGGATGCGCAAATCGATCTGCCAGGGACTCCAGGCTAACTTGTGCTACTCCTATAGAGCCGCTGTCCCTGTGCCTAACGCCACCATCAGCTCAAGGCCCGTTAACAATGCCGAAATCTGTTGACCGAATTCCGCCGATGCCGCGTATTCAGGCCATTGATCCGCGACGTTCCGAGCAGAGCTGGGAGAGTGCGCCGCAACTGCTCGCCGCACTCAACGGCGCCCGGCTCGGCGCCTGGTATTGGGACATCGAGCGTGGTCAGATCAGTTGGTCACGGGGCACTCAGGCGCTGTTCGGTTTCGATCCACGGCAACCGCTGCCCCAAGACCTCGAATACCTCGACCTGCTGCCACCCGAAGACCGGGCGAAAACCGTGCGCGCCTTCCACGCGGTGATTGCCGGCGCGCCGCTGGAACAGGCGATGCACCACCGCATCCGCTGGCCCGACGGCAGCCTGCACTGGCTGGAAATCAGCGGCAGCCTGCTGCCGGACAAAAACGGCCGTCCCCGAATGATCGGGGTGATTCGCGAAATCACCCACCAGCGTCAACGCGAACAGGCCCTCAGCAGCTCGGAGAAACGTTTCGCCACACTCTTTCATCTGTGCCCGAACATGGTGTTGCTGACGCGCCAGGAAGACGGCCTGATCAGCGAGGCCAACCAGTATTTCGAAAGCCTGTTCGGTTGGCCGGTGCAGAGCGCCATTGGCCGCACCACCCTGGAGCTGGGCCTGTGGGTACACCCCGAACAACGTGCCGAACTGGTGAAAAAGACCAAGGCCAAAGGCGAACTGGTCAGCATGGAAGTGCAGTTTCGCGCCAGCAACGGGCAGATCCATGACGGCATTCTCAGCGCGCAAAAGGTCGAACTCGAAGGCCAGCCATATCTGCTCAGCACATTCCTCGATACCACCGAGCGCAAAGCCGCCGAACACGCCTTGAAAGACAGCCAGGAACGTCTCGATCTGGCGCTGGACTCGGCGCAGCTCGGCACCTGGGACTGGCACATCCCCAGCGGCATGCTCTACGGCTCGGCGCGGGCCGCGCAATTGCACGGGCTGGAACCGATCCCGTTTCACGAGTCATTCGAAGAGTTTTTCGAAGGCGTGCCCGGCGAAGAGCGCGACAGCATGCGCGACGCCTACCGCAGCCTGCGCGAGGGCCCGGCCGGCAACTATCAGCTGACTTATCGCGTGCAACTGCCCGACGGCAGCTCACGTTATCTGGAAAGCCGCGCCCGCCTCTATCGCGACGAAAACGGCGCGCCGCTGCGCATGGCCGGAACCTTGCTGGACATCACCGATCAGGTCGAGCGCGAGCAACGTCTGGTGGCCTCGGAAGAAAAATTCGCGACATTGTTTCAGGTCAGTCCGGACCCGATCTGCGTCACCCGTCAGGACAGCGGCGAGTTCATCGAAATCAACAACAGCTTCACCCAGACTTTCGGCTGGAGCGCCGCCGACGTCATCGGACGCACCGCCGAAGACATCGGCCTGTGGGACGCCTCGGCAAAGAGCCTGCAACGCATCGAACGCGTCATCCGCGAACAGGGCCTGAGCAATGTCGCGATCATCGTCCAGCACAAGGACGGCCAGTCGCTGACGTGTGTGATTTCCAGTCGGCAGATCAGCGTTGGCAATCAGCCGTGCATCGTCACCACCCTGCGCGACATCACTCAACAGCAACGCTCCGAGGCCGCACTCAAGGCCAGCGAAGAGAAATTCGCCAAGGCGTTCCACTCCAGCCCCGACGCGATCACCATCACCGAGCGCGACACCGGGCGCTATCTGGAGGTCAACGACGGCTTCTGCCGCCTGACCGGCTATCGCGCCGACGAGGTGGTGGGCAAGACCGTGTATCAGATCGGCATCTGGGCCGAAGAGAAACAACGCTCGGCGCTGCTCGCCGAACTGCAGATCAAGGGCCGCGTGCATCATCAGGAAATGCTCGGACGCAACAAGCGCGGTGAGTTGCTGACGGTGGAGGTGTCGATCGAACCGATCACCCTCAACGAAACCGCGTGTCTGCTGCTGACCGCGCGCGACGTCAGCCTGCTGAAAAATGCCGAGGCGCAGATCCGCCACCTGGCCTATCACGACCCGCTGACTAACCTGCCCAACCGCGCCTTGCTGATGGATCGCCTGAGCCAGCAGATCGCCCTGCTCAAGCGCCACAACCTGCGCGGTGCGCTGCTGTTCCTCGACCTTGACCACTTCAAGCACATCAACGACTCGCTGGGCCATCCGGTCGGCGATACGGTGCTGAAAATCATCACCGCACGGCTCGAAGCCAGCGTGCGCATGGAGGACACGGTGGCGCGTCTCGGCGGCGATGAGTTCGTGGTACTGCTCAGCGGTCTCGAAGGCACGCGCAACGAGGTCAGCGCGCAAGTGCGCGAGCTGGCCGACACCATTCGCGAGCTGCTGTCGGAGCCGATGTTCCTCGACGGCCAGCGCCTGCAAGTGACACCGAGTATCGGCGTGGCGCTGATTCCCGACCACGGCTCGACCCCGACCGACCTGCTCAAGCGCGCCGACATTGCCCTGTACCGGGCCAAGGACTCCGGGCGCAACACCACGCAGATGTACCACAACACCATGCAGAAAGCGGCCAGCGAGCGGTTGCGCATGGAGACCGATCTGCGCCTGGCGTTGTCGCGCGGCGAGTTCAACGTGCATTACCAGCCGCAGGTCGACGCGCAGGACAACCGCATCATCGGCGCCGAAGCGCTGGTGCGCTGGAACCACCCGGAACTGGGTGCGCAATCGCCCACCGAATTCATCAAGGTACTGGAAGACAGCGGTCTGATTCTGGAAGTCGGCACCTGGATTCTCGATGAAGCCTGCGAGGCGTTCAAACAATTGATCGCGCTGAAACTGGTCGACCCGCTCAACTTCAGCCTGTGCGTGAACATCAGCCCACGGCAGTTCCGCCAGAACGACTTCGTCGAACGTATCGAACACAGCATGAGCAGCCATGGCCTGCCCTGCTCGCTGCTGAAACTGGAGATCACCGAAGGCATCGTCATCCAGAACCTGGAAGACACCATCAGCAAAATGCGTCGCCTGAAAAAACTCGGTGTGAGCTTCGCCATGGACGATTTCGGCACCGGCTATTCATCGCTGACTTACCTCAAACGCCTGCCGGTCGATACTCTGAAAATCGACCAGTCGTTCATCCGCGACGCAACCACCGACCCCAACGACGCCGAGATCATCCGCGCCATCGTCGCCATGGCCCGCAGCCTCGAACTGGAGGTGATTGCCGAAGGCGTGGAGACGCCGGAGCAACTGGCGTTCCTGCAAGGGCTCGGCTGCCATTTGTATCAGGGCTACCTGCACAGTCGGCCGGTGGCACTGGAAGCATTGAAAAAGATGCTCGAATGACGGGCACAAAAAAAGGGCGCCAGTGGCGCCCTTTTTTATTGCTCGGTCTTATTGCAGAACCGGCTTTTGCGCTCCGTTGATCGGGATGCGCTTGGCTTTCGCTTCTTCCGGGATCACCCGCAACAGGTCGATGCTCAGCAGACCGTTGCTCAGATCGGCGGCCTTGATCTCGATGTGATCAGCCAGGCGGAAGGACAGCTTGAAAGCCCGCTGGGCAATGCCTTGATGCAGGAAGGTCACGCCTTCGTTGACATCACGCTTGCCGCCACTGATGGTCAGCACACCCTTCTCGACTTGCAGTTCCAGGTCTTCTTCCTGGAAACCGGCGGCCGCCACGACGATGCGGTATTGATCGTCACCGTGTTTTTCCACGTTGTAGGGTGGGTAGGTGCTGCCTGGCTCGTTGCGTAGAGCGGTTTCGAACAGGTCGTTGAAACGGTCGAAACCCACCGAAGAACGGAACAGTGGTGCCAGGGAAAATGCAGTACTCATGGTTCAAATCTCCTGAAAACAATCAGCAAGTTTTTGTGTCTCCGCGACCCGAATTCGGCATCGCGTAACCCTTAGATAGGGACCGCCAAAATGATTTCAAGAGAGTATTTGAAGATTTTTTTCAGGCCGCTTCGGCGACCGGCAAACCCAGTAAACGCGAGACCTGGTCCGGTTCTGTCTCGCGACGCAGCACAGTAAACAGCTCGGTAGCCTCGGGATAATTGCGCGTCAGCATCGCCAGCCACTGCTTCAAGCGACCCGGCGATTGGCGTGCGGTCATCTGCGCCTTGGCTTGCAGCCAGAAGTCCTGAATCAGCGGCAGCAGCTCGGCCCAGCTCATCTCGACCACGTCTTCACCAGCGCGCGCGGCGGCGATCTGCTTGGCAAGATCCGGGCGCGATACCAGACCGCGTCCGAGCATGATGTCTTCGACGCCGCTGATCTCGCGGCAGCGGCGCCAGTCCTCGACGCTCCAGATATCACCATTGGCGAACACCGGCACCTTGACCACGTCCTGCACCCGCGGAATCCACTCCCAATGCGCCGGCGGCTTGTAGCCATCGACCTTGGTGCGGGCGTGAACCACGATGTGTTCGGCGCCGCCCTCGGCCAGCGCGGTGGCGCAGACCAGCGAGCCATCCGGGCTGTCGAAACCCAGGCGCATCTTCGCGGTGACCGGGATGTGTGCCGGCACGGCGCGACGCACGTGCTCGACAATGCTGTTGAGCAGTTCCGGCTCCTTGAGCAGCACCGCCCCGCCCCGCGATTTGTTGACGGTCTTGGCCGGGCAGCCGAAGTTCAGGTCGATGACTTCCGAGCCGAGCTCGCAGGCCAGCGCCGCGTTTTCCGCCAGGCACACCGGATCGGAACCCAACAATTGCACGCGCAGCGGCACGCCGGAACGGGTGCGGGCGCCGTTGAGCAGCTCCGGGCCGAACTTGTGGAAATAAGCCGGGGTGAGCAGCTGATCGTTGACCCGAATGAATTCGGTCACGCACCAGTCGATGCCGCCAACGCGGGTCAGCACGTCGCGCAGGATGTCGTCGACCAACCCCTCCATGGGCGCCAGGGCAATTTGCATGGGGAAAACACTACTCAGGAAGAAAAAACGTGCGGCAGTTTACTGGATTAAGCCGGTTAAACCCACGACCACCTGTAGGAGCTGCCGCAGGCTGCGATCTTTTGACTTTGATTTTTAAGGATCACAATCAAAAGATCGCAGCCTGCGGCAGCGCCTACAGGAATCGGGTCAGGCCAGGGACAGGATCGCCGGGCCGTAACCCTCGATGAACTCCGCCGGCATGCGCTTGGGCTTGCCGGTGGACAGTTCGATGCAGACGAAGGTGGTCTGGGCGCGCAACAGGGTGGCGTTGTCGCTGGGGCGGATCAGCTGGAAGTGGCGGGTCATTTTCAGGCGCTGATCCCAATCGACGATCCAGGTTGCCAGTTGCAGCTCGTCGCCTTCGTAGGCCGCCGCCAGGTAATCGATTTCGTGCCGCACCACAGCCATCGCCCGATCCAGGCGCCGGTACTCGACCAGATCCAGCCCTAGGCGCTGCGAGTGGCGCCAGGCGCAGCGTTCGAGCCAGGTCACGTACACCGCGTTGTTGGCGTGGCCCAACCCGTCGATGTCCTCGGCGCCTACTTGCAGATCAATGGTGAACGGCGTTGCCCGATCCCAGCCCATGCCCCACTCCCGGTCAGATTATTCAACCGGGGCAGTGTAACGGATGTCAGGCCGATTGCCGCGCTTGAAGGCTGCGCCCCGCCAACAGTGATAACACGCCATCAACCACCCGAGGGTCGGCCAGTACGCGCTGGTGACCGCCGCTTTCCAGGCGCAACAGGCGACTGTCGAACCAGGACTCGTGGATCAATTGCGATTCCTTGACCGGGACGAAATTGTCATCCTCGGCATGCACGATCAGGCCCGGCATATCCAGTTGATAGTGCGCGACATCTAGGGTGGCGGCGCGCATGCCGACATCCTGCTCGACCTGACGGATGAAGGCGGATCGTGCCAGCGGCGGCATGCCGACGTAACGGGCGAAACCACGCAGCACTCCCAGGATCCGTGCGGGCGCCGCGATGCTGACCAGGGTTTCTGTACGCAACCCCAATTGGACCGCGAGCATGGCACTGGCGCCGCCCATGGAGTGGCCGATGACGGCTTGCAGCGGTGGCAGTTCGGCGGCTGCTTCGAGCATGGCGCGGGCGAACAGTACGACGTTGGCTTCACGCCCCGGCGAACGACCATGAGCCGGACCATCAAGGGCAACGACGGTGTAACCGGCCTCGACCAGCGCTGTGATCAACGCCGCAAACTGCGTGGGTCGCCCTTCCCAGCCGTGCATCAGCAGCACCGCCGGGCCTTGGCCCCAGCGCAGCGCCGACAGGCCAAAGCGCAAAGTGATGCGTTCGGAGCTCGCCAGCAGCGGCAGCTCCCAATCGCGCAGCGGCAACGTGCGCGGCGTCATGAACGCTACGCGCATTTTGCTCGCTACCCGCTTTGGTGCAATCCAGCCCAAGGTGCCATTAACGCCACGAACCCACTTCAACGTGTTCATCGCTCTCTCCTCAGGCGTGTTGCCTTCAGGTCAACGCACCGCCGACTTGGCAGCGCGCAGCAATCGATCGGATAAATCGCCCGGGCCCAGCGCGCGTGCCAGCGCCAGACCACCCACCATCAACGCCACATCAGCCAATGCTTTGTCGGTGTCCTCGGGGCTGGACGCCAACTGCGCAATCATCAGTTCCAGGTGTTCGTTCAGTGCGATGCGGAAGGATTCCGGCAGACGCCCCAGTTCGCCAATCGAAGCCGGTATCGGGCACGCAGCATCGCTGGAATCCCGATGCTTGCGCGACAGATAGAACGCAGCAACCAGGGCGCGACGCTCTTCGCCGGTCAGCTCGGAGTCCATGTCGGCAATCAGGTCGCGTCGACGGCTGAGCAGTTGCTTGAACGCTTCGAGCATCATTGCGTCCTTGCTTTCGAAGTGCGCGTAGAAACCACCAACAGTCAGGCCGGCGGCGCCCATCACTTCGCCTACGCTGGGATCCGCCGGACCCCGCTGCATCAGCGCAGC
The DNA here is from genome assembly GCF_057174385.1 of Pseudomonas sp. F2. Lineage (NCBI taxonomy): Bacteria > Pseudomonadati > Pseudomonadota > Gammaproteobacteria > Pseudomonadales > Pseudomonadaceae > Pseudomonas > Pseudomonas sp. F2. The sequence continues at coordinate 2,336,566 of NZ_CM169904.1, forward strand.
GCTGGCAGCCTTGAGGATGCGTTCGCGGGTTTGAGCTTTTTTATCGTTCATCGTTGCCTCCGAATATTACGACTAGAATATTATTCGCATAATAATATTCTGCAAGTCGAGGATATGACCGCTGGTCTGAAGCACAGTGTAAGGAAAATGGAGAGTTGGCCAAACGCCAGACAAACAAAAGGGCCATTCAATAATTGAATGACCCTTATAAATCCCGCAGAGCGGGTAATCGTGGCGTCCCCTAGGGGACTCGAACCCCTGTTACCGCCGTGAAAGGGCGGTGTCCTAGGCCACTAGACGAAGGGGACACAAACCCTTCTATACAGCTGATCAGTGCTGAGATCTGATCTGATTCAAGGCCGGTGTGGCCAGACCTTGAACTGTAAAATTGGTGGAGCTAAGCGGGATCGAACCGCTGACCTCCTGCATGCCATGCAGGCGCTCTCCCAGCTGAGCTATAGCCCCGGATTTTTCGCCTCGCGGCGGAGCGACATCTTGCAACATCGCTTCTGTAAAACTGGCGTCCCCTAGGGGACTCGAACCCCTGTTACCGCCGTGAAAGGGCGGTGTCCTAGGCCACTAGACGAAGGGGACGCAAACCCTTCCATACAACTGATCAACGCTGATTGTTGATCGCTTCGAAGCCGGTGTGGCCAGGCTTCGAAGTGTAAATTGGTGGAGCTAGACGGGATCGAACCGTCGACCTCTTGCATGCCATGCAAGCGCTCTCCCAGCTGAGCTATAGCCCCTCATCGTTGATGTCATCGCTGAGGACGGGGCGAATCTTAAGGGCGTATCGAAAGCCTGTCAAACTTATTTTTGAAAAAATTCAAAGTTTTTTGTCGGCATAACAATCACTTACCGCCCTCCCCCCGAAAATCCGGGAGGTTTACGCACACCGTCGACCTTTGGGAGCTGGCGCAGCCTGCGATCTTTTGCCGTTGGTCTTTAGAAGCAAGAGCAAAAGATCGCAGCCTTCGGCAGCTCCTACAGGGAATCACAAGTGCTTAGGCGATAGCGCCCAGCAGCTTTTCCCACTCTTTGTTTTCTTTCTTCGACACGCCACCCAGCAGGTCAATCGCCTGGCGCAAACGGAAACGGGTCAGGTCCGGGCCGAGGATTTCCATCGCATCGAGCACCGATACCGAGCTTGCCTGCCCCGTGATCGCGGCAAACATCAGCGGCATCGCGTCACGCAGCTTCAGCTCAAGGGATTCGACCACCGCCTGAATCGTCGCGGTGATGCTGTCCTTCTCCCACTGACGCAGGCTTTCCAGCTTCCACAGGATCAACTGCATCAGCTGACGCACCTGATCGCCCGAGAGCTTTTTCGACTCGAACAGCTTGGCATCCGGATTGACACCACCGGCAAAGAAGAACCCGGCCAACGGTGCAACCTGGCTGAAGGTTTCCACGCGGCCCTGGACATGCGGCGCGATCTTCATCATGTATTCGGAATTGAACGCCCACTTCTGCACACGCGCGGCGAACTCTTCCACCGGCAGGTCACGCAGCCACTGGCCGTTGAGCCAAGACAGCTTCTCAATGTCGAAAATCGGCCCGCCGAGGGACACACGCTTGAGGTCGAAGTTGTCGACCATTTCCTGCAGCGAGAACTTCTCGCGCTCGTCCGGCATCGACCAGCCCATGCGACCGAGGTAGTTGAGCATCGCTTCGGGCATGAAGCCCATGCGCTCGTAGAAGGTCACCGAGGTCGGGTTCTTGCGTTTGGACAGCTTGCTCTTGTCCGGGTTACGCAGCAGCGGCATGTAGCACAGCTCCGGCTGTTCCCAGCCGAAGTACTCGTAGAGCAGGATCAGTTTCGGCGCCGACGGCAGCCATTCTTCGCCGCGCAGCACGTGGGTGATGCCCATCAGGTGGTCGTCGACCACGTTGGCGAGGAAGTACGTCGGCAGGCCGTCGGTCTTCATCAGCACTTGCATGTCCATGCGATCCCACGGGATCTCGACATCACCACGCAGCATGTCCGGCACCACGCAGACGCCTTCGGTCGGCACCTTCATACGGATCACGTGCGGCTCGCCAGCGGCCAGACGCGCCGCGACTTCTTCCTTGGACAACAGCAGCGCGCGGCCGTCGTAACGCGGGGTTTCGCCGCGCGCCATTTGTTCGGCGCGCATCTGGTCCAGTTCTTCAGCGGTGCAGAAGCATGGGAACGCGTGGCCCATGTCCACCAGTTGCTGGCAATACTTCTGATAGATATCGCCACGCTCGCTCTGCCGGTACGGGCCGTGCGGGCCGCCGACATCCGGGCCTTCGCTCCAGTCGATCCCCAGCCAGCGCAGGGCGTCGAAAATCTGCTGCTCGGACTCGCGGGTCGAACGCAACTGGTCGGTGTCTTCGATGCGCAGGATGAACTCACCGCCATGCTGCTTGGCAAAGCAGTAGTTGAACAATGCGATGTAAGCGGTACCTACGTGGGGGTCCCCGGTAGGCGATGGCGCGATGCGAGTGCGGACGGTGGTCATGGCATGTCTCGAAAAGAATGAAAAGCAAAACAATCAAGCGGCGAATGGTAACAGGCGACACCCGCCCCGCTCCAGCGGGCAGGGCATTTAAGCCAAGTTTGCGGCTGGAACGCCAATAGAGCGTGGCGAATGGCCGAATATCGGTCGACAGCATTTACCGTTTATCGGCTTCGTGCCAGATTCTCCCGCTGATAACTTTCCTTACAATTCCTCGACTACAGTTTGCCCATGCCTGCCCAACTCAAGCGTCGCCTGTTCGTTTTCCTGCTGCTGGTTCTGTTGATTGCCGGGGGCTTCTTCGCCCATTGGTTTTTCAAGGGACGCTTTTATGAAAGCACCGACAATGCCTATGTCCAGGGCGAGATCACCCGCGTCTCCAGCCAGTTGAGCGCGCGCATCGACGAAGTGCTGGTGCAGGACAACCAGCACGTGGAAAAAGGCCAGTTGCTGGTACGCCTCGAACCCAATGATTTCCGCCTGGCCGTGGATCGCGCCAGCGCCGCCCTCGCCACCCGCGAAGCCGAGCGCTTGCAGGCGCAAAGCAAACTGACTCAGCAATCGAGCCTGATCGCCGCCAGCGACGCGCAAGTGGCTGCCTCCCAGGCATCGCTGGGTCGCTCGCAGATAGATCTGTCTCGCGCTGAAGCCCTGCGCAAGCCTGGTTTTGTGTCCGAGGAACGGGTCACCACCCTCTCCGCCGACAACCACATTGCCCGCTCACAAGTGGCCAAGGCTCAAGCCGATGCGCAGAGCCAGCGCCAGCAGGTCAACGCACTGACCGCCGAGATCAAACGCCTCGACGCGCAGATCGCCAACGCCCGCGCCGATCTGGCACAAGCCGAACTCAACCTGACCCGCAGCGACATCCACGCACCGATCAGCGGCATGGTCGGCCAGCGTGCCGCGCGCAACGGCCAAGTGGTGCAGGCCGGCGCGTACCTGCTGTCGATCGTCCCGGACGAAGACATCTGGGTGCAGGCCAACTTCAAGGAAACCCAGATCGGCCACATGGTCCCCGGCCAAAAAGCCGAACTGACTTTCGACGCCTACAGCGACACGCCGATCGAGGCGCGTGTCGACAGTCTGTTCGCCGCCTCGGGTGCGCAGTTCAGCCTGTTGCCGCCGGACAACGCCACCGGCAACTTCACCAAAGTCGTGCAGCGAATTCCGGTGAAATTAACGTTCAAGGCTGACAATCCGTTGCATGGCAAGATCCGTCCGGGCATGTCGGTCACCGCCACCGTGAACATCAAAGACGCCCCAGACAATGGCCGGTGATCAACTGATCCGCCCGGCCGGCGAACCGACCCGGCGGGACTGGATCGCGGTGATGAGCGTGATGCTTGGCGCCTTCATGGCAGTGCTCGACATTCAGATCACCAACTCCTCGCTCAAGGACATTCAGGGCGCGCTGTCGGCGACACTGGAAGAAGGCTCGTGGATTTCCACCTCCTATCTGGTGGCGGAGATCATCATGATTCCGCTGACCGCGTGGCTGGTGCAGTTGCTCTCGGCACGACGGCTGGCGGTGTGGGTGTCGCTGGGGTTTCTGGTGTCATCGTTGCTGTGCTCGATGGCCTGGAGCCTCGAAAGCATGATTGTCTTCCGCGCCATGCAGGGTTTCACCGGCGGCGCGCTGATCCCGCTGGCGTTCACCCTGACCCTGATCAAACTCCCCGAACATCATCGCGCCAAAGGCATGGCGATGTTCGCCATGACCGCGACCTTTGCTCCGTCCATCGGCCCGACCCTCGGCGGCTGGCTCACGGAAAACTGGGGCTGGGAATACATCTTTTACATCAACATTCCGCCGGGGCTGATCATGATCGCCGGGCTGATGTACGGGCTGGAGAAGAAAGAAGCGCACTGGGAACTGCTGAAAAGCACCGACTACGCCGGGATTCTCACCCTCGGTGTCGGCCTCGGTTGCCTGCAGGTGTTTCTTGAAGAGGGCCACCGCAAGGACTGGCTCGAATCGAACCTGATCGTGACCCTCGGCAGCATCGCCCTCCTCAGCCTGATCACCTTCGTCATCGTGCAGGTCTCCAAACCCAACCCGCTGATCAACCTCGGCATCCTGCGCAATCGCAACTTCGGCCTGTCGAGCATTTCCAGTTTGGGCATGGGTGTCGGCTTGTATGGCTCGATTTATCTGCTGCCGCTGTACCTGGCGCAGATCCAGAACTACAACGCCCTGCAAATCGGCGAAGTGATCATGTGGATGGGCGTGCCACAGCTGTTCCTGATTCCGCTGGTACCGAAACTGATGAAGTTCGTTCCACCGAAGTGGCTGTGCACCCTGGGCTTCGGACTGTTCGGGCTGGCGAGTTTTTCGTCGGGAGTGCTCAACCCGGATTTCGCCGGACCGCAGTTCAATCAGATCCAGATCATCCGGGCGCTGGGCCAGCCGCTGATCATGGTGACCATTTCGCTGATCGCTACCGCATACATCCTGCCGCAGGACGCGGGATCGGCGTCGAGCCTGTTCAACATCCTGCGCAACCTCGGCGGTGCGATCGGCATTGCCCTGCTCGCCACGCTGCTGGATGCACGGACCAAGACTTACTTCGATTATTTGCGCGAGGCGGTGGTGCCGACCAATCCGCAAGTGGCCGAGCGGCTGGCGTCGATGACCGACCGCTTTGGCAGTGACACGGCGGCATTGGGCAAGTTGAGCGAGATCGTCCACCAGCAGGCGCTGATCATGGCCTACAACGATGCGTTTCACTTTGTCGGGATTGCGCTGGGGATCAGCATGTTGGCGATATTACTGACCAGGAAATTGCCGCAGGGATTGAAGGCCGGGGAGTCGCACTGATCTGTGTTGCCTGGACCGGCCTCATCGCTGGCAAGCCAGCTCCCACAGGTTTCTTTGGTGCTCACACATTTTGTGTACGCCCTCAATCCCTGTGGGAGCTGGCTTGCCAGCGATGGGCCCGATCAGGCGATGAAGTTCAAACCGCCAAAAGCCGCTCGCGCAACTTGGCAATCTCATCGCGCATCTGCGCCGCTGCCTCAAATTCCAGATCCCGCGCCAGTTGATACATCTTCTCTTCCAGCGCGCGAATACGCTTGGTGATTTCGCTCGGCGAGCGCAGTTCGGCTTCGTACTTGGCGTTTTCTTCGGCAGCCTTGGCCATGCCCTTGCGCTTCTTGCTGCGCGAGCCGGGCACGGTGGCGCCTTCCATGATGTCGGCGACGTCCTTGAACACGCCTTTGGGCGTGATGCCGTTGGCGAGGTTGAAGGCAATCTGCTTGTCGCGACGACGCTCGGTCTCGCCAATCGCCCGCTCCATCGAGCCGGTGATGCGGTCGGCGTAGAGAATCGCCCGGCCATTGAGGTTGCGCGCAGCACGACCGATGGTCTGGATCAGCGAGCGTTCGGAACGCAGGAAGCCTTCCTTGTCGGCGTCCAGAATCGCTACCAGCGAGACTTCCGGCATGTCCAGACCTTCACGCAGCAGGTTGATCCCCACCAGCACATCGAAGGTGCCCAAGCGCAGATCGCGGATGATCTCGACCCGCTCGACGGTGTCGATATCCGAGTGCAGATAGCGCACGCGCACGCCGTGGTCGGCGAGGTAATCGGTGAGGTCTTCGGCCATGCGCTTGGTCAGCGTGGTGACCAGCACCCGCTCCTCGACCGCCACGCGCTTGGTGATTTCCGAGAGCAAGTCGTCAACCTGGGTCAGCGCCGGGCGCACTTCAACCTGCGGGTCGACCAGGCCGGTCGGACGCACCACTTGCTCGACCACGCGCCCGGCATGCTCGGCCTCGTAGTTGCCCGGCGTCGCCGAGACAAAAATCGTCTGCGGGCTGACCCCTTCCCACTCGTCAAAACGCATCGGCCGGTTGTCCAGTGCCGACGGCAAGCGGAAGCCATATTCCACCAGGGTTTCTTTACGCGAACGGTCGCCCTTATACATCGCGCCGACTTGCGGCACGCTGACGTGGGATTCGTCGATCACCAGCAAGGCGTCGGCCGGCAAATAGTCATAAAGCGTTGGCGGCGCGGCACCAGCAGGACGCCCGGACAGGTAGCGCGAGTAGTTTTCGATACCGTTGCAGTAACCCAGTTCGAGGATCATTTCCAGGTCGAATCGGGTGCGCTGCTCCAGGCGCTGGGCCTCAACGAGTTTGTTGCTGCTGCGCAGGTACTCGAGACGCTCCTGCAACTCGACTTTGATCCCCTCGATGGCGTCGAGCAGGGTCTCGCGCGGCGTCACGTAGTGACTCTTCGGATAGAAGGTGAAGCGCGGCATCTTGCGGATGACTTCGCCGGTCAGCGGGTCGAACGCGGAAATGCTCTCGACCTCGTCATCGAACAGCTCGATGCGGATCGCTTCCAGATCGGATTCGGCCGGGTAAATGTCGATCACGTCGCCGCGCACGCGGAACGTCGCCCGGGCAAAATCCATGTCGTTGCGGGTGTATTGCAGGTCGGCCAGACGCCGCAGCAAAGCGCGCTGATCGAGTTTGTCGCCGCGATCGACGTGCAGCACCATCTTCAAATAGGTTTCCGGACTGCCCAGACCGTAGATGCACGACACCGTGGTGACGATGATCGCGTCCTTGCGCTCGAGCAACGCTTTGGTCGCGGACAGACGCATCTGCTCGATGTGGTCGTTGATCGACGCGTCCTTCTCGATGAAGGTGTCGGACGACGGCACATAGGCTTCGGGCTGGTAGTAGTCGTAGTAGGAAACGAAGTATTCGACGGCGTTGTTCGGGAAGAACGCCTTGAACTCGCCATACAGTTGCGCGGCGAGGGTCTTGTTCGGCGCCAGCACCAGCGTCGGGCGCTGTACCTGCGAGATGACATTGGCGATGCTGAAGGTCTTGCCCGAGCCGGTCACACCGAGCAGCGTCTGGTGCGCCAGCCCGGCTTCGATGCCCTCGACCAATTGGCGAATCGCTTCCGGCTGATCGCCGGCGGGCTCGAAGCGGGTGACTAGCTGGAATTCGGACATACACACCTCTGGGATCGCGGCTCGCGCAGAAAACAGCCGAGCCGCGGGGATGACCGCAAACGACCGTTGTCGCCCAAGGAAAAACGAAGATTGTGCTCAATGTGGAGCCGATTGCCTCGCCTTTCAAGGCAAACGTCCTACATCCGGTAAAGTCTCTGACAGAGTCAATCGACTAACGGTCAAGAAATAATCGGAAAAACTTGCCGGAAAAGCTGAATCGCCTGTCGCCATTGCTCAGTAATGGCCTCTATACTAGCTCCCCGTTTGTGCACCGCTCTAGTGCATTCGGCTGGAGCGCGACACGTCCCTCCACTCTCCATTCAGAGCCGCCGTAATAATGAGCCTGTTCTCCGCTGTCGAAATGGCACCCCGCGATCCAATCCTGGGCCTCAACGAAGCATTCAACGCCGATACCCGGACCACCAAGGTCAACCTGGGTGTAGGTGTTTACTGCAACGAAGAGGGGCGAATTCCCCTGCTGCGCGCGGTGATCGAAGCCGAAACCATTCGCGCTGCTCAGCACGCCTCCCGTGGCTACCTGCCGATCGACGGCATTGCCGCCTACGACCAGGCCGTGCAAAAGCTGCTATTCGGTAACGACTCGCCGCTGATCGCTGCCGGTCGCATCGTCACCACTCAGGCTGTCGGCGGTACCGGCGCGCTGAAAATCGGTGCCGACTTCCTCAAGCAACTGCTGCCGAACGCCGTCGTGGCGATCAGCGACCCGAGCTGGGAAAACCATCGTGCGCTGTTCGAAACTGCTGGCTTCCCGGTGCAGAACTACCGTTACTACGACGCCGCCACCCACGACGTGAACCGTACCGGCATGCTCGACGACCTCAACGCCCTGCCGAACGGCTCGATCGTTGTGCTGCACGCCTGCTGCCACAACCCGACCGGCGTCGACCTGACCCCGGCCGACTGGAAGAATGTGCTGGACGTGGTCAAGGCCAAAGGTCACGTGCCGTTCCTCGACATGGCTTACCAGGGTTTCGGCGACGGTATCGACGAAGACGCCGCGGCTGTGCGTCTGTTCGCTGAATCGGGCCTGACTTTCTTCGTTTCGAGCTCGTTCTCCAAGTCGTTCTCGCTGTACGGCGAGCGCGTGGGCGCCCTGTCGATCGTCAGCGAATCGAAAGAAGAAAGCGCGCGCGTGCTGTCGCAGGTCAAGCGTGTGATCCGCACCAACTACTCCAACCCGCCGACTCACGGTGCCAGCGTTGTCGCCGCCGTGTTGAACAGCCCGGAACTGCGCGCCCAGTGGGAAGCCGAACTGGCAGAAATGCGTCTGCGCATTCGCGGCATGCGCGAGCAGATGGTCGCCCTGCTGGCCGAGAAAGCCCCGCAGCGTGACTTCAGCTTCGTCGGCCGTCAGCGCGGCATGTTCTCTTACTCCGGCCTGACCACCGAACAGGTGCATCGCCTGCGTAACGAGTTCGGCATCTACGCCCTGGACACCGGCCGCATCTGCGTCGCGGCACTGAACCAGAGCAACATCAAAGCGGTAACGGATGCGATCGTGCAGGTCATCTGATTCGCCTGGCAATGAAAAACGGGAAGCCTTGGGCTTCCCGTTTTTTATTTGTCCGAAGGAATGCAACATTCCCTCTAAACTGCATACAAATCTTAATTGTGGGAGCGAGCCTGCTCGCGAATGCGGTGGGTCAGTCGCCATTGTTGGTGGCTGACAGCATTCGCGAGCAGGCTCGCTCCCACAGGTTTCATATACATCCAGGAATTCTGTGAGAACCCAAATGAAAAACGACAACCTGCGCGCCGACCGTGACGACCTGGATGACTTCATCCCCCGCGCCCCGGCCAGACGCGAAAAAAGCCTGGTGCTGCAAGTCGCCGCCGGGGTGTTTCTCGGCGGTCTCGCCCTGTGGCTGGTGCAACTGGCGGCCACCGCGGCGTACGCCAAATTACTGCTCGGAACGATTACCTTCGGCAGTTAAGCCAGTTCGCTCGCGCGCTGACTCGCGGCATCGTCATACACGACGTACAGCGATTCGGCGATCTGGCTTTTGATCGCCTTGGTGCTTTCCAGGCCGAGCACGAAACCTTCGGCTTTGCCGCCAGCGCGATTGAGTTCCTCAGCTGTACCGGCCTGAGTGATTGCGTCGAAGAGTTTCTCGGCGTGGGGGCCAACGCCCTTGGGCAGACTGATTTGCGCGATGCTCATGCGAGCACCTCGTTGTTGCGGATTGCAGGCTTCATGGCGCGTACCTTTTCGGCGAATGGCCGGCAGCGCGTGTGACCACTTCCGGGGCCCCATGGTAGACCGCCGATGGTTTTCTGGTAACCGCCAATCACTGACAAATCACCGTCCGTCCTGCCTACACCTGAAAATTTACATCCATTGCTTGACTTCTCTTTTTGAATCAGTAACATACGCACCAATTCCGCAATAGCTCAGTTGGTAGAGCAAATGACTGTTAATCATTGGGTCCCTGGTTCGAGTCCAGGTTGTGGAGCCAAATAGCAAAGCCCCTGAATTGAAAGATTCAGGGGCTTTTTTGTGGGCGCTCGAAAAGTCAAAAGATCGCAGCCTGCGGTGCTCCTGCATGTGGAATGCGTTCCCCTGTAGGAGCTGCCGAAGGCTGCGATCTTTTGATCTTCAAACGAAAAGGCCGAACTACAGTTCGGCCTTTTTCACCCAATCAGCGATCAAACGTGTTCGCTGCTCTTCATCTGGGTCTTCGGCACGCCATGCCCATGATCGTGGTCATCAGGCTCGACCACCGGCACTTCCTTGCCGTCGCAATCGTGCAGTTTGCCGTCGCTGAAGTAGTCACCCTCACGCAACGCCGCCAGGTCGCGATAACGCAGGGTCCGCTCTTCCGCAGCGGCAAACACTGACTGCTGGTCCGAGTTACCGGCGGTGAAGTGGTTAAAGGTCAGGTTCAGCACAATCGCCATGATTGCTGACGAGCTGATGCCCGAGTGGAAAATGGTCGCGAACCAGCTCGGGAAATGATCGTAGAAGTTCGGCGCGGCAATCGGGATCATGCCGAAGCCGATCGAGGTCGCGACGATGATCAGGTTGACGTTGTTGCGGTAATCGACCTTCGACAGCGTACGGATGCCGCTCGCCGCCACCGTCCCGAACAGCACGATACCGGCACCGCCCAGCACCGAGGTGGGCACCGCAGCAATCACTCGCCCCATGAACGGCAGCAGACCGAGAATCACCAGGAACACGCCGCCAGTGGCCACCACGTAACGGCTCTTGATCCCGGTCACTGCCACCAGCCCGACGTTCTGCGCGAAGGCGCTTTGGGTGAACGATCCGAAGATTGGCGCAAACATGCTCGACAGCATGTCCGCCCGCAAGCCGTTGCCCAGGCGCTTGGAGTCGACTTTGGTGCCGATGATCTCACCGACCGCCAGAATGTCCGCCGAGGTTTCCACCAGCGTCACCATGACCACGATGCACATCGACAGGATCGCGGCGAAGTGGAAAGTCGGCATGCCGAAGTGGAACGGCGTCGGGAAGCCGAACATCGGTCCTTGAGCGACACCGGAGAAGTCCGCCATGCCGAGGAACACCGCCAGCACCGTGCCGATCACCATGGCCAACAGGATCGACAGACGCGAGATGGTCGAACTGCCGACCTTGCTCAGCAACAACACCAGCACCAGCGTGACCGCCGCCAGCCCGATGTTCTGCATGCTGCCGAAGTCCGGCGCATGGCTGTTGCCACCCATGGCCCAGCGCGCCGCCACCGGCATCAGCGTCAGACCGATGGTGGTGATCACGATGCCGGTGACCAGTGGAGGGAAAAACTTGGTGATTCGCGAGAACACCGGCGTAATCAGCAAGCCGATCAACGACGCGGCAATCACCGCGCCCAGCACCGACTGGAAGCCGCCCTCCCCGCCACTGCTGACGATCGCGACCATGGTCGCGACACCGGAGAACGACACGCCCTGCACCAGCGGCAACTGACAGCCAAAAAACGGTAGACCCAGGGTTTGCAGCAGTGTCGCCAGCCCCCCCGCAAACAATGAAGCAGCAATCAACAAACCAATGTCCGCCGGCGACAGCCCGGCCGCTTGGCCAATGATCAGTGGCACCGCAACGATACCGCCGTACATGGTCAGAACATGTTGCAGGCCGTAAGCCATATTCGCGCCGACCCCGAGATTTTCGTCCTCGGGCCGTTGGTGTGAAACATGGGGCGTTTTCATGTGGGGGGTTCCCTGGTTTTTGTTATGCGCACACTGTATTCAATACTCGGGACAAATGTCCATAGAGTTGTATACAACTTATCAGTCACATAATGGATAGGTAGCCACCCAAGCTTCTATCTCGCCACCTCTAGCTCCCACAAATCCGGCAACACATCCCCTCCTGCCCCCGGTTCTTATCGCACTAGGCTGAATTATTCATGGCGACCAGCGGTGCACCGGCGCTCTTTTTATACATATAAAGTATGCATAATGAAGTCATTCGAAATTCAGTACGACAAAAGCAAGAACGCAGCCAACAAACTCAAGCACAGGGGCGTCAGCCTTGCCGAGACCGAGCCGGTCTTTCACGACGAGCGCGCGCTGACGATCGAGGACAACGACCATGACGAACAGCGCTGGATCACCCTCGGCCTTGATGGCAAAGGGCTTTTGCTGGTGGTTGCGTACAGTTATCGCGAAGCCAACGTCGTACGAATCATTTCTGCAGGCGTCGCCACACCGAGCGAGCGTTGCGCTTACTTTCTGGAGGCTTGAACAATGAAAGACGAATACGACTTCTCGCAGGGCAAACGCGGCGCCTTGGCGCCCGCCAAGGGCAAGACCCGCATCACCATCATGCTCGATGACGCGGTCATCGAAGCCGCCCGCAACGTGGCGGAAAACGAAGGCTTCGGTTATCAGACGGTGATCAACAACACCCTGCGCCATGCCCTGCTGGAGGCTGGCAGCAAAACGCAGGAGGCCGAGCCGCCCCACTCCGGGCAATTCAAGAAAGGCATCACCGCCGCCGACCTCAAGAGTCTGGAAAAAAAGCTCTCGGCGGCGGTCGGTGAAATCCGCCGGGTACTGGAACCGGAGGCAAAGCCTTGAGATCAGGCCGGTACGAGCATCCGCGCCAGCGACTGGCGCACATGCGGCTGGTCAGGCAAGCTCAGGCCGAACTCCAGCTCCAGCACCTCGATCAACTCATCGACATCCGCCACCTCGCGCCGCTCGCTGTCGGCGCCCATGTGATGAATCGCGAAGCTGCCGTTGTTCAGGGTCCGTCGCCAGCCATCGCCAGTGCGTGCAACCATCAGCCGTTTGGCGAACGGTGACTCGGGATGGGTCGAGACGTACCAGTTGCCGAGGGTGTAATCGATGTCTTCCTGGCGTTGCAGATCAAACAGGTACATCGCGCGCCACTCGCCTGCGACATTGGCGCGCAGCATGTAACCGTCGGCCTGTTTCTCGATGCGATAGGACTCGTGCGGCGTCGGCTGTTCAGCCTCGGTATCGAGCAACAGCGGCGCAGTCGGCACCATGCCGCCAAAGCCGACATCGGTGATGTAACGCTCGCCGTCGATGATCACCAGGCTCAAGCGATGGGTGCGCGCCGTCCAGGTGCCCTCGGGTTGCGCCAGCACCACACGGCCGGAGATGCCACGGGCCTCGAAGCCCAATTCCTGCAACAACGCCAGAAACAGATTGTTCAGTTCGTAGCAGTAACCACCCCGGCCTCCGTGGAGAACTTTCTGTTCGACCGACGCCAGATCGATCAGCACCGGCGCGCCCGTGATCGTCGACAGGTTCTCGAAGGGGAAGACGCCGGTGTGGCGTAACTGCAGCTGCCGCAGGGTTTCCAGGGTCGGTGCCGGTGGGGCATCGAATCCCAGGCGTTGCAGGTACAACGTCGGATTCGCCAGACGTGGCTCGCTCATTGCTCAGTCCTTTTGCATGTGGCCGCGGATCGCTGTGCCGCTGGCCGACAGGTATACGGGATCAGGCCCCGACTCCGACAATTGATTTCGCCAATCAGCGCTACCGCCGCTTGCGCGAACCGATACGAATCCAGGTCGGTGCATGGTCGCTGGCGTGCGGTTCGTTGCGCACCCAGGCGTCGACCCCGGCCTCGTGCAGGTAAGGGCTGAGTGCCGGGTTGAGCAGCAGATGGTCAATGCGCAGACCGGAGTTGGTTTGCCAATGCTGGCGGAAGTAATCCCAGAACGTGTAGAGGCGATCCTCGGGATACAGATGACGCAGCGAATCAGTCCAGCCCTGATCGAGCAGCCGTTGATAACACTCGCGGCTTTCGGGCTGCAGCAGCGCATCCTTGAGCCAGGAACGGGTGTTATAGATGTCCATGTCGGTGGGCACCACGTTGTAATCGCCGGCCAGCACCACCGGATGATCGCTGCTTTGCAGATCCTTGGCGTAGCGGATCAGGCGTTCGAACCAGGCCAGTTTGTAATCGAACTTCGGCCCCGGCTGCGGATTGCCGTTGGGCAAGTACAGGCAGCCGACCAGCACGCCGTGCACCGCCGCCTCCAGATAACGACTGTGCTTGTCGTCGGGATCGCCCGGCAGACCACGACGGCTTTCCAGCGGCTGCGCATCGCGAGCGAGGATCGCCACGCCGTTCCATGACGCCTGACCGTGCCAGATCGCGCCGTAACCCGCCGCTTCGAGTTCGGCAGCCGGAAATGCACTGTCCACCGACTTGAGCTCCTGCAGGCAGGCGATGTCCGGTTGCTCGCGCTTGAGCCATTGCAGCAGGTTCGGTAACCGCGCACGCAAACCGTTGACGTTGAAGGTGGCAATCCGCAGGTTTTTCATCGTCCAGGCTCCGGCGAACAAGGTATGACCATTGTGACCCGGTGGCGGCGCCGCTGGTTGCATCGGATCAACCGCCTGCCGCGCAACAGGCGCTCACCTCTAGCCTGATTGCCGCGACCTGCCGCATGCTCAGTAAAGCTCAGGTCGCAACCGCTCGTCAGCCAGGTGGCACCAACGTTCAGGGCCGTCAGACCAAAGTCAGGTAACCGACCCTTTCTGGAGACGTACCATGACATCGCGCAAACTGACTTCGCTGTTGCTCGCCGGGCTGTTGACCTCCGCGTCGCTCGGCGCCTTTGCCGCCAATGACGGGGCAGATTCCTCAGGCACCCAATCCGGTGCGACAAGTGGCACCAACATGCCTCCCAACACCAATCCCGGAGCACCGAAAAACGGCGACAGTACCGATGGCGCCGGCAAGGGCACGGGCACTAACAGTGGCACCATGGGTTCTGGTTCGGGGGCGGGTGGCGGCACCGGTTCGGCCGGCGGCGGAACCGGCGGTGCCGGCGGTGGCACCGGGAGCTGAACGAACAAGCGTGACCGCTGGTGATCCGGCATAAAGCCAACAATCTGTGGCGCGGGAACCTGGCTCCTCGCCACAGATCAGGGGCGGGCCTTTAGCGATCCGAACGCATCAACTCGGCAACCTCCGATTCCAGCGACAACACCGCCGCGCGATTGCGCCCGGCGTTTTTCGCCTGATACAACGCCGCGTCGGCACGCTGGATAAATTCTTCCACGCTGTCGTTGCCGCTGGGCACAAACGCATAACAACCCAGGCTCACCGTGAGGTAGCCGGTCGGCGAACCGCTGTGGGTGATGCGCTTGTCCATCACGCTGCGGCGGATCTGCCCGGCAATCGCCAGCGTGCCGTTGATGTCAGTGTCCGGCAGCAGCACCGCGAACTCTTCGCCACCGTACCGTACTGCCAGGTCAGCCTTGCGCTGGCAACTGTTCTTCAGCACCTGGGCCACCTGGGTCAGGCAATGATCCCCCGCCACATGGCCGTAGGCATCGTTGTAGCGTTTGAAGAAATCGATATCGAGCATGATCAGGCCGACCGGATTCGACTGCCGTGCACCGCGAGCGAATTCGATGTCCAGCGATTGCTCGAACAGCCGCCGGTTCGCCAGCCCGGTCAGGCTGTCATGAGTCGCAATCTGCTCCAGTGCGCGCTGTGCCTTGCGCAGGTTTTTCTCGATACGCTCACCGTCACGCACCTGATGAATGAACACCCAGCCGAACAGGCCGACGCCGAGAATCACCAGCGCCACAATCACGCTGGACTGAAAGGCCCGCTCGGACCAGCCCTTGAGAATCGTGTCGCGCGAAGAGGCGGACGCGACCACCAGCGGGTAAGCCGCCAACTGCCGATAGCCGTACAATCGCACCACGCCGTCGACCACTGATCTGATCATCGCCGTACCGGCCGGTGCTTCAGGCAGCAGTTTCTGATAGATCTTGCCCCGCGCCAGCGACGAGCCGATCAGGCTTTCGTCGAACGGTCGCCGGGCCAGCAAGGTGCCGTCCTTGAGGCCGAGAAACATGATGCCGTCGTCATCAATACTGAAGCTTTTGAAGAAGCGGTCGAAGTACGCCATCTTGATCCCGGCCATCAGCACGCCCTGAAAGTTGCCGGCGCGGTCATTGATGCGCTTCGAGATCGGAATGATCCACTCACCATTTTCCCGACTGCGGATCGCCGGGCCGATGTGCGCCACGGTAGAAACATTCTGTTGGTGAAACCTGAAGTACTCGCGGTCGGCCACGCCGTTGCCACGAGGCAGGTCCGGGAACGAGGTAATCACCCACTGCCCCTCGCGGTCGAACAGGAACATGCCATGCAACTGTTCCAGTTGCTGCACCCGGCGGGCAAAGGTTTTTTGCAGGCGTGGTCGCTGCGCGGCGCCATAACCATCGTCCTCGACCCAGTCGGCGAGACTGGTGAGCACCAGATCGGCAGCCAGAAACGTGTCTTCGGCCTGCTGCGCCATGGCTCGGGTCAAGTTGGTAGAGGCAACCTGCGCGTTCGCCAGATCCTGACGCCGCGTCTGCTCCAGCTGCAAATAAAGCAAGCCGGACAGGCACAGGCACACCGCAACGATGAACAGCGCTGCCGCCTTGCGCAACGGCAGGCGTTTTAGCGTGCCGGGAGTATGATGCGGTTCGTGAATGGGGATTGGCAAAAACGTGTCCTGGGCAGGTACGACAGGGGCCGCAGCCCGAAACCCTTACTTTTTGTGAGCGTAGCCCACCGGGATGCGCACGGCAAACCCGCCGCGCCAACACACGCCCGCCTCGCTGTATCGGCGCGCGAGGGATTTGGATGAACGCCGCGCCGCGATTTATTTTCAGAGGTCGTTTTGCAGGTGATCGCCCTCGCGTATCTGCGCAGGGCATTCGCGCAGGGCACCAGTGGCAGCTATCGGGGTTTGTTGATTTCCCGCAGTAGATCCGCGACCGGCAGGTTCATGGTGTTTGAGTAGTAGGGTTTATAGCCGTACGCGGTGACGACGACTTTGCAGGGGATTTGTTGTTTGTTGGCGAGGAGTTGATTCAGCTCTGCCACCGAGAGATTTCTTTCAGAACTCCGGTTGCTTGAAGTTTCAATCAAGAATGCGCGAGTGAGATAGGAAAACTTGGCCTTGTTGTTTTCATTTTTTTCCGAGCGTATCAAACCGGTGGCGGAAAACTGTATGGCTTTGCCTACTGAGAAATCATGATCATCCGCCAATGCGCAATGAAGCATGCCCGAAATCACCCCAACTCGCTCTCCGCGATCAAAAAGATCCAACACATCAACGTCCGACTGATACCGGATGACGTATAGCAGCGACTTTTCTCTTTCCACAGACTCGAAGCTCAGGTTTGCGGGAGGCTTTACGTGGTTCTTCGCACAACCAGAGCAAATAGCGAGTAAAACGCAAAGGAGTAGCCTGTACATCATGGAAACTCCTTCATGATTGAGTCAAAAAGCATATCGCCTGCCGGCTTGCCCCGGCGATACGGGCAGTAAACAACCCCAAAGCATTTGCATAATTTGTGTCTACATTGACGTTTAATGAAGGGCCAAAGGAGATAAGCCACTTTTCACCAATCCGTCGAAATTCACATTCGGCGAGCCACTGGCAATCGGATTGGTGCCATGTCCCGGGAGTGGGCAGGCGGTCGGATCGGTGACGCGGGCGGCGGGTTTTCCGCTCATGAACAGCTCCTTGCCGTGTTGCGGGTCATCCTTTTGGGGGCGCAAGCATGCGTGAATTTCCAGGTTGCTTCAAACCTCCAGGCAAAAAAAGGCGCCCGATCGAGGCGCCTTTTTCATTCGTGCAAACCACTCACATCAACGCGACGGCGGCACCCGAATATCCCCCGCCCGGCACTGGGTCTTCACGCCCTTGCCGCAGGCACCGAACTGCAGATCCTTGCCCATGCACACCCGCACTTCCGAGAGTTCCGGGCCGCTGCAGATCACCGCGATGCCATTGGCCGGGATGCCCGGGTTGGCCTTGCGGAACAGGTCGGCGATTTCCTGGGCTTCGAAATAATACGAGGAACTGAACGGCTGCAGCTCTTGCGGGATCTTCACCGCGCCCACCGCTTTGTCCGCCTCATCCAGATAGCCCATCGCGCCCAGACCGCTGCAAGTGCCGTGCTTGGACCATTCGTGATCAAGCAGTTTTTTGGTCGGAAACAGCGTCAGACCTTTGGTCGTCTCCGCCGCCGACAGCGTGGTCAAGGGTGGGCAGGATTCGGGCCAGCCGCCATTGGCGTATTGCGGCCACAAACCGTGCAGCACGAAGCCGTAACCCTTGCCGGAACATTGCACGTCATCTTTGTGAGTGAGGCAAAAGGTCGGGGACCAGGACAGCGTCAGCAGGTAGTAATCGAACTGCCCCGCCACCGCTTCCGTTTGCACCTTGCTGGCGTGCGACTGACGCGCCGAACTCAGGCCGATGTTACCGGCCGTCAGCGCGATCAGCGCCAGAATTGTAAACAGCTTTTTCATGTACCCGCTCCTTGGGACGCCTGCGTCCGTGGTTTTTGATGCTGACCAGACTTGGCCAGCGCTGATTTCGCCATGCTTGTGTTGCAAGCGCATGACGCAAGGCAAGACCGTACGCCGTTGAAAGGTCTACGATTAACAGGCAGACATCAAACCAAGGGATCCGAAATGAGTAAAGCAGACGAACTCGCCGCCAAACTCAAGCAAACCCGGCACACCCACGCGGATGCCGCGCTGGAGATCGATTGCTGGCCGGCGCAGGTCTATGACCTGTACCACCGCATCGAGGCCTGGCTGCAGCCCGTCACCGAAGTCGGCCTGAAAATCCGCCGCAACCCGACCCACGTTTGCGAAAGCTCACCTGATGGCGAAAGCCACGATTACGCGATCGACCAACTGGTGATCGAAGCCAACCAGCAAACCCTGACCTTTGATCCCATCGCCCGGTTTACCGAGGACGGCGCCGGCCGCGTGCAGATCACCCTGCCGGATCGCAACACCTCCCTGCTGCGCACCGTCGATGAACATCATGAAAGCCATTGGTGGTTGCAAACGGTGGAAACCGGACAGGAGCTGGATGCGATTGCGCTGACCGAGAACAATCTGTTGCAGGTGGTGCAGGAAGGGCTCGGCCTGTAACGCGGGCGGGTAAACTGTCAAAACTGTAATCCCGCCCTCAGCCAACTGAAAGCCAGCGCTGGTTAGCCTCCCCGTCATGTTTCAAACGGGGACTTCCAGCGCATGCCTTCCAACACTTCAAGACGCACCTTCGTCAAAGGCCTCGCCGCCGGCGGCCTGCTCGGCGGCCTCGGTCTGTGGCGCGCGCCGGTCTGGGCGCTGAGCGGGCCAGGGCAGATCAATGAGCTGAGCGGCAGCGAGTTCGAGCTGTTCATCGGCGAAACCCCGGTCAACTTCACCGGCAGCCCGCGCACTGCGCTGACCATCAATGGCAGCCTGCCCGGTCCGCTGTTGCGCTGGCGCGAAGGCGACACGGTGACGCTGCGGGTGCGTAATCGGCTCAAGGACAGCACTTCGATTCACTGGCACGGCATCCTGCTGCCGGCCAACATGGACGGCGTGCCGGGTCTGAGTTTTCACGGCATCGAACCGGGTGGCGTGTATGTTTACCAGTTCAAGGTGCGGCAGCACGGCACTTACTGGTATCACAGCCACTCCGGCTTGCAGGAACAGGTCGGGGTCTACGGGCCGTTGGTGATCGATGCGAAAGAACCGGAGCCGTTCCACTACGACCGTGACTACGTGGTGATGCTCAGCGACTGGACCGACGAAGACCCGGCCAGCCTGATGAAGACCCTGAAAAAGCAGTCCGATTACTACAACTACCACAAGC
The DNA here is from genome assembly GCF_057174385.1 of Pseudomonas sp. F2. Classification (NCBI taxonomy): domain Bacteria; kingdom Pseudomonadati; phylum Pseudomonadota; class Gammaproteobacteria; order Pseudomonadales; family Pseudomonadaceae; genus Pseudomonas; species Pseudomonas sp. F2. The sequence continues at coordinate 2,356,171 of NZ_CM169904.1, forward strand.
GCACGGTTGGCGATTTCATCGACGACGTCAGCGACAAAGGCTGGAGCGCCACCGTCGCCGATCGCACGATGTGGGCGCAAATGAAGATGAACCCCACCGACATCGCCGACGTCAGTGGCGCCACCTACACCTTCCTGATCAACGGCCACGCTCCTGACTCGAATTGGACCGGCCTGTTTCGCCCCGGCGAAAAACTGCGCCTGCGCCTGATCAACGGCTCGGCCATGACCTACTTCGACGTGCGCATACCCGGGCTGAAAATGACCGTGGTGGCAGCGGACGGTTTGCACGTCAAACCGGTCAGCGTCGATGAACTGCGTATCGCGGTGGCGGAAACCTACGACGTGATCGTCGAACCCGCCGCCGACGCTTATACCCTGTTCGCCCAGGCCATGGACCGCAGCGGTTACGCCCGCGCCACCCTCGCGTCCCGCGCCGGTCTGACGGCCCCGCTGCCAGCGCTGGATTCGCGCCCATTGGTGACCATGGACGACATGGGCATGGGTGGCATGGACCACGGCTCGATGGACATGAGCGACATGGCGGGCATGGACCACTCGGCGATGGGCCCGATGCAATCGCACCCCGCCAGCGAAAAAGACAACCCGCTGGTGGACATGCAAGCCATGACCCCCACACCGAAACTCGACGATCCCGGCCTCGGGCTGCGCAACAACGGTCGTCGCGTGCTGACTTACGCCGATCTTCGCAGCACCTTCGACGACCCGGACGGCCGCGATCCCGGGCGCACGATCGAGCTGCACCTGACCGGGCACATGGAGAAGTTCGCCTGGTCATTCAACGGCATCAAGTTCTCCGACGCCGAGCCGCTGCGCCTGAAGTACGGTGAGCGCATCCGCCTAGTGCTGGTCAACGACACGATGATGACCCACCCCATCCACCTGCACGGTATGTGGAGCGATCTGGAAGACGAAAACGGCAACTTCCAGGTGCGCAAACACACCATCGACATGCCCCCCGGTACCCGTCGCAGTTACCGGGTCACGGCCGATGCACTGGGTCGTTGGGCCTATCACTGCCATCTGCTTTATCACATGGAAACCGGCATGTTCCGCGAAGTGCGGGTGGAAGAATGAAGGGGCTGATGATGACTCGATTTGCAGCGTTCTCCGTGTTGTTCATCGGCACCTCCGTCATGGCCGCCAACGACATGCAAGGCATGGATCACAGCCAGATGCCCGGCATGGATCACTCGATGCAAAGCATGGACGACGGCATGATGCAGCCTGCCGCCCCCACTGAAAGCCGCACGCCGATCCCGGCGCTGACCGACGCCGACCGCGCCGCCGTGTTCGCCAGCCCCGGCGGCCATCAGGTGCATGACAGCGCGATCAACAGCTACTTCCTCGCCGACAAACTTGAATGGCAAAACGCCGATGACGGCAGCGCTTTGGCCTGGGATCTGTCCGGCTGGATCGGCGGCGACATCGATCGCCTGTGGCTGCGTTCCGAAGGCGAACGCAGCAACGGCAAGACCGAGGACGCCGAGCTCCAGGCATTGTGGGGCCATGCGATTTCGCCGTGGTGGGACGTGGTCAGCGGCGTACGTCAGGACTTCAAACCCGGCGCCGCACAAACCTGGGCCGCGTTCGGTCTGCAGGGCATGGCGCTGTACAACTTCGAAGCCGAGGCCACGGCGTTTCTTGGTGAGGGCGGACAAAGCGCACTGCGGCTGGAAGGCGACTACGACATTCTGCTGACCAACCGGCTGATCCTGCAGCCCACCGCCGAACTCAACGTCTATGGCAAAAACGACCCGCAACGAGGCCTTGGTTCCGGCCTGTCGAACACTGAAGCCGGCCTGCGCCTGCGCTACGAAATCCGCCGCGAATTTGCGCCGTACCTCGGCGTGACGTGGAACCGCACCTACGGCAACACCGCCGATTACGCCCGCGAAGAAGGCGAGGATCGCAGCGAAGCACGCCTCGTGCTCGGTGTGCGGCTGTGGTTTTGAATTCCCACTGAAAAACACCCCAGAGGTCTTGCATGCGCACGTTGAATATCACCCTTGTACTCGCCAGCGGATTGCTCCTGAGCACCCTCGCCCAGGCCCACCCGAAACTGCTGTCATCAACCCCGGCCGAAGGTGCTGACGGCGCAGCGCCGGACAAGATCGAGCTGCACTTTTCCGAAAACCTGTTGACCCGGTTCTCCGGCGCCAAACTGGTGATGACCGAGATGCCCGGCATGGCCCATTCACCGATGCCGATGAAGGCCAGAGTCAGCGCTGGCAGCGACCCGAAATCCATGCTCGTCACCCCGCTCGCGCCGTTGCCTGCCGGCACCTACCAGGTCGAGTGGCGCGCGGTGTCGTCCGACACGCACCCGATCACCGGCAACGTCACGTTCAAAGTGAAGTGAGCGATGGCTGAACTGATCAACATCATTCTGCGCCTGGGGTTGTATGTGGATTTGCTGCTGTTGTTCGGGGTGGGGTTGTTTACGCTGTACAGCGCCAACGCCGACCTGCGCTCTGGCCCGATGCTGCGTGGACTGGCGTTGATCGGGGCACTGCTGTCAGTGGCTGGACTGGTGCTGATGACAAGCACCATGAGTGGCGAAACCGAACTCGCCGCGCTCTGGCCGCATCTGCAGATGATGCTGCTGGAAACGGACGTCGGGCTGGCGTGGGCGCTGCGCATGATTGCGCTGATCGTGGTGCTGATTCAGCCGGGGAAGTGGCTCGAGTCGACTGCCGGCGCGGTTGTCCTCAGCTCCCTTGCGTGGAGTGGGCACGGGGCCATGGACGAGGGCTCGCTGCGGGTCTGGCATTTCCTCAGCGACATCCTGCATCTGTTGGCGGCGGGTGCGTGGTTGGGGGGGATGCTGGCGCTGGTGCTGCTGGCACGGGGTCGCGTGGATGAAGCGCGGATTCGCCTGCTGGCTGAGGCGGTGAAACGCTTCGAATGGGTCGGCGCGACGATTGTGCTGACGCTCTCAGTGAGCGGCGTGGTGAATTACCTGTTCATCGTCGGCCCGAGGCTGGATGACGTGCTGCTCGGCACTTACGGCGTATTGCTGGCGATCAAGGTCGTGCTGTTTGCCGGGATGCTGGTATTGGCCGCGCTGAACCGCTTCCACCTTGGGCCGGCGCTGGCGCGATCACTACGCGATGGACAGCACGTCATCGCGGCGAACGCACTCAGACGCAGTGTGCTGCTGGAACTGGGCATGGCCCTGCTGATCGTGGCGCTGGTGGCGTGGCTCGGCACGTTGAGTCCGGACGCGGGATGACACCCGCGAAGGCCTTTCACTACACTGGCTCACCGTCCTCTGCAGAAGCCCGATGTTCATGACCATTCTAAAAAGCACGATGATCCTTTGCGGCGCGCTGACCCTGGCCGCAGGTGTGCAAGCCCAGGAAGCCACTTCGCACCTCGACAGCATCCAGCAACAAGGCCAACTGCGTGTCTGCACCACTGGCGACTACAAGCCCTACACCTTCAAGCGCGCCGACGGCGAATTTGAAGGCATCGACATCGCCATGGCGCGCTCGCTGGCCGACAGCCTCGGGGTCAAGGTCGAGTGGGTGCAGACCACCTGGAAAACCCTGATGCCGGACATGCAGGCCGGCAAGTGCGACATCGGCATGGGCGGCATTTCGGTGACGCTGGAACGGCAGAAAAAAGCCTTCTTCAGCAACACCCTCGACAGCGACGGCAAGATCCCGCTGGTGCGCTGCGCCGACCAAGCCAAATATCAGACCATCGAGCAGATCAACCAGCCAGACGTACGTCTGGTGGAACCGGCCGGCGGTACCAACGAAGCCTTCGTCCACGCTTTCCTGCCCAAGGCCCGACTGGCCCTGCACGACAACGTGACGATCTTCCAGCAACTGCTCGACAACCAGGCCGACGTGATGATCACCGACGCCTCGGAAGCGCTGTATCAGCAGAAACTCAAACCGGGGTTGTGCGCAGTGAATCCGCACCAATACATGCAGTACGGCGAGAAAGCTTATCTGCTGCCGCGTGATGACATCAGCTGGAAGCTGTACGTCGATCAGTGGCTGCATCTGAGCAAAGTCACTGGCAGTTATCAGAAGGTCATTGGTGAGTGGCTGGCAGTGCCGCAGTAATCGTCCAGGCACAAACAGTTGTGGCGAGGGAGCTTGCTCCCGCTGGACTGCGCAGCAGGCCTTCTTTTGAGGCGCCGCTTCGCGCCGCAGCGGGAGCAAGCTCCCTTGCCACAGGTTCAGCCTCGATTTTGATCAATCATCATGCAACATCCCGGAGCTGTACTGATTCAAGCTGCTGCCAATGCTGTTGCCGCCAAACTTCAGGGTCGTGGCATGACTGCGCCCTTCGGGCGACTGACAATCCGCAGAAAAACAACTGGTGGTGGTCAAGCCACCGGCGCCCGAACAGGCACTCAATACCGAGACAGTTGCAGCGATCAACAGCACTTTGACGACAGCGGCGCGCATGGTATGGCTCCCCTTGGGATGATCTTGTGCAAGCATCCTAGGCGTTCACCGCACCCGGCAAGATGAAACCTGGCTGATCGACAGCACGGGTTCAGCTTCGCATCACACCGCCCGCCACGCCCCGGCAGGAATCTGTGCCATCGCCTCGAACGCCGGTTTGGCGAACCAGAATCCCTGCATCAGATAAATCCCGCAGTCAGCGAGGAAATCCCGCTCCTCCGGGTGCTCGATGCCCTCGGCAATCACCTCGATCCCCAGTTCGGTACACATGCCCACCACGCCCCGCACAATTGCCTGACGTACGCGGTCGCGGTGAATACCGCGTATCAGCGCCATGTCCAGTTTGATCAGATCCGGTTGAAAGTCCGCCAGCAGATTCAACCCGGAATACCCCGCACCGAAGTCATCAATGGCGGTCTTGAAACCAAACTCGCGGTACTCACGCAGGATGTTCATCAAGTGCTTGTTGCTTTCAACGTGCTCACCCTCGACCGCTTCGAAGATCAGCCGCTCGAGCGGAAACGCATGCGCACGCGCCGCCTCCAGCGTGCTGCGGATGCACAGGTCCGGGCGATAAACCGCGTTGGGCAGGAAGTTGATCGAGAGAAAACCGGTGAGGCCCAGCTGCGCGGCGGTGGAGATTGCCCGCACGCGGCACAGTTGATCGAAGCGATAGCGGTTCTGGTCATCGACCTGCTGCAGCACCGACAGCGCCCCTTCGCCCTGCACGCCCCGGACCAACGCCTCGTGGGCGAAGGTTGATTGATCACGCACATCGACAATCGGCTGGAACGCGAAGGAGAACGCCATGTCGGCCTCGCCTTTTTGCCGGCAGCCTTGGCACCCCCCGCTGGGCTGGGGGAAAATGGGTGTATTGGTCATGACGCCCCCTGAGAGCGGGTTGCAACCATCCATGGCCCAGAAAAAAATCACTGCACGGACCGGGTGGCGCCGCGTGGCGGCCCCCGCTTATACAGGCTGACCGGTCAATTCCGGCCAAGTTCATTGCGAAATGCCATCAGGTGCGGAAATGCGCCGTCATGCGTTGCAAGTCCTGCCCCAGCGACGCCAGCTCAAGGGTCGCGGCAGCACTTTCTTCGCTGGCGACGGCCGACTGATCAGCCACATCGCGCACGCTGACGATGCTGCGATTGATCTCATCGGCCACCGCACTTTGCTGCTCGGCGGCGGCGGAAATCTGCAGGCTCATTTGCTGGATCGTACCGATCGACTGGTTGATCTCGGTAATCGCCTGCTCGGCCTTCTGCGCCAGCACCACGGTGTCCAGCGTGCGTTCGCGGCTGGATGTCATCAGTGTAGAGGCCGCTTGCGTGCCCTGCTGCAAGGTGACAATCAGCGCTTCGATTTCCTTGGTCGAATCCTGGGTGCGCTGCGCCAGCGAACGCACTTCATCGGCAACCACGGCAAAACCACGGCCTTGCTCCCCCGCCCGCGCCGCTTCAATCGCCGCGTTCAGCGCCAACAGGTTGGTCTGCTCGGCGACAGCCTTGATCACATCGATGACCTTGCCGATCTGCTCACTGTCCTGGGACAGCACGTTCATCGCCGCGCCCAGGTCCTCGATTGCCACCGACAGTTCGCTGATCTGCACAGTCGCCTGCTTGACCACCGCGCTGCCGTGACGTGCCTGCTGATCGGCCAGGGTCGCGGCGGCCGATGCGTCGGTGGTGTTGCGTGCGACTTCCTGCACCGTCGAGGCCATTTCGTGCATCGCCGTGGCGACCTGATCCACCTCGACTTTCTGCTGGCGCACACCGGCGCTGGTCTGCTCGCTCATCGCCGAAAGCTTCTCGGCCGACGTCGAAATATGGGTCACGCCGTTACCGATCCCCTGCACCAGCGTGTTCAGACTTTGCGCCATGTCCTGCATCGCGTTTTGCAGATCGCCCAACTCATCCTTACGGCTGGATTTGGCTTGCACCGTCAGATCGCCCTTGGCAATCCGCCGCGCCAGTTCCACCGTCAGCGCCAGCGGCCCGGTGATCTGCCGCGAGATCAACACCGCAGCCAACAAACCGACCACCAGCGCCAGCACGGTCAGCACGGCAATCTGGATAAAGGCACGATGTTGATCGTCCCGCGCCAGACGCTGCTGGGTGTCCATCAGCCCGGTCATGATGCTGTCCATCGCCTGGCTCTGTTGATCCACCTGCTGGCGCAGGCTCTGCTTCTGCTCGAACAGCGCGGCGACCTCCATCAGCACCTCGCGATAACGCCGGATCCCGGCCTGCGCCTCTTCAAGCTGACTCGACAGGGCCGCCGGCAACCCGCTGCGCGCCTTGCTCATGTCCGTCAGAAACGTATCGGTGGTGTCCAGCAGCACCTGCTTGTTGGCCTCGCTCGGCACGGCGATATAACGCCGCAGCATCAGACGAAACATCGTCATGCCATTGCGCAGATCCGCCACCGTGCGCAAGTCCGCCACCCGCGCACTGTCGGCTGACGCCAACGCACTGGCCGTGGCGCTCTCGAACAGCCTGTTGAAGGTCTCGGCGTACTTGTCCGACATCGCCCCCAACGGTTTCAGCGCATCGCTGGTGGCCTTGTCCGCCTCGACCAGGCGCTTAACCTGCTGATCGTAAGCCAGCGTGGTGTCCTGCAAACGCTTCAAGGCCTGCTGGTTTTCCGCCCGCGTCAGAGTCTGCAAGGCCTTGGCGATCAGCCCTTGCAACACATTCAACTGCGACTGATAAGCCTCGGCATAAGTGACATCCGCCGCCGCTTCGTATTGCTTCTCCGACAGACGCATGTCCTGCGTCGCATCGTTGAGCGTGCCGATCAGACGCGTGGTGTCCAGGCGATCCACCAGCACATTGCTGCTGCTGTAGCCAATGAAGGCCACCGCTCCCACCGCCAGCAACAGAACGCCAAACCCGGCCCCCAACTTTCGAGAAACCTTGATGTTGCCCAGAAAACTCGATGCTTCTGCCATGTTCAGCCTCTAACGCCCTGACGCGATTCAACGTCAGGCACAAAAAATTTATCTCAGGCAACCGCAATTGCCGCTCATATTCGGGGGGCGTCATCCTGAGCAAATGGCGGACAGCTCCAACTGTCCCGGCTGCAACAGACTGACGCGAAAAACCGTACCCACGGCGCACGCACCAGCGGACAAATCCAGGGTTTGCGCTGGATTTATCGTTTCAGCAGAGGTGTTGGAGCAGATGCTATAAATTTTGGGAAAAGTTGTACAACTTTATATTTTTGTATAATCGTTGAACTTTTTTGAGCGCATGATGACGCATTGCCATCATTTTTTGTGGCACATCGCTATTGCTGCGAAATCAGGCTGAAACCTGCCATTTCGGCGGTTGGTTTGCGCATCGACTGAGCGCCCTCCGCGACCCCGCCGCTTGCCACGGAGGGCAGCGATCTACGCTTTGAGCTCGACGTTATCCAGCGCCTGATTCACCGCCAACTCCCCCAACATCACCACCTGCGCAATACCCAACAGCGTCTTGCGGTGCGAGACATCCAGCAACGCGGCGAAATCGTTGAGCATGGTGGTGGCGGAACCCAAGGACTCGCTGGCATTGGCGAGCAGGGATTCGGTGTCGTAGGCCGGGTTGGCGAGGAACATCGGTCTGGATTGATCACCGCTGGCCATGATCTGGCTGGTTGGGGTGAGGTAGTGATCAAGGGCGCGCTCGGCGGCTTCGTGGAGTTTGCGGGAATCGAGGGATTCGTAGGGGGATGCGGGGTTGGTTTCTGGTGGGTTGGGTGTTGGTTTGAACATGGATGGAGCCTCTAGTGCGAATACTAAAAGGAGCCATCACCCTCGCTACCAAACGATAGGTGGCGGCCATACGCGGGTTGGTAGACCGGTCGCACTAGAACCCGGCGCCCACGAATGAGCCCCACGCATGACCACCATGAAATCGGAGTCCTGGAAAGGACTGCACACGGTGACGCCATGAGTCTAGAAACGAAACGGGCTACCAAACCCGGACACTGTTTTCAGTGACGTAGGGACGATAGAACCTGCGGGCTAGACGCACAAGCCGGGGGATTCTGTCTTAGGTGTAGGGGATGGTGCAAGGTGGTGTAGGAGCGGGACTGCGACAGCGGGCCTCATTTAAACAAATGTGGAAGTAATCGTTTGGAAGGAGCTTGAGGAGTACTGCATTTAAATCACAGCGGCAAACTGGCTGCAGCGATCATCAGACTAATTCAGCCTGGGGAATGAAAGCGTTTCAAGCATATGTTGCTAAGGCTGCTTGCTCAGAAGGCCTGTTAAACCGGGTAGCCGCTACCGCATGAGTGGATGTAGTCCTGTCTTACGCCAAGTGGCGTCGGACAGATCAATCTGTCGTACAGAGTTGTGCTTTTAAAGCCCAACTGATAAATATTCGCCTGCAAGGCATATTGACATCACTGGGAGAAGCAAGGATGAGCGACAAGAATTTCCGCATAACGTTTACTCGCGGTACGAACTCTTCGGTAATTACTACCAGTGTACGAGCGAGCAGTGCGAGTCAGGCAAAGGAAAAAATCAAGGAACGAGAGCGCGGTCAGGCAAAAATCATTTCTGCAGTAGAAACCTAAAACCAACAGATTACCTGCATAGCAAGCTCATATTATCGCTGTGAGCTTGCTTACCTGAGGAAAAAGCATGGACGACGAGATTCAGGAAAAAAGCGGACCTTCTTTCAACGAGTCGCTGGATAAAATGATGGGCGAAGCGTGGAGTGAAGTTAAGGATGATTTTTCCCATGGTACGGGTATGGACCGGGCTGCTTCGGCGGCAAAGCTGGTCGGCAAAGGGTCCTTTTATCTAGGTGTTAAATTTATTCAAAATCTACCTAATGCCATCGAGAAAATGAAAGAGAAGCAGGCAAAATAGTGCTGAGCTGTGCCTCTAAAAATTGGCGGCTTTATCTAAATAAACTCGCCAATTTTTTACCCGATGTTTCTCTTGGCATGGAACGTTCAATGATGGATGAGGAACTCGCTTACGTCTATTGGGCGCTATCTGACGATTTTGTTGATACAGAAGTTGATTACGAAGCTATTGCGCGCCAAACCGAAGACTATGACCCTGATGAAATCAGGCGAATTCTTTATCATGAGGTAGCGCCTGTCTGTCATACGAACCTTGAGACGGTGATTCCAATGATATGGTCAGCATTCAATTTAGAAAACTTGAAAGCTGACATAAATGAAATGCTGAAGGCAAGAGAGAAAAGCAACTTCCGCCGACAGCGGGACAGGCTAGTAATACGCTGGCTAAAATTCAGATATGGCTACATCTGGAAGGAAATCCAAAAACACTATCAAAAATAAATCCCCCCCCCACACACACACACAAAAAAAAAACAAAGTCAGTACACCCATTTCCCTGCAACGAGTTAAAGGAGTAAGAAATGGCCCACATAACAGACAACTGCGTAGGTCAGATTTATTTACTACCAAGCATCCACTATTACTGAGCAAAGAAGACAGACCTCCACCAGCCTCCAAACCCGTCCGCCCCCCATTCCTAATAAACTCCCCCACCTTCCAGCCCCACCCAATCCAGAACCGCCAATGTCCCTTATCTCCGCCACACCCGCCCCACTCTCCCGCCGCTTCGCCGTCGCCCCGATGATGGATAGGATCTACTTTCGCTGACTACCCTATAAATAAAGGCCCATAAACCCACTCTGCATATCGCGTACCACCTCTGTACCAGCAATATTCGCTGCCATGTCTGGCTCCTCCCTCCTAATCCGCTCTAGCAAATTTAAGCATCCGCTTTCCGCTCCAATCACCGGCACTATCGTTGCCGCAGAATCAGTCCTCATTGAAAGCCTCTCGAGCTGGTGATGAGGATTCTATTGCCTTCATCCGATCAACTATTTTCAATGCTTCCAGCGGTGTCGGTTAGAGACAGGCGAAGCTGGTGACACTTCCGGTGACAGTATGCGATCTGTGTGGAAGCGCCCGGACTGGCCTCCTTCCATCAACAATACTGGCTTTTCAGGTTGACCCATGGGGAAAAGGTAATTTAGGGAATTTTCTTTTTAATTAGAGAGATAAACCAATAAAATCAGTGACTTAAGTGAATTATATGAAAGTAATAATATGGTAAGAAAAAGGTTAGACAATTACCATGGACGCTAGTAATTCCACCCCCATGGAAAACCCTTTAAAATCATAACCTTGAAAGAATATTACCTCCAGTCTTACCAAATATTACCCATTGAGGTAATACACCAAAGCCTCGATTTACAAGGGCTACAGCCCCTTTCCCGCATCGCCTTACCAAAATTACCCTTTCCCCGCCCTCGACCTTAAATTGGCCATTCCGACTGCGCTGCTATGCCTCTAGTTTTACGAATGGAGTCGTTGCCATGGGCAGTGAATATTCCCTCGCCACAGTCCTCGAAAAAATTTACGAAAATCAGATAGCCTTAGAAGCCGCGATCATGGAACTGACATTGCTGGCCGAAGGAGAAGGCTTCACCGATACTGGCGAGAATATCCGCTCGGCTCTTGGGCGAATTGGCGAGAATGCCGGTTTTATTAAGCAAGGCATGGCACGCTTGATAGCGCAGGAAAAGGACTGATTGGATGAGATCTGCGGTGGTGGGGCTGGCGCCGTGGGTAGATCAGCAAAATGCGGTAGATGTCGGAGGTAATGTGCGGGATCGCTTCACACATCTGGCGAAATCGCAGGGTATGTCAAACAAACCTTGGCTCGTCTCAGAGGAGTCCGTTAAATTTGTCGAATGACCAGTTAAAGGAAGTCCAATCGTTCGCTCTGCAAGGATGGCAATAACGTTGAGTCAGCCACGCCAAGCCTCTCAATCTGCTGAACCATTCTTTACCGCCCATTTATAAGTACAGGAAGACAAGTAATGGCTACACCTAGAGTTTTTGTCAGTTCAACATGCTACGATCTTGCTGATGAACGTGATGGTATGATTTCTTTTTGCAAAAGTTTTGGCTTCGACACAGCATTAAGTGAAAGAGGAGATGTTTTTTACCATCCCGACTTGCACACTCACACTGCATGTATAAGAGAGACTAGCAACTGCCAAATATTTATTCTTATAATCGGCGGGCGTTTCGGCGGAAAATACATAGCAGACAAAACTAAATCTATAACAAATGCGGAATACATCGCAGCTCGAGAGCAGGGAATTCCGATTTTCACCTTCATAAAACAAGACGTACTTAATGATCATAATGTTTGGCAGCGAAATAAAGATCAGTCTTTCGCCAAAGAAATTAAATTTCCATCAATAGACAAACAAGAACACGCGATTGATATTTTCAACTTTATCGATCAAGTAAGACAAGCCCCTAACAACAACGGCTTTTTTGGATTCAACCTGAACAAAGAAATATTCGAGCATCTTAGAAAACAATGGGCAGGTATGTTTTTCGACTATTTACAAACCCGCTCACTGGCGAAGCAGTTCTCTACGACGAATCAGACGCTCGCCGCACTGACTGCCGCGTCAGAAAAAATTGAAGAGATTGTCAAAGGAATCTATCAAAATGTTGAAGGTGCAGGCGCAACGGAAGCGCTGAATACGATGGATCTTGAAGGTGAAGCAAGAGAGATGTTTGCGGTGATGGGCAACAAAATCGGCGATCGATTTTATTTATCTCAATCTGATATAGATAGCGCGATAGATAATCCACCTTTGCCGTGGTACACGATTTTTACGAAGCACGGTTATTTCTTTGAACTACAAGAAAGTCTAGAAGATGATGGCCTTTTAGGTCTCTCCCTTTCCTATGTTGGCTCTTCGCTAGTTAAGCTTTCTGGAAGACTAACCAAGCTAGAGCAAGCAGAGCTAGATATATTCCAATTGCAGTACGAATCGTTCCGACGCTTATCAAGCACTTCAAGGCGAAAAATAATCGAGAATCATGTATTTATAAGCAAAGACCCTGAGATAAAAATAGTTTACTAAAGCTCTCTCACCAGTTCAGGGCGTCAGTTCTAAAACTGCCTGACGCCTTGGCTGACAAAAATGTAGAAAGCTTATCGATTTTGTTAAGCTGTGAAACCTTCACTCACGCCACAATCCTTGCTGGGTGGCCACCGAAATGGTTATTTCAATCTTTTGGCTCAATGAAAGCAGGGACTTCGGTAAATATCCCGTTCTCGAGGGGCCACCGTACATCGTGTAAGCGGGCGTCACACCCCTGCAAAACGTTGCATTCCGTGAAATGGCCGATTATTCGCTAAGACTCCCGGGCCGCCTACGCCGCAGGGATGCCTGTACTACCTACGAATTTGCAAAAAAAAAGAAGCAGGCTCCGTCGGCGGGAGGGGGATAAGTGCTTTTTCAGCCATTTTTTCTTGTGGCAGCTGAATTTCCCTGGGCAGCCTAGCGACCGCCGATTGCCGTCAGTCGCCTGATCGGTGTTGAGGGATTCCCCTATCGTTATACTGTTTTTATATACAGCATTCTGAGAGGGTAAGCATGGTCGATGAATAGACAATCTGCGCGAACTATTAACCCGGAGCCATCCGCGATGGCGCAGTGGCATGTCATGCTGCCGGATGAGGCCGCGTTGCTAGCAATGCCTGGTGCCCACCACAAAACATTGCCTAGGCAAGCCCATGCGCTGCACCAGAGTCACGTCATTGATTCTGATCACCTTAGCGAGTTGTTGGAGATGGCAGACGCTGCGCTTGCCTATGCCGTTGAGTCGCAGCTCGATCTTGGCGTTGACGCGTAGGAGGAATCATGCACGTACTGGTTACACCCATGCGTTTACGCGGTGTCGCGCTAGATCCCAAAGAGCGGCGCCGCTATCCGGCGATCCGGGGCAACGTCATGGTCAACTCTACTAACTGTCATGAGCTAGGCAGAGCTGCCAACGTCGCACGCGTCGAGATGGGAATGCCGCTTGATCCGGATCCCTTGCCACCGCTTCTAGACGCAACGCTGGCAGGAATGGCCGTCACGGGCTTTGTGTTGAGTGGTATTGAGTACGTCGATGGTTGCGCATACGCTCAGTCTTGGTGGTGTAGGCAGGGGTAATCATTCGTGAAAAACCGACGCTTAGCGCGTGACTGGCAACCATTGGATCAGATGTGATAAACGAAAAGATGCCTACTTCAGGGATAAGATATGAACGCCGATTGGAATTCGTTTTTTAGCACTCTCTCTCAGTCCGCAGCTGCAATTGTAGGTATTTTCGGCGCTTTCATTATCACGAAAATATTTTCTAATCAGACCGTATTTTATGAAAAAAGAGCCAAACTGAATGACCTGCTAATTCAAGCGAAAAAAATTAAAGACACTGCGAAAAGCCACAAAATCAGTTGGTATAACGATCATTATAATAGGCCTGAGTACAGTAAATTTCATGATTATCTCGATGATCATTTTTCTGGCTGTGAGTCAATAGATAAGATCACGGACCAGGTTTTGGATGATTTTATTTTTGATAATGATTTTTCGGAGTTAACTGAGCGCACGGAAATTGAATTTGAGTTGCGTTTTATTGCCAAGTCGATATTCGAAGAGAATGCAGCAAATCGTGAGAAGCGAGAGGCTGTCGAGAAAGCGGAAGCGGAAGCGGCTAGAACAATCACACCGTTTGGTAATTATTTTGCAAGTTTAAATATGGCGACCATGGCCAAAGCCAATGCGTACCTTTCCCAAATGGGAGTTAACGGATTTCAGGGAGGGCGCCTCTTCTACAGCACTTGCGGTGATATCGGTAACTTGAGGCCTGGTGCACTGACTGAGTTCAAAGATAATTTTGATAAGAGTTATCGTGAGGCAAAACACCACTCTCGACTATCAATTGAATTTTTAGCTTCTATTAGAAATAATCCTGAGTCTCCTCGGCAGATTGCGTTTGCATTAATACTGGTTCTCATAATTTTCTTTTTAGGGATAATTTATCCTCTGAGTTTTATTCCTGCTATTGGAAAACCTGAGCTAGGGTTTTCCTGGTCTATAATTTATGCGAATTTAGTTTCTTTTAGGGATTTCTTTTAGTGATAATTGCTCTTGCATTCAGCATTACTGTGGGTTTATTTTTTTATACTCACATCCGCATGAAATACCCCAAAAGTGAGGTTGCAGAGGTAGAAAAACTTACTGAGGTGACATACTACTGTAGCGCATTTAAATTTCTGGATGAGGATGAGTAGGTTCTATAGTGTTATGTTTTTTAGTTTTTCAGATAGTTGGGCTGCCATATTTGCGTCATTAGTAAACTTAAGTGCGCTTGCGGTGCTGGGCGCAAGCCCCGGAACATGAGTGCGTGCGGCTAGTTGATTACTCAATTGTTGCACTAAATCAATAAGATCGGTTATTACCTGCAAAACATTGACACTTTCTGATCCAATCCACGTTTTGGGCGCCAGAAGTTTTTGATGTCTACCTGCCAAACTCTGACGCGCCCCTTCAATCCGTTCCTGCATATCGCCACCCACCGTGGCGTTGTGTTTTTGACCCACCACCAGATTCAGATCCCGACCGGTAGCCTGATGCAGATCATCCAACGCCGCCAGGCTCGCGGATCCGCCCGACAACAGCTTGAGCGCGCCCAGCGCCTCGATCGTCTTAACGCCACCCACCGACTCGGTCGAGTGGTCGTCAATTGTCTGCGTGTGGTTCTGGAACTGTTCGCGGTTGTTCAGGGCTTCAACTTCGCGCTCGATCGCGTGATCTCGGATCTTGCCATCAGTCTGGCGAAGCCAGTTCCCGTCGGCATAGACGCGCTGTTGGGCGGCGCCGCTGTGCCGCCATACCTGGTCGCCCTTGGGCACCTTCGGCATGCTCAGCCCGTGCGGCAAGATTGATTGAATGTAGGGCTTGTTCGGCAGGCCGTAGGCGAAACACACCACTACGCGCGTTCCTTTCTCGGGAAAGGCATAGATGCCCATTTCTTCGCCACCGGTGGGCAGCGGCAACGGAACGCCAGTGAGCGGCGGTATGGCCGGGTCTGGCTCGTCGTCGGCGCCGAGTACCACAATGTCTACGGCGTAGCGCGGGCGGAAGTCGTCGCAGATTCCGGCATCCGCCGGCGCGTCGGCCACTGCGGTAACCAAGGCGAAGCGCGGCAAGTGGTAGCCGCCGGTGAGTTCGGAAATTGGCGCTCTACAGCGCGGCGGATTGCGTCTTCCATCGGATGGCCATCTGGTCATTGGCGAGCGTCACGCTGGTGATGCGCTCGCCGTTGTTGATCGTTGCACCTGGTCGTAACCCGGGAAGGGCCGCGACCATCGCACTTTGGTTGCCCTGGTAGCCGTCGAGCAGCTCCGCGGGGATTTGCAGCCGCGCCCGGGCGCCAAAAAAACTGTCGGCCCAGATGCCGGCGAACACTTCACCGTTGCTCATTTGGTGCCGGTAAAGTCAGAAAGATGCCAAATAACTGGGAGGGGCTATCCATCGCCTCGTCACCGGCGGCGAGGCTGTAGAAGTACGGGGTATTCACTTCAACGTACAACCAATCGAGATCGCGAAAGAGCAACTCAATCTGCTCGCTCACAGGAACAAGGAGGAGACGAACTTTTAATACCAAGCATTCATCGTCACCGGGTCGACCTTTCGGAAATAGACCTCCACCAGCCTCCAAACCCGTCCTCCCCCCATTCCTGATAAACTCCCCCACCTCCCAGCCCCACCCAATCCAGAACCGCCAATGTCCCCTATCTCCGCCACACCCGCCCCACTCTCCCGCCGCTTCTCCGTCGCCCCGATGATGGATCGGACGCATTGTTTCGCCCGCCCCTTTAAATAAAGCCCAAAGGCGCATCAAAAAAAAGCTTGTACCAGTTGCGTACCAGCAATATTCCTTCACTTGGAGATTTTGCTTTGTCCGCTCTTCTCCGTAGCAATTTTTAAGCAAGCATTTTAGGCTCCAATCTGGACAATGCTGATACTGTCAATAACACGGGTATGAGGATGTCGAGATGGTCAGCGAGCTTCGCGTCGTTCGGCTCAGTTCGTAATGGCCTCATACAAAATGAGAGTTCGAATCTCTCCTTCACCGCCACATTCAGTAAACGCAATCTCCTGAATTTCCTAGAGAAAATTGGTGGTTTGTGGTTTTTGGCGTCTGAAACAAGGCCATATGGGACTGAGATGGGACTGGTGCATTGTTCTGGTGCGAAAGTGGGCCTCAGGAATGTACCGTCTTGCCGGTCTCATCGGCGGAATGAGCTAGGCTTTGCGACACCCCTTAATCCAGGATGGATCACATGCCAGACAATTCAGATCTCAACATTGCTACAGCAGATGCGATGACATTGCTTTTGCACAATCAGCACGCGATCGGTGTCGCTATAGATGAGGTCGTCAAGTGGCTATCGGAGAACGGAGCAGAGTGTGTCGCCGTTAATGCTGGCATGGCGATGGAAACCTTGGATAAAAACGCACAAGCACTAACCGATTTGATCATGCGCCTTCGGGGATAAAGAAAGTAAACCGGCCTTACACCGTGGTTGATTCGGTAAAAGGCCGGGGGCAGTTGGGGGATCAAGCAGCAGATGTTCGCTGTTGACCAGAAGGTGCCAGCGAATTTTCGCTGACTGAAGTCGCTTGCACCCGATTGCCTGCTGCCTTTGCACGCGCACGATCAACGCCCCACGCGAGAGCCGTTGTCATCGTGTCGTTAGGTAACTCGTCATGAGCTTCTTCAAACAAGGGGAATCCGTCCCCGTTATATACACCGATGAATAACTGCGTTCTGCCCTTTCTCGAAACTCGGGCCTGAACATCAATAATGCTCCCGTCACTCAACACTTCATCGTGTGACCGACAGTGCAACTCACAATCCGCCCAGAGCCAATACCTCGAACCTCTACGCATCATGTTACGGCCTCCTTATTGTTTGAATTGCTGTGAGTGCCACGCAGGATTTATTTTTAATACGCGAAATACTGAGCGTCAATCCCAAAAACGGGCCATCTATCGGAGGCGAAACAGTTCCTGCCGACGGTGAACAGGCCACTGATCGTAATTCCAGCCTATGTTCAATCGGCCCCCACACCCGACCCCGGTGTGGGGGCCTTTTTATGGCAGTATGGAAACCACTTCCTACCTTGCTGGTCTACCATTCCCTCATTGTCTGGTCGATGCATTCAGGCCACTCTTCGAACAGGGAACCCAATTCATGTCGTACGCCTATGAGGGCTTGGCTACCGTCGCCGTGATCGCCCACTACCAAGGGCAGGCACCGATTGAGCTGACGACACTCGAATGTCCAGTGCGTTTGAGCGATGCCGGCACTGGGCGCGTTCGTATTGAACTGCACCAGTATCTACATGGACCCAAGGCGGCCAACCTGCTTCGGATGATCCTGCCTGACGGGCACCTGGTACAGGGGCAAATGATCGATGGCTGCAACGAACCGGGCGGCGGCTGGCTGCTGATCAATGTTGGGGAATTCGAGCTGACGCCAGAGTCGTCGGCGAACACCAACGGTTGGAAATGGGAGTGAGCATGGCCGATACATTGGCGGCACTGAACCTGCCGAATGCGGTGGAGGTGCAGACCCTAAAACTGCTGCACCAAATCGAGCTGTCGCACACGGCGGACGATCTGTTCCGCGCCAGCGATCGCGCCGAAGGTTTTGTGCTGGGCCTGGAGACGGTCAAGATACTGAACGCGGCCAGTATCGAAGGCTTGTACAAGACCTTTGAGACGGCGGCTACGGCGCGGCGCGAGGAGCACCAACAGTGATCGGCGAAGGCATTCACACTGACGTGTTGCGCGCCCAGGGCTGAACAACACGCGGTGCGTGAATGCCTAATGGCCAGGATCGAGGGTGGCCCCGAATGGGGCCTGTCGATTCGACTGGCGGTAACGGCGCACGCTGGGTGTCGGTACTCACGCGGCGTGAATCGATGCGCACCTAGGCCAGCCTGACAGCGGTGGGGAGCTTCGCCGATAGCGTGGGCATGAAAGGATTCAGTGTAGAGCTATGAGCGGTGACAGGTTCAATGCGATTGCAGCATCCCCGCGACATCAGGACCTGCCCACTTCCAAAGTTTGGATAGGGATTCGAACCCCTTCCAATATCTTGGCAGACCGCTTCAGGCCCAAAATCTCGGGCATTCACGCTTGGTGCCTTGGTTCTCTGCGGCCTAAAGCGGCCTCGGATTTGCCCTAAATATGCCCTAGAAAGCTTTCAGAGATCATCTCCGCCCTCACCCACCCAGGTCTGCTTTCGGCCAGAAGTGGACGTTTGACCACGCTCGCTGACGCCCCAGAAAGGTGCGGTCGTTCATTACATTGCTGATGGAAAAAGCTATTTGGCGCTTTTACTAAGAACGCATACCCATTCAAATCACGGCTTCAGTCCAAGCAATCACCATCGGTGACAGTGCTCTGAACCGAAGATCGCTTACATCGATTTGCGCAGCTGAGTGATCGTGATGGTGCTGTTCTTCCTGCCCGATCGAAGCGATGGCCACCACCGCGTGCGGATCGATATCACCCAGAACCTGAAGCTGATGGGCCAGGTGTTTGAGCACTACACTTTCAACTGCCACGGTGGTGGCAACAATAGCTTTCCGGCCAAAAAGGCCAGTGATCAGTCCCAAAGCCAGGTCACCAATACCGCATAGCCAGTAACTGCGGCAGCGAGGATATGCGATTCTATCTCCACCCCGAGTGAAAAAATGCAACAGGAATGAATGCGTCAACAACCAACCTGGCCACTTCACGCGCACATCACCTGTCCCGAACCTCACCAACATTGGGTGCACTGCTAAATTCTTCTACCTCAGTTGTGCTCAGCCCCGGAAAATCACTAGGCACGTGCAATTACTTGCGGTGTAGCCTGATTGTTCCCGAGCTGACGTCTGCAGAGAGAATTGGGTATATCCTTTTTTATAAAACTTTCATGGTTTGCAACCAAGCCCGCGAGAAGCGTAGGTAATCCGTCGGCCTCGAGGGACACACTGATAGTTCCAGCGCAGCAACTATCTTTGTTGTATCCGTCAGAGTGTTTGTTTAGGTTTCTGCTCTCGCTAGTTGGGCTTGATCCTGATAAGCAATTGCGTGAAAGCTGAGTGCACGCTATGTAGGGTTCTGTGCCGGCCAATCCTTCGCGAACTCCATTAATAATATCTGATCGGGGTGTTCCGTGAATTCCTCGACCAAGTGAAAAAAGTACAAGCAAAGGCTGGACATTTGCCACTAGATCTCGAGCGAATGCTCGATTATCAGTTCCCGCCCCAGCGTGACCTCCATGATGAGGAAACACTAAAATCGGTGCACTTAAATCTGTTGATCCTTCAACCATTATCTCCAAACTATGTTGATCTGAATCAGCCGCCAGTAAGCAAAGTCTTTCGCCATTGTGCTCTACAAGTATAACCGCGGACATGTTGTTCGCATTTATACGATGGCCATCCGTATGTGTCCCAGCAGTAGTTGCGAGGCATATTTCTGGCGTCGGATGAAGAATTTTAAGTGTTGTGCCGTGGAGTGCCAGACCTTTTGGGTCTTCGACGTTCAGCGATGTGTGAGTGGACGTTCCCCAGTTAGCGCGTGCTTCTCCTACAGCTACGCGAAAATTGTGCCATACATTGCTGTCTCTGTTATCAGGGTTCACATAGACATGAGCGACTGGACGTTCAGCGTTCAACAGTAAAGGAATCGCTCCCGACAGATGGTCACTATCAGCGTGAGATATAAGTAAGGCATGGATGGACTTAATTCCAAGCTCATCAAGTGTCCTTGCTACAATTGGCTTTCCGGGTGCATCAATAATGATTGCTTCCGTACCGTGTTTAATGACAGCGCAATTTCCATGACCAACATCTAATATTATAAGTTCACTAGAGGCCATCATTAGAATCCGGTTCTGGGGCCAAACGTACGTTTTCGAAATATAGATCGACCTTCTCGTCAGTGCCCACGTTCGTCATTGCGATTAGGGAGCTATTTTCGCGCACTGCAGATCTATCCTCTTGTCGAACGAGATCCATTGGGAATCTAACAGTATCTTTGGAGTTCCAACCGTGAACGATGGCATCAACAACCATGGTTCCACCAATATTTTGAATATCTTTTACTTGTAAAATAGTGCTATGTAGTTTTCTGCTGTCAACCTTTCCGCGCCGGAATTCAATAATGCATCGTGCGAAACCAGCGCGTAGTTCAGTTGGTTCGTCTGCCTCTTCTCGGCGGAGCACAACAGGCAAATCGCTCCTGTAGCTCCGTATAGCAATATCTGCATACTGATCAAGGTACTGAGTGACTAGAATTGTTGGGTGTTTTCTTTTTATAAGTTCAGCACCCAATTCAGCTCCCGTGATGTCAGCATAAGCTCCATACCGAAGTCGATGGTCGCAGACCGCTGCGTCCGATCCAGCGATTATCGCATCTGCCATTTGCTCTATGGTGTCGAATGCTTGCTGTCGAAACGCGGTGAAACCTCCATCCTCTAAGGTGTGGATAATAGTTTGAGCAGCTTCTGTATCATCATCTACTACTGCAACCGTTTTTATTGCCTTCATTTTTGATCCTTCGTGTTGTTGTTAACAAGTGGGAAGACAAAACGAAATTTAGCACCGATACTTTGTTCATTCGAAGCATTATACGTGCCACCGAGATCTAATGTTGAGTCCTTGACAATGGTTAACCCAAAGCCAGTGCCTTCTTGTCGAGTGGTGCGTCCAGGCAGCCAAATTTCGTCCAGGTTCATATTTATTCCTGGACCATTGTCTTCTACTTCAACAGCAAGGGTGTTACCTTCAACGATTGCGCGTAAATGAATAGTGCGATCGATGGTCCTTGCGCCTTCGCGCTCAAACGCACTTACAGAGTTGGTTAGGCAGTTTGTTATAATTGTCTCGACTAAAGCTTCGGTTCCGAAAATTACCGCGCCCTGAACGTCATGGAACTCAAGGTTTAATGAGATTTTTGAGTCCTCTAAAACGGGTTGCCACAGTTGATGTAAGTTTCGAATTACTGAGTTTATATCGACCGCGCCGTGCCTGCGTTTTTCTCGTTTTAAAAAATCTATTTGCATTCCGGCAAATCTTGACAGCCTGTTTGATGCAGTTTTTATGAGTTCTAGTGGTTCCGCAAGTCGAGCTACTCCTTCAGGAGGGCTAAGAGTTGCGATTCTTCTTGTTATGGTTTTCTGATTACCAATAATAGTTTGAATGGGTTTTCCAATTTCATGTGCGAAAACTGCTGCTGTAGTACCGGCAGTCGCGAGTGATCTATATAAAATAAGATCTTCACGTGTTGCTTTCAAAACCTTCTCATAGTTCTGCTGGATACGGTCAAGAGCTTTAAATGCTTTCTCGCGCTCTAATAGTGGCATAGAGTTCGAGATTGTTTCCATCAGTTCGGCACGCGCTTGTGCCGGTGCCGTTCGGGATTCATCTTTTTGATTGTCGCGCCGGCTTTCAGCATCTCGAAGGCGGCGTCGAGCGAACCATTCAAGTGCGTTTTTTGCAAATCTCCGAATCTCAAGAAACTCATCACTTTCGATAAAGCCAAATCGATCTGTTTTTTGGCGAAGTATTCCATCAGGATCATCAACTATAACTCGGCCAACACTGTTGTTGGTGGATGGTCTTTCCTCTGGGCTTCTAGCTCGAGACAAGTTCATATCAAGCCAGTCGTGACCTGGATCTCCATAAGGAGGAACTCGAAATTTTCGGTGATAAAAGTGCACGCCGCCGACCGTTCTTAGCCATTGTTTAACTTCACCTATTGTGGATCCGCGTCCGGCAAAAGAATTTTTGTTAAAGACGTAGCTATAGAGCTCAAATGTAGACGGAGGTGCGTTATAAATAGAGCTTTCATCAGACTTCCGGAGCAGCCATTCTGATGAGTTATCGCTGTACAGCGTCACACCCTTGAAGTCTGTCACTTCGGCGAATGCTGTGCCATCTTCTAAAATTTTCGCACGTAAAACATATTCAGCATCATCTAAGTAAGCGTTTCGTACGCGAGCTTCGAGTTCGGGATAGTCTGGCGCATCAAGATTTACACGAAAGCTAGCGTTTCCCTCGAATGGGCTTGTAAGAAGAACGATGCTACGGCCCAATCGATCAATTTCGCTGCGTCCCAGCTTTCGCTTAAGTCCAGTTAAAGTGATAGTCGTACCATGATTTTCGCGATGCGCTGCCGCGGTTGGAAGAGCTACATCTTCAACTATAAGTACGTCTTCGAACTTTTTCCAATCGATAGTGATCTTCACTGCGGCGTCAGCGTCTTGGCTGACATGGCGGGTGATCATGCTTGCTTGGCTTCCTGCACGTAGTGCAGCCAGTCGACCTAGTCCTTTATCTCCAACGGTTCTACGCCCACCTGGGGTGAGTTTGGAACTGGTTTTAGTAGAGCCGCCAAGGACCAGCCAATTATTTACAACATGCTCTTCCAGCATCCCGGTGCCATCATCAGACAGAACGATGGTACCTCCATTTGCAGGGTCATCTTTTATTTCTATGTTGCAGATCGTTGCATCTGCGTCGTATGAATTCCGAATGAGCTCGATAATTGCTTGGTCGAGGTTTGGAACTAACTCCTCACCAAGCCGAGTGAGGATAGAGGGTGCAAATCGAAACCCTGTCGATGTTGTATCCATACGTGTATCCCCCACTTGATTTTTAGTCCCACCATGGAAGTTTAGATAGAGCACTTACTGTTAAGTGGCGGCACCGAATATGATCGTTTAACCACTGATCAGTACGAGAATCTTTCAGTAGTTTCATTAGTGCTCGGCATTCTTTTACTTTTCCACTGTATGGTTTGAGTATTAATAGGTGATTTTCTACTAATAGCTCTTTTTTATAGGTCACGAGGGATGCTCGAGCCCGTTTTTTATCAGAAGGACTAGATGTACGTCTAACAATTACAAAGGGCCCGGTTTCCAATCTGGCTTGAAAGCTTTCAAAATGACTTGGTTGAGAAATTTCTTCCCATGTTGCTGCGTTTTTGGCAGTCAAGTAGCCATACATTACGTCGGTTTTCGGTGCTCTGTGAGGGACCACCGGTCCAACTTTAACGGAAAAACTATCGCCAACTAATTTAGCGTTGGTCGGTTGGATGTTAATGCTGCTATTTACTTTGGACGGGTTTTTTTCCGTTGCGCCGACTAATACTGCGACGTCAACATCAGCTGATGAACCGAAGCTGCCGAATGGACTAAAGTCAATAACTTGGAGGCGTTGAGAAAGCTCCGCTCTAAATCGACGATAAGATGTTCCACTACGCAAAACGTCAGGAATGAGAGCGACAACGCCTACTCCCGTTTGCGCATTGTTCAGTACATGTTCAATATGTAGGGCAGCAGCTGATCGTTTGCCTGCACCTACGAAGCTGGACGCAGGAGCTATAACCCTTTGATAGGGTGGATTCATGATTACGCAATCGCCCATTTTGAGCTCCAGCGCCATTTCGAGTGCATCACCGACGCGGAAAGATGCTGGCAATGGGAGTGGGGCAAACGCTTCTGACCTGCCATTTAACTCTGTATGCCGTGAATGAGCTAATGATTGAATCCGAGCCCAAGCGATATGAAGAAAGGATTCTCGTAAATCGATCGCTGCAAGTCGCTCCGACCAAGCAGACAATGTTGCTAATACAGTGTCCTCTAGTGGCAGTTGTAGGCAAATCTCTAATAAAAGATCTCCTGTACCCACACTCGGATCTATAAAACGCTGCCAGCGATTGACATCGAGTTGAGAGACGAGCGTCTTTGCCCAGGCAGCACCAGAGAAAAATATGCCGTGCTTACGTCTATCCGATAGGGACAGTACGTCGTAAACCATGGCAGTCGCCAGGCCATCGGCATGCCTATTTTTGTCCGTCGATGCTTTCTGATCGTCAGATATCGTAGGGCCGCTTGGTCGGAGAAGCGTGTGGGCATAGGCTGCTAGTGGAATTTCGCCGTTCATCGTAGGGTAGGTCGCAAGAACACCACGCCAGTCTGCAGATTCTCCTGACGAACCGCAAGGCTTATAGGCCGCACGATGAGTGAGCGGTTGGTTAAGTCGGTTTCCAGCACCTCTATTTCTTAACGTCTGCAACGGGCTTCAGGGTTGGCGATTCTGTAGATGGTCCGAATCTGAAATCTGAGCGGCCGACTTCAGTCACTCGGGTGTCAGCATCATTGCCAGCGTCATTTTGATGAACTCTTCATCGCCGTCGATAGCGGCCAAGGCACCGCTAACGTTGAATAGCCCCAAGTTTCGTAGACACCCGACGGCCGCTTTTGGCCGATAGCAGACTTCTCACTACCTACAGTTGATCGTCCACAATTGATCCAAGCGGGTCGTGTAGCTCTGGCTCATCATTTCACGCCGCATGGCCCACTCTGGGTTACTTGGGACGCTCGCCGCTCGCAGTGTCCCCCTTCCCCATCGTTCGTTGATCTGATCCAGTACGGCCATGACCTTGGTAGATTCGGTCGGTTGAGAAGCCGCAAACAGATCGTCCGTGTATTCACCTGGCTGACACAGGTTCATTAGCAAGACCTCCGCCTTGCTGTACTTGAAACCAGGGCGATAAATCCGATCCAGCGCATCAACTGCAGCCTTGGTTAGCAGCCTGACGTCATCCGTAGGGTAAGGCATATCGATCACCACACCATTGGCGTACTTCGCCTCCTCCGGATTGAACATGCCGGTGCGGATGCTCACTCGCACTTTCTTGCACAGCGAGTTTTGCGCCCTGAGTTTTTCTGAAGCACGCATCATGTAGGTGGCCACCGCTTCCTTGATCGGTGCCAGTTCCGTCAGGCGGGTGCCGAACATTCGACTGCAGCAGATCTCCTGTTTCGGCGGATCGGGTTCGTCCAGCTCCAGACATGGGGTGCCGGCGAGTTCGCGCGCCGTCTTTTCGATCACCACACTGAAGTTTTTACGCAGTGTCCAAGGGTCGGCTTTGGCCAGATCCATAGCACTTTTGATTCCCATGGTATCTAGGTGCACTTTCATGCGACGCCCAACACCCCACACCTCTGAAACGTCGGTGTTACGCAGCACCCAGTCACGCTTAGTTGGGTCGCAAATATTGACGACCCCACCTGTCTGCGCCTGCAGGCGTTTGGCCGTATGGTTGGCCAATTTGGCCAGGGTCTTGGTCTGAGCGATACCAACGCCGACTGGAATGCCAGCACACCTCAGTACCTGACTCCGAATCTGTCGACCGAGGCCATCCAAATCGGTGATGCCGGTGAGATCGACGAAGGCTTCGTCGATGCTGTAGACCTCGACTGCGGGCACCATGGACTCGATCAGGGTCATGACGCGCTCACTCATGTCACCGTACAGCGCGTAATTCGAAGAGAACGGGATGATGCCGTGCTGCTTTAGCTTGTGTTTGATCTGGAAATAAGGCTCGCCCATTTTCACGTAACGCTTGGCGTCGTAGCTGCGGGCGATGACGCAGCCATCGTTATTCGACAAGACAACGATGGGGACCTTGGCCAAGTCAGGACGAAACACTCGCTCACAGCTGGCGTAAAAGCTGTTGCAATCGATCAGGCCGAACACCGGCACCTGCTTAGACATGACTGCGCACACTACCGATAATCACGCCCCAGATCGCTAGCTCATCGCCTTCCAGCACATAGCGCGGCGGGTACTTGGGGTTTTCAGACAGCAGGATGACCTCTTTCCCACGGATGCACAGCCGCTTGCAAAGCGGATCGTTGTTGAGCAGCGCAACAACAATATGCCCGTGCGCCGGCTCCAGTGAACGATCCACCACCGCTAAATCGCCGTCAAAGATCCCTGCCCCCTGCATGCTCTCTCCGGCAATTTTCACCAAGTAAACATGTGGGGCACGAATGTTGAGCACTTCGTCGAGCGAGATGTGGGTTTCGATGTGATCCGCTGCCGGCGAAGGAAAACCTGCCGGCACTCGAAAAAGGCAAAGAGGTAACTTCCGACCGGCCACGGCAATAGGGCCTAGGATTGAAAAGCTCATGACGCACGACTTCCGATACTGTACGAATGTACAGTTAACTTTCAGATCGGCATTCGGTCAATTTCTGTAGGAAATATCGGATAGACGGGAGGGTGGGAAGTAAAGAAATGATATCCGGCATCTGTCAGAACAACCCACCCAACGCTGCCGGTTCCCAGTTCATGATCACCAGCTCGCCACTCACTTCGGCCTTCCCCTGCCGCTGATTGGTCGTGGTGTAGCGAATGTCCAAGGTCTCGAAGTGGAAGCCTTCGAACACGCGGCGGATGTCAGGATGATCGTTGATGCTGACCATCACCTTGCCTTTACAGCGGCGCATAAAGTCGGCCATCCGCTCGTAGTTCTCGAACGGAAAGTCCACGCCATAACCAGCGGTCTGCCAGTACGGCGGATCCATGTAGTGGAAGGTGTGGGCACGGTCGTAGCGTTCGGCGCATTCAAGCCAGGGAAGGTTTTCGACGTAGGTGCCGGACAGGCGCTGCCACGCGGCCGAGAGGTTTTCCTCGATGCGTAGCAGGTTGATGGCCGGTGCAGTAGTCGCCGTGCCGAATGTCTGACCGGAGACCTTGCCGGCGAAGGCATGGTGCTGCAGGTAGAAAAATCGGGCGGCGCGCTGGATGTCGGTGAGGGTTTCGGGGCGGGTCATTTTCTGCCATTCGAACACCTGTCGCGAGCTGAGTGCCCATTTGAACTGGCGCACGAACTCTTCGAGGTGGTTCTGCACGACGCGGTAAAGCGTGACCAGGTCGCCGTTGATGTCGTTGAGGACTTCGACCGGCGACGGCTGGGGCTTCATGAAGTACAGCGCGGCACCGCCGGCAAAGACTTCAACGTAGCATTCGTGTGGCGGAAAAAGCGGAAGGAGGCGGTCGGCCAGGCGGCGTTTGCCGCCCATCCAAGGGATGATGGGTGTAGACATAAAAAGCAAGACCTTTACTGTATGGATAAACAGGTGCTAGGCTCGCCGCGCTTTGTGCACGGAGCAAGAGCCTTGGCTGGACTTGCAGGGACGATCTGCAGGGACGGCGGCCTGTCCGGATGTTGACGCATCCAGACAGGCCGCTCTTTTTCACTTCGGTATTGAGACTTCTTTGACGTATGCCTGACAGGCCGCGAGGGCAATCAGCCCCCGGTCGCCGTCATCGGTGACGCCGATAATTCGTTGAGCATGCGCTGGGTCAAGTTCGGCTCTTGTGGGGCCATGAACCACGCCGCCGGTAGCGGTGGCGGCTGACACCGATCCGCTGCCGGCGCCGCTGGTGGCGTCGAGTAGGACTGACAGGCGCAGATCAGCAGTGGCAAGGCGGTCGCGCAGGCGACCTTGATCACGTTGGACATCGCTCAAGGCTCGGTAATGGGTTTGTTCGCTGGCTGCCAGACGCTGCTCGAGCGCGAGGCGCTTGTCCTGCTCGGCACGCTGTTGCGCGGCCGTGGCCTGGGCCATCTGATTGAGGGTTTCGGTGTGTAGTCGGGACTGCTCGCTGAGGCGACTACAGTAGCGCCAGTCCTGCACCTGCCAGGTAATGGCGGCGGACGTGCCGACCAAGCCGATCAGCAGCACCACCTTGCCCAGCAGCCGATACGGCGCCGGGATCAGGTCGCCGAGACGCATAACACCGCCCTCGCCCGCCCCCAAAGTTCCAGTCGATCCTGCAGGCCATTGAGACCACCGTTGATCTTGCGGGTGATCGCGTTGAATTCGTTCTGATCCGCGAGCGCGCTCAACCCATTCACCGACCAGAACCATGCGGCCGATTCAGCAGCCCACTGCGGCAACTCCAGCAGCTCTGGGGTACGCAGCAATTGCTCGTCGCCGAACAGTGCCAGGCTGCAGCGCAGGTAGTTGTCGTGGCCGGTCACCTGAATCAGCCCACGACCACGATAACGCTGGCCATCGCCGTCCGCTGCCGGGGTGTTGCCCAGTTTTGCGGCCAGGGCACCGGTGTCGTATTTGCTCAGGTATTGATCGCCGCCCAGCTCCCGGACGTACTGCAGTTGACCGGACTCGTGCCCGATTTGAGCCAAGAACGCGGCTTGGCGTTTCGGCGTGTTGATCTGTCGGTGCAACATGGCCGCGTTGAGTGCAGATACAAAAACGCCCGCTTGGCGGCGGGCGGCGGGCATGATGCGTTGCAGTTGCTGTTCTGTCAGTGACATTGATGTCTCCTTGATGTGTGGGGATGCGACGCTCTTAGTTGAGCTGAACGACCTTCAGATCCTTCGCCGCTTTTTTCTTCTTGCCTTTGGCTTTCGCCTTGCCCTTTTTGCCGCCATTGCATTCGACCGTTGTGCTCCAGCCCGACTGGGTGAACACCTGCTCAACCGAATCGACCAAATACTCACCATCGAGGCCGACCTTGAAACCCTGAGCATTGATCGAGCGCTCGGCGAACAGATCGGTACGCCCGGGCATCTCCAAACGAACGCCGGCGGTGGAACGGTTGAAAGCCGCCAGCCGCGCTTTGGCCGCCACTTCAGCGGCAGACTTGTTCGGGTAGATGTGTCGATCGGTATGCACCGGCGGCAAGCCGTCCGGCGATTCGTCGTTATCCAGGGTGACCACTGCGAGCTTTCCGGTCTTCTTGTCCTGGTGCTTGGTCGATACCGCCTTGTGCGTGTTGCGATCACCGAGACGAAACTGAAAGCGGCTGACGTCGCGCCGTTGGATCGGTACTACACCGAGGCTCTTACCCGAGGCGCTCTGCCCGGCCTGCCGCGGCATGACCAGCAGCTTGCCGTCGGCGACTTTGGCCGTGCAGTCGTACTGCTTGGCCAGACGCGTGATGAAATTGAAATCCGATTCGTTGAGTTGATCAGCGCGAGGCACCTTGGTTTGCACCGGGCACACCGGCTGCCAGCCGTTACGGGCGGCAACGTCGGCAACGATCCGCGACAGCGGCACATTCTCCCAGCTGCCACTGCGGGTAGTCTTGCCACTGCCGCGCATGTCGCTGGCCCTACCGGTGATCACCAACGTGTCTGGTGGACCGGACAGCTCAATCTCATCCACGACGTAACGGCCGATGCGGGTCAGTTTGGTTTCTGCATAGCCGAGGAAGATCTCGATGCTGGCCCCCCGAGGGGGCAGCACTACTGCTCCGTCACGGTCATCGATGCGTAACTCGAACTCATCGGATTCCATGCCGGGTTTGTCTGTGGTCTTGAGCTGCAGCAGCCGATCATTGATCCGCTGGGTGATGTCGGCGCCGTCGGCCACGACGCGAAAGATTGGGGTCATCATTCCGTCCAAAAGAAAGCCCGCAGTGGGCGGGCCGATTGAGTCATTGCGTGGCATACCGGAGGGGCATCAGCCCCACAGCATCACCTCGCTGTCATCGGGTGCCGGCAGGTCCGGCAGCTCGATCACGATGCCTGCGCGATACGGTTGCGGCTCGTCGGCCAGGCCCTGATTGGCGTCCAACACCGCCTCGACCGTTCCGCTCAAATGCCCATAGGCGTGGTAGCACAAGGTGTCCAGCAGATCCCCGTCAGACGTTCTGCAGGTCATCGCCATAGCGTACAAACTCCAAGGTAAACGCTTGCTTACGCGGGATCCCGCCCTGCAGGAGCGCGCTCTGTTCTTCATCGACGTTCTTCAAGCACCAGGTGCCGAGCACGTCGCCATAGCCGGTGGTAAGGGTCAGAGGCAGGAGCTGGGCACCGAGACTGCGCAAAGTATCCAGCTGTTTGATCCCGCCTTTGAAGCCGGGAAAAACCGCGCCCTTGAGGGTGATTTTTTCCTCACCGATGCCCACCGCTTGCTGCGCGGGACGGCGGGTCAACCGTTCCTGCGACGCCCAGCGGTACTCCGTTGAGCGTCGCAGTTCGTCGAACGCGGCGGTGTCCAGGTTGAAGTAATAAGGGACCGCCTTGGGATCCAGCGGCTGCACGATCAGCAGGTGCGGAAACGGCTTCACCGCTTCCGGCATTGGTGTCGCGTCACCCGCCAGTGAGCCGGTCGGCAAAATGTTCCCCAATGATGGACTGACCTTGCCAGCGATCTTGTTGATCGCGGTGGACGCCCGCGCTGCCTGTTCCTTGAGTTCGCCCATCCGCTCATCAATTTGCGACACGGCGCGGGTGGCCTTATTGTAGGTGGCCACCACCTGGCCGACCTTGGCCTGCGCGGCGTTGACGCTGCGCATGACACGCTGCAGCTTCGCCCCGACCGCCGGCCCCACGATTGGAATACCTTCCAGCTCCGAGGCCGCGCCGCTGATCTCGCTGATGGCACCGTTGACCGGCCCCATCATGCCGTCGAGGCTACGTCGTCCAGTTTCCCCCGCGGCAGCCAGATTCTTCAGACCGGACTGCAGCTGTTCCATGTAGGCCATTGGCCCTCCTTACACATGCGGTTCGTCATACAGCTTGCGGTTCTGCAACTGCTGCGTGGCCTGCTGCATCTGCTGCGCGATGAAGGGCTGCAGCTCACGCGCCATTTGCGCCGGATCCTTGGCATCGCCCTGCACGGTGATGTGCAGCGGCGCCGAGATTTGGACCTGTTGCTCGATTTTTGGTGACTCGGCTTTCGCAGCAGGAACCGGTGCAGCCAGAAGAGCCGGTGGCACTGGTGCACTCGCAGGTGCGGCCAACGACCTGGCCACATCGCCCATTGCTGCAGCAGGTGCCAAAGGACCATTGGCCGGCTTGGGTCCGAATGACCGGGCAATGTCGCCCATCACCGGCGGCAGGTTCTGCCCAGCGTTGGCCATCATCAACGGCCCGGCATCCGGTACTTTTTTCAGCGACTCATCAGCGCCGAACAGTTTTTTACCCATGACGCCACCGAGCGCATCGCCGCCCATGTAACCGAGATAGCCGCCAATCAGGCCGCCGACGATGTTGCCAATGATCGGCACCGCCGTGCCGATGGCGGCACCGGCAGCCGCACCGGCCAAGGTACCTGCCAAACCACCGGCCGCTTGTCCGTAGCCTTCCGCTTTTTCATCCTGGGTCTCGGCATTTTCGTAGGTGTCGTAGGCTTTAAAACCAGCATCGACCACCGCCAGCAGCGCTGGACCTTTCATGCCGTCGACAATCTGGGCGCCACGACCACTACCTCCTCTCCCGCCGCCTTTCCCCCCTTTGCCTTTCTTGCCTTCACCGCTGGCATCGAGATCACCGCCATTCAGCCCGCCACTAGCACCCGGAAGGTTGGTGACGATCACCTTTTGCGGGATGTT
Organism: Pseudomonas sp. F2; assembly: GCF_057174385.1. NCBI lineage: Bacteria > Pseudomonadati > Pseudomonadota > Gammaproteobacteria > Pseudomonadales > Pseudomonadaceae > Pseudomonas > Pseudomonas sp. F2. The sequence continues at coordinate 2,387,691 of NZ_CM169904.1, forward strand.
TGGGTTGCCCATCAGGGTGCCGCGCCCGAGGTTCATCAGCCCCTTGCCAACCTTGAAGGCGCTGACGGCCCCCTTGAGCGCAACCAGTCCAGCCACGGCCGAGCCGATGCCAAGCGTGACCCGTGGAAATTCGTCGGCAAAGCCCGACAGTTTGCGACTGACGTTATTGATGCCATCGGCTACGGAATCGGTGACCGGTCGGATCGCATCGCCGATGCTGCGCATGGCATCGTCCATCGACTGGGCCATTTCGGACCATTTCTGCGCCGAGGTTTGCCGGCGCTCGGCCAGGTTCTTGTCGAGGATACCGGTCGCCCCAGCGGACTCCTTTTTCAGCTGCTCATACAGATCCTTGTTCTGCATGTATGCCGTCAAGGCTGCCTTGACCTGCATATCAGCGAACAGGTCACCGGTGCGCAAAGCCTCCTCCAGAGACTTCATCATGGCTTTGGCTTTTTCGGGATCGGCCTCTTTACTGATCGCCGCAGTGGCCTTGGCCATCTCGGCTGCCCGCTTCGGATCAGTCGCTTCGATGTACTTCTGGGCCAGGGCAAAACTGGATTCCAGTGTGGATTTACCATTCTGCAAACCGGTCTGCATCGACCCCTTATAGTCGATCCCGGCCTTCTGGTAAGCCTTGACCGTTTCACCGGAGCCGATTTTCTCCATCCAGTTTTTGAGGTTGTTCGCCGCTTCGTCCGACCCACCGGCGGTCTTCATTTGCACCTGCAGCATCGCGCCCAGTTGCGTCACCGAATCCATGCCGGTGATACCCAGTTTGCCCATGCCGGCCAGCAACTCGGGAAACCACTTGGCCATGTCGACCGCTTCAAAACTGCCCGCCTGGCCCTGGTAGGCGATGGCCTCCAGCGCCTGCTGCATCACCTTGGGGTCCGTGATCTTGGCGTTCTGCCCTAAAGCGTTGATCATCTTCGCCGTTTCAGTGCCCTCCGATCCTTGGCCCACCGCGAATTTGGCTGCGGTCGGTGCATAGGACAACGCCTTGTCCAACTCCATACCGGCGCCGACCAGGGCGTTAACCACCTCGGCCACCTGATTGCGCGCCATGCCCGTATCGCGTGAGGTGTCGATCACAGTCTTGGACAGCTGAGCCTCTTCCGGCGAGTTGGCAATGTTGGCCTTGATCGCAATGTCCCGGATGATCGCGCCATAGTCCGCACTGACCTTGGTCGGGATGGCAGCTGCTGCGGTCAGGGCACCCGCTTGACCGAGGGTGCTTTTCAGGCCGGACCGTCCCTCCTCGATCTGCCGGTGGCCCATCGCTTTCAGTTCGGCGCCGGCGGCCACGCGGCCCATGGTGGCGTAAGCCTTGCTCAGCCGCCCCACCTCGACGCCCTGTTTCTTGAGCAGTGCGAGATTCTTTTCGTATTTCGCCAGCAGCTTGTCTGCGCCTTCGGCGCCGGAGGTGTGTGCCTTACGCCATTCATCGCGCAGACGCATGGTGTCGCCAATGGTGTTCTGCAACACACGGGCCTTGCTGCCCACAGTGTCCAAATGTTTGATCTTACTTTCGACGTCCTTGAACGCTTTGCCTACCGTCGGATCGACGGCGCCGCCAATGACAAAGCCGAGTGCGAGGTTCTTCGCCATGTGCGGACCTTATGCGCAAGGTTGGTTAAGCGGTGGCTCAATCGGAGAGCCACCACACCAGTTCGTTGAAGGACATGGCCAGGATCTCGGCCGCCGAGAATCCGGTCTCTTTGGCCATACGCTTGGCTAGGATCTTCAACGTAGAACCGTCGCACTTAGTCGTCCGTGACCAGACGAAAGTAGCCGGCCTGCAAGCGCATGTAATCAACCATCTTGAGCCCCACCAGGTCCGCCTCGGAGGTTTGGGTCAGCGAGGAAAACAGCGACAGTTCTCGCTGTTCGGCATCACCGTTGGAGGCCGCTTGCGCGGCCCGCACATCCCGCACGCAAGGTGCGCGCATAGTCAGGCGGTCGACCTGCACACCATTGAGTTCGGTCGGGTATTTGAGGCTGATACGAAATCCTTCCTCGGTCAGTTCCATCCACTTAGGGAGCGACTGTTCGGGTGTAACTTGAATTGCTTGAGTCATTGCGTATGTCCTTAAAGGCCCAGGGCCGAGCGTTCTTCTGCCAGTTGATCAACGCCGTCGACTACTAGCACCATGCCGACCATGTCAATCTCGTAGATCAACCGGCCACCGACTTCGAGCTTGTAGTAGGTCAACGCCATGTTGTGTTTGCTCTCGGCTTTTTCGCCGGCTTTCCAGTCGCCCATGTCGACTTCTTTGAGACCGCCGCGCATGGTCACGATGACCGGAGTGACCTTGCCCTTAAGACCTTTGAACGAGGCGCGAAACACCGCCGTGCAGGCGGTACGGTCGGACAAACCGAACCATTTCAATGCCTCGCGGCGCACACCGTTGGTGGTAAAACCGGCTTCAAGTTTCTCGACACCGGTCGGGATCTCGATCTCGCCGGCCATGCCGCCGCCCCGGTAGGTTTCGGTTTTCAACACGACCTTGGGCAGGGTCAGGCTCGGCATCTCGCCGGCAAAACTCACGCCGTCGATAAACCCGGCGCAGTTGGACAGAACTTCAGGAATCATCAGGTGGCCTCCTTAGGCGGCTTCAAGCACTTCGGTCATCCACTCGTTGGTGACTTCGAAGAGGAAATTCGGGTTCTCGGCTGGCGGCACGTCGGTGAAGCGGATCCGCCAGTACACCTTGCCCTGCTCGATCTGGCTGGCCGTGTTCAGCTCCTGGTCGGCGTACACCTCGAAGTTGATCACCGCGCCCTGATTCTTCAGATCGCGCATGAACGCTTCCAGGCCGTCAGTAACGTCCTTGACGTAGGTCTTGGTGATCGAACGGTCGACCGCCCATTTGTGCCCGGCCTGCACCGCGTCCATCAGAATGAACAGCGTGCGTACGCGGGTGACAAACGCCCATTTCGGATCGCTGGACAGCGTGCGGTTACCCCAGAGGCGGTATCCATCGTCGCGAATAATCGTGGTGATGTTGGCGTTGTTGAGCAGGTTGGCCCGGCAGGTTTCATCGCCGTCCAGGTACTCGACGGCGCGGGTGGTACCGGTGATGCCGGTGAGTTCCTTGTTCGAAGGCGAAGCCCAGAAACCGTAGGTGGCATCCGTCCAGGCAAACAGGCCCGCCGTCCATGCAGAGCCAGGCGCATCCACCGTCTTGCTTTCACCGGTATCCCAGTACTGCACACCAGGATCGACCATGAACAAATTGCGGCTGCCGAAGTTGTCGGCGTAGGCCATGGCAGCCTCATCCGTCGTGCATGGCCCGTCGATGATGCCGATGGCTCGCAGCTTCTGCGCCAGGCTATCCATGGCCGTGGCCACCGCTTGCGTGGCGGAATGGCCGGGCGCGATCAGCAATCGCGGCTGAGCGTTGAACAGGCTTTTGCCATCAAGCAGCGCCTGCAGGCCAGTACGCTGACCGGAAGCGAGAACACCGCCGATGATGGCCGATGTCTGCAGCGCCGGGTCGTCCATCTCCGGCACACCGATGGCGACGATGACCGCCTTGGCTTTGGCGTAGATCGCTTGGCAGGCTTTGGTGATCGCCGACTCGGCGCCGAACGCGGCAATGGCTTCACGCTCGGTAGTGATCAGTTTGAGTTCGCCGGCCTTGGCGGTACCGCCACCGAGCAGCCCGGGACTGAAGGTGTCGCACAAGCCGATGATCGACGAGGACGGCAACGAGATAGTGCGTGCGCCGGTATCGACCGAGGTGGTCGTGACGCCGTGAAAGAAACTCATAAGGCTCGTTCTCCAGAAACGAAAAAGCCCCGCGTGTCTGCGAGGCTTGAGGAGTTGGTGTTGGTGTTGGTGTTGGTGTTACGCGTAACGGAAAAGAAAACGCCCCGTCAGTGCGGGGCGTTTATTGAGGCGGCTCGGTCAGCCACAGCGGCGCGATCGGCCGATGTTCGGCTAGCGGGAATTGCGAGCCTTGCGGCCAGTCGCGCAACTGCCGGCGATAAGCCTGCAGCTCTGCGTATTGCTCAGCAGTGATCGAGGTCGCACCGCTCTCCTCGATCTCGTCGCGGTGCCGGGAGACCAGCGGATCGGACAGGGCCAACTGCGCATCCCGCCAAGCGCGCTCAGTTTCGGCCAGCACCTCCGAGTCAAGCGGCGGCGGATCAATCAGAACCGGCTGACCATTGGGCCGTGACGACATTTTTTTCGGACTGCGCGACAGCTCATCGAGCAGCGATTGCCAAACACTCGCCGCCACCTCTACCACGTCCGCTGGCATGTCAGAGCCATGGACTTCCAGCAAGTAGGCGCCGCACGTTGAGGGACTAAAAAATACAACTCTATTCATCATCAGTTTCCTATTGCCCGCCACCAGACCAACCAATTAGTCGACGATGTGCCGTTAGAGCTTTGCATGCGCACCGTACAACCGGTCAAACTCAGACTCGCCCCCATGACCGCCGGCATGAGACATAGCGAGCCGACATGAATAGGGATGATGTTGCGCAAGCCGTTGGGAAACGGGACAGGGAATGTGATGTAGACGTATCCGTTAGCATCCGTAACGCCTGTACCCCACTGCTCGATCAACCCCGACGGATGCCGCTGATAGCCACTCCCCAGAATCGAAGAAACACCCGACCCGCCTACAGCAAGCCAGCCACCACCCCCCGCGATGAATTCCGACGCAACGCCGTTACCCAACACCACATTGGGCGAACCAATAGTGTTGCCATTAGGCCCAGCAATGTTGCCGTTTACTGATTTTACGGTGCAGGTAGCCGTGGCTGACGCCTGAATGTAAAAGCGACTCCCAGCAGGCAACAGCGAGGCATCAGGCAGCGTAAGAGTAATTGTCGGGGCATTGGCATAGACGTACTTGCCGACATCGGCAGCCGTCAAAACCGTATTTGCTGAGTAGGCAGCGTAGCCGGCCAGACTGCCCATTGCGCGCTGCACAAATTCGGTCGTGGCAAGTTTCGATGAAGTATCAAACTGTGGCGGTGTATTGGCCGTCGGGTTGACCAGCGCCGGGGCGTTGATTGGCGCAAAACCTTGCGTCACGTTTTGGAATGTCAGCGCCGTGGTACCCAGGACAATCGGCCCGTCGGTAATCAACTGCCAACGGGTGTCGGCGAGCGTAGCGCCTTGCTCGACCGACACCAGCAACGCGGATGTTACCTCGGCATTCGAGTCCGCATCTGCCGCACGCGACCAGCCCGCCGCTGCCACAATCCAGATCCCGTTGTCCTTGGCGGAGGCCTGGTTCTTCACCAGCACACGATCACCGGCCACCAAGGCCACCCCGTCGAGTGTCTGAATCCCAGCCAGCGTAATATTGCCTGTGGTGGCCACCCGTACCGACTGCTTATTGTCGAGCTTGTACAGCTCTTCCAGAATTTTCTGGTCAACGTATTCGCGAGTGGCCAGCACCACCGCCGGGTCAATCTTCAGCGTGACGTTACTGGTGCTGCCGAAGACAAAATTCATGCGCACGATTTGCGTCCGGCCCGAACCTTGTGACAGCAACGGCTTGAAGCTGGGCGCACAGCTGGCAACGGCTACCAGATCGCCGTCCGCGTCGTACAGGCCAATTTCACGAATCCACTTACCGCCCTCATCGGCCGGAATGATCTGCTCAGCGACAAGTACCGCTGGATTGACCGGGTCGATCTTGAGTTGATTCAGGGGCCGGCGGCGCCATTCGTTGATCAGCTTGGTCTGCGTCTCGACGGGCACAACCGGGTCAATGTTGTTGGCGTCACCTACGCCCATATCGGTGATCTTCCAGGGAATACCGAGCGCGTCAGCGTTCGCCTGCTTGGCCTTTCCCACGTTCGTGAGAATGGCAAAAAACTGAGAGTTCGCATCAGTCATTGGTAAACATCCAGAGTGTCTATAGTGTGTTCGCGACCTATCACGCCAATAGTCCCGGTGACTTCGATGTCACGCATGACGGGCGGGTAAACCTCAATCGTGTCGCCTTCGTAGAGGCACGCCGCGATATTCATATCGCCTTGTGTTTCGAGGCTGATCGCCAGTCCTGTGAGCTGGCGACTGACTGGTTTGGCATCGTCGATCAGGCGTTCGAGTTCGAGGTACATCTCCTCGGTGATGCCGGTGTCAAGTACGCCGACCTTCAGCGCGAAGGTACCTGGCACGCCTTCCGGTACGCTTTGCCACCACTCCAGCACCTCGATCAGGTAACCCAGTGGCTCAACCACCCGGCGCAGAGCGCCGATAGTGCCCTTGTGCTTGTGGATGTAGAACGAGGCCTTGATCGCGGCGCGTTTGACCGTTTCCGGCCAAGCCGGGTCCCAACGGTCAACTGACCAAGCCCACGCCAGATGCGGCAATAGGTGCACCGGACAGGTGTCGGGGTTGTACAGTGTGCGCAACGGAATCAGCGTGGTTTCGGCAAAGGTCGCCTCTATAGCCCGTTCCAGGGGAGTGCTGTTGAGCGGTAGAAGACTGCGCATATCAGCCTCCCAACACGACGGTGAAACCGGTGCAGTACGCCGCCTGCGCCTTGGTGGGTTTCAGATCCTGCCAGTCCTTGAGTTCAACGCGGGCCACACCGGCGACGTGTAACTGCGCATCGACACCCGAGCGGGCCATCTCGACGCCCAAGCGACGGCGTGGATTGATCCAGGCCTCAAGGCGCTTGATCGCCTCGGCGAGTGCGGCGTCGTTTTCCGGGCCGGTACCTTTCATGTGCAGCACCGCATCGATCCGGTACCGCAGGATCTCGGCGCCGCGTACCCTGACCCGATCACCAACCGGGCGCACATCGTCGTCATTCACAGCCAAAGCGACCAAGGCCAGCAGCTCCGGCCCAACCACGCCGTCCCCTTCCAGGCCCAGCACCGTCACGTCCACACAGGCCGGCGCCGGGCTTTCGGCTGTTGCGTCAGCAACCAGCGCAGAGGCGTTACGGGCATGCAGGATGTAGCTGTTGCGTGGCCCCGCCGTGGTCAACCCTTCGTAGGCCATCTGCACCCGTTCGCGCAGGGCATCGTAGGACTCCAGCACCGCCTCGACCGGCGGCACCGCCAGCGGATCCGCCGCCTGAATGACTAAGCGTTTCAGATTCACGTTTGCGGCCAGCTGCTCCAGATCGGCACCGATCGCATAAGCCAGCAACTGTGCCTTGGCCGCATCGTTGACTCGCGCCCGGTTGCCGAGTTTGATGTAACTGCCGACCTCCAGCAGCTTGGTCACCGGATCGCTCTCCAGCGCCGCTGTCCAGTTGTCGCCCATGTAACTGCGAAACACGTTCAACGCTTCGCCATACACTTCTTCGAAGTCCAGAGGCTCCAGCACGTCCGGTGCGGGCAGCTCAGTCAGATCTACCAGCGTACTCATACCCACACCTCCAACGTGCCGCGCTCACCGAGATACTCGCCGCTGATTCTGAAATTGATTTTCCCGCCCAATACCGAGATGGCGACGACGCGCTCAAGCTTTAGTCGCGGTTCCCACTGGCGCAGCGCCCGGGCCGCTTCCGCTTGAGCGGCGCTTTTCCAGCCTTCGTTGATGGGCAGGTCGACCATGCGCCGCAGCTTGCTGCCGTACTCCGGACGCTCGCGGCGGCTCAGCAACGGCGTGCCAAGGATGTCCGCCACCGACTGACGTAAATGCTCGATGCCGGAGATGGGTTGCCCGGTGTGGCGATCCATTCCGATCATCGGGTTTACTCCTTGAGTTGCTCGAACTCGGCGTGGGCTTTAAGGCACTTCAGCGCTACATCGTCGGTGCCATCAACCGACACCTGGGCTTTCGCTACGGCCAGGGTGCGGCCGTCAGGCAGGATGACCGTGCGCGAGGTGTAGAGGGTGTCGCGAAAGGTCACGGTCGAGGTCATCTGCACGGCGCTGATCGGGACGGACTCAGGCGCAGGCAAATCGTCTTGATGTTTGGCCATGGTTTCTCCATGCATGAAAAAGCCCGCTCGCGGCGGGCTGAATGAGTGATGAGTTAGTGCTTGTGGTGGTTGTCACTTACACCGGCGGCCAGAATATCGGCATCGCTGGTGATGCTCTGTGTCGCGTGCAGCGGGCCGTCGATATTGACCGGCCCTTTGATGTTCACGGCGCCCTCCAGATCGATCGTTCCCGACTTCACGCTGACAGCGTTGTCGGTGACTTCGGCCTGGGTCGATCCGACCTTGATGGTGACCGTACCGCTCGGCAGGGTGATGGTGTAACTATTGGCCTGCCAGTCGTAGACCAGTGAGCCTCCATCATCGAAACGCCAGACCTCGACGTGGTCGCGGTTGTCTGGTGGTGGGCCACCATTGCCGTAAAGACCAGGAATGAACGTGCCTTGCGCGACATCGCCGCTGGTACTGATCAAAGTGCCCTGCTCATTGATGCTCGGCGCCCGCCAGTGCCGCGCCTTGCCTGCTGCAACGCTGTGCCAGCGAACCCAGCCGCTGACCCACTCCCCGTCCGAGACTCGGCACACTGGGGGGGATGCGGCGAAATCCACCGCCACCACATAGCAATCCTTGACCAGGCCGGCGAGCATGCGGTCGTGCTGGGCCGCGACGTAACCGGAACTCATTGCACGTCCTCCGGACGGAACGGGCCGTCGCCTGGGTCAATATTCAACACCAGGATGCCCGGCGGCTGATCCGGCCAAGGCCATTCGGCCTCACCGAGGTAGATCTGCTGCGTCCATTCCACGACCCAGACGGTGTATCCGTCCAGTTCGGGTTTGGTCCAGTCCTGCATGGCCTGAACGAACTCGGCCGGCTCAACCCCAACGCCCCAGCACTGCATGCGCAGCAACGCGGCGAGGTGGCCCGCCAAGAACACCGCTTGTTGATGATGATCCGACTGAATCGGATCGGTGATCACCCGAGCCTCGAACTTGCAGGCCAAGCCGGTTTCACCAGTTCCCGGATCGAGACCCGGCTCCATCTCGGCCAATTCGATCAGCACCGCAGGCAGCGGTAAGCGATCCAAATCATCCGGCCACATGCACACCGCCTGCAGGCACGGAAAGTGTTGCTGAATGCGCCGCTCGATGGCGTGATACAGCTGTTCAAGACTGAACGGCTCGTCCGATTGATCCGTCACGTCATTTCCCCTTCAAGTGCTTCTGCACTTCGAAATTGAGTTCCTGCTGCAGGACATGCACCAGGTGTTCGTCAGCCTGACGTACCCAGCTCTCGAAGTGCGGGCGGGCCTGCTCCAACGACACCTTGGCCTTGGCTAGGGGGAAGCGGTTGTCGTGCTCGGCGATCCAACCCGAACTCGCGCCGACCGCACCGCTGACATCGCTGTCGGGATAATCGCTCGCCCTGAAGTGCTTGCTGCCGGTACGAATCCAAACGTCTGCGCTGTTGCCGTAGACCTTCTTGAAGAACGCGCCCTGAAAGCGCCGGCCTGCCACCGAGACACCGGATCGACTCTGCCGAGGGCGACCAATGCGGCTGGCCTCCATAGCATTGAGGCCGAACCACAATTTGCCGCTGTTGGCACCACCACTGACCGGGTAGGCCCGCAGGCGCTGACGTACAGCAGCGACTGCAATGCGTTCCTGCCGGCCGACGGCGCGGGCAATTTGTGTGGCAAGCCAGCGCAGGGTTTTGTTGATGGCTCGGCGCTGGGCGTTGGCCGCTGCTTTTGGCAGCAAGGCGGCAAAGTCCTGAAAGGCTTTCAGATCTGCCGCCGAGGTCTGCAGCGAGATCATCCCGCCGCCGGCCGAGGGCTTGAAGTGGCTACCAACACTCATGGGCGTTTCCTCAGTATCAAGGCGACGAGTCCATCACCGCCCGGCTCCAGCTGCAGCAGGTCATAGTCGCCACCGCCGTCCAGCTCCGGCAGATCCACACTGACAAGCAGCCCTTTTCTCAGGCCATGCGAATCGCGGACGCGAATCTCGAACTTTGGTTCACGCAACGCCGTCCTGGTATTGCCCATCTTGGGTTGCAACCACGGTGCGGCGAACATGCCCAACACCGGCTCGTCGTAGCCCTCAATCCGAGCCGTGTCGCCGAGGGTTTCGAACACCGTGTCGTCGACGTCTTCCAGCAATTCGCGGAAGGACATGATCAGAGCTCCAGCAAGATCTGCGCCCGAGGCCGCGTGCACAGGTGTAGCGGATTAGACTGGGCTTCACCGGCCATGCCTTTCTTGAACGGCAATGGTTCGATCATGCTGTAGTAAGGAATACCCTGGGTGTTGACCGTTTCCATGTAGTCAGCAGGAGCAAACACCGAGATGTACAGATCCGGCACGCCTTCGGGAATCAGCAACGCCTTGTCGTCGTGCACGAACGACACACCGGCCACCTTGCCACGGTAGCGCTCCCAGATGATGCCGCCGAACTCGAAGCTCTCACGAGCATCACCACGCAGGGCTGCTGCCTGCTGGTTGTTGAGGTAGGTCTCTTTGACCGACTTATGAACGATCAGCTTGTTCCAGAAGTTCTTGCCGCAGAAGGCGCGAGATCCGGTGCTAGTCACACTGCCGAGCGCGTCTTCCTGCATGTCCAGGGCCTCACCGCACTTAACCCGCAGTTCAGTGCTCGAATCTGCCAACCCCATGGACAGTTTCTGGCGATCCACACCGAATCGGTCATAGAGGTCCAGCAGTACGGTCTTCCCATCGGCATCAAGGATCTGGCCATTCAATGCACCCATGCGCTGGAATTCGTGCGTGGCGTCCAACTGGCGCCGCGCCTTGGCCAGACGTGCATTGACCACGTCCTGCACTGCCTGCAACTCAGTACGAGTACCGAATGCACGGATGCCTTGGATCTCGTCGGCCTTGATCGTGAAGCGCTCCGGCAGGTGCACGGTGTTGAACGGGATCAGGTTGCGTTTGCTGCCTGCAACCACGAGGCCGGACGTGCCACGCTCACCAGCCGGCACCAGGGCCAGGGTATCGCCGTCCTTTTCAATCTGAACGGTCAGGGTGGTGATGCCTTCCTCGCGAAACAGGCCCAGGGCGCTGATGCGTCCCGGCAGGTAAGGTTGATCATTGAGTGCAGCGGTCAGCGAGTCGACGCTGAAAGCTTCGTCGTCAAAAATGGTGATATCGGCCATGGGTACTCTCCAGAAACGAAAAATCCCGCACGCGGCGGGATGCATATAAAAGAAGGATCGACTTAGCGGACGATCACGAAATGAGTGGCGAGTGCTTTCTCGGCGGCCAGATCCAGACCGGTCAGGTGTGCTTCGCTGACTTCGGCCAAACGCACCACGGCGCGCCCGCGACGAACGACATCCGACTCACCGAGCGGGCCGTAGAGAATGGCAACGGCGTTTTCCGTGCCGTCTTCGGCGGTTGGGTTGTACGGGGCGAACTCACTGCTCGCGGTCACCAGGCCGAGGATCTGACCCGGCTCCAGTGCGTGACCGGCAGCGACGTTGATTGCTTCTCGCGAGATGGTCCCGGCGCCCTCGGACAGCAGGAACTCACCTGCATGCATCGGTTCGCGTTTGATGGTCATGGTCTTACTCCTTTAAAGGCTTGAGATTGAGCGGCCTGACGTGCCGCCCAAATGGATGGCGGATCGGGTTGCTTGGCCTGAATTTTGGGAGCAGGGTCTTCGTTCTGCGGCAGACTGTTGTCGATCTCGAAGCCCCCGCCTTTCCCTACGACCTTATCGAAGAGCCGCGCACGCACGGCACCGGTGTCCAGTCCGGCCTGTACAAACTCCACCGCAAACTCTGGCAGCCGGGCAGCAACGCAAAGATCGCGGATCGACTTGGCCTGGGTGATCGCGGCCTGCACAGTCGCTTCGTCAACCAGCTTGGTCGCTGCAATCAGCGGTTCGATCAAGTTGCTGATACCGGCCTGAGTGCATGACTGGGTGATCAGCAGAGCCAGCGCCGCTGCATCCGCACCAGGTGCCGATGGCTCAGGCTTGTCGACCACCGGCTCGGTCGGTTTCGTGGGTTCGTTGAGCAGATCCAGCAGCGCCTGGGGCGTGCGCTGGTATTTCTGCATGACCGTGCCCTGCCCCAGACACGCCTTGATTTGCACACCGTCGCCGACTTCATCGGCCAATCCGAGGGCCACCGCTTCGCGAGCCGTCAGCCAGGTTTCTGCATTGACCAGGCGCCGCAACTCTACCTCGTCGATATCCGGCGCCTTGGCCTTGTAGGCCGTGATGATGAGCTCCAGCGCTTGATCCAAAGCGGTCGCTACCTTGCGCATATCCTCGGCATCACCCGAGGCATAAGTCCACGGGTTGTGGATCATCAGTGCGGCGTTTTCCGCGATTACCACCCGATGAGCGCCGCAGACTGCAACGCTCGCGGCACTGGCTGCCAGGGCATCGACACGACCGGTGCAGCGCTCACCCAGACGCGACAGGGCGTTATGAATGGCCAGACCGTCAAACAGGTCGCCGCCGATGCTGTTGAACGCCACTACAATCGGTGAAGTTCCGTCATCCAGCGCGGCTAGGTCACGCACGAACTGATTGGCCGTAATACCCCAGGTGCCGATCTCGCCGTAGACATACACCTCGATAGTGCGCTGTTCGGCTTCACCGCTGGCCCGGAGGCTGTACCAGTGTTTGTCTTGCACGGGCAGTTGCCCGTCCAGTTTGTTGAAGATTCGTAGAGTGAACGGCGGTTTCATGGTTTCTCCTGATCGTCGTGTTCACTATCAACCTCGACGAGCGTTCGGTAATTGAGGCCCAGGTCGCGGGCACGTTGAGCGTCGGCGGCGTTTTCCGCGTCGACCGTTTCTGAGTCGTAACCGGTGCGCAGACACATCTCGCTGCGCGAACCAAACCCGGCATTGACCTCGAGCATTCGCGCCTGCACGTCCTGCACCGGCTGGATGTAGGCCCACCCTTGCGGCACCCAGCGCGTGCGCAGAAATTCGCGACGACGCTTGGCGTAGTCCGGCAGTTCGATCACGCCGCTCAATACCGCCATATCCAGCCAAGCAGCGCGGACCGGCCGGCAAAGCTGGTGGATGTAGACGTTGAATTGCAGTTGTTCGAGGCGGCGCCGGAACTCGTTGAGTACGACGCGCAGCGCACGGTCGTTGATGCCTTTCATATCACCCGTGAGGATCTCGTAGGGCGTATCGGTACCCGCTGCCGCTGCCATCAGTTGCTGACGCATGAAGTCCGGGTAGTTGTTGCCAGCGTCCGGTGGTTTGGAGAACTCGACCTCCTCACCGGCGCCCAGCTCCTGCATGGTGCCGGGTTCCAGCGCGACCATTGGCGTGAAGCCGTCGCGGTCGGCGGTGATCAACTGGCCGGTGACCGGGTCGCGAGGTACCTGGCCCATGTCCGGCGACGGACGTTTGATGAAGCCGGCGAACAGATTGGAGACTTCCTGCCGGAACAGCACCGCGTCGTCGTAGTTGTCGAGACTGCGCAGACGTTTGAGAACCGGTGACATACGCGGCACGCCGCGCAACTGTCCCGGTTCCAGCGGTTCGAAGATGTGCAGCACCTGGCTGGCTAGCACGCGCACCAGTTGGTTGTAGCCGCTGTTGAGCGACGATGCATCACGCGGGTGCGAGCGGTACATCCAGTAGGCCACGCGCTTGCCGGCCGGGTTGAACTCGATCCCGGCGCGTATGATGTTGCCGGTCTTGGTCATCTCGAACTTGTCGTGCGGCACGAACTCCGGTGCCAGGGTCTGCAGCTGCAGCGGCACCACCAGGCCTTCGTCCAGACTGCGCGGACGCAACCGCACAAAACACTCGCCCGCCGTTTCCACGGTGCGAGCCACCAGCGCCTGCTGGCCGTAGAAGTCGCACAGACCGTCGGCATCCGACTCGTCAGCCCAGTCGTCCCATAGTTCCTGCAGCAGGTTGCGCAGTGCTTCGTCTTTGACCTTTGGGCGTGGCGTGATGCCGGTGCCGATCAGGTTGCTGACCCGTTTGTTGATGGCGTTGGCCGCATACGGGTCATTGCGCACCGCCGCCCGTGAGCGGGCACGCAGGTTGCGCAGCGCCGGGGTGTTGATGCTGTTGATGCCGTTGTCGGTGGCATCCCAGCTAGCAGATCGGCGACCCTCCCCGGCGCCTTCGTAGCTGGCCTTGATGTTCGATGGCAGCAAGAATCCGCTACGTGAGAGCGCCGGGAATTGTCGAGCCATCAGATTCCCTTGCCTCCATGACTGAGCCGCACAACCCGCGAGCGCGGGCCGGCAGCGCTGGTGAGCGAGCTGCGGATTTCTTCACGGGCGCGGAGCAGTTCGTCGACGTCGCGGTATTCCACCGTTCTGTCGCTGTAGCGCACGGTCTTTTCGCCACGCGCAATGGCGCGCTCGATGGCGTCGAGGTGTTTTTGAGTAAAGGACATATCAGCGTCTCTTCAGGTAACCGCTGGTGGAACTACGGCGTTGAGGGGGAGCTGCCGGTCGCGATTGCGCAGCCGGTGCAGCGGGTGGTGGTGCGGTCTGAGCCTGGCGCACAGCTGCAGGCGCCGGTGTTTGCTCGCCATCAAGTCGCTCGCCCTGAACAGGCTTGATGCCTAAGGCGTCGTCGAACAAGCCGGACTGGGCCAGCGCCTGACGCACCCGATCCCAGTCGTGTTCCTGGTAGCGGTTGATGCCGAGGTAATGCGCCATCGCGAGGCAATACACCATCAGGTCGAGCGCTTCGTTGCGCTCGGCCTTGCCCTTCACCCATTCGATGCGCTTGTGTCCGCGCACGTAGCGAACGACTTTGCGTTCAGCGACGCACTGGGCGAAGAACTCGTCCGGCAGGTCGTTGGCAAAGTGCAGCGAACCCGGCCCGTCCGGGAACGGGTAGCGGTTGTAGATCCAGTCTTTGGCAGTGTCGGTACCGACAAACCACAGCTCGGCGCCGTTGCGTTCGGTCTGGCCTTTCCATGTCACGTCGACCATGGACGGGCGCTGTGCAATCACCGGTCGGCCCGGCTTGCTCGCGCCCTTGATGGCGAAGATGTTGCGCCAGCGGCGAACGCGGCAGAACTGGTAGACCTCATCGGTGTGGTGACCACCGGAGTCGACGCCGACGGCGAGAATCGCCAGGCCGACACCACAAGGATGCCGGTAACGCGCCTTGAGTTTCTCGTCCAGCACCGCCCAGGTGCGTTCGTCTGCCGGATCGCCCCAGATGATCTGGTGGTCGACTACCCAGCGTTCCATGCCGACGCCGAAGCCCATCACCATCAGTTCCAGACGATTGGCCTGAACATCGACGGCGCCGGTCAGCATCAGCACACCGGCCGGCATCGTGCCGAGGGTGTAGGTCTCCAGCCGCGCCCGAGCAATCAACACTTCCGCCTTGGTCTGTTCGAGTGCGCTGTCCCAGACCTTGGCCAGCCGGGTGTTGTAGAACACCTGCATCAGGCTTGTGTCGCCTTGGGCCTGGGCTTTCTTGGCGTCTTCGAACTCCACGGCAAGGCCGGCCCAATTCATCCAGCCGGTCGGCGAGTACAGTGCATTGAGATGAAAACCAACGGTTTTGCCGTCGCCAGCGGCATGAGCGCGCCACTCGCCTCGGGCAAGCATGTCGCTCTTGTGGTGCTCCTCGATCAGGACGTCGCACTCAGGTGCTGCGCACTCGTAATGCACAGTGCTGAAGTCCTTGCTGTAGTGCAGCCGTTCCCATTCCAGCACTTGCATGTGACCGCAGGTGGGACACGGCACGTAGTAATGCCGCTGGTCGCTGGACTCGAACAGATCCGCGATTCGCGAGGCACCCTTGATCGTTGGCGAACTGGAAAAATAGATCTTGGCGTTGCGGCCGAAGTTGGTCGCTCGCGTCTCCGCCAGTCGGATGGGATCACCCTCCTGGCCGACATCGTTCTCCCAGCGATCAACCTCATCGCCGTAAATGTAACGCGCCGACAGCTCCGATAAGTTGGCCGCAGAACCGGCGGTGGTGACGTACAGCGAGCCGCCCTCGAATTCCTTGGTGTCCATCGTGTTACGTGCATCCCGCGAACGGGTAGCAGCCACTCGCTCGCGCAGGACCGGCGTCGCTTTGATGGTCTTGCTGATCCGCCCAGACACCCGCTTGGATAGGCTCAGGCTCGGCAGCAATGCCAGGATGTTCGACGGCGCCATGTGGATCAGGCCGCCCATCCAGTTCAGGGCGATCTGCGTTTTCATCAGCTGCGAGGCCACCATGGTGACCACGCGTCTGCAAGGGTGAGCCGGCGACAGGCAGCGCATTGGCTCGCGGGCATAAGGTGTCCGTGAGGTGCGATACTGGCCGGGTTCAGGGGCACCGGTGTCACGCGGGATTCGCATGTACTCATCGGCCCATTCGTCGATCCAAAGGTCTGGATCGGGGCGCAGTCCACGGAAATAAGCCTCACGGTACACCTCTGCACCGTCAGGAAATTCCGCGTGCATGGGTTCAGTCCGTTGTCATGGCGTGTTCAAGATCTGCCGAAGAGAGCCGCTCGGCTTCTTCCAGCGTTCGACGGAAGGTGGCCGTCAGGTGTTTTTCGATCAGCCAGGGATCGGTCATGGCCGCAAGGTCGTGGGACAGTTGCGGCAGTGGCCCGAACAGTTGATCGCGCAGCATTCGGCCGGCGTTGTAGGCACCGGTTTCGACCGCCTCCTTGGAGACCAGCGAGCCTTGGGCTTTGCCAAGTTCGATCTCCGCCAGCTTGGCCATGTTGTGCTCACGCAGGGCGCGGGCCTTCTGGAAGTCGGGGAGTTTGCCTTCGCCGGTAAGCACCTGCGGCGGCGCAGCCGTGGAAGTCGGCTCGGTTTGGGTCGACAGTTGGTTGTAAACGTCACGCTGAATCCGGTCTTGTTGGTGCCGATCAGCGACGGCGGCTTTGCTCGGGTCAGCGGTGTCGCGAATCAACGCTTCGCTGGCCTGAACGTCCACCAGTTTTCCGTCCGGCGACAGCACCAGGCGGTTGTTGTTTTTCAACCAAGTGATGTAGCTCGGTGCCCTGCCGATCCGCGCCGCAAAGGCGCTTTTTGACAGGTAAGTTGGTTCTGTCATAAGCCCTCCTTTCAACGGCTTTTCAATGCAGACCTTTCAATTTCAATGGATTGAATTTCAGTAAGCTGGGGGCGCCCCCGCTAACACTTTCCCGCGGGTTTCCGACCCCGTACCCTCCGAATAACCCCAGGGTCCCCGGCGGTTTCAGGCTGGCCCACCGCCATTCGGCGGGACATCGCACACGCCAAGCCGCTTGGCAGCCCAGCGTTCGTACAACCCGATGGCCACATCTGCACCTGCCATCGCAGTCAGGCAACCCAAGGCGCCAGCCGTCCAGATTGTCATGCCGGCGGCGATCATCAGCATCATCGCCGACACCCCGCACACAATGCAGGCGCCGGACCGAAGTGCCAGCCTGCGCAACAATGCCCAGCCACGCGCCCCGTCCTTGTCGGCCCGCCACATCTCTCCCGATACGCCACCGACCAGAGCCAGGACGATCACTAACCAGATTGGCATTTCTGCCAGTGCTTGTTGCTCGCTTGTCATCGCCAACCCCTAAACGCAAAAACCCGGCGCAATGGCCGGGTTTGGTGGTTGGTGCGTGCCGCTCTCTGCGGTCGCACCTATCGAAGATGACTACTTTTTACAGGTCGATTCCGGTGGCAGCAACCCCGGTTTAATGCCACCCGGTGAATAAGTGGTCAATGTGGTGTGAACGTCTAGCGAATGTAAGCGAATATCTCACCACGGCATTCTGTTGTTTCGGCGCCGTCCCATCTGTCCCACCTTTTAGAATTGAGGTGGGACGCCTGAGAGCGCCTAGATTCGGGGCTTTGCCCCACCGTCCTACTTATTTATCTATTTTCTCGTGTAAAGAGAGAAATTTATAAACACGCTTGCGCGTGAAGCGCGCGTGCATTGTGTCTGCTACGCATATGCGGGCGGGTGACGTTGCAAGGTGGGACGGTGGGACAGCCCAGCAAAGACAAGGCCCGCACCTGTCCCACTACGTCTAAACATAGTGGGACAAGGCGGGCCGGTGGGACAGCAACAGCCGGACGAAAGCCTGGGGTCACGCAGCCATCCCCATCATTACGCCGAAGATCTGCAGGTGTGCCTCATGCAGGCGCTGGTAGTACGTGTCACGGCCACAACCGCAGTGCGCGTACCGCAAGCGCATATCAACGTCGAGCGTGCAGTAATGCTCCCGCACAACCGTCACCAGCTCAGGCGGAAGATGCTTGTTCACGATCAGCTCGATGTCGAGAGAACTCTCCAGCGGCGCACGAAAGGCCCGCCGTCCACGAATCAGTTGCCCATTGCTCTCCATCATCATGGCAACCATGTTCCCCCCAGCAAGCCCCCCTTTCGAATGTTCGGAATGCAGCTCCTGCGCCCACAACCGAAGCAGCGAATCGATCTCCTTAATCACCGAAACAAGGCTCCTCTGAAGCTTCTAATTCCAAGGCAGGCGCCTTCCCCCAGTCCGCTGGCTTTTTGTAGCCCCACAACCGCTGCCGACTCTTGGTCATTGCACCGAGCCGGAAACGTCTCCAGCCCAACCGATGCAGGATTGCACCGACACGCATTTGCTCCGGCTTACCCCAATGTCCCGGGTCGAGCTTGAGAGCCTGAGTCAGCACCTCGCTGCCGGTCGTGGTCTCACCAATCTGCGACTCTTCCAACCAGGTCAAGATTGGTGTTTCCCATTCGTCCACTACGAAGCGCTCGTCCTGCTCCTCCGCGAACAATGCCGCCTCATCCAGCGTTACCCACCAGAGGTCGCCCGCGTCGTAGCAGAAAACCGCCTCGGCCCAAAGCTGGTCGCGGATCGAGCGCAACAACTCCAGATCCACTTTGGTACATGCCACCGGCCAATAACGGCGGTTACCAGTCGCGTCCTTGAGGTATTCGTCCTGGTTCGTCGTACCCACGAACACGCACTGGCGCGGCACGTCCATGGTGCGACGGCCGTAACTCTCGCGATAAGTGTCCGTGGACGCCGAGAAAAACTGCTTGGCCTTGGTACTCTCGGCCTTGTTGAAGCTGTCCAGCTCGCCCAGCTCGACAATCCACTTGCCCCTGATCGCCTGAAAGCCGTCCTTGTCGCCCAGCGCGAACGGCGTATCCATGAACCACTCGCCGCCGAGAATGCTCATCGCCGTCGACTTACCGGCGCCCTGCGCACCCTCAAGGATCATCACCGAGTCAGCCTTGCAGCCAGGCTTCATCACTCGCGCCACGGCCGACAACATCCAGCGCTTGCCAACCTTGGACGAGTAGTCGGTGGCCTTCACACCCATGACATCGGTGAGCCAGCTTTCCAGACGAGGCACGCGATCCCATTCGAGCTTGCGCAGGTACTGCCGCACCGGATGAAACGCATGATCATGTGCGACCACACTGACCGCCTCGATCACATGGGACGCCTTGACCCGAAGGTTGTATTGCTGCGCGAGCCACTTCATCACCCGCACGTCATCGATATCCGCCCAGTCTCCCGTGCCGCCGCCATAAGGCGCCGCACGTAGCTTGACGAGCTTCGAACTGAAGGCGCTGTAGCTGATGACCCCAGCCCAACGTGGATCATTGGCCAGTATCAATTCAACGTTCTGCATGTGTGCGATCAGAGCGCCGCTATCGCTGCGAGCTAGTAGATCTTTCCAACCACCTGCAGCCGGTGGCTTGACCACAGCCAATACCTGACGGCGCACCGCCTCCAAACCCTCGGCGACATGCAGATCGTTGAAGTCGGTCCACTTCACTTCCCGCTCACTGGAGAAGATCGGCGCAACCACTTGGCCACCGACGATCAGTGCCGCGTTATTGGCCTTCTCTTCACCTGGGTTCCAGGCGTCGCCGTTTGGCTTCGTGGTCTTCCAGTCATCGTCCCTGCAAATGATCAGAGGGCAACCGGCAAACCGCTCGCGCATGGCCTTACACACGGCCAGCAGGTTACCCGCGTCGAATGCCACCGCCACGGTCAGCGAAGTCGCCATGTGCAGGCTGGCGCCGGTGGCGTAGCCCTCACATACCAGTACTGGATCACCTGGCTCAGCATCCGGCCCGATAAGGTGGAAAGCACCCTCTTTCGACATCCCGTAGGGCCAGTAGGACTTGTCCCGACCGGTGTCTTCCTGTTTGCTCGGGTAAATCACCTGAAGCCCGACGATTTCGTCCCGCGCATTGCTCATGGGAACCAAGACTGCACCTGAGCGCGGCGCGTAGCGAACCCGGAAACCGACAATCTGCTTGCGGTCCAGATACTCGCTGCGACCCTTCTCCGGCATGCGCTGGAATAAGCCGCCCGCACGCTTCGCCGCCCGGCGCGCCGAATTGGCTGCCACCTCAGCAGCACGACGTTTGCCCTCCTCCTGACGGGCGCGCATAACCTCGCGTTCTTCGGGAGACATCCGACCGGCTTTAACCTTGATCTTCTGCGTTTCGCCCGAACGCCAATCGCCGAATGAGCCGAAAATAAGCGTCTCGCCTTTCTCGGTGCGATGTTCATGGGCGACATACCAGCCGTTTTTCTCTGTGCCCTTATCCTGCGCTGTCTTGCACCGAGTGAGCTTACCGAACACCAGCGGCTGCGCTGGTAAAAGACCGTAGTCCGCGAACTGCGCCAATACTTCATCGAGCATGACGAGCTCCCTTCAATTCCACGAGGGAAAGACAATCCACACAATGCGTGCAGCCAGGCTGCGCCACACGGCGCGCTTCCGGAATTGGCTCATCGCACTCTTCGCAGAACTGAAACGAGTGCGCCGCCAAGGCAGGTTTGGCGGCGATTCGACGTGCTGCGAGCGCTTGGTCGACACGCTCTAGAACCAGATCATTAGCGAAGTCTGCGATGTCAGCCATGGTCAGCACCTCGCGTCGTCTGGTTGACGTAGGTGGCGCGGTTGAACAATCCGAGCAGACCCTGAATCCCACGAAATACCTGCAGACGAATCGCCGCCAGTTCTTGGTCGGTGACGACGCCGTCACCGATGCTCTTAGCCCAGGTCTCGGCCAGATCCGCCACTTGCCGGAAATACTCCGCGATGCCGGTCGTCAATGTCTCGGGCATGTCGTTGGTGTAGGCCTCAGCCAGTTCCTGCCAAGTCGTGTCGCCGACCAGCGCATGCACCGCATCCAGAATGCGGCGATCCTTAGTCAGTTCCAGGATCTCGCCAAACTCTTGGATGTTCACGGTGTGGCTTGGATGGGTTGGGGAAAGCTTGTGCTGCAACGTCGTGGCGTTGCGGCCAGTGGTGGCTGCGATAGCAGCGGCGCCGCCTGGGTAGTCGCGTGCAGCGTGATAAAGCGCAAGATCGAGCGGCAGGACTTCCCGCTGGGCTCGATCTACAGAACTCAGAGCGATTCGGCTCATGGCATTAATCCTTGAATGTTGCCAGTGCCGCACGACAGGCAGTAGTGATACATTTGTCGTGTGGCTTGATAGGCCCAAACGCCGGCGAGGTCCCTATGACCAACACCGGCACCGTGCCGGGGCGAACAATCCGTTGTTCACCCCTGGCGCAAAAGCTGCCAGCTCTGTGGTGGAAAAGGCAGCAACACCAAAGCTTCCGAGCTCTGGAAAACGCGAGAGGAATGGGCGGTTTTGCATTTGGTTTGCCCGCCAATCCCAATCGCGGCCCGACAGCGCTGTGGTGGTGCGTGTCGGGAGGAACTGGGCGACCCTTCGGTCGCCTTTTTTCTAAGCTACTTTTTTGAAATCTATCTCTGGCGGAAAGACATCATCAAGCGAGCATTTGACTCCGAGCTGATTCAACGCAGCCGTAATCGCACGAGATTCTGCAAGTCCAGCTATACGCCGTCCGGACTCATAATTACTAAGCCGTGTCTGCGTCCATCCAAGAGTCGAAACCAAATCCCGCTGCTTTATACCCGCCCTTTCTCGATGGTCAGCAATCCTGTTCATAACGACCTCCTATAACTGAACCGCAGAATAAACACGATTCGTGATTTTTACAACACGCAAAGTGCGATAAATTTATTTCAATGCGTGGTAAAAAATGCAAATGAACACACTCGGCTCACGCATCAAATCACTTAGAAAAGCCAAGGGTATGAGCCAGAAAGATCTGGCCCTTGCCTGTGGCTGGGAATCACAATCTCGCATAGGTAACTATGAGAAGGACCAACGCCAGCCCAACCTTCAGGATCTAGGGAAAATTGCTGCTGCCCTAAAAACGTCGCTCACACAGTTGGTCAAAGATGTCGAGGGGCCGTTACCTCACCTATCTGGTGATGCGCACGGCAATATTTACGACATCAGATATCCTCCTCGACTCAAGAGCAGCCAGAGCGAAGGATTGACATCGGCAGGACAAGCGAAAACAGGGAGTGTTCCGGTGGTTGGAACCGCACAGCTGGGCAATGAAGGATATTTTGAAGCGCTTGATTTTCCTCCAGGCCACGGCGATGGTTACTTAAGTATCCACAGCGATGATCCAGATGCCTACGGATTGAAGGTTACCGGCGACAGCATGCTTCCCAGGATCAAAAATGGTGAGTACGTGCTGATCGAACCCAACAAGAACTACTTCAGCGGCGATGAGGTCGTGGTAAGAACCACAGAAGGCCGAACGATGATCAAGGAGTTCATTTACCTGAGAGATGGGATGTACCGCTTGGATAGCGTGAATGCCGAACACCCACCAATTCATATCGCCGCGGCCGACGTAATTGAGATCCACCTGGTCGGCGGCATCCTAAAATCATCTCGTTTTTTGCACGCGCCGTGAAAAATAATCACATACCGTGTTGACTTAAAAAACACACTGCGTGATATTTGCCTCACTCTCACACCACAGAGCGAGGCATCACCTATGCAAACCAGTGCAACCCTCCACGTCCACCCGGCGTGCGTCAGTAATAAAAAGATGATCGAGCAGCTGCAGTCCATCACCGGCTGCTTGGTCATCATTCACAACAACAAACCGAAGCTTATTGCCAAGCCCCAAGCCTCTCCATTTGATCCAAATGGCGGAGGGCACGCGGCATGAGCAAATACCGAATCGACAACCGCACCCTGCAGCTGCTCAAAGCTCAGGTCAACCTGACCGAAACCTTCAATCATGTCCTACGAACCGCTCCCACGCGCGAGTGCCTTGCGTTCCGCCTCAAAGTGGAACGGGGCGCAACTGAGACCGCATTCAGTGTCGAGCTGGGGACTGAGCGTCACACGCTGACCCTTCCAAGCGACAAGAAAACTCACCTTAAGCTGGCCGACTTCATTGAAGAGATCGCTAACGGACCGTTCGATCCGAGCAATAGCAGCGATCCGGTTCATCTCCCGCATGCCAGCCGCGTATACGGCCGCTTTGAAACCCAAGACAAGCAGCGCGTGCTTGAGCTGGTGCGCACCGGCGGCGTGCTGAGCCTCGACATGGGGTTTGATCTCCCCCTGCACGTTGCCATTCACCGCACACACACGCGCCGAAGGGCGACCATCATCCTGAGCATCGGGAACAAAAGCCCCAACACCCGATGCTTCACCGTGAGCGACACCGATGCCGAGATTTACCTGATGGTTATCGAGTCCATCAACCATCTCGCGGCCGCAGCAACACCTGCCGCACATGCGGCATGAGGTGGACGACATGGAACGCACCCTCGCCCAAGCAGCCTCGCAACTAGGCCTCACACGTCCAAAACTGATTGCACTCATGCGGGAAAAAGACCTGCTTAAGGGCAACCTGCCGGCTTACCCAAAACGGGACAAAGAGTATCTGCGGGTCAAGGACGGCACCTGGCATGACGAAAAGTACGGCTTGCAATACAGCCAGTCGACGCGGGTCAAGCAAGCCGGCATTCGTTGGCTGGCTGAAAAACTCGGCATCGACCTACCTGAAATTCCGGCAGACCGCCGTGACGTGGCCTAGGGAATACGCCCGACAGATCATCGCAATGCGGACACGAGAGGAGCGCAATGCCGCGCTCCTTGAGGTGCCCGAGCATCTGCGGGAGTTGACCAAACGCCATTGCCTGAACGCCTGGAACCATCCAGCAAGAAGCAAACGCAAGGAGGCCACACAAAGCCATGAGTAATGCAGCCCAAGCCCCACTGCGGCTACGCCCCGCTCCTGAATCCACGACCATCGAGCTGCTGTACCGCACCTTCGGTGATGTGCTGATTCCGCTGGAGGCCGTACGCGAAAAGTATTTCCGCAACCTCAACGAGCAAAAGTTTGTGATTGAAATCAACAGCGGTCGGATCCAGCTTCCGATCACCACACTGGACTCAAGTCGGAAAGCGCCCAAGTACGCCCACATTCGACACGTTGCATCGCTCATCGATATCCGCGCCTACCAGGCCGACGAAGACATGCAGAGCCAGCAAGACGAGCCAACCGAGTAAGCCTTATCTCAAGGACTGCCACCACCAGTCCGACACTGAACCAGGAGCAAACCAAATGACTGCAATTCAAATCTGCGCACTCATCGCCCTAATCATTCTGGCCGGACTATTAGTCTGGGCCGGCTACATCATGGGCCGTACCGACGGCATGTCCGCTGGCATGAAACAAAGCGACGACATCCTGCGCGCCGAAAGCGCCAAGACCATTAGCGAGTTAAGAGCCTCCCTCAAATTCATCAAGGCTGACCACGCCCACTTGGCGCAATTCAGCAAACGCCTTCAGCAAGCGTTGACGCTCGGCAATCCCGAACGCCAGACGCTGCTCGAAATCGCCGAAAAGCTCCGCATTGCCGCCGATACGTTCGCCGCCTTCCGCACGGGGAAAAAACTCGAACGCGAAACCCGCGCCCTGATCGACCAAGCGCTCGCCATGGCCGATTTACTGAAACCCGCCGAATTAACAGGCCCTGCAAAGGTTGAGGTGGTTCCTCTTCGTATTGCTCTCAGCACGGACGATGCGGAGAACGCTGCCGTTTTTTTCCAACAAGAACACCAGGCTATTGCGACCGCCGCGCAATCGAGAGGTGCAGCATGAGCTGGATCCTCACCCATACCGGCAAGCGCTTTGATTTGCTTGAGCCGGACGCCGAAATGATCGATCCGCGAGACATTGCACACTCGCTGGCTCATTTGTGCCGCTTCAACGGCCACACCCGCGAGTTTTACAGCGTGGCTCAGCACAGCTGCATCGTCGCCGACCTGGTGCCAGAAGAACACAAACTTGTGGCCTTGCTCCATGACGCTCCCGAGGCGTACTTGGGCGATATGACACGGCCACTCAAGCAGTGGATTAGTGCCTACCAACACTTCGAGGACTGCATTTGGTGGCGCGTTTGCGAGCGGTTCGATATCGCCCCAGAACTCCCGACCTGCATCCATCAGGCCGACCTGATAGCACTGGCCACCGAACGTCGCGACCTCATGCCAACCGAACCGGCTATCTGGGATTGCTTGGTCGGCATTGAACCCATGGTTGAAACCATCCGTCCGTGGTCTGCCGCAGAGGCGCGCAACACTTACCACCAGCGCCTGATGGATCAACTTGCTATCGAACATCGGAGGAAAGCGGCATGACGCACTCACAGGACAACACGCAAATGCTGGCCGCTTTGCTTCGCGATGACAGTGGGATCGACACGCCTGTAAACAATAGTCTCTGCTGCGCAGCAGCAGGCATTATTGCCTCCTCCAGCGCCACTGCAGAGGTACTTATACCCCACGAAAAGCTGCGCGAGGCAGCCACACCCAATGCAACGCTAATCGCTCAGGATCGCCCGCCCGCGCAGCCTGCAGTGGGGTATACGCACCTTTCTGGAAACGATGGATATCAGGCGACAGACACCCAAGATTTATGGACAACTGATTCTTTTGAAGACTGTGTCGCCGCTGCCTTAATTACCTGTTTTGAGACCAGAATCAAAAAAAGTAAAGGAGCGGGTCCTAACACGCTTACTAATGAGCGATTGAACCTTATCAGACGGATCGGGCCGTATATTCCGAGCAACGACAGAGTCATCATCGCGCCCAATACAACGTGCGTTGGAGATTGGGAGTTTGATGTCATCAATGACCCTATGCCTTCGATTGGATGCATTGGGTTTACGAGAACTCATCAAGCCCGGCCCGATGAATATGGTGGTTTCTTTCAAGCCACATATATTCGAAAAGTCACCAATTTACCCAAGACCTGGTATAGACGGTCAGGTGGACAGTTGTATGAAATTATAATTGCCGCATCGGAAAATGAATTTGTAGAAGGTGAGCGATCATTCTTTTGCATAACGAAAGAAGGCAAAGTGGTTGCCTGTGATCAACGCTTTGAGCTATCTGATCGATACAAAAGTAATCATTATTTCACCACTCCCGAAAAGGAGCTCAAAGATCGTGAAGCCAGGGCTTCAATCGCTCTGCAATTCATAGCCGATAGCCGACATTGCTGGACTATAGAGGCCCGCGAATCCAACTGCCTCGCCCGCCTGGGCTCGATGCCCGAGCAAATTAAATCCTTGCTGTACGCGAGATCAGTTCCACTGACCGAGACAGGACGAAAACGACCGATACTACATTTGGTAGCGGCTCATCAACGTCGTTTAAAGAATGGCATTGATATCGACATAACTGGATTTCTTAGGGGTGTTCAAACAGTCGAGGTGGGTGGAACATGTTTTACTGTAAGGCCCGCACCAGCATTAATACCAAACCTATCTGCGGCCAGCAGAAGAAAAGTGGTTATTCGCGAGGAGAATAAATGAATACTTCCTTCATTCTAATGGCCCAATACAATGGCCGGGCCATTATCCCACTTGAGCAGGTCTGCAAAGATTACTTCACGCACCTGACGACCGATATGTTCCAGCGCAAGGTTATGGCAGGACAGATCAAAATCCCGATCACACGGCTGGAGTCGAGTCAGAAAAGCGCTAAAGGCATCCACATCGCTGATCTGGCAGCCTACCTTGATCTGCAACGGGAAGCTGCGGTGAAAGAGTGCAACCAGCTCAACGGGTACCGCCGAGCCAGTTAAATCACTGCTTACCCCAGGCGCCCAACTTCACGGGCGCCTGAATTATCCTCTTTAACCACGGCCACTCGGCATAGTGGTCACCTCGCCCGCGCAGATGGGTATATCGACGCAATGAATTCCAATCACGATGCCCAGACACACTGGCCACCCGCGGAATATCCCAATCTATCTCAAACAACCGACTCACTCCGTCGTGTCGCAGATCGTGGAAGTGAAGATCTTCGATCTCTAGAAACTTGCACGCCTTCGCCCAGGCCGTGGAGATCGACGACGAGTTGTACGGGAAAATTTCCCCACGCTCTTTTGGCATGCTCTGCAGAATTCTCCAGGCTTCGTCGGGTAGGTGGCACCAAACATCATTGCCAATTTTCTGCCCGGGGTTTTTCATATCTCTCACCAGCACCCGCTGATTCGACTCATCGACGTCCTCCCACTGAATTCGGCTTATCTCATCCTGCCGACGCGTGGAAAAAATCGCGAAGCCAATCACCTTCAGCATGTTGATCGAACTAGGCCTACGCTGCTGCATGCTGACGAAGTGCTCCAAAAGTTTATCCAGCTCGTCCTTCGTTGGACGACGATCGCGCTCCCGGCTCTTCATGTTGTAGCCGAGCTTCCTCAACACCTTCCGAGCGTCCGGCATCGCGTGAGGGTCTACCTCATACCCCCAAGCGGGACGCGCAATCGAAAGGACAGCCCCAAGGTGCGCCAAATCGTTGCCAGCCGTCTGCGGCTGGACGCCGCCGCCCTCTTTACTCATTCGCCAGAGTGCAAAATCCACCAATCGTTGACTGTTGATAGCCGAATCAACGGTCTGGCCAAACTCCGTCGCCGCGATAGCATTTAGAGTGGCTTCCTTGGTTTTACCCAACGGCCGGACTTTCTCCATTTCATCCAAGTACTGCTTGATCATGTCCTGAACGGTGACGCCCTTGCGGTTCGCCCGCTCAATCGCACCAGGCTGATCTAGCTCTGCCTCACGTCGCCGCACCCACGCTTGTGCCGCCTGTTTCCGGGCGAAGGTCTGGCTCTCTTGGTAGACTTGCGCTCCATCGCGAAACAGGCGTATCTGTGCCGTGTAACTGACTGAGCCATCGGTGCGTTTTCGTGCTCTGATCGTTGCCATAATCGACTGGTACAATTCCGAAAGTGATTGGTACATTGTACCAGCGCCATCGAAAAAACGCCTGAAAACGCCTAAAAACACGCTATAAATACGTTGAGCCAAATGGTACCAAATACCCACTCCAGCCCAGTAAACTCAAGCCCTGCGCTATCTCGACGGTTTTCCGTTGCACCCATGATGGATTGGACTGATAGGCATTGCAGATACTTCCTGCGCCTCCTGTCGAAGAACGCTCTGCTCTACACCGAGATGGTCACCACCGGCGCCCTACTCAACGGCGATCACGAACGTTTCCTCCGTCACAACGAAGCCGAGCATCCGCTGGCGCTGCAGCTCGGCGGTAGTGTTCCGCTCGATCTGGCCGCCTGCGCGCGCATGGCGCAGGCGCATGGTTACGACGAGGTGAACCTGAATGTTGGCTGCCCGAGTGATCGGGTGCAGAACAATATGATCGGTGCGTGCCTGATGGGGCATCCGCAGTTGGTGGCGGATTGTGTGAAGGCGATGCGCGATGCGGTGTCGATTCCGGTGACGGTGAAACATCGGATCGGGATCAATGGGCGGGACAGTTACGCCGAGTTGTGTGATTTCGTCGGGACGGTGCGGGATGCCGGGTGCACCAGTTTTACCGTGCACGCGCGGATTGCGATTCTGGAGGGGTTGTCGCCGAAGGAGAATCGCGACATTCCGCCGTTGCGGTATGACGTGGCGGCGCAGTTGAAGGCGGATTTTCCGGAGCTGGAGATTGTGTTGAACGGCGGGATCAAGACGATGGAGGCCTGCCACGAGCATTTGCAGACCTTCGACGGTGTGATGCTCGGGCGTGAGGCTTATCACAATCCGTATTTGCTGGCGGAGGTCGATCAGCAGTTGTTCGGCAGCAGCGCGCCGGTGATCAGCCGTGCCGAGGCGCTGGCGCAGTTGCGGCCTTATATTGCCGAGCATTTGCAGGCGGGTGGTGCGATGCATCACATCACCCGGCATGTTCTGGGGTTGGGCACCGGGTTCCCGGGGGCGCGTAAATTCCGTCAGTTGTTGTCGGTGGACATTCACAAGGCCAAGGATCCGCTGGCGCTGCTGGATCAGGCGGGTGAGTTGCTGCAAGGGCGTTGATGCCCTCCTTCCGTAAAACGCGCCAGGCGGGTTGATCCGCCTGGCGTGCGCATCACCCCGCCGCCGCTTCCGTCCAGTTCACCCAGCCAAACACCCACGTCGCCAGAATTAACAAGCCAAACGCGATCCGGTACCAGGCGAACGCCGCATAACTGTGGTTGGCGATGAATTTGAGCAGGCCGCGCACGGCGATCATGGCGAAGATGAAGGCGATGACGAATCCGAGGGCGAACACCGGTAGGTCGCTGGCCTGGAAGAGGTCACGGTATTTGTAGCCGGAGTACACCGCGGCGCCGACCATGGTCGGCATGGCGAGGAAAAACGAGAACTCTGTGGCGGCTTTCCGGGACAAGCCGAACAATAAACCGCCGATGATGGTCGAGCCCGAGCGCGACGTGCCGGGAATCATTGCCAGGCATTGCACGAAACCGATTTTCAACGCGTCTGACCAGCGCATGTCGTCGACGTGATCGACGCTCACCACATGGCTGCGCTGTTCCGCCCACAACATGACGATGCCGCCCACCACCAAGGCCATGGCCACGGTGATCGGGTTAAACAGGTATTGATGGATTTTGTCAGCGAACAGCACGCCGAGGATCACCGCCGGCAGAAAGGCAATCAGCAGGTTGAGGGTGAAACGTTGCGCATTGCGTTGGGTGGGCAGGCCTTTGACGATGTCGAAGATCTTCGGGCGAAACTCCCAGACCACGGCCAGGATCGCCCCCAGTTGAATGATGATGTTGAACGCCATCGCGCGTTCGCCGCCGAAGTCCAGCAGGTCGGCGACGATGATCTGGTGGCCGGTACTGGAGATCGGCAAGAACTCGGTCAGGCCTTCTACCGCGCCCAAAATCAACACCTGGATAAAGGTCCAGAAATCCATTAATCCTCCGTCAGAGCGCTCTTGCTGAGCGACCGGTCAACTGTATTCAGGAATTGAGTATCTGAAGTTAAACAATCGGTATAACGCGACACCCATTGCCTGATCAGGCGACGGAGAATATGTCTTATCAAAAGACACACTCAAGCCATGTTAATAAACGTCCGCCTACCAACTACCCGAAAAATATTTAGGCCTATAGTAGAAAAAAGTTCGATTCGCCAATAAAGTGTGATCCAGCTCACACTGTCTCAGGATCGTGAACAGTGGCAATTGGACATGAATAAAGCCATCGCCATAGATTCAAAATAGTGGCACAATTCCACATTGCCACCATGTAACGACTAGTTCACAGCCCCGAGAAAATCAACTAAAAGCTTGAAATGCTTAATTATTGTTAGAAAACTCGGGAGCCACGTCTAAAAATCGCGTGAATGTTACCAATTGTCAGTCACAGATGAGAACCGGTGCTTTAACATCCCGATGTCAGCACCTAATTCGAGTCAATGCATGATGCTCTCAGGGAACTTGGCGACTAGAAGTCCGCGCCCGACTAACGACGTACCCGGTGTTCTTACTCTGGGTCGTACCCGTGGCGTGGCCGAAAATTTCAGGGCGCTGATCGCGAAGCACGTTCGCACAGATATGGCACTTGAGGCCGAGTCGTACACTAGTTCCTTCAACAATGAACTTTCTGGTCCGTATCGCGCCATTTTCATCGTTATCGATACTCCGCAAGCGCTGGAAGACAATCTTGCGCTGATCGAAAGCCTGCGCAGCGACAACTTGAAGCCGATCATCTGCGCGGTCATTACCGGTCGCGGCGCGTTCAACAAGATCAAGTATTTTCTGGCTGGTGCCGACTTCTGTATCAAACTCAATACCCTTGCCGACGAGGGCGACGAGCTGCTCGGTGAGTTCTTCAACAGTGAAGAATGGCAGCGGGATATTAATCTGACGCTCGACCCTACGCGTATCTGCCTGCTGGGCAGCCCCCGTCAGAAACTCGACATCTCGTTCGCCGAGATGAAGATCCTGGAAGCCTTTGCGCAGACCAGCAATCACATCCTCAGCCATGATGAAATCGCCAGCATCATGGGGCTCAACACCCATTTCTACGACCCGAGAGCGCTGGAAAAATCCATCAGCCGCTTGCGTGGAAAAATCAAGGACATGTATGGTACGAACGCGATTCAGAGCATCCGCGGCTACGGCTATCGCCTGATGCGGGGTCTGATATCGACTGCCTGACTCTCGGGCAGCCATCCTCTTTGCATAATCACGAAGGATCGTCATATGCAACCATACCGCTCTAGTTGTACTTCACATCTAATTATAATCAAGCCATTGAATGAGCACGGCTACACCGAACCATAACAATAAACTTCACAACATAGCAGCAGAACGAGTGGAACTTATCGAGGGCCATTTTAAGCCCAGACCCTGCCTGTCGATTACTTCCGAGGAAGTCATTGCTCGCCTGCCGATTTATCTTTTCGCCCATTTTGGTGCACATTTTAGGAGAGAGACATGGAAACGAGTACAACCCTCCCGAGAAAATATTTTGTCGTCGTGACTCACAGTACAACGTCGCAGCGTGAACTTGAGAGCATTCTGTCCAGCGAGCGCTTCAATTCGTTTGGCACGTCTCAGGCACAAATGTTTATTGAAGGTGCTACTTCGCCCTCTTCCGCGCCCATGCTGATGGAGTTCTCTTACCCAAGCGGCACCCGTAAACACGTGGCCCGCACAATTGAACACGATACCCAGCGCATCCTCGCCACCCTCGAATCGGAATGGCTGTCCGCACAATCGGCGAAGCCGTTTCAGAGTGCAGAGAGCGACAACCGCACTGCCGCCATTGAGGACGCTGCCACTGGCAACACGACCTGGCATCTGGACGATGATCAAGGCGCCCTGATCAAGGAAGGCGTCGAAATCAGCCTGACCGGACTGGAAACCGCGCTGGTGCGCAAAATGCTCCATCACGAAGAGCGCGTTGTCAGCCGCGACGATCTGATCCTCAGCATCGGCCGTGAACCGGAGCAATATCGTGGCCTGGAGATGTGCCTGAGTCGCCTGCAGGACAAGTTCAAAAGCGCCAGTAATGGGGAGCGATTGTTCCGTGCCGTAAGAAACCGCGGTTATTGCCTCATCCAGGAAATCGTTGCGTAAACACGCACGATCTCCGCGAACAAAACAAACAGAAAACAGTGCGATTACAAAAACAACAAGAGCACTCTGTTTGACTTCACCTCCCTGGTAAATAAAAGTTCCCTGCCTCCACCCCTCCTACAGTAACAAACACAACATCATTTATTCACCCCTTGCTCCACGACCTTTTCTAACAGCCTTGTATTTGATTGTTCGAAAGTTGGCACAGTGCCATCTTGTTAGAACTCGTCAGACACCCTCTCCGGCAATAACTTAGTCTATTGATTGACGACAGTTCGGCCTATCGACGTTGTTACCTCAGGACACTCGTCCAATAACAACAACAAGCCTATCTAGCAACTCGGACTTTAACTGTCGAAACCTGAATGGACGTATTTCTGGGGATATCTCATGGAACTCTCTCTACGGATCAATCGAAATAGCGGCCTCAAGGGACTTACCTTCTGGGGCCAATGGGCGCTGGCGCAAGGTTTCATTGTCGCGCTGTTGTTCGTACTTGCTGAACGCCATACCGGCACCGTCGAGTTCTATTACCGCCTGTGCGCAACACTGGCGGTACTGGCCTCGGTACCGGCGTACACGTTCAGCGGCGTCTATCGCAAACAGGACAATTACCTGACGGGTCTGGGACGTCTGTTCATGGGCTGGTCGATGACCATGCTCGCGCTGGCCGGCATCGCGTTCGTGTGCAAGGCCGACGAGGTGTTTTCCCGTGAAGTGACGCTGAGCTGGGCGGTGTACGGCTTCCTCGGTCAGGCGCTGCTGTACGCGCCGCTGCATGCGTTTTCCAAGTACTACCAGCGTTCCCGTACCAATGCGCAGAAAACCTTGATTGTCGGTACGGGTGAGTTGGCGCTGGGCCTGGCGCAGAAGATCAGTCTGGTGGAAAACCTGCCACTGGTAGGTTTGGTCAGCAATGGCACGAAACCGGTTCTGGACTCGGATGCACCACGGGTGGTGGGCGATCAGGAAGATCTGCTGCAACTGATCAAGGATCATGACATCCGCCGTCTGTACATCACCCTGCCGCTGGCGGAAGCGGCGAAAATCGAAGCGATGTACGTCGATTTGCTCGGGGCCAACGTTGATGTGGTCTGGGTGCCGGACTTGAACAGTCTGACCCTGCTCAACCACTCGGTGAAGGTCGTGGATGGTCTGCCGGCAATCTGCCTCAACGAAAGCCCGCTGACCAGCCGCCCTACTGCTGCGTTGAGCAAAAGTCTGGTGGAAAAAGGCGTGGCGCTGCTGGCGATCATTCTGTTGAGCCCGGTCCTGCTGTTCATCGCGTTGGCGGTGAAGATCAACTCGCCGGGGCCGGTGTTCTTCAAACAGGATCGCCACGGCTGGAACGGCAAGGTAATTCAGGTGTGGAAATTCCGCTCGATGCGCGTGCACGATGATCGTGAAGTGGTTCAGGCCAGCCGTAATGATTCGCGCATCACCGCCGTCGGACGCTTCATCCGCCGCACGTCTCTGGATGAGTTGCCGCAGTTGTTCAACGTGCTGCAGGGGCAGATGGCCCTGGTCGGCCCGCGCCCTCACGCTGTCGCGCACAACCACTACTACTCGGGGAAAATCCTCGCGTACATGGCTCGTCACCGAATCAAACCGGGCATCACCGGCCTGGCGCAAATCAGCGGCTGCCGTGGCGAGACCGACACCCTCGACAAGATGCAGCGTCGGGTGGAGATGGACCTGCATTACATCAACAACTGGTCGTTGTGGCTGGATCTGAAGATCCTGGTGAAGACGCCGTTTACGCTGTTGTCGAAAGATATTTATTGATGGACTGGTGACAAGCCAGGCGATAGCGCAAGGGGACGAAAGTCCCCTTTTTTGTGGGCGGGATTTGGTGGTGGGATCAGGCGGTTGCGAGGGTGGCAGTGCCGACGCCTTCGCGGGCAAGCCCGCTCCCACAGGGATTGGGTTGTCGATCAAGATATTTGCTTCACCCCGAACCACTGTGGGAGCGTGGCTTGCCCGCGATGGCGGTGGATCAGCCGACAGAGATGTTGAATGTGCCGACGCCATCGCGGGCAAGCCCGCTCCCACGGGGATTGGGTTGTCGATCAAGATATTTGCTTCACCCCGAACCACTGTGGGAGCGTGGCTTGCCCGCGATGGCGGTGGGTCAGCCGACAGAGATGTTGAATGTGCCGACGCCTTCGCGGGCAAGCCCGCTCCCACAGGGTCCGGCGGTGGATCCGGGATATTCAGTTCATCCCGATCCACTGTGGGAGCGTGGCTTGCCCGCGATGGCGGTGGGTCAGCCGACAGAGATGTTGAATGTGCCGACGCCTTCGCGGGCAAGCTCGCTCCCACAGGGTCCGGCGGTGTTCACTCAAATCGGGCACACCACAAAATCACTGTGGGAGCTTGCCTGCAAGCGATAGCGGTGGGTCAAGCAACATGGGTTTTGAATGGACTGGCGCCTTCGCGAGCAAGCTCGCTCCCACAGGGATTGGGGGTGGATCGGGATATCCAGTTCATCCCGCTCCCACAGCTCCCGAGCAGGCTCTGGGGTTACTCGGTAATCTTCGAGAAGTTGCGGTAGAACATGTCACCCTCGCGGCTATCGGTCATCGAGTGCAGCTGGAAGCTGCGATTGAGCCTGGCGCCGCCGTCACGGGTCAGCGGGGCCCAGACCAGATTGGCGCGGCGCATGGTCGACATGCTCATCATTTCGTCGAACGGGATCGACAGGTAGATGCCCTTGTCGAAACTACCCTCCCCGTACTCGGCACTGCCAGCCGTGGTGATCGTCGCCCAAGCGCCGAAACGCACACCGTTGAAAAACTCGCGAGAGATGTCCAGCGTACCGCCCCAGTCGCCAGCCAGATAACGACCGACGCTGACCGCAGCCAACGTGTCGTACGGCAAATCGGTATAGCCAGTGATGTGCCCGGTCCAGACCGAGTAGTCGCGCAGGCCGAAACCCTGGTCGAACTCGCGCTGGCGCACGTAGTTCAGATCCGCCCCCACCGACCAGCGCTCGCCGGTCGGCCGGAACAGCACCTCAGCGCCGACACCGGCAAACATCGACTCCAGATAACCGCCGTAGACCATGCCATACAGGTCTTTGTCCAACTGCTCGGCATGGCTGACCTGAAATAACGGCATGGTCACCTCCGAGGTGGTCAGGTACTGACGCAAATCGGTACGCACCCGCGGCAGGCCGCTCGGCGCGTCGTAGGTGAACTTGTCGAAGTTGTTCACCAGGTTGGCACTGAGCAAGCCGTTCCACCAGGTATTGCGGTTGAAGCGGTACTCCGCGTCCGCGTCTGCACTGAATTGATAGAGCAAACCATCCGGGCCGCCGACGTTCTGCTTGAAGCCCAGGCCGACGCCGTAATTGAAGTGCTGTGGCGCTTCGCTGTAGAGGGTTTTCTCGTTGTGCGGCATCGCCGGGTTGATCTCGGTGGTGCGGTGCAGCGACTCCAGCGGTTCCTCGTTGTTGATCACTTCGCGGAAGGTCTGGCGCGGCACGCTGGTCTCTTCCAGCGGCAGGTCGTAGCGCTTGTTGACCACGGTGAACCAGTTGATGTCGTCGTTCACACTGTTGTCGAGAATCCGGCTCGCGCGGCCAACAGCCTTGGACGAATGGAAGTAGCGCT
Organism: Pseudomonas sp. F2; assembly: GCF_057174385.1. NCBI lineage: Bacteria > Pseudomonadati > Pseudomonadota > Gammaproteobacteria > Pseudomonadales > Pseudomonadaceae > Pseudomonas > Pseudomonas sp. F2. The sequence continues at coordinate 2,423,412 of NZ_CM169904.1, forward strand.
GCTGCTCGCCGTAGACGATCAGCTCGGAATCACGCTGACTGATGCGCTCGACCTTGTACCCGGCATTCTGCTGCAAACGTTGCGACACGTCGGCCCAGTTGACCTGTTCCATCGGCGTGGTTGGCATCTTCGCCGGCAGCGGTTCCGGCGTCGGATCGTAGGTCTTGGCCGGCGCTTTGCGGCTGACGAAATTGGTGTGGAACGTGATGCCGAACATCGCCGTATTGCCGCGCTCCCACGCCGCACTGACATCCACCGAATCGGCCACCTTGAACACCGCGCCGAAGTTGATCGGCGAATCTTGCTTGATCACGTTGTCCTTCGGCTCGTGCTTGTAGTCGTTGCCTTCGTATTCGAGTTTCAGGCTGAGTCGATCCCACGGCGTCTGGTAGCTCACGCCTCCGAAGAACGACGGCCGACCGCGAAAGTACGAGCCGGAGTTGACGTCACCGGTACCTTCGAGAGCCGGTCGGGTATCGAAGCGATCACTGACGTAGCCCAGCGGGTTGTCGAGGTCGCCGCGATTACCCAGATAACCCCAGGCAATGCCGGCGCTGAAATCGAAATTGTCGAAACGTTTGTTGGCGACAAAAAATTCGCTGGAGAACAGACCCGTACCGCCAATGTCTCGGAAGCCCAGCGCCACTTCCGGCGCCCAGTGGCTTTCCTGCCACAACCGGACTTTGGCGTCGACCGCCTTGTCCTTGTAGCTCTGGCTGCCGCTCAGCGCCTCGGGGCCGTACGGCCGGTTGGTGATCGCGGTGTAGCGGAACGAACCTTCGAGCCAGTCCAGTGGCTGCAACGACACGCTGTAGCGGCTGTAAGGCTCGGTGCGGTTGGCATTGACGCTCAGTTCGCCGGCCGGCGCCATGCGCGCGGTCGGGGTCTGCAACAGACCGGTGCCACCAAAATCATTTTGAGTAATACGCGGCTCGGCATACACCAGGCCGCACGGCAATAACAACACAGCTGCAACACGTAACTTCAACGAACCACCTCAGCCAGCTGCGTGGCAATCAATTCGGCCAACTGCTGATTCAGTTCAGGAACAGGCGGATCCAGATCATCGTTTTTCACCGGCACCAGAATCTTGCTGCCGGCCACGGGGAACTGCCCGCTCTCGCGATTCCAGTGCGCAATGCCCACGCGCCGCACCGCACCATTGGGCTGGATCAGCCACAGGTAATCGGCTTCGGCATCGTCCAGCGGCGTGCAGTTTTCCAGATACTCGCGCGCCTCCAGCAAGGGCTGATAAGGCAGGTGGCAGGTCTCGGCAACCGCGCCCAGCACTTGCACCTCGTCGACCCGTTTCGGGTAGATCAGACGATCGCCATCGTCGAGACGCATGTTGCGCGCGAAACCGACTTCCACCGCGACCGGATCGAGGTCCGCTACCTGGCGCCCGGTGACCGGCATCTGCCGCACCTGCTCGGACAGACGCAGCGCCAGTGCCGCGCGGCTCGGTCGATCAAACAACGAGGCCATGCGCTGCAAGACATCGAGATCGAACAACACTCCGGCCTTGAGCCGCGCCTGCTGTTCCAGCAACGACTGGCGCAGCAACACGCCGGCCAGCCAGTAACCTTCGGCATTCGGCACCGCCACGCTGATCACGTCGAGCAAGCGCCCGCCCGGCGGCAATTCCACCGGCCCCGGATTGGCCACATCGCCACTGACCGTGACCGCTGCCTGACTGACGTCGCTGAGCAACAACAACCCTGCCGATAACATGCGTAAGCGCTTCACGGCAGATGCCTGCGATCAGGGGTCAGTTGCACGATGCGCACGCGCAGTTGCGTGGTCAGTTGCTGCTCGCTCTGCAGGATGAAACCGTCCAGCGGATCGACCCAGTAATGGTTGGTCGCGCGCAGGCCGATGGCCGGGACGTCGATGCGTTCGTCGACACGCAGCACGGTATATTCCTTGTCGAGAATGTGCAGGGTTTGCGTGGAACAGCGGGAGAACCGGCTGTTGACGATCAAGCCGACTTCCTGGCCCTTGTACAGGTCGATCCAGCGCTGACTGGTGAAGCCGTCGGCGACCTGATGCAGGCCACGTTTGAACGGCGCGTTGTCAGCCAGCCGCGTGCCGTCCAGATCGCCCTCGACACCGAGGCCGATGGTGCGCACGGCGAGGCCGTCACGCAGCAGCAACACCTGTTTGCCGGAGGCGACCCAGAACTGCAGGTCTTCACGCTCGCGCACCAGCGCCAGTACCCCGGAGCCGGACGGCGTGGTCAGTTTGATTTGCGGGTACTTGACCTCGGCCACCTGGGCCGCGCTCACGTCCAGCTCGTCCGGGCCGATCACCGCCGACTTGAGGTTGCGCACCGAGGCGGTCATCAGCGGGTTGCAGCCACACAACATCAAGGCCGCCATCAGGCAGACGCCCACTTTCAAGGTTTTCACGGTCGGCCTTATTTGCTGTTGTTACTGAATTCGCTCCAGTTCTTCGCAGCGGAAGCCCCGGTCCCGACGATCGATGCCGACGGCACCAGTTGGCTGATGAAGCGGTTCCAGCGCGTGACGTTGGCCGGGCCGACGTACACCACATCCTGCGGACGCACTTCAAAATGCGAAGCGAGTGCCATTGAGGTCGGCGACTGAGCTTCCAGTTGATAGATCTTCGCCGGCTCGACATCGAGGTTTTCCACCCCGCGAATCACATACACCGCGTTGCCATTGGAGGTGGTCTGGCTCAAGCCGCCGACCGAGCCAAGCACATCGGAGAGGTTCATCGTCGCGGTCTTGAAGCTCAGCGCGCGGGGCTGGTTGACTTCACCCATGACGTAGATGCGCTTGTTGTCGTTGTACGGCAGATACAACTGATCGCCGCCCTTGAGGAAGACGTGCTGCAACTCGGAGTCCTGCTGGTTCAGCGAGTCGAGATTGAGCGGATACACCCGGCCATTGCGCGTCAGCAGCAGGCCCGACAGATCGGCGTTGTTGGTGTCGATGCCGGCCGTACCGAGGGCTTCGACCACGCTCAGCGGGTTGGTGGAAATTGGCTGCGGACCGGCCTTCGCCACGGCGCCCGAAACCACCACTTTCTGACTGGCGAAACGCAGCACCGCGACATCCACTTGCGGCTCGGCGATGAATGCCGACAGGCGGGATTCGATGTCCGAGCGCAGCTGTTGAATGGTCTTGCCGGCCGCCTGCACTTCCTTGATGAACGGGTAGTACAGCGTGCCATCGGAGCGCACCAGTCGACCGTTGGCGTCGATCTGCTGTTGTGCCCCCGATGGCGCGGTCAGCTCCGGGTGATCCCAGACCGTGATGTACAACACATCGTTGCTGCCAATGCGGTATTCCGCCGGCGTTGCCAACAGTTCCGCCGGCACCGACTCACGCTTTTGCGTGGCGCGGGTCATCGAGATCAGCTTGGGCGTGATCGGAATCAGCTCGACCCGACTGCTTTCGCTGGCGCCCTGGCGCGTGATGTCGCCGGTGCTCAGGTATTGGCCGGGGGAAAACATGCAACCTTGCAAAGCGATACTTGCCAACAGCAAAAGAGAAAAACTACGAGTCATAATGGCACTACGCTATCCAAGGGCGAATCTAAAAATAAAGTCACCCGACTTGCGTCGGGCGACCCTGTACTGCACTAACAAATGTTCCTGTTAGTTGTGCGTGCCAGTGGTGCCGGTAGTACCGGTGGTGCCCGTGGTACCGCCGTTGGCACTTCCGCCGCTGTTGGACGCCGCGACTGCACTGGCAACCATTGCAGTACTGGCAGCAGGCGCTGTAGAAGCCGCGACACTGCCAGATACATTGGTCACCGCAGTAAGCGGCGCTTCAGCAGCGGACGCCCAGTTGCTCAACATCGTCAACAGGGCAATCGCCATCACTTTTTTCATATCAACTCCTTTCTAACATTCGGCCTGTTAAAAACCGGCCTGAGTTAGCGGTGGTAGCGTTCAAGTTCGCGAAAATCGCGAACAAGATCCGTCGTTCTTTCACAGTCTTACCCAACTGATAAAAGTCGAACGGCAGGTTTATATCTACGGACTTGCAAAAGGCATTTCCAGCGTATTTTCCCGACGATATCTAACAGCTGACCGAAACTAACATTCAGTATTAGAACGACATCATTCGAGATAACCGCGTGGATGATTCGATTGCCAGCGCCAGGTGTCGGTGACCATGTCCTGCAAACTGCGCGTGGCTTTCCAGCCAAGTTCTTTTGCGGCCTTGGAGGCGTCGGCCCAACTCTCGGCAATATCGCCGCTGCGCCGCGGCATCACTCGGTATGGCACCGGACGCCCGCTGGCTTGTTCGAAGGCATGCAGCACTTGCATCACGCTGTAGCCGTCGCCGGTGCCGAGGTTCCAGGTGTGAATGCCCGGACGATCGGCAATCGATTGCAGGGCTTTGAGATGGCCATCGGCGAGGTCGACGACATGGATGTAATCGCGAACCCCGGTGCCGTCGATGGTCGGGTAATCGTCGCCGAAAATCGATAGTTCCTGCAGGCTGCCAACCGCGACCTGGCTGATGTAGGGCAGCAGGTTGTTGGGGATGCCGCTGGGGTCTTCGCCCATATGCCCGCTGTGATGCGCGCCGATCGGGTTGAAGTAACGCAGCAAGGCGATGCTCCAGCGCGGCTCGGCCTGGCTCAGGTCGCGCAGCACGTTCTCGACGATCAGCTTGGACTGGCCGTAAGGATTGGTCGGAATACCGGTGGGGAAATCCTCGCGGATCGGCATCTGCTCAGGCTCGCCGTACACCGTGGCCGACGAGCTGAACACCAGCCGGAACACCCCGGCCGCCGCCATCGCCTGACACAGCGTGATGCTGCCGCCGACGTTGTTCTCGTAATAATCCAGCGGCTTGCGCACACTCTCGCCGACGGCCTTGAGCCCGGCAAAATGCAGCACCGCGTCGATTTGATGCTCGCGAAAAATCCGGTCGAGCAACGGCCGGTCGCAGACATCGCCGCGAATCATCAGCGCGCTTTTGCCGCAAATACCTTCTATCGCATGCAGTGCCGCATCGCTGCTGTTGCAAAGATTATCCAGTACAACAACTTCATAACCTGCTTCAAGCAGCGCAAGTGTGGTGTGCGAGCCGATATAGCCGGCGCCACCCGTTACCAGAATCTTCATAGCGCGGTCCGTCATTGGATAAGTGACAAGTAGCCTGTCAAGTCCCTTTCATTGAATCTGTGGCGCACCACACAAATAAGGACGACAACAGCCTTAAACAAAATTAGTTCAACCACTGGCAATAAATATTTTTGCAGGTCAAACTGTATTGCCCGGTACTTATTAGCACCCCGAGTGCACTCATCACTATCAACAGATACCGACTAAAAATAACCAATAACGCTATAACCGACATCTCATAACATTGTCAGGTTTTACCCTCCGCACTAATTGCCATTAACAACCTGACTCAGGTATTAAAGTACTCGTTCAATAATCATTGAAACTTGTGCGCGTTCGTAAGTGCGCGCATCCGTTGCCTGTGTTCCATGACTGTCCAGGATACTTTTATGATTCGTAAATGTTTGTTCCCCGCTGCCGGTTATGGCACGCGTTTCTTGCCGGCGACCAAAGCCATGCCGAAAGAAATGCTGCCGATCGTCAACAAGCCGTTGATCGAATACGCCGTTGAAGAAGCACGGGACGCCGGCCTGCAACACATGGCCATCGTCACTGGTCGGGGCAAGCGTGCGCTGGAAGACCACTTCGACATCAGCTACGAACTCGAACACCAGATCCGCGGCACCGAGAAAGAGAAATTCCTCGCCGGCACCCGCGAGCTGATCGACACCTGCACCTTCTCCTACACCCGTCAGGTGGAAATGAAGGGCCTCGGTCACGCGATTCTCAGCGGCCGTCCGTTGATCGGTGATGAGCCCTTCGCCGTGGTGTTGGCCGATGACCTGTGCCTGAACCTGGACGGTGACGGCGTGCTCTCGCAGATGATCCAGCTGTACAAGAAATTCCGCTGCTCGATCGTCGCCATCCAGGAAGTCCCGGCCGACCAGACCCACAAGTACGGGGTGATCGCCGGCGAACTGATGTCCGAGGGCATCTACCGGGTCAATAACATGGTGGAAAAACCGGCGCCGCAGGACGCGCCGTCGAACCTGGCGATCATCGGCCGCTACATCCTCACCCCGGACATCTTCGACCTGATCGCCGACACCCAACCGGGCAAGGGCGGCGAGATCCAGATCACCGACGCGCTGATGAAACAGGCACAGAACGGTTGCGTGCTGGCCTACAAGTTCAAGGGCCTGCGCTTCGACTGCGGTGACGCCGAGGGTTATCTGCAGGCGACCAACTTCTGCTACGACAACGTCTACCTCAAGGGCCGCTGAGACGGCTTCCGCCCACTTCTCTTTTCAGGAGGCAACCATGAACATGGCACAGCATGCAGCAGAGATTGAACGGGAGGTGGGCAACCTCGGGGCGGTGAGCCGGCTGTCACGGCATCAGCCGTTGCCCAGCGCCAACGAGTCTTGGCTGGGCAGCATCCTGCTGGTGGAACGCATCGGCATGTTTCCCTCGTCCGGCGACATTCGCCGGCCGCTGGCCGATCCCTATCCCCTGCTCGCCCATCTGAAACACCTGTATGCCGAGCAGGCGCTGGAAATGGACGACCGCGATGGCCTGAAAGTGATCTTCAGCGACTGGCGCTTCCGCGTACGCCTGTGCTGCAACGAGCCGGCGATCATCATCAATGTCGAGACACGGTGTGCGACGCAACTGATGCCGCAGAAGACTGCGGAGCTCCTGAGCCAGATAGATCACTTCAAATAAAAACACTCCCCCTGTAGGAGCTGCGGAACGCTGCGATCTTTTGACTTTGTTTTTAAGATCAAGATCAAAAGATCGCAGCCTTCAGCAGCTCCTACAGGGGTTTCGTTGGGTCGCAACTGTCTGCGTTGATGCCACTGACGATCCAGCGATAGAAGTAGTCGGCAATCACTTTCCCACCCGTCGCGGGCTGCGGATGAATCTTGTCCGGCCCGATCATCGCCGCTGCATAGCGTTTGACGTCAGGGCCGAACGCGCATTGCAGATTGGCAAAGCCCAACTGCTGCTCATGCGCCCACGGCTGCAAGACCTGCGCATACGCCGACATCGGATAGGCACTGGACCGCGTGGTGTCCTGACGCATGATCAGGTTGATGCTCGCCGCCGGCTGGATCTCGCGGATCATCGCCACCAACCCTTGAACGTTGTGCAGGTACTGCTCGGGTTTGACCCCGAAACCCTGGTCGTTGCCGCCGAGCATGATCAGGTAAATGTCGGCGGGGATCTTCGACACGGCGGCTTTCCACTGCACTTGCCATTGCGGATCGCGGTGATAGAAGTCCGCTGAGGCCGCGCCCGAGGCCGCCAGTTTCGAGACCCGCACGCCGTTCTGCTCGTTGCTCAGCCACAGGCCAAACAAAGTCGGTGCGCCCTTCACCACTTCCAGTTTGAACGACCAGTCTGCGGCTGCCGAAAGACCTGCGAGCGGTAGTTCCTGTACGCCTGAACCTTCAAGTTTCAAGGGTTGCCAGGCTTGTGCGGGCGTCCAGCGGTAACGCAGCTCACTCGGCTCGCCGTTGCCCAGGTAGAGCAATTTCGCCTGGGTGACTTGGGTGTCGATGGCGGGTGTCGGGCTGGCATCGATTTGCAGCCAGGCACCGGGCTTGCCGATCACCGTGCGGCTGTCGGGGCTGGCCTGGCCGAGGCCGGACACTTGCCAGCCACCGCCGAAGTATTTTTCGCTGCTGCGGGTGTATTTGAAATGCGTGCCGCCCAGCGCCGCGCCATGGTTGAAACCGACATAACCGGGGCCGGCAAATCCGACCTCGCCGGCCACGCGCTGCACCAGTTTGTTCAGGTAGAAATCCTGCCCGGCGCTGTAGCTGTCGCCAATTACCGAGACCGACAACACCTTCCCGGCCTTGCCTTCGCGCCACTGCGCAAAGCGCTCGCGGGCATCGCCCACTTCCACCACCGACGCCGCGACGGGCTGAGCGTCATTTACTGCCAACATGCATTATTTCCTTCAGTCTGGAATGGCCCCTTCGCGAGCAGCGGTTGAGGTCATCCGCTAAATCCTTGTACACCCAAACCCTGTGGGAGCTGGCTTGCCAGCGATGGCGGTGGGTCAGGCGCATAAACTTCATCTGATCTGGCCCCATCGCTGGCAAGCCAGCTCCCACAGAGATGGTGAGTTCCAGAGATCCTTGCTCGCGAAGCTTTTCAGCTACTGGCCGGCACCACCGGAGCAATGCCCGCCACCGGTTTTTTCTTCGCCGCACGCTCGCCCAAAAACAGCACCGAAGTGACATTGAAGCGACTGAAAATCATCGACAGCACCACCGGCCCCAACAGACCGAACAGCAGGCCAGTGAGCACCAGAATGCTTTCGTCCTTCACCCCCAACCGCCCCATGACAAACCGCGAAGTCGCCGCAAACAACACATGAAACAGGAAGATCGCGTAAGAGTAGCCGCCCAGCCAGGTCAGCCACTTCGAGCGCATGTCACTCGACAGCAAAGCAATGCAGGACACGCAACCCACGGTCAAGCCAATCAGGCTACGGCGGTCGACAATCAACTCACGATCAATCGCCGCCACGTAAAGCAGCGTCAACGAAATCAACACAAACACCAGCGGCCCGATCACCTTGAACCGTTGCTTCAACGCCTCGACATTTTCCTGGCCGATCATCCCCGCCACAAAAAACGGCAGCAGGTAAATCGCACCGTTGATGCCGAACGCATCGAGCTTGAACGGTGGCAGCAGAAACAGCGCCGCAGCGAAGGCGAACAGCAGGTACAAGCGGGTCATCGAACGCAGCATCCCACGCCATTCCAGCAGGCCGACGAACATGAAAATGATGAACACCGCCTGCAGGAACCAGAAGTGATTGACCGGCACCCAGAACGACAGCAGCGCATCGATCACCCCGACGTCCTTGTTCACCCCCGGCCCCACCGCCTGCAACACCGAGAACGGCACACCGACACAAAACAACGGCACGATCAACCGTCGCACCTTGCCGCTGAAGAATGCGGAAAAGTCATTGCCACGGATTTTGTAGATCGAATAGATGTAGCCGGAAATAAAGGTGAACAGCGGCATGCGCACGTACACCATCGAATCGGCGATCACCCGGAACGGCGAGCCGAGATCGATTTTCAGCCCTCCGCCCAACGGGCCGATGACGTGGTAGAGCACCAGCAGCAGGCACGCCAGACCACGCAGGGTTTCGATTTCCAGGGACTTTTTCTTGCTCGACATACAGCACCTGCCTCAATTCAGAACGCGTGACTCAACCCGCACCGGTTTGTTCGCACGCAACATCAGGCCCAGGCCGACAAACAGCACCGGCACCACCATGGAAAAGTGTCGGGCAAAGGAGCCGAAGTCCGGCTCGAACAAGCCTTGCACCAACAGAAACGCCAGCGGGATCGCGATCAGTTCCTTGGGTTTGGTCTCGATCGGCGCACCTTTGTAATCGGTGGAGGTGATGACTTTGAACAGCAGCAGCGCGGTCATGATCATCAGCGCGACGAAGATCACCTGACCCGGCCCGGACAACAGAATCAGCTCCACCGGGAACGACAACCGGAAGAAAATGATCATCGAGTCCAGCGCCTGCGAGACGAAGTCGCTGCCACTGAGCCACGAGACGATCAGCGATTTCGACCCCTCCTCCCCCGCCGTGCGCAACTCGTTGTTGCTGGCGCGAATCGACGACACCGGAAAGCCCAGCGCCAGCTGAATCGCCATGGCCACCGCCAGGTAAAACAGGAACAGCATCAGGAAGAAGGTGAAGCGCGACACGTACTTTTTCATCACGCAAACGCCGACCCACGACAGCGAAAACAGAATCCAGTAAGGCCGGATCAGCACGCCATAGATCACCGCCGAGAGAAAAAAACCGCCGCGGTATTTGCGCGTCAATGCGCTGAACAAAATGCTCAGCACCGCCACCGAGACGATGATTTCCTTGGTCAGGTTTTCCAGAAAAAACGAACGCACCACACCCCACAGGCACAGGGTGCCGAAGATCGCCAGTGGCATGCGCCGAAACACCACCACCGGGATCGCCGTGAGGAAGAAGTTGCAGAACATCCCGTAGGCCCAGGCGTTGGTCAGGTTGATCCCGGTGGGCCGCAGCAGGAACGCCGAACACTCGTAGGAGGAGCGATCCGGCGAGAACGGGTTCCAGAAATTGCAGTTGTCGGCGCGGGCGTAGGACGACCATAAGGTCATCGCATCCGGCCCCGGATCGCGCGGGATCAGCAGCGGCATCGCCACCGACAGAAACAGCCCGGTAAACAGAATCAGGAACGACAGCGAGGAATCGAGTTTGCGGCCGCGAAACTCGATGCACGGCAACTTCAACCCCATGCCAGCGCCCCTTTGGCACGGGCCGCTCGAGTCAACACGGCGATCACCCCGAGCTGCACGATGATCGCAAAGACATTGCCCCACGCCGCGCCATAAATCGAATAGTGCTTGATCAGCAGGTAGCTGACCGGCACCGACACCAGCAAGCAAATCGCCGCACTGGCGAATGACACCCGACTGTTTTTCGAGGCGATCAGACCGCCCCAGACGATGTCGCCGATGGCCCGCAGAGCAAAGGAAAAGATCAACACGCCGAGGAGTGCGTTATCCGGACGCGGCACGCTGCTGGCGACGTAATCGAGCACCACGTTGAAGAACAGATAGATCAGCACGGCCACCGCCGCTGACACCGCTAACGAGCGCATCACCCACTTGTTGACGAACAACTGCCGGACGCTGAACGCCTGTTGATCCGCCTGAAACCGCTTGGCCAGCACCGGAATGCCGACTACCGCCACCACCGCGTAAGACAGCGCCTGCAGAGTGTTCGCCGCCGACCACGCATACACGTATTTACCGAGATTGGCATACGGTTCGAGGTCGGCAATCAGAAAGCGCTCGGCATACTGACTCAGCGCGATCAAGCCCGTACCGAAATAAAACGGCAACCCGGCCTTCCACACGGTCGCCGTCGTCAGCGCTTCGCTGACCCGGCCCTTGTGCACGTTCACCACGATCAGGTAACCGGCGACGATCACCAACACGTTGGCGGCCACCCACAACCACAGCACACTGGCGATGCCCGACACCCAGTCGAGCATCATCGCGCCCACCGCCAGCAGCGCCCAGAGACCGGTCTTGATGAAGAACAGCAGCGCACCCGCGGTGGCTTTCTGTGCGGAAAACACGAACGAGTTGATCTCGAAGGACAGGTGTTCAGTGAGCAACACCAGCGTCACGCAGAGGATTAGCGCGGTGCCCGCCTCGACCTGCTGAAACAGCGAATAGATCCCCACCGTTGCCAGCGACAGCAGCAGCCCCACCGCGAGGTACAGCAGCAGGACTTTGTCGACCACCCGCCGCGAGCTGCCGCCGACGCTGATCAACCGATTGATCTCGGAACTGAAACCAACGCTGTAGAACTTCGAAGCGATCAGCGACGCGGCGACCACCACGCCATAAAACCCCAGCGCTTCGTAGCCCAGGTAATGGGTGATGGCCAACACCAGCAGAAACTTCGCGCCCAAGGCTCCGCCGCGCAGCAGCAAGCGGAATATCATCGAACGACGCCTTTGATGATCTCGTCCATCATCACCGTCTTGGCTTCGATTTCGCGGCAAGTGTCGGTCAGGCGCTTGCCGAAGTTCGACAGCGCGTTCGGCGCATAAACGGTGTCGATGATCTGGTCGACATTGATGTCGCCGCCATTGATCACCCAGTCTTCCACGCCCATGTCCTGATAGGCGCCAAAGCCTTTGCGTTCATAGCTGATGTGGTACGCCGGGACACCGGACAACAGCGATTCGATGGCGCCGTGCAGACGCACCGAGATCACCAGGTCCGGTTGATATTTGGCAATCGTCGCCTTCAACGACAGCAGCTCTTCGCTGATGCCCAGCTCGCGATAGAACGCACCGTCGTCGTTACCGCGAACGGCACTCTGTACGGCGCAAACCACTTTGCTTTTGTTCTTCAGGCGCTGCAGCAGCAGCTTCAGGTTGGCGACGTAGGCGACCTTCTTTTCCTTGCTCCATTCCGGCGGCTTGCGCAGCACCACGCACACGGTGGCCGGCGAAGCGGCGCAGCGAGTGAACTTCGGTTGCTGAAGGATCTTGCTCGCCAGTGACTGCACCGCCAGATCCGGCGCGCGGTAGACATTTTCGCAGGCATCGAACATTGCCGAGGAGCGGTTATCGCGCACGAACACCGCGTCAGCGCTGGCGTAGTGATCGACGATCTGGCGGCTCTCGCCATGGAACGGGCCGATACTTTGCGGCAGGTACACCGACGGCACCTTGCTGAGGATCGCCGTTTCCAGTTGCTTGGCGTGGCCGAGTTTGAGCTTGATGTGTTCGAAGGCACTTTTCGAGCGCATGTAGCCGCCACCGACGCCGACGATCAGATCGGTCTTGCGCAACAGATCCGCCAGCCCGGCATACGACTGATTGAGGAACACCGCCTGCTTGACCCGCCCCAAGCCCTTGGCCGCCATCACCGGCGCGTCGAAACGCGGGTGCGGCAGGTAGGCGAAAGACTGCGGGTCGGAGGCCACGACGTTGATCGAAGTGTCTTCGCCAAAGTTGCGCTGCACCAACGCGATGGCCAGATCGACGAGCAGGCCGTCACCTGAGTTGGACGCACTGTAGCCATGCAAAATCGTTACGTTCATAAGCTTGAGTTCTACTTAATAAGTGGGAGCGCAATACACGTCGTAGGTCTGGCGGATCATCAGCGCGGCACTGAAGCGCTCACGCACGATGCTCCGGCCTTCGCTGCCGAGGTCGAGCAACCGCGGCTTCTGGATTCGCGCCAGTACATCGGCCAGCGCCTGGTGGTCACCGGTGGGAAAGACGTAGCCGGACACTTCATGGGTAACCAGTTCGGGCAATGACGTGCAGTTGCTGGCGATCACCGGCAAACCCATGGCCATGCCTTCCAGCGGCACCATGGCGAAACCTTCCCAGCGGCTCGGGACGATCAGCGCGTCGGCCTGTTGATACAGCGCCTGCACTTCGGCCGGCGTGACCCACGGCAGGTACTCGACCGCGTCCATCTCGGGGCACTCGACCTTGTCCTCGTTGACCGCACTGCCAACCACCGTCAGCTTCAGATCGCTGCGCTGCACCTTGGCGAAGGCTTTGAGCAATACGTCGAAGCCTTTCTGGTAGTCGAGGCGACCGACGAACAGCAGATGAATCGGCGCGGGGTTGTCGGCCCTCGGTGCGTCATCCTTGTGCGGGATGCCGTTGTAAATCAGGCGCATGCGCTTGCGCTCGATACCGAACCGCGCGGCTTTGTCCATCTCGTAGCGACTGACGCAAATGATCACGTCGGTGACTTTCTGCAAGACACGCTCGATCGAGGCGTAGACCTTCTGCTTGATGGGCGAGCTTTCCATCAGGAACGAAAACGCGTGCGGGCAGTAGACGATTTTCGGCCGACGCCACGGCTTGAGCAGCACACAAACACAGCGGCCGATCACCCCGGAGAACGTGCTGTGCAGATGCACCACATCGGGTTTTTCCTTGAACAGCGTCCGTGCCAGTTCCCACGCAAAGCTCAGCAGCGAAGGCACGTTACGCCCGGATCTGACGAACGTGCGAATCTGGCGCTGATCGATGCCGTGCAGCTCCTGTTTCTGGTCGAGCGGCACCAGATAGACCCATTCGTAGTTCGCGTCCTGGCCTTCGGGCGACGCCGATATCGTGCGGATAACGGTGGCAACCCCACCTTTTATCGTTTCAGCCACGTGCAGTATTTTCTTCACAACCCACCCACTTCCTTGCATGTAAGGACAAGCGCTGACACTCAGGATTTGTCCGACGCGTATTCGTAGTTGTAGTAACCGTAGTTGCCGTTGCCGTAGTAACTGGCGGCGCGCTTCTCGACGCCGTTGAACACCGCGCCCTTGAGCTCGATGCCGTTCTGCGCGAAGCGGCGGATGGTCATTTCAATCTCTTTGGCCGGATTAACCGCAAACCGGGTGACGATCAGGCTGATGCCGGCTTCACGCCCGACAATCGCCGCATCGGTCACCGCCAGCAGAGGCGGCGTATCGATGATCACCACGTCGTAGCGCTGACTCAGCTCGGCGAGCAGGTCGCGGAAGTTGGCATGCATCAGCAGCTCGGAGGGATTCGGCGGAACCTGACCACGGCTGATGAAGTGCAGGTTGTCGATTTCCACCGTGTTGATCGCCTGCTCGATGCTGCAGCGCTTGACCAGCAGGTCCGACAGACCATTGGCGATCGGTACATTCAGCGTCTTGTGCAAGTGGCCCTTGCGCATGTCGGCGTCGATCAGCAACACGCGCTGACCGCTCTGCGCCATGACCGCGGCGAGGTTGGACGAGACGAAGGTCTTGCCGACCTGCGGGCTGGGGCCGGAGATCATGATGCGGTTGTTGGTCGAATCCAGCGCGGCGAAATGCAGGCAGGTGCGCAGGCTGCGGATCGACTCGATGGACAGGTCGGTCGGGTTGCGCAACGCCAGCAGATAGGCCGGTGTTTCAGCGGTGATTTTGGCCCGGCCCTTTTTCGTATCCTCTTCGCGCTGCAAGGCGCTGTAGGGAATCGAGGCGTACACCGGCAGCCCGAGCTGTTCGATGGCTTCCGGGCCTTCCAGACCCTTGCTCAGGGATTTGCGCAACAGCACCAGCGCCACGCCGACAAAGGCGCCGAGGAACGTCGCGATCAGCACGATCAGGGCTTTTTTCGGTTTGACCGGGCTGGTCAGGTCGACATCCGCCGGGTCGATCAGGCGCACGTTGCCCACCGCACCGGCGCGAACAATGTCCAGCTCCTGGGATTTGTTCAGCAACTGCGTATAGATCTGCGAAGCCACTTCCACATCGCGGGTCAGGTTGAGCAGCTCCTGTTGCGTCGCCGGCAGGTCGCCGACCTTGCCTTCCAGCGATTTCTGCTGCTGGGTCAATTCACCGATCTGCGACATCAAGGCGCGATACGCCGGATGCTGCTTGGTGAATTTGCGATCCATTTCCGCCTGCTGCATTTTCAGCTCGGAAATCCGCGTTTCCAGCGCCACGGACTGACCGAGCACCGATTGGGTTTCCAGGGAAATGTTCACGGTCTTGCCGTGGGTCTGGTAAGCGTTGAGCGCATCGCTGGCCTTGGCCAGATCACGCTTGACCTGCGGCAACTGACTTTGCAGGAACGCCAGACTTTGCGCCGCTTCCGCCGAGGTGCGACGTACGTTCTGATCCACGTAGAGCGCAGCAATCTTGTTGAGGATCTTCACCGCCTCGGCGGCGTCGGCACTGGCCAGCGCCAGACGGATAATCCCCGACTCTTTACCTTGCTCGGAAATATCCAGCGCATCCTGGTAACCCTGAATAGTCACGATCCGTGGATTGCGCACCACTTCAAAACGGGCACCCGGATTGGCTTGCAGACGCTCGATCAACCCCTCGACGCCGTCCTGCGCGAAGGCTTCGCCGGCGACGCCTTCGATCAGCAGGTTGTCGTTGTCATCGAGCAACTGAAAGTGCTGTTGCTCACCGGCAATCAGGGTGAGCTTCTTGCCCAACAGTTCTTTGGGCAGATCGAGCCGGGCGAATTCCAGACGCTCGCCGCCCCAGGCGTAGCTGTTGAAGCCAAAACGCGGCGGCGCCACGCTGGACTCGGTTTCACCGCGATAACGCCGGGCGAGAAAACCGCCGATGACCGGGAAGGTATTGGGGGTGACGTCGATGTCCAGACGCAGGTCGTCGACGGTTTTGCCGATCACCGCGCGGGATTTGATGATGCCGATTTCGGTGACCGACGGCGATTGCCCACCGAGCATGCTGCTGAGGTCGGAAAAGCCGAGCATGTCGTTTTTTTTCGGCTCGACCTGCACCAGCGCGTTCGCCAGGTACACCGGCGTCGCCAATACCGCGTAGGCAACGCCGGCGGCCATGAAGGCACCGGTGAATGCACCGATCAGCCATTTCTGGTCGATCAAACTGCCGAATATGCCGAGAAGATCAATACTGTCTTGATCGTTATCACGGTTGGCGATTACTGACGGTAACTGCATAAGTCTTTCTTACCATTCACTGATCTGAAGAATATTCATCAATGTCCGAGGCGCTGCGCCCACGAGCTAACAGCATCTTCAATCAATGCATGGGCATGAATAAAAGCGGCCTTACCTTGACGATACGGATCCTGTATTTCTCTTTCGCCCTGCCACTTGCCAAGAAGAAACACTTTGCCTCGGGCATGCGAAGCAATCTTCAGCACCTGATTCACATGTTGTTTTTCCATGACCAGAATCAGGTCTGATGCATTGACGATATCGCTCGTCAATTGCCGCGCCTTGAACCCCTCGGCGCTGTGCCCGTGATCTTCCAGCACCTGGCGTGCCGAGGCTTCCATGCCTTCGCCGACTCGCGCTGCGAGGCCTGCGGAAGTCACGGAGATGGTTGAGGGGGTCAGCGCGTTACGCAGCAGAAGTTCTGCTGTCGGACTTCGGCAAATATTGCCAACGCACACAACCAGGATATTTCTGAACAAGGTTTACTTTCCTGTGTAATATCATTCTGCCAACATCTAGTGCGAATATTAATGAACCCACTAGATCATCCTGCACTCAGAAATAGATTCGCCCTGTCAGTACCAGCGTATTAAGTACCACAGCCTCAAAAGCCGCCAAAACAGAATTACCGGACTAAAAATAACTGTGATTTTCAGGTCTTGTTTTCCTGACAAAAAATAACAATCACGCACTAAGCACCCTTGTTAGTTTCGAAACAGGAGTAACGGGATAACTATTCGTTGTTGTCATTCTCATCCGGAGAGCAGACATGAAATCAGCCCATCTCACACAGCTCGGCGCCTCGGCGCTGCTGGCACTCAGTGTCGCCACCCATGTTCACGCCAGTGAACTGTTTCCCAAGCTTCCCGCCAGAACCATCGGCGTCCAGGTGAAGATCCAGAGTTTCACCGCCGACGACGCTGCCAACATCAAGGCTGCCGGCTTCAGTTTCGTGCGCTTCGGGGTATGGAGCGACAGCCTCAGCGCCAAGGCCTATCAAAAACAGGTCAGCGATGCTTTCGCCGCAGCCGGCTCTGCTGGCCTGCCGGTGCTCCTGACCGTGCGCGCCATCAAGCCTTTGACCACGACGCCGGCCAACACTAATGAACTGACGACGGCAGGCGAAGCTTTTGCCAATACCCTGACCGGCCTTGAAACCGCCTACAGCTCACAACTGGTAGCACTGGAGATCTGGAACGAGCCAGATCTGGAAACCTACTGGCCCACGCGCAATTTCGACACCACGTTTGTGCCGTTCATGAGTGCGGTGTGCAAAACACTCCAGGACAAACCGCAGTCAGCACCGCGGGTCGGCTACGGTTTCGCGCGGCCGCCAACGGCCGGTTCGGCGTCCACCGTGGCGTTGAGCAGGATTGTCAGTGAATACCCCAAGTGCCTGAATGCGATTTCCTACCATCCCTACGGCATGACAGCCACGCAGATCAGCAATGCGCAATCGTTCATCCAGCAGAATTTCCATCTGCCGGGAGTCATCAGTGAATGGGGTATTTCGGCGCTCGGTTCCAACGGCGGGATTGAAGGACAAGCCAGCAAAGTCGGGGCGTTCATAGCCGACGTCAAAAGGCTGAACATTCCACTGACTTCGATCTATGAATGGAAAAACAGTGATTCAGGCAGCAATGAACGAGAGAAGAACTTCGGCTTGCTGACCTCTGACGGCCAGCCAAAACCGGCGAGAGCGGCGGCCGAATTGCAACTTAACGCCCAATAAGTCAGCGGCAACTGGCCTGGTCACAGGTCAGTTGCTTTGAACCTGCGGCCGATTTTGGCATCGTATTCATCGATACCGCGCCCCACCCTTCAAACAGCCGTTCTCAGGTTGTTGCCCCCGGGGAGCCCGTTACGCCTTGATGCCCTTGAGTGGCCGTCAGCGCTCGGGTAATGTCGTCAAACCCACAGGACAGAGCACACCCATGACTTCCAAGCTGGAACAACTCAAACAGATGACCACCGTGGTTGCCGACACCGGCGACTTCGAAGCGATCGCCCGGGTCAAGCCGGTCGACGCCACCACCAACCCTTCCCTGCTGCTCAAAGCCGCCGCCATCCCGGCTTACGCCGAGCTGCTGAACGCTTGCGTCAGCGACTGCAAGGGCGACGTGGGCCTGGCCAGCGACCGTTTCGGCGTCGCCGTGGGCCAGGAAATCCTCAAAGTGATTCCGGGCCGCATTTCCACTGAAGTGGATGCGCGCCTGTCATTCGACCAGGACGCCGTGCTCAAGCGTGCCCATCGCCTGATCGAGCTGTACGACAAGGCCGGCATCGGCCGTGACCGCGTACTGATCAAGATCGCGTCGACCTGGGAAGGCATCCGCGCAGCCGAGATTCTCGAGAAGGAAGGCATCCAGACCAACCTGACCCTGCTGTTTTCTTTCGCTCAGGCTGCCGCTTGCGCTGACGCCGGGGTGTTCCTGATCTCACCGTTCGTGGGCCGCATCTACGACTGGTACAAGAAGGCCAATGGCAACGACTACACCGGTGCCGATGATCCGGGCGTGCAGTCGGTGACCCGCATCTACAACTACTACAAGGCCAATGATTACAAGACCGTGGTCATGGGCGCCAGCTTCCGTAACCTGAGCCAGATCGAACAACTGGCCGGCTGCGACCGCCTGACCATCAGCCCGGATCTGATCGACAAGCTGGCAGCCGACACCGGCAAACTGGAGCGCAAACTCGCCCCGGGCCACGCCGGCGAAGCGCGCCTGAGCCTCAACGAAGCGCAATTCCGCTGGCTGTCCAACGAAGACGCGATGGCCACCGAGAAACTGGCTGAGGGCATCCGTCAGTTTGCCCGTGACCAGGAGAAGCTCGAGGCGCTGTTGCAGGCCAAGCTGTGATCTGAGCGGTTGAAATGCAAAAAGGGCGAACCCGGTTGGGTTCGCCCTTTTTATTTATGCAGTGCCTGAAGATGCATCGTCTGGACTGACGCATTCGCGGGCAAGCCCGCTCCCACAGGGTCAGGTGTGGAATGAAGATCTCGGGTTCACTCAATCACTGTGGGAGCGGGCTTGCCCGCGAAGAGGCCGGAACAGACAACCTCAACCTCAAAGAATCAGTGTCTTTCGAGGGCATTCACCAGGTCATGGAAGGCTTCACGGTTGGAATCGTTCAGCCCCATGAGGATCTTGTGCGCTTCAAGCACCTTGATCCGCACCACTTCTTCTGACTGATCCTGATCCGGCAGGTCGTCCAGGCACTCGGGGCACGGCACCGGGTGGTTGACGATGTTGAACACCTGTTCGAAGCCCATCGACTGCAACAGACGGGTGATGTCTTCGTGGGTGGTGACGACGGTCGGCAGCAGGCCGACCTTTTGCCGCGACAGGATCGACAGCTTGGCCAACAGGCCCAGGGTGGTGCTGTCGATGCTGCGGGTTTCGGTCAAATCGATCACAATCGCGTTGAAATTCAGCGCGGTGAAGATTTTCTCAATAGTCGCATCCAACGCCGAACACAGGGTCAGGCGAACTTCACCGACGAACTTCAGGACGAAGGTGCCGTCCTGCTCGGCGAACTGGATTCTACCGGTACTCATTGAAGGTTCCTGCTCAACACCAACAGGGCGATATCATCCGGCATCTCCCCTAGCGTGGCCAATCCAAACACTTGCCGCAGACCATCCAGGCTGCCGCCCGCCGACTTCACCCGTTGTGGCAAAGCGGCTTCTTTTTCTTTGAGCGTAGGTTCTGGCAATAGATCCAGAATACCGTCGGACATCAGCGTCAGGCTGAACACCGGTGGCAGCTCAAGCACGTGATCTTCGTAGGTGGCCTCGTTGAACAGGCCCACCGGCAAACCGCGGCCTTCGAGGTAACGAACACTGTCAGGCGTGTACAACACAGGCAACGGCAGATGGCCGCCGATGCTATAGGTCAACAAACCGGTCTCCTCGTCGATGACTCCACCGACCATTGTGACGTGTTTGCCCAGCTTACAACTGATCAGCCCCCGGTTGATATGACCAAGGACTTCCGAAGGCTTGAATTCCGGCAATGTGCCGTTGCGCTTGGACTCGAACAGCAAGCGCGTGGTCATGAACTTCAGCAGCACGGTGACGAACGCCGAAGAGGCGCCATGCCCCGACACGTCAGCCAGGTAGAACGCCACCCGACGCTCGTCGACGCGGAAATAGTCGACAAAATCTCCCGACAGGTACAGCGACGGGATGATCTGGTGGGCAAACTGGAACTCGTCGATGCGCCACGGGCTTTCCGGCAGCATGTTCATCTGTACCTGGCGACCGGCGTTCTGGTCTTCCTGCAGCAGGTTCAGGCTGGCTTCGAGCTCGCGGTTGGCCTTCTCCAGCTTCTCGCGGTAGCGCTGGTTCTCCAGCAGCAGGCGCGCACGATCAAGCGCACGACGCACCGAGTGCTCGAGCACGGCCAGGTCTTCAAGAGGCTTGATCAGGTAGTCCGCCGCACCCAGGCGCAGCGCCTCGACCGCGTCGTTCATCACGCCGGCACCCGAAACGACGATCATCGGCGTTTGCGGTGACCGCTCGGTGACCTGACGGATGAGTTCGAGCCCACCCATCTGCGGCATGCGCAGATCGCAGATGACCAAGTCGGGCTTGTCTTGCTCGAATACCTGAAGACCCTGTTGGCCGTTGCTGGCCTGCAGGACGCTGAAACCACTGTCTTCCAAATAGGCCGCGAGGCTCGCGCGCACTACTTCGTCATCATCGATTATCAGCAGCGTGGCACTGGTTTTTGGCATGTGGGCAAACGGCGCCAGAATTAGGTTGGCGTAGCAGGCGGGGCATCGGCCCGGCTCAGACTACTGGATTCGCTTTCTAGCCTCTCTGCTGCACCGCTTTCGAGCAGTGGCCCGGAACGCGATTGCACCAGAGGTGCCCTTCTAAGGCGCAGACGGTACTCCCATCCGCGGGGCGTTTCAAGCATGCGCCGATGGTCGCTTGACGACTTTACTTGTCAAATCACCGAGAGTTATAAGAACCGCTCAAACCGTAACCCAATGGAAGGTCAAAACCATGAGTCAAACCGGTCGGGACTACAGCGAAAAGCGTGATTTCATCCGCATGCGGGTCGACGCCGATGTGGTGTTGATCCATGAGGGGGATGAGGTATCAGCGGTGTGCATCGACCTCTCGAGCAGCGGCATGCAGGTTGAGGCACCGCGCCAGTTCGCGGTTGGCGACCGCTTGAGTGTGCGCATCGACTCCGATCATGCCGCCTTGAGCGGTCTGGAAGCGGAGACCGAAGTGGTCTGGGTCAAGGCCCAGGATGGCGACAGCCAGAAGCTCGGCCTGAGCATTCTGAAAATGAAATAAGCGCACACAAAAAAGGCGGCCCCAAGGGCCGCCTTCTTGTCATCGGTCGAAATCAGAAATCGTCTTCGACTTGACCATCCTTGACCTTGAACTCGCGGTTCTGCAGGTAGGCGTTGCGGATGAAGGTGTACTTGTCGCCGCTGATCAGCTTCTCGCTCGACAGCAGGCTGGCGCGGGTGTCGACGATGTTCAGGCCGAACACCGAGTTACGCACAGGCACGTCGTTGATGTAGCGGTACGGACCGGTGTAGCTGTCGACGTACTTCGACGGCGCATCACGCAGGGTGCTCGGGCCGAGCAACGGCAGCATCACGTAAGGGCCGCTGCTGACGCCCCAGTAACCGAGAGTTTGACCGAAGTCTTCATCGCTGCGATTCAGGCCCATTTTGGTGCCGACATCGAAGAAGCCCAGCAGGCCGAACGTGGTGTTGAAGATGATGCGCGCGGTATCGACACCGGCGGCTGCGGGCTTGGCCTGCAGAATGTTGTTCGCCAGGTTGGTGACGTCACCGACGTTGCGGAACATGTTGTGGATGCCGTCTTCAAGGAACTGCGGCGTCACGTACTCGTAGCCCTGCGCCAGCGGCTTGAGCGCGTAGGTGTCAACGAAGTCGTTGAACTGGAAGATCGGGCGGTTGACGCTTTCCCAAGGGTCTTCTTCCGTTGCAGCATTGGCGGCGAACGGAACCAGCAAGACGCTGGCACATACACATAGCTGAGCGAGAGGATTGCTCCAGCGCATAGAAAAGCTCCTTGGATTCGTACTGGCGCGGGCACCGTCGGCCCAAGCGTTAAGACCGCTAGTATAAGCGCAAAAGCCGTTTTGGGCAGTCTACCTGTCAAGAGTAATGCAGGACGTTTCCAGAGAGCGCCTTCACACACCTGTCATCCAGCTGTCACCGATGTCGCCTAACCTCGTGACTATTTCAGGGACGTTGCCATGACCCACGCTGAAGCCTTGCCTGTCGCCGCGCCCGGCCTGACCGCCGTGCTGTTCGGACTCAGTGGCTGTCTGGTGGATTTCGGTGCCCGTGCCCGGCAACACGCCAGCATGCTGCCCGAGCACGCCGACGCCACACCCGGCGCCCTTGACAGCTTGCTCAGCCTGCAGCGCCAGCAGATTCCCTGTGCGTGGATCGATGAACTGCCCCCTGCCCTCGCGCATCCCCTGGCGGCCTCTCTACCGGCGTGGATCAAACCGACGCAATATTCAGCAACAAACAATCCATGGCCCGCGCCGAATGCCTGCTGGCAGGCGCTGATGGGCTTGAACGTCAGCCGTCTGGATGGCTGCGTGCTGGTCAGTGGCGAGCCGCGCCTGCTGCAAGCGGGCCTCAACGCCGGGCTGTGGACCATTGGCCTGGCTTCCTGCGGCTCGTTGTGCGGCCTGTCGCCGAGCGAGTGGCAAGCCTTGAGCCAACAGGAGCGCGAACAGCGCCGCGGCAAGGCGACCCTGCAGTTGTTCAATCTGGGCGTGCATTCGGTGATCGACCACCTGGGCGAACTCGACACCTGCCTGGCCGACATCAACCTGCGCCGCCTCAAGGGCGAAAAGCCCTGACCGGGATCATGCAGGTTGCAGCAGAGTGGATTAATCTAAAGGTCAGCCATAGACCTTTGGCGCGCGGCTGCGGTCAATGCCAGTGCCTCTTGATAAAAGGAAACCACCATGCCCGCCCAAGAACTGCAAAAACAACTCGACACCCTGCGCGAGCAACTGGAGCAGAATCCGCCGCTGTCCGAAGCCGAGCGTGAAGATTTGCACGCGCTGATGGCGCAGATTGAAACCGAAATCAAACTGGAAAGCGCCACCCAGGACGCCAGTATCGCCGATGGCGTGAACCTGGCGGTTGACCGCTTTGAACTCGAACACCCGGCCATTGCCGGCACCCTGCGCAATATCGTCAATGCGCTGGGCAGCATGGGGATCTGATTCGCGGGCATCCCAAAAAAGCAAAAGATCGCAGCCTGCGGCAGCTCCTACAGGGAATCTCATGTAGGAGCTGCCGCAGGCTGCGATCTTTTGATCTTACTGACGGACCAGTCGGTGGTTCGGCAGTTGTACCGCTTCGGTGCTGCGATACGGGTTGATATCCAGCCCGCCGCGACGCACATACCGCGCAAACACCGTGAGCTTCTCCGGCTTCAGCAAACGCTGCAGGTCGAGGAAGATCCGCTCCACACACTGCTCGTGGAAGTCCGAGTGCTGGCGGAAGCTGACGATGTATTCCAGCAGACTGGCGTGATCCAGCGCCGCGCCACGATATTCCACGACCACGCTGCCCCAGTCTGGCTGGCTGGTCACCGGGCAGTTGGATTTGAGCAGATGGCTGTGCACGCTCTCTTCGACAATTCGCGAATCATCGCAACGCAGCAGTTCCGGACGCGGATGCTCATAGTTGCTGACGCTGATGTCCAGATCGTCGATGCACACGCCCGGCAACGCCACGACGCCTTCGGCCTCGACCTCTTTCAGGCTGCGTACGCGCACGCCGACCGGTTTGCCAGCAGCGGCCGACAGGTCCTTGACCAGCGTCGCTTCCAGGCTGGCGATGTCGGCAAACGGCGTCTGGTTCAGCGAGTTCAGGTACAACTTGAACGACTTCGATTCGATGATGTTCGGCGAATCCGCCGGAATGCTGAATTCACCGATCGCCACCACCGGTTTGCCCGACGGCAGCAGCCACGACAGTTCGAAGCAGTTCCAGAAATCCACACCTTTATACGGCAGGGTTTCAGCGGTCAGGCCCAGTTCGGCCCATTTCGCGGTGCGCGGAATCGGGAACAGCAGTGACGGCGTGTACGTGGCGATGTATTCGCTGGATTTGCCCAGCGGCGAATGTTCGGCTGCGGGATGCATGGCGGAAACCTGACTGAAGAATCAGCGGATTCTATCAGCCTTTGCGCCCGCCTTTGAGTGCTTACTGACTGACAGTCAGTTTGCCGACCATGCCCGCCTGGTAGTGACCGGGAATATTGCAGGCGAATTCCAGGCTGGTGGCCTTGCTGAAGGTCCAGGTCAGCTCCGCGGTCTTGCCCGGCTCGACCAGCACGCTGTTGGGGTCGTCGTGCTGCATGCCGTGGCCCATGCTGCCGTGATCCATGCCCGCCATGTCGTGGGACATTTCTTTCATGCCGGTAGGCGTCAGCATGCCGCTTTGCTGCATCTGCAACATTTCCTGCTGGTGCTGGGCATGCATCGCCGCGTCACCGAGGTTGAATTCGTGCAGCAACTGGCCTTTATTCACCAGGACAAAGCGAACCGTCTCACCGGCCTTGACCTGAATCGCCTTGGGGTCGAACGACATGTCGTTCAGTACAACTTCAATGCTGCGAGTAGCCTTGGCTGCTGGTGCCGGTTGGCCAAAATCATAAGTGTGTGCGGGAGCGGCCCAGACAGGTGAACTCAGTGCCAGCAAGCAGGCGGCGACGGCCAGAGGGTTGCGCAAAAACATGGTCATACTCCAACAAGAAAAGGTTCAGCCTGTGGGAAACTCTAGCCCGCCTGCGCTGGCAGCTACCTGACAGGCAGATTACAACTTTGTCAGGTTGGCGCACGCCGTCTGCTCCCACGGTATAACGCTTTCGTTTCTCTATATCCGAGTCGCCCATGAAACTGCTGATCGTCGAAGACCAACCGAAAACCGGCCACTACCTGCGCCAGGGCCTGACCGAGGCAGGGTTCAACACCGAACTGGTGGCCGACGGCAACAGCGGCCAGCAACTGGCGTTGAGCGGTGATTATGCGCTGCTGATTCTCGACGTGATGCTGCCCGGGCGCAGTGGCTGGCAGATTCTGCAAGCAGTGCGCAGTGCCGGCCTCGACACGCCGGTACTGTTTCTTACCGCCAAAGATGCAGTCGAGGATCGGGTTCATGGCCTCGAACTCGGCGCCGACGACTATCTGGTCAAACCGTTCGCCTTCTCCGAGTTGCTGGCGCGGGTGCGCAGCCTGCTACGCCGGGGCAGTGCGACACCCCAGGAAACCAGCCTGCAACTGGCCGACCTGCGCCTGGACCTGATTCGCCGCCGGGTCGAACGCAGTGGCCAGCGCATCGACCTCACCGCCAAAGAATTCGCCCTGCTGGAAATGCTCCTGCGCCGTCAGGGTGAAGTGTTGCCGAAATCGTTGATTGCCTCGCAAGTCTGGGACATGAACTTCGACAGCGACACCAACGTGATCGAAGTGGCGATCCGTCGCCTGCGTCTGAAGATCGACGATGACTTCCCCAGCAAACTGATCCACACCGTGCGTGGCATGGGTTACGTGCTTGAAGAGCGTCCAGCCTGATGCGTCGCCTGTCGCTGAGTTCTCGTCTGGCTCTGCTGTTTGCCGCGTGCACCGCCGTGGTCTCGCTGTTCGCCGGGGTGCTGTTCAGCCGCGCCAGCGAGGCGCACTTTATTGAGCTCGATCAGCAATTGCTGGATGGCAAACTGATCGGCCTGCGCCGGGCCTTGCAGGATGTGCAACCCGCTCAGCGTGAGGCGCGGCTGGCGGATGAGCTGAGCCGCCAGGCCGATCTGGCGCTGCGTATTACCGGCAGTGACGGCCAGCGCTGGTACGACAGTTCGACGCAGATCCCTACGGAGTTGCCGAAACAATCCGGCCTGTCGACCATCAGCCATGACGGCGCCGACTACCGCGTGCTCAACGCCCCGCTCTACCCGGACAAGTCCGATACACCACAACTGACGCTGCTGCTGGACATCACCCATCACCAGCACTTCCTGCAACGCATGCAGCATCTGATCTGGCTGACCGTCGGCTTGTCGGCCCTGGCCACTGCGCTGCTCGGCGCGTGGGCGGCGCGCAGCGGCTTGCGCCCACTGCGGCGCATGAGTGCAGTCGCCCGTGGGATTTCCGCACAATCGCTGAATGCCCGACTGCCGGAAGCGCAAATGCCGCCGGAGCTGGCAGAAATGGCCCACAGCTTCAACGCCATGCTCGGACGCCTCGATGACTCGTTTCAGCGGCTGTCGGCGTTTTCTGCCGACATCGCCCATGAACTGCGCACACCGCTGTCGAACCTGCTGACCCACACCCAGGTCACCCTCACCCGCCCACGGCCGCTCGAGGATTACCGCGAAGCCCTGCACAGCAACCTCGAAGAACTGCAATGGATGGCCCAACTGGTCAACGACATGCTTTATCTGGCCAAGGCTGACCATGGTTTGCTGATGCCCAAGCGCGAGGCGCTGGAGCTGGCGGATGAAAGCGATGTATTGCTCGAATTCTTCGCGCCACTGGCCGAAGACGCCGGGGTGACGCTGAGCCGTGAAGGTCATGCGCGAATAGAGGGCGATCGCAGCATGCTGCGCCGGGCCTTGTCGAATCTGCTGGATAACGCACTGCGCTTTACTCCAGCGGGAGGCAGCGTGCGCCTGTCCATCGTCGATCAGCCGCATGCGGTGCAGGTGTCGGTGGAGAACAGTGGCGAAGAGATTTCGGCAGAGCTGTTACCACGGCTGTTTGACCGGTTCTATCGCGCCGATCCGGCGCGGCATGAAGGCAGCAGTGAGCATGCAGGGTTGGGGCTGGCGATTACCCAATCGATCATCCGGGCGCATGGTGGGCAGATTCATTGCGAATCGGCTGCGGGGTGGACGCGGTTTGTGATCGAGTTGCCCAAGGAGGCTTGAGGCCAGCAGGTACGGCCCCATCGCGGGCAAGCCCGCTCCCACAGTATTTTGTGTCGTTCACATAATGGTGACTCAACTCAATACCTGTGGGAGCGGGCTTGCCCGCGATGGCGATTTCAGCGCTTACGAATATCTCAACGCGTGAGCCGGCTCGATCTTCGCCGCCCGCAACGCCGGGTACACCGTCGCCAGGAAGCTCAGAATAAAGCCCGCCGAGCAGATCAACAGCACATCCCCGCCCTGCAATTCCGAAGGCAAGTTGCTGACGAAGTACACGTCGGAACTGAAGATGTGCTGCCCGGTGACGCGCTCGACCCAGCCGACCATCTCGCTGACGTTCAGCGCGGCAATCACGCCGAGCACACCGCCAATCAATGTGCCGACAATGCCGATCACCGTGCCCTGCACCATGAAAATCGCCATGATCTGCCGTGGCGTGGCGCCGATGGTGCGCAGAATCGCGATATCCGCGCCTTTGTCGTTCACCACCATGATCAGCGTGGCGATGATGTTGAACGCCGCCACAGCGACAATCATCAGCAACAGCAGGCCGATCATGGTTTTTTCCATTTTCATCGCGCTGAACAGACTGCCCTGGGTGTGGGTCCAGTCGTCAGCCTTGAACTCGGCGCCCAGGCCTGCGGCGATGTCCGAGGAGACTTTCGGCGCGGCGTACAGATCCTTCACCGCCAAGCGCACGCTCTGCACCTGATTCGGCTGCCAGTGCTGCATGGTCGCGGCATCGGCCACGTGGATCAGGCCCATCGAGCCGTCCAGCTCGGCGCCTACCTTGAACACACCGACCACGTTCAGCCGTTGCATGCGCGGGGTGATGCCCCCCGGTGCGCTGCTGACTTCCGGGACGATCAGGGTGATCTTGTCGCCGACATTGAGACGGAAGCGGCGCGCGGTGATTTCACCGATTACCACGCCGAACTCACCCGGCTTCAGATCATCAAGACGCCCCTGCACGATGTGCTGGGCCACGATCGACACCTTGCCTTCCTGAGCCGGATCGACACCGCTGATCTGGATCGGCTGCATCAAGCCCTTGTAAGACAGCATGCCTTCCATCTCGGTGAACGGCACGGCGGCGGTCACTTCGGGATTTTTCAGCGCGGCAGCGGCCACCGGCTGCCAGTCATTGATCGGCTTGACGCCAACGATGGTCGCGTGCGGCACCATGCCGAGGATGCGCGAGCTCATTTCGCGCTGGAAGCCGTTCATCACCGACAGCACCACGATCATCGCCAGCACGCCGAGGGCGAGCCCGATCATCGAAGTCATCGAGATGAACGAAACAAAGCGATTGCGGCGCTTGGCGCGGGTATAGCGCGTGCCGATAAAGATCGATAACGGTCTGAACATTCGCTGGGGCACCGTATAAAAAATCAAGCTTAAAAAAGCGGCCAATCGTTTGAGAGCGTAGCGAGCGAAGGAAAGACAAGGCAAAAACAGGCGAGGAAGCGGAGTCTACTGGCTGTAAATGAGCATTCCGAGCCTGTTTTTAACGCAGTATTTCCGAGCGCAGTAGCTCTCAAGCGATTGGAGTCAGGCAGCCTTCCTGCAGTTGCAGGACGCGGTCCATCTGGCGGGCCAGGTTCATGTCGTGAGTCACCACCAGGAACGCCGTGCGCATCGAAGTGCTGAGTTCCAGCATCAAGTCCTGAATGCCTTCGGCGGTGTGCGAATCGAGGTTGCCGGTCGGCTCGTCGAGCATCACCAGGCCCGGATTGTTCACCAGCGCACGGGCGATGGCCACACGCTGGCGCTCGCCACCGGACAGCTCGGCCGGTTTGTGCTCCAGACGATGGCCCAGACCGACACGCTCCAGCAACGCGGTAGCACGCTGACGTGCTTGCGGGATCGCGGTCTTGCCGATCAGCAACGGCATGCAGACGTTTTCCAGTGCGGTGAATTCCGGCAGCAAGTGGTGGAACTGGTACACGAACCCGAGGGCACGGTTACGCAGCAGGCCACGCTTCTTTTCGCTCAGCGCTGACAGTTCTTCGCCGTCAAGCCAGACGCTGCCCTCGGTTGGGGTGTCGAGACCGCCCAGCAGGTTGAGCAAGGTACTTTTGCCCGAACCGGATTTGCCGACGATCGCCACACGCTCGCCCGGGTGCAACTCCAGTTGCAGACCGGCCAGCACTTGCACCGACTCCGGGCCTTCCTCGTAGGATTTGCCCAGGTTGCGGCAACTCAAGATTGCTTTATCACTCATGCCCGACTCACTCATAACGTAGCGCCTCCGCCGGCTGGGTGCGCGCAGCACGCCAGGCGGGATACAGGGTGGCGAGGAAACTCAGGACCAACGCAGCGGCGCAGACCATGACCACGTCCTGGCTCTGCACCTGCGACGGCAGGTAATCGATGAAATACACGTCGGCGTTGAGAAACTTGTGGCCGATCAGCCCTTCAAGGGCGGAAATAGCAGCGCTGACGTTGAGCGCGGCGAAGATCCCGACCACCGCACCAATCGCCGTACCGACCACGCCGATCACGGTGCCCTGCACCATGAACGTACGCATGATCGTCCCCGGCGTAGCGCCGAGGGTACGCAGAATGGCGATGTCGCTCTTCTTGTCATTCACCACCATCACCAGCGTGGAAATGATGTTGAACGCAGCCACCGCGACGATCAGCAGCAACAGCAGACCGATCATGGCTTTTTCCATGCGGATTGCCTGATACAGGTTGCCGTGGGTACGGGTCCAGTCGCGGGCGTAGTAATGGTCTTCGCCCAACTGCTGGGCGATGGTCCAGGCCACGCGCGGCGCCTGGAACAGATCATCGAACTTCAACCGGATGCCCTGCACCTGATCAGGTTTCCAGCGGTGCATCTTCGCCAGATCCTGCAGGTTGGTGACGCCCAGATAGCCGTCCAGCTCACCGGCGCCGACATGGAAGATGCCGACCACGGTAAAGCGCTTCATGCGCGGGAACATCCCGGCCGGGGTCACGCTGACCTCCGGCGCGACGAAGGTGACTTTGTCACCCAGGCCCACGCCGAGCTTGGTCGCGGCCTTGTCGCCGATGACGATGCCGAAGCTGCCCGGCGTCAAATCGTCGAGTTTGCCCTGCTTCATGAAGTTGTCGATGATCGACACATTGCGCTCGAGCGCGGGGTCGATGGCGTTGAGCAACACCTTGGACACCTGGCCGTTGTTGGTCAGCAAACCCTGCATCTGAGTAAACGGCGCAACGGCCGTTACCTCCGGGTTGCGCTTGACCTTGGCGGCCAGGCTCTGCCAATCGTTGATCGGTTCGCCGGTTTCAAGAGTCGCGTGGGGCACCATGCCCAGCACGCGGGTACGCATCTCATGATCGAAGCCGTTCATCACCGAGAGCACCACGATCATCACGATCACGCCGAGGGCGAGCCCGATCATCGAAGTCAGGGAAATGAATGACACAAAATGATTGCGACGCTTTGCACGGGTATAACGCGTGCCGATAAATACGAAGAGAGGTCTGAACATGTCGGGGCTTGTTCGGAGGGAAAAGGAACGTCCTTGTGGCGGGGGTCGATAACCAGCTTTACACTCAGACCACCGCCGCTACCATGGGTTCGCCATGTCGACATTAGATGAAGAAGATCGCCGCGAATACTACCGTATCGAGGACATGATCGCACTGGAAATTCGGCCCCTGTCCGCTCCCGAAGCCGCAGGCCAGGAAGTGTTGCAGGATGCTTCCCCGCTGTTCAACCTGCTCAGCGAACTGCACCTGAGCGAATTCGAGTCGCAGCACCTGTTGCGCCAGATCAGCGAGCGCGACCGGGCCATTGCCGCGTTCCTCAAATCCCAGAACAAACGCATCGATCTGCTCAGTCAGGTGGTCGCCCTGACCGTGCTCGGCCATATCGGCGAGCCGCAGCCGGTGATCCTCTCCGAAGGCGGAATCGACTTTCAGCACCCGACGCCGATCGCCACGGGCGCGCACCTGTCGGTGAAACTGGTGCTGATGCCGCAGGCACTGGGCCTGCTGCTGCGTGCCCGCGTGACCCATTGCGACCGCAAGGGCGATGGCTACGACGTCGGCACCGAGTTCGAACACTTGACCGACGCCCAACGCCAGTTGCTCGCCCGCTATATCTTGCAGAAACAGGCCCAGGAACGACGCCTGGCCCGTGAACAGAACGAATCAGGCATTTAATTAAGGAAGCACCGTGACCCTCATCTACGGCCACCGCGGCGCCAAGGGCGAAGCACCGGAAAATACCCTGACCAGTTTTCAGGAATGTCTCAAGCACGGCGTACGCCGTTGCGAACTGGATCTGCACCTGTCCAAGGACGGCGAGCTGATGGTGATCCACGACCCGACCCTCAAGCGCACCACCGACCGGCGCGGCAAGGTGGTCGAGCACACCGCCGCCGAACTGGTGACCTACGACGCGCGCAAGGGCGGCCCGGGCTGGATCAAGCCGTGCCCGATTCCGACCCTGGAAGAACTGTTCGAGCAGTGCGATTTCGAGCACTGGCAACTGGAAGTCAAAAGCGCTTCACGCACCCGCGCCGCCACCACCGTGTTGGCGATTCGCGAAATGGCCCAGCGTCATGGCTTGCTGGACAAGGTCACCATTACTTCGAGTTCGCGGGAAGTACTGAAGGCAGCGCTGGAGTTGGTGCCGGACGTGTCGCGTGGACTGGTCGCCGAATACGCCTGGCTCGACCCGTTGAAGGTCGCCGCCAGCTATGGCTGTGAGATTCTGGCGCTGAACTGGACGCTGTGTACGCCGGAACGCCTGCAGAAGGCGCAGCGTCAGGGGCTGCATGTGTCGGTGTGGACCGTCAACGAGCCTGCGCTGATGCGCAGACTCGCCGACTTCGGCGTTGACAGCCTGATTACAGACTTTCCCGGTTTGGCCACTGCCACCCTCGAGAATTGCTGAAATCGGTCTCCCCGGCCGGCTCAGGCCACCGGCCGGAGCCCGTCAAAAAAGCCGGTTGAGGCCGTCGTACGCCGCTACCCGATAGGCTTCGGCCATGGTCGGGTAGTTGAACGTGGTGTTGACGAAGTACTTCAGCGTATTCAACTCACCCGGCTGGTTCATGATCGCCTGACCGATGTGCACGATCTCCGACGCCTGATAACCGAAGCAGTGAACACCCAGCACTTCCAGGGTTTCACGGTGGAACAGGATTTTCAGCATGCCTTGCGGCTCGCCGGCGATCTGCGCACGCGCCATGCTCTTGAAGAACGCCTTGCCGACTTCGTACGGCACTTTGGCCTGGGTCAGTTCCTGCTCGTTCTTGCCGATCGAGCTGATCTCCGGAATGGTGTAGATGCCGGTCGGCACATCATTCACAAAGCGCCAGCTACCGTTATCGACAATGCTGCCAGCCGCCGAACGCCCTTGGTCGTGGGCGGCACTGGCCAGGCTCGGCCAGCCGATCACGTCGCCGGCGCCGTAGATGTTCGGCACGCAGGTACGGTAAGCCTCGTCGACTTCGATCTGGCCACGGCTGTTGACCTTGACCCCGATGTTTTCCAGACCCAACTGGTCGGTGTTACCGGTACGGCCGTTGCACCAGAGCAAAGCGTCGGCCTTGATCTTCTTGCCGGACTTCAGGTGCAGGATCACGCCGTTGTCCACGCCTTCAACGCGATCGTAATCTTCGTTGTGGCGCACGGTGATGTTGTTGTTGCTGAAGTGGTAGCTCAACGCCTGGGAGATTTCCGAGTCGAGGAAGCTCAGCAACTGACCGCGGTTGTCCACCAGCTCGACCAGCACCCCCAGACCGCTGAAGATCGAGGCGTATTCGCAACCGATCACGCCGGCGCCGTAAACGATCAGTTTGCGCGGGGTGTGGCCAAGGCTGAGGATGGTGTCGCTATCGTAGATACGCGGGTGATTGAAATCGATGTCCGCCGGGCGATACGGACGCGAACCGGTAGCGATGATGATGTGCTTGGCCACCAGTTTCTCGACCACGCCGTTGGCGCAGACCACTTCGATGGTTTGCTCGTCGGCAAAGCTGCCGGTACCGATGAACACGTCGACGCGGTTACGGGCGTAGTAGCCGGTGCGCGAAGCGACTTGTTTGGAGATAACCTTTTCAGCGCTTTTCAACACGTCCGGGAAGGAGAACCAGCGTGGCTCGCCGATCGCCCGGAACATCGGATTGGTGTTGAACTGCATGATCTGCCGCACCGAGTGACGCAGGGCCTTGGACGGGATGGTTCCCAGGTGGGTGCAGTTGCCGCCGACCTGGCGACGACTGTCGACCATGGCCACCTTGCGCCCTGCTTTGGCGGCGTTCATTGCCGCGCCTTCTCCCGCCGGGCCGGAACCCAGCACCACCACGTCGTAGTTGTAGACAGCCATGCGTACTCCTCAGAACAGGCCGCGGTGCCAGCAGCACCGGCGGCTAAATCACGCCGAATCGCGGCGCGAAGGAACAATTGGGGGCCAGTAAAGAACCCGGACACAGTCTATAGAAGCGTCAACGCCGCGCACATTAACCCTTGGTCGCGTCGTAGGCTACTTTTGCCTGCACTACAACGCCAGCTTTCGTACTGTTTTCAGTCAACTTTTGCACGACTCAGGCGCTCGAAAGCCGCACTGGTGCGAATAACAAAGCCTGTATCGGCACGAATCACGAAGAATGCACCAATGTCGTGTTTTTCGGCATAGTCCCAAGCCCTTTCAGGCCCGAGAATCAGCAACAGCGTCGATAGTCCATCGGCCATCAACGCTGAAGGATGAATCACCGTGACTGATGCCAGGTTGTGCAGGACCGGCGCCCCGCTCCGCGCATCGAAGGTGTGGGAATAGCGCCGGCCGTCCTGCAGGAAATAGTTGCGGTAATCACCGGAGGTGGACAAGCCGTAGCCATCGACCTGAATGATCCGTTCGGCCACCTGTTGATCGTCACGCGGCGCCTCCAGCGCGATGCGCCATGCCGAGCCGTCGAGCTTATTGCCCTTGGCCTTCAGCTCGCCGGTGGCTTCGGCGAGATAGTCATGGATGCCCATCGATTCGAGTCTGGCGGCGATGGTGTCGACGGCGTATCCGGCGGCGATGCTGTTGAAGTCGACTTCGACAGCAGCGTCCTTGCACAAGCGGTCGCCGTCGATACGCAAATGGCGGTAGCCGACCCGCTGCAGGGTTTCGGCCAGCACGGCGGGGTCGGGGACTTTCTCTTCACGCCCTTGCGGGCCGAACCCCCACAGATTCATCAGCGGCTCGACGGTCAAGTCGTAGGCACCTTCGCTTTGCTCTGCCAGTTGCTTACCAACTCGGACCAATTCGAGCACGGCAGCCGGCATGGTCTGACAGCTGTTCGCTGGCAAGGCATTGAAACGTTCGATGTCGGAGTCATTGCGATAGGTCGACATCTGCCGATCCACTTTCGCGAGGATAGCCTCCACTTCCCGGCGAACTTGCGCCGGTTCGGCAATACCCGCGTGTCGCACGTACTTGATCGAATACGTGCTGCCCATGGTCGGCCCCCCAAAGCTTTCCATGGACTCACCGTTGCCACAGGCCACGAGTACAACCACCACACTCACAAGCCCAACCCATCGTCCAGTGAACAATTCTTCATCTCCCCATAAAAGCGCGCCAGCCATTATGGATCAAAGGCCCGCACGCTCCCCAACGGATGCAACGCGTTACAAGAAACCCATAATGAGTAACTGAAAATGTCCTCGACCACGGGCAAAGGCAAAGCGATTTTTCGCGTTGTCAGCGGTAACTTTCTCGAGATGTTCGACTTTATGGTCTATGGCTTCTACGCCACGGCCATTGCCAAAACCTTCTTCCCGGCCGACAGCGCCTTCGCTTCCCTGATGCTGTCCCTGGCCACCTTCGGCGCTGGCTTCCTGATGCGTCCGCTGGGGGCGATCTTCCTTGGTGCTTACATTGACCGTCACGGTCGTCGCCAGGGCCTGATCATTACCCTTGCGCTGATGGCCGCCGGTACGATCCTGATCGCCTGCGTGCCGGGTTACGCCACCCTGGGTGTCGCCGCGCCGTTGATCGTGCTGTTCGGTCGCTTGCTGCAAGGCTTCTCGGCCGGCGTCGAGCTGGGCGGTGTTTCGGTGTATCTGGCGGAAATCGCCACGCCGGGCCGCAAGGGCTTTTTCGTCAGTTGGCAGTCGGCAAGCCAGCAAGCAGCGGTGGTGTTTGCCGGTCTGCTCGGGGTGGGTCTCAACCACTGGCTGAGCCCGGAGCAGATGGGTGACTGGGGCTGGCGCGTGCCGTTCCTGATCGGTTGCATGATCGTTCCGGTGATCTTCGTGATTCGTCGCTCGCTGGAAGAAACGCCGGAATTCCAGGCGCGCAAACATCGCCCTACCCTGCGGGAAATCGTCCGCTCGATCGGTCAGAACTTCGGCATCGTCATCGCTGGCATGGCGCTGGTGGTGATGACCACGGTTTCGTTCTACCTGATCACTGCCTACACCCCGACGTTCGGCAAGGCCGAACTGCATCTGTCGGACTTCGACGCGCTGCTGGTAACGGTGTGCATCGGTCTGTCGAACTTCTTCTGGCTGCCAGTGATGGGCGCGGTGTCCGACAAGATCGGGCGCAAACCCCTACTGCTGGCGGCGACCCTTCTGGCGATCCTGACCGCTTACCCGGCGCTGTCGTGGCTGGTGGCGAACCCGAGCTTCAGTCATCTGCTGATCGTCGAGCTGTGGCTGTCGTTCCTGTACGGCTCGTACAACGGCGCGATGGTGGTGGCGCTGACCGAAATCATGCCGGTGGAAGTGCGCACGACCGGGTTCTCGCTGGCCTATAGCCTGGCGACAGCGACCTTTGGCGGCTTTACGCCTGCGGCCTGTACTTACCTGATTCACGTGCTGGACAACAAGGCTGCGCCGGGAATCTGGCTCAGCGGTGCGGCGGTGCTGGGGCTGATTGCGACGCTGGTGCTGTTCCGCGGAAACAAACATGAATTGCGCACTGCGCAAGCCGCTGTGGCAGGTGGCGCCAGATAGGACGCCATCGCTGGCAAGCCAGCTCCACAAGGTCTTGAGGCGTACATGCCATTGCGCAGCCTGCCAGGAAACCTGTGGGAGCTGGCTTGCCAGCGATGAGGCCGGATCAGGCAATAGAGATCTGCCAGGCATAAAAAAACGCCCCGACCTAAGTCGGGGCGTTTTCATTTGCAGTCAAGGCTTAGCGCGGGAACGCTGGCGGGTTTACACCGGCCATGTCTTCCATCACGCGAACCACCTGGCAGCTGTAGCCGAACTCGTTGTCGTACCAGACATACAGCACAACGCGGTTGTCCTGAACGATGGTCGCTTCAGCATCGACCACACCGGCGTGACGCGAACCCACGAAGTCAGTGGACACCACTTCCTGCGAGTTGACGAAGTCGATCTGCTTGTGCAGATCGGAGTGCAGCGCCATGTAGCGCAGGTACTCGTTCATCTCTTCACGGCTGGCGGCTTTCTCAAGGTTCAGGTTGAGAATGGCCATCGACACGTTTGGCGTCGGAACGCGGATCGCGTTACCGGTCAGCTTGCCGGCCAGCTCAGGCAGGGCCTTGGCAGCAGCGGTGGCAGCACCGGTCTCGGTGATGACCATGTTCAGCGCGGCGGAACGGCCACGACGGTCACCCTTGTGGAAGTTGTCGATCAGGTTCTGGTCGTTGGTGTACGAGTGAACGGTTTCGACGTGACCGTTGATGATGCCGAACTTGTCATTCACAGCCTTCAGCACCGGCACGATGGCGTTGGTGGTGCAAGAAGCGGCGGACACGATCTTGTCGTCAGCGGTGATTTCGTTGTGGTTGATACCGTGAACGATGTTCTTCAGCTTGCCTTTGCCAGGCGCGGTCAGAACAACGCGAGCAACACCCGGGCATTGCAGGTGTTGACCCAGGCCATCGGCGTCACGCCATACACCGGTGTTGTCCACCAGCAGCGCGTCTTTGATGCCGTACTGGGTGTAATCCACCTCGGTCGGGTTCTTCGCGTAGATCACCTGGATCAGGTTACCGTTGGCGGTGATGGTGTTGTTTTCTTCGTCGATGACGATGGTGCCGTTGAACGGACCGTGTACCGAATCGCGACGCAGCAGGCTGGCGCGTTTGGTCAGGTCGTTTTCGGCGCCCTTGCGCACGACGATGGCACGCAGACGCAGACCGTCGCCACCACCGGTTTTCTCGATCAGGATGCGCGCCAGCAGACGGCCGATACGACCGAAGCCGTACAGCACAACGTCAGTGCCTTTGCGGGCCGAAGCGTTTTGCTGACCAACCACGTCAGCCAGTTCTTCACGCACGAACTGCTCGGCGCTGCGGCCATTGCCTTCGCTGCGGAATTTGAACGCCAACTTGCCCAGGTCTACCGAAGCCGCGCCGAGCTTGAGCTCGCTCATGGCTTTAAGCAGAGGGAATGTTTCGTGGACGGAGAGTTCGCTATCGTCGGAGGAACGGTGGCGAGCAAAGCGGTGAGCTTTGAGAATCGCGATGACAGACTGGTTGATCAGGCTGCGGCCATAGATCGAGCTCACCACGTTGTTATTGCGGTAGAGCTGACCGATAAGCGGAATCATCGCTTCTGCGAGTGCTTCACGGTCGATCCATTCACCAAGACACTGGTCGGGCTTCTGAGTCACGGGAACCTTCCACATGTAGGGGCAGAAAAAAGGGGCTACATTATGCCGCCGAGAACCTCTTGTAGCAATGCGCGCTTGTCGCGCAATCGGTAACAAAATTCCGTTCAAAAAAATTACGCCTCGCGCCAGCCCAGTAAAACCGGGGCTTTCAGCGCAGTCAATTTTTCGACGACTGTTAAACGATGTCTGTAACCCTCCGTAACACCGGTCGATTTCGGCACTACATAACCGTAAAAAAAGTGCTCGTTTTTATGGTTACCACTACATTTCGCGCAAACCGCGCAGATAGACGCAGTCTGCAACTGACAGCCGGCACCTGACGCCGCTACAATTACCGACTTTGTCGCAACGCCTGGAGCTCAACCTTCCGTGCCTGTTCTGCGTCTACCGCTTCTCCCTGCCGCGGCAGGTAAACAGCATTGGGGCAACTTGCCCGGTGCCGCCCTCAGCCTCGCGATTGCCGAGGCTGCCAGCGCAGCCAAGCGCTTCACCCTGCTACTGACCGCCGACAGCCAGAGTGCCGAACGGCTGGAACAGGAGCTGAGTTTCTTCGCCCCGGATTTGCCCGTGCTGCATTTCCCCGACTGGGAAACCCTGCCGTACGATCTGTTCTCGCCGCACCAGGACATCATTTCCCAGCGCATCGCCAGTCTTTATAGGCTGCCGGAACTTGCGCACGGCGTGCTGGTGGTGCCGATCACCACCGCCCTGCATCGCCTGGCGCCGACCAAATTTCTGCTCGGCAGCAGCCTGGTGCTGGATGTCGGGCAGAAGCTCGATGTCGAACAGATGCGCTCGCGCCTGGAAGCCAGCGGCTATCGCTACGTCGATACGGTTTACGAGCACGGCGAGTTCACCGTACGCGGCGCGTTGATCGACCTGTTCCCGATGGGCAGCAAACTGCCCTATCGCATCGACCTGTTCGACGACGAAATCGAAACCCTGCGTACCTTCGACCCGGAAAACCAGCGCTCCATCGACAAGGTCGAATCGGTCAAACTGCTGCCGGCGCGAGAGTTTCCGCTGCAGAAAGATGCGGTCACCCGCTTCAAGGCGCGGTTCCGCGAGCGCTTCGATGTCGACTTCCGGCGCTGCCCGATCTTCCAGGACCTGAGCAGCGGCATCACGCCCGCCGGTATCGAGTACTACCTGCCGCTGTTCTTCGATGAGACTTCGACGCTGTTCGATTACCTGCCGCAGGACACGCAAGTGTTCTCGCTGCCGGGCATCGAGCAAGCAGCGGAAAACTTCTGGAACGACGTGCGCAATCGCTACGAAGAGCGCCGCGTCGATCCATCACGTCCTTTATTGCCGCCCGCCGAACTGTTCCTGCCGGTGGAGGACTGCTTCGCCCGTCTCAAGAGCTGGCCACGGGTAGTGGCCAGTCAGCAGGACGTCGAAGCCGGTGCCGGTCGCGAGCGCTTCCCGGCGCAAGCGCTGCCGAACCTGGCGATCGAAGCCAAGGCGACGCAACCGCTGGCGGCACTCTCGGCATTCATCGACGAATTCCCCGGACGCGTGCTGTTCACCGCCGAATCCGCGGGCCGTCGTGAAGTCCTGCTGGAGTTGCTGGAGCGTCTGAAGCTGCGGCCGAAAACCGTCGACAGCTGGCCGGACTTCGTTGCGAGCAAGGACCGTCTGGCGATCACCATTGCCCCGCTCGACGAGGGTTTGATGCTCGATGACCCGGCGCTGGCGCTGGTGGCCGAGAGTCCGCTGTTCGGTCAGCGGGTGATGCAGCGTCGTCGCCGGGAAAAACGTGCCGACGCCAACAACGATGCCGTGATCAAGAACCTCACCGAGCTGCGCGAAGGCGCGCCAGTGGTGCACATCGATCACGGGGTCGGGCGTTATCTGGGCCTGACGATTCTGGAAATCGACAATCAGGCGGCCGAATTCCTCACCCTGGAATACGCCGAGAACGCCAAGCTCTACGTGCCGGTGGCCAACCTGCACCTGATCGCCCGTTACACCGGCAGCGATGACTCACTGGCACCGCTGCACCGCCTCGGCTCCGAAACCTGGCAGAAAGCCAAGCGCAAGGCGGCCGAACAGGTGCGCGATGTCGCTGCTGAATTGCTCGACATCTATGCCCGCCGCGCCGCGCGCGAAGGCTACGCGTTTGCCGACCCGAAAGCCGATTACGCGACGTTCAGCGCCGGTTTCCCGTTCGAAGAAACCCCGGATCAGCAAGCGACCATCGAAGCCGTGCGCGAAGACATGCTCGCGCCGAAGCCGATGGATCGCCTGGTCTGCGGCGACGTCGGTTTCGGCAAGACCGAAGTGGCGATGCGCGCAGCGTTCATCGCCGTGCACGGCGGGCGTCAGGTGGCGATTCTGGTGCCGACCACCCTGCTCGCCCAGCAACACTACAACAGCTTCCGCGACCGCTTCGCCGACTGGCCGGTGACCGTAGAAGTGATGAGTCGCTTCAAATCGGCCAAGGAAGTCAACGCGGCGATTGCCGATCTGGCGGAAGGCAAGATCGACATCGTCATCGGTACGCACAAGCTGCTGTCCGACGATGTGAAGATCAAAAACCTCGGACTGGTGATCATCGACGAAGAACACCGTTTCGGTGTCCGGCAGAAAGAGCAGCTCAAGGCCCTGCGCAGCGAAGTCGACATTCTGACACTGACCGCCACGCCGATTCCGCGCACGCTGAACATGGCGGTGTCGGGTATGCGCGATCTGTCGATCATCGCCACGCCGCCAGCGCGCCGCCTGTCGGTGCGCACCTTCGTCATGGAGCAGAACAAGAGCACGGTCAAAGAGGCCCTGCTGCGTGAACTGCTGCGCGGTGGGCAGGTTTACTACTTGCACAACGACGTGAAGACCATCGAGAAGTGCGCTGCCGATCTCGCCGAACTGGTGCCGGAAGCGCGGATCGGCATCGGCCATGGGCAGATGCGCGAACGCGAACTCGAACAGGTGATGAGCGACTTCTATCACAAGCGCTTCAACGTGCTGATCGCCTCGACCATCATCGAGACCGGCATCGACGTGCCGAGCGCCAACACCATCATCATCGAGCGCGCCGACAAGTTCGGCCTGGCGCAATTGCACCAGTTGCGCGGACGTGTGGGTCGCAGTCACCACCAGGCTTACGCCTACCTGCTGACGCCGCCGCGCCAGCAAATCACCTCGGACGCGGAAAAGCGTCTGGAAGCGATTGCCAACACTCAGGATCTGGGCGCCGGTTTCGTACTGGCGACCAACGACCTGGAAATCCGTGGCGCCGGCGAATTGCTCGGCGACG
Source organism: Pseudomonas sp. F2 (assembly GCF_057174385.1). Lineage (NCBI taxonomy): Bacteria > Pseudomonadati > Pseudomonadota > Gammaproteobacteria > Pseudomonadales > Pseudomonadaceae > Pseudomonas > Pseudomonas sp. F2. Next base: position 2,464,276 of record NZ_CM169904.1, read on the forward strand.
GCCAGAGCGGGCAGATTCAGGCCGTGGGCTTCACGCTCTACATGGAGATGCTCGAACGCGCGGTGAAGTCGATCCGCAAGGGCGAGCAACCGAACCTTGATCAACCGCTCGGCGGTGGCCCGGAAGTCAACCTGCGGGTGCCGGCGCTGATACCGGAAGACTATCTGCCGGATGTTCATGCCCGCCTGATCCTGTACAAGCGCATCGCTTCGGCCACCGACGAGGAAGGCCTGAAGGATCTGCAAGTGGAGATGATCGACCGCTTCGGTCTGCTGCCGGAGCCGACCAAGAATCTGGTGCGCATCACCGCGCTGAAGTTGCAGGCCGAACAACTGGGCATCAAGAAAGTCGACGGTGGCCCGCAGGGTGGCCGCATCGAGTTCGCCGCGCAGACGCCGGTCGACCCGATGACCTTGATCAAACTGATCCAGACTCAGCCAAAACGCTACAAATTCGAAGGCGCCACAATGTTCAAGTTCCAAGTGCCGATGGAACGCCCGGAAGAGCGCTTTAATACTGTAGAGGCGCTGTTCGAGCGCCTCCTCCCGAAAACTGTTTGAAGGACGCCGCATGCGCCTGTTTCGCTCACTGACTTTGCTACTCAGCTTCGTAGCACCGATGGCGTTTGCCGATGACACCTACATGGTCGAAATGATTCTGGTGCGGCAGAACGCCGTACCGGCGATTGTCAGCCGCGCGGCCCCGGAAGACTGGGCAGCCGGCGCTCAACGCCTCGACGATGCCAGCCAGCGCACACCTGCCTTGAATGAGGTGGCCAACAAACTCAGCGCCACCGGCGAGTACAGCGTGCTGCTGCACAAGGCCTGGCAGCAAACCCTCGGCGAAGCGCCGACCAAGGTGGCCGTCAGCGACGGCAAGGAACAGTTCGGCCAGTTCCCGATCGAAGGCACCCTGGAAATGAAACTCGGGCGCTTCACCGACGTGAACGCCGACTTCTGGGTCAACCAGATCGACGCCAACGGCATGGTCACTGCCAGCGAACGCTTGAAGCAGGACAGCCACACTAAAAACGGCCAGCTCAACTATCTCGACAACGGCCACCTGGCGCTGCTGATCAAGATCACTTCCCTGACGGCGCCCGCCCCTCGGCAAGCTCCTGAAGCGATTCCGGACTGATCGAAGTCCTTATGTCCCCGCCCCTGAGTAAACCGTTGGCACCCTCCTGGGTCAGCCGATTCAAGGAACAGAGCCTGGAGCGTGGCCGCCGCTACGCCCTGGAGAATCGGGTACGCATCGCGCAGGTTGGCGATGCGACCATCACCGCCAGTTGCGAAGGCTCTGGCGGTAACGTCTACCGTCAGACCATTCACCTGCGTGAGTCAGCCAAAGGCACCCTGCTGCTGGTTGACGCCAGCTGTACCTGCCCGGTGCGCAACAACTGCAAGCACTGCGCTGCGGTACTTCTGCAAGTGCAGGAAACCCTCGAATACCCGGCCGCCGCAAAAGACGCCGAACTGCTGGAAAAACTCCAGGCCGTATTGGAGAACCGCAGCCCCAAGGCGCCGCCGCAAGTGCTGGTGGACAACGTGCAACCGCTGCCGCGCCTGTGGCTGGCCAGCGTCGAGTTCAGCGCGTTCGAGCCACGCAACGGCAAGATGCAGCGCTACATCCAGCATCGCGCGGCGCTGTCGTTCAGCTATCTGGATGAATACGTCAGCGGACAGAAAAACAGCGACATCCTGATCCGCCAGGAAACCCAGACGCTGCGGATAAAACGCCATCCTGAAGTGGAACAGTCCTACCGCGAACAGTTAAGAATCCTCGGCTTTCGCATCGCCACCCGCCAGAGCAAGGCGCTGCCGGAAAGCGCCGGCGAGCTGTACGAGATGGTCAACGACAGCGCCTGGCTGACCTTCACCCTCAACGAATTGCCGAAGCTGCGCACCCAAGGTTGGGAATTGCAGATCGACGAGGAATTCGGCTTCGACCTGACCGCCGTCGACGACTGGTACGCCACCGTCGAACAGGCGCCGGAGCGCGACTGGTTCGATCTGGAGCTGGGGATTATCGTCAATGGCGAACGCCTGAGCCTGCTGCCGATCCTGCTCAACCTGATGCGCTCGCACACGGAAATCCTCAACCCGGAACGCCTGGCACGGCGACGCGATGACGAACTGATTCTGGTCAATATTCCGCAACGCAACAGTGAGCACGGGCCACTGCAGGTGGCCCTGCCCCTTGGCCGACTGAAACCGGTGCTGGCGACACTGGGCGAGTTTTACTTGCAGGAGCCGGGCGAAACCACCCTGCGCCTGAGCAAAGCCGACGCGACGCGGCTCAATTCGCTGGAAGGCCTTCCCCTGCTGTGGGAAGGCGGCGAGCAGATTCGCAGCTTCGCCCAACGCCTGCGCGACATTCGCGACTTCAGCGCCAAAGCGCCGAAGGGCTTGAACGCGACGTTGCGGCCTTATCAGCTCGAAGGCTTGAGCTGGATGCAGTCCCTGCGTCAGCTAGAGGTTGGCGGGATCCTGGCGGACGACATGGGCCTGGGCAAAACCCTACAGACTCTGGCGCATATTCTCAGCGAGAAAAATGCCGGGCGCCTGGATCGGCCGTGCATGGTGGTGATGCCCACCAGCCTGATCCCGAACTGGCTCGACGAAGCTGCGCACTTCACGCCGCAACTGAAAGTGGTCGCGCTGTACGGTGCCGCCCGCAAAAAACACTTCGAGCATCTGGCCGATTTCGACCTGATCCTCACCACTTACGCGCTGATGCCCAAGGACGTCGAGCGCCTGGCGCAACAGCCGCTGCACGTTCTGGTGCTGGACGAAGCCCAATACATCAAGAACCCCAACAGCAAAGCCGCACAGGCTGCCCGCGAACTCAACGCGCGCCAACGGCTGTGCCTGAGCGGCACACCGCTGGAAAACCACCTCGGCGAGTTGTGGTCGTTGTTCCACTTTCTGCTGCCGGGCTGGCTGGGCGACGTCAAAAGTTTCAATGCCGACTACCGCGTTCCGATCGAAAAACGCGCCAGCGAAGTCAGATTGCAGCACCTCAATGGGCGGATAAAACCGTTTCTGCTGCGCCGCACCAAGGAACAGGTGGCTACCGAGCTGCCACCCAAGACCGAGATCATCCACTGGGTCGATCTCAACGAAGCCCAGCGCGACGTGTACGAAACCATGCGCCTGGCGATGGACAAGAAGGTTCGTGACGAGATCACTCGCAAGGGTGTGGCGCGTAGCCAGATCATCATTCTCGAAGCCCTGCTCAAGCTGCGTCAGGTTTGCTGCGACTTGCGCCTGGTCAACGACGCCACCCTGCCCGCTCGCGGCAGCAGTTCCGGCAAGCTCGACAGCCTGATGGAAATGCTCGAGGAGTTGTTTGAGGAAGGTCGGCGAATTCTGCTGTTCTCGCAGTTCACGTCGATGCTGTCACTGATCGAAGACGAACTGAAAAAACGCAACGTGGCCTATGCCCTGCTGACGGGACAGACCCGCGATCGGCGCACGCCGGTGAAGGAATTCCAGAGCGGTAAGCGTCAGATCTTTCTGATCAGCCTGAAGGCCGGTGGCGTTGGTTTGAACCTGACCGAAGCGGACACGGTGATTCATTACGACCCGTGGTGGAACCCGGCAACCGAGAATCAGGCGACTGACCGCGCGTACCGGATCGGCCAGGAAAAGCCGGTGTTCGTTTACAAGATGATTGCCCGGGGCACGGTGGAAGAGAAGATTCAGCACCTGCAGAAGGAAAAGTCCGACCTGGCAGCTGGCGTGCTGGATGGGCGCAAGGCCGGAGACTGGAAACTACAGAGCGATGACATCGAAGCGCTGTTTGCGCCGTTGCCGGATAAGCTCGACAAGCGTTGAGCCCCTCCCTGCCAATTAGAGAGCTGTCGCTGGCAAGCCAGCTCCCACAAGGTTATGAGTCGAACACAACACTGTGATTCAACTCGATACCTGTGGCAGCTGGCTTGCCAGCGATGAGGCCAAATCGGTTTCGGTCAGACTCAGCCCTTGAGCACCCGCGCCAACGCCGATTTCACTTTGCCCATCCCGTCATGCAGCGCCTGCTCGATCTCGGCCATGATGATCACTTCGGTGGTCTTGCCCGCCGCCGGATTCACCACCAGCGCCAGGCAGGCGTAATCTAGCTCCAGTTCACGGGCCAGCGCGGCTTCCGGCATGCCGGTCATGCCAACGATGTCGCAGCCATCGCGCTCCAGTCGCACGATCTCCGCCACGGTTTCCAGACGCGGGCCCTGAGTGCAGGCATACACACCCTGATCGCTGTATTCGCAACCTTCGGCAGCCACCGCCGCAATCAATTGCTGACGCAGCGGCTCGCTGTAAGGAAAGCTGAAATCGATGTGGGTGACGTGCTCCAGATCGTCGGCGAAAAACGTGTGTTCGCGACCGCTGGTGTAGTCGACGATCTGATGCGGCACACAGAAATGGCCGGTGCCCATGGCCGGGTGAATCCCGCCCACCGCGTTGACCGCGATGATCGCCTCCGCGCCAGCCTGCTTCAGCGCCCACAGGTTGGCGCGGTAGTTGACCTTGTGTGGCGGAAAGCGATGCGGATGGCCGTGACGGGCGAGGAACAGCACTTCCTTGCCAGCGTATTCACCGATCTGCACGTCGGCTGATGGCGCGCCATAAGGCGTGTCTACCGCCAGCGATTGGCGAATGGTCAAGCCTTCGAGTTGAGTCAGGCCAGTGCCACCAATGATTGCGTAAACCGTCATAGCAAATAATCCTTAATCGATCAGTTGAGCGTCTTTGAGCGCACCGATTGCAGTGAGCCAGCGCGGGTCCTGACGGTAGTCGGTGCTGGCGAACGCCTGGCCGCGCATCCGCGCAATGCGCGTGGACGGCTTGACCTTCATCCGTTGCGCGGCACTGAGCGCAAGTTCCGCAGCAGCGCGGTCGTTGCACACCAGCCCCATATCACAGCCGGCAGTCAGTGCGGCTTCGATACGGCTGGCGGCATCGCCAACCACGTGAGCGCCGGCCATTGAAAGGTCGTCGCTGAAGATCACCCCGTCGAACTGCAACTCGCCGCGCAGGATCTCCTGCAACCAGCGACGGGAGAAGCCGGCAGGTTGCGAATCGACTTGCGGATAGATGACGTGGGCGGGCATGACCGCCGCGAGCTGCTTACTCAACCTGGCGAACGGTACAAGGTCATTGGCGCGGATGTCGTCAAGGCTGCGCTCGTCGTTCGGGATCGCGACGTGGGAATCGGCTTCAGCCCAGCCGTGACCGGGGAAATGTTTGCCAGTGGCAGCCATGCCGGCGCTGTTCATGCCGCGAATAAACGCTCCAGCGAGCAATGCGGCGCGCTCGGGATCACTCTCGAACGAACGGGTGCCAACCACGGCGCTGCGCTGGTAATCCAGGTCCAGTACCGGGGCGAAACTCAGATCAAGGCCGACCGCCAGCACTTCAGTGGCCATGATCCAGCCGCATTGCTCAGCGAGGTACTCGGCATTCGGGTTGTCAGCAATGGCGCGCATCGCCGGCAGGCGCACGAAGCCCTGACGCAGGCGCTGGACGCGACCGCCCTCCTGGTCCACCGCCAGCAGCAGATCCGGGCGAATGGCGCGGATCGCGGCGCTCAGCTCACGCACCTGCCGTGGATGCTCGATGTTACGGGCAAAAATGATCAGGCCACCCACTTCGGGCTGACGCAACAATTGGCGATCTTCGGCCGTCAGCCAGGTACCGGCGACGTCCACCATCAACGAGCCTTGCAGGCCAGCAGTCATAGAAATTCCTTGAAAACGAAAAACCCGACCCGCAGGAAATCGCTACCGTGAGCAATGCTCGGCAGGTCGGCAATTTCTTGGGATTTCGGGTTCAGAACGAGAGTCGGCATGGGCGGCTAGCTTAGCGGATGTAAACTGCCGCGCCCACCCGTGTGCGGTTAAACCTTGGCGGCTACCGGAGTCGACTTGCTGCGCGGACGCAATTGCGCTGTTGCCATCGCCGGATCGGTGACACCGGTTTCGGCACGCATGCCAGCGGCGAGGAACGGCACCATCAGGCGCATCACCTGTTCGATCGACGTGTTGACGCCGAAATCGGTCTCGGCAATCGCGCGCAGGGCCTTGATGCCCGACATGCTGAACGCCGCAGCGCCGAGCATGAAGTGCACGCGCCAGAACAGTTCGATTGGCGGAATGCGCGGAGCCGCTTCGTTGACCAGCAGCATGTAGCGGCGGAACACCTTGCCGTACATGTCTTCCAGATAACGACGCAGGTGACCCTGGCTCTGGCTGAACGCCAACCCGAGCAAACGCATGAAAATCGACAGGTCGTTACCGCTGCGTGGCTGGACCACCAGCGCCTGTTCAACGAGGATCTCCAGCAACTCTTCAAGTGTCGGTTTGTTTTCCGGCTTGGCCTGACGCCGTTCCAACTCTTTATCAAGACTGACGCAGAACGGCCCGAGGAAGCGCGAAAAAACCGCCTGGATCAGGGCTTTCTTGGAGCCGAAATGATAGTTCACCGCCGCCAGGTTTACCCCGGCCTTGCTGGTGATCAAACGCAATGAGGTTTCGGCGAAACCTTTCTCCGCGAACAACTGCTCGGCAGCATCAAGAATGCGTTCAACGGTTTCCGACTGGGCCATGGCTACTCCGCCTGACAAACACTTGTTTGAAACATACGTTTCAGCCTGTGCCTTGTCAAGCCTGCCAGTTCGTTTTGGGAATGGTCGGTCAGCTATTTAACCACACTCGTCCGCTCCTTTAATAAGCACGGCAGCCGACCGTCCGGCGGGCCGCAAAAAAACGGGCATTGCCAAGACTGCTTCACTGTATATAATCCCAGTCACTGTATAAAAAGACAGAGCGATCAATATGCTAAAGCTGACGCCACGCCAAGCCGAGATTCTGGCCTTTATCAAACGCTGCCTCGAAGACAACGGCTACCCGCCAACCCGCGCGGAAATCGCTCAGGAGCTGGGTTTCAAGTCGCCAAACGCGGCTGAAGAGCACCTCAAGGCCCTGGCCCGCAAAGGCGCCATCGAGATGACGCCTGGTGCTTCTCGGGGCATCCGCATCCCTGGCTTCGAAGCCAAGACCGATGACTCCACCCTGCCAATCATTGGCCGGGTCGCCGCCGGTGCTCCGATCCTCGCCCAGCAGCACATCGAAGAGTCCTGCAACATCAACCCGGCCTTCTTCCATCCCCGAGCCGACTACCTGTTGCGCGTACACGGCATGAGCATGAAGGACATCGGCATTTTCGACGGTGACCTGCTGGCGGTTCACACTACTCGCGAAGCACGCAATGGCCAGGTCGTGGTTGCACGGATCGGCGATGAAGTGACGGTCAAGCGCTTCAAGCGCGAAGGCAGCAAAGTCTGGCTGATTGCCGAAAACCCTGAGTTCGCCCCTATCGAAGTCGACCTGAAAGATCAGGAACTGGTGATCGAAGGCTTGAGTGTCGGCGTCATCCGCCGCTAAAGGAGGCTTTATGCAGTTCCCACACACACCTCAGCAAACACAACTGCCTTTATTCGAAGCGTTTCTGGCACAACCGATGGCGCCGATCCTGAAAGATGTCGTCGAGCGCCCATGGATTGCCGAACCGGAAGTATTCAGTGAGCTGTCACTGCGCGGTGCGGCCGGGAACTGCCTGAACCTGCTTGCCCCGATCCTTCGTGAACTGAGCGAGGATCAGGACGCGCGCTGGCTGACGCTGATCGCCCCACCCGCCAGCCTGACCCAAACCTGGCTGCGAGAGGCCGGCCTGAACCGTGAACGCATTCTGCTGCTGCAACCACGTGGCGCGCAAAGCGCTCAGCAACTGGCGTGTGAAGCGCTGCGTCTGGGCCGTAGCCACACAGTGGTGACATGGCTCAACCCACTGAACACAAGTTCCCGGCAACAGCTGATCGGCGCTGCCCGCACGGGCGACGCTCAGAGCCTGAACATTCGACTGGGTTGATTCACTGGTAACGCGCGCTGTGTGAAGCGCATGGCTTCTCCAGGGACAGAGAAGCCGATCTGATGCGATAGCGGCAATCGCCGACAGGCGGGGCTCAGTGAAGAACCCGCGGCCCCTCTTCCTTATCAAACTCGCCTTCGACCATACGACCGGCCATCTGTACGCCGACGCTTAACATCGCCTTGGCGATTTCCACGTGCTGGCCTTGCAGGAACGCTTTGGCATCCTCGGAGAAATCCAGCGTCACCAGAGAACCCTCGTCCTCAGCCCTGCGCAGTTCGATTCGGCCGTCTGGTAACTCGACAATTTCTAGAAAGGACGTTGGCATATAGGTCTGTTCTCCACGAAAGGCAGGGATTATATAGACATCATTCGGGCTTCGCTCGGGATCTTGACCAGCAGCATGTTTCAGATTGCCACCGTACCAATGCCCATCAGCATTCGTTCAGACCTTCGCGAAAGCGGATCGCCAGACCTTTGAGATTCTGCCGCCAGCTCTCCAGCTCTTCGCGACTCAACTCCTGCGGCGCCTCTTCCTCATCGAGATTAATGGCCTGAATCAATGGCTGCGTCACATCGCCCTTGGGCTTCTGTGGCACCCGTGGCGGCTGGAACAACGCCGAATGCGCCGCCAGCAGTTTCGCCAGCCAGGTTTCAGGGTTACCGGCCAGTTCCACCATCTCGGCCAGCTCAGGGATGGCAATCGATTCCAGGACGTCACGAGTCAACAACACTTCTGCTCGCGACGCATTAGCCTGAGGCAGACGATAGAAACCGGCGATCTCATGGCACAGTCCCAAAAGCGCGCCGTAGAGGTGAAATAACGCCGATTCACGCCCAGCCTGGATCAGCGCCAGCGAATTCATCGCTCGCCCCTCTTCGGCACGAGCCAGAGCTTCCAGCGACAGGCCGGCGAAATAGATTTTCTGATTGGTGCGGGTATAGAGTTCGTGCGCCATGCCGGCAGTCTCCACAGCGAAATAATTGCGTCACACAGACCCTACAGTGTCATGGATCAACGGATCCGACCGCAAGCACAAAACAAAAAGGCCGCATGAAAACCCGAGGGTTATCATGCGGCCTTTTTTGTATCAGGCTAACGCTTACTCAGCCTTGGCTTTCGTGCGCTTGTCTTCAACAGTCCATTTACCACCATCGTAGTACGCCTTCCAGCCGGTAGGCTTGCCGTCTACTTCGGTCTGCACGTATTGCTCCTTGGTCTTTCGGCTGTAGCGGATGACCGCTGGCAGACCATCAGGATCCTTCTGCGGCGCTTCGCACAGGAAGTGGTACTTCGGATCGATCTCGTCCTTGTGCGGCAGAATCTCGATCACCAGTGGAGCACGGGTCTCGCGGTTTTTCGGGAACTGACTGGCTGCCAGGAACAGACCCGAAGCACCGTCGCGCAGGATGTAGGTGTCGTTGACCTTTTCGCATTTCAGCTCAGGCATCTTCACCGGATCCATCTTCGGCGGCGCCGCATCACCGCTCTTCAGCAGTTTGCGGGTGTTCTTGCAAGTTGGGTTGGTGCAACCGAAGAACTTGCCGAAACGACCGGTCTTGAGCTGCATCTCGCTGCCGCACTTGTCGCACTCCAGGCTCGGACCCTCATAGCCCTTGATGCGATAGTTGCCCTCTTCGATTTCGTAGCCCGCGCAATCCGGGTTGTTACCGCAGATGTGCAGTTTGCGCTTCTCATCAAGCAGGTAGGCGTCCATCGCCGTACTGCAGATCGGGCAGCGATGCTTGCCACGCAGAACCAACGACTCCGACTCGCCCTCGTCGTCCGCGGCAATCTCGTCGCCTGGCACCAGGTTGACGGTGGCCTTGCAGCGCTCCTTCGGCGGCAGGCTGTAACCCGAGCAGCCAAGGAACACACCGGTCGATGCGGTACGGATCTGCATCGGACGACCGCATGTGGTGCACGGAATGTCGGTCATCACGGGCTGGTTGGCACGCATGCCATTGTCCGGATTCTCCGCCACTTCAAGCTTCTTCTTGAAGTCGCCGTAGAACTCGTCCAGCACGTTTTTCCAGTCACGCTCGCCCTGAGCCACGTCATCGAGGTTCTCTTCCATGCCGGCAGTGAAGCCATAGTCCATGAGGTTCGAGAAACTCTCCGACAAACGCTCGGTGACGATGTCGCCCATCTTTTCCGAGTAGAAACGACGATTGTGCAGGGTCACGTAGCCGCGATCCTGAATGGTCGAAATGATGGCTGCATAGGTCGAGGGACGACCGATACCGCGTTTTTCCATTTCTTTCACGAGGCTCGCTTCGGAGTAACGCGCTGGCGGCTTGGTGAAGTGCTGCGACGGATCAAGCTTGATCAGCTTCATCACATCGCCCTGGGCCATGTCGGGCAGAACGTCGTCATCGCCAGGCTTGGCGATCTGCGGCAGGACGCGGGTGTAACCGTCGAACTTGAGGATGCGGCCCTTGGCGCGCAGCTCAAAGTCACCAGCAGCGACGCTGACAGTGGTCGACAGGTACTGCGCCGGCAGCATCTGGCAAGCAAGGAACTGGCGCCAGATCAGCTCGTAAAGGCGCTCAGCGTCACGCTCCATGCCTGCAAGCTTGCTTGGCGTGGTGTTGGCGTCGGAAGGACGAATCGCTTCGTGAGCCTCTTGTGCGCCTTCTTTGCTGCTGTAGACATTCGGCGCTTCCGGCAGGTACTTCTTGCCGAACTCATCTTCGATGTAGGTGCGCGCCATCGCCACGGCATCGGCCGAAAGATTGGTCGAGTCGGTACGCATATAAGTGATGTAGCCGGCTTCGTACAGACGCTGGGCCATCATCATGGTTTTCTTCACGCCGAAGCCCAGACGATTGCTCGCGGCTTGCTGCAGGGTGGACGTGATGAACGGCGCCGACGGCTTGCTGCTGGTCGGCTTGTCTTCGCGCTTGACGATGCTGTAGCTGGAGGACTTGAGTTTCTCCAGCGCGGCCGTGGCCTGGGCTTCGTTCAGCGGCTTGAAGGCCTCGCCCTTCTCGCGCGCCACTTCGAAACGTACAGTCGAGCCCTTGGCGGTGCCAAGATCGGCGTGCACTTCCCAGTACTCTTCCGGGTTGAACGCACGGATTTCACGCTCACGCTCAACCACCAGCTTCACGGCAACCGATTGCACGCGACCGGCCGACAGGCCACGGGCGATCTTGGCCCACAGCAGTGGCGAGACCATGTAACCCACAACGCGGTCGAGGAAACGACGCGCCTGCTGGGCGTTCACACGATCGATGTCCAGTTCGCCCGGCTCGGAGAACGCTTCCTGAATCGCTTTCTTGGTGATTTCGTTGAAGACCACGCGCTTGTAGCGGCTGTCGTCACCACCGATGGCTTCGCGCAGGTGCCAGGCAATGGCTTCCCCCTCGCGATCCAAGTCGGTTGCGAGATAGATGGTGTCAGCATCCTTGGCGAGCCGGCGCAGCTCTTCGATGACCTTCTCTTTACCCGGAAGGATCTCGTACTGGGCTTTCCAGCCATGTTCCGGGTCGACACCCATGCGCGAAACCAGTTGCTTGCGCGCCTTCTCTTTCGGCGTGAGCACCGGCCCTTCGCCCGCGGCGGCCTTGCCGCGCTTGGCGGCCGGCTCTTTGCTGGCGCTAGCCGAACCGCTGGTGGGCAGGTCTCGGATATGGCCGATACTCGACTTCACCACGTATTGGTTGCCCAGATACTTGTTGATGGTCTTGGCCTTAGCCGGGGATTCCACAATGACCAGCGATTTGCCCATGGATCAGAAAATTCCTGAATTCTAGAAGTGAAAGGCGGTTGGCGCCTGACGCGGCACCGCTATATATAGTGGCTACAAGGTGAGGTCAAGCACAGGGTTCTGTGCGCACTCGCCTCATGGCTTGGAAAAAAGGCTCGGTTCGGCTTGCACCAAAGCAAAGCGTGGCACCTGCTCGCCGTCAACCTCGACCGACTCGACGAACATGCTCAAAGGGCGTACCCAGAAGCCGTAATCGCCATACAGGGCTTGGTAAAAGACCACTTCTTCCTCGGTCTCGGAATGCCGCGCCACACTGAATACGCGGTACTGCGGACCTTTGTAATGTTGGTAGAGCCCAGGTTGTATCGGCATGCTTCGGCCCTCACTCAAATTTTTTCAAAATAAATACAAAAATAAATCCACAAAAACAAAAACCGGGGCACTTGGCCCCGGCTTCCATCGACGAGACGCTTAAACGCGTTCGAAGACGGTGGAGATGCCTTGGCCGAGACCAATGCACATAGTGGCCACCCCAAAGGTGCCGCTATTCTGCTTCATCACGTTCAGCAAAGTGCCGGAAATACGGGCACCGGAGCAACCGAACGGGTGACCCAGGGCGATCGCGCCGCCGTGCAGGTTAACCTTCTCGTTCATCTTGTCGAGCACTTTCAGATCTTTCAGCACTGGCAGGGCCTGTGCAGCGAAAGCTTCGTTGAGCTCGAAGAAGTCGATATCGTTGATGCCGAGGCCCGCACGCTTCAGGGCTTTTTGTGTAGCCGGCACTGGACCATAGCCCATGATCGCCGGATCCACACCCGCCACCGCCATCGAACGGATCACGGCCATCGGCTGGATCCCCAGGTCCTGTGCACGCTGCGCCGACATCACGATCATGCACGAAGCACCATCGGTGATCTGCGACGAAGTACCGGCAGTCACGGTGCCACCCTTCGGATTGAAGGCAGGCTTGAGGGCCGCCAGACTTTCCAGAGTGGTTTCCGGACGAATGGTTTCGTCGTAGTCAAACAGCTTCAGGAAGCCGTTTTCGTCGTAGCCCTGCATCGGGATGATTTCGTCTTTGAACTTGCCTTCCACCGTCGCCTTATGGGCGAGCTGGTGGGAGCGCACGCCAAAGGCGTCCTGCTGCTCACGGGTGATGCCGTGCATCTTGCCGAGCATTTCCGCGGTCAGACCCATCATGCCCGAGGCTTTCGCCGCGTACAGCGACATGTGCGGGTTCGGATCGACACCGTGCATCATGCTCACGTGACCCATATGCTCGACGCCGCCAACCACGAATACGTCACCGTTACCGGTCATGATCGCTTGCGCAGCGGTGTGCAGGGCGCTCATCGACGAGCCGCACAGACGGCTGACGGTCTGGCCGGCCGAGGTGTGCGGGATCTGGGTCATCAGCGACGCCATGCGCGCGATGTTCCAGCCCTGCTCCAGGGTCTGGTTCACACAGCCCCAGATCACGTCCTCGACTTCAGCAGGATCGACCTTGGCGTTGCGTTCCAGCAGTTTGCTGATCAGGTGCGCCGACATGTCTTCGGCACGGGTGTTGCGGTGCATGCCGCCCTTGGAGCGGCCCATCGGAGTACGACCGAAGTCGACAATCACGACGTCTCTAGGATTCAAGCTCATAAGTTCACTCTCACTCTAGTTGGGGGCGCTTAACCGAAGAAGCTCTGGCCGTTCTTGGCCATTTCGCGCAGCTTCGCGGTCGGGTGGTACAGCGCGCCCAAATCAGCGTACTGGTCAGCCAGGGCAACGAACTCGGCAACACCGATCGAATCGATGTAGCGCAGTGCACCGCCACGGAATGGAGGGAAACCGATACCGTAAACCAGACCCATGTCGGCTTCGGCGGCAGTTTCAACGATGCCGTCTTCCAGGCAACGCACGGTTTCCAGGCACAGCGGAATCATCATCCAGTTGATGATGTCTTCGTCAGTGACTTCGCGCTGCTCGTAAACGATCGGCTTGAGCACTTCCAACACCGACGGATCGGCCACCTTCTTCTGCTTGCCCTTCTTGTCGGTCTCGTAGGCGTAGAAGCCCTTGCCATTCTTCTGGCCCAGACGTTTGGCTTCGTAAAGCACGTCGACTGCCGAGCGACGGTCATCCTTCATGCGATCCGGGAAGCCTTCAGCCATCACGTCACGACCGTGGTGACCGGTGTCGATGCCGACCACGTCCATCAGGTACGCCGGGCCCATCGGCCAACCAAATTTTTCCATGATCTTGTCGATGCGCACGAAATCCACACCGGCGCTGACCAGCTTGGCGAAACCGCCGAAATACGGGAACAGGACGCGGTTGACCAGGAAGCCCGGGCAGTCGTTGACGACGATCGGGTTCTTGCCCATTTTCTTGGCGTAGGCAACGGTGGTGGCAATCGCCAGCTCGCTGGACTTCTCGCCACGGATCACTTCCACCAGCGGCATCATGTGCACCGGGTTGAAGAAGTGCATGCCGACGAAGTTTTCCGGACGCTTGAGGGCCTTGGCCAGCAGGCTGATGGAAATGGTCGAGGTGTTGGACGCGAGGATGGTGTCCTCTTTGACCTTGTCTTCGACTTCAGCCAGCACGGCTTGCTTGACCTTCGGGTTCTCGACCACGGCTTCAACAACCAGGTCGACGTGACCGAAGTCGCCGTAGGACAGGGTCGGACGAATGCCGTTGAGCACTTCAGCCATTTTCGCAGCGGTCATGCGGCCTTTGTCAACGCGGCCCACCAGCAGCTTGGCGGCTTCGGCCAGACCCTGCTCGATACCGTGCTCGTTGATGTCTTTCATCAGGATCGGCGTGCCTTTGGAGGCCGACTGATAGGCGATACCGCCGCCCATGATGCCAGCACCCAGTACCGCAGCCTGTTTTACGTCCTTGGCGATTTCGTCGTAGGCCTTGGCCTTTTTCTTCAGTTCCTGATCGTTCAGGAACAGGCCAATCAGACTCTGCGCGGCAGAGGTCTTGGCCAGCTTGACGAAACCTGCAGCTTCGACTTCCAGCGCCTTGTCACGACCGAAGTTCGCGGCTTTCTGGATGGTCTTGATCGCTTCAACCGGCGCCGGGTAATTCGGGCCAGCTTGCCCTGCCACGAAACCTTTGGCGGTTTCGAAAGCCATCATTTGTTCAATGGCGTTCAACTTGAGTTTTTCAAGTTTTGGCTGACGCTTGGCCTTGTAATCGAACTCGCCGGAGATCGCGCGCTTGATCAGTTCAAGGGCAGCTTCCTGCAGCTTCTCTGGAGCAACCACGGCATCGACGGCGCTGACTTTCAGCGCGTCTTCAGGACGGTTTTCCTTGCCGGCGGCAATCCACTCGATGGCGTTATCGACGCCGATCAGGCGCGGCAGACGCACGGTACCGCCGAAGCCCGGGTAGATGCCCAGTTTGACTTCCGGCAGACCGATCTTGGCCTTGGTCGACATGACGCGGTAATCCGCCGCCAGGCACATTTCCAGACCGCCACCCAGGGCGATGCCGTTGATTGCGGCTACGGTCGGAACGTTGAGGTCTTCGAAATCGCTGAAGATCTTGTTGGCTTCGAGATTGCCAGCAACCAGCTCGGCATCCGGCAGCTTGAAGTTGTCGACAAATTCGGTGATGTCGGCACCGACGATGAACACGTCCTTGCCACTGCTGACGATCACGCCCTTGATCGAAGCATCTGCCTTGATGGTGTCCACGGCCTGACGCAGTTCGTTCAGGGTAAGACGGTTGAACTTGTTGACGGACTCACCCTTGAGGTCGAATTTCAATTCGACGATGCCACTTTCAAGAGCTTTAACCGTGATGGCTTTACCTTCGTAAATCATCAACTGATCTCCACGATATGGAAGCTGAACAGTACACGTCGGACGCAGGTAAATGGCTCGGCAGGACGCTTTTTCGTCGATGCTGACGCCAATCCACCCGGCACACCCGCCAACGCGATAGTCGGGATTCTGTAGGAGCAGTCTGTAAGACAAACGCTCAATTCATACGCCCGTTTGATTTGGGTACGCCACCTTCACGGAATTTCCGACAATTGTCAATCGCCCTAAATACGGGTTGAAATGCGACTTTGCGGTCATTTCTGTAAGACGCAGCCGCCGACACATGCTTGCATGTGAGGGTATTCATAAGATTAATAGTTAGAAATGTCGCCCTAATTCGCTGCAAGCCTTGTTTAACAGGCTACGCTCGCTGGACCACGAAGGAAAACAAGCGCACGTGTGTTGACCGGAACACGCCGAATCAACATCAAAAAGAATTTCCGGCCTGCCTGGCCACCCCGCCCGATGAATCATGTCGGGCTTTTTATTGCTCGTCTGCCAGACGTTTCGCACCGTTGCAGCGCGAAACGTCCATGAGTCATGCCAGTGCTTTCAGCGTGGCATCAATTTCCAGCAGAACCGAAGCGTCACCCTTCTCGCCCCAATAGAGCGCGATCATCTGCTTGTCAGCTTCGACCTTGAAAACGTTGCCCGGCAATTTTTCGAGATGATTCAACAGGAGCGAATCTTCACAGACTTCCTGCCACTGATTGACCCACACGCCCGGGGTTTTCTGCCAATACGTCCAGCAAGCCGGCTGCTTGCCGCGCCGTGGCCGATGGTATTGCGCGCACGGGTTTGGCGGCTCCTGGCTCAGCCAGTGCGGCCACTCCTGGGGCGCCAGCTGCATGGCCAGCCCGATGCGCCGGGCCTCCGTGCGCAAGGCTATCCGGCCACTCTGTGCACGGGACGGACGCAACCACGCCAGGGGGCTCAACACCACCAGCAGGATTGACACCACCAGCCAGACCGTCATATCTCTACTCCCGTTTTGTCATGAGCCCATTGCGTCACTTTGGAACCAATGCGCTTGAAACCAGCCATACTTAACAATATTGATCCCTCACGAGGAGCACCTCATGCCCTACCACCATATCCTGGTCGCCGTAGATCTGACCGAAGAGTGCGACCCTGTGATCCACCGCGCCCGAGAGCTGTCGGTGAGCAATGGCGCCAAGCTGTCGCTGGTGCATATCGTCGAACCGATGGCCATGGCCTTTGGGGGTGACGTACCGATGGATCTGTCACAACTGCAACAACAACAGTTCGATCAAGCCAAGGAACGCCTGGAGCGCCTGAAGCACAAATACACCGAACTGGAAGGCTCAAACTGCCACCTGACCTACGGCCAGCCACGCCAGGAAATCCACCACTTCGCCAAGGATCAGGAATGCGACCTGATCGTGGTCGGCAGCCATGGCCGACATGGTCTGGCACTACTATTGGGTTCAACCGCCAACGATGTTTTGCACGGCGCACCTTGTGATGTGCTGGCGGTGCACTTGGTCAAACGCTGATCCCAGGCCCTTGTGAAAAGCTAAAAAGCCCGGCGTCCATCACTGGACGCCGGGCTTTTTCATGCCTGGAAACAATCAGGCATCCAGCTCCGCCCAACGCTCCACTAGTGCATCCAGCTCAGCCTGCAACTGCTCAAGTGAGGCAATCACCTTGGCCGTTTCGGCCGGCGGACGCTGGTAGAAGCCGGCTTCAGCCATTTCAGCCTCGACCGCAGCAATCTGCTGCTCTTTGTTGTCGATGTCACCCGGCAGCGCTTCCAGCTCGCGCTGAAGCTTGTAGCTCAGTTTCTTCTTCGCAGCCGGGGCCGCAGCGACAGGCGCGGCAACCGGGGCCGGTTCAGCAGTGACCACCGCCGAGTTCAGGTCAGCCTTGCCCGACTTGCTCTCGGTCACGCCCAACAGGCGCGGCGAACCGCCCTGACGGATCCAGTCCTGATAACCGCCGACGTATTCACGGACTTTGCCTTCACCTTCGAAGACCAGAGTGCTGGTGACCACGTTGTCGAGGAATGCCCGGTCGTGACTGACCATCAGCACCGTGCCGTTGAACGTCAGCAGCACTTCTTCGAGCAGTTCGAGAGTCTCGACGTCGAGGTCGTTGGTCGGTTCATCAAGTACCAGCAGGTTCGCCGGTTTGCTGAACAGTTTGGCCAGCAACAGACGTGCACGCTCGCCACCGGACAGCGCCTTCACCGGCGTGCGCGCACGCTGCGGGCTGAACAGGAAGTCGCCGAGGTAGCTCAGGACGTGGCGGCTCTGGCCATCGATTTCGATGAAGTCGCGACCTTCGGCGACGTTGTCGATCACGGTCTTTTCCAGATCGAGCTGATGACGCAACTGATCGAAGTAGGCCACATCGATCCGGGTGCCCTCTTCCACTTTGCCGCTGGTCGGTTGCAGGCCGTTGAGCATCAGCTTGAGCAGAGTGGTCTTGCCGGTACCGTTGGCGCCGAGCAGACCGATACGGTCGCCACGCTGCAGGACCATCGAGAAGTCCTTGATCAGGTACGGACCGTCCGGGTGATGGAAGCTGACGTTGTCCAGGACCATCACTTGCTTGCCGGACTTCTCTGCCGTTTCCAGCTGAATATTCGCTTTGCCGGTACGTTCACGACGTTCGCTGCGCTCAACGCGCAGGGCTTTCAGGGCACGCACACGGCCTTCGTTACGGGTGCGACGGGCCTTGATGCCCTGACGGATCCACACTTCTTCCTGAGCCAGACGCTTGTCGAACAGCGCGTTGGCGGTTTCTTCAGCAGCCAGCGCGGCTTCTTTATGCACGAGGAAGCTGGCGTAGTCGCCGTTCCAGTCGATCAGACCGCCGCGATCCAGTTCGAGGATGCGCGTGGCGAGGTTTTGCAGGAAGGAACGGTCGTGCGTGATGAACAGGACGGCGCCCTGGAAATCCTTCAGGGCTTCTTCGAGCCAGGCAATCGCACCGATGTCCAGGTGGTTGGTTGGTTCGTCGAGCAGCAGCAGATCCGGTTCGGACACCAGCGCCTGCGCCAGCAGCACGCGGCGACGCCAGCCGCCGGACAACTCGGCAAGAGTCTTGTCGGCCGGCAGTTGCAGGCGACTCAGGGTACTGTCGACCAGCGTCTGCAAACGCCAGCCGTCACGGGCTTCGAGGTCGTGCTGAACGTGCATCAGCTTGTCCAGATCGGCGTCGGTGACGATGTTCTGGCTCAAGTGATGGTATTCGGCGAGCAAGGCGCCAACACCGTCCAGCCCCTCGGCAACCACGTCGAATACCGTCCGCCCGTCGGCCACCGGCAATTCTTGCGGCAATTCACCGATTTTCAGACCGGGGGCACGCCACACCGAGCCGTCATCGGGTTTCTGGTCGCCCTTGACCAGTTTCATCATGCTGGATTTGCCAGTGCCGTTGCGGCCGATGATGCACACCCGCTCACCACGGGCGATCTGCCAGGACACCTTGTCCAACAACGGCATCGCGCCGAATGCAAGGGACACATCGCTGAATTTGAGCAGGGTCATGAGCTTCTCCAAAAACCGGGCGCGCATTCTACCTGAATCAGGACCTCAACAGGCCGGCAATTTGTCTGCTGAAGCACTCTGCACAACATTTGTTGCGAACTTGTGCTGCAAGACCCGCAAAGCTTTCGCCCGTTGCTGGCAAAAGGCTAAGCTACAGACAATTCAGTGCTGGCCGCGGCCGGTACTTGTCATGATTTCTCTGCCCGGATGTCTCATGCGCAGTCGCCTTTTCAGTGTCTTGTCCTGTTTGCTACTTACCGCCGCTGCCGCTCAATCCGCCCAGGCGGTGGACCTGTCGACCCAGCGCCAGTATTACGATGAAGCCAAGCGCGCACTGGCCAAGGGCGATACCGGCCCGTACTTTCGTTACAGCCAGGCCTTGGCCGATTACCCGCTGGAACCGTACCTGGCTTACGACGAACTGACCGCGCGTCTGAAAACCGCCAGTAACGAGGAAATCGAGAAATTCCTCGCCGAGCACGGCGACCTGCCCCAGGCCAACTGGATGAAGCTGCGCTGGTTGCGCTGGCTCGCCGACCGTGGCGACTGGGCCACCTTCACCAAATATTACGACCCGAAACTCAACTTCACCGAACTGGACTGCCTCAATGCGCAGTACCAGATCAGCAGCGGCCACAAGGCCGAGGGCTATGCCAACGCCGACAAACTGTGGCTGACCGGCAAATCGCAACCGGCCGCCTGTGACGGGTTGTTCGGGATCTGGGCGGCCGATGGCCAGTTGACCGAGCAGAAACGCTGGGAGCGCACCAAACTTGCCGCACAGGCGCGCAACTATCCACTGGCCAACAGCTTGGTCAACGGCCTCACCACCCTCGCCCCACGCGGTCGGCTGCTGGTGGATGTGGCGCAGAAACCCGAACTGCTCAATCAGCCGTCGCGCTTCACTCCCGCTGACGAGCCGATGTCCGACGTGGTCAGCCTCGGCCTGCGCCGCCTCGCCCGTCAGGACCCGGACAAGGCCATGGCCCTGCTCGACGGATACGCCAGCAGCATGCATTTTTCCCGTGACGAAAAAGTCGCGATTGCCCGGGAAATCGGCCTGACACTGGCTCGGCGTTTCGACAGCCGCGCGCTGGACGTGATGACCAAATACGATCCGGAGCTGCGTGACAACACCGTGTCCGAATGGCGCCTGCGCCTGCTGTTGCGTCTGGCACGCTGGGACGATGCGTATCAGTTGACCCGTCGGCTGCCGCAGGATCTGGCGACCACCAACCGCTGGCGTTACTGGCAGGCCCGCAGCCTGGAACTGGCGCAACCGCAGAACCCGGAAGCGCAGACCCTGTACAAGAACCTGGCGAAAGAACGCGACTTCTACGGCTTCCTCGCCGCCGACCGCTCGCAACTGCCTTACTCGCTGATGAACAAGCCGCTGGTACTCAGCCAGGCCACCATCAACAAAGTGCGTAACACCCCCGGTGTGCGTCGCGCTCTGGAATTCCATGCGCGCGGGCAGATCGTCGACGGGCGCCGCGAGTGGTATCACGTCAGCCGCCATTTCAATCGTGACGAAATGGTCGCCCAGGCCAGACTGGCTTACGACCTGAAATGGTACTTCCCGGCCATTCGCACCATCAGTCAGGCGCAATACTGGGACGACCTGGATATCCGCTTCCCGATGGCCCACCGCGACACCTTGGTGCGTGAAGCCAAGACGCGCGGCCTGCATTCGAGCTGGGTGTTCGCCATCACCCGCCAGGAAAGCGCGTTCATGGATGACGCCCGCTCCGGCGTCGGCGCCAGCGGCCTGATGCAATTGATGCCCGGCACCGCCAAGGAAACCGCGCGCAAGTTCAGCATCCCGCTGGCCTCGCCGCAGCAAGTGCTCGATCCGGACAAGAACATCCAGCTCGGCGCCGCTTACCTGAGCCAGGTGCACAGCCAGTTCAACGGCAACCGCGTCCTGGCCTCCGCCGCCTACAACGCCGGCCCCGGCCGCGTGCGCCAGTGGCTGCGCGGCGCCGATCACCTGAGCTTCGATGTGTGGGTGGAAAGCATCCCGTTCGACGAAACCCGCCAGTACGTGCAGAACGTGCTGTCGTACTCGGTGATCTACGGGCAAAAACTCAATTCGCCGCAGCCGCTGGTAGATTGGCATGAGCGGTATTTCGACGATCAATGACAGGTGCTGAATACCTGAAATGAAAAATGCCCGCATCCATCGATGCGGGCATTTTTTTGCTGCCAGGAAAGGCTTCGGCAGTTCTACACCGCCATCGCATGCCCGTCGTTGAACTGCAACGCCGCCAGCCGCGCATACAGTGGATTGCTCACGATCAGCTCCTGATGCGTACCGATTGCGACCAATCGGCCCTGATCCATCACGGCGATCCGGTCGGCGTTCTTCACCGTGGCCAGGCGATGCGCAATCACCAGCGTGGTGCGGTTGTGCATCAGGCTTGGCAGCGCTTCCTGGATCAGATGTTCGCTCTGGGCATCGAGAGCGCTGGTGGCTTCGTCCAGCAGCAGAATCGGCGCATCCACCAGCAACGCGCGGGCAATCGCCAGACGTTGACGCTGGCCGCCGGAAAGGCCGAGGCCAGCGTCCCCCAGATGAGTCTGATAACCGTTGGGCATCTTCTCGATGAAGTCATGGGCGTGGGCAATTCTTGCCGCTTCCTTGACCTGCTCCAGTGTCGCGTTGGCATTGCCGTAACGAATATTCTCTTCGACGCTGCCGAAAAACAGCGCTGGCGATTGCGAGACCAGGGCGAAATTGCGCCGCAGATCCAGCGGATCGAGGCTCGTCAGCGGCACCCCGTCAATCAGGATCCGGCCTTCAAGCGGGTCGTAGAAGCGCAGCAACAAGTCATACACCGTGGATTTACCGGCACCGGAAGGCCCGACAAGGGCCAGGGTTTCACCAGCCCTGATGGTCAGGCTCAAGCCGCTGATGGCATAGCTGTCCGGACGCGACGGGTAGGAAAAGTGCACATTCTGCAATTGCAACTCGCCCTTGATCCGTTCAGGCAACGTCACCAGCCCGAGGGTCGGTGGCTGGATGATGTTCTGCGAACTGAGCAACTCCGCAATGCGCTCGGCGGCACCCGCCGCACGCTGCAACTCGCCGATGACCTCGCTCAACGTACCGATGGCACTGCCGACGATCAGGCTGTAGAAAACGAATGCCGCCAGTTCACCCCCGGTAATGCGCCCGGCTATCACGTCCATGCCGCCGACCCACAACATCACCGCCACCGCGCCGAGCACCAGCACGATCACCACGGTAATCATCCAGGAGCGCTGAAAGATCCGTTTGCGCGCAGTATCAAACGCGTCCTCGACCGTCGTGGCGAAACGGCGTTCATCCTGCACCTGATGGTTGTAGGCCTGAACGGTTTTGATCTGCCCGAGCGTCTCGGAAACGTAGCTGCCGATGTCGGCGACCCGATCCTGACTCAACCGCGACAGATTGCGCACGCGCCGCCCGAAAATCAGAATCGGCGCGACCACGAAGGGCAAGGCGATTACCACGATGCTGGTGAGTTTCGGATTGGTCACGAACAGCAGCACTACTCCGCCGATCACCATCAACAGGTTGCGTAGAAACATGGAGAGCGACGAGCCGATCACCGATTGCAGCAACGTCGTGTCGGCGGTCAGCCGTGATTGAATCTCCGAACTGCGGTTATTCTCGTAAAAGCCGGGATGCAGGTAGACCAGATGGTTGAACACCTCGCGCCGGATATCCGCGACAACTCGCTCGCCGATCCACGACACCCAGTAAAACCGCGCAAAGGTGCCAATCGCCAGGCCCAACACCATCAGCATGAAGATACCGATGCTCTGGTTCAGTTGGTGCGGCGACTGCGTCATGAAACCCCGATCGACCAGCAATTTGATCCCCTGCCCCATCGACAAAGTAACGGCCGCAGTGACGATCAACGCCAACAGCGCAGCGCAGACTTGCCAACGATAAGGCGCCAGAAACCGGCTGGTCAGACTCAGCGCTCGACGGTGCCGGGAAGAAAGCTTCGAGATCATTCAGGTACACATCCGTGTTGATGAAAGGGCTAGCCTAAACCTTCTATGGGGCGGAACTCTGTAAATCACAATGAGTCAGGTTAAATATGCCCCCAAAGACTAGGCCATAGTTGCTATTGGTCTAATGTCCCGGTTGAGACGAGCGGTCATTTCTGTTGGAGTGGAGATGCCGCTTTTGACAGACCCAAGGGTGTTGTCACAGCCTGGTCACGTGGCGGTTTTAATCTACGTGCACAACCTGATGAGGAGACAGGCCATGTCCTTGCAACACAGCAGCGATGACAAGATTCAAGTGATCCGCACCCAGCCCGGCCAATCTCTGGGTTGCTCGATTATCGACAAGGATGGGCGTGAAGTACCGATCACTGAAGACATGATCCAGGACGCGTGCCGCGAGCTGGAGAAGCGATTGGCCAAGCCTGCCGAACAAAAGTGATATAGCCACTGTCTTCCTGACCCGGCCCCTGTTTGGCCGGGTTTTTTCTGCCTGCCGTTCTCTTCTGTTCTGTGTAGGAGCTGCCGAAGGCTGCGATCTTTTGACTTTGTTTTTCAAAGGCAAGATCAAAAGATCGCAGCCTCCGGCAGCTCCTACAGGAACTTCAGACAGCCACCGCCCCCAGCGCCGCCACAATCTTTTGCAACTGCTGCGAATCTCCGTCGATCCGCACCTTCAGCCCCTCGATCTCGCGCCGCACCGGGTACTGCTTGCGCAACACATCGAATGCCGCACGCTGTTCCGCGACATTGCCGACAAGACTGCGACGAAAATCCGCGTCATCGCGGCGCGGGTCGTACACCCCGCGGCACAACATCGCCAGCGCCCAGGCCGGATCGCTGTCGGCGTGCAGGGTCACTTCTGACAGCCACGGTGCCGGTAGCAAGTCACTGAGCTGGATGCTCGGCGTCTGACCGATGAATTCGCAATAAGCCTGATAAATCTGCGCCGTGCCGCGCTGTTTACCATCAAGGCTGTAGCCGGCAATGTGCGGCGTGGCCAGCACGCAGAGCTCGGCGAGGTCGACATCGACTTCAGGCTCGGCTTCCCACACGTCGAGCACCGCTTGCAGGTCCTCACGCGCCAGCAGCACGTTGCGCAACGCAGCGTTATCCACCACGGGGCCACGGGCGGCGTTGATCAGCCAGGTACCCGGTTTGAGCTGTTGCAGACGCGGCTCATCGAACAGATGCCAGGTCGCGCCTGCGCCGGTACGGGTCAACGGCGTGTGCAGACTGATCACGTCACATTGCTCGATGATCTGCTCGAGGCTCACGTAATCACCGCCCTCGACTGCCTGACGCGGCGGGTCGCAGACTTTGACATTCCAGCCCAGGCCCTTGAGCACCTTGATCAGCCTACCGCCGACTTCACCGGCACCGATTACCCCATAAGTACGTTGCGGCAATTCAACGCCTTCGATTTCCGCCAGGGTCATCAGACTGCCGAGCACATAATCGACCACACCTCGCGCATTGCAACCGGGTGCACTGGACCAGGTGATGCCGGCCTCGGTGAAATAATCGAGATCGAGGTGATCGGTACCGATGGTGCACGTGCCGACGAAACGCACTTTGCTGCCTTCGAGCAAAGCACGATTGACGTTGGTCACCGAACGCACCAGCAACACATCGGCCTGCTCGACCGTCGCGCGGTCGATGGCACGGCCCGGTACCCGGCGGATCTCGCCGAAACCGGCAAAAAACGCATCGAGCAGGGGGATATTTTCGTCGGCAACAATCAGCATGGCGGGCTCCTTGGGCGGATCGGCAGTTTAACTGTAGGAGCTGCCGCAGGCTGCGATCTTTTGATTTTGTTTTTCAAGATCGAGATCGAGATCAAAAGATCGCAGCCTGCGGCAGCTCCTACAGATTACAAATCCGCAACAGAGGATTTTTCCTGACCAAAGCGTCAGCGGCGTAGAATGCGGCGCCTTGCGCATCAATCCCTGTGGACGCTTTGCCTGTGAATTCTGTTACTGATCAACCGCTCGCTGCCTCACTCACCCGCCCCGCGCGAATTCGCCTGGAATTCAGGAATCTGCTCGCCCTCGCGCTGCCGATCATCATCGCGCAACTGGCGACCACCGCCATGGGCTTCGTCGATGCGGTGATGGCCGGCCGTGTCGGGCCGCGTGACCTGGCAGCGGTAGCACTGGGCAACTCGATCTGGGTCCCGGTGTTTCTGCTGATGACTGGCACCCTGCTGGCCACCACGCCGAAAGTCGCCCAGCGTTTTGGCGCCGGCACCCACAGCGAAATCGGCCCGATTGTCCGTCAAGCGCTGTGGCTGGCACTGGTGGTCGGCCTGATCGCCACGTGCATGCTGGTCGCCGCCGAGCCGGTGCTGCACCTGATGAAAGTCGATCCCGAACTGATCGGCCCGTGCATGCAATACCTGCACGGCATTGCCAGCGGTCTGCCGGCGGTGGCGTTCTATCACGTGCTGCGTTGCACCAGTGACGGCATCGGCCGTACCCGCCCGGCGATGGTGCTGGGTCTGTGCGGTCTGGCGCTGAACATTCCACTGAACTACATCTTCATTTATGGCCACTTCGGCGTGCCGGCCATGGGTGGCGTGGGCTGTGGCTGGGCCACGGCCATCGTGATGTGGGTCATGGCGCTGGGTCTGGCCGGATGGGAGCGCTGGGCGCCGGCGTATCGTTCGAGTGAGATCTTCAGCCGCTTCGACTGGCCACAATGGGCGGTGATCAAACGTCTGCTGGCGATCGGCCTGCCGATTGGCATCGCCGTGTTTGCCGAGTCGAGCATCTTCGCCGTGATCGCCCTGCTGATCGGCAGCCTTGGCGCCACCGTGGTGGCCGGGCACCAGATCGCGCTGAACGTCAGCTCGCTGGTGTTCATGATTCCGTATTCGCTGGGCATGGCCGTCACGGTGCGTGTCGGCCAGGCGCTGGGCCGTGAAGAGCCGCGGGAAGCACGCTTTGCCGCCGGCGTCGGCATGGGCACCGCACTGGCGTATGCCTGCCTGTCGGCGAGCATGATGCTGTTGCTGCGCGAGCCGATCGCGTCGATCTACACCGCCGATCCGATGGTGATCCAGATTGCGGCAATGCTGATTGTGTACTCGGCGCTGTTCCAGTTCTCCGACGCGATCCAGGTGACGGCTGCCGGCGCTCTGCGCGGTTATCAGGACACCCGGGTAACGATGATTCTGACCCTGTTCGCCTACTGGGGCATTGGCCTGCCAGTGGGTTACGCCCTCGGTCTGACCGACTGGCTCGGCGAACCGCGTGGCCCAAGCGGTCTGTGGCAAGGGCTGATTGTCGGCCTGAGCTGCGCGGCGCTGATGTTGTCGATTCGCCTGACGCGCAGTGCACGCAAGCGTATTCGGATCAGTCGTTCGGTGGGCTGATCAGCCATAAAAAAAGACCTGCACATGCAGGTCTTTTTTTGTCCTGATTCAATTGGACTTCTTGCGGATCCAGTACAGATAAGTACCGGCCTCTTCGTGCTGCCCCACCAGTTCGTGGTCGAGAAACACACAGAACTTGGGAATGTCGCGACGGGTCGAGGGATCGGTGGCGATCACCTTGAGCAGGCCGCCCGGCACCAGATCACGAATGTGCTGATGCAGCATCATTACCGGCTCCGGGCAATTGAGACCGGTGGCGTCGAGGGTGCCGTCGACCGGGGTATCGATCATTTCACTCATGATTCACTCCTGAAACTGGCCGGCATTGTCGCGCATTGCCGGGTGCTCAGTCATCTGTAGCGAGGGTATTTATCCCCGATGGGTTGCGAAGCGGCCCCAAAGAGTGGGGATGCGCTGCATCCCCCTCGGGGATAAATCCCCTCACCACAGAGACATTCCCACAGGGTTTAATGGTGACTCAGCGGGATTTGGCTTTCTTGATGTCATGCCGACGCAAATGACAGGTCACTTCCTCGCGGTCGTGATACAGCTGCTTGCAGCCAATATCGACCTTGATCCCGCGCGCCTTGAAGCCATCGGCGATGCGCTCGAGCAAGCGCTTCACTTCCGCATAGCGCTGTTTCATCGGCAGCTTGAGGTTGACCACCGCTTCGCGGCAATGACCGTCGCCGATCCATTCTTCCAGCATCGCCGCGTTACGCGCCGGCTTCTCGACGATGTCGCAGACCATCCAGTCCACCGGTTGCTTGGGCTTGAAGGTGAAGCCGTCGGCCATCAAGTGCTGCACCAGTCCGGTGTCCATCAGGCTCTCGGCCATCGGGCCGTTGTCGATGGCGGTCACCAGCATGCCGCGGTTGACCAGTTGCCAGGTCCAACCGCCGGGTGCCGCACCGAGGTCGACACCGGTCATGTCGCTGTGCAGGCGCTCATCCCACTGATCACGCGGGATGAAATGGTGCCAGGCCTCCTCCAGTTTCAAGGTCGAACGGCTGGGCGCTTCGCGCGGAAACTTCAGGCGCGGAATGCCCATCGGCCACATCGCCGAGTTGCCGGCGTCGGCCATGCCGAGGAACACTTCGCGGCCACTTTTGAAGGTCAGCAGCAGGCGCGGTTTGCTGGCGTCGTCCACCAGTTTGCCGGCACCGGTCAGCGCCTTGCGCAGCGGGCCTTCGAACTTCTTGCAGAAGTTAGACAGCTCTTTGCCATCGTTGGTATCGACCACTTCCAGCCACAGGCTGCCGCAGACCGGGAATTCCGCCATCTGCTCGAGGATCACGCTGATGCGATCGGTTTCCGGCAGATTGATGAATACACCGCGCGCCCACTGGCGCGGAAAAATCAGCTCGGCGAAACGCTGGCCGCGCATCAGGCGCTCGGCGCCGTCTGCTTCGCTGCAGACAAACTCCGCGTACGCGGTGGCCGGTTTGGCCTTGGCGTAACCGGCCACATTCAACTGGGCGGCGAGGTCGGAAATCTCCGAACAGACTTCGCCTTCGAAGCCTGGCCGGCAATGCATGAATAGGGTGTTCATTCTTACTCCTGGGCAGAGGGCGGATATTCGGCCCCTGCACGCTGCTCAAGCCTTGCGGTGAAGCAAAGCCTGTCACGAAAACCGGCGCATGATAGCCGAGTTCGGAACCTTGGACTTATCGATAGAGTCCAGTTATTAGCCAGCTACTGAAAACAGGGCTACGTTGATAGCTCTGCCCGTCCCCTCAGTCCGTAGCCGTGCGGACTCAAAGGAGTGATCGTAATGCCGTCCCTCGATAGTCTGAAGACCCTTAAAACACTGCAGATCGACCAAAAAACCTACCACTATTTCAGCCTGCCGGATGCCGCGAAAAGCCTGGGCAACATCGACCAGTTGCCCATGTCGCTGAAAGTCCTGCTGGAAAATCTGCTGCGCTGGGAAGATGAAAAAACTGTCACCGGCGCCGACCTCAAGGCCATCGCCGCCTGGCTCAAGGAGCGCCGCTCAGATCGGGAAATCCAGTACCGCCCTGCCCGGGTATTGATGCAAGACTTTACCGGCGTGCCCGCCGTGGTCGACCTCGCTGCGATGCGTGCGGCGATGGCCAAGGCCGGAGGCGATCCGCAGCGAATCAACCCGCTGTCGCCGGTGGATCTGGTGATCGACCACTCAGTGATGGTCGACAAATTCGCCACCCCGAGCGCCTTCGAACAGAACGTCGACATCGAGATGCAGCGCAACGGCGAGCGTTATGCGTTTCTGCGCTGGGGCCAGAGCGCCTTCGACAACTTCAGCGTGGTGCCACCGGGCACCGGGATCTGCCACCAGGTCAACCTCGAATACCTCGGGCGCACGGTATGGACCAAGGATGAGGACGGCCGCACCTACGCGTTCCCCGACACACTCGTCGGCACCGACTCCCACACCACCATGATCAATGGCCTCGGCGTACTCGGCTGGGGCGTCGGCGGAATCGAGGCGGAAGCGGCGATGCTCGGCCAACCGGTGTCGATGCTGATCCCGGAAGTGATCGGCTTCAAACTCACTGGCAAACTCAAGGAAGGCATCACCGCCACCGACCTGGTGCTGACCGTCACGCAGATGCTGCGCAAGAAAGGTGTGGTTGGCAAATTCGTCGAATTCTACGGTGACGGCCTCGCCGACCTGCCCCTGGCCGACCGCGCGACCATCGCTAACATGGCCCCGGAATATGGCGCGACCTGCGGCTTCTTCCCGGTCGATGACGTAACCCTCGAATACCTGCGCCTGTCCGGCCGCCCGGCTGAAGTGGTGAAACTGGTCGAGGCCTACACCAAGGCTCAGGGCCTGTGGCGCCTGCCTGGTCAGGAACCGGTGTTCACCGACAGCCTGGCGCTGGACATGGGCAGCGTCGAAGCCAGCCTAGCCGGGCCAAAGCGCCCGCAGGACCGGGTCTCGTTGCCGAATGTCGCGCAGGCTTTCAGTGATTTCATGGACCTGCAATTCAAGCCCACCAGCAAGGAAGAAGGCCGCCTGGAAAGCGAGGGCGGCGGTGGGGTGGCCGTGGGCAACGCCGATCTGGTCGGCGAAACCGAATACGAATATGAAGGCCACACCTATCGTCTGAAAAACGGCGCGGTGGTGATCGCCGCCATCACCTCCTGCACCAACACCTCCAACCCGAGCGTGATGATGGCGGCTGGTCTGCTGGCGAAAAAAGCCGTGGAGAAAGGCCTGACGCGCAAGCCGTGGGTCAAGAGTTCGCTGGCCCCCGGCTCGAAAGTGGTCACCGACTACTACAAGGCAGCCGGGCTGACGCAATACCTTGATCAGCTCGGTTTTTCGCTGGTCGGTTATGGCTGCACCACTTGCATCGGCAACTCCGGGCCATTGCCGGAGCCGATCGAGAAGGCCATTCAGAAAGCTGACCTCACCGTGGCGTCGGTGCTGTCCGGCAACCGTAACTTCGAAGGCCGGGTACATCCCCTGGTCAAGACCAACTGGCTGGCCTCGCCACCGCTGGTGGTCGCTTATGCTCTGGCTGGCAGTGTGCGCACTGACATCAGCAGCGAGCCTCTGGGTAACGACCAGCAAGGCAATCCGGTGTACCTGCGCGATATCTGGCCGAGCAGCCAGGAAATCGCCGATGCGGTGAATCAGGTCAACACCGCGATGTTCCACAAGGAATACGCCGAGGTGTTTGCCGGCGATGAACAGTGGCAAGCGATCCAGGTGCCGCAAGCCGCCACCTATGTGTGGCAGGACGATTCGACCTACATCCAGCATCCGCCGTTCTTCGACGACATTTCCGGCCCATTGCCGGTGATCACTGACGTGAAGGGTGCGCGGGTTTTGGCGCTGCTCGGTGATTCGGTGACCACTGACCACATCTCCCCGGCCGGCAACATCAAGACTGACAGCCCGGCCGGGCGCTATCTGCGCGAGAAAGGCGTGGAACCGCGGGACTTCAACTCCTACGGCTCACGACGTGGCAACCATGAGGTGATGATGCGCGGCACGTTCGCCAACATCCGCATTCGTAACGAGATGCTCGGCGGCGAAGAAGGTGGCAACACGATCTACATCCCGAGCGGCGAGAAAATGCCGATTTACGATGCCGCCATGCGTTATCAGGCCTCGGGCACGCCGCTGGTGGTAATCGCCGGTCAGGAATACGGTACCGGCTCCAGCCGCGATTGGGCGGCCAAGGGCACCAACCTGTTGGGTGTCAAAGCGGTGATCGCTGAAAGCTTCGAGCGCATCCACCGTTCCAACCTGGTGGGCATGGGCGTGTTGCCGCTGCAGTTCAAGCTCGATCAGAACCGCAAGAGCCTGAACCTCACAGGCAAGGAAACCCTTGATATCCAGGGGCTGACTGGCGTCGAGCTGACGCCGCGCATGAACCTGACCCTGGTCATCACTCGCGATGACGGCCGCCAGGAGAAGCTCGACGTGCTGTGCCGCATCGATACGTTGAATGAGGTGGAGTACTTCAAGTCGGGCGGGATTCTGCATTACGTCCTGCGCCAACTGATTGCTTCCTGAAAACACGTTTCCCTGTAGGAGCTGCCGCAGGCTGCGATCTTTTGATTTTGGCTTTCAAAAGCAAGATCAAAAAGATCGCAGCCTGCGGCAGCTCCTACAGGGTGATGTACTTTTCTACAGGCGAAAAAAAACCCGCCGA
This sequence comes from Pseudomonas sp. F2, assembly GCF_057174385.1. NCBI lineage: Bacteria > Pseudomonadati > Pseudomonadota > Gammaproteobacteria > Pseudomonadales > Pseudomonadaceae > Pseudomonas > Pseudomonas sp. F2. The sequence goes on from NZ_CM169904.1 coordinate 2,495,286, forward strand.
AGCGGGTTTTTCCCAAGACCATTATCGACTCCCTGTCGGCAGCGATCCTTGCTAATGGTCGATCATCCGTGATCCTGAAACACTCCCTGTGTCTCAGTTGATGGATATAGATTACGCCGTGGATCCAATCGGCAATAGTCGCAAAAGCTACCGCCGCGTGTAAGACATTCGCTATAAAAGCCCTTCCGAAAACCCCTACGCTCGTCAGGCACCGAGCATGCAGGCCGCGATGTACGCGACGCTCAGCTGTCCGATGGCCTGCTCCTGCTGGTCATCCTCCATAAACCAGGCGGCAGATAACCCGGCGAACGCCTGCACCCACTGCAGCAACCGTTGGCGATCCAGCATGGCGGCCTCGACAATGACGTCGACCTGCCGCCGGAAACGCTCGGCATCACCAGCCGTCGGCAAATCCGGGTTGCAGATCAGGTTCGCGTAGTCAAAACCACGCTCACCGCGTACCCGCTTGGGATCGATCGCCAGCCAGCCGCGCTTACCGAAATCAAGGACATTGTCGTGGTGCATGTCTCCGTGCAACACCACCACATCCTGCGGGTCTGCGAGCAACGCTTCAGCCGTTTGCAGGCTCAAGGCATAAGCGCCGCCATGTTTGGCGGCGGCCACTCGCAGCGACGCGAACCACGGTGCCAGCTCCACCAGCGGCGGTGATGGCGTCGGACGCGGCGCATGCAAGCGCGCCAGCGCCGTGCACATGATCCGGGTGGCGTCGTCGTCTTCACCATGAAGCGCCATGTGCATCAGCGAACGCCGCCCCATCGCCCGTTCCAGCAGCAGACCGTTCTCATGATGGGCCAGCACCTGCGCGGCGCCGTCACCGTCCCACCAGACCATCAGCCGATTGCCGTACTGTTCGTCGGTATCCAGTGCGATCTTGAGCATGGCCGGCGCATCACCGTAATTCACCGGTAACAAACGGCTACCCGGGGTGATGATCGGCTCACCATCCGGTACCAGCGCCCAGCGTTGCAGCCAGGGTTCAAATACTGCGCTATCAGTCACCATCACGCTCGCGCGTCTTCGCACTTTCGGCGAGAAACTGTTCAAGTCGACTCAATTGCTCCTCCCAGCCACGACTGTCCATGTAGTACGCCTCCTTCTGCCGCACATCGGGGATATGCGCAAAACCGGACTCGGACACCTTGAGCAATGTGCCGCTCTCGTAATCCTGCAGCTCGAACTTGACCAGCGTTGTCGGCTCCTGGGAATAGTCGATGTTCGGATTGACCGCGTACGGATGCCAGCGAAACGAAAACAGCTGCTGCGGCTCCACCCGCTCCACCAGTACGTTCCACAGCACATGCTCATAACCGGGATAGGTGACCTGCCCTTGCGTCCATTCCCCGGCAATGAACCGCCTGCCCTCCAGTGCCACACCAAACCACTGGCCAAACGCCTCGGCATCGACCAATGCACGCCAGACATATGAACGTGGCGCCTTGAGCGCGATTTTTCGTTCGAAACTATTGGGTACCGGTTTCATAAGTCACCTCCTGTTTTGAACAGTAGGCTTGTATGACCACATGTCCAACCTGAAGTTGTATCAAAGGGCTGCACCCGTCCAATCCAAAGGAAACATTCAGCGGCATTTCCGTTCATTGAAACGAGCGCCCCCCTGCGATGAACCTGTTACCGTTTCCTGCGAGATAGACACAGACAAGGACGAAGCATGCAGCCCTCTCTCTCCGAACGTTATCGCGGCGCCCTGCTCGGCCTCGCTTGCGGCGATGCCGTCGGCACCACGGTGGAGTTCAGGCCAAGAGGCTCATTCCAGCCGCTGACGGACATGGTCGGTGGCGGCCCCTTTCACTTGAAACCCGGGCAATGGACGGATGACACCTCGATGGCGCTGTGCCTGGCGGAGAGCCTGCTGAGGAAAAACACATTCGATGCCGCGGACCAGATGGGACGCTATCTGAATTGGTGGCAATGGGGGTATCTCAGTTCAACCGGTGATTGTTTCGATATCGGCATGACGGTCAGCCAGGCGCTGTCGCGGTATCAGCAAACCGGTCAGCCGTTCGCGGGATCTACCGACCCGTTTACCGCCGGCAACGGGTCGCTGATGCGCCTGGTGCCGGTGGTGCTGTTTTATTTCCCTGATGCCCGGCAGATTCGCCAGTTCGCCAGTGACAGTTCGCGAACCACCCATGCTGCACCTGAAGCCATCGAATGCTGTCAATTATTTGCCGAAGTGCTCAGCAAAGCACTGCTAGGCGCCTCCAAGTCAGAATTGCGCAAATTGCCAGACACAACCTTCGTTCAGCCAAAAGTCGCAGCCATCGCCCGAGGTGATTACCTCGCAAAGTCGGCGAGCGAAATCCGTGGCAGCGGCTACAGCGTCGAGTCGCTGGAAGCGGCGCTATGGTGTTTTCATCACACTGACGGTTTCGCTGCGGCGATTCTGCAAGCCGCCAACCTGGGCGATGATGCCGACACTACTGCCGCGATCGTCGGCCAATTGGCCGGGGCCTACTACGGCATTCGGTCGATTCCCGCCCACTGGCTGGAAATGCTCCATGACGGCGAGGAGATTGCAGCCACCGCAGATCGCCTGCTCGACGCCTCCCGGCTACGCGTCCCTGATTAGACGCTCCATAGCCGCTAGACTGCACTGCACTTTCCATCCGACTCAGTGAGATTACCCAATGTCGCCACGCCTGCTTCTGGCCCTGACACCCTTTCTGTTCAGCCCCCTCGCCCACGCTGCCGTCGACTGCGCCAATGCCAGCGACCAGGCCACCATGAACCAGTGTGCCGGGCAGGAATTCAAGTCGACTGACAAGGAGTTGAACGTGGTGTATCAGCAGATCATCGGCCGTTTGAAGGACAACCCTGACCGCAAGAAGCTGCTGGTGGGTGCGCAGCGAGCGTGGATCGGGTTTCGCGATACCGAGTGCAAGTTTTCGGCATCCGGGGTCGAGGGCGGGAGTGTTTATCCGCTGATCTACAGCAATTGCCTGACCGCTGTGACCAAGGCACGGATTGAGGCGCTGAAGCAGTATTTGAAGTGTCAGGAAGGTGACATGAGTTGCCCAGTGCCAGGGACCTGATTGTGTAGTGGCTTCGGTCTTGCCGCCAGGGTTGTTGATTCCACACTTGGCGCAGCTTCGGCTCGCTGGCCAGTGAATCGATTTCCGCACCATTACAAGCGATTGCGCGGAGCCGGAACAGAAGCAGGTGGAGCAGCAACAAAATCAAAATTAATTATTGTAATAAGATAATTTTTCATCGAAAATTCGCTACCAAATTGTAACAACCAGGAATTTTCATGAGTACTCACATCAACGGATTGGCGCCGCAGCGCATGCACTGGATCGGGCTGCTGGCTGCGATTCTTGTCTGGGTTCTGGGGGTTACGGAGGTCGGTGGCAACGTGACGATCTGGTTCTTCAAGAAGGATGAAATGCTGGCAAGCCTGCTTTATGCCTTTGCAGAAGGCTCGCCGCAATTGCTTGACCCGTTTGTCGAAGGTGCATTGCTTGATCCTGACACTTGGCTGTCATCAACGGTCACTGCGCTGATCGTCTTTCTGGATTTCCTGCCCGTTGTCCTGTCGGCTTACGCGTTATGGCTGACCGGGTTGTTTTTTCTGCGCTTGTCGCGCGGCGAAACATGGACCGACCGCAACATCAGGGTGCTCTGGCGAGTGGGCGTACTCTGCATCGTTTCTCCGGCAACCTACCCGCTAATAGAGACCTTGCAAGGGCTGGCGTTGTCGATAGATCTGCCGCCGGGGGATCGGATTTTCCAGTTCTCGATCGGCCTGTCTTCCGCTTCTGCCTACGAGATAATCAAAGGCGTATTACTCTGTATCTTTTCAATTATCATGCGTGACGCAAAAGTACTCAGCGATGAGCAAAGCCAATACATATAGAACAACATAATGACCATTATCGTCCGCCTTGACGTCGTCATGGCCACGCAAAAAATTCGCTCGAAAGAGTTAGCCGCCTTGCTCGGAATAACCGAGGCCAATCTGTCATTGCTCAAAAACGGCAAAGTCAAAGGCGTGAAGATGGCAACTCTGGACAAGCTCTGCGCTGCGCTCGATTGCCAGCCGGGCGATCTGCTGGAATACCAGAAAGACTGAGATATTCTCCGGACGGCGAGTTATTTGTCGCAGGTCCCAATCGTTAACGCTTATTCAATCCTTAGTTTCAAGGCGGCTTTGTCATGTCCCGTTTTTTATTATGCACGCTGTTATTGCTGACAGCGTCACTCAGCGGCTGCGCCACACAATTTGACGTAGCACTCAATGCAATTCCTGATCCGGACTATCAGTTCGACCGAAAGGCAACCGTACTGGTGACCTCGACGAATGGCGCTGATGAAAACGCACTGAGTGCCCGCTACTATCTCCGCGACATGGTCAACGCATTGAAAGACAGGGGTTTCCAAGAGGTCTATACCGACGCCAGCCTGCCCAGAAATCACGCACCGATCAAAATGACCATCAGCCTCGATATCGGCAGCCGGCAAGTGTCTTACCGTTATACCGCTACCGACTATGGGCAAGTGCCAACCAGTACTACGACCGTTTGCAAAAATACCAAGAAGAAAGATGACCGACTGACCTGCACCAGTAAGCCCAATACGACCTATGGTCCGGTAGGTACTTCGGAGCGAATCGGCTATACCACCTTAAGTACCTTTATTGCCACCGCCCGGGATGAGGCGAGCAAACGCACGGTGTATCTGCTGCGGGCGTCGTCTTATAACGAGGACTGTCAGGCCGCTAAGGTCGAGGCCTTTCTGGTCGAACAGGGCCTGCACAATCTGGACTTCCAGGATCGCGTGCAACGTAACTACAGCGTCACGATGCCCGAGGGTTACAGCTGCAAATAGTCTGTTACCCAAACCTCTGTCTCGACAGCTTCACGGCGTAGCCAACGTGAGCCGGAGCGGTGAAGCGCATTCCGGCTACACGTGCGGGTCACCCGGCGGCTTGGCCGGCGCCGCGTATTGCGGCTTGAGGTGGCCGTCCTGGTCCAGTAGCCAGGCGTCCATGATCTGCCGCACCACGGGACCGGCAACCCGACCACCGGCCTCACCGTTTTCGATCATCACCGAGATGGCGATCTTCGGATGCTCTGCCGGAGCGAAGCCGACAAACAAGGCGTTGTCGCGATGCCGTTCGAGAGTTTTCTCACGGTTGTAACGCTCACCCTGCTTGATCGCCACCACCTGCGCCGTACCACTCTTGCCGGCGATGCGGTACTGCGCACCGGCCGCTGCGGCGCGCGCGATACCCCGGGCATCGTGCATCACCATCTGCATGCCGTGGTTGACCTGATCCCAGTCACGCGGGTTCTTCAGCAGGATATTCGGCATAGGATGCTCGTCGACCGGCGCAACGCCATCGACGGTCTTCGCCAAGTGCGGTCGATTCCAAACGCCCTTGTTGGCGATCAGTGCGGTGGCCTGAGCCAGTTGTAGCGGCGTGACCTGCATGTAGCCTTGGCCGATGCCCAGGATTACTGTTTCCCCAGGGAACCAGGCTTGACGGCGCGTGGCGCGTTTCCAGGCCTGAGATGGCATTAAACCGGGCGACTCTTCGAACATGTCCAGCGAGACTTTTTCGCCGAGGCCGAACATTGCCATGTAGTCGTGCAGGCGATCGATGCCGAGCTTGTGCGCCAGATCGTAGAAGTAGGTGTCATTGGAACGCATGATCGCCGCGTCCATGTCCACCCAGCCATCGCCGCTGTGGTTCCAGTTACGGTACTTGTGATCGAAATCCGGGAGCTGGTAATAGCCCGGGTCGAAGACTCGTGTCTGCGGGGTCACAACACCGGCATCAAGGCCGGCAATCGCCACTTCGGGTTTGATGGTCGAACCCGGTGCATACAGGCCGCGTAGCACACGGTTGAACAGCGGCCGATCGATGGAATCGCGTAGCGCCGAGTATTCCTTGGAGCTGATACCAGTGACGAACAGGTTCGGGTCGAAGCTCGGATTGCTGACCATGGCCAGCACTTCACCAGTGGATGGATCGAGAGCCACCACCGAACCACGGCGGTCGCCCAGTGCGGCTTCAGCAGCTTCCTGCAGTTTGACGTCAAGACTTAGAACGATGTTTTTGCCAGGGACCGGATCGGTGTGCTTGAGCACTCGCAACACTCGGCCTTGGGCGTTGGTCTCAACTTCCTCGTAGCCAACGTGACCGTGCAGCTGCGCTTCGTAGAAGCGTTCAATGCCGGTTTTACCGATGGATTGCGTGCCGCGGTATTCCACCGAGTCGAGGGTTTTGGATTCTTTTTCGTTAATCCGGCCAACGTAACCGATTGAATGCGCAAAGTGCGGACCCAGCGGGTAATGCCGAACGAACTGCGGCTCGACATCGAGGCCCGGCAAACGGAACTCGTTAACCGCCAACACGGCGATTTGCTCCTCCGTCAGTCCATAGAACAGCGTCACCGGGGTGAACGGGTGACGGGACTGCTTCATGGCCTTATCGAAAACCGTACGATTTTCAGCGGGCAAATGCAGCAGATTGATCACCTCGTCCAGCTCCTGATTAACATCAGTGGCGCGTTCGCGGGTGATGATCAGGTTGTAACTAGGACGGTTATCAGCGAGCAGCACGCCATTGCGATCGTAGATCAGGCCTCTCGTCGGCGGAATCGGCAAGACGTGCACGCGGTTGTTTTCAGAGATGGTCGAGTGGTAGTCGTATTCAACCACCTGCAGGATGTACAAGCGCACCACCAGCGCGCAGCTGATAGCAAAGACAAACAAAGCGCAGGCGATCAACCGTTTGTTGACCAAGCGCTTCTCTTTTTCATGATCTTTGATCGGGATGGGTTCAGGCATTTCTACAGCAACTCTTTGACATAATTTGAGCGCCGATCCATGGGCATGACATCAATCCGTTAAAAAACGAGCTGCACCATACCAAAAACCGATTGGTCACTTCAGAAGGATTTTCTCCAATGGCAGTCCTGGCGACGGTTGGAACACCTGTATCGTCTGATCTTGGCGAGCCAAGCACTTTCCTGCGGGCAAAACAAAACCCCAACTGCTTTCGCAATTGGGGTTTCGGAATTTAATCTTGACGATGACCTACTCTCACATGGGGAAACCCCACACTACCATCGGCGATGCATCGTTTCACTTCTGAGTTCGGGATGGGATCAGGTGGTTCCAACGCTCTATGGTCGTCAAGAAATTCGGGTACTGACTCGTGACCAACTGGCCTCGCTTCAGCAAATCGGGTATGTGATACAGGTGTTTGTAAGCTGCGCGAACTTTCGGTTCATTGCGTCTTCACACACCGCAATCTGGTCTCTTTCGAGCATTCAGATTGCTTGGGTGTTATATGGTCAAGCCTCACGGGCAATTAGTATTGGTTAGCTCAACGCCTCACAGCGCTTACACACCCAACCTATCAACGTCGTAGTCTTCGACGGCCCTTCAGGGAACTCAAGGTTCCAGTGAGATCTCATCTTGAGGCAAGTTTCCCGCTTAGATGCTTTCAGCGGTTATCTTTCCCGAACATAGCTACCCGGCAATGCCACTGGCGTGACAACCGGAACACCAGAGGTTCGTCCACTCCGGTCCTCTCGTACTAGGAGCAGCCCCTCTCAAATCTCAAACGTCCACGGCAGATAGGGACCGAACTGTCTCACGACGTTCTAAACCCAGCTCGCGTACCACTTTAAATGGCGAACAGCCATACCCTTGGGACCGGCTTCAGCCCCAGGATGTGATGAGCCGACATCGAGGTGCCAAACACCGCCGTCGATATGAACTCTTGGGCGGTATCAGCCTGTTATCCCCGGAGTACCTTTTATCCGTTGAGCGATGGCCCTTCCATACAGAACCACCGGATCACTAAGACCTACTTTCGTACCTGCTCGACGTGTCTGTCTCGCAGTCAAGCGCGCTTTTGCCTTTATACTCTACGACCGATTTCCGACCGGTCTGAGCGCACCTTCGTACTCCTCCGTTACTCTTTAGGAGGAGACCGCCCCAGTCAAACTACCCACCATACACTGTCCTCGATCCGGATAACGGACCTGAGTTAGAACCTCAAAGTTGCCAGGGTGGTATTTCAAGGATGGCTCCACGCGAACTGGCGTCCACGCTTCAAAGCCTCCCACCTATCCTACACAAGCAAATTCAAAGTCCAGTGCAAAGCTATAGTAAAGGTTCACGGGGTCTTTCCGTCTAGCCGCGGATACACTGCATCTTCACAGCGATTTCAATTTCACTGAGTCTCGGGTGGAGACAGCGCCGCCATCGTTACGCCATTCGTGCAGGTCGGAACTTACCCGACAAGGAATTTCGCTACCTTAGGACCGTTATAGTTACGGCCGCCGTTTACCGGGGCTTCGATCAAGAGCTTCGCGTTAGCTAACCCCATCAATTAACCTTCCGGCACCGGGCAGGCGTCACACCCTATACGTCCACTTTCGTGTTTGCAGAGTGCTGTGTTTTTAATAAACAGTCGCAGCGGCCTGGTATCTTCGACCGGCATGAGCTTACGGAGCAAGTCCTTCACCCTCACCGGCGCACCTTCTCCCGAAGTTACGGTGCCATTTTGCCTAGTTCCTTCACCCGAGTTCTCTCAAGCGCCTTGGTATTCTCTACCCAACCACCTGTGTCGGTTTGGGGTACGGTTCCTGGTTATCTGAAGCTTAGAAGCTTTTCTTGGAAGCATGGCATCAACCACTTCGTCACCTGAAAGGTAACTCGTCATCAGCTCTCGGCCTTAAGATCCCGGATTTACCTAAGATCTCAGCCTACCACCTTAAACTTGGACAACCAACGCCAAGCTGGCCTAGCCTTCTCCGTCCCTCCATCGCAATAACCAGAAGTACAGGAATATTAACCTGTTTTCCATCGACTACGCTTTTCAGCCTCGCCTTAGGGACCGACTAACCCTGCGTCGATTAACGTTGCGCAGGAAACCTTGGTCTTTCGGCGTGGGTGTTTTTCACACCCATTGTCGTTACTCATGTCAGCATTCGCACTTCTGATACCTCCAGCAAGCTTCTCAACTCACCTTCACAGGCTTACAGAACGCTCCTCTACCGCATCACTTGCGTGATACCCGTAGCTTCGGTGTATGGTTTGAGCCCCGTTACATCTTCCGCGCAGGCCGACTCGACTAGTGAGCTATTACGCTTTCTTTAAAGGGTGGCTGCTTCTAAGCCAACCTCCTAGCTGTCTAAGCCTTCCCACATCGTTTCCCACTTAACCATAACTTTGGGACCTTAGCTGACGGTCTGGGTTGTTTCCCTTTTCACGACGGACGTTAGCACCCGCCGTGTGTCTCCCATGCTCGGCACTTGTAGGTATTCGGAGTTTGCATCGGTTTGGTAAGTCGGGATGACCCCCTAGCCGAAACAGTGCTCTACCCCCTACAGTGATACATGAGGCGCTACCTAAATAGCTTTCGAGGAGAACCAGCTATCTCCGAGCTTGATTAGCCTTTCACTCCGATCCACAGGTCATCCGCTAACTTTTCAACGGTAGTCGGTTCGGTCCTCCAGTCAGTGTTACCTAACCTTCAACCTGCCCATGGATAGATCGCCCGGTTTCGGGTCTATTCCCAGCGACTAGACGCCCTATTAAGACTCGCTTTCGCTACGCCTCCCCTATTCGGTTAAGCTCGCCACTGAAAATAAGTCGCTGACCCATTATACAAAAGGTACGCAGTCACAGAACAAAGTCTGCTCCCACTGCTTGTACGCATACGGTTTCAGGATCTATTTCACTCCCCTCTCCGGGGTTCTTTTCGCCTTTCCCTCACGGTACTAGTTCACTATCGGTCAGTCAGTAGTATTTAGCCTTGGAGGATGGTCCCCCCATATTCAGACAAAGTTTCTCGTGCTCCGTCCTACTCGATTTCATGACTAAGAGACTTTCGCGTACAGGGCTATCACCCACTATGGCCGCACTTTCCAGAGCGTTCCGCTAATCTCAAAGCCACTTAAGGGCTAGTCCCCGTTCGCTCGCCACTACTAAGGGAATCTCGGTTGATTTCTTTTCCTCAGGGTACTTAGATGTTTCAGTTCCCCTGGTTCGCCTCTTGCACCTATGTATTCAGTACAAGATAACCATCTTATGATGGCTGGGTTCCCCCATTCAGACATCTCCGGATCAAAGTCTGTTTGCCGACTCCCCGAAGCTTTTCGCAGGCTACCACGTCTTTCATCGCCTCTGACTGCCAAGGCATCCACCGTATGCGCTTCTTCACTTGACCATATAACCCCAAGCAATCTGGTTATACTGTGAAGACGACATTCGCCGAAAATTCGCAAAACTCTTAAGAGTCACTCACAAATTTTACCTTAGCCTGATCCGTTACCAGTGAAAGTAACGTTCAGTCTATCTTTCTATCACATACCCAAATTTTTAAAGAACGATCTAATCAAAGACTAGAAATCAATATTCACGCCGGAATATTCATTTCTAAGCTTTTACTTAGCTTTTGTCTTCTTCAATGAATCAAGCAATTCGTGTGGGAACTTATGGAGCAGCTGATGTCGTCGATTAAGGAGGTGATCCAGCCGCAGGTTCCCCTACGGCTACCTTGTTACGACTTCACCCCAGTCATGAATCACACCGTGGTAACCGTCCTCCCGAAGGTTAGACTAGCTACTTCTGGTGCAACCCACTCCCATGGTGTGACGGGCGGTGTGTACAAGGCCCGGGAACGTATTCACCGCGACATTCTGATTCGCGATTACTAGCGATTCCGACTTCACGCAGTCGAGTTGCAGACTGCGATCCGGACTACGATCGGTTTTGTGGGATTAGCTCCACCTCGCGGCTTGGCAACCCTCTGTACCGACCATTGTAGCACGTGTGTAGCCCAGGCCGTAAGGGCCATGATGACTTGACGTCATCCCCACCTTCCTCCGGTTTGTCACCGGCAGTCTCCTTAGAGTGCCCACCATAACGTGCTGGTAACTAAGGACAAGGGTTGCGCTCGTTACGGGACTTAACCCAACATCTCACGACACGAGCTGACGACAGCCATGCAGCACCTGTCTCAATGCTCCCGAAGGCACCAATCCATCTCTGGAAAGTTCATTGGATGTCAAGGCCTGGTAAGGTTCTTCGCGTTGCTTCGAATTAAACCACATGCTCCACCGCTTGTGCGGGCCCCCGTCAATTCATTTGAGTTTTAACCTTGCGGCCGTACTCCCCAGGCGGTCAACTTAATGCGTTAGCTGCGCCACTAAGAGCTCAAGGCTCCCAACGGCTAGTTGACATCGTTTACGGCGTGGACTACCAGGGTATCTAATCCTGTTTGCTCCCCACGCTTTCGCACCTCAGTGTCAGTATCAGTCCAGGTGGTCGCCTTCGCCACTGGTGTTCCTTCCTATATCTACGCATTTCACCGCTACACAGGAAATTCCACCACCCTCTACCATACTCTAGCTTGCCAGTTTTGGATGCAGTTCCCAGGTTGAGCCCGGGGATTTCACATCCAACTTAACAAACCACCTACGCGCGCTTTACGCCCAGTAATTCCGATTAACGCTTGCACCCTCTGTATTACCGCGGCTGCTGGCACAGAGTTAGCCGGTGCTTATTCTGTCGGTAACGTCAAAATTGCAGAGTATTAATCTACAACCCTTCCTCCCAACTTAAAGTGCTTTACAATCCGAAGACCTTCTTCACACACGCGGCATGGCTGGATCAGGCTTTCGCCCATTGTCCAATATTCCCCACTGCTGCCTCCCGTAGGAGTCTGGACCGTGTCTCAGTTCCAGTGTGACTGATCATCCTCTCAGACCAGTTACGGATCGTCGCCTTGGTGAGCCATTACCTCACCAACTAGCTAATCCGACCTAGGCTCATCTGATAGCGCAAGGCCCGAAGGTCCCCTGCTTTCTCCCGTAGGACGTATGCGGTATTAGCGTTCCTTTCGAAACGTTGTCCCCCACTACCAGGCAGATTCCTAGGCATTACTCACCCGTCCGCCGCTGAATCCAGGAGCAAGCTCCTCTCATCCGCTCGACTTGCATGTGTTAGGCCTGCCGCCAGCGTTCAATCTGAGCCATGATCAAACTCTTCAGTTCAAACATCTTTGGGTTTTTAAGAAACCCTAAACTTGGCTCAGCAATCGTTGGTTACATCTTTGATTTCTCGCGGAGTAACTTGTGATGCTGATAATCTTGTTGACTATCAGTCTGACTCCACAAGCACCCACACGAATTGCTTGATTCAGTTGTTAAAGAGCGGTTGGTTAAGATCTTTCGTCTCAACCGAGGCGCGCATTCTACAGCAGCCTCATTTGCTGTCAAGTGATTATTTTCAGAAGCTTTCGAAGAATTCTTCAACAACTTCAACCACTTGCGCTTCCGATCTCTCGTTAGCGGGAGGCGAATTCTACAGCGTTACACGCTGCTGTCAACACCTCTTTTTCACCGCTTTCGACCGAGAAGATCGAACCGTCAAAAGAGCCAAACATCACCGCCCCTTCAACTCCTTCCAGGCTTCGATAAACTGAAGCAAGCCGCTGCCGAAACTGCGTAACTCATTGAATCTCAAGGAGTTTTCCGTTTCGACTGCGCCGGAAGTGGGGCGAATTATAGACCTCCAGAATCTGCAGTCAACCGTTAATTTCAGTTTTCTGTCGAGACACCGAAAAAGCCAGCTATATATAGACGCAATGCCTCCGAATGCGCAGTATATTGCCCAACACCTAAAACAATACTCTGCTCTTACCTTTGGACGATGCCTCGCAATGACTGACCAACCTCGCTCTCTGGCCTCAACGCTGTTCCCGGTTGGCCTCTTATTAATAGCCATGGCATCCATCCAGTCTGGCGCCTCTTTAGCCAAAAGCATGTTCCCGGTAGTCGGCGCTCAAGGGACGACCACTCTGCGTCTGGTCTTCGCCAGCGTAATCATGCTGTTATTGCTGCGCCCATGGCGCGCAAGGCTGACAGCTCAGTCGCTGCGGACAGTGATCGTTTACGGAATGGCGCTGGGCGGGATGAACTTCCTCTTCTATATGTCATTGCGCACCGTACCGCTTGGTATTGCAGTCGCGCTTGAGTTCACGGGTCCGCTGGCCGTCGCCATTTACGCCTCTCGCCGCGCTATCGATTTTCTCTGGATTGCCTTGGCGGCGGTCGGCCTGCTGTTGTTGATCCCGACGGGAGCAACATCCGCGGGAATTGATCTGGTCGGCGCCGGTTATGCCCTGGGCGCCGGCGTGTGCTGGGCGTTGTATATTCTGTTCGGCCAAAAAGCTGGTGCAGACAACGGCGTGACGACTGCGGCTCTGGGCGTGATGATCGCCGCACTGTTTGTCGCGCCGATCGGCATCGTGCATGCCGGCACCGCGTTGCTGACCCCGTCGCTGATCCCGATCGCCATCGGCGTCGCCATCCTCTCAACAGCTTTGCCCTATACCCTTGAGATGGTCGCCCTCACCCGCATGCCTGCCCGCACCTTCGGTACCTTGATGAGTATCGAACCGGCCTTCGGCGCATTGTCGGGCCTCCTGTTTTTGCAGGAGTACCTCACGCTGTCACAATGGATGGCGATCCTCTGCATTATTCTGGCTTCCGTCGGGGCAACCATGACCATGGGCAGCACCGCCAAGCCCGCCGTTGCGGCGGATTGAGACAGGATTTGACGAAGGTCTGGCAATTGGCGTTCATTTAGGCCATGTTTAGCCCCCTTGACTCAGTGCCAGACATGGATTTTTCGGACAGGGATATCAAACCGCTTAAAGCGCAGGCGAATACAGGCAGACCCGAGCGCCAGACTCGTGGCTACCATAAGGACGGTAATGAAACGAATTTTGATACTGATCGCTGTATTGGCAGTAGCGGGGTGCGCAGCGACCTCCAAGACCCAGGTGAAGCACGGTAAAAAAGGGCTGCACATCAACTGTTCCGGGCTGTCGTCCTCTTGGGACAAGTGCTACACCAGCGCCGCCAATTCCTGCGCCCCCAAAGGCTACAAGGTCATCGCCAAATCCGGGGACGCCGTGGAAGAGCCAGGCGATTACCCGTTCGGTCTCAATCCGGCTGGCTATACCAGCCGCAGCATGATCGTCATCTGCAAGTGAATCATTCAGGCTGCCCGCCTTTCCGAGCAGCCAGTTGACACCCGATTTCCTCATGACTGGACTGCAATACCGTCTGTTGAATCTCCGGCGTCACCAGCATCCGCGCCACTACCAGCGCTCCGACGCATTGCGACAGAATCGCCCAGGCCAGGCTGTCGCTTTCCAGAATCTGCGCCCAACTGGCTTGCAGCCGACAAATCCACAACTCTGCCTGCTCGCGAACCTGATCATCTGAACGGGCAATTTCCGCGCCCAGCGTCGGCAAGGCACAGCCCGATTCAGGCTGCTCCACGTGAGCCATGCTCAGGTACTGCTTGAGACAGCGTTCCAGCCGCTCACGGTCCTGCGCCCCCTTCCCCCCCAGCCGCTCCAGGCTCTGACACAGTTCGCGCTCGACGATAGCGGTGAACAGCTCGTTTTTCGACGAGAAGTGGCTATAAAACGCCGCGCCACTCAAGCCGATAGCCTTCATCAAACCATCGACACCGACTGTGGAAAAGCCCGAACGCTTGGCTGACAGTGCACTGCTGTTCAGCAGTTTTTCTCGGGTTTCCAGCTTGTGACCGGCGGAATACCGCATGTGCTTACCCTCTTGATCGACCGCCTTGACGTTGTCCGGATCCTAGCATAACGTTCGTTCACTTAACGATCGTTTACTAAAGGGATTCACCCATGAATAACAACAAGAAGGTCGTATTAGTCGTTGGTGCCGGCGATGCCACCGGCGGAGCGATTGCCAAGCGCTTTGCCAGGGAAGGATTTGTCGCTTGCGTCACCCGGCGCAGTGCCGACAAATTGCAGCCGCTGGTCGACGCGATCCTGGCCGAGGGTGGAGAAGCACATGGTTTTGCCTGCGATGCGCGCAAGGAAGAAGACGTCATCGCGTTGATTGAAGAGATCGAAACCCGCCTGGGTCCGATCGAGGCGTTTGTCTTCAACATCGGCGCCAACGTGCCTTGCAGCATTCTCGAAGAAACTGCGCGCAAGTATTTCAAGATCTGGGAAATGGCCTGTTTCTCGGGTTTTCTCAATGCCCGCGAAGTGGCCAAGCGCATGGTCACGCGCCAGCGCGGCACCATTCTGTTCACTGGCGCTACCGCTGGACTGCGTGGCGCTTCCGGATTTGCCGCGTTTGCCGGCGCCAAACACGGTATCCGTGCACTGGCGCAAAGCATGGCGCGTGAGCTGGGGCCGATGAACATCCATGTCGCGCACGTGGTGGTAGATGGCGCCATCGACACCGATTTCATTCGCAACAGTTTCCCGGAGAAGTACGCGACCAAGGATCAGGACGGTATTCTCAACCCAGAACACATCGCCGAAAACTATTGGTATCTGCACCGTCAGCCACGGGATGCCTGGACCTTCGAACTGGATCTGCGCCCGTGGAACGAACGCTGGTAAGCCCCACCTCCTCCATAACAATAAATAGAGAGCAGCGAAGATGACGAAAACCGTGGAGTTCTATTTCGATCTCGGCAGCCCTGCCACTTACCTGGCCTATACCCAGTTGCCGAAGATCTGTGCCGAGGCCGCGAGCCAGCTGATTTACATCCCGATGCTGCTGGGCGGCGTGTTCAAGGCGACCGGCAACGCATCGCCGGCGATGATTCCGGCAAAGGGCCGCTATATGTTTCAGGATCTGGATCGCTACGCCAAGCGTTACGGCGTGCCGCTGAAATTCAATCCGCATTTTCCGATCAACACACTGATGCTGATGCGAGCCGTCACCGGCATCCAACTGCGCCAACCGGAACGCTTTCACGCGTTTATCGATTGTCTGTTCAAGGCATTGTGGGTGGAGGGACGCCCGCTTGATGAGCCGGCAACTGTCGCTGCGGTATTGAGCGAGCACGGCTTCGACCCCAATGAAGTTCTGGCCCTGACCAACGATGAGACAGTAAAGGCAGCCCTGAAGGACAACACCGAAACAGCCATTAAACGCGGGGTGTTTGGCGCGCCGAGCATGTTTATCGGCAACCAGATGTTCTTTGGACAGGACCGCCTCGACTTCGTCGAAGAGGCCCTGCGTCAAGATTAGAAACAACACCCGGGCACTGCCGACAGCGCCCGGGTTTCAGCCATTCAGATCGCCACGGTGCGCGTGTTCAGCCACTCCAGCGCAGCGCCCTCCAGCAACGGACTCAGACGCTCACGCACTTCAGCGTGATAGGCGTTGAACCACTGCTTCTCTTCCTGCGTCAGCAAGGACGGTTCCAGGCAGCGCGTGTCGATCGGACACAGGGTCAAGGTTTCAAACTTGAGGAACTCACCGAACTCGCTGCTCCCCGCCTCGCGATTCATCGCCAGGTTCTCGATGCGCACGCCCCAACGGCCCGGACGATAAGTGCCCGGTTCGATCGAGGTGATCATCCCCGCTTGCATCGCCGTTTGCGGTGCCGGTGCTGCCTGATAGGCGATCACCTGCGGGCCTTCGTGAACGTTGAGGAAATAGCCGACCCCATGACCGGTGCCGTGACCGTAATCCACGCTTTCCGCCCAGATCGGTGCGCGGGCGATGGCGTCGAGCAACGGCGACAGAATGCCTTTCGGGAACTGCGCCCGCGAAAGAGCAATCACGCCTTTGAGTACGCGAGTGCAATCACGCTTCTGCTCAGCCGTTGGCGTCCCCACTGGCACCATTCGGGTGATGTCGGTAGTGCCGCCCAGGTACTGGCCGCCCGAGTCGATCAGCAGCAAGCCATCACCCTCGATCACCGCGTGTTCTTCTTCGGTGGCGTGATAGTGCGGCATTGCGCCGTTGGCGTTAAACGCGGCAATCGTGTTGAAGCTCAGCGACACGTAATCCGGACGACGCTCACGGGCAGCAGTGAGTTTCTCGTCGATGGTCAGTTCGGTGATGCGTTCACGACCCCAGGCCGATTCCAGCCAGGCGAAGAACTCGCACAACGCCGCGCCGTCCTGCTCCATGGCCTTGCGGATGTGCTGCGCATCAGCCTCACTCTTTTGCGATTTGGCGAGCGTGGTCGGGTTCAGGCCTTCGACCAGTTTCACGCCTTTGTCCAGGTTATCCAGCAAACCGCTGGTCACCCGCGCCGGATCCACCAGCAGGCTCGCGCCGCCTGGTACAGCGCGCAAGGCGTCGGCGACTTCGCGGTAATCGCGCAGAGTCACGCCATCCTGCTCCAGCACTGCGCGCAACTCGGCGTCGACTTTGCTCAAGGCCACAAACAGGGTCGCTTGCTGTTGATTGATCAACGCGAACGACACAAACACCGGATTGAACGAGACATCGCCGCCGCGCAGGTTGAACAGCCAGGCAATGTCGTCGAGGGTGGCGATGAAGTGCCAGTCGGCGCCACGTTCCCGCAAGGTCTCACGCAGTTTGGCGAGTTTTTCGCCACGGCTGACCGTCGCTTGCGGTGGCAGATGTTGATAGATCGGCGCGTTCGGCAGGCTCGGGCGGTCCACCCAGACTTCATTCAGCAAATCGATGTCGGTACGCAGACGCGCGCCGCGGGCTTCAAGCTTGCTGCTCAACGTGCGGGCCGAGGCAACGGCCATCACCGCACCGTCGACCGCG
Source organism: Pseudomonas sp. F2 (assembly GCF_057174385.1). NCBI lineage: Bacteria > Pseudomonadati > Pseudomonadota > Gammaproteobacteria > Pseudomonadales > Pseudomonadaceae > Pseudomonas > Pseudomonas sp. F2. The sequence continues at coordinate 2,512,895 of NZ_CM169904.1, forward strand.
ACCACGCCACCTTCGGGTGTCTGCTCGGCGAGCCAGTCCAGCGGACTCGGCTGACCCGGTTGCAGCTTGACCAGTTCGATGCCGCTGCCCTTGAGTTCCTTGGTCGCCTGCTCCCAATAGCGACTGTCAGCCCAGACCCCGGCGAAATCGGCAGTCACGATCAACGTGCCGACCGAGCCATGAAAGCCCGACAGCCATTGGCGCCCTTGCCAGTAACCCGGCAGGTATTCCGAGAGGTGCGGGTCCGCCGATGGCACCAGCAACGCATGAATGCCTTCGCGGCGCATCAGTTCACGGGTGCGCGCCAGGCGCTGGGGAACCGTTCCTTCGGTCAAAGTCTGGGTACTCATCATGTCTCCTGCCAATCACTTCATCGTTATTGTTCGTAGCCGTGAAAACCGGCTGGTTAAAGCCCTGTCGCCCAGAATGCCGGAGCACTGGCGCAGGCGCTTTTGATCAGTTCTGCCGCCTGATCGATATCGTCGGCAGTGGTGAAACGGCCGAGGCTCAGGCGAATGGTGCGACCGGCCAGCCGGGCATCGTGCCCCAGGGCCAACAGCACGTGAGAGGGCGTGTTGCTCGCCGAGTTACAGGCCGAGGTCGCGGAAAAGGCGATCGACTGGCTCAAGGCTGCACCGTTGAACTCACCTTCGCTGAACGTCAGGCTCAACGTATGCGGGATGCGCTGGCTAGCGCTGCCGTTGAGACGCACGCCAGGCAGGCTCGACAACTGTTCGAGCAAGCGCTCACGCAGCGCCACGATGGATGTTTTCTCCTCATCGAACGCCACAGCGGCCAGGGCGAATGCCGCGCCCATGCCGGCGATCTGATGCGTCGCCAGCGTCCCGGAACGCAGCCCGCCTTCGTGGCCGCCGCCATGAATCTGCGCCTGCAAACGCTGCTGCGCGCGCGGGCCGACATACAACGCGCCGATCCCCTTGGGGCCATAGAGTTTGTGCGCCGAAAACGACATCAAGTCCACCGGCCATTGCTGCAGATCGATCGCCACTTTGCCCGCACCCTGCGCGGCATCGACGTGGAACAGCGCGCCACGGCCGCGCACGACTTCACCAATGGCCGGGATATCGTTGAGGGTACCGAGTTCGTTGTTGACCAGCATCAGCGACACCAGAAAGGTATCGTCGCGCATGGCTTCGCTGACCGCTTGCGGGGTGATCAGGCCTTCGGCATCCGGCACCAGATAGGTCACCGCAACACCGGCGTCCTGCAATTGCCGGGCGGTATCAAGAATGGCTTTGTGTTCGATCTGGCTGGTAATGATGTGGCCACCGGCAACGCCGCGCGCCTGGGCTACGCCCTTGAGGGCGAGGTTGTTGGATTCGGTGGCACCGGAGGTCCAGACGATCTGCGCGGCTTCGGCGCCCACCAGTTCGGCGACTTGTCGACGGGCCTGCTCGACCGTTTGCCGGGCCTGCTGGCCAAAGGCATGGGAACTGGACGCCGGGTTGCCGAAGTTACCGTGAAAACCCAGACAGTCGATCATCATCTGGATGACTCGCTCGTCCACCGGGGTGGTGGCGGCGTAATCGAAATACAGCGGACGTTTATTCATAAAAGACTCGCAGAGCGTGTTCCGGGATCAGGAGGCTCGTGTCTGCAAACGGCACAACGCAGCCTTGTGAGCTGCGCGTCGGTTCGAGAGCGTCATCAATACCTGATCGGATGCCGTTAAAGAAGAACAACTTCATTTAAAAGTGCGTAGGAACGCTCCTGAAGCCGAGCTTAACAGGCATCGGGCCGGCGGTTGAAGCAATGCGTCAGTGAAAGCTTTCGAGAAGTAACGGGTACAGCGAAATCACCAACAGCGCCGCCATGCCCCAGTTGAACACGCGCAACCAGCGCGGGTCCTTCAGCACGTTGCGCAACAGCGTGCCACACGCCGCCCAGACGCCGACACTGGGCAGGTTGATGATGGCAAACACGGCGGCAATCACCACCACGTTGGTGAAATAACCCTGCATCGGCGTGTAGGTGCTGATGGCGCCGATGGCCATGATCCAGGCCTTGGGATTGACCCACTGGAACGCCGCCGCGCCGAGATAGCTGATCGGCCGGGCCTCGCCTTCGACGCCCTCGCCCACCGGCCCCGAGTGGGCGATTTTCCACGCCAGGTACAACAGATACGCGGCGCCGACATAGCGCAGCACCGTGTACAGAATCGGGTATGTCTGGAATACCGCGCCCAGGCCAAAGCCCACCGCGACCACCAATACGAAGAAACCGCAGGTGATGCCGAGCATGTGAGGAATGGTGCGGTTGAAGCCGAAGTTCACCCCCGACGCCAGCAACATGGTGTTGTTCGGCCCCGGTGTAATCGAGGTGACAAGGGCAAACAGGGCAAAGCCCAACAGCAGATCAAGCGAAAGGGTCATGGAGGGCAATCCGTCGGGGGTCATTCAGGTGTTGACCCTATCGCACGGCAGCCCGCAAACCCACGGACAGTTACGCGAAAATTCGAGCAGTACAGTTTTCGATTAACTTGGACGACCGTGCAGCTGTATGGCTCGCCCGGCGCTCATTTCAGCTTTCTTGTCGAATTGCGATTCGCCCAGCAGTGCGGCTTTCTTCGCGTGATATTCGTCGAAGGACAAGCCGCTGCGATTCAGCGCTTCCATCGCCAGTTCGCGGGTTTCTTCGGCGGTGTAAGGCCGTTGTTCGGGGGAAACGTGGGTCGCGCAACCGGCGAGTACGGAGACAGCGAGCAACAGCGAAACAGTCAGTAAATGATTCATGGGGAGCGTCCTGGCGGGGCGGTGGTAGTCGATGGACAAAGGCTACGCCCGCGCCCGTCCGGGCAAAAATCAACGCGTTCAATAGTGGCTATCAGGATTTCAGCTGTATCGTCGCCATATCTCCTAATGATCTATAAATATCGATTAACGTTCTTTTACGGAATAAACAGCAGTCGCTATAAATCCCTGCACACGGCGAACAACTGTTGCTCCAGCAACTGTTGCCCAGGCAACAGCAGATCAACAAACCCGCCTGATATCCGCACAACCGACTCACGCCAGAGCGCTCAGGCCCAATAAAACCGGGCCTCTCAGGAATTGGTACAGCGCTTGCTCAAGCCTTGGCACTGACTCACTGCTCGCTGAGCAACTGTTGAAAAAAAGGAACTGATCATGTCGCGTCCCCTGAAAGTCGTCGCCCTCTCCGGCGGCACCTGGCGTCCATCGCGCACGCTGGTGCTGACCCAAGCGCTGTTGGCCGAACTGGCCGGACACTTGCCGGTCGAGAGTCATCTGATCGAACTCGGTGACATCGCCCGACCGTTGGGTGGTGCCCTGTCGCGTCAGGAGCTGAACGCCGAGGTCGAGGCCGAACTGCAAGCCATCGAACAGGCCGATCTGCTGATCGTCGCCGCGCCGGTGTATCGCGGTTCCTACCCGGGCCTGCTCAAGCATCTGTTTGACCTGATCGACCTCAACGCGCTGATCGACACCCCGGTACTGCTCGCTGCCACCGGGGGCAGTGAGCGCCATGCGCTGGTGCTGGATCACCAGTTGCGGCCGCTGTTCAGTTTCTTCCAGGCCGTGACCCTGCCCATCGGGGTCTATGCCACCGAGGCCGATTTCGCCGACTACCAGATCACCAGCGAACCGCTGAAAGCGCGCATTCGCCTGGCCGCCGAACGCGCCGCGCCGCTGTTCGGCACGCAAATCAAACCGTTGCTGAAAATCGCTTAAGGAGCTGTTCATGGATGTTTTCTGGTTCCTGCCGACCCACGGCGACGGGCATTACCTGGGCACCACCCAAGGCGCGCGCCCGGTCACCCTGAATTACCTGAAACAAGTGGCGCAAGCCGCCGACAGCCTCGGCTACCACGGCGTGCTGATTCCCACCGGGCGCTCCTGCGAAGACTCGTGGGTGATCGCTTCGGCGCTGGTGCCGTTGACCGAGCGCCTGCGTTATCTGGTAGCGATCCGTCCGGGGATCATTTCGCCCACCGTTTCGGCGCGCATGGCGGCGACGCTCGATCGACTGTCCAACGGCCGCCTGCTGATCAACGTGGTGACCGGCGGCGACCCCGACGAAAACCGTGGCGACGGCAGCTTCCTCAGCCACAGCGAACGCTACGAAGTCACCGACGAATTCCTCAAGATCTGGCGCCGGGTGTTGCAAGGCGAATCGGTGGATTTCGAAGGCAAACACCTGAAAGTACAGAACGCCAAGGCCCTCTATCCGCCAGTGCAGAAACCCTATCCGCCACTGTATTTCGGTGGCTCGTCCGACGCGGCGCATGACCTCGCTGCCGAGCAAGTCGACGTGTACCTGACCTGGGGCGAACCGCCCGCCGCCGTCGCCGAAAAACTCGCCGATGTGCGCGAACGTGCGGCGCGGCACGGGCGCAAGGTGAAGTTCGGGATTCGTCTGCACGTGATCGTCCGCGAAACCGCTGAAGAAGCATGGAAAGCGGCGGACAAACTGATCGAGCACATCAGCGACGAGACCATCGAGGCCGCGCAGAAATCCTTCTCGCGCTTCGACTCCGAAGGCCAGCGACGCATGGCAGCGTTGCACGACGGGCGTCGCGACAACCTGGAAATCGCCCCCAACCTGTGGGCCGGCGTCGGTCTGGTACGCGGCGGTGCCGGTACCGCGCTGGTGGGCGATCCGCAGCAAGTGGCCGCGCGGATCAAGGAGTACGCCGACCTCGGTATCGAGAGCTTCATCTTCTCCGGTTATCCGCACCTGGAAGAAGCCTACCGCTTTGCCGAACTGGTGTTCCCGCTGCTGCCGGAACCCTACGCGAGCCTGGCCGGACGCGGCGTGACCAACCTCACCGGGCCGTTTGGCGAAATGATTGCCAACGATGTGTTGCCCACCCAGGCAAAGGCCTAAAACGTCCACTGTAGGAGCTGCCGAAGGCTGCGATCTGTTGATCTTGCTTGTAAAAATCAAATCAACAGATCGCAGCCTTCGGCAGCTCCTACACGGAAGTTGTAGAACATAGGAGTTTTGGTGTGACCGCCAAACCACAAAGCACCCTGCTCTCCCCGCTGCAGACCGCGCGCCAACTGGCCGCCGAATTTGCCCTGACCGCCGTCGAACGTGACGAGCGCGGCGGTACACCGAAGGCCGAACGCGATGCCCTGCGCGACAGCGGCCTGCTGGCTCTGAGCATTCCCAACCGTTACGGCGGCCTCGGCGCGACATGGAGCGAAACCCTGCAAGTCGTGCGCGAGTTCGCCAAGGTCGACAGTTCCATCGCCCACGTCTTCGGCTTTCATCACCTGATGCTTGCCACCGTGCGCCTGTTCTCGCGGCCCGAACAATGGCAGCCATGGTTCGAACAGACCGCGCGGCAGAACTGGTTCTGGGGTAACGCCCTCAACCCACTCGACACCCGCACTGTGGTCAAGGACTTCGGCGGCTGGCGCGAGTTTTCCGGGAAGAAAAGCTTCTGCTCCGGCGCCAGCGATTCGCAGATGTTGATCGCTTCCGCCGTCGACGAAAGTGCCGGCGGCAAATTGCTGATCGCGGCAATCCCCAGCGGTCGCAGCGGCATCACTCTGCACGACGACTGGAACAACATCGGCCAGCGCCAGACCGACAGCGGCAGCGCCACGTTCGAACGGGTGCGGGTCGAAGAATCCGAGCTGCTGCTCGATCCCGGCCCGTTGAGCACGCCGTTCGCCTGCCTGCGTCCGCTGATTGCGCAGTTGACCTTCACCCACCTGTTTCTCGGGATCGCCGAAGGTGCCTTTGCAGAAGCCCGCCAATACACCCTGAGCGAAACCCGGCTCTGGCACAAATCCGCCGCCCGCGACGTGCGCGAAGACCCATACGTGCTCGCGCATTACGGCGAGTTCTGGGTCGCACTGGAAGGCATTCGTCTGCTGGTCGAGCGGGCCGCCGCGCTGCTCGACGAGGCCTGGGCCAAAGGCCCGAACCTGACCGCAGAAGAACGTGGACATCTGGCCACGGCGATTGCCACCGCCAAGGTCGCCGCCAGTCGTCAGGGACTGGACATCTGCAGCCGTTTGTTCGAAGTCACCGGCGCGCGTTCAACCCACGCCTCGCTGCGTCTCGACCGACACTGGCGCAACCTGCGCACGCAGACTCTGCACGACCCGCTCGATTACAAACTACACGAGCTGGGCGACTGGGCGCTGAACCAGGCGCTGCCGGTGCCGACGTTCTATTCCTGATCTTGCCTTTAATGGAGCGAGTCCCATGCAACTGCTGACCCTTCCGCCCTCACCCGCTCTGGCGACGTCGATCCGTGCCACCGCGCAAGTCTTCGAAGACCCGAAATCCCAGGCCTTGCTGGCGCATCTGCAACAGGTCGCGCCGAGCGAAGCCAGCGTGCTGATCATCGGCGAGACCGGCACCGGCAAGGAACTGGTGGCGCGGCATATTCACAACCTGAGCCACCGCCGGCATCGGCCGTTTGTCGCAGTCAACTGCGGCGCCTTCTCCGAATCACTGGTGGAAGCCGAGCTGTTCGGCCATGAAAAAGGCGCTTTCACCGGCGCGCTCGGCGCCAAGGCCGGCTGGTTCGAAGAGGCGGACGGCGGCACTTTGTTCCTCGACGAAATCGGCGATTTGCCGATGGCGATTCAGGTCAAGTTGCTGCGGGTGTTGCAGGAACGCGAAGTGGTGCGCCTCGGTTCGCGCAAAAGCATTCCGATCGATGTGCGGGTGCTGGCCGCGACCAACGTGCAACTGGAGAAAGCGATCAATGCCGGCAACTTCCGCGAAGACCTGTTCTACCGGTTGAACGTGGTCAATCTGGAACTCAGTCCGCTGCGCGAACGGCCCGGCGACATCCTGCCGCTGACCCGGCATTTCATCGAGGCCTACAGCCAGCGCCTGGGTTACGGACGGGTCAGTATCAGCCCCGGTGCCGAACAGAAACTGCGCAGCTACAGTTGGCCGGGGAACATCCGCGAACTGGAAAACGTCATCCATCACACCCTGTTGATCTGCCGCAACGGTGTGATCGAGCGCGATGATCTGCGCCTGTCCAACCTGCGCATCGAGCGCGCGGACGATCAGCAGTCAGGCGCCGACGATTCACCGGAAGCGTTGCTGGAACGGGCCTTTCAAAAGCTCTTCGAGCAACAGGCCGGCGCCCTCCACGAAAAGGTCGAAGACGCCTTGCTGCGCGCCGCCTATCGCTTCTGCCATTACAACCAGGTGCACACCGCCGCGCTGCTCGGTCTGAGCCGCAACGTCACGCGCACACGGCTGATAAAGATCGGCGAACTGGCGGTGAACAAGCGGCGGCTCACGGAGAACCTGCGCGGTGAACGCCTGATCCAGTTGTCGATCTAGCCGACCAGGTTGCAGTGCAGCGCATCGTCATGGCTGCGGGCGATGCTGCTCAACACCTGAAATGAATTGAAGGTCACGGTTTTCGCCTGATGGGCGCGGATCAGCTGCCAGAAATCCTGCTCGCCGCTTTCATAGCGACAGAACGCCGCCTCCCCGGCTTCGCGGCTTTGCCATTGCAGCAAGCTCAGCACCCGCCGACCGTCGTCGCTGACCTGGACGCTGGCGCTGACGAAGCCTGCGTAGCGCTGCGCCAGATGTTCGCTCTGCTGCGACAGCGCCGAAACCAATGCCGGCTGCTGACGCGGCTCGATCTCGAATTCGATCAATTGGGTAAAACTGCGATTTTTCGCTGAGGTTTGCATGAGAAGTCCCCACTGATTAAGCCGAGTCTTGCGACTCGAAGACCTGCAGGGTAAAACCTCTAGTTAAGTCAAGGTCAAGAGCCCTTTGCAAAATGATCACCCCGGAAAACCTGCACAAACAGCTCACCGTCGGCGAAGTCGCCGCGCGCAGCGGTGTCGCGGTCACTGCCCTGCACTTTTATGAAGCCAAAGGCCTGATCAAGAGTCAGCGCAATGCCGGCAATCAGCGCCGTTATCCACGGGCGGTCTTGCGCCGAGTAGCGTTGATCAAGGTCGCGCAACGCCTGGGTATTCCGCTGGCGGAGATTGGCGAGGCGCTGAAGAGACTCCCCGACGACCGCGCACCAACCGCAGCGGACTGGAAAATCCTCTCCGAGCAATGGCGCCGCGAGCTGGATGAACGGATTAATCAGCTGACCCTGTTGCGTGACCGGCTTACCGGCTGCATCGGCTGCGGCTGTCTGTCGATGGAAGCTTGCCCGTTGCGCAACCAGGGCGATGTGCTCGGTGAGAAAGGGCCGGGGGCGCACTTTCTCGGCTGACGGCTCGTCGGGGAAAAATTCTGCCCGCGCAGACAGTTCTATAGTGAATTTTCCACAAATCCGGTGGAGCCCTACCTCGCAAAACAAAGAACAGGGAGAACGTCATGAGCGTCAAACCCATTCCCGAGGGGTATCACAGCATTACCCCGTACCTCGGCATCCTAAAGGCTGCCGATGCCATCGAATTCTATAAAAAAGCCTTCGGCGCCACGGTGGTCATGCGCCTGGACATGCCGGACGGCCGTATCGGCCACGCCGAGCTGCGCATTGGCGACAGCGCGATCATGCTCGGCACACCGTGCGATCAAGGGCCATTGAGCGGCCCGGACCATGCCGTGTCGGTCGGTCTGCATCTGTATGTCACCGATGTCGACAAATCCTTTCAGCGGGCACTGGAGGCCGGGGCGCAAGCGGTGTCCGAGGTCAAGGATCAGTTTTATGGTGATCGCAGCGGGACGCTGAAAGATCCTTATGGGCATCTGTGGTTTCTGGCGACGCGCAAGGAGGATCTGACCGAGGAGCAGATCAGGCAGCGGGCGATGGAGATGTTTCAGCAGGGTTGAGATTTTCAGGGGCTGGGCTGGCCTCTTCGCGGGCAAGCCCGCTCCCACAGAGATCTTTGGTGTTTACACGATGGGTGTCACACAGAAAAACACTGTGGGAGCGGGCTTGCCCGCGAAGGGGCCAGCCCTGGCGACACACATCACACTTCATGAACCACCACACCACGCTTCAACCCTTGCCCCGCATGCCGAACACTTTCAGGATGCATCCCACCCGCACCTGAACAAGGATCAGCCCGATGTTTGCCGGATTCAGCAAAGACCAGCGCCACATCAACGGTGTCGACATCGCCTACCGCCTCGGCGGCAGCGGCCCGGGCCTGTTGCTGTTGCACGGACACCCGCAGACCCATGTGATCTGGCACAAGATTGCCGAGCAGTTGGCGGAGCATTTCACCGTGGTCGCCGCCGACCTGCGCGGATACGGCGACAGCGCCCGGCCGGCTGCCGATGAACAACATCGTCATTACTCAAAACGCGAAATGGCCAGGGACAACCTCGAGTTGATGCAGGCGCTGGGCTTCGAACAGTTTTCGGTGCTGGCCCACGACCGTGGCGCGCGGGTCGCCCATCGCCTGGCCCTCGACCACCGCGCTGCGGTGCAACGGATGATGCTGCTGGACATCGCCCCGACCCTGGCGATGTACACGCAGACCAACGAGGCCTTTGCCCGCGCCTATTGGCACTGGTTCTTCCTGATCCGCCCGGCGCCGTTGCCGGAAACCCTGATCGAAGCCGATCCTGAAGGCTATCTGCGCAGCGTCATGGGCAGCCGCAGCGCCGGGCTCACGCCGTTTACCGGGCCAGCGTTCAGCGAATACCTGCGTTGTCTGCAACGTCCCGGCAGCGCCCGAGGCATTTGCGAGGACTACCGCGCCAGCGCCAGCATCGACCTGGAACATGACCGGGCCGACCTCGCTGCCGGCCATCATCTTGACCTGCCGCTGCGGGTGCTGTGGGGCGCGCAAGGCACGGTCGGGCGCTGCTTCGACCCGCTCAAGGAATGGCAGCACGTGGCAACCAACGTCAGTGGCAAGGCGCTGCCGGCCGGGCATTATCTGGCCGAAGAAGTGCCCGAACTGTTGCTCGCCGAAGCGCTGGATTTCCTGCGCTGAATCGAGCGTTCCCCACCGATGCTATGCTGGCGGCTTGTGCCGCCAGTGCCCGCCCCCACATGTCCCGGAACCAAGACCCCGTGCCCCTGCCCGAAGACCTGCGGGTGCTGCTGACCGTGATCCGCAAGAACGGCTTCGCAGCCGCCGCCGATGAGCTGGGCCTGAGCCCGGCCTACGTCAGCAAACGCATCCAGATTCTCGAATCGACCCTCGGCACCCGCCTGCTGCACCGCACCAGTCGCCGCGTGTCGCTGACCGAGGACGGCGAGCGGGTGCAGCGCTGGGCTTTGCGCATCCTCGATGATTTCCAGCAACTGCACGACGATCTGGCCGACGCCCACGACAGCCCACGCGGACGCCTGCACATCTGCAGCAGTTTCGGCTTCGGCCGCAACCATGTGGCGCCTGCGGTTTCGCTGCTGGCGGAACGGCACCCGCAATTGCAGATTCGCCTGGACCTGTTCGACCGCGCGGTGGACATCGTCAACGAAGGTTTCGATCTGGAAATCCGCGTCGGCGACGACCTGCCCGGCCAGCACATCGGCCGGCAACTGGTGAGCAACCGCCGGGTGCTGTGCGCTGCGCCCGGATACCTTGAACGCCGAGGTACACCGCAGACCCTGGACGATCTGCAACAACACGATTGTCTGGTGATCAAGGAGCGCGACAACGCGTTCGGCATCTGGGATCTGGATCGTGACGGCACGCAGGAAAGCGTGCGCGTCAGTGGGCCGCTGTCGTCCAACAACGGCGAAATCGTCCTGCAATGGGCGCTCGACGGACGCGGGGTGTTGCTGCGCTCATTGTGGGATGTGAAACCGTTGCTGGAACAGGGCCGACTGCTGCCGGTGCTGGCCGATTACAGCCAGAGCGCCAATGTCTGGGCGGTGTACCCGACGCGGCTGGCCAACTCCGGAAAGCTGCGGGCGTGTGTGGAGTTTTTGCAGGGGCATTTCAAGGATCTTTCTCTCTAGCCCAAACACCACAAAACCCTGTGGGAGCTGGCTTGCCAGCGAAGGCGTCAGCTCAGCCAATATAAATGTTGGATGTGCTGGCCTCATCGCTGGCAAGCCAGCTCCCACAGGGTCAAAGGTGTGTCAGGCCAGCCATGGGTTGGCGGCCAGGTGTTCGCGCTCGAACGCCTCGATCTGCGCTCGTCGCTGCAAGGTACTGCCAATCGCATCCAGCCCCAGCAACAGCGCGGTCTTGCGCAAGCCGTCAATCTGGAAATCGATGACTTCACCGTCCGCCAGATGAATCTGCTGCGTCTCCAGATCCACACTGATCTGCGCCGTTTCAGGCTGACTCACCAACCGGCCAATGCGCTGCACCTGCGCCTCATCCAGCGTGATCAGCAACACCCCGTTGCGCTGGCAGTTGTCGAAGAAGATCCCGGCGAAACGGCTGCCGATCAGCGCGCGAATGCCCATTTGCTGCAACCCCCACACCGCGTGTTCGCGGCTGGAACCGCAGCCGAAATTCGCCCCGACCACCAGAAAACTCGCGCCCTGCCAGGCTGGCTGGTTCAACACGAATTCCGGGGTGGGCGTACCGTCGGCGAGAAAGCGCAGATCGAAAAACAGCCCACGATCCAGTCCCTGACGGTCGATGCCCTTGAGGAATTGCTTGGGCATGATCACGTCGGTGTCGACGTTGGCCGCGAGCAGCGGCGCGGCCTGGCCGCTGACTTGCGTGAAGGGTTGCAGACTCATGGACGTTCTCCAAAGTGGCGGATGTCGGTGAGGTGGCCACTGATCGCGGCGGCGGCGACCATCGCCGGGCTCATCAGGTGCGTACGCGCCCCGGCACCCTGGCGGCCTTCGAAATTGCGGTTGGTGCTGGAGGCGCAACGGTCGCCGGGCGCGAGTACGTCATCGTTCATCGCCAGGCACATCGAGCAACCGGACTGACGCCATTCAAACCCGGCGTCGATAAAGATCTGCGCCAGCCCTTCAGCCTCGGCCTGAGCGCGCACTTCGCTGGAACCGGGCACGATCATCGCCCGCACATGCCCGGCCACCCGCCGCCCACGCACGACGCTGGCGGCGTCACGCAGATCCTCGATCCGCGCGTTGGTGCAGGAGCCGATAAACGCGTGACTGATGACAATATCGCGCAGCGCCATGCCCGGCTCCAGGCCCATGTAATGCAGGGCGCGGCGCATGTCCTGACGCAGGATCGGATCGGCGATGCTTTGCGGGTCCGGCACCTGCGCGCCGATCGGCGCCGCCTGATCCGGGCTGGTACCCCAAGTGACCATCGGTTCCAGCAGAGTGGCGTCGAGGTGGATTTCTCGGTCGAACACCGCACCGGGATCGCTGCGCAGTTCACGCCATTTTTCCACGCCGCGCGCTAACAGTTCGCCTTGCGGTGCGCGGGGTTTGCCCTCGAGATAAGCAAAAACTGTTTCGTCCGGCGCCATGAACGCACCGCGTGCACCGGCTTCGACCGCCATGTTGCAAATGGTCATCCGCGCTTCGACGCTCAGCGCATCAATGGTCGAACCGCAGAATTCAATGGCATAACCCGTGGCACCCGACGCACCGATGCGACCGATCAGCGCCATGATCACATCCTTGGACGTCAGCCCCGGTGCCAGCTCGCCCTCCACCGTCACGCGCAGGCTTTTCAGGCGTTTGTAGACCAGCGTTTGTGAGGCCAGCAGGTGCTCGATTTCCGAGGTGCCAATGCCAAACCCGAACGCCCCCAGCGCACCGTAGGTGGTGGTGTGGCTGTCGCCCGCGGCGATGACCATGCCCGGCAGAATGAAGCCCTGCTCCGGGGCGATCACATGCTCGATGCCCTGACGTTTGTCGAGGATATCCAGCAGTTCGATGCCGAAGTCCCGGCAGTTTTCCGCCAGATACGACACCTGCCGCGCACCGCCGGCATCGGGCATCGCCGCCACCCGTTGCGGCGTGGTCGGATTGACGTGATCGACCACCGCCAGCGCCGTGCCCGGCCGCCAGACCTTGCGCCCGGCGGCGCGCAGACCGCTGAACGCCTGCGGGCTGGTGTATTCGTTGATCACCTGGCGATCGATATACAGCAGCACATGGCCCTGATCGTCGAGGCGGCACACGGTGTGCGAATCGATGTGTTTGTCGTAGAGGGTTCTGGGGCTCATCAGGGGGCTCACTCGGGAAATCCAGTGCTTTCCATCATAAGGAGCGCGAACCGGCCATCAATTGCCCGACAGTGAGAGCGCCATTCATGAAGCGTGTTTGATCGGCTGATCAGCGAACGCCCCTGTGGGAGCGGGCTTGCCCGCGAAGGCGTCGTGTCAGTCGACATCAATGTTGAATGATCTACCGCATTCGCGAGCAAGCTCGCTCCCACAGGGGTTGGTGGTGACTGGGGGAAGTGCGAAACATTTACTTTCATATCAGCCATCGGGATTTGTCCGGCTCATCCGTCCTATAGAGATGCAGGCCGTTCGCACAGGCAACCGCCACGACCGCGCCTTTTTGCGGACACCCGCGCTGCGAAGCCCGTAGCCGCGTGCCCTTTCATCGAAATCAAGACGCGCAATCATGTCGAAGAAATCCCGTTCCAAACTGTGGTTCCTGGTGCATAGCTGGCTCGCGTTGCCGATCTGGTTTTTTGTCCTGATCGTCTGTGTCACCGGCACGCTGGCGGTGGTCAGCCAGGAAATCGTCTGGCTGGCCAACCCGCAGATGCGCGCCAGCCAACCGTCGGACGATGCGCCGCGGCTCAGTTACGATCAGGTGCTGGCCGCGATCAAACAGGCCGAACCGCAGACGCTGGTGGAAAGCATCAGCCGTCCCGACGAGTCGCACTTCGCCCTCGATGTCGAGGTCAGCTACCCCGACGGCCGCACCCAGACGGTCTACGTCAACCCGTACACAGGCGTGATTCAAGGCCCGGCGCCGGACTTCAACTTCAAGGCGTTCACCCGGGCCCTGCACGGCTGGTGGCTGGTGCCGTTCACCAACGGTTTCAGTTGGGGCTGGTACCTGGTGTCATTCCTCGGCCTGCCGATGCTGGCCTCGCTGGTCACCGGGTTGGTGGTCTACAAACGATTCTGGAAAGGCTTCTTCAAGCCCACCCTGCGATTTCGCCACGGCGCGCGGATCTTCTGGGGCGATTTCCATCGACTGAGCGGCATCTGGTCAATCTGGTTCATCGCGGTGATCTCGATCACCGGCACCTGGTTTCTGATTCAGGCCATTCTGGCCGACAACCAGGTGTCCATCAGCAGCGAGCCGATCATTCCCGCCATGTCCCGGGAGAGCGTACCGATGTCGAACGACGCCAGTCCTCCCCCGCGAATCAGCCTTGATCGCGCGGTACAGATCGCCGAACAGCACATCCCCGGGCTGGATGTCAGCTTCGTCAGCCTGCCGGGCAATGCTTACAGTCACCTGAGCGTTGGCGGTCGCGGCTGGTATCCACTGATGTTCCAGACCGCCACGCTCAACCCGTACAACGGTGACATGGCCGCCACCCGACTGCTGACTGACCGCTCTTCGCTGGAGTTCGTCACCGAGTCGATGCGCCCGCTGCACACCGGTGATTTCGGCGGTCTGTGGATCAAACTGATCTGGTTCTTCTTCGGCCTGCTGCTGAGCATGATGGTCCTCAGCGGCCTGTTGATCTGGACCAAGCGCACCGCGCTGGCCACCGCCAACGCCCTCAAGCGCGAGAATAAAAAGGCCCGCAGCCCCCGCGTCAGCCGTGAACCGGCGGAGGTCAGCCTGTGAGCCCGTCCAATCGCACTGCCCAACCGTCCGCCCTGCGCCGCTTCTGGCACAAATGGCGCTTTCACCTGAACGCCTTGTTGCTGCTGATTCCGCTGGGGTTCATGCCCAAGTACTTCGCCGATGCTGCGCTGTTTCGCGGTGACGTCGGCCTCGGTGAACATGAGGTCGGCGAAATCCAGGTCGGCCCGTGGAGCCTGCGCCTGGCCGAACTGCGTAACGAAGCACCGCGCCTGAGCGGCCCCGCCGGCTACATGAAGGACTTCAATGCCGCCCTCTGCGACGCCTGCGTCGAACAGGTCAAGGCCACCTACCTGCGCATCGGCAAACCGCGCAGCCTGCGCGCCGCCGGGGTGATTTTCTTCGGCACGCCGTATCGCATGGGCGCGCAACTGCCGGTGGCGGAAAAGACCAAGGCCGATGCCGAACTGTGGATCACCATGGAAGGCTGGGACGGCAGCCTGCACCAAGCCTCGATTCCCCTGAGCCAGGCCTCTCCCGCGACCCTCGCCTGGCTGACCAAACAAGGAGCCAAACCATGAACCGCGTTCAACGCCCTTCCCGCCTGCGGTTGCGCGCCGCGTTGCTGATGCTGTGCGCAGGTTTCAGCGCCGGCGCCCTGGCCCATAACCCGATGTGCGAATGCAAAGCCGTTGATGCCGAGCAGATCAAATGCACCGGCGGCTTCTCCGACGGCAGCGGCGCACCGGGGGTGACCCTCGATGTGATCGGTTACGACGAAACCATTCTGCTGCCGGGCAAGCTCGGCGCCGACTCGACCGTGACGTTCAAGAAACCGGCGGCCGAGTTTTACGTGCTGTTCGACGCCGGCCCCGGCCACGTCGTGGAAATCGACCAAGCCGACATCGAGGCCCCATGAGCACGCCCACCTCGCAAGTCGTCCGCCCGGCCGGTGCCGGGCATGAAACCCTTAACGTTCTGCTGTTGTGTTTGCTGATCCTTGCCGTCGCCGGCTCGGTGGTGACATGGCGCGGGGTGTCCCATGAACCGGAACCGGTTGCCAGCCATCAGCTCGATGCGCGGCGCGACCTGAGTGCCGCCGAGCAAGGCATCTACGCCGACCTGCGAGTGACCCTCGACGAAATCCGCCTGCTGCGTGCAGAACAGCAAAGCCTGCCGACGCCACCGACCCTGGCCGAAGAAGGTTTCGCCCCGTTCGCCCAGGACGCCAGTTCGGTCAGCCGTGGCGGGCATGCCTGGCAATTGCTGGCGGACACCGCCTATTTCGGCCACAGCCAGGCGCCCGCCGTCGCCGGTTCATTCTTGATGCGGCTGAGCGCCGACGCCACTGCCGCGCCGGACATCTGGCTCAACCGCGCCGCCGAGCTGCAGACGCCCGCCGACCTGACCGACGCCGCGCTGTCCGCCGCTGGCTGGAAACAGATCATCGCGCAGTTCGATGCCGGCGTGACCCGCGAGCATCGCCACTGAACCTTCGCCTTCACCCGAGAGAAGACCGCTTGCCCATGCTTATTTCCCTGCCTCGCCGTCCCCTCCTGCGCACCTTGCTCTTAGGCCTGTGCGCGTGCCTGCTGAGTCCGCTGGCCAGCGCCGATCCGGGCAAACGCCTGCGCATCGGCATCACCCTGCACCCGTACTACAGCTATGTGGCGAACATAGTCGGCGACAAGGCCGAGGTGGTGCCGCTGATTCCCGCCGGTTTCAACCCGCACGCCTACGAGCCACGCGCCGAAGACATCAAGCGCATCAGCGGGCTGGACGTGATCGTGCTCAACGGGGTCGGCCATGACGACTTCGCCGACCGCATGATCGCCGCCAGCGAAACGCCGAACATCAAGACCATCGAAGCCAACGAAAACGTGCCGCTGCTGGCCGCCACCGGAACCGCCGCGCGCGGCGCCGGCAAAGTGGTCAACCCGCATACCTTCCTGTCGATCAGCGCTTCGATAGCCCAGGTCAATAACATCGCCCGCGAGCTGGGCAAACTCGACCCGGACAACGCCAAGGCCTATACCCAGAACGCCCGCGCCTACGGCAAACGCCTGCGGCAGATGCGCGCCGATGCCTTGGCCAAACTGACCGAGGCACCGAACGCCGAACTGCGCGTGGCCACGGTGCATGCGGCTTATGACTACCTGCTGCGCGAATTCGGCCTGGAAGTGACGGCCGTGGTCGAGCCGGCCCACGGCATCGAACCGAGCCCGAGCCAGTTGAAAAAGACCATCGACCAACTGCGCGAGCTCGATGTGAAGGTGATCTTCTCCGAGATGGATTTCCCTTCGACCTACGTCGAAACCATCCAGCGTGAGTCTGGGGTGAAGCTGTACCCGCTGTCGCACATTTCCTACGGCGAATACAGCGCCGACAAGTACGAAAAGGAAATGACCGGCAACCTCGACACCGTGGTGCGGGCGATTCAGGAGTCCGGGGCATGACAGCAAAAGAAACCCTCTCTGACACCCATCAATCCCCTGTGGGAGCGAGCCTGCTCGCGAAGGCGCCGGGTCAGCCAACATCTTTGTCGAATGACACACCGCATTCGCGAGCAGGCTCGCTCCCACAGGGATTGGGGCCGACTCTGGATTTTGCGCAAGTCTCTCTGACGCTCGGGCGCACGACAATCCTCGACAACGTCACCTTTCAAGTGCAACCCGGCCACGTGCACGCCCTGGTCGGCCCCAACGGCGGCGGCAAGAGCTCGCTGATCAAGACCCTGCTCGGGCAGATGCCGCACCAAGGTCAACTGAGCCTGCACTGGCCCGGTCAACCCGGGACCATCGGTTACGTGCCGCAGGCGCTGGAGTTCGATCGAGGCCTGCCGATGACCGTCGACGACTTCATGGCCGCCATGTGTCAGCGCCGGCCGGCGTTTCTCGGCTTGAGCAAGCACTTTGCCAAGGTCATCGGCGAGGCGCTGGAACGGGTCGGCATGCAGGACAAACGCAAGCGGCGCATGGGCGCGTTGTCCGGTGGCGAACGCCAGCGTGTGTTGCTCGCTCAAGGTTTGATCCCGGCCCCGCAATTGCTGGTGCTGGATGAGCCAATGTCAGCGCTCGACGAAGCCGGGATTCAGGTCTTCGAACGCCTGCTCGGCGACTGGCGCGCGGCTGGCATCACCGTGCTGTGGATCGAGCACGATCTGGAAGCGGTCAAGCGTCTGGCCGACCGGGTGACTGGTCTCAACCGCCGCGTGCTGTTCGACGCCACGCCGCAACAGGCGCTGACCCCGGAACGGCTGCTGAGCCTGTTTTCCACCCATCCTCGGAGCGCGGTCTGATGAGTTACGAAGCCTTTCGTTTGATGGTTCAGGGCTGGGCGTCGTCCGGTTACCTGCCGGAAGCGCTGGCCTACGGATTTGTGGTCAACGCGCTGCTCGCCGGGCTGCTGATCGGCCCGGTGCTTGGTGGCCTCGGCACGCTGGTGGTGGTCAAGCGCTTTGCGTTTTTCTCCGAAGCGGTCGGCCATGCGGCGCTGACCGGCGTGGCCATCGGCATTCTGCTCGGCGAACCCTACACCGGGCCGTACGGCAGCCTGTTCGGCTACTGCCTGTTGTTCGGCATCCTGCTCAATTACCTGCGCAACCGCACCGGTCTGGCGCCGGACACCCTGATCGGTGTGTTCCTCTCGGTGTCGCTGGCCTTGGGTGCAAGCCTGCTGCTGATTCTGGCCGGCAAGATCAACGTGCACATTCTGGAGAACGTGCTGTTCGGTTCGGTGCTGACGGTCAACGGCAACGACCTGCTGGTGCTGGCGATTGTCGGCTCGCTGGTCATGGCCCTGGCGTTGCCGCTGTACAACCGGATCATGCTCGCCAGTTTCAACCCGCAACTGGCGGCGGTGCGCGGGGTCGCGGTGAAGACTCTGGATTACCTGTTCGTGATCCTGGTGACGCTGATCACCGTCGCGGCGGTGAAGGTCATCGGCGCGATTCTGGTCGGCGCATTGCTGGTGATTCCGGCGGCGGCAGCACGCTTGCTCAGCCAGTCGCTCAAGGGCTTCTTCTGGTGCTCGGTGCTGATTGCCACCGTCAGCACCCTGTGCGGAATTCTCGCGCCGATCGTCTTCGATCTGCCGATCCCGTCCGGCGCCGCGATCATTCTGGTCGCCGGCATCGCCTTTGCCCTCGCCGCCATTGCGCGCGGGGTTGTTCCGAGTCTGAAAGGGAACCTTGGATAAATGACTTTCTCCCTGCGAAAACTGACCCTGGCCATGACCCTGTGCGGGGTGGTCGGCAGCCCGTTGCTGGCGGCTGAAAACCCTCAACCGCTACGCGTACTGGCCTCGCTGCCCATCACCTACGGCCTCGGCGAAGTGCTGCTCAAAGGCACCGACGTCAGCCTGGAACGCGCGGCCCCGGCCAATCTGCCGGGCAGCCGTCAGACTGCGTACTTCACCGGTCGCGGCGCACCGGCGCTGGGCAAACTGGCAGGCGATGCCGATGCGGTGATCGGCGTGCGCTCGCTGTGGGCGGACGATCCGCTGTACCCGATCGCACGGCGCAGCAACATTCGCATTGTCGAGGTCGACGCAGCACGTCCGGTGGACGGCGCCCTGCCGGGGATCGCTGTGCAGCCGGGGCTGAAGGTCGATGGCTTGAACAGTCAGCCATGGCTGGCGAGCAACAACATGGGACGGATGGCTGACGTGATCGCGGCGGATCTGGTGCGCCTGGCGCCGTCGGCCAAACCGAAGGTCGAGGCCAATCTGGCGGCGCTGAAACAGCGCCTGCTCAAGCTCAGCGCCGACAGCGAAGCGCGTCTGGCCGAGGTCGACAACTTGAGTGTGGTGAGCCTCAGCGATCACTTCGGTTACCTGATCGGCAGCCTGAATCTGGAGCTGATTGGTCAGGATCCAAGGCCGGATGCCGAGTGGACAACCGAGGACTTGAAGAAACTCACGTCGACGCTCAAGGACAATGACGTGGCCGTGGTCCTGCATCATCGCCAGCCGTCCGAGGCGGTGAAAGCGGCGATTGCCGCGTCGGGCAGTCATTTGCTGGTGTTGAGTACCGATGCCGAGGATCCGGTGGCGGAGCTGGAGGGGAATGTGGATTTGTTGCTCAAGGGGTTGAGCGGCGGGCCTTCGGCCTAAGATCAGAAGATCGCAGCCCTCGGCAGCTCCTACACGGGAATATTTACACCCTGTAGGAGCTGCCGAAGGCTGCGATCTTTTGAAGCCCATAAAAAACCCGCTGACTTTCACCAGTCCAGCGGGTTTGTTTTTACCTGTCAGATTACTGAGCAGCCGCCTGCCCTTCCATCTTCTGCCGCAGGCTCAGCGGACGCATGTCGGTCCAGACTTCTTCGATGTAGGCCAGGCATTCCTTCTTCAGGCCGCTCTTGCCCACGGTTCGCCAGCCTTGCGGCACGGCTTTGTAATCCGGCCAGATCGAGTATTGCTCTTCGTGGTTGACCACGACCTGAAAGAGGATGTCCTCGCGGTCGAATACTGACGTCATGCTGGTTCTCCATCGTTGTGAGGGTGGGCTGCAGCCGAGTGCAGCCGGTTATGTAGAAAGAACGTCCGGCGCTGCGAAAAATTTACTCAGCGGCAGTGGCAGCAGCCAAGGCCCGGCCAAATATCTCGGCGACACGGTCGATTTCGGCGGCGGTGATCACCAGCGGCGGCAGGAAGCGCACCACCGCGCCATGCCGGCCGCCCAATTCGAGAATCAGTCCGCGCTTGAGGCATTCGCGCTGCACCAGCGGTGCCAGACGTGCGAACGCGGGTGGATGACCGAGCGCATCCGGTGCGCCGTTCGGATCAACCAACTCGACGCCGAGCATCAAGCCACGCCCGCGAATGTCGCCCAGTTGCGGAAAGTCGCGTTGCAAGATGCGCAGGTGTTCGCCCAGGCGTTCGCCCATGGCGGCAGCGTGTTCGCAGACCCTGTGTTCGAGCAGATAACGCATCACCGCGGAGCCGGCGGCCATCGCCATCTGATTGCCACGGAAGGTGCCAGCGTGGGCGCCCGGCTGCCAGGTGTCGAGCCAGTCGCGATAGACCACCACCGCCAATGGCAGGCTGCCGCCGATGGCTTTGGACAACACCACTACGTCGGGGACGATACCGGCGTGTTCGAAGGCAAACATTTTGCCGGTACGGGCGAAACCGCTCTGGATCTCATCGACGATCAGCGCCACGCCAGCCTTCTCGGTAATCCGGCGCAAACCGCGCAGCCACTCGACGTCAGCCGGAATCACCCCGCCTTCGCCCTGCACCGCCTCGACGATCACCGCTGCTGGCAACTGCACGCCGGCTTCAGGATCGTTGAGCAGGTTTTCCAGATAACTCAGGTTGGCTTTGACCCCGGCTGCGCCGCCGAGACCGAACGGGCAACGGTAGTCGTACGGAAACGGCATGAATTGCACACCGTTGCTGAGCAAGGCGCCCAGCGGCTTTTTCGGCCCCAGGCTGCCCATCAGGCTCAAGGCGCCCTGGCTCATGCCGTGATAACCGCCGGAGAACGACAGAACGGTGCTGCGCCCGGTGGCGGTGCGTACCAGTTTCAGCGCGGCTTCCACCGCATCGGTGCCGGTCGGCCCGCAGAACTGGATTTTCGCCTCGGCCGCGAGTGCCGGCGGCAACAGGCCGAACAGGTCCTGGACGAATTGATCCTTCACTGGCGTCGTCAGGTCGAGGGTGTGCAGCGGTAATTCATCCGCCAATACTTGCTGGATCGCCTCGATCACCACCGGGTGGTTATGCCCCAAGGCCAGCGTGCCAGCGCCGGCCAGACAATCGATGAACGTACGCCCTTCGACATCCTCGACGTACAGGCCCTTGGCGCGTTTGAGGGCCAGCGGAATGCGTCGCGGGTAGCTGCGGGCATTGGACTCCTGCTGGCTCTGCCGGGCCAACAGTGGCGATTCGTTGAACTGGTACAGGGTTTCCGCCGGCGTGGTGGTGATCCGCCCCGACGACTCTTCGATAAGGCTGGTGGCGACTGACATCTCTCGACCCCTCAATACGCTATGGATAGTGACCAAAACAGCACACCGCACAGGTGCGCGTTCCGGTCGCGGGGCGCACATGCAGGTTTTCCTGTTCTGGAAACGCTTAAGCGGGGCGAGGATTTAGACCCTTGATCAAGTTGTCAGCCAGGCAATGCCAACGGCTTGTACAGCGTCACGCGGTGCAAGCCTTGATCGCTGGCGGGTGGCGCCGAATCGCAATAGCCCAGATGTCGATAAAAAGCCGCGCCAATGCGGGTGCTGGCGATGCACGCCTGCGGCACGCCACGAATCCGCAGCCAGCCCTCCAGGTCGCTCATCAGCGCACGTCCTGCGCCACGGCGAAACCATTCCGGCTGCACATGGCAAAAGCCGATATCACCGCTGGCCGTGGCCATGCCGACACCCACCGGTTTGTCCTGCAACAAGGCGATATTCAGGTAGCAACGCGCGTCGGCAAGGTGCGCGCTGATGACGTCGGCAGATTGTCGGCCGATCCAGCGGCTGACCAGTTGCGGGTCGTTGCGGTGTTCCAGCGCACAACCGACGCGAATCGAGCGCTCGATGATGCGACTGATGAGGCCGGCGTCGGCAGGTTTCGCTGGACGAATGCAGATCGGTGCTTGCATGGCGCGTTCCCTCAATCCATTGAGTCAGAGCAGCCCCGACCTTAGCGCCGCGATTGCCAAATCACCAACGCACAGACGTTACATTTGATGTGCCACACCACAAATCCCCTGTAGGAGCTGCCGCAGGCTGCGATCTTTTGATCTTGAAAATCAAGAGACCGCAGCCTGCGGCAGCTCCTACAAGGGGGGAGTGTTTTCAGATGGACTGCAGCGGCATGGTCAGCTCAACGCGCAGCCCATCCGCGCGGCTGTCGAAATGCAGGGTGCAGGCGCAGCGCTGGACAATGGCCTGGACGATGGCCAAGCCCAGACCGCAGCCGGTGCTCTGGCCGTTGCGCCAGAAGCGTTGGGTCAGGTGCTGCAGATCTTCCGCCGCAATCCCCGGGCCGTGGTCGCGCACCACAAAACAGGCGCGCTGGCCGACGGTTTCCAGGCTCAGCTCGACCTCAGCGTCCGCCGGGGTATGGCGCAGAGCGTTGTCGAGCAAATTGCGCAACGCGGCAATCGACAGCACCGCCGGCATTTGCACCGGCGCACTGGAGAGCTGCTTGGGCAAGTGCAGTTTGATGCGCTGACGCTCACCGCCCGCTGCATCCTGCATCGCCAGTTTCGCCACCTGTTCGGCGCTGCACTGCACGCCATCATCGAACGACAGACTGCCCTCGACCCGCGCCAGCAACAGCAGTTGCTCCAGCGTGCGGTGCATGCGGTCGGCGCCCTCCTCGGCCCGCGCCAGCGACTGGTCGCGGGCACTGCCTTCGGTCATGCGGGCCACTTGCAGGTGGGTCTTGATCGCGGTCAGCGGGCTGCGCAATTCATGCGCGGCATCACCGGTCAGGCGACGCTCGCGTTCGATGGTCTTGCCGATGCGCTGAAACAGCTGATTCTGGGTATCGAGCAACGGTTTCAGTTCGCTGGGAAACGACTGCAACTGCAACGGTTCCAGCGAGTCGGCGTTACGCCGCATCAAGGCTTCGCGCAGGCGATTGAGCGGCGCCAGGCCCTGGCCGATGCCCAGCCACAACAGGCACAGACAACCGAGCAACGCCACGCCGACCGGCACCGAGGCCGCCAGCAGGATCGACATGTTCAGCGCTTCGCGTTCGATCTGCCGATCAGCCGTAGTGATCCGCACGTCGCCTCGCGCGAGGGTAAAACTGCGCCACGGCGCGCCATCGATCATCTGGTCATGGAAGCCCATTTTTTCTGCTTCCAGGGTTTGCTCGGGACTGCTGTGACTACGCGCAAGAATCTCCCCGCGCAACGAACTGACCTGACAGGCCATGCCGCCGGGAATGTTCAATTGCTCGGCGCTGAAATGGGTGCCCTCGCCCTTGCTCGGCAGCGCCGGCAGTTGCTCCAGCAGCCCGGCGACCATGCGCGCCGAAGCCACCAGCCGCTGATCGAGGGAAAACATCATTTGATTGCGCAAGTCGCTGAGCATCCAGGCCGCGGCCAGCGCCCAGATCAGGGCAAACGCGGCACCGAGGGTCAGACTCAGGCGCAGACGCAGGCTCATCACTTCTGTTGTTCTCCACCATCGGCCGGCCCAAGGCGATAACCCAGACCGCGCACGGTTTCGACGATGCCCTTGCCGAGTTTGCTGCGCAGGTGGTGGATATGCACGTTGAGGGCGTTGCTCTCCAGTTCATCATTGAAACCGTAGACGCTGTCCTTCAACTGCTCGGTGGACAACACCCGGCCACGGTTGTGCAACAGCGCCTGCAACAGCGATTGCTCGCGGCGCGACAGGTCCACCGGTTGCCCGGCCAGAGTGGTTTCGCGGCTGCTTGGATCGTAGGTCAGCGCACCGTGCTCAATCAGGTTGACGCTGCGCCCGGCGACCCGGCGCAGCAGGGTTTGCAGGCGCGCGAACAATTCACGCAGATCGAAGGGTTTGAGCAGGTAATCGTCAGCCCCGGCTTGCAGGCCGTCGACCCGGTCGGTCACCGAATCGCGCGCAGTCAGGATCAGCACCGGAATTTCCAGGCCCTGCTGACGCAGTTGTTGCAGCAACTTGAGGCCATCTTCGTCGGGCAGGCCAAGATCGAGCACCATCACGTCAAATTCGGCGACCTTGAGCATCGCCCGTGCTTTGGAGGCGGTGTTGACGTGCTCGACCGTCAAGCCTTGGGCTGTCAGGCCGGCGACGATGCCACTGGCGATCAACTCATCGTCTTCGCAAACCAGTACGTGCATGGTGGTTCCCTGAAATAAAAGGCAAGTCGAACAGAACAGGATTAAGCCGCAATTATGGCAGGGCGACAACCAACACGGCAGCGACTCGCTTGTTCGCCAGGTCCGGACTCAAAACTGCCAACAGACCGCTTGCGCAAGAACAACGCTTGATCAACTTGAAAACAAACTAACTGACATGAATTCCAACACCTTCAAACTATACAAAACCACAACTAATAACTAACCTCGCTTTCGCAAGTTGCATACAACTAATCAAAACTTTAAAAACATAAATCAACCTATTAAAGGAACCATGAATGAGCATTACAAAAAACTTCGTAGCCGTTGACTGGCGCACCGGCCCCGACCGCATTTATTTCTTCTTCCCGGAGAAAAACAGTTATTCCCGTTTCGACTTCGAGGATAACAAAGTACTTTCCGGCTTCCCCAAGCCGATGGATGGCAAATGGGAAGGCTTCGACAAGACTGCTGCAGACTTGCGCTTTGGCTTTACCACGACGAACATCCACTGGAACGGTGGCGTCGACACGCTCTGGCTGTTCTATGACGAAGGAACAACACCCTCCGTTTGTGAGTACAGCCAACAAACCGACAAGGCAATCTCGAAAACCCCCATCGCCAAATCAAAGTGGGAAAAAATATTGCCCTACTACGAAAAAATCGTTGGCGTCATGTGGGCTGAAAGCACTGCACAAAGAGAAAGTTACTGGTTCTTGTTGAATGACGGAAACTATCTGATCTACGAAATATACTCAAAGACCCTGGAACTACTACCTCTAAAAGGTTCGCCCTGGGCATCGCTGGAAGAATATAAAAGCCAAATGATGACAGCCGTCACCAATGACTACCCGACGTTCGACACTTACTTTTATGTTTTCCTGAACGACAACCGCTACCTGCGTTATGAACAGAACGCGAAAAAAGTATTTGGCCCGTATACAATCTCCGACTCAACCTGGCCCGGACTGCTGAAGGACTGAGCCACTCGCAGGCACCAGTGAATCGGCGTCGGGTCGCCCATCCGACATCGTGCGGGGCGGTTAATCATCGGTTAATCGCCACCCGCCACTGTGCACCAGACTTGCACAGGGACAAGGCTCCTCCATGCGTCATTTTTTTCTTTTGTTTGCACTGCTGATCTCCAGCCTGGCCCAGGCCGGGAACAATCCATTCGAGACCAAACCGGAGTTTCTGCCGGTCGACAAAGCCTTCGTGCTGACCTCCGAACGCCTTGAATCCGGGGAAACCCAGCTGTTCTGGCAGATCACCGACGGCTATTACCTGTACCAGAAACGCCTGAAATTCGACGGTTTGTCGGCAGAGCAGCAGCCGACGTTGCCCGAGGGCGAGTCGCACAGCGACGAATTCTTCGGTGAACAACCGGTGTATCGCCAAGGGCTGGAGGTGAAAGTCCCGGCCTCGGCCAGCGGTCAGATCAAGGTCAGCTATCAGGGCTGCGCCGATGCCGGCCTGTGTTATCCGCCGCAGACCCGGGTCATCGACCTGGGCGGCAAAGCAACACCAACGGCCAGCGCTGAAGCGCCGGATCAGGCCTTGGCCAGCAGCCTGCAACAACGGGCGCTGGGCTGGAGCCTGCTGGTGTTCTTCGGCCTCGGCCTGCTGCTGGCGTTTACCCCGTGTTCATTGCCGATGCTGCCGATTCTGGCGGGCATGATTGTCGGCAGCGGCGCCACCCCGCGTCGTGGTTTCGCCCTGGCCAGCAGCTATGTGATCTGCATGGCGCTGGTGTATGCCGCGATGGGTGTGATCGCCTCGTTGCTCGGCGCCAACCTGCAGGCGTGGCTGCAAAATCCGTGGCTGCTGGGTGCCTTTGCGGCGATTTTCGTGGTGTTGGCGCTGCCGATGTTCGGCTTCTTCGAATTGCAATTGCCGGTAGCCTTGCGTGATCGCCTCGAACACGCTTCGCGCAGCCGTAACGGCGGCAGCCTGATCGGCGCCGGAGTGCTCGGCGCGTTGTCCGGTCTGCTGGTCGGCCCGTGCATGACCGCACCGCTGGCCGGCGCCTTGCTGTACATCGCGCAGAGCGGTGATGCGCTGCACGGTGGCTTGATTCTGTTCGCGCTGGGCATCGGCATCGGTGTACCGCTGTTGCTGTTGGTGACCGTTGGCAACCGCTTCCTGCCCAAACCCGGGGCATGGATGAACCTGCTCAAGGGCATCTTCGGTTTCCTGTTCCTCGCGACCGCGCTGCTGATGCTGCGCCCGGTGCTGGACTCGTCGCTGTGGCTGGGCCTGTGCGGCGCGCTGTTGCTGATCGCGGCGTTCTGCGCCTGGAAGCAATCGGAAGGCTTCGGCCGCGTCGCCCAAGTGTTCGGCGCCAGTTCGCTGCTGCTCGGTCTGTGGGGCAGCCTGCTGCTGATCGGTGCCGCTGGCGGCAGTGACGACCCGTATCAACCGTTGCAGGTGTACAGCGCCGGTCGGGTCGCCAGCACCACGCCGAGCGGGCATGACGCGTTCACCACGATCAAGGATCCGGCAGCCCTGCAGCGCGAACTGGATAGCGCCAAGGCGCAGGGCCAATGGGTGCTGCTCGATTACTACGCCGACTGGTGCGTGTCGTGCAAAGTCATGGAGAAACAGGTGTTCGGCAAGGACAAGGTCCTGCAGGCGCTGAGCGATGTGCGCCTGCTGCGCCTCGACGTCACTGCCGACAATGCCGCCAGCCGCGAGCTGCTCGGCCGCTACAAAGTCCCGGGGCCACCGAGTTTTGTCTGGATCGGCACCGACGGCGAAGAGCGGCGCAGCCAGCGCATTACCGGCGAAGTCGATGCCGAGACGTTCCTGCAACGCTGGACCACCACCCGAGACGCCAATTAAATGCTGACGTTCACCCTCGGCACCTTTGCCATCGCGCTCAACCACCTGTTGCTGATCAGTGCCTTGGCGCTGGCGACCTTTGTCGGCTGGCGGGTGGCCAAGCGTGGTGGCGATAACCCCGAGTCGGCGCTGTTCAGCCTGTTCCTGCTGGGCATGCTCGCGGCGCGCGTGGCCTTTGTGACCCTGTACTGGGGCCACTATCGCAACGATCCGTGGCAGATCATCGACCTGCGCGACGGCGGTTTCCTCGCCTGGCCGGGGGTGATCGTGCTGCTGCTCGCCGCTCTCTATCGCGGCTGGCGTCGCCCGGGGCTGCGTCGGCCACTGGGTTTTGGCGTGGCCAGTGGCGTAGTGTTCTGGCTGTTGGCGACCCTGTCACTGAATATCTACGAACAAGGCACGCGCCTGCCGGACATCACCCTGCGCAACGCCGCCGGCGAGACCATCCAGCTCAGCGACTATCAGGGCGGCCCGCTGGTGATCAACCTGTGGGCAACCTGGTGCCCGCCGTGCCGGCGCGAGATGCCGGTGCTGGAAAATGCGCAACAACAACGCCCGGACCTGACCTTTCTGTTCGTCAATCAGGCCGAAAGCATGCAAAGCGTTGCGACTTTTCTTGAAACCCAGGGCCTGAGCCTGAACAACGTGCTGTTCGACCGCAGCGGTCGACTCGGCCAGGCCGTGGGTTCCATGGCACTGCCAACTACGCTGTTCTATAGCCCTGACGGTCGCTTGCTGAGCAGCCATCTGGGCGAACTGTCGAACGCCAGTCTCGCCCGCGCCCTGGAAAACTTCGACACCCCGAATCCAACCGCCGCACCGGCCACCTCTGCAAGGAAACTGCCATGCCCCGCCTCCGCCACCTGCTGACGCTGACCCTGGGCACTGCCCTGCTGCACCTGCCGTCGGTGCAGGCTGCCGAAGAATTGCCCGCCGCGATCAAGCAGATCGAAGCCAAGGGCGCAAAAATCGTCGGCCAGTTCGACGCCCCGGACGGCTTGCGCGGCTATGCGGCGCAGTACCAGAACCGTGGCATGGCGCTGTACCTGACGCCGGACGGCCAGCATGTGTTGCTCGGCAATCTGTACGACGCCGACGGCAAGGACTTGAGCAGCGAACCGCTGCAAAAACTGGTCTACGCGCCGATGGCCAAGGAAATCTGGGGCAAGTTCGAAGCGAGCAACTGGATTCAGGACGGCAACAAGGATGCGCCGCGTACCGTGTACCTGTTCAGCGATCCGAACTGCCCGTACTGCAACATGTTCTGGGAACAGGCGCGGCCATGGGTCAAGGCTGGCAAGGTGCAGCTGCGGCATATCATGGTCGGGATCATCCGCGAAGACAGCCCGGCGAAATCCGCTGCGCTGCTGGCCGCGAAAGATCCGGCCAAAGCCCTGGAAGACCATGAGAAGGCCGGCAAGGCCAGCACCCTCAAGCCCTTGAAAGACATTCCCAAAGCGGTGCAGACCAAACTGGCCGCCAACATGCAGTTGATGGAAGACCTGGAGTTGCAGGCGACGCCGGCCATCTTCTACATGGACGACAAGGGTGAGCTGCAACAGCAGCAAGGCGCGCCTTCGCCGGACAAACTGGCGAAGATTCTGGGGCCTAAATAAGCCAGATCAAAAGATCGCAGCCTGCGGCAGGCCCTACATGGGAACGCGTTTTCTGTAGGAGCTGCCGCAGGCTGCGATCATTTTCAATGACGCTCAGCCAAAAAGCCGAGCAACGCCTCGGTGACAAATTCGGGATTCTCCAGACTGGAGATATGCCCCGCCTCCGGCACCAGCACACACGGGCAACCAATCAGCTGCGCCATCTCCTTGGCCTCTGACGGCGGTCGCGGTTTGTCCTGATCGCCGCACAGCACCAGCGTGGTCGCGGCATTCAATTCGCCCAGACGCGGCAGCAGGTCATCCCGACTGAAGGTGATACGCCCCATGGGCACGATGCTTTCGCGCAGGCGGTCCGCAGTGTACGCCGCCAGTTTCGCGCGGAAGTCCTGATACAGCGCCGACTGCGGATCGATGCCCGGGCGGAAGAAGATCGGTACCACGATGTCAAGCAATGGTTCGGAGATCTCGCCGCTGTCCTCGATCTGCTTGAACAGCGAAAAGTAGTACTGGCGGGTGGGTTCCGGCTCCACGCCCACGTACGTATCCATCAGCACCAGGCCATTGAGCCGCTGCGGTGCCGACAAGGCCAGACGTACGCCCCACATACCGCCGACAGACAGTCCGATCAACGTGACCCGGTCGATACCCAGGTGATCGAGCAAGGCCTCGACCTGCCGCGCGATGTCGTCCAGCGACGTGGTGCCTGAAGGTAAACGCCCGGACTCACCATGGCCCCACAAATCCAGCGCAATCACCCGGTAGTGCGGTGACAGTGCAGCGATCTGCGGCGCCCACATGGCCGTGTCCCACAGATAACTGCCCGCCAGCAACACGGCTGGGCCGGTGCCTTGATCAATGTAGTGCAGCGCTTGTCCGTCAACCGTGAAGAAAGGCATCGACCACCCCCGCGATGAAAAAGAGAACCGGCAGACTGAGCTGCCGGTTGTTGATCGTCAACCCTGGATATGTACGTGAATATGCCGGTTTATCGGTGTTGAATGCACTGACGCCATCGCTGACAAGCCAGCTCCCACAGTGATCGAATGTGTACACAAATTATGTGTTCACCATGAAACGTGTGGGAGCTGGCTTGCCAGCGATGGGGCCGGAACAGGCGCTGAAGATTTACAAGCCTTCCAGCTCCGCCATCAGATCATTCAAGCGATCCACCTTGTCCTCGGTCATGTCACTCGCCGCCAGGCCTTCGATGTACTCGGCCAACGCCTGCACCGTGCTGCACTCGAACATCGCCCGCAGCGGCACATCGCGTTGCAGGGTTTTCTGCACACGCGAGGCGATCTGTGTGGCCAGCAATGAATGACCGCCCAGCTCGAAGAAGTTGTCGCGCACCCCGACCTTGTCGACCTTGAGCACTTCGCCCCAGATATCGGCCAAGGTCTGCTCCAGCTCGTTGCGCGGGGCCAGATAATCCTGGCTTTGCAACTGGCCGATCTCCAGCGCCGGCAAGGCCTTGCGGTCGAGTTTGCCGTTGGCGTTGTGCGGCAGCTGATCGAGCCACAACCAGTGCAGCGGCACCATGTATTCCGGCAGTTCGCTGCGCAGGCGTTGCTTGATCCGCTCCAGACGTTCGCTCGGGTTGAGCGCCGAATCCGCCGCGACCAGATAACCGACCAAGTGCTTGCCATTCACGCCTTCCTGCACGCCGACCGCCGCATCGCGGACTTCCGGTTGTTCGTGCAGACGCGCTTCGATTTCACCCAGTTCGATGCGGTAACCGCGAATCTTCACCTGATGGTCAACCCGGCCGACGTACTCCAGCACCCCGTCACTGCGCCGCCGCGCGAGGTCACCGGTGCGATACAGACGCTCGCCCGGCGCGCCGAACGGGTTCGGCACAAACACCGGCGCGGTGCGCAACGGATCGCTGACGTAACCGCGACCGACGCCGGTCCCGGCCACGCACAACTCACCCACCGCGCCCAGCGGCACCAGTTCCAGCGCGCCATCGACCAGGTACAGCAAGTTGTTGTCGGTCGGTGTCCCGATCGGCAAATAGCTGCCGCGGGTCGAAGCCAGATCGACGCGGAAGAACGCCACGTCATCGGAGCATTCCGCCGGGCCGTAAGCATTGACCAGACCGATGTCCGGATAACGCAGCAGCCACTGATGCGCCAGTTCCGGCGGCATCGCTTCACCGGTCGGCAGCATCCAGCGCAGGCCGTCGAGGCTCAGGCGATCGGAGGCGAGCATGCCCTGAATCAGCGAAGGAACGCTCTCCAGCACGCTGATGCCCTGCGCTTGCACATGCACCAGCAAGCCTTGCGGATCGTGGGCGATGACGTTCGGCACGATGTCCACCCGCGCGCCAAACAACGGCGCAGCGAGGAACTGCCAGACCGAAATATCGAAGCTTTGCGAAGCGGTCTGCGCGATCACGTCGGCGTCCGTCAGTTGCAGGTACGGCACCTTGCTCAACTGGTTGTTGAGCATGCCGTGCTGCTCGACCATCACGCCTTTTGGCAACCCGGTCGAACCCGAGGTGTAGATCACGTAAGCCAGGTTATCCGGGCCACTGTAGATTCCCGGGTTGTGCAGCGATGTCGCCAGCGCCTGCACGTCTTCCCAGACCAACAGCCGTGGACGGTTGGCGCAGCTGAAATCATCGAGCAAGGTCTGCGCCTGTTCGCGGCAGGCGTCGCTGCACACCAGCACGGGCGTGCGGCTCAGCTCGATGATCCGCTGCAGACGTTGGCTCGGCAGGCCCGGATCCAGCGGCAGGTAACCGGCACCGGCCTTGAAGCTGCCGACGATCATCCCCAGCAGATCCAGATTGCGCTCGCTCAGCAGCGCCACCGGTTGATCCATCTGCACCCCGGCCGCAACCAGCGCATGACCGAGACGGTTGGCGTTCTGGTTCAGCTCGGCATAGCTCAGTTGCTGATCGAGGCAACTGGCGGCAATGCGTTGCGGATGTTGCGCGACCTGCGCTTCGAACAGCGCCACGTAGCTGTGCTCCAGCGGATAGTCGTGCGCGCTCTGATTGCAGCCGTGCAGCAGGAAGTCCTGTTCCTCGGCACCCAGCAGCGGCAGTTCGGCCATGTCGCCATGGAAACCATCGACCAGTGCCAGCAACAGACGCTTGAACTCGCCGAGCATGCGTTCGATGGTCGACTCGTCGAAGTAACGCTGGTCGTAAGACAGGTGCAGACCGAGGTCATCGCCCGGGTAGCACACCGCCGTCAGCGGGAAGTTAGTGTGGGTCCGACCGGAGTCCGACGTCGCGTTGAGGCTCTGTGCACGGTCCAGCACCGAGACTTCCACCGGGGCGTTCTCGAACACGAACAGGCTGTCGAACAGCGGCTGGCCTTTCGGCAGTTCGCTCTGTTCCTGAATGTTCACCAGCGGCAGGTATTCGTACTCGCGCAGCTGCATGTTGCTGTCGAGCAGTCCGCTCAACCACTGACGCACACTGGCGCGTTGGTCGTCCGCCGGGATCTGCACTCGCAGCGCAATGCTGTTGATGAACAGGCCGACGGTGCGTTGCATCTCCGGCAACTCCACCGGGCGCCCGGCCACGGTCACGCCGAACAGCACGTCGCGATCACCGCTCAGGCGGCGCAGCACCAAGGCCCATGCCGCCTGGGCGAAGGTGTTGATGGTCAGTTGATAGGTCTGGGCCAGCTCGCGCAGACGGACGCCATCTTCAACGTTGAGACGGGTATAGCAGTCACCAACAATCATGCCGCCGCTTTCGCCTGCGTGTTCGCGCAGGAACGGCCGGTCGCTCGGGATCGGCGTGGTGCGTTCGAAACCTTGCAGGTTCTGCTGCCACCACTGACGTGCCTCGACCAGGCTCTGGCGTTGCAGCCAGCCGATGTAGTCGCGGTAACGCGGCGGCACCGACAATTGTGCTTCACGACCTTCACCGAGGGCGGTGTAGATCTCGAAGAAATCGTTCATCAGCAGCGAGCGGCACCAGGCATCGATGAGGATGTGGTGGTTGCTCATCATGAACCAGTAGCGCGCCGCGCCAACCTTGATCAGGCGCAGGTGGAACGGTGCCTGATTGAGCAGATCGAACCCGGCCTCGCGCTCGCTTTTCAGCAGCGCCTGCAGCTTCGGTTCTTGCTCGTCCTCGGCAATGTCACACCAGTCCAGGTACTCGATCGGCGTGCGCCCCGGGGTGTGGATCACTTGCAACATGTCCTCGCCGACGTTCCAGCAGAACGATGCACGCAACGCTTCATGACGGGCGACCACCGCTTGCCAGGCCTGGGCGAAACGCTCGGGATCAAGCTCACTGTTGATGCGGTAGCGATCCTGCATGTAGTACAGACCGGTACCCGGTTCGAGCAAGGTGTGCAGCAACATGCCTTCCTGCATCGGCGTCAGCGGGTAGACATCTTCGATGTGCGCCGCTGGCACCGGCAGGGCATCGAGTTGCGCCTGGGTCAGTTTCGCCAGCGGGAAGTCCGACGGTGTCAGGCCGCCGGCCTCCTCCTGCAGGCAATGTTCGATCAGGCTTTGCAGCTCGCCGAGGTAAGCGTCGGCCAGGTCATTGATGGTCTGCGCGTCATAACGCTCGGCACTGAAGGTCCAGCGCAGCAACAGTTCACCGCCATACACCTGACTGTCGATGCTCAGCTCGTTGGGCAGCGGCGCCTGCGGATCGTGGGCTGCACCGACCGGCTCATCCAGCGGACGGAACAGCGCATCGCTGGCGAAACTCTGGTCGAACTGGCCGAGGTAGTTGAAGGTCACCGGTGCGTTCGGCAGCGCCGCCATGCTGCGCTGGCTGAGGTCATCGGCCAGATAACGCAGCACGCCATAACCGAGGCCTTTGTGCGGCACCGCGCGCAGTTGCTCCTTGATCGCCTTGATCGAAGCGCCCTGCCCGGCCGCTTCTTCGATGTTGTGCGGAGTCAGGCGCACTGGATAGGCGCTGGTGAACCAACCGACGGTGCGGGTCAGGTCGATCTCGTCAAACAGGGTTTCGCGGCCGTGGCCTTCCAGTTGAATCAATGCCGACGGCTGCCCGCTCCAGCGGCACAGCACGCGGGCCAGCGCGGTCAACAGCAGATCGTTGACTTGCGTGCGGTAGGCGCGCGGCGTCTGCTGCAGCAATTGTCGGGTACGCTCGGCATCCAGGCGTACGCTGACGGTTTGCGCGTGATGATTCTGCTGTCCGCCCTGCGGGTTTTCGCACGGCAGCTCGGCGTTCGGGCCGGCCAGTTGGGTTTGCCACCAGTTCAATTCTTCACGCAACGATTCGCTGCCGGCATAGGCCTGCAAACGTGCGGCCCAATCCTTGAAGGCACTGGTTTTCGCCGGCAGTTGTACTGACTGTTCGGCGTCGAGCTGGCGATACACAGTTTGCAGGTCGTCAAGCAGCACCCGCCACGAGACACCGTCGACCACCAGGTGATGGATCGCAATGAACAGGCGTTGCTGACCTTCGGGCCCGTCCACCAGCAAGGCGCGCAGCAGCGGGCCATTTTGCAGATCGAGACTGCGCTGGGCATCGGCAAACAAGGCTGCGCACTTGTCCATCGCCGCCACCCGCACCTGCCACAACACCTCGGCGTCGGACACCGGTTGATGCGTGGCCTGCCATTGATCGTTGACCTGGGTGAAACGCAGACGCAGGGCGTCGTGCTGCTCGATCACCGCCAGCAGCGCCTGTTCCAGACGATGCGGTTCCAGTGCCACGCTCGGCTCCAGCAGCAGCGCCTGGTTCCAGTGCTGACGCTCAGGAATTTCAGTGTCGAAGAACCAGTGCTGAATCGGCGTCATGGCCGACTCACCGAGCACCAGTCCCTGCTCGGCAGTGACTTGCTCACTGCGGCTGGCGACGGCGGCCAGGGTCTGCACCGTCTGATGCTGGAACAGATCCCGCGGGCTGAAATGAATGCCTTGCTGCCGCGCCCGGCTGACCACTTGAATCGACAGGATCGAGTCGCCACCGAGCTCAAAGAAGTTGTCGTTGAGACCGACCTGCTCGACGTTGAGCACCTCGCACCAGATCTGTGCCAGGGTCTGCTCCAACTCGCTGCTCGGCGCGACGTAATGCTGACGATTCAGCTCGGGATCCGGCGCCGGCAAGGCGCGACGGTCGAGTTTGCCATTGGCGGTCAGCGGCATGCTCGCCAGCAGGATCAGGTGCGTCGGCACCATGTAGTCCGGCAATTGCGCTTTGAGGTGTGACTTCAGTGCTTCGCGTAGTTCGGCCTGGTGGGTTTCACTTTGTTCGGCGACATCGGTGACGAGGTAGCCCACCAGTTGCTTGCCGCTCGGCGCATCCAGCGCCAGCACTACCGCTTCGCGGATCGAAGCGTGATCGAGCAGCCGGGTTTCGATCTCGCCCAGCTCGATGCGGAAACCACGGATTTTCACCTGATGGTCGATCCGCCCCAGATATTCCACCAGCCCGTCGGCACGCTGGCGCACCAGGTCGCCGGT
This sequence comes from Pseudomonas sp. F2, assembly GCF_057174385.1. NCBI lineage: Bacteria > Pseudomonadati > Pseudomonadota > Gammaproteobacteria > Pseudomonadales > Pseudomonadaceae > Pseudomonas > Pseudomonas sp. F2. The sequence continues at coordinate 2,548,140 of NZ_CM169904.1, forward strand.
GCGGTACATGCGTCCGCCATCGGCGGCAAACGGATCAGCCACGAAACGCTCGGCGCTAATGCCCGGACGGTCGTGATAACCCTGCGCCAGACCGGCACCGCCGACGAACAATTCACCGGTCGCGCCTTGCGGGACCAACGCCAGATCGGCGTCGAGAATGTACGCCACGCGGTCACCGATCACGCTGCCGATCGGCACGCTGCCGGCACCCTCTCCCAGCACTTCCGGTGCCAGACTGGCGAGTGGCATGACCACCGTTTCAGTCGGGCCATAGGCGTTGAAGAACAGGCTCGGCTTGAACGCAGCGCGAATCCGTTGCAGGTGTTCGCCGGTCAGCGCCTCGCCGCCGGTGATGATCATCCGCACCGGCAGAATTTCCTTCTGCGTGGCGAGGAACTGCGCCAGCTGACTGCCGTAGCTCGGGGTGAAGCCAAGCACTTTGATCCGGTGGGTGCGGATCAAGTTGCAGATTTCTTCCGCGTCCCACTGCCCTTGCGCCCGCAGCACCACGTGCGCGCCGCTGAGCAGCGGCACCAGCAGACGCTCGGTAGCGGCGTCGAAGTTGATTGAATAGAAGTGCAGTTCGCAGTCGTCCGGACGCATGCCGAAACGCTCGATCACCGCCTGGCAATGCATGGCGATTTCACCGTGCGACACCACCACGCCTTTCGGCTGGCCGGTCGAACCCGAGGTGTAAATCAGATAGGCCTGATGCTGCGGCAGGCTGATGAATGGCAGCTCGCTGGCCGGGTAATCCGCCAGCGCCGCGCTGTCATCCTCCAGGCACCAGCGCGCCATGCTCGGCGGCAAATCGCCAAGGGCGTTGAACATCGCCCGGTCGCTGAGCAGCAGACCGATGCGGCTGTCTTCGATCATGTAATGCAGACGGTCGAGCGGGTATTCCGGGTCCAGCGGCACATAAGCGCCACCGGCCTTGAGAATCGCCAGCAGGCCGACGACCATTTCCAGCGAGCGCTCCAGCGCCAGACCGACCCGCACCTGCGGACCGACCCCACGCTCGCGCAGGGCCCAGGCCAGGCGATTGGCGCGGGCATCGAGTTCGGCGTAGCTCAACGTCTGCCCGGCGAACGTCAGCGCCGGGGCGTCTTTGCGCGCCAGCGCCTGCTCGGCGAACAGGTGATGGATGCATTGATCGAGACGCCGTTCGCCCGGTTCGACACCGAGGCTGTCGAGCAGGTGTTGCTGCTCAGCCGGGTCGAGCAGCGGCAACTGGCTCAGACGCTGTTGCGGATCGGCGATCAACGCTTCCAGCAGATTGCGCCAATGCCGGGCCATGCGCGCGATGGTCGGTTCGTCGAACAGGTCGGTGCTGTACGTCAGGCAGCAGCCGAGGCGATGATCAAGGTCGGTGACTTCCAGGTTGAGGTCGAACTTGGTCGCCCGTGCATCGTTGGCCAAGTACTCGACGGTCATCCCGGCGAGCATCCGGCTCTGCTGGAATTCCCAGCGCTGCACGTTGCACATCACCTGGAACAACGGGTTGTACGCCGCGCTGCGTGGTGGTTGCAGCGCTTCGACCAGATGATCGAACGGCAGGTCCTGATGCGACTGGCCCTCGATCACGGTGTGGCGCACTTGCTCGAACAGTTCGCCGACCGACATCTGGCCGTCGAGCTGGCAACGCAGCACCTGGGTATTGAGGAATGCGCCGATCAGCCCTTCGCTTTCCGGACGAATCCGGTTGGCCACCGGCGCGCCGATGCGCAGGTTCGTCTGGCCGCTGTAGCGGTAGAGCAAGGTGGCGAGCGCAGCGGTCATGGTCATGAACAGGGTCAGACCGTTTTGCGCGTTGAACGCACGGACGCGGGCGGCGAGGTCATCACTGAGATCAAAACGGAACAACTCGCCCTGATGGCTTTGCACCGGCGGACGCGGACGGTCGCCGGGCAGTTCCAGCAACGGATGTTCGCGACCGAGTTGCGCGGTCCAGTAGTCGAGCTGGCGCTGACGCTCACCGGACTCCAGCCAGTTGCGCTGCCACACGCTGTAATCGAGGTATTGCACCGGCAACGGTTCAAGCGGCGAATCGCGCTCATCGACAAAGGCTTCGTACAGCGCGCTGAGTTCGCGGGCAAAAATGTCCATCGCCCAGCCTTCAGTGACGATGTGGTGCAGGGTCAGGACAAAGTAATGCTCGTGTTCGGCGGTCTTGACCAGGCAGGCGCGCAGCAGCGGGCCGCTTTCCAGGTCGAACGGCAGATGCGCTTCTTCGTCGGCCAGTTGCTGGACTTTCTGTTCGCGCTGGTCAGCCGGCAGTTTCGAGAAATCCTGCCAGCCCATGCGCACGCCGGTCTCGGCATGCACCTGCTGACGGGCCACGCCATCGACGCTCGGGAACGTGGTGCGCAGGGTTTCGTGGCGCAGGATCAACGCCTGCAACGCCGCCTCGAAATGCTCGACATGCAACACGCCGCGCAAGCGCGCCATGCCGCCGACGTTGTACGCCGGGCTGTCCGGCTCCATCTGCCAGAGGAACCACATGCGTTGTTGCGAATAGGACAGCGGCACCGCTTGGCGGCGGTCGACTTTGGCAATCGGCGGCTGTTGGTTGGTCTGGCCGCTGGCCTGGATCAGGCGGATCTGTTCGGCGAAATCACCGAGTTCGCTGTGTTCGAACAAGGCGCGCAGCGGCAACTCGACGTCACAGGCCTGACGACTGCGCGAGATGATTTGTGTGGCCAGCAACGAGTGCCCGCCGAGGGCGAAGAAATCGTCGCGCAGACCGATCCGTGGCAGACCCAGCACTTCACGCCAGATCGCGGCGATCTGTTGCTCCAGCTCAGTGACCGGTTCGACGTGCTCACGCACTTGCCACTGCGGCTCAGGCAAGGCGCGTCGGTCGAGTTTGCCGCTCGGGCTCAGGGGCATTGCGTCCAGACGCAGCAGTTGCGCCGGGACCATGTATTCCGGCAGCTCGGCGGCCAGTGCAGTTTTCAGGCGGGCGATCTGTGCGTCCTGATCTTCGCCGGCATCGACAGCGGTGAAGTAGCCGATCAGTTGCGCGCCGGCTGCGGTTTCGCGCACCAGCACCACGGCCTGGGCGACGCCGTTCTGAGCCAGCAGACGCGCTTCGATTTCTTCCGGCTCGACGCGGAAACCACGCAGTTTGACCTGCTGATCAAGACGGCCGAGGTATTCGATCACGCCATCAGCAGTCCAGCGTGCACGGTCACCGGTGCGATACAGACGTGCGCCCTGCTCGCCCAGTGGATCGACCACAAAGCGCTCGGCCGTCAGCGCCGGACGACCGAGGTAACCCCGGGCCAGACCGATGCCGCTGATGCACAGTTCACCCGGCACGCCGGCCGGCACAGGATTGAGCTCGGCGTCGAGCACGCGACAGGTCACGTTGCCCAGCGGCCGGCCAATCGGCGAGCGTTCGCCATCGGCACTGGTGCAGTGCCAATGAGTGACGTTGATCGCGGTTTCGGTTGGGCCATAACGGTTGTGCAATTGCACCGCCGGCAGTTGCGCCAGCACGCGGTTGCGCAGGTCCGCCGGCAGCGCTTCACCACCGGAGAACACCCGGCGCAGGCTGGTGCATTCGGCGCTCAGCGGTTCGTCGATGAACAACGAAAGCAGCGGCGGTACGAAGTGCAGCGTGGTCACGCCATATTCTTGAACAAGCTGCGCGATACGATGCGGATCGCGGTGCTCACCGGGGGCGGCGATCAGCAGGCGCGCACCAGTGATCAGCGGCCAGAAGCATTCCCACACCGACACGTCGAAACTGATCGGCGCCTTTTGCATCAGCACGTCGCTGTCGTTCAGGCGATAGCTGTGCTGCATCCACTGCAGCCGTTCGGCCAATGCGGCGTGGGTGTTGCCGACGCCTTTCGGTTGCCCGGTGGACCCGGAGGTGTAAATCACGTAGGCGAGGTTGTCGCCGTGCAGGTGCAGACCGGGTGCCTGGCTCGGCCAGTTTTCCAGGTGCAACGCGTCCATGGCGATCACGCTGACACCGTCACTGGCCGGCAGACGCTCGAGCAAGGCAGTCTGGGTCAGCAGCAGTTCGACGCCGCTGTCGCTGAGCATGTAGGCCAGACGTTCGGCCGGGTAATCCGGATCCAGCGGCACGTAAGCGCCACCGGCCTTGATGATCGCCAGCAGGCCGATCAGCAGTTGCGGCGAACGCTCGGCAGCGATCGCCACGCACACATCCGGGCCCACACCTTTGTCGCGCAGGTAGTGCGCGAGACGGTTGGCCCGGGCGTGCAATTCGGCGAAATCGAGACTGCCACCGTCCCACACCAGCGCGGTGCGTTCCGGGGTCTGCCGCGCCTGTTCGTTGAGCAACTCCGGCAGCCAGTGTTGCGCCGGGGTGCAGGGGGCGATGCTCCACGCTTGTTGCTGTTCGTGCTCGCACGGCGTCAGCAGTTGCAGGTCGCCGATCGCCTGTTGCGGGTGTTCGCACACACTGCGCAGCAGGTTGCTGAAGTGTTCGGCCAGACGCTCGATGGTCGCCGCGTCGAACAGTTCATCGGCGTAGTCGAAGGACAAGGTCAGGCGTCCGTTGCGATTTTCTTCGCTGTGCAGTTGCAGGTCGAACTTGGCTTCGCGGCTGTGCCACGGCAGCTCTTCGGCGAGCAGACCCGGCAGACGCTTGAGCGCACTCAGGTCGCGTTGCTGGTGGTTGAACATGACCTGAAACAGTCCCTGTTCGCGAGCCTGCGGGAACGCTTCGAGCAGTTGTTCGAACGGCAGATCCTGATGGGCCTGAGCCCCCAGCGCAGCCTCGCGGGTCTGCGCCAGCAACTCGACAAACGACAGCCGTGAATCAACCTCGGCACGCAGCACCTGGGTGTTGATGAAGAAGCCGATCAGGCCTTGGGTTTCCAGGCGCGGGCGGTTGGCATTGGGGATGCCGATGCGGATATCGCGTTGACCGCTGTAGCGGTGCAACAGGCTCTGGAACGCCGAGAGCAACAGCATGAATGGCGTCGATTGATGCGCCTGCGCAGTCTGCTTGATCGCATCGCTGAGGCTGACACCGAGGCGCACGCTGTGGCGCGCGGCGCTGTGCAATTGCTTGGCCGAGCGCGGGCGATCGGTGGCCAGTTCCAGCACCGGATGGTCGTCGCCCAGCCGGGCTTTCCAGTACGCCAGTTGCCGCTCGGCCTCGCCTTGCGCCAGCCATTGGCGCTGCCAGCTGCCGTAGTCGGCGTATCGGGTGGGCAGCGGCGCGAGTTCGGCGCGCTGACCTTGGGATGCCGCAGCGTACAGGCGCGAGAATTCATCGATCAGCACGTTCAGCGACCAGCCGTCGGCGATGATGTGGTGCAGCGTCACCAGCAACTGGTGATCTTCGTCGTCGAGGCGCACCAGCGTCACCCACAGCAGCGGGCCTTTTTCCAGATCGAACTGAGTGCGCGCTTCGTCTTCGCGGATCTGTTGCGCGCGGGCTTCACGCTCGTGCACTGGCAAGTCGCTGAGGTCAATCAGTTGCAGATTGAATTCAGGCGCCGCCTCGACCTGTTGCAGCGCCACACCGTCACGTTCGAAAAAGCGCGTGCGCAGCGATTCGTGGCGTTCGATCAATTGCTGGAAGCTGGCGCGCAACGCCTCTTCGTCCAGCTCGCCACGCAGACGCAGGGCGCCGGGAATGTTGTAGGCGCTGCTGTGCGGATCGAGTTGCCAGGTGATCCACAGACGGTTTTGCGCCAGCGATTGCGGCAGTGCTTCGTTGCGCGACAACGGGGTGATTGCGCCTTGAGCACTGCCGCCATCCTGTTGCTGTTGCGCCACGGCAGCGGCGAACGCGGACAGGGTCGGCGCCTCGAACAGCAGACGCAGGCTCAGCTCCAGTGCCAGCTCTTCACGGACTCGGGCAATCACTTGCGTGGCGGCAATCGAGTTGCCGCCGAGCAGGAAAAAGTGGTCGTCGGCGTTGACCTGTTTGAGATTGAGTTGCTCGGCCCAGAGCTTGCCGATCAAGGCTTCCAGCTCGGAGGTGGACGCGGTCGACTCGCGGGTTTCAGCGGTGGCCGGTGGGAACGTCGCGTAGCTGTCGAGGCTGCCATCGGCCAGACGCGTGCGGCACGCCGAGCGTTGCAGCTTGCCGCTGGACGTCTTCGGCAGCGCGCCCGGGTTGAGCAGCACCACCACGCTCGGCGCTTCCTGACAGGCCTCGGCCACCGCTTGGCGAATGGCTTTGATCAGCGCTTCGGGCGGCAGGATTTTTTGCACGCTGCGGCTGATTTCCGCCGCGATGCCAATGCCTTCTTCACCGCCCTGAGTGACCGCGAATGCCGCGACGCGACCTTTGCGCACCACTTCCACTTCACGCTCGACGGTTTGCTCGATGTCCTGCGGATAGAGATTGTGACCACGCACGATCAACATGTCTTTCAGGCGCCCGGTGATGAACAGTTCAGCGTCGCGGATGAAGCCCAGATCGCCAGTGCGCAGCCAGGTGCGACCGGCGTGCTGGACGAAGGTCCTGGCGCTGGCCTCGGGGTTGCGCCAGTAGCCGTGAGCGATGCTCGGCCCGGCGGCCCAGACTTCACCGACGAAGTTGTCAGCTCGTTCTTTGAGCGTGACCGGGTCGGCAATCAGCACCGCGTGATCAGGCTGGCTGATGCCACAACTCATGATCGCGCTGCCGTCGCCCGGCTCGGCACGATTTTGCGCCAGCGCTTGATCGTCCACGCGTAACGCAGGAATACCGGTGCCACGCGGTGTGCCGGCAACGAACAGGGTCGCTTCGGCCAAACCATAGGACGCCATGAAGCTGTCTTCGCTGAAGCCGCACGGGGTGAACTTCTCGGCGAAGCGCTCGAGGGTGTCGAGACGGATCGGTTCGGAACCGGAATAGGCCACGCGCCAGCGGCTCAGGTCGAGTCGTTCCAGTGCCGATTCGCTGACCCGCTCGCTGCACAAACGATAGGCGAAATCCGGCCCGCCGCTGATGGTGCCGCCGTATTGGCTGATCGCTTCAAGCCAGCGCAACGGGCGACCGAGGAAGTACGCCGGCGACATCAGGATGCACGGCACGCCGCTGAAAATCGGCTGCAGTAATCCGCCGATCAGGCCCATGTCGTGGTACAGCGGCAGCCAGCTGACGATCACGTCGTCGGGGTTCACGTCGATGCCGAAACCGTGGCGAATCAGCAGCTCGTTGGCCACCAGATTGCCGTGGCTGACCTGCACGCCTTTGGGCAACGCGGTGGAGCCGGAGGTGTATTGCAGGAAGGCGATGTGGTCCTGCGGCAGGGTCGGCTCAATCCAGTTCTCGGCCAGCGTGTTGTCGAGCGTATCGACGCACAGCAACGGCGGCGCCCCTTCGATGTGTTGCAAGGCATCGCGCAGGTCGGCGCTGGTCAGCAGCAAACGCGGTTCGGCATCGGCAATGATCGACAGCAGGCGTTCCTGATGATGACGACGGGCGGACTCCGGCGGATAGGCCGGCACCGCGATCACCCCGGCGTACAGGCAACCGAAAAACGCCGCGACGTAATCCGCGCCGCTGGGGAACAGCAGCACCGCGCGATCACCGAACTCAGCCTGGGCCTGCAATGCGGCAGCAATGGTGCGCGCGCGTTGATCCAGTTCGCGGTAACTGAGCACCACGCCCTGCTCCTCGATTTCGGCGAGAAAGCGCAGGGCCAGGCGCTCCGGCGTGTGTGCCGCACGGCGCTGGAGGGCTTGGACCAGAGTGCTGGGGAGTTCGAACGCGTCGGTCATGAGGTTTCCTGCCTGAATTCGGCTTGCTAGTGGAATCGGGTTGCTGCGTCACGCCAGTCGAGGGCGTGCAGGGCGTGGTCTGTGCCGACCGCGCAAGGCTTGGGGAATGCTGTCTGGCCGGGGCTGTACCCCCGAAGCCATTCACCAATGAGAACGGATGGCGTCTGCAAATAATTAGTCAGCGGGCAGGATCGCCAACGGGGGCCGGGGTGTGGCGGTGTGTCGCAGTTCTCGATTCGCACCTTTACGGAGCATTAGTTCTCTTTCTCAATTGACAATCATTATCATTCAACATAATTTGTCGCTCGATGTGTAGGACGGCCTCGTCCCCCGGCGTCCCACTAACCTATTGGCAGCAAGGTGATTTCCATGACGGAACAAGTATCCACAAGCAGGTGCGATTCACCGCTACTTCAGGCCTTCGTCGACAATCGACTGATTCTGGTGAAGATCGCAGCGCGCATTACCGGCTGCCGTTCGCGCGCCGAAGACGTTGTGCAGGATGCGTTCTTCCGCTTGCAATCGGCGCCGCCGATCACCTCGTCGATCAAGGCGCAATTGAGTTACCTGTTCCAGATCGTGCGCAACCTCGCCATCGATCACTACCGCAAACAGGCGCTGGAACAAAAGTACTCGGGCCCCGAAGAGGAAGGGTTGAACGTGGTCATTCAGGGCGCTTCGCCGGAAACCTCGCACATCAATTTCTCGACGCTGGAGCACATCGCCGACGCGCTGACCGAACTGCCCAGCCGCACCCGTTACGCCTTCGAGATGTACCGCCTGCACGGCGTGCCGCAAAAGGACATCGCCAAGGAACTCGGCGTCTCGCCGACCCTGGTCAACTTCATGATTCGCGATGCACTGGTGCACTGCCGCAAGGTGTCGGGCAGCCGTGGGGATGCGGCCTCGATGGGTCGGCGCTAAGCCCCGGTTCATCACAGAAAAAAGATCGCAGCCTTCAGCAGTTCCTACAAAGGAATACCTTTCATGCAGGAGCTGCCGAAGGCTGCGATCTTTTGCTTTTACGCCAGCTTGCACCGATCAAAAAACCGCTCACGCCCCAGAATCATCAAGGCCGCGCGCTTGTGCGGAAAGTCGAACTCCTTCTCGCAGTGAAAGCACTGGTTGTGCATGTGGCCGATCATCTTCGCGTTATCGGCACGCGGTTCAGCGACCACACGCTGGGTCCGCGGATCATCCAGAAACAGGTAGTGGACCAGCGCCGACAACCAGCTCGCGACCTTGTGCGGGCCACGGTGGTTTTCCTCTCCCACCAGCATGTGAATGCCACGGTCGTAATTGTCGGCGTCGTAGAACGGCGCGATACGGTCTTCCTTGGCCCAGTAGGCCTCGAAATAGGCAAACGGTTGATCGTCGAAACAGCCGATCAGCGTCAGGGTGTGCGGATCGGCGTCGAGCTTGCTCAGGTATTCGCGATGCTGCTCGAGGCTGCCCTCCTCCTGCCAGAAACTGGCGACTCGCGGGCTGTTCTGCCAGCGATTGAAACGCGCCAGATCCTGCTCGATCTCCAGCGTACGCAGGGAAATCCACGCACCGAGACGCGCATCGAAACGCCGATAGACCTCACCGCGCGGCTTCGCCGGGCGCAGCGGATGGCGCTTGCCGTGACTGATCACCATGTGTTGCGGGTAGCTGCCGGTCAGCGACGTGCCCAGCCAGGGTTGCGGCAACTGCCAGAACAGGGTGCGTTCGCAGCGGTATTCACCAGCCACTTCGGTGCTGACCAGCAAACCGCTGAGCAACGCTTCAATGGGTGGTTGATCGAGTTGCCAGAGCAGTTGCTGACAGTCCGGATCGCGTGCGAACAACCAGTAACAGGCCGCCCACAGCGCCTGCCCCACGGGCAGTGCGTAACGCTCGTCGAGCTGGATCGGGCCTTTGCCCAGGCGATCCAGGCGCAGGCGAATCAGCGGTTGCCCGTCCAGGCTCAGGCTCAGACGGCTTTCAGTGGCATCGGCTACCAGTTGGCTGCCCGAAGGCAGGGCCAGGGCAGTCAGGTCATTCAGATTGGACATGGGTCGGGCTCACGATAATCGTCGACAGTTCAACGATGGGACGTGAGCCGAGAGGAGAAATTTAGCCGCCCGGATGAAAATCGGTCAGCGATGAGCCACCGGCACCACGGCAATCTTGTAAGGATCGAAGATCTTCAGCATCTGGCCATTGTCGCGCAAACCCTGCAGCAACTTGCCGAACGCCTCGCCAGTGATCGGTGCCGTCGGACGCAGAATGGCGTAATGGTGGTAGATCTGATCGATGCGTTGCGACACCAGCAATTCGTCACGCACTTTCTCGTTGCGCAGCAGATAATCAAACAGGTACGAGCGCGTGACCAGAGCGATATCGGCGCGCCCGCGCAGCACCATCAGCAGGTTGCTGTCGTGGGAATAGGTCAGCGTCGCGTTGAAGGTATCGGCGAGGTATTTGGGATCGGCGTTGAAGTTGGCGAACTCATAGTGATAACCGCTGTACAGCGCCAGGCGCTTGCCCTTGAGGTCGGCGAAATAGTTCTGCTGGCGACCGTCTTCACGTTGCGCGACGAAAATCTCGGCATCTTCCAGGCCCATATCGACGTCGGTATGAGGAATCTCCTTCCAGCCCCAATCGGGGTTCTCGAAGATCGCCATGTCGATCCGGCCCTGCTTGAAATCACCGAAGCGCCGAGGAATCGAAGTCGGTACCAGTACGAACTGATAGTCCGCCTGCAGTGCATTGAGCGCCTCGACCAGTTGCGGCAGCAGGCCAGTGTCGGCACCACTTTCCGGACGCACGGTGTAAGGCGGAAAATGCGCCGCGCCCACCCGAACCAGTTGCGCTGCCTGTGCGGGTAGCACCCAAAATACCGCCAGCGCTACGAGCAAAAGCCCTGCGGTCGTCCGAATTGGCGAAGACTTCAAAACACCCCACTCCCCGAAAAAATGGCAATCAATGCATTCAAGCTAGGCGGTTTCGCCCAGTTAGCCAGTTTCCCGGCCTGTTAGAAAGTGGACTGGCGCTCTTCGAGCACCAGAATCAGCGCTTCATCGGCCAACTGATCAAGGCTCAGGCTGCCGCCAGCGCGGAACCAGGTGGTGGTCCAGGACAGTGCACCGGTGAGGAAACGTCGGGTAATGAAAACATCGCCACGGATAAACCCGGCCTCCTTGGCTTCGCCCAGCACTTGCAACCAGATCTCTTCATAGACATCACGCAGGGCCAGCACCCGGGCCTGCCCCTCCTCGGACAACGAACGCCACTCGTAGACCAGCACCGCCATTGCTTCGCCGCTGCCGCCCATGATCGACTGCAACTCGCAACGAATCAGCGCCAGCGCCCGCTCGCGTACATTGGCGGCTTCGGCCAGCGCGGCGCGCATCAACGCGGTGTTGTAGACGATGGTCTCCTCCATCACCGCACGAAGGATTTCATCCTTGCTTTTGAAGTGATGAAAAATGCTCCCGGACTGAATCCCCACCGCCCCGGCCAGATCGCGCACGGTGGTGCGTTCATAGCCTTTGTTGCGGAACAGGTGGGCGGCCACTTGCAGCAGTTTGCCGCGAGCGCTGTCAGGGTCGGTCAGTTGGCCTTGGTCGACCAGTTCGCGCATGACCCTCAGGGCTTTTTGCTCGTCCACCCATTCTCTCCTACAGTCGATCAGTCTGTTGCCCCCTGAACACGCAGGGTTGCGCGCAATTTAAGCCGCAGGCGGCAACCAAGCAAGCGCTTGGGCAGAAGATATTTCAGCTGTTTACAAACCAAGCGCTTGCTTGGTAGCCTCCAGACACTTCTGTCGCAGGTTCCTGAGTCGGAGATCACCATGCCCACGACCGTTCGCATCGGATGCGCCAGCGCATTCTGGGGTGACACCAGTACCGCCGCCGCCCAGCTCGTGGCAGGCGGGCGCCTGGATTATCTGGTGTTCGATTACCTGGCCGAGATCACGATGTCGATCATGGCCGGCGCCCGCATGAAGGACCCACAGGCCGGGTTCGCCGGGGATTTTGTCGAAGTGCTCGCGCCGCTGTTGCCGCAACTGGTCGAACAGAAGATTCGCGTGATCAGCAACGCGGGCGGGATCAATCCGAAAGCCTGTGCCGCCGCCCTGCAGGCCGCCTGCGACAAGGCCGGGGTCAGTCTGAAAATCGCCGTGCTGCTCGGCGACGACCTGCAGCCGCAATTCAAGCAACTCGCCACTCAAGGCATCCACGAAATGTTCAACGGCGCGCCGCTGCCGCCGATGTGCGTATCGACCAACGCCTACCTCGGCGCGCCGGGCATCGTCGAAGCCCTGCGCCTGGGCGCCGACATCGTCATCACCGGGCGCGTGGTCGACAGCGCGGTGGTCAGCGCGGCGCTGGTGCATGAGTTCGGCTGGGCGTGGCACGACTACGACAAACTCGCTCAGGCGGCGCTGGCCGGGCACATCATCGAATGCGGCGCACAATGTACCGGGGGCAATTTTACCGACTGGCGCGATGTGCCGGATTACGAACACATCGGTTTTCCCATCGTCGACGTCAGCGCCGACGGCCAGTTCATCGTCAGCAAACCCGAGGGCTCCGGCGGGTTAGTGACGCCACTGACGGTTGGCGAGCAGATGCTCTATGAAATCGGTGATCCACAGGCGTATCTGTTGCCAGACGTAGTCTGCGATTTCACTCAAGTGAAACTGCAGCAACAGGGCAAAAACACCGTGCATGTGCACGGTGCCAAAGGCTTGCCACCCAGCGATAAATACAAGGTCAGCGCCACTTACCCGGACGGCTTTCGCTGCACCGCCAGTTGCCTGATCGCCGGCATCGATGCGGTGGACAAGGCCCGGCGCGTGAGCCAGGCGATCATCGACAAAACCTCGGAAATATTCAGCCAGCGCGGCTGGCCGCCCTACAGCGAAGTCAACATCGAACTGCTCGGCAGTGAAGCCACTTACGGCCCTCACGGTCAGCGCCGTGACAGCCGCGAGGTGGTGATCAAACTCGCGGTGCGCCATCCACTGAAACCGGCGCTGATCCTGTTCTCCCGGGAAATCGCCCAGGCCGCGACCGGCATGGCGCCGGGACTGACCGGCATCGTCGGCGGGCGGCCGACGGTCTATCCGCTGATCCGCCTGTTCTCGTTCCTGATCGACAAAAACGCCTGCACCCTGCAAATCGACATGGCCGGTGAGCAATACCCCTGCGCCCTGCCTGCGCAAACACCACTCGACAGCCACGCTCTGCCAACCCCCGAACAGCCACCCAAACCCCAGGGCCGCGCCGACGCCAGCGTGGCGTTGGTCAAACTGGCGGTGGCGCGCTCCGGTGACAAGGGCAACCACAGCAACATCGGCGTCCTGCCGCGTCGGCCGGAATACCTGCCGTGGATCGCCGAAGCGCTGACGCCGGCGGTCATCGTCGACTGGATGCGCCACGTGCTCGACCCGATCCATGGCCGGGTCGAACGCTGGTACCTGCCCGGCACCCACAGCCTGAATTTCCTGCTGGAAAACGCCCTCGGTGGCGGTGGCGTGGCAAGTCTGCGCATTGATCCACAGGGCAAGGCCTTCGCCCAGCAGTTGCTGGAAATCCAGATCCCGGTGCCGCAGAGCATCGCCGAACAACTCGACTAGAGGTTGGGCTTCATGGCTTACGCATCGATTTTCAAAGCCGATCTGTTCAGCGGCCAGACCCTCATCGTCACCGGTGGCGGCAGTGGCATCGGCCGTTGCACCGCCCATGAACTGGCAGCGCTCGGCGCCAGGGTGCTGCTGGTCGGGCGCAAGCCGGAAAAACTGCAAAAAGTCGCCGCCGAAATCGCCGAAGACGGTGGCCGCGCGCACTGGCACGCCTGCGACATCCGTGACGAAGACGCGGTAAAACAACTGGTCACTGAGTTGATCGCCGAGCACGGGCCGATCCACGGCCTGGTCAACAATGCCGGCGGTCAATACCCGTCGCCACTGGCCTCGATCAATCAGAAAGGCTTCGAAACCGTGCTGCGCACCAATCTGGTCGGCGGCTTCCTGATGGCCCGGGAAGTGTTCAACCAGTCGATGAGCAAACACGGCGGCAGCATCGTCAACATGCTCGCCGACATGTGGGGCGGCATGCCCGGCATGGGCCATTCCGGCGCGGCACGTTCGGGGATGGACAACTTCACCAAGACCGCCGCATTCGAGTGGGGTTACGCCGGGGTGCGGGTCAATGCAGTGGCGCCGGGGTGGATCGCGTCCAGCGGCATGGACACTTATGAGGGTGCGTTCAAAGCGGTGATCCCGACCTTGCGCGAACACGTACCGCTCAAGCGCATCGGCACCGAATCCGAGGTCAGTGCGGCGATCGTTTTCCTGCTCAGTCCGGCGGCGGCGTTCATCAGCGGCAGCACCTTGAAAATCGATGGTGCGGCCAGCCTCGGCAGCCGTGCATGGCCGCTGCACAAGGCGAGCCACAGCGAGTCGTTCAACGGTTTCCATCGGGCGTACCTGCCCGACGTCCTCAAGGACAAGGAGTAAGCCATGCCGCAGATCCAGTCCGAACTTGATCCGCACAGCGAAGCCTTCGCCCGCAACCGCGCGGCGATGCTCACGGCCATCGAGCACGTCCAGCAACTGGAACAGAACCTGCTGAACAAGGCTGCCGAAGCCAAGACCAAATTCGACAAGCGCGGGCAACTGCTGCCCCGCGAACGCCTGAACCTGTTGCTCGACCCCGGTGCACCGTTCCTCGAACTGGCGAGCCTGGCCGGCTACAAACTGCACGACGACAAGGATGGCAGCGCCGCCGGCGGTGGCTTGATCGCCGGCATCGGTTATGTGTCCGGCATTCGGGCGATGGTGGTGGCCAACAACAGCGCAATCAAGGGCGGCACCATTTCCCCCACCGGCCTGAAGAAATCCCTGCGTCTGCAACAGATCGCCCAAGAGAACAAACTGCCGGTGATCACCCTCGCCGAAAGCGGCGGCGCCAACCTCAATTATGCGGCGGAGATATTCGTCGAGGGCGCACGCAGTTTTGCCAATCAGGCGCGAATGTCGGCCATGGGGCTGCCGCAGATCACCGTAGTGCATGGCTCGGCCACGGCCGGTGGCGCCTATCAACCGGGGCTGTCGGATTATGTGGTGGTGGTGCGCGGCAAGGCCAAGCTGTTTCTTGCCGGGCCGCCGCTGCTCAAAGCCGCGACGGGCGAGGTCGCCACCGATGAAGAGCTGGGTGGCGCAGAAATGCACGCACAGGTTGCCGGCACCGCCGAATACCTGGCCGAGAACGATGCCGATGGCGTGCGTCTGGTGCGCGAGATCCTGCGCCTGCTGCCGTGGAACGAACAACTGCCGTGGTTGCCGGAACCGCAATACAAGGACCCGCTGTACCCGATCGACGAGTTGCTCGGGCTGATTCCCGACGACCCGAAGAAGCCCTACGACGTGCGCGAAATCATTGCGCGGATAGCCGATGAATCGGAGTTTCTCGAATTCAAAGGCGAGTTCGATCAGCAGACCATCTGCGGCCAGTTGAAAATCCAGGGCCGTGCCTGCGGCCTGATCGGCAACAACGGCCCGATCACCCCCGCCGGGGCGAGCAAGGCCGCGCAGTTCATTCAACTGTGCGATCAGAGCCAGACGCCGCTGCTGTTCTTCCACAACACCACCGGGTTCATGGTCGGCACCGAATCCGAGCAGCAAGGCGTGATCAAACACGGCTCGAAACTGATTCAAGCGGTGGCCAATGCCCGAGTGCCTAAACTGACGATTGTCGTCGGTGGCTCCTACGGCGCCGGCAACTATGCGATGTGCGGGCGCGGTCTCGATCCACGCTTCATTTTTGCCTGGCCCAACAGCCGCACGGCGGTGATGGGCGGCGCACAGGCCGGCAAGGTGCTGCGCATTGTCACCGAGGCCAAACAGCTCAAGGAAGGCTTGGTGCCGGATCCGAAAATGCTCGACATGCTCGAACAGGTCACCGCGCAGAAACTCGACAGCCAGTCCACCGCACTCTACGGCAGCGCCAACCTGTGGGACGACGGCCTGATCGACCCGCGCGATACGCGCACCCTGCTCGGTTACCTGCTGGATATCTGCCACGAAGCCGACATCCGCACGTTGCAACCCAACAGCTTCGGCGTCAGCCGCTTCTGACCGCCACGGATCCCAAGGAGAACAATAAAAATGATCTTCACCCCGGAACACGAAGCACTGCGCCGCACCGTCCGCCAATTCGTCGAACACGAGATCAATCCACACGTTGATGAATGGGAAAAGGCCGGGCGCTTTCCGATCCACGAGATTTTCCGCAAGGCCGGCGACCTTGGTCTGCTGGGGATTTCCAAACCGGAAAAATTCGGCGGCATGGGCCTCGACTACAGCTATTCGATTGTCGCCGCCGAAGAGTTCGGCACCATTCATTGCGGCGGCATTCCGATGTCGATCGGCGTGCAGACCGACATGTGCACCCCGGCGCTGGCCCGCTTCGGCTCCGATGAGTTGCGCGACGAATTCCTCCGCCCCGCGATTACCGGCGAGCAGGTCGGTTGCATCGGCGTCTCGGAAGTCGGCGCCGGTTCCGATGTCGCGGGTCTCAAGACCAGCGCGCGCAAGGACGGCGACGATTACGTGATCAATGGCAGCAAAATGTGGATCACCAATTCACCGAGTGCCGATTTCATCTGCCTGCTGGCCAACACCTCGGACGACAAGCCGCACATCAACAAGTCGCTGATCATGGTGCCGATGAACACCCCGGGCATCAGCCTCAGCTCACACCTGGACAAGCTCGGCATGCGCAGTTCGGAGACCGCCCAGGTGTTTTTCGACAACGTGCGTGTGCCGCAGCGCAACCGCATCGGCCACGAAGGCGCCGGGTTCATGATGCAGATGCTGCAGTTCCAGGAAGAACGTCTGTTCGGCGCGGCCAACATGATCAAGGGCCTGGAATATTGCGTCGACAGCACCATCGAGTACTGCAAGGAGCGCAAGACCTTCGGCAACGCGCTGATCGACAATCAGGTGATCCACTTCCGCCTCGCCGAATTGCAGACCGAAATCGAATGCCTGCGGGCGCTGGTCTATCAGGCCACCGAGCAATATGTGAAGGGTCAGGACGTCACGCGTCTGGCCTCGATGGCCAAGCTCAAGGCGGGGCGCCTCGGTCGTGAAGTCAGCGACAGTTGCCTGCAATATTGGGGCGGCATGGGCTTCATGTGGGACAACCCGGTGGCCCGCGCCTATCGCGATGTGCGGCTGGTGTCGATTGGCGGTGGCGCCGACGAAATCATGCTGGGGATCATCTGCAAACTGATGGGCATTCTGCCGGGGAAAAAGAAATGAGCCCCCTGCCCGATTGCCAGACACTGCTGCTGGAGCTGCATGGCGGCGTATTGCACATCACCCTCAATCGCCCGGAAAGCCGCAATGCGATGAGCCTGCACATGGTCGCCGAACTGCGTTCGGTACTGGCGACGGTACGCGATGAGCGCAGTGTCCGCGCCCTGGTGCTCAGTGGCGCGGGCGGGCACTTCTGCGCTGGCGGCGACATCAAGGACATGGCCAATGCACGCGCCCGGGGCGCCGATGCCTATCGCGATTTGAACCGCGCTTTCGGTGCGCTGTTGCAAGAGGCGCAGCAGGCGCCGCAAGTGCTGATCACGGTGTTGCAAGGCGCAGTGCTCGGCGGTGGTCTTGGGCTGGCATGTGTGAGCGATATCGCCATGGCCGATCATCAGGCGCAGTTCGGCCTGCCGGAAACCAGCCTCGGGCTGCTGCCTGCGCAGATCGCGCCGTTCGTGGTGCAACGCATCGGCCTGACCGAAACCCGTCGGCTGGCACTGACAGCCGCGCGTTTCGATGGTCATCAAGCGCGACGCCTGGGGCTGGTGCATTTTGTCGAGCAGGATCCGCAGGCATTGGCCGAACGCCTCGACGAAGTACTCGACCATGTTCTGTGCTGCGCACCGGACGCGAATGCGATGACCAAAAAGCTGTTGCTGGCCAGCGCCGGACAGCCATCGAATGAATTGCTGGATGACGCAGCGCAGTGGTTCAGTAAAGCGGTGACCGGTGTCGAAGGGATCGAGGGCACGATGGCTTTCGTGCAAAAGCGAAAACCGCGATGGGCCACCTGAAAGCTTCGCAAGCAGGCTCGCTCCCACAGGTTTTGTGAACGATGCAAATTCCTTGTAGGAACGAGCCTGCTCGCGAAGAGGCCAGCCAACCCACCGCCAAATACTCAGGAAGATCACCATGCCCGCCCTCCAC
This sequence comes from Pseudomonas sp. F2, assembly GCF_057174385.1. Classification (NCBI taxonomy): domain Bacteria; kingdom Pseudomonadati; phylum Pseudomonadota; class Gammaproteobacteria; order Pseudomonadales; family Pseudomonadaceae; genus Pseudomonas; species Pseudomonas sp. F2. The sequence goes on from NZ_CM169904.1 coordinate 2,566,069, forward strand.
AAAATCCTGATCGCCAACCGCGGTGAAATCGCCTGCCGCATTCAGCGCACCGCCCAGGCCCTCGGCTATCGCACCGTCGCCGTATTCAGCGATGCCGACGCCGATGCCCTGCACGTGCAGATGGCCGATCAAGCGGTGAACATCGGCGCCGCACCGGTACACCAGTCCTACCTGAACATCCCGGCGATCCTCGATGCCGCGCGCCGCAGCGGTGCCGACGCGATCCACCCCGGCTACGGCTTTCTCTCGGAAAACCCCGGATTCGCCCGCGCCTGCGCTGAGGCCGGCTTGACCTTTATCGGCCCCAGCGCCGACGCCATCGAACTGATGGGCAGCAAGCGCCTGTCGAAAATCGCCATGCTCGACGCCGGTGTTCCTTGCATCGCCGGCTATCAAGGCGCCGCGCAGGACGACGCTACCTTGCTGCGCGAAGCCGAGCGCATCGGCTACCCGCTGATGATCAAGGCCAGCGCCGGCGGCGGTGGACGTGGCATGCGCCTGGTGCACAGCAGCGACGAGTTGCCGGCGCAATTGCGCACCGCGCGCTCCGAGGCACTGAATGGTTTTGGCAGTGACGAACTGATCCTCGAGCAGGCACTGATCGAACCGCGGCACGTCGAGGTGCAACTGTTTGGCGACTGCCACGGCAATCTGATCTACCTCGGTGAGCGCGATTGCTCGGTGCAGCGTCGCCATCAGAAAGTCATCGAGGAAGCGCCCTGCCCGGTGATGACCGGCGAGTTGCGCCGGGCCATGGGTGAAGCAGCATTGAAGGCTGGCCGGGCGGTGAATTACGTCGGTGCCGGCACCGTAGAGTTTCTGCTCGATGCCCGTGGGCAATTCTACTTTCTGGAAATGAACACCCGTCTGCAGGTCGAGCATCCGGTGACCGAACTGATCACCGGGCAAGATCTGGTCGCCTGGCAACTGGCCGTCGCCGAAGGTCAGCCGCTGCCGTTGACACAGGAACAGGTGACGCTGAACGGCCACGCCATGGAGGTGCGATTGTATGCCGAAGATCCGACGCAGAATTTCCTGCCGCAGACCGGTCGCGTGCAGGCCTGGGAACCGGTATTGAATCCCGGCGCGCGGATCGATCACGGCTTGCGCGAAGGTCAGTTGATCAGCCCGTTCTATGACCCGATGCTCGGCAAGCTGATCGCCCACGGCGCGACCCGCGAAGAGGCACGCCGCAAGCTGCTGCGCGCAGTGCAGGACAGCGTGCTGCTCGGTGTACAGAGCAATCAGCGTTTGCTGGTCAGCCTGCTGCACCATCCGCAGTTCATCAGCGGCGAGTTCAGCACCGCGTTCATTGCCCAGCATTTCACTGATCACCCCTGCCTGCACACCTACGCCCCCACCGCCGAGGAACTGGCCATCGCCGCCGTGCTGTTTTATCAGTCTGGCGCGCAGGCGCATCGCGCGCCGCTCAAGGGTTGGCGCAACAATGTCGGCGCGCCGCTCGATTACCGCCTCGGGCTGGAACAGCAGGACTGGAACTTGCAACTGCTTGCGAACGGCGCTGGCCGTTTCACCGTGAACGTGATGCAGCGCGCACTGGCGCTGACCGTCATTGAGTGCAACGAACGCTCGGTGACGCTGGAAGTCGACGGCCTGCGCCAGCGTCATGCGTATCGGATCGCCGGCGATGAACTCTGGCTGTTCACCCACCCCGGCAACCTGCGCCTGGAGGATCGAACTCATGCGCTGATCAGCAGTCAGAGCAGCGTCAGCTCCGGCACACTGAAAGCGCCGATGGACGGTGCCATCGTCGACGTGCTGGTCAGCGAAGGCAGTCCGGTCAGCAAGGGTCAGTTGCTGGTGGTGCTGGAGGCAATGAAAATGGAGCATCCGCTCAAGGCCGGCATCGACGGCGTGCTCAAGCGGGTGCAGGTCAAGGTCGGCGATCAGGTAAAAAATCGTCAGGTTCTGTTGCAGGTCGAGTGAGTCGCCAGGCGCAAACGCAAGGTTTGACTACGCTCTGATCTATCAGGACGCGTAAATCAGGAAACCTGCGATGCCCCATTGGCTGGTCATTGATCTGGAAGCCACCACAGATGAAGGTGGCTGGCCGGTTACGGAAATGGAAATCATCGAAATCGGCGCGACGCTGGTCGATCGAGCCGGTCGCGAGCAGGATCATTTTCAGCGGTTCGTCAAACCGACCCGACGGCCGTTATTGACGGCATTTTGTCGTGAACTCACGCACATCACCCAGGCCAATATCGATGCCGCGCAGCCGTTGAACGAGGTCTGGCCAGCCTTTGAGCGCTGGCTCGGGCAACACCAGACGCGCCTTGAGGGCTGGGCCAGTTGGGGCGATTACGACCGCAAGCAGTTACTTCAGGAATGGCAGCGCCTGCAACTCGACAGCGTGCTGGGCCGAGTGCCGCACATGAATCTCAAACAGCGCTTTGCAAAGGCCCGACGCCTGGAACGACCGTTGGGCCTGAACGGTGCGCTGCAACTGGCCGGCATGCAGTTCAGCGGTCAGCAGCATCGGGCCCTGGAAGATGCGCGCAATACTGCGCGGTTGTTGCCGTTGGTCTTGCCACTCTGAAGTCAGGGCGAGAACTCGCCGGACACGCCCCGGGCAGGTGACGGCGCCGGGAGCCTTGTGCATACTGGCCGGCCCTTTTTAACCCTTTTAAGCCCCATTCAAGAGGAATCGCCCATGTTCAAAGTCAACGAGTACTTCGACGGCACCGTCAAGTCGATCGCTTTTGGCACCGCTGAAGGTCCGGCGACCATCGGCGTCATGGCCCCGGGCGAATACGAATTCGGCACCGCTCAGCGCGAGATCATGCACGTAGTCTCCGGTGCGCTGACCGTCAAACTGCCGGACAGCAGCGACTGGGAAACCTTCGCCGCTGGCAGCCAGTTCAACGTTCCGGCCAACAGCAAGTTCCAACTGAAAGTCGCCGTCGATACTGCTTACCTGTGCGAATACCGCGGCTAAGCCCAAGGCTTTTCCCGGTGCAAAAAAATGCCCGTGTCCATGGACACGGGCATTTTTCATTTCCGGTCTCGGTTATTCGAGGATTTCCACCGGCATACCGACTTCCAGCCGACCATTGCTGTCGTTGACCAGATTCTGCCCGAACATCGCGCCATCAGCCTGGGCACGGTACTTCTGCAAGGTCGCCAGCGGTTCGCGATCGGCACTGCGCTCGCCAGTCTGCGGATCAATCGTGGTCAGGATGCAGCGCGAACAAGGCTTGACCACGCGGAACTCGACATCGCCGATGCGGATGCGCTTCCAGCCATCTTCGGCAAATGCCGTACTGCCTTCGATCACCAGATTCGGTCGAAAGCGCAGCATCTCCAGCGGTCGTCCGACCTTTTGCACCAGATCGTCAAGCGACGCCTGGCCAATCAACAACAGCGGGAAACCGTCGGCGAACGCAACCTGATCGTCGTCGCGGCCATACCCGGCCTGCGTCATACGCGCGCGATCAAGTGGCACCTGCACCAGACGGGTCGGTTTGCCGATGAAATCGCTGACCCAGCGGGCCGCTGCATCACCGGCATCCGGAACACGCAGGGTGTCACGCCAGATGGTCACGCCGCGCAGGTCGGAATCGGTCTCGGGCAATGGCACATCCAGCGCGGCATGCCCGGGAGCGCTGAGGGTCAGCCCGCCCTGCGCATTCCACAGCGCCGACATCTGGCTCATTTTCGCCTCGGCTCTTTGGGTCAGGAAGCGGCCACTGGCCTCGTCCACCAGCATCCAGCGTCGGTCCCCTTCAAGGCCCAGTTTATCCAGGCCAATCGATTGCAGAATCTCGGGCTTGCCGGATTTCAACGGGTAACGATAAAGCGCACTCAGACGCAGCATGTCCAGCTTCCTGATGGGCAAAAATGCCACCCTATACGAGCTTTATCGGCGAATCAAAGCCTGATGCACGCACCTGCAAAGATAGTTTGTGGCGAGGGGATTTATCCCCGATGGGGCGCGAAGCGGCCCCACTTGAATCAAGAAAGCGGGACTGCTGCACAGTCCATCGGGGATAAATCCCCTCGCTACAGGTTTTCGTCAGGCCGGCACTTCATCCAGCATCAGACGCTGACGCACCACGTCCACCAGTTTGTCCGGCTGGAACTTGGAGAGGAAGTTGTCGCAGCCGACCTTCTTCACCATCGAATCGTTGAAGCTGCCGGACAGCGAGGTGTGCAGCACCACATACAGACCGCGCAGGCGCGGGTCATTGCGGATCTCGGTGGTCAGGCGATAGCCGTCCATTTCCGGCATTTCCGCGTCGGTAAACACCATCAGCAGTTTGTCGGTCATGTTCACGCCGGTATCGGCCCAGGCCTTGAGCATGTTCAGCGCCTTCAGGCCATCACTGGCAATGTGCATCTTCACCCCGAGCTGGCCGAGGGTGTCACGCAGTTGCGAGAGCGCGACGTTGGAGTCGTCCACCAGCAGCACTTCACGGCCACGGGCACGTTCCAGCACCGGATCGTCGAGTTTGTCGCGCGAAACCTTGGCGTTGTACGGAACGATTTCTGCGAGCACCTTCTCGACGTCGATGATTTCCACCAGTTGATCGTCGACCTTGCTGATCGCGGTCAGGTAGTGCTGGCGGCCAGCACTGGTCGGCGGCGGCAGGATGGCTTCCCAGTTCATGTTGACGATGCGATCCACGCCACCGACAAGGAACGCCTGCACCGAACGGTTGTACTCGGTGACGATGATGGTGCTGTTCGGTCCCGGTACCAGCGGGCGCATGCCGATCGCCTGGGACAGGTCGATCACCGGCAGCGTCTGGCCACGCAGGTTGACCACACCGCAGACAAACGGGTGACGTTGCGGCATCAGGGTCAGCTTCGGCAATTGCAGGACTTCCTGAACCTTGAACACGTTGATCGCGAACAATTGGCGTCCGGCCAGTCGAAACATGAGAATTTCCAGGCGATTCTCACCCACCAGTTGCGTGCGTTGGTCTACCGTGTCGAGAATGCCGGCCATCAATGACTCCTGGGCTTGTTCTGATGAATTCACTACTAAGTGGGGTTATCGGCTGTTGATGGCGATTCTTGATCCCCACAAAATCACCATCAAAATGCCACACGCAGGCATTGATGTCACATTAACATCATGGTTTACTGGCCCGGCGTTTTCATCTGCTACATTCTCTTCTGGCGCGACCACAGTTTGCGCCACAGGTTCCCGCGTGTAAGGGAATCCCCTAGTAACAATCAGGCCCAACCTGATGTTCGCAATATCCAATAGCCATTAATGTGACGCCATTCTCATTGCATGAACGGAGTCAGGCTATTGTGTGCGATCGCAGGTCAGTGGAAACCCACCCTCTGGAAAACCTCAGCCAGTGCACTTGCACGGCGGGGCGCGATCTCCCGACGGTTCATGATCGTCGACACACACGGCATTCCCTCATCAGACATGACGCTGTGGAGATAAGCATGCCAATCGACCGTAAAGACTGGGCACAACGCTTTCCCGAATTTCTCGTCGAAGCGGAAACACTCCTGGCCAAGTCGGAAGAATGCCTGAGCCACCTGCAATTGATCAGCAACGACAAGGATGCGATCGACTGCATGCGCAGCACCCTGCTCAAGCTGGCGAGTCGTGCCGAAGCGTTGGCACTGGAAGCGATTTCCGAGTTTTCCCTGCACATTCACAGCTTGCTCGATCATGCCCCGGACTCTATCGATCTGCACGCTCAGGCACTGAATGCGCTTCAGGACTGTTTCACCCTGATGGCCTGGCAGATTGAACTGGTCGATCACAATACCGGGCAACTGAGCCTGGATAGCAGCGAGCAGACCTCGCTGATCGAAGCCTTCGCGTTCCAGGTCGGCCAACGCCAGTTTCAGCCTTCGCTCTCGCCCCGGCCTGTTCCACTCTTGTCTTATTCCGAGCGCCAGGCCTGATTCGCTGCGGTTAATGCGCACATCGAGGCTGTAGAGCCGAATCGCTGAATGTCGCAAATGAATAGTTCATGCCCGCCAGCGACAGTTCGAATTAAATAATCACACCTGACACCCGCAGAAATTTTCCCGCGCCTCAGGGTTTGCCTGTGTCCGTGTAACGATCAACTTCAAGCGCCACGGGATATCTATCCAGCATAATAAGGTGACTTTTTTCCATTATGGAACTCACGTCCAACATGGCGACTTTCCTGACCCTTTGGACATATATGGCAAACGCGACCAACGGTATCTTAAGTGGTATTATGCCGCCCGTTAGTTGCTATCAATTAATGGCAAAGTGATTCAGTGACAGTCCTCCCCAACGCAGTTGGCGGTCAAACAGCGTTCACTGAACCTCGTTCAAATCAATAATGTAATTGACAGCATTTTCAGACAGAGACCCGCCAGCCAACGGCCGGTCTGCCCGCAGCGAATATCCATTGGCTCCATCCGATATGTACGCCAGCCTCAAGTCAATCACCACATGGCCACCGTCCCGGGAAAATGCACGCCGGTTCACACTCATATTGTGTGTCACTGCCACCGCCGGCTGCCTGCTGACCTACGGTTTGTCTGCACCGCTTTCGCTGGGACTGCTGCTGTTGAACATGGCCGCCACTGCTTGTGTCTGGGTGCAATATCGGCTGTCGCGCAAATCGATCAAGTTCCAGCCCCAGGAACTCGCCGACCGCTTGCTGGAAGTCCAGGAAAACGAAAGACACCGCCTCAGCCGTGAACTGCATGACGACATCGGTCAGTTACTGACGGCCGCCAAACTGCAAAGTGAATGGCTCAAAAGACGTTTGCCAAGCGACTTGCAAGAGCAATGCTCGACGCTCTGCGACACCCTCGAAGAAACCCTCAACAAGGTGCGCGACGTCTCGGCCATTCTCAACCCGCGCCAGCTGACCAGCCTCGGACTGGAAGCCAGCCTGCGTGCGCACTTGCTCAAGACTCTGGCCAACACACCGGTGCACTGGAGCCTCGATTGCCAGCAGCGACTCAACGGCATTCCGGAAGAAATGGCAGTCGCCGCCTTTCGCATCACCCAGGAAGCGGTGACCAACATTCTGCGCCACGCGCAGGCCAGCAACCTGTTGATCCGTGTGCAGCGCCTGCCACAAGGGCTGACGTTGTTGATCAGCGACGATGGCCAAGGCTTCGCGCCTGCTGCGGATCCGGGTCGGGAAGGACAGCGCGGAATGGCCGGGATGGCCGAAAGGATCGAACAATTGGGCGGCACGCTGAACGTCATCAGCGAGCCGGGCAAAGGCACTCAAATCGAAGCACTATTCCCCTGGGCGCCCCGTGCACTCGAGCGGGCCAGTACGAATAAGGTTATGCGTTGACTTGTAACTTACTTCTGGTGGATGACCACTCGCTGATCAGAGCCGGCGTGCGCGCTCTGGTGCTCGACATTCCCGGTTACGCCGTCGTTGGCGAAGCCAGCGATGGCTCGCAGTTGCTTGAAATGGTCGAGCATCTGGCGCCCGATATCGTGTTGCTGGATATCTCGATGAAGGAAACCGGTGGCCTTGAAGCCCTGCAACGGCTCAAGCGGGTGCGGCCCCAGAGCAAAGTGCTGATTTTGTCGATGCACACCGATCCGGCGCTGATCATGCAGGCACTGGAATCCGGGGCGCATGGTTATTTGCTCAAGGACACCACAGCCACCGAACTTGAACATGCCCTCGAAGCCCTGCGTAACAACGAACGTTACCTGAGCCCGGCGATCGCCCACACCGTGATCAACCAGGCCCTGACCCGTACGCAGAAAAACCCGCCGGAAGTCGCCGATTCGCACAACCTGACAGCCCGTCAACTGGAAATCCTGCGATTGATCGTGCGCGGCAAATCCACTCGGGAGATCGCCAACGGCTTGGGCCTGAGCATCAAGACCGTCGAAACCCACCGCTCGCAGATCATGAAACGCCTGCAGATCTACGACGTGGCGGGTCTGGTCCTGTTCGCCGTGCGCGAACAGATCATCAGTCTTGACGACTGATCGACCCGGCACCGCCCAACAGCGGCGAATGCTCGGGCAAATGCACCCGCAAGGCCGCAGGGCGCGCCTCGAAGCGCAGGCTGTCGCCCTCCAGCGGCTCACCGTCAAGATTGATGCTCAAGCCCTCGGCGACCTTGATTTCGACCCAGGGCAGACGGGCCCGGACAAACATATTGTCGAGGCCGAAGCCGTCACTTAGCAGGGTCTTAAGCGTACCGACCAACTCCTGCGGTGCCGGCAAAATGCTGATGTCCAACAGGCCATCATCCGCCAGTGCCTGCGGACACAATTCATGTCCGCCACCCGCCTGACGGCCATTGCCGATTCCCAGCGCCAGCAGCTCGCCACGCCAGTGAAAGTCCGGTCCCTGCAGTTCGCCGTAGGCTGCGTGCAACTCACTGAAGCGCGATAAACCGGTGAACAGATAGGCGGCCCCGCCGAGCACTTTTTTCAGATCTTCAGAGGTATTGGCCGTGACCTGGCTACCAAAACCACCCGTCGCCATGTTCAGGAAAATCTGCCCACCGACTTCGCCCAGGTCAATCTTGCGCGGTGGCACGTCCAGCATTTCCAGTGCTTCGGCCGGCTCCAGCGGGATCCCCGCCGCGCGAGAAAAATCGTTAGCCGTTCCTAGCGGCAACAGCACCAGACTGGCCTCGTCCGGATTCGCGGCAAGCGCTTCAGCGATATCGCGCAACGTGCCATCTCCGCCTCCGGCGATGATCGTCCGATAGCCACTCGCCAGTGCTTCCGCGACCAGACGCTGAGCGTCACCGGCCTCCCAGGTCAGGCGCACTGCCAACTCCCAGCCCTGCTTGCGTTTTGCTTCGACAGCGGCGCGAACCGCCTCATTGAGTGCCTGCTTGCCATGCAGAATCAACAGCGCCCTGCGTTCACTCATAACGGTCACTCCCCACAATTGAATCGGTATAAAACATCTTGACCACTGGCACAGGCAAAAAAGCCATCGGAGCACCATTTAATTCAAGCGCCCGGCCTGTCACGTCCTACACAGCGGTATTTTTTCTTACAACAGGTAAGGAATCGGCTCAATTGACCGGACTCGATCCTTGATACACCTTGTGCAGGCAGTATCAATTTTCGTTTTTTAACAACACAAGGATGTGCAGGGAATGAGTGGATACCCCCTCGAAGCTGGTGACAGTTCGAATGACGGAAAGGCCAGCGCGCTGACAGTGAAAACAGCCGACGGATATGTCCATGTCCAGCCATGAAGCCAGAGTTTCAACCCGTCCGATTGCCCCTCTCAACGAAAGTCGCAGCAGTCACAAATCCGATTTCAAAAAGAGCGCCAGAACCGCTGGAGAAGCACAAATGGAACCGCGCGTGACCGAACTGGAAACCCACCTCAAATACATACGCCGGGATATGGATGAAGTGCGCGCAGATGTAAGAACAATCAAGCACCGACTCGCCTATTCGGCAGGTGCAACGGCAGTGATAATGGGACTGTTGGGTTGGGTTGCCAACAGCCGCTTCGATCAGTTGGTCACACTGATGAGCCAATGACCGGGGAATGCAGGCTCGACGCTTTCAGGCGTAGAGCCTGCAGTTGCAAGGGCAGGCTCAGCGAAGATCAGAGTCAGTCGAGCAGGTCGCTCAGGGGAATGAACCCGACTTCATCACCTTCTACGAGCGTACGACCCTCCAGCACTTCTACCAGCCCATCCGCCCAGGCAGCACTGCGCAACACACCAGAGCTTTGGTTACGATAAATGATGGCCCGTCCTTGCTCGAGTCGACCACGCAGGTATTCACGCCGATGGCCAACCACAGGCCAGACGAAACCGGCTGGCACCTTGAACTTCAACGGCACAACGTCTCTTACACCTTGACGCCGCAGCAAGTAAGGTCGCGTCAGCAAGGCAAACGTCACCAGCGTCGAAGCGGGGTTACCGGGCAGGCCAATCACTGGCACGTTGCGAAAATGGCCGAACGTCAGCGGCTTTCCTGGCTTGATTGCCAGTTTCCACAGTGCCAACTCGCCCTCTTCCCTCAATGCAACACCCAGAAAATCTGCTTCCCCGACCGAAACCCCGCCGGTTGAAAGAATCAGGTCGACATCCTGCAAGTCGCCCAGCCGCGCTCGGGTGGTGTCCAGATCGTCCGGCAGAATGCCCGCATCGATCACCTCACAGCCCAATCGCTGCAACCAACTGCACAACACCACCCGATTACTGTTGTAAATCTGCCCCGGCCCCAGCGGCTGGCCCGGCTCAACCAGTTCATCGCCGGTGGACAGCACCGCCACTCGGACCTTGCGCACCACATTCAGCCCGTCACATCCCAGCGATGCCGCGAGACCTTGTTCGATCGGTCCCAGCCTTGTGCCTGCCGCCAGGATCAACTCACCCACGGTGGTTTCCTGGCCTTGTGGACGAATGTTCTGGCCGAGGCTCATGATTTCGACGAAGCGCACACTGCCGTCGGCTTGGACTTCGGCGTTCTCCTGCATTTCCACACAGTCGGCACCAGCAGGCACCGGCGCACCGGTGAAGATCCGCGCGCAGGTGCCGGGCGTCAAGGCGACAGGCGCTTGACCGGCGAAAACTTTCTGGCTGACCGGCAGCGGTGTGCCGGTCCAATCCGCCAGCCTCAAGGCATAACCATCCATGGCGCTGTTTGGCCAAGGCGGCAGGTCCAGCGTCGAAACCAGGTCTTCGGCCAGCACTCGCCCCTCGACCTGCGCCAATGGCAAAAACTCGCGCTCGACAATCGGCGTGGCCTCGGCCATTTGCAGCAGGCGAGCCAGCGCTTCCTCGACGGGCATCAGGCTGCCGGTCTTGCCCGGCTTACCCACGGGATTCACAAGGCGCCGCCTGTTTCAGGTGAGGAACGAAGTTGCACGGCCGATGCCGCGAATCCAGCTGTTCGGCGAGAATGCCGTCCCACCCGGTGCGCACCGCATTGGTCGAACCTGGCAGGCAACATACCAGCGTGCCATTGGCCAGACCGGCCAGTGCCCGCGATTGCACGGTTGACGTACCGATATCAGCCACCGAAATCTGCCGGAACAGCTCACCAAACCCGTCAACCTGCTTGTCGAGCAGACAAGCCACGGCTTCAGGCGTGCTGTCACGCCCGGTGAAGCCGGTGCCGCCGGTAATCAATACAACCTGCACCACGTCCTCGGCAATCCAGTGGGCAACTTGCGCGCGGATCTTGTACAGGTCATCTTTGAGCAGGACCCGTTCGGCCAGACGGTGCCCGGCAGCAGTCAGGCGGTCGACAAAGACCTGACCTGAGGTGTCGGTGTCCAGGGTTCGGGTATCGCTGACAGTCAGCACCGCAATATTCAGCGGTGCAAAAGGTACATCGGCCTTGGCTTTCATTAGGCTCGTCCAGTTGTAGGAGAATCAGCCCGGTGTTATATCACAGCGCTTGATTCTTTCGCCGCCCTGCTGGAGAGCTGCCATGATCCCGAATACGCCATTGCTCCCCTGCTCCATTCTGCTCTTGGCAGGCGGACGCGGCCAGCGCATGGGCGGCCAGGACAAAGGGTTGGTGGAATGGCAGGGTGAACCGCTGATTGCGCATTTGCAGCGCAAGGTACGACCGCTGACTGACGATCTGATCATCTCCTGCAATCGCAATCGCGAGCGTTATGCTGCCTACGCCGACCAACTGGTGAGTGATGAAGAAGACGACTTTCCAGGCCCCTTGGCCGGCATCCTCGCGGGGCTTGAAGTTGCGCGTTTGCCCCATCTGCTGGTCTTGCCCTGCGATGTGCCGCGCATCGACGCAGCGCTGCTGCGCGACATGCGTGCAACTGCCGGCCAGTTTCCTGACAAACCTTTAATGTTGCGCCATGACGACCATTGGGAGCCCCTGCTGTGCGTGATTCCGGTGGCCCTGTTGCCCGCATTCAAAAACGCCTGGAACGCCGGCGAACGCAGCCCCGGCCGTATCATGCGCAGCCTCGGCGCAGCGGCCCTGCAATGCCCGGACAACGACCCGCGCCTGGCCAACCTGAATACCCCCGAACTGTTAAATGCGCATAACACTGTGTCAGACTGACAGCATTCAAGGAACTCTCACGCCTTGTATACGTCTCAAGCTCAGTAACCAAAAGTATTCCCATTCGGAGACACACTCATGACTCAACGGACCCTCGCCACTTTCATGCTCGCACTGGGCCTGGCAACGCTCGCTGGTTGCTCGTCGCCAACAGTGATCACCTTGAATGACGGTCGCGAAATCCAGGCCGTCGACACCCCGAAATATGACGAAGATTCGGGCTTCTACGAGTTCAAGCAGCTGGACGGCAAAGAGACCCGCATCAACAAGGATCAGGTTCGTACCGTTAAAGAGCTGTAATCTTTACGTCGACACCGGATACAGAAAAGCCCGCATTGATGCGGGCTTTTTCATGGGTACGTAAAAGTAAATGGTGTCACCACTGCAGGGTGATCTGGCTCTCGAACTCGCGCTTCTCACCGGTGACCGGGTCGACAAACCGCAGTCCCTGCGCCAGCAGTTTGAGCGGATTGGCGTAGTCATCCTCAACGTCTTTCAACACCTGCGGATAAAACGGATCGTTGCAGATACTCGCGCCCAGCGCAGTCATGTGCACGCGCAACTGATGCTTCTTGCCGGTCACCGGATACAGACCATAGCGCCACAGATCACCGTTCTTTTCCCGGACTTCCACCGCCGTTTCAGTGTTCGCCAGACCCGGGCCTTCCTGCATGCGGAAGAACGGTTCGCCGTCGATCAAGCGACTTTTGTGCACCAGGGGAAACGCCAGCTCCGGCAGCGCACGGGCAATCGCCTCATAGCGTTTATCGATCTGCCGGGTCGGAAACAGCGACTGATAAGCCGAGCGGGTTTGTGGGTTGGCCGAGAAGATCACCAGCCCGGCGGTGTGCCGGTCGATGCGGTGCAATGGCACCAGATGCGGGTTATCGAGGCGGCGGATCAGACGACGCAGCAACGTCTGCTCGACATACTCACCAGCGGGCGTGACTGGCAGAAAATGCGGTTTGTCCGCCACTACCAGATGCTCGTCCGCATAGAGGATCGACTCGACCACCGGAATCGGCTTTTCATCCGGCACTTCACGGAAGTAGTGAATGCGCAGCCCTTCCTTGTACGGCAGATCCAGCGCAATCGGCTGACCCTGACCGTCCAGCACCCGGCCCCGGACAATCCGGTCAAGCCATTGCTCGCGACTGATCGCCCTGAAATGCTCACACAGGCAATCAAGGACGGTCGCCCAAGGCCCCGGAGGAAGGTAAAGGGTGCTGGCCTGATTCTGCGCAGCAGAAAACGTTGGTGTGGACATACGGAAATTCGAACCCTCAATGCAGGCCGGCATTATCCAACACTGAGCGAAACGAACCTAGTGCGGAATCCGCGGCCCGCCTCAGGCCGGAATCGACTTGAGTGCCGCAGCTTCGGTAAACTCCTTGAGCCAGCGCAACACATCGACCGCCTCCCAGCGTCCCGGGTCATACAAGGCGTACAACAACCCCTGATAACCGACCACATCCAGTTGTTTGTGATAACCGGCACGCTGGAACAACGCTTCGATCTCGGCAAAGCAGGTGTTGAAATGCAGTTTGTTGAATGGCGTCTTGCCCTCCGTGACCAGCCCGTCCAGGCGCAACTCGAGGACCGCCTCGCGCACCACGTCAACCGACATCCGGTTCACGCTGTTCTTCAACTGTTCGACATTGACCACGGTTCGTCCCTCTGACTGCCGGATTCACCTGCTCAAGACTTCACAAGCAGCAGGTCAACCCAATTACTGTATGCGCATACAGTAAACGAATAAACCGCAGAGTGCCAACGCGACGATGGTCGCTCGCGACCAGCGGATGACAAATCGCTCAGCGCAGGAATGCCACCACCTGATCGGCACTGAACGGCCAATTCAGTTCTGCGCCAGTATCCACTCGGCGCAATACAGGGATCCGCAGGCTGTAAGCCTCATACCACGATTGATCCTCTGCAATATCCACCAGTTCCACCAGCAAACCGTGCTCGACAAACGGCATCAACTCGGCTTCTGCCACCTCGCACAGATGGCATCCCAAGGTGCCGAACAACTGACATTCAGGAGGCATGATCGCTCAACCGAAAAAATGAGCGTTCATTCTAGGCCCGCCTCGAAAACCCGTCGAGCCAGCGCTGCCAGATGGCCGGCGCACCGCAGCAAACAAGCAAAACCCTGATGCAAATCAGTCCACGGAAAAGCCAATCAGGCGATGCTCCCGCGCTTTTTGCCTCTACGCTTGAGAAGCCTGAGCCTGACATCGGAGTGCCTTGTGTTTGCCAACCTGTTGATCATCCTCGCCTCATCCCTGGTGATGATTGCCCTGTTCCGCCGCCTGCGCTTGCCACCGGTGCTGGGCTATCTCTGCGTGGGCCTGATGGTGGGACCGACTGCTTTCAACTGGGTCAACGAGAGCGAACATCTGCCGGACGTGGCCGAACTGGGGGTGGTGTTTCTGCTGTTCTCGCTGGGCCTGGAGTTTTCCCTGTCGAAGATGATCGCGCTGCGCCAGGTGGTGTTCCGCCTGGGCAGCCAGCAGGTAGTGCTCAGCACCGGATTGCTCGGGCTGGTGCTGATCCTGTTGGGCATGCCGTGGGCCCCGGCCCTGTTGCTCGGCGCCGGACTGTCATTGTCGTCGACGGCAATTGTCACCAAGGAATTGGGTAGCCTGGGCGAAGTGTTCAGCAGTCACGGGCAGAACGCGGTCGGGGTCTTGCTGTTTCAAGACGTGGTAGCGGTGTTGTTGCTGACCCTGGTGCCAGTGTTCGCCGGAAGCAGCGCGCAAGCCTGGTACTGGGCCTTGCCCCTGACATTGGTGAAGACCGTGGTGCTGTTTTTCGGTCTGTTGCTGGCCAGCCGCTGGTTGCTGCCACGGCTGTTCCATGAAGTGGCGGCCTCGCGTTCGGCGGAATTGTTCGTGCTGCTGGCGCTGGTGATTGTGCTGTTGACTGCATGGCTGACGCACCTGCTCGGCCTGTCCCCTGCCCTTGGCGCATTTCTGGCCGGGATGCTGCTCGGCGAGAGCCACTACCGCCATCAGATCGAAGCTGACATCCGGCCGTTTCGCGACATTCTGCTCGGGGTGTTTTTCGTCAGCATCGGCATGCTGATCGACCTGCAACTGTTCGTCAGTCACAGTGTGTTGATTCTCGGCCTGACCCTCGGCCTGATGCTGATCAAGGGCACGGTCGTCGCGCTCTTGGTGAAATGGCGCGGCAGTGATCACGAAACCGCCTGGCGCAGCGGCCTGGCCCTGGCGCAGGGTGGGGAATTCTGCTTCGCCTTAATGGCGCAAATGCAACAAAACCAGATGCTGCCTGCCGAGCTGGGCGCCCTGCTGCTGGCGGCAACCTTCTGCTCGATGCTGCTGACACCTCTGCTATTGCGCGCCGCGCCGCAAATGGCCGCGCGCCTGCACCGCAAGCCGAACCAGGAGGCGCAAATCGAGGAAATCAGCGCCCTCAATGCCGGGCTGGATCAACACGTGGTGATCTGTGGTTACGGCCGTGTCGGTCAATCCATCGGCCGCTTCATGCGCAACGCCAATCAGCCTTATATCGCGCTGGATAACGATCCGGTGCGAGTGCAGGAAGCCGCAGCCGGCGAAAGCGAGGTGCATTACGGCGATTCTGCGCGCGGCGACCTGCTGACCGCCGTCGGACTGTTGCGCGCCCGGCTGCTGGTGATCGCCGTGGATCAGAGCGATGTCAGCCTGCAAATTCTCAAGGAAGCGCGCCGGCTCAATGCGCGGATACCGATTCTGGTGCGCACCCGCGACGACAGCCAATGGGCTGAACTCAAAGCCGCCGGCGCCAGCGAAGTGGTGCCGGAGCTATTGGAGTCGAGCCTGATGCTCGCCTCCCACGCCTTGGTCATGCTCGGCCTGCCGGCGCATAAGGTGCAGGAGCAAATCGATCAGGTGCGCATTGACCGCTATCGTCTGCTGCATGGCTTCTATCCCGGCGCGGAAGACGAGGAAGCCTAGTCCTGGCTCACCGCGCCGATCTTGTGCAGCGACAGGTCGGCGCCGTAATACTCTTGTTCCTGACTCAGGCGCAGGCCGTGCAAGACCTTGATCACGCCGTAGACGGCGAATCCGCCGATCAGTGCCACCAGCACACCCAGCGCGCTGCCGATCAACTGACTGATCAGGCTGACGCCGCCAAGCCCTCCCAGCGCAGTCTGGCCGAAGATGCCGCAGGCGATCCCGCCCCACACGCCGCACAGACCGTGCAACGGCCACACGCCGAGCACGTCGTCGATGCGCCATTTGACTTGCGCGGCGGTAAAGCACCAGACGAACAAGGCACCGGCCAGTGCGCCGGTTACCAGCGCGCCTACCGGATGCATCAGGTCGGAACCGGCGCAGACGGCTACCAGCCCGGCCAGCGGGCCGTTGTGCAGGAAGCCTGGGTCATTGCGCCCGGCGATCAGTGCCGCCACGGTGCCGCCGACCATGGCCATCAACGAGTTGACCGCCACCAGACCGCTGACGCCCTGCAAGGTCTGCGCGCTCATCACGTTGAAGCCGAACCAGCCGACGATGAGAATCCACGAACCCAGCGCCAGAAACGGAATGCTCGACGGCGCGAACGCCACCAGACGCCCATCGCGATAACGCCCGTTGCGCGGACCGAGCAGCAAAACCGCCGCCAGCGCCAGCCAGCCGCCCATGGCGTGCACCACCACGGAACCGGCGAAATCATGGAACGCCGCGCCAAAGCGCGCCGTCAGCCAGGCTTGCAGACCGTAGTTGCCGTTCCAGACCATGCCCTCGAAAAACGGGTAGATGAACGCCACGATCAGCGCTGTCGCACACAACTGCGGAACGAATCGCGCACGCTCGGCAATCCCGCCGGAGATGATCGCCGGAATCGCCGCGGCAAAGGTCAGCAGGAAGAAAAACTTCACCAGACCGTAACCGTGATCCGCGCTCAGCACCGCCGCCGGCTGCATGAAGGTCACCCCATAGGAGATCCAATAGCCTATAAAGAAATAGGCCAGCGTCGAAACGGCAAAGTCACTGAGGATCTTGGACAGTGCATTGACCTGATTTTTCTGGCGCACCGTGCCGACTTCAAGGAAGGCGAAACCGGCGTGCATCGCCAACACCATCACCGCACCGATCAGAATGAACAACGTGTTGGAGCTGTGGACCAGCGTGTCCACAGCGCTTTGCAGATTTTCCATAAAAAGGCAGACCTGAAGGCTAGAAAGGCACCAAAGCGGTTCGCGCGGACAATTCATGCACCAAGTTGCGCCCGGCCAGGCACCGCAGTGACGCTGCAGTGAACCGCTTTGGCGCACAAGGTCAATGTCCTGACACGGACCAGGATTATTTGAGTTAAGGTTTTGCTGCATGTACGCCCGCCAACAGCGCACGAGCGCGGCAGAACGCACCAGGACATAGCAAAAGCTGTACCAGTCATTTGTACTGAACCTTCGCGCAAGGCTCATACTCGAACGCTTCAGACGTCACTTACGGAGATCCACCCATGGCCAGCATCAAGGCAAAGACCGCTCAAGAAATCCTGATGAACGACTTCCAGACTCTGGTCGCCGACACCGAGCGGTTGCTCGAACACACCGCGACGCTGGCGGGCGATCAGGCTGATGAGCTGCGTGAGCAGATCCACGACAGCCTGTTGCGCGCACGTGAAACCCTGAAGCTGACCGAAGACACCCTGCGCGATCGCGGTCAGGCCGCCGTCACCGCGACTGAAGACTACGTGTCGGCCAATCCCTGGCAGTCGGTGGGCATTGCTGCCGGAGTGGGCTTTCTGATTGGCCTGCTGGCCACTCGGCGCTGATCATGTCGATCGGCGAATCCGGCCTGGGGTCGGGCACCTCATCCTCCACGCGGCGTCTGGGCGCCGCTGTTCTCGGCTTGCTGCACAGCCATGTCGAACTGTTCGGCATCGAGTTGCAGGAGCAGAAAGCACGCACCGTCAGCCTGTTGCTGTTCGCAGGCCTGGCACTGGTGTTTGCCCTGCTGTTGCTGGTCGGTCTGTCGACGCTGGTGCTGATCGTGTTCTGGGACACTTATCGCCTGGCGGCAATCATTGGCCTGTGCGTGTTCTACACCTTGGCCGCCGCTTTCTGTGGGCTACGCCTCAAAGCAGCCGTCTTCGATGAATCCTCGCCCTTCCACGGCACGCTGGAAGAGTTGGCCAACGATCGGGAGCGCCTGTTGCCATGAGCTTGCCTGAACTGCCGCACAACAGCTCGCGCCGGGAAATGCGCAAGGCACTGATCCGCCTGCGTATGGAAATGCACCGGCAGGAAATCCGCCATGAAGCCGGGCAAGTGCTGCAACCCTTGCAGCGCATGCGCGGGATGACGCAAAACCTGCAAGCAGGTTTCGGCATCAAGCACGCGCCGCTATGGGGCGTGGCCGCTGTGACCCTGCTGGGGTTTATCACCGGCAAGGGCGCAAAAAGCGGGGGCGTCGGCGGTCTGACCCGACTGATACGTCTGGGCACCAGCCTCGGGCCGCTGATCAGACTGGTAATGCAGAGCTCTGGCAAACGCTGAGCCGGCGCATCTGGCTGCATTCTTGCAATATCCGCGGGATGAACCTCTTTACCCGGAGGTTCAATCCCGCGCGCCTACCCGGTCGGCGGGGTTCACCCAGAACAAGAACGACTAAGGAGGCCCCGTGATCGACGGGCAACCGCTCGCCTGCTTTCAACCTTTCATCGATACCGCCACTGGGCGCATTGCAGGCGTCGAAGCATTGGGTCGCCTGCGCCAGTCCGATGGCCAACTGGTCTCGGTCGGGCCATTGTTCGCCGACCCGCGCACACCCGCCATCGCCCTGCGCCGCCTCGACCGACAGATCCGCGACAACGCCCTGAGCCGACTGAATGAAGCCCCCCCGGAGTGGTTTCTCAGCCTGAACATGTCGCCACGCTGGATCAGTCGCCTGCGCGCCGATCAGCCGCTGCCCAGCCTCAAGCAAATGTTGCGACACGACGTCGACCCGCAACGCATCGTGTTCGAGATCACTGAGCTGGGCGGCAACAGTCAGCGTCTGGCCGAAGTGGTGGCGCGTTATCGCGACGCGGGAGCGCGGATTGCGATTGATGATTTCGGCGCCGGTTATTCGCAGCTCGATCGGGTGCTGGCCCTGCAGCCGGACATCCTCAAACTCGACATGCGCCTGTTCCAGGCTGCCGCACTCGGCGGGCCGAGCAGTGATGTGGTCAAGGCACTGGCGCAGATGGCCGAGAAGACCGGCTGCTGGATCATTGCCGAAGGCGTGGAAACCGAGGCCCAGCTCAATTTCGCCCTGGAATGCGGTTCGCGCTACGTTCAGGGTTTCCTGTTCGCCCGGGCGCAGGAGGCGCTCTATCCAACGGATGCCTTCGTGCAGCGCTTCGCTGAATTGCGCCAGCGTTACGTGCGGCAGAAACTGGCCGAACGCGGACGCCTGATGCAAATGCGCCAACAACTCAGCGAACTGATGGCGATTCTCCAAGCCTGGGCTCAGGCCCACGCACCGCTCAGTGCGCTGCCGCAACTGGAAGCCTTTCCGTGGTTGCTGCGGTTCTACCAATGCGACCGGCATGGCACCCAACTCACGCCTAACCTTGAATGGCGCAACAACGGCTGGGTCGCCGATAACCGCTACCTGGGCCACAACTGGTCATGGCGCCCGTACTTCTATCATTTGCTGGCCGAAGGCTGGGAGGAACGTCGCCTGACGCTGTCCAGCACCTACCGCGACGCCACGAGCAACCAGTATTGCCTGACCGCCGGGCAGTTCTTCGATAACGGCGAGCG
This sequence comes from Pseudomonas sp. F2, assembly GCF_057174385.1. Classification (NCBI taxonomy): domain Bacteria; kingdom Pseudomonadati; phylum Pseudomonadota; class Gammaproteobacteria; order Pseudomonadales; family Pseudomonadaceae; genus Pseudomonas; species Pseudomonas sp. F2. The sequence continues at coordinate 2,585,814 of NZ_CM169904.1, forward strand.
CCTGCTGCTGATCGATATCGATGCCGCGGGCCTGTAGTTCCGCTTGCAGGTGCGAGCCTGAACCGGGAAGCTAGGGCAACAGTCATCCCAGTCACCGACGGAGAGAACCAGCCTTGGATTGGCAGACCCTGCTCAACCGCGAACGCCTTGGAAAACCGCTGCACAGCCCGCAAGAGCTGGGCCGCAGCCCGTTCCACAAAGACCACGACCGCATCATCTTCTCCGGCGCCTTCCGCCGCCTGGGGCGCAAGACCCAGGTGCATCCGGTATCGAGTAACGACCATATCCACACCCGTCTGACCCACTCGCTGGAGGTCAGCTGCGTCGGCCGCTCGCTGGGCATGCGCGTCGGCGAAACCTTGCGCAGCGCCCTGCCCGACTGGTGCGACCCGAGCGATCTGGGCATGGTCGTGCAATCGGCCTGCCTGGCCCATGACATCGGCAACCCGCCATTCGGCCACTCCGGTGAAGACGCCATTCGTCACTGGTTCCAGCAAGCCGCCGGGCGCGGCTGGCTCGACGGTATGAGCGAAGCCGAGCGCGGTGACTTCCTCAATTTCGAAGGCAACGCGCAGGGCTTTCGGGTGCTGACTCAGCTTGAGTATCACCAGTTCGACGGTGGCACCCGCCTCACTTACGCCACCCTCGGCACCTATCTGAAGTATCCGTGGACCGCACGTCACGCCGACTCGCTGGGCTACAAGAAACACAAGTTCGGCTGCTATCAGAGCGAACTGCCACTGCTGGAGCAGATCGCCCACAAGCTCGGCCTGCCACAACTGGAAGACCAACGCTGGGCGCGGCATCCGCTGGTGTACCTGATGGAAGCGGCTGACGACATCTGTTATGCACTGATCGACCTCGAAGACGGCCTGGAAATGGAACTGCTGGAGTACGCGGAGGTTGAATCGCTGCTGCTCGGCCTGGTGGGAGACGATCTGCCGGAAACCTATCGCCAGCTCGGCCCGCAGGATTCGCGTCGACGCAAACTGGCGATCCTGCGCGGCAAGGCCATCGAGCACTTGACCAACGCCGCCGCCAGGGCGTTCGTCGAACAACAGGACGCATTGCTGGCAGGCACTCTGCACGGCGACCTGGTGGAACACATGCACGGCCCGGCCAAACGCTGCGTGCTGAACGCCAAGGACATTGCGCGCAAGAAGATTTTTCAGGACAAGCGCAAGACGCTGCATGAAATCGGCGCCTACACCACCCTGGAAATTCTCCTCAACGCATTCTGCGGCGCCGCGCTGGAGCAACATGGCGGCCGCACGCCGTCGTTCAAGAGCCGACGCATCCTCGATCTGCTGGGCAACAATGCGCCGGATCCCCATGGCCCGTTGCACACTTCGTTTCTGCGCATGATCGACTTCATCGCCGGGATGACCGACAGCTACGCCAGCGACATGGCGCTGGAAATGACCGGACGTTCCAGCCACTGACAGAACACTGCGCTCACCGGGTCGCCATGACTGCCCGGTTGAGCGCGTGGTCCATTGAACCGGCGTTACGGTTCGCGATATTTGTGACTTCCAAGTGTCATTTGTTTAACACTCAGAAAAACCGGACAAACTCTGCTTCTTCAATACTCTACAAGCAACTTAAGACATTCAGATAAACAAATATCCTAAACACTTCCTTACGCGACACTGAGTTTGATCGTAGTCGATTTCCCTTTAGCGTGTAGGACTTATCCTATATCGCTGCTAGAGCCGTGGGAGTTCATGCGGCCGCTCATTTATCTGAGCTAAGGTGCGCGCTTTATTCGCGCACGTATGGGATTTGATTATGAACTCCGTTTTTATTGTCGATGATCACCCCGTCATCCGGCTTGCCGTTCGGATGCTGCTCGAGCATGAAGGTTACAAGGTCGTCGGCGAAACCGATAACGGGGTCGATGCCATGCAGATGGTCCGCGAATGCATGCCCGACCTGATCATCCTTGATATCAGCATTCCCAAACTCGACGGCCTGGAAGTCCTCGCCCGTTTCAACGCCATGGGGACCCCGCTCAAGACCCTGGTGCTGACCGCACAATGCCCGACCCTGTTCGGCATTCGCTGCATGCAGTCCGGTGCATCCGGTTATGTGTGCAAGGAAGAAGACTTGAGCGAACTGGTCAGTGCCATCAAGGCGGTACTTTCCGGTTACAACTATTTCCCCAGCCAGGCATTGAATCCGGTGCGCAGCGATGATGTGCGTTATGCCGAACTGGAGTTATTCAAGTCCGTCAATGACCGGGAACTCATGGTTCTGCAGTTATTTGCCCAAGGGCGCACCAATAAGGAAATTGCCAAAGGCATGTTTCTCAGCAACAAGACTGTCAGCACCTATAAAAAACGCCTGATGCAGAAACTGAAAGCCAGGTCTCTGGTGGAACTTATCGAGATGGCCAAACGCAACGCACTAGTGTGAGAGCCCGAATGCCCAGTCGTTTAAAGATCTATCTTGCCCTCTGGTGCGCGAGCCTGTGCCTGACGACTCAGAGCCATGCCGACCTCATCACGGCGCAAGAGTATGTGCTGCGCAGCCGTTCGGGTCATGAAGCACTGTCCGTGACACTGGAGCCTGCGCAGCGACAATGGCTGCAGACTCGCAGCGAACTGGTACTGGGCACTTCCGCACCGGATTATCCGCCGTTCGATATGACGGCCAGCGGTCGCGATTACGAAGGATTTACCGCTGATTACGCCGGCCTCCTCGAACAGGCCAGCGGACTGCCAGTGCGGGTCCAGCGCTTTGCCTCACGGGAAGCCGCCTTGCGCGCATTGAAAGCCGGTCAGGTCGACATGCTCGGTACCGCCAACGGTTTCGAAGCCAGCGACGCGGATATCCTGCTTTCAACGCCCTACGCCATCGATCAGCCGGTACTGGTCACCCGTGAGGACGAAACCCGCACGCTCACCCAGGGCCTGGCCGGTCTGCGCCTGAGCATGGTCTATCACTATCTGCCCCAGGACGAGGTCCGGGCGCTGTATCCGAAAGCCATCCTGACCTCCTATCCGTCCTATCAAAACGCAATCAACGCGGTGGCGTTTGATCAGGCCGACGTGTTTCTGGGCGATACCATTTCCACCCACTACATGATCAACAAGGGCTATCTCAACAACATCCGCATGGCCAATTTCGGCAAACAGGAAGCCCACGGTTTCAGTTTTGCCGTACACGCCGAAAATCCTCAACTGCTGGCCATCATCAACGCCGTGCTACAAGCCATACCGACCAGTGAACGGGACAGCATCGCCAAGCGCTGGAGCGCCGGCAGCGACATCCTGCTGACCGACCAGAAGCTGCAATTGACCCATCATGAAGAGCAGTGGCTCAAACAGCATCCGGTGCTGCGTGTGGTGGTGAACGAAGCGTTCGCCCCGCTGACGTTCTTCGACAGCGATGGCAATCTGCGCGGCATTACCGCAGACCTGCTTGAGCTGCTGCGCTTGCGCACCGGCATGCGCTTCGAACTGGTGCGCAGCCGCAGCGACGGCGACATGGTGGAACAGATCAATCAGCATCGGGCCGATCTGATCGCGGCGCTGCTTCCCAGCCCCCAGCGGGAAAAAACCCTGCAATTCAGTCGCCCTTATCTGGAAAACTCCTTTGTCCTGCTGACCCGCAAATCCCCCGACAGCCCGACACATCCGGCTCAGCTCAGGGGCAAATACCTGGCGATTGCCCAAGGCAGCCCCATGACCGATTACCTGCGCCGCGAGTTTCCCGATATCCGTCTGACCGAAACCTCGGACACCTTCGGCGCCGCGACATTGCTCGCTGAAGGCAGGGTCGATGGCGCGGTCACCTCACTGGTCATCGCCAATTACCTGATCTCGTCGCGGATCTTCGAACATCAGTTGCAGATCACCACGACCCTGGGCACTCGCCAGGCCGCCTTCTCGCTGGCCACGGCGCGTGACAACCGCGAGCTGAGCTCGATCCTCGACAAAGCGCTGCTGAGCATCAGCCCCGAAGAACTGGGCGTCATCAACAGCCGCTGGCGCGGTTTTTCCAATGCCGCGCAAAGCAACTGGCATCAATACCAGCGCCTGTTTTACCAACTGATCGGGGCGGCATGCCTGCTGCTGTTGCTGTCACTGCTCTGGAACGCCTACATGCGTCGCCAGATCAAGCAACGTCAGGCCGCCGAGCGCGCGCTCAACGATCAGTTCGAATTCATGCGCTCGCTGGTCAACGGCACCCCTCACCCGATCTACGTGCGTGACCGCCGGGGTCTGCTGCAAAGCTGCAACGACAGCTATCTCGAAGCCTTCAACGCCAAACGCGAAGACGTGATCGGCAAGAGTGTCATGCAGGGCACCCTGAGCAATGCCTTCGAAGCCCAGGCCTTCCAGGCGGATTACCAACGGGTGGTGGCCGAAGGGACGCCGCTGCTGCTCGACCGTCCGCTGCACATCGGTGGCCGGCGCCTGACGATCTATCACTGGATCCTGCCGTACCGCGACTCCAGCGGCGAAGTACAAGGGATCATCGGTGGCTGGATCGACATCAGTGAACGTCGCCAATTGTTCGATGAGCTGCGCACGGCCAAGGAGCAGGCGGACAACGCCAATCGCGCCAAAAGCACCTTTCTGGCGACCATGAGCCACGAAATCCGTACGCCGATGAATGCCATCATCGGCATGCTCGAACTGACGCTCGAGCGTATGAGCGATCAGGCACCGGATCGCTCATCCATCGAAACCGCTTACTGTTCGGCCAAGGATCTGCTGGGCCTGATCGGCGACATCCTCGATATCGCACGAATCGAGTCCGGGCACCTGAGTCTGAGCCCCGAGCGGGTCAATCTGGTCGAAACCGTGGCGTCAGTGGTCAGAATTTTCGACGGCCTGGCCCGCCAGAAAAACCTCGCCTTGCCCCTGACGGTCAATCCTCCCGGACTCGCCGTCGACGTGGAGCTGGATCCGTTGCGCTTCAAGCAAGTCCTGTCGAACCTGATCAGCAACGCCATCAAATTCACCGAGCGCGGACAAGTGCGCATTGCGCTGGACGTACGACCCAACGACGCGGGCGTGTATTCCCTGATCCAACTGACCATTCACGACACCGGAGTCGGAATCAGCACCGAAGATCAACAACGCCTGTTCGAACCGTTTTCCCAGGCCGACAGCGGTCGACAACAGGCTCGAAGTGGTGCGGGACTGGGGCTGGTCATCAGCCGAAACCTCTGTGAAATGATGGGCGGTCAACTGCAGCTGAGCAGTCAGCCCGGGATCGGCACCCAGGTCTGCCTGTCGTTGCCGTTGCAGACGCTGCCGTGCAAGGCCACCGCAGCGAAAACCGCGCAGCCAATCGCCCCCTCTGCGACACCGCTGAACATTCTGGTGGTTGATGACCATCCGGCCAATCGCCTGCTGCTGTGCCAGCAGCTGGAATTCCTCGGTCATCGTTTCAGTGTTGCCGAAGAGGGGCGAAACGCATTTGCAATCTGGCAGACCGGCGAATTCGACCTGGTCATCGCAGACTGCAACATGCCAGTGATGAACGGCTATGAACTGACCGAGGCCATCCGCCAACAGGAACGGCGCACTGGCCGCACGCCTTGTACGGTGCTGGGCTTCACGGCCAACGCCCAGCCCGAAGAGGTCAAGCGCTGCAAACAGGCTGGCATGAATGACTGCCTGTTCAAACCCTTGAGCCTCAGCGCCCTGAACCATTGGGTCAATGGGTTGCGACCGGCAGCGCCTGAACCGGCGTTCAATCTTCAGGGCCTGAATCAGTTGACCGGTGGCAATCCGCTGCAAGCCCGGCGCCTGCTCACACAGTTGCTCAAGAGTAGCCGCCTTGATCGCCAGGAGCTTCTGGCCCTGGCCCCGCACAATGACCGTGAAGCCTTGGCGGTCGTGGCACACAAGATAAAGGGTGCCGCCCGGATCGCCCAGGCCTCGCGCCTGATTGCCTGTTGCGATGCGCTGGAACAAGCCTGCCTGCAGACAACCTCGCTGGCGACCATCGTGCGCTGCACCGAGGCCACCGACGCAGCGATTGTCGAACTGGAGCAGGCATTGCAGCGACAACTGGAACCTTTGGAAGAAGGCACACTGGGCGAGCCTTAACTATGCTTGGACGCTGAGCAGTGTGTTTACTTCAATGGAGAGTCAGCAATGCCCAGCCCACTGCGCCCGGATCAACGCCGATTCCCGTTGCACGTGCACATCAGCGTCATGTTCACCTTCCTGCTGTTGCTGACAGGCGTTGTGCTGGGGTTGTTCAATTATCGCCAGACCACCCGGATCATCCTGTCGAGCAGTGAAAACCTGTTCAATCGCATCGAACAGGACGTGCGCCTGGACCTGCATTCAACTTACGAACCGATCCGGCACCTGCTGAGCCTGCTGGCCGACAATCAGGCGGCCGGCGCTTCGAACCTGCAACAGCGTCTGGCGCTACTCAAGCCGTTCAGTCAGTCACTCAAGGACAACAGCGATCTCGCGTCGCTGTATCTGGGGTACGGCAACGGCGACTTCTTCATGGTTCGACCCTTGCGTACCAACGCCCTTAAAACCCTGCTCAAGGCGCCGCCGACCGCGGTCTATCAGGTCTGGAGCATCGAGCACGACGCCAGCGGCACCGTATCGTCGCAGTCACTGTTCTTCGATCAGACACTGGCGCCGGTGGGGCGCGACGTCAATTCCGACGACCGCTACGACCCGCGTACCCGCAACTGGTACATCAACGCCCTGCAACAGGGTGACCAGATCACCACCGAGCCCTATGTATTTTTCTCCACGCACAATGTGGGCACCACGCTCGCCCGTCGCAGCAGCGCAGACTCCGTCATCGGTGCCGACCTGACCCTTGAAGCACTTTCCGCCACCTTGCTCAAGCACGTCGTCACCCCCTCCACCGAAATCGTGTTGTTCGATGCCGATGGCAATGCGGTGGCCTATCCCGATAGCCGCCGGCTGATTGTCGATGACCGCAGCGCGCGCCTGGCCAAGGCCGCCGACCTGAGCCCGAACCTGCACGCGTTGCTGTCCACGCCCCATCAGGGCAAACGGCTCGACGTCAATGGGCGCCACTGGATCGTCGCCCGCAGCAACCTGCAGGAAGGTGGGCCGAACGGTTTGCAGATGGCCCTGCTGGTGCCGGAGGACGAACTGCTGGCCGACGCCTACCGCATGCGCTGGCAAGGCGCGCTGATCACCCTCGCGATCTTGCTGCTGTGCCTGCCGCTGGGCTGGCTGATCTCGCGGATTCTGGTCAAACCGTTGCACGCGCTGGTCAAGGAAGCCGACGCGATCCGCAGTTTCGATTTCAATTTTCCGGTCACCCGCCGCTCGCCAGTGCTGGAGGTCGACCAGTTGAGCCTGTCGATGGCGCGCATGAAAGACACACTCGCCAGCTTCTTCCGTATCACCGACAGCCTCAGCGCCGAAACCCGCTTCGCCCCGCTGCTGCAACGGGTGCTGTTCGAAACGGTGCAGATCGCCCAGGCCCAGGCAGGGTTGATCTATCTGCGCGAAAGCGACGGCAACCGCATGGAACCCTATGGACTGGTGATCGACGGTGTTTCGCAGGAGCCGGGCGGGTTCAACGTGCTCGGCCAGGACCTGCTGGCAGATCAGGGCCCGGCGTGGTTTCAGCAACTGATCCACGCCGACAACGTGGTCAGCAGCCTCGGCTTCGAGCAGGCCGCAGACTTGCAGAACGTCCTGTTGGCCATGCAGTCGCCGCGCATCCACCTGATCGGTATCCGCCTGCGTAATCGCCACAACGAGACCATTGGCCTGTTGGTTCTGCTGATCAACGACAGCGGCAACGCTCAGGATCTGGAAAAACTGCGCCCGGACCGCATTGCCTTCCTGCAAGCAGTGTCCGGTGCGGCGGCGGTGAGTATTGAAAGTCAGCGTCTGCAAGCGAAACAGAAGCAGTTGCTCGATGCGTTCATCCAGTTACTGGCCGGCGCCATCGACGCCAAGAGCCCCTACACCGGCGGCCACTGCCAACGTGTGCCGGAATTGACCTTGATGCTTGCGCAGGCCGCTGCCGCCAGCCAGGCACCGGCATTTCAGCGTTATCAGCCCAGCGAAGACGAGTGGGAAGCCCTGCACATCGCGGCCTGGCTGCACGATTGCGGCAAGGTCACCACTCCCGAATATGTCGTCGACAAGGCGACCAAACTGGAAACCCTCAACGATCGCATCCACGAAATTCGCACCCGTTTCGAAGTGCTCAAGCGCGACGCCTGGGTCAGTTATTGGCAGGCGCTGGCGCTCGGCGGCAACGCGGCGCAACTGAGCGAACAGCGTGACGCCGCGCTGACGCAACTGGACGATGACTTTGCCTTTGTTGCCCGCTGCAATCTGGGCGGCGAGGCCATGGCACCCGCCGATCTGCAGCGCCTTGAGCGCATCGCCGAGCGGCGCTGGATGCGCACCCTCGATGATCGCCTGGGGGTGTCATGGGAGGAAAACCGCCGTCAGGCGCAAACGCCCGCGCCAACGCTGCCAGTCAGCGAGCCACTGCTGGCGGACAAGCCCGAACACCTGATCGAACGCGCCGAGAGTGAACTGATTCCGGAAGACAATCCGTGGGGGTTCAAACTGGATGTGCCGCGTTACAAATACAATCGCGGCGAACTCTACAACCTGAGCATTGCCCGGGGCACCCTGACCCGCGAAGAGCGCTACATCATCAATCACCACATGGTGCAGACGATCCTGATGCTCAGCCACCTGCCCTTCCCCGGGCACCTGGACAGCGTCGCGGAAATCGCCGGGGGGCATCACGAAAAAATGGACGGCAGCGGCTATCCAAAGCGCCTGAAACGCGAAGACATGAGCCTGCCGGCACGGATGATGGCGATTGCCGATATTTTCGAGGCGCTGACGGCTGCGGATCGGCCGTACAAGAAAGCCAAAACCCTGAGCGAGGCATTGGCGATCATGGCCACCATGTGCCGCGAGGCGCACATCGACGCCGAGCTGTTCGCGCTGTTCATCAATGACGGGGTTTACATGCAATACGCTGCGCGGTTTCTCGATCCGCGCCAGATCGATGCGGTGGATCCGGCCAGCCTGCTGCGCAAGGCTGGCCTGAGTGCCTGATCAGCAGTCGGTCAGACGCAGGAAGATCGCCGCCAATTGCTCGATACCTGCCTGATCGTCGGTGCCAAAACGCGCCAGTTTCGGGCTGTCGAGATCGAGTACGCCGATCAACCGACCGTCCTTGACCAGCGGCACTACCAACTCGCTGTTGGAAGCGCTGTCGCAAGCGATATGGCCCGGGAACGCATGCACGTCTTCGACGCGCTGAGTCTGTAGACTGGCCGCCGCGGCGCCACACACGCCGCGCCCGAACGGAATGCGCACGCAAGCGATCTGGCCCTGGAACGGACCGAGCACCAGCTCTTCATTGCGATTGAGGTAGAAACCCGCCCAGTTCAAGTCATCGAGCTGGTTGAACAGAAACGCCGAAAACTGCGCGGCATTCGCGATGAAATCGCGCTCGTCCGCCAGCAGCGATTCCAGTTGTGCGGCCAACATGCCGTAGCCTTCGAGGCCCTGGCCGCTTTGTTGCAAATCAATCATGCCTTGTGCTCCAGCAATTTCAGACCCACCCAGTAACGGGCGAATTGGTACGCGCAACGGCCGTTGCGATTGCCGCGCCCGGTGGCCCAGCGCACGGCGAGAATGTCCAGTTGTTCGTCGCGCTGCCAGCTCAGGCCAGCCTTGGCGGCCAACTGGCCGATCCAGTGTTCGACGACATTGAGGAAGTGTTCCTGGGTAAACGGATAAAACGACAGCCACAGACCGAAACGGTCCGACAAGGCGATCTTGTCTTCCACCGCCTCACTCGGATGCAGCTCGCCGTCGACACGCTTCCAGTTTTCGTTGTCGCTTTCCTTCTCCGGCACCAGATGGCGGCGATTGGAAGTGGCGTACAGCAGAACGTTGTCCGGGGCCTGCTCGAGCGAGCCGTCGAGCACGCTTTTCAGCACGCGGTAATCGCCTTCGCCGGATTCGAACGACAGGTCATCGCAAAACAGCACGAAGCGCTGCGGCAGTTTGCCGATCTGCTCGACCACGCGCGGCAGGTCGGCCAGATGGTCGCGTTCGATCTCGATCAACCGCAGGCCAGCCTTGGCGTGCTCAGCCAGCAGCGCGCGCACCAGCGAGGATTTACCGGTACCGCGCGAACCCCAGAGCAGCGCATGGTTGGCCGGCATGCCGTCGAGAAACTGCTGGGTGTTGCGGCCCAGTTGCTCCAGTTGACGGTCGACACCGATCAGGTCGGACAGGCGCATGTCGAGGCTGACGTCCAGCGGCAGCAAGTATCCGCTACGCCCGTCTCGCTGCCAGCGCGCGGCCAGGCAAGTATTCCAGTCGATCAGCGGACGTGGCGCCGGCAGCAAGGGTTCGATCCGCGCCAGAACCGACTCGGCGCGTTCAAGAAAAGCATTCAATCGGGAATCCACGTCTTCTCCTCGGGCACGTTCACAGTGATGATGTCGATACAGCGACGACAGACAGATCTCAATCCCCGCTCAGGCCTTGTTACAAGGCGATTCGGGAACCTCGGTATCCATACATGATCGACTATGCTTGAGCAGCGAAGGGAAACGGAAGTGGTTCAACACCCCATGGATATCAAATTCACCCACCGGCTGTCTTACAAGCAAGCCAGATTCACTGTGCTGGTCGGGTTCATTCTGGGCACGCTGCTCAGCCTGCTGCAAATCGGCATCGATTATGCCAGCGAAGACGCCTCCATCAACCGTGAAATCCTGTCTTTGCTGGAAATCAGCCACAATCCGGCATCGCGGATCGCCTACAACATCGACGCGGAACTGGCGCAGGAACTGACCCTGGGGCTGTTGCGTTCGCCGGCGATCATCTCGGCGCAACTGACGGACAACAATGGCAACGTGCTGGCCAACGTCAAACGCCCGGAGCTGCAAAGCGGCTATCGAGTGATCAGCGACTTCCTGTTCGGCGCCAAACGCCAGTTCGAAGACCGTCTGTACCTCGACCACCTGCCTGACGAATCATTGGGCATCCTCAGCCTTGAAGTCGACACGTACGCGTTCGGCAGCCGTTTCCTGCGCCGCGCCGAAGTCACTCTGCTCAACGGGTTTGCCCGCAGCCTGATCCTCACCGGGATCCTGCTGGCGTTGTTCTACGTGATGCTGACCAAGCCACTGGTACGGCTGATTCGTGAACTCAGTGCGCGCGACGCACGCAGTGCAGAACCGACAACGCTGGAATGCCCGGCCGGACACGCCAATGACGAGATCGGCGTGCTGGTCAAAGTCGCCAACCAGCAGTTCGAAAACATCGCCACGGAAATCCAGCAGCGCCGCACCGCCGAAAACCGCCTGACCGACTACCTCGGGCAGCTGGAGCACATCGTTTCGGCCCGCACCGCCGAGCTCAAGGCGATCAACACCCGGCTCAGCCAGTCCAACGAAGAACTGGAGATCGCCCGCAGCACCGCACTGGACATGGCCGAAGCACGCTCGGCGTTCCTTGCCAACATGAGTCACGAGATCCGCACCCCGCTCAACGGTCTGCTAGGCATGATCGCCCTGTCCCTTGACGGCCCGCTGAATGCCGAACAACAGCAACAGCTGTCAATAGCCCATGACTCGGGCAAGGTGCTGGTGGAGCTGCTCAACGATATTCTCGACCTGTCCAAGTTCGATGCCGGACAACTGGAGCTCGAGCACATCCCGTTCGACCTCGGCTCGCTGATCGAGGATACCGCCAATCTGCTGTCGCAGAACGCCGCGCCGAGCGTCGAACTGACCTGCCTGATCGATCCGCACTTCCCCGCTCTGGTGCTGGGAGACCCGACCCGGGTGCGGCAGATCGTCAGCAACCTGTTGTCCAATGCCCTGAAGTTCACCCGCTTCGGTCGGGTTGATGTGCGCCTGTCGGCCCATGGCGACGGGGTGCGCATCGAAGTCTGCGACACCGGTATCGGCATCGCCCAGGAGGCCCAGGTGAAAATATTCCAGCCGTTCACCCAGGCGGGCGCCGGTATCACCCGGCAGTACGGCGGCACCGGTCTCGGCCTCGCGCTGACCTACAACCTCTGTGAAGCCATGCAGGGTCGACTGACCATCAGTTCCGAGGCCGGTTTCGGCAGTCAGTTCTGTGCCGACCTGCCGCTGCCGTGCCATACCCGGGCGATCATGCCGCCACCGCTGCACGGCAAGGTATTGGCGATCACCGCGGCCAGCAGCGGCCTCGCCGAACTGCTCAAGATGCTGTTGCCGGTGTGGGGCGTGACTTACGAACAGCGCACCATGGACGACCCGCTGCTGGGCCTGTCACCCGATCTGCTGATCACCGATTGCCCGGAATGCCTGTTCAGTCTGCGCCCGACCCTTAGCGCGCCGATCCTGGTGGTGACCGCTTATGGCAGCTTCATGCCCAGCGAAGAGGCCGCAGCGCTGGCGCCATTGCAGCAACAGGCCCGACCACTGGCACGCAACGCGCTGTATCAGATCCTGCGGCGCATTCTGCTGGCAGACATCACCACGAACAACGATGCGCAGCACGAAAGCCAGCCGGTTCAACGCCGCGGACGCGTGCTGCTGGTGGAGGACAATCCGGTCAACCAGTTGGTGGCCAAAGGCATGCTCGGCAAGCTCGGTTGCGACGTGGTGGTCGCCGCCCACGGTGCCGAAGCGCTGGATCAACTGGAGCACGATGAGTTCGACCTGGTGCTGATGGACTGCAACATGCCGGTGATGGACGGCTACGAGGCGAGCCGGCAGATTCGCCAGAGCGGGCGCTGGCCGCATCTGCCGATCGTCGCGCTGACCGCCAACGCCATGTCGGAAGAGCGCGAACGCTGCCGTGCCGCCGGCATGAGCGATTACCTGGCCAAGCCGTTCCGCCGCGAAGAGCTGGCGACCCTGCTCGATCAGTGGATTCCGACTACGTCAGCGCTTTGATCTGCCCCAGCAAGTGATCGAGACCGTTACGCAAATCGTTGAGCCGTTCAAGATCCACGCCGCTGTCGCACAATAATCGGGCCTTGAGCGGCCCGACCTGCTCGCGCAACGCCTGACCCTGGGTGGTCAGGCTTAAATGCACTTCACGCTCATCGCGCGTAGAACGCTGGCGCTGCACCCAATGCAATTGCTCAAGCCGCTTGAGCAACGGCGTCAGAGTGCCGGAGTCCAGCGCCAGACGCTCGCCCAAGGCCTTGACCGTCGGTTGCTCCGGCGCTCTGTCCTGCCACTCCCACAGCACCAGCATCACCAGGTACTGCGGGTACGTCAGGCCGAGCTGATCGAGCATCGGCTTGTAAGCGCGAATCACCGCCCGGGACGCGGCATACAACTTGAAGCACAACTGACTGTCGAGCTTCAGCGAATCGTCGGGCAGGCTGTTCATTTGAGCAGGGCTTCGATCTCGCCGCTGATGTCCTGCGGCCTGGTGGTCGGGGCAAAACGCTTGACCAGTTGCCCATCCTTGCCGATCAGGAACTTGGTGAAATTCCACTTGATGCCCTCGGAGCCGAGCAGACCCGGAGCGCGTTTTTTCAACTGCACGAACAGTGGATGCGCATCAGAACCGTTGACATCGATCTTCTTGAACAACGGGAAACTCACGCCGTAATTCAGCTCACAGAATTCGCTGATCGCACCCTCGTTGCCTGGCTCCTGCTTGCCGAACTGATTACACGGAAACCCCAGCACCACCAGGCCCTGATCCTTGTAGGTCTGCCACAGCTCTTCCAGGCCTTTGTATTGCGGGGTGAAGCCGCATTTGCTGGCGGTATTGACCACCAGAACGGCCTTGCCGGCGAAATCGGCCAGGGTTTTTTGCTCACCCTTGATGGTGGTGACAGGAATATTCAGCAGGTTGTCGCTCATGAGACGGCTCCACGGGTTATCGGCAAAGGCCAAACATAGCGAGCAATTAAATTGTGTGCAATTTAATTAATTGAGTTGCCATCATGTAGGAGCTGCCGAAGGCTGCGATCTTTTGATCTTAAAAAATCAAGAGATCGCAGCCTTCGGCAGCTCCTACAGGGGTGGATCAAACCAGCCGGGCAAGCCAGCAGTTCAATCGCGAGGCTCGAGGTTCAGGCACACGGAGTTGATGCAATAACGCAGGCCGGTCGGTGGCGGACCATCGGGAAACACGTGGCCCAGATGCGCGTCACAGCGAGCGCATTTGACCTCGGTGCGGATCATGCCGTGACTGGTATCGCGGATTTCGGTCATGGCGCTTTCGCCGATCGGCGCGTAGAAGCTCGGCCAGCCGCAGCCGGAATCGAATTTGGTTTGGGAGTCGAACAGCGGCTCATTGCAGCAGACGCAATGATAAATACCGTCGGTTTTGGTGGCGTTGTATTTGCCGGAGAACGGCCGTTCGGTCGCACTGAGCCGGCACACGTTGTACTGCTCGGGGTCGAGCATCGCACGCCATTCTTCCAGGGTTTTTTCCAACTTTTCCATCATCACACCTCAACGGCTGAAAAAGCCCGATCTGTACCTTTTCCACGGATCGGGTGGCACGTATGATTGCGCCTCGTCACACGCCAGTCTGGCAGCCAGACCGGGCGCATTCAAACGGATTATTGGCGCCACCGCGCAAGACTCCGCCTGTGCGAAGACGCAGGAATCCCAGTACGGTTGGCCATCCGCCGTCTGGATCGTTCATTTTCGGGATCACATCGCCATGCAGTTCAGCAAATCGAACAAGCTCGCCAACGTCTGCTACGACATTCGCGGACCGGTGCTCAAGCACGCCAAACGTCTGGAGGAGGAAGGCCAGCGCATCCTCAAGCTGAACATCGGCAACCCGGCACCGTTTGGTTTCGAAGCGCCGGACGAAATTCTCCAGGACGTGATCCGCAACCTGCCGACCGCTCAGGGCTACAGCGATTCCAAAGGCCTGTTCAGCGCCCGTAAAGCGGTGATGCAGTACTACCAGCAAAAGAATGTCGAAGGTGTCGGCATCGAAGACATCTACCTGGGCAACGGCGTGTCCGAGCTGATCGTGATGTCGCTGCAGGCGCTGCTCAACAACGGCGACGAAGTGCTGGTACCGGCCCCGGACTACCCGCTGTGGACCGCCGCCGTGAGCCTGGCCGGCGGTAACGCCGTGCATTACCTGTGCGACGAGGGTGCCGACTGGTTCCCTGATCTGGCCGACATCAAGGCCAAGATCACGCCGAACACCAAGGCCATGGTGATCATCAACCCGAACAACCCGACCGGTGCGGTGTACTCGAAGGAAGTACTGCTGGGCATGCTGGAAATCGCCCGCGCGCACAATCTGGTGGTGTTCTCCGACGAGATCTACGACAAGATTCTTTATGACGATGCCGTGCACATCTGCACCGCCTCGCTGGCACCGGACCTGCTGTGCCTGACCTTCAACGGGCTGTCGAAATCCTACCGCGTGGCGGGTTTCCGCTCCGGCTGGATCGCCATCTCCGGGCCGAAACACAATGCCCAGAGCTACATCGAAGGTATCGACATGCTGGCCAACATGCGCCTGTGCGCCAACGTGCCGAGTCAGCACGCAATCCAGACTGCCCTCGGCGGCTATCAGAGCATCAATGATCTGGTGCTGCCGCAAGGTCGTCTGCTGGAGCAGCGCAACCGCACCTGGGAGTTGCTCAACGACATTCCGGGCGTCAGCTGCGTCAAGCCGATGGGCGCGCTGTATGCATTCCCGCGGATCGACCCGAAGGTCTGCCCGATCCACAACGACGAAAAATTCGTCCTTGACCTGCTGCTTTCCGAGAAGTTGCTGGTGGTGCAAGGCACGGCGTTCAACTGGCCGTGGCCGGATCACTTCCGCGTGGTGACCCTGCCCCGCGTCGACGATCTCGAGATGGCCATCGGACGTATCGGCAACTTCCTCAAGTCCTACCGCCAGTAACCGGTCGACCGTGCGCAACGGCCCGAACGTTGCGCACTGTCTGATTCAGCAACACTTCTGCCCTCCCCGCCTCGCAGGGCCTTCTACACTTGCGATTCATATAGTCCACTTGCCTCTGGCGCAGTGGTGGCGGGTGGCGGCTGGCTGTCATCCCTTTCGGTTTCGGTCGTGGGCAATGGCCTGCAGCCCCGGAATCCGCTGTAGGACACAGTTTGAAATAGTCACTCAGTTGAATCACCCCGTGCCGCACCTTATATACCCCGCAGTACGCTACATCTTTAGCTTGAGGAGATTTCTACAACCATGATGCGCATCCTGCTGTTTTTGGCCACTAACCTGGCGGTCGTGCTGATAGCCAGCATCACCCTGAGCCTGTTCGGCTTCAACGGGTTCATGGCGGCCAACGGGGTTGATCTCAACCTCAGTCAGCTGCTGGTTTTCTGTGCGGTCTTTGGTTTCGCCGGTTCGCTGTTCTCGCTGTTCATCTCAAAGTGGATGGCCAAGATGAGCACCGGCACCCAGATCATCAGCCAGCCACGTACCCGGCATGAACAATGGCTGCTGCAAACCGTCGAGCAACTGTCCCGCGAAGCTGGGATCAAGATGCCCGAAGTCGGTATTTTTCCGGCCTACGAGGCCAACGCCTTTGCGACCGGCTGGAACAAGAACGACGCGTTGGTCGCAGTCAGCCAGGGCCTGCTCGAGCGTTTTTCGCCAGATGAAGTGAAAGCCGTTCTGGCCCACGAAATCGGTCACGTGGCCAACGGTGACATGGTCACCCTGGCGCTGATCCAGGGCGTGGTGAACACCTTCGTGATGTTTTTTGCGCGGATCATCGGCAACTTCGTCGACAAGGTGATTTTCAAGAACGAAGAAGGCCAGGGCATTGCCTACTACGTGGCGACCATCTTCGCCGAACTGGTCCTGGGCATCCTCGCCAGCGCTATCGTCATGTGGTTCTCGCGCAAGCGCGAATTCCGTGCCGACGAAGCCGGCGCTCGTCTGGCGGGCACCAACGCGATGATCGGCGCGCTGCAACGCCTGCGCGCCGAACAGGGCCTGCCGGTACACATGCCGGACACCCTGAACGCCTTCGGCATCAACGGTGGCATCAAACAGGGCTTTGCCCGCATGTTCATGAGCCACCCGCCGCTGGAAGAGCGTATCGACGCGCTGCGTCGTCGCGGTTGATCCATCTGGCGTGACAACCGAAAAGGCCCGCAGCGATGCGGGCCTTTTTGTGCTCGGGATTGTGTGTTGCGGATCTGGCCCCATCGCTGGCAAGCCAGCTCCCACAGTGATCTGATTCGTCCTCGAATCCAGAAAACACCACAAAACCCTGTGGGAGCTGGCTTGCCAGCGATGGGGCCCGCACCGCCAATACAAACCTATCGACCAGAAACCCTGTAAACCCGCTCCTCCAACCGCGTCACCCCCGCCTGCAAAAACTTCCAGCTCTCCCCCAGCACATCCTGCTCTTCCAGCATTCGCACCTGCCAGGCACCCGCCAGCAAGCGCCACACCTCATCATCGCTCACCGCAAACGGTGGCCCGGACATTTGCGCCTGATCATAATCCAGAGTGATCAACAACCCTTGCACAACCGGCGGCAGGATTTGCTGCAGATGCGCCGCATAGCGTTCACGCATCGCAGGCGGCAAGGCGATCAACGCTGCCCGGTCGTACAACGCTACGCAGTCCGCTACATCGTCTGCAGTCAGCGCGAAGAAATCACCGCACCACAACTCGATGGAATCGCCGCGATAGACCTTGAACG
This sequence comes from Pseudomonas sp. F2, assembly GCF_057174385.1. NCBI lineage: Bacteria > Pseudomonadati > Pseudomonadota > Gammaproteobacteria > Pseudomonadales > Pseudomonadaceae > Pseudomonas > Pseudomonas sp. F2. The sequence continues at coordinate 2,603,460 of NZ_CM169904.1, forward strand.
GCCCCTCGTCGCTGACCTGCGGCGTTACCTGATGCTCACTGAAGAAGTCCTCGATGGCCTTCTGCGACAACTCGACCCCGAGCACCTGATATCCGCGCCCGGCCAGCCACAACAGATCCAGGCTTTTGCCGCACAGCGGCACCAGCACTCGCGCCTGGGCCGGGATATTCAACTGCGGCCAGAGACGCTGCAGATACGGATTCACCTCAGGCAGGTGAAAGCCGATCTGATTGGATTCCCACTTCTTGTGCCAAAACTCAGGCTGCATGTTTCACCTCAAAAAATTCGATCAATAAGCGTTAAAACTTATATTAGATTTAGATCAATGATCTGACTGAAGATGGCACCATCTTACCGCTCAGGAACCTTTCCATGTTTCCCAGCCTGTTTATCTCCCACGGCTCGCCAATGCTGGCCCTGGAACCCGGCGCCAGCGGCCCGGCCCTCGCGCGCCTGGCGGCCGAACTGCCTAAACCGAAAGCCATCGTGATTGTCTCTGCCCACTGGGAAAGCCAGGAATTGCGGGTCAGCAGCCATTCGCAACCCGAAACCTGGCACGACTTCGGCGGTTTTCCCCGCGCCCTGTTTGAAGTGCAATATCCGGCGCCGGGCAATCCGCAACTGGCCACCGAAGTGGCCGAATTGCTCAACGCTGCCCATCTGCCGGCTCGCCTCGATCCGCAACGACCGTTCGACCACGGCGTGTGGGTGCCACTTTCGCTGATGTACCCGCAGGCGGATATTCCAGTGGTGCAGGTGTCGCTGCCGAGTCGCGGTGGCCCGGCGCTGCAAACCCGTGTCGGGCACGCACTGGCGAGTCTGCGCGAGCAGGGTATTTTGCTGATCGGCTCCGGCAGCATCACCCACAACCTGCGCGAGCTGGACTGGCATGCCGGCCCGGAAAGCGTCGAGCCGTGGGCGCGGGATTTTCGTGACTGGATGATCGACAAGTTGGCGGCCAATGACGAAGCAGCGTTGCACGACTATCGTCAGCAGGCACCGAATGCGGTGCGCAGCCATCCGAGTGATGAGCATTTGTTGCCGTTGTATTTTGCCCGTGGTGCGGGAGGTGAGTTCCGCGTAGCGCATAAAGGCTTCACGATGGGTGCACTGGGTATGGATATCTATCGCTTCGGCTGACGTCATCGCTGGCAAGCCAGCTCCCACAGGGTTGTGGGGCGAGGCAAAAAGCAGACATAAAAAATCCCCGAACCAGTCGGGGATTTTTCATGTTCGATCAATCAGCCCGAGGGCGGATCAATCTTCGCGGTAGCGACGCAGTTTCAGCTGCTTGCCAGCGACGCGAGTGTCCTTCAGCTTGGTCAGGAGTTTGTCCAGACCATCTTCCGGCAGCTCGACGAGGCTGAAGCTGTCACGCACCTGAATGCGACCGATCGCTTCGCGGGCCAGACCACCTTCGTTGAGGATGGCGCCCAGCAGGTTCTTGGCGGCGATACCGTCACGCGCACCCAGCGCGGTACGGCAACGGGCACGACCTTCGCCCAGAGGCATTGGCGCGCGACGCTCGCGGTCGCCACGATCAGGACGATCACCGGAACGCTCAGGACGGTCGCCACGCGGTGCGTTGTTCGGCACCAGTGGACGTTCCTTCTCGATCGCTGCCAGGTTCAGCGCTTGACCGTTGGTTGCCTTGCGCAGCAGGGCTGCAGCCAGTGCACGCGGGGTGCAACCGATGTCAGCGGTCAGACGATCGAGCAGCTCGCCGTGAGTCGATTCGGCATCGGCGACCAGCGGCGACAGGCTATTGGTCAGTTTCTTGATGCGTGCATCGAGCACAGCTTGAGCGTCCGGCAGACGCACTTCGGCAACTTTCTGGCCGGTGACACGCTCGATCACTTGCAGCATGCGGCGCTCACGTGGAGTCACCAGCAGCAGCGCACGACCTTCGCGACCGGCACGGCCGGTACGGCCGATACGGTGCACGTAGGATTCCGGATCGTACGGCATGTCCACGTTGAACACGTGGGTGATGCGCGGAACGTCCAGACCACGGGCAGCCACGTCGGTCGCGACAACGATGTCCAGACGGCCATCCTTGAGCGAGTCGATGACGCGCTCACGCTGGTTCTGGGCGATGTCACCGTTCAGCGCAGCGGCTTTGTAGCCTTTGGCGTCCAGGGCACTGGCCAGATCCAGGGTCGCTTGCTTGGTGCGCACGAACATGATCAGCGCGTCGAAGTCTTCCACTTCCAGCAAGCTGAGAACGGCGGAAGTCTTCTGGTCAGCGTGAACCAACAGGTGAGCCTGTTCGATCGCGGTAACGGTCTGAGTCTTGCTCTGGATCTTCACGTGCTTCGGATCGCGCAGGTGGCGCTCGGCGATGGCACGGATCGACTGCGGCAAGGTTGCCGAGAACAATACGGTCTGACGGGTTTCCGGCATGGCCTTGAAGATCACTTCCAGGTCGTCCATGAAGCCCAGTTTGAGCATTTCGTCCGCCTCGTCCAGAACCAGGTGGTTCACGGTAGCGAGGACTTTTTCGTCGCGACGCAGGTGGTCGCACAGACGGCCCGGCGTGGCGACAACGATCTGTGCGCCGTTACGGATTGCTTTCAATTGTGGGCCCATCGGCGCGCCGCCGTAGACAGCCACAACAGTTACGCCCGGCATTTGCTTGGCGTAGGTTTCGAAAGCGGTTGCAACTTGTAGCGCCAACTCACGAGTTGGGGCCAGGATCAGAGCTTGCGGCTCGCGCTTGGACGGATCAATGCGGTGCAGGATAGGCAGGGCAAAGGCAGCGGTTTTACCGGTACCGGTTTGCGCCTGACCAATCATATCGTGACCGGCGAGGATGATCGGGATCGACTGCTGCTGAATGGCCGAAGGCTCTTCATAGCCGGTAGCGACTACTGCAGCGACAATATTGGGATGAAGTTCAAGAGCGGCGAAGCCGCCGATTTCCTGGGTCATGGGTCTGCCTCTAAGTGCATCCGCAAAGACCCATGCTCCAAAGCTGCGCATGCCGTGTTGAGACTCTAGAGTCGCCCTGGCAGCTTTGTCGGCGGGGATTTGCGAAAACGTATGAATGAAAAAGAATCGTCAAGGAAGAGCCCGCAGTGCGGACGTGCAGCCGAAGCTGACTTCGGGGAATTGCGCTACCTAAACGCGGCCCGGTTAAAGGCCGGCGCGCACTATACCGGAATTTGCCCAAAAAGGGAGCTTTTTTTATCAGCTGAATCGCGGTGTCACCGCTGTGTAACGGGGTTTTGCGGATAATCGTGCGAAGGTCTATTTTGCAAAGGCCCGGCCTTGCGGGTGATGACGCTTAAACGATTCATCGATGTGCGGCATACCGTCGCTGCACCCGCCCTTCCCGCCCGAGGATCTACCCATGAATCAGCCCTGCCCCGGCCGCGTCAGCCGTGAACGTCGAGGTCATATCCACTTGATCGGCCTTGACCGGGCCGCCAAACGCAATGCCTTCGACCTCGATATGCTCAATGACCTGAGCCTGGCCTACGGTGAGTTCGAGGCCGACAGTGACGCGCGAGTGGCCGTGGTGTTCGGGCATGGCGAGCACTTTACCGCCGGTCTGGATCTGCTCAACGCCAGCGCCGCCCTCGCCGAAGGCTGGCAGGTTCCGACCGGCGGTTGCGACCCGTGGGGCGTTTTCGTCGGGCCGCGCGTGAGCAAACCGGTAATTGTCGCCGCGCAGGGCTACTGCCTGACCATCGGTATCGAGTTGATGCTGGCCGCTGACATCAACCTGTGCGCGAGCAATACCCGCTTCGCGCAAATGGAAGTACAGCGAGGGATTTTTCCTTTTGGTGGCGCGACCTTGCGTTTTCATCAGGTGGCCGGCTGGGGCAACGCGATGCGCTGGCTGCTGACCGGCGATGAGTTCGATGCGCATGATGCATTGCGCCTGGGTTTGGTACAGGAAGTAATGGCCAGTGAGGACCTGCTGCCCCGCGCGATCGAACTGGCCGAGCGGATTGCCCGGCAGGCACCGTTGGGGGTGCAGGCGACGCTGATGTCGGCGCGGCAGGCACGGTATGAAGGTGAGACGGCGGCGGCGCAGGGGTTGCCGGCACTGGTGAAGAAGTTGCTGGGGAGTGAGGATGCCAAGGAAGGCATCAGCTCGCTGGTTGAGCGGCGGCCAGGCATCTTCAAAGGGATCTGAAAGATGTCGTTACATCAGAACACCTTTGCTGGCAAGCCAGCTCCCACAGTGACCGAGCCGTTCACACATCGCGCGTGCGGCGCGAACTCTGTGGGAGCTGGCTTGCCAGCGATGGGGCCATCACTGGCAACTCAGGTCGCCGGACGAATGGCCTTGATCAACGACTGCAACGAATACCCCAACCGCGGCGCCAGCGCTTCAGCGCGGGCGGTCAGCGCCTGCATGTCCAGCTCCTGATCGAGATCCGCCGGCACAATCAGAATCACATTGCCCTCCTTCACCGGCAATTCCCAGTAATGCCGGTGGTAGAGCCCACGCAGCAACGCGGCGCCCAGCGGTTTGCCATCATCGGTGGCCCACTGATTGATCACCAGCCAGCCGCCCGGATTCAAACGCTTCTGACAGTCGCCGAGAAAACTCCAGGCCAGATGCCCGACACCCGGGCCGACATCGGTGTACAGGTCGACAAAGATCAGATCCGCAGGCTCGGCCGTCGGCAGCAACTCCAGCGCATCGCCGACCCGAATGTACAAACGCGGATCGTCATCCAGCCCCAGGTATTCGATGGCCAGGCGCGGCACGTCCGGGCGCAGTTCGATGGCTTCGACATCTTCCAGCGGCAGGAACTTGAGGCAGGCCTGGGTCAGCGTACCGGCACCGAGGCCAAGAAACAGCGCGCTCTCCGGTTGTTCATGGCACAACGCGCCAATCAGCATCGCCCGGGTGTAGTCGTATTCGAGCCAGCTCGGATCGGCGGTGAACACGCAGCTCTGCTCGATGGCATCGCCGAATTCCAGAAAGCGGTAATCGGCCACTTCCAGCACGCGAATCACGCCGAATTCATCCTGTACCTCGGCGAGCAACAGCTCGACGCGCTCCTCAGTCATTTCGTCTCCTGATGGCCACCGGGCGCGGTGACGCGATGGCACCGCTCCGGCGCCGTGGCAAAGCGGCGATTGTCGGTGATGGGGCGGGAGCAGGTCACGCACTAATTGCTGCTACCATGGCCTTCCCGTGCGTAGAACCCATTAGAGACCGTGATGAGCCAACCCTGGAGTCCTGACAGCTGGCGCGCCCTGCCGATCCAGCAACAACCCCAATACCCCGACGCCGCGCATCTGCGCCAGGTCGAGCAGACCCTGGCCAGCTATCCGCCGCTGGTGTTTGCCGGTGAAGCGCGCGAGCTGCGCCGCCAGTTTGCCGAGGTCACTCAGGGCCGGGCGTTCCTGTTGCAGGGCGGCGATTGCGCGGAAAGCTTTGCCGAGTTCTCGGCAGCGAAGATTCGCGACACCTTCAAAGTGTTGCTGCAAATGGCGATCGTCATGACCTTCGCCGCCGGTTGCCCGGTGGTCAAGGTCGGGCGCATGGCCGGTCAGTTCGCCAAGCCGCGCTCGGCCAACGACGAAACCCTCGACGGCGTGACCCTGCCCGCCTACCGTGGCGACATCGTCAACGGCATCGGTTTTGACGAAAAGAGCCGCGTGCCGGATCCGGAGCGCCTGCTGCAGTCCTATCACCAGTCCACCGCCACCTCGAACCTGTTGCGCGCCTTCGCCCAGGGCGGCTTCGCCGACCTGCATCAGGTGCACAAGTGGAACCTGGATTTCATCGCCAACTCGGCACTGGCCGAGAAATACAGCCACCTCGCCGACCGCATCGATGAGACCCTCGCATTCATGCGCGCCTGCGGCATGGACAGCTCGCCGCAACTGCGCGAAACCAGTTTCTTCACCGCTCACGAGGCACTGCTGCTGAACTACGAAGAAGCGTTCGTGCGTCGCGACAGCCTGACCAACGATTACTACGATTGCTCGGCGCACATGCTGTGGATCGGTGACCGTACTCGTCAGCTCGACGGTGCTCACGTCGAATTCCTGCGCGGGGTGAACAACCCGATTGGCGTCAAGGTCGGCCCGAGCATGAACCCGGACGACCTGATCCGCCTGATCGATGTGCTCAACCCGGACAACGATCCCGGCCGCCTGAACCTGATTGCGCGGATGGGCGCGAACAAGGTTGGCGATCACCTGCCGGCGCTGATCCGCGCGGTACAGCGTGAAGGCAAGCAGGTGCTGTGGAGCTCCGACCCGATGCACGGCAACACGATCAAGGCCAGCAGCGGCTACAAGACCCGCGACTTCGCGCAGATCCTGGGTGAGGTGAAACAGTTCTTCCAGGTGCACGAAGCCGAAGGCACTTATGCCGGCGGGATTCATATCGAGATGACCGGGCAGAATGTCACCGAGTGCATTGGTGGCGCGCGGCCGATCACGGAAGACGGGTTGTCGGATCGTTATCACACCCACTGCGATCCGCGGATGAATGCCGATCAGTCGCTGGAACTGGCGTTTTTGATTGCGGAAACCCTGAAACAGGTCCGCCGCTAGACCGAGTCGCCCCATCGCCAACAGGCATGGATTGACCTCTATCCCTGTAGGAGCTGCCGAAGGCTGCGATCTTTTGATCTTGATTTAAAAAATCAAAAGATCGCAGCCTTCGGCAGCTCCTACAAGGATCAAGATCACCCAGAGATCTCTGTGGGAGCCAGCCTGCTGGCGATGAGGTCGGTTCAGGCACCCTCAATTTGCGCCAACGCCACCCGCAACCGCGCCGCACTCTCGCGCTGACAATTAAGCTGCACCCGCGCAAGCCTCAGCCAATCGGCCATCTGCCGCAGATTCAACGCCAGCGCCAGCATCCCCTCTTCATCCAGCCCCGGCGCTTCCTCGTGCACCGCGTGCACCGCCAGGCGCCCCGACGCTCGTTCGGCGCGCAGATCGACCCGCGCGGCAATCCGTTCGTTGTGCAGGAAAGGCAGCACGTAATAGCCGTAAACGCGCTTGTCCTGCGGCGTGTAGATCTCCAACCGATAGCGGAAATCAAACAGCCGCTCGGTGCGACTGCGTTCCCAGATCAACGAATCGAACGGCGACAACAGTGCACTGGCAACCACTTTGCGCGGCACCTTCGGTTCCGGCAGGCAGTAGGCGATCTGTCGCCAACCGTTGACTTCACAGGTCTGCAACTGCCCGTCCTCGACCAGTTCCGCCAGACGCGGTCGCGCATCAGACGGATTCAAGCGGAAATAATCCCGCAGATCCTTTTCCGTGCTGACGCCGAGTGCCTGCGCCGCGTGCAGCAACAAACCACGCTGCGCTTGCGCCTCGTCAGGTAACGCTTGTTGCAGAATCGAGGAGGGAATGACCCGCTCCGGCAAATCATACAAACGCTCAAAACCGCGACGACCGGCCACGGTCACTTCACCCGCGGCAAACAGCCACTCCAGCGCATGCTTTTCCGCGCTCCAGTCCCACCACTGCCCGGCCTTGTCCTCGCGGGTCGACAGACTGCCGGCACCCAATGCACCGCGCTCCTCGACCGCACTCAAGACCCGGCGCACAACGCTCTGCTGCTCCAGACCAAACTTTGCCAGTTGCTGATAAATGTCTCTGCCATTCCTCGCCCGCTGCATGCGCCAACCCATCAACGGATACATGGCCAATGGCAACAACGATGCCTCATGGCCCCAGTACTCGAACAACGTGCGACGTCGTCCCGAACTCCAGGCGGCCTGATCGAGCAAATCAGCGGAATAGGAACCCAAACGGGAAAACAGCGGCAGGTAGTGCGAGCGCACCACGGCGTTGACGGAGTCGATCTGCAGCAGGCCCAGCCGTTCGATCAGCCGGTTAAGTTGCGGCGCCTTGACGGTTGGCGGCTGGCGCCCGTTGAATCCTTGGGCGGCCAGCGCCAGACGTCGCGCCTGTTTGAGAGAAAAGGCCAGAGTCGCGGGCATGAGCATCTCCTTGTCTGCTCGCAACCTACCTCACCTGAAAGTGGTTTGTGTAGTAAGGCGCCGATCATTTATGCATCGGATCGTCCCAGAACGGCCGAATCGCCTCGTGTTCGACGTCGGCCCGACTGACCCCGATGTCCTTCAGCGCTTCATCGCTCAGACTGGCGAGCAACTCGCGCTCACGGTGCAGTTCGTACCAGCGGCTGAACCTGTGCAACAGATCGGAAACGATATGGCCGTGGCCGGAAAATTTCGTGTCGTCTACATACTCTCTTTGACCTTTCATCGTGTTGCCCTCCTTGTGGATGGCTCAAGTCTCGCGCTGGCGCTAAGATCAATCCAACGAATGTTTCTGATGGCATTCATCACGGAGATTCATCATTTGTCGGCCTACCCCAGTATCGATACCGATGTTCTGCGCACCTTCGTCGCGATTGCCGATCAGGGCGGTTTTACCCGCGCCGGCGAAATGGTCAACCGCACGCAATCGGCGGTGAGCATGCAGATGAAACGTCTGGAAGAAGACGTGTTGCAGCGTCAGCTGTTCGAGCGCGACGGCCGCCAGGTACGCCTGACCGCCGAAGGCCAGGTGTTGCTGGGTTATGCGCGGCGCATCCTGAAATTACACAGCGAAGTGTTCAACACCCTGCGCGAGCCACACATGGTCGGCACCGTGCGCATCGGTACGCCGGACGATTACGTGATGCGGTTTCTGCCGGGGATCCTGTCGCGGTTCGCGCAGTTCTACCCGTTGATCCAGATCGAAGTGCATTGCGAGTCCAGCAAACAGCTGTTGCAGCGCACCGATCTGGACTTGTCGATCGTCACCCGCGAGCCGGGCAACGAGATCGGCCAGTTGCTGCGCAAGGAGCGTTTCGTCTGGGCCGAGGCGCAGAATTTCAGCGCCCACGAGCAGACGCCGTTGCCGCTGGCGATGTTCAACAGTGATTGTTTCTGCCGTTTGTGGGCGTGCAATGCGCTGGACGCGATGGGCCGCGATTACCGCATCGCCTACAACAGCACCAGCCTGTCGGCACTGATGGCGGTGGTGAGCGCGGGTCTGGCGATTACCGCGCAACTGGAAAGCCTGATCACCCCGGACATGCGCATTCTCGGTGCCAACGAAGACCTGCCGCTGCTGCCCGAGGCCAGCATCATGCTGATCCGCAACCTGAACAACCCGTCGCCGATCACCGAATGCCTGGCCGAGCACATCGTCGAAGGCTTCAAACTTTAAACGCGAGCATCACCGCACACAGCACCAGGAAACCGCAGAACAGCCCGCGCAGCAGTTTTTCCGGCATGGCGTGGGCGACTTTCACGCCCCAACTGATGCTCGCCAGACCGCCGATGGCCAGGGGCAGGCCGATCATCCAGTCGACCTCGTGATGCACCGCATAGGTCACCAGGGTCACGCCGGTGCTGGGCAGCGCCAGTGCCAGCGACAGGCCTTGAGCGACCACTTGGCTAGTACCGAACAGACTGGTGAGGACCGGCGTCGCCACCACGGCCCCGCCGACACCGAACAGACCGCCCATGGTTCCGGACGCCGCGCCAAGCACACCCAGCCATGGCCATGAGTAACGCATCTCTGAGCTCACTGCCGTTTTTTTGCCGAACATCTTCAGCAGGTTGTACGCCGAGAGCACCACGAGGAAAGCGACAAAACCGATCCGCATGGTTTGCGCATCAATGCCCACCGCCCAGATCGAACCGATCCACGCAAAGCAAAAACCCATGATCGCCAGCGGCAGCGCGTGGCGCAGTTCGATGCGGTTACGCTGGTGATAACGCCACAGCGCCAGCATCACGTTCGGCACGACCATCACCAGCGCCGTGCCTTGGGCGATCTGTTGATCGAGGCCGAACCACACGCCCAGCAGCGGAATGGCGATCAGCCCGCCACCAATACCGAATATTCCGCCCAATGTCCCCAAGGCGGCGCCAAACAGCAGGTACAGCAAAAACTCGATCACAGCGATGTCCTCATCCGTCAGGCGATCCATCCTACGCAGTCGTGACTGGCGGGGAAACGCACAGCAACGCACAATGGCTGTGCCAAAACCGCATAGGCACTGAGCTGGTTCATGAATTCCAATCAATTGACCGAACAACTGGGGCTGTTTCTCGATGTGCTGGAGAGCGGGAGCTTTTCTGCGGCTTCGCGTCGACATCCGCTGACGCCATCCGCCGTCGCCCGACGCATCGACAGTCTGGAGAGCGCCGTCGGCAGCCAGCTGTTTATCCGCAACACTCATGCGGTGCGCGCCACGCCGGCCGGGCTGGCGTTTGCCGAACGGGCGCGCCGAATCGTTGCCGAGCTGCAATTGGCGCGGGCTGAAGCGGTGTCTCTGAGCAGCGCGCCGGAGGGGCTGATTCGGGTGGATGCGCCAGCGGCGTTCGGGCGCCGACATCTGGCGCCGGTGATTGCCGATTTTCTGGTGCTGTATCCGGGGCTGGATGTGCAACTGCATCTGATCGACAGCTTCGTCGACATGGACGGTTCAAACCTGGGCAAGGTCGACCTGGTATTGCGTGCCGGGCAGATGGCCGACACCCGGCTGGTGGCCACTCCGTTGGCGAGCATGGTGCGCATCGCCTGCGCCAGCCCCGACTATCTCAAGCGCCGGGGCGTGCCGAGCGAACCCGCACAATTGAGCGAGCATGACGGCCTCGATTGGGACGGCCTCGCCCCGCCCTTCGCCTGGCGTTTCGAGCAAAACGGGCAGATGCAATTGCACCGCCCGGCGCGGGTGCGCATGAGCGCCAACAACGCTGAGGCGTTGGTTTGCGGAGCGCTTGCGGGACTCGGGATCGCGCATCTACCCACCTGGCTGGCCAGCGAATACCTGTTACGTGGCGAGTTACTGCCGCTGTTCTGTGAAAACGGCCTGCCAAAACCGGAGAGTACCGGCATCTATGCGCTGCGGCTGGAACAACAGGCCAGCTCCCGCAGCCGCCTGCTGCTGGAATACCTCAAGACCCGTTTCAGCCCCGTGCCGCCGTGGGATCTGGCGCTGCAACGTGAACTGGGCCGGCACTGACCGATCCGCCACCGGGCACAATTGTCTGGCGCATTAAAGATTCGAGCGCTAGATTCATCTGCATCACCGTTCAAGGCACTGACATGACCACCGACCGCGACGCCACCGACCATTGCGAAGACCTGCTGCTCGACAATCAGGCCTGCTTCGCCCTGCATTCCACTTCGCTGATGATGACCAAGGTCTACAAGCCGCTGTTGCAAGCGCTTGGCCTGACGTATCCGCAATACCTGGCGATGATGGTGCTGTGGGAGAAGGACGGTTTGACCGTCGGAGAAATCAGCACGCGCCTGCTGACCGATCCGGGCTCGCTGACCCCGCTGCTCAAGCGGCTGGAAGGTGAAGGTTTGCTCAGCCGAACCCGCAGCCGTGAGGATGAACGCGTGGTGATCGTTGAACTGACTGCACAGGGACGCGCCTTGAAAGACAAGGCCCGAACCGTGCCTCAATGCATTCTGGGGGCCAGTGGCTTCACGCTGGAGCGCCTGCAAAACCTGCAAGCTGAATTGCAGGCATTGCGTGGACATTTGCAGGACAGCCTCGCTTAAGACTCCCCTTCCCTGTGGGCGCAGCCTTGCGTCTGCAGGCGAATCGCACATTCCCCCCGCTTATCCCCCGAAAAATTCTTTCTCTCGTTTCACGTTAGAAAACCTTCCATATCAAACGCTTGAGATCACGACACTGCCCAATCCAAGTGCCGATCCACGCTTTCTTCAAAAATTTATCTTGCGCGCTAAATATTAGCGAAGTACATTTACTTCGCACCTAGTTAGCGCGCAAACAATTAGCGCAACAATCACACTTGAAGAGGCTCACACCATGCAAACGCTCTACACCGCAATCGCAACCTCCACTGGCGGCCGTGATGGTCGTGCGATCTCCAGCGACAACGTCCTTGACGTCAAACTCGCCACCCCGAAAGAACTCGGCGGTGCCGGCGGCGCGGCCACCAACCCTGAGCAACTGTTCGCTGCCGGCTACTCGGCCTGCTTCATCGGCGCGCTGAAATTCGTTGCCAGTCAGACCAAACGCAAAATCCCGGACGACGCCTCGATCACCGCCCACGTCGGTATTGGCCAGATTCCTGGCGGTTTCGGTCTGGACATCGATCTGCACATTAATCTGCCGGGCCTGGAACAGGCTGACGCACAAAGCCTGGTCGACGCTGCCCACCAGGTCTGCCCGTACTCCAACGCCACTCGCGGCAACGTCGATGTGCGTCTGCATGTCACCGTGTAATCACTGACACTCAGGCCCGTACAGGAAATGAACATGAACACTTTCAGCAAAGTCTTGACCGGTACCCTTCTCGCCCTGTCCATCCAGAGCGCATTTGCCGGGGAGGTTGAACACAACACCCAGGCATTCCTCGATGTACTGAATGCAGGCACTGGCAAACCGATGGAACAGCTGACTCCCAAGGATGCCCGCGCCGTGCTGACAGGCGCGCAGTCCGGGGTCAAACTGACGCTGCCCAAAGCGGACGTCAGCGAGAAGACTATTCAGGTCGATGGCCAACCGTTGAGCCTGACCATCGTCCGGCCGGCCGGGGTCAAGGGCGAGCTTCCGGTGTTCATGTTCTTCCACGGCGGCGGCTGGGTGTTGGGGGACTTCCCGACCCACGAGCGTCTGGTGCGGGATCTGGTGGCCGGTTCGGGGGCGGCGGCGGTGTTCGTCAATTACACCCCTTCGCCGGAAGCGCATTACCCGGTAGCGATCAACCAGGCTTACGCCGCGACCAAATGGGTGGCCGAACACGGCAAAGAGATCAACGTCGACGGCAAGCGTCTGGCGGTGGCGGGCAACAGCGTCGGTGGCAACATGGCCGCAGTCGTCGCCTTGATGGCCAAAGACAAAGGCACCCCGGCGATCAAATTCCAGGTGCTGCTGTGGCCAGTGACCGATGCCAATTTCGACACCGGTTCGTATAACCAGTATGCCGAGGGGCACTTCCTCACCCGCAACATGATGAAGTGGTTCTGGGACAACTACACCACCGACGCCAACCAGCGAAACGAGATCTACGCCTCGCCGCTGCGGGCCACGACCGCGCAATTGAAAGATCTGCCGCCTGCACTGGTCCAGACCGCCGGGGCCGACGTGCTGCGTGACGAAGGCGAAGCCTACGCCCGTAAACTCGACGAAGCCGGCGTGCCGGTGACCTCAGTGCGCTACAACGGCATGATCCACGACTACGGATTGCTCAACGTGGTCAGCCAGGTACCGGCAGTGCGTTCGGCGATGCTGCAGGCTTCGGAAGAACTGAAACAGCACCTGAAGAAGTAATTCATCAGGCACAAAAAAGCCCGACGCAATGGTCGGGCTTTTTCTTTCCGCGAAAAGCAGTGCTTATTTGGCACGGCCTTTGTAGGAACCGCCTTCGCGGGTATCGATCTCGATCATGTCGCCGATTTCGATGAAGTCAGCCACCGACAGCTCGGTACCGTTCTTCAGTTTGGCAGGCTTCATCACCTTGCCGGAAGTGTCACCGCGAGCGGAACCTTCGGTGTAGTCAACCTGACGCACGATGGTGGTCGGCAGCTCTACGGACACCAGACGCTCTTCGAAGAACACGGCTTCGCAAACGTCGGTCATGCCTTCTTCAACGAAAGGCAGAACGCTTTCGATGTCTTCGGCGTTCAGCTCGTACATGGTGTAGTCAGTGGTGTCCATGAACGTGTAGGTGTCACCGCTGATGAAAGACAGGGTGGCTTCTTTACGATCCAGGATCACGTCGTCCAGCTTGTCGTCCGCACCGTAAACGGTTTCGGTCTTGTAACCGGTCAGCAGGTTCTTCAGCTTGGTCTTCATGATCGCGCTGTTACGGCCCGACTTGGTGAATTCAGCTTTCTGAACCAGCCAAGGATCGTTGTCGATACGGATCACGGTACCGGGTTTGAGTTCTTTACCAGTTTTCATTGCGAATATCCGAATTTGGATGGGATTTACAAAAATCTAGGCCGCGTATCATATCCAATTTAGGTAAAACTGTACCAGCGCCGTGGCAAGATCCGCCTGCAAGCCTTGTTCCAGACACCACGCCTCGGCGTTTTCCTGCAGTTCTGGCCAGTGTTTACGGGCCTTGAGCCAGTGCTCGCCGATCGGTTGCCCGGCACTCCAGGCCCGCCACAGACCGCTCGTCGCCTCGGCAGCAGCCGGGGAAAGCCCTTTGGTGTAGAGCGCGAGAAAGGCATCGAGCTTGTCGAGGTGGATGTCTTCATCCTGCTGATAGATGTGCCAGAGCATCGGTCGCCCGGCCCACTGTGCACGGACGAACGAGTCTTCTCCGCGCACTGCGTTGAAATCGCAGCACCACAACAACTGATCGTATTGATCCTGACGAACGAACGGCAGCACCTGCACCGTCAGCGCCTGACGCACGTTCAAGTCGCCAACGGCCAGAGAGTCGACCCCGAGCCAGCGCGCAACGTCACCGAGAATCCGCCCTTCCGGCACCAGCAGATGGGTCGGCGCGCTGTCGGCCGCCAACGCATCCAGCCAACTGGCCAGCCCGGCATTTTCGTAGGCAAACAACGAGATGAGCTGTGCGTCCGCTGCGCGATCTACGCCCAGGCCTTGCAGGAATTGTCGCTGCGCAGCCGCGTCCTGCTGAAATTGCCGACGCCGCTCAAGCAGACCGCTTTCACGCAGCAAGCCGCCCGTCCCCGGCTGAAATCCGGGAAAGAAAAAGAATTTCTGTACCGACTTGTACTTCACCGACGGCAAACCGTGACAGCCGATAACCCAGTCTTCGGCGCTGAGGTAATCGAGGTTCATCCACAGTGGTGGCTGTTGCCGCTCGGTCATGGCATCCATGTACGCCGTTGGCAGTTGGCAGGCAAATGCGGCGATCACCACGTCCGCCGCCTCCGTCTGCGGCCAGTCGCTCGGCCAGTGCCGCACCTCGACGCCCTGCTGCGATTGTTGCGCAAGGTTGATGTCGATCTCGGGGCAGATACGTTCGAAGGCGCGCAGGTCATCGACCCACAAGCGTACCGCCAGCCCGTGTTCGGCCACCAGTTGCCGGGCCAGACGCCAGGTCACGCCGATGTCGCCATAATTGTCGACCACGGTGCAAAAAATATCCCAGCGGGTTTTCGGTACCGGCATGCAAAGACTCCCGTTGGCAAAAGCGCTGATTGTCCGCATAAATGACCTCGCGCAGAAGAGCCGACGGCGATTAATCTTCGTGCGACAATCGCCACTTGCCCGCAATCATCCGCCAGGAGGCAGCCATGCCCTATCGTCCCAACCCGCGTCGTCCGTTGCCTGTTCAGCTTAGCGCGCTGCAACTGACCGGCAGCATTGCCCTGGGCATGTGGCTGGGCTTTCTGGCCATCGCCCTGACCTGCTGGCTGCTCTCGCGCTTGGTGTTCACCGAACAACTGGCACCTGTCGCTCAGGCGGTGCAGCAACTGGCCAAGCCGCCAGCGGCCGTTCAGGTACAACCGGACATTCCGCCACAGAGCCCGCTGTTCGAGCAGTACGAAGAAAACCTGCGCAAGAACGAGCAGCAGGCACGTCTGGATCAGGCTCGCGGCAGCAGTCGCAACCAGTCGAATCCGAAATGCCAGTTCTGGCTGCAACAGGACCAGACCGCGCCGAGCGAAAAGAGCCGCGCCAACGTTTTGCAATTCTGCGATTGATCATGAACAAGCACACCGTCCACCAACTGATCCTAGACAAACTGCGCGTCGACCTCGACATCGCCGAGCGCGCCGCGCAGACCGCTTACGAAACCGCGACCCACGAAGAGAACATTGCCGAGAACAAGTACGACACGCTCGGGCTTGAGGCGTCTTATCTGGCGGCGGGCCAGGCGAAACGGGTCGAGGAAATCCGTCAGTCACTGGCGCTGTGCCAGAACCTGACGCTGCGCGCCTACGACGAAAATCGCGGCATCGAGATCGGCGCCCTGCTCGGTCTGGAAGACGAAAAGGGGCGCGAGCAATGGCTGTTTCTGGCGCCGGATGCGGCGGGCCTGAAAGTCGATGTGGTGGGTCAGCCGATTACCGTCATCAGCCCACGCTCGCCGCTGGGCAAAAGCCTGCTGGGCAAGCTCGAGGGCGATGAGGTGGAGATTCTGGTGGCAGGCACCCGGCAACAGTTCGCTGTCACCGAGGTGCTTTGAGGCGGGGACTTAGTGGACCGGCAATTCGACGCCGTCGAACAGCTCTTCCAGTTCCTGTTTGTTGTGGCACTGGATGGCTTTGGCCATCACTTCGCGGGTCAGGTGCGGGGCGAACTTCTCGATGAAGTCGCACATGAAACCACGCAGGAACGTACCGCGACGGAAACCGATCTTGGTGATGCTCGACTCGAACAGTTCGCTGGCATCCAGCACCACCAGGTCGTTATCGAGCTTGGTGTCGACCGCCATTTTGGCGACGATGCCCACACCCAGACCCAGACGCACGTAGGTTTTGATCACGTCGGCGTCGGCGGCGGTAAACACCACTTTCGGCGTCAGGCCACGATGGCTGAAGGCTTCGTCGAGTTTCGAACGGCCGGTAAAACCGAACACGTATGTCACGATCGGGTATTCGGCCAGCGCTTCGAGGGTCAGCTTCGGCAACTTGGTCAGCGGGTGGCCCTGGGGCACGACCACGCAACGGTTCCAGCGATAGCAAGGCATCATCACCAGATCACCGAACAACTCCAGCGCTTCGGTGGCGATGGCGAAATCGACGGTGCCGTCAGCGGCCATCTCGGCAATCTGCATCGGCGAACCCTGGTGCATGTGCAGCGCCACGTCCGGGTATTGCTTGATGAAATTGCTGATCACCGGCGGCAATGCGTAACGTGCCTGGGTGTGGGTGGTGGCGATCGACAGGGTACCTTTCTTCTCGTTGGAGAATTCCTGAGCGATCTGCTTGATGCTTTCGACCTTGCGCAGGATTTCGCCAGCGGTGGTGATGATGCGCTCGCCGGCCGGGGTGACGCGGGTCAGGTGTTTGCCGCTGCGAGCGAACACTTCAACGCCAAGTTCGTCTTCCAGCAGGCGGATCTGTTTACTGATACCCGGTTGCGAGGTGTAAAGGCTTTGGGCGGTAGCGGAAACGTTGAGGTCGTGGTGCGCCACTTCCCAGATGTAGCGCAATTGTTGAAGCTTCATATGTATCCCTCAAAGCAGGTAGACGCCACGGGCATCAGCGACGGTATATAACTATATTAATGGTTTGATGAATAAATCTAGAACTTTTTTATCAAAACGCCATTATTCCCGCTTCAGCGATCCCCCCGGCGCCGACGCTCCATCAACGGCACCAGATAGACCGGCACCTTGGCCAATTGCAGAACCCGGGTCGCCGTGCGCCCCAAAGGCGTTTCCGCCCCTACGCCGTGGCTGTGAGTGCCTACGATCAGCAAATCCACAGAGAGTTTCCGCACCTGGTCGAGAATCACCTGCGCCGGATCGCCCTGCAGAACCCGCACTGCGCGAATCCGCTGCAGATCCTGTTCACCGTCATCCCCCAATTCTTCGCGAAAACTGTCCAGCACCCGTTGCTCGATACTGGCGATGACAGTTTTCAGACCCTGACGGTGAAATTCGTTCAATGCCTGTTCGTCGAGATAACTCTGCAACACCGATTCGGCAAACAGCCCCATGGGCTCCACTGCATGCACCACGTACAAGTCGGCATTGAATGTCCGCGCCAGTGCCAGGGCATGCTGCATCACTAACGGTGCGTACAGACCGAGGTCAGTGGCATACAGCATCGAACGAATCATATGACCTCCTCGCGTGCCAACATGGCGGAGATTTGATTCAGCTTAGCAGTGCCTTGGCGACTACGACGTGCGACGCAACGTCTTGAAGCACAGGGGCTTTAAATCGACGTTTCGTTGCTGATGCCATGCGGCACATGGCCGGTGGCGACCACTTCACGGGCGAGCTCGCAGTGTCCGGCCTGATCGTCGAAAAACACGTCGGCGGCAAAGGCTTCGAGGAATGCCGATTTGGTCAGACCGCCGAGGAACAGCGACTCGTCGAGGCGGATATCCCACTCGCGCAAGGTACGGATCACCCGCTCATGGGCCGGTGCCGAACGCGCGGTGACCAGCGCCGTGCGGATCGGGCAGTCGTCCTCGGGGAACTCGCGCTGCAGCGCATTGAGCGCCGCCAGAAATCCTTTGAAAGGCCCGCCGCGCAATGGCTCGCGTGCCGACTCGCGTTCCTTGGCCTGGAACGCCTCCAGCCCGCCGGACTGATAAATGCGCTCGGATTCGTCGGAGAACAACACCGCGTCTCCGTCGAAGGCGATGCGCAACTCATCACTCGCGGCACGGCTGGCGCCACCAGACAGAATTGTCGCTGCAGCAAATCCGGCATCCAGTGCGGCGCGCACGTCCTCGGCGTGCGTGGACAGAAACAGGTCACAGCCAAAGGCCTTGAGATACGGATACGGGCTGCGTCCGCCGACGAAGGCCGCCCGGGAAATGTCCAGCCCGTAGTGATGAATCGAGTTGAACGCGCGCAGGCCGGTATCGGCACTGTTGCGCGAAACCAGAATCACCTCGACCCGGGCGCGGTCGAGGCGGCTGTTGAGGCTCAGGAGTTTTTCCACCAGCGGGAACGCATCGCCGGGGGCGAGGATTTCGTCTTCGTGTTCGATCTGGTATTGCCGATAGGCTTCAACGCCGCTCGACAGGTAGACCTTGTGACTCTCGCTCAGGTCGAACAAGGCGCGAGACGAAATCGCCAGCACCAGTTTGTCATCGATGTTCTTGGCCATGCCTTCCCCCACTCCCGCAAAAAACCGACTCAGGTGTTGCGTCGGTCGATGAAACCCAGCGTGCGATACAACGCTTCGATTCGTGGCAATTCACATCCTGCCGCCTTGGCGGCGGCCAATGGCCGGGCGTAAATCGCTTCCAGCTCCAGCGGCCGTTTGTGCAGAAAATCGTGGTACATGCTCGGCCAGTAGTCGGGCATTTTCTCGGTCATTGTGAACAGGTACTCGGCGTAAGCGGGCGGCATGTCGTGACCGCAGGCCTTGGCGCCCTGCACGACTTCAGCCATCAATGCCTGAATCAACGCGCGACTGTCAGCGTCGGCCATCAGCGGCGTGGTGCCGGCGCCGAGCAGCACCGAGAGACCGTTGTAGGGAATATTCCACACCAGTTTCTGCCAGCGCGCCTGTTGCAGATTGGCCATTGCCTGCGAATCGATGCCCGCGGCACGGAACAGACTGGCGCCCTCTTCAACGAGCGCCATGCGCGCCGCATCCCCCATCGCCGGGCCGCTGTGATAGCCGACGTTCACCGCCCCCAAGGCCTGATGGGTGATGTGCCCCGGGCCTTCGCGATGCACGCAGATCAGGCACAGACCGCCGAGCAGATGCAGGGAGTCGGGCAGCAGCTCACGCAAGCTGTCTTCGACGTCCAGACCGTTCTGCAGCACCAGCACTTTCGCGCCGGGCCTGGCCGCGGCAATGATCGCCGGGGCCAGACCCGCGCTGCTGGTGGTCTTGGCGCCGACCAGCAACCAGTCGCAGGCCGGCATGTCCTCGGCCTTGGCATACGCTTGCACCGGGTTCAGTGTCAGCGTGCCATGCACGGCACTGTCCACTTGCAACCCCCGCTCGGCCACCGCTGAAAACTCACTGCGCAGTAAAAAGTGCACATCGAAACCGGCCCGCGCCAGCATCAAACCGTAAAACCCGCCAATTGCGCCGGTGCCGATAATCCCGATCACCGGTTTGCTGTCTGCTCCCACCATCTATGGCAACTCCTCTGCAATTCGACCCAGCGCCTGCGCCACTGCCGCGTTCAGCGCAGCGGCGGTCAGGCGCGTGTGCAATGCCCCAAAGAACTCGCCGTCGCGCACCACAAACAGCGCCGGCAAATGAAAGACCTGATAGCGCTCCACCAGCCCACCGTTATTGCCGGCATCAATCCAGCACAGGCGATCGACCGCCAGCGCGAACCCGGGCAACACTTCTCTGGCATAGCGGCAACTGGAACAGCCGACACTGGTGAAAATCACCAGCGAAACACCGCTCATCGCCAGCAGCCGCTGGTCGGCGTCGAAATCGGTCAGCTCGGATTCGACCACTATACTGGGGGAAACAATGTCAAATGGCCGACACAGGGAGTCTGTGCTCATGGGACGTTTCATTCCTCATCCGGACGAAGTGCCGGTTGAATTAACCTTGCTCAAGCCCGAGTGTATTTCCAGGCAACAGCTGCACACTATCAGCCTCGGCGGGATCGCTTGCAATTATCACCGCGCCTGGCGCCACGGCACCGCCCTTGAAGTGCGTCTGCCGACGCTCAATGCCGACCTCTGTTTTCCGGGCTATGTGGCGTGGTGCCTGCGACGCAAAAAGGGCTATCTGGTGGGGATCGCGTTCACTGATGAGCAGACGTTGTTCAGCGCCCGGATGGGCGAGCAGGTGTGCCAGATCGAACGCTATTGCCGCATGAACGAGGCCCATGACGACTTGCAGGATATTCAGGCGCTGGCCCTGCAATGGGTCGAACAACACGCCAACGAGTTCTCCCACGACAGCGTGCGCAAGGCTTTTGCCCAGCCAGTACTGGATTAAAGCGGCGCTTGCCCATTGTCGAGCCGCGTCTGACGCGCTAAGGTTCGGCTCCCCGACGCGCTTAAATCTGCTGTGCTCCGCCGCGCGGGGATCGCTGGCGGCCGGCACCCGTGACCTGACGAGTAAACGATGGCTGATTTACCGATCAACGACCTAAACGTCGCCTCTAACGAGACCCTGATCACTCCCGATCAGCTCAAGCGTGATATCCCTCTGAGCGACGCTGCCCTGCGCACCGTCACCAAGGGCCGCGAAGTCATTCGCAACATTCTTGATGGCACCGACCACCGTCTGTTCGTAGTGATCGGCCCGTGCTCGATCCACGATATCAAGGCTGCCCACGAGTACGCCGACCGCCTCAAGGTGCTGGCGGAGGAAGTCTCCGACACCCTGTACCTGGTCATGCGTGTGTATTTCGAGAAGCCACGGACCACCGTCGGCTGGAAAGGCCTGATCAACGATCCGTACCTGGATGACTCGTTCAAGATTCAGGACGGCCTGCACATTGGTCGCCAGTTGCTGCTGGACCTGGCCGAGAAAGGCCTGCCGACCGCCACCGAAGCCCTCGACCCGATCTCCCCGCAGTACCTGCAGGACCTGATCAGTTGGTCGGCCATCGGCGCGCGTACCACCGAATCCCAGACCCACCGTGAAATGGCTTCCGGCCTGTCTTCGGCTGTCGGCTTCAAGAACGGCACCGATGGCGGCCTGACCGTGGCGATCAACGCCCTGCAGTCGGTTTCCAGCCCGCACCGTTTCCTCGGTATCAACCAGGAAGGTGGCGTGTCGATCGTCACCACCAAGGGCAACGCCTACGGTCACGTGGTGCTGCGTGGTGGCAACGGCAAGCCGAACTACGATTCGGTCAGCGTCGCCCTGTGCGAGCAGGCGCTGAACAAGGCGAAGATCAAGCCGAACATCATGGTCGATTGCAGCCACGCCAACTCCAACAAGGACCCGGCCCTGCAACCGCTGGTGATGGAGAACGTCGCCAACCAGATCCTCGAAGGCAACCAGTCGATCATCGGCCTGATGGTCGAGAGCCATCTGAACTGGGGCTGTCAGGCCATCCCGAAAGACCTCGCCGACCTGCAATACGGCGTGTCGATCACCGATGCCTGCATCGACTGGTCCGCCACCGAGAACACCCTGCGCAGCATGCACGCCAAGCTCAAGGATGTGCTGCCGAAGCGTCAGCGCAGCTGATCAGCGTTTCGCAGGCATAAAAAAACGCCGGGCATTGCCCGGCGTTTTTGTGTGTAGGGGTAATCAGATTTTCGCCGCGCGCTTCTGATGGCGCTCCATATAGCGCTCGACGTAAGAGCACGACGGAATCACCGTGTAGCCCATTTCCTCGGCGTACTGCAGCGCGCTTTCGGTCAGCGCTGCCGCGATGCCTCGACCGCGCAGGGCGTTGGGCACGAAGGTGCGGTAGATATCCAGGGTCTGTTTCCCCAGATCCATATAGGTCAGGTAGGCACGATGACCGTCCACATTGGTCTCGAACTGATGACCAGCCTGGTCATGGTGGATGGACAACGCCTCGCTCATCACTACTCCTCGCGGGTCTTGAATTCTGACCCCTACCTTACCGATGTTTTTCCGGCGAAGGAACATCTACGCCACCCCGTGCCTGATGGACACCGAGAAAAGCCACACCGATCTCGCGCAACCGAGCACGTGATAAATAGTAGGCACCATTGGCAAAAATGCTCAAGGTGCGCTCGTCATCGTGCAGGTTGTACGGATAACTCCGATGGGCGTAGTGGCAGGCGCGGGGAACATATCCCGAGGCGCTCACCTGAACATTGCCGGATGTCGAGACTTAAGACGCAGGCTCTTCTTTAAAGTCACCTCAAGAGCGACAAAGATATGTGAGGCGTCATGCAAAATCGGAACAAAAGTGTAGACGAATTCATCTAGGCAGACTTGGTGCGAGACGCCGAAAACAGCACGTGACAGCGGGAACTTTTTCTCATTAACTCGCTCAGGCAGGGGCTTGCAGCTGGATATTTTTTAATCAGCCCCGTTAAAAGTTGCTCGAAAAAGAATCAACGCCTACAATTTTTTTTGCTTCTTGCGCTACGTCAGTTTACTTACTACAAGTAATGGGTAGTATGTACGCCGGCTATTTCCTCAATCGGAGGAGAAAGCCACTTAATTGAAAGTCCTTGAAGGGGAACACGATGAACAACGTTCTGAAATTCTCTGCTCTGGCTCTGGCCGCAGTTCTGGCTACCGGTTGCAGCAGCGCATCGAAAGAAACCGAAGCACGTCTGACCGCTACTGAAGACGCAGCTGCTCGCGCCCAGGCTCGTGCAGACGAAGCATACCGTAAAGCTGATGAAGCTCTGGCTGCTGCTCAAAAAGCACAACAGACTGCTGACGAAGCTAACGAGCGTGCTCTGCGTATGCTGGACAAAGCTAGCCGCAAGTAATAATCCCTCGGGATTGTTATCAAGCCGACCCAGTTTCTGGGTCGGCTTTTTTGTGCCTGCAGCTTTTGTCCGGACAATAAAAAACCCGCCGACGCTTCTCGCATCGGCGGGTCTTAATCGAGCTTATTGCTGCAGGTCGATCGGCGCACTCGAGACAATCGGTGCCGAGGTGTTCGGCGTGCCGATTTCGGTTGGCAGACCGTCTTCAGCCGCCACCACATCACGCACCACATCCCAGTTCACGCGCAGATTGTTGGTCACGTCTTCGCGCTTGAGCATCGCGTTGATCACCGCGGTGTGCTTGTCGACTACCGACGGATTGCCCTTGTCGTCGATTGGCGTGTGCGCTTCCAGATAGACCTTGCCGCCACTGCTGCCGAACTTGTACGCGTCATTGAGGATACGCACCGAAGTGCCGACCGGCACCATGGCCGCCATTTCCAGCACGTTGTTGTTGAACATGCGGAAGCAGCCGTGGCTGGTGCGCATGCCGATGCCGAACTTCTTGTTCGAGCCGTGGATCAGGTAGCCCGGAGTGCCCAGGGTGAACTTGAACGGGCCCAACGGATTGTCAGGACCGGCCGGCACCACGTTCGGCAGCGGATCACCATCGGCAGCGTGCTCGGCCTTGATCGACGCAGGAGGGGTCCAGGTCGGGTTCGGCGTCTTGGCGGTGATCGAGGTATGCGCGATTGGCGAACCCCACCCTTCACGGCCGATACCCAGCGGGAAGGTGTACACCACGTTCCGGCCTTTCGGGTAGTAGTAGAGACGGTATTCGGCGAGGTTGATCACGATACCCTCGCGCGGCCCCGGCGGCAGAATGAACCGAGTCGGCAGAACGATTTCAGTACCCGCGCCCGGCAGCCAGGCATCGACACCCGGGTTGGCCGCGACCATTTCCGAATAGCCCAGGTCGTACTTGGTTCCCAGGTCAGCGAAAGTGTCTTCGTACTTGGCCTTGATCACCTGCACCTGGCCGATGATGTCCTCACCAGGCGGTGGCAGGGGAAACTCCAATGCAGCAACGGGACCGGCCACACACAGGGCGGCAAGTGACAGGCAGCGGGTGACGGCAGGAAAGCGCGGCAACATCCGGAAAATCCTTCGCATGATCAACAAGGGGTATAAGGGCGCGATTGTACACCGCGCCTCGGGAATTCGGGGAGATGCGCCGATGGGCAGCCAGAAGTCTTCATGCAGGCGCTGCCGCAGACTGCGATCTGTTGGTCCTAGAGCTCGAAACGCAACTCAGGCCAGATCGGCGAGGTGCCGCGTTTTTGTGACTCGAGAATCGCCCGGCACAACGAACACAGTCGCTGATCCTGGAACACCCGGCGATCCACACTCGACCAGCGCGGTTGCGCCGGCAACAGACTGCCGCACAACGTGCGGTCGGCCGAGCCACCGAGTTCGAGCTGACGGGTCACCAGATGCACCCGCACTTCCTGGCAGGCGAACAGATCCAGCTGTTCGTCAGGCTCGATCAGTTGGTAGGCAAACAGGGACCAGGCAGGACGCGGCATCGGGGGCTCCAAATAAGGGGGCGCCACATTAGCCGAAAGCCTGCCACTAGAAAAGCCTCATAACAGCGGTTTTAGCGTCGGCCAGACATTTTCCAGCAACTTGCCCTGAGCCCCGACTGCCGGGTGCAGACCATCGGCCTGCATCAGCTCGGGATGCCCGCCCACGCCTTCGAGGAAGAACGGCACCAGCGGGATGTTTTTCTCGTCTGCAAGTTTGCCGTAGACCTCGGCAAAGGCATCGGTGTAACGCTTGCCGTAGTTGGGCGGCAATTGCATGCCGAGCAGGAGCACCTTGGCACCGGTCTGGCGCGAGCGGTCGATCATTGCCGCAAGGTTTTGTTGCAATTGCGTTGGCGGCATTCCGCGCAGGCCGTCATTGCCGCCCAGTTCGAGGATCACCAGTTCCGGCTTATGCTCTGCAAGCAGCGCCGGCAGGCGCGCCTGGCCTCCGGCACTGGTGTCACCGCTGATAGAGGCGTTGACCACTTTGTCGTCAAAACCTTCAGCCTTGAGCCGTTGCTCGAGCAGCGATACCCACCCCAGGCGGGTATCCAGTCCGAAACCGGCGCTGATACTATCGCCAACGATCAGGACAGTACCCGCCGCTGCGTTCTGGGCCATGCACATCAAGGCCAGGCCAGCACTCAAAAACCACACACGCATCGGATTCTCCATGGGCGCAAGCATTCTCACCGCGAAGAACCTCAGCAAAGTGGTTCCCAGCGCGGAAGGTGAACTGACTATCCTGCACGAACTCAGCCTGGAACTGAACCAGGGCGACAGCCTGGCCATCGTCGGCGCGTCCGGTTCCGGCAAATCCACCCTGCTCGGCCTGCTCGCCGGTCTCGATTTGCCGAGCAGCGGCGAAGTCATTCTCGCCGGCCAGGGCCTGAGCAGTCTCGACGAGGACCAGCGCGCGCGCATCCGTGCCGAGCACGTAGGCTTCGTCTTTCAGTCGTTCCAGTTGCTCGACAGCCTCAACGCCCTGGAAAACGTCATGCTGCCGCTGGAACTCGATGGCCGCAAGGACGCCCGTGAGCGCGCCACTGAATTGTTGCAGCGCGTCGGCCTCGGCCAGCGCCTGACGCACTCGCCGCGCCAGCTCTCCGGCGGCGAACAGCAGCGCGTGGCGATTGCCCGCGCCTTCGCTGCCGAGCCCGACGTGCTGTTCGCCGACGAACCCACCGGCAACCTCGACAGCCACACCGGCGAGCGCATCAGCGACTTGCTGTTCGAACTGAACAAGGAACGCGGCACCACGCTGGTACTGGTGACCCACGACGAACGCCTGGCCCATCGCTGCCGGCGCCTGATTCGACTTGAAGCCGGGCTGCTGGTCGCCCCTCTGGAGCCTTGATGGCACGTCTGCCGCTCTTGCGTCTGTTCAGTCTCGCCCTTCGCCAATTGCTGCGCGATGCTCGCGCCGGCGAACTTCGCGTGTTGTTCTTCGCCCTGCTGGTGGCGGTGGCCGCGAGTACCGCCATCGGCTACTTCGGCGCCCGTCTCAACGGCGCGATGATGCTGCGCGCCACCGAGTTCCTTGGCGCCGACCTGGTCCTTGAAGGCAGTTCGCCGGCCCGCGACGAACAGATTCGCAGCGGCACCGAGCTGCGTTTGAATCATGCACGGGTCGTGGAGTTTTCCAGTGTCGTCGCCACCGACAACGGCATTCAGTTATCGAGCATCAAAGCCGTCGACCGCGCTTATCCACTGCGCGGCGAACTGAAAAGTGCCCCGGCGCCGTTTGCCGCCGAGACAACCGGCGGCGAACCGCAACCCGGTGAAGCGTGGGTCGAGGCACGTTTGCTGACCGCCCTGGATCTGAAAATCGGCGACAGCATCGACGTCGGCATGAAAACGCTGAAACTGACCCGCGTGCTGACCTACGAACCGGATCGCGCCGGCAATTTCTACAGCTTGACGCCTCGGGTGATGATCAACCTCGACGACCTTGCCGCCACCGGCGTGGTACAGCCCGGCAGCCGCGTCAGCTACCGCGAGCTGTGGCGCGGCGAACCGCAGGCGCTGGAAACCTATCGGCAATTGCTCAAACCGGGCCTGGCCGCCAATCAGCGCATTCAGGATGCGCGCGACGGCAACCGGCAGATTGGCGGCGCACTGGGCAAGGCCGAGCGCTACCTGAACATGGCGAGTCTGGTCGCGGTCCTGCTGGCCGGCGTGGCCGTGGCGCTGTCTGCAAACCGCTTTGCCAGTCGTCGCTTCGACGCCAGTGCCTTGCTGCGCTGCCTCGGTTTGTCGCGTCGAGAAACCATGCTGTTGTTCAGTATTCAACTGAGCGTACTGGGTCTGTTCGCCGCCCTCAGTGGTGCGGTGCTTGGCTGGCTGGCACAACTGGGGCTGTTTGCCCTGCTGCATGATCTGCTGCCGGCAGATGTCCCGCCGGGCGGCCTGTTTCCGGCAATGGCCGGCATCGGTACGGGACTGGTCGCACTGGCCGGTTTCGCCCTGCCACCGCTTGCCGCGCTGGGTCGGGTGCCTCCACTGCGCGTGCTGCGCCGTGACATGCTGCCGATTCCGTCGAGTACCTGGATGGTCTATGGCGCGGCACTGGGCGCACTGGGTCTGATCATGTGGCGCCTGAGTCTGGATCTGTTGCTGACTTTCGCCCTGCTGGGCGGCGGTGTAATCGCGGCGCTGGTATTGGGTGGTTTGCTGTTGTTGCTGCTCAACAGCCTGCGACGGATGCTCGCCCGTGCGCCGCTGCCGTGGCGCCTCGGTCTGGGGCAGTTGTTGCGTCATCCGCTGGCGGCGGCCGGGCAAGCGCTGGCGTTCGGTCTGATCCTGTTGTCGATGGCATTGATCGCTCTGCTTCGCGGCGAGCTGCTCGACACCTGGCAAAACCAGTTGCCGAAAAACGCACCGAATTACTTTGCCCTGAACATCCTGCCCGCGGATAAACAGGCCTTCACCGACCACCTGATCAAAGTCTCGGCTCAAGCGGCACCGTTGTACCCAGTGGTGCCAGGACGGCTGATCAGCATCAACGGCGAACCGGTGCAGCAGATCGTCAGCAAGGATTCCGCCGGCGACCGTGCAGTGCAACGCGACTTGAGCCTGACCTGGGCCGCCGACTTGCCGGCCGGCAACACGCTCACCGCCGGTGTGTGGTGGACCGGGCAACCCTCGGAGGACATACCGGGCGTGTCGGTGGAAGGCAAAGTCGCCGAAAGCCTCAAGCTCAAACTCGGCGATCGCATGGTGTTCAGCGTGGGCGGGGTCAATCGTGAAGCCAGGGTCACCAGTCTGCGCGAAATCAATTGGGACAACTTTCAGCCGAACTTCTTCATGATCTTCCAGCCCGGCACCCTGAGGGATCTGCCGGCGACTTACCTGACCAGTTTCTATCTGGCACCTGGTCACGATCAGCAGATTGTCGAGCTGTCACGGGCATTCCCGGCGGTGACCATCCTTCAGGTCGAAGCTCTGCTGGAACAACTGCGCAGCATCCTCGCCCAGGTCACCCTGGCGGTGGAGTATGTATTGTTGTTTGTGCTGGCGGCGGGGATGGCGGTGCTGTTCTCTGGCTTGCAGGCCACGCTGGACGAGCGCATTCGCCAAGGCGCGTTGTTACGCGCACTGGGCGCGCAACGGCAGTTGCTGGTCAAGGCGCGGCGTATCGAGTTCGGTCTGCTCGGCGCGGTCAGCGGTTTGCTGGCGGCCATCGGTTCGGAAGTGGTGAGTCTGGTGTTGTATCGCTTTGCCTTCGATCTGCCATGGCATCCGCATCCATGGCTGCTGGTGCTGCCATTGATTGGCGCCGCACTGATTGGCGGTGCCGGGGTGTTCGGCACGCGTCGAGCACTGAATGCGAGTCCGCTGACAGTCTTGCGCGAGGGTTGATAGACTCCAGCCTTCGTCACCAGAAGAAGTTGCCATGAGTCGTTATCGCCCTCCCCGCACCGCCGGCACCGCGCTGATCACCCCTGAAGGTGAAGCGCGGATGCGCGCCGAATTCCATGAACTGTGGCATGTGCGCCGCCCGCAAGTGACGCAGGCAGTCAGCGAGGCAGCGGCGCAGGGTGATCGTTCGGAAAACGCCGAGTACACCTACGGCAAGAAAATGCTGCGCGAGATCGACAGCCGCGTGCGTTTTCTCACCAAGCGACTCGAAGCACTGAAGGTCGTCAGCGAAAAACCCAGCGATCCGAACAAGGTGTACTTCGGTGCCTGGGTGACCATCGAGGACGAAGACGGCAAGCAGTCGCGCTACCGTATCGTCGGCCCGGATGAACTGGATCTGAAACTGGGTCTGATCAGCATTGACTCACCGCTGGCTCGTGCCTTGATCGGCAAGGCGCTGGACGCCGAGGTTCGGGTGCAGACGCCAACCGGTGAGCAGTTTGTCTATATCGTGGCGATCGAGTATCCGTAACGCTCAGCGGCGCGTGATCAGTCCCTGCCGCGCAACGCGGGTCAGTTGCTTGATCATTTCTGGGGCGTCTTCAGCGCTCGGCGCCTGAATCACGGCGAGGTCAAAACTGTCACTGGCAAAGCGCGCCAGCGACTCGCCGTCTTCAACGAACTGGATCAGGAACGCGGCAGGACCGCCGCTGCGACGTGGCCAGCCATCCAGATAACGCAACAGCGTCGGCTGGTGTTTGCCGCCAAGCAGGATTTTTGGATTGCGTTGGGTGATATGTGCCGTGATCGGCGCGGGACGTGCTGGAGGGCGTAGTGCATTCATCGTGTCGTGTCTCTGCCTCAAAAGTCTGCATGGCAGGTGAGAGGCAACACCGAACCAGCGCTTTAGCGGTATTTCGAAGCCCTGTTCCGGCTTCTGACGGCAACTGTCTGAGTCACCTGGCGCCCCGCAAGTAGCTGTTTAAATCGGCGCATGTGCAACATCCTAGAGAACGTGACCGATGAGTGTCAAGAATCAGCCACAACAAAAAAAGGCCCGCACAATGCGGGCCTTTTGCTTGATCCAGAGCGCTCAACCGGCGATGGCGCGATCCACCGACAGCTTGCCGGCGCCCTCGATCATCACCGCGAGGCTGCCACCGAGCAGCGCCAGGGCAAACTCGTAACCGTTGTTGGCCATGAACAGACCATTGCTGATGTGCACGGTGAAGATCGCCACCAGCGACAGGAAGGTCAGGCCCAGCGCCGCCGGGCGCACCAGCAGGCCGATGATCAACGCCAGACCGGCAAAAAACTCAGTACCGCCGGCCAATGTGGCCATCAGGTAACCCGGGTGCAGACCGATGCTGTCCATGTACTGCGCGGTGCCTGCCAGACCGTAACCGCCAAACAGACCAAAGAGTTTTTGCGAACCGTGGGCGGCGAAGATCACGCCGACCGCGATACGCAGAATGGTCAGGCCGTAACCGGCGCGGGTGAACAGAACCTTGTTGATCAGTGAGCTCATGGGGCATTCCTTGTTTTGCGAGAAGTGTGTTGGGATTGGCCGCTATATTAATCAGTTAAATTCATGTTAAAAGCGCAATTATTCCGCCATAACAATCAAATTATTTGATCATTTACGTGAGGCGACTTTCTGTTCCCGGGGCTCCAGTGACTCCCGCTCCCGGTCGAACGCCAGGTAGTACTTGTTCACGCTATTAACATAGCTGACGGGGCCCATGCCCACCTGCTCCATGGCGATGCGCTCGACCTGAAAAAACCACTGGTTGGGATTCAGCCCGCGCCGCCGAGCCTCGGCGCGCATGCCTTGCACCCGTTCCGGACCGATGTTGTAAGCGGCCAGGGTGAACGCCATGCGCTCGCGCTCATTGAGTTTCGGACTGTTGAAAAACTTGCGACGGATCATCGCCAGATACTTGGCCCCGGCCTGCACATTCGCATCGAGATTCTGGATGTTGTTCACACCGACCCGCTGCGCCGCGGACGGGGTGATCTGCATCAACCCGGTCGGGCCGCTGCCGCTGCGGGCGTCGGGTTGCAGGGCCGACTCCTTGAAGGCCAGCGCCGCCAGGTTCAGCCAGTCCATGTTCTGCGCATCGGCGTGTTTTTGCAGCGTCGGGCGCAGTTTTTCCAGACGCTGACGGTCAGCCTTGGCCAACGGATAGTGCACTTGGTAGAGGCGCCGATAGATCCGCAAAAATTCGGCATCCTCGTTCGCCGGTTTCTTGTAGCCGCCGAGGAAGCGATCAATGCTCGCCCGCAGCATCGAGGCATCACGACGCACGAACCAGTACTCCTCACCCGGTTCACTGATCATCAATTGCCGGTCAAAACGCAGCTTGGGCAGGATCTTGCCCCAGCGCTCGGCGATCGGTTGCTCAACGATAGTCAGGTGGAAGATTCCGCCCTGCACCATCTCCAGCACGTCCTCGACCGCCAGCGTCGGATCGACCCATTCGATCTTGATCGGTGCCAGTTTGTGCAGCGCCAGTTTCTGATTGAGCTGGCTAACCGCGTCCCCCGCCGCACTGCCGGTGGGCAAGGCCAGGGTCTTGCCGGAAAGCTGCTCGACCTTGGTGTAACGACGCTCGCCCTTGATGCCGACCAGTACCAGCGGCACGTTGCTGGCGATCGGCTCACTGCTGGCCACCGCGTGGCCCGGCTGCAGATCAAGCAGCTCGCCGGGCGCCACCAGGTCGCCTTCGCCGCGTTGCAACGCGCCGAGCAGTTGATCCTTGGCTTTGGGAATGATCTTGAGAGTGACTTCCTGGCCGTCGCGGGCGTGGCCATTGAGGTATTGCTCGAAGGCGCGCAGGCGATGGTATTCGACCCCGATGGCCTGGCCCTGGACTTCTCCGGAGCTGTTGCGACTCTGGTTGACCAGCACTCGCAGTACGCGGCTGCTGCGTATCTCCGACAGGTCGCGGACCTTGGCGGCCGGCACGGCTTGCTGTGGCCCGGGCAAGCGCGCAACCGCCGTTATCGGCAGTAGCAGCGACGCACACAACAGGAGCAAAACCGAGGGACGATGCATCCACTCTCCGGAAAGAATACGGGGCGTTTTTTAACCGCTGAACGGTCGAAATCGCCGACGAAAACAGAGCGCCTGGAGCGCTGGCAAAGTGCGAGAGACTGGCACAGTGATGGCTTATCCGCCAACCCGGGCTCTGTCACGGCATCAAAAGACAGCTATAACTCTTTGTAGTTCTTGGCTTTTCTTATAAATCTACAGCTCTGGTATGCTTTCCGGCCTTCGGCCCGAGGTAGAACCATGCAACTCATCGATATCGGCGTCAACCTGACCAACCCCGGTTTTGCTGAAAAACATCAGGCCGTGCTCGACCGCGCCTACGCCGCCGGGGTCTGCCAACTGGTACTGACCGGTACCAGCGTCGAAGGTAGCGAACAGGCGCTGGAGCTATGCCGGCAACTGGATGACGGTGGCCAACAGCTGTTCGCCACCGCCGGCATTCACCCGCATTCGGCCAGTGACTGGAATGCTGACAGCGCGCGCCGGTTGCGCAGTCTGCTGCACGAGCCAAACGTGGTCGCCGTGGGTGAATGCGGGCTGGATTTCAACCGTGATTTCTCGCCGCGCCCGCAACAGGAAAAAGTCCTCGAAGAACATCTGGCGCTGGCGGTAGAACTGCAATTGCCGGTGTTTCTCCACGAACGCGATGCCAGTCAGCGTCTGCTGGAAATCCTCCGGGACTTTCGTGATCAACTGCCCGCCGCTGTGGTGCACTGCTTTACCGGCGAGCAGAAAGCCTTGTTCAGTTACCTGGATCTGGACCTGCACATCGGCATCACCGGCTGGATCTGCGACGAGCGCCGCGGCACGCACCTGCACTCGCTGGTCAAGGAGATCAAACGCGGACGACTGATGCTCGAAAGCGACGCGCCGTACCTGCTGCCCCGCACCCTGCGGCCAAAGCCGAAGAACGGTCGCAATGAGCCGGCGTATCTGACCGAAGTATTGCGCGAAGTGGCGCTGCACCGAGGCGAGAGCGAGGAAGACCTGGCGGCGCACACCACCGCGTGTGCCCGTGCGTTTTTCAACCTTCCCGCCCTTCCCTGACACACCGAAATTCTCCTGTGGGAGCGAGCCTGCTCGCGAAAGCCGTGGTTCAGATGGCATGGGTGTTGGCTGACACGCCCTCTTCGCGAGCAGGCTCGCTCCCACAGGGGGAATGTGTTCTTTTGATATGTATCAAGATCTTCAGATCTGCATGGCGGCACAATGCTGGCACCTTGCCAAAACTGTTTCCGCTATCAGAGAAGACCTCCATGGGTGCCTGGCTTAGCAATATCTCGCTGAAATACAAATTCTGGGCGGTCAACGCGGTCGCTTTCGTCACCACTCTGTTGCTGGTGCTGTACGCCGTGCAACTGGAACAGCAGGCGCGCAGCCACGCGGCGCAGGCCTCCGCCCAGGCCCAGGCACAATTGCTCAAGGCCTGGCCGGCCGGGCAGGCATTGCCCAAGGCTGATCAGATTCTGACCTTCAAACGCGGGGAAGCGCCGCGCCTCAACGATCAGCCGGTGCTGGAGATCAGTGACAACAACGGCTGGAACGAAATCAATCACCTGCCATTGTTCGGCAATAACCCGTTAATGGGCGCCGAAGTGTTCAGCCGTGCCGACGGCCAGCAGGTGGCAGTCATTGCCTATGGTCCAAGCCTGGCGCAAGTGTTCAGTGAACGTTTTGCCAACTACGCGGTGGCAGTGTTCATCCTGATGCTGGCCATGCTCGGCGCTTCGCAACTGCTGATCCGCTTCCTGCTCAGCCAACTCAACACATTGAAAGACGTGATGCTGCATGTGGAGAAAAGCGGTGACCTCTCGGCTCGCGTGCCGCTGGCGTGCAAGGACGAAGTCGGGCAGATGGCCAATGCGTTCAACGCGATGCAGGCCGGTTATCAACGCGTGGTCACCACCGTCGCCAACACCGCGCGGCAACTCGACGTCGGCGCCGCGCGTCTGGCGGCGAGCATGAACGAAGTGCGCCACGGCATGCTCGGCCAACAGAGCGAAACCGATCAGGCCGCCACCGCAATCAACGAGATGACCGCCACGGTTTATCACATCGCCCAGCACGCCGGCGCCACCCGCGATCTGTCGCAGACCGCCGATGGTCTGGCCGGCAGCGGTCAGCAAGTGGTCAGTCGCGTACAGCAATCGATTGCCGGACTCTCCAGCGGCGTGCAGCAGACCGCCGAAATGATCCAGCGCCTGGCCGAAGACAGCCAGAAGATCAACGGCGTGGTCAGCGTGATTCACAGCATCGCCGAGCAAACCAACCTGCTGGCGCTGAACGCCGCCATCGAAGCAGCCCGTGCCGGCGAGATGGGCCGCGGTTTTGCGGTAGTCGCCGATGAGGTGCGCAACCTGGCGAAACGCGTGCAGACCTCCACCGATGAAATCACCACCATGGTCTCGGCGCTGCAGGCCGGCACCCGCGATGCGGTGGACTTCATGCAGGAGAGTTCGTACAAGGCCGACGACTGCGTGCAGCAGGCACAGGAGGCTGGCGAGGCGCTGGCGGAAATCACTGGCGCCGTGGCGCAGATGCGCGAGAGCAACACGCAGATTGCGGTGGCGGCCGAGCAGCAGAGCCAAGTGGCGGAAGAGATGAATCGGGCAGTGGTGAGCATTCGTGATGTGACCGAAAACACCGTGCAGCAGACCGTGGATTCGGCGACCACCAGTAATGAGTTGGCGACGTTGGCCGGGGAGCTCAACAAGGCAATCGGGCAGTTGAAACTCTGAAGATCAAAAGATCGCAGCCTTCGGCAGCTCCTACAGGTATACGCATTTCAATGTAGGAGCTGCCGAAGGCTGCGATCTTTTTTTGTTCACCATTACTATGATGCCAATAGCCAACCTTGATTCGCCGCCCCACCCGCCCCGGCCTATTCTTCAAGCATGTGTTCAACATGGATCGAGGAGTAGTCAACATGGGCAAACGTCATCCCAACCTTCCCGCGTGGCAATGGCGCGCGTACCCGAACAATCACCAGCACCCGACCAATCTGGTGTTGCACCTGATCGCCGTGCCGTTGTTCATCGTCGCATTTCTGTTGATCGTGTCCGGAGTGTTCAGCCTGAGCCTGGCCAGTGTCGCCATCGGCGTAATCGGGATTGTCGCGGCGCTGGGTTTGCAGCGCCATGGCCACAGCCTGGAGGCGCAAGCCTCCGAGCCGTTCAGTGATCGCAAAGATGCCGTGTCGCGCTTGCTGGTCGAGCAGTTCCTGACCTTTCCACGGTTTTTCCTCAGTGGCGGCTGGTGGCGCGCCTGGCGGGAGCGCCATCGTCGGCACTGAGTGACTCAGGCAAAAATCGTCACGGTCTGGCGACTCATGGCGATCAACTCCCCCTCCGAGCTCCACAGCTTGGCGGCCACATGGCCGTAACCATCAGCCGCGTACTCGATATCCGCCAGGTATTTGCACCAGTCCAGGGTGCTCAAGTCGCGTAACGGCTGCACGAATTCAATGGTCCAGGTCAACGTGCTGCCCGGCGCCGGTTTCT
Source organism: Pseudomonas sp. F2 (assembly GCF_057174385.1). NCBI lineage: Bacteria > Pseudomonadati > Pseudomonadota > Gammaproteobacteria > Pseudomonadales > Pseudomonadaceae > Pseudomonas > Pseudomonas sp. F2. The sequence continues at coordinate 2,638,375 of NZ_CM169904.1, forward strand.
TCAGATACGGCAACAGTGCCGGAGGCCAGGCATCCACCAGCGCCAGCAGATGCGCTTCATTGACCGGTTCTTCCTTAACGTCTCCACGCAAGCGCACCCAACCGCCCATCTGCCGCGATTTATTGCCAGTGAACGGCATGCCGCCGACACTCCAGCGCATCGCCAGATGCCGCATGAACTCCGGGGTCACGCCTTTGATATAGGGCAACTCCTGGCAATCGTCCCAGTGCTTCATCTCGGCTGCCGGATAGGCTGCCACCGCGACTTCCGAAGGTCGCGAGGCACCAAAGCTGCCTTGCACAATCGTGACCACCTGACCGTTCTGCAGGGCACGGCCCAGCACTTGGCTGACTGCTTTGCCTTCACGCAGCACATCGACTTCGAAACGCACCGGTACGTCCGGCTCAACCGGGCCGACAAAGGTGATCGCCAACGAACGCACCGGGCGCTCGGCCGGCACTTTCGCGCGCATGGTTTCGTATTGCAGCGCCGCGACCAGGCCGCCAAAACTGGCCCGGCCCTGACCCCATTCGGCGGGAATGGTCACTTCTGGCTGGCGACGAACCGCCTCGAGCAGATCGGAAAAGCGCATGACAACCTCGGCAAGCGAAAAAGGAATGCAGCGATCTTAACCAGCATGGCAGAGCGTCGCAGCGTCTATTCCGGTCAAATGGACTGACAGAAAGGCCTTACCCCGATTTCCCATTCAAACAAAACCCCCTGCAGGCGCTGCCGAAGGCTGCGATCTTTGTTTTTTAAAATCAAAAGATCGCAGCCTTCGGCAGCTCCTACAGGGGCCGGGTAATATCGAGGTTATTTGAAGCAGGCTGAACTGAGTTTTTCCAGAACGCGATCGGCCTTGGCTTCAGCCTTGATCAGGCCGGCCTGCCAGGTCGCGACGCAGGGTTGCAGATCGCTTTCCTGCTCGGCCCGCGCCAGCCACTGCCAGCAATCGTGCCAGTCGCCCAGCGCACCCTGCGCCGACTTCAGCCGCTTCAGCGCCGGCTCAGGCAGGCGATCCAGTTCCGGATAGGCTTCGATGCCATACCGCACGCGCTTGATCAGCAAGCGCAGACGATGCCGGTCATGGGCCGGATCGTGCAGGGCCTCGTCGAGTTTTTTCCATTGTTTGTGCAGGCGTTTTTCGATGCGTTTGCCCAGCCCCTTGAGCAGACCCTGACGCTCGGAGGCACGCAAAAATCGCGGGAAAGCGTCGAGGATGATCAGCAGCGAAGCCACTTCGGCGCTGGCTGCCAACGCTGGATAGGCTTCGTCCATTTGCGCCATGCGCCGCTGCGCCGCTTGCGGTTGATCATGCTTGAGCAGGTACGCCGCCAGCACCTCGCGGTCGCGCCACGGCGTGGTCAACTGCCCCACCGCGGATGCCGCACCTTCCAGTTGCTCGACCCCGGGCAAACCGCGCAAAGGCCGAAGCAGGCTGCGCAAGCGCCGTACCGTAGTGCGCAAGTCATGCAGCGCCTCGGGGTCGGTACGCGCAGTCAAACGCGCCTGACAGGCCAGCAAACGCACTTCCAGACTCAGGACATGAGCCACCAACCGGTCAACCAACGCAGACATCACTTGCTCCTGATTCACATGGCTTGAAGGATGAGTCTGCCGTCAGAAGGCAGGCGCATCCTTGCGTCAAGTCAGCAGCTTAGCGTCCGGCGCGGGATTCGCGAATATAGAAACGGGCTTTCTCGGCCTTTTTGCTGCAGCCTTCGAAGCCTTCGAATTGCTGTTGAGTCTTGGCCGCCGTCAGCAACGACAGCGCCTTGGAGTAACTGACCGTGCCGGCAAAACCTTCGGCCTTGGCCAGGTCCAGTTCATGCCACGCCGCATCGAGCTGACTGCCACAGCTGTCACGATAAGCAGTCTTGCCAGCGCAACCGGCCAATGCCAGCGCAATCAACGGCACACAGATCCAGGCTTTCATCACTCACACCTCAAAATAGGTCAACAGTCGTGCAGGTAAGACGTTACGGCGCGGGAAAAGTGCCTTGGCGCCCCATGAATCTGCGGTGACCAAAGCATAGCGCCGAGTGGTCACGCCGTAGCGAAAAACGACGCGCCTGCGGCCCCGAACGACCCTGACGATTGTCGCCCGCCCCCGGATGGGTGCATTGTGAAGCCTTGTCGGGGAGGAAGCTTGATGAAAAAGCGTGTCGCACTGGTGCTGGGCTCCGGTGGCGCCCGGGGTTATGCCCATATCGGAGTCATCGAAGAGATCGAAAGACGCGGTTACGACATTGCCTGCATTGCCGGTTGTTCGATGGGGGCGGTGGTCGGAGGAATCTATGCGGCAGGCAAGCTCGATCAGTACCGCAACTGGATCGAAACCCTCGACTATCTGGACGTGCTGCGGCTGGTGGACGTGAGTTTTCGTCTCGGGGCCATTCGCGGCGAAAAGGTCTTCGGGCAGATCCGCAAGATCGTCGGCGAAATCAACATCGAAGACCTGCGCATCCCCTACACCGCAGTCGCCGCCGACCTGACCAACCAGCAGGAAATCTGGTTTCAGGAAGGCTGCCTGCATCAGGCGATGCGCGCCTCGGCGGCGATCCCCAGCCTGTTCACGCCGGTGATGCAGGGCAATCGGATGCTGGTGGACGGCGGCATTCTCAACCCGTTGCCGATTGTGCCGGTGGTGTCCAGCCACTGCGACCTGATCATCGCGGTCAACCTCAACGCCACCAACCAGCGGCATTACAAATTGCCGGTAATTCAGCGCCCGCCAGCCTTTCGTTCGCGCTTTGACAGCCTGCTCAGCTCGCTGGGTTCGAAGATGCCGTTCCGCCGCAAACAGGCCGAGCAATTGCTGCTGCTTGAACAGGAAGCCCTGCGTGCGGAGGCGGCGGACATCAACCCGTGGCTGGAAGGCAGCGAACCGGAAAGTCAGCAACCGGCAGCGGCCCCCGAGCGCGAAGGCGCGCCGAAATCCGCCACCGGTTCGTTCATCATCGACAACGTCGGACCGGCGTCACTGCTGGACTTGATCAACCAGAGTTTCGAGGTGATGCAGACCTCGTTGGCGCAGTACAAGATCGCCGGCTATCCGCCGGACATCCTGATCAACGTGCCGAAGCGCGTGTGCCGGTTTTTCGAATTCTACAAAGCGCCGGAACTGATCGCGTTGGGGCGGGAAATTGCGCGGGATACGCTGGATCGGTATGAGAGTGAGCAGGGTTGAAATCCCGGCTCGCTGTCAGGGCCTCATCGCTGGCAAGCCAGCTCCCACAGGGTTCTGCGCAGTTATTGAAATTTGTATTTCACACCGTCCACTGTGGGAGCGGGCTTGCCCGCGAAGGCGTCAGCTCAGCCAACCCGAAACCTACAGACTGTTATCACTAATCAGCCGATACCCAACGCCAGCTTCAGTGACAATAAACCGCGGCCGAGTCGGATCATCCGCCAGCTTCTGGCGCAAATGCCCAACGACAATCCGCAGGTAATGACTGTCCTCGGTATGCGTCGGCCCCCAGATGTCCTTGAGCAATTGCTGCTGGGTGATCACCCGCCCCGGATGCCGTGCCAGCTGCGCCAGCACCGCGTATTCCTTGCGGGTCAGCGCCACTTCGGCGCCATCGAGCAACACCCGCCGATAGGCCAGATCCACGGTCAACGGGCCGAACGTCAGCGCCGCCTGTTGCGCCTCGCCGGCCGGTGCCTGACGCAACAACGCGCGGACCCGGGCGAGAAACTCCTGAATGCCGAACGGTTTGGTCACGTAGTCGTTGGCGCCGCCATCCAGCGCCTGGACTTTCTGCCCTTCGCTGGCCCGTACCGAGAGCACCAGCACCGGCGCGGTGGCCCACTCGCGAAACTCGCGCAGTACCTGCTGGCCATCCATGTCCGGCAGGCCGAGGTCGAGCACCAGCAAGTCGGGCTTGTTCAGCGCCGCCTGTGCCAGGCCTTCGGCCCCCGTGCCGGCCTCGAGCACTTTGTAGCCTTGTGAGGCGAGGCTGATGCGCAGGAATTTACGGATCTGCGGTTCATCATCGATGACCAAAATGGTCGCGGTCTGGCTCATGAATTCACATCGACACAAAAGATTGGCAAGAGAGTAGCGCAGTCGCGATCAGGCTTCATGGTCCATCCCCGGTTGCGCCTGCAACGGCAGGTGCAAGGTGATGCAAGTGCCGCGGCCGTCGATGCCGTCGGCGACGCTGATGCGCCCGCCATGCGCACCGACCATGCCCTGACAGATCGCCAGCCCCAGACCGGTGCCCTGCCCGCCGCGATCACCACGGGCGGCGGTGTAGAACATGTCGAAAATCTTCGCCCGCTCGTCCTCGGGAATTCCCGGGCCTTCGTCGCTGACCGAGAAGAAAATCTCTTCGTCATTGGCGCCGGCACTCAGTTGCAAACGACCGTGTGGCGGCGAGAAGCGCGCAGCGTTTTCCAGCACATTGACCAGCGCCTGCTCGATCAGCGCGGCGTGCACGAACAGCAGCGGCAACTCGGCCGGCACATCGGTGCTGACCTGCAACGGCGCGAGCACTGCACGCAGGCGATTGAGCGAGCTGCCGACGATGTCCGCCGGCGCTACCCAGTCGCGCGCGAGCTTCAATGCACCGTGGCCGAGGCGGGTCATGTCCAGCAGGTTCTGGATGTAGCGATCGAGGCGTTCGGCTTCATCGCGCGTGCCTTCGAGCAACTCGCGGCGATCCTCCAGCGGGATCGCTTCGCCGAGGGCGAGCAAGCTGTCGATGCTGCCGCGCATGGCGGTCAGCGGCGTGCGCAGATCGTGGGATACCGAGGCCAGCAGCGCACTGCGCAATTGCTCGGTTTCGCCGTGCAGGCGCGCGGCTTCCAGATCGTCCGCCAGCTGCGCCCGGGCCAGTGCCTGCGCCAGTGGCTGACTCAACGCGGTGAGCAGGCGTCGACGCTGCCCGCTCAAAGTCTGGCCCTCTTTGGCGCAGACCCCGAGCAGCGCCAGCGGCCCGTCTTCCACCGACAGCGGCCACCACCACCAGCGACCGAATGGCAGCGTGCCGGTGCCCATGCCCGCCGGTTGATCGTGCTGCCAGGCCCAGTCGGCGGCGGCACGTTCGGATTCGCTGAATTCCAGCGGCCCGCCGGTCTCGACTTTCCAGCCGCCCTGACCGTCGCGGTTGAGCAGGCACAATTGCAGATCACTCCAGCCATTGAGGTGCTGCGCGGCAGCGCTGATCACGGCCTGACGATCCGTCGCCGCCGTGAGTTTGCGCGACAGGTCGAGCAGCTCGGTGGTCTCTTCCTGCGTGTCGCGCAGCGCCTGCAACTGCCGTCGCTGACGCGCAGCGAGATTACCGGTGAGCGCCGCCATCAGCAGGAAGAACAGCAAGGTCAAAACGTCTTCTTCGCGCTGGATGGCGAAGGAAAAATTCGGCGGAATGAACAGAAAATCGTAGGTCAGAAACGACAGCGCCGCGCACGCCAGCGCCGGCCCCAGACTGCTGCGCACCGCCACCAGCAGCACCGCCGCGAGAAACACCAGCGAGATGTTCGGCAGCGGCAAAATACTCGAGACAGCCCACGCCAGGGCACTGGCCAACAGCGTGGCAACCAGCGCCAACAGATAGTCGAACCAGACCAGCGTCGGCGTCGCCCGCAGACGCGGCTGCGGGTGTTCATGGTCGTTATCGAGGACGTTGATTTCCAGGCCGTGGGCCTGGCGCAACAAACGCGCGGCGAGCCCACCACCGAACAGACGACGGCGCAGACTCGGCCGCGACTGGCCGACCAGCAGCAGACTCGCACGGCGTTCGGCGGCATGCTGGATCAGGGTTTTTGCCACTTCGCCGGCGCGCAACAACACCACCTCGCCGCCGAGGCGTTCGGCCAGTTGCTGGGCGTTTTGCAGGCGCAGGCGCGATTGCTCGTCGCGCACCGTGCCGTTGTCGACATGCACCAGGCTCCACGGCAAATGCCGACGCTGGGCCACGCGGCTGGCGTGACGCACCAGGCGTTCGGCATGCGCGTCGCCATCGACGCCGACCAGCAACCGACCACGCACCGCCGGAGCCGCCTGACCGAGTTGGCGATAGCCTTGCGCAAGATCGTTATCAACCTGCGCGGCCGCCGTTTGCATCGCCAGTTCACGCAGCGCGGTGAGGTTGGTCTGGGTGAAAAACGCATCGATTGCTGCCCGCGCCTGTTCCGGCACGTAGACCTTGCCTTCGCGCAGACGCTCCAGCAGCTCGCGCGGTGGCAGGTCGATCAGCAGCAGTTCGTAGGCTTCCTGCAGCACCCAGTCCGGCAGGGTTTCGCGCACCTGCACACCGGTGATGCCGCGCACCTGATCGTTGAGACTTTCCAGGTGCTGGACGTTGACCGTGGTGTAGACGTCTATGCCGGCGGCGAGCAGTTCCTGAATATCCTGCCAGCGCTTGGCGTGACGACTGCCCGGGGCGTTGGTGTGCGCCAGTTCGTCCACCAGTACCAGTTTCGGCTTAGCCGCAAGCAGACCGTCGAGATCCATTTCTTCGAGCATCACGCCTCGGTATTCCGAGCGCACCAACGGCTGCTGCGGCAAACCGCCGAGCAGCGCTTCGGTTTCTGCGCGGCCGTGGGTTTCGACGACGCCGGCGATGACTTTAACGCCCTGGCGCAATTGCGTGTGTGCGGCCTGGAGCATGGCGTAGGTTTTGCCGACGCCGGGAGCGGCGCCGAGGAAAATCTTCAGCCGACCACGGCCGTCGCGTGGCAGGTCTGCTAACAGCGCGTCGGCGCGGCCGGAGTCGCTCATGCTTGATCTCTTCAGTCAGATGTTTATGTGTTGCCAGTTGTGGCCTCTTCGCGAGCAAGCTCGCTCCCACAGGTTCAGTGTTGCTCTTGTGGGAGCGCGCCTGCTCGCGAATGGCCGCGCCGCCGAATTACAGCTTTTCCAGCGCCATGTTCAGCTCCAGCACATTCACCACCGGTGGCCCCACCAGCGGCTGTTCAATGTGCGCATCGAGCAGTTGCTGCAAGGTCGCCACCGGCAGGTTGCGCGCTTGCGCGACACGCGCCAGTTGATAGGCAATTGCCGCCGGTGGCAAGTGCGGATCGAGGCCACTGCCGGAGGTGGTCAGCAGCGCCAAGGGCACTGGCCCCTGGCCGGGCACCTGCAACTTGTTGGCGTCGTCGATCACCCGCGTGGCCAGCGCCGGATTGCTTGGTGCAAGGTTGCTGGCACTGCTGGACACGGTCGCAAACGCGCCCGCCGAAGGACGCGGATGGAACCAGGCATCACCGACGAAATCCTGGGCGATTAGCGACGAGCCGCGCACTTTGCCTTCGGCATCGTGCACCAGGCTGCCGTTAGCCTGTTCAGGAAAGGCGACCTGGGCAACGCCGGTCACCACCAGTGGATAGGCCACACCGGTGACCAAGGTCATCAGCACCAGCAGGCTCAGGGCCGGACGTAACATTGTGGACATTGCAAAATCCTCGAATTCAGAAAGCGGATACCGCGTTAATTCAGGTGGACCGAGTCGATTTCATCGCCAGCAGACTGGCTCCCATAGGGGACCGCATTTGCAACTGTAGGGGCGAGCCTGCTCGCGAAGGGATCACACCAGATGCAGCGCCGTCAGCAGCATGTCGATCGCCTTGATCCCCACGAACGGCACCAGAATCCCGCCCAGTCCGTAGATCAGCAGATTGCGTCGCAGCAATGCCGCGGCGCTCGCCGCCTGCACGCGCACGCCCCGCAATGCCAGTGGAATCAGCACCACGATGATCAGGGCGTTGAACACGATGGCCGAGAGGATCGCGCTTTGCGGACTGGTCAGGTGCATGATGTTCAGCACGCCCAGTTGCGGATAAATCGCGGCGAACAGCGCCGGCAGTATCGCGAAGTATTTGGCGACGTCGTTGGCGATGGAAAAGGTCGTCAGCGCGCCACGGGTCACCAGCAATTCCTTGCCGATCTGCACCACGTCCAGCAGCTTGGTCGGGTCGCTGTCGAGGTCGACCATGTTCGCCGCTTCGCGCGCGGCTTGCGTGCCGTCGTTCATCGCCATGCCGACGTCAGCCTGGGCCAGCGCCGGGGCGTCGTTGGCGCCGTCGCCGCACATGGCGACCAGACGGCCGTCGTTCTGTTCATGGCGGATACGCGCCAGTTTCTTCTCCGGAGTAGCCTCGGCGAGCACGTCATCGACGCCCGCTTCCGCCGCGATGGCCGCAGCAGTCAACGGGTTGTCACCGGTGACCATCACGGTGCGAATCCCCAGTTTGCGTAGCTCGGCAAAACGCTCACGAATGCCTGGCTTGACCACGTCCTTGAGGTGGATCGCACCCAGCAGTTTGCCGTCGGCGCAGACCAGCAACGGCGTACCGCCGCTCTGCGCGATCTTGTCGATTTCCCGCGACAGCGCCGGGGCCAGATCGGAGCGTTGTTGACCAAGGAAGGCCAGCAGCGAATCCACGGCGCCCTTGCGGTACACGCGGCCCTGATAGTCGACACCGGACAGGCGGGTTTCCGCGCTGAACGGTACGGCAGTCAAGGTATCCAGCGCTGGCTCGGATTGCGGGTGCAGACCGCGCAGGTATTCGACGATGGACTTGCCTTCGGCGGTTTCGTCCGCCAGCGAGGCGAACAACGCACCTTCGGCCAACTCGCGACCACTCACGCCCGGCGCGGCATACACCGCGCTGCAACGACGGTTGCCGAAGGTGATGGTGCCCGTCTTGTCCAGCAGCAGCACGTGCACGTCACCGGCCGCTTCCACGGCGCGACCGGACTTGGCGATCACGTTCAGGCGTACCAGACGATCCATCCCGGCAATACCGATGGCCGACAACAGGCCGCCGATGGTGGTCGGAATCAGCGTGACCAGCAGCGCCACCAGGAACACCAGCGGCAGGCTGCCGTTGGCGAAGTGGGCGAACGGTTGCAGGGTCACCACCACCAGCAGGAAGATCAGGGTCAGGCCGATCAGCAGGATATCCAGCGCGACTTCGTTCGGGGTCTTCTGGCGTTTGGCGCCTTCGACCAGTGCGATCATGCGGTCGAGGGTCGACTCACCGGGGTTGGCGGTGATCTTCACCAGCAACCAGTCGGACACCAGGCGCGTGTTGCCGGTGACCGCCGAGCGATCGCCGCCGGACTCGCGAATCACTGGCGCCGACTCACCGGTAATCGCCGCTTCATTGACCGCCGCGATCCCTTCGATGACTTCGCCGTCACCGGGGATCATCTCCCCCGCTTCGACGCGCACCACATCACCTTTGCGCAGGTTGGCGGCAGGCACCACCTGAAAGCTGCCATTGGCCAGTTTGCGCCGCGCGCTGAGACCTTCGCTGCCGGCCTTGAGGCTGTCGGCGCGGGCCTTGCCGCGCCCCTCGGCCAAGGCCTCGGCGAAGTTGGCGAACAGCACCGTGAACCACAGCCACAGAGCAATCTGCGCGGCGACGAAAGTCGGCACGACGTTGTCCGGGATGAAGCACAGTACGGTGGTGAAAATCGCCGTCAGTTCGACCACCAGCATCACCGGCGAACGCACCAGCTGGCGCGGGTCGAGCTTGACGAAAGCTTGCACCAGCGCCGGACGCCACAGGGCCGAGATCGCGGTTTTCGCTTGTTCCGGCGCCTTGACGGCGGCGGGTTTGATTGCGGGCATATTCATCATTGACTCCTTAGAAGCCCATGCTCAGATGTTCGGCGATTGGGCCCAATGCGAGGGTCGGCAAGAACGTCAGGCCACCCACCAGCAAAATGGTCACGGTCAGCAGCGTCACAAACAGTGGTCCGTGAGTCGGGAAGCTGTTCTGGCCAATCGGTGCGGTTTTCTTCATCGCCAGGCTGCCGGCCAGAGCCAGTACCGGCAGGATGTAGCCGAAGCGACCGATCAACATGCCCAGACCGAGCATCAGGTTGTGGAACGGCGTGTTGGCGCTCAGGCCACCGAACGCCGAACCGTTGTTCGCGCTGGCCGAGGTGTAGGCGTACAGCAACTGGCTGAAACCGTGCGGGCCGGGGTTGCTGATGGTCGCCGCCGGGCCAGGCAGAGTGGCGGCAATCGCACCGAGCACCAGCACGCCGATCGGCATCACCAGCAAGGTCACCACCAGCAATTGCACTTCCCGCGCCTGCAGTTTCTTGCCGAGGTATTCCGGGGTGCGGCCAATCATCAGGCCAGCGAGGAACACCGCGATCAGCACGTTGAGCAACATGCCGTAGAGCCCGGCACCGACGCCGCCGAAGATCACTTCGCCGACCATCATGTTGACCAGCGCGACCATGCCGCTGAGCGGGTTGAGGCTGTCGTGCATGCCGTTGACCGAACCGTTCGACGCCGCAGTCGTGGTCACCGACCACAGCACGGTGGCGGTGGTACCGAAGCGTGCTTCCTTGCCTTCCAGCGGCGCGGTCTGTTCGACCGCGACATTGTTCAGCGCCGGGTTAGGCTGATATTCGGCCCACAGCGACGTCGCGCCGCCAATCAGGAACAATGCGAGCATGCAGGCGATGATCGCGCGGCTCTGACGCAGGTCTTTCACGTAATGACCGAAGGTGAACACCAGCGCCACCGGGATCAGGATGATTGAAGCGACTTCGAACAGGTTGCTCCACGCGGTCGGGTTCTCGAACGGATGCGCCGAGTTGACACCGAAGAAGCCACCGCCGTTGGTACCCAGTTGCTTGATCGCAATCTGGCTGGCCGCCGGGCCGAGCGGGATCACCTGATCAACGCCTTGCATCGTCACGGCGTTGACGTATTGCGCGAAGGTCTGCGGTACGCCCTGCCATACCAGGTACAGCGCCAGCAGCAGGCACAGCGGCAGCAGGCCGTAAAGGGTGGCGCGGCTCATGTCGACCCAGAAATTACCGAGGGTCTTGGCCGATTTGCGCCCGATGCCACGGCACAACGCAACCAGCACCGCCAGACCGGTGGCAGCGCTGACGAAGTTCTGCACGGTAAGGCCGACCATCTGGCTCAGGTAGCTGAGGGTCGCTTCACCGCTGTAGGACTGCCAGTTGGTGTTGGTCATGAAGCTGACCGCGGTGTTGAACGCCTGGGTCCATTCCTGGCCCGGCAGGTTTTGCGGGTTCAGCGGCAAGTGATCCTGAAACAACAGGATCGCAAACAGCAGCAGAAAACCGGCGAGGTTGAACGCCAGCAAGGCCAGCGTGTACTTCTGCCAGCTCTGCTCAGCCTGCGGATCAACCCCGGCAATCCGATAGCAACCGCGCTCGACCGGGCCGAGAATCGGTGTCAGCCAGGTGCGCTGACCTTCCATCACCTTGTAGTAAAAGCGCCCGAGGAACGGCGCCGGCAGCAAGACCACCGCAAAAAACGCGAGGATCAGCCAATAGTCATAACTGTGCATAGCCGCTCCTAGTTCCGATCCGCGCGCAACAGCGCAACCAACAGATAAATGAACAGCCCGGCTGCCAACAGCAGGGACACCCCGTCCAGAACGCTCATGGAAGATCTCCGTGTTACGGCGTATTGCCGCGTGTGGAGGCATTGTCGGAAAGGAGGCTGTAAAGGAACGAGAGCGAGGGGTGCAGCGACGCATAAAGAAAGCGTAAAGAGTGGGTTTATGCTGGCTTTACAGCGGGGTTTTGCAGCGGGGTTTTGCAGCGTCAGATCGGGCCTCATCGCGGGCAAGCCCGGCTCCCACAGTTTTTTGCGTGGTCCGCAGAGTTTGATTCCAACGCCAAACCTGTGGGAGCGGGCTTGCCCGCGAAGACGGCAGCACTAACGACGTCGCACCCAACTGGCGCACGAAAATGTACCCATCCGGTAATGAACATCTTGGATAACGACAGCTTTCAGCCTATTGCGACCTGATTCACATGACTGGCACGCCCACTGCAAACGCCCTCCCCCGAGCTTTCCAAACCGTTCAGGGAGCATGCGCATGAACACACAACTCAAACCCACGCTGGGCACTTTGCACCTGTGGGGCATCGCCGTCGGGCTGGTGATTTCCGGCGAGTACTTCGGCTGGAGTTACGGCTGGGGCGTCGCCGGCACACTGGGGTTTCTGGTGACCTCCTTCATGGTCGCCACGATGTACACCTGCTTCATCTTCAGCTTCACCGAACTGACCACCGCGATTCCTCATGCGGGCGGGCCGTTCGCCTATAGCCGCCGAGCCTTCGGTGAAAAAGGCGGACTGATTGCCGGACTGGCCACGCTGATCGAATTCGTCTTCGCCCCTCCGGCCATCGCCCTGGCGATTGGCGCCTATCTGAATGTGCAGTTTCCGGCGCTCGACCCGAAACACGCAGCAGTCGGCGCGTACATCGTGTTCATGACCCTGAACATCCTCGGGGTGAAACTGGCGGCAACGTTCGAACTGATCGTCTGCGTGCTGGCAGTGATCGAATTGCTGGTGTTCATGGGCGTGGTCGCACCGGCCTTCAGCTTCAGCAGCTTTGCCCTGAACGGCTGGGCCGGCTCCGATGTGTTCGGTGCGCCGGCGATTGCCGGGATGTTCGCTGCGATTCCGTTTGCGATCTGGTTTTTCCTCGCCATTGAAGGTGCGGCGATGGCCGCCGAAGAGGCCAAGGATCCCAAGCGCACGATTCCCAAGGCCTACATCAGCGGGATCCTGACTCTGGTGTTGCTGGCGATGGGCGTGATGTTCTTCGCCGGCGGTGTCGGTGACTGGCGCACCCTGGCGAACATCAATGACCCGCTGCCACAGGCGATGAAAACCGTGGTCGGCGACAATTCCGGCTGGTTGCACATGCTGGTGTGGATCGGCCTGTTCGGTCTGGTGGCGAGTTTCCACGGGATCATCCTCGGCTACTCGCGGCAGTTCTTCGCCCTCGCCCGTGCCGGTTACCTGCCGGCGTCGCTGGCGAAACTCTCGCGCTTCCAGACTCCGCACCGCGCAATCATCGCTGGTGGCGTGATCGGCATCGCCGCGATCTACAGCGACGGCCTGATCAACCTCGGCGGCATGACCCTTACCGCGGCGATGATCACCATGGCCGTGTTCGGCGCGATCGTGATGTACATCATGAGCATGCTCAGCCTGTTCAAACTGCGTAAATCCGAACCCAATCTCGAGCGGACTTTCCGTGCGCCGTGCTATCCGTTGATCCCGCTGATCGCGCTGGTGCTGGCGGTGGTGTGCCTGATCGCCATGGCTTGGTTCAATGCGCTGATCGGGCTGATTTTCCTTGGCTTCATGTCGGTCGGTTTCGGCTACTTCCTGCTGACCGGGCAACTGCGCGCTGACGCTCCGGCCGATGCCATGCTGACGGGGCGATAACGCATCATGTAGGAGCTGCCGAAGGGAATTAAGGTGCGGCTTGGATATCGGGCCTAGAATGGAACCACTGCGAAGTCATTTCGCTCATAAGTGGTATGCAGCGTCGCTGGCGAACCCTCGCCCGCCAAGCTGCCATTAAGGAGAGCCGTTATGCCCTGGTATGCCTGGTTGATTCTGGTCGTTGCAATCGGCTCGATCGTTGGCGGATTGATGATGTTGCGCGACACCGCCAACAAGGTTGAACTGACCGATGAGGAACGCAAGCGCGTTGCGCAGCGCAACGCCGAAGCGGACATCAAGGACGCGCAGGATCGCTGAACGAAAAACCCCGTCGGATCAGGCGGGGTTTGTTTTTTGTGGAGCGTATTCCCCCAAGGATCATGTTGGACTCAGCCACACGCTTTTAAGAAGTAGAAGTACAGTCACCATTTCATTTACCTTGGTTAAGATGGTGGTCTTGTTGCGGAGAGTTCCACATGCGTTACTCGCAAGATCATAAAGCTCAAACCCATCAGCGGATCATCAAGGAAGCCTCGGCGCGATTTCGCAAAGACGGCATCGGTGCCACCGGCCTGCAACCTTTGATGAAAGCACTGGGGCTGACCCACGGCGGCTTTTATTCGCACTTCAAATCCAAGGACGAACTGGTCGAAAAAGCCTTGCAGGAGGCGAGTGCTCAAGTCGATGGCCTGTGCGCCGAGATCTTTGCTCAGGAACAGCCGCTGCAGACGTTTATCGACACCTACCTGTCCGAATGGCATCAGACCTCCCCGCACGAAGGCTGTCCACTGCTGACCATTTCCTCAGAGCTGGGTCTGCGCGGCCAGCCGAGCCCGACCAGTGATGCGGTACTCAATGCTCGACTGAGTCAAATCGAAGGCACCCTTGAGGGCGACAACAGCGCCGACCGGGCCATCGTCATCATGTCGACGCTGGTCGGCGCGCTCTTGCTGTCACGCAGTGTCGCTGACGCCGAGCTTGCCCAGCGCATCCTCGACGTCACGCGCGATCACCTCAAGCAATCGCAGGACTAAGCCTGCCAACGCTTGAACAGCACACTGGCGTTTACCCCGCCGAAACCGAAACCGTTGGACAGGGCATACTCGATCGGCATCGACCGTGCCTGACCATGAACAATGTCTACACCCGCACTCGCCGGATCGGGATTATCGAAGTTAAGCGTCGGCGGGACGACCTGATCGCGGATGGCCAGCAGGGTGAAGATCGCTTCCAGTCCGCCGGCAGCACCGAGCAAATGCCCGGTGGCGGATTTGGTCGAAGTCACGGCGACTTTATTCTCCGTACCGAACAGTGCCTTGATCGCTGCCAACTCACCAAGATCACCCACCGGCGTTGAAGTCGCATGCGCATTCAGATGCTGCACCTGCTCCGGCGCAACACCTGCCTGAGCCAACGCCAACTGCATCGCCCGTCGCGCACCGCTGCCATCTTCCGGCCCGGCAGTGAGGTGATAGGCGTCGGCAGTGGTGCCATAACCGACCAGCTCAGCCAACGGTTGCGCACCGCGTGCCAGTGCATGCTCCAGCGACTCGATCACCAGCAGCCCGGCGCCTTCGCCCATCACGAAACCATCGCGACCGCTATCAAACGGCCGTGAAGCTCGTTCGGGGGTGTCGTTGTAACCACTGGACAGCGCCCGCGCCGCGGCAAAACCGGCCAGACTGACCCGATCAATACAGGCTTCCGCTCCGCCACAAACCGCGATGTCCGCTTCACCGGCACGAATCATCCGCGCAGCGTCGCCAATCGCCTGGACCCCGGCAGCACAAGCAGTCACCGGTGCGCCGAGCGGGCCTTTCAAAGCGTGCTGGATCGACACATGTCCGGCCGCCAGATTGACCAGAAACGATGGGATGGTAAACGGCGACAGACGACGCGGACCACGACTGTCGGTGGTGCGTACGGCGTCGGCTATTGCACCGAACCCGCCAACACCGGAGCCGATGATCGTTGCGGTGCGTTCCTGATCCTCGGCCTCGGACGGCTGCCATCCGGCTTGCGCCAGCGCCTGGCGTGCCGCTTCCATGGCAAACAGGATGAAGTGATCCATTTTTTTCTGCTCTTTGGGTGGCGTGGCAAGGTCCGGATCGAAACCGGCCTCGACGTCCTCCGCCGCCGTTGGCACCATCCCGGCGACCCGGGTCGGCAGATCTGCGCTCACCGCGTCCGGCAAATTGCGCAAACCCGAGCGCCCGGCGAGCAAGCGCTGCCAGACAACCTCGACGTCACTGCCCAAAGGCGAAACCAGACCCATACCGGTGACAACAATTCGACGCTGACTCATACCGCAGTTACCTCTGATCAATTTTTGTAGCGTTGGGCCGCGGAGCTGCGCGACAGATTCGGTGCCATGACATGCCGCGCGCGCACGAAGGCCTGCCATTCACCCTCATCCGGCAATGAAGGGATCGTAATCAACTCGCCCTGATCCAGACCGGCCAGCGCCGCATCAACCATCTCGCCAGCCTCCATCACCATCTCCGCCGGAATACCGCTGGCGTCGATGCCCGAGCGTTCCCAGATTTCAGTGCGAGTAACCCCGGGCAGCACCGCTTGCACTTTCACGCCAGTACCTTCGAGCTCGGCGTTGAGCGATTGAGTCAGGCTCAACACGTAGGCTTTGCTGGCGCTGTAGGTCGCGTTGAAGCGTTCAGGAAACAGCGCCACCACCGACGCGATATTGATGATCGTGCCGCGTCCAGCCTTGGCGAAACTGGCGGCTGCTGCCGAGGCCAGCCAAGTTACGGCGGTGACGTTCAACTGGATCAGACGCTCCAGTTGCTCGGCATCGGAATTGGCAAGCAAGCCATCGGCTGCGACCCCTGCGTTATTCACCAACAGGCTGATGCTCGAATCACTGCGCAGGCGTTGCTGGAGTTTGAGGACATCGTCCTTTTGCGTCAGGTCGGCTTTGAGCACTTCGACCTTTACACCGTGCGCTTCGCGCAACTCGCCCGCAGCGCTTTCAAGACGCTGTTGATCGCGTGCCACCAACAGCAAATCAAAACCACGCGCTGCCAGCCGCTGCGCGTAGATGGCACCGATACCGGACGATGCGCCAGTGACGACGGCCGTACCTTGAGACTGGACTGGACTCATGAGAGCGCTCCTGAAACCTATTGGGAGATGTGCCTCCAAGGCTCACTTGCCTGGAGGTGACGGAAATTATTATAGGCATAATCTCAAGACAATATGATACCCATAATCTTCAGCTCGCCGACAGACGCGACGGCGCTCCCTCTGTCGCATCTCTGCCACCAAAAAGCAGAAAGGCCGGTCAATGACCGGCCCCTTGGCGTTGAATTATCAGCTTAGTTCACTTCCAGCTTGTCGCGATTGCGATCGAGGATCGCCTTGCCGATGCCCTTCACTTCCAGCAACTCATCCACCGAGGCGAATGGCCCATTAGCATCACGATACGCAACAATGGCTTTGGCCTTTGTCTCGCCAACTCCGGCCAATTGTTTTTGCAGAGTGGCTGCGTCGGCACCGTTGAGATCGACCTTTTCACTGGTAGACGTCGCAACGGTATCGCTCACCATTGTCGCCTTTTCCGCGTTCGGGACAACGGCAGGTGCCGCCACTACAGCGATTGAAGCACTGGTGAGCAAAGCAAAAACCAGAGAGTAGAAAAAACCGTTACGCATAAGTGACGCTCCATCATCGTTTGAGAAAGCAGCTTTTCCGAAGCTGCTCTCCAAACTTAGGCGATGGTTGGCGGGTGTCAAAAATGCGTCTATTACAGGATGTGAAACAATCAGGGTTCGAGACGGCGTTGTTGATAGATCCAGTCGACGATTTCGCCGTCCGGGGTGTAGCCGCTGACAGTTTCGCGCAGCAACTGGCGCACTCGTGAGTAATCATCCTTTTCGACTGCGACGAGCAATTCGTGCAGGCGCGCCTTGAGTACATCCCAAGGAAGGTGATCCTCGTTGGCGGACATAATCATCGGATGGGGTGTTGCTGCTACGTTGTCGCCGATCAACAGCTCCTCGTAGAGCTTTTCACCTGGCCGCAAGCCAGTGAACTCGATGGAAATATCGCCCTGCGGGTTGCGCTCGGAACGAATGCTCAAGCCCGACAGGTGGATCATTTTTTCTGCCAGCTCGACAATTTTGACCGGTTCGCCCATGTCCAGCACGAAGACATCGCCACCCTGCCCCATGGATCCGGCCTGTATCACCAGTTGCGCGGCTTCCGGGATCGTCATGAAGTAGCGAGTTATCTTGGGATGGGTGACCGTCAGCGGGCCGCCTGACTTGATCTGGCTGTGAAACAGCGGGATCACCGAACCCGACGAGCCCAGCACATTGCCGAAACGCACCATGGTGAAGCGGGTCTTGTTGACTCGGGACACGTTGGAACTGTCGCCAAACAATACCGGCGCTATCTCACGGCTCAAGGCCTGCAACGTCAACTCGGCCAACCGCTTGGTACTGCCCATGACGTTCGTGGGCCGCACTGCTTTGTCGGTGGAGATCAGAACAAAGTTCGCAACACCGGACTGCAGGGCGGCCTGAGCAGTATTGAGCGTACCGATGACATTGTTCAGCACGCCCTCGGCAATGTTGTGCTCGACCATCGGCACGTGTTTGTACGCCGCTGCGTGGTAAACCGTATCGACTTTCCAGGTTTTCATCACATCAAGCAGTTTGTCCTGATGGCGGATTGATCCAAGTATCGGCAACAGCCGTACTGAGACCGATTCCCTGTTACCGCGCTGCTCAAGCTCCGAAAGAATGCTGTAGAGATTGAACTCGCTGTGTTCGAACAGAATCAGCGTGGTCGGACCCAGGGCAAAAATCTGCCTGCATAACTCCGAGCCGATGGACCCGCCAGCGCCAGTTACCATCACTACCCGGCCCTTGATACACCGGGCTAGCAGGTCAGGTTGAGCCGGAACCGGGTCACGCCCCAGCAAGTCGGCAATATCGACCTCCTGAATGTCTTCCACCCGAACCCGTCCGCTGGCCAGATCAGTAAAGTTGGGAACACTGCGAACATGCAGAGGAAACCCTTCGAGCAGATTGAGAACCTCCCGGCGACGAGCCCTGGTTGACGATGGTAGTGCCAACAGAATTTCCTGAGCACCAGTGACATCGATCATTTCTTGAATGTGCTTGGGTTTATATACCTGAAGACCGGATATCGCGCGATCGGCAATACTGGCATCGTCATCGATAAAAGCGACCGGGCGCATGACACGTCCCATACGCAATGCAGCGACCAACTGATTCCCGGCGACACCGGCACCGTAGATGGCGACCTTGGTAAGGCTGTCGTCCCTGCTCGTGAAGGGGACGTGCTGGACGGCTGTGAACCAATCGCCCATAAAATACTGGCGCATGCACAGGCGCAAGCCACCGATGATAACCAGGCTCAACCACCAATAGTTGAAAATGATGGAGCGCGGCACAACACTTTCATGATTGCTATACCAG
Source organism: Pseudomonas sp. F2 (assembly GCF_057174385.1). Taxonomy (NCBI): domain Bacteria; kingdom Pseudomonadati; phylum Pseudomonadota; class Gammaproteobacteria; order Pseudomonadales; family Pseudomonadaceae; genus Pseudomonas; species Pseudomonas sp. F2. The sequence goes on from NZ_CM169904.1 coordinate 2,657,037, forward strand.
TAAACCACCAAGGCGAGAATCAACGAGGACAGACTTACAGCCTTTCCGATTGCAATCAACGCGTCATTACCAAAATAACGCATGACCGCTCGATACATTCCGAAACGTATGAAGAGCGGAATGGCAACGATGGGAGCACTGATGAACAGCCAAAAATGCACTTTCAGTGGATTGTACATATCGTCGATACCAAGCCTGACGATAAATGCAAGCCAGAGCGAGACCCAGACTAGAAAAACGTCCGTGGCAACCTGTATCAATCGCTTTTGCCGGCGTGGCAAACCTAACAAAAAGGCGCGAACTTTATCCATAAACCTCAACCGATCAGAACAGTTTGACCGCGTAGTCCCAACTCATTGTACGAAATAATCCGGAGCCGACGGACATTTTCCTTGATTCAACGCTTAACGGTTGCCTCCTCCGGTTTCCCTGCGTGGAATGTTAGAGCCAGTGCCAGAAGCGGTGTATACGCCACAATCAACCCCAGCATGCCGTCCATTCCGAATGCGATGACGCAAAATGCGATGGGAAATAGCCAAAAGATATTGATGGCGACCACCCCCAACGTTACCGGCAAATGGCTTCCGTAACGCCGAGAAGCATACTGATAGGCATGACTTCTATGAGCTTGGTACACCTTGGCCCCCTGCAAAAGACGTCGCAACAGGGTGAAGGTTGCATCAACGATGAAAACACCAAGCAAAATCAGCCAAACCCACAGCAAGTCTGGATTGACCCAAGCAGCTTGAAGCGACAAAACCCCGAGAATAACGCCCAAAAACCCACTGCCTGAGTCGCCCATGAATATCTTTGCGGGAGGAAAATTCCAAAGCAGGAAACCCAGGACCGCCATCAGCAACAAAATCGGGCCCCAGATCAACGTCCCATGACCGCTTATCCAGTAAAGGATGCTTACGCCAGCGCATACGCAAACAGCCTCAACACTGGCTATGCCATCAATGCCGTCCATGAAGTTGTACAGATTTAATATCCACACCAGATAAAGCACGGCAAGAGCACTGCCGATCCAGCTCAAATCAACCAATGAGCCAAGCAAATTCAATGGCGCAAGTCCGCCTATCCAGACAACCCCCCAGATCGCGGCGATGAAATGTCCAAGCAGACGCCAGCGAGCCGCGATGTGACCGTGGTCATCCATAAATCCGATGACAGCCGCGAGCAGACCGCAGCCAACAGCGCCGAGAAAAAAAGAAGTAGCGATCCCTCCGCCAGACCAAAGACAGACCAGTGAAATCAAAAAGGTGACAACGATAGATACACCGCCCCCTCTGGGAGTGGGGACCGTATGTGAACTACGGTCGTTCGGGATATCTATCATGTTGCGCGTCAGCGCGTATCGACGCAGCACCGCAGTCAACCCGAAAGAAAGACTGAAAACCAGAGGCAAGATCCACCAAAAAACCATTGATACGTCACTCCATTTTGTCAGCAAACCCGGTAAAAAACCCGTGCATGTGAATAAGCCGCGCGCATTTTCCGGCCTATAGCCACTTCAGCGATGCTATTTACTCATGTCGTACTTTTTGACTTCGATGGAATTTACGTGGATCTCGCCGCCGCGGAAGCCGGTCGGAACAACAAGAAGCTCAGTAACATCATCATCTACGTAGATAACCTGTTTCGTTTCCAGAAAATTGGTGGGAAACCGCCCATAAACATGATTTTCGGAGAAATCCTTAACTTTTGGAGACTTCCAGTAAACAGTCATGAAGTCATAGTAAAAACCGCCACTTATCTTCAGAACGACTTTCGAAACTATGCGCTTACCGTCCAAAATAGTCGCTTGCGGAACAGAAAGACTTATAACAGGAGGAGCGTCTACGTCATTAACATATACACCCTCACCGATTTTCGTGGCATTACCAACGGGTAGCGCGTTGACATCAAATTTATAGGAACCGACCTCGCGCTCAGCGGTTGCCTGAGAAGGCGTAACTCCCATGTACCGCGCCAGTCGATAGGTCGACATTTCCTTATGTATATTCCACGCAAAAAGATACGTGCTGTACACAACTACAATGGAAAGCAGAGTGGCGGAAAACAAAAAGCTCGTGCGAACCACTCTATTCCAGCCAGCATAGTTTGGTTTTATCACTTCCAAGGCATTCACTCGGGCTTGCGAACTGAATCGCTCAACCAGGTAGCTCAACAACACGCCAAATATGATAAATACGAATGGAAGCGCCGGGTATGCATATCGTGGCAACCCGTGAAAAGGCGCATTCATAAAGGTAATCGCGAGAGGCGCTGCCGCCACAAAAAATACTCGGGGTTCAGCCTTGCGCGCCAGAAACGGTATGGCCACCAATGTAGGAATAATTAAAAGATGCTGCAACAGCAACCACGGACGCAGCAGCGTCTGAGCGTGTACAAGCCGCTCATCCCAGACATCGCCCCACATTTGCTGGGTATAGCCGAATACGCGCCAGTTCCAATACGTCAAAGGAGCGGGCGTACTGTTGGCTGCGATAACGTCAGTCAGATGACGATTGACGGTTGCACCCATATCAAGAAAATATGGGACGCCCCCCCAGATCATCGGGCCTATCCCGGTTTCCGGGAGTAATAGAATTCGACCAAACTGGAGATAATTGTGTAGCCAATAGGGTGCCATCCCCAAGATCACGCCCAGCACAAATACACCAGATTGCCAGCAACGTTCCTTGAGAACACCTCGCCCGTAAAGAATGAAAAAGACTATCGCCAGTAATCCGAACGGCAATGCCTGTGCTCGAACATGAACTGCGCAAGCCAGCACGAGCGCCGCAAGCAAAGCAAGCCGGGCGGACCCTGTGCGCAGAGAGCTTATGAAGGCTGAAACAAAACCAAGCATGAAAAAAACAAACAAATGCTCTGTTAATAGTCTGTCGTTATTATACAAAAAACCCGGATATACAGCCGACAGCAATAGAGACAACAACACCGACAGTCGATGGACCTTCAACTGACTTAGAATCACAGCGATGAGAATCAGTGAAAATATGCTGAGGAGCACCTGCGCAACGATAACATTCTGAAAAATTTCGCCCGCAAACTTATAGACAAGAGCAAGGAATACAGGATATCCCGGCGACAGTCCTGTTACTGCTGCAGATCGAGAAAAATCGCCATTGGTGATATAGGGTTCCCTGACCATATAGCCATATTCAATAATGCTTTTGGCAGCATTATGGTAGGTATATTCATCACCAGGAACAGGTGTTCGATCCAGATCCGTGTAGGCAACTCGAAAGTAAGCTCCAATCGCTAAAACCAACACCAATGCAACAAAATAAAAGTAATCTTGCCAGTGGAACCGATTAAGTCGCACCACCGATAACTTATTTTTGCTTTCTAAAGCCGCAGAAGCTGCCTGAGCAGATGGTAGTACCGTTGACATCAAAAACTCTTCCATTATGAATGCCGCTTTTAGTACGACTTCCGAAACATTTCTAATCGTTGAAAAATGTGGACCTGCGCCATCAAAGGAAATACGCCCTCTCCCCGATCTCCTGAAAAGAATCAGCGCATCGTTCGGTTTGCCCCTTGACATTTCCTACTGGCGAGGATACCCCCTCAACACGTGAGCAGATGCCATCACCCACGAGCCCTCGGAGCCCACACCTCTTGCAATCGCCGATTATGCTTGATTTTTTTTCGTGTGCATAAGGCAATCCCGACGTTTAGTCTGTAAAATGCGCCCCAAACAGGCTAGACCAAGCGCCAGCACGCAGGTTTTTCCAATATACAGTGGAAAATTCGGCAGATAGAAGCGCGGAGTTAACTTAATTTATCATGAACGGAAGCTATTAACTAAATTCAGTTTTTTGCTTTCAAACAAGACTGGGCGATCATCGGATGAGCACTGAAAAAAAAATTGCTGTAGTAATACCTAGTTTTCGGGTACGCAGTCATGTTCTCAACGTCATCAATAAAATCGGACCTGAAGTTGAAAAAATCTACGTTATTGATGATTGCTGCCCGGAACAATCGGGCGATTTCGTAGAGCAAAACTGCAAGGACGAACGCGTCAAAGTATTACGACACATCGAAAACCAGGGTGTGGGCGGCGCAGTAATGACCGGGTATCAGGCCGCGATTGACGACGGTATGGATGTCATTGTAAAAGTTGATGGGGACGATCAGATGGAACCTCATCTGATCCCCAACTTCACCGCACCTATTCTGGCCGGCGAAGCTGACTACACCAAGGGTAACCGTTTCTTTGACCTCGAAGAAATCACGGCCATGCCGAAGCTCAGACTGTTCGGCAATTCCGTACTGTCATTGATGACAAAACTCTCATCTGGCTATTGGGACCTGTTTGATCCGACTAACGGATTCACGGCTATTCACCGCGACGTGGCCAAACATCTCCCTTTTAAAAAAATCAGCCGCCGCTACTTCTTTGAAACAGATATTCTTTTCCGCCTAAACACGCTTCGCGCGGTGGTGGCAGACATTCCGATGGATGCTAAATATGGCGATGAAGTCAGCAACCTGAAGATCTCCAAAATTATTGGCGAATTCCTTGCCAAGCATACTCGTAACTTTTTCAAAAGAATTTTCTACAACTACTATCTACGCGACATGTCGATTGCCTCGTTCGAGTTACCGCTAGGCATCCTACTGTTTCTGTTCGGTACTATTTATGGCGGATATAGCTGGATACACGGGCTATCGACCGGCATCGCGACCACCTCAGGCACAGTGATGCTGGCCTCGCTCCCGATCATTTTGGGGACGCAACTTATATTGGCGTTTGTCGCCTACGACATTTCGGCACTGCCCACCAAGGTGTTACACAAAAAGATGGCGCAGTTCAAAATAATGAGAAAAGAAGCCAGCAACGTACAGGCAGAATAAATTCAGGCGCTACTCATTCAAGCCATTTAAAGTTTTAGTGAGTAGCGTAGATATAGATATTGGACGATATATCGAGCCACGTCGAGACCACGGACTGCCATAGCAATACATGGACCTGCGCTCAAACGGCTCACTGTTAAAAAGGCATTATAGACATGCTGCAAACTGATAGAAACAAGTGGTGGCTGGCTCTGGCCGCACTTTCCTGCATAGCTTTGATTTGGGTTGCGCTTGGACTTTACCAAAGCCACTTTATATCTGCGCTGCGCATTCTGGGAGACTACTCGACTCAGAGTATCATTGGCGTTTCCAAAGAGGGACGCGGAGACGAGTGGTCTACGTACCTGCCGATTCTAAAGCAGGCATACCTTGAGGGCTTTCCGGATAAATCGTCGCTCGTACCTTACTACGAAAACCTTGAATGGGTCATTTCCATTCCAAAGTTCAACGCATCGCTTTTTTTCCTGCCTAATCATCTTGCATTCTGGGTTCTGCCAGGAGCCAATGCACTTGCCTTGCAAGGTGCTTACTACAACTTTATCTTTCTATTTTCCATCTGCTGGCTTTTGAAAAACCTGGAAGTCAAGCCTGGCATGGCCATTTGCGTAGGTTTGATGATACTGTTCAGTCAAATGTACCAGGTTTGGTGGACAAGTAACTTCCCCGCCCTCGGCGCAAGCATTTTGCCTTTTGCAGTATTTGCCAGCAGACTTCGCCCGCTCATTAAGTTTCCGCTTTTCTTCTGGGCAGTCGGACACGTCATTTTTGGGCAAATCTACCCACCGTTCTATGTCTCGCTCGCAGCAGCACTTCTTCCGATCCTGCTAGCTGCACGGCCGGACCTCATCAACAAGAAACAGATTTTCTGGTCGCTGATCGCTGCCGCGGCCGCCATTGCGTTTTTCATGTATATGCGATGGGACTACGTAAAAGACGTTTCAGCCACGTCTTATCCCGGGGTAAGGGTAAGTACCGGGGGCAATGTTCAACCAGAACTCTTGCTCTCGGCGATATTTCCCAGCATTCCCGTCGGCCCTGGTGGTCCGGGAGTGGATCCGGTACATGAGTTCAGTCTCATCGGCACCATTTTGCCGCTGATTTTTCTGTCCTTGCTGCCATTCATCAAATGGGACAAATTCAGTAGAAATTTGACCGTTGCCACGGCAGTGATGCTGGTCATCATGAGCGTCTTCATGCTCATTGGATTCCCAAGACTCCTGTCCAAGATTTCCCTGTTCTATCTGGTGCCCGGGCGGCGCATGCTGCTTGGATTCTCCATGCTGATTGTTCTTTACTGCACAGTGATGATCTCTCATCAATGGCAGCAGATAAGAATCAGCGCTGTGGTTTTCGCATGTCTGGTGTTTTCGGCGATTTCCTACGCCTTCGGTGTACGGCATGATATCGAAACCGAATTTTATCTGATCAATTGGCTGTGGCTCATACCCACCTTAGTGGCTATTTTGGCTATTCCGGCCTGGCTGCTCCTCAAAGATGAAAGAAGAGCGCGCGATGTATTTATCTACCTGTTCTTTATCGGGATGGTGTGCTTCCAGTTCCTGACTTACGGCTCATTCAACCCAATCATGAATGCGGGTGACATTCTCAGGCCAGTCGATAACCAACTTACGCGAGATGTGCGCAAGCTTGTTGAGCTTAGCGATGGAAAAGGTGCTTCCGTGATTGGAAATTACGGACACTTGCTCCGGGGCGAGGGCTTGGCGGTTTATAACGCCATTCATTTGGTTAACGTGAACAGATCGATCTACGCAAAACTATTTGACATTACTCAAGACGAATCAGATGCACTCTTTAATCAGTTCCGCGGAATCTCGTTTGATAATATCGGCATTGCCAATACAACCGGCGCGACAGTCATATTCCCGGGAAATGTAGGCGCGGTAGCATTTGCCCACAGCGTCATTAACTCGAGCAATGCCAGCAACTCACTGATCAGCAACATTCAAACCGGTGTCATCGGCAAATCCGACAAAGGCTTTGAGCTGTTCTGGAACAGCAGACTGTCGCAGCCCGTTCCTGTGGACGCAAAACTGACGATATCGCTTCCTTGCGGCACAGGTAACTCGTGGATGACCCGCTACCCGCTGATGGCTGGTGGAGAGGAGCTGGTAGATGCCGCGTTGCGAGGCATTTCTGGCAGAATCGAGGTTGAAGCGCAAACTGTCGAGCAAGCACAGGAGTGCTTGAAGCAGCTCACGGTCTCCTTGCCGCAGAAATAGGGTCTACGCAGCCATCGTCTTCCGGGTGAGGCCAGCCCGACCACCGATGAAGACACGGTTATCTACTGACCCCTTCAAAAATGCTCGCATCGGAAGATGCGAGCATTTTTTTGCGCCAGGCAACGAACTCTGGATGCCCTTCTCAGCCACGCTCTTCCCCCGTGACGCTATCGTCAGAGCGCACCCCGGCGGCCTTCCTGAGCTCGTGCAACCAGAAGTTTCTGTTCGACTACCCAAGCAGCAAATAGTATGTGCGATAATCAATGCGGGCTTTGCCCGGTGAGCTGCCTTCTTGCAGACAACCCTGATCACAGAGCCGTTTAGCTGTTTAAACATCCAGCCCTACAGTCTCCATCACCGCGTATTTTTTATAAGGAAGAACAAGGTTTGATACTTGCAAAATACATAGGCGTACAATTTTTAGCGTACGCCTTGGACATGGGATTCTTCTTCCTTTTTGTTTATTTATTGGGTGGGCGGCATGTAGAGGCGAATGTTCTTAGCAAGCTGTTTTCCGGCATTGTCTCCTTCTTCTTACATCGTCACTTCACATTTAAGTCGACACAGCTCAGTCCAAGAACTCAGGCAATCAGATATTTCTCATTGCTTGGTCTGAACATCCCCATTTCCGCAGGCCTATTCAGCCTTACCCTCCAGTTCATAGCCCCACCGGCACTGGCCAAATTTGTATCTGATGCCGCCTGCACTGTACTTTCCTATTGGATCAGTAAAGTGGCAATCTTCCATAACAATCCATCAATCAATAAAAAGTCTACCGACACGTAAGGCTCGCCTGATGAAAATCTTAATTACCGGCGCCTCTGGTTATATAGGTGAACGCTTGGCTGCACTGGCTTATAAAGAGGGCCACGAGATCTATGCCGCGAGCCGCAGGCAGACTCAATCCAATTATAAATGGCTTCCTTTTGACCTCAATGCTCCCGTGCTTGATATTCCCGAAGGCACTCGCGCGTTGGTGCACCTGGCGGCGGATACAAGCCACAACAAAAACACATCGGCTGATGTCGAAATCGAAGCTACCAAGGCTTTGATCCTCAAAGCGCAGCGCAGCAACTCCAAGCTGATATTCATCTCCAGCCAGACGGCCTCTCCAGATGCTCCGACCTCTTACGGTCGAACAAAATGGCATATTGAACAAGATGTCATTGCTGCCGGCGGTGTCGTCATACGCCCTGGCCAAGTCTACGGTGGTAGCGAGCGCGGCTTGTTCGGTACGTTGTCCTCTCTGGTTCGCCGCTTCCCAGCGATCCCGATTTTACTTCCAGCGCCGTTGATTCAACCGATTCACGTCGACGACCTTGCAGCCGCCATATTGACGGTCGCCAAATCGAATGATCTTAAAGGAGAGGTACTCTCTTTAGGAGCGAAAACCCCCGTCTCTTTTGGAAAGTTTCTACTGTACATTGCGAATTACAAACTGTATCAGTCGCGCCTTCCAATCCCCATTCCAGTGGCCCTGTTCAGTCTTATCAGCTCGATTCTCGGAAAGAAAAAAACCGCACAAGTAGGCCTGGATCGACTGTTTTCCTTGCTGAAACTGAAACCGATGTCGACGGAAGATTCACTGGAACGCGTTGGCCTGACATTGCGACCAATGGCGTACGGGATGCATCGCTCTGGCAATGGCCGCCGCCGTTACCTGCTAGTGGAAGGTAAAACCCTCCTGACTTATGTGTTGAAGGTGAAGCCCGCGCTTGGCTTGCTGAAACGCTACCTGCAGGCCATTGAGACGCTTGGCGACGGGCACGCCGTCGTGAACTCTAGATTACTTAACACGTTCCCAAGTGCCGTTTCCCTGGTCGACAACCACGCCTTCCTTCGCCACGAATTCGGTAAAGAGCTGTCATGGCGCTTGCAGATTGCGACCAATCTGGCCGAGGCGAGCCCTCAGGGTGCCAACGTTTTTCTGGGACTGCGGAATTCCCGCGGTTTTTCCCGTACTTTCGTTGCACTTGGATTAACAGTTATCAAGGAAGTTAGCTGGAGACTGCTGGCAGTTTTTATCAACCCCTTGATCTTGAAACGTCTGTTAGAAAGGAAGATCGCGCGTGACGCCTGATTTTGATGTCATCATCGTTGGAAGTGGCCCCGCGGGAACCTCGGCAGCTTACCCGCTGGTAAAGGCAGGACTGAAAGTGCTCATGCTGGACGCCGCATCGAGTGCTCGCTCGCCTGAAGTACCGAAAGGTAGCTACCTGGATAATCGTGCAAACGAATCAAGGCAATGGGAGTGGATGATTGGCCGCTCGTTCCATGCCCTGAGCAACATGGATGCAGTGTCACCAAAACTCAAAACCCCGACCCATGAGCAGACTTTCAAGAAATTCAATGAGTCCAATGGTCTGATCACTGAGAACTTCATCTCCGTCGGCTCACTTGCAACGGGCGGACTTTCCAATGCCTGGGGTTGCGGTGTCGCACGCTTTCCAAAAGAAGATTTTGCCGACCTGAACATCGATTACTCGGATTTCGAAAAGTCCTACGCCATCGTCGCGCGGCGAATGGGCATAAGCGGAAACACCGCTGATGATCTATCTGATTATTTTGGTGTGGATGAATGGGCTCAGGCGCCCATTGCAATGGATCGGCTTCATGACAGGCTACTCACCAAGTACAACAAACTGCCGACCGCGTCACGCCTGCCTGAATTTCGGATGGGGCGCTCGAGAGTTGCTGCTCTGAGCCGGGACCAGGGAGACCGAAAGGCATGCGACCTTTCCGGAAACTGCCTGTGGGGATGCCACAACAACGCACTCTATTCGGCACATCAGGAAATACCGACGCTGAAGGTGTATCCCGGCTTTACTCATATATCTGGAGTGCTGGTGGACAGTATCAGCAAGAATGCTGATGGCTGGACAGTTTCCAGTTCCAATAGTGAGAAAACATTTTCTGCCAAACGACTACTGCTCGCCGCAGGGACACTCACTTCCACCCGGCTTGCACTGGACTGTCTGAAATATACTGCCCCGGTTTCGTTGCAAGCGTCGCCCACTGCAGCCTTTCTGCTGTGGCTACCCAAAATGCTCGGAACACCACGTACGCAAACGCTCGGTCTGGGCCAACTATCCTTTTCACTTGATCTGGAGCCAGGAGTTACCGCGTTTGGCTCGACGTTCAGCACAACAGGTTTGCCAATTTCCGAATTTGTCATCCGAACGCCGCTCAGCAAGCGATACAGCATCGAATTGATGTCTAACTTGTTAAGCTCATGCGTTGTAGGGAACGTATTCTTGCCCGGGCACCTCTCCGAACACACCGCAACGCTGATGCCCGATGGCAAGCTGAAAATCAAGGGCGCCGAGCATGCAGATACAGGCGCGCTGATGAAAAAAACCGAAACTCTTCTGCGCAAAGCCTATTGGAAACTGGGCGCGGTTTTAATGCCGATGAGCTTCACCGTAGGAAAACCAGGGGCGGATATTCACTATTCCGCCACGCTCCCAATGAGTTCTACCTCAAAGCTTGGCACGACCAACAAGATTGGCGAAGTAAATGGACTTGCGGGATTACACGTCGTCGACGGTGCAGTGTTACCCAAGCTGACTGAGAAGTCTCACACGCTCACCATCATGGCGAACGCCGACCGCATTGCGCGAGCAATCGTTTGCGAAATGCAATCCAGTATCTGAAGTATTAAGGTATCGGCAGGCTCTGCACGGCTTCGGGGAGTTACGTTTTCAGCGTAATATTCCCATTAAGTCTGTCTTACAGAGCCTGCACTTCGTTCAACTCATTGCGAGTCGACCGATAGACTCATCTTACGGGCCAGACGTACGGCCAATGTCTTAGCGCATTGCCGTAGCTCTGGCACCGCAGTGGCTTCCCACAAGTCAGCTTTCAACATGGGACCTATGTAATTCAACCACGGCACTGCTCGACCATTGAGGTCATTCACTTCACAGTGTTGACTGAGGCTCAAGCCTAACCCCAAAGCGTCAGGCTGGATAAGACCGTCAGCTCTCAATTGACTAATCAGGGTGTCATTCACCCGCAACAAGTTTGTATTGGGCCCAGTGCAATTAATCACTCGAGCAACATCGATGGTGGTCAACTTGCGCCCCTCTCGCAACTCTACTCCGACCGTCAGACCGATGGTATTTGCCGCTACCGTTCTGATACGCCCAGCCATCGAACGTACCTGACCTATCTTCAAGGCCTCCTCGAATCGCAGATAGGCTGCCGGCGCCACCCGATGGCGATGAACATCCCAATAAGGTTGAGCATGTCGCAAAAATCTCCGACGCTCGACGTCTGGTAAACGCGTCCATAGTTTCGCCGTAATGGAACGCATGACAGCTAACAAATCCCGCCAATCAAAGCCTTGCGATTTGGCAAGATTAATTTCATGTCGCATCACGCGCATATATCCGCGTACAGACGGGGCTTCCTCAAGAAGCCTTTGTGTGATAGCGGAGGGTACTTCATGTGACGGACGTTGCTGGCGATGAGGCAGAGGCCGCAGCCCGCGCCGCGAAATCATATAGATCGGACCACGATGACCTTGCTGAAGCAGGCCCAATGAAACATCCAGTGCAGTAAGCCCAGCGCCTACCAACAGCACCGGACTCTCTAAATCGTCCGGTAGCATCTCAGCACCAGACCATGGGTCCGACTGATAGCGCTCACCCAAGTATGAGCCAAACCCCGGAGGATCCAATGGAGAAAAGTTACCAAAAGCCAATACCACCTGATCGGCATGTATCTGTTGGCCACTCCTCAACTCGAGCACAGCGCCGGCGCCTTCCGGGCGAAGGCTTCGCACCTCCGAAATTAACCGTTCAAGCCTTACATCGGGGCGCGCCTGCTTCTCTGCCTCATCCAGAACGGAAGTCAGGTAATCTCCATAGATCTTGCGAGGCACGAAGGATGAAGCCACACAATCAGAATCCCGAGCTTGGCAAAAACGTAGAAAATGTTCTGGATCATCAACATAGGCACTCATGTTACCGGCAGGCACATTCAACAGATGCAGTGAGCTGTTGGTTCCATATGCCAATCCTCTGGCCATTGCGCCCGAACGATTGATCAGTACGACTCGAGTACCAGGAGGGCTATGGTGCAGAAATTGCGCCGCCGTCACCGCACCGCTGAAACCCGCCCCAATGATAACGAGCGTTTTCATTGACCGAACCTTTTGTCCAGATACTCCAACACTCGCGCAATGGATTCGGACAATTCCTCGGTAACCGTATTGATCCGGATATGCGGATCCGTTGGAGCCTCGTAGGCTGAATCGATTCCAGTGAAGTTCTTTATCTGTCCGGCTCTGGCCTTGCCGTACAGCCCTTTCGGATCACGGCGCTCGCACTCCTCCAGGGAAGTGTCGATAAACACTTCAACAAACGCATCATTTCCGATCACCTCGCGCGCCATCGCACGATCGCGATGAAACGGAGAGATAAAGGCTGTAATCACGATCAATCCGGCGTCGATGAGCAACTTCGAAACTTCCGCAACACGGCGAATGTTTTCGACTCGATCAGCATCGGTAAAGCCAAGATCCTTGCACAAGCCCATGCGCAAGTTATCGCCATCCAGCAGAAAGGTATGCCGTGCCTTGGCCACCAAGGCTTGCTCCAAGGCATTGGCGATCGTTGACTTGCCCGCCCCGCTCAACCCCGTGAGCCAGATCACTGCCGGTTTTTGCCCTTTCACCTGGGCTCTGGCCGAGGCGCTGATGGCCGTGGCGTGAAAAACCAGATCCTTACTCATTCGATTAACCTTAATAAATCTTACGATCAAGGCCCGCCAGTGCACTGACGGGCCTCCTGAGCCCTATGCCTGGGGCAGTAGACGATCACGCAAGGCTTTGATGCGGGCCTCACAGATGCGATAGGACTCGCTGTTGAGCAAGTCGGCACGCTGCTGTTCGTCAGTCAGCGCAAGCGTATGAGTGTCACAGCCAATTCGATGGATGTAGTCACCGATAAAACCACAGGTGCGCAATGACTCCCAATCTGTACCTTCGCGAGTGAACAGCTGCATCGTCAGATAGTAGTCTTCCATGTACTTCATATCATCGAAGTAAGTAATGGCTTGCAGATCGCACTGGTTCAGATCCAGCAGGAAGCTGTGCAGCGGCGCATGGTTATGCTCGATGAAGTCGCGATAGGTTTCACCGTAGTCATAAATTTTGTCACGCTTGATAATGCACCCGGTCGCCGAATCCACCATGGTGGAGTAAACGCGCGCGAAGGTTGCGTTTTTACCGCTGGACTTGAGCTGCTCAAGTTGTGAGCTATAGGCCCACGGAAACAGCATGTCGTCATAATCAAGAAATGCTGCATAGCCACTGCCGACGGCCTTCAGCGCATCGTTCAACATCAGCGAGCGCAGATCCGGTGTCTGCTCTGTCGAAAAGTAGCGGCGAATCACCGGTTCGCAATGCTCGCTCCACGGCAACTGATCAAGTTGCGCCTGAAGTAGCGCTATTTCTTCGTCATCCATGTCCTGGATAGCCAGCACGGGCAACACCCGGCAACCGGACTGGGCAATCAATGAGAGCAGTGCATTGAGCAACGACGCCCGGTCACCTCGACGGTGATAACGCACGATGGTCGATACCGTATCGGGTGTTGCGGACTGAATACCGCTCTCAGGCAGCAAACGGAAACATGTGGCTTCACAGCATATTTTGTAACCGACCGCTGGGGCCGCGGGCTGCAATGCCATGAACGCCACCTGGTCAGCATTGATACTGAAGTTGACAGTACCTTCACTCTGCACATACAGCGGGTCATTTCGCACACTGGCCGATACCGCATAACCCTTGTGCCGTTTCGCCATTTTCAGCAACGACTCGATGGCCGATGCAGGAAACAGGCAAATATCACTGAACACCAACGTGAAGTCAGCATTCTCGGGCTGGTGGTTGCCGACATTCAGACCTTGCGCCATTAATGCCTGCTGGACCTGAGCGCTGTCTGTAGCAACCGAGCAATTCTGCAGCACGTTCGAGCTGGCCAGGCACTCCAGGAACTTGCGACGCGATTCCGGCTCGGCGTCCAGACGAGCCAAGGCGTCGGAGGTCAAGGTTACGTTGAGCTTCAGATCCGTGGCAGGAGCACAGTGACTGGTCGCTGCAAACGCCTGCCCAGACAGTGCGCGCCCGATGGAATTGAGGTAGCCGTACCCGAAACGGGTATCGGGTTCAAGGTGCGCGCCCTCTGCCCATTCATTCCACGCGTTGACGACAACGTACCGACGATCTTCCGGCAGGTTCTGCTCGGAATAGTCCACCAAAAACTCCATCCAAGTCTGGAATTTTTCCGTAGTGAAGTTGTTCAGCACATAGGCTCGATTGCCGTAACGAGCGGTGTTGTCCCAAGTCGGAACCAAGGACCGGAACAAGGTGAAATCCTTGCCCAGATCCTGCGCCATATAATGCTCGGCAACTTCACCGTAGTTCAGAACGTTACCTTCCAGAGGCCAGTACGGACGCAACTGGCTGCGGGTGTCCTGCACGGCATCAGCGGTCCAGTCGTGCAATACCCGCTCGACTGCAGCATCCATCCCGTGGTCGTCAGGGTGCGTAGCGCCGCGCGTCAATGTCGCCACCATGTAAGGTGCCTTGAGACCTGCGCTTTCGCACTCCTCACGCCAGACTTCCAGGTACTCTTCGATATGTTCGATCGAAGACGGACGATACACATGCAGCATCGGACGCCCGTCTACCTTGATGTAGCGCTCGTCTTTGAAGAACGGGATCAGGTACCGAATGAAGCCGCGCGCATCCTCTTTCGAATAGACCTGACCCAGCAGAATCTCCTGTTCGTTGCCATCCCAACGGCGAGTCCAGTTTTCATTCGCCCAGCAGAAGGCAAAAGGCATGTTGATCTCGCGATTGGCCATCAGCATCTGCGCCGGCTTCTCAAGGATCATGCGGCCAGTAAACCAGTAGTGATAGAAAATCAGGCCATGAACCCCTGACTTCTGCATCATTTCGGCTTGCTGCTGCAACTGCGCCGGGCCATCCAGGTGGTAATAGCCAATATCTTCATGCGGAACATGTTGTTGGTAATGCCCGAAGAACAGCGGATTGGCTGAACGAACTTTGTACCATTCGGTAAACCCGGTCCCGTGCCACTCATCGTTTTCAGGCGTAGGGTGGAACTGCGGCAGGTAGTACGCCAGCACCTTGACGGTGTCGTGCTTGATACTCGTGGAGTAATCGACCTGTGGCTCGTAGTAGTCCCGAGGTTCGTGGGAGATCTGCGGGGCTTCCAACTGGTAATTGCGCCCTTCACTGGTCGTGGTATTTACCAGCACCAGACGCTCCAGCGAACGGCTCAACATCTCCGGCGCAACATCATTGGCGGTATTTGCGAAGTGCTCATACTGCAATGGAAGTTGTAGCAGATCGCTGATCGTGCCACCCCGTGCCCAGAACAGAGTGGGGCGCGGGAATTGCGCGCTCGGGAAAACCTTCGCATCAACCTCTCTGTATTTTTCCAGAGCCATGCCGATCACATTTGCGGCATCATTCCAGCCGGCCTGATGGTAGGCAGCGGACTCAGCCCGGGTATCAACGGGATACACCACCTTCGCATCCCCATCGAGCAGTTGCAGAATCTGCCCGACATTGGCAGGCGAACCACAAAGGAGATCAAGACGCACTTTCACGCCCGAATCCTCGGCAGCGCCAGCTTCATCATGCAAGTGCGCTACAACGTCATATTCCTTCAGACGCCCGCCGAACTGGATAATAAGAGATGCAATCGCTCCGGCCTGCTCAGGTACGACTTCAACAACCAGCTGGCGCAATAGAGGGACGGTAGCGCGCAGCAACTTTTCGTCAAACTTCGACCCACCGTTGCCAATGCGCGAAATGTACAAGTCGAATTCGACAGGGATGTTCTTGAGATATCCAAGCCAGTTCCCGGACATTTGCTCACTGTTCAAATGAAGATGAACAGCAATCATCTGCGTGGCGGTTTTTGGAACCTCGCAAAGATAAGGATCCAGATAGTAAGGCACGATCTTCAGTACTTCGTACTCAGTCAATGCCACATCACCGAGCGGTTTGGCGATCTGGCTCAGTGCAAATCGCTTCTGACTACGCTTGAGTTTACGAACAGCAATCGCCAACGCGTGACGCAGCCCACCACGCCGCGCTTCACGCACAAAACGTCCGAGCAATTCCGGCTGCTGCGAAACCAGGTTCAGCAGCTGCACGACAACTCGGTGACGGCTTATTTTACGGGACAGGTAATAGTTGCGCCCCTTGGTGTCGAAAATCGGTCGCCCTTCATAATACCCATAACGCAAGTAATGTATCAGCGGGTTGATACGTCGCAGCCGTACATCTGAATAATGCTCCAGGTACGCCTTGGTGGAAAAACCAGCCGATGGATCACGCCCCTCACGCCAGCCTTGCTCGAGATAGTGCTGCAACGGATTGATACCTGCGGCACGAACGTCTTCGTAGGTACTCAGGTAGTAATCAGCATCGAACAGTTCGCTTTCAGCGGGGTTATCGCCTCGATAACGCAAGCCAAAACGTTCGGCCATATGCAAGACCAGCGACTTGAGCAAAAACCGCCCCGAGCTGTAGCGATACAGTTCATTTTCGAGGCTCTGAACCGAGCCCTGTGATTCGGAAAGAGTGGCTTGAAAAGAATCGTATTGATTCTCAAGCCAGCGACGGTGTTCGCTCAGCTTTGAATAATCAGCTTTCAACTCGGCGTGGATCGTCTCAAGCTTGCCATGAGCACTGGCAAGTGCGTTGTGATCAGCTTCGAGAGTCTCCAGGTTCTTGCCTTTCACACTCAACTGCTCGCTTAGATAAGCGTTATTTATATCGAAATGTCGCATGAGCCGGTACGCCGGCAAACGCGTGAGCATCGCTTGATAGAGCTCGCTCACCGTAGCGACAACAGCTTGGTCATCTGCATGCTCATCGCGCGAAAGTTGCAAAAGCAGGAGACTGAGATTCAAGACATCGGCGGGGACCTTTTCGTCCTTGGCGAGTCCATCAAGGGTAAAGCTGTTGTGTTGCAACGAATGCTGAAGAAACTCGTGCTTATACTCCTGAAACTCCGGTCCCTGGGGATCGAACGGCAGTCCCAGCGACTTGGAGATTCGGCATAGCTGCTTCTCAGGCTCCTGAAGCATCAGCTCGTAGTTTACAAATACCCGTGAAGCACCCTGGCTGTACTTCAAACTCAACAGCATGTGCTCCAGCCAGAGAAAGTAGCCCTTCTCTACTTCGAAGTCGTTTCGTTTGACCAGCGAATGGGCAACATTTTTCGGATTACGAAAGGCGACGACGTAACTGACTTTCAAACCCAGTTCAACAAAGATTTCCTGCCAGAACGGCAGCAATCTCGACATGCGTGGGTCTTTTACACCGAAACATTTGATATCTGCGACTTTCTCGCGAAGATGCTCAATGGCACGAACTTTATGGCTTTGAGTGATCGGCGAATTCAGCTCTTCAGGGCTGATGGGCACCAGACTATCCCAGGCGTGGCCCAAGTCGGCCAACAACTCTTCGTTGTACGCCGTGATGGTCGCGTCTTCGAAGAAGCCTTTTTCATTATTGCCAGACTCGGCGGGCAACAGGTTATCACCCAAGTCGACACCAAGGACTTTTAAACCACGCGTAATGGCACTGGTACCGCTTCGGTGCATGCCCAGAACTACGACTATTTGTTTATCATCCATAAGATTAATTATGCTCAACACTTGAAGTGGTAAAGGCTGCAATACACTTGAAATCCACCGTTCCGGTCGCGGTTATTGCGGTTTCCGGCAGAACACGAAACAGGCATGCGTCGATCAGGCGGTGCAGGTAGGTTTCTCCCTCCCCGACGACACCCACCACCCCCGAGTTGAGGAAATAGGTGCCCGGGTTCAGGTTGCACTCAAACTTGAACTCGACGTCCATTTGCGCGTCGGCTGCAACGTAAGTAATCGAGTCCTGCGCGTTGGCTGCACTGGCAGCACCACCGATCTCGATACCTGCCAGCGTTTTGATCATCATGCCAAAGCGGACAGCCACCGCGCCTGTCGAAAACGATACGCGGTAGGTATAGCGATAGCTGTCACCACGCTTGAGGCAATTGACCTGTTTGCCGGCGGCATTGAGGATGCGTGGATCGCTGATAAGAACCCCGTGAGATTCGTAGGACATCACGCTTTTGGAGACGATATGAGGATCGAAGTACTCTTCCAGACCGTTGTCCGAGGCCTGCGAAGCCTCGACAGCAACCACTGAACGTTGCGCTTCTCGCTCCAGTTCGAGTCGTTCAAGTGCGCCTGATTTGATCGATTCGCGAATGTCGAGAACCTTGTCGGCAGGCGCATACAGCAGTTTCTGGTATTGACCGACGATGACCTTCGGCACACCCTCGGCAAGCTTTTCGCCCTTGTCCAGAAGAATCGCGCGGGTACACAGTTCAATGACCGCGCTACCGGAGTGCGATACGAACAGGATAGTGGCGCCACTGGCTTTGATCGCTTCGATGCGCGCAAAGCATTTACGCTGAAACAGTTCGTCGCCGACGGACAATGCCTCATCGACGATCAGGATTTGTGGATCGACGTTAATGGCGACAGCAAAAGCCAGACGTACCATCATGCCACTGGAATAGGTCTTGACCGGCTGATCGATAAATTCGCCGATTTCCGCAAATGCCTCGATTTCGGCAAAGCGAGCGTTGGTTTCCTCTCGCGTAAGACCGAGTACCGCGGCATTCATGTATACGTTTTCGCGTCCGCTGAATTCCGGATTGAACCCGGATCCCAGTTCCAGCAAGGCAGCCACACGACCATGGGTCAGAATATCGCCATGAGTCTGATTGAGGGTGCCGCAGATCATCTGTAGCAGAGTGGATTTACCGCTACCGTTACGCCCCAAAATACCGACCGTTTCGCCACGTTCAATGGTGAATGAGACATCTTGCAGGGCCCAGAACTCACGGAAGTACTGTTTGCGGCCGCGAGCGAACATCTGCATCAGCCGATCTCTCGGCTTGTCGTAGATATGAAAGCACTTGCTCAGATTATTGACGGCAATTGCTGCATTAGAGGACATCAGCGAACCCTTTACGCGTTTTTTGGAACCACGCAAATCCTAGCCATAAGACAAGGGCTGCAGCGATATAGTAGAAACCCAAGTGCAGAAAACTCGGCAGCTCTCCCCGGAAAAGCAACGCCCGTGTATCTTCGATTGCGGGTGTCAGCGGATTCAGGAACAACAGGTGCCGGTACTGTTCGGGCAATGCCGTGATCGGATAGAAAATCGGCGACAGGAACATCAGAACGGAAGTGCAGACTCCAATGATCTGACTCACATCTCTGAGGTAAACCCCAATCGAGGCTAGAAACCAGACCAGCCCCACAACGAAAATCATCAGGGGCGCGAGAAATACCGGCAACAGCAAAACCGTGTACTGCAACTTTCCGAAGAAAATCAGGTAAGCAATCAACCACACGCTAAGACTGACAAGGAAATGAAACATGGCGGCGCCCAGCGTTACCCAAGGAAGAATTTCCAGCGGGAATACCACTTTCTTTACATAGTTGACATTGCCGACAATCAGACCGGGAGCCCGGTTAATACACTCGGCGAACAGATTGAACACGATCAGGCCGGCAAACAGCATGAGCGCGAACTCGGTCTTCGAGCTGCTATCCACACTCCATCGGGCTTTGAACACGACGCTGAATACAAAGGTGTAGATCACCAGCATCACAATCGGGTTGAACAATGACCACAGCATGCCCATGATCGAGCCGCGGTAGCGTCCGACAATTTCCCGCTGCACCAGCGCTCGAATGAGACCTTTATTGCGCCAGATGCCATTGAGCATCTCCTTGGGCGAAGTCGAAAAGTTCAGCATTTTTTCAAAACCTCAATAAATCCGAGGGAGTTTAAATTCCCCAGCAAACTCTCTCGCCCAACCATTACTTGAATTACCACAGAAATCTTCCTGAAAGGAGCCAAGCCCGGCTGCGTGTCAGATTCCATTGAACAACGTCGCCAAAACCAGCCCAAGGTTGCCCCATAAGGATTGCCGGTAGACCCCGGATCTTCGTAACCAGATGACCCGGGCCAATCCTCGAGAGCTTCGCGCTCGCTGAAACCGATCCAGCCTCATCCGGCTTTCTTCATTCAACTGGAACCGGATCGATTCCAGTGCTGCAATATTCTTTTGATTCCACCCACGAAAACGACCGCGAAACTGCATGCGAACCCGCATCAACTGCACCATCACGCCCGACGCAGCACCGATGACATTCGCATCATGTTGCCTGTAGAGAATCGTCGGGCTGGTATCGTAAATCACACTGCCGCCCGCACCGGCAACGAGGAGATAGGCCCACCAGTCATGAGATACCACATCCAGATCCTCGCCTGCCTGTTGAAACAGCTGTCTGGCCGCCTGGTTGAACACCATTGTGTTTCCACCACCTACACTCTGCACCAGTGCATTAGCAAATCCGACCGGACGCTCGAACAAGGGTGACAAGCCAATACGCGCTCCCTGCTCGTCAATCAACTCGGTTCTGCCACAGTACAGCGCCGGACTTTGCGAAGACGTTTCCTGAAGTTTTTGCAGGGCGCATTCCAGCTTGTTCGCCTGCCAGATATCGTCTTGATCTGCCCAGGCGAAGTAGTCGGCTTCAATCGTTTTGTCACACGTCAATGAGAGGAAATTGGCGGCGTAACCGGACCTCGGTCCTTGACGGACAGAGAGTTTGCCGTCCCCCCAGCGTTCGGAGTATTCACGCAGCAATTCCAGGGTTGAGTCGGTGGAACCATCATCCGAAACCACGACAAACCAGTCAGGGCAAGTCTGTCGCGCGATGGACTCCAACTGCTGAGCCAGAAACCGCTCACCATTGAAGGTGCACAATAGAATCGCAATCCGCACCTTGGTCCCGGCGAAATCCGATCGACCATGATCCACATCGTGATAATCCGAATTGTCATTTTGGACAACCGGGGAAAGGGGGGCTACCACCGAGCACTCCGTTGCTGAAATGATAAAATTTTGCCTGCGACAGCCCGTCTATTGAGGGCGAGCGACCCCTTGGCCGATCGAGCCGCACAAGGGCTCATGCGTCGCTCCAAGTCGCGCAAAATTTGCAATTATAACGACGAAGCCTTGCCATTTGATAGCCCAGTGACATTATCGTTTTCCACCGCCCGGTGCTGATATGGAAAACTGAACATTAGTAACCCTGAGCCTGGCGCTCGAACATCGACAATGCGCCACCGCGCCGGGGGCGTAGGGTACCAAGCGCGCCGCGAGCAAAAAAGGGTAGCAGTTTGCCAACGCCCGAAAACAAACGTGCCTCCCACGAGGAACAATCGGGCAATGCGACCTCAGCGCTGGAGCCTGGAATCATGATGCCCCGCCGTTTGACGCAGCGCCTGCTCCACCGTGATGACAGGCGACCAGCCGAGAACCGAGCGGGTTTTACCGATATCGACCTGCAGCGAACCACACAGGCGTTGAGCCAAAGCACGCTGCCCGAGCAGCGACGCAGCGCTACTCAGCAGCCATGAGGGCACTGGCAGTAAATATGATTTTACGCTCAGCGCAACGGCCATACGGCGGAGCAGTTGCGAGGTAGAAAGATCCTCCCCATCACTGACCAGGAATACCTGGCCAGCAGCAGCCGGATGACGAATGCAGACGGCAATCAAATCGACCAGGTTGCCGATCGCAACCAGACTGCGCTGATTATTTATCCCGCCGAGCGGAAGTGGCACCCTCCGGTCGAGCCAACGCATCATATTGAAAAAGTTGGCTTTGACACCTGGCCCATAGATCAGGGGCGGCCGAATGATGACAACCTCCATTCCCGTCTCTTTGCCGACCTGCATCAACTGCTCTTCGGCCTCCCATTTGGATACGCCATACGGGTCAACGGGGGCGGGTCGATCATCAGCACAAAATGGTTGCCCAGGCTGGGTCATCTCGCCATTGACCTTGATCGAACTGATAAAGATGAACCGCCTGACGCCCGCGCTCGCGGCATGCCGGGCAAGGCGCACAGAGCCCTCGACGTTTATCCTGCGAAACTCCTGCAGCGGATCGGCCGCCACATCGTTCATCACATGCACACGCGCCGCGCAGTGAATGACTACTTCGACACGCTCAAGGCCCGGCAAGGCGCGATCCCCCTCCAGATCGAATGCAACGACCGGACAGAGTCCACTCAGCCTCGTCTCACCACGAACAGCAGCGACAGGTGTGAACACTTTGTCTCGCAATAAACGAAAGATCAGCGCCTCACCCACAAAACCGGTTGCGCCTGTTACCAGAACTCGTGGACCGCTCATTTGGCTTTTTTTCCAACTACCGCCGTCGCCCAGCAGATACAAAAGAAGAACAACTTATCGCGCACTCGCCGTCGACATTTCCAGGCACTCATTGAAAGCCTCAACAACTGCCACCTCGACAACGAAAACCACTGCTTGACGAAAGCATCATGTTCAAGCCCAACCAAACGCGTGATCGTTTTAACTTGTGAAAACCACCAGCCGTCATGGATGGTCTTGTAGCGCGCAATCAGCGAGTTGATGCCCGTATTGGCCCCTACCTGATTTCGCTCGTGCTGGCGATAGTCCATCGAAGGCTGCTCATCAATGAACCACTCGAAACCTCTACTTCGAGCAAAGGCGTAGCAGTACCAATCATGGAGACTGACTTCCTGCAACTCGCTCCAGTTGGCAAGCATGCAGGCCTTGAGCGGACTCGATAGCTGGCGACTGAACACATACGTGCACCCCGGACCAGCCGCCTCGAACAGAAAATCCCAAGCAGTATGAGGCTGAGCCTTATCGAGTAGATGTGTGCGGCCGTCTGGCCAGAATGCAACAACGTTACTTGAGTAGGCGTCTACTTGCCGATCACCGATCTGACGGATTGCTCGCTCAAGTTTTCCCGGATACCAGACATCATCCTGATCGGCGAACGCGACAAACTCGTACTCTTCAATCGGTACATCGCGAATCAACCTGAAGAAGTTGCGTGAGGCTCCACCGAAAGTACCAGCGCCAGGCAGCACGACGACGGCAGGATGCCGAGCCGCATAGGCATGACACCACGACTCGGTTCCATCCGTTGAAGAGTCAACACTGATATGAACGGTTACATCGACGCCAGACTGCTCAAGAATCGAATCCAGTTGCTCTTCGATCCATTGCATTCCATTGAAGGCTGCCAGCAAAACCGCAACCTTGGGATGTTTTACTGGCATAGCTTTCCTGCTCGGACTGGTTGAACGCTCCCACTCGAAACGAGGTGTTTCAGTCAGTGGGAAGGTGAGTCCAGCAATTTTTGCAAATACTGGCCGTAGCCGGTTTTCTTCAAGGCGTCGGCCTGCACTGCCAACTGTTCTGAAGTGATCCAGCCATTGTGGTATGCAATTTCTTCCAGGCACGCCACTTTCAAGCCTTGACGCTGCTCAATGGTGTGGACGAAGTGACTCGCCTCAAGCAGAGAGTCATGGGTGCCTGTATCCAACCACGCAAAACCACGCCCCAGCATCTCGACATTAAGGGTTTGCTGTTCGAGATAAGCACGATTCACATCGGTGATTTCCAGCTCGCCGCGCTCGGACGGCTTGATCTTCTTCGCAATATCGACGACTTGATTGTCGTAGAAATACAGACCTGTGACCGCGTAACTCGATTTCGGCTTAACCGGCTTTTCTTCGATACTCAGCGCACGACCAGCAGCATCAAACTCCACAACACCGAAACGCTCAGGATCGGAAACATGGTATCCAAAAACGGTTGCACCTTGCTGACGGTCACTGGCGGAGCGCAGGTTATCGGAGAAATGCTGACCATAGAAAATGTTGTCTCCCAGGATCAAACAGCAAGGATCATTACCGATGAACTCTTCACCAATGATGAAAGCTTGCGCCAGCCCATCCGGGCTCGGTTGTTCGGCGTAAGTCAGTTTGATGCCATAGAGACTGCCGTCTCCAAGCAACTTACGGAAGCATGGCAGATCGTCCGGCGTCGAGATAATCAGAATTTCGCGCATTCCTGCAAGCATCAACACTGACAACGGATAAAAGATCATCGGCTTGTCGTAGATTGGCAGCATCTGTTTGGACACACCAAGCGTCAGAGGATGCAGACGCGTGCCCGAACCACCGGCGAGAATGATGCCTTTACGATTTGTCGTGGTCATTTATTCAGAACTTCCCTAAGCATTCGGGTTACACCACTTTGCCAATCCGGCAAGTGTAGAGAAAAATTGTCGCACAGCTTCTGTGTATTCAAACGTGAATTCAACGGGCGGCGCGCCGGAGTTGGATAGGCAGTGGTATCAATCGGATTGATTGCCGTGACAGCGAGCTCTTCACCATGGGCTTTGGCAAAACTGATTACCAGGCTCGCGTATCCGTGCCATGACACTTCGCCGGCAGCCGCCAGATGGTAGATGCCCGAAAGTGCCGGGCGATGCACGACCTGCTGGATTGCCAGAGCAGTAACATCAGCAATGAGATCCGCACCCGTCGGGGCACCTACCTGATCGGCAATGACGCCCAGTGATTCGCGATCCTTGGCCAGGCGTAACATGGTTTTGGCAAAGTTGTTGCCACGAGCGCCATAGACCCAACTGGTACGAAAGATCAGATGCTTACAGCCCGAGGCTGCAATTGCCTGCTCACCTGCCAGCTTGCTGGCGCCGTAATGGTTCACCGGAGCGACAGCATCGGATTCTTGCCAAGGCGTCGAGCCTTCCCCGCTGAATACGTAATCAGTCGAATAGTGGATCAGCCAGGCATCCAGCGATGCGGCCTCCTGCGCCATGACTCGACTGGCCTCACCGTTTACACGATCAGCCAGCTCAGTCTCGGACTCGGCTTTATCGACAGCTGTGTAGGCCGCCGCGTTGACGATAATGTCGGGCCCAACCTTGCGGATCGTCGCGCGCAGCGCATCCAGCTCAGACAGATCACCACTCAAACCTTCGAGCGGGTGCCGATCGAGGGCAACCAATTCCCCAAGCGGTGCCAGGGAGCGCTGCAGCTCCCAGCCGACCTGGCCGTTTTTGCCCAGCAGGAGAATTTTCATACCTTATTCGTACGGTCAGCGTAGTTCTGGTCAATCCACTGCTGGTAGCTACCGCTCTTGACGTGAGCGACCCATTCAGTGTTGCCAAGATACCACTCGACAGTCTTGCGAATACCAGTTTCGAACGTTTCTTCCGGCGTCCAGCCGAGCTCGCGCTGGATCTTGCTGGCGTCGATAGCGTAACGCTGATCATGTCCAGGACGGTCCTGCACATAGGTAATCAGACTCGCATGAGGACGATGGGCAGAATCTGGACAAAGTTCATCGAGAAGAGCGCAAAGCGTATTCACAACTTCAATGTTCTGTTTCTCGTTGTGACCACCGATGTTGTACGTTTCACCGATGACACCCTCGGTGACAACTTTGTACAACGCACGCGCATGATCTTCTACGTATAACCAGTCACGCACTTGATTACCTTTGCCATAAACCGGCAATGGTTTTCCTTCAAGTGCATTGAGAATGATCAACGGGATTAACTTCTCAGGGAAATGACAAGGACCGTAGTTGTTCGAGCAGTTTGTGACCAATGTCGGCAGACCATAAGTACGAGCCCAGGCGCGAACGAGGTGGTCAGAACTGGCCTTGCTCGCCGAGTACGGTGAGCTTGGCTGATATGGCGTCGTTTCCGTGAAGAGATCCTCCGGACCTTCAAGATCTCCGTAAACTTCGTCAGTAGAAATATGATGGAAACGGAAGTTGGCCTTACGCACATCATCCAGCGCCATCCAATATTGGCGTGCAGCTTCCAACAGTGTGTAGGTGCCAATGATATTGGTTTGGATAAACTCGGATGGACCGGTAATCGAACGATCTACGTGGGACTCAGCAGCCAGGTGCATTATCGCATCCGGCTGATGTTCACGCAGAACACGGTCGATCTGATCACGATCGCAGATATCAACGCGCTCAAATGCATAACGCGGATCCTGGCTAACTTCTGCCAGGGACTCCAGGTTACCGGCATAAGTCAACTTATCGACGTTGACCACAGAGTCGGTAGTGTTGGAAATGATGTGACGGATCACTGCCGAGCCGATGAACCCGGCGCCGCCGGTAACTAGAATTTTCACGCGAAACCATACCCTTGAGCTGCGGACAGTGGCACGAACACTGTCTAATCCATGAATGCAGAAGCCATCAACCTGAAGGGTTCCGTCAGAGCCAGTCTGAATCGACGTGGAAAAAACCACTATCGAACAAGGATTGCATTTTACAGCTTAATGAACGTTTTACTAATGGATATGGACAGGCGACGAACCAAATTTGAATGATAGCCCGTAGTCGTCGATCTCAGACCAGACGCTTGCGCGCCGCTCTGGACGAACGTCCCAGAAACCACCCCAGAATCGGACCAATCAACATGCCAACGAGCAGTGCGATGACCACCACCACAGAGAGCGGAAGCTGGGGACCCGACAAACCGAGGAACATTAATGAGATGGACTGCTGATTCTCAAGCACAAACGCAAGAACCGCCAACACCAGCAACAATATGAAGACACCTAGAAGTATGCGCTTGAGGTTACGCACAAGTAACTCCTCGAGAGATAGCGACTGTCAAACCCCCTCCTCCTCTTCCTCATTCACCCGGTCACGCAATTCCTTGCCTGGCTTGAAATGCGGAACAAACTTGCCGTCAAGGCTGACAGACTGACCGGTCTTTGGATTGCGACCGACGCGCGGCGCACGATAATGCAAGGAGAAGCTGCCAAACCCACGGATCTCGATGCGATCACCGGTAGCGAGGCACTGGGACATTTGTTCAAGCATGGTCTTGATGGCCAGCTCCACATCCTTGGATGAGAGTAGCCCTTGATGGGTGACAATTCGTTCGATCAACTCCGACTTCGTCATATTTTTCCCTTCTTTTTCAAGCAGCTAGATCAGCGCTTGAAAGGTTTTAGCACGCCCGGAAGATTTTGAACAGCCCAGGGATTGACATATCTTTCTCGGCATCAAAACGCCCGTTTTCAGCACACTAAAGCACTGAACAGGAGCAACGCTCATTCAGCGACACATCACCAGCATGGTTCGAGTGACGTAGCCCGCGGGATTGAAGCCAAACGGATATTCATCCTCATCTTTGGCCTGATCAGATCGGGTGATCACCCGGTAACCCGCCCCCTTGCACTCCTTCGCCGCGCGCCTTTGGCACTTCTCCCAACCCGACCCCAAACCGGAGCAGTCAATCTCGATACCACTGACGCCACGCACCGCATGCGTCTTGGCACTGGTGGTACAGCCAGCCAAAATCAACACAGCAATCAACACAATAAATCTGTTCATCCACTTCCTTATGCCAGGCAACGCCCGACTACTGCACGACTACTACCCACAGCTTAGTCGCGAATAGGCGATTGATCCGATTAAAGAAACAGACAACCCGCTGAAGGGAATGGTTTCACCGCTGTCTCAGCCCCCACCAAATCGCAGGCACAAAAAAGGGCGACCGAAGTCGCCCTTTTTCATGATCAAGCAGAACTTAGTTCTGTTTGGCCATTGCTTGCTTCAACAGAGCAGCCATGGTGGTATCGGCTGGAGCTTCCTGAACGGAGTTCAGGCTCTGGATAGCTTCTTTCTCTTCAGCGTCATCTTTCGACTTGATCGAGAGCTGGATTACGCGGCTCTTGCGGTCAACGCTGATGATCTTGGCTTCAACTTCCTGGCCTTCTTTCAGAACGTTGCGCGCGTCTTCAACGCGGTCACGGCTGATTTCGGAGGCTTTCAGGGTCGCTTCGATGTCGTCAGCCAGAACGATGATGGCGCCTTTGGCGTCAACTTCTTTCACGGTGCCTTTAACGATAGCGCCTTTGTCGTTAACCGAGACGTACTCGGAGAACGGATCGCTTTCCAGTTGCTTGATGCCCAGGGAGATGCGCTCGCGCTC
Organism: Pseudomonas sp. F2; assembly: GCF_057174385.1. Lineage (NCBI taxonomy): Bacteria > Pseudomonadati > Pseudomonadota > Gammaproteobacteria > Pseudomonadales > Pseudomonadaceae > Pseudomonas > Pseudomonas sp. F2. Next base: position 2,685,109 of record NZ_CM169904.1, read on the forward strand.
TGGATCAACCGACAGGATGACTGTGTCCAGCTCGTCGCCCTTCTTGAAACGACGTACGGCTTCTTCGCCCACTTCGTTCCAGGAGATGTCGGACAGGTGAACCAGACCGTCGATGCCGCCGTCCAGACCAATGAAGATACCGAAATCGGTGATCGACTTGATGGTGCCGGAGATCTTGTCGCCCTTGTTGAACTGGCCAGAGAAGTCTTCCCATGGGTTCGACTTGCACTGCTTGATGCCCAGGGAGATACGACGACGCTCTTCGTCGATGTCCAGAACCATGACTTCCACTTCGTCGCCGACTTGTACGACTTTCGAAGGGTGGATGTTCTTGTTGGTCCAGTCCATTTCCGAAACGTGCACCAGACCTTCAACGCCTTCTTCCAGCTCAGCGAAGCAGCCGTAGTCGGTCAGGTTGGTTACACGAGCGGTAACGCGAGTGCCTTCTGGGTAACGGGCTTTGATAGCAACCCATGGATCTTCGCCCAGTTGCTTCAGGCCCAGGGAAACACGGTTGCGTTCGCGATCGTATTTCAGAACCTTGACGTCGATTTCATCACCAACGTTGACGATCTCGGAAGGATGCTTGATGCGCTTCCAGGCCATGTCGGTAATGTGCAGCAGGCCGTCCACGCCACCCAGATCGACGAATGCGCCGTAATCGGTGAGGTTTTTGACGATACCTTTGACTTGCTGGCCTTCCTGCAGGGATTCCAGCAGAGCTTCACGCTCGGCGGAGTTCTCGGCTTCGAGGACGCTGCGACGGGAAACGACAACGTTGTTGCGCTTCTGGTCCAGCTTGATGACCTTGAATTCCAGCTCTTTGCCTTCCAGGTGCGTAGTGTCGCGCACTGGACGGACGTCAACCAGGGAACCTGGCAGGAACGCACGGATGCCGTTAACGTCGACAGTGAAGCCGCCTTTAACCTTACCGTTGATAACGCCCTTGACCACTTCCTCAGCTGCGAAGGCTGCTTCCAGAACGATCCAGCATTCAGCGCGCTTGGCTTTTTCACGGGACAGCTTGGTTTCACCGAAACCGTCTTCAACCGAATCCAGAGCAACGTGAACTTCGTCACCGACATTGATAGTCAGATCGCCAGCGTCGTTGTAGAACTGTTCCAGCGGGATGAGTGCTTCAGACTTCAGGCCAGCGTGAACGGTTACCCAGCGAGCCTGGTAATCGATATCAACGATAACACCGGTGATGATGGAGCCTGCCTGAAGGTTCAGGGTCTTTAGGCTTTCTTCAAAGAGTTCCGCAAAGCTTTCGCTCATTTTAATTCCTGTAGATGAGGGCGAAGAATACGCCCATCTCCACACCCCAGACGGTGTGGGTTAGTTTCATTTAAAAGAAGCGCTGCAGGACTATGACTGGTCCCCTGCGGCCTTCTTGGTCACCCGGCGATATCGCGAATGGCGATCTCGCTCATGATGCGTTCAAGCACCTGATCGATGGACAACTCCGTGGAATCCAGCTGAATCGCGTCGGCCGCCGGCTTGAGCGGGGCCACTGCACGCTGGGTATCACGCTCGTCGCGTGCACGGATCTCATCTAGCAGACTCGACAGACTAACATCCTCGCCTTTGCCCTTCAACTGCAAATATCGGCGGCGCGCCCGTTCCTCGGCGCTGGCGGTCAGGAAGATTTTCAATGGTGCGTCAGGAAAAACCACTGTGCCCATGTCGCGCCCATCAGCCACCAGCCCCGGCGCTTCCTGGAAAGCGCGCTGGCGCTGCAGCAGCGCCTCGCGCACTGCCGGCAGCGCAGCTACCTGGGACGCGCCCGCGCCGACGCTTTCTGTACGGATGACATCGCTGACTTCATCACCTTCCAGAATGATGCGCTGCAACTGGCCTTCGGTCGCCGCGATGAACTGCACATCCAGATGAGCCGCCAGCTTTTTAAGCAACTCTTCATTGGTCAGGTCGACACCATGGTTGTGCGCAGCGAACGCCAGCAGGCGATACAGCGCACCGGAATCCAGCAGGTTCCAGCCCAGACGCTTGGCCAGAATCCCGGCGACCGTGCCCTTGCCCGAACCGCTTGGCCCATCGATGGTGATGACCGGTGCAATGTTTTTCACGACTGAGCCTCTTGTGCCACACGAATGCCGACCTGCGCGCACAGCGCGAGGAAGTTCGGGAACGACGTCGCGACATTGGCGCAATCATGGATGCGGATCGGCGCAGTGGCGCGCAGCGAGGCCACGCTGAAGGCCATGGCGATACGGTGATCGCCGTGACCATGCACTTCGCCACCACCGATCTGGCCGCCATCGATGATGATGCCGTCCGGGGTCGGCTGGCACTTGACGCCCAGCGCCAGCAAGCCGTCCGCCATTACCTGGATGCGGTCCGATTCCTTGACGCGCAACTCTTCAGCACCCGTCAGCACAGTACGACCTTCGGCACAGGCCGCCGCCACGAACAGCACCGGGAATTCGTCGATGGCCAGTGGCACCAGCGCTTCCGGAATCTCGATACCTTTGAGTTTAGCCGCCCGCACGCGCAGGTCGGCTACCGGTTCGCCACCGACTTCACGCTGGTTTTCCAGAGTGATATCGGCGCCCATCAGCCGCAGGATGTCGATAACGCCGGTACGGGTCGGGTTGATGCCGACGTGCTCCAGCACCAGCTCGGAACCTTCGGCAATCGAGGCCGCCACCAGGAAGAACGCCGACGACGAGATATCGCCCGGCACTTCAATGTGGGTCGCGGTCAGCTTGCCGCCGGACTCGACCGACGCGGTCGCGCCGTCAACAGTCACCGGGTAGCCGAAGCCACGCAGCATGCGCTCGGTGTGATCACGGGTTGGAGCCGGTTCAGTGACGGTGGTCTTGCCTTCCGCGTACAGACCCGCCAGCAGCAGGCAGGACTTCACCTGAGCACTGGCCATCGGCATGGTGTAGGTCAGGCCTTTCAGCTTGTGCCCGCCACGAATGGTCATTGGTGGACGACCTTCGGCAGCGGTTTCGATCACGGCGCCCATTTCCCGCAGCGGATTGGCCACGCGATTCATCGGACGCTTGGACAGCGACGCATCGCCCGTCAGGGTGCTGTCGAAGTTCTGCGCCGCCAGCAGGCCGGACAACAGACGCATCGAGGTACCGGAGTTGCCCAGATAGATCGGGCCAGGTGCCGGCTTCAAGCCATGCAGGCCAACGCCGTGAATGGTCACGCGACCGTGGTGCGGGCCTTCGATGACCACGCCCATGTCGCGAAATGCCTGCAAGGTCGCCAGGGCATCTTCACCCTCGAGGAAACCTTCCACCTCGGTCACGCCTTCGGCCAGCGAGCCGAGCATGATCGAGCGGTGGGAAATCGATTTGTCACCTGGTACGCGAATCCGACCGGACAAGCGGCCACCAGGTTGAGCCAGAAAAATCAGATCGTTGGAATTCATAGCGTCCACATAGGCCCTGCGGGCCAGGATTTTACTGAAATGCTCGCGGGCAACCCGGGCGCGCGTGAAGACGCCCAACAATTGGTGCCCATCCCCTGCATCGACCGCGTCGCGCAAGGCGTCGAGGTCGCTGCGAAATGTATCGAGTGTGCGCAGGACAGCCTCGCGGTTGGCGAGGAAGATGTCGTGCCACATCACCGGGTCGCTTCCGGCGATTCTTGTGAAATCGCGGAAACCGCCCGCAGCGTAACGGAAGATCTCAAGGTTTTCATTGCGTTTGGCCAACGAGTCGACCAGACCGAAGGCCAGCAAGTGCGGCAGATGACTGGTCGCAGCCAACACTTCGTCGTGGCGCTCGACCTGCATGTGCTCGACATCGGCACCCAGCTCGCGCCACAAGCGATCAACCACCGCCAGTGCGGCCGGATCGGTTTGCGCGAGCGGGGTCAGAATCACCTTGTGCCGACGGAACAGCTCAGAGTTGGAGGCTTCCACCCCGCTCTGCTCGGAACCGGCAATCGGATGGCCCGGCACGAAACGCCCCGGCATGCCGCCGAACGCCTCGGTCGCCGCGCGCACCACATTACCCTTGGCGCTGCCGACATCGGTCAGAATCGCCTGACCCAGATCGACACTCGCCAGACGCGCGAGCACCTTCTCCATGGCCAGAATCGGCACTGCCAGCTGAATCACGTCAGCACCCTGACACGCAGCAATCAGGTCGTCTTCGCAACGGTCCACCACACCCAACTCGACCGCCAGCTTGCGCGATTGCGGGTCGAGATCGACCCCGACCACTTCACGGCAGATGCCGCTTTCACGCAAGCCTTTGGCAAACGAACCACCGATCAACCCCAGACCGACCACCACAAGGCGACCGATCATAGGTGCAGCAGATTGCAGAGCAGTGACATCACCCACGAGCCAGAACCTTGCGCAGCGCTTCAAGGAAGCGGCTGTTTTCCGCCGGCAGACCGATGGTCACCCGCAGGTGGTTCGGCATGCCGTAATTGGCCACCGGACGCACAATCACGCCTTCACGCAGCAGCCCCTGAAAAATCGGCGCAGCGACCTGACCAAGATCGACGCAGATGAAGTTGCCCTTGGACTCGATCCAGTTCAGACCCAGCTCACGGAAACCCGCTTGCAGTTGCTGCATGCCGGATTCGTTGAGCTGACGGCTTTGCGCCAGATACTCGTCATCCTTCAACGCCGCACAGGCTGCGGCCAGAGCCAGGCTGTTGACGTTGAATGGTTGGCGCACACGGTTGAGCACGTCCGCTACTACCGCAGTGGACAGGCCATAACCAACGCGCAGCGCTGCCAGGCCATAGGCCTTGGAGAACGTGCGCGATACCAGCAGATTCGGGTACGCCGCGAGGAAATCCAGACCGTCCGGCAGGTCGCTGCCTTCGGCGTACTCGATGTACGCCTCGTCCAGCACCACCAACACATGTTCCGGTACATCTTGCAGGAACTCGTCCAGCGCTTCGGCGCCGAACCAGGTGCCGGTCGGATTGTTCGGGTTGGCAATGAACACTACACGAGTGTTGGCATCGATGGCCGCGAGCATCGCAGGCAAGTCGTGCCCCCAGTCCTTGGCCGGCACCACTTTGGCCTGCGCGCCGACCGCCTGGGTGGCGATCGGGTAAACGGCAAACGCATGCTCACTGAACACGGCGTTCAGACCCGGCGCCAGATAGGCGCGCGCCACCAGCTCGAGAATGTCGTTGGAGCCGTTGCCAAGGGTTACCTGGTTCAGCTCGACGCGGCACTGCTCGGCCAACAGCGATTTCAGCGCGAAGCCGTTGCCGTCCGGATAACGGGTCAGCTCGGCCAGCTCATCGCGGATTGCCGCCAGCGCTTTCGGGCTGGCGCCCAGCGGGTTTTCATTGCTTGCCAGTTTGACGATTTTCGCCGGATCCAGATCCAGCTCGCGCGCCAGTTCGTCCACAGGCTTGCCCGGAACGTACGGCGAAAGTTGTTGCACGCCCGGCTGTGCCAGAGCGAGGAAGTTGCCACTCATTTGCTACCGCCCCTTAAAGAACTGCTTTCGGGTAGGAACCCAGCACTTTGAGTGCTACTGCTTCCTGACTGATCTTTTCCAGCACACCCTTGATCAACGGATCACGGTGGTGGCCGACGAAGTCGATGAAGAACACGTAGGTCCATTTGCCACTGCGCGACGGACGGGTTTCGATCCGGGTCAGGTCGATCCCGTTGTCATGGAACGGCACCAGCAGCTCATGCAGCGCGCCAGGCTTGTTGCTCATCGAGACGATGATCGAGGTCTTGTCGTCGCCGGTCGGCGGCACTTCCTGGTTACCGATCATCAGGAAGCGCGTCGAGTTGTCCGGACGATCTTCGATCTTTTCCGCCAGACGGGTCAGACCATACAAGCCAGCAGCCATGTCGCCGGCAATCGCCGCCGAGTTCCATTCACCCTTGACCCGCTTCGCCGCTTCGGCATTGCTCGCCACCGCCACGCGCTCGACATTCGGATAGTGCGCGTCCAGCCACTTGCGGCACTGGGCCAGCGACTGGGCGTGGGAGTAGATGCGGCTGATGCTGTCGGTCTTGGTGTTTTCACCGACCAGCAAGTGATGGTGAATGCGCAGTTCGACTTCGCCGCAGATCACCATGTCGTGCTCGAGGAAGCTGTCGAGGGTGTGGTTGACCGCGCCTTCGGTGGAATTCTCCACCGGCACCACGCCAAAATTCACCGCACCCGCCGCGACTTCACGGAACACTTCGTCGATCGCCGCCATCGGCTTGCTGATCACCGCGTGGCCGAAGTGCTTCATCGCCGCTGCTTGAGTGAAGGTGCCTTCAGGGCCGAGGTAAGCCACTTTCAATGGCTGCTCGAGCGCCAGGCACGAGGACATGATTTCGCGGAACAAGCGCGCCATCTCTTCGTTGCCCAGCGGCCCCTGATTGCGCTCCATCACGCGCTTGAGCACCTGGGCTTCACGCTCGGGACGATAGAACACCGGCACTTCGCCTTCGGCCAGCGAAGCCATCTTGACTCGCGCAACTTCCTGGGCGCAGCGCGCACGCTCACTGATCAGTTCCAGGACCTTTTCGTCCAGAGCGTCAATACGCAGGCGCAGGGCCTTGAGTTCTTGCTCGGACATCAGCCGTGTTCCTTCTCGAATTCAGCCATGTACGCCACCAGCGCGTTGACGGCGTTGATGTCGACGGCGTTGTAGATGGAGGCGCGCATGCCGCCCACGGAGCGGTGGCCCTTGAGGTTGAGCAGACCGCGCGCATCGGCACCGGCCAGGAACGGTTTGTCCAGGCGATCGTCAGCCAGACGGAACGGCACGTTCATCCACGAGCGGTCCGACTTGTTGATCGGGTTGCTGTAGAGGCCACTGGCGTCGATGAAGTCGTACAGCGTGCGCTGCTTGACGTCATTCAGTTTGGCGATCGCTTCAACACCGCCCTGCTCTTTCAGCCACTGGAACACCAGACCGGAGAGGTACCAGGCCAGGGTCGGCGGAGTGTTGTACATCGAACCGTTGTCGGCCGCGACCTTGTAGTCGAGCATGGTCGGGCACAGCGAACGTGCCTTGCCCAGCAGGTCTTCGCGGATGATGTTGACGACGATACCGCTCGGGCCGATGTTCTTCTGGGCGCCGGCGTAGATCATGCCGAAACGCGAGATGTCGACCGGACGCGAGAGGATGTCCGAAGACATGTCAGCCACCAGCGGCACGTCACCGGTTTCCGGGATCCACTGGAATTCCAGACCGCCGATGGTTTCGTTCGGCGCGTAGTGAACGTAAGCGGCGTCTTTCGACAGCTTCCACTCGTTCTGACCCGGGATGGCGAAATAGTCGTAAGGCTTGGCGGTGGCAGCAACGTTGACGTGGCCGTAGCGCGAAGCTTCGTCGATGGCTTTCTGCGACCAGATACCGGTGTCGATATAGTCGGCGCTGCCGTTTTCCGGCAACAGGTTCAGCGGGATCTGCGCGAACTGCTGGCTGGCGCCACCCTGCAGAAACAGCACTTTATAGTTCGACGGGATATTCAGCAGGTCACGCAGATCCTGCTCGGCCTGGGTGGCAATGGACACGAACTCATCGCTGCGATGGCTCATTTCCATGACCGACAGACCCTTGCCATGCCAATCAAGGAGTTCACCCTGGGCACGCTGCAGGACAGCTTCAGGAAGCGCCGCAGGACCGGCACAGAAGTTATAGGCTCGCTTGCTCACATCCAATCTCGCTCTGATTTGGTGGTATCACGCAAAAAATCACACTACCGATCAACACAGTCCTGTGGGAGCGAGCCTGCTCGCGAATGCATCACCGCGGTGCGTCAGAGGTACCGCAGCGCCTGCTTTCGCGAGCCGGCTCGCTCCCACAGGGGATCTCCATGATGTCGAAATTTCATACCAGACAAATAACAAGGGGGCGAATTTTCATCCGCCCCCTCGCTTGTCCGCTTATTCCTGCGGCTCTTCGTCAGCTGCGGCGTCGAGTTGCTGGTCCTCGGCAACGTCGTCGATCACGACATCTCCCTCGAACCCGGCACCCTCTTCACCTTCAAGCTCGTCGCCTTCGACCTCCGATGGCTCCTGAACCCGCTCCAGACCGACCAGAGTTTCATCCTTGGCCAGCTTGATCAGAGTCACGCCCTGGGTGTTACGACCCAGGCTCGACACTTCGTCGACACGGGTACGTACCAGCGTGCCCTGATCGGAAATCAACATGATTTCTTCGCCGTCGAGCACCTGAACCGCACCGACCAGACGGCCGTTACGCTCGTTGCTGACCATGGCGATCACGCCTTGACCGCCACGCTTGTACTCTGGGAACTCGGTAATCGCGGTGCGCTTGCCATAACCACGCTCGGAAGCGGTGAGGATCTGGCTGCCTTCTTCCGGGATCAGCATCGAAATCAGCTTCTGCCCTTCCGGCAGACGCATGCCGCGTACACCACGGGCGGTACGGCCCATGGCACGGACGTCGGACTCTTTGAAACGCGTCACTTTGCCGCCGTCGGAGAACAGCATCACTTCGCGCTCGCCATCGGTGATGGCTGCGGAGATCAACACGTCGCCTTCGTCCAGCTCCAGCGCGATCAGACCGACGCTGCGCTGACGGCTGAAGGATTCCAGCGGGGTCTTCTTCACGGTGCCGTTGGCGGTCGCCATGAAGATGTAGTGACCTTCGGTGTATTCCTCGACCGGCAGCATGGTGGTGATGTATTCACCGTCATCCAGCGGCAGCAGGTTGACTAGCGGACGACCACGGGCGGCGCGGGATGCTTCGGGAATTTCGTAAGTCTTCAGCCAGTACACCTTGCCCTTGCTGGAGAACAGCAGCAGCGTGGTGTGACTGTTGGCCACCAGCAGGTGAGCGATGTAGTCCTCATCCTTGACGCCGGTCGCCGATTTGCCTTTGCCGCCACGACGCTGAGCCTGGTACGCAGCCAGTGGCTGGGTCTTGGCGTAGCCACCGTGGGAAATGGTCACGACGCGCTCCTCTTCCGGGATCATGTCGCCCAGGGTCAGATCGAGACGCGCATCGAGAATCTCGGTGCGGCGCACGTCGCCGTATTCGGCACGGATCACTTCCAGCTCTTCGCGGATCACTTCCATCAGGCGCACGGCGCTGTTGAGGATGCGGATCAGCTCGCCGATCTGGTTGAGGATCTCTTGATACTCGGCCAGCAGCTTCTCGTGCTCCAGACCGGTCAGACGGTGCAGACGCAGTTCCAGAATGGCTTGCGCCTGTTCTGGCGACAGGAAGTACTTGCCGTCGCGCAGACCGTATTGCGGATCGAGGTTTTCCGGACGGCACGAATCGGCGCCGGCACGCTCCACCATCGCCACCACTGCCGAGGATTCCCAAGGGGTGCTGACCAGCGCTTCCTTGGCTTCCGACGGAGTCGGCGACGCCTTGATCAGGGCGATCACCGGGTCAATGTTCGACAGGGCAACGGCCTGACCTTCGAGGATGTGACCACGCTCGCGGGCCTTGCGCAGCTCGAATACGGTACGACGGGTGACCACTTCGCGACGGTGACGGACGAAGGCTTCCAGCAGATCCTTGAGGTTGAGGATGCGTGGACGGCCGTCGATCAGCGCGACGATGTTGATGCCGAATACCGATTGCAGCTGGGTCTGGGCGTAGAGATTGTTGAGGATCACCTCAGGCACTTCGCCGCGACGCAGCTCGATCACGACGCGCATACCGTCCTTGTCGGACTCGTCGCGCAGCTCGGTGATGCCCTCGAGCTTCTTCTCTTTGACCAGTTCGGCGATCTTCTCGATCAGACGCGCCTTGTTCAGCTGATACGGCAGTTCAGTAATGACGATCTGCTGACGACCACCGACCTTGTCGATGTCTTCGATGATCGAACGCGCACGCATGTAAATGCGGCCACGACCGGTGCGGTAGGCTTCGATGATGCCGGCACGACCGTTGATGATCGCGGCCGTCGGGAAGTCCGGACCGGGGATGTATTGCATCAGCTCGTCGACGGTCAGCTCGGGATTGTCGATGAGGGCCAGGCAACCGTCGATGACTTCACCGAGGTTGTGCGGCGGAATGTTGGTCGCCATGCCCACGGCAATACCGCTGGAACCGTTGACCAGCAGGTTCGGCACGCGGGTCGGCATGACCGCCGGGATCAGCTCGGTACCGTCGTAGTTCGGCACCCAGTCCACGGTTTCTTTGTGCAGGTCGGCCAGCAGTTCGTGCGCCAGCTTGGTCATGCGCACTTCGGTGTATCGCATGGCCGCAGCGTTGTCGCCGTCCACCGAACCGAAGTTGCCCTGACCGTCAACCAGCAGGTAACGCAGGGAGAAAGGCTGAGCCATGCGGACGATGGTGTCGTACACCGCGGTATCACCATGCGGGTGATACTTACCGATCACGTCACCGACAACACGGGCAGATTTCTTGTACGGCTTGTTGAAGTCGTTGCCCAGCTCGCTCATCGCGAACAGTACGCGACGGTGCACGGGCTTGAGGCCATCGCGCGCATCCGGCAGTGCACGGCCGACGATTACGCTCATTGCGTAGTCGAGGTAGGACTGTTTCAGCTCGTCTTCGATATTGACCGGGAGGATTTCTTTGGCCAGTTCGCCCATGAGAAGCCTGATTCCTTTTTCTGGTGAAACTTCGTCATATCCATATGGGATGTACGAAGCTCGTCGGGGCAGGCTGAGTGCCGTGCGCCGACTTACGACAAATCAACGGATAGAACCACGGATTTGCGCAGTAAAGACAGCTCCGCGAAGCTGCCTCGGAAAACGCCGGATGTTATCACAAGAGCCGCCACGCACCTATCCCCCAGATGCGCATGGAGCATAGTTAGTTGACCGATGACAGGCGTAAAGGGGACGAGAGAGGCTCAGAGCTTCTTTGAATGCAGTTTTGAGGTCAGGTTTTGCGATGTTTATTGACTTTCAGGCCCCCATCGCTGGCAAGCCAGCTCCCACAGGATCGGTGGCGAGCACCAGACCTGTAGGAGCTGGCTTGCCAGCGATGGCGTCCTTGCAGACGCCGCGACCCATCAATGCAGACGTTTGCGGCACATCAACTGAGCCATTTTCGCCGTATCCGGCCGCTCGACGATGCCCTTTTCAGTGACGATCGCGTCGATCAGATCCGCCGGCGTCACATCGAACACCGGGTTGAACGCCTCGACGTCCGCCCCCACGCGCTTGCCACCGACCTCCAGCAACTCGGCGCCATCACGTTCCTCGATCGGGATGTCATCGCCACTGGCCAGATGCATGTCGATGGTCGAACTCGGCGCCACCACCATGAAGCGCACGCCGTGGTGCATGGCGTTGACCGCCAGTTGGTAGGTGCCGATCTTGTTCGCCACATCGCCATTGGCAGTGATGCGGTCAGCACCGACGATCACCCAGGTCACGCCTTTGGTTTTCATGATGTGCGCGGCGGCGGAGTCGGCATTGAGCGTCACCGGAATGCCTTCGTTCGCCAGCTCCCAGGCGGTCAGGCGCGACCCCTGCAGCCACGGGCGGGTTTCATCGGCGTAGACGCGCTCTACCATGCCTTCGAGATAGGCCGCGCGAATCACCCCCAGCGCGGTACCGAAACCTCCGGTGGCCAGAGCGCCGGTATTACAGTGAGTGAGAATCGCCTGGGCGTTGCCCTGATGCTTGCGGATCAGATCGACACCGAGCTGAGCCATGGTCAGGTTGGCTTCGCGGTCGCTTTCATGAATGGCGATGGCTTCAGCTTCCAGTGCCGCCAGCGGATCGGCGTTTTCTTTCAGCCGGTCCAGGCGATCGTGCATGCGGTTCAGCGCCCAGAACAGATTGACCGCCGTCGGCCGGGAATCGGCGAGCAAGGCGAAATCCTCTTCCAGCGCCGCGTACCAGTCACCCCCCTCAGCGATCCGTGCGCGGGCCGCCAGCACAATGCCATAGGCCGCACTGATGCCGATGGCCGGCGCGCCACGCACCACCATCGAACGAATCGCCTCAGCCACACCGGCAGCGCTGGTGTAGGCAATCCAGTTTTCCTCAAACGGCAAAATACGCTGATCCAGCAGGTGGAGCGCGCCATCTCGCCAATCGATGGCCTTTACTTTCTCCGCAGCCAACAGTCGATCGCGCATCCCTCACCCCGCACTCATGAACAAAAGCCGCCGATTATAGCGATCCCCCCGCGAAGACGCTCGGGTATACTTCGCCATCCTTTACAAAAGCACTGGAACCGACCCTCGATGCCGAAACCTGCCATTGCGCTCGACTTATTATTGCTGCCGACCTGGCTGGTACCCGTCGAACCTGCAGGCGTTGTGCTCAAGGAACACGGCCTGGGCATCCGTGACGGTCGCATCGTGTTTATCGGCCCGCGCGCCGAAGCATTGAAGTGTAACGCCACTGAAGTCCGCGAATTGCCGGACGTGCTGCTCAGCCCGGGCCTGATCAACGCCCACGGGCATGCGGCGATGACCCTGTTCCGTGGCCTGGCCGACGACCTGCCGCTGATGACCTGGCTGGAAAACCACATCTGGCCGGCCGAAGCCAAATGGGTCGATGAAGATTTCGTCCGTGATGGCACTGACTTGGCGATTGCCGAGCAGATCAAAGGTGGCATCAGTTGCTTCTCGGACATGTACTTCTTCCCGAAAGTTGCCAGTGAGCGCGTGCACAACAGCGGCATTCGCGCACAGATCGCGATTCCGATCCTCGATTTCCCGATCCCCGGTGCCAGCAGCGCCGATGAGGCCATTCGTCAGGGCGTCGAGCTGTTCGGCGATTTGAAGCATCACGAACGGATCAAGATCACTTTCGGCCCTCATGCACCCTACACCGTGGGCGACGAGAACCTGGAAAAAATCCGCGTGATCGCCGAAGAGCTGGACGCGTCGATCCACATGCATGTCCACGAAACTGCCTTCGAAGTCCAGCAATCGCTGGAGCATCGCGGCGAGCGGCCACTGGCCCGCCTCGCTCGCCTCGGCCTGCTCGGCCCGCGCTTCCAGGCGGTGCACATGACCCAGATCAGCGATGACGATCTGGCATTGCTGGTAGAAAGCAACACCAGCGTGATCCACTGCCCGGAATCGAACCTGAAGCTGGCCAGCGGTTTCTGCCCGGTGGAGCGTCTGTGGCAGGCTGGCGTGAACGTTGCCGTCGGCACCGATGGCGCAGCGAGCAACAACGACCTCGACCTGCTCGGCGAAACCCGCACCGCCGCGCTGCTGGCCAAAGCCGTCGCCGGCTCGGCCACCGCGCTGGACGCCCATCGCGCGCTGCGCATGGCCACGCTCAACGGCGCCCGGGCTCTGGGCATTGAGGCACAGGTCGGTTCGCTGGAGATTGGCAAGGCTGCAGACATCGTCGCCTTCGACCTGTCCGGCCTGGCCCAGCAACCGGTCTATGACCCGGTGTCACAGCTTATCTATGCCACCGGCCGCGACTGCGTGAAACACCTGTGGGTCGCCGGCAAACAGTTACTCGACGACCGGCGCCTGACCCGCCTGGACGAACAACAGCTGGGCGCCACCGCCCGGGCCTGGGGCCAGCGCATCAGCGGCCACTCAGAATCGTAAACACCGCGGAGCAGACTTCGCGGCTACAGCCTTTTTCAAGTTTTTCGAGGAATAGATCATGAGCAACGTCGACCACGCCGAAATCGCCAAATTCGAAGCCCTGGCCCATCGTTGGTGGGACCGTGAAAGCGAGTTCAAACCACTGCACGACATCAATCCGCTGCGCGTCAACTGGATTGACGAGCGGGTCAATCTGGCCGGCAAGAAAGTTCTCGACGTCGGTTGCGGCGGCGGCATCCTCAGCGAAGCCATGGCCCAGCGCGGCGCTACGGTAACGGGCATCGACATGGGCGAAGCGCCGCTGGCGGTCGCGCAACTGCATCAATTGGAATCCGGGGTCAACGTCGAGTACCGACAGATCACCGCTGAAGCCCTTGCCGAAGAAATGCCCGAGCAGTTCGACGTCGTAACCTGCCTGGAAATGCTCGAACACGTACCGGACCCGTCGTCGGTGATCCGCGCCTGCTACCGCATGGTCAAACCGGGCGGCCAGGTGTTCTTCTCGACCATCAACCGCAACCCGAAGGCGTACCTGTTCGCCATCGTCGGTGCCGAATACATCATGAAGCTGCTGCCACGCGGCACCCACGACTTTAAGAAATTCATTCGCCCGTCCGAGCTGGGCGCCTGGAGCCGCATCGCCGGCCTGACCGTCAAGGACATCATTGGCCTGACCTACAACCCGCTGACCAAGCACTACAAGCTGGCCAACGACGTTGACGTCAACTACATGATCCAGACCCTGCGCGAGGAGTAAGCCGATGGCCATCAGAGCAGTCCTTTTCGACATGGACGGCACCCTGCTCGACACCGCGCCGGATTTCATCGCCATCTGTCAGGCGATGCGCGCGGATCGCGGCTTGCCGCCAATGAACGACAAGCACATCCGCGACGAAATTTCCGGCGGCGCCAAAGCCATGGTCGCGGTGACGTTCTCGATGGACCCGGAATCGCCGGGCTTCGAAGAACTGCGTCAAGAGTTCCTCGAACGCTATCTGGCCGGTTGCGCGGTACACAGCAAGCTGTTCGACGGCATGGGCGAATTGCTGGCCGACATCGAGCGGGGCAACCTGATCTGGGGCGTGGTCACCAACAAACCGGTTCGGTTTGCCGAGCCGATCATGCAGCAACTGGGGCTGGCCGAGCGCTCGGCGCTGTTGATCTGCCCGGACCACGTGAAAAACAGCAAGCCGGATCCGGAGCCGCTGATCCTCGCATGCAAGATGCTTGATCTGGATCCGTCCACCGTGCTGTTTGTGGGCGATGATCTGCGCGACATCGAATCGGGGCGCGATGCGGGCACCAAAACCGCCGCCGTGACCTATGGCTATATCCACCCGGACGACAACCCGCGGCACTGGGGCGCGGATGTGGTGGTGGATCACCCGCTGGAACTGCGCAAGGTCATCGACAACGCGCTGTGCAGCTGCTGAAAACGGCCGTTGTGGCGAGGGGATTTATCCCCGATGGGATGCGAAGCAGCCCGCGCACTTTCAGGTCGATTCGATAGACAGGTTTCACGACTGCTTCGCAGCCGGTCGGGGATAAATCCCCTCACCACAGGGAAGCAGGTCTTCATGAATGGATTGTGAGGTTTTTATGTTTGATTACACCGCCCGTCCCGAATTGCTCAAGGACCGGGTCATTCTGGTCACCGGTGCCGGCCGTGGCATCGGCGCGGCGGCTGCCAAAACCTACGCCGCCCATGGCGCCACCGTGCTGTTGCTGGGCAAGACCGAAGCCAATCTGACGCAGGTCTACGACGAAATCGAAGCCGCCGGCCATCCACAACCGGCGGTGATCCCGTTCAACCTCGAGACCGCCCTGCCCCATCAATACGATGAGCTGGCGGCGATGATCGAAACCGAGTTCGGCCATCTCGATGGCCTGCTGCACAACGCCTCGATCATTGGGCCGCGTACGCCGATCGAGCAACTGTCCGGCGAAAACTTCATGCGCGTCATGCAGGTCAACGTCAACGCCATATTCATGCTCACCAGCACCTTGCTGCCGCTGCTCAAGCTGTCGCAGGATGCCTCGGTGGTGTTCACCTCCAGCAGCGTCGGACGCAAGGGCCGGGCCTACTGGGGCGCCTACGGTGTGTCGAAGTTTGCCACCGAAGGCCTGATGCAGACGCTGGCCGACGAAGTCGATGGCGTAGCACCCGTGCGTTCCAACAGCATCAACCCGGGCGGCACGCGTACCAGCATGCGCGCACAGGCCTATCCGGGGGAAAACCCGCTGAACAATCCGACCCCGGAAGAGATCATGCCGGTGTACCTGTACCTGATGGGCCCGGACAGCACGGGCATCAATGGCCAGGCATTCAACGCGCAATAAGTGCCATACGTCGCTTTTGTTGCCGTGGCGGATTACCGTCGCGGCACACCTTTGCCGCTTTTCGCCGTCACATTCCAGTCAAATATCTGCCACTCCTGCCCAAAGCAAAATGCCATCCCGTTGATTAATAACGTTTTTAATTATCGTGAACCGAATGGCACGACTTTCGCTCTAAATCTCCTCAAAGCACGCCGTGTGAAGGCACTGGGGCAAGGGCGATTTCGATAGCTGACTAATCGTCATCCGGCAGACTAAACTTACGCCAAATGTCCTACGGGACTGATGGATCAGTATGACGCGCAGCCCATAGCCGCTCTCACCCAGCCTGTAAGACAGACTTACTGCTTAGGGGCTCACGCCATATGAAATCACCTTCCCAGACCAATGCAATTGACTTTGACAGTGCCAAATTGCAACGCCTGGGCTTTGGTCAGCTGCCTCCGCTTCTGGAACGCCCGGCCAGCCTCGCGCAACTGCGCCAGCAAATGAGCCTGCAACTGCAAACCAGTCTTGAGCCGCAACGAATCCTCGGTCTGTTTTTTCGCGAAGTTCAGCGCCTGGTGCCGCTGGATGCCTTGAGTTACGTGCATTCAGGCAGCGACCTGCGTCTGGAATTCGGTGCGCGCGGTCACCATTCCGTCAGCTATAGCCTCAGCCACGAAGGCGAGCACTTGGGCGAACTGGTGTTTCGCCGCAACCAGCGCTTCAGCGAGCAGGATCAGGGCAACCTCGAATCGCTGCTGTCGTCGCTGTTGTTCCCGATGCGCAACGCCCTACTCTACCGCGCTGCGACGCAAAGTGCGCTGCGCGACCCGCTGACCGGAACCGGCAACCGGATCGCCATGGAGCAGACCCTGCAGCGCGAGATCGACATGTCACGTCGGCACCTGCAACCACTATCGGTTCTGATGCTCGACATCGACCACTTCAAACGGGTCAACGACAGCCACGGCCACAGCGCCGGCGATGACGTGCTCAAAGCGGTGGCAGCCTCGATCAAGAGCCAGTTGCGCAACGTCGACATGGTGTTTCGCTATGGCGGGGAAGAGTTTCTGATCCTGCTGTCGAACACCGGCCGGGAAGCGGCGCAAATGGTTGGCGAGCGTTTGCGCCATGCCGCGCAGGCTGAGGAATACTTCGTCGACGGCCAGTTGATCGACCTGACCGTGAGCCTTGGCTGTTCGACTCTTCTGCCGGGGGAATCGGCCGACAGTCTGCTGCGCCGGGCGGACAGTGCGCTGTATGTAGCCAAGCGCGAAGGGCGTAATCGGTTGGCGATGGCGGGCTGAATATTCTCAGACAGCACACAGCAGTGTGGGAGTGAGCCTGCTCGCGAAAGCGGTGAATCAGTCAAAACCGTGCTGACTGAAGCGCCGTCTTCGCGAGCAGGCTCGCTCCCACATTTTTGCTACACCTCAGACCTTGAATCAGCTCTCTGCCAACGCCAGACGTTCACGACCGTGGATCGCGCGCTCCGTGGTCTCCAGCTGCATGCAGCGCTCAAGGAACAGGTACATGTAGTCGTAGCTCTTGCACACGGCCTGGCGCAGCTCGGTCTGCAATGCCTGGCTCGGGTTCATCCCCGCCAGCGTGCAGATGATTTCCAGCGCTTCCCATGGATGGGCGTCGTCGTATTGGGCATGCATCTTCAGCCATTTCATCGCGCGCTTGCGGTCTTCTTCCGGGAACGCCGCAGCGTACACGCCAGTGGAACACACCAGCGCCGACCACTCCCCGGTCGCGCCCTCGATGGCGTAGTTGGTGGCGGCGATGGCGACGATCAGCGAATCCGCCGAACTCGTATGCCAGCACCAGTGACTCAGCGCATGCAGTTCCGGCGGCACTTGCTGAGCCTGAAGATCCTCAAGGCTGACGCCGTGCGCGCGGCTCCAGTTCAGCCAGTAATCGGCATGATTGAGTTCAACACGGATGTTCCGCATCAGCCAGCGGCGCGCCATGTCCTCCCCAGGATGGCGGGCAAACCTGGTCTTGGTCAGGTTCTGCGCCATATACAACGCAAACTGTTCAACGACCGGCCAGCCCCCGATCAGGTACTGGCGCATGGTCCTGGCGCTGAGCTTGTTATCGCGCATGCGCTGGTACAGTTCATGTTCGACAACCCGGCGCTTGCTCTCGCTGCAATCCTTGATGAGCTGTTGCGCCCAGGCGGGATAACTTGCAGCTTCCATGAGTGGTCCGGTTCGGTTGAATGTGTCGATCACTGTTCGGCTCCTTTTGATTTGTGATTGTAAGGATCGGCAAGAGATTTCAACGGAACGTGCCAGGCGCCTTGAATAACAACGGCTGCGGTCTGGCGGGCCGACTTTGCAAACTGTCGCAGGTAAACAACTGCGGGCGTTCGATGACGTAACCCTGAGCGTAATCCACCCCGATTTCAAGCAATGCCTGCTCGATCTGGGTTGTTTCTACAAACTCGGCAATTGTCTGCTTACCCATGACATGCCCGATGTGATTGATCACTTCGACCATTGCGCGGTTAATCGGGTCGTCCAGCATATCCTTTACGAAACTTCCGTCGATCTTCAGGAAGTCTACAGGCAAATGTTTCAGATAAGCGAATGAAGACATTCCGGCACAAAAATCATCAAGCGAGAAGTAACAACCTAAGCCTTTGAGTTCATTAATAAATCTAATTGCACTCCCGAGATTGGCAATTGCACTGGTTTCGGTAATTTCAAAACAAATCATTTCAGGAGGTATGGCGTAGTTAACAAACTGTTCACGCAGAAAGTGCAAAAACGCGTCATCTCCGATAGTAATGCCTGAAAGATTAATCGCACACATTGCCAAAGGTTCTTCATGTTGTTCGGCAATACATTGGGCAATGACTTTAAAAACATTTTCTACAACCCAGCGGTCCAGTTGACTCATCAGACCATAACGTTCGGCCGCCGGAATGAAACTGTCCGGCAGGATCATTCGTCCGGCCTCGTCGTGCAGACGCAAGAGTATTTCGATGTGCCCGCCGCCATCAGCTGCGGGGCCCAGAGGCGCGATTTCCTGGGCGTAAAGGCAAAAGCGGTCTTCTTCCAGAGCCATGTGCAGGCGCTGCACCCAGGCCATTTCGCCGAAGCGCAGAGACAGTTCGGAGTCGTCTGCGTGATAAACCTGCACCCGGTTACGGCCCTTTTCCTTGGCCATGTAGCAAGCCATGTCAGCCGCGCGCAATGAGGCTTCCAGAGTGGTCGGGGTCTGGGCGATGTGCACCAGACCGATACTCACCGTGGTCAGAAACGGTCGGCCCTTCCACACGAAGTGCAGGTTCTGCACAGTCTGACGCAAGCTCTCGGCAATTTTCTCGGCAGCGTCCGGGGCGCAGTTCTCCAGCAGGATGCCGAACTCGTCGCCGCCCAGCCGTGCCAGGGTGTCGCTCTCGCGCAAGCCCGATTGCAACAGCGCGCAGATGTGCCGCAGCAACTCATCGCCTGCGGCATGGCCGCAGGTGTCGTTGACCAGTTTGAACTGGTCCAGATCAAGGAACATCAGCGCATGCCGACCGGGCTGGCGCGTCAGGTTGTGCAGGGCTTGCTCCAGGCGATATTCGAATTCGCGGCGGTTGGCCAGACCGGTCAAGGCATCGTGGGTCGCCTGCCACGACAGGTTGGCGATGTATTGCCGCTCCTGAGTCATGTCATGCAGCACCAACACCGTGCCACTGACTTTCTCGGCATTGCGGATCGGTGCGCCCACCAGCGTCACGGAAACCGTGCTGCCGTCCAGGCGCTGAATCAGTTTGGAATGTTCGCTGCCGCCGACCAGTTGCCCGCTCAGGATATGTTCGATCAGCGTCAGCCCTTCTGCCTGCGCGTTGTCGTCCAGCAGATTGAACAGCGCGGCCAGAGGCAGCCCCGCCGCATGCTCGGACTTCCAGTGCGTCATGGCTTCTGCCGCAGGATTCATGTAATCGATCGCACCGTTGACGTCGGTGGTGATGACCCCGTCGCCAATCGATTGCAGGGTGATGTGCGCCCGGTCCTTCTCCAGCTGCAGCGCCTGGGCAAAGGCATGGCGCTGCTTGAGCAGTTTGTGGGTGCGCAACAGTGCCAGCATGATCAACCCCAGCGCCGTGGCCAGGTTGGTGAACAGCAGCAGGCGCAGGATCATCCGCGAGCCCTCGCCCAAGGCATCGCTGAAAGCCTTGGCCGCCGGCGTTACACCGTCGTTGATGGCAAAGATCTGCGCTTTCCAGTGCTGGATGTCAGCCGGCGTCGCGACATTCTCGCTGATGCCCTGATGCATCTCGCGCGCGACATTGTCCAGTTGCACCAGATAGGCATCGCCGATGGTCCAGCGGTCGATCGCTGTTTCCAGATAACTGAAATGACGGAAATTGAGGTACAGCCAGATCAGGCTCGAAACGTCATCGGGATGGTTGCCACCCTTGAGAATCCCCTCCCGCGCCGCCTGCAGATCCGGTGGTTGACGATCCAGCGCCAGACGCAACTGGTGACCGCCCTGAGGCACCGCAATCGCGTCCTTGTACTTGAGGAAGATCGCCTCGTCGCGGCTGTCGGCATACAGGTTCAAATAATAGATGGCGTCCTTCTGGCCCTTGGACCAGAGACTTTCACCGGCAACGTAGCCCCGCACGGCCGACAGGACGTAGAGACTCACGCCCCCCAATAACGCCTGAAATAACACGACGGCAATAAATGGCCAGACGATGCCCAACAACCGTGGCGTTCCGAGTGTCCTTTTTTGCTTCATGAGGTCCTTTGCGTACGTACTGCCATCATCAAGGGGAGACCGCTAAAGCCAGACTAGGGGGCGTTACCCCTTCCGGCAAGCCAGGAAGCGTGCAACCGACCATACATATGTACCGCACCCAAGGTGCGCAATGCTTCGACACTGACGGCTTTCAATCATCCAGAGCCATCTTCCATGCAGTCACTTTCAACCGCGCTGCAACGCCATACTGCCCAACAGAGCGAATACCGCGCAATGATCACTGCCCTGCGCGCGGTCCTCGACGCTTCGACTCCACTGGAGTCCTACTACCTGGCGCCCCAGGCCCATTCACGCCTGGGCGCAGCGCAAGACCAGGCGCAAAACATGCTGCAGACGCTGTTCGAAAACAGCGGCGAACCACAATTGACCGCGTACCTGCAGACATCCAGAGAATCACTGCTGCAAGTCGACGCCACGGCTGATCAATGCAGCTTCTCCTTCAACCGTCGCGATGGCAGCGTCGACCGGTATGTCATCGACAGCGTCAGCCGCGCCTCCAGCAGCGTTCAAGCGTTTCAGCAAGCGTTGCTGAGTATAGGCGCACACCTGCGTTCCGACAGGCTGCTACCGCTGTCACAACTGCTGCGTGAGTCCGGGTTCACATTTGCGGATGCACCGGACGCCGCAGCACTGACCCGGCTGATCGGCAAAGTCGAAGAACAGTGCGCCAGCCACCGGCTGAGTCTGCGACCTCTCTCGACGCTTACGGTAATGATGAGCGACGAGGACAAAGCCGCGGCTCACGATGTGATTGGCGCCTGGCTCATCGGTAAATCCCTGTCGGCCATCGACAGTCTGGCCAGCGAAGTCACGCCTCCTTTTACCCTCCAGCAACTGGAGCAGCAGCCCGCCACCTGCCTGGAGCGCTTGCTCGACACCCCGCAGGCCCATGACCTGGGCTTGCGCTTGCTGCAAAAGCTGCAATGGTACGGTGCCCGTCCCGATGAACTGACCGTCCCCGATATCGGCCTGCGTTTACTGCTCGAAGCGTTATGCCTGTGGTACGAACTGCCCGGCAACCACAGCTCGACCGAAGTGGCCGGTTTTGCGCTCGAACAACGCGCTCACTACGGAGCCGGCTACGCCACCATTCGCCGGGACTTTCTACAGCATCTGGAGGATTCTGACCGAACCTCGACGACGATCGAAAAACACCTGCTGGGATGGGTCTGCCTGGCGCAATTCGGACCGGAATTTCAAGTGCGCGACATCCCTGACGACTTGCCTTACGCCAGCTCGGTGGTCTGGGTCAATTTCGTGCATGGCGTGCACCTCGCTCATGCCCTTGATCCAGGGTTGCTGGAGTATTTGAGCTTCCAGCAACTGGTGGATCTGCCGCTGCACAAAAGTCAAAACGCCAGCAGCGACCTGCAATCCCTGATCGCCATGACCCGAGCGGCTGCCGCACGTACCTGGACCGCAGCCACCGGAGCGTTGGCTGTCGCGAGCGAAGCCTCCGACGGTCAGGCGCCGCTGCACGCTCTGGAAGACCACGAGAAACAACTGAACGCGGCGATCCTGCAACTGGACACCGAGCCGCCACGCAGACTCACTCTGGCACAACAAGAACTGGACAAGGCACTGGCCAACGATCTGTACGATCACACGACGATTCGCCTCAAACGCTACCATCACTCAGCGCGCAACCGTACCCGACGCAACATTATCGATACCGAAGATGTGGCATTGCATACCTGGCCGCTGCTGGAGGTCTATGCCTCTGGCGGGCTGAACAACGACACGCGCTGGTACGTCAGCAGCGATGGCCGCAACGCCAGCGAATGGATCAGCCTGAATCCGCAAGGCAGGCTGCAAAGTGGTTTTGTCGACACCGAATATCGGGGCCGACGCCTTTCACGCTTCCCGAGCAATTGCACCCTGCCCGAGATCAAGACAGAGTTTGACCGGCAGTTCGACGACTATCTGAGCAAGACCCGCGAAGCCTATGAATATTTGATCAAGTCATTATTGGTCACGCTACCGTGGGCTGAACGGCGGGCACTGGAGCACGGCGAAGTGAGGATTCACAGCCTCAGGGATCAGACGCGGCACATCGAGGCACACCTGGAAACAGCGGAAAATATCCTGCCACGTCGGGCACGCATGGGTTTCGTCCTGCAGGTGACGTATCAGGGCCCGTCCCGCTTCTACGAATGCCTGCCGCGCGCCGGCATCATTCGCCACCGTGCAGATCTGGACGGTACCCATATTGGCGGTCTGTTAATGCCACCACTTGCCCCTAAACGTGGACGCACCAAGGCCCAGCGCATCACTCGCCTCATCGCCCGCCGCCTGCCATTTGATCGACAAGCACACTGGAACGGTTCGTCCCCCGCCCCCGACGCCAGGTGCATCGCCATCCTCGAACCACTGGGCAAGCCGCTCCCGGTTTCGATGATCCCGGCGGCCCATCACGACAGTTCGCCGAACCTGAGCTTTACTTCGCCACGCACTGCGCAAATCGCTTCATTCATCGCGACGCAGCTGTTCTATGTCGACGAGCAGGCGCTGCGCAGCGACGCCTGGGGAAAAACCCGCTTCGAACAAGACACCAGCAAAACGCACTGGATTCATGCCCTCAAGGGCTTTATTCCGTTCTGGGGCAGTCTCGAAGACCTGCAATCGGACAGTCCGGAGAAACGCGCACTGGGCGTACTCGGCCTGTTCCTCGATATCGTCTCGTTCGCGATTCCCTTGGGCAAATTTGTCGCCGGCAGCATCCGTCTTGCAGCCGTGGCAGGAAGAATGGCGATTCGCGTCGCACTGCCACGCATGGCGCAATTGTCGAAGAACCTGCTGGTTTCGAGCTTGAGAAACCTCAATCCGCTGGACGCTGTGCCTGCCTTGCTCAAGCTCGGAGGCCGAGGCGTGATCGGCGCCGTGCGGGCCGTGGCGCATCTGGAACACCGCGCCGTGGCGCGTCTGAAGAGACTGGCCGGCAGAAGCGCTGACTATGACGTGATACGCAGCCTGCCCCAGGCGCTGGATGCCGGTCGGTGGAAAGCGCTGAACCCTGCCGATCAATTGGCGGTGGTCAGGGGCATTGACGACGTACCGGTACGCAACGTCGGCGGTTCCCGGTATCACCTGCTCGATCCGCTGTCCGACCGCCCTTACGGGCCTCAGTTACTCGCACACGAAAACGATTTTTCGCTGGGGCGTTCGCATTACAGCGTCGTGAAAAAAACCGATAATCAAGTCGATATCGAGCTGGCGCCCGATACGCGCATCGAACTCATGCCCGAGGCTGGCGGACGCACCACGGTATTGATCGATGATGTGCCCTATCGACTCGACGGCGATGAACTGCGCCGGGTCGATCTGCTCGATGACAGTCAGCACTGGACACTGCTGCCATGCCGGGTCCGTCGTGCACCGGGCGCGAGCGACTGCCGCGTCAGCTACATCACCGCAGAACCCGCCCCGATCCCCGCCCTCGGCACGATCGACAGGGAAAAGGGTTACGCGCCGTGGTTTGGCGAGCGGATTTCGGAGCCCGCCGCCCTGCCCCGGCAAAAAGGAACGTTCCTGGCGGTAGATGCCAGGCTTTATCAAATCATCGATAACCGCCCGCGATTGTTCACCGGCGACCTGCATCGCCTGGGCTTCAATCAGGGCAAGCTGATGCCAAGACAGCAGATTCAAGCCACGCTGCAGTTTCGCAAAGGTATTTATGCCCGGATAAAAACCGGCGGTACCTACGACGGGATCAATGATTCACATCAGGTCGGCGCAGTGCTGCTGCCGGCCATCGACGACTCGGCCACCCATGTATTTTTCCGGGTCAACAACCATGAGTACTACCTCGCCACTTTCGCCAACGGCGAAGTCCCGGTCGGGCAGCTGACATTCAAACGCCTGGCCCCCGCCGAACTGGTCGACGGCAGCCTCGGTGCGGAACTGCTGACCGTCTACACCGGCTCGCTGCACGCCAATAACATCGTGCGCATCCATGGCCTCGAATCGGTGCAGCGCGCGATGCAGGCCATGGAGCAGATCGCGATTCCCATCGGCACCACGGCCAGTCCGGCCAACCATCTGAAATGGCTGAAAGTCGACACCAGTCCGGGCGAGGCGCTGATGTTTGATCACTCGACCCGGATGATCGTCACCCGCCTGCCCGAAGGCGCCGTCACGTGGGCGCGCAGCAAGGAAGCGCCGGAAGCCTTGCGGCAGAAAACCGCAGAGATTTTCGACACGTTGTTCCTGTCACCGACGATCAACCCGGCCAACAACGCGGCACTGCGTATCGACAGTGCCATGCAGAAACTGCACAACCTGTTGCCCGTGCGTGAACGGCCACTCAACGCCCGCAACATCGCCTACGCCGAAGTCACCACGGCCAGCGGTAAACGGGAAGTCTACGTCAGTGTCTCCGGCGCTCAGGGCAGCACCCAGCGCCTGCCGCTGTTTCGCCACATGGGCGCCAATCATGTACGGATCGGCAACACCACTTACATCAATATCGACTACAACCCGGCCTTCCCGCGCACCTCGCTGGAGGTGACCGAGCAAGGGCAATTACTGGCCGTGCCGCTGACCATCAAGGATCTGAAAACCTATCAGCCAACGCAGACCAGCCGGCCGACCTCGCTGGACAGCGAAAGCAAACTGATCAGCGTGCTGCGCGAGAAATACCCCGATCCGAAGGAGATCCGCTCGGTCGACATCGCGACAACCATGCGCCCGTGCGAATCCTGTTCGGTGGTGATGAAGCAGTTCGGCCATGATGGCGGCGAGACAGCGTTGCAGGTGCTGTGGGGCTGATTACAGACGCTGCAAGTGGCCGTAGAGCTTGGCGTAGAGGCCGCCATCGGCGATCAGTTGCTGGTGGTCGCCATCCTCGGCCACTTGCCCGCCATCGAACACCAGCACGCGATCGGCCTGCTTCACCGCCGACAGGCGATGGGCAATGATCAGCGTGGTGCGGCCGCTGAGGAAGCGCGCCATGGCCTGATGCAGGTTGTATTCGGTAGCGGCATCGAGGGCCGAGGTGGCTTCGTCGAGGATCACCACTTTCGGCTCGGCGAGGATCATCCGCGCAATTGCCAGACGCTGGCGCTGACCGCCGGACAGGCGTACGCCGGAACGTCCAACGATACTGTCCAGGCCATCCGGCAAGGCGCGGATGGTCGCCTCCAGCTGGGCGATTTCCAGTGCCTGCCAGCAGGCTTCGTCGCTGCGGGTGCGGCCCATGGTCAGATTGGCGCGCACGGTGTCGTTGAACAGCGCCGGATGCTGCAGCACCACCGCGACGTTTTCGCGAATCAGTTCCAGGCCGATTTCCTGCTGGGTCGAACCGCCGAAACGAATGGTGCCGGACAACGGCGTGTACAACCCGAGCAGCAACTGCACCAGCGTGCTCTTGCCGCCGCCACTGGCACCGACAATCGCGACTTTTTCACCGGGAGCAATGGACAGGTTCATCTGATCCACCACCAGTTCATCGCCGTAACCGAAGCTCAGCCCCTGCACCTCGATGCCCACGGTTTCACGGCCCTTGAACGGGTCGACGCCACCCGGGTACTGCGGCTCGTCAGCCCGCGCCAGCAGTTCGTTGATCCGCGCCAGCGCGCCGCCCGCTGCGTAGTAGGCGTATTGCAGATTGAGCAGTTGCTCGACCGGGCCGATCATGAACCACAGGTAACTGAACACCGCGAGCATCTGCCCGATCGACAGGTCGGAGAACAGCACCGTGAGCATCGCTGCCGCGCGGAAGATGTCGATGCCGAACTGGAACAGCAGACCACTGGCGCGGTTCGACGCATCGGTCTTCCACTGCGAATTGACCGCATAGTTACGCACTTCCTGCGCGCGCAAGCCGAGTCGCCCGAGGAAGAAGCCCTGACGGTTGCCGGCGCGCACCTCCTGGATCGCATCAAGGGTTTCGCTCAAGGCCTGAGTGAAACGCGAGGTGCTGTCGTTCTCCAGTTTCTTCAGGTGCTTGACCCGCTTGCCCAGTTGCACCGTGGCGTAGATCACCAACGGGTTGAACAGCAGGATCAGCAGCGCCAGTTTCCAGTGCATCCACATCAGAATGCTGGCGGTGCCAACCAGGGTCAGCATCGCCACCAGAAACCGGCTGAGGGTTTCGCCGACGAATTTGTCGAGAGTGTCCAGATCGGTGACCAGATGCGTGGTCACGGTGCCGCTGCCGAGGCTTTCATATTCGCCGAGGGAAATCCTTTTCAGGCGCTCGATCAGGCGCACGCGAATACGGTAGACGATGTCTTTCGCCAGCCGGGCAAACAGCCGCGCCTGCAACACGCCAAAACACAGGGCGCTGCAACGCAGCGTCAGGGTGACCAGCAGCATCAGGCCGATATAACCCGCCGCCTGCTGCCACATCGACGGCAACACATGGTTCATGACTTTCAGCGCGGCATCGCCATGGCCGAGCAGGACTTCGTCCACCAGCAACGGCAACAGCAACGGAATCGGCACGCTGCACAAAGTCGCCAGCACGGCCACGCCGTTGGCGATCCACAGGGATTTTTTGTGATGCAGTGCCAGGCGCCGGACTTCTGCCCAGCTCAGCCGGTCGACACGCTTTACGGCTGGCGTGTCATCGGCCCGGTCAGGCACAGGCTGCGCGCTCCAGCCAGCGGCCGAGCAATGGCGACAGCTCACTGAGCGGTTGATAGCCGTTGGTCAGCAAGGCCAGTTGGCCATTGCGCTCGGCGAGCAGGGTCGGGAATCCGGCAATGCCCAGATCCTGCACCCAAGTGAAATCCGCCTGAGTCGCTTTGTGTTGGTCGGCATGATCAAACAAGGCAGCAAATTCGATGCGCGGCACGCCAGCCTTTTCAGCCAGCTCCACCAGCACACTGGCCTGGGTGACATCGCGACCTTCAGCGTAAAACGCCTGCTGGATCAGGCCGACCAGCGTCCAAGCGCAATCCGGTGCCAGGCTGCGCGCGGTAACGATCGCGCGGCAGGCCGGCTCGGTGTCGTAGACAAAACCGTCGGGCAAGGCGCCGTCGAACTTGAACGGCTGCCCGGTGGCCTCGGTGACCGCCTGCCAATGCTCAAGGATGTAGCGCCGCGTGGTCGGCTCCAGCGCCGCACCGCTACCGGTGCGCAAGCCGCCGACCACCAGATGCAGCTCCACTCCCGCTGCCTGCGCCTGCTCGACCAATGCCTTGGCGACCGGAGCGAACCCCCAGCACCAGGAACACATCGGATCCATCACATAGAGCAGGCGCGCAGTCATGATCAGGCCTCGGTGGATGCTTGTTTATAGTTGTAGCCGATCGGGTGCGGCATGTTGCGCGCCTTGGCCAGTTCGATCTGCTTCTGCCGATCGATGGCGCTGCGGCGGGTTTTCTCGCTCAGCTTGTCCCAGCAATGCGGGCAGCTGATACCGGCCACGTAATGTTCGGAGGCACGATCTTCAACACTGACCGGTGTGCGGCAGGCATGGCATTGATCGTAGTCGCCTTCGCTGAGGTCGTGACGCACGGTCACGCGGTTGTCGAAGACGAAGCAGTCGCCCTGCCACTTGGTTTCTTCCTGCGGCACTTCTTCGAGGTACTTCAGGATACCGCCCTTGAGGTGGTAAACCTCTTCGAAACCCTCGCCCAACATGTAGCTGGAGGCTTTTTCGCAGCGAATGCCGCCGGTGCAGAACATCGCGACTTTCTTGTGCACGGCCGGGTCGAAGTGCTCTTTGATGTAGTCGGGGAATTCACGAAAACTGGTGGTTTTCGGATCGATGGCGCCTTCGAAGGTGCCGATTGCCACTTCGTAGTCGTTGCGGGTGTCGATCAGCAGCACTTGCGGGTCGCTGATCAGCGCGTTCCAGTCCTGCGGCTCGACGTAAGTGCCGACCTTCTTGTTCGGGTCCACGCCTTCGACGCCGAGGGTAACGATCTCTTTCTTCAGCTTGACCTTGGTGCGGTAGAACGGCTGCTCTTCGCAGTACGACTCTTTGTGGTCAATGTCGATCATGCGCGGGTCGTTCTTCAGCCACGCGAGCAGGCCATCGATGCCTTCGCGGCTGCCGGACACGGTGCCGTTGATGCCTTCTTCGGCGATCAGCAGCGTGCCTTTGATGCCGTTGTCGACCATCGCCTTGAGCAGTGGCTCGCGCAGGTCAACGTAATCTTCGAGGGTGACGAACTTATACAGTGCCGCCACGACAATCGGTTGTGTCATGGGTATTTCTCCAGGTGGCTACCCTCGCAAAGGGTGAACCGGATTCAAAAAAAACGCGCCGGCTGAGCGGCGCGTTGCGGATTCTAGCAAAAAAGATCGCTGCCTGCGGCAGCTCCTACAGGGAACTCAATCCAGTGTAGGAGCTGCCGCAGGCTGCGATCTTTTGATCTTAATGTTTGCTACCGCCGGCACAGGTCGGCGACGCCGGAGCGGCGCCGACTTCTGCCCATTCCTGCGGGGTGTAGGTGTGCAGCGCCAACGCATGGAACTCGCCCATCAGCTCGCCGAGCGTGCCGTAGACTTTCTGGTGGCGTTTGACCCGGTTCAGGCCTTCGAACTGCGCGCTGACCACCACCGCCTTGAAGTGGGTCTGCAACCCGCGACTGTGCATGTGGCTTTCGTCCAGCACCTGCAAATGTTCAGGCTGAAGCAGAGCCAGCGTCGATTCGATGCGTTGTTGCATGCTCATCACGAACTCCGCTTACTTCTTCTTGGCCGGCGCAGCGCCTTTCGGTGCCAGCTCGTTGGTCATGTCGTCGAGCAGCTTGTTGACGACTGGCACGGCGCTTTCCAGTTTGGCCTGAGTCATCTGGGCCGATTGCTGGGTCAGCTGCGGCATTTTTTCCAGGACTTTCTTGCCCAGTGGCGACTGATAGAACGCAACCAGGTCTTTCAGCTCCGATTCGCTGAAATTGCTGGTGTAGAGCTTGACCATGTCAGGCTTGAGCTTGTTCCAGCCGATGGCCTGGTCCAGCGCGGCGTTGGCCTTGGCCTGGTAGGTTTCCAGTACGGCTTTCTTGGATTCCGGGGCTTTGGTCTGTTCAAAACGCTGAGCGAACATTTGCTGCACTTGCATGTACACCGGAGTGCCCAGCTTGTCAGCGTGCGCCAGGGTCAGGAAAGCTTCAGCACTGGCGTTGTGGCTGGCGGTATCGGCAAGCACCTGGCCGCTGGCGCAAACCAGTGCAACCGCGGTGCAGATGGCACGAAGACGAGTCATCGAGTTTCCTTTTCAGCTAGGCGAGGTCAAACCCCAAGGGCGACCATTCTGCGCCTAAAAAACCTCGTGGCTCAACCCCCGGGCCTTGCCGTGCTTGATTGGCGGGGTTTTGCCGGTCAACAATCGGTTCGAGGGAACCACCTGGGCCTGACCGGGCCTAAACTGCGCAAACAGACCAACAGGAGTGTGCACGATGAGCCGTATCGAAACCGACAGCCTGGGCCAGATCGAAGTCCCGGACGACGCCTACTGGGGTGCTCAGACGCAACGCTCGCTGATCAACTTCGCCATTGGTCAGGAACGCATGCCGCTGCCGGTATTGCACGCGCTGGCCCTGATCAAGAAAGCCGCCGCCCGGGTCAACGACCGCAACGGCGACCTGCCCGCCGACATCGCCCGCCTGATCGAACAGGCCGCCGACGAAGTCCTCGACGGCCAGCACGACGACCAGTTTCCGCTGGTGGTCTGGCAGACCGGCAGCGGCACCCAGAGCAACATGAACGTCAACGAAGTGATCGCCGGCCGGGCCAACGAACTGGCCGGCAACCCGCGCGGCGGCAAGACGCCGGTGCACCCCAACGATCACGTCAACCGCTCGCAAAGCTCCAACGATTGCTTCCCCACCGCCATGAGCATCGCCACGGCCAAAGCCGTGCAGGAGCAATTGCTGCCCGCGATTGCGGAGCTGTCCGGCGGTCTGGCCGAACTGGCGGCGCGCCACATGAAACTGGTGAAGACCGGCCGTACGCACATGATGGACGCGACGCCGATCACCTTCGGTCAGGAGTTGTCCGGGTTCATAGCGCAACTGGATTACGCCGAGCGAGCGATCCGTGCGGCACTGCCGGCGGTGTGCGAACTGGCGCAGGGTGGCACTGCCGTCGGCACCGGCCTGAATTCGCCGCACGGTTTTGGCGAAGCGATTGCCGCCGAGCTTGCCGCACTGTCCGGCCTGCCGTTCGTCACCGCGCCGAACAAATTTGCCGCGCTGGCCGGGCATGAGCCGCTGACCAGTCTGTCCGGTGCTCTGAAGACCCTCGCCGTGGCGCTGATGAAAATCGCCAACGACTTGCGCCTGCTCGGCTCCGGCCCCCGCGCCGGATTGGCCGAAGTGAAATTGCCGGCCAACGAACCGGGCAGCTCGATCATGCCCGGCAAGGTCAACCCGACCCAGTGCGAAGCGCTGTCGATGCTCGCCTGCCAGGTATTGGGCAACGATGTCACCATCGGCATCGCCGCCAGTCAGGGGCACCTGCAACTGAACGTGTACAAACCGGTGATCATTCACAACGTGCTGCAATCGATTCGCCTGCTCGCCGACGGCTGCAGCAACTTCCAGCAGCACTGCATCGCCGGGCTCGAGCCGGATGCGCAGGTCATGGCGCAGCACCTGGAACGTGGCCTGATGCTGGTGACCGCGTTGAACCCGCACATCGGCTACGACAAGTCGGCAGAAATCGCCAAGAAGGCTTACGGCGAAGGCCTGACCTTGCGTGAGGCGGCACTGCAGCTGGGCTATCTGACCGATGAGGAGTTCGATGCCTGGGTGCGGCCGGAGAACATGATCGAGGCTGGCGCCAAGGGCTAACAGCAAAAAGATCGCAGCCTGCGACAGCTCCTACAGGGGAACGCATTCCAACTGTAGGAGCTGCCGCAGGCTGCGATCTTTTGCTTTTCAGGCCACCCGCATGCGCCGCGCTTTCAGCCCGGCAATCAACGACGGCCCCAGCGCCACCAGCGCCGACCCCAACACCACCAGCACCGCCCCGCCATAGCCCAGACCGTTGATCTGCTCGGCATGCACATAGTCCGGCCACACCGCGGCGGCAATCGCCACCGCGCCAAAGGTCACCAATGGCGTGATCGCCAGCGTCGCACTGACCCGCGAGGCCTCCCAATGCGCCAGCGCCTCGGCAAAGGCACCGTAGGCAATCAGCGTGTTCATGCAGCAAGCCAGCAGCAGCCAGCCCTGCAACGGGCTCAATTCCAGCGCTTTGAGCGGATGCACCCACGGCGTCAGCAACAAAGCGCAGAACAGGTAAATCACCATCATCACCTGCAGCGAATTCCACACCGTGAGCAATTGCTTCTGACCCAGCGCGTAGAAGGTCCAGACCGTCGAGGCCAACAGCACCAGCAACACGCCGGCGGTGTAGTCCGACAACGACGTCAGCAACTCGGCCAGCCGCTGATTGAAAAACAGCACGAAGCCGATCAGCAGCACCGCCAGCCCGATGCCCTGACCGATGCTGAAGCGCTCCTTGAACACAAACAGGCTGGCGATCAGCAACATGATCGGCCCCATCTGCACCACCAGTTGCGCGGTACCGGGGCTGAGCAGATTGAGCCCCATCAGGTACAGCACGTAGTTGCCCACCAGCCCGAGCACCGCCATTAACACCAGCCAGCCGCCCCGGGGGCCGAGGACCTTGCGGCTCGGCAGACGCTTTACCGACGCCAGATAAATAAACAGGCAACCACCGGAGACCAACAGACGAAACCAGGTCACGGTGATCGGGTCCATCACCTGCAACACCTGTTTGAGCTTGATTGGCAGAATGCCCCACAAGAACGCCGTCAGCAGCGCCAGGAACAGACCGTAAACCCAGCGACCGGATGAAATGTGCATGCGAACCCCAAAGCCTGCTGACGAGAGCGGTCATTCTAGGCCCGCGCGCAGGCGCAACACAGGGACAGTTCGGGCCAGGCCGCGAATGAAACTGTGCAGGTCGCAGCATTAAATTGACGCTTTGCCGTTGATCGGCTGACCGGGCGCACCAAGTGCTTCAGGCATAAGCTCATTGGATCCCTTTCAGCGCATCAACCAAGGAGGCCGATCATGTATGGAATGCGCGCCCAGGACAGCGCCCCCGCCACCCACTTTCGCAGTGAGCGGATGTGCCGGGTCAATGGCGAACTGTTTTTCTGTACGCGGGAGAACACCCTTGAAGGGCCGTTCGATTCCCCGGAGAAGGCGGAGCAGGAAATAAAAGCGTATATCGCGCGGATGCAGGTTGTGGATTCCAATCGGTCATCAGGTTGATCCCATCGCTGGCAAGCCAGCTCCCACAGTGTTCCAGGGTGTTCACAAATACAGGCAACACCTGCAGAACCTGTGGGAGCTGGCTTGCCAGCGATGACGGCTTGAATGCCGACTATTATCTTCAGGCTTACCGAACAGCCTCAAACAACCCCGTCGCCCCCATCCCGCCCCCCACGCACATGGTCACGATGCCGTAACGCAGATTGCGCCGTTGCAACTCACGCACCAGATGTCCGACCTGCCGCGAGCCGGTCATGCCGAACGGGTGGCCGATGGAAATCGAGCCGCCGTTGACGTTGTATTTTTCGTTGTCGAGCTCCAGACGGTCGCGGGCATACAGGCACTGTGAAGCAAACGCCTCGTTCAGTTCCCACAGATCGATATCGGCCACTTGCAGGCCCTTGGCCTTGAGCAGTTTCGGCACCGAGAACACCGGGCCGATGCCCATTTCGTCCGGCTCGCAACCGGCCACGGTGAAGCCGCGGAAAAACGCCTTCGGCTTGAGCCCCAGTTGCAGGGCTTTTTCCAGGCTCATCACCAGCGTCATCGACGCGCCGTCAGACAACTGCGACGAGTTGCCGGCGGTGACCGAGCCGTCTTCGGCAAACACCGGCTTCAGTCCGGCGAGGCTGTCATAGGTGGTGTCCGGGCGGTTGCAGTCGTCGCGATCGACGATGCCGTCGAGGATCTGCACCTCGCCGCTGTTCTTGTCCTCGACCCGGTACTTGACCGCCATCGGCACAATTTCGTCATCGAACAGCCCGGCCGCCTGAGCCTGGGCGGTGCGCAACTGGCTTTGCAGCGCATAGCGATCCTGCGCCTCGCGACTCACGTCATAACGACGCGCCACCACTTCAGCGGTCTGCCCCATGGTGTAGTAGATGCCCGGCACCTGCTGCTTGAGCAGCGGATTGATCAGGTGATCGGTGTTGACGCTTTTCAGGGTCAGGCTGATCGACTCGACGCCACCGGCGACGATGATGTCGCTGCAACCGGAAGCAATCTGGTTGGCGGCAATCGCAATCGCCTGCAAACCCGAGGAGCAAAAACGGTTGAGGGTCATGCCGGCCACATTCGTGCCCAGCTGCGAAAGCACCGCCACGTTGCGGCCGATGTTGTAACCCTGCGCGCCCTCGTTGGAGCCGGCGCCGACAATGCAGTCCTCGACGCTGGCCGGGTCGATGTCGTTGCGCGACAGCAGCGCATTGACGCAATGGGCCGCCATGTCATCGGGACGGGTCTGGTTGAACTTGCCGCGAAAGGACTTGGCCAGGCCGGTCCGCACGCTGTCGACGATCACCACTTCACGCATGGCATACCTCAATTGTTGTTGTCGCAGGAGAGTCAACCGAGGATAAGTCCACCCCACCGCCGACCGCGACAATCATTCACCCCGCGTATGCGTGCCCATCGGCTCAGTCCTTGTGTTTTTTCGCGCGCTTGTCGGACTTCTCGAACGCCTCTTCGAGCGCGCGGTTGATCGTGCGCAGGACCTTGACCCGCGCCCAGCGTTTGTCATTGGCCTCGACTAGCGTCCACGGCGAAATCTCGGTGCTGGTGCGGTCGACCATGTCGCCCACGGCGGCGCGGTAGGCGTCCCACTTGTCGCGGTTGCGCCAGTCGTCCTCGGTGATCTTGAAGCGCTTGAACGGGATCTGCTCGCGGGCCTGGAAACGTTCCATCTGCGTGTCCTTATCGATCGCCAGCCAGAACTTGACGACGATGACCCCGGCGTCGGCGATCTGCTCTTCGAAGTCATTGATCTCGCTGTAGGCGCGCAACCAGTCGGCCGGGCTGCAAAAGCCTTCGACCCGCTCCACCAGCACCCGGCCATACCAGGAGCGATCAAACACGGTGAACTTGCCGCGTGCCGGCAAATGTCGCCAGAAGCGCCACAGATACGGCTGCGCGCGCTCCTCTTCGGTCGGCGCGGCAATCGGCACGATGCTGTACTGACGCGGATCGAGCGCCGCCGCCACCCGGCGGATCGCCCCGCCCTTGCCCGCCGCATCATTGCCTTCGAACACCGCCACCAACGCATGGCGACGCATGCGCTTGTCACGCATCAACCCGGACAGCCGCGCCTGCTCGGTAATCAGTTGTTCTTCGTAATCTTTCTTTTCCAGCTGCTGGTTCAGGTCGAGGCTGTCGAGCAGGTTGAGTTCGTCGACGGCAGTGCCCAACGGGGCGGCGTTGACCTCTTCGGTATGCACCTCAGTACGCTTGAGCGCATTCTGCAAGCCCTCCAGCAGAATCTTGCCCACCGCGAGGCTGCGGTAGTTGGCGTCCAGACCTTCGATGATGTGCCAGGGCGCATAGTCGCGGCTGGTGCGGCGCAACACGCGCTCGCCGTATTTGACGAACTTGTCGTAGGTCTGCGATTGCTGCCAGTCCAGCGGGCTGATGCGCCAACTGTGCAGCGGGTCGTCGGCCAGCGCCTTGAGGCGGGCCTTCATCTGTTTCTTGGACAGGTGAAACCAGAACTTGAAGATCAGCGCGCCTTCATCGCAGAGCATCTTTTCCAGACGTTCGGCGGCGTTGATCGCCTGATCCAGACGCGGATCCTTGAACAGGCCGTGGACTCGCCCCTGAAGCATCTGGCTGTACCAGTTGCCGAAGAACACGCCCATCCGCCCCTTGGCCGGGAGCATCCGCCAGTAACGCCACGCCGGTGGATGCGCCAGCTCTTCATCGGTCTGCTGATCGAAGGTGCGCACCTCGATCAGACGCGGGTCCATCCACTCGTTGAGCAACTTGACGGTCTCGCCCTTGCCGGCGCCCTCAATGCCGTTGATCAGGATGATCACCGGGAAACGCTTCTGCTGCTGCAATTCGAACTGCGCTTCCAGCAGTGCTTCACGCAAGGCAGGCACAGCCGCATCGTAAGTCTCTTTGTCGATGGCATGGCCGATTTCGGCGGATTCAAACATGGGCACGGCTCCTTCCAGGATTCAGCAAGACTAGCGGATTGGGCATGGGTACGACGGAGAAATTCCGCTCCTTTTGGCTTCAAGAAAAACTCTGTGGTGAGGGGATTTATCCCCGATGGGCAGCGCAGCGGCCCCAAAGCCATTCAACGCCAGATGCACGCTGGTAGCGGGATTGCGACTGCTGCGCAGCCGATCGGGGATAAATCCCCTCGCCACAGGTTGCTCTGATCAGCGCCCAAATCATCGATTGTCTTCGAGGCTGCGCAGCCAGGCCTTGCCATGGATCAAGCCCCTTCCACCCAATCAGCTAGAATGGCCGCCTTGTCGTTGCCGAGCCTGCCATGAAACCTGTACTGCCCCACGCCCAACTCGACTGGGATGACCAAGGACGCCCGCGTTCGCGGGTGTTCGATGATGTGTATTTTTCCGACCAGTCGGGGCTGGATGAAACCCGTTACGTGTTCCTCGAACAGAATCGCCTGGCCGAGCGCTTTGCCGCGTTGCCGGCGCACGGGCGACTGGTGATCGGTGAAACCGGGTTTGGCACCGGGCTGAATTTTCTCTGCGCCTGGCAACTGTTCGAGCAGCACGCAGTAGCTGGTGCGCGGCTGCATTTTGTCAGTGTCGAAAAGTACCCGTTGAGTCCGGCGGATCTGCAGCGGGCTCTGGCCCTGTGGCCGCAACTCAAGCCGCTGGCCGATCAACTGCTGACCCATTACGTGGCAATCCATCAGGGCTTTCAGCGGATCGTCCTCGGCAACGGCCGGGTCACGCTGACGCTGCTGATCGGCGATGCGCTGGAACAATTGCCGCAACTCGATGCGCAGATTGACGCGTGGTTTCTCGACGGTTTCGCTCCGGCGAAAAACTCCGACATGTGGACCGCCGAACTGTTCGTCGAACTGGCTCGACTGGCGGCGCCCGGCTCGACCATCAGTACCTTCACCAGCACCGGTTGGGTGCGGCGTCTGCTCAACGCCGCCGGGTTCAAGATGAAACGCACACCGGGCATCGGCCACAAGTGGGAGATCCTGCGCGGCGAGTTTCTCGGCTGGCCGCAGGACGTCGCGCCCCCGCTGCCGGACAAACCGTGGTTCGCCCGCCCTGCTCCGCTGACCGCTGACCGTCGGGCGCTGGTAATCGGCGCCGGACTGGCCGGTTGTGCCACGGCCGCCAGCCTCGCGGCGCGCGGTTGGCAGGTCAGTCTGCTGGAGCGGCATGCCGAGGTGGCGCAGGAAGCGTCAGGCAATCCACAGGGCGTGCTGTACCTGAAGTTGTCGGCCCACGGCACAGCGTTGTCACAACTGATCGTCAGCGGCTTCGGCTACACCCGCCGTCTGCTGGAAACCCTGCAACGCGGCACCGACTGGGACGATTGCGGCGTGCTGCAACTGGCGTTCAATGCCAAGGAAGCCGAGCGTCAGGCGCAACTGGCCGCGGCATTCCCGGAAGACCTGGTGCACTGGCTCGATCAGCCGCAAGCCGAGATTCAGGCCGGCATCGGTCTGGCCCATGGCGGTTTGTACTATCCCGAAGGGGGCTGGGTGCATCCGCCCGCGCTGTGCCAGGCACAAGCCGCGCAAGCGAACATCGAACTGCTCAAGCACCACGAAGTGCTCGAACTGCGCAAGGTCGAGGGACAGTGGCAAGCCCTCGATGGCGAACGGGTGCTCGCCAGCGCGCCAGTGGTGGTGCTGGCCGGCGCAGCGGAGATCAAACGCTTTGCGCAAAGTGCCGAGCTGCCGCTCAAGCGCATTCGCGGGCAGATCACGCGCCTGCCGCAAACCGCCGAGAGCCAGGCGCTGCGCACCGTGGTCTGCGCCGAAGGTTATGTCGCCCCGGCACGTCTGGGCGAACACACGCTTGGCGCCAGCTTCGACTTCAACAGCGATGACCTGACACCGACCACCGCCGAACACCTGGGCAATCTGGCGATGCTCAAAGAGATCTCCAGCGATCTGGTAGCGCGTCTGCACATCAATGGGCTGCCCCCGGAAACCCTGGAAGGACGCGCCGCATTCCGCTGCACCAGTCCTGACTATCTGCCGATTGTCGGCCCCCTCGCCGACCGCGAAGCCTTCGCCGAGGCCTATGCCGCGTTGAGCAAGGATGCGCGCCAAGTGCCGGACATCGCCTGCCCGTGGCTCGATGGCCTGTACGTCAACAGTGGCCATGGTTCACGCGGGCTGATCACCGCGCCGCTGTCGGGCGAACTGCTCGCGGCGTGGCTGGACAACGAGCCGCTGCCACTGCCCAAAAGCGTCGCCGAGGCGTGCCATCCCAACCGTTTCGCGTTGCGCACGTTGATTCGCGGCAAATGAAAAATGGCGGCTGGCCGCTGGTCAGTCGCCGCCTCTTATAACTCATCGTTCTAAAACTCCCACATCTGCAGCGGGTCAGTTTCTGAGTACCGGCCATTTTGGCCAGACTTGAATCACCCCTCCCCAACGGAAAAACCGGTAAGGACTTTATGTGCGGATTAGCTGGCGAGTTACGTTTTGATCATCAACCTGCAGACCTTGCAGCGGTAGAGCGAATCACCCATCACCTGGCCCCTCGCGGCCCCGACGCGTGGGGCTTCCATGCCCAAGGGCCGATTGCCCTGGGCCATCGTCGCCTGAAAATCATGGACCTGTCGGACGGCTCGGCGCAGCCGATGATCGACAGCCAGCTGGGCTTGTCCCTGGCCTTCAACGGCGCGATCTACAACTTCCCGGAACTGCGTGCCGAACTCGAAGCGCTCGGCTATGCCTTCTATTCCGGTGGTGACACCGAAGTGCTGCTCAAGGGCTACCACGCCTGGGGCGAAGCGCTGCTGCCAAAACTCAACGGCATGTTCGCCTTCGCCATCTGGGAACGCGATGCGCAGCGCCTGTTCATCGCTCGTGACCGCCTCGGCGTGAAGCCTTTGTACCTGTCGCGCACCGGCCAGCGTTTGCGCTTTGCCTCGGCCCTGCCGGCACTGCTCAAGGGCGGCGACATCAACCCGATCCTCGATCCGGTGGCGCTCAATCACTACCTGAATTTCCATGCAGTGGTGCCGGCTCCACGCACTTTGCTCGCGGGCATCGAAAAGCTGCCACCGGCGACCTGGATGCGCGTCGAGGCTGATGGCCGCACCGAACAGAAAACCTGGTGGACCCTGCCCTACGGCCCGCACGACGACGAGAAAAACCTGACCCTCGAAGACTGGCGCGACCGCGTGCTCGACAGCACCCGCGAAGCGGTAGCGATTCGTCAACGGGCGGCAGTGGATGTCGGCGTGCTGCTGTCCGGCGGTGTCGATTCGAGCATGCTCGTCGGCCTGTTGCGTGAAGTCGGTGTGGAAAACCTGTCGACCTTTTCCATCGGCTTCCAGGATGCCGGCGGCGAGCGCGGTGACGAATTCCAGTATTCCGATCTGATCGCCAGACACTACGGCACGCAGCACCATCAATTGCGCATCGACGAAAAAGAGATCATCGAGCAACTGCCCGCGGCGTTCCGCGCGATGAGCGAGCCGATGGTCAGCCACGACTGCATCGCCTTCTATCTGCTGTCGCGCGAAGTGGCCAAGCATTGCAAAGTGGTGCAGAGCGGCCAGGGCGCGGATGAGCTGTTCGCCGGTTATCACTGGTATCCGCAAGTCGACGGCGCAGCGGATCCGTATGCAGCCTATCGCGCGGCGTTTTTTGACCGCAGCTACGACGACTACGCCGCCACCGTGCAACCGAAATGGCTGACCGCGAATGACGCCGCTGGCGACTTCGTGAAAGAGCATTTCGCCCAACCCGGCGCCGAGGCCGCGGTGGATAAAGCGCTGCGTCTGGACAGCACGGTGATGCTGGTGGACGACCCGGTCAAACGCGTCGACAACATGACCATGGCTTGGGGTCTGGAGGCGCGCACGCCGTTTCTCGACTATCGACTGGTTGAACTGTCAGCGCGGATTCCCGGCCAGTTCAAGCTGCCCGATGGCGGCAAACAGGTGCTCAAAGAAGCTGCACGGCTGGTGATTCCAAGCGAAGTGATCGACCGCAAGAAAGGTTACTTCCCGGTGCCGGGCCTCAAGCATTTGCAAGGCGACACCCTGAACTGGGTGCGTGAACTGCTGCTGGATCCGAGCCAGGATCGCGGCCTGTTCAACTCGGCCATGCTCGACAAACTGCTGACGGATCCGCAAGGCCAACTGACGCCTTTGCGCGGTTCGAAACTGTGGCAACTGGCGGCCCTGAACCTGTGGCTCAGTGAACAAGGAATCTGATTGATGAAACCTCACGCCACGGCTATCAATCAACGCCTGTTGCGCGGCCAGACACCGTCGTATGAACGCTTGCAGGCGCGTCTGGCCGAAGACGGCAGCACACTGGGCGCCGACCCCATTGCCGTGCATTGCGGCTGGGGCCGGCTGCTGATCGGTCACACCTTTCCTGATCCGGCGACACTGGCCCAGGAACTGCTCAACGAGCAGCCCGGCGAACGCGATATCGCTCTGTACGTTGCCGCACCGCAACAGATTCTCGGGCTCGAACCGACGCAACTGTTTCTCGACCCGTCCGATACCCTGCGCCTGTGGTTCAGCGATTACCGCCAGGCCACCCGCGTGTTTCGCGGCTTCCGCATTCGCCGCGCGCAGAGCGAAGCGGACTGGCAGGCAATCAATCTGCTGTATCAGGCACGCGGCATGTTGCCGATCGATGCCACGCGCCTGACTCCGCATCATCAGGGCGGCCCGGTTTATTGGCTGGCCGAAGATGAAGACAGCGGCGCGGTGATCGGCAGCGTCATGGGCCTCAATCACCAGAAAGCCTTCAACGATCCGGAACACGGCAGCAGCCTGTGGTGCCTGGCGGTGGATCCACAGTGCTCGCGGCCCGGTGTCGGTGAAGTGCTGGTGCGGCATTTGATCGAACACTTCATGAGCCGCGGCCTGAGTTATCTGGATTTGTCGGTGTTGCATGACAACCGTCAGGCCAAGAATCTCTATGCCAAACTCGGCTTTCGCAACCTCTCGACCTTCGCCATCAAACGCAAGAACGGCATCAATCAGACGCTGTTCCTCGGGCCCGGGCCGGAAGCCAACTTCAACCCTTACGCGCGGATCATCGTCGAGGAAGCGCACCGGCGCGGCATCGACGTGCAGGTGGACGACGCCGAAGCCGGGCTGTTCACCCTCAGCCATGGCGGACGTCGCGTGCGTTGCCGCGAATCGCTGAGCGACCTGACCAGCGCGATCAGCATGAGTCTGTGCCAAGACAAAAGCCTGACTCACAAAGTGTTGAAAGGCGCCGGCCTGAAGCTGCCCTCGCAGCAACTGGCGGGCAACGCCGACGACAACCTGGCGTTTCTTGATGAGCATCAGCGGGTGGTGGTCAAGCCGCTCGACGGTGAACAGGGCCAGGGCGTGGCGGTGGATTTGCAGAGCATCGAAGAGGTGCAGCAGGCCATCGAAGCCGCCAAGCGTTTTGACAGCCGCGTACTGCTCGAAAGCTTCCACGAAGGCCTCGACCTGCGGATTCTGGTGATCGGTTTTGAAGTGGTGGCGGCAGCGATTCGTCGTCCCGCCGAGGTGGTCGGTGACGGCCATCATTCGATCGGTGCATTGATCGAGGCCCAGAGTCGACGCCGGCAAGCCGCCACCGGGGGCGAGAGCAAGATCCCGCTGGACCACGAAACCCAGCGCACCCTGCACGCGGCCGGTTATGACTACAGCACTATTTTGCCGGCGGGCGAACACCTGTTTGTGCGCCGCACCGCCAATCTGCACACCGGCGGCACGCTGGAAGACGTCACGGCGATTCTGCACCCGACCCTGGTCGATGCCGCCGTCCGCGCAGCGCGGGCGCTGGACATTCCAATGGTCGGCCTCGACTTGATGGTGCCGGCGGCGGATCAAGCGGAGTACGTGTTTATCGAAGCCAACGAACGCGCCGGCCTGGCCAATCACGAGCCGCAGCCGACGGCGGAGCGCTTTGTCGATCTGTTGTTTCCGCACAGTCAGCCGGCTGTTTCTTGATCATGTAGAGCCTGAAACGGCCCCATCGCTGGCAAGCCAGCTCCCACAGGTTTATCGGTGTACCCCATCACTGTGGGAGCTGGCTTGCCAGCGATGAGGCCCTGACAGGCAACACAAATTCCCTCATCGAAACCATCGATGCGCCTCAACTCATCAGGAGTTTCCATGACCACACAAATTCCCGAACCGGATCTGAACTACCTGCAAAAAGTCCTGCTGGAAATGCTCGCCATCCCCAGCCCCACGGGCTTCACCGACACCATCGTGCGCTACGTCGCCGAGCGTCTGGAAGAACTCGGTATCCCTTTCGAAATGACCCGTCGCGGCACCATCCGCGCCACGCTCAAGGGCAAGAAAAACAGCCCCGACCGCGCCGTTTCCGCACATCTCGACACCATTGGTGCTGCAGTGCGCGCGGTGAAAGACAACGGTCGCCTGACCCTGGCCCCGGTCGGCTGCTGGTCGAGCCGGTTTGCCGAGGGCAGCCGCGTCAGCCTGTTCACCGACAACGGCGTGATTCGCGGCAGCGTGTTGCCGTTGATGGCCTCCGGGCACGCGTTCAACACCGCCGTGGACGAGATGCCGATCAGTTGGGATCACGTCGAACTGCGTCTGGATGCGTATTGCGCAACCAAGGCCGATTGCGACTCGCTGGGCATCAGTGTCGGCGACGTGGTGGCGTTCGACCCGTTGCCGGAGTTCACCGACAGCGGCCACATCAGCGCCCGCCACCTCGACGACAAGGCGGGTGTCGCCGCGCTGCTCGCCGCGCTCAAAGCCATCGTCGACAGCGGTCAGGAACTGATGATCGACTGTCACCCGCTGTTCACCATCACCGAAGAAACCGGCAGCGGTGCGGCGGCGGCCTTGCCGTGGGATGTCAGCGAATTCGTCGGCATTGACATTGCGCCGGTTGCTCCGGGCCAACATTCCAGTGAGCACGCGGTGAGCGTAGCGATGCAGGATTCCGGTGGCCCTTATGACTATCACCTGTCGCGACATTTACTGCGTCTGGCCAGTGAAAACGAACTGCCGGTAAGGCGCGACCTGTTCCGCTATTACTTCAGCGACGCGCATTCGGCGGTGACCGCCGGGCACGACATCCGCACGGCCCTGCTCGCCTTCGGTTGTGATGCAACCCATGGTTACGAGCGCACGCACATCGACAGTCTGGCGGCGCTCAGTCGTTTGCTTGGAGCGTACATTCTGAGCCCGCCGGTATTTGCCAGCGATGCCGCGCCGGCCAATGCTTCGCTGGATCGCTTCAGTCACCAGATCGAGCATGACACGCAAATGGAGAGCGATACGCGGGTGCCTTCGGTGGACAGTCTGGTGGGGCAGCGCTCCGACAGTTGATCCGGGCTTCCGTGGTGGCTGGACTGGCCCCATCGCTGGCAAGCCAGCTCCCACAGTTTTCGGGGTGGATCAGTTGTTTGTGTACACCATCAAACCCTGTGGGAGCTGGCTTGCCAGCGATAGAGCCGATACTGCCCACACAAAACTGGCAGCCAGCCACCAATCGCCGTAGCATCCCGCCATTGATTGAACCGAGGTGCCCATGCTGATTCCCCACGACGCTCTAGAAGTCGACACCCTCACCCGCCTGATCGAGGACTTTGTCACTCGCGATGGCACCGACAACGGTGATGACACGCCGCTGGAAACCCGCGTGCTGCGCGTCCGCCAGGCGTTGACCAAAGGCCAGGCGCTGATCGTTTTCGACCCGGAAAGCGAACAATGCCAACTGATGCTCAAACACGACGTGCCCAAGCACCTGTTCGACTAGCGGACCTTCTCGGTGGCCTGTTTGCGCTGAATCCGCTCATAGACTTCCGAACGGTGCACATTGATCTTCTGCGGCGCTTCGACACCAAAGCGCACACTGGAGCCGTTGACGGACAACAC
Source organism: Pseudomonas sp. F2 (assembly GCF_057174385.1). Taxonomy (NCBI): domain Bacteria; kingdom Pseudomonadati; phylum Pseudomonadota; class Gammaproteobacteria; order Pseudomonadales; family Pseudomonadaceae; genus Pseudomonas; species Pseudomonas sp. F2. Next base: position 2,728,684 of record NZ_CM169904.1, read on the forward strand.
CCGCAGGGAAATGTCGTCACCGATGGAAATCAACTCGCCCACAACACGGCTGAGTACAAGCATGGAGTTCGTCCTTCAAGGGTTAACCAGCCCTGAAGATGCGCGGTGCACGCCCGCTCTACAATGCGCGGCGAGCAATTCAGTCTTGCCCTACACCCGCAAGCGCTGCGCCCGTCAGACGTTTCCTGCAAATCGCTAAACAGTCTCGCCTCACGCGGCGCTAAACCGCGGCCCGAACAGGATCACACTGGCGCCGATCACGCACAGCGCCACGCCGATCCAGTCCGAACCCAAGGGACGCACCCGTTCAACCACTGCCAGCCAGCCAATCGACGCGACGATGTAGATCCCGCCATAGGCGGCATAGGCGCGACCGGCGTAAGCCGCTTCGACACGGGTCAGCAACAGGGCGAACAGCGTCAGGCTGAGCAGTGCCGGGATCACCCACAAGGCACTTTTGCCCTGACGCAACCACATGAAAAAGGCGAAACAACCGGCGATTTCAAACAGCGCCGCGAGGAAGAACCACAGGTAATTGAGCATTGATGCCTCTCGACAGGGTGACCATTGCGGCCACCCTAGCGACGCGACACCCATGGGGCAAGTTCAGCCGTTGGTTTGTTTGGCCTTGGCGCGCATTTTATCGGCCATGGTGGTCATTTCGTTGTAGATCAGTTGCGGATTCTTCTGCTTGATCGCCCAGGCCATGCGTCCCTGCTCGTGCGGCAGGATCATGAACTCGCCGGCGGCCACTTGCTGATAAATGTAGTCGGCGATGTCGGCTGCGCTGATCGGCGAACTTTCCAGCAACTTGCCAACCTGCGCTTTCATGGCTGGCGTCGGGCCACGGAACGAGTCGAGCAAGTTGGTCTGGAAGAACGACGGGCAGACCACATGCACCCCGACTTCCTGCTGCGCCAGTTCCACCAGCAAACTTTCAGACAGCGCCACCACACCGGCCTTGGCCACGTTGTAATTGCTCATCGCCGGGCCCTGCATCAATGCCGCCATCGAAGCAATGTTGATGATCTTGCCTTTGCTCTTTTCCAGCAGCGGCAGGAAGGCCTTGCAGCCTTTGACCACGCCCATCAGGTTGATCGCGATCTGCCAGTCCCAATCCTCCAGCGACAGCTCGCTGAAGAACCCGCCGGACGCCACACCGGCGTTGTTGACGATGACATCGATACCGCCGAGCTTCACTTCGCAAGCCTGGGCAAACGCGGTGAGCTGGCTGTAATCACGCACATCACAGCGCTGGATGAACCCGTCGCCACCGGCCTCGCGCACCCGCTTCAGGGTTTCCTGCAGGCCAGGCTCGCTGACGTCGGACAAGGCCAGCTGCCAGCCTTCACGCGCCCAGCGCAGTGCAAGTTCGCGACCTAAACCTGAGCCCGCACCCGTGATCATCATGCGATTTTGCATAGCAGACAGCCTTGTTGTTCTGTAGGAGATGCGCGGAGTGTAGCGAAGGAACACTGGCCACCCACGCTCCATCAGAATGCTGAATACAGGATCAAAAGATCGCAGCCTTTGGCAGCTCCTGCATCAGTTCCCTGTAGGAGCTGCCGAAGGCTGCGATCTTTTGATCTCGCGCTTCAAAGGAAATAAACGAGTCATCCAAATACATTAAAAAAACATTGAATTTTCTTTCATACGCACCGGTCGGAATTTGTAAGCCGTCTGGAATTAGTTAGCCTCCAGTCGCCCTTGAATACCAAGACTTCTCGAACGCTATAAACAAGGAAATCGACATGGGCACAATTCTTATCATTATCCTGATCCTGTTGCTGATCGGTGGTCTGCCGGTCTTCCCGCACTCCAGAAGTTGGGGTTATGGCCCTTCGGGCATTATTGGCGTGGTGTTGGTGGTGCTGTTGGTCTTGCTGTTACTTGGCAGGATATAAAACCCCAAGACAAAAAAAAGAGGCCCTCAGGGGCCTCTTTTTTATGCAGCGGTTTTATCAGTCCGGCTTGCCGTTGATCACACCGGCCGTGTTGTCCATCAGGCTCTTGGTCGCCGTTTGCAGGAACGCTTCAAGCTTGAGTTTCAATTCGGCGGTACGCGGTGCGTCCGGAATGATCTCCGCAGAAGGGTTCGCGCCCAGTTGGTACTGGTAGATCTTCGGCGCCATTTCCTTCTCCTTCGGCAAGACCAGGATCTGGTCAGCGGTGACGATGGCAGTGGTCTGCTCGCTGCCCGACGGCTTGATCACACCGAAACCGGTGTCGCCGGCCGGCAGGTTGAGCAGGTCACGGCCCCAGCACTGGTGACGCACTTCGCCACCCAGACGACCCATGATGGTCGGCACGATGTCGATCTGGGTGCCCACGGTATGGTCACGGGTACCGAACTTCTCCTGAATGCCCGGTGCAATCATCAGCATCGGCACGTTGAAACGACCCAGGTCCATTTCGGTGATCTGACGCTCGTTGCCGAAACCGTGGTCGCCGACGATGACGAACAGGGTTTCCTTGAAGTAAGGCTCTTTGCGCGCCTTCTCGAAGAACTGGCCCAATGCCCAGTCGGAATAACGCATGGCCGTCAGGTGTTCGTTCAACGAACCGCGGTCGGTCACGCGCTCGACTGGCAAAGGCGTTGGCAAGGCGTACGGCGTGTGGTTGGACAGGGTTTGCAGCAGCGCATAGAACGGTTTGCCATTCTCCCGCGCCTTAAGCTCCACCAGGCCACGGTCGAACATGTCCTGGTCGGACACGCCCCAGGTCGGATCGGAGAACACCGGGTTGACGAAGTCGTTACGACCCACGAAGTTGGTCATGCCCTGGTTGCTGAAGAAGCCCGACTGGTTGTCCCAGGCGAAGTCGCCGTTGTAGACATACACGTCGTCATACTTGCGCGCACTGAGCAGCTGCGGCAGGCCGGAGAGTTTGTGGCTGCCTTCCGGGGTCTGCATCAGGTATTCGAAACCCGGCAGGTTCGGGAAGCACGCCATGGTCGCAAACATGCCCTGGTGGGTATGGGTGCCGTTGGAGAAGAAACGGTCGAACAGCAGGCCTTCCTTCGCCAGTTTGTCGAGGTACGGCGTGATGTTGCCCGGTGCGCCCAGAGCGCCCACCGAGTGACCGGCCATGCTTTCCATCAGGATCACGACCACATTCTTGATCGGCAGGGTCTTGTCGGCCGGTGGCGTGTAGTCACGACGCACCGCCGCAATGTCGGCATCGACCAGTTTGTCGTCCGGCATCACCAGCATCTCGCGCACCACTTTCTGCGCCTGTTCCTGCGGCAGGTTGGCTTTCCAGATGTTGTTGCGATCTTCACCCATGCGGTCCTTGGCGGCGGCGATCAGCGACAGCGTGCCGTTGAGGCCGAGCTGGTTGGCGAAGTTCGATTCGGTGGTGTACACGTCACCCCAGCGCAGCGGCGGGCCCTGACGCAGGGTGCCACGGGCGGCCACGACGCAGATCAGCAGGCAGACCACGAACACCGCCAGACGGGTGTACCACGGCGCCACTTGACGGGTGCCGACGTTGCCGCCGCTGAACGGGCCGCGCGGACGGGTTGCACGATCGGCGCCCTTGAAGGCCAGGGTCAGGATTACGGTGCCGATCACCCACGCCAGCAGGTAGCGCACCACCGGGAAACCGTACCAGAGCATGCTCATCACGGTTTTCGGGTCTTCTTTCACGTACTGGAACACCAGGCCATTGAGGCGCTGGTGGAACTCACGGTAGAAGTCCATCTCCATCAGGCCGAGGAACAGCGCGATGCTGGACGCCACGGTCAGCCACAGACGGAAGAACCCGCGCGCAGCCATCGCCCGCGCACTGAACAGTGCCAGCAGCAGCGGAACGCAGACGTAGACCACCAGGCGCAGGTCGAAACGCAAGCCGTTGGCGAAAGCTTCGAGGAAGGTCGAAGCCGGGGTATCGAGGATCATCTCGCGGTTGTAGACCAGCAGCGCGAGGCGCAGCACGGAAAACATCACCATCATGACCAGGGCACACAACAGGGTGTAGGCCAGATGCGATTTGACGGTCGGTTGCAGCAGCCGAGTTGAAGATCGCTGCTGATTCAGGGCGTCCGGGTTTGCCATGTCGTTTTAGGACCCATTGGAAGTTGAAGTTGCAAAATACAGCGGCGCGATGCCCTCTATTGGCCATTCCAGACCCCGGGGCGTGCGCGGTGCGCAAATGTTGCACGATCACCGGCAGCATTGCCATTGATTAGTGCCCCGCTGCCCGACTCTTTCATAAAGGCAATCGTTCGCAGACAGCACGCATTGCGCGGGCGAATTGTCAGGAACGCTTTGTGAAAATTTCGTGCAGCGCATATCTGGAAACACAATATAACGACAAAACAAAACGCCCCGATTCGGTCGGGGCGTTTTGCTGTCAGCGCGAAAAATTACTTCTCGGCGCGTTCTTTCAGGGATTTAAGGGTATTGAAGGGAGCGTCGACCACGAACTTGTTGGCAATCATGCTCGGTACGCTGCCGCCGGGCTCAGTGTGCACCTGATAGGTCACTTCGACTTGATCACCTTTGGGTACGAACTTCCAGAACCCTTTGACCTGAGCGACACGGACAAAGCCTTTCTCTTCGGGAATGTACTTCGGCACGCCTTCGAGGTTGCGGGTCAGGCTGCCATCGGCGCCCTCAACGGTGGTGATGTGCAACACCGAATCACGTGGGGTCACTGGCCACGGCGTATTGAACTGGGTGTAGGTCCAGCTCTGATCGCCCTCGTGCTTGAGCAGCTTCTGGGCTTTGCACTCGTGAATCCAGGTGCAGGCGCCAGCCACGTCGTCCTGCAAGGCACGCAGTTTGGCCACGGTGGTCTTCATCAGGGTCACGCCCTGGTAGGACTTGTAATCCGAGCCCGGCACTTGAGCCAGCGAGACCTTGATCCCGTCCTGTTCCTTGGCGACCTTCCAGTCCTCGGCCTGAGCCAACGAAGTAGCCAGTACAGCGGTCAAACCACACAACACAGCGATACGATGCAGCGAACCCATAGTCTTATTCCTTATTGTTGAAGTTCCGTTCGTTTGACACATCACGCCGCCGTCATCTGCTCCCACCAGCCGATCAGTTTGATCGCTTCCTCGGAGCTGCTGCCACAGACTTCGACATCGGCGGCAAATCCTGAACAAACCGCCGGACGCTCCGGCTGGCCGAAAATGCTGCACAGGTTTTCGACCGAGAGCTGCACGCAACGTTCGCCGGCAGGCTTGCCGTTGGGCATGCCCGGAATGGCAGAACTGATGGAGGGGGCAATACAGCAAGCGCCACAGCCTTCACGGCATTTCATGACGAGCAAGTCCTCGCAACGGGCAATGTGTTAAAGAGACGCGGACAGAGTAACCGCTAAAACGGTTGTTTCAAATTCCCTGTACCGGGGTTTTTACCGATAACTGAATGTGACTGACCAGTCTCCGACAAAGCGTCTGGTTCGCGGGTCACGGATCGATTGAATTTATTGCTTGAACTCGAAATCCAGTGCTGCGCCTTCGACTTCACGGCGCTCCTCATTGCGCAGCTGCAACTGCATTTCGTTGCTGAGCAGGCGGCCGTTGAGCTGAAAGCCGCTGTTCTTCTCGCCAAACATCTGCGGCAGGATTGCGTCGTGCTTGGGCATCGGTACGGTACCGGCAGGTTTAAGCTGCTGAACCATATCCTTGGGCAAGCTCAGGTCAAGCTTGGCCGGTGGCAGTCTGGTTTTCGCCACTTCGCTGGCCGGTTTCGACTTGGAGGCGACCGGGGGCCGTTTCTTCACCGCGGCGGCTTTCTTCTGTGGGGCTTTTTTAGCCGCAGCTTTGTTATCTGCAACGGCTTTTTTGCTCGCCGCCGGTTTGCTTGCCGGCGCGGACGTTGCGGGCTTTTCCTGAACGGCAGCTGCCATGACACCGGGCGCATGGCCCATCATCAACACACCAAGCAAAATCCAGGCAGCAGGCAAAATCGCTTTCATGAACCCTACAACACTAACGGCAGAGGGCCATATGCTCGCCTGTTGAGCGTCACAAGACAAGCACGACGCGCCGCTCGTTCAGAAACCGCCAGCCGTTTCCTGACACAGTTGAGTCGCCAGCAGACCGAGGGTCATCAGCGCCCTTTCCGCCTCGCGATTCCACGGTGTGCCGCAGTTCAGGCGGATGCAGTGATTGAACTGCTCGGTATTACTGAAGATCAGCCCCGGTGCAATGCTGATGCCCTGCTGCAATGCGCGGACATGCAATTCCTGGGTATTGACCCTGCCCGGCAGACTCACCCAGAGGATGAAACCGCCCGTGGGCCGGGTCATCTGCGTACCTTCGGGAAAGTACTGCTGCACCGCCAACTGGAACGCGCTGAGATTTTTCCGGTATTCCTGGCGGATGTACCGTAAATGCCGGTCATAACCGCCATTTTCCAGATAAGCGGCAATCGCCATCTGCGTCACGCTGCATGCCGAATGCGTGGTGAAGGTCTGCAGACGCTGGATTTCCTGCTGATACTTGCCGGCAATCATCCAGCCGACGCGCACGCCCGGCGACAACGTTTTGGAAAAGCTCGAGCAGTAAATCACCCGATCCAGTCGATCGTAAGCCTTGAGGGCTTTGGTGCGGCCCTGTTCGAACATCAACTCCCCATAGATATCGTCTTCGACGATCTGGATATCGAAGTCCGAGGCCAGACGCAGCAGCTGTTTCTGGCGTTCTTCCGGCATGGTGCCGCCCAACGGATTGCTCAGGCGCGTGGTCAGTACCAAAGCCTTGATCGACCATTGGTTGGCCGCCAGTTGCAAGGCTTCGAGGCTCATGCCGGTGGCCGGATCGCTGGGGATCTCGATCACTTTCAGGCCCAACAGATCGGCCAGTTGCAGCAGGCCGTAATAGGTTGGCGATTCGGCAGCGATCAGATCTCCCGGACGGGTCAGCACCCGCAGCGACATCTGCAGCGCATCGACACAACCGTGGGTAATGACCACTTCCGACGGATCGACCACCACCCCGGCGTCGCGCATGCGGATTGCCACTTGCCGGCGCAACGGTTCGAAACCCGGGCTGAACATGTAGCTGAAGGCGCGTGGGCTGTGGAATCGGGTGACCTTGGCCAGTTGCTGATGCAGTGCGCGAACCGGGAGGTAATCGACACTCGGCACCGCAGCGCCCAACGGGAAAACCCCCTCGCGGCGAGACTCGACCAACACTTGCTGAATGATGCTGGCGCGGGTGACCAGGCCCGGGCGTTCGACCCGGGCGATGTCCGGGGTCGGCGCCGTCAGTGCCGGGGTCTGGTGCACGTAGTAACCGGATTGCGGCCGTGCGCGGATCAGGCCCTGATCTTCGAGATTGGCATACGCCTGCAACACCGTCGCATGGCTGACATTGAGCTGCGAACTCATCTTGCGCACCGACGGCACGCGTTCTCCGGGTTGATAGACACCGCGCCGGATGTCTTCCGCCAATTGTTGAGCAATACGTTGGTAGAGCAAGAGGTTGGTCATGACGCAGCACTCGATTTCACGGGCATTTTATTCTTGTGTGAAACAATACCGGAACAGTTTAGAAGTGTACTGGGACAGTTGCCACCATAGTCGACCGTACAGTGCAGTGTCAGCCAAAACTGTACGGATTTGCGTGCCAATCGACAGCCGTAAAAAAGCCCGGCGCTGCAGACAGGCCGGGCTTTCCAGAGACGCAGCCCTCAGCGGGCGGCGCCAAGCTGGCCTTTTTCGTCGGAGAACACAATTTCCACCCGACGGTTCTGTGCCCGACCGCGCTCGGAAGCGTTGGCGTCCACCGGGTATTCGTCACCGTAACCTTCGACCTGAATCCGCTTGTCCTCAATCCCCAGGTCCATCAACACATCGGCCACTGCTTGCGCGCGATCACGCGACAGCTTGAGGTTTTCCTGTTTGCCACCGGTGCTGTCGGTGTAACCCTCGATACGCACCACACGTTTCGGGTTGAGTTGCAGGAACTGCACAATCTTCAACACCACGCGATTGGCCGAGTTCTTCAGCTCCGCCTCGCCAGTGTCGAACAGAACATCACCAAGGGTCATCACCAGACCGCGATCGGTCTGCGTAGTAGCCAACGCCACGATCTGTTCTTCAAGCCATTTACCCTGCTGCTGTACGCTCAGCAGTTTGGACTCGCGCAGGGCCAGTTGCAGACGCTGACGCTCCAGTTCAAGCTTCGCCGCGCGCTCTTCGTTGAGCACCAGATTGGTGTGTTCGCGAGCGATTTCGCTGTAGCGCTGACTCAAGTACGCGTAATGCACCACGTCCGCGCCACTGCCCCAATAGGTGGACAAGCGATCGGCGCGGGCCAGCGACTCACCGGCGCGGATCACATCCTTCGGCGCGATACGCAGCACATTGGAATCTTCCTTGACCTTCTGAAAGTCACTGCCAGCCTGTTGCAATGCGGCTTCGCCGTGTTGACCGGCGCAGCCATAGAGGCTTGCGCAACCGGCCAGAATCACCCCGCCGAGGATTTTGGACTTGAGGCTCATTGGGCATCTCCCAGTTGCTTGCGCAGACGGATGATGCGGGTGTTGAGCACGTTGAGTTGCTCTTCGCTCTTTTGCGTCAGCACTTTGGCTTCGGCCAGACGCGCATCCAGCTCAGCCTGTTCGGCGCGCATGCGGGCGTTCTTGAAAGACTCATCGGTCATGTTGCCCTTGGCCCGGTTGAACTTGTCTTCGGCCAGTTTCATTTCCGGCATTTCATCGGCGGTCGCACCGACGGCCTTGGCCTGGGTGATGGCCTGCTCGGTCAGGCGCATTTGCTCATTGGGTGCCGGATCGTTGGCGCAGCCGGCCAGGGCCAGAACGGCCATGGCCGCGAAAAGAGGTCGAATACTCACTAAGAATCCCTACTGTTTTGGGGCACTGACAGGTGGCTGCGGTTGTTGCTGCTGCGCCTTCCAGCGCTCGATATTGCGTTGCAGCGCGGCCTCGGTCAGTCCGGACGCGGGCAATTCTGTCATCTTTTTAGCGAGCTGTCCGCGCAACCACGGATCGTTGCAGGCCGAGTTATGCGAAACCGCGAGGAACAATCCCGGTCGGTCGATCGGCTGTTCGAACGCCAGCAGATCATTGGCCATGCCCAATGCCTGCGCGGCAGCCATGCCCGAATAGCGCCCGGCGAGTACATATTCCACTTCGCCCAGCAGAAGTTTCTGAAAGGCCTGAGTGATGTTTGCCGTCCGCGTCAGGGTCAGATTCTGCTCGGCGAAAGTGCCAAAAGCCTGGGTCATTCGAGACTTTTCCGACAACCCGCCAGTGTGCCCGTGCAGGTCTTTTGCTTCGCTGTAGGCCAGCGTCGAGCCTTTGCGCGTCCACACCAGGTAGTCGTTTTCCAGCAACGGCGGATAGACGTAGTCGAGGTTTTCCAGCTCATTGAACATCAGCGGCGTGTCCGCCAGCATGTCCATGCGCCCGCTGCGCACTTCGTCGAGGGCCTGCGCGCGTTTGCCGGCGTAGAGCAGCTCGACCTTGATCCCCAGATCCTTGGCCACTTGCTGCAACAGGTCGGCACTGGCGCCGATCAAATGTTTGGGGTTCTGCGGGTCCTGCCACAGGTACGGCGGCGCGTCCGGGCTACCGGTGACGACCAGGCGCTCGCACTTGCCGGCAGTCGCAGCCATCCCCGGCAACAGGATCAATCCCAATAACAACCTGCGGCGCAGATCCATGGCAAACGCTCCCACTCAAATTCGAGACAAAAAAAAGCCCGACCAGAAGGCCGGGCTCTTTATAAGTGAAGCCGCCGGATTAGACCAGCTTCTCCAGCTCAGGGACTGCTTCGAACAGATCCGCCACCAGACCGTAATCGGCCACCTGGAAGATCGGCGCTTCTTCGTCCTTGTTGATCGCAACGATCACTTTGGAGTCTTTCATGCCGGCCAGGTGCTGGATCGCGCCGGAGATACCGACGGCGATGTACAACTGTGGCGCAACGATCTTGCCGGTCTGACCGACCTGCATGTCGTTGGGTACGAAACCTGCGTCGACCGCGGCGCGCGAAGCACCGACGGCGGCGCCCAGCTTGTCGGCCAGGGCGTACAGGTGTTTGAAGTTGTCGCCGTTCTGCATGCCGCGGCCGCCGGAGACGACGATCTTGGCAGCGGTCAGCTCAGGACGATCGGACTTGGCCAGTTCTTCGCTGACGAAGCTGGAAGTGCCGGCGTCGTGCGCAGCAGCAACGGCCTCAACAGCCGCCGAACCGCCTTCAGCAGCAACCGGGTCGAAACCGGTGGCACGCACGGTGATCACTTTGATCGCAGCGGTCGATTGCACGGTAGCGATGGCGTTACCGGCGTAGATCGGACGCTTGAAGGTGTCGGCGCTTTCTACCGAGATGATCTCGGAGATCTGGTCAACATCCAGTGCAGCGGCAACGCGCGGCAGGATGTTTTTGCCGTTGGACGTGGCGGCAGCCAGGATGTGGCTGTAACCAGCGCCCAGCTCTGCTACCAGCGGAGCAACGTTTTCCGGCAACTGATGCGCGTAAGCGGCATTGTCAGCGTTCAGAACTTTGCCCACGCCTGCGATTTTCGCCGCGGCTTCGGCCACGGCGCCAGCGCCCTGACCTGCAACCAGTACGTGAATGTCGCCGCCGATTTTGGCAGCAGCAGCCACGGTGTTCAGCGTGGCCGGGGCCAGCACTTCGTTGTCGTGTTCAGCGATTACCAAGATAGTCATTTTTAGATTACCTTCGCTTCGTTTTTCAGTTTCTCGACCAGTTCAGCCACCGACTTGACCTTGATACCCGCGCTGCGTGCAGCCGGCGCTTCGACTTTCAGGGTCTTGTTGGTGGAGGCGGTGGAAACGCCCAAAGCGTCCGGAGTCAGCACTTCGAGAGGCTTCTTCTTGGCTTTCATGATGTTTGGCAGGGACGCGTAGCGCGGCTCGTTCAAACGCAGGTCGGTGGTGACGATGGCCGGCAGTTTCAGGGAAACGGTCTGCGCGCCGCCGTCGATTTCGCGGGTCACGGCAACGCTGTCGCCGGAGACTTCGACGTTCGAAGCGAATGTGCCCTGACCATAGCCGCTCAGTGCAGCAAGCATCTGGCCGGTCTGGTTGTTGTCGCTGTCGATCGCCTGTTTGCCCAGGATCACCAGCTGAGGCTGTTCCTTGTCGACCACAGCCTTGAGCAGCTTGGCCACGGCCAGCGAAGTCAGGTCTTCAGCGGATTCGACGAGGATGGCACGGTCGGCACCCAGAGCCAGTGCGGTACGCAGCTGTTCCTGAGCGGTGGACGGGCCGATGGAGACGACGACGATTTCAGTCGCAACACCTTTCTCTTTCAGGCGTACGGCTTCTTCCACTGCGATTTCGCAGAACGGGTTCATCGACATCTTGACGTTGGCGAGGTCTACGCCGGAATTGTCCGCCTTGACGCGAACCTTGACGTTGTAATCCACAACGCGTTTGACAGCTACAAGAACCTTCATGGATTCCTCGTTACTCTCCGGTGAAAAGAAAGTCGCCTAGGCGAACCTGGCGGTTGATGCTCATCGGGCACAAGGGCACCTCTAAAAACGCCGGCGGGGGGCGATGACCGTTCGTCAGTGGTGACCAACGGGTCATTGAATCGCACGGTGTGTAAACTGCGCGCCGGGCTTGCGCTGCGCATCACCTTGAACTGCCTGTGCCCTGTCTTTAGAGGTGCTCTTGAAACCGCCAGTCTGCCTACGGCGAGCGCAAAACCGCCCGTATCTTGACCGGAACGCCTATTCCGGTCAATACGGCAAAATGGCCGTTCATAAGCCGCGCTTCTTTGATTTCTCTGGGCTGGAGCCGATTCAAACAAACGTTTGTATTGGACGCTCGGAGTGGTGTAGATATAATGCGCCGCCTAGAGAGAAAGGTGGTTTGCCCATTATTACCCTTGACGTTAACGTAAAGGCAATAACGGATGCGACACCGAACCTCCAAATTAGAAAAAAAACTGTTGAGCCTTGAGTAGGAGATAGCCTGTGGAACGCGAATACATGGAATTCGACGTGGTCATCGTCGGTGCCGGCCCCGCTGGCCTGTCCGCCGCCTGCCGTCTGAAGCAGAAGGCCGCCGAAGCCGGTAAGGAAATCAGCGTCTGCGTGGTCGAAAAAGGCTCCGAAGTCGGCGCACACATCCTGTCCGGTGCCGTGTTCGAACCACGCGCTCTGAACGAACTGTTCCCGGACTGGAAAGAACTCGGCGCCCCGCTGAACACGCCGGTCACCCGCGATGACATTTTCGTGCTGAAAAACGCCGACAGCGCGCAGAAAATCCCTGACTTCTTTGTGCCCAAGACCATGCACAACGAAGGCAACTACATTATTTCCCTGGGCAACCTGTGCCGCTGGCTGGCCCAGCAGGCCGAGAACCTGGGCGTGGAAATCTACCCGGGCTTCGCCGCTCAGGAAGCCTTGATCGACGAAAACGGCATCGTGCGCGGGATCATCACCGGTGATCTGGGCGTCGACCGTGAAGGCAACCCGAAAGAAGGCCTGTACACCCCGGGTATGGAACTGCGTGGCAAGTACACGCTGTTCGCCGAAGGCTGCCGTGGCCATATCGGCAAGCAACTGATCAAGCGCTACAACCTCGACAGCGATGCCGACGCCCAGCACTACGGCATCGGCCTGAAAGAAATCTGGGAAATCGACCCGGCCAAACACCAGCCAGGCCTGGTGGTGCACACCGCCGGTTGGCCGCTGGACATCATGGGCACCGAAAACACCGGCGGCTCGTTCCTCTATCACCTGGAAAACAACCAGGTCGTGGTCGGTCTGATCGTTGACCTGTCTTACAGCAACACTTACCTGTCGCCGTTCGACGAGTTCCAGCGCCTCAAGCATCACCCGGTGCTGGCGCAGTACCTGGAAGGCGGCAAACGCGTCAGCTACGGCGCCCGCGCGATCTGCAAAGGTGGCCTGAACTCGCTGCCGAAAATGGTCTTCAAGGGCGGCGCGCTGATCGGTTGCGACCTCGGCACCCTGAACTTCGCCAAGATCAAAGGCAGCCACACGGCGATGAAGTCGGGCATGCTCGCTGCTGAATCGGTGGCCGACGCCCTGTTCGCCGAAAAGGATGGCACCGAAGAGCTGACCTCCTACGTCGACGCGTTCAAGAAGAGCTGGCTCTACGACGAACTGTTCGCCAGCCGTAACTTCGGCCCGGCGATCCACAAGTTCGGCGCGATTGTCGGCGGTGGTTTCAACTGGCTGGACCAGAACATCTTCGGCGGCAAACTGCCGTTCACCCTGCACGACACCAAGCCGGACTACGCCTGCCTGAAGCTCGCGGCCGACTGCAAGAAGATCGACTATCCAAAGCCGGACGGCAAACTCAGCTTCGACAAACTGAGCTCGGTGTTCATCTCCGGTACCAACCACGAAGAAGAACAGCCGTGCCACCTGAAGCTGACCGACCCAAGCATTCCGCTGAGCCGCAACCTGCCGATGTACGACGAACCGGCACAGCGCTACTGCCCGGCCGGTGTGTATGAAGTGATCACCAAGGAAGACGGCGAAAAACGCTTCCAGATCAACGCCCAGAACTGCGTGCACTGCAAGACCTGTGACATCAAGGACCCTTCGCAGAACATCACCTGGGTCACGCCGGAAGGCGCTGGCGGCCCGACTTACCCGAACATGTAAGTCGCATCGCTGAACAACGAGGCTCCCGAAACGGGGGCCTTTTTGTTGCCCACAACTAAATGCATCACATCAGCCCCTGTGGGAGCTGGCTTGCCAGCGATGGGGCCGTGTCAGTGGACATTTGGCAGCGTGGATCACCGCCATCGCTGGCAAGCCAGCTCCCACAGGGTTACGCAAACTCTCAGGCCACGCGCTCCTCGCCCGGACTGCGCTCGAAGTAGCGCTTGTACTCACGACTGAACTGCGACGTGCTCTGATACCCCACCCGATGCGCCACCTGCGCCACGCCCAGGCCTTCAGCGACCAGCAAGGTCTGCGCCTTGAGCAGGCGCAGGCGCTTGAGATACTGCACCGGCGACAACAGCGTGCTGCGCTTGAAGTGCTCGTGAAAGGACGAAACGCTCATGTTCGCGCAACTGGCCAACGTCTCGACATTCAGCGGCTCGGTGTAATGCGCATGCAGATGGCTGATCGACGCCGCGACCCGGGCGAACTGCCCCTGCTGTTCGACCAGTGCGCGCAACACATCGGCCTGCGGCCCGCGCAACGTAGTGAACAACAATTCACGGACCCGCGCCGGTCCGAGAATCTGCCGTTCCAGCGGATCGTGCAGGCAACGCAGCAAGCGTTCGACACAGCCGCGCATGTCATCGTCGAGCACCACCGAGGTCATCGACTCCGGTGTCTGCGCCGGAATGTGCCGCCCCGGCGCCAGCCCCATGGCCAGCACCAGTTCGCCGAGCAACACCCGGTCGATGGCCACCGATACACCCAGCAACGGCGCATCCGGCAGGGCAAAGGTTTCGCACTCGAACGGCACCGGCAGCGCCTGAATCAGGTAGTGCCCGGCACCATATTCCATGGTGCGCGGGCCGAGGAACGCCAGTTTGCTGCCTTGGGCGATGATCATCAGGCTCGGCTCATAAATGTGCGGGCCACGCGCGACGTCGCAACTGGCGCGCAACACCTGCACACCGGGTAACCCGGTCTGGCTGTAACCGTCGCAAAGCGCCAGCGGCTCGATCAGCGAAACCAGCGTGGCATTGGCATCAAGGTGGCGGGTCAACTGCATCGGAGGGGTCTTCAAAAAAGTCACGGAAAAAGGCATGCAAGCATCATCGCAGATCCTTTTGCCACTGCGCTTGCCCAGACCTGCATGCCGGAGGATTAGGCATGAGACCCGGAGGAATCGTCATGGCCGCAGCGGCAGTCGGCGCCCAAAATGCGCCACCTCACCTGTCACTGCTTCTGCGAGGTTTCTCATGTACACCGCTATCGGTTATGCCGCTCAATCGGCCACCACTCCCCTCGCCCCGATGAAATTCGAACGCCGCAGCCCGCGCGCCGACGACGTGGCGATCGAGATTCTGTACTGCGGCGTCTGCCACTCCGACATCCACCAGGCGCGCAACGAATGGGGCATCGCCGTGTACCCGTTGATGCCGGGCCACGAAATCGTCGGCAAAGTCACCGCCATCGGTGCCAACGTCACTCAACATAAAGTCGGCGACCTGGTCGGTGTAGGCTGCATGGTCGACTCTTGCCGCACCTGCGCCGCCTGCCAGCAGAACCTCGAGCAATACTGCCTCGAAGGCCCGACCATGACCTACGCCACCCCGGACCGGGTCGACGGCAGCAACACCATGGGCGGTTATTCGGACAGCATCGTGGTCAGCGAGCACTTCGTGGTGCGCATTCCGGAAAAACTGGATCTGGCCAGCGCCGCGCCGATCCTCTGCGCCGGCATCACCACCTACTCACCGCTCAAGCACTACGGGGTCAAGGCCGGCGACAAGGTCGGGATTCTCGGCATGGGCGGCCTCGGTCACATGGGCATCAAGTTCGCCAAGGCGATGGGCGCGGAAGTCACGCTGTTCACCCGTTCGGCGAGCAAGGCCGAAGAAGGCCGTCGTCAGGGCGCCGATCATGTGATCGTCTCCACCGATGCCGAGCAAATGGCCGCCGCTGCGGGCCGTTTCGACTTCCTGCTGGACACCATTCCGGTGCAGCACGACCTCAACCCGTACCTGCAAACCCTGCGCTTTGATGGCGTGCACATTCTGGTCGGCCTGATTGAACCGATCGATCCGCCCGTGCACGCCGCCAACCTGGTGCTGGGCCGTCGAGTCCTGGCCGGCTCGTTGATCGGCGGTATTGCCGAAACCCAGGAAGTGCTGGATTTCTGCGCCGAGCACAACATCACCTGCGACATCGAAATGCTCGACATCCGCCAGATCAACGAAGCTTACGCGCGGATGATTGCCGGTGACGTGAAGTACCGCTTCGTGATCGACATGGCGACCTTGAAGCTTTAAACCTTCAGACCGAGTTCTGCCGAGAGCCGGGCCGTGACCCCTTTGATCAGGGGGATCAGCTCGGCCATTTTTTCCAGCGGCATGTACGGCACGGTGCTGGCGATGCTGATGGCCGCGACAATGCGCTTGCTCGCATCGCGAATCGGCGCCGCCACGCAGCGGATCGACGGTTCGTTGTCCTCCAGATCGAAGGCATAGCCGCCGGCCACGTACTCGGTCATGCGCTGCTCGAGCTGTTCCCACGATTGCTGGGGATGCTGCGGCCAGAACTGACTTTTCCCACCCGCCGGCAGGCTGATGTCGTACAGGCGCTGCCAATCCTGCGGCGCATCATCGAGCATCAACGCCTTGCCGATCCCGGTGCGCGCCAACGGCATGCGGTGGCCGACACGCGAACGCATTTCCGGGCCGTTGCGCCCCGGATTCTTCAGTAGGTACAAGACCTCGTCGCCTTCGCGAATGCCCAGGTGCACGGTGTCGCCGGTCAGCGCCGACAACTCGTCCAGATACGGCCCGGCCAGACTCACCAGCGGCAACTCTTCACGCGCCTGAAACCCCAGCTCGATCAGCTTCGGCCCCAGCAGATAGCCGATTTGCGGCACTACGCGCAAATAGCGCTCGTCCACCAGGCAACTGGCCAGACGATGGGTGGTACTGCGCGTGGTGCCGATCAGCCGGGCAATCTCTTTCAGATCTCGGGCGCCACTGGCCACCGCGTGCACCACACCCAGGCCGCGAAGCAGCGTCTGGGTGCCGGTGGGTGCGGCGTCCTTGGTTTTTTCCGGGGCGTCTTCCTGCATATCCAGCCTTTACCGTTGAGCGAGGGAACGGGCGGCATTATGGTCGCCCGACGCAGACGACTACAACTCGATACGCTCGACCTTGCCCACCAGCAGCACGTAGGACAATGCACCGACCAGCGCCAGAACCGCGATGTAAGTAATTGCCGGGGCGAACGAATCACCGCTGGCGAGGAAACCGATGACAATCGGCGTGGCAATTGCCGACAGGTTGCCGATGAAGTTGAACACCCCGCCGGTCAGCCCCAGCAAGCGCGCCGGAGCGAGGGTCGAGACCAGCGACCAGGTGATCGAGGCCAGCCCGTTACCGAAAAATGCCAGCGCCAGGAAGGCGATCACCAGCGGTGTCGATTCAACGAAATTGGCACCGATGATCGAGGTGGAAATCAGCAGTCCGCCAATGATCGGCAACTTGCGCGCAAAGCCCACGCTGCAGCCACGGCGAATCAACAAGTCGGAGAAGAACCCCGAACACAGCACGCCAATGAACGCGGCAAGAAACGGCAGCGACGCCAACAGGCCGGATTTGATGAAGTCCATGCCGCGATATTTCACCAGATAGGTCGGAAACCACGTCAGGAAGAACCACAGCGTCGAGTTCAGGCAGAACTGGCCAAGGTAGATGCCCCACAACTTGCGTTTGCTCAGGACGATGCCGAGATCGGTCCAGCTGAACGAGGCCTTGGTTGCTTGCGCTTGAATGTCTACCAGTCCGCCACCCTCGCGGATCAGGTCGATCTCCGCGTTGTTGGCGCCCTTGAAATCTCGCGGTTCGCGATACACCGCGTACCAGATCGCCGCCCAGATGATGCCCGCCGCACCGGTCGCAACAAACACCATGTGCCAACCGAATTCATGTTGCAGCCAGGCCAGCACCGGGGTCAGAAACGCCAGGCCAACAAACTGCCCGGAGGTGTAGAAACCAATTGCCGTGGCCCGCTCGCGCTCGGGAAACCAGGTGGTGACCACGCGGCTGTTGATCGGATAGGCCGGCGCTTCCAGCGCGCCGACCGCCATGCGCAGCACGAACAGCGCAATGAAACTCGCGGCGAAGCCGAGCAGCACCGTGGCCAGCGACCACAGCAGCAGCGCGACGCTGTAGAGGATGCGCGGTGGCACGCGATCCACCAGCCAGCCGCCGGGGATCTGCATCGCAGCGTAGGTCCAGCCGAATGCGGAGAAAATCAGCCCGACGTGAACCGGATCGATGCCCAGTTCGCTGGTCAGCGCGGGCGCGGCAATCGACAGGTTGCTGCGGTCGAGGTAGTTGATGACCACGGTGATGAACAGCAGCACCATGATGAAAAACCGCTTGCGGCTAGGCGTGACTAAAGACGCCTGCCCGGTGAGGGTTTGCGTTGGCATGGGGGGTGCCTCTTTTTATGATTATTTGAGGACAGTCGTAAAACTTGCGCCGAACCCTGTGGGAGCTGGCTTGCCAGCGATAGCGGTGCATCTGTTACATCAATGTCGGATGTGCCGCCGTCATCGCTGGCAAGCCAGCTCCCACAATGGATTTTGGGTGGGTCAGAAGAGACTCACCACTCGGCAAAACTGCCATCGGCATGACGCCAGATCGGGTTGCGCCAGCGGTGGCCGACGGCGGCACGCTCGATCACGTATTCCTCGTTGATCTCGATACCCAGCCCCGGCCCGTTCGGAATCTTCACGAAGCCTTGGTCGTAATCGAACACCCGCGGATCCTTCACGTAGTCGAGCAAGTCGTTGCTCTCGTTGTAATGGATACCCAGGCTCTGTTCCTGGATAAACGCGTTGTAACAAGCCGCGTCGAGTTGCAGACACGCCGCCAGCGCAATCGGCCCCAGCGGGCAATGCAGCGCCAGCGCCACATCGTAGGCTTCGGCCATGTTGGCGATCTTGCGGGTTTCGGTGATGCCGCCGGCGTGGGAGGCATCCGGCTGGATGATGTCGACGTAACCTTCGCTCAACACCCGTTTAAAGTCCCAGCGCGAGAACAGCCGCTCACCGAGGGCAATCGGCGTGCTGGTCAACGGCGCCAGCTCCTTCAGCGCCTCATAGTTTTCGCTGAGCACCGGCTCCTCGATGAACATCAGTTTGTACGGGTCGAGCTCCTTCATCAGCACCTTGGCCATCGGCTTGTGCACCCGACCGTGGAAGTCGACACCGATGCCGACGTTCGGCCCGACCGCATCGCGCACGGCGGCGACATTGGCCAGGGCCAGATCGACTTTCTCGAAGGAGTCGAGGAACTGCAGCTCTTCGGTGCCGTTCATTTTCACCGCCGTAAAACCACGGCTTACCGCCTCTTTGGCGGCACGCGCGGTGTCGGCCGGACGATCGCCACCGATCCACGAATACACACGAATCTTGTCGCGCACCTGACCGCCCAGCAGATCGCTGACCGACACGCCAAGGGCCTTGCCCTTGATGTCCCACAGCGCCTGATCGATACCGGCCAGCGCACTCATGTGGATCGCGCCGCCGCGGTAGAAGCCGCCGCGGTACAGCACGGTCCAGATGTCCTCGATGTTGCGTGGGTCTTTGCCGATCAGGTAGTCGGACAATTCCTCGACCGCGGCCGCGACGGTGTGGGCGCGGCCTTCGACTACAGGCTCGCCCCAACCGGTCACGCCCTCATCGGTTTCGACCTTGAGGAAGCACCAGCGCGGCGGGACGATGAAGGTGGTGAGTTTGGTGATTTTCATCTGCTTGTCTCTCTTGTTAGATGCAGCGCACGCAGCGCCGGATAAATCTCAGCGAAGGGCTTTCCACGCGGCCACGTAGGCTTCGGCATTGGCCGCCACTTGCTCAACCGTCATGCCCGGTTTGAACAGGCCGGAACCGAGGCCGAAACCTTTTACGCCGGCGTCAATGAACGCTTGCATGTTGTCCGGGGTGATCCCGCCAACCGGCGCCAGCACCGTCCCTGAAGGCAACACCGCGAGCCACGCCTTGACCACTGCCGGGCCCATCTGCTCGGCCGGGAACAGCTTGAGAATGTCCGCGCCCTCCTCCAGCGCCGCGAAGGCTTCGGTCGGCGTGGCGACACCCGGCGACAGGTACAGCCCCGCCGCTTTCGCTGCTCGCAGTACCTTGGCATCGCTGTGCGGCATGACGATCACCTGGCCGCCAGCCTCTTTCACCAATTCGACCTGATCCGGCGTCAACACCGTACCGGCACCGATCAGGCAATCGGCGGGCAAGGTCTGACGCAGGATGCGGATACTTTCATACGGCGACGGGGAATTGAGCGGTACTTCGATGACGCGAAATCCGGCGGCATACAGGACTTCTCCGACCGCTGCGGCTTCCTGCGGATGCAGGCCACGCAGAATCGCGATCAGACCGTTTTGTGCCAGTGCTTGCTTGAGCATGTCAGGCCTCCAGTCAGGGTTAACGGGATGAGGAATCGAGCAGGCCGGCGGCCAGCGCCAGTTGCCACAGGCCACGCTCGGTGGCCTGCTCGGCCAGCGTGACGCGAGCGAAACCGCAGGCCTCGAGCGCACGGCCGTAACGGGCGCAGAGTTGCGCGTTGCCAATAAGGATGATTGCGGGCAGGTGCACGCTGTGGCGCCGACGCCGCTGCACGGCGGCAAGCGCCACCAGTTCATGGCCGATCATCAGCCCGGACAGGTAATCCGCTTGCGCCGTCGGGACCAGTTCGCCGGTCAGGCCCAAGGTGCGGGCACTGAATAATGTGGAGAGCACACCCAGTTCGCCGTCCGCCGACAGCGCCACTTGCACGCCACGGTCAAACGCCAGCCCGTCGAACGCTGCACCCTGTTGCTGGGTACGCCCGAGAATGCTGTGTTCACTGAGCACGGCGAACACTTCGCCGGTCATGAACGTATCGAAATGCGTGATGCAGCCGTCGATCACTTCCACCCACTTGGAATGGCTGCCCGGCAGACCGATCAACAGATCGCCGCCCGCCTCGGCCGGCAAGTTCTGCAGCACGCCGAGGACTTGGGTTTCTTCACCGCGCATGACATTGGGCAGACGCGAACGCTGAATCACCCCCGGCACGATATGCACCCGTGTGCCGCGCAGACTGACCAGCGTTTGTAGGGAGTTTCCGAGATTGGCGACGTTTGCCGGCGTCTCGCAGTAAGCCGCTTCGCGCCAGCCTTGAGCGCTGCCCACCATGCCGCAGGCGATCACCGGCAGATCCGGCTGCGCATCGAGCCAGTCGCCACACGCCTCTTCGAAGGCCAGTTCAAAACCGTCGGTGCATTCACCACCGTTGATGACTCGCGGCGTCTTCGGTAACTGCATGATCCCGAACGACAGCGCACGCTGCTCCAGCACCACTGCGCCCGCTGCGAGTTTGTAAGCACGTAATGAGGTCGTCCCCCAATCGAGCGCGATCAATTGCGCTTGCATCGCATCACCTGTTTTGTTTTTGGCAGTGAGTGCGACGGACTATAAACCTTGGCGCAGACAAATCTCAATATATAAATATCGTTCCCATATTATGGGATTGACCCAAAAAAAGATCGCAGCCTTCGGCAGCTCCTGCAGAGGATGATCAATCTTCTGTAGGAGGGAGCTGCCGAAGGCTGCGATCTTTTCCTGAGGGATCAACTACCCCTCGGCAAACTCGCGCAACACCTTGCCATCCATGCGATAGCGCACCCACTCTTCCTGCGGCTGCGCACCAAGGGATTTGTAGAATTCGATGGCCGGGGTGTTCCAGTCCAGCACACTCCATTCGAAGCGGCCGCAGTCGTTGTCGCAGGCGATTTTCGCCAGATGCCGCAGCAGGGTTTTACCGGCACCGCCGCCGCGTTGTTCGGGAGTGATGTAGAGGTCTTCGAGGTACAGGCAGTTGCTGCCGAGCCACGTCGAATAGCTGAAGAAGAACACCGCGAAACCGATTGGCATACCGTCACGCAGGCAGATCAGGCCATGGGCCGTGGCGCCTTCGCTGAACAGGCTGCGCTCGATATCGGTGACGCTGGCGATCACTTCGTGGCGGGCCTTTTCGAAATCTGCCAGTTCGGTGATGAAGGCGAGGATTTGCGGCGCATCGCTGGGGGTCGCCGGGCGGATTTCGATCGTCATGAACGGGCCTTGTCGGAAAAGGGAAAGCGCCATACTAAAGCCGTGGGCAGCGCTCGTCACATTCAATACCTGGTACAGAACCTTGCGGTGAGGGGATTTATCCCCGATGGGGTGCGCAGCAGCCTTGAAAAATGGGAGTGCTTCGCACTCCATCGGGGATAAATCCCCTCACCACAGAAGTATCATGGGCTTCGAAATTCAGGTAAGTCTGCAAGGATGTTCATGAACGCCGCTGCTTTTGCCCCGCTCACCTCACTCGCCGCCGAGTTGCTGCCCCACGCTCTGGAGACCTCCGACGACGGCGCCCACGACCTCGCTCACTTGCAACGGGTCTGGCACACCGTGCGCACCTTGCAGGCCGAGGAAGGCGGCGACTTCGAAGTGTTGCTCGCCGCCGTGCTGCTGCACGACTGCGTAGCTGTCGAGAAGAACTCGCCGCTGCGCTCGCAGGCCTCGCGCCTTGCCGCTGACAAAGCGGCCAATGTGCTGGCTGAACTGGCTTGGCCCGCCAGCAAAATCGCCGCCGTCAGCCACGCCATCGAAGCCCACAGTTTCTCCGCCAATATCACCCCGCTCACCCTCGAAGCAAAACTGGTCCAGGACGCCGATCGTCTCGATTCGCTGGGCATGCTCGGCGTTGCCCGTACCTTCTACGTTGCCGGGCGCATGGGCAGTGCGCTGTACGATCCACGCGACCCCGAAGCCAAGACACGTGACTACGATGACACACGCTTCTGCCTCGACCACTTCCAGACCAAACTGCTGCACCTTGCCGACGGTTTTCAGACTGGCGCCGGTCAGCGTCTGGCGCAGATCCGCCATCAGCGTCTGAAGGGTTTCATGGAGCAGTTCAAGGAGGAAATCGGCATCGATTGATGACCTGTGTCTCGACCGTTCGTCGTTCATCAGGCACCAATCCAGTCCAGGGGCAGACCAACGAAAGGTAAGGAATTCAATCACTGGAGAAGCCCTATGATCCCGTCAAGGTTGACTGCCCTCGTCTTCGCCGCCCTGCTGAGTCCTGCGGTTTTCGCCGCTTCTACCACCGCAGCAGGCACCGGTCCTACCGATCCGGTTCCGTCACCACGCGCTCCCGCCATTAACAGTGCCCCGGGCATGAACACCGATGGCTCCGGCGTTCCGTTGATCAATCAGCCACCCGCCACCGGCACCGATCCGCGCACCCAAGGCAGTGATCCCGGTCGCCAGGGTGGCATGAACACCCCCGACTCCCCCGCCACACCCGATAACGCCGGCCCCGGCATCGGCTCGAAAACCACCACCGGTGGCTCGGGTTCCGAAGGCAGCGGTCAGTAGTTCGCCGACGCGAGCGTCCTATTCACATCCATGAAGAGGTAACCATGAACGTCGATAAAAACCTGGAAAAAGAAGTCCTCACCCGCCTGCTGCACGCCCATCCGAGCGGACTGGGCAAAGAGGTGCTGGACAACTATCGCGGTGAGAAAGTCGTGGCCAGCGCCCTCGCCGCCCTGCAGGATCGCGGACTGATTCACCATGGTCATGTGACTTGCAACGAGGCCGGCGAACACTCGTTGAATCTGCCGATCAAGCTCAGTGCCGCGGGCGTCGAAGCGGCGCGAAAGCTGGATGTCTAGAAGCGGTGGTTGTGTGAACGCATGATCATGCAGGAGCTGCCGCTGGCCGCGATCTTTTGATCTTGTTTTTTAAAAGCAAAAGATCGCAGCCTTCGGCAGCTCCTACACATGAAACCCATCTACTGATGCAAGGAGAAATCCCATGCCTCGTGGAAGCAAAGACAAATACACCGCCGAGCAAAAACGTAAGGCTGAACACATCGAAGACAGCTACGAGCACAAAGGCCTGTCCAAGGACGAAGCCGAAGCGCGGGCCTGGGCGACGGTCAACAAACAGTCGGGCGGCGGCGAAAAGGCTGGCGGCTCCGGACGCAGAAAACCGGCGAGTGCCAAGTCCGGAGATCGCAAGGAATCATCGCGGCGAGCGGTGGCCAGTCGTGAAGGACATGCGCGCGACAGCAAGGCGTCGCGCGAGACGCAGACCGTGGACAGTCTGAGGAAAGAGGCGCGGGCGAAGAATATCGCCGGGCGTTCTTCGATGCGCAAGGATGAGTTGATTGCGGCGTTGCGCAAAGCGGGCTGATCCATATTTTTTGTGCTGAGCCGTATGGCCCCTTCGCGAGCAGGCTCGCTCCCACAAAGGGAACTGTGAACGACGCAAATCTCCCTGTGGGAGCGAGCCTGCTCGCGAAAGCGTCAGTTCAGTCGCCGCAGGACTCGCGGATAAAAACATCCACTTCAGCCGCCACCGGCGCTGTAGCCGGCCCCCATCGCGTCACCGCCAAAGCCGCTGCCGCATTCGCCCGCCGCGCCGCCTCATGCGCATCCAGGCCCTGCGCCAACCCGGCGACAAACACCCCGGCATGCGCATCACCCGCACCGTTGCTGTCCACGGCTTTCACGGCGAACCCCGGCACATGCCGCCGCTCATCGGCCTGCTGAATCCAGCACCCCTGCGGCCCGTCGCGTACCACCAACAGCACTTCTCGCGGTAAGTGTTTGGCGAGTCGGTCCAGTGCCGCGCCAATGTCCGCCGCCCCGGTAAAGCGCAACGCTTCGACGCTGTTGCTGGTCCACACATCAATGCGCGGCAGCAGCGCCCGCATCAACGCCGAGTCCGGCGACTCCACCAGCGGGCCCGGATCGAACACCACGTTGATCGCGTCCGGCAGCGCCAGCGTCCAGTCCAGCAGTGCCTGCGCCTTGCCTGCATGCAGCAGGCTGTAGCCGCTCACATACACGTAATCGCCCGCCTCGGCGGTCACGCTGTTCAAATCCTCCCAGGTCACCTCACCTTCAGCGCCGATGTAGGAAATGAAACTGCGCTCGGCCGACGCATCGGTCAGCGCCACGCAAATCCCGGTGTCGCGTTGCGCAGGCGTCTGTATACCGATGTGAATGCCTTCGGCGTTCATCGCCTGACGCGCCAGATCACCGAAACGCCCGCTGCCGTGGCGACCGAGATAAACCACCGGCAAACCATTGCGTACGGCAGCGGCCATCACGTTGAAACCGCCGCCGGCCTCGAACGCCGCAGACTGCGCCAGCACATCGCCGCCGATTTGCGGCAACTGATCCACCGCCATGACCAGGTCAATGATGACCTGGCCGGTGTGCAACATCTTAGGCATGAGCATTCTCGACTTGCGCGGCGCGGCGGTCTTTCGCCCCGCCGAGAACCAGGTAAATGCCACCGGCCACCACGAAGGTCACGATCCAGCCCAGACCGTTGTGGCCCAGCCACGAGTCAGACAGGAAGCCTTTGAACCAGACATTCTCGGCGGTGGTGCCGATGGTGGTGAAACTGAAGCCGAGCACGATGGCAATCGCCCAGGCGCCGAACGCGCGCCACTCGATGCCGCCGCGATACCAATAGGCGCTGCTCGGGCTGACATCAAGCAGGTCGTTGGGGCTGTAGTAATGCCGGTGAATCAGGTCGACGACGAAGATCCCGACCCACGCGGTGATCGGCACCGCCAGCAGGGAAATGAAGGTGATGAACGGGCCGTAGAAGCTGTCGGCAATCAGCATGAAGTAGATCGAGCCGGCGAAGATCGCGACGATGTCCACCACCACCGCGTAGACGCGTTTGACCTTGAGACCCAAAGTCAGCGTGGTCAAACCGGCGGAGTACACCGAGAGGTTGTTCGACAGCAGCAGTCCGCCGAATGCGGTGATCAGGTACGGCACGGCCATCCACGTTGGCAGCATGTCGCGGATTGCCACGATCGGGTCAGTCGCCGATGCCAGGTCGTTGTTACCCACCGACAGCAGGCCGCCGAGGGTGATCAGCAGCACCAGCGGAATCCCCGCACCGAACGCCGCCGATGCCACCAGCCGCACCGCCTTGACGCTGCGGTGCTGATAGCGCGACATGTCCGCGCCAGCGTTGGCCCAGCCGATCCCGGTGCCGGCGGCCATGGTGCCGATGCCGATGATCATTGCGCTCAGCGGCGCTGGCGTGGCGTTGAACACCGCGCTCCAGTCGATCGTCGCGCAGAGGAAGCCGCCGACCAGAATGTTCAGCGCGCCGAACACGTAGGTCGCCCACTTCTGGATCACCAGCAACGTCGCGTGTCCGAGACCGGAAACCGACAGGGTCAGCAACACGAAAATAGCGATGAAGATCAGCGTCAGCACGGGCGCGCTTTTCGCTTCCACCGGCGAGCCGAACAGGATCGAGCACAGCGACAGCAACACGAATGCCGCGGTGGTGGTGTTGACGGTTTCCCAGCCCAGACGCGACATCAGCGAGACCAGGGTCGGGCCGATGTTACCGCGCACGCCGAAGATCGCCCGCGACAGGGTCAGGCTCGGCGCGCGGCCGCGGCGGCCGGCAATCGAGATGATCCCCACCACCGCAAACGAACCGGCTGCGCCGACAATCGCGACGATGATCGCCTGCCAGATCGCCAGCCCGCGAAACGCCACCAGCGTAGCGCCCAGCGGCAGTCCGAGAATGGAAATGTTGGCAGCGAACCAGACCCAGAACAGTTGCAACGGATGGCCGTTGCACTCGGCTTCCGGCACCGGCTCGATACCCCGGGTTTCCAGTTGCCCGGCGCTTGGCCCGACGTTTGATGAACTCATGAACAGTGCTCCTGTTTGCCTTTATTGTGGTTGTGGCAATGACGCAAAACGACAAGACATCTGTGGCCTTCCCGGGCCTGTCTGTGCGATCCATTGCGGGTGAATAATTCATAAACGCGTCGCGCCTATCGCGGGCAAGCCCGCTCCCACAGGTTCAAAGTGAACCTTAAGATATGCACGATCCCTGTGGGAGCTGGCTTGCCAGCGAAGGCGTCAATTGAATCAACGCAAGGCCAACAGACCTTGCACCAACGGCTCAAGCTCCAGATGATTGACAGCCTTCACCGTTTTGATCATCTCGGCAGGCCAACTCTCAAGACCCAGGCAGGCCCCGAGCATGGCGCCAAGAATCGCCGCGATGGTGTCGGTGTCACCGCCCAGGCTGGCGGCCATGCACAACGCTTCGAACGCACTCATCTCGCCGACCGCCACTTGCTGCGCCAGGGCGAATGAGACCACCACCGATTCCTGCGATGCCACCGACGTGCCGATCACGTCGTACAGCAGATCCGCCAGCAGCGCCTTGTCACTATCGACGCTGATGGTTCGCGCCCAACTGATGCGCGAAGCGATGCGCCCGCCGGCCACCCAGTGCCCATGTGCCTCGGCCTGTTGCGCAATCTGCTGGCCGAGGTTCAACGCCTGGCCCAGATCCATGCCGTTGATCCCGGCCGAGACCACCGCCGCCACCGCCGCCGCACTGGAAATCCCCAGCGTGGTGTTGTGGGTGACCTGACAGGCCTGCACCACCGCCGCAATGAAACGCTGTGGATCGGCGACATCCGCCGCAATGCCCACCGGGGTAATGCGCATCGCCGCGCCGTTGGTGGTGCCATAACGCCCGGCCTCCTCCGGCGAGTGGCCGGCTAGGATCATTTCAATGGCGCGTTTGGTCGACGGGCCAAGCAGGTCCTGCGAACCCTTGGCCTGCATCTCGGCTTCCCACTCGATCAGCCGTTGGGCGAGCACGGCCGGCTCGATGCGGCCCTTGCCCTCGATCAGCAACTCGCCGACCAGAATCGCCTGTTCGGTGTCGTCGGTGATCGAGCCTTTGGGCATGTTGGCGGCTATTGGTTGCAGAGGACCAGCATCCTGCAGATCGGTGATCCAGCCGAAGCGGATCTTGATCGTTTCACGGTTCAGCGATTGCGTCGGCATGCCCAGCGCATCACCGAGGGCCAGGCCATAAAACGCACCAAGGGCACGGTTGAGCGCGGTCATTTCGATTCTCCAAATTGCAGGTGCAGGCGGAAATGCACCGGGTCGAGCAGGCTTTCGACCTGTTCCATGAAACGGTTCTGCCGGTCGTAGGTGGTGCGCAGGGCCTTGAGGAACACCGTCCCCACCGGGCGCCCGAGCAGCTCAGCGTCTTCGGCATTCAGCGGTTCGGCGCCGATCCACTGATCACCGCGCTCGCCGATGTAGCCGTAGGCCGCGAGGGTAATGGTCAACGAGTTGTCGATCAGACCGACCCGCGGCAGGCTTTCCAGGCCGCCGGTGGCCGGCATCAACGAGCGTTCAAGGGACACCAGAGTGCCGTCGTTGGAGCGGCGACGGCGGTCGAGGGTGATGAATTGGTCGGTGCCAAACCGCGAGAGCAGATCGGGCCGGGTCACGGCTTCCAGGCGCAGCACTTCAGTGTTGATCAGCGCCCCGCTGTCGGCCAGCGCCTGCGCCCAGCCGCTGCGCTGATCGAGTGCTACACCGTCGAACGTGACAATGGAGCCGACCCCGCTTTGCGTGGCGATGTAATTGCGCCGCTTCAGCTCGGCCAGCGCCTCGCGCAACGTGCCACGGCTGACGTTGAATTCCTGAGCCAACTGATGCTCGCCGGGCAACAGAAAGCCGTCCTCCATGAGGCCGCTTTCGATACGCCGGACGAGCTCGTCGACCACCCGTTGTTTCTTGTCAAATCGTACCTGTCTAATCATGTACAAATTGATACCCGAAACGGGCGCGGGCGAGCAAGGAATTTTTAGGAGAGATGACGGAAGGTCTGGCGCGGCGCAACCACCTGTGGGAGCTGGCTTGCCAGCGATGGCGGCGGAACATTCAAAGTTAATGTTGAATGATCAACCGAAATCGCTGGCAAGCCAGCTCCCACAGGTTCGCGTGCTGAGCGGGAATCAGCGTTGTTTGAGGCGGTCGATCACCACGGCCAGCAACAGAATCGAACCGCGAATCACATACTGATAAAACGTGTCGATGTTCTTCAGGTTCATCGCATTTTCGATGATCGCCAGAATCAGCACCCCGGCAATCACATGCCGGATCATGCCGATCCCGCCGCTCAACGACACGCCGCCGAGCACACACGCCGAAATTACAGTCAGCTCGAAACCCTGGCCAATCATTGGCTGCCCGGAGGTCATGCGCGATGCCAGAATCACCCCGGCCAGTGCGCCGATCACGCCGTGCACGGCGAAAATGATGATCTTGGTCCGGTCAACGTTGACCCCGGCGAGCAACGCTGCTTCCTGGTTGCCGCCGATGGCCATGGTGTTGCGCCCGTAGGTGGTGTAGTTCAGCAGCCAGCCGAAGAACAGGAAGCAGACGATGGTGATCAGGATCGGCACCGGCACGCCGAACAACTGGCCGTTGCCGAAGACGAAGAACGATTCCTGCGACACGCCCACCGCTTTGCCGTTGGCAAAAATGTAGGCCAGGCCGCGAACAATCTGCATGGTCGCCAGCGTGGTGATCAACGCGTTGACCCGCAACTTGGCAATCACGATGCCGTTGATCAGCCCGACAATCAGGCCCATCACCAGCGCCGCGCTGACGCCGAGGAATACGCTGTTGGTGTCGCGCATCACCACCGCCGCCACCACGCCGGCGCAAGCGATCACCGAGCCTACCGACAAGTCGAAGTGCCCCGACGCCAGGCAGTAAAGCATGGTGCACGCGGCGATGCCGGTGGTGGAAATCGCCAGGCCCAGCCCGCGCATGTTCAGTGGCGAGAGGAAGTTGTCGATCAGCAGCGTGCAGGCGACGAAGATGCCGATCGCCGCCAGCAGCATGACCCAGTCATCGAGGAAGCGCCGCAGGTCCAGCGGTTTGCGGGGAGTCGGCAGCGCCTTGTTTTGGATGGTCATCATAGTCACCTCTCAGTTCGCCACGCCGTCAGCGCGATGGCGCGGCAAAGCCAGTTGCAACAGGTTGGATTCATTGGCCTGGTCGCGGCTGACTTCGCCGCGCAGCGCGCCTTCGCAGAGCACCAGAATGCGGTCGGAAATGCCCATCACCTCCATGAGGTCGCTGGACACCACGATCACCGAAATGCCATCGGCGGCCAGGTTATGGATGATCTGGTAGATCTCGGCCTTGGCCCCGATGTCGATGCCGCGAGTCGGCTCGTCGAGCAGCAAGACCTTCATCGGCATCGACAGCCAGCGACCGAGAATGGCCTTCTGCTGATTGCCGCCGGACAGGAATTTGATCTGCTGACCGGCGTGCGGGGTTTTGACTTTCAGCGCCTTGATCTGCTTGTCGGCGTTGCCCTTCTCCCACAGCCCGCGCAGCAGGCAGCCGAGGCTGGCATTGGCGCCGCGCGCGCTGATGTTGATGTTCTCGGCAACGCTGGCCAGCGGAATGATCCCTTCTTTTTTCCGGTCCTCGGGGCATAGCAGAACCCCGGCGGCAATCGCGTCGCGCGGTGAGCGCAATTTCAGTTCATGGCCGCGCAATTCCAGGCGTCCGGCGGTGTTGCGCTCAAGCCCGCTGAGCAGCCGGAACAGCTCGGTGCGCCCGGCCCCGACCAGGCCGAACAACCCAAGAATCTCGCCCTTGTGCGCCTCGAAACTCACCGGTTCGCGCAGGCCCGGGCCGAGCAAACCGTCGACCTTCAACGCCACCGCGCCGCGTGGGCGACTGCGGTAATCGTAGATATCCTGAATGTCGCGGCCGACCATGCAGGTCACCAGTTGATCGTGGGTCAACTGGCTCATGTCATCGAAGGTGCGCACGTAACGGCCATCCTTGAACACCGTCACCGCGTCGCAAATGCGGAACACCTCTTCCATGCGATGCGAGACGTAGAGCACCACTTTGCCCTCATCGCGCAGGCGGCTGATGATCGCCATCAAACGGTCGATTTCGCGCGCCGAGAGGCTGCTGGTCGGCTCATCGAAGGCGATCACATGCGCGCCACGGGACAGCGCCTTGGCGATTTCCACCAGTTGCCGCTGGCCGAGCGACAGGCGCCCGACCTTGGTCTGCGGATCAATTTCATCGGCCAGGCCCTTGAGACAAGCCAAGGCATTCTGGCGCAGGACACCACGATTGATCAGGCCGAGCCTGGCCGGCAGATGACCGAGAAACAGGTTCTCGGCCACGCTCATTTCCGGCACCAGATGCAGCTCCTGGTGAATCACCGCGACGCCGCTGCCGATGCTGTCGGCGGTCGACTTGAACGCCATGGTCTGCTCGCCGATCTGCAACTCGCCGCTGCTCGGGATGTAGGCACCGCCGAGAATTTTCAGCAGGGTCGATTTGCCGGCGCCGTTCTCGCCCATCAAGGCGTGCACCTGCCCCGGGTGGGCGACGAAGCTGATGGCGTCCAGCGCCTTGACCCCGGGAAAAGTCTTGCCGATCCCGTTGAAGCGCAGGCTGCCGCCGCTGCTGTTTACATGTGTCTGTACTTGCGCGTGCATCTGAGTCACCTCTTCACACCGATCGAGCAGCCATCAGTTCCACAGGCCGATTTTTTCCAGCTCTTGCTTGAAGTTCTCGCGGGTGATCAGAGTGACGTCGTCCATCGCCGTGTACTTCGGCGGTTCTTTGCCGGTGGTGACCCACTCGTACATCATCTCGGCGGTCTTGTAGCCTTCGATGTGCGGGCTTGGCAGCATCGAACCGAAGAAACCGCTATTGGGCTTTTTCAGCTCGCCGATGGCGTCGGTGCCATTGATGCCGATACCAATCACGTTGGCCGCAGCGAACCCGGCGGCTTCGGTGGCGCGGACGCCGCCGAGCACGGTGTTGTCGTTCATGCCGCCGATGATCAGGTTCTTCGCTGCGCTGGGCAGCTTGACCAGCGCCGAGTTGGTGGCGTCCATGCTGCCGGGTACATCAAGGGTTTTCAGCGCGGCGGTCAGGATGTGGTCTTTCGGCAGGCCGGCGTGTTCGAGCGCTTTCATCGAACCGTCGGTGCGCTTCTTGCCAGTGTCGAGTTCGTTGTAGGTGTTGACCACCGCGTAAGTGTCTTTCCAGTCCCAGTTGCGTTTCTTCGCTTCGGCGACCATCGCGTTGCCCTGCTTCTGGCCGACTTCGAACGCGGCCATGCCGAGGTACGGTACGTCTTCCATGAACTTGCCGCTGGCGTCGACGAAACGGTCGTCGACGGCGATCACTTTCAGATCATTGAGTTTGGCTTTGGCCATGATTGCCGGGCCGAGCGAGACGTCCGGCGGGCAGATCACGAAGCCTTTGGCGCCGTTGGCCGCAAGGCTGTCGATGGCCGAGAGGGTTTTCTCGCCGTCCGGCACGGCGATCTTGATCAGTTCGAAGCCTTTGTCCTTGGCGGCTTTTTCGGCGAAGGCCCATTCGGTCTGGAACCATGGCTCTTCAGCCTGCTTGACCAGAAAACCGATTTTCACGGCGTCGGCAGCGAGCAGCGTACTGCTCAGACTGAACGCGGTGACCGCCAGCGCGGCACTGCACAGGGTACGAATCCCGAAACGACGTTTCATAAGCTGACTCCTTGTTATTTTTCTTGAGCAAATTAAACAGCTTGTGGCGAGGGAGCTTGCTCCCGCTGGGCTGCGAAGCGGCCCTAAAACCGGTTACCTCGGTCAATCAAACACACCGCGCAGCCCGAATTTACGACTGCTGCGCAGCCGAGCAGGAGCGAGCTCCCTCGCCACAGGTGTGGTGGCGTGACACGTACTGCTGCAAAGCCTGTTGAAAATAGTCATATCGTATGATGATTGGATTTCACGCGGAGTTCACCGCCTGAAATCCAAGCTATTCAGTCGTGGTACATCACCGAGCGTCCACCATCGATGGTGATACACGAGGCATTGATAAACGGCGCTTCGTCACTGGCCAGAAACACCGCGGTCATGGCCACTTCAATCGGCTGGCCGATACGTTTCGGCGGGTGCAGATCGAATGCGCGCTGACGCTCGGCCTGCGGGTCGGCAAAGCCGTTCCAGTAATCGACGTTGAGTTGCGTCTCGATGTAGCCCGGGGCAATGGCGTTGACCCGAACGCCCTTCGCCGCGTATTCGATGCCCAGCGCCCGGGTCAGTCCGAGCAAGCCGTGCTTGGCCACCGGGTACGGGAAGCAACCGGGAATGATGTGGGAGGAATGGGTCGAGGCGATGTTGATGATGCTGCCGACGCCCTGCTCGATCATCTGCGGCAACACGGCCTTGCAGCCGTACCAGGCGCCGTCCAGATCGATGGCGAAGCAACGACGCCAGTCTTCTTCGGTCATTTGCAGCGGATCGCGGAACACGTTGACCCCGGCGCAGTTGACCAGCACGTCGATGCGCCCGTGCCGCTCAACCGCCAGTCTGGCCATGGCATGCAGGTCTTGCTGGCGCGAGACGTCGGCCTTGATCGCCTGCACGTCAGCGCCCTGCTCGCGCCAGTGCGCGGCAACCTTCTCGACCATCTCTGCTTGAATATCGCTGATCACCAGCCTGGCCTGCTGTGAGGCGAAGGTGGCGACGATGGCTTCGCCGATGCCTTGGGCCGCGCCGGTCAGCAGCACCACTTTGTCTTTCAGACGCTCACCCTTCGGCGGCGCAGGCACCGGCGGCAAGGAAAGAGGTTCAGCCATGGATCAGGACTCCTGTTCGTCAGCACAAAAAAACCGGGCATCTGCCGATGTCCGGTCTGGAAGACTGTGGAAACGAAACAGGCAGGCGCGGCGAGCGACGCCGGGCCGTTGCGAGACGCTGACTCCGTTGGGGAGTGCGATAGAGATTCGCTGCATCACTTCACCTGTTTTGTTCTTTTTAAGTGTGAGTGCGTGTTACTGCTGGAGCCGACTATAAACCCGACCACCGAATAATCTCAATATATAATTTTGCATCCCATATTTTGGGATTCAACCTGCAAACCGCGTGCAGAGTTTGCCCGGCACATCGACCCGCATCGACAATAGCGCGCCATCCAGTGGATGGTTATGCGGACTCTGGGCGCTGGTGATGTACAGGGTTTTCAGGTCTTCGCCACCGAATACGCAGCTGGTCGGGCGGCTGACGGGCAGGTCGATTTTGCGATCGATTTGCCCTTCGGGTGTCAGGCGCAGCAGGCAGTTGCCGTCCCAACGGGCATTCCACACGTAGCCTTCGGCGTCCATTGCCGAACCGTCCGGGCCGCCGTTCTGGTCAGGACCGTACCAGCGGTTGGCGACATCAAGATTGCCGTCGGTGTGAATGAAATAGCGATTGAGCACCCCGTCGAGGCTGTCGCCGAACAGCAGCGTGGTGCCGTCGTCGCTCCACAGCAAGGTGTTGGGAATCCCCAAGCCACGCAGCAACGGTGTGACGCGCTGGTCGGGATCAATGCGGAACAGGCCACCGGAACGACGCTCGACCGGCAGGTCTTCGCCGTTGGCGCCGATGTTGTTCTGCATGGTGCCGAGCCACAGTCGCCCTTGGGCGTCGCAGCGCGCTTCATTGGGCCGATTGCCCGGTTGCGGGTCGGCGATGCAGAACAGCGTCAGGCGTGGCTCAAGGCCCGGGGAATCGAGGTCCAGACGGTACACGCCGCTGCTCAGGGTCACCAACGCGTCGCCGCTGGCGCAAGGGATAAACGCCGAAACGTGCTCAGGCATCTGCCAAATCTGCACGTTGTTGCCGATCAGTCGCAGCGCCTGTTGGCCAGCGATATCGACCCAGTACAGCGCCTGGGTGGGGGCGTCCCAGAACGGGCCTTCACCGAGTCTGGCGCGGTGTTGGGTTACGGCGGTCCAGCTCATGGCAACTCCTTGGTTCTTGTGGTTTTTATGGTGGGAATTTGTGTTTTCAGCTGGCTTTTTGTCGGCCATCACCTGCGGGTAAAAGCGCTTGATTGCCAGGTCGGCATTGTCGATCAGGGTCATGCAGGCCCACACCCCGCGCGCCGCATCGCGGGCGGCGATGGCGTCAGCCATGTCCTTGTGGATCGGCAATGTGCGACGCAGTTCATCAGGGTCAGCGGCGGAGACTTCAAACGACACCGCGAGCAAGGCGCCGAGGGCCGGGACCATTTGCTCAATGAACTGGTTATGGCTGGCTGCCAGAATGCACTCGTGGAACACCTGGTCGGCACGGTTGTAATCGATGCCGCTGTCGACCGCCCGCTCCAGCGCGTTGTAGGCCCGTTGCACCGCGTGAATCTGCTCCAGGCTGGCGCGCTCGCAGGCCCAGCGCACGGCCATCGGTTCGATGGTACGGCGTAGGTCGAGCAGGTCATCGACGAAATTTTCCGGCAAGCCATTGCGCGATAGCCAGCCGACGACTTGCGGATCAAACAGGTTCCAGCGCCGCACCGGTAACACGCGGGTGCCGACTTTCGGTCCGACCTCAAGCATGCCTTTGGCGACCAGCGTCTTGATCGCCTCGCGAATCACCGTGCGGCTGACGCCGAGCTGCTCGCCCAGATCGGCCTCGACCTTGATCGTCTGCCCCGGTTTCACCTGGCCAGCGGCAATCCAGCTGCCCAGCCAATCGACTGTTGATGCATGAAAGCTGCTGGACATGAAGACCTCAAAGCGCTTGGCGATGGGTGTTCACGCTAATCATCATATGATTAACAGTCAATCGGGATTTTAAGGTGACTCTAAAATCCTATGTGGGAGCGAGCCTGCTCGCGAAAGCGATGTATCAGTCGCCCTAAGATCGACTGACATATCGTCTTCGCGAGCAGGCTCGCTCCCACAGGGATTTTTGTTTAAGGCTCGAGGCCGATGCGGAAGAACTCGCCGCCACTCCATACGCCCAACCAGCGCTGCCCGTCGATTTCGCGACTGACCGCCAGTTCCACCAGTTGGTAAAACACATTGCGGTGAATCAGCGCTTCAAGGTTAGTGCGCACGTGCACGTAAGGCGCGGGCTCTTGAGTCACCGGGTCGATCTCGACGCGGATCGGATGTTCCGGCCCGGCCTCGGCGGTCTCCTCGACGTTGGTGGTGAAGCGCAGCAACTGCGCTTCACCCTCGCCTTCAACCTCCACGGCAATCGCCACAAACGGCGCGTCGTCGACTTTGATCCCGACCTTTTCCACCGGGGTAATCAGGAAGTAATCATCGCCGTCGCGGCGGATGATGGTGGAGAACAGCTTGACCATCGGCTTGCGCCCGATCGGCGTGCCCAGGTAATACCAGGTGCCGTCACGGGCGATGCGCATGTCGATGTCGCCGCAGAAGTCCGGATTCCACAAATGCACCGGCGGCAGGCCTTTGGTTTTGGGGATCTGTCCCAATAGGTCATTGGCTTTTTGCGGGCCACTCATGGCGTACTCCTTGGGTTTATTGGTCGCCGACTCCCAGCAGGCTGCGCGCGTATTGCGCCAGTGGCGGGCCGATCAGGTCTTCCGGCTTGTTATCGTGGAACGTCAGTAAACCGCCACGACTCTTGATCCGTGCAGTATCAATCAAATACTGGGTGCTGGTCTCGATCAACATGATCTGAATCACCCCGCCGTCGATGCCGAGGCGATCCACGGCTTCCTGATCGAGCCACTCGTCGGAGTTGCCGATGCGGTCGTCAGCCTTGGCGAAGCGGGTATACAGCAGGTAGTGAGCACCGGCATCGCGAGCTTCGCCCAATGCCTGATCGAGGCCTTCCGGGGCTCGCGCACGGCGGACCATCGGGAAGTATTCGACAAAACCTTTGAACGCTTCTTCGGCCACAACGTTCGGGCGCGGATAGGAACCACCCGGCGGCGCGAATGAACCCTGGGCGATGTAGATGAACGAGTCCGGCTGAATGCGGAAGTTGTTCACCCGACGGCTGTCGCTGTGATCCAGCAGCCCCGCGTCGCTCATCTGATAGCGAGTGCCTTCGGCCATATCGCTGACAGTCATACAGCCGCCAAGCGCCAAAACGGCCAGCAGCAAAACCAGGCTACGCATCCTCATCCTCCAGAAGCCGGTGACGGAAAACCGGCGAATG
This sequence comes from Pseudomonas sp. F2, assembly GCF_057174385.1. Classification (NCBI taxonomy): domain Bacteria; kingdom Pseudomonadati; phylum Pseudomonadota; class Gammaproteobacteria; order Pseudomonadales; family Pseudomonadaceae; genus Pseudomonas; species Pseudomonas sp. F2. Next base: position 2,765,194 of record NZ_CM169904.1, read on the forward strand.
GCCGTTGGATGCAGCTTTTGCGCCAGCTCAGGATCTTTGCCGGATGATGAAATGCTTTCGCAAGCAGGCCCGCTCCCACAGGATTAAGAAAAACCCTGTGGGAGCGAGCCTGCTCGCGAAAAAAAAGATCAGCCGCCGATAATCTTCATGACGGTCGCACCACCGGAGAACGCCACTTCCTGCTTGTCGCCCAGCGCCTTGACCAACAGACGCTGCAACGCCGGCAATGCCTGATGACGCGGCTTGTCGAGCAGATCGCCGACATAGTGGCGGTTGCTCGACGACAGGCAGCCGTGCAGCCAGCCGGTCGACGACAGACGCAAGCGCGAACAGGTTCTGCAGAACGGCACGCTTTCGTTGGCAATCACACCGAAATGGCCCAGCCCCGGGATCGCATAGCGTACGGCCGTGGCGTCCACCGGCGCATCGGCTTGTGCGTACTCATAACGCTCGCCAATCAGGCTCAGCAATTGCTGCAGGCTGACGAACTGTTGCAGGAAGGCATTGGAGTCAGTAGCGAGGTGGCCCATGCGCATCAACTCGATGAAACGCAGCTCGTAGCCACGTTCCAGGCAGTAATCGAGCAGCGGCATCACCTGATCCAGGTTCTGCCCGCGCAACGGCACCATGTTGATCTTGATCTTCAGCCCCGCCGCTTTCGCTTGGTCCATGCCATCGAGCACGGTCGCCAGATCGCCGCCACGGGCGATGCTGCGGAACGCGCCGGCATCCAAGGTATCGAGGGATACGTTGATCCGGCGCAGACCGGCGTCCACCAGCAGCGGCAGCTTTTTCGCCAGGAGTTGACCGTTGGTGGTCAGGCTGATGTCTTCCAGGCCCATCTTGCCGACGGCGCTCATGAAAGATTCGAGTTTGGGGCTGACCAGCGGCTCGCCGCCGGTGATGCGCAGGCGCTCGATGCCGGCGGCTTCGATCAGATAAGCCACGCCACGGGCCATGGCCTCGGCCGACAGTTCATCCTGCGCAGCCACCAACCGCTTGCCGTTGGGCACGCAGTAGGTACAGGCGTAATTGCAGGCTGAAGTCAGGCTGATGCGCAAATTGCGAAAACGCCTGCCTTGACGGTCAACGATCATGATCACTCCGGCGATAGAATTTCGAGCCGCTAAAACTTGACTCACAAATCAAGTTTTAGCAAGCCCTATGCCTGAGTATATTCCTGCGGTACTGCGTCATGTAGCGAAATCATGGCGCAATAAGGCCGCTGAATGATTCAGCTGCTCGGGGTTTCCGGATCGCGCTTGCGCTTGTTGCCCATGCGCACGCCGATGTCCATCAGGAACTGGAAGAAGCCTTCCTGATCTTCGAGCACGTTGCTCCAGAACGGCGAGTGATACAGCGCGACCGCGCCGTGCACCAGCGCCCAGGACGCGCAGTAGTGGAAGTACGGCGGCACGTCTTCGAGCTTGCCTTCGCTGATCCGGCCCTTGATGAGCAAGGTCAGGCGTTCGAAGTTCGAGGCACGGATCTTGTGCAGCTCCTCAACCATTTCCGGTACCTGATTGCCTTTCACCACCTTCTCTTCGAGACGGTCGAACAGGCGATAGCGCTGAGGGTCGCGCATACGGAATTCGAAGTAGGCACGGGACAGCGCTTCCTTGTCCTTGTCGACATCGGCCGAATGCAGCAGCTCGTTCAAATCGCGCTCGTAATCGAGCATCAGCCGCAGATAGATCTCGGCCTTGGATTTGAAGTGCTTGTAGATCGTGCCTTTGCCGATACCCACGGCATCAGCAATCATCTCGACGGTGACACTGTCTTCACCTTGTTCGAGGAACAGCTTGAGCGCGGTATCGAGAATTTCTTGCTCACGGCGACGAAACTCACGGACCTTACGAGGTTCTTTGTGCATAAGAAAAGGTCTGTAGGGGTCAAAATTCGAAGCCGCGTATTATGCCTAACTTGCACAAAAATGCACGGATCATCCGACCATATCTGTGTTTCTTGTTCATTTTGCGAACGCTGAGGCGGCAATGAGAACTCAACTGAAGCGCACGTATTCCAAATTTGTTTAAAAACCCCGACCGCTCAACTGGACTGAACGCCAGACTGATCAATACTTGAACTGTCGGGCGGCATCTCCCCCAAGTGCCGTGCCGGTAAAGGTACCAAGGGACCGCGTGCCTTTGTTTTACTCCTAATGGTCTTAACCCGGATTCACCCCCCAGAACCCGGGTTTTTTTTGCCTGCGATTTGGCGTAAATCCCTGTCATTTACGCCCACCGCGCTTGTAGGAGCTGGGAGCTGGCAGCTCCTTCACGATCAGCCTTTTACATGCGCCAAGGGAAACAGCCGCTTGAAGTTCTCGGTGGTCTGCTCGGCAAACCGCTCATAGTCTTCCCCACGCAGCATCGCCAGAAACTCCGCCACCTCGCGCACATACTGCGGCAGGTTCGGTTTGCCGCGATACGGGATCGGCGCCAGATACGGCGAGTCGGTCTCCACCAACAGGCGATCGGCCGGCACCTTGCTCGCCACATCACGCAGGGCGTCGGCATTGCGGAAGGTGACGATGCCCGACAGGGAAATGTAATAACCCATGTCCAGCGCAGCCTTGGCCATGTCCCAGTCTTCGGTGAAGCAATGCAGCACACCGGCCTGGGGCAACGCCGCTTCACGCAGTAGTTCGAGGGTATCGGCACGGGCGCCACGGGTGTGGATGATCACTGGCTTACCGGTCTGCCGGGCGGCTTGCAGGTGCAGACGGAAGGATGCCTGTTGCAGCTCGGCGGCTTCTGGCTCGTAGTGATAATCCAGACCGGTTTCACCAATCGCCACCACTTTCGGGTGATTGAGCTCATGCAGCAGCCAGTCCAGTGCCGGCGCCGCGCCCGGTTGCACGTCCAATGGGTGCACACCGACCGAGCAATCGACGTCGTCATAGCGCTCGGCCAGGGCCTTGACGTCGGCAGCGTTGTCGGCACTCACGCCGATGCACAGGAAATGCCCGACCCCACGCTGGCGGGCCGCATCAAGTGCAGCATCCAGCGAGCCGTCGTGGGCGGCGAGGTCGAGGCGATCAAGGTGACAATGGGAATCTACGAGCATAAAAAAGACGGCTACTTACATCGTATGAGTGGGACGGTCGGATTTCAGTGCTCCGGCCAGATGGGTTTCGATGCGACTGCGGGCGGTGTTGTCGCCCTCGTTGAATTGCACGCCGACGCCGGCTGCGCGGTTGCCCTGAGCGCCTTTGGGGGTAATCCAGGCGACCTTGCCGGCCACCGGGATCTTCTCCGCCTCGTCCATCAGGTTCAGCAGCATGAACACCTCGTCGCCCAACTTGTAACTCTTGTTGGTCGGGATGAACAGGCCACCGTTTTTGATGAACGGCATGTAGGCGGCGTAAAGCACCGATTTGTCCTTGATCGTCAGGGACAGGATGCCGTTGCGCGGCCCGGGGCTGATGGCTTCATTCATGTTGACCTCCACTGCTGATGTTCAGAGTCTAGGTACACATTCTTATCTTTGACCAGGCAAACCCGCCCATTGCACCAACAACGCTTCCAGCAGCAGTGCCGGGTTGAGGTTGGCTTTGCTCAGGACTTTCTGCCGCTGGGCGAGAATCCAGTCCTGAATATCGAGGACTTTGCCCTGGGCGCTTTTCTGCGCCAGGTACTGCACGACTTTGCGCATATCGGTCAGACCGAGGCCGGCTTCATCCTGGGTCAATTGATAGCGCAGGATCAGGCTCGACCAGTCGCAGAACCAGTCGAACAGGCGCAGCATCGGAATGCTTTTCCATTCTTCGGCCAATTGTGTCGGCGATTGCTGCTGCTTGAGCAACTTCTTCACCCCTTCGACCACCTGCGCCCGCTGCTCGCGCACGCCCTGGGACTGCAAGCTGACCGCCGCCAGTGGCGAACCTGCCGCCAGCGTCAGCAATTCGATGCGCTCCTCTTCGGAACACTCCGGCAGCGCCTGTGCCAGCCATTGCAGGCTCATGGCCTCACCGGGCAGCGGACACGCCTGCTGCACGCAGCGGCTCTTGATCGTCGGCAGCAAACGGCTCGGCTGGTGGCTCACCAGCAACAGCACGGTATCGCCGGAAGGCTCTTCAAGGCTTTTTAGCAAGGCGTTGGCGGCGTTGATGTTCATCGACTCCACCGGCTCGATCAGCACCACCTTGCGCCCGCCCAGTTGCGCGGTCTGCACCACGAAACTGACCAGATCGCGTACCTGGTCGACCTTGATCGCCTTGTCGGCTTCCTCGGGCTCAAGGATGTAATTGTCCGGGTGGCTGCCGGCCTTGAGCAGCAGGCACGATTTGCACTCACCGCAGGCTTCCGGTGTCGGACGCTGACAAAGCAGGCTGGCCATCAGGCGTTCGGCCAGCGCGCGCTTGCCGATCCCGGCCGGGCCGTGCAGCAAATACGCATGAGCGTGCTGACTGCGTCCGGCCAGTTGCTGCCAGAGGCTGTCCTGCCATGGATAGGCCTCAGCCACGAATCAGCTCCAGCAAGTTCGGAATCAAGGTGTCCAGCGATTGCTGAACCTTGACCAATGGCTGACCGGCATCGATGCGCACATAGCGTGCAGGATCAGCCTCAGCGCGCTTGAGAAACGCATTGCGCACCGCTTCGAAAAACGCCCGGCCTTCCAGCTCGAAACGATCCAGACGGCCACGGGCACTGGCGCGAGCCAGACCCATTTCCACCGGCAGATCGAAAATCAGTGTCAGATCCGGCCGCAAGTCGCCCTGAACGAACGTCTCCAGCGCAGCAATGCGCTCCATTGACAAACCACGACCGCCGCCCTGATAGGCGTATGTCGAATCGGTGAAACGATCACACAACACCACCGCGCCACGGGCCAGTGCCGGGCGAATCACTTCGGCCAGATGCTGGGCGCGCGCGGCGAACACCAGCAACAGCTCGGTGTCGGGGTTCATGACCTCATCGGCCGGGGCCAGCAGCACGTCGCGAATCCGTTCGGCCAGTGGCGTTCCGCCGGGTTCGCGAGTCAGCACCACTTCGATACCTTCGACGCGCAGACGCTCGGCGAGGTACTCGCGGTTGGTGCTCTTGCCAGCGCCTTCCGGGCCTTCCAGGGTAATAAACAAGCCAGTCACAGGCAGTCCTTAATCAAAGTCATTGCGCATTTTGCGGTGCCGCCGTCTCAGGCTCGGCAGCAGGGGCTGGCGCAGGTTCCTGAGGCGGAACCTGCGGCAGCGCTTCAGGCGCGGTATTCGGGGACGCGGCAGGAATCGCCTCCTCCGTCGCCGTGGCCGGAGCCGCCGGCGCATTCGCCGGGGCCGGGCTGGAGCGGTAATCGGCGCGGCGCTTGAGCTGGAACTCGCGCACCGCACTGTTGTGTGCATCCAGGTCATCGGAGAACACATGGCTGCCATCGCCACGGGCGACGAAATACAGGCTGTTGCCTTCCACCGGATTGAGCGCGGCGTGAATCGCCTCGCGACCGACCATGGCAATCGGCGTCGGCGGCAACCCGGGAATCACATAGGTATTGTAGGGCGTCGGCTCCTTGAGATGAGCACGGGTCAACTTGCCGGTGTAGCGGTCGCCCAGGCCATAGATCACGGTCGGGTCGGTCTGCAACTGCATGCCCAGCGCCATGCGGCGCACGAACACGCCGGCAATCTGCCCGCGCTCCTGTGGTACGCCGGTTTCCTTCTCCACCAGCGACGCCATGATCAGCGCCTGATAAGGCTCGCTGTACGGCGCATCGGCCGAGCGGTTTTCCCACTCCTTGGCCAACACTTCATCGAGCCGGTCAAAGGCCTTCTTCAGCAATTCGACATCGGAAACGCCCCGCACGAAACGGTAGGTATCCGGGAAGAACCGACCTTCCGGGAACAATCCCCGATGACCGATTTTCTCCATCACTTCGCTGTCGCTCAGGCCCTTGAGGGTTTGCTCGATCTTTTCATCTTTTGCCAGCGCAGCGCGGACCTGGTGGAAATTCCAGCCCTCGACCAGCGTCAGACTGTACTGCACCACTTCGCCACGCTTCCACAAGTCGATCAGACCGTTGACGGTCATGCCTGGCTGCATGCGGTACTCGCCGGTATGGATCGGTGTGCCGGCCAGATTGAAGCGCCAGTAAATGCGCAACCAGAAGGCGTCCTTGATGACCCCCTCGGTTTCGAGTTCAAGAAAGGTGCGGGTCGGTGTCGAGCCTTTCGGCACATCCAGCAGTTCTTCCTGCGTGATGTTCAGAGGCTGTTCCAGCGCCGAATGAATTTTCCAGGCGCTGGCGCCCAGTAACAGCCCTGCCAGAACCAGTCCGGTTTCCAGCAGCAGCAAGAATTTACGTCTCACGAATCAGGCATCCAGTAGCGCGCGGGCAATGGTTTGCAGTTTACGGGTGAGCGGGCCAACCGGCCAGCTCAGTGCAGCGTAGGCGCGTACCGGCCAGACGCCATAAACGCTGTTGCAGATAAAGACTTCGTCAGCCCATTGCAGCTGTTCGAGGCTGACATCGGTAATTTGGGTGGAGATGGCCAATGACTCGGCCTGAAACAATAGTTCGGCACGCATCACACCGGCCACGCCACAGCGCTTCAGATCCGGGGTGATCAGTACGCCGTCGCGCACCAGAAACAGGTTGCTGAACACGCCTTCGATGACGCGTCCGGCCTGATCAAGCATCAAGCCTTCGGCGTGTTCGCTGTCGCGCCATTCGGCGCGGGCAAGCACTTGCTCCAGACGATTCAGATGCTTGAGCCCGGCCAGCAACGGCTGATTCGACAGCCGCGTGGCGCAGGGAAACAGGCGCACACCCTGCTCGCCATGCACGGCAGGATAAGCCGCAGGCGGGTTGCCTTGCAGGATGCGTCGACCTTGCGCCGCAGGATCGGGCGCGTAGCCACGCAAGCCATCACCACGGGTGAGGATCAGCTTGAGTACGCCCTCGCCCATTGCCGCGGCATAGGCCCGCAGTTCCGTGCGAACCCGATCAATATCCGCAGCGATAGCCAGACGCGAGCAGCCCTCGGCCAAACGCGTCAGGTGACGATCCAGCAATATCGGCTGGCCGCCGCGCACGGCGATGGTCTCGAACAGCCCATCGCCATAAGCCAGGCCGCGATCTTTCAGCGACAGAGCGTCAGCCGGCTGACCGTCGACCCAGCTGTCCATCAGCCGGCGAACCGACGGAACGCCAACGTGCCGTTGGTGCCACCAAACCCGAAGGAGTTGGACAGTACGACATCGATGTCCATGTTGCGCGCCGTGTGCGGCACGAAATCGAGATCGCAGCCCTCGTCCGGCTCGTCGAGGTTGATGGTTGGCGGGGCCACCTGGCTGTTGATTGCCAGCACACTGAAGATCGCCTCGACCGCGCCCGCCGCACCCAGCAGGTGACCGGTCATGGACTTGGTGGAGCTGACCGCCAGGTTGTAGGCGTGCTCACCGAACACGGTCTTGATCGCATTGGCTTCGGCAAGGTCGCCGGCCGGGGTCGAGGTACCGTGGGCGTTGATGTACTGCACCTGGTCGATGTTGATTTTCGCATCGCGCAGGGCATTGGTGATGCAGCGCGCTGCACCAGCGCCATCAGCGGGTGGCGAAGTCATGTGGAACGCATCGCCACTGGTGCCGAAGCCGATCAGCTCGGCATAAATGGTCGCGCCGCGAGCCTTGGCGTGCTCGAGTTCTTCGAGCACCAGCGCACCGGCACCGTCGGACAGCACGAAGCCATCACGGCCCTTGTCCCATGGACGACTGGCGCGGGTCGGCTCGTCGTTGCGGGTCGACAGCGCACGGGACGCGCCGAAGCCGCCCATGCCCAGACCGCACGCGGCCATCTCGGCACCGCCGGCGATCATCACGTCGGCTTCGTCGTACATGATGTTGCGCGCCGCCATGCCAATGCAGTGCGTACCGGTGGTACAGGCAGTGGAAATGGCGTAGTTCGGTCCCTGCGCACCCAGGTGGATGGACAGAAAACCGGAAATCATATTGATGATCGAGCCTGGCACGAAGAATGGCGAGATTCGACGCGGGCCCGTCTCATGCAGGGTACGGCTGGTTTCTTCGATGTTGGTCAGACCGCCGATGCCCGAGCCCATGGCCACGCCAATGCGCTCACGGTTGGCGTCGGTGACTTCCAGACCAGCATTGCGAACAGCCTGAAAACCCGCGGCCAGACCGTACTGAATGAACAGGTCGAGCTTGCGTGCTTCTTTGACCGACAGGTATTCCTCGACATTGAAGCCCTTTACCGAGCCGCCAAAACGGGTGGAATAGGCAGAAAGGTCGGTGTGTTCGATCAGACCAATGCCACTGCGGCCAGCCAGAATGCCCTGCCAACTGCTCGGCACATCCGTGCCCAGTGGCGACAACATACCCATACCGGTGACTACGACGCGTCTACGCGACACAGCACTCTCCTTTTTCAAATGACGACTTTGCATCAGGCCTAAAGAAAAAACCGCACGCCATGATGGCAGTGCGGTTTTTCCATGACAGCAGACAACGATTACAAACTATTACGCCTGGTGGCTAGTAACGTAGTCGATTGCAGCTTGTACAGTAGTGATCTTCTCAGCTTCTTCGTCAGGGATTTCGGTCTCGAATTCCTCTTCCAGAGCCATCACCAGCTCAACGGTGTCAAGGGAGTCGGCACCCAGGTCTTCAACGAAGGAAGCAGTATTGACCACTTCTTCTTCTTTAACACCCAGTTGCTCGGCAACGATTTTCTTGACGCGCTCTTCGATGGTGCTCATACCTTGTTTTCACTCCTAATGGACAAATTCAGGCAGCTGGCCAGTGGGTAAGTGTATAGAAAGGCTTTTCAGCTTTTCAACTGAAAGCTTCACTCCTCAAACCCTGCGGCCCTCTGCCTATAAATAGATTGCAGCTTTATAACGGATTTTAGACAGCTCGTATGACATTTTTTTGAAGCAATCCGTCACATTTTACTTACATGTACATCCCACCGTTCACCGGGATTGTAGCCCCAGTGACGTATGCCGCACCGTCGGATGCAAGAAAAGCGACCACCGAAGCGATCTCTTGAGCTTGCCCCAGACGACCCAGCGGAATCTGCGTCTGCAAGGCTTCACGCTGTGCTTCCGGCAGTTCGCGGGTCATATCGGTGTCGATGAACCCTGGGGTTACCGAGTTGACCGTAATCGAACGCGAACCGACTTCACGCGCCATCGCACGGCTGAAACCTTCCAGACCGGCCTTGGCGGCTGCATAGTTTACTTGGCCTGCGTTGCCCATGGCACCCACCACCGAGCCAATACTGATAATTCGGCCCCAGCGCGCTTTGGTCATGCCACGCAAAACGCCCTTGGACAGGCGATACAGACTGTTCAGGTTGGTATCGATCACGTCGTACCATTCATCGTCTTTCATGCGCATCATCAGATTATCGCGGGTGATGCCAGCATTATTGACCAGAATTGCCGGCGCACCGAACTGCTGCTGAATGCTCGCCAGCACCGCGCTGACCGATTCGTCGCTGGTGACGTTCAGTTCCAGACCCGTGCCCTGGATACCATGCTCTTTCAGGGTGGCAGCAATGGCCTCGGCGCCTTTGGCGGAGGTCGCAGTGCCAACAACGATGGCGCCCTGACGACCCAGTTCCAGTGCGATAGCCTGGCCGATACCGCGGCTTGCACCGGTGACCAGTGCAACTTTACCTTGCAGACTCATGCAAGTTTCTCCTGATTCAGGCCAGCGCTGCACGGGCGGCAGCGAAAGCGTCTGGGGTATTGAGGTTGGAAGTCGAAACGCCTTCGGCGCAACGTTTGTTCAGACCGGCCAGGACTTTGCCCGGACCGCATTCGACCAGACTGGTGGCGCCTTTGGCGGCCAGAGTCTGGACCGATTCAACCCAGCGAACGGGCTTGTACAGTTGCTCGAGCAGATCACGCTTGAGGGTTTCCAGATCGGCCGGCACTTGCGCGCTGACGTTCTGTACGACCGGGATCTGCGGTGCCTGCCAGTCGATGGCAGCGATGGATTCGGCAAAGCGCTCGGCCGCCGGACGCATCAGCTCGCAGTGCGACGGCACGCTCACCGGCAACGGCATGGCACGCTTGGCACCACGGGCCTTGCAACCTTCAATGGCACGCTCGACGGCAGCCTTGGCACCGGCAATCACCACCTGGCCCGGCGAGTTGAAGTTCACCGCGCTGACCACTTCACCTTGCGCCGCTTCGGCACAGGCGGCCAGCACATCAGCGTCTTCCAGACCGAGAATGGCGGCCATGCCACCCTGCCCGGCCGGAACGGCTTCCTGCATCAGCTGGCCACGGCGCTCAACGAGTTTCACCGCATCAGCCAGGCTCAGGCTGCCGGCAGCAACCAGGGCGCTGTATTCACCCAGGCTGTGACCGGCAACGAATGCCGGACGCGCGCCACCTTCAGCCAGCCACAGACGCCACAGGGCGATCGAGGCGGTCAGAATGGCCGGTTGGGTTTTGTCGGTTTGATTGAGCAGCTCTTCCGGGCCCTGCTGGGTCAGTGCCCACAGGTCATAGCCCAGAGCAGCGGAGGCTTCTTTGAAGGTTTCGAGGATCAACGGATGTTCCGCGCCCAGCTCGGCCAGCATGCCGAGGGACTGCGAACCCTGTCCTGGAAAGACGAATGCGAGGGAAGCAGACATGTAACAAGCCCCTAATGATCTTGTCGTCGGAAAGTGACGCCCCACCGGGGGACGCAAGAAACTGACAGTTGGATGGCCCTTTGAACCGGGCGGTCACATTTAAGCATTGTCCGACGAAAACGCCTAAGACAACAAATCCTCCAGACGACCGTGGAGGCGTTCGGGGAGGTTCTCCTGAATCTCGATCAGCGCGCGCTGAATCGCACTCTGAAAGCCCTGAACCCCGGCCGAACCGTGACTTTTCACCACGATACCCTGCAAGCCGAGGAAGCTTGCGCCGTTATGTCGCGCAGGCGCGAGATCCGCTTGCAGACGTTTCATCAATGGCAGGGCCAGAGCACCTACTACGCGGGAAGCGAAGTTTTTCCTGAACAAGGCCTCGATGCGTGCAGCGATCATCGTCGCCAGGCCTTCGCTGGACTTGAGCAGGATATTGCCGACAAAACCGTCACAGACCACCACATCCGCCTCGCCGCGATACAAACCATCGCCCTCGACAAAGCCGATATAGTTGATGCCGCGCGCCGCCTGCAGCAGGGTCGCCGCCAATTTGACCTGCTGATTGCCCTTGATGTCTTCGGTGCCAATATTCAGCAACGCGACACGCGGCCGGGCGATGCCCAGCGTCTGCGCCGCCACCGAGCCCATCACCGCGAACTGCAACAGATGCTCGGCGCTGCAATCGACGTTGGCGCCCAGATCGAGCAACTGGCAATAGCCCTTCTGCGTCGGAATCGCCGCCACCATCGCCGGCCGGTCAATCCCCGGCAAGGTCTTGAGCACGAAACGCGACAGCGCCATCAACGCCCCGGTATTGCCGGCGCTGACACAGGCCTGGGCCTTGCCGTCACGCACCAGCTCCAGGGCGACACGCATCGACGAATCCGGCTTGCCACGCAAGGCCTGGGTCGGCTTTTCGTCCATGGTGATGACTTCAGACGCCGGGACAATCGTCAGGCGCGCGCGATCGGCAGCCGATTGGCCGTTGATCAGTTCTTCAAGAAGGGAGGGTTGACCGACGAGGGTCAGGTGCAGCGAGGGCGTAGCAGAAAGGCAAGCAAGGCTGGCCTGAACAATGCTGCGGGGACCGAAGTCCCCGCCCATTGCGTCAATCGCGATGACTTGAGCGGACAAGTGATTACTCGTCAGCGCCCTTGTCGATCACTTTACGGCCACGGTATACGCCTTCTGGCGATACGTGGTGACGCAGGTGAACTTCACCAGTGGTTTTTTCTACAGACAGGGTGCTAGCCTCGAGAGCGTCGTGCGAACGGCGCATGTCACGGGCAGAGCGGGATTTTTTGTTCTGCTGAACAGCCATAATTGATTAACTCCTAAACGTTTGGGTCACGCTTTAACTGCGCCAATACACTGAACGGGTTGGACCGCGTTACCTCGTCCTCGCTCGGTTCGGGCTCATCTGCTCCCGCCGGCTGCTGGCATTCTTCCGGATGATGAGCAGGCACAATGGGCAAGGCGAGCAGAAGCTCCTCCTCGATCAGTGACTGCAGATCCAATGGATCTTCGCCCAGTTCCAGCACGTCATAACCTTTCGGTAACGACTGGGTATTCGCACCCTCCTTCACAACAGCGTAACTGCATTCGCTGTGGATCGGCAGGGTGACCAGCTCAAGACAACGCTGGCAAACCATTTTGACTTCGGTGTCGATAAAACTGTGGATCACCACAGATTTACGTTCATCTCGCTCAAAAACGAATTTGGCCTGCACCGTACCGACATCGTCGGAAAGCGGGTCGCAGAGTCTCTTCAAATCGGCCAGCAGCAGTTCACCTTGAAGGGTGGTGCCACGGTCAGCCAATTTGCGCGGGTCAACGTGAGGTGGAATCGGGTCATTCAACATAGGCGCAGCATTATAGGGATGCCCCCACCCATGTCAAAGGAAATTGTGCCCTGTCCGTCACTTGCGTGCCTCCGCTAGAATTCGCGTCTGCCTCAGGAGACGCCCATGCTGCCTTTATTACTTGCTTCGAGCTCGACTTATCGCCGTGAATTGCTCGCCCGTCTGCACCTGCCGTTCGTCTGCAGCTCGCCGGATATCGACGAAAGCCACCAGCCGGGCGAATCCGCCATCGAACTGGTCAAGCGCCTCGCCGAACAGAAAGCCCGGGCACTGGCCGCCAGCCACCCCACTCATCTGATTATCGGCTCAGACCAGGTCGCAGTGCTCGACGAACGGATCATCGGCAAGCCGCACACCTTCGACAAGGCTCGCGAGCAACTGCTGGCGGCCAGCGGCGCCAGCGTAACCTTCCTCACCGGCCTGGCCCTGCTCAACAGCCAGACGGGTCACTGCCAGGTCGACTGCGTGCCATTTACCGTACACATGCGCCAGCTCGACGAAGGACGCATCGAGCGCTACCTGCGCCTTGAGCAGCCCTACGACTGCGCCGGCAGTTTCAAAGCCGAAGGGTTGGGGGTGAGCCTGTTTCAGTCCACCGAGGGGCCTGACGCCACCAGCCTGATCGGCCTGCCACTGATTCGCCTGATCGACATGTTGCTGGCCGAAGGCGTGCAAATCCCTTAAAGCAAAAGATCGCAGCCTGCGGCAGCCCCTACATTGATCTCTGTAGGAGCTGCCGCAGGCTCCGATCTTTTGATCTTTACAACGAATCAGCGCAATGAAGGCCCGTGGAACCCCATCCACATCGCCAACTGCTCAGCCACACTGGCACCAAGCTTTTTCGAGAAGCGGTCGAACGGCGACTCCTGCACGGTGAAATCCACCAGCTCTTTCTCGCCAATCACATCCCGCGCCACCGAACTGGCATTACCCAAACCATCGATCAGACCCAGCGGCAGCGCCTGCTCGCCAGACCAGACCAGCCCGGAGAACAGCTCCGGATGCTCTTTATCCTTCAGGCGATCGCCACGCCCCTGCTTGACGCTATTGATGAACTGCTTGTGCGTGGTGTCGAGCACGGTCTGCCAGAAAGCAGTCTCATCAGGCTTCTGCGGCTGGAACGGATCCAGAAACGACTTGTGCTCGCCCGACGTATAGGTGCGACGCTCGACGCCCAGCTTGTCCATGGTGCCGACAAAACCGTAACCCGCCGCCGTCACACCAATGGAACCGACCAGACTGGCCTTGTCGGCATAGATCTGATCCGCCGCACTGGCGATGTAATAGGCACCGGACGCACCGAGATCGGAAATCACCGCATACACCTTGGTATCCGGATGCAGGCCGCGCAGACGCTTGATCTCGTCATACACATAACCCGATTGCACCGGACTGCCGCCAGGGCTGTTGATCCGCAGGATCACGCCTTTGACCTTCTTGTCCTCAAAGGCTGCCCGCAGACTGCCGACGATGTTGTCGGCACTGGCAGGCTCCTTGTCGGCAATCATGCCGGTGACGTCGATCAGCGCAGTGTAGTTCGGGCCACGGGTGGCGCTCTTCTCCATGTCCATCAGCGGCGTGAACAGGATCAGCGCAACAAACAGGTAAACAAATGTCAGCAGCTTGAAGAAAATCCCCCAACGCCGCGAGCGACGCTGCTCCTGCACACTGGCCAGCAAAGTCTTTTCCAGCAGCTTCCAGCTTTTCTCGTCACCGTCGTCGGCACTTGCCTTGGCCGGTGCTTTCCATTCGTCGGTCATGCGCTGTACCCCAGCAAAAACGTATTAAGCCTGCTGCCCCAGCCAGGCGTGCAATTCACTAAAACGGTCGATCGACAGGCGCGGCTCGAACTGCTGCAGCGACTCGATCGACTGCGCGCCATAGCTGACAGCCACCGACGCCATGCCCGCATTGCGCGCCATCAGCAGATCGAAGGACGAATCCCCGACCATCAGCGCCTGCTCGGGCCGCACGCCGCAATGCGCGAGAATCTGCTCAAGCATCAACGGATGCGGCTTGCTCGCGGTCTCGTCGGCGGCGCGGGTGATATCGAAATAATCTTCCCAGCCATTGGCCTTGAGCACCCGGTCCAGTCCGCGACGATTCTTGCCGGTCGCGACCGCCAGGTGATAGCCCTGCTCGCGAAACGACGCCATCGACTCGACCACACCCTCGAACAGCGGCGAAGGCACGGCTTCTGCCGCGATGTAATGATCGGCGTAATACTCGCGAAACAGGGTCATTTCGGCATCGCTGATGTCCGGGTACAAGGTACGGATTGCCTCGGGCAAGCCCAGACCGATGATGCCCTTGACGGCAAAATCATCGCGCAACTCGAAACCGGAACGCGTGGACGCCGAATGCATCGCCTCGACAATCCGACCAATGGAATCGGCGAGGGTGCCGTCCCAATCAAAAATCAGCAGCTTGTAATCAGATGGGCGCACTCAATCGCTCCACGGTCTTGGCCCACATTTCATCGACTGGGGCTTGCAGCTTGAGTTCACCGCCATCGGGCAGCGGCACGGTCAGCATGTAGGCGTGCAGGAACAGGCGCTTGCCGCCCAGATCACGGATTTCCTTGCTGAAACCGTCATCGCCGTACTTGGTGTCGCCGGCAATGCAATGCCCGGCGTGCAAGGTGTGGACGCGGATCTGGTGGGTGCGCCCGGTGATCGGCTTGGCTTCGATCAGGGTGGCAAAGTCGCCAAACCGGCGCAGGACCTTGAACACGGTCACCGACTCCTTGCCCTCCTCCTCGTCGACCTCGACCATCCGTTCGCCGGAGCGCAGGTTGCTCTTGCCCAGCGCCGCACGGACTTGCTTGATCGAGGTCGCCCAGTTGCCGCGAACCAGGGCCATGTAACGCTTGTCGACACCGTCACCGCGCAATGCCGCGTGCAAGTGACGCAACATGCTGCGCTTCTTGGCGATCATCAGCAGGCCGGAAGTGTCACGGTCGAGACGGTGAACCAGCTCCAGCTCCTTGGCATCGGGACGCAACTGACGAAAGGCTTCGATCACCCCGTAATTCAAGCCGCTGCCGCCGTGAACCGCAATGCCGGCGGGCTTGTTGATCACGATCAGGGCTTTGTCTTCGTAGACAATCGAGGCTTCCAGACGCTGCAACAGGCCTTGAGCCAATGGCACCGGCTCGTCGCGCTCAGGCACGCGAACCGGCGGCACGCGCACGATATCGCCGGCCTGCAGCTTGTATTCGGGCTTGATCCGCCCCTTGTTCACACGCACTTCGCCTTTACGCAAAATGCGGTAAATCAAGGTCTTGGGCACGCCTTTGAGCCGGGCAAGGAGGAAATTGTCGATTCGTTGGCCGGCATACTCCGGCGAGACTTCAAGCAGTTGAACGCCTGGAGTCGAAGGGGCAGTAGTTGTCATGCCGCGGATGATAACAATTTTTATGGAATTGAAGCACTTAATCATTGCTGCTATAGTCGCGAACGCCGCCAAAAGCGGCCTGGACAGCGGAACCACGGTCAAAAACCGGCCCTGACCAACGCAATTCACCAGGACGCGAGGCCGTCCTACGGGGCTTTCGCTACGTAACGGTGGAGTTTGCAGTTGTAACAAGCGCAGGTGACATGAGGCCTGAATTACACCGTCGAGCAGAGTTTTCACTCGCCTGACAGGCACATATTCGAGGCCAGTTCACAAAGTGCAGTCAGCTGCAGATGACCCCGAGCGAAGGCTTCGGAAACATCGCCTGAATTAGCCATGATGCGTGACCTCCCCTTTCGGAGCTCACGGTAAATGCCAACCCGCTGCGGATTCTGCGCGCGGCAGCACCCGAATTATCAGGGATACGTGTAGGGTGGAGATGCACAACCGCCGGACTGTGTAGCAATAGGCTTTATCAAGACGCTTCATCTCGTCCACAGCCGCTGGTTGATTCCTCCTCCTGACTGAGTGCTTAAGTAGCCACAGCAAGCAGGACGCGTACGTCGCGATATCGGCCCAATTGGCCTGACATCGCTGGACACGGGAATGGCCAACCACTCCCGACGCACCTGACACCGACCGTGAGAAGTCGTGTGTGCCGAACGCCGTTTCCGGCAGCCCGGAAACCGACGGTACTACATGAAAAGAATGCTGATTAACGCAACTCAACCCGAAGAGTTGCGTGTTGCACTGGTAGATGGCCAACGCCTCTACGACCTGGACATCGAATCCGGTGCACGCGAGCAGAAGAAGGCCAACATCTACAAAGGCCGTATCACTCGCATCGAACCAAGCCTTGAGGCTGCCTTTGTCGATTTCGGCTCCGAGCGCCACGGCTTCCTGCCCCTCAAAGAAATCTCCCGCGAATACTTCAAGAAAGCCCCCGAAGGCCGCGTCAACATCAAGGACGTCCTGAGCGAAGGCCAGGAAGTCATCGTTCAGGTCGAAAAAGAAGAACGTGGCAACAAGGGCGCTGCCCTGACCACCTTCATCAGCCTGGCCGGTCGTTACCTCGTGCTGATGCCGAACAACCCGCGTGCCGGCGGTATCTCCCGTCGCATCGAAGGCGAAGAACGCAACGAACTGCGTGAAGCGCTGAACGGTCTGGTTGCACCGGCCGACATGGGCCTGATCGTGCGCACTGCCGGCCTGGGCCGCAGCAGCGAAGAAATGCAGTGGGACCTCGATTACCTGCTGCAACTGTGGACCGCCATCAAAGAAGCCTCGCTGGATCGCTCCGCGCCATTCCTGATCTACCAGGAAAGCAACGTGATCATCCGCGCCATCCGCGATTACCTGCGCCAGGACATCGGCGAAGTGCTGATCGACAGCGTTGAAGCCCAGGACGAAGCCCTGACCTTCATCCGCCAGGTGATGCCGCAGTACGCCAGCAAGATCAAGCTGTACGAGGACAGCGTGCCGCTGTTCAACCGTTTCCAGATCGAAAGCCAGATCGAGACCGCTTTCCAGCGCGTCGTCGAACTGCCTTCCGGCGGTTCCATCGTTATCGATCCGACCGAAGCCCTGGTGTCCATCGACATCAACTCGGCGCGCGCCACCAAAGGCAGCGACATCGAAGAAACCGCCCTGCAGACCAACCTTGAAGCCGCCGAAGAAATCGCCCGTCAGTTGCGCCTGCGCGACATCGGCGGCCTGATCGTCATCGACTTCATCGACATGACCCCGGCCAAGAACCAGCGCGCCGTGGAAGAGAAAGTCCGCGAATGCCTGGAAGCCGACCGCGCTCGCGTGCAGATCGGCCGCATTTCGCGCTTCGGCCTGCTGGAAATGTCCCGTCAGCGCCTGCGTCCATCCCTGGGCGAAAGCAGCGGCATCGTCTGCCCGCGCTGCAACGGCACCGGCATCATCCGTGACGTCGAATCGCTGTCGCTGGCAATCCTGCGCCTGATCGAAGAAGAAGCCCTGAAAGACCGCACTGCCGAAGTGCGCGCTCAGGTGCCGATCCCGGTTGCCGCGTTCCTGCTAAACGAAAAACGCAACTCGATCACCAAGATCGAACTGCGCACCCGTGCCCGTATCGTCATTCTGCCGAACGACCACCTCGAAACCCCGCACTTCGAAGTTCAGCGTCTGCGTGACGACAGCCCGGAAGCCGCGACCAACCAGTCCAGCTACGAAATCGCTGCCGCCGCTGCCGAAGTCGAAGAAGTCCAGCCAGCCGCTGCGACCCGCACCCTGGTTCGCCAGGAAGCCGCGGTCAAGACTGCTCCGGCCCGCGCCAACGCGCCAGTGCCGACCGAAGTCGCCGCGCCCGCCGCTGCGCCGGCTCCGGTTGCCGCGCCAGAGCCAAGCCTGTTCAAAGGTCTGGTGAAATCACTGGTCAGCCTGTTCGCTACCAAAGAAGAGCCAGCCGCACCGGTCGTCGTTGAAAAACCGGCCACCGAGCGTCCGGCCCGCAACGAAGAGCGTCGCAACGGTCGTCAGCAGAGCCGCAACCGTAACGGTCGCCGCGATGAAGAGCGCAAGCCGCGCGAAGAACGTGCACCGCGTGAAGAACGCACCCCACGCGAGCCGCGTGAAGAGCGTCAGCCACGTGAAGCCCGTGAAGTCCGCGAGCCACGTGAAGCCCGTACGGAGGCGCCAGCCGCTCGCGAAGAACGTGCTCCACGCGCTCCGCGTGAAGAACGTGCGCCACGTGCTCCACGTGAAGACCGCAAGCCACGTGGCGAGCGTGAAGAGCGCGTGCGTGAACTGCGCGAGCCTCTGGACGCCGCTCCGGCTGCACCCGTAGCGGCTGCAACCGCCGCCGTGGTCGCAGAAGAGCGTCCGGCCCGTCAGCCACGCGAAGAACGCGCACCGCGTCCGCCGCGTGAAGAACGTCAACCGCGCGCCGAGCAGGCCGCTGCCGCCGTCGCTGAAGAAGAAGTGAACACTAACGATGAGCAACTGCCGGAAGACGGCCAGGACAACGCCGAAGGCGATCGTCCACGTCGTCGCTCCCGTGGTCAGCGTCGTCGCAGCAACCGTCGCGAGCGTCAGCGTGATGCCAACGGCAACGTGATCGAAGGTTCGGAAGAATCCGAGTCCGGCGAAAACGCCGCTGCTCCAAGCGCTGCCGATCTGGCTGCCGGCCTGGCCGTCACCGCCGCTGTTGCCAGCAGCGTGATCAGCGCTCCGGCCGAGGCACAGGCTCACGAGCAAGCCGAACGCGCTACCGCCGCTGTTCAGGAAACCGCTCCAGTGGAAGCGCCGGTTGTTGAGGCCACTACCCCGGTGGAAGTGGTTGCTGCTCCGGAAGTCGAAGTGGCACCGGTTCAAGAAACACTGCCTCAGGTTGAAGCCGCTGCTGAACCTGCCGTTGAGGCGCCAGTCGTGGCCGCAGAGCCGGTTGCTGAAACCGTGACCGAAACCGTGCGTGAAGTTCGCGAAGAACAGACCGCGTTCAACTGGGTTGCCGAGCCTGCCGTGGCTGAAACGCCAGCGCCAGTCGTTGAAGCCCCAGTGGTTGAAGAAGCCAAGGCTGCCGCGCCAGTGGTCGAAGCCGCTGCACCTGCTCCAGCGCCAGTCGTTGAAGCACCGGTCGAAGCACCTGTGGTGGCCGAAGAGCCTGCTCCAGTGGTTGAAGCCGCACCGGTCAGCGCCCTGACGCCAAACGGCCGTGCGCCAAACGACCCACGTGAAGTGCGTCGCCGCAAGCGTGAAGCCGAGCGCCTGCAGAAGGAAGCCGAACTGGCTGCCGCTGCTGCTCCGGCTGCTGAAGTGGTCGAGGTTGCTGCCGTAGAAGCCGTGGTTGAATCGGTGATCGCCGAAGCACCACGCTCCGTTCAGGACGCGGTCGAGCATCACCAAGCGGCCGAGGAAAAAGAACACGAGCCTAAACCGATCGTCTGATTCCGAAAGCCAATAAAAAGCCCCGCCGGGTGAAAACCTGGCGGGGCTTTTTTTATTCCATTTGGAATATCAAAAGATCGCAGCCTTCGGCAGCTCCTACAGGAGACCTGTGCAGGAGCTGCCGAAGGCTGCGATCTTTTGATCTTGCTGTTATCTAAAAACCAACGCTTCTGGCACATCGATATCCCACACCACCCCGGGATCATCCACCGCCACTTCCACCACCCGCCCCTGCTTGAACAACGGCCTGGCACCGCGATCACCGGTCAGCGCCTGCAACCCCGCTCCGTATGAACGCCCGAAACCCACCGGATGGCCAAACTCGCCGTCCTTCACCGGTACGCTCACAGCGTCGTCAGCCATCGCCGCCACCACCCGCTCAATACTCGATGGCAAGATAAACGGCATATCCCCCAGCACGATCAGCCAGCCATCGGCGTCCGGGCAAGCCGCAACGCCTGCCGCAATGCTGTCACCCATTCCGGTCGATTCAATCGAGACCACATCGCAGCCATAAGCCTGCGCCATGCGCATCGCCTGCGGCCGTGCTTCAGTGGTCACCAGCACCCGCTTGTCGAGATTGGCCGGCAGACTCAGCAGCACCTGCTCGATCACCGAACGCACCGCACCGTCGCGTCCGGTGCAATCGGCCAGCAGCTTGTCCTTGTCGGCACCGGCAACTTCACGAAAGCGACTGCCCTCGCCCGCTGCCAATACGATCACTGCAATGGATTGACTCATGGCTTGTCCCTAACGTTTTTCTGTTTCAACTCGACGCCGTTCTTGATCGCCACAATCTCCGCCAACAACGACAGGGCAATCTCCGCCGGTGAATGGCTGCCGATGTGCAGACCGATCGGCCCATGCAATCGCGCAATGGCTGATTCTGACAAGCCTAGCTGAGCCAGATTGTCCCGGCGCTTCTGGCTGTTGACCCGCGAACCGAGTGCACCGACATAGAAGGCCGGCGAATCGAGCGCCGTAAGCAACGCCATATCATCCAGACGTGGGTCGTGGGTCAGCGCGACAATGGCTGTGCGTTCGTCCGTCTGAATGCTTAGTACAGCGTCATCCGGCATGCCCGGGACAAAGCGCCCATGATGCTCTTCCCAACCGTAGACGAACTCGGTACGCGGATCGCAAATCAGCACTTCGAAATCCAGCAGCCGGGCCATGTCCGCTACGTAGCGCGACAGCTGCCCGGCACCGATCAACAGCAGACGCCAGCGCGGGCCATAAATGGCGCGCAGGGTCTTGCCGTCGAATGCCAGCACATCGGTTTTGCTCGCCGCTGACAGCACCACTTCACCGGTTTCGATGTTCAGCTCACGGGCGACAATTTCATGCGCTTCACACCGCGCGAGCAATTCGGCGACCCACGCCGGATCAGCGACCCGCTCTTCGGTCAGACGCAACGTGCCGCCACAGGGCAAGCCGAAGCGCGCAGCCTCCTCGCGGGTGACGCCATAGGTAATCAGTTGCACCGGTGGTCCGTCGCTGGCGATGCGCCCGTCGTGCAGACGGGCGATCAAGTCATCCTCGACACAACCGCCCGACACCGAGCCAATCACCACGCCGTCCTCGCGCAACGCGAGCATCGCACCCGGCGCCCGGGGCGCGGTGCCCCAGGTCTGCACCACGCTGAACAGCACCACTCGCTGCCCGGCGCGGCGCCATTCGAGCACGCTGCGCAGAACGTTGAGATCGGCGCTGTCCATCACGCTTGCGCCTTCTGCCAACCCTGCAACTGATAACGCACCGGCAGGTTGCGGATGCGCTGGCCGGTGGCAGCGAAGATGGCGTTACACAGCGCCGGCGCAATCGGTGGTACGCCGGGTTCACCGACACCACCCAACGGCACGTCGCCCAGCGGCGTCACCAAATGCACCGCGATTGCCTTCGGCGCCAGCGACATGCGCGCCACTTCGTACATGTGGAAGTTGTCCTGCTGGACCTTGCCGTCCTTGAAGCTGATTTCACCCAGCACCGCGTTGCCCAGGCCCATCACACAGGCGCCTTCGAACTGCGAGCGGATGCGTTCCGGGTTGATCTGCGGCCCGCAATCGACGGCGATGTCAGCCTTGTGCACGATCAGCGTACCGTCGTCCTTGACCTCGACTTCGATCACCGCCGCCACATAGGTGACGAAGCTGTAATGCACCGCCAGGCCGAGGCCTCGGCCCTTGGGCAACTGACGTCCCCAACCGGCAGCCTTGGCCGCAGTTTCCAGTACCGTGCGCATGCGTCCGGTGTCGATCGGGTAGCGCTCGGGGGATTCGCCGTAGTTCCATTCCTCGCTCAGGGTGCGCGGATCGATCTGCCGATCCGGGCCGAGCAACTTGATCTGATACTTCAGCGGATCAACACCGGCCTTGTGCGCCAGTTCATCGACAAAACTCTGAATCGCAAACCCGTGAGGAATGTTCGACACCGAGCGATACCAGCCGACCCGGGTATGCACCGTGGCTTCGGGGTTTTCCAGGCGCACGTTGGGAATCGCGTAGGCCATGTTGGTAAAGCCCATGCCCAGTTCGAACGCCGCCTCATGGTTCATGCCCGGAGCAAACAGCGCAGTAATGCTCGGCGCCACGGTACGGTGTAGCCAGCCGGACGGCATGCCGTCCTTGCCGACAGCCGCCTTCAAATACTCGGCGGACACTGTGTGGAAATACGAGTTATGGATGTCATCTTCGCGGGTCCATTGCACTCGCACCGCTTTACCGGGGAACTCCTTGGCAAGGATCGCCGCTTCGACGACGAAATCCGGCTTGGATTTACGGCCGAAACCACCACCAAGCAGCGTGACGTTGAAGGTGACATTGTCGAACGGCAGCCCCAGACGCTCGGCGATGCGCTCGCGAGTCACCTGCGGCGCCTGGCTCGGCGCCCACGCTTCACACACACCTTTGTCGTAGCGAGCGATGGCGACCATCGGCTCCATCGGTGCCTGGGCCAGATGCGGCAAATAGTAGGAGGCTTCGAGGCTACTGGCAGCGCCGCTCAGTGCCTTGTCGATATCACCGGTATTGCGCACCACTTTGCCGGGTTTGCGCGACGCCGCTTCCAGCGCTTTGCGGTAAGCGATCGAGTCGTAACTGGCGTTGGGCCCGTCGTCCCATTCGATCTTCAGCGCCTCGCGGCCCTTGATCGCCGCCCAGGTATTGCTGGCAATCACCGCAACGCCGCCCAGCGGCTGGAATTCCGAAGGCAGTGGACGGCTCTCGATCTGCATGACCTTCAGCACACCCGGAACCTTCAGCGCGGCGCTGTCATCCAGCGACTTGACCTTGCCGCCATACACCGCCGGACGGGCGATGGTCGCGTAGAGCATGCCGTCGAAATGCACGTCGGCGCCATACACCGCGCGTCCGTTGACGATGTCGGCACCGTCAATGGCTTTGGTGCCTTCCTTGCCGATGTAGCGAAACTCCGACGGCTGCTTGAGGCGCAGGCTGTCACGGGCTGGCACCGCCAGCGCACCGGCTGCGGCGGCAAGTTCGCCGTAACCCAGCTCGCGGCCGGACGGTGTGTGCAGCACTTTGTGCAACTGCGCACGGCACTCGCCCACCGGCACCTGCCACTGCGCAGCGGCGGCTTGTTCCAGCATGGTCCGGGCCGCCGCGCCGCAACGGCGCATCGGTTCATACCAGTGACGCATGCTGCGTGAACCGTCAGTGTCCTGGTTGCCGAACCGCACTTCATCGCCCGGCGCTTGCTGCACTTTGACCTTGGCCCAATCGGCGTCCAGTTCATCGGCGACCACCATGGTCAGACTGGTGCGCACGCCCTGGCCCATTTCCGAGCGGTTGCAGACCACAGTGACCGTGCCATCTGCGGCAATGCTCACGTAAACCTTGGGATCGTCAATCCAGCCGTTAGGCATGCCATCAGCGCCAAACTTCTTCGGCGCGTCTTCAGCCAATGCCTCCTGCCAGCCCCAGCTCGCGGCCAGCACCAATGCGCCCGTGGCGCCGACGCCTTTGAGAAAACCGCGGCGGCTGAGATTGCTCAGGGCGAAATCGTTCGGCAAGCGGCTCATGCCTTGGCCTCCTTCAGGTGAGTCGAGGCCTGACGGATCGCGGTCTTGATCCGGTTATACGTGCCGCACCGGCAAATGTTGCCGACCATCGCTTCTTCGATCTGCTCGTCGCTCGGATCCGGATTGGTTTTAAGCAACGCCGTGGCAGACATGATCTGCCCGCCCTGACAGAAACCACATTGCGCCACAGCGCTGTCGAGCCAGGCTTGCTGAACGACTTTCCCGACCGGATCGGCGTGCAGGTTATCGATGGTACTGACGTTCTGCCCGATCACCGAGCCGATCGGCGTGATGCAACTGCGCGCCGGCAAGCCGTCGATGTGAATGGTGCAGGCGCCACACAGGCCCATGCCGCAGCCAAATTTGGTGCCGTTGTAACCGGCGACATCACGAATAGCCCACAACAGCGGCATGTCTTCCGTGACATCGAGGGAATGGTCTTGACCGTTTAGTTTCAGGGTAATCATGGGCACGCCCGCATATTAGTGGTTATGGGGTCGAGCAGAACTGGCGGTGGTTCACGCAGATCGACTCAGGCTAATGGGCCAATACACATCAGTGAAGCCGAACACTGAACCTGTGGCGAGGGAGCTTGCTCCCGCTGGACTGCGGAGCAGGCCCCTCTTGAAAGCGGGGCCGCTACGCGCCCCAGCGGGAGCAAGCTCCCTCGCCACAGGGTCATCGCTGACTGATATGTGATTGGCATAGGCTCTCTTGTGCCGACGCGAACGTCTGCACCGGGCCTTGGGTGGAGCAAATGACGGTTATCGTTAGCTGGCTAAGTTAACCCACCGTTAACAAAAAAGCCCTGCACTTTCGCTCAGTGCAGGGCTTTGGATACCGACTTGAAGCGTAGCCTCAATAACGGTTCGGCTCCATTTCCAGTTCGACATTGAAACGTTCGGCAATATCTTTCTGGATGCGTTGCGCCAGCTCCAGCAATTGCAGGCCGGTGGCGGTGCCGTAGTTGACCAGCACCAGCGCCTGCAATTTATGCACGCCGGCATCAGCCTCGCGAAAACCTTTCCAACCGGCGCGCTCAATCAGCCAACCGGCCGCCAGTTTCACCTGCCCGTCCGGCTGTGCATAGGCCACCAGATCCGGGTGTTGCGCCTTGATCTGCTCGACCAGTGCAGCCGATACCAGTGGATTCTTGAAGAAACTGCCGGCATTGCCGAGCACCGCCGGATCCGGCAGTTTTTCGCTGCGGATACTGCAGATTGCGCGGCTGACGTCGCTGGGCGTCGGTTGCTCGATGCCCTGCTCGGTCAGGCGCTGGCGCACCGGGCCGTATTCCAAATGCAGATGCGCGACACGATCAAGCTTGAAGCGCACCCGCAGGATCAGCCAACGTCCCGGCTGCTGCTTGAACAGACTGTCGCGGTAGGCGAAGTTGCACTCCTCCAGGCTGAAGTCGCGCAGTTCGCCGGTCTGGCGGTCCAGCGCGGTCAGCCCGGCGAACACATCCTTGATCTCGACCCCGTAGGCGCCGATGTTCTGCATCGGCGCAGCACCCACGGTGCCGGGGATCAGGCTGAGGTTTTCCAGACCGGAAAAACCCTGCGCCAGGGTGTGCTGCACGAACGGATGCCACGGCTCGCCGGCTTCGGCTTCGATCACTACACGGTTGCCGTCGTCACTGATCAGCCGAATGCCTCGGGTCGCCATGCGCAGCACCAGCGCCGGAATATCTGCAGTCAGCAGCAGGTTGCTGCCGCCGCCGATCACCAGCAACGGCACGTCATGGGCAGTCGCGTAGGCCAGGGCTTCGCGGACGTCGGCGTCGCTGTGGGCCTCGGCGAACAACTGCGCGCGAACGTCGACGCCAAAACTGTTGAACGGTTTCAGCGAAACCTGTGATTGAAGCTGCAAACTCATAACCGGCCCTTCACTTCGATCAACAGTTGGTCACACGCCGCTTCGATCAGGTCCAGTACCTGCTCGAAGCCCTGATCGCCGTCGTAGTACGGATCCGGCACTTCATCGACCACACCGGCGTAACGCCGCAAAAACAGATCGAGTTCAGCCTTGCCAGTGGACGGCTGCAGGGCCTTGAGGTTGCGCAGGTTGCTGTGGTCCATGGCCAGAATCAGGTCGTAACTGGCGAAATCGGCACGGCTGACCTGCTGCGCACGTTGCGCTGACAGGTCATAACCACGCACTTTGGCTGCGGCCTGGCTGCGTTTGTCCGGCGGATTGCCGACGTGCCAGTCACCGGTGCCGGCGGAGGCCACTTCGACCTGATTTTCCAGCCCCGCTGCGCGCAGTTTGTGGCGCAACACGCCTTCAGCGGTGGGCGACCGGCAGATGTTGCCCAGGCACACGAACAGAACGCGCATCAGGCCTCCAGCAGGCGACGAACGCGCTCGAGGTCTTCAACGGTGTCGACCCCGGTTGGCGGCGCGATCAACGCATCGGCCACATGAATCCGTACGCCATGCCACAGAGCACGCAGCTGCTCCAGCGATTCGGTGTTTTCCAGCCAGCACGGGCCCCAGCTCACAAAGTCCTGAAGGAAGCCGGCGCGGTAGGCATAAATGCCGATGTGGCGACGGTACGGCACGCCTTCGGGCAACACGTCGCGGCTCTTGGCGAAAGCATCGCGGGCCCACGGCAAGGTGGCGCGACTGAAGGTCAGCGCCAGACCGTTAATGTCGCTGACGACCTTGACCACGTTGGGGTTGAACAGGGTTTCGACGTCTTCGATCGGCTCGGCCAGCGTGGCCATGCGCGCTTCGGTGTGGGCCGCGAGGTTGGCGGCGACCTGGTCGATCACGCTTGGCGGGATCAACGGTTCATCGCCTTGCACGTTGACCACGATCGCGTCCGGCGCAAGGCCCAGTTTGGCGGCGACTTCAGCCAGACGATCGGTGCCGGAATTGTGATCTTCACGGGTCAGCACCACTTCCGCGCCGAACGCCTTGCAGGCCTCGACGATGCGCGCATCGTCAGTCGCAACCACCACGCGGCTGGCGCTGCTTTTGCTCGCCTGTTCCCAGACATGCTGGATCATCGGCTTGCCGGCGATATCCAGCAGCGGTTTGCCCGGCAGGCGGGTCGAGGCGTAGCGCGACGGGATGACAACGGTGAAAGCAGTGGTCATTTATCCAGACGCTCGTCAGTGGTCAGGGTGCGCGCTTCGCTTTCGAGCATCACCGGGATGCCGTCGCGGATCGGATAGGCCAGACCGGCGCCCTTGCTGATCAGTTCGGTCTTGTCGGCGCTGAGCTTGAGCGGGCCTTTGCAGATCGGGCACGCGAGGATATCGAGCAATTTGGTGTCCATGAACATTCCCTGGATAAAGAGTTAAGGCAAAAGACGATCGGGCAACAGGCGCATCAACTGGGTGTCGAACCAGGCCACGAAGGCCGGTGACGGCACGGCATCGACCGCCAGATACCACCAGTCGTCAGCCGCGAAGGCACGGCACTTCACCGCATCCTTCTCGGTCATCACCAACGGCAATGACGGTGTGAAATTCAAGACCTGCACGCTGTATTCGGCGTGGTCGGCAAACGCATGGGGGATTGCCCGCCAGTCTAGCGCTTCGAGGGTATTGAAGAAACGTTGCGGATTGCCGATCCCGGCCACCGCGTGCACCGATTGACCGGGCGCAAAATGCGCCAGCGGCTGGCGCTCGCCGCTGCGCAGATTGACCAGCGACGTCGGCTGCAGGTGAAAGGCGAAACCCTCTTCACGATCCGCCGTGGCACCGTTGAACAGTACGCCATCGACGCTTTGCAGGCGCTCGATCGGCTCGCGCAACGGACCGGCCGGCAGGCAGCGCTTGTTGCCCAAACCACGAGCGGCGTCGATCAGCACCAGCTCCAGATCCCGCGCCAGACGGTAATGTTGCATGCCATCGTCGGAGAGGATCAGGTCCAGCGGTTCACTGGCGAGCAAGGCTTTGACCGCGGCACTGCGATCAGGGTCGATCATCAGCGGTACGCCGGTGCGCTGCACGATCAACAGCGGCTCATCGCCGGCGATATCGGCGCTCTGCTCGGCGGTGACCCGCCACGGCAGTTGCGGCGGTTTGGCGCCGTAACCACGACTGACCACGCCGACGCGCAGGCCGGCACGGCGGCAATGCTCGATCAGCCACAGGATCATCGGCGTCTTGCCGGTGCCGCCGACGGTGATGTTGCCGACCACGATCAACGGAACCGGTGGCTGATAGATCGGGCCTTCACCGTCGAGAAAGCGTTGGCGCTTGTTGACCACCACGCGGCGGTAGAGCATTTCCAGCGGCCGCAGCAGCGTCAGGGCCGGGTGCCCCTGATACCACGCGGCGAGCAAACGATCGGACAGGCTCATCAGGATTTGGGCGCCGCCTCGACCGTGGTCATGCGCAGATGGCTGAAACCGAGCTTGCCGGCCGCGTCCATGGCGGTGATCACCGATTGGTGTTGGGTCTTGCCGTCGGCACTGATCGACAACGGCATGTTGGTGTCACCGTTGGCTTCTTTCTGCATGGCTTCCATCAGCGTCGCCAGGTCGTTCTTCGGCAGAATCTTGTTGTTCACCGAGAACACACCTTCGGCGCTGATCGCGACGTCCAGTTGCTTGAGCTGCTGGTCTTCGGCAGGCGAGCCGCTGACCGATTCCGGCAGATCAACGCGCAACTGGGTCTCACGGGTGAAGGTGGTGGTCACGACGAAAAACAGCAACAGGATGAACACCACGTCGATCAGCGACGCGAGGTTGATGTCGATCGTTTCCCGGGGTTTGCGACGGAATTTCACGCTTTGTCCCCGGCCAGATCGACGTCACGGTCGCCCTGCACCACTTCGACCAGTTTGATCGCTTCCTGCTCCATGCCCACCACCAGTTCATCGATGCGGCGCTGCAGGAAACGGTGGAAGAACACCGATGGAATACCGACCATCAGGCCCGCTGCGGTGGTGATCAGTGCCTTGGAAATACCACCGGCCAACACAGAAGCGTTGGTGGCCATGCCGGAACCGGTGAAAGCGCTGAAAATATCGATCATGCCCAGTACTGTGCCCAGCAGGCCCAGCAACGGTGCCATGGCAGCAATGGTGCCCAGCGCGTTGACGTAGCGTTCGAGCTCGTGAATCACCCGCGCGGCGGCTTCTTCGATGCATTCCTTCATGATCTCGCGACCATGCTTGGAGTTGGCCAGGCCCGCGGCGAGGATTTCACCCAGCGGCGAGTTGGCGCGCAATTCCTTGAGCTTTTCTTTATTGAGCTGCTTGTCCTTGATCCAGACCCAGACCTGGCCCAGCAGATGCTCGGGGGTGACGCGGCTGGCGCGCAGGGTCCACAGGCGCTCGGCGACAATCGCCATGGCCGCGATGGAACTCAGAATGATCGGCAACATCATCCAGCCGCCGGATTTGACCAATTCCCACACAGTGACAGTCCCCTCGAAAAAGTGCGCCACTTTACCATACCGGTTCGCGATTAAGACCCGCCGCCCCGACGACCTGATGCCGCATTCGGCGATCCCGCGATCAATGGTGTTTCAACGCCAGAAACGCCGCTGTTGACGCATCAGCCACGGCGCCTGAAAGCCGCCCAGGCGCAGATGGATGGCGCCGTGCTGCGCGCTGTCGTAGATGCGCAACCCTTGCTGACGATAACGCGCCAGCACCAGCGGGTGCGGATGCCCGAACGAATTGCCCTGCCCCCGGGAGATCAGCACCGAATGCGGCCTCAGTGCCCGAAGCAGCGCCATTGAAGACGAACTGCGACTGCCATGATGCGGCGCTTGCAGCCAGTGCGTCGGCAGGGCCAACGGACTCTCCAGCAGAGCCCGTTCGGCAGCCGTGTCGATATCGCCGGTCAGCAGCAGACGCTCGCCATTGGCCTCGATCTGCAACACGCAGGAGCGCTGATTGCTGTCATGGGCCGCCGACCACTGCCACAGCTGAAACCGGACCCCGTCCCACTGCCATTGACGTCCGCTTTCACAGGCTTCGGCCCGCAGGATGGCGGGCAGCCCCGGAGGATCGCCGCTGATCACCCGCGTCACTTTCAGGCCCCGCGATACCGCCAGCGCACCACCGGCATGGTCGGCATCGGCATGACTGAGCAGCATCAGGTCGATGCGCTCACCCCCCAGTTTGTGCAGCGCCGGCAGCACCACTCGCTGCCCCAGATCGAAATCGCCGAAACGTGGACCGGTGTCGTAGAGCAATGTGTGATGACGCGTGCGGATCAGGATCGCCAGGCCCTGACCGACATCAAGTTGCCAGATATCAGCCAGTCCCTCGGCCACCCGCTCGCGAGGCGGCGCCAGCAAAATCAACAGCAACGGCCAGCCCAATGGTCGCAAGGGCACACCGCGCGGCAACAGCAACAATACGGCCCCGAGACTGCCAATCAACAAGCTCCACCACGGCAGCGACGGTGAGATCCATGCCGGCCAGATCCCGGCGATCACCGACAAGCCGCGAAACAGCCAGTCGATCAAACCACCGGCCAGCCACAACAAGCCTGCACCGACGTAAGGCACCGGCAACAATAGCGTGCCCAGCAGCGCTGGTGGCAGCACCAGCAGACTGACCCACGGCACCGCCAGCAGATTCGCCAGGGGACCGCTGAGGCTGATCGGCAGGTTCAGCGCCAGCAACAGCGGGCACAGGCCCAGCGCAATCAGCCATTGCGCCCGGGTCCAGGTCTGCCACCAATTCCACGCGCCGAGGCGCCCGCCGAAGGTGAAAATCAAAATCCCCACGGCGGCGAACGACAGCCAAAAACCGGGACGCAAACTGGCCAACGGATCGAATAACAGCAGCGCATTGAAGGCCAGCAACAGCGGCCACCACGCGCCGAGATGGCGAAAGCGCAGGCGCCACAACAACACCAGCCCGACCATCACGCAGGCCCGTTGCACCGGCACATCAAACCCGGCGAGCAAGCCGTAGCCGAGCGCTGCGGCAAACGCCAGCCCACAGGCCCATGGCAGCCAGGGCCAGCGCAGCGGCCACCAGCCATAGCGCGCCAGCCCGGCGATCAGCAGATACACGACCGCCGCCAACATCCCGATGTGTTGACCGGAAATCACCAGCAGATGCACGGTGCCGGTGTCCTGCAGGATCTGCCAATCCTCGCGACTGAGCCCGGAGCCGTCACCGAGCACCAGCGCCGCCAGTGCACCGCCCCGGCCCTGCGTGTCCACTTCAAGCAAGCGCTGGCGAATGCTGTCGCGCCACGCCCAACTGGCCTCGGCCAGGCGCTGACCGTCTTTGATCGTGCCGGTCGCGCCGATGCGTTGCGCCAGTAGCCACGCTTCGTAATCGAACGCATCGGGATTGAGCAGGCCACTCGGGCGCTTGAGCTTCACCGCCAGCCGCCAACGCTCGCCGCTGTTGAGCGGCGGCCCGGCGTGCCACGCCAGACGCATCAACGACGGCAATTTCTCGTGTCGCGAGCGGGCATCGGCCAGCTCGAAACGCACGACGCCTTCGCTGGTTTGCGGCAAGCCGACCACCCGCCCCTCGACCCAACGGGTTTCGCCGTCAAGCGCTGCCGGCAGGCGATCATTCAACGCCCACAGTGCACTGACGCACGCCCAGGTGAAACCGAACAGCAGAAACGCCAGCGGATAGCTGCGAAACGGCAGCAACATCAGTCCCACCAATGGCAACAACATCATCATTCCGACCGGCGGTAAAACCGGCAAAAAAACGGGTACCAGCAGACCGACTGCCAGCGCCATCATCCCTGTGCGCATAAGCCTGTCCTTGAGGGTTCCTGCGTTAGGCATAGCTGCTGCGAAGGCGGGGCGTCGTCAACAATTGTCACAAAGTCTGAATGGGCGCTTCGTAGAATCCAGACATACTTGCCGCCTTAACCGACCGAGAAGCCTTATGCCCCGGCGCTTATTCAAACGTTACATGCCCGACCCGACGAGCATCAGGGAACACAAATCCTTACGCTTTCTCGGCAAGTTGTTGCATGACCCGAACCTCTGGCACCTCAATCGTCACTCGGTGGCCCGGGCGATGGCCGTCGGCCTGTTCGCCGCGTTCCTGCCGATTCCGGCGCAGATGCTGGTGGCGGCCGCACTGGCGATCACCGTGCGCGGCAACATGCCGATTGCCGTCAGCCTCGTGTGGCTGACCAACCCGATCACCATGCCGGCGGTGTTTTTCTGTACTTATCAGGCCGGAGCCTGGTTGATGAATGTGCCCGCCCGCACCCTGCCCGACTCCTTGACCTGGGAATGGATCAGCGGCGAGCTCTCGACCATGTGGCAGCCGTTTTTGCTGGGGTCGGTGGTATGCGGACTGCTTCTGGGCATCCTCGCCTACTTCACGGTGATGCTGTACTGGCGCTGGTGGGTGGCGCGGCAATGGGCGCGACGCAAAAAGAACCGCGTGCATTGAATGCAAAACGGCCTCCGCAAGGGAGGCCGTTTTTTGTAGCGTCTGAATGGGCCCCATCGCGGGCAAGCCCGCTCCCACAGAATCTGGTTTGCCCGAAATTTTTTGAACGACACAAATCCTGTGGGAGCGGGCTTGCCCGCGATGGCAGCGACGTGGTATCGGATCAGGTCCGCATTCCGCGCCCACTCACCAGCAACCGCGCACAACCGAGGTACAACACCACAGTCGCCACCAGCATGAAGGTGATCGCGATACCGATGCGGATATCCGACACCCCGAGAATGCCGTAGCGGAAAGCGTTGACCATGTGCAGCACCGGGTTGGCCAGCGACACGGTCTGCCAGAACGGCGGCAGCAAGGTGATCGAGTAGAACACGCCACCGAGGTAGGTCAGCGGCGTCAGCACAAACGTCGGGATGATCGAAATATCATCGAAGTTGCGCGCAAACACCGCGTTGATGAAGCCCAGCAGCGAGAAGATCGTCGCGGTCAGAATCACCACCAACAAGGTCACGCCGAGGTGATGCACCTGCAGATGGGTGAAGAACAGCGACAGAATGGTCACGATCACCCCGACCATCAGACCACGCAGCACGCCGCCGATGGTGTAGCCGATCAGAATGGTGTGCGGCGACACCGGCGAGACCATCAGTTCCTCGATGGAACGCTGGAACTTGCTGCCGAAGAAGCTCGAGACCACGTTGCCGTAGGAGTTGGTAATCACCGACATCATGATCAGCCCCGGCACGATGTACTCCATGTAACTGAAGCCACCCATGCCGCCGATCTGCTTGCCGATCAGGTTACCGAAGATCACGAAATACAGAACCATGGTGATCGCCGGCGGCAGCAGGGTCTGCGGCCAGATCCGGGTAAAACGCCGGACTTCACGGTAAACGATGGTATTGAGGGCGACGAGGTTGGGGCGCAATTCGGAACTCATACCGCCACCTTCGACAGATTTTTCTCCACCAGGGACACGAACAGCTCCTCGAGGCGATTGGTTTTGTTACGCAGGCTCAGCACTTCGATGTTCTGTTGCGCCAACTGAGTGAACAGAGCGGTGATGCCCATGGATTTGTCGACCTGGACCTCCAGGGTATGACCGTCGAGCAACCGCGCGGGATAGCCGATCAATGGTGGCGCAGCGTGCAAGTCGTTTTTCAGATCCAGCAGGAAGGTCTCGACGTGCAATTGGCCCAGCAGCTGTTTCATGCTGGTGTTCTCGACGATGGTGCCGTGGTCGATGATGCCGATGTTGCGGCACAACTGCTCAGCCTCCTCCAGATAGTGCGTGGTGAGGATGATGGTGATGCCTTTCTGGTTCAGCTCGGTGAGGAATGTCCACATCGAACGACGCAGTTCAATGTCGACGCCTGCGGTCGGCTCATCGAGGATCAGCAGGCGCGGCTCATGCACCAAGGCGCGGGCAATCATCAGACGCCGCTTCATGCCGCCGGACAGCGAGCGCGACGGCACATCGCGCTTGTCCCACAGGCCAAGCTGGGTCAGGTACTGCTCGGCGCGCTCCTTGGCGATTTTCGCCGGGATGCCGTAGTAACCGGCCTGGGTCACGACGATGTCGAAAGTCTTTTCGAACTGGTTGAAGTTGAATTCCTGGGGCACCACGCCGATCGAGCGCTTGAGCGCGGCGGGGTTCTTGTCCAGGTCATGACCGAAGATATTCACCGTGCCGCTGGTCTTGTTGACCAGGGTCGAGAGAATGCCGATGGTCGTGGATTTGCCCGCGCCATTAGGGCCGAGCAAGGCGAAAAAGTCACCTTCGGCGACGTCCAGATCGATACCACTCAAGGCCTGGAACCCGTTGCCGTAGGTTTTGGTTAGCTGCCGGATGGACAGAGCGGAACTCATATCGGATTTACGCACCAAGAAGGGAAGAAAAGGAAAGATTGGGCCGGGCGGCGAACAAAACAACCACGGCGCGTGAACGCAATGGTGCTTGCCGCCGCCACACAAGTACAGTCAAGAGTGTCGATAGTTATTATCAAGTCAACGCGGTCATAACCGCTTTCTGATAGGCCGGACGCTGCTTCAACCGTGCGTACCAGGCCTCCAGATGCGGCTGCGCGGCGCGTTCGATGGGCATCTCGAACCAGGCATAAATGAAACTGCCGAGGGGAATATCGCCCATGCCGATTTCTCGGCCGGACAGGTATGGCTGGCTGGCGAGGGCCTGATCGGCCATGGCCAGCAGAACCGTGCACTCCTTGATTGCGGCGTTGATCGCTGGCCAGTCCTGCTGGTCCGCTGGCGTACGCACCACACCCCAGAACACCGTGCGGAACGGCCCGGCAAAACTCGAGGTGGTCCAGTCCATCCATTTGTCGGCGATGGCCCGGGCTTGCAGGTCTGCCGGAAACCAATGGCTGTTCGGCGCATGTTTGGCCAGCAGGTAACGCACGATCGCATTCGATTCCCACAGCACAAAGCCGTCATCCTCGATCACCGGGACCCGGCCGTTCGGGTTCATCGCCCGATATTCAGGTGTGTCGACCACCCCGAAAGCGCCACCCGCGTCAATCGCCTCATAGGCCAGGCCAAGCTCCTCGGCGGCCCACAGTGGCTTCCTGACATTCGATGAGTTTTTCCGTCCCCAGATCTTCAGCATGACCGCCTCTTTTTCAATGCGTGGGCAGGCAGCATACGCCGGATCATGTACGGCTCAAATCACTCTGCATATCGCCCAGCACCTTCGCCTGATGTTCGCCGAACAGGTGCGGGTAGCACTTTTCCAGATGTTCGAAGAAGAACCGTTCCGGCACATCGGCGAACTGCCCGTGATCGACCAGATACTCCATCAGCAACGCGCCGTCTCGGTTGTACGGGTGGAAAACGCTGTCATGGATCCCGTCAAAGTCCAACGGTGCGACGTTGAACAGTTCGCAGAGTTGCTGGTTGAAGGCCGGTGTGGCCTTGACCCAACGGTCGTTGAGGAACAGCTCGGTGTAGCCGTGCATGGCGAACACATCGCTGCGCAACAGCTCCAGCAAACGCGGGGTCGACAGGTGATTCCTGACGTCGGCCAGACCGATGCGTGCGGGAATGCCGCAATGCCGCGCACACCCGGCCAGCAAGGTGGCCTTGGGCACGCAATAACTTTCTCCGGTCGCCAGCGCATGGCTGCCACACAGGGTCTGCGGGTCGAGGCTGAACGTGTAGGGGTTGTAGCGCACCGCTTCACGTACGGCGTAATAGAGACCGAGCGCCTGCTCGAGCGGGTCACGGCTGGCACCGCGGTGCTGTTCGGCGAACTCCACCACCGCCGGGTGGTCACTATCGATGAAGCGGCCGGGACTCAGATACTCGCGCATGACGATGTTCTCCTGGGGGGAGCCCCGAGTCTAGCGACAGCTCAAGCACAGAGATAACGACGTTTCGGCCAAACATGCACGCGAAGACGCGGGAATGGCGAACGATTTCCCACGGGTGTTGCCCACCGAACCTACGAAAACCATCCGGGGTTTCCCACGAGTTCAATCACCATGTTCTGACCACCCGTTTTACAGATGCCGTCTAAGCTCTGGTGGGTCGGTTGGCCCTGGTTCACGGAGGATTACATATGCTGTTGTTGTGGATACTGGTTCTGATCGTCGGTGTGGCGTACCTCGCTCACCGCCGCATCGCCCCGCTGCCCGCGTTGGGCATCGTCGCCATTTACCTGCTGGCGATGGGTATTTTCAGCCATGCGCCGGGCTGGTTGCTGCTGGTGCTGTGGGTCGTGCTCGCGGTGGTTGCTGCGCCGTTGCTGCTGCCCGACCTGCGCCGCAAACACTTCACCGCGCCGCTGTTCAACTGGTTCCAGAAAACCCTGCCGCCGATGTCGCAGACCGAACGCGACGCGATCGATGCCGGTACCGTCTGGTGGGACGGCGAGCTGTTCAGCGGCCGTCCGGACTGGGACAAGCTGCTGTCCTACCCGAAAGCGCAACTGAGCGAAGAGGAACAGGCCTTTATCGACGGCCCGACCGAAGAGCTCTGCGCGATGGTCACTGACTGGCAGATCGGCCAGTCGATGGACCTGCCGCCCGAAGCCTGGAGCCACATCAAGGAACACGGCTTCTTCGCCCTGATCATTCCCAAGGAATTCGGCGGCAAGGGCTTTTCCGCCTACGCTCACTCGCAAGTGGCGATGAAACTCGCCACCCGCAGCGGCGACCTCGCCTCCACCGTAATGGTGCCCAACTCCCTCGGCCCGGCCGAACTGCTGCTGCATTACGGCACCGACGAACAACGCAATCACTACCTGCCCCGACTGGCCCGTGGCGACGACATTCCGTGCTTCGCCCTCACCGGCCCGCTGGCCGGTTCCGATGCTGGCGCCATGCCGGACACCGGGATCATCTGCAAAGGTCAATGGGACGGCCAGGAAGTCATCGGCCTGCGCCTGAACTGGGAAAAACGCTACATCACCCTCGGTCCGGTGGCGACCCTGCTCGGTCTGGCCTTCAAAGCCTATGACCCGGAGCATCTGCTGGGTGACAAGGAAGATCTCGGCATCAGCCTGGCGCTGATTCCCACCGATACCCCGGGCGTGGAAATCGGCCGTCGACACCTGCCACTGGGCGCCGCATTCATGAACGGCCCGAACTCGGGCAAAGACGTATTCATCCCGCTGGACTATCTCATCGGCGGCCAGGAAATGCTCGGCAAGGGCTGGATGATGCTGATGAACTGCCTGTCGGTCGGGCGTTCGATTTCGCTGCCAGCCGTCGGCACTGGCGCGGCCAAGTTCACCAGTCTGGTGACCGGACAATATGCGCAGATTCGTGAGCAGTTCAACGTCCCGCTGTCGGCCTTCGAAGGCATTCAGGAAGCCATGGCGCGGATCGGTGGCAACGCCTGGATGATGGACGCCGCACGGATGCTGACTGCCAACGCAGTGGATCTGGGCGAGAAACCGTCGGTGCTGTCGGCGATTCTCAAGTACCACCTGACCGAACGCGGCCGCGAGTGCATCACCCACGCCATGGATGTGCACGGCGGCAAGGCGATCATCATGGGGCCGAACAACTACCTCGGGCGCAGCTGGAACGGCGCGCCGATCTTCATCACCGTGGAAGGCGCCAACATCCTTTCGCGCAACCTGATGATCTTCGGTCAGGGCGCCATTCGCTGCCATCCCTTCGTGCTCAAGGAAATGGCCCTCGCCGGCCGTGAAGACAAGGAACAGGCACTGAAAGAATTCGATGGCCTGCTGCTCAAGCACATCGGTTTTGCCGTCGGCAACGCCGCCAGCACCCTGGTGCTGAACCTGGGCTTTGGCCACTTCGAACATGCGCCAGGGGACAGGATCAGCCAAGGTTATTTCCGCGCACTCAATCGGCAGGCAGCGGCTTTCGCCATGCTCGCCGACTTCAGCATGATGTTGCTGGGTGGCGAACTGAAGCGTCGCGAACGCCTGTCGGCGCGTCTCGGCGATGTATTGAGCAACCTGTACCTGGCCTCCGCCGCGCTCAAGCGTTATCACGACCTGGATTCGCCGGCGCATATGGAGCCGCTGTTCCGTTGGGCGATGGAAGAAAGCCTCGGTCAGTCGGAACGGGCACTGGATGAGCTGCTGAGCAACTTCCCGAACAAAGTGTTTGGCTGCCTGCTGCGGGTGATCGTGTTCCCGTTCGGCCGTCGCCACAAAGGCCCATCGGACAAGCTCGGTGCCGAAGTGGCAGCTGTTATTGGTCGCGCCAAAGGCGATCCGACTCTCGAAGAACTGCTCGCCGGTTGCTATCGCCCGCAGTCCGCCGACGATGCCGTGGGTGCCCTGCAACACGCCAGCGATCTGCTGGGTGCCGCGCAACCCCTGCACAAGAAACTGCACACTGCGCTGAAAAGCGGCCAGGTCAAACCGGCGGCGGGCGAACACGCTATCGACGCCGCACTGGAGGCCGGGGTGTTGCAAGCGGCGGAGGCGCAAACCCTGCGCGATGCTGAAGCCGCACGGCGCAAGGTGATTGACGTCGATGATTTCGACAAGGAAGAACTGAAACAGGCAGAAGGCAAAGTCCGTTGATGCTGACGACCGTGTAGCTGTTTATTTGTGAAAAACGGGCGCGAGAGCTTTATACTCCCGCGCCCGTTTTGCTCTTGAGGACTTATCTCGTGTCCAACGTCGTTGCCGATCATCTTGTTTTGCTCGACCACCTGCGCAGTATCCTGGTCGCCGTAGGTGAGGCCGATCAGGTTCCCGAAGAAAGCCATGCCTTGTTCCTGGAGCGCTTTGACGAACTGCTGGCATCCCTGCCGATCAATCCGATCGAAAGCCAGTACCTGGGCCAGGACATCCTGACCCAAGTGATTACCCGCTATCCGCAAATTGCCCACCTGATCCCGCGGGATCTGCTGTGGTTCTTCGCTGGCGACTGCCTGCACTACCTGTCCGATGAAGAAATCGACCTGTATCAGGCACTGGAAGAACGTCGCTACGAAGCCGAACAGAACGAGGAACCGTTCGACTGGAACCAGGAAAAACAGCTGTTGGCGATGTCTGCTCAAGACAGCAAGCACTAAGCTTCCAAAGATCAAAAGATCGCAGCCTTCGGCAGCTCCTACAGGGAATCATGTGATTCATGTAGGAGTTGCCGAAGGCTGTGATCTTTTGCTTTTAAAGCAGGCCCTCACTCTCCGGCAATTCATACGCCATCGCCAGATTATTCGGCGCACCCGCCTTCCCCGGCTTGCTCAACGTCGGCTCTTTCTCCAGACACTCCACCAGATAATCGATGAACACCCGCAGCTTCGGCGGCAGATAACGCGTCGGTGAATGCAGCAGCCACAGCCCACCGTGATAGGACGCGAGGAATGTCCACTCCGGCAGCACCTGCACAATCAGTTTCTGCTCCAGCGCATAACGCGCGGTGAAGTACGGCAAGCTGCCGATACCAATGTGCTGCAACACGGCTCCGAGCCGCACGCCGGTGTGGTTGGCGGCATAGCGGCCACGCACGCCGACCGTCACCGCTTTACTGCCCTTCTTGAATTTCCAGCGGGCATCGCTCGGGGTTTCTCCCAGATAGATACAACTGTGATTGAGCAGATCATGCGGATGCGTCGGTGTGCCGTGGTCGGCCAGGTATTGCGGGGTGGCGCAGAGCAAATGGTCGATGGTCAGCAACTGTCGCCCGACCAGCCCCGCCGGCGGACGGTCCGTAATACGAATCGCCAGGTCGACATGATCGTCAATCAAATCAACCTGGCGGTCTTCCAGCAGCAACTCGACATCGACTTTCGGATAACGCCGCAGAAACTCGGGCATGTGCGGATGAATCACGAAGCGTCCGACCGCTTTCGGCACGCTGACCCGCACCAGCCCTTCCGCCTCGTGGGTGAACTGCCCACTGATCTCCATCACCGATTTAGCGGCGCTGACCATCTCCTGACAGCGCTTGAACACTTCTTCACCACCATCACTCAGACGCAATTTACGCGTCGTGCGCTGCAGCAAACGCGTGGCCAGAGCCTTTTCCAGTCGGGAAATGCTGCGACTGATCGCCGACGGCGACGAACCCAGCTGGCGGGCGGCTTCGGAGAAACTGCCGGTCTCCACGACCTTGACGAAGATCGCCATTTCACCGAGCAGCGGCAGCGGAAGATTGATGCTCACAGCGCACAAGTCCTTTGATGTTTGAACGGATTATCACGTTATTGCACGATTCATATAATAAAAAAAGACACTTTAATAAGGGCATGGAATATGACGCTTCGCCTCTTTTTCCATAGTGATGACCTCAAGGCTAATGTGGAAGTCCTCGACTGCACGCCCCACGAGAACGAATTTGCCGTGGTGTTGCGCGCCACGCTGTTTCATCCGCAAGGCGGTGGGCAGCCTTGCGATACCGGCATGATCGGCGAAAGCCAGGTGCTGCGCGTGGTTCAGGAGCCGGATCGGATCGTGCATTACGTCGACCGTCCGGTGAAACTCGGCATGACCTGCATCCACGTCGATGAACAACGTCGCCGCTACAACACCCGCATGCATTCAGCCGGACACCTGATCGGGCATTTCGTGCAAGCCATGGGCTGGACGCCGGTCAAGGCGCACCACTGGCCAGACGAAGGCCGGGTGCAGTTCAAACCGGGCGATGCGGCTCAGGAAGTCGACGCACCAACCGTTCAATACGGTATTCGTGAGTGGATCGAACACGACCTGCCCCGCCTGACCTCGCTGCGCGAAGGCGCGCGGGAAATCGGTTTTGGCGAGCTGCCGGCCTACGGCTGTGGTGGCACCCATGTACGCAGCCTGAAGGATTTGGGCACAGTCACGATCGCGTCCCTTTCGCAGAAGAAAGGCACGTTATCCGTCCACTACAGCGTGGATTAAGCATCTCGGACGCTGCCTCGCGCAGCGTCCGGCGCCGGGGGAACCGCACTCGCCGGTTCCGTTGACTATCGATAGATGGACCTAAAACAATGATGCTAGACGTCGAGCGTCTCGATGAGACGTGCATAAAAAAACTGGCCAACGAAGAAGTCCTCGCCATCCGCGTCAAAGGCTTTCTGCCGGAGCCGCTGGCGGTTCAGCTTGGCGACAAGATTCTTGCTCCGGGCTTTGAAGGCTACATCAACGCGCCGAGCATCGGCCGCATCGGCATGGCGTTTTACGAGGCGGAAAACCAGCCGCTGCTGATCGAGGACTACTTCGAACGCGCCACCCGCAACATCGCTGAACTGCGCGAACGTTGCGCCCCCTACTCCTCGCCGGTCGATACCCTGCGCTGCATGCTCGACGAGTCCTGGCCGGCCGGCGCTCATCTGGAAAACCTCTATGGCCGCAAGATGTATGTCGGCCTGTCGCGGGTGGTCAAACCCGGTGTGTGTTTCCTCGCTCATCACGATATTTTCGCCAAGGACGCCCCGGACAGCTTTCAGGCCCGCAGCCTGGAAGCGCAGTTCGCCTGCAACGTGTACTTGAACATGCCGACCGAGGGCGGTGCGCTGCAGATGTGGGACGACGATATCAGCCCGGACCGCTTCGACGAGATGCGCGGCGACAGCTACGGCATCGACCCGGCGCTGCTCGGCCCACCGACCCTGGAAGTGCGGCCGGAGCCGGGCGATTTCATCATGTTCAATTCGCGCTGCATGCACTCGGTGACGCCGGGCGTAGCGGATCCGCGACTGAGCCTTTCATTCTTTGTCGGCTATCGCGGCAATGCTTCACCCCTGACCTTCTGGAGCTGAGATGTTATCGAACTACCTGGGCGAGTTTCTGGCACTGGCCACCATTCACTTTCTGGCCGTGGTCGCTCCCGGCCCGGACTTCGCCGTGACCATCCGCCAGAGCGTACGTTTCGGCCGACTGGTGGGCATCTGCACCGCACTGGGCATCGGCGCCGGTATTTCGGTGCACGTTCTCTATACTTTGCTCGGTGTTGGCGCGCTCATGCACACCACGCCGTGGTTGCTGACCGTGGCCAAGGTGATCGGTGGCGCGTACATCTTTTACCTCGGCATCAGCCTGATTCGCAGCAAACCGAAGTCCACGCTCGAGGGTGAAAACAATACCGACGAGCCGCTGGTCGCGCAGTCACTGTTCAAGGCGTTCAGCACCGGTTTTCTGACCAATGCGACCAACCCCAAGGCCACGCTGTTTTTCCTGGCGATCTTCACCACGATCATCAGCGCCACTACCCCGCTGAACATCCAGGCGCTGTACGGGGTGTGGATGTGCTTCGTCAACGCGCTGTGGTTCGTGATCGTCGCACTGTTTTTTTCCAGCAGCCGGGTGCGGTCCCTGTTCATGCGCATGGGCCATTGGTTCGAACGCAGCATGGGCGTGATCCTGATTCTGTTCGCCGGCAGGCTGGTGCTGTCGATGTAAACGCTGCGCCAAAACAAAAGGCCCGATCCGTTCAACACCGATCGGGCCTTTTTCGTTTGTGCGCCGCTTTTGCATTTCTGTGCGACGGATCCCACTTCAGGGACTCCCCTTCAACACCTTCGTGATGTTAGTTTGGAAAAGATTTGTTTCAACTTTCAAACACTTCCCCTGTAAATGCCTGCAAAGGAATGCCCACTGCAATGAATTTTTCCCTCAAGCGTCTGGCTGCCACCAGCCTGGTTCTGGCCAGTCTTTCGTCGTTCACCCTGCCGGCCCAAGCCAACATCAGCCCCGAGCAAAGTGCTGCGATCCTCAAGGCGTTCAGCGATACGACGGTCAGCGATTTTCGTCAGTTTCTCGGTGCGGTAGCGAGCAGCAATCCGGGCAAGACCGACAACCTCGCCCCGGCGATCAATGGTTTTCTCGACAACAAGACCCTGACCGCCGAGCAGCAGAACGAGATCAATCGCCTGCTGGGCATCTACACCCGCGCCAAGTACGGCAAAGCCGCCCTGGAAACGCTGCGCGAACTGGTGGAAATCCCGACCTTCCGCAAAGAAGGCGTGGCTCAGCACGACAATCCCGAGTTCATCAAAATCGCCGAAAAGATCAAGAACCTCGCCGAATCGTTCAACCTGAAATTCCGCAACGTCGACAACCGTGTCTATGAAATTTCCCTCGACGGCAGCGGCGATGACGTCGTGGGCATTCACGCCCATGCCGACGTGGTCCCGGTCACCCCGGAAAACTGGGTGCTGAAGGACGGCACCAAACTCGATCCATTCAAAGTGACGTTGATCGGCGACCGCATGTATGGCCGTGGCACCGAAGACGACAAGAACGGCATCGTCGTCGCCATGTACGCCATGAAAGTGATCAAGGAAGAAAAGCTGCCACTGGCACGCAACTTCAAACTGCTGGTGGACACCACCGAAGAAACCACGGGTGACGCGATCCCCTATTACTTCGAACACAACCCGACGCCGAACTACAACATGGCACTGGATGGCGGTTACCCGGTGGTCATCGCCGAGAAAGGCTACGGCACGGTCATGGCCAATTTCCCGCTGCGCAAGGCTGAAGGCAGTGGCGCCGAAATCACTTCGATGACCGGCGGCCTGGCGACCAACCAGATCCCGTCGGTTTCGGTCGCTACCCTCGTCACCGACAAGCCGGAGCAGTTGGCGGCGAGCCTGCAGAAGGC
Source organism: Pseudomonas sp. F2 (assembly GCF_057174385.1). Classification (NCBI taxonomy): domain Bacteria; kingdom Pseudomonadati; phylum Pseudomonadota; class Gammaproteobacteria; order Pseudomonadales; family Pseudomonadaceae; genus Pseudomonas; species Pseudomonas sp. F2. Next base: position 2,808,401 of record NZ_CM169904.1, read on the forward strand.
CGGCAACGAGTACGCGAAAAAACACGGTGGCGACTTCAAAGTGGCGGCCAAGGTTGACGGCAAAGACGTCAAGCTGAGCGTCACCGGTGTGTCCGCGCACTCCTCCGAACCCGAGTCCGGCGTCAACCCGGTCGCGCGGATGCTCGACTTCATCAACGGTCTCGACGGCAAGGTGGCGCTCAAGCACAACCAGATCACCGACGCGGCCCGCTATGCGTCCAACAACTGGGGCCTGGATTATCTGGGGAAAAAACTTGGCGTCGGCTTCTCCGATTCGTTCATGGGCCCGCTGACTGCTTCGCTGACCTACGTCGGTGTGGACGACAAGGCCTTCAAACTGGCTGTCAACTTGCGCGTGCCGAAGGGTAAATCGCCAGAAGTGCTGCAGAAGGAAATCGCTGACAAACTCGCCGCCTGGAGCAAGAAAACCCACGTCGCCGCGGACTTCACCTACTCGATCGACGAACCGATGTATCGCAACCCGGAAGGCGAATGGGTCAAAGCACTGTTGGCGGTGGCCACTGAGAACCAGGGCATGAAGCATGAGTTCGGCACCTCGGCCGGGGCGACCTCGGTGCATGACTTGCCGAACGGCGTGCAATTCGGACTGGCCCGTCCTGAAGTCAAATACACCGGCCATACCGACGGTGAGTTCAAGACGGTTGACCAGTTCCTGCTGGACCTGCAGATCGTCACTGAGATGATGGGCCGTGTCGGCCAGCTGCCGAAGCTCTGACAAGACACAGGCCCGTGATTCAGCGGGCCTGACGTGAAAACAGAAAAGGACCCGAAGGTCCTTTTTTGTTGCGTGCAAAATGCTGCACAAACAAAAACGCCGATCATCACTGATCGGCGTTTTTGTGAAATTGGAGCGGGAAACGAGACTCGAACTCGCGACCCCGACCTTGGCAAGGTCGTGCTCTACCAACTGAGCTATTCCCGCAATGGCGTCCCCTAGGGGACTCGAACCCCTGTTACCGCCGTGAAAGGGCGGTGTCCTAGGCCACTAGACGAAGGGGACAGGCTACAACTTTCACTAATAAAAACGCCGCTCACTGAGCGGCGCTTTTAGAATTTGGAGCGGGAAACGAGACTCGAACTCGCGACCCCGACCTTGGCAAGGTCGTGCTCTACCAACTGAGCTATTCCCGCAAATGGCGTCCCCTAGGGGACTCGAACCCCTGTTACCGCCGTGAAAGGGCGGTGTCCTAGGCCACTAGACGAAGGGGACACGCTACCCGGAACACATGGTGTGTGTTTCGGTGTCCAGAGCCGTCTCCGAAGATCAGGTTCTGGTTTCACTCAGCCCTGCCCGAAAGCAGTGCTGTTTAAAATTGGAGCGGGAAACGAGACTCGAACTCGCGACCCCGACCTTGGCAAGGTCGTGCTCTACCAACTGAGCTATTCCCGCATTGGCGTCCCCTAGGGGACTCGAACCCCTGTTACCGCCGTGAAAGGGCGGTGTCCTAGGCCACTAGACGAAGGGGACACACTACAACATTCACTCCCTGCCGCGTTTCGCTGTGTGCTTTACGCTGCAAGTGGCGCGCATTCTATGGATGGTTTGAGAGGTCGTCAACCCCCGAATATAAATTTATTTAAATCAATGACTTCGACCTGCTTTACGAGAGCATTCGGGCTTTTCCGTCGCCCGACGATTGACGCCTATATTCCGCCACTCGCCAAGGCGTTATAGTCCGCAACACAATGATGGCAATCTGCGCACCTTGCGCCAGCATTCATATAAGCAGTGTGCAGCCGATATACACAGAAGCTGCTGAATCAACTCGTCGAGCGGCGCTGGGCGCCCAAGTGCCCAGCCACTACACTCGCATGCGAACCCTATAAAGAGGTCTTACCGGTGACACCACTCATGATCACCCTGCTAGTCGTAGCCGGGATCGCAATTCTGATCGCCATTGGCTACATGAACCATGTGGTGGAAAACAACAAACTGGAGAAGGCCCGTACCAAAGTCGAACTCAACGACCGCCTGCGCCGCTGCGGCGAACTGACTGAAACCTTCCCCGGTCAGTTCATGACGCCGGCACTCAAGCTACTGTTGACGCGTCTGGAACTGAACGTCTGCCAGCGTCTGCTGAACCTGGAAAAAACCAGCGCCACGATCAAGGCACGGCTCACTGAACTCAGCGCACTGGTAGCCCAGGGCGAATCGATTCCGGTCAACAACCCGCCGGCACCGATCCTGACCGAAGCCAAAGCCAAGGACGTCCGCTTCCTGCTCGAAGCCCTCCACGGCCAGATCACCCGCGCCGCCCACGACGGCTTCCTGCCGCCGAACGAAGCCAAACACTGGATCAAGGAAGTCCGCCACATCCTGGTCCTGCTGCACATCGAGTTCTTCAACAACCTCGGCCAACAATCCCTGCAACAAAACCAGCCAGGCCAGGCCCGCCTCGCCTTCGAACGCGGCGTGCAATACCTGCGCAAACAGCAAGACCCGCAGATGTACTCGGAACAACTGCAATACCTGGAAAAACTGCTGGCCCGCGCCAACGCTCAGGTCATGGACAAAATTGCACCGGTCGAAGGCGAAGTGAACCAGTTGACCGAAGGCCTCAAGGAAGTTGAAGCCGACGCGGACTGGAAGAAGAAAGTGATCTACGACTGAGTGTCGAGAGTTAAGAGAAGCCACCGAGAGGTGGCTTTTTTGTGGGGGGTGAGCTGGCTGCCATTGAGAACATTCAGTTAGAGATTGGTCGGCTGTCAGGCCGCCATCGCTGGCAAGCCAGCTCCCACAAGATCAAGATCAAGATCAAGATCAAGATCAAGATCAAGGTCAAGATCACGATCAAGATCAAGATCAAGATCAAGATCAAGATCAAAAGATCGCAGCCTTCGGCAGCTCCTACACAGGATGAGCGCAAGCTCGGCTGCAGCTCTTGATCTTGCCGTACCGGCCCCGTCGGCAGGCTGAGTGGAGGGGTTTATCCGGGGGTGGGAGCGCAGCGACCGTTCGACGCAGTCGAACACATCGAGAGGAGGTGCAGCGAAGCAAACCGGAGGCGATGCCCCCGGATGAATCCCGGAGCGAAGGAACCCGAGCCACGGCGAGGGCCGTACGTTGGGGCCAAAGACCTTTGCTTCCTTTGGGGCGTTTGCCAAAGGGAGTCGCTGTAAGAGCGAAACCGTCAGCCGCAACACCCAAAAAAACGGATATACACCCAAAACCCCAAGAACCTGGTCGGCCCAGAGGCCGCCAAGTCAAAGCCGAAAATGCCCCACCATCCCCTTGAGCTCCCCCCCCAACCGCGCCAGCTCAACACTCGAAACCGCATTCCCCCGCATCGCTATCGAAGACTGATCCGCACTCGCACGAATACTCGTCACACTGCGATTAATCTCCTCAGCCACCGAACTCTGCTCCTCGGCCGCCGCCGCAATCTGCTGATTCATCTGCTGAATCAACGACACCGCCGCCGCAATACTCCCCAGCGCACTTTCGGTCTGCAGGGCATCACTGACGGCAAGCTTCACCAACTCGCCACTGCTCTGAATTTGCTGCACGGAAGCATGCGCCGCCGAACGCAACGTACTGACCAGCCGCTCGATCTCCTCCGTCGACTGCTGCGTACGTCGCGCCAACGCACGAACCTCATCGGCCACCACCGCAAAGCCCCTGCCCTGCTCCCCGGCCCGCGCTGCTTCGATCGCCGCGTTGAGCGCCAGCAGGTTGGTCTGCTCGGCAACGCTTTTGATCACATCCAGCACCGTACCGATATTCTGGATCTGCGCACTGAGGCTTTCGATGCTCGAACTGGCCGACGTTGCCGAATCCGCCAGTTGCTCGATCCGCGCCATGCTCTGGCGCACCACCTGCTGCCCGGTCTCGACCTTGCCATCCGCGGTTTGCGCGGCCAGCGCGGCTTCCTCGGCATTGCGCGCCACGTCATGCACGGTGGCGGTCATCTGGTTCATGGCCGTGGCCACCTGCTCGGTCTCTTCCTTCTGGCTGTTGACCTCGAGGTTGGTCTGCTCGGTGACCGCCGACAGCGATTGCGCGGAACTGGCCAACTGCTCGATGCCCGCCTGCAATCCGCTGACAATCGTGCTCAACCCGGCCCCCATCTGCTGCATCGCCAGCATCAACTGGCCGATTTCATCACGCCGGGTAACCTCGACTTTCGCGCTCAAATCTCCGGCCGCAATCTGCTGGGCGACGCGCATCACAGCGCGCAGCGGCGCGACGATCAACCGGGTAATGACCCACGCGGCAATCAGCCCCACCAATAAGGCCAACGCCGAAGAACCGAGGATCAGCACCGAGTTTTTCTTCAATTCCACCTGCATTGCGCCGTCTTCCGCCACATAGGCCTGGTCGACACGCGACATCACTTGCGCCGCGCGCTGGTGCAACTGTTCATAGACGGTTTTTTCCTGGGCCAGCAGACCGGTGTACTCGGCCAGTTTGTCGTTGAAACCGGCGATGTGCCCGGACACTTCGTTGAGCACCGTCAAATAGCCCTCATCCTTGACCGTGGTCTTCAACTGCTCGGCCTGAGCCTGGGCCTGGGCCGCCTGTTCGATGCTGCCCTTGCCGGCACTGTCGGCATCGCCCTTGCGGCTCTGATCGAGACGAACCCGTGCCTCGTTCATCGCTTGCAGCATCAACCGCGACACCTGACTGACCTGACTGGCCTGTTCGATGAACTGCGCACCATCCTTGCCTTCGCTGTCCTTTAACGTATACGCGCCATCATCGGCCAGCCCGGCTTGCAGCACGTCCAGGTTATTGGCCACGCTGGACACCGACCAACTGGCCATTTCCAGCGCCAGATCCTTGGCCTGGGTCAGTGAAACGAACTCGTCAAACGCCTTGCGATAGTCGCCCAAGGCTTGCTCGACATCGCTCATCACCGCCCCGTTCGCCGGCGTCTGCGCCTTGAGTTGCGCGGCCTGGGCCAACAGACCGTCGACGCCCTCGTGCACGGCATCAACCGTTTTCGGGTTGCTGTGCAGCGCATAGTCCTGCTCCAGCAACCGCACCTTGAGCAAGGCACTGTTGAGCGACGACATTTGCTTCAAGCCGTCGAAGCGCTGGCTGATGGTCTGCAGGGACCAGACTCCAATGGCAGCCACCAGCGCAGTCAACAGCAGCACCAGTACGAACCCGAGACCCAGTTTCTTTGCCATACCGAGGTTGGCAAAACGTCCTTGCACGGCCGAAATCATTGCGCGTAGTCCCCTGCCAAAGTCTGTTGCCGAAGATTCGCAACGGTCATGGAGCAGCACAAGTCTCTGGCGTCGGAATAATGGCAAAAAGCTACGCACGCGTCGTTTTCAGAACGCTTGAGGTCGATTCACGCCGGTACTGCGAAAAAACTGCCGGGCCCGTGGATCACAGGCATAGGCCACATTGATTCGCTGCCACTGACTGATCTCGCCGCTCGGACTGAAAGCCCCCGCAGGGCTGAGACTGACACCACTGCACTGCGCATGCCTGTGCAAGCGCTCCGGATCACTCAGCGGGGAGCGGGCCCAGATGAACAGGCCGCCACACGGCTTGCCGAAAACCTCCCAGCCTGCGTCCTCCAATGCCTGCAATGCGGCGACGCGGTCGGTATTCAGGCGTTGACGCTGGCGCTGGACCATTTTTCGATAGGCGCCACTGGCCAGGAGGCTCGCCAGCACCGCTTCATTGAAACTCGAGGCTCCCATGCTGCTGATCATCTTGACCCGGGCCAGACGCGCGATCAGTTCTGGCCCGGCGTATAAAAAACCGACGCGCAGCGAGCTGCTCAGCGTCTTGGAAAAACTGCCGACGTAAATCACCCGTTCATCAAGTGCGGCCAGACGTACACCGTTGCCATTGTGCAGATCGGCGTAGACATCGTCTTCGATCAGTTGCACATCGTGCGCGTTGCACAATCGCAGGATCTGCTGTGCCACACACGGACTCAGGCAGGAACCGGTGGGATTGTGGTGATGGCTGTTGACGAACATCGCGACGGGCCGGCACTGACGCAACAGCGCCTCCAGCGCCTGAGGGTCAGGCCCGCTTGGCGTACGCCGGACTTCCAGCAGCTGCGCGCGCCCCGGGCGCAACAGCTCGAACAGCGGCGCATAGCCCGGGGTTTCGACAACAACGCAGTCCCCGGCCTTAACCAGCGTACGCACGAGCAGATCCAGCGCCTGGCTGGCACCGGAGGTCGTCAGCACCTGTTCCGCCAGGGCCTGGATGTCGATCAGCCTGAGACGTCTGACGATCTGCGCACGCAGCGCCGCAAACCCCAGCGGAGTGCTGTAATTGAACAGACTCGCCATGTCGGTTCGCGCCACCTGACGGATTGCATAGCTCAGGTCATCGGACTCGCGCCAGCTTTGCGGCAAACCGCCCTCGCCGAGTTTCAAGCCGCTCTCGGCCCGCCCGTATTCAAGCCCGAGCAAAGCGCGACTGTGCGCGGCGACCATGAATCCCGCGCCCTGACGCGGGGCCAGGATACCTTGCGCCACCAGCCGCTCGCAGGCCTCGGTCACACACGACTGGCTGAGCAGATTGGAGCGTGCTATCTGTCTGACGGAGGGCAGTCGCGTGCTCGGCGCCACACCCGTTCGCGAGATCCACTCGGTCATTCCATCAACAATCTGCTGTACGACCGGCACCATTGCCTGTCGGTCAATTCTCAATTCCATGAGCACGCAAACTCCTGTCCGTTTTGCTGGCGGCAGTAAATCACAGCCGCGTCGTTCAGGCTGTGCGACAACGCCGTCAAAAGCAGACGTTCTAACCGTTTGATACACATTGTTTAGCGGTTTAAAGAAACGGCAGCCCAAGAATAAGAAAACCCGCGCTCAGGCGGGTTTCTCGGGTCTTGCCATTGGGCTTCAAAAGGCAGTGACGCCGCCATCCACGGCCAGAGAGTGACCGGTGGTGAACGCCGCGCCATCGCTGCACAGATACAGCACGGCACTGGCGATTTCCTCGACCTTGCCAATACGCCCCACCGGGTGCATCGCATTGGCAAACTCGCCCTTTTTCGGATCGGCCTCGTAGGCCCGGCGGAACATGTCAGTGTCGATCACCGCCGGGCACACAGCGTTGACGCGGATTTTCTTCTTCGCGTATTCGATCGCCGCCGATTTGGTCAGGCCAATCACCGCGTGTTTGGACGCCGCATAGATGCTCATCTTCGGTGCCGCGCCAAGCCCTGCCACTGAAGCAGTGTTGACGATCGCCCCGCCGCCCTGGGCCAGCAGCAACGGCAACTGGTACTTCATGCACAGCCAGACGCCCTTGACGTTGACGCCCATGATCGCGTCGAACTCGTCCATCGAGCCATCTGCCAACTTGCCTTGCTCGATTTCGATCCCGGCATTGTTGAAGGCATAGTCGAGACGACCGTAGGTATTGATCACCTCGTCCATCAGATTCTTCACTTCGCTTTCAACGGTAACGTTGCAGCGCACGAAGGTCGCTTCACCACCGGCTGTACGAATCAGCGCCACCGTACCCTCGCCCCCTGCCGCGTCCAGATCGGCCACCACCACTTTCAGGCCTTCGGCGGCGAACGCCTGGGCGGTCGCGCGGCCAATGCCATTGGCCGCGCCAGTGACTACGGCAACCTGACCGGAAAACGTCATGCTCATTATTAATGTCCTCGGAGGAGAGATGCAGGAGGGTTTGCAGACTCGCAGCATAGCCATCACGGCCCGCCCCGCATCAGCACTATCAGAAGGCTGTTTATGCCTTCATGCGTCGCAGTGATAAAACCCGCCGGGCGACTATCACTGCACTGGATCATCGTGCATTCGCCGCATCAGCCCACCTTGCAGCATTGGCCTTGAGGGTCTATCAACAAGACTTCATTCAGTTCGAGTGCCTGCCATGACCAGCCAGACCAATCGCCAGTTCCTGCTCGCCAAACGCCCGGTGGGTGCTGCCACCCGCAAGACCTTCACTTATCAGGAAGTCCCGGTCGGCGAACCTGCGGCAGGGCAGATTCTGGTCAAGAACGAATATCTGTCCCTCGACCCGGCCATGCGTGGCTGGATGAACGAGGGCAAGTCCTACATCCCGCCGGTGGAAATCGGTGAAGTGATGCGCGCTCTGGGCGTCGGCAAAGTCATCGCTTCGAATAACCCGGGCTTTGCCGTCGGCGACTACGTCAACGGCGCCCTCGGCGTGCAGGATTATTTCCTCGGCGAGCCCAGAGGTTTCTACAAGGTCGATCCGAAACTGGCGCCGCTGCCGGTGTATTTGTCTGCACTGGGCATGACCGGCATGACCGCCTACTTCGCGCTGCTCGACGTCGGCGCACCGAAGGCCGGCGACACCGTGGTGCTGTCCGGGGCTGCGGGCGCGGTGGGCAGCATTGCCGGGCAGATCGCCAAGATCAAAGGCTGCCGGGTCGTCGGCATCGCCGGCGGGGCCGACAAGTGCAAGTACCTGATCGATGAACTGGGCTTCGACGGCGCCATCGATTACAAGCACGAAGACGTGCTGGCCGGGCTCAAGCGCGAGTGCCCGAAAGGCGTAGACGTGTATTTCGATAACGTCGGCGGCGAGATCCTCGACGCCGTGCTCAGTCGTCTGGCGCCAAAAGCCCGGGTGGTGATTTGCGGCGCCATCAGCCAGTACAACAACAAGGAAGCGGTCAAAGGCCCGGCCAACTACCTGTCATTGCTGGTCAACCGCGCACGCATGGAGGGCTTTGTGGTGATGGACTACGCCGCGCAATACGCCAGTGCCGCCCAGGAAATGGCCGGCTGGATGGCCAAGGGACAACTCAAAAGCAAGGAAGACATCGTCGAAGGTCTGCAGACCTTTCCAGAGACACTGATGAAATTGTTCAGCGGGGAGAATTTCGGCAAGTTGGTGCTGAAAATCTAAAATAAAAGATCGCAGCCTCTGTAGGAGCTGCCGAAGGCTGCGATCTTTTGATCTTGCCTTTAACAAGCAAAATCAAAAGATCGCAGCCTTCGGCAGCTCCTACAGGTAATGCTAATACCTGCGGAAACTGATCAGGCCAGTTCTGCCACGACCGAGGCCAGGGCCTTGGCCGGATCCGCCGCCTGACTGATCGGACGGCCGATCACCAGGTAATCGGAACCGGCATCCAGTGCCTGACGCGGGGTCAGGATACGGCGCTGATCGTCCTGCGCACTGCCCGCCGGGCGAATCCCCGGGGTCACCAGTTGCAGCGAAGGATGCGCCGACTTCAGCGCGGTGGCTTCCAGCGCCGAGCACACCAGTCCATCCATTCCGGCCTTCTCGGCCAGCGCGGCCAGACGCAGCACCTGCTCCTGCGGCTCGATGTCCAGACCGATACCGGCCAGATCCTCGCGCTCCATGCTGGTCAGCACAGTCACGCCGATCAGCAGCGGTTGCGGGCCGCTGCGCTTGGAGAGCTCTTCACGGCAGGCCGCCATCATGCGCAGGCCACCGGAGCAATGCACGTTGACCATCCACACGCCCATCTCGGCAGCGGCTTTCACAGCCATCGCGGTGGTATTGGGAATATCGTGGAATTTCAGGTCGAGGAACACTTCAAAGCCTTTGTCACGTAGGGTGCCGACGATTTCCGCGGCGCAACTGGTGAACAGTTCCTTGCCCACTTTGACCCGGCACAGTTTCGGGTCCAACTGGTCGGCCAGCTTCAGTGCGGCGTCACGGGTGGGGAAATCCAGGGCGACGATGATAGGAGTCTGGCAGGCGGACATGGATGGGCTCTCAGGCAAGTCGAAATCGGCGCGCATTGTAGCGGAAGCGGCGACGGCGCGGCACCCGATGATCGGTAAATCGTCGCCGCAACCGTGATCAGCATAGCGCTCGCTGCTATTGTGTCGAACCCGATACACAACCGACACGCCGCCAACATGCGCCCGCGCTAGCCTCGCCAGCCGCAACACGTCCTTACATCAGCACTTCCCGCCTCACGGCAGGACGCCTATGCTGAAACCACCACCTCGCAGCCCATCTTTGTGGTTGGCGGCCTACTGGCAGATGAACAGCCCCATGCACAACACCCAAACGACCGTGACTGATGAGCAGAAAGACGACAAGCGCTGGAGCATCCGCGCGCTGATCGTCGATGACGATGTGCCGATCCGCGAGCTGATGATCGACTACCTCGCGCGCTTCAACATCCACGCCAGCGGCGTCACCGACGGCGCAGCCATGCGCCAGGCGATGCAGGCCGAACATTTCGACGTGGTGGTACTCGACCTGATGCTGCCCGGCGAAGACGGCCTGTCGCTGTGCCGCTGGCTGCGTGCCGAATCGGACATCCCGATCCTCATGCTCACCGCCCGCTGCGAGCCCACCGACCGCATCATCGGCCTGGAACTGGGCGCCGACGACTACATGGCCAAACCGTTCGAGCCACGGGAACTGGTGGCGCGGATCCAGACCATCCTGCGCCGGGTGCGCGATGACCGCACCGAACAGCGGGCCAACATCCGCTTCGACAACTGGCGCCTCAACAGCGTGCTGCGTCAGCTGATTGCCGACGATGGTCTGGTGGTGCCGCTGTCCAATGCCGAATTCCGCTTGCTTTGGGTGTTCATTGAACGCCCGCGTCGGGTACTCAGCCGCGAACAACTGCTGGACGCCGCCCGGGGCCGTTCGATCGAAGCGTTCGACCGCAGCATCGATTTGCTGGTGTCGCGCCTGCGACAAAAACTCGGCGACGACCCGAAAGCCCCGCAGTTGATCAAAACCGTGCGCGGTGAAGGTTATCTGTTCGACGCGCGGGACATCGGCTGATGCGAGGGCGCTTCGACACGCTGTTCGGCCGCCTGTTTGGCATGCTGTTCGTGGCGATCGTCCTGGCGCATCTGCTGGCCTTTGCCTGGTTTCACCACTACGGCCCGCCCCCACCGCCGCCCCCGCCGGAATTTGCCGAGGGGGTCGACGGCCAACATCCGCCGCCGGATACGCGTTTCGCCCATCGCCCGCCACGTCCGTGGTTCGGCGGACCGCTGGTGCCGCTGACGTTCCAGTTCATCTCGCTGATGATTGCTGCGTGGTACGGCGCCAAACTGCTCAGCCGACCGATCCAGCGCCTGAGCGACGCCGCCGAGCGTCTGAGCGAAAACCTCGACAGCCCGCCGCTGGACGAGTCCGGCCCGCGTGAGGCACGGCAAGCGGCGCACACCTTCAACCTGATGCAACAACGCATCCGCGAACAGGTGCAGCAACGGGCACGCATGCTCGGCGCCGTCTCCCACGACCTGCGCACCCCGCTGTCGCGACTGAAACTGCGCCTGGAACAGATCGACGACGAAAAGCTGCAAGGTCAGATGCGCCAGGACCTCAACGACATGATCGGCATGCTCGACGCCACCCTCACCTACCTGCACGAACAACGCACCAGCGAAGCCCTGCAGTTGATGGACGTGCAGGCGCTGGTCGAATCGTTGTGCGAGAACGCTCAGGATCAAGGCGCAGACGTTGAAGTCAGCGGCCATTGCGCGCCGCTGCAGGTGCAACCGATGGCGCTGCGCTCGTGCATCAATAACTTGATGGACAATGCCCTGCGCTACGCCGGGCAGGCGCGCATCGAACTGCAGGATCAACGCGAACAACTGCTGATCCGCGTGATCGACCACGGCCCGGGCATAGCCGAAGACCAACGCGAAGCGGTGTTCGAACCGTTCTATCGCCTGGAAGGCTCCCGCAACCGCAACTCCGGCGGCGTCGGCCTGGGCATGACCATTGCCCGTGAAGCGGCGCAGCGTTTGGGTGGGCAGTTGAATCTGCAAGAAACACCCGGCGGCGGCCTGACCGCAATCATCCGCCTGCCGCGCGCCTGAGAAGAACACCTGTCCCCCTGAGGGTTTCTGGTGTCCTCCCCACTGTGTACCACCCGGTACAAAGCCAAAATACCCAGGACAACTTGCTCCTTGAGTCTGTACAAGCCGGTACACCGACCGGCTTTACAGTCCAAGGAGTGAGCCCATGATCGGTAGCGTCAGCAACTACACGAGCTATACCAGCACCAGCAGCACCGCCACCCAGAACGCCCGCAGCCAGCAACTGCAAAAGCAACTGTTCGCCAGACTCGACAGCAATAGCGACGGTGCAGTGGATCAGGACGAGCTGAAAAGCGCCCTGTCGCAGAAGTCCGACGACGGTTTGCTGATCAACCTGAGCAAGCAGTTCGGCGACCTGGACAGCGACGCCAGCGGCAGCCTCAGCGCCGAAGAAATGACCGCCATGGCGCCCCCACCGCCACCTCAGGATCAAGCACCAAACACCGACCTCGCCGACGCCCTGATCAGCGCCCTCGACACCGATGGCGACGGCGCCATCAGCAGCGACGAACTGAGCAACGGCCTCACCAGCGCCGGCAGCAGCGCCGACAGCAACCAGATCTTCTCCGCGCTGGACAAGAACAAGGACGGCACCGTCAGCCAGGACGAACTCACCGCCAGCCTCACCCCGCCACCACCGCCACCGCAGCAAACTTCCAGTGATGAATTGTTCAGCCAACTGGATGCCGATGGCGACGGCAGCATCAGCGCCACCGAACTGAGCAGCGCGCAACAGACCCGCGACAACACCTCAACGACCAGCACCGACACCAGCGCCGCACTGCTTAAAGCGCTGGACAGCGACAGCAGCGGCGACGTGAGCAGCGACGAACTGAAAGCAGCATTGCAAGCCGGTCGCGAACATCCGCCTGAAGAAAGGACCGCCAGCACCCAGACCACCAGCGAAGCGCTGAACCGGATGATTGCCAACTTGAGCAAGCAGTATTCCCTGGACAATGCTGCGCCGGTGGGCAAATACCTGAATGTGGCGACTTGAGTTGATGTAGTGATGTGTGATCGTTTCCATGCAGTGGTGTGGGAACGGTCATTTGAGTACAGCGAGAAGAGAGTGGTTGCCTGAGAGAGCCTCATCGCCAGCAGGCTGGCTCCGACCGTGGGATTGGGTGTGGTCAGTTGGAGATTGGTCGGCTGTCAGGCTGCCTTCGCGAGCAGGCTCGCTTCCACAGTGGGAATGGGTGTGTTCAGTTGGAGATTGGTCGGCTGCCAGGCCGTCTTCGCGAGCAGGCTCGCTCCCACAGTGGGAATGGGTGCGGTCTGTTGGAGATTGGTCGGCTCGCAGGCCGCCATCGCTGGCAAGCCAGCTCCCACAGGTGGATTGGGTGTGGTCTGTTGGAAATTGGTCGGCCCATAGGCCGCCTTCGCGAGCAAGCTCGCTCCCACAGTGGGAATGGGTGCGGTCTGTTGGAGATTGGTCGGCTCGCAGGCCGCCATCGCTGGCAAGCCAGCTCCCACAGGTGGATTGGGTGTGGTCTGTTGGAAACTGGTCGGCCCATAGGCCGCCTTCGCGAGCAAGCTCGCTTCCACAAAAAAGCAAAGCAGTCCAGGCAGACCGCATGCTTTTCACCACTCAACAGGATGAGCGTTAGCTCGGCTGCAGCTCTTGATCTTGCCGTGCCGGCCCCTTCGGCAGGCTGAGTGGAGGGGTTTATCCGGGGGTGGGAGCGCAGCGACCGTTCGACGCAGTCGAACACATCGAGAGGAGGTGCAGCGAAGCAAACCGGAGGCGATGCCCCCGGATGAATCCCGGAGCGAAGGAACCCGAGCCTAAGCGAGGGCCGAACGCCGGGGCCCAGCGTTTTGGTTACTTTTGGGCGTCTGCAAAAGTGACTCGCCGTAAGGGCGAAACCGCCAGCCGCAACACCCGAAGCAACGGATAAACACCCAAAACCCCAGGAGCATGGTCGGCCCAGAGGCCGCCAAGTCAAACCACCCCAGCCAAATCTAAACCCGAGCCTGACTCTTGCTCCAATCCGTCAACAAACTATAAGCCACCGCCAACAACGTAGGCCCGATAAACAGCCCGATAAACCCAAACGCAATCAACCCGCCAAATACCCCAAGCAACACAATCACCAACGGCAGATTCCCGCCCCGGCTGATCAGATAAGGCTTCAACACGTTATCCACGCCACTGATGATGAACGTGCCCCAGATCCCGAGAAACACCGCCATCCCGTACTCGCCCTTCCACGCCAGCCAGGCCGTCGCCGGAATCCACACCAACGGCGGCCCCATCGGAATCAGGCTCAACAGGAACGTCACGATCCCCAACACCAGCGCCCCAGGAACCCCGGCAATCAGGAACCCGATCAACGCCAGAATCGCCTGCGCCGCTGCCGTACCGATCACTCCGTTGACCACCCGCTGCACGGTACCGGCCACCAGCTCGATGTAATACCCGGCCCGCTCGCCAATCAGCCGCTCCAGCAGACCGTGCACAAATGCCGCCAGTCGCGGCCCGTCGCGATAGAAAAAGAACACGAAGACAATGCTCAGGGTCAGCTCGAGGATTCCGCCGCCGATCTGCGCACTGCGCGCCAGCAACCAGTTGCCGACCTGCCCCAGATACGGCTTGATCGACACCATCAGCGCGGCGCCCTGCTGATCGATGCTGTTCCAGACCCCGACCAGCCGCTCGCCGACCAGCGGCACGCTGCCGAGCCAGGCCGGTGCTTCCGGCAGGCCGTCGACCTGTACATCCTTGATGAACGCCGTGGCATCGCGCACGTGATCGGCCAGATTGAAACCCAGCCACACCAGTGGCGCCGCCACCAGCAGCATCCAGCCAAGGGTCAAAATAGCCGCAGCAAGTGATTCGCGGCCATTGAGCCAACGGGTCAACAGACGCATCAGCGGCCAACTGGCGAACGCCAGCACCGCCCCCCAGAACAGCGCCGACCAGAACGGCGCCATCACCCACAGGCTGGCACCAAACAGCACCAGCAGGAGAATCTGCACCAACAGCCGATCATTATTGAGCATGTAAAGTCTCGAAGAAGTCAGTCGGTCAAAGCGTAGGCGAACACGCCATGCGCGCACGTCTGATGCAGCTTATCGCAACAGATCAATGCGCAGGCCAGCGCCGTCGGCGCTCCCCGCCTCCATCCGCGCCGCGCGCACGCCCTGACCGATCAATGCCTGACGCCAGGCCTCGGCCTTCGGCCCGGAAATCGTCACGCGCTGGGTGGTGTCGAGGTTCAAGCCGCGGGAAATCAGTCGTAGCCAGGTGTCATCCGGGTCCCCGGTCAGCTTGGGAAAGTCCAGTTCGCCGGTGCTTTTGAGCTGTCGCAACAGCGTCGCCGACGTCGGAAGCAACTCGCCCAACGGCGCGCCCGCTTCGAACTGTTCGACATGCAGGTAGGCTTTGCGATTGCCGCGGGTGATGCTGTAGAGCGCCACCAGGGTGTTGTCCTTCGGTGCAGCCAGACGCAACAGCAGATAGGCCTGTTGCTCGTCGGCACCGTACAGCTTGGCATTGCCGAACACTTCATTGGCCCACAGGCTGCTTTCGCCGCAGTCGCGGGCCTGGCACCAGAACAGCAACTCGGCGTCCTGCTTTTGCAGGGCTTCGCGAGCAGCAGTGAAGGCTTCGGTGGCGGAGTGCTCCGGGGGCAATTCATAGGTGACCGAAGTGGTCTGGCCGCGCGCGGTGACCTGGCCGTCGAAGCGCAACTGGCCGCTGATCTTGCGAATCGAGCCCAGCGGATAGATCCGCTCGAGCTCCACCGGAGGGCGATAGTCGACAATCTGCGCATCGGCCAGGCGCGGCACGATCTGCAGATCCTGGCTGCCTGGCACATCGGCAGCGAAGAGAACGGGACTGAAACAGCACAGCGCCAACAGACTGAGTGACCGCATAGTCAGGCTCATCGGATCGGCATGGCTTGGCGGGTCGGGGTCGCAGCGGTATAGAAATCCATCGTGTTTGTCTCCCATTTCAACCCGCCCAGCCTCGACAGTTGCCCGGTGCAAGTCAAGGAATGGCGAAGAAGCGATTGAAACAGTCTGCGACAAGGTCGGCACCGGACTCATCGTTCAGGTGCAAATGATGCCCGCCCGCCAGCTGTTCCTGGCTAAAGGGTAGACGCTCCAGCAACTCCGGATGTCTGGCCAGCATGCCGTCGGCGGCGACCACCAGTTGCGCCGGACAGGTGATGCGCTGGACGAACGCCATCGCCTGCTCCTGAGTCAGGCGCAACGGCGATGGCAGAGTCAGCCGATTATCAGTGCGCCAGGTATAACCGCCGGGCACCGGCATCAAACCGCGTTGCGCCAGCAGTTCGGCGGCTTCGCGACTGACCGCCACCAGCCCTTTCATCCGCGCTTCGATGGCACGATCGAGGGTGTTGTAGACCGGTTTGCGCTTCTCGCGCAGATCCAGCTGCGCCTGCAAGGCCATGCCCATGCGCTCGGCGGCGTTTTCGCCTTTATCTGTAGGCGGAATCACCCCATCGATCAGCGCCAGATGGCTGATGCGCTCCGGCAACGAACCGGCCAGCACCAGCGAAACGATGGCGCCCATCGAATGCCCGAGCAGGCCGAAGCGCTTCCAGCCCAGTTGCTCGGCAACCTGCAGCACATCGTGAGCGTAATCCCACAGCGCATAACCGGCGCCGTTCGGACGATGCCCGGAATGCCCATGCCCGGCCATGTCCAGGGCAATGATGCGCAGGCCTTTGAGCCTCGGCGCCAGGCGCGCGAAGCTGTTGGCGTTGTCGAGCCAGCCATGCAGGGCGATCACCGGCAGACCGTCCTCGGGGCCGAACAAGTGCGCCGCCAGTTCGATATGCGGCAGGCTCAGGCGCACTTCTTCGAAGGTCGGGCTCATGCGCAGTCCTTCTGTAGGCGGCGCTCCCAACGCGTAAACAGCTCTTTGAGCAGGCGCGCGGTGTCTTGCGGACGTTCGAGCGGGAACATGTGTCCGCCGGGCATGCTCAGGGCTTCACCCTGGGGCAGGCGCCCGACGAACCGCGTGTGATGACGCATGACCACCCGGCTCTTGTGACCACGCACCACGGCCAGCGGCACCTGCAATTGGCGCGTACGGCCCGGGCTGGTGTGCGGCACGCCGCGATAGATACTGATTTCGGTGGCCGGGTCGAAGCGCAGACGCAACTTGTCGCCGACCGTCTGCAACCCGTGTTGCAGGTAGGCATCGAAGCATTCCGGATCGAAACCGCGAAACAGGGTCTTGCCGGCAAAGTAGCTGCGCGCCGTGTCGAGGTCGGCGAACTCCTCGCGTCGCCCCAGCGTACGTCCGGCCGGGGTCAGTCTGTCGATGAAGCCGAAGCGCTTGGCCGCGCGGATCACCCATTGATCAGTGCGGGTCAGCACCGGCGAGTCGAGCATGACCACGCCGCGATACAGCTCTGGGCAGCGCAATGCGGCGTGCAGGTGCAACACGCCGCCAAAGGAATGGCCGACGCCCCACACCGGTTGATCCTGCTGCTGCAAATGGTGGATCAGTTCGTCGACCAGGTTGTACCAGTTGTCGTCCGCCGGGAAACGCGGGTCATGGGCATGCTGCTCCAGATGCGCAACCCGGTACTCGGGCGCCAGCGCCGCGAACAACTTGCCATAGGTGCCCGAGGGAAACCCGTTGGCGTGGGCGAAAAAGATCGGTTGCGACATGCGGACTTATCCATGAACGGGAAACGTGATGTTGATTGTCCGTAAGACCAGGATCGGCAGCAATGACCATAACTGCCAGAAAGGGTGGTGGAGTTGTCGTGAAAAGCAAAAGATCGCAGGCTGCGCCAGCCCCTGCATGGGAATCGCTTACATTCTGTAGGAGCTGCCGCAGGCTGCGATCTTGTTATCTTCAGCAGATCACCGGGCCGGTGGCTGCTCGCCCAACGGCACCACCGCCATGGTCAAACGCGAGACGCAACTGGCCTTGCCTTCATCGCTGGTCAAGCGAATGTCCCAGACATGCGTGGTGCGACCGATGTGAATTGGCGAAGCCACTGCGGTCACCCGCCCGCTGCGCAAACCGCGCAGATGGTTGGCATTGATCTCCAGCCCCACGCAATAGAATTTGCTGGCATCGATGCACAGGTAACTGGCCATGGAACCAACGGTTTCCGCCAGCACCACCGAAGCGCCGCCGTGCAGCAGACCATAAGGTTGATGGGTGCGGTGATCGATGACCATGCTCGCCGTCAACGACGCTTCGTCGAAGGACTCAAAGCGGATATCCAGCACTTCGCCGATGGTGTTTTTCTGGATTGCGTTCAACTGCTCGATGTTCGGAGTGGTGCGCCACAAGGTCATCGCAGGCTTCCTTTGTTGTTTTGATCGTCACTCAATCCTGCCACAGCACCGCCTCGCTGCGCGCGCTCCATTCTTCAAACCGCGCGCCATAAGTGTCTTCGATGACGTTGCGCTTGATCTTCAAGGTCGGCGTGAGAAAGCCGTTTTCCACCGCCCAGCTGTCCTTGACCACCACCAGCCGGCGCAGGCGTTCGTGCTTGTCGAGCACGGCGTTGACCTCTTCGAGCAGCTTCTCCAGGCTCGAATGCAGACTCGCCCGCGCCTCCTCCTGATTGACGTTCGACAGCACGCACAAGCCCAGCGGGGCACTCAGGCCATCACCAACGACACAGACCTGTTCGATCCGCGAATGCACCGCCAGCCGGTTTTCAATCGGCGCCGGGGCCACGTATTTGCCTTTGCTGGTCTTGAAGATTTCCTTGAGCCGGCCGGTCAGGCGCAAACGCCCCTCGGCATCCTGTTCGCCCTTGTCGCCGGTACGCAGAAAGCCGTCCTCGGTGAGGGTCTCGGCGGTTTTCTGCGGTTCCTTGAAATAGCCAAGCATGTTCGCCTGACTGCGCACCTGCACCTCACCGGACTCGTCGATCCGCACCTCGACCTCCGGGCACGGCTTGCCGATCCAGCCTTGCTTGTACTGACCCGGCAGGCAGATGTGCGAATAGCCGCAACTCTCGGTCATGCCATACACCTCCAGCACATCAAGGCCGAGTTTCCGATACCAGCTGAGCAGAGTCTGCGGCACCGGTGCCGCACCGGACAGGGCAACGCGCAAGGCATCAAGGCCTAACCCGGCCAACACCTTGTGCCCGACCCGCTTGCCAATGAATGGCAGGCCAAGCAGGAAATCCAGGCGCTTGGCCGGGATCTTGCCGTACACGCCCATCTGGAATTTGGTCCAGATGCGCGGCACGCCGAACATCGCCGTGGGCCGCGCCCGCTGCAGATCGGTGATGAAGGTGTCGAGGCTTTCGGCAAAGAACACGGTTTGCCCGGTATAAATCGCCGCCAGTTCAACGAACATTCGTTCGGCGACATGGCACAGCGGCAGGTACGACAGCAGGCGGTCTTGCTCGTTGAGCCCGAACAGTTGCGTGCCGCGAGTCGTGGCAAACCCCAGATTGGCAAAACTGTGCATCACGCCTTTGGGCAACCCGGTGGTGCCGGAGGTGTAGATGATGGTCGCCAGTTGTTCGGCCGCCGGGCGTGGATCGTCCTGGATCGGCGAGCTCCTTAGCAGGTCATCCCAACTGAAATCAAACTCGCCGGGCGGATGCAGCGGCAGACTGATGGTTGGCAGATCCGCCGGCACACCGACCGACATACCCGGCCAGTCATCGAGCTTGCCGATGAACGCCAGCACGCTTTCCGAATGTGTCAGGACCTGATTCACCGAGTCTGCCGTGAGGTTGGGATACAGCGGCACCGAGACGTGTCCGGCCATCCAGATCGCCAGATCGGCAATGATCCAGTGCGCGCAGTTTTTCGAGATCAGTGCAATGTGGCTGCCTTGCGGCAATTCCCGTGCGCGCAGCCAGTGCGCGGCGCAACGGGCCTGATGGCCGACGTCGGCCCAGGTCAGCGTCTCGACCTGCCCGCCACCGATGGGCTGCACCAGAAAACGCTGGCGCGGGTGCCGGGCCTCACGCTCGTAGAATACGTCCAGCGGTAAACGGAAGGCGGCAGACATGCGACTCGCTCCTGTTTTTTGGGTCTGGAGCAAGCGTAGTCAACCAAGCAAGTGCTTGGTTGGATTTTTTACCAAAAGAAACAAGATCAAAAGACCGCAGCCTGCGGCAGCTCCAACAGAGACCTGCGCAGGCTGCGATCTTTTGCTTTTAGGGGTGCTTGAGGCTGTTGAGGGTCATCGAGCCTATCAACAACTCAGGACTTTCCAGTTCGGCCAGGCCAGCGGTGCTGACCTTCTCCGGCGGATACCCGGCGCCATGCTGCAGATAGCTCAGCAGGTTGCCCACCAACGGGTTATGGCTGACCAGCAGCACATTGCTCACCGACACCAGCTGATCCGCCACCTTGTCCGGATCGCTCTCCGGCGTCAGCCAATCGACGGTGCGGATCTCCGGCTCGAACCCCAGAGCCTCGCGAACGATCTGCGCAGTCTGTTGTGCGCGCAGATAAGGGCTGGCGTAAATCGCCGTCAGCGGCTGACCGATCAATCGGGCTGCGCTGCTCAAGGCCTCTTGGCGACCGTGCGCGGTCAGTTCCCGTTCAGAGTCGGGGCACGAGCCATAAGGCACGGCCTCACCGTGACGTAATACCCAGAGTTTCATAGCTTGGGTTCCTCATCGCGGGCCGGATGCGGGGCTGGCGGCACGGCGTGCGGCGTCTCGCCTTCCGGGGCACGCGGGGTCGGCCAGTCGGCGAACGGCCAGGGTTTCTGGTCGCTGTGAAAGCTGCCGAAGCGGCCGATCTGCGCAAGGAACTGGCTCAGGCTGTCGCCGAAATTCATCAGGCTGGCGCTCGGCGCGCCGTAAATCAAACGATAGACCAGTTGCACCAGCACCACCGCGCCGAGGATGAACTGCGCCACTTGCCAGACCAGCACGTAGACGATCATCCACAGCACCCGCAGGAGGATGGATTCGTACTTGGCTTCGGTTTTCGGATCGTTCATGGCTCGCTTCCTGTTGAATCAGTTGAAACCGCTGGTGGAAATAAAGTCGACGTCGGTTTTCGGCTCGGCCCGCATCAGTAGACCGATCACCTGCTCCAGCGTGCGTCCTTCAAACAGGATCGCATGCAGCCCGGCGACCAGCGGCATGTACACGCCAACCTCCTGGGACTTGGCCTTGAGCACCTTCAGGGTGTTCACGCCTTCAGCGACTTCGCCCAGGCGCGACACGGCTTCATCAAGGCTCAAGCCCTGACCGAGGGCAAACCCGACCTGATAGTTGCGGCTCTTGGGTGACGAGCAGGTCACGATCAAGTCACCGACCCCGGCCAGACCGAGGAAGGTCATCGGATTGGCGCCCTGGTTCACCGCGAACCGGGTCATCTCGGCCAGGGCGCGAGTGATCAGCATGCTCTTGGTGTTCTCGCCCATCTCCAGCGCTACCGCCATGCCGGCAATGATCGCGTAGACGTTTTTCAACGCGCCGCCCAGTTCGACACCGAAACGGTCAGCACTGGCGTAAACGCGGAAGGTGCGACCATGCAACGCAGCCTGTACCGCTTTGCAGAGTTCTTCGTCTTCGCTGGCAACCACCGTGGCGGTCAGCGCGTGCTCAGCGATCTCCCGCGCCAGGTTCGGCCCGGACAGCACGCCGATGCGCGCCTGCGGGGCGATCTCTTCGAGGATCTGGCTCATCAGTTTGAAGGTGTGGGCTTCGATGCCCTTGGTCAGGCTGACCAGCATCTTGCCGCTCAGGCGCTCGGCATGAGCAGCCAGCACCGTGCGCAGGGCGCTCGACGGCAGCGCGACGAAGCACAGTTCGCAGGCGTCGAGGGTGGCCTGCAGGTCGGTGACCGCCGTCACCCCCGGCAGGATCTTGATGCCTTTGAGGTAACGCGGATTCTCGCGATTGACCCGGATGGCCTCGGCCTGCTCGGGGTCGCGCATCCACTGCAGGACTTGATGGCCGTTCTCGGCCAAAAGATTGGCCACGGCGGTACCAAAACTTCCGCCTCCCAGGACCGCAATCGGGCGCTGTTCAGTCATATGCAATCCGTTAATCCATACCAGTGGCGATGCCGGCATTATACGGGGCGACCGAAGCGCGGCCAGCCCCTGCGTCAATTACCGGCACTTGTAGGAAGAAGACCAATAAAACCTAGGAAAATGCCAGCATCGTGACTGGAAAAGTCACTGTCCTCGGTTAACATGCGCGCCAATTCTTTGTGATCAAGGCTGTGTCGTGTCTTTTGGCTCTCCCCCTTCACGTTCATCCCTGTTGCTGGCGCTGCTGTTCAGCCCGGTGTTGCAGGCGGACGACCTGTTTGTCGACAGCGAAACGCTGCCGCAGGTGCTGACGGCCACACGCCTGAAACAGACACCGGCGGAAGTGCCGGGGAGCATGACCGTACTCGACAGTGAACTGATCAACGCCAGTGGCGCCCGCGACATCAGTGAATTGCTGCGGCTGGTGCCGGGAATGATGGTCGGCAACATCAGCGGCAATCAGGCGGCGGTCAACTATCACGGGACCAATGCCAGCGAAGCGCGACGCATGCAGGTGCTGATCGATGGCCGCTCGGTGTACCGCGCGGGCCTGGCCACGGTGGACTGGAGTGATATTCCGGTGGCCATGGAAGACATCGAGCGGATCGAGGTTTTCCGTGGGCCGAACACGGTCAGCTACGGCGCCAACGCGCTGATGGCGGTGGTCAACATCATCACCCGCAACCCGGCAGACAGCCACGGCACACGCCTGAAGTACACCCGCGGCCAGCGCGGCATTAACGATTTCTATGCCAGCCAGGGTACGGGCTGGAACGGCGGCGACTTGCGCCTGTCGCTGTCCGGCCAGGAAGACGATGGCTTCGACAGCGACCGCACCGGCGCCGATTACCGCGACAGCCGCCGTTTGAACCGCTTCAGCCTCGCCGTCAGTCAGACCCTGAGCGACAACCAGAGCCTCGACTGGCAGGTCAATGCCAAGGACGGTACCAACCAGCGCCCTTATACCTACCGCCCGGTGTTCTCGGGGATTACCGCTGCCGGGAACAATTCCGACGTGGTCGCCAAGGATTACGCCGGCTCGGTGCGCTGGAGTCTCGACATCAATCCGCAACACAGCCTTTATATACAAGGCTCGGCGCAGCACTGGGATCGCCAGCAAGTATGGCGCGCCTGTGATGCCGAAGTGTCGTTCAGCCCGCAACTGACACAGCTGTGGCAGCTCAACCCGAACTACACCGAACGCCTGGCGCGCAACATCACCCGCTTCACCGGCCCCGGTCCGGAAGCCGGAACGCCACAGGAAATGGCTCTGGCCAATCAAGTGCTGGATCAATGGCGCAACGGTGCCAGCCAGACCTTGTGTGGCGACATCGACCAAAGCGCCCGCGAGTCGCGCTACGATCTGGAATTGCAGGACACCCTCAGCCTGTCCGACAGCCTGCGACTGGTCAGCGGCATGAACTATCGTTACGACCGGGCCGACTCCGAGACCTACTTCAACGGCACGCTGGACGACACCACCTGGCGCGCGTTCGGCCAACTGGAGTGGCGCGCCAGTGAACACTGGCTGTTGCAGGGCGGCGCCATGTTTGAAAACACCCAACTGATCGGCAGTTCGCTGACGCCCCGGTTCGCCGTCAACTACCTGATCAACCCACGCCATGGCCTGCGCGCGGTGTACTCGGAGGCGATCCGCTCGCCGGACATGTTCGAGAACAACGTCAACTGGAGCTATCAGGTGAGCAACCTGCGGCCGTCCGCCTATGGCCAGTCTTCGGCGCGCTACTTCGTCAAGACCCGTGGCCCGGGCAATCTCGATCAGGAACACATGCGTTCGCGCGAGTTGGGCTACAACGGCTATTTCGCCGAGTGGGGGCTGGCCGTGGACGTGAAGCTGTTCTACGACGAAATCACCGGAATGATCAGCGAGCCGCTGCGTAACAACCAGTACATCGCCAGCAACGCCAACAGCTCGCGCTTTCGCGGCACTGAAACCCAGCTCGACTGGCGCCTGAGCCTGATCGACCGCCTGCGCTTCACTTATGCCTACGTCGATGCCGAAGCGAGCAATCCGCTGGATCAGCAATTCACCTCACGCAACAGCGGCTCTGCCGGCTGGCTGCGCGATTGGGGCCATGGCTGGAACAGCGCCCTCTTCTATTACGGCGACAACGCGCTTAACGGCTATCGTTTCGAGCGGGTCGACACGCGCATCGCCAAACGCATCCCGCTGGGCAAAGCCCAACTGCAACTGGCCGGCGTGCTGCAGCAGCGGCTCGACAACGAACCGACCACTTTCGTCGACAACCAGTACGACGAGCGCCGGGTGCTGTATTTCAGCGCCGAGCTGGAGTTCTAGGGTGCGCTACGCCACGGCAAACAAGACGCCCACCCTTGGCCACTGGCTGGCGGGTGCCTGTCTGTTCTTGACCGCGTGGCTGCACGGCGTGGCGGTGCAAGCCGCCGATATCCTGTTGACCGGCGCCGAAGAAAGCCCCGGGGTGCAAGCCTTCGTCCAGGCCCTGAGCGAGCTGCGCCCCACTGACAACGTGCGGTTTCAGCCGCTGGCCAGCCTGCCGGCGCCGGGCAAGTTGCCGGGCAATTTGCGGATGATTCTGCTCGATCTGCCCAGCCTCGACTGGCGCCTGCAGGAGTCCCAGGGGCCGCCGACGCTGGTGTTGCGCATCAGCCGTTTGCAAGCGCGGCAACGCCTGGGTGCCGCACAGCCACCGCACTTGAGTCTGCTGTGGAGCGATCCGCCGCTGGGGCGGCAACTGCAGCTGATTCGGCGGATTCTGCCGCAGGTGCGGCGGGTCGGCGTGCTGTTCGACCAGCACAGCGAATTCCTGCTCAAGGAGCTGCATCAGGCCGCAGCGCCGCTGAATCTGCAAATCGTCAGCCAGCGCTGGGACAACACCCAGGACAGTCGCCCGTTGCAAGGCGTGCTGAGAAACAGCGAGGTGCTGCTGGGCCTCGACGACCCCGACCTGTACAACCCGAAAACCGTGAAAAACCTGTTGCTCAGCAGTTACTCCCGGCAAGTGGCACTGATCGGGCCGAACGTTGCGTTCGTGCGTGCCGGCAGCCTCGCCAGCACTTACAGCGATCAGCCCGACTGGCTGGCGATCCTTGACGGGTTACTGGACCGTCCCCCGGCAACATGGCCGCGCGCGCTCTACCCCGATCGCTTCAAGGTCTCAAGTAATGCGCAGGTCGCTCGTTCCCTGGGTATCGAGCCAATCGATGAAGCGTCTGTCGCCCGCCAGTTGGCTGAAGGAGAAAGCCACCCATGAATCTGCGTCGCCGCTGGGACATCAACACCCGCACGCAATTGATCAGCCTCGGCCCGGCCCTGCTGCTTACGCTGCTGCTGATCAGTTTCTTTACCTTTGTGCGGATTCAGGATTTGCGGCAGGAGCTCAATCACACCGGGCAACTGATCGCCAACCAACTGGCGCCCGCCACCGAGTACGGAGTGATTTCCGGCAACAACGAAGTGCTGGAAAGCCTGCTCAAAGCGACCCTGGCCACACCAAACGTGCGTTTTCTGGAAGTACAGGACAGCGCCAACCGGATCCTGGCCTACGTAGAACAGGCCGCCGACGCGCACAACCGCCCGCATCAGGTCGAGGTGTTTCAGGCCCCGGTGCGCCTGCAACGGATCGCCCTCAACAGTGATTTTTTCCACGACGCCAAAGCCAGCAATAACGTGACCAGCGAGGACTATCTGGGTCGGGTGATCGTCGGCCTGTCCAACGATGCCTTCAGTCAGCGTCAGCAGGAAATTCTGTTCAAGGCCGGGATTCTGGCGTTGTTCGCCCTGCTCTTCACGTTTGTGCTGGCGCGGCGTCTGGCCGGCAGCCTGTCGGCGCCGATCCGCGATATCGGCAACGCGGTCAAGGCAATTCAGCAAGGCGACTACAAGACCCCGCTGCCGATTGTCGATGACACGGAACTGGGCGCCCTGTCGCAGCACATCAACAACCTCGCCCAGGCACTGGAGCAGGCCAGTCGCGAACAGCATCAGGCGATGGCGCAACTGATCCAGACCCGCGAGGAAGCGGAAAAGGCCAACAACGCCAAATCCGATTTCCTGGCGATGATGAGCCACGAACTGCGTACGCCCATGAATGGTGTGCTGGGCATGTTGCAGTTGCTGGAAACCACGGACATGACCGAGGAGCAGATCGAGTACGCGGCGCTCGCTTCGGAGTCGACCGAACATCTGCTGAAAGTCATCAACGACATCCTCGACTTCTCGCGGATCGAACGTTCGGAGCTGGAGCTTGAGCACATTCCATTCAACCTGGCCGACCTGATCGGCGCTTGCGCCCAGTCGTTCCAGCACAGCGCGGTGCAGCGCGGCCTGGCCCTGAACCTGCGGATCCCCGAGGACATGCGCGACATGCAGGTGCAAGGTGACCCGACGCGGATCCGGCAGATTCTGGTTAACCTGGTGGGCAATGCCTTGAAGTTCACCGAGCGTGGCCGGGTCAGTATCGAAGCGCAATGGCAGTCGCTGGATCACGAACTGCTGTGGTTCACCTGTTCGGTGCGTGACAGCGGCATCGGCATCTCCTCGGAAAGTCTGGAGTTGATGTTCAACGCCTTCCAGCAGGCTGACAGTTCGATTTCCCGGCGCTATGGCGGCACCGGCCTCGGCCTGCCGATCGCCCGCACCCTGGCCGAACGCATGGGCGGGACGTTGCGCGCGCAAAGTGAAGAAGGCCTGGGCTCGGTGTTCACCCTGGAAATCCCGCTGGCCTTATATAAGCAGACATTGCCGCCGCTGGCGGCACCGCGCGCGGCCAATGGCAACGGGCATGGCGAGGGGCGCCATGTGTTACTGGTGGAGGACAATCCGGTCAACCAGACCGTGATCGAGGCGATGCTGCGCAGCCTTGGCTTCACCGTCAGCGTCGCCACCGATGGCGCGCAGGCGGTGCGCAGCGCCGAAGGCAATGAGTTCGAAGTGATTCTGATGGACTGCCGGCTGCCGATCATCGACGGCTATGAGGCAACCCGGCAGATCCGCCAACTGCCAGGGCGCGGCGAGGTGCCGATCATTGCGCTGACCGCCAACGCGCTGCAGGGCGACCGCGAAACCTGCCTGTCGGCGGGCATGAACGATTACCTGGCGAAGCCGTTCAAACGCAATGACCTACAACAGATTCTGCAGCGCTGGGTGCAGTAGTGACGGTTTTTCGACCATCTGCGACTGGCGTGAAAAGCGAAAGTGCGGCAGTCTTAGGCACCCGAACGAGCCTCAAAAGAGGCTTGAATAAAAATTTCAGTGCACAAGTGTACATTCATGTCCTTGGTGCTGTGACTTTCACCACAACGCAATAGTCTATGAGTAGGCTGCCGGTACGAGGCATGAACGCGTCGATCGGCCGGGAAGATTTGCCCCACCTGCCGCATGGGATTATTGAGGAGCTCGCATGACCAAACAAAACGCCTTTACTCGGGAAGACCTGCTGCGCTGCAGTCGCGGTGAGCTGTTCGGCCCAGGTAACGCGCAACTGCCCGCCCCGAACATGCTGATGGTGGATCGCATCACCCTGATCAGCGAAGAAGGCGGCAAGTACGGCAAAGGTGAATTGGTCGCCGAGCTGGATATCAACCCTGACCTGTGGTTCTTCGCGTGCCACTTCGAAGGCGATCCGGTGATGCCGGGCTGCCTCGGTCTGGACGCCATGTGGCAACTGGTCGGCTTCTTCCTGGGCTGGCAAGGCCTGCCGGGCCGTGGCCGTGCGCTGGGTTCGGGCGAAGTGAAATTCTTCGGCCAGGTCCTGCCGACCGCCAAGAAAGTCACCTACAACATTCATATCAAACGCGTCCTCAAGGGCAAGCTGAACCTGGCCATCGCCGACGGTTCGGTGACTGTCGACGGTCGCGAAATCTATACCGCCGAAGGCCTTCGCGTCGGCGTGTTCACCTCCACTGACAACTTCTAAGGGTTATTCGCATGCGCCGCGTCGTTATCACTGGTCTGGGCATTGTTTCGTGCCTGGGCAATGACAAAGAGACCGTCTCCGCTAACCTGCGTGCAAGCCGCCCTGGCATCCGGTTCAACCCGGAATATGCTGAAATGGGTCTGCGTAGCCAGGTTTCCGGCTCCATCGACCTCAACCTTGAAGAACTGATCGATCGCAAGATCTATCGTTTCGTCGGCCACGCAGCGGCTTACGCCTACCTGGCCATGAAAGACGCCATTGCTGACTCCGGCCTGACCGAAGAGCAAGTGTCCAACCCGCGTACCGGCCTGATCGCCGGTTCCGGCGGCGCGTCGACCCTGAACCAGATGGAAGCGCTGGACATCCTGCGCGAGAAAGGCGTGAAACGCGTTGGCCCATACCGTGTAACGCGGACCATGAGCAGCACCGTTTCCGCCTGCCTGGCCACGCCGTTCAAGATCAAGGGCCTGAACTACTCCATCGCGTCTGCCTGCGCCACCAGTGCTCACTGCATCGGTACCGCCATGGAACAGATCCAGATGGGCAAGCAGGACATCGTCTTCGCCGGTGGCGGTGAAGAAGAGCACTGGAGCCAGTCGTTCCTGTTCGACGCAATGGGCGCCCTGTCCAGCAAGCGTAACGACACCCCGGAACAAGCCTCCCGCGCCTACGACGCCGACCGTGACGGTTTCGTCATCGCTGGCGGTGGCGGCATGGTCGTGGTTGAAGAGCTGGAACATGCGCTGGCCCGTGGCGCCAAGATCTACGCCGAAATCGTTGGCTACGGCGCAACGTCCGACGGCTACGACATGGTTGCCCCAAGCGGCGAAGGCGCGATCCGCTGCATGCAGATGGCAATGTCCACCGTCGACACCCCGATCGACTACCTGAACACCCACGGCACTTCGACTCCGGTCGGCGACGTCGCGGAAATGAAAGGTGTGCGCGAAGTGTTCGGCGACAAGGCGCCTGCGATCAGCTCGACCAAGAGCCTGTCAGGTCACTCCCTGGGCGCCGCTGGCGTTCACGAAGCGATCTACTGCATGCTGATGATGGAAGGCAACTTCATCGCCGGCTCCGCCAACATCGACGAGCTGGACCCTGAAGTGGCCGATCTGCCGGTGCTGACCAAGACCCGCGAGAACGCCACCATCAACACCGTGATGAGCAACAGCTTCGGCTTCGGCGGCACCAACGCCACCCTCGTGCTGAAGCGCTGGGAAGGCAAGTAATTCCCTTCTGCTGAGCCGCACATAAAAACGCCCCGACTGGTTCGGGGCGTTTTTTTTGGCCTGCAGAAATGACTGAGTAATGCATAAGCCCTGTAGGAGCTGCCGAAGGCTGCGATCTTTTGATCTTGTCTTTTAAAAATCAAAGTCAAAAGATCGCAGCCTGCGGCAGCTCCTACAGAGGACATCAGTACCTTCCAAGATGAAACTTCTGTCATGCAACTTCCCGCCCTGCGACCGAATGTCGCGGATTTAGCGGGCTGCAGCACTGTTGCAAAAACCGCAACAACACCTTGCGCAAATCAAGCGTTTACTTAGCAGGCTAACAAATTCTATAACAGAGGCCTGCACACGCCTTGCTGCAGATAACAGAGATTGGAGCTAGCAGATGACTGTAAAAGTAACTGAACGCGACGATTCACACATGTCCCATGAAGGCGTAGCCGCCGGTGTACGGATCTGGGATGTGCATCAACAAGACTTGCTGGTCGGCATGTTCCATAACGAGATCGATGCCCACAACTACAAGGCCGAACTTGAACTGCAGGAACAGCAGCGGGATCTGAAATCCGCTTAGGCGATATTGAACCTGTGGCGAGGGAGCTTGCTCCCGCTGGACTGCGCAGCAGGCCCTGCTTTAAAACAAGGGCCGCTCCGCGCCCCGGCGGGAGCAAGCTCCCTCGCCACAGTTTGTCGTTATTACAGCTTTATCGGTTTACCACATCAGGTCATCAGGGATCTGATAGGCCGCGTACGGATCGTCCTCGGCATTGACCTCTTCGGTCTGCACGTTGAGCTGCACGATACGCTGCGGGTCGCGCTCCTGGATCTTCAGGGCCGCTTCACGAGGGATCACTTCGTAACCGCCGGCATGGTGCACGATCGCCAGCGAACCGCTGCTGAGTTTGTTGCGCATCAGCGTGTTGACCGAGATGCGCTTGACCTTCTTGTCGTCAACGAAGTTGTAGTAGTCCTCGGTGGTCAGCTTGGGCAGACGCGAGACTTCGATCAACTGCTTGACCTGCGCGGCACGGGCCTTGGCCTCGGCCTTTTCCTGCTGCTGACGATTCAGCTCCTGGTCGCGCTTGACCTTCTCGGCCATGGCTTCCTGAGCGGCGCGCTGCTGCGAATCATCCAGTTCGGCCTGACCTTTGTGGGCCAGGCGCTGTTGCTTCTGCTTGTCTTTGCTGACCTGCTTGGCCTGCTTTTGGTTGACCAGGCCTGCTTTGAGCAACTGGTCGCGAAGGGAAAGGCTCATTAATGCTTACTCACTTGGGCAACGGCTCAGCCGCAGCTGGGCAGATTCTTTTCCTGGCGTTTGGCTTCACCCCACAGGGCGTCCAACTCTTCGAGGGTGCAATCTTCCATGGGACGACGGGTGTCGCGCAATGCCTGTTCGATAAAACGGAAACGTCGTTCGAACTTGGCGTTGGCGCCACGCAGCGCAGTTTCCGGATCGACCTTCAGATGCCGGGCCAGATTGACCACGGAAAACAGCAGATCGCCGATCTCGTCGGCCACCGCTTGGGGATCATTTTCGGACATGGCTTCGAGCACTTCATCGAGCTCTTCGCGCACCTTGTCCAGTACCGGCAGGGCATCCGGCCAGTCGAACCCGACCTGTCCGGCACGTTTTTGCAACTTGGCCGAACGCGACAGCGCCGGCAATGCGGCGGGCACATCATCGAGCAGTGAAAGCTGCTCGGGCGCGGCAGATTTCTCGGCACGTTCTTCGGCCTTGATCTCTTCCCAGCGCTGCTTGACCTGGTCTTCGCTCAGGCGCGGCACATCCAGCGGCGCATACAGATCGCCGGTGGGGAAGACGTGTGGGTGACGGCGGATCAGCTTGCGGGTGATGCTGTCGACCACCCCGGCGAATTCGAAGCGCCCTTCTTCCCGGGCCAGCTGGCTGTAATAGACCACCTGAAACAATAGATCGCCCAGCTCGCCCTGCAAATGATCGAAGTCACCGCGCTCGATGGCGTCAGCCACTTCGTAGGCTTCTTCGAGGGTGTGCGGAACGATGGTTGCGTAGGTTTGCTTGATGTCCCACGGGCAACCGTACTGCGGGTCGCGCAGACGGTTCATCAGGTGGAGCAGGTCTTCAAGGCTGTACATACAAAATCTCACTCAACCGTGTAGGAGCTGCCAAAGGCTGCGATCTTTTGATTTTGATTTTCAAGATCAAAAGATCGCAGCCTTCGGCAGCTCCTACAGGGGACCGCGTTATGGGGTACGGTTACGCCGCGTTTCGATGATGTTCGGCAACTGCGAAATCCGCCCCAGCAAACGCCCCAGCGCATCCAGACCCGGAATCTCGATGGTCAGCGACATCAGCGCGGTGTTGTCCTCCTTGTTCGAGCGGGTGTTGACCGCCAGCACGTTGATCCGCTCGTTGAGCAGCACCTGCGAGACGTCACGCAGCAGACCGGAACGGTCGTAGGCGCGGATGACGATGTCCACCGGATAGGTGAGCACCGGCACCGGACCCCAGCTGACCTGGATGATCCGCTCCGGCTCGCGCCCGGCCAGTTGCAGCACCGAGGCGCAGTCCTGACGGTGGATGCTCACGCCGCGGCCCTGGGTGATGTAACCGACAATCGCATCGCCCGGCAGCGGCTGGCAGCAGCCAGCCATTTGCGTCATCAGGTTGCCGACGCCCTGAATCTGGATGTCGCCGCGCTTGCCCGGCTTGTAACCGGTCGCCTTGCGCGGAATCAGCTCCAGTTGTTCGTTACCGCGTTCCGGCTCGACCAGTTGCTGCGCCAGGTTGACCAGTTGCGCCAGACGCAGGTCGCCGGCACCGAGGGCGGCGAACATGTCTTCGGCGGTTTTCATGTTGGCCTTTTCGGCCAGCTTGTCGAAATCCACCGCCGGCAGACCGAGGCGATTGAGTTCGCGCTCGATCAGGGTTTTACCCGCCGCGACGTTCTGGTCACGGGCCTGCAACTTGAACCAGTGAACGATCTTCGCTCGCGCCCGGGAGGTGGTGACATAGCCCAGGTTCGGGTTCAGCCAGTCGCGGCTTGGCGTACCGTGCTTGCTGGTGATGATCTCGACCTGTTCACCGGTCTGCAGGCTGTAGTTGAGTGGCACGATGCGACCATTGATCTTGGCGCCACGGCAGTTGTGACCGATCTCGGTGTGCACGCGGTAGGCGAAGTCCAGCGGCGTCGCGCCTTTCGGCAAGTCGATGGCGTGGCCGTCCGGGGTGAAGATGTAGACCCGATCCGGTTCGATATCGACTCGCAGCTGTTCGGCCAGACCACCGATATCACCCAGCTCTTCATGCCACTCGAGGACCTGACGCAGCCAGGAGATTTTCTCTTCGTAGTGATTGGAGCCGGATTTGACGTCGGTGCCCTTGTAGCGCCAGTGCGCGCACACGCCCAGCTCGGCCTCCTCGTGCATGGCGTGGGTACGAATCTGCACCTCAAGCACCTTGCCCTCCGGACCGATCACCGCCGTGTGCAGCGAGCGGTAGCCGTTCTCTTTCGGGTTGGCGATGTAGTCGTCGAACTCTTTCGGGATGTGCCGCCACAGGGTGTGGACGATGCCGAGCGCGGTGTAGCAGTCGCGCATTTCCGGCACCAGCACGCGCACCGCGCGCACGTCGTAGATCTGGCTGAACTCCAGACCCTTGCGCTGCATTTTGCGCCAGATCGAATAGATGTGCTTGGCCCGGCCGCTGATGTCGGCGTCGACGCCGGTGGCCTGCAATTCATCCTTGAGCTGGGTCATCACATCGCTGATGAAGCGCTCACGGTCCAGCCGCCGCTCGTGGAGCAGCTTGGCGATCTGTTTGTATTGATCCGGTTCCAGGTAACGGAAGGACAAGTCCTCCAGTTCCCACTTGATATGGCCGATGCCGAGTCGGTGCGCGAGCGGCGCATAGATGTCGAAGACTTCCCGGGCGACGCGGTTACGCTTCTCGTCGTCGGCGGTTTTCACTGCACGGATCGCGCAGGTACGTTCGGCCAGTTTGATCAGCGCGACGCGGACGTCGTCGACCATCGCCACCAGCATCTTGCGCAGGTTTTCCACCTGGCCCTGGGTGCCCATCACCATCGACTGGCGCGGGCTGAGGCTGGCACTGATCGCCGCCATGCGCTGCACGCCGTCGATCAGCTTGGCCACCACCGGACCGAAACGCTGGCTGACGGCCGCGAGTTCAATCTGGCCTTCACGCACGCCGCGGTACAGCACCGCCGCGACCAGCGAATCCTGGTCGAGCTTGAGGTCGGCGAGAATCTCGGCGATCTCCAGGCCCGTACTGAAACTGCCGCTGCCCTCGGCCCACAGGTTCTTCTTGGCATTGGACTGCTGTTCGGCCTCGCGAGCGAACTCGCAGGCTTCTTTCAAGGCTTCGCGATCCAGTGCCATGTCGACACTGACCGCGTGATCGAGCCAAGCCTCGAGATTGATACTGCCGTCGGTGTTGATCGGCTGGTGTGCTCTCACCTGTACCATGCTGCTTTACCTTCCCTACGACGCAGATTCAATGCGTCAAATCGCTGATCCCTAATGCCCGTTTGCGCTCGCGGGGCTGAAGCGAGCGCTGCGCGGACAGATCAGACGGATTCAGACGAGCCATCCTGGCTCGCTTCAAATAACGCCATGGCCTCGACATGCGCCGTCTGAGGAAACATATCGAGAATCCCGGCACGTTTTAACCGGTAGCCCTGCTTGATCAATTCGACCGTATCGCGCGCCAGAGTTGCAGGGTTGCACGACACATAAACCAACCGCTCGGCACCCAGGGTCGCGAGCTTGCGCACCACCTCGAAAGCACCGTCACGCGGTGGGTCCAAGAGTACCGCAGAAAAGCCGTTTCCGATCCATTCGACATCGGTCAAAGGCTGGGATAAATCGGCTTGAAAAAACTTTGTGTTATGCAAATTGTTGCTAGCAGCATTTGCAGCGGCACGGCCGACCATGGTCTGCACGCCCTCCACCGCCACCACTTCACGCACGCTTTTGGCCAGCGGCAAGGCGAAGTTGCCCAGACCGCAGAACAGGTCGAGTACGCGCTCGTCACCGGTCGGCTTCAGCCAGTCCAGTGCCTGCGCGACCATCGCCTCGTTGACCCCGGCGTTGACCTGGATGAAATCCCCCGGCCGCCAGGCCAGATCCAGATCCCACTGTTCCAGGCGATAACCCAGCGACTGCGTGGCATCCACCGGTTGCGGCTCGCCGTCGCCATGCAGCCACAGTTGCGCGTCATGGAACTGGCAGAAATCCTTGAGGATCGTCAGGTCGGCTTCGGACAGCGGCGCCATGTGCCGCAGCAATACCGCCAGCGAAGAACCACTGAACAACTCGACGTGCCCCAGCGCTTGCGGTTTGCTCAAACGACGGAGCATCTCCGGCAAACGGGTCATGATCGGTTGCAAGGGCTGTACCAGCACCGGGCATTCGTTGATACCGACGATGTCCTGACTGCCGGCGGCGCGAAAACCGACTTCGAGCTGCTTGGCTTTCATGTCCCAACGCACGGCGATCCGCGCGCGGCGGCGATAGCCGAATTCCGCTCCGGTCAGCGGCGCCGCCCATTCGTCAGGCGCGACCCCGGCAACCTTCGACAGCTGCTCGGCGAGCATGCGCTGTTTCAGGGCAAGCTGTTCGGCGTGGGGCAAATGCTGCACGCTGCAGCCACCGCAACGGCCGGCGTGCTGACAGGCAGCCGGGCGACGCAGTTCACTGGCCTTGAACACGCGCTCGGTACGCGCTTCGACCACTTTGCCGTGGGTACCGAGCACCCGCGCCTCGACTTCTTCACCGGCGAGGGCGCCGAGGACGAACCAGGTTTTGCCTTCGAAAAACGCGATGCCGCGACCGTCATTGGCCAGGCGCTCGATGCTCAGGCGCTGCTTTTTGCCAGTCGGGATTTGCGCGGCCTTGCTGCCGCCGGTGGGCTGGAAGCGCAGGCCTCTCTCGTGCTTGGCCATCAGTTGGCCGCGTCGAAAATGCCGGTCGACAGATAACGGTCGCCACGGTCGCAGATGATCGCGACGATCACCGCGTTTTCAACTTCTTTGGACAGGCGCAGCATCGCTGCCACCGCACCGCCCGAGGACACGCCACAGAAGATGCCTTCTTCGCGGGCCAGACGCCGGGTGACGTTCTCGGCTTCGCTTTGCGCCATGTCGACAATGCGGTCGACGCGGTCGGCCTGATAGATCTTCGGCAGGTATTCCTGCGGCCAGCGGCGGATGCCGGGAATGGCCGAGCCTTCCATCGGCTGCAGTCCGATGATCTGCACGCTGTCGCTCTGCTCTTTCAAGTAGCGCGAGACGCCCATGATGGTGCCGGTGGTGCCCATCGAGCTAACGAAATGGGTGATGGTGCCCTGAGTCTGACGCCAGATTTCCGGGCCGGTGGTGGTGTAGTGCGCCTCAGGGTTGTCGCCGTTGGCGAACTGATCGAGCACCTTGCCACGGCCTTCGGCTTCCATCCGCTGGGCGAGATCGCGCGCGCCTTCCATGCCTTCTTCCTGGCTGACCAGAATCAGCTCGGCACCGTATGCGGTCATCGCCGCTTTACGCTCGGCACTGGAGTTGTCCGGCATGATCAGGATCATCTTGTAACCCTTGATCGCGGCAGCCATGGCCAGCGCGATGCCGGTGTTGCCCGAGGTCGCTTCGATCAATGTATCGCCAGCGTGAATCTGCCCGCGCAACTCGGCGCGAGTGATCATCGACAACGCCGGACGGTCCTTGACCGAACCCGCCGGGTTATTCCCTTCAAGCTTGAGCAAAAGGGTGTTGCTGGTAGCACCGGGCAGGCGCTGCAAACGCACCAGCGGCGTGTTGCCGACGCAATCGGCGATGGTTGGGTACTGCAGGGTCATGGCGTATTCGCAATCCAGACGTGCGGGGGCGCCTATCATACCGGCAAACGTTCGCAGGCCATATCACGCAAAGTGCGGTGCTTATGGTTTATGGGAATAAGCGGTAAAAGTCTCACCATTGGTGAGACAAAAGACCGGCCGTTCTGAAGTTGCCACAGCGATGCAAATGGCCTCATCGCTGGCAAGCCAGCTCCCACAGGGTTTCAGGTGTTCACACGGTATTTGTCTGACAGAAGTTCACTGTGGGAGCTGGCTTGCCAGCGATGGCGTCGGAACTGATTGCAGCGTCATCCGCCACCAGCCGCAAATTCAGCCGCAACCCCGCCCCGGCATTCTCCGCCCACACCGTCCCGCCCTGGCGCTGCACCGCATTCCTGGCAATGCTCAACCCCAGACCAAACCCGCCATCCCCCGGGCGTGAGCCGTCGAGGCGGGTGAACGGCGAGAAGATCCGTTGCAGATCCCCCTCGGCCACCCCGCCGCCCTGATCCTCCAGCCACAAATGCCAGTAATCATCGTCACGCCGTCCATCGAGGCGCACGATGCCGCCCTCGGGCGAATGGCGGATGGCATTACGCAGAATATTTTCCAGCGCCTGCGCCAAAGTATTGAGGTTGCCGCGCACCCAGCACGACGCCGGCACCGCGCACTGCAATTGCAGGCTCGGCCAGCCGCTTTCATAACAGGCGTTGTCGGTGAGCATTTCCCACAGCGCCTGGATCTGGATCGCTTCGTCCGCCAAGGGCGCGCGTTCGGTGTCGAGCCAGGCCAGTTGCAAAGTGTCTTCGACCAGCCGCTGCATGCCGTCGACTTCACGGCCGATGCGCTCGCGCAGTTGGCGCAGATCCTGTTCGCTTTCACTGGCCACCCGCAGCCGGCTCAGCGGCGTACGCAATTCATGGGACAGGTCGCGCAGCAGCTGCTGTTGCAGGGCGACGGTGGATTGCAGGCGTTCGGACATTGAGTCGAAGGCCCGCGCCAGCTCGCCGAGTTCGTCCGGGCGCTGGGTGATGCCGCTCGACAGACGCACATGCAATTGGTCGGCACGCCAGGCGTTGGCCTGCTCACGCAAGTTATTCAACGGCACTACCAGCAAGCGATACAGGCCAATGCACAGCAATAAGGTGAACAGCCCCGGAATCACGCCGTTGGTGATCACCCGCCAGAACACCCGGTATTTCCCCGGCAGGAAACGCTCGGGCAACTCAATCACCAGACTGCCGGCGGACGGGTCCTTCGGAAACGGCACGCGCAGCCACGGCCGGCCCTTTTTGTGGATCGGCCAGTCGAGGCCGCGCAAAAAGGTCAGGTGCTGGATTTCCTGTTCATTCAGCGGCTCGCTGCTCAACGATTGCAGATTGCGGTCGATCACCCCGACCCAGGCCGCCTCGCGCAACTCCATACTCTGCAACCAGTTATCGACACCGTCGCGCTCACCGCGCTGCCACGCCCGCTCGGCCTCGCCGGCATAACGGCTGAGGGTGCCGCGCGCCTCGTCGGAGAGGAACTGATTGCGCTCCTCCATGTAACGCCCCCACGACCAGCTCAGCCAGATCATCAGCAGACAGAACGCCACCAGCAGACACGCCAGTTTCCAGAACAGCGAATGCCGCCCCGGCAAGTCAGAGACTTTCATCGGGCGCACTCAGCACATAACCCTTGCCCCATACCGTGCGCACTTCTCGTTCGGTGTAGCCGATGGCCTTGAGTTTGCGGCGGATCTGGCTGATGTGCATGTCGAGGCTGCGGTCGTGGGCCGCATAGCCGCGTTGCAGCACGTGCTGATACAGGAAGGCCTTGCTCAGGACTTCTTCATCGTTGCGATTGAGGGTTTCCAGCAAGCGGTATTCGCTGCGGGTCAAACCGGCAGCTTGCGCGTTATAGAAGACCTCGCACTGTTCTTCGTCGAAACGCAGCGCGCCGTGAATCGCCGCCGGTGCAATGGCTGCCGGGCGCCGATCCAGCGCCACCCGGCGCAGGATCGCCTCGATCCGCACATGCAGCTCGGCCATGCTGAACGGCTTGGGCAGGTAATCATCGGCGCCCAGACGAAAGCCGCTGATGCGATCGGCCTCGGCGCCCAGCGCCGACATCAGCAGCACCGGCGTCGAATGGCTCTGGCGCAACTGCGTCAGCACCTTCAGGCCATCGAGCCCCGGCAACAGAATGTCCATCAGCACCACGTCGAACGGCTGATGGCGGGCGATGTTCAGCCCTTCCTGCCCGTTCTGGCACCAGGTCACCGCAAAGCCGCTCCGGCCCAGGTGTTCGTGAACATAGGCACCGAGCACCGGGTCGTCCTCGATGGCAAGAATGCGTGGCAGGTCGGTGGAAACAGGAGTCATGAGTATCTGCAAATAATTCTCAGTTGGCCGATTATTCAAGATTGCCCGCCATCGGGCAACCCAAGCTTGACCGGCCGGACAAACGCGCCTCGCCCTGGCGGCCGAGGGCGAGATGATTTTTCCGAAGATTGCCTGCCTGCAAATCGCTACACTGCGCCAATGTCGCGTGCCGGACGCACGTGCGAGTCAACAGTTCAGCGGGATGCAGGAGATGGGTGTGCTCAAGAAACTGGGAATCAAAGGTCGCGTATTGTTGCTGACCCTGTTGCCCACCAGCCTGATGGCGTTGGTGCTCGGTGGCTATTTCACCTGGATGCAACAGTCCGATTTGCAGACCCAACTGATGCAGCGCGGTGAAATGATCGCCGAGCAACTGGCACCATTGGTGGCGCCCGCCATGGGCCACGGCAACACCGATCTGCTCGAACGCATCGCCACCCAATCGCTGGAACAGCCTGACGTGCGCGCCGTCACCTTCCTCGCCCCAGATCGCACACCGCTGGCGCACGCCGGTCCGACCATGCTCAATCAAGCCCCCAGTGGCGACAGTGCACAACTGCAACGGCGCAGCGGCAATGACGCCACACGTTATCTGATGCCGGTGTTCGGCAAGCATCGCAACCTCGCCGGCGACGTGATCCCGCAAGAATCCGAGCGCCTGCTCGGCTGGGTCGAACTGGAGCTGTCGCACAACGGCATGCTGCTGCGCGGTTATCGCAGTCTGTTTGCCAGTCTGCTGCTGATCGCCGCGGGCCTCGCCGGCGCGGCCCTGCTCGCCTTGCGCATGGGCCGCACCATCAACCGCCCGTTGAGCCAGATCAAACACGCCGTTGCGCAACTCAAGGACGGTCATCTGGAAACCCGCCTGCCACCACTCGGCAGTCAGGAACTGGACGAGTTGGCCTCGGGCATCAACCGCATGGCCGGGACCCTGCAGAACGCGCGCGAAGAACTGCAGCACAGCGTCGATCAGGCCACCGAAGACGTGCGGCAGAACCTGGAAACCATCGAGATCCAGAACATCGAACTGGACCTGGCGCGCAAAGAAGCGCTGGAGGCGAGCCGGATCAAATCCGAGTTCCTCGCCAACATGAGCCACGAAATCCGTACGCCACTCAACGGCATTCTCGGCTTCACGCATCTGTTGCAGAAAAGCGAGCTGACCCCGCGCCAGCTCGACTATCTGGGTACCATCGAAAAGTCCGCCGACAGCCTGCTCGGGATCATCAACGAGATCCTCGACTTCTCGAAGATCGAGGCCGGCAAACTGGTGCTCGATCATATCCCGTTCAACCTGCGCGACCTGTTGCAGGACACCCTGACGATTCTGGCGCCGGCGGCGCACGCCAAGCAGTTGGAGCTGGTGAGCCTGGTCTATCGCGACACGCCGCTGTCGCTGGTCGGTGACCCGCTGCGGCTGAAACAGATCCTCACCAACCTGGTCAGCAACGCGATCAAGTTCACCCGCGAAGGCACCATCGTCGCGCGCGCCATGCTTGAGGAAGAACACGAAGACAGCGTGCAACTGCGCATCAGCATTCAGGACACCGGCATCGGCCTGTCGAGTCAGGATGTGCGCGCGTTGTTCCAGGCATTCAGTCAGGCCGACAACTCGCTGTCGCGCCAGCCCGGCGGCACCGGTCTGGGTCTGGTGATTTCCAAGCGCCTGATCGAACAGATGGGCGGCGAAATCGGCGTCGACAGCACCCCGGGCGAAGGCTCGGAGTTCTGGATCAGCCTGAGCCTGCCGAAAACCCGCGACGACACCGAAGATTTGCCGGCCCCACCGCTGCTCGGACGCCGCGTGGCGGTGCTGGAAAATCACGAACTGGCGCGCCAGGCCTTGCAGCATCAACTGGAAGACTGTGGCCTCGATGTCACGCCATTCAATACGCTGGAGAGCCTGACCAACGGGGTCACCGGCGCGCACCAGACCGATCAGGCGATCGACCTTGCGGTGCTCGGCATCACCAGCAACGACATGCTCCCGGAGCGCCTGAACCAGCACATCTGGGATCTCGAACACCTCGGTTGCAAAGTGCTGGTGCTGTGCCCGACCACCGAACAGACGCTGTTCCATCTCTCGGTGCCCAACCCGCACAGTCAGCTCCAGGCCAAACCGGCCTGCACGCGCAAATTGCGTCGGGCGCTGGCGGATCTGGCCAACCCGCGCCAGCCGCGCAGTGAGCCGGGCGAACCGCTGTCGAGCCGTGCTCCGAAAGTGCTGTGCGTCGACGACAATCCGGCCAACCTGTTGCTGGTGCAGACCCTGCTCGAAGACATGGGCGCCAAGGTGCTGGCCGTGGAAAGCGGCTACGCGGCGGTCAAGGCAGTGCAGAGCGAATCCTTCGATCTGGTGCTGATGGACGTGCAGATGCCGGGCATGGACGGACGCCAGACCACCGAAACCATCCGCCAGTGGGAAAGCGAACGGCATTGCACACCGCTGCCGATCGTCGCCCTCACCGCCCACGCCATGGCCAACGAAAAACGCGCCTTGCTGCAAAGCGGCATGGACGACTACCTGACCAAACCGATCAGCGAGCGGCAACTGGCGCAAGTGGTGCTGAAATGGACGGGGCTGGCCTTGCGCAATCAAGGCGCGGAGCGCGCCAGCGAGAGTGCGACGGGCAGCAACGAACTGCCCGTGATCGACCACGAAGAAGGCTTGCGCCTGGCCGCCGGCAAGGCCGATCTGGCGGCGGACATGCTGGCGATGCTGCTTGCCTCGCTGGAAGCCGACCGCGAAGCGATTCGCGCCGCCAGTGAAGCCCGCGATCACAATGCACTGATCGAGCGTGTGCATCGCCTGCACGGCGCGACCCGGTATTGCGGCGTGCCGCAATTGCGCGCGGCCTGCCAGCGCAGCGAAACCCTGCTCAAACAGGGCGATCCGAAAGCACCGGCGGCGTTGGAGGAATTGGAGCGGG
The DNA here is from genome assembly GCF_057174385.1 of Pseudomonas sp. F2. Lineage (NCBI taxonomy): Bacteria > Pseudomonadati > Pseudomonadota > Gammaproteobacteria > Pseudomonadales > Pseudomonadaceae > Pseudomonas > Pseudomonas sp. F2. The sequence goes on from NZ_CM169904.1 coordinate 2,849,418, forward strand.
CGATCAATCGCCTCGCGACCCAGGCCAGAATCAGCGCCTGACCCATGGCAATACCGGCGTTGGCAACCGCCGATAAAGTGGTGGTGGTCAACATTGACTCGCCACCCCGTTCCAGGAGGAATACATGCGCACGCTCGTTTTCAGCAGCCAGACCTACGACCGCGACAGTTTCCTCGCCGTCGATTGCCCGGGCGGGATAGAACTGCACTTTCAGCAGGCCCGGCTCAGTCTCGACACCGCCGCCCTGGCCGAGCACCACGAGGTGGTCTGCGCCTTCATCAATGACGATCTCAGTGCGCCAGTGCTGGAGCGTCTGGCGGCCGGAGGCACGCGCCTGATCGCCCTGCGTTCGGCGGGCTACAACCATGTCGATCTGCTCGCGGCGAAACGCCTCGGGTTGGCCGTGGTGCGGGTGCCGGCCTATTCACCACATGCGGTGGCCGAACACGCGGTGGCGCTGATTCTGGCGCTCAACCGGCGCCTGCACCGCGCCTACAACCGCACCCGCGAAGGCGATTTCACCCTGCACGGCCTGACCGGTTTCGATCTGGTGGGCAAAACGGTCGGCATCGTTGGCACCGGGCAGATCGGCGCGACGTTCGCGAAAATCATGCACGGTTTCGGTTGTCAGTTGCTGGCCTACGATCCGTATCCAAATCCGGAGGTTGTGGCTTTGGGCGCGCAGTATCTGAGCCTGCCGGAGCTGCTCGCACAGTCGCGGATCATCAGCCTGCATTGCCCGCTCAATGCGCAAAGCAAACACTTGATCAACCGTGAGTCACTGGCCCATCTGCAACCGGGGGCGATGCTGATCAACACCGGGCGCGGCGGCCTGGTGGACACACCGGCGTTGATCGATGCACTGAAGGACGGCCAATTGGGCTATCTGGGACTGGATGTCTATGAGGAAGAGGCGCAGCTGTTTTTCGAGGATCGCAGCGACCTGCCGCTGCAGGACGACGTGCTGGCGCGGTTACTGACGTTTCCGAACGTGATCATCACCGCGCATCAGGCGTTCCTGACCCATGAAGCCTTGGGTGCGATTGCCGCGACCACCCTGCACAACATCGCGACCTGGGCCGCAGGCACGCCGCAGAACCAGGTCGAAGGTTGAAGGCTTGCCGGTTTATTTCGGCGACAGCGAAGAAGCGAGGATCAGCAACGCCAGCCAGCCGAACCCGAAAAAGCGCTGTTTCATCGAGTGGCCGTTGCGCAGCAGGAACCAGACAAAGACCATCGGCAACAGAAACACCATGATCTTCAACCAGCCTTCCACCGGACGCGAACCATCAGCGTTGGCCTGAGGCTGCGGCGCGGGCTCGGGCTGCCGACGGCGCCGGCCGACAGCGGCCGGTGTCACTTTCGGCGCCGGCTCCGGAGCTGGCGGCGGAACAAAGGCGTCGGGCACGGATTTGTTGCGCGGCAGGCTGCCGAATGAAATCGTCGCGGCGGCTGCCGTCGCCTGCGGCGAGTTGTGGTCATGCTGCTCCGCCATCGGAGCGCCACAATGAATGCACGCCTTGGCTTCGGAGCTGATGCTCCGCTTGCATTCATAACATTCGATCAGCGCCATGTTCCGTTCCCTCAGATTGAAGGGCGGCAGTTTGCCATGAGCGCCAACCGATTTGAACCGGATCGAAGGTCGCACGCGTACGCCATCCTGCAATCCAGCCCGTGCTAGCATGTCGCGCAGATTTGGAGGACCCATGGTCGAACACGATTTCCGCTACACCCTGATGAACCCGCAACACACCCTCACCGAATGCCGCGCCCTCGTACCGGGCCGCTATCAGGTCACCGGCAATGGTGGCTCGATTCGCAACGGTGACGTCCTGTTGGTCACGCTCAAAGGCAGCAAGGACTTGTCCATGCGCCTGACCGTCGACACTGTGCGCCACCTGATCAATCCGCCGGGACAATGGACCGCGATGACCACCGGCCCGGTGTTCGGCGAACTGGCGATCCACACCTGGCAGGTCAACTGCGACAGCTGCGCCAAAGAACTGAACTTCGAGTTCGCCGTGGACGCCAAGCTGGGCAAGAGCGCCGAGAAGCCGGCCGCCACCGCGCGCATCGCCGAGCTGGGCTGGAAAGCCGTCGGCGACAAGCACCTGTGCCCGAAATGCCAGGAGCCTGCGTAATGAAACGCCTTGCCCTGCCGCTGCTGGTCGGTGCCGGTCTGGTGGGCTGCGCCGCAGAGCCTGTGCAATTGCAGCAGAACCGCAGCTACATTCTGGAATGGATCGGCGAGCGGCCCTTAATGGATTACAGCCACCTGACCGTGACCCTCGGCGACGATGGTCGTGCTTACGGCAATGGCGGCTGCAACCACTGGTTCGCGCCGTACACCCTCGACGGCGACAAGCTGAGCTTCGGCCCGATCGGCAAGACCCGCAAACTCTGCGCCCCGGCGCTGATGGAGCAGGAACAACGCTTCCTGCAGGCGCTGCAAGGCGTTGAGCGCTGGGACATCTCCCCGATCGAGCAGATGCGCTTCTGGCCAGCGCAAGGCAAGCCGTTGCGTTGGTGGCTGGAAGAGGGTTAACCCCCTCCTGCTGCTGAGACTACCCTGTGGTGAGGGGATTTATCCCCGATGGGGCGCGGAGCGCCCCCCCTTCGGAGGGTCAGGGTAAACCGAGCTCTCGGGTTTCAGGGCTGCTGCGCAGCCCATCGGGGCGGTGCGACGTTTCGCTAAATCCCCTCACCACAAGACCTCACTTGCCCTACTTTGTCGCCTGCAACGCCTCCAGCTTCGCCATCACCCCCGCCGCCGTCTGCTCACCCATCAACTGCTCACGCACCTTGCCCTTGTTGTCGATGATGTAGGTCACCGGCAAGGCCTCACTGCGCGGCAGGTCGAACAGGTCGGCCGGATCCTGCGCCAGCACGGTGAATTTGATGCCGAGTTTCTCGCTGGCGCTCTTCAGGTCTTCACCCTGGACGTTGTCGAAGTTCACCCCGAACACACCGACATTCTTGCTCTTGAGTTCGTCCGCCAAATGATTGAGCTCCGGGATTTCAGTGCGGCACGGGCCACACCATTCGGCCCAGTAGTTGAGCACTACCCATTGCTTGTCCAGACGCTCGGACGCCACTTTCTGACCATTCTGGTCAATGCCGTAGTCGTTGCCGCAGCCCCCCAGCATCAACGCCCCGATTATCGTCAATGCCGCTGCCAATCGCCGTGTCATGTCATGTTCCCTGGTCAAAAATTGAAGGCGCCTGCGACCCGTTGCCTCTGAAGGTTCTGGATTGCGCGCTGCACAGTTAGAATAGCCGCCACTTTACGCCAGAAGCGACCTGCCATGACCGATCTGACGCTTTATCACAATCCGCGCTGCTCGAAATCCCGCGGCGCGCTGGAACTTCTTGAGGCCCGTGGCCTGACCCCGAACGCGGTGCGTTACCTCGAAACCCCGCTGAATGCGGTGCAAATCAAGGCACTGCTCGGCAAGCTCGGGATCAGCGCGCGTCAGTTGCTGCGCACCGGAGAAGATGAATACAAAATGCTTCAGCTGGCTGACGAAAGCCTCAGCGAAGCGCAATTGATCGACGCCATCGCCCAGCACCCAAAACTGATGGAGCGGCCAATTCTTGAAGTCGGCAACAAGGCCGTGATCGGTCGTCCGCCGGAAAATGTGCTGGAGCTGTTGCCGTGAGCGCGCCCTATATTCTGGTGCTGTATTACAGCCGCAACGGCGCGACCAATGAGATGGCGCGGCAGATTGCGCGCGGTGTCGAACAGGCGGGTCTCGAAGCGCGCTTGCGTACGGTGCCAGCCATTTCCACCGAATGCGAAGCCGTATCGCCGGACATCCCGGATGAAGGCGCGTTGTATGCCACGCTCGATGACCTGAAGAATTGCGCGGGTCTGGCGCTGGGCAGCCCGACGCGCTTCGGCAACATGGCCGCACCGCTGAAGTATTTCCTCGATGGCACCAGCAATCTGTGGCTGACCGGTGCACTGGTCGGCAAACCCGCTGGCGTGTTCACCTCCACCGCCAGCCTGCACGGCGGCCAGGAAACCACTTTGTTGTCGATGATGCTGCCGTTGTTGCACCACGGCATGCTGATCACCGGCCTGCCGTACAGCGAGTCGGCGCTGCTGGAAACCCAGGGCGGCGGTACGCCGTATGGCGCCAGTCATCACGCCGGGACCGATGGCAAAAAAGGTCTGGATCCGCATGAGATGGCGCTGTGTCGTGCCCTTGGCCTGCGTCTGGCCAAGACCGCGCAGAAACTGGAGGGCTGAGGGTGGCGAAGAAGCCGAAAGTCCTGCCCTCTGTCGAGTGGCTCGAACCCCGCGTCAAGGCGATGCGGGTCGTCAGCCTGCTGTGCTTCTTCGGCCTCGCCGGGCTGCTCGCCGTTTACTACCTGGTGTTTGCCGACCTGCATGGCGCCCGACCCTGGGTGATTCTGCTGGTCGAGCTGATCCCGTGGCTGATCCTCGCGCCGGGGATGCTGATGGGCAACGCACGTGCGCACTCGTGGATGTGCTTTGTGGTGAATCTGTATTTCATCAAAGGCGCACTGGCGGCCTATGACCCGAACCGGCAGCTGTTTGGCGTGCTGGAGATGGTCGCGAGCCTGGCGCTGTTCTGCTCGGCGCTGCTGTATGTGCGGTGGCGGTATCAGTTGAATCGCAAGCTGGCTGGCGAGGGCGAAGTCTCTGTCGCCTGACAGATCGCTATCGCTGGCAAGCCAGCTCCCACCGTTTTTGTGTCGATCACAAAATTGTGTTTCAACAAGGATCCTGTGGGAGCTGGCTTGCCAGCGATTGAAGCAACTCGATGTCAATGATTGACGGTGTACGCCAGCATCATCGAAATCTGGCTCATCGGCCGCCCGCCACTCTGTTCATGCCACTGATTGAACGCGTTCTGCACAATCGCCAGATCACGCAGGCTGGTCGGCACCTTGTCGACGATCTTCTGCGCATTCAGCGCCGCGACCACGTCATAGCTCGGCACGAAGGTGTCCTTGCCGACCATGCGCAGGAAGCGCGGCGCCGACAGCCCACCTAACTGACTTCCGTGTTTTTTCAGGTAAGTCCACAGACCGACGATATCGGTCACCGGCCAGTCGGCGATCAGCGCGCCGAAACTGCCCTTCTCCTGCTCGACATCGAGAATGAACTGCGCATTGCGCGGCACGCTCTTGAGCTTGCCCAGGTGGCGGATAATGCGCGCGTCCTGCATCAGGCGTTCAAGATGTTCGGCGCTCATCAGCACGACTTTTTCCGGATCGAACTTGAAGAACACCTCTTCGAAAGCCGGCCACTTGGCGTCCACCAGGCTGTGCTTGAGGCCGGCGCGAAAGACGCGCAAGGCCATGGTCGAGAGGTAGCGGTCGTCGCTGATTTTGCGCAATTGCGCGGGGGTCTTGGGAACGGGCAGATGGGCTTCCAGTTCAGCCGCCGAACCGAAGCGGTTCAGACAGTATTCGTGCAGCCACTTGTAATCGCGCATGCCCTCTCCTATTGAATGAAACGAAAAACCCCATGTGGGGGCAGGCCCTGTGGTGAGGGGATTTATCCCCGATGGGCTGCGCAGCAGCCCCAGCTTTTCTGGGGACGCTTCGCGCCCCATCGGGGATAAATCCCCTCACCACAGGGCTCGCTCCCACAGGGAAGGGGTTTACAGGTTGACGACGTTAACGAAGCGCGAAGCCGCGGTCTCGTCGATCTTCAGGCTGGTGAAGTCGAACAGGTTGCGGTCGGCCAGTTGCGACGGCACGACGTTCTGCAGACTGCGGAAGATGCTTTCAGTGCGGCCCGGAGTCTTGCGCTCCCAGTCCTGAAGCATTTCCTTGACCACCTGACGCTGCAGGTTTTCCTGCGAACCGCAGAGGTTGCACGGGATGATCGGGAATTCCTTGAAGTCCGAGTAGGCCTGGATGTCTTTCTCGTTGCAGTAGGCCAGCGGACGGATCACCACGTTGCGCCCGTCGTCGGCGCGCAGCTTCGGCGGCATCGCCTTGAGGGTGCCGTTGAAGAACATGTTGAGGAAGAACGTCTCGACGATGTCATCGCGATGGTGACCGAGGGCCATTTTGGTCGCGCCGATTTCGTCGGCAAAGGTGTACAGCGTGCCGCGACGCAGGCGCGAGCAAAGCGAGCAGGTGGTCTTGCCTTCGGGAATCAATTCCTTGACCACCGAGTAAGTGTCTTTCTCGACGATGTGGTACTCGACGCCCAGCTCTTTCAGGTAGGCCGGCAGCACGTGCTCGGGGAAACCCGGCTGCTTCTGGTCCATGTTCACCGCGACGATCTCGAACTTGATCGGTGCAACCTTCTGCAGGTGCAGCAGCACGTCGAGCATGGTGTAGCTGTCCTTGCCCCCGGACAGGCAGACCATGACCTTGTCGCCGTCTTCAATCATGTTGAAATCGGCGACCGCTTCGCCGGCCAGGCGGCGCAGGCGCTTTTGCAGTTTGTTCTGGTTGACCGTAAGAGTGCCCATGACGCGAAATCCGTGAGGTGTGACGAAAGGCGGGCATTTTACGCAAAAACCCAGGGAGCGCGAAGGGCCGTGGGTCTGTCCCTTTCAACCGATCCCCTGTGGCGAGGGAGCTTGCTCCCGCTGGGGTGCGAAGCGCCCCCAAACCTGCAGCCGCTATTTTCCTGACTCACCGAACAGCAAGGATTGGCGACTGCTGCGCAGCCGAGCGGGAGCAAGCTCCCTCGCCACAGAGGTGACCCAGCCTCAAATGCGCAAGACCCTGCCGCGATTACGCCCCGTGTTTACAGCGCAATTTGCTCTAAGCCCCTAGTCCCTGTGCGGTTAAGTCCTTTCTATACTGCGACATAAGGTCGCACACATCTGAAGACCTGAATTTGCTCGGCCACCTTGGCCCGTAGGCGCTCCGTTGGGGGGCGATGGCAATAACAAGAGGAGTGACTGGCATGATCCATCACGTAGTGGGACTTTTTACCCACCCCGATCAGGAATGGAAGGAAATCCGTGGCGACCAAGAGGAAAGCATCAGCCACATGTACCTGACGCACACGCTGATCCTGGCGGCGATTCCGGCCATTTCGGCGTTTATCGGCACCACTCAGGTTGGCTGGGTGATCGGCAACCGCGCACCGGTGATGCTCACCGTCGAAAGCGCGATCTGGATGACGGTGATGTCGTACCTGGCGATGCTCGGCGGGGTCGCGGTGATGGGCGCCTTTGTGCACTGGATGGCCCGCACGTATGACGCCAATCCAAGCCTGGCGCGTTGCGTGGCGTTCGCCACCTACACCGCGACGCCGTTGTTCGTTGGCGGGCTGGCGGCGCTGTATCCGCATATGTGGCTGGGGATGATCGTCGGCACGGCGGCCATCTGCTACACGGTGTATCTGCTGTACGTGGGGCTGCCGACGTTCATGAACATACCGTCGGACGAAGGCTTCCTGTTTTCCAGCTCGGTGCTGGCGGTGGGTCTGGTGGTGCTAGTGGCCATCATGGCGTTCACCGTGATTGTCTGGGGCCTCGGCGTAGGACCGGTGTACACCAACTGACAGGTTTCATCCCCCGAGAAAAACAAGATCTGCCAATACAGGCCGCCGCAAGGCGGCCTTCTCGTTTGGCGCATGACCATTCGGCAGGTCAACGATTCGCAAGTCCTGGAGGTTGCGGCATACTCGACGCCTCTGGAGATCCATCAAGCATGCCCGAGCAACTCAATACCCGCGTCGAAGACTGTTACCAACTCGCTGAAGCCTTTTTCAAACGTCATTTCCAACGCCCGGTCGTCAGCCTCAAGCTGCGCGGGCAAAAAGCCGGTGTCGCGCATCTGCACGAGAACCTGCTGCGCTTCAACCCGCAGCTGTACCGGGAAAACACCGAACACTTCCTCAAGCAGACCGTGGCCCATGAAGTCGCGCACCTGATCGCCCATCAACTGTTCGGCGACCGCATCCAGCCGCACGGCGAGGAGTGGCAACTGATCATGCGCGGGGTTTATGAACTGCCACCGGATCGTTGCCACACCTACGCCGTGAAACGCCGCAGCGTGACCCGCTATATTTACAAATGCCCGTGCGCCGACAGTGATTTTCCGTTTTCGGCGCAGCGTCATGGCCTGGTGCGCCAGGGGCGGCGGTATTTGTGCCGGCGCTGTCGCAACACCTTGGTGTTCAGTGGTGAGATGCGGGTGGAATAGGCGGTTTTTGTATTGCCCCGACTGGCCCTTCGCGAGCAGGCTCGCTCCCACAAGGAAATGTGGGAGCGAGCCTGCTCGCGAAGAGGCCGGTACAGACGCTAGAGAATCACCTTGGCTGCCCGCAATTGAGCAATCCGCTCAGCATCAAACCCCAACTCCCCCAGCACCTGCTCCGTGTGCTGTCCCAACTTCGCGCCAACATGCCGCGGCGCCGGCAGTGGCTCGGAAAATTTCAGCGGACAGGCCATCTGCGCCTGTTTCGTACCGTCGCCACGCGGCACCTGGGTCACCAGCTCCCGTGCCTGCAATTGCGGATGCTGCACCGCCTCGCTCAGGTTCAAGACCGGTTCGACACAGGCATCGACTCCGGCGAACAATTCGCACAGCTCGGCAAAGTCGTGCCTCTCGAACTCGACTTTCAGCGCATCCTTCAATAACCGTTGCTGTTCGGGTTTCGGCGACAAGCCCTGCGCCGCCAGCTCCGGCCGGCCCAACGCCGCGCACAGTTGCTGCATGAACCCCGGTTCCAGACTGCCCACCGACAGCCAGCGCCCGTCGCGCGAGCGGTAATAGTCATAGAAGCTGCCGCCATTGAGCATCTGGTCTTCCCAGTGCGGTTCCTCGCCACAGGCCAGATACCCGGCACCGGCCATGGCGTTCAGGCTGAAGGCGCAATCGGTCATGCTCACGTCCAGATGCGTGCCCTGCCCGCTCTGCTGCCGGGCGATGACCGCCGCCAGCAGGCCGATCACCCCATGCAGCGAACCGCCCGCGATATCCGCCACCTGCATGCCCAACGGCAACGGCCCGCTGTCGGTGCGTCCGGTGTAGCTGGAGAGCCCGGCCAGCGCCAGATAATTGATGTCATGCCCGGCGCGATCCTTGTACGGGCCGGTCTGGCCATAGCCGGTGATCGACACGTAAATCAGCTTCGGGTTGATCGCCTTCAGCGCCTCGTAACCCAGGCCCAGACGCTCCATCACCCCGGGACGGAACTGCTCCAGGACAATGTCGTAATCGGTCAGCAGCTGCTTGACCACTTCCAGTGCCTCGGGCTGCTTGAGATCCAGCGCCAGACTGCGCTTGTTGCGATTGAGGTAAGCGTGGCTGGCGGACCCCCCTTGATCGTGCGGCGGCAGCACCCGCAACAGGTCCATGCGCGTGGGCGACTCGATGCGCAGCACTTCGGCGCCCATGTCGGCCAGCAACAGCGAGGCGAATGGCCCCGGTAGCAGGGTCGAGAAATCCAGGATCTTCAGTGAGGCCAGCGGTGCGGACATGGGCGAACTCCTTGGGCGATGCACTCAGACTAGGCAGCGATGCCGCGCACGGCAATCACCGGATGCATCAGCGGCAGTGACCGTAATGCTCAAATCGCAGGCAATAAAAAACCCCTGTAGCGAGGGGATTTATCCCCGATGGACTGCGCAGCAGTCCCCTTCTATCTAAGAAGGGGCCGCCTCGCGACCCATCGGGGATAAATCCCCTCACCACAAGGGTTATCAGGCTCCAGCATTACACTGGAGCCAATTCAGATTACTTGACGTTGCTCGGGGTAGCACCTTCAGCCACACCCAGGTCGTCTTCCGGACGGGTGTCAGCAATACCGCGACCACCCGAAGCCAGCTCGGCTTGCAGCACGTCGGTGTCCAGCTCTTTCACCCACTTGGCAACCACGATGGTCGCCACGGCGTTGCCGACCAGGTTGGTCAGGGCGCGGGCTTCGGACATGAAGCGGTCGATACCGAGGATCAGCGCCAGACCGGCAACCGGCAGGTGACCGACCGCCGACAGGGTGGCGGCCAGCACGATGAAGCCCGAACCGGTCACACCGGCGGCGCCTTTGGACGACAGCAGCAATACCACCAGCAGGGTGATCTGGTGCGTGATGTCCATGTGCGTGTCGGTGGCCTGAGCAATGAACACGGCGGCCATGGTCAGGTAGATCGCGGTACCGTCGAGGTTGAACGAGTAACCGGTCGGGATCACCAGACCCACGACGGATTTCTTCGCGCCCAGACGTTCCATCTTGATCAGCATGCGTGGCAGTACCGATTCCGACGAGGAAGTGCCCAGTACGATCAGCAGCTCTTCACGGATGTAACGGATCATCTTCAGCACGCTGAAGCCGTGCATACGGGCGATGGCGCCCAGCACGATCAGGATGAACGCCAGGCAGGTGATGTAGAAGCAGGCCATCAGTTGACCCAGCTGCACCAGCGAGCCGACACCGTAGGCACCGATGGTGAACGCCATCGCACCGAAGGCACCGATTGGCGCGAGCTTCATGATCATGTTGATGATGTTGAACATCACGTGAGCGAAGCGATCGATGAAGTCGAGGATCGGACGGCCGTAGTCACCCAGGCGGTGCAGGGCAAAACCGAAGATCACCGAGAACATCAGCACTTGCAGGATGTCACCGGTGGCGAACGCGCCGACGATGGTGGTCGGGATCACGTTGAGCAGGAAGCCGACAACGCTCTGGTCTGCGCCTTGCTGCACATAAGTGGCGACTTTCGAGGCGTCCAGGGTGCTGACGTCAATGTGCATGCCGTTGCCCGGCTGCACGATGTTGACCACGATCAGACCGACCAGCAGGGCGATGGTCGAAACGATTTCGAAGTACAGGAGTGCGTAACCGCCGGTCTTGCCGACCGATTTCATGCTTTGCATGCCAGCAATGCCGCTGACCACGGTGCAGAAGATGATCGGGGCGATGATCATTTTGATCAGCTTGATGAACCCGTCGCCCAGCGGCTTAACCGCCACACCGAACTGCGGGTAGTAGTGACCAAGGGCAATACCGATGATGATCGCGACGATCACCTGGAAATACAGGGATTTGTACAGTGGCTGACGAGTCGTCATTGCAAGTGTCCTCAAGCGTCCCGCGGGCAACATCCATCTGTTGAGCGCAGAACCTGAATTGCGAACCCTCCTGCACTGGAGGGATTTGTTGTGTCGAGCAGCGCTATTCCAGCGGAAAGACGCACACTTCTGTCGCTCTTATCGCAAACGCCGTGCCACTTTGGTGCGAATCGCTGCAAGCCTTTTGATATCAGGGTATGCAGGGTATTTTTTGTCACTGCCCGGTGACGCAGGCGTGGCGGATTTCCGCCAAGTCAGCGAATCCCGTCCTACAATTTGGCGGAAATCCGCCTTGTTGCCCTGCGCTTGCCCCGGCTACCATCCGGCGCCTGAGGAAGGATCAGCCGCTTATGCGCGAACGTACCATCGCCAGTCATTTCGCCCGCGCCGCCCTCGGTGGCGCACGCCGTTCGGGATTCGACTATGCGCCGCTGCTGCAGCAACTGGGCATCAGCCCCGAGTTGCTCGACGAGCCACGGGCGCGCATCGCCCCGGAGCAATTCACCCAACTGATCCAGAGCCTGTGGCTGGCGCTGGATGACGAATACCTGGGCTTTGGCAACGCGCCAAGCAAACCCGGCAGCTTCGCGATGATGTGCCACGCGCTGATCCACTGCCGCAATCTGGAGAAGGCACTGCAACGCGGTTTATTGTTTTATAGCCTATTCCCCGCGGCCCCGCGCCTGAGCCTGAGCCGCGAAGACGAATGGGTGCGCCTGAGCCTCGATGATGCGCAGTTATGGGACCCGGATCACTTTCTCAGCGAGAGCCTGCTGGTGATCTGGCATCGCCTCGGCAGTTGGCTGATCGGCCAGCGGATTCGTCTGGAGCAGGCCACCTTCAGTTACCCGAAACCGGCGCACGGTGCCGAGTACGACCTGCTGTTCCCCTGTCCGTTGGTGTTTTGCGCCGAGCAGAGCAGCCTGCTGTTTCACAGCCGCTACCTGCACATGCCGCTGTTGCAGGACGAACGCACCTTGAAGCATTTCCTTGAACGCTCCCCCGCCGACCTGTTGTCGCGCCCGGACGACGGCGACAGCCTCAGCAGCCGCCTGCGCCGTTTGCTCAGCCGCGACAGCGCGCACTGGCCGGACCTGGAAGCGGTGGCTGCGCAGTTGCACATCAGCCCGCAGACCCTGCGTCGGCATTTGCGTGAGGAAGGCACCAGTTTTCAGGAATTGAAGGATCAGTTGCGCCGCGACATCGCGATTTATCATCTGGGACGGGCGGATCTGTCGTTGCAACAGATTGCCGAGCAACTGGGGTTTTCCGAACCGTCGGCGTTTCACCGGGCGTTCAAGAAATGGACGGGGCTGACACCGGGGGCTTATCGGGCGCAGGAGCAGTGATCTGCTCGCCGTCTGTGGCGCCTTGACTGGCCTCATCGCTGGCAAGCCAGCTCCCACAGGTGTTGATGTCGTTCAAGGAATTTGTATACGACTCGGACACTGTGGGAGCTGGCTTGCCAGCGATGGCGCCCGAAAGACCAACACCTAAACCGCAGGAAACTGAATCCTGAATGCCGCCCCGCCCATCGGCGAATCCCCGAGCATCAGCTTGGCGTTGTAGCTTTCGATGATGTCCTTGACCACCGCCAGCCCGATGCCCTGCCCCGGATGCTGACGATCCAGTCGTTCGCCGCGCTCAAGGATTCGCGCGCGCTGATTCGGCGGCACGCCGGGGCCGTCGTCTTCGATGCACAACTCGATACCGGTCAGGCTCTCGCGCACGCTGATGCGCACTTCGCTCAGGCACAGGCGATAGGCGTTTTCCAGCAGGTTGCCCATCATCTCCAGCAACGCGCCCTGTTCGATCGGCACATAACATTGCTCCGGCAGGTCAAACGCCACTCGAACATGTTTGTCGCGGTAAACCTTGTCCAGCGTATCGCACAGGCTCTGGAGCACCGGCCGCAGCCGCACCTGATGGCGCACCAGACCGCTTTTGCGCAGGCTGGCCCGTTGCAGTTGATAGCTGATTTGCTGGCTCATGCGTTCGATCTGGGTTTGCAGCACCCAGGCTTGATCGCGATCTTCCGGGCGTTGGGCCATGTCTTCACTGACCCCTTGCAACACCGCCAACGGGGTTTTCAGGCTGTGCGCCAGGTCATCGAGAGAGTCGCGGTAACGGCTGCGTTGCTGGCGTTCACTGTGCAGCAAACGGTTGAGCGAGCCGGTCAGGCGCAGCAGTTCGCGCGGGTGCTGTTCGGTGAGGCTTTCGCGGGTGCCGCTTTCGATTTCGTCGAGTTCCTGACTCAGCCGACGCAGCGCCTTGAGGCCCCAGGTCAGGCCGATCCACAACAGCGCCAGCAGCACCAACAAGGCAGCGCCGAAGCCCAGATAGAGGTTCTCGCGCAGGCCTTCAAGGGTGTTTTCATATTCGCGCACCGGTTGCAGCGCAACGATACTGAAAGCCGCGCTCTTGCCGCCGAGCAGTTTGACTTCGACGTCGTAGACGAAAAACTCCTGGCCGTTGCTCTCGCGGATCCGCGCGAACTCGTTACCCATGCCGTCGTAACGCGGCTTGTAGTTGATCTGCTCTTCCTGCGTACCTTTCGAGCGCCAGACCAGTTTGCCTTCGCGGTCGTAGATGTAGCCGAGCAGGCGGTTGTCGGTGAGATTGAAGCGCTCATCCGGCAGTTGCGCCGGCATCACCAGATGACCACTGTCGACGCGTGCCGCCGAGATCAGCGTGGTGACGTCCGACGCCAGGCGCTGCTCGATCGAGTCCTGCAGTGCCAGGCTGAACGCGCCTTGCATGGCCGGCAGCAAGCCGAGCATGAACAACACCGCCAACGTGGTGGCGGCGAGCATCAAGCGAACGCGAAGAGAACGAATCAAGTGCAGCGCTCATTGAACAGGTAGCCGAGACCACGCACGGTATCGATCGGCTTGAACCCGCCCGGGCCTTCAAGCTTGCGGCGCAAGCGGCCGACCAGCACTTCGATCACGTTCGGATCACGCTCGTCGTCGTCCGGATAGAGCTGTTCCATCAGGCGATCCTTGGGCACCACTTGCTGGTGGTGGCGCATCAGGTATTCGAGGATGCGGTATTCGTAGGCGGTCAGCGCCAGCGGCTCTTCATCCAGTGACGCCTGCTTGCGATTGAGATCAAGCAACAGCGGCCCGGCAACGATGGTCGACTGGGTGAAACCGCTGGAACGGCGCAGCAAGGCGTTGAGGCGCGCATCGAGTTCTTCGAACTGGAACGGCTTGACCACGTAGTCGTCGGCACCGGCGGCGAGGCCCTCGACCTTGTCCTGCCAATTGCCACGGGCAGTGAGAATCAGGATCGGAAAGGTCTTGCCGCTCGAACGCAACTGGCGAATCAGGTCCAGACCGCCCATGCCGGGCAGACCGAGGTCGATCACCGCCAGATCGAAGTTGAACTGTCCGGTCTGGTACAGCGCCTCTTCGGCATTGGCCACGGACTCGACCACGTGGCCACTCTCCGTCAGGCGGGTTTGCAGGTGATGGCGCAACAGCGCTTCATCTTCGACGACCAACAGCTTCATAACGCTCTCCCGGGTAAATCAAAAACTCCAACAACGCATGTGTGGGAGCGGGCTTGCTCGCGAAGGCGATGTATCAGCCAACAGTGTTGTCGACTGATAGACCGCTTTCGCGAGCAAGCTCGCTCCCACAGGGTCTAGAGCGAACCGCGCTTTAGAAAGCGTAGTTCGCCGACAGGTAAGTCTGGGCGCTGCTGGTCAAGTCCAGCGAGCCTTGCTTGCTGCCACCGCTCTCTTTCATTTCAGTGCTGGCGTTGCTCATCAGGTAACGGTAGCCAAGTTCGACCGACACATTCTGCGCCACCTGTTGCAGCACACCGAACTGGCCACCGACGGCGTACCCGATATCGCTGTCACGGCTGTAGCCTGGCGAATCCTGGGTCAGCTTGGTCAAACCGGCCGTGGCGCCGCCGAACAGCTTGGTGCTGCCGCCCACTGGATAGAACAGATCGTAACTGCCCAGCAGATTTTCCTGGCGCAGTTTAATGCCATTGTGCGAACCGGACACGTTGTCGTAGGTGGCGTAGTAGCGACCTTGCGAGTTTTGCTGACCGAGGCGCACGCCGTAGGTGTTGTTGCCGTCGATTGCACCGCTGGCGTCCGGGTGGCCAAGGTTGTCGTTCAGCGCGTGGGACTTTTTGACCTTGTCACTGGTCTGGCCAAAGGTCAGGCCGGCGAAGTTGCTGGTGTCATCGGCATGTGCCGCAAGGCTGGAGCCCAACAAGGTAAAAGCCAGCAGCAGTTTGTTCAGACGATTCATCGCGTTTCCTCTATCACAGTGCTGTTTGGGTATGGCGCAAGGTTACTGACCTGCCCCTGTACCTGCCCTGAACACTCTCTGAACCTGCGCTGAATCAAATCGACTAGGCTGTCCTGACCACTTTCGATAAGGAGACCGACCATGCGCCTGTTCCTCGCCCTCGCCTTGCTCGCCGCCAGCAGTCTGGCCAACGCCGCGATCAAGACTCAGGAGATTCCCTACCAGAGTGCCGACGGCACCAGGCTGATCGGCTACTACGCCTACGACGACGCGATCAAGGGCAAACGCCCGGGAGTCGTCGTGGTGCATGAATGGTGGGGCTTGAACGACTACGCCAAACGCCGCGCCCGCGATCTCGCCGAACTGGGCTACAGCGCGCTGGCGATCGACATGTATGGCGAGGGCAAGAACACCGAGCACCCGAAAGATGCGATGGCGTTCATGCAGGCCGCGACCCAGGATGCCGCTGCCTCCAGCAAGCGCTTCGAGGCCGGGTTGAATCTGCTGAAAAAGCAGCCGCAGACCGACGTCAATAAAATCGCCGCCATCGGCTACTGCTTCGGCGGTGGCGTGGTGCTCAATGCGGCGCGTCAGGGCGAGCCGCTGGCGGGCGTGGTGAGTTTCCACGGTGCGCTGGCGACCACCACCCCGGCGACGCCCGGCAGTGTGAAGGCGAAGGTTCTGGTCGAACACGGCGCGCTGGACAGCATGGTCACTGCCGACAACGTCACTGCGTTCAAATCTGAAATGGACAAGGCCGGCGCCGACTACAGATTCGTCAGCCTCGACGGCGCCAAGCACGGTTTCACCAATCCGGATGCCGATCGCTTGAGCCACGGCGATCACGGTGGCCCGGATATCGGCTACAACAAAGCGGCCGATGAAAAATCCTGGGCGGACATGAAGGCGTTCTTCCAGAAAATCTTCAGCTGACCCACTTCGCCCCCTGTAGGAGCTGCCGAAGGCTGCGATCTTTTGATCTTGCTTCTTAAGATCAAGAACAAAAGATCGCAGCCTTCGGCAGCTCCTACAGGGTCAGCGACGCCTGATACAGGTTTTGGCTCTACCCAGCATCCGCGCCAACCGGCAAAATGCCCGCCATGAATTCCAGCCCGCCCCTCCCCGCCTGCTGCACCCCGCTCGACGCCCATTGGCCGTTGCCCAACGTGTTGCCTGACACCGTCCTGCTCAGCACCCGTTTCGATCCGAAGCAACTGCTCGGCGATGACTTCCAGCGCAGCGCCATCGAGCCGCCGCCGAGCATTCAGCGCTCGGTGGCCAAACGGCAGGCCGAGTTTCTCGCCGGGCGGATTTGTGCCCGGGCTGCGCTGCAGCAACTGGAAGGCTCAAATGTGATTCCGGCGATTGGCGAAGACCGGGCGCCGGTGTGGCCGGCGCACATCTGCGGCTCGATCACCCACAGCACCGGACGCGCGGCGGCGATTGTCGCCAACAAGCGACACTGGCGCGGCTTGGGCATGGACCTGGAAAACCTGCTCGAGACCGAGCGTGCCGAACGCCTGGCCGGGGAGATCCTCACGCCAGCGGAATTGCAGCGCATGGCCGCCGGCTCGCGAGAGCAACTGGGGTTGTGGGTGACCCTGACGTTTTCGGTGAAAGAGAGCCTGTTCAAGGCGCTGTACCCGATTGTGCAGAAGCGCTTTTATTTCGAGCACGCCGAGGTGCTGGAGTGGACGGAGCAGGGTCAGGTTCGCTTGCGCTTGCTGACCGATCTTTCAGGTGAATGGCGTCATGGCACCGAGCTGGACGCGCAGTTCGGGGTGCAGGATGGGCAGTTGTTGAGTCTGGTCAGCATTCCTGCCTGAAGATTTTTCAGCGCCGGTGAGGGGCCCATCGCTGGCAAGCCAGCTCCCACAGGTTTCAGGGGTGTATCCAAAACGTGTGCTGCCCCCGGACAATGTGGGAGCTGGCTTGCCAGCGATGGGGGCCGGCAAAACCAGCACAAAACTCAGCGGCGTTCCTGATTCCTCGGCCAGCTCAGACTGAAACAGGCCCCACCCAGACTCTTGCTCTTGTTGATCAGCGCCCGCCCGTCATGCCAGTGAATGATCCGCCGCACAATCGACAGACCCAGCCCATGCCCGCCCGACGCCCGTGTGCGGCTGTCATCCAGACGCAGGAACGGCGTGAAGATGCGCTCCCACGCTGACTCCGGCACACCCGGCCCGTCATCCTCGACATCCACCCGGCAGCGCAGTTGCCCAACCTGATAACTCACCGTGACGCTCGAGTGCGCATGGCGCATCGCGTTGCTCACCAGGTTCTGCAACGCGCGGTGCAGGAAGCGCGGCTCGGCCTCGACCCAGGCGCCGTCATTATCGGCAGCGGACAGGCACAACCCGCGTTGTACAGTGACCTCGGCACGTAACGGCGCCAGTTCTTCGATGACTTGATTGACCAGCGCATCGAGGTCGATGCGTTGAAAGGTCAGCGCGGGTGACCCCTGCTCCAGCCGCGCGTAGGTGAGCATTTCGTCCACCAGCTTATCGAGATCCTCGATGTCGTGATCCATGCCCTCGCGGTACTTTTCCAGCGCCTGCGGGGTGGTGGCCGAGCCGATCATCTCCAGCCCGAACCGCAGACGCGCCACGGGAGTACGCAACTCATGGGACACTGCGCGCACCAGTTCGCGCTGGATCGCCAGCAACTGCTGCAAGTGCTCGGCCATGCCATTGAACGCTGCCGCCAGCCGCCCCACCGAGTCAGCGCCACGAGCCGGCACTCGGGTTTCCAGACTGCCCTTGGCGATGCGCGTGGCTGCGGCTTCGAGACCGCGCAGACGTCGTTCGAGCTGGCGCACCAACAGATAAACGATCAGCCCGATCAGGCTCAGGCCGAGGGCCGCAATCAGCACCAGCCATTGCGGCGGATACGGATTCATCTGATACAGAGGGCCGATCTCCAGCACCCACGGCGTGCCGACCATGCCGGCAAACACCCGGATCGAGTCGCCGCCCTTGCCCAGCGCCATCACCGTATCGCCCTCGGACACACGGCGGCTCTGGTCTTCGTCCATGTCGGCCTCGTTGACCGTGACCAGGCGCAAATCAAAACCGAAACCTTTCTCCTCCTTTAACTGCGCCAGCCGCTTGGGCTGTTCGCCAACCGGCACCCGCACCAGTTCATCGGCCAGCAGGTAAATAGTCGCACGGGCCAGTTGTTCGCTGATCTGCTGGACATCGCCGGTCAGCAGCAACTGTTCCTTGTCGCTGACCAGCCGATAGACCCGCGCCGCATGCGGACCGGTCTGCTCCACAAGTGCCTGACCGCGCTGCACCCGGGCGCGCTGAGAGAGGTCCAGATCGGTCTCGGAAAACGTCTTCAGCGCCAGCGGAATCCCCAGCAGGCGCTCCCAGACCAACAATGCCCGGTGGCGCTCGGTTGCGTTCATCGGCTGCAGGTTGTCGGCCATCAGCGAGAACGTGCCATGGGCCAGGCGCTCGCGGTATTGCTCGCTGCGCACCTGATTGAGCAGGTGCAATGCCAGCACCCCAAGCACCGCCACCAGAATCAGCGCCGCGCACATGCCGCCATAGATGCGCAGGAAGATCGAGTTCACAGCGCCAGATCCACGCAGGCTTCCGGAACGAACAGATAGCCTTTGCTGCGGATGGTCTTGATCAGGCGCGGATGATCGGGGTCATCGCCGATTTTCGGGCGGATGCGCGAAATGCGCACATCGATCGAGCGGTCCTGACCGTCATAGCCGATGCCACGCAGCGCAGTGAAAATCTCTTCGCGAGAGAGGATTCGTCCGGCATTCGACACCAGCAGCCAGAGCAGGTCGAATTCGGCGCTGGTCAGTTCGATGCCGCTGTCACTGAGCCAGGCTTCGCGCAAGGCGTTGTCCACCACCAGCGGGCCGAATTGCAGGCGGCGGCTTTTTTCCGCGACCGGCTCGGCGCTGTCACTGCGCCGCAGCAAAGCCTGAATCCGTGCCAGCAACAGCCGTGGGCGCACCGGTTTGCACACGTAATCGTCAGCACCGAGGTCGAGGCCCTGGATCTGGTCGGCATCGTCGGTGCGCGCGGTGAGCATCAGGATCGGCCCGTCGTAACGGTCGCGGACCTTGCGGCAAATGCTCAGGCCGTCTTCACCGGGCAGCATCAGGTCGAGGATCACCAGGTCCGGCTGTTCCTTGATGATCCGCGCCGCCGCCAGCGCACCGTTGCCTTCGATCTCCACGCGCAATCCATTGGCTTGCAGGTATTCGCGGGTGAGTTCGGCCAGTCGCTGGTCGTCCTCGACTATCAATACCTGCCAGGCTTCTTGCTCCACCGGTGACCTCTGCTTTCTATTGTTATTAATAAGGCAGAAACACACTGCCCCCTGCGGCTGCTCCTACACAGGCGTGCGGTTGTCCGCAGATTCCGACGCTCCCGTCTTTTTGTCATCTTTTGGGAGCATAAGAATGGGTAAACCCCGCCCGATTGTATAAACGGCGTACCGGCAGAACACAAGTCGGCAAATGCGTTCGGACAAGGCGGTTTTTTGTGATAGGGTTCGCGCCCTTAAAAATCCGCTGAAGCGTTTTTCCCGCGTGAAAAACAGTGACAAACGGTCTGGCTCAGCAGGTTCGCGGCCTACACGGGAATTCCTGGTTTCTTACACAATTTACGCACAGGTTTATCCACAGCTAGCACGTTGCAAGCCCTCTCGAAACGCATTATCTTGTAGCACGGCGCGAGGAGAGACCCTACATATAGGGTTTTCCGCTCAGGCGACCAACCACATTTCGGGCCTGAAACTCAAGCGCTTTATTGCCAGTTTCCGGTTGAACCAAGCAAGTTTTTCAAAGCCCAAACCGCACTTGCGGATGGCGCCGTTTTTCAGGTCGGAAACGACCGGAACGGTACGGGTGTTGCAGTCATTACTGTCATCCGGGAAGGAATCCGGCTCGAGCCCTGGCTCGCAGCCAAAAACTTCGGCAAGGATGCGGCGTCATTAGCCTTTTTCCTACTGATCCGAAGTTGTTATGCCCGACGCCCGTCGGTTGTAGTGCTTCGGACCAGAACGGTGAGCACCATGATGGTGCCCAAACAAACATAGAGAATGTGGAGATCACCCCCCATGCAAACCGACACAACTCGCGAGAACCCGCAGGGCACCTTGCCGCAGGCCGCCGATTCGAATTCGGATCTGGCCGCCACCGCGCCTGGTCAACTGCGCGTGATCAAGCGTAATGGCACTGTCGTTCCTTACACCGATGACAAGATCACCGTCGCTATCACCAAAGCGTTTCTCGCAGTTGAGGGCGGCACCGCTGCCGCTTCGTCGCGAATCCACGACACCGTTGCCCGCCTGACCGAACAAGTCACCGCGACCTTCAAGCGTCGCATGCCGTCGGGCGGCACCATCCACATCGAAGAAATCCAGGACCAGGTCGAACTGGCCCTGATGCGTGCCGGCGAGCAGAAAGTCGCTCGCGACTACGTGATCTACCGTGACGCCCGTTCGAAAGAACGCGCAGCCCATACCCCGGTCGAAGCCGCCGTCGACGCGCACCCGTCGATCCGCATCACCCGCGCCGACGGCAGCCTCGCGCCGCTGGACATGGGCCGCCTGAACACCATCGTCACCGAAGCCTGCGAAGGCCTGGCTGAAGTCGATGGCGACCTGATCCAGCGCGAAACCCTGAAAAACCTGTACGACGGCGTGGCCCTGAACGACGTCAACACCGCGTTGGTGATGACCGCGCGTACCCTGGTTGAACGTGAGCCGAACTACTCGTTCGTCACCGCCCGCCTGCTGATGGACACCCTGCGTGCCGAAGGCCTGGGCTTCCTCGGCGTGGCCGAGAGCGCCACTCACCACGAAATGGCCGACCTGTACGCCAAGGCACTGCCGGCTTACATCGCCAAAGGTATCGAGTTCGAACTGCTGAACCCTGTGCTGGCCTCCTTCGACCTGGAAAAACTGGGCAAGGCGATCAACCACGAGCGCGACCAGCAATTCACCTACCTGGGCCTGCAGACCCTGTACGACCGTTACTTCATCCACAAGGATGGCGTGCGTTTCGAACTGCCGCAGATCTTCTTCATGCGCGTGGCCATGGGCCTGGCGATCGAAGAGAAGCAGAAAGAAGACCGCGCGATCGAGTTCTACAACCTGCTGTCGTCCTTTGACTACATGGCTTCGACCCCAACACTGTTCAACGCCGGTACCCTGCGTCCACAGCTGTCGAGCTGCTACCTGACCACCGTTCCGGACGACCTGTCGGGCATCTACCACGCGATCCACGACAACGCCATGTTGTCCAAATTCGCTGGCGGCCTGGGCAACGACTGGACGCCGGTGCGTGCACTGGGTTCGTACATCAAGGGCACCAACGGCAAGTCGCAAGGCGTGGTTCCGTTCCTCAAAGTAGTGAACGACACCGCCGTAGCCGTTAACCAGGGTGGCAAGCGCAAAGGCGCTGTGTGTGCCTACCTGGAAACCTGGCACATGGACATCGAAGAGTTCATCGAACTGCGCAAGAACACCGGTGATGATCGTCGTCGTACCCACGACATGAACACCGCCAACTGGATCCCTGACCTGTTCATGAAGCGCGTCTTCGATGACGGCAAGTGGACCCTGTTCTCGCCTTCCGAAGTACCGGATCTGCACGACCTGACCGGTAAAGCCTTCGAAGAGCGCTACGAGTACTACGAAGCCCTGACCGAGTACCCGGGCAAGGTCAAGCTGTTCAAGACCATCCAGGCCAAAGACCTGTGGCGCAAAATGCTCTCCATGCTGTTCGAAACCGGCCACCCGTGGCTGACTTTCAAAGACCCGTGCAACCTGCGTAGCCCGCAGCAGCACGTCGGCGTGGTTCACAGCTCGAACCTGTGCACCGAGATCACCTTGAACACCAACAAGGACGAGATCGCCGTTTGCAACCTGGGCTCGATCAACCTGCCGAACCACATCGTCGACGGCAAGCTGGACACCGCCAAGCTGCAACGCACCGTGAACACCGCCGTGCGCATGCTCGACAACGTGATCGACATCAACTACTACTCGGTGCCGCAAGCGAAGAACTCCAACTTCCGCCACCGTCCGGTCGGTCTGGGCATCATGGGCTTCCAGGACGCGCTGTACCTGCAGCACATCCCTTACGGTTCCGACGCTGCCGTCGAGTTCGCCGACAAGTCGATGGAAGCGGTCAGCTACTACGCGATCCAGGCGTCCTGCGACCTGGCCGACGAGCGCGGCGCGTACGAGACCTTCAACGGTTCGCTGTGGTCCAAAGGCATCCTGCCGCTGGATTCGCAACAGATCCTGATCGAACAGCGCGGCCAGAAGTACATCGACGTTGACCTGAACGAAACCCTGGACTGGGCACCGGTTCGCGCCCGTGTACAGAAAGGCATTCGTAACTCCAACATCATGGCCATCGCACCGACCGCAACCATCGCCAACATCACCGGCGTCTCGCAGTCGATCGAACCGACCTACCAGAACCTGTATGTGAAATCGAACCTGTCGGGCGAATTCACCGTGATCAACCCGTACCTGGTTCGCGACCTCAAGGCTCGCGGTCTGTGGGACTCGGTCATGATCAACGACCTGAAGTACTACGACGGTTCGGTTCAGCAGATCGAGCGCATCCCGCAGGAACTCAAAGAGCTCTACGCGACCGCGTTCGAAGTGGACACCAAGTGGATCGTTGACGCCGCCAGCCGTCGTCAGAAGTGGATCGACCAGGCCCAGTCGCTGAACCTGTACATCGCCGGCGCCTCGGGCAAGAAGCTCGACGTGACCTACCGTATGGCCTGGTACCGTGGTCTGAAAACCACCTACTACCTCCGTGCCCTGGCCGCGACCAGCACCGAGAAGTCGACCATCAACACCGGCAAGCTGAACGCTGTTTCCAGCGGCGGCAACCACGGCGACGATTCGGTTCTGGCCGCTCCGGCCGGTCCGGCGCCAGTGCCAAAGGCTTGCGCGATCGACGAGCCGGATTGCGAAGCTTGCCAATAAGCTGAGCCGGGTCAGGCGTCGCGAGACGCCTGATACCTCCAGGCAAAAGAAAACCCCCGACAGACTTCTGGTTTGTCGGGGGTTTTCTTTTGTCTGCCATTTACCTGTAGGAGCTGTCGAGTGCAACGAGGCTGCGATCTTTTGATCTTTAGTGCTCTGCCAAAGATCAAAAGATCGCAGCCTTCGGCAGCTCCTACATGAGCCTGGGTGCGTTCAGTCAGAGATTGGTCGGCTGTCAGGCCGCCATCGCCAGCAGGCTGACTCCCACAGCCAAGCGCTCGCTTTTCCGCCATCCAACACGATGAGCGTTAGCTCGAGTACCGCTTTTGATCTGAGGGCCCGTCGGCAGGCTGAGTGGAGGGATTCATCCGGGGGTGGGAGCGTAGCGACCGTTTGGCGAAGCCAAACACATCGAGAGGAGGTGCAGCGAAGCAAACCGTAGGCGATGCCCCCCGGATGAATACCGTAGCGAAGGAACCCGAGCCACGGCGAGGGCCGAACGTTGGGACCAAGCGTTTTGGTTACTTTTGGGCGTCTGCAAAAGTGACTCGCCGTAAGGGCGAAACCCTAAGTAGCCGTTACCGCAGCAACGGATAAGCCCACAAAACAATAGCCCACAAAAAAGCCCCTCAAAAAGAGGGGCTCCCTTGCACAATCAGAAACCGCAATCAGGTCATCTGAATGATGGTCTGCATGATGGTGCTCTGGGTGGAGATAGTCTTGGCGTTCGCCTGATAGTTGCTCTGGCCCTTGATCAGATCCACCAGCTCGTTGGTCAGGTTAACGTTGGACTCTTCCAGCGAGTTGGACACCACCTCACCCAAAGTACCGGTTTTCGGCGCGTCGTAACCCGGGATACCCGAGGCGAACGTCTCTTTCCAACTTGTGCCGCCGACAGGCTGCAGGCCTTGCTCGTTGGTGAAGCTGGCCAGCGCAACCTGGCCGATGGCCTTGCTCTGGTTGTTGCTGAAGTTGGCGAACAGCGTACCGGTGCCGTCGATGGTCAGGTTGGTGATCTGGCCAGTGGCGTAACCATCCTGAGTCGGGATCGAACGAGCGGTATCTGCGTTGTACTGGGTGGTCTGCGCCATCGAAATGGTGATACCGGCCGGGTTCGCCGAAGCGCCGTTAGGCGTGAACGTCCCGTTAACCACAGTACCCGGCACCCAGCCAGTGAGCTTCAGGTCACTGCTGATCACAGGACCTGGCAGAGTGCTGACCTGGGTCAGCTTGCCAGCGGAGTCAAACGTCATGGTAGAAGGTGTCGGCGCGGTGACCTTCGGATCGCTGCCAGTAGCGTCCGGGTTACGACCGTCTACCAGGGTGTAGACCTTCCAGGTGTTCTGGCCAGTCTTCACCACGTACTGATCCATGACGTGCGAGTTGCCCTGGGAATCATAGATCGGCGTACTGAACTGCTTGGTGTAAGTCTCAAGTTTTGACGGATCGAACTTGCCGGCCGCCACTGTGTCGTCGATCACCGGTGCCGACGAATTCAGGTTGATGGTCGAGGTCACCAGCGAGGTGGACTTCGGCGCCAGGTTGGAAGTATCGATTTTCAGGTCGGTCAACACACCGTTGATGATCTTGCCGTTGGCATCCACACCGTAACCTTGCAGACGCGAGGTGTAATCGGTGTTGGTGATGTAACCGGCGTTGTCGACTTTGAACGTACCGGCACGGGTATAGGAAATCGAGCCGTTGTTGCTCATGGTGAAGAAGCCGGAACCGTTAATGCCCATGTCCAGCACGTTACCGGTGTTGTTGATGTCACCCTGGGTGAACTGCTGGGACACGTTGGCCAGGCGCACACCGTTGCCGATGACCTTGCTGCCGCTACCCAGGCGAGTGGCCGAGTAGACGTCTTCGAATTCTGCACGGGACGATTTGAAACCGGCAGTCGCGACGTTGGCGATGTTGTTGCCGGTCACGTCCAGTTGTTTGTTGGCTGCATAGAGACCGCTAAGGCCGATATTGAAAGACATATTCCACTCCTTTGTGCCGGTTGGTCGGCTCTATATACCAATGGTTTGTACTTTGGACAGGGCGACGGTGCCCTTGCCGGACAGGTTGAGCATCAGCTCGCCACCGGTCTGGCTGATGGTCACGCTGTTGACCGTGGCTGGCAGGTAGGTCGCCATATCGGTCGAGGTGCCATTGATCGAGGCGTTGGCCTTGACGGTGTAGGTACCGGTCTTCACCAGGTTGCCGTCCTTGTCCTTGCCGTCCCAGGTGAAGCTCGCGCTGCCTGCGGCGCGACTGCCCAGATCGAGGGTGCGAACCACCGTGCCGCTGCTGTCGGTAATGCTGACGGTGCCGCCGGCAATCGACGACGGAACGCTGACCGAACCGGTCATGCCTTTGCTTGGGTCGTCCAATTGAACGGTGTTGGTCTGCACGATCACGTTGCGGCCCACCAGCGACGACGCCTGCAAGGCTTGCGAGGAGTTGTAGTTGCCGGCCAGCGAACTGACGGTGCTGTTGAGGGTGGTGATGCCCTCAAGGCTGCTGAACTGCGCCAGCTGCGCAACGAAGGCGCTGTTGTCCTGCGGATCAAGCGGGTTCTGGTTTTTCAGCTGGGTGACCAGCAGTTGCAGGAACGCATCCTTGCCCAGGGCCTGGCCGCCGGTGGTGCTGTTGGTGGCCGAGGCAATGCCATCGCCGGTCGTACTGCTCGTTTTCTTCGAGGAGTTCGACAGGATGTCATTCATGCTCAGGCTGCTGGTGGTATCGGAAACACTCATGGCCGTCGCCCCTTATTACTGACCGAGGGTCAGTACCTTCTGCATCATGGTTTTGGCGGTGTTCATCATTTCGGCGTTGGTCTGGAACGACCGGCTCGCGGAAATCATGTCAGCCATTTCTTCCACCACGTTGACGTTCGGGTAGTAGACGTAGCCCTTGGCGTCAGCGGCCGGATGGTTCGGCTCGTAGCGTGCTTCGAGGTTGCTCTGGTCTTCGACCACGCCGAGCACTTGCACGCCCTGCCCTGCGGCATCCTGGCTCTGGAACAGCGAGTTGCTGCCGCTGTTCTGGCCGCCCTGAAACATGGTGGCGAACACCGGGTGACGGGCGCGGTAGGTCTGGTCGATGCTCGACGAAACGGTTTCGGCGTTGGCGATGTTCGACGCCACGGTGTTCAGACGCGTGGTTTGTGCGCTCATGCCGCTGCCGGCAATGTTGAAAACGCTGGACAGGGACATGGATTACTCTCCGCGCAGGGCCGATACCAGCCCTTTGAATTTGCTGTTGAGCAGGGTGAAGCTGGCCTGGAAGCCCACGGCGTTTTCCGCGTAGTTGGACTGTTCCAGCTGAGCATCCACGGTGTTCTGGTCGATCGAAGGCTGCATCGGCGTGCGATACATCAGCGACTCGTCGCCATTGCCCAGGCCTTCAGCTTCGATGTGACGGCTGTTGGTCATGTTCAGGGCGATGGTGCCGTTGGCGTTTTTCTGGCTCTGTGCTTCGAGCACTTTGGAGAAGTCCAGATCCCGAGCCTTGTAGTTCGGGGTATCGGCGTTGGCGATGTTGTTGGCCAGCACTTCAGCGCGCTGGGCACGGAAACCCAATGCCTTTTCGTGAATGCCGAGCGCTTTATCGAAGCTGATGCTCATGTCGGGAACCTTCGGGTGAGCGGTTTTTCGTACCTGAGCTTTAGCAAGCGCCGTGCCAAACACAGAAACCCGCGTAAACCGGGGCTTTGCGGGGAATCGGCAAAGCGGCAATGCCAGAAAAGCGGCAACCGGTTTCCGCTGCCTGCCGCTTTTCTGCCGCTTCGTCCTGTTAACACCTCTCCCTGTAGGAGCTGCCGAAGGCTGCGATCTTTTTGATCTTGATCGTTCAAAACAGGATGAAAAGATCGCAGCCTTCGGCAACTCCTGCATGGAACAAAGCATCAGGCATAAAAAAGGGAGCCCTTGGGGCTCCCGATTTTGTATGCCTGATGCTTTGTTTCACTTCGCCTGGTAAATGATCCCCGGACTGCACTGAACCATCTGGTAATGATCCGGCAAACCGTTCAGCGCTTCGGACGCGCCAAGGAACAGATAGCCGCCCGGCTTCAGCGTGCTGTGAATGCGCAACAGGATGTCTTTCTTCACCTCGGCGGAGAAGTAGATCAGCACGTTGCGGCAGAACACGATGTCGAACTTGCCCAGACTGGCGTAGCTGTCGAGCAGGTTGAACGAACGGAATTCCACCCGGTTCTTGATCGGCGCCTTGATCACCCAGCGCCCCGGCCCTTTCGGGTCGAAGTAGCGTTGCAAGCGATCGGCGGACAAACCGCGGCCGATGGCCAGGCTGTCGTACTCGCCGGTCTTGCAGTTGGTCAGCATGCTGCCGGACAGGTCGGTAGCAACGATCTGTACGCCCATCTTCAACTGACCAAGGTTGCTGCGCTCGAACTCGTCGATCGACATCGACAGCGAATACGGTTCCTGACCCGACGAGCAGGCCGCCGACCAGATCCGCAAACGCTGGTTGGGGCTGGCCTTGATCGCCTCGGGCAGCACCTTGTTCTTCAAGACTTCAAACGGATAGGTGTCGCGAAACCACAAGGTTTCGTTGGTCGTCATGGCATCGACCACCTGCTCGCGCAAACCGCTGCGCGGCTGGGTCTGGATGCGCTGTACCAGCTCACCCAGGGACTTGATGCCTTGCTGCTCCATCAGTTTGTTGAGACGGCTCGAGACCAGGTACTGCTTGTTTTCACCGAGCAAAATGCCACAGGCTTTTTCCAGGAAGACCCGGAACTGTTCGAAATCCAAATTACCCGTAGACAATGATGCCGCCTCTTAAATCGTGTTGACCGCCAGGGGCAGAAGGCCCCTAGCTGATATCTGCTGCTTTGATCCGGTCGACTACCCGGGATGCCAGGTCATCAGGACGGAATTTGGCCAGGAAGTCATCGGCACCGACTTTCTTGACCATCGCCTGATTGAATACTCCCGACAACGAAGTATGCAGGATGATATGAAGCTTTTGCATGCGTGGATCGCTGCGGATCTCCGCCGTCAGGGTGTACCCGTCCATCTCCGGCATCTCGATGTCGGAAATCATCATCAGGAACTCTTCTTCCGGCTTCTTGCCCTCATCGACCAGCTTGCGCAGGTAGTCCAGCGCCTGCTTGCCATCGTTCAGCGCCACCACTTCGACCCCGACCGTCTGCAGGCAGCGCGTGACCTGCTTGCGCGCCACCGACGAGTCATCGACCGTCAGCACCCGCAGCGACAACGCCTTGCTCTGGGTCTCGACATCGACCACGCCGACCGAAATCGCTTCCGGCGTCGGCGCGACTTCCGCCAGTACCTTCTCGACATCGATGATTTCGACTAACTGATTGTCGACTCGAGTCACAGCGGTCAGGTAATGATCGCGCCCCGTGCCCTTGGGCGGCGGATGGATCTCTTCCCAGTTCATGTTGACGATGCGCTCCACCGAGCGAACCAGGAAACCCTGGGTCTTGGTGTTGTACTCCGTGATGATCACGAACGGACTGTTCTTGTCTTTCAACGCCCCGGAACCGGTCGCCATTGCCAGATCAAGGATCGGAATGGTCGCCCCCCGGATATTCGCCACCCCGCACACGACAGGACTGGACTTGGGCATCAACGTCAGCGACGGGCATTGCAGCACTTCCCGCACCTTGAACACGTTGATGCCGTAGAGCTGCTGACCGTCGAGACGGAACAACAACAGCTCCAGGCGATTCTGCCCTACCAGTTGCGTGCGCTGGTTCACCGAATCCATTACACCAGCCATGCCCAGACTCCTACACCAACGCCAAGTGTTGTTGCGACGCACATTCATTGCTAAACGGCACGGCGCTTGCTTTTTAACTCGTATGAACGATCAAACGACATTTTTTCGACGCCTGACCTCCCGCACCCGCAAAGCGCTGTGCGCGACGTCTGCCGTCTGCTTGTTTTTCGCTGGCAGCCCTGCCGGTGCTGATACGGTTACCTTGCCTGACATGCTTATCGGCGTCACTCAGGGCTTTCTTGAGTTCACCGTAGAAGACTATCTGGCTACCAGTCAAACGGAAGGCCGCTACGAAATCGAGGTCAACCAGCTCGACCCGCGTATGCGCATGCCTATGTGCGACAAGGAATTGACAGCGTCACTGGAGAGTCCTGCACGTCCGCTGGGCCGCGTTACGGTCAAGGTCCGGTGCGAAGGAAGCTCGCCGTGGACGGTGTTCGTGCCCGCTCAAGTCCGCCTGTTTCGCGAGATTGTCACCACCACCCGACCGCTCAAGCGCGCCGCGATTATCGAACCGCAAGACGTGACCTTGCGTGAACGCGACATCAGCCAGGTCAATCAGGGTTTTCTGACGTCGGTGGATGAAGCCATCGGGCAGAAATTAACCCGACCAACGGTAGCCGATCAGGTGATTACCCTGGTGCATCTGGAACAGGCAGAAGTGGTGCGCAAGGGCGATCAGGTGGTCATCATCGCCCGCAGCGGTACACTCGCCGTGCGCATGCCCGGTGAAGCCCTGGCCAATGGCGGTTTGAAAGAACAGATCCGGGTAAAAAACCTCAATTCCAACCGGGTAATCAAGGCGCAGGTCATCGCGCCGGGCCAAGTGGAAGTCGCCATGTAAAACGCTCGAGCAGAAAACTG
Source organism: Pseudomonas sp. F2 (assembly GCF_057174385.1). Taxonomy (NCBI): domain Bacteria; kingdom Pseudomonadati; phylum Pseudomonadota; class Gammaproteobacteria; order Pseudomonadales; family Pseudomonadaceae; genus Pseudomonas; species Pseudomonas sp. F2. The sequence goes on from NZ_CM169904.1 coordinate 2,879,321, forward strand.
GCGCCAGCCCCGACGCTTCCCTAAACTGTGCCGCAGCAGGACACGCTTCGGCACATGCAGCTCATTGCAAAGTGAGCCTAAAGTTTTCCAGGGAATGGCCGAGAACATGGCAAGCGTCCAAATTCCCAGAGGTTTTTAACATGGTCATCGATTTCAGCCGTTTGAACAGCTCCTCGTCACTTACGGGCAGTACGCGTACCAGCAACGCCAAGGAAACCGCCGAAACCGGCACCTCCGCGCCGCTGAATACCCAGGCCGAAACGGCCGGTACCGCAAAAAGCGGGGAATCGGTACACCTCAGCAATGAGGCTCAACAGTTGCAGAAGGTCACTGACAAGCTGCGCGATCAGCCTGCCGTCGACAAAGCCCGCGTGGCCGAGTTGAAAGCAGCGATTGCCGATGGCAGCTACAAGGTCGACAGCAACCGTGTAGCCAGCAAACTGCTCAACTTCGAAGCCCAGCGCTAGGCTTTTGCCGGCGCCAGGCTTTTGGACGCTTAGAACCCAAGGCCAGCCATGCACGACACTAATTTATTGCAACTGATCACCGACGACTTTGCTCCAGCTCAACAATTGCTGGAGTTGCTGCAAACCGAGTCCCTCGCTTTGCACGGTCGCGACATGCCTCTGCTCGAAGATATTCTGGCGCGCAAACAGGCATTGATCATTCTGCTTGAACAGCATGGCCGCAAGCGCAGCGAAATCCTTGCCAGCCTCAACCTGCCGCTCGACCGTCAGGGCCTGGAGCAACTGGCCAGCCAGTCGAGCATTGGCGACCAGTTGCTGTCCCAAAGCGATGTGCTGACCGACCTGATTGCCCAGTGCCAGGCGGCCAACGTCAAGAACGGCCAGTCGATCCAGATCCAGCAGGCCGCTACGGCCAATCAGCTGAAAATCCTCACCGGGGGCGAACCGCCAGCGCTGTATGACGCCTCGGGCACTTTCGCCAAACCCACCAAGCCGCGTACGCTCAGCCAGGCGTGAGCCATTCGATGTGCCTGCACTATCAACCCGCGAAACATGCTGGCAAAATGCTGGCTAGTCGTAGTCAAATTTTGTCTGGAGATTGAGAAAACGTGCCAAACGCCCTAAGCGCGGATGATACTCCGCAGCCACCAAAGGTGCTGACCACGCCCCTGGAAATCTCCAGCAACCTGCGCCAGCTGCAAGAAAGCCACGACCCGCTGATCATCACCTTCCATGAGCGCAGCCAGCGCTTCCAGAGCTACCTGATCAAGGTTGACCGGGAAACCGCGACGATTGCCCTGGACGAAATGATCCCGCGCGATGGCGAGCGTTTTCTGCAGGCGGGCGAACCGTTCAAGGTCGAAGGCTTCCACGAAGGTGTGCGCATCGCCTGGGAATGCACCGGCACGCTGAACATCGAAGAATCCGACGGTGACCGCTTCTATACCGGTCAACTGCCAACCGAAGTGGTCTACCACCAGCGCCGCAATGCCTTTCGTGCCGCGTTGAAGCTGACCGATCTGGTCAGCGTCGAACTTGGCGGCGAAAAACTCAAGGCGCCGATCAACGGCAAACTGCTGGATATTTCCGCCACCGGTTGCAAACTGCGCTTTGAAGGCGACATCACCGACCGCCTGCAACTGGGTCAGGTCTATGACCGCATGATCGCCACCCCACTGTTCGGCAATCAACCGATCTCGGTCGAGCTGCGCTATCTGCACTTCGAAGAAAAGCTCAACATCACCTTCGCCGGCTTGCGCTTCCACAACATCAGTGGCCAGGCGGCGCGCAACGTCGAGCGCTTCGTCTATCAGTTGCAGCGTGAAGCACGCCGGTTCGATAAAGACGATCTGTGATTCGCACAGGCAAATAGAAAGGGCAGTCCCTGGCGGGACTGCCCTTTTTTATTTCTACTGTCCCGTCCTGGGCTGGAGATAACTGTGGCGAGGGGATTTATCCCCGATGGGTTGCGCAGCAGCCCCAGACCGGACGCCTCGATTCCACTGCCACTCCGCACTGAATGGCTTTAGGGCCGCTTCGCAGCCCATCGGGGATAAATCCCCTCACCACAATAAAGCGTCACTCTTTGAACATTGTTGCCATCACCCGATTCAGGGTCTGGCCCCACTGATGTCCGGTGTCGGTTTATCGCCCTCATCAGCCGGATCAGGTTCGGCCACTGCTTCAGGCTGCACTTCGGGCTCCGGCTCCGGCGTAACCGTGGTCTGCATCTGCTCCTGCACCACCTGCTCATCCACTCGCGGATCGAGCGCGGCCACCAGCGGCGAGCTGGACATGCTGTCAGGCATCGCCACGTGATGCAGCGGTGCGTCGTCGACCTGATGCAGATTGGTCACCGCTTTCGGGCGGATGCGCCACACCAGCACCAACGCAAAGAAGCTGAAAAACGCGTAAAGGCTCTGGCTGCCGAACAGCTTCATCAGCACGCCCGCCAGCAGCGGACCGATACTCGCACCGACCCCGTAGGTCACCAGCAGCATCGCCGTCAGCGACACCCGGCGATCGCCCTCGACATGGTCGTTGGAGAACGCCACCGCCAGCGGATACAGGCAGAACTGCACCAGCGAACAAAGGAAGCCGACCACGAACAGCACCTCAAGCGGCACCTGCGGCAAGATCGCCAACGGCAACGCCGCCACCGCGAGGAATCCGGCAAAACAACGAATCAGCAGCGCTCGGTCATAACGGTCGGACAACCAGCCCAACGGCCACTGCACCAGCAGTCCGGCAAAAATGCAGCTACCCATGAACAGACCGACCTGCTCGGTCGACAGCCCCTGCTGCGACGCATACAACGGCGCCAGACCGTAGAACGAGCCGATGATCAGGCCAGCGCCCAGCACCGTGCTCAACGACTGCGGCACGCGCTTGATAAAGAAGCGCGGCTCCATCGGTGCCGGATGCAGCGGCGCCGGGTGGATCCGTCGAGTCAGCGCCACCGGCACCAGACACAAGGCAAAACACAGCGCGACCAGCATCAGCAGTTCCAGGCCGAGGCCCGGGTGCATGACCAGAATCAGCTGACCCAGCACCAGTCCCAGATACGAAGCGATCATATAACCGCTGAACACCAGCCCGCGCTGGTTGGCGTCGGCCTGCTCGTTAAGCCAGCTCTCGATCACCATGTATTGGCACATCATGCCCAGACCGACGATGGTCCGCAGCACCAGCCATGCCGGCAACCAGTCGACCAGGCCATGTCCGAGCACCGCCGCGCCGACGATCCCGGCACACGCCGAATACGCCCGAATGTGTCCGACGCGGGCGATCAAGCGGTGACCGATCTTGCCGCCCAGCACCAGGCCGAAATAGTTGGCCGCCATCAGCGCACCCACCCACAGTCCATCGACATGGTCAGCGGCCAGGCGCAATGCCAGGTAAGTAGAAAGAAGGCCCGAGCCGATCAACATCATCAGCGAGGCGAAATACAGCGCTCGAAAGGATTTCCAGATTTGGCGCATCGGCGTTCCGAGCGGCTCCTTGCAGTAAGTATCGGGCTATCCAAACGATAGCCCGATGGCGACGGTTCGTCAGGCCTGGGCTGCTAGAACACGCCGTTCCCAGGGAGTGATTTCATCAAAGAAGCTGGTCAACTCCATGGTCTTCGAAGCGATGTAGCCTTCGATGAACTCCTGTCCGAACAGTTCCCTGGCCAATTGGCTACGTTTCAGACGCTCGAGCGCGGCATGCAAGGTACACGGCAGCGAAAGATTGTCCGGCACTTCGAATTCGCCCTGAATCGCCGCGCTCGGCTCCAGCTCATGCTCGATCCCATGCAAGCCGGCGGCCAGACTCGCGGCAATCGCCAGATACGGGTTGGCATCGGCGCCAGGCAAACGGTTTTCCACGCGTCGAGCCACTGGCGAACTGGCCGGAATGCGCAGCCCTGCCGCACGGTTATCATGGGACCAGCAGGCATTGTTCGGCGACGCATAGGGATGGCACAGACGCTGATAGGAGTTCACGTTCGGCGCAAACAGCGCAGTGAAATCGGCCATGCCCGCCTGCTGTCCGCCGATGAAGTGGCGGAACATCGCCGTCGGCTGGCCATTCTCGTCGCTGAACACGTTGTTGCCGGTGGCGATCTCGACGACGCTCTGGTGAATGTGCATCGAACTGCCCGGTGTGTGCGCCAGCGGCTTGGCCATGCACACCACGCTCAGACCATGCTTGAGCGCGACTTCCTTGAGCAGGTGCTTGAACAGGAAGGTCTGGTCGGCCAGCAACAGCGGATCACCGTGCAGCAGATTGATTTCGAACTGGCTGACGCCCATTTCATGCATGAAGGTATCGCGCGGCAGACCGAGGGCGGCCATGCATTTATAGACTTCGTTGAAGAATGGCCGCAAACCGTTATTGGAACTGACGCTGAACGCCGATTGACCATCCTCGCGGCGTCCATCAAGACCTACCGGCGGACGGAACGGCTGGGCCGGATCGGTGTTCGGCGCGAAGACGAAGAATTCCAGCTCGGTCGCCACCACCGGCGCCAAGCCATGTGCGGCGTAACGGGCGATCACTTTCTTCAGTTGGCCACGGGTCGACAGGTTGGAGCTTTCGCCGCTCAATTCGTCGGCATCGCAGATGGCCAGGGCGCGCGGTTCGTCGCTCCATGGCAGGGGATGGATCATGCTCGGCTCGGCGACCAGCGCCAGGTCACCGTCATCGCTGCCGTAAAACCGCGCCGGCGGATAACCGCCCATGATGCATTGCAGCAGCACACCCCGCGCCATCTGCAAACGCCGCCCTTCGAGGAAACCCTCGGCGGTCATCACCTTGCCGCGCGGCACGCCGTTCAAATCCGGCGTGACACATTCAATCTCATCAATGCCGGTCAGTCGCTGCGCGAGTGAACGCTGGCCATCGGTTGTCATGACGCAATCCTTGTTATTGTGCGAGCCGCAAGCGGCGACCCGTACAAAATAGGCTCCGGCTGTTCGGAATATCAAGCAGCGTCAAACAAAAAAGGCCACCACTGAATTTCCGTGCAGGAGCTGCCGCAGGCTGCGATCTTTTAATCTTAAAAAAGTCAAAAGATCGCAGCCTGCGGCAGCTCCTACACGGGGCATGCCTTCAGGGCAGGTAGAGGCTGAAGACCCCGCCACCCAATGGCCCGCCATTGCGAATTTCGGTGTGCCCGACCACGCCGTTGCGCTGATGCAACGCAGCAATGCGGTTGGCGAAATACAGACCCAGACCCGTGCTGCCGCTGCCGTGATTGATGCCCTGCACGTAATCCGCCTGACGCTCGAGCATCTCGACCGGGTAACCGTCGCCGTCATCGTTGATGCTCAACACCAGTTGCCCGGCTTCGTCGCTGACGGTAATCAGCAGCGACTCGCGGGCATAACGAATGGCGTTGTTGATGCAGTTGCCCAGCACCGACGCAACCAACTCACGATCGAAGAAACCCAGCGGGCTCAGCGGATCGACTTCATAGGTAGCAATGATCCCGCGACTGGCGAACACCTCTTGGTGCGATGCCAGTTGCGCCTCGATGAAATCATCCAGCTCGTGATACGCCGGCTGCAGCGGCAACTGGTTGACGCCGAGCTTGTACAGCCCAAGCAACTGCACCAGCATGCCGTTGAGGTGGGCAAACTCGAAGTCGATCACGCCCTGCTCCGCCCCTCCACGCTGCCCCTCGGGCAAACGCGCCAGCCACTGGCTATGGGCCTGCGTCAGCATCGCCAGCGAGTTCTTCATGTCGTGAACGGTGGAGGCGATCACCGTGGAGAAGTCCAGAGCCGGATCAAATTGGTTCATTCGCCAAACGCCTTGCTTTTCAGCTTCTGATAACGCGCATAGCGCGCGTCGGTGTCGGGCATCAGGCCGACCATTTTCAGGCAGGCCCGACATTCTTCCAGCTCCGCCGACGGCACACTGGTGTCGGTGCCATGCAGCAGCGACTGGGCCATGTTCAGCGCGATACTGATGTTCTTCGGTTGCATCTTCAGCGCCTTGCGGAACACCTCGCGGGCTTCCACCAGATTGCCGGTCTTGTAAACGCGCACCCCCTGCCGGTTGAGGTCGGCAGCGGCGTTGCTCGAACTGAGGATAGTCGGGTCGTCGGTGAGCTTGGCGATGTCTTTCATCACCGCCGGATCGTCACCGTAGATCTCCGCACAGCTCTTGAGCATCGAAGTGCCCGCCTCGGCCTGACCAAGCATCTGCAATTGCTTGGCGACCAGCAGCGCCGCTTCAGGGCTCATGAACTGCTCCATGCCGTCGAGGCGCATCAGCGCTTGTTCGGTGAGCTTGTCAGCGGTCTCGGCATCGTTGAGCAACAGACTGGTGGCCTTCATCAGCCGCGCACGAATCTGCAGGCCCGGGTCAGACGGGTTCTCTTTGGCGACCGCGCTGAGCGTGGTGTTGATCTCCAGCCGCGTGCGCGTGTCGAGGCCGCGCTCACTGCCCTTGCTGATCAACGCATGAGCCAGGCCAAGGTTGCTTTCCGGATCCTTGAACCGCGACTGCGCCCCCTGCGCCACTGCCTGGCGATACGCCCGGGACGCGGTGTCGAAATCCTCGTTGGCCATCGCCAGTTTGCCGAGCAACGCTTGCCGGCGCACCGCCAGCGGCGACAAACGAATCGCCTCCTCCAGCACCCGCTGCGCGCCTTTGGTATCGCCCTCGGCGACCAGCACATCGGCCATGCCGTCGTACAACGCCGGCATCATCGGGAACACTTTCAGCGCCTTTTCGTAAACATCCTTGGCCTGCGCCACTTGCCCACGCTTGAACAGCAACTTGCCCAGCCCAGCAAACGCCCACGGCAACGGCCGGTCAGCGATGATGCTGTCATAGAGGCGTTCGAGCGCTTCGTTCTGGTTCATGTCGCGCAGCGCATCGGCGCGATAACGCAGGCACAGCGGCGAATAACGGATGTCCTGCTTGCACAGCGCAATGCAGGCGTTGAGCACCTCGACCGGTTTACCGCGATCAAGGGCTTGCAGAATCGGTTTGAGCAACGTCTTGCGCTGCTCCAGACGCTCCAGGCGCTGAGCGAGGCCGGAGCGGTTGAACGGCTTGGTCAGGTACGCATCCGGCTCGTGCTCCAGGGCACTGAGCACCATGGCCTGACTGGTCTCGGCCGTGACCATGACAAACACCGCTTCATGGCTGATGAGCTTTTCCGACATCAGGTCTTCCAGCACCTGCTGACCATTCTTCTTGCCGTCACCGAGGTGGAAATCCTGCAGGATGAAATCGTAGGACTTCTGCGCACACATCTTCAGCGCCTGCTCGCCGGTATCAGCGGTGTCCACATCCTTGACCCCCAGCTCGCGCAGCATTGAGCGTACGGAACTGCGGAAATCCGAGAAATCATCGACGATCAGAAAACTCTTTTGGTGATACGACAGCATCGAGGATTTCCAGGCAATTGAAGTAGGTGAACCGGGGGCGTTTTCACAAGCGCGCAGATGATAGCTGGAGGCCAAATGCTATCAAGCGATTTCGTGCGAGTCTGAGGTCGCCGAATGAGTTATCGGCAAGGGGTGGGGTTCTCTGAAGTGGAGGGGTTCAAGATTCCTTGTGGAAGAATCTGCTGATGAGAATGTCTGATGACGGACCGCGCCACCGCTCGAATCAGCCTGACCATCAGCGCATGAAAAAAGCCCCGAAAGATAATTCTGTTCGAGGCTTTTTAGTAGACGCATTCAGCGTCCGGAATGGATGGTGTCCCAGGGCAGGTTCGAACTGCCAACCTTCCCCTTAGGAGGGGGATGCTCTATCCAATTGAGCTACTGAGACACTGAGTTGTCGCGGCCGGACACGGCGCGACGGACGGCGAGCATGTTAACGGCCAGCCCTTGGTTTGTCATGTCGTCCATGGGTTTTTTAAGTGTAGGCAGGCGGCTTGCAATGCTGCGGGAACATTTACCGTGCAATTTGCACTACCGCAAAAAGCCATCATTGCAGATTGCAACCCGACACTTGGGAAAAACCCTTCCAAATGCTTGTTTTTAAAGGACTTCACAGCGGTTAGACTGTTGGCACGCCGGGTGCTTTGTCTGTTCCTATAACAGAACAAATGGAGTCAGCCCCATGAACAGCACTCTCTTGCTTGCAAACGCAATCGCACTGGCGGTTTTGGTTGGCTTTCATTTTGTTCCAGAGCGTGCTGAACCGGTGGCTCAGCGTATACCGCATTACTTGCAGGTGCAGAGAGCACCGCAGTTGGCGGTGCTGAGCGATCAGGGCGACTTCGCGGCGCAGGCAGTCAATCAGCCTGAGCAAGCACTGCCGACGCGCGACACCGAACGTCTGGTTTTTTGAAATATCTTCAGGAGTACAGCATGTCCAAATCAGCCGCAGGATTTCTGATCCTCGCCTTATTGAGTGGCGTTGTGCATTTTTCGCTGTTCGAGGAAACCGAAGTCACTCTGCCGCTGATTGGCTGCGGCGTGTTTGCGGTGTTGTTTGTGCTGGCCTTGGCGGCCGGGCGCAAGATCAAGTTTGATCCGGTGCTGCGTTAAGCCGGATCAAGTCCAGCAGTTGCTTGACGGCGGTTGCCAGGTCGCCCGAGTTGTCGATCAGATGCACGGGAAAGTCAGTTGCCCTTCTGTCCTTGAACAGCGCATTGCGCGCCAGCCTCGCATCAATCTGCTCAGGTGTTTCCCGGCCACGCTTGAGCAGGCGTTCACGCAAAACCTCATCCTTGACCGTCAGCAGCACCGGCAGCAAAGTCGGATAGCGCTCATGCGCCTGACGCAAATTGGCCCGTGAGCCATTTACCAGCACGAATCGCCCTGCACGTAACCGTTCATCCATTTCTGCCGGGATGCCGTAAGCCAGCCCGTTGGCGTGCCAGGATAGCGAGAAATCCCCGGACTGCTGACGTCGTTCGAATTCTTCGGGTGTTACGCCGATGGCATCTTCACCCACCGATTCCGCTGATCGGGTAATCACCCTGCGGATGATTTCGCAGTTCAACCGGCGCAATGGCTCACGCGCGGCCTCGATCAGGCTGTCCTTGCCTGAACCGGAGGGTCCCATCAGATAAATAAGCCTGCCATCCATCCTGAAAACGCCCTCCAATGGGGGTTTGCCCTAGTAAATCGGCAAATTGCCACTATCCTGTACAAGTAGGGAACAAGGATTGAAAGCCGCACAGCATGCACGTTCTGACGTCTTAGGGCATCAATAGATGTGCAACAGGAAGCGGCCAGTGATGCGGGCCAAGGCAAAGTTTTCAAACCAGTCCGCATTTCTGATAATTGGTGCTGGCATTACGCCTTTACCCAGCTCAATATTTGTCACAGAATTGACGCCAATGATCTGGCAATTTTGAGGCATGATGCGGGCCTCTTAACAATTCAGGTTGAACCATTTGGCGCGGATGCTTGTCCTATCACACATCCTGCGGCCAATCCCGAGAACCGCTCCCCTGAACTAACCGGTTAAATATATGCGCCCATTGAAACAGGCAATTTATTCCAGCCGTACGGCTGACAAGTTTGTCGTACGTCTGCCAGACGGAATGCGTGAACGCATTGCCGAGGTGGCTCGCAATCATCATCGCAGCATGAACTCCGAAATCATTGCGCGTCTTGAGCAGAGTCTTATTCAGGAAGGCGCACTGGGCGAAGAACTGAGCATGCGCCTGGACAGTCCGGAGCTGTCGCTGCACGAGCGTGAGCTGCTGCAACGCTTCCGTCAGCTGTCGCACCGTCAACAGAACGCTCTGGTGTCGCTGATTGCTCACGACGCCGAGATGGCCGCAGACGCGTCCTGAGTGACATCGAAGATCTCAAGCCAGCTTAAGTGCTGGCTTTTTTTTGCCTGAAATCTGCCCCCGAGTAAACCTTGTTGCGAGGGGACTTATCTCCGATGAGTTGCGCAGCGTCCCCGGAAGAGGGCCTGCTGCGCAGTCCATCGGGGATAAATCCCCTCGCCACAGATCAATACACAAGCACAGACAACTATACAGGCACAAAAAAGCCCGCCATTTCGGCGGGCTTTTGCATGATGGCGAATCAGAGCAGAAAGATCGTCGCCAACCCCAGGAAGATGAAGAAGCCACCACTGTCGGTCATGGCCGTGATCATCACGCTGGCGCCCATCGCCGGGTCGCGGCCCATCTTGGCCAGTGTCATTGGGATCAACACCCCCATCAACGCCGCGAGCAGCAGGTTGAGGGTCATCGCTGCCGTCATCACCACGCCCAGCGACCAACTGCCGTAAAGCAGGTAGGCGACCACGCCGATTACCCCGCCCCAGACCAGACCATTGATCAACGCGACCGCCAGCTCTTTGCGCATCAGCCGTGAGGTGTTGCCGGTGCTGACCTGATCCAGCGCCATGGCACGCACGATCATGGTAATCGTCTGGTTACCGGAGTTACCGCCGATACCCGCCACGATCGGCATCAGCGCCGCCAGCGCCACCAGCTTCTCGATCGAGCCTTCGAACAGACCGATCACCCGCGACGCAACAAAGGCAGTGATCAGGTTGATCGCCAGCCACGCCCAACGGTTGCGCAGGGATTTCCAGACGGAGGCGAAGATGTCTTCCTCTTCGCGCAGACCCGCCATGTTGAGGACTTCGCTTTCGCTCTCCTCACGAATCAGGTCGACCATTTCGTCGATGGTCAGACGGCCGATCAGCTTGCCGTTCTTGTCGACCACCGGGGCCGAGATCAAGTCGTAACGCTCGAATGCCTGAGCAGCGTCATAGGCGTCTTCGTCCGGGTGAAAACTCACCGGATCGCTGGCCATGACTTCAGCAACCTGTTTCTCGGGATCGTTGACCAGCAGACGTTTGATCGGCAGTACGCCCTTGAGCACGCCGTCGTAATCCACCACGAACAATTTGTCGGTGTGGCCCGGCAGCTCCTTGAGACGACGCAGGTAACGCAGAACCACTTCGAGGCTGACGTCCTCACGGATGGTCACCATCTCGAAGTCCATCAACGCACCGACCTGCTCCTCGTCATAGGACAGAGCCGAACGCACGCGCTCGCGTTGCTGCTGGTCGAGCGTTTCCATCAGCTCATGGACGACGTCTCGCGGCAGCTCGGAGGCCAAGTCAGCAAGTTCGTCGGCGTCCATGTCCTTGGCCGCAGCCAGGAGCTCGTGATCGTCCATGTCGGCGATCAGCGTTTCACGAACAGAATCGGATACTTCGAGAAGAATGTCGCCGTCGCGATCAGCCTTGACCAGTTGCCAGAGCGTCAGACGGTCGTCCAGCGGCAGGGCTTCAAGGATGTAGGCAACGTCGGCGGAGTGCAGATCATCGAGTTTGCGTTGCAGTTCGACGAGGTTCTGCCGGTGAACCAGGTTCTCGACCCGGTCGTGATGCGCGCCTTCCTGGCGGTGAGTCAGGTCTTCGACGACCTTTTGGCGCTGCAGCAGCTCAACCACCTGAGCCAGGCGATCCTGCAGGCTTTCCTGTGTTTTCTTTACTTCGATTTCGGACATAGGCGAACTCCACTCCCAGCAGCGGGGCACGCCGGAAGGATCAATCAGTCAATTCATGATTGGTGAAACGGGCTACTGAGTAACTACTGGGTAAGTCCATGGAGGTTTTCCATAAGCCCCGGCGGGGCTGACGGGCGCAATGATACACCGCCTGACGGTTTTAAACGTTAAAAAATCGCGGTCGAAACAAGCGCTTGCGCAACAAAGCTGAGTGCTGTCCTGACCCGTGCAGATGCGACGACTCATCTTGAAAAGAAAACACACCGGCATTGAAAAATGTAGCGACTACCCTTGAGCGTAGACCGTCATGGAGGACGTCGAATGCTATCCAGAACATCCCGTTTTGTAGTCGCCAGCCTGCTCTGCCTGCCGCCCGCCGGGGCCGCCACCACCCTTCACCGATGCGAAGCGCCCGACGGCAGCATCACCTTCACCAGCCTGAGTTGTGCCAACGATGAGCAGCTCTCCGTTCAGCAGGTTCACCCTTACATGCCCGGCTCCGTCGTGCCGATCATGCCGGAACACAATCACGAAGAAATATCCGGTATGACAATCAAGGGACGTGAACCGGGCATCGTTGGCCGCCTGGAGGACAAATGCGGCAACCTGATCGATGCCAGACAGCGCCGCGAAGCGATCATCAATCGTCGCGTTATCGCCGGAATGAGCCAGCGGGATGTCGAGAGCGCCCTCGGCAAACCGGACAAGGTGAATATTCGAACGTCGACAACGAGCTATCGCTATGACCTGAAACGCGGCCGTAGTGCTCAAGTCGATTTTGATGAGAGGGGATGCGTGAAAGGAAAAACCAAATCGCAGACAACAAAAAGCCCGCGTTAAACGCGGGCTTCTTGAATATGGTGCACTCGACAGGATTCGAACCTGTGACCGCTCGGTTCGTAGCCGAGTACTCTATCCAGCTGAGCTACGAGTGCATTTTGTGTTTTTAAACCAGACCACAACTGGCTGAAGCCAAGTTACCTGCATCACTGCAACTAACTCTTAAATGGTGCACTCGACAGGATTCGAACCTGTGACCGCTCGGTTCGTAGCCGAGTACTCTATCCAGCTGAGCTACGAGTGCATTTGTGTTTTTTGACCAGACCACAACTGGCTGAAGCCGAGTTCTTTATATCGCTATAAACAACTCTTAAATGGTGCACTCGACAGGATTCGAACCTGTGACCGCTCGGTTCGTAGCCGAGTACTCTATCCAGCTGAGCTACGAGTGCATTTGTTGCGCCGCATTATAGCCCGTCTAATCTCTATTCCAACCACTTTTTCTAATAAATTCAACAACTTACAGAAAAAGCCAGATTACAACGTACTAAGCAAATAATGGCGGAGAACGGGGGATTCGAACCCCCGACACCCTTTTGAGGTGTACTCCCTTAGCAGGGGAGCGCCTTCGGCCACTCGGCCAGCTCTCCGCAACACGGGGCGTATATTAACCACCTTCTTCCCCGTTTGCAAACATAAAAATCGATAAAAATTAATGGCTTGGTTCTTCGTCCTTCTCTTTCTTTATACGCAGGTAAATTTCCTCACGGTGCACGGCAACCTCTTTCGGGGCGTTGACGCCGATGCGCACTTGATTTCCTTTGACGCCGAGCACGGTCACGGTGATTTCGCCATCACCGATAATCAGGCTTTCTGCGCACCGACGAGTCAGAATCAGCATACCTTTCTCCTCACGCATTTCATTTCAGGGACAACAGTCTGCAAAAAAAAGGCACCCGACCTACAACCGGAGCGATCGTAGCCCTACATGCCTGAGTATTGACCAGCGCGAGCAAAAGAACAGTTCAGGGGGCTCGCGCCATTCAAAAAATAAAGGGCGCGGTCAGACCGCGCCCTTCAAGTGACCGGATTACTCGCCCTGACGGGCCGGAGCGTCCAGTTCGAAAGCTGTGTGCAGGGCGCGCACAGCCAGTTCCAGGTACTTCTCTTCGATCACCACGGAAACCTTGATTTCCGACGTCGAGATCATCTGGATGTTGATGCTTTCCTTGGCCAGGGATTCGAACATGCGGCTGGCCACGCCTGCGTGGGAACGCATGCCGACGCCGACGATCGAGACCTTGGCAATCTTGGTATCGCCTACGACTTCACGGGCACCGATCTCGCGAGCGGTGTTTTCCAGCACGGTCTGTGCGGCCTGGTAGTCGTTGCGGTGCACAGTGAAGGTGAAGTCGGTGGTGTTATCGTGCGCGACGTTCTGCACGATCATGTCGACTTCGATGTTCGCGGCACTGATCGGGCCGAGAATCTTGAACGCCACGCCCGGGGTGTCTGGCACGCCACGGATGGTCAGCTTGGCTTCATCGCGGTTGAAAGCGATGCCGGAAATGATCGGCTGTTCCATGGTTTCCTCTTCATCAATAGTAATGAGGGTGCCCGGACCCTCCTTGAAGCTGTGCAGTACGCGCAGCGGAACGTTGTACTTGCCGGCGAACTCCACCGCACGGATCTGCAGCACCTTGGAACCGAGGCTGGCCATTTCCAGCATCTCTTCGAAGGTGATCTTGTCCAGACGCTGAGCGACTGGCACAACGCGCGGGTCAGTGGTGTAGACACCATCGACGTCGGTGTAGATCTGGCACTCGTCAGCCTTCAATGCAGCCGCCAGTGCCACGCCCGTGGTGTCGGAACCGCCACGACCGAGGGTGGTGATGTTGCCGTGCTCGTCGACGCCCTGGAAACCGGCGACAACCACCACGCGACCTGCTTTCAGATCACCGCGAATCTTCTGGTCATCAATCTGCAAGATACGCGCTTTATTGTGCGCACTGTCCGTCAGGATCCGCACCTGATTACCGGTGTACGACACCGCCGGCACACCGCGCTTGATCAGCGCCATGGCCAACAGGGCAATCGTCACCTGCTCACCGGTGGAAACGATCACGTCCAGCTCACGTGGAACCGGTTGCACGTCGCCACTGATTTGCTTGGCCAGATCGATCAGACGGTTGGTTTCGCCGCTCATTGCAGACAGCACAACCACCAGGTCATCGCCGGCATCGCGGAATTTCTTAACCTTGTCGGCGACCTGCTCGATTCTCTCGACAGTGCCGACCGAGGTGCCTCCAAATTTCTGTACGATCAAAGCCATTTCAAAGCCGCCTCTGCCCATGAAGGGCGCCCAATAATCACTCGAACAGCCGCCGGACCCGCCACTAGACTGCGGGCCCGGCGGGCCGTCTTATAAACCCTGCTCGACGAATGGAACGGTCAGCGCCAGAGCGCCATCCAGTGCGCCGGCGTCGACACCGCCGCCCTGCGCCATGTCCGGACGACCACCGCCCTTCCCGCCCACTGCCGCAGCAGCTTGCTTCATCAAATCACCGGCTTTGAGTTGGCCAGTCAGGTCCTTGGTTACACCTGCAACCAGTACGACCTTTTCCTCATGGACACTGCCGAGCAGGATCACTGCGCGACCGAGTTTGTTTTTCAGCTGATCAACCAGCGCCAGCAGCGCCTTGCCGTCCTGACCATCCAGACGTGCAGCCAGCACCTTCACGCCTTTGACGTCGACTGCCGAGTTCGACAGATCGTCGCCGGCGGCGCTGGCAGCCTTGGCCTGCAACTGCTCGAGTTGCTTTTCCAGCGCGCGGTTGCGCTCCAGCACAGCCGACAGCTTGTCGATCAGATTGTCGCGGCTGCCCTTGACCAGGTTGGCCGCTTCCTTGAGTTGTTCTTCAGCAGCGTTCAAGTAGGCCAGCGCCGCAGCACCGGTGACTGCCTCGATACGACGCACACCCGATGCCACACCGCCTTCGCTGATGATTTTCAGCAGGCCGATGTCGCCGGTACGGTTGGCGTGGATACCGCCACACAGCTCGACGGAGAAATCGCCGCCCATGCTCAGCACGCGCACGTTGTCGCCGTACTTCTCGCCGAACAGCGCCATCGCGCCTTTCTGCTTGGCGGTTTCGATGTCGGTTTCTTCGGTTTCAACCGCGGAGTTCTTGCGGATCTCGGCGTTGACGATGTCTTCCAACGCCTTGATCTGCTCAGGCTTGATCGCTTCAAAGTGGCTGAAGTCGAAGCGCAGACGCTGGCTATCCACCAACGAACCCTTTTGCTGAACGTGCTCGCCCAACACCTGACGCAGCGCAGCGTGCAGCAAGTGAGTCGCGGAGTGGTTCAGCGAGGTCGCGTGACGCACTTCGGCATCGACGTGGGTTTCCACTGGCGCGCCGATGGTCAGGCTGCCGGAATCCAGCACGCCGTGGTGCAGGAATGCGCCGCCGGTCTTGGTGGTGTCACGGACGTCGAAACGCGCGTTACCGGCCTGCAGGAAACCGCAGTCGCCGATCTGGCCGCCGGATTCAGCGTAGAACGGCGTCTGGTTCAGCACGATCACCGCCTCTTCGCCTTCACTCAAGACGTCGACCGACTGGCCATCTTTATAGATAGCGACGATTTTTGCCGAGCCGCTGGTGTCGGTGTAGCCGGTGAATTCGGTGGCCACATCCACCTTGACCAGGGTGTTGTAATCCAGACCGAACGAGCTGGCCGAACGCGCGCGCACGCGCTGGGCTTCCATTTCACGCTCGAAGCCGACTTCATCGACGGTCAAGCCACGCTCGCGAGCGATGTCGGCGGTCAGGTCCATCGGGAAACCGTAGGTGTCGTAGAGTTTGAACACCACGTCGCCCGGCACCACGGTGCCTTTGAGTTCCAGCAGATCCTGTTCGAGGATCTTCAGGCCGTGCTCCAGGGTCTTGGAGAACTGCTCTTCTTCAGCCTTGAGTACGCGCTCGATGTTGCTCTGCTGCTTCTGCAGTTCCGGGAAAGCGTCGCCCATCTCGGCAACCAGCGCCGCGACGATCTTGTAGAAGAAGCTGCCAGTGGCGCCCAGCTTGTTGCCGTGACGGCAGGCGCGACGGATGATCCGGCGCAGCACGTAACCGCGACCTTCGTTGGACGGCAGCACGCCGTCGGCGATCAGGAAACCGCACGAACGGATGTGGTCGGACACCACTTTGAGCGACGACTGATCGCCGTTTTCGCAACCGATGGCTTCAGCCGAGGCTTTAAGCAGGTTCTTGAACAGGTCGATGTCGTAGTTGGAATTGACGTGCTGCATCACCGCACTGATCCGCTCCAGGCCCATGCCGGTGTCGACCGACGGCGCTGGCAACGGATGCAACACGCCATCGGCGGTGCGGTTGAACTGCATGAACACGTTGTTCCAGATCTCGATGTAACGGTCGCCGTCTTCTTCCGGCGAACCCGGTGGGCCGCCCCAGATGTGGTCGCCGTGATCGTAGAAAATCTCGGTGCAGGGGCCGCACGGGCCGGTATCGCCCATGGTCCAGAAGTTGTCGGAGGCGTAAGGTGCGCCTTTGTTGTCGCCGATGCGGATCATGCGCTCGACCGGCACACCGATTTCTTTGGTCCAGATGTCATACGCTTCGTCGTCGGAGGCGTAGACGGTGACCCAGAGTTTTTCCTTCGGCAGTTTCAGAACGCCGGTCAGGAAGGTCCAGGCGAAGGTAATCGCGTCGTGCTTGAAATAGTCACCGAAGCTGAAGTTACCGAGCATTTCGAAAAAGGTGTGGTGACGAGCGGTATAACCGACGTTTTCCAGGTCGCTGTTCTTGCCACCGGCACGCACGCACTTCTGGCTGCTGGTTGCGCGGGTGTACGCGCGCTTTTCCTGGCCCAGGAAGCAGTCCTTGAACTGGTTCATCCCCGCGTTGGTGAACAGCAGGGTTGGGTCGTTGCCCGGAATCAAAGAGCTGGAGGCTACACGGGTGTGGCCTTGCTCTTCGAAGAAGCGAAGGAAGGCTTCACGGATTTCTGCGCTTTTCATTAGGTTCTTCCACGGAGGCTGCGGCCAAAGGCCTGTACGAAACGTCAACAGACGAAACGACGGCAAAGGGCCGCATTATATCGGCCCTTCGCGCGGGGTACAGCGTGTTTATACGATAGTAACGGTCAATTGGACGGCTAACGCTGTCACTTGCGCGAAAACTCGACGAATGTCGCGATCACTTGCTCGATTTGCGAGCGATTGACGTCCATGTGCGTGACCATGCGCAAGCGCGCGGCGGCACTCAACTTGATCCCGCGTTCGGCGGCAAACGCCTTGAGCGCTTCGGCACGGTCGCCCATTGGCACGTAGACCATGTTGGTCTGCACCGGCTCGACGCTGAACCCGGCCTCGCGCAGGCCTTCGGCCAGATAGTGCGCGTTGGCATGGTCATCCGCCAGACGCTCGACGTGGTGATCCAGCGCGTACAGCCCCGCCGCCGCGAGCAAACCGGCCTGACGCATGCCGCCGCCGACCATTTTGCGCAGGCGGCGGGCCTTGCCGATCAACTCGGCTGAACCGCACAGCACCGAACCCACCGGCGCGCCAAGGCCTTTGGACAGGCACACCGACACCGAATCGAAATGTTGCGTAATCTCGCGGGCATCCACACCGAGCTTGACCGCCGCGTTGTACAACCGCGCGCCGTCCAGGTGCAGGGCCAGACCATGCTTCTGGGTAAATTGGCGCGCGCGGACCAGATACTCCAGCGGCAGCACTTTGCCTTGCATGGTGTTTTCCAGCGCCAGCAAACGGGTCCGGGCGAAATGGAAGTCATCTGGCTTGATCGCTGCCGCGACCTGCTCCAGATCCAGCGAACCGTCGGCCTGCACCTCCAGCGGCTGCGGCTGGATCGAGCCGAGCACCGCCGCGCCACCGCCCTCGTATTTATAGGTGTGCGCCTGCTGGCCGACGATGTATTCGTCGCCACGTTCGCAGTGCGCCATCAGGCCCAGCAGGTTGCTCATGGTGCCGGTCGGTACGAACAGCGCAGCGGCGAACCCCAGGCGCTTCGCCAGTTCCGCCTCCAGACGATTGACCGTCGGATCTTCGCCGTAGACATCGTCACCGGTGGCCGCCGCTGTCATCGCGTCGAGCATGGCAGGAGTCGGTTGGGTAACGGTGTCGCTGCGAAGATCGATAATGCTCATGAACCTGGCCTCAGAGTCAGCAGGGGAAATCCCTTTTCGAAGGTGAATTACTGCGGTCATGGCGCCGATTTATCAACCCTTGAATGAGAAAAGGTCAGATTACTTCTTGAGAACACACTCCCACAGGTTCTGTGCAAGGCCGGAAAATATGTGATAAAAACGCTGCGCCGCCCGAGAACGGGCGGCAAAAACGTTCTCAGGGCGGGGTGTAATTCCCCACCGGCGGTAATTGCGCGCAACGCGCATAGCCCGCGAGCGCTTGACGACGGACACGGCATTGGCGGTGCACGACGGCAAGGTCAGCAGACCCGGTGTGATTCCGGGGCCGACGGTCATAGTCCGGATGAAGAGAGAACGGGATTGACGCCAAAGGGCCATCCGCGCGCTTGTGTGCTCGTGCGTACCCTTGAATCCCTTTCGATTCATAACGCCCTGTTTTTCACACAAACAGGAGTCAGAACATGCAACCCACCGCTATCGACAGCAAAAGCAAACACCCCCACGGCGAACGCGTTGCGTTCATCCAGGCCTGCTGGCACAAGGAAATCGTCGACCAGAGCCGTAAGGGCTTCGTCGCCGAAATGCTCGCTCAGGGTTATCAGGAATCGGACATCGATTTCTTCGAAGTCGGCGGCGCCTTTGAAATGCCGCTGCACGCCAAGTTGCTGGCCAAGACCGGCCGTTATGCCGGCATCGTCGCGGCTGCTCTGGTCGTGGACGGCGGCATCTATCGTCACGAGTTTGTCGCCCAGTCAGTGGTCAGCGGCCTGATGCAGGTGCAGCTGGAGACCGAAGTGCCGGTGTTCTCGGTATCGCTGACCCCACATCACTTCCATGCCGGTGAAGAGCATCAGAAATTCTTCTTCGAGCACTTCGTGCACAAGGGTCAGGAAGCGGCGCGGACTTGCGCGGATACACTGCAGAAGGTTCGCGCGCTGCGTCGCAGTGAGCCGCGTGCGGTCGCCGTCTGATAGACCATGAGTGAGGCTTTTGATCTCACTCATTCCCCTGTGGGAGCGAGCTTGCTCGCGAAAGCGGACTGACAGCCAACTCAAATGTTGAATGCCAGATTGCATTCGCGAGCAAGCTCGCTCCCACAGGGTTATATATCAGACCGGAAATTGGGTCAGGCGAGATTTTCGTCGGTGGCCGGCACGATCAGAATGCCGGCTCGCAAGCCGTTCTTGACCTTGGGATTTGGGAAGATGATGCGTGCGCCCTCTTCCTCGATGATCCAGCGGGTATTGGCCAGATCTTCGGCCAGCACATAACCCACATCCAATTCAGAAAAGTTCTCGATGTCCGCCGGCAGGTTCAGGCGGAACGCATCGCTGTGCTTGATGATTTCCCGGGCGACGCTGAACAGCTGCAAACCCTCCAGTCCCTCTGCAGCCAGATCCGGCTCATTGCCTTCGATGATCTGCTTCAGACGGGTTTCCAGGCGTGAAACATCCACCCCTTGGTTCTGCCCGAATGGCCGCGCCTTGCCCAGTTCCAGGGTGAAAGCCTCGGCGCCGAGCTTGTCGTAGGTGTAGGAACTGAACACGATCGACGGCTTGTTCTGCAACAGCACCGCGTCCATCCCGGCAGCACGCAGACGCGCCAGTTCGCGGCGCGAATGCTGGCGACCTTCTTTCCACGGGTACAGGGCGAACTGCTCGATCTTCGAACCACGAATCGCGGTGTGCAGGTCGTAGTGCAGACGCTGACGGTCCGGCAGGCTGAAGAAACTCGCCGCCAGGCGTTCCAGCTCGCAGGCGCGGATGGCTTCGGAACCGCTGGTTTGTTCATGCCGGCCGTTGAACAGCCGGTTGACGTCCTGCTCGACGAAGCGCTCGCCCTTGCGAATCGCTTCCGGATTGCCGAACAGGAACAGAATGCGTGCACGCGGCTTCAGATCGCCGCGTGCGATGTCATGCAGCAGCCGGTCGAGCAATTCGATCGGCGCTGTTTCGTTGCCGTGGATGCCTGCCGACAGCAGCAGGTCCAGGCCATTGTCGCGTGCTTCGGGTGGCCGGACTTCCAGAGCACCCTCGCTCAACCAGCGCATGCGCACGCCTTCGACAGTCAGTTGAGTCTTCTCCGCCGGTTCACGGCCGGCGAGGGTCAGTTCAAGCAGTTTGCCGAGGGCGAGCATAGAGCGGTTTCCTTAGTGATCGTGGTTGCAATCCGGGCCGTGCACGTGGTCTTCGTCGCCGACGTCGGCCGGTTCCATCTCCAGTTGCAGACTGACCAGATTAGTTGCCAGTGGGCGCAGCAGCAGGTTGGCGTACTCTTCGTCACCTTCCTCGACGTCCACACCGATCAGCAGCTGGCCACGGCCGTCCTGCTGGATCCACAGCTCTTTGCCTTGCCACATGACCGCGACGCGGGTGCACGAGGTTTGCAGTTGCGTGCCGTCGGTGTCTTCAAGGATCAGCTGCAGGGAATCGCTCATGTTTTTACTCTCTTGGGGAGACAAGCCGCGCGTCGCGTTCAGGCGACGCGCCGGCCATCAATTGATCTGGAATGGATAAACCGAGCCCAGTTTAAGGATTTGCGTCAGTTCATCCAGTGCCGTCCGGCATTCAAGCAGCAATTGCGGGTCCGCCAGATCGGTTTCGCTCAGGCGGTCGCGGTAGTGCTTTTCAACCCATGCGGTCAACGAACCGTACAACGGTGCGGTCATGATAACCCCTGGGTTGACGGCCGCCAGCTCGGTTTCGTTGAGCGCGACGCGCAGTCGCAGGCACGCCGGGCCGCCGCCGTTCTGCATGCTTTGCTTGAGGTCGAAGACTTTGACTTCGCGGATCAGGCCGCCGGAGCTGGTCAGCCCCTGCAAGTAGTTCCACACGCGCTCGTTGCCACGGCACTCTTCCGGCACGATCAGCAGCATCGAGCCATCAGGACGCGACAGCAACTGGCTGTTGAACAGATAGGAACGCACCGCATCATCCACGGTGACCGCCGAACGCGGCACGCAGACCGACTGGAACTGGCCACCGACCTTGGCCAGTTTGCCCTGCAACTCGCCCAGCATTTGCTCGGTGTCGAGGAACGCGTCCTCGTGATAGAACAACACCTCGCCGTTACCCACCGCGATCACGTCATTGTGGAATACGCCCTGGTCGATCACCGCCGGGTTTTGCTGCGCGTAGACCACGCCCTCGTCACGCAGACCGTGCAGACGCGCCACCGCTTGCGACGCTTCCAGCGTCTGGCGCGCCGGGTACTTTTGCGGCGCCGGGTAACGGGTGTCGAACGCACTGCGCCCGAACACGAAAAACTCGACACCGGCCTCGCCGTATTCACGGCAGAAGCGCGTGTGGTTGGCCGCGCCTTCGTCACCGAATTGCGCCACCGCCGGCAACGCGGCGTGGTGGGCGAAGTGCTGTTGATCGGCGAACATCGCACCCAGCACGCGGCTGGTGGTCGGGTGTTCGATACTGCGGTGGTATTTGCAGTTGAGGTTGGCGGCGGTGAAGTGCACGCGACCGTCAGCGGTGTCGGCACTCGGGCTGACGGTGGCGGCATTCGCCACCCACATGCTCGACGCCGAGCAACTGGCAACCAGCAACGGCATGGCTTCTTTTGCGGCGCGCTCGATCACTTGCGCGTCGGTGCCGCTGAAACCCAGGCGGCGCAATGCGGCCACGTCCGGACGCTCCTGCGGCGCCAGCACGCCTTGCTGAAAGCCCATTTCCATCAGCGCTTTCATTTTCGCCAGGCCTTGCAGCGCCGCTTCCTTCGGGTTCGAGGACTGCTGGCTGTTGCTCTGGGACGCGACGTTGCCGTAGGACAGACCGCCGTAGTTATGGGTCGGCCCCACTAGACCGTCAAAATTGACTTCATAGGATTTCATCAGCGAGGCTCCACGAGAATCTGTTGTTATAGGCTTCAGTAACTAACTGTTCAGTGCGACCGCGTCGCGGCTTTCGCGAGCAGGCTCGCTCCCACAGGGAAATGCATTCCAAATGTGGGAGCGAGCCTGCTCGCGAATAGGTATCACACCATTTTCACGCCAGGCGTCAGGGCCGCCGGCAACGTCAGGCTCGGGGTTTCCAGCGAGGCCACCGGGTACGCGCAGTAATCCGCCGCGTAGTAGGCACTGGCGCGATGGTTGCCCGAAGCGCCGACACCGCCGAACGGCGCGCTGCTCGCGGCACCGGTCAGCTGTTTGTTCCAGTTGACGATACCGGCGCGGCTTTCCAGCCAGAACTGCTGATAACGATCTTCGGAATCCGACAGCAAGCCAGCCGCCAGGCCATAAGCGGTATCGTTGGCCTCAGCGATCGCCGCAGCGAAATCGGCGTAGCGGATCACTTGCAGCAACGGGCCGAACAATTCTTCATCCGGACGCTCGGCCACCGCGGTCACATCAAGAATGCCCGGGGTCAGCAAGGCCGATTGCGCTTGCGGCTGCGTCATCGCCAGCAGCGACACCGCGCCATTGGCCAGCAGATGTTGCTGGGCATCCATCAGCGCTTTCGCCGCGCCAAGGGAAATCACCGAGCCCATGAACGGCGCCGGCTGTTGATCGAACGCACCAACTTCGAGGGTCGCGCTGACGTCCACCAGACGCTTGAGCAGGCTGTCGCCCCACGCGCCTTGCGGCACCAGCAGACGACGCGCACACGTGCAGCGCTGGCCGGCAGAGATGAAGGCCGACTGAATGATCGTGTAAACGGCTGCGTCCAGATCAGCGACCTGATCGACCACCAGCGGGTTGTTGCCGCCCATTTCCAGCGCGAGGATCTTGTCCGGACGCCCGGCAAACTGCTGGTGCAGGTGATTGCCGGTACGGCTCGAGCCGGTGAAGAACAGACCGTCGATGCCCGGGTTCGCCGCCAGGGCGATACCGGTTTCGCGAGCGCCTTGCAGCAGGTTCAACACGCCGGCCGGCAGACCGGCTTCGATCCAGCACTTGACCGTCAGCTCGGCGACTTTCGGCGTCAGCTCGCTTGGCTTGAACAGCACGCTGTTACCGGCCAGCAGCGCCGGCACGATGTGGCCGTTCGGCAAGTGGCCCGGGAAGTTGTAAGGGCCGAACACCGCCACCACACCGTGCGGCTTGTGGCGCAACACGGCGGTGGCGTCGCCCAGCGGGCCGCTCTTCTCGCCGGTACGTTCGCGGTAGCTCTGCACCGAGATCGCAATCTTGTTGACCATGCTGGTGACTTCGGTCGCGGCTTCCCACAGGGGCTTGCCGGTTTCCTCACCGATGGTGCGGGCCAGTTCGTCGCTGTGGTTTTTCAGGGCGGCGGCAAAGGCTTCGAGGACGCTGATGCGCTCGTCCAGCGAACGCCGCGCCCAACCCGGAAAGGCCTGACGCGCCGCCTGCACGGCGGACTCGACCTGAGCGGCGCTGGCGCCCTCCCCCGACCACAGCACTTGCTGGGTCACCGGGTTCAGCGACTGGAAGGCTTCGCCCTGACCGGCCAGCCATTCACCTGCGATGTATAGCGAATTCATTATTTCGACTCCCGAGCAGCAGACAACGCCACGGCGCGCACTTGATCGCCGGCGCTGAGTTGAAGACGTTTGGCGGTCAGCGGATCGACCACCAGCGTGCCGGCGGCCAGACGGGCCGGGGCAGCCGTGATGCGGCAGTCTTCGCGTTTGCGGTTATGGATGATGAACGGCGTGGCGTCTTCGCCCGGCGTACCGATCGCCAGCACCAGCGCTTCGCTGTCGCGGACTGCGCGGATCTTGCTGGTTTCGCACTCGATGGCCGGGCCGGCATCGAAGATATCGACGTAGCCCTGATAGCTGAAACCTTCGCTCTTGAGCATCGCCAGCGCCGGCTCGGTGTCCGGGTGCACCTGACCGATGACGTTGCGCGCATCCGGCGACAGGAAGCAGGTGTACAGCGGGAATTTCGGCATCAGTTCGGCGATGAACGCCTTGTTGCCGACGCCGGTCAGGTAGTCGGCCTGGCTGAATTCCATCTTGAAGAAGTGCCGACCCAGGCTTTCCCAGAACGGCGAACGACCGGCTTCATCGGAGACGCCGCGCATCTCGGCGATGATCTTGTTGCCGAACAGCTCCGGGAACTCGGCGATGAACAGCATGCGCGCCTTGGACAGCATGCGGCCGTTCAGGCCGGTGCGGTAATCGGCGTGCAGGAACAGCGAGCACAGCTCGGAGTTGCCGGTCAGGTCGTTGGCGAGGAACAGCGTCGGAATCTCGCGATAAATGTTCAGCTCTTGCGAGGCGCTGACGGTCAGGCCGACGCGGAAGTTGTACCACGGCTCACGCAGACCGACCGCGCCGGCGATGGCGGAAATCCCCACCACGCGACCGTTGTCGTCTTCGAGCACGAACAGGTAGTCCGCGTCGCCACGACCGGCTTCGCCGCGAAAGGTCTTCTCGGCCCAGCCGACCCGGTGGGTCAGGCGTTCTTCGTTGGCCGGCAACGTGGTCAGGCCGGTGCCGGTGCTGCGGGCCAGGTCGATCAGCGCGGATAAATCGCTGCTGCGTACGGGACGAACAATCATGCTATCTCCTCAAACGGGCCGCCTTCGCCACCCGTGAAACTCGCTAAGGCGTTAAACCGCCACCAGGCGCACGCTGGCACCTTCACCGACGCCCAGGGCTTCGGCTGCTTCCAGATCCAGGGTCACCGGTTTGCCCGGCGCGTAATCGAGTTCCAGCAGCACCGCGCGGTAATCCTGCAACTGCGCGTTGGCCACCAGATACTGGCGCCCGGCACCTTTGACCGGCTCGCCGATCTTCACCGGCACCACACGGCTCTGGGCGATCGAACGGATCCCCGAAACACGCGCATGCAGGGTCGGGCCACCGTCGAAAATGTCGATGTAGTGATCGGTTTCGAAGCCTTCGCGCATCAGGATGTCGAAGGTGATCTGCGCACGCGGGTGCACCTGGCCCATCGCTTCTTGCGCGGAATCCGGCAACAGCGGCACGTAGATCGGGTAATGCGGCATCAGTTCGGCGAGGAACGTGCGACTCTTCAGGCCACACAGGCGCTCGGCCTCGGCGTAGTTGAGGTCGAAGAAGTTGCGACCGATTGCATCCCAGAATGGCGAGTCGCCGTTCTCGTCGCTGTAGCCGACGATCTCGGTCACCACCGAATCGGCGAAACGCTCCGGGTGGCTGGCAACGAACAGCAGGCGACCACGGGAGTTGAGCTCGGCCCACGGCGACCCCACCAGCTCACGCTGCACGTAGAAACTGGTCAGCAAGCTGTTGCCGGTCAGGTCGTGGCATTGCGAAAGCACGTGGATCTTGTTGTGGATCTTCAGCTCGCGGGAAGCGTGGACAAAGGTCTCGTTGCGAAAGCTGTAGAACGGCTCCGAGTAGCCGGCCGAGGCGACAATGGCCGAGCAGCCGACCAGTTTGCCGGTGGCGGTGTCTTCGAGGACGAAGAAGTAGCTCTCCTCGCCGTTGAAACTCACTTCGGCAGCGAACGAGGCTTCGCTTGCGGCGATCTTGTCGCTCAGACGTTCCACGTCATCCGGCAAGGAAGTGACACCAATCGGGCTATCCGCAGCCAGACGCTGTACCTCGCCCAGATCAGCCATTTGCGCAGGGCGCATCACCAGCATGGTGTCACTCCTTTCTCTTATAAAAATTTACTGAAAAAAACACCGGAGACTGTGGAAGCGGGCTTTTGTGGTGAGGGGATTTATCCCCGATGGGGCGCGTAGCGGCCCTCAAAAAGCTTGGGGCTGCTGCGCAGCCCATCGGGGATAAATCCCCTCACCACAAGCCCGCTCCCACATTTGATATTGCCCGGTATCAAAATTGGGTTCGACGCCAGAATCCTCAGGCGCCGAAGGGTCTATCAGGCTTGTGTCAGTGCAGCAGCAGCGCGTTCGAAGCGGTCCAGGCCGGCGTCGATATCGGCGTCTTCCACCACCAGGCTCGGGGCAAAACGAATCACGTCCGGGCCGGCCTGCAGAATCATCAGGCCTTCTTTTTCAGCGGCGTTGAAGATGTCCTTGGCCTTGCCTTTCCAGGCATCGCTCAGCACGCAACCGATCAACAGACCGAGGCCACGCACCTGAGTGAACAGGCCGTACTTCTCGCCGATCTGCTGCAGGCGGGTCTTGAATTTGTCGTGCTTGGCGTTGACGCCGTTCAGCACCTCGGGGGTGTTGATCACGTCGATCACCGCTTCGGCTACCGAACACGCCAGCGGGTTGCCGCCGTAAGTGGTGCCGTGGGTGCCGACCACCAGATGCTTGGCCAGCGCTTCGGTGGTCAGCATCGCGGCGATCGGGAAACCGCCGCCCAGGCTCTTGGCGCTGGTCAGGATGTCCGGGGTCACGCCGTAATGCTGGTAGGCGAACAGGTGGCCAGTACGGCCCATGCCGGTCTGCACTTCGTCGAACACCAGCAGCGCGTTGTGCGCGTCGCACAGTTCACGGGCACCTTGCAGATAAGCCAGTTCCGCCGGCAGTACACCGCCCTCGCCCTGGATCGGTTCGAGCACGACCGCACAGGTCTTGTCGGACACCGCCGCTTTCAGCGCGGCCAGATCGTTGTAAGGGACGTGGGTGATGCCGGTGATTTTCGGACCGAAACCGTCGGAGTACTTCGACTGGCCACCGACGTTGACGGTGAACAGGGTACGGCCGTGGAAGCTGTTGAGCGCAGCGATGATCTCGTACTTCTCGCTGCCGAAACGGTCGAACGCCACGCGACGGGCCAGCTTGAAGGCGGCCTCGTTGGCTTCGGCGCCGGAGTTGCAGAAGAACACGCGCTCGGCGAACGTGGCGTCGATCAGCTTGTGCGCCAGGCGCAGGGCCGGCTCGTTGGTGAACACGTTGGACACGTGCCACAGCTTGTTCGCCTGTTCGGTCAGCGCACCGACCAGCGCCGGATGCGCATGGCCCAATACGTTAACGGCAATCCCGCCGGCGAAGTCGATCAGCTCGCGGCCGCTCTGGTCCCAGACGCGGGAACCGGCGCCACGCACCGGAATAAAAGCGGCAGGCGCGTAGTTGGGAACCATTACCTGGTCGAAATCGGCGCGTTCTACCGCAGCGTGCTCAACGGACATCGGAGTCTCCTGAAGAGGAACACCCGCCTGAAACTGGCGAGCGATGGGGGGATTGTAAGGACAGTTTTCAGCCCGGCCTTGTCGCCAAGCGACAACTTCTTATAGCGCAAACCCCGGATTTTCCCGGGTTTACGGCAATGCGACATATAGCGTCGCAAAGGCGCAGTTTAACTGGCCGCAGCCGTTTGCGGCAGCTTGCTGATTTGTACCCGAGAACGAATTGGCGAGTGCGGTATATATGTACCGCACATCACCCTGAAGAGCCGTTTTTACCGGGCGGGCTTTTCCAGCGCAGGCGATCGCCCAAGCGCCGAAACAACCGGGCAACCCGATACACCCACGAAGGCGAGATGAAAGAGGCCAGGGTCGACGCTACGAAACACTCGGCCCGCCCCTGAACAGGACGCGCATCAACCGCGCTCTGGCGGCACCGACGACAGTTCGAAAGGACTGCTGCTGCGCCGCTGGTTGCGATCTTCCCGCGGCGTCGCGCCGAAGAAATTGCGGTAGGCACTGGAGAAATGCGGCCCGGAAGAGAAACCGCAGGACAGGCCGATCTGGATGATCGACTTGCTGGTCTGCATCAGCATCTGCCGGGCCTTGTTCAGGCGCAATTCCAGGTAGTACTGGCTCGGCACGCGGTTGAGGTATTGCTTGAAGATCCGCTCCAGTTGGCGACGGGACACGCACACGTGCTGGGCGATTTCGTCGGTGGTCAGCGGTTCTTCGATGTTGGCTTCCATCAGCAACACCGCTTGGGTGAGCTTCGGATGGCTGGAACCGAGGCGGTTCTGCAGCGGAATGCGCTGGCGTTCACCACCCTCGCGGATGCGTTCAACCACCAGTTCTTCGGACACCGCACCGGCCAGCTCGGCCCCATGATCACGGGCCAGCACCGCCAGCAGCAGATCGAGCACCGACATGCCGCCACACGCGGTCAGGCGATCGCGATCCCAGTCGAACAGGTGACTGGTGGCGATGACTTTCGGGAAACGTTCAGCGAAATCGTCCTGCCAGCGCCAGTGTACGGCTGCACGATAACCGTCGAGCAGACCGAGTTGCGCCAGCGGATACACACCGGCCGACAGACCACCGATCACGCAACCGGCACGCACCAGTTGCTTGAGCGCGCTGCTGAGGGCCGGGGCCAGGGTGGTCGGCGGCTCGTCGGCGAGCAGGAACAGTTTCTGGAAGTTTTCCAGCTTGCCGGTCCATGCTTCGCCGGGCAGTTGCCAGGCTCCATCGGCCGCCGCTTCAGGACTGGCTTCAGCCTGCAGGAACGACAGTTCGTAAACCACCTCCGGATGCACCCGCTGAGCAACACGCAAGGCCTCCTCCGCCAGCGCCAGCGTCAGAGCTTTAGTGCTGGGCCAAATCAGGAAACCAATTCGATGGGCAGTCATGGGCGGGCAATCCGAAACGAAGAACGGTGATGAAGGCATGGGCCAATGCTAGCCCGTAAATGAACGCAAATCTCGAAACCTGCACCGATCCACTGTGGGAGCTGGCTTGCCAGCGATGGCGGTATGTCTGCACCAGATAGGCAATCTGGCCCAACGCTTTCGCTGGCAAGCCAGCTCCCACAGGGATTGGAGTCGATCTCTAGGTCGCGAAGCATGACCTAATTTGGTGCATAACGGCAGCGATTACTTGAGGCTGCCCGAGAGGAACTGCTGCAAACGCTCGGATTGCGGATTGACCAGCACTTCGCGCGGGTTGCCGCTCTCTTCCACCACACCTTTGTGCAGGAACACCAACTGGTTCGACACTTCACGGGCGAAGCCCATTTCGTGCGTAACCACGACCATGGTGCGACCTTCCTGAGCCAGCGCTTGCATCACCTTCAGAACGTCGCCCACCAGTTCCGGATCGAGCGCCGACGTCGGTTCGTCGAACAGCATCACTTCCGGCTCCATCGCCAGTGCACGGGCAATCGCTACACGCTGCTGCTCGCCACCGGACATGTGCCCAGGGAATGCGTCTTTGCGATGCGCCACGCCAACCTTGTTCAGGTAGTGCTCGGCTTTCTCGCGCGCTTCGGCCTTGGACACGCCCAGCACGTGGACCGGCGCTTCCATGATGTTTTCCAGCGCGGTCATGTGCGACCACAGGTTGAAGTGCTGGAACACCATCGACAGGCGCGAACGCATGCGCTGCAGCTGTTTCGGATCAGCGGCTTTCAGCGCGCCGTCCTTATTGGCCACCAGTTTCAGCTCTTCGTTGTTGAGCAGGATCTTGCCCGCGTGCGGCTGCTCCAGCAGGTTGATGCAGCGCAGGAAAGTACTTTTGCCGGAGCCACTGGAGCCGATGATGCTGATCACATCGCCGGCTGCCGCTTTCAGGGACACGCCCTTGAGCACTTCGTGACTGCCATAGCGTTTATGCAGGTCTTGGACTTCAAGTTTGTACATGCGGTCGGTTCTCACAAAAACAGTCAGTCAGTCGTTGAGCAAGCGCCCGTGACGCAGCGCTTCGCGCCCCGCCACCTTGGCCAGCCAGAAACCGGGTTGGGCATAGCGCAGCCGTTCAATGGCAAACAGCACCCCGGAGGTACCAGCACACACCGTGCTGACCCGATCGGACACAGGATCGATCACTTCGAAAATCTCATCCCCGGCTTCGACCCACTCGCCGGGTTTACGCAGAAAACTCACCACACCGGGGTGCGGCGCCAACAGTAATTCAGTGCCTTCGAACGGCATGCCTTCGCACGGTTCATTGGCCGGCTTTGGCCACTCGCCAGTGATCAGGCCTTGCTCGGCGAGGAACGCCAGAATGCCTTCAGCCCAGGCCAGCGCATCGGCGCGGTCGGTGTTGGCCTGACCGCCCAGCTCGACAGTCGTCGCCAGGCACGCCAGCGGAATCTGCGCGTCCGGGAACTGCCGCGACAGGCGCAGCCACGGCAACGAGCACGCCTCATCGAAGGAGCTGCCACCAGAGTCTTCCGCGAGCAAACCGACCTTCACATTCAGGTGCGCGGCCAGCGAACGCCACTGCGGCCAGTGCTGCGGCAGCGCATACATGTGCAACGCGGCTTCGGCATCGCAGTGCAGGTCCAGCACCACATCGGCGGTGCAGGCATGGCTGAGCAACACGCGCTGCATGCCTTGCAACTGGCTGCCCGCTTCGGGCAATGCCGCCAGATGTTCAGCCATGGCCTGACGGATCAGGCGAATGTTGGCGTGCGGATCGTCACCGAGACGCTCGGCCAGCGCCGCTGCAACCGGCGCACTCAGCTCGACGAAATCGCGGTTGAAATTCTTGCCGCTGCCCGCCTCGAAACGTCCCTGATGATTGCCTTGCAGCAATTGGCCGAGGCCCAGCGGGTTGGCGACCGGCACCAACTCGATCACGCCGTTGAGCAGGCCTTGGGCTTCGAGTTCGCCAAGGCGCTTTTTCAGCTCCCAGGCAGTGCGCATGCCCGGCAGTTCGTCAGCGTGCAGGCTGGCCTGAATGTAGGCCTTGCGCTCGCCCTGACCGAAGCGGAAGACCGAAATCTTGCGCTCACTGCCCAGATGGCTCCACGGCAATACGTGGTCGATGCGTTCCATATCAGTGCTTCCGCGGGGCCAGGTAGCTCAGCCAGCGACGCTCGGCCAGCTTGAACAGCTTCACCAGAATGAAGGTCAGGCACAGGTAGAACAGGCCGGCGGTGATGTACGCCTCGAACGGCAGGTAGTACTGCGCGTTGACGGTACGGGCCGCGCCGGTGATGTCGATCAGGGTCACGATGGACGCCAGACTGGTGGTCTGCAGCATCATGATCACTTCGTTGCTGTATTGCGGCAGCGCCCGACGCAATGCCGATGGCAACAGGATGCGCTTGTACATCTTGAAGCGCGACATGCCCATCGCCTTGGCGGCTTCGATCTCGCCGTTCGGCGTGGCCTTGAGGCTGCCGGCGATGATTTCGGCGGTGTAGGCGCTGGTGTTGATCGCGAAGGCCAGGCACGCACAGAACGTCGCGCTGGACAGCCATGGCCACATGAAGCTTTCACGTACCGCTTCGAATTGCGCCAGACCGTAGTAGATCAAGAACAGCTGCACCAGCATCGGCGTGCCGCGAATCACGTAGGTATAAAGCCACGCAATGCCGTTGACCGCGGTGTTCTTGGAAACGCGCATCAGGCCCAGCGGCAGCGCCGCCAGCAATCCGAACAACAGCGACAGCGCGAGCAGTTTGAGGGTGGTCAGCAGGCCGCCGAGGTACAGCGGCATGGCCTCCCAAATGACGTTGTAGTCGAAGATCATAGATCAGCCGCCCTTACGCCTACCGAGTAGCGCTTCTCAAGGTGACGCAGCGCCAGCAACGAGACACTGGTGATCACCAGGTACATCGCCGCCACTGCGAGGAAGAAGGTGAAAGGCTCGCGGGTGGCATCTGCCGCCTGCTTGGCCTTGAACATCATGTCTTGCAGGCCGACCACCGAAATCAGCGCGGTGGCCTTGGTCAGCACCAGCCAGTTGTTGGTGAAGCCGGGAATCGCCAGGCGAATCATCTGCGGCACCATCACCCGGAAAAACACCTGAAAACTGCTCATGCCGTACGCCATGCCCGCTTCGGCCTGGCCCTTGGGGATCGCCATGAACGCACCACGGAAGGTTTCCGACAGGTAGGCACCGAAGATGAAACCGAGGGTGCCGATACCGGCGGCCAGCGGGTTCAGGTCGATGTAGTCGTCATAGCCAAGCATCGGCGCGACGCGGTTGAGCAAGTCCTGACCGCCGTAGAAGATCAGCAGGATCAGCACCAGGTCGGGAATCCCGCGAATCACCGTGGAATACAGATCGCCCAGCCACGCCAGCCAGCGAATCGGCGACAGGCGCAACGCGACCCCGATCAGCCCGAGAACGATGGCCAGGGCCATGGACGACAAGGCGAGCTGAAGCGTCAGCCATGCGCCATCGAGGATGACAGCCCCGTAGCCTTTCAACATGATTCAGGTCCTCGAAAGTTGGGATGAAAAAATGGCGCAAACCGCAGAGATCCTGTTGCTTGCGCCATTTCTGACTTGTCGCAGAGACGTGTTACTTGCCGTAGATATCGAAGGCGAAGTACTTGTCCTGGATAGCTTTGTATTTACCGTTTTCACGGATAGCCGCGATCGCCGCGTTGATCTTGTCTTTCAGCGCGTCGCCCTTGCGCACCGCAATGCCTACGCCGTCGCCAAAGTATTTGACGTCGGTGAATTGCGGGCCGACGAAGGCGAAGCCTTTACCGGAGTCAGTGTTCAGGAAGCCGTCCTGCAGCAGGGTGGCGTCCGCCACGGTACCGTCGAGGCGACCGGCGGCCACGTCGAGGTAGATTTCGTTCTGCGAACCGTATGGCTTGATCTCGGCACCCAGCGGGGCCAAGACTTCGCGGGCGAAACGCTCGTGGATCGAACCACGTTGCACGCCGATGTTCTTGCCCTTGAGCTCAGACAGGTTGTCGCTGACAACGGTGCCTTGCTTCATGACCAGACGGGCCGGGGTGTTGTAGTACTTGTTGGTGAAGTCCACGGATTTCTTGCGGTCTTCGGTGATCGACATGGACGACAGGATCGCGTCGATCTTGCGCACTTTCAGTGCCGGAATCAGACCGTCGAACTCTTGCTCGACCCACTGGCACTTGACCTTCATTTCTTCACACAGGGCATTGCCGATGTCGTAGTCGAAACCAACGATGCTGCCATCCGGCGCTTTGGAAGCGAACGGAGGGTAAGCCGCTTCGATACCGATCTTCAGAGGTTTTTCATCAGCGAAGGAATTCAGCGACAGCACGGACAGTGCCAGGGCGCCAAGCAGCACAAGTTTCTTCATCTTGGGACTCCATCGGTAAAGGGCAAAAACGGCAGAGTGAGCGACAGCCCAATATGCGAATGGGTGAATCGGGAAAGCGGTGCAGCATCGGTGGGAAATTTCCCATTGAAACCTTCAGGGGTTTCAACGTCAGCCACGATGAGCGAGTGATCGGCATTCTAACGACAGGCCCGAAGCCGATATTTCTTCAATGCGACAACTAATTACAGATGCACAGAGAAACCCGCTTGAGCGCATTGACAGCCTTGCAAATTCATGCAAGAGCGAAAGACGGTGAACCGATCTATGCTGCAAATTGCGGGCCTATTATTCGCAAACCCTTCTAATCCGGCAAGCGCAGCGTTGGGTCTTATTTTTCAGCGGGGATTTTGAGGCTCTAAAACGGGGCGATGCGTTTCCCTTCGCCCCGGTTTGCCGCGGTCGGTTACACATTCGGTTACGTGGAAGGCAGGCGGTAACAGCGGGAAATGGCTTGCGCGGGAGATCGATAATTATTGGTTGGGTGGTTTGGGTTTCTGACAGGGGAATACTGCGGCGTCTGACAGATGGCTATCGCTGGCAAGCCAGCTCCCACAGGGATTT
This sequence comes from Pseudomonas sp. F2, assembly GCF_057174385.1. Lineage (NCBI taxonomy): Bacteria > Pseudomonadati > Pseudomonadota > Gammaproteobacteria > Pseudomonadales > Pseudomonadaceae > Pseudomonas > Pseudomonas sp. F2. The sequence continues at coordinate 2,913,094 of NZ_CM169904.1, forward strand.
CGATTGAGATTGAAATCCCGTTCACACCTCGGAAACCTGTGGGAGCTGGCTTGCCAGCGATGAGGCCAGCAAAACCACCACAAATCTCCAGACACAAAAAAGCCCCGCCCGGCGATCACCGGACAGGGCTTTTCAATGCATCAGACAGGCTTAAGCCACATTCATCGTCTTGTGCGTATCAATCAAATGCTGCACCACACTCGGGTCCGCCAGGGTCGAGATATCGCCCAGCCCTTCGTACTCCGCCGTGGCGATCTTGCGCAGAATCCGCCGCATGATCTTGCCCGAACGGGTCTTCGGCAGCCCCGGCGCCCACTGGATCACATCCGGCGAAGCAATCGGGCCGATCTCTTTGCGCACCCAGTTCTTCAGCTCCAGGCGCAGTTGCTCGCTCGGCTCTTCGCCATTTTTCAGGGTGACGTAGACATAAATGCCCTGCCCCTTGATGTCGTGCGGCACACCGACCACCGCCGCTTCGGCGACTTTCGGGTGGGCGACCATCGCACTTTCGATCTCGGCGGTACCCATGCGGTGGCCGGAAACGTTGAGCACGTCGTCCACGCGCCCGGTGATCCAGTAGTAACCATCGGCGTCACGCCGCGCACCGTCACCGGTAAAGTACATGCCGCGGAACGTCTTGAAATAGGTGTCGACGAAGCGGTCATGGTCGCCATACAAAGTGCGCGCCTGACCCGGCCACGAATCGAGAATCACCAGATTGCCTTCAGCCTCGCCCTCGATGATGTTGCCAAGGTTGTCGACCAGCGCCGGTACCACGCCGAAGAACGGACGTGCCGCCGAACCCGGCTTCAGAGCATGCGCACCGGGCAGCGGGCTCATCATGTTGCCGCCGGTTTCGGTCTGCCACCAGGTATCGACGATCGGGCAGCGCGACTTGCCGACATTCTTGTAGTACCAGTCCCAGGCTTCCGGGTTGATCGGCTCGCCCACCGAACCCAGCAGACGCAGGCTGCTGCCATCCGCGCCCTCAACGGCAGCGGTGCCCGAAGCCATCATCGCGCGAATCGCGGTCGGTGCGGTGTAGAGGATGTTGACCTTGTGCTTGTCGACGATCTTCGCCACCCGGGTGATGTCCGGGTAGTTCGGCACGCCTTCGAAGAGCACGGTGGTCGCGCCATTGGCCAGCGGGCCGTAGACGATGTAACTGTGACCGGTGACCCAGCCGACGTCGGCGGTGCACCAGTAGATTTCGCCCGGACGGTAGTCGAACACGCGCTCGTGGGTCATTGCCGCGTACAACAGATAACCGCCGGTGGTGTGCTGCACGCCCTTCGGCTTGCCGGTCGAACCCGAGGTGTACAGGATGAACAGCGCTTCTTCAGCGCCCATCTCTTTCGGCGCGCAGACGGTGCCCGCCACTTTCATCAGGTCTTCGTACCAGATGTCGCGATGCTGGTTCCATTTGATGTCGCCACCGGTGCGCTTGCACACGATGACTTTCTGGATGCTGCTGGTTTCCGGGTTGGTCAGCGCGTCGTCGACGTTGGCCTTCAGCGAGATCTTCTTGCCGGCACGAATGCCTTCGTCAGCGGTGATCACCACTTTCGATTTGCAGTCGATGATCCGCCCCGCCAGGGCTTCCGGCGAGAAGCCACCGAACACCACCGAGTGAATCGCACCGATCCGGGTACAGGCCAGCATGGCGACCACGGCTTCGGGGATCATCGGCATATAGATAGTCACCACGTCGCCACGGTGCACGTCCTGACCACGCAGGGCGTTGGCCAGTTTGCAGACTTGTTCGTGCAGTTCGCGGTAAGTGATGTTGCGGCTTTCGGAAGGATCGTCGCCTTCCCAGATGATTGCGACTTGATCGCCGCGCTCGGCCAAATGACGGTCGAGACAGTTGTAGGAAACGTTCAGGGTACCGTCGGCGAACCATTTGATGTCGACATGGTGATCGTCGAAGGAAGTCTGCTTCACCGTGGTGAAAGGCTTGATCCAGTCGAGGCGCTTGGCTTGCTCGCGCCAGAAACCGTCAGGGTTGACGACCGACTGCTGGTACATGGCTTTGTAGGTCGCCTCGTCAGTCAGCGTATTGGCCAGAACCTCGGGACGAACGGGATACAGAGAAGCCGCACTCATCTTTCTTACCTCGGTGGAATAGTTGTTTTTGTATGACCCCGTTGTAGCCGGGCCGGCCCCATAGAACCATTCGACGATGGTTGTAGGAGCTGCCGCAGGCTGCGATCTTTTGATCTTGCTTTGCAAAAATCAAAGGCGAAAGATCGCAGCCTTCGGCAGCGCCTACAAGGGTTGGGCGGTGTTTTGTGGGGATTGTTACCAAAACCGCCAAAAGTGTTTATCAAAACCCCATCTGTTTACCCCCACCCCACCTGCCTAAAATCCACCTCGCCGACAAGGCAAACGCGATTAACAACGTTACAGCCCCCACGAAGGCCGTTAATCCAGCTCTCAAGTAATAACTGCAAATGATGAAGTTCCACACGCAACCCTAAAAAGGTTGCGTGACCCCACTCGACCTCAAAAAGGTAAATCTGAAATGAAAGCTTTATTGGTTCTGGCCCTCAGCAGTCTGTGCGCAACCGCCATGGCAGACGAGGTCCCGACTGATGTCGCACAGCAACAACCGGTGATCGAGGAATACACTTACTCCACTCACCTGGACATCGCCAAAGTTGTATCGATGAGCGAAGTGCCGAATGTCTGCGAAGTGGTACCGGCCAAAATGGAGTACGACGACTCCAAGGGTCAGCGCCACATCCTGCGTTACAGCGTCATGGGTAACGGCTGCACCAATTGATGATCGAGACTGCACCGAATCGGACCGCTCAGCGCCTCATTTGAGGGTCGATTCCAGCCCGGCTTCGGTCGGGCTCAGTTGTGTCTGGAGTCGTCAAAAATGCTTGCAAAACACTAGATGTAGTGAAAACACGGTTTTTTTGTTCGTTTTTTGAGCAAATCCACAATCGCGAGATTTTTACGAAAAAAAATCTATCCCCGGCAAAGCCCTGTAAACCCGCACTCTCATCGAAAAACCAGCCTCCTCGACCGCGCCATGCGCGGATTCGCCTCAGCACAGCCGTGTTTTTTTCCCTATAATGCCGCCCTAATCGGGTCAGCAATATTCCCTTACAGGGAGCAAAAGCCATTCTGAAGCCCCGCAGCAGCGTCAACGCTGATCTGCGCCCGTCAGAGGCTCTCGGAAACCCGTACAAAATTCTGTTTTATTGCCTGCCTTGGCTGCCGCAAAAAACGATTCCTTAAGATCCAACGCGGTCTGTACGACCGTGTGAAAAACCCACCAATCAGGTTTCACACGGGGCGACAGGCCCTCACGCAGGAGACGACACGTCATGCTGAGCTGGGACGAATTCGACAAAGAAGACAGTGAAGTAGCAACCGTGAAAGGCGCCAACGCCGGCCACGCTACTGAAGCCAACATGGACCGCCTCGACAGCGCCGGCGGTGCCGCAGCGCTGGAAGCCCGCGCCGTGACCGCCGACGACTCGGCCGCCGTGGCCCGCGCCAAGGCCGCACTGGATTCCCTCGACGTCGCCGAAGGCCTCGCCGAACTCGAAGGCGCCTCCGCCCGTGTCGCCGTTGACGAAAAGCGCATGATCAACTGCCGCGCCGACCTCAACCAACTCGTACCTTTCAAGTACGACTGGGCCTGGCAGAAGTACCTGGACGGCTGCGCAAACCACTGGATGCCGCAAGAAGTCAACATGACCGCCGACATCGCCCTCTGGAAAAACCCGGAAGGCCTGACCGACGACGAGCGCCGCATCGTGATGCGCAACCTCGGCTTCTTCTCCACCGCCGACTCCCTGGTTGCCAACAACCTGGTCCTGGCCGTGTACCGCCTGATCACCAACCCGGAATGCCGCCAGTACATCCTGCGCCAGGCCTTCGAAGAGGCGATCCACACCCACGCCTACCAGTACTGCATCGAATCGCTGGCCATGGATGAAGGCGAAATCTTCAACATGTACCACGAGATTCCATCGGTCGCGAAAAAGGCAGCCTGGGGCCTGAAGTACACCCGTTCGATCTCCGATCCGAAGTTCGAAACCGGCACCCCGGACACCGACAAAGAACTGCTGCGCAACCTGATCGCCTACTACTGCGTACTGGAAGGCATCTTCTTCTACTGCGGCTTCACCCAGATCCTCTCCATGGGCCGCCGCAACAAAATGACCGGCGTCGCCGAGCAGTTCCAGTACATCCTGCGCGACGAATCCATGCACCTGAACTTCGGCATCGACGTGATCAACCAGATCAAAATCGAAAACCCACACCTGTGGGATGCCGAAATGAAGGAAGAAGCGACCCAGATGATCCTGCAGGGTACGCAACTGGAAATCGAATACGCCCGTGACACCATGCCTCGCGGCGTACTGGGCATGAACGCGGCGATGATGGAGGACTACCTGAAGTTCATCGCTAACCGTCGTTTGTCGCAGATTGGTTTGAAAGAGGAATATCCAGGGACGACTAACCCGTTCCCTTGGATGAGCGAGATTATGGACTTGAAGAAAGAGAAGAATTTCTTTGAGACTCGTGTGATCGAATACCAAACTGGTGGTGCGTTGAGCTGGGACTAATGGTCTCGCTCGGAACGATTTGACGATTGCTGCTTGAGTCGCCAAGTCGAGAAAGCAAAAAGCCCCGATCTGATCGGGGCTTTTTTATGGACGATTGGTAATCGTTTTTTACGCCTACGTCACAGCGCTCAATCTCCTACAGCACTTACAGCTGCGTCCCATTGAAGCCCGCTACAAGCACTACTAAGCTCTATCGCAGGTGCCTAAGAAACGCCCAACGTAGAAAGCTCGGTCAGTGACACAGACGTGTAATTCGTCGGTGACAACTGCTCTGCTCGTTGGGATTTCTTAAGTCCGCTCTACGTTGGGGTCAGGCCCTCCCAAAAACTAACGTAGAGGTCATAGATATGTCTGATCCGCTCCCGGTAATAGTGTTCTCTCGCCACAACCTTTCTCTCCATGCCCTTCTATTAGAAAACCAGCCTTGGTTCTCCGCTCGCGATGTCGGCCGCTTGATGGGTTTCCATCTGAATGATCGGGTGGTCAACAAGCTGGATAACGATCAACGTCGCGTCTTATGGATTGAGTACTATCGAGAGCCAGAACAGCAGCTGATGCTTAGTGAATCCGGGGTGTACGCGCTGTTGGTCTATCACTACGTTCCGGGTAATCGGTTGTTGCGGGAATGGCTGACCAATGAGGTGGTGCCGACATTGCGCGATGCTGCGGATTCAGGAGATTCGAATCGGCCAATGTTGAGCTTGTTGGATTGGCCGGAGATGTCTTTGAGTTTGCTGCATTGGCAGGATGAGGGCTGGATTCGGCTTCGGGATATGCCTTACCTGTTGAACGATCAAAATCCACGACGACCTTCTCTAGAGAAACCCTGGTGGCGGAGGGTTATGCAGGTGTTTCAGTCCTCGAAGCACTCGATGGGCTAGGCATGGGCTTGTAGGATTGCGCGGGATCCGTCGCTATTTTCTGTAGGAATTTTCGTAGACAGCAGTGATGGCCACTCAGTATCGTCCGAGGGTTTTCAACCCTCGGCGACTGTATGGATACTTCGAAAGAAAAGAGTGGCTGGAGCGATGAGGAGCTAGAGGCTTCGGTAGACGCTTACCTGAAGATGCTGGCTCTTGAGCAGCAAAAGCAGCCATTCAAAAAGGCAGACGAAAACCGTCTATTGCGTGAAGGCCCGCTAAGCAAACGCAGCGCCTCCTCCGTCGAGTACCGCATGCAGAACATCTCTGCGGTGATGGAGCAATTGGGGCAGCAGCGAATTACTGGCTACGTTTCGGCAAAGAACCTTGGTTCTGGCGTGAGTAAACGGATCAAGGAATTCCTCGCGAAGAAGGGCGTCCACGCATTACGAATAGGCGAACAGCGGGCCATTACATTTACTCCGCTTCAGTTGGTCGAGGTCACTGCACCTCAACAAAATGAAGCGCCAGTGGGCGTTCTTAACCCTAAAGAGACGACCTCCACTGTCGTGAGACTTGCCCGCGCCCAGAGCGTAAAGAAATGGGTACTCAAGCACTCCCAAGGCATTTGTGAAGGTTGCGGGCAAACCGCACCGTTCATTAGCGCAAACGGCCGCCCCTTTCTTGAAGTCCATCATGTTAAGCACCTTATTGATGGCGGAACCGACCGCATATGCAACACGGTCGCGCTGTGCCCGAACTGCCATCGTCGTTGCCACCATTCAAGCGACAAAAAAGAGTTCACCGCTGAGTTTTATAAGAAAGTCGAGCGGTTGAGGCCTGAATAGAGGATCAAACTTGTGCCGAGGAATCCCACCGTCCTAAAGGCTCTGCACAGACCTCCAAATCAAACAGCGACAATTCCCAACCTGATCCAAGACCCGTCCTACAGCCTCAAAGCATCACCTTCGTTAACGTCGCCCGGCTTCTTTCCGATGCGACCGATAAATGAACGAAAGGATGATCAGTGGCTGGCAAAAAGGATATTCCCCGGGTCAGGAACCCACCTTCAGGTGACGGGCATCACGTCACCTACCGGTTCATGAACGCGACCGAACTGGCCGAGCGCGAAGCCACGCAGAACGCTTACGAGGCCATGCTGGCCCGGCAGGATGCGTTTGAGCGCAGCCGGCAGGTCGCTGTCAAAAAAGACGACGCGGTCCGGGCCGGATGCGTGTTCGCAAAGTCTTGCAAACTGCCGGACGCGATCATTGATTACTCGAATCCCTCCGGGATGGTGCCGACCGACAGCCTGAAGGATTATGGCGAATTCGCACTGCTCGGCGCCCGTGAAGCCGATGACGCTGAGCTGCACAACCTGCAAACCATCAGCGGAAATACCGTCGCACTTGGCCTTGGACGCCTTGCTCTTCGCAGCCCGGCACTCGCTACGCCAACGGCAGGTCTGGGAGCAGCCATCGGCGCCACCAGTGCTGCACTCATGACCAGCATGGTCGCTTTGCTCTGGACACCCAGTCTGGGTGATAGCGCTCTCTACACCGAGGAACAATTGCGCGCCCTCAAGCAGGCCCGCACCCGTGTTCGCCTGCGCATTGAGCAGCAATCCGATGGCGTTCTGAAAGGTTATGCCTTCTACACCGGCAAGAACCGGGATTGGGAAATGGTTGAGGTCGTGCAACTTGAGACCCGCGACACTCAGTACGTCGCCAACCTGGGAGAAGGCGTCGAGCTGATCTGGACACCCGCCGTGGACGGCTCCGACATCCTCGGCATTCCGGCTCTGGAAGCCGCTCCGCAGACACCGCATATCTGGGTTTACCCGCCAACGAAAGCGGCGAACGACATCCTTGTGAGTCCGGTTTACCCACCGGAATACAAGGATTTCATTCTGGTATTTCCGGAGAGTTCGGGGGTAAGGCCGGTTTATATTGTGGTGAGTGTTTCTGATCACAAATATCATCCCGCACCCAAAGGATTAAGTGCGTTTCCCGACGCAACACCCGCAAAACAGAAGACCAGGGTCAAAGGACGAGGTACTCGTATGCGCTGGAAAACCAAGGATGGGCTAATTCTGGAATGGGATTATCAACATGGAGCGGTAGAGATGTACGACAAACGCGGTCGGCATCTGGGCGAATTCGATGCTCATACTGGAGAGCAGAACAAACCGGCCGATCCAAAAAGAAGGATAGAACCATGACTCACGTAATTTATGCATTTGATCGATCCACCGAAGCTCTGATTTTCGAAGTGCCTATCTCGGCAGAGGCTATCGAGCAGCTGCGAGTCATCATGAAATGGAACGACGCAGAAGACGAACTCTACGGTTACGATCTTGACTCTCAGCAGTTAGCACAACTGGAAACGTTAACTGGAAGATCCTTCTACGATCCTCAATACGATTACCAACTGGCTAGCTACGGTAACTAACGGTCCAAGGCAACCCAGCGACGATACGAAGACAGCAGATCCATGATTTTTCTAATCGAAGCATTTGATAAAGAAAGCGGTTTCCTGGCATTTGAAGAGGAACTCCCAAGTGGATCTGATCAGGCTATAAAAGCCATCATGGGATGGACCGTGGAACAGGAAGGATGGGAGGGATACGATCTCTCGCACGAACAGCTTGGTGCCTTGGAAAAACTCCTGGGTAAGAAAACTTATAACTCTGCTTATAAATTCCAGCTCAGCTGCAATGTTTAACCGATGGTTCTGGCACCGGTGAGCAGAACAAACCGGCCGCGTGGTCGCCGGATTTGGGGCTGCTTCGCAGCCCAGCGGGAGCAAGCTCCCTCGCCACAGGGGTGAGGTGCTGCCTGCAGTGGCGGGGTGAGGATTGAAATCTGGTTGATGCCTGGAATCGCCAGCAGGCTGCCCCCACAGATTCCGCATCATCCTGAAAACAATCAGTGCAACCCGCCGCGCCTCCCGCTATTAATACCCCTCCCCCACTCAAGGATCCGAGCCCCGCCATGAAATTCGATCTCGCCTACTGCCTCAGTCTCGACGACAAGTTGTCGATCTATGACGTTCGCGATCTCAATTTCGATGAGACGGTGGCGTTCGATTCGGCCAAGGAGCACTTCCAGTGCCCCAACGATGCCTGTCGTTTGGCGTTTGATGCCTCCAACGAGTTGGGCACGTTCAACGCGAAAAATGTGAACTACGTGCGCACGCCGCACTTCAAGAATCTACCCACGACGCAGCATGTAGCGGGTTGTCCGTATGTGAGTTTGAAAGCGTCGGCATCTAGCGTTGAGACGGCGGATGGCGAAACGGATGACGCTCGCGAGGAACACTTCCCATCGGAGTTGTTGCTGACGCGGCGTGAGTATGTGCGCAAGCCGGCTGCGCCTGCGGGGGCGGCGGATGTGTTGCGGGATGATCCGGTGCGGGTGGCGCAGGTGAGTTCCAAAGAGTCGCCGGGGCGTGAGACGGCGCCGGACAAGACCAGTGTGTTTGCGCATCCGGTGGAGTGTTTTGTGACGAACTTCGCCGACAAGGAGTTGCTCAAGCGCATGCCGTTGAAGATCGGCGAGCACACCACGCCTTATGGCTCGTTCTTCAAGAAGATCGAGTATCTGACGGACAACAAGGGGCTGATTTACTGGGGCAAGATCAAGGAGATCAAGGATTACACCCAGAGTTTTCGCATCGATTTCGAGCAGAAGGTCTGGTTCAAGCAGGCGGATGAGGCGAAGAAGAAGCCGTATTCGGTGAACGTTTACTTGAGCAAGAAGTTGATCGACAACTACCGCAAGCGCAAGGCGTTTCTGGAAGAGATCAAGCACGCGATCGACAGCGACAAGGAGTTGTTCTGTTTCTTCTATGGCGTGACGCCAGAGTTGAAGCAGGTGCCGAGCAAGAAGAACCCCGAACAGACGTTCGGGGTGTTCAGTGCCAATATCGAGAACCTGGATCACTTTATTGTGCGGGAGGCGCCGGGGTTGGCGTGACGGTTAACCTTTGGGCAACTGCAGTTTGGCTGCACCACGGTGCTGGTTGACCAGCGAGTACGGCAGCACTGACCAATCAGGGTTGTCGCAGTTACGTTGGTAACGGGCGAAGTAAGCGCCCAGGTAAATCCCCTTCGGCGTGAAATGCCAGTTGGAGTAACCCCAGACGCTTTCATCGGTGTAATCGCAACTGCCGTCATCTTCGGCGGGCTTCTTCATCTCTTCGGGATAGAGCGTGGTGAACTGTTTGACCAGCCACGGCGCCATGACTTTCATCTGATCGTATTCGGTGGCCGCGCTATTCGGTTCACCAATCCACAGTACATCTTTGAGTTTCAACAATTCGCCGGTGCGGACGTCGAGGTTGATTGGCGAACTGCCGAAATCCGGGTGGGCACCGCCGCAGCTGTAACCGGTGGAAATGTCCAGGCTGACCACATCCGGCGAGAGAAACTCCGGGGCAGCCCCTTGATCGAACTCGGCATATTCCCCGCCATCCATCATGCAGCGGTGATAGTCGATGACTTCAGTCCAGAACCGTCCGAGCAGGTGGTTATTAATCCGCTGCTGCTCTTCTTTCGTATAGCCAGACTCGACACTGAACAGCGAAATCTTCGACTCAGGCTCCGTCCACCATTGCAGGTCGTAGCCCATGAAGTTTTCTTTCTTCTCCGGTTTGAGTTTAAGTCCCTGCAAGCGCAAATACTCGTAGGGATCGCACTTCGGCAAAGTGGCAATAAAGGGCAGCGTAGTTGCGCTCGGCGCAGGAAGTTTGGCTTCGGTCAGTTGCACCGGCAGCTTCTTGCCCTTGGGATTTTGCCATTCGCCCTGCCAGCCATTAGCGGCGGATTTCAACTTCAGGGTTGGCAGCGGTTTGTCGTCGCCATAGCGGTTGTTGCCTTCGACGAGGTTCAACGTGCTGTCTTGGAGCGAGCCTCTGAGCTCCAGGTCGCGGTGATACTTTTCATAGAAGTAGCGGCCGGTAACTTCGTCCTGCTGCGTGGTGTTGAGCTCCACCACAATCGGCATCTTGCCCAGCGTACCGGTGAACACGCGTCGGCCATATTCGGCATGGGCGGTGGAAATCAGTGTGAACAGCGCCGCAGCGTATGGCGCCAGGCGAAGCAGTCCCTTGAGCATGGATCGATCCCTGATTTAGTCTGAGGTTGCGCCGTAATGTTCAGATCGACGCGAGTAAATTTAGCGGCGAATCATGACGAGGTCTGTCACAGAAATCGAGTGCGCCCGCAGGTTTCAGCTCTCTAGTGTTGCTTCGAAAGCACGAATCTCTTGTTGCGCCTTCCTGCGCCGTTTCAAAGCGTCGTGAATATCTGTTTCATCCGCTGCGCAGTATTGGCGTAACCAGTGAGCGATCATTTCTTCATCCGGCCAGAAACACTCCTTTTGGCCTTTGCTTCTGGGCCTGTCGTTCATCTGTGCATCGAAGCCAATAGCAGCCCGTTCGCCCTGCGGTAAACACCCCCACTCCGCTGCGCAATCTTGAAAAAACCAGGCAATTTCATCGATGTGCTTTTGCGCACTACGATGGCTGCGCCGATAAAACTTGTACTCCAGACAGGCCTCTTCCATTCGCTGCGGCATGATGCCGGCATCGACCCAGTTCATGAGATCGTGGTTGATCGCATCGCGCATTAACCCTTCACGCCAACGATCCGCAAACCAGGCAATAAAGCCTTCTGTGTCAGCCTTCTTGGCATCGGCGAAGATCATGCAATAACGAGTTTCCACATGAATGACGAACAGTACATGCTTACGCTGCACGGTGATGGCGTGCACCAGCCACTGCTCGACGAAAGGGGCACACTCATCGTCCTCAATAACCGACGACGGCAGTTTTGGGTCTACCGGCGTGAGTTTTTTGCCCTTATGCACACGGCTAAAGAACTTACTGGCGGCCTCGGTACAATTGAAGATCAACATCTGTTTTCTCTACTAATACAGGTCAATGACGCTCAGTCGTCATATTTGCTTTCTTCGGCCCACTCAATCTCATAAGGCTGGCGAACGGCACTTCCAAGATCGCCATATTGCCTCCGCGAAGCAATTTTGAGTTGAGCCGGGGAAGGCCTCATCTTATAGACATGCCCAGCAAAACAAGAACCAGCAATCCAATATAGACCCACGCATGCACCCGATCCGGTATCCGCCCGATCCAAGGCGTGGCCATTCGAATCCCGACCAACGACCCCAGTGTCAGCACCGTAAACGCCAGCAAATCCACGTACCCGATAAACCACGCGCCCAGATCCGTCTCGCTGAAACCGGCCAGCGCCATGTACGTCAGCGTCCCGGTCAGTGCCACCGGCACGCTCAGTGGATTGGCCATGGACGTGGCCTGGGACATGCTCAACCCGCAGCGACGCAACAGCGGCACGGTCATGACGCTTCCTCCTACGCCGAGGAACGTGGCGACGGCGCCGATGCCTACACCACCGGCGGATATTTCCTTGCGATTCAATCGGCGTGGGATGACGCCTTCGTCTCGGATGAGGAAGCCGCGTCTGAGCAGGCAGTCGATGATGGTCACGCCGAGGTAGGCGATGAACGCGTAGCGGATGACCTCGCCGCTGACCCACACCGCGGCGATCGCGCCAATGATCGCGCCCAGGGCGATGAAGCCGCCGAGCGGCCACAGGTAATGGCGGATCAGGTTGTCGGCGCGGCGGTGTTTGTCGGTGGCGATCAGGGCGTTGACGATCATCACGCAGGTCGAGGTGGCGACGGCGATGTGCATGGCCGATTGGCCGATGGCGTCGTCGGCGTCGTGGCTGGCGCTGAGCATGCGATAGAGCAGCGGCACGACGACGAAGCCGCCGCCGAAGCCGAAGAGCACGGCGGTGATGCCGGTCATACAGCCGAAGAGGGTCAGCAGAAGGTAGAACATGGCGCGTCTTCCGGTGATGGGGAGCGGTCGACGATAGAGCGACGTGGCTTGGCCTGCTTCAGCAACTCAGCCAATAATGTTTGCGTTTACGCCAACGACCGGGAAACGCTCGATGCGCAATGTTTCGATCAATCTGCTGGATGACACACCGCGCCCGGTGGTGGCGATCGGTACGGATTATTCCCACGGCCATCTGTTGCCATTTCATACGCATCGGCGGGCGCAACTGTTGTACGGCGCAACCGGGGTAATGCAGGTTCGTACCCATGACGGCAACTGGGTGGTGCCGCCGCAACGGGCAGTGTGGATTCCGCCGGGAGTGGCACATGAGGTGCTGATGCTGGGCGTGAGCACGCGCAGCCTGTACATCGAGCCGGGGGCGGTGGATTTGGGGCAGCACTGCCAGGTGATCAGCGTTTCACCGTTGATGCGGCACTTGTTGATGGAGGCGGTGGAAGTGCCGCTGGCCTATGACCTCGAAGGACGCGATGGCGTACTGATCGACTTGCTGCTGCATGAACTGGCGCGCAGTGCGCCCCTGCCCTTGCACATTCCGCTGCCGACTGACGGAAAGCTCCTGGCTTTGTGTCAGAACTTTCTGCATCAGCCGAACGCCCATCAGTCACCGCAACACTGGGCCGAGCAGTTGCACATAAGCTTGCGCACCTTCAACAGACTGTTTCGGCAGCAGACCGGGTTGAGCTTCAGCCAATGGCGGCAACAGGCTTGCGTAGTGCTGGCACTGGCGCGGCTGGCGGCCGGTGATGCGGTGACGCGGATTGCTCTGGATTTCGGTTATGAAAGCCCGGCGGCGTTCTCGACAATGTTCCGGCGCGTCCTCGGCCAGGCACCGTCCGTCTGGTTGGAGGCGGCGAACTAGGGCAAATCAAAAAATGCGTTTGATCCTGGCCGAAAACAACTGTACAAAAACCCAGTACATTTTCAATCAGCACTCTTGAGCCCGGAGCACACCATGGCCTCTCTTGCGATGAACCACATCCTCGAACGCATTGCCCTTTTCCAGTTCACCCCGACGCACTGCGTCCAGGCCCGAGCGATGCTGGGCTGGAGCGTGGAACAACTGTCGCGTGAGGCGGAGGTTGCGGTGGACGACATTCAGCGGTTTGAAGCGCAGCAGGACGTGCCGGATGCGGCGCGGCTGGCGTTGGCTTATCGATTTGAGGCGCAGGGGTTGGTGTTCTTTCCGGGGTTTGCGCCGGGTCGCAGTGCGAGTATGGGTGCGCCATCGGATGCAGTGGGGCGTGGGGATTATGCGATGGCTGAATGAAAAGGCAAGTTGATATTTATCCCTAAATAGGTATATTTTCGCATGAGTGCAAGGAAGCCGCTCTTGTGGGTCTGCAGTAGTAAGAAAGATCTCAAGCAGATGCCCACAGACGTACAGGATGTTTTTGGTTACGCATTGGATTTGGCCCAGAGTGGCTTGAAGCATCCGGATGCAAAACCCCTGAAAGGGTTCGGAGGCGCGGGTGTGTTGGAGTTGATCGAAGACTTCGACACCAACACCTACCGGGCCATTTATACGGTTCGTTTCGGCAGTGCCATTTATGTATTGCACTGCTTTCAGAAGAAGTCGAAGACCGGAATCAAAACCGCCCAGTCCGACATTGATCTGATCCGAAACCGACTTCGAGCCGCTCAGGATCACGCGAAAGGATCAGGAAATGATAGAAATTGAAGAAGGTAGCGGGAACGTCTACCAAGACCTCGAATTACCCAATGCCAGTGAAATGCAGGTTAAGTCGCAGCTCGCGGCGAAGATCGGCGAGATCATCAAGGCACGCCATCTCACTCAAATTCAGGCATCTGAAATTCTTGGATTATCTCAGCCCAAGCTATCCGAAATGCTGCGGGGGAAATTTCGCGGCATCAGTGAAGCCAAGATGATGGAGTGCCTCTCGCATCTTGGACGAGACGTTCAGATCGTAGTGAAATCGGCCCCCCGGTCACGGAAAGAGGGCCGAATTGAAGTGGTATTTGCTTAACCTGAAACTCATCAGGCGTTCTGCACCACCCCTTCACTCTCCCCTTCAACCGCCAACCACCACGCACTCCCGCGCTGCGGCTGCATCAGGTTGAACGCCTCGCCCATTTGCGGCGTGGTGATCGCCACACTGCGCTCCCAGGCCAGTGACAGGATGCGATCAAAGGGTTCGTGCCAGGCGTGCATGGCCAGGTCGAAGGTGCCGTTGTGGATCGGAAACAGCCAGCGGCCCTTGAGGTCGATGTGCGCTTGCAGGGTTTGTTCGGGTTGCATGTGCACGTGCGGCCATTCGACGTTGTAGGCGCCGGTTTCCATCAGGGTCAGGTCGAACGGGCCGTACTGTTCGCCGATGCGTTTGAATCCGTCGAAGTAGCCGCTGTCTCCGCTGAAGAAGATGCGGGTGTCGCCATTGATCATCACCCACGAGGCCCACAGCGTGCTGTTGCTGTCGAACAGGCCGCGGCCGGAGAAGTGCTGCGACGGCGTGGCGACGAAGCGGATGCCGGCGATTTCGGTGCCCTGCCACCAGTCGTACTGGCGGACTTTGCTGGCATCGATGCCCCATTTGACCAAGGTATCGCCGACGCCCAGCGGGGTCAGGAAGTAGTTGGTCTTGGCCGCCAGTTTCAGCACTGCCTGGTAATCGAGGTGGTCGTAGTGGTTGTGCGAGAGGATCACCGCTTCGATCGGCGGCAACTGGTCGATGCTGATCGGCGGTTGGTGAAAGCGTTTCGGGCCGGCCCACTGCACGGGTGAAGCGCGCTCGGCGAAGACCGGGTCGGTGATCCAGAATTTGCCGCGCATTTTCAGCAACAGGGTCGAGTGGCCGAGGCGATAGACGCTGTGGTCAGGCGCGGCCAGCAGGTCTTCAGTTGTCAGCGACTGCACCGGGATCGCAGCGGCGGGACGGGTATTGCGCGGCTTGTTGAAAATCATGTTCCACATGATCCGCAGCATCTTGCGCCCACCTTCACGTTGCACCGGCGCATGGTTACGGAATAGCCCTTGATCCTGGCGAGAGGCTTCAGGCGTGGAAATTTGATCCGCAGAAATATCTGAATTGGCCATGACTGAGAGACTCCAGAAAAACCGCGCAATTCACGGTTTTTCACGGTGGGACGATAAATGGCCAAGGCACGCACGCATCAGCCGAACTGTCTGGTTTTTAGGTTGCGCGGATTAACGCAACATTACACTCGACGGTGTAGTTTCTAGGTTGCATCAAACCGGATGACAAGTAAACTGCCAAGTGTAATTTCCCTCTTTCTCTGCCGAAGCGTACTTATGACAGCTGCACAGCGCCTCACCGACCGCAAACGCGAAGCCATCATTCAGGCGGCGATTGCCGAATTCCGGGCCAACGGGTTCGAGGTCACCAGCATGGACAAGATCGCGGCCACCGCCGGGGTGTCGAAGCGCACGGTGTACAACCATTTCCCCAGCAAAGAAGAGCTGTTCGCCGAAATTCTCAACCAACTCTGGGCACGAATTACTGAAGAGCAGATGGTGAGCTACCGCGCCGATCAGCCGCTGCGCGAGCAACTGCTGCCCATGTTGCTGGCCAAACTGCAGATGATGGCGGATGACAATTTTCTCGGACTGGCGCGGGTGGCGATCGCTGCCACCATTCATTCACCGGAGCGCGCGCAAGACATGGTGGCGCGCATGGGTGAGCGGGAAGAAGGCCTGACAGTGTGGATTCGCGCCGCATTGGCCGATGGTCGGTTGAAGACCGTGGATGCCGATTTCGCCGCGCAGCAGGTGCAGGGACTGTTGAAGTCGTTCGGTTTCTGGCCGCAGATTTCCATGGGTTTGCCGCCGCTGGATGCAGACACGCAAAAAGCCGTGGCCGAGTCGGCACTGGAGATGTTTCTGGCACGTTATCAGCTCTGAACCGGCCTTTTCGGCACCCGCCCGGCGTCACCGACTCGAACTTTGAAAAAACCGGAAACGTACCGACGCGCAATTTCTTGTACAACTTAATTTGGTTTGTATAAGATCGAGCCGTCAGCCTGGATGCTGGCACTTTGCAGTCAATGACAAATGCCGACCCGGCATTTGCTCTGCCAGCGCGGAAACAGGGACACAAACCTCGTCTTTCCCTACTTCCAGGTACTGCCTCTATGTTTTTCAAACGCCACCAGGCCGAACTCAACGATCTTCAACACACCATCACTGAACAAAACGGCCTGCTTGAAGCGATCAATCGCTCCATGGCGGTGATCGAGTTCGACCTTGACGGTGTGGTGTTAAAGGCCAATGACAACTTCCTCAAAACCATGGGTTACCGCGCCGAACAGGTGATCGGCCAGCCGCATCGCTTGTTCTGCACTCCGGAGTTTGGCCGTAGCGCGCAATACACCGAACTGTGGTCGCGCCTGAAAAACGGCCAGTTCCAGTCCGGCACCTTCGAACGGATCAACAGCCAGGGCCAGCCGATCTGGCTGGAAGCCAATTACAACCCGATCAAGGATACGTCGGGGCGTGTGGTCAAAGTGGTCAAGTTCGCCATGGACGTGACGACCAAGGTTCAGCAGGAAAGCGAGGCCAACGCCAAACTGCAGGCAATCGACCGGGCGATGGCGGTGATCGAATTCGACCTCGACGGCGGCATTCTCACGGCCAATCAGAATTTTCTGACACGCATGGGTTACACCCTCGCTGAACTCAAGGGTAAACATCACCGTTTGTTCTGCCGCGCTGAGCTGGTCAACAGCAGTGCCTACGAGGACTTCTGGCGACGCTTGAATCAGGGTGAACTGTTCCAGGGCCAGTTCGAGCGCGTCGACAAGCGCGGCCAGAGTATTTGGCTGGAGGCCAACTACAACCCGGTGTACGACGCCGCGGGGCGTTTGTGCAAAGTGGTGAAATTCGCCACGGACGTCACCGCCCGCGTCGAGCAGCACGAGCACGATGCCCGTAGCGCCAGCGCCGCTTATCACATCTCCGTGGAAACCCGGAAAGTCGCCGAGCAAGGCACTCAGGTGATCCAGCAGGCGGCCAGCGAAATGCGCGAGATTGCTGACGACATCGCGCAGTCATCAACGCTGATCGCGCAACTTGGCGAACGCTCGGAGCAGATCACCGCGATCGTCAATACGATCCGCGCGATTGCCGACCAGACCAATCTGCTGGCGCTCAACGCGGCAATTGAAGCGGCGCGCGCCGGGGATCAGGGCCGCGGTTTTGCCGTGGTGGCGGACGAAGTGCGACAACTGGCGGCGCGCACCAGCGGCTCGACGGCGGAGATTTCCAACATGATCGGCCTGATCCAGAGCGAGACACGGCAGGCGATCAAGAGCATGGAAGGCACCCGCGGGCGGGCGGCGCAAGGCGTTGAACTGGCGGATCAGGCTGGCAGCGTGATTCTGCAGATCCGCGATGGCGCCAGTGAAGCGGTGCAGGCGGTGAGCATGTTTGCCAATGAGCGGGCGCCGGGCTGAGAGACCGCGTCGCGGCTTTCGCGAGCAGGCTCGCTCCCACAGGTTCCGGGTTGATCACAAATTAAGTGATCGACTCATCAATCCCTGTAGGAGCGAGCCTGCTCGCGAACGGGCCATCAGCCTCGATGCAGGGCTATAGTGACCTCCAGTCACAAGTCCTGCCGAGCCCACCATGACCACAGAAAAACCCGATGTCCCCGCGCCGGCCCCGGTCGATCACCTGCGCTTCCACCGCCCCCACGCTCACCTCAACACCACCTTCGGCAACGACGCGTTCGCCCTGCGTGCCGAAGCCTTCGCGAGGTTCTTCGGCACGCCGCTGTTTCTCGGCGCGCAAACGCTGATCGTCGCGGTGTGGATCGGCCTTAACGTCTCGGGCGTGACGCAGTTCGACGTCTACCCGTTCATCCTGCTCAACCTCGCGTTCAGCCTGCAAGCCGCCTACGCCGCGCCGTTGATTCTGCTGGCACAGACCCGACAGGCCGCGCGGGACAAGGCGCAGTCGGACGCCGACGCGCAGCACCGTGAAGCGCTGGCGGTGGCCAACAGCGAGCGCCAGGCGCAGGCCGCACAGACCACCGCGCAACTGCTCGAACTGCTGGAACAGAACACCCGACTCACCGAGATGACCAAGAGCCTGACTGAACGCATCGAAGGCCTGACCCGCGAACTGCATGCGCACATCTGCCAGGATCCGCAACGCTGATCACGGCAGACGCAGCGCCCGCCCCAGTTCATCGAACAGCGTGACCACCGCGCGCAACGCGCGGCAGTCCGCGCGGGTCAGCAGCCACAGCGCGGTGTCATAGCCGTGCAGCGGTGCGCTGAGGGGCTGCAAGCCTTCCGTGATCAGAAAGTCCGGCAACGCCGCCACACCGAGACCGCCGCGCACCAGTTCCGTCACCGAGAGCATGCTGTTGCAGCGATAACTCGGGATCACGCCGGGCAACTGTTGGCGGCGCCAGGCGACGGTCGGGTGATCCGGCAGAAACTCGTCCGGGGCGATCCAGGTCAGCGCCGCCAGATCCGTCGCATCCACATTCTGCAGATAACGCGCACTGGCGCAGACCCGGTAGGAAACCTTCGCCAGTTGCCGTCCGACCAGATGCTCCGGCGGTGTACGCGTCAGGCGCAGGGCGATGTCGGCATCACGCCGGCTGAGGTTGGCGAAATCGTTGGAGGTGCTCAGCTCGAGAGTCAGCGCCGGGTAGTTCGGCATGAACTGCGCCAGCGCCGGCAACAGCAAGCCTTGCAGCACCGAATCGGTACAGGTCAGGCGCACCGTACCGCTGACCACTTCGCCGCCCTGCTCGACACCGATTCGCGCCGCTTCCAGTGCCTGTTCGGCGCGCTCGGCCTGCTCGGCCAGCGTCTGCGCGAGGGTGGTGGGCAAATAACCGGCGCGGCTCTTTTCGAACAACTGCTGGCCCAGCGCTGACTCCAGACGACGCACCGCGCGAAACACCGTCGACACGTCGACCCTGAGCAACTGCGACGCCCGGGCCAGAGAGCCGCCGCGCACCAACGCAAGGATCAGCGCCAGATCCGGGTAGTCGAGTCGATAGTGCGTCGCTGCATTGATCACTTGGGAAAACGCCAATATTGAGTGCGTGAACGCCAATCTATAGTGAGCCCCGGTGATCGACAACTGCACACCCTCACCACAGAGGTTCATCACTCACTCAAATCAAGGAAATCCCATGGACGCCATTTCCATCGCCCTGATCGGCGATCACGACCCGCAAGTCACCGCCCACCAGGCGATCCCCGTTGCCCTCGGCATGATCGCCGAGCAGTCCGGCCAAAATGTGCAATTCGACTGGCTGGCCACGGAGCAAATCCACGTCGATACACCATTGGCACACTACGACGGCTTCTGGTGCGTCCCGGCCAGCCCCTACAAAAGTGAGGCCGGTGCACTCAGGGCGATTCGTTTTGCCCGCGAACAACAGCGCCCGTTCCTTGGTACCTGCGGCGGTTTTCAGCATGCGCTGCTGGAATTTTCCCGCAATGTGCTGGGCTGGGCCGATGCCGAACATGGCGAAACGTCACCGGATTCGCCGCGAGCGGTACTGACGCCGCTGACCTGTTCGTTGGTGGAGGCGGTAGACAGCATTCATCTGGTCGCCGGTTCGTTGATCGCCAAGGCGTACGAAACGTCTGAAATTCATGAAGGTTATCGCTGCCGATTCGGTGTGAATCCGCAGTTCGAACAAGAATTGCTGACCCCTCCGCTACGCGCCGTGGGGCACGATTCGGCGGGCGACTTGCGCGCGATCGAATTGACTGACCATGTGTTTTTTGTCGCGACGCTGTTCCAGCCGGAACGCGCAGCGCTCAAGGGCCAGATCCCGCCACTGGTGCGGGCGTTCATCGAAACGTGCGTGGAGCAACGGCAATGAAACCGGCCCCAACCTGCTTCGCGGTGATTTTCACCTCGACCCGTACCAAGGGTGACAACGGTTACGCCGCGGCCTCCGAGCGCATGATGGCGCTGGTCAGCCAGCAGCCGGGGTTTCTCGGCATTGATTCGATTCGCGGGGAAGATGGCGTCGGCATCACCATTTCCTACTGGGAGAGCGAGGCGGCGATTCTGGCCTGGCGCGAGCATCCCGAGCACCGGGTGATTCAGGCGCGCGGGCGGGCGCAGTGGTATTCGACGTTTCAGACGCGGGTGTGTCGGGTGGAGCGGGAGTATAGGTTTGGGTAGGGAGTTGGGTGGGGTTCTCTCTGGCCTCATCGCTGGCAAGCCAGCTCCCACAGGTACTGCGTGATCTTCAGAACAACGAATAACCTGTGGGAGCGTGGCTTGCCCGCGATGCGGCCAGTAGCGTCAATACAAAAACCTCAGCCCTGCACCAGACTGCGCACCGCCAAAATCTCCGGCACTTCAACCTTGCTCATGTACACCCGCAACGGCTCGGTGATGTTGATCCGCTCGTCGATGTTCTGATCCAGCAGCAACTGAATCAGCTCGCGCTTCAAGGTCATGGTGGTATCCGAAACCGGCGCCCAGACAAATTCGCTGGTGGGAATGATGCCGTCATCGGCCACGTCCATGCCGAACGAATCTTCGCTGAATCGCACGATGTACTGACCGGTCTTGCGGTTGAGGCCGACAAAACCCTTGAGGTCATCGGCGGCCTGACAGATGAGTTGGGAAGTGATGCGCATGGTAAACCTCACGAAAAATCATCGATGGTTTACACGCAGGGCAACAGACTCGGCGCGCCCTCTGCCGGAGCGTCTGCCGAGGGCAAGCGTACTGCAAACCGCGCCACAAAAGTGCAGGAAAAATCGCTTTTAATACGTTTATGTCGGTCTGGCGATAGCACGCAATCGCTTCAGTTGTTAAAAGGTACGTCTTTGAAAATGCCCTGCGAAAGGAACTCGAACATGCCCGCCACTTTCACCAAAAGCGCCCTCATGCTGAGCCTGATGCTCGGTCTCGGCCAGGCCCACGCCGCCGTGACTGACGTCAACGCGCTGGCCGCCGTCCATGGCATCCCGCATCCAGCCGTGATCGCACACCGTGGCGCGTCCTTCGATGCGCCGGAGTCCACCGCCGCCTCCTACAAACTGGCCCGCGACCTCGGCGCCGACTACCTGGAAATGGACTTGCAGCGCAGCAAGGACGGCGTGCTGTTCGCCCTGCACGACAACAACCTGCAACGCACCACCGACGTCGCCACCAAATTCCCGGAGCGCAAGGACAGCCCGGCCACCGCCTTCACCATGGCAGAACTGAAAACCCTCGACGCCGGCAGCTGGTACAACAAGGCTTACCCGAATCGCGCGCGTCCGACCTACGCCGGGCTGAAAATCCTCACCCTCGATGAAATCATCGACATCGCCCAGGCCAACCCGAAACACAAGCCGGGCCTGTACATCGAAACCAAGGAACCGCAACTGTTTCCGGGGATCGAGCATGACCTCAAAGAAAAACTGCAGGATCGCGGCTGGCTGAGTCCGGCCGGCTCGAAACTGGCGAAAAGCGAACTGGGCGTCGGCCAGGGCAAAGGCAAAGTGATCCTGCAGACTTTCGAGAAGAACAGCCTCGAACTGCTGCAAAAGGAAATGCCGCAAGTGCCGAAAATCCTGTT
The DNA here is from genome assembly GCF_057174385.1 of Pseudomonas sp. F2. Lineage (NCBI taxonomy): Bacteria > Pseudomonadati > Pseudomonadota > Gammaproteobacteria > Pseudomonadales > Pseudomonadaceae > Pseudomonas > Pseudomonas sp. F2. The sequence continues at coordinate 2,934,976 of NZ_CM169904.1, forward strand.
GCTGTGGGTCGGCGAAGGCAGCATCGAGCCAAAATCCAAGGTGAGCTTTGCCGAGTCCGGCGAGAAGGACAAGAACGTGTTCTACGGCAAGCAGGAGCCGAAGTCCGAAGCCGAATTCAAGCAATGGGTGGATTTCGCCAAGGCTCACGGCGCCATCGGCACCGGCCCTTCTGCCAAGTTGACCAAGGGCGGCGATCAGAGCTACTCGGATCTGGTGCAACCGTGGATGAACCAGTACACCCACGATCAGGGCATGCTGGTGCACGTGTACACCGTCGATGAGCCGGTGGACTTCGAGAAAGTCATGGCGGCCGGGGTTGATGGCATCTTCACCAACCGCGCCAGCGAACTGTTGAAGTTCTACAAGCGTCCAGCCAGCGCCAGTGTCGATCAGGTGTTGAAGAACAACGGGTTCTGATCGGTCACCGAGGCGCCCTCATCGCGGGCAAGCCACGCTCCCACAGGTTTTGTGTCGGGCATGGCTTGTCCGTTTTGTATTCGGGGTTTTAAGGATGAATTAAGTTGCGGTGGTTAACCTGAGCCCACTTCAACGAACAACCCAAGGAATGAGCCGATGAAAACTTTGACTGCCCTGTTTACCGCCGCTGCCCTGACCCTGACTGCTGGCCTGGCCCAGGCCGATGTGCGCGTCGACCAGATCCCTGAGCTGGTCAAATCCGGCAAGATCAAGTCGCTGGAATCGATGAATGCCGAAGCGCTGAAACTGCATCCGGGTGCGACCATTACCGACACCGATCTGGATAACCACTTCAACGGTTACGAGTACGAAGTCGAGCTGAAAACCGCCGATGGCAAAGAGTATGACGTCGATTTCGATGCCACTACCGGCAAGGTGCTGAGCAACAAGCAAGACACCTGATACACCGCCAACGCAAAGCCGCACGATCCCGGATCCTGCGGCTTTTTTGCGTCCGTTGCCCGGCGAATCACGCGGATGCCGCCTGAAGGGATGCCAAAACCGCCATCAGACGGCTAGTATGGCGACCATCAGATAAACAATTGCAGCCGAGAGCGATGGGCATGGGGCAGACAGCGGCAACAGACATCGCAACGATCGGACGGATCAGCGCGGTTCCGGCGATTCTTCAGGTGATTCGCGAACTGACCGGCCTGCGCTTTGCCGCTGTGGCGCGGGTTACCGAGGAGTCGTGGACAGCCTGCGCCGTCCTCGACCAGCTGGATTTCGGCCTGCAGGTCGGTGGCGAACTGGATGTGGTCACCACGCTGTGCCACGAAATCCGCGCTGCCCACACTTCGGTGGTGATCGACAAGGCCAGCGAAGACCCGCTCTACCGCGATCATCACACCCCGCGTCTGTACAAATTCGAGAGCTATATCTCGGTGCCGGTGTTCCGCACCGACGGGCGGTTTTTCGGCACGATCTGCGCACTCGATCCGAACCCGGCACAGCTCAAGTCCAGCAGCATCCAGAGCACCATGGAGTCGTTCGCGCGGATGCTTGCGTTGCAGATCGAAGCCGAGGAAAACGCGCAGCTCACCGAAACCGCGTTGTTGCAGGAGCGCGAAACCGCCGAGTTGCGCGAACAGTTCATTGCCGTGCTCGGCCACGATTTGCGTAACCCGTTGTTCGCGATCAGCGCTGGCGCCGAAATGCTCTTGCGCAAGCATCCGGATCCGGCCATCGACGTTCGGGTACGCAATATCCTCGGCAGTGCGCAACGGGCAACCCGGCTGGTGGATGACGTACTCGACTTTGCTCGCGGACGCTTGGGCAAGGGCATTCCGGTGAATATCCAGCCCTGCGCGGATTTGACCGAAGCCGTGCAGCAAGTGGTGACGGAAATTCGTAACGTGCATCCGCAGCGCACCATTCACGCGTCCATCGGCGACTTGCAGGGCTTGCCCTGTGACCGCGCGCGGATCGCTCAATTGCTGTCGAACCTGCTGGCCAATGCGGTGGCCCATGGCGACCCGGCGGGTGACATTGAGGTCATTGCGCAAGTCGAGCACGACGTGTTGATGCTGGCGGTGAAGAATCAGGGGCATATTCCCGAGGCGGTTTTGCCGCATCTGTTCCAGCCTTACTCGCGCCCAAGCGCCAGCACGCCACAGGCCGGGCTCGGTCTGGGGCTGTATATCGCCAGTCAGATCGCCCAGTCCCATGGCGGGCATTTGCATGTGGCGTCCACCGCACAGAGCGGCACGCTGTTCACCTTCAGCCTGCCCACTGCCTGAAACACCACAAACTCAAATCCACCACAGATCCCTGTGGGAGCGAGCCTGCTCGCGAAAGCGGTCTGTCTGCCACATTTGAGGCGACTGGCACTGCGCCTTCGCGAGCAGGCTCGCTCCCACATTGGACCTTCAGTGCTCTTGAGAAATCAGGCCGACGTGCTGACCAACGACCCCGAGCTGCTCGACCCGGAGTCCTGCAACGCCTGCAACAAAGCCGCCGTCGCCGTCTGCAACGAAGCCGAGGTGCTGGAGATCTGCGACTCGGCGGAGGCCACGTCAGCCGCTTTGGCATCAGCGTCTTCCTGCTTGGCCTGAGCCGCTTGCAGCGCTTGCTGCTGCTCCTGCAATTGCTTTTGCAGCTCGGCGATCTGCTTGCGCAGTGCTTTCACCGAATCCGATTCACCGCTGCTGTCGGAACTGCTGTCGCCTGCCGGAGCCGCGCCCCCGCCGGCCGAGACTTTGCTGGTATCGGCGCTGACGCCTGCGCTGCTGGTTGCAGTGGCCGAGGTGTCGTCACTGGCGTCGCTGATTTTGGTTTTGCTGGTGGCGGTGGTGACGGTCTGATTGATTGAAACAGAGGTGATGCTGACCATGGGCTGGCTCCAATGCCGGTTATAGATAACCGGCCATCGGCGGCACTCGCACGGATTTGAGATCGACTGTGTACCGACTCGGTAACCGAACCGGTACACGTCGGCGGACGTCAGGCGCTCAGGCGCGCGGTGACCTCATTGAGTTGCCCGGACAGGCCATGCAGATTCTGGCTGGCACTTTCGGTGCGCTGCACGCTGTTGAGGTTGGTGCTGGCGATGGACGTGATCTCGGTCAGGTTGCGCGAGATGTCTTCGGCCACCGAGGTCTGCTCTTCGGCGGCGGTGGCGATCTGGCGGTTCATGTCGCGGATCGCTTCCACCGCATGGGTGATGCGCTCCAGCATCGCACCGGCCTGAGTCACTTGCTCGACGCTTTCGTCGCTGCGCGCCTGACCGCTTTCGATCGCTTGCGCAGCATCCACGGCACCGGTCTGCACGTTCTGAATGATCTGGTTGATCTCGATGATCGACTCGGCCGTACGCTGCGCAAGGTTGCGCACCTCATCGGCTACCACCGCGAAACCGCGTCCGGCCTCACCGGCCCGCGCCGCTTCAATCGCTGCGTTGAGCGCCAGCAGGTTGGTCTGTTCGGCGATGCCGCGAATCACTTCCAGCACCTTGCCGATGCGCCCGCTGTCGCTTTCCAGGCGACGAATCACTTCAGCGGTGTTGGCGATTTCGCCACGCATCCGGGTGATGGTGTGGATGGTGCCCTGCATAACCTTTTCACCCTGCTGGGCGGACTGGTCGGCATCGTCGGCAGCCCGCGCCGCATCCGCCGCATGCCGGGCGACTTCCTGGGCGGTGGCGGACATTTCGTTCATTGCCGTGGCCACCTGATCGGTGCGGTTGAACTGCTCGTTGGTGCCGCCGGCCATGGTCGTGGCGATCGCATTCAGTTCGCCGCTGGCGCTGTCCAGATCACTGGCACTGCGTTGCAGGTGAGTGAAGGTTTCGGCGAGGAAATCGCGCAGGGTATTGGCGGCGGCCGCAAGGTTGCCCAACTCGTCCTGACGGTCGTTGGCGACGCGCTCGGCGAGGCGCCCACGGCTCAACTGGGTGACGTAATCGATCAGTTTGCGGATCGGTTCGATCAGGTTGCGGTTGACCAGCCACAGGCTGAGCAAACCGATCAACAGACCGGAACCGAGCATCACTACAATCCCCAGCAGCACGGTGCTGTCGGCACTGGCGCTGATCTGCGCCGACTGTTCGGTGCCCTGCTTGCGCAGCTCGGCGACCAGTTCGCTCATCTGATCGCTGGTGGCGCGGTCCACGCCTTTGACCGCACTGTCGCCAGCCGTTGGATCGGCACCGGCCGCGACGTAGGCATCGCGACCTTTCTGGTAGGCGCTGCCGAGTTGGCGATGCTCTTCACGCAGACGTTCGATGCGGGTTTTCAGCGCCGGCTCAAGGCCTTTCTGGCCGGCCAGTTCACCGAGAATGCTCTGCACATCACGCTGACGATCTTCGAACTGGCTCCAGTATTTGGCCAGGTCCGCCGGTTGCTTGCCGCGCAGCAAGACGTTTTTCCACTCCTGCACCTGCACCTTGAATTGCAGGTTGGCCTCGTCGATCAATTGTGAGGTATGCAAGGGGCCGGCGATCAACTGGCTGTAGTTCTGCACGCCGTTGGACAGGAAATGAAAGCAGGCCAGTGCGATCAACAGCATCGCCAGCAGGCTGCCGCTCAGCAGGGCGAGAATTTGTGCTCTCAGGGATTTTTGCAGCATCGCGAGATACTCAGGACAGGGATGAGGCACGCCCGATAAGGCGTGGAATTTTGCCGGACATCCGTGTCGGCGAGCCTTGGCTCATGGCCAAGCGCGCGCAACGTAACCCAAGCGTGATCGGCGCACCAGAGCGCTTCTTGAAGGAAATCCGACCGCCGGTAAGGCATTGATCTGGCGCCACTTTATCGTCACACAAGTGTCATATCCGGTTGCGATGATGCGGCTCAGGTGAATCTGAAAACTCCACGCCAGACGCCCTCCTCGCAGCGAGCCTCCATGAACCACAGCCTCGACCTCAGTCATCGCGATCCTGATTTGTTCGGTCTGCTTTACGGCTTCCGTTTTCGTCCTGGTGAGCGTGGCCGCGAAGTCGATTCGGCGACCGCCCTGCGTTGTCTGCAAGACGACAGCGACCGTGATGAATTCCTCTGGCTGCACCTGAACCTGGCGCACGCCGCGTGTGAGCGCTGGATGAAAAGTCATCTGCAATTGCCCGAAGAGTTCTTCGAGGCGCTGCACGAAGGTTCGCGCTCGACGCGCATCGAGCACGTGGACTCGGCGTTGCTGGCAGTGGTCAACGACGTGGTGTTCAACCTCAGCAGCATGGTGTCTTCGGACGTGTCGACGCTGTGGGTCTGTGTGCGCAGCAAACTGATCGTCAGCGCACGCCTGCAACCGCTGCACTCGGTGGACAAACTGCGTTCGTCGGTGAAGGCCGGCGAATGCTTTCGCTCACCGTCGGAACTGCTGGTGCACCTGCTGCGCGATCAGGGCGAAGTGCTGACGCAGATCGTGCGCAAGACCAGCATGAGCGTCGATCAGGTCGAAGACGAATTACTCTCCTCGCGCCTGTCGACCAACCGCGCCGAACTCGGTGCCAACCGTCGGGTGCTGGTGCGCCTGCAACGTCTGCTGGCGCTGGAGCCGGGCTCCTTGCTGCGCCTGCTCAACCGGCCGCCGGCGTGGCTGCAGAAGGAGGACGTCAAGGAGCTGCGCAAGTCCACCGAGGAATTTGCGCTGATCATCAACGACCTCACCGCCCTCGGCGAGCGGATCAAACTGCTCCAGGAAGAAATCGCCGCCAACCTCAACGAACAGAGCAACCGCACGCTGTTCACCCTGACCGTGGTCACGGTGCTGGCGCTGCCGATCAACATCATCGCCGGCTTCTTCGGCATGAACGTCGGCGGCGTGCCGCTGGCGACGGATCCCGAGGGGTTCTGGATTCTGGTGGCGCTGGTGGCGACGTTTACCGTGATTGCCGGGCGCTGGGCGTTTCGCAAGCGTGGGGATTACTGACCACCGAACCTGATGTCCAGCACAGATCCCCTGTGGGAGCGAGCCTGCTCGCGAAAGCGATCTGTCATTCAACAATGATGGTGACTGACACGCCGTCTTCGCGAGCAGGCTCGCTCCCACAGGGGACCTCATTGACCTACAGATCGGTGGTCTGGTTATTCAGCCAAACACTGATCTATCGCAGTCTCTCTGTAATATTTAGCAACGATCATGACGAACAAACCTTCCCTCGCTCAGGATTGTCCGTTCATGGCTACTCCCTCCCTGACCGCCGCCCGCCCCACGTCCGCCCATGGCGGCCGGCCGGCACTTGATAAGAAACCCGGCCCGTTCACTTACGTGGTGTTCTTCGCGGTTCTTGCCATGGGCATGTTGTTCACCGCTTACAGCCTGATGCACGACATGCATGAGCTGGGCACCACCGTCACCACCTGGACCCCGTTCCTGTTGCTCGGCGTGGCGTTGCTGATTGCGCTGGGCTTCGAGTTCGTCAACGGTTTCCACGACACCGCCAACGCCGTCGCGACGGTGATCTACACCCATTCGCTGCCGCCGAACGTGGCGGTGGTCTGGTCGGGCTTCTTCAATTTCCTCGGGGTGCTGCTGTCCAGCGGCGCGGTGGCGTTCGGCATCATCGCCCTGCTGCCGGTGGAGCTGATTCTGCAGGTCGGTTCGTCCGCCGGTTTCGCGATGATCTTTGCCCTGCTGATCGCGGCAATTCTGTGGAACCTCGGCACCTGGTGGCTGGGCCTGCCGGCCTCCTCTTCCCACACGCTGATTGGCTCGATCATCGGCGTCGGCGTCGCCAATGCCCTGATGCACGGGCGCGACGGCACCAGTGGCGTGGACTGGGCGCAGGCCACCAAGATCGGTTACGCGCTGTTGCTGTCGCCACTGGTGGGCTTCGGCTGCGCGGCGCTGTTGCTGCTGGCCATGCGCGCCTTCATCAAGAACCGCGCGCTGTACAAGGCGCCGCAAGGCAACAACCCGCCACCGTGGTGGATTCGCGGTTTGCTGATCGCCACCTGCACCGGTGTGTCTTTCGCCCACGGCTCCAACGACGGGCAAAAAGGCATGGGCCTGATCATGTTGATTCTGGTCGGCACTCTGCCCATGGCTTACGCCTTGAACCGCACCATGCCCGCCGATCAGGCGCTGCAGTTTGCCGCTGTCGCCGAAGTCACTCAGCAAGCGCTGGTGAAAAACACCCCGCTGCCAGCGCCGGTCGATCCGCGTCCGGTGCTGTCGGATTACGTTCGCAGCAAGCAAGCCACGCCGCAACTGATCCCCGCCCTCGCCGCCCTCACCGGGCACATTGGCGAAGAGGTCAAAGGCTATGGTTCGCTGTCGAAAGTCCCGGCCGAAGCCATGGGCAACGTGCGTAACGACATGTACCTGGCCAGCGAAAGCATTCGCCTGATGGAGAAGAACAAGGTCGGCAACTTCGACGCCGACACCACGGACAAACTGCAGCTGTTCAAGCAGCAGATCGACAACGCCACACGCTTCATTCCACTGTGGGTGAAGATCGCCGTGGCCATCGCCTTGGGGCTGGGGACCATGGTTGGCTGGAAACGGATTGTGGTGACGGTCGGCGAAAAGATCGGCAAGACCCACCTGACCTACGCCCAGGGCGCCTCGGCGGAAACCGTGGCGATGCTGACCATTGGCGCGGCGGACATGTTCGGTTTGCCGGTCTCGACCACCCATGTGCTGTCATCGGGCGTGGCCGGGACCATGGTCGCCAATGGCGGTGGCTTGCAGATGAAGACCATCCGCAATCTGCTGATGGCGTGGGTGCTGACCTTGCCGGCGGCGATTCTGCTGTCGGGCAGCCTGTACTGGCTGTTCACCCAAATCTTCTGATCCCCACAAATCCTCTGTAGGAGCTGCGGCACGCTGCGATCTTTTGATCTTGTTTTTTACAAGCAAAATCAAAAGATCGCAGCGTGCCGCAGCGCCTACAGGTGAAGTCGGTCAGAGCGTCGAGCGGATGACCTCCCCCAACCACTCCATGAACACCCGCACCCGCAGCGGCAAATGCCGTTGCCGCGCATACAGGATTGCAATGCCCATCGCCGGTGCCGTGAACTGCGGCAGCACCGTCACCAGCTCCCCGGTGTCCAGGTGCGGCTGCATGCCGGTGCGCGGTACCTGAATCAGGCCGAACCCGCCAAGACAGGCCGACTCATAGGCATCAGTGCTGTTGACCGTGACACTGCCGGCCATCGGCAGGCGCCGCACCTGACCGTCCTGTTCATACACAAACCCTTCCGAGCGCGAACCGAGCACGCCGACGTAATGCACCAGTCGATGCTGCGCCAGATCCTCCAGCGTCTGCGGCACGCCGTAGCGTTCAAGGTACGCCGGGCTGGCGCAGTTGATCATCGGGAAGTCGCCCAAGTGCCGCGCCACCACCGACTGATCCGGCTGCGCGCCGATGCGCACCACGCAATCGAAACCCTCGCTGAGCAGATCGACGCGGCGGTCGGTGCTGCTGATTTCCAGTTCCAGATTCGGGTGGCGGGCCATGAACTCCGGCAGCAGCGGCATGATCAGGCGTCGCGCGAGGATGTTCGGCATGTCGACACGAATCCGCCCGCTCAGCGACGCTGGATCCTGGCGAAACAGACCCTCGATCTCGTCCATGTGTGACAGCAGATCCTTGCTGCGTTCATACAGCACCAGACCGTCCTGCGTCGCCTGCACCTTGCGCGTGGTGCGTTGCAACAGGCGCGTGCCAAGCAGGCTTTCCAGCGCCTGCACATGCTCGGACACCGTCGAGCGCGGCAACCCGAGACTCTCGCCGGCCAGGGTGAAACTCGACAGTTCGCTGACCCGGACGAAGGTGCGCAGCAATTCCAGTTTGTTCATGAGGACACCCGTTGATTGTTCGGCTTAGCCGATCAGTGATTCCGGTTTCAGTCTGTTTATCACCCCACGGCGGATAAATAAACTTTTGCTCATCACCACTCACTGCAATCGAGGATTTCACATGAGCCGCAAAATCGCATTGATCACCGGCGCCAGCCGTGGCCTGGGCAAGAACGCCGCCCTGCACCTCGCCGCCGAAGGCGTGGACATCATCGGCACCTACAACAGCCGCGCCGATGAAGCCCAGGCGCTGGTGGCTGAACTGGAACAACGCGGCGCCAAAGCCGTGATGCTGCAACTGGATGTGGGCCGCAGCGACAGCTTTGCCGATTTCGCTTCGCGGGTTGAGCAGGCGTTGCAGCACTTTGATCGTCCGCGCTTCGACTTCCTGATCAACAACGCCGGGATTGGCGTGCACGCACTGTTCGCCGAGACCACCCCTGAACAGTTCGACCTGCTGATGAACATCCAGCTCAAAGGGCCGTTCTTCCTGACTCAGCAGCTGCTGCCGCTGATCAATGACGGTGGACGCATTATTAACATCTCCAGCGGCCTGACCCGCTTCAGCCTGCCGGGCTACGCCGCCTACGCAGCGATGAAAGGTGCGATGGAAGTGTTGACCCGCTATCAGGCCAAGGAGCTGGGGGCGCGGCAGATCGGCGTGAACATTCTGGCGCCGGGCGCCATCGAGACGGACTTTGGCGGCGGCGCGGTGCGCGACAACGCCGCGTTGAACGCGATGGTTGCGAGCAATACCGCACTGGGTCGCGCCGGGCAACCGGATGACATCGGTGGCGCGCTGTCGATGCTGCTGGCGCCGGGTGCGCAGTGGATCAACGGGCAGCGGGTTGAGGCGTCGGGCGGGATGTTTCTCTAACCCCCCCCCGACTCACTAAAAACTTTCTTGGTGAGAGCCTCTGTGGCGAGGGGATTTATCCCCGATGGACTGCGCAGCAGGCCCTTCTTTTCTGGATAAAAAGAAGGGCCGCTACGCGCCCCATCGGGGATAAATCCCCTCGCCACAGGTTTTACATTCGCCACAGGTTGTGGTTATCCCGCGCATACCCGGCGGGTCACAAACCGCTCGCGCAGCACGTCATACCCCCAGTGATACACATAGGTGTACGGCAGGAAAAACAGCAGCACGCCGATGTCCAGCAAGAACGCCTGCCACAGGCTGACCGACAGCCACCAGGCAATCAGCGGCACGCCCATCACGATCAACCCGCCCTCAAACAGCAGCGCATGGATCACCCGCGTCCAGGCGTTGTGCCCCAGGTTCAGGCGCTTGAGCGCCCGGTCGAAGAGTCCGTTGAACAGCACGTTCCACGCCAGCGCCAGCACGGCGATCAGCACGGTCACCGCGCCCATGTCGAGCAACGGTTTTTGCATGATCCACGCCAGCAACGGTGTGCAGATCAGGATCGCCAGACACTCGAAACCGATGGCCTGGAAGATACATTCAGTGATGGATTTGTTGGCAGTCATGGCCTGACTCCTTGAGTGAAGAGGGTTGCCATGATCCGCCCTCAAACCGATACTTCATAACCAATAACCATCGACCAAGGCGATAGTTCATGGCTTCGCAGGAAGTGCTGTTGGCGTTTGTGCAAGCGGCCACTCAGGGTTCGTTTTCGGCGGCGGCGCGCAAACTGGGGCGCAGTCAGTCGACCATAAGCACCGCTGTGGCCAGCCTGGAAATCGATCTGGATCTGATGCTGTTCGACCGCAGCAGCCGCAAACCGACCCTGACCCCGGCCGGCCATGTGATGCTGCAACGGGCCGAGGCGATTCTGGCGGCCAACCATCGTATGGCAATGAGCGCCCGGCAACTGGCCCAAGGTGTCGAGCCGAAGCTGACCGTGGCGATTTCCGACACCTATCAATCGGCACGCTTCGAAGCGGCGCTGGTCGACTTCGAGCAGCGTTACCCGGACCTGGAACTGGAATGCCTGATCGCCGAGTGCGACGACCTGATCGAACTGGTCCAGCGTGGCCGCGCGCACCTGGCATTTGCCGAAATGCGCGACAGCTACCCGCCGGACCTGGTGACCTCGACCGTGGCCGAGCACACCGACATCGCACTGTTCGTCAAACGTGACCACGTGCTGACCAGCCTCGAACAGGTCGATCAGCAGGTGCTGGAGCAGCATCGCGAGTTGCGTCTGGCAACCATCGTCAATCCCTACGACAGCCGCGCCAAAGGCCGGGTGTGGTCGGCGCCGAGTTACCTGATGCTGATGGAGATGGCGGAAATGGGCTTCGGCTGGGCGGGGTTGCCACGCTGGCTGGTGGGGCGTTTCGGCAATGGCTCGCTGGTGGAGCTGACGGTGCGTGGCTGGCCACGGCCGGTGTATGTCGATGCGTTGTGGTCGCGGGTCTATCCGCCGGGGCCGGCGGGGAGCTGGTTGCTGAGCAAGATGCTGGAATAGCAGCGCCGCCAATCGCTGGCAAGCCAGCTCCCACAAGTACCGAGGTGTTCATTAACTTTGTGCACGCCGCACAAATACTGAGGTGTTCATTAACTTTGTGTACGGCGCAGACACTGTGGGAGCTGGCTTGCCAGCGATGAGGCCGGCACTGCCAATGAATTCCCCGGATCAATCCAGTTCGCTCAGCCGCCCCTCGATAAACCGCCGCTCCGGCTCCTGCCGGGTCAGCTCCAGTGCTCGCCGATACGCCGCCCGCGCCTGCTCTACCCGACCCAACTGCCGACAAAATTCCGCCCGCGCCGAATGCGCGAGGTGGTAATCCTGCAATTCGCCGCGATCCAGAATCCCTTCGATCAGCGTCAGCCCGGCCACCGCCCCATCACGCTTGGCCACCGCCACGGCGCGGTTCAATTCGATCACCGGCGACGGCACTGCGCGCAACAGCACGTCGTAGAGGCCAACGATCTGCTGCCAATCCGTTTGCGCCGCTGACGGCGCTTCGGCATGCACCGCAGCAATCGCCGCTTGCAGGCAATACGGACCGAATCGTCGCGTACTCAGCGCGCGTTCGATCAGCCTGCAACCTTCGGCAATCAGCCCGGCATCCCAGCGCGAGCGGTCCTGGTCGTCCAGCAGAATCAGTTCCCCGCTTGGCGAGCTGCGCGCAGACCGTCGCGACTCGTGCAGCAGCATCAATGCCAACAACCCCATGACCTCCGGCTCCGGCAGCAATTCCATCAGCAACCGCCCGAGCCGGATCGCCTCACGGGTCAGATCCTCGCGGGTCAATTCAGCGCCCATCGATGCCGAATAGCCTTCGTTGAACACCAGATAAATCACCCGCAACACACTGTCGAGGCGCTCGGGCAGCTCGCTCAGGCTCGGCACTTGATAAGGGATTCTGGCGTCGCGAATCTTCGCCTTCGCGCGCACGATGCGCTGAGCAATCGCCGCCGGAGCCGAAAGAAACGCGCGGGCGATTTCCTCGGTGGTCAGGTCGCAGACTTCACGCAGGGTCAGCGGCACCTGCGCATCCGCCGCCAGTGCCGGGTGACAGCAGGTGAAGATCAGCCGCAAGCGGTCGTCTTCCACGTCTTCGCCACTCCAGTCGGCCTGTTCCAGTGCTTCGAGCTGCGCGAGCAACAGCGGCTGCGAGGCCTTGAAGCGGGCGCGGCGGCGCAACACATCGATGGCCTTGAAACGCCCGGTGGACACCAGCCAGGTGCGCGGATTGTCGGGCACACCGTCGCGCTGCCAGCGCTCGACCGCGACGAAGAACGCCTCGTGCAAGGCTTCTTCGGCGAGATCGAAATCGCCGAGCAGGCGAATCAGGGTTGCCAGAATCCGCCGCGAGTCTTCGCGATAGACCTGCTCGACCCGCGCCCGGACTTCAGACATTCAACTGCCGCACCGGGCGCACTTCGACGCTGCCGACCCGGGCCGCCGGAATGTGGCCGGCGACCTGAATTGCTTCGTTCAGATCCTTGGCATCGATCAGGTAAAACCCGGCCAGTTGCTCCTTGGTTTCAGCGAACGGGCCATCGGTAATCGACAGTTTGCCGTTGCGCATGCGCACCGTGGTCGCGGTCTGCACCGACTCCAGCGCTTCGGCGGCAACCATCCGCCCGCTGCCCTGAATCGACTCGGCATAGGCCCAGCACTCGGCGTCTTCCGGGCTGTCGGGCGAGGTGTGCAGCAGGCGCTCATCGCTGTAGACCAGGCATAAATACTTCATGGCGTTCTCCTGAATCGAACGGATCAACTATGGCTGAAGATCAGGGTTGCACATCGAACAGCGTGCTGCCGCTCATCGGATCGAACGGCGCCGACCAGTGCTCGTGGACAATCTTCCACGTCCCGTTCACTGGTCGATAACACGCGGTAGCGCGCATCCAGCAGCTCTGGGTTTCGCCCTTGTCGTTGGTCCCCCCGCAATGCGTGACCCAATGGGCGAAAGCGAGGTTGTCGGCGGTCTCGATGGCGATCTCGTGAAACTCGAAAACGTGCGGGCCGGGGCACATTTGCATGCAGGCTTCCCAGTGCGCGCGATAAGCCGCCTTGCCCTTGAATTGCAGGGCCTTGATCGCATCGAACGAGACGATGTCGTCAGCGTACAACGCCATGACTTTGTCGACGTTCTTGGTCATCACCGCTTCGCGATAAGTGTTGATCAGGGCCTGGATTTCAGTGTGTGCGCTCATGGTGTTCTCCGTAGTTTATGTAGTGAAGACACCCTTAGTCGTTCGGCCATCGGGCAGATCGACAGTCGAAACAAAAAATTTCCGCCAAAGACAAAATCGCTAGAATCCGAAGCTCACCTTTGTAGGAAAAAGGAAATTCCCGTGCCAGCCCAACTCGTGCCGTACGACAGCCTGAACGCCTTGCAGCGTCAGCAGGTCGAGGCGATTGAAATCCATCCCGAACAGATCAAGTTTTCCGGCGACATTCACGGTGCGCTGCACACGCTGCTGTCCAAACCTGGCCCCGGCGTGAAAGGCTTTGCCCTGCTGGCCGATCAAGTGCCGGTGGCGTTCCTGCTGCTCAAGCGCCCGCCGGTGTTGCCGGCCTGGGCCGATGAACACAGCGCCACCCTGCACGCCTTGCAGGTCGATCACCGCGCGCAAGGCAAGGGGTATGGCAAGGCCTGCCTGCAAGCGTTGCCCGACGTCGCGCGTGAAGCATGGCCGGAGATCAAAGGGCTGGAACTGTCGGTGGATGCCGATAACGACGCGGCGATCGCGCTGTACGCCAAACACGGTTTCGTCGACAGCGGCGAAGCGTACAAGGGCCGGATCGGTTACGAGCGGCGCATGGGGCTGTTTTTCTAAATCATCGAGGGATGCACGATGATCGATTCAATCGAAGCACTGGAAGCTATTTACGGCCTGCCCCACGAGCGCGCGGTGCGCAAGCAGATCGGTTTTCTCAACGAGGATTATCAGGCGATGGTGCGGGTCTCGCCGCTGGTGATCGTCAGCTCGGTGGGCGCCGACGGCCTCGACAATTCGCCACGCGGCGATGCGCCGGGATTTGTCCGGATCATTGACCAAAACACCCTGGCGCTGCCGGATCGCCCGGGCAACAACCGCATCGATACCTTGCGCAATGTGCTGCAGGATCCACGGGTGTCGCTGCTGTTCATCATTCCGGGGATCGGCGAAACCTTGCGGGTCAACGGCACCGCGACCATCAGCGCCGATCCTGAGCTGCTGGATAGCTTTGCGGTGAACGGCAAACCGGCGAAAACGGTGTTGCTGGTGACGGTAGAGGCGGCGTTTTTCCATTGTTCGAAAGCATTTGTGCGTTCGGACGCGTGGAACCCCGAGACTCACCTGCCGCGCTCGGCGCTGCCCTCTGCCGGCGCATTTCACAAGCGTCTGAATGATGGGCAGTTTGATGCCGAGACGTACGATCGCGAAGCGCCGAAGCGGGTAATCGACACCCTTTACTAAACGGGGAATTGCAAACACCGCTAGAACCTGTGGGAGCTGGCTTGCCAGCGATGGCGTCGGCGCATCAAACATTGATGTCGACTGACCCACCGCTATCGCTGGCAAGCCAGCTCCCACAGGTTATGTGCGATGCCTTACAAAGTGAGGATCATCTCGTGCCACGCCATCCCGCCATGGTCGGACTCCGACGGCTTGATGTAGGCAAAACCAAACCCGGCGTACAACGGAATGTGCTGTTCCTTGCACATCAGGTGAATCGTCGCTTTATGCAGCCCGCGCATGCGCTCGATGAATTCGGCCATCAATCGCTTGGCCAGGCCCTGCCCTTGATAGTCCGGATGTACCACCACCGACATGATCACCACGTTCGGCCCTTTCGGGTCGTGGCCGATCAGTTCCTTGAACGCCTCGTCGGACATCTGCACGTCAAACGCCGCGCCCGAATTGATGAACCCGGCGACCACGCCCTCCACTTCGGCGACGATAAAACCCTCCGGCCAGGTGGCGATGCGCGTGGCGATCTTTTCACGAGTGGCGGCTTCATCGCCTTCGTAGGCAACGGTTTCGATGGCGTAGCAGCGGTCCAGGTCGGCGGCGGTGACATGGCGGATGACGGTGTTCATGGCAGCTCGAAAATCAGCGGAGAAAAGTGCGCAAAGCATAAAGGAATAAGGTGTGCATATCGATCCGCGCGGGGGGCGTAAAGCCTGCGTATAAGCGCTTTTCTTCGCGCCGGTGACAGGCTATTCCTGCGGTGTGTCTCTGATCATCCTTGGGGGTAACCGCTTATGAGCAGCGTTGAAATCGGCCTGTTGATGGTGTTGGGCATCAGTACGTTCGGCTTTATCACCTTGGGCATCGACCTGTTGCGGGCGCGACGGCTGGGCAAGGGCAAGCGCGGTTGAACAACATGAGGCGGATCAGTGATCCGCCTCATCGTCATGGTTCAGGCTTTGGTGTCGACCGGCACGCAGATTTCCAGTTTGCCGGTGTGCAGTCGCGGATTGAAATCGGCGCTGTAGCGCTCCAGCTCCGGGGCGTTGAGCTCCACATAGTGGGAGGTCGGCAGCCAGGTCTTGTAGATGTATTGCAGGGTTTGCGGTAACTCATCGAGCGGTCCCTTGTGCTCGAACACGGCGTACTGACGAGGCAGCACTTCGACCCACTGATAGACCTTCTGGTCGAGGTCGTCGAGCTTGCTGATTTCCACCCCGGCGATGTAATCGAAGCCACCTTGGTCGTCGAAATTGCTGCAAACGCCGTAGGTCACTTCGTTTTTTTGTCCCTGTATCTTTCCCAGGTGCGGCAAGAACTTTTCCCACAGCGTGGGGATGTGCTTGGCGGTGTCTTGGGTAAATCGCCCACGAAATCCTGCGATCAGCAGGAAGTGTCCATGTTCGAAGCGAGGTTCAGCCACTTCGACGCGTTTTTGCTCATCCATGACTCGACTCCTGGAACAAAAGAGGGGTTCGGCTGCTGAGTATAGAAGCCAAACCCGATTCGCAATGTCACAAGGCGTGCAACTGGTCGGCAGCCCCTGAGCCAACGAACTCGTTATAACCGGATACGATCACGTACACCGCGAAATAGCAGAAGATCGCTGCCGATGCCATGTAGGAGTAGCGCAACAGCTTGTCGCCGAGCAACTTGCCGCCGTGGCTCGCGGCGAAGCACAGCCCGGCCGACCACAGCAGCCCGGCGCACAGGAAGCCGCCGAGGAACAGCACCGAACTTACAGGGCCACCGCCACCGGAACGGGCGATCAGGGTGCCGCCCACCGCGGCGAACCAGAGAATCGCGCTCGGTGAAGACATGGCGAGGAAAATCCCGCGAAAGAACTCCTTGCGATGCGAGTTCTGCCCCACCTCCGCCGTCGCCGCCAGCTGCGCTTCGTGATGAATCGCCGAATAGATCATCTTCGCCGCAAAGTAGACCAGCAGCGCCGACCCGCCGATCCACAACACCCATCGCACGCTTTCGTACTGCAGCAACACGGTCATCCCGGCCAGCGCCAGCACCGCGTAGATCAGGTCGCCGACGCAGGTGCCGAGGCCCAGCGCGAAGCCCTGAAAGTAACCGCGCTGCATCGCCAGGGTGATCATTGCGATGTTGGCTACGCCGATGTCCAGGCACAGCGAAAGGCTCAGCAAGAAGCCGCTGGTGAATTCCATCTACCGATTTCCTTGGGAAAAATTTGTTTACATGCAGGCTGGACAGTCTGCCATCACAGCCCTTATCTTCCGCCACAGGTCACCGCAGTGACCAGCGTCGCTCGGACGGTTCCGGGCGCTTACGTTATCCGAGGCAACAATGGCTGAACAAGGTTCGCCGCGCCGCTTTGCGCGCATTGATCGACTCCCCCCTTACGTTTTCAACATCACCGCCGAGCTGAAGATGGCCGCGCGGCGCCGTGGTGAAGACATCATCGACTTGAGCATGGGCAACCCCGACGGGGCCACGCCGCCGCACATCGTCGAAAAACTGGTACAAGTTGCCCAACGTGAAGACACCCACGGTTACTCCACGTCCAAGGGCATTCCGCGCCTGCGCAGGGCGATTTCCAACTGGTACAAGGAACGCTACGCGGTCGACATCGACCCGGAAAGCGAAGCCATCGTCACCATCGGTTCCAAGGAAGGCCTGGCGCATTTGATGCTGGCGACCCTGGATCAGGGCGACACGGTACTGGTGCCGAACCCGAGCTACCCGATTCACATCTACGGCGCGGTGATTGCCGGTGCTCAGGTGCGTTCGGTGCCGCTGGTGCCCGGCGTAGATTTTTTCGCCGAGCTGGAACGGGCCATTCGCGGTTCGATCCCGAAGCCGAAGATGATGATCCTCGGTTTCCCGTCCAACCCCACCGCGCAGTGCGTGGAACTGGATTTCTTCGAACGGGTAATCGCCCTCGCCAAACAATACGACGTACTGGTGGTGCACGACCTGGCCTACGCCGACATCGTCTATGACGGCTGGAAAGCCCCGTCGATCATGCAGGTGCCCGGCGCCAAGGACATCGCGGTGGAGTTTTTCACCCTGTCCAAAAGCTACAACATGGCCGGCTGGCGTATCGGTTTCATGGTCGGCAACCCGGAACTGGTCAACGCCCTGGCGCGGATCAAGAGCTACCACGACTACGGCACTTTCACTCCGCTGCAAGTGGCGGCGATTGCTGCGCTGGAAGGCGATCAGCAATGTGTGCGTGACATCGCCGAACAGTATCGCCAGCGCCGTAACGTGCTGGTCAAAGGCCTGCACGAGCTGGGCTGGATGGTCGAGAATCCGAAGGCGTCGATGTATGTCTGGGCGAAGATTCCCGAGGCTTATGCGCATCTGGGCTCGCTGGAGTTTGCCAAGAAGCTGCTGGCCGAAGCGAAGGTCTGCGTCTCGCCGGGGGTGGGTTTTGGTGAGTATGGCGATGATCATGTGCGCTTCGCGCTGATCGAAAACCAGGACCGGATTCGGCAGGCAGTGCGCGGGATTCGCGGGATGTTCCGGGCGGATGGGTTAGCACCGAAAGCCGTCTGACGACACGTCACACTGTGGGAGCGGGCTTGCCCGCGAATGCGGCGGTTCAGACAACATTGATGTCGACTGACACGACGCCTTCGCGGGCAAGCCCGCTCCCACAGGGGTAATGTATTGAGCCTGATACCGTCGCCCACAAAAAAACCGCATCGCTGCGGTTTTTTTGTGTCTTGCGTTCGAGGTTAAACGAACAGCGACAGCAACAGAATGAAGCCCAGGCCCACCACCGACAGGATGGTTTCCATCGCTGTCCAGGTCTTGAACGTCTCGGCCACGGTCATGTTGAAGTACTGCTTCACCAGCCAGAAACCGGCGTCGTTCACATGGGACAGGATCAACGAACCGGCACCGGTGGCCAGCACCAGCAGTTCACGGTTGACGCCCGGAATCATCCCCACCACCGGCACCACGATGCCGGCGCCCGTGATGGTCGCCACGGTGGCCGAACCGGTGGCGATACGAATCACCGCCGCTACCAGCCATGCCAGCAGGATCGGAGAGATCTGCGCGCTGACCGCCATGTGGCCGATCACGTCGCCCACGCCGCTGGTCACCAGCATCTGCTTGAAGCCACCACCGGCACCGATGATCAGAATGATCGCGGCGGTCGGCGCCAGGCTTGCGTCCAGCCACTTGAGCATCTGCTGCGAACCGATGCCCTGCTTGTGACCGAAGGTATACAGCGACAGCAGCAAGGCCAGCAACAGTGCCGAGATCGGGTGGCCGATCATGTCCATCCAGGTGCGGAAGAAATGACCGTCCGGCAGCGCGACGTCAGCGAAGGTTTTCAGCAGCATCAGGAACACCGGCAGCAGCACAGTCACCAGGGTGATGCTGAAGCTCGGCAGGTTCTGCGAATCGGTTTCGCGGGCCAGTTGATCGACCAGTTCCTGATTCGGCGTGCCGGGAATGTGCTTGGCGATGAACGTACCGAAGATCGGGCCGGCGATGATGGCGGTCGGCAGCGCCACGATCAGTCCGTAAAGAATGGTCTTGCCGATGTCGGCACCAAACACGCCGATTGCCAGCAGCGGGCCCGGGTGCGGCGGCACCAGACCGTGTACCGCAGACAGACCGGCGAGCAGCGGGATACCGATCTTGATGATCGACACACCGGTACGCCGGGCAACGATGAACACCAGCGGAATCAGCAGCACGAAGCCGATTTCGAAGAACAGCGGAATACCGACCAGGAACGCGGCGAACATCATTGCCCACTGCACTTTGTCCTTGCCGAACGCGCGGATCAGGGTCTGCGCGATCTGATCGGCGCCACCGGATTCGGCCATCATTTTGCCGAGCATGGTGCCCAGCGCAAGGATGATGCCGACGAAACCGAGCACGCCACCGAAGCCGTCCTGGAACGCCTTGATGATGGTGCCGATCGGCATGCCGGACGTCAGGCCGAGGAACGCGGCCGCGATGGTCAGGGCGATGAAGGGGTGAATCTTGAATTTGGTGATCAGGATAATCAGACCGATTACCGTGACCACTGCATCGAGCAGCAGGTAGGCGTCGTGGGACATGCCAAACATTGGGGGTGTCTCCTGGCTTGTTGTTGTTATTAAAGCGGGTTAAACAGAATTCGTGAGGACAGCGCTAACTCTTTCAACACACTCATACCGCCTGTTTCAGACCATGAGCCTGCCACCAGACGTGCGCCTGGGCCGCCAGCTCTTCAACGCTGTGGATCGAAGCATTCAGTGCCAGGGTCAACGGCTCGCCGACCGGCGATTCGAGGGTGGCAAACTGGCTTTCGATCAACGTTGCCGGCATGAAATGGCCCGGGCGATGGGACACGCGGTCGGCAGCCACTTCTGGGGTCAGCTCAAGGAACACGAAGCCCAGGCCCGGCAAGGCACTGCGCAGCACTTCGCGATAACTGTGTTTAAGCGCCGAGCAGGTCAGCACCGGACGCTCGCCGAGTGCATCGACACGACGCAACTCAGCGCACAGGCTGTCGAGCCAGCCGGCACGGTCGTCGTCGTTCAAGGGGATCCCCGCGCTCATCTTTTCGATGTTGGCGGCCGGATGAAAAGTATCGCCTTCAATGGCAGTGGCGCCGCTCAATTGGCACAGGGCCTGGCTGACGCACGTCTTGCCGCAACCGGCAACGCCCATGATGACCAGGGCGGTGATGGGATGACTCATATAACACCTCAGCGCGCAGACAGCGCTACCTTTGCTAGCTATGACTCTAGTGCACAGGCAGAAGTTGCCGACGCCTTCTTGTCGTTTTTTTGGGTTGCAGCAGGTTGTCGCCCAACGCCAAAAAGCGAGGATCAGGCAGGACCTCGCTTACGCATTTGCAGCTGCATCAGGACAGCGCTACCTTAGTGCCTTGATTTTTGTTTGGCAAGCCGCCCGATGACCACCCCTAAAAACGATAAAAACACTCGCACCACCGGCCGTCCCACCCTTAATGAAGTTGCCCGTCTGGCCGGCGTCAGTCCGATTACCGCCTCCCGCGCCCTGCGCGGGGTCAGCACCGTGGCCACCGAACTGGTGGAAAAAGTGCAGAAAGCCGCGCTCGAACTCAACTACGTGGTCAACCCTGCCGCCCGCGCCCTGGCCTCGGCGCAGAGCCATTCGGTGGTGGTGCTGGTGCCGTCGCTGTCCAACCTGCTGTTCATCGACACGCTGGAAGCCATTCATCGGGTGTTGACGCCCAAGGGCTTCGAAGTGCTGATCGGCAACTTCCACTATTCGCGCGATGAAGAAGAAAACCTGCTGCGCAACTACATGGCTTATCAGCCGCGTGGTTTGCTGTTGACCGGATTTGATCGCACAGAAAGTTCGCGGCGGATGATCGAAGCCAGCAACATTCCCTGCGTGTACATGATGGAACTGGACAGCGCGGCCGGCGTGAACTGCGTTGGTTTCTCGCAGCTCAGCGCCGGCGAAACCGCGGCCGAGCATTTGCTCTCGCGCGGTCGCAAGCGTCTGGCCTATATCGGCGCGCAACTCGATCAGCGCACCTTGTTGCGCGGCGAGGGTTTTCGCAAAGCCCTGCAGAAGGCCGGGCGCTATGACCCGGACCTGGAAGTGCTGACCCCACGCTCCTCGTCGGTGGGATTAGGCGGTGAGCTGTTCCTGCAACTGCTGGCGGCGCATCCGGACGTCGATGCGATCTTCTTTGGTAACGACGACCTGGCGCAGGGCGCCCTGCTCGAAGCGCTGCGCAACGGGATCAAGATCCCCGAGCAGGTGGCGATCCTCGGCTTCAACGACTTGCCGATGTCCGAGCACATGGTGCCGCGCCTGAGCAGCATCAACACCCCGCGCGAGGCGATTGGCCGGCGCGCGGCGGAGCAGATGCTGACGTTGATGGCCGGCAACAGCGTGGCGCGGCCGGTGGAAGACATGGGTTTTGAACTGAAGATTCGCGAGAGTACCTGACCTTTGAAATCCTGTCGGAAGCAATCCCTGTGGGAGCTGGCTTGCCAGCGATGGCGTCAGGCCAGTCGATACAGTGTTGACTGATACACCGCAATCGCTGGCAAGCCAGCTCCCACAGTTTTTGGGTACACCCACCCTGCGCATGTATCAGTGCCTGAGCAGTTCGACGAGGGCCGATGCGCCCTTCTGCAGTGGCTGGCTCTTGAGCCACACCGCATGTACCGGCAGCACCAGGCCATTCTCGATATTGCGGAAATTCAGGCGTTGCAAGCGCCCGCTGTCCAGCCACGGCTGCACCACCGACAACGGGAAATTGCCCCAGCCCAGCCCCGCCTCGACCATCTCCAGCGCAGTCTCCAGGGTGTCGGTGCGCCAATGCGATTCGGCCACCAGCGGCCGGGTTTCGCTGATCGGCAAGTCGCGACTGGCGACGACGATCTGCCGCACATGTACGAGGTCTTCGAGAAACAGATCCTGCCCCTGCAACAACGGACTGTCCGCCGCGAGCGTGGCGATCATCCGTTCGCTGCCGACGAACTGAAAGCGCTCATGCACGTTCATGCTCAACCCGGCAAACGCCAGACACACGCTGACACGGCCACTGTGCAGCATCGCCAGCACATCGTCCTGCGGCGCGGTCAACACTTCGATATCGAGCAGCGGATGACGCTCGGCAATCACCTTGATCGCAGCGAGCAAGCGGCGCCGGTCAATGTCCGCGACCACGCCAATCGACAGCTTGCTCTCCAACCCCAGCGACAACTCCACCGCATGCACTTGCAGTTGCTTGAGCTGCTCGGCAATCAGCCGCGCGTGGGGCACCAGTGACAGTGCCATCGCTGTCGGCTGCGGCTCGCGATGGCTGCGGTCGAACAAGGCGTAGCCAAGCTCCGCCTCCAGATTGCCGATAGCCATGCTCACCGCCGACGGCACCCGCCCCAAAGCGCGGGCAGCAGCGGAAAACGAGCCACGCTCGATCACTGCGAGGAACAGTTCGATGCTGTCGCTGTTGAAATTCACTTCATCTACCTATCACCAAAACTGAAAGCTACTGACTTTTTCTGTCACGCCTATTGAAGCTATCTTTCGCCGCCTTCGCCAGTCCCGCTGGCCACATGTTGCAAGAAAGAGGCAAATCCCCATGCAAGGCGTCAAACGCAAACTGGTTTACGTGTCGCTCTACGAAGTGATCGGCATGACCTTCTCCGCCCTCGGCCTGGCGCTGTTGTCCGGCACCTCGCCGGGCAGCACCGGCCCGCTGGCGGTGATCATCACCACCATCGCCGTGACCTGGAATTTCATCTACACCACACTGTTCGAGCATTGGGAAAGCCGCCAGCAGTCACGCACCCGCACGGTCAAGCGGCGCATTGCCCACGCCGTGGGTTTTCAGCTGACACTGATCGTGTTCCTGATCCCGCTGATCGCCTGGTGGATGAACATCAGTCTGGTGCAGGCGTTCCTGCTGGATCTGGCGTTGATCATCTTCATCCCGTGCTACACGTTTGCCTTCAACTGGCTGTTCGATCGCGTCTTCGGCTTGCCGGCCTCGGCGCTGCCCGATTCGACTGCTGCGGCATAAATCGTTAATTGGTAAGCAGTTATTGCAAGAAATCGGCGGTTCTCCGGGGCTGACCGGTGAAATTCACAATCCGTGAACTCCGATAGCAGGCTAAGCTTTTCCATCAATAAAAAATGGATCCGCCGATGACTGCTCACGCCCCCGCCGCCGCGCAAAGCGACGGCATCGATCCGATACGCGCCGCCGAGATTTCCGCCCGCATCGACCGTCTGCCCGCCGTCGCCACGATCTGGCGACTGGTGGCGCTGTTGTCGATTGGCGGTTTCTTCGAACTCTACGATTTGTTCCAGACGGCCTACATCAGCCCCGGGCTGATCCGTGACGGGATCTTCGCCACCGGCAATCAGGGTGTGTTCGGTTTCTCCGATCAGGCGGCGTTCGCGTCGGCGACCTTCCTGGGTCTGTTTCTCGGCGCCAGCCTGCTCAGTCCGTTGGCCGATCGTTTCGGCCGCCGCGCGATCTTCACCTTTGCGCTGGTCTGGTACACGGTGGCCACGGTGCTGATGGGCATTCAAAGCTCGGCGCTGGGCATCATCTGCATGCGTTTTCTGGTGGGGATTGGCCTCGGTATCGAGCTGGTGACCATCGACGCCTACCTCTCGGAACTGGTGCCCAAGCGCATGCGCAGTTCGGCGTTTGCCTTCGCCTTTTTCGTGCAGTTTCTCTCGGTGCCGGCGGTGGCGTTGATGTCGTGGTGGCTGGTGCCGCAGGCGCCGTTCGGTGTGTCGGGCTGGCGTTGGGTGGTGCTGGCGAGCGCGGTGTTTGCGCTGTTCATCTGGTGGCTGCGCAAGCGTCTGCCGGAGTCGCCGCGGTGGCTGGCGCAGCATGGACGATTCGATGAAGCCAATCGGATTCTCGACGCCATCGAAGCCCGCTGCGAGAAGGATCATCGCCAACCGCTGGATGCGCCTGAAGCCGTTCCGGTGGATGTCGAGGGCAAGGGCCGTTTCGCCGATATCTGGCAACCACCGTATCGGCGTCGGGCGCTGATGTTGATCGTGTTTCACGTGTTCCAGGCGATCGGTTTCTTCGGATTTGGTAACTGGCTGCCGGCGCTGCTGTCCGGCCAGGGCGTCAGCGTCACCCACAGCCTGATGTACGCCTTCATCATCACCCTGGCCTACCCGCTCGGGCCATTGCTGTTCGTGAAGTTCGCCAACCGTTTCGAGAACAAATGGCAGATCGTCGGCTCAGCCCTCGGCGCCATGACCTTCGGCACCCTGTTCGCGTTACAGACCAGCGCCTTCGGCCTGATCTTCTGCGGGGTGATGATCACCTTCTGCAACGCCTGGCTGAGTTTCAGTTATCACTCGTACCAGAGCGAACTGTTCCCCACCAACATCCGCGCCCGGGCGGTGGGTTTCTGTTATTCGTTCAGTCGCTTGTCGACAGTGTTCAGCAGCCTGTTGATCGGGTTATTCCTCGACCACTTCGGCACGCCCGGCGTACTGGCGTTCATCGTCAGCAGCATGCTGATCGTGATGCTGACCATCGGCGGGTTCGGCCCGCGCACGCGCAATCTGGCACTGGAAAACATTGCCCATCGCTGAGGGCCGCACGGTCATCCTCTGCCGCCCGGCGGCAAGGGATGACCGCCTGGTTGCGCACGCACCAACAGTAAAGTCTTGAAATAGCAGGATGTTCTGCAAAGGCACGCTAATTGCTCGGCTATGCCCGTCAGCAATTATCCAAAGGACTCCATCATGATGTTGGTCAGTGCCAAACAGCAGCAGCTCATCCACCTGCCCAAGCGGTTGGCGGATGACGCGACCACGACCGCCGCTGCCGGTCTGCAAAGCGGCCTGCACGGCGCCATGTTGCAATCGCTGCAGAACCAGACTCAGTCGCAAGCCACCGATGCGACCTCCAAGGTCCAGGATTCGCCCACGCAGATCGCCACCCGGCAAGTGGCCGCCGCCACGCGCATCAGCGATAACGTCGACGAAGCCTTCGCCAAGACCCGTGTCGGCCTGCAAACCACCGACGCCACGACTGCCGGCAGCACCACCGGCACCTCGGCCACCGACGCGTTCAAGGACTACATGAGCAAGTCGCCGGAACAGCGTCTGCGCGACAGTATCCTTCAGAGCATGGGCATCACCGAAGACGACATCAAAGCCATGCCGCCGGAGAAACAACTGGCCATCGGCAAAGAGATCGCCGAGCGTCTGCAGGACAAGATGAAGCTGGCACAAGCGGAAAAAGACAACGCCAATGACGTCAAGGACAGCGACAAACTGGCGGACAAGTTTCTCGCAGCGCTTTAGTTTCATGCAAAACGGAACGGGGTCCATTGCGACCCTGTTCTCTCGTACGCTCCCCCCTTATTGCTACCACTCATCAGAAAAGCCTGAGACCTGTAAGAACTGACAGTGGTGCTCTTTCGACCCGCGCTTGTTAAATGGAACGGTGATCACATTCGTGCTCACGTACCTGGATCAGGAGATCATCATGGAAGCCAACGCATTCACCGGCACTTGCGAGTGCAATTCCACCTATAACGGAAATCCGGTTGGAGAGAACTTTAGTACAGAGAAGGTTGTTTTTGATCGCAGACTTTTCAAAGCGGACATGGGCGCTCAATTTGTTCAGATCATCTACCCCGCAGAGCTTGATCCCGGTACCCACGATCTGGTTTTCGTCTCAGAGGGAGTTCCTCAGCTGCAATATCACAATGGAAAAAAACTGCTCACACTCACTGGAACCGGGAAAGTCACCATCGGGCCGAATCTGGATACCCAAGTCGGAACGATTGACGCTAATTACTTTGATGATATAGGGCGGTTGATCGCGTTCAAGGGCGAATTCACTGCCAAGTACGAATTGAAATAACAGGAGCCAATAATAAAACAAGGGCAGTCGCTACTGCCCTTGGATGCCAGGACAATGTCCATCGCTATTTCAGAGCATCAGTTCAACTGCAACGTCGCATTGAACTGCCCGATCGCATCCACTACATGCCGTGACCCCTGCTGAATCTCCAGGATCACCTCCCCCGCCTCGTTCGCCAGTTCCACACCCAGCCCGGTGCGACTCAGGCTCGACTGCATGCTCGACACCGCGCTCAGCGACAGGTCATGGTTTTTGCGCACCACTTCGACAATCTCCAGCGTCGCCTGACTGGTGCGCGCCGCGAGACTGCGCACCTCGTCCGCGACCACGGCAAACCCGCGCCCGTGCTCACCGGCCCGGGCCGCTTCGATGGCGGCGTTGAGCGCCAGCAGGTTGGTCTGGTCGGCGATCCCGCGAATGGTCTGGACGATGGTGCCGATGATGTCCGACTGCTTGTTCACCGCATCGATGCTCCGCGCCGCTTCGTTGAGGTCGCGGGAAATGTCCTGGATGATCTGCACCGTCTGCTGCACGACCTGTGAGCCTTTTTGTGCGCAGGCATCGTTCTGTACCGAAGTGCTGTGGGCCGATTCTGCGGCGTTTTGCAGCGTGGTCATCTGCTGGGTGATGTCACTGGCAAACTTCACCACCTTGTACAAGCGGCCCTTGGTGTCGAACAATGGGTTGTACGAGGCTTCGAGATAAACCATCTGTCCGGACTTGTTCTTGCGCTCGAAACGGTGCGAGTGATATTCGCCGCGATTGAGCGACGCCCAGAACGCTTTGTACTGCGCCGATTCGGATTCGGAACGGTGACAGAACAGGCTGTGGTGATGGCCGACGATTTCCGGCAGCGTGTATTGCATGGTGCGCAGAAAGTTGTCGTTGGCGGTAATCACATTGCCTTCCGGGGTGAACTCGATCACTGCCATCGAACGGCTGATTGCCGCCAGCATGCTTTCTTCTTCGTGCTCTTTGTTGACCCGGGCGGTGATGTCGGCGGCAACTTTTATGACGCTTTTGACCTGTTTGTCCGGGCCATACACCGGCATGTAACTGGCTTCAAGCCAGATCTCCCTGCCGGACTTGTTCAAGCGCAGAAACGTGCCGCTGATCGGCTCGCCCCGGGCCAGGTCGCGCCACAATCTGGCGTACTCCTCGCTGCGATAAAACGCTTCTTCGCAAAACACCCGGTGATGTTTGCCGCGCACTTCCTCGGCGCTGTAACCCATGGTCTTGCAGAAGTTTTCGTTGGCATCCAGAACAATGCCTTCGGGGGTAAATTCGATCATCGCCATCGAGCGGCTGATCGCTTCGAGCTTGGCATTGGCTTCGGTCAAGGCGCAGCTGAAACGCTCGATTTCCTGCAGGTCAGCCTTGTGATGTAGGTTGAACATGGTTGTATCACCTTCCGCGCGGTCTTTTGATTTGATGAAAGTTCAGGTCTTTCAGAATCCACCACTACGTTCCACAGAACAGGCACACGCATTCCTCCACAGGAGGAAGTTGTCAGGTGATAAATGATGTTTAATCCGAGCGTGCATGCCGCGACGCTCTCATCAAGACATCCTTCTCTTGATAGCCCGCGAGCGGGCCAGCCCTAACGTGCAGAAGAACTTCCATGTACAACTGGCTCCTTGTTGGTTCAGTGTCCGGTGCCTTTGATTGCGCACTCTGGCAGCGTTGAAATCACGGCTAACCGATGACGGTCGACATAGTTAGTTACAGCTAGCATAGCCAGCGCCCTGCCACGCGCAAGGCCACTAGTCGGCCAGTATCTGGCATTTTTTGCACAAGAAACGGTTCAGCGAACGGAGGCAAGCGAAGTCTCCGCCAGCAAATCCAGCAGCGCCTGCACCGCTGCCGACGCCGTCTGCCCCGCAGGCAACACCAGCGAAAACACCCGCTCGACAGGTGGTTGCAGAGCAATCACGCGCAAACCCTGACGGTCGACCGGCAAGGTCATTTCCGGCACCAGCGTCACGCCGAGGTTTTCCCGCACCAGCGTGAAAGCGCTGCTCCACTCGCGTACCTCGACCCGCACATCCTGCAACTGCAAACAGGCTTCGGCGGCAAGGCTGCGGGCGTTGGTCGAACAACCGCCGGTGGCCAGCACAAAGGGCAGCGCGGTCAGTTCTTGCAGGGTGACGCCTTGCTCGGTTCCTCGCAGCGCCAGCGGATGGCCCGTCGGCACGACCGCCACCCATTCATCACGGCCCAATGGCCCGGCATTGCGCTCGGGGGCCGGGTTGAGCACCACACCGACATCCACCAGACCGGCCGCAAGCAAGGTTTCCACTTCGTCATCGCTGACCTCCAGCGCCACCACTTCGATCCCGGGGTAAAGGCGATTGAACTGGCGCAGCAGCGGCGGCAGAAAACTCGCCAGGACCATGGGAAAGCTTGCCAGGCGAATCGTCCCGCGCAGCATCGGGCGCACGCTGTCGACGGTCTGGCGAATGGTTT
This sequence comes from Pseudomonas sp. F2, assembly GCF_057174385.1. Taxonomy (NCBI): domain Bacteria; kingdom Pseudomonadati; phylum Pseudomonadota; class Gammaproteobacteria; order Pseudomonadales; family Pseudomonadaceae; genus Pseudomonas; species Pseudomonas sp. F2. The sequence continues at coordinate 2,963,380 of NZ_CM169904.1, forward strand.
GCAGCGCGCCGAGCATTACGCGCGCCTGCTCAATCACCGGCAGCCCAATGGCGGTGGGCAAGGTTTGCCGGCTTTCGCGACTGAACAGTTGCACACCGAGGGTTTGTTCCATCAGCGCCAGGGCCTGGCTCGCGCCGGACTGCGTCATGCCGACCCGTTCGGCCGCGCGGGTGATGTTGCCGTGATCGGCCACAGCGACCACCAGCCGCCAATGCATCAGGTTCATCATGGCAGTAGCTGTCCTTATGGCTGCTTTCTGAAAGATTAATTTTACCGAGGGTGCGGCGCACTATGACACTGGCGCCAAATCCTCACCAGAGAGCTGCCGATGAAGCTGTATTACGCCCCGCAAGCCTGTTCGCTGGCGCCGCACATTGTGTTGCGCGAACTGAAGCTGCCCTTCGTACTGATCCGCGTCGACAACCGCAGCAAGCGCACCGCCAGCGGCGAAGACTTCATGGCGATCAATCCCAAAGGCTATGTCGCCGCCCTGCAACTGGACAACGGCGCGGTGCTGACCGAAGGCCCGGTGATCCTGCAATATCTGGCGGATCTGCAACCCCAGTCAGGGCTGGCGCCGGCGCCCGGCAGTTTCGAACGGCTGCGTTTGCAAGAGTGGCTGAATTTCGTTTCGAGCGAGATCCACGGCGGCCTCGGCGCGCTGTTTGATGAGCGGCTGCCGGCCGAAGTGATCAAGGAGAAGTTGTTCAAGCGTTTTGCCGTGTTGGTCACGGTGCTGGAGCAGCAGGAGTATCTGCTGCCGAGCGGCTTCAGCGTGGCGGATGCGTTGTTGTTTGTGGTGCTGCGTTGGGCCGGGTTGTTCGGAATCGAACTGGCACAGTGGCCGGCGCTGGCGCGGTTTCAGGCGCGGATTGAGCAGCGGCCGACCGTGATGGCGGCGTTGGCGGCGGAAGCGGTGTAAGTCTGCAGATCATTCGCGAGCAAGCTCGCTCCCACACTGGATTCGGACAAGCCATGGACCCAGTGTGGGAGCGAGCTTGCTCGCGAAGGCGGTAGCTCAAACGCCACCGATCAAACAGTTGAAAATCAAAGTCCCGCCGTCACCTTGCTCGCCACCTCCCTCGGCACCCACGCCTGCCACACCTGCGGCTGATCACGCAAAAACGCTTCGGCGACCTGCCGCGGTGGCTGGCGCTTTTCGCTCATTCCAGCCAGCGTCTGGTTCAGCAGATCAATCGGCAAGTCGACTTTCTCGAAGAACGACACCAGTTCCGGGTATTGCGCCTTGAACGGCGCCGACACGCCAATCGCCAGGCTGGCCGGCATCGAGCGGGTGCCCTTGGGATTCGGGTTGTTGGCATCGGCCAGGGTTTTCCAGGCCTCGGCATCGAACGGCGGTTCTTCGAGTTTTACCAGTTTGAAGCGACCGAGCAGCGGCGTCGGCGACCAGTAGTAGAACAGCACCGGTTTGCCGCGTTTGATCGATGACGCCACCTCGGCATCCAGCGCCGCGCCGGAGCCGGTGCGGAAGTTGACGTAGCTGTCGGTCAGCGCATAGGCCTTGAGCTTCTGGCTGTTGACGATCTCCGAGGTCCAGCCGGTCGGGCTGTTGAGAAAGCGTCCACGGCGCGGGTCTTCCGGGTCGCGGAACACGTCCTTGTAGCGCGGCAGGTCAGCCACCGATTTCAGCTCCGGGGCCAACGCTTTGATGCCGCGCTCGGGGTCGCCCTTGATCACGTATTCCGGCACCCACCAGCCCTCGGTCGCGCCCTTGACCGTGTCCCCAAGGCCGAACACCTTGCCTTCATTGGCAGCCTTGACCCACGCCGGACTGCGCCCGGCCCATTCCTCGCCGATCACTTGAATGTCGTTTTTTGCCAGCGCCGCTTCCAGGCTGACGGTGCTCCCCGGCAGCGTATCGGTCGGGTAGCCGTAGCCTTTCTCGACGATCAGGCGTAGCACTTCGGTGATGAAACTGCCGCTTTCCCAGGTGATGTCACCGAAGTGGATCGGCGCGGATTTCTCCGCCGCCGAAACAGCGCCGACGCTCAGGCTCAGCGCCAGCAACGAACGGCCGAGCAGGGTTTTGATCGATCTCATGCGGACCTCTTGTCTGTCAGGATTGGGTTGGCGCTGTGGCGGTCGCACAGGGCTTGGGAACGGCTCATGTAAGCGCTGACCGAACGCTGGGAAATGCCCAGTTCGGCGGCGATTTGCGGGTAAGTCAGGCCATCGATCCGTGCCAGCAAAAAGGTCGAACGGACCTTGCCGGGCAGGCGTTGCAGGCTGCGGTCGAGGCGCTTGAGGGTCTGGCTCAGGTGTGCGAGGTCTTCAGGCGAAGTGGCGACCTCGACCTCGATCTGCTGCGCATGCCGGCGCTCCAGGTCCGCGCGGCGCCAACGCTGATAAAGCAGGCGTTGGGCAATCGTGGTGAGCATGGCGCGGGGTTCACGAATCGCCGTGACACTGGGCGCCTGAAGCAATTGCGCGAAGGTTTCGGCAGCGATGTCTTCCGCGTTTTCGGCGGCGTGCAGCTGCCGGCGCAAGTACGTGCATAGCCAGCGATAGTGGGCGCGGAACAACACGTCGAGATGATTGAGGTGAACGGTGTCGGCGCCGGACATAGGGGCTCCTGGGTAAGGGGTCGCTGAATGTCCGGTGATCCGGTGGCGCGATCCTAGCAAGGCGTCTTATGCATTAATAATATTTATATTTCATTTTTATATTCCTTTTGGAGATATAAAAGCAAAAGATCGCAGCCTTCGGCAGCGCCTGCATTTGAAATGCGTTCAACCTGTAGGAGCTGCCGAAGGCTGCGATCTTTCAACGCAAGCGGCCATAGCCCAACTCTTCAGCCTCACGCTGATAGTCGAGCACAACCTGATAATCGCTTTCACTGGCTGCCAGAACCTCAGGCAATCCAAGGATCTGCGCCACATCCGGCAACTCAAGCAGCGTCTGATTCATCACCTGGCGCAAGTGCTCGATCTGTCTATCCGTAGTCGATACGGCGGTGATAAACGGCAACGTCGGACTGAACGCACTGCGCGCCACCACCCGCAATCCGTTGACCTCCTCGGGTGCGTATTGCGCAAGGCAGGCATAGGTCACGCTGTCGATGGCTGCCAGATCGGCGCGTTCTTCACGCAGCCAGCGCAGACTCTCGCGGTGTGCGCCACTGATGCCGACCGTGGCGAAGAACTGCCCGTCGCGCTGCAACGGCGCCAGGCGCTGGCGCAACAGATTCATGCCACTGTTGGAGTCTGCGCTGTTGATCACCCCGCGACTGCCACGAAAATCCGCCAGGGTTTTGCGCGCATCGTCTGCGCGGCTGAGAATCAGGCTGCAGTGATTGCCGGCGCTGGCGTCGGGCAATTCGTAGCGCGGGCGACCGACGATGCGCACCTGATCGCGCAGCAAGGTCATCAACGGGTAGCCGCAGGTTTGCGTCAGTAGCAGATCGGGCGACAACCACAGTTCGGGCAGCGACAGGCTGGCGGCGTTCAGGCGGGAGTGGCCGAGGTGTTTGAGGATGCGGGAAATCCAGCGCTCGTTGGCCGCACGAATGGGCTCGGGGGCGGTGTACATCAGCAGTTCAACGTGATGTTGGGTCATACACATTATTTTCCTGCAAATACTTACCTGTGGTGGTCCTGGGGTCAGTGAAAGGGATGCTCGGGACTGTCGATCGGCTTGAACCCGTGGCGCCACCACAACTGCCCATAACCCTGCACCAGAAATCCGCCGCTACGCGCGACCCATTGCTCGCGGCGCATACGGTAAGCCTGGGGCAAGTCGTACCACGCCAGCCCCGGCAGGTCGTGATGCACCAGATGAAAATTCAGATTCAGAAACAGCCAGCGCCATGGCCAGCCGGCCTCGTTGAGCACGGTGCGTTGCTCCGGCTGTGCGTGCGGGCGGTGTTCATAGTAGGAGCGGATCATCGCAATCGACAGCGCCGGTACGCTGATCAGCAACAGGTAATGCCAGACCGGCAACACGCTGAAGCGCGCGACCAACCACAGCATCAACACGGTGAACGCACCATGGGTCAGCCACATTCGCCAGGCTTGCCGCTCGCGGTTTTTCAGGCGTTGCAGTTCTTCCGCGGCCAATGCCAGCAAGGCCAGCGGCGCGCCAATCGCGAACCGCCCGAGCACGGTTTTGTTCAGCCAGTGCAGGCCGCGTTCGAACAAGGAACTGCCCTGCCAACGCACCGCCGTCAGATAGCGGCTTTCCGGATCGACACCGGGCACTGTCAGGTGTTCATCGCGGTGATGCAACAGATGGCTGTCGCGGTACAAGGTGTACGGGTACCACACCGCAAAGGGTGCATAACCGAGGATTTTATTGAAAAGCACCGAGCGGGTCGGATGCCCATGCAGCAACTCATGCTGTACTGAAAGCCACAGCACCAGCAGCGGAATCAGCAGCAATGTACTCAGGCCGCGCCCCAGCCATGCGCTGTTGAGGATGATCGCAAACCAGCCGCCATACACACCGATCAGCAACAGCCATGTCGGCCATTCGGTGCGGGCGGTGAAGCGCTGGCGCAGGGTTTCGATTTGCTGGCGATGGTGGACGTCGAAGTAATTCGGCATGGCGTGGCTCGGAACGGGAATCTTCCCCTTCTGTGCAACGAAGCCGGGCAATCTTGCAGATTATTTTTGCGCTGAGGCGGGAGCCCGGAGGACGGACTCCCGAGGGACGTGATCAATGACCGAAAATATCGACCTTCTTGGCTTTTTTCTCTGCACGCTTTTCAATCGCCGTCTTGGCCGGTTTCTTCTTCGCGGCTTTCTTTGAATCCATACCTTTGGACATGATGCGTACTCCACTCACAGGGATGTAGGCTCAGGTATACACCTATCGCGCGTCGCGCGTTCTTTTATAATCGGCGCTTTGCCCGCCGTCAGTCCGATCCCATGTCCGATACCCAGTACAGCCTGCTCGACGAGCCTTTGTGGCCGTTGATGAACAAGTTTTACCGCCGCCACCAATCATCGATGAAAGCAGTGCGCGACGCGCAACTGTGGGTGGCCCGTCGCGAGGACATCGTCGCCGCGTTGTGCTTGCGGCCGGTGGCGGGCGGGTATTGGTTGACCGGGCTGTTTGTCGATCCGGATTGCCGTGCGCAAGGGATTGCCGGGCAGTTGATTGCGGCGGCAGTGAAGGATGTGCAGGAACCGGTGTGGCTGTTCTGCCATCCGGATTTGCGCGGGTTTTATGAGCGGCGTGGCTTCAGCTTCGACCCTTCCCTGCCCTATGCATTGGCCGAACGGTTGAGCCGGTATGCGCGGAGCAAGCCGATGATTGCGATGGGGCTTGTTTGAAGATCAAAAGATCGCAGACTGCGGCAGCTCCTACAGGGATTGGTGCAGGAGCTGCCGAAGGCTGCGATCTTTTGATTTTTGCTTAATCGTCTGCGCTCGGATCAAGATCCGGGAACATCACTTCGGTAAAACCGAACTTGCTGAAATCAGTAATCCGCGAAGGATACAGACGGCCGATCAGGTGATCGCATTCGTGCTGCACCACCCGCGCATGAAAACCCGAGGCCACGCGCACGATCGGCTCGCCCTTGGGATCGAAGCCCTCGTAGCGGATCTGCTGATAACGATCCACCGCGCCACGCAGGCCGGGCACCGACAGGCAGCCTTCGAAACCCTCCTCGGTCAGCGGACTCAACGGCGTGATCAGCGGATTGATCAGGATTGTCTGCGGCACCGCTTCGGCGTCCGGGTAGCGTTCGCTGTGCTCGAAACCGAAGATCACCAATTGCAGATCGACGCCGATCTGCGGCGCGGCCAGGCCAACTCCGCCGACGCTTTCCATGGTCTGGAACATGTCATCGATCAGTTGCCACAGCTCGGGGCTGTCGAACATCTCCGGCGGCACTGGCGGGGCGATGCGCAGCAGGCGTTCGTCGCCCATTTTGAGGATTTCACGAATCATGATCAGGCTTCGTCAGTGTCCGGCTTGAGCGAATGATCGCGCCCCAGGCCCGAGACGTGTTGTTTGGGATGTACATCGAGTTCGCCGGGGACTTTCTCGCCCGCGTCCTTGCCCTCGCTGGACATGTGTTCGATCACCGCATTCATCTCCGCGCCGAGCAGCAGCACCGCCGAGGAAATGTAGAAATACAGCAAGAGCACGATGATCGCCCCGATGCTGCCATACATCGCGTTGTAGTTGGCGAAGGTTTTGACGTAGAACGCAAAGCCCAGCGAGGCGATGATCCACACCACCACGGCCAGCACCGAGCCGGGGGTGATGAAACGGAATTCCTGTTTGACGTCGGGCATCACGTAGTAGATCAGCGCCACGGCGACCATCATCAGAATCACGATCACCGGCCAGCGCGCAATCGTCCAGACCGTGACGATGAAGTCTTCCAGCCCTACCTGCGCGGCAATCCAGCCCATCACTTGCGGCCCGAGCACCATCAGCGCGGCAGCCACCAGCAGCATGCCGGCAATGCCCACGGTGTAGACAATCGACAGCGGAAAGCGCTTCCAGATCGGCCGCCCCTCGACCACGTCATACGCGGCGTTCATCGCGCTCATCATCAGACGCACACCGGCAGACGCGGTGTACAGGGCAATGACGATACCCACCGAGAGCAAGCCGCCCTTGGACTGCTGCAACTGATCGATCACCGGGTTGACCTGCTCCAGTGCCTGCGGCGGCAATACCAGTTCCGACTGCAAACGCAGCCAGCTGAAGAAGTCCGGCAGGTGCAGGAAACCGATCAGGGCGATCAAAAACAGAATGAACGGGAACAGCGAGAACAGCATCTGGTAGGCCAGCGCCGAGGCATAGGTCGACATCTCGTCGTCGACGAATTCAGTGACCGTGCGCACCATCACCCGGTGCAGGGGCAGACCTTTCATGTCCGGAAAAATCATTCGCGTCTCCTTTCGCCGCATTACAGGTTGAAGTCGTGGCGACTCAGGGGCCGTTTTCTACATCACGGTAGCCTACTTGGCGACCTTCGTGGATGGCTGTCGGGTTTTGACACAAAAACGGCCATCCTTGGATGGCCGCTCGTGTATTTCGTTCAAGGCCCGATTACGCCTTGTCGACACCTTTCTTGACGGCGTCTTTGGCTTTGCCGACAGCTTGCTGGGCTTCGCCTTTTTTCTCTTGAACCTTGCCTTCAGCCTGCAGCTTGCTGTTGTCGGTGGCTTTACCGACACCTTGCTTGACGTTGCCAACGGCTTCGTTGGCCATGCCTTTTACTTTATCGCCAGTGCTACTCATGGTGTTTCTCCTTGGTGCATTGAAGGGGAAAAGTCAGTACGTAATGATTGACTGACCGGGTTTGCCACGAGTTTCATTTATTTTTGCCGTTCATTTCGTCGCGCAATGCAGGTTGGGCTTTATGTTTGCCCCCCAAGCCCCGAGAATGCGCAGCTATGGGCGCGCTGCGCCAACGATCAGACCCCGCAGGAATGTTATGAAACTCGATAAAAAGCAGGCCATTGCCCGTCGCAACCAGGAACTGGGCGGCGCTGTGCTCGGCACCAACAACTGCCACTTCGCCGAACTGAACCGCAACCGCAACATCTGGTGGTTCGACCTGCCGGTATCGCGTCTGGCCGTCGGTCAGTACGAGTGGATTCACCTGCTGATGCACACCCCGGCCACCGACGAACTGCTGCACCTGAAAGTGCCAACCGTGTTTCTGCGGGAAAAGCTCGAAGGCCTGGTGATTCGCAACGAAGGCAAGCGCAAGGCGGCGTTGAGCCTGGAATTGAGTGCAGACAAGGATTCGTACCTGCAGGACATGCGTCCGGCGGGCACCAACGTGAATTTCGCGCCGTTCCGGCAGTAACAACCGCATAAAGCAAAAGATCGCAGCCTTCGGCAGCTCCTACATTGAACTCTGTAGGAGCTGCCGAAGGCTGCGATCTTTTGATCTTCAACAAAAAGCCCCGCATTTGCGGGGCTTTCTGTTTTACGCGGCGTTCTTCGCCTTGATCTTCTTCAGCTCTTCGTCACGCAGCTCGCGGCGCAGGATCTTGCCGACGTTGGTGGTCGGCAGTGCATCGCGGAATTCCACCGAACGCGGCACCTTGTAACCGGTGACGTTGGCGCGCATGTGTTCCATCACGGTTTCCTTGGTCAGGGTGACGCCCGGTTTGGCCACGATGAAGATCTTGATCGCCTCGCCCGATTTCTCGTCCGGCACGCCGATGGCCGCGCACTGCAACACGCCCGGCAAGGTTGCCAGCACGTCTTCCAGTTCGTTCGGGTAAACGTTGAAACCGGACACCAGGATCATGTCTTTCTTGCGATCGACAATGCGCATGTAGCCATCGGGCTGAATCAGCGCGATGTCACCGGTCTTCAGCCAGCCTTCGCTGTCGAGGATTTCGTCGGTGGCTTCCTGACGCTGCCAGTAGCCCTTCATCACTTGCGGGCCCTTGACGCACAGCTCGCCGATTTCGCCCATCGGCTGCTCGACACCGGCATCGTCGATGACTTTGCACAGGGTCGACGGCACCGGAATGCCGATGGTGCCGATCTGGATGTTCTGGATCGGGTTGACCGTGGCCACCGGGCTGGTTTCGGTCATGCCGTAACCTTCGCAGATCGAGCAGCCGGTCACGGCTTTCCAACGCTCGGCCGCGGCCAGTTGCAGGGCCATACCGCCGGACAGGGTGACTTTCAGGTTGGAGAAATCCAGCTTGCGGAAACCTTCGTTGTTGCACAGCGCCACGAACAGCGTGTTCAGGCCGACGAAACCGCTGAACTTCCACTTCGACAGTTCCTTGACCATCGCCGGCAGGTCGCGCGGGTTGCTGATCAGGATGTTGTGGTTGCCGATCAGCATCATCGCCATGCAATGAAAGGTGAACGCATAGATGTGGTACAGCGGCAACGGGGTGATCAGGATCTCGCAGCCTTCGTTGAGGTTGGATCCCATCAGCGCCTTGCACTGCAGCATGTTGGCGACGAGGTTGCGATGGGTGAGCATCGCGCCCTTGGCCACGCCGGTGGTGCCGCCGGTGTACTGCAACACCGCGACATCGCTGCTGTGCGGGTTGGCTTCGGTCACCGGCTGGCCCTGGCCCTTGCTCAGCACGTCATTGAACTTGACGGCTTTAGGCAGGTGATAGGCCGGTACCATCTTCTTCACGTACTTGATCACGCTGTTGATCAGCAGGCGCTTGACCGGCGGCAGCAGGTCGGCGACTTCGGTGACGATGACGTGCTTGACCCCGGTTTTCGGCACCACGGCTTCCGCCAGGTGCGCCATGTTGGCCAGACACACCAGGGCCTTGGCGCCGGAGTCGTTGAATTGGTGTTCCATTTCCCGCGCGGTGTACAGCGGGTTGGTGTTGACCACGATCAGCCCGGCGCGGATCGCACCGAAGACGGCGACCGGGTACTGCAGAACGTTGGGCAGTTGTACGGCAATTCGATCACCGGGCTGCAAGTCGGTATGCTGTTGCAGATACGCGGCAAACGCACCGGACAATTCGTACAGTTCACCGTAGGTGATTGTCTTGCCCAGGTTGCTGAAAGCCGGTTTGTTGGCGAAGCGTTGGCAGGACTGCTTCAACACTGCCTGAATATTCGGGTACTCGTCTGGATTGATGTCGGCAGCAATTCCAGCCGGGTATTTATCCTTCCAAAAGTCTTCGATCATGGAAGCCCACTCCTCAGCAACGCGAATTCTTCACCGCATTTGATGCGATTATTATTGGTGTGTGTTTTGTATTGGTGAATCTGGCTTTTCTACAGGCCGAGAAGTCACAAAGCGCGCCGAGAGTAGCAGCTTTGCCAAGGGCCGACTAGAGCCAAAAGCGGCCTCCATGGTCACTTTAATGACTCAAGACTTTCTAACAGTCATTTTAGAGCAAAAATCCTATAACACCCTGAAAGCCCCGGTTTTCCGGGCCTTGAAAGCAAAAGATCGCAGCCTTCGGCAGCTCCAACAGGGAATACATTTCCCATGTAGGAGCTGCCGAAGGCTGCGATCTTTTCGCTTCTGCCCTTTAAGCGATATCGCGCAACTCCCGCCGCAAAATCTTCCCGACTGGCGTCATCGGCAACGACTCACGCAGCACGATGTGTTTCGGCACCTTGTAGGCCGTGAAATTCTCTTTGCAGTACGCCTTGAGCTCTTCGAGGCTGACCCCGGTTTCCCGCGCCACCACGAACAGCTTCACCGCCTCGCCCGAACGCTCGTCCGGCACACCGATCACCGCGCAGTTGGCGACTTTCGGGTGAGCCATCACCACGTCCTCGATCTCGTTGGGGTACACGTTGAAACCGGAGACGATGATCATGTCCTTCTTGCGGTCGACGATGCGCACGAAGCCGTCCGGGTCGATCACCGCAATATCACCGGACTTGAACCAGCCCTCGGCGTCCAGCACTTCGGCGGTGGCCTCGGGTTTGTGCCAGTAGCCTTTCATGATCTGCGGGCCTTTGATACACAGCTCGCCGCGCTCGCCCATCGGCTGCTCGACGCCCTCGTCATCGATGACTTTCAGCAGCGTACCCGGCACCGGCAGGCCGACCGTGCCCAGGCGCGACTTTTCGCCATACGGGTTGGTGCAAGCCACCGGCGAGGTTTCGGTCAGACCGTAACCTTCGGTGATGCGGCAACCGGTGATCTGCTCCCAGCGCTCGGCGGTGGCCTTGACCAGCGCGGTACCGCCGGAGTTGGTCAGCTTGAGGCTGGAGAAATCCAGGGTCTTGAAGTCCGGGTGATCCATCAGCGCGACGAACAACGTGTTCAGCCCGAGCAACGCCGAGAAGCGCCAGTTCTTCAGTTCCTTGATGAAGCCTGCGATGTCTCGCGGATTGGTGATCAGCACGTTGTGGTTGCCGGAAACCATCATGCACATGCAGTTCGCGGTGAAAGCATAGATGTGATACAGCGGCAGCGGCGCCACCATCACCTCCTGCCCTTCGCGCAGCAGTGGCTGACCGTCAGGCCCCAACTGGGCGAGACAGGCACGCACTTGTTGCATGTTCGCCACGAGGTTGCCGTGGGTCAGCATCGCGCCCTTGGCCAGCCCGGTGGTGCCACCGGTGTATTGCAACACGGCGATGTCGTCGAGGCTGACTTTCAGCGGTTTGATCCCCAAACCACGGCCCAGGCGCAGCGCACTCTTGAACGAGATGGCCTGCGGCAGCGAATAGTCCGGGACCATTTTCTTCACTTTGCTGACCACGGTGTTGACCAGCCAGCCCTTGGCGGTGGGCAGCATGTCGCCCATCTTCGCTTCGATCAGGTACTGGATGTCGGTGTCCGGCAGCACTTCCTGAACCTTCTGCCCGAACATGTTCAGGTACACCAGCGCCCGGGCACCGGAGTCCTTGAACTGGTGGCGCATCTCGCGCGCGGTGTACAGCGGGTTGGTGTTGACCACGATCAGCCCGGCGCGCAAGGCGCCGAACACGGCAATCGGATATTGCAGCACATTGGGCATCTGCACCGCGATGCGATCCCCCGGCGCCAGATCGGTGTGGGCCTGCAGGTAACCGGCGAACGCCGCGCTGTAGCGCTCGAGTTCCGCGTAGGTCAGGGTCACGCCCATATTGCTGAAGGCCGGACGGTCCGCGAATTTCTTGCAGGAACGCTCAAACACCTCGATCACCGACTTGAACTCGCCCATGTCGATGTTCAGGGGTACGCCGGCGGGGCGTTTGTCATTCCAGAAATCAGGTTGCATTGTTCTTGTCCTCTTTACCTGAATCGATCCGGGAGCCGCTTTTCTGTGGTTTCGCGCTTATCCCTGAGGGCACAAAGCAAAAAGCGGAGCTTCACGGACACTAGCAGTTATGGCCATTGAGGCAAATAAGGGCAATGGCGACATTGATCGTATGAATCTTCCTGCCGTGGCGTGAGCTGATCGGACGCGCTATACAATGCAACGACTGCGGGCCGTAACCGCTCGATCAAAAAGGAATTGCCATGATCCACCGTGCCTTCTGGCTGGACGCGAGTGACCGCAGCCGCCTGTTCGTCAATCAGTGGCTGCCCGCCGCGCCATTGAAAGCAGTCATTCTGCTGGCCCACGGCATGGCCGAACACAGCGCTCGCTACGAAAGGCTGGCGAATGCGTTCTGCGAACAAGGCTACGGTGTGTACGCCCCGGATTTGCGCGGGCATGGCAAAACCGCCGAACACGGGACGCTCGGGCATTTCGCTGATGACGACGGCTGGTGCAAGGTGATCGGCGATCTGGCCAGCCTCAATCAGCACATCGGCCAGCAGCATCCCGAGGTACCGATCATCCTGCTCGGGCACAGCATGGGCAGCTACCTCGCTCAGGGTTACCTGCTGCATCACAGCGCCAGCCTGCACGGGGCGATTCTCAGCGGTTCGAACTTCCAGCCGGTGGCGCTTTACGGCGCGGCGCGGCAAATCGCCCGTTTCGAAAAACTGCGTCAGGGCGGGAAGGGCCGCAGTGCGTTGATCGAGTGGTTGTCGTTCGGCTCGTTCAACAAAAAATTCAAACCGGCGCGTACCCCGTTTGACTGGCTGAGCCGCGACCCGGTCGAGGTCGATCTGTATGCCAACGACCCATTGTGCGGCTTCCGCTGCACCAACCAATTGTGGATCGACTTGCTCGGCGGCTTGCAGCAGATCAGCAAAGCGTCCAATCTCGCGCAGATCGACCCGGGCCTGCCGCTGCTGGTGATCGGCGGTGAATGTGATCCGGTGAGCGAAGGCAAGCGTCTGACAGATCTGGCCGCAGCGTTACGCACGGCCGGCAGCCAGAACCTGCAACTGAAGATCTACCCGCAGGCGCGGCACGAATTGTTCAATGAAACCAATCGCGACGAAGTGATCGCCGATGTGCTGGCCTGGATCGACCAGGCGCTGAGCCATCGCCGCCCCCATCGCAGCGAATAATTTTTTGTGGATTCACTTTAATCCGTCACAGGAATCAAGACCGATGACCCAGGTTACCAACATCCCTTACGAAGCCCTCGAAGTCGGCCAGACCGCCAGCTACAGCAAGACGGTGGAAGAACGTGATATTCAGCTGTTCGCCGCGATGTCCGGCGACCACAACCCGGTGCACCTGGACGCCGAGTTCGCCGCTGCCAGCATGTTCAAGGAACGCATCGCCCACGGCATGTTCAGCGGTGCGTTGATCAGCGCGGCCGTGGCGTGCGAGCTGCCTGGGCCGGGCACCATCTACATCGGTCAGCAGATGAGCTTTCAGAAACCGGTGAAGATTGGCGATACCCTGACCGTGCGTCTGGAAATTCTCGAGAAGTTACCGAAGTTTCGCGTGCGCATCGCCACTCGCGTGTTCAATCAGCGCGATGAGCTGGTGGTGGATGGCGAGGCCGAGATTCTCGCGCCGCGCAAGCAACAGACCGTGACCCTGCCGACGTTGCCGGCGATCAGCATCGGCTGATGGAAAAGATCGCAGCCTTCGGCAGCTCCTGCCCTGGAATGCGATCCCCTGTAGGAGCTGCCGCAGGCTGCGATCTTTGGCTTTTCCCTCACGCAAAAAAAACGCCAGACTAGCTGGCGTTTTTTATAACCTGCAAACGCTTACGAACGCGCGCGAGCCTGGTTACGCAGGGCTTTCACCTGGTCGTGATTGCGTTGCACGCCGTGGTACTGACGCTCAACCAGGTCACGGATGCCGACCAGGTTGTGCTTGTTGATTTTCTCGATGGCTTCACGATAAGCCTTGAGTGCATGGTCTTCACCGCGCTCGGCTTCGTTCAGTACAGCCTCTTCGTCCTTGCCGGTGAACATGGCTTTGACGTCGACCCAGCGACGGTGCAGGTCACCGCTGACGCTGGTAGAGGTTTCCGGATCACCGCCCATCGAGCGCACGGTAGCCTGCAGTTCGGCAGCGGCAGTAGCGCAATCGGCAGAACGCTTGGCGAACAGCGCTTTGAGTTCTGGATGCTTGATGTCTTCGGCGCAAGTCTTGAACCCTTCCTGACCGTCCTTGCTGGTTTCGATCAGGTCGTTGAGTACAGAGATGGCTTCTTTGTTCATGTCAGTCATTTTTCAATTCCTTGCGGTTGGTTGAAGATGCAAGGGTTATTGCAGTGTGCGTGCCAGCTTTCTGATAAAAAATAAATCCTTGTTTTTCAACAAGTTAAAGATATTTGAACTATCTGTATCACGGTTATTTGCATGATCTGTCATTTGGCCTGCATGCAGAATGCCTGTATTTTCCAGAGTGTTCCGAAGCCAGATGATTGCCCCTGATGAATCCTGAAAAACTCGAACTGCTGATCACCTGTGAAATGCCCTTTGGCAAGTACAAGGGCCGGATCATTGCCGACCTGCCGGGCCCTTATTTGAACTGGTTCGCTCGCGAAGGCTTCCCTCACGGCGAGCTCGGCGGACTGTTGGCGCTGATGCAGGAAATCGACCATAACGGTCTGTCGGAGCTGCTTGAACCGCTACGCGCCAAACACGGCAAACCCGCCCCGCGCCACTGAAGCGCCCTCCCCCTGAGCCGAGTCGACCATGCCTGACAACACCCGCCGCGCCCGTGACGAAGCATTCTGGCAAACCTTCGCCGATCGCTACGAAGCACAAACCGGCCCGCTGAACCTGGAAAACGGCTACTTCGGACGCATGTCGCGCACGGTGATCGAGGACTACCAGCGCAACATCGAGCTGATCAACACCCGCAACTCGGTGTATGTGCGCCAGCGTTTCGAACAGCACGACAGCCTCGACATCCGCGCGCAACTGGCCGAGACGATCGGCGTGCGCGCGCAGAGCATCGCCTTCACCCGCAACGCCAGTGATGCGCTGCAGTCGCTGATCCGCAATTACAATCGCCTGCAGCCGGGCGATCAGGTGCTGATCTGCGACCTGGAATACGACACGGTCAAAGGCGCCATGCGCTGGCTGGCGCGCCATCGCGGTGTGGAGGTGATCGAGATCAGCCACACCCATCCGGCCACTTTCGACAGCCTGCTGGATACCTATCGCGAAGCCTTCGTCCGCTATCCAAAACTCAAGCTGATGGCCCTGACCCACGTGACTCATCGCACGGGGCTGGTGATGCCGGTGCAGGCCATCGCCGCGCTGGCGAAACAACATGACGTAGACATCATCCTCGACGGCGCCCACGCCCTCGGCCAGATAGAGTTCAACCTTGAAGCCTTGGGCATCTCGTTCGCTGGCTTCAATCTGCACAAATGGATTGGCGCACCGTTGACTCTGGGTTTTCTGTACATCGCTCCGCAGCGCCTTGCCGACATTGATCCGGACATGGGCGAAATGCATTTTCCAGCCAGCGACATCCGCGCGCGCACGCCGTACAGCACACCGAACATTCCGGCGTTGATGTCCCTGCCGCTGGCGCTCGAGGAGCATCGTTCGCTCGGCGGCGCAGCAGCCAAGGGCGCGCGACTGAATTACCTGCGCAACCTGTGGGTCAGCGCCGTGCGCCACTTGCCGGGGATCGAAGTGGTGACCCCGGACGATCCGCGCTTGTATTGCGGGATCACCTCGATGCGTTTCACTCGTCACGCCGATCAACAGGCAATGGTCGAGCGTCTGCTCGATGAGTACAACTTGTTCACCGTGGTGCGTAACGGTGCAGCGAGCGGGCCGAGCATCCGTATCACTCCGGGATTGACCACCACGGCGGCTGACATGCAGTTGCTGACCCGTGCACTCAACGAGCTGCGCTGATCCGTTCACACGGTGTACTTGTCGAAGTCCTCGGGCTTGATCTGCGACGAGGCGGCAAAGGTGTCGATGCCAATGGTCAGCTGGCCGAAGAAACCGTCCTCGTGAGAGTCGCGGCCGATCGGCCACACCGTCAAGGTTGAGCCCTCGCCGCCCATGTTGGCGTAGTAGCTGTCCTCGGCGTTGTTCAACGGTGCAGAGGCCCGCCCGCGATAGTCCCGGGCATTGAGCACGGCGCGTGACACCACCTCGGGAAAATACAGCTGACCGACCCAGGCCACGTTGCGCTCATCCAGATATTCACGGCCGGTAACCATGCGCACGGCCACATGAATGTGCAGCGCCCGACCGGCGTAGAAACCCGGATAGATGGTGGTGAAGCGCGCCCGCCCCTGCTGATCACAGAACTGGCTGCCGCGCAGGTAGGTGTCATCATCGGTACGCGGGATCGAGCCGATGGCATCGGTGTCGACCTCCCGATCCGGATTGATCCGGCTCCACCCCGAATAGGCGCCCCGCGCGTTGCAGTGCCAGATATCCACCAGCGCGCCGCTCACCGGCTCGCCGGTCATCGCGTCGACGATCGTCAGGCGCAGCAGCAGTGGCAGGCCCTCGGCGCCCTCGCTGATATTGCGTCGCAGTAATTTGGGATTGCGGAAATACGGCCCGGCGATCTGCTCGGGCGCCAGTTGATACACCGGTTGGGGTGTTGCGGCTGAAATGTCTCGTTCCATGACGCGTTCTCTCTTCCATAAGATGAACGCAGATTAACGGCGCGCGCCGCTCTCGGTGCGGTAACTATGTATCGCAGCGTAACGGTGATCCCGCACGCCCCCACTGTAGGAGCTGCCGCAGGCTGCGATCTTTTGATGTTGTTTTTTAAATCAAGATCAAAAGATCGCAGCCTGCGGCAGCTCCTACAGGGGTTGGATTTTCTTCGGGCAAAAAAAACGGTGCACCGACCAAGCGCACCGTAAAGCCGTAGAACACACAACGAAGTGTCAGGTAAAACGTTTAGTCCAGCAGTGCCAGGGCCTCGGCGGTGCATTCCTGAATGCGCGCCCAGTCGCCGTTCTTGATCCACTCCGGATCGAGCATCCAGCTGCCGCCCACGCACATGACGTTTTTCAGCGCCATGTAGCTCTTGATATTGGCCGGGCCGACGCCACCGGTCGGGCAGAATTTCACTTCACCGAACGGGCCGCCGAGGGCCTTGATCGCCGCCACGCCACCGCTGACTTCCGCCGGGAACAGCTTGAAGCGGCGATAACCCAGGCCATAGCCTTCCATGATGCCAGAGGCGTTGCTGATGCCTGGCAGCAGCGGAATCGGGCTGTCGACGCTGGCTTCGAGCAGGTCACGGGTGATGCCTGGGGTGACGATGAACTGCGAACCCGCCGCTTCAGCCGCCGCAAGCATGTTGCGGTCGAGCACGGTGCCGGCACCGGTCACCAGTTCTGGACGCTGGTCACGCAGGATCTGGATCGCCTTGAGGCCGAACTGCGAACGCAGGGTCACTTCCAGCGCCGTCAGACCACCCGCGGCCAGGGCGTCGGCCAGCGGCAGCACATCCTGTTCACGGGCAATGGTGATCACCGGCAGGATCCGCGCCTTGGCGCAGAGGCTGTCGATCAGGGCAACTTTGTCCGCCATGGAAACGGTCGGGGATGGGGTTGTCATAGCGGCTGTTCCTTGGCTCATGGGCACCAGTAGATCTCTAACGTAGGTTGCAGAAACGCGCGCACCGGCATGGCCGCGACGTCGTCGGATGCCAGTGCGGCATTCAGTGTGGTCAGTTTCGATTGACCGGAAATCGACAGAATCTTGTGCTTCGCCGAAGCCAGCAGCGCGCGGCTCATGGTCAGGCGTTGACGCGGTACGCTCGGCGCCAGCATCGGCCAGCAGCGACGGCTGCCGTCAACCTGCAAGGCTTCATTCAGGTTCGGGCTGTCGGGGAACAGCGACGCGGTGTGACCGTCATCGCCCATGCCCAGCACCAGCACGTCAATCGGCGGCAATTCGGCAAGCAAGCGGTCGGCCTGCTCCGCAGCCTGCTCGACGTTGGCCGCCGCGCTGTAGAGGCTGAGGAACTGCGCCTTGGCGGCCGGCCCCTTGAGCAGGTACTGCTTGAGCAGACCGGCGTTGCTGTCGGCGTGTTCGACCGGTACCCAGCGCTCGTCGGCGAGGGTCACGACGACCTTCGACCAGTCCAGCTCCTGCTTGGCCAGGTGCTGGAAAAACGCCACCGGACTGCGACCGCCAGAAACCACCAGCACCGCGTTGCCGCGTGCCGAAATGGCATCGCTCAGTTGCTTGGCAACATTCAGCGCCAGACCTTCGGCCAACAGCACCGGACTCTTGAACTGATGAGCGTGGACGCCCGCAGGCAGTTTCACATCAGATATCGCCATACCACGACCTCCCGTCCCGCGTGATCAGTGCAATCGAGCTCATCGGCCCCCACGACCCGGCCGCATACGGCTTGGGCGCGTCACCGGATTTTTTCCAGCCGGCGATCAACTGGTCACACCACTTCCACGCGGCTTCGATTTCATCTTTACGGACAAACAGGTTCTGATTGCCGTTCATCACTTCCAGCAACAACCGCTCGTAGGCGTCGGGGATCCGCGCACTGCGCCAGGTGTCGGAGAAATTCAGTTGCAGCGGGCCGCTGCGCAGTTGCATGCCCTTGTCCAGACCCTGCTCCTTGGTCATCACACGCAAGGAAATGCCTTCGTCCGGTTGCAGACGGATGATCAGTTTGTTGCTGATTTGCAGGCGCTGTTCCGGCGCAAAGATGTAGTGCGACGGTTCCTTGAAGTGGATGACGATCTGCGACAGCTTCTGCGGCATGCGCTTGCCGGTCCGCAAGTAGAACGGCACGCCGGCCCAGCGCCAGTTGCGGATGTCGGCACGCAGGGCAACGAAGGTTTCGGTGTCGCTCTGGGTATTGGAATTCGGTTCTTCGAGGTAGCCCGGCACGGACTTGCCTTCGCTGTGCCCGGCGATGTACTGACCGCGCACCACTTGCGTGGTCAGGCCTTCCGGGCTGATTGGCGCCAGGGCCTTGAGTACCTTTACCTTTTCGTCACGGATGCTGTCGGCGGACAGGTCCGCCGGCGGGTCCATGGCGATCAGGCACAGCAGCTGCAACAGGTGATTCTGGATCATGTCGCGCAGCTGGCCGGCCTTGTCGAAGTAGCCCCAGCGGCCTTCGATGCCGACCTTCTCGGCCACGGTGATTTCCACGTGGGAGATGTAATTCTGGTTCCACTGGGTTTCGAACAGGCTGTTGGCGAAACGCAGGGCGATCAGGTTCTGGACGGTCTCTTTGCCCAGGTAGTGGTCGATGCGATAGGTGCGGTTCTCCGGGAAGAACTGTGCCACGGCGTCGTTCACCTTGCGTGAGGATTCCAGATCGGAGCCGATCGGCTTTTCCAGGACCACGCGGGTGTTTTCTGCCAGACCGACTTTCGCCAGGTTCTCGCAGATCGCGCCGTACACCGCTGCCGGTGTGGCGAAGTAGGCAATCATGCGTTGCGCGCTGCCGGCCGCTTCGGCCAGCGCCACATAGTCTTCAGCCTTGAGGAAGTCGACGTGCAGATAGCTCAGGCGCGCGAGAAAGCGCTCGGCCACCGCCTCGTCCAGCTCTTTGCCGACGTAACGGCGCAATTCGGCGGCGATAAACGCCAGGTGCTGCTGCTCGGAGCCGGGTTCACGGGCCAGCGCGATAATGCGCGTGTTCTCGTGCAACAGGTCGGCGCCATCGAGGTGATAAAGGGCAGGAAACAGCTTGCGCAGGGCCAGATCGCCCAGAGCGCCGAACAAGGCAAAGGTGCACGGTTCAACCGTAATCGAAGGCATGATGTTTGTTCTTTTATCAAGTTAAGCTACAAATACCTTTTTTCAAGGCATCACTCAAGGGAAAATGTAGTAATAACCACAACATTTTCGCAAAATACAGATTCCGAGTGGTGGTCGGTCGGAGCCATCAGTAGGATAGGCCACCGTCACGGGCCACATCAAAGGCCCAATTTGCATAGCCCGGCGCACCTTTGCGCAGGTGAATTAGGAATTCCATATGGACCGCGTGCGAAATTTACTGGAACAGATCCAGAGTCGCCTTGAAGAGCTGAACAAGGCCGAACGCAAAGTCGCCGAGGTGATCCTGCTCAACCCGCAGCAGGCCACCCGCTTCAGCATCGCCGCCCTCGCCCAGGCCGCGTCGGTGAGCGAGCCGACGGTCAACCGTTTCTGCCGTTCGTTCGGTGTCAGCGGCTACCCTGAACTCAAGTTGCAACTGGCGCAGAGCCTGGCCAGTGGCGCGGCATATGTCAGCCGCGCGGTGGAGGCCGATGACAATCCCGAGGCGTACACGCAGAAGATTTTCGGCAGCGCCATCGCTTCGCTGGACAGCGCTTGCCAGGCGCTCGATCCGAACCTGATCAGCCGCGCCGTCGACCTGTTGATCCAGGCGCGGCAGATCCACTTTTTCGGCCTCGGTGCGTCAGCGCCTGTGGCTTTGGATGCGCAGCACAAATTCTTCCGTTTCAACCTCGCCGTCACCGCCCATGCCGATGTGCTGATGCAGCGGATGATTGCGTCGGTGGCGCACACTGGCGAGCTGTTCGTGATCATTTCCTACACCGGGCGCACCCGCGAACTGGTGGAAGTGGCGCGCATCGCCCGGGAGAACGGCGCTTCGGTGTTGGGCCTGACCGCGGAGAATTCGCCGCTGGCCAAAGCCAGTACCCTGAGCCTGAATATTCCGCTGCCGGAAGACACTGACATCTATATGCCGATGACCTCGCGGATCATTCAGTTGACAGTGCTGGATGTGTTGGCGACCGGCATGACGCTGCGTCGCGGGGTGGATTTCCAGCCGCATCTGCGCAAGATCAAGGAGAGCTTGAATGCCAGCCGGTATCCGGTGGGTGACGAGTTCAACTGAGGCCTGATAATTCTTTATTGAATGATCCGGCCTCATCGCTGGCAAGCCAGCTCCCACAGTGTCCGGGTCGTCCACAAAATCCATGACCGCCACTGAGTCTGTGGGAGCTGGCTTGCCAGCGATGGGGCCAGCAGCCACCGTACAAACTCAGGCAGCAGCCCACGCCTGCAAACTCAAATGCGCCTTCTCCCCCGGCGCCAGATGCAGGCTGTCGGTACCGCCCGCCGCCGCTTCAACACAGACAAACTCCGTTACTTCATCCCAGCTCACACCCAGCAATGGTCGCGAACCAGGATGCCAGACCACGGTGTCGCCACTGTCACCGGTATCGATGCACAATTCGCGCTGCCAGGCGTGATCCTTGAGCTGCAATTCGCCGTCGTGCTGGAACACCCGCTGACAACCGCCCTCCACGCGCAATTCGCCTTCCTGCTGGCAGGACTGGCGCCTCAACTGGTCATAACCCTGCGCACCTTCGAGGCCAGACAGCGCTATCTCACCCACGTCACCAATACGCCAGTAAGCATGCAAAGCCTGGCTCAACTGGCACGGCATGTCGTCCTGATGCTCGGTGCTCAGGCGTAATTCCATGCGTTCACCCAGATGCGCATGCAGGTCGACCTGCCAATCGCACAACTGCAATTGCCAATGCAGGCGCACGCCATCCTCGGCGCTGCTGCTGTCGAGCAATTTCCAGTCGAGCAGTCGCGCCCAGCCATGGGACGGCCACGCGTTTTCGCTCGGATGGCGGCCATACCACGGCCAGCACACCGGCACGCCACCACGTATGGCGCCCACGTGCGGCCACTTCGCCGCGCACCATAACCACGGTTTCTGTCCACGCGGCTGAAAGTGCAGCAACTGCGCACCCTGCCGACTGAACACCGCCTGACACAGCGGATGGTCGATCACCAGCACATCGCGCATCTGATAGCGCTCCCAGGCAAAAACCGGTCGTTCGCGCAGGGATTTGAAGAAGCGTTGCAGCGGATGCTCATGCATTGGCCACGGTCCTGAAAATCATGGGGGTACTCAATTACCTTTGTGCCCAGTGAGAGTGAACACTGTGGCGAGGGGATTTATCCCCGATGGGGCGCGGAGCGGCCCTGAACCAATTGCATACGGTATGTCAGGGTGAAAACGGTTGCAGTTCTGGGGTCGCTTCGCAACCCATCGGGGATAAATCCCCTCGCCACAGGTATATCATCGGACGTCTATCGCAAAAAAAAGCGGACAGCCTGGGCTGTCCGCAAATATGCGCACATGGAGAGGAGCTTATCGCAGACGCGTCAGAACGTAGACTGAATTTTCAGGCCAGCGACCAAAGCGTTGTCCACGGCATCAACACCGCCCGGGTGAGTGATGTACTGCAGGTTAGGACGCACGGTCAGCCAGTTGGTGACGTGGAAGCCGTAGTTGATCTCGTAGTTGTATTCGGTTTCACGAATCGGCGAGAACACCGGATTGTCGTAATCCGAAACACCGTTGGAGGCATTCAGCAGTTCGGCGTTTTTCTTCACGTCATCGTTGACGTGGATACGCGCCGCGCCAATGCCGACGTCATCCTTCGGACGGGCGTCGAACGGGCCTTTGTAGACAAACATCACCGACTGGTAGTTATCGATGAAGTTGGTGTCCTTGTCGTGGAAGGTCGCGTTGGCAGCGATGTTCAGACCGCGGCTGGCATCACCGTTGTGGCTGGTGAGTTGCTGCTGCGCGACGAACCAGTAACCGTGTTTGCTGCTGTGGGTTTTGTACGCGTCACCAGTGGTTGCCGCGTCGAAACCGTTGACGTCTTCGCGGACGTCGCTGGCATCAGCGGTACTCTTGTAGTAACCGACGCGGTATTCGCCCGGCAGGCTGTTGACCTTCGGCGACCAGACCAATTCGACTGGCAGAACAGTCCCTTTGGTGCCGCTGCCGCTGAGCTTGAAGCCGTTACCGTGTTCCAGTTGCGACGGGTTCTGGTTGTACGCACCGATCTGCGCGTAGAGCTCGTCGTTGATGTTGTACTTCACGCGGATCGCGGCCTGGCTGACTGGCCAGTTGTACCAGATGTTGGTCGCCCAGTTACCCACTTGCGAGCCGCAGAACGCCAGGTTCTGGAAGTCGCACGGGAAGGTGTTGAAGTCTTCGCCCTCACCGAAGTAACCGGCCTTGACGTCGAGCTTGTTGTCGAAGAACTGGTGCTGAATCCACAACTGGGTCAGACGCACCATGTGGCCACGGCCGTAGACTTCCTGAGAAGACGACAGAGTGCCGGCACGCGGATCGCCAACACGATCGTTGGAGATGTTCTGACCGTTACGATTGGTCAACTGGATCTTGGCCTGAGTGTTGTCCCAGCCCCAGAGTTTTTGCAGGTCCAGCGCCACGCCCAGACCGAACTGATCGCTGTAGCGACCGGTCTTGTCGTCGTTGTAGCCGCCATGCAGGTTGGCGCCCATTTCCCCAACGTAGTCAGCCTTGATGTCGATACCCTGCTCGATCAGCTTGGTCCGCTCGCCACCCCAGTCGCCCGTCATCCATTTCGAATCGGAGCTGAACGCATCCGCGGCCATTGCATTGCCGGCCAGCACCAATGCCGCCGCGGCTGACACTTGGCAGATCAACCGGGCATTGACGTGTTTCTTTTTCATCCCTACATCCTCGTCTTTATTGTTATTAACTGTTTTTTTCCAACGCGGTTTACATAAATTGCACTGGATTACAGGCAATCCAGCGCGTGCTCCTGATTGGAATCCGATCCCTGTGGGAGCTGGCTTGCCAGCGATGGCGGTGATTCAGGCGACATCCATGCTGGATGTGCCGGCCCCTTCGCTGGCAAGCCAGCTCCCACATGAACCTTATTCCTGCACGGATCTTTTACCGGCCTTTGAATTGCGCGACGTTCGCCGACCGCGCCTCGGTCTGCGCCTGGCCCGCAACGCCCAGACGCTCGCCAGTCTTGGCATCGAACAACAACACTTTCGACGGATCGAATTGCAGGGTCAGGGTTTCGCCCACCTGCGGCGCCACGTCCGGTGCCAGGCGGCAGCAGACCTTGGTTTCGTTCAGGTTGACGAACACCAGGGTGTCCGGACCGGTCGGCTCGGTAACCTGCACTTCGGCCTTGATGCTCGGCAGGCCATTGCCCTCGCCGTTCGCCAGGACAATCTGTTCCGGGCGCAGGCCGAGGATCACTTCGCGATCTTCAAGCCCTGCGTCCTGCATGCTCATCGGCAGTTCGCAACGGGCCTGGCCGCTGTCGAGCAGCGCCAGCAGGCGACCGTCCTTGCGTTGCAGACGCAGCGGGATGAAGTTCATCGGCGGCGAACCGATGAAGCTCGCCACAAACAGGTTGGCCGGGTCGTTGTAGATCTCTTTCGGCGTGCCGAACTGCTGAATGATCCCGTCCTTCATCACCGCAACCTTGTCGCCCAGGGTCATCGCTTCGATCTGGTCGTGGGTCACGTAAACGGTGGTGGTTTTCAGACGCTGGTGCATCAGTTTCATTTCGGTGCGCATCTCGACGCGCAGCTTGGCGTCGAGGTTCGACAGCGGTTCGTCGAACAGATAGATCTTCGGCCGACGTGCCAACGCACGGCCCATTGCCACGCGCTGTTGCTGCCCACCGGAGAGCTGGCCCGGTTTGCGGTTGAGCAGGTGTTCGATCTGCAGCAGCTTGGCCACGCGGGCGACTTCTTCATCGATCGCCGACTGGCTCATCTTGCGAATTTTCAGACCGAACTCGATGTTCTCGCGCACGCTCATGGTCGGGTACAGCGCGTAGGACTGGAACACCATGGCGATGTCACGATCCTTCGGGCTCATGCCGCTGACGTCCTGGTCGCCGATCATGATCGCGCCACCGGTGATGGTCTCCAGGCCGGCGATGCAGTTCATCAGGGTCGACTTGCCGCAGCCCGACGGGCCGACCAGGATCAGGAACTCACCGTCCTTGATCGACAGTTCGATGTTCTTCAGGGTATCCGGCAGGCCGGCACCGTAGGTCTTGTTGACGTTGCGAAGTTCGAGCGTTGCCATGATTACCCCTTGACTGCGCCGGCCGTCAGCCCGCGCACGAAATACTTGCCTGCGACCACATAGACCAGCAGGGTCGGCAGCCCGGCGATCATCGCCGCTGCCATATCAACGTTGTATTCCTTGGCCCCGGTGCTGGTGTTGACCAGGTTGTTCAGCGCCACCGTGATCGGTTGCGAATCACCGCTGGAGAACACCACACCGAACAGGAAGTCGTTCCAGATCTGGGTGAACTGCCAGATCAGGCAGACCATGATGATCGGGGTCGACATCGGCAGAATGATCTGCCGGAAGATCGTAAAGAAACCCGCGCCATCCAGCCGTGCAGCCTTGATCAGCGCATCGGGAATGCTCACGTAGTAGTTGCGAAAGAACAGCGTGGTGAACGCCAGACCATAGACCACGTGCACGAAGACCAGGCCGGTGGTGGTACTCGCCAGGCCCATCTTGCCGAGGGTGAACGAGGCCGGCAGCAGCACGGTCTGGAACGGCAGGAAGCAACCGAACAGCAGCAGACCGAAGAACAGCTGCGAACCACGGAAGCGCCAGAACGACAGCACGTAACCGTTCAACGCGCCGATGGCGGTGGAGATGACCACGGCCGGCACGGTGATCTTGATCGAGTTCCAGAAGTAACCGTCAACCGTGGCCCAGGCCTTGACCCAGCCGATGCCGCTGACCACGGTCGGCCAGCTCAGCAGGTTGCCGGTGCTGATGTCTTCCGGGGTCTTGAAGCTGGTCAGCAGCATCACCACCAGCGGGATCAGGTACAGCAATACCGCGAGGATCAGCACCGCGTAGATCGCCACACGACTGAGGCTGAACGCGGGTTTGGCAGCGAGACTAGTCATGACGCTTGGTCCTCAGCTCGGAGTACAGGTAAGGCACGATGATCGCGAGAATCGCACCGAGCATCAGAATCGCACTGGCCGAGCCCATGCCCATCTGGCCGCGACTGAAGGTGAAGGAGTACATGAACATCGCCGGCAGGTCGGAGGAATACCCCGGGCCACCCGCCGTCATCGCCGCGACCAGGTCGAAGCTCTTGATCGCGATGTGGGCGAGGATCATCACCGCACTGAAGAACACCGGACGCAGGCTTGGCAGCACGACTTTCCAGTAGATGGTCGGCATGCTCGCACCGTCGATCTGTGCGGCACGGATGATCGACTGATCAACCCCGCGCAGGCCGGCGAGGAACATTGCCATGATGAAGCCCGAGGCTTGCCACACAGCGGCGATCACCAGGCAGTACACCACGCGATCCGGGTCGATCAGCCAGTCCAGACGGAAGCCTTCCCAGCCCCAGTCACGCAACAATTTGTCCAGGCCCATGCCCGGGTTGAGCAGCCATTTCCAAGCAGTACCGGTGACGATCATCGAGAGCGCCATCGGGTACAGGTAAATGGTGCGGATAAAGCCTTCGCGACGGATGCGCTGGTCGAGGAACACCGCCAGCAGCACACCGATCACCAGCGTGATGCCGATGAACATGCCACCGAACACCGCGAGGTTCTTGCTCGCCACCCACCAGCGGTCGTTGTCGAACAGCCGGGCGTATTGCGCCAGTCCGGCCCACTTGTAGTTGGGCAGGAACGTCGAGGTGGTGAACGACAGCACGAACGTCCACAGGATGTAGCCATAGAAGCCTACCAGCACGATGAACATGCTCGGCGCCAGCACCAGTTTCGGTAGCCAGCGCTGCAGTGCATCGAACGGCGAGGCTTTGCTGAACACAGCAACAGAACTCATGGGGAAATCCAGTACAGGGAATAAAAACTACAGTGAGATCCCTTGTGGGAGCGAGCTCTGTGGTGAGGGGATTTATCCCCGATCGGCTGCGAAGCAGTCGCAAAACCTTTGCACGCGGTCTTTCTGGTACTCCACCGCTGCAACTTTCCGGGGCTGCTACGCAACCCATCGGGGATAAATCCCCTCACCACAAAGCCCGCTCCCACAAAGAAGGGCCTGCGCTACTGACGGTTATTTGGCCGCCTGAACCGCCGCGCCCAGTTTCTTGGCCGCATCAGCCGGGTCGGCTTTCGGGTCGTTGATGTAGTTGGTCACGACATCAAAGAACGCGCCCTGCACCGCCAGCGTGGTCGCCATGTTGTGCGCCATGCTCGGTTGCAGGCCGCCGGATTTGGCGTCAGCCAGGAAGTCCTTGGCAGCGGTCTGCGCGCAGGAGTCGAAACCGAGTTTGTCCATGTTGTTCAACATGTCGTTACGTACCGGGATCGAGCCTTTGTTGATGCTGAAGACTTTCTGGAAGTTTTCCCCCAGCACGACTTTGGCGATGTCTTGCTGACCGGCCGCAGTGCCTTTGTCTTTCTGCTTGAACACCGCCAGGGAGTCGATGTTGTAGGTGAACGCTTTGTCGGTGCCCGGGAAGGCTACGCACTCGTAATCCTTGCCGGCGACTTTCTTGGCAGCGGTCCATTCGGACTTGGCCCAGTCACCCATGATCTGCATGCCGGCCTTGCCGTTGATGACCTTGGCCGCTTCCAGGTTCCAGTCCTGACCTTTGCCGTCGGCGTCCATGTAGGTCGCGACTTTTTTCAGCTCGGTCAGCGCCTTGACCATTTCCGGGCCGGTCAGCGCCTTGTTGTCCAGATCGACCAGGGCTTTCTTGTAACCATCAACGCCCATGACCGAGAGCACCACGGCTTCGAACACGGTGCTGTCCTGCCAAGGCTGACCGCCGTGAGCCAGCGGGATGAAGCCCGCAGCCTTGAGCTTGTCGCCAGCGGCGTAGAACTCTTCGAGGGTGGTCGGGTTCTTGGTGATGCCGGCTTTCTTGAAGACTTCCGGGTTAATCCACAGCCAGTTCACGCGGTGAATGTTCACCGGTACGGCCACGTAATCACCGTCGTACTTCACGGTATCGGAGACTTTCTTGTCGAGCAGGCTGTCCCACTTCTCTTCTTTGGCCACGTCCTTCAGGACGTCGGTGTCGAGCAGACCGGTGGAGGCCCATTCCTGGATATCCGGGCCTTTGATCTGGGCCACGCCCGGCGGGTTGCCGGCCACGGCGCGGCTCTTCAGCACGGTCATGGCCGTGGCACCGCCACCGCCGGCGACAGCGCCGTCTTTCCAGGTGAAACCGTCTTTTTCAACTTGCGCCTTGAGCACATCGACAGCGGCTTTTTCGCCACCGGACGTCCACCAGTGCACGACTTCGACCGAACCTTTGGATTCGGCAGCGGACACACTGAGAGGCAGAATTGCGAGCGGGAACAGGGAGGCGACAGAAATGACAGTAGCGAGGCGAGAAATCGCATTCATCTGAGATGTACCTTTCTTGTTGTTATGCATGCAAGTCTGGTGCTTGCGCTGCACAGGAGTTTAAACAGGGCGATTCCCTTCGCAGGTAACGAAGGGACGCGCAAATGTCACCACATGGTTACACAGGAACAGCCCGGGATATTTGCGCCAGAGCGGTTGCCATACTCGGTGACAAGGGTAGACGAGGGATCAGTACCGCTTGCCACGCGTGGTAGAGATCGGGTTTGCCCGGCCAGATATCGGCGCTCGGGCGGTTTTGCGGATCGAGTTCGTGGTGCCAGCTGCCGTCACAGCGATCGATGAAATGGCCTTCACAAAATTCCCAGAACAACCGGTACCAGGTTTCGTATTGCGCATCACCGGTGCGTTTGAGCAAGGCGCTGGCCGCCGCGCTGGCTTCGGCATGGGTCCAGTGCAGACGATGTCGCACCACGGCTTTGTTGTCCCAGTCGAGGGTGTAGACGATGCCCGGCGCGCCATCGACGTCCCAGCCGTGTCGGCAGTTCTGCTCGAAGAGTTTTTGCGCATCGGTCGCCAGCCAGCCCGGCGTGAGCATCCCGGCCTGGACCCGCGCCGCCTCGAGGTGCAGCAACAGTCGCGCCCACTCGAAACCGTGGCCCGGGGTGGTGCCGTAAGGGCGGAAGCCGTCAGCCGGATTGTCGTGGTTGTACTCGCGCAGCGGTTGCCAGTCGCGGTCGAAGTGTTCGATGACCATGTAGCCGTTAGCTGCTGCATGACCATGAATCACCCGCTCGACGATGCGTTGCGCGCGCACCAGCCAGCGCGGATCTTCAGTGACATCGGCCAGCGCAAGGAACGCTTCGGTGGCGTGCATGTTGCTGTTGGCGCCGCGATAGGCCTCTTCTTCGCGCCAGTCGCGATTGAAGAATTCGCGCATGGCGCCCTCTTCTTCGCTCCAGAAATACGTGTCGATGATGTCGATCGCATCATCCAGCAGCGCCTGGGCGCCGGGACGCTGCGCGACCACCGCCGAGCTGGCCGCGAGCGCAACAAAGGCATGCAGATAGGCGTTCTTGCCGGTGTTGCCATCGCGATGTTCGGCGACCGCAAACCAGCCGCCGTGCAGCGCATCCCGCAACGGCCCGCGCAGGGCCGCAATGCCGTGATCAACCAGTTCGGCAAACCCCGGCAGGCCCTGAATGTGGGCCATGGCGAAGCTGTGGGTCATGCGCGCGGTGTTCATGGTTTCGGCCTGCGCGTTGGCGGGCAAGTGGCCGCGCTCATCGAGGGTGCCGAAGCCTTCGGGCAACCTGGCAGCCTTGGCGAATGCCAGCAGGCGCAGACCTTCGTCGGCGAGCCATTGCTGGTGGGCAGGGGCGTTCAGCCAACTGCTGAAGCCTGGGTGGAAAAGATCCATGAGTGGCCTTTTTTGTTGTTATGACTGCGGGAAGTCTAAACAACGGGCCGGGGTGGGCTTGTAACGAAGGGGACGGGGTTTGTCACCAAGCCGTGACATTAGAAAAGCAAAGTCAAAAGATCGCAGCCTTCGGCAGCTCCTACAGAGTACGGTGTAGGAGCTGCCGAAGGCTGCGATCTTTTGATCGTCAGTCTACTGAACGCGGCAACTGCAACGTCACCCGCAACCCGCCCTCACGCAAATTCTGCAGCGTCACCTCACCGCCGTGGCTGTGGGCGATGTTGCGCGCAATGCCCAAACCGAGACCATAGCCTTGCTGCTGCCCGGCCAAGCGAAAGTGCGGCTCGAACACCTGCTCCAACCGCTGCTCCGGCACGCCCGGGCCTTCGTCGTCTACGTGCAGGACAAACGCGCGCTCATCGTCATCGATGTGCAGGTGCGCGTTCTGCCCGTACTTCAGGGCATTGTCGATGAGGTTGCCGATGCAGCGCTTCAACGCCAAAGGCTTGCCCGGATACGCCGCCAGCGCCTTGCCTTGCAGGGTCACGCGGCCATTGCCGTTGGGCGCCAGGTACGGTTCTACGAGGCAGTCGAGTACATGGTTGAGATCCACCGGCTCGATGTTCTCGTGGATGTCAGTGTCTTTCACGCATTGCAGCGCGCCCTTGACCAGCAACTCCAGCTCATCCAGATCGCGACCGAACTTGGCTTGCAACTGCTCGTCTTCGAGCAGCTCGACGCGCAAACGCAGGCGAGTGATCGGCGTGCGCAGGTCATGGGAAATCGCGCTGAACAATTGGCTGCGCTCGGTCAGGTAGCGGCTGATGCGTTCGCGCATGGTGTTGAACGCACGGCCCACTTCCACCACTTCACTACCGCCGCCCTCGGCCACCGGCTCGACATCGGCGCCCAGCGACAGATCCCGCGCCGCCCGCGCCAGACGCTTGAGCGGCCGGCTCTGCCAGTGCACCAGCAAGCCGATGAACAGCAGCAAAAAGCCGCTGGTGAGGACGATGAACCACACCTGCTGCGCCGGCAGGCCTTGCTCTTCAAGACTGGTGTAGGGCTCGGGCAGCAACGAGGCGATGTACAGCCACTCGCCCGGGGCCATTTGAATCTGCGTGACCAGCACGGGTGGATTCACCGGTTCCAGGGTCAACGCGTAATGCGCCCACGAGCGCGGTAGCTCATCGAGTTTCAGCCCGGCATTGAAGATCCGCAGATCCTCGGGGCTGACGAAAGTCACCGAAATATCCGTGTCATGGCCCAGCGACTGACGCAGCACTTCATCCACCGCTTGAATCACCGCAGCCTTGCGCGGGGTGATCGGCAGCACGTCCATGCCCAGCGGTTTGTCATTGAGCGTCACCACGAAACGGGTGCCGCCCATGCTGCGCAACTGGTCGAGCACCAGCGGTCGATACGCCACCGGCAACGAGCGGAAATAACTGACGCTGGCGGTCATCGAATGGGCGAGGCTGCGGGCACTGGTAACCAGGCCTTCAAGCTGGGTGGCGCGCAATTGCGAAACCCAGATCACGCTCGACAAGGTCTGTGCGAACAGCACCGCCAACAGAGTCAGCAGGAGCATGCGCCCGAGCAGCGAACGCGGCACCGGTACTGTGTTGGCGAGCCTGCGCAGCGACTCAGTGACCATTGCCGGCAACCACATTGGCTGCCAGTTGGTAGCCACTGCCGCGCACGGTGCGGATCAGCCGTGGCGGTTTTTCCGTGTCACGCAGGCGCTGGCGCAAGCGGCTGACGGCCATGTCGACAATCCGGTCGAGCGGCATCAGGTCACGGCCACGGGTGGCGTTGCCGATGGTGTCGCGGTCGAGGATTTCCTGCGGATGATCGAGAAACAGCTTCAGCAATGCGAAGTCGGCACCGGAGAGAATCACTTCTTCGCCGTCGGTGTGGAACAGTCGATGACTGACCATGTCCAGCCGCCACTCATCGAAGGCCAGCACGTCGCTGCCACTGCGTTCCTGACCGAATTGCGCCCGTCGCAGCAGCGCCTTGATTCGGGCTTGCAGCTCGCGGGGGCTGAAGGGTTTGCCGAGGTAGTCGTCAGCGCCGAGCTCCAGACCGATCACGCGGTCGGCTTCGTCGGAACTGGCGGTGAGCATGATGATCGGCACCTGCGCCTGACGCGGATGCTGGCGCACCCAGCGGCAGAGGCTGAAACCGTCCTCGTCGGGCAGCATCACATCGAGGATCACCAGATCGCTCGGCGCCTCGTTGAGGGCCTGGCGGAAACTGGCGCCATCGGCGGTGGCCCGCACCTGAAACCCGGCGCGGGTCAGGTAGGTTTCCAGCAACTCGCGTATTTCCTGGTCGTCATCGACCAACAATATCGACTTGTTGACTGAGCTCACTTCGAAGGCATCCTTGTTGTTGGAATTGGGGCGGATTATGCCTTAAGCACTGATTTTACAAACACCACAAAACACCTGTGGGAACAAACCTGTGGTGAGGGGATTTATCCCCGATGGGTTGCGCAGCGACCCTGGAAAAACCGGGCCTGCTTCGCAGGCCATCGGGGATGAATCCCCTCGCCACAAAGGCTCACTCCTACAGTTTGATTGCATTTCAGGCCGGGATTGCTTGCTCCAGTGCCACACCGGCACCCACCAGCCCGGAATACGGCGCCGTCACCAGCCACACCGGAATGCCCTTGAAGTAATCGCTCATGCAGCCCTTGTCGGCGAAGCTGCGGGCAAAACCACTGTTGACGAAGAAATCGGCAAAGCGCGGTATCACCCCACCCACGATGAAGACCCCGCCACGAGCCCCGGTGGTCAGCACGTTGTTGCCGGCCACGCGGCCGAGCCAGCAGCAGAACTGTTCCAACACTTCCAGGGCGATCGGATCGCCAGCCAGACCGGCTGCCGTGATCGCTTCCGGCGTCTCAAGCTTCGGTTCATGTCCGTCCACTGCGCAGATCGCCCGGTAGACGCGCGGCAGGCCACCGCCGCTCAGCGCCGTTTCTGCGCTGACGTGTCCGATTTCGTCGTGGATGTGCTGCCAGAGCTGGGTTTCACGCGGACTGCTCAGCGGCAGATCGACGTGCCCGCCCTCGCCCGGCAGCGCGGCAAACCGGCCTTCGCCCAGATCGAGCAAGGTGCCGACGCCCAGCCCCGTGCCCGGACCGATTACCACCGCCGGGCGCAACGGCTCCGGCGTGCCTTCGCAGACCACACGAAATTCCCCGGGCTGCAAACGGGTCATGCCCAGCGCCATCGCCGAGAAATCGTTGATCAACAGCAGTTGTTCGACCTGCAAGGTCTTGCAGAACGCCGTGCGACTCAAGCGCCAGTGGTTGTTGGTGAATTTGAATTCATCCCCACTCACCGGCCCCGCCACCGACAGGCACACCGAACCGATCGAACCCGGCGCCAGACCGAGGCCACTCAGGTACAGGCTGATCGCCTCTTCCGGGCTGGCGTGGTCGGCTGTGGCCAGCACCTGAACCGATTCCAGTTGCTGGTTTTTCCACAACGCGAACCGCGCGTTGGTGCCTCCGATATCACCGACCAAAGCCAGTTTCAATTAAGCGTCTCCAGGGCAGAAGTGAAGGCGCTGGCGCCCTGCTCCGCCGAGCTGAAGGCCAAACGCATGAAGCCAAACAGTTCGCGACCGCTGCCGATGTTGTTGCCCAACAGGCCTTTGGCGGGTTCACGCGCTGCAAATTCGGCGGCGTCGACCTTGAGTTCCAAAGTGCCTTTGACGCCATCGACGCGGATGATATCGCCCTCTTGCACCCGCGCCAAAGCACCACCGACATACGCTTCAGGGCTGACGTGAATCGCCGCCGGGATTTTCCCCGACGCGCCGGACATGCGCCCATCGGTCACCAGCGCGACTTTGAAGCCGCGATCCTGCAGCACGCCGAGGAACGGCGTCATCTTGTGCAGCTCGGGCATGCCGTTGGAGCGCGGGCCCTGGAAGCGCATCACCGCAACAAAATCCTTCTCCAGCAAACCGGCCTTGAACGCGTCGGCCAGGTCCTGCTGATCCTGGAACACCATGGCTGGCGCTTCGACGATCTGGTTTTCCAGCGCCACGGCGGAGACTTTCATCACGCCGCGACCGAGGTTGCCTTCCATCACCCGCAGACCGCCCTCGGCGGAAAATGCACGGGCGACCGGACGCAGGATGTTTTCGTCGAGGCTTTCGGTCGGGCCTTCGCGCCACACCAACTCACCGTTATCGAGGAATGGCTCTTTGGTGTACTGGCTCAAGCCGTGGCCGAGCACGGTGTTGACGTCTTCGTGGAGCAGGCCGGCTTCGAGCAGTTCGCGGATCAGGAACGACATACCGCCAGCGGCCTGGAAGTGGTTGATGTCGGCTTTGCCGTTCGGGTAGACGTGGCTCAGGGTCGGCACGACTTCGGAGAGGTCGGCCATGTCCTGCCAGGTCAGTTGGATGCCCGCAGCCATCGCGATGGCCGGCATGTGCAGGGTGTGGTTGGTCGAGCCGCCGGTGGCGTGCAGCGCGACGATCGAGTTGACCAGCGCCTTCTCGTCGACGATTTCGCCGATCGGCATGAAGTTGCCGTTTTGCTTGGTCAGACGCGTGACCTGATGCGCGGCTTCGCGGGTCAGGGCATCACGCAGCGGGGTGTTCGGATTGACGAAAGAGGCGCCCGGCAAGTGCAGGCCCATGACTTCCATCAGCAACTGGTTGGTATTGGCGGTGCCGTAGAAGGTGCAGGTGCCCGGGCTGTGGTAGGACTTCATTTCCGATTCCAGCAGCTCTTCGCGGGTCGCCTTGCCTTCGGCGTACTTCTGCCGCACGTCGGCTTTTTCCTTGTTGGAAATCCCCGAGACCATCGGCCCGCCCGGGACGAAGATCGTCGGCAGATGGCCGAAGCGCAGCGAGCCCATCATCAGGCCCGGGACGATCTTGTCGCAGATGCCGAGCATCAGCGCGCCGTCGAACATGTTGTGCGACAACGCCACCGCCGTCGACATGGCGATCACTTCACGGCTTGGCAGGCTCAGCTCCATGCCCGGCTCGCCCTGGGTCACGCCATCGCACATCGCCGGCGTACCACCGGCGAACTGACCGACCGAGCCGATTTCGCGCAAGGCGGTTTTGATCTGCTGGGGAAAGACCTCGTACGGCTGGTGCGCCGAGAGCATGTCGTTATACGAAGAAACAATGGCGATGTTCGCCGAGTTCATCATCCGCAGGCTGTGCTTGTCTTCGCTGCCACATCCGGCCACGCCGTGGGCGAAGTTGGCGCATTGCAGCTTGCCGCGCATCGGCCCGTCAGTGGCGGCGCCGCGAATCAGTGCAAGGTAAGCCTGACGCGTGGCGCGGCTGCGGGCGATAAGCCGTTCGGTGACCTCAAGAACGCGGGGATGCATGTGTAGAACTCCAGGCTAACGGATGTGGCGACCTGATTGTCTATGCTGATCAAACGCCGTTGTTGTTGGAATGACAGACGGCTTTTTTGACCATTCGGACCAGTTGATTCAGGTCACTCGTTGTAGATAAAACAAAATATTGCCACTAAAAAGGCTTGTTTTCTATTTTTATGCGAATAATCTTGTAATTCCAACAACAAAACGACGGCGGCGCTGTTCAATGACTCTTCGAATCGCAATCAATGGTTTTGGCCGCATCGGCCGTAATGTCCTGCGCGCACTGTATACCCAAGGCTATCGACAGGATTTGCAGATCGTCGCCATCAACGATCTGGGCGACAGCGCCATCAATGCCCATCTGCTCAAATACGACACCGTTCACGGCACATTCGACGCCGAAGTGGCCCATGACAATGAGAGCCTGACGGTCAACGGCGACCGCATTGCGGTCAGCGCCATCCGCAACCCGGCCGAGTTGCCTTGGGCCGCGGAAAAGATCGATGTGGTGTTCGAATGCACCGGTCTGTTCACCGACCGCGCCAAAGCGGCCGCGCATCTTACTGCCGGCGCGCGCAAAGTCATCATCTCGGCCCCGGCCAAAGGCGCCGACGCTACCGTCGTTTACGGCGTGAACCACGACATTCTGCGCCAGTCGCACCAGATCATCTCCAACGCTTCGTGCACCACCAACTGCCTGGCGCCCGTGGCGCAGGTGCTGCACCGCGAACTGGGCATTGAAAGCGGTCTGATGACCACGATTCACGCCTACACCAACGACCAGAACCTCACCGACGTCTATCACACCGACCCGTACCGCGCGCGTTCGGCCACGCAGAACATGATCCCGAGCAAGACCGGCGCCGCCGAAGCGGTAGGCCTGGTATTGCCGGAACTGGCGGGCAAACTGACCGGCATGGCCGTGCGCGTGCCGGTGATCAATGTGTCGCTGGTGGACCTGACCGTGCAGTTGAAGAAGGAAGCCACGGCCGACGAGGTCAACGCGCTGATGAAAGCGGCCAGCCAGCACTCGAAAATTTTGGGTTACAACACGTTGCCGCTGGTTTCCAGCGACTTCAACCACAACCCGCTGTCGTCGATCTTCGACGCCAACCACACCAAAGCCAGCGGCAAACTGCTGAAGGTGCTGGCCTGGTACGACAACGAATGGGGCTTCTCCAACCGCATGCTGGATAACTGCCTGGCGCTCTGCAACGCCGAATAAGTTGTCCCGCCCCCTGTAGGAGCTGCCGAAGGCTCGGGCCGCGTTCGGACGATCTTTTGATTCTGTTTTTAAAAATCAAAATCAAGATCAAAAGATCGCAGCCTTCGGCAGCTCCTACATTTGCTTCGTTCAAAACAACACTTGACCACTCGACTAGATGATAAGCATTATCATTCGCTCGAAATGGATCAGGTTCCCCCGTGAGTCAATCGCGCTTCAATCACGTCTTCCTCTCTCAGCGCACATCCCTGCTGCGTACGATCGAGCGGATGGTCAACAATCACAGCACCGCCGAAGACCTGTTGCAGGAAACCTACCTGCGCGTCACGCGGGCGTTGAGCGAGCGCGCCATCGATCACCTTGAACCCTTCGTGTTCCAGACCGCGCGCAATCTGGCGCTGGATCACCTGCGTGCGCGCAAGATCCATTCGCGAACCATGGTCGATGACGTGCCGCAGGACGTGGTGCACAGCGTCGCCGCCCCTGCCAGCAGCGCCGAAGACGCCGCCCATGCCGAACAACTGCTGGAGCGTCTGAACGTGAGCCTCAGTCAACTCAGCCCGCGTCAGCAGCAGATTTTCATCCTCAGCCGCCTGCACGGGCACAGCTATCAGGAAATCGCCGACGAGTTGAACGTGTCGCTCAGCACCGTGCAGAAGGAACTCAAGCTGATCATGTCGATCTGCATCGGTGTCGCCGAGCGCTTGAATGGCGCCTGAGGTCGCAGGCGATTTCTGTCAGCATCAGCATCGACTGCACTGATCAGCGGGCTTTGCTACCCTTGCCCGACTTTTACGCTTCACTAAAACAACAGCCGTGCACAGACACTGCCGAGGAAACACCGTGACGGACACCCACCGCCCGCCTTCGCCCGACACGGCGCAGGACGCCGCCCGTGCAATGGACCAGGCTCTGGACTGGCTCATTGTGCTCGGCAGTGCGGACGAAGAGCAGACCCGGCAATTTCACGCGTGGCTGGCTGCCGATCCGTTGAATGCCGAGACGTTCGCCAGGGCCCAGGCGATCTGGGACGGGCCGCAAGTGGTGCAATGCGCGCAGAGTCTCGCTGCGAAACCCGCGAAAGTGACGCTCATCAAACGTCTGCGCCCGCACTGGAAACCGTTGGCGACTGCTGCGGTGCTGATCCTCGGCCTGTTCAGTTTCAGCAATCTGCCGATGCGCCTGCAGGCCGATCATCTGACCGTGGTCGGCGAGCGTCAGCGCCTGCAACTGGAGGACGGTTCCAGGGTGCTGCTCAACACCAACTCGGCATTCTCCAGCACCATCAATGAGCGCCAGCGTGTGGCACGACTGTATCAGGGCGAAGCGTTTTTCGAGGTAGCGGCCAACCGGGCTCAGCCACTGGAAATCGATGCCGGCCCGGTGCAGGCCAGCGTGCGCGACACCGCGTTCGCCGTGCGCTATCTGGACGGCGTGGCGCAGGTCAATGTGCAACGCGGCGATGTCGATCTGCGTGCCACCCACAATGACGCGCGCGTGCGTTTGAGCGCCGGCGAAAGCATCCGTATCGGCCCCAACGGTTTCGATCGTCCGGCCAAACTCGATGCCGCCACCGACCTGGCCTGGGTCCAGGGCCGGTTGATCTTTGAAAACTGTCCGCTCGACAAGGTGCTGGCCGAACTGCGCCGCTACTACCCGGGCTGGATCATCAACACCAACGAGCAGTTGGCCGACGTCAACGTCACCGGCAATTACCGTCTCGACCAACCGCTGGACGTCGTGCGTTCCCTCGCCCACATCACCTCGGCGCGCCTGCAGGAATTCCCGGCGCTGGTGATCCTGAACTAAATGAGAATTATTTTTACTCGATAGCGAAACCCCGTTCGTCTCGTTATAGCCAATGCAATTGATTCGCATCTTCGGAGGCGGATCAGCACCTATAAAGATTCGTGCGACACGGAGCGCTATCGATGTCCTCTCGCCTTACCCGCCAGACTGCTTCCCCTTCCCGCGTATTGTCGCTGCTGACGGCTGCCATCCTCATGGCCGGCACCGCACCGCTGATGGCTGCCACCGAGCAACCGGCACGCAACATGGGTGATTACTCGTTCTCGATCGGCCAGCAACCGCTGGTGTCGGCGCTCAATGCTTTTACCAGCGTCACCGGTTGGCAGGTCGGCTTGCCGGCGGAACTGGGTCAGGGCGTGTCGTCGCCGGGCGTGCGCGGTTCGCTGCCGCCGGAGAAAGCCCTGGAACGCCTGTTGGTGGGGACCAACCTGAGCTTCCGCAAGCTGAGCAACAACAACGTGGTGCTGGAAAAACGCAGCACCAGCGGCACCTTGAATCTGGATCAGGTGACCATCAGCGCCACCCGCCAGGAACAGTCGGTCAACAGCGTGCCGGCCACAGTCACCGTGCAGACCCGCCAGGATCTGGACCGCAACAACGTCAACACCCTCAAGGATCTGGTGCGCTACGAGCCGGGCGTGTCCGTCGGCGGCGCCGGTCAGCGCGGCGGTATCAGTGGCTACAACATTCGCGGCATCGACGGCGACCGCATCCTCACTCAGGTCGACGGTGTCGAAGTGCCGGACGGTTTCTTCAACGGCCCGTACGCCAAGACCCAGCGCAATTACGTCGATCCGGAGATCGTCAAACGCGTGGAAATCCTCCGGGGCCCGGCGTCGGTGCTCTACGGCAGCAACGCCATCGGCGGCGCCGTCAGCTACTACACCCTCGACCCGGACGACATCATCAAGCCCGGCAACGATGTCGGTGCCCGGTTGAAGACCGGCTATAGCTCCGCCGATGAGAGCTGGCTGAAATCCGCCACCGTTGCCGGGCGTGCCGAGCAGTTCGACGGCTTGCTGCACTTCAGCCAGCGCGACGGTCACGAAACCGACTCCTACGGCAGCAACAACGGCACTGGCCTCGCCCGCACCGCCGCCAACCCGGAAGACGTCAAAGCCACCAACGTGCTGGCGAAAATCGGCTGGAACTACAACGACGATTCGCGTCTGGGCCTGACCTACGAGAAGTACAAGGACGACCGCGACACCGATCAGAAAAGCGCTTACGGCGGCCCGTACTTCAACGGCGCCCCGACCATCCCCAACAGCGTGCTGCCCGGCGGCATGTACCAGTGGCGTACCGGCAACGACACCATCACCCGCGAGCGTTTCGGCCTCGAACACAGCTTCGCCCTCGACAGCCTGCTGGCCGATAACGTGAAGTGGAGCCTGAACCACCAGATCGCCAAGACCGACCAGAGCACTGAAGAGTTCTACTACCCGATGACCCGTAAAGTGCTGCGCACCCGCGACACGGTCTACGAGGAAAAACAGTGGGTATTCGATGCGCAACTGGACAAGGCCTTCGCCATCGGTGACACCGATCACGTGCTGACCTACGGCACCACGATCAAACAGCAGAAAGTCACCGGCTCGCGCAGTGGCGACGGCAAATGCCTGGCTGTCGGCCGTGGTTGCACCGCCATCGGCGCCACCAGCGCGGCGGATGTGCTGAAAAAATCCAGCGACTTCCCGGACCCGACCATCAACACCTACAGCCTGTTTGCCCAGGATCAGATCAGCTGGAACAAGTGGACCTTCCTGCCGGGCCTGCGCTACGACTACACCCAGCTCAAGCCGCACATCACTGAAGAATTCCTCAACACCGTGGCCGCCGACGGCAACGGCACCGTCAGCGACGAGAACAAGACCTGGCACAAAGTCTCGCCCAAATTCGGCCTGACCTACGCCCTGACCGACAACTACACCTGGTACGGCCAGTACGCCGAAGGCTTCCGCACGCCGACTGCGAAAGCGCTGTACGGGCGCTTTGAAAACAGCACCACCGGCTACAACGTGGCGCCGAACCCGAACCTGGAACCGGAAAAAAGCAAAAGCTATGAAACCGGTCTGCGCGGCAACTTCGAGCAAGGCTCGTTCGACGTGGCGGTGTTCTATAACAAGTACCGCGACTTCATCAACGAAGACGCCGTCACGCCTGGCTACGACGAGCTGACCTTCCAGTCGAGCAACATCAAGCACGCGACCATCAAGGGTGCCGAAGTCAAAGGTCGCCTGAACCTCGATGCGTTCGGCGCGCCGCAAGGCCTCTACACCCAGGGATCAATTGCTTACGCCTACGGTCGCAACAACGACAATGGCGAGCCGCTCAACAGCGTCAATCCGCTGACCGGCGTATTCGGTCTGGGTTACGACCAGGACCACTACGGCGGCCTGCTGAGCTGGACCTTGGTGAAGAAAAAGGACCGCGTCGACGACAGCAACTTCAAGTCGCCGGATGGCGTCAGCAGCCAGTTCAAGACCCCGGGCTTCGGCATTCTGGATCTGGCCGGTTATTACAAAGTCACTGACGACGTCACCGTCAGCGGCGGCATCTACAACCTCACCGACAAGAAGTACTGGCTGTGGGATGACGTGCGCGGTTACGACAGCGTCGGCGAAGCTTCGGTGACGCAACCGGCCAACCTCGATCGCCTGACCCAGCCGGGCCGCAACTTCGCGATCAATCTGGTCTGGGACATCTGATCCGCACGGCCCTGCGGCGCGCGTTGACCGACGCGTCGCGGGGCTTTTTTTACGGTTTGGCACCTGCCCGTTCGTCTCGTTATCAAGCGCCTCTTTTATCAAGGACACCCCATGACCACTTCGGAAAAAGCCCTGCGTTCACAACGCCTGAACCAGATCACCCACGAGCCGCACAGCAAGCTCGACGCGCTGGTCAAAGCCCACGCGCCGTTCGAAACCCGCGCCAACTTTGCGCGTTTCGTGGTCGCGCAGTACCTGTTTCAGTCGGAACTGGTCGACCTCTATAACAACGCCGAACTGACGGCCATCGTCCCGGACCTGCCGGCCCGTTGCCGCGCCGAAGCGGCCAAGGCTGACCTGGCGGACCTCGATACCGACATCCCGGCACCGGTGGCCGGTGCGCTGAAAAACCCGAGCAAGGCCCGCGCCCTCGGCTGGATCTTCGTCTCCGAAGGCTCGAAGCTGGGCGCTGCGTTCCTGATCAAACGCGCGGTGGCGCTGGAGCTGAGCGAAACCTTCGGCGCCCGCCACCTGGGTGAACCGGAAGGTGGCCGCGCCGAGGGTTGGAAAAGCTTCGTGCGTATTCTCGACTCCCTGCCGTTCACCGCCGAAGAGGAAGCCGAAGTCGAGCAAGGCGCAATCGACGCGTTCAACCGCTTCACCGTGCTGCTGGAACAGGCTTACGCCACCGAAGCCGAACCGGCCTGATTTACCGGCACAATACAAAACCCTGTGGGAGCTGGCTTGCCAGCGATGGCGGCGGGTCGGACAAGATCTATTTCGACTGATACATCGCTATCGCTGGCAAGCCAGCTCCCACAGGGGTCTCGACAAGTCTGTAAGATTCCCGTTTCGTCTCACTGTACTCCCCGAGCCCATGCCGCAACCCGCCACCTCAAAACTCGCCCGCCTGCTGTTCGGCCTGCTGGCCTATGTCAGTCTCGGCATTGGCCTGATCGCCATCGTCGTGCCCGGCCTGCCGACCACCGAGTTCATCCTGCTCGCCGCCTGGGCTGCGACCCGCAGCTCGCCGCGCCTGAGCGCCTGGCTGGAAAACCATCGGCTGTTCGGGCCGATCCTGAGCAACTGGCGCAACGGCAAGATCATCGCGCGCAAGGCCAAGGTCAGCGCCACCGTCAGCATGCTGCTGTGCG
Organism: Pseudomonas sp. F2; assembly: GCF_057174385.1. Lineage (NCBI taxonomy): Bacteria > Pseudomonadati > Pseudomonadota > Gammaproteobacteria > Pseudomonadales > Pseudomonadaceae > Pseudomonas > Pseudomonas sp. F2. The sequence continues at coordinate 3,004,901 of NZ_CM169904.1, forward strand.
CGACATTGATGCTGGTGATGCTCGACCACGGCTGGCCGGTGTATCTGGCGATTGCCGGAATGAGCCTGGGCAATCTGTGGATCTGGTCGCGCCCGGAAGTGATCCCGCCTCCCGCCTGACCGTCCGCTATTTTTGGCAAATGAGCTTTTGTGGTGAGGGGATTCATCCCCGATGGCTGCGCAGCAGCCACTAATCAGGCTCCGCAGAGTTTCAGTTAAAAATGGTTGTCAGGTTTTGGGCCTGCTGCGCAGTCCATCGGGGATGAATCCCCTCACCACAAAGCCTCATCACCAAAAGCTCCTCAGTGTTCACCCGGCTGAAACTTCCCTGTAATTAATCGCTTTTTCAGCACAATCCCCTGCGCAAACGTTTAGCACTGACCGTTCGTCGGCGAGCGTCTCATGCGCCGTCGCTGTGCGCCGATGAGCAATGCATGGCGCTGAATGGATTTGGCGAACCGGGTAGTTCATCCCCGCGGCCACCTGCTCATTCATTCACGAGATCGCCCCATGTTCGACTCTCTTTCCATTCGCCTGAAAATCGTCCTGCTCTCCGGTCTGTGTCTGCTCGGTGTGGTCGCGCTGATCGTCGGCATGAACATTTACCAGACCAACCAGAACGACGAACTGGTCAGCAACTCCAGCAACCAGTTGCTCACGGCCAGTGTGCAGAACCTGTTGCAGGCCAAGGCAGCCGAGCAAGCGGTGCGGGTACAGAAGACCTTCGGCGAAAGCCTGACGGTGATCACTGCCCTGGCCGACCAGATTAAGGACATGCGGGTGATGGCCGCCAAGCGTTCGCTGGACGCCGGTGCCCTGCGTGAAGAGTTGAACCAGAGCCTGAAAACCGCGTTTGAGCGCAACGACAAGGTGCTCGGCATCTGGCTCGCTTTCGAACCCAACGGCCTTGATGGCAAGGACAGCGAGTTCGTCAACGATGCCGCGCGCCAGTCCAACGAAGCCGGGCGCTTTGCGACCTACTGGAGCCGCGCTGCCGGGTCCGCGCTGAACACGATCATGGTCGAAGAAGACATGACCAAGACCACCCTCAGCGTCAGCGGCACGCCGTACAACAGCTGGTACACCTGCCCTCGCGACAACAAGCGCACCTGCCTGCTCGACCCGTACGCCGACACCGTGGGCGGCAAGGAAATGTTGATGACCACCATTTCCGTGCCGCTGATTGTCGACGGCAAGGCCATCGGCGTGGTCGGTGTCGACATCGCCCTTGATGCCCTGCAAGCGGCGGCGGTGGATTCCCAGCGCAACCTGTTCAACAACGCCGGGCACATGCTGATCGTCTCCGGCAGCGGCGTGCTCGGTGCCGACAGTTCCGACGCAACCAAGGTCGGCAAAAAAATCAGCGATACCCTCGGCGCCGACGGCAAGGATCTGTTGCAACTGGTCAGCAGCGGCACGCCGAAGATCCTTGAACAAGGCGAGCTGATTCGGGCGGTGTACCCGGTCGATCCGATTGGCAATTCGCGGGCCTGGGGCGTGGTCATCGACCTGCCGAAACAGGTGCTGCTGGCCGACTCGGTCAAGCTGCAAGCGGTGCTCGACGATGCTCAGAAAACCGGTGTCATCACCGCGTTGCTGGTGGCCGTGGTCGCAGGTCTGGTCGGTTTGCTGCTGATCTGGCTCACCGCCTCGGGCGTGACCCGACCGATCAACAGCGTCGCTGAAATGCTGAAAAACATCGCCAGCGGTGAAGGCGATCTGACCCAGCGCCTGAACTACACCAAGAAAGATGAACTGGGCGAACTGGTGAACTGGTTCAACCGCTTCCTCGACAAGCTGCAACCGACCATCGCCCAGATCAAACAGAGCATCACCGAAGCGCGTGGCACTGCTGATCAATCCTCGGAAATCGCCCGCCAGACCAGCGAAGGCATGCAGGTGCAGTTCCGCGAAATCGATCAGGTCGCCACCGCGTCCAACGAAATGAGCGCCACCGCCCACGACGTCGCCAACAGCGCGTCGAACGCAGCCAACGCCGCCAAGGGCGCCGATCAGTCGGCCCGCGACGGCATGTCGATCATCGAACGCAGCACCCGCGACATCAATCAACTGGCCGACGAAGTCAGCAAAGCGGTGACCGAAGTCGAAGCACTGGCGGTCAACAGCGAGCAGATCGGTTCGGTGCTGGAAGTGATCCGCAGCATCGCTGAACAGACCAACCTGCTGGCGCTCAACGCCGCCATCGAAGCGGCCCGCGCCGGGGAAAGCGGTCGTGGTTTCGCAGTAGTCGCCGACGAGGTACGCAACCTCGCCAAGCGCACTCAGGATTCGGTGGAAGAAATCCGCATCGTCATCGAGCGCATCCAGACCGGCACCCGTGGCGTGGTCGCGACCATGCATTCGAGCCAGACCCAGGCACACAACAACGCCGGGCAGATCCGTCAGGCCGTGGACGCGCTGGGCAAGATCAGCGACGCGGTCACCGTAATCAGCGACATGAACCTGCAGATCGCCAGCGCCGCCGAACAACAGAGCGCCGTGGCCGAAGAGGTCAACCGCAACGTCTCGGCGATTCGCACCGTGACCGAAACGCTGACCGAGCAAGCGACTGAGTCGGCGGCGATCAGCAGTCAGTTGAATGCCCTGGCGAGCCAGCAGATGAAGCTGATGGACCAGTTCCGCGTCTGATAATCACCACCGTCCCTGTGGGAGCTGGCTTGCCAGCGATTGCGGTGTGTCAGTCACTCATGTACTGACTGATCCACCGTCATCGCTGGCAAGCCAGCTCCCACAGGGGGCAGCGTGGGTTGTCCGGAATTTCATCTGGCCCGAGATTTTTTTGCACTATCATCGCCCTCTCTCCCGGAGGGCCTTCGATGACTGATCTACTCACGTCCATTCAAGCCGCACTCGGCTTGCCCCACACGCCGATTCCGTTCACGGGCCATGGCGCACTGCCCTCGGCATTCGCCGTGACCGACCTGGCCTGCGCCAGCATCGGCGCTGCCGGGCAGGCCGTCAGCGAACTGCTCCGGCAACAGACCGGGCACTTGCCCGCGATGGAGGTCGATCGACGTCTGGCCTCGTTCTGGTTCGCCACTTCGCTGCGTCCGATGGGCTGGAACGTTCCGCCGCTGTGGGATCCGGTGGCCGGTGACTACGCAACCGAGGACGGCTGGATCCGCCTGCACACCAACGCCCCGCATCACCGCGCCGCCGCCGAACGCGTGCTGGGTGCCTGCGCCGACCGTGCCGCCATGGCAGCGAACGTCGCGCAATGGCGCAGTGCCGATCTGGAACAAGCAGTCGTCGACGCCAACGGCTGCGCCGCCGAAATGCGCAGTTGGGCGCAGTGGCAGCAGCATCCGCAGGGGCTGGCAGTGAATGCCGAACCGCTGGTGCATTTCTTCGATGCGCAGGATGAACACAGCAACGCGTGGCAAGGCTCGGCAGCGCAGCCGCTGGCCGGCCTCAAGGTGCTGGACCTGACCCGCGTGCTTGCCGGCCCCACCGCCAGCCGTTTCCTTGCCGGCCTCGGCGCCAATGTGCTGCGCATCGATCCGCCGACCTGGAACGAACCGGGCGTTATCCCGGACATGACCCTTGGCAAACGCTGCGCGCGGCTGGATCTGCAGCAACCGGCAGATCGCTTGGTGTTTGAACACCTGTTGCAGGACGCCGACATCCTCGTGCACGGTTACCGTGCCGACGCGCTGGAACACCTCGGCTTCGGCAGCGAGCGTCGGCGGCAACTGGCGCCGGGGCTGATCGACGTCTGCCTCAACGCCTACGGCTGGAGCGGCCCGTGGCAGAACCGCCGTGGCTTCGACAGTCTGGTGCAGATGAGCAGCGGCATCGCCGAGGCCGGGCAGCGCTGGAAGCACGCGGATCAACCGACGCCGCTGCCGGTGCAGGCGCTGGACCATGCAACCGGGTATTTGATGGCGGCGAGTGCGCTCCGGCTGTTGACGCAACGTTTGAAGACGGGTCGAGGTGGCTCGGCACGCTTGTCGCTGGCGCGCACCGCCAAGCTGTTGATCGAACAGGGGCCGGGGTCGAGCGAAGCGTTGCGGGCTGAAGATGCGCAGGATCAAAGTCTGTCGCTGGAGCAGACTCCATGGGGGCCGGCGCATCGCTTGCTGGTACCGGTGAAGATCAGCGGGACGCCGCTGCAATGGCAGTTGCCGGCCACAGAATTGGGTTCACATCGCCCGCTGTGGTGAAACCATGGAAGCCTCTTCGCTGGCAAGCCAGCTCCCACAGGTTCAGGGATGTTCACAAACCCTGTGCCCGACACGGACACTGTGGGAGCTGGCTTGCCAGCGATGTGGCAACAACTGACAACACATAATCCGGGTCACCGAAAGGCGAGCGTCAACCTCACAACGACAACACCCCGCTGTACAACCCATACGCCGCCAGCCCCGCGCCGATGATCACGCCGGTGAAAATCACCTTCTCGACATGAGTGAACAACGGCTCGCCCTGCTCACGCTTGGCTTTGGCAAACAGCACCACCCCCGGCGCATACAGCAACGCCGACAGCAGCAGGTATTTCACTCCGCCGGCATACAACAGCCATACCGCGTAGCACAGGGCGATGCCGCCGATCAGCAGGTCCTTGGTGCGCTCGGCCGAGGCATGTTCGTAGGTTTCGCCACGCCCGCTGAGCAACACCGCGTACGCCGCCGACCACAGGTACGGCACCAGGATCATCGATGAGGCGAGGTAGATCAGGCTGGTGTAGGTGCCGGCGGAAAACAGCGTAATCAGCAGGAAAATCTGAATCATCACGTTGGTCAGCCAGAGCGCATTGACCGGCACGTGGTTGGCGTTTTCCTTTTTCAGGAACGCCGGCATGGTCTTGTCCCGCGCCGTGGCAAACAGGATTTCGGCGCACAACAGCGCCCATGACAGCAACGCGCCGAGCAGCGACACCGCCAGACCAAGGCTGATCAACAACGCGCCCCATGGCCCGACGATGTGTTCCAGCACCGCCGCCAGCGACGGGTTTTGCAGGGTCGCCAGTTCTGGCTGGCTCATGATCCCCAGCGACAGCACATTGACCAGCACCAGCAGCGCCAGCACGCCGAGAAAACCGATCACCGTGGCGCGGCCGACATCGGTGCGTTTCTCCGCCCGTGCCGAGTACACGCTGGCGCCCTCGATGCCGATGAACACGAACACCGTCACCAGCATCATGTTGCGCACCTGATCCATCACCCCGCCGAAGCTCGGGTTGCTGCGGCCCCAGATGTCGCGGGTAAAGATATCGGCCTTGAACGCCACCGCCGCAATCACGATGAACATGATCAGCGGCACGATCTTGGCGACCGTGGTCACCTGATTGATGAAGGCCGCCTCTTTGATCCCGCGCATCACCAGAAAATGCACGGCCCACAACAGCACCGACGCACAGCCGATGGCGACCGGCGTGTTGCCCTGGCCAAACACCGGGAAGAAATAACCGAGCGTGCTGAACAGCAACACGAAATAACCGACGTTGCCCAGCCAGGCGCTGATCCAGTAACCCCAGGCGGACGAGAAACCCATGTAGTCGCCAAACCCGGCCTTGGCGTAGGCGTAGACGCCGGAGTCCAGCTCAGGCTTGCGGTTGGCGAGGGTCTGGAACACGAACGCCAGGGTCAGCATGCCGATGGCGGTGATTCCCCAGCCAATCAGGATCGCCCCGGCATCGGCGCGCGCGGCCATGTTCTGCGGCAGGGAAAAAATTCCCCCGCCAATCATCGAACCTACAACCAGGGCGATCAACGCACCAAGGCGCAGCTTTTGCGTCGGTTGCGACATTCTTGTCTCCCTTAATTCATTTTGTAACAACTATTAACTAAATGTCTGATACCGAATGATGCTTATCAGGTAATGCCGAGCAATACCCACTTATATATAGCGACTGACGCTAACGCATAGCACGTTGAGACAGTTTTGTGCGCTGATCCTGATAAATCAATTCTGTACTGAAAACAGATGTGAAAAATTTGCCAAAAGCTGAAAACCAACTAGCGTGATAATTCCAAAGTAATAGGAGAAATTCCCAACCACATCTGCCGCAAGCCTCTGGAATGGGCCTCTTCGGGCAGCAGCTTTATGCCATCAGCCTTTTCATAAGTCATTCATTAACAATGGAATGTGGCCATGAACTGATCTAAGTCAGCTGTTTGAACAGACAACGGCACTACGCTGTGAACTCTTCTCTCCTGCAATGGAGTCATGCAATGTCTGAAGCTCCCGGAAAACTACGACTCGGTGCACTGGTTGCATTGGTAGTCGGTTCAATGATCGGTGGCGGGATATTCTCTTTGCCACAAAACATGGCCGCCAGCGCCGACGTCGGTGCAGTGCTGATCGGTTGGGCCATCACCGCTGTCGGCATGCTCACCCTCGCTTTTGTCTTTCAAACCCTCGCCAATCGCAAGCCTGACCTGGACGGCGGCGTCTACGCCTACGCCAAGGCCGGATTCGGCGATTACATGGGTTTCTCGTCCGCCTGGGGCTACTGGATCAGCGCCTGGCTGGGTAACGTCGGTTACTTTGTTCTGTTGTTCAGTACCCTCGGGTATTTCTTTCCGGTTTTCGGCGAAGGCAACACGGTGGCCGCCGTGATCGGCGCCTCGGTGCTGCTGTGGGCCGTGCATTTCCTGGTGCTGCGCGGAATCAAGGAAGCGGCGTTCATCAACCTCGTGACCACCGTCGCCAAGGTCGTGCCGCTGCTGCTGTTCGTCCTGATCGCGGTCTTCGCCTTCAAACTGGACATCTTCACCGCTGACATCTGGGGCGTGAAAAACCCGGATCTGGGCAGCGTGATGAACCAGGTGCGCAACATGATGCTGGTCACCGTGTGGGTGTTCATCGGCATTGAAGGCGCGAGCATCTTCTCGGCCCGGGCGGAAAAACGCTCCGACGTCGGCAAGGCCACCGTGATCGGTTTCATCACCGTGCTGCTGTTCCTGGTGCTGGTCAACGTGCTGTCGCTGGGCATCATGACCCAACCGGAACTGGCCAAACTGCAGAACCCGTCGATGGCTGCCGTGCTCGAGCACGTGGTCGGTCACTGGGGCGCGGTGCTGATCAGCGTCGGTCTGATCATCTCGCTGCTGGGCGCGCTGCTGTCGTGGGTGCTGCTGTGTGCGGAGATCATGTTCGCCGCCGCCAAAGACCACACCATGCCGGAGTTCCTGCGCAAGGAGAACGCCAACCACGTACCGGTCAATGCGTTGTGGCTGACCAACGCGATGGTTCAGTTGTTCCTGATCATCACCCTGTTTTCGGCCAGTACTTACCTGTCGCTGATCTACCTCGCCACTTCGATGATTCTGGTGCCGTACCTGTGGTCGGCGGCCTACGCCCTGCTGCTCGCGGTACGCGGCGAAACCTACGAAGGCTTCGCAGCCGAGCGGCGCAAGGACCTGATCATCGGTGGTATCGCCCTGATCTACGCGGTCTGGCTGCTGTATGCCGGTGGGGTGAAGTATCTGCTGCTCTCGGCCCTGCTCTACGCACCCGGCGCGATCCTGTTCGCCAAGGCCAAGCTCGAACTCAAACAAGCGGTTTTCACCAACGTCGAGAAGCTGATTTTCGCCGCGGTAGTCGTCGGTGCCCTGGTGGCAGCCTACGGTCTCTACGACGGCTTCCTGACCCTGTAATTGCCCAAGTTTTTACCTCTGGAGGATCACTGCAATGACCACGGAAAAAGTTAAGTACGGCGTCCATTCCGAAGCCGGCAAACTGCGCAAAGTCATGGTTTGCTCCCCAGGTCTGGCCCACCAGCGGCTGACCCCGAACAACTGCGACGAATTGCTGTTTGACGACGTGCTGTGGGTCGCCCAGGCCAAGCGCGACCACTTCGACTTCGTGACCAAAATGCGTGAACGCGGGATCGACGTGCTGGAAATGCACAACCTGCTGACCGACATCGTCGCCATCCCGGAAGCACTGGACTGGATCCTCGAGCGCAAGGTCACTGCCGACTCGGTGGGCCTGGGCCTGATCAGCGAAGTCAAATCCTGGCTGAAAAGCCTTGAGCCACGGCACATCGCCGAATTCCTGATCGGTGGCGTGTCCGCCGACGATCTGCCGGACAGCTTTGGTGGCAAGACCATCCAGATGTTCCGCGACTTCCTCGGCCACTCCAGCTTCATCCTGCCGCCGCTGCCGAACACCCAGTTCACCCGCGACACCACTTGCTGGATCTACGGTGGCGTGACGCTGAACCCGATGTACTGGCCGGCGCGCCGTCAGGAAACCCTGCTGACCACTGCCATCTACAAATTCCATCCGCAATTCACCAACGCCGATTTCGAGATCTGGTACGGCGATCCGGACAAGGATCACGGCAGCTCGACGCTGGAAGGCGGCGACGTGATGCCGATCGGCAACGGCGTGGTGTTGATCGGCATGGGCGAACGCTCCTCCCGACAGGCCATCGGCCAACTGGCGCTGAACCTGTTCAAGAACAAAGCCGTGGAGAAAGTCATCGTCGCCGGCCTGCCGAAGTCCCGCGCGGCGATGCACCTGGACACCGTGTTCAGTTTCTGCGACCGCGACCTGGTGACGATTTTCCCGGAAGTGGTGAACCAGATCGTCGCGTTCACCCTGCGCCCTGACGAAAGCAAACAGGGCGGCATCGACATCCGCCGCGAAGAAGGCAGCTTCCTCGACACCGTGGCCAAAGCCCTCAACCTGCCGAAGCTGCGCGTGGTGGAAACCGGCGGCAACAGCTTCGCTGCCGAACGCGAGCAATGGGACGACGGCAACAACGTGGTCGCGGTAGAACCGGGCGTGGTCATCGGCTATGACCGCAACACCTACACCAACACCCTGCTGCGCAAGGCAGGCGTCGAAGTCATCACCATCAGCGCCGGCGAACTGGGCCGTGGTCGCGGCGGCGGCCACTGCATGACCTGCCCGATCATCCGCGACCCAATCGATTACTAAACGACCATCTCCCCGGCCGCACCCACCCCGTAGCGGCCGGGCCGATTACCGAATCCAAGGAGAATCATCATGGCGTTCAACATCCACAACCGTAACCTGCTCAGCCTGGAACACCACACCCCGCGCGAGCTGCGTTACCTGCTCGACCTTTCCCGCGATCTGAAACGCGCGAAATACACCGGCACCGAGCAGCAACACCTCAAGGGCAACAACATCGCCCTGATCTTCGAAAAGACCTCGACCCGTACCCGCTGCGCGTTCGAAGTGGCGGCCTATGACCAAGGCGCCAACGTCACCTACATCGACCCGAACTCGTCGCAGATCGGCCACAAGGAAAGCATGAAAGACACGGCACGCGTGCTGGGTCGCATGTATGACGCCATCGAGTACCGCGGCTTCAAACAGGAAATTGTCGAAGAGCTGGCGAAGTTCGCCGGGGTTCCGGTGTTCAACGGCCTGACCGATGAATATCACCCGACACAGATGATCGCCGACGTGTTGACCATGCGTGAACACGCCGACAAGCCGATCCACGAAATCAGCTACGCCTACCTCGGCGATGCGCGCAACAACATGGGCAATTCGCTGCTGCTGGTCGGTGCCAAACTCGGCATGGACGTGCGCATCTGCGCACCCAAAGCCCTGTGGCCGCATGACGATCTGGTGGATCGCTGCAAGAAATACGCGGAAGAATCCGGTGCACGCATCACCCTCACCGAAGACCCGAAAGCGGCGGTCAAAGGCGTCGATTTCATCCACACCGACGTCTGGGTGTCGATGGGCGAACCGGTGGAAGCCTGGGCCGAGCGCATCCAGCAACTGCTGCCGTATCAGGTCAACGCCGAACTGATGAAAGCCACCGGCAACCCGCGCACCAAGTTCATGCACTGCCTGCCGGCGTTCCACAACAGCGATACCAAGGTCGGCAAACAGATCGCCGAACAGTATCCGCACCTGGCCAACGGCATCGAAGTGACCGACGACGTGTTCGAGTCGCCCGCCTGCATCGCCTTCGAGCAAGCGGAAAACCGCATGCACACGATCAAGGCGATTCTGGTCTCGACCCTGGCGGATCTGTAAACCAATACAGCTCTCACTGACACGACACGGTCACTGTGGGAGCTGGCTTGCCAGCGATTGCGGTATGTCAGCCAGCGACAATGTTGCCTGATCCACCGCCATCGCGGGCAAGCCCGGCTCCCACAGGGATCGCATTCGTCCTGCGAGCTTTCACTGTTTTCCAGAAGGACATGCACCATGCGTATCGTCGTAGCTCTGGGCGGTAACGCCCTGCTCCGCCGTGGCGAGCCGATGACCGCTGACAACCAGCGCGCCAACATCCGCATCGCCACCGAGCAAATCGCCAAGATCCATCCCGGCAACCAACTGGTCATCGCCCACGGCAATGGCCCGCAAGTCGGCCTGCTGTCGCTGCAAGCAGCGGCGTATACCTCCGTCACCCCTTACCCGCTGGACGTGCTCGGTGCCGAAACCGAAGGCATGATCGGCTACATCATCGAACAGGAACTGGGCAATCTGCTGGACTTCGAGGTGCCGTTCGCCACCCTGTTGACCCAGGTTGAAGTCGACGCCAAGGACCCGGCCTTCCAGAACCCGAGCAAACCGATCGGCCCGGTCTACGAGAAAGCCGAAGCAGAAAAGCTCGCCGCTGAAAAAGGCTGGGCCATCGCTGCGGACGGTGACAAATTCCGCCGCGTGGTGGCCAGCCCTCGGCCAAAACGCATCTTCGAAATCCGTCCGATCAAGTGGCTGCTGGACAAGGGCAGCATCGTCATTTGCGCCGGTGGCGGCGGCATTCCGACCATGTACGACGAGCACCGCAACCTCAAGGGCATCGAGGCGGTGATCGACAAGGATCTGTGCTCGTCGCTGCTGGCCGAGCAACTGGAGGCCGATTTGCTGGTGATCGCCACGGACGTCAACGCGGCATTCATCGATTACGGCAAGCCGACCCAGAAAGCCATCGCCGAAGCGCACCCGGACGAACTGGAACGCCTCGGTTTTGCCGCCGGTTCCATGGGGCCGAAGGTACAGGCAGCCTGCGAGTTCGCGCGCCATACTGGCAAGGTCGCGGTGATCGGTTCGCTGGCGGACATCGAAGCCATCGTTCAGGGCACCGCCGGAACCCGTGTCAGCACCGCGAAGCCGGGCATCAGCTATCGATAATCAGAAACTCCGGGGGCAGGCCCAGGGTCTGCCCTTCTCCCATGCCTTGAGAAGGAGAAACCCATGGCCCAGTTCGAACCCGGACATTTGCACATCGAGCGGCATGCGTTGACCGACGATGACGTCAATTACAACGTGCACCTCGACTATGAAGTGTTCACCGATCCGCAAAACCGCAAAGGGATACAGTTCACCCTGCACGGCAGCATGCAGGGCAAGGACATGAAGGAAACGTTTTTCCTGCCCAAGGAAGAGGCTTACAACTTCGCCCGCGACGTGACCCGGATTGCCGAGAAGTACGGGATTCCCAAAACTCACAGCCAGATCGGCTCGGTGCACAAGCATTACGATCTGATGTTTGAGGACATCCGGAAGAAGTTGAATATGCAATCCGGGGATCCGGTCAATCCCGAGCACTTCGAATAACCCCAGAATCAAAAGATCGCAGCCTTCGGCAGCTCCTACATTTATCGCGTTTCTCTGTAGGAGCTGCCGAAGGCTGCGATCTTTTGATCTGATTTCACCATTGCCCCGCCCCAAGGCATACTTGCCCCCCTCCGCATTCCAGAACACTGAACCGCCCCATGCGTATCCACGTCAGCTTCATCGACCGCGTCGGCATCACCCAGGAAGTCCTGGCGATCCTCGGTGGGCGCAATCTCAATCTGGATGCGGTGGAGATGATTCCGCCCAACGTCTACATCGACGCCCCGACCTTGAGCCCGCAAGTGCTCGAAGAACTCAAAGATGCGCTGTTCCGGGTGCGCGGTGTCGAAGCGGTCACGGTGGTCGACATCCTCCCCGGCCAGCGTCGGCACCTGCAGCTCGATGCATTGCTCGCAGCGATGACCGATCCGGTGCTCGCCCTCGACAGCGCCGGGAAAGTGCTGCTGGCCAACCCGGCACTGATCGCGCTGTATGGACGCGAACCGGCGGGTGAAAGCGTCTCTGAACTGTTCAACGATCCGGGACTGCTGGACGCCCTGCTCGAACAAGGCTTCCGTCTGCCGCTGCGCGAGATCACCGTCAACGGCCAGACCCTGTTGCTGGACGCCACGCCGATCACCGACGCCGGCGCGCTGCTGACCCTGTATCAACCGAACCGTATCGGCGAACAGCTCTCGGCGTTGCACCACGACCATGCCGAAGGTTTCGATGCGCTGCTCGGCGAATCCCCGGCGATCCGTACCCTCAAGGCCCGCGCGCAACGGGTCGCCGCCCTTGATGCGCCGCTGCTGATTCAGGGCGAAACCGGCACCGGTAAAGAGCTGGTGGCCCGCGCCTGCCATGCGATCAGTGCGCGACACAGTGCGCCGTTCCTCGCCCTGAACTGCGCGGCCCTGCCGGAGAACCTCGCCGAGAGCGAACTGTTCGGCTATGCCCCCGGCGCCTTCACTGGCGCACAACGTGGCGGCAAACCGGGGCTGATGGAACTGGCGAACCAGGGCACGGTATTTCTCGACGAAATCGGCGAGATGTCGCCGTACTTGCAGGCCAAACTGCTGCGTTTTCTCAACGACGGCAGCTTCCGCCGCGTGGGTGGCGACCGCGAGGTGAAGGTCAACGTGCGGATCCTCAGCGCGACCCACCGTGATCTGGAAAAAATGGTCAGCGAAGGTCTGTTCCGCGAAGACCTGTTCTATCGCCTCAACGTGCTCAACGTCGAAGTGCCGCCGCTGCGCGAACGCGGTCAGGACATCCTGTTGCTGGCGCGCTACTTCATGCAGCAGGCCTGTGCACAGATTCAGCGGCCGGTCTGCCGCCTCGCGCCCGGTACCTATCCGGCACTGCTCGGCAACCGCTGGCCGGGCAACGTGCGGCAGTTGCAGAACGTGATCTTCCGCGCGGCGGCGATCTGCGAAAGCAGTCTGGTGGACATCGGTGACCTCGACATTGCCGGTACCTCGGTGGCGCGGCAGACCGACAGCGACGTCGAGAGCCTTGAACAAGCCGTCGAGTCCTTCGAAAAAACGCTGCTGGAAAAACTCTACGTCAGCTACCCCTCGACCCGCCAACTGGCCAGCCGCCTGCAGACTTCGCACACGGCAATCGCCCATCGCCTGCGCAAGTACGGCATTCCGGGCAAGTCTTAAATTCACCGTAAATTTCCCTGTGGGAGCTGGCTTGCCAGCGATGACGTCGGCACATGCACCCTTGATGGTGACTGATCCAGCGCTATCGCTGGCAAGCCAGCTCCCACAGAGCTCTGTGACGGATTCGAAATCCGTTCAAAAACGACCTCCATCTGTACTGAAAGCGCTACAGCGGAACGATATCGCTACACCCTTCGCCAGCGACCGCTGCGCAAGGCTTTGATCCGCTTCAGCTTTTTTCCCCGCCCCAAGCTGTAGCGATTTCGCTACAGAAGCCTTATCCCCATCACAACCATAAAAGCATAACTATTTGATTTATATAGATAAATCCAAGATGGCCGCGTTCTTGCTAAGTAACCGCTCATAAAATCAGGGCTTTCATGCCCCGCCTTCCACCGCGTCCACCAGACGAGTCTGGCCCCTTAGGAGTTTCCATGAGCGAGTTGCGTTTTACTGAAGATCACGAATGGCTGCGCACCGAAGCTGACGGCAGCGTTACTGTCGGTATCACCGCTTTCGCGCAGAACGCCTTGGGCGACGTGGTGTTCGTGCAACTGCCTGAGCTGCAGGCTTACGAAAAAGGCGCCGAAGCCGCCACTGTGGAATCGGTGAAAGCCGCCAGCGGCGTGTACATGCCCCTCGACGGTGAAGTTGTGGAAGTGAACCCGGCATTGGACGGCAGCCCGGAACTGGTCAACGAAGATCCGCTGGGCGAAGGCTGGTTCTTCCGCTTTCAGCCAAGTGACGCCGCCGCTGTCGGCAAATTGCTCGATCAAGACGCCTACGACCGTCTGATCAAAGCCCAAGCCGAAGCCTGAGGAGTAGCGACATGACCCAAGTAAACCTCGGCACTGCCAACGAATTCATCGCCCGTCACATCGGCCCGCGCGCCGGTGACGAGCAAGCCATGCTCAACAGCCTCGGTTTCGACTCGCTCGAAGCGCTGAGCGCCAGCGTCATTCCGGAAAGCATCAAGGGCACCAGCGTGCTCGGCATGGACGACGGCCTGAGCGAAGCCGACGCCCTGGCGATGATCAAATCCATCGCCGGCAAGAACCAGCTGTTCAAGACCTACATCGGCCAGGGCTACTACAACTGCCACACGCCGTCGCCGATCCTGCGCAACCTGCTGGAAAACCCGGCCTGGTACACCGCTTACACCCCGTACCAGCCGGAAATTTCCCAGGGCCGTCTCGAAGCGCTGCTGAACTTCCAGACCCTGATCAGCGACCTCACCGGCCTGCCGATCGCCAACGCCTCGTTGCTCGACGAAGCCACCGCCGCTGCCGAAGCCATGACCTTCTGCAAACGCCTGAGCAAGAACAAGGGCAGCCACCAATTCTTCGCCTCGATCCACAGCCACCCGCAAACCCTCGACGTGCTGCGCACCCGTGCCGAGCCGCTGGGCATCGAAGTGGTGGTTGGCGATGAGCGTGAACTGACAGACGTCACGCCGTTCTTCGGCGCGCTGCTGCAATACCCGGCGAGCAACGGTGACCTGTTCGACTACCGCGAACTGACCGAGCGCTTCCACGCCGCCAACGCGCTGGTTGCGGTGGCTGCCGATCTGCTGGCCCTGACGTTGCTGACCGCTCCGGGCGAGTTCGGCGCCGACGTCGCCATCGGTTCGGCGCAACGCTTCGGTGTGCCGCTGGGCTTCGGTGGCCCGCACGCCGCTTACTTCTCCACCAAGGATGCATTCAAGCGTGACATGCCGGGCCGTCTGGTCGGTGTTTCGGTTGACCGCTTCGGCAAGCCGGCCCTGCGCCTGGCGATGCAGACTCGCGAGCAACACATCCGCCGTGAGAAGGCCACCTCGAACATCTGCACCGCGCAAGTGCTGCTGGCCAACATCGCCAGCATGTACGCGGTCTACCACGGCCCGAAAGGCCTGACCCAGATCGCCAACCGCGTGCATCACCTGACCGCGATTCTCGCCAAGGGCCTGAGCGCACTGGGCCAGACCGTCGAGCAGGCAAGCTTCTTCGACACCCTGACCCTCGCCACCGGCGCGCACACTGCCGCGCTGCACGACAAGGCGCACGCTGCACAGATCAACCTGCGCGTAATCGACACTCAGCGTCTGGGCCTGTCGGTCGACGAAACCACCACCCAGGCTGACATCGAAACCCTGTGGGGCCTGTTCGCCGACGGCAAGACCCTGCCGGACTTCGCTGCACTGGCCGCTTCGGTGCACAGCACCATCCCGGCGGCGCTGGTACGTCAGTCGCCGATCCTCAGCCACCCGGTGTTCAACCGTTATCACTCGGAAACCGAGCTGATGCGCTACCTGCGCAAACTGGCGGACAAGGATCTGGCACTGGATCGCACCATGATCCCGCTGGGCTCGTGCACCATGAAACTCAACGCCGCCAGCGAAATGATCCCGGTGACCTGGGCCGAGTTCGGCGCGCTGCACCCGTTCGCTCCTGCCGAGCAAAGCGCCGGCTACCAGCAACTGACCGATGAACTGGAAGCGATGCTCTGCGCCGCCACCGGTTACGACGCGATCTCGCTGCAACCGAACGCCGGTTCGCAGGGTGAATATGCGGGTCTCTTGGCGATTCGCGCTTACCACCAGAGCCGTGGCGATGAGCGCCGCGACATCTGCCTGATCCCGTCGTCTGCCCACGGCACCAACCCGGCCACCGCCAACATGGCCGGCATGCGCGTGGTCGTGACCGCGTGCGATGCCCGTGGCAACGTCGACATCGAAGACCTGCGCGCCAAAGCCATCGAGCACCGCGAACACCTCGCAGCGCTGATGATCACCTACCCGTCGACCCACGGCGTGTTCGAAGAAGGCATCCGCGAAATCTGCGGGATCATTCATGACAACGGCGGCCAGGTGTACATCGACGGCGCCAACATGAACGCGATGGTCGGCCTCTGCGCACCGGGCAAGTTCGGCGGCGATGTCTCGCACCTGAACCTGCACAAGACCTTCTGCATTCCGCACGGCGGTGGCGGCCCTGGCGTCGGCCCGATCGGCGTCAAGTCGCACCTGACCCCGTTCCTGCCGGGTCACGGTCAGATGCAACGCAAGGAAGGCGCGGTCTGCGCAGCGCCGTTCGGCAGCGCAAGCATTCTGCCGATCACCTGGATGTACATTCGCATGATGGGCGGCGCCGGTCTGAAGCGGGCTTCGCAACTGGCAATCCTCAACGCCAACTACATTTCCCGTCGTCTCGAAGAGCACTATCCAGTGCTGTACACCGGCAGCAACGGTCTGGTGGCGCACGAATGCATCCTCGACCTGCGCCCGCTGAAAGACAGCAGCGGCATCAGCGTCGATGACGTCGCCAAGCGCCTGATCGACTTCGGCTTCCACGCCCCGACCATGTCGTTCCCGGTGGCCGGCACGCTGATGATCGAGCCGACCGAAAGCGAATCCAAGGAAGAACTGGACCGCTTCTGCGACGCCATGATCCGCATCCGCGAAGAAATCCGCGCAGTGGAAAACGGCACGCTGGACAAGGACGACAACCCGCTGAAGAACGCCCCGCACACGGCGGCGGAGCTGGTCGGCGAGTGGACTCACCCGTACAGCCGCGAACAAGCGGTATATCCAGTGGCGTCGTTGATCGAAGGCAAATACTGGCCACCGGTCGGTCGCGTCGACAACGTGTTCGGCGACCGCAACCTGGTCTGCGCCTGCCCGTCGATCGAAAGCTACGCTTAAACGAAGGAGGGGCAGGTCACCTGCCCCTTTCTTCAGAACACCACAAATCCCTGTGGGAGCTGGCTTGCCAGCGATGAGGGTGGATCGTCTCCATCTCTGTTGCCTGACACACCGCCATCGCTGGCAAGCCAGCTCCCACAAGAAACGCATCAAGCCTGATATTCCGCCAATTCCTATAACAAGAAACCGGAGAACCACTCATGTCGTTAAGCGTGTTCGACCTGTTCAAGATTGGCATCGGCCCTTCCAGCTCCCACACCGTCGGCCCGATGCGTGCCGCTGCGCGTTTCGCCGAAGGCCTGCGCCGCGATGACCTGCTGTCGGCCACCAGCACCGTCAAAGTCGAGCTGTACGGCTCGCTCGGTGCCACCGGCAAGGGTCACGGCAGCGACAAGGCCGTGCTGCTCGGTCTTGAGGGTGAACACCCGGACACCGTCGACACCGAAACCGTCGCCGCGCGCCTGCAGGACATTCGCGGCAATGGCCGGCTGAATCTGCTCGGCGAACACAGCATTGCCTTCAATGAGAAAGAACACCTGGCGATGATCCGCAAACCGTTGGCCTATCACCCCAACGGCATGATCTTTCGCGCATTCGATGCAGCCGGTATTCAGATCCGCAGCCGCGAGTACTACTCGGTCGGCGGTGGTTTCGTCGTCGATGAGGATGCCGCCGGCGCTGACCGCATTGTCGAAGACGCCACACCGCTGACCTTCCCGTTCAAAAGCGCCAAGGACTTGCTCGGCCATTGCGCCACCTACGGTCTGTCGATCAGCCAGGTGATGCTGACCAACGAAAGCGCCTGGCGCCCGGAGGCCGAGACCCGCGCCGGTCTGCTGAAAATCTGGCAAGTGATGCAGGACTGCGTCGCCGCGGGCTGTCGCAACGAAGGCATTCTGCCGGGCGGGCTGAAGGTCAAGCGCCGGGCGGCGGCACTGCATCGACAACTGTGCAAGAACCCGGAATCGTCGCTGCGCGATCCGCTGTCAGTGCTCGACTGGGTCAACCTCTACGCCCTCGCCGTCAACGAAGAAAACGCCAACGGCGGGCGCGTGGTCACCGCGCCGACCAACGGTGCGGCCGGGATTATTCCGGCGGTGCTGCATTACTACATGCGGTTTATCCCGGGTGCGAACGATGACGGCGTGGTGCGTTTTCTGCTGACCGCCGCCGCGATCGGCATTCTGTACAAGGAAAACGCCTCGATCTCCGGCGCTGAAGTCGGCTGTCAGGGCGAAGTCGGCGTGGCCTGCTCGATGGCCGCCGGCGCGTTGTGCGAAGTGCTCGGCGGCAGCGTGCAGCAAGTAGAGAACGCCGCGGAAATCGGCATGGAACACAACCTCGGCCTGACCTGCGACCCGATTGGCGGGCTGGTGCAGGTGCCGTGCATCGAGCGCAATGCCATGGGCTCGGTGAAAGCGATCAACGCAGTGCGCATGGCCATGCGCGGCGACGGGCAACACTTCGTCTCGCTCGACAAGGTCATCCGCACCATGCGCCAGACCGGCGCCGACATGAAAAGCAAATACAAGGAGACCGCCCGTGGCGGTCTGGCAGTCAACATTATCGAATGCTAATTAGTCCCCTCTTCCTCCGAGAGAGAGCTGGCATGAATCAAGGAGTCACGCATGTCCACCGAACAACTGTCGAAAACCCCGCTGCACGCTCTGCACCTCGAACTCGGCGCCCGCATGGTGCCGTTCGCCGGCTACGACATGCCCGTGCAATACCCGCTCGGCGTGATGAAGGAGCACCAACACACCCGTGAACAGGCCGGGCTGTTCGATGTCTCGCACATGGGCCAGATTCGTCTGACCGGCGCCAATGCCGCCAAGGCCCTGGAAACCCTGGTGCCGGTGGACATCATCGACCTGCCGGTGGGCATGCAGCGCTACGCGATGTTCACCAACGACAACGGCGGCATCCTCGACGACCTGATGGTCGCCAACCTCGGTAACGACGGGCTGTTCCTGGTGGTCAACGCCGCGTGCAAGGATCAGGACCTGGCGCATCTGCAAAAGCACATCGGTGATCAGTGCACCATTACGGAGCTGTTCGAAGCGCGCGCGTTGCTGGCGTTGCAAGGTCCGGCTGCAGTCACCGTACTGGCGCGTCTTGCACCAGAGGTGGCGAAGATGACGTTCATGCAGTTCAACCGTGTGCAGCTGCTGGGCATCGATTGCTTCGTCAGCCGTTCGGGTTACACCGGTGAAGACGGTTTTGAGATTTCCGTACCGGCAGCCGATGCAGAAAAACTCGCCCGTACCCTGCTGGCCGAACCGGAAGTCCAGGCCATTGGCCTCGGCGCCCGCGACTCGCTGCGCCTGGAAGCCGGCCTGTGCCTGTACGGGCACGACATGAACACCGACACCACCCCCATCGAAGCCAGCCTGTTGTGGGCGATCTCCAAGCCACGCCGCGCCGACGGCGCACGGGCCGGCGGTTTCCCGGGTGCAGAGCAAGTATTTGCTCAGCAGCACAACGGCGTGGCACGCAAACGTGTCGGCCTGCTGCCGCAAGAACGTACGCCAGTGCGTGAAGGTGCGGAAATCGTCAACGAAGCCGGCGAAATCATCGGCAGCGTATGCAGCGGTGGCTTTGGTCCGACCCTGGGCGGGCCGTTGGCGATGGGTTATCTCGACAGCGCTTATGTCGCACTGGACACGCCAGTCTGGGCCATCGTTCGTGGGAAAAAGGTGCAAATGCTTGTAAGCAAAATGCCATTTGTTCCACAACGCTACTATCGTGGTTGATTGGCTGTTTCTATAAGTAACGCGATTGCGTTATGCGTGCACTAATGTGTAACGCAATCGCCACAAAAAAGTGCATTTTCTAACATCTGATTCGAATATGAACTTTGCTTATAACGATCGAAAACAATTGAACCCGGCGATCGTCTAAGCCAACACTAGTGAATTGACTAACTGCCAGTAAGCGCAGGAAAACCGGGCCTTCGCGGGGCTTGTTTTTTCTCCCGTAGTTGGCGTAGAGTTTGTCCACTGTGTTTGCATGGGTCAGCTTGGAATCGTGACCTGGGCAGTAGCCTACAAAGTTAGCTACATCCCGCTCGACGTCTTCTTACTCTCCTGCAACCAGCCCCAGTACTCTTTCATGAGAAAGAGACTGTCATCAATTTATGCGTCAAAGGAAATAAGAAATGTCGACACGTCAGAGCGGTACCGTCAAGTGGTTTAACGACGAGAAAGGTTTTGGTTTTATCACTCCAGAAAGCGGTCCGGATCTGTTCGTGCATTTCCGCGCCATTCAGGGCAACGGCTTCAAGAGCCTGAAAGAAGGCCAGAAAGTGACCTTCGTTGCTGTGCAAGGTCAGAAAGGCATGCAGGCTGACGAAGTCATCGCCGAAGCCTGATTTTCTGTCACAAAAAAGCCCCTGATATTGATATCAGGGGCTTTTTTGTGCGCGCGAATCCGTAAAATGGCGCTTCATTTTGCGTCCAGAGGCTGCCATGTCGAAAAACCTGCTCACTCCCCAGGGCGACTTTCCTGCTGTTGGCCTTGGCCGGCGCCTGGCAGCAATGTTCTATGACTTCCTGCTGTGCACCGCCCTGCTGATCGTCACCGGCTTCGTCTACAAGTTGATCCAGGCAGCGATCATCGGTGAAGAACGCCTGCGTGCACTGACCGATGCCGGCAAGATGGATGGCGATCCGCTGTATTCCACGGTGCTGTTGCTGGTGCTGTTTGCGTTCTTCGCCAAGTTCTGGACGCACGGCGGGCAGACACTGGGCATGCAGGTGTGGGGGATTCGAGTGCAGAACGCCGATGGCAGCGCGATCAGCCTGTGGCAGGCCCTGCTGCGCTTCATGGTGTCGATCGCGTCGTGGCTGTGCGCAGGGCTTGGATTCTTCTGGTCACTGTATGACAAGCAGAAGCGCACCTGGCACGACATCTATTCCGATACCCGTGTGGTGCGGATTCCGAAGAAGACTAAATAATTTCCTGACACCGAATACCACTGCGGGAGCGAGCCTGCTCGCGAAAGCGTAGCATCAGCCGACATTTATGTTTGCTGATTCACCGCCTTCGCGAGCAGGCTCGCTCCCACAGGTCTTGGGGTGTTTGTTAAGGACCTCAGGCGTTACCCGCCAGCTTCATCCGCGCCGCCTGGGTGAAATCCAGCATGCGTTTCAATGGACGTATCGCCTGCGGAATCAGCGCCGGATCAACAAAGATCTCGTTCGTCCCTTCCTTCAGGCTCTTGAGCGTGCGCTCAAGCGTGTTCATGGCCATCCACGGACAATGTGCGCAACTGCGGCACGCGGCGCCGTTACCGGCGGTTGGCGCCTCGATGAAGACCTTGTCCGGGCACAACTGCTGCATCTTGTAGAAAATACCGCGGTCGGTGGCAACGATCAGGGTCTTGTTTGGCAAGCTTTGCGCGGCAGCGATCAACTGACTGGTGGAACCGACGGCGTCGGCCAGCTCGATCACCGAGGTCGGCGACTCCGGGTGCACCAGAATCGCGGCGTCCGGGTACAACGCCTTCATGTCTTCCAGCTGCTTGGACTTGAACTCTTCGTGGACGATGCACGCACCGTCCCACAGCAGCATGTCGGCGCCGGTCTTGCGCTGAATATAAGTGCCCAGGTGCTTGTCCGGGCCCCAGATGATGGTCTCACCGTTGTCCATCAGGCTTTCGACGATCTCCAGCGCACAGCTCGACGTCACCACCCAGTCAGCACGGGCTTTGACTGCGGCCGAAGTGTTGGCGTACACCACCACCGTGCGCTCCGGGTGCTGATCGCAGAACGCCGAGAACTCGTCCACCGGGCAACCCAGGTCCAGCGAGCAGGTCGCGTCCAGGGTCGGCATCAGCACACGTTTTTCCGGGTTGAGGATCTTCGCGGTCTCGCCCATGAACTTCACGCCGGCGACCACCACGGTATTGGCCGGGTGAGCGTTGCCGAAGCGCGCCATTTCGAGGGAGTCGGACACACAGCCGCCGGTTTCTTCGGCCAGGGCCTGAATCACCGGATCGCAATAGAAGTGGGCCACCAGCACCGCGTCCTGAGCCTTGAGCTCGGCGGCGATGGCAGAACGGTAGTAGGCCTCTTCCTCGGCAGTCAGCGGTTTGGGCTGTTTGGCATCGAGGTGGGCTTGAACCAGAAGGCGTTCGGAAATCTGCGTCATGTTCGCAAGACCTGCAGGCGCTTTCGCGCGAAAGTCGAGTATACACCCGGCTCCGGACCACTTGAGGGTACCGCCGGGAGAGTGAGTATTATCAGGCACGGACAGCATTGAAGCTGCGCAAGGCTACAGAATATCCCGTTGATACAAAAGATGATTCTGACCTGTGTCAGCGCAGGCAATGATGAAAGGAGCGGTGCCTGATTCGCAGGCAAAAAAAAACCCGGAAATCCTCACTTTCGTGGGCCTTCCGGATTTTCTAAACCGCCAAATATGGTGGGTCGTGTGGGATTCGAACCTACGACCAATTGGTTAAAAGCCAACTGCTCTACCAACTGAGCTAACGACCCGCTGTGTGGTGGCGCGTATAATACTGATTTTTAAGGACTATTCAACACCTTTTTGAAAAAAATCAAAAATAAGGTGTTGGATCGCTTACACCGGCCGCTGCGAAGCCCTCTGCACGCAGGCGGCAGCTGTCGCATTTGCCGCACGCACGGCCGTCATCGTCCGCCTGATAGCAGGAAACGGTCAGGCCGTAATCGACGCCCAGCTTCACGCCCGCCTGGACGATCTGCGCCTTGCTCAGGTTCTGCAGCGGCGCCTGGATACGGAAACCGTTGCCTTCCACGCCCGCCTTGGTTGCCAGGTTGGCCATGCGCTCGAACGATTCAATGAACTCGGGACGGCAATCCGGGTAACCGGAATAGTCCACCGCGTTGACACCGATAAAGATGTCACGCGCGCCGAGTACTTCGGCCCAGCCCAGTGCCAGTGACAGAAACACCGTGTTGCGCGCCGGCACGTAGGTCACCGGGATGCCCTCGCCCAGTTCTTCCGGGATGTCGATGCTGGTGTCGGTCAGCGCCGAGCCGCCCATGCCGTTGAGGTTCAGGCCGATCACTTTGTGCTCGACCACGCCCAGATCGCGAGCGACGCGCGCGGCAGCATGCAGCTCCGCATGAGAGCGCTGGCCGTAATCGAAACTCATGGTGTAGCAGGCGTAACCTTCAGCCCGGGCCATCGCGACCACAGTGGCCGAATCGAGGCCCCCCGACAGCAGGATGACCGCACGTTTTTCGTGAGTGTTCAGTTGTTCAGTCATATCAGCGCCCCGGCTCGTCATTCCATAGATATTTATGCAACTGCAATTGCAACCGCACCGGCAGGTTGTCTGCCACCACCCAGTCCGCCAGATCCCTGGCATTGAGGTCATGATGACTTGGGGAAAACAGCACTTCACCCGCACGGCGATCAAGACCGTACTGGATCAGCTTCGAGACCGCCCAGTCATAGTCGTCCCGCGAACAGATGACAAACTTCACCTGATCGTTGGGCGTCAACAGTTCGATGTTTTCGTAGCGGTTGCGGTGCGCCTCTTTGGAATCCGGCGTCTTCAGGTCGACCACGCGACTGACGCGCGAATCCACCGCCGAGATATCGAGCGCGCCACTGGTTTCCAGTGACACTTCATAACCGGCATCGCACAGCTGCTTGAGCAAAGGGATGGCATTGGGCTGCGCCAGCGGTTCACCGCCGGTCACACAGACGTAGCGTGGGCGAAACCCGGCCACTTGTTCAAGGATATCGTCGAGGGTGCGGATCGTGCCGCCGCTGAATGCATAGGCGCTGTCGCAGTATTGGCAACGCAATGGGCAACCAGTCAGGCGCACAAAAACCGTGGGCAGCCCGGCAGTCCGCGTTTCCCCCTGCAACGAGTAGAAAACTTCGGTAATTCTCAATGTGTCTTGCATAGTCGCCACGGGCGTAACAGCTAAACAGGCTGTCCGCCTCCGTCAGGCACTTCCGGCAACCCCGCCAACGCGTAGATCACCAGAAGCGTGTTTCAGAAAAAGGGCGTGAATTCTAACGAAAAAACCCGCGACAAGCGCGGGTTTCTTCCAAACGGGTCAAACACACTTACATGCGTTGCAGATCGCGTTGGGCCAACTGAGCAGCGGAGGTCCCCGGGTATTGGGAAACCACCTGTTGCAGAATGCCTTTGACCTTGTCGGTATGACCGAGGCGGCGTTCTACGTCAGCCAGCTTGTACAGCGAATCCGGCACTTTGGCGTGCTTGGGATAGAGCTGTGAAACCTTGGCAAAAGCCTGACCCGCACCTTGCAGATCGCCCTTGGCCAGGTTCACTTCGCCCAACCAGTACTGGGCATTGCCCGCATATTGACTGTTCGGGTATTTGCGCAGGAATGCCGAGAAAGCCTGGCTGGCCTTGTCGAAATCCTTGGCTTTGATCAGGTCGAAAGCCGCATCGTAATACAGCTTTTCCTTGGCCGGATCACCCGGTTCGCTACTGGCAGCAGGTGCCTGGGCGGCAGTAGCCCCGGCGCCAGCGGCAGCGCCGGCAGCAGCACTTGCATCGCCACCGGCAGAAGAATTCTCAGGAGTCGCGGCAGGTGCAACACCGGATCCTATGCGCCGATCAAGATCCTGGTATCGCTCCAGGGATTCCTGTTTCATGCGCGCAACCTGATTCTGCAGTTCTTCGATCACACCTTGCTGGCGCGATATCTGATCCTGCATCTGTTGCAGTTGGTTGAACAGCATGCCCTGTGCCGAGGCAGGGGCCGAAGCCGCTCCCCCGGCATAGGCGCCGTTCGTACCGTAACCCGCAGGCGGATAACTGCTCCCGCTATTGTTATAACCGGAGTTGTCATCGACCACAGGAACCGCAGCCCACGCCGCAAGCGGCGCGAGGCTGAGAGCCAGAACAGTTACAGCACGACGGCACGTTCGCATATCGAATTACTTACGCAGTTCGACGCGACGGTTTTGAGCCCAGGACTGCTCGTCGTTGCCGGTAGCAACTGGACGCTCTTCGCCGTAGGAAACCAGTTCCAGCTGAGCTGGGGAAACACCTTGCAGTACCAGGTAGCGCTGAACGGCTTTCGCACGACGCTCGCCCAGTGCCATGTTGTACTCACGAGTACCACGTTCGTCGGTGTTGCCTTCCAGAACAACGCGAGCGCCGTTTGCTTTCAGGTCTTTGGCGTGAACGTCCAGAGCGCGCATGGCTTCTGGCTTCAGGTCCGAGCTGTCGTATTCGAAGTAGAAGGTGGTGATTGCGCGCAGAGCAGCTTCTTCGCTCAGGGAACCGTCAACGGCACCAGTGTTTGCGCCGTAACCAGCGTTTGGATCAACAGCGCCTTCACCGGCGTTGTCGCCGCCTTTGGACGAGCAACCTACAGCTACAGCCATGGCCAGAGCCAGCGCAGCAAATTTACCAAACTTCAGCATTTCCATCGTGAAACTCCTAATGAACCCCAGTGTGTTAAGTAAAACGTAAAGCGCCGCGTCAGTTCAGGTAAGGGGACCAGGACGGTTCTCTGACTTCGCCTTGTGCGGTAGGAAGCGGGAGCCTCACGCGTCCATTAATGGACACGAGCATCAAGACTCCCCGGCCCTGCTGGCGGGTGGCGTAGATTACCATGGTGCCGTTGGGCGCAACAGTGGGTGACTCGTCCAGAGTGCTATCAGTGAGGATCTTTACACTGCCTCGCTGCAAATCCTGGGCCGCCACCTTGAAATTGGTGAAACCGTCCTGGCGATGGATCATCACCAGCGTCTTTTCATCAGCCGAAAGCTTCGGGTTGGCGTTGTAGTTGCCAATGAAGGTTACACGCTCGGCACCACCGCCGCTGGCGCTGGTTTTGTAGATCTGCGGCTTGCCGCCACGGTCCGAGGTGAAGTAGATGGTCGAACCATCCTTGCCCCAGTACGGTTCGGTGTTGATGCCAGGGCCTGCCGTCACACGAGTGATCTGACGCGAACCCAGGTTCATCACATAGATGTCCGGGTTGCCATCTTTCGACAGTACGAACGCCAGGCGATTGCCATCCGGCGACCAGGCTGGCGCGCCGTTCAGGCCTTCGAAATTGGTGATCTGCTCACGGCGACCGGTGTCGATGTTCTGCATGAAGATCCGCGGACGCTTCTGCTCGAACGACACGTAGGCGATGCGCTTGCCATCCGGTGCGAAACGCGGCGACAGGATCGGCTCGCGCGATTGCAGCAGAGTCACGGCACGGGCACCGTCGTAGTCCGAACGCTGCAGGGTGTAGCGAGTGTTCTTCTCGGAGAAACGCTCGGCTGTCACGTACAGCAGACGGGTCGAAAACGCACCTTTGATACCGGTGAGTTTTTCGAACGACTGGTCCGAGATGAAGTGCGCCATGTCACGCAGTTGCTCGGTGGTACCGGAAACACTGCCGTCAGCCACTTTCTGCTCGGTGGCCACGTTGAACAGTGCCCACTGCACCTGCAGACGACCGCCCGCTGGCGCAATGCTGCCGACCATCATGTATTGAGCGCCCACCGCCTTCCAGTCACGGAAGATGATTTCGCTCGGCTGGCTTGGCTGGCTGATCATGTTTTGCTTTGGAATCGGCGAGTAGTAGCCCGAGTTCCGCAAATCGTTACCAATGATTTCAGCCATGTCGTCCGGCAACACGGCACCGCCCTGCATGCCGAACGGTACGACGGCAATCGGGGTGGCCCGATCGCTGCCGCTGGTGACCAGAATGTTCTTTTCATCAGCCATCGCGATCCCTGCCATGCAGCAGATCACGACCAGCATTCCTCGAAGAAGGTTTCTCACAAGGCTAGATCCTCAGGTGTGAATGTCATCTTGAATGAACGATACGGAGCGAAATCGCTCGGCTTCATTCCCTGCATTTCCGTCAAACGTCCAATATTCTTCACTGCCGCGACTGCCGAAGCATCGAACGGACCGTCGCCACTGGATTTGGCCACGCTGACCGAAGTCACCGTACCGTCCGGCAACATGCCGATTTGCAGCACGACCGTCATGCCTTTGCGTGCCGAAGGAGGACGCGCCCAGCCTTCCGCTGCCCGTGCACGAATCAGGTCATCGAAACTGCCCGCGACTTCATCACCCTGCTCATCGGCCAAGGCCTGCTGACGCTGTGGCGTATCGGAAAGCAAATCTGCCAGGGCCTGAGCCTTTTTCTCTTCGGCGGATTTACGTGCCGCTTCCTGCGATTTTTTCTTCGCAGCATCGGCAGCAGCTTTCTTCTTCGCTTCGTCGGCGACTTTCTTCTTCGCCTCTTCAGCTTCAGCTTTTTTCTTGGCGTCTTCGGCGGCTTTCTTCTTCGCGTCTTCGACGATCTTCTTCTTGGCTTCTTCAGCGGCCGCTTTCTTGGCCTCTTCTTCAGCCGCCTTCTTGGCTTCTTCTTCGGCTTTCTTCTTGGCTATATCAGCCAATTGTTTCTCTTCTGCCTTCTTGGCCTCGGCTTTTTTCGCATCGTCGGCTTTCTTGGCTTCATCAGCCTTTTTCGCCTCGTCCGCTTTCTTCGCCTCGTCGGCCTTCTTGGCTTCCTCGGCCTTTTGAGCCGCTTCTTCTTTCTTTTGTTCCGCAGCCTTCACCGCTTCCTGCTCGACCTTTTTCTGCTCCATCTGCTCGACTTCGGTCTGGCGCGCGGCGGATTTCTTCGCCTCACCCGCAATCTTCTGATTGGTCTGGGTGGTTGCCTGACTTTTCGATTTCAGCTGGTACAGGGTCGCCTGGACAATCGGCTTGGCCGGCGGCAACTCGGGTGTGAAGGCGAAACTGACGAACAGCATGCCGAACACCAGCACGTGCAGGACAATCGCCAGAACACTGGGCCAGAAGTAGCTTTCCGAGGCGGACGGCTCTCGCTGTTGCTGCATCAGGGGGCCTCGGTAATCAAACCAACATTACCGACCCCGGCTTTCTGCAACCCGCCCATGGCACCCATGACGGCACCGTAGTCGACCGACTTGTCGCCACGGATAAAGACCTGGGTACGCTTGCCGCCTTCGGTGCCGGCGCGGATGATCTTGGTCACTGCGTCAGTCATCTGTGGCAACGTCATTGCCCTGTCCTGCTGCTTTTCAGTATCGACTTCGCTGCCAAGGTTCCAGTAGTAGGTCTTGTCAGCCTTGATCGAAATGGTCAGCACCTGAGTGTTGTTGTCCTGCGGCAAGGCTTCGCTGGAAACCTTGGGCAGATCCACTTTCACGCCCTGATTGAGCATCGGCGCGGTCACCATGAAGATAACCAGCAGCACCAGCATCACGTCGATGTATGGCACCACGTTCATCTCGGCGACCGGCTTGCGCTTGTTTCGGGCTCGAGCGATTAAAGCCATCGGGAAATACCTGCTTATTCTTCGCTGGTGTGCACTTTGCGGTGCAGGATCGCCTGGAATTCATCGGCGAAGGTGTAGTAGCGGCTCAGCAAGGTTTCGCTGCGGGCAGAGAAACGGTTGTAAGCGATAACGGCCGGGATCGCGGCGAACAGGCCGATCGCGGTGGCGATCAGGGCTTCGGCAATACCCGGGGCCACGGTGGCCAGGGTCGCCTGCTGGGCACTGGCCAGACCACGGAAGGAGTTCATGATGCCCCACACGGTACCGAACAGACCGATGTACGGGCTGACCGAACCCACGGTGGCGAGAAACGGCAGGCTCTGCTCCAGCTTCTCTTCCTCGCGGGAGATGGCAACACGCATGGCACGGGCCACGCCTTCCATCACCGCTTCCGGATCGACGCCTGGCTGCTGACGCAGACGGGAGAATTCCTTGAAGCCGGCACGGAAGATCTGCTCCACACCCGAATCCGGATCCGGGTTGCTGCCGGCCTGACGGTACAGCTTGGACAGGTCGATACCCGACCAGAAGCGCTCTTCAAAGCTCTCCAGGGCGCGTCGACCGGCGCGCAGCAGATTGCTGCGCTGAAAGATCATGATCCATGAGGTCACCGATGCGGCCACCAGGGTCAACATTACCAACTGCACCACGATGCTGGCATTGCTGACCAGGCTCCACATGGAGGAATGGTCGACGACGTTAGCTTCCACGCTTTATCTCCTGCTTTGAGTGTGTACCCGTGCCGCCCGCGTCGGCAAAGGCCGTACGCAAGGATTCGGGCATGGCCCGGGGTTTCAAACTGTCGGTGCGCACGCAGGCCACCAGAAACTGCCCTTCACAGAGCAGCACATTATCCGTGGCCCGCCTGACCTGCTGTTTGAAGCGCAGGCTGGCACGGTTCAATTCGATTACATCAGCGCTTACCAGCAGTTCGTCGTCCAGTCGCGCCGGCGCGTGGTAGCGCGCTTCGCTGGAATGCACGACAAACAACAGGTCCTCTCCGGCCAGTTCCGACTGGGCAAAGCCCAGCGTCCGGAGCCGCTCGGTTCGAGCCCGTTCCATAAACTTGAGGTAATTAACGTAATACACGATGCCGCCCGCATCGGTGTCCTCGTAATAAACGCGACAACGATGTGCGAACGGCCCAAGCCCGTTTTGCGCGCGCATACTCTAGTGCTTACTCCTCGGGTTGCCAATCCGGCCAGGCAACTGTTTTTTCAGTGTTTAAGGCTTTACCGCAAAAGTACCGTCCTGTGACAGTACAAACGCTGAATAAATCGCCAAAAAATGTGTATCAATCGTCCACGGCATCGAGAAACTCGTCTGCCACGGGCATCTCGCCCATTCGTGACGGAATGTTTAAACCGAAATGCAGGTACGCATGCCGTGTCACCACCCTGCCCCGTGGCGTACGCATGATGTAGCCCTGTTGAATCAGGTACGGCTCCAGCACGTCCTCGATGGTGTGGCGCTCTTCACTGATCGCCGCCGCCAGACTGTCGATGCCCACCGGACCGCCATCGAACTTCTCGATCATGGTCAGCAGCAAGCGCCGGTCCTGGTGATCGAAACCGTGTTCGTCGACGTCCAGCAGGTTCAACGCCAGATCGGCCACCGACTTGGTGATGTGGCCCTTGGCCCGCACTTCGGCAAAATCGCGTACCCGCCGCAGCAGACGGTTGGCGATCCGCGGCGTACCGCGGGCACGACGAGCAATTTCAAAAGAGCCTTCCGGATCCAGCGGCAGTCCGAGAATAGACGCCGAACGACTGACAATCGTCGCCAGATCCGCCGTGCTGTAGAACTCAAGACGCTGGACGATACCGAAGCGGTCACGCAACGGATTGGTCAGCATGCCGGCACGGGTTGTGGCGCCCACGAGAGTGAACGGTGGCAGATCAAGCTTGATCGAGCGTGCCGCCGGCCCTTCGCCGATCATGATGTCGAGCTGGAAGTCTTCCATCGCCGGGTACAGCACTTCTTCAACGATGGGCGACAGACGATGGATTTCATCGATGAACAACACGTCGTGTGGTTCAAGATTGGTCAGCAGAGCCGCCAGATCGCCCGGACGCTCAAGTACCGGGCCAGACGTGCTCTTGATCGACACGCCCATTTCCTCGGCGATGATGTTGGCCAGCGTGGTTTTGCCCAGCCCCGGCGGGCCGAAAATCAGCGTGTGGTCGAGGGATTCACTACGGCCACGCGCCGCCTGGATGAACAGTTCCATCTGCTCGCGCACGGTCGGCTGGCCAATATAGTCGGCCAGACTGACCGGGCGGATGGCCCGATCCTGGACTTCTTCGCGCTCGCGCGGACTGTGCGCGGCGGCGATCAGACGATCAGCTTCAATCACTTAAATCATTCCCTTCAGGGCGCGGCGGATCAGGTCTTCACTGCTCAAATTCTTGTCCTTGATGGCGGTAATCGCCTTGCTCGCTTCCTGCGGCTTGTAGCCCAGGGAAATCAGCGCACTGACGGCATCGTTCTCGGCAGTGTTGACCGGCGCCGGGCCGTCCGGCTGGTTCGGCACCAGAGCGAACATGGCCGGCGAGGTTTCCCAGGCCTTGAAGCGATCCTTGAGTTCGACGAGCAGGCGCTCAGCGGTTTTCTTGCCGACTCCCGGGACCTTGGTCAACGCCGAGGTATCCTGCGATTGCACGCAGCGGATCAGCTCATCGACTTCCAGACTCGACATCAGGGCCAGGGCCAGTTTCGGCCCGACACCATTGAGACGGATCAACTCACGAAAAAAGTCTCGCTCACGCTTGCCGGCGAAACCATAGAGTAACTGCGCGTCTTCGCGTACGACCAAATGGGTGTGCAGCGTCAGCGGTTCACCGACCGACGGCAGACGATAAAGGGTGGTCATGGGCACTTCCAGCTCATACCCGAGGCCGTTTACATCCAGAATCAGGTGCGGCGGCTGTTTCTCAGCCAGGGTGCCGCGCAAGCGTCCAATCACGTTTCAGATCCTTGAGCGTTGGCCAGCCGTGGGCTGGCGACAGATGGAAGGCGGGAATCGGGCCGACGACCCAGGCGCGAAATCCGCATTCCGCAAAAATGATTGCTGATGCTATCAGAGACGCAGGCGCCCGCCACGACTGCGTGCGGTTCCCAAACCATGCGGCAGCAGGCTGGAACGGGTATGCGCGTGACAAATCGCAATGGCCAGGGCATCCGAGGCATCGATCTGCGGCTTGCTGGTCAGCTTGAGCATGTGCATGACCATCATCTGCACCTGTTCTTTATTGGCGGCGCCGGTGCCGACCACGGCTTGCTTGACCTGGGTAGCGGTGTACTCGGCAATCTCCAGGCTCTCCTCGGCGCCGGCCACAATGGCGGCGCCGCGAGCCTGCCCGAGTTTGAGGGCGGAATCGGCGTTTTTCGCCATGAACACTTTTTCGATGCCCATGGTCACCGGGCCATAGGTCTGAATGATTTCACGCACGCCGCGATAAACGATCTGCAGCCGCTCATGCAGCTCGCCGGCGCCGGTACGGATGCAGCCCGAGGCCACATAGATGCAGCCGCCACGTCCGGTATCGCGAACAATCCCGTAACCGGTGATGCGCGAGCCGGGGTCGATACCCAGAATTAATGTCATAACGCCTGCAGAAATTGATGCGAAAGCTGAGGGTACATCCAGGAGCTGCCGAAGGCTGCGATCTTTTGGTCTTTTAAAAGCAGAAAGATCGCAGCCTTCGGCAGCTCCTACGTGAATTGTAGAGCCATCAAAAACTGCGACCTTTCTATTTTGCGTTAACCGAGCTGAGCCGCCACGTCTTCCGGAATGTCCGCGTTGGAATAGACGTTCTGCACGTCATCCAGATCCTCAAGCATGTCGATCAGCTTGAGCACCTTCTCCGCGCCTTCCAGATCCAGTTCGGCGCTGGTGGTCGGCTGCATGACGATTTCCGCGTCGTCGCCCTTGAACCCGGCCGCTTCCAGCGCGTTACGCACCGCGTAAAAGCTGGTGAACGAGGTAAACACGTCGATCGAGCCGTCTTCATGGCTGACCACGTCGTCGGCATCGGCTTCCAGCGCCGCTTCGGTCAAGGCGTCTTCATCGACGCCCGGGGCGAAGCTGATCTGACCCTTGCGCTCAAACAGGTACGCGACCGACCCGTCGGTGCCGAGGTTGCCGCCGCATTTGCTGAATGCATGGCGAACCGCTGCAGCGGTGCGGTTGCGGTTGTCGGTCATGCATTCGACCATCACCGCCACGCCACCCGGGCCGTAACCTTCATAGGTCAGCTCTTCAACGTTGTCCGCTTCGGTCGCACCGGCGCCACGCGCCACGGCGCGGTCGATGATGTCGCGGCTCATGTTCGCGCCGAGGGCCTTGTCCAGAGCCAGACGCAGACGCGGGTTGGATCCCGGATCGCCGCCGCCCTGACGGGCCGCAACGGTCAGTTCACGGATCCACTTGGTGAAGATCTTGCCTCTCTTGGCATCCTGACGTTCTTTGCGGTGCTTGATGTTCGCCCACTTGGAATGACCTGCCATAACTCGCTCCGAATTCTCTTGAAACGTTGCCCGCCCTGCTCACGCAGCGGCCAGCCAACAAAAAATCTCGACCTGCTCTCTATACAAAGAAAAAAGGCGCATCCGAAGATGCGCCTTCAGGCCCGTCTTACTCAGCCTTTGGCGTTTCGCGCAAACGAATGTGCAGCTCGCGCAGTGCCTTGGCATCCACCACACCCGGCGCTTGCGTCATGACGTCCGCAGCACTCTGGGTTTTCGGGAAGGCGATCACTTCACGGATCGACTGGGCGCCGGTCATCAGCATTACCAGACGGTCCAGACCGAAGGCCAGACCACCGTGCGGCGGCGCACCGTACTTCAGCGCGTCGAGGAGGAAGCCGAACTTCTCTTCCTGTTCCGCTTCGTTGATGCCCAGCAGGCGGAACACCGCTTGCTGCATTTCCTTGCGGTGGATACGGATCGAACCGCCACCCAGCTCGGTACCGTTCAGTACCATGTCGTAGGCACGGGACAGAGCGCCAGCCGGATTGGCTTCCAGCTCTTCAGGCGAGCACTTAGGCGCGGTGAACGGGTGGTGCAGCGCCGAGAAGCTGCCGTCGTCGTTTTCTTCGAACATCGGGAAGTCGACGACCCACATTGGCGCCCACTTGCAGGTCAACAGGTCGAGGTCGTGGCCCAGCTTGATACGCAGCGCGCCCAGGGCTTCGCTGACGATCTTGGCCTTGTCGGCGCCGAAGAACACGATGTCGCCGTCAACTGCACCAACGCGATCAAGGATCACGTTCAGGTTGGCTTCAGGGATGTTTTTCACGATCGGCGATTGCAGACCGTCAACACCGGCAGCGCGCTCGTTGACCTTGATGTACGCCAGGCCCTTGGCACCGTAGATGCCGACGAACTTGGTGTAGTCGTCGATCTGCTTGCGCGGCATGCTCGCCCCGCCTGGAACACGCAGTGCAGCGATACGGCATTTCGGATCGTTGGCCGGGCCGCTGAAGACCTTGAATTCGACTTCCTTGAGCTGATCGGCAACGTCGACCAGCTCCAGCGGGTTACGCAGGTCCGGCTTGTCGGAACCGTAACGACGCATGGCTTCTTCGAAGGTCATGTGCGGGAATTCGCCGAATTCCAGATCCAGCACTTCCTTGAACAGGTTGCGGATCATGCCTTCGGTCAGGCCCATGATGTCTTTTTCGTCGAGGAAGCTGGTCTCGATGTCGATCTGAGTGAACTCAGGCTGACGGTCGGCACGCAGGTCTTCGTCGCGGAAGCACTTGGCGATCTGGTAGTAACGGTCGAAACCGGCAACCATCAGCAGTTGCTTGAACAACTGAGGCGATTGCGGCAAGGCGAAGAAGGAACCGGCGTGGGTACGGCTCGGCACCAGGTAGTCGCGAGCACCTTCCGGGGTCGCGCGGGTCAGGATCGGCGTCTCCACGTCGAGGAAGCCGTTCTCGTCGAGGAAGCGACGGATGCTGGTGGTCATACGCGAACGCAGACGCAGCTTCTCGGCCATTTCCGGACGACGCAGATCGAGGAAGCGGTAGCGCAGACGGGTTTCTTCGCCGACGTCGGAGTATTCGTTGAGCGGGAACGGCGGGGTTTCCGCTTCGTTCAGCACTTCCAGCTCGTAGCCCAGCACTTCGATCATGCCCGACGCCATGTTGGCGTTGGTTGCCCCGGCCGGACGCAGACGTACCTTGCCGGTGATCTTCACCACGTACTCGCTGCGCACGCGATCGGCGGCGGCGAAGCTTTCGGCGCGATCCGGATCGAACACCACCTGCGCCAGACCATCACGATCACGGATATCGAGGAAAATCACCCCGCCGTGGTCGCGACGACGGTGAACCCATCCGCAAAGGGTAATTTCCTGGCCTTCCAGGCTTTCGTTCAGTTGGCCGCAATAATGGCTGCGCATCATGGTAGTGGTTTCGCTTCTCGTAATTCGAAATTCGGTGGAGATCCCGTCGCACTCAAGCACTGCGGAATCTCACGCGTGTCGTTCGACCTGGGCCTGAACCCTAGTCAGATTTGTCGCCACCGGCCAGATTCTTCTTGGCTCCGGTCTTGAAATCGGTCTCGTACCAACCGCTGCCGCTGAGGCGGAAACCCGGCATGGACAGCTGTTTTTTGAGCTCTGGCGCCTGACAGGCAGGGCAGTCGACCAGCGGTGCCTCGCTGATCTTTTGAATGGCTTCCAACTGATGACCACAGGAAGCACATTGGTAATCGTACATCGGCATGGGGGTGTCTCGGCGATCAGATTGCCACCGCGCGCAGGGCTTTGCGGCGAAAGAGCGGGATTATATCCATTAAATGCGGGCTGTGCAGCCGTAAGACTGCACAGCCCGCCACGTCATTTCAAGTATTGGTCGTTCCGGGCATGACGGCCGCCGGGGTATCCCGCAGACCATTCATCACACACACCACCCGCACCAGACCGCTGAAGTTTTTGACCCCGCCGTGGCGCAGGTGCACTTCACGGTCCACATGTGACAGCAGCGTGCTGACCGAACAGCCGTTGTGCCCGGCCATGTCACCAAGAATGTTCCAGTAAACCTGCTCG
Source organism: Pseudomonas sp. F2 (assembly GCF_057174385.1). Lineage (NCBI taxonomy): Bacteria > Pseudomonadati > Pseudomonadota > Gammaproteobacteria > Pseudomonadales > Pseudomonadaceae > Pseudomonas > Pseudomonas sp. F2. Next base: position 3,040,129 of record NZ_CM169904.1, read on the forward strand.
AGCCTCAAGCAAGTGGCAAACCCGTTCAAACGCACTGACCTTGCCAGCGGCCGGATCAACTCAAAATCAAAATCGCCGACAAACGGATCGACCTTCATTTCCCGTTGCGAACCGACATGCTCGCATCGCCTGTCTCCACCTACCATATCGCTGACACTCCTTTGCCATCGCTGCTTGTAATAAAGACAACATCCTGTGCCTTCATAAAAACGCAGACGCAAAGTCAGCGCCAGATGACTAGTTGCCCAGCAACGTAGGATAAGCCGACATGTTCAGTAAGATTTGAAACAGCACGCGGACATCCCCCCGGACATCCGCGCAAAGGCTTGTCAGGTCTCAAGCAACGCGCGCAGCATCCATGCGGTCTTCTCATGCACCTGCATGCGCTGGGTCAGCAAGTCGGCTGTCGGCTCGTCACTGACCTTGTCCAGCAGCGGGAAGATCCCGCGAGCGGTGCGAGTCACGGCCTCTTGGCCCTCGACCAACTGCTTGATCATGTCCTCGGCGCTTGGCACCCCGACTTCCTCTTTAATGGAGGAGAGTCGCGCGTAAGTCGCGTAGGCACCCGGCGCCGGAAAACCCAGGGCCCGGATACGCTCGGCGATCAGATCCACCGCCAGCGCCAGCTCGTTGTATTGTTCTTCGAACATCAGATGCAGGGTCCTGAACATGGGACCCGTGACGTTCCAATGGAAGTTATGGGTTTTCAGATACAGCACATAGGTGTCCGACAACAACCGCGACAGCCCCTCGACGATGGACTTGCGGTCTTCTTCACTGATACCGATATCGATTGCCATGTTTACCCCCTAAGGCGATTGAATTCATCCAACAGGTGCAGACCCACTCTAGCAAGGCAGCCGCGACCTCGCAGCCGGCAATTTTCGCTCGCCGTGCGACAAATCGACCGGGCAGGTGCCGCTGGCCGGGGTGATTTGAGTCGCTGCAGGCTTTGCTGTTAAATAGGCAGTGTGTCGCCATGCCCCATTTTTCGGGGCCTCGCGCATAGGCTGATGCCGGGCACGTGTCCAACGCCTCTTTATTGTTTCCGAAGCGAACCGTGCGCCTTCAGCTCTTCCTTGTGAGCCGTCATAACGTGAGCCAATCAAAATGTTGAAAATCGTCCACCTGCTAATGGGCGCAGCGGCCTTGCTGCTGTCGTTCATACCCAGCTTGAAAGCCGAAGCCGTTCCTTACCTGCAACAACCCGATGCACTTTACCTGGCCTTTTTCGGCCTGCTGAACCTGGTCATCGCTCCAGTGATTCCTTACTGGAACAAAGGCCCGCGCCAACATTTGCAAAATCTGGTCAGCGCTCTTCTCGTGCTGACTGTCGTCCTGCAAACCCTGACCCTGATTGCACCGATGCCTGTCATCGCCGGTCAACCGGCCGTGTTGTTCAGTCTGGTAATCGCCCTGGTTGCCGTGATCCTGCATCTGGCCATCAGCTTCTACAAGTCTTCACCGGCCGCCGCACCGACTACCTATGACATGAGCAACCGCGATACCGGTACCGTCAAGTGGTTCAACACCTCCAAAGGCTTCGGCTTCATCTCCCGGGATTCCGGCGATGATATTTTCGTGCACTTTCGTGCAATCCGTGGCGAAGGCCACCGCGTCCTGGTTGAAGGCCAACGCGTGGAGTTCTCGGTGATGAACCGGGACAAAGGCCTGCAAGCCGAGGACGTGATCGCCGCCCTGCCGCGTCGCTGATTCGAGGCAACAAAAAACCGCGAGCAGCCACGCTGCTCGCGGTTTTTTTACGCCTGCACAAATGTGTTGGCATCAGTAATGCGGCGGTGGCGCTTCTTCCTCGAAAGAGTCGAACTGCCCAACCATCTCTTCCTGACGCTTGATCAAAGCCGCCATCTGCAGTTGCAGGCGTTCGATCACGCGCTGCTGCGCCACCAGCTCATCGTTCAATGTCTGAATGGTGTCATCCTGAAAAACCAGGCGGCTTTCCAGATCGGTAACGCGTTCTTCAAGGTTCATGGTTCAACCCTCCAGAAACGTGAAGTCTTCGGTCAGCACCAGACGCAGCCGTTCACGAATGCCCGCAACCTCTTCGGCGCTGTAGGGTCTTGCCGGGTGTTTACCCCAGACCGGCGCCGGCCATGCCGCGTCATCCCGCTTGCGCACGATCACATGCATGTGCAACTGGCTGACAACGTTGCCCAGCGTCGCAACGTTCAACTTGTCGGCGTCGAACAGACCCTTCAGCAGCTCGGCCAGCGCCGTAGTCTCCTGCCACAACTGCTGCTGATCGGCGACATCCAACTGAAACAACTCGCTGATATCGTCGCGACGTGGCACCAGGATGAACCACGGGTAATTGGCATCGTTGGACAGCAGCAGCCGGCAGAGCGGGAAGTCACCGATGGTCAGGGTGTCCTGTTGAAGTCGTGAATCTAAAGCAAACACTGCGTGCACTCCCGGCTGATCGACATAATTCAAGCTTAGCGGCCGTGAAAGACAGGCGACACACCAAGCGACAGGCAGGCAGCATACCTGCGAATCCATCAGGCTTCACGAGCGCCGTGCCGCCATGGCCATCACAGCCCAGACAAAGGACATTTGCAGAGACTGCGCACCATTACAGCGCCAGGACGGTGCCCGGACACGGGCAAACACCCGAAATGGGCAGGTCCATTCGACACCAGGCTCGTCACAAGCTGTATGAATCCGGTACAGCCTGTAAATTTTTTGCACCAAAACCGCACAGTGCGTCTACGCTCAGTGCGTCGGGCATCCGCCAAATACTCACTGACGGGGTGAACCGGTAACGTTTTTGGTTGTCATGGCCCCACGCGAACCTGACAACACGATGCAAAGGTATGCGTCAAGCCCCTGATACAAAAGGGCTTGAACCCCCGTTTTTATGCGGTTTTTACAGCGAAAGGCGGGTGTGCAGAAAAATAAACGTGGCAACCCTGCACTTTGTGCACGCTTGTTGCATTAAGACACACATGGCCTATAAGCGCACCACGGGAAGTGGCAGCTTGAGACCAAACAAATACGGTGGCAGGGTTGCCCCAATGGAGATTCAAGTGTTTTGCCAGGGACTCTTTTTTACCGATGCAAAAAGGCCCAGAAACAGCGATAAAGTTGTCAGCCCGGCTGCATGGGTAACGTGAATTTGCGACATCAACCCAGCTGTTTGCGACGTCGTCGTAAAGATCATGAAAGGTTGTATGAGCAAGTATCGCCAACATTGTCGGCGTGATATAAGTTTGCGCCGACACAAAAAGAAAGAGCCGCCCAGATAATAAAACAGGTGGGACGGCAGTACTCTTCTAAAACCAAAGGAGCAAATCACGATGCGCGTGATGAAGTGGAGCACAATCGCACTGGCAGTTGCAGCAGCAGCCAGCACTCAGTTGGCTACGGCCGCCCCGTTTGTTAGTGACCAGGCAGAAGCCAAAGGTTTCGTTGAAGACGCAAAACTCACCGAAACGTTGAAGAACTACTACTTCAACCGCGACAACAAGAACGGCGGCGCTGACCAGAAAGACTGGACACAAGGTTTTCTGGGTAATTTCACCTCTGGTTACACCCAGGGTACTGTCGGCGTAGGCATTGACGCTTTCGGTTATCTGGCTATCAAACTGGACGGCGGTGACGGTACCTCCGGTTCGGGCAACATGAGTCGTAGCGACTTCGTCAATCCAAACAATGGCTCTCGCGACGTCAATGACAGCCAAGGCAAGGCCGGCGCTGCCATCAAGTTCCGCGTCTCCAAAACCGAGCTGAAAATCGGTGACCAACAGCCAAGCACTGCGCCAGTGTTCGCTGTCGGTGGTTCCCGCCTCATCCCGCAAACTGCCAGCGGCTTCCAGCTGCAGAGCAGCGAAGTCAAAGACCTCGACCTCGAAGCCGGTCACTTCTACTCGGCGACCAGCCAGGACAAGAACGCCCGCGACGGCGAGCTGTGGGCCACTTACGCCAACGTCAAGGCTGACTCGATCGACTACTTCGGCGGCAAGTACGGCATCACTGACAACCTCTCCGCCTCTCTGTATGGCGCCAAGCTGGAAGACATCTGGAACCAGTACTACGCCAACCTGAACTACACCATCCCGCTGGGTGGCGATCAGTCGGTGAACCTGGACGGCAACATCTACCGCACCACCGATACCGGTCGTGCCGAAGCGGGCGAGATCAGCAACACCGCGTTCTCCCTGGCAGCCGCCTATTCGTTCCTGAAAGCCCACACCGTCACTCTGGCTTTCCAGAAAGTTAACGGCGACACTCCGTTCGACTACATCGGTGTCGGTGGCCACGGCCCATCCAACCGTGGTGGCGACTCGATCTTCCTCGCCAACTCCATCCAGTACTCTGACTTCAACGGCCCTGGCGAGAAATCCGCCCAGATCCGTTACGATCTGAAAATGGCCGAGTACGGCGTTCCAGGCCTGAGCTTCATGGCTCGTTACGTGAACGGCTGGAACATCGACGGTACCAACGCACCGGCTGGCGGTTCCTACGTCAACGTGTACGGCAAAGATGGCAAGCACCACGAAACCAACTTTGAAGCCAAGTACGTTGTTCAAAGCGGCCCGGCAAAAGACCTGTCCTTCCGTATTCGTCAAGCCTGGCACACTGCTAACGCTGACGAAGGCGAAGGCGACGTTAAAGAGTTCCGCCTGATCACCGAATACCCGCTGAACATCCTGTAATTGTCAGTGGTTAGTTTGGAAGCATAAAAAAAGGCCCATCTTCGGATGGGCCTTTTTTATTGCCTGTCACTTGTCATAAATGCCTGACCAACAAGTCAGGCATTTAATTAGCAACCTATCATTGTGTAGCTGTTTCCTGAACCACACGAATCACCCGCTGTGGAAACGGAATATCAATACCGGCCGTCTTCAAACGATCACGCGACTGTTCGTTAAACATGAACATCACGTCCCAATAGTCCGCAGTTTTAACCCATACACGCAGGGAAACAGTGATCGAACTGTCACCCAGCGTCGAAATGACCGCTTGTGGCGCAGGGTCCTGCAATACGCGCTCATCCTTGGCCAGATCCAGCAGTACCTGACGGGCTTTCTGCAGATCCGCTTCGTAATCCACACCCACGTCGAACACCACCTTGCGGGTTGGCTGACGGTTGGTGTTGGTGATGATGCCGTTCGACAGATTGCCGTTCGGGACGATGATGGTCTTGTTGTCACCGGTACGCAGCACGGTGTGGAAAATCTGGATGCTGTCGACAGTACCCGCCACGCCTTGCGCTTCGATCCAGTCGCCGATACGGAACGGACGGAACAGCAGAATCAGCACGCCGCCAGCGAAGTTCGCCAGGCTGCCCTGCAACGCCAGACCGATGGCCAGGCCGGCAGCACCGATCGCGGCCACGAACGAGGTGGTTTCCACGCCGATCATCGAGGCGACGCTGACGATCAGCAGCACCTTGAGGATGATGTTCGCCAGGCTGCTGATAAAGCCTTGCAGCGCCAGGTCGGCATTACGCAGCGCAAGCAGACCGCCGAGCTTTTGCGTGACCTTGTTGATCAACCACCAGCCAATGGCCAGGGTAATCACCGCCAGCAACACACGGCTGCCGTATTCCATGATCATCGGAATCCACGCCTGGGACGCCTTGACCAGGTTGTCTACCTCAGCATTCAAATCCATCTTCCATCTCCTGATGTCCGGCTACCCGGGCTGTAAAAAATCAGCGGCAGAAAGACCGAGTCCATTGAGGCTCAATCGTTTCTGCCGTTGTTGGGGCCTCGGACGCTGAAAACGCCGAGAGGTTCCGCATGGGGACGCTTAGTCGCGGAAGTTGTTGAACTGCAGCGGCATGCCGAATTCCTTGGCGCGCAGGGCCGCGATGGCTTCCTGCAGGTCATCGCGTTTCTTGCCGGTCACACGCACCTGTTCGCCCTGAATGGCGGCCTGCACCTTGAGCTTGGCATCCTTGATGTGCGCGACGATTTTCTTCGCCAGCTCCTTGTCGATGCCTTCCTTGAGGATCGCGTCCTGCTTCATCAGCTTGCCCGAGGCGTAAGCGTCTTTGACTTCAAGGCACTGCACATCAATCTTGCGCTTGGTCAGGGCCAGCTTCAGGATCTCGATCATCGCTTCCAGCTGGAACCCGGCTTCAGCGGTGAGGTTGACGGTCAGGTCCTTTTCCTTGAACTCGAAGCTGCCTTTGCCTTTCAGGTCATAGCGACGATCGAGTTCCTTCACGGCGTTCTCGACCGCGTTGGTCAGCTCGTGTTTGTCCAGTTCGGATACCACGTCGAACGACGGCATGTAGTCTCTCCAATAAAAAGGCGCGCTCGATCAGGAGGGAGCGCGCTTGGCTTGCGGTTAAAATCCGGCTCATTATAACGGGTCTTTTCCCACCAATACGGCGAGCCTTGCATGCCAGTACCTTACCGAGTGAAATACTGATGTCCATCCCCTGGCACGTTCTCGGCGCCGGCAGCCTCGGCACCCTCTGGGCCACGCGTCTGGCCCGCGCGGGTCTGCCGGTGCGGCTGATCGTGCGTGATGCCGAGCGTTTGCGCAGCTATCAGGCGGCCGGCGGGCTGACCCTGGTCGAGCATGGCGCAGCCACCACCTATACCGTCCCCGCGCAAACGGCGGATGACCCGGAGCCGATCCGTCGCCTGCTGGTCGCCTGCAAAGCCTATGACGCCGAAAGCGCGGTCGCCCGCCTCGCCCCGCGCCTGAGCGCAGATGCCGAGCTGATCCTGCTGCAGAACGGCCTCGGCAGTCAGGACGCGGTCGCAGCGGTGGTTCCGCAGGCACGCTGCATCAGCGCCTCCAGCACCGAAGGCGCGTTCCGCGACGGCGACTGGCGCGTGGTGTTTGCCGGCCACGGTTTCACCTGGCTGGGCGATGCCGGTCATCCGGTGGCGCCGATCTGGCTGGACGACCTGCAAGCGGCGAACATCCCCCATGAATGGAGCACCGACATCCTCACCCGGCTGTGGCGCAAACTGGCGCTCAATTGCGCGATCAATCCACTGACCGTGCTTCACGATTGCCGTAACGGCGGACTGGAGCAGCATCAATGCGAAGTCGCCACGCTGTGCGCGGAACTGGCCGAGTTGCTGGAGCGTTGCGGTCAACCGGCAGCCGCGCTCGATCTGCAACAGGAAGTCGAACGGGTGATCCACGCCACGGCGGCCAACTACTCGTCGATGTATCAGGACGTGGCGAACCAGCGCCGCACCGAAATCACCTACCTGCTGGGCCACGCCTGCAAAGTCGCCGCCCGTCATCAACTGAACCTGCCGCACCTCACGCAATTGCAGCAGCGTCTGGTCGAGCATCTGCGCAGCCTTGGATTGCCCAGCGACTGAGCAGCGGCTACGCTGCCCACTTGTTCCTCTGCTGCGATAAACCTGATGCCATTGCGCCAGCGCCTTGAAAACCTGCCGGTCGGCCAGAAACTGCTGGCCGCCCTGCTGGTGTTGTTGACCACCGTTCTGCTGGTCGCCAACCTGACCTTTATCAGCGCCGCCTATTACATCTCCCAGGAAAGCATGGCGCCACAGGCGCTGCAGACCATTGGCCGGCTGATCTCCAACCCGAGCCTGGTCGCACAAGCCCTGGAGTCGCCACAAAGCGCCGAACGCCTGCTCAAGGAACTCGACAGCTATTCGCCGCTGCGTGCGGCGGCGTTGTACGACGGCAAGGGTGACCGACTCGCCCAGGTGCAGCGTGGCGACAAACTCAATCTGCCGGAACGCTATCGGCACATCGAAGCCTGGCAACTCACCGAGTTTCGCAGCAACCAGTTGATCACCCTGCCTCGCCCGGGCACTGCACCGGGTCATCTGCTGCTGGTGGCCAGCAGTGAACTGCCGATGGCGTTTTACACCGGCACTCTGACTGCCAGCCTCGGCATTCTGATTTTCAGTGTGCTGCTTTGGCTGGTGATCGCGCGGCAGATCAAACGCCTGATCACCCGCCCGATCCATGAACTTGAAGAGCTGTCGCGTCAGGTCACCCGTGAAGAGAACTACGCCCTGCGCGCCTCGCGCGGTAATCATGACGAAATCGGCAGCCTCGCCGAGGCATTCAACACCATGCTCTCGCGCATCGAAGCTCGCGAGCAGCAACTCAAGCGCGCCCGCGATGACTCGCAGGCCGCCTACGATCAGGCTCAGGGCCTGGCCGAAGAAACCCGCCACACCAACCGCAAGCTGGAACTGGAAGTCCAGGTTCGCAGCAAGATCGAGAAGAAGCTCACCGGTTTCCAGAACTACCTCAACAGCATCATCGACTCCATGCCCTCGGCGCTGATCGCCCTCGACGAGCAGCTCTACGTGACCCAGTGGAACCAGGAAGCCAGCGCCCTCTCCGGCACGCGCCTGGATGAAGCGTTGAACCAGCCGATCTTCCTCGCCTTCGAACCGCTCAAGCCGTTTCTGCCGCAACTCAAGCAGACCGTGGAAGAACACACGGTGGCGAAGATCGAGCGGGTGACTTGGTTCAAGGACGACGAACCCAAGCATTACGCCCTGACCTTCTACCCGCTGATGGGCGGTGCCGGGCGCGGTGTGGTGATCCGCATCGACGACATCACCCAGCGCCTGTCGCTGGAAGAAATGATGGTGCAATCGGAAAAGATGCTCTCGGTCGGTGGCCTCGCCGCCGGCATGGCCCACGAGATCAACAACCCGCTCGGTGCGATCCTGCACAACGTGCAGAACATTCGCCGGCGGCTGTCGGCAGATCTGCCGAAGAACCTCGAAACCGCCGAACAGCTCGGCATCGAGCTGGACACGGTCAACCGCTACCTGCAAAGCCGTGAAGTGCCGAAGTTGCTCGACGGCATCCAGCAGGCCGGCGCCCGCGCAGCAAAAATCGTCACCCACATGCTCAGTTTCAGCCGGCGCAGCACCCGGCAAATGGCCCCGTGCGATTTGCCCGCGCTAATCGATCAAGCAGTGGAAATTGCCGGCAACGACTTCGATCTGGCGATCGGTTTCGACTTCAAGGGTCAGGCGATCATCCGCCAGTTCGATCCGGCGCTCGGCCCGGTGCCAGGCACCGCCAACGAACTGGAGCAGGTGCTGCTCAACCTGCTGAAAAACGCTGCGCAAGCCATTCATCAGCGCGACGATGACAGCGAGCCGGGACGGATCATTCTGCGCACCCGACTCAATCCGCCATGGGCCGAGATTCAGGTCGAGGACAACGGCATCGGCATGAGCGAGAGCGTGCGCAAACGCACCTTCGAGCCCTTTTTCACCACCAAGGAAATCGGCCAGGGCACGGGACTGGGGCTGTCGGTGTCGTACTTCATCATTACCAACAACCATAAAGGCCAGATGGAAGTGCAATCGGCGCCCGGCCAGGGCACCTGTTTCACCCTGCGCCTGCCGCTGACACAACCGGCAGCCATCGCCGCCGAAACCAATCAATCAACGAGGTAACTCATGGGCTTTCGCTTGTCGAAGATCTACACCCGCACCGGCGACACAGGCGAAACCGGCCTGGGCGATGGCCGCCGCGTGCCCAAGGATCACCCGCGCATCGAAGCCATTGGCGAAGTCGACACACTGAACAGTCAGGTCGGTGTGCTGCTGGCCGGGCTGATCGCCGAGCGTGAAGCGTTTCCGGGCTTGGATGAACTGATCGACGTGCTCGCCCCCTGCCAGCATCGTTTGTTCGATCTGGGCGGTGAACTGGCGATGCCGGAATATCAGGCGCTGAACGCGGCGGAAATCGAACGCCTGGAAGCGGCAATCGATGTGTGGAACGAGGAACTGGGGCCACTGGAGAATTTCATACTGCCCGGTGGCTCAACGCTGATCGCCCAGGCCCATGTGTGCCGCAGTCTGGCGCGCAGTGCCGAGCGGCGTTGTCAGCATTTGAATGCGATCGAGCCATTGGCCGGGGTGGGGTTGGCGTACATCAATCGGTTGTCGGATTTGCTGTTTGTGGCCGCAAGGTTGGTTGCACGGCGGCAGGGGATTGCGGAGATTCTGTGGCAGCCGGCGGCGAAGCCTTCAGGAACGTAGTGTTTGATCGGCCGCCATCGCTGGCAAGCCAGCTCCCACAAGGTTTTGTGTCGTTCTCCGCATTTGCGGTGCATCCAATACCTGTGGGAGCTGGCTTGCCAGCGATGAGGCCAGTGGCCTCAGCACATAATCAAGCTTCCGGCCAGAATGCGCGAATCCCCGCTACACCTTGAGCGCCAACACCCCAAGCCTTCTCGCGCTCCGCCGGGCCAACGCCACCGAGCAAGAACACCGGCTTGCTGAAGCCCTCGATCAACGTCGACGCCTGCTCCCAACCCAACGGCTGCGCATCCGGATGGGTCAGGGTCGGCTGTACCGGCGACAGGGTGACGAAGTCCACGCCCATCTGTTCGGCCAGCGCCAGCTCTTCAGCGTTATGGCACGAAGCCGCGAGCCAGCGCTCCGCCGGCAATGGTCGCCCCGCTTCGGCATATTTGCGCAGTTGCGCGGCGGTGATGTGCCAGCCGGCGGCCGGGAAATCGCCAAGCCATTCGAACGGCCCCTTGATCATCAACTGCGCCTTGCCAGCACACAGGCCGACCGCATCCACCGCCAGGTCTCGATACTTGGGGTCATAGCCGTTCGGTGCGCGCAGTTGAATCAGTTTGATCCCGTCGGCAATTGCCTTCTGGATGCCGCGCAGCAAGGCCGGGGCTTCCAGATCTTCCGGGGTGATCAAGTATTCGCCGGGCAAACGCGCAGCAGCGACAATCGGCTGGTTGGCGGCCGGGAACTCGTAGTTCAGCAGATCCTTGGCGCTGACCCAGGCCAGTGGCTGACCTTCGGCACCGTGCGGTTCGCCGCTGAACTGCGACACTTCCCAGACATCCAGCAACACCTGCTTGTCGGGGTAATCATGGCGGACCTTGATCAGCGGACGAGCAGCGCCGACAACAATGCCCAGCTCTTCGTGCAGCTCGCGCGCCAGGGCGCTTTCGACGGATTCATCGGCCTCGACCTTGCCACCGGGAAACTCCCACAGACCTCCCTGATGCTGGATATCGGCACGGCGGGCGATGAGGATTTTGCCACTGTCGTCACGAATGACGGCAGCGGCGACGTGTACGCGTTTCACGGATTCAACTCCTCCAGTCCAGCCATTTGCCACGCCTTGAAGGCGGGCCATTGGTAGACGGTTTCAACATAGGCTTGATCAACCGCTGGTAACGGCACCTGGTAAGTTCGCAGACGCACGGCAATCGGCGCGAAGAACGCGTCAGCCAGGCTCACCCGGCCAAACAGATACGGCCCGGGCTCCGTGGCGGCGGCGCGGCATTCAGCCCACAACGCGAGCATGCGCTCGATATCGATCTTCACTTCCGGCGGTACCGGGTTGAGCGGAGCATCGTGGCTCAGGTTGAACGGCATGTGATTGCGCATGGCGAAAAAGCCACTGTGCATCTGCGCACACGCAGAGCGGGCCTGCGCGCGAGCGAATAGATCGCTCGGCCAGAGCTGTTCGGCCGGGAACTGTTCGGCCAGGTATTCGGCAATCGCCAGAGAGTCGGCGATGGTGCCGCGAGAGGTTTGCAGCAACGGCACCTTGGCGGTCGGCGAATGCTTGAGCAGCCGCTCGCGGGTGTCGGGCCTGCCGAGCTTGATCAGTTCTTCGCTGTAAGGGGCGCCGGTCAGTTCCAGCGCCAGGGCGGCGCGCAAGGACCAGGAGGACAGCAGTTTGTCGCCGATGATCAGGTGCAGGGACATGGTGTGGCGCCTTTTCGTCAGTGGAAAGCTTCAAGACTTGTAGTGACTGGACCGACGCTTTCGCGGGCAAGCCCGCTCCCACAGTAGTTTCGGTCGTGCACAAATCTCGTGTACACCACAGAACCCTGTGGGAGCGGGCTTGCCCGCGAAGAGGCCGGCAGCCCACCCTCACCCTTTGGATCAGGTGCGGTACTCGGCGTTGATCTTCACATACTCATGCGACAGGTCGGTGGTCCAGATGGTTTCGCTGCAATCGCCGCGACCCAGCTCGATACGGATGGTGATCTCTTCCTGCTGCATCACCGCCGAGCCCTGTGCTTCAGTGTAGGTCTCGGCACGGGCGCCACGGCTGGCGATGCACACGTCGCCGAGGAACACGTCGATCTTGCTCACATCCAGGTTCGGCACGCCGGCACGGCCGACAGCGGCCAGAATACGGCCCCAGTTCGGGTCGGAAGCAAACAGCGCGGTCTTGATCAACGGCGAGTGGGCCACGGTGTAACCGACGTCCAGGCATTCCTGATGATTGCCGCCACCGTTGACTTCAACGGTGACGAATTTGGTCGCGCCTTCGCCGTCACGCACGATGGCCTGGGCCACGTCCATGCACACTTCGAATACCGCCTGTTTCAGCTTGGCGAACAGCTCGCCTTCGGCGCGGGTGATTTCCGGCAGGGCAGCCTTGCCGGTGGCAATCAGCATGCAGCAGTCGTTGGTCGAGGTGTCGCCGTCGATGGTGATGCGGTTGAACGACTTGTTTGCACCGTCCAGCATCAGGTTGTGCAGCACGTCGCGGGAGACTTTGGCGTCGGTAGCGATGTAGCCGAGCATGGTCGCCATGTTCGGGCGAATCATGCCGGCGCCTTTGCTGATGCCGGTAACGGTGATGGTCACGCCGTCATGCTGGAACTGGCGACTGGCGCCCTTGGGCAGGGTATCGGTGGTCATGATGCCGGTGGCGGCCGCTTCCCAGTTGTTTTCCGACAGATCATCCAGCGCCGCTTGCAGCGCGCCTTCGATCTTCTCGACCGGCAGCGGCTCACCGATTACACCGGTGGAATACGGCAGGATCTGGCTGGCATCGACACCGGTCAGCTCGGCCAGTTTGGCGGTGGTGCGCTCGGCAGCCGCCAGACCCGGCTCACCGGTACCGGCGTTGGCGTTACCGGTGTTGGTCAGCAGGTAACGCACGGCGTTCTGCACACGCTTTTTCGCCAGGATCACCGGCGCGGCGCAAAAGGCGTTCAACGTGAACACACCGGCCACGGTCGAACCTTCGGCACAGCGCATCACTACCACATCCTTGCGCCCGGGGCGCTTGATGCCGGCCGAGGCGATACCGAGTTCAAAACCGGCAACCGGGTGCAACGTTGGCAAAGGACCAAGACCAACAGCCATGAATGCGCTCCTTACTCAATGATGTCAGCACCGCTCACAGGGATGGCGGTGGTGTAAATGGCAAAACGCCGCGACGGCAGGAGCCGGTCGCGGCGCGGGTATTTCAGCGATTGAAACGGGGTTTACTGGATCTGCCCGTGGCAATGCTTGAATTTCTTGCCCGAACCGCAGTAGCACAGTTCGTTGCGGCCCAGCTTCTGCTCGTTGCGCACCGGCGCGGTGGCAAGGGCTACATCGACCTCTTCACCCAACACTTCCGGCTGCTCCAGACCCGGGGCCTCGGCGTGTTCGAACTGCATGCGCGCGGCCAGTGCTTCGGCTTCCTCACGCAGGCGTTGCTCTTCGGCTTCCGGATCTTCGCGGCGTACCTGAACGTGCGACAGCACACGGATCGAGTCGCGCTTGATCGAATCCAGCAGCTCGGAGAACAGCGTGAACGACTCGCGCTTGTATTCCTGCTTCGGGTTCTTCTGGGCGTAGCCACGCAGGTGAATGCCGTGACGCAGGTGATCCATGGTCGACAGGTGGTCTTTCCACAGATCGTCCAGCACGCGCAGAACGATTTGTTTCTCGAACGAGCGCAGTGCTTCGGCACCGGCCTGATCTTCTTTCTCGTTGTACGCCGCCATCAGCTCGACCATCAGCTTCTCGCGCAGGGTCTCTTCGTACAGGTGATCGTCTTCGTCGAGCCATTGCTGGATCGGCAATTTCACCCCGAAGTCGCTGGCAATCGACGCTTCCAGACCGGCCACGTCCCACTGCTCGGGCAGCGATTGCGGCGGAATGTGCGCGCTGACGGTGGCGTTGAGCACGTCCTGACGGAAATCGGCGATGGTTTCACCGATGTTGTCGGCGGCCAGCAACGTGTTACGCATGTGATAGATCACTTTACGCTGTTCGTTGTTGACGTCGTCGAACTCGAGCAGTTGTTTACGGATGTCGAAGTTGCGACCTTCCACCTTGCGCTGCGCCTTCTCGATCGCGTTGGTCACCATGCGGTGTTCGATCGCTTCGCCCGGCTGCATGCCCAGGGCTTTCATGAAGTTCTTCACCCGGTCAGAGGCGAAGATGCGCATCAGGCTGTCTTCCAGCGACAGGTAGAAGCGGCTGGAACCGGCATCGCCCTGACGGCCGGCACGGCCACGCAGCTGGTTGTCGATACGACGGGATTCGTGACGCTCGGAGGCGATCACCTGCAGACCGCCGGACTCCAGCACTTGCTGGTGACGCTTCTGCCAGTCGGCCTTGATCTGGGCGATCTGCTCGGGGCTCGGGTTTTCCAGCGCCGCGACTTCCACTTCCCAGTTGCCGCCCAGCAGGATGTCGGTACCACGACCGGCCATGTTGGTGGCGATGGTCAGGGCGCCCGGACGACCGGCTTGTGCGATGATCTCGGCTTCTTTTTCGTGGAACTTGGCGTTCAGTACCTTGTGTTCGATACCTTCCTTGTTGAGCAGGCTGGACACGTGCTCGGAGGTTTCGATGGTCGCGGTACCCACCAGGATCGGACGGCCCTGGGCCATGCCTTCCTTGATGTCGTTGATGATCGCCGCGTATTTCTCTTCGGCGGTCAGGAACACCAGGTCGTTGTAGTCTTTACGCGCCAACGGCTTGTTCGGCGGAATGACCATGACCTGCAGGCCGTAGATCTGGTGGAATTCGAACGCTTCGGTGTCAGCGGTACCGGTCATGCCGGACAGCTTGGTGTACAGACGGAAGTAGTTCTGGAACGTGGTCGAGGCCAGGGTCTGGCTCTCGGCCTGGATGTTCAGACCTTCCTTGGCTTCGATGGCCTGGTGCAGGCCTTCGGACAGACGACGACCCGGCATGGTACGACCGGTGTGTTCGTCGACCAGTACGACCTGACCGTCCTGCACAATGTATTCGACGTTGCGGTGGAACAGTTTGTGCGCACGCAGACCCGAATAAACGTGGGTCAGCAGGCCCAGGTTATGCGCCGAGTACAGGCTCTCGCCTTCGGCCAGCAGGCCGACGCCGGTGAGCATTTCTTCGATGTACTGGTGACCGGCTTCGTTGAGTTCGACCTGACGGGTCTTCTCGTCGATGGTGTAGTGGCCGGCCTTGGTGACCTGGCCTTCGACTTCTTCGACGTGCAGTTCCAGCTGCGGGATCAGTTTGTTGATCTCCATGTACAGCTTGGAACTGTCCTCGGCCTGACCGGAAATGATCAGCGGGGTACGGGCTTCGTCGATGAGGATGGAGTCGACTTCGTCGATCACGGCAAAATTGAGTTCGCGCTGGAATTTCTCTTCCATGCTGAACGCCATGTTGTCGCGCAGGTAGTCGAAACCGAATTCGTTGTTGGTGCCGTAGGTGATGTCGGCAGCGTAGGCGGCGCGCTTCTCTTCCGGCGGCTGGAACGGCGTCACGACGCCGACGGTCAGGCCGAGGAATTCATACAGCGGACGCATCCAGTTGGCGTCGCGGCGGGCCAGGTAGTCGTTCACGGTCACAACGTGCACGCCCTTGCCGGACAGCGCGTTGAGGTAAACGCCCAGGGTGGCCACGAGGGTTTTACCCTCGCCGGTACGCATCTCGGCAATCATGCCTTCATGCAAGGTCATGCCGCCGATCAACTGGACGTCGAAGTGGCGCATGCCCATGACGCGCTTGCCGGCTTCACGGGCGACCGCGAAGGCTTCAGGCAACAGCTTGTCGAGGGATTCCCCTTTGGCGATACGGGCCTTGAACTCGTTGGTCTTGGCACGCAATTGATCGTCCGAAAGGGCCACCATTTGCTCTTCGAAGGCATTGACGAGCTGCACCGTCTTGAGCATGCGTTTGACTTCACGCTCGTTCTTGCTTCCAAAAAGTTTCTTTAACAAAGGCGCAAACATATCGGCAGGATCTTCCACACTAAAGGGATGGAGGGCGGCCCCGTGAGTCGCCCGTGCAGCCCTCATGGCCGCATGCGAACGAGCATTCTACCCGGAAACGGTGGTGAGGAAAGTGGCGATATTCCACGATGCTGGCACTGCGCTTTGACGGGGCTCACTTAAAATAAGGGCGTTTTGCTCAACTTCAACCCATCAAGGCAAGAAGTTAGTTGTTGATTTAATGGGTAAAGCAGGGACAAAAGCAATGGGCGAGTGGTTCCGTCGCTTTCTGCTACCATGGCGCGTCTGTAACTTCAGGTGTTCGATCATGGCATTTCGCCCTCTCACAGCCAGAGCGCCCGCCGCTCTGCTACGCGAAGCCAAGCCGCTCAAAGCCATTCTCGGCCATGCCCAACGCCTCGCTCATCTGCAACGTCTGCTTGAAAGCCAGCTGCAACCGGCCGCCCGCACGCATTGCCATGTGGCCAAGTGGCGTGAAGGCCAATTGACGCTGGTGGTGACCGACGGGCACTGGGCGACGCGCCTGCGTTACCAGCAAAAACGCCTGCAACGCCAACTGCAGCTGTTCGAAGAGTTCGCCAACCTGACGCGCATCCTGTTCCGCGTGCAACCGCCGCTGGTCCAGCATCGGCCAGGCGGACACTCAATGGATCTGTCCACAGATGCGGCGCAGACCATTCAGTCGACGGCCGACGGGATCAGCGATCCTGGCCTGCGTGCAGCGCTTGAGCGTCTGGCGGCGCACGCCAAAGACAAGACCTGAAGCAAAAGCAAAAGATCGCAGCCTGCGGCAGTTCCTACATTGAGAATGCGTTCCCCTGCAGGAGCTGCCGAAGGCTGCGATCTTTGCTTTTAGCGGCGTTTGCTGCCGCCGAGCAACGAGCCCATCAGCCCTCTTACCAGTTGTTTGCCGAGATTGTTCGCCGCTTGGCGCATCGCTGACTTCAGCGCCTGCCCCGCCGCCGTCCCCAGAAACTCCCCGGCACGATCGGCCAGGCTCGGTTCTTCAGGCGCGGCCTTACCGGTCGGCATTTCTGCCTCCGGCGCCAGATCCTTGCGGCCCATCAGGATTTCATACGCCGATTCACGATCGATCGGCTTGTCATAACGTCCCTTGAACGGCGACCCGGCGATCAGCATCGTGCGTTCGGTCTCGCTCAGCGGCCCGATCCGCGACTGCGGCGGCGCCACCAGCACCCGCTGGACCATTTCCGGCGTGCCCTTTTCCTGCAGCGTCCCGACCAGCGCTTCGCCGATGCCCAGCTCCGTCAATACCGACAACGTATCGAACGCCGGATTAGGCCGGAAACCATCGGCCACCGCGCGCAGGGATTTCTGTTCCTTGGCGGTAAACGCGCGCAAACCGTGCTGGATGCGCAGGCCAAGCTGCGCCAGCACGTTATCCGGCAAATCCCCCGGCGACTGGGTGACGAAATACACGCCGACCCCTTTCGAGCGGATCAGCCGCACCACCTGTTCCAGACGTTCCTGCAACGCCTTTGGCGTATCGCCGAACAACAAATGCGCTTCATCGAAGAACAGCGCAAGCAGCGGTTTGTCGGCGTCGCCGCGCTCCGGCAACTGCTCGAACAGCTCGGCCAGCAACCACAGCAGGAACGTCGCGTAGACCTTCGGCGCCTCGTGTACCAGACGGCTGGCATCGAGCAAATGAATGCGCCCACGGCCGTCCGCCGCCGGTTGCAGAATGTCTTCGAGTTGCAATGCTGGCTCGCCGAACAAGGCTTCAGCGCCCTGCTGCTCCAGAGTCGCCAGCCGGCGCAACAGCGCCTGACTGGAACCGGTGGTCATCAGCGCGGCATCTTCGCCCAGCAACTGCGGGTTGTCCTTGAGGTGGTTGAGCAGCGCCTTGAGGTCTTTCAGGTCCAGCAACAACAGACCTTCGCGGTCCGCCACTTTGAAAGCCGCGTACAGCGCCGCCTGCTGACTGTCGGTCAGTTCCAGCAGGCTGCCGATCAGCAGCGGGCCCATTTCACTCAAGGTAGTGCGCAACGGATGACCGGATTCGCCGTGAATGTCCCACAGCGTCACCGGATAAGCCTGCGGCTTGTGGTCGAGCCAGGGCATCCCGGCGATGCGCTCGGCGACCTTGCCCTGCGGATTGCCGGCAGCGCCCAGGCCGCACAGGTCGCCCTTGATGTCGGCGGCGAACACCGCGACCCCGGCGTCGCTGAACGCTTCGGCGAGACGTTGCAAAGTCACGGTCTTGCCGGTCCCGGTCGCACCGGCGATCAGCCCGTGGCGGTTGGCCAGGCGCATGGCCTGAGCAATCGGTTGCCCCGCCAGATCGGCGCCGATAACGAGTTGCGATGTGTCAGGCATTTTGTCACCTATGGTTAATCTTTAATCCGCTGTGGCCGATAGCTAAGGGCGAGAACCTGACTGAAAAGTCGGTCGGACATTTCCCTAAGGAGAGCCGGAAATATCAGTTTTTTTCACCCTTGCCCATATTGCGCGTCTTTATAAAAGCACGCCCAGGACATTAAGACCTTAGCGGAACCCCAAGCCATGAACAAAAACCTGCGCTTCAGCCATAAAATTTTGCTTGCCGCCGCCCTCATCGTCATCGCCGCTTTCGCCTCGTTCACGCTGTACAACGACTGGCTGCAACGCAACGCGATCCGCGATGACCTGAACAACTATCTCAACGAGATGGGCGAAGTCACCGCCGATAACATCCAGACCTGGCTCAACGGACGCATTCTGCTGGTCGAGAACGCGGCCCAGAACATCGCCATCAACCCGGAACCGGCCAACGTCGCGAGCCTGCTGGAGCAGAAATCCCTGACCTCGACGTTCATGGCCACTTACCTGGGCGATGCCACCGGTCACTTCACCATCCGCCCGGACGTAAAGATGCCGGACGGCTTCGATCCACGGGTGCGCCCTTGGTACAAAGGTGCCGAGAGCAGCAGCGCCTCGACCCTGACCGAACCGTACATCGACGCCGCCACCGGCCAGTTGATCATCTCCATCGCCACCGCCTCGAAAAAAGCCGGTCAGAGCGTTGGCGTGGTCGGCGGCGACCTGAGCCTGCAAACCCTGGTCGACACGCTCACCGCCCGGGACTTCTCCGGCATGGGCTATGCGTTCCTGGTCAGCGCCGACGGCAAGATCCTCGTGCACCCGGACAAGGCGCTGGTGATGAAGTCACTGAAAGAAGCCTATCCGCAGGACACCCCGCGCATCAGCAGCGACTTCAGTGAAATCACGGTCGACGGCAAGACGCGCATCGTCAGCTTCACCCCGATCAAAGGCCTGCCATCGGTGAACTGGTACATCGGTCTGTCGGTGGACAAGGACAAAGCCTTCTCGATGCTCAGCGAGTTCCGCACCTCGGCGGTGATTGCCACCGTGATTGCGGTGGTGATCATCATTGCGCTGCTGGGCATGCTGATTCGCCTGCTGATTCAGCCGCTGCACGTCATGACCCGCGCCATGGAAGACATCGCCGATGGCGAGGGTGACCTGACCAAGCGCCTGACTATCGTCAACAACGATGAATTCGGCGTGCTGGGTACCGCATTCAACCGCTTCGTCGAGCGCATCCACGGCTCGATCCGCGAAGTGTCATCGGCCACCGGCCAGGTCAACGAGGTCGCGCTGCGCGTGGTCGCCGCGTCCAACTCGTCGATGTACAACTCCGACCAGCAAGCCTCGCGCACCAGCAGCGTCGCCGCCGCGATCAATCAACTGGGCGCTGCCGCCCAGGAAATCGCGCGCAATGCCGCACAAGCCTCGAACCAGGCCAGCGACGCCCGCGGCCTCGCCGAAGACGGCCAGCAAGTGGTGGATCGCAGCATCAAGGCGATGAATCAACTGTCGAGCATGCTCAGCGCCTCCAGCACCAACATCGAGTCGCTGAACAGCAAAACCGTGAACATCGGGCAGATTCTGGAAGTGATCACCAGCATCTCCCAGCAAACCAACCTGCTGGCGCTCAACGCCGCCATCGAAGCCGCGCGTGCCGGTGAGGCCGGACGTGGTTTTGCCGTGGTCGCCGACGAAGTGCGCAACCTGGCGCACCGCACCCAGGAATCGGCGCAGCAAGTGCAGACCATGATTGAAGAGCTGCAGGTCGGCGCCCGTGAATCGGTGAGCACCATGAGCGACAGCCAGCGCCACAGCCAGGACAGCGTGGAAATCGCCAACCTTGCCGGCGAACGCCTGAACAGCGTGACCCAGCGCATCGGCGAGATCGACGGGATGAACCAGTCGGTGGCCACCGCGACCGAAGAGCAGACAGCGGTGGTCGAGTCGATCAACGTCGACATCACCGAGATCAACACATTGAACCAGGAAGGCGTCGAAAACCTGCAGGCGACCTTGCGCGCCTGTTCGGATCTGGAGCAGCAGGCTTCGCGGCTGCAGCAATTGGTCGGCAGTTTCCGCATCTAGGGCGCTGCCACTGGCCTCTTCGCGAGCAGGCTCGCTCCCACATTGTATCTGTGTCGTTTGCAGATCCCTGTGGGAGCGAGCTTGCTCGCGAAGGCATCCTGTCAAACACCACAACACCTCGCAAAAACCCCCTCCGCGTATTCCCGACCGAACATCTATTCTGGATAAAGGTCAACCAAGGGAGAGCAGCACAGCGGAGGGCTCATCATTGTGCACATCGCCGATATCACCATGTTCTACGCCCCGGCCAGCGGCGGCGTACGCACTTACCTGGACGCCAAGCACCGCCGACTGGGCGTTAAAACGGGCATTCGCCACAGCCTGCTGATCCCCGGTGCGCACTTCGGTGAACACGATGGCGTCTACACAGTGCCCGCACCTGCCCTGCCCTTTGGCAAAGGTTATCGCTTCCCCGTGCGTCTTGCGCCGTGGCGCAATGTCCTGCAGGACTTGCAACCGGATCTGATCGAAGTCGGTGATCCGTACCTGACTGCCTGGGCGGCGCTCGACGCGCGGCGTCACCTGGATGTGCCGGTGATCGGCTTTTATCACTCGGATCTGCCGTTGCTGGTGAGCAATCGCATGGGCCATTGGCTCACGCCGAATGTCGAGGCTTACGTCAGCAAACTGTACGGCAACTTCGACCGGGTGCTGGCGCCGAGTCAGGTGATGGCCAATAAACTTCGGGGCCTGGGGGTGCGCAACGTGTTCGTGCAGCCGCTGGGGGTGGATCTGCAAACTTTCCATCCTGGCGCCCGCGACAAGGGTTTGCGCGCCGAACTGGGAATTGCCGAAGACACCCGTCTGCTGATTTTTGCCGGACGCGGCTCCAAAGAGAAAAACCTGCCAGTGCTGCTCAAATGCATGCAACGCCTCGGCCCGCGCTATCACCTGTTGCTGGTCGGTTCATCGATGCCCGCCGTGGTTCCGGACAATGTCAGCGTGATCGACGGGTTCTGCCCTGCCGCCACCGTGGCGCGATTAATGGCCAGCGCCGATGCCCTGATCCATGCCGGCGATCAGGAAACCTTTGGTCTGGTGATCCTCGAAGCCATGGCCTGCGGGATTCCGGTGCTCGCAGTGGCGGCCGGTGCGTTTGAAGAAATCGTCGCCGAAGACTGCGGCTTGCTCTGTGCACCGAACAACCCGCAAGCCATGGCAAATGCGGTGCGCGAGCTGTTCAGTCGCGGCTGTCTGAAACTCGGCCAACAAGCGCGACAACATGTCGAACGACGTTACTCCTGGGACAGCGTGGTCGACAGCCTGCTCGGTCATTACCACGCGGTGCTCGGTCACTCGCGGCAAAGAGTGGCCAATGGCTGATTCCTTGAATGACCGCGCAGTGTTGCTGGTGCTGCACGACGTGGCGCCGTCGACGTGGGCGGATTATCGGCCATTTGTCGAGGCGGTCGACGCAATGGGTGGCGTACCGATGACCTGGCTGGTCGTTCCGGATTTTCATGGTCACGATGCGCTTGAGGATCATCCCGCGTTCTGCCGAATGCTCGGCGAGCGGCTTGTCCGTGGCGATGAACTGGCCTTGCACGGCTATTACCATGACGACCGCGAGCCAGCCCCGACCACGCCCCGTGACTGGTTCATGCGCCGAATCTACACCAACGAGGGTGAGTTTTATCGGCTGTCCCGGGAAGCGGCGCAGGCTCGCCTGCGCCATGGCATCGAACTGTTCCGGCGCAATGGCTGGCCGTTGCACGGCTTCGTCGCCCCGGCCTGGCTGATGAGTGAGGGCACCCGCCAGGCCCTTCGTGAAACCCCATTGAGCTACACCAGCGACCCGCAACATCTTTATCAATTGCCGGATTTCACCGCCATCAACGCCCCGGGTCTGGTCTGGAGCGCGCGCAGTGCCTGGCGCCGGGGTTTGTCAAAAATCGTCAGCGAACAGCGCCAACAGCACTGGCGCGACGCCGCGGTGATTCGTCTAGGCTTGCACCCGGTAGACATGCGCCACGCCTTCGCGCGTGATTACTGGCTACGAACCCTTGAACGGCTGCTGGCAGAAGGACGCACGCCCATGAGCAAAATCGACTGGCTCACCCAGCACCGCGGGCGAATGGAGCGCGCTGCATGAGTCGCGGCATTGTGTTGTTGATCGGCCTGCTCGCCGCTGTACTGATCCCGGTGCTGCTCGGCGGCGGCGAGATCGGCGCGCGGTTGCAGAACTTTCCGCTGCACTGGCTGCTGATCATGTTCGGCATGATTCTGTTCTGCTGGGGTATCAACACCCTGCGCTTGCGCCTGCTGCTGGGCGATCAGCGCGATCGGGTCACGCCGCTGAAAAGCCTCGGTGTGGTGATGGCCGCGGAGTTCGCCTACTGCGCCACTCCCGGCGGCAGTGGCGGGCCGCTGACGATCATGGCCTTGCTGGCGCGCTGCGGTGTGCGCCCGGCCCGTGGCAGTGCGGTGTTTGCCATGGATCAGTTGAGCGATCTGCTGTTCTTTCTCTGTGCCTTGAGCGGCATCCTGATTTACGCCTTGTTTCAGCACCTCAGCGATCGTCTGGAGTGGCTGCTGATGGTCAGCGCCGTGTCACTGTTCGGTGGGTTGTTCAGTTGCGTGTTGCTGGCGCGCTACCACCGTCGCCTGATTCTTCTGAGCGGACGCCTGCTCGCCCGCCTCAACGTGCAACCGGCCACGCGCCGGCGCTGGGCACGCAAGCTGCTGCATTTTCTCGATGCGTTCATCGACACGCTCAAGTTGCCGTGGCAGACGCTGATCAAGGTTTTCGCCCTGACCTGCATGCACTGGCTGCTGCGTTACAGCGTGTTGTACCTGGCCTTGCGCGGGCTGGGCGCGGACCTGCAGTGGGCCTGGAGTTTTCTGGTGCAGATGCTGTCGCTGGGGGCGGGTCAAATGAGCTTGTTGCCCGGTGGCGCGGGGGCGGCGGAACTGACCTCGGCAGCGCTGCTGGCGCCGATGGTCGGTAAATCCACCGCGGCGGCAGCGATTCTGATCTGGCGGGTGGTGACGTTCTATTTCTATCTGGTGGTGGGCGGCCCGGTGTTTCTGTTGATGCTCGGGCGGCCGCTGCTCAAGAAGCTGCTGAAGATCAGGCAGGCTTCTCAGGTTCGTCCGCCTGCTCCTTGAGTTGCTCCCACAACTCGGCGGCGCCGGGAAACTCGGTGCCGTCTTCCGGGCTCAGGTCATCCGGGTCGTAGCGGCTAAGACAGCCCTCACCCAGGGTGGCCGGCGCTTTCGAAGTGGCTTTGTCCAGTGGGTCGCTCACGGCAGTTCCTCAAGGGCTGAAACGAAAAAAGGGCCTGGGACGATTGAACGCCCAGGCCCTTCATTATTCAAGTACGCGTGGGTTCGATCAGAACACCACGGTCTTGTTGCCGTGCACCAGCACGCGGTCTTCGAGGTGATAACGCAGGCCACGGGCCAACACCATCTTCTCGACGTCACGGCCGAAACGCACCATGTCTTCGATGCTGTCGCTGTGGCTGACGCGCACCACGTCCTGTTCGATGATCGGACCGGCGTCCAGCTCTTCGGTCACGTAGTGGCAAGTCGCGCCGATCAGCTTCACGCCGCGCAGCGACGCCTGATGGTACGGCTTGGCACCGACGAACGACGGCAGGAAGCTGTGATGAATGTTGATCACCTTGTGCGCGTATTCGCGGCACAGCGCCGGCGGCAGGATCTGCATGTAGCGCGCCAGCACCACCACTTCGGCGTCGTGCTGTTTGACCAGACGCGAGACTTCGGCGAACGCTGGCTCCTTGTCCTGCGGATTGACCGGGACATGGTAATAAGGAATGCCGTGCCACTCGACCATGCTGCGCAGGTCATTGTGGTTGGAAATCACGCAGGAGATTTCGCAATCGAGCTCGTCGCTGTGCCAGCGGTGCAGCAAGTCGGCCAGGCAGTGGGATTCGCGGCTGGCCATCAGCACCACGCGTTTCTTCTGCTCGGTGTCAGTAATGCGCCAGTCCATCGAGAACTCTTCGGCAATCGGCGCAAACTTCTCGCGCAGCACTTCAATACCGAACGGCAGCGAATCGGCACGGATCTCGTGACGCATGAAAAACCAGCCGTTCTGATTATCCGAGTGGTGGCTCGCTTCGGTGATCCAGCCGTTGTGGGATGCCAGAAAGTTACTGACTTTGGCAACGATGCCAACGCGGTCAGGGCAGGAAATCACCAACCGAAAGGTGCGCATGAGGGGGAAACTCCAGAACTTCGCAAAGGCGGCCATTCTAGCGACTGTGCGCGAAATCTGCAGTAATGATGAGCACTTGCCGGAGAGGGCGCGGTTCATGGCGCCTGAGCGCACTGTACGACGAAGCGATGATGCGCCGGTGAAGCTGTTCGGCCAGATAATTGTGAATAATCGTGATGACTGCATCACATTATTTAGATGACCATTCAATTTACCGGTTATTTCACGTAACTAATTCAAATAAAAAATACGCTTAAATGTTTACTTGATGAAACAGCCTGACTATTATTGCGGCACTGTCCCCTGCCATTCAACACATCCGCATAAGGTAGTTACCATGTCCTTGATCAACGAATATCGCGCCACCGAAGAAGCTATCAAAGAGCTGCAAGCGCGTTTGAAAAATCTGTCGCAAGACGACAAATTGCAAGCCGAGCTGGAATTCGAAGGTAAACTGCGCACCCTGATGGGCGAATACTCCAAATCCCTGCGCGACATCATCGCCCTGCTGGATCCGGAATCGAAAACCAAAGGCACCCGTGGCGTCGCAGTCAAAACTACTGGCACCAAGCGCGCACGCAAAGTTAAACAATACAAAAACCCGCACAACGGCGAAGTCATCGAAACCAAAGGTGGCAACCACAAGACCCTGAAAGAGTGGAAAGCCAAGTGGGGCGGTGACGTGGTTGAAGGCTGGGCTACCCTGCTGGGCTAAGCCGCAATGCCTGTCGCAGACTGATTCTGCGGCCCATGAAAAACGCCAGCTTACGCTGGCGTTTTTTTATGCCCGGTATTTCATGGGCACACTATGTTCGATTTCAAAGATTCAAACGTTTGCGCAATGCCTGGACATAATTCTGCCACTCATTGAGCACTTGATTCTGTATCGGCGTCGCATTAAGCGCCCATTGCTGCGCGGCCTCGGCGAAAGATTGCAGGGTATTAGGTGCGCCCATGTGCGGCTCGGACAAACGCTGCTGGCAGAATATTCTCCAGCGCTCTTGCTCGGCAAAATTCAACGTATCGGGAAAGTTGCGTGCGCGATATCGAAAGAGTAATTCCGGCAGACGTTCGTCATCGAACGGCCATTGCTCTTGCGCTAATTGCGCCGGATCCGCTGTCCTCACTTGCTCGCATAGACGCCGATCACGATCACCGATAAATCCATCGTACAACTGCTGTTCCGGATCTTCATTCGGGCTGAAGTCTTCGCTGGCATAAATTGCCGTAACTTTATCTTTCCAAACTTGTTGTGCGTCACTTAGCCGCAGCGCACGCGCCTGGTAGAGCGCCATGTCCAGGCCCAGGCGCTGCTGATCGTCTGCACGCAATACCGACAACGGCGCCACCACCGGGCAGCGATTGATGTGAATCAGTTTGAGCGGCACCGGAAACTCCCCCTCGGCGAGATCATCGCGACGGGTGTACAGGCGCTGACGCAGCGTTTCGGCGTCCAGATCGAGCAGACCTTGCGGGTCAAGGTGCAGGTCACAGACGATCAGGGCATTGCGATTGCGCGGATGCCAGGCCAATGGCAATACCACACCGACATAATGGCGCGCCGCCGAGAAGCGTCCGGAGATGTGCACCAGCGGCTGCAACAGGCGAATCTGATCCATGACTTTCTGTTTACTGCGCAGTTGAAACAGCCAGTCATACAACTTCGGCTGTTTCTCGCGGATCAACCGCGCCAGGGCGATGGTGGCGCGCACGTCCGAGAGCGCTTCGTGAGCATGCCCATGGTCAATGTTGTTGGCGGCTGTCAGGCGTTCGAGCTTGAGGGTGACCTTGCCTGCGTCATCGGTCGGCCAGACCAGACCGTCGGGGCGCAACGCATACGCGGCGCGTACCACATCGATCAGGTCCCAACGACTGTTGCCGCCCTGCCATTCACGGGCATACGGGTCGAAGAAATTGCGATAGAGGCTGTAGCGGGTCATCTCGTCGTCGAAACGCAGGGTGTTGTAACCCGCACCGCAAGTACCGGGTGCCGCCAGTTGCGCATGCACCCGAGTCATGAAATCGGCTTCGCTCAAACCCTGTTCGGCGAGACGGCTCGGGGTGATACCGGTAATGGCGCACGCCGCCGGGTGCGGCAGGATGTCTTCACTGGGCTGGCAGTAGAGGTTGACCGGTTCGTCGATTTCATTGAGATCGTGGTCGGTGCGAATCCCGGCGACCTGCAGCGGGCGGTCATTGCGCGGATTGATGCCGGTGGTTTCGTAGTCGTACCAGAAGATTGAAGTCACGGGCGGTTCCTGAACTTGAGATCGGCAAAGTCTAGGCGTTCAACCGCCATTGCGGCCAGCGCCGTGTCATTCGGCCAGCCTGCGCCACACGCGGTGCAATACATAGTTATGTCGTTTTCCCCCAAGAGGCTGCTAGCATCGGACAAACCTCGTATCCCGATCCGGCCCCATCAGGTAGCCCATGCTCGAGAACACAGCACTGCCACGGAAAGCACCGCTGAACCCGCCACTCGATACCCGCCATCCAGTGGAAACCCCGGAGGGCATCGACCTGCCTTTGCGCCCGGCCGGTCTGATGGTGCGCAGCCTCGCCTTCGGCATCGACCTGGGCATTCGCGGCGCCATCCTCGGCGGATTGTTCCTGGTGCTGGCGTTTCTTGGCCAGCTCGGCATGGGCCTGGGTTCGTTGCTGCTGTTTGCGGTCAGCTGGTGGTACATGGTGCTGTTCGAAGTGCTGCGTCAGGGCCGTTCGCCAGGCAAGCAGTGGATGGGCCTGCGAGTGATCCACGACAACGGTACACCGGTCGGCTGGTCGGCGTCGCTGCTGCGCAACCTGCTGCGTTCTGTCGATCTGCTGCCGTTCGGTTACGCCTTCGGCGCCATCAGTTGCCTGCAACATCCCACCTTCAAACGCCTGGGCGACATCGCCGCCGGCACTCTGGTGGTCTACAGCGAACCGGCCCTGCTTCGCCCGCAATTACCCGACGTCCAGCCGCGCCGCTCGCCCGTACCGCTCAACCTCAGTGAACAACGGGCCCTGCTCGCCTTCGCCGAACGCCAGGCCGAACTGTCGCCGGCGCGGGTCAATGAGCTGGCCGCGCTGCTCGCCCAGCCGCTGCACATCCCGACGCCCAAAGCGGTCAGCGAGCTCAATGGCATCGCCCGCGGCCTGTTGGGTCCGACATGAAGCAGAGTCTTTTCGAAGCTCGCCACAAGGCCGAATGGGAGCGCTTCACCCTCGCCCTCGAACGCCTCGAACATGGCAAGGACACCTCGCAGGCAGCCAGTTTCCCCAAGGCTTATCGACGCCTCTGCCAGCATCTGGCATTGGCGCAGGAGCGCGGTTACAGCAGTTTTCTGATCGACTCGCTGCAACAACTGGTGTTGCGCGGCCACCAGCAGCTGTATCGGCACCGCAGTCGCTTCGCCGCTAACCTGCTCGGTTTCATCCTCGCAGGCTTCCCCCGGCTGGTGCGCGCCGAGTGGCCCTTCGTGCTGGCCGCTGGCCTGGTGTTTTTCGGCAGCCTGATCGGCTTCGCCTTGCTGGTGCATGCCTTTCCCGAACTGATCTACAACCTGATCCCCGCCGAACAGGTGCGCGAAATGCAGACCATGTACGACCCGGTGGCCGGGCACCTCGGGCGCTCGGCCGAACGGGCGGCCAGTGAGGACTGGGTGATGTTCGGTTATTACGTGATGAACAACATCGGCATCGCCTTCCAGACCTTCGCCAGCGGTTTGCTGCTGGGCGTGGGCAGCGCATTTTTCCTGTTCTACAACGGGCTGGTCATCGGTGCGGTCGCCGGGCACCTGACCGAGATCGGATTTGGCCAGACGTTCTGGTCGTTCGTGATCGGCCACGGCGCTTTCGAGCTGACGGCCATTGCCCTGGCGGGGGCGGCGGGGCTGAAACTCGGCTGGAGCGTGATTGCGCCCGGGCGCCTGACGCGCGGCGAGGCGCTGGTGGAGGCCGCGCGCAAAAGTGTGCTGCTGGTGTGCGGGGTCATGCTGTTCCTGTTGATCGCGGCGTTCATCGAAGCGTACTGGTCGTCGAAGACCGGGGTCACACCGCAGATCAAATACGCGGTCGGCGCTGCGTTGTGGATCGCCGTCGCGGCTTATCTGCTGCTCGCCGGAAGGACACGCCATGCGCCTGAGTGATGCCACCGTGGCGATCCGCCCGCGCAGCAGCTGGGAGGCCATGGACCTGGGCGTGCTCATGAGCCAGCAGCATCGACGCCTGCTGATGACCAGTTGGGCCATCGTCACCTTGCCGTTGTTCGCCATGCTGACCTTGTTGCTGTGGGATTCGCCGTCGCTGGCGGTATTGATTTTCTGGTGGCTGAAACCGGCGTACGAGCGCCTGCCGCTGTACATCCTGTCCAAGGCCCTGTTCGGCGAAACGCCCACGCTGAAACAGGCCCTGCGCGAATTTCCACGGCTGTTGAAACCACAACTGCTGGCCAGCCTGACCTGGCGCCGCCTGAGCCTGAGTCGCAGCTTCCTGCTGCCGGTGGTGCAACTCGAAGGCCTCGACGGCACGGCGCGTCAGCAACGCTTGCAGGTGTTGCTGCAACGCAATGCCGGCGCCGCGCAATGGCTGACGATCATCGGCATGCACCTGGAGACCGCGCTGTGGATCGGCCTGATGGTGCTGTTCTACATGCTCCTGCCACAGCAGATCGAAACCGACTGGGACTGGCAATCGCTGATCCTCGACAGCGATCACCACTGGCGTTGGCTGGAGCACCTGACCAACGCTTTCTACGCGCTGGTACTGGTGGTCTGGGAACCGATGTATGTCGCCTGCGGTTTCAGTCTGTATCTGAACCGACGCACTGTACTGGAGGCGTGGGACATCGAACTGGTGTTCCGCCGTTTGCGCCAACGCCTGAACGGCAGCGCTCTGGGCCTGCTGTTGGCCGTCTGTCTATGGTTGCCGACAGTGCCGCCGGCGTGGGCGAATGCGCCGGCCAACGCCCCGGAGGCACCTCGCCTGCTGAATCAACCGCTGACCAGTCAGGCTTCGCACGACAGCATCAAGGCGCTGCTCGAACAACCACCGTTCAAGAACAAGGAAAGCGTGACGCGCTATCGCTTGGGTGACGACCCGGCAGCCCCGGCGGAGGGCAAACCCGGCGAGGCCCCACAATGGCTGAAAACCCTGCTCGGCTGGCTCGACGGTCAACGCTTCAATGCTGTGGCGGTCTTGATCGAGGTGCTGCTGTGGGGCGCGTTGCTCGCGGCTATCGGCTGGCTGATCTGGCGATACCGCGAATTCCTGCGCACCTTCGTCAGCCGTCGGCCGAAGCCGCCCGCCCGCGTCCGGCCACCTGCTCCACAACAAGCATTCGGCCTTGACCTGAACCCGCAATCCCTGCCCGACGACATCGCCGCCAGCGCCGAACAACTCTGGCAAACCCAGCCGCGCGCCGCGCTGGGCCTGCTCTATCGCGGATTGCTCAGCCGTCTGCTGCACGATTTTGCCCTGACCTTGAAACCCGCCGACACCGAGCATCAGGTACTGCTGCGGGTTGAGCAATTGCAGCACCCTGAACTGCTGGCGTTCAGTCGCAGCCTGACGCTGCACTGGCAGAACATGGCCTATGGGCACCGCATGCCGGCGGCCCATCTGCGACAGGAACTGTGTGACGGTTGGCGCGCCTTGTTCGACCATGGAGCGCACGCTTGAGCCGGCGCAGCGCGTGGCTGCTCGGCGGGCTGATCGTCGCCCTGCTCGCCGCGTTGAGCGTTTATCTGTACGTCAAGGCCCGGCCCTATCAGGAAGTGATCGATCACGGCCCGTCGCCCCAGGCGCAAGCCAATCCTTATCTGGCGGCAGAAATGTTTTTGCGCGAGCACGGCCTCAACGTCAGCCATGCTGAAACGCTGGCGGTGCTGCCCGATATTGATCCGCGCCGGCACACCCTGCTGTTGTTTGGCGAGCGTTCGCGGATGACACCACGGCAGGTTGATCAAGTGTTGAACTGGGCTCGCGCCGGCGGGCGAATCGTGTTCGTGGCCGAAGCGTTGTGGGACAAGCAGGCCAAACAGAGCGATGACCTGTTGCTGGACCGGGTGCAGTTGCACCAGTCGCTGAGCAAGGATCTCAAGGAACCGCCGGCGGACCTGGCCGATGACCCGTACCCGAGCCTGACCAAACTCTACCTCGAAGACGAGGACGCGCCGGCCTACGCCGGTTTCGACACCGCGTTCCATCTGGACGACCCGAAGAATCTCGCCCAGGCCTGGGCCAACAGCGCCAGGGCCACGCACATGATGCAATTGCCCTACGGTGTCGGCTCGATCACGGTCGTCACCGATGCCGAGCTGTGGAAAACCCCGGCCATCGCCAAGCACGACAATGCCTGGCTGCTCTGGTACCTGAGCGCCGACACCGACGTCACGCTGATTTACAGCACGGCGCACGATGGTCTGCTGACCTTGCTCTGGCGTTACTTCCCGCACGCCATCGTCGCCCTGCTGGCGCTGATCGGTCTGGGCCTGTGGCATGTTGCTGTGCGCCATGGGCCACTGCAGGCACCTGCCCCGAGTGGCCGTCGCCAGTTGCAGGAACACTTGCGCGCCAGTGCCGATTTCATCCTGCGCCACAACGGTCAGCACACGCTGTTGCAAGCCCTGCAACAGGACGTGCTGCGCCGCGCTCGCCGCCGCTATCCCG
Source organism: Pseudomonas sp. F2 (assembly GCF_057174385.1). Classification (NCBI taxonomy): domain Bacteria; kingdom Pseudomonadati; phylum Pseudomonadota; class Gammaproteobacteria; order Pseudomonadales; family Pseudomonadaceae; genus Pseudomonas; species Pseudomonas sp. F2. The sequence goes on from NZ_CM169904.1 coordinate 3,071,328, forward strand.
GCTTCGACCAGTTGAACGTGGCTGAGCAATGGCTGGTGCTGTCGCGCCTGACCCGACAGCCGACCCGCGCCATCAGCCAGGCCCTGAGCCCGCTGCCGAAACAGCGCATGAGCAGCGCTGATTTCAGTCGCCAGGTGGCCCACCTGCAAACCTTGAGGAACACGCTATGAGTGAACAGATCGAGCCCGGCAGCGCCACCCACGCCGCCCAGCAACGCCAGCGTGCCAGCCAGTTGGCGCAAGCGCTGCGCGGCGAATTGCAAAAGGCCTTGATCGGCCAGAACAGCGTGATCGACGACGTGCTGACCGCGTTGATCGCTGGCGGCCATGTGCTGCTCGAAGGCGTCCCCGGACTTGGCAAGACGCTGCTGGTTCGCGCCCTGGCGAAATGCTTCGGCGGCGAGTTCGCGCGCATCCAGTTCACCCCGGACCTGATGCCCAGCGACGTCACCGGCCACGCGGTCTACGACCTGCAAAGCGAACAATTCAAGTTGCGCAAAGGGCCGCTGTTCACCCACCTGCTGCTGGCCGACGAGATCAACCGCGCCCCGGCCAAGACTCAAGCCGCCTTGCTCGAAGCGATGCAGGAACGCCAGGTCACCCTCGAAGGCCGGGCGCTGCCGATCGCCCAGCCGTTCATGGTGCTCGCCACGCAAAATCCGATCGAGCAGGAAGGCACTTATCCACTGCCGGAAGCCGAGCTCGACCGTTTCATGCTCAAGGTGCGCATGGATTACCCGGAGGCCGAGCAGGAGTTGAACATGGTGCGTCAGGTCAGCCGCTCGACCCGCGCCGACATGCTTGATGTACAGCCGCTGCGCACGGTCTTGCAGGCCAAGGACGTGCAGGCCTTGCAACGCATCGCCAGCGACCTGCCGATTGACGACCAAGTGCTGGATTACGCGGTACGACTGGCACGCAGCACCCGCTCCTGGCCCGGCCTGACCCTCGGTGCCGGCCCGCGAGCCTCGATTGCGCTGGTGCGATGCGCCCGCGCCCGTGCGCTGCTGCGTGGCGGCGAGTTTGTGCTTCCCGATGACATCAAGGGCTGCGCGCTCTCGGTGCTGCGCCATCGAGTGCGAGTAGCGCCGGAGCTGGACATCGAAGGTCTGCAGGTCGATCAGGTACTGCAGCAGTTGCTCGACCAAGTGCCGGCGCCGCGCCTGTGAGGATCCAGAAAAGATCGAAAGATCGCAGCCTTCGGCAGCTCCAACAGGGGATCGCGCTCTATGCAGGAACTGCCGCAGGCTGCGATCTTTTCAGCAGACAAACCGGTGCAGCGCCATGAAACCCTCACGTCTGTTATTGATCTGGCTCGCCGCGCTGTGCCTCATCGGTATCCTCAAGGGCACGCTACAAGCCCTCGACATCGACGTGCCCGCCACGCTGTCGGCGATCAACTGGGGCTTGCTCCTGGCGCTGCTGGTACTGGCGATCATTGATGCGCTGCGCCTCAGCCACCTGCCGTCGCCGCGCCTACAGCGCCAGACGCCCGGCAGCCTGGCGCTCGGACGCTGGAGTGAGGTACGGCTGCAGCTCAGCCATGACTTCAACGGGCCGGTCGCGGTGGAGATTTTCGACCATGTGCCACAGGGGCTGAGTTTCGAAAACCTGCCGCAGGTGGTCGAACTGCAACCCGGGCAATACAGCGAGGTCGGCTATCGCCTGCGCCCGCTCAAGCGTGGCCACTTCAGCTTCGAGCATTGCGAAATCAATCTGCCCAGCCCGTTCGGTCTGTGGACAGGCAAACGCCTGCTCGACGTGAGCGGTGAGATCCGCGTCTATCCGGACTTCGCAAAACTCTACGGTGGGCAGTTGCTGGCGGTGGACAACTGGCTCAGCCAACTCGGTGTGCGCCAACGCCAGCGTCGCGGACAGGGTCAGGAATTTCATCAGTTGCGCGAATTTCGCGAGGGCGACAGCCTGCGCCAGATCGACTGGAAAGCCACCGCCCGTCAGCGCACGCCGATTGCCCGCGAGTACGAGGATGAACGCGACCAGCAGATCATGTTCATGCTCGATTGCGGCCGGCAAATGCGCAGCCAGGATGGCGAGCTGTCGCATTTCGACCATGCCCTGAATGCGTGTCTGCTGCTGAGCCACGTGGCCCTGCGTCAGGGTGATGCCGTGGGGCTGAGCACATTCGCCGCCGCGCAACCGCGTTTTCTCGCACCGATCAAAAGTTCAAGTCAGCTCAAGGTCCTGCTCAACGCCGTCTATGATCTGGACAGCAGTCAGCGTCCTGCCGACTATTCAACCGCGATCAATCAGCTGTTGGCGCGGCAGAAGCGCCGGGCGCTGATCGTGCTGCTGACCAACCTGCGTGACGAGGACACCGAAGACCTGCTCGCCAGCGTCAAACGTCTGAGCCAGCAGCATCAAGTGCTGGTGGTCAGCCTGCGCGAGGAAACCCTCGATCGCGTGCGCAATGCCCCGGTACAAACGCTGCCCGAAGCACTGGCTTATTGCGGCACGGTGGATTACCTCAATGCCCGGGCAGAGTTGCATGAGCGGTTGAATGCGCAGGCAGTTCAGGTGCTCGATGTACAGCCCGGAGAGTTGAGCGCCGCATTAGTGACTGAGTACCTCAACTGGAAGAAGGCCGGAACGCTCTGAGCCCGGCTGCCGTTCCCTCACACGTTCTCAGTTACGGTAATAAACAACTCCTCGTAGGCCAAAAAGGTTTGGGCGTTCAGCTTTTCCCGACCTGCTCGCGGGAAGATGAACTTGACGTACGCGATCCCGTCAGCGTCGGACCTCATCGAGCCCAGCGACGAATTCGAATAGAACCACGCAATATTTCTGTTGGCTACAGGCTGCCCTGTCTGCTGGTCAATGATTCTGACTTCGACATGCGCCTCGCTGCCGACAACATTTCGCGGTGAAAGATTAGTGATGCGCTCAAACATGGGAATTTGTGCAGGATCGAATACGTAAAAAGTCCATGTTTTGGAACTTCCAAGACCGACACTCGCTTCGAGCCTGTTCGGCCCCAACTCGATCGGGCTCAGTTGCAGTGTCGACTTGCCATCCATATCTGTAGTGGTGACAAGCAGGTCCAGGCCGGGGATCCGCCACCGGACTTTAATCCCTTCCAGCGGCTTGCCATCATTCCGGGAGACTACACGCACAACCGCGCTGACTGACTGCCCCAAGTTGATGTCAGTGTACAAACTGGTCAACGACTCAATCACCGGCACCAGCCCGCCATACACCAACTGCGCCATATCCCAACCGCCTACTCCACCACTGACCGTGGCAGACAATACGTCATCCTGTTCAGCCGGATAATTAAAGGTCAAACGCGCAATCCCCTCCTCATCCGTCACCGACGGCGTCAAGGCACTGCCGGCAAAATCCCAGCGCACCTGCACCCTCGCCAGCGGCAAACCGGTGCGTGCCGACACCACTCTGGCAATGGCTTGCGCGCGGTCCTCATTGGGTGGCAAACGAGAATCTTCCGGTTCGTACAACTCGCTGATGACGCGCGGTTCTTCAAGCGTATAGGGCAGCTCGACCGACTCCGAATGCGCCGTCTCTCCCACCGTCGCCGTCACTACCGCCGGGCCCGGCGTCTGCGGTTTGAAGCGCACAGTGGCAACACCATAAAAGTCGGTCAGACGGGTGGTCGTCCCCAAATCCTCATTGCGCCAGGTCACCAATACGCCGGCGATACCTTGACCGGAAACGGACGACACCACTTTCACCTGCTCGACCAGTTCCTCCTCCCATTCCAGCACTTGCTGAACGCTGGTACTGGTGAGCAGTTTCCACACTTGCTCGCCCTCCCCCAGCGACATCGCGTTGGCCGGCGACAGGCTGGCCAGACGCTCAGCCCCGAGACGCAAGGCGAAGCCACCGTCCTTCAAGTCGGCACAGCGCAAGGAATAGCGCAGAAAACCGAAGGCTGAAGGCTGGCGTGGCGCGCCGAGCGCGGGTTCGAAACTCAGCCCCAGTTCCACTGGGCCAATGCCGGTCAAACCCAGGGTCAGTTTCTGCTCGAGCAACGGGCTGCCCTCCGGGAACAGTACCTCGATGGCATGTGAGCCATTGCGTCGTGGAAAGTACGTGTGTTTGCCCCATGAATGTTCATCATGTCCATCGAACCGCACCCGCACATCTTCCCAAGGGTCACGGGCAAGTGCCGTAAAAGACAGGGCACGCTGTTCCTCATAGCCATCGAACAGGCTGTGCACATGGGCCACCACCTCCTGCTGACCCGCCGTGCCCGGCAGCAGGCCAAACCCCGACCAGCCGAGGTCATCGCTGGCGACGGTGTCGGAGCCGATTGCGCTCTTCCACTGCACCGCCACCTGCGCGACTGCCTGGCGGGTGAAAGCCGAGACCACCCGGATCCAGCTCCAGGCTTTGTCCTTGCCAACAACAGCATCGACTGCGGACTCATGCCAGTCTTCGATTCGCAACTTGTTATGGCCGAGCTGCATCGGAGTCGCGCTCATGGGCCGACTCAACGCAGGTAGATAAAGCTCAAGCGTGAAGTTGCCAGTCGCTTTGCTCAAACTTAGGTCCAGTGTCCATTCGAGACCGCCGTCAGCAAGTGGTCGGGCAATATCGGGCGCCGGCTCGATCTTCGCACCCAGCTCATCGGCCGGCGTTCCCTGCCATATCAATATGGCCTGCAATCCCACCAGAGGGCTCAAGGCATTGGGCAGGTAACGCAAAGTGTGCGTGGCCCCGATGCAGGGAAACATTCTCTGACTGGCGATGGTCGCAGTCACCTGATCCAGCATCACCGTCAGTTCATCCACAAGCGCTGTAGAGATCAGCCGCCCGAACAACTCCCGGGGCGCGGCCAGCACCGGACTGCTCAAGGTCAGGCTGAACAGACTGCTGGTACTCGAGTCGACTTGCGAACTGAACGTCCACTCCAGCCCGCTTGCCTCAAGCTTGCGCGGCTCGCCGATAGACGTGACGGTCAACCCGATTCCCGGCGACGCCCCTCGCCATTGCAGTGTCACCATCTGGTCAAGCAGCACACTGCCGGCCATGGGTTCGACTTTCAGTGTGTGGGGGGCTCCGCGCCAGCACAGCAACCCCAGCTCGGCCAGATCGACGTCTACATCGTCGAACACAATCCTGACCTGATCCTTCCACGGACTGCTGGCCAGCGCCGTCACTGCAAACGTTCGCTCTATCGGCACCGCTTCATCGTGGGCCAGCACGCGAGCGGTCACCACCCGTTCACCGGCGTGGCCTGGTTGATACAGCACACTGGCCCAGCCGCCGATCCCCGATCGGGTGACAATCGTGCCTTCGGGCGTCTGCCAGTCCACCCGTGCATTGTTGACCGGATCGCCGTCGCCACTGGTGACCACATGCACCACCTGTACCCGCAACAGAACACTTTCGCCTTCGTCCACCACGGGAAACTTGTTGGCCTCCTGAACGTCACCAATGCGCACCAGATTGCGTGCCAGTGACATCGGTTTTCTGTCCGAACGCAGCAATAACTTCGAGCACGAAAGCTGCAACTGAAAACGCCCGTCAAGCTCGTCCCGGCAGTCCAGTTCCCAGCTCAGGTCGGCGGCGCTGGAGGGCACCCATTCTTCCAGCTCGGGACGTACCTCCACACCCAACTGTGCCGCGCTATCGCCTTCCCAGTGCATGGCCAGCTCAGTGCCAAGTAACGCCTCAGGCAGCCGCACACTCAGCTGATAAGTCGAACCCCGATTGGGATAACCGGTCTTTTGCGCCCAAGGCGAGGTAACGTCTTCTACCACGGCCAGTACGTCCTTCCATGGATCGGTCGCCAGCACTCGAACGTCGAGCTTCGTGGTTTCGACACCGCTGGCGTAGTAAGGGCTCGCCACCGAGGCCAGAATGGCAATGTCGCCTGCCGCAACGGGCAGATAATCGACATACGCCCAGCCTTCCGGGTCAGTGGGGGTCGTACTCAGCACACCCTGCTCTTCTGTGGCCCAGGTCACCGTGCGTCCAGCCAGAAACTGACCGGTGTACCAGGACGCTACGCGCACCCCCAGACGCACTGATTGCCCCAACTCCAGCACCGGGAAATACGCAGCCTCCAGCACCTCATCGAACATCAGCCGGTGATGCCCCAGCGAGACCTGCATCGAGTAAGGCTCGGCGGTGAACTGGTTCACCAGTTGCAGCGTGAACAAGTAAGGTTCCTGATCACCGATCAATGGACATTGAAGGAGCCACGCTGAATCCAGTGGTTGATCCACGCCCCAGGCAGGGGTCGCAATAATGGCGCCTTGTGGATTGTCATCGCTCACCAACGCAGCGCTGGTGTGCAACCAGGGACTGTCGGGGGCGAGTATGAACTCAAGCCGGTGCTGCAAGTCCCCCATCGCGCCCAGACACAAGTGAACCGGCTCGTCAGGTAACAAATGCTCTGCGTCTACCTTCACCGTGCGCACCTGCGGCAGCGCCAGGTGCAATTCCAGGCGAATGCGGGTGATCAAAACCCGCAGGTGATAGTCCTCGGGATCAGCATTTTCCGGAGCGACGATTGTGAGGCGAATCTTGTCCTCGCGCTGCCCCGGAAATTCCAGCGAAGTGCTGCAGAACGTCGGTTTGAAATCCAGCGGCTGCCCATTGGCAATCCGGACCTGCTCCTCTGCAGCGTCGCGAGCGCTGCCCGGCGGCAACGGTATTTCTCTCAACGGGGTGCCATCTTCAGCCGTGATGAGTATGTTTCCCGGTTCGGTGTGCCGCGTTTCATACATGAAACTCAGCACATACCGGGCACTGTCACTTGGTTGCAAAGGTAAAGTGAACGTTTGATGGACAGAGGCAAGGTTTCCCGCAGCAAGCACTTTAATCTGCACATCTTCATACACTTCGCCTATGACTGAGATCTCACGTCCATTGTTGCCCTTGTTCCAGAACTCCAGACCCTCACGGAAATCCCCATTGAGCACCAGACTGTCATTGGCCTGAATCACGGGTTCAAACATGTTGGTCTGCTCCTTGGTTATTACGTGAGCGGGACGTCAGCGCCCGGGTGACCAGGTCTTTGACGGCGAGGGTAAACGTCGGCTCACCGGCCTTGGCCGTGTACCGCACGCGCACAATGATGTCGGTAAGCGAGTTGAGCATCGACGCTTGCCGCTCGCATGTGGGCCAGGGAAAGTGCAACTGCCAGCGCGAAACCGCGCCGGTGTTCTCGAACGGGTTGAGCAAGCCCTCATCCGGTTTAGAGGCGTTCATGCCTGTGTCGGCGATCCCTGCCGATAAACCGATCTGCTGACCACTGCGCAGATTGAACAGCACCTCGTCCGGCGCCACCTTGCCCGCGGGACGATGCAGGTACTCGACGGACTGCGCCGTAGCCTGGGTAGCGATCATGCTGCCGATCTGCAGCAGCGTTGCCTGTAGGTCCTGATAAGAGCCGAGCAGTCCGGGCGTATGGACCTCGACCAGGTTGATCAGCCGGCAATACTCGCCGGGGTGATCGCGATCGAATGACAGCTGCGTCAGCTGAAATTCCAGCGTGCCCTTGTCGGTCAGCTCTTTCAGTGCCTGGGTCCAGTCGGAGAATCCCGGCTGCGGATCTTTCCGGTCATCGAACAAGCGTCGCAACGAAACGGTCTTGACCCGCTCCAGACGGCGTTCATGGCTTTGCAGGTACAGGCGGTCCATGCGCAGCAGGTATTCGCGCAAGTGCTCACCGGCGGTCAATCCGTGACGATTGTCCAGCCAGACCTGTGGTAACGCCTCAACGGTGTCGTAATTGCCGGTTTCAGCACTCAACGACGCACGGGCACTCAGGCACAGACTGACCACCGCATCGTAAGCCTGATAGTGCAAGGCCTTGAGCTGGCCCAGGAGCCAACCGAACAATTCGGCGTTGGTCGCACGTTTTTTCAGGTAGTTGTAGAGCGTCAGCGCCTGACCGTTGGCCCGCAGGGTTTGCTCCAGACTCTTCCTGGCCGCTTCCACGGCGAATGTTTGCGCGGTGATCTGCCCGGCCAGCGCCGCGACTTCGGCCAATGCCTGATCGCGTTGCAATTCCCACTCCCTGCGGCGCAGGCGGTAGCTTTCGGTGAGGGCTTGTTTATCTGCGTCGACCTGCACAATCATCGCGCCGAGCTCCAGACCATAGACCACGGCATCGGCGATTTTTTCTGGACGATGACCACCGTTGGCCACGCCGAAAATATTCGGCAGGGCCCCCACGACTGCGCCTCCGGTCTTGATCGCGTGCGTCCCTGCATTCATCCATTTGACGGCCTGCAGCTTTTCCATGACCTGGTATTCGGCATCGCTGATGTGTTCGTCGTACCAGGCGTTGTATCGTTCGGCCCGCTGCCTGGCCATGGTCTGACTCTGACTCAGGGCCGTGAGCCCCGCTTCAAGCTGGGCAATGGATTGTTCTTGAACCGCACGGGCGTAATCGCCCAGTTCCTTGAGATGCTCTTGCTGCAGTTCTTCCTGCTCGGCCCGATCGCGCTGTTCCAGCAGGCGCAAAACCTGGCTGCCGTACTCCTGCAAGGTCTGCACGGCGCGCAATGCCGCCTCGTAGGTGACCCGCCAGCGGAAGGCGCCCACCACCAGACGTCCGCCCATCGGTCGCGGCAGGCCAACGCCGCCAGCGGCCAGATCGCGCAACAATTGATTGGGATCGGTGGGCGGGCTGAACAGCGCAACGTCCAGTGGTTTGCCATCCAGGGTCAGGTTGTTGCGCAAGTTGTTCAGACGCTGGCCCGGCCAGTCGAACAGATCAAGCAACTGTTCGTTGATCGGCAGTTTGAACGGCTCGTTCGCCAGCAGGCCCATCAACGGTGACGCTTCGGCAGCCGGGGGAATGTCTGCCGGAGAAAACTGCAGTTCCTGCTCGAACTGTTCGAGCGCAGGGCGGTTCGTGCTCTGTCTCAACAAGTCGTCTACCGTCTGCGCTTGCCAACGAGTCACCGCGCGAACAGAGGGTGGCTTGCCCATCAGAAACTCGGCTTGTACGTAACACAGTTTTGCCGCCACCAGCGCATCGCGGGTGAGCTGACGGTAGTACCAGTCGCCCCAAGCGACCAGGTTTCTCACGTAATCGGTGAACAACAGAATCTGATAGTGCTGTGGCGCGGCATAGGCGATCGCATCAGGATCGGTGGGCATCTGTGCTTCGTGCCCGACTTTCCCCTCGCTGTACAGAGGACGGCAGCGCCAAAAACGAGGTTTTTTCGGCTCCACCGACGTTTCAACGGCTTGCGGATCGAACACATAGTGCAGCCAGTTCTGCGCTTCCAGATAGCGATCCTCAGCCCGCAAACGGGTCGCCACCAGATGCGGCAGATGAAAAAACAGCTCCCAGAAATACAGACCATTGGCCCCGTCGAACGCCCCGTTCGGCTCATCGATCGGTCCCGCAGCTGGAGGTGGTTCGGTCAGGAACTGGGTGTCCCAGTCCAGTACGGCATCCACGGAGACATTGCTGCGCTGCACCAGCTCCGGGCCGAACAGCGAATTCAAGCGCGTGCGGGACAACACACCATGCTGCCTGAAGCCGATGAACTGCGCGGGATCCAGCGTATTTTTTTCCAGCGTCGGCGGCACGAAACGGGTGATTTTGGTCAGCGAGACTGTAAATTGCCTGCTGCCTTGTTCGGCGTTGCTCAAGGAGAACTCGACCAGCCCGGTGAATCCTCCTTTCAAGCGCTTGAGTTCCATCCATTGAGTGGCCCACCCCCCTGCAACCGATTCTGATGCCTTGACAGGTACAGGGTCGCCTTCTGCACCATTGCTCAGTGCCAACTCAAACTCGGCGCGCTCGCCGGTGTTTCCGCCCGTTGCCCGACACAGCCCCCTGACCCAGAGAAAATCCTCTGTACCCTTCTCCGAAAACACCGCCTGCAGCCCGTAATAACCCGTCAGCGGTCCCGAGGTCTCACTCTTGATCGCGACCACTGGCTGATTCTTCGGCGTCAGCGAATGCTGCAAGGTCAGAATATCGGTGAAGCGTTCATTGGCCAGATGATCGAGCCAAGTGCCGTTGTCTTCGGCCAGCGGACGAAAGAGCACATCACGCGTGGCGCGTACTTCCAGACCCGCCGGGCTGGTGAGCAATACACCCAGCCGTCCCTTGGGGTGAATCAGGTCATCGGCCAACGTCATCGCCAGCAACCGGGCATCCGCGCTGGTATCGCTGTCCTGATCAGCGCTGTACAGGCTCAGTGGTGCGGACCATTCCGCGTTCTGGCTCATGAACGCCAGGTTGATATCCAGCTTGGGGGGCACATAGCCGTTCGCCCCTTTTTCACCTACCTGATCAGACCATTCGGCCCACACCAGACACAAGCGTCCCGCCCAGACCAGCGGCCGTATATCCAGAACCCGGCCGCCCACCGGAATGTCGACGGGTTGCCATTCATTCCATGTCGACGGGTTGCCATTCATTCCATGTCGCCGGGTTGACCGGATTGCCGGCAGTGGTGAGGTCGATGTCGGCCTTGCGCCAGTAATACTGCAACGGCTGCACCCGCTGACGACCGACGAAATAGTAAGTTGCACGGCTTGCCGAATCGCCCTCCAGGCAGGCGCTGATGACGTCCAGATTGCAGGTCTGTTCGAATGCCTTGAGGTATTCCTGCAACGCACGCCGCACCGAATCGTCGGTCAGACGCGTTTGGTTCAAGTCATTTTCCAGTGCCTTGAACAGACGGGTCTTGCGTTGCCGCACAAAGGGATTGATGAAGTTTTCCGGATAGTATGCGATCAACGTCAGTGCCGCCCAGTCGGGGTAATTGCTGTACAGCTCCCAGAGTTTCAAGTGTTCTGTCGGGAAAACCGTGTCTTTGTAACCCGGCTCAAGCTTGCGATAGGCCGCATGGATGAATTGCTGCGCGCAACTGGTCGCCTCGGCGACCCACGAACTTTGCACCGGGTAGTTGTCCAGCGGATCCATGCGCAATAACTCGAACAGATCCTGCGGCGTTTTCACGAAAGAGTAATTTTCTCTGGCAGCCTGACCGATGCAGTACTCGACCAATGCTGCGCGGCGTTTTTCCAACAAGGGAGACAATTTGCGCTGGGTCATGGTCTTGTCCTGAGTCGTGGGGTTAACGCTGCGTCAACCAACGCTGTCATTGGAGAATCGGGGCTTCGGTGAAAGTGACCGGGTCAAAATCTATTTGGTGGTTATTGGCTTCGCAGCGCACGCTGAAAATGAACGTGCCACCGGACGGACTCGACACGTACACCCGTGTAACCCCCTCGGCATCGGCATAATTCTGTTCGGGACGGATCACCGCCGTGCCGCTGCTGCCGCTGGCCGGTCTGGCAAACCAGCGCACCAGACGATTGCGTCCGGGGTTTCGATAGTTGTCGCGCAGCGTGGCGTACAACGCGATTTCCTGCCCCGCAGGAACCGGCTCCAACGGCACCAGAGACGTTAATGGTGCCGGGAAGAAAAGCGTATCGGGGTCATCGGCGATGTTGATGGTCGGGGCCTGTTGCGCGTCGATCAGGTCAAGCCAGAACAGCGGCGTTTCCTGCCCCATGACCTTGCCCGGCAGATACTCGACCGTTACCGTTCCATCGACTTCAGTGGCCTTGGGCACAATCGTGCCGAGGCTCACTTGCCAGTACACATTGACGCCACTCAGTGGCCGCTTGTCGGCATCGCGCAGCGTCACGGTAAACATCACTTTCTCGTCGTCCTTGCCGGCCACCGCCTCAGTCTTGTCCACCACACAAGTCATGGTGACCAGCGGTTGCGTCACCTCATCGGCGAAGGTCACCACCGACTCGCGGCTGTCTGAAAGGCTGAGCAGCGCACGCTCGGCGGCGAACCGGTACGCATCCTTGTTGACGTCTTCCGGCAGACTGCCCACGAGGAAAATCGTCAGGGCGTCCATGCCGCTGTCCCGGGCCAAGACGCGGATGCGCATCAGCAAATCGAGCTGGGGCAGTGTCTTGAGAATGTTCAACGTCGGGTCGATACGGCTGACACACTCACGCACCTCCTGCACGCTCCAGTCGAAAAACGCCGCCAGTCGCAACGCGGCCGCTTCCTGTGCCAGGCGCAACGCGTCGCCTGTCAGAGGGCTGGGCAATGCATTGACCTGACGCAGGTAATCGAGCAGTTTGCCGGCCGGTTGCGCGCTCAGCTCGAAGGCCCGACCCAGTGTGCTCAGGTAATACAGGGTACGGATAGACAGCAGATGTCGATCGTTCTGAGCCATCCAGGCCTTATGGCCGTACTGCAGAAAGTCTTCGAGCAACACCGCAGACAGATCCAGCTGGTTCGTCACGGCGCTGCGACGTCGCACGTCAGCCAACAAGCTCAGCAGCGGGTCGGGTTGTTCAGAAGCACGTGCAGCGCGCCTGAGCGCATCAGCCGCATCACGATCGGCACGCGCGCTGACCTGAGACAGCAATTGATAAACGGTGGACTGTGCCCAGGTCAGCATCAGCAATCCGCGTTCGATATCAAGGCCGGTGTACGCCACCAGACACTCCCTGACGACCGAGACCTGCGCTTCCCGCGCCTGCAACAGCACGCCGAGCATGCGCTCGACAAGAACGCTCCGAACGGCGTCTTCGCTCTCGCCCAGCCCTTCCCTGATGGCCTGGTCGAAGATTTCCCTGGCCAGGCTCAGGTATTGGGCCTCGGGTAATTGCAGATCGATGATCAACCCCCTATCGTCGACCAGCTCGGTCAGCAAATGCAGCCAGTCCAGCCCTTCCAGCGAGGGCACGCCAGCCATCGACAACCCGGCATTGTTGAACAGCGTCGCCGGCAGCAGGTTGAGAATCTGCTCAAACAACCAACGCTCAGCCTGCGTGGCTACCGCCAGCGCCTGCAGCGGTGCCACGTGGTTCAACGTCCACAGCACAGGGATTTCGCGATCCCTGCACCAGGATACACAGGCGTGCAGGGCATCAATCAGATTGAGTACGTCCGGTGGGGTTTGGCTTTCGAGTCGTGTGTACAGGCGCGGTACACCTGCCAGCCCGTCGACCCAGCGCTCGCCACCCAGCAGGGTCAGCATCAACACCCCTTCGACCGGGGTAATGCCCAATAACCGTGGCAACTTCACCAATCGGTAGAAACTCGAAATGACTGCCGGGGTGCGCCTGAGCGTGCCGTTGAACCCGTGTGCCCGTTCGATCGCGACCGCAAGGTAGGCATATGTCTGCAGATCGATAGCCAATCCGCTGCACAACTGGCTGATCGTCAGCTCCGCCCCGGACTGTGCCGGCAGCGTCGCAAATGCTTCGCCGTCCAGCACCAGGGGCTGACGATAATTGCCCTGGCTGTTGAAGGTACGATCGAACAGTGACAGGGCATCGGCACGGCCGTAAATCGGGATTTCATCGAGAAATGCCGCGAAGTCCTCTGCCGAACAGCCATAGCGTTCACGCAGCGACTGAAACAAGCCGAGGGCCTGCACCTGATGGGTGGAAATCCACCACGGGTCTGCCCGTTGCGCCTGACGTGTCTCTGCCCTGATCGCCGCCGTCAACAACGCATCCACCTGCTCGCTGGGCAGTTCCAGCCATCGATCCAGACGCAACTTGCGATTCATTCGTTCGTAGCGGTCAATGGTGGCCGGGTCTTGTGTAAAACGATGCAGAAAAGTTGTGCTGTCTTCACTGTAAACAATGCCGAGTGCCGGGCTGGTCGCGGCATTGAGGTACACCGAGCCGGATCGCTGGCTCTCGTCAGCGCCCGGTTGCTCGCTTTCATACACAGTGACGTTGCCCGAACGCGTCGGGGCGAATTCGCGAATCGACAGCAACGACTCGATATCACGGGTGTCCAGCCCTGTTTGCTGGCCAAAGAACTTCACCTGATTGAGGTCCTGCCAATCTTCTACGGTCGTACCAAAGTTGCGTTGGTAATATTCGAGTTTGTTTGCCTCGTCAGTGGGCGCCTCCGTCAACAGTTCACGCTGGTAGGGCCCCAACCGCGACGCATGGGTAAAGGCGCGACCGGCATCGTTGTCCCACGCCTCGGGCTGCAGGAAGTAGGGATAGGCCAAATCCACCATCTGGACGATATTGCCCACCGACAAGCCATGTTCCCGGGCGACAAAATCAAGCGTGACCCAGTGCTGGTAGTACGGCAGACCGTTGGGATAACGGGTCTGGATCAACGCCTCTTCGAGGTCAGTGGCGTTATCGTTTTCCTCGATGAACGTTTCGAGTACCGGGACGATGATGTCCAGCGCCGACACCGCCTGATGCACGGCATTGAAGTCAACCCGCAGCCTCTTCAGATCCTGCCGACGCTCATGCAAATCGAGCTTATCGGCGCTGCCAACGGGGAGTATTTTCTCTTCGATCCAGCGCAACAGCTCAATCAGGTAGGCCACCGGGGAGACGATTGACTCCAGTGCCTGCGGCGGGCACATGGCATCGAAATCTGGCGAGAACAGCTGCTCGTAGCTTGGCCCATCGACCCTCGACAACAGACCGCTCCCGGGGCGGGTGACCCGGGCGTTCGAACCGCTCAACGAATGTTCAATGAACTGGCGCCGGACAAACACCGCCAGGCTGTTGGCCCTGCGTAAAAAGGTCTGCGCATCGTCGGGGCTCAACCGGTAATGCCTGACCAGCCCCTGAACGCCTTGTTCGACCAGCGGAAAAACCGAACCACCGTTTTCCAGGTGATCACAAAAATCGGCGTAGGTTTCGCGCTGTTCGTCACTGAATACCTGTCTCAGCCACTGCTGCACCGGGCGGATCAAAGGCTCGGTCATGGTCGGGCTCCCGGAGCAATCGACTTGATCTCGAAACGCTCGCTTTCAACCCAGTCGGATACGGTCGAGCCATCCGCAGCGTCAGTGATGGTCTGCTGGAATCGACACCACTGGCCGCCTGGCAGCAGGGGCTGCGTTGCCTCGCCGCTCCAGCCTTGAGCAGTGACGGCAATGCCTGCGCTCAGCACGGTGTCAGGGTTGAACCAGGGCACCACGCGCCCGACACCCGTGCGTCCCTTGCCGACGAAACGCAGCGGATTTTCTACCCGGAATCCCGGTGCCGGCTCATCGATAGCTGGCAAATAGGTGCCCAGTACCACTGGAAGTGCAGCCGAGGCGGCAGAGTCGAAATCATCACGCGAAGCCACCGCCACCAGATTCGCAGGGCCGACGGACTGCCCCGTTTCCAGCGTCAGTGACCAGGTACGGTCCTCAAGCACCGGGGCGCTTGCGCGCGTCGTGCCCCTGCTGCCTGTCAACGTCACAAGCACGGTGTCGCCCGGATAGCCAAAGCCGGACACCACGACCTGACGACCGATGTGCACGCCGCGTCCGGGGCTTTCGATCACCGGGGCGGCAGGCACCACTTTGTAAGTGCGCGGAGGACTTTCCCTGGACGCGTGAGTCTCGAAGAATTGCCGGCCCTTTACGGTGTAGTTGCCGACCGGCAACGTTACCTCGGCACGCCATTCGCCCACAAAGTTGACCGGGACTTTATCGAGCAGGATTTCACTGGGATTTTCACGCCAGATCGTCACTTGACCAAAGGGTTCGGCGGTGCCCGAAAGCGTCGAGGTCCGGGCCAGCGATTGATTCGGCGCCGGCACCCTGATGACCGGCGGCACCAGCACGACAAAATAGCTGCGCACGGCACTGGGCAAAGAAGGTCTGCCAGCAATGGTTTGCACGGCTTCGATCTGGTATTTGCGAAACTCGAGTTTTTTCAGTTCGACGAACCAAGAGTTATGATTGGTCAGCCGTTTCGGTTCACCCAGGTTCCGTCCGAATTGCGCATCCCGCAGTTGCAACGTCGCACCGTTGTAGCCGTTGACTCCGCGCACGGTCATGTCGTAGTGGGTGTCTGTGTTTTCAGTCGGCTCGGTGATCACCAACTGCTCCGGGCTGACTGAAAACGCTTGCGAAGCGGGCGGCGATGGGCGCCCGGCAACGCTCTGGATCACGGTCACCCTGTGCTCCCTGTCCGGAGCGAAGCCGGCGTCGCGCTTGAAGGTCCATGTGCCGCTGGTGCCGACCGGCCGGTGCTCGTTCGCGCTGTCGCTGTATTTCAGGCTCAGCGTCGCGCCGGGCCAGCAGGTGCCGGAGATTTTCGGTGACAGTCCATCGTCCTCGACATCAGTGATAACGGGAGCCAGCAGCGGCACGGTGATTGTCATTTCCACCGGGTCGGAAACGAGCGCACCGTCCTTCTGCACCAACAACACAACCTTGGTGGTGTTCGGCTCCCAGACTGCAGAGGCCCGTGCCGACCACCCCTGCGCCGTGACCGGTGCAGGCGGTGCAATCGGCGCGCCGGTTGCCTTGTCCGTCACGTGCACCGTCGCGCCACTGACCCCCTTGCCAGTCAGGACCGGCGTGTAATCGACCACCGTACAAGCCAGCTCAGTCGGCGCCGGAAAACGGTCGATATTGATGATCCGCTCCACCGCATCCGACACCGCATCACCCAGTTTTTGCACGACTTTCACCGTGCGCGTCGAACCGGGCGCCCAAGCCTGAGTAGCCCGGGTCAACCAGCCTTGCGCCGTGACGGTGGTTGCCGGAGCAACCGCACTGCCATCGGCCTTGTCGGTAACCTCGACCGAAGCGTTGATAAAGCCCTTTCCGGTGAAGGTCGGGGTGTAATTGGAAACGGTGTGAGTCACCTCTGTGGGCGCCGGCAACTCTGATGAAGTCCTGAACAGGTACTCGTGGGAGGGAATCCAGCCTCCGGCGTTATCGGAAACTTTCTGCACGACCTTCAAATTGTAAACGCCGAAGGGCCATTTCTGTGAGGTCGTTCTCCAACTGCCTGCGGTCACGACTACGACAGGTGGCGGTGTCGCCTCTTCCGGGCCGTTGACGATGGTGATCTCAACCGTGGCGCCGGTAAAACCTGCGCCGGAAAACTCGATGGTGGTGAGGGTTGGATAGGTGACGCTGACGGAGGTCAGTGCAGGGGGGCGGATTTTGAACGAGCGCGGCGAACTTACATCGGAAGTGACGCCTGACAGCGTCTGCCGCGCAACAATCGTAAAGCTGCCCGGCGGCATGTCTTGAGTGAACGCAGTGACCTGCCATTGTCCGTTGCTTTCTGCTGTGCCCTGGCCAATCTTGAATGAATGTTCCAAATCCTTTAGGACTTCGACAACGGCACCTGAAACAGCCCTCCCCCCCGCTATCGGACCTCTCGGATCGGTCACTGCTGATTCGGATGGCGTCGTGATTGTCGGCCGCAGAAGCAAGGTGAAATATTGCGTTGCAGTCCAGTCATTCAGCCCGCGGTGACCAGCCTGCATTTCGACCAGACCACCGTTAGGATAATTATCCTGGTTGAACGGGGCCTCCCATGTGCGGTTGGATTTAACAAGTGCCGTTGCATGTAAAACACCGCCGGGTTTCATCACGTCAATTGTTGTTCCCGGCGTACCCCGTCCGGTAATCAATAGTTGAGCACTGGCGCGTACCACTGCTCCTGGTGACGGGGAATCGATGACCGGAGCCACTTTCAAAACCACAGTCATCAAATTGGATCTAGAGGATGAGTATGTGCCGACTTTCTGAATGGCATAATAAGTCAGTGGCTGTGTTTCAACAGGCAGACTGATATTAGCCGTCCAACTGCCACCGACCCGAATAGTGGCGTTACCCAGCGAGGCATTATCCGCAGCATTATAGAGAGTGATTACACCATCATTAAATAAACCACCACTACCCTGCACTGTGAATTGGGGTGACGTTACGTCACCGGAAGGCTCATTAATAATTGGTGTAGTAACTTCGATAGTGAACGACACTCTTGATGTCGAAGCCTGAATCGCTTCCAGGTGATAACTACCAGGGGGATGAGCATTCAGGATGCGGGACCATGTATTCCCGTTGATTATTCCGCTACTTATCTGAACCGATTCTTGCCCCCGGTACAAGTGCAATACTATATTCATCGGAAGGCTTGTGGTGCCCGTGACGGAAATCGGAACAGGAGGGATAGTTCCATTATTTGCAGGCGTGATAATTACAGCGCTGGCTGGACCAGTTTCGCCATCATATTCCTGAACCATGAACACTCCCTCCGGTTCCACCCCCAAGAATTGAACATCTGTATATAGTTCATTGGGGAACTATTAAAATCCATTCGCTCATTCACCCTGTTTATTCTTTCGCCCTGCAAAAAATCGCTCGACAACGCTTCGCGGATTGCCGAGACTCTCATCAACTACCTCATCACCCTGAACAGCATTTATTGGAAATACTTCCCATGAAGAATGCTCCCACCCATCATTATGAGTACCATCAAAGTTGCATGCGATACGGAATTGTATATTAGCGGATTGAACCGGAATTGATCCGTATCGTACATAGGCAATAAATTCTGAAGGCTGTACTTCCTGCCACATTGCATCGGGAGAAGGTATAGTTCGCATTACACTGAAATTATGAAATTCAAGATTCAAATTCCCTCTGTACCACGGCTTATCTATTGGACGCGTAGTCATTTTGTACATATTAGTCCTGACATCAACCGTTCTTCCGTCGGCAGATTTTTTATATTGATAATACAACCAGGCATGCAACTCTGGAATCCTGTGATTAAGATAAGCCACTCTGGTTACTGCGTTATCCCAGCCATCAGAATAAGTAAAATCAGTATCAAAAAATTCACCTCGCCCATGATAAATAGTTCCTGACCTTTCAGCTTGGAACTTCGCCCAAAGCTCAACTTCACTCAAATCAATTTTCGCGTCCTTCATAACATTCTCCTCAAGTGAAGTTTTAATTTACTTCCCCGCTGCTCACCCGCCTACTGTCAGAACTGACAGTTAAAAAGATCAAATACTTCTAAAAAAATATTTTATAGACACTAAAATAGCTAACGATTCCCCGCCCTACTTCGACACGCGCAGCAAACTACAACGCCTTGCGCCTTTGCCTACAGATCCGCCAGAATCCGCCGGCTTGTGCGCCTTGCCGATGCCCCGTAACGTGATCCGTGCCGCTGCCAATCAGTGGTCGGGTTTAGTCGCCCGGGAGGTACTGCGAAAGGTGCATAAGCGTCATTAAGTCGGGTATTCCCTATCCCCGCACTCAATGGTGGCTGTGCGCAGGGCGCCCTCGGGCGCGCCGGTTTTTTCGTAGTCCTCCCGGTCGACTAACCTGCGTCCAGCCGCCACCTCTCGTTTAGTCGGTGAGCACTCTGCTGCTGGATCTGGCGGACAGCCTGGAAGACCAACCACGGCATCTGGCGATGGCGATTTATCAGTTGAGCGAGATGGGGTTGTTGCTGGCGGAGAAGACGCTGGACAGTGAACGGGCGATTGCTGTGGGTTAGCCCGTAGATAGACGTTGTCGGGTCTGACGCCTTCGCGGGCGAGCCCGCTCCCCCAGGGATTTGTTGTGTGCACACATTCCTTGATCAACCCCGGACACTGTGGGAGCGGGCTTGCCCGCGAAGGCAATCGTGCGAGCGCCGCCGAAGTCAGGCCGAAGCCGGCAATGGCTGGAAGCTGAAGTACTGGCGCAGCGCCTCGACCAATTGCCCGTATTCCGGAGGCGGGCGTTGCAGGCTGAAGCCGGCGTCGTAATGCAGCGGTGTTGCATCTTCCTGGCACCACAGGCAACACGCGTTGAGGTCGATCACCTGCTGGCAACCATCGCTGGCAGGGATTTTCAGGCGTAGATGGAATTCGGCGCCGATCATCATCGGCAACTGACTGATGAGCATCAGCCCGTCTTCGGACACGTTGCCCAGAAAACCGATGGGTTTGTCGGTGACGCTGTTGTACACCCGGAGGAAGTACGGCAGTTGATGCCGTTCGATTCGGCGGTCAGTAAACATGCGCAGTACGCCATGCAAGGCTCCACTACAGAGCCGCACCTTTGCTTCGGAACGGGCCCGTCTCGCAGACACGCTCTCCCCGCTCCCGGTGTGACGGTCGCCAATACGCCATCACCTCAACCTCTACCAGTCGCAGGTGTTGCCTCGGTTTGGGCGCCAGGCGCCGAACCGGATCAATGGACTATAGCTCAGCTTGTACAGTCGGCCAGCGTTTGTATGACACCCGGCATCAGAAGCGTTGCGGACCTGGCACGGCCGCTGCGCTACGCGTCGGGTAATGACCCAGGCTCTGCAGGGTTTCCAGGCGCGCGCGAGCGCGGAAGGCGTATTCGCTGTTGGGGTACGAGGCGATGATGAACTGGTAGGTCTGCGCCGCGTCGATGTACATTTTTTGCCGTTCCAGGCACTGACCGCGCATCATCGACACTTCCGGCCACACATACGGGCGGGCACGGCTGGCGCGTTCGACCTTGGACAGTTCGAGCATCACCTGCTCGCAATTGCCCCGGTCATAGGCGCTGTAGGCGTTGTTCAGATGATGGTTCATCGACCAACGGGTGCAGCCCGTGACGGCGAGGACGCTGAGGGCAAGGGCGGCAATGGGCACGAATCGCATGGGGTATTCTCCTGTCTTGTGATCATTATCGACCTCGGGCGAGAAATCTTCAGAGTCCTTTGTTCCGATTGTCGCGTTCAATAAAGAAAACAATAAGTAGTGCAAACGAACAATGACTACACCCAAAGAGCGTAGTAGCCTCTGCGAGCGCTTGAACCTGAGGAGTCTTTGCATGTCCGTCCGTCGTACCAAAATCGTCGCTACCCTTGGCCCGGCCAGTAACTCGCCGGAAGTTCTCGAACAGCTGATTCTGGCTGGTCTGGACGTCGCCCGTCTGAACTTCTCCCACGGCACCCCCGACGAGCACAAGGCTCGTGCGAAGCTGGTGCGTGACCTCGCGGCCAAGCATGGTCGCTTCGTCGCCCTGCTGGGCGACCTGCAAGGCCCGAAAATCCGTATCGCCAAATTCGCCAACAAGCGCATCGAGCTGAAGATCGGTGACAAGTTCACCTTCTCCACCAGCCATCCGTTGACCGAAGGCAACCAGCAAGTGGTCGGCATCGACTACCCGGATCTGGTCAAGGACTGCGGCGTGGGCGACGAGCTGCTGCTCGACGACGGCCGCGTGGTGATGCGCGTTGAAACCGCCACCGCCACCGAACTGCACTGCATCGTGACCATCGGCGGCCCGCTGTCCGACCACAAAGGCATCAACCGTCGCGGCGGCGGCCTGACTGCTCCGGCCCTGACTGAAAAAGACAAGGCCGACATCAAGCTCGCCGCCGAAATGGAAGTCGACTACCTCGCCGTGTCTTTCCCGCGTGATGCGGCGGACATGAACTACGCCCGTCAACTGCGCGATGAAGCTGGCGGCACTGCCTGGCTGGTGGCGAAGATCGAGCGCGCCGAAGCCGTGGCCGATGACGAAACCCTCGACGGTCTGATCAAGGCCTCCGACGCCGTCATGGTTGCGCGTGGCGACCTCGGTGTGGAAATCGGCGACGCCGAGCTGGTGGGCATTCAGAAGAAAATCATTCTGCATGCACGCCGCCACAACAAAGCGGTGATCGTGGCGACCCAGATGATGGAGTCGATGATTCAGAACCCGATGCCGACCCGCGCCGAAGTGTCCGACGTGGCCAACGCCGTGCTCGACTACACCGACGCCGTGATGCTGTCTGCCGAATCCGCTGCCGGCGCTTATCCGCTGGAAGCCGTGCAGGCCATGGCGCGCATCTGCGTCGGCGCTGAAAAGCATCCGACCAGCAAGACGTCCAGCCACCGCATCGGCAAGGAATTCGAGCGCTGCGACGAGAGCATTGCGCTGGCGACCATGTACACCGCCAACCACTTCCCGGGCGTCAAGGCGATCATCGCGCTGACCGAGAGCGGCTACACCCCGCTGATCATGTCGCGTATCCGTTCGTCGGTGCCGATCTACTGCTTCACCCCGCACCGCGAAGCCCAGGCCCGCGCGGCGATGTTCCGTGGCGTGTACACCGTGCCGTTCGACCCGGCTTCGCTGGCCCCGAACGAAGTCAGCCAGAAAGCCATCGACGAGCTGGTCAAGCGCGGCGTCGTGGAAAAAGGCGACTGGGTCATCCTGACCAAGGGCGACAGCTACCACACCACTGGTGGCACCAACGGCATGAAGATCCTGCACGTAGGCGACCCGCAGGTCTGAGTGATTCGCTGAAAACCAAAAGCCCCGGCATGTGAGTGCCGGGGCTTTTTGCATTCTGCTCCAACAGATTTTGTATCGGCTCCGGCCTCATCGCTGGCAAGCCAGCTCCCACAGGGCCAGGCGGTGATCACAGATCTTGCATCCACCACAAAAACTGTGGGAGCTGGCTTGCCAGCGATGAGGCCAGCCCGGCCGGCGAAAATCTCAATGCCGCTTGATAAACCCGGTCAAGGCCGCCAACGCCTCCGGCGAGCGCAAGCGCTGGGTGAACAGCGCGCCCTCCTCCTCGATCACCTTACGGATCAATTCGCGATCCGGCGCCTTCATCAATTGCTTGCTGATGCGCACCGCGTCCGGCGGCAATTCGTCGAAACGCAGAGCCATTTCCCGGGCCTTGTTCAGCGCCGCTTCGCCACTGCCCAGCGCCTCGCTGGCGATGCCCCACTGCGCGGCCTGCTCACCGCTGAAACCTTCACCGAGCAACAACAACTCGGCCGCTTTGGCCTGCCCGAGCAAACGCGGCAGGATCAGGCTGGAACCGAACTCCGGACACAGCCCCAGATTGACGAACGGCATGCGCAACCGCGCATCGCGGCTGACGTAGACCAGATCGCAATGCAGCAATAACGTGGTGCCGATGCCCACGGCAGCACCGGCCACGGCGGCAACCACTGGTTTACGGCATTCGAGCAGATTGAGCATGAAGTGGAACACCGGGCTGTCGAGGTCGCTCGGCGGTTGCTGGATGAAGTCGGCGATGTCGTTGCCGGCGGTGAAGCATTCGGCGCTGCCAGAGATCAGCACGGCAGTGATTTCAGGATCGCTGTCGGCCTGCTTCAGGGCCTCGGCAAGGCGACTGTACATCGCGCGGGTCAGGGCATTTTTCTTGTCCGGGCGGTTGAGGCGCAGGGTGAGCAAACCGCGTTCGCGTTCCAGCAGAATGGCTTCGGTCATCAGCGTTACTCAACATTAAAAAGGGCTGACAAAGTTCTTTTTTGGTGATGCAAAACTTTTGTGGCGAGGGGATTTATCCCCGATTGAGTGCGCAGCGCTCACAAAATCCTGGGGCCGCTACGCAGCCCATCGGGGATAAATCCCCTCACTACAGGGTTGCGCCGTGCCCCAAAAGTTTCAGCGCTTAACGGCGGGACAAAAACACATCGGCCAGCAGTTGATTGCGCGGCAGTCCGGCCAGGTACAGACGCTTGGCAAAGGCCTCGACGCTGGCAGTCGAGCCGCAGACTAAGGCCAGGGTCTGCCGGGAAACAAGGCGCAGTTGCGCCAAAGCGGCGGCTGACTCGGCCGCCGTCCATAGCTCGACGCTGAGGTTTTCGCGCTGCGCAGCGAGCGCCGCCAGAGGTTTGGCCAGATAGTGCTCACGCGCGTCATGGGCCAGATGAATAAGGCGGATGGCGCCTTGGTGATCCTGACGCAAGGCTTCGCGCAGCACGCCGAACAACGGCCCCAGCCCGGTGCCGGCAGCCAGCAGCCACAGCGGGCGCGCGTGCCAGTCCGGGTCGTAATGCAGGGCGCCGCCGCGCAGCTCGCCGAGGCGGATCGGGTCGCCGATCTGCAGGCGCCGCGCCGCATCGCTGAATTCGCCGGGCTGGCGACAGTCGAGGTGGAATTCGAGATAGCGGTCTTCCTGCGGCAGGCTCGCCAGCGAATAAGGCCGGGCGATGTGCTTGATCCACAACACCAGATGCTGCCCGGCGCTGTAGCGCAGCGGTCGTTGCGGGGTCAGGCGCAAACGCAGTACGTTGTCGCTGAGCCAGTCCAGCGCCTCGACCAGCGCCGGGCGACCGTCAGTGAGCGGGTCGAACGTGTGCACGTGCAAGTCTTGCGTAACCTGACACTGACAGGCCAGTCGCCAGCCTTCCTGGCGCTGTTCGGCACTCAAGGCGTCCGGTCGACTGTCGGTGGGCAAGCCGTTCACGCACTGCACCAGACAGGCATGGCAACTGCCGGCGCGGCAACTGTAAGGCACCGCGACGCCGTGCTGATTCAGCGCGTCGAGCAAATTGCTGCCCGCCGCCACCGACCATTGCCGGTCACCGACCCTAAGTTCAGGCATCTACATTCTCCCACGCCGCTGCACAGCGATTGCGCCCGTCGCGCTTGGCCCGGTACAGCGCCTGATCGGCGCGCTGCAAGGCGTCGTCCAGATCATCACCCAGTTCCAGCAGGGTCATGCCTGCCGACAGGCTGAGGTTGCGCACGTTCAGCCCCACCAGTTCGACATCAGTGAAAGCAATGCGCAGGCGTTCACAACAAGCCGTCAGGCGTTCGGCATCGCAGTCGGGCAGCAACACCACGAATTCCTCGCCACCGTAACGCGCCAGTACGTCGCCGTCACGCAGGCAGGCACCCGCCACACCGGCGAAGGCCTGCAACACCTGATCGCCGGCGGCATGACCGTGCAAATCGTTGATGCGCTTGAAATGGTCGAGATCGATCAGCGCCAGGCCGTGAACCACACCCGGCTCCATGTCGTCGAGTTCGCGGGAAGCCAGACGCAGAAAATGCCGGCGGTTGAACAGCCCGGTCAACTCATCGGTGGCCACCAGATCTTCGAGCTGGCGCATCATCCCGCGCAGGGTGTCCTGATGCGCCTGCAGGGCAAACCGGCGCTGGCGCATGCGTTGCCGTGACACCTGGACAAAGCGTGCGTAGATCACCAGCCAGGCCAGCACCATCGCCAGAATGCACACCTGCAACGCCGCCAGCGCCGGATCCGGCAGACGGAAGTGGTAGCCATCCCAGAGGGTGATCGCACAAAAACTGAAGAACACCAGCAGCGCGCAACGAATGAATGCGCGACGGGTTAAATGAAACAGGCCGAACAGCAGGATCAGCACGTAGAACACCAGAAACGCGCCGCGTGCTTCGTCCAGATGAGCGATCAGCCAGGTCTGCCAGCCGAGCCCGAGCAGCACTTGCGCTTCGGTCAGGCTGGGGTCGGCAAAGCGCTGATTGTGCCCGGACCAGAACAGCGCAAACAACGTGGCCTGGCAGATCACCACCAGCGCACTGCCGATGGCCACGCTGTTCAGTGATTGCGGGTAATGTCCGGTGAAAAATGCCAGCCACAACAACAGCAAAGCCAATCCATAGGTGGCCGCAGCGAGGGCGAAGCGTTTGAGCAAAAGACGTTGAATGGCGTTATGGGTCAATCGTTGACTCACCGTGCGATAGGAGGCTGACCGAGTGTCCTACTCTACAGACCGGATGCCACTTTAGAGGGGCGGTCGATAAATGACCACCGATTTTCGGCGCCAAAAATTGACGTCAAATGCATGACCCATCAATGCCCCATGAAGACCTGTGGTGAGGGGATTTATCCCCGATGGGGCGCGAAGCGGCCCCCTGTAATCCCTCAGACAAACCGGGTGCACAAGATTTACGGCTGCTGCGCAGCCGATCGGGGATAAATCCCCTCGCCACAATGTTTATCCGACCAAAAGCCAATGTGTGCCCACCACCGAGGCGCGGTATACTGCCGCGCCTTTTTAGCGTCGCGCCAGCAGCCCCGGCGTGCCTTGAAAGGTGCTTGCAACCGACCGATGCACCCAAGCTGCAAGCACCTTATTGAATGTTCCCGTCTTTTAGAGGAGCGCGACTCATGACCGTGATCAAGCAAGATGACCTGATTCAGAGCGTTGCCGACGCCCTGCAATTCATTTCCTACTACCACCCCGTGGATTTCATCCAGGCGATGCACGAAGCCTACCTGCGCGAAGAATCGCCAGCGGCCCGTGATTCGATCGCACAGATCCTGATCAACTCGCGCATGTGCGCCACCGGCCACCGCCCGATCTGCCAAGACACCGGCATCGTCACCGTGTTCGTACGTGTGGGCATGGACGTACGTTGGGATGGCGCGACCATGAGCCTGGACGACATGATCAACGAAGGCGTGCGCCGCGCCTACAACCTGCCGGAAAACGTCCTGCGAGCCTCGATCCTCGCCGACCCGGCGGGCGCTCGCAAAAACACCAAGGACAACACCCCGGCGGTCATCCACTACTCCATCGTCCCGGGCAACACCGTGGAAGTGGACGTGGCGGCCAAGGGCGGCGGTTCCGAGAACAAGTCGAAAATGGCCATGCTCAACCCGTCCGACTCGATCGTTGACTGGGTGCTGAAGACCGTTCCGACCATGGGCGCCGGCTGGTGCCCACCAGGCATGCTCGGCATCGGCATCGGCGGCACCGCCGAGAAAGCCGCGGTCATGGCCAAGGAAGTGTTGATGGAATCCATCGACATCCACGAACTCAAAGCCCGTGGCCCGCAGAACCGTATCGAAGAGATCCGTCTGGAGCTGTTCGAGAAGGTCAACCAGTTGGGCATCGGCGCCCAGGGCCTCGGTGGACTGACCACCGTGCTCGACGTGAAGATCATGGACTACCCGACTCACGCCGCCTCGCTGCCGGTGTGCATGATCCCGAACTGCGCCGCCACCCGTCACGCGCACTTCGTGCTCGACGGTTCTGGCCCGGCATCGCTGGAAGCGCCATCGCTGGATGCTTACCCGGAAATCGTCTGGGAAGCCGGCCCGTCGGCCCGTCGCGTCAACCTCGACACCCTGACCCCGGAAGAAGTGCAGAGCTGGAAGCCGGGCGAAACCGTCCTGCTTAACGGCAAGATGCTCACCGGTCGCGACGCGGCGCACAAGCGCATGGTCGAGATGCTGAACAAGGGTGAAACCCTGCCGGTGGATCTGAAAGGTCGCTTTATCTACTACGTCGGCCCGGTGGATCCGGTCGGTGACGAAGTGGTGGGCCCGGCAGGCCCGACCACCGCGACGCGGATGGACAAGTTCACCCGTCAGATCCTGGAGCAGACCGGCCTGCTGGGCATGATCGGCAAGTCCGAGCGTGGCCCGACCGCGATCGAAGCGATCAAGGACAACAAGGCTGTGTACCTGATGGCCGTGGGCGGTGCCGCTTATCTGGTGGCCCAGGCCATCAAGAAGTCCAAGGTGCTGGCCTTCGCCGAACTGGGCATGGAAGCGATCTACGAGTTCGAGGTCAAGGACATGCCGGTCACCGTCGCGGTGGACAGCAACGGTGAGTCGGTACACATCACCGGCCCGGCGATCTGGCAGCAGAAGATCGCCGAAAGCCTGGCGGTAGAAGTGCAGTAAGCGCTTCGCAGCATGGACAAGGCCGGCCCGTCATCTGACGGGCCGGCCTTTTTTGTGCCCTGCACATTCAAAGCCCTTTGGCACCTGTCAGATCTGACAGGTTACGTACTTCTCACTTGTTGGTAGCGTCTGTCCACGCACGTGCTTCGCGTGTGCAATGGATCCGACCATGGCCGATCAAGAGCTGAGCATCATCACCCCGTCCATCGCCAGCAGCGCGTCGATCACAACGATCGGCAAAAGCTGGGGGGCAGTGGGTGCCACTGGCGCGGCTTCATTTGAACTGCCACTGCCGCTGTCCGCCGGACGTGGCTGGGATCCGCAACTGTCGCTGACTTACAGCAGTCAGACCGGCAACGGGCCATTCGGCATCGGCTGGAGCCTGGGCATTGGACAGATCAGCCGCAGTATTCAAAAAGGTGTACCGCGTTATAGCGATCTCGATGAAATCATCGGTGACGACGGTGAAGTCTGGCACCCTGAACTGAACAGTGATGGCACACCAAAATCACGTGTAGAAGACAGCTACAACGCCATTCCCGTCGGCGCTCATAACGTGGTGCGCTTCTGGCCACGGGTAGAGAGCGACTTTACCCTGCGCGAACGCTGGCAGCCCGTCTCTGCGCAGGGTGAACCAGAGGAGCCACCCTTCTGGCTGATCCACGGCGCGGACGGTTCACTGCAGGTATACGGCAAGACCCGCGCCTCGCGCCGGGCCGATCCGGACGATGCACTTCGCGTCGGCAGTTGGTTGCTGTGCGAGAGCATGAACCCGCTTGGCGAGCACATCTGCTTTGCCTATCTGGCCGATGATCAGGACCTCGACCCGATTCACGATTACCGCGCCCAGCGCTACTTGCGCGCGGTGTTCTATGGCAACGTCACGGCCAGCCAGCATTTGTACAGCTGGATCGTGGAGGATCCGGCCGAACTGGATTGGCATTTCCATCTGTTGTTCGATTACGGCGAGCGCACCCGTTCACTGACAGAGGCTCCGGTGTACGCTGGCGACAGCCTGGCTGTCTGGGATAAACGCCGGGATCCGTTCTCCACCTTCGGTCAGGGTTTCGAGCTGGGTACGCGGCGCCTGTGCCGACAAATCCTGATGTTCCACAACTTCTCGCGGCCTGCCGGTGCGGATCCACTGCTGGTGCGGCGGCTGCTGCTCGAATACCCGTCACCCTCCGATCCGTGGACTTACAACCGGATCAACGCCGCTCACTATCAGGCCTTCGATGCCAGCGGCGCGCTGGAGACGACACCGCCGGTGGAGTTTGATTACTCGCCCTTCGCGATCAATAAAATCCCGACCCGGATGTTTGCCGAAGACAATATGCCGGGCGTTGAGGATGGCCAGTTTTACCAGTGCCTCGACCTGTACGGCGAAGGTCTACCGGGATTTCTCTGCCGCTACGATCAGTGCTGGTATTACCGCGAACCGCTTCGTGCAATGGCGGGACCTGACGCCATCACCTATGCGCCCTGGACTGAACTGGAACAGATCCCGGTGGCCAGACGCGACGGCGCCGCCCGGCAGATCTTGCTCGACCTGACCGGCAACGGGCGACTGGACTGGAGCGTTGCCGAACCGGGCATCAGCGGATATCGCACGTTGAATGCCGACCGCAGCTGGGCGCCATTCATCGCGTTTAACGGCATGCCGCTGGAATTTTTCAACACACTTTCGCAGCTCGGCGACCTGGTCGGTGATGGCCTCAACTCGCTGGCACTGATCGGTCCGCGCGCGGTGCGCTTGTATGCCAATCGCCGGGAGCAGGGATTTTCCAGCGCCGAAGAGGTGCCTCGCGAAGACAATGAGGACAGTCTGCCGCTGTTCGGCAACGCCCCCACAGAACTGGTGTTTCTGGGCAACATGCTCGGCAGTGACATGAGCGAGCTGTGCCGGATCCGGCACAACGAAATCAAATGCTGGCCCAATCTGGGGCATGGCAAATTCGGCGAAGGCCGGGTGATCAGTGCCCTGCCCTTCCTGTACGACGAATTCAACGTCGAGCAACTGCGGATCGCCGACCTCGACGGCTCCGGCGCACCGGCCTTGATTTATCTGAAAACCGCCGGCTTCGAGATCTACCTCAATCGCGGCGGCAATGGCCTGGAACAGACGCCCGTCTTCGTGCCGTGGCCGCCAGGCGTGAGTTACGACCGTCTGTGTCAGGTCACTTTCGCCGACCTGCAAGGCCTGGGTTGTGCCAGCCTGATCCTGACGGTGCCCCACATGACCCCGCAGCACTGGCGCTACGACTTCGTCGCAGCCAAGCCTTATTTGCTGACCGCGACCAACAACAACATGGGCTGCGCCACGCAGGTGGTCTACCGCAGCTCTGCCCAGGAATGGCTGGATGAAAAGCAGCAGTGGCGAGTCGAGCATCCCGGGGAAATACCGGTGTGCCATTTACCGTTCGCGGTTCAAGTCGTCAGCCGGCAACGCCAACTGGATGAAATTACCGGCAATTGCCTGACGCAATCATGCGTCTATCGCGAAGGCGTCTACGACAGCACCGAGCGTGAATTTCGTGGTTTCGGTCACCTGCAGCAGACCGACAGCGAACGTTCGGCGGGCGATGACGAAGCTGGCTTCACAGCACCGGTGCGGGTCTGTACCTGGTTCTTGACCGGGCAGGCGATGGATCGATCAAGGCAGGGTTACTTCGACGGTGACCGTGACGCAGTTGACTTGCGACCCACCGTCTTCAGTCGCTATCACCCCGGTGATGAATACGATGAACCCGTAACGCCAGAGGACGAAGGCGTACGCCGTGCAATCGCGCGTGCGCTGGTCGGCGCCGTCGCCCGTATCGAAACCTGGAACGGCACTGACGAGCCGGCCAATACACGGCTCTGTGCGGTAGAGGAGTTTCGTTATCGGGTACGAGATGTCTTGCCCGCGGGGCAGCGGGGATCGGCAGCCGTGTTGCTGGTACAGCCCCTGGAAAAAATCAGTTATCAGTACGATGGTTACATTGACGACCCGTTGTGCCGTCATGAAATCTTGCTCGCCAGCAGCGAATACGGCCACGCCACTCACAGCCTGACCATCAGTTATGCACGACGGCGCCTGCCGGGCGATCCCCCGCCTTTCAGCGACCCCGACGAACAACAGTGGTGGCGGGACGCGCATGACCCGGCGCAGCGTTTTTTTTATCTCGACGAAACACGCGCACGCTCGATCAATCTGGACAAGAACCCGCAACAATGGCGCCTCCACCTGCCCTGGCAGCAACGCCGCAATGCCCTGGTATTGCCCAACGGCGACTTGCCATCGGGTCTCAACCCGCAAGAGACAAACTGGGAGTCACTCAAGGAACATGTCCGCTCGCTCGAGTGGAATGTCCTGCGGGTGCTGACCGGACAAACCGTGCAGCGCTATATCAAGACAGAAGACGGCAGTCTGCTGCCCGACGGCTCGGCAGAATTTGAAGCGCTGACAGGGCCGCTGGAAATGGCCAGCTTTGACAAGACGGCCCTCGCCGCCTACGACGTTCTGCCGCCACCGTTCGATATCCTGCAGGAGCTGGCGAACATCGGTTACACACCCATGCCGCTACTGTTCGACGACACGGCGGTAAACGCGAACGCCGAAAGCCTTTGGTCCGCGCATTACAACTACGCGAAGTACGCCGAGGCCAAGGATTTCTTCCGGGTCCTTGCGTATCGCGAAACCCTGAGCCACGGCTGGACCGAGGCGCAATACGACGAGTATCGCCTGCTGGTCATCAGCGTCGAACTGCCGGATGGCTGCATCACCCGCTGCGAATACGATCGCCATGCTCTGCAGCCAGTGCGCATCATCGATGCCAACGAGAACATTCAGGAAGCGCTCTATGCACCTTCCGGCCAACCTTTTGCGACCAGCTTCCATGGCACAGAAAACGCTGTCGCTGCCGGTTTTCGACCGCTCGACGAATACGTTCGCCCAGTAGATCCAGGCCCGGACGCCGCGATTGCCAACCCGCAGGCGACCGTACAAAAAGCGGCCAGCACCTTGCACAGGGATTTGTTCAGCTGGATGGGACGGTTGCCGACACAGGTCAACACAACGCCGCAACTGCTTGACCAATGGCTGGCCAGCGGCGATGTCTTGCCGAGCCTGCACATTCGCGCCAGCGCGCGCCGACGGCTGGCGCAATTGACGGCGCCGACACCCGCCGAACAGGCACTGCGTGAACTCATCAACGCGGTTGCGCGCACACCGGTGCACAGCGCGACGCTGAGTGCCGACCGCTATCCCGATGATCCGGTGGCGGCACAAGTGCAGATCATCATCAGCTACATGGACGGTTTTGGCCGCGCGCTGCAAACCCTGCAACGGGTCGAACCCGGCATCGCCTGTGCGGTGGCCGCTGATGGGTCGCTGATCGTCGATCGCGGACAGCTGCGCGAGGAACACGCCGAGTCACGCTGGCGGGTCAGCGCCCGGGTCGAATACAACAACAAGGGCCTGGCGGTGCGGCAGTTCCGGCCGTTTTTTGCCGATACTCACGGCTACGTCAATGATCAATCGCTGCGACGGTACGGCTACTTCGATCAGCTGTTCTATGACCCGCTCGGGCGTCCGGTCAAGTTGATCAACGCCAAAGGCTACTTTTCTCGCGAGACCTATCATCCGTGGTATCAGACCAGCGAAGACTTCAACGACACCGACGAAACCGCTGAGCAGGCGTCGGCTTCACCACGGATGCTGCACTGATGAGCGCCAATCTCCATCGGCGCACGCCATCGCTCGTCGTGATCGACGGTCGCGGCTTGCCGCTGCGTCAGGTTGGCTATCTGCGCGCACGGGCCGATGAGACGGCCCAGGCCCTGGTGACTCGCCAACAGCACGATATGGCCGGGCGTCTGGTGGCGCAGTTCGATCCACGCCTGAGCGGCCCGAGCACTACTCACCTCTACGACCTCAACGGCCAGCCACTCAAGGTCAGCAACGTCGACGCCGGCTGGCGCCTGAGTCTGCCCGGGCTGGCCGGGCAAACCGTGCAGCGCTGGGACGCGCGCGGCGTGCACTGGCGCAGCCGTTACGATGAGCTGCTGCGCCTGGTGGCGATCAGCAACAGCGCCGACACGCTCAGTGGCACCTTTACCTATGCCGATGCCAGTGCTCCGCCCGAGCACAACCAGCGCGGCCGATTACTGGAGCAAATCGACCCGTCCGGCAGCCTGCACCTGAACAGCTACAGCCTGGCCGGTCAGCCACTGCGCGAAAGCCGCACCTTTACCGATGCCCGGGAGTTTGTCACCCAGCGTATTTTCAGCCCGCTGGACGCGATGCTGGAACAGACCGACGCTGGCGGCCATCGTCAGCAATTGCGCTACGACGTCGCCGGTCAACTCAAACAGTTGCAACTGCAACTGGCCGGCGACCACACCTGGCAGGAGGTGTTGCTCGACACGCAGTTCAACGCCGTCGGACAAATCATCAAACAACAGGCCGGCAATGGCATTGCCAGCGACTGGGACTACGAGCCAGGCACAGGGCGTCTGCAGCGGCAATGGGCGCGAAAAGGTGCGCAGCCACCCCTGCAGGACATCAGTTATGAATACGATCCGGTCGGCAACCCGACACGCATCCTCGACAACGTATTCACTCCCAGCTATTTCGCCAACCAGCGGGTCGACGGCGAACGCGCGTTTCATTACGACTCGTTGTATCGGCTGATCAGCGCCAGCGGTTACGACGATGCCACCCCCGGCGACATTCCCGGCCGACCGCAGCCCAGCGATCCCAGGGATCGGCGCAATTACCTGCAGACCTACCGCTACGATCACGGCGGCAACCTGACGCAACTGCGTCATGTGCGCGAAGGCGCCTGCCAGACCCGGTTGATGCATATCGACGCAGCAAGCAATCGCGGTGTGCGCTGGACAGAAGGTGATCCCGCACCGGATTTCGAACGGTTATTCGACCGCCACGGCAACCTGATGGCCCTGCAACCGGGACTGACATTACGCTGGGACGCCCGCGATCAACTGGCTTCGGTGACTCTGGTCCAACGCGAAAACGGCCCGGATGACGCCGAGTTCTATCACTACAGCCAAGGCGCGCGCGTCTACAAACGCCACGACACCTACAGCGGTTCTACCCGGCATTTCCACGAAGTGCGCTACCTGCCCGGACTGGAAATCCGCAGCAAGGACAACACGGAGCAACTGCACGTCATCAGTCTCGCCACCGGCGGCGGCCATGTCGTTTGCCTGCATTGGCTCAGCGGAAAACCGCCGGGCGTTGCCGACAACCAGTTGCGTTACACCCTCAATGACCACTTGGGCTCATGCGTGATGGAACTGGACCAGCAGGCGCGCCTGATCAGCCACGAAGGCTATTACCCGTTCGGTGCGACCGCGTGGATGAGCGCGAATTCGGCGGTTGAGATTGACTACAAGACGCTGCGCTATTCAGGCAAGGAAATGGATGTCAGCGGTTTGTATTACTACGGCGCGCGGTATTACGCGCCGTGGTTGCAACGATGGCTCAGTGCGGATCCGGCGGGAGATGTCGATGGGCCAAACCGGTTTGCGTTCGTGGGTAACAATCCGCTGCGCTATGTGGATCCTGACGGAAACAACAAGGCGGAAAGTGTGATCATGTTGTATTCAGCCTTTCTTTCCAGCGTCCAGGGACATTCCACGCAGGTGGCGGGGCAAATCCACAACATTCTCCATGAGGAGGGTGTGGCAATGAATCTGGCACTGAACATGGCAGGCGAAGTCGTGAGAGGGGTCGTCGGCTATGAGGGCGGTGTCGCAGGCGGCAAGCTGGTTGACCTGGTGATTCCCAATATGCCTGGCACCACGCCTTACACCACGACCGGGGGGGTGATCGGCGGCAATATTGGCGGCGACTCCGCCACGGCCATGATAGATCCGATCGCCAACAGCGCCGGTCTCAGAACGGGCCCACTGATTCCGCAAACCTCGCAGATCTCGGTCAAGGCCATTGATCACGAGCTGGGCATCCGAGCAGGCGCCAAGGACATCAGCTCCTGGCGAAACGTGAAGGACGAGCTGATTCATCCGGGCCTGGATGCGGTACTCAACCCCTCCTTCATCATGGGCCGGCTCATGGCTTCGTGGATCTCGATCATCCCCGCAGCACAGAACATGTTTGCCCGGGCAATAGAAGCAGAAGACATCAAAAACCGCCTTGATCCGGTAAAGATCCAGAAAATAGACACAATGCTCGATGACTGGAAATCGGCGGTAGAACAACGTGCCGGCTGGGCAGAAAATGCATTCGATGCGCTGGGCACCGACATCGTTTACCCGGCCAACTCACTGCCGAACATCAACCACATGACATCGGTAGAGACCCTGGCCCCCATCGCTCGCTCGGACCTGCGTCGTCTGACCCGTTTTACGCTGTCCACCATCAAGCGCTCTCAAGACATGATGACGGCGTACAAAGCGATGGGCACTACTGACAATCAGTTCTTGCTGGCGCAGCGCCGAACCCGGAAAAAGGCAGCCTGAATGATCCGTTTCTCGGAGGGACGGGCATGAGTCCTTCAGTGCACTGGCGAACGCCCACCCTGTCGGCTCACGATCCCAGGGGGCTGCCGGCCAGAAACGTTGCTTATCTGCGGACGGTGGTGGACGCCGAAGTCCAATGCCAGATCACCCGCCAATGCTACGACCCCAACGGCCGTCTGATCGAACAATATGACCCACGGCTCCCCATGCCCTGTCTGACCACCGCCTACCGCCTGGACGGCGAACCACTGAAAGTCGACAGCGTCGATTCCGGCTGGCGCGTCAATCTGCCCGGTCTGGCCAATGAAGTGTTGCAACGCCACGACCAGCGCGGCAAGCAATGGCGCTATCGATACGACCCGATGATGCGGTTGATCGCCGTCACTGAAAATGCGCAAGTCGACGTCGAGCGCTACAGCTATGCCGACCACAATGCCGACCCCGGACATAACCTGCGCGGTGAGCTGAGCGAAAGCGCCGACCCGGGCGCCACGGTGGTGGTCGACGGATACAGCCTGCATGGCAAGGCCGTGGGTGAAACCCGTACGCTGTCTGGCGAGACGACGGCGTTCATCACGCGTATGGATTTCGACGCACGCGGCAATGTGGTGCAAGTCACCGATGCCGGTGGTCACCGACAATGCTCCAGCTACGATGTCGCCGGCCAGTCAAGTCGGGTATCACTGTGGATAGCCGGGGCTGACGCAGCGCAACCGGTGCTCGACGTTGCCGCATACAACGCCTCGGGCCAGCCGCTGGAACAACTTGCCGGCAATGGTGTTCGCAGCCGCCGCGTCTACGATCCTGCTGACGGTCGGCTGCTGCATCTGCTGGCCGGCAAGGATCAGGAAAAACCGCTGCAAGACTTGCGCTACACCTACGACCCGGTCGGCAATATCCTGCGTATCGAGGACCGCACCCTGGCCACGGTGTATTTTGCCAATCAGCGCGTCGAGGGTGATCGCCACTTTGTCTACGACTCGTTGTATCGGCTGAGCGAAAGTCGCGGCTTCGAAGGCGAGATCCCGCAGCAGTCGCCCGGTTTACCGCAACCGATCCAGCCTGTGGATCCGGGACGACGCTACAACTACACCGAACATTATGCATATGACGCGGGAAACAACCTCGTCGAGCTTGTGCATGTGCGCGAAGGCCACAATTTCACTCAGCTGATGAAGATCGACCCGAACAGTAATCGCGGGGTGCGCTGCAAATCCGCTGATCCCGACCCGGTGTTCAGCGATCACTTCGACGAGCACGGTAACCAGTTGAAACTGCAACCCGGCGCTCAGCCTCTGGCGTGGGACAGTCGTGATCAACTGACTCGCGTTACCTTGCTGCAACACAGCAACGGCTTGCCCGACGACGTTGAAACCTACCGTTACAGCCAAGGTGAGCGCATCTACAAGTGCTCGCTGAGCCACACCCCGTCCGTCACCCACCGTCACGAGGTACGCTACCTGCCAGGCCTGGAAATCCACAGCCGCAGTGACGGGCAGCAACTGCATGTCATCAATCTTCCAGGCGCACGTTGCCTGCACTGGCTCAATGGCCGACCGTCCGGCATCGAAGCCGATCAACTGCGCTATAACCTTGATGACCATCTTGGTTCTTGCACACTGGAGCTTGACCGGCAGGCTGACGTGATCAGCCTGGAGCATTACTACGCATTTGGTGGAACCGCCTGGCTGGCGACTCGCTCGGCACTGGAAGTCGGCTACAAAACCATTCGCTATTCAGCCCGGGAAATGGACAGCAGCGGCCTTTATTACTATGGCGCACGCTATTACGCACCGTGGTTGCAACGCTGGGTCAGCGCTGATCCGGCCCTGGATATCGACGGGCTGAACCTGTATGCCTTTGTCGCCAACAATCCGATTGGCCACATCGACACCGACGGCCAGACCCTGGACAGGTTTATCGAAACCCCCGCTCAGCGCGATCAGAGAAAGGCACTGAGCAAAGAGAAAAAGCAGCGTTACCGGGATCGGGTCAGCCTGTCACAACAGGTCGATCGTCATCTGAACATTCTGGCGCTGTCGCTGCGTCGCGGTCTGGATGCCCAGCAACAGGTACTCAACCAGCGCTCGACGGGGCAATTTGCCGGGGCCGTCCTGCGCCGCACCGGTGTACACCTGACCGGCCAGGTCGTGGCCTACGGCGGCGGCATTCTGGTCGGTATCGGCGCCCAGGCGCTGGGCGCCGTCGCTCCCGGCGCAGGTAACGTCGTAGGGATTGCAATGGGCATTGGCGCGAAGAAACTGATCAGCGGATTGTGGGATTACGCCGCAGAACGCACTGGCACCAGCGCGTCTGTCAAATTCAAGGCCAGCCGTCTGTCCAAAGAAAAAATTGTCGAGAAAGCCGAATATAAAACCATGGCACCGATCAATTACCTGCAGCAAAAGTACGCGAAAATGATCCCCGATACGCAGAAGGGCGTGCTCAAGGGCTCCAAGGAAGTGGCGTCCACTCTGATCAGTGTTGGCGCCAAGGAAATGCTGCCGCAAGCTGCCGCTGAAATCAGCGCCACGGCGGGGGCACTGTTGGGTGCAATTGAAATAGGCCATGAAATCGCCGGAGCAAGTCATGAGCTCAGCGCTGAAAAAATGGCCAAGGGCATCGCCAATGCGAGCGGCCTGATCGATTATTTGTCTGCCAACATGCTGGATATCGAAAAAGCCTTCGAGAGCGCAGGTTTGACGGCAATCAATACCTATGGGCTATTGGGCCGAAACGAAGGCGATACTCCGCAAAATCTATGGCAGGCCACGGCGGCCGTGATCAACGAGCTGGAATACACGCGCACGATATTGCGTTCCAGATCCCGTCAGTTCACTACGGTCTGATCCGCTGACACATGAAGCGAACAGGATCGCCGGCCCCATGCTATCGTGCCCGCCCGTCCCCTTATCCATTAGTCCAGCATGCTGCCGACTTCTCGTACCCTGCGTTTGTCGTTGTACACCCTGCTGATCATTGCCGGTGCGGCCATCGCCGCGACCCTCGCCATCCGCCACGCCGAGCGTCAGGCGCTGGAGGAAGACGCTACCCGCGCCAGCCAGCAATTGGCGTTGTATGCCAATTCACTGCATACCCTGATCGACCGCTACCGCGCCCTGCCCGCCGTGCTGGCGCTGGATCCGCAATTGCGCGGCGCGCTGGCCGGGCCAGTGGGTGCTGAGCAACAGAACGCGCTGAACCTGAAGCTGGAGCAGATCAACGGCGCGGCGCAGTCCTCGACCCTCGAACTGCTCGATCACACTGGCCTCGCGGTGGCCGCCAGCAACTGGCGCCTGCCAAGCAGTTACGTCGGCCACAACTACGGTTTTCGTCCGTACTTCAGCCAGACCCGCACTCAGGGCAGCGGGCGCTTTTATGCGGTGGGCGTGACCAGCGGCATCCCCGGTTATTTTCTGTCCAGCGCCGTGTTGGGCGACAACGCCGAGTTCCTCGGGGCGATGGTGGTCAAACTGGAGTTCCCCGAGCTTGAGCGCGAATGGAGCCAGGGCAGTGACACGTTACTGGTCAGCGATGCGCGCGGGATCATCTTCATCGCCAACCAGCCCGGCTGGCGCTATCGCTCATTAAGGCCGCTGGACAGCCGCGACATGGCCGAGATCAAGCGTACGCGGCAGTACGACAAACAATCGCTGGTCCCGCTGACGCATCTGTCGCTGCGTCACTTCGACGACAATAGCGACTTGCGCCGGGTCGAAGGCCCGGACGGAACGGC
Organism: Pseudomonas sp. F2; assembly: GCF_057174385.1. NCBI lineage: Bacteria > Pseudomonadati > Pseudomonadota > Gammaproteobacteria > Pseudomonadales > Pseudomonadaceae > Pseudomonas > Pseudomonas sp. F2. The sequence continues at coordinate 3,109,674 of NZ_CM169904.1, forward strand.
GGATTACTTGTGGGAATCGCTGCCGCTGACCACCGAAGGCTGGACCCTGCACCTGCTGCGCCGCCCGCAAGTGGCCTTCGAGGACTTGCGCAACGCCGGGCTGGCCGCTGCGGGAGTGTGGCTGGCGCTGGTGTTTCTGTTGCTGTTTCTCAATCAGCGCTGGCGTCTGTCGAAAGTCCGCCAGCGCAACCGCGAAGAACTCGAACAACTGGTTGAGGAACGCACCCGCGATCTGCGCACCGCGCAGGACGGTCTGGTGCAATCGGCCAAACTGGCGGCGCTGGGGCAAATGTCCGCCGCCCTGGCCCACGAAATCAATCAACCGCTGACTGCGCAACGCATGCAACTGGCGACCCTGCGCCTGCTGCTCGAGCATGGCCGTGTCGATGACGCCTACAAGGCGCTCAAACCGGTGGACGACATGCTCACGCGCATGGCGTCGCTCACCGGCCATCTGAAAACCTTCGCCCGCAAGAGCCCCAGCGGCCTGCGCGAACGCCTGGATCTGGCGACGGTGGTCGATCAATCGCTGCAATTGCTCGACGCCCGTCTGCGCGATGAACAGGTCAGCCTGGTGCTGCACCTGACGCGCCCGGCGTGGGTGCGCGGCGATGCGATCCGCCTCGAACAGGTGCTGATCAACCTGCTGCGCAACGCCCTCGATGCGATGCAAGGCAAACCGTGCAAGCGTCTGGAAATCCGTCTGGAGGCCGACGAACAGCTGTGGCGCCTGAGTGTGATCGACAATGGCGGCGGGATTGCCGAAGAACACCTGAATCAGGTGTTCGACCCGTTCTTCACCACCAAACCGGTCGGCGACGGTCTGGGGTTGGGGCTGGCGGTATCCTTCGCTATCGTGCACGAATCCGGCGGGCGTCTGAGTGTGGAAAATGGCGAAGCCGGTGCGGTGTTTGCCCTGACCCTGCCGATCGATCTGGAGGCACACCTCTGATGCTCAATTCAGTGATGGTCGTCGATGACGAAAGCAGCATTCGCAATGCCGTCGAGCAATGGCTGAGTCTTTCGGGGTTCGAAGTGCAGCTGTTCAGCCGCGCCGAAGATTGCCTCGCGGCCCTGCCGGCGCACTTTCCCGGGGTGATCCTCAGCGATGTACGCATGCCCGGGCTCAGTGGCCTGCAATTGCTGGCCGAAGTGCAGAAACGTGATGCCGATCTGCCGGTGATTCTGCTGACCGGTCACGGCGATGTGCCGATGGCGGTCGAAGCCATGCGTGACGGTGCCTACGACTTCCTGGAAAAACCGTTCAGCCCGGAGACCCTGCTTGGCAGCCTGCGCCGCGCACTCGACAAGCGTCGGCTGGTCCTGGAAAACCGCGCCCTGCACGAGCAAGCCGACCACCGCGCCCGCCTCGATGCGACGCTGCTCGGCGTGTCCCGTGGCATGCAGACCTTGCGCCGCCAGGTGCTGGATCTGGCGGCGCTGCCGGTCAACGTGCTGATCCGTGGCGAAACCGGCAGCGGCAAGGAACTGATCGCGCGTTGCCTGCATGATTTCGGCCCGCGCGCCGACAAGCCCTTCGTCGCGCTGAACTGCGCGGCGATCCCCGAGCAGTTGTTCGAAGCCGAATTGTTCGGTCACGAAAGTGGCGCGTTCACCGGGGCTTCCGGCAAGCGTATCGGCAAGCTGGAATACGCCGACGGCGGCACGCTGTTTCTTGATGAAATCGAAAGCATGCCAATGGCCCAGCAAGTGAAATTGCTGCGAGTGCTGCAGGAACAGAAGCTGGAGCGCCTCGGGTCGAATCAGAGCATTCGTGTCGACTTGCGCATCGTTGCCGCGACCAAACCTGATCTGCTGGACGAGGCCCGGGCCGGACGTTTTCGCGAAGACCTGGCGTATCGTCTGAACGTCGCCGAGCTGCGTCTGCCGCCGCTGCGTGATCGGCGCGAAGACATCCCGCTGCTGTTCGAATCCTTCGCCTTCAGCGCCGCCCAGCGTCTGGGCCGCACCTTTGCGCCACTCTCCGGAGCGCAATTGAGTCACCTGCTCAGCCACGACTGGCCGGGCAACGTGCGGGAACTGGCCAACGTTGCCGAGCGGCAGGTACTGGGGCTGGATGAGCCGGTGCAGGGCATCGACCCCGGCCAGTCCCTCGCCGCGCAGCAGGAAGCGTTTGAAGCGCAGTGCCTGCGCGCAGCGCTGACCCGGCACAAGGGCGATGTGAAAGCGGTGCTGGAGGAGTTGCAGCTGCCGCGCCGGACCTTCAATGAAAAGCTGCAGCGGCATGGGCTGAGTCGGGAGATGTTTGTTTCGGGCAGCTGAGTTTTGCAGTGTCTGATCGGGCCTCTTCGCGGGCAAGCCACGCTCCCACAGGGTTTTGTGCTGAACACAGAATGTGTGAACACCACCGACCACTGTGGGAGCGAGCCTGCTCGCGAAGGGGCCGGCACAGCCAACGATGATCCACGGGTCTGAATGAGCAATTTTCCGCTCACCACAATCCAGCCATAAGCGGATTTCCGCTCATTAAATCCCGCCACCCCGTCTAAACCGCCCCTCTCGCCGTTGGCACAGCTCCTGCTATAGCCCCGGCAGGCTGCGTTTTAACGCGCTCCACAAAAACAATTAAACGAAGGATCCTTCAATGGATAACTCCAACGCCCTGCCCCTTGGGTCGGCTGCCGCGCCCGCCAAAGCAAGAACCACCGCCAGCCGGATCAAATCGATCTTCAGCGGCTCGGTCGGCAACATGGTCGAGTGGTATGACTGGTACGTCTACGCCGCTTTCTCGCTGTACTTTGCCAAAACCTTCTTCCCCGCCGGTTCCACCACCGCGCAACTGATGAACACCGCCGCGATCTTCGCCGTGGGCTTCCTGATGCGTCCGATCGGTGGCTGGCTGATGGGCCTCTACGCCGACAAGGTCGGTCGCAAGAAAGCCTTGATGGCCTCGGTCTACCTGATGTGCTTCGGCTCCTTGCTGATCGCCCTCAGCCCGAACTACGAAACCATCGGCATCGGCGCGCCGATCCTGCTGGTGTTTGCCCGTCTGCTGCAGGGCCTGTCGGTGGGCGGCGAATACGGCACCTCGGCCACCTACCTGTCGGAGATGGCGACCAAGGAACGTCGCGGTTTCTTCTCCAGCTTCCAGTACGTGACCCTGATCTCCGGTCAGCTCATCGCGCTGGGTGTGTTGATCGTGCTGCAGAACCTGCTGACCACCGAACAGCTGTACGCGTGGGGCTGGCGTATTCCGTTCGCCATCGGCGCACTGTGCGCGGTCGTCGCGCTGTACCTGCGTCGCGGCATGGAAGAGACCGAGTCGTTCACCAAAAAAGAGAAGTCCAAGGAAAGCGCCATGCGCACCTTGCTGCGCCATCCGAAAGAGCTGCTCACCGTGGTCGGCCTGACCATGGGCGGTACGCTGGCGTTCTACACCTACACCACCTACATGCAAAAATACCTGGTGAACACGGTCGGCATGAGCATCTCCGACTCGACCACCATTTCCGCCGCCACGCTGTTCCTGTTCATGTGCCTGCAACCGATCATCGGTGGCCTGTCCGATAAAATCGGTCGACGTCCGATCCTGATCGCTTTCGGCGTGCTCGGTACGATCTTCACCGTGCCGATCCTGATGACCCTGCACACCATCCAGACCTGGTGGGGCGCGTTCTTCCTGATCATGGCCGCACTGATCATTGTCAGCGGCTACACCTCGATCAACGCCGTGGTGAAAGCCGAACTGTTCCCGACCGAAATCCGCGCGCTGGGCGTCGGTTTGCCGTACGCACTGACCGTATCGATCTTCGGCGGCACCGCCGAATACATCGCACTGTGGTTCAAGAGCATCGGCATGGAAACCGGTTACTACTGGTACGTGACCGCGTGCATCGCAGTGTCGTTGCTGGTGTACATCACCATGAAAGACACGCAGAAACACTCGCGGATCGTGACTGACTGATCGGGCGTTAAAAGCAAAAGATCGCAGCCTGCGGCAGCTCCTACAGGGACCGTATTCCAATGTAGGAGCTGCCGTGTGTTGTGGTCGAATTTTTTTAGACCATGATGTAGGAGCGTCGATTTAAGGAAGCATCATGGGATATCGGGTTGTTACGTCAGAGGAAAAAGCAGAAGCCATTCGCTTGGTCGTGGAGATGAATTACTCCATCCCTAAAGCCTGTGAAGCTACTGGTGTGGGTCCTACGGCCCTGCGTCGCTGGGTTTCGCGCTGGCGTCGAGAGCAGGAAGGCATGTCGCAGCCACCGCGATTGCAGGATCAGGAGCTGATCGAATCGCTCCAGTCAAAGCTGGCACTGCTTGAAGCCGAGAACCAAGTGCTAAAAAAGCAATTGCCCTCTCATCTAAAGGTTCTGTTCGGTCGAACCAAGTGATTGATGGCGTTCGAGGTGCAATGTCGATTCGGCGCATGTGCTCAGTGCTTGGCGTTGCCCGAAGCAGCTATTACACCCAGCGTAAACCCAAGCGCCTGAAGCCTGAACTGCGCTTGCTGAGGCGTAAACTTCGTGCGATGCATAAAGAACATCGTGAGGCGTTGGGTACTCGTGGGTTTTCCAGGGAGCTAAGAAAAGAGGGGATTTTTATTGGGCGCTGTCGAATGCGCACGCTGATCAACACCTTTGGCCTGCACCGACGCAGACCGTGTTATGCCCACTATCGACGAGCTACGAAACCAGCGATTGTTGCACCGAACATACTTGATCGTCGTTTTAATCCGACCCAGCCAGACACCCTTTGGGCCGGTGACATTACCTACATCCGAGTCGGAAATAGCTGGCTTTATCTGGCGGTGGTGATGGATCTGTTTTCACGCAGAATTGTGGGTTGGGCCTGTTCCCGAACTGCCGATGCTGAACTGTCTGCAAGGGCGCTAAGGTTAGCAGTGTCACTACGCCGTCCGATGCCTGCATTGCTATTTCACTCAGACCAAGGCTGCCAGTACACCGCTGATCGATTTGTTGGCTGCTTGGCAGAAAACCGGATCGTTCAGAGCATGAGTCGTCGAGGGAACTGCTGGGATAACGCAGTTGTTGAGCGCTATTTCAGGACGTTGAAACACGATTGGATGCCGGAAAACGGCTACCGAAACCATTTCGAAGCGGAGAAGGATGTGATGGATTTTGTTCATCACTACAACCATCGTCGTTGCCACTCTGCCTCGAACCACTTGCCGCCTGCGCTGTTTGAGCAACAAGCGGCCTAATGCTCCTAAGGAGTGGTTTAAAAAAACTGAACCACTACACCGGAGGCTGCGATCTTTTCGCTTCAACCGATTATCAAGTCAACTCGGCCACCGGCGGCTTGCCATAACGCTTCTGCGCATACGACGCGCCGGCAATCATCACCAGCAGAATCCCCGCCAGCACCGCCGACGAGCCGATGGTGCCGAAGTCCAGGCCACCCTTTTCATGGGATTTGGTCATCAGGTCACCCAAGGTCGCACCGAACGGCCGGGTCAGCACGAACGCCACCCAGAACAAGACCACGGTCGAAATCCTGGTGAAGTATTTGAGCGCAACCACCACGGCAATGGTCGAGCCGATCAGCAGCGCGCCACCGGCAAAACCCAGGCCCGAATCATCGGCCAGGTAGTCGCCGAGCGCGGTCCCCAGGGTGTTGGAAAACAGAATCGCCATCCAGTAGAACATCTCGCCCCGAAAGGTCTGCACCTTGCTGACGTTCAGCGAATCGCCGCTCAGGCGCCAGGCCGCGAAGATCGCCAGCAGAATCGCAATCAGGATCATCGATCCGGTGGCGTAGCCCAGTTCAAGGGTGCGGTCCATGAAGTCGGACATGGTGGTGCCGGCGGTGCTGGTCGACAGAATCACGATCCAGTACAGCAGCGGCTTGTAGGTCTTGGCCATCAACTGGGTGATCAGGGTCAGCACGAACACGCTGATCAGGATCAGCGAGCTGAGGGCGTAACCGACGTTGAGGGTCATCGACAGCAAGTCCCCCGCGGTTTCCCCCAGGGTCGTCGCGCAGATTTTCATGACCCAGAACGCCAGGGTGATTTGAGGCAGTTTGTTCATCGCAAGCAAAGCTCCAGTGTAAGACGGCCGGTTCTTGGTTTTCTGGCCGTGGGCAGACTGGCGTTGCACCGGTGAAAAACCGGTCGGGAATGTATGAAAAATCTGTCACACAGCCCGAAGGAGGCCATTAATTAGCGGTTAATGCATCTCCCGCATCCTGCACCTACCTGATCGATGACCTGCGCGGCGCTCGCTCTAACGATGAAAGCGAATTGAATGCGCCGCCCTTAATATCAAGTTAATCGATTGTTTTTAGCATTTATTTGCGCTTTTTAATCAATTTAGTTGGCGTAGCATTAGATCCAAGCAAGACACATCGCCAACGCATCTGGAGTAACTGACATGAAAACCAAACTGATCCTCGCCCTGACCCTGTCCGTATTGGCCGCCAACACTTTCGCTGCCGATGGTTCGGACAAAACCAAATCGGCCGACTTCATTTCCGGCGCCAGCGCCGCCATCGAAACCAGCCACTCGGGCACTTACGCCGCTGACGGTTTCGATAAAACCAACATCGGCAAAACCGTGGCTGCCGATGGCTTCGACAAGACCGGTACTGCCAACGCCATCGCGGCTGACGGCTTCGATAAAACCGGTACTGCTGCAGCCATCAGCTGAATATCAGCAGCTCTTCCACAGCCCGGCTTCGGCCGGGCTTAGTCATTTCTGAAGCCGCACAATTCTCAAATCCACCAAAATCCCCTGTAGGAGCTGCCGAAGGCTGCGATCTTTTGATTTTGTTTTTAAGAGCAAGATCAAAAGATCGCAGCCTTCGGCAGCTCCTACAGTGGGATCAGCGTTTGACTGGAAATACGCGGTGCGCTCTTACACTATGGCGTCTTTCAGAATGCCCTCTTGAGGAACCCCAGCCATGTCCGATGACATCCACTTCTACGAACCCGCTCACGGCCACGGCCTGCCCCACGATCCGTTCAACGCCATCGTCGGCCCGCGCCCTATCGGCTGGATTTCTTCGCAGGATGCCCACGGCCGGCTGAACCTTGCGCCTTACAGCTTCTTCAACGCGTTCAACTACATTCCGCCGATCATTGGTTTTTCCAGCGTCGGGCGCAAAGACAGCCTGAACAACATCGAGCAGACCGGCGAATTCGCCTGGAACCTCGCCACCCGGCCGCTGGCCGAGCAGATGAACCAGAGCTGCGCGATGGTCGCGCCCGAGGTCAACGAGTTTGAATTGGCCGGGCTGACGCCCGTGGCGTCGAAGCTGATTGCAGTGCCACGGGTAGCCGAAAGCCCGGTGTCCTTCGAATGCAAGGTCACGCAGATCATTCAGTTGCAGCGCGCCGATGGCGAAACCGTGCCGAGCTGGCTGATTCTCGGCGAAGTGGTTGCCGTGCATATCGCCAAGTGGCTGTTGAAGGACGGGATCTACGACACCGCCGCGGCAGAACCGATTCTGCGCGGCGGCGGGCCGGCGGATTATTTCCAGTTGGGGCCTGAAGCCCTGTTCAAAATGTGGCGCCCGGGGGCGGGCAAGTAAGCGCAGTTACCAGATCAGCTCGGCGTCATCAGTGACGCCCTGCAGACGTTCCAGCTCCTGGGTCGCCGCGTCATCGGCAGCGATGGCGCCGGGGAACACCTGATCACCCAGCAGTTTATGGAAACGTGGCGCACCGCCATCGACCAGGGCCTTGACCGCGATTGCCGCGTGATAACCCTTGTTGCCGCCCAACTCGACGGGGACGACTGCGGAGACTGCTTCGAAATGTTCGAACTCTTTACGTGCCATGGCACACATCCTGGCTCAGACCAATAAGCCGGACATTAAACCCTCAACCGGCGAGTTTGTGTATCGGTGCCGGGTATTGTCCCAGCGCCTGCACCGCTGACACCTCTTTGAAGGTGTGGAAATCCAGGCTGTTGACCACCAGGTCCTGGACCAGCTCGGCAAAAATCTGCATCGACGGGCTGTTGAAATACGCGGTCATCGCCTGTTGATGGCTCCAGAAACCGGAGACCAGCCACAGCTCCGGATCGCATTGCGACTGCTGCAAGGCGAAGTTCAGGCAACCGGGGGCGTTGCGTGACGGTTCGATCAAGGCACTGAGGCGCACACCCAGTTCGGCGGAGCGTCCGGCGCGCGCTCGAACGAAGGCCATATGACTGACGGGAATCTGCTTGGACATGTTCAACCCTCCCAGGGAGTCGCGTGGCAGCCGGGGGACGGGCTGCGACAGGATCCAAGGTTAAGGGCCGCGCGCAAGGTGCCGTTAGTCGATTCCTGCCGCCCTGTTGCACAATCCTGCGAGACTGCACAATCGCCCTGCATCGATGGGTAGAAACCTGTCACACCGCTGTCACACCGCTTTTGTGTAGAAGCTGCCGAAGGCTGCGATCTTTTGATTTTGTTTTTAAAATCAAAAGATCGCAGCCTTCGGCAGCTTCTACAGGGGTCTTCGCCGCAAGCAATAAGTAGGCGATGACCGGGCGATGGCCGGCACGCAAAAGCAGCCGATGCAGAATCAGGCAAGCATTTGACAGGATGTGTCTACCGCTGGCGCTTGCACAAATATAGTCTCTGCCCCATTCCACCGTCTTAGCAGAGGATGCCGCGCATGACGTCATTCGATCGTTTCCAGTCCCCGCCCGATGCCGACATGGAAAAACAGCGCGCAGAACTCGCGGCGATCATCCGCCGCAACACCACGGACGACGGCAGTTACCAGACCGCCATCGGCTCACTGTTCATGTCGCGCCACACAAAATCCCATGACTTCGCCCCGGTGCTCGCGCAACCGGCGCTGTGCATCATGGCCCAGGGTCGCAAAGAGGTACGGCTGGCCGATGAGTTCTTCAATTACGACCCGCTGAATTACCTGGTGGTCTCGGTCTCGATGCCGCTCAGCGGGCGGGTAGTAAATGTCTCGCCGGAGGAGCCGATCCTCGCCGTGCGCCTGGACATCGACCCGGCGGAAATCACGGCATTGATCGCCGACGCCGGCCCCATGGGCGTGCCGACCCGGCCGACCGGGCGCGGCCTGTATGTGGAGAAGATCGACAGCGCGATGCTCGACGCGGTGTTGCGTCTGGCGCGACTGCTGGATGCGCCGAAAGACATCGCCATGCTCGCGCCACTGATTCGCCGGGAGATTCTCTATCGCCTGCTGCGCAGTCCGCAGGGCCACCGTTTGTATGAGATTGCGATTGCCAACAGTCAGAGCCATCGCATCAGTCAGGCGATCAAATGGCTCAACGGCAACTTCGAACAGCCGCTGCGCATCGATGATCTGGCGAAAGAAGTGAACCTCAGCGTCTCGACCCTGCATCACCGTTTCAAGGCGATGACCGCGATGAGTCCGCTGCAATATCAAAAGCAACTGCGCCTGCAAGAGGCGCGGCGCCTGATGCTGGCCGAAGGGCTGGAAGCGTCGGCGGCAGGCTACCGCGTGGGGTATGAAAGCCCGTCGCAATTCAGCCGTGAGTACAGCCGCTTGTTTGGTGCGCCGCCGTTAAGGGATCTGGCGCGGTTGCGGCAGTCGGTCTGATCAAGGTGTTGTGTTGTATCGACTGACGCCATCGCTGGCAAGCCAGCTCCCACAGAGTTTTGTGCTGAACACAGAATGTGTACACACCCGAAAAACCTGTGGGAGCTGGCTTGCCAGCGATGGGGCCAGTCAAGACAACCTCAATCCAGAATCAGGCACCGAGTACCCGACACGCCTCGCTCGGCAACGTCACCGACACCGGATGCCCGATTCCCAAACCGATCCCCTGACACGGCGTGCTCAATGCGGTAAACGTCACCCCGGAACACTCCACCGTGGTCTCGATGGTCGCCCCGATATCCCTCACGAACGTCACCTTCCCGAGCAAGCGATTGCCCGCCGTCGCCTGTGGCGCGGACAGTTGCAGGTCTTCCGGACGAATCAGCATCTTTACCTTCTGCCCCGCCTCGATGCTGCTGCAGATCGGCACTTGCAGCGCATCACCGCCCGGCAGGCTGACTTTGCCGTCGCCCAGCGCCGTGGCCGGGAAGATGTTGCCCGAACCGATGAAGTCAGCGACGAACTCGTTGGCCGGGTGCCGATAGATTTCGATCGGCGTGCCCACCTGCTGCACCTTGTGCTCGCCGAGCACCACGACGATGTCGGCCATGGTCATGGCTTCGCGCTGATCATGGGTGACCATGATCGTGGTGATGTTCAAACGCTGCTGCAACTGGCGGATTTCCACCTGCATCGACTCGCGCAACTTGGCGTCCAGCGCCGACAGCGGTTCGTCGAGCAGGAGGATTTTCGGCCGCGAGGCGATGGCCCGGGCAATCGCCACCCGCTGTCGTTGCCCGCCGGAGAGCTTCGCCACCGGCCGGTCGATCATCGCTTGCAACTGGATCAGCTCCAGCAACTCCACTACCCGCGTCTGCTGCTCGGCCTTGCTCACGCCGCGCAGTTTCAGCGGGTAGGCGATGTTCTCGCCAACGGTCATGTGCGGAAACAGCGCCAGCGACTGGAACACCATGCCGAAGTTGCGCAAGTGCGCCGGGGTGCGACCGATGTCCTCGCCATCGAGGCGAATCTCGCCGCCGGTGAGGGTTTCCAGCCCGGCGATCATCCGCAACAAGGTGGTTTTGCCACAGCCCGACGGGCCGAGAAAACACACCAGTTTGCCTTCCGGCAAATGCAGGTTGACGTCCTGTACCGCGCAAGCCGAGCCGTAGAATTTCTCGACGTTTTCCAGAATCAGACCAGTCATGTTGCACCTCAAATCAAAAGGAAACGCCGCCCTCGCCCACCAGCTTCTCCAGCGCCCAGATCAGGACGAAGTCGATCAGCACGATCAGCACGGCAAACGAGAACACGGTAGGGTCGAGCGATGACACGGTGCGGCTGTACATCCAGATCGGCACGGTCATGACGTCGATGGTGTAGAGGAAATAGGTCACGGTGAATTCGTTGAACGAGACGATGAACGCCAGCAGCATCCCCGCCAGAATCCCCGACTTCATCAACGGCACCACCACATCGACAATCGCCCGCAGCGGTGAGGCGCCGAGCATCCGCGCCGCCTCTTCGACTTCACTGCCGATGGAGAGCATCGCGGCGGTGCAGTTTTTCACCACGAACGGCAGCGCCAGAATCACGTGGGCAATCACCAGCCGCGAGGTGGTCAGGTGAAACGGCAGGCTGTCGAACACCAGCAACAACGCCAAACCCAACACCACCATCGGAAACACCAGCGGCAGCGACATCAGTTGCAGCGCCACGGCTTTGCCACGGAACTCGCAGCGGGTCAGCGCATAGGCGGCGGGCACCGCGATCAGCGTGGCGAAGACCATGGTCAGGCACGACACCAGCAGGCTGGTGGCCATGGCCTGGCCGAGGCTCAACACATCACTGGCGTCCGGCGAGACGAAGGTGTGCCAGGCCGCCTTGTACCATTGCAGGCTGTAGCTGCTCGGCGGGAAGTCGAGGTTCGACGCACCGCTGAACGACATGACGATCATGGTCAGGATCGGCAATACCGCCAGCAGCAGAATGACCCCGGAAAGGATCCCGGCGAACTTGCCGGTGTCGCCGGGCAGCAGCGCCATGCGCTTGTTGGTCAGGGAACTCATTGCGAAGCCTCCAGCAGGCGCCGACGACGGCCGGTGATGTATTCGGACAGGGTCATGATCGCCAGCGTGGTGACGATCAGCACCACCCCGGCCGCCGATGCGGCGGGCCAGTTCATCAGCGGCGCGATCTGGTCATGCACCATCACCGCGAGCATCGGCACACGGCGACCACCGAGCAGCAACGGCACGACAAAACTGCTGGCGTTGTAGGCGAACACCAGCGTCGCCCCGGTGATGATCCCCGGCAGACTCATCGGCAACACCACCTGGCGGAACACCTGAAAACGGCTGGCGCCCAGGGTTGCGGCGGCCTCTTCGTAGGTGCGCGCGACACCGCGCATGGCGCTGGCAATCGGCAACACCGCCAGTGGAAACGCAGTCTGCACCAGGCCCATCAGCACGCCGTTCTGGTTGTACAGCAACATGATCGGGCGCTTGATCAGGCCCAGGCCCATCAGCGTCTGGTTGAGCATCCCGCCCGGGCCGAGAATCACCAGCCAGCCGTAGCTTTGCAGCAGCAGGTTGACCAGCAGCGGCAACAGCACCGCCGCGAGAAAGATCCGCCGCACGAACGGCGAGGTCAGGCGTGACATGGTGTACGCCACCGGGATCGCCAGCAGCACGGCGATCACCGCACTGATCAACGCCAGACGCAGGGTCAGCAGCAGGGATTTCAGGTAATAGGGTTCGAGCAATTGCGCGTAGCTGGCGAGGCTGAACCCGCTCCACTCCGCGCCTTTAGTGCCGACACTCATGCGCAGCACCAGCAGACTGGCGGCGATCAGCACACCGAGAAACAGCATCGACGGCGTGAGGAAAAACCACGCCCGGGCGGTCGGCGAAACACCGCGCGCCGGACGCACGTCACCTGCGCCGACCGGTTGGGTCAGGGATTGATGTTCCATAGCAATGATCTCGTCAATGGAAAGCGAATCTGCCAAACACCTCTGTCTCCTGTGGGAGTCATTTTTTGTGGTGAGGGGATTTATCCCCGACCGGCTGCGAAGCAGTCGCAAAACCATCGTACGCGGTACATTTGATGCACCGTATTTGCTGATCTTGGGGCAGCTGCGCTGCCCATCGGGGATAAATCCCCTCACCACAGGGCTCGCTCCCACAGGGGGGCCGTGGTGTTCGGGAGGCCGGCGTCAGGAAGAAAAGATTTCCGTATAACGACGAATCCATTGGTCATGCACGGTCGCCAGGAAGGCGTTGTCGTGCATGATCGCCTTCTCGGCAATCTGCTCCGGAGTGAGGATGTACGGGCTCTTGCGCGCTTCGGCGGAGATGATCGCCTTGGCGTTGACCGGGCCGTTGAAGATGTCTTCGGCCATCTTGCCCTGCACCAGCGGATCGAGAGAGTGATCGATGAAGGCGTAGGCCAGATCGGTGTCGCCCGGACGGTTCTTCGGCATCACCGAGAGCATCAGGTCGGTGTAGAAACCTTCCTTCATGCCAAACGTGGCACCGAGGCCGTAGTTCGGATCGCGGATCTGCTTGGGGAAGAATGCCGGGGCGTACAAACCACCCATGTCCAGGGAACCGGTGCGGAACAGCTCGGCGATCTGGTTCGGGTTCTCGCCGAGGGTGACCACGCGATCCTTGAGCTCGGCGAGTTTCTTGAAGCCCGGCTCAATGTTGTGTTCATCACCGCCGGCGAGTTTCGCGGCGATAATGATCAGGTCCATGGCCTCGGTCCAGTTCGGCGGCGGCAGGAAAATGTTCGGCGCCAGATCGGCATCCCACAGCGCGGCGTAACTGTCCGGAGCCTGTTTGAGGGTGCGGGTGCTGTAGACCAGACTGTTGCACCACAGCAGGTAACCGATGCCGTGCCCGTTGGCGCCGGTGCGGTATTTTTCCGGTACATCGATCAGGTTGGGAATGCGGTTGAGGTCGGGTTTTTCCAGCAGTCCGGCGGCGGCCAGACCTTCAGCACCGACTCCGGCCAGGGTGATGATGTCGTACTGCGGACGGTCACCGCCGGCCTTGAGTTTGGCGACCATTTCCGAGGTGCTGCCGGTGCGGTCGGCGATGACCTTGGCGCCGGTCTTGGCCTCGAACGTGGCGGCGATGTTGCGCAGTGCGGCGAGGCCGGTGTCATCCGACCAGGTCAGCAAACGCAGGGTCTTGCCGGCAAACCGTGTGTCGCTGGCGCTGGCCCGGATGAAGGGCATGCTCAGGGCCGCCGCTGCTACCGAGGCGACGCCGACGGTTTTAATGAATTGACGCCTGTTCAGATCATGCTCGCCCATGAAGGACTCCCTTTGTTCTTTTAAGTATGAGGTTGGTCGCAACCGTTGCATCCGCGCGGCCGGATCCGCTGCAGGCCTTGTATTCAAAGGCCTGCAGCGCAGCCGACGGGTTCATCCTGAGGTCGTGCAATACACCTGACTATCGATAAAAACTCATCGAAGCCATGACACCAACGCATGCCTCGTTGCGAGGCATGCGCTCACCTTTTTCGGGCGTTCAGAGCGCCCGGATCACGTGTTTGATTTCCTGAAACGCAGCCAGGCCCCACGGCCCCAATTCGCGGCCGATGCTGCTCTGCTTGTAGCCGCCCCACGCCGTCTGCGGGAAGATCACTTGCGGCGCGTTGAGCCACACCAGCCCCGCCTGCAGGGCATTGGCGACCCGGTCAGCGGTCTCGGCGTTACGCGTCACCACACTGGCGACCAGCCCGAACTGGCTGTCGTTGGCCAGGGCAATCGCCTCGGCTTCGCTGCTGAAACTGCGCACGCAGAGCACCGGGCCAAAGATCTCTTCACACCACAGTGCACTGTCGAGGGGCACGTCGGTGAACACCGTCGGCTGCAAAAAATAACCGCGCGGCAGATGCGCCGGACGATTGCCGCCGCACACCAGCTTCGCCCCGGCGCTCAAACCACGGTCGATGTGGCCGAGCACACGCTGGTATTGCGCCTGATTGACCAGTGCGCCCATCTCCACGTCCGGGTCGAACGGGTCGGCCACGCGAATCGCTTGCGCGCGCTTTTGCAGACGCTCAAGAAATTCATCGGCCAGCTCCTCGGCGACCAGCACGCGACTGGTGGCTGAACACATCTGCCCGGCATTGAAGAAACCGCCGCCGCAAGCCAGTTCCACCGCCAGTTCCAGATCGGCGTCTTCGAGCACCAACAACGAAGATTTGCCACCCAGCTCCAGGCTCACGCCCTTCACGGTTTCGGCGGCGCGCTGCATCACCTGCACGCCGACAGCGTTGCTGCCGGTGAAGGAAATCTTCGCGATGCGCGGATCCGCCGACAGCGGTGCCCCCACCGCCAGACCGGTGCCGCAGACCAGGTTGAACACGCCGTCGGGCAGACCGGATTCAGCAATGATCGCCGCCAGTTCCAGCTCCGGCAGCGGCGTGACTTCCGAAGGTTTGAGCACCACGCAGCAACCGGCGGCCAAGGCCGGTGCGAGCTTCCACGCAGTGGTGACCATCGGGAAATTCCACGGCACGATCAGCCCGACCACACCGCACGGTTCACGGCGCAGACGCGCGCTGAAATCGTCGCTGGGCAGCGCCACGTTGCTGTCGAGTTGTGCGTCGAGGCCTTCGGCCAAACCGGCGTAATACTCGAAGGTGGCGATCACATCATCGACGTCGATGGCCGCTTCGAATTGCGGTTTGCCGTTGTTGCTCGACTGCAACTTCATCAAGTGGTCACGCCCGTTGCGCACACCGTTGGCAATGTTGCGCAGGATCGCGCCGCGTTCGGCGCCAGTGGTTTTCGACCAACGCTTGAACGCTGCAGTGGCCGCGCTGACGGCCAGATCAACTGCGCTTTCATCGCCGCCATTGACCGTGGTCAGCAGCGCTTCGGTGGCCGGGTTGATCACCCGCAGGTGTTCACGCCCGGCCGACCATTGGCCGTTGATGTACAGGCCATCGAGTGTGGTCGGGAAATTGATCATTGGGCCACCGCCTGCATCCATTGGGTCTGGTCGATTTCGATCAGGGTCGGGCCCTGACGATCAGTGGCGGCACGCAGCGCGCCGCGCAGTTGTTCAACCGAGCTGATCGCTTCGGCGGCACAGCCCAGGGCCTTGGCGACGCCGATGAAATCCGGGGTGTAGATGTCGACGCCGACCGGCTCGATGGCGCGGTTGACCATGTACTTCTTGATCTCTTCGTAACCCTGGTTATTCCACAGCAGGATGATCACCGGCGTGCGCGCTTCAACCGCGCTGGCCAGTTCCGGCAGGGTGAACTGCAAGCCGCCGTCGCCGATCAGGCACACCACCGGCGGACGAGCGCCACCCTCGAGGTTGCCACCGAGCCACGCGCCAATCGCCGCCGGCAAGGCGTAACCGAGGGTGCCGTAACCGGTGGACGAGTTGAACCAGCGCCGCGGTCGCTCCGGGTTGAAGGTAAGGTTGCCGGTGTACACCGGTTGCGTGGAGTCGCCGACGAACACCGCGTCCGGCAACTCGTGCAGGACGGTTTCCAGAAAACGGGTCTGGGCCAGGGTGGATGCATCCCAGGTCGCGGCCAGCTCATCGCGCAGACGCGCTGCCCGCACCTGGCCCCAATCGTTGCGCCGCTCGGCCAGCGCCTGCTGCGATAGCGCAGCGAGCAGCGCTTGCGCAGCGTTGCGCGAGTCGGCGACCAAGGCCACGTGCGGCGGATAATTGCGCACGGTCTGATCGGCGTCGATGTCGATGCGCAGCAGCTTGCCGGGAATCTCGAAGCCGCCGGCGAAGGTCACGTCGTAATCGGTTTCGGCCAGTTCAGTGCCGATTGCCAGCACCACGTCGGCATCGGCCACCAGCGCGCGGGTCGCGACCAGGCTTTGCGTCGAGCCGATCAGCAGCGGATGGCTGGCCGGCAACATGCCTTTGGCATTAATGGTCAGCGCCACCGGAGCGTCGAGCAACTCGGCCAGTTCGGTGAGTTCGGCGGCGGCATCGATGGCCCCGCCACCGGCGAGAATCAGCGGACGCTGAGCGCCGGCCAGCAGTTCGCTCATGCGCCTTACGGCAGCCGGTGCAGCCCCGGCGCGGTCGATATTGACCGGGATGCTGGCGAGCAGTTCGTCGGCCTCTTCCACCAACACATCCAGCGGAATCTCGATGTGCACCGGACGCGGACGCCCGGCCTGGAACAGCGCGAAGGCACGGGCCAGCACGGCCGGCAATTCTGCCGCCGACATCAAAGTGTGGGAGAACGCCGCCACGCCGCCGACCAGCGCACTCTGGTTCGGCAACTCATGGAGCTTGCCGCGACCGCCGCCCAACTGGCTGCGGGTCTGCACGCTGGAGATCACCAGCATCGGGATCGAGTCGGCATACGCCTGGCCCATCGCGGTGGTGATGTTGGTCATGCCCGGGCCGGTGATGATGAAGCACACCCCCGGTTTGCCGCTGGTGCGCGCGTAGCCGTCCGCCATGAAACCGGCGCCCTGTTCATGCCGTGGGGTGACATGGTTGATGCTCGAACGGGCCAGCCCGCGATACAGCTCCACGGTGTGCACCCCGGGAATACCGAACACCTGCTCGACCCCGTAATCCTCGAGTAACTTGACCAGTACTTCGCCACACGTCGCCATGTCGATTGCCCTTCTTGTTGTTCAATACGCCGTGCCAGTGTGGGAGCGAGCTTGCTCGCGAAAGCGGTGTATCAGCCACATTGATGCTGAATGGAAAACCGTATTCGCGAGCAAGCTCGCTCCCACATCGATCCGGGTGGAATGAGCTCATTGAACGGGTGGCAGGTAGCGGCAACAATCGATTAAAAGTCATACTAGCCATGTCCTCACGTCATACCTTGGATCCACATGAAACGACTGCCTCCCCTGCCCGCCCTGCACACGTTTCTGATTACTGCGCAGTGCTGCAACTTCACCCGGGCGGCCGAGCAGTTGCACATCACTCAGGGCGCCGTGAGCCGGCAGATCGCCGGGCTGGAAGATCATCTGGGGTATGAGCTGTTCATCCGTCTGGCCCGAGGCCTGGAGCTGACCGCCGAAGGGCGCGAATGGTTGCCGCGGGTGGAGAAGATTTTCGGGTTGATCAGCGAGGCCACCGAGCAGATCGGTCGCAAGCGTCAGACCCTGCAACTCAAGGCGCCCAGCTGCGTGATGCGCTGGCTGGTGCCGCGTCTGTTGCAATGGCAAAAGGAACGCCCGGACGTACCGGTCAAACTGACCACCACGCTGGCCCACGGTGTCGACTTCCAGCGCGAGCAGTTCGATGCGGCGGTGATCTACGGCACGCCGCCGGACAACTCATCCACTGCCCTGCATCTGTTCGATGAGCAACTGACGCCGGTCTGCTCGCCAGCATTATTGAAAGGCCCACCGGCGCTGAGCGAACCGGCCGACCTGCAACAACATCTGCTATTGCATCCGACCCGCGATACGCAGGATTGGACGGTATGGCTGACGGCGGCCGAATTGCAGTTGAACAACGTCAACACGGGCCAGCATTTCGAGACGCTGGATCAGGCGATGTCGATGGCGTCCCACGGGACGGGTGTGGCGATTGGCGACTGGTCGTTGATCGGCGATGACCTGCGCGCCGGGCGGCTGGTGATGCCGTTTGAGCTGAAGGTGAAGACGGGGCTGGGCTACTACGTGGTGAAGCCGCAGGGTGCAGGGGCGTCGCCGCAGCTGGAAGAACTGATGATCTGGCTGGTGGAGCAGGCGCACACCCGCTGAAACACCACATTCCCCTGTAGGAGCTGCCGCAGGCTGCGATCTTTTGACTTTGATTTAAAAAAACAAGATCAAAAGATCGTCCGATCGCGGCCCGAGCCTGCGGCAGCTCCTACAGGGGGCGTTTGCAGGTCAGTAGCCGACGGTAAACCGCTGACGCGAATGCTTCGGCGTTTCCACTTCGTCGATCAACGCAATCGCGTAGTCGGCGAAGGAGATCCAGCTGCGACCTTCGGCACTCACCAGCAAGTGATCCTTGCCGACGCGGAAGCTGCCGGTACGCTCACCTTCGACAAACTCGGCCGATGGCGAGAGGAAGGTCCAGTCGAGTTCCTTCTCCTGACGCAAGGCATCGAGAAACGCTGCCCCGGCGCTGGCCTCGGCTTTGTACTCGGCCGGGAAACCGGCGCTGTCGATCACTCGGGTGTCATCCGGCAGCAGCAGCGAACCGGCACCACCGACCACCAGCAGACGTTTCACGCCCGCCTGCTTCACCGGGCCAACCACGGCACTGGCCGGTACCGTGGCGAAATGCGCGGCGCTGATCACCACGTCGTGACCGGCGACGGCGGCTTGCAGCGCCGCCGAATCAAGCACATCGACATTCTTGCTGACCACGCCGGCACGTGCGCCGACCTTCGAGGTATCGCGGGCGATGGCGGTGACGCTATGGCCGCGACGCAGGGCTTCTTCCAGCAGTTGGCTACCGGCACGACCGGTGGCACCAATGATTGCGATCTTGCTCATGACATTCTCCAGTTGGCTTGAGAGTTTCAACGACGGCATAAATCTAATCTTGAAGCGGTATTCCCTGTGGCGAGGGAGCTTGCTCCCGCTGGAGGGCGGAGCACTCCCCGCCTGTTTCAGCTACAACGCATTGGCAGGTTTTACGCCTGCTGCGCAGGCGGGCGGGAGCAAGCTCCCTCGCCACAAAAGTCCTCTCGACCTGTGTTTCAGATCAATCGGGTTACCACTGCATTTCGCCCTTGGCGACTTTGGCGCTCAGTTCCAGCGAGCTTTCTTCGCCGAGTGTCGGGTAGCGCTTTTGCATGGCCTTGATCAGTGCGGCGGAATCCTTGGCCTTGGCGGTTTCTTCGTCGAAAGCCTTAATGTAGTCGGCGGTGAATTTCACGCTGGCCAGCGAGCGGCTGCTCTCGCCCAGATAGTGACCGGGCACCACGGTTTTCGGCTTCAGGGTGTCGATCGAGTGCAGGGTTTGCAGCCAGTCGGCGTGGGATTGCGCGGTCTGGGTATCGGCCATCCAGACATGAATGTTCTCGGCGACCACCACGCCACCGACCACAGCCTTGAGCGACGGAATCCACACGAAGCTGCGATCCGGTTGTTTGCCCTCAAGACCGACCACCTGCAGTTTCTGCCCTTCGAGCATCAGGCTGTCACCCTTGAGCACGCCCGGCACGATGGTTTTGGCCGGCACGTCGGCGCCCATTTTCGGGCCCCAGAAGGCGAGTTTGCCGGCGACGGTTTTGTTGATGTGATCCACAGTCGGCTGCGACGCCAGCACCTTGGCGTCGGGGAAGGCCTGGGTCAGAGTGTCGAGGCCGAAGTAGTAATCCGGGTCCCCGTGGCTGATGTAAATGGTGGTCAGGTGTTTGCCGCTGACGCGGATCTTTTCCACCACCTGTTCGGCCTGGGCCTTGCCGAATTGCGCATCGACCAGGATCGCGTCTTTCTCGCCGCTGACCAGCACCGAGGTCACCGGAAAAATCGCGTTGGTGCCCGGGTTGTAAACGTCCAGGGTCAGGTTGGCGGCAGCGGCGTGGGCCGCAAAACCGAGGGTGGCGGTGGCCAGCAAAACGCGCTTGAGGGTGGTGAAGCCGATCATCTGTTGCTCCGTGATCCGAATGCCGTGTTTGGCGATGGGACAGAGCTTAGTTGCCTGACTCGGTACAAAAAATGCGATGCTTGAACATAGTTTGTTTCTGAAAGCGGGCAAATCATGGATCGTCTTCAAGCAATGCGCGTGTTTGTCACCGTAGTGGATCTGGGCAGCCAGTCGGCGGCGGCCGATCATCTGGAGCTGTCGCGGCCGGTGGTGTCGCGCTATCTGGCGGAGCTGGAAGACTGGGTCGGCGCGCGCCTGATGCACCGCACCACACGCAAATTGAGCCTGACGGCCGCCGGCAGCGAAATCCTGCCGCGCTGCCGACAGATGCTCGAACTCTCAAGCGATATGCAGGCCGCTGTCAGCGAACCCCACGATGCGCCGCGCGGACTGCTGCGCATCAGTGTCAGCACCTCGTTTGGCCAGGCACAACTGGCCGATGCCATGGCGGCGTACGTCAAGCGCTACCCCGGGGTCAGCATCGATCTGCAAATGCTCGACCGCACGGTGAATCTGGTGGATGAACGCATCGATCTGGCGATCCGCACAAGCAATGACCTGGACCCGAACCTGATCGCCCGCCGCCTGACGGTGTGCCGTTCGGTGGTCTGCGCCGCGCCCGCCTACTTGCGCGACAATCCGCCACCGCAGCGGGTCGAGGACCTGAGCCGGCACAACTGCCTGACGCATTCGTATTTCGGCAAGAGCCTGTGGCATTTCGAAGAGGACGGCGAACCGGTGTCGGTGCCGGTACAAGGCAACATCAGCGCCAACGAAGCCAGCACCCTGTTGCGCGCGACCCTGGCCGGTGCGGGCGTGGCGATGCTGCCGACCTATCAGGCCGGGGTGCATGTGCATGCCGGAGAACTGGTGCGTCTGCTGCCGGATGCCGAGCCACGGCAGATGAACATCTACGCGGTGTACGCCTCGCGCAAGCACATGCCGGCGGCGCTGCGCAGCATGCTGGATTTTCTGGTGCAACGGTTTCCCGAGCATCCAGAGTGGGATGTGGGGTTGTAGAAAAGCAAAAGATCGCAGCCTGCGGCAGCTCCTACAGAGGAAATGCTTTCCAAATGCAGGAGCTGCCGCAGGCTGCGATCTTTTGATCTTGTTCTATGCTGAAAGTAATACCGCAGGGTATGCGTTCAGAGGTCTACGCCATGAACATTAGAACAAGAAGGTACTTCGCGATCTTCATCACCTGCGCCGCCACGCTTGCGTTATACGGCACTGCGGCCTGGCGGGTCGAGCAACTGCGACAACTGCCCCGCGATTATGCGAGCTGCAATTTCGAGCGTTGTATTCCGCACAATGCGACGCTGAACGCATTGCGCTGATTCGGCTTGCTATCAACCCTGTGGGGGCTTGGCTTGCCAGCGATGACGGTAGCCCAGACGCCTTCAGTGCTGACTGACAGGACGCAATCGCTGGCAAGCCAGCTCCCACAGGGGGCGGTGGTGTTTTACCCGATCACTGCTCGGCCTTCAGCCGGTCGCGAAACGCCTTTGGCGAAATCCCCACCCTGCGCCGGAACAGGCGCGTGAAGTTGGTCGGATCGGAAAACCCCAACAGCTCCGACATCTCGTAAATGGTCATGCTGGTGTAGGTCAGCAAACGTTTGGCTTCCAGTAACTGGCGTTCGTGCATGATCTGCAGCGCTGGCTGCCCTGCCAGCTCCCGGCAAGTACCGTTGAGGTGTGACACCGAAATCCCCAGGCGATGCGCCAGGTCTTCGACCTTCACATGCTGGCGGTACGTCTCCTCCACCAATTGAATGAACCCATTGAGGTATTCGCGCTGGCGTTGTGGGCGCTGACTGGCGTTATGGCGCACGATCGCCTGACGGCTGACCCAGACCATGATCACGCTGACCAGCGAATGCATGAGCATTTCCCGCGCGGGTTGATGGCCGTTGTACTCGGCCTGCAATGCTGAAAACAGACTGTGCAGGTATTCCGCATCCTTGCCCGCCGGATAGTGCTCGGCCTGCGCCAGGGCATGCACCGAATTGCCCAGTTGCGCCTGCAGGTGGTTGATCAACGGATTGGCGAGGGTAACGACGAAACCTTCGACGTCCTCGGAAAAGCGAAAGCCATGCACCGACAACGGGGGCAGGACTTGAATTGCGGGTTCGTTGAGCTGCGTGCGTTGACCTTCGATTTCAAGCTCTGCCTGACCTTTGAAAACGAAGAGTAACTGGCACAAATCGGCGTGGCGGTGGGGTTTGATTTCCCATTGATGTTCGCGGCTGCGTTTGGAAATGGTTTCACAGTGCAGCAAGTCAGGGGTCGGCCAGTCCAGGCTTTCACCGTAGAGCTTGAACACCGGAATCGAAGGCAGGTCAGGCTTGTTCATCACTTCAATCCAGGCCTCGAGGTTTGCGGGCGATAATCGCACCGATTGGCAGAATGTACAGGTATCGGCTCAGTTTTCACCTTCAATTGACAGACCCGCAAGGGAAAAATGCAAGCACTCGATCCATAAAAATCATTCACCGACTCACGTCGCGTGAAGCTTGCGAGTCATAAAAACAATGAAAACGCTGAAAACCCAAGTCGCCATCATTGGCGCCGGTCCCTCCGGATTGCTCCTCGGTCAGTTGCTGCACAACGCCGGCATCGACACCCTGATTCTTGAACGTCAGACACCCGATTACGTACTCGGGCGGATTCGCGCCGGCGTGCTCGAACAAGGCATGGTAGAGCTGTTGCGCCAGGCCGGAGTCGGCCAGCGCATGGACGCCGAAGGACTGGTGCACGGCGGTTTCGATCTGGCCCTGGATGGGCGTCTGGCCCACATCGATCTGCAGGGTCTGACCGGTGGCAAAACCGTGATGGTCTACGGCCAGACCGAGGTCACGCGCGACCTGATGGCCGCTCGTCGGGAGGCCGGTGCGTCGACGATTTACGAGGCGAGCCATGTCGTTCCTCACGGCATGAAAAGCGACGAAGCGTTTGTCACCTTCGAAAAGGACGGCGAAACCTGGCGCGTCGATTGCGATTACATCGCCGGTTGCGACGGCTTCCACGGCGTGTCCCGGCAGTCGATTCCCGAGGACTGCCTGAAGATTTTCGAACGAGTCTATCCGTTCGGCTGGCTGGGGATTCTGGCCGACACCCCGCCAGTGCACGAAGAGCTGGTCTACGCCCGTCACGAACGCGGCTTCGCCCTGTGCAGCATGCGTTCGGCCACCCGTACCCGTTATTACCTGCAAGTGCCGGCCGAGGAGAACGTTGCCGACTGGTCCGACGAGCGCTTTTGGGCTGAGCTGAAAACCCGTCTGCCCGCCGAGCTTGCCGAAAAACTGGTCACCGGCCCGTCGATTGAAAAAAGCATCGCGCCGCTGCGCAGCTTTGTCGTTGAGCCGATGCAGTACGGACGGATGTTTCTGCTCGGCGATGCCGCGCACATTGTGCCGCCCACCGGCGCCAAGGGCCTGAACCTGGCCGCCAGCGATGTCAGTACGCTGTTCAATATCCTGCTGAAGGTTTATCGCGAAGGGCGCACGGATCTGTTGGAGAAATACTCGGAAATCTGCCTGCGCCGGGTATGGAAGGCCGAACGGTTTTCCTGGTGGATGACCTCGATGCTGCACCGCTTCGACGAGCATGATGCTTTCAGCCAACGGATCAGCGCCTCGGAACTGGACTATTTCGTCAGTTCAGAAGCGGGTCGGAAAACCATTGCAGAAAATTACGTCGGGCTTCCTTATGAGGCTATCGAATAGCTTCCTACCGACTTACACTGGCGAGCATCCCCGCTCGCTCGATGGCCTGCGGGATTCTCACTGCCCGCAGGTTCCGCCCGTGACCAATCTTCACCAGCCTGAAACTCCCAAACCGGCCATTCGCAGCGTGCTGGTCGCGCTGATGTTGGCGATCTTTCTCGGGGCATTGGACCAGACCATCGTCGCCGTCTCGATGCCCGCCATCTCCGCACAGTTCAAGGACGTCAGCCTGTTGGCCTGGGTGATTTCCGGGTACATGGTGGCAATGACCGTGGCCGTGCCGATCTACGGCAAGCTCGGCGACCTGTACGGACGGCGCAAATTGATGCTGTTCGGCATGGGCCTGTTCACCCTCGCCTCGCTGTTTTGCGGCATGGCGCAGAGCATGGAACAACTGGTGCTGGCGCGGATTCTCCAGGGCATCGGCGCCGGCGGGATGATTTCGGTGAGTCAGGCGATCATTGGCGACATCGTCCCGCCCCGCGAACGCGGGCGCTATCAGGGTTACTTCAGCAGCATGTATGCGGTGGCCAGCGTCGCCGGGCCGGTGCTCGGCGGCTACATGACCGAATACCTGTCGTGGCGCTGGGTATTCCTGATCAACCTGCCGCTGGGGCTGGGCGCCTGGTGGGTGGCCAATCGCAACCTGCGCGGGCTGCCGATTCCGCAGCGCAAACCGATCATCGACTACCTCGGCACGCTGTTGATGATCATCGGTTTGACCGCGTTGCTGCTGGCCATCACTCAGGTCCGTCAGGGCCATTCGTGGCGCAGCAGCGAAGTGCTTGGCTTGTTCGCCTGTGCGGTGCTGGTGCTGGCGGTGTTCGTCTGGCATGAACGCCGGGCGCGCGAGCCGCTGCTGCCGATGCATTTGTTCACCAACCGCAACGCGTTGCTGTGCTGGTGCACGATTTTCTTCACCAGTTTTCAGGCGATCTCGCTGATCGTGCTGATGCCGCTGCGCTTTCAGAGCGTCACCGGCGCCGGTGCCGATGCGGCGGCGTTGCACTTGCTGCCGCTGGCGATGGGCCTGCCGATAGGCGCCTATTTCGCCGGACGTCGCACCTCGGTGACCGGTCGTTACAAACCCCAGATTCTGACGGGTGCGATCCTGATGCCGATTTCGATTCTCGGCATGGCGTTCAGCCCACCGGATGCGACGCTGGTCAGCAGTCTGTTCATGCTGCTCAGCGGGATTGCCGGCGGCATGCAGTTCCCGACTTCATTGGTGGGCACACAGAACTCGGTGGATCAGCGCGACATCGGCGTCGCCACCAGCACCACCAATCTGTTCCGTTCGCTGGGCGGCGCGGTGGGTGTGGCGTTGATGTCGGCGTTGTTGCTGGCGTTGTTGCAGGATTCGAGTTTCGCCCATCTGGCGAGCAACTCGCTGCTCAGCGAAGGACATTCAGGCAACGTGCTGCTCGACGGTTTGAACGCCGCACCGGGCGATGCCCAGAACGCCCTGCGCGCCGAGCTTTCGGTCACGTTCCGCCATTTGCTGTGGGTGAGTACGGCGGTGTCGCTGCTGGGGCTGGCGGCGGCGATTGCGATGCCGAACAACCTGCTGCGCGGGCGCGAGCACGGCGCCAAATAACAGCAAAAGATCGCAGCCTGCGGCAGCTCCTACAGAGATGCATTCCCATGTAGGAGCTGCCGAAGGCTGCGATCTTTTGATTTTCAGGGGCTGTAGTAACCCACCGCCACCAGAAAATGCCCGACCTTCTTCAGGTACGCATGCTTGTCCTCGACCTTGCCGGTCACCGGGTTTTTCCAGCGGTATTCGTATTCACCGTCATCCTGTTTGGCGATCAGCGCCAGCATCGGCTCGCCCACCGGTTTGCCTTCCGGATCCTTGATCTTGCTGAAGTCGGTGTTGATCAGGCGCAGGTTGGTGCCGTGGGCAACGTAGCGCTGGGTGTCCAGATCGACCACGAACACATACAAGTCATCCTGCAGATAACCGCCCTTGAGCGAGTTGATGGCGGTCAGGGTGCCCTTCTCGTTTTTCCCCAGATCGGTTGCAGCCTTGTCGAGAAGTGCCTTGGCCTGCTCGGCTGAAGCACGCGGCAGGTAATAACCGACTGCCAGAATCCGCTGGCCGATGCGCTGGTAGTAGACATGCTTGCGCTCGACCTTGCCGTCGGCCCAGTTCTGCCAGCGGTATTCGGCCTGTTGAATGCCGTTGCCTTCAGGCACCAGCAGAGCGTCCTTGAAGGCTTTCTGCAAATCCGGCGCGAGCACCTCGCTGACGTCACGGCCGATCAAGGCTGAAGAGGGCCCGCCGCTGGCGAGCATCACGCCCTTGGTGTCGACCACGAACACGTAGCGATCCTTGTCGACGAACTCGCCCTGACGGCTGAACGCGGCGAAGGCCTTGTCGCCGTTGTCGTGGTAATAGGCCAGGGCCTTTTCCAGCAAAGCGATGGCGGCCTTGCTGTCGTCCTTTTGTGAGGCGGCAGCGTTGACCTGCCCTGCCCCCACAAAAAGCATCACCCCGAGCCACGCCACTTTATGCAGAAACCCCATAACGCATCCCTCGTTCCTGTTGGTGTTTCAAGAGCGTAGACGGCTTGGGCTCGGACGGGGCGCCACATCCTGTAGCGAGGGGATTTATCCCCGATGGGCTGCGCAGCAGCCCTGATGGAGAGAACACATATTTTCTGACACACCGAGCTGATACCTGGGAGCTGCTGCGCAGCCCCATCGGGGATGAATCCCCTCACCACAAAGGTCCCTGGCTACAGTTCATGAGGCCCTACGGCCGGGCATTGATCTGCTGTTGCAGGTTCTGGATCTGCGCCTGCAGGGTGTTGAGGTTGCGGGTCATCTGGCCACGAAATGCGTCGAACTCGGCGGTATTGCCGCCACCCTGCGCAGCGGCCGGACGGTTGTCCTGTTCGCTTTTGAGGACGACAATTTCCTGCTCCAGACGCTCGATCGCCGCGTTCGAATTGCCCTGCTTCTTCAGTGCCGTGATATCAGCGCCGAGGCTTTTCAGTTGAGCGTCATAACTCTTGAGCTGGGCGTCGACCTTGCTGGTATCCGCCGGTGCGCCTTTCAGGGCCACCAGTTCCGCGCTCAAGGCTTTGACCTGAGCCTGCAACTGGGTATTGGCGTTCTGTTGCTCGGTGGTCTGCGCGGTCATTTGCGCCAGACGCTTGTCCAGATCACTGGCCTGACCGACCACGCCTTGCTGCTGCTTGCTTTGATCCAGCAACTGGGTTTCCAGCTGTTTGATCTGCAGCTTCAAGGCTTCGCTGTCGCTGTTGACGTTGCTCTGGCTGGCCACCACCTTGCCGGAAATGTCCTGCAACCGCCCCGCCGCTTCCTCGCTGATGCGCGCAAAGCTTTCCTGAGTCGCCACCAACTGCTGCTCCATCAGCGAAATCTGCTGGAAACTCCACCAGGCCAGACCGATGAAGGCGAAAAACAGCGCGCCGACCAGTGCCCACAACGGCCCGGTGCTCGCAGCCTTGACCTTGACCACCGGCGGTGTGCGCGAGTGCACGGAGGTGCGGGCGCTGGGCGGAATGTCATCGTCGTCAAAGGTGTCGGCCCGCAGGCTCGGTACATCGTCGAAATCGTCGTTGGCATCGTTACGCATGGACATTGAGGCAACCTTTGTGGAACGCGGTGATAGCTAAATGCTGCGAAGTATAACCGCCGCAGCCGCAGGGATTGACCCTCAAGCGGCAGTGCGGTTCATTGCTGGCCGGGCGACTTGTATCAACGGATGTCCTGGGCTTTCCACCAGCCACAGAACTCGTCGAGGGCCGACCACAGGCTGACTTTCGGATCGTAGTCCAGATAATGCCGGGCGCGGCTGATGTCGAGGGTGAAATTTTTCTTCATGACCTGCATGCCTAGCCGCGACAGCGTCGGCTCCGGACGGCCCGGCCAGAGTTTGCACACGCCTTCATTGAGCGCCGCAACGCTGTAGGCCAGGCCGTACGAACGGTATTTGCTGACCTGCGGCACTTCCATCTTGCGCATCACGTAATTGACCACATCCCACAACGGTACCGGCGCGCCATTGCTGATGTTGTAGGCCTTGCCCAGCGCGGAGCCGGCCGCCAGCAAGCTGCTGAGCAGCGCTTCGTTGAGGTTCTGCACACTGGTGAAGTCGACTTTGTTCAGACCGTCGCCAATGATCGCCAGACGCCCCTTGCGCTGCATGTTCAACAGCCGCGGGAAGATGCTCATGTCGCCGGCACCCGTGACAAAGCGCGGACGCAGAGCAATGGTTTCCAGACCGAACTCCTGCGCACCGAAGACCTTTTGTTCGGCCAGGTATTTGGTCGCCGCGTAGTGATGTTTGAAACGCTTGGGCACTTGTTCTTCGGTCAGACCGAGGTGATCGCGGCCATCGAAATAGATCGACGGCGACGACAGATGCACCAGGCGCCGCACGCGTTGTTTGAGACAGGCTTCGACGACGTTTTCAGTGACCTGCACGTTGCCCTGATGAAAGTCCTGATAGCGCCCCCACAAGCCGACGGCACCGGCGCAGTGCACCACGGCTTCGACGTCGGCGCAGAGTTCGCGCACCAAGTCCGCATCGGTGAGATCGCCCGGGACGAACTCGGCGCCACGGCGCACCAGATGCTCGACGCTTTCGGCCCGGCGACCGTTGACCCGCACGTCCAGGCCTTGCTCCAGGGCGAAACGCGCAAAGCGCCCGCCGATGAAGCCGCTTGCGCCGGTGACCAGAATTTTCATGTAACGCTCCGATGACTTTCGTTTACCTGATACGTCTGTCTTGACGCTGATCATCAGCCCAAGGGCACCAGCCAGCGCGATGAAGAACGCAGCAATTGTTCGGTCAGCAAGGCCAGCAGCTGACCGCCATTGCGCCAATGATGCCAGTACAACGGCACATCGATCGGTTTATCTGGCAACAGTTCGCGCAATACGCCGCGTTGCAGCTGCTCGCGCACTTGCAGTTCCGGCACCAGTCCCCAGCCAAAACCGGCTTCGGTCAGGCGCACAAATCCTTCGGAGGACGGACACAAATGGTGCTCGAATCCGCCATCGACACCCAGCGACGCGAGATAGCGATGCTGGAGGAAATCGTCCGGGCCAAACACCAGCGCCGGGGTGCGCGGCAGCTGTTCGGCGCGTACCCCGTCAGGGAAATGCCGCTCGATGAATGCCGGACTGGCCAGCGCCCGATAGCGCATCGCCCCGAGCAACACGCTGCGCGCACCGGCCACGGGGCGTTCGCTGGCGCAGACACACGCCGCCACTTCCCCGGCCCGCATGCGCTTGAGGCCGACGGTCTGATCTTCCACTACCAGATCCAGCAATAAATGCTGCTCGGCGCAAAAATCGCCCACCGCTTCGGCCCACCAGGTGGCGAGGCTGTCGGCGTTGAGGGCGATGCGCAAACGCTCCGGCAGGCCCTCCTCGTCGAGTGCGGGGACCAGGGTCTGCAAGTCCCGCTCAAGCAGGCGCACCTGCTGCACATGGTTGAGCAGACGTCGGCCAATCTCGGTCGGCGACGGCGGCGTACCGCGCACCAGCACCGGTTGGCCAACCCGCGCTTCCAGCAGTTTGATCCGCTGGGAGATCGCCGATTGCGACAGGCCCAGCACCTGCGCGGCACGTTCGAATCCGGCCTGCTCGACCACGGCGGCCAACGCGGAAAGCAATTTGTAGTCGAACATCAGTTTTCCTAATGAGCGATCAGCACTATTGGTTTTTCTTATACAGCTTTCGACCGGAGAATAGCCAGCAAGCACTCTTTATCAAGGAACACGGCAATGGCTGGCGAAACCTCTCTCACGACTCTGCTGCGCAGCATGAGCCCACAGCTCAATGCCGGCGAATACGTGTTCTGCACCCTGCGCGACGCGCCGTTGCCCAATGGTCTGGAAATTGTCGGCAGCTTCCGCGAGCAGGAAGGCCTGACCGTGATTCTCGAGCGTTCCCAAGCTGAACATGCCGGGTTCAGATTCGATTATGTCGCGGCGTGGATCACCCTCAACGTGCATTCGGCACTGGAAGCGGTCGGCCTCACTGCTGCGTTCGCCACGGCATTGGGCAAGGCCGGGATCAGTTGCAACGTGATCGCCGGTTACTACCACGATCATTTGTTTGTCGGACAGGCCGACGCCGAACGCGCCATGCACGTGCTGCGCGATCTCGCAGCCAACGCGGAGTAATTATTGATGTGGCAAAGCTACGTGAACGGGCTATTGGTGGCCCTGGGGCTGATCATGGCAATCGGCACCCAGAATGCTTTCGTATTGGCTCAGAGCCTGCGCCGCGAACATCACCTGCCGGTGGCGGCACTGTGTGTGGCGTGCGATGCGCTGCTGGTGGCGGCCGGGGTCTTCGGTCTGGCCACTGTGTTGGCGCAGAACCCGACGTTGCTCGCGGTGGCGCGCTGGGGCGGCGCCGTCTTTCTGATCTGGTACGGCAGCCAGGCGCTGCGCCGGGCGTTTTCGAAACAGAGTCTGGATCAGGGCGAAAACCACACCGTGCGCTCGTTGCGCGCGGTAATGCTCAGCGCATTGGCAGTGACGCTGCTCAATCCGCACGTTTATCTGGATACCGTATTGCTGATCGGTTCGCTCGGTGCGCAGCAGTCGGTGCCGGGGGCTTATGTAGTGGGCGCCGCGAGCGCGTCACTGCTGTGGTTTTTCACCCTCGCCCTCGGTGCCGCATGGCTCGCGCCGTGGCTGGCGCGGCCGAGTACCTGGCGGATTCTCGATCTTCTCGTGGCAGTGATGATGTTCACCGTAGCCGGTCAGTTGATCCTGGCCTCGTGATTTATTCCAAAAGGCTCTGGAACCTCTATCCCACACAGTTGTTGCGTGGTTAAGCCTTGACCCCGGTGCTATGATCCGAACCCTGCGCCGCAAAGAGTAAAAACTCGTCGGTGCATTTCTGGCCGCCCGTGATCGGCCTTGCGCTCACCGCAACAGACCTGATTAGGAGAATCATCATGGCTTTCGAATTGCCGCCGCTGCCTTACGCACACGATGCCCTGCAGCCGCACATTTCCAAGGAAACCCTGGAATTTCACCACGACAAGCACCACAACACCTATGTCGTGAACCTGAACAACCTGGTGCCAGGCACCGAGTTCGAAGGCAAGACCCTGGAAGAGATCGTCAAAACTTCCTCGGGCGGCATCTTCAACAACGCCGCTCAGGTCTGGAACCACACGTTCTACTGGAACTGCCTGGCGCCAAACGCCGGCGGTCAACCAACCGGCGCACTGGCTGAAGCCATCAACGCAGCGTTCGGTTCGTTCGACAAGTTCAAGGAAGAGTTCAGCAAAACCTCGATCGGCACCTTCGGTTCCGGCTGGGGCTGGCTGGTGAAGAAGGCTGACGGTTCCCTGGCCCTGGCCAGCACCATCGGCGCCGGTAACCCGCTGACCAGCGGCGACACCCCGCTGCTGACCTGCGACGTCTGGGAACACGCTTACTACATCGACTACCGCAACCTGCGTCCGAAGTACGTTGAAGCGTTCTGGAACCTGGTCAACTGGAAGTTCGTTGCCGAGCAGTTCGAAGGCAAAACCTTCACCGCTTAAGCTGCGCGCCAGTCAAAAAACCCGGCTATTGCCGGGTTTTTTTATGCCTTTGCTTTGTGTAGGAGCTGCCGCAGGCTGCGATCTTTTGACTTTGATTTTTTAAAGCAAGATCAAAAGATCGCAGCCTGCGGCAGCTCCTACAGGGAATAGCGTTTTTCTCACGATAACCGTTGTCTGCGGCGGCTTGCCGGGGCAGCACATCGGACTAACATCAAACAGAGGAAAAATTGTCCCGCACCGCTCAAGTTGAGGGCCGAAACTACCGACACAGTACAAATAGAGCTGACACTCCAGACAGCAGCATTTCGGCCAACGCCACAGGCAAATATCCTTGGGCTTGATTGTCCCTTTGACTGCCAACACGGGATTGCCAATACTCATGGCAACTTGACGCTACCCGCACGGAACAAGGAATAACCCTTTGAAGCTGGAACTCAAGAACAGCTTGTCGGTGAAGTTGCTCCGGGTCGTGCTCCTTTCGGCATTGATCGTCGGCGTGGTCTTGAGCTGCGCCCAGATTGTTTTCGATGCCTATAAAACCCGCCAGGCGGTGGCCGGCGACGCGCAGCGCATCCTCGACATGTTCCGTGATCCCTCGACTCAGGCGGTCTACAGCCTGGACCGGGAAATGGGCATGCAGGTGATCGAAGGCCTGTTCCAGGACGACGCCGTGCGCCAGGCCTCCATCGGCCATCCGAACGAAGCGATGCTCGCGCAAAAATCCCGTGAGTTGCAGCACTCCAACAGCCGCTGGCTGACCGATCTGATCCTCGGCCAGGAACGCACCTTCACCACCCAACTGGTCGGTCGTGGCCCCTACAGCGAATACTACGGCGACCTGAGCATCACCCTCGACACCGCCACCTATGGCGAGAGTTTCATCGTCAGTTCGGTGATCATTTTCATTTCCGGCGTACTGCGCGCCCTGGCCATGGGCCTGGTGCTGTATCTGGTCTATCACTGGCTGCTGACCAAGCCGCTGTCGCGGATCATCGAGCACCTCACTGAAATCAATCCCGATCGACCCAGCGAGCACAAGATTCCGCAGCTCAAGGGCCATGAGAAAAACGAACTGGGGATCTGGATCAACACCGCCAACCAGTTGCTCGAGTCCATCGAGCGCAACACCCACCTGCGCCACGAAGCGGAAAACAGCCTGCTGCGCATGGCCCAGTACGACTTCCTCACCGGCCTGCCGAACCGCCAGCAATTGCAGCAGCAACTGGACAAGATTCTGGTGGACGCCGGCAAGCTGCAACGCCGGGTCGCGGTACTGTGCGTGGGGCTGGATGATTTCAAGGGCATCAACGAGCAATTCAGCTACCAGACCGGCGACCAGTTATTGCTGGCACTGGCCGATCGCCTGCGCGCCCACAGCGGTCGCCTTGGCGCCCTTGCTCGTCTGGGTGGCGACCAGTTTGCCCTGGTGCAGGCCGATATCGAGCAGCCTTACGAGGCGGCAGAACTGGCGCAAAGCATCCTCGATGATCTGGAAGCGGCGTTTGACCTCGATCATCAGCAGATCCGCCTGCGCGCGACCATCGGCATTACCCTGTTCCCCGAAGACGGCGACAGCACCGAGAAACTGTTGCAGAAAGCCGAGCAGACCATGACGCTGGCGAAGACCCGCTCGCGCAATCGCTATCAGTTCTACATCGCCAGCGTCGACAGCGAGATGCGCCGCCGTCGCGAACTGGAAAAAGACCTGCGTGACGCGCTGATTCGCGACCAGTTCTACCTCGTCTATCAGCCGCAGATCAGCTACCGCGATCACCGCGTGGTCGGGGTCGAAGCACTGATTCGCTGGCAGCATCCGGAGCATGGTCTGGTGCCGCCGGACCTGTTCATCCCGCTGGCCGAGCAGAACGGCACCATCATCGCCATCGGCGAATGGGTGCTCGATCAGGCCTGCAAACAACTTAGGGAATGGCACGATCAGGGCTTCGTCGACCTGCGCATGGCAGTCAACCTGTCCACCGTGCAACTGCACCACGCCGAGCTGCCGCGGGTGGTCAACAACCTGCTGCAGATCTACCGCCTGCCACCGCGCAGCCTGGAGCTGGAGGTCACCGAAACCGGCCTGATGGAAGACATCAGCACCGCCGCCCAACACCTGCTGAGCCTGCGCCGCTCCGGGGCGCTGATTGCCATCGACGACTTCGGCACCGGCTACTCATCGCTGAGTTACCTGAAAAGCCTGCCGCTGGACAAGATCAAGATCGACAAGAGCTTCGTTCAGGACCTGCTGGATGACGACGACGATGCGACCATCGTTCGCGCCATCATCCAGCTGGGCAAGAGCCTGGGCATGCAGGTGATCGCCGAAGGCGTGGAAACCGCCGAGCAAGAGTCCTACATCATCTCCGAAGGCTGTCACGAAGGTCAGGGTTACCACTACAGCAAGCCGCTGCCGGCCCGGGAGCTGACTGCCTACCTCAAGCAAGCCCAACGCAGCAACGCGGCTATTTTATAAAGTCAAAAGATCGCAGCCTGCGGCAGCTCCTACAGGGATCGCATTCCCCTGTGGGAGCTGTCGAGTGAAACGAGGCTGCGATCTTTTGATCTGCGCCATCACACCGGCGTAAATAAGAAATATTTCCAGCCACAACCCTTTACACATAATGCGAAAGATTTGCATTATGTCGCAGCTTTGCGCACCCCCGCGCCCTGTCCATTCCATTACCGAAGCAGGATGTTCGCCATGATTCGTATGCCTCTGGCTACCGCCAGTCTGCTGGCCATCGCTATTTCCCTCGCCGGTTGCGGCGAAGGCAAAGACAAGGCTGCCGCTCCGGCCGCGCCGACGCCGGCCGCCAGCACCGCCGCTGCACCGGCCCCCGCCGCTGCCGGTAAAGTCGATGAAGCCGCCGCCAAGGCTGTGGTTGCGCACTACGCGGACATGGTCTTCGCCGTCTACAGCGATGCCGAATCCACTGCGAAAACCCTGCAAACCGCGGTCGACGCGTTCCTCGCCAAGCCGAACGCCGACACCCTGAAAGCCGCCAAGGCTGCCTGGGTCGCTGCGCGCGTACCTTACCTGCAGAGCGAAGTGTTCCGCTTCGGCAACACCATCATCGACGACTGGGAAGGTCAGGTGAACGCCTGGCCGCTGGACGAAGGCCTGATCGACTACGTCGACAAGTCCTACGAACACGCACTGGGCAACCCGGGTGCCACCGCCAACATCATCGCCAACACTGAAGTGCAGGTCGGCGAAGACAAGGTCGACGTGAAGGACATCACTCCGGAAAAACTCGCCAGCCTCAACGAGCTGGGCGGTTCCGAAGCCAACGTCGCCACTGGCTATCACGCGATCGAATTCCTGCTCTGGGGCCAGGACCTGAACGGCACCGGCCCGGGCGCCGGCAACCGTCCGGCGTCGGATTACCTGGAAGGCGCCGGCGCCACTGGCGGTCACAACGATCGTCGCCGTGCCTATCTCAAAGCCGTGACCCAACTGCTGGTCAGCGACCTGGAAGAAATGGTCGGCAACTGGAAGCCGAACGTGGCTGACAACTACCGCGCCACCCTGGAAGCCGAGCCGGCTGAAAGCGGTCTGCGCAAAATGCTGTTCGGCATGGGCAGCCTGTCCCTGGGTGAACTGGCGGGCGAGCGCATGAAGGTTTCGCTGGAAGCCAACTCGCCGGAAGACGAACAGGATTGCTTCAGCGACAACACCCACAACTCGCACTTCTACGATGCCAAAGGCATTCGTAACGTGTACCTGGGCGAGTACACCCGGGTTGACGGGACCAAGATGAGCGGCGCCAGCCTGTCGTCGCTGGTGGCCAAGGCTGACCCGGCTGCCGACACCGCGCTGAAAGCCGATCTGGCCGCTACCGAAGCCAAGATCCAGGTCATGGTCGATCACGCCAACAAGGGTGAGCACTACGACCAGTTGATCGCTGCGGGCAACACCGCCGGCAATCAGATCGTGCGTGACGCCATCGCCGCGCTGGTCAAGCAGACCGGTTCGATCGAAGCCGCTGCCGGCAAGCTGGGCATCAGCGACCTGAACCCGGACAACGCTGATCACGAGTTCTGATCACGCGCGTCTGCGTCAAAAAAGGCGACCTTCGGGTCGCCTTTTTCATGCCTGCTTTTTGCGGTGATGCTGATGGCCTCATCGCTGGCAAGCCAGCTCCCACAGGTTTCGCGGCGTTCACACACTCCGAGTACAACACAAATACTGTGGGAGCTGGCTTGCCAGCGATGGCTGCGCCTCGGTCTCGAGTGAAACCCTGCCGCAAATCAAGCAAACGATAATTCCTCTTATTCAAACTCCCCCGCCCTGTTAGACTTTGCGCCTTTGTTTTCGCCCGCCCGCAGGATGTCTGATGCCCTCGCTGCCGCTTCGCTTGTCCGCACTGTTTCTGGCCCTGGGCCTGAGTGCCTGCGATGACGCCCCGCGCTTTACCAAGGCTGAGCCCGGTGAAGCGCGTTCGGGCGGGGCGACGACTGTGCGCAAGACCGATCAGAATGCGTTCTCGCTGCCTTCGGCCAATCTGCCGCCGTCGCGTCGGGTCGACTTCAGTGTCGGCAACAGTTTCTTCCGCAGTCCGTGGGTGATCGCGCCGTCGACCACCACCGCCCGCGATGGCCTCGGCCCGTTGTTCAACACCAACGCCTGCCAGAACTGCCACATCAAGGACGGCCGTGGCCACCCGCCGGCACCGGATGCGGCGAACGCGGTGTCGATGCTGGTGCGCCTGTCGATTCCCGATTCGCCGGCCTATGCCAACGTCATCGAGCAACTCGGCGTAGTGCCGGAGCCGGTCTACGGCGGGCAGTTCCAGGACATGGCCGTACCCGGAGTTACGCCCGAGGGCAAGGTGCGCGTCGAATACACCCCGGTGCCGATTCGTTTCAAGGACGGCACCGAAGTCGAGCTGCGCAAACCGGTGCTGCAATTCACTCAGTTGGGCTACGGCCCGATGCACCCGGACACGCGCTTCTCGGCCCGGGTTGCGCCGCCGATGATCGGCCTCGGCCTGCTCGAAGCGATTCCCGAGGACGCGATACTCGCCAACGCCGCCGCGCAAGCCAAAGAGAACAACGGCATCAACGGCCGAGCGAATCGGGTCTGGGATGACGCGCAGCAAAAGACCGTCATGGGTCGATTCGGCTGGAAAGCCGGGCAACCCAATCTCAATCAGCAGAATGTCCACGCGTTTTCCGGAGACATGGGCCTCACGACCAGCCTGCGCCCCTTCGATGACTGCACCGACGCGCAAACCGCGTGCAAACAGGCACCGAACGGCAATGGCCCGGACGGCGAGCCGGAAGTCAGCGACAACATCCTGCGTCTGGTGCTGTTCTACACGCGCAACCTGGCGGTGCCGGCGCGCCGTGGCGTCAACGACGAGCAAGTGCTGGCCGGCAAGAACCTGTTCTTCCAGGCCGGTTGCCAGTCCTGCCACACCCCGAAATACACCACCGCCGCCAACGCCGCCGAACCCGAACTGGCCAATCAAGTGATTCGCCCGTACAGCGATCTGCTGCTGCACGATATGGGCGAGGGTCTGGCCGACCACCGCAGCGAATTCCAAGCCTCCGGCCGCGATTGGCGCACCCCGCCGTTGTGGGGCATCGGCCTGACGCAGGCAGTCAGTGGTCACACCCAGTTTCTGCATGACGGCCGCGCCCGCAACCTGCTCGAAGCCGTGCTCTGGCATGGCGGCGAAGCGCAGCAGGCGCAGCAACAGGTTTTGTCTTTCAACGCCGAACAGCGTGCCGCGCTGCTGGCGTTCTTGAACTCACTTTAAACACTTAAAAGAATCGGGAGCCCGACATGTTCCGTCCCAAGTTGTTGTTCACCAGCCTTGCCGCGCTTGCTCTTGGCGCCTGCTCGCCGCAGGACCCGCAAGCAGTCACGTCGGCGGCCATCGCCAAATCGGTGATCCTGCCGACCTACACCCGTTGGGTCGAAGCCGACAAGCAACTGGCGGTCAGCGCCCTCGCCTACTGCCAAGGCAAGGAAACCCTGGAAACCGCCCGCGCCGACTTCCTGCACGCGCAGAAAGCCTGGGCAGAGCTGCAACCGTTGCTGATCGGGCCACTGGCCGAGGGCAACCGTTCGTGGCAGGTGCAGTTCTGGCCGGACAAGAAAAACCTCGTTGGCCGTCAAGTCGAGCAACTGGTCACCGCCCAGCCGCAGATCGACGCCGCCGCACTGGCCAAATCCAGCGTGGTGGTGCAGGGCCTGTCGGCTTACGAATACATCCTCTTCGATGAAAAACCGGACGTCGCCAACGCCGAGCAGAAAGCCAAATACTGCCCGTTGCTGATCGCCATCGGCGAGCGCCAGAAGCAACTGGCCGAAGAGATTCTGCAGAGCTGGAACAACACCGACGGCATGCTCGCGCAAATGAGCAAATTCCCCAACCAGCGCTACGCCGACTCCCACGAAGCGATCGCCGATCTGCTGCGTGTGCAGGTCACCGCCCTCGATACCCTGAAGAAAAAACTCGGCACGCCAATGGGCCGTCAGAGCAAGGGGGTGCCGCAACCGTTCCAGGCCGATGCATGGCGTAGCCAGTCGTCGCTGACCGCGCTGGAAGCCAGCCTCGCTGCCGCCAAAACCGTCTGGGAAGGCGTCGACAACAAGGGCCTGCGCGGTCTGTTGCCGGCCGAGCAGAAACCGTTGGCAGACAAAATCGACGCCGCTTACGCCGCATCGCTGGAGCTGTTCGGCAGCACGCAGCGCTCGCTGACCGAAATGCTCCAGGACGACGCCGGTCGTCAACAACTCAACGATCTCTACGACAGCCTCAACGTCGTCCATCGCCTGCACGAAGGCGAACTGGCCAAGGCGCTGGGCATCCAACTGGGCTTCAACGCCAACGACGGTGACTGATGAGGGCAAGTGCCATGCTGCGACGCCAGGCTCTGACTTTAGGTAGTTTGCTGCTGGGAGCAGTGACACTGGGCGGCTGGACGCTGTTCAAGCGCAAGGATCAGAGCCCGCTGCTGCTCTCGGCGCGCGACGACACCGACGGCAAGCATTACGCCGTCGGTTATCGGCTGGACGGTACTCGGGTGTTCGCCACCCAGGTCGGCCAGCGTTGTCACGACATCATCAACCACCCGACGCTGCCGATCGCGCTGTTCGTCGCCCGCCGCCCGGGCACCGAGAGTTACCTGATCGACCTGCGCGACGGGACCTTGCTGCAAACCGTGACCTCGCAGCCGAACCGGCATTTCTACGGCCACGCCGTGGTGCACAAGGACGGCGAATACCTGTACGCCACCGAGAACGACACCACTGATCCGGGGCGTGGCCTGCTCGGGGTGTACAGGTTCGAAGGCGAGCGGCTGGTGCACAGCGGCGAGATCTCCACCCATGGCCTCGGACCACATCAAGTGTCGTGGATGCCCGATGGCGAAACCCTGGTGGTGGCCAACGGCGGGATCCGCACCGAGGCCGAGAGCCGCGTCGACATGAACCTCAACGCCATGGAACCGAGCCTGGTGCTGATGCAGCGCGACGGCACGCTGCTGAGCAAGGAAACCCTTGCGCAGCAGATGAACAGCGTGCGCCACCTGGGCATTGCCAGCGACGGCACCATCGTCGCCGGCCAGCAGTTCATGGGCGCCTCGCATGAGCGTTCCGAGCTGTTGGCGATCAAGCGTCCGGGCCAGCCCTTCGTGGCATTCCCGGTGCCAGAGCATCAGTTGCAGTCGATGGGGCATTACACCGCCAGCGTTGCGGTGCACAGTGAACTGCGACTGGTGGCGTTGACCGCACCGCGCGGCAACCGCTTCTTCATCTGGGATCTGGACAGCGGCGAAGTGCGCCTCGACGCGCCGCTGCCCGATTGCGCCGGCGTCGGTGCGGTGCAGGACGGCTTCGTCGTGACCTCGGGTCAAGGCCGTTGCCGCTACTACGATTGCCGCCAGGATGAGCTGCTGGCCAAGCCGCTGGAACTGCCGGCGGGGCTCTGGGACAACCATCTTCATCTGATGGCGTAACCCACCTGTTCTGAGTACGACTCATAACCTGTGGCGAGGGGATTTATCCCCGATCGGCTGCGCAGCAGTCGCAAAACCATCGCACCCGGTTCAATTGACAGTCCGCGGTTGCAAGTTTTGGGGCGGCTTCGCCACCCATCGGGGATGAATCCCCTCACCACAGGTTCAGTGTTCAGACTTCTTCACTTCATACTCCCCTGTAATAACTGGCAGTTGGAATCCCCACCTGACTCGGGGTAATGTGCCCGCCTGTCTCACCTGATTTATCCAAGGAACTGGAAAAATGCTGCGTCGCCGCATGCTGATCATGTTGGGTGTTGTCTTGCTGGTCGTCCTGGTATTGGGCGGGTACAAAGCCTTTTCGATCTACACCATGATCCAGGGCTTCTCCAAACCGAAACCGCCGATCAGCGTCGCCGTGGCTCGCGCTACCGAACAGCCGTGGCAGATGCGTTTGCCCACCGTCGGTTCGCTCAAGGCCTTGCAAGGCGTCGAGCTGAGTCTTGAAGTCGCCGGCACCGTCACTGAACTGAAATTCGAATCCGGACAGAAGGTCAAGGCCGGGCAGCCACTGCTGCAACTCGACAGTGCCGTCGAAGCCGCCCTGCTGGAAACCGCCAAGGCTGACCTGGGCCTGGCGCAACTGGATTTCGGTCGTGGCAGTCAGCTGATCGACAGCCGGGCCATCTCCAAAGGTGAATACGACCGGCTCTCGGCCGTGCTGCAAAAGGAGCGGGCCACGGTCAATCAGCTCAATGCAGCACTGGCGAAAAAGCGCATCGTCGCGCCGTTCAGCGGCACCATCGGGATTCGTCAGGTCGACATCGGCGACTACCTCGCCAGCGGCACTAAAATCGCTACCCTGCAGGATTTGAGCAGCCTCTACGCCGACTTCTATGTGCCGGAGCAATCGGTGCCAAAACTGGCCATCGGCCAACCGGTGCAGATCGCAGTTGCGGCCTATCCCGGACAGACCTTCCCCGGCGCCATCAGCGCGATCAACCCGATTGTCGAGAGCACCACGCGCAATATTCTGGTGCGCGCGACCCTGGCCAACCCCGACG
Organism: Pseudomonas sp. F2; assembly: GCF_057174385.1. NCBI lineage: Bacteria > Pseudomonadati > Pseudomonadota > Gammaproteobacteria > Pseudomonadales > Pseudomonadaceae > Pseudomonas > Pseudomonas sp. F2. Next base: position 3,150,082 of record NZ_CM169904.1, read on the forward strand.
GCAAATTGCTGCCGGGCATGTTTGCCAGCCTCGACGTGCTGCTGCCCGATCCACAGCAACACATCGTGGTGCCGGAAAGCGCGATCACCTACACCCTCTACGGCAACTCGCTGTACGTGGTCGGGCAACAGAAGGCCGAAGATGGCAGCGTGGTCAAGGACGACCAGGGCCAGCCGGTGCTGATCGCCGAACGCCGTTTCATCGAGACCGGTGAACGCCGCGATGGCCTGGTGATGATCAACAAGGGCGTGCAGAGCGGCGAACAAGTGGTGACCGCCGGCCAGATCAAACTGGACAACGGCGCACACATTGCCATCAGCGACGACAAGACCCTCGGCGAGCAGAACAGTCCGCCCCGCGCCGACTGATCAAGGAATCCCCATGGCTTTTACCGATCCGTTCATCCGCCGCCCGGTGCTCGCCACCGTGGTCAGCCTGCTGATTGTGCTGCTGGGTTTCCAGGCCTGGAGCAAACTGCCGCTGCGCCAATACCCACAAATGGAAAACGCCCTGATCACGGTGACCACCGCCTACCCCGGGGCAAACGCCGAGACCATTCAGGGCTACATCACCCAACCGATGCAGCAAAGCCTGGCCAGCGCCGAAGGCATCGACTACATGACCTCGGTCAGCCGCCAGAACTTCTCGGTGATCTCGATCTACGCGCGCATCGGCTCCAACACCGACCGCTTGTTCACCGAACTGCTGGCCAAGGCCAACGAGGTGAAGAACAAACTGCCGCAGGACGCTGAAGACCCGGTGCTGAGCAAAGAATCGGCCGACGCCTCGGCGCTGATGTACATCAGTTTCTTCAGCAAGGATTTGAGCAACCCGCAGATCACCGACTATCTGTCGCGGGTGATCCAGCCGAAACTGGCGACTTTGCCGGGCATGGCCGAGGCGGAGATTCTCGGCAATCAAGTGTTCGCCATGCGCCTGTGGCTCGACCCGGTGAAGCTCGCCGGTTTCGGCCTCAGCGCCAGCGATGTGACCAACGCCGTGCGCCAGTACAACTTCCTCTCCGCCGCCGGCGAGGTGAAGGGCGAATACGTGGTCACCAGCATCAACGCCAACACCGAACTGAAATCCGCCGAAGCCTTCGCGGCGCTTCCGCTCAAGGTCAGTGGCGACAGCCGCGTGCTGCTCAGTGATGTGGCGCGGGTCGAGATGGGCGCGGAAAACTACGATTCGATCAGCTCGTTCGGCGGCACGCCGTCGGTGTACATCGGCATCAAGGCCACGCCCGGGGCCAACCCGCTGGATGTGATCAAGGAAGTGCGCAAGCTGATGCCGGAACTGGAAGCGCAGTTGCCGCCCAACCTCAAGAGCGAGATTGCCTACGACGCCACGCTGTTTATTCAGGCCTCGATCGACGAAGTGGTGAAAACCCTGTTCGAAGCGGTGCTGATCGTCATCGTGGTGGTGTTCCTGTTCCTCGGCGCGTTGCGCTCGGTGGTGATCCCGGTGGTGACCATCCCGCTGTCGATGATCGGCGTGATGTTCTTCATGCAGATGATGGGCTATTCGATCAACCTGCTGACCCTGCTGGCAATGGTGCTGGCCATCGGTCTGGTGGTGGACGACGCGATTGTCGTGGTTGAGAACATCCACCGGCATATCGAGGAAGGCAAGACGCCGCTGGAGGCCGCACTGGAAGGCGCACGGGAAATCGCCATGCCGGTGGTGTCGATGACCATCACCCTGGCGGCGGTGTATGCGCCGATCGGCTTCCTCACCGGACTGACCGGGGCCTTGTTCAAGGAGTTCGCCCTGACCCTGGCCGGTGCCGTGGTGATTTCCGGGATTGTCGCCCTGACCCTGTCGCCGATGATGTGCGCCCTGCTGTTGCGCCACGAAGAAAACCCCAGTGGCCTGGCGCACCGCCTCGACCGTATTTTCGACAGTCTCAAACGCCGCTACCAGAGCATGCTCCACGGCACATTGAACACGCGGCCGGTGGTGCTGGTGTTCGCAGTGATCGTGCTGTGCCTGATCCCGGTGTTTCTCAAGTTCACCAAGTCGGAACTGGCTCCTGATGAGGATCAGGGCATCATCTTCATGATGGCCACGGCCCCCCAGCCGACCAACCTCGATTACCTGAGCACCTACACCGACGAATTCATCAAGATCTTCAAAGAGTTTCCGGAGTACTACTCCTCGTTCCAGATCAATGGCTACAACGGTGTGCAAGCGGGCATCGGCGGCTTCCTGCTCAAGCCGTGGAACGAGCGCAGCCGCACTCAGATGCAGATCCTGCCCGAGGTGCAAGGCAAACTGGCGAGTATCCCCGGCCTGCAGATTTTCGGTTTCAACCTGCCCTCCCTGCCTGGCACCGGCGAAGGCCTGCCGTTCGAGTTTGTGGTCAACACGGCCAACGACTACGAGTTGCTGTTGCAAGTCGCTGACCGGATCAAGAAACGCGCCATGGAGTCCGGCAAGTTCGCCTTCGTCGACCTCGATCTGGCGTTCGACAAGCCGGAAGTGGTGGTCGATATCGACCGCGCCAAAGCCGCGCAGATGGGCGTGTCGATGCAGGACCTCGGTGGAACACTGGCGACGCTGCTGGGCGAGGCGGAAATCAACCGTTTCACCATCGAAGGCCGCAGTTACAAGGTGATTGCCCAGGTCGAGCGACCGTTTCGCGAGAACCCCGGCTGGCTGAACAATTACTACGTGAAAAACACTCAGGGCGAGCTGCTGCCGCTGTCGACCCTGATCAAGGTCAGCGACCGGGCACGGCCGCGCCAGCTCAACCAGTTCCAGCAACTCAACGCGGCGAAGATCTCCGGGTTCCCGCTGGTCAGCATGGGCGAAGCCATCGACACCGTGCTGCAGATCGCCCGGGAAGAAGCGCCCGCCGGGTTCGCCTTCGACTATGGCGGCGCCTCGCGCCAGTACGTGCAGGAAGGCAGCGCCCTGTGGGTAACCTTCGCCCTCGCATTGGCGATTATTTTCCTGGTGCTGGCGGCGCAGTTCGAAAGCTTCCGCGACCCGTTGGTGATTCTGGTGACGGTGCCGCTGTCGATCTGTGGTGCATTGATTCCGCTGTTCCTTGGCTGGTCGAGCATGAACATCTACACCCAGGTCGGCCTGGTGACATTGATCGGGTTGATCAGCAAGCACGGGATCCTGATCGTCGAATTCGCCAACCAGTTACGCAAGGACAAAGGCCTGACCGCGCGCGAAGCGGTCGAGGAAGCCGCGGCAATCCGCTTGCGCCCCGTGTTGATGACCACGGCGGCGATGGTGTTCGGCATGGTGCCGTTGATTCTGGCGACCGGTGCCGGTGCGGTGAGCCGGTTTGATATCGGCATGGTGATTGCCACGGGGATGTCGATCGGCACCTTGTTTACCCTGTTTGTGCTGCCGTGCATCTACACCCTGCTGGCAAAGCCCGATCCCAAATCATGACCATGTCCGTGTAGGAGCTGCCGAAGGTTCGGGCCGCGTTCGGACGATCTTTTGATTTTGTTTTTAAAAGCCGAGATCAAGATCAAAAGATCGCAGCCTGCGGCAGCTCCTACACAGGGGATTTTCATTCATGCATAAAAAAGGCCTCGCATCTGCGAGGCCTTTCATTTTGGCTTCAATCGGTTCAACTCTGTGGCCTCATCCCTTGAGAAAGTCCGAACATGAACAACAACAGATCATGGTCGGGTTTAGTCGCCACGGTGGCTTTCGCCACCCGTGGTACTGCGCAGTGAGCATCGCCGGTCGTGGCACCGATCACCTGCATGCGGGGCTGCTCCCAGGCCGCCACCGCCAATGAAGCAACTGCCAAGGCTCCAACCAAAAACAAACCTCGTGCAATTTCGAGTTTCATCGCTATAAACCTTTGATAGCGCTGCCAAACGCCGTCTCGTAAAAGTAGACGAGTTTTTTCCAGTCCGTGTCGCTGAACGACGAATGGCGACGCAATTGCTTCATGTCATGGGAGGCCGCGCGATAAGCGGTCAGACGCTGGCGGCATTTTTCCAGATCGATCAATGCCACTTCGACCTGCGCCGCGTCGCCCTCACCGGTCACCCGTACAAATACGTGTTTGATGTAGATACAGCTGTGCTGCCAGCGGCCCTTGTGCATGCGCGCCAGGTTTTCTGCCAGGTCTTTGAGCACGCGCTCGTAGACGGCTTCGCCGTATTGCGCACGACCACCGGCGGCTTCCCACTTTTCAAGTTCGTCGAAGCCGTCCAGTGACTTGGTCACCAACAGCGCACGCCACTTGTATTGCGGATCGGGCTGCGCGCCGCAGAAGACGATTTGCGGGACGCGGACACCGAGACGGCTGACGCCGGTCAGTGCATCCAGCTCGCGCAAGACCGTCGGACGGCCGAAAGGATGCAGCCAGCTGCGATAGATATGTCCGGTCTGGCGCTTGGCATACAGTAACTGGCCGTCACGGCCCACGACCCGTTGCACACCACTTTCCCCGCCACGGCGTACGTTGGGCTCTTCCACCCATTCACCGCGCTGGTTCCAGTAGTAATCGAAGCGATCCTGGGGAGCGACTTCCGTTTCTGCTGCTGTTTGCACCACCATCCTGTTACCTCTTGCGTAATACGTAAACCCGCCACATGGCATAGAGCGGGATAAAATCGAGTTGTTCCTGAATGCGAAAACCTGCTTCTTCGAATTCTTTTTCAACTGTCACAGCCGGTAACACAAACCGGTTCTGGTAACCTTCCTGCCCGCGACGCCGCTCGGCGCGCTTGCGTTTCCAGGCCTTGAAATTACCGTCCACCCACAACGAAATGATGACGCTATCACGGGTGACGCGCTCGAACTCGCGCAGAATCGCCCGCCGGTGCTCGGCTTCACCGATGTGATGCAGCAATCGCATGCAGAAAATGCTGTCGACGGCGTTATCGGGCAAAGCAATGTCGAACGCTGAGGTGTGCAAAGGTTGTACCCGTTTCACGACGTCAGCCGGTTGCGCTTGCATCGCGGTCTTGATCATCGACTCGGAATTGTCCGCACCAATGATCACCCGGTTGGGCTTTTCCGCCAGCAACGGCCAGAAACGCCCTGCACCGCACGGCAGATCCAGAACCAGCCCCGGCTCGCCGGCCAGCGTCAACGCCTTGCGGGCCAACTGCTCGTCCCGCCAGTGAGACAACCGACGACCTAGACCGTCCTGATGCTTGCGCAAATATTTTTGTGCATGCTGGTCATCATACTTTTCGGAAAAATCGAGCTTGATCGGTCTGCTCATCATGGGGGCTCCTGATTGACTGATACCCTTACCATAGGTAGTGGCATGTCAGCGTCAGGTCGTCCCTATGTGAAAATTACGTCAGGTAAACCGGCAAATTATTACAGGGTTTTACAAGCGAAAAGCAATAGCGCGGGCCGGTCAACGATTCTCAACGCTTGCCCAGCGTGACCTCGAAGCGGCAACCATTAGGCTCCATGGTACTCAACGTCACCTCCCAGCCCTGGTTTTCACAGATTCGCTGCACCAGTGACAAGCCCAGCCCCAAGCCTTCACCGCGCTTTTCATTGCCACGCACAAAGGGCTGGAACATGGCCTCGCGTTTTTCCTCGGGAATGCCCACGCCAGAGTCTTCGACGATGAAACCGTTGTCGTTGAGTGTCAGGCGAATGAATCCGTGTTCGGTGTAGTGACAGGCATTGCGCAACAGATTACCCATGACCGCGCTGAGCAGGGTGGCATTGAAACAGGTGTCCGGCGGGTTGCCCGACTCGTACATCAGTCGCAGCCCTTTCGACTCGATCGGTTCACGCCAGATACCCAGTAGTCCGTCAGCCACTTGGGCAAGGGTCTGCTGCGGCGCGGAACCGGCGTCTTCCCGCTGAGCGCGGGCGAGCATCAGGAAGGTCTGCACCAGTTCGCGCATTTCCTCGCTGGCTCGGGCAATTCGCTCGACCTGGGCCCGACCGCGCTGATCCAGCCCGGGGTTTTCCAGAAGCAGCTCGCAGGAACTGGCCAACACCATCAACGGCGTACGCAGTTCATGGCTGACATCGCTGGTGAACAGCCGCTCGCGGGTCAGTGCCTGTCGCAGACGCCCGAGCGTGGCATCGAACGCCACCGCCAGTTCGCCGACTTCGTCGGCCGCATAGTCCGGCGCCAGGGGCGGCGCCAGCCCCAGCAATTGATCGCGGTGGCGCACTTGCCGCGCCAGGCGCACCACTGGCGCCATGACCTTGCGCGCCAACACCCAGCCGAGAAACACCGCCAGCGCCAGACTGAGTACAAAACCCACCAGCACCACGGCAAACAGCACGCGTTCACGTTCTTCGAAATCGCTTTGATCCTGCAGCAGGACATAACGACGGCCGTCGACGATCTCGACCATCGCGTGATAAGACAACTGCTCGCGGAACACTTCGTGGAAGCCCGCATCAAGGTGACGCAGATCCTTGGGCAGCTCGAAATCGCCTGGCCCACCGCTGAAATAGAACAACTGATCCGGTTCCGGGCGATGGCTCCAGTCCGAGACGTTGTCCATCAGCAACAGACGCTGCAGGTCGCCGCCCAGCCCCGCCGAAATCAGTTTTTCCTCCACCAGGTGCACGGTCGCCACAATACCCATGGCGAAGGCCCCGGCCACCAGCGCACTCATCAGCGCAAAGGCGATGATGATCCGCTGGGAAAGGCTTTGCTTAAACTCCATCACGCCCCTCGGCCAGGCGGTAACCCACACCGTGCACGGTTTGCAGCAACGGTTTGGCGAAGGGCTTGTCGATCACCTGACGCAATTGATGGACATGGCTGCGCAGGCTGTCGCTGTCCGGGCAGTCGTCACCCCACAATGCTTCTTCGAGAATTTCCCGACGCAGGACGTGGGGGCTTTTCTGCATCAGCACCGCCAGCAGTTTGAGGCCGACCGGATTCAGCTTGAGCAGCTTGCCCTCGCGGGTCACTTCCAGGGTGTCGAGGTCGTAGCTCAAGTCGCCGACCTGCAACGCGCGGCGTCCGCCACCCTGGGTCCGGCGCATGACGGCCTCGACGCGCGCCGCCAGTTCGGACAGGGCAAACGGCTTGACCAGGTAATCGTCGGCCCCGGACTTGAAGCCCTCCAGACGATCATCCAGTTGATCGCGGGCGGTGAGCATGATCACCGGCGTGTCGCGCCGCGCGTCTTCACGCAGACGCTTGCACAGGGTGTAGCCATCGATCCCGGGCAGCATGATGTCGAGCACGATCAGGTCGTAATGCTCGGTGGCCGCCAGATGCAAGCCTGACAAACCGTCCTGGGCACAATCGACGGTATAGCCTTTGAGCCCCAGGTAATCGGCCAGATTGGCCAGGATGTCGCGGTTGTCTTCGACCAATAGAATTCGCATTGGCATTTCCTCCGTACACGGTGACGGCCGTCTTGGCCCGCGCAGCTTAAGGCCTACGCCGGTTCAGGGCTAGGGCCGGCACGCGCGCAAGTCCATTTGCCCAGGCAAATTAATTCATTAACAAGGTTTTCACTATCGATTCACAACCTGATCACAGTGGCATCGCGACACTCGCGCGCCATTGCTATGAGGAAAACGAGACGATGGACTCTTTCAAGACAGCGCCCGTGCGCCTTCTGCTGCTGATCACCGGTGCCTGGCTGGTTATTTTTCTCCTGACGCGCGCGGTTCTGTTGCTGACTCACCTGGATGAGGCCGGTGGCTTCGCCCTTTCCGCGTTCGGCATCGGCGCGCTGTATGACCTGGGGTTTCTTGCCTACGCGGCACTGCCAATGGGCCTGTACTTGCTGCTCTGCCCGCCGGGCATGTGGCACCGTCGCGGACATCGCGGGTTCCTGCGCGTCCTGCTGACGATCAGCCTGTTCGCCATGTTGTTCGTGGCGGTGGCCGAATGGCTGTTCTGGGACGAGTTCGGCGTGCGCTTCAACTTCATCGCCGTCGATTACCTGGTGTACTCCGACGAAGTGCTGAACAACGTCCTTGAATCCTACCCGATCGGCAAACTGCTGAGCCTTCTCGCCGTATTGGCCGTGGTCATCAGTTTCGCTTTGCGCAAGCCGTTCAATGCCGCCATGAATGCCCCGCTGCCACCGCTGCGCGGACGTCTGCTCAGTGCACTGGGCCTGCTGATCGTCGCGGGTCTGAGTCTGCAACTGCTCAGTCAGGACGCCCCACGTGCCCAGGGCGGCAACGCCTACCAGAACGAGCTGGCCAGCAACGGTCCGTATCAGTTCTTCGCCGCGTTCCGTAATAATGAACTGGACTACACCCAGTTCTACAAAAGCCTGCCGGCTGAAAAAGTCGCCAGCCAGATCCGTTCCGAGCTGAGTGAGAGCGACGCGCGCTTCATTGGCAAAGATCCACAGGACATTCGCCGGGTGATCGACAACCCGGGCACCCCGCGCAAGCCGAACATCGTGCTGGTGACCATCGAAAGCCTGAGCGCCAAGTACCTGGGCAGCAACGGCGACGGTCGCAACCTGACGCCGAACCTCGACGCCTTGCGCAAGCAGAGCCTGTACTTCAATAACTTCTACGCCACCGGCACCCGCACCGACCGCGGTCTGGAAGCCATCACCCTGGCCATCCCGCCAACGCCGGGCCGCTCGATCGTCAAGCGCATCGGTCGTGAGAGCGGTTTCGCCAGCCTTGGCCAACAGCTCAGCGCCGTAGGTTACGACAGCGTGTTCGTCTACGGCGGACGCGGTTACTTCGACAACATGAACGCGTTCTTCAGCGGCAACGGCTATCGCGTCGTCGATCAGAGCAGCGTCGATGAAGCCGAAATCCACTTCAAAAACGCCTGGGGTATGGCTGACGAGGATCTGTATCGCCAGACCCTGAAGCTGGCGGACGCCGATTACGCCAGGCAACAGCCGTTTCTGCTGCAATTGATGACCACCTCCAATCACCGCCCTTACACCTACCCGGACAACCGCATCGACATCAAGTCCGGTAACGGCCGCGATGGCGCGGTGAAGTACACCGACTATGCGATTGGCCAGTTCCTCGAGCAGGCGCGGCAGAAGCCGTGGTTCGACAATACGATCTTCATTTTCGTCGCCGACCACACCGCGGGCAGCGCCGGCAAGGAAGACTTGCCGATCAGCAACTATCAGATCCCGCTGTTCATCTATGCGCCGAAAATGATCGAGGCTCGCGAAAGCGCGCAACTGGCCAGCCAGATCGATCTGGCCCCGACACTGCTGGGCCTGCTGAACCTGGATTACACCTCGACGTTCTTCGGCCGCAACCTGTTGCAGGACAACCCGCTGCCACCGCGCGTGGTGGTCGGCAACTACCAGCATCTGGGCCTGTTCGATGGCAAGGATCTGGCGATCCTCAGCCCACGCCAGGGCTTGCGCCGGCATGACGATGCGTTGACCGAAAGCCGCGAGTCGCGGGTCAGCAGCGACGACCCGCTGATTACTCGCGCGATCACCTATTACCAGACCGCCAGTTATGGCTTCAAACAGCAGTTGCTGAGCTGGAAGCCTGTGAAAGAAGAGGCTCCGCAGGTCAGTGATCGTTAACTGAAGACGGACGTTGTTGTGTCAGTCAGCCTCTGTGTTGACTGACATGACGCCATCGCTGGCGAGCCAGCTCCCACAAGGATTGCGCTAAACCTGTGGGAGCTGGCTTGCCAGCGATGGGCGCACCTCGGTATAGCGCCAACGACAAATCGAAGGCAATAAAAAACCCCGCCTGCTCATCGCAGGCGGGGTTTTTCGTTACAGGGTAAGGCTGGCTTACATCATGCCGCCCATGCCACCCATGCCGCCCATGTCTGGCATACCGCCGCCAGCCGAGCCTTCTTTCTTCGGTGCATCAGCAACAGCTGCTTCGGTGGTCAGGATCAGACCGCCGATCGAGGCTGCAGCTTGCAGAGCGGAACGGGTGACCTTGGTTGGGTCCAGGATGCCCATCTCGATCATGTCGCCGTATTCGCCGGAAGCGGCGTTGTAACCGAAGTTACCTTTGCCGTTCTTCACTTCGTTGACCACTACGCTCGGCTCGTCACCGGAGTTGGCAGCGATCTGACGCAGCGGTGCTTCAACAGCACGACGCAGTACAGCGATACCGACGTTCTGGTCAGCGTTGTCGCCGGTCAGTTCGGTCAGGGCTTCCAGAGCACGGATCAGCGCAACGCCACCGCCAGGTACCACGCCTTCTTCAACGGCTGCACGGGTTGCGTGCAGGGCGTCTTCAACGCGGGCCTTCTTCTCTTTCATTTCAACTTCGGAACCAGCGCCAACCTTGATCACTGCAACACCGCCGGACAGTTTGGCCAGACGCTCTTGCAGTTTTTCACGGTCGTAGTCCGAGGAAGTTTCGGCAACCTGGGCGCGGATCTGAGCGATACGTGCTTCGATGTCACCTTGTACGCCAGCACCGTCAACGATGATGGTGTTCTCCTTGGACAGGGTCACGCGCTTGGCGTTACCCAGGTGCTCCAGGGTGGTGCTTTCCAGGCTCAGGCCGATCTCTTCGGAGATCACGGTACCGCCGGTCAGAACGGCGATGTCCTGCAGCATGGCCTTGCGACGGTCGCCGAAGCCTGGCGCCTTGACGGCTGCAACCTTGACGATGCCACGCATGTTGTTCACGACCAGCGTCGCCAGGGCTTCGCCTTCAACGTCTTCGGCAACGATCAGCAGTGGACGGCCGGCTTTGGCAACGGCTTCCAGCACTGGCAGCATTTCGCGGATGTTCGAGATCTTTTTGTCGACCAGCAGGATCAGCGGGCCGTCGAGCTCGGCCACCATGGTGTCCGGCTTGTTGACGAAGTACGGGGACAGGTAGCCACGGTCGAACTGCATGCCTTCTACAACCGACAGTTCGTTTTCCAGGCCCGAGCCTTCTTCAACGGTGATCACGCCTTCTTTACCGACCTTTTCCATGGCTTCGGCAATGATGTCGCCGATGGAGTTGTCGGAGTTGGCGGAGATGGTACCTACCTGAGCGATGGCCTTGGTGTCAGCGCATGGCTTGGACAGGGCTTTCAGCTCTTTGACGATGGCGATGGTCGCTTTGTCGATACCGCGCTTCAGGTCCATCGGGTTCATGCCGGCAGCGACGGCTTTCAGGCCTTCGTTGACGATCGATTGAGCCAGAACGGTCGCAGTGGTAGTACCGTCACCAGCGTCATCGTTGGCACGGGAGGCAACGTCTTTGACCAGCTGCGCGCCCATGTTTTCGAAGCGATCTTCGAGTTCGATTTCCTTGGCGACGGAAACGCCGTCCTTGGTGATGGTCGGAGCGCCGAAGCTCTTCTCGAGAATCACGTTACGGCCTTTCGGGCCCAGGGTCGCTTTTACCGCGTCAGCCAGAACGTTGACGCCTTTGAGCATCTTGGAGCGAGCGGCATCGCCGAACTTAACTTCTTTAGCAGCCATGATCGATATTCCTTAAATACTTTGTAGTAACGGGAAAATGAACGGGGGTATCAGCCTTCGATAACAGCGAGGATTTCGTTCTCGCTCATTACCAGCAGGTCTTCGCCGTCAACTTTCACAGTGTTGCTGCCGGAGTAAGGACCGAACACAACCTTGTCGCCTTCCTTCACGGACAGTGCACGCACTTCACCGTTTTCCAGAGCCTTGCCCGGGCCTACAGCGAGAATCACACCGTGGTTGGCTTTTTCAGCAGCCGAACCTGGCAGGACGATACCGCCAGCGGTTTTCTTTTCTTCTTCGCTGCGACGGATGACGACGCGGTCATGCAGAGGACGAAGCTTCATTGTCGATCTCTCCTAATTGTGGTTTTCATCGGCCGGTGTAGTCCCGGCGGGTTTAACAAATCCGGCCTGCGCCGGTTGCGGTTCGTCGAGCGAACCGCGGAAGTCTGTCCGGCTTGAATGCCGGAAACCTTTCGGTGACCGATACATAAGGGCGCATAAGCTGATTACAAGGGCGGGGACAGAAAATTTTTCATCATGTGCCCCTTGAATGCCGCGCATAAACAAACGGCACCCGAAGGTGCCGTGTCAATGCAGGGGTTACTGGCTGTCGCGATGTTCGAACTCGCCTTCGATCACATCACCCTCGCGGCCCAGAGGCTGGCGCGGTGCAGGACCGCCACGGGGTTGCAGGTCATCGGCAAAGGCCCGCTGACGCATCGCCTGCTCTTCGGCGCGCTGACGCATTTTATTGGCCAGCAGACGACGGGTGAACGGCAACAACATCACCAGACCGACCACGTCACTGACGAAACCCGGCAGGATCAACAGGCCGCCAGCCAAGGCAAGCATCAAGCCTTCAAGCATGGTCTGTGCGGGCAACTCACCGCGATTCAGGCTTTCACGGGCACGCAGCGCAGTTGCCAGACCGGCGACGCGCAGTACGAACACACCGAACATCGAGCCGAGAATGATCAGCAGCAGGGCCGGGAAAAACCCGATCGCCCCTGCCACTTTGACGAATACGAACAGCTCCAGCACCGGAAACAGCAGAAAGAGCAACAAAAAAGGGCGCATCAAAGATTCCTCAACGCAAGAAATGCCTTGCAGTAAGCCTTAGATGACGTCGCCCTTTCGTGAATTCAAGCGTCGGCCACCGCATTTTTTGGCCAGACCTCGGCGTGAGCCAGAGAAACCAAGGCTTCGCGCACTTGTATCGGCGTATGACAAGGCGCTTGAAAGGGCAACCAGTACAGTGCCTGACCGATGCGCAGGTGCATGCCTTCGCTGTCGATTCCGGCCAGTTGCGCCGGCACGGTTTGCGGCAACCCGCTGAGCTCCACGTAATGCGCGATGGCTTTGGCGTGATCGCTGTTCATGTGCTCGACCATGCTGATTTCCGCCTTGCCGGCGAACGGATTGGCCAGGGTCAATTGATCGACCCAGTGAATCGCGCCGAAACCGCCGATGTAGCGGTGACGTACCGGGTTGAGCACCCAGAAATCAAAATCGTGGGCCTTGTGGTAGTTCTGCGAATCGGGGAAATAACGGTAGTAACGCTCGGCGGCGCCTTCGATAGCCGCCGGATCTTCGAGCTTTTGCGCCTCGGCCAGATAGGTCAGGCGACCAACGGCCTGCACGTCGTCGGCCTCACGCTCGCCCACCAGCAGCGAACACTTCGGGTCCTTCTGCAGGTTGTGAGTGTGTTGGGCGATGCGGCTGATCAGGATCAGCGGGCGGCCTTGCTCGTCCAGGCAATACGGCACCACTGAGCCGAACGGGAAACCGGGCATCGATTTGGAGTGGGTCGACAATACGCCACGGTATTCCTTGAGAAGCAATTCTCGGGCATTCTTGGCCGCTTCAACGCTCAATTTATGACTCCTTAAATAGAATCCGTCAAAAAAACGGACAGGCGCCTGGGGATAAGTCCCTGTAACGCCATCGGGCAATGCTCATGTGCAATCTGGCCATACCGGTACGGATCGAGCGTCGCCAATAACAAAAACCACTCAGACCGGCTATCGGGGCATGCGCATGCAACTCAACGACAAAGTAATCATTATCACCGGCGGTTGCCAGGGTTTGGGCCGTTCCATGGCCGAGTATTTCGCCGGCAAAGGCGCCAGGCTTGCACTGGTCGACCTCAATCAGGAAAAACTCGATGACGCGGTGGCAGCCTGCAAGGCCAAGGGTGTCGAGGCGCGCAGCTATCTGTGCAACGTGGCCAATGAAGAACAGGTTGAACACATGGTCGCGCAGGTTGCCGAAGATTTCGGCGCGATCCACGGCCTGATCAACAACGCCGGAATCCTGCGCGATGGCCTGCTGCTCAAGGTCAAAGACGGCGAAATGAGCAAAATGAGCCTGGCCCAGTGGCAGGCGGTGATCGACGTTAACCTGACTGGCGTGTTCCTGTGCACCCGTGAAGTGGCGGCGAAAATGGTCGAGCTGAAGACCAGCGGCGCGATCATCAACATTTCCTCGATTTCCCGCGCCGGTAACGTCGGCCAGACCAACTATTCCGCCGCCAAGGCAGGCGTGGCCGCAGCCACCGTGACTTGGGCCAAGGAACTGGCGCGTTACGGCATTCGCGTGGCGGGCATTGCGCCGGGCTTCATCGAAACCGAGATGACCCTGGGCATGAAGCCCGAAGCGCTGGAAAAAATGACCTCGGGTATTCCGCTCAAGCGCATGGGCAAGCCGGAAGAGATCGCCCATTCGGCCGCGTACATCTTCGAAAACGACTACTACACCGGGCGGATTCTGGAGATGGATGGCGGGTTGCGCATCTAAAGCAAGATCAAAAGATCGCAGCCTGCGGCAGCTCCTACACAGAGCTTTTCTGTAGGAGCTGCCGCAGGCTGCGATCTTTTAGCAAACGACGCCGATCAATCGTCACTGATGCTGATATTCGGCATTGCCGGCGTCGCCGCTTCCTGCAACACAATGCGCGCGCCGACGTGGCGGGCCAGTTCCTGATAGACCATGGCGATCTGGCTGTCCGGCTCGGCGATCACCGTTGGCTTGCCGCCATCGGCCTGCTCGCGGATCAGCATCGACAGCGGCAGCGAGGCCAGCAGTTCGACACCATATTGAGTCGCCAGCTTCTCGCCACCGCCCTCACCGAACAGATGCTCGGCATGTCCGCAGTTCGAGCAGATGTGCACCGCCATGTTTTCCACCACGCCCAGCACCGGGATGTTGACCTTGCGGAACATTTCCACGCCTTTGCGTGCGTCCAGCAGCGCCAGATCCTGCGGGGTGGTGACGATCACCGCACCGGCCACCGGGACTTTCTGCGCCAGGGTCAATTGGATGTCGCCAGTGCCTGGCGGCATGTCGATGACCAGATAATCGAGGTCGCCCCACGCGGTTTGCGTAACCAGTTGCAGCAACGCGCCGGAGACCATCGGCCCGCGCCAGACCATCGGCGTGTTGTCGTCGGTCAGGAACGCCATCGACATGACTTCGACACCGTGGGCCTTGAGCGGCACGAACCACTTCTGATCCTTGACCTCGGGGCGAGTGCGCTCGGGGATGCCGAACATGATGCCCTGGCTCGGGCCATAGATGTCGGCGTCGAGAATCCCCACCCTGGCGCCTTCGCGGGCCAGCGCCAGTGCGAGGTTGGCCGCAGTGGTCGACTTGCCCACACCGCCCTTGCCCGACGCCACGGCGACCACGTTCTTGACGTTGGCCAGGCCCGGGATCTGGGCCTGGGCCTTGTGCGCGGCGATCACGCTGTCGACCTCGACCCTGGCGATCGTCACCCCATCGAGGTTTTCGATGGCCAGTTGCAGCAACTGCGCCCAGCCGCTCTTGAACAGGCCGGCGGCGTAGCCGATTTCCAGCTGAACCTTGACGCGGTCGCCATCGATCTCGATGTGTTTCACGCAACCGGCGCTGACCGGGTCCTGGTTCAGGTAGGGGTCGGTGTATTGGCTGAGGACGGCTTCCACCGCTGCGCGAGTGACGGCACTCATGGGCAACTCCGATAACAAGACTGGGAAAAGATGGCGGGTATCGTACGCTGGACGCTGATTTGTGGCGAACTGATTACTTCAACCCGTTAACCCCTGTGGCGAGGGGATTTATCCCCGATCGGCTGCGCAGCAGTCGCAAAACCATCACCCGCAGTGTGTCTGACAGGCCCTGATATCGGGTTTGGGGGCGGCTTCGCCACCCATCGGGGATAAATCCCCTCGCCACAAATGCTCTCAAAGTACCCAGCGGCACAGGGTGAAAAATATGCGCCAGCGCTTTATAGTGGCCGACCTCCGTTTCATCAAGTAGCGAAGCCCCACATGTCCGAACCACGCAAGATCCTCGTCACCAGCGCCCTGCCCTACGCCAACGGTTCGATCCACCTTGGCCACATGCTGGAATACATCCAGACCGATATGTGGGTGCGCTTCCAGAAGCATCGCGGCAATCAATGCATTTATGTCTGCGCCGACGACGCCCATGGTTCGGCGATCATGCTGCGCGCGGAAAAGGAAGGCATCACTCCGGAACAACTGATCGCCAATGTGCAGGCTGAACACAGCGCCGACTTTGCCGAATTCCTGGTCGACTTCGACAACTTCCACTCCACTCACGCCGAAGAAAACCGTGAGCTGTCGAGCCAGATCTACCTGAAACTGCGCGATGCCGGGCACATTGCCCAGCGCTCGATTACCCAGTATTTCGACCCGGAAAAGAAAATGTTCCTGGCCGACCGCTTCATCAAGGGCACCTGCCCGAAATGCGGCACTGAAGACCAGTACGGCGACAATTGCGAAAAATGCGGTGCGACCTACGCCCCGACCGACCTGAAGGATCCAAAGTCGGCCATCTCTGGCGCCACTCCGGTGCTCAAGGATTCCCAGCACTTCTTCTTCAAGCTGCCAGACTTCCAGCAGATGCTGCAGACCTGGACCCGCAGCGGCACCCTGCAGGACGCCGTGGCCAACAAGATCGCCGAGTGGCTGGACGCCGGCCTGCAGCAGTGGGACATCTCCCGCGATGCGCCGTACTTCGGTTTCGAGATTCCGGACGAGCCGGGCAAATATTTCTATGTGTGGCTGGATGCGCCGATCGGCTACATGGCGAGTTTCAAGAACCTCTGCAACCGCACGCCGGAGCTGGACTTTGACGCGTTCTGGGGCAAGGACTCGACCGCCGAGCTGTACCACTTCATCGGCAAGGACATCGTCAACTTCCACGCCCTGTTCTGGCCTGCCATGCTCGAAGGCGCCGGTTTCCGCAAACCGACCGGGATCAACGTGCACGGCTACCTGACCGTTAACGGCCAGAAGATGTCCAAGTCCCGTGGCACGTTCATCAAGGCGCGCACCTACCTGGATCACCTGTCGCCGGAATACCTGCGTTACTACTACGCGGCCAAACTGGGCCGTGGTGTCGATGACCTCGACCTGAACCTCGAAGACTTCGTGCAGAAGGTCAACTCCGACCTGGTCGGCAAAGTGGTCAACATCGCCAGCCGTTGTGCCGGTTTCATCCACAAGGGCAACGGCGGCCTGCTGGTCGACAACAATGCTGCGCCAGAGCTGACCGAGGCCTTCCTCGCCGCGGCGCCAAGCATTGCCGACGCCTATGAAGCCCGCGACTTCGCCCGCGCCATGCGCGAAACCATGGCCCTGGCCGACCGCGCCAATGCCTGGATCGCCGACAAGGCGCCATGGTCGCTGAACAAGCAGGAAGGCAAGCAGGATGAAGTCCAGGCGATCTGCGCCACCGGCATCAACCTGTTCCGCCAGCTGGTGATCTTCCTCAAACCGGTGCTGCCGCTGCTGGCCGCCGACGCCGAGGCATTCCTCAATGTCGCCCCGCTGACCTGGAACGACCACACCACCCTGCTGGCCAACCATCAGTTGAACGAATTCAAACCGTTGATGACCCGCATCGACCCGGTAAAGGTGCAAGCCATGACCGACGCCTCGAAAGAAGACCTGACCGCCAGCCAGACCGACACCGGCGCTGCCGCACCTGCGGGCAATGGCGAACTGGCCAAGGATCCGCTGTCGCCGGAAATCGACTTCGACACCTTCGCCGCCGTCGACCTGCGCGTGGCCCTGATCGTCAAGGCCGAACACGTGGAAGGCGCGGACAAGCTGCTGCGCCTGACCCTGGACATCGGTGATGAGCAGCGCAACGTGTTCTCCGGAATCAAGAGCGCCTACCCGGACCCGTCGAAACTCGACGGTCGCCTGACCATGATGATCGCCAACCTCAAGCCCCGGAAAATGAAGTTCGGCATGTCCGAAGGCATGGTGATGGCCGCCGGCCCTGGCGGTGAAGAAATCTACCTGCTGAGCCCGGACAGCGGCGCCAAGCCGGGTCAACGCATCAAGTAAGACCCAGCGGTAAAACGATCCCACAGGCATGTTCTGCAGGCCTGTGGGATTTTTCATATCTGGCCCACCCTTCGCGGGTGCCGGATAATGCCTAACCTTAAGTGACACCCGCCCGTTGCTGCCGGCAGAACCATGACCGAACTTGCGCTTACGCTGATCAGTGCCGCCCTGCTCAACAACTTCGTGTTGCACTGGCCGCTGGGTGTCGATCCGTTGCTGGCCGGCAGTCGGCGCCTGGTGCATGCGCTGGGGCTGGCGACGGGGTGCCTGATGCTGAGCGTCGGCATCTTCGGTTACGCAATCTGGCACTGGCTGCTGGTACCGCTGCAACTGCAGGCCCTGCACCTGTTCGTGTTCTTGCCGCTCAACGTGCTGCTGATCGCGCCAGTATTGAAACTGCTGACCCGTGCGCTGCCTGACTGGCCCTTCGATGGGCTATGGCCATTGTTGTTGGGCAATGCCGGCGTGCTGGGGCTGGCCTTGATCAATGCGCAAAATGATCATGGCCTGTTGCAGGCGGCGGCACTGAGCCTCGGCGCCGGGCTAGGTTTCTGGCTGGTGCTGAGCCTGTTCAGCGACTTGCGTGAACGCACGGCGGACAACGACATTCCCCTGCCCTTTCGCGGCTTGCCGATCGACCTGATCGGCGCCGGACTGATCGCAGTGATTTTTCTCGGATTCAGTGGACTGATCAAAACATGAGTCTGATTCAACTCATCGACGCCCTCCTGCCGCAGACCCAGTGCGGCAAATGCGGCCACCCCGGGTGCAAGCCCTATGCGCAAGGCATCGTCGACGGCGAACCGATCAACAAGTGCCCGCCCGGCGGCGACGAAACCATCGCCGCCCTGGCTGAACTGTTGAAAGTACCGGTGCTGGAACTGGACGTCAGCCGCGGCGCGGCACCGCCACAAGTGGCCTACATCCGCGAAGCCGAGTGCATCGGCTGCACCAAGTGCATCCAGGCCTGCCCGATCGATGCCATCGTCGGCGCGGCGAAACTGATGCACACCGTGCTGATCGACGAATGCACCGGTTGCGACCTGTGCGTGGCACCGTGTCCGGTGGATTGCATCGAGATGCACCCGCTGCCGCTCGGCACCTTGCCGGTGGTCGGTGGTCTGGCGACCAGCCTTGAAGAGCTACGCGCACGCACGGCCAAACGCGATCATGCGCGCCAGCGTTTTGAACGCCGCCACGTCCGCCTGCAACGTGAAGAACAGCACAAACAGGCCGAGCGCGAAGCCCGCGCGCAACGGGCGGCGCAACCGGCGGCGACCACTCTCGACCCGGTGCAGGCAGCTCTGGAACGGGTGCGCGCGCAGAAAGCCGCAACCGCCGATGCGGCGCTGAAGAAAGCCAAGATCGATGTCGCCATGAGCCGCGCGCAATTGCATAAATCGCTGAAAGCCTTCGGCCATCCACCGACCTTCGAACAGCAATCGCAACTGATCGTGCTGCAGCAGCAGTTCGAAGCGGCAGAACAGGCGCTGGCGAAACTCGAAAGCAGCGCCGCCGTTCCAGCCGCTGCGGCTCCGGCTCCGGCTCCGGCTCCAGCGAAAGACGCGGATCTGAAACGGGCAAAAATCCAGTTGGCCATGCGTCGCGCCGAACTGAAAAAGGCTCAGACCGCCGAAGCACACGCGCAGCAGATTGCCACGCTGGAACAGGCCCTGCGTGATGCCGAGCAAGCCCTGCATGTGGCCGAGGCGGCCAGTGAGCAGCCTGTGCCTGATCGGGTCCGGGTGGAAAAGCGCCCGATCGACAACCAACTCCGCCATTTGAAAACCGAATTGGCCTACGCCCGCGCCGACCTGAGCAAACTCGAACGCCGCGCCGACACACCGAATGACATCCTCGACAAGGCCCGCGCTCGCCTGCTGGCCGCCGAGCGTCAGGTGCAAGACCATGTCGCCCCGTGAGGCACCGGATGATCGCCTGCAACAGGCGATGAAGCAGGTGCTGCTGGCCACGCTGCCGGGATTGTTGGCACTGTTCTGGTGTTACGGCTGGGGCGTGCTGATCAATTTGATTCTGGCGGCGAGCACGGCGCTGCTGATTGAGGCCGGCGTCACCCGCCTGCGGCGCCAACCTTTGCAACTGACGCTCAGCGATGGCAGCGCGCTGGTCAGCGCGACACTGCTGGCCGCTGCCCTGCCGCCTTACTGCCCGTGGTGGCTGACCGTGACCGCGGTGGCTTCGGGTCTGCTGTTCGGCAAGCATTTGTACGGTGGTGTCGGCAAGAATCCGTTCAACCCGGCCATGCTCGGTTTCGCCCTGGCGATGCTGCTGTTCCCACAACCGATGACCCACTGGCCGGCACACGGCATGAATCTGCAGGCCGCTTTTGCCCAAGTCCTGAATCTGGGCCAGGCCCCGGACGCCTGGGTGCAGGCCACTGCGCTGGACAGTCTGCGCATCAACAAGAGCCTGACCATGGATGAGTTGTTCGCCGCCAACCCGGCGTTCGGCCGCTTCGGCGGACGTGGCGTGGAGTTGATCAATCTGGCGTTTCTCGCCGGCGGGCTGTGGCTGTTGCAGCGCCGGGTAATCGCCTGGCAAGCGCCGGTCGGCATGCTGGCCAGCCTGTTTGTTGTCAGCCTGCTCTGCTGGAACGGTTCGGGTTCCGATTCCCACGGCTCACCGCTGTTTCATCTGTTGAGCGGGGCAACCATGCTCGGTGCCTTTTTCATCATTACCGAACCGGTATCCGGCGCCAAAAGTGCGTTGGCCCGGCTGCTGTTCGGCGTTGGCGTCGGCTTGCTCACCTACCTGATTCGCACATGGGGCGGCTACCCCGACGGTGTCGCGTTTGCGGTGTTGCTGATGAATCTCTGCGTGCCAGCGCTGGAACGTTTTGCCGCCGCCCGCCAGACGCAGGTGCAATCATGAGCCGCACGGTTTCTGTCGTGATGCTTGCGCTGCTGGCCGGCGCAGGGCTCGGCCTGACTTATGTGGTGCAACGCGCCAGTGCGCCGCAGATTGCCAGCGAGCAAGCCCTGCTCGACAGCCGCAAGCTGCTCGATGTGCTCGCGGCCGATGCATACGACAATCAGCCGCTGGAGCAGCCACTGGCGTTGACTGATGCGACGTTGAGCCACAGCAAACTGCTGGCGGGTTACCGCGCCAGCAAAGCCGGGCAGCCGGTGGCCGTGCTGTTGCGCACGCAGACCGAGGGTTATGCCGGCGTTATCGAACTGCTGATCGCCATCGATGCCAACGGCAGACTGCTGGGGATAAAAACCCTGCGGCACAACGAAACGCCTGCGCTCGGCGGACTTATTGGTGACTGGCCGAACCACTGGCTGGCGACATTTACCGGGCAATCGCGTCACGCGCCTGACGACGCAGGCTGGGCGCTGAAAAAGGATCAGGGACAGTTCGATCAACTGGCGGGCGCAACCGTCACCTCCCGGGCCACCGTCAATGCCATCCACGACGCCCTGCGCTACTTTGATGAGCACCGGGCAACCTTGCTGGGGATCGGATCATGAACCGGCCGACAAACCTGACGAATGCTTTGATGCTGGTTGTGCTGCTTGGCACCAGTACAACACTGGCTAGCGCACTGGGCATGCTGCTGATGTCGGGCGTCGTCGTGGCGGTTTACGGTGTCTGTTTCGGCGCATTGCGCTCGCGACTGTCTGACCGCGACCGGATGCTGGCCAGTCTGCTGCTGGCCGCCACCCTGACCAGTTGCGCCAATATCCTCGCGCAACGCTGGGCGTTGCAGTGGCAACAGTCACTCGGAATCTATACCGGGCTGATCGCCTTGCAATGCGTGGTGCTGGAATACAATGGATTCTTTGCCCAGGCATTTGGCCTGCGCCTGAAGTTTTTTGGCCTGTCGAGCGGGTTGCTGATCGCGCTGGCTGGACTGCGTGAACTGTTCGGTCAGGGCCATATCGGCCATGGCCTGCCTGAGCACTGGCAAGGCCTGGTGCTGCTCAACGAAGGGCTGCACCTGTTCACCCTGGTTCCCGGCGCCTTTATCGTGCTTGGGCTTCTGCTCGCCGCCCGCCAGGCCTGGACCCGTTCGAACGCTCTCTCCAAGGAAACACATCATCCATGAATGCCGCAAAACGTCTGGAAATCTTCCGCAGACTTCATGAAGACAATCCCGAGCCGAAGACCGAGCTGGCCTATTCCTCGCCGTTCGAGTTGTTGATCGCGGTCATTCTTTCGGCGCAATCAACCGACGTCGGCGTCAACAAGGCCACGGCCAAACTGTTCCCGGTGGCTAACACCCCCGCTGCGATCCACGCACTGGGCGTCGAAGGGCTGTCCGAATACATCAAAACCATCGGTCTCTATAACAGCAAAGCGAAAAACGTGATCGAGACCTGCCGCATGCTGGTCGAACTGCACAATGGCGAAGTCCCGCAGACGCGCGAAGAACTGGAAGCGCTGCCCGGCGTCGGCCGCAAGACGGCCAACGTGGTCCTGAATACCGCTTTCCGTCAGTTGACCATGGCGGTCGACACGCACATTTTTCGTGTGAGCAACCGCACCGGTATTGCCCCGGGTAAAAATGTCGTTGAAGTTGAAAAGAAGCTGATGAAATTTGTGCCAAAAGACTACCTGCTGGATTCTCACCACTGGCTGATTCTGCACGGTCGCTATGTGTGTCTGGCGCGCAAGCCACGCTGTGGCAGCTGCCGGATCGAAGATTTGTGCGAGTACAAACACAAAACCTCGGACGATTGATTGGCTATTGGAATAATTGATTTACCGATTGAAAAAATCTTTTTTACCCGCAGCAGGAATATCGATATAAGGAGCGCCAAAGGCAGTCTTAGCCTGGAGTTCACCTTATGACTGACAGCAAAGAACAACTGGATGTAGATGACGATTTCACCGCTGTAGAAACCGACGACGCCGAACCGGTGGTCGAAGTCGCCAAGACCAATCTGAGCAAACGCCGCACCATCGACAACCTGCTTGAGGAGCGCCGACTGCAAAAGCAATTGGCCGATTACGATTTTGATCTCTGACACCTGAAAGCCTCCCTGACCGGAGGCTTTTTACTTTCTGCAGCATCTGACATGGCGCGGCCCACGCTGCCCCGGGCTTCAGGAACATCAGACAAGCCCGTTGCGTTGCGCCAGTTCAATCAGATCCACCAACGACCGGGCATTGAGTTTCAATAGCAGGCGGGTCTTGTAAGTGCTGACCGTCTTGTTGCTGAGAAACATGCCATCGGCGATTTCCTTGTTCGTTTTACCCCGCGCCAACTGCTGCAACACCATCATTTCCCGCCCTGACAGGCGGTCTACCATATCGGCCTCGCTGGCATTACCGAGGCTGGTACGTACGGTATGCAGGGCCTGATTGGGAAAATAACTGTATCCGGACAGTACGGCTTTGATCGCACTGAGCAGCTCCGTCAGATCCTGCTGTTTACAGACATACCCTGCCGCCCCCGATTGCATGCAGCGCATTGAAAAATGCCCTGGGGCCTGGGAAGTCAACACCAATACTTTCAGGGGCATCGGTGTCGAGTTCAGGCGCGCAATAACTTCAAGACCATCGAGCTTCGGTATTCCAATATCCAGGATAACGATGTCCGGCATCTGTTCACGCGCAAGTTGCAAAGCATCTACACCGTTATCCGTTTCTGCAATGACTTCGTAGCCATGACGTTCCATCAGCATACGCACAGCAAGACGAATGACGGGATGATCATCCACGATCAGCACTTTATTCATGGGCAAGTCCAGTTTCGCTGTTCGAATTTTTAGAGCACGCACAATAGCCCAGTCACTTCCGACATGGCACAAGAGAGTTCCATCGCACTCCCAGCGAAAGACATTCCCTACAACAAATAAAGACTATTCCTACAAAAAAACCCACTGACGCACTATTTCCATGACACGACTGTTTTTCCACCCCCTGCACCGACGTGAAAAATACTACGCCCTGAAGCCCTTGCGCACTCGCTTTAAGAGCAAGTTGCTCATCGAATGCAGACAGAATATTCCTGTTCGATGAGTACCTTTGACTCGCCCGCCATCGGCACTTGGCAGATGACCAATTGTAAAAAACAACATACAAACCATTCAGAGCACTTTAACAATCAATGTCTGAAACAAGATACTTCTACCCAATTGATTTTCTTTAATATAAAAATAGCCTCAAGCATAAACTTCAACCCACAGCCAACCACTCCACCTATCGGAAACACACATTTAATGAGCACTTCCCATGATAAAAGTCAGAAAAAAGATAACCAACCCCATGACTATAATTGCGATATTTGCATTTATTTCCGAATCATCAGCCGCCATTTCCTTGCCTTTTTTAGATAACAACGAAAGGGAGGTCTATGTCTGGTTTCTGATCAGCTTCCCGTTTTACTTGTTGCTGCTGTTTTTTCTAACACTGAACTTCAACTACCGCTCTCTGTACGCCCCCTCGGATTTCGAGAAAGATGACAGCTTTCTAAAAACCTTTGAGGAACTCAAGACCACCGAGAGCACCCCTGATTTGTCTCCGACAGACACTTCAATTGCAAGCGGCAAGAAATCAAATTCGAATAAGCCAGAACGAACGCTACCAAAACAAGGTACTGACCAGACGCACTCCCATCGGTCTGCTGAAATAGCCTGCCCGGAGGAACCGTGGATTGAACACAACATTCAGTTCCCTAAACCCGTGGGCACGTTGCGTGCCATAGATGTACGTCCGATGAACAATTCACAGGCGTTCAATATTCTGGTCGAACACTTTCCGCGCCTGAGCAAGCAATCAACCAAGGCAGTGCTGTTTTTGACCGATCCCGTATCCGAAGTTTTGCTCAAGCAAAGGACGCTCAGCCTTATCAGACAGTCGAAGAAAAGCGGCGGCGCGAAACTCTTTGTCGCCTATAACGTGAGTACGCAAAGCACTACGGTTCTGAGAGAACTATGAAACGCAAGGCAGATGCCTGAAATGGGTATTCAAGAAAACCCCGGAATGGGCCGTAGCGACAGACAATCCAGGAGAGCGCCAGACGAGCACAAAAAAATGGCGGCTTTGTCCAGAGACAAGCCGCCATTTTTCATACAGGCCTGCGTGACTTAAAACAGCTTGCGGCCCTTGTTGGCTGCAATGCGCATGCGCAGCGCGTTGAGCTTGATGAAGCCCGCCGCATCGGCCTGGTTGTATGCGCCGCCGTCTTCTTCGAAGGTCGCGATATTGGCGTCGAACAGCGAATCGTCGGACTTGCGGCCGGTAACGATCACGTTGCCTTTGTACAGCTTCAGACGAACCACACCGTTCACATTGACCTGCGAAGCGTCGATCATCTGTTGCAGCATCAGACGCTCCGGGCTCCACCAGTAACCGGTGTAGATCAGGCTGGCGTATTTCGGCATCAGCTCGTCTTTGAGGTGAGCGACTTCGCGGTCCAGAGTGATCGATTCGATGGCGCGATGTGCACGCAGCATGATCGTGCCGCCCGGGGTTTCGTAGCAACCACGGGACTTCATGCCGACATAGCGGTTTTCCACGATGTCGAGACGGCCGATGCCGTGAGCACCACCGATCTTGTTCAGTGTCGCCAATACGGTGGCCGGGGTCATTTCGACGCCGTCGAGGGCAACGATGTCGCCGTTGCGGTAGGTCAGTTCCAGGTATTGCGGGGTGTCGGGAGCCTTCTCCGGGGAGACGGTCCAGCGCCACATGTCTTCTTCGTGCTCGGTCCAGGTGTCTTCCAGCACGCCGCCTTCGTAGGAGATGTGCAGCAGGTTGGCGTCCATCGAGTACGGGGACTTCTTCTTGCCGTGACGCTCGATCGGGATCGCGTGCTTCTCGGCGTAGTCCATCAGCTTCTCGCGCGACAGCAGGTCCCACTCACGCCATGGCGCGATCACTTTCACGCCTGGCTTGAGGGCGTAGGCACCCAGTTCGAAACGCACCTGGTCGTTGCCCTTGCCGGTGGCGCCATGGGAAATGGCGTCGGCGCCAGTTTCGTTGGCGATTTCGATCAGGCGCTTGGCAATCAGCGGACGTGCGATGGAAGTACCCAGCAGGTACTCGCCTTCGTAAACGGTGTTGGCGCGGAACATCGGGAACACGAAGTCACGCACGAATTCTTCGCGCAGGTCGTCAATGTAGATTTCTTTGACGCCCATGGCCTGAGCCTTGGCGCGAGCCGGCTCGACCTCTTCGCCCTGACCCAGGTCGGCGGTGAAAGTCACCACTTCACAGTTATAAGTATCCTGCAGCCACTTGAGGATCACCGAAGTGTCCAGGCCGCCGGAATACGCCAGAACGACCTTGTTTACGTCCGCCATGCCATCACTCCACGGGGTTCTACGGAAAGCCGAGGAGTCTACCGCTCAAATCCGATAATTTACAGAGGCGCGACAGCTTAAGACGACAAAGCGACAGAATCTGTCGAGAGCGCGACGATGACCGGCGGGTCAGGAAGTCGCCGCAGCATTGGCGGGTGTGCTGGCTTGCGGCGCTGGCGCGGTGGTCGGCGCCACTCGTGCAAGCTTCACGCTGACCCGGCGATTCTTCGCCCGGTTAGCCGCATTGTTGTTCGGCACCAGCGGGTACTGCTCGCCATGGAAGCGCACGGTGATCTGCGATTCGGCGATGCCGTTGGCCTTGAAGAAGTCGACCACCGCCAGCGCGCGCCGGCGTGACAGTTCACGATTGGTGAGGCGATTACCGCTGTTGTCGGAATAGCCATCCAGTTCGATGTGATTGACCGTCGGGTCGGCCTTCATGAACTCGAGCATCACCTGCAGCCTGGCCTTGGCGTCGGCATCCAGATCGGTGCCTTCGCCAGGAAAGCCTATCTGCGAGTGTTTGACCTGATCGAAATTCTGCGGCAGCAGCTTCGCCACGCAGGTCTGGTATTCGTTGAACGCCTTGCTGAACTTCACCGGCAACAGACGCACTTCAGAAACCCGGCCATCGCCGGACGCACGACGCACCACCGGACTGCGACCGTCGAGCAAACCGCTGATCAGTCCGCCGGCCTGGGATTGCGAACTGTTGAACAGCACGTTGCCGGTGCCGATCCTGACGCTGCCCAGATTGATGTCGTTACGCCCCGGCTGCCAGGGCGCGGCCGCCGCGAGCAACGTCGCCGAACCGCCGCCGAGCATGGCGTTGTAGGCATTGAGACGAAAGATCGCCTGCTCGCCGGCCTTGCGCACGAACTGGCCCGAGCCGAAATCGGTGATCGGCTGGGTCAGACGGCACTCGAACTTGTCGCCCTCGACCGTCCACTCAATGTTCTCCAGACGCGTCTGGTAGGTGAGCGCCATCGCGGGGAGGCTGGCAAACACACTGAGCAAGGCTAAATATCGCTGGCGCACGGGAGGCTCCATTGGCTTCTGTCACACAAAGACCGATTCACACTATGTTTACGGCATACCTACGGGCTATCGGAAGGTTCCGGCAAAACTTGATAGCGAGTGCCTGCAAGAGTCTTTTCCGGTAGCATTCCCCTCAGTTTGACCCGCCTGGAATCCCCTCATGTCCGACCGCCTGACCCTGCTGCGTCCCGACGACTGGCACATTCATCTTCGCGATGGTGCCGTGTTGACCAATACCGTTGCCGATGTGGCGCGCACCTTTGGCCGCGCCATCATCATGCCCAACCTGGTACCACCGGTGCGCAACGCCGCTGAAGCCGATGGCTATCGCCAGCGGATTCTCGCTGCCCGCCCGGCCGGCAGTCGTTTCGAACCGCTGATGGTGCTGTACCTCACCGACCGCACCCAGCCCGAAGAAATTCGTGAGGCCAAGGCCAGCGGTTTCGTGCACGCTGCCAAGCTGTATCCGGCTGGCGCCACCACCAACTCCGATTCCGGAGTGACCAGCATCGACAAGATCTTCCCGGCGCTGGAAGCCATGGCCGAAGTCGGCATGCCGCTGCTGATCCACGGCGAAGTCACCCGTGGCGATGTCGATGTCTTCGACCGCGAAAAGATTTTCATCGATGAACACATGCGCCGTGTGGTCGAGCGTTTCCCGACGCTCAAAGTGGTGTTCGAACACATCACCACCGGCGACGCCGTGCAGTTTGTCAACGAAGCCTCGGCCAACGTTGGCGCGACCATCACCGTGCATCACCTGCTGTACAACCGCAACCACATGCTGGTGGGCGGGATCCGGCCGCACTTCTACTGCCTGCCGATCCTCAAGCGCAATACCCATCAGGAAGCCCTGCTCGACGCCGCCACCAGCGGCAGCGCGAAGTTCTTCCTCGGCACCGATTCGGCGCCGCACGCCCAGCACGCCAAGGAAGCTGCCTGCGGCTGCGCCGGCTGCTACACCGCGTACGCCGCCATCGAGCTGTATGCCGAAGCGTTCGAACAGCGTAATGCGCTGGACAAGCTCGAAGCGTTTGCCAGCCTCAACGGCCCGCGCTTCTACGGTCTGCCGGCCAACACCGATCGCATCACCCTGGTTCGCGAAGAATGGACCGCCCCGACCAGCCTGCCATTCGGCGAGCTGAACGTTATCCCGCTGCGCGCCGGTGAAAAACTGCGCTGGCGCCTGCTGGAGGAACACGCGTGAGTGAAGACCATTTCGACGACGAACTGGACGGTCAAGGTGGCGGCGGCGGTTCCCGTCATCCAATGGCAGCGCGTTTTCGCGGCTACCTGCCGGTTGTCGTCGACGTAGAGACCGGTGGCTTCAACTCGGCCACCGACGCTCTGCTGGAGATTGCTGCGACCACCATCGCCATGGACGAAAAGGGTTTCGTTTACCCGGACCACACCTACTTCTTCCGCGTCGAGCCATTCGAAGGCGCGAACATTGAAGCAGCCGCGCTGGAGTTCACCGGGATCAAGCTCGATCACCCGCTGCGCATGGCGGTCAGCGAAGAAACCGCGCTGACCGACATCTTCCGTGGCGTGCGCAAGGCACTGAAAGCCAACGGCTGCAAACGGGCGATCCTGGTCGGCCACAACAGCAGTTTTGATCTGGGCTTCCTGAATGCCGCCGTGGCGCGTCTGGACATGAAGCGCAACCCGTTCCATCCGTTCTCCAGCTTCGACACCGCGACGCTGGCCGGCCTGGCTTACGGGCAAACCGTTCTGGCGAAAGCCTGTCAGGCCGCCGACATCGACTTCGATGGCCGTGAAGCGCATTCGGCGCGTTACGACACCGAGAAGACCGCCGAGCTGTTCTGCGGCATCGTCAACCGCTGGAAGCAGATGGGCGGCTGGGAAGACTTCGACGACTGATCCTCGTCGGGTATTTCCTACGCATGAAAAAACCGGCCACTTGGGCCGGTTTTTTTGTACCTCGACGTTGCGCCTTACAGGGCAGCAGCGTTCTCGGTCAGGTAAGCCGCGACGCCTTCTGGCGAAGCGTTCATGCCTTTGTCGCCTTTCTTCCAGTTGGCAGGGCAAACTTCGCCGTGCTCTTCGTGGAATTGCAGAGCGTCGACCAGACGGATCAGCTCTTCCATGTTACGACCCAGCGGCAGGTCGTTGATGATCTGCGAACGGACGACACCCTTGTCGTCGATCAGGAACGCGCCACGGAAAGCCACGCCGCCTTCGGATTCAACGTCGTAGGCCTTGGCGATTTCGTGCTTCATGTCGGCAGCCATGGTGTATTTCACCTGGCCGATGCCGCCGTTGTTGACCGGAGTGTTGCGCCAGGCGTTGTGGGTGAAGTGCGAGTCGATCGACACGGCGACCACTTCCACATTGCGCGCCTTGAAGTCAGCCATGCGGTTGTCCAGAGCGATCAGCTCGGACGGGCAGACGAAGGTGAAGTCCAGCGGGTAGAAGAACACCAGGCCGTATTTGCCTTTGATGGCCGAGGACAGGGTGAAGCTGTCAACGATCTCGCCATTGCCGAGTACGGCCGGGACGGTGAAGTCAGGGGCTTGTTTGCCTACGAGTACGCTCATGGATATCTCCTGGTGAATAACTTTGAAGTTCAGGGTCCGGGCCAGCCTGCCACCCTCAGGCGACAGCCCTGTGACACGAACCCTCTTCGCAAGGGCTGACCATCATACACTGCGTTTTTCGCCTGTCCTTAACGGTTTTTTGCCCAATGCAGGTAACGGACCCGCATTTTCGGGGCCAGGCAATTCGCCATTAATCACCGTTCGTCAGTCACCCGCCTTTCGATCGAAAACCATTCAGAAAGCACTTTGACAATCATTCTCGTTAACATTAAGATCCATCGCAATTGAGTCACAACCAGCGACGGTTCTCACTTATGTATGTTTGCCTCTGCACTGGCGTCACCGACGGACAGATCCGCGAAGCGATCTATGAAGGTTGCTGCAGCTATAAAGAAGTCCGCCAGGCCACCGGCGTCGCCAGCCAATGCGGCAAATGTGCCTGCCTGGCCAAGGAAGTGGTTCGCGAAACCCTGACCAAGCTGCAAACCGCTCAGGCTGCGATCCCCTATCCGGTAGAATTTACAGCTGCGTAATTACCCAGATTTCGAAGAACCGGACTTATGTCCGGTTTTTTTATGTCCGCAAATCAAGTGCTTAGGTGCCAGACGCGGAACACAAACATTCTTATTCAGATTTAATTTCATTTATTATTCAATAACTTAGGTTTGACACTTATAAGTACCCGGCTCAAACTCCGCCGTATATACAGCTATTACAGGGCAGGACTCCCATCATGAAAGGCGACATTACAGTCATCCAGCATCTCAACAAGATCCTTGCCAATGAGCTGGTCGCGATCAATCAGTACTTCCTGCATGCCCGCATGTATGAAGATTGGGGCCTGAACAAGCTGGGCAAGCACGAGTACCACGAATCCATCGACGAGATGAAACACGCGGACAAGCTGATCAAGCGCATCCTGTTCCTCGAAGGCCTGCCAAACGTGCAGGACCTGGGCAAGCTGCACATCGGCGAGCACACCCGGGAAATGCTGGAGTGTGACCTGCGCATCGAGAAGACCGGCCACGCCGACCTGAAAGCCGCCATCGCCCATTGCGAATCGGTTGGCGACTTCGGCAGCCGTGAACTGCTTGAAGACATTCTCGAATCCGAAGAAGAGCATATCGACTGGCTGGAAACCCAACTGGGCCTGATCGATAAAGTCGGTCTCGAGAACTATCTGCAATCGCAGATGGGCGAAGAGTAGGCGCTGCCGCAGGCTGCGATCTTTTCAGATTGCACCGGCAACTCGCGTTAACTTTTCCAGCGCACTAAAAAGCCCCGCCCTCTTTCGAGGTGCGGGGCTTTTTATTGGCTGAAGATCAAAAGATCGCAGCCTCGTTTCACTCGACAGCTCCTACAGCAGAAGCATGTGCCGAGTGAAAGCCGGATCAGGCTTCGGACTTGGCCGCAGCCGCCTTGGCCGATGCTTCCTTGACCAGAGTCTGCAGCTCACCGTTGGCGAACATTTCAGCCATGATGTCGCTGCCGCCGACCAGTTCACCGCCAACCCACAGTTGCGGGAAAGTCGGCCAGTTGGCGTACTTTGGCAGATTGGCACGGATTTCCGGGTTCTGCAGGATGTCGACGTAGGCGAACTTCTCGCCACAGCCCATTACAGCCTGCGCAGCTTTCGCGGAAAAGCCACACTGTGGGGCATTCGGCGAGCCTTTCATGTAAAGCAGAATGGTGTTGTTGGCAATCTGCTCTTTAATCGTTTCGATGATATCCATGGAGCACCTCGGCTGAACTTTCCGACTCATGGGTCGGCACGGTGACGCATTGTAACGGAATCCCGAGCGCGCTGCTCGGTCTCCCCGACAGGCATATTCAAGCCGCCACCACCGTCACCGGCACGCCATTGAGCGCCGCGTTGCCCGACAGCTCGTCGAGCTGGCATTCATCGGTCAGGTCGTTGGCGCTCGACCCCGGCTGACCACTGGCAATCGCCATCTGCACGCCCGGGCGCGCGTGCCCCCAGCCATGGGGCAGGCTGACCACGCCTTTCATCATGTCCAGGCTGCCGAGCACCTCCACTTCGATCTGTCCGACCCGCGAACTGACGCGCACCAATTGCCCGTCGTCGAGCCCGCGACTGGCCAGATCGTCGGGGTGCATCAGCAGTTGATGACGCGGCTTGCCCTTCACCAGACGATGGTAATTGTGCATCCACGAATTGTTGCTGCGCACATGGCGCCGGCCGATCATCAACAGCTCATCGGCTGCCGGCGCCTGCAAGGCCGCAAAGCGTGCGAGATCAGCGAGGATCTCCGGCGGCGCAGCCTGCACCCGTTGATCTGGCGTCTTGAGGCGGGCGGCAAGATTCGGTTTCAACGCCCCAAGATCAATCCCGTGCGGATGATCGAACAATGTCGCCAACGACAGCTTCCGATCGGACGTATCGCCATACAGCCCCATGCGCAGGCCCATATCGATCATCTGCGCCGGCGGCAGGGTCGGCTTCAGTTCCTTGCCGGTCTTTTCGGCAAAGGCTTTGGCCAGGCCGACGAAGATCTCCCAATCGTGCAACGCTCCCTCTGGTTTGGCGAGAATCGCCCGGTTGAAGCGAGTGACGTTGCGCACCGCGAACAGGTTGAACGTAGTGTCGTAGTGATCGTTCTCCAGCGCCGAGGTCGACGGCAGGATCAAATCGGCGTAACGCGTGGTTTCGTTGATGTACAGGTCGATGCTGAGCATGAACTCCAGACCGTCCAGCGCCTGCTCCAGTTGCCGGCCGTTGGGCGTCGACAACACCGGATTGCCGGCCACCGTGATCAGCGCGCGAATCTGCCCTTCGCCTTCGGTGAGCATCTCTTCGGCCAGCGCCGACACCGGCAGTTCGCCGCCGTATTCGGGCCGTCCGGACACCCGGCTCTGCCATTTGTTGAAATGCCCGCCCGAGGTCGACGCCACCAGATCCACCGCCGGCTCGGTGCACAACGCGCCGCCCACCCGGTCAAGGTTGCCGGTGACCAGATTGATCAACTGCACCACCCAGTGACACAAGGTGCCGAACGCCTGGGTCGAAACGCCCATGCGCCCGTAGCACACGGCACTCGGCGCCGCAGCGAAATCCCGCGCCAGTTGGCGGATCTGCTCGGCCGGCACCGCACACAGCGGACTCATGGCTTCGGCGGTGAAGGTTGCGACGGCTGCGCGCACTTCATCAAGGCCATCAACCGGCAAGTGGCTGTCACGGGTCAGGCCTTCGCTGAACAAGGTGTTGAGCACCCCGAACAACAACGCCGCGTCGCCACCGGGACGCACGAACAGGTGCTGATCGGCGATGGCCGCCGTTTCGCTGCGCCGTGGATCGACCACCACCACTTTGCCGCCGCGGGCCTGAATCGCCTTCAGGCGTTTCTCGACATCCGGCACGGTCATGATGCTGCCGTTGGACGCCAGCGGGTTGCCGCCGAGGATCAGCATGAAATCGGTGTGATCGATGTCCGGGATCGGCAGCAGCAAGCCATGGCCGTACATCAGGTAACTGCTCAGGTGATGCGGCAACTGATCGACCGAAGTCGCCGAGAAGCGGTTGCGCGTCTTCAGCAGGCCGAGAAAGTAGTTGCTGTGAGTCATCAGCCCATAGTTGTGCACGCTCGGGTTGCCCTGGTAGACCGCCACCGCATTCTGCCCGTGACGCTCCTGAATCGCCGCCAGACGCTCGGCCACCAGTGCAAAGGCCTCGTCCCACTCGATCGGCAGCCATTCGCTGCCGACCCGGCGCATCGGCTGACGCAGGCGATCGGGGTCATTCTGGATGTCTTGCAGGGCCACGGCCTTGGGGCAGATGTGCCCGCGACTGAAGGTGTCGAGCGCGTCACCCTTGATCGAGGTGATCGCAACGTTGCCATCGGTTTCGGTGGTCTCGATGGTCAGGCCGCAAATGGCTTCACACAGGTGGCAGGCACGGTGATGGAGAGTCTTGGTCATGGCCAGTCTCTGTCTTGTTCTGGGCAGGCAACGGGCATGCCTGCGGGAACAAAACTATGGCCCCCGCGCAGATCCTGCGCCA
Organism: Pseudomonas sp. F2; assembly: GCF_057174385.1. Classification (NCBI taxonomy): domain Bacteria; kingdom Pseudomonadati; phylum Pseudomonadota; class Gammaproteobacteria; order Pseudomonadales; family Pseudomonadaceae; genus Pseudomonas; species Pseudomonas sp. F2. The sequence goes on from NZ_CM169904.1 coordinate 3,183,660, forward strand.
GCGACGTTTGTCCTGTGAATCGACGGTTATCAGGCGAGCCGATAAGCCGCCATGATCAATTCGACGGCAGCTGCGGCGGCGCCTGCAACTGGATTTCCTGAATGGTCTCGATCTGCTCGTGAGCGACGTGCACGCCGGTGAGTTCGCCGATCAGCCGCCAGTGCTCGTCGAGCCCGGCACTGATGGTCGCCATGCGATCGATCATGTGACGGCCGGCGGTCTTGACCACTTCGTCTTCGCTGCGCAGCAGTTCGAAGGACATTGAAGTCACCGACGCGGTGAGATGGGTCAATGAGCGAGCCGTGTGACCCAGCAGTTCCATTAACAGTTTTTCTTTCGATTCCATGCGGAGGCTTCCTGCGTCGCTCGAAACTTATTTATAACCCAGCACTTTGCTTTAGCAAATGTTTCAGTCCGAGCATCCGACCAAGTGATGGCATGGCGCCACGGTCGTAAACCGACTCAGGCGACTCGATCCCCGCCACACTCAATTGCCAAGCCCTGCAAGGCCGGTGTACAAAGAGCCTCGCTGCGGCCTTGAACCAGTCTTCAAATGTCCGCCAGCAAGATACGAAACATCCTCCGAGTCCCGCAAAATCCGTAGCCTATTGGCGTAACGCGACATTTAGTGTCAATATCGCGCCTTCCCCTATTTCGTCGCCCCGTGCGGCTTACGCCGCAGGTCTCGCCCGTTGTTCCGTTAAACAAGGCTTTGAGCATCTGCGGTTTGTAACAAAAAGGTAGTCAATGATGAGCGCAAGGCACTTTCTCTCCCTGATGGATTGCACGCCCGAAGAGCTGGTCAGCGTGATCCGTCGAGGCGTTGAGCTCAAGGACCTGCGTAACCGCGGCGTACTGTTCGAGCCGCTGAAAAACCGCGTCCTGGGGATGATTTTCGAGAAATCCTCGACCCGTACCCGGATCTCCTTCGAGGCCGGCATGATCCAGCTCGGTGGCCAGGCGATCTTCCTGTCGCCGCGTGACACCCAACTGGGCCGTGGCGAACCGATTGGCGACTGCGCCATCGTCATGTCGAGCATGCTCGATGCGGTGATGATCCGTACCTTTGCCCACAGCACCCTGACCGAATTCGCCGCCAACTCGCGCGTGCCGGTGATCAACGGCCTGTCCGATGACCTGCACCCGTGCCAGTTGCTGGCCGACATGCAGACCTTCCTCGAACACCGTGGCTCGATTCAGGGCAAGACCGTGGCGTGGATCGGCGACGGCAACAACATGTGCAACAGCTATATAGAAGCGGCGATCCAGTTCGACTTCCAGTTGCGCGTTGCCTGCCCGCAAGGCTACGAGCCCAATCCTGAGTTCGTCGCCCGCGCCGGCGATCGCGTAACCATCGTCCGTGATCCGCAAGACGCCGTGCGCGGTGCGCACCTGGTGAGCACTGACGTCTGGACTTCGATGGGTCAGGAAGAGGAAACTGCCAAGCGCCTGAAGCTGTTTGCACCGTTCCAGGTGACCCGCGCCCTGCTCGATCTGGCGGCTGAAGATGTGCTGTTCATGCACTGCCTGCCAGCGCACCGCGGTGAAGAAATCAGCCTCGACCTGCTCGATGACCCGCGCTCCGTTGCCTGGGATCAGGCAGAAAACCGTCTCCACGCACAGAAGGCCCTGCTCGAGTTCCTCGTCGAACCGGCATATCACCACGCATGAGTCATGAATTACTGCTGAACCTGCGCAACCTCGCTTGCGGCTACCAAGATCAACGCGTGGTGCAGAACCTCAATCTGCACCTCAACGCCGGCGACATCGGCTGCCTGCTCGGCTCCTCGGGCTGCGGCAAGACCACCACCCTGCGCGCGATTGCCGGTTTTGAACCGGTGCACGAAGGGGAAATCACTCTGGGCGGCGAAACCATTTCCAGCGCCGGTTTCACTCTGGCCCCGGAGAAACGCCGAATCGGCATGGTGTTCCAGGACTACGCACTGTTCCCGCACCTCAGCGTCGCGGACAACATCGCCTTCGGCATCCGCAAGCACCCGAACAAGGCGCGCGTTACCGAAGAGCTGCTGGAACTGGTCAACCTGAAGAACCTCGGCAAACGCTTCCCGCACGAGCTCTCCGGCGGCCAGCAACAACGCGTCGCCCTCGCCCGCGCCCTGGCGCCGGAACCGCAACTGCTGCTGCTCGACGAACCGTTCTCCAACCTCGATGGCGAACTGCGGCGCAAGCTTAGCCACGAAGTGCGCGACATTCTCAAGGCCCGTGGCACCAGTGCGATTCTGGTGACCCACGACCAGGAAGAAGCCTTCGCCGTGAGCGATCACGTTGGCGTATTCAAGGAAGGTCGGCTGGAACAGTGGGACACACCCTACAATCTCTACCACGAGCCGGCGACGCCGTTTGTAGCCAGTTTCATTGGTCAGGGTTATTTCATTCGCGGCCAGCTCGGCAGCCCGGAATCGGTGCAGACCGAACTCGGCGAACTGCGCGGCAACCGGGCCTATACCTGGCCAGTAGGCGGCGCGGTGGATGTGTTGCTGCGTCCGGATGACATAGTTTATGCGCCGGACAGCGCGTTGAAAGCACGCATCGTCGGCAAGACCTTCCTCGGTGCCTCGACCCTGTATCGCCTGCAATTGCCGACCGGCGCGCAGCTGGAATCGATCTTCCCCAGCCATGCCGACCATCAGATGGGCGCGGATGTCGGGATCCGGGTTGCTGCAGAACACCTGGTCCTGTTCCAGGCATCGGGCAGCACCGCCGCACAAATCCCGGCAGTGGAAAACGGCGTCCGCCGCTACAGCACCGCCCTCTGATCAAACAGAACATCGGAGTGTGGAGGTTTTTTGTGGTGAGGGGATTTATCCCCGATGGGGCGCGAAGCGGCCCTTTAGCCTGCACCGCGGAGTGCCTGGCACTGTGCAAGTAATGGTTTGGGGCTGCTGCTCAGCCCATCGGGGATAAATCCCCTCACTACAAAGGCTCACTCCAACAAAGTTTTGCGTTAACCGAGGATCAGCGTGCCGCTGGCAACCAGCGTCGCATTGCCGCCGATCTTCACCCGCTCCCCCTCCAGCCGACAGAACAACTCCCCGCCCCGCGCCGAACGCTGGCATGCGGTCAAACTGGACTTGCCCAGACGTTTCGACCAGTACGGAATCAAGCTGCAATGCGTCGAGCCGGTCACCGGATCTTCGTTGATGCCGATTGCCGGGGCGAAATAACGCGAGACAAAATCATGCTGATTGCCGCGCGCCGTCACGATGGCGCCAAGCCACGGCAGTTTCGCCAGCGCGACCATGTCCGGTTTGCAGTCGAGCACTGCCTGCTCCGACTCCAGTACCACGAACAACTCGTTGGAACCGAGCACATCCACCGCCTCGACACCCAGCGCCCGCTCGACATCCAGCGTCACGCCAATCGCTGATGGCACGATCGACGGAAAGTCCAGCCACAGGCGATCACCTTCGCGGCTGACGCTCAACGGCCCGGACTTGCAGGTGAAGTCCAGACGCTCGACGTTTTCCTTGTAGACCTCGAACAATACGTAGGCACTGGCCAGCGTCGCATGCCCGCACAACGGCACTTCGGTGGTCGGAGTGAACCAGCGGATGTGCCACGCGGCGCCTTCGCGCACCACGAACGCGGTTTCCGCCAGATTGTGTTCGGCGGCGATCTTCTGCATCAACTCATCCGCAAGCCATGCGTCGAGCCGATACACCATCGCCGGATTGCCACTGAACGGTCGGTCGCTGAACGCGTCGACCTGATGAAACTCAAGCTGCATAACCTTCTCCCTAAGTCCGTGGGCAGAGCATGCGGCGCGGGCCGGATCAGCGCCAGTGACAGAACCGGCCAATTTTCTTCATACAGAATTCAGCGTTACACCCGACCGATGTCGGCAAATTTGCCCTGGGTGTGCTCGGCGAGTACGGCGGGCGCCAACTCGACCTCCAGGCCGCGTCGGCCAGCACTGACATAAATAGTCGCAAAACCCTGAGCCGAGTTATCGATGAAGGTGCGCAGACGCTTCTTCTGCCCCAGCGGACTGATCCCGCCCAGCAGGTAACCGGTGGAGCGCTGCGCCGCCGCCGGGTCAGCCATTTCGACTTTCTTCACGCCCGCCGCGTGAGCCAGCCCCTTGAGATCAAGGCTTCCGACGACCGGTACCACCGCCACCAGCAATTCACCTTTTTCGCTGGCAGCGAGCAACGTCTTGAACACCTGCGCCGGCTCCAGCGCCAGTTTCTCTGCGGCCTCCAGCCCGTAGGACGCAGCCTTTGGGTCATGTTCGTAACTGTGCACGCGATGTTCGGCACGAACTTTTTTCAACAAGTCCAACGCAGGGGTCATGGCAGCTCCAGGCTCGGCATCAACAGAAAAATCCTGCGCCGGATTCTAGGTCATCACAGCGCAAAAGGCTCTAGCGCAAGCCCCGTTTTCCGGGCTTTGCGCGTGAGCCGCCAGGCTATCGCCGCCGCCATCGGCAGCACCATTCAGCAGGTTGATAGTTGAATTGTGACCGACGGTTCACTTTCGACCTTTGACAGGTTTGTTTCTTGTCTATATTTTTTCGAATCTGAATAATGTAAGAATTATCGTCACCGCAGCACCCAGCAGTAAACCGGGAACAGGATGGGGATCCTGCCCCGGGGAAAATCGCGCCTTGCCCTGACGGCAAACGCGCCAGACAACAACAAAAACCGAGGTTTTCAATGACAACTGCTTTACAGCAACCATCGCTTTCCGGCCAATGCCTGGCCGAGTTTCTGGGGACTGCACTTCTGATCTTTTTCGGCACCGGCTGTGTCGCCGCGCTCAAAGTCGCGGGCGCCAGCTTCGGTCTGTGGGAAATCAGCATCATCTGGGGCGTCGGCGTGAGCATGGCGATCTACCTGACCGCCGGTGTTTCCGGCGCGCACCTGAACCCTGCCGTGAGTATCGCCCTGAGCATTTTCGCCGACTTCGAAAAGCGCAAACTGCCGTTCTATATCCTGTCGCAGATCGCTGGCGCCTTCTGTGGCGCGCTGTTGGTTTACACGCTGTACAGCAACCTGTTCTTCGATTACGAACAAACCCATCACATGGCGCGTGGCACCGCTGCCAGCCTCGAATTGGCCTCGGTGTTCTCGACGTTCCCCAATCCAGTGCTGTCCACCGCCCAGGCGTTCCTGGTCGAGATGATCATCACCGCAATCCTGATGGGCGTGATCATGGCCCTGACCGACGACAACAACGGTCTGCCGAAAGGCCCGATGGCCCCGCTGCTGATCGGTTTGCTGATTGCCGTGATCGGCAGTTCGATGGGCCCGCTGACCGGTTTTGCGATGAACCCGGCCCGTGACTTCGGTCCGAAACTGATGACTTTCTTCGCCGGCTGGGGTGAAATTTCCTTCACTGGCGGCCGCGATATTCCGTACTTCCTGATACCGATTTTTGCACCGATTGTCGGTGCCTGCCTCGGCGCTGCCGGGTATCGCGGGCTCATTGCCCGTCACCTGACCGGCGCCACACCTGCTACAAAGGATGCAGAACCGGCCATTGACGGCAAACCAAGAACTTCTTGAAACAGTCGGCGCGGATTCCTGCCCATTCAGAACCCGCGCCACGGCCCACTCTCCCTTATTTCGTCCAAGGCAATCGACATGACCGACATTCAGAATAAGAACTACATCATTGCCCTCGATCAGGGTACGACCAGCTCCCGCGCGATCATCTTCGACCGCGACGCGAACGTGGTCTGCACCGCCCAGCGCGAATTCGCCCAGCATTACCCGCAAGCCGGTTGGGTCGAACACGATCCGATGGAAATCTTTGCCACCCAGAGCGCGGTGATGGTCGAAGCGCTGGCCCAGGCCGGTCTGCATCACGATCAGGTCGCCGCCATCGGTATCACCAACCAGCGTGAAACCACTGTGGTCTGGGACAAGACCACCGGTCGTCCGGTGTACAACGCCATCGTCTGGCAGTGCCGCCGCAGCACCGAGATCTGCCAGCAGCTCAAGCGCGATGGCCATGAAGACTACATCCGCGACAACACCGGTCTGGTCACCGACCCGTACTTCTCCGGCACCAAACTGAAGTGGATCCTCGACAACGTCGAAGGCAGCCGCGAACGTGCGCGCAACGGCGAACTGCTGTTCGGCACCGTCGACAGCTGGCTGATCTGGAAATTCACCGGCGGCAAAGTGCACGTCACCGACTACACCAACGCCTCGCGCACCATGCTCTTCAACATCCACTCGCTGGAGTGGGATTCGAAGATGCTGGAAATCCTCGACATCCCGCGCGAGATGCTTCCGGAAGTGAAAGCGTCTTCGGAAATCTACGGTCGCACCAAAAGCGGGATCGCCATCGGCGGGATCGCCGGTGACCAGCAAGCGGCACTGTTCGGCCAGATGTGCGTCGAGCCGGGCCAGGCAAAAAACACCTACGGCACTGGCTGCTTCCTGCTGATGAACACCGGCGACAAAGCGGTGAAATCGCAGCACGGCATGCTCACCACCATCGCTTGCGGCCCGCGTGGCGAAGTGGCTTACGCCCTGGAAGGCGCAGTCTTCAACGGTGGCTCGACCGTGCAGTGGCTGCGCGATGAACTGAAGATCGTCAACGACGCTCATGACACCGAATACTTCGCCAATAAAGTGAAGGACAGCAACGGCGTGTACCTGGTACCGGCGTTCACCGGTCTGGGCGCTCCCTACTGGGACCCGTATGCCCGTGGCGCACTGTTCGGCCTGACGCGCGGCGTACGCGTGGATCACATCATCCGCGCCGCGCTGGAATCGATCGCCTACCAGACCCGCGATGTGCTCGACGCCATGCAACAGGACTCCGGTGAACGCCTCAAGGCCTTGCGCGTGGACGGCGGCGCGGTGGCGAACAACTTCCTCATGCAGTTCCAGGCCGACATCCTCGGCACCCAGGTCGAGCGCCCGCAAATGCGCGAAACCACGGCACTGGGCGCGGCGTATCTGGCCGGTCTGGCGTGCGGTTTCTGGGGCAGCCTGGAAGAACTGCGCGGCAAAGCGGTAATCGAGCGCGAGTTCGAACCGAGCCTGGACGAAGTCGAGAAAGAGAAACTGTACAAAGGCTGGAAAAAAGCCGTCAGCCGCACCCGTGACTGGGCGCGTGAAGACGCTGAATAAGCCAGTCTGAGGACTGACTTAAGCTGTCCAAACAGCGTGAAAGCGTAGCGAGCGAAGGCAAGACAAGGCAAAAACAGGCGAGGACGCGGAGTTTACGGGTTTGTAAATGAGCAGTCCGAGCCTGTTTTTAACGCAGGATTGCCGAGCGCAGTAGCTTTCACGTTGTTTGGAAACTGGTCGGGAGGAGATTCCTGCGTCATCATGGGCAAATTTTGCACGGCAGCCCAAAGGAAGCCCCATGAATCTGCCTCCCCGTCAGCAGCAAATCCTCGAGCTGGTCCGCGAACGCGGCTATGTGAGCATCGAGGAAATGGCCACGCTGTTCGTTGTCACCCCGCAAACCATCCGCCGCGACATCAATCAGCTCGCGGAAGCCAATCTGTTGCGTCGCTACCATGGCGGCGCGGCCTACGATTCCAGCGTCGAAAACACCGCCTATGCGATGCGCGCCGATCAGATGCGCGACGAGAAACAACGCATCGGCGAAGCCATCGCCGCGCAGATCCCCGATCACGCTTCGCTGTTCATCAACATCGGCACCACCACCGAATCGATTGCCCGCGCCCTGCTCAATCACAACCATCTGAAGATCATCACCAACAACCTGCACGTCGCCTCGATGCTCAGTGCCAAGGATGATTTCGATGTGCTGCTGACCGGCGGCAACGTGCGCCGTGACGGCGGCGTGGTGGGTCAGGCGAGCGTGGATTTCATCAATCAGTTCAAGGTCGATTTTGCGCTGGTGGGCATCAGCGGCATCGACGAAGACGGCAGCCTGCTCGACTTCGATTATCAGGAAGTGCGCGTGTCGCAAGCGATCATCGCCAACGCGCGGCAGGTGATTCTGGCGGCGGACTCCAGCAAGTTCGGGCGTAACGCGATGATCCGCCTCGGTCCGATCAGCCTGATTGACTGCCTGGTGACCGATCAGCAACCCGTGCCGGCGCTGGCGCAGTTGCTGAGCCAGCACAAGATTCGTCTGGAAGTCGTTTAACCCCGTCGACATTCCCCTGTGGCGAGGGGATTTATCCCCGATGGGCTGCGAAGCAGTCCCAAAACCACCCAATGCGGTGTGCCTGATATCCAACATTGAGGGGCCGCTACGCGGCCCATCGGGGATAAATCCCCTCGCCACAGAGAGCATCCCTGCCTCAATAATGTTCGGAAATTTTCTTTTAGCCGCCCTTCGATGAGTTTTTTCAATCGAAGGCGACTGGCTGCGCGCGTCTTTATGGGCTACCATTTTCGCAAATGAACATTTATGTTCGATTTCCAAGACAGAAAATCAAAAGAGCCCGAGGCCAGCCGATGTCCACCTCTACCTTGCGTACGCCCCCGATTGCCGAGATTTACGATGTTGCCGTGATTGGCGGCGGGATCAATGGCGTGGGGATTGCAGCGGATGCCGCCGGTCGCGGTCTTTCGGTGTTCCTTTGCGAAAAGGATGACCTGGCCAGCCACACTTCGTCGGCCAGCAGCAAGCTGATCCACGGTGGCCTGCGCTACCTCGAACATTACGAATTCCGTCTGGTGCGTGAAGCGCTGGCCGAGCGCGAAGTGCTGCTGGCCAAGGCGCCGCACATCGTCAAGCCGATGCGATTTGTGCTGCCGCATCGCCCGCACCTGCGTCCGGCGTGGATGATCCGCGCGGGCCTGTTCCTCTATGACAACCTCGGCAAGCGCGAAAAGCTGCCAGGTTCGAAAAGCCTGAAGTTCGGCGCCGACAGCGCACTGAAAAGCGAAATCAAGAAAGGCTTCGAATACTCCGACTGCTGGGTCGATGACGCCCGCCTCGTTGTGTTGAATGCGATGGCTGCCCGTGAACACGGCGCGCACATTCACACCCAGACCCGTTGTGTCAGCGCCCGCCGCGCCAAGGGCCTGTGGCACCTGAACCTGGAACGCGCCGATGGCAGCCTGTTTTCGATCACCGCCAAAGCGCTGGTGAACGCCGCCGGTCCATGGGTCGCCAAGTTCATCCGTGACGACCTGAAAATGGAATCGCCGTACGGCATTCGCCTGATTCAGGGCAGCCACATCATTGTGCCGAAGCTGTACGAAGGCGATCACGCGCATATCCTGCAAAACGAAGATCAGCGCATCGTTTTCACCATTCCGTACCTGAACCACTTCACTCTGATCGGCACCACCGACCGTGAGTACACCGGCGATCCGGCGAAAGTGGCAATCACCGACGGCGAAACCGATTACCTGCTGAAAGTGGTCAACGCCCACTTCAAGAAGCAGATCAGTCGCGACGACATCCAGCACAGCTACTCGGGCGTGCGCCCGCTGTGCAATGACGAATCCGACAACCCGTCGGCCGTGACCCGCGACTACACCCTGGCCCTGTCTGGCGGCGGTGAAGAGGCACCGCTGCTGTCGGTGTTCGGCGGCAAGCTGACCACCTACCGCAAGCTCGCAGAGTCGGCGATGGCCCAGTTGATGCCGTACTTCACCCAGATGCGCCCAAGCTGGACCGCTACCGCGACCCTGCCCGGCGGTGAAGACATGACCACCCCGCAAGCCTTGAGCGCACAGATCCGCGACAAGTTCGACTTCGTCCCGAGCGAAATCGCCCGCCGCTGGGCCACCACCTACGGCAGCCGCACCTGGCGCATGCTCGAAGGCGTGGAAACGCTGGCCGACATGGGCGAACACCTCGGCGGCGGGCTCTATACCCGTGAGGTTGACTACCTGTGCAGCGAAGAATGGGCGACCACGGCGCACGATATTCTGTGGCGTCGCAGCAAACTGGGCCTGTTCACCACCCCGGCCGAGCAGGAGAAACTGGCGGCCTACCTGGGCAAGGTCGAGCAGAACCGCAAGACTGAAGCGGCGTGAATTGAACCTCGCTTAAACGAAAGCCCCTGAATTGAGAGATTCAGGGGCTTTTTGCTGCGTGACTTACTTTGCCTGACACTAACCCTGTGGCGAGGGGATTTATCCCCGATGGACTGCGAAGCGGTCCTCGCGTTTGAAGAAGGCCGCTTCGCGACCTATCGGGGATAAATCCCCTCGCTACAAGGTTATGCGGGTTCGAGCGATCATCTATACGAGAGCAGCGATTAAAGATCGTTCGGATTTCCGAACGCGACCTCTCGGTCAATTCGGATAACCGGATCAGTTTCATCGAAAAACACCGACACAAAACTTTAATCACCTTATAAATCAAGCCATTAGCCACTATCGACTGGTCTGGCACGACTCATGCTCTACACTCTCTCGACGAATGCCTGCCGTGCCAACACTTCAGGAGCCGTCAGGCATTCGAAGCACAAAAGGGCCGACGAACTGGCTCCATAAAAAAAACAATTCGAGGAAAATTTGATGCGCATCGTTCCCCCTATCCTGGGCGCAGCCATTGCGGCCGCTCTGATCAGCACACCAGTTTTCGCCGCCGAACTCACCGGCACCCTGAAGAAAATCAACGATTCCGGCACCATCACCCTCGCTCACCGCGACAGCTCCATCCCGTTTTCCTATATCGCGGATGCTTCCGGCAAGCCAGTGGGCTACTCCCACGACATTCAAGTGGCCATCGTTGAAGCCCTGAAAAAAGACCTGAACAAGCCAGACCTGCAGGTCAAGTACAACCTGGTGACCTCGCAAACCCGTATCCCGCTGATCCAGAACGGCACCGCGGATATCGAGTGCGGCTCTACTACCAACAACGCCGAACGCGCCCAACAGGTCGACTTCACCGTCAACATCTTCGAAATCGGCACTCGTCTGCTGGTCAAGAAAGACAAGGATGGCAACCCGTCCTACAAAGACTTCGCCGATCTCAAGGGCAAAAACGTCGTGACCACCGCTGGCACCACGTCCGAGCGCATCATCAAAGCGATGAACGCCGACAAGCAGATGGGCATGAACATCATCTCCGCCAAGGACCACGGCGAATCCTTCAACATGCTGGAAAGCGGCCGCGCCGTTGCCTTCATGATGGACGACGCCCTGCTGGCCGGTGAAGAAGCCAAGGCCAAGAAGCCGACTGACTGGGTCATCACCGGTACGCCACAGTCCTTCGAAGCCTACGCGTGCATGGTGCGTAAAGACGACCCGGCGTTCAAGAAAGCGGTGGATGACGCCATCGTTGGCCTGTACAAGTCCGGCGAGATCAACAAGATCTACAACAAGTGGTTCGAAAGCCCGATCCCACCGAAAGGCCTGAACCTCAACTTCCCGATGAGCGACAAGGTGAAAGAGCTGATCGCCAATCCGAGCGACAAGCCTGCACCTGACGTAAAAATCTGATTCCTGACTAACCTGTCGTCTGAGGGAGCAACCTCCCTCAGACGCCTGTTACTACCTGCTGGCTTTACTGTGGAACACTCGACCAGGCGGTTTCCGAGCCGATCGCGTGTGCCCGACGTTCAACGTCGGACGGGAAAGGATCTTCCCCAAGCGGGTGCTTGTACATCGATCGATTTCGAGGGGAGACCCTAATGAATTACAACTGGGACTGGGGCGTGTTCTTCAAGTCCACCGGCGTGGGCAGCGAGACGTATCTCGACTGGTTCATTTCCGGTCTGGGCTGGACCATTGCCATCGCCGTCGTGGCCTGGATCATCGCTTTGCTGCTGGGCTCCATTCTGGGGGTCATGCGCACCGTGCCGAGCCGCCTCGTGTCGGGCATCGCGACGTGCTACGTCGAGCTGTTTCGCAACGTGCCGCTGCTGGTTCAGCTGTTCATCTGGTACTTCCTGGTGCCCGACCTGCTGCCGCAGAACCTGCAGGACTGGTACAAACAGGATCTGAACCCGACCACCTCGGCCTACCTGAGCGTCGTCGTGTGCCTGGGCCTGTTCACCGCCGCCCGGGTCTGCGAGCAAGTGCGCACCGGTATCCAGGCGCTGCCGCGGGGCCAGGAATCCGCCGCCCGCGCCATGGGTTTCAAGCTGCCGCAGATCTACTGGAACGTGCTGCTGCCCCAGGCCTACCGCATCATCATTCCGCCGCTGACCTCGGAATTCCTCAACGTCTTCAAGAACTCCTCCGTGGCGTCCCTGATCGGCCTGATGGAACTGCTGGCGCAAACCAAACAGACCGCCGAATTCTCGGCCAATCTGTTTGAAGCGTTCACCCTGGCCACGCTGATCTACTTCACCCTGAACATGAGCCTGATGCTGCTGATGCGCATGGTCGAGAAGAAAGTCGCGGTGCCTGGCCTGATCTCCGTGGGGGGTAAATAATGGACTTCGATTTCAGCGGCATCATCCCCGCGATCCCGGGCCTGTGGAACGGCATGCTCATGACCTTGAAGCTCATGCTCATGGGCGTGATCGGCGGCATCGTGCTCGGTACGATCCTCGCGCTGATGCGCCTGTCGTCCAGCAAACTGCTGTCTCGCGTGGCCGGCGCCTATGTGAACTATTTCCGCTCGATCCCGCTGCTGCTGGTGATCACCTGGTTCTACCTGGCGGTACCGTTCGTGCTGCGCTGGATCACCGGCGAAGACACCCCGATCGGCGCGTTCACGTCCTGCGTCGTGGCCTTCATGATGTTCGAAGCCGCGTACTTCTGTGAAATCGTCCGTGCCGGCGTGCAGTCGATCCCCAAAGGCCAGATGGCCGCTGCACAAGCGATGGGCATGACCTATGGCCAGACCATGCGTCTGATCATCCTGCCCCAGGCGTTCCGCAAGATGACCCCGTTGCTGCTGCAGCAGTCGATCATCCTGTTCCAGGACACCTCGCTGGTCTACACCGTGGGCCTGGTGGACTTCCTCAACTCCGCCCGCTCCAGCGGCGACATCATCGGTCGTTCCAACGAGTTCCTGATCTTTGCCGGTGTCGTTTACTTCATCATCAGCTTTTCCGCCTCGCTGCTGGTCAAGCGTCTGCAAAAAAGGTTTGCCGTATGATCTCCATCAAGAACATCAACAAGTGGTATGGCGACTTCCAGGTGCTGACTGATTGCAGCACCGAGGTCAAGAAAGGCGAAGTGATCGTGGTCTGCGGCCCGTCGGGCTCGGGCAAGTCGACCCTGATCAAATGCGTCAACGCGCTGGAGCCGTTCCAGAAAGGCGACATCGTCGTCGATGGCACCTCGATTGCCGACCCGAAGACCAACCTGCCGAAACTGCGCTCGCGCGTCGGCATGGTGTTCCAGCATTTCGAGCTGTTCCCGCACCTGACCATTACCGAAAACCTGACCATTGCGCAGATCAAGGTATTGGGCCGCAGCAAGGAAGAAGCGACCAAAAAAGGTCTGCAACTGCTGGAACGCGTTGGCCTGTCGGCGCATGCCCACAAGCACCCGGGGCAACTGTCCGGCGGTCAGCAGCAGCGTGTGGCGATTGCCCGCGCGCTGGCGATGGACCCGATCGTCATGCTGTTCGACGAACCGACCTCGGCGCTCGATCCGGAAATGGTCAACGAAGTGCTCGACGTGATGGTGCAACTGGCCCAGGAAGGCATGACCATGATGTGCGTGACCCACGAAATGGGTTTCGCCCGCAAAGTGGCTGACCGGGTGATTTTCATGGATGCCGGCAAGATCATCGAAGACTGCCCGAAAGAGGAGTTTTTCGGCGACATCAGCGCCCGCTCCGAACGCGCGCAGCATTTCCTCGAGAAAATCCTGCAGCACTAAAAGCAACACACTGAACTCTGTGGCGAGGGAGCTTTGTGGCGAGGGGATTTATCCCCGATGGGCCGCGAAGCGGCCCCAGCATTTCAAACTCGAACCGCATCTGCCGGTTTGACGACTGCTTCGCAGCCGATCGGGGATAAATCCCCTCACCACAGGTTCCGCGCTCGAACAAACCAGGATGCTTTAACCATGCTGGTTGACCCAAGGCAACTGTGATGAAATGCGACCCCAATCTCTATCGCGCAGCGCCGCCATCACTTGCCGTGAAGCCTCGTCTGATTCGCCATCTGTTTCTGCCGCCGCTGATCATCGTGCTGATGATCGGACTGGGTTACGCCGGTTTCTGGACCAGTGAACATTTCGGCATCCGCAGCCTCAGCGAAAACGGCCAACGTCAGCTTGAACTGCACGCGCGCACCGTCGAAAGCGAGATCAGCAAATACACCTACCTGCCCAGCCTGCTGGAACTGGAAACCAGCGTCCCGCAATTGCTGGCCGATCCAACCCCGGAACACCGGCAAACGGTCAATGCTTACCTTGAAGGCCTGAACCGGCGCAGCCGCAGTCGGGCCATCTATGTCATGGACACCACCGGCCGCGTGATGGCCACCAGCAACTGGCGCGACGTCGACAGTTACCTCGGTGAAGACCTGTCGTTCCGCGCCTATTTCCAGAAAGCCGTGCGCGGCGAGCCCGGACGTTTCTACGGCATCGGCAGCACCAGCGGCGAACCCGGTTATTACCTGGCCCACGGCCTGGAAGAGCACGGCAAGATCATCGGCGTCGCCGTGGTCAAAGTGCGTCTCGAAGCCCTGGAAGAACGCTGGCAGCGCGCCCGTCTGGAAGCCTTCGTCAGCGACGAGAACGGCATCATCATTCTTTCCAGCGATCCGGCGCGGCGCCTGAAATCGGTGGTCCCGCTGAGCGATGAAACCAAAGAGAAGCTCGCCCGCAGCCTGCAGTATTACTGGTTCCCGCTCAACGAACTGCAACCCCTGGCCCGCGAAACCCTGGCCGAAGGCGTGGAGAAACTGACCTTTCCTGCCAACAGCGAAGTGAGCGCCGATGACGACAGCATCAGCTATCTGGCCCAGACCCGGCCACTGAGCGACACACCGTGGAATTTCACTTTGCTCACGCCGTTGCAGGACCTGCGCCGCGAAGCGATCAACCAAGGCATTCTGGTGGCCGTGGCGTTCGCTCTGGTGGCGTTTTTGCTGATTGCCTGGAACGAGCGGCGCAAGGTCATCGCCACCCGCCTCGCCGCCCGCGAAGCCTTGCAGGAAGCCAACAGTCAACTCGAACGGCGGATCACCGAACGCACCGGCGACCTGCGCGCCAGCAACGAACGCCTCAAGAGCCAGATCCGCGAACGACGGCAGGCCGAAGAAACCCTGCGCCGCGCTCAGGACGAACTGGTGCAGGCCGGCAAACTCGCAGCCATCGGCCAGATGTCGACCAGCATCGCCCACGAATTGAACCAGCCGCTGGCGGCGATGCGCACCCTGTCCGGCAACACCATTCGATTCCTCGAACGCGGCCAGCTCGACGTCGCCAGCACCAACCTCAAGACCATCAATGACCTGATCGACCGCATGGGCCGGATCACTGCCAGCCTGCGCTCGTTCGCCCGACGCGGGGACGACAAGGGCCAGGCCAGTCTCGGCAAAGCGGTGGACGCCGCGCTGCAGGTGCTGGGTGCCAGGGTCGAGAGCGCGTCACTGCAACTGCATCGGCAATTCATCGACGTGCAAGTGCAAATCGACCAGACCCGCCTCGAACAGATTCTGGTCAACCTGATCGGCAATGCCCTCGACGCCATGCAGGCGCAGCCGCAGCCGGAACTGTGGCTGGAGGGCGAAGAGTTCAACGGCAAATATCGTCTGCGGGTGCGCGACAACGGCCACGGCGTCGATGCCGAGGCGCGCAAGCATCTGTTCGAGCCGTTCTTCACCACCAAACCCGGCGAACAGGGCCTGGGCCTCGGCCTGACCCTCTCCGCCAGCCTCGCTGCCGCCACCGGCGGGCACCTGGGTGTCGAACATCCGGCCAGCGGTGGCACCACCTTCGTCCTCAGTTTACCGTTGGTAAGCCCTACTCCTGCCGAGCCAATATGAACCACGACCTTAGTGTGCTGATCGTCGAAGACGACCCCCATGTGCTGCTCGGCTGCCAGCAGGCACTGACCCTGGAAGACATTCCCTGCATCGGTGTCGGCAGCGCCGAAGAAGCGCTGGAGCAGGTCGGCGACAACTTCGCCGGCATCGTCATCAGCGACATCCGCCTGCCGGGCATCGATGGCCTGGAGCTGCTGACCCGCCTCAAGCAACGCGACCGCAGTCTGCCGGTGGTGCTGATCACCGGTCATGGTGATATTTCCATGGCGGTCGGTGCGATGCAGAAAGGCGCCTACGATTTCATGGAGAAACCGTTCTCGCCGGAGCGTCTGGTCGACGTCGCCCGCCGCGCACTGGAGCAACGCAGCCTCGCCCGCGAAGTCTCGTCGCTGCGTCGGCAACTGGCCGAACGCGACTCCCTCGAAGGCCGGATCATCGGTCGTTCCCCCGCGATGCAGAACCTGCGCGAGCTGATCGCCAACGTCGCCGACACCTCGGCCAACGTATTGATCGAAGGCGAGACCGGCACCGGCAAGGAACTGGTCGCGCGCTGCCTGCACGATTTCAGCCGCCGCCACACCAAGCAATTCGTCGCGCTGAACTGTGGCGGCCTGCCGGAGAACCTGTTCGAAAGCGAGATTTTCGGCCACGAAGCCAACGCTTTCACCGGTGCCGGCAAACGGCGTATCGGCAAGATCGAACACGCCGACGGCGGCACGCTGTTCCTCGATGAAGTGGAAAGCATGCCGCTGCCGTTGCAGATCAAACTGCTGCGTGTATTGCAGGAACGCACCCTCGAACGCCTCGGCTCGAACCAGAGCGTCGCGGTGGATTGCCGGGTGATTGCGGCGACCAAATCCGACCTCGACCAAGCGAGCAAGGCCGGCGAGTTTCGCAGCGACTTGTACTACCGCCTCAACGTGGTGACGCTGGAACTGCCGCCGCTACGCGAGCGCCGTGAGGACATCCTGCAACTGTTCGAACACTTCACCCAGCAGTCGGCGCTGCGCTTCGACCGCACGTTGCCCGAGCTGGACAACCAGACCCTGTCAAACCTGATGAGCCACGACTGGCCGGGCAACGTGCGCGAACTGCGTAACGTCGCCGAGCGCTTTGCCCTCGGCCTGCCGGCGTTCAAGAAGTCCGGCGCCAGCAGCGGCGGTCAGGGGCTGGCGTTCGCCGAAGCGGTGGAAGCCTTCGAGCGCAACCTGCTCAACGATGCCTTGCAACGCAGCGGCGGCAACCTGACTCAAGCCAGTCTGGAGCTGGGCATGGCCAAGACCACGCTGTTCGACAAAGTGAAAAAATACGGGTTGAGCCACTGATGGATCTGATTCTCAAAGCCGCCCTCGGCGCAGCAGTGGTGGTGATTCTCGCCGCGCTGTCGAAGACCCGAAACTATTACATCGCCGGGCTGGTGCCGCTGTTTCCGACCTTTGCGCTGATTGCCCACTACATCGTCGGCAAGGGCCGTTCGGTCGATGATCTGAAGGCGACCATCGTGTTCGGCATGTGGTCGATCATTCCGTACTTCATCTATCTGGCGACGCTGTACGTGATGGTTGACCGCATGCGCCTGGAGGCGTCACTGGCGGTGGCGGTTGTCGCGTGGTTGATTGCCGCCAGCGTATTGGTCTCGGTGTGGGTGCGCCTGCACACTTGATCCCTGTAGGAGCTGCCGCAGGCTGCGATCTTTTGATCCTGCTCTTTAAAGGCAAAGATCGCAGCCTGCGGCAGCTCCTACAGGGTTGGTATTCAGTTGTTGACGGTGCCCCGAATTGGCATTCAGTTGTTGACGCTGCCGCCCCGGGTTTCGCTCATGATCTGCCGGATCGCTCCGACAAAGGTGTCCACCGGTTGCCCGCCCGTCACCGCGTACTGACCGTTGAACACCACGGTCGGCACTGAGCTCACGCCGCGTTGCAGCCACAGTTGCTCTTCTTCGCGCACTTCATCGGCAAATTCGTCGCTGGCCAGAATCGCTTCGGCACGCTGTCGATCCAGCCACACGCTTTCGGCAATCTGCGCCAGTTGCGCATGATCGGACGGATTACCGCCATCCGTGAAATAGGCCTTGAACAACGCTTCTTTCAACGGCAGCTGCACACCTTCCTGCCCGGCCCAATGCAACAGACGATGAGCATCGAAGGTGTTGTAGATGCGGCTGTTACCATCGGTACGAAAGGCGAACCCGACCTCGGCGCCACGGGCACGAATCGCTTCGCGGTTTTTCTGTG
Organism: Pseudomonas sp. F2; assembly: GCF_057174385.1. Classification (NCBI taxonomy): domain Bacteria; kingdom Pseudomonadati; phylum Pseudomonadota; class Gammaproteobacteria; order Pseudomonadales; family Pseudomonadaceae; genus Pseudomonas; species Pseudomonas sp. F2. Next base: position 3,201,720 of record NZ_CM169904.1, read on the forward strand.
ACTGCTCCGGGGTCGAACCGTACTTTTCGCTGATGTGTTCGGTGATGTTCTGCCCGTCCCGGCCCATTTTCGGGTTCAGTTCGAACGGCTGGAAATGAATCTCGGCCTGCACTTCATCGCGCAGAATCTCCAGTGCCTGCAGCAGGCCATACAGACCGACGACGCACCACGGGCAGGAGACGTCGCTGACAAAATCGATTTTCAAAGCGGAACTCATCACACACCTCGCGGACAGAAGTCCGAAAGATACACCTGTAGGAGCTGCCGAAGGCTGCGATCTTTTGATCTTCAAAAGCAAAAGATCGCAGCCTTCGGCAGTTCCTACAGAGAATGCCTGCCAATTTGTGTGCGGGCTTGCTCGCGAAGAGGCCCGAATCAACACCCTTAAAACCTCAGCTACAGCAGGTTACCGCTCGCCGCCGGTTCGATCTGCGCCCAGTGCGATGTGTCTTCACGACGCGCTTGCAAATACGGCAACACCGCTGCCAGCAACGGCGCCTTGAACGCTTCCTGAAAACGATGGGCCAGCCCCGGAATCAGCTTCAGCTGACTGCCACGGATATGCGCCGCCAGATGCACGCCGTGCATCACCGGCAACAGCGGATCCGCCGTGCCGTGCACCACCAGGGTCGGCACCCGCAGCTGATTGAGCAGCACCACCCGGCTCGGCTCGGCAAGGATCGCCATGATCTGGCGCTTCACGCCTTCCGGGTTGAACGCCCGGTCGTAGGCCACCGCTGCCTGATGCAGCAACGCCTGGCGGTCATCCGCGACGGCCGGGCTGCCAAGCGCTGCCAGCAGATCGGCCTGCTGCTCCAGCGCCACTTCGCGATTCGGCGCGCCACGCCGCGCCAGCAGTTGCACCAGCGCCGCACTCGGTGCCGGCAAACCTTCGGCGCCGGAACTGGTCATGATGAGTGTCAGACTCTCCACCCGTTGTGGCGCCATTGCCGCCAGGTGCTGGGCGATCATCCCGCCCATACTGGCACCCAGGACGTGAAACTGCTCGATGTGCAGCGCGTCCATCAAACCCAGCGCGTCGTCGGCCATGTCGCTCAGCGAGTACGGTGCCGACACCGGCAATCCGAGCTTGTAGCGCAGCACTTCAAAGGTCAGGTTGGCGTCGGCCGGGGCCTGCCGCCAGGTCGACAGACCGACATCGCGGTTGTCATAACGGATCACCCGAAAACCCTGCTGACAGAGCGCAACCACCACCTCGTCCGGCCAGTGAATCAACTGGCCGCCCAAACCCATGACCAGCAACAGCGCCGGATCCGAAGCACGGCCGATGCTCTGGTACGCCAGGCTCACCTGGGCCAGATCGACCCGTTCAGTCGGTACATTGACGTCACAACGCGAAGCCGCCATCGACGGCAGGCCGAACAACAGCGCGGCCAACAGAAAAAATAAACGCATGAAGAAACACCGAAACGCAGAACCCCAGTAGAGCGCGAGTCTGATGAAGTTTGTTCAAGCGCGCTGCCACAGTTGCGTGACAGTTTGATGAAGTTTGCCGAGCGGTCATTCTCCGACAACGAATCAGGCCGTAACGGTCTGTACATCCTCAGCAACAAAACCATTAACCAGCGATAACCATGTACCGCATGGGCTCGTGACAGCGCGCCTCTAATAGGCATGAAAACCGGAATTACCCGGACCGCATGCCCTCTGGAGCCCTGTCGCATGACCCATTCGCCTCCCCTTGTAACCGCCGACTTCGGCCTTGATCAGCGGCTACAGCCCAACGTCGATCAACATCTGCACCTGTTGGCCACGGCTCGTCTGAACGACTGTCACCGGCAATGGCTGGACCTCATGGCCCGGCATCCCGGGCAACCCGAAAGCGCCTGGTGGGATGCCCGCGCGCCCGGCACTGCGCTGTCACGGCGCGAGCATGCCTTGAGTCTCTATCAACTGCACTTTGAGGCCGCGCTTCAATGGGCGGCTGCCGAAGGCAAGCTCGACACCTCACAACGCCACAGGCTTGAGCCGCTTCTCACCCCGTCGAGCCAGGTCGCGGCGGATCTGCGGGTCGCGCAACCGGTACTCAATCGTGTCGATAAAAGCCGGCTGCGCCTGCACGGCACGTTGCTGCTTCAACTGGAGGAAACGCTGCTGCTCTACCTGCCCGTGCACCCACAACCGTTGCTCCGCTTCGAAAAACAAGCCGACCTTGAGCGCTGGCTGACGGATCAGCAACCGGAGCGACTGCAAGTCTCTTCGCTGGACTTCATCGAATTCGGTAGTGATCCGCTCAAGCGCGGCGTTGAACCGCTGCTGTCGGGTTCGCCCGTCACTGGCGACAACGGAATCGCACTCGACAGGTTTTTCCCCATCACGCCCGCCCAGCCGGAGAGCGCCGGACCAAGCATCGATGAAGTTGCGCCCTTCGGCTTGCTGGTGGCCGACATTCCCCTGGATCTGCGCCGGCAGACGCTGGCGCTTGAACGGCATGCGCTTGACCGCTTGTTCGGCGACGCCGAGCCGAACAGTCCGCAGCGTCAACAACTGGCACAACGACTCGACGCCTTGAGCGAGGCTCAGCAGGCCAGTCATGACGCCGCATCGGCCCTGCTCGACAGCCCCACTCCGCTGACCCTGCTCGAATTACGCCGCCGCTCGAACGAGCCTTACCGGGCCCTGCTGCAGGCCCGCATCGCAGGACTGCGCGCGGAGGTCGAACTGCAACGGACGCTGGAGCAACTGTCCGTCGCCGAACATCGGCGAGTCATCGCAATGCTGGACGCACCGGGACACCACCTGCCGCCAACGGAGGGGGTCATCGCCTGCATATCGTTGGCCACTTCAGATGACAACATCAGCGCCGTCGAGGAGCTGCCAGGTGTACTGATCATCGCCCCCCCGGCAGCGCTGGCCCCCGGTTCCACCGACAGCCTGCTGCTTTACTGGCCCGGCGAGTTCGGCGGCCTGCAACGTTTTGCTTCGCGTGCGGCACTGGAGCAGAACGTGTTCAAACGCTCGCTCCATGACGGCGGGCTGACCCTGCACCTGACACCACTGACCGATGACCCGCTCGCCTGGTCACTCGATCAGCAGCTCTATCAATGCGAACAACAGGCCGCACAGATCCTGCGCGACAACCCGCTGCCCGGCCGTGCCGGCGAGCGCCAGGCCGAGATGGAGAAGCTGCGCGAACAACACTTGCCACGCCTGACCGTGCCGATCGCGCAGGCCCGCGAACGGGCAGTTGCCGAACGTCAGGCGCAAGATCGCAGCGCTGCGCTGGCCGGCAGCCTGCCCGAGTGGCTCGACAACCTCGACGCGGCGCACCGTACCACGCTCAAGGCGCTGATCAGCCACTTCCTCGGCGCCATGCATCGCGCCAATGCGTTGCTCGAACGGGAGTTGCCGTCGCGTCAGGCCTTCGCCGAAAAACGCATCGACGCCCGCTTGCGCACGGACTTCGCACTCAAACAAAGCGTGAGCGTGAACCTCGATCTGCCCGACTCGACGGTCTGGCAAAAAACCGTGATGGAAGGCGCCGCGTCTGGCACGCCGCAACGCAATGTCCTGACCGCGAGCGACAAGCGCAGCGATCTCGCCCTCGAACAACTGGCCCTGAACAACATCGATCAAGCCATGTGGTGGCGCCTGTCGTTCATGCAGGCCAGGATCAGCGCCGAAGACGAAACCGATCGGCAGCGTGTCGAGGCCGGTCTCAACCCGGTCTACTTGCGCAAACTGGTGACAGAGCTCGATCTGCCCGGACGTTACGAAGAACAGATTCGCCAGGTGTTTTTCGGCGCGTCGACAGAACCTGCGTTTCAGCAGGCCTGGCGCCGCGAATGCCTGAGCGAACCGTGGCGGCTGATGCTCCGGTTGCAAGGTGAATGCGCCCTGCTGCAACGGCACATCGACAGTGCCGGCCATGCCGTGTTGCAGGTTGCCATTGATGCGACTTCACCCCAGGCGTATGCCGTTGATGGACAACGCATCGCGCTGCGGCCGGTGCACCTGAAGGTCGGTGGCGCAGACACCGCGCATCAGGGACCGAGCACGCTTGCCGGGCTGACGTTCATTGTCGAGCAAAACAGTGGCCTGACCCTGCTCTACCTGCCTGACAGCACCGACGCTCTCTTCCTGCGGCAGTACGAATCGCTGGAGCAGGCACGGGTGGATCTGTTCAGGCGTTGTGTGGACAGCAACATGGTCAATTACCTGGCCGGGCGTGCCGTGGGCGGCGATTTTGCCAGCCATGTCAGTCGCATCAACCAGGCGCAATTGCGCAATTTCGATGCCCTGATCGGCGTCGGAATGGCCTGGCCGGCGACTACATCGCTGGCCATTCATCTACTGAACGTGCACATGGGCCGGTTGCTGGAGGCCCATCGCAGCAGTTCGCGTTCCAACGATGCGTTGTATCTGGAACGCTGCGCACTGAAATCCGGGGCATTGTTCAACTACCTGAAAATGGCCATCGGCATGGTGCCGTTCGTGGGTACGGCAGTGGCCCTGTATGACGCCTGGAACAGCGCCAATCTGGCCGTCGCGGCGTTCTTGCGCGGCGAGCTCGGGCATGGTCTGGCGGAAGTGGAGGCGGTGCTGCTGTCACTGATCGACGCGGCAATGGATGTGCTGCCCGGAACCGTCTCGGCCCCCGCAGCAGCACGTCTGGTCACCCGTCAGCGACAACGCACGGCACTGGGCGGATTCGCCACCATGTCGTCGTCCTGGCAACGGGCCCGGCAATGGCTCGACCGCTTCAAGGGTTACGAGTACGAATCCGACATTTCCCTGGCCGGCCTGCACCCGGCCACCCACGGTGTCTATCGCAACGTCTATCGTCACGCCGATGGCGACTTCATTGTTCGTCAGGGGCGCATCTATCGGGTTCAGCTCAGCGATCTGCCGCGTGGCTGGAGGCTTTACGGCACACGGCTGCGCAGCTACAAACAACCGATCGCCCTCGACGACAGCGGCCAGTGGAACACTCACTATGCGGTGCATGGCACTGTAATGGACGGTGGCGGTGCTGGCGGCGGCGCGGTACTCGGGCATCTGGCCGACGGCCTGGAACCGCTTTGGCCTGCACCGATCCGCCAGTGGTTACCGCGCTGGTGGACCGATCGGCAACTGCGCCGGCAAATGACCCTGACCAACACCGCCGACAACTACACCCGCCGCCTCGATGCTCAGACCCGCGCCACCAACCAGTTGCTGGAAAACTACCAGAACCTCGATCTTGCCGGGCGCAAGCCTCTACAGACAGCCGTTGACGCAGCCTGCCTGAATGATATCGACGTCGCGATCGCCCAATACGACAACCTTGTCGAATTGCTGCCCCTGAGCCACGGCCGCAAACGTCTGCAGATTGAAGCCATCCAGAGCCGCTGCGCCTGGATCGTGGTCGACCGCGCCGTGCAGCGCGTCACCGTTGCCCGCGATCGCTTGCTGGAGCACTTGAACCGGATCGACGCACTGGTCGCCGAGTCCGATGCTGTCCCCTCCGACCAGACCGCTGTCCATATCACACTCATGGCCCGGCGCAAGCGGGTGCGCGAGGATTTCCTCAAGGAGTTCGATCAACTGCACGCGATCACCGAGCAGGCCAGACTGTGGAACAACCGCATCAGCAACCGCGCGCAGAAAGCCCGGATGGCGAAAGACATGGCCGCTATCAACCGCAACCTGGGTGACAACACCCATCACTACCTGAGGACTGCGCATCTGCTGGAAATCATTACCCGCTACGACGCGGTCACTGACCTGTCCTGGGCGTATTTCCATACCCAGCTCAAAGACGCCCGGGTCAAGGTCGGGCGCGCGTTGCTGACCCAGCATCACCTGCCAGAGGTCAGCGCCAGCGTGGTCCAGCACAATCGGATCCTCGAAGATTGCCTGCAGATCTATGCCGGTTTTCGTCGTCAGCTCAACGCCTGGATGCTGGGTTATGCACAGCATCTGGATCTGGAACAGGTCGGCTTGTTCCTCGAGGGGCTGACCCAGGTCGAAGCGCAGGCGCGGCACGCGATCAGGCACCGTGCGCCAATCAAGCCGAAAGAGCCAGGCGGCAAGCAACTGTTCGAAACCGAGGACAACCAGTTGCTGATCGGCACGGAAAGCATCGACGCCGGCACCCGGGAAAAACGCATCACCATCGAAGGCATCGACGGATTCCGCGAAACCTGGCTGCCGCGCTCCAGTGGCAAATACCATCTGCAAGTGCGCACCGCCCCGACGGCAGCAACGTTGCCAACTGACGTTCAGCCGCTGCTGGTCGAAGCGCGCAGACGTCTGGCAGCTGTTCCGGCCTACAGCAACAAGGTACAGAGCTATGCCCGCCAGGACATGCTGCCGGTAGATCTGGAACACATGTTCAACAGCGAAGCGACGGAGTTGAGCACCCGTGCCCAGGCCATCGAGCGACTGTCGCCGACCGAACCGGTGGTACTGCAACTGCACGACAAGGCCCGCGAACTGCGTCGTACCGGTCGTACGCTGCGCATTGATCAGTCACTGCGCAGCAAGACGCCCACCGAAGGCTATCTGGATTATCTGCTGCAACAACAAGTGGTGGACATCCGCCGCGAAGGTCCGCTGCGGGCACTGGGCAAAAGGGCTGACGGGCGCAAGGATTTCCTTCAGGAATACGCCGTGCGCGACCTCACCTCCTCGCCGCCGCGCACGCTGTGGTACGCGCACTTTCACTACACCTCGGACAAGGTGCCGTTCGCTGACTTCGTCAAGGCGCACCTGAAATTGCCGGAGCAACGCAACCTCGGCCTGCAATGGCAGCAGGTTCAGGCCGCCAGCGGGGCACAGGTCGAGGCGATCTGGCGCGGCGATATCGGTAAACCGCTGGGTATCCGGCATTTCGCAGACCTCTAGGGCAAAAAGCAGCGGGGCATGGCGATGCCCCGCTTCTGCTCGAATGGTCGACAGCACTGTCAACATGAGACAAACTCACCGCCTTTGAATTTGTCACAAGTTTTCCTCATGGGGCCATGCCGTGCTTGAAATCCGTCATCTGAAAACCCTGCATGCCCTGCGCGAGGCCGACAGTCTGGTCGATGCCGCCGACCGTCTGCACCTGACCCAATCGGCGCTGTCGCACCAGTTCAAGGAACTGGAGGAGCGCATGGGCATGCCGTTGTTCGTGCGCAAGACCAAACCGGTACGCTTCACCAGCGCCGGTCTGCGCCTGTTGCAACTGGCCGACGCGACCCTGCCGCTGTTGCGCGCCGCCGAGCGCGACATCAGTCGTCTGGCCGGCGGCACCGCTGGACGCCTGCACATGGCGATCGAATGCCACAGCTGTTTCCAGTGGCTGATGCCGACCATCGACCAGTTCCGTGACGCCTGGCCGGAAGTCGAACTCGACCTCGCCTCGGGTTTCGCCTTCGCCCCGCTGCCGGCGCTGGCCCGCGGTGACCTGGATCTGGTGGTGACCTCCGATCCGCTGGACATCGCCGGCATCACCTACGTGCCGCTGTTCACTTACGAAGCGATGCTCGCAGTGGCGAACCAGCATCCACTGGCGAGCAAACCGTACATCGTTCCCGAGGACCTGCTGACTGAAACGCTGATCACCTACCCGGTGGAACGCGACCGGCTGGACATCTTCACCCGCTTCCTCGAACCGGCCGACATCGAACCGGCACAGGTTCGCACCTCTGAGCTGTCGGTGATGATGATGCAACTGGTCGCCAGTGGCCGTGGCGTGTGCGGCATGCCGCACTGGGCACTGCACGAATACAGCTCGCGCGGCTATGTGAAAGCCAAGCGCCTGGGCGAGAAAGGTCTGTTTGCCACGCTGTACGCGGCGATCCGCGCCGACATGCTCGATGCGCCGTACATGCGCGATTTCCTGCTGACCGCCAAGGACACCTCGTTCTCGACACTGGATGGGGTCAGTGCGGTGCGTTGATTCACATCCACTTGTGAGCGCCGGTTCAGTGTGGCATCAGAGTTCGCGCCACATGTGAATCTTGTCGAAATAGTCTTCGCCCACCCGCACCGCCAATGGCTCAAGGCCGAACTGGATGAAGCCGCAACGCTGGTACAGGTTGAACGCGGCGTCGTTGCCGGCGGTGACGGTGAGCTGGAGGACTTTCAGTTCGGGATGGATTTGGGCTTCAGCGATGGCAGCCTCGACCAGCTGATGGCCCAGGCCGTGCTGGCGAAAATCGGCTGAGACGTACAGGCCGAACAAGGTCGACTTGTGGCGGGCCTTCTCTCGCGGTTCGAACGCCAGGCCGACGATGCCGGCCAGTGTGCCTGCCTCGAACGCACCGAGCACCACATCCAGCTTGCTGGTCAGCCGCGCCTCCCACCAGCTCAGCGGCATCACCGCGCGCTCGCGCACGCTGGAGGTGAAGGCCTGCGGATGGCGGTCGTAGGCTTCGAGCATCAGCTCGCGGTAAGCCAGCGCATGGCTGGCGTCGAGGCGTTCGATCCACATGCTCAGGCGTTCCTGCGTTGTTCAAGCATCAGGCGCACCGCCAGACCGGCGAGTACAAAACCCATGAAGTAGCGTTGCAGCGCCAGCCATGTCGGGTTGCGCACGAACCAGGAAGCAATGCCTGCCGCGAACAGCGCGATCAGCAGATTGACGCTGAAACTGACGCTGATCTGGGTCAGGCCAAGGAGGATGCTCTGGGTGAATACCGAGCCGTGTTCGGGGCTGATGAATTGTGGAAACACCGAGAGGTAGAACACCGCAATCTTCGGGTTCAACGCACTGGTGAGAAAGCCCATGGTGATCAGTTTGCGCGACGAGTCCGGGGGTAATTGCTGCGCCTCGAACGGCGAGCGCGCGCCGGGTTTGAGTGCTTGCCAGGCCAACCACAACAAATACAGCGCACCAGCCCACTTCAGCACCTCGTAGGCCATCGGCACCGCCAGAAACACCGCGCTCAAACCGGCAGCCGCGGCAAACATGTGCACGAAGAAACCACCCACCACACCGAGCAACGAGGTGACCCCGGCCTTGCGTCCCTGACAGATCGAACGCGAGATCAGGTAAATCATGTTCGGTCCCGGTGTCAGTACCATCAACAGCGCGGCGGCGGCGAAGATCAGCAGGTCTTGAAGCGGGATCATGGTGGACGTCCTGTGCGTGGGGGATCAGGCGATCGCGGTCAGCGAGTGGCGATAAAACGGCAGGATCAGGTCGCGTGTCAATGGCGCCAGAACGACAGCAGGATCACTGACCGGATCGATCCAGATGACTTCCTCGATTTCGGCAGCGGGCGTCACATCGGCATCGATGGTCAGTTGAAAAATCTCCGCCTGCACCACAAACCCCGGCTCGTTGGCGGCCGGCGCCGAGAACTGGCCGAGAAAAGACGCCTGCGCCGGATCGATCGTCAGCCCCAGCTCTTCTTCCAGCTCGCGGGCCAGCGCGTGCACCGGCAACTCATGCGCCTCGATCTTGCCGCCCGGTTGCATGAACGCCGTGGTGCCACGCTTGCGCACCAGCAGGGTCTGGCCTTGAGGGTTGAGCAACAGCGCAGCGGCAATACGAATGAGGTTTGGAGCGACAACGGATGCAGAGGTCATGGGTCAGCCACCGGCCTGGAAAAAGCGCAAGGATCCCATGCCCGGGCTGATCACGTCACCTCACAGGTCATTCCCCCAACGCCTTGAGCGCAGTTTCATCCGCCTCCGGCAGCTTGACGAAAATCTGGTATTTGCCGCCCTCCATGGCTTCAAAGGCAATCAGCTTTTCCACCAAGAGCGCGCTGAGCACTTTGCCGGCGTTGAGCAGCAACATGCCGTTATCGGCATTGAGGTTGCGCGCCAGAATCATCCCCGCTGCCAGGTCCCGGGTGGTCAGAACCTTGACCGTCGGGTCGACCAGGGTGATGTCGCCCAGGAATGCCGCACACACCTGAATGAAATCTTCGATCAGTTGCGGGTCATACAAACGCCCGGCGTACTGCCGCAGGTACAGCAGCGCTTCATCGCTGTTCAAATGCCGTTCGAGGATCAGGCCGCGCTGCAACTCGACGAAATCCACCGCCAGTTTCAGCAGGCGCGAACCGAACGGAATGGCCTCGCCCTTGAGCCGGTCGGGAAAGCCGCTGCCGTCCCAGCGCTCCTGGTGATGCAGGATCAGACGGGCCGCGTCCTTCATCGGGTCCAGCGTCATCAGCAGCGATTCGCTCTGCTTGGGGTAGCTGCGATAACGCTCGCGATCGGTATGGCGCAGCAAATCCGAAGGCGTGGTCATCATGCCGTCGGTCCAGCTCAGTTTGCCGATGTTGTACAGCGCGGCGGCCATGGTCAGGTCGCGGCTGGTGGCCTCGTCCAGAGCATGCTGTTTGCAGTAGCTGCGCACCAGCTCGATGATCTGCCGATTGGTCTGCTTGGCAGGCGGCAGACGCAGATTGGCCAGCAGCGAAAACACTTCGGTGCCGGTGACGTAACTGTGTTTGAGCTCTTCGTACGCCAGATCGAGCATGTCGGCGGTCTGCTGCAGTTCGGCGGTACGCGCCGCGACATGCTTTTCCAGGGTGCTGTTGAGCAGTTTGAGCTGGTCGTTCTGCACCTGGGTCAGGCGCTCCAGACGCTGACGCTCCTGCTCGGAATGCTGATGGTCGAGCGCTTGGCGCAGGATCAGCAGCAACTCCTCGTCATTCCACGGTTTGCTGATGTAGCGATGAATCTGCCCGTCGTTGATCGCCTTGATGATGGCCGAAGGGTCGGCATAACCGGTGAGCATGATGCGCACGGTCGCCGGATAGCGTTGGCGGACATGCGCCAGTAACGAGGCGCCATCCATGTTCGGCATGCGCGCATCGCTCATCACCAGGTCCACGGGCTGCTGCTCCAGCATCTCCAGCGCCTGGGCACCGCTGGTCGCCAACAGGACGTCATAGGGTTGCCCCCGCAACAGGCGGCGCAGGCTGTTGAGGATCGCTTCCTCATCATCGACCAGCAGCACCGTGGGGCGATGCGACGGCATCGGCGCGGATTGCTCTTGCATGGCATGGCCTCACGCGAAAACAGGGTTAACGACACACCGACCGACCGCCCCACTGGCCCGCGCCTGAGTCCAAGGCTAGATGATTTTTCCGTGCATTCACGTAAATCTTCGTCCGGCGCCGCCAGCGCAGTACCGAGGGGCCGACTATGCTGTACACGGCAAAGAACTCCATCGGCTTACAAAACAGGCAATGGCGAGGGAAAAGGATGCCCCGGATGATCACAACACGCCTTCCCGAGGAGGGCGCGGCATGAACCCGCCCACCGCGCCGGTCAATCGCCGCGTGCTCATTGTCGACGACAGTCCGGCGATCCATGACGACTTTGCCAAGATTCTCAGCCCTGTCGTTCCCGGCGACGATGGCCTGGGCGAAACCGAGAATCTGTTGTTCGGCACCCCGTCTGTCCGGCACACCCCACACTTCGAACTGGACTCGGCCTTTCAGGGCCACGAAGCCCTGGAAAAACTCGAAGCCGCGCTGGCTGAAAACCGCCCCTACGCCATGGCCTTCATCGACATGCGCATGCCGCCAGGCTGGGATGGCCTGGAGACCATCGAACGGCTGTGGCAAGTCGACCCCAAGCTGCAAGTCGCACTGTGCACGGCCTATTCCGACTACTCCTGGGAAGACATCGACCAACGCCTGGCACTGAACGACCGGCTCCTGATTCTGAAAAAGCCTTTCGACGCGATCGAGATTCGGCAGATGGCCAGCGCCCTCACGGTCAAATGGCAAATGACCGAAGACGCCGAGCTGAAAATGAGCCTGCTGGAGCACGCAGTGCAGGAGCGGACCCGGGAGCTGTCGGACGCCAACGTGATCGTGCAGAACAGTCCGACCATCCTTTACCGCTTGCGAGGCGAGCCCTCATTCGCGCTGATGTACATCTCTCACAACATCACCCGCTACGGCCATGTCGCCGCCGACCTGGTGGGTTCGCCCGACTGGGCGAAGGTCCTGATTCACCCGGATGATCAGGCCAGCGTCGACGCGGCAATGGCCCGGGTACTGGATCGGCATGCGTCGGGCGCGTCCATCGAATTCCGCATGCGCACCGGCCAGGGCACCTGGCGCTGGGTGGAGAACCGCTACATCCCGGTACGCGATCAGGACGGCCGTCTGCTGGAAGTCGAAGGCATCATCCTCGACATCACTGAACGTCGTCAGGCCGAGGACAAACTGGCCTTGCTCGCCCGCTCCGATGGCCTGACGGGCCTGGCCAATCGCGCCACACTGATCGAACGCCTGCACCAGGCGTTTGCCGCTGCGCGACGCGGCGCGATGCCGTTTGCGGTGTTTTACCTGGATCTGGACCACTTCAAGCGGATCAATGACACGCTGGGTCACCCGGTTGGCGATCTGCTGCTGCAGGAGGTCGCCCGGCGCATCAAGTCCGGTGTCCGCGAAAGCGACGTGGTGGCGCGTCTGGGTGGCGATGAATTCGCGGTCCTGCAACTGGACGTCAGTGACCCGACCCAGTCGGCGGCGATGGCCGCCAACATCCGCGACGCGTTGCTGGCGCCGTATAACCTGGCCGGCAATGCACTGCACATTTCGGTGAGCATTGGCATCAGCAGTTACAGCGAGCTCAGCCTCGACGCCGACAGCCTGCTCGGGCAGGCCGACATGGCGCTGTACCGCGCCAAGGAAATGGGCCGCAACCAGTATCACTTCCACTCCGAGGACATCTCACGGGAAGTGGCCGAGCGCATGACCCTGGTCAGCGAATTGATGACCGCCCTTGAAGGCAATCAACTGCGGCTGCATTACGCACCGGAAGTTGATCTGCACAGCGGCAGGATTCTGGGCATGGAGGCACAAGTCCTCTGGCAGCATCCCCGGCGCGGCCTGCTGCCGGCAGCGGACTTTGTGCCGATCGCGGAGAAAACCGGCGCAATCATTCCGCTCGGACGCTGGGTGCTGGATCACGCCTGTCATCAGATGCATCTGTGGCGTAATCAAGGGGTGGCGCCGCCCGTGATGGCGATCAAGATTTCCCTGGCGCAACTCAAAAGCGGCCCGGAACTGATCTACACCGTGCTGCGCACCACCGCCCGCTGGGAGCTCGCCCCTTGGGACCTGCGGTTCGATGTCACCGAGGCCACACTGGCCCAGACCAAGTGGACGCACAACGACGCGTTGCCGCGCCTGCGTGAACTGGGCGTGACCATCGCCATCGATGATTTCGGCACCGAGTATTCCTCGTTCGATTACCTGAAAACCTACCGGGTCAATCAGCTCAAGCTGGCCCAGAGCGTCATCGACAATGCCGCCCACGATGTGGCCGGCGCCAACGCCTTGCGCGCCATCGTCAACTTCGCCCGGGACCTGGACATCGGCATCATCGCTGAAGGCCAGCCGTCGCCGGATCAGCCGTGCGCGCCACCTGCCGCAACCGCGCTGCCCAGCGCGCGCGGGCTGTATTTCAGCGCGGCGGTCAACGCCGAACAGGCCGGGCAATTGCTCAAGGACAGTGCTCACCCGGCACCGAAGGAGGACGAGTGATGAAAACGCCGTTCCCCCAGACCAACCGGCGCATCCTGATCATCGACGACACGCCGGCGATTCACGACGACTTTCGCAAGATCCTTGCCCCACAGGTTCAGGACGCCGTCGATCTGAATCAACTGGAACAGACGCTGTTCGGCACCCAGCAGACGCCGCACCTGAGCTTCCAGCTCGACTCCGCTTATCAGGGCCAGGAAGCTCTGGCTCTGGTCAAACAATCGCTGGTCAGCGGCAACCCGTATGCCCTCGCCTTCATCGACATGCGCATGCCACCCGGCTGGGATGGCCTGGAAACCATCGAACAATTATGGCGGGTCGATCCGAACCTGCAGATTGCCTTGTGCACCGCGTACAGCGACTACAGCTGGGAGGCGATGGCCGAACGGCTGGAGTTCGGCGACCAGTTGCTGATCCTGAAAAAGCCGTTCGACAGTCTGGAAATCCGCCAGATGGCCAACGCGCTGACCTGGAAATGGCAGCTGGCGCAGGACGCGGCGCTGAAGATGCTCAGCCTTGAGCAGACCATCGAGGCGCGGGTGCACGAATTGCTCAAAGTCTCGCATCTGCTGCAATACGACAGCCTCACGGAGCTGCCCAACAGCACCCTGCTGGGCGATCGCCTGAGCCAGGCCATCGCCGTATGCCGGCGCCATGACAAGCAACTGGTGGTGATGTTCCTCGGTCTGGATCGCTTCAAGCGCATCAACAATGCACTGGGCCATCCGGCGGGCGACGAGATGCTCAAACGGGTCGCCCGGCAACTGCTGTCCTGCGTACGTGATTCCGACTCGGTGTTTCGTTATGGCTCGGACGAGTTCGTGGTGATCCTTGGCGACATCAACCATCCCCAGCAAACCCACGGCCTCGCGGAAAAACTGCTGGCCGCCATTCGCCTGCCACAAGCGATTGCCGGCCACGACGTCAGCGTCACGGCCAGTCTGGGCATCAGCGTTTATCCCGCTGACGGCCTCGAAGCCATCGAGCTGATCAAGAAAGCCGAGACGGCGATGCGCAACGTCAAGGAGCACGGCCCTGACAGCATTGGCTTCTTCATCGAAGCCATGAACCAGCACGCCCGGGAACAGCACAGCATCGAATCAGGCATCCGCCGCGCGCTGCATGAGCACGAATTCGTCTTGCACTACCAACCGAAAATCGACCTGCGCACGGCCACAGTGGTCGGTGCCGAAGCCCTGATACGCTGGCAGAAACCGGGACACGGCTGGGTCTATCCTTCGGACTTCATCCCGGTGGCCGAGGACAGCGGTCTGATCGTGCCGCTGAGCAAATGGGTGCTGGCTGAGGCCTGTCGTCAGACCCGCGACTGGCAAGTCGCCGGACTGCCGCCGATCCGCATGTCGGTCAACACTTCGCCGATCGATTTTCGCCAGCGTGACTTCGTCGCCGGCATCGAGCGCGTGCTTGAGCAGACAGGCCTGGCCGCAGACTGCCTGGAGCTGGAAATCACCGAAGGCGTGCTGATGCAAAACGTCGAGGCGACGATGACCGCGCTCAAGCGCCTGACAACGCTAGGCACGCGCCTGGCCATCGATGACTTCGGCACCGGCTATTCCAGCCTGAGTTACCTGCGGCGGTTTCCCATCGATGTGCTGAAGATCGACCAGTCGTTCATTCGCAACCTGTGCAACGACCCCAACGATGCCGCACTGGTGAGCGCCATCATCCATCTGGGCAAAAGTCTGGGGCTGAACGTCATTGCCGAGGGTATTGAAACCGCCGAACAACTGGCCTTTCTCAAGGCGCATCACTGCGAGGAAGGTCAGGGCTACTTTTTCAGCAAGGCCCTGCCGGCAGACGCGTTTGCACGCTTGCTGGCCGGCACCGAAGCCATGCCGTGGACGATTTGATCAACACGCTGAAAACGGCCCTGAGTCAGGGAGACGATTGCCGATGAGTCTTTTCCACCACGCCATCGTGTTGCTGCTGTGCGGGCTCTGCGCCGGGGCCAGTGCCGAGCCGCTGGACGAGCCGCTCAAACCGTTGCCCGCGGTGCCGCAGCAGGACGTCCGCCGCGTGGAACTGGGTCGGCGCCTGTTCCATGAACCACGGTTATCGATCAACAACACGCTGTCCTGCGCCAGCTGCCACCAACTGGACAAGAACGGTGCCGACAGCCGCGCCCTGTCGCTGGGCTTCGACGGTAAACCGGTGGCGGTCAACACGCCGACCGTGTTCAACGCCGCCCTCAATTTCCGCCAGTTCTGGGATGGCCGTGTCGAAACGCTGGAGGAACAAAGCAACATCGTCATCACCAGCCCCCATGAAATGGGCAGCGACTGGCACACCGTTATCGAGCGAATCTCGAACGACCCCGACTACCGTCGCGATTTCGCCGCCACCTACCCGGACGGCGTGACCCAGGCCAATGTCCAGCAGGCGCTGGCCAGTTTCGAACGTACCCTGCTGACGCCCGGTTCGCGCTTCGATCAATACCTGCTGGGCAACACCGACATCCTCACCCTCGAGGAAAAGTACGGCTACCAGCGCTTCAAGGAATACGGCTGCATCGCCTGCCATCAAGGGGTGAACATCGGCGGCAACATGTTCCAGAAGTTTGGCGTGTTCGGCGATTACATTGCCGATCGCGGCAACCCGACCGTGGCTGATCAAGGCCGGTTCAACGTCACCCGCGACGAAGCGGATCGTGAATTTTTCAAAGTGCCGAGCCTGCGCAACGTCGCGCTGACCGCGCCCTACTTTCACGACGGCTCGGCGGACAGCCTCGAAAAGGCGGTGGATGTGATGTTCCAGTATCAGTTGGGACGCACGCCGACCGAAGAAGACAAACGGCTGATCATTCTATTTCTCGAGACCCTGACCGGCCAAAGGGAAGGCAAGCCATGATCAACATCTCCCGTCGGCGCAGTCTGCTGTTGCTCACGCTGGTCGCTCTGGTGCTGGCTTCGATTCTGCTGTTTCTGTACTTCAAGTCCAGCTCCGACCAGACCATGACCTACACCGAGTCGCGGGACCTGATCCGGCAGATCAAACAGCAGAATTCGCTGTGGGAAAACGAGATCCTCAAGGCGCGAGTGGCGCTCACCCACAATTACGATCCGCTGGTGTCACCCATGACCGAGATGAACCGGCTCTGGGCGCGCTTCGACGCGATCGAGGCCGGGCATGGTCGCAACGACTCGGCGCAATGGAACGACGCCCACGAGGGTTTTCTGCAGGCGATGCAGGAGAAGATCCGCCTGGTCGAACAGTTCAAATCGCACAACGCCCTGTTGCGCAATTCCCTGGCCTTTTTGCCCACCGCCGAAGACGACATTCAGGAGCAACTCGCCAACCTGTCGGACCTGGATAAATTACAGCTGCAAAACATCACCACCGACACTTACGACCTGCTGCTCAGTGCCCTGGAGTTCGCCCAGCTCACCTCCGACGACAGGGCCGCCGACATCGAGGTCGGCCTGAACAAACTGAAGGTCAATGCGCAACGGCTGCCGCCGGCGTTTGAAACCCCGATCAAAATCATGAGCAACCACATCAGCCTGATCGCGCGCGAGCAGCCGCTGGTCAATCAGTTGCTCGAAAGCATCGAAAACATTCCCGTGGCCGAGCGCCTGGACACCCTCACCACCCTGCTCGATCGCGATCAACAGCGCGCCGACCGGGTCGACCGCCAATACCACTTCTACCTGCTGCTGTTTTCGGTGTTGCTGATGCTCTCGCTGGTGTGGCTGGCGATCCGCCTGATCGGCAGTTTCGCCGAGATCAATCGGGTCAACACGGCCCTGCAAACGGCCAACGATGCCCTGGAGCAACGGGTCGAGGAGCGCACCCGCGAACTCAGGGACGCCCAGAGCGAACTGCTCGACGCGGCGCGTCAGGCCGGCATGGCGGAAATCGCCACCAACGTGCTGCACAACGTCGGCAACGTGCTCAACAGCGTGAACATCTCCAGCGACCTGATCACGCGCAAACTGCGCAACAGCAAGACCCAGGGCCTGGGCAAGGCCATGCAGTTGATCAACGAACACCCGCATGACCTCGGCGCCTTTCTGTGCGAAGACCCCAAGGGCAAATTGCTCCCCGGTTACCTCAATCAGCTGGTGGGTGCGATTGCCCAGGAACAGCAGGAAATGGTCGACGAACTGAACCAGATGAACAAAAGCGTCGATCACATCAAGGACATCGTCGCCACCCAGCAGTCCTACGCCGGCGCCAACAGCATGACTGAACCGCTGTTCATCAATGAATTGCTCGAAGACGCCTTGCGCATGAACGCCGGAGCGCTGACCCGACACCACGTCACGGTGGTCAGGGAGTACGCCGAGGTGCCGCAGGTGATGGGCGATAAACACCGTTTGCTGCTGATCCTGATCAACCTCATCAGCAACGCCAAATACGCCATGTCCGACCTCAGCAACCGCCCTCGCACCATGACGCTGGCGGTAAAAATCGTCGATGACAGCTTCCTCGAAATCAGCGTCAAGGACGATGGCGAAGGCATTGCGCCGGAAAACATGACGCGGATCTTTGCCCACGGTTTCACCACCCGCAAGGAAGGCCACGGCTTCGGTCTGCACAGCTGCGCCCTGGCGGCCATCGAGATGAACGGGCACCTCACCGCGCACAGCGACGGACCGGGCAAGGGGGCGCTGTTCACCTTGCAGATTCCCCTGATCAGCGTCACGGAGAACGCATGAGCGAGCTGTCGAACCGCCGTATTCTGCTGATCGACGACATGCCGTCGATTCATGAAGACTTCCGCAAGATTCTCGCGCCACCGGCGGCGCAGTCAGTGGAACTGGACGAGATGGAGGCGGCGTTGTTTGGTGCACAGGTGCGTGCCGAACGTCCGCCGTTCGAGCTGGACTCGGCCTACGGCGGCGAGGAAGGCCTGGGCAAACTGATGCAGGCCTTGCACGAACAACGTCCCTACGCACTGGCCTTCGTCGACATGCGCATGCCCGATGGCTGGGACGGTGCGAAAACCATCGAACACCTTTGGCAACAGGATCCGCTGTTGCAGGTGGTGGTCTGTACGGCCTACTCGGATTACTCCTGGGATGAACTGCTCGAACGGCTGCAGGCGCATGACCGATTACTGATTCTGAAAAAGCCGTTCGACAACATTGAAGTGCAACAAATGGCCAACACCCTGCTGACCAAATGGCAGATGACCGAACGCGCCTCCTTGCAGATGCATCACCTGGAACATCTGGTCGATCAGCGCACCGCCCAGTTCAAGCAGGCCAGCGAAGCTCTGCAGCGCGAAATCGATGAACGCAAGCAACTGGAAAGTCAGCTGGTGCAGTCGGAAAAGCTCGCTTCACTGGGGCAAATGGCGGCTGGCGTGGCCCATGAAATCAACAACCCGATCGGTTTCATCTCCTCCAACCTCGGCACCCTTGACGGCTACTTCAATCAGTTGCTCAGCGTACTCGATGCCTGGCAAACGCTGGGCGCCACGCCAGACCGCGAATCCTTGGCCCGGCTTGAGCAGCTGCGCAAAGACGCCGATCTGGATTTTCTGCTCGAAGACATCCCGGTACTGATCCGCGAGTCCAAGGAAGGCATTGGCCGGGTCGGACAGATCGTCAAGGATCTGAAAGATTTCTCCCGGGTCGATACCCATCAGCAATGGCAGTGGGCGAATCTGCAGCAAGGCATCGAGTCGACCCTGAACATTGTCGCCAGCGAACTCAAGTACAAGGCTGACCTGATCAAGGAATATCAGCCGCTGCCGGACATTGAATGCCTGCCGTCACAAATCAATCAGGTGATCATGAACCTGGTGGTCAACGCGGCTCAGGCCATGGGCCCCGAGCGCGGCACCATCACCTTGCGCACCGGGCAGCAGCAAGACACGGCCTGGGTGGAAGTCGCGGACACCGGCGCCGGAATTGCGCCGGACATCCTGCAGAAAATCTTCGATCCGTTTTTCACCACCAAACCGGTGGGTCAGGGCACCGGGCTGGGCCTGTCGCTGTCCTACGGCATTGTCAAAAAGCACGGTGGCGACATTTCGGTCCGCAGCGAACCGGGGGTGGGCACGACCTTCCGCGTCGAGTTGCCGATGCGTCAGAGCCGGCCCGCGGCCTGAGGCGCCTCAGGTCGCTTCCTGAAAATCCATCTCCGGCGGCTGCCGCCGAAAGCCGCCAGTGAGCACCGCCAGATACACCACGCCAATCGCCAGCCAGCTCAAGCCCAGATACACCGCCAGGTGATCAAGGCTGACCATCAGCCACAGGTCCGCCAGCAGCCCGATGAACGGGAAGACCAGAAACAGCACCAGCTCACGCGGGCCTTTTTTCTCGCCACCGATCCAGTAATGAAAAATCACCGACAGGTTGACCAGGCTGAACGCCAGGAACGCACCGAAGTTGATGAACGAGGTTGAGGTGGTTACATCGAGTTTCAGCGCCAGCAATGCCACGACCGCACACAGCAGGATGCTGTTGACCGGCGTGCCGAAGCGCGCATGCAAGGTGCCGAAAAACGACTTGGGCAACACGCCATCGCGCCCCATGGCAAACAGCAAGCGCGAACCGCTGGCCTGGGCCGACAGCCCCGAGGCGAACTGGCCGACGATCAGGCCGATGAGGAAGATCGAGACGAACAGGTCGCCGCCGATGTTGCGTGCGATTTCATAGGCCGCCGAGTCGACGCTGTCGAACTGGAACGACGGGTGGGCGATCTGCACGAAGTACGACACGCCGACGAAGATCAGCCCGCCGATCAGGGTGATCAACATGATCGCCCGTGGAATGGTGCGGCGTGGGTCGCGGGTTTCTTCGGTCAGCGTACTGACCGCGTCGAAGCCGAGGAACGAATAACAGGCAATCGCCGCGCCGCTCATGATCAGCGGCATTTGCATGTCACCGTTGAAGAACGGTTTGATCGACCGCAACGGCGTGCGCGCATCACCGCCGACGTAGTGCACACACAGCGCGACGAAGGCGATCAGCACCAGAAATTGCACCAGCATCAGCAAGGCGTTGATGCCGTTGGCCAGTTTCAGGCCAACGATGTTGATCGCGCTGGTGATGCCGATGAACGCCAGTACCCAGATCCACTGCGGGATCGACGGGAATGCCGAAGCGAGGTACGCCGCGCCGATCAGCCAGATCGCCATCGGCAGAAACAGGTAATCGAGCAACACCGCCCAACCGGCGATGAAGCCGAGCCTGGGGCTGATCGCCTTGCGCACGTAGCTGTAGGCGGAACCGGCAACCGGGAACGCGGCGGCCATGCGCCCGTAACTCATGGCGGTGAAGAACATCGCCACCAGTGCTGCCAGGTACGCGGCCGGGACCATGCCGGCGGTGGATTGCGCGAGGATGCCAAAGGTGCCGAGGACAATGATCGGCGTCATGTAGGCGATGCCGAACAGCACCACCGACCCTAGTGACAGGGTGCGTTGCAAACGAGCCATGGGCGACTTACTCCGAATGTTATTGGATTTATGGCAGAGCCGAGTTCGGCGAATGTTTCGGGTGTGGCTTTGTTGTTTTTTGGATCAAGCAGTTGTGTGGTCTGGGCTGGCCTCTTCGCGAGCAAGCTCGCTCCCACAGGGGGACGCGGTCAATGTGGGAGCGGGCTTGCCCGCGAAGGCGTCAGTCCGACCGACACAGAATCCCGATCAGCACGCAGGAATCAGCAACTCACGCAATCCGCACGCGTGCTCTACCACCTCCCCCGGCAGCGTCAACCGCTGATCATCCAGATAGCGGTAATCCTGGCGCGCGACCTGCAACCGGTCGAAATCCAGTTCGACGCTGAACGTCCCTTCTTCGCGTCCCGCCTCGAACAGCAACGTCCCCAGCGGATCGACCAGCGCACTGCCGCCGGCAAACATCAAGCCGTCATCCCCGGCCTCGACACGATTGACCATCAGCGCAAACGCCTGGTTTTCCTGAGCACGGGCCATGATCGCGGTGCGGTGAGTCGGGGCATACGGGTCCATGTTGCCGTTGGTCACGATCAGCAACTCGGCGCCCAGTTGCGCCAGTGCGCGGGCGGACTCCGGGAACTCGATGTCGTAGCAGATCAGCAGGCCGACGCGCACACCGTTCCACTCGCAGGTGGCGTAGCGGTCGCCGGCTTCGAACACGCCGCGATCCGACGCCCAGAGGTGGGTCTTGCGGTATTTGAGGGCGATGCCTTCGGGGGTGATCAGCAGCGTGGTGTTGTAGAAGCGACCGTTGTCGTTCTCAGCCATGCCGATCACCACGGCGAGGTTGCGCTCGCGGGCAGCGGCCAGCACCGCGCTGACGGTCGGGCCATCCAGCGGCTCGGCGATCTGCGCCACGGTGTCGGCCGTCGGGAAGCCCATCAGGTGGGTTTCCGGGAATACGATCAGTTGCGTGTCGGCACCGCACGCGGCAATCGCCGCGAGGGCGCGTTCGAGGTTGTATGCGGTGCCATTGTCACGGCCCGCCAGTTGGGCGAGTTCGACTTTCATTGCGAGTCCTTGTGGTCAGGGCCGGGCGCTGAAAGATTGCCCGGTGGCTGTCTGTGGGCCAGTATGCGCAGCAAGCAACCGGCAGGGAATCACGCGGCCGGGGTAACCCGATAGGGGTAGATTCATGACCGTTTCGTTTGATGACATCACTTGGCACCGCGCCGTCGGGCAGTTGATCGATGCGCTGGACAAGCCGAATTTCTGGGCACAACTGGTGCGTCTGCTCGACCAGTACGTGGCGTTCGATAGCTGGGTGGTGTTGCTGTTCAGCGCCGATCAGCACCCGCAAGTGTTCGCCGAATGCCCCGCCGAGGACGGCAGTCCCGACCCGTTGTTTCAGGATTATCTGCGCGGGTTGTATCTGCTCGATCCGTTCTACATCGCCTGCCGCGAGCAGTCGCGCACCGGGCTGTATCGCCTGTCGGAGGTGGCACCGGAGCATTTCGAGCTGACCGAGTATTACCAGCGATACTTTCGTCTGAATGTGGTCGCCGACGAAATCCAGTTCAATTGTCAGCTCGAAGGCGAGCGCACGTTGTGCCTGTCGCTGGGCAGTGAACAACGTTTCACTGGCGAACAGATCGCTTTGCTGTCATTGATCCAGCCGTGGGTGCTGGGTCTGTTGCGCCAGCGCCTGCCGTACGAAATCAACGAAACCGTGGCCCTCGCTGTCGCGCCTGCACCGGCCGACTGGCGGGTGCAACTGGAAGCATCGGTGCAGCAACTCAAGGGCGCGCAACTGACTGCCCGGGAACTGGATGTCGGGCGTTTGATGCTCAGCGGTTGCTCCAGTAAAGAAATCGCCCGTAAGCTGGAAATCTCCGTAGAAACCGTGAAAGTCCATAAGAAACACATGTACAGCAAGCTGGGGATCAAATCCCAGTCGGAGCTGTTTTCGATTTTTCTCCAGGCGCAGAACGCCTGATAACGCGTGGAAATGCTTTCCTGTGGGAGTTGATTTGCTGTGGTGAGGGGATTCATCCCCGATGGGCTGCGCAGCAGCCCCAAGTCTATGCATGCGGTCTTTCAGTTACACCGCAGTGAATGGTTTTGGGGCGGCTTCGCCACCCATCGGGGATAAATCCCCTCACCACAATAAATCTCATCAACAGGCCCGCCTGCTGCCACAGGTTTGCAAACCATTGAGTCCGAACCAGGGAAACCGTATGAGCCTGTCACTCCTGAGCCGCTACGCCTTCTTTGCCGTCTGCGTGATATTCACCCTCGCCAGCCTGCCCTTTCTCGAACACGACTGGCTGTGGCCGATCACCGCCGTCACCGGCGTGCTGAGCCTGCTCGGTCTGTTCGACCTGCTGCAGAGCCCGCACGCGGTGCGCCGCAACTACCCGATCCTGGGCAACATTCGCTATCTGGTCGAAGGCATCCGCCCGGAGATCCGTCAGTACCTGCTTGAATCCGACAGCGACGCCCTGCCCTTCTCCCGCGCCCAGCGCTCGCTGGTCTATTCGCGGGCGAAGAACGAAACCGCCGACAAACCCTTCGGCACGCTGATCGACGTCTATCAATCGGGCTTCGAATTCATCGGCCACTCGATGCGCCCGGCGCCATTGAGCGACCCGAGCAGTTTCCGCGTCACCGTCGGCGGCCCGCAATGCACGCAGCCGTATTCGGCGTCGGTGTTCAACATTTCGGCGATGAGCTTCGGCTCGCTCAGCGCCAACGCCATCCGCGCGTTGAACCAGGGCGCCAAACTCGGCAACTTCGCCCACGACACCGGCGAAGGCAGCATCAGCCCGTATCACCGCGAACACGGCGGCGACCTGACCTGGGAACTGGGCAGCGGTTATTTCGGCTGCCGTACCAGCGATGGCCGTTTCGACCCGGAACGCTTCGCCGCCCAGGCGCAGAATCCGCAGGTGCGGATGATCGAAATCAAGATGAGCCAGGGCGCCAAACCCGGCCACGGCGGGATCCTGCCCAAGCACAAGGTCACTCAGGAAATCGCCGACACCCGCGGCATCCAGATGGGCGAAGACTGCATCTCGCCATCTCGCCACAGCGCGTTTTCCACGCCGATCGAAATGATGCAGTTCATCCAGCAACTGCGTGAGCTGTCCGGCGGCAAACCGGTGGGTTTCAAGTTCTGCCTCGGGCATCCGTGGGAGTTCATGGGCATCGCCAAAGCCATGCTGGAAACCGGCATCCTGCCGGACTTCATCGTGGTCGACGGCAAGGAAGGCGGCACCGGCGCCGCACCGGTGGAGTTCACCGACCACATCGGCGTGCCGATGCGCGAAGGCCTGCTGTTCGTGCATAACACGCTGGTCGGCCTGAACCTGCGCGACAAGATCAAGCTCGGCGCCAGCGGCAAGATCGTCAGCGCGTTCGACATCGCCAGCGTGCTGGCCATCGGCGCCGACTGGGCCAACTCCGCGCGCGGCTTCATGTTCGCCATCGGCTGCATCCAGTCGCAAAGCTGCCACACCAACAAATGCCCGACCGGCGTCGCCACCCAGGACGCCCTGCGTCAACGCGCCCTCGTGGTCCCGGACAAGGCCCAGCGCGTCTACAACTTCCACCGCAACACGCTCAAGGCACTGGCAGAAATGTTGGCGGCGGCCGGTCTTGAGCATCCATCACAACTGTCGGCCAAGCACCTGGTGCGGCGCATGTCGGCGACCGAGATCAAGCTGTTCTCGCAGCTGCATGTGTTTCTCAAGCCAGGTGAGTTGCTCACGGGCGAGGTCAATGGCGAGTTCTACTCGCGGATGTGGCAGATGGCCCGGGCTGACAGTTTCGAGCCGCAGGAGGTGGCCGCGGCTTAAGGCCACCGGTCGCGAATGACGCGGTGTTGACGCTGAACAGGTAGGCCGCCGCCGAGCCGCTCCACAGCGTCTGCCGCGTTTGCCAATCGCCGCTGAACAGGGTGCGGAAGTGATCGGGCGATTCCAGCGGTATCCACCAGACTCGGTGCCGGCGGCATTGCACCAGCGCCGGGTCATGGAAATAGATCCAGCGCCTGGCGAGCGGGATCAGCGCGTAGCCACCGCGAACCGAGGAGGCGAGGAACGCCGGGAACGCCGTGCGCACATGAAACCGCGGCTCAATGGCGCTGTTGTTGTAGTAGAGAAACGGCAAGTACGAAATCAGCGAGTCGAGGACGATGTCATCGCCGGGCTGGGCCTCGCGTTCGATCTGGCTGGCCAGCCCATCCAACCGGTAGTCCCGGCGCATCTCGGTGCCATCCATGCCATCGGCCTGGCGATAGACCATCGCCAGACCGTAGCATTGTCCGACGACCACCAGCACGAACAGCGCCATGGCCGGGCGCGGGTATCGGCGTGCCACCGAGTCCAGTGCCACGGCGATAAGCAGGGGGATGCCGGGGGCCGCGAACACCAGATAGCGCGCAAGAAACAGCGGCATGAACAGCGCCAGGACAAACAGCGAGATCGTCGGAATAAAAAAATAGCCGAGCAGCAACGGCCGGTAACGCCGTTCGCCGATGCCTTGCGCCACGATCAGCGTTGCGCAGAGCACGATCAGCAGCAAAGGCGCCAGCCGCCACCACGACGCGGGTGCCACGCGCGGCTCCATCAACATGAATTGCCAGGGCAGCCCCAGTGCAGCCTGCACGGTCACAGGCTCGATCCACGCCGCGACACCGGCGGACAACTGTTCAAGCAGATTCGGCAGCCACGGCACAAACAACAGCACAATCGCCGCGTTGGCCAGGCACCACGCGCGGGGTGAAAGGCTCGCGGCGTGATCCGCTCGCGCCCGCCACCAGAACAGCCAGTGCACCAGTACGCAGCCCGCGGCGAAATAATGCGTGTAAAACGCCGCGCTCATCAGCAACACGTACAGGCACGGCCAGCGTTTTTGCCCGGGTGTCCGCGCCCAGCAGACCAGCGCCACGGTCGCGGCCATCAGCCAGAATCCGAGCAGGGTGTACATCCGCACTTCCTGGCTGTAGCGCACCGAAACGGGCAGCAGCGCCAGCAACAGTGCCGCCATCCAGGTCGCCCGCCGCGTGGCCACCAGACGCATCAACTGGATGCCGAGCAACACGCTGCCAACGTCCGCCAACACGCTCAAGCCCCGTGCCGCCCCGGCAGAATCGCCCCAGGCCATGCCCCAGTAATGCAGCAGCACGTAATACAGCGGCGGATGCACATCCAGTGCGGTCAACGCCCAGATGCGCGCCGGCGTTTCTCGAGCCAGCAGCACACTGTAGGCCTCGTCATACCAGATCACGGGGACAGTAATGGAGTAGAACCGCACACACAGCGCGATAATCAGAACTGTCGCCAGAGCCAGCTGATCGGCCCGCACTGAAACATTCGCGTCTTTGAAAAAAGGTGCGGCTACCCAGAGTTTCATGTCCGTTGTCCTCGAAACAGCACGAACCGGAAAAAGCAGTACCCCAACATCAGGTTCAGCGCGGTAAACACTGTCACCGTCAGCAGCCCGCCCCAGTCGCGCGTATCGGCAATCGCGCCGATACCGAAGCTTGTGCCCCCCATCAGTGCGATAAACAGCACGTAGCCGAGCACCCATGTCTTGCTGTCGAAGGTGTAAAGCAGGTTCACGTAAAACGAGAACGCCGCCGCCACGCAGAATGCGGCGAAGTTACTGGCTGCCTGGGTCAACCCGATGGCGCTGCACAGGACGAAAAAAATCTGCCAGTGGATAAGTGCATCAGCGATGCCAATCACTGTCAGCGCAGGAAATCCTTTCATTACGGTTCCTTGCCATGGCTTGGTCCGGCTGACTTTCGAAGCTAGGGCAAGGCGCTTGAGTGGTCTACTGTCAGAAATTACAGGTGCGGGATGGATTGCGACGGACGGTCAGGGTTACCACTGCAGCACCCTGCCGTGAGGCGGTTCCTTCATGACGATGAAACCGTAATCGCCAATCAGGTAAATCCGGTAATACAGGCTGTCCACCAGCGCTGGAAAACCCTGATAACCGACGTGGGTGGCGTTGCGCCGCTCGCGTTCGGCGACCACGTTGGTGATGCCCGCCGACGGCAGATTTTCCGCGAGCATGAAGTAGTCGACGTTGAGCAAATAGTGCAACACCGGCAGCTGTTTGAATGAACCGGCCGCACTGGCCAGCCAGCGATCGGAGTAGCTGACTGAGAGGTAAATCCGTTTCGCTTCACGTAGTTCACGATGGGCGGCGATGTCGTGGCTCAGGCTGTACAGCGCGCTGTTGGCAAAGGTTTTCTGCAGGCTCAGCACCCGGCCATAGGCGAAGGACAGCGAGAGTGTCGCCAGCAGCGGAATGATCAGCAGCAAGGGCAAGCGGCGGTGCCCGGACGCCAGCGCAAGGTGCGCCAGATAGAACAGCCCCAGCAGTAACACGCCGAACCCCATCAGGGTCCGCGCGCCTTCGTTGAAATCCCGAAACAGCAGAGTGATTCCGGGCACCAGCCAGACCAGAACGGGCAGCGTGAGCAAACACAGCAGCAGGCTTGGCCAACGGCGTTGGCGGCCCCGAACCAGATGCAGACAGCCCACGAATGCACACAACACCAGTGCCACGAAAACCCAGACGTAGCCGCCGTGAAACAACAGTGCAACGTTCTGCAGCACCCGAGAGAAATTGATGCCGATCTGCAACAGCGGGTGGGTGTCCAGGTTCAACAGATCCGTTCTTCGTAACGTCTCCATGAACGGATAAGCCGTGACGCTATAGATCAGGATGCCGAGGCCCGCTTGTGCGAGCTTCCAGCCCAGCATCCGCAGGATTTGCGGCCACTGCATTTGCCGCTGAACAGCCCTGGTCAACTCGACACCACACAGACCGAAAAACACATTGAGGCTGATCTGATACAGCCCGATCGCCAGCGCCAGCAACGCCGCCGGTACCAGCCAGCGCTGTACCCGCGATGAACCTTCGAACGTGATGGCGTAGATCACCGCGACCATGCTCAAGACCATGATCGGGCCGTCGTATTGATAGGACAGGTTCTGCAGCAGAAACGGGTTGTACCAGAGCGGCAACGCGACCAGGCAACAGGCCAGGGTCGGTTCGACAAAGTAGTGAATGGTCAGCCGAGTCAGCGCCAGACTCATCGCCACGACGGCGAGCAACAGGGGTAACGGGTAGATGTTCGACGCAGCCCCGGTGAACGTCAGCGCCTGATAAAACCAGTCGGCAAACAATCGGCCCTGCCCGGCCCAGGCATTGGCGGCAGCCAGCGTACGCCAGTTGTCGTCGATGTAAGGAAAGTCAGCGAGGATCAGCGGCAGGACGTACAGCGCGGTGGCAAGCAGGAAGAACAGCACGACTTGCCGCTGACTGAGCTCTCGCTCGAGAAATGCGCTCGCCCTCATGTCTGCGCCTCGGTTACTGCCGCGCGGGATTGCTGAGTGATACAGATTTGAGCCTTGCTTCTGGGTTTGTATCGCTCTTTCAGACCGGCGGTAAAACGGCAAAAGATCGCAGCCTGCGGCAGCTCCTGCACGGGAAATGTATCAACCCTGTAGGAGCTGCCGCAGGTTGCGATCTTTTGCTTTTGCTATCGCCTACATCAAGTCGCCGAACGCACCGCGCCCTGCGTTTCACCGCTCGGTTGCAACTTGAACACGTAGAACAACACCGTCAGCAGCACCAGGAACGCCGGCCCCACGTACAGTGCCACGCGGGTGTCCGGGAAGTACGCCATCAGGCCGACCACCAGCACCAGAAACGCCAGCGCGAAATAAGAGCTGACCGGGTACAGCCACATCTTGTATTTCAATCCGGCACGTTCGCTGGCGCTCAAACCTTTGCGGAATTTCAGTTGCGCCAGCAGGATCATGACCCAGGTCCAGATCGCGCCGAAGGTGGCGATCGACGTCACCCAGACGAAGACTTTCTCCGGCACCAGGTAGTTGAGCAGCACACCGATCAACAAGGCGAAAATCGACAGCAGCAACGCCCGGCGTGGCACGCCGTTGGAGGTCTTGGCGAATCCGGCCGGGGCCTGGCCGTTCTGCGCCAGGCTGTAGAGCATGCGCCCGGTGCTGAAGATACCGCCGTTGCACGACGACAGTGCCGCCGTGATCACCACGAAGTTGATGATCCCGGCGGCGGTCTTGATGCCCAGACGTTCGAAGGTCATCACGAACGGGCTGCCTTGAGTGCCAATTTCGTTCCACGGGTAAATCGACAGGATCACGAACAACGCGCCCACGTAGAACAGCAGAATGCGCCAGAACACCGAGCCGATCGCATCGGGAATGGTCTTCTGCGGGTTCTTCGCTTCACCGGCGGTCAGGCCGATCATCTCGACACCGAGGTAGGCGAACATGACCATTTGCAGGGACATCAGCACCCCGGTCACGCCGTTAGGCATGAAGCCGCCATGGGCCCACAGGTTGGAAATCCCCAGCGCCACGCCGTCGTTGCCAAACCCGAAGGCAATGATGCCGACGCCGCCGATGACCATGGCGATGATGGTGACGATCTTGATCAGGGCGAACCAGAACTCGAATTCACCGAAGGCCTTTACCGCGATCAGGTTGATCGAACCCATGCTGACCAGCGCCGCCAGGGCCCAGATCCAGCGCGGCACATCGGGGAACCAGATGCCCATGTACACGGCGACCGCCGTGATTTCCGCGACGCAGGTCACCAGCCACAGGAACCAGTAGTTCCAGCCGGTGAGAAAACCCGCGAGCGGGCCGAGGTAATCCTGGGCATAGCGGCTGAACGAACCGGCCACCGGGTTGTGCACGGCCATCTCGCCGAGGGCGCGCATGATCACCAGGATCGCCAGGCCGCCGAGAATGTAGGAGAGCATGATCGCCGGACCGGCCATTTCAATGGCCTTGGCCGAACCCAGGAACAGGCCGACACCGATACAGGCGCCGAGCGCCATCAGGCGGATATGCCGTTCACCGAGTTCACGTTTGAGCGGGCCGCCGTGAGCGGTCTCGCCATGGGGCAGGTGATTGCCGACTGGCATAGGGATACAACCTCGTCTTGTTATTGGATATGACCGCCGAGCGGCGAAGCGTCGACCGATAGGCCTGAACTTCCCGAAACCGCGCCGGCCTCGTGGGCAAACGCGTCTCGCAGGTCCCGACCTGCAAGATCAGCGGGGGCGTGCAGTATAAAAAGCTTGTGACAGGGCTTTTCACTCTATAAGCCCTAACATTTAGCGGGAAATCTCGGCATTCCGCCGGTTTACGGAGAGGCATTACCTGGACTCCGTAGGATTTTTCCCCACTAAAAAGGCCAGCGAGTATTGCACAGCATTGGTGCATCGTCATGCCCTTGTGGTGAGGGGATTCATCCCCGAGGGCCTGCGCAGCAGGCCCAAGCTATTCAAAATCTGATCACCCCAGGTAAGGGCCGCTTCGCGACCCATCGGGGATAAATCCCCTCGCCACAGGTGACTTCAATTTTCCCAACCCCACCTGAAAAACGAAAATTCCTACGGCATTTACAGATCTCCCAAGAGCAATCCGCCGCTAGCCTTCAGACCTTGATTACTGAACGCAGGGAGCGAACATGCCAGTCAAACCAAATACCTACCGTCTTCGTTTAGGCCGACATTCCGAAACAGGCCGAGCCTATTTCGTCACTTCAGTTGTGTATGACCGCCAGCCGGTATTTTCCGACTGGCGCACAGGCCGTTTATTGGTTGCAGAGTTTCGCCATGCCCATGAACAAGGCTTAATAGAATCCATTGCGTGGGTGATCATGCCTGATCACTTTCATTGGCTGATGCAGTTGAGCAGCGGCAGTCTGGGCGCTGTTGTTGGCGCGGTTAAGGCGCGTTGCACCCAAACCGTTAACAGAAAAACCGGTCGTCGCGGCCGATTGTGGCAAACCGGTTTCCACGACCGGGCAATTCGTGACGGCGAAGACTTGAAACCGTTCGCCCGTTACATCATTGCCAATCCGCTACGAGCAGGATTGGTGGAGCGGATTGGCGATTACCCGCTTTGGGACGCCTGCTAGCTCTAGGTCCGTTACCGAAGCCCAATCATGGTGATTTATCCGAGGTAAGGGGATTTATCTGTGTTTTGGAGGTTATCTGTGGTGAGGGGATTTATCCCCTCACCACAGATAACCTCCACTCAAAACAGCCACCGACTTCAGTTTTGTTCAGATGACTTCCCCGCACATTTTTTTCCCCATCACCAACCACCGTCTAAGCTTCAGTCAAGTCCGATCAATCTGCGTGAATGGATCAATCGACTATGGGCGCTTTGTGGCAAACCGATTCGAGTAAAGCCGTGGTTCCGACTGAACGTGTGGATGAAGCGCCTGTCCCCCCCAAAAAACGCCGCAACCGGCATGGCTGGAAGGCGTTCTGGTTATTGCTGCTGATTATTGCCATCGTCGTGGGTCTGGCCGCGAGCAAGGAGATGCGCACCTCGCGTTTCCAGTCCCGGGAGCTGAGCCAGTACGCGGCGTCGCTCAAATATCAGCTGGAACCCGGCCCCAGCGAAGCGATCCGCTATCCGGGCAACGGGCCGTTCGATCTGCGTCTGGGCTACAGCTCCCTCGATGAATTCTTGCCGCGCCTGCTCAAGCGCGACTACGTGATCACCGAGCAGACGCGGTTTTCTCCGGCGCTGCTGAGCTACACCGACAAAGGCCTGTTCGTACCCTATGCGGAAAAGATCCAGGCCGGGCTGTCGATCACCGATTGCCGCGCCGCGCCGTTGTATCAGTACAAGTATCCGCAGCAGCTGTATTCGAGTTTTGCGGCCATTCCGCCGGTGGTGGTCAGCAGTTTGCTGTTCATCGAAAACCGCTTTCTGCTCGATCCCAAACAACCGCTGGCCAACCCGGCGGTGGACTGGCCGCGCTTCGGCATGGCCGCCTGGTCACAGGTGGCGAAGTTGCTGCACCTGCCGGGGCAATCGGCGGGCGGCAGCACTTTGGCGACGCAACTGGAGAAGTACCGGCACTCGCCCGATGGCCTGACGGTGTCCGGTGCGGAGAAGATCCGCCAGATGATTTCCGCCAGCGTGCGCGCCTATCAGCCCGGGCCGCAAACCCTCGGCGCGCGGCAGAACATCATCCGCGACTACCTCAACAGCGTGCCGCTCTCTGCCGTACCGGGGCATGGTGAGGTCCATGGCATGGCCGAAGGTTTGCGGGTCTGGTACGGCAGCGATTTCAACCAGGCCAATGCACAGCTGAACAGCTCGGCCACCGACCCGAAAACCATGGCCGACAAAGGCCTGGCCCTGCGCGAAATGCTCTCGCTGATGATCGCCCAGCGCCGTCCTTCGCACTACCTGACCAAGGGCCGTGAAGAACTCGCCGACCTC
Source organism: Pseudomonas sp. F2 (assembly GCF_057174385.1). NCBI lineage: Bacteria > Pseudomonadati > Pseudomonadota > Gammaproteobacteria > Pseudomonadales > Pseudomonadaceae > Pseudomonas > Pseudomonas sp. F2. Next base: position 3,233,864 of record NZ_CM169904.1, read on the forward strand.
ACCGACAGCCACTTGCGCCTGCTCAAGCAGAACGGCGTGATCGACAGCGCACTGGCCGATGCCGCGCTGGCGAGCAAGGTCACTTACCGCGACTGGCAGACCCAGCCGACCCTCCAGCCGATCGAAACCAACAAGGGCATCAGCGTTGCCCGCAGCCGTCTGGCGACAATGCTCAATCGCCCGCTGTACGACCTCGATCGGCTTGACCTGTCAGCCACCAGTACCTTGCAGGGCGATCTGCAAACCCAGGCCACCGACTACCTGAAAAAACTCGCCGATCCCGCGTTCGCCGGGCAGATCGGTCTGATTGGCGAACGCCTGCTCACCCCCACCAGCACCACCCAGGTGCGCTACAGCTTCACCCTGTTCGAACTGACCCCGGACGGCTCGCGGGTACGCGTGCAGACTGACAGCACCGATCAGCCGTTCGACATTAACGAGGGCAGCAAGCTGGAGCTCGGCTCGACGGCGAAAATGCGCGTGCTGACGACCTACCTGCAAATCATCTCCGAACTGCACGACAAGTACGGCGCCATGAGCGTGCCGGAACTGAAGAAAGTCGAAGTGCCGGATCAGGATCGTCTCAGCCAGTGGGTGATCGATTACCTGATCCAGAACAAGGATCACGACCTGTCGAAAATGCTCGGTGCCGCGCTCGACCGCAAATATTCCGCCAGCCCCGGCGAGGCGTTTTTCACCGGTGGCGGCCTGCATGTGTTCCATAACTTTCGCAAGGAAGACAACGGCCGCATGCCGACCTTGCGCGACGCCCTGCGCGAATCGATCAACCTGCCGTTCATTCGCCTGATGCGCGATGTGGTGCGCTACGTCACCTACTCCGGCCCCAACAGCAGCGCCGAATTGCTCAAGGACGACCGCGACCCGCGACGGCAGGAGTACCTGGCCAGTTTCGCTGACCGCGAAGGCACCTCGTTCCTGCTCAAGTTCTGGAAGAAGTACAAGAACAAGGACACCCAGGCGCGCCTCGACACCTTTCTCGACAGCATGCGTCCGACGCCGATCCGCATGGCCGCCGTGCATCGTTACTTGCTGCCCAATGCCAGTCAGGAAGACTTCAACAGCTTCGTGCGCGCGCACCTCAAAGGCGCCAAGCTCACCGAAAAACTCACCGACGATCGTCTGATCCGGCTGTACGACGCCTACGGCCCCGGCACCTACGATCTGCCGGATCAGGGCTTCATCGCCAAGGTGCACCCGCTGGACCTGTGGTTGATGGGCTACCTGCTGCACAACCCGGATGCCACCTTCAGCCAGGTCGTCAAGGCCAGCCAGTTCGAGCGCCAGGAGGTCTACAGCTGGCTGTTCAAGAGCAAGCACAAAGGCGCCCGTGACAGCCGCATCCGTACCATGCTCGAAATCGAGGCGTTCCTCGAGATTCACCAGCGCTGGCAGAAAGTCGGCTATCCGTTCGACCATCTGGTGCCGTCGCTGGCCACCGCCATTGGCAGCTCCGGCGATCGCCCGGCAGCACTCGCCGAGCTGATCGGCACCATCCTCAACGACGGCGTGCGCATGCCGACCCTGCGCATCGACAGCCTGCATTTTGCCGCCGGCACGCCTTATGAAACGCGCCTGACCAACGACCCGCATGTCGGTAAACGGGTGATGCCGTCGGAGGTCGCAACGGCGATGCGCGAAGCCCTTTCGCAAGTGGTGGACTCGGGCACGGCGAAACGGGTGTCCGGCAGTTTCAAGACCGCCGACGGCACACCGTTGGTGATGGGTGGCAAGACCGGCACCGGCGACAACCGCATCGAAGCCATCGGCTCCGGCGGGCGGATCCTCAGTTCCAAGTCGATCAACCGCACCGCGACCTTCGTGTTCTACATCGGCAACAACCACTTCGGCACACTCACCGCGTTCGTCCCCGGGCGTTCGGCGGAGAACTTCAAGTTCACCTCGGCGCTGCCGGTGCAGGTGCTCAAGGGCATGGCGCCGATCCTTTCACCGTACCTGCAGCCGGGTACGCATACCCTGTGCCAGCCCGACCCGCTGACCGCAGCACGTTAGGTTCGCTGCGGGGCGGTATCGGAGTATTTTTTGCCATTGAATTTCCGCTGTGTCGCGGCGTAAACCTGCCGTGCTTTCCACCTGTTTTTGCGCTTTTTTCGCGCCGGGTCATTTCTTAGTCTGATCGCTCCATTTTGATCAACGGACGATCAGGCCATGCCCAACCCTTCCCTGACACTGTATCGATCGCAGCAGACGCCTTCTGCCCAAGGTCATAAAAGTGTCCATTACGATCTGGTTAAAGACGCCCTTCCCGACTGGCTGTACAAGGCTTCGGCAGCACGGATCGAATCATTGAAAAACGTCACCCTGACCATGCCTGCATGGCATCGCAGCGCTGCGGCCAGCGAGCATCAACAGCTCAAGGATGAAATACGCCAGGCATGGATCGCGCAGAACAGCATCGATCGCGCGCTGAGCAATCTGCAGGATCCGCGCACCTTTGCCAGACCTTTGCTGCAACAGGCCCTGAAGACGCGCTTCGGTGTCGAGGACGACGTCGAAGACACCTGGGTACGGCTGTACATGCCGGCCAAGACCTCCTGGTGGGCGCATGACTTTGCCAACGGCACGCAAAGTCGCACGGTGTCGCTGCTGGACGCGGCATTGCACAACTTTTCCAGCGACGAAACGTTCGCTGCCGACTCCTGCTTTATCACCCGTCCCGATGCGCTCGGGCAGTTTTCGGTCAAGGCGCTCACGCACAGGATCAGCGTCGAGCAGTTCAAGGCATTGTGTCGCGAGCTGGATATCGGCGCGCGCTACCAGACCCACTTGCACGAGTTCGTGCTTTCGAAAAACCCGGTGGCCCGTCAATACCTGCAGATCAAGGTGACACGCAGCCAGAAACAGACATTGCGGGTCGCCGCGCGCATGGCCCTGCTTAAAGGCGACATCGACCGTCTGGCATTTGAAGTGGTGCAAGGCATGCTCGAAGACCGTGCCCAGGTACTGTGGCACGGCAAGGCTGTGCGCTATCACACGCTGACGATGATGGACACAGCACTGACAGGCATTGTCCTGATCTGCGCCGACCCGCTTGCCGCCACGCGGCCCGTGCCGGTTCTGGCCTATGTGCCCAACGACCCGGAACACCCGCTCAAGCAATATCCCGATTCACTGGCGTTCATGGCCGAGCTGACCCGCCAGTTGCGGGACACCTCAGCGTCCTCGTCCTACCAGCGGTTTTTCAGTCAGTTTGTCCCGCAGCGTCAGCGAGGCTATTTCTTCGCCCGATTGAACGAGCGCCTCAGTCATGTGACATGGCAGCCGACGCCCTCCGGGTCGAATTTGCCCAACTGGCGCGATACGCCTGTGGATCATCCCAACCTGCAATTTCGCGTGGCGCCGGTTCAACAGGATCGCGAAACACGCTTTACCGGTGACCTGTGGCAGTACCTCTACCAGCAGAAACTCAACAAGATGCTCAACGATGCCCGGGAGATTGCGATAGCCACCGAATACGCCGATCGTATGGCCCGCTGGGCATGGTGGGACAACCTGGAAAAAATCCTCACGGACATGCTCAATCTGGCGATGCTGGTGGCCGTGCCCTTCGCTCCCGAGCTGGGCGTATTGATGCTGGCCTATACCGCGTACCAGGTCACCGATCAGATTGTTGAGGGAATCGTCGACCTGGCCGAAGGTCACTTGGCCCAAGCCGGCGCTCAAGCCATCGGTGTGCTGGAAAGTATCGTGCAACTGGGGATTTTCGCTGCAGGTGCCGAATTGGGCAACGCGGCACTGGTCAAGCTCTCGCCGTTTTTTGAAAACCTGAAACCGGTAAAACTGGGCGACGGCCAGACACGCCTCTGGAACCCTGACCTCACTCCGTATCGCGTCACCGACCAGATACTGCCTGCCTCCATCCGTCCTGATGCGCAAGGCTTGCGCGTACTGGGCAACAAGCACGTGGTGAAACTGGATCAGCAGGTGTTCGAGGTGACCCGGGATCCGCTGAGCGGTGAACACCGGATTCGTCATCCACGCCGCCCCGACGCCTATGCGCCGACACTCAGGCACAACAGCCATGGCGCATGGGTCGGTGAGTCGGAAAACCCGCGTCAGTGGCAAGGCCCGCAGTTGATGCGCCGAATCGGCCATGCCACCGATGGATTCAGCGATGCGCAACTGGAACAGATTCGCCAGTTGACCGGCACCGACGAGAACATCCTGCGGCGCATGCATGTGGAAAACACCCCGCCCCCGCCTCTGCTCGCCGATACCCTCCTGCGCCTGGCAAGCCACCCGGCACCAAAGGACGTGGCGCAAGCTCTTTCTGCCCCGGCCGCCCGGGTACTGCGCGACTGCCCGCAACTGACGCCGGTGCTGGCCGAACGCGTGATTGGCCTGGCCCGTCCACTGGAGATGCAGCGGATCACTCTGCGACGGCAGGTGCCGCTGCGTCTGAAAACCCTGGCCCGCGAGCTGGAGTTTGAGGTGCAGTCGGTTCGAGCGGCGCAAGGGCTGCAGCGCGAAGCGCTGATCACGGTCGAGAGCGAACGCCTGGCCTTGGGCGCGTTGCGTCATCACAGCGATGCCTTTGGCGCGCTGCGGATCGACATCCGTGACGGAACATTCGACGGCTCCCTGCGCAGCAGTGCCGGCGTCGAGTCGGCCGAGCGGAACCGGGTGCTGGTGCGCACCGGCGAGAACCTTTATCAGGTGCGCGATGGCTCGAATCAACTGCTGCACCGGGCTTGCGGTCTGTATGAAGCGATTCTCCATGCGGGCGAACATCAGGGCCGCAGCGTACTGGGTTACAGCACCCGCGACGCCGCGCAGCTCAAACAATGGATCATTGCCAAAACCACCGCGCCGAGCGAACGGCGCACGGTGCTGGCCGAACCGCCGATCCGCCCCGTTGTTCAATTCGACACTCAACTGTTGGTGCGCGGAGGTGGTTTGAGCCGAGACGGCGAGAGCCTGCATGAACGTATCGAGGATCTGTATCCGCACTTCACGGCGCGCGAGGTCGATGCCTTTGCCCAGGCCTTGACCGAACAGGGCGAACCGCTCAAAGCCATCGAGGCAATGGAGAACGATCTGGAAGAACTGCGTGAAACGATCAATCGCTGGCGCTATCAGCAACCGGACACCTGGGGACCGGGCAGTCATCAGTTTCGCGATGGCGGCGGATTACATATCCACAACCGTCTGCTCGAATGTCTGGAACGCAAGACCGAAAACTTGGGGCAACGCACCGATCCATCCTCCTACGCGCTGGACCTGTCGCGCGAGATGCTTGCGCTGGATCTGGAAACCTGGTGGGCCAAACGTCCGGCGATGAAAAAATTTCTCGACAAGGTCACCGTACTCAAACTCGATAACACCCGATTTGCCACTGACTCCAGCGGTTTGCTCAAGGACTTCCCGCACCTGATCGAACTGAGCGCCAAAGGCTGTGATCTGACCCGTTTGCCAGAGCGCATCGGCACGTCCTTGCGCCGGCTCGAACGTTTGCGCCTGAGCGATAACAAGATTGTGCTGGATGCCGCTGCCGTCGAGCGTTTACGTACCCTGACGTATCTGGAGGTGCTCAAACTCGATGACAACCCGCTGGGGCTGTCGCCTAACCTGTCACGCATGCCCAGGCTCAAGGTGGTGGGCCTGAAGAACACCGGGCTGACCGCCTGGCCTGAAGGCATTCTGGCCAGGCCTCGTCCGCGTGGCCTGTTACTCGACCTGCGCGGCAATCCGCTGGCGACAATTCCGGAGGTGGTCAGCGGCTCCGAGGCACAGTGGCTGGTGGCCCGTACGCGCCTGGACGTGATCAGGCTCTCGGAGGTCAATCAGGTGATCTACCAGGCCCATCGACGCGCGGTGGGTCTGCCCGAGGAAACGCTTCTGCCGGCCGACCCGGTACGCAATTTCTCGATCATTTCCGCGTTTGGCGCCGATTATTGGAGCGACGTGCCCGGTTGGGGCATCAACCGCGAAACGCCTTGGTCGGAGCTGGTGGAAGAACCGGCTGCGCAACCGTTCATGGCGACGCTGCTCGGCGTACGCGAATTCGCCGACTATCGCGCCGGCGGTGAACTGCGCCAGCAACTGATGCAGCGAGTGTGGCGCATGCTCGACGCCGTGCACCACGACACTCGGTTGCGGGAAAAACTCTTCACCATGGTGGTCGCTCCGGTGGACTGCGCGGACGCCGGCGCTCAGTTGTTCAACCACATGGGCATCAACGTGCTGGCGTCCGAGGCCTACGCCTACGCGATCGGCCCCCGGGAACTGGAAAACAGACTGGTCAGCCTGGCCCAGGGCGCGGCGCGCCTGGAACAGGTGAACGACATTGCCCGGGCAGATGTCGAGAGCCGCGGTGGCACCCCGGACGATGTCGAAGTCTACCTGGCCTACCAGACCGGCCTGGCCAGACGCCTGGGCCTGCCCTGGCAGACCGAGTCCATGTTGTTCCGACCGGTGTCGGGCGTGACTGACGCGATGATTGATACAGCGTATGACACGGTGCTGGCACTGGGTGAAGGCGATGGTCTGGTGGACAAGATGCTCGAACAGGACTTCTGGCAGAACTACCTGCAAGAGCAGTTTCCCGCGCGCCTGGCATCGAACAAGCATCGCTACCTGAAGCTGTTCGAACAACTGGAAACCGTGCGCGAAGTGCAGCAGCAATGGCTGGATTCGACCACGGATCAACAGCGCACCGAGCGGCGCAACCGACTGCGCGAACTCGCTGCCGGTCTGCCGATCCCCGACACCGTGCTGTTCGCTGATACACCGATCAGCGAAGCGGCCTATAACCGCGTGCTGATCGATTTGGTGGACGAGGAAAAGGCTCTGGCCAGACGTTTGACTCGTGATGCCATGAGACGCGCCGGTCTGTAACGGTACACGCGCAGGCCCTATCGCAGGCGTGCGCCGCCGGCCCACCGGGCCAGCGCAGTCCCCGGTGGCAGAACGGCTGTCAGCCAGTCTGCCACCGGAAAAAGCGCAATGGCGGTCTTAGACACCCGAGGGAGGCGTGGCACTGAAGATCAGTTGTACGGTGCCATGGTACGTCCCGGGTTTATAGCCATCGGCGGGTACCTTCGGCTGGATCTCCAGTGCAAAGCGCCCGCCTTTACTGGCCTGAGCCGCCGAAACCACTTCCCGGGGGGTCGGGTCATGGCTCAACGGTTGCCCATTGAAACTGACCTGCAAAAAGATAGCGTCCCGCCCGTTGAACAGATAAGGCTCGGCATCCAGCCGCGCTTCGATCGCGCTGGTGCTGTGTTTGACATCGAAATTCTTGCGCAGCCCCTGCAAGGTCGAGGTATGGATATTCCACGGCAGCGTCTGCTGCAGATGAATCCAGTTGGCTTCGGCGGGAAGCACATAGAAGTCCAGAGTCGGTATATCCACCGACACCTCGAACGTGCGCGCTTCCCTGGCCGCGAACGCTTGCGCACTTGCCAGCGCCATCACGCTGCACAAAGCAATGGTCGATTGCTTGATCATGTCTGCTACCTGTTGCATCGAAAAAAGCGGCAGGGCGAATCCCCCTTTTGCCGCCGCGGGTTACTGGCTGGCGACACGCAGCGCTTTCCTGGCTGCACCTTCGACCAGGTTGAAACGGTATTCCCGGCCCGGTTTCTTCTCGAATTCGAACGACTTGCCAGCCAGGAGGTGGTGCTTGGTGGTCGGTTCGCAGTCGGTCTCGTTCTTTTGCGAGCAGTTGCGAAACTCATCGATCACCACCACCGTATTGCCGTTGTTACGCAGCCGATAAACCCCGGCACGGTCATCGATGACCGTGTCGAACCGAGCGTCTTTCGGCCGGACAAAGAACACCGTGCCAAACCCGGTCATGACATTGACGCCGGCCGAGAGGTTTTCCTTGTAAGCCTCGCGCTCTTCGCTGGAAACGGCGAACTGATCTTCCTTTTCCGGGACCACCGGCACAAAGCGCACCCGGAAATAGCGCTCGGTATCGCGCTTGCCCATCAGCACAAGACGGGTGGCCTGCATGCCGTTGGCCGGAACAATCAACCGCGCCGGACTGGCCATCAGTCCATCACGGCTGCTGCCATCGGCTTGCTGCCTGACCGGGACTTCGCGGTGACTGCCGTCAGCGTCGTAAATGATCTCCAGAATGTTGACCTTGACGAATGCGGTGCCGTCGCCGCTGTTGAATACCCGCTTGAGATAGGTGCTCTTGTCGCTGTCGAGGTAGTCGTAGACCGTTCCGACATTGATTTGCGGCCCGGCCTGAACACCTGCGCAACACAGGCTCAACCCCAGTAAAACCCATAGACCTTTCATACCTTTGAACCTCGTGAAGTTGAACATGGCGCTGGCACGCCTCATCGATCTACGGCCCATCAAATGTCCGAATCCCAGATCACCGTGATATTGCCGACGTAGGTGCCACCCACCCCGGGTATCAATATGATCGGCAGAACATATTCCGGGATTTCAAAGTGCAGGACGCCGGCTCCTCTATCCACATAAAAACCGGGCTGGAACTGTTGCGCGCTGGCTTGGCCGACACGCAGACGACGGCGGTTGACCGGTTGGCCGGAAAGGTCAGTCAACCCATTGGGCAACGTGACGCTGACCCGTACTTCGATGTAGTTGTCTGCCGAAGCCGGGTTTTGAATCACACATTCGAGCAGCCCGCGGGAGTCGCATTCCAGGTGCATCTTGAAACGCGATGAGGCCGAAATATGAAAAGGCTGATCGCGAAACAGTCGCACCGGTTTGCGTCCGGCCTGCAACCAGCTTTGCCAGCCACCGGCAGGCACCAGGCGAATTTTTTCGCCGCCCGGCGGAATGTCGACTTTCAAGGTGTGCTGAACTTCCAGGTTGAAATCCAGCGTCAGCTCGGTGTCGTCAGGAATCATCACGTCACCGAAATCGAAATCGCCTCTTGGTCCCATGCTGTATCTCAACGTACCGGTGTAATTGCCGGACGACATTTTCAGCGGGTCGGGTGTCCGTAATTCGTAGGCAAAATCGAGGTAGCCGTAAGTCATTCCGGGGATGTTGAACTGAGCAATTTTGGTGCAGGAACGTTCGTCGGGAACCTTCCAGAAAAAAGCGTAGGTTGACGCCCCGAGAAAGCCCACTCCGGTGGTGCCACAGGGAGGTGCCGGATTGACCCAGCCGTAGCCGTGCCACAGGCGGTTGTGACCCTCACTTGCGGTCGAGGAGCCCGTCAGACTGGCCGCTGAATGACTCAGCACATAGTTGGACCCCACCCCTGAGATACGCACTTCCAGATTGCGGGTTTCACCGGTTTCGGTATGGCTGACGGTCAAGGTGCGCCATGCCCCCGGCACTTTGAACATCGCACTGTTGCGCTGGCTGGCATTGGCCTGAATGGGCTGACTGGACTGCACCTGAGTCATCAGCCGCAGGCTGAAGGTATTGCTGTCGCGGCAGATTTGCGGGTAATACTCGCAGTACCCGGTGGAAGGTGTCTGATTGATGAACTCGTTTTTCTGCGGGTTGGCGGGATCGGGTTTGAACAGCGCTCGGATTTGCAGCGACGCCGCCTCAACGGGCGGTGCCGCCAACAACCCCAACAGACATAGCCACTGCCCACGGCGCAGCCAGCGCGACGCGCATTTTTTGAAGCTGACCATTCAACTGGCCTCCTGTCGTGTGAACGAGACGTCGGCCAATGTGTCGGGTGAGCAGCGCAGATCGCCGATCATCAGCACGTTGCTTTCACTGCGGTGTTTGTCGGTATCGAGCCGGAACTGGCACAACAACTGATCGGCGTAGCGCACTTCCAGGGTCGGTGAGCCGACATGCATCTCCATCGAGAAGAACCCGTCGACCTCGCTCACCCCACGGCTGGCGTGGTTGATCACGTGGTGGCCCTTGAGCGGCCGCCCTTGCGGATCGAGCAGACGTCCGAGCACGGTCACGGTTTTCATCACGCGCACCTTGCGGTACTCCACGCCCCCCTTGTTCAGGTGGTAGCGAGTGCGCGCCGGTTCGATGTTCGCGGCGGGGGCGTGGTTGCCCTGGAAGTCGAAGCTCACCGAGCTGTTCCTGTAGGCGGTCAGCGGGATGAAATTGCGCCCCGCCCGCAACGCCGCGCTGCCTGCGCCGAGATCGTCGGCACGCAAGGCAATGTCGTCGATGTCTGACTCGACATCGACGATCATCCCGGCGCCACGTCCCGGATGCTGGCTGGTCATGACCAGTTGCTGGCCTCCCATGACCACCGTGCTGTCGAGGTTGAGGCCGCCAGTGAAGTTGCCGTTATAGGACGAGCGCTGAAGAAAGCCGTCGCCATTGACCTGATCGGTACGAAAGCTGGCCAGACTCGCCAGGCCGACCCCGTATGTGTCGGTCAGCGCAGTGACCGACACGCTTTGCAGGACATGGTCCTGCAGGTCTTTGCGATAGCCGAACGAGCCATTGTTGTCGCGGCTGCCATCACGGGCGGTACGACTGCCGATACTGGCGGACAGTTGCTGGCCAGGCCCGCCCAGCGCCATGTTGATACTCAGGTCGATCCCGCGATTGCGTGCATCGCCACTGCTGTAACTGCCCGGCCGATCGAACAGCGACAGGCGCCAGTTGGCGTCACTGCCAAACAGCTCGGTGCGTTGTGTCCAGCTCAGGTCCATGCCCACGCCTTCGACGTTGCCTTCGCTGTGCGAGACCCGCGCACTCAGAGAGTTCTTGCGACTGATGCGGTGGTTGAGCGCCAGCGACGAATTGCTGGTTTCGCCGATGAACACGTTGCGCTGGCGTACGCGGGTGCCATCGGGCAGCGTGTCGTAGGTGTTGCGGGTGTCGAGCCAGCTGCGGTTGTGGCTGACCACCAGGCTGCCGGCGCCGTAGTTGTACAAGCCCTGCACATCGGCGCCGGTGCCGTGATCTTCGGTCTGGTAAAGGTTGGCGTAGAGGCTGATGCTGTCCGCCAGGCTCCAGTCGATCGAGCTGCCGTACTGCAACGTGTCGCTTACCTGGCGCGCCGACAGGCCGAGGATCACTCGCGGGTGCAACAAATAGTTGAGCGCGGCACCGACGGTGAGATCGCCGCTTTGCTGTTGCTCCCAATTGCTCAGCAGTTTGCTTTCCTGCCCGGCGAACACGTTGTAGCGCCAGCGCTCATCGAGGTTTTGCCAGTTGAGCGGTTTATAGACCAGCTCCTGAGTCGTCGAGGTGGTCTGGCCGTCTTCGATCAGGCGCACTTCCACCTCATAAATGCCACCGGGCAGCGGTCGGGTGTCGAGGGTCTGCAGACCGGCAGTGACTGACTGGGTGTTGATCAACAGCCCATCGCGATAGATTTCCACCGACGCCTGGCGATTGGCCGTGACGAAAATCGGGTAGACGCTGGGCCGCGGGCTGTCGACCGCCAGACTGTCGGAGCTGCCATACATCACGCCGACCGCCGTGTCCGGACTGGTGCCGAACGAACGGGGCTGGCGGGTCAGGCCTTCGGAATTGGGGGTGAAATAGCCCAGACGGAAAAAACTGCCCTGCAGTTCGCGCTGGGTGTAGAGCTCGTGCACCGCGTGATAGGTCTTGGTGTCCGGCCCGCCAAGGCGCGCCAGCTGCATATTGAGGGACTGGCTCCAGTTGCCGAGACTGGCACTGGCTTCCAGACCGAAACGTCCGCCCAGATCCTGATCCTGGCCGCCGTTGAGGTTCAGCTGATTGCGCAACATCAAGCCGTGGCTGCCACCTTCCGGCTGATCATGAAAACGCTGGACCTGCAGATCGCGCTCGGCGTTGGCAGTGGCGATCGACAGCAGCGAGTTTTGCAGGTTGTAATGCAACTCCAGCAATTGCTCGGGACACTGTCCGCTGCATTTGCCGAGGGCCACACCGGGTTTGAGAATGCTGGCCCACGTTTGCTGTTCGATTGCGCTGTAACGGCTGTCGCTGGTGTCAGTGAACTCAAGCAAGGTAATGCGATCATCGCGTGACAACACAATCATTGCCTCGCCCAGCGGTTGTTGATCAAGTTCGACACGAACCGCCAAAGGCACATCAAAGAAATGCTCTTCGAAGTCCGCCGGCAGACCTTTCGCCTGAGCCAGCAAACTTCGCGGGGTATTATCGACTGGAGGCGGCGCCGCCAGTACGCTGCTGCTAAAAAGCAACGCAAGCGCAGTCGCGATGGGCGTCATCGGATACATGAATTAATACTCTGATTACCGGAAGTAAAAGCCCGGCCGGGCAACTTGCAAGTTGCAAGTTGCAAATCGCCGACCGGTTACGCCACTTGAACAAGTAACGTCAGGTATTGCCGTTATTACTTACACCGAAGGTTCGACGACCAGCATGACCACACCGGTGTAATCGCCAGCGGCCGGTTTGGCACCGGTGGCGCTGATCTTGAACGGTGCGCGATAACGCGTATTGGACTCGGTATCACCCACCACTTCCTGCGAAGTGGTGGTCAGCGTCTTGCCGTTGAGTTCAACCTTCAGATCGATGGTCTGGTTGCCGGCGATCAGCTTCGGCACGCCTTCCAGACGCGCATGGACCTTGCCTGCGGTATGCAGCACATCGAAGTGGCCATTGACTTCGCGCATCGAAGCGGTCGCCGGGTTGTAGCTCATGTCCTGATCCTTGTTGACCAGATCGGCATCCACCGGCACCGCATAGAAGTCATCGGCCGGTACGTGCGCCACGATGCTGATCGAGTGCTTGGCTTCGGTCGCGGCAAACGCCATCGAGGCGCTCATGGCCAATACAGTCAGAGGGGCGGCAAAGGCGAGTTTCTTGAACATCATTGAGTACCTGTCTTATATAAATTAGTTGAGTCGTCAACCAGTCAAGGCAAACAGAACAGTCACGAGCAGTTCCTGTTCACCACTAACTTTCAACGCCGAAGCATGTTCAACCAATTTATCTTCAAAGTAAGCAGGCAACGTCCTGCGACCTTGTAGCCTGGACGCCATCAGATGAGAAAGAAAAAACTACAAAACTCAGGAAAGTTCTTGTCCGACTGTAAGATACCGGCTACAGCGCGCCACCCGAGTGACTGGACGCGCCACAACTTTGCAGCAACTTCCGTCAGACATGTACGACACTTTTCCGGAAATAAAGGGCGAAACAGAACATTAGAGACTCAGCACTAATCTGCGCCTTTGCCGGGGGATTTAATACTGCGTTTTCTTGATCATTTTCCGGTTTTTTTGGGCCGCAGATTCGATCGATCAGGTGAGCACCGTTGGTCAGGCCCCCTTGCATGACGGGTAAGATATATCTTAAGTTGTATCTAAACACGACGAGAGAGAAGGAAAATGAGAGACCATCATGCCCCCCATCACCACCGCGAACACGGCGACGGCCGTGACGGCTTCGAAAAACGCCCCGGCCGTGAACGCGGCGGACGCGGCCCACGGGTGTTCGCCCCGGGCGACCTGAAATTGTTGCTGCTGGCGCTGATCGCCGAGCAGCCGTGCCACGGCTACGACCTGATCCGCCAGATCGAAGGCATGTTCGACGGCGCGTACAGCCCAAGTCCCGGGGTGATCTACCCGACCCTGACTTTCCTCGAAGAAAGCGACCTGATCAGTGGCGACGCCGAAGCCGGCAAAAAGCGCTACAGCGTCACTGACGCCGGTCGTCTGTCTTTAAGTGAGCAAGCCGTCGCACTGGACGGTGTGCGCATGCGCATTGACGTCAGCAAACGTTCGTTGCGCGGCCACGACCGGCCGCCGGAAATACACGAGGCCGTGCACAACCTGCGCCATGCCCTGCAAATGCACCACGGCCGCTGGAGCGCCGAAGAAATCCTGCGTGTGCGTGACCTGCTCAACGACACCGCCAAAGCCATCGTCGACGGCCCCGCCGTTCAATCTGCCCCGGAGAAAGCCGAATGACTGCAGTCGATACCCAAACCATTCACCGCGTGATGCACGACATCAAACGCCGCAAGCTCGAAGTGCTGCGCGTGGTCGACCTGACCCCGCGCATGCGCCGCATCACCCTCGGCGGCCCGGAGCTGGCCGGGTTCATCAGCCTGGGCACCGACGATCACGTCAAACTGCTGTTCCCGCAGAACGCCGAACAGGCAGCAGCGCTGGAGACCATGGTGCTCGGCGCGGGCAAGGACAATGGCCCGATGCCCGAGATGCGCGACTACACCCCGCGTCGCTATGACCTGGAAAAACTCGAGCTGGACATCGACTTCGTCCTGCACGGCGACGGCCCTGCCTCGACTTGGGCCGAACAGGCCAGGCCAGGGCAATTCCTGCACATCGGCGGCCCGCGCGGCTCGATGATCGTGCCGGACATCTTCGACAGCTACCTGCTGATCGGCGACGAAACCGCCCTGCCCGCCATCGCCCGACGCCTCGAAAGTCTGGCGGCCAATCGCAAGGCACTGGTGGTGATCGAGGTGGAGAACGGTGCCGAGCAACAGGTGCTGGAGAGCGCGGCGCAGGTCAACGTGATCTGGGTGCTGCGCGAAGGTGGCAAGGACAACCTGCTGACCACCGTCAGACAGCTGCAGGTGCCCAAGGGCAATCTGTATGCGTGGGTGGCGACCGAGACCAAAGTCTCGCGGCAGATCCGCCGGGTGCTGCTGGATGAGCATGGGCTCAATGAACAGTTCGTCAAAGCCGTGGGCTACTGGCGGGCCGAGGGTTCCGCAGAAGAGTGATTTGCCCTGTAGGAGCTGCCGCAGGCTGCGATCTTTTGATCTTGTTTTTGAACAATCAACGTCAAAAGATCGCAGCCTGCGGCAGCTCCTACAGGTGCTTTAACTTCGTGCAAATCTCCAGCGATCCAAGCCGATCACCAGCAAGCCAATCAGCACAAACCCCACCATTAACCCTCCGGCATTGATGAACACCTGTGCATAACCGAGCAGTGCCACATCAATGAACGGATACGCGTACGCGCCGAGCTGATGCCCGCGCAGCAACGCGTAAACGAAATACACCAGCGGGTAAATCAGCCACAGCGGCAAGTGCCACAGGCGCAACGTGCCTTTGGGTACGCAAAACCACCAGTAGCCGAGAAACAGCAGCGGCATCACGTCGTGCAGCAGTTCGTCAGCGATAAACTGCCAGCCCTGCGGATGCCACAAATGCCGCAGCAGAATGCTGTAAGCGAGACCGACCACGGCGATGCTCACGGCAATCCCGCTGCTGACCCACGGCCGCAGAAACCAGCGTTGCGCGGCGGATTCACGCCGGGTAACCGCGCAGGTCAGCACGCTCGCCACCAGGGTGTTGGTCAATACGGTGAAGTAGCTGAAAAAACTCACCAGCCCGCCCAGCAGGCTGGCGTCGACACTCAGCCGTGCGAGGAAAATCAGGTACAGCTGAATGCTCAGCCCGGCCCAACCGAGGCTGGCGATGACGGTGATCAGGCGTCGCCGCATAACGGCGTCCATCTCAGAGCGGTCGCTTGGTGCGCATCAGTTTCACGTACAAGCGCTCGACCTTCTCCCGTGCCCAAGGCGTTTTGCGCAGGAACGTCAGGCTCGACTTGATGCTCGGATCGCTCTTGAAGCAGCGGATATCGATACGCTCGGCCAACCCCGACCACTCGTAATGCGCCACCAGCGCATTGAGGATCTGTTCGAGGGTGACGCCATGCAGCGGATCAGGAGAGTGGTCGTTCATGCCAAGCCTTTGGACGGAGTGAAAATGCACAAGCCGCGCACCTTAGCCGAGGGGCCGGTCAGGTGGAAGGCCTAGCATCAAATGTAGGCCAACCGGAGAAGATCGCAGCCTGTGATCCGCGCCACAATGCGCCCGTTTGACGCACTGTTACCGAATCCGAAACGCTGCATGTCTGCAAAAGCCCTTTGTCTTTTTGTTGCAGATCATTATCCTGCCGCCCTTCAGCTGAATCGCTTCACTGCCTGCGTCAAATTGAAGCGCTCAGTTCACCCCCAGAAAACATCAAAAAAGACTGATCCATGCCTGATTTTTCCTTCTCCCGAGACAGCGCTATCTCAGCCCTGCGCCTGCTCGGTGGCTGCACCGCGCTCGGCTTCGTCACCTGTGCCCAGGCGACCCCCGCCTTCGACAGCGACTCACCGTGGATGCTCGGTGACTGGAACGGCACCCGTAGCGAACTCGCGGAAAAAGGCTACGACTTCAAACTCGATTACACCGGCGAAATGGGCAGCAACCTGCACGGCGGCTACGACCACGATCGCACCGCGCGCTACAGCGATCAGTTCGGTCTGGGCACGCACCTGGACCTGCAAAAAATCCTCGGCTGGGACGATGCCGAATTTCAGCTGACCCTCACCAAGCGCAGCGGCAACAACATCAGCAACGACCGGATCAACGATCCACGCGTGGGCGGCTTCACTTCGGCCCAGGAAGTCTGGGGCCGTGGCCAGACCACGCGCCTGACGCAGATGTGGTACCAGCAGAAATTCTTCGACCAGAAGCTCGACATCAAGGTTGGCCGTTTCGGAGAAGGCGAAGACTTCAACAGCTTCCCGTGCGACTTCCAGAACCTGGCGTTCTGCGGTTCGCAGGTCGGCAACTGGGTCGGCGGCATCTGGTACAACTGGCCAGTCAGCCAGTGGGCGCTGCGGGTCAAATATCACCTGACCCCAGAGTTGTACGCGCAGGTCGGCGCTTACGAGCAGAACCCGTCGAACCTCGATCGCGGCAACGGTTTCAAACTCAGCGGCAGCGGCACTCAGGGCGCCGTGCTGCCGGTGGAGCTGGTGTGGACGCCAAAGCTCAATGGCCTGCCGGGCGAATACCGCGCCGGTTACTACTACAGCAGCGCCAAGGCCTCTGACGTCTATAAAGACCAGAACGGCCAGCCTGCCGCGCTGAGCGGCGAAGCCTACCGCAGCGCGTCGAGCAAACACGGCGTGTGGTTCGGCGCGCAGCAGCAAGTCACCAGCATTGCCAGCGATCATTCGCGCGGCTTGAGCGTGTTCGCCAACGCGACGATGCACGACAAGAAAACCAACGCGATCGACAACTACGTGCAGGCCGGCGTCGTCTACAAAGGCCCGTTCGATGCCCGCGCCAAGGACGACATCGGTTTCGCCCTGGCCCGCGTGCACGTCAACCCGGCCTTCCGCAAAAACGCCGAAGCGAGCAATCAGGCGCAGGCGGTCTACGACTACGACGACCCGTCCTTCCTGCCACCGCAGGACACCGAATACAGCGCCGAACTGTATTACGGCGTGCACCTCGCCAACTGGCTGACCGTGCGCCCTAACCTGCAGTACATCCGCCATCCCGGTGGCGTGAACGACGTGGATGACGCGCTGATCGCGGGGATCAAGATCCAGTCGTCGTTCTAAAAAACACTGAAGAAACCTGTGGGAGCTGGCTTGCCAGCGATGCGATTTCACATTCGACATTATCGTCGGCTGACACTCCGCCATCGCTGGCAAGCCAGCTCCCACAGGGATCGGGAAAAATTCGTTAGCTAGACAAGTTTTTATCTGAACCATACCTGCGCCCAATCGTCATCTAAAGTGACTACAGCGCGGGACTACATAAACGTCACGGAGAATCACACTATGAGCACCGAAAGTGCTTCGAGTCGGGGCCGTCTGCTACCGAGCCTGCTCGGCATTCTGCTTCTACTGATGGGCCTGGCCATGCTGGCCGGAGGGGTCAAGCTGAGCATGCTCGGCGGCTCGCTGTACTACCTGCTGGCCGGTATCGGCATTGCGCTGAGCGGCATTCTGTTGCTGCTGCGCCGTCGTGCAGCGCTGGGCCTGTACGCCATCGTGCTGTTCGCCAGCACGGTCTGGGCCCTGTGGGAAGTCGGTCTGGACTGGTGGCAACTGGTGCCGCGCCTGGCCCTGTGGTTCGTCCTCGGCATCGTGATGTTGCTGCCGTGGTTCCGTCGTCCGCTGCTACTCAATGGCCCGGCGCCGCTGGGCACCGGTGGTCTGAGCGTGGCCGTGGTTCTGGCCGGCGTCACTGCCCTGGCCAGCCTGTTCACCCACCCGGGCGAAACCTTTGGCGAACTGGGCCGCGACACCGCGGACATGACCAGCACCGCACCGCAAATGCCTGACGGCGACTGGCAGGCTTACGGCCGTACCGAATTCGGCGACCGTTACTCGCCGCTGAAGCAGATCACTCCGGCCAACGTCGGCAAGCTGCAAGAAGCCTGGCGCATCCAGACCGGCGACCTGCCAACCGCAGATGACCCGGTCGAGCTGACCAACGAAAACACCCCGCTCAAAGCCAACGGCATGCTCTATGCGTGCACCGCGCACAGCAAAGTGCTGGCGCTGGACCCGGACACCGGCAAGGAAATCTGGCGCTTCGATCCGCAGATCAAGAGCCCGGTGGGCTTCAAGGGCTTCGCCCACATGACCTGCCGTGGCGTGTCGTACTACGACGAAGCGGCTTACGCCAAGTCTGAAAACGCCGCGTCCGCCGTCATCTCCGAAGCCGGCAAAGCCGTTGCTCAGGCCTGCCCGCGTCGCCTGTACCTGCCAACCGCCGATGCCCGCCTGATCGCGCTGAACGCCGACACCGGCAAGATCTGCGAAGGCTTCGGCAACAACGGCGTGGTCGACCTGACCCAAGGCATCGGCCCGTTCACCGCCGGTGGCTACTACTCCACCTCGCCAGCGGCGATTACCCGTGATCTGGTGATCATGGGCGGTCACGTTACCGACAACGAATCGACCAACGAGCCATCGGGCGTGATCCGTGCCTTCGATGTGCGCGACGGTCACCTGGTGTGGAACTGGGACAGCGACAAGCCGGACGCCACCGAGCCATTGGCCCCGGGCGAAACCTACAGCCGCAACTCGGCCAACATGTGGTCGCTGGCCAGCGTCGACGAAAAACTCGGCATGGTTTACCTGCCACTGGGCAACCAGACTCCAGACCAGTGGGGCGCAGACCGCACCCCAGGCGCCGAGAAATTCAGCGCCGGCATCGTCGCCCTCGACCTGGCCACCGGTAAAGTGCGCTGGAACTACCAGTTCACTCACCACGACCTGTGGGACATGGACGTTGGCAGCCAGCCAACCCTGCTCGACATGAAAACCGCCGACGGTGTGAAACCGGCACTGATCGCTCCGACCAAACAGGGCAGCCTGTACGTCCTCGACCGTCGTGACGGCACGCCGATCATCCCGATCAAGGAAATCCCGGTACCGCAAGGCGCCGTGAAAGGCGACCACACCGCACCGACCCAGGCCCGTTCGGACCTCAACCTGCTGGCCCCGGAACTGACCGAAAAAGCCATGTGGGGCGCCAGCCCGTTCGACCAGATGCTGTGCCGCATCCAGTTCAAGGAACTGCGCTACGAAGGCCAATACACGCCTCCGTCGGAACAGGGCAGCCTGATCTATCCGGGTAACGTCGGCGTGTTCAACTGGGGCGGCGTCTCGGTCGACCCGGTTCGCCAGATGCTGTTCACCAGCCCGAACTACATGGCCTTCGTCTCGAAAATGGTGCCACGCGAGAAAGTCGCCGCCGGCAGCAAACGCGAAAGCGAAACCGCTGGCGTGCAGCCAAACACCGGCGCGCCCTACGCGGTGATCATGCACCCGTTCATGTCGCCATTCGGCGTACCGTGCCAGGCCCCGGCCTGGGGCTACGTTGCCGGCATCGACCTGACCACCGGCAAAGTCGTGTGGAAACGCAAGAACGGCACCAGCCGCGACAGCTCGCCAATCCCGATCGGCTTCACCCTGGGCGTGCCAAGCATGGGCGGCTCGATGGTGACTGCCGGCGGCGTCGGCTTCCTCAGCGGCACCCTCGACCAGTACCTGCGCGCCTACGACGTGAACACCGGTAAAGAACTGTGGAAATCGCGTCTGCCGGCTGGCGGCCAAGCGACTCCGATGACCTATACCGGCAAGGACGGCAAGCAATACGTGCTGCTCGTTGTGGGCGGTCACGGCTCGCTGGGCACCAAGATGGGTGACTACGTGATTGCATACAAACTGCCGGAATAAGTTTTAGCGGCGGTAATAGAAAGGCGATGCTCCGTGAGGGGTGTCGCCTTTTTTTCCGTCCGGGTCTATGACAACGCTACAAATCTGTGGGACCCGAGCGACAAAATCTTTCGCTCATTTTCGCTTGATACAACCATGCTGATGGTGTGTCGCTTGGGACCGTGCTGGTAACACTCCCATGCTCCGTGAATGCCTGAATGCCTGAATGCTCATGACTCATGTCTACTGGCAAGTCGCCTAGGCTCACAAGCAATGGCATAATGCCCCTATATAGTTCCAAGGAATAGCGCATTAGAAACTGTAAATTTTCGTAATCTTTCATCTCTCCCTAACTACGGATATCCCCCAATCAAGGACGTCACATGCGCTTGCACTCAATCCCGAACGTAGTCGTGCTACTTACAATAATTCTCTTATTGTTTATTTCTTGTTGGGCTTCGACCTATTTCGGCCTGAACCATGCATTATTTGAGCTCACCGAGAATCAAATTATGTACCTATACTCAACATCTGCTCAGGTACTAGCCGCTGTCTACGGTTTAACCCTCACGGGGTATATCTTTTTGCGTGGTGACTTGAACCGCGAAGCAAGAAGCGACGAAACTCGAGCCAAATCCATTGAAAAACTAGAGGGTAGATACTTCTGGCAACTGGCAGTAATTACCGCTCTCGTGATGTTTACGATCCTTCTAACAAATCTGGTTATTGCACAGGAAAACTCAAAAAACACTGAACCCCTCACGTACCTTATGAATTTCAGCCAGTCATTCTTTGCTATTTCTTTTGTGGCCATTGCTTTCTTTGTTGTAGATATTGTTGGACCCGGCAATATCCAAGCTGCGAGCCAAGCCCTCCAAGACAAAATCGATCCCGAACACAACGTAAAAACAATGCAAGGAGACTTGTCAGAGTTTCTCAAACTGTATAACAACATAGAATCTATTTTAAACACAAATACCAACATCACCGTTCTGACGCCGGACTTTTCTAACAAAAAATACAACAAACACACTTCAAATACCCGACTTGCTGAGATTCTGTTACGCAGGGAAAAAATAAATAACGAATTATTTTCTCGCCTAAAAAACTTGATCACCTTGAGAAACGCTATAATCCATGGAGCAGACCCATCAGTAAGCCAACATATGGTAGAGGAATCCAAATCAATTCTTGAGGAGCTTAATAAGTCCTTGGGCAATGTGGATCAGATGCACTCCGAAACCGATAACAGCATAGTAGGCCCTTAGTTCTGAAAACCTGGCGTTTTACTAGATATTTTTGCGAAGGATAACGCTCCAATATTTATCAAAGAAACTACACAAAGTCGCCGAGCGCGCCCTCGACCACCATTTCAATCCCATTCCGAAAAATGCCTTGGCCGCCGACCGAGCCAGATGTTCCAGATCGCACCAGACATGGACGGCAAGCTGCTCGTGGTGGGTGGTCACGGCTCGCTGGGCACCAAGATGGGTGACTATGTGATTGCGTACAAACTGCCGGAATAAGCTTTAGCGGCGGTAAAGAGAAAGGCGATGCCCTATGAGGGGTATCGCCTTTTTTTGTGGGCTGCGCTTTTTTAAACCTGGTGTTTATGTCCTACAGACGGGGTGTTTGCAGGGGATGTTTCTGACATGTCGCGTCGGTTGTGGCTCGGAAATGGGGTGGATAGGCTTTTGGGGTCGCTGAAACATTCAGCGAACGGGCGTCGCAGTCCGTGCAGTTCACTTGGTGCATAATCGCCACCCCAAACTGGAGTGCTTCGGTATTTCTCGTTTGCTTATGGTGGCTGTGCGCGGGATACCTTCGGGTATGCCGGGTTTTCAGGTGGACCGGTCTGCGACCCCGCGCACAGCTACCACCCTCCGTCGCGTCGCAGCGATTCGTGGTAGCTCAAATTGCCACTTGGAGTTCCATAATGAAAAAGCCAACACCAAACCCGCCCGAAACCGACGAAACCTCGCCCTACGAATCAATCGACTCGAAAAAACTTCACGACGCCGCCGAACGCGCCCTCGACCACTACCTGAAACCGTCCGCCGCCCTCAAATTGCACAAACCGAGCACCATGTTCCAGGTTGCCCCGGGCATGGACAACGAGAGCCTGCTGGTCCACGCCTGCGAATCACTAGCCTCGGCGAACATCATGACCAGCGACATTGCGGCCTATGTCGACCCGCCGCAGCGGCACACCCTCCTCGCGATCCAGCAAGTCATCATGCTGGCTGAGCTGGCGGTGAATCGCGTGCTGGATAACGTCGAAATCGCACAAACCCCGGCACACAGCTGAACCCTAGTGGGAGCGAGCATGCTCGCTCCCACAATTGGATTGGGTGTATTCAGCTGGAGACTGGGCGGCTGTCAGGCCGCCATCGCTGGCAAGCCAGCTCCCACAATTGGATTGGGTGTGGTCTGTCGGAGATTGGTCGGCTGTCAGGCCGCCATCGCTGGCAAGCCAGCTCCCACAGTTGGATTGGGTGTATTCAGTTGGAGATTGGTCGGCTGTCAGGCCGCAATCGCTGGCAAGCCACACAGAAATCAACAGCAGACCGCATCCGCTTCTCACCACTCAACAGGATGAGCGTTAGCTCGGCTGCAGCTCTTGATCTTGATCCACGGGCGACATCGGAAGGCTGAGCGGAGGGATTGATCCGGGGGTGGGAGCGCAGCGACCGTTTGGCGCAGCCAAACACAGCGAGAGGAGGTGCAGCGAAGCAAACCGTAGGCGCTGCGCCCGGATCAATCCCGGAGCGAAGGGACCCCGAGCCCCAGCGAGCGGGCCGAACGCAGGAGCAAGCCTTTTCGGTTACCTTTTCGGCGTTTGGAAAAGGTGACTCGCCGTAAGGGCGAAACCGCCAGCCGCCACACCCCAAAAACGGATATACCCCCAAAACCCCAAGAACCTGGTCGGCCCAAAGGCCGCCAAGCCCAAAGCGTGACGCCTGTCAAAACCCTGAACACACAAGCAGAAACACCGCCCCCCATTGAAACCACCCAAAGCCTGCCCCATCTAAGACCCATACCCCATTGCGCAGGTGCCCCAATGAGCGACCAGCAAGAATTCCCGGACAACCCCGACGACTACACCGAAGCCGAACACATCGAACACACCTCCTCCGGCAAAGGCCTGGCCCTGCCCGGCCAGAACCTGCCGGACAAGGTCTACGTCATCCCGATCCACAATCGCCCGTTCTTCCCGGCCCAAGTGCTGCCGGTCATCGTCAACGAAGAACCTTGGGCCGAAACCCTCGACCTGGTCAGCAAATCCGAACACCATTCCCTGGCCCTGTTTTTCATGGACACGCCCCAGGAAGACCCGCGCCACTTCAACACCGGCGCACTCCCCGAATACGGCACGCTGGTCAAGGTCCATCACGCCAGCCGTGAAAACGGCAAGCTGCAATTCGTCGCCCAGGGCCTGAGCCGCGTGCGCATCAAGACCTGGCTCAAGCACCACCGCCCGCCGTATCTCGTTGAAGTCGAATACCCGCACCAGCCCACCGAGCCGACCGACGAGGTCAAGGCCTACGGCATGGCGCTGATCAACGCGATCAAGGAGCTGCTGCCGCTCAACCCGCTGTACAGCGAAGAGCTGAAGAACTACCTCAATCGCTTCAGCCCCAACGATCCGTCGCCGCTGACCGACTTCGCCGCCGCCCTCACGTCGGCGACAGGCAATGAGTTGCAGGAAGTGCTCGACTGCGTGCCGATGCTCAAGCGCATGGAAAAAGTCCTGCCGATGCTGCGCAAGGAAGTCGAAGTCGCGCGCCTGCAGAAAGAGATCTCGGCGGAAGTTAACCGCAAGATCGGCGAGCACCAGCGCGAGTTTTTCCTCAAAGAACAACTCAAGGTGATCCAGCAGGAACTCGGCCTGACCAAGGACGACCGCAGCGCCGACCTTGAACAGTTCGAACAACGCCTGGAAGGCAAAGTCCTGCCGGCGCAGGTGCAAAAGCGCCTTGAAGAAGAAATGAACAAACTGTCGATCCTCGAAACCGGATCGCCGGAATACGCGGTCACCCGCAACTACCTCGACTGGGCAACGTCGGTGCCGTGGGGCGCGTACGGCGAGGACAAACTCGACCTCAAACACGCGCGCAAGGTGCTCGATAAACACCACGCCGGCCTCGACGACATCAAGGACCGCATCCTCGAATTCCTCGCCGTCGGTGCGTACAAGGGCGAAATCAGTGGCTCGATCGTGCTGCTGGTCGGCCCGCCGGGCGTGGGTAAAACCAGCGTCGGCAAATCCATCGCCGAATCCCTCGGCCGACCGTTCTACCGCTTCAGCCTCGGCGGCATGCGTGACGAAGCCGAGATCAAGGGCCACCGCCGCACCTACATCGGCGCGCAGCCGGGCAAACTGGTGCAGGCGCTGAAAGACGTCGAAGTGATGAACCCGGTGATCATGCTCGACGAGATCGACAAGATGGGCCAGAGCTACCAGGGCGACCCGGCCTCGGCGCTGCTGGAAACCCTCGACCCGGAACAGAACGTCGAATTCCTCGACCACTACCTTGACCTGCGCATGGACCTGTCGAAAGTCCTGTTCGTGTGCACCGCCAACACCCTGGATTCGATCCCCGGGCCGTTGCTGGACCGCATGGAAGTGATTCGCCTGTCGGGCTACATCACCGAAGAAAAAGTCGCCATCGCCAAGCGCCACCTGTGGCCGAAGCTGCTGGAAAAGGCCGGCGTGTCCAAAGGCAGCCTGAGCATCAGCGACAGCGCGCTCAAAGCCTTGATCGACGGTTACGCCCGGGAGGCCGGGGTGCGCCAACTGGAAAAACAGATGGGCAAACTGGTACGCAAAGCGGTGATGAAGCTGATTGAGGACCCGAAAGCGGTGATCAAGCTCGGGCCGAAAGACCTCGAAGCCTCGCTGGGTCATCCCGTGTTCCGCAACGAACAAGTGCTGTCCGGCACCGGTGTGATCACCGGTCTGGCCTGGACCAGCATGGGCGGCGCCACCCTGCCGATCGAAGCCACACGCATTCACACGCTCAATCGCGGTTTCAAACTCACCGGGCAATTGGGCGATGTAATGAAAGAGTCGGCGGAAATCGCCTACAGCTACGTCAGCTCGCACCTGAAGTCGTTCGGCGGCGATCCGAAATTCTTCGACGAAGCCTTCGTCCACCTGCATGTGCCGGAAGGCGCCACACCAAAGGACGGCCCGAGCGCTGGCGTGACCATGGCCAGCGCCCTGCTCTCGCTTGCCCGCAATCAGCCGCCGAAAAAAGGCGTGGCGATGACCGGTGAACTGACGCTCACCGGGCATGTGCTGCCGATTGGCGGGGTGCGTGAAAAGGTCATCGCGGCGCGGCGGCAGAAGATCTTCGAACTGATCCTGCCGGAGCCGAACCGGGGCAACTTCGAGGAATTGCCGGATTATCTGAAGGAAGGGCTTACCGTGCACTTCGCCAAGCGCTTTGCAGATGTGGCGAAAGTGCTGTTCTGACAGAGCTTTAGCGCCTGAACTGACGCTATCGCTGGCAAGCCAGCTCCCACAGTGTTCGAGGTGTTCACAAATCCTGTGTTCACCACAATCCCTGTGGGAGCTGGCTTGCCAGCGATGGCGTCAGTTCTGATAACACTGGACTGCCCGACTGTCACACTTTGTCTCATCTTCAGTTATGCTCGCCGTTCGTCGTCAACGCCGGAGCCACTGAGCCTATGTCCCCCACTCGCCTGTTTATCCCCCTCGCCCTTTCTCTGCTGGCGGCCTGCGCCACGCAACCGAAACAGAACGTGACCGTGGAAAAACAGAGCGAATGCCCCGTGCGTCTCACCAACGGACAACACCTGACTGTGATGCTGCCGAGCAATCCCACCACCGGTTACCGTTGGGCGATTCAGGACTCGGCCGGTGGTGTGCTGCGCGCGCTCAGCCCCGAGGTCTACAGCAGTCCGAAAGACTCGGGGATGGTCGGCGCGGGCGGATTCTCCACCTGGCGCTTTCAGGCCTTCGCCACCGGCACCGGACGCCTGCGCCTGACCTCGCAGCAACCTTGGGAACCAGAAGTTGAACCGGCAGAAACCTTCGACTGCGCGATTTCGGTGAACTGATCGTGGGCTGGCTGATTCTGGCGCTGATGGGCGCGGCGACATTTCTCTACGGCGTCAGCACCCATGCGGCGCTGCTGTGCCTGTTGGTCAAACCGTTGCCGGTGCTGGCGCTGCTCGGCTGGCTGCACGATGCGCCACCCAGCGACTATCGGCGCTGGATCAGTCTCGGGCTGATTCTTTCTGTGCTCGGTGACGTGTTGCTGGCGTGGCCGGGGGATCTGTTTGTGTTTGGCCTGGGTGCGTTTCTGGTGGCGCATCTGGCGTACCTCAAGGCTTACCTCAGCGATTGCAAACGGCTGGCGCTGCTGCCACTGGTGCTGGCGCTCGGCGTGGGCGCAGTGCTGCTGGGGATGCTGATTTCCAGCGGTCTTGGGCCATTGCTGGTGCCGGTGGTCGTCTATGGCACCGCGATCAGCGCCATGCTCTGGCGCGCCCTCGCCCGCCTCGGCACCGACGTGCCCAAGCGCTCGGCACTGCTGGCGGCGGCGGGTGCGCTGGCGTTCGTGTTTTCGGACAGTGTGATTGGTATTGATCGTTTCGTATCGCCATTCCACGCGGCGCCGTACGTGATCATCCTCAGTTACTGGCTGGGGCAGTGGGGGATCGCCGCTTCGGCGTTTTCCGTGAAACACCGCTAATTTTGTAGTGAGGGGATTTATCCCCGATGGGCTGCGCAGCGGCCCCGAAAGTGTCATTGAGTTATGTCAGACAGACCGCAGCCACAGGTTTTGGGGCTGCTTCGCAGCCCATCGGGGATAAATCCCCTCGCCACGTCGGACAACCCAAGCATCCCAGCGCCACTTTGGCTAAAATGCCGGCCTTTTCATCGACACCGCCGGAACCGCCGTGAGCAAAGAACCCGATCGCATTTTCGCCCAGCCGATGGCCCAGGTGCCTGACTTCGCCTTCAACGAGGACGTGGTGCGGGTGTTCCCGGACATGATCAAGCGCTCGGTGCCGGGTTACCCGACCATCGTCGAAAACCTCGGCGTGCTCGCGGCGCAATTCGCCCAACCGAACAGCGTGCTTTACGACCTCGGCGCTTCGCTCGGCGCCGTCACTCAAGCGCTGCGCCGTCACGTGCGCACCGACGGTTGCCGGGTGATCGCGGTGGATAACTCGGCAGCGATGGTCGAGCGTTGCCGCGAATACCTCAATGGTCAGGATTCGATGTTCCAGGAATTGCTGCCGGTCGAGGTGATCGAAGGCGACATTCTCGCCCTCGAATTCAAACCGGCTTCGGTGGTGGCGCTGAACTTCACCCTTCAATTCATTGCGCCCGAGCAGCGTACCGCGTTGCTGTCGCGCATCCGTCAATCGCTGCTGCCCGGCGGCGCGTTGATTCTGTCGGAAAAACTGCGCTTCAACGATGCCGAAGAACACGCGCTGCTGACCGACCTGCATGTCGCGTTCAAACGTGCCAACGGCTACAGCGAACTGGAAATTGCCCAGAAGCGCAGCGCCATCGAAAACGTCATGAAGCCCGACAGCCTCGAAGAACACCGCGAACGCCTGCTGGCCGCCGGGTTCTCGAAAGTCGTGCCGTGGTTCCAGTGTCTTAACTTTGCCTCGTTGATTGCCTTGCCATGATTGATCTGTCCCCTCTCGCCCGCCGTTTGGCCGGCACACCTCTGGCCGATTGGGCCAACACCCTGCAAGTGCAACTCGACAAGAAAATGGAGAAAGGTCACGGCGATCTGGAGCGCTGGCAGAGTGCGCTGGACGCGTTGCCGAAACTTGAGCCGACTGAAGTCGATCTGCTCAACGGCCTGAAACTCGACACTGACTGCGACGACGAAACCCGCGCGCAGATGCGCACCGCGCTGATGGGCCTGTCGCCGTGGCGCAAGGGGCCGTTCGATCTGTTCGGCGTGCACGTCGACACCGAATGGCGCTCGGACTGGAAGTGGTCGCGGGTCGCCCCGCATCTGGACCTGAAAGGCAAACGCATCCTCGACGTCGGTTGCGGCAACGGCTATTACATGTGGCGCATGCTTGGCGCCGGCGCCGACAGCGTGATCGGCGTCGACCCGAACTGGTTGTTCTTCTGCCAGTTCCAGGCCGTGCAACGCTACTTGTCGGAACCGAATGCCTGGCACCTGCCGTTTCCGTTCGAAGACCTGCCGCCGAACCTGGAAGGCTTCGACACGGTGTTTTCCATGGGCGTGTTCTACCACCGTCGTTCGCCGATCGAGCATTTGCTGGCGCTGAAGGATTGCCTGGTCAAGGGCGGTGAACTGGTGCTGGAAACGCTGGTGGTTGAAGGCGACAAGCATCAGGTGCTGGTGCCGGAAGATCGCTACGCACAGATGCGCAACGTGTGGTTCCTGCCGTCGGTGCCGGCGCTGGAGTTGTGGCTGCGCCGGGCAGGCTTCACCGACATTCGCTGCGTGGACGTCAGCACCACGACGGTTGAAGAACAGCGCGGCACAGAGTGGATGAAGTACCAGTCGCTGAGCGACTTCCTCGATCCCGAGGATCACAGCAAGACCATCGAAGGCTTGCCGGCACCGATGCGGGCGGTGATTGTCGCGAAGAAGTAACGATCCCTTCCAGACACTGCAAAAAATTGTGGGAGCTGGCTTGCCAGCGATAACGGTGGATCAGTCGACATCAATGCTTGATGTGCCGACGCCATCGCTGGCAAGCCAGCTCCCACAGGGTTTGATGTTGTTCTTCAGTCAGCGGGTTTTGCCCGCCGCGCCCTGAAGAATTCGGTCAACACCGCCCCACACTCCTCCGCCAGCACCCCGCCTTCATACAGCACCCGGTGATTCAAAAAGCCCTGGGTGAAGAACTGCCCCTGACTCTGCACAATCCCGGCCTTGGGCTCCAGTGCGCCATACACCACACGAGCAACCCGCGAATGCACGATCAACCCGGCGCACATGCTGCACGGTTCCAGCGTCACGTACAGCGTGCTGCCCGGCAGGCGATAGTTGCTGACGGCCTGGGCGGCGGCGCGGATCGCGACCATTTCCGCGTGGGCACTCGGGTCGCTGGTGGTGATCGGGCAGTTGTAGCCACGACCGATGATTTCACCGTCCTGCACCAGCACCGCACCCACCGGCACTTCGCCGAGGGCGGCGCCTTGGGCGGCGAGTTCCAGGGCTTCGCGCATGAAATCGCGGTCACGGCTGCGGTCGATGATCGCGGCGGGGCGAATCTGACGCATCACTTCACCTCGATGGCGGCCATCAGGCCGGTTTCCATGTGGTCGATCACGTGGCAATGGAACATCCACACCCCCGGGTTATCCGCCACCAGCGCCACTTGCGCACGCTCGTTCTTGCCCAGCAGATAAGTGTCGGTGAAGTACGGAGTGATTTTGTGCCGGTTCGACGCAATCACCTTGAAGCTCATGCCGTGCAGGTGAATCGGGTGCTGATACTGGGTCATGTTCTTCAGTTCGAAGATGTAACTCTGGCCCAGCTTCAGGCTGGCAATCGGCCGTTCGGCGCAGGTCTTGTCCGTGATGTCCCAGGCCTTGCCGTTGATCTGCCACAGGCTCGGCGGCTTGCCGTTGTCGACATTCACCGACACCGAACCGACCCATTCGAAATTGAAGTTGAGTTTCTCGGCATTCGCCAGATCCGGCTCGGCCACCGGGTTGGCCGGAAGTGTCTTCGGCCAGTCGGTCGGCGCGTCATTGTTGGCCACCGAACGTAAAGTTCCGAGGCGAACCGGGCCGTTGCGCAGCGACAATTCTTCACCGGCCGGCGGCGCCTTGATCGCCAGGCAGATACGCATGCCCGGCCCCAGCCAGTATTCCTTGCCCAGCGGCCGCGGCTCGATCGGGTTGCCATCCAGCGCATAGATCTGCGCTTCGACGCCGGGAATGTTGATGCGATACGTCAGGGTGTTGTCGAGGTTGAGCAAGCGCACCCGGGTGATCTGCCCGGCCGGCAACTCGATCACCGGCGTTGGCACGCCGTTGATGGTCGACAAGCGTCCCGCCGTACCGCCACGCGCCGCTTCCCGGGGGATGCTGAATTCGACGAAATTGCCTTGCTCGTCGATGTGCCAGTTCTTCAGGCTCAGGGTTTTTTCGTACTTGAAACCGGTCGGCTCGCGCTCTTCGACGATCAACGGCCCGACCAGCCCGCGCCCCAGCTCTTCGCTGCTGCTGACATGCGGGTGATACCAGTAGCTGCCGGCATCCGGCACGCGGAATTTGTAATCGAAGTATTCACCGGGCAGCACCGGCAATTGCGAGACGTACGGCACACCGTCCATCTCCAGCGGCAAACGGATGCCGTGCCAGTGAATGGTGGTCGCCACCGGCAGGTGGTTGATGAAACGCACCCGCAGCCACTCGCCCTGACGCACGCGCAACTCGGTGCCCGGCGCCGACGGGCCGAACGCCCACGCCTCAGTCTTGTGCCCCGGCACCAGCTCAACGTCCAGCGGCGCCGCGATCAGCTCATAGTCATGCCCCGCCTCGGCGTCGGCCATCTTGCCCAGCCAGTAACGCGACGCGCCTCCCGCTCCGACACCAACGACAACAAGACCGGCCAGGCCACCGAGGATTTGGCGACGGGTAAAGGACATGAACTCAACTACCTCACGTATCTGCGGCGGGCCCGCAGACCCGTAAAGGGCGAATACGATACACCTGCAATTGAGAAAGATTAAGTGAAGTGTTGTCGCACGGCCGGCATTGCACCAAAGCGCGCTCAAGGTGCCACTATGGTGCCACTTCCTTCATGAAAATCGTATGCAACAAGGTTAGACTGCGCGACCTGCGTGCCAAGATGCTTAACCGTGCCAGTCACCGTGGGTTAATGGATATTGATCGCGTGAATCGCGCGTTCTGACGAATGAAAAGAGAGGGACGTCTTGAAAGTCAGTCAATTGATAGTGATCGCCACACTGGCGATCCTTGGTAGCCCATTGCTGTTCGACGCCGCTGCGACGGCTGATGAGTTTAGTTTCGAACTGAGCACAAGTGCACCGGTGACGCCTCAAGACTATTCAAATACTGACTCGTTTGGCGGCGATGGCACATTCGTCAATTCCGACATGATCGGGTCGCCCGATAAAAAAAACACATGCCCTGTTCCACCTCAGAAAAAGAAGCCAACCTCCAAGCCCGCGCCAAAACGAGAATCTGCCGCCGAGCCTGAGATGCAAATCATTACGCATGTGTGTTCCCCGGTTATCACCATTAATATGCCTCAAGGTACCTACGTTCATACCTCACAAAGTTTCCATCCGGGATCATCTCCGACAGTGTCTCCTCAGTCCCTTTCTACAGAGGCACCGCTTCCCGAGACAACTTCAGCAAACGCACCTGAAAGTTTTAGTTTAAGTTTCAAAGACTTATTCAAAACAAAATTAACCACTCATCATCCTGTACTGCTGGCCATATTCATGTTGGTATCGATATTGACAGCCGCAGGAGGAGCGTATTTTATTTACGTTGCTGCTAAACGCTCGACGACCTACAAAAGCTCTTGGTTTGCGGTCGGTGTATTCCTCCTCCTAGTCGCTTCTTGTTTAGCGATTTGGATGCTAAAGCAACCTGAGTCGCAAAAAGAAGGCACGACTACCGATAAAGTGCATTCAGCAATATCCGCCCTCCAATCTGAACCAATACAACAGCCCAACGCCAATACAAGCGCTCCTGGACAAGAGTTGGTTGAACCACACGATCAAAGCGCGCCAGCACAAGCAAGGAATCCCGCAAGCCTTTTTGAAAACAAAGAAAACAACATGATAAAAACCGAGTGGCTGGTCTTATATTTTTTATTTTTTACAGTTTTAACAGCATACTTAATTATAGCTTGCTATCACATGATAATAGGCAGATCACTGTTCACCCGCCGACCATTCAATCGCGACCTTCCTCTCGACGACCTCTACAAATTGGAAACAGAAATATCGAAGATGGTAGCAGCCACGAACAATTGGCCTGGTCCAATGGAGCTTCGCCTCAACTCGCTACTAAACTCAATCAATTACGCACGAAAGTTTCTGGAATCGAGCGGAACTTCGAAAAACGCCACAACAATACAAACTGCAACATTTTTTGTGCGCGCAGATAAAGACAACTATGAGCACCTGAACCAAACATTAAGAAAGTTAGATATCACACTTTCTATGCGCTCTAACAACTCGAGTTATAAAAGGCGAGCAAATGCGTTTAAAGACCTGACAGACGCACGGAAAAACATCCTAAAAATTTGCAGCGTGCATCAATACGACGAAAATTTGGATTTCCAATAAACGCGCTAGTCACTCACCCAACAAAAAAGGCGCCTAAGCGCCTTTTTTGTTCACCACGAAACGACCCGCAGGATCATTCCCACTCAATCGTCGCCGGCGGCTTGCTCGACACGTCGTAGGTAACGCGCGAAATGCCTTCGATTTCATTGATGATGCGGCCGGAGACGGTTTCCAGCAGTTCGTAAGGCAGGTGTGCCCAACGTGCGGTCATGAAGTCGATGGTTTCCACGGCACGCAGGGCCACGACCCAGGCGTAACGACGGCCATCGCCGACCACGCCAACCGATTTCACTGGCTGGAACACCACGAAGGCCTGGCTGACCTTGTGGTACCAGTCGGCCTTGCGCAGTTCTTCGATGAAGATGTGGTCGGCACGACGCAGCAGATCGGCGTATTCCTTCTTCACTTCACCGAGGATGCGTACGCCCAGCCCCGGGCCCGGGAACGGGTGACGGTAGACCATGTCGTACGGCAGGCCCAGTTCCAGGCCCAGACGACGGACTTCGTCCTTGAACAGTTCGCGCAGTGGCTCGACCAGTTTCAGGTTCATCTCTTCCGGCAGGCCGCCCACGTTGTGGTGCGACTTGATCACGTGCGCCTTGCCGCTTTTCGCGCCAGCCGACTCGATCACGTCCGGGTAGATGGTGCCCTGCGCCAGGTACTTGATGTTGTCCAGCTTGCAGGATTCGGCATCGAACACGTCGATGAAGGTACGGCCGATGATCTTGCGCTTCTTCTCTGGATCGGATTCGCCGGCCAGGTTGCTGAGGAACTGCTCTTCAGCGTTGGCGCGGATCACCTTGACGCCCATGTTCTCGGCGAACATGGCCATCACTTGCTCGCCTTCGTGCAGACGCAGCAGGCCGTTGTCGACGAACACGCAGGTCAACTGGTCGCCGATGGCTTTGTGCAGCAGCGCCGCAACTACCGAGGAGTCAACACCGCCGGACAGGCCCAGCAGCACGTTGTCGGTGCCGACTTGTGCGCGGATGTTGGCGATGGCGTCTTCAGCGATCTTCGACGGCGTCCACAGGGCTTCACAGCCGCAGATATCGAGCACGAAGCGCGACAGGATACGGCCGCCCTGCTTGGTGTGGGTCACTTCCGGGTGGAACTGCACGCCGTAGTAAGCGCGCTCGTCGTTGAACATGCCAGCGATCGGGCAGCTCGGGGTGCTGGCCAGGATGTGGAAGTCTTCCGGCATCTTGGTGACCTTGTCACCGTGGCTCATCCACACGTCAAGGCCGAACAGGCCGTCGGCGTCGATGTGGTCTTCGATGCCGTCGAGCAGGCGGCTCTTGCCGACCACGTCAACGCGGGCGTAACCGAACTCACGCAGTTCGGAACCTTCAACCTTGCCGCCCAGTTGCTCGGCCATGGTCTGCATGCCGTAGCAGATACCGAAGACCGGCACGCCCAGGTCAAACACCGCCTGTGGGCAGCGCGGGCTGTTGGCTTCGTGTACGGACTCGGGGCCGCCGGCGAGGATGACGCCTTTAGGCGCGAATTCGCGGATCGCATCTTCGTCCATGTCGAACGGGTGCAGCTCGCAGTACACGCCGATCTCGCGCACGCGGCGGGCGATCAGTTGGGTGTATTGCGAACCGAAGTCGAGGATCAGGATGCGGTGAGCGTGAATGTCGAGGGCCATGATTCAGTCTCGTCTTAAGTAATTCAGAAACAGTCGTGATTCAGAAACAACTCGGGGCTGAATAAAACAGCCCCGGTTGCTTGATGATTTGCTTGAAGCCTCAACCTACGCGGTAGTTTGGCGCTTCTTTGGTGATCTGCACGTCGTGAACGTGGGATTCGGCCATGCCGGCACCGGTGATCCGCACAAACTCAGGCTTGGTGCGCATTTCTTCGATGTTGGCGCTGCCGGTGTAACCCATCGAGGAACGCAGACCGCCCATCAACTGGTGGATGATCGCCGTCAGGGTACCTTTGTACGGCACGCGGCCTTCGATCCCTTCCGGAACGAGCTTCTCGGCGCCTGCCGAGGAGTCCTGGAAGTAACGGTCGGAAGAACCTTGCGCCTGGGACATGGCGCCCAGCGAACCCATGCCGCGATACGCCTTGTACGAACGGCCCTGGAACAGTTCGATCTCGCCCGGCGCTTCTTCAGTACCGGCAAACATCGAACCCATCATCACGCAGGACGCACCAGCGACGATGGCCTTGGACAGGTCACCAGAGAAGCGGATGCCGCCGTCGGCGATCAACGGCACGCCTGTGCCTTCAAGGGCAGCGGCGACGTTGGCGATGGCACTGATTTGCGGTACGCCGACACCGGCGACGATACGGGTGGTGCAGATCGAGCCAGGGCCGATACCGACCTTGACCGCATCGGCGCCCGCTTCGGCCAGGGCCTTGGCGGCTGCGCCGGTGGCGATGTTGCCGCCGATCACCTGCACTTCGGGGAAATTCTCTTTGACCCAGCGAACGCGGTCGATCACGCCCTTGGAGTGACCGTGCGCGGTGTCGACTACCACCACGTCCACACCGGCGTTGACCAGCGCAGCAACGCGGTCACCGGTGTCTTTACCGGTACCGACGGCAGCGCCCACGCGCAGACGACCTTGATCGTCCTTGCTGGCCAGCGGGTAAGCCTTGGCTTTTTCGATGTCTTTGACGGTCATCATGCCTTTGAGGGCAAACTTGTCATCGACGATCAGGACTTTTTCCAGGCGGTGCTTGTGCAGCAGCTCGCGGACTTCGTTCTTGTCGGCGCCTTCACGCACGGTGACCAGACGCTCTTTAGGCGTCATCACTTCGCGGACGGTGGCTTCCAGACGGGTTTCGAAGCGTACGTCACGGGAAGTGACGATGCCGACCAGGTCGCCATCGTGCAGCACCGGAACGCCGGAAATGTTGTGCAGACGGGTCAGTTCGAACAGGTCACGCACCGTGGCATCAGCCTCGATGGTGATCGGATCTTTCACGACGCCGGCTTCGAACTTCTTGACCTTGCGCACTTCGGCAGCTTGCTGCTCGATGGTCATGTTCTTGTGGATGATACCGATACCACCTTCCTGAGCCATGGCGATTGCCAGACGGGCTTCAGTGACGGTGTCCATGGCGGCAGAAACCAGAGGAATATTCAGCTCGATGCCACGGGTAAGGCGGGTCTTGAGACTGACTTCGTTAGGAAGCACCTCGGAATAACCGGGCACTAGGAGAATGTCGTCGAATGTCAGAGCTTCTTGGCTGATACGCAGCATCGCGGGGGCTCCCGAGCGGGAAAATGGAAGCGCGCCATTATAGTCAGACACCCCCTGCTGTTCAATGTAAAACTCAGCTTAATTGATGTACGGGGCCTGCTGTTTTCTGTAGGAGCTGCCGCAGGCTGCGATCTTTTGATCTTGGCTGTAAAAAACAACGTCAAAAGATCGCAGCCTGCGGCAGCTCCTGCACGTTCAAAGTTCGACTTTTACCCAACTGACAGGTTGATCGAGCCAATCGGCGAACTCATCGATAAAGCTCTGCTTGAACCCCGCTTCCAGCCAGTTATTGAAGATGAACCCCAGGTTGGAAAACGCGCATTCCTGCAAGTACAGAAAGCCGTTGATGTCGTCTTCATGCCCGCATTCCGGGCAGGTGAAGTTGTCGGTGCGGCCTGGAAACCAGTCTTCGAGGCTTTCGAACAGCGCTTCGCCGACTTCGCGGCGGCATTCGGCGCAACCGGCCTCCTCGAGAAAGCCTTTGGCCGGCGTGTAGATGCAGCGTTTGACGATGATCTCCAGACCATTGATCGGCTCGCCAAAAGGCAATGCCTCGGGGTGCAGCACCACCGCACGTGCGCCGTCGGCAATCGCGTACGCCATGCGATTGCCGGTGCGTCCGCAGGTGCTCAGCTCTTCCTTGACAATATTCTTGCGTACCAGCCAGCGCAGAATCGCCCGGGCCCGGGGTTCGTGAACCGGCAGGGTGGAGATTTTCGGGACGATGATGCTTTGCGAATTCATGGAAAGTCCTGCGGTATGGCTTCTGACGCCTTCGCGGGCAAGCCCGCTCCCACAGGGTTCTCTGTCGATCACAAATCCTCTGTGCGCTCGAGAAACCTGTGGGAGCGGGCTTGCCTGCGAAGGGGCCCTAAAGGCCGGCAGCTTAATCCCTGACGAAATCCGGTCAAGTACTGAAATAGCGCCCGATCAACGCAATCCCGCTGGCCAGCACCAGCCAGGTCACCAATCGTACAAACGCTTCACGCGACAAGCGCATGGTCAAGCGCCGCCCGATCCACAGGCCCAGCGCCATGGCCGGCAACAGACAGACCGCCAACATCAACAAGGGTAGTTCGGCATACACCCCGGCGAGGGCAAACAGGCTCAAACGCACCACAGTGCTGCAACTGATCAGCGCACTTTGCGTGGCCCGCGCTGCGTCCTTGGGCAGGCGGCTGTTGAGATAGATCGCATATAGAAAGCCGCCACTGCCAAACAGCGCACCAAACAGGCCGCCTACCGTGCCCATCGGCAACGCCCATGCGGCAGACAACTGCGTCGGCCGGGTTTTCACCCACAGGCTGTAAACCGCATAAGTGCTGATGAACAACCCCATCAACAGCAACAACAGATCGGATTTGAGGTTGAGCAGGAAAATCACCCCCAACGTGCACCCCACCGCCATGCACGGCAGCAGCCGCAACAATTCGGGCTTGGCCACGTCCCGGCGCGAGGGCAGCAGATTGCCGAACGCCGCGACAAAATCCAGCAGCACCAGCAGCGGCACGATTTTCGACAACGGCATGAACAGAATCAGAATCGGCCCCGCGACCAGCGCCGTACCGAACCCGGCAATCCCGAACACGATATAGGCCAGCGCGATCCCCAAACCGATCACCACCCAGCCGCCTGTGCCCCATGTCCATTCGCTCAACAACCCAACCACACTCATCTATCCACTTCCTTTATAAGCCTGAGATGACTTTAGCCAGCGCCGAGCCTTGCGACTAATATGATCAAAGTCGCTCACCCATCTCGAAAAGGCATACCTGGTGCTTTCAACCCGTCAACTGCGCTACTTCGTGGAAATCGCCGACTGTGGCAGCTTCAGTGCAGCGGCTGAACGCTTGTTCGTTGCGCAATCGGCGCTGAGCCGGCAAATCAAGGACATGGAAAGCCGCCTGCAAACGCCGCTGTTCGAACGCACCGCGCGTCAGCCAAGACTCACCGCGGCGGGCGAGGCGTTTCTGCCACGGGCGAGAAACCTGCTCAATGAGCTGAGCAAAGCCAGCGCAATGGCAACCGAAGTCGGTAACGGACAATTGGGCACGCTGCGTTTGAGTCATTCCAGCACCGTGTCGATCAGCGGACATTTATTACGTCGGATCAGCACTTATCTCGATCAGCAGAATGGCGTGTCGCTGGACATCGGCAAGCTGTCATCCGAGGCGCAACTTGAGGAACTCGCTGAAGGACGTCTGGACATTGGTTTGTTGCGCTTGCCGGTGTTGCGTCAGCGTGAGGGCATTCACATGCTGTCTTTATTCACCGAACGCCTGCTATTGGCGGTACCGAATGAACATCGATTGGCTGACTCACCCGCTGTCGAACTGGCGCAACTGAAAGACGAGCCGTTTATCTCGATCCCGCATCCGCAACGTGGCGGACTCAGTTATCTATGTGCCGACCTGTGCATGCGTCAGGGCTTTTTTCCCAAAGCGGCGCGGGTGATGTCACGCAAGACGACGCAGTTGCAGTTGATCCAGGCTGGATTCGGCATCGCCCTGCTACCCGAATCAATGCAGGACATCGCCCCCGGCGGCGTACGATTTCTGCCGCTGAGCGATCCCGATTGCCAAAGCACCGTCGCCCTCGCCTATCGCCAGAACCCTGCGCCGCTGGTCCAACGCTTCATCCAGACCTTCACAAATCCCCTGTAGGAGCTGACGAGTGAAACGAGGCTGCGATCTTTCGATCTTGCCCTCCAAAAAAGATCAAAAGATCGCAGCCTTCGGCAGCTCCTACAGGGATTCGTGTATTGCGTCGGAAATTAGCTTTAAACTGCGGCCCATGATTAAAGATCCCTTTGCAAGACTTGGCCTGGACCGTGAAGTCCTGACCGTCAGCCAGCTCAACGGCCGCGCGCGGGTGTTGCTCGAAGACGTGTTCAGCAACATTTGGGTCGAAGGCGAAATCTCCAACCTTGCCCGCCCGGCGTCCGGCCACGTGTACTTCACCCTCAAGGACAGCGGTGCGCAGGTGCGTTGCGCGCTGTTTCGCAATAACGCGGCGCGGGTGCGTCAGGCACTGAAGGACGGTTTGGCCGTGAAGGTGCGCGGCAAGGTCTCGCTGTTCGAAGGCCGTGGCGACTATCAGCTGATTCTCGACACCGTGGAGCCGGCCGGTGACGGCGCGCTGCGCCTGGCCTTCGATGCGCTGAAGGAAAAGCTCAGCGCCGAAGGCCTGTTCAGTGCTGAACGCAAAGTGCCGCTGCCGGCTCATCCGCAACGCATCGGCATCATCAGTTCGCCGACCGGCGCGGTGATTCGCGACATCATCAGCGTATTCCGCCGCCGGGCGCCGCAGGTGCAACTGACGTTGATCCCGACTGCCGTGCAGGGCCGCGAAGCCACCGCGCAAATCGTCCGCGCGCTGAAACTGGCCGATGCCCGTGGTTTCGACGCGCTGATCCTCGCCCGTGGCGGCGGTTCGCTGGAAGACCTCTGGTGCTTCAACGAAGAAGCCGTGGCCCGCGCGGTCGATGCCTGCGTGACGCCGATTGTCAGCGCCGTCGGGCATGAAACCGACGTGTCGATCAGTGACTTCGTGGCCGACGTGCGCGCTCCAACGCCCTCCGCTGCCGCCGAGCTGCTGGCCCCGGATTCGAGTCACCTGATCCGTCAGGTGGAAAGCCTGCACCGACGCCTGGTGATGCGCATGCGCGACCGTTTGATGCGCGATCGTCTGCGCCTTGAAGGCATGGCCCGTCGCTTGCGTCATCCCGGCGAACGTCTGCGTCAGCAAGCGCAACGCCTGGATGACCTGGACATGCGCATGCGCCGCGCCTTCGAGCGCCAGCTCAATACTCGCCGCGAACGCCTGATCCGTCTG
Source organism: Pseudomonas sp. F2 (assembly GCF_057174385.1). NCBI lineage: Bacteria > Pseudomonadati > Pseudomonadota > Gammaproteobacteria > Pseudomonadales > Pseudomonadaceae > Pseudomonas > Pseudomonas sp. F2. The sequence continues at coordinate 3,273,095 of NZ_CM169904.1, forward strand.
GAAACCCGCCTCGCCGGGCAACACCCGGGACGCCAACTGGCAATGCTGCGCCAGCGCCTCGACAGCCTCGCCGAACGCCTGCCGCGAGCCATGCGCGAAGGTCTGAAAAACCGTCGCCTGCAACTGCACAGTCAGATGCAGACGCTGCACGTGGTCAGTCCGCTGGCGACTCTGGGCCGTGGCTACAGCATTCTGCTGGATGAACGCGGCCACGCGATTCGCAACGCCGCGCAAACCCACACCGGCCAGCGTCTGAAAGCCAGACTGGGCGAAGGCGAACTGCAAGTGCGCGTCGAGGACAATCACCTGACGCCTGTCACCCTCTCTTTACTGGACTGATCCATGCCGCGTTTTTTCGCTCCGTTATTGCTGCTGTGCCTGACCGCCTTCAACGCCCACGCTGACAGCTACATCACCCGCCTGCTGAACAAACCGGTGCCGGGCGGCGTGGCGGTGGTTGATCTGGGCAGCGCCGCGCAGGCGCCGAAAGCCACCTATCAAGGCAAACCGGTGCTGGTGGTGAAAGAACAGAACAACTGGCTGGCGATTGTCGGCGTGCCGCTGACGGTCAAACCCGGCAGCCAGCAGATCAGCAGTGGCGGGCGCAATCTGCCGTTTACGGTCGGCAACAAGAAATACCCGGAACAGCACATCACCCTGAAGAACACTCAGCAGGTCAATCCGAATCCGGCCAACCTCAAGCGCATCGAGGGTGAGCTGGCCGAGCAGATCAAGGCTTACCGCAGTTTCAGCCCGAACACCCCGAGCAACCTGTTGCTGGACAAACCGGTCAACGGGCCGCTGTCGAGCAAGTTCGGCGTGCGCCGCTTCTTCAATGGCGAAGAGCGCAACCCGCATGCGGGCCTCGACTTTGCGGTGCCGGCAGGCACGCCGATCAAGACCCCGGCGGCGGGCAAGGTGATCCTGACCGGCAACTACTTCTTCAACGGCAACACGGTGTTTGTCGATCACGGGCAGGGCTTTATCAGCATGTTCTGCCACATGTCGAAAATCGATGTGAAGGTCGGCGATCAACTGGCCCGTGGTGCAGTGGTTGGCAAGGTCGGTTCGACCGGGCGAGCGACCGGGCCGCACATGCACTGGAACATCAGCCTGAACGATGCGCGGGTGGATCCGGCGATTTTCATTGGTGCATTCCAGCCCTGAATTATGTATTGAGGCCAATGGCCTCTTCGCGGGCAAGCCTGCTCCCACAGGTTTCTCGGGTGTAGATAATGTTCGTGTACGACACGGACACTGTGGGAGCGGGCTTGCCCGCGAATGCGGTCTATCCAATCCGAAAATATTGAAGAAACCCAACCAACATCAATTGCGCCCCAATCTAACCTCACGCAAACATCAACAAGAAACGCCGACTTACAAGCAATAAAATTCTGCAAAATCCAGTATTTCGAGTATTCCTCTCAATTTTTTTCGACTGCTTGCCATCCTCTCCCCTCGCGGTTAGGGTTGAAGGCATGAAAACCTCTCACACCCTTATTCAGCTTCGCCAGCACCGCAGTCTGTGCCTCGTCAGCGCACGACTGCCGGGCTGAATCGCTGCGCCTCGTCCCAAGCGTTTTCCCGAACATTCGTTCCACCGGCAGGCCGCCTCTTTTCGGCCCAGACAATAAGGAATTTCCCGATGAGCATGCTCAAAGACCCGTCTTCGAAATACCGCGCGTTTCCCGTCATCAACTTGCCGGACCGCACCTGGCCGTCGAAGACCATCGACGCCGCGCCGATCTGGTGCAGCTCCGACCTGCGTGACGGCAACCAGTCGCTGATCGAGCCAATGGACGCGGTGAAAAAGCTGCGCTTCTGGAAAACCCTCGTGCAGGTCGGCGTGAAGGAAATCGAAGCCTCGTTCCCGGCCGCTTCGCAAACCGACTTCGACTTCGTGCGTACCCTGATCGAAGAAGGCCACATCCCGGACGACACCACCATTCAGGTGCTGACCCAGGGCCGTGAAGACTTGATCGAGCGCACCTTCGAATCCCTGCGCGGGGCGAAGAAGGCCATCGTTCACCTGTACAACGCCACCTCGCCGTCTTTCCGTCGCATCGTCTTCAACCAGGACAAGGACGGCATCAAGGCCATCGCAGTGAACGCCGCCAAGCTGTTCGTCAAATACGCGGCGATGCAGCCGGACACCGAGTGGACCTTCGAATACTCGCCGGAAACCTTCAGCGCCACCGAGCTGGAGTTTGCCAAGGAAGTCTGTGACGCGGTGATCGAGGTCTGGAACCCGACGCCTGAGCACAAGATGATCCTCAACCTGCCAGCCACCGTTGAATGCGCGACGCCGAACGTCTACGCCGACCAGATCGAATGGTTCGGCCGCAACATCAACCGTCGTGACAGCGTGATCATCAGCCTGCACACCCACAACGACCGTGGCACCGGCGTCGCCGCCACCGAGCTGGGCCTGATGGCCGGTGCGGATCGCGTCGAAGGCTGCCTGTTCGGCAACGGCGAGCGCACCGGTAACGTCGACCTCGTTACTGTCGCACTGAACATGTACACCCAGGGCGTTGACCCTGAGCTGGACTTCTCCGACATCGACGGCGTGCGCAAAGTCGTCGAAGAGTGCAACCAGATTCAGGTGCACCCGCGTCACCCGTACGTCGGCGACCTGGTCCACACCGCATTCTCCGGCTCGCACCAGGACGCGATCCGCAAGGGCTTCGCCCAGCAGAAACCGGATACCCTGTGGGAAGTGCCGTACCTGCCGATCGACCCGGCCGACATCGGTCGCAGCTACGAAGCGGTGATCCGCGTCAACAGCCAGTCGGGCAAGGGCGGCATCGCCTACTTGCTGGAGCAGGAATACGGCATCAGCCTGCCACGTCGCATGCAGATCGAGTTCAGCCAGGTGGTGCAGCGTGAAACCGACCGCCTCGGCCTGGAGATGACGGCCAAGCAGATCCACTCGCTGTTGATCAGCGAATACCTGCAAGCCAACACGCCTTACGCGCTGGTCAGCCATCGCCTGCAGGAAGAAAACGGTAACAGTGCCGTTGAAGTGGAAGTGGCGAGCAAGGGTCAGGGCGAAACCAACCTGCACTGGCGCGGCAAGGGCAACGGTGCGCTGGAAGCCCTGGTGGCCGGTCTGCCGATCCCGGTGGAAATCATGGACTACAACGAACACGCCATCGGCGCGGGTACCAACGCCAAGGCAGCGGCTTACATCGAGCTGCGCGTGAACGGTGAACGTGCGGTGCACGGCGTGGGTATCGATGAAAACATCACCACCGCCAGCTTCAAGGCGCTGTTCAGTGCCCTGAACCGCTCGCTGAGCCAGCCTGAGGCGAAAGCAGCTTAAGCCTTCGCTGACATGCAAAAGGCCCCGGAGTGTGAACTCTGGGGCCTTTTTGTTTAGATCAAAAGATCGCAGCCTTCGGCAGCTCCTACAGGATGTACGCCGTCCCGATGTAGGAGCTGCCGCAGGCTGCGATCTTTGGTTTTTCAGGTGAACTCGAAGCTATCCGCATCCAGATTCGCCGGAAAGCGCTCGCGATACGCCGCCAGTGGTGCCGCTTCCAGCACCGCTTTGAACACGCCGTCTGCCTCCCCCGCCGCCAGCAAGGTCTCGCCCTGGAAATCCAGCACCTGACTGTCGCCGGTATAGGCAAAGCCCTTGCCGTCGGTGCCGATCCGGTTCACCGCCGCCACGTAGCACAGGTTTTCAATCGCCCGCGCCGGCAGCAAGCGGTTCCAGTGCAGACGCCGTGCGCCCGGCCAATTGGCGGTGTACAGCAGCAGATCGGTGTCCTGCGCATCGCGACTCCACACCGGGAAACGCAGGTCGTAGCAAATCAGCGGCCGAATCCGCCAGCCCTTGAGTTCGAACTGCACCTGACGCTCGCCGGGCGTGTAGTGATTGTGCTCACCCGCCATACGGAACAGGTGGCGCTTGTCGTAATGCCAGACTTCGCCGTCCGGGCGTGCCCACAGCAGGCGATTGCGATGGCTGCCATCCGCCGCCTGAATGATCACGCTGCCGGTGATCACTGCATTGAGCTTCGCGGCCTGCGCCTTCATCCATTTGCGGGTCGGGCCATGCTCGGCTTCGGCGAGGGTCTCCGACGCCATGGAGAAACCGGTGGTGAACATCTCCGGCAGGATGATCAGGTCGGCGCCTCGGGCCTGCTCCAGCAGCACGTCGAAGTGCTCAAGGTTGGCCTGACGGTCATGCCAGGCGAGGCTGGTCTGGATCAGCGCCAGATTGAGATCGGGCAACGCACTCAGATCACGCATAGTTTTGCCGCTGCCTCGCGCAGCGTCTCCTCGCGTTTGGCAAAGCACAGGCGCACCAGACGCTGGCCTTGCGGTGGATCCTGATAGAACACCGACACCGGAATGCTCGCCACGCCATGTTCGCGGGTCATCCAGATCGCCATGTCGACGTCGTTCAAATCAGGGCGAATCTGCGAGTAGTCGACCAGCTGGAAATACGTGCCGGTAACGCGGGTGAAGGTGAAACGCGACGGCGCCAGCAGATCGCAAAACAGGTCGCGCTTGGCCTGATAGAAACCCGGCAGCTCTTCAACGTGTTCCGGGTGCTCGGCCATGTAATCGGCCAGGGCGTATTGCAGCGGTGTCACGCCGCAGAAACTGACGTACTGGTGCACCTTGCGCAGCTCGGCGGTCAGCCCCGGGGGCGCAACCACGTAGCCGGTTTTCCAGCCGGTGACGTGGTAGGTCTTGCCAAACGAACTGACCACAAACGCACGCTGATACAGCTCTTCGTGGGCCAACACGCTGACATGCGGCACGCCGTCGAACACCAGGTGTTCGTAGACTTCATCGCTGATCAGGTAGATGTCGCGCCCACGGATCAACGCTGCCAGTTGATCCAGTTCGGCACGGCTGATCAGCGCTCCGCTCGGGTTGTGCGGGGTATTGATGACGATCATTTTCGTGCGCGGGCTGAGGGCCGCGGCGAGCTTGTCGAAATCGATGGAAAAGTCGGTCGGGTTCAGTTGCACATGCACGCAACGACCACCCGCCAACTGCGTCGCCGGTTCGTAGCTGTCGTAGCACGGGTCGAACACGATGACTTCGTCGCCGCTGTGGATAACCGCCTGAATCGCACAGAAGATCGCCTGGGTTGCGCCCGGCGTGACGGTCACTTCGCTGTCGGCATCGACTTTCACGCCGTAACTGCGCGCGATCTTCGCCGCGATCTGCTCGCGCAGCGCCGGCAGGCCGGTCATCGGTGAATACTGGTTGTGGCCGCTGGCGATATGCCGACCGACCGCGTCACGCAGGGATTGCGGGCCGTCGAAGTCAGGGAACCCCTGGGACAAGTTGATCGCTCCGGTCTGCGCCGCGAGCTGAGACATCTGCGTGAAAATAGTGATGCCGACGTTCGGCAACTTACTGGTGATCATCGAGGGGTTCCCTGCTCTACACCCGGCTCTGACGGCGGCGCGGGAGAGCCCGAGAATAGCCCATCCGGCGCCCATAAAAAAAGGGCGCTCAACTGAGCACCCTCTTTATCGCCGGACCTGTAGGAGCTGCCGCAGGCTGCGATCTTTTGATCTTGCCTTCAAAGCAAAGTCAAAAGATCGCAGGCTTCGCCAGCGCCTACAGAAGCGGTTGAGCATTCCCACGAAATTGTGGGAACAATCAAATTGATCACTTCTTGTCGCGACGTTTCTTGCTGGCTTTCTTGTTGTGCGACATCAAGCGGCGCTTCTTGTTGACCTGACGGTCGGTCAGCGTGTTCTTGTTGCCTTCGTACGGGTTCTCGCCGCCCTTGAACTCGATGCGGATCGGCGTACCGACCAGCTTCAGCACACGGCGGTAAGTGTTCTCCAGATAGCGCACATACGACTTCGGCACTTTCTCGATCTGGTTACCGTGGATCACGATGATCGGCGGGTTCGCGCCACCCAGGTGAGCGTAACGCAGCTTGATCCGGCGGCTGTTGACCATCGGCGGCTGGTGCTCGCTGACCGCGTCTTCGAGAATCTGCGTCAGGCGGCTGGTCGGCCAGCGGGTCACCGCGGACTTGAACGAGTTCTGCACCGAGGCGTAGAGGTTGCCCACGCCTGTACCGTGCAATGCCGAAATGAAGTGGATGTCGGCGAAGTCGACGAAGAACAGACGACGTTGCAGCTCGACCTTGACGAAGTCGCGCTCGCTCGGGGTCATGCCGTCCCATTTGTTGATCGCGATCACCAGCGCACGACCGGCTTCAAGGGCAAAGCCCAGCAGGTTGAGGTCGTGATCGACCACACCTTCGCGGGCGTCCATCACGAAGATCACCACGTTGGCGTCTTTGATCGCCTGCAGGGTTTTGACCACGGAGAATTTTTCGACTTCTTCGTGGATCTTGCCGCGCTTGCGCACACCGGCGGTGTCGATCAGCGTGTACTTCTCGTCGTTACGCTCGAACGGAATGTAGATACTGTCGCGGGTGGTGCCGGGCTGGTCATAGACGATGACCCGGTCTTCACCGAGCATGCGGTTGACCAGCGTCGACTTGCCGACGTTCGGACGGCCAATGATGGCGATCTTGATCCCGTCTTTTTCGCTCGGGCCAGGAATGCGCTTGGCTTCCTCGCCTTCGGCGACGATCTCTTCTTCTTCGCCTTCCTGCGGCTCGTCTTCATCACGCGGGAAATCGCTCAGTGCCGCTTCCAGCAGTTGAGTGATACCACGGCCATGAGCACCGGCGATCGGGATCGCGTGGCCCATGCCCAGCGGGGCGAATTCAGCTCGGGCCATTTCCGGGTCGATGTTGTCGACCTTGTTGGCGACCACGTGGGAGCGCTTGTTACGCTTGCGCAAGTGTTCGGCGATCATCTGGTCGGCAGCGGTAAAACCGGCCTTGGCATCTACCAGGAACAGCACAACATCCGCTTCTTCAATGGCCAGCAGCGACTGCTCGGCCATTTTTTCGTCCATACCATGTTCGTCACCGGAGATACCGCCGGTGTCGATCAGAATGTAGGAACGCCCTTGCCACTTGGCCTCACCGTACTGGCGATCACGGGTCAGACCGGACAAGTCGCCGACGATGGCGTCGCGAGTCCTGGTCAGGCGGTTGAACAAGGTGGATTTGCCGACGTTCGGTCGGCCCACCAGGGCGATTACGGGAACCATGCGGCTCTCCACTTCGTTATTTCAGAAAATACAAAAGCCGCTGCGAGGCAGCGGCTGGTGCTCGGGGCAACGCCGGTTAGCGCTGCAAGCCCCGGAAATCCGGGGCCGCTTGGGGGTTAACCCCAAGCATAGTTGTTACTTGATGGTCAGGGCTTCCAGTTTGCCGCTGTTGCCATACACATAGATCGTGTTGCCCACCACCAGCGGACGGGCACGCAGGCCGTCACTGTCGATACGCTCACGACCCACAAAACGACCGTCCACCTGGCTCAACAGGTGCAGGTAACCTTCCAGGTCACCGACGGCTACGTAACTGGAGAACACTTCCGGCGCCGACAGCTGGCGGCGGGCCAGCGAGTCGTTGCTCCACAGCGCAGTGGTCGAACGCTCGTCAACGCCTTCAACGGTGCCCGAAGACAGGCTCACGTAAACGTTGCCGAAACCCTGGGCAACACCGGCATAGCTCGATGCATCGCGCTGCCAGAGTTGACGGCCGCTTTGCAGATCGAGTGCCGCGACGCGGCCCTGATAGCTGGCGACGTAAAGGGTTTCACCGGACAGCAGCAGACCGCCGTCGATGTCGACCACGCGCTCCAGTTCGGAACGACCGGTTGGAATCGCAACGCGCTGCTCCCAGACCGGCACGCCGTTGGAAATGTCCAGGGCAACCACTTTACCGGTCGACAGGCCAGCCACCGCGAGGCGGTTGGTCACGACGGGTGCGCTGGTGCCGCGCAGGGTCAGGACCGCAGGGGTACTGTCGTAAGTCCAGCGACGGTCGCCAGTGGCAGCGTCCAGGCCGATCAGACGATCGTCCTGAGTCTGCACCACGACAACGTCACCGTTGTTGGCCGGCGGCGCGAGGACTTCGCTGGAAACCCGGGCGCGCCACTTCTCTTCGCCGTTGATGGCGTCGAGGGCAACGATTTCACCTTTCAGAGTACCGATCGTGACCAGACCATAACCCACGCCAACGGCGCCGGAAACAGGCAGCTCAAGATCCTTTTTCCACTTCACGTCACCATTGCCGCGATCCATGGCCATAACAATGCCGGTCACATCGGCCGCGTAGATGGTGTCACCATCAATCGCCGGAACCAGCATGTTGTAGGTTTCACCCTGACCGTCACCGATCGAACGGCTCCACTGCTTTTGCAGAACCACTTCTTCCTTGAAGTCGGTCAGCTCGGCCGGTGGCAGTTCTTTTTTGCTGTTGCTGCTGCAACCCGCGGCCAGAATGGCCAGAGCCAGCAATGCTGCATGCTTCCAACGGATCACGTCACGCATCCCCTTTGGCCAGGTCGTCGAGCTTGATTTGAAGGCCACCGACTGCCGCTTCATCCGACAGTGCCGCCTTGGCTTTTTGATACGCGGTGTTCGCCTCGTCGGTACGACCCAACTGAACCAGCAAGTCACCCTTGAGTTCTTCGCGAGTGGCCAGGAACGCCTTGTCGGCATCGCCGTCGAGCAGTTTCAGGGCTTCATCAGCCTTGTTCTGCGCACCCAGCACCTGCGCCAGACGCTGACGGGCGATTTCGCCCAGCGCCGGGTTGGCCGGTTTGGCAACGATGGCCTTGAGTTCGGTGGCGGCGTCGTCCAGCTTGCCGCTGTCGACCGCTACCTTGGCCACGAACAAGCTGCCGTACTGTGCGTACGCGGTGCCGCCGAATTCGCTGTTGAGTTTGCCGGCCAGGTCCGCAACGCGGGCAGCGTCAGGCTTGCCGTCCGGGGTCAGCGTGGTTTCCAGCAGTTGCTGATAGAGCACCGAGGCGCCTTGCGCCTGGTTGCTCTGATACTTGTGAAAAGCCTGCCAGCCGAACACGATGACCAGCGCCAACAGGCCGCCGGTGACCAGAGGTTTGCCGTTGCGTGTCCACCAGTCCTTCAAATCCGCCAACTGTTCGTCTTCGGTACTCGACACCCCAATACTCCTTAATCGCTAAATCGGCTGTTTGGACAGCTTCAACCCTGCACGACGCAGGTGGCCAGGTGAGCGGCAAGCGCATCCCAGGCAATGCTTTGTTGTTCGCCCTGGCCACGCAGGGGTTTGAAACCTACCACTTGCTGGGCCATTTCGTCGTCACCCAGGATCAGTGCATACAGCGCACCGCTCTTGTCGGCTTTCTTGAACTGGCTTTTGAAGCTGCCGGCGCCGGCATTGACTTGCAGACGCAGGTTTGGAAGCTGGTCACGTACTCGCTCGGCCAGGGCCAGGCCGGCCAGTTCGGCCTGCTCGCCAAAGGCGCAGAGGTAGACGTCGACCTGACGGGAGATTTCTTCCGGGATCTGCTCCAGGGTTTCGAGCATCAACACCAGACGCTCGATGCCCATGGCGAAACCGACGCCTGCGGTCGGCTTGCCGCCCATCTGCTCGACCAGACCGTCGTAACGACCGCCCGCGCAGACAGTGCCTTGGGCGCCGAGCTTGTCGGTGACCCATTCGAATACGGTTTTGCTGTAGTAATCGAGGCCGCGTACCAGTTTCGGGTTGAGCACGTACGGGATGCCAACCGCGTCCAGACGCGCCTTCAGACCTTCGAAGTGCGCACGGGATTCGTCGTCCAGGTAGTCGGCCATTTTCGGCGCATCGACCAATACCGCCTGAGTGTCGGCATTTTTGGTGTCGAGCACGCGCAGCGGGTTGGTTTTCAGGCGACGCTGGCTGTCTTCGTCGAGCTTATCGTGGTGCGCCGAGAGGTACTCGACCAGCGCTTCACGATAGCGACCACGGGACTCGCTGGTCCCCAGGCTGTTGAGTTCGAGCTTGACCGCATCACGGATACCCAGCTCGCCCCACAGGCGCCAGGTCATGATGATCAGCTCGGCATCGATGTCCGGGCCGTCGAGGTTGAACACTTCCAGACCGATCTGGTGGAACTGGCGATAACGGCCTTTCTGCGGACGCTCGTGACGGAACATCGGGCCGATGTACCAAAGCTTCTGCACCTGGCCACCACCGGTGATGCCGTGCTCGAGCACCGCACGCACACACGCTGCAGTGCCTTCCGGACGCAGGGTCAGGGAGTCGCCGTTGCGATCTTCGAAGGTGTACATCTCTTTTTCGACGATGTCGGTCACTTCACCGATCGAGCGCTTGAACAGCTCGGTGAATTCGACAATCGGCATGCGGATCTGCTTGTAACCGTAGTTATCCAGCAGACGCGCGACTGTACCCTCGAAATAACGCCACAGCGGGGTCTGTTCGGGCAGGATGTCGTTCATGCCACGAATGGCTTGCAGAGACTTGCTCACTTTAAATCCTTAAATTCGTTCGGCGCTTCAGTCAGGTCAGCCGCGCGCGATGACCGCTGCGTCAGCTTCGACCTTCTCGGCCGCTTTCTCGCGGATCAGCTTTTCCAGCTCGTCCACCAGATTGTCATTCGTCAGTTTCTGCGACGGCTTGCCGTCGATGTAAATCAGGTTTGGCGTACCGCCGGTCAAGCCGATATGGGCTTCCTTGGCTTCGCCGGGGCCGTTGACCACGCAACCGATCACCGCGACATCCAGCGGCACCAGCAGGTCTTCAAGGCGCCCTTCCAGCTCGTTCATGGTCTTGACCACATCGAAGTTCTGCCGCGAGCAACTCGGGCAGGCGATGAAGTTGATGCCACGGGAACGCAGATGCAAAGACTTGAGAATGTCGTAACCGACCTTCACTTCCTCGACCGGATCGGCCGCCAGCGAGATGCGGATAGTATCGCCAATCCCCTCGGCGAGCAGCATACCTAGGCCCACGGCGGATTTCACTGTGCCCGAACGCAAACCACCGGCTTCGGTGATGCCCAGGTGCAGCGGCTGGACGATTTCCTTGGCCAGCAGACGGTAGGCTTCAACGGCCATGAACACATCGGAGGCTTTCACACTGACCTTGAAGTCCTGGAAATTCAGGCGTTCGAGGTGCTCGACGTGACGCAGCGCGGACTCGACCAGTGCAGCCGGAGTCGGTTCGCCGTATTTCTTCTGCAGGTCTTTTTCCAGGGAGCCGGCGTTGACGCCGATACGGATCGGAATCCCGCGGTCACGGGCGGCATCGACCACCGCGCGCACCCGGTCTTCACGACCGATGTTGCCCGGGTTGATGCGCAGGCAGTCCACACCGAGTTCGGCGACGCGCAGCGCGATCTTGTAGTCGAAGTGGATGTCGGCAACCAGCGGCACCTTGACCAGTTGCTTGATCTTGCCAAACGCCTCGGCGGCGTCCATGTCCGGCACCGAAACGCGGACGATATCGACGCCGGCCGCTTCCAGACGATTGATCTGGGCAACGGTGGCCGCCACATCATTGGTGTCGCTGTTGGTCATGCTCTGCACAGCGATGGGCGCATCGCCGCCGACAGGCACGTTACCGACCCAGATCTTGCGCGAAACGCGACGTTTGATTGGAGATTCGCCGTGCATGACTTATTGACCCAACTTCAGGCGAGCAGTCTCGCCACTGGTGAACGGAGCGATATCGACCGGTTGGCCGTTGTAGCTGACCTGTGCGGCACGGGCCACACCCAGGCGTACCGCCAGTGGCGGCTTGCCGGAAACCGAGACGCTGTCGCCTTTGTGTTTCAGACCGCTGAACAATACCTTGCCGCGACCGTCGGTGACCTGTGCCCAGCAATCGGCGCTGAACTGCAATTGTACCTGGCCATCGCCGGCCGCCGGAGCAGCCGCTTCTGCGGTTGGCGCTGGAGTGGCCGCCACCACTGGCGCAGTCACGGTCGGTGCCGGAGCAGCCGGAACGTTCGGTGCAGGTGTAGCCGGAGTGGCAACCACCGGAGCCGGAGTATGAGCCGGGGCGGCCGGCGTTACGGCCGGTGCTGCTGGTGCCGCGGCCGGAGCGGCAGGCTCGGCACCGGTCGATTCAGCGGTGGTTTCCGACTGTGGCAGCGCCAGAGCGGTCGCGCCCTCGGACTGACCTTCGGCCACGGCCTGGTCTTCCGGCTCGTCGATCGGGTGAATCTGCGTGGTGCCGTCGGCGCCTTCGACTTCAACGTGCTCCGGGGCGAGGCTGGTCAAATCCTTGGTGCGCAGCGAGGTCTGATCCTGCCACCAGACGAAACCGCCGCCGATGACCGCAATCAGCAACAGCAGGCTGACGATCCGCAAAATGGTGTGGGACACCCGCACCGGCTCTTCAATACGACCCAATGCATGCACATTGCTGCCTTGTGAGTCGGTGCCAGTGGACTGGTCGAACTGCTGGACCAGAACGGTCTGGTCCATGCCGAGCAATTTGGCATAAGCGCGAATGTAACCGCGAGCGAAAGTATGCCCCGGCAGCTTGTCGAAAGCGCCAGCCTCAAGATTGCTCAGGGAAGTCACGGTGAGGTTGAGCTTGAGGGCCACTTCGGCCAGCGACCAGCCATTGCTTTCGCGTGCCTGGCGCAAGGTCTCACCGGGATTAACGCGAGTCGCTGCTACAACTTCGGGATGCGCCGCTTTCATCATTGCTCCGACAGGTATTGCTGATATTCCGGCGTACCGGGATAGAGTCGTTTTAATTGCAGGCCGTAACTGGCGGCCTTGTCGCGATCTTCAAACACTTTTGCCAGCCGAACGCCGAGCAATAGACTACGTGCATTTTGCTCGGTTAGCAGGCTGAAACGGTCGTAATAGTCACGCGCGGGCACATAATGCCTGTCTTCGAAGGACAACTCAGCCATTTCCAGCAAAGCGCGCGGTTGTTGACGGTTCAGCCGCAGGGCTTTTTCCAGTTGCTGTTGTGCCAGATCCCGCTGCCCGAGCTTCGAGGCGGTCATGCCGAGGTTCTCGAACACCCGCGAACGCTCAGGATACAGGGTATCGGCGGCTGCCTGCTCAAAACGCTCGTAGGCTTCCTTGTAACGCTGTTCTTCGTAGAGAAAACTGCCGTAGTTATTGAGGATGCGTGCATCGGCGGGACGCGAGGACAGGGCTTTGCGGAAATGCTCATCGGCCAGTTTCGGCTCCATTTCGGCCTGGAACACCAGTCCGAGGGCAGCATTGGCATCAGCATCGGAGCCGTCCAGCTCCAGCGCCTTCTTCAGCGGCACCTTGGCGCGCTCGGTCATCCCTTGCTGCAAGTATCCCAGTCCCAGCTGCACGTAGGCGGCACGCGCTTCGTCGCGGCCCTTGCTGGTCTTCATCGGGTTGTAGTCACCCGACAGGACACAACCAGCACACAGGCTGGCCATCAGCAACAGCAGCGCAAAGCGCAGGGACATAGAGATCCTCTCTTAGTTAGTGTTCGCGGCGTTCTGTGCCAGATCGCTGTCGGCGCTCAACTCGCGCACGGCGATGTAACGTTCGCTGCGACGGGTGCGATCCAGCACCTGCCCTACCAATTGACCACATGCGGCGTCGATGTCTTCACCACGGGTGGTGCGGACAGTGACGTTAAAGCCGGCCTGATGCAACTGATCCTGGAACCGACGAATGGCATTATTGCTCGGCCGCTCGTAACCGGAATGCGGGAACGGGTTGAACGGAATCAGGTTGATCTTGCACGGAATGTCTTTGAGCAACTCGATCATTTCCACCGCGTGCTCAAGCTTGTCGTTGACGTCCTTGAGCAAGGTGTACTCGATGGTCAGCACACGTTTCTCGCCCAGGGCGGACATGTAGCGCTGGCACGACTCGAGCAGCATCTTAAGCGGATATTTCTTGTTGATCGGCACCAATTGGTTACGCAATGCGTCATTCGGTGCGTGCAGGGACAACGCCAGGGAGACGTCGATGTGCTTGGCCAGCTCATCGATCATCGGCACCACGCCCGAGGTGGACAGGGTTACGCGGCGCTTGGAGATCCCGTAGCCCAGGTCATCCATCATCAGATGCATGGCGGCCACGACGTTGTCGAAGTTCAGCAGCGGTTCGCCCATGCCCATCATCACCACGTTGGTGATGGCGCGGTCGATGGTAGCCGGAACACTGCCGAAGGATTTATTGGCAATCCACACCTGACCGATGACTTCGGCGGCGGTGAGGTTGCTGTTGAAGCCTTGCTTGCCGGTGGAGCAGAAACTGCAGTCCAGGGCACAGCCTGCCTGGGACGAAACGCACAGAGTGCCGCGTTTGCCCTGGGGAATGTACACGGTCTCGACACAGCTGCCGGACGCCACGCGCACCACCCACTTGCGGGTGCCGTCGCTGGAAATGTCCTCGCTGACCACTTCGGGACCACGGACCTCAGCAACAGCCTTGAGTTTTTCGCGCAAGGCCTTGCTGACGTTCGTCATGGCGTCGAAATCATCGACGCCAAAGTGGTGAATCCATTTCATTACCTGACCGGCACGGAAACGCTTCTCCCCGATTGAGTCGAAGAATTTTTCCATTTCCGGCTGGGTCAGACCCAGCAGGTTAGTTTTCACAGTCGATGTCGTCATGGATTCACCTTCACTCTTTAAGCAATGCTTAGCGAGTGGTTACTTCAGTAGCTGCGAAGAAGTACGAGATTTCGCGAGCAGCAGCGGCTTCGGAGTCCGAACCGTGAACGGCGTTGGCGTCGATCGACTCGGCGAAGTCAGCACGGATGGTGCCGGCAGCAGCTTCTTTAGGGTTGGTAGCGCCCATCAGCTCACGGTTGCGAGCGATAGCGTTTTCGCCTTCCAGAACCTGAACAACCACTGGACCGGAGATCATGAAAGCAACCAGGTCACCGAAGAAACCGCGCTCTTTGTGCTCAGCGTAGAAGCCTTCAGCTTCGGCTTTGGACAGCTGCTTCATTTTCGAAGCAACCACTTTCAGACCAGCCTTTTCGAAACGGGTAACGATTTCGCCGGCAGCGCCTTTAGCAACGGCGTCAGGCTTGATGATGGAGAAAGTACGTTGAACAGCCATGGTGTAACTCCAGAAACAGTAATTTGCGAAAAATTAAACCCGCGAATTATACGCGGGTTCTTGGGTATTGCCTAACCTGCGGGGAGGATCAGTCCAATTCTGCGGCCCAGAGCTCCTGAACCGCCTCGAGCACCTTCTCGCCGACCCGGCCAGAAGTGCTGTCGAAATCCGGCAGCTCAAGAATCATCTGCTGCAGACGGACAAAACCTACAGAATACGGATCGAGCCCCTCGTGGGCCTCGGCCAGCTCTTCTGCAATACGTTGAACATCATTCCAACCGTAGCTCATGACAGTCTTACCAGTCAGTGCGGCGCTTCGGCCGCATGGTTAAGCGAATATTTTGGAATCTCGACGGTGAGATCTTCTTCACCGACGATCGCCTGACAGGCCAGGCGCGATTGCGCTTCCAGACCCCAGGCACGATCAAGGAAGTCTTCTTCCAGTTCGTCGGCCTCTTCCAGCGAGTCGAAACCCTCGCGAATGATGCAGTGGCAAGTGGTGCAGGCGCAAACGCCGCCGCAGGCACTTTCCATCTCGATGTGGTGTTCGTGAGCCAGCTCGAGAATCGAAGTGCCAGGCTCGGCCTCGACGACCATCCCTTCAGGGCAGAACTTCTCGTGGGGCAGAAAAATGACCTGCGGCATCAGATATCCTCGATTTCATTCAGGTTGCGCCCCGACAGAGCGGCTTTCACCGTCAGATCCATGCGGCGGGCAGCAAAAGCATCGGTCACTTGCGACAGACGCTTGGTCTGTTGCTCGATGGCGTAACCATCGGTGCCTTTCATCAGTTCGGCCAGTTCCTGCATCTGCAACTCGATGACCATGCGCTCTTCGGCGTCGAGCAAGCGCTCGCCATCGGCCTCCAGAGCGCCCTGCACCGCCTCGATCAGACGCTGGGCATCAACTTGCTGCTCGCGCAGGACACGGGCGACCTTGTCGTCGTTGGCGTGCTGGAACGAGTCCTTGAGCATCTTGGCGATTTCACCGTCGGTCAGGCCGTAGGACGGCTTGACCTGAATGCTCGCCTCAACGCCCGAACCCAGTTCACGGGCAGACACGCTGAGCAGACCGTCGGCATCGACCTGGAAGGTCACGCGAATCTTCGCCGCGCCAGCCACCATCGCCGGAATGCCGCGCAGTTCGAAGCGCGCCAGGGAGCGGCAGTCGCTGATCAGCTCGCGCTCACCCTGCAGCACATGGATCGCCATGGCCGACTGACCATCTTTATACGTGGTGAAATCCTGCGCGCGGGCCACCGGAATGGTGGTGTTGCGCGGAATCACCTTCTCCATCAGCCCGCCCATGGTTTCCAGCCCCAGGGACAGTGGAATCACGTCGAGCAGCAGCAGTTCGCCGCCATCGCGCTTGTTGCCAGCCAGCGTATCCGCCTGGATCGCGGCCCCGATGGCCACCACTTGATCCGGGTCGATTTCGGTCAATGGCTGACGACCGAAGGCTTCGGCAACCGCCTCGCGAACACGCGGCACACGGGTCGAACCGCCGACCATGACCACGGCATGCACGTCTTCCAGTTCGACACCGGAATCACGCACGGCGCGGCGGCAGGCTTTCAGGCTGCGGGCAACCATTGGCTCGATCAGCGCATCGAAGGCTTCGCGGGTCAGCTGCGCTTTCCAGTCACCGTAGGCGACTTCGACGTTGGGCGCATCGGTCAGGGCCTCTTTGGCCGCGCAGGCGGTTTGCAGCAGATTGCGTTGCGCACCCGGGTCGAGATCGGCGGACAAGCCGGCGCTCTCGATGATCCAGCCAGCAATCGCGTGATCGAAGTCATCGCCGCCCAGCGCGCTGTCGCCGCCGGTGGCCAGCACTTCGAATACGCCGCCAGTCAGACGCAGAATCGAAATATCGAAGGTGCCGCCGCCCAGGTCATAGATTGCGACCAGACCTTCGGCGTGTTGATCCAGACCATACGCCACTGCGGCAGCAGTCGGCTCGTTGAGCAGGCGCAGCACGTTCAGACCGGCGAGTTTCGCCGCATCCTTGGTGGCCTGACGCTGAGCATCATCGAAATACGCCGGAACAGTAATCACCGCACCGACCAGTTCGCCACCCAGGGTCGCTTCAGCACGCTGACGCAGCACCTTGAGGATGTCGGCGGAGACTTCGACCGGGCTTTTCGGGCCTTGCACGGTGTCGATGAACGGCATGTGCGATTCGCCACCGACAAAGCGGTACGGCAGTTGCTCGCCCAATTGCTTGACGTCGGACAGACCACGGCCCATCAGGCGCTTGACCGACAGTACAGTGTTCAAGGGATCGGAGGACGCGGCCAGCTTGGCCGACTCGCCAACCTCGACGCGGTCGGCGTGATAACGCACGGCGGACGGCAGGATGACCTGCCCGTCAGCGTCGGCCAGTGGTTCGGAAAGACCACTGCGCAACGCAGCGACCAGCGAATTGGTAGTGCCCAAGTCGATCCCCACAGCCAGACGACGCTGGTGCGGTTGAGGACTTTGGCCGGGTTCGGCGATCTGCAGTAGGGCCATCGTGATCAGGACTTATCTGTATATCAGGCGTGCGACCGGAGCGGCACTGGGTTAATCGTCGAGGCGCTCTTCTAACTGGCGCACTTCGTAGGTGAGCTTGTCGAGGAACTGCATGCGCCGCATCAGGCGTTCGGCCTGCTCGCGCTGCGCTGCATCGTCCCAACAAGCTGCGAAGCTTTCGTTCAACTGTTCCTGAGCGACTTTCAAGCGACGCTTGAATACCGCGACACCGTCGAGGTCGGCGCTGTCCTGGAGGTCTTCGAGCTCTTCGCGCCACTGCATCTGCTGCAAGAGAAACTCGGGATCATGCACCGTGACTTCCATCGGCACTTCATGCCCGCTGATGGTCAGCAGGTAGCGTGCGCGCTGGGCAGGACTCTTGAGCGTCTGGTAGGCATCGTTGAGCCGCGCAGACTGCTCGAGCGCCGACCGCTGCTCGCGCTCGGAAGCGTCGGCAAAGCGGTCAGGATGAACACCGCGCGCCAACTCACGATAGCGCGTGGCCAACTGCTCGAGATCCAGGCGGAAGCTCGGTTGCAGCTCGAATAAAGCGAAATGACAAGGAATACCCACGACAAGCCTCAGATGTTGAAGCTTTCGCCGCAGCCACATTCACCGCGGACGTTGGGGTTGTTGAACTTGAAGCCTTCGTTCAACCCTTCCTTGACGAAATCGAGCTCGGTGCCGTCCAGGTAAGCCAGGCTTTTCGGGTCGATGATCACTTTCTCGCCGTGACTTTCGAACACCTGATCCTCGGCAACCACCTCGTCGACAAACTCCAGCACGTAGGCAAGGCCGGAACAGCCTGTGGTGCGAACACCCAGACGAATCCCTTCACCTTTGCCGCGCCCATTGAGGGAGCGTCGCACGTGTAGAGCAGCCGCTTTTGTCATGCTGATAGCCATCGTTGACTCCTTACTCGTCGCGCAATGCTTAGATCAAGCCTTTCTTCTGCTTGTAGTCGCGAACAGCCGCTTTGATAGCGTCTTCAGCGAGTACCGAGCAGTGGATTTTCACTGGCGGCAGGGCCAGTTCTTCGGCCAGCTGCGTGTTCTTGATGGTCTCGGCTTCGTCCAGGGTCTTGCCCTTCATCCACTCGGTGGCCAGGGAGCTGGAAGCGATTGCCGAACCGCAGCCGTAGGTCTTGAACTTGGCGTCTTCGATAACGCCCTGATCGTTGACCTTGATCTGCAGACGCATCACGTCGCCGCACGCCGGAGCGCCGACCATGCCGGTGCCGACATCCGGATCTTCCGCGTTCATCTTGCCGACGTTGCGCGGGTTTTCGTAGTGGTCGATGACCTTTTCACTGTAAGCCATGGTGCTTAATCCTCACTCATCAGAGAGTCGCTCTTTAAACCCTGCAACCTTGGGTCGCAGGGTCGGTTCGCGGCGACTTGAAATCAGTGTGCCGCCCACTCGATTTTCGAAATGTCGACACCGTCTTTGTACATATCCCACAGCGGCGACAGGGCGCGCAGCTTGGTAACGGCCTCGCAGACCTTCTGCGCGGCGTAGTCGATTTCTTCTTCGGTGGTGAAACGGCCGAAGGTGAAACGGATCGAGCTGTGTGCCAGTTCGTCGTTGCGGCCGAGGGCGCGCAGAACATACGAAGGCTCCAGGGACGCCGAGGTGCAGGCCGAACCGGACGATACCGCCAGATCCTTGAGCGCCATGATCAGCGACTCGCCTTCAACGTAGTTGAAGCTCAGGTTCAGGTTGTGCGGAACGCGGGCGGTCAGGCTGCCGTTGACGTACAGCTCTTCCAGATGCTCGACCTGCTTGTAGAAGCGGTCGCTCAGGGCTTTGATGCGCACGTTTTCGGCAGCCATGTCTTCCTTGGCTACACGGAACGCTTCACCCATGCCGACGATCTGGTGCGTCGCCAGGGTACCGGAACGCATGCCACGCTCGTGACCACCGCCGTGCATGGTCGCTTCGATGCGCACACGCGGCTTGCGGCTGACGTACAGCGCGCCGATGCCTTTAGGGCCGTAGGTTTTGTGGGCGGAGAACGACATCATGTCGACTTTCAGCTTCTGCAGGTCGATCTCGACCTTGCCGGTGGACTGAGCCGCGTCGACGTGGAACAGGACGCCCTTCGAACGAAGCAGTTCGCCAATGGCAGCGATGTCGTTGATGGTGCCGATTTCGTTGTTCACATGCATCACCGACACCAGAATGGTGTCCTCGCGCAGTGCCGCTTCGATCATCGCCGGAGTGATCAGGCCGTCTTCGGTCGGCTCGAGGTAGGTGACTTCGAAACCTTCACGCTCCAGTTGGCGCATGGTGTCGAGGACAGCCTTGTGCTCGATCTTGCTGGTGATCAGGTGCTTGCCTTTGGAAGCGTAGAAATGTGCCGCACCCTTGATAGCCAGGTTGTCGGACTCGGTAGCGCCAGAGGTCCAGACGATTTCACGCGGGTCGGCATTGACCAGATCGGCCACCTGACGACGGGCGTTTTCGACGGACTCTTCAGCTTTCCAGCCGAACACGTGGGAACGGGACGCCGGGTTACCGAAGTTTCCGTCGACCAGCAGGCACTCACTCATCTTTTGCGCAACGCGCGGGTCGACCGGGGTGGTCGCAGAGTAATCAAGGTAAATCGGCAATTTCATGGACTATCTCCTAAATCAGGGCTGGCGTTCCGCTAGCTCTTCGGCTGTCATTCGACGGCGGACGCTTCAATCTTGTCCAGGCGTGGCGCCTTGCTGTTGCAACGGCGCTGGTCCTGACGCTGGGCTACTTCTTGCACCTCACGGCGAGTTACAAGATCAGCCAAGCTGATACCACTTAGAAATTCGTGAATCTGCAGGCTCAGGTCGCACCACAGGTGATGGGTCAGGCAGGTGTCGCCGGAATGGCAATCGCCCTGGCCCTGGCACTTGGTAGCATCAACCGATTCGTTGACCGCATCGATCACCTGCGCCACCTGGATACCCTGCATGTCGCGCGACAGCTGGTAACCACCGCCAGGACCGCGAACACTGGAAACCAGGTTACTGCGGCGCAGCTTGGCGAAAAGCTGTTCGAGATAGGACAGGGAGATGCCTTGGCGCTCGGAAATATCGGCCAGGGACACCGGCCCGTGCTGCGCGTGCAACGCCAGGTCAAGCATGGCGGTCACGGCGTATCGGCCTTTTGTAGTCAGTCGCATGGACAATTACCACGGAGTTCGGAATGGGCGGGAGTATGCAATTCCCGAGCATTTAAGTCAACTATAAGACCTAGTGCTTTAGTCGGGTTTACCCGCAAAAGAGCGCGCGCATGATAGCAGGGTCTGCGGCTTAATGGCACACCGGTTGCCGCATGCCTGTGCAGGAGCTGCCGAAGGCTGCGATATTTTGATTTTGCTGTTAATCAGATCAAAAGATCGCAGCCTTCGGCAGCTCCTGCATAGACGTGTCAGCCCGCTTTGGATTCGTCTTTGCCTTTGACGCAGGCGAAGTCTTCTTCGCGCAGCTCGGGCAGATCTTTCGCACAGTAATTACTGCCCAGATCCTTCAGCGCGCCGCACATCCCCTCCAGCCGCCCGTCCACCGCCTGCAGGTGATCGAGCAACTGACCGATGGCACGCGCCACCGGGTCAGGCATGTCTTCGCTGACGCCATAGGCATCGAAACCGATCTTCTCGGCCATGGCTTTGCGCTTGGCGTCCTGTTCTTCATCAGACTTGACGATGATCCGACCCGGAATCCCCACCACCGTGGCACCGGGTGGCACCTCTTTGGTCACGACGGCGTTGGAGCCGACTTTGGCACCCGCCCCCACCGTAAACGGCCCGAGCACTTTGGCGCCGGCGCCCACGACAACGCCGTCACCCAGCGTCGGGTGGCGCTTGCCCTTGTTCCAGCTGGTGCCACCGAGGGTCACGCCCTGATAAATGGTCACGTCATCGCCGATCTCGGCGGTTTCACCGATGACGATGCCCATGCCGTGATCAATAAAGAAGCGCCGGCCGACCTTGGCCCCCGGATGAATCTCGATTCCGGTCAACCAGCGCCCGAAGTTCGACACCAGTCGCGCCAGCCATTTCAGCTCGTGGCGCCACAGCATCCCGGCCAGCCGATGAATCCAGATCGCATGCATGCCGGGATAGCAGGTCAGGACTTCAAAAGCGTTACGCGCCGCCGGGTCTCGATGGAATACGCTCTGGATATCTTCACGCAAACGCTCAAACATCATTCAGTCCTTCCGCTTAAGAAGCTCACCACGGGCCGCTTTCTGGGTTTCCGTGAGGATGCCACGCAAAATATTCATTTCCGCCCGGCTGACCGAGCTGCGTCCGTACAACCGGCGCAGGCGCGCCATCAAGTGCCGCGGCTTTTCCGGATCAAGAAACTCGATGGCGACCAGCGTCTGCTCCAGATGCTCATAAAAGCGCTCCAGCTCATCCATCGTCGCGAGCTCGGCACTTTTCACCGAGGCCACTTCTTCTTTCTCGATCTTGGTCGGCTGCCCTTGAGCGGCCAGCCAGGCCATGCGCACTTCATAGCTCAACACCTGCACCGCCGCCCCGAGGTTCAACGAACTGAACTCAGGATCGGAGGGGATGTGCACGTGAAAGTGACATCGCTGCAACTCTTCGTTGGTCAGGCCGGAGTCCTCACGACCGAACACCAGCGCGATCTCCGCGCCCTGCCCGGCCTCCTCGACCACTTTGCTCCCGCATTCGCGGGGATCGAGCAGCGGCCAGGGAATGCGCCGGTCTCGGGCGCTGGTGCCGAGCACCAGATTGCAGCCGACCAGCGCATCTTCCAAGGTGGCGACGACTTGTGCGTTTTCAAGAATATCCCCGGCACCGGAAGCACGGGCATCGGCTTCGTGATGCGGAAACAGGCGCGGTTCGACCAGCACCAGCCGCGACAGACCCATGTTTTTCATGGCGCGCGCGGCCCCGCCGATGTTGCCGGGGTGGCTGGTATTGACCAGGACGACACGAATGTTCTGCAGCAAGGGAGGCGCTCTCGGACACAGGAAAGGGGTGCAAATCTTACAGAACAGCCTACCGTTAAGCTATGAAAGCGAACAGCAACCTTCACCTGAAGAAAAGTTCTGATAGAATGCGCGGCTTTCTTTAACAACCTTAGGTGACACATCCATGCAGCCCATGCTGAATATCGCGCTGCGCGCCGCCCGCAGCGCCAGTGAACTGATCTTCCGCTCCATCGAGCGCCTGGATACCATCAAGGTCGACGAAAAAGACGCCAAGGATTATGTATCCGAGGTCGATCGCGCCGCCGAACAGAAAATCATCGATGCGCTGCGCAAGGCTTACCCGAATCACTCGATCCAGGGTGAAGAGACCGGCATGCACGTCGGTAACGGCATCGAAGGCGAAGAGTACCTGTGGATCATCGATCCGCTGGACGGCACCACCAACTTCCTGCGCGGCATTCCTCACTTTGCGGTCAGCATTGCCTGCAAATACCGTGGCCGCCTGGAACACGCAGTGGTTCTGGATCCGGTTCGCCAGGAAGAATTCACCGCCAGCCGTGGTCGCGGCGCTCAACTGAATGGTCGCCGCCTGCGCGTCAGCGGTCGCACCAGCCTCGAAGGCGCCCTGCTGGGTACCGGCTTCCCGTTCCGTGACGACCAGATGGACAACCTCGACAACTACCTGGGCATGTTCCGCGCCCTGGTTGGCCAGACTGCCGGCATCCGCCGCGCCGGTTCCGCCAGCCTGGACCTGGCCTATGTGGCTGCCGGTCGCTTCGACGCGTTCTGGGAATCGGGCCTGTCCGAGTGGGACATGGCGGCTGGCGCCCTGTTGATCCAGGAAGCAGGCGGCTTGGTGAGCGACTTCACCGGCGGTCACGACTTCCTTGAAAAAGGCCATATCGTTGCCGGCAACACCAAATGCTTCAAGGCCGTGCTGACGGCCATCCAGCCGCACCTGCCGGCTTCGCTGAAGCGCTAAGCTTCCCGCGAAACGAAAAAGCACCCTTCGGGGTGCTTTTTTTGTGCCTGTAACTTGATCTTCAGATCACCAAAATCTTCATGTGGAAGCGAGCCTGCTCGCGAATGCGGTGCTTCAACCGACATCAACGTTGATTGTCAGAATGCTTTCGCGAGCAGGCTCGCTCCCACAAAGGGGCACGGCGCGGCCAAAAATTGCGAGCACAAAAAAGCACCCCGCAGGGTGCTTCTTGTTAAACAGTCAGCGCTTACTGACCCGGCTGATTCTGCGACAGAATCAACTTGCCTTCCTTGTCGACCGGAATCTGGTTGCCCGGATCACGATCCATCCGCACTTTGCCTTCCTTGCCATCCAGCGAATAACGCACGTCGTAACCGACAACCTTGTCGCTGATGTCATTCACCGTATTACAGCGAGTCTGGGTGGTGGTGTAGGTGTCACGGTTCTGCATGCCTTCCTGCACCTTGTTACCGGCATAACCACCACCGACCGCACCAGCAACCGTCGCAATCTTCTTGCCGGTACCGCCGCCGATCTGGTTACCCAGCAAACCACCCGCTACCGCACCAATCGCGGTACCGAGGATCTGGTGTTGATCCTTGACCGGCGCCTGGCGGGTTACAGCAACATCCTTGCACACTTCACGTGGAGTCTTGATCTGTGTTTTGACCGGTTCTACGGCCAGCACTTGCGCATACTCAGGGCCGCTTTTAACCAGGCTGTAGGTGGCAACAGCACCCCCGGCAGTCACACCGACAGCACCCAATACCGCACCAACCAGCAACGACTTGTTCACATGAACCTCCTGACCATCACATGCGGGACGCGCCCGCGCTTCTCCCAGCCTTGGAGCATAAAAAAAGGCGCGAGTTCAACTCGCGCCTTTTCTGGGCTGACAGCCGGAGAAAGGATGGCCGTTATGGACGGTCGTCGACTTCCTTCTCGGTGTTGGCCGGAGGAATCAGATCCTCGGTGCTCAGGTTCAGCCAGATCAGCACCACGTTCGCGATATAGATCGACGAGTAGGTACCCGCCAGCACACCGATGAACAGGGCGATGGAGAAGCCGAACAGGTTGTCGCCGCCGAAGAACAGCAGCGCAGCGATCGCCAGCAAGGTGGAGATCGACGTTGCCATGGTCCGCAGCAGGGTCTGAGTGGTCGAGATGTTGATGTTCTCGATCAGCGAAGCCTTGCGCAGCACACGGAAGTTCTCGCGAACCCGGTCGAATACCACAATGGTGTCGTTCAGCGAGTAACCGATGATCGCCAGTACCGCCGCCAGCACCGTCAGGTCGAAGGTGATCTGGAAAAACGACAGGATACCGATGGTCACGATCACGTCGTGGATCAGCGAAACGATGGCGCCGACCGCGAATTTCCACTGAAAGCGGAAAGCCAGGTAGATCAGGATGCCACCGAGCGCCAGGAGCATGCCGAGGCCGCCCTGGTCACGCAGTTCTTCACCGACCTGCGGGCCGACGAACTCGACGCGCTTGACCGTCGCCGGGTTGTCGCCGCCGACTTTCTGCAACGCGTCTGCTACCTGATGGCCCAGCTGCGGGTCTTCACCCGGCATGCGCACCAGCAGGTCGGTGGTCGCACCGAAGTTCTGCACGATGGCTTCGTGGTAACCCGAAGTCGCCAACTGCTCACGCACTTTGGTGACGTCAGCCGGACGCTCGTAGGTCAGCTCGATGAGCGTACCGCCGGTGAAGTCCAGGCCCCAGTTCATGCCCTTGTGGAAGACGCTGAAAATAGCCAGCAACGTGAGAAACACTGTGACGCCGAACGCGAAGTTGCGAACGCCCATGAAGTTGATTGTACGTAACATGGCAGCCCCTTAAATCCACAACTTCTTGAAGTCACGTCCGCCGAAGATCAGGTTGACCATTGCGCGGGTCACCATGATGGCCGTGAACATCGAGGTAAAGATCCCGAGGGACATGGTCACTGCGAAGCCCTTCACCGGGCCGGTGCCCATGGCGAAGAGGATGCCGCCGACCAGCAGAGTGGTCAGGTTGGCGTCGAGAATCGCAGTGAATGCCCGGCCGAAGCCTTCGTTGATTGCACGCTGCACGGTCATGCCGGCGGCGATCTCTTCACGGATCCGCGAGAAGATCAGCACGTTGGCGTCGACCGCCATACCCATGGTCAACACGATACCGGCGATACCCGGCAGGGTCAGTGTTGCACCCAGCAGCGACATCAAGGCCAGCAGCAGCACCATGTTCACCGCCAGCGCAACCGTGGCGATCAGGCCGAAGAAGCGGTAGATGGCGATGATGAACAGCGAGACGAACAGCATGCCCCACAGCGACGCATCGATACCTTTGGTGATATTGTCAGCACCCAGGCTCGGGCCGATTGTGCGCTCTTCAGCGAAGTACATCGGAGCGGCCAGACCACCGGCACGCAGCAGCAGCGCCAGTTCGGACGATTCGCCCTGGCCGTTCAGGCCAGTGATACGGAACTGCGCACCCAGCGGCGACTGAATGGTCGCCAGGCTGATGATCTTCTTCTCTTCCTTGAAGGTCTGAACCGGCACGTCTTTCTCGACGCCGTCCACAACCTGCTTGGTGTAAGTGGTCACCGGACGCTGCTCGATGAAGATCACCGCCATGCTGCGGCCGACGTTCGAACGGGTCGCGCGGCTCATCAGCTCGCCACCGTGACCGTCCAGACGAATGTTCACTTCAGGCGTGCCGTGCTCGCCGAAACCAGCCTTGGCGTCGGTCACCTGGTCACCGGTGATGATCAGGCCACGCTCGATCTGCGCAGGAGGACGCTTGCCTTCACGGAACTCGAAGGTCTCGGAGGTGGCTTTCGAAGCACCCGGCTCTGCAGCCAGACGGAACTCGAGGTTGGCCGTCTTGCCGAGAATACGCTTGGCTTCGGCAGTGTCCTGCACGCCCGGCAGCTCAACCACGATGCGGTTGGCGCCCTGACGCTGAACGATCGGTTCGGCAACACCCAGCTCGTTGACGCGGTTACGTACCGTGGTCAAGTTCTGCTTGATGGAGTATTCACGGATTTCCGCCAGCTTGGCCGGGGTCATCGCCAGACGCAGCACCGGTTGACCGTTGAGGTCGGCCGGAACAATGTCGAAATCGTTGAAGTTCTTGCGGATCAGCGCACGGGCCTGTTCGCGGGAGTCAGCATCGCTGAAGCCCAACTGAATGGCGCCGCCCAGTTGCGGCAGGCTGCGATAGCGCAGTTTTTCTTTGCGCAGCAGGCTCTTGACGTCGCCTTCGTAGACTTTCAGGCGGGCGTCGAGGGCTTTGTCCATGTCCACTTCCAGCAGGAAGTGCACACCACCGGACAAGTCCAGACCCAGCTTCATCGGGTGCGCGCCGAGGTTGCGCAGCCATTGCGGGGTGGTTTGTGCCAGGTTCAATGCGACGACGTAGTCATCACCCAATGCCTTGCGCACAACGTCCTTGGCCGGCAGCTGGTCTTCAGCCTTCGTCAGACGGATCAGACCGCCCTTGCCGTTGGCCGCCAGCGAGGCTGCCTTGACGTTGATCCCGGATTCACGCAGCGCGGTGCTGACGCGATCCAGATCGGCCTGATTGACCTGCAGAGCCGTGCTGGCGCCGCTGATCTGAATGGCCGGGTCATCGGGGTATAGATTGGGAGCGGAATAAATCAGACCGATCGCCAGCACCGCCAGGATCAGAATGTATTTCCACAGAGGATATTTGTTCAGCATCACGCCGCCCGTTATGAACGCGGGGCGCCTTGCGCGCCCCGTCGATTGAGTAGAAGTTGGAACCTTAGATCGCTTTCAGCGTGCCTTTTGGCAGCGTGGCGGCGATGGCGCCCTTCTGGAACTTCATTTCCACGGTGTCGGAAACTTCCAGAACCACGAAGTCATCGGCCACTTTGGTGATCTTGCCGGCGATGCCGCCGGTGGTGACCACTTCGTCGCCCTTCGCAAGGCTGCTCAGCAGGTTCTTCTGCTCTTTGGCGCGCTTGGCCTGTGGACGCCAGATCATCAGATAGAAGATGACCAGGAAACCGACCAGGAAAATCCACTCGAAGCCGCCGCCCATAGGCGCAGCAGCCGGTGCAGCCGCGTCAGCCATGGCATTAGAGATAAAAAAGCTCATTTAGCACTCCAGTTGCAAATGTTGAATCTTGGGGTCAGAAAACTCAGTCCAAAGGCGGAACGGGGAGCCCGCGTTTGGCGTAGAAGGCATCGACAAAGGCGGCCAATGTACCCTGTTGAATAGCCTCGCGCAAACCAGCCATCAGCACCTGATAATGGCGCAAGTTATGGATGGTATTGAGCATGCTGCCGAGCATTTCGCCGCACTTGTCCAGGTGATGCAGATAAGCGCGGGAGAAGTTCTGGCAGGTATAGCAATCGCAGGTCGGATCCAGCGGCGAATCATCATGGCGATGGAACGCGTTACGGATCTTCAGCACGCCTGTATCAATGAACAGATGCCCATTGCGGGCATTACGGGTTGGCATCACGCAATCGAACATGTCCACACCGCGGCGCACACCCTCAACCAGATCTTCCGGTTTGCCAACGCCCATAAGGTAACGAGGTTTGTCAGCGGGCATCATGCCCGGCAGATAATCCAGCACCTTGATCATCTCGTGCTTGGGCTCGCCCACCGACAGACCGCCGATGGCCAGGCCATCGAAGCCGATCTTGTCCAGACCTTCCAGCGAGCGCATGCGCAGATCCTGGTGCATGCCGCCCTGAACGATACCGAACAGCGCCGCGGTGTTGTCGCCATGCGCGTTTTTCGAGCGCTGGGCCCAACGCAGCGACAGCTCCATCGAAACGCGAGCAACGTCTTCGTCAGCCGGGTACGGCGTGCATTCGTCGAAGATCATCACGATGTCGGAACCGAGATCGCGCTGCACCTGCATCGATTCCTCGGGGCCCATGAACACTTTCGAGCCGTCGACCGGGGAAGCGAAGGTAACGCCCTCCTCCTTGATCTTGCGCATCGCGCCCAGGCTGAACACCTGGAAACCGCCGGAGTCGGTGAGGATCGGGCCTTTCCACTGCATGAAGTCGTGCAGGTCGCCGTGCTCCTTGATCACCTCGGTGCCCGGGCGCAGCCACAGGTGGAAGGTGTTGCCCAGAATGATTTCCGCGCCGGTGGCGACGATGTCACGCGGCAACATGCCCTTGACCGTGCCGTAGGTGCCAACCGGCATGAAGGCCGGGGTTTCGACAGTGCCACGCGGGAAGGTCAGCCGACCACGACGAGCCTTGCCATCGATGGCAAGCAGTTCAAAGGACATGCGACATTCGCGACTCATTCTGTTTCCTCTGGGCCTGTGTGTTCAGGGGCAGTCGGGGCGGGATTACGGGTGATGAACATCGCATCACCGTAGCTGAAAAAGCGGTACCCGTTGTCGACGGCGGCTTTATAGGCGGCCATGGTTTCGGGATAACCGGCGAATGCCGAAACCAGCATCAACAGCGTCGATTCCGGCAAATGGAAGTTGGTGACCAGGGCATCGACTACATGGAACGGCCGGCCCGGGTAGATAAAGATGTCGGTGTCACCACTGAACGGCTTGAGCACGCCATCGCGCGCGGCACTTTCCAGCGAGCGCACGCTGGTGGTGCCCACGGCAATCACCCGCCCGCCACGCGCGCGGCACGCGGCAACGGCGTCGACCACGTCCTGGCCGACTTCCAGCCACTCGCTGTGCATGTGGTGATCTTCGATCTTGTCGACGCGTACCGGCTGGAACGTCCCCGCACCGACGTGCAGCGTGACGAACGCGGTCTCGACGCCTTTGGCGGCAATCGCCTCCATCAACGGCTGATCGAAATGCAGCCCCGCCGTCGGCGCCGCCACCGCACCCAGACGCTGGGCGTAAACGGTCTGATAGCGCTCGCGATCCGAACCTTCGTCCGGGCGGTCTATATAAGGAGGCAGCGGCATGTGCCCGACGCGATCGAGCAGCGGCAGCACTTCTTCAGCGAAGCCCAACTCGAACAACGCATCGTGACGCGCGAGCATCTCGGCTTCGCCACCGCCGTCGATAAGGATCTTAGACCCCGGCTTCGGCGACTTGCTGGAGCGCACATGAGCCAGCACGCGATGCGAATCGAGCACGCGCTCAATGAGGATTTCCAGCTTGCCGCCCGAGGCTTTCTGCCCGAACAAACGCGCCGGAATCACCCGGGTATTGTTGAATACCATCAAATCGCCCGGGCGCAAATGCTCAAGCAAATCAGTGAATTGACGGTGTGCAAGGGCGCCGCTCGGCCCATCAAGGGTCAGCAGGCGACTACCGCGACGCTCGGCCAAAGGGTGGCGGGCGATCAGCGAATCAGGAAGCTCGAAGGTAAAGTCAGCAACGCGCATGATGGGGTTCGTCTAGCAGGGCCGGAAAGTCTAGCGGAATTATCAAAAATTGACCATGAAACGTGATTGACCAACGGTAATCACCTCTCTATACTTCGCCGCCATTGAGCCCTGATGGCGGAATTGGTAGACGCGGCGGATTCAAAATCCGTTTTCGAAAGGAGTGGGAGTTCGAGTCTCCCTCGGGGCACCAAAATTAAGAAAGGTCTTGCTTAGCAAGGCCTTTTTTTTCGTCTGCAGGAAAGTGGGGCAAATATTTTTTCACACCCATGAGAAGAGAAAGCTGCCGCGTAGAGGTTCAAGCCGACGATGTCGAAAGCTGGGAACGTCAAATGATACGTAATGAGAAAAGGCCTCCACCGAGGCCTTTTTCTTTGTTTCACCCAGCTATTTTTTCCTGCAAACCTCAACGTCGTTTTGGGTTTTCAGATCCGTGTCGATGCCGAGGCGATACCTGCAGTAATCAATGATCCACTTACGCTCCTGCTCCGTGAATCGTTCGACTTGACGAATCTCCCCGTCATTGGCGTGGATATTGTAAAACTTCATCTGAAACGTCGGATGCTTCTTGATGAACAGGATCGTTTCGATGTCCCCATCCTCAAGCGCTTCGTAATACCCAACGTAAAGCACTGTCACCAGAACCAGAACTATCAGGGCAATCAGTTTCTTCATTGCTGCGGCGCCGGAGGTGGGAGTAGTTGAGTTTTTGCTCTGAGATTCCTGACTAACTCCATGCCGATATTTCCGGGACAGATTTTGCCTTCAGATGCTTGACCTGGGTATTCCCGGTGACCGCCAAAATGCTTGATCACAAACACACTTTTAAGCGCGTCGATCAGATGCATCAACGCGGTGATCTGAGCAGCAGGTATCACAGTGGTCGTGCTGTATCCGAGGCTGTCGAGCGCAACCCGGCCCTTGGCGACCCAATCCCCGCCTTCTTCTGGAGTCGTTAGGTTCTCCAGCAACACAATGCCGATCAAGCCTGTATTGAATTTCAAGACACTTGAACCCTGAAGGCGAATGTCTCTCCCCTCGTAAACTTGACCAGTGCAATCAATACCGAAGTGATAGCCGATATCGTCGTACTTCTGGCTAAGGTGCCCTTTCTGGATCTCCTGCATTTGCTCCGCACCAGGCGTACAGCTATGGCTTCTCCCAGCGTGATGCAGCGCGATCATGGTGTAATCCCAGTCCATCACCATATCTGGCTTACCCTTCACCGCTCCCCACGAGGATCGCTCCACAAACGTCGTGTTCAGTGAACGGACCTTCTTGATGATCGCTTCACGCGTTGCCGCTCGATCATTCACAGTAATCGGTATCGGACACATAAACTCGCCGGGCTTCAGCTCCTGTGCGGTGGCTTGAGTTGCAAACGGATTGGTCATTGCGCTCCCTCCGCCAGCTCATGGAGAGTCCGAGCCGGAGCGCTGAACATGACGTGCAGTGAGATCTTCGCACCGGGAGTCGGTGTCTTGACGTGGGCAATGCCATTGGCATCGGTAACACCCGTGGTCTCTATACCGTTGACTGTCGCCACGAAGTCTCGGAAAGCCAACGGTGTGCCTGTCTCACTGTCGGTGATGCTGAAGGACTGGCCGTAGGATTTCTGGATGGCAAGCGGAATCGGAGGCACGAACGGGGCTGGCGTATGCGAATCACCGATGATTACGGTGCCGGAGCCGCCGACTACGACGTCACCATGCGTTCCGACAGTATCAACCAAAGCTGCGCTTTTCCCGTTGATAAAAACGGTCGCTGAGACGCCGGAAACCAACGAGCTACCGCACGTGCAGGTATCGCCCTTTCGAGCGGCGGCAAGACCATCGAAAAAAACATCAGAAGAGCCGGACGCAATGGATTGGGCACCGTGCCCTGGCATTGGGCAACTGGTCGGATCGGTTAAACGTGCTGCGGGCTTCGCCACAATTGACTCCTTGTCATGATCGTCTATGAACGCGACCTTATCAGAAATCAATAGACCCGGTCCGCCTGGGCTTGCGCAATAGCCAGTAGCATGGATTTCTCGGCCCCGGAATGTCCGCTTACGGCTGTGGATTCAACCGGTCGATGCAACAGATTGGCTAAATCGTTCTGCCGGTGTTTCGTAGTCTAGCGTTTTCCGAGGGCGGCTATTTAGCTGCCTTGCCACTTCATTGAGCGTGGCTTGCGAGTGCTCCGCAAGGTCGGTTCCTTTCGGGAAGTACTGCCTTAACAACCCGTTGGTGTTCTAATTTGATCCTCGTTGCCAAGGACGATGAGGATCGCAGAAGTAGACTTTGATGTCGGTAACCACCGTAAAGCGTTTATGGTCAGCCATCTCTTTACCGCGATCCCAGGTCAGCGATTTGTAGAGTTCTTGGGGCAAGTTACGGGCGTTTTCAATTAGGGCGCTGATGACCGTCTCGCTATCCTTACCGTCCAATTTCACTAGCATTACGTAGCAGGTATGTCGCTCAACAAGAGTGGCAATTTGGCTGTTCCTGCTACCGCACAGCAGGTCGCCTTCCCAGTGACCTGGCACCGCCCGATCCTTAGCCGCGGCCGGGCGTTCACGGATCGATACAGCATCAGTGATTCGTCCGTGATTTTCTTTTTTCTGCGTGTGATGACGCGAGCGACGCATGGCCCGCGTGCGCCGTAAATGCTCAAGCAACTCCTTCTTCAGAGCCCCGCGAGCCTGTATGAAGAGCGTGCGATAGATCGTCTCGTGTGACACCTGATAGCTCGTATCGTCCGGGTACGTGCGCTTCAACCAACCGGCAATCTGTTCCGGTGACCACTGCAATTGAAGCTTGTCTGCAACAATTTGCGCCACCGTTCGGTTCTCAACAAGTTTGCAGACCTTGGGTCGATGGGCGCGATCCCAGGCAGCCTGATCAGCTTGATTAGCCCGGTAGCATCCTTGGCCACCGTTGCGTCTGATCTCACGGCTGATCGTAGAGGCTGCTCGCCCTAGCAACGCAGCCATGGAACGGATCGAGTTACCTGCCACCACGGCACGCGAAATCTCTTCACGCTCAGACAACGTCAGCGCCAATCTGGATCTGCGGCGTACAGCGGGTCTGATACCGCCTGTTTCCGCCAAGATGCGCTGTATCGATGAATGGTTTCGATCAAATAGTTGGGCGATGTGCTGGAGAGAGTCGCCTTTCTGCCAGTGATCCCACATCAGTTTTTTCTGGCTTTCGGTGTAATAGATCCGAGGTCTCTGCTTCATCTGCAACACTCC
Source organism: Pseudomonas sp. F2 (assembly GCF_057174385.1). Classification (NCBI taxonomy): domain Bacteria; kingdom Pseudomonadati; phylum Pseudomonadota; class Gammaproteobacteria; order Pseudomonadales; family Pseudomonadaceae; genus Pseudomonas; species Pseudomonas sp. F2. The sequence continues at coordinate 3,306,036 of NZ_CM169904.1, forward strand.
TTCTGCTTACACAGAATTTAGTCGTGTTGCATCGACCGGTTGAATCCACAGCCAAAAGCGGCCATTTATGATGGTATTTAAGTTCGGAGGCTAGAAGCCGCTCATTTTTTCTACAATGCGCTACGCTTTTTGTAGAAGCGTAATAAGCCTCAAATCAATAGAGCTACCCTGGATGACTGGTCGAAAAGGAACGAGTATTTTTCAAACAAACTTAATTAATTATAGCGCGTTCGTTTGTAAGTGAAAAAATCTAGCCCTGAGGATTCGACAGTGAATAAGATTGATCGAGAGCAAAAAACAAATCAAAAGTTAGAGTCGGGATTGCCAGCCTGGGCTATATTTATTGGTCTCGCCTTTATTGGATTGATGCTTATTGTCATAAGCATTACTGATCTAACCAGTAAAGAGACCACGCTACTCGGCACTCTATTAACTCTTGTATCGGTTGGTATAGGCTGGGCGATATCTCATCACTATGCAAATCAGGACAAGCAAAAGGCAGTTCAGGAAGTAAGGGACTACGAGCAAAGAAACCTTCGGATGTACGCTTTGAAGGCCGCCGAAAAAGTAACTAACTTATCAGTTGAGCTGAATAGGCTATCGGTGTATTTGGAAGAGGAGCTACAGCATACAGAATATGCAGACGCTAAAGATGAACTTTTTGCTAAGGAAGAGCGCATAGAAAGTGCCATTCATATTCTTGGCTCCTTGAGGTCAATAAATGATACCAGCCTTAGCGATTGGCAGGGTGTAATTGGAGAGGAGCTTGATGAGCAAAGGAAGCATGACTCGGATAAGCAGGAAGCACTGCTCGAATTGGACAATAGAATCAGGGCTATAGAACAAGGAATTAGCGGAAGTGCTGAACTTCTCGATATTGGAGCAGAACTCAACAGCCTCAGAAGGGAGGTGCGGGCAGTCAGTGCTGGGGTTGATTCTGGTTCATTCAGACCCAAGAGTCGTTCCATCCGGCAAATTGAAATTGATTGCCCTCAGTGTCTTTCAACTTTGAAATACAAGCAAAAAGAAAAGGACGGCGATGTCAAAGCTGTACAGTGCAAGATATGCGAATCCAATCTTATATCGGAATTTAATGAGCAGTCTGGAGTAACTCTTAGAGCAAGAGAGAATCTTTTGGAATCGGTCACTTGTCCTCATTGCACTAAAGATCAAAAACTACTACTTGATGAGTGGCCGACCGCATCTACAATTCTTCAGTGTTCAGCTTGTCAGGAACTATCAAGGGTGTCTAGAGCCGATCTTGGAAAAGACCTTAGAATTGTAGCAATTGGACAGCAAGGCGGAAAACTGAATCCTGAAATAATCGGTATGGTACGCGCTGCACTTCCTGAACAGCCTTGGCCGAAGGGTATACATGCTTTAGTGGCCGAAAAGGTTGGTATAACGCCTTCAGCGGCAACAAAAGTAATCCAACACTTAATACGAATTGGGGTTTTTATGGATCAAGTTGATGGTGTGACATGCACTAGAGAAGAAAAAATTCGTCTTTTACGAGCTCAAGAAGAAAATCTTTAATGCGGATCTTTGCATAAAACAAATCCGCTCGATTGAGTGAGTCCTAAATTTTGGCTTTGACCGAAAATAGTGTTGTCAGGTTTTCCGCTTCCAGCCGCTCTCCGCCGGTCGCGGAGAACTCAAAATGCCCCAAGGCTGTCATTTATAATGTAGCACGCATTGCAAGAATCACTCCGGATCAAATGCTTGCCTCCAACTTTCAGCAAAAAGATGATCAGTCGCTGTATATATCTTGCTGTCAGTTACTTGGGAAGCTCCTCGAACATGGTTATGGATTTTCGGGCGAAGACCATCCATAAGCATTTTACCGTGAGAGTGTTGGAAGGACACTGGAGTCAGTCCATTCGCGGGAATGAAAGCATTAACACCTGGAGGATTGTCAGGCATCCCTGACGCGGCCCACTCTGGCTTACCGCGCTTACGCTGAGCATTGTACAGCGATGAAGTAACTTTCTCACGAGCGACGCGCGCTGCATTCACTAGGTCATCTCGCTTGAATGCGACCACATCCGTAATTGCGGCGTCGATGAGTTCAGGGGCGAGCTCATTGAAGACTTCCTTTAGATGAGCAGCCTGCGCAAACGAATGCTCGACATCATTCAAAGGAGTGAAGACCTCCGTGACTCGGGTAACACCGTTCCGCTCACGTTCTGAAGCAGCAGTGGATAATTCGAATTGCATTTCTTGCTCAGTCCGAAAATCTCGATCCCGATGCAAGATGATTCGAGAGTCGGGGCGCATGTCGCTGATCATGTTTGCAAGGAGCCTCGCGGCTGGAAGATTTCCGCAGCCGTTGTAAGAGAGTACTGCTAGGTTCTCAGGCGCACCGTTCGCTTTCGCCAGTACTGTAACCGGTCGCGACAGCTTGTCTTCTGTCATCAGGATAATGGGCCGGGCGGGATCGAAGGCATCGGCACCGGCCGATAGTGCGCCGAGTGTCATTAAAATGGGAATCGCAGGACGTTGAGAATCGTCGACCGGGACCTTCGCACCTTCGCTCATCCATATGACTGCTGCGTAGGGATCGTACATAAGACGCTGGATCAACTGGGGCGAATGGCTCGCGAACAGGATACGAGTTTGCGTCTCGGCGGCGACGCTCCGGAGAGCATCATAGAGCCGCGCTTGGCTATCAGCATGCAAATGCGCGTCGGGTTCGTCCAGCAGGATCAGGGGAGGTGCGTAGAAACATGCGTAGGCGAGGATCTGAATGACTTGAAGCATCCCCGTCGACGCCATGTCGATTGTAACCTTAGCGTCGGGAGTTTCGACTTCGACCTTAACGTGCCGATCTCGTTGCTGATCATGATTTACTATGACGCGTGTACCTGGGTAGCAACGTTCGAGAAGCTTAGAAAAAGTCTTCCAGCCGCTATCCGGCAAGACGGCAATGTCGCGTCCCCGACGCCAGGCCGTTCTCGCCATCTCATCCAGATCCCGTGTGAATAGATGGTCAAGCACGGTGCGTAGATAGAGGTTGGCGTCGCCATGCATTACTGCTGCGTCCATCGCCCCCTTTGTCCGCCATTCTTCGCGGATCGGAATTCCCGATAAGCCGGGGGTGAATATTGAGAACGGTCGATCACTATTCGCGAGTATGGCGGCGAAGTCGTCATTCCCGGTACGAGTGATGGCAATGTTCGCGTTCTTTCCACGGCGAACCTCGATCGTTATTTCTTTGTCCGTATTAGTTTCAATATCTACTCCATGGTAGGTAATCGAGTAGCCGAAATTCTGCGTCGCTCTCTCTCCGCGCCTCAAGTTAAGGAGCCGCTCAGTGGGGCGGAACAACACCGCATCGTTGGCTACAGTGGCAGCAAAATCAGGCGCTCCATTAGGGCGCATACCGCGGAGCGCAGCTTGAAGGATTGACACGCCAAGTTGTGCTGCCTGCAATGCACTACTTTTACCGCTCGTGTTACCGCCAACTAAGGCGGTCACCGCCTGCAAATCGATTTCGAGCGAATCGATCCGCTTGAAATGATTGATGACTATTTTATCGAGCCGGACGCGCATTGTTCTTCCCTAGGACTTAGCGATTAAATTCGACCGTATGCGAGCGGGTCAAAACATTGCCTGATCATAGCCGAAACCCGCTCACTGTTTTAGCGGGAGCATGTCGCCACTCATTAGATTCCATTTTGGCCGCAGGCAGTCCCTGAAACTCAAATATTTTTGGTGAATTCAGTGGTCGCTTTTCGCCGGAAGCAGTCGTTCCCCGGATGTCCGCTACTGGCCGAAAGCGGCCTGTTGCGACTGCCGGCCGGGAAGCACTCTACCCTCCTGCATCATAGGCATAACCTAGTTCGTTCCTCTTTCAAGCACCAGAAGCGTTACACCAGATGGCTGAGTTACACGGCTAAAGATTGGTGTACGAAGTCGATGTAACATTGAAAAAATTCAATAAATACAGTTGCTTATAATCCATCGTTACACCAGTTACACGAGTTACACCGCATTTTTGAGGGGTACATGCCCCCACACCCCGTAAGTATCAATCCCACCAGCGAACGTCAGGTGTATCTCCCGCAGTGTGCCAGGGCCCCTGAGGTTTTCTTCGAGACACGGGGTCGGAAACCCGCGGGACTTTGGTAGCGGGAGAACTCCCAGCTTAGTGAACAGGTGAACTCGGTGAACTGCCTGTTCACCTGTGCATTTGCCCTATAAATTCACCGCTCAGACATCACCGTTACCGTTCCGGTAACGATGTCCCTTTTTCTTCAAGATCCTTTCAATTTCAACGATTGAATTTCAGTAAGCTGGAGCACCTTCCGCTACCAAAGTCCCGCGGGTTTCCGACCCCGTATGCAATGAAATGCTCTAGGGGCCCCCTCCTTTCTAGCTCTCAAGGAATGCAAAATGAGTTACAGCTCGAAAATGATCAGGTTGCTGAATATCGATAGATCGCTGGAGTCACTCACCGACGATGAGATCACCGGAGGCGTTATTGACGCTTACGTGTGCAGTACCTCCTTCAAGACCATGGATGAGATAGAGAAACGCATACCTTTCGTACTCGAGCTCAGTACCCGTAGCTGCTCCCATTGGAAAAAGCTGATCAACGCCTCAAGCAAGCGCTACTGGATTAAAGAAGCACGGGAAGGCGTGGCGGTGTTCGACTCAAACATCGACTGCGGCTACATCAGGACGTACCGATTGCGCGACTCGACGTTGGATCAAAGGGCTCTTATCGAGTCGAGCTGGATTGAGGTCAAGAACGAGGAAACTCTTTACGAAATTCTCGACACCCCGACGAACCGACACATCTTTGATAGCTGGTACGAAGACAAGCAACAGGTCATGGACCTACCAGTTGAGTTCGTATCAGGGCGGCTCAAGAACACTGCCGTTGAGAAGGCATTCATTTTTGCGAAAGGGAACGGGTGCGTTGTCTGCGGAGAAAAGGCTTCGTGCTTTGCAGCCACAACGGTAGGAAAGGGGCTCGTCGCGGTTATGATCCAGCTTCCGGTTTGCTCAGAACACTTATCTGAGGCCAAATCACATCCATCTGCTTTTAGCTTCCTCGCTTCTCTATTCAATCTTTCTTGGGATTGGCCGTCAGTGCAGAAGATGGACGCAATCCCGGATGAGCTAATCCCGGTCATTCACTCTCTGGCAGCAGAAGAATTAGGGGGTGAGGTGATTCCAGCTATCAGGAGGGAAAATGGATGGCAGCTCCAGGTTCTGCTCCCCTCTGGGTGGTATTGGCGTATGCGCATCAAATCGCTTTCAGACTATGCCTACATGCTATTTGAGCCTGGTCAGGAAAAGCACTGCTATCGTGCCGACTCAGCTCGACACCACCCGGAAGTGCCATTCTTCCCTATGCACGAACATTCACGTCCCGATAAACCGAAGGACGAAGTTTCTCCGAGCTTTCTGTACGGTCATCCGCTCCTTGATATCAAACGATTGAAATCCGCTGGACAGCACTATGGCGCCTACGGAAACTGAGTGTGATGGGAAACGCTTGGGATACCATGGTTTCTAGCGGCTTACGATTTGTATCCCTACTTGTATCCCTGATCATATAATCCAGCTGCAAGCCTCGTTTTATATGGCGCCCTTCGGTCTCCCTCGGGCACCAAAATCAAGAGAGGTCTTGCTTAGCAAGGCCTTTTTTTTCGTCTGTCGGAAAGTGGACGCGCAATGCAGAACGCTCACCACCGCGCGGGTAGCACGTGACATCGCACGGACTCAGGTATCGGAGTCGGTTGCAGACTCAACCTGACCATCTCCCCCAAACAATCGCGCTGCTATCGCCCGCCCCCGCTCCAGCCCCTCCTCCGTCAACCAGACCGACTTGTTCCTGTTCACCGGATTACTAATGAAACCCTGTTCATGCAATCGGTTCATGATCTCGAAGTCGAACCCTTTCCAGGCATTTCCTTTATCGGAACTGAGTGCTGCCAACAGGGCAAGCACGGCGTCTTCCATCAGTTTGTCGTCGTATTCCATGGTCGTCACTCCATTCGTATCCAACAGTTAACGTCGAGTGTCTGAAGGTTCACCATAATACTCGCCGACCTCCGATGGAAATACCGCTCAACCCCGTGAAGGTTATTGATCGGCTTGCGAGTGCCCGGCCTCGCCTTTGGGCTGCACTTGTTGATCTCACTCCGTATAATCACGCCCCTCTGAAAGTAGTCCACCGCATCGGTGGTTGCATCTACGCATTAACACTCACATTGACGGACGTCGCTAAGGCCCCCCATGGAAACGTCACTGGAAACAGTCGCCCTTTTCTCCCTCAAGCTCGCTTACGAGGAAGAAGGCCTGAGCCCGATCCTGCGAGACGACATGGTCATGGGTGACTATCAGAAAGACGTATTCGAACTACTGGTGCGACGCGGGGATGTCGAGACCATTCAGCTCAAGATGAATGAATGCCTGGGCTTGGCGATGAATGCCTTGGGCGGCGTCGAGAAACCGCTGGGACGTGAGTTGCACAAGTTGTCCGCTGAGTTCAGCGAAGCGCGTTCGCTAGAGCAGCTGGATCAGCCGCTCCTCGCGCTCAAGGGTTACTTGAAAGACATCTTGTAATGGGCTTTGCCGTTACAGCAGATGCTTCGAGATGTACTTGGAAATCTCCACCATCGACGTCTTCCCGGTGAACTCGAACTTCACTTTCCCCAGTGACGAGAAGTAAATCTCCAGCTCCGAATCCAGATCGAAGGTGCCCGAGGTTTCCACGGAGTAGGCGACGATGTTCTTGTATGGCAAGGAGGTGAAATCCTTCTTGCTGCCGGTAATGCCCTGAACGTTGACCGCGATGATGCGTTTGTTGGTAAACACCACGCCATCACGCATCGCCTTGTAGGAGTCGATCACTTCCTCACCGTCCAGCAACAGCGCGCTTACGCGCTCGGCGTACTCATCGTTTTGCTTGAGTTTGAAGAAGCCTTTGTTGTTGAAGTCGATCATCTGTCCATCCTCATATTCAAAAAAACATCCCGGTATTTTTTTGGTTCAACGACGGGCTTTCAGCACTCGGATATCGGTTGGGAACCCATCAGCGCCGACAAGCTTCTTCCAACCCAGATACTGAAACTCGCCCTTCTCATCAATGTAATCGCCCTTCTCCACGGATCGACCGCCAACCACCGCGATGCGTTTCACTTCGCCGCATCCGCCATCCGAAGGCCGAACGGTATAGATCACATACGGCTTCACATAGTGCGTGGCGCGGAAGTATTGGCCGCAGATTTCGTCGACGGTGATCAGCATGGTTTTCAGGCGGGCTTCGCCGTCCATGTCTTCGTGGAGTTTGAGGAAGGAGATCTCGCCGACGTCGCTGTAGCCGAGTGAACGGGCGCGTTTGTATTCGGGGGAGTTCTGATGGGCGATGCGGCCTTGCTCGGCGGCCTGGTTCATTCTGGCGGCGAACTCGGCATTGCCTTGCGCAATGGTTGCCTCGGCCTGGGCGGCGACGTTTTCGCATTGCGCGTATTCGCGGGAGCCGAGGTATTGGGGCGTCAGGTTCGAGCGGCGCTGGTTCATGCTCCGCAGGCTGTTGTCGAGGTCGCCGATCACCTCATAGGCGCTGGGTACGCGACCGCTCTGGACGTCGGCGATTTTTTCCTGCATTCGCTGGCAGTTGGCGAGGTAATACTGCCAACTGCTCTCCGGCGGCTCTTTCCAGGCGGCGAATGCCGGGGTAATGGCGCTGGCGAGTGTGATTGCACAAAGCGTGCGCAGAGCAGAAGCGACTTTTGACATGCGTAGTCCATTACAGGAATCAAGAAAGTGGCGCGACGCTACTATTTTGCTATCTTGCCGTCCACTGTCGGCGAGGTGCCGAGCGTTTGTACCGCGACTGGTTCGAAGGATGGATACGATGGATGTAGCGCTTTTCTTTATCGCCTGGATAGGCATGTGGGTCTGGGTCGTCAGGCAGCGTGGTGCGTGGAATCTGCTACTCGCCAATGTGTTAGGTGCGGCCAGCGGCATGATTGTCGGCCTGGTGGTTTCGCAGCTTTGTGTCGGTCTGTTCGGCTCCAGCCGGCCACCGGTCCCGGGGGTCATGGGATCGCTTCTGGAAATGCTCGCGACTGCCGCGGCGCTGACCGGCGTATGGATGCTGGTGGCCCGTCGCTCGCAGGTCGAAAACCCTGTCGCCCGCCAGCTACTGGCCGGCCTTTGCGGCGTTGTGGCCGGCATCACGGCGATCATGTTTTTTGTTCAGATCAATCCGCCCAATCTCGGCATGTGAATGTCTTCGTGGCGTCAGACCTCTATTTTGATATCTTGCCGCCCAATCTCAGCATTCACCGCCAGTGAGTGCTGTTTGGCAGGCTATTGAAGGGTTAAGGAAAGGATCGCATGGAGTTTCTGAGTTTTCTGGCATTTGTTGCGGCCTGGGGTTTGATGTGGCGCTGGGTGGTGAAAAACCGCGGCAGCTGGAATCTGTTTTACGGCAACATCGTTGGCGCGGCGGGCGGTTTTATCGTCGGTCTGGTGGTGCTGTCGATCTTCCTGTCGTTGTTCCCGTCGGCGCATAAACCCAAACGGGCGCCCACCGAAGAGGTGATTACCCAGAACGAAGTGACCACCAGCCTGCTGCCGGAAGCCGAGTCGGATTCGACGCCCGTGGCACTGGAAAACGCTCCGGGGTTCGCCGCTATCGAGCCAGACAATCAGCCTTCGCCCCGCGACTCTGCACTGCTGCCGAACTACGCCAACCGGGCACCGAAATCGATGTCCGAAAAAACCGTTCTGGATCAGAGCGACGCGCAGGGCCGCAAAGCATTCAGCGCGCTGCGCGACAAGCTTGCTCAGCATGCCGACAGCGACAAATCGATGCTCGCGTATGTCATGTGCAGCCCTTACGTGACCGGGGCCTTGCGTTTCCCGGCGTCGGCGCGCTTCGCTGACAGCACCGCCGTGGTCACCCAACGCTTCAAGGGCCAAGTCTACACCCTCAGCAACAAGGTCACTGCACGCAACATGAATGGCGATGACGTCACTTATCGCTTCGAATGCTCGGTGCAGGAGCAACCCGCTTCCAGCGAATGGCGACTGCTGGCGCTGAAGCTGCAGAAGGCTGACGCTTAAGCCTCGTTTAAGGGTTCAAGGCGCCGGCTGCGCTATCATCGCCAGCCTGTGCGCCTTGAGCCTTGCCTGCGAATGTCCTCGATATCTGCTGACCTGAATCCGTTGCCTCCTGTCTTGGCCGGCCCGCTGCTGCGCCGGCTGGAACCGACGCGAATCGTCCTGTGGCTGGTCGGCACCCGCATACTGGCGCCGATCCTGCGCCTGCAAGGCGTAGGAGACATCCCTCTCGATGCCGGGAAATGCACGGTCATCCCCGTCGGCCGTCATGCGTTCGTCCATCTGATCGACGTTGTACTCGACAGCGCCCTGCCCTGCGACACCCGCATCGACTACGACCTGTTGATCGACGGCCACTCGCCCATCGCCGAATGGGCGCCGCATCTGCTTTACGCTAACGCTCGTTGTCCGAACCTTGTCGTGCGTTCGCGGATCGATCAGTTGCTGCACGGTTCCTGCCGCAAGCCGCATCATCCGGCGGCAGACGGTCTGCTGTGCGTTGACCAACTGCTTTCTGGCGAAACCGATCCGCAACAACGTCCGGCCCTGCTGATGATGAGCGGCGACCAGATCTACGCCGATGACGTCGCCGGGCCGATGCTGCGGGCGATTCACTGTCTGATCGAACGTCTTGGCTTGTTCGACGAACACCTCGAAGGTGCCGTGGTCAGCGACAGCGCCAGACTTTACGAACACCCGGCCAGCTACTACCACCGCGCGGATCTGTTACCGGCGCTGGAGAGTAACGAGACCTTGCGCGAGCGTTTTTTCGGCGGTGCGCGCAAACCGATTTTTACCAGCAGCAGCGCCGACAATCACCTGGTGACCTTCGCCGAAGTGATGGCGATGTACTTGCTGGTGTGGTCACCGATTGCCTGGGCGTTGATCAATCCTGCTGCTCCAGCGCTGACGCCTGAACGCTTGCAGCGCTACACCCTGGAGCAAACCCGTATCGATGGCTTCAAGGCCGGTTTGGGCAACGTTGCCCGAGCCTTGGCGCATCTGCCGAGCCTGATGATTTTCGACGATCACGACATCACCGATGACTGGAATCTTTCCGCGCAATGGGAGGAAACCGCCTACGGCCATCCGTTCTCCAAACGCATCATCGGCAACGCCTTGATCGCGTACATGTTGTGCCAAGGCTGGGGCAACAATCCGGATGCGTTCAGGGATGTGCTGGAGAACACTCGACGCCTGAGCGCCAGCGGTGACGATCGCTATCTCGACAGCCCGGTGCAGGACGCGCTGATCGACGACTTATTGCGCTTTCAGCATTGGCATTTCGTGTTGCCGAGCAGCCCGGCGCTGGTGGTGCTCGACACCCGTACCCGGCGCTGGCGCAGCGAGATGGCGCTCAAGCAACCCTCTGGTTTGCTGGACTGGGAAGCGCTGAGCGAGCTGCAGCAGGAACTGCTGGATCATCCGTCGGCGATCATCGTGTCCCCCGCACCGATCTTTGGCGTGAAGCTGATCGAAACCGTACAGAAGGTTTTCAGCTGGTGCGGCTATCCGCTGCTGGTCGACGCGGAAAACTGGATGGCCCACCGTGGCGCCGCGCAGGTGATCCTGAACATTTTCCGACACACCCGCACACCCGGAAACTACGTGGTGCTGTCCGGTGACGTGCATTACTCCTTCGTCTACGAAGTGCTTATCCGACACCGCAAAGCCGGACCACGGATCTGGCAGATCACCAGCAGCGGGATCAAGAACGAGTTCCCGAAAACCCTGCTGGAATGGTTCGACCGCCTCAACCGCTGGCTCTATTCGCCGCGCTCGCCGTTGAACTGGTTCACCAAACGCCGGCGCATGCGCATCGTGCCCTATACCCCGGAACATGCCGAAGCGGGCGAGCGCCTATGGAATTCGGCGGGGATCGGCCAGGTGTTTTTCAATGACCAGGGGCAGCCGAGCGAGATCATTCAGCACAATTCGAACGGGGCGGTGAAGACGCGGATGCTGGCGCCGGAGTTGGGGGATTATCCTGATTGATATGGCCTCTTTTGCCCACAGTGAGATTGCAGTGACGATACCTTCGCGATTACTTATCACCCGCGACAGCGTACATGCCGGCGATGATTGCGAGGCTCCCCATGCGCGCTGGATCAACCTGCAAGAAATTGAAACCCTGGAGGCCGCCCTGCGCCTACTACTTCACAATGGTTATCTGCCAAGCATTGCTGGTGGATGTGCGACATGGATCGTACGCGGGCCTCAGGCCCTTGCTGTAATTGCCCAGCAATGGCAGGAGCCTCGTTTTCTGGTCAATGCCCAGTCGACACTGGTCAATTTGGAAGAGCTGAGGTTTGTATATTTGTGCCAGGTAGATCCGGAGCTTGTTTTCGACTGCCTGCTAACAGGCGCCGAACTTCCTGACAAATACAGCGGATTTAAGACGTCAAAGTAGTCGGAAGGGGACTACAGTTTTTAAGGAAACATCTCTGGAATCGCTGATTCATACTCTGCTTCCCTTACACAGGAAGCAGAGCCATGCGAAAAAGAAAGCCAGACCCTTTAGAAATCGATACAACGACTTACCTTTTAAGCTCCCCGGCCAATGCTAGAAGACTGCTGAGATCTATCGCAGAAATGCACAATGGAATTCGTGCAAATACGGACGCCTCTTCGTTCAATTTCCTGCCTCTCAGTCAGTTGAGACCGCCAGCCCCACACCTCTGACAATCATCCCCACCTCCCGCTCATCAATCGTCAGCGGCGGCAGCAGCCGTATCGTCTTGCCCCGTGTCACGTTGATCAGCAGCCCATGATCCCGCGCCGCAATCAGCGTCAGGTCGCGGATCGGCTGTTTCAACTCGATGCCGATCATCAAGCCCTGCCCACGAATCGCCAGCACGTTGGGGTTGTCTGCCAGTTCGGCGCGCAGGCGGGTCAGCAGGCGCTCGCCCTGCACCCGGACATTGTCCAGCAAGCCTTGCTCTTCGATGATGTCCAGCACCGTGCAGCCGACCCGGCAGGCCAGCGGGTTGCCGCCGAAGGTGCTGCCATGGCTGCCGGGGGTGAACAGCTCCGCCGCTCTGCCCCGTGCCAGACAGGCGCCAATCGGCACGCCGTTGCCGAGGCCTTTGGCCAGGGTCATGACGTCCGGCACGATGCCTTCATGCTGGAACGCAAACCACTGGCCGGTGCGGCCGATGCCGGTCTGGATTTCATCGAGCATCAGCAGCCAGGCGTGCCGATTGCACAGGTCACGCAGGGCTTTGAGGTAGCCGGGCGGCGCCAGTTGCACACCGCTTTCGCCCTGGATCGGCTCGACCAGAATCGCCACGATGCGCGCGCCGTGCTTTTGCTGCAGCTGATCCAGCGCCGCCAGATCACCAAAGGGCACTTTGGCGAAATCCCCCGGCAGATCATTGAAACCCAACCGCACCGCCGGGCCATCGCTGGCCGACAAAGTGCCTAACGTGCGGCCATGAAACGCGTTGGCCATCACCACCACCAGCGGCTGTTCGATACCTTTGCGCCAGCCGTATAACCGGGCCAGCTTCAGCGCGGTTTCATTGGCCTCGGCGCCGGAGTTGTTGAAGAACGCCCGCTCCATTCCCGACAGCTGCGTGAGTTTCCGCGCCAGTTGTTGCTGCCAGTCGATGCTGTACAGGTTGGAGGTGTGCAGCAGCATTGCGGCCTGTTCGCTGATGGCAGCAACGATGCGCGGATGCGAGTGCCCGACATTGGTCACCGCGACACCCGCGACGGCATCCAGGTATTCACGACCGGCCTGATCCCACAGGCGAGTGCCCAGGCCTCTGGTGAAACTCAAGGCCAGCGGTTGGTAGGTGTTCATCAGGGCGGCGGTCATGACTTCAAACTCCAGTGAAGGTCGGTGTGTTTGCAGTATGGTTAGCCACCAGAACTGGATAAACTCGGCAAAACTTCAATCATTTAACAGCAGAGCTTGATAATGGACCTGTTGCAGGCGATGGGCGTTTACGTGAAGGTCGTGGAAGCCGGAAGCATGACGGCGGCCGCGTTGCAGTGCGAAATGTCCACCACCATGGTCGGAAATCACCTGCGCGCACTGGAGCAACGGCTCGGCGTGCAGTTGCTGCAGCGCACCACTCGCCGCCAGCGGCTGACCGAGTTCGGCAGCGTTTACTACCAGCGCTGCCTCGACGTTCTGGGTTTGGTGGCCGACTCCGAACGTCTCGCCGAACAGGCCCTTGATGAACCCCGTGGCCTGCTGCGCATCACCGCGCCGCTGACCTTTGGCGTCGAACGCCTGGCCCCGGCACTCAGCGAGTTTTCCCTGCAATACCCGCAGGTGAAAATGGATGTGGTGCTGACCAACAGCCGACCGGACCTGCTGGAAAGTGGCCTCGACGTGGCATTTCGGCTGGGGCATTTCGAGCAGTCGAACCTGATCGCCCGGCCGCTGATCGACTACACCCTGACCGTGTGCGCCTCGCCGGCCTACGTCGCCCGGCGCGGCATGCCGATCACCCCGCAAGACCTGCAGCAACACGACTGCCTGTCGTTCGCCTACCCTGCCGGCGACGACTGGCAATCGGTGGAAAAACGCTGGCGCCTCAGCGGCCCGCACGGCGAGATTCTGGTCGACGTCAGCGGCCCGATGCTGATGAACACCTCGGCCGGCCTGCATCAGGCAGCGCGCACCGGCATGGGTATCGTCATGCTGCCGGACGCGCTGGTGGAACAGGACCTGCGCGACGGCAAACTGGTGACGGTGATCCCCGATTACCAGCCACCGAGCCGTCCGTTGCATCTGCTGTACGCGCCGGATCGTTATCGTTTGCCCAAGCTGCGGCGCTTCGTCGAGTTCGCGATGAAAACCTGGGGCAGATCCTGACCCGGTTGCTATCGACTACGCTCCGATGATTGCCGACAAGGATGCTGCTATCGATGAAAAACGACCTTACCGTACGCGATCTGTTGCCCGACGAAGTGGAGCCAGTTCGGCTGTTTCTTGGGCAAAATGGCTGGAGCCACCGAACAGGCTCCAGCGACTACTTCGCTCAACTCATCGAGAACTCGCAACGCACTGCCGTCGCACTGAGCGGCGAGCAGATCATCGGTTTCGCCCGAGGCATCACCGACGGTTTGTCCAACGGCTATCTGTCGATGGTCGTGGTCGATGACCAGCATCGACGCGCCGGCGTCGGCCGCGCGCTGGTCGAGCATGTCATGGGTGACAACCCGGAGATCACTTGGGTACTGCGCGCCGGACGTGAAGGTGCGGAGGCGTTTTTTGCCAGTTTGGGGTTTGAAACATCGGTGATTGCCATGGAGCGCCCGAGGCTCAAGTAACACGTGAGAATCAACTCCCGCTTTTCACCAACACCGGCTTCTCCTGATAACGCTGCGCAAACAACTGCTTCAACTGCGCGACCTTCGGCATGTCGTTGATCACGATGTACGGATAAGTCGGATGTTCGGTCAGGAAGTCCTGGTGATAGTCCTCCGCCGGGTAGAAACCGTTGTAGGTTTCCAGTTTCGTAACGATCGGTGTGCTGTAGGCATGCGCCGCGTCGAGTTGAGCGATGTAGGCCTGGGCCACCCGTTGTTGATCGGCGTTGACCGGGAACAATGCCGAGCGATATTGCGTACCGCTGTCCGGCCCCTGGCGGTTGAGTTCGGTCGGGTTGTGGGCCACCGAGAAGTAGATCTGCAGCAGGCTGCCGTAGCTGACTTGCGTCGGATCGAAGGTGACTTGCACTGACTCGGCATGACCGGTGTCGCCTGCGCTGACCCGTTCATACTCCGCCGTATCCGCCGCGCCGCCGGCATAACCCGAGACGGCTGTCTGCACGCCTTTGACGTGCTGGAAAACCCCTTGCACACCCCAGAAGCAACCACCGGCGAACACCGCCGTTTCGCTGTGCGCCTGAGTGGTTTCGTCGAGGGCTGGCGGCGGGATGACCACCGCGTCCTCTGCACCGAAAGAGAACGCCGAGCATTGGCCGATCACACCCGCCATGGCGACACCGAGCAACGCACGTCGCCAGTTGTTTTGAGCTTTCATGTTGCGCACTCCCGATCAGCCGAAGGTGAAGGCGTAAGCCGATACGCCCGGGTCAAGAAATTCGATGGTGAAGGTCCGATCCTTCACCGCATCGGTTTGCCGCACCAATTGGTACAGGCGCTGCTCGGTCACACGGCCGCTGCCATCCGCGGCGACATCGACACCGTGGGCATCACCTGGCGCCTGACCGTCAATCGAGACTTTGAAACGCACCGGTTTGCCATCCGCGCCCGGGCCCAGCACCAGATGCAGGTCGCGGGCATGGAAGCGATAGACGATGCGGCTGGCCGGCGCGCTGGCGGTAGCGCGTTCGGCACCGACGGCCCACTGGCCACCAAGGCTCCAGTCATTCAGCGTCAGGTTGACCGGTGGGTTATAGGTCGCGGCCTTGTCAGGCACCAGGCCGCTTTCCGGTACGAAATGTTCCGCACGCTGGTAGCCGACATAGGTTTCCGGTGACAGCACCTGATTCATGTCCGGCGCCTGTTGCACGCCTTGGGCGTCAGCGTTGATCAAGCCGTCGGCGACGGTTTTCGCCCCGGCTTCACGCAGCAACTGCTGGATCACGCGTTCCGATTCGGCGTAGTCGCCTTCGCCAAAATGGTGGTAACGAATCCGTCCCTGAGCATCGGCAAAATAATGCGCCGGCCAGTATTCGTTGTTGAAAGCGCGCCAGATCTTGTAGTCGTTATCGATGGCCACCGGGTAGTTGATGCCCAGCTCCTTCATGGCCTTAGTGACATTGCCCACATCGCGCTCGAAAGCGAACTCCGGGGCGTGCACGCCAATCACTACCAGGCCTTGATCGCGGTACTTTTCCGCCCAGGCTTTGACGTATGGCAAGGTGCGCAGGCAGTTGATGCAGGAGTAGGTCCAGAAATCCACCAGCACTACTTTGCCCTTTAATGCCTGAGCGTCCAGCGGTGGCGAATTGAGCCATTGCACGGCGCCGTTGAGCGGCGGTAACTGGCCTTCGACTGGCAATGTACCCGGAGCCTTGTCGGCGACTTTCATGGCTGCGCCCGCCGCGGGAATCTGCGCCATCATCGCGCCGTTGCCAGCGGGAGATTTGCCGGAGAGTTGGCCCACCAGTGCCTGTTCAATGCCGCCCGTGGACGCCGTCGACAGCCGCGCCAACAGCCCGGTATCGAGGCCCAGCGCAATCGCCGCGACACCCGCGAGCATCGCCGCCCCCAACCCGCGCCGGATCCATTCACCGGTGCCAATCGAGCGCTTCATCAACGCAAAGACCTTACCGCCCAGCAGCAGCGCCGCCGCCAGTGAAGTCGCGGCGCCCGCCGCGTAGGCGAGCAACAACAGCGTGGTGGCGATGCTTGCCCCTTGCAGCGCGGCGCCGGTCAGAATCAAACCGAGGATGGGTCCGGCGCACGGCGCCCAGAGCAGTCCCGTGGCAACGCCGATCAAAAACGAGGCGCCGGGACGCGGACGATTGTCCTGGCCGGCGGCCTCGGACAGCCGACTGCCGGCCGAGACCAGCGGTCGCGTCAGGCGCTCGGCGAGGCGCGGCAGCAGCAGCGTCAGCCCGAACAGTGCAACGAACAGCAACGCGAGCCAGCGCCCGTACTGATTGACTTGCACCACCCAACCGCCGCCCACCGCCGCCAGTGTGGCGACGAGGGCGAAAGTCAGCGCCATCCCGGTCAATAGCGGCAAGCCACTCTTGATAAACGGCTGCCCGCTGCGAGCGAAGACAAAAGGCAGAACAGGCAGGATGCACGGACTGACGATCGTCAGCACACCGCCCAGATAAGCGAGAACCAAGAGCCACATGGTGTCGTCCTGTAGAAAGTGAAGATCGAAAAAGTGCCATGGCTCATGCCGCCACGGGTTTGAACGTCATCGCCAGGCCATTCATGCAATAGCGCAGGCCGGTCGGTTTCGGACCGTCATCGAAGACATGCCCCAAGTGCCCGCCGCAGCGCCGGCAGTGCACTTCATTGCGGACCATGCCGAAGGAACGGTCCTGACGCGTGGCCACCGCCTGTTCCAGCGGTGCCCAGAAACTCGGCCAACCGGTGTGGCTGTCGAACTTGGTTGCCGATGAAAACAGCGCCAGGTCACAGCCCGCGCAGGCGAATGTGCCGCTGCGATGTTCGTTGTTGAGCGGGCTGGTGTAGGCCCGTTCAGTGCCTTCTTCGCGCAGGATGGCGTATTGCTCATCCGAGAGCAGCGAGTGCCATTCGCTGTCGCTATGGGTCACCTCAAACGCCTCATCCGCTTGCGCCTGCTCGACCAGCGCGGTGCCCGGGGACAATTTTGGCAATACACCCGCCACCAGGGCTGCGAGCCCCAGCCCGCCGCTCGCTACGAGAATCTGTCGCCGTGAAAACATGGCCGTCTCCAAAAAATCCAGGTGCCTGTCATGGAACACAGCCTAGGCTTGGGTTGATCGCCAAATCCTCACGGGAAGTTAACGAATTCGTGATAACTCGCCCCGAGGAAAACCCGCACAATGCACTCATTGCGCCGAAGGATTGAGCTTGATGGAACCGACCAGACGCATCCTCGTGGTCGAGGATGATCAACACATCGCTGACCTGATTTGCCTGCACCTGCGCGACGAGCATTACGACGTCGTGCACAGCGCCGACGGCGATGAAGGCATGCGCCTGTTGCAGCAGGGGCAATGGGATGCGCTGATCCTCGACCTGATGCTGCCGGGCGTCGACGGCCTGGAAATCTGCCGCCGCGCCCGGGCGATGGCGCGCTATACGCCGATCATCATCACCAGCGCGCGCTCCAGCGAACTGCACCGCATTCTGGGTCTGGAACTGGGGGCCGACGATTACCTCGCCAAACCGTTTTCCATGCTGGAGCTGGTGGCCCGGGTCAAAGCCTTGCTGCGCCGGGTCGACGCCATGGCGCGCAACCTGAAGATGGACGCCGGCAGCCTCAGCCTCGATGGTCTGAACATTGACCCGATCACCCGCGACGTCACCCTCAATGGCGCGCGTCTGGACCTCACTCCGCGAGAGTTCGACCTGCTGTATTTCTTCGCCCGGCAGCCGGGCAAGGTTTTCTCGCGCATGGACCTGCTGAACGCGGTGTGGGGCTACAGCCATGAAGGTTACGAGCACACGGTCAACACCCACATCAATCGCCTGCGGGCGAAGATCGAAAGCGATCCGGCGCAACCGACCCGCATCCTCACCGTGTGGGGTCGCGGCTATAAATTCGGCACGGAACAACCATGAGACTCAACCTGTCGCAGCGCCTGTCGCTGGTGTTCGCCGTTTTGCTGCTGGTGTGCTGCGGCACCTCGGCATGGCTGCAAGTGCGCTCGAGCAAGATGCATGAACTGGAAGTGGTGCAAGGCCTGTCGCGGGACCTGGCGCAGCACATCGCCCATGACACGGTGCTGATGGACAGCAATGGCCTGATGCCCGGTGCCGTGCGCGAACTGTTCAGCAAGCTGATGCTGGTCAACCCGAGTGTCGAGGTATACCTGCTCGACCCCGAGGGACGGATTGTCGGCAACGCGGCGCCGGAAGGCCATTTACGCCGGGAGACCGTCGATCTGGCGCCGATCCGCCGCCTGCTCAATGACCAGCCGCTGCCGATCCTCGGTGATGACCCGCGCAGTGCCGACGGGCGCAAGGTGTTCAGCGCTGCGCCATTGAAGGTCAACGGCAAATCCGCCGGTTATCTGTACGTGGTGTTGCTCAGCGAAGAACACGATCGCTTCGCTGAACGGGGCGCGACCAGTGCCGCACTCAATACGGCGCTACTGTCGATCGGGCTGGTGGCGCTGTTGTGCCTGATCGCGGGGCTCACGGCGTTCAACCTGATTACCCGCCCCTTGCGCCGGTTGACCGAAACCGTCAGCCGCTTTGACATTGATGGCACGCCGCAACCGCTGCCCGCTCCGTCAGCAGTTGTGGATAAAAGCGCTGACCCGGATGAGATCGCCGTGCTTGATGGCGCCTTCCGCCAAATGCAAAAACGCCTCGGTGAGCAGTGGCGCTCATTGACCCGCCAGGATCAGGAGCGACGCGAACTGGTGGCGAATATCTCCCACGACCTGCGCACGCCACTGGCCTCGCTGCACGGTTATCTGGAAACCCTGTCACTCAAGGACGCTACGCTCACCGCCGAAGAACGCCGCCGCTATCTGGGCATTGCGCTGGATCAGAGCCGCAAGGTCGGCGGGTTGGCGCAATCGCTGCTGGAGCTGGTGCGTCTGGAACACGGTTTCGTGCAACCGGTACTGGAACGCTTTTCACTGATCGATCTGCTGCAGGACATCTTCCAGAAATTCGAACTGGCGGCCGAAGCCCGCCATGTCGAACTCAAGGCCAGCTTCGTGCCCAACCTGCCAACGGTCTGCGCCGACCTCGGGTTGATCGAACGGGTGCTGACCAACCTGGTGGATAACGCCTTGCGCTACACGCCTGCGGGCGGTGAAATCGAGCTGGATGTGAAACCCCTGGGCGTCTTGGTCGAAGTCACCGTCAGCGACACCGGCCCCGGCATCGCTCCGGAGCTGCGCGAAGGTCTGTTCCTGCGTCCGTTCAATATTGGCGGGGCGCGACGTGACGGCGGACTGGGTCTGCGCATCGTCCACCGTATCCTGCAACTGCACGGGCGTGAGATTCAGTTGATCGATGTCGCCGGGCGCGGGGCGACTTTCCGCTTCACGCTGCCGACCGATCAGCAAACCGCGGAACAGTGGATGGTGCGCTCGATGAACCTGAACACGCCGGACAAATAATCCGCACCACCGGACTGTTGTTCCGTGACAACGCCGCCCCGCTCCCCTAAATTAACCGGCCTGAAAAAGACCTCGCGCTTTCTCGTTTCCACTCAAGTTAAAAAAGTAGTGAAATTTCAATGTCCGATTTCAACACCGCTGAATCCGTAGTCACCGAATCGTCCAAAGCGGAATACGAAAACTCCATCAATCTTTCACAACACCTCCCACAAGCCAAAATCATCAGCGAGATGGTGCTGGACGCTTTCCAGTCGACCCGCGAAAGCGACCAGATCCGCGAGCTGCGCGCCGCGATCCGTCAGGCACACGACAGCTTCGACGACGACAAGGCCTATGAGCTGATGGGCCAGCTCAAGGCGCTGAAAGACGCCGAAGCCGCCGACCTCGCCGCCCTTGAAGACCTGAGCAGCAAGTTCTCGATCGGCCGCATCCTGTCCTGCTTCAAGGACGATCCGGCGTTCCAGGAAATCGTCTACGGCCTGGCCCTCAAGGTGCTGAACCAGACCCATCAGGCGATCAGCAACCCGAGTGGCGGCAAGGGCAAAGCTGCTCGCGCCAAGAAAGAAGTCGAAATCTTCACCATCAGCAAGGACGGCAGCAGCGTGACCCTGCCGCTGCGCACGCCGCGCTCGCGCATGAACGTTGACCGTGAGGCGCTGGAGTTCCTCGGTTTCACTTTTGTCGGTGAAGGCGAAGAAGCCGAGCTGGAAGGCGAAACCTTTGTCGACAACGCCGGCACCGAACACGCAATCAACCGCAAGAACATCATCACCGCACTGCAACAGCAGACGGCGTTCGAGGGTTACAGCATCGCCGCGCAGTAAATCCGGCGCCGACAAAAAAGCCCCGCTCTGAGATTCAGGCGGGGCTTTTTTTGGGCGTTGCGGCGGTCAGACTTCCGGCTGTACCGCAACGATCATGTCGACCTCGATCGCAGCATTCTTCGGCAACTGATAGACACCGACCGTGGTGCGGGTGTGCCGGCCAGCATCGCCGAGCACATGGCTGAACACGTCCGATGCGCCGTTGGCCACCTCGCTCAGGTCAACAAAGTCCGGGGTCGACTTCACATACACCGTGACCCGCAACAAGGCGCGGATCTTGTCCAGCGAACCGACCGCATCGACGATCAGTGCCAGGCAGCGCATGGCACTGATGCTCGCGGCAGCCTGGGCATCCTTGAGCGTCAACTCCAACCCCACGCGACCGGGATACAGAATCCTGCCATTGACCCGTGGCACCATGCCGCTGATGTACAACTCATCGCGATGACGGATCAGCGGCGCGTAATTGCCGCCGGCAGTGTTCTCGCCATAGATGTCGTAGTTCAGCTCTTGTGCCAGGGCAATGAAGCGTTCGTCGCAGGTCATCCTCTCAGTCATTTCGCCCAGCCTTTTGATCAGTGCATGAAGAACCGCAGGTTAAGACCGATGATTGCCGGAGATTCGATTTGTGGCAGGTCATCGACATAGTTGGATCCAAATCTAGGTGTTTCACGAAGTGATAGCAACCGGCCGCTGAGGCATCCTTCGCCACATTTTCACGGTGTGCCGCCATCTCTGCGACGCCCTGCATTAACTCAGCAAACAGATCGCGCTTTTTCATCCAAACCTGCCCCATTAGAAAATAGCCTCTGGGATCCTAACTAATGAAAAGTTTTCTGAAGGTAGGAGATCTCTCTATAAGCAGACAGTCGTTTCCCAAAGACACGCTCAACCTTAAATAGCACCCAACAAAAAACCCCGCACATCTCTCAATGTGCGGGGTTTTTCGTGAAGCCATCGAGCCTTACGGCGCGTACGTCAGCAGCAGCTCGGCCGGCACCTTGAAGTCCAGGGACATCATGACGCTCAGGGCGGTGATGGTGAAGATCGAGAACACGAACAGCTTGCGTGCCCAGACCGTGTCATCCACCGCCTTGTAGCCGGTCCAGGCCATGTACAACCAGTACATGCCCATGGCCGCGGCAACGGCGAGGTAGCTCATGCCGGCGTAACCGCTGAAGGTCAGCATCAAGGTCGCCACGAGGAACGCCAGGATGTAGAGCAGGATGTGCTTCTTGGCCACTTCGATTCCGCGCTTGACGGGCAACACCGGAATCGATGCGGCCAGGTAGTCGTTGAAACGGAAGATCGCGATGGCGTAGGAATGCGGCATCTGCCACAGGCTGAACATCACCAGCAGGGTCAGTGCGGCCATGTCGAAGCTGTTGGTCACGGCAACGTAACCGATCACTGGCGGCATGGCGCCCGACAGACTGCCCACCAGCGTGCCGTGAACCGACTTGCGCTTGAGGTACAGGCTGTAGAAGCCGACGTAGATGATGAAGCCGATTACCGCGAACAGGGCGGCCAACGGGTTGGCCACCTTGTACAACAAGGCAACGCCGAGAACACCCAGGATGGTCGCGTAGACCAGGGCCAGTTTCAGGGAGATCAAGCCCTGCACCAGCACCCGGTTCTTGGTGCGTTCCATCTTCAGGTCGATGTCGCGGTCGATGCAGTTGTTGAACACGCAACCGGAGGCCACAACCAGGGAAGTGCCGATCATGGCGGCCAGGAACACCGCCAGATCTACATGCCCTTTCGAGGCCAGGAAGAACCCGCCTGCCACAGAAAGCACGTTACCGAAAATGATCCCCGGTTTGGTGATTTGGATAAAGTGCTTGAGCGACATCGGGTCTACCTCACTTCGCCATCATGTACGTGTGGATGCTGAACATGATCCACAGCGACAGGCCAACCAGCAGCAGGATCACGATGGCCGTAAAGACAAACGCGATCACGTTGTTACGTTGTGCAATCGAACGGTCCAGGTGCAGGAAGTAGTACAGGTGAACGATCACCTGGATTACCGCGAACAGCAGGACGATTGCCAGCGTCGTGGACTTCGGCAAGGTCGGGTACATCACCAGGCCGAACGGGATGACGGTCAGGATCACCGACAGGATGAAGCCGATGGCGTACGACTTTACGCTGCCGTGGCCAGCATCATGGCTGTCATGGGAGTGTGCATTAGCCATTACAGGGTCCCCATCAGGTAAACAACGGTGAATACGCAGATCCACACCACGTCCAGGAAGTGCCAGAACAGGCTCAGGCAGCTCAGACGGGTCTTGTTGGTCGCCGTCAGGCCGTGCTTGTTGACCTGGTACATCATGATGCCCATCCAGATCAGACCCGCGGATACGTGCAGACCGTGGGTACCGACCAGGGTGAAGAACGCCGACAGGAAGCCCGAACGGCTAGGACCGAAGCCCTCGGAGATCAGCAGGTGGAACTCGTTGATCTCCATGGCGATGAAGCCTGCGCCGAGCAGGAAGGTCATGAACAACCAGCCCAGAACCTGCTGCTTCTTGCCTTTGTACAACGCCAGCATGGCGAAGCCGTAGGTGATCGAACTGAACAACAGCAGAGCGGTTTCGCCCAGCACGTATGGCAGTTCGAAGATGTCGTGGCCCGACGGGCCACCGGCGACGTTGTTTACCAGTACTGCGTACACCGCGAAGATCGACGCAAACAGAATGCAGTCGGTCATCAGGTAGAGCCAGAAACCGTATACGGTCATCTCGCCCGAGTCGTGGTGATGGTCATCGTGCCCATGGTCACCATGGGCGTGTCCAACATTGGTCACTAAGTTCGACATGGTTTAAGCCTGTTCCAACGAGGTTACACGGGTGGCATTGGCCGGGATTTTCCCTGCCGCGACCAGACGCTTGTGCTGCTCGGCTTCGATGCGCTCGATCGTTTCAACCGGAACCATGTAGCCCTGGTCGTCACGTGCCGCGTGGATCACGAAGTAGATGACAGTGCCGGCCAGGCTGGCGATCGCCAACCACCAGATGTGCCAGATCATCGCGAAACCGAAGACGGTCAGCAGTGCGCCCATCACCACGCCAGTGGCGGTGTTGTTCGGCATGTGGATCGGCTCGTACTTGGCCGGAGCCTGGTACGCAGTACCGTTTTCCTTGGCTTCGGTGAACGGGTCGATGCAGTCAGCCTTAGGCAGCACAGCGAAGTTGTAGAACGGAGGTGGCGACGAGGTCGACCATTCCAGAGTGTGGGCATTCCACGGGTCACCGTGTTCGCACATGTTCTCTGGCTTGTTGCGGTCACGCACACTGACGTACAGCTGGATCAGCTGGCAGGCGATGCCCACGGCGATCAGGATCGCACCGAACATGGCCACGTACAGGTACGGTACCCACTCAGGGTTGGTGGTGGCGTTCAGACGACGGGTCATGCCCATGAAGCCCAGTGCATAGAGCGGCATGAACGCGACGAAGAAGCCCGAGATCCAGAACCAGAACGCTGCTTTACCCCAGCCTTCGTGCAGCTTGAAGCCGAACGCTTTCGGGAAGTAGAAGCCGAAACCTGCGATGTAGCCGAATACCGCGCCGCCGATGATCACGTTGTGGAAGTGCGCAATCACGAACAGGCTGTTGTGCAGAACGAAGTCAGCACCCGGGATGGCCAGCAGTACGCCGGTCATGCCGCCGATGGCGAAGGTCACCATGAAGCCCAGGGTCCACATGACCTGGCTGGTGAAGCGCAGACGGCCCTGGTAGATGGTGAACAGCCAGTTAAACAGTTTCACACCCGTCGGGATGGAAATCAGCATCGTCGCCAGACCGAAGAAGGCGTTGACGCTGGCACCCGAACCCATGGTGAAGAAGTGGTGCAGCCAAACCATGAAGCCCAGTACCGAGATCGCGCCCGAAGCGTAGATCATCGAGTGGTGGCCGAACAGTTTCTTGCCGGTGAACGCCGAGATCACTTCCGAGAAGATGCCGAATGCCGGCAGGATCAGGATGTAAACCTCAGGGTGGCCCCAGGCCCAGAACAGGTTGACGTACATCATTGGATTGCCACCAAGTTCATTGGTGAAAATGTGGAAATCCATGTAACGGTCGAGGGTCAGCAGTGCCAGGGTAGCGGTCAGGATCGGGAACGAAGCCACGATCAGGACGTTAGCCCAGGTGCAGGTCCAGGTGAAGATCGGCATGTCCATCAGTTTCATGCCAGGGGTACGCATTTTCAGCACGGTGGCGAGGAAGTTGACCCCCGTCAGCGTCGTACCCAACCCGGATAGCTGTAGCGCCCAGATGTAGTAGTCCATCCCCACGCCAGGGCTGTATTGCAGACCCGACAGCGGCGGATAGGCAACCCAGCCGGTCTTGGCGAATTCGCCGACGCCCAGGGACAGGTTGATCAGCACAACGCCAGACACCAGCAGCCAGAAGCTCAGGGAGTTCAGGAACGGGAAGGCAACGTCACGCGCGCCGATCTGCAGCGGCACTGCAAGGTTCATCAGGCCGGTGAAGAATGGCATCGCCATGAAGATGATCATGATCACACCGTGAGCGGTGAAGATCTGGTCATAGTGTTCAGGTGGCAGGTAGCCAGGCGAACCTTCGGTGGCCATGGCCAGCTGGGTACGCATCATGATCGCATCGGCAAAGCCACGCAGCAGCATGACCATGGCAACGATGATGTACATCACGCCGATTTTCTTGTGGTCGACCGACGTCAGCCACTCGGTCCACAAGTAGGTCCACTTCTTGAAGTAGGTGATTGCAGCGAACAACGCCAGACCACCGAGCGCGATCATCGAGATGGTGACCATCACGATCGGCTCGTGGAAAGGGATCGCTTCCCAACTTAATTTACCAAACATCGTTTACTCCTCTGCCCCGGCAGCTGAATGCGAATTCGAGTCCATGTCCGTTGCCGCCACTTCTTTCTCTTTCTTCTCGTGCTTCAGCGGCTTGCCCGGTTTCATGCCTTCGTACTTGTCGACGATGGTCTGGAACAGGTTCGGCGTGACCGAGGAGTAGAGCTCGACTGGATTGTTCTGGCTTGGCTTGGCAAGGGCTGCGTATTCAGCTTGTTCAAGCTGTTTAGGTGCCTTTTTGACTTCACTTACCCAGGCGTCGAAATCTTCCTGAGAAGTTGCGATCGCTTTGAATTTCATACCGGTGAAACCAGCGCCGCTGTAGTTGGCGGAGATACCGTCCATTTCAGCGTTGCGGTCAGCGATCAGGTGCAGTTTGGTGGTCATGCCCGCCATCGCGTAGATCTGGCCGCCCAGGCCCGGGATGAAGAACGAGTTCATCACGGCGTCGGAAGTGATCCGGAAGTTGACCGGGGTATGCGCCGGGAACACGATCTTGTTGACCGTGGCAATGCCTTGTTCCGGGTAGATGAACAGCCACTTCCAGTCCAGCGCAACGACTTCGATGGTCACCGGCTTGACGTCGGATTCAATCGGACGGTACGGGTCCAGTTTGTGGGTCGAAATGTAGGTGATGTAACCCAGGGCGATGATGATCAGAACCGGGATGGTCCAGACCGCCACTTCGATTTTGGTCGAGTGCGACCATTTCGGGGTGTAGACGGCATCCTTGTTGGACGCGCGGTACTTCCAGGCGAAAAGGAAGGTCATGACGATAACCGGCACAACGACCAACAGCATCAGCAGCGTGGCGGTGATGATCAGGTTGCGCTGTTCCAGGCCGACCTGGCCCGTTGGATTGAGCAGGGTCATGTTGCAGCCTCCCAGCAACAACGTGCCGAGCAGCGGCACTAGGCCTAGTAATCTGGGGTACCTGTTTTTACTCATCTCACGACCTCTAAAGCAGCTTGCGCAATGCAGTTGGGTTTTGATCGCCAACACTTCACCCTGCCAAGGGTTGGCATTTTCTTTGGATTGAATAAGGGCCGCCCGTCGCGCGTCAGACGCTCGACAAAACCTTGGGACAGCGGTCAGTTCTTATTCGAATTCGTGGTCAAAGGCCTTGTTACAGACCAATTCCATTTGGTGCGGAAAGTTGGAAGGCACCGACACCTGGGTGTCTCGAAAGCCTTTCGGCCTGCTCGACACCCGACTTCCTGTCCAGTTCCTTAATAAAGGTTGAACAGTGCCGGGAATTCAGTGCGGGCGATTGTAGATAGGTAGCGCCCTATACACCATGTCTTATCCCGAAATAATTTTTATCGCTCAGAGCAACAATCCATCACCGTTTTTGCAAAAGTTCCGCATGTTATCGAAATCGATTCTCAACAAAAACACCAAAAAATGTAGGCCTATACACCTCAGTTCAGACAGCTCCTAAGGCTTTTTCCCGACACCGAATTGGCGCAAAGCCCGATATTCAAAGGCCTCTGGCCATCTGCCAGAGCCTGTTAAAACTGCCTGATCTGGCACCTGCGTGCAAAACCAGAAAAATGCCGAAACAGACCAATCCTTTTTTGTAACATTACGCCAATCCGGGTTGCTGAAACGCCCTGCGACAGGATGTGTGTGACAACATGTCGCACACCTGTCGCACGCTCCATTGCCGTTCGTCACGGTGATTTCACAAACTCTCTGAAATGCAAAACGCCCCGCGCGGCTGATCCGCAAATCGGGGCGTTTTCTGTATCGGCCAATCCGTCGAAGAGTTGACTCAGCGCAGTGCTTTTCGGTTACGCGAGGTCAGCAGCGGCACCAGGATCACCACCAGTACGAAGGCCACCAGTGCCCATTGCGCCAGCGACAGGCCGAGGATCGGCGGGTACGGCGTCGAGCAGAAACCGTCGACCTGGAAGCCCAGCGGGAAGATCTTCGCCAGCGGCAGGTCATCGACAATCGGCTGCAGCACGTCGATGCCGCAGCTCACCGCCGGATAGAACTGGGTGTACACATGATGCCCGGCGACACCGGCACCGGCGATCGCGCAGATCACCACCAGCACCTCAAACACCGTGATGCTGCGGCGGGTGCGCATCGCCGCGCCGATAAACGCGAACAGCGCAATCAGCAGCAATGCATAACGCTGCAGGATGCACAGCGGGCATGGCGCCTCGCCCAGCACGATCTGCATGTACAGCGCACCGCCGATCAGTGCCAGACAGATGATGCCCAGCAGCACCAGAAAGCGCCGCTCACGTCCCAGTCGAATCGTTTCCTCGCTCATCGCGTTTCCCTTGTATGCCCATGGTTCAGCTGGCTGGCGGCTGCGCTTGCAGTTGCGCCATCAGACTGATGTTGTCTTCGATATGCCAATTGGCCGCGATGCGACCGTTGTCGATCTGATAGATATCGGTTGCCCGGAAGTCTACACGCTGGCCCTGCCCTTTGAGAGTCTTGAACGTACCGCTGAAGTGGCCGCGAAAGTGCAGGTGCACCACCACGCGGTCACCGGCAATGATCATTTGCTCGATCTCGCAGCTCAGGTCTGGCACCGCCGTGCGAAAGAACTTCGACGCCAGCAACGGCCCGCTCGGGCCCTGCACCCGCCCTTCGGGCGGTGTCTCGTCGACAAACTGCGGCGACAAGGCTGCCGTGGCCAGGGCCTCTTCCCCACTGTTCCAGAAACTGCCGTAACGCCGCGCCGCCAGTTCCATTGCATCACGTTGAGCCTTGGGCAGGCTCTGATCGACGATCAGGGTCTGTGGTGCGATCAACGCCGATTCGGCCGAAGCAAACGGACTGGCCAGCAAAGCAGCCGACAGGCCAAGCGTTGCCAGGCTCGAACGAGAGGAGAAGATGATGTGCGACATGGGGGCGATCCTGATCAGTTAAACGAACGAGCGCCTATCATCAGCATCGGGGAATAAACGATAAACCGGTTAAGAAACGATTAACCTTTAAACAGAATTTAAGAATCGAGACCGCGTAACGGCCATCGCGGGCAAGCCCGCTCCCACAGATTCAGCGTCGTTCACACATTTTGTGCACGCCACAAATCCTGTGGGAGCGGGCTTGCCCGCGATGCAGACGACTCGGTGTTTGCAATTACTCCAAAGCCGCCGCCGGCCCGAAGAACTCATAACGGCTCTGCTGCTCCGGCACACCCAGTGCTTTCAGATGCCGCTTGATCGCGCCCATGAAGCCCTTCGGCCCGAGGAAGTAAGCGTCGACATCCCGTTGCGCCGGCAGCCATTCAGCCAATTGCTCTTGGCTGAGCATTCCGACCTTGTCCGCCGCCGGACTCACGCCGTCATCTTCGGCGTAGCAATAGAAGCGCTTGAGCTGCGGATGACGCGCCGCCAGCCCGTCGATCCAGTCGCGGAACGCATGCACGCTGCCGTTGCGCGCGCAGTGGATAAAATGCACCGGGCGCTCGGTTTGCAACGCCGCTTCGAGCATCGCGAGGGTCGGGGTAATGCCGACACCGCCGCTGATCAGCACCAGCGGTTTGTCGCTGGCCGTCAGGGTGAACTCGCCCGATGGCGGGAACAGTTGAATGCTCGCGCCGACGTGCAATTGATCGTGCAAATGGTTGGACGCACGACCACCCGGTTCGCGTTTGACGCTGATGCGGTACTGACCTTTATTGGCCAGTGCCGACAGCGAGTAATTACGGCGGATTTCTTCGCCATCGAGGATCAGCTTCATGCCGATGTACTGACCCGGCTCGGCGGCAAGGATCGGCCCCTTATCCGCCGGTTCGAAGTAGAACGAGATGATTTCCGCGCTTTCCTCGACCTTGTCCACCACGATGAACTCCCGCGCCCCGCGCCAGCCGCCGAGCGCTTGTTCCTTCTGGTCGTAGATCGCCGCTTCAGCGCCAATCAGGATCTCGGCCAGTTGCCCGTACGCCGCGCCCCACGCGCTCATCACTTCCGGCGTAGCGATCTCGTCGCCGAGCACTTCGGAAATGGCGCGCAGCAGGCAGGTGCCGACAATCGGGTAATGCTCCGGGAGGATTTGCAGGGCGACGTGCTTGTTGATGATCTTCGCCACCAGATCGCCCAACTGGTCGAGCTGATCGATGTGTCGGGCGTACATCAACACGCCATTGGCCAAGGCACGTGGCTGGTCACCACTGGCCTGGTGCGCCTGGTTGAACAGCGGACGCACCTCAGGGTATTCGGAGAGCATCATGCGGTAGAAGTGGGTGATCAGCGCTTCACCGCCGCTTTCCAGCAGAGGCACAGTGGATTTGACAATGGCACGATCCTGAACGCTAAGCATAAGAGTGACTCCAGAGCTTTTTTGAGAATTGCCTTAGGCTTATCAGCTTTCATGCCAGATATTTTATCGTTATAAATCAATAGTTTAATTTTTACGTAGTCATTTAGACACGAAGCACTTTATAGTCATCTCGACCACATCGAGTCTCATTGACTACATACCATGACCGCCAAATCCCTGCTCACCGCTTTACTGCCGCTGGTCTCCGACCTGTCCCGCGAACTGCCCGAAGGCGAGCGCTATCGGCGCCTGCTCGAAGCCCTGCGCGCCCTGCTGCCGTGCGACGCCGCCGCGTTGCTGCGCCTGGATGGCGAATGGCTGGTGCCGCTGGCGGTGGATGGTTTGAGCACCGACACCCTCGGCCGGCGCTTCAAGGTCAGCGAACATCCCCGTTTCGAGATCCTGCTGGACGGCGCCGGGCCAACGCGGTTCGCCGCCGACAGCGACTTGCCCGATCCTTACGACGGCTTGGTCGATGGTCTGGGCGATCACCTCGAAGTGCATGACTGCCTCGGCTGCCCGCTGTTCGTCGATGAAAAACTCTGGGGCCTGATCACCCTTGATGCGCTTGATCCGGAGCGTTTCGAACCGATCGAACTCGATGCCCTGCAAGCCTTCGCCAGCCTCGCCTCGGCCACGGTCAACGCCGCTGAACGTATCGAACGCCTGGCGCTGCGCGCCGAAGACGAGCATCAGCGCGCCGAGGTCTATCGCCAGGCCAGCGGCCAGCAGCAGCGCGAAATGATCGGCCAGAGCAAGGCGCACAAACGGCTGGTGGAGGAAATCAATCTGGTCGGTGGCAGCGACCTGACCGTGCTGATCACCGGCGAAACCGGCGTCGGCAAGGAACTGGTGGCGCAAGCGATTCACGCCGCCTCCCCGCGATCCGACAAACCGCTCATCAGCCTCAACTGCGCGGCCCTGCCCGATACGCTGGTCGAAAGCGAACTGTTCGGCCATGTGCGCGGCGCCTTTACCGGTGCCACCAGTGACCGTCGCGGCAAGTTCGAACTGGCCAATGGCGGCACGCTGTTTCTCGATGAGGTCGGCGAACTGTCGCTGACCGTGCAGGCCAAGTTGTTGCGCGTGCTGCAAAGCGGCCAGTTGCAGCGGCTCGGTTCGGACAAGGAACATCAGGTCGATGTGCGCCTGATCGCCGCAACCAACCGCGATCTGGCCGAAGAAGTGCGCAGCGGCCGTTACCGCGCCGACTTCTATCACCGCTTGAGCGTGTACCCGCTGCGAGTCCCGGCGCTGCGCGATCGCGGGCGGGATGTGTTGCTGCTCAGCGGCTTTTTTCTGGAACAGAACCGTTCGCGCATGGGCCTCAACAGCCTGCGCCTGAGCAGCGACGCCCAGGACGCGCTGCTCGCCTACACTTGGCCGGGCAACGTGCGCGAGCTGGAACACTTGATCGGGCGCAGTGCGCTGAAGGCGCTGGGCAACTGCAAGGTCAGGCCGAAGATTCTCAGCCTGAGCGCGGCGGATCTGGATTTGCCGCGTGAGGTTGTGGATAACTCGCCAGCGCCTGCCTCTGCAGTACCGGCGATACCGTTGATCAGCGGTGATTTGCGCAGCGCCACCGAGCAATATCAGCGGCAGTTGATCAGCGCTGCGCTTGAGCGTCATCAGGATAACTGGGCGAGTGCAGCGCGGGAGTTGGGGCTGGACCGGGCGAATCTGGGGCGGATGGCCAAGCGATTAGGCATGAAGTAATCACTTCATCCAGTTTGAGTGGATTCCTTGTGGCGAGGGGATTTATCCCCGATGTGCTGCGCAGCGGCACCAAGAAATGGGACTGCTGGGCAGTCCATCGGGGATAAATCCCCTCGCCACAGATGATTCTTGCCCTACCCGATAACCGACCTAAAGCCCACCCCGTTAACGCCGATAACCCGGCATCAATAGTTTCTGGCGATTTGCACCCTCGCCCATCACCTTTTTCCACAGAAGGTTTATATGTCTTCCACCAAAGCCCGCGCAGATTCACTTTCGCTTCTGCTGTTTACTTTGCGCAGCGGCAAGCTGATGGCGATCAACCTGCTGAAAGTCAGTGAAATCATCCCCTGCCCGCCGCTGACCAAAATGCCCGAGTCGCATCCGCACATCAAAGGCATCGCCACCCTGCGCGGCGCGTCGCTGTCGGTGATCGACCTCAGCCGCGCCATTGGCGAGCGACCGCTGGAAGACCCGAACGGCGGCTGCCTGATCGTTACTGACGTCAGCCGCTCCAAGCAGGGACTGCACGTGCAGGCGGTGAGCAAAATCGTCCATTGCCTGACCACCGACATCAAGCCGCCACCGTTCGGCTCCGGCGGTTCGCGCGCCTACATCACCGGCGTGACCTCGGTCGACGGCACGCTGGTGCAAGTGCTCGACATCGAGAAAGTCATCCACAGCATCGCCCCGGCGCAGATCGAAATGGCTCCGACCGACCTGAGCATGGAAGATGCCGAGGTGCTGGGCAATGCACGGATTCTGGTAGTCGACGACAGCCAGGTAGCGCTGCAGCAATCGGTGCACACCCTGCGCAACCTCGGCCTGCAATGCCACACCGCGCGCAGTGCCAAGGAAGCCATCGACTGCCTGCTGGATCTGCAAGGCACCGCGCAGCAGATCAACCTGATCGTCTCCGACATCGAAATGTCCGAAATGGACGGCTATGCCTTTACCCGCACCCTGCGCGAGACGCCGGACTTCGCCCACCTCTACGTGCTGCTGCACACCTCACTCGACAGCGCGATGAACAGCGAAAAGGCCCGCCTGGCCGGGGCCAACGCGGTGCTGACCAAGTTCTCGTCGCCGGAACTGACCCAGCGCCTGATCGAAGCCGCCAAACACGTCGCTGCCAACGGTCATTGATTCTTGAGCCAGACGTACTGCTTTCTGATGCGGCGCGACCTTCGTCAAGACGTGCCGCCGCCGCACTGGCCGGAAGGCATTGAGCTGAGCACTTACCGCCCGGAACTGGCGGCGGCCGTGCATCAACTGATGCAACGCGGTTACCGCGAGGGCGGCGGTCGCGTGCCAGCGCTGGAGGAGTGGCAACTGCGCTTTGAAAGCGATGCCGAATACGATCCCGAGTTGTGCTGGATTGCCACAGACGCCGAAGGCGTGATCGGGGTGGCGCAGTGCTGGACCAGTTCCTACATCAAGAATCTGGTGGTGCATCCACGCGCTCAGGGTCGTGGACTGGGTCGGGCGTTGCTGTTGAATGCATTCAAGGTGTTTCAGCAAAGGCGCGAAGGATTTGTCGATCTGAAGGTGCTGGAAGACAACCTGCGGGCGCAGCGGTTGTATGAGAGTGCCGGGATGTATGTGGTTCGCCGGGAGATTGTTCCCGCCTGATACACCGCCATCGCTGGCAAGCCAGCTCCCACAGGTTTTGTGAGCGGCGCCCATCACTGTGGGAGCTGGCTTGCCAGCGATGACGGCCTTAAAGGCAACTTTTCACTCTCGGCATACTCCATCCCTCGCCAATACAAGGATACCCAACCATGAAAACCCTCACCCTAAGCCTGCTCTGCCTCACCGCCCTCGCCTCCCAGGCCCACGCCTCCAGCCCCGACGCCTGGGCCGCTTACGACAAAACCGTGCTCGCCAGTTGCACCAGGGCCAGCGGCCTGAAAGCTGCGAAACCGGTCGGCAGCCCCGCGCAGTTCGATGACCGCGTCGGCTATACCGCCGTGCTGCTGCAAGGCCAATACCCGCAAAAACACATGAAAGGCCAGCAAGGCACCGAACTGTGCCTGTACAACAAAAAGTCGAAAACCGCGTTCGTCACCGAATGGGACTCGATTCATCCGACCGCCAAGCCTTGAGGACTGGCGCACAACTTGCTTCGATCAGCCTCAGCCTGGCGACTTTACGTCGCCGTTTCACACCTTGATTGAAGATTGATCGTGCAATGAATACGACGTTTTCCTGCGTTGGCTGCGGCAAATGCTGCACCGACCACCATGTGCCCCTGACCCTCGCCGAAGCCCGCATGTGGGCGGCGGACGGTGGTCAGGTGATCGTGCTGGTGGAGGCCTTTCTCGGCAACGGCCTGGGCCTGCCGGCGCAGCAGCGTGAACACGCTGAACGACGTTCAGCGGCCGTGCGCAGCGGTACTACCGAGGCCCACGTGGCAATCACTTTCGCCGCTTACAACGTCGGTCGCTGCCGGAATCTTGACGAAGACAACCGGTGCCGCATCTACGAGCGCCGACCGTTGGTGTGCAGGATTTATCCCGCTGAGATCAATCCGCACATCCCGCTCAATCCGGCCGCCAAGGATTGCCCGCCAGAGTCGTGGCAGCAGGGGCCGCTGCTGATTGCCGGCGGGGAGTTGGTTGACCAGGAGCTGTTGGAATTGATCCAGCGCTCACGCCAGGCTGATCGCGACGACATCCGGATCAAGGACGCGATCTGTGCCGCACTGGGAATTCGCACCACAGCGCTCAAGGGCGATGGGTTCACCGCGTATTTACCGCAGATGGACGCTTTTGCGTCTGTGATCGATCAGGTGTCTTCACAGCCACTGAACACAGAATCCAGTGAATGGCTGTTTCACTTGTCCGGAGACGACGTGGCCGGGCAATTGCTGGCGGCTGGGGCGCTGGTGGTGACGGAGCCGGCGCAGACGTATGCGTTTATCTCTCTGCGGGCGGCTTGATCGGAAATTCCTGCCGATTGGACTGGCCTCATCGCTGGCAAGCCAGCTCCCACAAGGTTCCATATCGTGCACAAGTCATGTGAACACTCGAGAAACCTGTGGGAGCTGGCTTGCCAGCGATGAGGCCAGTGGGAACAGCATCAATCCTGGCCTTGCCGCCGCCTCCAGAACTCCCGCGCCAGCAAGCGCAAATCCCCCGCCAACCCCGCCACATCCTCAGAGTTGCGCTGGCTCAGCCGCCCCTCATCCACCGTCAATTCGGACGCCGTGCGAATGCTGACGATATTGCGATGGATGTCTTCGCTCACCGCGCTCTGCTGCTCCACCGCTGCGGCAATCTGCAGGCTCATTTCGGTGATCTGCTCGACCCGCTCGCTGATCCCGTCCAGCGCCCGCGCCGCACGCTGTGCCTGTTCGACGCTGTTATCCACATGCTCACTGCTTTGCTGCATCACCAGCACCGCATCGCGCGCGCCGTTTTGCAAGGTGCTGATCATTCGTTGAATCTCGTTGGTCGATTGCTGCGTGCGCCGCGCCAACCCGCGCACTTCATCAGCCACCACTGCAAAACCGCGCCCGGCATCACCAGCGCGCGCCGCTTCGATCGCCGCGTTAAGCGCCAGCAGATTGGTCTGCTCGGCGATGCTGCGGATCACCTCCAGCACCCCGGAAATCTCGCTGCTGTGGCCTTCGAGCTGATGGATCACCTCGGTCGCCCGCCGCAATTCCTCGGCCAGACGCAACACCGCACTGCGACTTTCACCGACCAGCCAATGCCCTTCACGGGTTTCCGTATCGGCCAGGTCCGCCGCCACCGACGCCTGCTGCGCATGGCTGGCGACCTGCGCGACACTCGCGGCCATTTGGTGAATCGCTGCCGCCACCTGATCGGTTTCCGCCTGCTGCGCCAGCGAACTGCTGTGGCTTATTTGCAGATGATCAACCAGTTGCGCCGCATGCCCGGCCAACTGTTGCGATGCGTCACCCATACGCCCGACCACCGCGCCGACCTGGGCTTCGAGCATCTGCAGGGCAAACTCGATCTGGCCGAACTCATCGCTGCGCCCGGTGTAAATGCCCTGGCTCAACGGATTGTCCGCCACCTGCCGCGCCCGCTCGCTCAGCCGTTCCAGCGGACGCAGAATCCAGCGCACGCCTAATGCACAAACACTGCTGCCGACGACAAATGCCGTGCCATCGATCCACGCCGACTCCGGACGCAACCAGGCCTCGATCCCCAACACCAGACCCAGCAACGCACTGGCCAACGCCGTGATCCGGCCGCGCAAACCTAACCTGAGCAGCGACCGCCTTCCCTTCAATTCGCCACGCAACTGCGCATAAACCCGCTCCGCCGCGGCCACCCACCGCGCATCAGGCCGGGTGCGCACCGACTGATACTCCACCGCCACGCCATTCTGCGTGACCGGCGTGACATAGGCGCTGACCCAATAATGGTCGCCATTCTTGCAACGATTCTTCACCAGCCCCATCCACGAACGACCGCTCTTGAGCGTCTGCCACATATGGGCAAACGCCTGCGCCGGCATGTCCGGGTGACGCAACAAGTTGTGTGGCGTGCCGAGCAATTCGTCGCGGCTATAACCGCTGATCTGAATGAAATCGTCGTTGGCGTAAGTGATCGCGCTGGTCAGATCGGTGGTCGAAAGAATGTTCGCATCCAGCGCCACATCGACGTTACGGCCGGTTACCGGGAGATTGATCTTCATGGAAAGCGCGCTCGTTTTATGGGAAGAGTCGGCAGGGCTGCTGACTCTAAGCGCACCAATTGGTCAAATATTGATCTGGCTCAGGGGATGAGCACTTAGCCATCACTGCGACGGAAAATCGCAGTCGATGGCTGAAGGCGGGATGAAACTCAGCGCTTGCCCATCGAACGGCGGGTACCCGGCGGGGCCATGCCCGGGGTCTTGGTGTGACCATTCTTGGCGCCGTTCTTATACCACGGCTGATTCGAACCCTTGGCGGCCGCCAGTTCACCCGGTTTGAACGGGAACTTGAACGCCGGGATCTCGGGTTTGGTCTCGCTGGCGTCAGTCAGCTCGGCCGGGACATCGCTCACAGCGTCGTCAACCGGCGGTTGGATCGGGGAAGTCATAAAAGCTCCGCAAAGCAAAAAGTCCGGCCCGAACAGTGAGCCGTGAAGGCGCGCAGTATACCTGCGCGCCCGGACTCGGCACCTGAAGATTTGCAGCGGCTGTCAGGCCGTCTTCGCGAGCAGGCTCGCTCCCACAGGTGAACCGAGTACACCCGCCAGAGATGGTCAGCTGGCAAGCCAGCTCCCACAAAAGAGCAAAAGCAAAAGCAAGATCAAAAGATCGCAGCCTGCGGCAGCTCCAACAGGGAAAATAAGTACAACCCGCACGCGGCGCATGCCGCTCCACTCAACAGGATGAGCGTTAGCTCGGCTGCAGCTCTTGATCTTGATCCACGGGCGACGTCGGAAGGCTGAGCGGAGGGATTGATCCGGGCGTGGGAGCGCAGCGACCGTTTGGCGCAGCCAAACACAGCGAGAGGAGGTGCAGCGAAGCAAACCGTAGGCGCTGCGCCCGGATCGATCCCGCAGCGAAGGGACCCCGAGCCCCAGCGAGCGGGCCGAACGCAGGAGCAAGCGTTTTTGGTTACTTTTGAGGCGTTTGTCAAA
The DNA here is from genome assembly GCF_057174385.1 of Pseudomonas sp. F2. NCBI lineage: Bacteria > Pseudomonadati > Pseudomonadota > Gammaproteobacteria > Pseudomonadales > Pseudomonadaceae > Pseudomonas > Pseudomonas sp. F2. The sequence continues at coordinate 3,343,138 of NZ_CM169904.1, forward strand.
AGTGACTCGCCGTAAGGGCGAAACCCTAATCAGCCACACCCGCAGAAACGGATATACACCCCGGCGAAACTGACAGCGCTGACAGCCAGCCGTCACCCTCCTGACCCCCAAACAAGTTTATAAAGACCCAACCTGCCCAAACTCCAGCCCTTGGCGCCCCATTTCATGCGAATCAAGAAAAACCAAGCCCTGCTAGCCCTAGTGATCGCCCTGGCCGCCGCAGGCACATGGTGGGCAATGAAACCCGCCCCGACCAAACTGGCCACCCCGACCGCCATCCCGGTCCGCGTCGTCACGGTCAGCGAAAAAGACGTCCCCCGCTACACCAGCGGCATCGGTTCGGTCCTCTCATTGCACAGCGTTGTAGTGCGCCCACAAGTCGATGGCATCCTCACCAAAATCCTCGTCAAGGAAGGCCAACTCGTCAAAGCCGGCGACCTGCTCGCCACCATCGACGACCGCTCGATCCGCGCCAGCCTCGACCAGGCCCGCGCGCAACTGGGCGAAAGCCAGGCACAACTGCAAGTCGCCCTGGTCAACCTCAAGCGCTACAAACTGCTCAGCGTCGACGACGGCGTCTCCAGGCAGACCTACGACCAGCAACAGGCCCTGGTCAACCAACTCAAGGCCACCGCCCAAGGCAACCAGGCCTCGATTGACGCGGCGCAGGTACAACTTTCCTACACGCAGATCCGCTCACCAGTCACCGGCCGCGTCGGTATTCGTACAGTCGACGAAGGCAACTTCCTGCGCATGACCGACACCGCCGGCCTGTTCACCGTGACCCAGATCGACCCGATTGCCGTGGAGTTCTCGCTGCCGCAGCAAATGCTGCCGACCCTGCAGGGCCTGATCAACGACCCGCAGCACGCGCAGGTCAAGGCCTACATCGGCGCCGACACCGATGGCGAAACCGGCAACCTGCTCGGCGAAGGTCACCTGACCCTGATCGACAACCAGATCAACGCCAACACCGGCACCATCCGCGCCAAGGCCGAGTTCGACAACGCCAGCCAGAAACTCTGGCCGGGCCTGTTGGTGACGGTAAAAATTCAGACGGCGCTGGACAAGGATGCGCTGGTGGTGCCGCCCACCGTCGTCCAGCGCGGTCTCGATCAACACTTCGTCTATCGCGTGAACGGCGACAAGGTCGAAGCCGTGCAGGTGCAGATGGTTTATCAAGGCAGCGGCCAGGACATCATCAAAGGCGTGAAGGCTGGTGATCAATTGGTCAGCGACGGCCAGTCACGGCTCAAACCCGGCTCTACCGTGCAGGTCATGAGCGAGCCGCCGCAGGTGGTGCAAGCGGAGCCCAAGCCATGAAGCAGCACACAGGCGTCTCCACCTGGTGCATCGATCACCCGGTCGCGACCATTCTGCTGACCATCGCGCTGGTGCTGGTCGGGGTGATTGCCTTTCCGCGCCTGCCGATTGCCCCACTGCCGGAAGCGGAATTTCCAACGATTCAGGTCTCGGCGCAGTTGCCTGGCGCCAGCCCCGACACCATGGCCTCGTCCGTGGCCACGCCGCTGGAGGTGCAATTCAGCGCCATCCCCGGCATGACCCAGATGACCTCCAGCAGTGCGCTCGGCTCCAGCCTGCTGACCCTGCAATTCACCTTAGACAAGAGCATCGACACCGCCGCTCAGGAAGTACAAGCGGCGATCAACACCGCCGCCGGCAAACTGCCCAAGGACATGCCGACGCTGCCGACCTGGAAGAAGGTCAACCCGGCCGACAGCCCGGTGCTGATCTTAAGCGTCAGCTCGACGCAAATGCCCGGCACCGAACTCAGCGACCTGGTGGAAACCCTGCTCTCGCGTCAGATCAGTCAGATCGACGGCGTAGGACAAATCAACATCACCGGTCAGCAACGTCCGGCGATTCGCGTGCAAGCCTCGGCCGACAAACTGGCGGCGATCGGCCTGACCCTGGCCGACATTCGTCTGGCGATCCAGCAGACCAGCCTCAACCTTGCCAAAGGTGCGTTGTACGGCGAATCGAGCATCTCGACGCTGTCGACCAACGACCAGTTGTTCAAACCCGAGGACTACAGCCAACTCATCGTTTCCTACAAGGACGGCGCCCCGGTTCACCTGCGGGATGTCGCCAAAGTCGTCAACGGTTCGGAAGATGCCTACGTGCAGGCCTGGGCCGGTGATCAACCCGGAGTGAACCTGGTGATCTCGCGCCAGCCCGGCGCGAACATCGTCGAAACCGTCGACCGCATTCAAGCCGCCCTGCCCGGCCTCGAAGCCATGCTCCCGGCCTCGGTGCAGGTGAAAACCCTTATCGACCGCACCCAGACCATCCGCGCCTCGCTGCATGAAGTCGAGATCACCCTGTTGATCGCGATCCTGCTGGTGGTGGCGGTGATGGCGCTGTTTCTGCGCCAGTTGTCAGCGACCATGATCGTCTCGGCGGTACTCGGCGTGTCGCTGACCGCCAGTTTCGCCCTGATGTACCTGCTGGGATTCAGCCTGAACAACCTGACGCTGGTGGCGATCGTCGTCGCGGTCGGGTTTGTCGTGGACGATGCGATTGTGGTGGTGGAGAACATCCACCGGCATCTGGAGGCCGGCGACAGCATGCGCGAAGCGGCGGTCAAAGGTGCCGGCGAGATCGGCTTTACCGTGGTGTCGATCAGTTTCTCGCTGGTGGCAGCGTTTATTCCGCTGCTGTTCATGGGCGGTGTGGTCGGGCGGCTGTTCAAGGAATTCGCCCTGACCGCGACCTCGACCATTCTGATTTCGGTGGTGGTGTCGCTGACCCTCGCGCCGACGCTGGCAGCGCTGTTCATGCGCAAACCCGTGCACCACGCCCACGACAAACCGGGCTTCAGCGAACGCTTGCTGGCCTGGTACGAAAAAGGTCTGCGCCGCGCCCTCGCCCACCAGAAACTGATGATCGGCGTGTTCGGCCTGTCGCTGGCACTGGCGATTGCCGGTTACATCTTTATCCCCAAGGGATTCTTCCCGGTGCAGGACACCGGGTTTGTCCTCGGCACCACCGAAGCCGCTGCGGATATTTCCTACGGCGACATGGTGAAAAAACACTTGGCTATGGCCGAAATCGTCGCCGCCGATCCGGCCGTTCAGGCGTTCTCGCACTCGGTCGGTGTGTCCGGCAGCAACCAGACCATCGCAAACGGCCGCTTCTGGATTGCCCTGAAAAAACGCGGTGACCGCGACGTCTCGGCCAGCCAGTTCATCGACCGGATTCGTCCGCAACTGATGAAAGTCCCGGGCATCGTCCTGTACCTGCGCGCCGGTCAGGACATCAACCTCAGCTCCGGCCCGAGCCGCGCGCAGTACCAATACGTGCTCAAGAGCAATGACGGCGCGACCCTCGCCACCTGGACCCAGCGCCTGACGGAAAAGCTGCGCAGCAACCCGGCGTTCCGCGACATTTCCAACGACCTGCAACTGGGCGGCAGCATCACCCACATCAGCATCGACCGCAGCGCCGCCGCGCGTTTCGGCCTGACGGCGAGTGATGTCGACGAGGCCCTGTACGATGCGTTCGGTCAACGGCAGATCAACGAGTTCCAGACCCAGGTCAATCAGTACAACGTGATTCTGGAACTGGACACCAAGCAACGCGGCAAGGCCGAAAGCCTCAATTATTTCTACCTGCGCTCGCCGTTGAGCGGCGAGATGGTGCCGCTGTCGGCGCTGGCCAAATTCGATGCGCCGACCATCGGCCCGCTGTCGATTGCTCATGACGGCATGTTCCCCGCCGCCAACCTGTCGTTCAACCTGGCGCCCGGCGTGGCGTTGGGTGATGCGGTGATTCTGCTCAATCAGGCCAAGGCCGAAATCGGCATGCCGACCGCGATCAGCGGCAACTTCCAGGGCGCGGCGCAGGCGTTCCAGAGTTCGCTGGCCAGCCAGCCGTGGCTGATTCTCGCGGCGCTGGTGGCGGTGTACATCATTCTCGGCGTGCTTTATGAGAGCTTTGTGCATCCGCTGACGATCATCTCGACCCTGCCGGCAGCCGGTCTCGGTGCGGTGATCATGCTGTGGATCTGCGGCCAGGACTTCTCGATCATGGCGTTGATCGGCTTGGTGTTGCTGATCGGTATCGTCAAAAAGAACGGCATCCTGATGATCGACTTTGCCCTCGAGGCGCAGCGCAATCGCGGCTTGCCGCCGCAGGATGCGATTTACGAAGCGTGCCTGACGCGATTCCGGCCGATCATCATGACCACTCTCGCCGCCCTGCTGGGTGCCCTGCCGCTGATGCTCGGTTATGGCACCGGCGCCGAACTGCGCCAGCCGCTGGGGATCGCGGTGGTGGGCGGCTTGCTGGTCAGCCAGATGCTGACGCTGTTTACCACGCCGGTCATATACTTGTGGCTTGAGCGGCTGTTCCACAGGCCCAAACCAATGCCCACGACGGCATTGGCGACTACAGACTGAGGCGGTCATGCGCGTTCTGATTATCGAAGACGAGGAAAAAACCGCGGACTATCTGCACCGCGGTCTGACGGAACAGGGTTACACCGTGGACCTGGCCCGCGACGGCGTCGAAGGCCTGCACCTGGCGCTGGAAAGCGACTACGCGGTGATCGTCCTCGACGTGATGTTGCCGGGCCTGGACGGCTTTGGCGTACTGCGTGCGTTACGCGCGCGCAAGCAGACTCCGGTGATCATGCTCACCGCCCGCGAGCGCGTCGAAGACCGCATCAAGGGCCTGCGCGACGGCGCCGACGATTACCTCGGCAAGCCGTTTTCCTTCCTTGAACTGGTGGCGCGCCTGCAAGCGCTGACCCGACGCAGCGGCGGGCATGAACCGGTGCAAGTGAGCATCGCCGACCTGTGGATCGACCTGATCAGCCGCAAGGCGACCCGTGCCGGCACCCGACTGGACCTGACCGCGAAAGAATTCTCGCTGCTCAGCGTGCTGGCGCGCCGGCAAGGCGAAATCCTCTCGAAAACCGCGATTGCCGAGATGGTCTGGGACATCAATTTCGACAGCGATGCGAACGTCGTCGAAGTCGCGATCAAACGGCTGCGGGCCAAGCTCGACGGGCCGTTCGACGAGAAACTGCTGCACACGATTCGTGGCATGGGTTATGTGCTGGAGAGCCGTGGTGTCCAGTAATTCGATTGCCCTGCGTTTAAGCGGGATGTTTACGCTGGTGGCGCTGCTGGTGTTTCTGTTGATCGGCGGCGCACTGTATCAGCAGGTCGACAAGGGCCTTGGCCTGCTCCCGGAAGCCGAGCTGGATGCGCGTTACAGCGTGCTTGAATCGGCGCTCAATCGTTATGGCACACCCGAGCATTGGGTGAAGATCAACGCCAAGCTCAAGCTGCTCGGCGAAGAGGACAAGCGCATCCGTTTCTGGGTGGTCAGCGCTGATCCCGGTTACGAGTATGGCGAGCCGGACGCGCAAATCCGCGCCTTCGCCCAGGGCCCGACCGGCATGCATGATCTGCAGTTGCCTGAACATCCTTATCCGCTGAAAGTGCTGCTGACCGAGTTGCCGGCCAAGGATCAGCGCCCGCCGCTGCGGTTCATGATCGGCATCGACACCGAAACGTTCCACGAGACCCAACACAAGCTGTTGATCGCTCTCGTCAGCCTCGCGATTGTCGGTGTGCTGATGGCCTCGGCGCTGGGGTACTGGGTCGCGCGAATCGGCCTCAAGCCGTTGATCAAACTGTCGGATGAAGCCCAGCGCCTCGCGCCTCCCCTGCGGGCTGGACGCTTGCGGATGTCGCCATTGCCGCCGGAGCTTGAGCAGTTTGTCGATTCGTTCAACTCCACGCTGGAGCGGGTCGAACAGGCCTACTCGCGGCTGGAATCGTTCAACGCCGACGTCGCCCATGAACTGCGCTCGCCGCTGACCAACCTGATTGGCCAGACCCAGGTCGCATTGACGCGCGGACGCTCCGCCGAGCATTACTTCGAAGTGCTGCAGTCGAATCTTGAAGAGCTCGAGCGCCTGCGTTCGATCATCAATGACATGTTGTTCCTCGCCAGCGCCGACCAGGGCAGCAAGGCGACCAAACTGACATCTACGTCGCTGGCCGATGAAGTCGCGACTACGCTCGAGTATCTGGATTTCATCCTCGAAGACGCGCAGGTGCAGGTACACGTCAGTGGCGATGCGCAGGTGCGGATCGAGATCGCACATCTGCGCCGGGCATTGATCAATCTGCTGAGCAACGCCGTGCAGCACACCGAGCCGGGCAAGGTGATCGAAGTGCGGATCGAGGTTGAGGAACATCAGGTCAGCATCGGCGTGGCCAACCCGGGATCGCCGATTGCCAGCGAGCATTTGCCGCGACTGTTCGAGCGCTTCTACCGGGTCGATGCCTCGCGCAGCAACAGCGGCAACAACCATGGATTGGGGCTGGCGATCGTCAAGGCGATTGCGCTGATGCACGGTGGGGATGTGTTTGTGCGCAGTGATCGGGGGATGAATACCTTCGGCATCCACCTCCCCGTTTAATCGCTGATTAAAGTCCCCTGTGGCGAGGGGATTCATCCCCGATGGGTTGCGAAGCGACCCCAAAATCAGCAATAGCGATCTTCCTGACACAACCAGTACAAAGGATTGAGGGCTGCTTCGCAGCCCATCGGGTATGAATCCCCTCGCCACAAGGAATGGCGTTCACCCGTGGTTGATCTTTGCTTTTGCTGTAACAGTCATTTATGAAAATCACGCTGTTTCCCAACGCTCGGCAACCTTATCTTTGCCCGCACCAAACAGCACTTGCCAAGCAAGAAGGTTTTCAAGATGTCCAACAGTATGGGTATTGCCAGCGCTTTCGTTTTGTCCTCATTGATCCTGTCGCCAATGGCGATGGCTGAAGAATCGCAGGCGTTCGTCGCGCAGAATGCTGCTCGCGCTCACGCCTTCGAACAATCTCAGGCAGAAGTGATGGCCAAGTCGCAAGACGCCTCGCAAGCCCCACAGGCCGCCACTTCCCAGGCTCAAGCGGCCGAGAAAGACAGCTGAGTCGCGCACCGCGAAACATTTCCCTCGACGCGGTTGTTTGGCTCTTCCCGTTCAACCGTCGTCCTTCCAGGCCGCTGCCTTTTCAGCGGCCTTTTTTCGTTGTGGTCTGAAAGCCGTTTGGTTCGTCTGTAACAACAAGAAACATCCCGCACCTCAAGACATTGAAGTGTCAGTTGACCCAAGGAGCTCCATCGCAAGTGCGTTACCCAGTCAGCTTCACCCCGCTATTCATTGCAATTGCCGCAACGATTGCCCCCGCCGCCCATGCCGACGAAGCCGCCAGGGAAGGTTTCGTCGACGGCTCGAGCCTCAACCTCAACGCTCGCAACTACTACATGAATCGCAACCGCCTGCAGCAGACGGACGATAACATCGAGTGGGGTCAGGGTTTTCTCGGGATCTTCCAGTCGGGTTATACCGAAGGCACGGTCGGCTTCGGCATTGATGCCCATGCCATGCTCGGGCTGAAGCTCGACGGCGGTGGCGGTACCGATGGCTCGAGCATCCTGCCGATCAGCGATGGCAACGGCAAAGCGCCGGGTTCGTTCTCGACCGCAGGTGGCACGTTGAAAATGCGCGCGTTCGATACCGAGTTGAAGGCCGGTGACCTGTTCCTCACCAACCCGGTGATTGCCGGCGGTGAATCGCGCATGTTGCCGCAGACCTTTCGTGGCGTCAGCCTGACCAACCACAGCTTCGACGGCTGGATGTTCGAAGGTGGCCAGGCCAGTTTTACCAAGCCGTACAACCAGAGCGGTCGCCAGCGCATCGGCACCTCGTACGGCAAACTCGCCGAGGGCGACGAAAGCCGCCACCTGAACTGGGCCGGCGTGTCCTGGAGCGGCGTCGAGGGCCTGACCAGCAATCTGTATGCCGCTGAACTGAAGGACATCTGGAACCAGTACTACTACGACCTGGATTACACCTGGCAGTTGAACGATCTGGTCAGCCTCAACCCGGGCCTGCACTTCTATCACACGCAGGACACCGGCGACGCGCTGCTGGGCGACATCGACAACAACACCTACAGCCTGCATTTCACCGTCGGCATCGGCAACCACAGCGTCACCGCTGCGTACCAGCGCGTGAACGGCAACACACCGTTCGACTACATCAGCCAGGGTGATAGCGTTTACCTCGACAACTCGCAGCAGTACTCGGACTTCAACGGCCCCAACGAGCGCTCGTGGAAGCTCAAGTACGCCTACGACTTCGCCGGTCTCGGTCTGCCGGGTCTGACGTCGGCGGTTTCCTATTCGCGTGGCACCGTGGACCTGACCAAGGTCGATCCGGACAGCAAGGGCTATGCCTCGTGGTACAGCGCTGACGGTCGCAACGCCAAGCACTGGGAACGCGACCTCGATCTGAAATACGTGGTACAGAGCGGCCAGGCGAAAGATCTCGCGGTGCGCCTGCAATGGGCAACCAACCGTGGCGGCAACGGCTACGGCGCGATCGATACCGACACCGATGAATACCGTGTGATTGTCGACTACCCGATCAACGTCTTCTAAGATCACCTCTAGCTCAGTAACAACTGATCCTTTTTTGAATGGAATAGATTTTGTGGCGAGGGGATTTATCCCCGATGGGCTGCGCAGCAGACCCTTTTTTGGGGCCGCTTCGCAGCCCATCGGGGATAAATCCCCTCCCCACAGTAGATCTGTTTTAGTGTTATCCCCCGCAGTGTTTGTGCAACTACTCTTATAAGTCTCACCCCAACCGACAGCCCATCATGATCGCGAGCCGTACCCCACCTCTGGCGGGCAAGCCCGGACGCCCCGAATTGCTGCTGATCTGCGGCAGTTCGCTGACCGTGATCGCGATTCTGTGCATCGTCACTTTTTTGCTGATTCGTGAGCACGCCAACGCTCAGGAAGCGGCCACCCGCAGTGCCACCACCATCGCCCAGTTGATCGACGCCGACGTCCTGCGCACGGTCGAGTTGTACGACCTGACCCTGCAAGGCCTGATCGCCGCCGCCCAGCGCGATGACTTGCGCGACGTCACCCCGCAGATTCGCCATCTGGCGCTGTTCGACCGTTCGACCACCGCGCGTTTCAAGGGCGACATCCTCCTGCTGGACAAGCATGGCGATGTGGTTGCCGACTCATCGCGGATCGAACCCAAACCAGGCAACTTCGCCGATCGCGATTACTTCCTTGCCCACGCCTTCAACCGCGATACCGGCATGTTCATCAGTCGCCCGTTCAAGACCCGCTGCGATTGCGACGACGCCAATCAGTGGCGCATCAGCTTCAGTCGGCGGATCTCCTCGGAAACCGGCGAATTCGCCGGAGTGGCGGTGGCGTCGATGAAACTCGACTACTTCGATCAGTTGTTCAACAGCCTCGACATCGGCAAAGACAGCACCCTGAACATCATCAACAGCGACGGCGTGCTGCTGGCGCAGAAGCCGCATCTGCAAAACGACTCCATCGGCAAGAGCTTCGGCAACCGACCCAACGTGGTACGGATTCTCGGCGACGAGGATGGCAGCGGCAGTTTCACCAGCACTTCGAGCATGGATCACCAGCAACGGCTTTACACCTATTCGCGGGTCGGCAACTTGCCGCTGACGGTGATGGTCGCGCTCTCCAGTGATGAGGTGTTCGGCACTTGGCGGCGCACGGCGCTGTTGGTCAGTGGTGCCACCGGCGTGCTGTGTGCCGGGCTGCTGTGGCTGACCTGGCTGCTCGCTCGCGAGCTGCGCTTGCGCCAGCGCGCCGAACGCGAACTGGCGCAACTGGCTGCCACCGATGCGCTGACCGGCGTGGCCAACCGGCGGATGCTCGATCAGTCGCTGCGCCACGAATGGTTCCGCGCCCAGCGTTCGGGCAAGCCGCTGTCGGTGATGATGATCGATGCCGACCACTTCAAGGCGTTCAACGACCGTCACGGGCATCAGGCCGGCGACCAGGCGCTACGCGAACTGGCCAAGGTGATCACGGCAAACGTGCGCCGCCCCGGCGATCTGGTCGCCCGTTACGGCGGCGAAGAGTTCTCGGTGATTCTCGCCGAGACCGACAGCAACGGTGCCCGGCAAATTGCTGAACACATTCGTCAGGCGGTGGAGCAGATGCCGAAGGTCGAGGGCGCGGACGTGGCAATGACCGTCAGTATCGGTATCAGCACCTGGACATCGGCAGTCGAGATGTCACTGGAGCAACTGCTGTTTGCGGCGGACAAGGCGCTGTATCAGGCCAAGGAGAGCGGTCGCAATCGGGTTGTCAGTTCGTAAGATCAAAAGATCGCAGCCTTCGGCAGCTCCTACAGTTGGAATATCTTTCCCTGTAGGAACTGCCGAAGGCTGTGATCTTTTGCTCTTAATAAGGGCATAAAAAAAGGCCATCCGAGGATGGCCTTCAAAAAACTAGAGAGGTTTTTTACTTACACTGCCGCAACCGGGCGCATGTAAGAGATCGGTGCAGTGCTGGCGTCTTCGAACGTCACGACTTCCCAAGCATCTGTCTGCTCAATCAACTTGCGCAGCAGCTGGTTGTTCAGTGCATGACCGGACTTGAAGCCTTTGAACTCACCAATCAGGCTGTTACCCAGCAGGTACAGGTCGCCAATCGCATCGAGGATCTTGTGCTTCACGAATTCGTCTTCGTAGCGAAGGCCGTCTTCGTTCAGTACACCATCGGAATCCACCACGATCGCGTTTTCAACGCTGCCGCCGAGTGCGAGGTTGTGCTTGCGCAGGTACTCGATGTCACTCATGAAACCGAAAGTACGGGCGCGGCTGACTTCTTTTACGAACGAAGTGCTGGAAAAATCCACGCTTGCACTCTGGGTGCGGTCCCGGAAAACCGGGTGATCGAAATCGATCTCGAAGCTCACCTTGAACCCTTCGAAAGGGACGAAAGTGGCGCGCTTGTCGCCGTCTTCCACTGTCACTTCACGCAGGATGCGGATGAATTTCTTGGCGGCGTCCTGCTCTTCCAGGCCAGCCGATTGAATCAGGAATACGAACGGTCCAGCGCTGCCATCCATGATCGGGACTTCGGACGCGGAGAGCTCGACGTAGGCGTTATCGATGCCCAGGCCAGCCATGGCCGAGAGCAAGTGCTCTACCGTGTCCACTTTGACGTCGCCGTTGATCAGCGTCGTCGACATAGTGGTTTCACCGACGTTTTCCGCGCGGGCAGGAATCTGCACCACAGGGTCGAGGTCAGCGCGACAAAACACAATGCCAGTGTCGACAGGCGCAGGCTTGAGGGTCAGGTAGACCTTCTCCCCGGAATGCAGGCCTACACCTGTGGCACGGATAATATTTTTCAGTGTGCGTTGTTTAATCATGGCTTGGGCCGCTTCAGCGCAAATTGCGAACTGGTATCAACAAAGGCTGGCGATAATAGCAGACCGAGCCTTTGCTGAACACCAATCACCGTCATAGCCCTGATACATTCCATCAATCGGCCTGACGACGCAGGAATGCCGGGATGTCCAGGTAATCCAGATCGTCCTGCGGGTTCATCTTCGCGGCAGTCGCAGCACCGGCCTGAGCCTGGTTGCGCATGACGGTCGGACGGTCCAGGTCACGGTAGTTCACCGCCGGAGCTTCCTGACGCGCAGGAGCCGGTTGTTGAACCTGAGCGGAAGCCATGGAGGTGTGAACGGTGTTGTCGATGACCTTTACAGGCTTCTCGATTTTCGCGCCCAGACCGGTGGCAACCACGGTAACGTGCAGTTCGTCGCGCATGTCCGGATCGATCACAGTACCGACCTTGACCATCGCGTGTTCGGAAGCGAAGGCTTCGATGATGCTACCCACGTCGGAGTACTCACCCAGGGACAGGTCAGGACCGGCGGTGATGTTCACCAGAATGCCGCGAGCGCCTTGCAGGTTCACGTCTTCCAGCAACGGGTTGCGGATGGCCGCTTCGGTCGCTTCACGTGCACGGTTCGGACCGCTGGCGCAGCCAGTGCCCATCATTGCCATGCCCATTTCGCTCATCACAGTACGCACGTCGGCGAAGTCGACGTTGATCATGCCCGGACGCTTGATGATGTCGGAGATACCGCGCACGGCACCGGCCAGTACGTCGTCAGCCTTGGCGAAAGCCGACAGCAGGCTGGCGTCTTTGCCGAGAATGGTCAGCAGCTTCTCGTTCGGAATGGTGATCAGCGAATCGACGCTTTCGGAGAGCATGCGGATGCCTTCGTCGGCGATCTGCATACGCTTGCGGCCTTCGAACGGGAACGGACGGGTCACGACCGCAACGGTCAGGATGCCCATTTCCTTGGCCACTTCGGCGATGATCGGCGCAGCACCGGTACCGGTACCGCCGCCCATGCCAGTGGTGATGAACACCATGTTGGTGCCGGCCAGGACTTCAGCGATGCGCTCGCGATCTTCCAGCGCAGCCTGACGGCCGACTTCCGGGTTGGCGCCGGCGCCCAGGCCTTTGGTCACACCGGTGCCGAGTTGCAGGATGGTGCGCGCGCCGATGTTTTTCAGCGCTTGAGCATCAGTGTTGGCGCAGATGAATTCAACGCCTTCGATGTTGCTCTTGACCATGTGGTTGACAGCGTTGCCGCCGCCACCGCCAACACCGATAACTTTGATTACCGGGCTTGCGGGGATGTTGTCTACGAGTTCGAACATTTTCCCTCTCCTTACATTCTCTAGTTTTTTCGCCTACTGCATTTTTGTAGCGGTGTTGCGGTAAAGCGTTAGAAGTTGCCTTGAACCCACTTCTTCAATCGGTCCAGCAACGGCGCCTGTGGCTCATCGTTGCTGTAGCTGTCGCGGCTGCCGATGCCCGAGAACGAGATCCCGTCGGACTGCTTCTGCAGGCCGTACATCAGCAAGCCAACGCCAGTGGAATAAATCGGGTTGCGCACTACGTCATCCAGCCCCTTCACGCCGTGCGGCACGCCCAGGCGCACCGGCATGTGGAAGATTTCTTCGGCCAGCTCGGTGGCGCCTTCCATCTTCGAGGTACCGCCGGTCAGGACGATGCCCGCCGGGATCAGGTCTTCGTAGCCGCTGCGACGCAGTTCGGCCTGGATCAGGGTGAACAGTTCGTCGTAACGCGGCTCAACCACCTCGGCCAGGGCCTGACGCGACAGTTCGCGCGGCGGACGGTCGCCAACGCTTGGCACCTTGATGGTTTCGCCGGCACCGGCCAGTTTGGCCAGGGCACAGGCGTAGCGGATCTTGATCTCTTCGGCGTACTGGGTCGGGGTGCGCAACGCCATGGCGATGTCGTTGGTCACCTGATCACCGGCAATCGGGATCACCGCGGTGTGGCGGATCGCGCCTTCGGTGAAGATCGCGATGTCGGTGGTGCCGCCGCCGATGTCGACCAGGCACACGCCCAGCTCTTTTTCGTCGTCGGTCAGTACCGAGTAGGCCGAGGCCAGTTGCTCGAGAATGATGTCGTCGATTTCCAGACCGCAGCGACGCACGCACTTTTCAATGTTCTGTGCGGCGTTGACGGCGCAGGTGACCACGTGAACCTTGGCTTCCAGACGCACACCGGACATGCCCAGAGGCTCGCGGACGCCTTCCTGGTTATCGATCACGTAGTCCTGCGGCAGGGTGTGCAGCACGCGCTGGTCAGCCGGGATCGCCACGGCCTGGGCAGCGTCAAGTACACGCTCCAGGTCAGCCGAGCTCACTTCGCGGTCACGAATCGCCACGATGCCGTGGGAGTTCAGGCTGCGGATGTGATTGCCGGCCACGCCGACGAACGCCGAGTGAATGCGGCAGCCCGCCATCAGTTGGGCTTCTTCGATCGCGCGCTGGATCGATTGCACGGTCGACTCGATGTTCACCACCACGCCCTTTTTCAGGCCGCGGGACGGGTGAGTACCGATACCGACGATTTCCAGCGTGCCGTCGTCCGCGACCTCGCCTACCAGCGCCACCACCTTGGAGGTGCCGATATCCAGACCGACGATCATTTTGCCGCTTTGCACGTTTGCCATGGGTCCTGCCTCTTCTTAATTCTTTGCGACAGCGGGTTGGGCTGTCGTCGGCGCTACTGGTTCCCGCCAGCCAACAGCGAGGCCGTTGGCGTAGCGCAGATCGATGCGCGCAATGTTCGTAATCTGGTCTTTAAGCGTCGTGTCATAGATGGCAATGAAGCGGCGCATCTTTTCCACCAGGTTGCCGCGTCCCAGCAGCAACTCGATGCCGGGGCCGGAGCTGCCGGCACCGGTGGTCAGGAACCAGCTGCCACGTTCACGCAGTTCCAGGCGCGCGATCGAGAAACCCAGCGGCCGGAGCATCTGGCTCAGCACCTGATATTGCTGCATCACTTGCTGCTGGGCCCGTTGTGGGCCGAACAGCTGTGGCAGGTGTTCGTAATTCGCCAGTTCCTTGGGCGTGAACGCCTGGCCCTGGTTGTTGAGCAGCGATTCGTCGCCCCAACGGGCCACGGGCAGTTGCTCTTCCAGGCGGATCACCACCTGGTCCGGCCACACCCGGCGTACTTCGGCGTGGGCAATCCAGGGCATCTGCTCAAGCTCGGTGCGCATGCCGGCCAGATCAATGGTGAAGAAGCTCGACGCCACGTACGGGGCGATTCGCTGCTGCACCGCTTGCTGACTGATGTAGCTCAGGTCGCCCTGCACCGCGATCTTGGTGATCGGCCGGTCGGCATACGGCAGCAAACGCTGCGCGCCTTCGTAGGTACCGAACCCCAACGCCACCAGCAGCACTGGCCAGAACAGGCTTTTCAGAAAGCCGAAATTGGCTTTCGGCAGGCGCGCAGACATCGGCTCTTTGGCCACCATTCGGCTGGCACCCCGCGGCACCGGCTTGCGGCCGGGTGCGGGTGGCTGATGTCTGAGCTGAGCGCCTTGCATGGTCTTAACCTCGCGCCTCTGTGTGACCGGAGCCTTCAACACTGGCGGCCAGAATGGCCAGAACCAGTTGCTGGAAGTCCAGACCGGCAGCACGGGCCGCCATCGGCACCAGGCTGTGATCGGTCATGCCCGGTGCGGTGTTCACTTCCAGGAACCAGAACTGCCCGTCGGCGTCCTGCATCACGTCCGCCCTGCCCCAACCGGCAATACCCAGCGCCTCACAGGCCTTGGCCGTGAGATCCATGAGTTCCTGTTCCTTGACGGCATCCAGCCCGCACGGAATGCGGTACTGGGTATCGTTGGCGATGTACTTGGCGTCGTAGTCGTAGAACGTGTGCGGTGTACCCAGGGCGATAGGAGGCAACACCTGGTCACGCAGGGTGGCGATGGTGAACTCCGGACCTTGAATCCATTGCTCCACCAAGACTTGCGAATCGTAGGTACTGGCCGCTTTCCATGCGTCGATCAACTCGGACGCAGAACTCACTTTGGCCATCCCGATACTTGAACCTTCATGCGCCGGTTTGACGATCAAAGGGAAGCCCAGTTCCGTCGCCGCGGAAATACAATCGGCTTCGCTGCACAGCACGGCGTGACGCGGCGTCGGAATTCCGAGGCTGTGCCAGACCTGCTTGGTGCGCAGTTTGTCCATCGCCAGTGCTGAAGCGAGGATGCCGCTGCCGGTGTAGGGAATGCCGGCGCACTCGAGCAGGCCCTGCATCGAGCCATCTTCGCCGCCACGACCGTGGAGAATGATGAACGCACGGTCGATCTTTTCGCTCAGCAGACGCTGCAGAAAATCCTCGCCGACGTCGATCCCGAACGCGTCCACACCCGCGCTTTGCAGCGCATCGAGCACAGCGTTACCGGACTTCAGCGAAACCTCACGCTCGGCACTCATGCCACCGAACAGCACGGCGACCCGGCCGAAGTCTTTCGGCGCGATGGTGGAGAACAGGTTGGCGTAGGCAGCAGTCATTTCAACTTCCCCTCGACCGACGCCGCCACGGCGCCGGCGAACAATTCACTTTTCAACAGTTTCGGCGCGAGACCGCCGATATCCCCGGCGCCCTGGCACAGCAGGATGTCGCCGGCGCGCAGCAACGGCTTGACCAGCGGCGCGAGGTCGACACCGCGCTCGATGTAGATCGGGTCGAGCTGACCGCGCTGACGGATGCTGTTGCACAACTTGCGGCTGTCCGCGCCCGGGATCGGCTCTTCGCCGGCCGGATAGACTTCCATCAGCAGCAGCACGTTGGCATCGGCCAGTACATTGACGAAATCGTCATACAGATCACGGGTGCGGCTATAACGATGCGGCTGGTAAACCATCACCAGACGGCGCTCCGGCCAGCCACCGCGCACGGCTTTGATCACCGCCGCGACTTCGGTCGGGTGGTGACCGTAGTCATCGACCAGCATCACGTTGCCGCCGTCCACCGGCAGTTCGCCGTAGACCTGGAAGCGTCGGCCAACGCCCTGGAACCCGGACAGGCCCTGAACGATGGCTTCGTCACTGACGCCTTCGTCGGTGGCGATGCAGATGGTCGCCAGCGAGTTGAGCACGTTGTGGTTGCCCGGCATGTTCACGGAAACATCCAGCGGCTCGCGGTCAGGACGCAGCACGGTGAAGAAGGTCTGCATGCCTTGCTGGCGTACATTGATCGCGCGCACGTCGGCGTCTTCGCTGAAGCCGTAGGTCACGGTCGGACGCTTGACCAGCGGCAGGATTTCACGCACCACCGGATCGTCCAGGCACATCACGGCCAGACCGTAGAACGGCAGGTTGTGCAGGAACTCGACGAAGGTTTTCTTCAGTTTGTTGAAGTCACCGTCGTAGGTCGCCATGTGGTCGGCGTCGATGTTGGTCACCACCGCCACCAGCGGTTGCAGGTGCAGGAAGCTCGCATCGCTTTCGTCGGCTTCGGCGATCAGGTAGCGGCTGGTGCCGAGCTGGGCATTGGTGCCCGCCGCATTCAGACGGCCACCGATGACGAAGGTCGGATCCAGGCCACCGGCGGCGAACACCGAAGCGATCAGGCTGGTGGTCGTGGTTTTGCCATGAGTACCGGCGACGGCAATGCCGTGGCGGTAGCGCATCAGCTCGGCGAGCATCTCGGCACGCGGTACCACCGGGATACGACGCTCAAGAGCGGTCGCCACTTCCGGGTTGGAGGTGTTCACAGCGCTGGAGACCACCAGTACGTCGGCGGTGGCAGCGTTCTCGGCACGGTGGCCGATGTAGATGTGCGCGCCGAACGATTCCAGACGCTCGGTCACCGGCGAAGCCTTCAGGTCGGAACCGGACACTTCATAGCCCAGGTTCAACAACACTTCAGCGATGCCGCACATGCCCACGCCGCCGATACCGACGAAGTGGATACGACGGATGCGGCGCATTTCCGGTTGTGGCATGGCTTTCTGATTCTCAACCATGGGCCACCTCCAGGCAGGTATCGACCACGCTGCGGGTGGCATCGGGTTTGGCCAGACGGCGGGCCGCTTGGGCCATTTCTTCGAGTCGTTGCGGTTGCATCAAGACCTCTGTCAGGCGCGCGGCAAGGTCCGCGGCACCAGTCGTTCTTTGCGGCATCACGAAGGCAGCGCCTTCACGGGCCAAATAATCGGCGTTGCGGGTCTGGTGATCGTCGATCGCGTGGGGCAAAGGCACCAGCATCGAGGGCAGACCAACGGCGGCCAGCTCACTGATGGTCAGCGCGCCAGCGCGGCACACCACCAGGTCAGCCCAGCCATAGGCCTGGGCCATGTCTTTGATGAACGGCTGCACCTGCGCATCCACGCCGGCGGCGCGATAGCGCTCTGCAGTCACTTCATCGTGGTTTTTGCCGGCCTGATGAAACACGTCCGGACGCAAATCGGCAGGGACTTGCGCCAGGGCTTCAGGCAGCAACTTGTTCAACGGTTCTGCGCCCAGGCTTCCGCCGAGGATCAGCAAACGCGCTTTGCGCCCGGCCAGAGCCGGTCGCGATGTTTCGAGGAACAGCTCGCTGCGCACCGGGTTTCCGGTGGTACGGCGGCTGTCCGACAGAGTAAAGGTGTCGGGGAACGCTTCACACACCCGGGCGGCGAACGGCACCAGCAACCGATTGGCGGTGCCGGCCACGGCGTTCTGCTCGTGAACGATCACTGGCACACCGGCCAGTTTCGCGGCGATACCGCCAGGCCCGGTCACATAACCACCGAAGCCGACCACGCAGACTGGACGCAGCTTGCGAATCACCGCCCGCGCCTGCCACACCGACTTGAGCAGCATGAACGGTGCCTTGAGCAGCGACAGCTTGCCCTTGCCACGCAAACCCGTGGCATTGATCCGGTGCAGTTCCAGACCTGCAGCCGGTACCAGATCGTTTTCGATCCCGCGTGGCGTGCCGAGCCAGTGCACGGTGTAACCGCGTGCCTGGAATTCGCGGGCACAGGACAGCGCCGGGAACACGTGGCCGCCGGTGCCGCCGGCCATGATCAATACGTTAGCGCCCATGGTTCGGCTCCTCGGCGAAGTCGCTCTCATGGAATTCCATCTCTTCACTGCCCAGGTGGGTCCGACTCTCCCACTCGATCCTCAGCAACAGGCCAAGGCAGGCGCAGCAGATCACCAGGGAACTGCCGCCATAACTGAGGAACGGTAGCGTCAGGCCCTTGGTCGGCAACAGGCCGACGTTCACCCCGATGTTGATCAGGAACTGACCGATCCACAGGAACGACAGGCCGTAAGCCACATAAGCGGCGAAGAACTGCTTGGCTTTCTCCGCCCACAAACCGATATACATGCCGCGAATACACACGAAGACGAACAGCGCCACGGTGCACAGCGAACCGACGGCGCCCAGCTCTTCGGCCAGCACCGAGAATACGAAGTCGGTGTGCGCTTCCGGCAGGTAGAACTGTTTCTGCACGCTGTTGCCCAGGCCGACGCCCAGCCACTCACCGCGACCGAAGGCGATCAACGCCTGCGACAACTGATAACCGGCGCCGAACTGGTCGGCCCACGGGTCGGCGAAGTTGGTCAGACGCGCCATTCGATAAGGCTGCATCTGAATCAGCAAGACCACCGCCCCGACTGCCAGCACCACCATCAGCGAGAAGCGGAACAGCCCGACTCCGCCAAGGAACAGCATCGCCGCCGCAGCCCCCATCATTACCACGGTGGCACCGAAGTCCGGCTCCATCAGCAACAGGCCCGCCATCGGCAGCAGCACGATGAACGGCTTGAAGAAACCCATCCAGCTCTCGCGCACTTCTTTCTGCCGACGCACCAGATAACCGGCGAGGTAAATCACCACAAAGACTTTGGCGATCTCCGACGGCTGCACGTTGAAGAAGCTGAAACCGATCCAGCGCATCGACCCGTTCACTTCACGGCCGATCCCGGGGACGATCACCATCACCAGCAGACCGAATGCACCGATCAGCATCATCCAGCCCAGACGCTGCCAGGTGGCAATCGGAATCATCATGGTGATGATGCAGGCACCCAGGCCCAGCGCCACATAGATCAGGTGGCGAATCATGTAGTACAGCGCGCTGCCCGACTGCGCCGCCGCCACTTCGGTGGAAGCCGAGGCGATCATGATCAGGCCCAGGCCCAGCAGCGCCAGGCAGCCGGCGAGCATCGGGAAGTCGAGGTCGATGCCACGGCCGGTGATGATCGGTGACGGGTACGGTTTGATGATATTGCGCAGGCTCATGCCAGATCCTCCACGGCGCGGACGAACTGGTGACCACGGTCTTCGTAATTCTTGAACATGTCGAAACTGGCGCAGGCTGGCGACAGCAGCACCACGTCACCCGGTTGGGCGACTGCGCGGCATTGCGCAACGGCGTCGACCAGCGAGGTCGCGCGAATCAGTGGCACGGCGTCACCGATGGCCGCGCCGATCTTGTCGGAGTCGCGGCCCATCAGGATCACGGCGCGGCAGTTGGCCGCCACCGGATCGCGCAAGTCGTTGAACTCGGCGCCTTTGCCGTCGCCACCGGCGATCAGCACGACCTTGCCGTCGATGTCCGCACCGAGGCCTTCGATGGCGGCCAGCGCGGCGCCGACGTTGGTGGCCTTGGAATCGTTGTAATAACCGACACCGTCGAGATCACGCACCCACTGGCAGCGGTGTTCGAGACCGGCGAAATTGCGCAGGGCCGACAGCATGGCGTCGAACGGCAGGCCGACCGCATGCCCCAGTGCCAGTGCCGCGAGGGCATTGGCCTGGTTATGCGCACCGCGCACTTTCAGTTCGCGCACCGGCATCAGGTTCTGGAATTCGAAGGCCAGGTATTTCTCGCCGTCTTCTTCGCGCAGGCCGAAAGCCTTGAAATCCGGTTTGTTCAAGCCGAAGGTCCAGCACGGCTGGCCCTCGCCGATCAGCGGACGGCTGAGTGCGTCCTGACGGTTGACCACGAACTGCTTGGCGCCACGGAAGATCCGGTGCTTGGCCAGGTGATACGCCGGCAGGCCGCTGTAGCGGTCCATGTGGTCTTCGCTGATGTTCAACACGGTAGCCACTTCAGCGTTGAGCTGGCCGGTGGTTTCCAGCTGAAAACTCGACAGTTCCATCACGTACAGCTCGACGTCGTCGCTGAGCAGGTCCAGCGCCGGCGTGCCGAGGTTGCCGCCCACCGCGACGCGTTTGCCGGCCGCAGCCGCCATCTCGCCGACCAGGGTGGTGACGGTGCTTTTCGCGTTGGAACCGGTGATGGCCACGATCGGCGCCCGCGCGTTACGCGCGAACAGCTCGATATCGCCGGACATTTTCACGCCACGGGCGGCAGCGGCTTGCAGGGCCGGGGTCGCCAGCGCCAGACCGGGACTCACGTAGAGCTCGTCGGCGCGGCACAGGAATTCGACGTCCAGCTCGCCACAACGCACTTCCACGTGCGGATAGTCACGCTTGAGCGTGGCCAGTTCCGGTGGATTGTCCCGCGTATCGGCGACGGCAAACGACACGCCCCGGTTCGCCAGGAAGCGAACCAGGGACATGCCGCTCTTGCCGAGGCCGACAACGATGCGGAAGTGGTCAGAAGCGATCAGAGACACTCGTTCTACCTCAGCTTCAGGGTGGCAAGGCCGATCAGCACGAGAATCACGGTGATGATCCAGAAACGGACGATCACGCGTGGCTCGGGCCAGCCCTTGAGTTCAAAGTGGTGGTGAATCGGTGCCATGCGGAACACACGGCGCCCGGTCAGCTTGAAAGAGGCCACCTGGATAACCACCGACAGGGTTTCCATCACGAACACACCGCCCATGATGAACAGGACGATTTCCTGACGGACGATCACTGCGATGGTGCCCAGTGCCGCGCCAAGTGCCAGAGCACCGACGTCGCCCATGAACACTTGCGCCGGGTAGGTGTTGAACCAGAGAAACCCGAGCCCCGCACCGATCAGCGCGCCGCAGAACACGATCAGCTCGCCTGCGCCCGGCACGTAAGGAATCAGCAGATACTCGGCGAATTTCACGTTACCCGACAGGTAGCAGAAGATGCCCAGGCCACCGCCGACCATCACGGTCGGCATGATCGCCAGACCGTCGAGGCCGTCGGTCAGGTTGACCGCGTTGCTCGAACCGACGATCACGAAGTAGGTCAGCACGATGAACCCGGCGCCCAGCGGAATGCTGTAGTCCTTGAGCATCGGCAGGATCAGCGTGGTCTCCACAGGCGTGGTGGCGGTCATATAAAGGAAGATCGCTGCGCCCAGGCCAAAGACCGACTGCCAGAAATATTTCCAGCGGCTTGGCAAGCCACGGGAGTTCTTCTCGATCACTTTGCGGTAGTCGTCGACCCAGCCAATGGCGCCGAACAGCAGAGTCACCAGCAGCACGACCCAGACGTAGCGGTTGCTCAGGTCAGCCCACAACAGGGTGCTGACACCGATGGAAGACAGAATCAGCGCGCCGCCCATGGTCGGCGTACCCGACTTGGACAGGTGCGATTGCGGGCCGTCGTTGCGAACGGACTGGCCGATCTGACGGTTCTGCAGGGTGCGGATCATCCACGGGCCGTAGCACAGCGACAAAACCAGCGCGGTCAGCACACCGAGGATCCCGCGCAGGGTCAGGTACTGGAAGACCGCGAAGCCTTTGTAGAACTGTTGCAGATACTCCGCTAGCAGCAGCAGCATTAATGTTTCTCCAGACTGGACCCGCACAGAGCCGCAACGATGTTTTCCATCGCTGCACTGCGCGAACCCTTGATCAAAATGGTGGTGTTTGTGTCCTGCTCGGCGTCGAGGGCCTGGATCAGTTCGGCTTGCGTGCCGAAGTGATGCGCCTCTTGGCCGAATGCGTTCACGGCGTGGACCATGTTCGGCCCGACCGCGTAAAGCGCGGAAACCTTGCCCCGGGCGTATTCGCCCACGTCGCGGTGCCCCTGCTCCGCCCAGTCGCCCAACTCGCCGATATCTCCGAGCACCAGGACGGTGCGGCCGGAAAAGCCGGCGAGTATATCAACGGCAGCGCACATGGAGGTGGGGTTTGCGTTGTAAGTGTCATCGATCACGCGCATGCCGTTCTTCGCCAGTTGCGCGACGGTGCGACCCTTGACCGGCTGTACCGCGCCAAGCCCGGTAGCAATGCCGAACAGCGACACGCCCAGGGCGTGAGCGGCAGCGGCGGCAGCCATGGCGTTGGCGACGTTATGGGTGCCGAGCAGGTTCAGCTGAACGTGCTCCACACCTTCAGGTGTATGCAGGTTGAAAGCCGGGCAGCCCCGGGCATCGGTGCTCAGGTCACTGGCGTAGAAATCTGCCTGCGGATTGCTCAGGGAGAAGGTCAGCACCTTGCGTGCGCCGGCGCGGAGCTTCCAGATGCCAAAGGCCTTGTCGTCGAGGTTGAGCACGGCAATACCATCTGCCGCGAGACCGTCGATGATCTCGCCCTTGGCCTCGACGATTTTTTCCGGCCCGCCGAACTCGCCAACGTGGGCAGTGCCAGCGTTGTTGAGGATCGCCACATGCGGCTTGGTCAGCCCGACGGTGTAGGCGATTTCGCCCAGACGCGAGGCGCCCAGTTCGATCACGGCGGCAGTGTGTTCCGGCGCCAGTTCGAGCAGGGTCAGCGGTGCGCCGAGGTCGTTGTTCAGATTGCCGCGAGTCGCCAGCACCGGACCGCGGGTACGCAGGATGCTCGCGAGCATTTCCTTGACCGTGGTCTTGCCGCTGGAGCCGGTAATGGCCGCCACCGGTTGCGTGAACGCGGCACGGTTCAGCGCACCCAACTGGCCGAGGGCCTGACGGGTGTCCTTGACCAGCAGTTGCGGCAAGGTGCTGTCGGCGACTTCACGCTCGACCAGTGCCGCCACCGCGCCTTTGCCGGCGACATCGTTCAGGTAGTCATGACCGTCAAAGCGCGGGCCAGTCAGGGCAATAAACAGTTGGCCAGCGGTGATCGCACGGCTGTCGATACTGACGCCATCGAAACTGGCGTCGCTGCTGATCAGACGTGCGTCGAGCACGTTGGTCAGTTCGCTCAATGTCAGGGCCTTAAGCATGGGCCACCTCCCACGCGGTGAGGGCATGATCGGCCTCGACCAGATCGGAGAAAGCGTGCCGCTCGCCGTTGATTTCCTGATAGTCCTCGTGACCTTTGCCGGCCAGCACAATCACGTCATCGGCCGATGCAGCAGCGATCAGCTGGGCAATCGCCTGACCACGGCCGGCGACGAAGGTGACTTTATCCACAGCGGTGAAACCGGCGCGGATGTCGTCGAAAATCTGCGCCGGATCTTCGGTGCGCGGGTTGTCATCGGTGACCAGTACGCGATCGGCCAGACGCTCGACCACTTCGGCCATCAGCGGACGCTTGCCGCGATCACGATCACCGCCACAGCCGAACAGGCACAGCAACTGGCCTTTGACGTGTGGACGCAGCGCGGTCAGAACTTTTTCCAGGGCATCCGGGGTGTGGGCGTAATCGACCACCACCAGTGGCTGAGTGCCGCCACCCAGACGCTGCATGCGCCCGGCCGGGCCTTCAAGTTTCGGCAGCACCTTGAGGATTTCGTCGAGCGCATAATCCAGACCGAGCAAAGCGCCGACCGCCGCCAGCACGTTGCTCAGGTTGAAACGACCGAGCAGCGTGCTGCGCAGGTGGTGTTCGCCCTGCGGCGTGACCAGCGTGGCGCGTACGCCGTGGTCATCGAACTGCGCTTCGCGGACATACAAATAGGCGCTGCTGTCGAGCAGGCTGTAACTGATCAAACGCGACTCGCGTTTTTCGCCGGCCAACTGCCGACCGAAATCGTCGTCGAGGTTGACCACGCGGCACTTCAGGTCATTCCAGGCGAACAGCTTGGCCTTGGCCTCGGCGTACGCCTGCATGGTGCCGTGATAATCCAGGTGATCGCGGGACAGGTTGGTCATCACCGCCACATCAAATGCCAATGCGGTGACCCGACCCTGATCCAGACCGTGAGACGACACTTCCATGGCCACGGCTTTGGCCCCGGCCTTTTTCAGGTCGGCCAGAGTGGCTTGCATGGCGATCGGATTCGGCGTGGTGTGCAGGCCGCTTTCCAGCGCGCCATGGAAGCCGGAACCCAGCGTACCGACGATGCCGCAATGCTGACCAAGCAGATCGAGTGCCTGCGCGACCAGTTGGGTCACGCTGGTTTTGCCATTGGTGCCGGTAACACCGATCAGGTTCAAGTGATGGCTCGGCTCGCCATAAAAGCGCCCGGCGATGTCGGACAGCTGCGCCGCCAGGCCTTTGACCGGAATCAACGGCACTTCGGTGATCGGCAGCACGGTGGCGCCTTCCACTTCATACGCAACCGCAGCCGCGCCGCGCTGCAAGGCATCGGCGATGTGCGCACGGCCATCGAACTTGCCACCGGGCACAGCGAGGAACAGGTCGCCCGCGCGCACGTTGCGGCTGTCCAGCGCCAATTCACGGATCAACAGATCATGGCCGGCGTGGGGGAATATCTTGTTCAGACTCAGAGACATCAGCCGCGCCCTCCATTGGCTTTCAGCGGAACGACCGGGGTAGCGTTGGCCTGTTGGGTAGTCGGCAGGTTGTCCGGGGTCACGTTCATCAGGCGCAGGGTGCCGGACATCACACGGCTGAACACTGGCGCCGACACCAGACCACCGAAGTAACCGGCCTTGGACGGTTCATCGATCACCACCACGATGGCGTAACGCGGATCGCTCATCGGGCCGAAACCGGCGAACAGCGAGCGGTAGGAGTTTTCGGCGTAACCCTTGGTGCCTACCGACGTTTTACGCGCAGTACCCGACTTGCCGGCCACGTGATACGCCGGCACCTGCGCACGGAACACGCCGCGCGGTGCTTCGATCACTTGCTGCAGCATGCCTTGCATGGTTTTCGCGACCGCTTCCGGCAATACCTGAGTGGTCTGCGGCGGCTTGTCGGTTTTGATCAGGGTCAGCGGCGCCAGACGCCCGTTGTTGGCCAGCGCCGAGAATGCGTGCACCAGCTGGATTGCGGTCACGGAAATACCGTAGCCATAAGACAGTGTCGCGGTTTCGGCTTTGCGCCAGTCGCGGTAGTTCGGCAGGTTGCCGACGCGCTCGCCCGGAAAGCCCAGGCCGGTGTCCTGGCCGAGTCCGACTTTCTGTGCGAGACGGTAAATGGTTTCACCGCCGATATCGAACGCGACCTTACTCATGCCGACGTTACTGGAATTGATCAGGATGCCGGTCATGTCGAGTACCGGACCTTCGGTCTTCGACACGTCCTTGATCGTGTACTTGCCGATCTGCAGCGAGCCCGGATACACCTCGACGGTGTCGGTCGGTTTCCAGCGCCCGGATTCGATCGCGGCACTCATCGAGATCGCTTTCATGGTCGAACCCGGTTCGAACACGTCGATCATCGCGCGGTTACGCATCATCGCCGGTTGCAGGTTGCGACGGTTGTTCGGGTTGTAGGTCGGCTGGTTGACCATGGCGAGGATCTCGCCGGTCTTCACGTCCATGATCACCAGGCTGCCAGCCTTGGCGCCGTTCTCGATGATCGCGTTGCGCAGCTCGCGGTTGGCCAGGTATTGCAGACGCAGGTCAATCGACAACGCCAAGGGCTTGCCGGCCTTGGCGTTCTTGGTGACCTGGACATCCTTGATCAGCCGACCGCGCCGATCCTTGATGACCTGCCGCTTGCCCGGCACCCCGGCCAGCCACTCGTCGTAGGCCAGCTCGACGCCTTCACGCCCGTGATCGTCAATGTCGGTAAAGCCGACCATGTGCGCGGTGACTTCACCGGCCGGGTAGAAGCGGCGGAATTCTTCGATGCCGTAAACGCCCGGGACTTTCAGGTCGAGCACAGCCTGGCCCTGCTCGGGGGTCAGCCCGCGCACCAGGTAAATGAATTCTTTGTTGGCCTGAGCTTCGAGACGTTCGGCCAGGGCTTTCGGATCCTGCCCCAGCGCCGCGGCCAGTGCCGGCCACTTCTCTTTGGCCGTCTGCATTTCCTTGGCGTTGGCCCACAGCGTCGTCACCGGGGTGCTCACGGCCAACGGCTCGCCGTTACGGTCGGTGATCAGACCACGGTGAGCAGGAATCGGGATGTGACGGAGACTGCGTGCGTCGCCCTGTCCCTTGAGGAAGTCGCGGTCAACCACTTGCAGGTCGATGATGCGCCAGCAGATCGCCGCGACCATCACGCCGAGCAGAGCCACCATCAGGCGGAAGCGCCACGGGAAGAGTGCGCCTTCGAGTTTCATCATGGCGCCACCATCTTCACGTCAGCCGCGCCCGGAATGTGCATTTTCAATTGTTCAGTGGCCAGCACTTCAATGCGGCTGTGCGCTGTCCAGGTGCTTTGCTCGAGAATCAGGCGCCCCCACTCGGCCTGCGCCTTGTCGCGCACACTGAGTTCGTTGTACAGGGTGTTAAGCAACTGCCGGTTCCAGTGCGCGCTGTAAGACACGCCGATGGCCGACACGAGCACGCCGACAAACAGCAGCAGCATGATAAAGCTGCCGCCCGGCAGGGGCTTGGCGAAAAGCTTGCTCACCGCAACTTCTCCGCGACACGCATGACAGCGCTACGGGAACGTGGGTTGGCTTTGAGTTCGGCGTCGGAGGCCGTCTGCGCTTTGCCATGGATTTTGATTTTCGGTTCGAACGCCACGTGGCGCACGGGCAGGTTGCGCGGCAGGTTGTCGGCTTCGCCTTTCACCAGTTTGCGCATGAACAGTTTGACGATGCGGTCTTCCAGCGAATGGAAGCTGATGACCACCAGACGGCCACCGACTTCCAGAGCATCCAGTGCGGCTTCAAGGCCGGCTTCCAGATCGCCCAGTTCGTTGTTGACGTGAATGCGCAAGCCCTGGAACGCACGGGTCGCCGGGTTCTTGCCCTTCTCCCACGCCGGGTTGGCGACTTTCAGAACTTCGGCCAGATCGGCGGTGCGCTCGAATGGCTTGATGTCGCGGCGCTCGGCCACGGCACGGGCCATGCGCCCGGAGAAACGTTCTTCGCCGTATTCCTTGAACACCCGGGCGATTTCTTCCACCGGCGCGGTGTTGACGAATTCGGCGGCGCTGATGCCACGGGACGGATCCATGCGCATGTCCAGCGGGCCGTCATTGAGGAAACTGAAGCCGCGCTCGGCGTCATCCAGTTGCGGCGACGACACGCCGAGATCGAGCAGGATACCGCTGACCTTGCCGCTCAGCCCTTGTTCGGCAACCACCGAACCCAGTTCGGCAAAGCTGCGCTGCACAACGACAAAGCGGCCGTCTTCGGCCGCTAGCGTTTGCCCGGTGGCAATCGCTTGAGGATCCTTGTCGAATCCGATCAGTCGGCCGTCCGGCCCGAGCTGGCTGAGGATCAGCCGACTGTGCCCGCCGCGCCCGAACGTACCGTCCAGATAGCAGCCATCAGGACGTACGGCGAGAGCCTCGACGGCTTCGTCAAGCAGTACGGTGATGTGGTTAAAGCCGCTATCAATAGTCACAGGATCAAATCACGCAGTTCGTCAGGCATGGCGCCCGGTTGTTGAATAGCAGCAAGGTCAGCGGCAGACACCGCGTTCCATGCATCCTCGTCCCACAATTGGAACTTGTTCAGTTGGCCCACCAGCATCGCTTTCTTATCAAGCTTTGCGTATTCGCGCAGACGCGGTGGAACCAGAAAACGACCACTGCCGTCGAGTTCGAGGTCGACGGCATTACCAATCAATAAACGCTGCAGGCGACGGTTCTCTTCGCGAAGCGAAGGGAGTGCACGCAACTTGGTTTCAATAATCTCCCACTCGTCGAGCGGGTAGACACACAGGCACGGATCAACGGCATCAATGGTCACGATCAACTGGCCGGAACTACGCGAAACGAGCTCGTCACGGTACCGGCTCGGCATGGCGAGACGGCCCTTTGCATCGAGACTGATAGCGTTAGCTCCGCGAAACACGTCAGCGTTTCTCCAATTTTTATCGTTTTGAGCTCAAAAAACCCACTTCATGCCACTTTCCGCCACTTGCGCACACTATAGGAATGCGCCCACCACACCGTCAAGGCGCGGATTAAAGGAAAACCCTTACAGAACGGAGATTTAGGAGCTTAAAAGGAGGGGCAACGACAATTTGGCGGATACTTTTGACCAATAACTTGATGCAGCACTGAAAGCTGCGCTCGGAAGTTAAAGTGATTTGTTAAGAGTAAGATTTTTTCGGTATTACAAAAGCGCTTCTGCTGTTGATTGAAGCAAAGTGGGAAATGGCTATTACCGCATTGCCGCTGCCGGACTTTAGCGCAGGCCTGCCGATAATAACCAGCCCTGATGCCATTGATTCAAGCAGGGAAAGAAAAAGGTGGAGAGTCGATCTGTAAGCCGGGTTCTGTCTTGAACAGTCATTCGTCTACGATGGCCATCACTGGACATCTTTAGCAACCTACCCGGTCCCAGCGCGGGCCACGCCTTGGGACCCTATTTGGTCTTGCTCCAAGTGGGGTTTACCTAGCCACGAACTGTTGCCAGACGTGCGGTGCGCTCTTACCGCACCTTTTCACCCTTACCGGCGCCGAAGCGCTTAGGCGGTTATTTTCTGTGGCACTTTCCGTAGGCTCACGCCTCCCAGGCATTACCTGGCACTTCGCCCTATGGAGCCCGGACTTTCCTCCCCCCCCTAATTTTCATAGAGGGCAGCGACTGTCCGATCGACTCTCCGCCGCGCAGGTTAACGGCAGAGCGCCCGAAGAACAAGCGCTAATAGCCGTGAAACCCGTCTGCTCGACGGGTTACTCGCCCTTCTGCTGTTCCAGCGCGACCTGATACAGCACATTTTTGCGCTCACCGGTGATTTGCGCGGCCAGGGCGGCGGCGCGCTTGAGCGGCATCTCGTCGAGCAGCAGATTGAGGATGCGCATCGCCTCACTGCTGACCGCGTCCTCGGACTGCGGTGCAGACCAGCCCGCGACCAGCACCACGCACTCGCCGCGCTGCTGATTGCTGTCGGACTCGACAAACGCCCGCAACTCAGCCAGCGGCAAGCCTTTGAGCGTCTCGAAGGTTTTGGTGATTTCCCGGGCCAGCAACGCCTGACGCTCGCCACCGAACACCGCTTCCATGTCCTGCAGGCACTCGAGAATGCGATGCGGGGCCTCGTAGAAAATCAGCGTGCGCGGCTCTTCCTTTACCGATTCCAGGCGCGCCTTGCGCCCTGCCGACTTGGCCGGCAGAAAGCCTTCGAAAATGAACCGGTCGGAGGGCAGCCCCGCCGCCGACAACGCAGCGATCAACGCACAGGCACCCGGTACCGGCACCACATTGATCCCTGCCGCCCGCGCCTGACGCACGAGGTGATAACCCGGATCGGAAATCAGCGGTGTCCCGGCATCGGAAATCAGCGCGACGTTATCGCCTGCCAGCAAACGGGTAATAAAGCGGCTACCTTCATCACGTTCGTTATGTTCATGGCACGCGGCCAGCGGCGTGGCAATGCCGAAGTGCTGCATCAAGCGCGCCGAGTGCCGCGTGTCTTCGGCGGCGATCAGTGCCACTTCGCGGAGGATTTTCAGAGCCCGGGCGCTGATGTCGTCCAGGTTGCCGATGGGCGTCGCCACCACATAAAGCGAGCCAGCAGCGGAATTCAAAGGACCTGGAGCAGTCAAAGCGCACACCTCATGATCGGTAAAAGCCGGCATTGTAACGCGTCATGAGGCTTGCGATGCGTTCCGGCCGACGCCGGTTTTGCGCGCCTTTGTGCGATGCCGCAACATTTGCTTCAGCTAAATTGACGGTTTCACGCCAGTAACATCGCGCCCCGGCCAGCGCTTGGGTACAATTCCACGCTAATTTGATCGAGTATCAGGAACACTTACATGATCGCTTGCCTGCGGCTGTTCACTGCCCTCTGCCTCGCTGCCTTATTGGCGGCCTGCGCCAGCTCCCCTTCCTCCAGCCTTGGCGAACTTCCACGGACTCCGGATGCCAGCATCGAGCAACTGCTCGAACAGGCTACCCAGGCCAAAACGCCGGAAAAAGCTGCGTTGTTGCGCCTGAGCGCGGCAGACCTCGCTTATCGCCAGGGCAATGCCGGCCAGTCCGCGCAGATCCTGCAACAAGTGCCGATGGAGCAGTTGAAGCCAGGCCAGCAGATCTTCGCCAGCACCCTTTCCGCTGAACTGGCGATGACCCGCAATCAGCCGAAAGCTGCGCTGACCGCTCTGAGCCATCCGAGCCTGCAGCACCTGAGCGAAATGCCGGAAGATCAGCAAGTGCGCACCGGCACCGTGCACGCCCGTGCACTGGAAGCCGACGGCCAGACCCTGGCAGCCGCTCGCGAGCGCATCTTCATCGCTCCAATGCTCAAAGGCGAAGCCGCGAGCAAGAACCACGAAGCCATCTGGACCCTGATCGCTTCGCTGCCGACCGATCAACTGCAACCCAACACCGCCGACGATCTCGGCGGCTGGATGGGCCTGGCCCTGGCCGTGAAAACTGCCGGCACCCTGGAACAGCAGCAAGCGGCGATCGATGCCTGGCGCGCACAGAATCCAAAGCACCCAGCCGCAATCAACCTGCCGCTGCCACTGACCAAACTCAAGGAACTGGCCAGCCAGCCCCTGAGCAAGATTGCCCTGCTGCTGCCGCAAGACGGCCCACTGGCCTCGGTCGGTAAAGCGCTGCGTGAAGGTTTCATGGCGGCGCACTATCAAGCACAACAGGCCGGTCAGAAGCCGCCCGCCATCGAGTTTTACGACAGTTCCAAACTGACCTCGATGGACGAGTTCTACCGCAAGGCCCAGGCCGATGGCGTGCAACTGGTGGTCGGCCCGCTGGAAAAACCGTTGGTCAAACAATTGAGCATCCGTCCGCAACTGCCAATCACCACCCTCGCATTGAACTACAGCGAAGGCGATCAAGGTCCGGCGCAACTGTTCCAGTTCGGTCTGGCAGCTGAAGACGAAGCTCGCGAAGTTTCGCGTCGCGCCCGCGCCGACGGCCTGCATCGCGCGGCGATCATGGTGCCGAAAGGCGAATGGGGCGACCGCGTACTGCGCGCCTTCAGCCAGGACTGGCAGGCCAATGGCGGCAGCATCGTTGCCACCGAACGCGTTGATCAACCAGTGCAGCTGGCCCAGCAGATCGCCGACATGTTCCAGCTGCGCCAAAGCGAAGCCCGCGCCAAGAGCCTGCAGAACGCTGTTGGCACCAACGTCGCCGCGCAGCCGTCGCGTCGTCAGGACATCGAGTTCATCTTCCTGGCAGCCACCCCGCAGCAAGCGCAACAGATCAAGCCGACCCTGAACTTCCAGTACGCAGGTGATGTTCCGGTGTACGCAACTTCCCACGTGTACAGCGCCAGTGGCGATGTGAACCAGTACAACGACATGAACGGCGTGCGCTTCTGCGAAACCCCATGGTTGCTGGAAGCCAATGACCCGCTGCGTCAGCAAGTCACCGCGCAATGGCCGCAAGCGGCCGGCAGCCTTGGCCGCCTTTACGCCATGGGCGTCGACGCCTACCGTCTGGCGCCGCGCCTGGGTCAGTTAAAGGCGTTGCCGGACAGCCGCATCGAAGGTCAGTCGGGCAGCCTGGGCATGACCCAGACCCAACGCGTGGTGCGTCAGTTGCCATGGGCGCAGTTCGTCAACGGTCAGGTTCAACGCCTGCCGGACACCCCGCGCTGATGCCCGACGGCTCGCACCTGCAAAGCGGTAAAGATGCCGAGCGCCAGGCGCTCGAGCATCTGCAACACCAGGGTCTGCGCCTGCTGGCGCAGAACTGGTCATGCAAACGGGGCGAGCTTGATCTGGTCATGCTTGATGGCGATACAGTAGTATTCGTCGAAGTCCGCTACAGAAAAAACACTCAATGGGGTGGCGCGCTCGCTAGCATCGATGAGCGCAAACGGCAGAAGCTGATTTTCGCCGCACAGTATTTTCTTCAGCGCGAGTCGCGCTGGGCCGATTCCCCTTGCCGCTTCGACGTGGTGGCCATCGACAGGCACCCGGATCAGTTGAACTGGTTGCAGAATGCGTTCGATGGTTGATTCTCTGCACACCACCCCGGACACTTTCACCGACAATTTTTGCTCTTTGCTTTGCGGGCTGCACATTCACGTGCCGAACAGCCGCGCTACTTAAGGTCACACAGATGGACATGCAATCCCGAATTCGCCAGCTTTTCCAGGCCAGTATCGACACCAAGCAACAGGCGATGGACGTACTTGCACCGCACATCGAGCAAGCCAGCCAGATCATGGTCAACGCCCTGCTCAACGAAGGCAAAATGCTTTCGTGTGGCAACGGCGGCTCTGCCGGCGACGCCCAGCACTTCTCTTCCGAACTGCTCAACCGCTTCGAGCGCGAACGCCCGAGCCTGCCGGCCATCGCCCTGACCACCGACAGCTCGACCATCACCTCGATTGCCAACGACTACAGCTACAACGAAGTGTTCTCCAAGCAGATCCGCGCACTGGGTCAACCCGGCGACGTATTGCTGGCGATCTCGACCAGCGGCAACTCGGCAAACATCATTCAAGCAATCCAGGCCGCACATGATCGCGAAATGGTTGTCGTAGCTTTGACTGGCCGCGATGGCGGCGGCATGGCTTCACTGCTGCTGCCTGAAGATGTCGAGATTCGCGTACCGGCCCATGTCACTGCACGTATTCAGGAAGTCCATCTGCTGGCGATCCATTGCCTCTGCGATCTGATCGACAGCCAACTGTTCGGGAGTGAAGAATGACCCCTAATCGCCTTGGCCTTCTGGCCTTGACCCTGTGCCTCGGCATCAGCGGCTGCACCTCGGTGGTGAATGCCAGCCGTGAAGCGCCGATTGAAGACGACCGCGGCACCCGGACCTTCGGCAGTAAAATCGACGACTCGCTGATCGAAACCAAAGTCGGCGTCAACGTGGCCAAGGCCGACCCCGGCCTGGACAAGGATTCACATATCGTCGTCACCAGCTTCAACGGCGTGGTCCTGCTTGCCGGCCAGACGCCGCGCGAAGACCTCAAGGCCAAGGCCGAACAGGCCGCCGCCAACGTGCAGCGCGTGAAGAAGGTGCACAACGAACTGCAAGTGATTGCACCTTCAAGCTTCCTCGCTCGCCAGAACGACGCCTGGCTGACCACCAAGATCAAGACCCAGATGCTGACCGACGCCAGCATTCCCGGCTCACGCATCAAGGTCGTGACCGAGAACGGCATCGTTTACCTGCTGGGCCTGCTGACCAAACAGGAAGCACAACAGGCGACCAATCTGGTGCAAGGCGTTGCCGGCGTGCAGAAGATCGTGAAGCTGTTCGAATACATCGACTGACCGATACCCATGTAGGAGCTGCCGCAGGCTGCGATCTTTAGATCTTGATATTGGTCTTGAAAAACAAGATCAAAAGATCGTCCGAACGCGGCCCGAGCCTGCGGCAGCTCCTACGTAATAAAAAAGGCGACCCTCTCGGGTCGCCTTTTTTATTACTTCACCACTTTCAAACTTGGCCGGCCACTTGGGCGCGGCGGTTCGCTGCCCGGTGGCGGCAAGTCGTCATCGGGCTCGATATCGTCTTCGTCATCCATCGGCGACTCGAGATCGAACACCATGCCCTGACCGTTTTCCCGGGCATAAATACCCAGAATTGCACTGATCGGCACATAGAGACTATGCGGAACGCCACCGAAGCGACCCTCAAAGGTCACCACGTCGTTGTCCATGTGCAAGTGCCGCACGGCACTGGGCGAAATGTTCAGGACAATCTGCCCGTCGCTGGCGAAACCTTGCGGCACCTGCACGGCCGGGTATTCGGAATTGACCAGCATGTGCGGGGTGCAATCGTTATCCACAATCCACTCGTAGAGCGCGCGGACCAGATAAGGTCGACTGGAGTTCATAGCGGCTCCTTAAGCCTTAGCGCATATCGCGTTCGACGCCAGACAGACTCGCCTGGAAAGCCTCACGCGCAAACTGGCGCTCCATATAATCAAGCAGCGGCTTGGCCGGCCGCGGCAGTTCAATACCCAGAATCGGCAAACGCCAGAGTATTGGCAATAGGCAGCAATCCACCAGACTTTGTTCCTCACTGAGGAAAAACGGCTTGTCGGCAAACAACGGCGACACGCCCGTCAGGCTTTCACGCAATTCCTTGCGTGCCACGACACGCGCGGCTTCCTTGGTTTTCGGATCCAGGATCAGATCCACCAGACCACACCAGTCGCGCTGAATACGGTGAATCAGCAGACGGCTGTTGGCACGCGCCACCGGGTAAACCGGCATCAGTGGCGGATGCGGGTAACGCTCATCCAGATATTCCATCACCACGGTCGACTCCCACAACGCCAGGTCGCGATCGACCAGTGTCGGGAGACTGCCGTAAGGGTTCACCTCAATCAGTTTAGGCGGCTGGCGGCCAGCTTCCACGTAAATGATTTCGGCGCTGACACCCTTCTCTGCAAGCACGATGCGCACTCGGTGGGAATAGTGGTCGGCGGGGTCGGAGTAACAGGCCAACCGATTGGTCACGCCCATGGCGATCCTCCTCGCTTGTTGAAATGATTGGAACCGGAAAAACGCGCGCGCCCAGAGGGCGCCTCCCGCAATGCCTGGCGAACCAGACATTGCGTTATCGGAGGCACCCTTGGGCGCGCGCGATTAACAGCAATGCTTGAAGCGTATCAGTGCACGTCTTTCCAGTATTCACGCTTGAGCAGGTAGGCGAACACAAAGAAGAACGCCAGGTACAGCAAGACGTAAGTACCGATGCGCTGATGTTGCAGCTTAACCGGGTTAGCCGAGTAAGCCAGGAAGGTTACCAGATTCTTGACCTTCTCATCGAACTGCTCTTCGTTCAGAGCACCGGTTTTCGGCACGATGGTCAGCTGATCGCATGCTTCATGCGTCAGCGGCGTACCGGTCAGCGGATCGTATTGCTTCTTGCCGTCCTCGACGATCTGCACTTGCTTGCAGCCCACCACCTGACGACCTTGCAGGCCGACCAGCACGTTAGGCATGCCGACGTTCGGGAAGACCTTGTTGTTCACGCCCCATGGGCGCGCCGGATCTTCGTAGAACGAGCGCAGATAACCATAGAGCCAGTCGGTGCCACGCACGCGCGCCACCAGGGTCAGGTCCGGCGGTGCCGCACCGAACCAGGTCTTGGCGTCTGCCGGCTGCATGCCGATGTTCATGTGGTCGCCGATTTTGGCGCCGGTGAACACCAGCTTCTCGAGCATCATGTCGTGGGGAATGCCGAGGTCATCGGCCACCCGTTCGTAACGCTGGAACTTGGCACTGTGGCAACCCATGCAATAGTTGGCAAAGGTGCGCGCACCGTCCTGCAGGGCAGCTTTATCGGACACGTCGATGTCGACTTTTTCCAGCTCCGGACCACCGTGTTCGGCGGCAAAAGACAGCACAGGCAGCGCAGCGAAAATCAGAGCAAAAAATAACTTTTTCATCAGCCAGTCACCCTTTCCGGAACCGGTTTGGTCTTCTCGAGCCTGGTGTAGAACGGCATCAGAATGAAGTAGGCGAAGTACAGGAAGGTGCAGATCTGCGACACCAGCGTGCGCTCCGGCGTCGGGGCCAGTACACCCAGAATGCCAAGGATCACGAAGGAAATGCAGAACACCAGCAGCCAGATTTTGCTCATCCAGCCCTTGTAGCGCATCGATTTGACCGGACTGCGGTCCAGCCACGGCAGCACGAACAGCATCGCAATCGAGGCGCCCATGGCGATCACGCCCATGAGCTTGTCCGGAATCGCACGCAAGATCGCGTAGAACGGCGTGAAGTACCAGACCGGTGCAATGTGCTCAGGCGTCTTGAACGGGTTGGCTTGCTCGAAGTTCGGCTTTTCGAGGAAGTAGCCGCCCATTTCCGGGAAGAAGAACACGATAAAGCAGAAGATGAACAGGAACACCACCACGCCGACGATGTCTTTCACGGTGTAGTACGGGTGGAAGGCAATGCCGTCCAGCGGGATACCGTTTTCGTCTTTGTGCTTCTTGATGTCGACGCCGTCCGGGTTGTTCGAACCGACTTCGTGCAGCGCCAGGATGTGCAGCACCACCAGACCGAGAATCACGATCGGCAACGCCACGACGTGCAAGGCGAAGAAGCGGTTCAGCGTGATTCCGGAGATCAGGTAGTCACCACGAATCCACTGGGTCAGGTCGTTGCCGATGACGGGAATCGCACCGAACAGCGAGATGATCACCTGGGCACCCCAGTAGGACATCTGCCCCCAAGGCAGCAGATAACCCATGAAGGCCTCAGCCATCAGCGCCAGGTAGATCAGCATGCCGAACACCCAGACGAGCTCACGCGGTTTCTGGTACGAACCGTAGAGCAAGCCCCGGAACATGTGCAGATAAACCACGATGAAGAACGCCGAAGCGCCGGTGGAGTGCAGCAGACGCAGGATCGAGCCGTACTCGACGTCGCGCATGATGTACTCGACGGAAGCGAACGCCTCTTCTGCCGACGGGGTGTAGCTCATCGTCAGCCAGACACCGGTGACGATCTGGTTGACCAGCACCAGCAGTGCCAGCGAGCCGAAGAAATAGAAGAAGTTGAAGTTTTTTGGCGCGTAATACTTGCTGAGATGGTCTTCCCACATTTTGGTAGCGGGGAAGCGCGCATCCACCCAATCCATGAACTTGCTCATCACGCTTTCTCCGTATCGACGCCAATGACAATCAGGTCATCGGTCTCATAGGAATGCGGGGGAACTGGCAGGTTCAAAGGCGCGGGTTGCGACTTGTAGACGCGACCAGCCAGATCGTAGTGGGAACCGTGGCAAGGGCAGAAATAGCCGCCGACCCAGTCTTTACCCAAGTCCGCAGGCGCCACTTCGGGACGGAAGGTGGGTGAGCAACCCAGGTGAGTGCAGATCCCGATCAGCAGCAGGATTTCCGGCTTGATCGAGCGCACTTCAGGATCGACATAAGTAGGTTGCGTGGAGTTTTTGGAAGTCGGATCGGAGAGCTGGCCCTCGATCTTCTTGAGATTCCCCAGGATTTCCGCAGTACGGCGGACAATGAACACCGGCTGGCCGCGCCATTCGGCAATCATCTGCTGTCCTGGCTCGATCTTGCTGACATTCACTTTCACCGGTGCACCGGCGGCTTTCGCCTTGGCACTGGGAAACCATGACCCCACGAACGGGACCGCAGCCCCCACCGCTCCTGCAGCACCCACCACGGATGTGGCTGCTACCAAGAAGCGACGCCGGCCTGCATTCACGCCGTCATTGCTCATTCAGTCCTCTCCCATCAGCTTTGTGGCCTGTTAAATCAGGCATCTACTAAATAAATCAATGTTACTTATAAAAATTTTGCCGAGATGGTAATGAAAAGCCCCAATTCTGACAAGGGAATTACCGGGAGCTCCCACCCTCAAGCCTTGTAGTATAGGGGGTCTACGAATGTGGCAAGTTGTCACAGCGCAATTCTTTAATAAATCGCAGGCATAAAAAAACGCCCGGTTCCGTGAGGAATCGGGCGTTCTTTTTTGAACGTGGAAACGAATTAACGCTTCGAGTACTGCGGACGCTTACGCGCTTTACGCAGACCAACTTTCTTACGTTCAACTTCACGGGCGTCGCGAGTAACGAAGCCAGCTTTGCGCAGAGCGCTACGCAGGGTTTCGTCGTAGTCCATCAGAGCGCGAGTGATGCCGTGGCGGATTGCGCCAGCCTGACCACTTACACCGCCGCCGATGACAGTGACGTAGATGTCGAATTTCTCGACAGTCTCGGTCAGTTCCAGCGGCTGACGAACTACCATGCGGGCAGTTTCGCGGCCGAAGAACGAGTCCAGGGAGCGGTTGTTGATGGAGATGTTACCAGTACCCGGACGCAGGAAAACGCGTGCGGTTGCGGTCTTGCGACGGCCAGTGCCGTAATTTTGAGTCGCCGACATAATGAACTATTCCGTTAAATCTTCAGTTCTTGGGGCTGCTGAGCAGTATGAGGGTGTGCAGCGCCCGCATAGACTTTCAGCTTACGGTACATGTCACGACCCAGCGGGTTCTTAGGCAGCATGCCTTTAACCGCGGTCTCGATCACGCGCTCAGGGGCCTTGGCGATCAGCTTTTCAAAGTTGATCGACTTGATGCCGCCCGGGAAACCGGAGTGGGAGTAGTACATTTTGTCAGTGGTTTTAGCGCCGGTTACACGGATCTGCTCGGCGTTGATGACGACGATGTAGTCGCCGGTGTCAACGTGAGGAGTGTACTCAGGCTTGTGCTTGCCACGCAGACGGCTCGCGATTTCGGTGGCCAGACGACCCAGGGTCTGACCAGCAGCGTCGACGACAAACCAGTCGCGCTTTACTGTTTCCGGTTTAGCAGTAAAAGTTTTCATTCTTTATAGCCTCAGGGGCCGCCTGTAAATAAGACGGCGGATCTTACTGAATAGTGCGTACTTTGACAAGTCAAAGGCAGCCGGATACAGACGCTTTCGGGGGCTCGGGTCGGCGCGTCCGTTCAACGGCAAGATTCTTCGGCGGCGGCGCATCACTTCCACTGCAGAAAGAGGTCGGCAATTATGCAGATTGCGAAAAAATTTTCAACCTGCTTTTATGATTGTTTTGCCCAAGGAGCACCCGATGGACTATCGCCAGCTAGGCCGTACCGACCTGAACGTGAGTGCAATCTGCCTCGGCACCATGACCTGGGGCGAGCAAAACACTGAAGCTGAAGCCTTCGCCCAGATCGAACGGGCCAAAGAAGCCGGGATCAATTTCATCGACACCGCCGAGATGTACCCGGTGCCGCCGAAAGCCGAAACCTACGCCACCACCGAGCGCTACATCGGCAATTATTTCAAAAGCCGTGGTGATCGTGCCGACTGGATCCTCGCCAGCAAGATCGCCGGCCCGGGCAATACCATCGACTACATCCGCGACAAAAACCTGCGCCACAACCGCCAGCACATCACCGAAGCGGTGGATGCCAGCCTCAAGCGCCTGCAGACCGATTACATCGATCTGTATCAACTGCACTGGCCGGAGCGCAGCACCAACTTTTTCGGACAACTGGGCTACAAACACAAGATCGAAGCCAACCTGACGCCGCTCGAAGACACCCTCGAAGCCCTCGACGAGCAAGTGAAGGCCGGCAAGATCCGCCACATCGGCCTGTCTAACGAGACGCCGTGGGGCACCATGCGCTTCCTTGCCCTGGCCGAAGCCCGTGGCTGGCCGCGCGCGGTGTCGATCCAGAACCCGTATAACCTGCTCAACCGCAGCTTTGAAATCGGCCTGGCGGAAATCGCCATCCGCGAACAGTGCGGCCTGCTCGCCTATTCGCCGCTGGCGTTCGGTTTCCTGTCCGGCAAGTACGAAGGTGGCGCTCGCCCACCGAAAGGTCGCCTGAGCCTCTACAGCCGCTTCAGCCGGTATTTCAACGCACAATCGGAAGCGGCCTGCAGCCGTTACGTGGCCCTGGCCCGTGAACACGGTCTGGATCCGGCGCAGATGGCGCTGGCGTTCGTCACTCAGCAACCGTTCGTCACCAGCAACATCATTGGTGCGACGACGCTGGAGCAACTGGACAGCAACATTGCCAGTTTTGATCTGAAGCTTTCCGATGAAGTGCTGGCAGGGATCGAGGCGATCCACAAGGATCATCCGAACCCGGCGCCTTGATCGGCCGTTAAAAGCTTCGCGAGCAGGCTCGCTCCCACAGGTACAGCGTGATCCTTGTGGGAGCGAGCCTGCTCGCGAAGGGGCCCGTCAATTCACCACAGAACTCAAAGCGACCGCGCAATGATCTCCTTCATGATTTCGTTGGTACCGGCATAGATCCGCTGCACCCGTGCATCCGCCCACGCCCGGGCCACCGGGTACTCCCACATGAAGCCGTAGCCGCCATGCAACTGCACGCACTCGTCGAGCACCTTGCATTGCAGGTCGGTGCCCCAGTATTTGGCCATCGCTGCTGTCGGAACGTCGAGCTTGCCTTGCAGATGCAATTCCAGGCACTTGTCGACAAATACTCGGCCGATCTGAATCTCCGTCGCCATTTCCGCCAGTTTGAAGCGGGTGTTCTGGAAGTCGGCAATGGCCTTGCCGAACGCCTTGCGATCACGGGTGTAATCCAGCGTCCATTGCAGCGCAGCTTCGGCTGAGGCCAGACCTCCGATGGCTACCGTCAGTCGTTCCTGTGGCAATTCCTGCATCAGGTAGGCAAACCCTGCCCCGGCCTGGCCCAAGAGGTTTTCCTTCGGCACACGCACGTCCTGGAAGAACAATTCCGACGTGTCCTGCGCCTTCATTCCGACCTTCTCCAGGCGTTTGCCCTTCTCGAAGCCCGGCGTATTCGCCTCTACCACAAACAGGCTGGTGCCCTTGGCGCCGGCCTTCGGATCAGTCTTGGCGACCACGATCACCAAATCAGCGAGAAAGCCGTTGGTGATGAAGGTCTTGGAGCCGTTGATCACGTACTCGTCGCCGTCCAGCACTGCGGTGGTCTTGACCCCTTGCAGGTCGGAACCGGCACCCGGCTCGGTCATCGCAATCGCGCTGACCATCTCGCCCGAGACCAGTTTCGGCAGGTATTTTTGCTTAAGCGCTTCGCTGCCGTAATGCAGGATGTACGGCGCGACGATGTCCGAATGCAGCGAGAAACCGATACCGGTCAGACCCAGGCGACCGACCTCTTCGATCACCACGGCGCTGTACAGAAAGTCCGCGCCCAGGCCGCCGTACTCTTCCGGCAGGTGCGAGCAGAGCATCCCCGCCTCCCCCGCCTTGTTCCACAGTTTGCGGTCGATGTGGCCTTGTTTCTCCCATTGCGCATGGAACGGCACGGCCTCTTTTTCGAGGAAGGTTCGTACGCTGTCGCGGAACAATTCGTGCTCGGAGCTGAACAAGGTTCTGGGGATCATGCGGCACCTTTCATTCTTGTTGGAGGAATGTGACGTTCAGAGACTAAGCCTCACCTCCGACACAGGACACTGGACACATCCGACAAAAAATAAGACGATCCAGCCGTCTGGTGACCACTTTCCCTTATAAAAACAAAACAAAAGTTGAATTATGTCCAAGCAAGTCTCCACGCCCTTGCGGCGCGTCAGCATCCTGGCAATCGACCGGGTTTTCGCATCCACTCTCATGCAGGCCAAGGACTTTTTCCATCTGGCCAGCCTGCGTTACGGCAAACAACTGGGCCACGGCCTGACACCGGCGTTTGAAACCCGCCTGGTCAGCCCCGACGGCAAACCGGTGAACAGCTTCAGTGACGTGATGATGCCGGTGGACGGCGGCCTGGAAAACGCCGACGTCATCATCCTCCCGGCGTTCTGGGACGATTTCGACACCCTGTGCGGCCGTTATCCACAAATCCTGCCGTGGTTGCGTGAGCAGCATGCCCGCGGCGCCGTGCTCTGCGGCGAAGCCACCGGGGTGTTCTGGCTGGCCGAGGCCGGTCTGCTCAACGGCAAGGAAGCGACCACTTACTGGCGCTTCTTCAATGCCTTCGCCGAGCGCTTCCCCAAGGTGTACCTCAATCAGGACAAGCACCTGACCGACGCCGACAATCTGTATTGCGCCGGGGGCACCACTTCGGCCTGCGACCTGTATATCTACCTGATCGAACGCTTCTGCGGTGCCAACGTGGCGCAAGCCGTGGCGCGCGACATTCTGTATGAAGTGCAGCGCAGTTATTCGCCGGGACGTATCGGTTTCGGCGGACAGAAGCTGCACCAGGACGTGATCATCCTGCAGATCCAGCACTGGCTCGAAGAGCATTTCGCCGACAAGTTCCGCTTCGAAGACGTGGCCCGCGAGCACGGCATGAGCATCCGTAATTTCATGCGCCGCTTTCAGACTGCGACTGGCGACAAGCCGCTGCACTACTTGCAACGCCTGCGCATCGAGACTGCCAAAGGTCTGTTGTCGGGCAGCCGCAAGAGCATCAAGACCATCAGTTATGAGGTCGGCTACGACGATGCGAGCTTCTTTGCGCGGCTTTTCCGCCAGCACACCGAGCTGTCGCCGAACCAGTATCGGCAGCAGTTTCAGCAGGCTGCCTAAAAGCAAAAGATCGCAGCCTGCGGCAGTTCCTACAGAATGGCGTACACCTGTAGGAGCTGGCGAAGCCTGCGATCTTTTGATCTTCAGTGCATAAAAAAGGGCCTGCAAATGCAGGCCCTTTTTTATGCACCGAATCTGTTTAAGGCTTGTGCGCCCGCGACAAGAATTCGTGGGATTGCATCTCCAGCAGACGACTCAGCGTACGCTGGAATTCGAACGTCAGGCGTCCGCCGGTGTACAAGTCTTTCAGCTCGACTTCGGCAGAAATGATCAGCTTGACGTTGCGGTCGTAGAACTCGTCGACCATGTTGATGAAGCGCCGGGCGATGTCGTCGGTGGTGACACTCATCTGCTCGACGCCGCTGAGCAGCACGGCGTGGAAGATCTTGCCCAGTTCGATGTAGTCGTTCTGGCTACGCGGGCCGTCGCACAGTTCGCGGAAGTCGAACCAGGCCACGTCGTCGCAGGTGCGCAGGGCACGGATTTCGCGGTTCTCGATGATCAGCACATCATTCTCGACCGCTGCGGTGCATTCCGGTGTCAGGGCCTTGAAGCTCTTGCGCAGGCTTTCGTGCGCCGCTTCGTCCAGCGGATAGTGGAACAGCTCCGCTTGTTCGAGGTGACGCAGACGGTAGTCAACGCCGCTGTCGACGTTGACGATTTCGGTGTTCTGCTTGATCAGCGCAATGGCCGGCAGGAAGCGCGCGCGTTGCAGGCCGTCCTTGTAGAGGCCGTCCGGAACGATGTTCGAGGTCGCGACGAGGGTCACGCCGTTCTTGAACAGCTCTTCCATCAGCGTGCCGAGGATCATCGCGTCGGTGATGTCCGAGACGAAGAATTCATCGAAGCAGATCACTCGCGACTCGGTCGCAAAGCGCTTGGCGATGATGGTCAGCGGGTTTTTCTCGCCGCCGAGGGTTTTCATCTCTTCGTGCACGCGCTTCATGAAGCGGTGGAAGTGGGTGCGGGTCTTTTCCTTGAACGGCAGCGCTTCAAAGAAGGTGTCGACCAGATAAGTCTTGCCGCGCCCCACGCCGCCCCAGAAGTACAGGCCTTTGACCGGCGTCTGATCCTTCTTGCCAAACAGTTTGCCCAGCAAGCCCGGCTTGTTCTGCTCGGCCGCGATCAGATCGTCGTACAGGCGCTGCAGATGACGCACAGCAGTTTCCTGCGCAGCGTCATGGAAGAAGTCCGGGCGTTTCAGATCAGCTTGGTATCGTTCTAGGGGCGTCATAATTCGTTAGCAAGGCAACAAAAACGGGCCGTCACTGTAGCGACGGCCCGTGGGAATGGCAATCAGCCCTTGGTCGGGCCGCGCCGTTGTTTAGTCCTGAACCGGGGTCAGCGCTACACGCAAAGCTTCGATGGCCGCGTCCCGCGCAGCAGCATCGGCGAACGCCGGGCTGTCACCCACGCACTCGCCTTCCAGCCATACGCTGAAGCTCAGGTCTTGATTGCGGATGTCCAGCGCCTGACCGGTTTGCAGTTGCTTGGTCACCTGGCCGGCGGTTTTGCCGTCGGCGAAGTTACGCGACAGCAGCAGTTGCTCGCCATCGGCCGCCAGCAGACGGAAACGGAAGCTGCCGTCGTCTTCACGGAAACTGACGAAACGTGCAGCTTTCACGGCTTTCTTCTTGGTGGTCGCCGCGACTTGCACCTGATTGACGAACGAACGCAGGCCAACCGCTTCACGCAGTTCGTTGAGGAACGGCGTCGCCACCGCACGGGCCTTTTTCGCACCGTGTTGCAGGATGTCTTCCAGATCCGCCGGGCGCTCGATCAGTTGGTGATAACGTTCGCGGGACTCGCCCAGTTCATTG
Source organism: Pseudomonas sp. F2 (assembly GCF_057174385.1). Lineage (NCBI taxonomy): Bacteria > Pseudomonadati > Pseudomonadota > Gammaproteobacteria > Pseudomonadales > Pseudomonadaceae > Pseudomonas > Pseudomonas sp. F2. The sequence goes on from NZ_CM169904.1 coordinate 3,387,205, forward strand.
TCGAGCAACTGGAACAGACGGTTCTTCGCCTCGCCCCAACCCAGACCGCCGAGCAGTTCGCTGCGGAATTCGTCCGCCTGCACCGGTGTGGCGAACGCCTGGAACAGGGTGAACAGGTGCGAGTTGTCCGGATCTTTGGCTTCGCCCGGCGCCTTGGAGTCGGTGACGATCCGCGAGATCGCGTCCTTCATCTCTTTGGCGCTGGAGAACAGCGGGATGGTGTTGTCGTAGCTCTTCGACATCTTGCGCCCGTCGAGGCCTGGCAACGTCGCCACGCTCTCCTCGATCAGCGCTTCAGGCATGGTGAAAAACTCTTTGCCCTGGCCGAACAAGTGGTTGAAGCGCTGGCCGATGTCGCGGGCCATTTCCACGTGCTGGATCTGGTCACGACCGACCGGGACCTTGTGCGCGTTGAACATCAGAATGTCCGCTGCCATCAGCACCGGGTAGCTGTAGAGGCCCATGGTGATGCCGGCATCCGGGTCTTCACCGCTCTCGACGTTCTTGTCCACCGAGGCCTTGTAGGCGTGCGCACGGTTGAGCAGGCCCTTGGCGGCGACGCAGGTCAGCAGCCAGGTCAGCTCGGGAATTTCCGGAATGTCGGACTGGCGATAGAAGGTCACACGGTCGACATCCAGGCCACCGGCCAGCCAGGTCGCGGCGATTTCCAGACGCGAGCGCTGGATGCGCAGCGGGTCATCGCATTTGATCAGGGCGTGGTAGTCGGCCAGGAAATAGAACGAATCGGCATTGCTGTCGCGGCTGGCGAGGATCGCCGGGCGGATGGCGCCGGCGTAGTTGCCCAGGTGCGGCGTGCCGGTGGTGGTGATGCCGGTGAGGATACGGGTACGGTTCGTCATGGGTAATCGCTTGTCAGACTGCAATCAATTCGAGAGACGCGGCAGGATCAGATCCTTGAGATCGGTCAGCTTGCCATGAAAAAAGTGTCCGCATTCTGCCACTTTCAGCAGCTCATGGGGGCGCTGGAGTTGTTCCGACCAGTCATAGACCAGCTGCGGATCGATCACTTCGTCGGTTTCCGGCTGGATCACGGTCAGCTCGGCGTGCTGTGGCAGTTGATCCTGATCGCCCAGACGCATCACCGCCGGCGCGACCATGAACAGCTGCTTGAGCTGTACGCCTTGCGCTTCGAGACGACCGCCGAGACTTGCTGCAACAAATCCGCCGAAGGAGAAACCGAACAGGGTCAGCGGCAGATCCGGATGCTTTTCCCGCAGCCAGGCGGCAGCGGCCTGGGCGTCGTCGACTTCACCGCTGCCCATGTCGTGGGAGCCTTCGCTGGCACCGACGCCGCGATAGTTGAAGCGCAATGTAATCAGCCCGGCGTCGCGCGCAGTGCGCTGCAGGGTCGAGACGACCTTGTTGAGCATGGTGCCGCCCTGCACCGGGTTCGGATGGCAGATCAGCGCGATGCCGACTGGCTGCTCGTTATCGAGGTACAGCGCTTCGATTTGGCCGACTGGGCCGGCAATGACTACAGGGGTTTCACGCATCAGCAAGGAAGGAACTCCGTGACCTCGAATCGGGTCGACTCGTCTAGCAAATTGTCTGTGCCAATCTATTGCGAGTGAATCGCGGTATACAGCGCAGGTTCGAGCCGTTAACGTAAAGCAAAGCCGTTTATAGAGGAAGGACTCGTGGAACACTCGCTCTTAGTTTGGTTGTTACCGACTCTTGCCCTGGTTGTGGGTGTCGCCATTGGATTCCTGATCGCTCGCGTCGCACCGAATGCCGCGCCGAGCCGCACGCAGCGTCAACTGGATGATATCCAGGAGCGTTTCGACAGCTATCAAAACGAGGTGGTCACCCACTTCAACAGCACCGCGATGCTGGTCAAGAAGCTGACCCAGAGCTATCAGGAAGTGCAGGATCATCTCGCCGAGGGCGCCAACCGTCTGGCCCTGGACGAGCAGACCCGTCAACGCCTGATCGCCGCTTTGCACGCCGATGCCACCCAGGCACCGCGCGAACGTCTGACGCCACCGCGCGATCAGGAGCCGCCGCGTGATTACGCGCCAAAAGCCCCGAACTCACCGGGCATGCTCGATGAGCATTACGGTCTGAAGAAGTAATCGGGTTTCGCGCCCAACAAAAAGCCCCCGGACATTTCGCTTGTTCGGGGGCTTTTTTGTGCCTATGGAGTTTGTGGTGCTGCACAGGCCCAGCAACCCTGCAGGAGCTGTCGAGTGAAACGAGGCTGCGATCTTTTGATCGTGCTGTTGAGAGCTGAAGATCAAAAGATCGCAGCGTGCCGCAACTCCTACAGGGCGACTGCGTTCAGGCAAAAAATGCCCGGTCACAAGACCGGGCATTTCATCACTCAAGCATTCAGTTACGGATATTGCTGAACCGTACCCGGCTGTTGCTGCTGACCACCATACTGCTGACCCGGAATCGCCTTCAGGTTGACCTCGACGCGGCGGTTCTGCGCGCGACCATTGACGTCGCCGTTGCTGGCAATCGGGTTATCCGGGCCGGCGCCACGGGCCGACAGGTTGGCACCGCTGACACCTTGCGAGGTCAGGTAAGTTGCCACGCTCTGTGCACGACGCTGGGACAAATCCATGTTGTGCTGGCGACTGCCGGTGCTGTCGGTGTAGCCGACGATTTCGATCTGGTTCTGGTTGAACTCCTTCAGGGAGTTGGCCAGATTGTTCAGAGGCTGATAGAAGCTCGGGGCGATGTTCGCCGAATCGGTGGCGAAGGTGATGTTGCCCGGCATGATCAGTTTGATCTGATCGCCTTGGCGCTGCACTTCAACCCCGGTATTGGCCATGCTGGCGCGCAGCTTTTTCTCTTGCTGGTCGGCGTAGTAACCGTAACCGGCGGCCGAAGCACCGACCACCGCCGCGCCGATCAAGGCGCCCTTGCCACGGTTGTTGTGGTCGATGGCGGCACCTGCCAGGGCACCGGCCAGAGCGCCGAGTCCACCGTACTTGGCAGTTTTGCTCATGCCTTGCGAGCCACCGTCGGCCTGCCCCTGATTGTCATACGGGTTGGGCGAGGCGCAACCGGCCAACATGGCCACAGCGGTAGCAACAATAATCAAACGAGGCGTGGTGAACATGAAGAGCTCCTGGTTTTTTCGCATTCTGTGTGGCAGCGGCCCTAGGCAATAGACCTGTGCGGGCGTTGGATCATGACAATGCCGAAAAATTCCGCCGCATACTCGTGACAAAATGTTTAGGCGCGCACGAACGGGTTTTCGCGCATTTCATCTCCGAGACGCGTGTCCGGACCATGCCCGGCAACCACGATGGCGTCTTCGTCGAGCGTGTACAGCCGCTGCTTGATCGATCGCACGATGGTCGCCTGATCGCCGCCCCACAAATCCGTGCGCCCTACCCCGCGACGAAACAACGTGTCGCCGGCAATCAACAGCTTAGCCTCGGAAAACCAAAAGCTCATGGAACCGGGCGTATGTCCCGGCGTATGCAGCGCGACACCGCAGCCACAGGCCAGTTCTTCATCGTCGCTCAACCAGCGATCCGGCGACGGCACCGGAGTGTACGGCACACCAAACATCTGGCATTGCATTTCGAGGTTGTCCCACAGGAACTGATCGTCCTTGTGCAGGTGCAAGGTGGCACCGGTTTTCTCCTTCATCTGCCCGGAGGCAAGGAAGTGATCGAGATGCGCGTGGGTATGAATGATGCTGACCACTTTCAGACCGTGGGCATCAAGGCGCGCCATGATCAGGTCAGGATTGCCGCCCGGGTCGACCACGATGGCTTTTTTAGTGAGCGGGTCGCCGATGATCGTGCAGTTGCATTGCAGGGGGCCGACGGGGAAAGTTTCGCGGATGAGTGTACTAGCGGAAAGCGTCATCGAATGGTCCTGCGGATTAAAGCCCCCAGAATACCAGCCGAATTCCCACTAAAGATGCGGCTGCGCATAACGATAAATAAGCGATTCAGTTTTCTGGCGTCACGATAAAAATAATGGCAAGGTGATATCAATTAACGCTGTATCTGATACAAAATTATCTCTTACCAGCGACCACGCCAGGACGGTCGTAACACCACTCAGGATTTCCAGATGTCGTCTCCACTAGGTTATGCGCTTACTCAGTCGTCATTTTTAACCGGCAATGCACAAGCCGACAGCCTGATCTACGGCACACAGTGGCTGAGCCCTGATTTCGGCGGTGTGGACTTTTTTTCAACCCGGCTGACATACAGCTTCGTCACACCCGGGCAATCGTACTTCGCAAAAGACTACAGTCCTGATAACGAATTCCTGAACAGTTTCGCCCTGACCACGGCCCAGCAGATTGCTGTCACCAGTGCCCTCAGCGCATGGAGTTCCGTAGCCAATATCAAGTTCACACTGGTCAGTGACAATTTTAACTCTGCAGGAGATCTGCGCTTTGGCGGTTACGCCGGCATGGATCCGAAAACCGCTGCCTGGGCCTATTTTCCTGATAGAAAGCCACTGGCCGGCGATGTCTGGATCGGACCCGCGACGGATAATCCGAATCCTGTCAAAGGCACCTATGACTACATGACCTTCATTCATGAAATTGGTCATGCTCTTGGTCTCAAGCATCCCTTCGAGGCAAGCCCGACCAATACCAACGTGATCGCGCCGGTACTGGACGATTCGCACTACACGCTCATGAGCTACAACAACGCATATTCGTACCAGCCGACCACACCGATGCTGCTGGATATTCTGGTCATTCAGAAGCTCTACGGTGCCAATATGCTTTGGCAAACCGGTGACAATGTTTACAAATGGGGCGCGGATCAATCTGTATTCGAGACGATTTGGGACGCGGGTGGCAACGATACGATTGATGCAAGCAACCAATTGGCCCCGGTCAGCCTGAATCTCAATGAAGGTGCCTTCAGCCAAATCGGTAAAGCGTTCGTTGACGGCGCCAATCAAACGATGATCAATGATGGTCTGGCCATTGCTTTTGGCGCCAAAATCGAGAACGCAATCGGTTCGGCTTTCGACGACACCCTGACTGGCAACGATCTTGAGAACACCCTCAATGGCGGCGCCGGTGCCGACACCATGATCGGTGGTGGTGGCTTCGATACCTACTATGTCGACAATGTCGGCGATGTGGTCATCGAAACCGACACTTCGCTGACCGCCCTCGACCGCGTTTTCTCCAGCATCGACTACACACTTACGGCCAACGTCGAAAACCTGCGCCTGCTCGGCAACGCCGACCTCAAGGCCACCGGCAACAGCCTGAACAATGCCCTGACCGGCAACGACGGCAACAACATCCTCGACGGCGGCCTGGGTGCCGACCGCATGGAGGGTGGTCTGGGCAACGACACCTACATCGTCGACAACGCCGGCGACACCGTTATCGAAACCAGCACTCTGGTCAGTGAAATCGATACCGTGCGGGCGTCGGTCAACTTCGCTCTCGGCGCCAACCTGGAAAACCTGATCCTCACCGGCAGCAACAACCTCAATGGCACCGGCAACAGCCTGAACAATGCCCTGACCGGCAATGACGGCAACAACATCCTCGACGGCGGCCTGGGTGCTGACCGCATGGAAGGTGGTCTGGGCAACGACACCTACATCGTCGATAACGCCGGCGACACCGTCATCGAAACCAGCACTCTGGCCAGTGAAATCGATACCGTGCGCTCCTCGATCGACTTCACTCTTGGCACCAACCTGGAAAATCTGGTGCTGACCGGCAACACCAATATCAACGGCACCGGCAACAGCCTGGACAATACCCTGACCGGCAACGACATGGAGAACACCCTCAATGGCGGCGCCGGTGCCGACACCATGATCGGTGGTGGTGGCTTCGATACCTACTATGTCGACAATGTCGGCGATGTGGTCATCGAAACCGACACTTCGCTGACCGCCCTCGACCGCGTTTTCTCCAGCATCGACTACACCCTTACGGCCAACGTCGAAAACCTGCGCCTGCTCGGCAACGCCGACCTCAAGGCCACCGGCAACAGCCTGAACAATGCCCTGACCGGCAATGACGGCAACAACATCCTCGACGGCGGCCTGGGTGCCGACCGCATGGAGGGTGGTCTGGGCAACGACACCTACATCGTCGACAACGCCGGCGACACCGTCATCGAAACCAGCACTCTGGCCAGTGAAATCGATACCGTGCGCTCCTCGATCGACTTCACTCTTGGCGCCAACCTGGAAAATCTGGTGCTGACCGGCAACACCAATATCAACGGCACCGGCAACAGCCTGGACAATACCCTGACCGGCAACGACATGGAAAACACCCTCAATGGCGGCGCCGGTGCCGACACCATGATCGGTGGTGGTGGCTTCGATACCTACTATGTCGACAATGTCGGCGATGTGGTCATCGAAACCGACACTTCGCTGACCGCCCTCGACCGCGTTTTCTCCAGCATCGACTACACCCTTACGGCCAACGTCGAAAACCTGCGCCTGCTCGGCAACGCCGACCTCAAGGCCACCGGCAACAGCCTGAACAATGCCCTGACCGGCAACGACGGCAACAACATCCTCGACGGCGGCCTGGGTGCCGACCGCATGGAGGGTGGTCTGGGCAACGACACCTACATCGTCGACAACGCCGGCGACACCGTTATTGAAACCAGCACTCTGGCCAGTGAAATCGATACCGTGCGGGCGTCGGTCAACTTCGCTCTCGGCGCCAACCTGGAAAACCTGATCCTCACCGGCAGCAACAACCTCAATGGCACCGGCAACAGCCTGAACAATGCCCTGACCGGCAATGACGGCAACAACATCCTCGACGGCGGCCTGGGTGCTGACCGCATGGAAGGTGGTCTGGGCAACGACACCTACATCGTCGACAACGCCGGTGACACCGTTATCGAAACCAGCACTCTGGCCAGTGAAATCGATACCGTGCGCTCCTCGATCGACTTCACTCTTGGCGCCAACCTGGAAAATCTGGTGCTGACCGGCAACACCAATATCAACGGCACCGGCAACAGCCTGGACAATACCCTGACCGGCAACGACATGGAGAACACCCTCAATGGCGGCGCCGGTGCCGACACCATGATCGGTGGTGGTGGCTTCGATACCTACTATGTCGACAATGTCGGCGATGTGGTCATCGAAACCGACACTTCGCTGACCGCCCTCGACCGCGTTTTCTCCAGCATCGACTACACCCTTACGGCCAACGTCGAAAACCTGCGCCTGCTCGGCAACGCCGACCTCAAGGCCACCGGCAACAGCCTGAACAATGCCCTGACCGGCAACGACGGCAACAACATCCTCGACGGCGGCCTGGGTGCCGACCGCATGGAGGGTGGTCTGGGCAACGACACCTACATCGTCGACAACGCCGGCGACACCGTTATTGAAACCAGCACTCTGGCCAGTGAAATCGATACCGTGCGGGCGTCGGTCAACTTCGCTCTCGGCGCCAACCTGGAAAACCTGATCCTCACCGGCAGCAACAACCTCAATGGCACCGGCAACAGCCTGAACAATGCCCTGACCGGCAATGACGGCAACAACATCCTCGACGGCGGCCTGGGTGCTGACCGCATGGAAGGTGGTCTGGGCAACGACACCTACATCGTCGATAACGCCGGCGACACCGTCATCGAAACCAGCACTCTGGCCAGTGAAATCGATACCGTGCGCTCCTCGATCGACTTCACTCTTGGCACCAACCTGGAAAATCTGGTGCTGACCGGCAACACCAATATCAACGGCACCGGCAACAGCCTGGACAATACCCTGACCGGCAACGACATGGAGAACACCCTCAATGGCGGCGCCGGTGCCGACACCATGATCGGTGGTGGTGGCTTCGATACCTACTATGTCGACAATGTCGGCGATGTGGTCATCGAAACCGACACTTCGCTGACCGCCCTCGACCGCGTTTTCTCCAGCATCGACTACACCCTTACGGCCAACGTCGAAAACCTGCGCCTGCTCGGCAACGCCGACCTCAAGGCCACCGGCAACACCCTGAACAATGCCCTGACCGGCAATGACGGCAACAACATCCTCGACGGCGGCCTGGGTGCTGACCGCATGGAAGGTGGTCTGGGCAACGACACCTACATCGTCGATAACGCCGGCGACACCGTCATCGAAACCAGCACTCTGGCCAGTGAAATCGATACCGTGCGGGCGTCGGTCAACTTCGCTCTCGGCGCCAACCTGGAAAACCTGATCCTCACCGGCAGCAACAACCTCAATGGCACCGGCAACAGCCTGAACAATGCCCTGACCGGCAATGACGGCAACAACATCCTCGACGGCGGCCTGGGTGCTGACCGCATGGAAGGTGGTCTGGGCAACGACACCTACATCGTCGATAACGCCGGCGACACCGTCATCGAAACCAGCACTCTGGCCAGTGAAATCGATACCGTGCGCTCCTCGATCGACTTCACTCTTGGCACCAACCTGGAAAATCTGGTGCTGACCGGCAACACCAATATCAACGGCACCGGCAACAGCCTGGACAATACCCTGACCGGCAACGACATGGAGAACACCCTCAATGGCGGCGCCGGTGCCGACACCATGATCGGTGGTGGTGGCTTCGATACCTACTATGTCGACAATGTCGGCGATGTGGTCATCGAAACCGACACTTCGCTGACCGCCCTCGACCGCGTTTTCTCCAGCATCGACTACACCCTTACGGCCAACGTCGAAAACCTGCGCCTGCTCGGCAACGCCGACCTCAAGGCCACCGGCAACAGCCTGAACAATGCCCTGACCGGCAATGACGGCAACAACATCCTCGACGGCGGCCTGGGTGCTGACCGCATGGAAGGTGGTCTGGGCAACGACACCTACATCGTCGATAACGCCGGCGACACCGTCATCGAAACCAGCACTCTGGCCAGTGAAATCGATACCGTGCGCTCCTCGATCGACTTCACTCTTGGCACCAACCTGGAAAATCTGGTGCTGACCGGCAACACCAATATCAACGGCACCGGCAACAGCCTGGACAATACCCTGACCGGCAACGACATGGAGAACACCCTCAATGGCGGCGCCGGTGCCGACACCATGATCGGTGGTGGTGGCTTCGATACCTACTATGTCGACAATGTCGGCGATGTGGTCATCGAAACCGACACTTCGCTGACCGCCCTCGACCGCGTTTTCTCCAGCATCGACTACACCCTTACGGCCAACGTCGAAAACCTGCGCCTGCTCGGCAACGCCGACCTCAAGGCCACCGGCAACAGCCTGAACAATGCCCTGACCGGCAATGACGGCAACAACATCCTCGACGGCGGCCTGGGTGCCGACCGCATGGAGGGTGGTCTGGGCAACGACACCTACATCGTCGACAACGCCGGCGACACCGTCATCGAAACCAGCACTCTGGCCAGTGAAATCGATACCGTGCGGGCGTCGGTCAACTTCGCTCTCGGCGCCAACCTGGAAAACCTGATCCTCACCGGCAGCAACAACCTCAATGGCACCGGCAACAGCCTGAACAATGCCCTGACCGGCAACGACGGGAACAACCTGCTCAACGGCGGAGCCGGCAATGACTTTCTCATCGGCGGTCTGGGCACCGATACGTTGACGGGTGGTTCAGGTGCTGACACCTTCGTGTTCAACGCCTGGAACGAAACCGGTACTGGCAATCTGAGGGACGTCATCACTGACTTCAACAGCGCGCAAGGCGACAAGATCGACCTGACGAAGTTTGATGCCAACTTGCTGACTGCTGGCTTCAACGGCTTCACCTTTATTGGTGCGGGCGATTTCACTGGCGCCGGTCAAGTGCGCTTCGTCGACCACGTGCTGTCCGGTAATGTCAGCGGCAACGCCGGTGCGGACTTCGAGATCCAACTGGTGGGTGTAAACAGTTTCAGCGCCAACGATCTGGTGGCCTGATACAACCGTAACCGACCTGGTCGCAGGTCGCGACCCCCAACAAAAACGCCCCGATAATTCGGGGCGTTTTTGTTGGCGTCATCCAAGTCAGTGGGCTAGGTCAACACACCCAATTCCTTGGCCCGCGCCACCGCCTGCGTACGCCGCTCGACCCCCAACTTGCTGTTGATATGGCTGGCATGGGTTTTCACGGTGTGCAGTGAAATGAACAGTTGCTCGCTGATTTCCTGATTGGAACAGCCCTGGGCAATCAAACGCAGAACCGCCAGCTCCCGGCTGCTGAGTTGTTCGGCTGCGGTGGACTCGACCACTGGCCGAGTCGCCACCAGCGGAAAATGCGCCAGTAACGGTTGTCCTGCCAATGCCGGCGAAGCATGCAATTGACTGCGCAACCAGTCCGGATATTCTCGGATCAGTGCGTCAAACGGCTGTATCACGCCACCCGCCGCCGCTTCCAGCGCCTGACTCAATACTTTGCGTGCTTCCGGTTCGCGGCCAGTGCCCAGCAACAAGGCGACCTTCTGCGCCAGCGCCATCACACACAGCAACTGTCGACCGGTTTGCTGACCGCTTTCCAACAGCACATTCAACCGTCCTTCGGCGAGCATCGGCTGCCCTTGAATCACATCGAGCAGCGCTTGCTGCAGTTCGACATGCAATGGCAATTGAGGATGAAATTCCGGTGGCGCCGCTGCACGCTCGCCGGTATAGGTCTGACCAAGACGCGCCAGCCAAGCCTCGGCCAGATCGGTACGGCCCTGCACCAGCCACAGTTCGCATTTGACCAGGGTGATCATCGCCAGGTAGTAGATCGGCGGCACATCCCAGATATGCATCAGGCGCTCGGCTTCGGCGAGTTCGGCAAAGGCCCTGGCAAACTCGCCTGAGCTGCCGTCCAGACGAGCGATCACGCAGTGGCCGATCAACACACTGATATCGCGGCAGGCCCGCGCTTCGGCCAGACCGCTCAGCAATCGAGCCCGGGCCTGCTGGGGTTGCAGGCGCATGGACAACAGAAAACCTTCGTAAAGCGTCAGCCGCGCACGCACCGCATACAGACGTTGCGGGGACAGTCCACGCAACCGTTCCAGGCCCTGATGCACCTCATCCAGCGCGCGCAGTATTTCCCCGCGCGACTGCAGTACCCGAGCCCGGTCGTAATGCGCCAAGGCTTCGAACAACGGATTGCCGACCCGCTGCGCCAGTTCGAGGGATTCGCGATTCAGGCCCCGCGCACGCCACAGGTCGCCGTCGGCGATCGCCAGATTGGACAAGGTCGACAGGCACATCAGACGTTGCCCGTAACGTTTTACCGGCAGGCTTTCCAGCGCTTCGCTGCAATAGCGTTGAGTCAATTCACGATGACCACGCCCACGAGCGATGATCCCGCTGAGCGCAAGCCATTGTGCAAGCATCGACTTCTGCGCAGAGGCCGAAGGCGCCGGCAGGAAGCGACTCAAATGACTGGCCAGCTCTTCAGCGGCATCCAGCTGACAGGCCAGCCCCAGCGCCCAGCTGTACAGCACGATCAAGCGGGGTGTACTGATCAACAGGCTGTCGGGCAAGTCCATCTTCCAGCGCAGCAGCATGCCGATATTCTGCTCGGCGAGCAGTTGTTCCTCGGACAGGTTCTGCACCAGGTTCGCCGCCACATCCAGATGGCCGGCGCGCAAGGCCTGCTCCACCGCTTCGTCGAGCAGCCCTTGAGCATTGAACCAGCGGCAGGCGCGCAGATGCAGGGTCGCCGCCGGCACCAGCGTCTGGGTCACGGGCCGGCTGCGCAGCAGATCGGAAAACAAATGGTGATAGCGATACCAGTGACCGTGCTCGTCCAGCGGCACCAGGAACACCTGATGCGCCAGCAGAAACCGCAGGATTTCGGCGCTGTCGTGGGCTTCACGCACCGCGTCGCACAGTTCGCTGCAAAAGCGTTCCTGAGGCGCGGTGTCGTAGAGAAATGCCTGTACCTCGGCGGGCAGGCAATCGATGACTTCCTCCAGCAGATAGTCGCGAATCAGCCCCTCCCCGCCGTTCAGCGCTTGCGGTAACGCGGCCTCACTGCCGGCTTCAGATGCCGCCAGCAACCAGAAACGCAGCCCAGCCACCCAGCCTTCGCTGCGCTGGATCAGGTTTTCCAGGGCTTCACCGCGCAATGAACTGCTGTGTCGATCAAGCAGGGTCAGTGCTTCGTCATGGGTCAGTCGCAGATCCTGCTCGTGCAGTTCCAGCAGTTGCCGCGACAGGCGCAGGCGCGCCAGATGCCAGTCCGGGCGCTGCCGACTGGTGACCATGACCAGCAAGCCATCGGGCAGATGATTGAGGAAAAACTGCAGGCAGCGGTCGAGCACCGGGCCTTGGGCGAGATGGTAATCATCGAGCACCAGCAACAGTGGCGCCGTTGGCTGCAGTTGCAGCGCCAGCTCATCGAGCAAGCCGTCGAGCCATTCTTCGAAGGCAAACGGTTGATGGCGCTGGCGCATCTTCAACAGGCCTAGTGCGCGACTGCCCAGATTCGGAAAGTAGTCCTGCAACCCCTCCAGCAAACGCTCGAGAAAACGTCCCGGATCGTTATCCCGCGGGCTCAGGCCCAACCAGAGGCTTCGCCAGTGCGCCGGCAGGCTCTGACAGAACTCCACCGCCAGCGAGCTTTTGCCGAAACCTGCTGGCGCACAGACCAGCAACAGGCGCCCCGCAAGCCCCGCACTCAGGCGCTCACACAGACGCGGTCGCAAAACGTATCCGTCGGGCAGTGGCGGGCGAAAAAAACGCCCGTCCAGTGTCGCGACGGCAGCGCTTGCAGGATCCGGAAGCGGGGACAGATCAGTCATGGCCGGCTCTTGTTTGAATGGCTGTTGGCGGCGTAGCAGATGTCCGCAGACTAGCGGTAAACGTAGAGGGTTTGAAGGTTATTGCTACAAATGGCTACAAAAAGACTACGAGCCAGCAGGCGCTCGTGCACAAAATCGCGACGAAAAAAAACGCCCCGAACCAGTCGGGGCGTTTTTTCGAGGATGCGGCCTCGGGTCAAAGCTTAGCGGATACCGTCCTGGCCCAGGTTGCCCGGCTGGAATTCGCTCTTGGTGGCAGAGAAACCGAAGTCATACGCTGATTTCTCTTCGTTCTTCATGCCCAGCGCCAGGTAGCGACCCGATTGCAGGTCGTACAGGGCTTCCAGCGCGTACCACGGCACTTGCTTGTCGTAGTAATCCTCGGCATGCGCCTCGGCCACACGCCACAGCTGACCGCGACCGTCGTAATGGTCGATGACCGCTGCCTGCCAGGTGTCTTCGTCGATGTAGAAGTCACGTTTGGCATAGATGTGGCGCTGACCCGGTTTCAGGGTAGCGACCACGTGCCAGACCCGACGCAGCTCGTAACGGGTCAGATCCTGATTGATGTGACCGGCCTTGATGATGTCGGCGTACTTGAGGGTCGGCGAGTCGATCTTGTAGCTGTTGGAGGCGATGTACATCTCTTTCTTGCCTTCCAGCGCCCAGTCGTAGCGATCCGGCGCACCGTTGTACATGTCGAGGTTGTCGGAAGTGCGCAGACCATCCGCGGCAGTACCCGGACCGTCATAGGACACTTGCGGTGCCTGACGTACACGGCGCTGGCCAGTGGCATAAACCCAGGCCTTGCGCGGTTCCTTCACCTGGTCGAGGGTTTCGTGCACCAGCAGCACGGTACCGGCCAGACGTGCCGGCGCGGTCACTTTCTGCTTGAAGTAGAACAGGATGTTGCCCGGGTTGGCCGGATCGTAATCCTTCATCTTGTCGCGGAACACGAACTGGTCCTGGAAATACACCAGGCTGAACGAGCCGTTGGTTTGCGGCGTGGCCTGGGTGACCAGACGGGTCACGCTGCCACCGCGATAGCGGGTGATGTGGTTCCAGATCACCTCCAGACCGCTTTTCGGAATCGGGAACGGCACGGCGGTGTCGAAGTTTTCCAGACCGTTACCGCCGGCAACCAGATTGGTGGTGGTGGCGTTCTTCTTGATCGCGGCAAACACGTCATCCGGCACGGTCGAGCCGCGATGGGACGGGTACACCGGCATCTTGAAGGTATCCGGGTAACGCTTGAACATTGCGTACTGGCCCGGAGCAAGCTTGGCCTTGTACTGCTCGACGTTCTGCGCGGTGATGGTGAACAGCGGTTTTTCACTGCCGAACGGGTCGGACAGGAAACCCTTGCTGTCGACGGTACCGGCATTCTTCGGCAGCGGTTTCCAGGCCGGAATCGAACCGTCGGCGTTACCTGCCATTTCAGCGCCCATCGGCGTCAGGCTCTTGCCCAGTTTGTCGGCTTCGGCGGCGGGAACGGCCGCCATGACGCTGGTCGCCAGCAGCGACAGCCCCAGAACACCGGCTTGGAACAGACTCTTTGTTATTTTCATATGTGTGTTCGTCCTGAAAAAACTGTGCTTAGAAGTTCACGCCAACACTGAGGGCAACGAAGTCACGATCGTCCACGGTCGTGTAGTCGCCGCCAAAGAAGTTGGTGTAGGCCAGGCTCGCCGTGTAGGTGTTCTGGTATTCGGCATCCAGACCGAGGCTGATCGCCTTGCGACCTTCCTCGAAGTTGCCGCCAGGGCCTGGCGAGTAGCCTTTCACGTCATGCGACCAGGCCACGTTCGGCTTGAGGTTCACACCGGCGAACACGTCGCTGTAATCCCAGATCGCACGAGCGCGATAGCCCCACGAGGTCGAGGTGGTGAAACCGTCGTTGTTGCAGTTGCTGGACACGTTATCGCGCGACGCCCCCGGACCGGCACCGTTGATGGTCGAGGTGTTGAGGATCTGCGAGCAGGTGTTCAGACCGCCAGTGGCAGGCAACTCACCCGGGCCGAACACCGGGTCGCGGCCGTAGCGGGCTTCGGATCTGCTCTCCAGGCCACCGACGTGGGTCACGCCGACCTCACCCACCAGGGTCAGGCGGTTGGCGCCCATCACCTGATCGAAGAAGTGCGTCAGGGTGGTTTGCAGTTGGGTGATCTCTTTGCGGTTGTAACCGTGCAGGTCCTGGCCCGGCACGCCGTTGAGGACCGATGCATTGCTCAACGCACCACCCAGCGGACGCACGCCGGCGAACAGGATGTCGGTGGAGTTCAACTGTACCGGCGCATTCGGCCGGTAGCTGACCTCACCGCTCCACGCCGTGCCGGTAGGCAGGGTGGTGGAGAAGCTCAGACCGTAGAGGCGAATGTCTTCAGGGTATTCGATGAAGTATTCCGAGTTGCCCGCGACCACCAGTGGCCCCAGCGCCCGGAATGGTCCCGGCAATGCTGCCACGCCGTTATAGATCGACTGTGGCGCGCCGGTGGCGCTGAAGATCGGCGCGCGGCTGTGATAGTTCATGAAGTAGGCACCGAACTCGGTGGCCAGTGGGTCGAACATGTACTTGGCGGAAACGCCCCACTGTCCGCTGTCACGCGCATTGCGATTAGGCGAACGGCGCACCAGCACACCCTCTTCGTTGACGTCGACACCCGCGCCTGCCAACGGGCCGAGCGCGATGGCCGGGATGGTCGAGCGCTTGTTCAATACCCGCAGGTTGTCGTCGCAACCGGTAGTGACGATGTCCGGCTGCGAGAAAAACGTGCCGCAGTTGTCGGTGACGGTCTTCTGCCAGTCGATCTGATAGAAACCTTCGGCCGAAAGGTTTTCGGTGAGGCTCTGCGACACATAGAACATGTTGACCGGGATCAGACCTTCCTTGATCTCGGCACCCGGACGACGAAACGCGGACACGTCGATCGGGTTGATCGAGTTGATGCCACCGCCGATGAAGGTACTTTCGCCCCAGTTCACTACCTGCTTGCCCAGGCGCACCGAACCTGGCTCATCGGCAATCGAGTAGTTGTGGTAAACGAAGGCGTCGAGGATCTGCCCGCCGGAAGAACGCGCCGCCACATCGCGGTTGTGGTTGCTGACGTCCTTGTATTCCAGGTCCTGGTTCTGCAGCGCGAAGTCGTACCAGTATTTGCCTCGGACGAAGACCCCGGTGTCGCCGTATTTCAATTCGAGATCATGGATGCCCTTGAAGATCTTCGAGAAGGCTTGCCCGCTCTTGAAGTTCAGGTGGCCGTTGTCGGAGGTCTGGGACAAACCCTTGCCGCCGTTGTTGACACCAATAAGGTCCTTGTTCGGCTGCTGAGTCGAAATACTCATGCCCAGGGAGAGCGAAGAGTCGAACTGACCTTCGATTTCACCGACGTTGAAACTGACGCCGAATGCGGGCCCGGCGAGCGTAGAGGCAAGACTGACGGCCAGAGGCAGTTTAGCCCGGCGCCAGAACTGGTTTACTGATGTCATCGACGCTACTCCATGTGCATTATTGTTATGGCATTGAGTACTTTTAAAAACGCCTGGAAGACCGGGAGCCAGTAGCCGCCCGACGTCACTCCAAAGTTGCATCGCCCCGTGTCGTGCGTGTGCCCCGTTCTTAAAAATCCTTGAGCGGACTATAGCCAGCAGGTGGGTATCGCTTGATCCCTCTAAAGTGTGATTTGCAGCTGCCAGCCACTCTGGAACAGTCCTTTCGCCAGTCCGACAGATGTCGGCCCGGCAAGGATGGCTGATTTTTTCGATTTAACAAGCCAAGCGCTTGCTTGGTGGGTCTGGCGCGCCGTTTTCGGCGCGCCAGCAGACACTCAAAGTGTCGAGAGGAAGGTGCTGTTGTTGGCCTGCCATTCGGTGATGTCGAGGCGGATGCGCTTCTTGTCGAGCTTGCCGACACTGGTCTTGGGAATTTCCGTAACAAGGGCGATCTGGCTCGGAATCGCCCACTTGCTCAAGTGCCCCAATTCCACGAACGGCTTGAGGTGTTCCTTGAGCTCGCGCGCGCCGATCTCGTGACCTTCGCGGATCACCAGCAGCGCAAACGGCCGTTCGCCCCACTGCGGATCAGCGATGCCCACCACTGCTACTTCACGTACCGCCACATGACGGCTGATCAGGTCTTCAAGGTCCAGCGAAGAGATCCACTCGCCGCCGGTCTTGATCACGTCCTTGATACGGTCACGGATGTCGATCACGCCCATGCTGTCGAGCGTTGCCACATCGCCGGTGTGCAGCCACCCGCCGGCCCACAGTTCGGCGCCTTTCTGCGGCTCGTTGAAATAGCCTTCGGTCAGCCACGGCGCGCGTAGCACCAGCTCGCCCTGGGTTTCGCCATCGGCGGGGAGAAAGTTGCCCTCGGCGTCGACGATCGCCGCTTCCACCAGCGGCCCGGGCACACCGGCCTTGATCCGGTAAGTGGTGCGCTCATCTTCGGTGCCGGCCATCAATTCATCGTTGAGGTGCGCACACGAGACCAGCGGCCCGGTCTCCGACATGCCGTACGCCGCCGTCAACTGAATGCCCCGGGCCTTGGCGGTTTCATACAGCGTGCGATTGAGCGCACTGCCGCCGATGACGATTTTCCAGCCGCCGAAATCGGTGCCCTGCGCGCCTTTGGCGTTGAGCAGCATTTGCAGGATGGTCGGCACGCAGTGGGAGAACGTGACCTTCTCCTTGCGCCACAGCTCGACCAGGAACTCCGGGTCGTAACGCCCCGGATAAACCTGCTTGAGCCCGAGCATCGTCGCCACGTACGGCAAACCCCAGGCATGCACATGGAACATCGGCGTGATCGGCATGTACACGTCGTTGGTGCCGAGCAGGCGCACGCTGTCGATCGCGCCCATGATCGTCGACACGCCCATGGTGTGCAGCACCAGTTGCCGATGGGTGAAGTACACGCCCTTCGGATTGCCGGTAGTACCGGTGGTGTAGAACGTGGTGGCGACGGAGTTCTCGTCGAAATCCTGAAAGTCGTAGTGCGCACTGGCGGCGGCCAGCAGTTGCTCGTACTCCCCGACCAGATTCGGCAGCTCGGCGGTCTTTTCCGGCAGATCGGTCAGCAGCAGGGTTTTCTCCACCGTGGTCAGGTGCGGCGCGATGGCCTGATACAGTCCGACGAACTCGCTGTTGACCAGCACGAAGCGGTCCTCGGCGTGGTTCATGGTGTAGAGGATCTGCTCCGGCGACAGCCGTACGTTGATGGTGTGAATCACCGCGCCGAGCATCGGGATGGCGAACATGCATTCCAGGTAGCGATGGCTGTCCCAGTCCATCACCGCCACGGTGTCCCCCGCTTTCACCCCGGCCGCCGTCAACACGTTGGCCAGCCGCGCAACCCGCTCGATCAGGGTCGGATAGCTGTAACGCAACTGGTCACGGTAGATGATCTCGCGGGTTTTCTCGTAACGGGCGCCGGACATCAGCAACCGCTTGATCAGCAATGGATACTGGTAGGCCCCATCGGCCGGGGGAATGACGCGAGTCTGCAACATATGAATCCCTTTTCTGGCTGCACGGTGTTGGCGTAGAGAGCATTACTCTAGAGCCGTTATACCCCAGCCAAATCAGCCGAAGGAATGATTTGCACAGCCGTACAAATGCTAGCTTTGCGCCAGCATTTGCCGGTATTTCAGCGCCGATCAGGCCGTTTGCCCTACAGCCGCTTCGGAAGGCGTCCGTGGGAAAACCAGCGCAGCAAGGAAGGTCAATGCGCCGAAACCCGCCAGAATCAAGTAAAGCCCTGCGAAACCATGACGCGGCTCGACATAGGCAATCAGCGGAATCGCTGTCGCACTGGCGCCGAACGACAGGCAGTAACGCAGGGCGAAGACCCGTGACTGCCACTGCGGCGCGACAAAATTGGCGACCATCGAGTCGTTCACCGTGACCTGACCGAACACCACGAACATGAACGCCGCACCGAGCACGATCACTGCCCAGCCATCGACATACGCCATGGCGTACAACAGCGGCGCCTGAAACAGCGTCAACACAATAAACGGCCATTTCAGGCTGACTCGGTGCAACACCTGGCCGATGCTCAACTGCGCCACTGCACCAAAGGCATACGCCAGGCTGACCACCACGCCGAGGGTTTGCGGCGAGGCGAACAAGTCATGCAGACGTTCCTGAAACAGCTTCGGGTAGGTCATGGTGGTGGCGTTGAACACTACACCGCCGGTGGCCGTCGCCAGTGCCAGCACACCAAACACCATGAGCATCGAAATCCGCTGCCCGGCAGCGCCCTTCAGTGCGGTGTGCGGACGCTGCGGGATCGGCTCTTCGCGCACCTGCACGGCGAAGCCGATTCCCAGCATGATCGCCACCACGCCCGGTAACACAAAGGCCGAACGCCAGCCGAACTGCGCCACCAGCAAACCGGTGACCAGCGCCGAGAACGCCACGCCGAGGTTGCCCCACATGCCATTGATGCCGATCTCCCGCCCGCGATTCTGCGCGTAGGCCACCAGCATCGCGGTGCCCACCGGGTGGTAGATCGCGGCGAAAATTCCGATCAAGGTCAACCCGATCACCAGCATCGTCGGGCTGGTGCTCAGCCCGGTGAAGATTGCCGAGGCGCCGATGCCGAAGAAAAACACCAGCATCATCTGCCGCCGGCTCCAGTGATCGCCCAGCCAGCCGGCGGGTAACGAGCAGGCGCCAAAGGCAATGAACCCACCCAGGGACAGACCGATCAGCGCGGCGTAATCGAGACCAAAGGCCTGGGTCATGCCGAGCACGGCGGCGGGGAAAATCAGCATGAACATGTGATCGATCACATGGGCAGCATTGACGTAGCGGATCACGTTTCGGGATTGGTTCATGGCGGCACGCTTTAGTTTGTTATGGGCGAATGGTTGTCAGCGGCTTTATGCTAAGTTGGCGAAAAAGCGCATACCTGCCAACCAGGTCATCGAATCCGACATGTTGATCAGCCACTTCGAACACGCCCCGGTGAGTGCCTATCCCCGGGATTATCTGGACGGCGCGCACCAGCCGCTGCACCTGCACCGCGAGGCGCAGTTGCTGTATGCCGTCAGAGGGATCATGCGGGTGGTCACCGCCCTCGGTGCCTGGGTGATTCCGCCAAGCCGCGCGGTATGGATTCCACCGCAAGTCGCGCACGAGATATTCATGTCCGGCGATGTGCAGATGCGCTCGCTGTTCATTGCCCCCGAACTATCACCGGCCAGCCTGCAACAGTGCTGCGTGCTGGCGGTGACGCCGTTACTGCGCGAGCTGATCCTGCGCGCCGTACAAGGCCCGCCGCACGCGGACAATCCGCTGATCCAGCAGTTGATGCTGGAAGAGCTCGCCAGCCTGGAAAACCTGCCGCTACACATTCCAATGCCCACCGACCGACGCCTGCAGAACATCTGTCTGGCGTTGCTGGACACCCCGGATCACCCCAACACCCTGGAAGACTGGGCGCAGCAGGTCGGCGCCAGCTCACGCACTCTGGCGCGGCTGTTCCAGCGACAATTGAAGATGAGTTTCAACGCCTGGCGCCAGCAACTGCGCCTGATGGAAGCGCTGCCGCGCCTGCTAGCCGGGGACAGCGTGCAGCGCGTGGCGCGGGACCTGGGGTACGGCAGCGCGCGGGCGTTCAGCGCGATGTTTCGCCGTTTGCTCGGGGAGAATCCTCGGGATTATCTGCAAACCCTGAGCAAGCTGAGCGAACTCGTGTAGGAGCTGTCGAGTGAAACGAGGCTGCGATCTTTTGATTCTGCTTTTAGAAGATAAAAAGATCGCAGCCTGCGGCAGCTCCTACAGTGAGTGTTGATCAATGCATCTCGGTGAACGCCAGTTTCACGCCGATCGCAATCAGCACCGCACCCATGGTGCGGTCGAACCAGTGGCCCATGCGGGCGAAACCGGCGCGTACGCGTTGCTGGCTGAACAGCATCGCCACCAGACAGAACCAGGTCGCAGTCGCCACCGCCAGGTAAACCCCGTACCCGGCCTGCACCGCCAGCGGGGTGTGCGGGTTGATCACCACGGTGAACAGTGAAAGGAAAAACAGCGTGGCTTTCGGGTTCAGGCCATTGGTGACGAAGCCCGAAGTGAAGGCGCCGCGCGCGGTACGCACGCCAGCTTCCTTGTGCAGGTCATCGGTAACGGTTTTCGTCGGCTGCGCGCGCAAGGCTTTGAAGCCGATGTACAGCAGGTAAGCGGCGGCGGCCCATTTCAAGGCGTTGAACAACACGATCGACTGCGACACGATCAGGCCGATGCCCAGCAGCGAATAACCCACATGCAGGAAAATCGCCGTGCCCACACCCAGCGCGGTCCAGGTGCCGGCGCGACGACCATGGGTCACGCTCTCGCGCACCACCACGGCAAAGTCCGGTCCGGGGCTGGCCACGGCCAGCAGGTGGATCAGGGCAACGGTCAAGAACTCGGTCCAGTACATGGGGGCTCCTCTTTAATGAGTAAAAACAATTCATCAACTGGTTCAAACCCTGTGGCGAGGGAGCTTGCTCCCGCTCGGCTGCGCAGCAGCCGTAACCTGAAACACCGGTGTGCCTGACACAGTACGGTGAATGGGTCTGGGTCTGCTTCGCAGCCCAGCGGGAGCAAGCTCCCTCGCCACAGGGAAGGCGCCTGCCTCTGGCTGAGTAACCAATTGTTTCATCTGGTAGGCTCGGCAGATTACGCCTTCCGTTCCAAGCACAAAAGGTACAGTTGATGACGAACCCGCGCCGCGCCGTATTCCTCGATCACCCGTCTCTGGATCTCGGCGATCTTGACCTCAGCCCCTTGCGCACCTGCTTCAGCGACCTGCAACTGTTCGCCCAGACCGCACCGGAACAAGTCGCCGAACGCCTGCACGGTGCCTGCGTGGCGATCACCAACAAGATCCGCATCGACGCCGCCGCGATGGCCGCGAATCCAGATCTGCAACTGATCCTGATCACCGCCACCGGCACCAACAACGTCGATCTGGACGCGGCCCGCGCCCACGGCATTACCGTGTGCAACTGTCAGGGTTACGGCACGCCGTCGGTGGCGCAGCACACGATCATGTTGCTGCTCAACCTCGCCACCCGCCTGGCCGATTATCAAAAAGCCGTCGGCGATGGTCGCTGGCAGCAAGCCAGACAGTTCTGCCTGCTGGACTACCCGATCGTCGAACTGGAGGGCAAAACCCTCGGTCTGCTCGGTCATGGCGAACTCGGCGGCGCGGTCGCAAGGCTGGCCGAAGCCTTTGGCATGCGTGTGTTGCTCGGGCAGATTCCCGGCCGCCCGGCACGCCCGGATCGTCTGCCCCTGGACGAACTGCTGCCGCAGATCGACGCCCTGACGTTGCACTGCCCGCTTAATGAACACACCCGACACGTCATCGGCGCCCGCGAGCTGGCGGCGATGAAACCCGGTGCCTTTGTGGTCAACACCGCTCGCGGTGGTTTGATCGACGAGCAAGCCTTGGCCGATGCCCTGCGCAACGGTCACCTCGGCGGTGCGGCGACCGATGTGCTCAGTGTCGAACCGCCGGTCAACGGCAACCCGCTGCTGGCGGGCGATATTCCACGGCTGATCGTCACTCCGCACAACGCCTGGGGCAGTCGCGAAGCACGGCAGCGTATCGTTGGCCAATTGACCGAAAACGCCCAGGCGTTCTTCAGCGGTACAGCGCTGCGGGTCGTCAGTTGATAAACTGCGGCACTTTTTTTCCAAGGAGCAGTTATGGATCCGCGCAGTGAAGTACTGCTTCGTCAGGCCGAGTTATTCCAGGGTTCGCTGTTGCTGGCCGGTTTGCCCGCCGACGATTTGCTCGGGCGTTTGCCGAATGCGTTCGGCTGGTGCTGGCACGCCGGCGATCAGGCGGCACTCGATGCACGTTTCGAAGGTCGCAGCCATTTCGGCGTAAACGTGCCGGAGCGCGCGTTCGACAGCGCCGTGGTGTTTTTGCCCAAGTCCAAGGACCTGACCGATTACATCCTCAACGCGGTGGCCGCACGTCTGCCCGGGCGCGAGGTGTTTCTGGTGGGGGAAAAACGCAGCGGTATCGAGGGCGCATCCAAGCAGCTCAACCCGTTTGGCAAACCGCGCAAACTCGACAGCGCGCGCCATTGCCAACTGTGGCAAGTGACCGTGGCCAACGCGCCGGAAGCCAAATCGCTGGAAAGCCTGGCGCAGACGTACGAGCTGCCACTGGCCGAAGGCCCGCTGAAAGTCATCAGCCTGCCCGGTGTATTCAGTCATGGCCGGCTGGATCGTGGCAGCGCCCTGCTGCTGGAACACCTGGACAAACTGCCGAGCGGTCATCTGCTGGATTTCGGTTGTGGCGCCGGGGTTTTGGGCGCGGCGGTCAAACGGCGTTATCCGCACAATCAGGTGACCCTGCTCGACGTCGATGCCTTCGCCGCCGCCAGCAGTCGTCTGACTTTGGCGGCAAACGGTCTGGAAGCCGAAGTGCTGACCGGTGACGGCATCGACGCTGCCCCCATGGGTTTGAACGCGATTCTGAGCAACCCGCCGTTCCATGTCGGGGTGCATACGGATTATTTCGCTACTGAGAATTTGCTGCGAAAAGCAGCCAAACATCTGAAAAACGGCGGCGAACTGCGCTTGGTTGCGAACAGCTTCCTGAAATATCAGCCATTGATCGAAGAGCACCTGGGCGTGTGCGCGATCAAGGCCGAAGGCAATGGTTTCCGGATTTACCGTGCCAAGCGCGGCTGAAAATTAGCACTTGCCGAATGGATTCTGCCTAGGCAGAATCCGCTCCGTCCTAGGGGAGTAGTCTCCCACGAGCGCCAAGCTCGTCCGGCATACGTCAACATACTTGATCCTCAGATCATGGCGTATGCGACCCCAGCGTCCGCACCAGACGGATCGCAGGGTTTGACAAGACCTATGACACGCACACCTTACCCGGGGCGGG
This sequence comes from Pseudomonas sp. F2, assembly GCF_057174385.1. NCBI lineage: Bacteria > Pseudomonadati > Pseudomonadota > Gammaproteobacteria > Pseudomonadales > Pseudomonadaceae > Pseudomonas > Pseudomonas sp. F2. The sequence continues at coordinate 3,410,806 of NZ_CM169904.1, forward strand.
AAGGCTGTACGTGTCATAGCCGTGTCGACCCGCCCCTTAGGAAAATCCTGATGCTGGACTCGTTACTCGTTCCCACCGCAATCGTTGCCTTGGCCGAAATCGGCGACAAGACGCAACTGCTCGCGCTGATTCTCGCCGCTCGCTTTCGCAAACCCTGGCCGATCATTGCCGGTATCGTCGCCGCGACCCTGGCCAACCACGCAGCAGCCGGTGCGGTAGGCGCCTGGTTCGGCAGCTTCTTCTCCGACTCGGTGTTGCACTGGATTCTTGCCGCGAGTTTCGCCGCCACTGCACTGTGGACGCTGGTCCCGGACAAGATGGATGACGATGAAGCCAGCACCGCGCGCAAGTTCGGGCCCTTCCTGACCACGCTGATCGCGTTTTTCCTCGCGGAAATCGGTGACAAGACGCAGATCGCCACTGTGATGCTGGCGGCGCAATACCCTGAGCTGTGGCTGGTGATTATCGGCACCACGGCAGGCATGCTGATTGCCAACGTGCCGGTGGTATTGGCGGGTAACTTTGCTGCGGAGAAATTGCCACTGACGTTGATCCGTCGCCTGGCGGCTTCGGCGTTCTTCATTCTGGCGATTGTTGCGGTGTACAAGGCGATGCAGAGCAGCGGCTGGGTTTAACCCTATCCACTGAACCCCACAAAATCTGTGGTGAGGGGATTTATCCCCGATGGGCTGCGAAGCGCCCCAAAGCTGACCACCTCGGTGTACCTGGTACACCGCAGTCATAGGTTTTGGGGCTGCTTCGCAGCCCATCGGGGATGAATCCCCTCACTACAGCAGCAGGTTCGACTTGCCCGGAATGCCTATCAGGATTTAGGGGCTTTCTCGTACAACGGCATTACCTTCGGAATCGCCGCCTGCAACGAAGCGATCCGGCTGGACGAGGCCGGGTGAGTGCTCATGAATTCCGGCGGCGCGCCTTCCGAGGCCTTGCTCATCTTGTTCCACAAGGTGATCGCGGCATTCGGGTTGTAGCCGGCGCGGGCGGCCAGTTCGAGGCCGATCAGGTCGGCTTCGTTTTCATTGGCGCGGCTGTTGGGCAAGGTCATGCCGTAGTTGGCCACAGTGTCGGCCAGCGCCAGGCTGTCCTGGCCCAGACCGAACAGTGCACCGGCACCCTGCTTGGCCATCTCGATCCCATAAGCCTTGGACATCGCTTCACGACCGTGCTCGCGCAGGGCGTGGGCGATTTCGTGGCCCATGACTGCGGCGATTTCATCGTCGGTCAGCTTCAGGCTGTCGATCAGCCCGGTGTAGAAAATGATCTTGCCGCCGGGGCCGCAGTTGGCGTTGAGCTCATCGCTCTTGATCAGGTTGACTTCCCATTGCCACTGCGCGGCATCCGGGCGGAAATTCGGCGCCTGAGCGATCAGCCGGTTGGCAATTGCCTGAACCCGCTTGGCCTCCGGGCTGGTCTTGTCCAGCACGCCTTTGCTCGACGCCTCGCCGACGGTCTTCTGATAGGACTGGGCATACATCTGGTCGACCTCTTGCGAGGACAGCATGCTGAACATGTACTGCTTGCGCTCCACGCCCACGGCTCCGCCGCTGGTGGTGTTGACCGACTGACAACCGGCCAGCAACAACGCTGCGCTCAGTGCACTTACAACCAATGTCTTGTTCATTCAAAAGCTCCCTGAAAACCTGCCGCGTATCCTAGGGGGTGAATTGTATCGGCGCCAGATACAACAGACGTGTTGCAGCGTCTTTCGGAAGTTTCCCACCGCTATTGTCGTAAAAAATTCACAGCAACCGGCAAGTCTGCTGCCGCTGCGTCGCGCACCGATCCATTTGCGACATCCTCCGCCCTTTGTTCCGCTTAACACTCATGGCGCCATGCCTGCTGCCGATACAACAGCGCAGACGTCCTCTCGCGTGCGGAGCTCCCATGAAGTTCAAGTCGATCCAGTTTTCCGTCGCCGCCCTGGCCGGCGCCATCGTCCTCAGCGTGGTCGCTGCGCTGGTGCTGTACGCGCTGTTTTCCGGCGCCCGCACTCAAGACATGGTGCAACAGCGCACCCAGGCGCAATTCGAACAAGTCATCGAACAGCGCCTGACCTCGCTGGCGCAGACCCAGGTCAGCCAGATCCAGCGCGAACTCGAAGCGCCGCTGCTGATCGCCGGCGGACTGGTGCGGGTCAACACGTTGCTCGGCACACCGGGCGCCGACGGCCAGCCGCGACTGAACATCAGCCGCGAGCAATTGATCAGCCTGATCAAGGAAAACGTCGAGCAGAACCCGAAAATTCTCGGCACCTACATCGGCTGGGAAAAGAACGCACTGGACCACAATGACGCGGCCTACCTCGGCAGCGCCGTGACCGGTATCGATCCCGCCAATGGACGTTTCCTGCCGTGGTGGTTCCGCAATACCGACGGCAGTCTGGGCGTGGACAAACTGGCCGATGTCGACGATCAGAAAACCCTGTCCACCGGGGTGCGCGCCAGTGAGTATTACCTCTGCTCCAAGGAAACCAAAAAACCCTGCGTGATCGATCCGGCACCGTACAAAGTCGGCGACAAAGTCGTCATGCTCGCCTCGTTCATTGAACCGATCATGCTCAACGGCGCGTTCCAGGGCATCGTCGGCGCCGACCTGTCGGTGAACTTCATTCAGGACATGCTTCTCGCCGCCAACCAGAAGCTGTACAGCGGCGCCGGGCAAATGGCCCTGATCGGCGGCAACGGGCGGATCGTCGCCTACACCCAGGACCCGAGCAAATTCGGTGAAAAGGTCAGCGACATTCTCGACGCCGAACAGATTGCCAACATGGCCAATCTCAAACGCGGCGAAGTCACCTACTCCGTCAACAAGGACAAGGGCCGCATCGAGTTGTACCTGCCATTCGGCATCGGCCAGACCGACGCGCGCTGGACCCTGATGCTGCAGCTGCCGCTTAACGCGGTAATGGCCGATCTGCAGAAACTTCAGGCCGACCTCGAGGCCCAGCGCAAATCCGATACCTTCGGCATGGCCATGGTCGGTCTGATCATCGCCGGCATCGGCCTGCTGGTGATCTGGCTGGTGGGCCACGGCATCGCCCGCCCCCTGAAGCAGATGGTCGCTATGCTCGACGACATTGCCAAAGGTGAAGGCGATCTGACCCGTCGCTTGAGCAGTGATCGAAGCGATGAACTCGGCTCGATTGCCAAAGGCTTCAACACCTTCCTCGCCAAATTGCAGGCGATGATCACGCAGGTGGTGACGTCGGTGCAGAGCGTCAGCGATTCCTCCGAACACACGGCCGACATCGCCATTCGCACCAACATCGGCATTCAGAAACAAATGGCCGAGATCGATCAGGTCGCCACGGCCGTGCAGGAAATGACCGCCACTGCGCAGGACGTGGCGCGCAACGCCACCCAGGCGGCGCAAGCCGCCAGCCATGCGGATCAGGCCGCAGGCCAAGGCATGCAGATCGTCCGTGATACCTCGAATTCGATTGGTGCGCTGGCGCTGGAAATCGGCAAGGCCGTGGGCGTGGTGCAGACCCTGGCCAAGGACAGTGAAAACATCAACGCGATCCTGACTGCCATTCGCGGGATCGCCGAGCAGACCAACCTGCTGGCGCTGAACGCCGCGATCGAAGCGGCGCGTGCCGGCGAACAGGGGCGGGGCTTTGCCGTGGTGGCGGACGAGGTGCGCAATCTGGCGCAGAAGACCCAGAAGGCCACAGAAGAAATCCAGAGCATGATCCAGCAACTGCAACAGGGCACCCGCGACGTGGTGCGGGTCATGGAGGACAGCCAGAACCGCACCGACGAAAGTGTGCAGCACGCGGCGAAAGCGGCTGAAGCGCTGGAGACGATTACTCAGGCGGTGTCGGTGATCAATGACATGAACACGCAGATCGCCAGTGCCGCTGAAGAGCAAAGCGCCGTGGCGGATGACATCAACCGCAACGTGATCAATATCGGTCAGGTAGCGAATGAGGTGGCGGGCGGTGCGGATGAGTCGAGTTCGGCGAGTGCCGGCCTGACCAAACTGGCGGAGCAGCAGCGGCGGTTGATCAATCAGTTCAAGGTTTAACAGCAAGATCAAAAGATCGCAGCCTGCGGCAGCTCCTACACCAATCCTGTAGGAGCTGCCGCAGGCTGCGATCTTTTCGCTTTTCACCTCAACCCGGGGTCAGACACTCCGGCCCATTGAGCTTCGGATCATTCACCAGATTCGCCAGCACCCGCTCGCGCAATGCCGCCGGCTCACTGGCGAGCAAGCCCTGCAGCACATGCAACGGCGTCGCAGGATCGAGCCAGGCCGCCTGCCCCGCCTCATCGAGAATCAACGGTCGGCGCTGACTGGCCGCCGGCTGGGTGATGACCGCGGTGCTCAGCCACACCTGCTCCTGCACCGGGTACGCCTCCCAGATCGCAGCGAAAAACAACGACGAACCCTCTCCGGGCGTCAGCCAGTACGGGCGCTTGCGCAGATTGCCGCGCCATTCGTAGAAACCGTTGGCCGGCAGCAGACAACGACGCAGGCGCAGCGCTTCACGGAACATCGGCTGTTCGGCGACGGTTTCCGCCCGGGCATGCGCCGGGGTTTTCGACAGATCGGTCAGCCACGGCGGCGTCAATCCCCAACGGGCGCGGGCCAGCGTGCGTTGGCCGTCGGCCTCGGCACGCAGCATCAACACCGAATCATTGGGAGAAATATTCCACTGCGCCTGCTGATCGGCGGGAAATCCGGGCAGGGCCGCGAAGTCGCGGTTCCAGCGAAACAGGGCATAACGTCCACACATGGGGCAACACGACTCAGCAATAAAACGAACGTCAGCCTAACAGACCAGCGTCCCGGGGAAGCTCTCCGGTTCATCGCCGGGCAGCGGCAGCGCGGCATTGTACGCGGTGATCAGCTCGCGGGCGTATTCGGCCTGATCGTTATCGACCGACAACCCCAGCAGGCCAAAAATCGGCAACTCCCCCGTGCCGCCGAGCAGATCCCGGCCCACCAGATGCGCCTCGATGCCTTCGCTGGCGAGCATGCCCTTGAGCATCTCGCCTTCCATCAGGTTTTCCGGCTCGTAGATTCGCTGCATGGGCGCCCCTCATTCGTTTTCACTGAACACTTCCAGAAACCAGTCCTCGCCGTGAACCTGCAAGACAAACGTGATCGGTCGACAACACACCTCACAGTCCTCGATGTAGGTCTGATCGCCTGCGGACAGGTCCACCGTCGTTTCGACCTCTTCACCACAATACGGACATTCATACAGTGCGCTTTCCAGCATCGCGGTCTCCCAGGTGACTTGTGCGTATAATCGCCGGTCTATTTGCAGGGCTATTTTTGTCTGGCTACTTTTTCAGACCGTGCCCCGTTGGTTTTCGATCAAAACCTTTACTTACCCTAGCCGTTTCCAACAAGAGAGCATGATGGGCGAATTCGATGCCATCCGACCTTACGACGACAGCGAAGTACCTGTGGTACTGGCAAGACTGCTCGGCGACAAGGCGTTTCTAGATATCCTCACCCACTTCCGCTTCCCGCGTTTTGCCGGTGCCTTCGGCTGGATGCTCAAACCACTTATAGCCCATCGGCTGCGTCGTGAGTTCGCCAGCGTGACCTCGGTGGCGACGTTGCAGGACAAGATCGAGTCCTACGTCGACCACACCATCGAGCGCGCCACCGACGGCGTGACCTACACGGGTGTCGAGCAATTCAAGTCCGGCAGCGCTTATCTGTTTATCGCCAACCACCGCGACATCGTGATGGACCCGGCCTTCGTCAACTATGCGGTGTACCACGCCGGCCTGCCGACGCCGCGCATCGCAATCGGCGACAATCTGCTGCAAAAGCCCTTTGTCAGCGATCTGATGCGCCTGAACAAGAGCTTCATCGTGCACCGTTCGATCACCGGGCGCCGCGAGAAGATGGCGGCGTATCAATTGCTGTCGGCGTACATCAACCACTCGATCCGCAACGATTGCGCCTCGATCTGGATCGCGCAGGCCGAAGGCCGGGCCAAGGACGGCGACGACCGTACCGAGTCGGCGATCCTCAAGATGTTCCACATGAGCCGCAAGGACGAGCCGTTCGGCGAAGTGATCCAGTCGCTGAACCTGACCCCGGTGTCGATCAGTTACGAATACGACCCGTGCGACCAGGCCAAGGCCCGCGAGCTGTACATCCGCGCCACCACCGGCACCTACGCCAAGGCACCGGGCGAGGATGACGTGAGCATTGCCAAGGGCATTACGGGCTACAAGGGTCGAGTGCACGTGAACTTCGCCGCGCCCATCACCGAGCTGTTCGAAGACACCAAGCAATTGGCGGTCGAGATGGACAAGCAGATCCTCGGTGGTTATCGCCTGTTCCCGGTGCATTACCTGGCATATGCGCAGTGGGCCGACGCCGATCCGCAACTGAACGTGCCGAAGGCTGCCGAGCTGTTCCCCGCCGATGAACTGGCCAAGGCGCAGGAAGAATGGCAGAGCCGTCTGGATGCCTGCCCTGAGGAGCACCGTCCGTATCTGGTGCTGCAATATGCGACGCCGGTGCGTAATCAGTACCGCGTAAAAGCCGGGTTGCCGTTATAAAAACTGTTGGCAAATCACACTGTGGCGAGGGGATTTATCCCCGATGGGTCGCGAAGCGACCCCAGGATTCTGCCTGAATAATTATGGACCTGCTGCGCAGGCCATCGGGGATAAATCCCCTCGCCACAAGGTTTTGCATTCACTTCAGAAGCGCGTGCTGATCCAGGAGACGATCAGGGCCAGGCCGAGGCAGGCAAAACCGAAGCGGTAGAAAAAGCGGTTCATGCGCAAGGTCGCCCAATCCAGAATCGGTTCGGCGTTCGGTTGGGCCTGGCGCTGAGCGGCGATGCTGGCCATGGCGCGTTGTTCACGACGGCGGGTCGCATGCAGCAGCCAACTGCCCGGGAAAGCCAGAGCCAGCGCCAGCAGGTTGATCAATTTGGCGGGATGGGCGGTAAACAGCGTCATCAAGTGCAGCGACATCACAGACCTCGGATCTGAATCAGTGTGGCAGGCGCCCGATCGACGACCGCGGCGCGGATTCTACCGAAACACTCCGCCACCGCCCTACCCTTTGCGACAAATAACCTGACAATCGACCGATGGCTGTCTTGTGTCACGGCATCGTCATTTACATCGGCCACCATGCGCGCCTCGAAACACACATGGAACGCGACATGCTGCACGCCGAAAACCAGGATCGCCTGTACCTCATCACCCCGTCCGACGAACAACAAAGCCTCGTCGGCAGCCTTGCCTTCAATGTTCAGGATCGCCACTGGCTGGTGTATTGCGCCCTCGGCGGGCATCAACATGCGGATTTGCCGGAGACTGATCTGCTGACGGGCGTGAGCGTGCTCGACTTCTACTCCCAGGCCGCCTGACCCACGTCGTCCTCTGCAGGAGCTGCCGCAGGCTGCGATCTTTTGATGTTGTTTTAAAAATCAAAGTCAAAAGATCGCAGCCTGCGGCAGCTCCTACAGGGGATTAGCGTCGTCCTGCAGGCATGAAAAAGCCCGGCGCCATTACTGGTCCGGGCTTTTTCACATCAGCCGAACAGTTTACTCGGCGAGGATCTGACCCACGGTCGGGTCCTTGAACAGGCGAGTCAAGGCGTCGCTCAACACGTCGCTGACCAGCTTGGTGTTGGTTTCCTGGTTCGGCGCCATGCCGAAACGCTGGTCCAGCGAAGCGCCGTAGCGGCCGCTGTAACGACGGTTGCCGCTCTGCACGTCGGAACGGAAGGTCGCGCCGATGGTGGCCTCGGTCACGTACATGCCTTCTTTCGGCGACTGGTACTTGAGCTCGGTCAGGGTCACGGTCAGCTGCGGCGCATTCATCGCGTTGCTGGTCGGGGTGAAGCCGAGCAGCCGCACGGCGGCTTCAGCCTGGGCCTGCAACTTCGGCAGGATCTGCTCGCGTTGTACAGTGATGGCGCTGGTTTCCGGGTACAGGCCGCCACGGGTGCCGAGGGTTGGCGACGGACGACCGTCAACCACGCGCACCACCACTTGCTGGCCATGGCCGACCGGGGCCAACTGCGTGGTCAGCTTCGGTTCCGGGCTCAGTTGTTGCGGGCTGTGGGCGCAGCCAACCAGGGTCAAACTGGTCACAGTGATCAAACCGAACAACAGGCGTTGCAACATGCTCTTTTCTCCAGAATCAGGCACAAACAGGCCGGCAGTATAGCGGTGGGCCACTGCGGGTAACCAGCACTCGACAGTGAATACTCAAATGTCTGACCCAGCCGAGAGAATGCGGTTCCTGTCACAGATTATTCACCGCCCATACACCTTGGCGTCACGGCCGCCTGGCAAGCTTCAAACCAGTCCCCAACAAGGTACTTGCCATGCGTTATCTGATCTCGTTGTTCGCGCCACGTCCGCTGCACCGCAGCTTCGCCCTGCTGGATCGCAACGGTCACTGCCAGGCCTTCAAACAGTGCAGCCTCAAGCCAATGGGCGACGGCTGGGTGGAAATCGAAGAAATCCGCCTCAACTGGTTGCACCAGCCGCTGCCCGCCAGCGCCCGGGTCATAGAGCAACAACCTCGCGCACGTGCCCAGGCGATGTTGAGCATCTGACCGGATGCCTAATAAAAGTCATTAAACTCGACCAACTGCCCGCATTTCTTCGATACAATCTCCCCCCGATTATAAGGACGTCTCCTGATCGGGCCCCGCAACACCGGCAATGCCCTGCATTCGCCATCAAAATCGCCCACAGAGAGCCGCCCACACAGATCGAGTGAAGTTGGCGCGCTTGCCTGTTCTTCCGGCAAAACCCCGCTTTTCGCGAATCTGCAGAGCTGTCATACGCTCGGCCACCGCGTTGTTTTGCCTTTGCGGGCACGGTGCCAGGCCTGGACAGCCCTTTTTTGAGGTTCACGTCTTCAAAAGAGCGTGAAAAAAACGGGTTTTCACAACTTCACAAGAGTGTGGCGAGCAAATGAATAGTTTTGCGTCTGAACATGCACCATTAGCGTCTGTAACAGCCCAACGACACAGGACCGGGGATACCTCGAACATCGGAGCCTGAAGCCTGTCCGCTACGGATTTGGTTGCACAAAACGGATGTCTCGACCATAAGTCGAATTGCCAGCCGCGTGCTGAAATGAGTTCATGCAACTCTTGAAGCCAGGCCGCATGCATCCGTCGAAGTTGCGAAAAATTGCGAAGATTCGGACATGACGAACCTGACCATGGGTTATCCGGGGCTTAACTGACCTGCCCCGCCACGCCCTGGCAGCCATGCCGACAATTTGGTGCTGCAGATTTTGGAGACGCGTTAAATGGCGCATAACGAAGCAGTCGACGTAGTTCTGGTTGGGGCCGGCATCATGAGTGCCACCCTGGCAGTACTGCTCAAAGAACTCGACCCGACGATCAAGCTGGAAGTCGTCGAGTTGATGGATTCCGGGGCCGCGGAGAGTTCCAACCCGTGGAACAACGCCGGTACCGGCCACGCCGGCCTGTGCGAGCTGAACTACACGCCGCAGGCCGCCGACGGCAGCGTCGACATCAAGAAAGCCGTGCACATCAATACCCAGTTCGAAGTGTCCAAGCAGTTCTGGTCGTACCTGACCAAAAAAGGCACCTTCGGCTCGTGCAAGTCCTTCATCAGCCCTGTGCCGCACCTGAGCTTCGTCCAGGGCGACAAAGGCGTGTCGTTCCTCAAGGAACGCTTCAACGTGCTGCACAAGCACCACGCCTTCGCCGACATGGAATACACCGAAGACAAGGCCAAGATGGCCGAGTGGATGCCGCTGATGATGCCGGGCCGTTCGCCGGACGAAGTCCTGGCTGCGACCCGCGTGATGAACGGCACCGACGTCAACTTCGGCGCCCTGACCAATCAGTTGCTCAAGCACCTGACCAGCGCACCGGACACCCAGGTCAAATACTGCAAGCGCGTGACCGGCCTCAAGCGTAACGGCGCCGGCTGGACCGTCAGCATCAAGGACGTCAACAGCGGCAACAGCCGTGAAGTCGATGCCAAATTCGTCTTCCTCGGCGCCGGTGGTGCGGCCCTGCCGCTGCTGCAGGCTTCGGGCATCGAGGAAAGCAAAGGCTTCGGCGGCTTCCCGATCAGTGGCCAGTGGCTGCGTTGCGATAACCCGGAAGTGGTCAAGCACCACCAGGCCAAGGTTTACAGCCAGGCCGCGGTGGGTTCGCCACCCATGTCGGTGCCGCACCTGGATACCCGCGTGGTCGACGGCAAGAAATCCCTGCTGTTCGGACCATACGCCGGTTTCACCACCAAGTTCCTCAAGCACGGTTCCTTCATGGACCTGCCGCTGTCGGTTCGCGCCGGCAACATCGGGCCGATGCTGGCGGTGGCGAAGAACAACATGGACCTGACCAAATATCTGGTCAGCGAAGTGATGCAATCGATGGAGCAGCGTCTGGACTCCCTGCGCCGCTTCTACCCGGAAGCGAAAGCCGAAGACTGGCGCCTGGAAGTGGCCGGCCAACGGGTGCAGATCATCAAGAAAGACCCGAAAAAGGGCGGCATCCTGCAATTCGGTACCGAACTGGTCGCAGCCAAGGACGGCTCCCTCGCCGCCCTGCTCGGCGCTTCGCCAGGCGCTTCGGTGACCGTTTCGATCATGCTGGAACTGATCGAGAAATGCTTCCCGGCCAAGGCCAAGGGTGAGTGGGCGGCCAAACTGGCGGAGATCTTCCCGGCCCGTGAAAAGGTTCTGGAAACCGATGCTGCGCTGTATCGCAAGATCAACACGCAGAACAACATCGCCCTGGAACTGGTTGAAGAAAGCAGCGAGACCCCAAGCTTCGCTTGATCTTGCGGCATGAAAAACGCCCCGTACTCAGTGAGTGCGGGGCGTTTTTTATGGCCCTGAAAAGCAAAAGATCGCAGCCTGCGGCAGCTCCTACAGGGTAAACACAAATCCAGTGTAGGAGCTGCCGCAGGCTGCGATCTTTTGATCTTGTCTTTTGATCTTAACCGCGCGCCTTGTCGATCAGCTCAATGTACTCGGCCGCGTTACGCTGATCCTTGATCAGATCAACAAACGTCTGGCCCTGCTCATCCTTGCCATCCACGTCGTAACCGGCAGCCACGAAGAACGTCAGGAAGCGCTCGAAATCGTCGATGCGCAAACCACGATAAGCCTTGATCAGTTTGTGCAGCGACGGCGAAGTGGCGTCGACCGGTTCAAAATCGAGGAACAGCTTGATCTGCTCATCGCCGATCTCGTCACCAATCACCTGTTTCTTATCTTTACGCATTGCCGACTCCAGCTCGCAGACATTACACGGGGCGGGCAGTTTACCCCTGCCCAGCCTCAAGGCTCAACGCGCACGAACGGCTCCGGTGTGCAGATCGGCCCAGATGTGGCCGTTGGCGTAACTGAGGAACTGTACATACACGGTGTCGTTGCGCAGCAGGTCGATCACCACCCGGTACTGGGCCAGCGGGTAGAACAGGGTCAGGGTTTTGCGCGTGTCGTCATAAACCGGTTTTTTCAGGCTTTTGCTTTCGCCGTCGAAATTGACCAGCACCTGGGTGATGGTTGCGCCCTTGTTCAGCGACTTGCCCTTGAGGCGGATCATCAACGGTGAGGTCACCGGAATCGGCTGCTGATTGGACTGGCGTTGCGCACCGACCACCACAGAATAATCGGTGACCTGCAGCAGTTGTTGCTGCTCGGGTTCGGCATCACGCAGGGTCAAGTCGTCCGGCGGTAGAAACTGACTGTGCATCGGCGCCGGGGCGGCGGCCAGGGGCAGGCTGAGGGTCAGCAACAGGGCGGCAAAGCTGCGGATCAGAAGGCTCATGACAGGCTCCGGGGGCGAGGCCGAGCACTCTAGCATGGGATTAAAAGCAAAAGATCGCAGCCTTCGGCAGCTCCTACAGGGTGTACATCAATCTCCTGTAGGAGCTGCCGAAGGCTGCGATCTTTTGATCTTGCTTACATGCCTTTAACGGCAAAGATCCCGTTGGCGTTACGCCAGTAGCCTTTGTAGTCCATGCCGTAACCGAAGATGTAGCGGTCAACGCACGGCAGGCCGACGAAGTCCGCCTTCAGGTCAGGACGTGCCTTGCGGTCGTGGTCCTTGTCGATCAGCACGGCGGTGTGCACTTTGCGCGCGCCGGCGTGTTTGCAGAAGTCGATGATCGCGCCCAGGGTGTGACCTTCGTCGAGAATGTCGTCGATGATCAGCACGTCGCGGTCGATGAATGAGACTTCCGGCTTGGCTTTCCAGAACAGGTCGCCGCCGCTGGTTTCGTTACGATAACGGGTGGCGTGCAGGTAGGAGGCTTCCAGCGGGAACTGCAGATGAGTCAGCAGTTTGCCGGAGAAAATCAGGCCGCCGTTCATCACGCAGAACACCACCGGGTTGCTGTCGGCCAGTTGTTCGTTGATGTGTGCACCGACGCGGGCGATGGCGGCCTCGACTTCAGCTTCGGTGTACAGGCAGTCAGCCTCTCGCATGATTTGACGGATATGCTCGAGATCAGCGGACATGGCGCTCTCCAGGGGTGGCGGAATTGGAAAAGCGGGCAAAGGTACGCATCCCGCGAGGTCGAATCAAGCGTTAATGGACTAACGTACTCAATGTCCTATAGGACATCACCCTCGGATAGATTAATCTAGGCCGGTTTTTTTGCCCGCCGCCGGAGTTTTTCCATGCCCATCCTCGAGATCCGCCATCCGCTGATCCGCCATAAACTCGGCCTGATGCGCCGCGCTGACATCAGCACCAAGAATTTCCGTGAGCTTGCTCAGGAAGTCGGCGCCCTGTTGACCTATGAAGCTACAAAAGACCTGCCCCTGGAAACCTACGATATTCCAGGTTGGTGCGGCACCGTGTCGGTGGAGAAAATCGCCGGCAAGAAGATCACCGTCGTGCCGATCCTGCGCGCCGGCATCGGCATGCTCGAAGGCGTGCTGAGTCTGATCCCGGGCGCCAAGGTTTCCGCAGTGGGCGTCGCCCGCAACGAAGAAACCCTGCAAGCGCACACCTACCTGGAAAAACTGGTTCCGGAAATCGACGAACGGTTGGCGATGATCATCGACCCGATGCTCGCCACCGGCAGCTCCATGGTCGCAACCATCGACCTGCTGAAGAAAGCCGGCTGCAAGGACATCCGCGCGATGGTGCTGGTCGCCGCGCCCGAAGGCATTGCTGCCGTAGAAAAGGCTCACCCGGACGTGACCATCTATACCGCGTCCATCGATGAGCGCTTGAACGAGCACGGTTACATCATCCCTGGGCTTGGCGACGCCGGTGACAAGATCTTCGGCACCAAGCAGAAGGACGCGTAAACATGCAGCAAGAGTTCAACGATCCGCTCTGGCGCACGGTGCTGTCCGGTGCCCAGATGCTGTTCGTGGCTTTCGGCGCCCTGGTGCTGATGCCGCTGATCACGGGTCTTGACCCGAACGTGGCACTGTTTACCGCGGGTTTAGGGACGATCCTGTTCCAGATCGTCACCGGGCGTCAGGTGCCGGTGTTCCTCGCGTCGAGCTTTGCCTTCATCACTCCGATCATTCTCGCCAAGGGCCAGTTCGGCCTCGCCGCGACCATGGGCGGCGTGATGGCGGCCGGTTTCGTCTATACCTTCCTCGGCCTTGCCGTGAAGATCAAAGGCACTGGCTTCATTGACCGTCTGCTGCCACCGGTGGTGATCGGTCCGGTGATCATCTCCATCGGCCTGGCGATGGCGCCGATTGCCGCGAACATGGCAATGGGCAAGGCGGGTGATGGTTCCGAGCTGATCCATTACCAGACCGCGATGATGATCTCGATGCCGGCGCTGCTGACCACGTTGATCGTGGCGGTGTTCGGCAAAGGCATTTTCCGCCTGGTGCCGATCATTTCCGGGGTGCTGGTCGGTTTTGCCATGTCGTTCTATTTCGGCGTGGTCGATACCGCGAAGATTGCTGCCGCGCCATGGTTCGCCCTGCCGCACTTCACCGCCCCCGAGTTCAACTGGCAGGCGATCCTGTTCATCGTTCCGGTGGCGCTGGCGCCGGCCATCGAGCACATCGGCGGCGTCATTGCCGTGGGCAGCGTGACCGGTCGTGACTATCTGAAAAAGCCGGGCCTGCATCGCACCTTGCTGGGTGACGGCATCGCTACCACGGCCGCCGGCCTGTTTGGCGGCCCACCGAACACCACCTATGCCGAAGTGACCGGCGCGGTGATGCTGACCAAGAACTACAACCCGAAAATCATGACCTGGGCGGCGATCTTCGCCATCACCCTGGCGTTCATCGGCAAGTTCGGCGCGCTGCTGCAAAGCATTCCGGTGCCGGTGATGGGCGGGATTCTGTGCCTGCTGTTCGGCTCGATTGCTGCAGTGGGGATGAACACCCTGATCCGCCACAAGATCGATCTGGGCGAAGCGCGCAATCTGGTGATCGTCTCGGTGACTCTGGTGTTCGGCATCGGCGGTGTGCTGGTCGGCACTGGCACCGGCCCTGATGACTTCGGCCTCAAAGGCATCGCGTTGTGCGCGGTGGTGGCCATTGCGCTGAACCTGATCCTGCCGGGCAATGACAGCTGGAAGCACAAGAAGGCGGATGAGCCGCTGATCTAAAATCTGGCTCATGACCTGTGGCGAGGGAGCTTGCTCCCGCTTGACTGCGAAGCAGTCATAAACTCGGCGGATGCGGTTTCCTGTGAACCGCGTTCGCAGGGTTTGGGGCTGCTTCGCAACCCAGCGGGAGCAAACTACCTCGCCACAACAGCTACAGCGCCAACGGCGCTCGTTCACACAGGGTTGCCAACGCCTTCGCCCATTGCGGGTCGTCATTCAGGCACGGCACCAGCACCAACTCCTCGCCCCCCGCCTCGCGGAACTGTTCCTGGCCGCGATCCCCAATCTCTTCCAGCGTCTCGATGCAATCGGCGACAAACGCCGGGCACATCACCAGCATCTTTTTCACGCCGCTTTTCGCCAGCTCGTCCAGCCGCGCTTCGGTGTAGGGTTCGATCCACTTCGCCCGCCCCAGACGCGACTGAAACGACACCGACCATTTGCCATCGACAATGCCCGCACGCCTGGCGAACTCGGAGGCAGTGCGCAGGCACTGAGCGCGGTAACAGGTGGCCAGCACGGCCGGCGAGGCATTCTTGCAGCAGTCTTCGTTTTTTAAGCAGTGATAGCCCGTTGGATCGAGCTTGGTCAGGTGCCGCTCCGGCAGGCCATGAAAACTCAGCAGCAAGTGATCGTAATCCTGCTGCAAGTGCGGTTGGGCGCTGGCGACCAGTGCATCGAGGTATTCCGGCTGATCGTAAAACGGTTGCAGCACCGACAGTTTCACGTCGAGCTTGTTCTCGCGAATCACCCGCTTGGCTTCTTCGATTACCGTAGTGGTGGTGCTGTCGGCGAACTGTGGATAAAGCGGCGCCAGGGTAATGCGCTTGTGCCCGGCGGCGACCAGTTGCAGCAATTTCGTTTCAATCGACGGCTCGCCGTAACGCATGGCCAGTTCCACCGGGCCATGGGTCCACTGGGTGGTCACCTGCTGTTGCAGACGACGGCTCAGCACCACCAGCGGCGAACCCTCCTCCCACCAGATCGACGCGTAGGCATGGGCCGATTGTTCGGGGCGCTTGATCAGGATCAGCGACACCAACAGCCGCCGCACCGGCCACGGCAGGTCGATCACGTACGGGTCCATCAGAAATTGATTGAGGTAGCTGCGTACATCAGCCACCGAAGTCGAGGCCGGGGAGCCCAGGTTGACCAGAAGCAAGGCGTGATCGGTCATGCATCGTCCTATTTCAAAGGCGGCCGGAGAGATCATCCAGAGCCGCACGCAAATCCGTGAACTGGAAAGTGAAACCCGCTTCCAGCAAGCGTGCCGGCATGGCGCGTTGGCCACCCAGCAACAGCAAAGACATTTCGCCAAGCCCGACCTTCAGCGCCAGGGCCGGCATCGGCATGAACGCCGGACGATGCAGCACGCTGCCCAGCGTCTTGGCAAACTCGCGATTGCGCACCGGTTTCGGCGCGCAGGCATTATAAGGACCGCTCGCCTGATCGCGGTGCAGAAGAAAATCAATCAGGGCGATTTGATCATCAATATGAATCCATGGCATCCACTGCCGACCATTGCCCAAAGGCCCGCCCAGCCCAAGCTTGAACGGCAGCAACAGCCGCGACAAAAAGCCGCCCTCGGCTGATAGCACCAGCCCGGTTCGTACCAGCACCACGCGCACGCCCAACGCTTCGGCACGCTGCGCGGTTTCCTCCCAGGCAATGCACAACTGGCTGGCAAAATCGTCGATCACCGGCGGTGAATCCTCGGTCAGCTCGCGCTCACCGCCGTCACCGTACCAACCGACTGCAGAACCGGAAATCAACAACGCCGGTTTCTGTTGTCGCGCTTCCAGCCACGCCAGCAGGGTTTCGGTCAGGGTGATGCGGCTGCTCCACAACAACGCTTTGCGCCGATGAGTCCATGGCCGATCCGCGATCGGTGCTCCAGCCAGATTGACGATTGCGTCCAGTGGCTCGTTGCCGAAGTCTTCGAGACGGGCAATACCACGCACCTGCGCACCGCAGATCTGCGCGACTTTCTCCGGACGCCGACTCCACACCGTCAGTTGATGGCCTTGCCTGGACCAATACTGACAGAGCTGACGTCCGATCAAACCAGTACCGCCGGTCAGCAATATGCGCATGACATCTTCCTCGCGTGGCGTTTTACCCGGATCACTAGTCTATTTTTATAAGCAGGGATCTTTTCTATCGGGCAGGCTCTATTGTTTAACCATAGGCCAAGCTGTCAGAACGAGAACGCTAGAAGTTATACCAAAAAACAAAATTGTACAGGTTTCATTGACGGCGTAGTCTGTACAGAAAGGTAAACGAGGCCCCTATGACTGTACCTATCGCAATCATCGGCACCGGCATCGCCGGACTCTCCGCCGCGCAAGCGCTGACAGAGGCCGGACACACCGTCCAGCTCTTCGACAAAAGCCGCGGCAGCGGCGGGCGCATGTCGAGCAAACGCAGCGACGCCGGCTCTCTGGACATGGGCGCGCAATATTTCACCGCCCGCGACCGACGCTTCGTCACCGAGGTGCAGCGATGGCAAAGCCAGGGCTGGGTCGCCGAATGGCAACCGCAGCTCTACACCTGTCAGGGCGGGCAATTGAATCTGTCGCCGGACGAGCAGACCCGTTGGGTCGGCACGCCGCGCATGAGCGCCATCACCCGCGGCTTGCTCAATGGCCTGGAAGTGCACTTCGCCTGCCGCATCACCGAGGTGTTTCGCGGCGAAGAACATTGGCATTTGCAGGACGCCGAAGGCTTCACCCATGGTCCCTTCAGCCATGTGGTGATCGCCACTCCGGCGCCACAAGCCACTGCATTGCTGGCCGCTGCACCGAAACTCGCCGGCGCGGCCGCCGGGGTGAAAATGGACCCGACCTGGGCCGTTGCCCTCGCCTTCGATACGCCATTGGACACACCGATCGAAGGTTGCTTTGTGCAGGACAGTCCGCTCGACTGGCTGGCACGCAACCGCAGCAAACCGGGACGTGACACGACGTGCGACACCTGGGTGCTGCACGCCAGCAGCGCCTGGAGCCGGCAACACATCGACCTGCCCAAGGAAGCGGTGATCGAGCAACTGCACGGTGCCTTCGCCGAACTGCTGCACAGCGCCATGCCCGCGCCGACCTTCAGCCTCGCCCACCGCTGGCTCTATGCGCGCCCTGCGACCGGCCACGAATGGGGCACGCTGGCCGACGCCGATCTGGGCCTGTATGCCTGCGGCGACTGGTGTCTGTCGGGGCGCGTCGAGGGGGCCTGGCTCAGCGGCCAGGAAGCTGCACGCCGTTTGCATGAACACTTGCAATGAACCGCATCAATCCGCAAAAGCTGCTGCTCTCGAAGTGGACAGCAGCCCACCCGCAAAACCGTGAAAAGCATTTTCTGGTCACCGAGCTGTTCCGTGATGAGGAAGGTACGGTGCTGGAGATCGAGTTGCAGGCAGTCCTGACGCAGCGCAGCGAAAGGCTTGATTGGCAGCGCCTGAAAATTTCGACTGAATGGCTCCAGGGCTGGAAGTAACCACTCCCCGTGATCCGACGCCTTCGCGAGCAAGCTCGCTCCCACAGTTGAGAGCGTTAAACCTGGAAAAACTTATACAAATGAGTTGACTTGTACACGCATGAATCTATGCTGAGGAAAAGTTGTACAGAAATAAATACCTGTACAGGAATAGATTCGAGGTGTGCATGTCCGATCTTTCTGCTTTGCGGCCCAAAATCGCCATCAGCGCCTGCCTGATGGGCGCCGAAGTGCGCTACAACGGCGGGCACAAGGAATCGCGGCTGTGCAGCCGCACACTCGCCGAGCATTTCGAATTCGTCCCGGTTTGTCCTGAAGTCGCGATTGGCCTGGGCATTCCTCGCGAGCCGATCCGGCTGGTCGGGGATCCGGACGCTCCTGAAGCGGTCGGCACCGTCAATCCGCAGATCAATGTCACCGAACCGCTGGCAGCCTACGGGCAGAAAATGGCCGGCGAGCTCAATGACATCTGCGGCTACATCTTCATGCAACAGTCGCCTTCATGCGGTCTGGAGCGGGTCAAGGTCTATCACGCCAACGGCGCGCCGGTGAATGGCGGCGGCCGTGGCATCTATGCCCAGGCGTTCTGCGCACAGCACCCGGATCTGCCGGTGGAAGAAGCCGGACGTCTGAACGATCCGGTGTTGCGGGAGAACTTTATCACCCGCGTACTCGCCTACAGCGCCTGGCAACAAGTGCTCAAACAAGGCTTGAGCCGCCGCGCACTGACCGAATTCCACTCGCGCTACAAATACCTGTTGATGGCGCACAACCCTGAGCAATACAAAGCCTTGGGCAAATTGCTGGGCAACATGGCCCAGACCGATCCGGTCGAACTCGGCCCGCGCTATTTCAGCGAGCTGATGAGCGCGTTGAAGAAATGCGCCACCCGCCGCACCCACAGTAACGTCCTGCAGCACATCAGCGGCTATCTGAAACAGGCGATCAGCCCTGAAGACAAACAGGAAATGCAACATGTCATCGGCCAGTACCGTCACGGCATCGTGCCGCTGGTGGTGCCGCTGACCTTGCTCAAACATCATTTTCGCCAACACCCGGATCCGTACATCGCGCAACAGGTGTACCTGCAGCCGCATCCGGAAAACCTCAGCCTGCGAAACGCCATTTGATGAACGACACACTCGACAGCAGCGCCCGGGAAGACCTCGGTGCGGACTTCAAGAAAGCCCTCGACGAGGGCTGGCTGCCCATCCGCGAAGTGGCGCGGCAGACCGGCGTCAACGCCATTACCCTGCGCGCCTGGGAGCGCCGTTACGGGTTGATCGTGCCGCAGCGCACGCCCAAGGGCCATCGTCTGTACTCCAGCGAACATGTGCAACGGATCCTGACCATTCTGACCTGGCTCAACCGAGGCGTGGCGGTCAGTCAGGTCAAACCGTTGCTCGACGCGCCGCAAGCCTTCACCGAGACGGTGGAGAATGACTGGCAACGACAGCGTCAGTCCTTGCTCGGCGCCGTCATCCAGCTCAATGAGCGCAATCTCGACGACAGCATCAACCAGGCCATGGCCCTGTACCCGCCACGCACGCTGTGCGAGCAATTACTCCTGCCGCTGCTGGCGGAACTCGAACAGCGCTGGCAAGGACAGTTCGGTGCGCAGATGGAGCGTGTGTTCTTTTATTCGTGGTTGCGCAGCAAATTCGGCGCGCGCATCTACCATAACAATCGGCAATTGCACGCTGCACCGCTGCTGCTGATCAATCACTCGGACCTGGCGCTGGAACCACACCTGTGGCTCTGCGCGTGGCTGATCAGCAGTGCCGACTGTCCGGTACAAGTGTTCGACTGGCCTCTTCCGGCCGGAGAACTGGCGCTGGCGGTCGATCATCTGCAAGCGCGAGGAGTGCTGCTGTATTCCAGCAAGGCAATGAACCTGGCGCAGCTGCCGAAACTGCTGAACGGCATCAGCGCGGCAAAAATGCTCGTCGGACCAACGGTATGCATCCACCAGACCGAGTTGTCCGTAAGACCCCTTGAGATCGCTGATTTGATCCTGGCCGAAGATTCGCTCTCGGCCCATCAGGTACTCGTTCAGCGTGGGCTGATTTAATGGAAACCGCGATGCAATTGATCTGGCTGCGCAGCGACTTGCGCCAACATGACAACACCGCCCTCGCGGCTGCCGCTGCGCGCGGCCCGACGGTTGCCGTGTATCTGTTGAGCCCGCAGCAGTGGCTGGAACATGACGACGCGGCGTGCAAGATCGACTTCTGGTTGCGCAACCTGCGTGAATTGAGCGCCAGCCTTGGTGCGCTGAATATCCCGTTGCTGCTGCGCACTGCCAATCATTGGGATCAGGCCCCGGCGGTGCTGCTCGAACTTTGTGTGCAATTGAATATTCAAGCTGTGCACGTCAACGAAGAATATGGCATCCACGAAAGCCAGCGCGACGCCGCGGTGGCGGTGGCCCTGAAGACCAAAGGCATCGCTTTCCACAGCTACCTTGACCAGCTGCTGTTCAAGCCCGGCACGGTACTGACCAAAACCGAAACCTACTTTCAGGTGTTCAGCCAGTTCCGCAAGGTTTGCTATGAGCGCCTGCATCGTTCGGTGCCAGCGTTGGTAAAAGCCCCCGGCAAGCAAGCGAAGCTGAATGTCGACAGCGATCCGGTGCCGGCCTCAATCAAAGGTTTTGCAGCACCGAGCGAGTCATTGCGCGCCCTGTGGCCGGCCGGCGAGCAGGAAGCCCGGCGCCGTCTCGACACCTTCGCCGACGCGCAGATCGACTACTACCAGAGCGAACGCGACTTCCCGGCCAAACCCGGCACCAGTCAACTCTCGGCCTATCTGGCCGCCGGGGTGATTTCGCCGCGCCAATGCCTGCATGCGGCCCTGCAAAGCAATCAGGGCGAGTTCGACAGCGGCAAGGTCGGCGCGGTGACGTGGATCAACGAGCTGCTGTGGCGTGAGTTCTACAAGCACATTCTGGTCGGCTACCCACGGGTATCGCGTCACCGCGCGTTTCGCACGGAAACCGAGGCCCTGGCCTGGCGTGATGCGCCGGACGATCTGGCCGCGTGGCAAGAAGCGCGCACCGGTTTGCCGATCATTGATGCGGCCATGCGCCAATTGCTGGAAACCGGCTGGATGCACAACCGTCTGCGGATGGTGGTGGCGATGTTCCTGACCAAAAACCTGTTGATCGACTGGCGTGAAGGCGAGCGTTTTTTCATGCGGCACCTGATCGACGGCGACCTGGCAGCGAACAACGGCGGCTGGCAATGGAGCGCTTCGACCGGTACTGATTCGGCACCGTACTTCCGTATTTTCAACCCGATCAGCCAATCGGAAAAATTCGACAGCGAAGGCTTGTTCATCAAGCACTGGCTGCCTGAGCTGGCTGGCCTGAACAAGAAAGAAGTACATGACCCGGCCAGCGCCGGCGGACTGTTCGGCGTCGCCAACTATCCGGCGCCGATCGTCAATCTCGGGGCTTCGCGCGAACGCGCGCTGGCGGCTTTCAAGAACCTGCCGTCGCGCTCGTCTACAGGAGAGGTCCATGAGTGAATTCCTGCGCCGCTTCGCCCACCAGTTTGCCGGGTTGAACAAAGACAACTTGCAACGCCTGGGCGAGCTGTACAGCGATGACATTCACTTCACCGACCCGCTGCATGAAGTGCAGGGTTTGAAACAACTGCGCCATTACTTCAGCGAGTTGTATGCCAACGTCAGCGAGCTGCGCTTCGATTTCCACGGCTTCGACCAGATCGCTGACGGCGAAGGCTACTTGCGCTGGGTCATGAGTTACCGCCACCCGCGTCTGGCCGGCGGCCGTTTGATTCGCGTCGCCGGGTGTTCGCACCTGCTCTGGCGAGACAAGGTTTATCGCCACCGGGATTATTTCGATGCCGGGGCCATGCTGTATGAACATTTACCCGTATTGGGCCGGGCGATCGCCTGGTTGAAAAGGAGAATGGGATGAGTCGTACACCTCCGCGGCGGTATTGGCTGACCGGTGCCAGCAGTGGCATCGGCGCAGCACTGGCTGAAGAGATTCTGAAAAGCGGCGCGCATCTGGCCGTCAGCTCGCGGCAAGTGGCACCACTCAAAGTGTTGTCGCAACGCTATCCGGGGCAAGTGCTGGTGGTGGCGGGCGATCTGACCAACAGTCAGACCGTGCGCGAAATCGGTCAGCAGATCGAACAGGCCTGGGGGTCACTGGACAGCGTGATTCTCAATGCCGGTACCTGCGAATACGTGGACGCCCGCCAGTTCGATGCCTCGATCATCGAACACGTGGTGCGCACCAACCTGCTCGCCAGCAGTTACTGCATCGAAGCCGCCCTGCCGTTGTTGCGCAAAGGTACCGCGCCGCATCTGGTCGGCATGGCCAGCTCCGTGACCTACCTGCCGCTGCCTCGAGCCGAAGCCTACGGCGCGTCGAAAGCCGGGCTGCGCTATCTGTTCGAATCGCTGCGGATCGATCTGGCCGTCGAGGGCATCGAAGTCACCATCATCAGCCCGGGTTTTGTCGAAACCCCGCTGACCGCGAAAAACGACTTCCCGATGCCGTTGAGCTGGCCTGTGGATAAAGCCGCGCGGCACATCTTCGCCAAGCTCAAGGATCGTCCGCTGGAGATCGCCTTTCCCGCACTGTTCATGGCGGCGCTGTGGCCACTGTCGAAGCTGCCGGCGCGCCTGCAACTGGCGATCGGCAAGCGCATGGTGCGCAGCAACCCACCGCTGCGAGACCCGATATGAAGATTGCCATTGTCGGCAGCGGGATCGCCGGCCTGACCTGCGCCTACCTGCTCAATCGCCGCCACGACATCACGGTGTTCGAGGCCAGCGACTGGGTGGGCGGCCACACGCACACCGTGCAGGTAACCGTCGACGGCCGCGAATACCACGTGGATACCGGCTTCATCGTGTTCAACGACTGGACCTACCCGAACTTCATTCGTTTACTCGGCCAGCTCGGTGTGTCGTTCAAGCCGACCGAAATGAGCTTCTCGGTGACCGACCCGGACACCGGCCTGGAATACAACGGCAATAACCTCAACAGCCTGTTCGCCCAGCGCAGCAACCTGCTGTCACCGGGCTTCTGGGGGATGTTGCGCGACATCCTGCGCTTCAATAAAGAAGCCCAGCGCGACCTCGCCGAACAGCGGATCGCCGCCGACACCACCCTCGACGATTACCTCAAGGCTGGCGGTTACGGTGAACGTTTCATCCTGCACTACATCGTGCCGATGGGCTCGGCGATCTGGTCGATGCCGATGGCCGAGATGCTCAATTTTCCGCTGCAATTCTTCGTGCGTTTCTTCAAGAACCATGGCCTGTTGTCAGTCAGTGACCGCCCGCAATGGCAAGTGATCGAGAGCGGCTCAAGTGCTTATGTCGCGCCGCTGACGGCTGCATTCAAGGACAAGATCCGCCTCAGTTGCCCAGTAACCCGTATCGACCGCGACGAGCACGGCGTGGTTATCCACAGCCCGGCCGGCATCGAGCGTTTCGACAAGGTCGTGCTCGCCTGCCACAGCGATCAAGCCCTGCAACTGCTGGGCACGCCCAACCATAATGAACGCTCGATCCTCGGCGCCCTGCCTTATGCCGATAACGAAGTCGTATTGCATACCGATACCCGTCTGCTGCCGACCCGAAGACTGGCGTGGGCCAGCTGGAACTATCGCTTGAGCGGCGCCGGCCATACTCACGCGGCAGTCACTTACGACATGAACATCCTGCAGGGCATTCAGAGTGACACCACGTTCTGCGTCAGCCTCAACCAGAGCGCCGGAATCAGCCCGTTCAAGGTACTCGCCAAATACACCTACGCCCACCCGCAATTCAGCCTTGCGGCCGTTGCGGCGCAGAACCGCTGGGCCGAAATCGACGGTCAGCAGCACACCCACTACTGCGGCGCTTACTGGGCCAACGGCTTTCATGAGGACGGCGTGGTCAGCGCATTGCGCGTGGCCGCCGCGTTCGGGGAAAGCTTATGAACAGCGCCCTGTACAGCGGCTGGATCGGTCATCGGCGCTTTGCGCCCAGACGCCACGAATTCCGCTACCGCATCGGTCTGTTGTACCTCGACCTGGCCGAACAGGACGCCGTGTTCGAACTGTCGCCGTTTGCCAGCCGCAGCCGTTTTGCGCCGTTTTCGTTTCGCGAAACCGATTACCTGAAAGCCTTTACCGGCAGCGGCATGCGCCTGATCGACGCGGTACGCCAGCAGGTCGCAGGCGCCCTTGGCTATCAGCCGCAAGGTTCGGTCTGCCTGCTGACCCAGCCGCGCAGTTGGGGTCTGGCGTTCAATCCGGTGAGCTTCTTTTATTGTCACGAAGCCGACGGGCAACTGGCGGCGATTCTTTGCGAAGTGACCAACACGCCGTGGCGCGAACGTTATCACTACGTTTTGCCCGCCCGCACGCCGACCCACTTGCAAGACTTTCATCAGCATTTCGCCGTGGCCAAGGCCTTTCATGTTTCGCCGTTCCTGCCGCGCGATCTGGAGTACCGCATGAGTTTCAGCCCGGCTGCGCAAAACCTCGGCGTGCACATGGCCGACTGGCAGGGCGACCTCAAGCTGTTCGACGCCACGCTGAACTTGCAACGCGAGCCCCTTGATCGCCGCAGCCTGCACCGCTACTTGCGGCGTTTTCCGTGGATGACCGCGAAAACCTGTCTGGCCATTTATTGGCAAGCCCTGCGCCTGTTGCTCAAACGCGCGCCGATTTTTGCTCATCAGGCTGCCGACGGCAGCTTCCAAATCGCCACTGTGCCTCCCAAGGAGCACCGCCATGAAATCCTCTAGCCTGACTGTCAGTCGCTTCAGCACCAACGGCTTGACCGGCTCGCTGCTGCGGCGCGGCGTATTGCGGCAACTGAGCCGACTCAAACACGGGCAATTACTGGTGGTCGAGGACGGCGAACGCCTGATGTTCGGTACGCCGGGCAGCCAC
Source organism: Pseudomonas sp. F2 (assembly GCF_057174385.1). Lineage (NCBI taxonomy): Bacteria > Pseudomonadati > Pseudomonadota > Gammaproteobacteria > Pseudomonadales > Pseudomonadaceae > Pseudomonas > Pseudomonas sp. F2. Next base: position 3,435,781 of record NZ_CM169904.1, read on the forward strand.
CTGCTCGGTGAAATCCATGTCCAGGATGCAGCAGTGTGGGGCATGGTCGCCGGCAACGGCTCGATCGGTGCCGGTGAAGCGTTTATCCACGGTTACTGGAGTTCGCCGGACCTGACCGCGGTGGTGCGCGTGTTCGTCAGCAACCTCGACGTACTCGACGCCATGGAACGCGGTCTGGCCCGCCTCAGCCGGCCACTGGTGCAAGGCCTGCACTGGCTCAACCGCAACACGCGCAAGGGCTCGCAGAAAAACATCGCCGCGCACTATGACCTGGGCAACGATCTGTTCGAACAGTTTCTCGACCCGACCATGATGTATTCGGCCGCGCAGTTCCTCACGCCCGAGGACAACCTGGAACAGGCACAACTGAACAAGCTGGAACGGATCTGCCAGAAGCTCGCGCTCCAACCCGAAGACCACCTGCTGGAGATCGGTACCGGCTGGGGCAGCATGGCGCTCTATGCTGCGCAGCATTACGGTTGCCGCGTCACCACCACGACCCTGTCGAAAGAGCAGTACGCGTTTACCGCCAAGCGTATTGAAGCCCTGGGGTTGCAGGATCGGGTGACGCTGCTGCTCAAGGATTACCGCGACCTTACCGGCGAGTACGACAAACTGGTGTCGATCGAAATGATCGAAGCGGTCGGCCATCGCTTTCTGCCGACCTACTTCAAACAATGCGCGCACCTGCTCAAGAGCAACGGCCTGATGCTGTTGCAGGCAATCACCATTCGCGAGCAGCGCTACGAACAGGCCAAGCGCGGCGTCGACTTCATCCAGCGCTACATCTTCCCCGGCGGCGCCCTGCCCTGCGTACAAAAAATGCTTGAAGTGGTCAGCCGCGAAACCGACATGAACCTGCTGCACATGGAAGATTTCGGCCTGCACTACGCCCGTACCCTGCGCCTGTGGCACGAAAACTTTCGCCGCGCCCACGGCCGCTTGAGTGAATTGGGTTACGACGATTACTTCCTGCGGCTGTGGGAGTTTTACCTGTGCTACTGCGAAGGCGGTTTTCTGGAGCGCACCATCGGCACGGCGCAATTGCTGCTGGCGAAACCGGCGGCCATGCCGGCGCCGTTGCTCGGGCGCTTCGATGCTTGAGCGAGTGGCCAATGCCGTACTGTTTCAGGTCGGCTGGCTGGCTTGTGTCATCGGTGGCAACAGTCTGTGGCTGCTGCTGGCGCTGGCGGTGCTGGTGATTCATCTGGGCTTGGTCAGCAGTTGGGCGGCGGAAGGTCGCTTGATCCTCAGCGTGGTGATTGTCGGCACGGCGGTAGACAGCCTGTTGCGGGCTGCCGGGGTGTTCGAATTCCAGGATCTGTCGCCGCTGATTCCGCTATGGCTGATGCTGCTCTGGGCCTTGCTCGCCACCACGTTGCGTCATTGCCTGCAGTGGAGCGCCCGTCCCTGGTGGCTGGCCAGCGGACTCGGCGCAGTGGGCGGCGCTGTCTCCTATTACGGCGGCGGACATCTGGCCGGCGTGCGATTCCCCTACGGTGAAGTGCCGACCCTGATCGGCATCGGCCTGCTGTGGGCCCTGCTGTTTCCGTTATTGCATGCCATGGCGCGGCGCTTGAGCCACTGAGCGTCTGTCAGACCTTTCACACGACAACCGGCGGCTGCCTTACACTGCCCGGCATGAAAACCATTCCCCACCAGCAAATCACCGAGCCAGCGGTCACCTGCTCGACCTGCGCTGCGTGCTGCTGCCAGCTTGAAGTGATGCTGATCACCGACACCGGCGTGCCTGAGCGCTTTATCGATAACGATGAGTGGGGCGGTGAAGTGATGCTGCGTCTGGACGACGGCTGGTGCGCGGCGCTGGATCGCGACAGCATGATGTGCACGATCTACGAACGACGTCCGCTGATCTGTCGCGAGTTCGAAATGGGGGCACCGGAGTGCCTTGAAGAACGCAAAGGCATTGCCACGGCCTACCGTTGATTAGATGCAAAAAGATCGCAGCCTGCGGCAGCTCCTACAGGGGATTGGGTTTTCCTGTAGGAGCTGCCGCAGGCTGCGATCTTTTGATCTTGCTTACAGCGGCATCGTGTAATGCAGCGCGTAGCTTTCTACACCGTCGTTGCTGCTGGCCAGGCCGGCGTTGGAATAGTGCGTCGCACGGATCCCGACTTCATGCCCGCCATTGAAGCGCAGGCCAAAACCGATGCGGTCTTCGAACTGCAAAGAGCCGCCGATGTTGTTGCTTTCATATTTGGTGTTGGAGAACGCTGCGACACCAATGCCCGCTTCAACATACGGCTTGACCGACTGACCGGCAAACTCGTAAACGAACACCGGCGAGAACGACAGGCTGTTGTTGCTGGAAGTCTTGTCACCCTCCCAATACGTGTAGGCACCGCTCCAGTAACCGGTCAGGCGACCGACGTCACTTTGCAGCCAGCTCTTGTCCCAATCGAAATTCATGCCGAGGCGATACGTCATTGTCGAATCGCTGGTCGCACCCACTGCAAACTCAACGCCTGCCGCTTGTGCGGTAATACTTTGCCCCATCAGTGCAGCCGCAATCGCGGCCAAGCAGAATAGTCGCTTCACTTTGAAACTTCCTTTTCCGGAACGATCGTTTGGTTTTTTAGTAAACCCAGCGGTATAGAAATCAGCGCTTGAGCAGAAGTTCAGCTGACTTTTTAGATATTTCACATTTTTTTTACAAGGTGAATTTTTCGACGTCGCCGGCGGCTTGGCCCAACAGGGGCAGGATTTTGCGAAAGGACGCCGGATCCGCGCTGGTCCAGAATCTGACTGGCTGGTTCGGTCCGTGGGCGAGCAACCCGCGCTCGGCCAGCAGCCGCTGCAACTGGCGGGCGACGGCGGCACCGGTGTCGATCAGGCTGATGCTGTCGGGAATCATCGTCTTGAGCATCGGTTTGAGAAACGGATAGTGGGTGCAGCCGAGAATGATCGTGTCGCAACCATTGGCCAGCAGCGGCTCGACATAGTGCTGGAGCAATGCGCGCAGCTCGGCGCTATGCAGATCACCGCTTTCAATCAGCTCAACCAGACCGGGGCACGGCTGGGTGATGACGCGAACGTCGGTAGCGAAACGATCAAGCAACGCGGCGAACTTGGCGCTCTGCAACGTGCCGGTGGTGGCAAGTACGCCAACCACACCGCTACGGGTCGCGGCAGCAGCAGGTTTGACCGCAGGCTCCATGCCGACAATCGGCCACTCGGGGAAATCCCGGCGCAGATCGGCAACAGCGGCCACCGTCGCGGTGTTGCAGGCAATCACCAGGGCCTTGGCGCCCTGCTCGCGGAAAAAACCGGCCATCACCTTGCAGCGCTGGCGGATGAACTCAGGGGATTTCTCGCCGTAGGGAATGTGCCCGCAATCGGCGAAGTACAGCAGCGACTCATGGGGCAGCAACCGCTGGACTTCGGCCAGTACCGACAAGCCGCCGACACCGGAATCGAACACCGCGATCGGTGCCTCACGCATCGTGCGATCCGCAGACGCTGCAGCCCGGATCGCGCTTGACCCGCAGCTCACGAAAGCGCGAACCCAAGGCATCGATCAGCAGCAAGCGGCCTACCAGTGGTTCGCCGAAACCGACCAGCACTTTCAAGGCTTCGAGCGCCTGAAGACTGCCGACCAGGCCCACCAGTGGCCCGACCACACCGGCCTCGCTGCACGTCAGTTCGGCTTCGCTGCCATGCCCGTACAGGCAGTGATAACACGGACTTTCCGGGCGACGCGGGTCGAACACCGCCAACTGCCCTTCCAGACGAATCGCCGCGCCGCTGACCAGCGGCTTGCGCGCGGCCACGCACGCGGCGTTGACCGCTTCGCGGGTGGAGAAATTGTCGGAACAGTCGAGCACCAGATCCACCGCCGACACGGCAGCGGCAAGGGAGTCCTCGTCCAGCGCCAGACGGTGCGGCACCAATTGAATCTCGGGGTTGATCGCGCCGAGGCGCTTGAGCGCCGAGTCGACCTTACTCATGCCGACACTGTCGGTGTCATGAATGATCTGGCGCTGCAGATTGGTCAGGTCGACCGTGTCGAAATCCGCCAGATGCAACTCACCGACACCGGCCGCTGCCAGATACAGCGCGACCGGCGCACCGAGACCGCCAAGGCCGACGATCAGCACGCGGCTGTCTTTGAGCTTCAGTTGCCCATCGATGTCGATGTGTTGCAGCAGAATCTGCCGGCTGTAGCGCAGCAATTCCTGATCATTCAGCACGGCAGGCGCCCCAGGCTGATCCGTTGATGGCCGCCCAGATCGGTGCGGCTGTGGACTTGTTCAAAACCGCGGGTCAGCAACAGATCACGCACGGCCTCGGCTTGATCATAGCCGTGTTCGAGCATCAGCCAGCCGCCGGCTTCCAGATGATCCGGCGCCTGGGCGACGATCAGGCGCAGATCGTCGAGCCCGTCGACACCGGCCACCAGCGCACTGGCCGGTTCGAAGCGCACGTCGCCCTCGACCAGATGCGGGTCGGCAGCGGCGATGTAGGGCGGGTTACTGATGATCAGATGGAAGCGCTGGCCTTCGAGGGCGCTGAACCAGTGGCTGCTCACCACCGTGGCGTTGTTCAGGCTCAAGCGCTGGCGGTTGCGTTCGGCCAGGGCCACGGCTTCCAGCACGCGATCCACCGCCGTGACTTGCCACGCCGGACGTTCGCTGGCCAGGGCCAAGGCAATCGCGCCGCTGCCGGTGCCCAGATCGAGCACTTTCGCCGGCGTCGCCGCCAGCAACTCCAGCGCGGCTTCGACCAGCAATTCGGTGTCCGGACGTGGAATCAGCGTGTGCGGTGCAACTTCCAGATCGAGTTTCCAGAACCCCTGCTGACCGAGAATATAGGCCACCGGCTCACCGCCGCGACGTCGCTGCAGATACTCGGCGAAGAGCAGCGCCGCTTCGCTGGGCACGATGCGCTCAGGCCAGGTGTGGAGGAAGCTGCGCGGCTTGCCCAGTGCCGCCGCCAGGAGCAATTCGGCATCCAGACGCGCCGTCGGCGAATCCGGCAGTTCGGCGGCACGCAACAGACTGGCAATGATGGTCATTTATTCACCTATCGCTGCAAGCTGGTCGGCCTGGTATTCGGCCAGCAGAGGCTCGATCACCGCTTCAACGCCACCGGCGAGAATTTCATCCAGGGAGTACAGGGTCAGGTTGACGCGATGGTCGGTGACCCGGCCCTGAGCAAAGTTGTAAGTACGAATACGCTCGGAACGGTCGCCGGAACCGACCAGCAATTTACGCTCGCTGGCAATCGCATTGGCCGCTGCGGCGGTCTGCTGGTCGTTGAGCTTGGCGGACAGCCAGGCCATCGCCCGCGCGCGGTTCTTGTGCTGGGAACGTTCTTCCTGGCACTCGACGACGGTGCCGGTCGGTATGTGCGTGATGCGGATCGCCGAATCGGTGGTGTTGACGTGCTGACCACCGGCCCCGGAGGAGCGGTAAGTGTCGACACGCAGATCCGCCGGGTTGATCTCGATGGCTTCCCGCTCGTCCGGCTCGGGCAACACCGCCACGGTGCAGGCCGAGGTGTGGATACGGCCCTGGGACTCGGTGGCGGGTACACGCTGTACGCGGTGCGCGCCGGACTCGAATTTCAGCTTGCCGTAAACGTTGTCGCCTTCAATGCGGGCGATGACTTCTTTATAGCCACCGTGCTCGCCTTCGTTTTCCGAAAGGATCTCCACGCGCCAGCCACGCCGTTCGGCGTAACGCGAGTACATGCGAAACAGATCGCCGGAGAAGATCGCCGCTTCGTCGCCACCGGTACCGGCGCGAATTTCGAGAAAGACGTTACGCCCGTCATTGGGATCCTTGGGCAGCAACATGCGCTGCAGATCATCTTCCAGTCTGATCAGCAATTCCTTGGCTTCGCGGACTTCCTCCACGGCCATTTCACGCATGTCCGGGTCGCTGTCCTTGAGCAGCGCCTGGGCGCCTTCAAGATCACTTTGTACGCCGAGCAGCTTTTTATAGCCTTGTACCACCGGCTCGAGTTCGGCGTATTCCTTGGAATAAGCGCGGAATTTGGCCTGGTCGGCAATGACTTCGCCGTCGCCGAGCAGCGCGGTCAGTTCCTCGAAACGGTCCTGGAGGGTGTCCAGCTTGTTGAGCAGTGACGCTTTCATTGCGGTTTTTTATCCGAAAAACTATCCGGTGAGCCCTCGAGGGCGAAGAGTTCCTGGGCCATGGCCAGCGCATCGAGGCGGCCTTCGGCAGAAAGCTTTTTCAACTGCACGCTGGGCGCATGCAGCAGTTTATTGGTCAGGCCACGGGCCAGTTGCCCGAGCACCTCTTCGGCGTTGCCGCCGTTGGCCAGCAGACGCAGGGCCTTTTGCAACTCCTCGTCACGCAGGCGTTCGCTCTGTTGCCGATAAGCCTTGAGCACATCGACCGCCGCCAGTTCGCGCAGACGCACCATGAAATCGTCGGCGCCGACCGAAACCATCTCTTCCGCCGCCTGGGCTGCGCCCTGCCGACTCTTGAGGTTCTCGGCGACCACTTCGTGCAGATCGTCGACGCTGTACAGGTAAACGTCGTCGAGTTCGCCGACTTCCGGCTCGATGTCGCGGGGTACGGCGATGTCGACCATGAAGATCGGCTTGTGCTTGCGCTGCTTCAGCGCGCTTTCGACGGCGCCTTTACCGAGGATCGGCAACTGGCTGGCGGTCGAACTGATCACGATATCGCTGCGCACCAGTTCTGCCGGAATGTCCGAGAGCAGCACCGCATGCGCGCCGAACTGCTCGGCCAGCAGGCTGGCGCGTTCCAGCGTACGGTTGGCCACCACGATGCGCTTGACCCCCAGCTCGTGCAAATGGCGGGCGACCAGCGTGATGGTCTCGCCGGCGCCGATCAACAGGGCCTGGCTGCGCTGCAAATCACTGAAAATCTGTTTGGCCAGGCTGACGGCGGCAAACGCCACGGACACCGGGTTTTCGCCGATGGCGGTGTCGGTACGCACTTGCTTGGCGGCATTGAACGTCGCTTGAAACAGCCGCCCCAGCAGCGGGCCGATGGTGCCCGCCTCACGCGCCACGGCGTAGGCCGATTTCATCTGGCCGAGGATCTGCGGTTCGCCCAGCACCAGCGAGTCGAGCCCGGAGGCGACGCGCATCATGTGACGAACTGCCGCATCATCTTCGTGCACATAAGCGCTCGCGCGCAGCTCATCGAGGCTTAAATGGTGATAATCCGCCAGCCAGCGCAGAACCAGATCAGCGGAAATCTGATCCTGTTCTATATAAAGCTCACTGCGATTGCAGGTGGAGAGGATCGCAGCTTCGCGGCTGTCGGTGAGTCGGCAGAGCTGCTGCAAGGCCTCAACCAGCTGCTCAGGGGTAAAGGCCACGCGCTCGCGGACGTCTACTGAAGCAGTCTTGTGGTTAATACCGAGTGCAAGGAAGGCCATTCAAGGTCGCTGATGGTGACGTGAAGCCGGCAATTGTCCTACTTCGTCAGATTCAGAACAACTACCGCTGACTATTGTCCCAATTGTCGGCCACTATAAAGGCCACATTCGAGACTCGGTTATGTTTGACCGAAGGCTTGTGTCATGATGATCCGACCGCAGGTTAGTCGTCCTTCTCCTATATGAATAGATCTTCCGCGTTGCTCCTTGTTTTTGTCTTCCTCAGCGGCTGCCAGGCCATGGCACCCGTTTCGCCGGACGGTACCCCGCCGGTCGAAGACACCACGCCCGCGCCTGAAAAACCCAAGGTTTACAGCTCGTTCAGCGAGGAAACCGTCTTCAGCCTGCTGAGCGCCGAACTCGCCGGCCAGCGCAATCGTTTCGACATTGCCCTGGACAACTACGTGACCCAGGCGATCAACACCCAGGATCCGGGGGTTTCCGAGCGCGCGTTCCGCATCGCCGAATACCTCGGTGCCGACCAGCCTGCGCTGGATACCGCACTGATCTGGGCAAAAAACGCCCCGGACGACCTCGAAGCGCAGCGCGCCGCTGCCGTGCAGCTGGCCCGCGCCGGGCGTTACGACGACTCCATGGTCTACATGGAGAAAGTTCTGCAGGGCAAGGGCGACACTCATTTCGACTTCCTCGCACTGTCGGCGGCCGACACCGATCAGGAAACCCGCAACGGTTTGATGAAAAGTTTCGACCGTCTGCTGCAGCGCCACCCGAAGAACAGTCAGCTGATTTTCGGCAAGGCCCTGTTGCTGCAACAGGACGGCGACAATAAAGCCGCACTGACCCTGCTCGAAGACAACCCGCCGGAAGAAGGCGAGATTGCTCCGATCCTGTTGCGCGCACGTCTGCTGCAAACCCTGAATCGTGGCGACGAAGCATTGCCACTGCTGCGCAAAAGCATCAAGCAATACCCGGACGACAAGCGCCTGCGCCTGACGTATGCGCGCACCCTGGTCGAACAGGACCGGATGGACGACGCCAAAGTCGAGTTCTCCACCCTGGTTCAGCAATACCCGGAAGATGACGAACTGCGTTACTCGCTGGCATTGGTCTGCCTGGAAGCCAAGGCCTGGGACGAGGCCAAGGGCTACCTGGAAGACCTGATCGCCCGGGAAAGCCACGTCGATTCGGCACACCTGAACCTCGGCCGCATCGCTGAAGAGCGCAACGATCCACAAGGCGCGCTGATCGAATACGCCCAGGTCGGCCCGGGCAATGACTATCTGCCGGCGCAACTGCGTCAGGCGGACATTCTGATGAACAACGGCAAGACCGCCGAAGCCCAGAGCAAACTGGCGGCTGAGCGCGATGCCCAGCCGGATTACGCAATCCAGCTGTATTTGATCGAATCCGAAACCCTGTCGGCCAACAAACAGGACGACAAGGCCTGGAAGGTCCTGCAGCAAGCGCTGCTGCAATACCCGGACGATCTGAATCTGCTCTACACCCGCGCCATGCTCGCGGAAAAGCGCAATGACCTGGCGCAGATGGAAAAAGACCTGCGCCTGATCATCAAGCGCGACCCGGACAACGCCATGGCGCTCAATGCGCTGGGCTACACCCTGTCCGATCGCACTACCCGCTATGCCGAAGCCAAAGCCCTGATCGAACAGGCGCACCAGATCAATCCGGAAGACCCGGCGGTACTCGACAGCCTTGGCTGGGTGAATTTCCGCATGGGCAATCTGGACGACGCCGAGAAGTATCTGCGTCAGGCGCTCGAGCGCTTCCCGGACCACGAAGTCGCCGCGCACCTGGGCGAAGTCCTGTGGGTCAAGGGCAATCAGCGCGAAGCCAAACAAGTCTGGGGCAAATTCCTCAAGGATCAGCCCGACAGCACCATCCTGCGCAGCACCATCAAGCGCCTGACCGGATCCGAGACTCTTTAACTCATGTTTTTGCGCCACGTTATTGTTTTCAGTTTCATCGCCCTGCTCGCCGGTTGCGCGGGCTTCGGTGCTCGCGAATCGGTCGAGGGCCACGGCAGTCCGGCTCAGTGGGCCGCGAACAAACAACAGCTGACCGGCCTCGACGGCTGGCAGATCGACGGCAAGATCGGCATCCGCGCACCGAAAGATTCCGGTAGCGGCACGCTGTTCTGGCTGCAACGCCAGGACTATTACGACATTCGTCTGTCCGGCCCGCTGGGTCGTGGCGCGGCGCGTCTGACCGGGCGTCCGGGCAAGGTCTCGCTGGAAGTCGCCAATCAGGGCCGCTATGACGCCGAGTCACCGGAAGCGCTGCTCGAAGAGCAACTGGGCTGGAAGTTGCCCGTGTCGAATCTGGCCTGGTGGGTCCGTGGCTTGCCGGCACCCAGCAGCAAAAGCCGTCTGACTTTGGATAACGACAGTCGCCTGGCCAATCTGGAACAGGACGGCTGGAAGGTCGAGTACCTCAGCTACGCCGAGCAGAACGGTTACTGGCTGCCCGAGCGGATCAAACTGCATGGCACCGATCTGGACGTGACGCTGGTGATCAAGACCTGGCAACCGCGTAAATTGGGGCAATAACCCATGACCGCTCCACGTCTGACGCTGCCGTCGCCGGCCAAGCTCAATCTGATGCTGCACATTCTCGGGCGCCGTGCAGACGGTTATCACGAACTGCAGACGCTGTTTCAGTTTGTCGATTACGGCGACGAAATCACCTTCGCCGTGCGCGACGACGGCGTGATACAGCTGCACACCGAATTCGCTGGCGTGCCCCACGACAGCAACCTGATCGTGCGCGCGGCGAAAATGCTTCAGCAACAGTCTGGCTGCCCACTGGGCATCGACATCTGGATCGACAAGGTGCTGCCGATGGGTGGCGGCATCGGTGGCGGCAGCTCGAACGCGGCCACTACCCTGCTCGGTCTCAATCACCTGTGGCAACTGGGCTGGGATGAGGATCGCCTCGCGGCACTGGGCCTGTCGCTCGGCGCTGACGTGCCGGTTTTCGTCCGTGGCCACGCGGCATTTGCCGAAGGCGTGGGCGAAAAACTGACCCCGGTCGACCCCGAAGAACCGTGGTATCTGGTGCTCGTGCCGCAAGTCTCTGTAAGTACGGCAGAAATTTTTTCCGATCCTTTGTTGACACGTAACACGCCGCCCATTAAAGTGCGCCCCGTTCCCGAGGGAAACAGTCGAAATGACTGCTTGCCGGTGGTTGCAAGGCGTTATCCAGAGGTACGTAACGCATTGGATTTGTTAGGTAAATTTACCGAAGCAAAACTCACCGGAACTGGAAGTTGTGTGTTTGGGGGCTTCCCAAGCAAAGCTGAAGCTGATAAAGTCTCGGCCCTTCTTACAGAGACCCTTACAGGGTTTGTAGCAAAAGGAAGCAACGTTTCGATGTTGCATCGCAAGCTGCAAAGTCTGCTCTAAAAGGAATCAAGTGCCAGGCACTTGAAGCAACAGATACAGGGGCGTCGCCAAGCGGTAAGGCAGCAGGTTTTGATCCTGCCATGCGTTGGTTCGAATCCAGCCGCCCCTGCCATTTTCTATACTCATCCAGGTTACCCTCAGCCTCTAGGTACTGCGCGTGTCCAAGATGATGGTCTTTACGGGGAACGCTAACCCCGATCTGGCTCGGCGTGTTGTACGTCAGCTGCATATCCCTCTCGGTGACATCTCTGTCGGCAAGTTTTCCGACGGCGAAATTACTGCCGAGATCAATGAAAACGTTCGCGGTAAAGACGTTTTCATTATTCAGCCGACTTGCGCCCCGACCAACGATAACCTGATGGAACTGGTCGTGATGGCTGATGCCTTCCGCCGCTCCTCGGCTACTCGTATCACTGCTGTTATTCCTTATTTTGGTTATGCCCGTCAGGATCGCCGTCCGCGTTCCGCACGTGTGGCTATCAGCGCGAAAGTCGTTGCTGACATGCTTACCGTAGTCGGCATCGACCGTGTGCTCACGGTTGATCTGCATGCTGACCAGATTCAGGGCTTCTTCGATATTCCGGTAGATAACATCTACGGCTCCCCGGTTCTGGTGGATGACATTGAAGATCAGCGCTTCGAAAACCTGATGATCGTGTCCCCGGACATTGGTGGCGTCGTGCGTGCACGTGCCGTTGCCAAGTCGCTGGGCGTGGATCTCGGGATCATCGACAAACGCCGTGAGAAAGCCAATCACTCTGAAGTGATGCATATCATTGGTGATGTCGAAGGGCGTACCTGCATTCTGGTCGATGACATGGTCGATACCGCCGGCACTCTGTGCCACGCGGCCAAGGCCCTGAAAGAGCATGGCGCAGCCAAGGTCTTTGCCTACTGCACACACCCTGTGCTGTCGGGTCGGGCCATCGAGAATATCGAAAATTCCGTGCTGGACGAGCTGGTGGTGACTAACACCATCCCGCTGTCCGCTGCAGCACAAGCCTGTGCACGTATCCGTCAACTGGATATCGCACCGGTTGTTGCCGAAGCGGTTCGCCGCATCAGCAATGAAGAATCGATCAGCGCGATGTTCCGTTAAGGGCCCTGCCCTTCTCGAAATGTCTCGTTGACGAAAAGCGCCCCGCCCCGGCATACCTGTCGGGGCGGGGCTTTTTTGCCCATACCGTGTTTGGCGCTGGTCGCAAACGCCGCTCGGTCATGGCTATTTTGGAGATACAAAATGAACGATTTTACTCTGAATGCTGAAGTGCGTTCCGACCTGGGGAAAGGTGCGAGCCGCCGCCTGCGTCGTCTCGCCGCTCTGGTTCCAGCTGTTGTTTACGGTGGCGACAAAGCCCCTGAATCCATCAGCATGCTGGCCAAAGAAGTTGCCAAACTGCTCGAAAACGAAGCGGCTTACAGCCACATCATCGAGCTGAACGTTGGTGGCAAGAAACAAAACGTCGTGATCAAGGCACTGCAACGTCACCCGGCCAAAGGCCACGTGATGCACGCTGACTTCGTACGCGTTGTCGCTGGCCAGAAACTGACCGCTATCGTTCCTGTGCACTTCATCAACGAAGCTGCTCCAGTGAAGAAAGGCGGCGAAATCTCGCACGTTGTTGCCGAGATCGAAGTTTCCTGCCTGCCAAAAGACCTGCCTGAGTTCATCGAAGTCGACCTGGCTAACGCTGAAATCGGCACCATCGTTCACCTGTCGGACCTCAAAGCTCCTAAAGGTGTCGAGTTCGTTGCTCTGGCACACGGCGATGACAAGGCAGTAGCCAACGTCCACGCTCCACGTGTTGCTCCAGAAGCTACCGAAGAAGGCGCAGCAGAGTAATTTCACTCTGTTCGTCGGAGTGAGTGAAACATCGCGGACTGGAACGTAGCGAGAAAGCGGGCGGGAACGCGGAGTTTACATTCATGGTAAATGAGCAATTTTCGTCCACTTTCGCCGCCTTCACTGATCGCGGCGATGTCAAACACCACTCCAAGGAAGGGCCCCTATCGTGACTGCCATCAAACTGATCGTTGGCCTGGGAAATCCAGGCGCCGAATACGAACAGACCCGGCATAACGCAGGGGCCCTTTTTGTTGAGCGCATCGCTGCCGCGCAAGGTGTGAACCTTGTGGCCGATCGCAAATATTTTGGCCTGACCGGGCGCTACTCGCATCAGGGTCAGGATGTTCGTCTGCTGATTCCCACCACCTACATGAACCGCAGCGGCCAGGCCGTGGCGGCACTCGCCGGGTTCTTCCGCATCAAGCCTGAAGAAATCCTGGTGGCGCACGACGAACTCGACCTGCCTCCGGGCGTCGCCAAGCTCAAGCAGGGCGGCGGCCATGGCGGTCACAACGGGTTGCGCGACATCATCGCGCAACTGGGCAATCAGAATACGTTCTACCGCCTGCGGCTTGGCATCGGCCACCCGGGCGTCGCCAGTATGGTTTCAAATTTCGTCCTGGGTCGTGCGCCACGCGCCGAACAGGAAAAACTCGATGCCAGCATCGACTTTGCCCTCGGCGTGCTGCCGGATATCCTCGCCGGTGAATGGAACCGCGCGATGAAAAACCTGCACAGCCAGAAGGCCTGACTCTAATCCGAGGGGAAACACCATGGGATTCAATTGCGGCATCGTCGGCCTGCCTAACGTCGGCAAGTCCACCCTGTTCAACGCCCTGACCAAATCCGGTATCGCGGCCGAGAACTTCCCCTTCTGCACCATCGAGCCGAACAGCGGCATCGTGCCGATGCCGGATCCGCGTCTGGACGCTCTGGCGGCCATCGTCAATCCGAAGCGCATCCTGCCGACCACCATGGAATTCGTCGACATCGCAGGCCTGGTAGCCGGCGCCTCGAAAGGTGAAGGTCTGGGCAACAAGTTCCTGGCCAACATCCGTGAAACCGACGCCATCGCTCACGTGGTGCGCTGCTTCGAAGACGACAACGTGATCCACGTGTCCAACAGCGTCAACCCGAAGCGCGACATCGAAATCATCGACCTGGAACTGATCTTCGCCGACCTCGACAGCTGTGAGAAGCAACTGCAGAAAGTCGCGCGCAATGCCAAGGGTGGTGACAAGGACGCAGTGGCTCAGAAAGCCCTGCTGGAGCAATTGATCCCTCACTTCACCGAAGGCAAGCCTGCGCGCAGCCTGATGAAGAACATGAGCGCCGACGAGAAGGCGATCATCAAGGGTTTCCACCTGCTGACCACCAAACCGGTCATGTACATCGCCAACGTCGCTGAAGACGGTTTCGAGAACAACCCGCACCTGGACGTGGTCAAGGCCATCGCCGAAGAAGAAGGCGCCATGGTGGTTCCGGTGTGCAACAAGATCGAAGCGGAAATCGCCGAGCTCGAAGACGGCGAAGAGAAGGACATGTTCCTCGAGGCCCTGGGCCTGGAAGAGCCTGGCCTGAACCGCGTGATCCGTGCCGGCTACGAAATGCTGCACCTGCAGACTTACTTCACCGCCGGCGTCGAAGAAGTCCGCGCCTGGACCGTCCGCGTCGGTGCCACCGCACCCCAAGCTGCCGGCGTGATCCACACCGACTTCGAAAAAGGCTTCATCCGCGCCGAAGTCATCGCTTACAACGACTTCATCCAGTACAAGGGCGAAGCCGGTGCCAAGGAAGCCGGTAAATGGCGCCTGGAAGGCAAGGACTACATCGTCAAGGATGGCGACGTGATGCACTTCCGCTTCAACGTGTAAGCGTTACGTCCAAGAAAAAGCCGCGTTTGATACGCGGCTTTTTTGTGCCTGAAATTTACTGCTGAACATATTTCCCCTGTGGGAGCGAGCCTGCTCGCGAAAAGGGAGTGTCAGTCACACCTCTGTGAATACCACACCGCATTCGCGAGCAGGCTCGCTCCCACAGTTGGAAATGGTGTGGGGTCAGGCCTTCTTGGTTCGTGGCAAGAAGATCGCCAGCACGCCAAACAACGGCAAAAACGAGCACAGGAAATACACGTACTCGATGCCGTGCACATCCGCCAGATGCCCGAGCAACGCCGCACCGATCCCGCCAAAACCGAACATCAAGCCGAAGAATACGCCGGCAATCATCCCGACATTACCCGGCACCAGCTCTTGCGCGTACACCACAATCGCCGAGAACGCCGAGGCGAGGATGAAGCCGATCACCACACTGAGGACAGAGGTCCAGAACAGATCGACGTGCGGCATCAGCAAGGTGAACGGTGCCACGCCAAGAATCGAAAACCAGATCACCGCCTTACGCCCGATCTTGTCGCCAATCGGCCCGCCGAAGAACGTCCCCGCCGCCACCGCACCGAGAAACAGGAACAGGTGCAACTGCGAACTGGCCACCGACAGGTCGAACTTCTCGATCAGGTAGAAGGTGAAATAGCTGGTAAGGCTGGCCATGTAGAAATACTTGGAAAACACCAGCAAGCCGAGCACCACCAGCGCACTGATCACCCTGCCCTTCGACAGCCCGTGAGTCGCCGCCTGGCCAGCCTTGAGCTTGAACAGGTTCAAGTGATGGGCGTACCAGCGACTGATGCGGTACAGCACGAACAGCGCAAACACCGCGAACAGACCGAACCACGCCACGTTGCCCTGACCGAACGGAATAATGATCGCCGCTGCCAGTAACGGGCCGAACGCGGAACCGGCGTTACCGCCGACCTGGAAGGTCGATTGCGCCAGACCAAAGCGCCCGCCCGAGGCCAGCCGGGCAATTCGCGAGGCTTCGGGGTGAAAGGTCGAAGAACCGATACCGATCAATGCCGCCGCCAGCAGAATCAATGGGAAACTGCCGACCACCGACATCATCACGATGCCGATCAGCGTGCAGATCGAGCCCGCCGGCAACAGCCACGGTTTTGGATGGCGGTCCGTGTGGTAACCGACCCACGGCTGCAACAGCGATGCGGTCAACTGGAAGGTCAGCGTGATCAGCCCAACCTGAGTGAAGCTCAAGCCATAGTTGGCTTTGAGCATCGGGTAGATCGACGGTAGCACTGACTGAATCAGGTCGTTGATCAAATGCGCCAGCGCCACCGCGCCGATGATACGCATCACCAACGGGCTGCTTTGGGAGGGAGAGGACGCCGAGGCAGCGGCGGTCTGAACGTTGCTGATAGCCATGGAAGTTTCCGTACAGCAGATGGGTGCACGCAGGCAGGTGCGTCAATGTGCCATTTTTCGGTGCACCAACGCCATCCCCTTAGCCAGCTAACTAACGTCCGGTTCGATAACTCATCAATCCCTGTAGGAGCTGCCGCAGGCTGCGATCTTTTGATTTTGTTTCTAAAGGGCAAGATCAAAAGATCGTCCGATCGCGGCCCGAGCCTTCGGCAGCTCCTACAGAGAGAAGAGTGATAGCTCAACGCCATGGTCTGAATCTTGCCTTGCTTCTCCCCTCGAACGCGGCGGCCTTACAAAGGTCGTCGAGAATGGGAAGTTTCGCTACAGAGCCGGCCTACCGAGCGGGCGAGAGTGAACTTTCGAGGCCTTTTAGCAGGGCACAACATCGAGGTCGCACGACCGCGATGCACGCCATTGGTGCGTGGTGTCCAGAGGAGTCATGGGGCATGCAGGCTTTCCTTTCACCGGGGATCAAATTGCTGGGGCGGTTTGGCTTCGCGCGTAAATTCCAGCTGTTGTTTCTGCTGTTCATTCTGCCGTTGGCCGGCAGCCTGTTGATGATTGGTCAGGACTATCGCAACAAACTCAATCTGATTGCCGGTGAGCGTGCCGGCGTGCGCCAGTTGCTCAGCCTCGATGCCCTGGACAACCTGCTCGCCGCCCAGCGTGACCGCGCCGCCCGTTGGCGCGCCACCGAAACCAATCGCCAGCCGACCCCGGCCACCCTCGCCGCCATGGCTGCATTTGACGCCGTGCAACCGGCCCTCCAGCAAGCCACCAGCGATCTGGGCAATGCTCTGAACAAGGAAGGCGCCGAAGGTGAAACTTTCGCCCGCTATCAAGCCCTGCAAACTGCGCTCGGCGGTCTGGATTCGAAAAGCCTGAGCAGCGTCGGCTGGTGGCCGGACGGTTACGACCGCTTCACCAACGCCCTCAGCGCCCTGCAAGCGTTGCGCGAGCAAATCGTCATGGACAACCGCCTGACGCTGGCGCCATGGCTGGAAACCTATCTGCTGACGCAGATCTCCACGCAGCACGCACCGGATCTGATCGAGCGCGTAGGCCGCCTCGCCGCCGTCGGCCAGGCTTCAGTGGTCTCGGGACAATTCACTTTGCAGAGTCGCTTGCAACTGCGCGATCTGCGTGGCCGCATCGGCGATGCCCGCGAACAGCTTGTCAAAACCGCAGGTCTGCTCGAAGCGCGTCTGCCGAGCGATTTGCACACCTGGGCCGGTCAGTATCACGACAGTCTCAAGCGCCTTGATGCCGGGCTGAAGGTGCTGGATGACGGCGTGTTTGGCGGCAGCATTACACTCAAACCGGAAGACTTCGAACGCAGCCTCGATGCACTGTTGGGCGATCTCGCCTCGTTGCGCCAGCAATCACTGCTGTCGCTGGATCAGCGCCTGGACGCTTACCACGCTTCGGCGATTCGCCAGTTCATCGTGGTCGCCGCGGTGTTCGGTTGCCTGTTGCTGGCGGCGTTGTACCTGTTCGTCTGCCTGCAAGCCTCGATCCGCCGCAGCGCCAGCGGCATTACCCTGCTTGCCGAAGCCCTGCGTGACGGCAACCTGAGCCTGCAAGTGCCGGTGGTGGGCCGCGATGAGCTGGCGGCGATCAGCACCGCGCTCAACGTCGCCGTGGTGCAACTGCGCGCCAGCATGCTCGGGGTCGATCACGAAACCTCGCAACTGAGTCACGCGGTGCGCAGCCTCAACGATCATTCCAGCGGCGCGCTGAGCGAAGTCGAAGCGCAGCAGTTGCAGATCAGCCAGATCGCCGCCGCTGCGACGCAACTGGCCGCCACTTCGCAAGGTGTGGCGCAGAGTTGCGAACAGGCCTCCGGCAGCGCCCAACAGACCCGGCGCATCGCTGCCGACAGCAGCCGCGACAGCCAGCGCACCACGGCGAGCATTCAGCAACTCAACCAACGCCTGAACGACACCGCAGCGGCACTCGGTCGCGTCAGCGAGCAGGGGCAGCAGATTCAACTGGTGGTCGACACCATCCGTGGCGTCGCCGAGCAAACCAACTTGCTCGCGCTCAACGCCGCCATTGAGGCCGCGCGCGCCGGCGAACAGGGACGCGGCTTTGCCGTGGTCGCCGATGAAGTGCGCAGCCTGTCGCAACGTACCCAGTCATCGACCGCGCAAATCGCCGGCACGGTCGACAGCCTGCGCGCCACGGTCAACGAGGCGGTGAGCCTGATGGAAGCCGCCTGCGGCCAGGCGCAGTCGGATGCCGAAGCCGTGACCGGTCTTGGTGAACGTCTCGGCGAAATCGCCAGCGCAGTGCAGAGTGTCACTGACACCCTGGCGCAGATCGCCACCGCCGTGGAGGAACAGGCAAGCACCGCCGATGAAGTCAGCGGCAATATCCAGCAGGTCGATCAAGCCGCGGTGCGTCTGCTTGAGGGCGCCCGCGCGGTGAATCTCGCGGCGGATACCCTGAGTCAGGGCAGCAAGGCTCTGAGCGACAACACCGCACGCTTCCGGCTCAGCTGATCACGGCTTCGGGGAAGTCCGCTTCCAGCTCGGTCTTCAGCCACTGGATAAACCACGCCACATCCGCCGAGAACTCGGCGGACGGCGTGAGGACCCGATAGCTTTCCAGCTTCACCTGCGCGTCCACCGCGCGCACCAGTTTGCCGGACTTGAGCTCCTCGCGAACCAGCACTTCATTGGCCAAGGCAATGCCCTGCCCGCTCTCGGCCACCGACAGCGCGTGATCGTTGTTGACGTAAAGCATGTCGGAATTGAGGTGAATATCCAGCTCGTTGGCGGCGAACCACAGGTTCCACCACTCGCCGTCATCGACGTGGATCAGTTCATGGCGAACCAGATCTGCCGGGCCGATCACAGGCTCGATGCTGGCGAGGTATTGCGGGGTGCAGATCGGAAACACGCGCGGGCAGATCAATGCTGCACGGGAGTTGGCGTACTGCCCGTCGAGGCCATAGACGATGCCCAGATCGGCACTTTTGCCATCGACTTCGGTGAAGGTGGAGTTTGGCTCGATCGCCAGTTTCAATCCCGGTCGCAGATGCCGCAGGGTTTCGATCCTTGGCATCAACCAGCGCTTGGCAAACCCCGGCACCACCATGATCCGCAACCAGCGCTCGGCATCTTTCGGACGCGCCTCCTTGCCGGCCTCAATGATCAACTGCAACGCCGCGCTGATCTTGCGGTGGTACTTCTCACCCGCCGGCGTCAAATTGACCCCGCGCGAGGTGCGCTCGAACAGCTGAATGCCCAGCCAGTCCTCCAGCAACTTCACATGCCGACCAATCGCCGGTTGGGTCACGTGCAGGGCTTTCGAGGCTTCGACGTAGCTGCCCAAGCGTGCGGCGGCATCAAACGCACGCACCGCGTTGAGCGGCGGCAAACGGTGGTCGGGCATGATTCCTGGCGCCTTTGGTTGTTAAATTAACTAACAGCTGCCATGTTTAAATTGAAGTGTCGCCTCACGCAAGCACTGGCTGATAATCGAGCCACAGCAGAACAATAAAACAGCTGGTTTCACCCCGTACGCAATCTCGATCCTGCCCAGAAAAATAATATCCATGGCCCGACGACTTCGCTGATTCGCAGCGCAATCGCAGGCGATGGGGGAATCGGAGGTAACGCATGAATGCCCTGCATTCGCTGCAAACGCTGGCGGTGTCGATCCGCTCGGTGCGCAAGGTTTACGGTGATCCGGACACCGGTCCGGTGGCGTTGAAAAACATCGATCTGGACATCCGCGACAACGAATTCTTCACCCTGCTCGGCCCTTCCGGTTGCGGCAAGACCACCCTGCTGCGGATGATCGCCGGCTTCGAGTTTCCCACCGAAGGCGAGATTCTGCTGTACGGCGAAAACATCGCTGATCGCCCGCCCTTCCAGCGCCCGGTCAACACGGTGTTCCAGCATTACGCACTGTTCCCGCACATGACCATCGCCGAGAACCTGGCCTTCGGCCTCGAATCGCAGCCGATGGGCAAGGTGCTGAACAAAGCGCAAATCACCGAGCGCGTGCGGGAGATGCTCGCGCTGGTGCAGATGGAACGCTTCGCCAATCGCAAGCCGGCGCAGTTGTCCGGTGGCCAGCAACAGCGCGTCGCACTCGCCCGCGCCCTGGCACCCCACCCGAAAGTATTGCTGCTCGACGAACCCCTTTCCGCGCTCGATCTGAAGCTGCGCCAGGCCATGCGCGAAGAGCTGAAAACCATTCAGGCCAAGACCGGCATCACCTTCATCTTCGTCACCCACGACCAGGAAGAAGCGCTGACCATGTCAGACCGCATCGCCGTGTTGTCCGAGGGCGAAGTGCAGCAGGTCGGCCGTCCGGAAGATATCTACGAACGCCCGCGCAATCGCTTCGTCGCCGACTTCATCGGCGAAACCAATTTCATCCAGGGCACGGTGACGAAGATCGAGGACGGCATGGCCTGGTTCGCCGGGTCGGCCGGGCACCCGCTGCCGGCGCAAGCGTGCAGCGACGTGGCGATCGGCGCCAGCGTGACCTTGTCGGTACGCCCCGAGCGCCTGCATCTGGTGCCTGCCGCAACCGAGGCCGCGCTGCCGTGCCGGATCGAAGCGCAGATCTACCTCGGCACCGATCTGCAATATCAGGTCAGCCTCGGCGACGGCTCGCGCCTCACCGTGCGCACGCCCAACTGCGTCGACCAGAGCCTGCGCTTTGCCGTCGGTTCTCAGGCCGGTCTGCTGTTCGACCGGGGAAGCGCCAGCGTCCTGCACGATTGAGCCTGAGGAGTTGCCATGCACACCTTACCGATTACCAACACGCTGGAACGCCGCAAGGCCTTCCAGAGCTTCCTCGGAGTCAGCCCGGCGCTGGTCGCCATCGGCCTGTTTCTGCTGGTGCCGATCCTGATCGTCATCGGCTACTCGCTGATGGAAGCCAACCCCTACGGCGGGGTCAACAAAGTCTTCAGCAGCGATGCCTACACCTCGTTGCTGTTCGAACGGCAAATGGACGACAGCCTGGCCTTCGCCGATTCCTACCTGATCATCGCCCTGCGTTCGGTCGGCATTGCCGGGCTGACCACACTCATCACGCTGTTGATCGGCTTCCCGGTCGCGGTGTGGCTGGCGATGCAACCGGCGCATCGGCGTGGCTTGCTGATCTTCCTGATCACCGTGCCGTTCTGGGCCAACCTGCTGATCCGCACCTACGCGTGGATTCTGCTGCTGCGCAATACCGGGGTGATCAACAACAGTCTGCTGGGCATGGGCGTCAACCATGAGCCGTTGCAGCTGTTGTACACCGACGGCGCGGTGCTGCTGGGGCTGGTTTATACCTACGCGCCGTTCGTGGTGCTGCCGATCTACGCCACGCTGGAAAAGATGGATATCCGCCTGCTCGAAGCGGCGCAGGATCTGTACGCCGGCCGCGTGCGCACCTTGCGCAAAGTGGTGTTGCCGATCGCCAAACCGGGAATTCTCGCCGGCGCCATCCTCACGTTCGTGCCGTGCCTGGGTGCGATGATCGCCCCGGAACTGCTCGGTGGCGGCACGCGGATGATGCTCGGCAACCTGATTTTCCGGCAGTTCAGCGATGCACGTAACTGGCCTTTCGGCGCCGCGCTGTCGCTGGTGCTGATGGCCGCCGTGATGCTGGTCTTGACCGTGTATGCCCTGCGCGCCGAGCGCCAGCGCATCGCTAAAGGAGGTGCGTGATGCTCGCGCCATTCAAACGCAAAGGGCTGGGCGTGCAGGACTTCCCCGGTTTCGGCGGCTTCAGTTTCCTGTTCTATCTGTACCTGTACGCGCCGATCGTGGTGCTGGTGGTGTTCTCGTTCAACGCCAACCAATCCGCGACGGTGTGGACCGGCTTCAGCCTCGACTGGTATCGCGCCGCGTTCGCCAATCAGGCCTTGCGCCAGGCTGCCGGCAACAGCCTGTTGATCGCGGTCTGCGCGAGCATGATCGCCACGGCGATTGCCACCCTCGCCGCCCTCGGCACCTCACGCGGCGCCAAGTTCAAAGGGCTGCAACTGTCGATGGGCGCGATCATGTTGCCGCTGGTGCTGCCGGAAATTGTCGTCGGTGTGGCGACCCTGGCGCTGTTCTCCACCATCGGCCTGTCGCTGGGCTACGGCAACCTGATCATCGCGCATACGGTGTTCTGCATTCCGTTCGCCTACCTGCCGATCCGTGCGCGTCTCAACGACATGGACCTGTCGCTGGAGCAAGCCTCGGCCGACCTGTATGCCGGCCCGTGGCGGACCTTCCGCAAGGTGACCTTGCCGCTGCTGATGCCGGGAATTTTCTCCGGGCTGATGCTGGCCTTTATCGTCTCGCTGGATAACTTCGTGATCTCGATGATGGTCGCCCAGGCCGGTACGACAACGCTGCCGATCTTCATCTTCGGCCTGTTGCGCATGGGCGTGACACCCGACGTCAACGCCGTGTCGACCCTGATCCTCGGCGTCTCGGTGCTGTTTGTGAGCCTCTCTTACCTGCTGGGCAAAAAGAACGCCTGAACCTTCCAAGAACTGTGGGGAAATAGCATGAGCAAGTGGATAAAAAGCGTCAGCACTGCGTTGTTCCTGACTGTGCCGCTGGCGATGGCCGGCAGCGTTCAGGCTGCGGAAAAACTCAACGTGGTGAGCTGGAGCGGCTACTTCTCGCCGGAGATTCTCGCCAAGTTCCAGAAGCAGACCGGCATCGAAGTCACCGTCGATTCCTACGACTCCAACGAGACCCTGCTGGCCAAACTGAAACAGGGCGGCGCCGGTTACGACGTGGCGATTCCTTCGCACCAGTTCATCCCGATCCTGATCAAGGAAAACCTGTTGGAGCGCTTCGACCCGGTCAAGGAGCCGTACTACGCCAGCGTTGTGGATAACCTGAAAAAACCGAGTTGGGACCCGGAGGGCGCGTACTCGGTGCCATTCATCTGGGGCACCACCAGCGTGGTCCTCGACACCGCGCGCTATAAAGGCCCGACTGACAGCTACAAGGTTTTGTACGAGCCGCCAGCCGAGTTGCAGGGACGGATCAACATGTTCGACTCGACCAGCGAAATGGTCGACATGGCCAGCCTCTATCTGAATGTGCCGCTGTGCAGTGAAGACCCGAAACAGATGCAACAGGTGCTGACGCTGCTCAAGGCGCAGAAGCCGTTCGTAAAGACTTACAGCTCCAAGGCCGGCTCGATCCGCGAAAACCTCGCCTCGGGTGAAATCGACATGTCGATGTTCTGGGGCGGCTCATCGATGCGCGCCCGCGAGATGAAACCGAGCCTGAAATACCTGTACCCGAAAGAAGGCGTACTGGCCTGGGTCGACAACATGGTCATCCCCACCGGCAGCAAGAACCCGGCGAATGCCAAGGCGTTCATCGCCTTCCTCAGCCAGCCGGAAAACGCGGCGATGACCCAGAACTTCCTCAAACACCAGAGCCCGATCAAAGGCGTCGAACCGTTCCTCGATGCGACGCTCAAGGATGCGCCGGAATTGCACATTCCCGAGGGCACCCACGTGGTGTTCAGCAAGACCTGCGGCGAAGGCGCGATCCGCCTCGCTGACCGTCTCTGGACCAACCTGATGCGTTGATTCCTGCCGCCTCGGCATGACGCCGGGGCGTTTCTTCAGCCGTCTGAAAGGCGCCGTTGTCATGAACTCCAATAACATCAGCGAACTGGTCCTTTTACAGGCCCACGCCCTCGCCGACCGCATCCGCCTGCGCCAAGTGTCCTGCCGCGAAGTGATGCAGACTTATCTTGCCCATATCGAACGCTTCAACCCGCAGGTCAACGCGCTGATCAGCCTGCAGGTACCGGATGTTCTGCTGGCCCAGGCCGATGCGCGCGACGCCGAACTGGCGCGCGGTGAATACCGTGGCTGGATGCACGGCCTGCCCCACGCGATCAAGGATCTGTCGCTGACCCAAGGCATCCGCACCACGCTCGGCTCACCGTTGTTCAAGGACTTTATTCCCGAGCGCGACGGCATCATGGTCGAGCGGATCAAGGCTGCCGGCGCGATCATCATCGGCAAGACCAACACTCCGGAATTCGGCCTCGGTTCGCAGAGCTACAACACGCTGTTCGGCGCTACCGGCTGCGCCTTTGACCCGAGCAAAACCGCCGGAGGCAGCAGCGGCGGCGCAGCAGCGGCGCTGGCGATGCATCTGGTGCCAGTGGCCGATGGCAGCGACATGATGGGTTCGCTGCGCAACCCGGCGGCGTTCAACAATATCTTTGGTTTCCGCCCGTCTCAGGGCCGCGTGCCGTTTGATGACAGTGCCGATCTGTTTTTCGATCAACTTGGCTATGAAGGACCGATGGCCCGCAGCGTGCGCGATGCGGCGTTGCTGCTGTCGGTGCAGGCTGGGGGCGATGCGCGGGCGCCGCTGTCGATCAGCGAATCGGGAGCGGCATTCGCCGCGCCGCTGGCGCGTGACTTCAAAGGCACGCGATTGGGTTGGCTGGGAGACTTCAACGGTTATCTGCCGATGGAAAACGGCGTTCTGTCGCTGTGCGAGAGGACCTTTGCCGACTTTGAAAGCCTTGGCTGCCACGTTGAATCCGTTCAGCCGGGGTTCGCGCCTGAGCGACTGTGGAGCAGTTGGCGCACTTTGCGGCACTGGATGGTCGCGGGTTCGTTGGGCGCGGCCTACGCCGATCCGCAGAAACGCGCGCAGTTGAAACCGGAAGCCTGCTGGGAAGTGGAAAACGGTCTGAAGCTGTCGGCCAGCGAAGTGTTCGCCGCGTCGGTGGTGCGCAGCGATTGGTATCGGGCGATTTCCCGGTTGTTCGAACGCTTCGATTACCTGCTGCTGCCCAGTGCACAGCTCTTCCCGTTCGATAAAACCCAGCCTTGGCCGAAGTCTATCGAGGGCGTGAGCATGGACACGTATCACCGCTGGATGGAGGTAGTCATCCCCGGCACGCTGTCGGGTTGCCCGGTGGCGAGCGTTCAGGCCGGCTTCAATGCGCAGGGGTTGCCGATGGGGCTGCAGATCATCGGCCGGCACCAGGCCGACTTCGCGGTTCTGCAACTGGCGCACGCCTATGAACAGGCCAGCCGCTGGTTCGAACGTTGTCCTTCGCCGCTGCTTGGCCTGTGATTTTGATAAACGGTTGAAAGCGTAGAAAAAATTTTTAAATTTACGCTTGACGCTTTTCCGTTTCAGGGGAATAATGCGCGCCACTTGGCTACATAGCTCAGTTGGTTAGAGCATAGCATTCATAATGCTGGGGTCCGGGGTTCAAGTCCCTGTGTAGCCACCAAGTACTAAAAACGGCTTACCGAAAGGTAGGCCGTTTTTTTATGCCTCAAGAAAAGTCCGATTTTGCGATGAGGGGATTTCTCCCCTCATCTGGTTTTCAGCTTGCCAGTGCTGTCAGTCCTTTCGCCCAGATCTGCCGAGTACGCAACCCGACCATCGCACGCCAGTCCGGATCGGCCGGATAAAACTGCTCCAGCAGATTCAACTTGATCGCCCGCCCCGTCGCATCCAGCGGATCACCATGCAGGTGCAGCCATTGGTCATCGCGCAAATAACGATGCACCTCCGGCCCCGGATACGTTCCGCACTCAATCACGAACGGCATCAGTTGCACACCCGGTAATGCGTTGAGCAACGCCTGCGAGGTGTAGCCGGTCGCCGTCGCTGCGACACCGGTTTCGCTCAACGTTTGCGCGCCGGTGTGCAAGGTGTAAAGCCACGGGCCGTAGATCGATTGCGCTTGCACCAGCGCCGGGTAAGGCGCTTGGGTGATGGTCAGCAACATCGGATGGCCGTACTCGCCAGCACCGGTGTGCAGGTCGAAGCACATCACGGTTTCAGCACCGGTCAAATGCGCGTCGATAATCTGATGCAAGGTGCGATTCGACCAGCTCGGTGCGCGGCCGCCATAGAACAGGCCATCGGGATGACTGTGCTGACCGCCCTCGACAATCGACATCACCGCCGGCCAGCCGTGTTCGGCAATCTCTGCGTCGAGCAAGGCATCGGCCTGCGCGCGCTGCGGTCCGTGCAAATCGGTGCAGGCGTATATCTCGTGCAGCGTGGCGTAGGCGCGGTTATCCGGCAACGGGGCGGTGAAATCCAGATGATTGCGGTTGAGGTCGATGTTGTCTTCGTTGACCCGGCGCAGCCACGCGGTGCCCCATGGGTTGATCAAGTGGATCATCACAACCGCGACATCCTTGGGCAGCGAGCCGGGAACGAAAGCTTGCAACCAGTCGATCTGGCAATCCGAACCGTAATAGCCCTCGACCCCGTGAGTGCCGCTGAGTGCCATCAAACGACGTTTGGCCTGCGGATCACCGAGCACAGCGACGTCGGTACTCAAGGGTTCGCCGAAGGGGCCGCAACGCGGATGGGCGTACGAGGTGAGCGTGGCTCCGGCAGTTTGGGCGGCGGTCAGAAACTGTTCGCGCTGATCACGGTAACTGGACTCGGTGGGAAACTCGCTGTGCATGTCGGCCTCTTGTTGGTTTTGTATGTGTGGAAGCGAGCTTGCTCGCGAAGGCGATTGCGCATTCAACATTCTGATTGCCTGACACGCCACATTCGCGAGCAAGCTCGCTCCCACAAGGGCTTTGTTTCAGTTCGATCAATTTGGCATTGACCCTAGCGAACATCCGCCCCGAAAAGAAAGGCAAAAATGCCCGGCGGTTTGCGTCGCGACCGGCCGGTCGATAAAGTCCGTCAGACCTTTTACCCCACGGACGGAGAGCCCCACGTGTTCCCAGCCCTGCCCCTGAGCCGCTTTCGCCTGCCTGCCCTGACGCTGATCATCAGCGCCCTGACCCTCACCGCGTGCAACGCCCCGCCTTCCTCGACCTTGCCGCTGGCACCGGAAGCCGCTTCCGGTTACCGCACCGATCTGCAGACTCGCCACGCCAGTCAACACATGGCCGCAGCCGCCAACCCGCTGGCCGCCGAGGCCGGGCGCGAGATGCTGCGCAAGGGCGGTTCGGCCATCGACGCGGCGATTGCCATGCAAGCAGTGCTGACCCTGGTCGAGCCGCAATCCTCCGGGATCGGTGGCGGCGCGATGATCGTGTTGTGGGACGGCAAACAGGTGCGTACCTACGACGGGCGCGAAACCGCCCCGGCCGGCGCCACCGAGAAGCTGTTCCTGCAGGCCGACGGCAAACCGATGCCGTTCCCGCAGGCGCAGATCGGCGGGCGCTCGGTGGGCACGCCGGGCGTGTTGCGTGCACTGGAGATGGCGCACAAGCAACATGGCCGGCTGCCGTGGGCCACGCTGTTTGAGCCAGCGATCAAACTCGCCGAGCAGGGCTTCGCGATTTCGCCGCGCCTGCATTCGCTCTTGGCGTCCGACCCGGTGATCGGTAAATCGCCGGACATGGCCGCCTACTTCCTCAACCGCGACGGCAGCGTCAAAGCTGTCGGCACGCGCCTGCAGAATCCGGCACTGGCCGCCGTGTTCAAGCGCATCGCCCACGAAGGTCCGGACGCGCTGTACAAAGGCTCGATCGCCGAAGAGATCGTCGCCAAGGTGCAGGGCCACGCTAACCCCGGCAGCTTGTCGCTGAATGATTTGCAAGGCTACAAGGCCAAAGAGCGCGCTCCGCTGTGCACCGACTATAAACGCTGGCAGCTCTGCGGCATGCCGCCGCCGTCGTCGGGCGGGATCGCCGTGGCGCAGATTCTCGGTACCCTGCAAGCGCTGGAAAGCCGCGATCCACGCCTGTCGCTGACGCCGCTCAAACCCGTGAAAACCAACAAACCGGCCGGTATCGAACCCAATCCACAAGCCGTGCACCTGATCGCCGAAGCCGAACGCCTGGCCTATGCCGACCGCGCGCAATACGTGGCCGACACCGACTTCGTCCCGGTACCGGTCAAGGGTCTGGTAGATCCGGGTTATCTGGCCAGCCGCGCCAGCCTGATCGGCGAACGGAGCATGGGCAGCGCCAAACCCGGCACGCCGCCGGGCGTACAGGTGGCCTACGCGCCGGATCGCTCACCGCTGCGTATCTCCACCTCGCAAGTGGTGGCGGTGGATGACCTCGGTGGCGCGGTATCGATGACCACCACCATCGAAGCGGCGTTCGGCTCGCACCTGATGGTGCAGGGCTTTTTGCTGAACAATCAGATGACCGACTTCTCGTTCATCCCCGAAGAGAACGGGCAGAAAGTCGCCAACCGCGTCGAACCCGGCAAACGCCCGCGCTCGTCGATGGCGCCAACATTGATCTTTGATCGCGACAGCGGCGAGTTCTTCGCCAGCGTCGGCTCGCCGGGCGGCTCGCAGATCATCGAATACGTGGCCAAGACCACTGTCGGCCTGCTCGACTGGAACCTCGACCCGCAAAGCGCGATCAGCCTGCCCAACTTCGGCAGCCGCAATGGCCCGACCGAACTGGAACAAGGCCAGTTCAGCCCTGCGTTGATTCAGGCGTTGAAAGACAAGGGCCACACAGTCAAAGAAATCGACATGACCAGCGGCACCCAGGCCATCGTGCGGGTCAAGGATGCGCAGGGTAAAGCGTCGTTGGCGGGTGGTGCGGATCCGCGGCGTGAAGGGGAAGCGTTGGGAGATTGAGGCTACGCACGGAAAACAAAAGGCTTACTGCGAGGTAAGCCTTTTTTATGCCTGATAAATTGTGCTCATCTGCCGCAAAAGGCTCGCGAATCAAACCGGCAGGGTTTTACCGTCCACCGCATCGCCAATCGTCAGGAAATGCCCGCCGGCCACGTGGTGCAGCGTGCGCAAACCGTCGTGCCCGTCGAAGTGCCAGCGGCCGTCGCTGAACACCCGTTCATCGGCCTGAGCGGCGATGACTTCGGCGAGGAACAGGTCGTACTGCTCGTGATTGCGCGGTTCGGGCAGCAAGCGGCATTCGAGCCAGGCCACGCAGCCTTCAAGCAACGGCGCCTCGACAGTTTCACCGGTGAAGGTTTGCAAGCCGTAAGCCTGAAACTTGTCCAGCCCCTGACTCTGCTGGATCTCCAGCCCCGAGGTATTGCCGACGGTTTGCACGATGTCAGCCTGATTGACACACGGCACGTTGAGCACAAAAGTGCCGGACGCTTCGAGCAACTGCCGGGTCAAAGTGGACTTGTCGAGGACGACGGCCACTTTCGGCGGTTCGAAATCCAGTGGCATTGCCCAAGCGGCGGCCATGATGTTGCGCTGGCCGTCATGAGCGGCGCTGACCAGCACGGTAGGCCCGTGATTGAGCAGACGGTAGGCTTTGTTCAGGGGAACCGGGCGGCGGTGGGAGGCGCTCATGGGGATCTGCTCCGGGAAAAAGGAACAGATTGTAGCGCCAGCCGCTGGTGAAAACCTGTAGGAGCTGCGGCACGCTACGATCTTTTGATCTTGATGTTGATCCTTGAAATCAACATCAAAAGATCGCAGCCTCGTTGCACTCGGCAGCTCCTACAGGTATTGGCGGGGGAATCAGTTAGAGAGTTGATTGGCAAACTGCCCGACCGCATCCACCACTTTCTGCGCGCCGTCCTGAATCTCGACGATCACCGTGCCCGCTTCCGCCGCCAGCGCCAGGCCTTGTTCCGCCTGCAGCTTACCATCGGTCATCAGGGCCACGGCGTTACGCGCCATCTCCTGGTTCTGCCGCACCACGCCGACGATCTCTTCGGTCGCCTGACTGGTGCGCGAAGCCAGTTGTCGGACTTCGTCGGCCACCACCGCAAAGCCCCGGCCCTGCTCGCCGGCGCGGGCCGCTTCGATGGCTGCGTTGAGCGCCAGCAGGTTGGTTTGCTCGGCAATGCCGCTGATGGTTTTGACGATAGTCCCGATTACCTGCGACTGCTCGTTCAGTGCCTCGATGCCCTCACCGGCCGCCTGCATGTGGCGCGACAGATCACGCATCACATTCACCGCCTCGGTGACCACCGTGGTGCCACGTTGCGCGGTGCTGTCGGTTTGCTGCGAAGTGCTGTAGGCAATGCTGGCCGCGTCGGCAACCGCTTGTTCACGGTTGACCTGATCGGTGATCACCGTGGCGAACTTCACTACCTTGTACAGTTTGTTGTTGGCATCGACCACCGGGTTGTAGGACGCCTCCAGCCACACCGTACGACCGTGGCTGTCGACCCGTTTGAAACGGTCGGCGACAAATTCGCCATTGTTCAGGCGACGCCAGAAATTCTGGTACTCGGCGCTGTTGTACTCCTCAGGCGTGCAGAACATCCGGTGATGTTTGCCTTTGATCTGCGCCAGGCTGTAACCCATGCCCTGCAGAAAACGCTCGTTGGCATTGAGCACGTTGCCGTTGAGGTCGAATTCGATCACCGCTGTCGAGCGCACCAGAGCGCCGATCAGGTTTTCGTGTTCGCGCGAGGCTTCGATGGTGCGGGTCAGGTCGCTGGAGAAGATCGAGAAATGCTTGATCCGCCCGTCCGAAGCACGCACCGGCTGCACGATGGAGCGCAGCCAGGCTTCTTCGCCATTGCCGCGCAGCAAGCGCACTGCACCAGCGAAATGTTCGCCACGGGTCAGGGCGGCCTTGAAACGATGGTGAAAGTCATCGGCCTTCACGTGCGCCGGAACGATGTCTTCAATGGCGCGCCCCACCAGGTCCTGGCTCTTGTAGAGCATCTCGCCGAGGAAGTTCTGGTTGACCGACTGAATCCGGCCATCGGGTTCCAGGGTCAGCACCAGCATCTCGCTTTCCAGGCTTTCCTTCACCTGCAGCAGGCTGGAGAGTTCTTCACGAAGAGTGGCCAGCTCTTGCTTGAGGCGTTTGTTGAACATGGGCAGATACCGATGGAAAGAAAGCGGGATGCAGACTAGCCATCGGCCTTGAATTTCGTTTCTGAAGAGCGCTTGAGACCCGTCGGTCAAAAATAGTTCACTGGCGTGCGATCAGACAGTTCCGGCCACCTGGCATTGCCCTGTACGCGGCATTCGCGAGCCGAAATACAGCGCACTCAACAGCCCCACCACGCCCATCACCGCACAGAACATCACGCAGATCCACGGGCTCCACGGCATCAGACCGATCAGCAACAACGGTGTGATGCTCGCCCACGCGGCGTAGGCAATGTTGTAGGTGAAGGAGATGCCCGACACGCGAATTCGCGCCGGGAACAACCCGACCATCACCGACGGCACCGCACCCACCACACCGCAGGCCAGACCGGCGATGGCGTATGCCAGCCCGATCCAGTGACCGCCCATGATCAAGCAGCTGTAAAGCACGCCGATTCCCAAGGGCAGCAGCAGGCTATAGAGCATGACGGTGCGCCAGGCCCCCAGACGGTCGACCAGCAGCCCGGCGATCACACAGCCGATGTTGAGGAAGACAATGCCCAGCGCACTGAGGGCGAAGGTATGGCTGGCGGTCATGCCAAAGGTTTTCTGCATCATGGTCGGCGTAATGACCACGAACACCACCACGGCCGAGGTCAGCACGCAGGTCAGCAGCATGGCCGGCAACATCGCCAGTCGATGCTCGCGCAGCACCGTACGCAGCGGCAGTTCGACCCGCGCTTCACGCTGCGCCTCCATGGCCATGAACACCGGGGTTTCGCTCAACCAACGGCGCAGGTACACACCGATCACGCCGAACACGCCACCGAGCAGGAATGGATAACGCCAGGCGTAATCGAGGATTTCCGCCGGGCTGAACACGTGTGCAAGGAAAGTCGCGGTCAGCGCACCAATCAAGTAACCGAAGGTCAGCCCGGCCTGCAAAAAGCCCAGCGCGTAACCGCGATGTCCGGCAGGCGCGTGCTCGGCGACGAACACCCAGGCACTCGGCACCTCCCCTCCAACCGCTGCGCCTTGCAGGATGCGCAGCGCCAGCAACAGCAGCGGCGCGAAATAACCGATCTGGGCATAAGTCGGCATGATCCCGATCAGCAGGCACGGCAGCGCCATCATCAGGATGCTCAGGCTGAAGACCTTTTTCCGGCCCAGGCGATCGGCGAAATGCGCCATCAGGATCCCGCCCAGCGGACGCGCCAGATACCCGGTAACAAAGATCCCGAAGCTTTGCAGCAGCCGCAGCCATTCGGGCATTTCCGGCGGGAAGAACAACTGGCTGAGGGCAAGGGCGAAGAACACGAAAATGATGAAATCGTAGATCTCCAGCGCCCCACCAAGGGCCGCAAGGCCGAGGGTCTTGTAATCGGAACGGCTGAACGGCGCCGGTCGGGCTGGGGATTGGGCAGTCATGGCAAAGCACTCTGGCAGGCAAAAAACCAAGTCGCTCATGGTCTACGCAAATCCGCCCGGGGACAACCCGTTAGACCATGGTCACGGTTTGGCAGAACCTGCTCACAAAATGGCGGCGGTTGATTTACTGTTGAGGCTTGTCTGGCGGGACACATCTGAATCAGGTCTACCTCTGTGGCGAGGGAGCTTGCTCCCTCGCCACAGAGTTGTCGGGTTTGAATGTCCCAAGGACCACAATAACCATAAAAATCCGAGGTACTCCCTGTGGCCGTTGATATCGAAGATAGCCGCTCCGCGCGCTTTGCCTTGCGCTGTTCAAACTTTGCCGAACGCTGGTTCCCCGACTCCTGGGTGTTCGCCGCGTTGGCCGTAATCATTGTCGCGCTGGCCACGTTGGCCATGGGCGCCAAACCCACCGATGCCGCGATGGCCTTCGGTGACGGGTTCTGGAGCCTGATCCCGTTCACCATGCAAATGGCCTTCGTGGTGATTGGCGGCTACGTGGTCGCCAGTTCGCCGCCGGCGGTCAAACTGATCGACAAACTGGCGCGCATCCCGAAAAACGGCCGCTCCGCCGTGGCCTGGGTCGCGCTGATCTCGATGGTCGCTTCGCTGTTGAACTGGGGTCTGTCGCTGGTGTTCGGCGGTTTGCTGGTGCGCGCCCTCGCCCGCCGCACCGATCTGAAAATGGATTACCGCGCGGCCGGTGCGGCGGCGTATCTGGGCCTCGGTGCGGTCTGGGCCCTGGGCCTGTCATCATCGGCGGCACAATTGCAGGCCAACCCGGCCAGCCTGCCGCCGGCGATCCTGTCGATCACCGGGGTGATTCCGTTCACGCAGACCATTTTCCTCTGGCAGTCCGGTGCGATGCTGCTGGCGCTGATCGTGATTTCGATCATCGTCGCCTACGCCACCGCGCCCGGCCCGAACTCTGCGCGCGACGCCAAGGATTGCGGCATCGACCCGGCGTTCAATCTGCCACCGCTGCAACCGCGCACCCGGCCCGGGGAATGGCTGGAGCACAGTCCCCTGCTGATCATTCTGCTGGTATTGCTGGCGGCCGGCTGGCTGTTCCACGAGTTCTCGACCAAACCGGCGATCACCGCGATTTCCGGGCTCAACACCTATAATTTCCTGTTCATCATGCTCGGCGCGCTGCTGCACTGGCGCCCGCGCAGCTTCCTCGATGCGGTGGCCCGCGCGGTGCCGACCACCACTGGCGTGCTGATCCAGTTCCCGCTGTACGGCTCGATTGCTGCGCTGCTGACCACGGTCAAAGGTGCCGATGCGCAGACGCTGGCGCATCACATCTCGACCTTTTTTGTCAGCATCGCGTCCCACGACACCTACGCGCTGTTGATGGGCGTGTACTCGGCGATTCTCGGTTTCTTCATCCCGTCCGGCGGCGGCAAGTGGATCATCGAAGCGCCGTACGTGATGCAAGTGGCCAACGATCTGCAATACCACCTCGGCTGGGCGGTACAGATCTACAACGCCGCTGAAGCGCTGCCGAACCTGATCAACCCGTTCTACATGCTGCCGCTGCTGGGTGTGCTCGGCTTGAAGGCGCGGGACCTGATCGGCTTCTCGTTCGTGCAATTGCTGGTGCACACGCCGCTGGTGCTGTTCCTGCTGTGGGTGCTGGGGACGACATTGGCGTATACGCCGCCGGTGATGCCATAGATTGACGAGATAGCACCTGCCTCAGGGCAGGTGCTATCAATGTTACTCGGAGGGCAAGACTCTCAATAGCTCAGGCAGGGCAACCTGAACTGTTTCCCAAACGACATCCAGATTGATGTCGAAATAACCATGAGCGATCCGCTTACGCATCCCGCGCATGCTGCGCCAGGGAGTTTGAGTGTTCTGAGCCGCGAACTCCGGAAACCGGTCCATTATTTTGGTTGCCGCTTCGCCAATAATGACCAGGCTCATGATGACCGCTTGTTGCGTCCGTTTGTCGTCGACGAACTCTTCCTTGCTCAGACCTTCGACGAAGACCAGCGCATCGCTTGCAGCTTGACGCATATGCTCAAGGTAATCGCCAAGCCGGTTCGCGATCATACGGGACGGGCCTGTTCAAGTACCTGCTGACGAAACTTCAGCGGAAGATCTCCTGGGGTCAACAGGTCGACGGTAACGCCCAGCAAATCTTCGAGCTCAACCTGAAGCCCGCCGAGATCAAACAAGGTGGTACCGGGCAATGGATCGACCAACAGATCAAGGTCACTGCCCTCCATATCGGTACCTAGCAGCGTCGAGCCAAACACACGCGGATTGGCCACACGGAATCTGCCGACAACCTCACGAACGGCAGCTCGTTGCAGATCAAGAGCAATGGAAGGCTTCATGGTTCACTCAGGCCAGTTTCGCTATTGCAGCAGTCTAGCAGTGCGAAGGGGTCGTAGACACCGCACGATTTTGTAACCCAACCGTCACATTCCCTTGCTAGCGTCCGCCCGAAACAAACTGAAACAATTAAGCAAAACGGGCTGACAGATGAAAGACGAAACAGACAGCACTGACGCACCTGAATCCGACACCCCCACCGACACCAGTCGCCGCCGCTTCCTCGGTGGAGTTGCCGTCCTCGGTGTGGGCGCGACGTTGGCCGGTTGCGGTAACGCCAGCAACCCGCCGGGCAAACCGGCCGAGCGCCCGCTGACGTCAGCCGAGCTGGACAAGGCCCTGCGCGATAACGTGAAAACCGTGGTGGTGATCTATGCCGAAAACCGCAGCTTCAACAACCTGTTCGGTGATTTCCCCGGTGTCGAGAAGCCGCTGTCTGCGCTCAAACCTGCCAATTACCAGCAACGTGATCGCGACGGCAGTCTTTTGCAGACACTGCCGCCCGTCTGGGGCGGCGTGTTGCAGATCGGCCCGCAAACCCTCGATGGCGTGACCTACCCCGCCGCCGTGCAGTTTCAGGAAAACCTGCCCAACGCACCGTTCGCCCTCAAAGGCCCGAACGGTGAAGACCTGCCATTCGGTCTGGTCACCCGCGACTTGTGGCACGTGTTCTATCAGAACCAGATGCAGATCAACGGGGGCAAGAACGATGGCTTTGTTGCCTGGGCCGATTCCGGCGGGCTGACCATGAGCCATTATGCTCAGAGCCGTTATTCCCTGCGTCTGTGGGACGTGGCTCAGGAATTCGTGCTGTGCGATAACTTCTTCCAGGGCGCATTCGGTGGCTCGTTCCTCAACCACCAATACCTGATCAGCGCCACCGCGCCGTTCTATCCGGACGCGGCCAATTCGGTGGCCAAGTCGCAGATCGCCGCGCTGCAAAGCGCTGACCCGACCGATCCGCGCCTCAAGCCGTTGGAGGCATCGCCAGCCAGCGCCATGAGCGGCCCGCCGCAGTTCGGCCCGAGTGCGCTGACGCCGGACGGTTACGGTGTCAACACCCTTGCCCCGCCGTACTGGCCGACATGGATTCGCGACCCGGAGCGTCCGGCGTACTCCAAACCGGATCTGCCCAATGTGCTGGTGCCGCAGACCCACGAGCACATCGGCGACAAGCTGTCGAAGAAGAATGTCGATTGGGCCTGGTACGCCGGCGCGTGGCAGGCGACGCTGGATCAATACAAGGATTCCGGCGGGATTCCGAAGATCCCCAACTTTCAATATCACCACCAGCCGTTCAACTATTTCCAACAACAAGGCCCGGAAAACCCGCAGGAGCGCAGCAAACGCCTGCGCGATGCCGGGCTGGGGGATGAATCGAGCACCAACAAATTCTTCGCCGACGCCGAGGCCGGCAAGTTGCCAGCGGTCACGTTCTACAAACCACAAGGCAACCTGAATATGCACGCCGGATATGCCGACGTGGCCTCCGGTGACCGGCACATCGTCCGCGCCCTCAAAGTGCTGCGCGAAAGCCCGCAATGGAAAAACATGGTGGTGATCGTCACCGTCGATGAAAACGGCGGCTGGTGGGACCACGTGGCACCGCCCAAGGGCGATCGCTGGGGGCCGGGATCGCGGGTGCCGGCGCTGGTGGTGTCGCCGTTCGCCCGCAAAGGCACGGTGGATCACACGGTCTACGACACGGCGTCGATCCTGCGCCTGATCACCCGGGTGTTCCAACTGGAAACCCTCGACGGCCTCAAGCAGCGCGATAAAGCAATGATTGCCCGTGGCCAGAAACCCATGGGCGATCTGAGCAACGCCCTGCATTTTCAGGCGTGAGCCGAGCGCGGCGAGCTGACGAAAAAATCCGCGAATGACAGCTTCACTGTGCAACACGGCTGATCCAATATGAAGCGCCCCAAACTCGGGGAACCCACGCTGAAAAGGATCTGAGCATGTTCAAACTCGCAGGATTTACCCCCGCCGCGCTGACACTCGCCGCGCTCACATTGAGCGCGGCGGCCCACGCCGATGTCGATCTGAAGCTGGGCAGCACCGAGCGCGTCACTCGCCTTTTTGCTTACCCCAACAACTGCAGCGTGATCTGCTATCGCAACTGGACGCGGGAGCAGACCGTCGCGCATTACCTGAGCCAGAGCGTGCAACGCGATGGCTACAGCAATGCGAAGGTGTTGGTGAAGAACGATAACGGGCAGATTTACGCCGAGATCAGCGGCGTTCCCGAAGGCTACGACAAGCCGCTGTCAGCGCTGCTCGACGCCGGTGATCTGGCCTATACCGGCGCCAGCAAGCTCAATGCCGATGGCAAATGGGCGTACAACTGGTACCTCTTCCTGCCGCTGGGCATGGCCCTGGAAAACCGCAAGAGCGTCGAGCTGCTGCACTTCCCGCCGGATTACTCGCTGACCCAGGCCCAGGATTACCTGCGCTCGAACACCACGGATCGCTGGGCCACGCTGTTGACCGCCAACGGCATTCCGGCCGACCAGACGCCGGCCTATCAGACCATCATCGACATCGCCCCCATCGCGGCGCCGTCCAATGCCGGCAGTGACCTGGAAGGTGTCTACGACTACTTCAAGGATTATCAGACCACGCTGATCAAGCAGTTCAGCCAGACCAGCGCCGGCACCACCCTGCCGATGGTCGCGTTCGGCGCACCGGTGCGTAACTGGATCAAGCAGCAATATGGCCCGACCGTCGCCGTACTGGGGCTGGCGACCATCAGCCCGAGTGCGGGGGTGAACGTGCCGGTGCTGGGTTCGAACCATCCGAGCTACATCTGGTACGCCGCCGATCCGGCCAGCTACGACGGTGATGAAGCGAAAGCCGATGCCGCCGGCTTGAAGGTCATGGGCCAGGATTTGAGCGCGGCCTGCTGGCAGGCCGGGATGGGCAGCAAGCCCGGCACCGATGCGAAAACCCTGCTCAGCAGCTGTACGCAAACCTGGCAAGTGACGCAAAAGGGCAAGACCTGCGAGTTGTTCTACACCTCGATCCGCAACCTGACCCCGGCCCAGGCTGCCGCGAAGTGCTCGACCACGCCGATCAAGGCACAACTGCAACAGCTTCAGGGCGAAATGCCGGCCACCGCCGTTCCCGCGCCACACCTCTGATGGGCTGAAAGCCTTCCCGTGTCAGTCGATGCTGACACGGGAAGCAGCCGATCACGCCTGTCAGATCTGACAGTAGACGCTCTGGGGTATACGCGAGAGGATTGGATCCAAACATGTTGCAGCGCTGACAGGACGTCAGACCAGGGAAGTCGCAACATTTGCCGACAGGGACCGTTATGAACAATCAGGCTCATCCGCATCACATACCCCGCGACGCTCCCGGTATCTATCCGTTTGCCGGATTGCCCGTGCGCCTGGGTTTCCCATCCAGCGAGGACTTCGAAATCGTTCAGCACGACGATGGCCGCGCGTCGGTGGTGGCGCGCCGGGCGTTCCTGCGGATCACCCGGATGTGTCGGGTGTCCGGGCAATTGCTGCCCTATCGCTGCCGCCAGACTCGCCAGCTACTGGTCGGCATCCATCTCTACGATCCGCGTTTTTGCGGATTGCTCGAACATGCCTGCGACCCGAATACGTTCCTCGACATGAGCGAATTGTGGTTATGGGCGCTGCGCGATATTCAGCCGGGAGACCACCTGACCATCGACTTCGCGGCCACCGAAGACCGTTTGCTGCAACAGTTCGCCTGTACTTGCGGCTCGCCGCGCTGCCGTGGGTGGATCACCGGTTACGATGAACCACCCACGATCGAGGGCCAGCACTTTTTGCAGCGCTGGCGACATCCAGACTGAGTTACAACGCTCCGACCGGGCGCAGACGGTACTGCGGCGGCAGTTGCTCGAAACCACTGATGGTGGTGTTCAGGCTTTTCCAGCGACCGTCCTTGATGCCGTAGATGCAACCGTGAATCGACAGGCTCTGGCCGCGATGCCAGGCGTTCTGGATGATGCTGGTATGGGCGACGTTGGCCACTTGCTGGATAACGTTCAGCTCGCAGAGACGGTCGACCTGTTCTTCCTCGGTCGGCAACTTGGCCAGTTCTTCACGTTTTTCGTAGTACAGGTCACGGATCGAGCGCAGCCAGCCATCAATCAGGCCGAACTGGCGATCCTGCATCGAGGCACGCACACCGCCACAGCCATAGTGGCCGGTCACGAGAATGTGTTTGACCTTGAGCACGTCGACCGCGTACTGGATCACCGACAGGCAGTTGAGGTCGGTGTGCAGCACGACGTTAGCGACATTGCGGTGCACAAACAGATCGCCCGGCAGCATGCCGACGATCTCGTTGGCCGGCACCCGTGCGTCGGAGCAGCCGATCCACAGATATTCCGGGGTCTGCTGGCGCGCCAGTTTGGCGAAGAACTCCGGATCTTCCTTGGTGATCGCGTCAGCCCAGCGCTCGTTGTTATCAATCAGGTCTTGTAAGTCGTGCATGGTTAAGGCCTCAAGAAAGATGCGCAGGTATGACAGACGACCACCCGTCGGGGTCACGCAAGGGTCGCAAGTGTTTTCGTTGGAATTCCTGGGTGTGCGGTGAGTCCACCTAGTAAGGCCCACAGTATGAGGATTTGCCATGACTGATTCACGACGTCCGTACGATGCGGTGCAACCGGAACCGATCGATGATAACGAGGACCGCATGGGCTCGGTGCATGAACTGGATTTTGATGAAGACGAACCCAGCGCCAAGATTGGTGACGAGATCCCGGCGCGAGAACGCGAACAACTGATGCCCAACGAGCGCGTGCGTGAGGCCGGGTTTACGGGTGCATCGACGGCGGACCATGAGCCGACCGACGATGATCTGAGCCCGGAAACGCTGATTCGTGAAGACGGTGCGCGCGATGCCGAAGAGGCTGGCGCAGGCAATCAGGCGGATTGGGACCTGAGCATTGTCGACGAGGACGATATCGGCGGCGGCAATGGTCTGGATGAGGCGGAGCTGGCGCGGCGTAATCCGCTGGATGGCAATCGCTGATCTCCTGATGTGACGCGACTCACTGTAGGAGCTGCCGCAGGCTACGATCTTTTGATCTTGCTTCTAAAAACAAAATCAAAAGATCGCAGTCTGCGGCAGCGCCTACAGGTATTCAGTCAACCAGGGTGCAGGCCATGACCACGGCGTCTTCACGCCCGCCCACCGCCGGATAATAATCCCGGCGCCGGCCAATTTCGTTGAAGCCATAGCGCTCATACAGCTTGAACGCTGCGGTATTGCTGTCACGCACTTCCAGAAAGCATTCCCGAGCGTCAGCCTTGTAGGCAATCGACATCAGATGCTCCAGCAGCGTCAGCCCCAGCCCTCGCCCCTGATTCTCCGGTTTGACCGTGATGTTGAGCAGGTGCGCCTCATCCAGAATGATCTGCACCACGCCATGGCCGACTTGCTGCTGGCCTTCGAACATCAGCCAGATCTGATACTTACCCAGCCCGTCGAGAAAAATCCCGCGCGTCCAGGGATGGCTGTACGCCGCGTATTCGATCTTCAACACCGCGTCCAGATCCGCCTCGGTCATCGGGCGGAACGATACAGCTTCACTCATTCGATGGTTTCCAGCGCGCCATCAGCCGACGCATGGCTTGCCACACAGCGGCTTTGCGCTGTGGCTCTTCCATTAACAATTCCAGACCGGGAATGGCCCAGGCCAGGCCCAGGCCTTCGATCTGCAACTCACTGTTGAACGCTTCAGCGTCCGCTTCACCGGCAAAGCGCACCGCCGGCAGGCCAATCAACCACAGGCAGGCGCAAGGTGCCGCTTCCATCTGTACCGAGAGGAAACCCTGAACAAAGTCGCGCGCCGCTTCCGGACCTTGATCCATGGTGCCGCGGTTCAGCCACGGCCAGCGCACCGGCTCGCCGACAATTTGTGGCGCATCCGGCAGCCCGGCGGCGCGCAGCATGTCCTTGAGCAACAGATAGGCCGGATCGCGGCTCTGGAACGCTTCGCCGGTGGGTAACTCCACCAGCAGCAGGCAAGCCCCGGCGCGCAGCAATTGCAGGGCGAAACGCGGGGGCGGCACCGGCGCGGGTCTGGCGACAACTGGCGCCTCCTCGACCTCTTCCACCGGTTTGGCGCCGTTGCGGGTACTGGCGAGCGACGGGCGCGGCACTTCGATCTTCGGCCGTTCGACCGGACGGGCGGCAGGCTGCGCCGGAGCCTCGGCCTGCACTACCGGCATCACCGCGACCTCTGGCTCAGGCTCGGGCATGTCCAGCAGCTCGGGCCGCGACGGGGCGGCGAAAGGCAATTCGGTGCGCGGCAGCCAGTTGACCACCTGCATGGCGTTCAAATAGGCGCGGCGGCGGGACTCGATAAGCAAAGGGTCGGCCACTTGTGGATAACTGAAGTGGGCTGATTCTACAGCCCTTCGTTCAAGATCGCTTGCTGTTGATCGATAGCCTTTACCTGGGCTCGCTCCCTTAGAAAATGCGACAGCCGGTCCCGAGAGTGAATCGCATCCCTCCTGATGCAGTACAATCGCGGCTTTTAATCGCCAACCAGCCGGCCATTCCGATGATCGAACCCAAGCGCGTCTTGCGCGCCCTCGCTGAACACTGGGCACTTCTTGAGCCACTGTGCGAGCACTTCGACCAAGGCACCCTGAGCCTCAACGAACTGCGCACGCAACTGGCCGCCCAACAACTGGACAGCACGCCGCAGGACATCACCAGCCTGCTCGACGTGTGGATTCGCCTCGACATTCTGGTACCCGTGGCGAAAAGCCCGAACCGTTTCGAGCTCAATGCGCAAATTCACGACTTCCTTGCCTACCTGCGCCGGGAACACCGGCTGGGCCTGTGCCTGGAAATCGAAGCCTATCTGCGCCACCTCGAACGGCTGGCCGGCTACATTCAGGACGCGTTCGATGTGCGCGACGGCAACGACCTCGCCCGTCAGTTGCGCTTGCTCGACATGCGCGTGCGCGACGTATTGAAGAAACTCGACAACGACGAACAGGCGCTGGTGGCCGTCGCCGAACGGGCCAAGACCAGCGACCGGCAGATTCCGCTGCGTCAGCGTTATGCCGAAGTGTTGGCGACCTGGGACGAATACGTCGAGCCGATGATCGATCTGGTGAACGCGGACGGCGCCTTCGAACAAGGCGTGCGCAAGGTCGAAACCGTGCTGCTGAAAATGCTCAGCGAACAGCAGCGCCTCGGCCACCTGGTCGATGACGACATGCTGCTGCGCACCCACGCGCGCATCCTCGAAATGCAGACCAGTGCCCAGCTGACCCTGCGTCATGCCCGCGAACTGCTGCTGCCGCTGCGGGAAGAAGCGCGCCGACACAACGCCGTGACCCGTGGCGCCGCGCTGGCACTGGCGGCGATCCGTCGCAAAGGTATCGATGCGGTGCCGCAAGCGGCGATGCCGCTGTTTACCCGGCCGCAAAGCACCTTCCTCGGCAGCGCCAGTCAGGTCGAAGCTTACGTCTACGCCCTGGCGCGTTTCGAGCCGAAACCGGCGCGGTTCCCCAAAGCCCACAAGACCCAGAAATCCGGCGACGCCCCGCGTGCACCGCGCACCGTGCGCGAGATGGTCGAGCGTTGCGAAGAGTCCCTGCCAATGCCGGATCTGATGACCTGGCTGCTGGAACAGGAACCGGACGGCGCCACCGACGAATTGCTGTACTGGTTCTCGCGCCTGTCGCGGGAAAAACGCTTCACCCGCGAGCGTCTGGAACGCCGCGAATACCACACTCACGAGCATCAGGTCAGCCTGCGCTCCTTCGCCCTGCTCTCGGCCCGCGACCCTGCCGCCGCCGAGGATTCTGCGAGCATCCCCAATGCATCTTGATCTATCCGAACTGTCCCAACTGGCGCCGATCTTCCGCGAGCTGTTCAAGGGCTACCACGTCAGCCGCCGCGACCCGGAACTGTACGCGCAACTGTCGAACTTCCAGGATCAATACCGCACGCTGTTCAAGGCGCTGGGGTTCGAGCTGGTCTGCGACACCCGTGGCTTCTACTACTTCGTGCCGGACATGGCCGCTGCGGCGGTGAACAAGACCGCCCAGCGCCTGGCGCTGTTCACCTTCATCCTCGTCGAGCATCTGGCCGATCAGGGCCGCGACCCGATCGCCGTGCTCGACGGCGGCAGCCTCGGCCGTGAAGAGCTGCCGTCGTTGCTGGATAAATACCGCGACCTGTTCATCCAGGCCGAAGTTCAGACCGTTGAAGAGCTGGAAGAAAAAATCATGCGCCGCATGACCCAGCTCGGTTTCGCCAGCGAAGAAAACGGCGTGTACCGTTTCCTGCCGCCGATGCACCGTTTCCTCGACGTGTGCCTGTCGGTGCAGCAGGACCGCGATCTGGCGGCCAGCGTGCACAGCGTGCTGCCACTGCCGGCACCGGTGCTGATCGACGAGGAAGCCGAAGCCAGATTCCTCGAAACCGACGATCCGCTTGATCTGTCCGAATTCGAAGAAGAAAGCGAAGAAGACGCACTGGCCCGCGCCATTGCCGAAGAACAGGAGTCCGACGCATGAGCCAGGAACGCTACGGCATTCGCCGCTTTGCCCTTTTGAACACCGCCGGTTACAGCCTCGGCCTGTTCCCGCTGGAAGAACCGCTATCGGTTTACGGCGCGAACAACCTCGGCAAGTCCGCCTCGATCAACGCCTTGCAGTTCCCGATTCTGGCGCGCATGTCGGACATGAGTTTCGGCAAGTACAGCCTGGAACAATCGCGGCGCTTCTACTTCGCCTCCGACACCAGTTACATCCTCGTCGAAGTCAATCTGCCTCACGGCCCGCACGTGATCGGCGTGGTCGGTCGCGGCCCGGGCGGTGGTTTCGGTCACCAGTTCTTCGCTTACGCCGGCAAGCTCGACCTGGCGCATTACCAGAAAAACGATACCTGCCTGCGGCAGAAAGAGCTGTTCAGCAACCTTGAGAAAGAAGGCCTGAAAGCCTACGAACTCAAGCCTGATGAATTGCGTCGTCTGCTGGTGGGCGGGCACACCTCGATCCCGCTGGACCTGACGCTGATTCCGCTGCGCTCCACCAGCGAGCAGAGCCTGAAGACCTTCCGCGCGCTGTTCATCAACCTGCTGCACATGCGCGAAATCACTGCGGCCAAGTTGAAGCAACTGTTCCTCGATGCCTTCGAGCACAGCCTGCGTTCCGGCAGCGTCGACTACATTGCTGCGTGCGAAGAAGCCTTCCGCGATGTGCGCCGGATGGAGCAGGACTACAACTCGCTGGTCGCCGCCGGCCCATTGGTCGAGGCCTTGGCCAACGGCGTAAAACAGCGCGACGTGCTGCGCGGCAAACTGCATCGCCTGTCGCCGCTGCTCGACTCGTTGCTCGGCACCTGGTCGGACTACGCCAATGCACGCAAGGAAG
Source organism: Pseudomonas sp. F2 (assembly GCF_057174385.1). Classification (NCBI taxonomy): domain Bacteria; kingdom Pseudomonadati; phylum Pseudomonadota; class Gammaproteobacteria; order Pseudomonadales; family Pseudomonadaceae; genus Pseudomonas; species Pseudomonas sp. F2. The sequence goes on from NZ_CM169904.1 coordinate 3,479,567, forward strand.
AACTGACGATTCAGGCCGAACACTACCGTCGCGAGCAGGACGATCTGCAAAACGACCAGCGTGGCGGCACGCAGGAGCTGATGCGTCTGGAGCGGGAAATCTCCGGTATCCAGCGCTGGCTCGGCGAGTTGTCGGTGCTGAAGAACCGCTTTGCGCTGGTCGATGACGTCAAAGTGCTGGAGCAACAACTGCTCGCAGCCAAGGACGCTCACGACGAACTGGCCGGTGCGCTGGCCCAGTCCCGGCAGTTCAGCGCCGAGGATCTGGAAGAACGTCTGCGCGATCTGGAAAAGCGTCTGAAGTCGGTGAAGCAGCAACTCGATCACGCCGACAACAACAGCTACGCCCGCCTGCGTGAAGAATTCTCGCAGCAGGACGTCGAGCGCCTGATGCGCCTGTTCAACAGCGCGCTGTTCAGCCTGCCGCTGGGCGAGCACGGCATCACCCTCGACGACGATGGCGAGTGGGTCAAATCGGTCGAGCTGATCCTCGATGGCTTCAAGGGCGAGCGTTTCGAAGTGCCGGGGCTGTCGATCGACATCTCGCACATCGAGCCGCCGGCTCTGCAAGCGCTGGCCGACCGCGCCGCGCTGCGTGACCAGAAAGAGCGTCTGGAAAAAGAGCTCAAGCAGCTCAAGACTCAGCAAGCCGTGGCCGCCGACCGCGCCGCGAGCAAGACCCAGACCGAAGCGCTGTACCAGCAAGTGCTGGACGCGCAGAAAGCCCTGGAAGATTTCCGTCGCACCCAAACGCTGAGCGCCGAAGAGGGCGACAAGCTCGAGCAATTGGCGCAGATGGAAGCGGCGCAGGACGAACTCAAGCGCTCCAGCGACGCGTTCACCGAGCGCGTCCAGCAACTCTCGGCCAAGCTGCAACTGGTCGGCCGGCAGATCGCCGACATGGAAGCCAAGCAACGCACCCTCGACGATGCCCTGCGCCGCCGTCAGCTGCTGCCGGCGGATCTGCCATTCGGTACGCCGTTCATGGATCCGGTCGACGATTCGATGGACAACCTGCTGCCGCTGCTCAATGACTATCAGGACAGCTGGCAGGGTCTGCTGCGCGCCGACGGACAGATCGAAGCGCTGTACGCGCAAGTGCGTCTGAAAGGCGTGGCCAAGTTCGACAGCGAAGACGACATGGAGCGCCGTCTGTCGTTGCTGATCAACGCTTACGCGCACCGCACCGACGAAGCCCTGACATTGGGCAAAGCGCGGCGTGCGGCGGTCACCGACATCGCCCGGACCCTGCGCAACATTCGCAGCGACTACGACAGCCTTGAGCACCAACTGGCGCTGTTCAACCGCGAGATCAACAAGCGTCAGGTATCCAACCTGCAGAGTTTCCGCATTGTCCTGGCGCCGAACAAGGAAGCGCTCAAGCACATCGACCAGATCATCCACAGCGCCGGTCAGTACGAAGAAGGCGAAACCCTGTCGGTGTTCGACCTGAGCCAAAGCGCGGAGCAGGACAACAAGAACGAAGAGGCCAAGGAATACCTGGCACGGCTGGTGGCGGCGAACCACAACCAGCTCGGCCTCAAGGACTTGTTCGAACTGGCGTTCGAGATCACCAAGGTCAACGGTCAGCCGGTGATTCACACCGACATCGACGGCGCGGCCTCCAACGGCACCACCATGACCATCAAGGCGCTGACCAACATGTACTTGTTGCTGCACTTGATGGATCGCGACCTGGCCGGTCGCGTGCGCCTGCCGTACTACCTCGATGAGGCGGCAGACATCGACGAGAAGAACCAGGCCGCATTGCTGGAAACCAGCCTGCAATTGGGCTTCGTGCCGATTCTGGCGAGTGTGAAGCCGCAGGTCTGCGCCAGTGTCGCCATCGACCTGGAAGGCGGCAGCGGCCCGGCGGGGATCTACATCGATGAGGCGGACTGGAAGTACATCCGCCGGCATGATGTGGTGAAGGCCACCGTCAACGTGCAAGCCGATGAGCCAGAGCTGGATGAGGTTTGACCGGCTTTAGCTGAAAACCAAAAAGGGCCGCGATCTGTTGGGATCGCGGCCCTTTTTTATGGCTTTGGATTTGTGCTGAATAGGAGGAACTCATCGCTGGCAAGCCAGCTCCCACAGGTTTTTGCGTTGAACACACATTCTGTATACGACATGAAACCCTGTGGGAGCTGGCTTGCCAGCGATGGCGTCTTTGTAGACGCCACATCAATACCGGATTACTTACCGAGCGAAATCTTCGGCGCCCAGGTCAGCCACTCATCCTCGAACTTGTCGAACAGCGGGAACGTCTGTTCCGCACGCGCCTGGTTGCCCATCCGTTCACCGTCCGGGGTAGCGAAAGCGATGCCCCCCTGAATCGCCGTCTCCAGCGACTCTGTGCGCACTGTCAGACCATTGAACAAGCCAATGTCAAAACCGACGCCGCTGGTATTCCAGAATCGGCTGCCGCTGCGCACCAACGGCGCATATTTCGGCTCGATCAGAATGTGCACCAACACCCGGTCGGCCGTCTGCCCCAGTTCATAACCGGTGACCTTGCCCACGGTGATTTCCCGGTAGGTCACGGGTACGCCCGGTTTCAGCGAGCCACGACGGGCGGCACTCAACACCAGACTCAAACCGGCCTCTTGCTTGACCACCTCCGGCGGATTCGCCAGCGCGACGAAGTTCTTCTGCGGGCCAAGATTTTTCGCCGCCGGCTGCACTTCCACGTACTGCCCGGTGACCAGGGTTTCCAGATTCTGGGTCTTGATCAGCCCCAACTCCGGCTTGACCACCCAGAACTGGCTGCCGACCCGGGCAATCTTCTCCGGCACTTCAGTGATCCGCGCGGTAATCATCACGGCTTGCAGATCGTCGGTCAGATCGACGTCTTCAATCTTGCCGACATCCAGCCCCTTGAAACGAATCGGGGTGCCCGGGCGCAAACCATCGGCGCGGTCGACCTTGATCGTCACCAGCGTGCCTTTCTGGTTGGCCTCGTCATGGTTGGCGAACAGACGGAAGCGCGGAATACGCTTCTGCAACGGCGCCTTGGCTTGCGGGGTTTCGAAAGCGATACCGCCGGCCATCAACGTCTGCAACGACTCGCTCTTCACTTGAATTCCGCCCGTCAGACCACCGGTGAGGGTGATGCCGCTGACATTCCAGAAGCGCGTCGAGGCGTTGACCAGGTTTTCGTACTCCTTCTCGATATGCACGCCAATGACGATCTGTTTTTTGGTCTTGGAGAATTGATAGCTCTGGACCGAGCCAACCTTGACCTGTTTGTACAGAATCGGACTGCCGACTTCGATCGAACCGAGAACATCGGTGAACAGCACCAGATGCAGACCGGGGGCGCGCAGATCCAGTGGCGGGGCTTTTGGCCGCGCCTCGAATTCGCGTTTCGGCGCAGCACCTTTGTCGCCCGGACGCACGGCGATGTAGTTGCCTTTTACCAACGCTTCGAGCCCGGTAATACCGGCCAGGGAAATCGACGGCTTGACCACCCAGAACTGCGTGCCATCGACCAGGTAGTCTTCGGCCAGAGGATCCAGCGTCAGTTCGGCCGTGGCGCTGTTGAGATCCGGATCGATTTTCAACGCTTTCAGGTTGCCGACCTGAATGCCCTTGTACATCACCGGCGTGCGACCGGCCTGCAGGCCTTCAAAGTCACTGAGTTTGACCTTGACCCGAATGCCGGCAGCGGCGGCGTCGAAGTCCTCATACAAACGGAACGGCAGGCTTGGATCGGTGGGTGGACTGTCCTTGCGATTCTCCGGAGTAGCGAAGGCGATACCGCCGGCGACGATGCTCGCCAGGGACTCGCTGCGCACTTTCACCCCCGACAGGTTGGCGTCGATGCTGATGCCGCTGGCATTCCAGAAACGCGTGTGTTTGCGCACCAGTTTGGCGTAGGTCGGTTCGATGAACACTTTCAGTTCAACGGTGCTCTGGTCTTCAGACAGCACGTAGCTTTTGATCTGACCGACTTTGATCTGCTTGTAGAACACCGGGCTGCCGCGATTCAGCGAACCGAGGCGATCGGCCTTGATAGTCAGGTGCAGGCCAGGCTTGGAATCCGACAATGGCGGCTCTTCAGCCAGGGCCTTGAACTTGCGGGTCGGCTCGCCTTCACCCGGGCTGATGGCCACGTAGTTCCCCGAAACCAGTGTTTCCAGTCCTGTGATGCCGGCCAGGGTGACGCTTGGTTTCACCAACCAGAAGCGGGTGCTGGTCTTGAGGTATTGTTCGACGTCCTTGTTCATCTCCACAGTGGCGATCACGCCTTTGGAATTGCCTTCGTCGTCGAGCTTGAGCGTCTTCACCTTACCGACCGACATGCCTTTGTACATGACCTCGGTTTTGTTGGCCTGGATGCCTTCACCGCTTTCGAAACGAACCTGAATCTCGATACCGGTTTCGTTATAGGCACGCCAGCCAAGCCAGCCGCCGATGATCAGGGCGATCAGGGGCAGTACCCAGATGGCAGACCAGTTGGAGGCCGGTCGGGTTTTCGCTACAGGCAAATCAGTCATGGTCGTCGTCCGACTCCGTGTTATCCCAAATCAGTCGGGGATCGAAAGTTACTGCGGCAAGCATCGTCAGAATCACCACGCTGGCGAAAGCGATGGCGCCAAGATTGGCTTCGACACTGGCAAGCCGGCCGAAGTTGACAACCGCCACCAGAATGGCGATCACAAAAATGTCGAGCATCGACCAGCGACCGATGAACTCAATGAAGCGGTACATCCAGATCCGCTGCCGTGCAGACAATGGCTGGCGGCGCTGTACAGAAAACAGCAACAGCGCGATACCGACCAGTTTGAACGTCGGCACTAGAATACTGGCGATGAACACCACTGCGGCAATCGGGATCATGCCGTGCTGCACCAACTGGATCACGCCGGACATGATGGTGCTGGGATCGCCCTGACCCAGCGAACTGACCGTCATGATCGGCAACACATTGGCCGGGATGTAGATAATCGCAGCCGTGATTAGCAGGGCCCAGGTTCGGGCCAGACTGTTCGGACGACGAGCGTGAACCAGCGCACCGCAGCGGGTGCAGGTCTGCTCGTCGATGTCCGCATCCAGTTTGTTCAATTCATGGCATTCGGTACAGATCAGAATGCCCGCATCAATCGCCCGCATGGGCATCCTCTCCTGATAACGCCTGCCAGATCTGATGCGGTGACATCACCACTTCCAGCCAGATCTGAACTAACAACAAACCGATGAAACACGCCAGACCGAGGCCGACGGTGATGGCCGCCATGTCCGCCAGTTTGACGATCGCCACGAGGACGCCCATGAGGTAAACCTCGAGCATTCCCCAATCTTTGAGGTGGTGATAAATGCGATACAGCAGCAAACCGTAGCTACGCCCGACGTTGAAACGGATCGTCAGCAATACGAATAACTGGCACAGCAACTTCAGCAACGGAATAGCCATACTGCACAGGAATACAACGATCGAAACGCCCTGCATGTCCGTATTGAACAAGCCGAGCACGCCGCTCCAGACCGTATCCTGCGAAGATTGTCCGAGGATATTGAGTTGCATGATGGGTAAAAAGTTTGCCGGGATGTACAACAACAGTGCTGCGATTACCAAGGCAAGGCTGCGCTGCACCACATTATGGCGATGGGCGTACAACTCGTAACCGCAGCGAGGGCAGAGTGCTTTTTCGCCATGGGCAAGCTTGGGCTTGCGTATCAGCAGGTCGCACTCATGACAAGCCACCAAGTCTTCCAGCGGTAAATCTGACAGCCCTTGGGCGTCAACCGGATCTGACATAAAGGCTCTGGCTCCGAAAAGGATGGGGCTATTCTAGTGTTCTGATTCGAAAATAACTGTGCAAAATTGTTCGCTGCCTAAGTAAAAATACTTTCCTGCGGACAAAACAAAACCCCAACTGCTTTCGCAATTGGGGTTTCGGAATTTAATCTTGACGATGACCTACTCTCACATGGGGAAACCCCACACTACCATCGGCGATGCATCGTTTCACTTCTGAGTTCGGGATGGGATCAGGTGGTTCCAACGCTCTATGGTCGTCAAGAAATTCGGGTACTGACTCGTGACCAACTGGCCTCGCTTCAGCAAATCGGGTATGTGATACAGGTGTTTGTGAGCAGCGCGAACTTTCGGTTCATTGCGTCTTCACACACCGCAATCTGGTCTCTTTCGAGCATTCAGATTGCTTGGGTGTTATATGGTCAAGCCTCACGGGCAATTAGTATTGGTTAGCTCAACGCCTCACAGCGCTTACACACCCAACCTATCAACGTCGTAGTCTTCGACGGCCCTTCAGGGAACTCAAGGTTCCAGTGAGATCTCATCTTGAGGCAAGTTTCCCGCTTAGATGCTTTCAGCGGTTATCTTTCCCGAACATAGCTACCCGGCAATGCCACTGGCGTGACAACCGGAACACCAGAGGTTCGTCCACTCCGGTCCTCTCGTACTAGGAGCAGCCCCTCTCAAATCTCAAACGTCCACGGCAGATAGGGACCGAACTGTCTCACGACGTTCTAAACCCAGCTCGCGTACCACTTTAAATGGCGAACAGCCATACCCTTGGGACCGGCTTCAGCCCCAGGATGTGATGAGCCGACATCGAGGTGCCAAACACCGCCGTCGATATGAACTCTTGGGCGGTATCAGCCTGTTATCCCCGGAGTACCTTTTATCCGTTGAGCGATGGCCCTTCCATACAGAACCACCGGATCACTAAGACCTACTTTCGTACCTGCTCGACGTGTCTGTCTCGCAGTCAAGCGCGCTTTTGCCTTTATACTCTACGACCGATTTCCGACCGGTCTGAGCGCACCTTCGTACTCCTCCGTTACTCTTTAGGAGGAGACCGCCCCAGTCAAACTACCCACCATACACTGTCCTCGATCCGGATAACGGACCTGAGTTAGAACCTCAAAGTTGCCAGGGTGGTATTTCAAGGATGGCTCCACGCGAACTGGCGTCCACGCTTCAAAGCCTCCCACCTATCCTACACAAGCAAATTCAAAGTCCAGTGCAAAGCTATAGTAAAGGTTCACGGGGTCTTTCCGTCTAGCCGCGGATACACTGCATCTTCACAGCGATTTCAATTTCACTGAGTCTCGGGTGGAGACAGCGCCGCCATCGTTACGCCATTCGTGCAGGTCGGAACTTACCCGACAAGGAATTTCGCTACCTTAGGACCGTTATAGTTACGGCCGCCGTTTACCGGGGCTTCGATCAAGAGCTTCGCGTTAGCTAACCCCATCAATTAACCTTCCGGCACCGGGCAGGCGTCACACCCTATACGTCCACTTTCGTGTTTGCAGAGTGCTGTGTTTTTAATAAACAGTCGCAGCGGCCTGGTATCTTCGACCGGCATGAGCTTACGGAGCAAGTCCTTCACCCTCACCGGCGCACCTTCTCCCGAAGTTACGGTGCCATTTTGCCTAGTTCCTTCACCCGAGTTCTCTCAAGCGCCTTGGTATTCTCTACCCAACCACCTGTGTCGGTTTGGGGTACGGTTCCTGGTTATCTGAAGCTTAGAAGCTTTTCTTGGAAGCATGGCATCAACCACTTCGTCACCTGAAAGGTAACTCGTCATCAGCTCTCGGCCTTAAGATCCCGGATTTACCTAAGATCTCAGCCTACCACCTTAAACTTGGACAACCAACGCCAAGCTGGCCTAGCCTTCTCCGTCCCTCCATCGCAATAACCAGAAGTACAGGAATATTAACCTGTTTTCCATCGACTACGCTTTTCAGCCTCGCCTTAGGGACCGACTAACCCTGCGTCGATTAACGTTGCGCAGGAAACCTTGGTCTTTCGGCGTGGGTGTTTTTCACACCCATTGTCGTTACTCATGTCAGCATTCGCACTTCTGATACCTCCAGCAAGCTTCTCAACTCACCTTCACAGGCTTACAGAACGCTCCTCTACCGCATCACTTGCGTGATACCCGTAGCTTCGGTGTATGGTTTGAGCCCCGTTACATCTTCCGCGCAGGCCGACTCGACTAGTGAGCTATTACGCTTTCTTTAAAGGGTGGCTGCTTCTAAGCCAACCTCCTAGCTGTCTAAGCCTTCCCACATCGTTTCCCACTTAACCATAACTTTGGGACCTTAGCTGACGGTCTGGGTTGTTTCCCTTTTCACGACGGACGTTAGCACCCGCCGTGTGTCTCCCATGCTCGGCACTTGTAGGTATTCGGAGTTTGCATCGGTTTGGTAAGTCGGGATGACCCCCTAGCCGAAACAGTGCTCTACCCCCTACAGTGATACATGAGGCGCTACCTAAATAGCTTTCGAGGAGAACCAGCTATCTCCGAGCTTGATTAGCCTTTCACTCCGATCCACAGGTCATCCGCTAACTTTTCAACGGTAGTCGGTTCGGTCCTCCAGTCAGTGTTACCTAACCTTCAACCTGCCCATGGATAGATCGCCCGGTTTCGGGTCTATTCCCAGCGACTAGACGCCCTATTAAGACTCGCTTTCGCTACGCCTCCCCTATTCGGTTAAGCTCGCCACTGAAAATAAGTCGCTGACCCATTATACAAAAGGTACGCAGTCACAGAACAAAGTCTGCTCCCACTGCTTGTACGCATACGGTTTCAGGATCTATTTCACTCCCCTCTCCGGGGTTCTTTTCGCCTTTCCCTCACGGTACTAGTTCACTATCGGTCAGTCAGTAGTATTTAGCCTTGGAGGATGGTCCCCCCATATTCAGACAAAGTTTCTCGTGCTCCGTCCTACTCGATTTCATGACTAAGAGACTTTCGCGTACAGGGCTATCACCCACTATGGCCGCACTTTCCAGAGCGTTCCGCTAATCTCAAAGCCACTTAAGGGCTAGTCCCCGTTCGCTCGCCACTACTAAGGGAATCTCGGTTGATTTCTTTTCCTCAGGGTACTTAGATGTTTCAGTTCCCCTGGTTCGCCTCTTGCACCTATGTATTCAGTACAAGATAACCATCTTATGATGGCTGGGTTCCCCCATTCAGACATCTCCGGATCAAAGTCTGTTTGCCGACTCCCCGAAGCTTTTCGCAGGCTACCACGTCTTTCATCGCCTCTGACTGCCAAGGCATCCACCGTATGCGCTTCTTCACTTGACCATATAACCCCAAGCAATCTGGTTATACTGTGAAGACGACATTCGCCGAAAATTCGCAAAACTCTTAAGAGTCACTCACAAATTTTACCTTAGCCTGATCCGTTACCAGTGAAAGTAACGTTCAGTCTATCTTTCTATCACATACCCAAATTTTTAAAGAACGATCTAATCAAAGACTAGAAATCAATATTCACGCCGGAATATTCATTTCTAAGCTCTAACAAGTAGAAGCAGTTAATGGTGGAGCCAAGCGGGATCGAACCGCTGACCTCCTGCGTGCAAGGCAGGCGCTCTCCCAGCTGAGCTATGGCCCCATACAAAATTGGTGGGTCTGGGCAGATTCGAACTGCCGACCTCACCCTTATCAGGGGTGCGCTCTAACCAACTGAGCTACAGACCCAATTTCGAGCGCGTAACTGATTAGCTCAGAGCTATCAGCTTGGAGCTTAAAGCTGCTTCTATCGTCTTCTTCAATGAATCAAGCAATTCGTGTGGGAACTTATGGAGCAGCTGATGTCGTCGATTAAGGAGGTGATCCAGCCGCAGGTTCCCCTACGGCTACCTTGTTACGACTTCACCCCAGTCATGAATCACACCGTGGTAACCGTCCTCCCGAAGGTTAGACTAGCTACTTCTGGTGCAACCCACTCCCATGGTGTGACGGGCGGTGTGTACAAGGCCCGGGAACGTATTCACCGCGACATTCTGATTCGCGATTACTAGCGATTCCGACTTCACGCAGTCGAGTTGCAGACTGCGATCCGGACTACGATCGGTTTTGTGGGATTAGCTCCACCTCGCGGCTTGGCAACCCTCTGTACCGACCATTGTAGCACGTGTGTAGCCCAGGCCGTAAGGGCCATGATGACTTGACGTCATCCCCACCTTCCTCCGGTTTGTCACCGGCAGTCTCCTTAGAGTGCCCACCATAACGTGCTGGTAACTAAGGACAAGGGTTGCGCTCGTTACGGGACTTAACCCAACATCTCACGACACGAGCTGACGACAGCCATGCAGCACCTGTCTCAATGTTCCCGAAGGCACCAATCCATCTCTGGAAAGCTCATTGGATGTCAAGGCCTGGTAAGGTTCTTCGCGTTGCTTCGAATTAAACCACATGCTCCACCGCTTGTGCGGGCCCCCGTCAATTCATTTGAGTTTTAACCTTGCGGCCGTACTCCCCAGGCGGTCAACTTAATGCGTTAGCTGCGCCACTAAGAGCTCAAGGCTCCCAACGGCTAGTTGACATCGTTTACGGCGTGGACTACCAGGGTATCTAATCCTGTTTGCTCCCCACGCTTTCGCACCTCAGTGTCAGTATCAGTCCAGGTGGTCGCCTTCGCCACTGGTGTTCCTTCCTATATCTACGCATTTCACCGCTACACAGGAAATTCCACCACCCTCTACCATACTCTAGCTTGCCAGTTTTGGATGCAGTTCCCAGGTTGAGCCCGGGGATTTCACATCCAACTTAACAAACCACCTACGCGCGCTTTACGCCCAGTAATTCCGATTAACGCTTGCACCCTCTGTATTACCGCGGCTGCTGGCACAGAGTTAGCCGGTGCTTATTCTGTCGGTAACGTCAAAATTGCAGAGTATTAATCTACAACCCTTCCTCCCAACTTAAAGTGCTTTACAATCCGAAGACCTTCTTCACACACGCGGCATGGCTGGATCAGGCTTTCGCCCATTGTCCAATATTCCCCACTGCTGCCTCCCGTAGGAGTCTGGACCGTGTCTCAGTTCCAGTGTGACTGATCATCCTCTCAGACCAGTTACGGATCGTCGCCTTGGTGAGCCATTACCTCACCAACTAGCTAATCCGACCTAGGCTCATCTGATAGCGCAAGGCCCGAAGGTCCCCTGCTTTCTCCCGTAGGACGTATGCGGTATTAGCGTTCCTTTCGAAACGTTGTCCCCCACTACCAGGCAGATTCCTAGGCATTACTCACCCGTCCGCCGCTGAATCCAGGAGCAAGCTCCTCTCATCCGCTCGACTTGCATGTGTTAGGCCTGCCGCCAGCGTTCAATCTGAGCCATGATCAAACTCTTCAGTTCAAACATCTTTGGGTTTTTAAGAAACCCTAAACTTGGCTCAGCAATCGTTGGTTACATCTTTGATTTCTCGCGGAGTAACTTGTGATGCTGATAATCTTGTTGACTATCAGTCTGACTCCACAAGCACCCACACGAATTGCTTGATTCAGTTGTTAAAGAGCGGTTGGTTAAGAGCTTTCGTCTCAACCGAGGCGCGCATTCTACAGCAGCCTCATTTGCTGTCAAGTGATTATTTTCAGAAGTTTTTGAAGAATTCTTCAACAACTTCAACCACTTGCGCTTCGATCTCTCGTTAGCGGGATGCGAATTCTACAGCGTTACACGCTGCTGTCAACACCTCTTTTTCACCGCTTTCGACCGAGAAGACCGAACCGTCAAAAGAGCCAAACATCACCGCTCCTTCAACTCCTTCCAGGCTTCGATGAACTGAAGCGATCCGCCGTCGAAAACTGCGTAACTCTTTGAATCTCAAGGAGTTTTCCGTTTCGACTGCGCCGGAAGTGGGGCGAATTATAGACCTCCAGAATCTGCCGTCAACCGTTAATTTCAGTTTTATTGCAAAACCTGCTTTTTAGCCAATAAACGCGGGATTCGACGGGCAACTGTAGGCACACGCAGCAGTAAAAGCACTGCACCTATAAAGGCATAGATCGCCCACTCCTTGAGATCAGCACGCACGATCCACAACATGTGCAGCAATCCCAGCCCCAGAATCACGTACACCACCCGATGCAATTTCTTCCAGCGCACACCTAAACGACGCTGACTGTAACGATTTGAGGTTACTGCCAGTGCCAACAATCCAAGAAAACCCAGCGTACCCACAATAATGTACGGCCGCTTGCGTAACTCCACACCCAACTGTGACCAGTCGAAACCAAGGATGAACGCCATATAGCTGAACAGGTGCAGAACCACATAGGCAAAACACCAGAGCCCCACCTGACGGCGAACAGCAATCCAGCCCGCCCACCCCGTCAATTTCTGCAACGGCGTCATGCTCAACGTGATCAGCAGGAATACCAGCGTCCCCAGCCCCAGTCGATCAACCAGCACCTTGCCGGGATCCGGACCGAGCAAATCGGCAAACGCCTGATAAAACCAAAACAGTGGCCAGATCGCCGCCGCAATAAAAACGCCTGCACGCCAAAACGGATATCGCATCAGTAGTTCTTCCGCAGATCGAGCCCTGTATATAAAGAAGCGACTTCATCCGAGTAGCCGTTGAACATCTGGGTATCACGTACATTCGGCTTGAACAAACTGTTCGGCAGACGCCGCTCTCTTGCCTGAGTCCAGCGCGGATGATCGACCGTCGGATTCACGTTGGCATAAAAACCGTATTCATCTGCCGCGATGCTCTGCCAGGTAGTCTTGGGCTGCTCGCTGACGAGACTGATCCGCACAATGGACTTCACACTCTTGAAGCCATACTTCCACGGCACCACCAGACGCAGCGGCGCGCCATTCTGATTGGGCAATTCGCGGCCATACATGCCAACCGCCAGAATCGCCAAGGGATTCATCGCCTCATCCAGACGCAAGCCCTCTACATACGGCCAATCGATCAGCGCGAAACCCGAGCGCTGCCCAGGCATGCTCTTGGGATCCTGCAAGGTTTCAAAGCGAATGTACTTGGCGTTAGAGGTCGGCTCGACCTGCTTGAGCAGTGCGGAAATCGGAAAACCAATCCAGGGGATGACCATCGACCACGCTTCAACACAGCGAAGGCGATAGATACGCTCCTCCAACTGGTACGGTTTCATGAAGTCTTCGAGCGCGTAACGCCCGGGCTTACCCACCTCCCCATCGACGACCACGCTCCACGGCTCGGTTTTCAGCGAGCCGGCATTGGCTGCGGGATCGCCCTTGTCGGTGCCGAACTCATAGAAGTTGTTGTAATGGGTCGCGTCTTTATAAGGCGTGATCGCCTCATCCTTGACGTTGACTGCCCCCCACTTGGTAGAACGGAGCTTCTCGGCAAACCAGGCAGGCGCCTTGCCTGGCTCGACATCAGCATAGCGCGCCGCGTCCTCGGCACTGGCCCAACGCGGCAGGCTGCTCACGGCGATACCGGCCGCAGTAGCTCCGAGCAATTGACGACGGGAGAGATAAATGGACTCAGGCGTGACATCCGACTCATGGCAGTCGGACGCTTTGGGGATTTTGATCAGCATGACAACTCCGCAGCTTTGGAGGACAGATGCACCCATAGACTGCGGAGTATGCGGGAAATTACATCACTCGGCGTTTTTGTGCCGACGAAGATGCAACAGGTATTGCACCGGGCCGGAAGCCGCGTAGGCGAGGAACACCAGCAGCAAAATTCGCGGCGGGTCGCTGAACACCACAGCGAACACCAGGACCACGGCGAGGATCGCCACGAACGGCACACGGCCCTTCAGATCCAGCTCCTTGAAGCTGTTGTACTTGATGTTGCTGACCATCAGCATGCCGGCAGCCGCCACCATCAGAGCGACCAGGAACGACATCTTCGAACCCTGAATACCGTAATCGCTGAACGCCCAGACAATCCCCGCCACCACGCCTGCCGCCGCCGGGCTGGCCAGACCGATGAAGTAGCGCTTGTCGGCCGTACCGACCTGAGTATTGAAACGCGCAAGACGCAGCGCTGCACCGGCCACATAGATGAAGGCCACCATCCAGCCGACCTTGCCCATGTCGCCCAGCGCCCAGCCGAACGCCAGCAGCGCCGGTGCCACACCGAAGGCAACCATGTCGGACAGCGAGTCATACTCGGCGCCGAATGCACTTTGTGTATTGGTCATGCGCGCCACGCGGCCATCGAGACCATCGAGCACCATGGCCACGAAAATCGCGATCGCGGCAAAGGCAAAATACTTGCTCGCATTCGCAGAATCCCCGGCGCTCAAGGCAGCCTGGGCACTCATCGAGTTGATGATGGAATAAAACCCTGCAAACAGGTTCGCAGTGGTGAACAGGTTCGGCAGCAGATAGATACCACGATGCCGGACTTTACGACCTTCTGCGTCGTGCCCTTCCTCGACATGTTCATCGATGGGCAGCAGGCTTTCGGCGTCAGAAGCCTGGTTCGGCTCTTCGGGACGTTCGCTCATGGACATTACCTTGCAACGGTTTGGAAAGTTTCGACAGGTGTCTGTGACGACGGTTCGGCCACAAACGATGCAGCTTTATACCAGAACCATCGGTTTCAAACGAAAAAACGCGGCCGAGGCCGCGTTTTTCGTACAAGGGACGACGACTTAGTTTTTGGCTTTGTCGACGATCTTGTTGGCACCGATCCACGGCATCATGGAGCGCAGTTGCTCGCCGATGATTTCGATACCGTGAGCGGCGTTGTTACGACGCTTGGCGGTCATCGAAGGGTAGCCGGTTGCACCTTCGCTGATGAACATTTTGGCGTATTCGCCGTCCTGAATACGTTTCAGGGCGTTGCGCATGGCCTGACGGGATTCGGCGTTGATCACTTCCGGACCGGTCACGTACTCGCCGTATTCAGCGTTGTTGGAGATCGAGTAGTTCATGTTGGCGATACCGCCTTCGTACATGAGGTCAACGATCAGCTTCAGCTCGTGCAGGCACTCGAAGTAGGCCATTTCCGGCGCGTAGCCAGCTTCAACCAGAGTTTCGAAACCGGCCTTCACCAGCTCAACGGTACCGCCGCACAGTACGGCTTGTTCGCCGAACAGGTCGGTTTCGGTCTCGTCCTTGAAGGTGGTTTCGATGATGCCGGTACGACCGCCGCCCACGCCAGCTGCGTAGGACAGCGCAACGTTTTTGGCGTTGCCCGAGGCGTCCTGGTAGATCGCGATCAGGTCAGGGATACCGCCGCCCTTCACGAACTCGGAACGTACGGTGTGGCCCGGAGCTTTCGGCGCGATCATGATCACGTCGAGGTCGGCACGCGGAACAACCTGGTTGTAGTGGATCGCGAAGCCGTGGGAGAAGGCCAGGGTGGCGCCTTTCTTGATGTTCGGCTCGATTTCGTTCTTGTACAGCTGGGACTGGAATTCGTCCGGGGTCAGGATCATGACCAGGTCGGCGCCGGCAACGGCAGCAGCCACGTCGGTCACTTTCAGACCATGAGCTTCGGCCTTGGCAACAGTGGACGAACCTTTACGCAGACCAACGGTAACGTCGACACCGGAATCTTTCAGGTTGCACGCCTGGGCGTGGCCCTGGGAACCGTAACCGATGATGGCAACTTTCTTGCCCTGGATGATCGACAGGTCGCAGTCTTTATCGTAGAAAACTTTCATGAATTTCCCCTATATATCCAGGCCGTTCAGGCCATTCGCTAATTTGGTTTAGATGCTGAGTACTTTGTCGCCGCGGGCAATGCCGGTCACGCCGCTACGGACGGTTTCCAGAATCGATGCGGTGCCGATGGACTGAATGAAGCTGTCGAGCTTGTCGCTGGTACCGGTCAATTGAACGGTATACACGCTGGCACTGACGTCGACGATCTGTCCACGGTAAATATCGGTGGTGCGTTTGATCTCGGCGCGCTGGGCGCCAGTGGCCTTGACCTTGACCAGCATCAGCTCACGCTCGATGTGAGCGCTTTCCGACAGGTCCACCAGCTTGACCACTTCGATCAGCTTGTTCAGGTTTTTGGTGATCTGCTCGATGATTTCATCGTGGCCGACAGTGGTCAGCGTCAGACGCGACAGCGTCGGGTCCTCGGTTGGCGCCACCGTCAGGCTTTCAATGTTGTAGTTGCGCTGCGAGAACAGGCCGACTACGCGAGACAAAGCACCGGGTTCGTTTTCCAGAAGCAGGGAAATAATGTGCCGCATGATTAAGTACGCTCCGTCTTGCTCAGCCACATATCGCGCATGGAGCCGTCTTTGATCTGCATCGGATAGACGTGCTCGCTGGTATCGACCGAAATATCGATCACCACCAGACGATCTTTCATGGCGAACGCTTCTTCCATCTTCGACTTCAAATCCTTCGAATCGGTGATGCGCACGCCGACGTGACCGTAGGCTTCAGCCAGTTTGACGAAGTCAGGCAGCGACTCCATATAAGAGTGCGAGTGACGGCTGCCATAGCTCATGTCCTGCCACTGACGAACCATCCCCAGAACACCGTTGTTCAGAATGACGATTTTCACCGGCAAGCCATATTGCAGGCAGGTCGACAGTTCCTGGATGTTCATCTGGATGCTGCCTTCGCCGGTGACACAGGCAACGTCGTCATCCGGGAAGCTCAACTTGATGCCCATGGCCGCCGGGAAACCGAAGCCCATGGTGCCCAGGCCACCGGAGTTGATCCAGCGGTTCGGCTTGTTGAACTTGTAGTACTGCGCCGCGAACATCTGGTGCTGGCCCACGTCGGACGTGATGAAGGCATCGCCTTTGGTCACTTCGCACAGGGTCTCGATCACGGTCTGCGGCTTGATCAGGCTGCCGTCGCCCTTTTCATAAGGGAACAGGCCGCGATCACCGCGCCACTCATCGACTTGCTTCCACCAACTGGCCACAGACTCCTTGTTCGGGGTCTCGCCGATTTCCTTGAGGATCGCGACCATTTCGGTCAGGACACTTTCCACCGGACCAACGATTGGCACGTCGGCCTTGATGGTCTTGGAGATCGAAGCCGGGTCGATATCGATGTGGATGATCTTGGCGTTCGGGCAGAACTTCGCCGCGCCGTTGATCACACGGTCATCGAAACGTGCGCCAACAGCCAGGATCACGTCGGCATGGTGCATCGCCAGGTTGGCGGTGTAGCTGCCGTGCATGCCGAGCATGCCGATGAACTGACGATCAGTACCCGGGAAACCGCCCAGGCCCATCAAGGTGTTGGTCACTGGCAGGTTGAGCATTTTCGCCAGTTCGGTCAGCGGTGCGGAACCGTTGCCCAGAATCACGCCGCCACCGGAATAGAGCACGGGACGCTTGGCCGCCAGGAGCATTTCTGCCGCCTTGCGGATTTGCCCGGAGTGACCGCGAACGGCCGGGCTGTAGGAGCGCAGCTTGGCTTTTTTCGGAAAAACGTATTCGAACTTCTCGGCCGGGTTGGTCATGTCTTTCGGGATATCGACCACGACCGGGCCTGGACGACCGGATTGCGCCAGGTAGAACGCCTTCTTCATGACTTCCGGGATTTCCGAGGCGTGCTTGATCATGAAGCTGTGCTTCACGATTGGCCGGGAGATACCGATCATGTCGGTTTCCTGGAACGCGTCGGTACCGACCATGGTGCTTGGCACCTGACCGGAAATGATCACCATTGGAATCGAATCCATATAGGCGGTGGCAATACCGGTGATGGCGTTTGTGGCGCCTGGACCGGAAGTCACCAATACCACGCCGGCTTTACCGGTGGCACGGGCGTAGCCGTCAGCCATATGGGTCGCCGCTTGTTCGTGACGAACCAGAATGTGGGTCACTTCCGGTTCTTTGAACAGGGCATCGTAAACATGCAGGAGAGCACCACCCGGGTACCCGTAGATATATTTGACGCCTTCGTCACGCAAGAAGCGGACGAGCATCTCACCGCCAGATAAAAGCTCCACGTTGTTCACCTCTAAAACGCCAGAATACCGTCCACAAAAAGGGGCGGGTCTTAATAGGTTTACTTCTCGGCAGAGCATGAGCGACGGTGGTCGCCGACTACGTCAGCACTGACTGAGCAAGTATTGGGATCGTCCCAAGTGTTGCGGGCCTTTCCCACCCAGCGCGAGGTAACGCGTTGCGGGTGTAACAGGTCGACGCGGATAGGCGCCTCATGATCTGCCGAGTGGGTCTGCTTCTGGCAGTCCCTCTACAGCGGACTTTGGATTCTTCTGTTTCGCCCTCTCCAAGTCAAGCCGTCAATGTGCTTAATTGTGGGTAAGCACATGAGAACGCAAGAAAAAACCTGAAAACAGCTACTCTGTTAGCGTCAATTGCGCAATTTTGCCAAGGAATCAGCATGCGAACGCTTCTGTTAACTCTGCTGATCGGCCTCACCCCCTGGTGCTCGGCCGCTCAGATCTACAAATGGGTCGACGCTCAAGGCGTCACGCACTTCGATGCGCAGCCGCCGCAAGGGCTGCCGGCGACGACTGTGCAGACGCCCTCCTCGCCCCCACCGAAACCTGCCGCCATGCCTGGCAGTGGTGCGCTGGGCGATCAGAAAGCCATCGACGACAAGGTGAAGAAACAGGTGGCGGAGCAGCAGGCGCAGCTCAAGGAATTTTGCGAGCAGGCACGAACGAACCTGGCGCAATTGCAGAACAATCCGCGTTTGCGGGAGGAAGTGGAGGGACAAGTACGGCGGCTGGATGATGCGCAGCGTCAGGAGCGCATTGTCGAAGCGCAGAAGCAGATTGCGCAGAACTGCGAATAAAAATCTGTAGGAGCTGCCGCAGGCTGCGATCTTTTGATGCTGTTTTCAAAAGCAAGATCAAAAGATCGCAGCCTGCGGCAGCTCCTACAGGGGATCGGCTCTAGCGGGAGGCGGTGATCAGCAGATCGAACTCTTTAAGCAGCACCTGCAACTGGCGATCCTTGCCCTGCAGATTGCGCTGGGCGAAGACCATTTCAGCCATTTCCTGAATGCCCGAGGCATTGGGCAACGGCAAGTCCTGCTCAAGGATCATCTTCATTCGCGGCAGGAAGATCCATTGCAGCCACTGCTCGAAATCCAGCGTGTCGACCGAAAACGGTTCGACACTGCTCAAGGCTTCGGCTGATGGCTGGATCTCATCCCACCAACCCTGCGTGCGCAGTTCACGCTCGATCAGCAGCAATTGATCGGCGATTTTCGGGAAACGGGTGTCCATCAGAGCGAAACCTTGGCCTTTTGACGAGCCAGTGCAGCGCCGGCGGAGTCGCCCTGCTTCTCACGGGACTGCGCGATGATTTCCCACAGGTTGGCTTGCAGATCCGGACGGCCGTTGGCCATGGTCAGCGCGCGACGGGCGAACTGTTCCGCCTGCGGCGCATCACCTTGGGCCATGCGCACCTGCGCCAGACGGTAGAGCACTTGCGGCTCACGCGGAGCTACTCGCTGAGCGCGCTCCAGACTGGAGGATGCACCGTTGAGGTCGCCGCCGGCCTGCTGCTGTTGCGCAGTGGTCAGCAAGGCGAGCACCGGACCATCCAGTTGCTCGTCGGCGGACAGACCTCCGCCACTGCTGGCCGAAGGAATGCCGCTCGGCGTCGAAGGCATGCTGTAGCTGCCAGTGTTGATCGGTGCCGACTCGACCGGCGAAGGATTGTACGGACCCGCCGTAATCCCACCGGACGCCGGACCTGGAACGATCGGCGAGGAGCTGATCGGCGCCGATGTCGCAGCACCGCCACCCGGCACCATCACCACCACGCCGGTATCGCCTTGCGGAATGGCCTGGGATTGCGCCTGACCCTGCACTGGACGTTTGACTGTCGTCTTGCGGAAACCGCCGTTGGCCGACAGCCGTTCGCTGTTGGACACGGCTGTGCCGGAGTCCACCACCGGGATCGAACCACGCTGTACGGTAGAGCAGCCGCTGAGCAAAGCCACGGCGGTCACCGCTGGAATCAACCACTTGTTCACTTGAAACCCTCTTTGCTTAATTCATCCAGCCCTTGACCCAATCCATCACCGACTCCGGCGAAGCAGGCGTTTCGCTTGCACACGCGGCACCGGGTGGCGGTTCGCTGCCGCGAATATACGGCATCTGCACGGCTCCCGGACAGTTGGCATCCGAGCCTTGTCCGGTACGCGAATCGACCCAGGCCTGAACGATGTTGTCCGGCTGCGGCATGTCCAGCGGCAGCGGATCGGCCTTGCGCATGAAACTGGTCCAGACCTGCAGCGCACCGGTCGCCCCGGTGAACGGGGTCTTGCCGTTGTCGTCACGACCGAGCCAGACCACCGCCAACAGATCCTGACTGAAACCGGCGAACCAACTGTCGCGCGAGTCGTTACTGGTACCGGTCTTGCCGGCCAGCGTCAGGGTCTTGGGCAACACGTTGTAAACCGAGCTGCCGGTACCTTCACGCATCACCCGCTGCATAGCGTTCTGGATCAAGTAGATGGACGCCGGATCGAAACGCTGCTCGATCTGGAACGGATAACGCTTGAGCGGTTCGCCCTCAGCAGTCAGCACACTGCGAATCCCACGCATCGGCGTATTGAAACCACCGTTGGCGAGGGTCTGATACATGGTCGCCACTTCGATCGGGGTCATGCCGCCAGCCCCGAGCAACATCGACGGGAACGCCGGGAATTCCCGGGTCACACCCAGACGCGCAATGGTCTTGAGCACATTCGGCACACCGACTTCCAGGCCCAGACGTGAGGTCGACAGGTTGTAGGAATGCGCCAGCCCTTGGTAAAGGAAGACTGTGCCGTGAGAGCGACGGTCGTAGTTCTGTGGCTTCCACACCTGGCCGTCCGCACCCTTGATCGACAGCGGATCATCCGACAGCCAACTGGTCAGCGTGTAGTGGCTCGGTTTCTCCAGCGCAGTCAGATAGACCGCCGGTTTTACCAGAGAACCGATTGGCCGCACGGCGTCCAGCGCCCGGTTGAAACCGGCGTAACTGGCCTGACGGCTACCAATCATCGCCTGCACTTCGCCGGTCTCCGGGTTGGTCACGACCATCGCCGCTTCCACATCATCGGAGCCTTTGCGTCCAGCCAGACGTTTAAAGGTGTCGTTAACCGACGCTTCGGCTTTCATCTGCAGAATCGGGTCGAAACTGGTGAAGATCCGCAAGCCTTCTTCGGTCAAGTCTTCGTCGCGGTAGTCTTCACGCAACTGGCGTTTGACCAGATCGATGAAGCCCGGGAACGAGCTGTCGGCGAGCTTGCCGCGCGTGGTTACACCCAAGGGCATTTTCTTCGCCGCTTCGACCTGTTCGGCAGTCGCCACGCCTTGCTGCTCAAGCACATCAAGCACCAGGTTACGGCGCTCCAGCGCACGCTCGGGGTTGCGACGCGGGTTGTAGTAGGACGGGCCCTTGACCATGCCGACCAGCAGCGCGACCTGATGCAGCTTCAGCTCGGACAAAGGCTGGCCGAAGAAGAACTGGCTGGCCAGACCGAAACCATGCACGGCACGCTGACCGTCCTGCCCGACGAAGACTTCGTTGAGGTAGGCCTCAAGAATTTCCTTCTTGTCGTAGTGCAGCTCCAGCAGCATCGCCATCATCGCTTCGGTGAGCTTGCGGCTCAGACTGCGCTCGTTGGTGAGGTAGAAGTTCTTCACCAACTGCTGAGTCAGCGTGCTGCCGCCCTGGGTCATCTTGCCGCCAGAGGTGTTGACCCAGATGGCCCGGGCAATCGATTTCGGCGACACGCCCCAGTGGCTATAGTAGTCGCGGTCTTCAACGGCGACCAACGTATCGAGCAAATACGGCGGCACCTGATCGAGCTTGATCAGGATGCGGTCTTCAAGATTTTTCGGGTAAATGCCGCCGATCATCAGCGGCTCGAGCCGCACCACGGACAACTTCCCGCCGTTGAGCCCGGAGAGTTCGGCCACATAGTCGCCAGAGAAACGCACGCGCACCGGCTGCGGTTTCTCCAGGCCTTCATAGAACTGGAAGCCGCGGGTATTCAGATCGACGGTATTGCCACTGACGGCAGCAGCGCCGGGGCCATTGCTCACGGTTTCACGGCGATAGCCCAAGGCGTCGAGTTCGGTGAGGAAATCGTCCTTGCTCAGCTTTTGTCCGACGAACAGCTCGAGCGGACGCGCGTACACCTTCGCCGGAATGGTCCAGCGCTTGCCGGAGAATTTCTCCTGCACCACGGCATCGAGGTAAACGGCGAAGCCGGCCAGCACCACAAGGCCGACCAGACTGAGTTTAATGGCCCACCCCAGCCACGGCCGCAGGCCCTTGGCAGGTGGTTTTTTCTTGGTACGGGGGGATCGAGTTCGAGTCATGGCGGCGGATTATACGCACTTTATTCATCCTCAACAGGAGCGCTCCGAGGTTTGCGTCAGGCTGGCGAGCGGCCATAATGGCGACCTCGAATTTCCCAGTCTCTGAAGGATCGCCCGTGAGCCAGTCACTGATCGCTGCCCTGCAAAACCCGGCCCTCTACCCGCACCCCGTCGACGGGTTCCAGGTCATCGAAACCCATATCTCGTGGGTGATCCTCACCGGGTCGTTTGCTTATAAAGTGAAGAAGCCGGTGAATTTCGGCTTTCTCGACTTCACCAGCCTCGAAGCGCGCGAGCACTTCTGCGCTGAAGAATTGCGTTTGAATCAGCGCCTGACCGAAGATTTGTATCTGGACGTGTTGCCGGTGACCGGCAGCGTCGAAGCGCCGCAACTGGGCGGCGACGGCCCGGTGATCGAGTATGTGTTGAAGATGCGCCAATTCCCGCAGACCGGCCTGCTCAGCACCCTGCAAGCCAACGGTGAACTGACCACTCAGCACATCGACGAAATGGCCGAGCAGATCGCCAGATTCCACCTCAGTGCGCCAAAAGTCCCGGCCGAACACGAGGCCGGTACACCAGAAAGCGTAATGGCCCCGGTGCGCCAGAACTTCGAACAGATCCTGCCATTCCTCAGCGACAAAAACGATCTGCTGCAACTCGAGGCCCTGCAAGCCTGGGCCGAGAGCAGCTTCGACCGTCTCAAGGCACTGTTCAGCAAGCGCAAGGCCGAGGGTTTCACTCGCGAATGCCACGGCGACATTCACTTGGGCAACGCCACTGTGATCAATGGCAAAGTGGTGATCTTCGACTGCATCGAGTTCAACGAGCCGTTCCGCTTCACCGACGTCTGGGCCGACACCGGTTTCCTGGCGATGGACCTGGAAGACCGTGGTCTGAAATCCCTGGCCCGCCGCTTCATCAGCCAATACCTGGAATTGACCGGCGACTATCAAGGCCTGGAAGTGCTGAACTTCTACAAAGCCTATCGCGCGCTGGTCCGCGCCAAAGTCGCGCTGTTCAGCATGCCGGCAGACGCCACTCCGGTGCAGCGCGCCACGACCCTGCGCCAGTACCGCAACTACGCCAATCTGGCGGAAAGCTACAGCACCATCCCTTCGCGCTTCATGGCGATCACCCACGGCGTATCGGCTGTCGGCAAGAGCCACGTGGCCATGCGTCTGGTCGAAGCGCTGGGCGCGATTCGCCTGCGTTCAGACGTCGAGCGCAAGCGTCTGTTCGGCGAGCAGACCGTAGCCAACGACGTGCAGGCAGGGATTTACAGCGCCGACGCCAGCGTAGCCACCTATGCCCGTCTGCATGAGATTGCCGGAGTGATCCTGCACGCCGGTTTCCCGGTGGTGATCGATGCGACCTACCTCAAGCGCGAGCAACGTGACAGCGCGGCGAAAGTCGCCGAGGCGACCGGCACGCCATTCCTGATTCTCGACTGCAACGCTCCGCAAGCCGTGATCGAAAGCTGGCTGGCGATTCGTCAGGCCGACAAGAAGGACCCTTCCGACGCCACGCTGGCGGTCATCGAGGCCCAACAGGCCAGCCGCGAAGCACTGACGCCAGAAGAAATTCTGCGCAGCAAGCGCGTACAGACCAATGAAAGCGGGACCCTCGACACCGTAGTGGCGCAGATTCGTCAGCGCCTGCCAGGCCTGTAAGAAACTATTTCGGCCGTGAAGCCCTCGGTGGCTTCACGGCTGTCAAATAGTGGCACTATACTGGCGTCATAAAACCAACAGGTGATGTGACATGAGCCAGCCGAAACTTCTCGACACCCCGCTTTATGCTTTGCTGCACAAAGACGACATCGCAGGCTTCAACAAGGAACGCCCGAACGACGGCCCGATCGACATGGTCGGTGGTGACTTCCGTGGTCTCGATCTGCGTGAACTGAACGCCGACGGCGTGGATTTCCGCGACGCCTACTTCCGCTCCGCCGATTTGCGCGGCATCGATTTCCGTAATTCATCACTCGAAGGCGCAAGCCTGGCCCATGCGCAGATTTCCGGTGCGTACTTCCCACCGGAACTGAGCGCCGACGAGATCCTGATGTCGATGAATTTTGGTACCCGCCTGCGCTATCGCACCCGCTGATATTTTTATCTTTCTCTGACCCGACGCCTTTCCCGCGTGGGAGCGGGCTTGCTCGCGAAGGCGTGGTGTCAGTCGATACATCCTGCGGCCGACAGGACGCCTCCGCGAGCAAACCCGCTCCCACATTTATTTCCGCATTTCTTCCCTCCTTTCTGCGTTCACAGCTGCCTTCTTAGAAGCGTTTGCGTCTAATCCGACCAAACAACCACGCTTTTCCTACTGATGGCTACACTCCTGAGAAGATCGCCCACGCACCATTCGGCCGTCGCAAGGAGGCTTGATGAATGATGAACTGCAACACCTGAAGAATCTTGGCAAGACGTCGGCGCAATGGCTGCATGCCGTGGGCATCCACAGCGCCTCGGACTTGCGTCGCCTGGGGGCGGTGGACGCCTATCGGGCCGTGCGTACCCGCGGGTTTCGCGCATCAAAGGTGTTGTTGTACGCGATCGAAGGGGCACTGATGGATGTGCACTGGAACGATATCCCGGCCGAACGCAAAGACGCCTTGAACAAGCAGCTCGAAGCCATCTCCTCGCGTCACAAGAACTGACCAGGCGCTGACGACCATGTATCTGCTCGGGGAACAATCGGCATCGATCGATGCGCTGATCAATCGTTTGCAGAGCTTGCCGGCACGCTGGCTAGAAGGGCTTGCGCCGTGCGGGCCAGCGTTTGAGCCGGAAATCTCTGACGGCCTTATGGCGCAGCTCCCACGCGATCAGCTGTTTCTGCTGACAGAAGGCGTGATCCACGGCTACATCGGTGGCCGTGCGCTGTTTTACTGGCAGGAAGGCGATCTGATCGGCCTGCAGCAAGGTGACGCCTGGACCGATTGCCGACTGCGCAGCGATGGACTATTGCGCTTGCTGCCCTATCGACGAACCGATCTGTTCCGACATTTGTACGCCGAGCCGGAACGGGCTGAGCAATGGCTGGAATATCTGCTGGGGCAGATGGCGCTGCTGGCACACGCGGTGGCCGAACTGAAGCCACGGGAGTTTCGCAGCACCAATGGCTTTAAACAGGTCGAGAGCGGTGACGTGTTGATCCAGCAGGGCGATGCCGCCGATCACGTCTTTGTGATCATCGATGGACATGCCGAAGCGTTTGTTGACGGGCACAAGGTTGGCGACGTGCCCAAAGACGAGATTTTCGGCGCCATGGCCGTGTTCACAGGCGAGCCGCGAAACGCCACGGTCATTGCCCGCGAGCCAAGTACAGTGATGTTGATTCCCGGCGATCAGTTTCTGAGCATGACCCGCAACAATCCGAAGATTGCCCACAGCCTGATCGAGAGCATGGCCCGGCGCATTGGCCAGCTCAACCAGCAAATCACCCAACTGAGTGCGGTGAAAGCTGCGCATTGAGTCCCCTGTTTCCGGGGCATTCCGGCCATTTGCACGACTAAATCACGCGAATGGAAAAACAGTGGTTGACTCGTTAATGAGAATCGCTATGATTATCACAACTGATCGCGAGATCAGTCGATATTCTGAAAAGCCCTTGGTTCGGACTCTCAGATTATCTCCTCATCAGGCTAATCACGGTTATTTGACCCGGTTTTTACCGGGTCTTTTTTTGCCTGTGGAAAACTCATTGACCGAACTGTTTGCGCATCTGTGCGCAGTAATCCTGCGCAGGCGCGACCGGGGTGTACCAGACGTAATCGGCCATCGCCGCGCTGACCTCGGCGCCCTGTTCGGCCAGCATCAGCACCGTGGGCGCTTGGGCTGCGCCAAGATCAAGCACATGCAGCGGCACGCCAGCATCCTTGCGCGCATGCCAGGCTCCCGCCAACAGCATGGCGGGGGTTGGTGCCGCCAGCAAACGTTCGGCCATGCGTCGATCACGTTGTTGCTGAACGCTGAGCATCGCCGGCATCTGCGATTTGAGCAGCAAGCCACAGTGCGAGTCGCTTATCTGCTCAAGCAGCGTGGCTTTTACCGTTGCCGCATTGCTGCGAACGCCGGTCAAGGCCGGCGGCTGACGATAGAACGCGCGGATCTCGCTGTCGTCCAGATTGGCTGCCAGCAACGGATAGGATTGTGTGAGGACGAAGCGAACGATCGGTCCATAAAGCTTCCAGTCCCAGCCATCCTGCCAGTCCAGAGCGGCGGCAAGATCGGTGGGCCGCGCTGCTGCATGGCGAACCTGATCAACGTTCGGCTGTTGATCAGGCGTAAGCATCTCCAGCAGCAGACTGCCCTGAGGGCGTTGCTCACCCAGCGACCGCAACAGCCACAACTGCGCAGCGTGATGATCGGCATTGTCATGCTGCTCGCCAATGATCACGTGTTGCGCACCGGCCAGACGTGTCAGCAGTTCCTGCGCGGTCAGCACCTGACCGCTGTGCAGATCGCGTATCTCACCGCTGACCGGTGGTGGCGCAGCAACATGCTGACACCCCGCAAGCCACAACACCGCCAACAACCAGATCCCGCGCATGCCATCACCTCGATGAGAAATCAGCGGGCGATGATCAGCGGATGCCCACGCTCCGGGTGCGGCTGCACCAATACTTCGAGACCGAACACCGCTTTGAGCGAGTCCGGTCGCAAAACTTGCTGCGGCGTATCCAGCGCCACCGGGCGCCCGCCGTCAAGCAGCAACACCCGATCACAATAGCGCGCCGCCAGATTCAGATCATGCAGGATGACGAGCACCGCCGCACCGCGATCAGCAAACTCGCGTATTGCCTGCAGCGTGGTGTGTTGATGCAAGGGATCGAGCATCGAGGTCGGCTCGTCCAGCAACAGGGTTTGCCCGGCCTGACCCGGCCATAACTGCGCCAAAACCCGCGCCAGATGCACGCGTTGGCGCTCGCCACCCGACAGCGCCAGATAACTGCGCCCGCTCAGGTGCCCGGCATCCGCAGCGTCCAGCGCTGCCGCAATGATTTCGTCGTCGCGCACCCGACCACTTTGATACGGCAAGCGGCCCATGCCGACCACTTCTTCCACACGAAAGGCAAAATCCAGCGTCGAGACCTGCGGCAACACCGCCAGACGCTGGGCGCGTTGCGTACCTGTCCAGTGATTCAGCGCCTTGTCGTCGAGCAACACCCCGCCTTCACTCGCCGTCAGCTCACCGCACAAGGCACCGAGCAAGGTGCTTTTGCCGGCACCGTTCGGTCCGAGCACACCCAGCACCTCACCGGGCTCCAGTTGCAGGGTGACGTCGCTGAGGACGGTCTTGCGCCCGCGACGGATGTGCAGATTGTGCGCACACAGCATCAGGCACGTCCTCGCAGCAGCAGATAAAGGAAGAATGGCGCGCCGATAAACGCGGTGACAATACCGATCGGCAACTCCGCCGGCGCCAGTGCCAGCCGCGCCACCAGATCCGCCAGCAACAGCAGGCTCGCACCCGCCAGCACCGACGCCGGCAACAGCACCCGGTGATCGGGCCCGGCCAATAAACGCACCAGATGCGGCACCACCAGCCCGACGAAACCGATCATCCCCGCCGCCGCTACCGCTGCGCCAACACCCAACGCGGTGCAGAACACCAGTTCACGCTTGAGCCGTTCGACATCGATCCCCAGATGCCCTGCCTCGGACTCACCCAGCAACAACGCATTCAGCGCCTTGGCACGACGCGGCAACCACAGCGCAACACCGGCGCTGATAATCAGTAACGGCCACAAACGCGCGTAACTGGCACCATTGAGGCTGCCCAGATTCCAGAAAGTCAGCGTGCGCAGGGTCGCGTCATCCGCCAGATAGGTGAACAAACCGACTGCCGAGCTGGCCAGCGCCGTCAGCGCGATCCCCGCCAGCAGCATGGTCGCGACGTGAGTCTGGCCGTTGCGCCGTCCGAGCCGATAGACCAGCGCCGTTACCCCCAACCCGCCGAGAAACGCGCACGCCGACAACAAATACGGCCCGAACCACTCTGGCAAACCGCCAAAAAACGCACCGCCGACAATGGCTACAGCCGCACCAAGCGCCGCACCGCTGGAGACTCCGACCAACCCGGGATCGGCCAGCGGATTGCGAAACAAACCTTGCATCGCCACACCGGACAGCGCCAGTACGCCGCCGACGGCCAGGCCGAGCAAGGTCCGCGGCAGACGGATCTGCCCGAGAATCAGCTCAGCCTGCTCCAGACCGTCCGGCGCCAGCGGCACACCGAGCATGCGCAGAGCCGCGCGCAACGTATCGAACAGCGGCAGGCTCACCGGCCCCAGCGCCAACGACAGCCAGATGGCCAGCAAACACAGGAGCGTCAGCCCGATAAACAGGCTGCGTGGTTTGACCAGTACGGTCATTGGCCGCTCGCAGTCGGGTAGAGGCCGTCAGACAAACCCTTCAACGCCGCCGGTAAACGCGGCCCGAGCCCGCCGACCAGCAGCGTCGGATCCAGCTCCAGTACCCGTCCGGTCTTGGCCGCACGGCTTGAATTGAGGATGGGGTTTTCCTTGAACAGCGCCGCTTTTGCCGCCTCACCGCTCAACGCGCGATCCGCAAACACCAGCACCTCAGGATCAAGCCCGGCCAGCGACTCAACAGAGAACGGCTTGTAACCGGTATGCGTTGCCAGGTTATGTCCGCCGGCCCGTTGCAGCAGCCAGTCGGCGACAGTGTCCTTGCCGGCAATCAACGGTTTGCCGCCGGCATGTCCGATCAGCACCAGCACACCGGGCGCCTTGTGCCGGATCTGCCACTCGGTGACTCGCGCCTTCTGCGTGGCGAGCTGCTGTTGATAACTTTCCAGCAACTGCGTCGCCTGGGCTTGCGCGCCGAGCAACTGCCCGAGATGCGTGAGGTTTTTTTCCAGCGTCGGCAGATCCGGCTGCGCCGAGAACAGTTCGACCTGCACCTTGGCGCTCCTTACCTGAGCGATCACCGGTGGCGGGCCCATTTCTTCGCTGCCGATAAGGATGTCCGGGCGCAGGCTGAGAATGCCCTCTGCCGACAGGTTGCGTTGATAGCCGATACTTGGCAGTTTCTTCAGCGACTCGGGATGCTGGCTGGTGGTGTCGACGCCGACCAGTTTCGACTCCCCGCCCAACGCACTGACCCACTCCGAAAGCGCGCCACCGGCACTGACCCAACGCTGTGGCAAGTCGGCAGCTGTCACCTGAAGGCTGGCGAGCAGTCCGACACACAGCACAGCAACGCGGATAATCAGGCGCATACGCAGCTTTCCTTGAACAGTTTTCCCGGGCAGCGATCCGGCAGGCCAAGTATCCTTGGCGGCAGCCGCGCACAGTGGGCAAAGGCGGCCATTTGATAATTGTTTGCATTTAAACGTCAAGCTCGGACATTTCCTGAAACGAGCCGACAGTTGAGGATAGTCATGAAGTTTTTGTGCGCGGGCGCCGATCTCGCCGAGGCCGGCAGCCGTGGGTTCGACATCCACGGCAACAAACTGTTTGCCGTGCGCCGCAATGGTCAGGCCTATGTTTATCTCAACCGTTGCCCGCATCGTGGCGTCGGCCTGGAATGGCACCCCGACCAGTTTCTCGACCCGAGCAACAGCCTGATCCAGTGCGCCATCCACGGCGCACTGTTCCTGATCGAGGATGGCGAATGCGTCGCCGGCCCCTGCGCCGGGCAATCCCTGATCGCCATCCCCTGCCGCGAGGACGCCCAAGGGGTGTGGATCGATGTTTAACCGTTGAGCAACACGTCCAGCCGCCGGTCGATCACCATTTCTTCGTGGTTCAAGCGCACGCCGTAGGCCAGCACTTCAACTCCGCATGCCACCGCCTCGCGCAGGGCATCGGCGTACGCCGCATCGATTTCCTCGGCCGGACGCACTGCGTCAATCCCGCTGAGATTAACGCAATACAGCTGCACCGCCCGAATGCCGTCACGGGCCAGATGCGCCAGTTCACGCAGATGCTTGGCGCCGCGCTGGGTCACCGCATCGGGAAACGCCGCGACATTCGTTCCGTCGAATCCCAGCGTGACACTTTTCACTTCCACGTAGGCCGGGCCGCTCGGGTACTCGAGGCGGAAATCGATGCGGCTCTTTTCCTGGCCGTACGCCACTTCACGTTTAAGCGCCGTAAAGCCGCTCAACTCGTTGATGACTCCCGCCTGCAGCGCCTCTTCCACCAGTGCGTTGGCACGGCCGGTGTTCACGCAAAACAGCCGGCCCTGCGGGGTTTCGCCAATTTCCCAGGTGCCGGGCAGCTTGCGTTTCGGGTCGTTGGAGCGACTGAACCACACCTGTCCGCCCTCAACCTGGCAGTTGAGCATCGAACCGGTGTTCGGGCAGTGAAGGGTCAACAGCTCGCCATTGACCGTTTCAACATCAGCCAGAAAACGTTTATAGCGGCGAATCAGCCGCGCCTCTTCCAGAGCCGGATAAAAACGCATCAGCCTTGCCAGCTCTTCAAGCCACGAGCGATGCGTTCCACCGCTTCCTGTAAGCGTGCGAGGTTTTGCGTGTAAGCAAAACGCACATGATGGCCCGCTTGATAACGACCGAAATCCAGCCCCGGGGTAAAGGCAACGTGCTCGGTTTCGAGGAAATGCCGGCAGAACGCGAAGGCATCACCGCCGAACTGGCTGATATCGGCATACAAGTAGAACGCGCCTTCAGGTTCGACGGCGATATTGAAACCCAACTCGCGCAACGCCGGCAGGAGGAAGTCGCGACGGCGGCCAAATTCGGCGCGGCGCTCTTCGAGAATGCTGATGGTGTCCGGCTCGAAACAGGCCAGTGCGGCGTGCTGCGCCATGCTCGGCGCGCTGATATAGAGATTCTGCGCGAGTTTCTCCAGCTCACTGACGGCCGCATCCGGTGCCACCAGCCAGCCGAGACGCCAACCGGTCATGCCGAAATATTTGGAGAAGCTGTTGAGGACAAAGGCGCTGTCATCGACTTCCAGCACGCTGGCGGCATCGGTGCCGTAAGTCAGGCCATGATAAATCTCGTCCACCACCAGATGGCCGTGCCGCGCCTTGATTGCTGTGGATAATCCGGCCAGTTCGTCGCGAGTCAGGAGGGTGCCGGTCGGGTTGGCTGGCGAAGCCACCAACGCACCAACGCTGTCGTGATCCCAATGCCGCGCCACCAGATCCGGGGTCAGTTGATAGCGCACCTCCGGCCCGACCGGAACCAGTTGTGCCGCGCCTTCAACCAGACGCAGGAAGTGCCGGTTGCACGGGTAGCCCGGATCCGCCAGCAGCCAGTGTTTGCCCGGATCGACCAGCAAGGCGCTGGCCAGCAACAGGGCGCCGGAACCACCGGGGGTGATCAGGATCCTTCGCGGATCAATGTTCAAGCCGTAGCGCGTTTGATAAAACCCGGAGATCGCTTCGCGCAATTGAGGAATGCCCCGCGCCGCGGTGTAGCGAGTCTTGCCCGCCGTCAGCGCCGCTTGCCCGGCGCGGATGATCGGTTCGGCTGTGGTGAAGTCCGGCTCGCCGATTTCCAGGTGGATCACATCGTGACCTTCGGCCTGCAGTTCATTGGCCCGCGCCAGCAGCGCCATCACATGGAACGGTTCGATCGCACGACTGCGCGCACTGTAGGGCTGAGCCATGGGTTTTCCTTCGACGGGGAAAAAGAGACGATTCTACCTGTCTGCCGGAACGAGCGAGAACCCGTCGCGGTCACAGCCTCAAGAACGCTGGACTGTAACGATATGCGCGTACGCTCCAGGATTGACTAAAATCAGAGATTGATCAGGCCTCCATCACTGTCAGACATGACTTGCCAAACTTCTGCAAGCGCCGCCCGCCGGGGCCTCGACATCCGGGAGTAGCGCAGGCCGAATTGATCTGGTAAGTTCGCCCGCTTGCAGCCGCAGGGCCGGCAGGTGTCGGTGATGGAGCAATCCTGCGCAATGGATTACAAGAGTAGAGGCGGTCCATTTCATGCCCACCCAAGCAAAGCAACAGGCAAGTCAGACACTCAGCGGTTTCGAACCCTACGTCCCGAAAGCGGGCGAAGAGTACATGGGCGCTCCAATGCGCGCGCACTTCACCAAGATCCTGACCAAGTGGAAACTGGACTTGATGCAGGAAGTCGACCGCACTGTTGATCACATGAAAGACGAAGCGGCCAACTTTCCTGATCCGGCCGACCGTGCCAGTCAGGAAGAAGAGTTCGCCCTCGAGCTGCGCGCCCGCGACCGCGAGCGCAAACTGATCAAGAAGATCGACAAGACCCTGCAACTGATCGAAGACGAAGAGTACGGCTGGTGCGACTCTTGCGGGATCGAGATCGGCGTCAAGCGTCTTGAAGCCCGTCCGACTGCCGACATGTGCGTCGACTGCAAGAACCTGGCGGAAATCAAGGAAAAGCAGGTCGGCAAGTAATCTCGACCTGAACGAAAAACGGAGCGTGCGAACGCTCCGTTTTTGTTTCTGCCTTTTGCCCTTGTGGGAGCGAGCCTGCTCGCTCCCACCCGTTGACCTGCGTATCGCCTGAAAAGTAGCTTCGTTTCCATGACAGCCAAAAACCCCGCCTACATCGGCCGCTTCGCCCCGACCCCCAGTGGACACCTGCACTTTGGCTCGCTGGTAGCGGCGCTCGCTTCTTATCTGGATGCCCGCTCGGTGAATGGCCGCTGGCTGGTGCGCATGGAAGATCTCGATCCGCCCCGCGAAGAACCGGGCGCGCAGGCGGCGATTCTCAAGGCGCTGGAAAGTTACGGCTTCGAGTGGGACGGCGAGATGGTGCGCCAGAGTGACCGCCACGCCGCCTACGCCGAAGTGCTCGACAGCCTGTTCAATCACGGCCTCGCCTACGCCTGCATCTGCTCGCGCAAGCAGCTGGAGCCGTATCACGGGATTTATCCGGGCTTGTGCCGCAATGCCGGTCATGGACAGCAAGATGCGGCGATCCGCCTGCGCGTGCCGGAACTGGAATACCACTTTATCGATCGGGTGCAGGGCGAGTTCCGGCAGCATCTGGGGCGCGACGTGGGAGATTTCGTAATCCGCCGCCGCGACGGTCTCTACGCCTACCAACTGGCGGTGGTGCTGGATGACGCCTGGCAAGGCATCACCGACATCGTGCGCGGTGCCGACCTGCTCGACTCCACGCCACGCCAGCTCTACCTGCAAGAACTGCTGGGCCTGCGTCAGCCGCGCTATCTGCACCTGCCACTGATTACGCAGCCGGACGGCAACAAGCTCGGCAAATCCTACCGTTCGCCGCCGCTTGAGGCCGATCAGGCCACGCCGCTGCTGTTGCGAGCCTTGCGTGCGCTGGGGCAAAACCCCGGTGCCGAACTGGCCCATGCCACCCCCGAGGAATTGCTCAAATGGGGCGCAGCCCACTGGGATGCATCGAAGATCCCGCGCACACTGACGTTGCCCGAGGCGCAACTGCAATGACGACACTTGCAGTGGCGCGCCCATCCGTTACCATCGCCGCACGTTTTCGGGCACGCGTATAAAAAAGAGAGGCCGGGATGTACATCTATCGCTTGGTCCTGCTTCTGGTCGTGGGAATCTATCTGTTTTCGCCAGCCATCATGGATTGGTGGATCGACGCCACGGGCGCCTGGTATCGGCCGTATCTGCTGTGGTTGATCCTGATTGTCGTGACCTTCATCCTGCAGAGCCAAAAAGATGCCGATGAGCTTTAGCCTGACCCAGATGATCCTGATCAGCGCCGCGTACCTGGCGGTGCTGTTCGGCGTTGCCTGGATCAGCGAACGGGGCATGATCCCGCGGGCGATCATTCGCCACCCGCTGACCTACACCCTGTCGCTGGGGGTCTACGCCAGTGCCTGGGCGTTTTACGGCACGGTGGGCCTGGCCTATCAGTATGGCTACGGCTTTCTGTCCAGTTACCTCGGGGTGTCTGGTGCGTTTCTGCTCGCACCGGTGCTGCTGTATCCGATCCTGAAAATCACCCGAACCTATCAATTGTCGTCGCTGGCCGATCTGTTCGCGTTCCGCTTTCGCAGCACCTGGGCCGGCGCGCTGACCACGATCTTCATGCTGATCGGCGTATTGCCGCTGCTGGCGTTGCAGATTCAGGCGGTGGCCGATTCGATTGGCATTCTTACCGGTGAGCCGATCCAGAGCCGCGTCGCGCTGGCGTTCTGTGCGCTGATCATTCTGTTCACGATTTTCTTCGGTTCCCGGCATATCGCCACTCGCGAGAAACACGAAGGGCTGGTGTTCGCGATTGCTTTCGAATCGGTGATCAAACTGATCGCCCTCGGCGGCGTCGGTCTGTATGCGCTGTACGGCGTGTTCGACGGCCCGCAACAACTCGAACTGTGGCTGCTGCAAAACCAGACCGCCCTCGCCGCCCTGCACACGCCCCTGCAGGAAGGCCCATGGCGCACGCTGTTACTGGTGTTTTTCGCCTCGGCGATCGTGATGCCGCACATGTATCACATGACCTTTACCGAGAACCTCAACCCGCGCTCGCTGGTCAGCGCCAGCTGGGGCCTGCCGCTGTTCCTGTTGCTGATGAGCCTGGCGGTGCCGTTGATCCTGTGGGCCGGCCTGAAGCTCGGCGCCACCACCGACCCGGAATATTTCACCCTCGGCATCGGCATCGCCGCCAACAGCAAACCGCTGGCCTTGCTGGCGTACGTCGGCGGGCTATCGGCCGCCAGTGGCCTGATCATCGTCACCACCCTGGCCCTGTCGGGCATGGCGCTGAACCACCTGGTGCTGCCGCTCTATCAGCCGCCGGCCGAAGGCAACATCTATCGCTGGCTGAAGTGGACGCGTCGGGCGCTGATCGTCGCGATCATCATGGCCGGTTTCTGCTTCTACCTGATGCTCGGCGCCGGGCAGGATCTGGCCAACCTCGGCATCGTCGCTTTCGTCGCCACGCTGCAGTTCCTGCCCGGCGTGCTTTCGGTGCTGTACTGGCCGACCGCCAACCGGCGCGGCTTTATCGCCGGCCTGCTGGCGGGGATTGTGGTGTGGGTGGTGACCATGCTGTTGCCACTGGTCGGCAATCTGCAGGGTTTCTACATTCCCCTGCTGAACATGATTTACGTGCTGGACGACACCAGTTGGCACATGGCGGCGATCGCCTCGCTGGCAGCCAACGTATTGATGTTCACCCTGATCTCGCTGTTCACCAACGCCAGCCCCGAAGAAGCCAGCGCCGCCGAAGCCTGCGCGGTGGATAACGTGCGTCGTCCGCAACGCCGCGAACTGCATGCTGCTTCGCCCCAGGAGTTCGCCACGCAACTGGCCAAACCGCTGGGCGCCAAGGCGGCGCAGAAAGAAGTCGAGCAGGCCCTGCGCGACCTCTATCTGCCGTTCGACGAGCGCCGTCCTTATGCCTTGCGCCGCTTGCGCGACCGCATCGAAGCCAACCTCTCCGGCCTGATGGGCCCGAGCGTGGCGCAGGACATGGTCGAAACCTTCCTGCCGTACAAGGCCGGCGGCGAAAACTATGTGACCGAAGACATCCACTTCATCGAAAGCCGCCTCGAGGATTACCACTCGCGCCTCACCGGACTGGCCGCCGAACTCGACGCCCTGCGCCGCTACCACCGCCAGACCTTGCAGGAGTTGCCGATGGGCGTCTGCTCGCTGGCCAAGGATCAAGAGATCCTGATGTGGAACAAGGCCATGGAAGAACTCACCGGCATCGCTGCGCAACGGGTGGTCGGTTCACGCCTGAGCACCATCGCCGATCCGTGGAAGCCATTGCTGCAAGGCTTCATCAACCTGCCCGACGAGCACTTGCACAAGCAGCACCTGGCTCTCGACGGCCAGACCCGCTGGCTCAATCTGCACAAAGCGGCGATCGACGAACCGTTGGCGCCGGGCAACAGTGGTCTGGTGCTGTTGGTGGAAGACCTGACCGAAACGCAGATGCTCGAAGACAAACTGGTGCACTCCGAGCGCCTGGCGAGCATCGGTCGACTGGCGGCGGGTGTGGCCCATGAAATCGGCAACCCGATCACCGGCATCGCCTGTCTGGCGCAGAACCTGCGCGAAGAGCGCGAAGAAGACGGCGAACTGACGGAAATCAGCGGGCAGATCCTCGAACAGACCAAGCGCGTGTCGCGCATCGTGCAGTCGCTGATGAGCTTTGCCCACGCCGGCAGCCATCAGCACAGCGACGAACCGGTTTGTCTGGCCGAAGTCGCGCAGGACGCCATCGGTCTGCTGGCGCTGAACCGACGCAACTTCGAAGTGCAGTTCTACAACCTGTGCGATCCGGATCACTGGGTCGAAGGCGATCCGCAGCGGCTCGCCCAAGTGCTGATCAATCTGCTCTCCAACGCCCGTGATGCCTCGCCTGCGGGCAGCGCCGTGCGGGTCAAGAGTGAAGCCGGCGAACACACGGTCGATCTGATCGTCGAAGACGAAGGCAGTGGTATTCCGCAGAACATCATGGACCGATTGTTCGAACCTTTCTTCACCACCAAGGACCCGGGTGAAGGTACCGGTCTGGGCCTTGCACTGGTCTATTCCATCGTTGAAGAGCATTATGGACAAATCACCATCGACAGCCCGGCTGATGTACAGAGCCAGCGCGGCACCCGAATCCGGGTGACCTTACCGCGTCATGTCGAAGCGACGTCCGCTGTGAACTGAGACCGTCGAGAGTATCGAATCAATGCCGCACATTTTGATCGTCGAAGACGAAACCATTATCCGCTCCGCCTTGCGCCGCCTGCTGGAACGCAACCAGTACCAGGTCAGCGAAGCCGGTTCAGTGCAGGAAGCACAAGAACGCTTCAGTATTCCCACATTCGATCTGATCGTCAGCGACCTGCGCCTGCCTGGCGCCCCCGGCACCGAGCTGATCAAGCTCGGCCAGGGCAAACCGGTGCTGATCATGACCAGCTACGCCAGCCTGCGCTCGGCGGTCGACTCGATGAAGATGGGCGCGGTGGACTACATCGCCAAACCTTTCGATCACGATGAAATGCTTCAGGCGGTTGCGCGGATCCTGCGTGATCACCAGTCGGCGCCTGCCGCCGGCGAAGCGCTTGCCGGCAAACCGAGCAGTGGCAGCGGCAAATCGTCTGTCGACAACAGCAACGGCGAGATCGGCATCATCGGCTCGTGCCCGCCGATGCAGGACCTGTACAGCAAGATCCGCAAAGTCGCGCCGACCGATTCCAATGTCCTGATCCAGGGCGAGTCCGGCACCGGTAAAGAACTGGTGGCCCGCGCCCTGCACAACCTGTCCAAGCGTGCCAAGGCACCGATGATTTCGGTGAACTGCGCGGCCATCCCGGAAAGCCTGATCGAGTCCGAACTGTTCGGCCACGAGAAAGGTGCGTTCACTGGCGCCAGCGCCGGGCGCGCCGGTCTGGTGGAAGCGGCGGATGGCGGCACGCTGTTCCTCGACGAGATCGGCGAACTGCCGCTGGAAGCCCAGGCTCGTCTGCTGCGTGTGCTGCAGGAAGGCGAGATTCGCCGCGTGGGTTCGGTGCAGTCGCAGAAGGTCGATGTGCGTTTGATCGCCGCGACCCACCGTGACCTCAAGAGCCTGGCGAAAATCGGCCAGTTCCGTGAAGACCTGTATTACCGCCTGCACGTGATTGCCCTGAAACTGCCGGCGTTGCGCGAACGTGGCGCCGACGTCAACGAAATCGCGACGGCGTTTCTCGCCCGCCAGAGTGCGCGCATCAACCGTACCGACCTGAAATTTGCCGCCGATGCCGAACAAGCCATCCGGCACTATTCCTGGCCGGGTAACGTGCGTGAGCTGGAAAATGCCGTGGAGCGCGCGGTGATCCTGAGCGAAAGCCCGGAAATCTCCGCCGACCTACTGGGCATCGACATCGAGTTGAGCGATCTGGAAGACGACGAGTTCATCGGCTTGCCTGCGCAAACCCCAGGTAACACCAGCAACAGCAGCCATGAGCCGACCGAAGACCTGTCGCTGGAAGATTACTTCCAGCACTTCGTTCTTGAGCATCAGGACCACATGACCGAGACCGAGCTGGCGCGCAAACTGGGCGTCAGCCGCAAGTGCCTGTGGGAACGCCGTCAGCGCCTGGGCATTCCACGGCGCAAGACCGGGGTCACCAGCGAGAGCTGAACGTTACCTGTCGAGTGTGCGGGTAACGCTTGAAGACGTGAAAAAACTGTTACCTCAGCTTTTTCACGTAACAGAAGCCGGGGTTATCGGTAACGAAACCCCGGCTTTTTTTCGCCCCGAGAAAACCGTTATATCGACCTAACCCCTTGTTTTATTGGGCTTGGCAAAAGTTGGCACGGCACCTGCTATATGTTTGGTACAAGAACAATAACAAGCAATGCACAAGACAATAAAAATAAGACGAATCGACTCACGCACAATAAAAACAAGACGGCGAGAGGCGCAGCTAACTGATTCTTTTGGAGAGGCGTTGTATTTGGGGCTAGCCCCACGACCAGGCCGAGAACAACAAAAACTGTCCTAAGACAGAGCCTGTACTGGTTGGATCGCAAGATCACTGCAACACAGCGACCAAAGCAATCCGTTTGCTCTTGGCTCCCGATTGGGAGGGTCATGAAGGAAAAGCTTCATGACGAGGGCACTCAACAAAAACAAGAAGCCCGAATCAATAATAAAAAGAGCACGCAACTACTTCTTGGGGAGCTTCGGCTCCCCTTGTAGTTTCTGTCTTTCGGCAAAAACCTCCGTTTCGACCCTGCCCGATGCCTGTAGCCTGCGGCTTGCAGCGCAAATCTGCTGCGTCCTACACCATCCCCCGACTAAATGCTAGAATCTGCGCCCATCATGCGGTCATTCTTTGGTATGGCCGAACATTCCTTCAAACAGTGCATCCCATGCTGAAGAAGCTGTTCCAGTCATTCCGAACACCCGTGCGTCGTACGCAACACATCCGCAGCACTCCTGAAGTGCTCAACAGCGGCCAACATTCGCTGCAAAAGGGGCAATTCAGCCGCTATGCGGTGAATATCGTCGAACGCTTGCAGGGCGCCGGTTACCAGGCCTATCTGGTCGGCGGTTGCGTGCGAGACATGCTCCTGGGCATCACGCCCAAGGATTTCGACGTCGCCACCAGCGCTACCCCCGAGCAAGTCCGAGCCGAATTCCGCAATGCGCGGATCATCGGTCGCCGCTTCAAGCTGGTGCATATCCATTTCGGTCGCGAAATCATCGAAGTCGCGACCTTCCGTGCCAATCACCCGGTCAATGAAGACGACGAAGACAGCAACCAGTCTTCGCGTAACGAGAGCGGGCGGATTCTGCGCGACAACGTCTACGGCACTCTGGAAGAAGACGCGCAACGCCGCGACTTCACCATCAACGCTTTGTATTACGATCCGGTCAGTGAGCGCATTCTCGATTACGCCAACGGCGTGCACGACATCCGCAATCACCTGATCCGGTTGATCGGCGATCCGAAGCAGCGTTACCAGGAAGATCCGGTGCGCATGCTGCGGGCCGTGCGTTTCGCTGCCAAGCTGAATTTCGGCATCGAGAAGCACACCGTGCAGCCGATCCGCGACCTGGCGCCGATGCTGCGCGAGATCCCGTCGGCTCGTCTGTTCGAGGAAGTGCTCAAGCTGTTCCTCTCCGGCCACGGCGCGATCACCTTCGAGATGCTGGTCGATCTGCAACTGTTTGCCCCACTGTTCCCGGCCAGTGCCGACGCACTGGAATACAACCCGGAATACACCCACACGTTGATCAGCGAAGCGCTGACCAACACCGACCTGCGCATAAAACAGAACAAACCGGTCACACCGGCGTTCCTGTTTGCCGCCCTGCTGTGGCCTGCCCTGCCGGCCCGCGTATTGCGCCTGCAAGAGCGTGGCATGCCGCCGATTCCGGCCATGCAGGAAGCCGCGCATGAGCTGATCGCCGAACAATGTCAGCGCATCGCCATTCCAAAGCGCTTCACCATGCCGATCCGCGAAATCTGGGACATGCAGGAACGTCTGCCACGCCGCAGCGGCAAACGCGCCGACCTGCTGCTGGACAATCCACGTTTCCGCGCCGGTTACGACTTCCTGCTGCTGCGTGAAAGCGCTGGCGAGGAAACAGACGGCCTGGGCGAATGGTGGACGGATTATCAGGACGCCAACGACAGCGAACGTCGCGACATGATCCGCGATCTCAGCGGCAAAGGTGATGACGCCAGCGGTGCGCCACGCAAACGTCGCCGCAGCAGTGGCTCCAAGCGCAAGCGCGCCGGGGCTTCCAGCTCGACGGGCGAATAAGGCATGGAACGCATCTACATCGGTCTGGGCAGCAACCTCGCTGACCCGGCCGAACAATTGCGCAGCGCGCTCAATGCGCTGGGGCAATTGCCGCAGACTTCCCTTGCTGGTGTTTCGGCGTTCTACCAGAGCGATTCACTGCTGCCGGGGCAACCGCGTTACACCAACGCGGTCGCTGCCCTCGACAGTGATCTCGCGCCGCTCGACCTGCTTGATGCCCTGCAAACCATCGAAAACGATCAAGGTCGGGAGCGCCTGGAGCGCTGGGGGCCGCGTACGCTGGATCTGGATATCCTGTTGTTCGGTGATCGCCTGATCGACGAGCCGCGCCTGAAAGTCCCGCACTACCAGATTCAGGAGCGTGCGTTCGTGCTCTATCCTCTGGCCGAACTGGCCCCCAAGGATCTGCGCCTGGCCGATGGCCGCACATTGGCTGACCTGCTCGCCGCCTGCCCGTTCGTCGGCCTCGAACGCCTCTCCCACGCCTGACGCAAATCTCCCCCTGTGGATGGGGCCTCTGTGGCGAGGGGATTCATCCCCGATTGGCTGCGCAGCAGTCGCAAAACCGGCTAATACGGTGTGACTGATTAATGCGTACTACCATTTAAGGGCCGCTTCGCAGCCCATCGGGGATGAATCCCCTCGCCACAAAAGCGATGTTCCGTGTTCGTTTTTTGTCGGACAAAAAACCTCCCAATCAGCCCCGCCGTGCCGCTGAATCGCATCAGTAACGCCGGTAACACTCCCCTCGTAACAATGCGGTAACACACGCAATTGACTTCCTAGGTTCTCCTCACGACTATAGGCGTCCCGCTGCCGCCAACCCGGCACATACGGGCGCAATCCAGGCCTTATAAGCACGACAAAAGACCGTGCGCCTGAGTAGACGAAGAATCACGCGCGTTACTCGCAGTAGTTTCCAGAGCGCCTGAACGAGGATTTTTTACATGCCAGCCATCACCCTGACCACGCTCCAGAGCCTCAAGCAGAAAGGTGAAAAGATCACCATGCTGACCTGCTATGACGCGACCTTCGCCCACGCCTGCAACGAGGCCGGTGTCGAAGTGCTGCTGGTGGGCGACTCCCTCGGCATGGTTCTGCAAGGGCACGACAGCACCTTGCCGGTGACCATCGCAGAAATGGCCTATCACACCGCTTGCGTCAAACGCGGCAACACCGACGCCCTGATCCTGGCTGACCTGCCGTTCATGGCCAACGCCACGACCGAGCAAACCCTGACCAACAGCGCCACGCTGATGCAGGCCGGCGCGCACATGATCAAGGTTGAAGGTGCATTGTGGCTGGCGGAGTCGATCCGTCTGCTGGCCGAGCGCGGTGTACCGGTCTGCGCACACATGGGCCTGACCCCACAGGCGGTGAACATTCTTGGCGGCTATAAAGTGCAGGGCCGCAACGAGAACCAGGCGCGACAGATGCGTGCCGATGCGATCTCGCTGGAACAGGCTGGGGCCGCCATGCTGCTGCTCGAATGCGTGCCGAGCGAACTGGCGGCGGAAATCAGCCAGGCCGTGAAGATTCCGGTCATCGGGATTGGCGCCGGTAGCGATACCGACGGTCAGGTTCTGGTGCTGCACGACATGCTCGGCCTGTCGATCACGGGTCGCGTACCGAAATTCGTCAAAAACTTCATGCAGGGTCAGGACAGCATCCAGTCCGCCCTGAAGGCCTACGTCAACGAAGTCAAAGGCGTTACGTTCCCAGGCATCGAACACGGATTCTCTGCATGAACACTGTCAAAACCGTACGCGAACTGCGTGCCGCCGTGGCCCGCGCCCGCAGTGAAGGCAAGCGCATCGGCTTCGTGCCGACCATGGGCAACCTGCACAGCGGTCACATTGCGTTGATCACCAAAGCCACTCAGCGCGTGGATTTCGTGGTCGCGAGCATTTTCGTCAACCCGCTGCAGTTCGGCGCCGGCGAAGACCTCGACAAGTACCCGCGCACCCTGGCGGCGGATCAGGAAAAGCTGCTGCAAGCCGGCTGCCATTTACTGTTCGCCCCGACCGTCGAAGAGATGTACCCCGACGGCATGGCCGGGCAGACCCGGGTCAGCGTGCCGCAACTGTCTGAAGGCCTGTGTGGCGCCAGCCGTCCGGGGCACTTCGAAGGTGTGGCGACGGTGGTCAGCAAGCTGTTCAACATGGTGCAGCCGGACTTGGCGATCTTCGGTCAGAAGGACTTCCAGCAACTGGCGGTGATCCGCGCGCTGGTGCATGACTTGAACATGCCGATCCAGATCATCGGCGAACCGACCGTGCGTGCCGCCGACGGCCTGGCGCTGTCGTCGCGCAACGGTTTCCTCAGCGAAGATCAACGTGCGGTGGCCCCGGTGGTTTATCGGACCCTGAGCGCAATCGCCGAATCGATCAAGCAAGGCGAGCGCGACTATCCGGCGTTGATCGCCGCTCAAGTGCAACAGCTGGAGGCCGCCGGCCTGCGCCCGGACTATCTGGAAATCCGCCACGCCCTGACCTTGCGTCCGGCAACGGCTGAAGACCGCGATCTGGTGATTCTGGTAGCCGCGTTCCTCGGTACCACGCGGTTGATCGACAACTTGCATCTGAATCTCGATAGCCCAGCTTAAAAAACAGCGCAATACCCCTGTGGGAGCGAGCCTGCTCGCGAATGCGATCTGTCAGTTGACAACGATGTCGACTGTTCCGACGCTTTCGCGAGCAGGCTCGCTCCCACATTGGTTTCTGGTGTCCACACAGACCATATTGCCGCCTCCAAAGCCTTCGGGCACACTGCCCGCCGTTCGTTTCCAACCCGGGAAATCCCTCATGCAAGCCATCATGCTCAAGGCCAAGCTGCACCGCGCCGAAGTCACTCATGCGGTACTCGATTACGAAGGTTCCTGCGCCATTGATGGCGAGTGGCTGGACTTGTCCGGCATCCGTGAATACGAGCAGATCCAGATTTACAACGTCGACAATGGCGAGCGCTTCACCACCTACGCGATTCGTGGCGAAGAAGGTTCGCGGATGATTTCTGTGAACGGCGCAGCCGCGCATAAAGCCAAAGTCGGCGACCGCGTGATCATTTGCGCCTACGCCCATTACAGCGAAGCGGAACTGGTCAATTTCAAACCGCGCATGCTGTACATGGCGCCGGGCAATGAGCTGAGCCACACCAGCAACGCGATTCCGGTTCAGCTCGCCTGAGCCGCTTCGACGCGCCACTCCCCTTCCGTTGGTCGGCCCGTTCCCGGTTTTGATGTTAAAAAAGTACAGGGAACAGGTCAGAAGAAGTCAAGACAGATCGCAGCGCGAGGTTTACTGTATTCGCCCTGCGTTGAAAAATCGTGTCGACGCATTTGACCCTCGCCCAACCAGGGCGTATCGGTCTGTTCTGTGTTCAAAAGGCCGTTCAAGTAAAAAGGAAAACCGCAGCGATGGCGTACTACCGCACTCCTCATGACGTTACCGCTCTGCCTGCCTGGCAGGCGTTGAAAGATCACCGCCAAGCCATGCAGGATTTCAGCATGCGCGAGGCCTTCAACGCCGATCCGCAGCGCTTTAATCAATTCACGCTCAGCAGCTGCGGCCTGTTT
Source organism: Pseudomonas sp. F2 (assembly GCF_057174385.1). NCBI lineage: Bacteria > Pseudomonadati > Pseudomonadota > Gammaproteobacteria > Pseudomonadales > Pseudomonadaceae > Pseudomonas > Pseudomonas sp. F2. Next base: position 3,523,347 of record NZ_CM169904.1, read on the forward strand.
CTCGATTATTCGAAGAACCTGATCAACGCCGAGACCCGCAACCTGCTGGTGGGCCTGGCCAATGAAGTCGATCTGAAAGGCGCGATCAAAGCGCTGTTCGACGGCGAAATCGTCAACGCCTCCGAAGGCCGCCCGGCGCTGCATACCGCCCTGCGCCGCCCGGTGGGCGACAAGCTGTCGGTCAATGGCGTCAACGTGATGCCGGAAGTGCACAAGGTGCTGAACCAGATCACCGATCTGGTCGGCCGCATCCACGACGGTCTGTGGCGTGGTTACACCGAGAAGCCGATCACTGACGTGGTCAACATCGGCATCGGTGGCTCGTTCCTCGGCCCTGAGCTGGTTTCCGAAGCGTTGCTGTCCTATGCGCAGAAAGGCGTGCGCTGCCACTACCTGGCGAACATCGACGGCAGTGAGTTCCACGAGCTGACGCAGAAGCTGCGCGCCGAAACCACGCTGTTCATCGTTTCGTCGAAATCCTTCAACACCCTCGAGACCCTGAAAAACGCTCAGGCCGCCCGCGCCTGGTATCTGGCGCAGGGCGGCTCGGAAGCCGAGCTGTATCGCCACTTCATCGCGGTATCGAGCAACAACGCGGCGGCCGTCGCGTTCGGCATCCGCGAAGAAAACATCTTCCCGATGTGGGACTGGGTCGGCGGTCGTTACTCGCTGTGGTCGGCCATCGGTCTGCCGATTGCCCTGGCCATCGGCATGTCCAATTTCAAGGAGCTGCTGTCCGGTGCCTTCACCATGGACCAGCATTTCCAGAGCGCACCGTTCGAACAGAACATGCCGGTGCTGCTGGCCTTGCTCGGCGTGTGGTACGGCAACTTCTGGGGCGCGCAAAGCCACGCGATCCTGCCGTACGACCACTACCTGCGCAACATCACCAAGCACTTGCAACAACTGGACATGGAATCCAACGGCAAGAGCGTGCGTCAGGACGGCACCTCGGTGTCGACCGATACCGGCCCGGTGATCTGGGGCGGCGTCGGCTGTAATGGTCAACACGCGTACCACCAGTTGCTGCACCAGGGCACCCAACTGATCCCGGCCGACTTCATCGTGCCGATCGTCAGCTTCAACCCGGTCTCCGATCACCATCAGTGGCTGTACGCCAACTGCCTGTCGCAGAGCCAGGCGCTGATGCTCGGCAAAACCCTGTCGGAAGCCGAGGCCGAACTGCGCGAAAAAGGCATGAGCGAAGAGCAAGTGCGCAAACTCGCGCCGCACAAGGTGATTCCGGGCAACCGCCCGAGCAACACCCTTGTGGTCGAGCGCATCAGCCCGCGTCGCCTCGGCGCGCTGGTCGCCATGTACGAGCACAAAGTGTTCGTGCAGAGCGTGGTCTGGGGCATCAACGCCTTCGACCAATGGGGCGTGGAACTGGGCAAGGAATTGGGCAAAGGCGTTTACAACCGTCTGGTCGGCAGCGATGAAACCAGCGCTGACGATGCTTCCACCCAAGGCCTGATCAACTACTTCCGCGGTCGTCACCGCGGGTGAGGTGAACGGCTGGCCCACAAATCCTGTGGGCAAGCCATTTCCAATGTGGGAGCGAGCCTGCTCGCGAATTCGGTGTGTCATTCAGCATCTTTGTGGCTGATACAGCGCATTCGCGAGCAGGCTCGCTCCCACAGTTGTTTCAGGGATGACTTGAACCTCCAGGCCGCTCGGCGCATCTTTATTCCTGTCGCACAACAAGAATAAGGAACCGTCATGTTCGATATCAGCACGTTCCCCAAAGCCGATGCCGTCCGCCGGGCTGCGCAGTTGAGTCAGGACGACTACAAGCGCCTGTACCGCGAATCGATTGAACACCCCAGCAACTTCTGGGCCGAACAGGCCACGCGCTTCCTCGACTGGAGCACACCGTGGCAGACCGTTCAGCGCTACGACCTGAAAACCGGTGAAGCGGCCTGGTTTGCCGGCGGCCAACTAAACGTCAGCTACAACTGCATCGACCGCCACCTCGCACAGCGCGGCGAGCAGACCGTGATTCTCTGGGAAGGCGACGACCCTGCCGAATCGGCGCAGATCACTTACAAAAAACTCCACCACCACGTCTGCCGCCTGGCCAACGTCCTGAAAAGCCGTGGCGTGAAAAAAGGCGACCGGGTGTGCATCTACATGCCGATGATCCCCGAGGCGGCCTACGCGATGCTCGCCTGCGCGCGGATCGGCGCGATTCACTCGGTGGTGTTCGGTGGCTTCTCCCCGGACTCCTTGCGCGACCGTATCCTCGACGCCGACTGCCGCACGGTGATCACCGCCGATGAAGGCGTGCGCGGCGGCAAATTCGTACCGCTCAAGCAAAACGTCGACAAGGCCCTGCGCAGTTGCCCGGACGTCAGCACCGTCGTCGTGGTCGAACGCACTCAAGGCAAGGTCGATTGGGTCGAGGGCCGTGACCTCTGGTATCACCAGGCCGTGCGTGACGTCAGCGACGACTGCCCGCCGGAGCCGATGGACGCCGAAGATCCGCTGTTCATCCTCTACACCTCCGGCAGCACCGGCAAACCCAAAGGTGTGCTGCACACCACCGGCGGCTACCTGCTGCAAGCGGCGATGACCTTCAAGTACGTGCTCGATTACCGCGAGGGCGAAGTGTTCTGGTGCACCGCCGACGTCGGCTGGGTCACCGGCCACAGCTACATCGTCTACGGCCCGCTGGCCAACGGCGCGACCACACTGATCTTCGAAGGCGTGCCGAGCTACCCGAGCACTTCACGCTTCTGGCAGGTGATCGACAAACACCACGTCAACATCTTCTACACCGCGCCGACTGCCCTGCGCGCGTTGATGCGCGAAGGTGCCGGGCCATTGCAGGAAACGTCGCGCCAAAGCCTCAGATTGCTCGGCAGTGTCGGTGAGCCGATCAACCCGGAGGCGTGGGAATGGTACTTCAACGTGGTCGGTGAACAGCGCTGCCCGATTGTCGATACCTGGTGGCAGACCGAAACCGGCGGCATCATGCTCAGCCCGTTGGTGAGTGCCCAGCGGATCAAACCGGGTTGCGCCACACAGCCGATGTTCGGCGTGCAACCGGTGCTGCTCGATGAACACGGCAAGGAAATCAAAGGCGCCGGCAGCGGCGTGCTGGCGATCAAGTCGAGTTGGCCGGCGCAGATCCGCAGCGTCTACGGCGACCCGCAACGAATGGTCGACACCTACTTCAAGCCCTACCCCGGCTATTACTTCACCGGCGACGGCGCACGCCGCGACGAGGACGGCGACTACTGGATCACCGGGCGCATCGACGATGTGATCAACGTCTCCGGCCACCGCATCGGCACCGCCGAAGTCGAAAGTGCGCTGGTGCTGCACGACAGCATCGCCGAAGCCGCTGTGGTCGGTTACCCGCACGACGTCAAAGGCCAGGGCATCTACGCCTTCGTCACCCCCATGAACGGCTTCGAGCCGAGCGATGAGCTGAAGAAAGAACTGCTGGCCCACGTCAGCAAGGAAATCGGCAGCTTCGCCAAACCGGACCTGATCCAGTGGGCGCCGGCCTTGCCGAAAACCCGCTCGGGCAAGATCATGCGGCGCATCTTGCGCAAGATCGCCTGCAACGAACTCGACAGCCTCGGTGACACCTCGACCCTGGCCGATCCGAGCGTGGTGCAAGGTTTGATCGACAAGCGCCTCAATCAGTAACATCCGTGGCGCGGTCACCCGGCCGCGCCCGTTCATCATCTATGAGTTGTCATGGAATTCATCCGCAGCCGTATCGAAAACCAACTCATGAGCCTGACCGGGCTGTCCCTCGGTCAGCTCGATCTGGAAAACCCCAAGGGCGATCCCGGGCTGTTCGGGCCGGACTCGATCAGTTGGCAAGTGCACGGCGATTTCAGCAGCATGCTGATCGGCGGCATCAGCGCATTGTTGCTGCAAGCGCTGCATCCGCTGGCGCTGGCCGGGGTCTGGGATCATTCGAATTTTCGTCAGGACATGCTCGGGCGTTTGCGCCGCACCAGTCAATTTGTTTCCGGCACCACGTTCGGCTCGCGCCGCGACGCCGAATGGCTGATTGACAAAGTGCGCACCATTCACCTGCAAGTGGTCGGTATCGCGCCGGACGGCCGACCGTATGCGGCCAGCGATCCGGACCTGCTGACCTGGGTGCACGTAGCCGAGGTCAGTCACTTTCTTGCCGCGCATCTGCGTTACCGCAACCCGCAATTGTCGGGGGCGGATCAGGATCGCTACTACGCAGAAATCGCCGTGGTCGCCGAGCGCCTCGGTGCGCGGGAGGTGCCGAAATCGCGACAGGCCGTGGCCGACTATCTACAACGCCTGCGCCCGCAACTGCTCTGTGATGAGCGCAGCCGCGAAGTCCTGCGCCTGCTGCTCGACGCCCCGGCCCCAAGCGTGCTGGCCCGACCTTTTGGCGACCTGATGATGAAGGCCGGCATCGACTTGCTGCCGGACTGGGCCAGCGCCATGTTCGGCATACGGCAGAATCCGCTGCAACGCCAGCTGATCCGCGCCAGCGTCAAGCGCAGCGCACCGATGCTGCGCTGGGCGATGCGCAATGGTTCGGTGCAGCGGGCCAAACGTCGGATGGGTTTGCTGACCTGAAAGCTTCGCGAGCAGGCTCGCTCCCACAGGAGATTGATTTGCAGCATAGATCCTGTGTGGGAGCGGCCTGCTCGCGAAGGGCACAACTCGATTGCCCGCCAAGCTGCTAAACTCCCGCGCCCCCATTCTCACCAGCAAGGCGCACGCATGTCTTCCTTGAATCAGGCGCTGCGCGCCGCCCTCGATAAACGCCAGGATCTGCTCGCTGAGCTGCACAACCAGGGTACCGATTGCTATCGGCTGTTCCACGGCAGCCAGGAAGGCACCGGCGGCCTGACCGTCGACCGCTATGGTCCGCAACTGCTGGTGCAGAGCTTTCACCAGACGCTGGAGCGTGACGACCTGCTGCAACTGCACGCCATGGTCAACCAGACCCTGGGGTTTGACACCCTGCTGGTCTACAACGACCGCTCCCGCGGCAACTCGCGGATCGACCGCGAAGACAATGTCTACAAAGCCGATGACGCCGCGCTGGCGGATCTGGTCGGTCACGAATGGGGCCTGAACTACCGCGTGCGCGGGCGGCATGCCGGCCAGGATCCGCTGCTGTTCCTCGACCTGCGCAACACTCGCGGCTGGGTGAAGGATCACGCCAAGGGTAAAAGCGTGCTCAACCTCTTTGCCTACACCTGTGGCGTCGGCCTGAGTGCCGCTGCCGGTGGTGCGCGCGAGGTGTGCAATCTGGATTTCGCCGAAGGCAATCTGGCGGTCGGCCGTGAGAACGGCCTGCTCAACCCGCAATTGCCCGAGATGCAATTTATCCAGTCCGATTATTTCCCGGCGATCCGTCAGCTCGCCGGGCTGCCGATCAGCCAGCGGCGCGGGCAGAAACTGCCGAGCTACCAGCGCCTCGAACAGCGCCAATACGATCTGGTGCTGCTCGATCCTCCGGCCTGGGCCAAGAGCGCATTCGGCACCGTCGACCTGCTGCGCGACTATCAAAGCCTGCTCAAACCGGCGCTGCTGACCACCGCCGACAACGGCGTGCTGATCTGCTGCAACAACCTGGCGAAAGTCAGCATGGACGACTGGCGTGAACAGGTGCTGCGTTGTGCCGAGAAGGCCGGGCGACCGGTCCGCGACTGGAGCGTGATGACCCCGGGCGCCGACTTCCCGTCGCTGGATCAACAGCCACCGCTGAAGACCCTGATCCTGCAGCTGTAACCCCCCTGCGGGACTGGCAACCATCCAATGTGGGAGCGAGCTTGCTCGCGAAGGCGGCGCGTCAGTCAGCATATTTCTCGACTGATCCGCCGCCTTCGCGAGCAAGCTCGCTCCCACAGTGTCTTGGTCCTACAGAAGAATCTGAACAATCCTGCCCCCCACGATGTACTTCGGAACCAGAATCGCGTGCCATACTCCAAGGCACTCCGATTCAGACAGATGAAGCCGCACATGCCCAAAGGATTGATTCGCGCGATTGGCGCCTTGTTGACTGCTCTGGCCCTCTACAGCCTGCTGGGGTTTCTGATTTTGCCGGGCATTGCCCTGCGCATTGCCAACCAGCAACTGGCGAACTACGCCACGGTGCCAGCGCATATTCAGCGCATCGAGCTCAATCCGTTCAGCCTTGAAGTCACCCTGTGGGGCCTGGTCGTCGGTGAGCCGGGCAAGGAGCAGGTCGGCTTCGAGCGGCTGTACGCCAACCTGCAACTCGACAGCCTGTGGACCAAAGCACTGCACCTGGCCGATATCGAGCTGGACAAGCCCAAGACCGAAATTCTCTTCGCCAAGGACGGCCAGCTCAATCTGCTCGGCCTGTTCAAGATTCCCGCCAGCGAGCCGACCCCGGCCGACCCGAATGCCAAACCGTTCCCGCTGCGCATCGACCGCATTCAGCTGGCCGGTGGCAACGTGCATTTCGAGGACGCGCGGCCGAGCGAGCCCATCGAGTTCCTTTACGACAAACTCGACTTCGAACTGAAAAACCTCAGCACCCTGCCCGAAGACAATGCCGACATGACCCTGGTGGCTGCCGGCCCGGCCGGTGGGCAGATCGACTGGAAGGGCAACTTCAGCCTGATCCCGTTCACCTCTGAAGGAACCCTGAAAGTCACCGACGGCAAGATGAAATCCTTCTGGCCCTATGTGCGTGACGCGCTGCCGCTGGTGCTCGAAGACGGTGTGATCAACCTCAGCACCGAGTACAAACTGAATCTGTCGAAACAAACCGAACTGCTGCTGAACAACGTCGCGGTGAATATTGCGCCGTTCGCAATCAAGGCGCCGGACGGACGTCCGCTGGCCAGACTCGAACGCCTCGATGTCAGCGAAACCTCGCTGGACCTGGCCAAACAGCAAGTGGTGGTCGGCAAGATCCGCAGCAACAAACTGGAAACCTGGGCCGCGCTCGAGGCCGACGGCCAGCTCGACTGGCAGAAACTGTTCGCCAGTCAGCCGTCAAAACCTGCCGCCAAGGCCGCCGCCGAACCCAAGTCCACTCCGGCCGCCGCCGACTCGCCGAAAGAACCGGCGGCGCCGAGCAAGCCCTGGCAGGTGCTGCTCAAGGATGTGCAGTTGCGCAACTACATCGTGCATCTCGCCGACCGTTCGGCCAACCCGCCGGTGGCGCTGGATGTGACGCCGCTGAATATCGACCTGCAGGATTTTGACAGCCTCAACGGTTCGCCTTTCAAGGTCAGGCTCGACAGCGGTCTGGGCAAACAAGGCAAGATCAACGCCGACGGCGTGGTCAACCTCGCACCGGTTACCGCCCAGCTCAACGTGAAGACCCAGGACATCGACTTGCGTGTCGCGCAGTCCTACATCAATCCGTTCATTCGCCTGGAACTGCGCAGCGGCATGCTCGGCAGTGACCTCAAGGTCAACCTCAAGAGCACCGAGCCACTGGCACTCAGCGTTACCGGGCGCGCGCAGATCGATCAACTGCACACCCTCGACACCCTGAAAACCCGCGACTTCCTCAAATGGCAGCAAGTGGTGGTTGAAGGCATCAACTATCAACACGGTGACAGTGTGTCGATCGACAAGGTCAACCTGTTCCAGCCGTACGTGCGGTTCATGATCAACGATGACCGCACCACCAACATTGATGATTTGCTGATCCCGCAACCTGCCGATTCCGGGGCGAAAACGGCAGCGGCCAAACCCGCCAATCACTCGAAACCGCTGGGCATTCACATTGGCGGTATCGCGATCAATGACGGCTCGGCCAACTTCGCCGACTTCAGCCTGACCCCGAACTTCGCCACGGCAATCCAGCAACTCAACGGCCAGATCGGCACCATCGACAGCCGTCAGGCGAAACCGGCCAGCGTCGACGTCAAGGGCAAGGTCGACCGCTATGCGCCGGTGACCATCAAAGGTGCGGTGAATCCGTTCGACCCGATGGCCAGCCTCGATATCGCTACCAGTTTCAAACGCGTCGAACTGACCACGCTCACCCCGTATTCCGGCAAATTCGCCGGCTACCGCATCCGCAAGGGCCGGCTCAATCTCGACCTGCACTACCTGATCACCAAGGGCCAGTTGAAGGCTGAAAACAAAGTGGTGGTCGAGCAGCTGCAACTCGGCGAGAAAGTCGACAGCCCGGATGCCGTGAGCCTGCCGTTGAAACTGGCGATTGCCCTGCTCAAGGACGTCGATGGCAAGATTTCCATCGAACTGCCGGTCACCGGCGACCTCAACAACCCGCAATTCAGCGTAATGCCGATTGTCTGGCAGACCCTGCGCAATCTGATCGTCAAAGCCGCTGCCGCGCCGTTCAAGCTGATTGGCGGACTGGTCAGTGGCGGCGGTTCCCAAGACCTCGGCACCGTGTCCTTTGCACCCGGGTCGAGCGATCTGAGCAAAGACGCCGAATCAGCGCTGGACAAACTGTCCCAGGCGCTCAAGGAACGTCCGGCCCTGCGCCTGGAGATCGAAGGCACCGCCGCGCAAAGCAGCGACGGGCCGCTGCTGGCCGAACAGCGTCTGGAACGCGAATACCAGTACAATTACTACAAGATGCTCCAGCGCCGTGGCGACAAGGTGCCGGCCCAGGCTTCCCTGCTGCAAGTACCGGAGAACGAGAAAGGCCCGTTGCTCGAAGGCATCTACCGCACGCGTCTGAAAACCCAGCCGCCGGCCGAATGGAAGGATCTGGGCAAGGAAGAACGCACGGCGAAAATGCGTGACGGCGTGATCAAGTTCTGGAGTTCCAGCGATGTTCTGCTGCGCCAGTTGGGACAGGAACGCGCCAGCAGCATCAAGGACTATCTCGTCGACAAAGGCCAATTGGCGGACGACCGGGTGTACTTCATCGATGCCAATCTGGGCGAGGCTGAGAGCGATGGCCGGGTCGTGACGCAAATGCATCTGGACGCCGAATGATGAACCGCAAATGGCGGGTGGCTTTGACGCTGCTGCTCGCCGGCAGCCCTGCGCTGGCCTCCGACACGCTGCGTTGTGGCAGCCAACTGGTCAGTCTCGGCGACCGTGCCAGCGAAGTGCTGCAGAAGTGTGGCGAACCGGTCAGCCGCGATGTCCTCGGCTACAAGCGCAGCGCCAACCGCCGCGAAGAATTTCAGGTCGAGGAATGGACCTACGGCCCGAGCAACGGCATGTATCAATACCTGCGCTTTGAAGGCAATCGCCTGCGGCAGATCAACAGCAAGCGCGGTAACTGAAAGATCAAAAGATCGCAGCCTCCGGCAGCTTCTACAGTGAAATGCATTCCCTGTAGGCGCTGCCGGAGGCTGCGATCTTTTGCTTCTAGCAAATAGAACAGGCCCCGACACAAGTGCCGGGGCCCGTAATGGTCACATCCGTGTGACCGTTCGCATGAACTCTAAAGTTGCGGCAGACGTATTGCTCGGCCCGTCTGTCGCGTCTTCTCCCGGTCCAGGCGAGAAGTCATGCCTTACTCGGCTTTCAGGCCGTCAGCGGAGACCGCTTTGACGCCTTTGATTTTCTTGGTGATGTTCACAGCGGTGGTTTTCTGAGCTTCGGTGACAGCGACGTCAGAAGACAGGGAAACCACACCTTTGTTGGTTTCGACTTTGATGTCGGTACCAGGAATGCCTTTTTCGGTTACCAGGTCGCTTTTGACTTTGGTAGTGATCCAGGTATCGGAAGTAGCTTCTTTAGCCTTGGTCATTTCACCAGCAGCCAGAGTCATTGGAGCCTGAGTAGCCTGGGTGGATTGTGCAAAGGCACCGGAAGCCATGGTCAGGGTCAGCGCGGTAGCAGCAGCGGCAGTGATAGCGAACTTCTTCATACGAGTAACTCCTGTTTTTCTGGAAAGTCTGCTGGTTGTCTTGTCAGCAGGGTTACTGGGTATATTGCGAACGCTGTGCCAACTTTTCCAAAGACAATAAACCCTTATAAATCAACTAGTTACCAATTAGATAAATTTTCGGAATCATGCAATTTGCATGACCCGCGCATTATCGACATGCAACTTGCGGTTTTCTGGAAAGTTCCTAACTGGCTGAAATTATTAAAGCTTTTTTTCTGCTCTGGAAATGAAAATGCCCCGAAAGTCGGGGCATTTGCCATTCGCGCTGTCGCATCAAGTGCCGCTGGCGGTGCAACCTTTTGGCGAGTAGTCAGGGTTGACGGTCGTTGCGCAGGTCCACACACCCGAGGTGGCGCCCGTTGCAGCCCCTGAACGGGTCAGCGTGATTGTTTTACCCAACACCGGCCCAGGAGCGTTCACCAGTGTGCACGTGATGGAGCCGGCACCGGTCGAGGCCGTTCCAGAGGCCGCGAGTGTGCAGTTCGACGTGGTTGCGGAAGCGCCGCCCGCCACCAGTGTCAACGTCGGATCCGTACCTTGATTGATGGTGTCTTCAAACGGCACTTTGAGCGCGCTGATTTCTGCCAGACCTGCTGTCACTTTCGAACGGGCCTGGTATTTGGAGTATTGCGGCAGGGCGATGGTCGCCAGAATGCCGATGATCGCCACCACGATCAGCAGCTCGATCAGAGTGAAACCTTTTTGTTTGTTCATAGACAGGCTCTCCATGCATGAGTCGGAATCTCATGATCTGCAAAGAGCTCAGCACAGGCCATGCCAACCGCCTGCAGACCCCGTGCGCTGGGCATAAACGCGCGATATCGCGCTTTCCTACAACCTGTAACCGCACTATCTGACACTTTTTGTCACCTGCACCGGGGGTGTTTGGCGCTGTCACTTGACTAGGCTATAAGTCATGAACTGTCAGCTTCCGGAATTCCCATGAATGACATCGCTCTGAGCGGTCTGGCCAAGCAGTTGGTACAGGCCGAACTGCTCACGGAAAAAAGCGCCCAGCAGGCCTGGCAACAGGCGCAGCGCAATCGGTTGTCGCTGGTCAGCTACCTGGTGCAGAACAAACTGGTGAAGAGCTCACAGGTGGCCGAGATCGCTTCCGAGCATTTCGGCATGGCCTTCATGGACCTCAATTGCCTGGACAAGGAAACCCAGCCCAAAGGCCTGGTCAGTGAAAAACTGGTGCGCCAGCACCACGCCCTGCCCTTGTGGCGCCGTGGCAACAAACTGTTCGTGGGCATTTCCGACCCGAGCAATCATCAGGCGATCAATGACATTCAGTTCAGCACCGGGCTGAGCACCGAAGCCATTCTGGTGGAGGACGACAAGCTCACCGAGGCCATCGAGAAGTTCTTCGACACCCACGCCAGCGGACTCGAAGACATGGCCGACGTCGATCTCGACGGCATGGATGTCGAGTCCGTCGACGACAGCCGCCAGGACGCCATCGGCGGGCTCGACGCCGATGACGCGCCGGTCGTGCGCTTCGTGCACAAGATGCTGCTCGATGCGATCAAGAGTGGCTCCTCCGACCTGCACTTCGAACCCTACGAGAAAAACTTCCGGGTGCGGGTGCGCACCGACGGCATCCTGCGCGAGGTGGCCAAACCGCCGATTCAACTGGCCGGGCGAATCGCCGCACGCCTGAAGGTCATGGCCAGCCTGGATATCTCGGAACGCCGCAAACCCCAGGACGGGCGGATCAAGATGCGCCTGTCGAAGACCAAGTCGATCGACTTTCGGGTCAACACCCTGCCGACGCTGTGGGGCGAAAAAGTGGTGATCCGGATCCTCGATCCGTCCAGCGCGCAGATCGGCATCGATGCATTGGGTTACGAACCGGCGCAGAAAGACCTGTACATGGCGGCGCTCAAGCAGCCGCAGGGCATGATTCTGGTGACCGGGCCGACCGGCTCGGGGAAAACCGTGTCGCTGTACACCGGCCTGAATATTCTCAATACCGTCGACATCAACATTTCCACCGCCGAAGACCCGGTGGAAATCAACATGGAAGGCATCAACCAGGTCAACGTCAATCCGAAACAGGGTCTGGATTTTGCCCAGGCCCTGCGTTCGTTTCTGCGGCAGGACCCGGACGTGATCATGGTCGGCGAAATCCGCGACCTGGAAACTGCCGAGATCGCGATCAAGGCCGCACAGACCGGCCACCTGGTGCTGTCCACGCTGCACACCAACAGTGCCGCCGAAACCCTGACCCGCCTGCACAACATGGGCATTCCCGGGTTCAACATCGCCACCTCGGTAAGCCTGATCATCGCTCAGCGCCTGGCGCGCAAGCTGTGCAACCACTGCAAGAAACCGATCGAAATCCCCCGCGAAACGCTGATCAAGGAAGGTTTCCCTCCGGAACAGATCGGCAATTTCACGATCTACGAGCCGGTCGGTTGCGATCACTGCAACGGCGGCTACAAGGGACGCGTGGGGATTTATGAAGTGGTGAAAAACACCTCCGAGCTGCAGCGGCTGATCATGGCCGAAGGCAACTCGCTGGAAATCGACAGCCAGATGCGTCGCGACGGCTTCGACGACCTGCGCACCTCGGGCCTGCACAAGGCCATGCAAGGCATCACCAGCCTGGAAGAAATCAACCGGGTCACCAAGGACTGAACATGGCGGTCAAGGCAGCGAAAATCAGCATTTACGCCTGGGAAGGCACGGATCGCAAAGGCAGCAAGGTCACGGGCGAGTTGAGCGGGCAGAACCCTGCGCTGATCAAGGCCCAGCTGCGCAAACAAGGCATCAACCCGGGCAAGGTGCGCAAGAAATCCACCTCCTTGCTCAGCCTCGGCAAACGCATCAAGGCCCAGGACATCGCCCTGTTCACCCGGCAGATGGCAACCATGATGAAGGCTGGCGTGCCGTTGTTGCAGTCGTTCGACATCATTGGCGAAGGCTTCGACAACCCGGCGATGCGCAAACTGGTGGACGAAGTGAAGCAAGAGGTGGCAGCCGGCAACAGCTTCGCCGCCGCCCTGCGCAAGAAGCCGCAGTATTTCGATGAGCTGTATTGCAACCTGGTGGATGCCGGCGAGCAATCCGGTGCACTCGATACGTTGCTCGAACGAGTCGCAACCTATAAGGAAAAAAGCGAAGCGCTCAAGGCCAAGATCAAGAAAGCCATGACCTACCCCACAGCCGTGGTGCTGGTGGCGATGGTGGTCACGGGGATTTTGCTGGTGAAAGTGGTGCCGCAGTTTCAGGCGGTATTTTCCGGTTTCGGCGCTGAACTGCCGGCCTTCACGCTGATGGTGATCAGCATCTCCGAGTTCATGCAGCAATGGTGGTGGGCGGTGCTCGGCGCCCTGATTGCAGCAGTGTTCGGCATCCGTCATGCGCTGAAGACATCCCAGGCATTGCGCGACCGCAAGGACACCTGGCTGCTGAAGCTGCCGCTGGTGGGCACGCTGATGTACAAATCGGCGGTGGCGCGATTTGCCCGCACCTTGTCGACCACCTTCGCCGCTGGCGTACCGCTGGTGGAGGCACTGGATTCGGTAGCCGGCGCTACCGGCAACGTGGTGTTCAAACGTGCAGTGCTGCGTATCCGCCAGGACGTCGCCACCGGCATGCAGCTGAATTTTTCCATGCGCAGCACCGGGGTGTTCCCGAACATGGCGGTACAGATGACCGCGATCGGTGAGGAGTCGGGCGCGCTGGATGACATGCTCGACAAGGTCGCCGGTTTTTATGAGGACGAAGTGGATAACATGGTCGACAACCTCACCAGCCTGATGGAGCCGTTCATCATGGTGGTGCTCGGGGTCATCGTCGGCGGGCTGGTCGTGGCCATGTACCTGCCGATTTTCCAGCTCGGCTCAGCGATCTGACATGCCTATCGACCAACTCTTCAGTCTGTATCCGCTGGCCTTTGTGTGCACCGCCCTGCTGCTGGGCCTGGTGGTGGGCAGTTTCCTCAACGTGCTGGTCTGGCGTCTGCCGAAAATGCTCGAGCGCGATTGGCGCCAGCAGGCGCAGGACGTCCTCGGCCTGCCGAGCGAAACGCCACTGCCGACCTACAACCTGATGCTGCCGCACTCCCAGTGTCCGCACTGCGGCCACCGGATTCGGCCGTGGGAAAACATTCCGCTGCTCAGCTACCTGTTGCTGCGCGGACGCTGTTCGGCGTGTACCGCCCCGATCAGCAAACGTTATCCCCTGACCGAACTGGCTTGCGGCCTGCTCTCGGCATTCGTCGCCTGGCATCTGGGGTTCGGCTGGCCGGCCGCCTTGTTGATCGTCCTCACCTGGGGCCTTCTGGCGATGAGCCTGATCGACACCGAACATCAGTTGCTGCCCGATGTGCTGGTGTTGCCGTTGTTGTGGCTGGGGTTGATCGTCAACAGCTTCGGGCTGTTCGTCTCGCTACACGCCGCGCTGTGGGGCGCGGTGGCCGGCTACATGGCGCTGTGGTCGGTGTTCTGGCTGTTCAAGCTGCTGACCGGCAAGGACGGCATCGGCCACGGCGATTTCAAGCTGCTGGCGCTGCTCGGGGCCTGGGGCGGCTGGCAGATTCTGCCGCTGACAATTCTGCTGTCGTCGCTGGTGGGAGCGATTGTCGGGGTGATTCTGCTGCGGCTGCGTGAACAGAAAACCTCGACGCCGATGCCCTTCGGCCCGTATCTGGCAATTGCCGGCTGGATTGCCTTGCTCTGGGGTGGTCAAATAACCGACTTCTATTGGCAGTTTGTCGGTTTGAAATGAATACCCCTGTGGAAAAACCCTGGATTCTCGGCCTGACCGGCGGCATCGGCAGCGGCAAAAGCGCTGCGGCCCAGCACTTCATCGATCTCGGGATCCATGTGGTCGACGCCGATCACGCAGCGCGCTGGGTGGTCGAGCCGGGGCGTCCGGCGCTGGCGAAGATTGCCGAACACTTCGGGCCGAGCGTCCTGCAAGCCGATGGCACGCTGGACCGTGCGGCCCTGCGCAAGTTGATCTTTGAAGTGCCGGAAGAACGCCGCTGGCTCGAAGCCCTGCTGCATCCGTTGATCGCCGAGGAAATCGCTCACCATCTGGCGCTGGCAAAATCGCCTTATGCGATTCTGGTGTCACCGCTGCTGATCGAGTCCGGGCAATACGCGATGACCCAGCGCATCCTGGTGATCGACGCCCCGCAACAATTGCAGATCGAGCGCACCTTGCAGCGCGACCAGACCAGCGAGCAGCAGGTCCAGGCGATCCTCAAGGCCCAGTCGAGCCGCGAAGACCGCGTGAGCCGTGCCGACGATGTGGTGGTCAACGACCGCGACCTCGCCTGGCTGCACAGCGAAGTCGAGCGTCTGCATCACTTTTACCTGACTTTATCCGGAGGCCAAGCATGAGCCCGATCCCAACCGTTGACTGCCCAACCTGCGGCGCCCCCGTGGAATTCACCCCAGAGAACAAATTCCGCCCGTTCTGCTCCGATCGCTGCAAGCTGATCGACCTCGGCGCCTGGGCGTCCGAAGAGCACAAGATTCCGGTCGCTCCGGATGCCGAAGACGAAATGTTCTCCGGCGATTTCGACCCGCGTCACTGATCGCGATCAAGGCCGCATGAAGCCGTAGTCCTGATCGTCGTCGAGGTTTTCCGCGAGAAAGCGCAATTCATCGGCCAGGTCTTCGGCGTTGCGCACCGTCTTGCTCTGCTGCACCACCGCGCTGAGCAAGGCGCGCAAACTCAGGCCCGGATCGAAACCGACCTCCAGCGCCATCTCCAGACTCTGCCGCGTTTCCTGCCTCGCCCACTCGTAAACACTCATGCCGCTGCTCCTGAAGGGATTTGATTGAGCATGAAATGCCGCGAGGGTGACGGATTTGATGTGGATCAAGACTTGGGATCGTCGTCCTTCCACGGCGCCGAAAGGTAGCGGGTGCGGTTGAAGGTCTCCAGCCACTCGGGACTGAACACCACCAGCGCGCTGATCACCATGCCGTTGATGAACGCTTCGGGGAAAATCAGCAGCCACAGGTAGCCGATGAAGTCTTCCAGCCATTCCGGCATGGCAAACAGGCCGTCGTACCACAGCAGGCCCAGGCTCAACGTCAGGCACAACAAGGCCGACAACGCCGCAGCAAAGAATCCGGAACAGAAGATATACACGAACGGATTTCGCGGCTGGGCACGCTCGACGATGATCGCCACGCACTCAGTGATCAACACCGGCAACAGGATCAGCAACGTACCGTTGACCCCGACCGCCAGCAGATCCTGACGCCCGAGCAACACCAACCCCATCTGCGCCACCAGCCCGCCGACAATCGCCAGCGGCCAGTCCAGCAAAAGTGTCACGGCGGTCATGCCGATGAAGTGATAAGAAACCCCGGTGTCGAAATCCCTGCGCACCATCCACAGCAAAAACACGGCGAACACGGTGCCGAACAGCAGGTGCTGACGGCGACTGTCGCTGAACAACTCGACCCACGGCGCACGACAGATCGCCCAGATAAGCACCGGCAGATAGATCAGCCAGCCGACCGTCAGGCTTTGCGATGACAGCAACTCGGCGCCGATCATGGGCGGGCCTTCTCCAGTGCCTCGTGCAGTTGGGCCGCGTCGGTGTACTCATGTTGCTCGAGCAGTCGGCCGTCCTTGAGTTGCAGCCACAGCACCGAGCCTTCGGCGCCGGGATAACGCGACGCCACCCTGCCTTCACGATCAAGCATGACCCGATAGCTGTAGTCACGCATCGCCGGAACCGCGAACATCTTCGCGATCAGCGCCGGCATGCGCTGGATGTCAGCGACGAACACGGCGTGGCGCGCCTCCAGATAGCCTTCTGGCTGGTCTTTCAACGCCTGCTTGATCAGCTTGGCGCCGTCCATGTCGCGCGCCACCAGCAGCGTCGTGGTGCGGTTATCGAGGGTGAACGGCTGATCGTATTGATCCAGCAACGTCCAGGGCGCCAGCCGCTCACCGATTTCCAGCGCCTGGGCCCACAGCGGAATCACAGCCAACACCAGCAGCCAGCGAAATTTCACGTTCATCCCCTCGATTTGGCATTAATGGACGGTTTTCCTCAGTCTACACCGCCCATTGCAACCGCCCACTGACACACATTGCCGCGTGGTGCTTTCAGCTTGTCGCAATTGAACGCTAAGCTTGGGCTTATGGATGACTCAGATTATTTACGCCTGCTCACCATCGCGGCCGAGCAAGCCAACGCGTTCCTGTCCAATGCCCGCAAATGGGAGCGTGAGCGTTGGGTCTGCCAGCGCCTGCTGCAAGGCTTGAACATTCCTTACCGCGCCGATGAGTTTGCCCCTGCTGGCGAGCCGCCGGACGTGCTGTTTCGCGATGCCAATTTCGAAGTGTTTTTCGTGCTCGACGAAGGCCGCCGACTCAACGACGAATGGCGCGACGAACTGCAACGCCGCCGCAGTGCATTTTCCCTCAGCCAACTGGTGCGCCGTGAAGCCAAGCCACGGCGGATCCCGGCCAATGAATTCTTGCTGCGGCTGGCGCCGACCTTGCGCAAAAAAGCGCACAACTACAAGGAACGCGGCATGGATCTGGGCGAACTGGACATCATCGCCTTCGCCAGCCTCAAGCGCGAAGTGCTGGACCTCAACAGCCACTTTCCACCGCCGACCGAATACCTGCGTCAGGGCTGGCGCTCGCTGTCGCTGGTCGGGCCGACCTTCGCCCGGGTGCTGTTCGCGCATCCTGATGCACCGGATTTCCTGCGCAGCAACCTCGGTCGCAGCATCGTCTTCGATGTCGGAATCAGCCTGTGACGCCGCTGCAGCAGTTGATTGCCGACGTCCCGCAGACCGGACGCGTGCGCTGGATCGGCGTGCGCCCCGAGTCTCGCGGGCCAATGATCGAACTCGACGCGGTGGAAGCACGACTGGAGGCCGGACTGACTGGCGATCACGCCCGCCCGGGGGTGCGCAACGCGCGGCAGGTGACGTTGATCCAGTTCGAACACCTGGCCGTGATCAGCGCGTTGATGGGCCGGTCAGAGGATCATCCGGTCAAGCCTGAAGACCTGCGGCGCAATCTGGTCATCAGCGGTATCAATCTGTTTAGTCTCAAGGGTCGGCGCTTTCGCATCGGTCAGGCAATATTCGAGACCACTGGCTGGTGTCAGCCCTGCGCGCGCCTGCAAAACAACCTCGGCCCCGGCACCTTTCAAGCGGTGCGCGGGCATGGCGGAATTACCGCTCGGGTGTTACAAAGCGGGATCATCCGCCTCGACGACGGTGTTTCGGTCGAACCGGTTCCGGCCAGTGGCTATGCTGCGTTCAACCCGGGATAAAAACCGCTGTAGCGTCTCCACCTTCAGCAACGTCTACCTGACGAGGCCTTTATGACCAGCCGCCTGAACCCCGAAGACCAGAAGCATGTCGAAGAGTACCTGCAGTTGTCCCAACACCGTGTCGAGCGCCGGCCTTTCCGGCCGTGGATGCTCCTGGTGCTGGTGCTGGCAGTGACCATTGGTCTGGGCTTGCTGAGCCGACTTATCAGTTACCTGACGCTATGAGCTGCCTGGCGCTCGCTCGGGTAACCGCACCGATTTCCTTTAAAAACCTTGCGAGTTATCCCTATGTCCCATCGTATTGTCATTGTCGGCGGCGGCGCCGGCGGTCTGGAGCTGGCTACCCGTCTGGGTAAGACTCTGGGCAAGCGCGGCACGGCCAGCGTGATGCTGGTCGACGCGAACCTGACGCACATCTGGAAACCCCTGCTGCACGAAGTGGCCGCCGGATCGCTGAACTCTTCCGAAGACGAACTCAACTATGTTGCCCAGGCGAAATGGAACCACTTCGAGTTCCAGCTGGGGCGCATGAGCGGGCTTGATCGGGCGCAGAAGAAAATCCAGCTGGCCGCCACCTACGACGAGAACGGCGTGGAACTGGTACCGGCGCGTGAAGTGCCTTACGACTCGCTGGTGATCAGCGTCGGCAGCACCACCAACGATTTCGGCACCCAGGGCGCGGCGCAGCACTGCCTGTTCCTCGACACCCGCAAACAGGCCGAGCGTTTCCACCAGCAGTTGCTCAACCACTATCTGCGCGCGCACGCCGGACAGACCGATGTGGTCGAGCAGATCAGCGTGGCCATCGTCGGTGCCGGCGCCACGGGTGTCGAGCTGGCGGCAGAACTGCACAACGCGGCGCATGAACTGGCGGCTTATGGTCTGGACCGGATCAAACCGGAGAACATGCACATCACCCTGATCGAAGCCGGCCCGCGAGTGCTGCCAGCCCTGCCGGAACGCATCAGCGGCCCGGTGCACAAGACCCTGGAGAAACTCGGGGTCAATGTCATGACCAATGCGGCGGTCAGCGAAGTGACCGCCGACAGCCTGATCACCGCCGATGGCAACGTGATCAAGGCCAGCCTGAAAGTCTGGGCCGCCGGGATTCGCGCACCGGGCTTCCTCAAAGATATCGACGGTCTGGAAACCAACCGCATCAATCAGCTGCAAGTGCTGCCGACGTTGCAGACCACCCGCGACGAAAACATTTTCGCCTTCGGTGACTGCGCCGCCTGCCCACAGCCGGGTTCGGATCGCAACGTGCCGCCGCGTGCACAAGCCGCACACCAACAGGCATCGTTGCTGGCCAAGTCGCTGAAGCTGCGTATCGAGGGCAAAACCCTGCCGGAGTACAATTACACCGACTACGGCTCGCTGATCTCGCTGTCGCGTTTTTCCGCTGTGGGTAACTTGATGGGCAACCTGACCGGCAGCGTGATGCTCGAAGGCTGGCTGGCGCGGATGTTCTACGTGTCGCTGTACCGCATGCACCAGATGGCGCTGTACGGACCGTTCCGCACGGCGATGCTGATGCTGGGCAGCAAGATCGGTCGAGGTACCGAGCCACGCCTGAAGCTGCACTAAAACCAAAACGTGTGGGAGCTGGCTTGCCAGCGATAGCGGTCAGTCAGTCGGCGATGATGTCGACTGATCCGCCGCTATCGCGGGCAAGCCACGCTCCCACATTGTTTTGTGCAGCTCACAAAATCAGCAGGCTCATTCCTGCAATCGATCACCGCTCATCAGAGCTGAAAGCGGCGCACCATGCCTTGCAGCGCGTTGGCCAGTTGCGACAGTTCGTGGCTCGACGCACGGGTCTGATCGGCACCCGTCGCCGAACGGACCGACAGGTCGCGAATGTTCACCAGATTACGATCCACTTCCCGCGCGACTTGCGCCTGCTCTTCGGCGGCACTGGCGATCACCAGATTACGCTCATGGATCTCATGCACCGAAGCGGTGATGGTTTCCAGCGCCTCCCCGGCGCGCTCGGCCAATGCCAGCGTGGTCGTGGCCCGTGCAGCGCTGGCCTGCATCGAATCCAGCGCCAGGCTTGAACCACTGCGCATGCCCTGCACCATCTGCTCGATCTCCTGCGTCGATTGCTGGGTGCGATAGGCCAGCGCCCGCACTTCGTCGGCGACCACCGCAAAACCTCGCCCACTTTCCCCTGCGCGGGCCGCCTCGATGGCGGCGTTGAGCGCAAGCAGGTTGGTCTGCTCGGCAATGGCACGGATCACATCCAGCACTTTGCCGATGTCCTGTGACTGGTTGGCCAGCGATTGCACCAACTCGCCAGTGTGCTGCACGTCGCTGGCCAGCGCATTGATGGCCGATGCGGTATCACTGACCCGCGCCTGCCCCAGTTGCGCCGACTCACTGGATTGGCGGGTGGCATCGGATGTCGACACGGCATTGCGAGCGACTTCTTCAACGGCTGTGGTCATTTCATTGACCGCCGTCGCTGCCTGTTCGATTTCGTTGTTCTGCTGCTGCAAGCCGTGTGTGCTGTCGACCGTCACCGCGTTGAGTTCATCAGCAGCGCTCGCCAGTTGCGTGGCCGAACCGCTGATGCCTTGCAGCGTTTCCCGCAGGTTTTGCTGCATGGTCGCGAGCGCCTTGAGCAATCGGCTGACTTCATCGTTACCGTGGGTTTCGATCGGCCGGGTCAGGTCGCCCCGGGCCACGCTTTCGGCAGCGCTGACGGCGCTGCTCAGCGGACGGACGATGCTGCGGGTGAGCAACATTGCCAGCGCCACCGTGGCCAGCGCCGCCAGCGCTATGAACAGGCTGACGATGGTGCGCGAGGTCTGGTAGTGGTCAGCGGATTTCTGGCTTTCCGCGGTGACCTGCCTGGCGAACAGATCCGCCAGGTCATTGAGCTGTTTGCCGGAGCCATCGACCACAGTCTTCATATCAATCAGCAACAGTTTGGTCAGTTCGTCACGCTGGCCTTGATCGGCCAGGGTGAAGGATTGCGCGATGCCGGTGCGATAGGCAGCGAAGGTCTTTTTGAACTGGTCATAGAGCTGCTGGCCTTCCGCCGTGGTGACCAGTTTGTCGTAGGCAGCGATCTTCTCGCTCAGTTCTTTGTCGCGGGTGTCCATCTGGCTGCGGTAAGTCGCGATGTTCTGCGGATCCTGATCAAGAGCCATGCGCAGGGAAATCGTACGGATGCGCAACATCAGCTCGCGAATTTCGTCACCGCCGCGAATGCTCGGCAGCCACTGGCTCTCGACCGCGACCTCACTGTCACGAATGCTCGACATCTGCCCCAAGGCAAATACGCCGAGCAACGCCACCAGGACCGCGATCAGGGCAAAACCCAGCGCGGCACGTGGAGCAATATTCAACTGACGAAGCAACATGACGAACGCCCTTATTCTTGTATTGGCCAGATTGAAGGGGCGAACAGTGGCAGCCCCTCTCGTTAGCGGGCTATCGGCAAGTTGTACGATGACTTGAAAGGAATTGTCTGGCGCGAGGACAAAAAAAATCCCCGTATCTTTCGATACGAGGATTTTTAATATGGTCGGGGTAAGGGGATTCGAACTCCTGACATCCTGCTCCCAAAGCAGGCGCGCTACCGGACTGCGCTATACCCCGGTAAAAAAAAGGCGACCTTTCAAAGATCGCCTTCTTCGATCAGCGCTTTTGGCCTCTGATCTTAAGATTCGATCCCAGTGTTACCTGGTTTCAAAAATGGTGGGTCGTGTGGGATTCGAACCTACGACCAATTGGTTAAAAGCCAACTGCTCTACCAACTGAGCTAACGACCCAAAAATGGTCGGGGTAAGGGGATTCGAACTCCTGACATCCTGCTCCCAAAGCAGGCGCGCTACCGGACTGCGCTATACCCCGGTTTGAAATTGGCTCCGTGACCAGGACTCGAACCTGGGACCCAATGATTAACAGTCATTTGCTCTACCGACTGAGCTATCACGGAACTACATATTTCAATTTACAACGGTGAAACTTACAGCTCTTAGACGCCGTTCGCATCGCTGCGTTCGTGTGTCTGAGGCGCGCTATTCTACAACCTAGAACACCTCTGTCAACCCCCTAAATCGCTTTCAAGTTAATGATTTGCAACTTATTTCAGATTTCAGCTCAGTGAGCTGAGATGCTGCAGGTGACTGACTGCGGGGCGCACTTTACAAGCCTTTTCCTTAGAGTTCAACAGCCTAACGAAAAAAAGGCCTCGCAAAGCGAGGCCTTCCTTATTTCATTGGCTTTACCGCTCAGTCGAAAACGATTTCGTCGCTCACGACCTTGCCGGTTGCCGTGTCGCCCGGCAGGAAATGCCCCGACAGGATCAACTGCGCCAACGGGTTTTCGATCCAGCGCTGGATCGCACGTTTGAGCGGACGTGCGCCATACACCGGGTCGTAACCCACGGCAATCAGCTTGTCCATCGCTTCCGGGCTCAGTTCCAGCTTCAGCTCGCGCTCGGCCAGACGACTGCGCAGACGGCCCAGCTGGATCTCGGTAATGCCCGCGATCTGATCCCGCGCCAATGGCTCGAAGATCACCACTTCGTCGACCCGGTTGATGAACTCGGGACGGAAGTGACTGGTCAGCGCGTCCATCACCGCTGCACGCTGCGCCTCACGGTCACCGACCAGTTCCTGGATCTGCGACGAGCCGAGGTTCGAGGTCATGACAATCACGGTATTACGGAAATCCACCGTACGTCCGTGGCTGTCGGTCAGGCGTCCATCCTCCAGCACTTGCAGCAGGATGTTGAACACGTCCGGGTGCGCCTTCTCGACCTCATCCAGCAGGATCACCGAGTAAGGTTTGCGGCGTACCGCTTCGGTCAGGTAACCGCCCTCCTCATAGCCAACATAGCCCGGTGGCGCACCGATCAGCCGCGCCACGGAATGTTTCTCCATGAACTCGGACATGTCGATCCGCACCATTGCCTCTTCCGTATCGAAGAGGAATTCGGCCAGCGCCTTGCACAGCTCGGTTTTACCGACCCCGGTCGGGCCGAGGAACATGAACGAACCGCTCGGACGATTCGGATCCGCCAGCCCGGCACGCGAGCGCCGTACGGCGTTGGCCACCGCGACCACCGCTTCGTCCTGACCGATCACGCGCTGGTGCAACAGGCTTTCCATCTTCATCAGCTTGTCGCGCTCGCCTTCGAGCATTTTCGACACCGGAATGCCGGTCCACTTCGAAACGACTTCGGCGATTTCCTCTTCGGTCACCTTGCTGCGCAGCAACTGGTTTTCGCTCTTGCCGTGTTGGTCGACCATTTGCAGGCTGCGTTCCAGATCCGGGATCACCCCGTACTGCAATTCGGCCATGCGGTTAAGGTCGCCTTTACGGCGCGCGGCTTCCAGTTCCTGACGCGATTGCTCGATCTTTTGCTGAATCTGCGCCGAACCCTGTACCTCGGCTTTTTCCGAGTTCCAGATTTCTTCCAGATCCGAGTACTCACGTTCGAGGCGGACAATTTCTTCCTGGAGTTTTTCCAGGCGTTTCATCGCCGCTTCATCGCTTTCTTTCTTCAGTGCCTGGGATTCAACCTTGAGCTGAATCAACCGACGCTCCAGACGATCGAGCACTTCCGGCTTGGAGTCGATCTCCATGCGGATGCGGCTGGCGGCCTCGTCGATCAGGTCGATGGCCTTGTCCGGCAACTGCCGATCAGTGATGTAGCGATGGCTGAGCTTGGCGGCCGCGATGATCGCACCGTCAGTGATCGCCACCTTATGGTGAACCTCATAACGCTCCTTGAGGCCACGCAGGATCGCGATGGTGTCTTCTTCGCTCGGCTCGTCCACCAGCACTTTCTGGAAGCGCCGTTCGAGGGCCGCATCCTTCTCTATATATTGGCGGTACTCGTTGAGCGTGGTTGCGCCGACGCAGTGCAGCTCACCGCGAGCCAATGCCGGCTTGAGCATGTTGCCGGCATCCATCGAGCCTTCGCCCTTACCGGCGCCGACCATGGTGTGCAGCTCGTCGATGAACAGAATGATCTGCCCTTCCTGCTTCGACAGTTCGTTGAGCAGCGCTTTGAGGCGTTCTTCGAACTCACCGCGATACTTGGCACCGGCAATCAGCGCGCCCATGTCCAGCGACAACAGGCGTTTGCCCTTGAGGCCGTCCGGCACTTCGCCGTTGATGATGCGCTGCGCCAGACCTTCGGCAATCGCGGTCTTACCCACACCAGGCTCACCGATCAGCACCGGGTTGTTCTTGGTGCGACGTTGCAGCACCTGAATGGTACGGCGGATTTCGTCGTCACGGCCGATCACCGGATCGAGCTTGCCGTCTTCGGCGCGCTTGGTCAGGTCGACGGTGTACTTGTCCAGTGCCTGACGCGACTCTTCATGGTTGGCGTCATTCACCGCCTCACCACCGCGCAGGTTGTTGATCGCGTTTTCCAGGGCTTTCTTGCTCACGCCCTGGCCGAGCAGCAGTTTGCCCAGTTTGCTGTTCTCGTCCATCGCGGCGAGCAACACCAGTTCGCTGGAAATGAACTGGTCGCCCTTCTGCTGGGCCAGACGATCAGCCTGATTGAGCAGACGCGCCAGATCCTGCGACATGTTGACGTCGCCGGTCGGGTTCTGAATTTTCGGTAATTGATCGAGCTCTTTGGTCAGTTCTTTGCGCAGGCTGTTGACGTCGAAGCCCACTTGCATGAGCAGAGGTTTGATCGAACCACCCTGCTGTTCAAGCATGGCTTGCATCAAGTGCGCCGGCTCGATGGCCGGATGATCGTGGCCAACGGCCAGGGATTGGGCGTCGGACAACGCCAACTGTAATTTGCTGGTTAAACGGTCTATACGCATGGGGTCACCTTCCTTTTGAGCAGGTCGGACCTAAAAACCATCCTGAATAAAGAAACCTGCCAGATACCACTGTAGATGCGGTCGATTCTGGGAGATTCAAGCGTCGGGAGATTGATGTAGATCAGACAAGCTTAGCGGGTGAGCCAGACAAGGGAGGCAAAGCGCCCCGTGCGCGACGCACGGCGGTAAGAAAAGAAGCGCGGATCGGTCACCGTGCAGAAACCGCCACCATAAACCGCCGTGACACCTTTGGCCGCCAGACGCAGACGCGCCAGCAGATAGATGTCAGCCATGAACTTGCCAGCATTGTGGCTGGGCAAGAAGGCGGCTGCCGCTTCCGGCAGTTGCTTGACGAAGACTTCGCGTACTTCCGGGCCGACTTCAAAGGCTTTCGGGCCGATGGCCGGGCCGAGCCAGACCAGCACGTCCGCCGCAGCGGTGTCGAGATGATCGAGGGTGGCTTCCAGTACGCCCGCCGCCAACCCGCGCCAACCGGCATGGGCCGCCGCGACGCGAGTACCGGCCCGGTTGCAGAACAATGCCGGCAGGCAATCAGCAGTCATCGCCGTGCAGGCAATCCCGGGAGTTGCCGTCCAACTGGCATCGGCGGTGGCCACCACGCCCGGATCAGCATGGGCCACGACAATACCGTGCACTTGCTGCAACCAGGCAGGCTTTATAGAGAAATGTTCGGTCAGACGCCGACGATTCTCGGCGACTGCGTCCGGGCGATCATCGACATGATCGCCCAGATTGAGGCTGTCGAACGGCGCCTCGCTGACACCTCCCTCGCGGGTGGTGACACAGGCCCTGACGCTGGCCGGCGCAGGCCAGTCCGGCGTCAGCCAGTTCATCCGACGAAGGCCTCGCGATCCTGCTTGAGCAAGGTCAGCAGCCAGACGAAATCTTCCGGCAGCGGCGATTCCCAGCTCATGCGCTCACCGGTGGTCGGATGATCCAGCTCAAGGAAGCGCGCGTGCAGCGCCTGACGCGGGAAGTGCTTGAGCGACTCGACCATGGTCGGGTTCGCAGCAGGCGGAATGCGGAAACGCCCGCCGTACGCCGGGTCGCCGACCAACGGGAAGTTGATGTGCGCCATGTGCACACGGATCTGGTGGGTCCGGCCGGTTTCCAGCTTGACCCGCACGTGGGTGTGGGACCGGAAACGCTCCAGCACACGGTAGTGACTGACGGCCGGCTTGCCGCCTTCCATCACGGCCATGCGCTGGCGCTGCTGACCATGGCGACCGATCGGCGCGTTGATCTTGCCCCCGGCGGTCACCACACCGATCACGATGCACTCGTAGATCCGGCTGACACTGCGGCTTTGCAGCTGGGCAACAAGCTTGGTCTGCGCCTGGATGGTCTTGGCCACCACCATCAGACCGGTGGTGTCCTTGTCCAGGCGATGCACGATACCGGCGCGCGGGACATTGATGATGTCCGGAACGTGGTGCAGCAAGGCATTGAGCAAGGTGCCATCGGCGTGGCCGGCAGCCGGGTGCACCACCAGGCCCGCAGGCTTGTTGATCACCAGGATGTCGTCGTCTTCATAGACGATGTCGAGCTCGATGTCCTGGGCGATCCACTCGCCCTGGGCTTCCTGCTCGGCAGTCAGCTCAAGGACGGCACCGCCATGCACGATGTCGCGCGGGCGGATGACCGCCCCGTCCACAGTCAGGCGACCTTCTTTGATCCAGGCGGAAAGGCGCGAGCGTGAGTGCTCAGCGAAGAGTTGGGCGGCGACTTGATCGAGGCGTTGGCCGCCCAAATCGGACGGCACCTCTGCGCGAAGTTCAATTTTATCGGACATGCTCTGACTGGGCGTCGGCACAGCCTTTGGTTTCGGCTGCGCGCTTGTGGTTAAATACGGCGTCTTTTGCCCCGAGGCTTTTCAACGGGGCGCTCATCATAACAGGACGGCCCCGCCCAAGACAGCGGCCGTCATAGGGACGCAAGCCGCCATGCAAGTGAAACACCTGCTGCTGATCGCCATCCTCGCATTGACCGCTGCTTGCTCATCGAAGGAAGTCGTCGACGAAAACCTGAGCGAAGCCGAGCTGTACCAGCAGGCTCAGACCGACCTGGACAACAACAGCTACACCAGCGCCACGGCCAAGCTGAAGGCTCTGGAGTCGCGTTATCCGTTCGGTCGCTACGCGGATCAGGCACAGCTTGAACTGATTTATGCCAACTATAAAAACGCCGAGCCGGAAGCTGCCAAGTCCGCCGCCGAACGTTTTATCCGTTTGCACCCACAGCACCCGAACGTGGACTATGCCTATTACCTCAAGGGGCTGACCTCGTTCGACCAGGACGTCGGCCTGCTGGCGCGCTTCCTGCCGCTGGACATGACCAAGCGTGACCCGGGCGCTGCCCGCGACTCGTACAACGAGTTCGCCCAACTGACCAGCCGCTACCCGAACAGCCGCTACGCGCCGGACGCCAAGCAGCGCATGATCTACCTGCGCAACCTGCTGGCCGCCTACGAAATCCACGTAGCCGACTACTACCTGACCCGTCAGGCCTACGTCGCCGCCGCCAACCGTGGCCGTTATGTAGTGGAAAACTTCCAGGAAACCCCATCGGTCGGCGACGGCCTGGCGGTGATGACCGAGGCTTACCAGCGTCTGCACCTGGACGAACTGGCCGCTACCAGTCTGGAAACCCTGAAACTCAACTACCCGAATCACCCAAGCCTGCAGGACGGTCAGTTCGTGCCTTCGGTTGCCGAAGCCGACAACCGTTCGTGGCTGAGCAAGGCCACTCTTGGCCTGATCGAGTCGCGTCCACCGCTGCCGCCGGGAGAAACCCGCGCCAACCAGGACGTGCAGAAGCAGTTCCAGGACGCGAAAGACGCGATCCCGAACGAGCTCAAGCCTAAAGACGAAAACGGCGACGTGATCGAGGAAGAGCGTCATGAAGCCGAAGGCAACAACGAAGATCGTTCGTGGTTCAGCTACATGACCTTCGGCGTGTTCGACTGATCACATCGGGTACATAAAAAGGGAGATCTGCGGATCTCCCTTTTTTGTGGCGGCGCGTTAATAGTCTGTGCGCCTGCCGGCTCCTTGGCTAAACTGCCGAATCATTAGCCGAAAAGCCGCCCATCATGCTTCGTTTACTGTTCTGGATTGTCCTGATTTTCGCCGCGGTATGGCTGTGGCGCAAATTCAAGGCGCCCGCCTCGTCTGCTCAATCGCCCCGCGAGCAAGACGCCGCACCGATGGTGCGCTGCGCCCACTGCGGCGTGCATCTGCCCCGCGACCGTGCGCTGAACCTTCAGCAACAATGGTATTGCAGCCAGGCTCATCTTGAGCAAGGCCCGGGCGCCAGTGATCGCTGAGGCCGCCAACGCCGACCGTAAACAGGCGCAGCGCCTGCTGCGCCTTTATCATCTTTACCGTTTGAGCGTCGGCATCACGCTGGTGCTGCTGATCTCCAGCAATATGGACAATCGCCTGCTGACGTCGGCCGACGACGATCTGCTGCGCAGTGGCAGCTGGTTGTATCTGGTGCTGAACATCCTGCTGGTGGTG
Source organism: Pseudomonas sp. F2 (assembly GCF_057174385.1). Lineage (NCBI taxonomy): Bacteria > Pseudomonadati > Pseudomonadota > Gammaproteobacteria > Pseudomonadales > Pseudomonadaceae > Pseudomonas > Pseudomonas sp. F2. Next base: position 3,551,790 of record NZ_CM169904.1, read on the forward strand.
TTTCTGGAAAATACCCGGCGGCCCTCGCAGTTGTTCAGTCTGGCGCTGGTAGATGTGCTGCTGCTGTGCGGTTTGTTCTACGCGGCGGGCGGGGTGGCCAGCGCGATCGGCAACCTGCTGATCGTCTCGGTGGCGATCAGCAACACCTTGCTGCGCCGGCGCATTGGCCTGCTGATTGCCGCCATCGGCGCACTTGGCATTGTCGGCTCAAGCTTCCTGCTGAGCCTGAGCCATCCCCTGAGCGCCAATGACTATCTGCAAGCCGGAACCCTGGGCGCCTTGTGCTTTGCCGCATCGCTGCTGGTCCAGGGTTTGATCCGGCGCCTGGAAGTCAGCGAAAATCTCGCCGAACAGCGCGCCAGCGAAGTCACCAGCCTTGAAGCCCTCAACGCTCTGATTCTGCAACGCATGCGCACCGGCATCCTGGTGCTCGACGAGCAGCGTCGGGTACAGCTGGCCAACCACAGTGCGAAGACCCTGCTGGCCCAGTCGCATCTTGAAGGCCATTTGATCAGCGACTATTCGCCGGCATTGGTCGAGCGCCTGCAACTGTGGCTGAGCAACCCGACCCTGCGCCCGCAGAGCCTGAAGATTCCCGGCAATGGCCTGGAACTGCAACCGAACTTCATCGCCCTCGATCAGAGCCCCAACCAGCAAACCCTGGTGTTCCTCGAAGATCTGGCGCAAGTCGCGCAGCAGGCCCAGCAACTCAAGCTCGCCGCGCTCGGGCGCCTGACCGCCGGCATCTCCCATGAAATCCGCAATCCACTGGGCGCCATCAGTCACGCCGCGCAGCTGCTGGGCGAGTCCGAGGAACTCGATGGTGCGGATCGGCGTCTGACGCAGATCATTCAAGACCACTCCCAGCGCATGAACCGAGTCATCGAAAACGTCCTGCAACTGTCGCGCCGCCAGCAGAGCGCCCCTCAGCGCCTGGATCTCAAGCCATGGCTGGAGCACTTCGTTGCCGAGAGCCGCGAACAGGCGAGCGAGCGGCAGTCGATTCATTTGCGGATCAATTCCGGGGACTTCATCACGTTGATGGATCCGGATCAGCTCACGCAGATTCTCGACAATCTGTTACGTAACGGCTGGCGCCACAGCGCCCTGCTGCACGAGCAGGCCGAGGTCTGGCTGGCGCTGTTCATCGACCCCGAGAGCCAGCTGGCGGTGCTTGAAGTCCAAGACAATGGCCCTGGTGTACCGCTTGATCAACAACCGCATCTGTTCGAACCCTTCTTCACCACCAGCAGCCAGGGCACCGGCCTTGGGCTTTATCTGTCCCGTGAGCTGTGCGAAAGCAACCAGGCGCGCCTAGACTTCAAACCACGCCAAGGCGGCGGCTGCTTTCGCATCACCTTTGCTCACGGACGGAAACAAAGTTGAACACGAGCCCACGGCAAAAAATCCTCATCGTCGACGACGAGCCGGATATCCGCGAACTCCTGGAAATCACCCTGGGACGGATGAAACTCGACACCTTCAGTGCTCGCAACCTCGGCGAAGCCCAGGCGCTGTTACAACGCAATGCGTTCGACCTGTGCCTGACCGACATGCGCCTTCCCGACGGCAGTGGGCTGGACCTGGTGCAGCACATTCAGCAACGTCATCCACAACTGCCAGTGGCGATGATCACCGCCTATGGCAGTCTGGAAACCGCGATCAACGCGTTGAAGGCTGGCGCCTTCGACTTCCTCACCAAGCCGGTTGATCTGACGCGCTTGCGTGAACTGGTCAGCACCGCGTTGCGCATGCCGGCGGTGGGCGGCGCCGGCACGTCGATAGACCGGCGCCTGCTCGGCGACTCGCTGCCCATGCGCGATCTGCGCAAACAGATCGACAAGCTGGCGCGCAGTCAGGCGCCGGTCTACATCAGCGGAGAATCGGGCAGCGGCAAAGAACTGGTCGCACGGCTGATCCACGAACAGGGACCGCGCGCCAGCAAGCCGTTTGTGCCGGTCAATTGCGGGGCGATTCCGTCAGAGCTAATGGAAAGCGAGTTTTTCGGCCATCGCAAGGGCAGCTTCACCGGCGCGGTCGAGGACAAACCCGGGCTGTTCCAGGCCGCGCACGGCGGCACCCTGTTTCTCGACGAGGTGGCGGACCTGCCGCTGGCGATGCAGGTCAAACTGCTGCGGGCGATTCAAGAGAAAGCCGTGCGCAGTGTCGGCGGGCAGCAGGAAGCGGTGGTCGATGTGCGCATTCTCTGTGCTACCCACAAAGATCTTGAGGCCGAGGTCGCCGCCGGGCGCTTTCGCCAGGACCTGTATTACCGCTTGAACGTGATCGAACTGCGTGTGCCGTCCCTGCGCGAACGGCGCGATGACATTCAGGTATTGGCTGCGCACATGCTCCAGCGTCTGGCGGCAGGCAGCGGACGAGCGGCGGCCCGCCTGCACCCTCAGGCGCTTGAGGCGCTGAAGAGCTACCGCTTCCCGGGGAATGTGCGAGAGCTGGAAAACGTCCTCGAACGGGCGCACACGTTGTGTGAAAACCAGTTGATCGAGGCGGCGGACTTACGGCTCAGCGAAGGTAATTGTACGGTTGAGGGCGGCATCGCCGATCTTACCCGGATCGACAACCTTGAGGATTATCTGGAGAACGTCGAGCGCAAGCTGATCCTGCAGGCGCTGGAGGAAACCCGCTGGAATCGCACGGCAGCGGCGCAGCGATTGAGTCTGTCATTTCGCTCGATGCGCTATCGGCTGAAGAAACTCGGGCTGGATTGAGGGCCCCTTCGCGAGCAGGCTCGCTCCCACATTGGATTTTGTGACCGACAAAGATCAACTGTGGGAGCGAGCATGCTCGCGAAAGCGATCTGCCAGGCTACAGAAAATATCAGACTAAATGCGACCTTCAGGCGCATACGGCGCCGGATCGATAATCGGCGTACGCCCGAGCATCACATCGGCAAACAACTGACAAGACGCCGGCGCCAGCACCAGGCCGTTGCGGTAATGCCCACAGTTCAGCCACAAACCCTCAAACCCCGGTACCCGGCCGATATACGGAATCCCCTCCGGCGAACCCGGGCGCAAACCGGCCCAATGCCCCACCACTTCGGCCTCCGCCAGCGCCGGCAGCAATTCGACTGCCGAAGCCTTGAGGCTCTCCAGCGCGACCTTGGTCGGGGTCTTGTCGAAGCCTTCGTGCTCCAGCGTACTGCCGATCAGAATGTGCCCGTCGCGACGTGGAATCGCATAACGTCCCTTGGCCAGCACCATGCTCGGCAGGAAATCCGCTGCACACTTGTAGAGAATCATCTGGCCCTTGACCGGCTCCACCGGCAGCGTCAGATCCAATGTCTTGAGCAGATCACCGCTCCATGCCCCGGCCGTCAGCACGATCTGCTCGCCGCGGATCAGGCCCTTGGACGTCTCGACGCCAATCACTCGCTCGCCTTCGCGAACAAACCCGCTGACTTCGCATTGTTCGTGAATCGTCACGTTCGGCAGCGCCAGCAACGCCGCTTTCAGCGACTTCACCAGCCGTGGGTTACGCACGTTGGCCACATCGGCCATGTAGATCGCCCGGGCGAACCCGCCACCCAGCACCGGCACCGCGTCGTGCACCGCCGAGATATCCACAGCCCGCAGCGGACGGTTTTCCCGCTCGGCCCAGGCCAGTGCTTCGGTTTCATCTTCCAGATCCAGCCAGTACAGGCCGGTGGTGTGCACTTCGGGATCAACCCCGGTATCGGCAAACAGCCGCTCGCCCAGCTGTGGATAAAAATCCTGCGACCAATGCGCCAGCGCAGTGACGGCCGGGCTGTAGCGCCACGGGTACAGCGGGGAAACGATGCCGCCACCGGCCCAGGACGATTCCTGGCCGACGTTCGAGCGATCCAGCAGCACCACGCTGCGCACTTCGGAGGCGAGGTTGTAGGCGGTCAGCAGGCCAATCACCCCGCCACCGACAATCACCACTTGCTGTTGCCTGGTCATGTTTGATCCAACCGTAATGAAGACAGCGGGCGCAAAGAGTCGCCCGTAAGAAGTTACCTCAGCGGCCCCAGCAATCCTTGGTGGTCAGCCCGGTGGTAGCGTTGTTCATGCTTCTGACGCCAGTGTTGGTCAGGGTGAAATCACCGCACTTGTCGGTCGCCATGGTCGTACCGGCCTTGCGGGTGGCGGTCAGCAGGAAGGTCTGGTCAGCGATCGTCGGGGTGATGGTGTAAAAATCATTGCCCGTGCTCAGACCGGTGATGCCGGTGTAGACGTTGTTTTTGGTGTAGAAGCGCTCGAGGATCTGCGCCTGTTCCGAAAGCAGCGACACCACTTCGGCGCGCCGGCCCTTTTTCAGGTACTCGGTGTAGCTCGGTGCGGCGATGGTGATGATGATCCCGATGATCGCAATCACGATCATGATCTCGATCAGGGTGAAGCCCCGGTTGAATCTGCGCATGCCTCAAACTCTCACTTACTGTATTTGTCGCCACATGATACGACGGCTGCCGCCACCGGATTTTTCCACCAGCGTGGTCACGGTGCCACTGGAATCGTTGACGAGCTTGCGAGTCCCGCCGTTGACGATGGCGTTCAGGGTCGGAATCCCGCCGGTGAACACCACGCCACTGGAAATCGTGTCGTTGCTGTCGACCACGCCATCGGAATTGGTGTCGAGCACCGCGTAGTTGAGCATCTTACCGCTGAACGCATCGAGTTCGACCAGTTTGCCGGTACCGAAACTGGCACAAGGGTCCGTGGTGTCGACACTGGCGGTGGTAAACACGATGCGTCCGAGCACCAGACTGGCCTGATTGATCACCCGCTCGCCGGTCAGCACATTGTTGTACACCAAAGGCAGATACCAGCCCTTCTCCCCCGGATAGGTCGTGTCGTTCTGGCTGGTGGTGATGAACTGTCCGGTGCTGCCGGAGAACACGCCGGTCACCGCCTGCGCCTGCAGGCTGCTGACCGTCAACTGTCCGGAACCGCCGTCGGCATCCCACACCGAGTAGAACGCCTGCAAATCCTTGTTGGTCTTGTCGGCGGTCTCGTTGAATTTGCCGGTGCCGACGAAGATCTGTTTGCCCCCCAGCGAATTGTCCGCCAGCAGCGGCTGCGCGGTGATCGGCTGAGTCGCCCCGCCCGCCGTGGTGAACAGTGGTTTGCCGGAAAACGCCACGCCCCAGCTGTCGGTCGACGTCGCGCTCAGATCGAATTTCCACAGGCGCCCTTTCAAATCACCGCCGTAGGCGGCCTGCACCACGTTCGAAGAATTGACCTTGAGCTTGACCGACGACAGACCATTGGTGGTCTCGGTGCTGTCGATGACGATCTTCTTGATCAACGAACCGTCACGCACATCCAGCACATACAAAGCCGCCACTCCGGAGTTGCTGCCATAACCATTGGCAATGAACGCCGCCCAGCGACCATCGGCCAAGCGTGCCACTTCCGGGCGCGCGTAGGCATAACCCAGATCATTAAATGCGTTGGCTGTGTTCGCTGTTGCGGGTGCGCTGACTTCCCACAAGGCATTGAGCACATTGCCCGCAGACGCGTCGAACAGTTGCAGCGCGTAGAAAGTCTTGCCGCCAGCACCGGTGCCGCCGATGGCCAGGGTTTTCCAGGCGCTGTTGATTTGCGCGTCATACACACCGACCTGGCCGTCCACCAGAAATTTATGGCTGACGCCATTGATGTACGCCGGATCGGCAATCAGCCGCAGGGACGGCAACACGCTGGACGGCATGTAGGCATAACGTCGAGTGCCGTTGGCCGAGTTGATCACGTTGACGAAGCCGTCGTTGGCGTTCACCACCAGACTCGAATTCATGTTCGCTGCCTTGGTGGTCAGGTACGTGGTGTAAGTGGTGTCGCCCGACAGGTCGGAGGCGGTTTTATCACTGGGCGAAGCCAGCACCAGTGGCGAGTTGATGATGTCGCCGAGCAAAACGCTGCGCACCTTGAGCCCGGTCTTGTTGGTGCCCTTGCTCCACTCCACCAGATCGCTGCCGCTGATGCCGGTGGGCAGGCTCTGGCTGAGCGCCGTCTGTTGGGCCGCGGAAAAGTTGCCGTAGGCCAGCGTCACGGCGGCGTTGCTGCTAGTGTTCCACGATTGATAGGTCGGTGCGGTCGCGCCCGGGACAATGGTGGTATCGGTGGTCCACAGGGCCGTCGAGGTGTTCACCGCGCCCGCCGAAGTGAAGCCGAATGACTTGATCGTGCCACGCCAGTCCTTGGGGTCGTAGCTGGTCTGGAAATAACTGGTGCCACTGGCCAGCGTGGTGCCGCTGGTGACTCCCGCGCCGCCGGAGCCGGCCTTGGAGGTGATATCGCTCAACGCCGAAGACAACGCGGTGTTGAGACCGGTGCTGTCGGTCGCCTGGTAATAGCGGCCCTGCCCGTAGCTGGCAGCGTCCGAGAGCATGTCGTTGTCGGCGGTAAAACCGACGGTGTAGGTATTCATGTTCTGCTTGGGAAAATCCACCGCGTTCCAGCTTTTGCCGGCAGCGTCTGTCCCCGTCGAACGCATGTCGATGTCGAACGCAAACTTGGCAATGTCATCCAGATACAGCGTGTCACCCTCGTTATCGCCATTGGGGTTGTTGCCGTCATTGTTAACGCCGTCCCAGTTCGGCAAACGACTGCCGCCCAACGGATCGTTGCTCGGGAAGGTGCGGTCGTAAGTCGGCAGACCGTCGGTGATGACCACGCCGTAGTTTTTCTGGCAGCGGTACTGGATCGGACTGGTGTAAGTCGTCGGCGTGCTGTTGTAGTACGGCGCCATGCCGCGCATGTAGCGGGTGATTTCGTAGTAGGTTTCCGCCAGCGGCGTGTTGGCCACGGCACCTAAAGCGTTGATCGAGGAAATCAGCGCATTGTAGTTGGTGTCGGCCTGCGCCTGGGTCACGCTGCCGGACACCGGAGACAGGTCGCTGATGGCGCGGGCAATGTAGCCACCATTCCCGGGATTGTTGTTGGTGACCGGGTTGAAGGTCGACAGGCCCATGCGCAAGTTACGGTTGCTGGTGACCAGGGCGGTGGACACGTTGCGCGCGACGTTGATCCGGTAGTCGTTGGGAATCGCCCCGGTGGTGAAGTCGCGGGTGCCGTTGTTGATCGCCAGACTGACCACATAAGCAATGTAATCCCCCGTGTAGCGCGTATTGCCGCCGCCCACCGGATCAGGCAGTTTCAGGCACAGCGGTGCAATGCTGTTGTTGTAAAAGGCGAAGGCGCCGCCGGAACAGCCGGATGTCGGCAGGTTCGATAAAAACACCGGATCGCCGGTAATCGCTGGCGCATTCAATGCCGAACACAGGCCAAGGAACGCATTGCACTGCCGGGCCGGGGTGCGCGTGACGTTCGGGTCGAATCCTGCCGCGTAAATGATGCTGTTCATGCTGCCGGAATCGTCGATCAGCAACATCACGTTGGGCGGCACCGCCGCTGCGCTCAAGAGTGGCGAGTCGGACGGCGTGAACGCATACGCCGGCGCCGCCAGATACAAGCCCAGCAGCATGCCGGTCAACAGTGTCCGGCAGCGCTCAATACTTCGCATAGACACTCTCCACCACACTGCGCGAAGTGCCAGCGATACCGACCGCAGTGACCCGATACAGGGTCGCCGACGTGTTGCTCGGCACGTTGACCGCCGTCAGAGTGGTACCGATGTTCTGTACACCATAAAAGCCGTTACCGGCTGCGATCCACGTTACGCCGGAAGTCGAATTGAGCCCCGCCGCACTGACCACCGAGGACTCTGCTGGCGGCGCACACTGCGTGGTATTGGCACACACCGCCAGCGAGTAGCTGTCGAGTTGCACCGCACTCTCGCCGATACGCAGCGCGGCCTCGGCGGTCTGGAACGACTGATTGCGCAGGCTGACGCTGCCGGCCATTTTCTCCTGCAGGTTGGCGCTCTGCATCGAGGACAGCCCGATCAAGGTCAACAGCAACAGGAACACCAGACTGACCAGCAGCGCCATTCCGCGCTGGTTTTGCCGCTGGTTGAATGCAACTTTCATCAGCCCGGCCCTCACTGCAAGCGGTTGCGCAATGCGGCAACCACGTTGAAGGTTTGATTGGCCACCCGATTGTTCGGGTCGGTGAGGGTCAGGCTCAGGCGCACACTGCGGATACGCGCCGGATCACTGGGGTTGGCGCTGTAAGAGGAAGCCGCGACGTCAGTGGCGGACGCGGCCAGGCCGAAGGTCACATTAAAGGCACTGACGTTATTCACCAGCACCTGTTGGGTCGGGGTGCCGCTGCCGGTGCCCATGAGAATCTGGTTGTTGCTGAAGCTGTAGATCAAACGGCGGATCGGAAAGGCGATCTGCCCGCTCGCCGCCGCCCGCAACCCGGTATAGGCCGTGGCGCTGTTGCGGCAATCGGAGAGCACCGTCCAGGTCGGTGTGCCGCCACTGCCGCCAACATCGGCGGTGACCAGGGTCAGCTTGAGGTTGCTGTTGTCCCAGTTGATCGGCGTAACCTGCGCCGCGTAGAAATCCCCTGCCGAACTCGCGTCAGTAATCGTGCCCAGGCAGCCAAACATGCCGACCATGCGCAGTTCCTGGATCATCTTGCTCAGGACAAAACGCGCGTCTTCCTGCATCGCAGCGGCGGTGTTCTGGCTGACGTAAGTGTTTTTGGCTGCAAGGAACGTCTGCACCACCCCCAGTACGATGATCAGCCCAAGCGCCAACGCGATGAGCATTTCGATCAGGCCGAACCCTCGCTGATCATGCTTCATGGCGTGGCCACCGGGTCGACCGTGGCGCGACTGGTCAGAACGAAGCTGCGTGTGGTACCGGTGGCATTCGCGGCCCGCGAGTCATTCCAGTTGATGGTGATGGTGTACACCCGCTGATTGAGGGTGATCGTGCCCGTGGCGGTGGGCCCGCCGAAATTGACGATGTTGGTGGTGAAGTCGTAAAGATCCTGATCGCGGGCCACGCCGAGATTGCCCGAGGTCGGCGGCGTCACCGTGTAGTCGGCGGCAGCGTTGGCGCGGATGCGGTCCATCATGTCGTAGGCGATAAAGCTGGCCTGACTGGTCATCCGTGAACTGTCGGTGTATTTGAGCGCATTGAGCTGCACGGCGGCTGCGCCCAATATCCCGACCGTCAGAATCAGCAACGCGACCAGCACTTCGATCAGCGACATGCCCTCCTGTGCCTGTGTGCTCCCTGCCCTCATCCGCAACTTCCACCCGATTGAATTCGTCCGTTCAGACACACGTTCAGCGTCCTGCTTTGCGTTCCCAGCACGTAACTGATGGCCACCGCTGTCGACGGCGCCGCCAGGCCACCCAGATTATTGAAATCCAGTGCGGACACTCCTGAGGGTAGCGTCAGAGTCGCGCCGCTGCTCATTGCTGGAACAACCCGCAATACATTGGCCGCAGTGCCAGTACCGTCGTAGACCGACAATTCGCCGGTCCACACGCTGCCGCCGGCGCTCGGGCGCAAGCGTGTGGTCACGCCGCGATCAATCGCCTCCAGCCGCGCAAAGTTGATGGCACGCTGCAGGTCGCCCATTTCCGTATCGGCCTTGCTGCTCTGGATCGAGCGGGTGAAACCCGGCACCGCCAGGGTGATGAGGATCACCATCACGGCGACCGCAGCCAACAACTCGGGCAGCGTGAAACCTTTTGTACGATGATCCATCGATGCCCTCCGTTGCCGTCGGCTATACCTGCTTCTACAAACTAGAACATTCAACCGGCCTGCGTCGGTTGATTTGCCCTGCCCGGCGAAAAGGATCGTGCCGGGCTTCATGCTCCACGGAGGGAGTCGTCATGCCGCAACAGGGTTTCAGCCTGATCGAATTGCTTATGGGACTGGCGATTGGCGCAATTGTTCTGTCACTGGTCAGTCCGGCGTTCGCCGCCTTCACCGAGTCGACTCATCGCGAGCAGGCAGCGCGGTCGCTGCTCGAGGGCATTCGCAACGCCCGCACCCTGGCCATCACCCGCAACCAGAGTGTGGTAATCCATGGCATCAATGGCGACTGGAGTCAGGGCTGGCGGATCATTCTGGATCTCAACGGCAAGGGGCCGCAGGACAGCAGCAATCCGCTGCTGGTGGAGCAGGCGAGTGACGGACGAATACCGATCGTCGGCAATTGGGCGGTGAGTCGTTATGTGCGTTTCAGCAGTCTGGGACAACCGCTGATGCCCGGGCGGGCGTTTCAGGCGGGGACGCTACATATCTGCTCGGCACGCGAGCCGGTCAGCCAACTCCAGGTGGTGCTGGCGGCAACCGGTCGGGTGCGCCTGACCAGCGCAAAGGCTGAGCAGGCGCTGTGCCTGAAGACGAAGAACGTCAGATCGAGCGGACGCGCAGCTCTTTCGGCATCGAGAAGGTGATGTTCTCTTCGCGGCCGGCCAGCTCATCGGCCCCCGTCGCGCCCCAGGCCTGCAACTGCTGGATCACGCCGCGAACCAACACTTCAGGCGCGGAGGCTCCGGCGGTGATGCCAATGCGCTCAACGCCATCGAACCAGCTTTTCTGCAGGTCTTCAGCGCCGTCGATCAGGTAGGCCGGCGTGGCCATGCGTTCGGCCAGTTCACGCAGGCGATTGGAGTTGGAGCTGTTCGGGCTACCCACCACCAATACCACGTCGCATTCGTCAGCCAGTTGCTTGACCGCGTCCTGACGGTTTTGCGTGGCGTAGCAGATGTCGTCCTTGCGCGGACCACCGATGGCCGGAAAACGTGTACGCAGGGCATCGATCACCCGACTGGTGTCGTCCATCGACAGGGTGGTCTGGGTCACGAACGCCAGTTTTTCCGGGTTACGCACCTGCAGTTCGGCCACGTCTTTTTCGTCTTCGACGAGGTAGATCGCGCCGCCATTGCTGGCGTCGTACTGGCCCATGGTGCCTTCGACTTCCGGGTGGCCGGCGTGGCCGATCAGGATGCACTCACGGCCGTCGCGGCTGTATTTGGCGACTTCGATGTGCACCTTGGTCACCAGCGGGCATGTGGCGTCGAATACCTTCAGGCCACGGCCGGCGGCTTCATTGCGCACAGCCTGGGAAACGCCGTGGGCACTGAAGATCACGATGACGTCGTCCGGCACTTGATCCAGTTCTTCGACGAAGATCGCGCCACGGTTGCGCAGGTCTTCGACGACGAACTTGTTGTGCACCACTTCATGACGCACATAGATCGGCGGCCCGAAGACTTCCAGGGCGCGGTTGACGATTTCGATCGCCCGGTCCACGCCGGCGCAGAAGCCACGGGGGTTGGCGAGTTTGATTTGCATGCTGTGCCTCGTGTCTTGCGCGCAAGAAATAGCGAAAACGGTTGAAAACATTGTGGGAGCGAGCCTGTTGTGGCGAGGGGATTTATCCCCGATCGATTGCGAAGCAATCGTCAAAACAGTCAACGCTTCCGGCTCTGGATCGCGGTGATCGGATTCGGGGCCGATTCGTACCCCATCGGGGATAAATCCCCTCACCACAAAAGCCCATTCCCACACTGGTTCTGCTGTGTACTCAGATCGCTTTGACGTTGATGATCTCGACGTCAAAGGTCAGCGTCTTGCCTGACAGCGGGTGGTTGAAGTCGATGGTCACTTGCGCGTCGTCGAACGCTTTCACCACACCCGGCAGCTCAGTATTGGCCGCATCCTTGAAGATCACCAGCAAACCCGGCGACAGTTCCATGTCGACAAACTGCGAACGCGAGATGATCTGTACGTTTTGCGGGTTCGGCTGACCGAAGGCGTTTTCCGGCTCAACGGTCAGCGTACGCTTGTCGCCGGCCTTGAAGCCGAACAATGCCGCTTCGAAACCCGGCAGCAGGTTGCCATCGCCGACCTTGAAGGTCGCCGGGGCTTTGTCGAATGTGCTGTCGACCGTGTCGCCGTTCTCCAGGCGCAATGCAAAGTGCAAAGTGACTTCCGTGTTCTGGCCGATGCGTTGCTCAGCCAATACCTGTTCAGTCATGAACGGCTTCTCCGGTTTTCTTCGATTTGAACATGTCCAGTGCCAGCATCACCGCACCCACGGTGATAGCGCTGTCGGCGAAGTTGAACGCCGGGAAGTACCAGCGGTTCTGCCAGTGCACCAGAATGAAGTCGATCACATGGCCCAGGGCAATGCGGTCATACAGATTGCCCAGCGCACCGCCCAGCACCAGCGCCAGAGCGACGGCCAGCCAGGTATCGTTGCGGCCCAGACGCTTGAGCCAGACCACCAGCACCGCACTGACCACGATCGCGATCAAGGCAAACAGCCAGCGCTGCCAGCCGGAGCTGTCAGCCAGGAAGCTGAACGCCGCGCCGGTGTTGTAGGCCAGGGTCCAGCTGAAGTAATCGGGAATGATCACGATCTGCTGGAACATTTCGAGCTTGCCTTCGAAGTAGAACTTGCTGGCCTGGTCGATGACCAGAACCAGCAAGCTCAACCAGAGCCAGCCCAACCGTCCGAAACGGCCAACGGCGTTAGGCATAGTGACGAACCTCGCCGGCGCCATCGATGTTGTCCACGCAACGGCCGCAGATTTCCGGATGTTCCGGGTTCACACCGACGTCTTCACGGCAGTGCCAGCAACGGGCGCATTTCGGGAAGGCCGATTTGACGATCTTCAGTTTCAGGCCGCTGACTTCGGTGGCTACCGCGTCCGCAGGAGCCTGAACGAAAGGTGCCACGCTGGCAGTCGAGGTGATCAGCACAAAGCGCAGCTCGTTGCTCAGCTTCGCCAGGTCGGCGCTCAGCGCGTCTTCGGCGAACAGCGTCACTTCTGCTTGCAGGTTGCCACCGACGGCTTTGGCCGCACGCTGGATTTCCATCTCTTTGTTGACTGCCACCTTCACTTCCATGATGCGATCCCAGTAGGCGCGACCCAGCTCGAAGCCTTCCGGCAGCTCGGTCAGACCTTCGTACCAGGTATTGAGCATCACCGATTCGTTGCGCTCGCCCGGCAGGTACTGCCACAGCTCGTCAGCGGTGAACGCGAGGATCGGCGCGATCCAGCGCACCAGCGCTTCGGAGATGTGGAACAGCGCGGTCTGGCACGAGCGGCGTGCCTTGCTGTCGGCGCCGGTGGTGTACTGGCGGTCCTTGATGATGTCGAGATAGAAACCACCCAGCTCCTGCACGCAGAAGTTGTGGATCTTCGAGTAAACGTTCCAGAAGCGGTATTCGCCGTAGTGCTCCTGCAATTCACGTTGCAGCAGCAGCGTGCGATCCACCGCCCAGCGATCCAGCGCCAGCATGTCTTCAGCCGGCAGCAGGTCGGTGGCCGGGTTGAAACCGGTCAGGTTGGAAAGCAGGAAGCGCGCGGTGTTACGGATGCGACGATAGGCGTCCGCGCTGCGCTGCAGGATCTGCTCGGACACGGCCATTTCGCCGGAGTAGTCGGTCGACGCGACCCACAGACGCATGATGTCGGCGCCCAGGGTGTCGTTGACCTTCTGCGGCGCGATCACGTTGCCAAGCGACTTGGACATCTTGCGCCCGGATTCATCGACGGTGAAACCGTGGGTCAGCAGTTCGCGGTACGGCGCGTGGTTGTCGATGGCGCAACCGGTCAGCAGCGAGGAGTGGAACCAGCCGCGGTGCTGGTCGGAACCTTCCAGGTACAGGTCGGCGCGCGGGCCGCTCTCGTGGCCCATCGGGTGCGAGCCGCGCAGGACGTGCCAGTGGGTGGTGCCCGAGTCGAACCAGACGTCGAGGGTGTCGCTGATCTTGTCGTATTGCGGGGCTTCATCGCCCAGCAGTTCGGCGGCGTCGAGTTTGAACCAGGCTTCGATACCTTCGACTTCGACGCGTTTGGCGACTTCTTCCATCAGCTCCACGGTACGTGGGTGCAATTCGCCGCTTTCCTTGTTCAGGAAGAACGGGATCGGCACGCCCCAGTTGCGCTGACGGGAGATGCACCAGTCCGGACGGTTGGCGATCATCGAGTGCAGGCGCGCCTGGCCCCAGGCCGGCACGAATTTGGTGTCTTCAATGGCTTTGAGCGAGCGCTGACGCAGGGTGTCACCGGACACAGGCTCTTTGTCCATGCCGATGAACCACTGCGCGGTGGCGCGGTAGATCAGCGGGGTCTTGTGGCGCCAGCAGTGCATGTAGCTGTGTTCGATGACGGTGGTGTGCATCAGCGCACCGACTTCGGTCAGTTTGTCGACGATGGCCGGGTTGGCCTTCCAGATGAACTGGCCGCCGAAGAATTCCAGCGACGGCACGTACACGCCGTTGCTTTGCACCGGGTTGAGGATGTCATCGTTGACCATGCCGTATTTCTTGCAGGTCACGAAGTCGTCCACACCGTAGGCCGGAGCAGAGTGAACCACACCGGTGCCAGCGCCCAGTTCGACGTAGTCGGCCAGGTACACCGGCGACAGGCGGTCGTAAAACGGGTGACGGAAATTGATCAGTTCCAGCGCCGAACCTGGCGCAGTGGCCAGTACGGTGCCTTCAACGCCGTAACGGGTCAGGCAGGATTCAACCAGCTCTTCAGCCAGGACCAGCAGCTTGTCGCCGATATCCACCAGCGCGTAGTTGAACTCAGGATGAACGTTCAGCGCCTGGTTGGCCGGAATGGTCCACGGGGTGGTGGTCCAGATCACGATCGAGGCAGGCTTGCCCAGCGACGGCAGACCGAACGCGGCGGCCAGCTTGGCTTCGTCGGCGATCGGGAACGCCACGTCGATGGTCGAGGACTTTTTGTTCTCGTACTCGACTTCCGCTTCGGCCAGGGCCGAACCGCAATCGAAGCACCAGTTCACCGGCTTGAGGCCCTTGAACACGAAACCGCCCTTGACGATTTCGGCGAGGGCGCGGATTTCACCGGCCTCGTTCTTGAAGTCCATGGTCTTGTACGGGTTGGCGAAATCGCCGAGGACGCCGAGACGGATGAACTCGGTCTTCTGCCCTTCGATCTGCTCGGTGGCGTAGGCACGGCACAGCTCGCGGGTCTTGTCCGCGCCCAGGTTCTTGCCGTGGGTCACTTCAACCTTGTGCTCGATCGGCAGGCCATGGCAGTCCCAACCCGGAACATACGGCGCGTCGAAACCCGACAGGGTTTTCGAGCGGATGATCATGTCCTTGAGAATCTTGTTCAGTGCGTGACCGATGTGGATCGTGCCGTTGGCGTACGGAGGGCCGTCGTGCAGGACGAACTTCGGACGATCCTTGCCAATCTCGCGCAACTTTCCGTACAGGCCAATACTGTCCCAGCGCTGCAGAATCTGCGGTTCGCGCTGTGGCAGGCCGGCCTTCATTGGGAAGGCGGTGTCCGGAAGGTTTAGCGTGGCTTTATAGTCGGTCATTTAAGGCTCTTCATTAGCGATGGGCGCTAGGTGCGGCTAGTGCACGGGCGGCGGCGACATCCGCGTTGATCGCCGTTTTCAGTGCCTCCAGGGAGGCGAAACGCTGCTCTTCACGCAGCTTTTGGTGGAAAACCACCGTCAGACGCCGGTCATACAGATCGCCGGCAAAATCCAGTAGATGAACTTCAAGGTGGGCTTTGCCGTCACCTTGGACCGTGGGCCGCACGCCGATGTTGGCGACGCCTGGCCAGGTCTTGCCGTCGATGTCCACATCCACCAGGTAAACCCCGGTGAACGGCACGCGACGACGCTTGAGTTGAATGTTGGCAGTGGGCGTACCCAGTTGCCGGGCCAGTTTCTGACCATGCAGCACGCGACCGGCAATCCGGTAAGGACGGCCGAGCAAGCGTTCGGCCAAGGCAAAATCGGCGGCGGCCAACGCATTGCGCACCTGGGTGCTGCTGACGCGAATGCCATCCAGCTCGACGGTTTGCGCGGCTTCCACGGTAAAACCGTGGACCTGGCCAGCCTGCAGCAGAAAATCGAAATCGCCAAGGCGATCGCAGCCAAAGCGGAAATCGTCGCCGACTTCCAGATGCTGCACGCCGAGGCCGTCCACCAAAATAGTATCGACGAACTCACTGGCGCTGAGCTTGCTCAGGCGCTGGTTGAATGCCAGGCACAACACGCGGTCGACACCTTCGGCAGCCAGCAGCTGCAATTTGTCGCGCAAGCGGGCCAGACGTGCCGGCGCGGTCTCCGGGGCAAAGAACTCCCGGGGCTGCGGCTCGAAAATTACCACGCAGCTGGGTACGCCCAACTCAAGCGCACGCTCACGCAGCCGGGCCAGGATAGCCTGGTGACCACGGTGAACACCGTCAAAGTTGCCAATAGTGGCGACGCAGCCCCGATGCTGGGGGCGCAAGTTGTGGAGGCCTCGAACCAGCTGCATAACGCGCTTCTTGCTCATAAAGTGGTCGATTATAACCACACCCGACGGTCGACGACAGGCAACACCGTAACGCAAAGTGCTCGAGCCGACAAAACTGCCGGCCCGCGCCCGTATTTAAAGGCTGAAACCTCAGCTCAAAGCCTTGCGATTGAAGTCACGCAGGCGGAAACCGAGCAGCAGCAACATACCGAAATACGCCACCACACCGGCAACCACCAGCGCCCCCAGACGCAGGAAGCGCTCCAGCATGTGCCCCTGATCCCAGGCCGGCATGAAATGCATGCCCAGCAACAGAACTGCCGACATCACCGCCACCGCTACCACCAACTTGAAACCGAACGTGTACCAGCCCGGTTGCGGCTGATACATCTTTTGCTTGCGCAGTTGATAGAACAGCAACCCGGCATTGAGGCAGGCTCCGGCACTGATCGCCAGCGCCAGACCGGCGTGAGCCAGCGGGCCGATCAGCATCAGGTTGAACAATTGCGTGCACACCAGTGTGAAGATTGCGATTTTCACCGGAGTGCGGATGTTCTGTTGCGCATAAAAGCCCGGCACCAGCACTTTGATCACGATAATTCCAAGCAGACCGACAGAATAGGCAATCAGCGCACGCTGGGTCATGGACGCATCGAACGCGCTGAATTGCCCGTACTGGAACAGGGAAACGGTCAGCGGTTCGGCGAGAATCCCCAGCGCCAATGCACACGGCAGCACCAGCACAAAGCACAGGCGCAGGCCCCAGTCGAGGATCCGCGAATACTCGTGGCGATCCTTGCTCGCATAGGTCTTGGCCAATGTCGGCAGCAGAATCGTGCCCAGCGCCACTCCGAGCACGCCGGACGGCAGCTCCATCAAACGGTCAGCGTAATACATCCACGACACCGACCCGGCCACCAGGAACGAAGCGAAAATGGTGTTGATGATCAGCGAAATCTGACTCACCGAGACGCCAATAATCGCCGGCAACATCTGTTTCATCACTCGCCAGACGCCGGTATCACGCAGGTTCAGGCGTGGCAGCACCAGCATGCCGATCTTTTTCAAGTGCGGCAGTTGATAGAGCAACTGCGCCAGACCACCGACCAGTACCGCCCAGCCGAGGGCCATCACCGGCGGATCGAAATAGGGCGTCAGGAACAGCGAGAACACGATCATGCTGACGTTAAGCAAGGTCGGCACGAAGGCCGGCACCGAAAAACGGTTCCAGGTATTGAGAATCGCCCCGGCCAGCGATGACAGGGAGATCAGCAATATATAAGGGAACGTCACCCGCAACAGATCAGAGGTGAGCTGGAATTTTTCCGGCGTGTCGGTAAAACCGGGAGCCGTGGCCCAGATTACCCACGGTGCAGCGATCATCCCCAGCGCGGTAACCAGCGCCAGCACCAGGGTCAGCAGGCCGGAAACGTAAGCGATAAAGGTGCGAGTCGCCTCTTCGCCCTTTTGGCTTTTGTATTCGGCCAGAATCGGTACGAAAGCCTGCGAGAACGCCCCCTCGGCGAAGATTCGTCGCAACAGGTTGGGCAATTTGAAGGCAATGAAAAAGGCGTCCGTCGCCATTCCGGCGCCGAAGGTGCGAGCGATGAGCGTGTCACGGACGAACCCCAGAATCCGGGAAAGCATCGTGATAGAGCTGACAGCGGCCAACGATTTGAGCAGATTCATTGAGGAAATTAGTGCCTGTCGATAAACAGCAGGCGAACAATGCGCCCACTTGTGCGATACTCCGCGCCGCAACAGCACAGAGCCAAAGCTCGCGAGTTTACAGGTCAAGCGCCGGAAATAAATATCCCGCCTCTTCATACCTACCACTTAGCGGAACGTTTCAAGCGCCCTTGACAAGACTTCTCTTCATCGGCATGATTCGCGGCCTATTTTGTTTGCTATTTCCTAAAAAGTCTTTCGAGGAGCTCGACGGTGGCCAACTCACCTTCCGCCAAAAAACGTGCAAAACAGGCTGAGAAGCGTCGCAGCCACAACGCCAGCCTGCGTTCCATGGTTCGTACCTACATCAAGAATGTAGTTAAAGCCATCGACGCAAAAGACGCTGAAAAAGCTCAAGCTGCATACGTTCTGGCTGTGCCAGTTATCGACCGTATGGCCGATAAAGGCATCATCCACAAGAACAAGGCTGCTCGTCATAAGAGCCGTCTGAATGGCCACGTCAAGGCACTGAAAGAAGCTGCCTAATCGACGTAGTCATTAAAAAACCGACCCTAGGGTCGGTTTTTTATTGCCCGTGATTTGATAAACGCAGAGCAAAAAAAATGCAGGAGCGAGCAAGCTCACCCCTGCAATTGGTTTTGCGCTGTTACTGCTGCACCGGCACCCACGGCACGATCGGAATTGCGGTTACCGCATTCTGCGGACTCCCTTCGATCACGCGATCGCTGTAGACCAGGTACACCAGCGTGTTGCGCTTCTTGTCGAGGAAACGCACCACCTGCATGGTCTTGAACACCAGCGACGTGCGCTCCTTGAACACCTCGTCGCCATCCTTCAGCTCGCCCTTGAACTTGATCGGGCCAACCTGACGGCAGGCAATCGACGCCTCGGCGCGGTCCTCGGCCAGCCCCAGACCACCCTTCACCCCACCCGTCTTGGCGCGAGACAGGTAGCAGGTCACGCCGTCGACTTTCGGATCATCGAAAGCCTCGACTACGATTCGGTCATTCGGGCCGACGAACTTGAATACCGTCGACACCTGACCGATTTCCTCCGCCGAAGCCAGTAATGGCAACGCCATCAACAACCCCAACAATCCTTTTGCCATGCGCATGCGTAATTTCCCTCAGACCAGAATCAGGTTGTCACGGTGAACCAGTTCCGGCTCAGCCATGTAGCCCAGCACGCCGACAATCGCATCCGACGACTGACCGATGATTTTTTGCGCCTCAAGCGCACTGTAGTTGGCCAGGCCACGGGCAATCTCGCGACCATCAGGCGCCACGCAGACCACCATTTCGCCCCGGCGAAAACTGCCCTGGACCAGCTTCACCCCGACCGGCAACAGGCTCTTGTGGCCCTGCGACAATGCCGACACCGCACCTTCGTCCAGCACCAGCGTGCCGCGAGTCTGCAGATGCCCCGCCAGCCATTGCTTGCGCGCTGCCAGCATGCCGCGCTCAGGCGACAGCAGCGTGCCGATGCGCTCACCCGCCTTCAAACGATCAAGCACTCGCTCCAGACGCCCACCGACGATGATGGTATGCGCCCCGGAACGCGCCGCCAGACGCGCCGCACGCAGCTTGGTCTGCATGCCGCCACGCCCCAGCGCGCCGCCGGTGCCGCCCGCCACCGCATCCAGGGTCGGATCATCGGCACGCGCTTCGTAAATCAGTTGCGCATCAGGGTTGTTGCGCGGATCGGCATCGAACATGCCGTCGCGATCGGTGAGGATTACCAGCAGATCCGCCTCCACCAGATTGGCCACCAGCGCCGCCAGCGTGTCGTTGTCACCGAAACGGATTTCGTCGGTGACCACGGTGTCGTTTTCGTTGATCACCGGAATGACCTTCAGCTCGACCAGCGCACGCAGGGTGCTGCGGGCATTCAGGTAACGCTTGCGGTCGGACAGGTCGTCATGGGTCAGGAGAATCTGCGCCGTGTGCCGACCATGCTCGGCAAAGCTCGATTCCCAGGCCTGCACCAGCCCCATCTGACCGATTGCCGCGGCAGCCTGGAGCTCGTGCATCGCACTGGGTCGCGCGGTCCATCCGAGACGGCTCATGCCGGCAGCCACAGCACCGGAAGACACCAGCACCAGCTCGACACCCGCCTCATGCAAGGCCACCATCTGCTCGACCCAGACACTCATTGCCGCGCGATCCAGCCCTTTGCCATCAGCTGTCAGCAAAGCGCTGCCGATCTTCACGACCCAACGCTGCGCACCTGTCACCTTGCTCCGCATCATCTTCAACCTTAGCTTGAGGGCAGCGCGACCCAGCGCCGCCCATGTCGTTATTTGTGACTTGCGATTTCCAGATACTAAAACGCCGCTCGATTGAGCGGCGCTTAAGTTTACTGCAACGAATCAGTCGCGCACGTAAATGATTTCCGGACCGTCTTCATCATCCACATCTTCTTCGTCCCAGTCATCGTCGCCGATGTCGTGGACCGACTTCACGCCGCTGCGGCGCAGGGCACGCTTGTCGTCCAGTGCCTGCAACTGTGCACGGGCTTCGTCTTCGATACGCTGATCGAGATCGGCCAGCTCTTCCTTGTACGCCGGGTCGTTAGCGAGACGATCGGCACGGTCTTCCAGGTAACGCATGATGTCGCGCGTCAGACGCTCAGTGCCTTCTTTGGCGATGGCCGAGATCACGTAGACCGGACCTTCCCACTGCAGGCGATCAACGATTTCCTTGACGCGCTCTTCGTGCTCTTCCTCAAGGATCTGGTCGCATTTGTTCAGCACCAGCCAGCGATCACGCTCAGCCAGCGAAGGACTGAATTTGACCAGCTCATTGACGATCACTTCAGCCGCGTCCGGTGCACTACTGTCATCCAGCGGCGCCATGTCGACGAGGTGCAGCAACAGACGCGTACGCGCCAGGTGCTTGAGGAAGCGAATGCCCAGACCGGCACCGTCGGAAGCGCCTTCGATCAGCCCCGGAATGTCGGCGATGACGAAACTTTTCCAGCGGTCGACGCTGACCACACCCAGGTTCGGCACCAGCGTGGTGAACGGGTAGTCGGCAACTTTCGGCTTGGCCGCCGACACCGAACGGATAAAGGTACTTTTACCGGCGTTCGGCAAGCCCAGCAGACCCACGTCGGCCAGCACTTTCATTTCCAGTTTCAGGTCGCGCTGCTCACCCGGCTTGCCCGGCGTCGTCTGGCGCGGCGCACGGTTGGTACTGGATTTGAAACGGGTGTTACCCAGACCGTGCCAGCCGCCCTGCACCACCATCAGTTTCTGGCCAGCCTTGGTCAGGTCGCCAATCACTTCCTGGGTGGCCGAGTCGATCACGGTGGTACCGACCGGCACGCGCAGGATCAGGTCTTCACCCTTCTTGCCAGTGCAATCGGTGCTGCCGCCGTTGGAGCCACGCTCGGCATCGAAGTGCCGGGTGTAACGGTAGTCGACCAGGGTGTTGAGGTTTTCGTCGGCCATCATGTAGATGGAACCGCCGTCACCGCCGTCACCGCCGTTCGGGCCGCCGTTTTCAATGAATTTTTCCCGACGGAAACTCATGCAGCCATTGCCGCCGTCGCCAGCTTTTACGCGGATCGATACTTCGTCTACAAACTTCATAACTCAACGCCTCTCGCCATACGGACGAGCCGAAAAACAATCAAGACATAAGACTCTTGCAAAAATGAGCGCAGCGACCCCAAAACACGACCTGCATCGCACGCCGACAGCCCATACAAACAGTTTTGCAAGAGACTCACCCCACAAACGAAAAAGCCCCGTCGCAAGACAGGGCTCTTCCAGCGATCTCGCGATTAAGCCGCGACAACGCTCACGTAACGACGACCGAAGGCGCCTTTTACTTCAAACTTGATCACGCCTTCGATTTTCGCGAACAGGGTGTGATCTTTACCCATGCCAACGCCGTAGCCAGCGTGGAATTGGGTGCCGCGCTGACGCACGATGATGTTGCCGGCCTTGATGACCTGGCCGCCATACATCTTCACGCCAAGGCGTTTGGCTTCTGAGTCGCGACCGTTACGGGTACTACCACCAGCTTTTTTGTGTGCCATGAGTTCAATTCTCCTAGTGAGGAATTAGGCTGTAATTAAGCCTGAATACCGGTGATTTTGATCTCGGTGAACCACTGGCGGTGGCCCATACGCTTCATGTGGTGCTTACGGCGACGGAACTTGATGATGCGGACTTTATCGTGACGACCTTGGGAGATCACTTCAGCCTTGACGGTTGCGCCAGCAACAACAGGTGCGCCGATGTTCACGTCGTCGCCATTGGCGACCAGCAGAACGCGGTCAAAAGTCACGGATTCGCCAGTAGCGACTTCCAGTTTTTCGATCTTCAGGTATTCACCTTCAGCGACCTTGTATTGCTTACCGCCGGTAACGATTACTGCGTACATGGTATTTCTCCGATAATCCTGCTCACCCAGCTCTTTATAAGAAGAGGTATTGGCTGGCATGGCTGCATGGGGCTGGAACGGCCCAAGTGCAATTGCGTAAGGCAGGTGCTGCCCAGGAAGTTCAGGGTGCGCGATTGTACGCAAGCATCGAGAGTCACGCAAGAGGCCGTCCATCGCGCCTTGACAGGCCCCGGTGGGGGTCCTAGCATGCCGCGCAACCCTTCTGGAGCAACTGTCGCTGATGCAACCCCAAGCTTTCTACCGCGCGGTGGCGGACGATTTTAGCGCCGTCGACGGCATCATCAAGAAGCAGCTGACTTCCCGAGTGCCGCTGGTATCGAAAATCGGCGATTACATCACCTCGGCCGGCGGCAAACGCCTGCGTCCTTTATTGGTGCTGCTGTGCGGCAAGGCCCTCGGTCGCGAAGGCGACGACCTGCGCCTGCTGGCCGCCACCATCGAATTCCTGCACACCGCGACCCTGCTGCATGACGACGTGGTCGACATGTCCGGCATGCGCCGTGGCCGCTCAACCGCCAACGCCATGTGGGGCAACGCTCCGAGCGTGCTGGTCGGCGATTTC
Source organism: Pseudomonas sp. F2 (assembly GCF_057174385.1). Taxonomy (NCBI): domain Bacteria; kingdom Pseudomonadati; phylum Pseudomonadota; class Gammaproteobacteria; order Pseudomonadales; family Pseudomonadaceae; genus Pseudomonas; species Pseudomonas sp. F2. The sequence goes on from NZ_CM169904.1 coordinate 3,574,616, forward strand.
CTGTACTCGCGCTCGTTCGAAATGATGGTCGAACTGGGCTCGATGCCGGTGATGAAGATCCTGTCCCAGGCCACGCGCATCATCGCCGAAGGCGAAGTGCTGCAACTGTCCAAGGTGCGCGACGCCAGCACCACCGAAGAAACCTACATGGAAGTCATCCGCGGCAAGACCGCGATGCTCTTCGAAGCCTCGACCCACAGCGCTGCCGCACTGGCCGGTGCCACCGCCGAGCAGAGCGAAGCCCTGCGCACCTTCGGCGATCACCTCGGCGTGGCGTTCCAACTGGTCGACGACTTGCTGGACTACAAGGGCGACGCCGAGACCCTGGGCAAGAACGTCGGTGACGATCTGGCCGAGGGCAAACCAACCCTGCCGCTGATCTTTACCATGCGCGAAGGCACGCCAGAACAGGCTGCCCTGGTACGCCAGGCGATCCAGAAAGGCGGAATCGAAGACCTCGAAAGCATCCGCATCGCCGTGGAAGCCTCGGGTTCGCTGGAGTACACCGCGCAACTGGCCCGTGACTACGTGGCCCGTGCGATCAAGTGCCTCGACGCGCTGCCGGCCAGCGAATACCGCGATGCACTGGTAGAGCTGAGCGAGTTTGCGGTCGCCCGCACGCACTGAATTCGCCAGGCAGATCAAAAGATCGCAGCCTTCGGCAGCTCTTACATCAATCACCTGTAGGCGCTGCCGAAGGCTGCGATCTTCTGCTTTTGGCTCCATCAAAGGCTAAAACCTTATACAATGTGCGACTTTTAGCGATCCACATCCCAAGGAGCCTTAGTGAGCACGTTGCCACCCTGCCCGAAATGCAATTCCGAATACACCTACGAAGACGGTGCCCAGCTGATCTGCCCTGAGTGCGCCCACGAGTGGTCGGCCAACGGCGAAACCGAAGTGGCGTCCGATGATGCCGTGAAGAAAGATTCGGTCGGCAACGTCCTGCAGGACGGCGACACCATCACCGTGATCAAGGACCTGAAGGTCAAGGGCACCTCGCTGGTGGTCAAGGTCGGCACCAAGGTCAAGAACATCCGCCTGTGCGATGGCGACCACGACATCGACTGCAAGATCGACGGCATTGGCCCGATGAAACTCAAGTCCGAGTTCGTCAGAAAGGTCTGATCCGCTTGTCATCCATCCCGCGCCCGCCGTGGGATGGAGCTCCGACCTCTCCTGCTTTGCTCCCGCATACTCGCGTAATAGCCAGACGCCAGCCGTTTTGACCTTACGCAATCTTTACCCGGAAAAAATCGCATTCCGCCAATAGGCACTTGCTATTTGACGAATAAGAATTATTCTCATTGAAACCTTTCAAGGAGATGAGACCCATGACTTATTTGATCGATGCCTGGCTGGATCGCCCACACCCGTACCTCAGGATCCTGCATCGGGAAACCGGCGAAGTCTGTGCGGTTCTGGAAGAAGAAGCCCTGCATGAGCTGCAGGATCAGGGCGACCTGGACGTCAGCAGCCTGAATTCCAGCGAGCCGCTGGTGCTCAAGGAGCTGGTGCGCAATCTGTTCCTGTTCTGCTATGCCCGGGCGTTGCGCCCGACCCATGAGCTGCATCACAAGATCGAAATATGAGTAGCGCGGAAAAAACTGTGGGAGCCAGCCTGCTGGCGAAAGCGGTGTGTCAGGCACGGATGATTGCCTGAAAGGACGCCTTCGCGAGCAAGCCCGCTCCCACATTATTGACCTGTCACCGGGACAGGCCAGGCATTACAGAACGTCCAGCAGCTCGACGTCGAATACCAGAACGCTGTGCGGCGGGATGCTGCCAACGCCTTGAGCGCCGTAAGCCAGTTCGCTCGGCACGTACAGGCGCCATTTGCTGCCGGCGTTCATCAGTTGCAGGGCTTCGGTCCAGCCGGCGATCACGCCGCCCACCGGAAACTCTGCTGGCTGGCCACGATCGTAGGAGCTGTCGAACACGGTGCCGTCGATCAGCATGCCGTGGTAGTGAGTACGCACGGTGTCTTCACGGGATGGCTTGGCGCCTTCGCCCTGGGTCAGCACTTCGAATTGCAGACCGGAAGCCAGGGTGGTGATGCCGTCTTTCTTGGCGTTTTCAGCCAGGAACGCACGACCTTCGCCAGCAGCCGCTTCAGCTTTGGCGGCGGCTTCGGCTTGCATGATCTCGCGGATCACCTTGAAGCTGGCGGACATGGCTTCCTGATCGACACGGCTTGGCTTGCCGGCGAATGCGTCGGTCAGACCGGCCAGGATGGCGTCCAGGCTGACACCCGGTGGCGGGTTGTCGCGCAGCTGGTCGCCCAGCTGACGGCCAATGCCGTAGCTGACGCGGGTTTCGTCGGTGGACAGATTTACTTCGGACATGACACTGCTCCGCTGTGCGGACGGCCGCAAGACTTGCCGTGCGTGCACAGCGCGTCCCGGCGCGCCCGGAACCTAAAAGGGCGAGCAGACTAGCACAGATGCCCAGCGATGGCGCGCAACGCCTACAGGGCCGAGCGCCACGCCAGCGGCACTTTCAGGCTTTCATCGACGCTGCCGCCCAGGCCGCACATTTCATCGTGCACCGAGGTATGTACGAGGTTGAACGGCAGCACCGGGAAGTTATGCAGCAAATCCCGCGCGTGCTCCACCGAACGCAGCTGCAGCATCTCGCCCTTGAGATCACTCAACGGATACGCGGCGCCATGCATCCGCGCTTCGAGCAGATAAATCCCGCCCTCCATGGAGATCAGGTTCAGCTCATCGACCTTTCTGGCGATGGCAAACGCATTCAACTCTTGCAGGTTCATGAAGGCACCTCGTGCGATGGCGAGCCAGGACCTTTACAGGGATATGCCCGCGCGCACCAAAGCACAAGCCACAAACGACACCGCCCGTCTGTTTCGCAACAGACGGGCGGTGTCGTTTGCAGCGAGCAATCAATGATCAGTGCTTGGTGAGCTTGTCCAGATAGCCCATCGCAAACGCCGAGATCACGAAGGTCATGTGGATGATCACGTACCACATCAGGTGCTCGGGATCGACGTTCTTGGCGTCCATGAAGATCCGCAGCAGGTGGATCGAGGAAATCGCCACGATCGACGCCGCCACTTTCATCTTCAGCGACGAGGAGTCCATGGTGCCCAGCCAGCTGAGCTTCTCTTTGCCTTCGTCGATGTTCAGCTCGGACACGAAGTTCTCGTAGCCGGAAATCATCACCATCACCAGCAAACCGCCCACCAGCGCCATGTCGATCAACGACAGCAGCACCAGGATCAGATCCGATTCGGCCATGGAGAACACGTTGGGAATGACATGAAACACTTCCTGGAAGAATTTCAATGCCAGCGCCAGCAGCCCGAGGGACAGCCCGATATAGATCGGCGCCAGCAGCCAGCGCGTGGCGTACATTGCATTTTCGATAAAGCGTTCCATTGACTCTCACACAATAAGGATTGAAATCGGCGGCGAGTATACCAGCCGACCGTGACAGCCAGAAACGGCCCGGCTCGCCCCTCCAGTCAGCGCAACCTGCGTGTGTGTATGATTTTTTTTCTGCTACTGTCCAAACCATTGACCGCCTAGCGAAAGTGGACAGGACGACTGGAAATGCATGTGCGATTGCCGTTGAAAACTGCCGGGATTTGCCTCGCTCTGCTGCTGGGCGGCTGCTCTCCCGGCGAAGAGAAAAAACCCTCGGTCAGCCTCGACGCGAAGACGGAAACCTTCGAACATTCACTGGACGCCATCACCGATCCGAAGCTCAAGGATGCCGTGACCGAACTCGGCGGTTCGCTGCTGTTGCTCGAACGCGCGCAACTCAAGCTCGACAGCCCTCCCCTGAAAACCGTCTACGGCGAAGACACCCTCGGCATCCTCAAGCACTACCCTTCACCGCAGGCGCTGGTCGATACATTCATCAACGGACTGTTCGTGCTGCACAAAGACGCCAGCTCCGACTACCTCACCGACCTGCAGCCGGTGTTCCCGTTCAACCTGAACATTCCCGGTGGTTTTCTGTTTCCGCATGGCGTGGAATGGCAGTCGGTGACCCTGAGCAACAAGCGCGTGATCACCTATCAGCCGGAATGGTCGGAAACCGATCCCGGCATTCAGTTGAGCCCGTCCAGTTCCAATGTCAACAACCCCGATGACCTGACGGTGACCTACCCTTTCATCGAGGGGCTGGACGTCGACAAGAAGACACAACCGCAGCCAGTGAGCCTGCAGGGTAACGTCGAAGTCATCACGCCGCGCCGCCTGTTCAGCTTCAACCTGAGTCAGAAGGATGTCGGCCAGACCCGTACCGACGACAACCTCAGCGTTACCCTGCTGAAGCTTGCAAAAAACTACGCCGAAATCGAATTCAGCAACAGCCTGCCATTGGCCCCAGAGGTCGAGGGTGCGCAGCTCAATCCGTTGATCGTTCAGGCCCGCGACACCACCGGGCAATACCTGGTGCGCGCCGGCTCAATCAATGAGAGCCCGGCACAAGTCGCCTTCTACGAGAAACAACTGGCACATCTGCAACAGCAGAAAACCTGGAGCGAGGCGCTGGAAAAACAGCTTGAGGACGAACAGCAGGCCTTCGCACAGCAGCATCCGCGCCGCTATAACAAGGTCTACTTCAACGGCCCCGTCGACACCCTCGAAGTCAGCGTGCTGGATTTCTCATCGGCGACCGTGACCCGCAAGGCGCTGGATCTGCCGGTGCGCACCTTCAATCAGCACACCACGGACAAAACCATCCAGCCGCTGAACCCGGACGTAGTGGTCTATGACGATCTGGCGCCGAACTGGCTCAAGGGCGCGAGCCTGACCGAGGAAGCGTTGAAGGCCGGCATCCGCATCCATCAGTCCGTGGAGGATCCGAGCGCCGCGCGCATCGAGTTCTCCCACCGGCGTACCTTCAACGATGAATTGCTCGGCGATGATTTCAGCCCGGGAGAAAGCCCGGTGACGTTCTTCACCGAGAAACGCAGCGGCAAACTCGACGAGCCGATCGAACTGCCAGCCGAGGCCTATCAGGTCGATCCGCTGCAAGCGACCATCACTTACGATTTGAACCTGTTCCCGGAAACTCCGGCAATTGCTGTGGGTTCGATGCCGCTGTTTCTGGCGAGCGTCGACAAGAAAACCTACGACACCAAGGCCCTGCCCAAAGGCTTGGAGATCAAGAACAACACTCTGGTGGTGGACCTGAAACGGTTCCCGGCCAACGCCTGGCGTTTCTTCGTCAAGGACGACAGCGGCAACTACCTGAAACAGATTCTCTCGGTCAGCCACGACGCGAGTGCGCAAGGCCCGGCGCTGTTCGGCGTGCATTACTTCTATGGCCGTCCAACGCAGGTGGAGACCTATCAACGAACTGAACTCAATACCGTGCAATACGGGTTTGAGGTCAAGCTCGACAAGGCGCCGTTGCCCGACACGGCGCGGTGATTGCGCCTAATGGTCGAACACGCCGACCGGACGTCCACGGCCACCGTTGATCTGGCGCAGCTGTGCCTGCAGGTGCAGGCTCCAGATCTGCGGATCGTTGGCCAGTTCGTAGCCGTGCATCGTCAGGCTTTCCACAATGGTGTCGAGAATCGACTCGGCGGCGACCGGCCCGTGAAACGGGCCCTGGGCCTTGATGGCGGAGGGTTGTTCGCCGGCCATGCCGGCGGCGAAGAGCAAGGTCCACATGCCGTTATCGCCGGCCAGGGGTTTGATGGCGCATTCGATACGGGTCACAAGACCCAGGCATTGACGGGTGAGGCAGAGGTTGCGCGACATGGCGGCGACCCTCGGTAAAACCTGTATTCAGCCTTCACGCGAAGGCTGTTTCGATCCAGTGATACTGTCGATGTCCTTGAGCTGAGAATAGAAGAAAAGTCCGCCGCGCAAGCCGGATAGAACCAGAAGGCGCCGAATGGTCATTGTGTGAATTCTGACGCCAGAGTAGTGGCACTTTTCCCGAAGATCAGCGCAAAAATCAATCTGGAAAAACACTGTGGGAGCGAGCCCGCTCGCGAATGCGGACTGTCAGGCAACTTATTCGTCGTCTGATACAGCGCTTTCGCGAGCAGGCTCGCTCCCACAGATTTACTGCATGAAGGCTCAGGCGGGTTTGGCCTCTGCCAACGCCTCTTGCGCCAACTCCTTCTCCGCGTCCTTCAGATCCTCTTCGCTGATCATCTCGGCAATCACCCGCAGACGTTCAACCACGCGTGCGTTGACGCTGCCCTCAGGAAATTCGCCTTCGGCATTCGGCTCACCGGCCGGCTCGCCGACCAACAGGCTCAAAGCCTCGTCAGCCTGACGCACCGCGTACACATGGAACTGCCCGGCGCGCACGGCCGCCAGCACCTTCTCGTCGAGCATCAGCGTGGCGACGTTGGCCTGCGGAATGATCGCGCCCTGCTCGCCGGTCAGCCCACGCGCTTCGCAGAGACGGAAGAAGCCTTCGATCTTCTCGTTGACGCCACCGACCGCCTGCACTTCGCCGAACTGGTTGATCGAGCCGGTGATCGCGAAGCACTGCTTGAGCGGGGTTTTCGACAACGCCGAAATCAATGTGCAAGCCTCGCCCAGCGACGCACTGTCGCCATCGACGTAACCGTAGGATTGCTCGAGCGCAATGCTCGCGGAAATCGCCAGCGGGAATTCCTGGGCGTAACGGCTGCCCAGGTACCCGGTGAGGATCATCACGCCCTTGGAGTGGATCGGCTGACCGAGATTAACCTCGCGTTCGATGTCGACGATGCCGCTGCCGCCCGGGTACACCGTGGCGGAAATCCGCGCCGGTACACCGAACGCCGAATCGCCGACTTCCAGCACGGTCAGCCCGTTGCACTTGCCGACCGCGGCGCCGTCGGTGTCGATCAGGATGATCCCGGCGAGCATGTCGTCGAGAATCCGCGCCGATACGCGGCCAGTGCGAGTGGCTTTGGCTTTCAGCGCACGCTCGATGTGCCCGGCGTCGGTCATTTCATCACCGGCCAGATGGCGAATGAAATCCGCCTCGCTGACCAGTTGGAACAGGTCGCCGATACGCGCCGACAAACGCCCCTGATGCTCGGCCAGGCGTGCGCTATAGGTCGCCAGACGCGCCACCGCATCGGCGGTCAGCGGCGCCATGCCTTCTTCCGAAGTGCGGGTTTTCAGCAACTGGGCGAACTGCTCCAGGCTTTCGTCGACCATCGGGATGTCTTCGTCGAAGTCGACCAGCACGCGGAACATCTCCTGGAAGTCCGGATCCAGGTCCTGCAGCGTGTAATACAACTGCCGCGCACCGATGATCACCACTTTGACCTGCAACGGAATGTGCTGCGGATTCAGGGTCACGGTGGCGAAACGGCCCATCTCGCCCAGCGGCGATTCCATCTTCAGTTTGCGCGATTGCAGGGCGCGCTTGAGTGCGTCCCACACGAACGGCTCACTGAGCATTTTTTCCGCTTCAAGAATCAGGAAGCCGCCATTGGCGCGATGCAATGCGCCCGGGCGCAACTGGCGATAAGTGGTGTAAAGCGCCCCTTGATCGGTGGTGTATTCAATGCGGCCGAACAGGTTTTCGTAGGTCGGATGCGGCTCGAACACCACCGGCGCACCGCCACTGTGCGGATGACCGACCACCAGGCTCGGCGCGTATTGCTCTTCCAGCAGCTTGCGCGCCACGGCGTCGGTCTTGCTGTCGTCGACCAGTTGCTCGACCACGGTTTTCAGCAGATACACCTGCATCGCTTGCAGGTAACCGCAGACCGCGGCGTTCTCCGCATACTTTTCCGACAGCGGCGACAGCAACGGCTGCAAGGCCAGGGTGATGGTTTCTTCGTTGAGCTGACGCAGCTGATTGTTCGACTCGCGCTTCCACTGCGGCAGGCTCGCGAGCTCTTCATTCAGCCGTTCTTCGAGACCGGAAATATCCTCGTGGAAACGCTCGCGCTCGGCTTCCGGCAATTGCGAAAACTCGGCTTCATCCAGCGCCTTGCCTTCGAGCATCGGGGTGAAGGCGATGTTGCTGCTGTCGCGGTACAGGGCGACGTCTTTTTCCAGGGCCAGACGTTCGATGACGTCCAGTGCCTTGTCGTAGCGCTGGTTGAAGGCGCGGTCGATGGCACTTTTTTTCTGCTGGTAGGACGGGTGCTCGAACACCGCCGGGAACGTCGCCAGCAGGTTGTCGATCAAGCCGTTGATGTCGCCGATGAATGCGCTCGCCGTACCCGATGGCAGCTCCAGCGCGCGGGGTTCGCGCGGCTCATCGAAGTTGTTGACGTAGACCCAGTCCGCCGGGGTCTGCAGGCGCTTGCCTTCGGCCTTCAGGTAGCGTTTGACGAACGAGAAGCGACCGGTGCCCGGTTCGCCCATGACAAAGACGTTGTAACCGGGGCGTGGCATGGCCACACCGAACTGCAAGGCTTCGACCGCACGTTCCTGGCCAAGCACACCGCGAAAGGGCTCCAGATCATTGGTGGTAGTGAAGCTGAACTGTTCAGCGGAAAACGGACGGGTCAGCGCTTCGGGCGCTAGACGCAAGCTGGCAGCAACAGGATCAGGCATCGGGCTTCCTTAACAATCAGGCGGGGCAGATAGCGGCATTCTGGCGCTGCCCGTGCCCCACTGGCAAGGCGCGCCACACGACAAAGCATAGACAACCGGGTGACCCTGCCCCGCCCCCCGGCAAATCGGGGTTATCGCCAAATCTTTTGTAAAAACTCACGGAACCCCAGGAACGTGCCTAAACTCCAAACTGCGCGGCTGGAACGAATACTGGCCCACTGGCACCGTCAGGTGTCAGAACCCTGTCCATTGGTATGCACACAAAGAGAACAAAGCTATGAAACGGATTCTTCTCGGTACTCTCTTCACCGCTGTTTCCATCAACGCCATGGCTCAGGCGCCAGGCGGTCCGGATTGCGGTTGGGGCAACATGCTGTTCGAAGGTCAGCGTGGCACCCCGGCACACTTCCTGGCATCCACCACCAACGGCACCTCCGGTAACGCTACGTTCGGTATGACTTCCGGCACCAACGGTTGCTCGACCAACGCGTCGCTGACCTACGGCGGTAAATCCTGGTTCGCCATGAATGGCATGATGAACGAGCTGTCCGAAGACATGGCAAAAGGCAACGGCGAAGCGCTGACGACTTACGCTGTGGTACTGGGCGTGGCGCCGGAAGACCGTGCGCATTTCGCCGCTGTCACTCACGAGCACTTCCAGCAGATCTTCAGCAAGGCTGACGTGACCGCCGAAGACGTGCATACCAACACCCTGGCTGTACTGAAATCAGACCCACGTCTGGCCAAGTACGCCACTCAGGCTTAAGCTCGACCCCACCCGCTTCTTTCGGGAAGCGGGTTTTGTTTTGAGTGCAATCACTCGAATGTGACGCTGAACCTGTGGTGAGGGGATTTATCCCCGATCGGCTGCGTAGCAGTCGTGAAACCATTCAATTGGGTGTATCTGATACACCGAGTTTTGCAGGTATGAGGGCCGCTTCGCAGCCCATCGGGGATAAATCCCCTCGCCACAGGGAGTGATCGCAGCCCGATCCGGTTTTTTTTCTTTTCGACTTAAGTTGCCACTTATGCTCAAACGCCTTGCCTGGCTGGCGCTCTGTGTCTGCGCCCCGCTGTCCGCCGCGCCTCACATCGACCCTCAACGTTTGCAGCAACTGGCCAACGACCGCTTCTGGATTTCCCTCGGTCATTACGAAACCGCCAAGCTCGGCGGCTGGCGCAGCTATGTCAGCGACAGGAAATTCTTTCTCGCGCCTGATGGCAACGAACACCCCGACCATGAGTTGGCCGCCACCGTGCAAGCGCTGTATGCCCCGGCCAGTCTCGGCGAGCAGCACGCGCAGTGCGTCTATCCGGCCCGCACCCGCTGGCTGAAAGCGCAGCTCAACCTGACCGATCTGCCCGCCCCCGATTGCGCCGAATTCAAGAAATGGTTCAAGGACGTCTCGCCGCACAGCGCGGTGATGATCTTTCCTGCGGCGTACCTCAACAGTCCGTCGTCGATGTTCGGCCACACCCTGCTGCGCATCGATCAGGCCGATGTGCAGGCCGACAAGACTTCGCTGTTGAGTTACGCGATCAACTTCGGCGCCTACATCGAAGGCTCCGACAACAGCATCCTCTACGCCTGGAAAGGTTTGATGGGCGGCTACCCGGGGCTGTTCGCGCTGGTGCCGTATCAGGAAAAACTCTCTGAGTACCGCAGCCTGGAAAACCGCGACCTGTGGGAATACCGGCTGAACCTGACGCAAGCAGAAACCGCACGCATGGTCGAACATGTGTGGGAGCTGAAGCAGATCCAGTTCGACTATTTCTTCTTCGACGAAAACTGCTCCTATCGCCTGCTCGAACTGCTGCAGGTGGCGCGTCCAAGCCTGCGCCTGACCGAGCAATTCCCGTTGACTGCTATCCCTACCGACACGGTCAAAGCCGTGAAGGAAGCCGGACTGGTGGAAAGTATCGAATACCGTCCATCCCGCGAACGTGAACTGCTCAGCCGTGCCCAGCCGTTGAGCAGTGACGAACAGCAATGGGTGCTGAACGTCAGCGCCGATCAGCAAGTGTTGCAAGACCCGACCTTCAAGGCTCTGCCCCGGGGTCGACAGGCGCTGATCATCGATGCTGCGTATCGCCTGGAACGCTATCGCGCCAACGGTCAGGAACGTGATCCGCAACGCGCTCAGCGCAGCTTCGAACTGCTGCGGGCGATCAACAAAAACCCGGCGCCGGAGCTGCAGATCCCCCAACCGGGCCTGCCCGAAGACGGCCACGAATCACGCACCTGGCAGGCCGGCATCGGCACCCGGGGCGACCGTGCGTTCGGCGAGTACGGTTTGCGCATGGCCTATCACGACCTCAACGACAACGCCGAAAGCTTCCCCCTCGGCGCGCAGATCGAAATCCTGCAGATGAAGCTGCGCCAGTACGAAGGTAACCAATGGCAATTCCAGCAACTGGATCTGGCGACCATTCGTTCGCTGACCCCGCGCAATGAGTTGCTGCAGCCGCTGTCGTGGCAAGTCACTGGCGGCCTTGAGCGCGTACCGGGCAAGCATGATGACGAGACGCTGGTCAGCCACGTCAACGGTGGCGGCGGCGGCACTTGGGCGCTCGGTGATGACGTATTGGGTTTTGCTCTCGGCACCGTGCGCGTTGAACACAACAATGACTTCGCCGAATTCGTCTCCCCGGCCGGCGGTTTCAATACCGGCGTGTTGTGGAAAAACCCGCTGGGCAATCTCAGCCTGGAAGCCAAGGGCGATTACTTCTTCAATGGTGAAGTGCGCCGTAGCCTGAGTCTGAACCAGCAGTGGGAATTGTCGCGCAACCTCGGTTTGCGCCTGAGTGCGCAGCGTGAGTTCAGTCATGTGGCGACGCCGGAAAACGAAGTGATGCTCGAAGTGAAGTGGTATCACTATTAAAAGATCGCAGCCTGCGGCAGCTCCTACAGTGGGAATGCATTTTTCCTGTAGGAGCTGCCGCAGGCTGCGATCTTTTGATCTTCCTTTCACACCCCATCAACGAATCACCTTCTAGACTTTCCCTATCAGCCGAGAATCGGCGCGGGAGAGTGCGATGTGGCGGTGTGCGGGACTGTTGGGTGTTTTGCTGTTGCTCGGGGGTTGCCAGACCACCCATGAAGACTTGATCGCCAAAGGTTATCCACCGGCCTTCGCCGACGGTTTCGATGACGGTTGCGTCAGCGGCCGGCAAGCCGCCGGCTCGATCAGTGGCGAGTTTCGCAAGAACGTGCCGCGCTACCTCAAAGACAAGCAATACGCCGAAGGCTGGACCGACGGCTTTCGCCAGTGTCAGGCGATGCTCGAGAACAAGGATCGCGAAGAGTATCGCAATGAACACTGGGACGAGCGCGAGCGCGTCTGGCAGCAACAGAAGGATCAGGACGCCGGACGGGCTTATCGCTCGCAATAGGTCGTTTCCAGACATCCAGTGAAACCAAATGCCGGCGACCATGGCCCAATTCCTATCACAGGAGGACACCATGAGCCGCGCTTTCGTCAACGAAGACAATGCCGCTGCGCAAGCCGACCAGCCCGTCGAACGGCAGGTCAGCGCGCAGCCCAATTACGTCACACCGCAGGGGCTGGCGCAGCTGCAGGCCAAAGTCACCGAGCTGCAAGCCCTGCACGCTGAACAATCGGCCAAGGGCGAACAAGCCGACAAGCAGCGCCAGGCTGATCTCGAAAGAGATTTGCGCTACTTCAACCAACGCCTCACCAGCGCGCAGGTCGTTGCCCCCGCGACCTCTACCGAAAAAGTGCAGATTGGCAGTTGGGTGACCTTTGCCGACGAGCACGACACCGAAAGTCGGGTGCAACTGGTCGGCGAAGATCAGGCCGACGCCAGTCAGGGCCTGATCAACTGGGGCTCGCCGCTGGGCCGGGCGCTGCTCGGCGCCCGCCTCAATGACGAGGTGCTGTGGCAGCGCCCCGCTGGCGATCAGGTGATTGAAGTGATTCGCATCGAACCGGCTTAAACCACGCCTTGGGCCAACATCGCATCGGCGACTTTGACGAAGCCGGCGATGTTCGCGCCTTTGACGTAGTTGATCCGCCCGTCCTCTTCGCCGTAATGCACGCAAGCGTGGTGGATCGACTGCATGATCGCGTGCAACTTGCTGTCCACCTCGCCTGCGTTCCACAGCAGGCGCATGGCGTTTTGCGACATCTCCAGCCCGCTGACCGCGACCCCACCGGCGTTCGACGCCTTGCCCGGGGCGAACAGAATGCCGGCCTCGATAAAGATATCCACAGCCTCCAGCGTGGTCGGCATGTTTGCGCCCTCGGCGACGCACACGCAGCCGTTGCGCAGCAGTGTGCGCGCGGCGTTGACGTCGAGTTCGTTCTGCGTGGCGCACGGCAACGCGATGTCGCACGGCAGCGACCACGGCAACTGCCCGGCACGGAATTCCAGACCGAACGCCGTGGCCAGTTCGCTGATGCGTCCGCGTTTGACGTTTTTCAGTTCCAGCAGCGCCTGCCACTGTTCTTCGCTCAGGCCCGATTCGCAGTACAGCGTGCCTTCGGAATCGGACAGGGAAATCACCTTGCCGCCCAGGTCCATGACCTTGCGCGCCGCGTACTGCGCGACATTGCCGGAACCGGAGATCGCCACGCGTTTGCCTTCGACGGTCTGCCCGCGGCGCTTGAGCATTTCTTCGGCGAAGTACACGCAACCGAAACCGGTGGCTTCCGGGCGAATCAGGCTGCCGCCGTAGGTCATGCCTTTGCCGGTCAACACGCTGGTGAACTGGTTGCTCAGGCGTTTGTACTGGCCGAACAGGAAGCCGATCTCCCGCGCCCCGACACCGATGTCGCCAGCCGGCACATCAACGTCCGCGCCGATGTGGCGGTACAGCTCGCTCATGAACGCCTGACAGAAACGCATCACTTCAGCGTCGCTCTTGCCCTTCGGATCGAAGTCCGAACCGCCCTTGCCGCCGCCCATGGGCAATGAGGTCAGAGAGTTCTTGAACGTTTGCTCGAAGGCGAGAAACTTCAGCACGCCCAGATTCACCGAAGGATGGAAACGCAAGCCGCCCTTGTACGGGCCGATGGCGCTGTTCATCTGGATGCGGAAACCGCGATTGACCTGAACCTTGCCCTGATCGTCGACCCACGACACGCGGAACACAATCGCCCGCTCCGGCTCGCAGATACGCTCCAGAATCCCTGAGGTCAGGTAATGCGGATTGGCTTCGAGAAACGGCCACAGACTGCGCAGGACTTCTTCGACGGCCTGGTGGAATTCAGGTTGATCCGGGTCGCGTTTTTTCAGGCGGGCGAGGAAGGATTCGACGGATTCGATCATGGGAAAAGTCTCGGCAAATTTATTGTCGTTGGAAGCGATTGAGCCGGACTGTAACAAACGAATTGCGCACAGGAACAGCGCAAAATGTCGCAGTTATGAAATTAAATGGTGCACAGGATATAAATCAGGCGGTTTTTTGATCTGATTTTGCACCTGAATGGGGAGATCAGATTGAAGTGACGCACCAACAGTTACACCGCTATCGCTGGCAAGCCAGCTCCCACAGTTTTCGCGGCGTCCACACATTCCAGGTACAACAAAAAACCTGTGGGAGCTGGCTTGCCAGCGATGAAAGCACCCGGTATTGCTGAAGAAACCCAGGCAAAAAAAACGGAGCCCGAAGGCTCCGCTTTTTCATCCAACCAACCCGAATCAGGCCAGTTTCTTGTGGCGTACCCGGTGTGGCTGGGCAGCCGCTTCGCCAAGACGCTTTTTGCGGTCGGCTTCGTACTCGGTGTAGTTGCCTTCGAAGAACACCGCTTGCGAGTCGTCTTCGTACGCCAGGATGTGGGTCGCGACGCGGTCCAGGAACCAGCGATCGTGAGAGATCACAATGGCGGCGCCCGGGAAGTCCAGCAGGGCTTCTTCCAGGGAACGCAGGGTTTCGACGTCGAGGTCGTTGGACGGTTCGTCGAGCAGCAGGACGTTGCCGCCCTCCTTCAGGGTCAGCGCCAGGTGCAGACGACCGCGCTCACCACCGGACAGGTCCTTGACGAACTTCTGCTGGTCGCCGCCCTTGAAGTTGAAGCGACCGACGTAGGTGCGCGACGGGATCTCGTAGTTGCCGATGCGGATCTGGTCGGAACCGTCGGAGATCTGCTGGAACACGGTCTTGCTGCCGTCGAGGTCTTCACGGCTCTGGTCAACACAGGCCAGTTGCACGGTTTCACCGACTTCGATGCTGCCCGAATCCGGCGTTTCCTTGCCCATCAGCATGCGGAACAGGGTCGATTTACCGGCACCGTTACCACCGATCACACCCACGATGGCGCCCTTCGGCATGGAGAACGACAGGTTGTCGATCAGGACGCGATCGCCGTAGCCCTTGGTGACGTTCTTGAATTCGATGACCTTGTCGCCCAGACGTGGACCGGCCGGGATGTAGATCTCGTTGGTTTCCGAACGCTTCTGGAATTCCTGCGACTGCATTTCTTCAAAGCGTGCCAGACGAGCCTTGGATTTCGACTGGCGGGCCTTGGCGCCTTTGCGCACCCACTCCAGTTCTTCCTTCATGGCTTTTTCGTGAGCCGACTGCTGCTTGGATTCCTGGGCCAGACGATCGGACTTGGCTTCCAGCCAACCCGAGTAGTTGCCCTCGTAAGGAATGCCCGCGCCGCGGTCGAGTTCGAGAATCCAGCCGGCGACGTTGTCGAGGAAGTAACGGTCGTGCGTGATCGCGACCACGGTGCCCGGGAAGTCGTGCAGGAAGTGCTCCAGCCACGCCACGGAGTCAGCGTCCAAGTGGTTGGTCGGTTCGTCGAGCAGCAGCATGTCCGGAGCGGACAGCAGCAGGCGGCACAGGGCCACACGACGTTTTTCACCACCGGACAGGTGTTCGACCTTGGCGTCCCAAGCCGGCAGACGTAGCGCATCGGCGGCGACTTCCAGTTGACGCTCCAGGT
The DNA here is from genome assembly GCF_057174385.1 of Pseudomonas sp. F2. NCBI lineage: Bacteria > Pseudomonadati > Pseudomonadota > Gammaproteobacteria > Pseudomonadales > Pseudomonadaceae > Pseudomonas > Pseudomonas sp. F2. The sequence continues at coordinate 3,590,034 of NZ_CM169904.1, forward strand.
TGTGACCATCGCTGGCCTGCAGGATCGCTTCGAGCTTGGCCTGTTCGGCAGCCAGCTTGTCGAAATCGGCATCCGGATCGGCGTAAGCAGCGTAGACCTCGTCCAGACGCGCTTGCGCGTCCTTGATCACGCTGACCGCTTCCTCGACCACTTCACGCACGGTCTTGGTCGGATCAAGTTGTGGCTCTTGTGGCAGATAACCGATGTTCAGGTCCGGCATCGGACGGGCTTCGCCCTCGAACTCGGTGTCGACGCCGGCCATGATTTTCAGCAGTGTGGACTTACCCGAACCGTTGAGGCCGAGTACGCCGATCTTGGCGCCGGGGAAGAACGACAGCGAAATGTTTTTCAGGATTTCCCGCTTCGGCGGAACAACTTTGCCCAGCCGATGCATGGTGAAGACGTATTGAGCCATGGAGAACCTTGGGTCAGTGACAGATGAATGATTGGAGCGCAGGCGATGCCCGGCCAGACCGATGCGCGTCGTTCACTTGATGGTCATCAATGCGTGCGCGCTGAAAAAGTCTGAGTCTAGGAGCTGGAACGCTCCCGCGTAACCGGCAAAGCTACCTGAATGACGGAAGGCAGTCCAGCCGAGTGGGGCTGGCACTTCGCCACAACTCAAGGCATGCTAGCCGCCCTTCGGGCGTCCGGCTTATAGTGCACGTCGCGCCAGTCCAGCCAAACCGCAGGATTTCAGCTTGTCCAACGTTACCCCGCCAGCTTCTGTGAGCGCGTCCAATCCGGGGACCGGCTCGCCCCTGCGCGGAACATTGAAGGGTGCCTTGGCGACGCTGGTACTTTTGCTGCTGGCATTGCTGTTCTGGCAGTTGCTCGACCAATTGCGCGAGACCCAGAAAAACCAGCGCCAGTACACCATCGACTACACCGCCGACCTCGCCTCGCAGGTCAGCCTGAACATGTCGCTGAATGCGCAAATCGCCCTCAACCTGCTACCGATCGTCGAACAGCCGCAGTCGTCCGACGAACAGCAGGCGCTGCTGCGCAAGCTCCAGCAATCGCTGCCGGACGTGCGCAGCCTGGCCCTGCTCAGCCCATCCGGGAAAATCCTCAACGACAGCGCCAGCGACAGCCACGACGCCGATTACCTCGCTGAACTGGTGCGCCGCAGCCGCGCCCAGGCGCATTACTTCAGCAACGCCGACGACGGCTCGGTGGTGCATCTGTTATTGCATCAGGCCAGCGGCAGCACGCGCGGCTACTGGGTGTTGCGCCTGACCCCGACCTTCTTCGACTCGCTGACCCAGCAGGGTGAAACCGGCATCCGCCCGTTGTGGCTGGTGGAAAACCGCCTCAACCACCAGATCATCAGCCGCGACGAAGCGCTGTCTTCAGCCAGGCCCGGCGTGCTGAGCCCCGACGACCTGGCCAACACTGTATTAACCGTACCGCTGAGCAGCAGCGACTGGCAGTTGCGCGGGCTGTTCGACCGTCAGCGGGTGCTCGAAGAACTGCTGCCAGCGTTTATCGGCAAATGCCTGCTGGGCCTGGCGTTCTCGATGTTGCCGGTGATCGCGCTGCTGAACATGCGTCGCCGCCAGCGCCAGTTGCATGAAGGCCGCCGGCGTTATCAGGACATCTTCGAAGGCACCGGTGTTGCGCTGTGCGTGCTCGATCTGTCCGGCCTCAAGCAAGTGTTCGACAAGGCGCAGATCCAGACCAGCGACCAGCTCAAGGCCTGGCTCGACCAACCGGCCCAGCGCCAGCAACTGCTGCAAGAACTGCGCGTCACCGAGGTCAATCAGGTCGCGCTGCAACTGCTCAATGTCCATTCCTGCGAGCACGCCTGGCAACTGCTGATCGACGGCCAGCCGCACAGCCAGTGCGCCATCGGCAACCAGGTGCTCGACGCGGTTCTGCAGCAACAGAAACAACTGGAACTGGAAATCAGACTGCCAGACATCAACGGTCGCGATCAGCACCTGTGGATGGTTCTGCGCCTGCCTGAGGAGCTGCACGACTATAAAGCGGTGATCCTCAGCATCAACGACATCACCAGCCGCAAGCTGATCGAACTGTCGCTGCTGGAGCGCGAAGGCTTCTGGTCGGACGTGGTGCGCACGGTGCCGGATCATCTGTATGTGCAGGACGTGATCAGCCAGCGGATGATCTTCAGCAACCATCACCTCGGCCAGACCCTCGGTTACAACCGCTCCGAGCTGCACCAGATGGGCGAGTACTTCTGGGAAATCCTCCTGCACCCGGAAGACGCCGACTATTACCACCGCTCACGGCAGATGCAGCGGCACGCCGGTTACAGTCAGTTGCTGCAATGTCAGCTGCGCTTCCGCCATCGTGACGGCAAGTGGCGGCGCTTCGACATTCGTGAGCAAGCGCTGGCCCGCGACAAACACGATCAGGTCACGCGGATCATCGGCGTGGCCAAGGACATCACCGAGCAGATCGAGGCCAGTGAATCGCTGCGTGACAGCGAGCAGCGCTACCGCATGCTCGCCGAAAGCATCAGCGACGTGATTTTCTCCACCGACAGCAAGCTGTCGCTGAACTACGTCAGCCCGTCGGTGCAAGCGGTGCTGGGTTACGACGCCGAGTGGATTTTCCAGAACGGCTGGCAATCGACCATCGCCAACCCGCAACAACTGAGCGGCATCTATTCCCTTATGGATCGGGTCAGCAAAGCGCTCGACAAGCCTGAGCAACTCGCACAGCTGCGAAGCCAGGTGCAGACGCAGATGTTCCTGTTCGACTGCCTGCGTGCCGACGGTCGCAAGATCCCGATCGAGCTGCGCCTGGTGCTGGTGTGGGACGAACACGGCGCGTTCGAAGGCGTGCTAGGCGTCGGCCGCGACATCAGTCAGCAACGCCGCGCCGAGAAAGATTTGCGTATGGCGGCCACGGTATTCGAGCACTCGACTTCGGCGATCCTGATCACCGACCCCGCCGGCTATATCGTGCAGGCCAACGAAGCCTTCAGCCGGGTCAGCGGTTACGCGGTGTCGGAAGTACTCGACCAGTTGCCGAACATGCTCACTGTCGACGAGCAACAGGACGCGCACCTGCGTTACGTGCTCAAGCAATTGCACCAGCACAGCACTTGGGAAGGCGAAGTCTGGCTCAAGCGGCGTAACGGCGAGCATTACCCGGCATGGGTCGGCATCACGGCGGTACTCGACGATGAAGGCGACCTCGCCAGTTACGTGTGTTTCTTCAGCGACATCAGCGAGCGCAAGGCCAGCGAACAACGCATTCATCGCCTCGCCTACTACGACGCCCTGACCCACCTGCCGAACCGCACGCTGTTCCAGGATCGCCTGCACACCGCGCTGCAATCGGCCGAGCGGCAGAAGTCGTGGGTGGTGCTGATGTTCCTCGACCTCGACCGCTTCAAGCCGATCAACGACTCCCTCGGCCACGCCGCCGGCGACCGCATGTTGAAAGACATGGCCACGCGCCTGCTGGCCTGCGTCGACGAAGACGACACCGTGGCGCGCATGGGCGGCGACGAGTTCACCCTGCTCCTGCAACATCGCTCCAGCCGCGAAATGGCGCTGAACCGGGCGATTCATGTGGCCGAGCAGATCCTCGCCAGTCTGGTGCGCCCATTCGTGCTGGAAGGCCGCGAGTTCTTCGTCACCGCCAGTATCGGCATTGCTTTGAGTCCGCAGGACGGCAACGAACTCAGTCAGTTGATGAAGAACGCCGACACTGCGATGTACCACGCCAAGGAGCGTGGCAAGAACAACTTCCAGTTCTATCAGGCCGACATGAACGCCAGTGCGCTGGAGCGTCTTGAGCTGGAAAGCGACCTGCGCCACGCGCTGGAGCAGAACGAATTCGTCCTGTATTACCAGCCGCAATTCAGTGGCGACGGCAAACGCCTGACCGGCGCCGAAGCGCTGCTGCGCTGGCGTCATCCGCGTCGCGGGCTGGTGCCGCCGGGAGATTTCATTCCGGTGCTGGAAGAGCTCGGTCTGGTGGTCGACGTTGGCGACTGGGTCATCAGCGAAGCCTGCCGCCAGCTCAAGACCTGGCACCAGAACCGCGTGCGCGTGCCGAAGGTGTCGGTGAACATCTCGGCGCGGCAGTTCTCCGATGGCCAGCTCGGTACACGCATCGCCACCATCCTGCGCGAAACCGGGCTGCCACCGGCGTGCCTGGAACTGGAGCTGACCGAAAGTATCCTGATGCGCGAAGTCAGCGAGGCGATGCAGATTCTCGCCGGGCTGAAAAACCTTGGCCTGAGTATCGCGGTCGACGATTTCGGCACCGGTTATTCATCGCTGAACTACCTCAAGCAGTTCCCGATCGACGTGCTGAAGATCGACCGCACTTTCGTCGACGGCCTGCCGTCCGGCGAACAGGATGCGCAGATCGCCCGTGCGATCATCGCCATGGCCCACAGCCTCAATCTGGCGGTGATCGCCGAGGGCGTGGAAACCCATGAGCAACTGGACTTCCTGCGCGAGCACGGTTGCGATGAAGTGCAGGGCTATCTGTTCGGCCGACCGATGCCGGCGAGCCGGTTTGAAGCGCAGTTCAGCAATGATGCGCTGTTCATGTTTGACTGAAGAAAAGATCGCAGCCTTCGGCAGCTCCTACAGGGATTGATGTCGGTCACAGTATTCGCAATCGGCCCCGATTACTGTAGGAACTGCCGAAGGCTGCGATCTTTTCAGGCCGGCAAAAGCACCGCACATCTGTCATGAACGCCACTTGTCTGCGACATGATGTCGTTTCATATGCCATCCAAAACCCATTGGGTTAGAATGCCCCCCTTTTCTGCCCCCGATCCTTGAGGACCGCCATGTTCAGCCGTGATTTGACTATTGCCAAGTACGACGCCGATCTCTTTGCCGCCATGGAGCAAGAAGCTCAGCGCCAGGAAGAGCACATTGAGCTGATCGCTTCGGAAAACTACACCAGCCCTGCGGTGATGGAAGCTCAAGGCTCGGTTCTGACCAACAAATACGCCGAAGGCTATCCGGGCAAGCGCTACTACGGTGGTTGCGAGTACGTTGACGTCGTTGAACAACTGGCCATCGACCGCGCCAAAGAGCTGTTCGGCGCCGATTACGCCAACGTTCAGCCGCACGCCGGCTCGCAAGCCAACGCCGCTGTTTACCTGGCCCTGCTGCAAGGTGGCGACACCATTCTGGGCATGAGCCTGGCCCACGGTGGTCACCTGACCCACGGCGCCAGCGTGTCCTCCTCCGGCAAGCTGTACAACGCCGTGCAGTACGGCATCGACGCCAATGGCCTGATCGACTACGACGAAGTCGAGCGTCTGGCCGTTGAACACAAGCCGAAAATGATCGTGGCCGGTTTCTCTGCCTACTCGCAGATTCTCGACTTCCCGCGCTTCCGCGCCATCGCGGACAAAGTCGGTGCCTACCTGTTCGTCGACATGGCTCACGTGGCCGGTCTGGTCGCCGCTGGCGTCTACCCGAACCCGGTGCCTTTCGCTGACGTGGTCACCACCACCACGCACAAGACCCTGCGCGGTCCACGTGGCGGTCTGATCCTGGCGCGCGCCAACGCCGACATCGAGAAGAAGCTGAACTCCGCGGTATTCCCGGGCGCCCAGGGTGGCCCGCTGGAGCACGTGATCGCCGCCAAGGCGATCTGCTTCAAGGAAGCACTGCAGCCTGAGTTCAAGGCTTACCAGGAACAAGTGGTGAAGAACGCCCAGGCCATGGCCGAAGTGTTCATCGCGCGCGGTTTCGACGTGGTTTCCGGCGGTACCAAGAACCACCTGTTCCTGCTGTCGCTGATCAAGCAGGACATCTCCGGTAAAGACGCCGACGCCGCGCTGGGCAAAGCGTTCATCACCGTGAACAAGAACTCCGTGCCAAACGACCCACGCTCGCCGTTCGTCACCTCCGGCCTGCGCTTCGGTACTCCGGCTGTGACCACCCGTGGCTTCAAAGAGGCAGAGTGCAAAGAGCTGGCCGGCTGGATCTGCGACATCCTGGCTGACCTGAACAACGAAGCGGTGATCGATGCCGTTCGTGAGAAAGTCAAAGCCATCTGCAAGAAACTGCCGGTATACGGCGCTTGATGCGACATTAAACCTGCAGCATGAAAAACCGGCCAAGTGATTGGCCGGTTTTTTTTCGTCTGCGTGAAAGTCGCTGCCGCCTCACTTAAAACTTGAAACAACAACTTCAAAGAAAAACAGGACATCAACAAAACCTAGCTGTTAGTGTTAAAAACAGAACGCGCAACAGCAACTAAAAATCCACACAAAACGAAGAAACACCCATCAAAAACTCAAGGAAGAGTTCATGACAACGAACAGGCAAAAGTCATTTATCGCAACATTAATGCTGGACCAGCACCACCTGAATATCCTGGGAGCGCTTTATGAAGAGCCGGTCTTGCGCACCGACAAATCATTTTCCGGCGGTTTTTACACCGGTACTCCCAGATTAATCGATGATGCCCACCTATTGGGTTGCCGCTTCCAAAGGGAAGTAACAAACGTACAACCCATGAATATTTATTTCCGCTGTACTGATGACTATTACCACCTTTACATACGCGATCACGCCACGCACACAGGATATTGCCTGAGCAAGGATCGCGCCGGGGTGTTAGGGGCTTTTCTGCCGGCGGGCAGCGATACCACCTCTTTCAACTTGCTGAGCCACGATAACCGGATCATCACCCTGCAGGATATGGGCGGTGATCGTCAGCGAGTGCGACTCAAGGCACGTAACGCCGGCCAGATCACAGCGTTGCGTCGACGAGGCGCACCCTACATTTATATGGCCGAGACGGATAACACAGGCCTGCCGTTCACACTGAAAATCATCGAGCGCAATGCATCGTTTCTCAGTGATCCCGACGAAATCTGACATCAACATTTCAGCATTCAACACTTACGCCACTGAACAGCCCGGCTGTTTAGTTATCAGCATTCAAAAGATCGAGTAATACCATGAGCACCAATCAGGAAAAATCCTTTATTGCAACATTGAGCACTCGCTATGGCTATCCACACTTTCCCAAGTTGACGTATGGCAGAAAGGTCACGACTCCACGTCCCGATTATGAAGCCTTTACGTTTTCCCACCACCTGGATGTTTCAAACTATCTCTTTCTCAAGCCAGATGTTGCACCGGACGCACTGACCCTTTACTTCCGCTGCCTTGATGACTACTACACTATTTATATCTTTACGCCGGGCGAGTACTACTACAGAACCATCAGCCGTGAAGAAAAAGACTTCCTGAACTCTTATGCAACCGAAGATGGGGACCAGACCACATTCAACCTGCTCGATGCCAAGGGCAATATCATCACGCTGGATCAGATCGACACGGATACGCCCACTGTCAGAATCCAGACCCGAGGCGGCGCGCTGTTGTGCGCCGAGCAAAGTCGTAACAAACATGATCCCAGAGTCGGCACGTTCGTCCGCACCAACTCGAACCGCAGCGCCGGTGTTCTCGACTTCAAGCTCAATATCCTGAAGCGCAACGCGCCTTACTGAGCAGATTGAAATCCGCCAGCGTCAGTACAAACCAGCCCGGCGCAACAGCGCCGGGCTGGTTTTTCGCGCGCGGGATCCACGGGATTACCGGGCAGGGCACCACTGGTCAGACCGGTCATGCCAATTTCCGCCCTGCCCCTTGTATTTCAGGAAATCCCGCGCGTAGACTGCGCCTGCACTGGACATACCGGTAAGACCACAATAATTAAGTCCTCAATCTGATGTGCTCCGCACACGGCAACCAGGACACCGACCAGGATTCCTCCCATGCTCAGATGGTGCTCGCGTTCAATCTTCCTCCAAGTGGTTCTCGGACTGGTGCTCGGCATCATCTGCGGACTGACCCTTCCCGAATATTCCGCTCAGCTCAAACCCTTGGGCGACGGCTTCATCAAACTGATCAAGATGCTGATCGGCCTGATCGTGTTCTGCGTGGTGGTCAGCGGCATCAGCGGCGCAGGGGATCTGAAGAAGGTCGGGCGTATCGGCCTCAAATCGGTGATCTACTTTGAAGTACTGACCACCATCGCGTTGGTGATCGGTCTGGTGTTCGCGTTCAGCACCGGGATCGGCAGCGGCGCGAATATCCATCTGGAGCAGTTGTCCGCCGCTGACATGGGCGACATCGCCGAACGCGGCCAGCACATGCACACCACCACGCAGTTCCTGATGGACCTGATCCCGACCTCGGTGCTCGGCGCCTTTGCCGACAACAACATCCTGCAAGTGCTGCTGTTCTCGGTGTTGTTCGGCAGCGCACTGAATCTGGTGGGTGAAGCGGCCTCGGGGATCTCGCGACTGATCAACGAACTGAGCCATGTGATCTTCCGGATCATGGGCATGATCGTGCGTCTGGCGCCCATCGGCGTGTTCGGCGCCATCGCCTTCACCACCAGCAAGTACGGCCTCGATTCGCTGCAGCACCTGGGCAGTCTGGTCGGTTTGTTCTACCTGACCTGCGTCGCGTTCGTCAGCGTGATCCTCGGTGTGGTGATGCGCGCCTCGGGCCTGCGCCTGTGGCCATTGCTCAAATATCTGCGTGAAGAGCTGCTGATCGTCATGGGCACCGCCTCCTCCGATGCCGTGCTGCCGCAGATCATGCGCAAACTCGAACACCTGGGCATCGGCAGCTCGACCGTCGGGCTGGTGATTCCCACCGGCTACTCGTTCAACCTCGACGGTTTTTCAATCTACCTGACGCTGGCCATTGTGTTCATCGCCAACGCCACCGGCACGCCATTGGCGATGACCGACCTGCTGACGATTCTGCTGGTGTCGCTGATCACCTCCAAGGGCGCCCATGGCATTCCCGGTTCGGCGCTGGTGATTCTGGCGGCGACACTGACAGCGATCCCGGCGATTCCGGTGGTCGGGCTGGTGCTGGTGCTGGCGGTGGACTGGTTCATGGGCATCGGCCGGGCGCTGACCAACCTGATCGGCAACTGTGTCGCCACCGTGGCCATCGCCCGCTGGGAAAAGGACATCGACGTACAACGCGCAAACAAAGTACTCAGCGGTCAGCAGGGCTACACCTTTCAACCGCGTAAAACCGGAACTCCGGCGCACCAGCAAGAGTTCTGATTTTCAACCCCGCAGGAGCTGCCGCAGGCTGCGATCTTTTGATCTTGTTTGCGGCATCCCCTATGGGCTTACGGAGCTAGACAAGTGATCACCACATCAACCGTCGTCAACTCAGTCGTAGAAAAACTGCGCGCCGCCCTCGCCCGTGGTCAGTGGCGCTCCGGCGACATGTTGCCGGGCCAGCGCGAACTGGCCGAACAACTGGGCATCAGCCGTCCGAGCCTGCGCGAAGCGGTGATCGTTCTGGAGACCCTGGGCCTGGTCCGTTCGATGCCGGGCAAAGGCGTGGTAGTGCTCGACGCCCAGCTCAGTGACAGCCAGAGCCACGACAGCGCGGTCGCCGGCGCCAGCCTCGAAGACGTGCTGCAACTGCGCTACACCCTTGAGCCGTTCATTGTCGGCCTGGTCGCGCAGTCAATCAGCAGCAAAGAGGTCGGGCAGTTGCGCCTGACCCTGATGGACATGCGCGAAGCCCTTGAAGCGGGCGATAGTGAAGCCGGCGTCAGCGCCTACATCGCCTTCCACGAAGAGCTGTTCACCCTGACCTCGAACCCGATTTTCCAGAGCGTGGTGCAGCAGACCAGCAATGCCCTCAAGCAAAGCGCCGAAGTGCTGCGCAATTCGCCCGAGCATCTGGCCGAGCGCCTGGAAGAAAACGAAGCGGTGGTGCGCGCGATCCGCAGCAAGAACAGTGCTCAGGCCAGCGCCGAAATGCGTCGGCACATCCTGCGCGAAGGCCAGCGGATGGGCATCGAACTGAATATCCCGGAAGACAACCTCAGCCACTGAATGCTTCACACTGGAGACCGGCCATGAACAGTCTTGCCACGTCGCCGCACACTCGTCAGATGTCGGCACCTCTGCCCTTCTCCCGCCTGCGAGCGCCGGCAGATGCTCTGTACCCGCGGCTGTTCGAGGCGATTCTGGACCGGCGAATCGACCCGGCCAGCCGCTTCACCGAAGACAGCCTCAAGCAGATGTTTGGCGTCAGCCGCGCCGATGTACGCCGGGTACTGACGCAGTTGTCCCATGAGCAGGTGATTGTGCTGCGCGCCAATCATCGGCCGCGGGTCGCCGCACCGGATGCAGAACAGACCCGACAAACCCTGCACGCTCGGCGCCTGACCGAAGCGACGCTGGTGCGTCTGGCTTGTCAGAATGCGTCAGCGGAGGGTTTGAAACGCTTGCGCACGCTGGTCGAACGCGAACGCCTGGCCGTGGTTCAGGAACGGCATGCGGCGGCGATTCGTTTGTCCGGCGAGTTTCATCTGCAGTTGGCACAGATGGCGGGGAATGCACCGTTGGCGCATTTCCTTGGCAGCCTGGTGCCGTTGACGTCGCTGGCGATTGCGCGGTGTCAGCATCAGACGCATAGTTGTTGCGCATGGCAGGAGCATTTGGCGCTGCTTGAGGCGGTTGAATGTGGAGATGGGGTCAAGGCCAGTCTACTGATGAACCGGCATCTGGATGATCTGGAGCAGACGCTGCTGGAGCCAACCATCAAGCATTACGTTGTCGGTTGAATCGCCATCGCGGGCAAGCCCGCTCCCACAGGGTTATTGTCGTTCACAAATCATGTGTACACCTGTAAACCTGTGGGAGCGGGCTTGCCCGCGATGGCGTCAGCCCTGACACCGAAGAACCATCAGGCAGAAGCCACCTTGGCAAAACCCGCCCGGATCTTCTCTTCCGGCAAATCATCGGCAATAAACACGATCACGCTTTCCCGCGCCTCACCCTCGGCCCACTCGGTGTCCCAGTCGAAACCGTAGAGTTTCAGCACGCCCTGAAACACCAGCCGGCGATCCTCGCCAGCGATGTTCAGCACCCCCTTGTAACGGAGCAATTGCTTGCCGTGCTCTTCCAGCAACTCATTCATGAATTCGCTGAGCCGATCGATATCCAGCGGCTGGTCCGTGCGCAGTACCAGGCTGGAGATGCGATCGATGGAAGGCGCCTTGCTCACCGGACGCAGGCTGACCCCGCCTCCCAGATCGGCGTTGAGGTTGAAACCCCGCACATCAAGCAGTTGCGCCAGATCGATGTTGCCGTGCTCGACCACGCGGATCGGCGCACGGCGGTTGATCCGCGTCAGGCGTTCGCTCAGTGCATTGAACGTCGGCTCATCCACCAGATCAGTCTTGCTGACCAGCAAGCGGTCGGCAAAACCGATCTGCGCCTGGGCAATGGTCTGGGTCAAGTGCAGGTCGGCGTGGGCGGCGTCGACCAATGTGATGATGCCGTCGAGCAGATAGCGCTCGCGCAGCTCTTCATCGATGAAAAAAGTTTGCGCCACAGGCGCTGGATCGGCCAGACCGGTACATTCGATCACCAGCCGGTCGAAGGCGATTTCGCCGCTGTCCAGGCGTTCGAGCAGCAGGTACAGGGCCTTTGTCAGATCAGTGTGAATGGTGCAGCAGACGCAGCCGTTGGCCAGGGTCATGACTTGCACCGGCTCGTCGCCGAGCAACTGGGTGTCGATGCCGGCGTCGCTGAATTCGTTCTCGATCACGGCGATTTTCAGACCGTGCTCGGCTTTCAGCAGATGGCGCAGCAAGGTGGTCTTGCCGGCACCGAGAAAACCACTGAGTACCGTTACGGGTATGGGAGAAGACAAAACAGATCCCCTTCACAAAATGAATGAACAACACAAAAACAAATGTGGGAGCGAGCCTGCTCGCGAAAGCGGTGTGTCAGTCAAATCATTCATCAACTGACACTCCGTATTCGCGAGCAGGCTCGCTCCCACAGGGGGATTGCATCAGCCGCAGGCTGTCAGCTCAACAGCACTTCGGCCCACCCTTGCCACCGTAACGCGCTTCCTGACGCTCGCGAAAGAACATCTCATAGCTCATCACCGGTTTGTCCGGGTGTTTGGTTTGCATATGCTCGACGTAGGTGTCGTAGTCGGGCATGCCGACCATCAGGCGCGCGGCCTGACCGAGGTATTTACCGAGGCGACTCAGGTCATTGAACATGGTGCAATCCTCTGGTTACGCGTCCGGCAGGGCCTGGAATGGCGATTCTTTATCCGTACGCTCTTTTTTGCCCCAGGCGGCAATGCCGACCTTGAGCGCATAGAACAGGATGCTGAAGACCACGAACAGGAACAGTGCGGTGAGCGTTGCGTTGGTGTAGGCGTTGAAGATCACGTGCTGCATCTGCTCGATGCTCTTGGCCGGCGCAATAACCTGGCCGGCGGCCAGGGCATCGCTGTACTTCTTGGCCAGCGACAGGAAGCCGATCGCCGGGTTGGCGTCGAACAGCTTGATGAAGCCTGCGGTGGTGGTGCAGATCAACAGCCAAGTGGCCGGCAACAGGGTGACCCAGATGTAGCGCTGGCGCTTCATCTTGATTAGGACCACGGTGCCGAGCATCAGCGCGATACCCGCCAGCATCTGGTTGGAGATACCGAACAGCGGCCACAGGGTGTTGATGCCGCCCAGTGGATCGATCACGCCCTGATACAGCAACCAGCCCCACATCGCCACACATCCGGCGGTGGCGATCAGGTTGGCGGTCCAGGATTCGGTACGTTTCAGCGCTGGCACGAAGGAGCCGAGCAGATCCTGCAGCATGAAGCGCCCGGCACGGGTGCCGGCGTCCACAGCGGTCAGGATGAACAGTGCTTCGAACAGGATCGCGAAGTGGTACCAGAACGCCATGGTGTTTTCACCCGGCAGGACACTGTGGAGGATCTGCGCGATACCGACCGCCAGGGTCGGCGCACCGCCGGCACGGGCGAGGATGGTGGTTTCACCGATGTCATGGGCAACCGCTTGCAGCGCCTCAGGCGTGATCGCGAAGCCCCAACTGCTGACCATCTGCGCCACCGATGCCACGTCACCACCGACCACCGCGGCCGGGCTGTTCATGGCAAAGTACACGCCCGGCTCGATCACCGAAGCGGCGACCATCGCCATGATCGCGACGAACGACTCCATCAGCATGCCGCCGTAACCGATGTAACGGGCGTTGGTTTCGTTATCCAGCAGCTTCGGCGTGGTGCCCGACGAGATCAGTGCGTGGAAACCGGATACTGCACCGCACGCGATGGTGATGAACAGGAACGGGAACAGACCGCCCTTCCACACCGGGCCGGTGCCGTCGACGAACTGGGTCAGCGCCGGCATTTTCAGCTCGGGCATGGTCACCAGAATACCGATCGCCAGAGCGATGATGGTGCCGATCTTGAGGAACGTCGACAGGTAGTCGCGTGGCGCGAGGATCAGCCACACCGGCAACACGGCGGCGACGAAGCCATAACCGATCAGCATCCAGGTGATTTGCACACCGGTGAAACTGAAAGCCTTGGCCCACACCGGATCAGCGGCAATCTGCCCACCGAGCCAGATCGAACCGAGCAGCAGCAACACGCCGATGACCGAGATTTCGCCGATGCGGCCCGGGCGGATGTAGCGCATATAGATGCCCATGAACATCGCGATCGGGATGGTCGCCATCACGGTAAAGATGCCCCACGGGCTCTCGGCCAAGGCCTTGACCACGATCAGCGCCAGCACCGCAAGGATGATGATCATGATCAGGAAGCAGCCGAACAGGGCGATGGTGCCGGGGATGCGGCCCATTTCTTCACGGACCATGTCGCCCAGGGAACGGCCGTTGCGCCGGGTCGACATGAACAGGACCATGAAGTCCTGCACCGCGCCCGCCAGCACCACCCCGGCAATCAGCCACAATGTGCCGGGCAGGTAGCCCATCTGCGCCGCCAATACCGGGCCGACCAGAGGTCCTGCGCCGGCGATCGCGGCGAAGTGGTGACCGAAAAGAATGTGTTTGTTGGTCGGCACGTAGTCCAGACCGTCGTTGTTGAGCACGGCGGGGGTGGCCCGACGCGGATCCAGTTGCATCACCTTGTTGGCGATGAACAGGCTGTAGTAACGGTACGCAACCAGATAAATGGCCACCGCCGCGACCACGATCCACAAGGCGTTGATCGCCTCTCCTCGGCGCAATGCCACTACGCCCAGGGCGCACGCTCCTACGATTGCCAGCACTAGCCAGGGTAAGTGGCGTAGCAGGCTATTATTATTTTTCATTTTATTATTCCAGCCAGGGTGGACAAGAAAGACAGCCACCCCGAGTTTAGCGCTTACGGCGCCAAAGGCCATACCCCGACGTTGGTCTAGACGGCTTGTCGATTGGCAGCCACCCGCCGGTCGGGTCTATAGTCAGCGAACGCTTCCGAGGATTGCGCCATGAGCGAACAACCAGCCAATCGCCGTCGCTTCAAACGTATTGCGTTCGATGCCAGAACCGAGCTGAGTCAGGGCCAATTCATATGGCCGGTGAAGTTGATCGATCTGTCCCTCAAGGGGCTGCTGATCGAGCGGCCGGAGCCTTGGCTCGGGGATAAGGAACAGGATTTCTTCGTCGACATTCATCTGAGCGATGACGTGGATATCCAGATGGATGTGCATCTGGCCCATGAGGATCACGGGCAACTGGGGTTTGTCTGCCGGCATATCAGCCTGGAATCGATCCAGCGCTTGCGGCGGTTGATCGAGCTCAACCTGGCTGACGAAGCCGAGCTTGAACGCGAACTGGGCGCACTGATCGAAATCTAGAAACCACTACAAATCCCTGTGGGAGCGGGCTTGCCCGCGAAGAGGCCGTGTCAGTCGACATTGATTTCGACTGACGCACCGCTTTCGCGGGCAAGCCCGCTCCCACAGGGTATGTGGCGTATCTGAAAGATTATTCGAACAGTGCGTCGAGCGCCTGTTCGAGGCGGGTCACGGCAATGATCTGCAGCCCCGCTGGTGCCTCTTTCGGCGCATTGCCTTTGGGCACGATCGCGCGTTTGAAGCCATGCTTGGCCGCTTCCTTCAGACGCTCCTGCCCACTCGGCACCGGACGCACCTCGCCAGACAAACCGACTTCGCCAAACACCAACAGATCATGCGGCAACGGTCGGTTGCGCAGGCTCGACATCACCGCCGCCATCAAGGCCAGGTCGGACGCGGTTTCCAGCACCTTCACCCCGCCGACCACGTTGAGGAACACGTCCTGATCGTGAGTCGGAATGCCGCCGTGGCGGTGCAATACCGCCAGCAACATCGCCAAACGGTTCTGGTCCAGACCCAGCGTAACCCGACGCGGGTTGGCCAGATGGCTGTCATCCACCAGCGCCTGGACTTCCACCAGCATCGGCCGGGTGCCTTCCCACGTGGCCATGACTACGCTGCCCGGGACTTCCTCCTGGGCACGGGTGAGAAAAATCGCCGACGGGTTGGAGACTTCTTTCAGGCCCTTGTCGGTCATGCCGAACACGCCGAGTTCGTTGACCGCGCCGAAACGGTTTTTCACCGCCCGCAGCAAACGCAAACGCCCGTCCGATTCGCCTTCGAAATACAGCACGGTATCGACCATATGCTCCAGAACTCGCGGGCCGGCGAGCGCGCCTTCCTTGGTGACGTGGCCGACGAGAAAAATCGCCGTGCCGCTCTGCTTGGCATACCGCACCAGCAACGCCGCACTCTCACGCACTTGAGATACGCCACCCGGAGCAGATTGCAGCTGTTCGGTGAAAATGGTCTGGATCGAGTCGATCACCATCACCTTGGGCTTTTCCTGGCGGGCGGTGGCGATGATGGTTTCGATGCAGGTTTCGGTCATCACCCGCAGTTGATCCTGCGGCAGTCCGAGACGACGCGCACGCATGGCCACTTGTTGCTGGGATTCTTCGCCGGTGACGTACAGCGCCGGCATGCTCTTGGCGAGGTTGCACAGTGTCTGCAACAGGATCGTCGACTTGCCGATGCCCGGGTCACCGCCGATCAATACCACCGAGCCGTCGACCAGACCGCCACCCAGGACCCGGTCCAGCTCTCCGGACGCGGTAGAGAAACGCGGAATCTCTTCGATGCTGACTTCGGCCAGAGTCTTGATCTGCGCCTGCTGCCCGGCCCAGCCGGTACGCCCGGTGGGCGCCGTGGCGCCGCCGCTCTCGATCATGGTCTCGGTCAGGGTGTTCCAGGCGCCGCACTCGCCGCACTGGCCCGCCCATTTGGGAAAGGTTGCGCCGCATTCGGTGCAGCCGTACATGCGCTTGGCCTTGGCCATCTGGATCCCCCGACAAAAACCGCGATGATAACGCAACCACCGCTCAGCGCGGCACGGCGGTGCGGATTTCGCCGTTGGCCAGACGCGCGGCGCTATTGCCCAGCGGATCCTCGGCATTGAGGTCGGCGCCCTTGGCCTTGAGCGCGTCGAGCAGTTCGATGCGCTTGAACAACCCGGCGTACATCGCCGCAGTCTGGCCGGCGCCGTTGCGTTGATCGGGGCTGCAATCGGTGGCCATCAGTCGCCGGGCGATCTGCATCTCGCCCTTGAAGATCGCGCCCATCAGCGCCGTGTTGCCGCGTTGATCCTGCGCACAGGCATCAGCCCCCGCCACCAGCAAACGATCCACTGCCGCACCCTGGCCGTGATACGCCGCCAGAATCAGTGCGGTGTAGCCCTTGCTGTCGCGGGTATCGAGGGAATAACCGGACTCGATGAAGGTCTCGAGCATCGGCACATCACCACGCCGGGCGGCATCGAAGTAGTAATCCTGCAACTGGGCCTTGATCGCTTCGGGGTTCTGTTCGGCCACCGCAGTCAATGACCAGCAACCGAGCAACAGTAAAAGGAAGGGACGCATAAATGCTCTCCTGGGGCAGAACGGGGCCTGCATCAGGCCCCGCGTTGCATGGCGTCGAGATCAGTCGACCAGTTTCGCTGCCAGCGCCTTGACCCGGCTCAAGTCACCCTTGGCCACTTTGGTCACGCCGGTGCCGTATTCCGGGTCGGCCTTATAAAGGAAGGACAGGATGATGTGCTTGCTCTCGTCATCGGTGGTCGCCAGCGAGCCGCCGAAACTGGCGATCAGGTCCTGACGCTCCTGCTGGCTGAACGAGCGGTACAGATCACCGGCCTGCTTGAAGTTCTGCTCACGCTGGATCTTCGCCTGCTGGGTGCTGCCGGACAGCGCCAGCTGGCTGTAACGCGCACTTTGCGGCTCTTCACGCGGTTGCAGGCGGCTTGGCTGATAGTTCACGCCAGACTGCGTGGCGCCGAAGTTCAGCGCACCGTCCTGGTTACCATTGTTGACGGCAACTTTTGGCGCGTTGATCGGCAACTGCAGAGCATTGGCTCCCAGACGATACATTTGCGTATCGGCATAAGAAAACACTCGGCCTTGCAATAGACGATCTTCTGAAGGTTCGATACCCGGCACAACATTGGCCGGGGCCATTGCAACTTGTTCGGTTTCCTGGAACACATTGGCCGGATTACGGTTCAACACCATTTGTCCAACTTTTCGCTCAGGAACATTCGGCCAGATCTTGGTAGCGTCCAATGGATCGAAATCAAACTTGGACAAATCTTGCGGATTTAGCACCTGGATGTACAAGTCCCATTTCGGGAAATCACCTTTGTTGATATGGCTGACCAGATCATTAGTCATATGACTGTAATCTTTACCCTGCACTTTCTCGACTTGTTCAGGTGTCAGGTTTTTGATGCCCTGCAAACTTTTCCAGTGAAACTTCACGTAGTGCACTTCGCCCTTGGCGTTCACCAACTTGTAGGCATGCACGCCATTACCGTCCATCTCGCGATAACTGGCCGGAGTACCCGAATTGGAATACAACTCGGTCAGCGTGCGGGTCGCTTCCGGCACGTGGGAGAAGAAGTCGAAACGACGCGAGTCATCGTCCAGGTTGGTACGTGGATCGGGCTTGAAGGCATGAACCATGTCCGGGAACTTGATCGCGTCGCGGATGAAGAACGTCGGGAAGTTGTTGCCCACCAGATCCCAGTTGCCATCGGCGGTGTAGAACTTGGTGGCAAAACCCCGTGGATCACGCAGGGTTTCCGGAGAGTGGTTGCCATGCACCACAGCGGAGAAACGCACGAACACCGGTGTGACCTGGCCGGCGGCGAATACTTTGGCCTTGCTCAAATCGCTGAGGTCGTTGGTCACGGTGAAGGTCCCGTGAGCCCCGGTGCCGCGGGCATGCACCACGCGCTCGGGAATGCGCTCACGGTCAAAACGCTGGAGCTTCTGGATCAGTTGCACATCCTGCAGCAACACCGGGCCGGTGGCACCGGCGGTCTGCGAATTCTGGTTGTCGCCGACCGCGGCACCGTTATCCCGGGTCAGGGGTGCAGCGTGCACGGAGAAGGTCAGCAAGCTGGCGGCGAGCACGCCGAAAGTACGGCGATGGGGAAAAGCCCCCAGTCCAAGAGTGGAATTCATATCAGGTTCCTCTGGTTTTTTTGGGCGCATCCAGGTGCGCAAACCAGAGGCTAGAGGGCTATGGCGGTGAACATAAATAGAAAGTTCGTAACTCGACGATTGAAAAAAATGGCTTTGCGATCAGCGATTTACGGCGTATTTCGCGCGCGTTTAGTGGCACTTTGCAAACTAATCGTTGATTCATGTGTCGATAAAAACGGGCATTGTAAGAAGGTGTTTCGCGCAGGACGCGTTTTGCTGATTTACACTGCGTACACCAAACTCATCTGTAACAAGGAAATAACCTATGGGCGTGCTAAGTGAGTTCAAGGCCTTCGCGGTCAAAGGCAATGTGGTCGACATGGCCGTCGGTATCATCATCGGTGCAGCCTTCGGCAAAATCGTTTCATCGTTTGTCGGCGACGTGATCATGCCGCCAATCGGCCTGTTGATCGGTGGGGTGGACTTCAGTGATCTGGCCATCACGTTGAAAGCCGCCGAGGGCAACGCCCCAGCCGTGATACTGGCTTACGGCAAATTCATTCAGAGCATTCTGGACTTCGTGATCGTCGCCTTTGCGATTTTCATGGGTGTCAAAGCCATCAACCGCCTGAAACGCGAAGAAGCCGTAGCCCCTTCCCTGCCGCCGGTTCCAACCAAGGAAGAAGAGTTGCTCGGCGAGATCCGCGATCTGCTCAAGGCGCAGAACAATCGGCCTTGACGGTTTCATGAATGAAAACGGCGCCTGATGGCGCCGTTTTTTTACCAGTAATTTTCCACCGCGACCTGACCGGGCCGCCGCGTCAGGCTCAGGCTCATGTGACGTTTCTTCAGCAACGCCCGGGTGTCATCGATCATCTGCGGATTGCCGCACAGCATGACACGCGAGTGCTCAGGGGTCAGTTTCACGCCGGCTTCACGTTCCAGTTCGCCGCTTTCGATCAACGTGGTGATGCGACCGTGCAAGGCGCCAGGCCCTTGTCCGCGGGTAACCGTGGGGATGAACCGTAATTTATGGGCATGCTCTGCCAGGTAATCACGTGTGGAAAGCTCAGCGATCAATGATTGATAGGCCAGTTCCCTTGCCTCGCGCACGCTGTACACCAGAATAATTCGCTCGAAACGCTGCCACACTTCGAAGTCCTGCAGGATCGACAGAAACGGTGCCACGCCAGTCCCTGTGGATAACAGCCACAGATCCCGGCCGTCGACAAAACGATCCAGCGTCAGGTAACCAAAGGCCTGGCGCTCCACCAGCACGGTATCGCCGACCTGCAACCGGCTCAGTTCGCTGGTGAATTCGCCACCCGGCACCACGATAGAGAAGAACTCGAGAAACTCGTCGAAGGGTGAAGAAACCATCGAGTAGGCACGCCACACCGTGCTGCCATCCGCCTTGGTCACGCCCAGGCGCGCGAATTGTCCTGCGCGGAACCTGAAACCTGTATCGCGCGTAGTGCGCAACGTGAACAGGCTGGGGGTCAAGGGCTGCACGTCGAGCAAGGTCTGGGCAGTAAACTTTTCTGCACTGACAGTCATGGGCCACTCCACTGTAAAGAACCCAGACAGTTTCGCGCAAACTGACACTGTAAACACCACTGTTTTTGTAATGTCTTTTCATTTAGCTAGCGAACCCAATGAGACACAAACTCAGATACACCAATGGAGAAATTTTCAGATTTCAATCTGAAATTGAATGACACATTGAATACAACGCTCTACTCCGGGCTAATAACATTCTTGCAATCAAACTTCTCTGCAAAGAGCAAAAAAGTTCAACGCCAACTGTAGGACATGTCCTAAACTCGGTTGCGTGATGGATTCATTGGATCCAAACAGCCCAGCGCGTAAAACGACTCACGGAGAGTTTGTGATGGAAATGTGGAAGGAGTCGCAATTAAAGCAACTGACTTTCGCAAGAGAAATAGAGACCGCTTATCCGATCCTGCTGAGATTCGCTCAAAACATAGGCTTCAACTTTTGCGCCATCTCTTTGACATCAAATAATCGGAACGCTGACTTTAAAGCCTTGCAAATCAATAACTACCCCACGCAATGGAACAAACTTTATGAACAGGAAAGCTACAGCAAAATCGACCCGATAGTTACGCATTGCAGCCAATCCATGCAACCCGTTGTCTGGAGCGAAGCGTTGTTCTCGCAGACACCAGCATTGTGGAGCGCTCAACAGAAACACGGTTTGCGGCATGGCTGGTCGCAGTCGTTCCACCATGACGCCACCGGGTTGTGCAGCACACTGAGTCTGTGCAGAAAAAATGGTCCGCTAAGCCCACTCGAGTTGTACGAGCATTTTGGCTACATGTTTTACGCGACCAGTCATCTTAGTAATCTGTTTGCCAGAAACCTGCCCAAACCACCGGAAAAACCAGCCCGACCCCATCTGTCGCCGCGGGAGCTGGAAGTGTTGAAGCTGTCGGCCGTTGGCAAGACAGCCTATGAGATCGCCAGGATCCTCTGCCTGAGCGAGCGAACGGTGAACTATCACGTGCAGAACATCATCCTGAAACTCGACGTTTGCAACAAAATCTCAGCGGTCTCTGCCGCCCAGCAATTGGGCCTGCTCAGCGCCAGTTAACACTAAATCCCGCGGGCAATCGGCCGGAAAAAAACGTACCATTTGCGACCTTCCTGAGTGATGACGTGCACTGCACGCCGCAGTCCACTCGGACGGTTCCGCCGCGCTATGCCCAAGGCAGCGGGCCACCCGTTGATTAATCAGAGTCCCCGCCCCATGCCTTTGCTCGACACGCCCTTCGCCCAACTCGACCTGATCCGCCAGCCCGAGCAGCAGAATGAACCTCTGCAAGCCTTCGATGCGGCTGACGAGTACCTGCTCAATCATCTGGCCGCGCAACAACCGGCGGCAGACACTCGGGTATTGGTACTCAATGACAGCTTCGGGGCCTTGGCAGCGAGTCTGGCGGGCAAGGTTCAGGTCAGCAGCAGCGGCGATTCGTTTCTCGCGTTCCAGGGTCTGGAAAAGAACCTGGTACGCAACGGCCTGGCATTTGATGCCGTGCGAGGGATTGCGGCGAGTGAGCCGTTGGTCGGGCCGTTCGACAAGGTGTTGATCCGCGTCCCCAAGACGCTCGCACTGCTGGAAGAGCAACTGATCCGTCTGCAAGGGCAACTGGCCCCCGGCGCCGATGTGGTGGCAGCGGCCATGGTCAAACACTTGCCGCGCGCCGCCGGTGATCTGCTGGAGCGTTACATTGGCCCGGTACACGCTTCACTGGCGGTAAAAAAGGCTCGCCTGCTGATCGCGACACCCGAAGCCAAAGCCCCGGCGACCTCGCCCTACCCGTCGCGCTACCAGCTCGACGAGCCGGCCATCGAATTGCTCAACCACGCCAACGTGTTCTGCCGTGAAGGTCTGGATATCGGCACCCGGGCCTTTCTCCCGCACCTGCCCCAAAACCTTGGCAGCGCCCGGGTCGCCGACCTTGGCTGCGGGAACGGCGTACTGGCCATCGCCAGCGCACTGCGCAACCCTGACGCACACTACACGCTGGTCGACGAATCGTTCATGGCCGTGCAATCGGCTGCGGAGAACTGGCGCGCCGCGCTCGGCGAACGCGAAGTGATCGTGCGCGCCGGCGATGGTCTGGCCGGGCAGGAGCCGCAATCGCTGGACGTGGTGCTGTGCAATCCGCCGTTCCATCAACAGCAAGTGGTCGGCGATTTCCTCGCCTGGCGCATGTTCCAGCAGGCCCGCGAGGCACTGGTGGTGGGCGGTGCGTTGTACATCGTCGGCAACCGGCACCTGGGTTATCACAGCAAGCTGGCGCGGCTGTTCCGTGGCGTTGAGCAAGTGGCGGCCACGCCGAAATTCGTGATTCTCAAAGCCCGCAAGTAAACCATCAGGCAAAAAAAACCCTCCGCGGTACAGAGGGTCATAAAACCGTGCCCAAGGGCAACGGGACGGGATGTCTCAGTGTGTGGTCAGGCCGGCCGCGCTCATGAACAGGCGCATCAGACTGGCGGCAATGAACAGCGCGCCGACGCTACCGATCCAGATCAGGGCCAACCAGCCGAGCCGCTGCCACAGCGGCTTTTTTTCGGCTTCTTCAATCTCGTGCAGGGAATGTTTGCCGTTCATTGCATCGTTCCTCCATCAGGCGATGACGTCGCCAGGGACGCCATCGCGAGCAGGCTCGCTCCCACAGGTGTGCGGGGCGGCAGTCTAGTGGTAACCGTCTTCATGGGTGACCTTGCCGCGGAACACGTAGTAGCTCCAGAAGGTATAACCCAGGATGAACGGGATGATGAACAGCGTACCGACCAGCATGAAGCCCTGGCTTTGCGGCGGTGCGGCGGCGTCCCAGATCGAGATCGACGGCGGCACGATGTTCGGCCACAGGCTGATGCCCAGACCGCTGTAACCGAGGAAAATCAGCACCAGGGTCAGCAGGAACGGCATGTAGTTGGCGTTGCGCGCCACCGCGCGGATCAGCCCGTACAAGGTGACCAGCACCAGAATCGGCACCGGCATGAACCAGAACAGATTCGGCATGCTGAACCAGCGAGTGGCAATTTCCGGATGCGCCAGCGGCGTCCACAGGCTGACGATACCTATCACGGCGAGCAGCACGAACGCCAGCGGCCGCGCCAGGTTGTGCATCTGCTCCTGCAACTTGCCTTCGGTCTTCATGATCAACCAGGTACAACCGAGCAAGGCATAGGCCACCACCAGCGCGGCGCCGCAGAACAGGGTGAACGGTGTCAGCCAGTCCAGTGAACCGCCGGCGTATTGCCGATTGACCACCGGCAAACCGTCGATGAATGCCCCGAGTGCCACGCCCTGAAAGAACGTCGCCGCCACCGAGCCGCCGATGAACGCCTTGTCCCACAGGTGACGTTTGTCGTCCTTGGCCTTGAAGCGGAACTCGAATGCCACGCCGCGGAAAATCAGGCCGATCAGCATGAAGATCAGCGGCAGGTACAGCGCCGACAGCACCACCGAATAGGCCAGCGGGAACGCGCCAAACAATGCCGCGCCCCCCAGTACCAGCCAGGTTTCATTGCCGTCCCACACCGGGGCGACGGTGTTCATCATCACGTCACGGTCGGTCTTGCCCGGGATGAACGGGAAGAGAATCCCGATCCCCAGGTCGAAACCGTCCATGACCACGTACATCATGATGCCGAAGATGATGATCACGGCCCAGATCAGCGGAAGATCAATACCCATGAGTCAAATCTCCTTTTCCAGGCTGCGCGGCGAGTCAGCGTCGGCGCCTTCGTCATCGGCGGCGGACAACGGCCGCGCCGGTGTGCGTTTCTGGCCGGGACCACCTTCGTTGGTTTCCTTGCCTTCGTCGGTTTTCGGCCCTTTGCGCACCAGACGCATCATGTAGCCGAGCCCCGCACCGAACAGCGCGAAATACACCACGACGAACATGATCAGGGTGATGCTCATCTGCATGAAGCTGTGATTGGACGAAGCATCCGCCGTGCGCATCAGCCCGTAGACCACCCACGGCTGGCGACCGATCTCGGTGGTGAACCAGCCGGCGAGGATCGCGATCAGGCCGGACGGCCCCATCCACAACGCCAGATACAGGAACGGGCGCGAGGTGTAGAGCGTGTCGCGCTTGCGCAGCCACAGGCTCCACAGACCGGTAAAGATCATCAGGAAACCGAGGCCGACCATGACCCGGAACGACCAGAACACGATGGTCGAGTTCGGCCGGTCTTCAGGCGGGAACTCCTTGAGCGCCGGCACCTGCTTGTCCAGCGAGTGAGTCAGGATCAGGCTGCCGAGGTACGGGATCTCCACGGCGAATTTGGTTTTCTCTTCTTTCATGTCCGGCCAGCCGAACAGGATCAACGGCGTCGCTTCGTTGCCTTTGTTTTCCCAATGGCCTTCGATCGCGGCGATTTTCGCCGGCTGGTGCTCAAGGGTGTTGAGGCCGTGGAAGTCGCCGATCACCGCCTGGATCGGCGCGACGATCAGTGCCATCCACATCGCCATCGACAGCATGGTGCGGATCGCCGGGTTGTCCCTGCCGCGCAGCAAGTGCCAGGCCGCCGACGAGCCGACGAAGAACGCCGTGGCGACGAACGCTGCCGTCGCCATGTGCATCAGGCGATACGGGAACGACGGGTTGAACACGATGGCCAGCCAGTCGGTCGGGATCACTTGACCGTTGACAATCTCGAAGCCTTGCGGCGTCTGCATCCAGCTGTTGGACGCGAGAATCCAGAACGTCGAAATCAGCGTGCCGATCGCCACCATCACCGTGGAGAAAAAGTGCAGTTTTCGTCCGACCTTGTTCCAGCCGAACAGCATCACCCCGAGGAAACCGGCCTCAAGGAAGAACGCCGTGAGCACCTCATAGGTCAGCAACGGTCCGGTGACGGAACCGGCGAAGTCCGAGAAACGGCTCCAGTTGGTACCAAACTGGTAGGCCATGACCAGACCAGAGACCACACCCATGCCGAAGTTGACGGCAAAGATCTTCGACCAGAAGTGGTACAGGTCTCGGTAAGTGTCATTATGGGTTTTCAACCACAGCCCTTCGAGCACCGCCAGGTAGCTCGCCAGACCAATGGTGATGGCCGGGAACAGGATGTGGAACGAGATGGTGAATGCGAACTGAATTCGGGCGAGATCGAGCGCCTCTAAACCGAACATAAGTCTTCCTCTGTCAGGTAATACCGGCGATGGGGCTTGTGGCCCCTGCACCTACTGCCCCCACGGATATCGAGTGCGGCGAATTCTGATTCGTTCTTTTTTAATAACCATCGCAACGCAGGGAGTCTGGCCGTCGGGCCACCAGACCATGGCCCGAGAGGGTCTTGATCTGGATCAAGCAACGTTAAAAGAGTAGTCCCATTTCCGACGAAGAACGGCGTGGTCGTTTGCCGCGTGACAAGTTGCCTCAGCGCCTGGGCAACGCTCTGAAATACATCCCCCAGAGCGGCACGACCTGTAGGGAGGGGATTCATCCCCGATGGGCGGCGAAGCAGCCCCCCCTCCAATACACACTGCCTTTTGGTCGTGTCGGCAGTTTTTACGACTGCTACGCAGTCGATCGGGGATGAATCCCCTCGCCACAGGGGGATCGGCATCCAGTCCGGAGATAGATGTCTGGCTAACTAAATTTTTCGTCATGGCAACTTCCTGTTACAGACTGGTGATAACCTCACCGTTCCGCCCCGTGCCAGACCTGCCTTCAGATGCCCAGCCAAGAGCCCCTGCTGTTACGTCACCATCGTCCGTTTCTCGCGTTCTGGTTCGCCCGGATCTTCACCGCCAGTGGCTTTCAGATGCTCACGGTGGCGATCGGCTGGAATCTGTATCAGTTGACCGGCAACGTGCTCGACCTGGGTCTGGTCGGCCTGGTGGAATTCGCGCCACGGGTGCTGTTCATGCTGCACACCGGTCACGTCGCCGACCGCTATGACCGGCGCCGGGTCGCGGCGATCTGTCAGTCGTTGCAGGCGTTGATTGCCCTGGCGCTGGCCATCGGCAGTGCGACCGATCACGTGACCCGGGAAATGATCTTCGTCCTCGCCTTCCTGCTCGGCGGCGCGCGCTCCTTCGAGCTGCCGACCACCCAGGCGCTCCTGCCAAGCATCGTGCCCAGCGCCCTGTTTCCACGCGCGGTCGCCGCAGCGCAATCGGCTCAACAGTCAGCCACCATCGTCGCCCCCGCCCTCGGTGGCTTGCTTTACGCGTTTGGCAGTGTCTGGGTCTACGGCCCGACGGTGTTGCTTTACGTCATCGCCTGCACCTTGATGCTCAACCTGCCCGCGCGACAGACGCCACTGAACAAAGGCAAAGCCACGCTCGACTCGTTGCTGGCGGGCATCCGTTTCATTCGCAGCCGCCCGGACATTCTCGGAGCGATCTCGCTGGACTTGTTCGCCGTGCTGCTCGGCGGCGCCACCGCGTTGCTGCCGGTGTTCGCCAAGGACATTCTGCTCACCGGGCCGTGGGGCCTGGGCCTGCTGCGTTCGGCGCCGGCGGTCGGCGCGCTGGGGATGTCGCTGTTTCTGGCGCGATTCGCCGTCGAGCGCAATGTCGGTCGCGTGATGTTCACCGCCGTCGGCGTCTTCGGCGTGGCGACCATCGCCTTCGGCCTGTCGACCTCGTTCTGGTTCTCACTGGCGGTGCTGGTGGTGCTCGGCGCGGCGGACATGATCAGCATGGTGATCCGCGCCTCCTTCGTGCAACTGGAAACCCCGGACGAAATGCGCGGCCGGGTCAGTGCGGTGAACGGCCTGTTCATCGGCGCCTCGAATCAGCTCGGCGAATTCGAATCCGGCCTCACCGCGCACTGGTTCGGCACCGTCCCGGCTGTAGTGATGGGCGGGATCGGCACGCTGGTGGTCACCGGGACGTGGATCAAACTGTTCCCGACCCTGGCCAAACGCGACCGGATGCATGTGCCGGTGGAAGAGGTGAAGGTCTGAGGATCGTCACACCAACATCTCCCCCGCCACTTTCGCCCGCAACGCCTTGCCACCAAGTTGCTCGACCAGCGTCAGGGCAAACGCCAGTGCGGCGCCGGAGCCCTGGGCGGTGATGCAATTGCCGTCGACCACCACCGGTTGATCAACAAACGTACAGCCCGACAACTGGTGACTGACACTTGGCAGGCAAGTCATGCGTCGCTGGCGTAATACGCCAGCGGCTTGCAGGGCGATGGCCGGGGCTTCGGCGATGGCGGCGAACAGGCGTCCGGCGCTGGCCTGGTCCTTGAGCAATTGTTGCAGCGGCTGATGCGCCGCCAAATGTTGAGAACCGACAACCCCGCCGGGCAGGACGATCAGCTCAAACGTCTGCGCCAGTACATCGACCAGCATGCCGTCCGCCGTCAGGCGCGTACCGCGTGCGCAGGTCAGCATGCGCCGGCCTTCGATGCTGGCCGCCACCACTTCAATGCCGGCGCGGCGCAGCACGTCGATCAGGGTCACGCTGTGCAGATCATCGATGCCCTCGGCGAGGGTAATCAGGGCTCTAAAGGTCATGGGCGCTATCCGCTGAGTGATCTTTAAAGCGTAGTCAGCTTTGCCCTGCCTGTTTGCTGACAGCCGTTACTTGATGTAAAGCTGGGTCGACATCGTGTTGCGTGGCGCGTTGATCGAGGTGTTGCTGAAGCTGAACGTGCCTTCCTGCTTGCCCGCCAGATCGAAGGTATACAGCGAGCCGACCGTTTTGCTGCCGGGGGTGCATTCGGTCAGATTGCCGGTATCGAAAGCGCACACCGGGGCGCGGGTGCCATTCACTTCAAAACCGTCCAGCGTGGCGCGCGGCTGGTTCTGGCCATAGCCGATTTCCAGGACATACACCTTGATACTCGGCCCGCTGTGATTACATTGGGTTTGCGGCTGGTTATCGCCAATGTCTTCCAGGCCACAGGCCGGCGACTGGACCTTGATCACCTTCACTTCAGTCAACGGTGGCGCCGAGGCTGCCAGCACCGCCGTCGACCCGGTCATCAGCCCTGCCATTAACCCGAAAGCCTGCATCCAGCGCTTGCCCATGTGATCGCGTTTCCCCGAAAAATTCAGCGCGCAGTATGGCGCAGATAACCCTGCTACAAAACTTCGACGACGTTCGGCACCAACAACCGCCATATTCCTCACGCTGCTGGTATGATGCGCGGCTTTTTCCGGCCCACCACAAATTCCCAGGCGCTTGCGACGGTCTGTGCTTTGCTGTTGAGGTCGATACATTCACGGCGCCACGCGCGCCACGGGGAGCAGACATGCTGGAAAGGCTGTTTCAACTCAAGGCACACAACACCAACGTGCGGACCGAGATTCTGGCGGGCGTCACGACTTTCCTGGCCATGGCCTACATTCTGTTCGTCAACCCGAGCATCCTCGGCGAGACCGGCATGGACAAGGGCGCGGTGTTCGTCGCCACCTGTCTGGCAGCCGCCATCGGCTCGACGATCATGGGCCTGATCGCCAACTACCCGATCGCCCTCGCCCCGGGCATGGGCCTGAACGCCTTCTTCACTTACACCGTGGTCCTGCACATGGGCCACACCTGGCAAGTGGCGCTGGGCGCGGTGTTCATCTCGGCGGTGTGCTTCTTCCTGCTGTCGATCTTCCGCATCCGCGAATGGATCATCAACAGCATCCCGCTACCGCTGCGCTCGGCCATTGCCGCCGGTATTGGCCTGTTCCTGGCGCTGATCGCCCTGCACAACGCCGGAATCGTGGTCAGCAACCCGGCGACCATGGTCGGCCTCGGTGACCTGAAAGCCCCGGCGCCGATCCTCGCCACCCTCGGCTTCGCCCTGATCGTCGCTCTCGAAGCACTGAAAGTGCGCGGCGCGGTGCTGATCGGCATTCTGGCGGTGACCATCATTTCCATCGCCATGGGCTTCACCCCGTTCGGCGGCGTGACCTCGATGCCACCTTCGCTGGCCCCGACCTTCATGCAACTGGACATCAAGGGCGCTCTGGACATCGGTCTGGTCAGCGTGATCTTCGCCTTCCTGTTCGTCGACCTGTTCGACAACTCCGGCACCCTGATCGGCGTCGCCAAGCGCGCCGGCCTGATGGGCAAGGACGGCCACATGCCGAAAATGGGTCGTGCACTGATCGCCGACAGCACCGCGGCGATGGCCGGTTCGCTGCTGGGTACTTCGACCACCACCAGCTACATCGAATCCGCTGCGGGCGTGAGTGCCGGCGGCCGTACCGGTCTGACAGCGATCGTTGTGGCGATCCTGTTCCTGTTGGCGCTGTTCTTCTCGCCACTGGCGGCCAGCGTTCCGGCGTTCGCCACCGCACCGGCGCTGCTGTTCGTCGCCGTGCTGATGACCTCGGGCCTGGCGGAAATAGACTGGGAAGACATCACCGTTGCCGCACCGGTCGTGGTCACCGCGCTGGCGATGCCGTTCACTTACTCGATCGCCAACGGCATCGCCTTCGGTTTCATCGCCTGGACCGTGATCAAACTGCTGTCGGGTCGCGCCCGTGAGCTGAACCCGGCGCTGGTGATTCTGTCGATTCTGTTCGTGATCAAGTTGGGTTGGTTCAACGCATGACATTCGATTCCCAGGCCTACGCCACTCAGCTCGAAGACAAGGTCACGCGTTTGCGTGACCTGCTGGCCCCGTTCGATGCGCCAGAGCCAACCGTGTTCGACTCGCCGCTGCAGAACTTCCGCCTGCGCGCAGAATTTCGCCTGTGGCGCGAGGCCGGCGAACGGCACTACGCGATGTTCTCCCAGGACGACAAACGCACGCCGATCCTGATCGAAGAGTTCCCGATTGCCAGCCTGCGCATCAACCAGTTGATGCCGCAGCTCAAGGCCGCGTGGCAGGCCAGCGCGGCGCTGAGCCACAAGCTGTTCCAGGTGGAATTCCTGACCACTCTGGCCGGCGACGCGATGATTACCCTGTGCTATCACCGTCCGCTGGACGAGCACTGGCATGCGGCCGCGTCGAAGTTGGCGGCTGATCTCAACGTCAGCGTCATCGGGCGCTCCAAGGGCAAGCGCGAAGTGATCGGCCACGATTACGTGGTGGAGAAACTCGACGTCGGCGGTCGCACCTTCAGCTACCGTCAGCCGGAAGGCGCGTTCACCCAGCCCAACGGCACGGTGAACCAGAAGATGCTCAACTGGGCCTACGAAGCACTGGGCGATCGTCCTGACGATCTGCTGGAGCTGTATTGCGGCAACGGCAACTTCACCCTGCCGCTCGCCACCCGCGTGCGCAACGTGCTGGCCACCGAGATCAGCAAGACCTCGGTCAACGCCGCACTGAGCAACCTCAGCGAAAACGCTGTGGATAACGTCACGCTGGTGCGGCTGTCCGCCGAAGAGCTGACCGAAGCACTCAACGAAGTGCGCCCGTTCCGTCGCCTGCAGGGCATCGACCTGAAGAGCTACGAGTTCGGCAGCGTATTCGTCGACCCGCCGCGCGCCGGCATGGACCCGGACACCTGCGAGCTGACCCGGCGCTTTGACAACATCCTGTACATCTCCTGCAACCCGGAAACCCTGGCGGCCAACATCGCCCAACTGCACGACACGCACCGCATCAGCCGCTGCGCGATGTTCGATCAGTTCCCGTGGACGCATCACATGGAGTCCGGAGTGTTGCTGACCCGGCGTTGATGGCCAATGCCAGATGCGAGAAAGCCGTCGTGATTGACGGCTTTTTTGTGCACGCCACAAAAGATCGCAGCCTGTGGCAGCTCCTACCTCTGGAATGCGATCCTCCTGTAGGAGCTGCCGCAGGCTGCGATCTTTTGTTTTGTGCGATTAACGAACACTAAGCGCCAAGGGCAACGCCGTTCAATTGACCAAGGTAACCATCTGGTACATTTTACCTCCACAGGCTGAAACCCTCAGCCCAAGCCAAAAACAATAAGTGGAGTTTGCCCCCATGTCCCCTATCGTTCTGGTGCTCAACGGCCCGAACCTGAACCTGCTCGGCACCCGTGAACCGGCAACCTACGGTCACGAAACCCTGGCCGATATCTCTGCCCTGTGCGGGCGCGCCGCCGAAGAATTCGGCCTGGCCGTGGAGTTTCGCCAGACCAATCACGAAGGCGAATTGCTCGACTGGATTCACGCGGCACGCGGCCGTTGCGCCGGGATCGTGATCAACCCGGCAGCCTGGACGCACACCTCGGTGGCGATCCGCGACGCCTTGGTCGCCAGTGAGTTGCCAGTGATCGAAGTGCACCTGTCCAACGTGCATGCCCGCGAGCCGTTCCGCCATCACTCGTTCGTCTCGGCCATCGCCACGGCGGTGATGTGCGGCTTCGGCAGCCATGGCTATCGCCTGGCTCTGGAGCATTTCAGTCAGCGACTGAAGGGGCGCGCAGCATGACCCGTAAACCGGTAATACTGGCTGGCCTGATCGGTGCGGGCATTCAAGCCTCGCGCACGCCAGCCCTGCATGAACACGAAGGCGATGCCCAAGGCTTGCGCTATCTCTATCGGCTGATCGACCTCGATCAGTTGCAACTCGACAGCAATGCCCTGCCCGACTTGCTGCAAGCCGCCGAACGAATGAACTACACCGGCCTGAACATCACCTTCCCGTGCAAGCAGGCGATCATCCCGCTGCTCGACGAACTGTCGCCGGAAGCCCGCGGCATCGGCGCGGTCAACACCGTGGTGCTCAAGGATGGCAAACGCATCGGCCACAACACCGACTGCCTGGGTTTTGCCGAAGGTTTTCATCGCGGCTTGCAAGATGTCGCCCGTGAGCGTGTCGTGCAGATGGGTGCCGGTGGCGCAGGCGCGGCGGTGGCCCATGCACTGTTGAGCGAAGGCGTGCAGCAACTGAGTATTTTCGACGTCGACCGCGAGCGCGCCGAGAGTCTGGCGAACAACCTCAACCAGCATTTCGGCTCAGGTCGCGCGGTGGCCGGGCGCGATCTGCCGAGTACGCTGAATCAGGCCGCTGGTCTGGTGAACACCACGCCGATGGGCATGGCCAAACTGCCGGGCATGCCCGTGCCGGTGGAGTTGCTGCGCAAGCAATTGTGGGTCGCGGAGATCGTGTACTTCCCGCTGGAAACCGAACTGCTGCGCAACGCCCGCGCCTTGGGCTGCCGCACGCTGGACGGCGGCAACATGGCGGTGTTTCAAGCGGTGAAGGCGTTTGAGCTGTTCAGCGGCGTGGTGCCGGATGCGCAGCGCATGCTGGCGCATTTTCAAGGCATGAACGTTTAAAAGATCAAAAGATCGCAGCCTTCGGCAGCTCCTACAGGGCCTTGTGTAGGAGCTGCCGAAGGCTGCGATCTTTTGCTTGTCAGGGCTGCAAGTAGCGCAACACCGACTCGCAGATCATCTCGCGATGGCGCTGCTTGATGCTTTCGTCCGGCAGGTCGATCTGAAAGATCTCACCGAACGTGTGGCGGTTCGAGACGCGGTAGAAGCAGAACGAGCTGATCAGCAAGTGCACATCCAGCGCGTCGAGCCCGGCGCGGAACACCCCTTCTTCAGCACCGCGGCGCAAAATCTCGCCCAGCGAATCGAGGATCGTATTGTTCATCGCCTTGATCGCGTCCGAACGCTTCACGAATTCGGCATTGTGGATGTTTTCGATACAGACGATGCGCACGAAATCGACGTTGCGGTCATGGTGGTCGAAGGTGAACTCCACCAGTCGGCGGATCGCCACCACCGGCGGCAACTCAGCCAGGTGCAGGCGGTTTTCGGTGCTGCGGATGTCGCCGTAAAGCTTCTCCAACACCTCGACGTACAACTGCTCCTTACTGCCGAAGTAGTAATAGATCATGCGTTTGGAGGTATGGATACGCTCGGCGATCGCGTCGACGCGGGCGCCGGACAACCCTTGCTGGACGAACTCGACGATCGCCTCCTGCAGGATGTTCTCGCGGGTCTTTTCCGGGTTGTTCTTGCGACTCTTGCGCGGCTCGATGCCGGATTCGACGGGAGCGGCGGGGAGTTCTGAAGTCATTGTCATTGCGGGCTCACGGCCATCACTGCACAGGTGGGCGATTATGGGCCGCGCTGCACAGTGAAGGAAGCCACGCGGCCCGTGTTTAATCCCGCGTTTACGAAATTCCTACAACTTCGCCTGGCGCACCGCGCCGCTGCGTGATTTGGCCATCGCCGCCAGACGTACCGCGACGTTCGCCGCACCATAACCGGCATAGCCGTTTTTACGCTGGATGATCTCGAAGAAGAAGCGTCCCTCGAACGGCTCGGTATAAACGTGGAACAGCTCACCGCCCTGGGCATCGCGGTCGTAGAGCACGTTGTAGTATGCCAGTTCGCTGAGGAATTCATCGTCGAAATCGAAGCGCGCAGCGAGGTCGTCGTAATAGTTGAGCGGAATATCCAGCAACGGCACGCCAGCCTCTTTGGCGCGGCTGACTTCAGCGAAGATGTCGTCACAATCGAAGGCGATGTGATGCACACCCGAGCCGCGATAACTCGACAGCGCATGGGAGATCGCGGTATTGCGGTTCTCCGAGATGTTCAGCGGCAAGCGGATCGAACTGTCGCGGCTGCGCAACGCGCGGCTCTTCACCAGCCCGTACGGATCAGGCAGCACCACTTCATCGTCGGCCTCGAAATCCAACAGGCTCTTGTAGAACAGCACCCAACTGTCGAGGCTGTCGGCCGGCAGTGCCATCGCCATGTGATCGATGCGCTTGAGGCCGCCACGGGCCTGAGCGTTCGGCAGCAGATTGAAGTCGGTGCCATAGACATCCGCCGCTTCATCCACCAGATAAATCAGGCTGCCGTCCGGCGCGCGCACCGCGGCCAGTTCCAGTTCGTTGGGGCCGACCAGGCCGCGATAGGGCTGGCCCTTGTAGGCGACGGCGCGGGCCAGGGCGCTGGCGCTGTCCTTGACCCGCACGGCGGTGGCGCACAGCGACGGGCCGTGCGCCTCAAAGAAACTGTGGCCGAACGAATACGGTTCGGCGTTGAGGATCAGGTTGATATCGCCCTGACGCAGCAGGCTCACGCTCTTGGACCGATGCTGCCCGGCCTTGACGAAGCCCAGGCGCTCTAGCCAGTTGCTCAGTTTGGC
Source organism: Pseudomonas sp. F2 (assembly GCF_057174385.1). Lineage (NCBI taxonomy): Bacteria > Pseudomonadati > Pseudomonadota > Gammaproteobacteria > Pseudomonadales > Pseudomonadaceae > Pseudomonas > Pseudomonas sp. F2. Next base: position 3,623,857 of record NZ_CM169904.1, read on the forward strand.
GCCGAGGCTTTCGTCGACAGCGAATTCAAGAAACTCAATGCCGTTGTACTCGCTGGCCCGCGGCGTTTCGAAGAGGATTTCGCGGTTGGCCACCGGCGTCGGTTGCTGCTCCAGCCGCTGACGGGTCTTCTCTTCCAGGTACAGCAGCGAACGCAGACCATCGGCGGCATTCGCTCGTGGTGGCGCGGCACGGAAGCCGTCGTTGAAAATTTCCAGCGACAACGGGCCGGTGTAACCGCTCTGGATGATCGGTGCGAGGAAGCCGGGCAGATCGAACTCACCCTGCCCCGGGAAGCAGCGGAAATGCCGGCTCCACTCCAGCACATCCATGGCGAGGATCGGCGCGTCGGCCATTTGTACGAAGAAGATCTTGTCGCCGGGAATGTCGGCGATCGCGCTTGGATCGCCTTTCAACGACAAGGTGTGAAAGCTGTCGAGCAGCACGCCAAGCGCCGGATGATCGGCCTGACGGACGATGTCCCAGACCTGTTGATACGTATTGACGTGCCGGCCCCAGGCCAGCGCTTCATAACCGATGCGCAACCCGCGCGCGCCAGCATGCTCGGCCAGCAGGCGCAGGTCATCGACCAGAATCTGCCGGTCGCCGACGCTGTCTGCCGAGGCATTGCTGCAGACCAGCACCAGGTCGGTGCCCAGTTCCTGCATCAAATCGAACTTGCGCTCGGCCCGCTCCAGATTGCGCGCCAGCCGATCACGCCGGCAGCCCTCGAAGTCGCGAAACGGCTGGAACAGCGTGATAGCAATCCCCAGGTCAGCGCACATCTGCCTGATTTCCCGCGGGCTGCCGTCGTAATACAGAAGATCGTTCTCGAAAATCTCGACCCCGTCGAACCCGGCGGCGGCAATGGCTTCGAGCTTTTCCGGCAGGGTGCCGCTCAGGGAAACGGTGGCAATGGAACGCTGCATGTTTCTACTCCCGGACTTCGCCGCGCTTATCTTTAAGGTAGGAGCTGCCGAAGGCTGCGATCTTTTGATCCTGGTCCTGAAAAGCAAATTCAAAAGATCGCAGCCTTCGGCAGCTCCTACACAGGATGTTTTTTATCGTGGGGAAATTATTGGCTGCATGACTGCGCACAGCAATTTAAAGTGTACCAGCCGGTTAGTTTTGCGTGCGATTATCGAACACTATGGCGTTTCGACGAATTGACGATTTTTCGTCCACTGCCCACCATCGACTCCACATTGAGTCCGGATATGAACCTTCGGTCGCAGTGCGTGCAAACAACACCACATAACAAATTCAAAAACGGGTGGAACAATGATTCCTTCACAGACTTCCCGCATGGCTCCGGCCATGAGCACTGCCACGGGTGGCATCGGCGACAAGATCCGCGGCGCCATGGCCGTCGGCAAGACCCGTTGGGGCATGCTGGCGCTGGTGTTTTTCGCCACGACCCTGAACTACATCGACCGCGCCGCCCTCGGCGTCATGCAGCCCATTCTTGCCAAGGAAATGAGCTGGACGGCGATGGATTACGCCAACATCAACTTCTGGTTTCAGGTCGGCTACGCGATCGGCTTCGTCCTGCAGGGACGCCTGATCGACCGGGTCGGCGTGAAGCGCGTGTTCTTCTGCGCGGTGCTGCTCTGGAGCCTGGCTACCGGCGCCCACGGTCTGGCGACGTCGGCCGTCGGCTTCATGGTCTGCCGATTCATCCTCGGCCTGACCGAAGCAGCCAACTACCCGGCCTGCGTGAAAACCACGCGCCTGTGGTTCCCCGCCGGTGAACGCGCAGTGGCCACCGGCATCTTCAACGCCGGGACCAACGTCGGCGCGATGTTCACGCCGATGCTGCTGCCACTGATTCTCCACGTCTGGGGCTGGCAGGCGGCGTTCCTGTGCATGTCGGCACTGGGCGGGATCTGGCTGCTGTTCTGGGGCTTGAAATACTTCAACCCGGAAGACCATCCGAGCGTCAAACAGTCGGAGCTGGAATACATCCAGAAAGAAGTCGAACCGGAACAGGCCCGCGTCCCGTTCTCACGCATCCTGCGCATGCGCGGCACCTGGGCGTTCGCCCTCGCCTATTCGCTGACGGCGCCGGTGTTCTGGTTCTACCTGTATTGGTTGCCGCCGTTTCTCAATCAGCAATACAACCTGGGCATCAACGTCACCCAGATGGGTATTCCGCTGATCATCATCTACGTGACGGCGGACTTCGGCAGCGTCGGTGGCGGCATTCTGTCTTCGTTCCTGATCGGTCGCGGCATGAACTCGATCAAGGCGCGACTGCTGTCGATGTTCCTGTTCGCCTGCTGCATCATCGGTGTGATCATGGCGGCCGGCTCGAGCAACCTGTGGGTCGCCGTCGCGGCAATCTCCCTGGCGATCGGCGCGCATCAGGCCTGGACCGCGAACATCTGGAGCCTGGTGATGGACTACACGCCCAAGCACATGATGAGCACAGTGTTCGGTTTCGGCGGCATGTGCGCAGCGATTGGCGGGATGTTCATGACCCAGATCGTCGGCCACATCCTGACCGTCACCAACAACAACTACACGGTGCTGTTCACGCTGATCCCGGCGATGTACTTCATTGCGCTGACCTGGATGTACTTCATGGCACCGCGCAAGATTCCTGACGTCAGCGAGTAACCGGCCTACCCTGTAGGAGCTGCGGCACGCTGCGATCTTTTGATCCTGTTTTTAAAGATCAAAAGATCGCAGCGTGCCGCAGCTCCTACAGGGTTTTGTGTTCGGCAAAAAGCTGAGTTCTTTTCATCGACGGCTCTGCTGCCACGCCGCCGCCAGCCCGCTGCAACAGATCACCACAATGCCGATCACCGTCAACAGGCTCGGCGTGTGATTGAACACCACCCAGCCCAACAGCCCGGCAAACACGATCTGACAGTAACCGAACGGCGCCAGCAATGCCGGCGCGGCATGCCGAAAAGCCTGGGTCAGAAACAGGTGCGCGGTCATCCCGCAACTGCCCAGCGCCAGCATCAGTGCGGCGTGCGTCAACGTCGGCACCTGCCAGAAGAACGGCACCAGCGCACTCATCACCAGCGTGTTGCACAGACCGGCAAAGAAGTTGCTGGTGGTCGGGCTATCGACCTCACTGAGCTTGCGTGTCAGCAGTTGATAGAAGCAGAAAAACAACGCCGAGCAGAACGGCAGCAGCACCGCCGGAGTGAACAGTTCACCGCCCGGGTGAACGATGATCAGCACGCCGATGAATCCGCAGATCACCGCAATCCATTGCCCGCGCGTTACCCGTTCCTTGAGCAACGGCACCGACAGTGCCGTCACCAGCACTGGCGCAAGAAAGTTGACCGCCGTGGCCTCGGCCAGCGGGATGTACAACAGCGCCGTGGTGAAAAACAGACTGGTGCCGAGCAGGCACAGCGCCCGCGCCAACTGCCACAACGGCCGTTTGGTACGCAACACTCGAAGCCCCGATTGCGGCAGGAAGATCCCCGCCATCAGCAAGGTGTGCACCAGATAACGCGCCCATACCACCATGACGATCGGATAGAAACCTGAAAGGTATTTCGACAGCGCGTCGTGGCTGGAGAACAGGAAGGTCGCCACGACAATCAGCAAGATCCCCTTGAAGGGTTGGTTGACACCGGAGAGCGGGGTGCTGACGGTCATTGGATATCTCTTAAGGAAAAATAAACAGTGGCGAGGACGCTGGCGCCCCGCCACCCACACTGACTTACAACTGCGCCAACAATTCCCGCGTCCTGTCGAGCGCCCTCTGCGCTCGTTGCAATCCGCTGACGCCCTGCTCCAGCAGTTTTACCGTGGGGATCTCCAGGCTCAGTGGAATATTAGCTGGCAGACTGCGCAACAAACCGTGCAGGTCGCAATCGCCCTCGCCGGGAAACCGCCGCTCGTTGCGCGCCTGACGCAAGATCTCGGCCATGTCCGCCGGTCTCGGCCCCGCCACATCGCACAATTGCGCATAACGCAGGCGCGCCGGTGCGACGCTGGCCAGATCCTCCAGCCGTGAGCCGGAGCGATCGAAATGAAAGGCATCGACCAGCACCGCGGCATTTTCCCGGTCGGCATTGGCCACGATGCGCAACGCCTGTTCGAGGTTGCACGCATCGGTCCAGGGCATGAACTCCAGATGCGGATGCAAACCGTAAGGCGCCGCCAGATCACACAGCGCGGCAAAGTTGTCGGTGAGCCGTTGCTCGTCAGGATCATTGCCGGCGACGAGTAATTCACTGGCGCCAAACTCCGCGCCGACGGCCAGCAGCTTCTCGAAATCAGCGACCACGGTGTGCGGTTTCAGGCGCAGGATTTCCACGTCGAGCACCGCGATGCCAGTGTCGCGCAAACGCCTCAACGTCTGACGCCGCAGATCAGCATCGGCCACCAGCGGAAAATGATGTTCCTCCGGCGTTGCCGGTTCCAGGCGCAGGCCGACATGGCTGTAACCTGCACGCGCCGCGACCTCGACCATTTGCGGTGGCGACAATTCGAGTACGGTGAGACTGGCCAGGGACAGGATTCGTTCGTTCATGCTCAAGCCTCGACCGCTGCCGGAGAACAGGCACGGCCGCTGGCCGCTGCTTCACGAATCGCCTCGACCAGCGCCAGGGTTCGCGCGGCATCGGCGGCACTGACCAAGGGTTCGACTTCACGCCGCGCGACCTGCACAAAATGTTGCAGCTGCAAACGCAACGCGTCCCCGCCCTCACACGGCTCTTGCTGCGCAATCAACGGTTCGTGCCAGCCGGCATCGACCTGATCGGCAGGGTAATGCCAACGCTTGAGTTGCGGAATGCTTAACGCTCCGGCAGTGCCCGCCAGCAAATAACACGGCTGATCGGCCTGACGCGGGTAAACCGGGTTCTCTGCGGAATTCAGCTCCCAGCTCCACGGCGCGGCAACCGCATCGGAACCGCTCAGCGTCCCCAGTGCACCGCCGGCAAATTGCAGTAACACCGCGACGCTGTCTTCGTTGGCAAAACCCCGCACCGCGTTGTCGGTGACGGCCTGCACCGACTGCACCTCTCCGCACAGGTGACGCAGCAGATCGAGGTCGTGAATCAGGTTGGTCAGCAACAGGCCCGCGCCCGGCTCACGGCGCCACGGGACCTCGAAATAACGGTCGGGTTTGCGTAACTGAAACAGCGCAGTAACCATGGTCAGCCGCCCGAGCGCGCCGCTGCGCAGCAATTGGTGGGCACGCACGATCAACGGATTGTGCCGCCGATGATGGCCGACCAGCACCGGCACGCCGCTGCGTTTGACCGCCGCCACCAGTTTGCGCACCTCATCCCTGTTCACGCCCACCGGTTTCTCCAACAGCACCGGCACGCCGGCGGCGAGGCAATCCAGCGCCGTGCTGACGTGCTGATTATTCGGGTTAGCCACGATCACCGCATCGGGCCGCACCTGCTCCAGCATCTGCCGATGATCGGCGAAATACGCCACGCCCCACTGCGCCGCCAGCGCGGGAGCCTGCGGGCCGGGATCGGCCACTGCGCATAACCGGGCTTCATCGAGGGTTTGCAAGTGCTGGTAATGCTGTTGGCCCATGTTGCCGGCGCCGATCAGGGCGATACGAAGGGGCGGAGTCAAGGCGCGATCCTCTTGTGATTGTTGTTGGAAATGTCTCTTCAGCAACAATCTAGAACCGCGTTCCAGAATCAAACACCCACTAATGGAAAATCCGTGCGAACACCGCACAACTTCGTACACGACGCTCAACCTGTAGGAGCTGCCGCCGGCTGCGATCTTTTGCTCTTGATCTGAAAAACAAAGTCAAAAGATCGCAGCCTTCGGCAGCTCCTACAAAGATCGGCGCGGGTCAGACAAACAATTCGGACGCCAGGCTCGCCGCCGACAACTCCTCGGTGAACTTCATCAGCAACGGCGCCAGTTCATGCAGCCGCGCGCCAGGCATCCGCGCGCTTGGCCCGGCAATGCTCAGTACGCCGATCACCCGGCCGTCAACGGGGTGCTTGACCACCGCGGCAATCGCCGAAGTGCCCACCGCCGAACTTTCCTCGACGCAGGCATAACCCTGCTCCCGCGCCAGCCGCAGGCGCTCCAGCAATTCGATATTGGAGCGCGGCGCATTCGGCCCAATGCCCACTGGCACTTCCGCGCCCTGGCGCTCGACCAGCGACAAGGCTTCGGCGTCGCTCATGCAGGCCAGCCACGCGTGCCCGGAGGCGGTGTAGAACAACGGCGCGTCGCGGCCCATGTCCGGGTCATAACGCAGGCCCGTCCGGGCGCCCTGCGCCTTGGCGATCCAGGTCTGGCGCTCGCCATCGATCACTCCCAGACGCACCAACTCACCGGTTTCCTGCGCCAGTCGATCCAGCACCGGTTGCACGATGTCGGCACCGCTGCTCGCCAGATACTGAAACCCCATCGCCACCAGTTTGGTCGACAAGTGATAGCGCAGAGTGTCTGCATTCTGCCGTACGTAACCCAGCCGAATCAGCTCGGCGAGCATACGGTGAGTGGCACTTTTCGGGATGTCGAGCTGCTCGGCCAGGGTCTGCATCGGCAGCCCGTGCGGCTCACTGGTGAGGCTTTCCAGCACACTGAAAACCCGTTCGATCTGACTGCCGGCCATGGGAAGATCCAAATGAAATTTCGCCGATTCTAAAAGACATCCGAGACAAAGCGAAATCCGGAACCGGCAGTGCGATAACCGCCCACTTTACGGAAACAGGTCTTGTAGCAGATGCGCTTCATTCGCTAATTTCTGGAATCCAATTCCAATAAAATCCAGTTGCGGAGTTTTGTTTGATGCCTGCCGAACTTCCCGAAATCGACTGCGACGTGCTGGTCGTCGGCTCCGGCGCTGCCGGTTTATCCACAGCGGTCACTGCCGCCTGGCACGGTCTGAAAGTCATCGTGGTTGAAAAGGATCCGCTGTTCGGTGGTGCCACGGCGTGGTCCGGCGGCTGGGCGTGGGTACCGTGCAATCCATTGGCGCGACGCGCCGGCATCGTCGAAGACATCGAGCAACCGCGCACGTACCTGCGCCACGAACTCGGCGAGCATTACGACCCGTCCATGGTCGACGCCTTCCTCACTGCCGGACCACAGATGGTCGCATTTTTCGAACAGCACAGCGCTTTGCAATTTGCCGACGGCAACGCCATCGCCGACATCCATGGCGATACGCCGGGCGCTGGCACGGGCGGGCGCTCGGTCATCGCGGCGCCTTACGACGGACGCCAAGTCGGACGCCTGCTCAAGCGCCTGCGTACAACGATGCGCGAAACGTCCTTCATGGGCATGCCGATCATGGCCGGCGCCGACCTTTCGGCGTTCCTCAATCTGACCCGTTCGCTGAAAGCGGCTTGGCATGTAACCCGACGTTTTACCCGACACTTGCGGGATCTGGCGGTGCACGGCCGAGCCATGCAACTGGTCAACGGGGTGGCGCTGGTCGCAAGGCTGGCGAAATCCGCCGAGGACCTTGGTGTCCTGTTATGGGAGTCGGCGCCGGTGAGCGAACTGCTGCGCGATGAAACAAGGGTTTGCGGCGCCGTGGTCAACAGCGCAAAAGGCCCGATCCGCGTCCATGCACGCAAAGCCGTGGTGCTGGCCGCCGGCGGTTTCGCCAATGACATCGAGCGGCGCAAGGCCTTGTTTCCGCGCACGCCCACAGGTCATGAACACTGGGCACTGCCACCGCTGGCGGTCAACGGCGATGGCCTGCGTCTGGGCGAAAGCGTCGGTGCCTCGGTCAACACCGACCTGGCGTCGCCCGTGGCCTGGGCGCCGGTCTCGCAAGTACCCCAAGCCGACGGCAGCATCGGCCATTTCCCGCACATCATCGAGCGCGGCAAACCGGGAATCATCGGTGTACTGCGCAACGGCCAGCGTTTCGTCAATGAAGCCAATGGTTACTTCGACTACGTCAGCGCCATGGTTGCCGCCACCCCGGAAGGCGAGGAAGTCGCCTCGTGGCTGATCTGCAGCCGCGCCTTTCAACGGCGTTATGGCCTGGGCATGTCGCGGCCATTTCCCGTTCCGCTGTCAGGATTTATCCGCAGCGGCTATCTGAAAACCGGCAACACCCTTGAAGAATTGGCCAGCGCCTGCGGTATCGATCCCGGCGGGTTGCGCCGTACTGTTGATCACTACAACTCGCATGCGCGCCTTGGCGAAGACCCTCTGTTCGGTCGCGGCGCAACGCCCTACAACCGCAAACAGGGCGATCCGGCGAACCTTCCCAACCCCTGCGTTGCCCCAATAGTGGCCGGCCCTTTTTATGCCGTGAAAGTGCAACCGGGCTGCTTCGGCACCTTTGCCGGGCTCAAGGTCAACCCGCAGGCACAAGTGCTCGACGCCCATGCCCAGCCCATCGCCGGGCTCTACGCCGCCGGTGGCGACATGGCCAGCATCATGGGCGGGCACTATCCGGCGGGCGGGATCAACCTCGGCCCGGCGCTGACGTTCGGCTACATCGCCGCCCGCCATATCGCCGGTATCACTGCTTTCGAACAGGAGATCGACCATGCAGCACATCGTTAACGCCCAGGGTTTGAACATGCCGAAACTCGGCCTCGGCACCTGGCCGATGCTCGGCGACGAATGCACTCGTGCCGTCGAGCAAGCACTGGAACTCGGCTACCGGCACATCGACACGGCAGCGGCCTACAACAACGAAGACGCGGTCGGACAAGCGTTGGCGAACACATCGACACCCCGCGAGCAGATTCATGTCACCACCAAGGTCTGGTGGGACCAGTTGCAACCCGACGCCATGCGCCACTCGATGGAACGAAGCCTCAAGGCTTTGCGCAGCGAGTACGTCGACCTGTTCATGATCCATTGGCCGAGCACTGCCTGGGACTTGCCGCGCACGCTTGAAACCCTCGCATCCTTCAAGGAGCAAGGTCTGGCTCGCCACATCGGCGTGGCGAATTTTCCGCTGCCGCTGCTGCGCAAAGTCGTTGAGGAATACGCCATCCCTCTGTCAGCGATCCAGGTCGAGTACCACGTCCTCCTCGGACAAAACGCCTTGCTCGACTATGCCCGCCAACACGATCTGGCACTGACGGCCTACACGCCATTGGCGCGCAACAAGGTCTCGGACATCGCGCAGATTCAGCAGATCGCGAAAAAACACCGTGTGCTGCCGACTCAGATCGCATTGAAATGGCTGCTCGATCAGCCCAACGTCGCGGCGATTCCCAAGGCCAGCAGCCGGGCCAATCAACTGGCGAACCTGGCTTCGCTGCAGGTTGAACTGGACGCTGAAGACCGCGCACTGATCGCCGCACTGCCGAAAAATCAGCGTCAGGTCAGCCCGGACTTCGCCCCGGTGTGGGACGCCTTCGATCGCTGACGCACAGTGCGAAAGGAGAAATCCGCCAACGGATTGAATTAGTCGCGCACACGCTCGTCAATAACAGGCCCGTCCTCGTCACCCGAGGCCGGGCCTGCTCGCGTGTGCGCCAATGGACGGACGACCGGACTGGCGCCACACTCACACACCAGCAACACTCATCACCACGTACAGATAGAGGATTCCCACATGCTATGGAAAAAAGGCCGACGCAGTGACAACGTCGTCGATGCCCGTGGCGATGATAGCGGCGGCGGTGGTGGAATGCGTTTCGGTGGCGGCAAGGGGCTGAGCCTCGGGGCGATCCTGCTGATCGTCGGCATCGGCTGGATCACCGGCCAGGACCCGCTGCAGATCCTCGGTCAGCTCACCGGGCAAATGACCGAACAATCGGCACCGGCCTCGACGCAAACCCGTCAGGCGCCACCGGCCAACGACCAGCAGGCCGAATTCGTGCGTTCGATCCTCGGCGATACCGAAGACACCTGGGGCGCGATTTTCCAGCAGGCCGGCCGCCAATATAAGGATCCGACCCTAGTGCTGTTCAGCAACCGGGTGAATTCCGCCTGCGGTCTGGCGACTTCGGCGACCGGCCCGTTCTATTGCCCGGCGGATCAGAAAGTCTATCTGGACATGGCCTTCTTCCAGGAAATGGCCCAGCGCTTCAAGGCTGCCGGCGACTTCGCCCAGGCCTACGTGATCGCGCACGAAGTCGGCCACCATGTGCAGACGCTGCTCGGCGTCTCGGCGAAAATTCAGGCGGCCCGTCAGCAGGGGCGGCAGATGCAGGGCGACGGCGGTTTGCTGGTGCGTCAGGAATTGCAGGCTGACTGCCTGGCCGGCGTCTGGGCCTACCATGCGCAGCAGCGCCTGAACTGGCTGGAACCGGGTGACGTCGAAGAGGCCTTGAACGCGGCCAACGCCATCGGTGATGATCGCCTGCAACAACAGGGTCAGGGCCGAGTGGTGCCGGACTCGTTTACCCATGGTACGTCGGCGCAAAGGGTGCGCTGGTTCAAAACCGGATTCGCCCAGGGCCAGGTCGGCCAGTGCGATACCTTCGCGGCGAAAAACCTGTAAATGCACAAATGGCTTTTGGCGTTACTGATCATCGGCGGCAGCGCACACGCGGCGGGCGTCGATGCCATCAGCTCCGGGCGTCTGCAACTCAAGGCCGGCGAAATGGCCGTGGGCATCAGCCCCGCACCGGAAAAAATCGAGCGGGTGCTGATCGTCATTCACGGCCGTCTGCGCAACGCCGAAACCTACCGCAAGAGTGCCGAGCACACCACGGAATTGGCCGGACAAACTGCGCACACGCTGGTGATCGCGCCGCAGTTTCTCAATGAAAGCGACGTCGCCCTGTACTCGCTGCCCAACACGTTGCTGCGCTGGAAAGGCAACGAGTGGATGGGCGGCGGGTTATCCACAGGGCCGAATCCGCTGAGTTCCTACGCCGCGCTGGATGAAATTGTCGCCCGGGTCAGCGACCGCAAGCAGTTTCCGGATGTGAAACAGATTGTGATTTTCGGCCATTCCGGTGGCGGCCAAGTGGTGCAGCGTTATGCCCTGCTGGCCAAGGACCAACCGGCGCTGAAGGCCAACGGCATTCGCCTGCGCTATGTGGTGGCCAATCCGTCGTCGTACGCGTATTTCAACGAACAGCGGCCGGTCGCCTTCGATCACGCACAGTGCCTTGGGTTTAATCGCTGGAAGTACGGTCTGAGCGACATGCCGGTGTACGCCGGCGGGCAAACGCCGTTGCAGCTTGAAAGCAGTTACATCAAGCGCGAGGTGATTTATCTGCTCGGTCAGCAGGACACCGACCCGCAGCATCCGGCGCTGGACAAAAGCTGCGCCGCCGAAGCCCAGGGTGCGTATCGACTGGAACGCGGCAAACTGTTTTTCGGCTACCTGCTGCGCCGGCATCCGGAAGGGGTGAATCAGCGGCTGGTTGAAGTGCCCGGGGTCGGGCATAACGGCGATGGGATGTTGACGTCGCCGGAGGGGCAGAAAGCGCTGTTTGATCAATGATTTTGCAGTGGCCGCTCAGGCCTCATCGCGGGCAAGCCCGCTCCCACAGGGGAATGCATTTCAAATGTGGGAGCGGGCTTGCCCGCGATGGGGCCCTTTCAGGCGCTAAAGAACTCAGGCCAGAAGCATACGCCGCAACTCGACACAATCCTGCGCATGCCAGTCCGTCAGCTCCGGCCACGGGTTGTCCGGCAGATTCACCAGCACCGTCCGCGCCCCGGCCGCTCGCCCGCAATCCAGATCAAAGCGGTAATCCCCGACCATCACCATCTCGCGCGCCGGCACCTTCCAGGCCTCGGCCAGTTTCAGCAACCCGCCGGGATGCGGCTTCGGCGGTGCTTCATCGCGGCCCAGCACATCTTCCACAGCGAAACAGTCGGCCAGGCCAATCGCTTCGAGCGTCACATGCGCCAGCTCCCGCGCGTTGCGCGTCAGGATGCCCAGGCGATAGCCACGCCCGTGCAGATCGCGCACCAGCTCCACCGCACCGGCAGCCGGTTTCGAACCCAACGCCAGATCGCGCTCATGCTCCAGCAGCCAGGCATGTTTCGCCGCCGCTTCGTCGGCCGGCAGCGCCGCGAGGTGGGTGAGAATGTCATCCTCGGGCGGAATCGCCAGCGCCACGCGGATCGCCGCAAAGTCATGCACGGCGACCGTCAGGGTGCCGTCCATGTCGAACACCCAGTGCTTCACATCGCTCAGGCTCATGCCCAGTCCTTGCGGTGACGAATCAGGCCTTCCTGAGTCACCGACGCCACCAGTTGCCCGGCGCGGTTGTACACGCTGCCACGGGAGAACCCACGGGAATTGCCGGCCCACGGACTGTCCATCGCATAGAGCAACCAGTCATCGGCGCGCAGATCATTGTGGAACCACAGCGCGTGATCAAGGCTGGCGACCTGCATGTCTTTCTGCCAGACCGACTTGCCGTGAGGCAACATCGAAGTGGTCAGCAGACCGAAGTCCGAGGCGTAGGCCAGCAGGTATTTGTGCAGCGCCGGAATATCCGCCAGCGCGCCATCAGCACGGAACCACACGTACTTCACCGGATCGGCCGGCTGCGGGTTGTACGGGTCTTTTTCAGTGACCGGGCGCACTTCGATCGGTTTCGGGCAGAGCAATTTTTCGCGCATGTGCTCGGGAATCAGGTGCGCGCGTTGCTGGGTCAGTTCCAGCTCCGACGGCAGGTTTTCCGGACCGACCACCACCGGCATCTGGCTCTGGTGCTCGAAGCCTGCTTCGTCGTACTGAAACGACGCGCTGCAGGTAAAAATCGGGTGGCCCTTCTGGATCGCGGTGACCCGCCGGGTGCTGAAGCTGCCGCCATCACGCACGCGATCCACCGAGTACACGACTGGCAATTTGGCGTCGCCCGGGCGCAGGAAATAACCGTGCATCGAATGCACATGGCGCGCCTCTTCAACCGTCTGACTGGCCGCCGACAGCGACTGGCCGAGCACCTGCCCACCGAACAACTGACGGAAACCCAGGTCCTGGCTACGGCCACGGAACAGGTTTTCCTCGATCGGCTCCAGGGTCAGCAGGTCGACCAGATCTTCCAACACTTGGCTCATTCAGACTCTCCTCACACAACGCTATGCCGCGCAGTCTTGGCTGCGGCGGCCCATTCAGGTTCTGGCGCGAGCCATTGTCGCGCCATTGTAAACGTCCGTGTCGGCTTAGCCATGCAGGGTTTGCAGCCATTGCTCCCTGGTAATCCGGTACAACACATGCCGGCGTAACGGGTGATCGACGGCAATTTTGGGGTGATCGAAATCATCGGCCGGATCGTGCTGCATGCCAATCGCTTGCATGACTTTCTCCGAGGGCAGATTGCTCTGGGCGGTGAAGGACACGATTTCCTTCAGCGACAACCGGTCAAAGCCGCAACGCAGAGCGGTCCATGCCGCTTCGCTGGCATAGCCCAGCCCCCAATGCTCGCGGGCCAGGCGCCAGCCGATTTCCACCGCTGGCGTGAACGGGGCATCGAAACCGACCACACCCAGACCGGTGAAACCGATGAACTCGCCGCTGTCCTTGCGCTCCAGCGCCCATAATCCGAAGCCGTGTTCGGCAAAATGGCCGCGCACCCGACCAATGAGCGAAGCACTTTCCAGGCGGCTCAAGGGCTGTGGAAAGTAACGCATGACCTGCGGATCGGCACACATCGCCGCAAATGCCGGCAAATCCTCGTCCTGCCATTGGCGCATCAGCAATCGCGCACTTTCCAGTTGCAGTATCGGCTCCATCATGCCCCTCCGTTTCCATGCCGCCAGTCTACATCGCTGGTAGGATCGTTCACTCTTTCCATCGTTCCTACATGAAGTCGCCATGCCACTGCCGTTGATCTACCACGAAGACTACAGTCCCGAGTTTCCGGCGGATCACCGCTTTCCGATGGACAAGTTCCGTTTGCTGCGCGACCACCTGGTCGACAGCGGCCTGACCCGCGACGCCGACCTGCTGCGCCCGGAGATCTGCCCCAACGACATCCTCGCTCTGGCCCATGACCGTCGCTATATCGAACGCTACATGAGCGGCGAGTTGTCCCGCGAAGACCAGCGGCGCCTTGGCTTGCCCTGGAACGAAGCGCTGGCGCGGCGTACGGTGCGGGCGGTCGGCGGTTCGATTCTGGCGGCAGAGAAAGCCCTGGAGCATGGTCTGGCCTGTCACCTCGCCGGCGGCACCCATCACGCCCACTACGATTACCCGGCCGGCTTCTGCATTTTCAATGACCTGGCGATCATCAGCCATTACCTGCTGCAAAGCGGCCGGGTGAACCGGGTGCTGATCTTTGATTGCGACGTGCATCAGGGTGATGGCACCGCACGCATCCTCCACGACACGCCGGAGGCGATCACCGTTTCCCTGCACTGTGAAAAGAATTTTCCTGCCCGCAAGGCCGAAAGCGATTGGGACATTCCGCTGCCCAAAGGCATGGGCGATGGCGACTACCTGAAGGTGGTGGATGACACGCTCAACTACCTGCTGCCGCTGTATCAACCGGACCTGGTGCTGTACGACGCCGGGGTCGATGTGCACAAGGACGACGCCCTCGGTTATCTGCAACTGACAGACGAAGGCGTCGCCGCCCGCGATGAAAGCGTGATGCGCCATTGCCTGGGCCGCGACATCCCGGTGGTTGGCGTGATCGGCGGTGGCTACAGCAAGGATCGCCACGCCCTCGCCCGCCGCCACGGCATCCTGCATCACAGCGCGCAACGGGTCTGGACGTCACACGGTTGTCACTGAGCTGTGCTGCGTTACCCACAATGGCTGTGGAACGGCCTGTGGATAACCTGAGCGAAAGGGACTACAGCCCACAGCGAGCATGACGTACAGCGCGCTGATCATTTTTCAACCAGTCCGCCAGATTTACCGTCGATCCCCTGTAGGAGCTGCCGCAGGCTGCGATCTTTTGATCTTGTTTTCTAAGGGCCAAGATCAAAAGATCGCAGCCTGCGGCAGCTCCTACACGGATCCCGGCTGTTAGAATGCGCGCCTTATCCCGCCATACCGCAGCGCACGCCATGACCCAGACCTCCGCCCCCCTCCCCGCTCACGTCGCCATCATCGGCGGTGGCCCCGCCGGCCTGATGGCCGCCGAAGTGCTGAGCCAGGCCGGTGTGCGTGTCGACCTGTACGACGGCATGCCCTCGGTGGGGCGCAAGTTCCTGCTGGCCGGGGTCGGCGGCATGAACATCACCCATTCCGAACCTTACCCGGCGTTCCTCGCGCGCTACGCCGAGCGCGCGCCGCAGATCGCGCCCTTGCTGCGAGGCTTCGATGCCGATGCGTTGTGCCGCTGGATTCATGAACTGGGCATCGAGACTTTCATCGGCAGCTCCGGCCGGGTGTTCCCTACCGACATGAAAGCCGCCCCGCTACTGCGAGCCTGGCTCAAGCGTCTGCGCGACAGCGGCGTGGTTATCCACACCCGCCATCGCTGGCTCGGCTGGGATGCACACGGCGCTCTGCGCATTGCCAGCCCCGACGGCGAAATCACGGTCACACCCGACGCCACCCTGCTCGCCCTCGGCGGTGGCAGTTGGTCGCGGCTGGGTTCGGATGGCGCGTGGATGCTGCCCCTGGAGCAAAAAGGTGTAGGACTGGCGCCGTTGCAGCCGAGCAATTGCGGCTTCGAGGTGCAGGGCTGGAGCGAATTGCTTGTCAGCAAATTCGCCGGAGCACCGCTGAAAAATGTCGCCATCGGTTTGAACGACGATATCCCACGCTTGGGCGAATGCGTGATCACCGCGACCGGGGTTGAAGGCAGCCTGATCTATGCGCTGTCGGCACCGATTCGCGAGGCGATCAACGCGCAGGGTTCAGCCACGGTGCACATCGATCTGTTACCCGGCAGGCCTGTGGATAAATTACAGGCAGCGTTGGGCAAACCGCGCGGCTCGCGCTCGATGGCCAAGCATCTGCACAGTCAGGTCGGGATTGATGGGGTGAAAGCGGCGTTGTTGCGCGAGCTGAGTGACGCGGCGACCTTTGCCGATCCGGCGCTGCTGGCGCGGGCGATCAAGGCGTTGCCGTTGACCCTGGTGAAACCCCGTCCGCTGGACGAAGCGATCAGCAGTGCCGGTGGCGTGACGTTCGAGGCGCTGGATGAGCGCTTGATGCTCAAGACCTTGCCGGGAGTGTTTTGCGCGGGGGAGATGCTGGATTGGGAAGCGCCGACGGGCGGCTATCTGCTGACCGGGTGTTTTGCCAGTGGGCGGGCGGCGGGGTTCGGCTTGCTCGAGTGGCTTCAGCACAAAACCCTGTAGGAGCTGCCGAGTGAAACGAGGCTGCGATCTTTTTACCGTTAAAAACAAGATCAAAAGATCGCAGCGTGCCGCAGCTCCTACAGGGAAATGCATTCCCGACGTACCAGCGAAGGTGTCCTTAGCGATGCCACATCATCAAGGCTTGCGCTTGCGCGGCCCGGTATTGAACACCGGCACTTTACGCACAGGCTTGATCGACGGCTCAGGTGCCTGAGTTTCGCCACTGTCGACCCACTTGCCGAGATTGCGCTTGCCGCCACCGCCACCGGACGTCTTCGGTTTTTTCGGTTTCTTCGGCTTCTTGATCACCTGACCGCTGGCATCGGTCTCCGGCACGCGGTGCTCGGGTTCGAAGTCCGGTTCGTTCTGACGCTTCAAGGTCTGACGGGTGAGCATCTCAATGGCCGAGAGCATGTTCACTTCATCGGCACACACCAGCGAGATCGCCTCGCCCGTTGCACCGGCACGGCCGGTACGACCGATGCGATGGATGTAATCCTCGGCCACGATCGGCAGGTCGAAGTTGACCACCAGCGGCAAATCTTCGATATCCAGACCCCGAGCCGCGACGTCGGTCGCCACCAGAATCTGCACTTCACTGAGTTTGAAACGATCCAGTGCACGCTGACGGGTCGCCTGCGGTTTGTCGCCGTGGATACCGTCGGCGTTCACACCAAGGCCCTGGAGTTTTTCCACCAACGCGTCCACGCCGTTGCGGGTCTTGGCAAACACCAGCACCTGCTTCCACTTGTTCTTGCGCATCAGGTGCACGAACAGTTCCGGCTTGCGCTTCTTGTCCACCGTCACCACCCACTGTTTGACGGTGTTGGCCGCCACGTTGCGCGGGCTGACTTCGATGCTCAGCGGATCGTTGAGCATCTGCCCGGCCAGCAGGCGAATGTCATCGGAGAAGGTCGCGGAGAACAGCAGCGTCTGACGCTTCTTCGGCAGCGCGCGATAGATGTTCGCCAGCTCTTCGGAAAAGCCGAGGTCGAGCATGCGATCGGCTTCGTCGAGTACCAGGGTTTGCAGCTGATTGAATTTCAACGCGTTCTGGCGGAACAGGTCGAGCAGACGGCCCGGGGTTGCCACCAGCAGGTCGACGCCGCCGCGCAGTTTCATCATCTGCGGGTTGATGCTGACACCGCCATACACCGCGTAGGTGCGCAACGGCAGGTTTTCCGCGTACTGGCGCACCGATTCGTGCACCTGCTCGGCCAGTTCGCGGGTCGGCACCAGAATCAGCGCACGCACCGAGTTGGCGGTGACTTTCGGCCCTTCCATGGCCAGCAACTGCAGCAGCGGCAAGGCGAAACCGGCGGTCTTGCCGGTACCGGTCTGGGCCGCAGCCATCAGGTCGCGACCGGCCAGCACGGCCGGAATGGCTTGCGCCTGGACTGGCGTCGGGGTCTGGTAGCCGAGCTTCTCAAGGGAGCGCAGCAAGGGTTCGATCAGGCCAAGGGTGGCGAAAGTCATGGGAGTACCGTAGGAAAAATCAGCGCGGTTGCGCAAAACAAGGGTGCAATGGCGCGCAGTTTACCCTAATTCACACGCGGTTCTGCTGGAACGGCGGTCTTCGGCGGCTCCACGACCAGCGGCTGCGCCGGCCGCCGCCATTGCGGCAGACCGATCAGCACCACGGCACTGATGATCACCAGCATCGCCAGCGCTTCTTCCATACCGATGGTCTCGCCGACAAACACGATCCCCAGCAACACCGCCACCGCCGGATTGACGTAGGCATAGCTGGTGGCCGCCGCCGGACGCACGTGTTTGAGCAGGTACATGTAGGAATTGAAGGCGATGATCGAGCCGAAGAAGATCAGATACCCCAGGGCCAGCCAGCCTTCCACCGGTGGCAGGGCTTTCAGGTGTTCGCCGCTGACCGCGCTGCCGATCAGCAGGACCACGCCGCCCACCAGCATTTCCACGGCACTGGCCATCGCCCCTTGCGGCAGCGGCAGGTGTTTGCTCCACACCGAGCCGAAGGCCCAGGTCGCCGCCGCGAAAATCAGCAACGCCGCGCCCAGCGGGCTCGATTGCAGATTGGAGCCCATGTTGAGCATGGCGATGCCGATAATTCCCAGCGCCACCCCGGCCCACTCCAGCCGCGTATTGCGCGCGCCCCAGAAATAGCCGCACAACAACGTAAACAACGGCACGGTCGCCACTGCCAGTGCCGCCACGCCGGACGCCACACCCGTGTGCTCGGCGACACTGACCGCGCCGTTACCGAAGCTGAGCAACAGAATCCCGATGATCCCCGCCGCTTTCCACTGCACCCAGGTCGGCGCCGGCGCGCCACGCCAGCGCAGGAAGGCGTACATCAGGCTGCCGGCAATCACGAAGCGCACCCCGCCGAGCATCAGCGGCGGCCAGTATTCGACGCCGAGGCGGATCACCAGATAGGTCGATCCCCAAATCACATACAGCGCGAAAAACGCGGCGATCAACGGCAAGGAAAAACGGCGCAAGGCAGGCATGGGCAGCTCGACAGTCAAAGGCAGGGTGAGGATTATTCTAGAAAGGCCCGCGAGCAAAAATAAGTTACAAAACCTGTTTATCGCGCCGGTACACTTTTGAAACAACGGAGATCGACGGGATAAGCCGTGATTTCGAAAGTCTGGCATTTTCAGGAGTCCGGCCTTGGACAAATACGACCGCATGCTGCTCAGCGCCCTGTTGGAAAACGGTCGCGCGTCCTACGCCGATCTGGCGCGCAAGGTGAACCTGTCCGCCCCGGCAGTGGCCGAACGGGTGGCCAAGCTTGAGGCGTCCGGCGTGATCACCGGGTACCAGGCGAACATCGACCTGTCGAAAATCGGTTTGCCGATCCAGTGCATGATCGAGTTGCGCCTGCACCAGAACGGCAGCCAGAAGGTCTACGATGAACTGGTGAAAATCCCGCAACTGACCGAGTGCTTCCGTGTGACCGGCGATCCATGCGTGATGATGAAGGGCGCGGTGGGCTCGATGACCGAACTGGAGGAGCTGATCAATCACGTGGCGAAGTTTGGCTTCAGCAAGACCTCGATTGTGTTGTCCAGCGCAATCGAGAAGCGCGTGCCGCTGAGCCATATAGAAGCCAACGGCAAATAGTTCGGGCCAACCACAAATCCACTGTAGGAGCTGCCGAAGGTTCGGGCCGCGTTCGGACGATCTTTTGACTTTGACTTTTAAAAGCAAGATCAAAAGATCGCAGCCTTCGGCAGCTCCTACAGGGGTTCTGTGTCGGGCTGGGGATCAGCGGTAGCGCTGCAGGTGTTCGCTGACTTTGGCCGCCGGGACTTTCTGCAATTTGCACAGCAAGTCATGGTTCAGCTCACGTACGCCGTGCTTGCTGCGCAGTTCATCCGCCAGATGCGCCATCAGGTTGGCCGCCATCTCCGCATCCGCCATGGCCCGGTGCGCCTGGCCGGTGTGCGGCAGGCGCGCAAATGCGGTGAGCGTACCGAGCTTGTGATTGGGTGCCGCGGGCATCAGGCGCCGGGCCAGCAGCAGTGAACAGGCGAAGTTCTGCAGACGGGTGCGTTTGATCCGTCCCAGTTCAAAGTCCCAGAATTTCTGGTCGAACGAAGCGTTGTGCGCCACCAGCGGCGTGCAGCCGACGAATTCGTTGACCTCTTCCATCACCCGCTCCGCCGCAGGCGCGCTACGCAGCATGGCGTTGCTGATGCCGGTCAGTTGCTCGATGAACGCAGGGACGCGCACACCGGCATTCATCAGGCTCTGGTAACGCTCGACGATACGGCCGTTTTCCAGCATGACCACGGCGATTTCCGTGGCGCGGCAGCTGCTGTTCGGCGACAGGCCGGTGGTTTCAAAGTCGATGACTGCAATGCGTTCCAAACCGGGTTCAACTCCGTTCAAATCAATTTTTCAGCTTAATTCTTCAGCAACAACGCGCCTTCGATCGGCACGTAACGGCTGGCGGCGCGGATCAGCGAGTTGGCGGTCAACCCGGGCACGCCGTAGGCGACTGCCTGTACGCCGTGCTTGCTGATGATGCGTTCGAGCAGCATGTCGAAGTCACCGTCACCGGAGGCCAGGACGATTTCGTCGACGTGGTCGGCGGCGTCCATGATGTCGAGGGTGATGCCCACGTCCCAGTCGCCCTTGGCCGAGCCGTCGCTGCGCTGGATGTAGGGTTTGAGTTTCACGGTGAAGCCGAGGTTGCGCAGGATCTGCTGGAACTGCTGCTGCTTGCTGTCGCCGCGATCGATGGCGTAAGCATAGGCCTCGACGATCTGCCCGTGCTTGCTCACATCCGCCCACAGCGCGGCGTAGTTGAAATGGCAACCATAGGCCTGACGCACGGTGTAGTAGAGGTTCTGCACGTCGGCGAACACTGCGATTTTTTTCACCGGGATTCCTGTGAGCGCATAGCGCACGAAGCGGGATCAGGCGCCAGGCCCGAAAAAGGCGCTCAGTATGCCAGCCCACAGGAAGGTGGCGCGAATAATCGACCCACCACTCCAGACGGATGGTGGACTGTGGCGAGGGGATTTATCCCCGATGGGCAGCGCAGCGGCCCCGAAAATGGGACTGCTGCGCACTCCATCGGGGATAAATCCCCTCACCACAGGTTTGATACTGGCGGCTTATTACTCAGACGAACGAATCGTCGTCATCGAAAAACGACGAGCTGTCATCGCTGTAGTCCGTGTCGGTAAACCCGCCCTGGTCATTGCCGGAGAAACCGTTATCGGCCACACGCTGGTCATTGCCCCAGTCGTTGCCGCTCTGGTCGGCCACCTGCGCCGGTTCTTCCTTGATCACTTCAACGATTTCTTCAGGCTGCTGGTTGTGATGGAACAGGCTGCTGATGCCCTGCGCCAACATCACGCCACCGGCCACGCCAGCGGCGGTTTTCAGGGCGCCGCCGAGGAAGCTGCTGCCCGCCGCCGGGGCGGCTTGCTGCGCGTAATTGGGCGGTGGTGCGGCATAGTTCTGTTGTGGCGCTGGCGCCGCATAGTTCTGTTGCGGTGCCGGTTCACGCCAGCCGCCGGTGGAGGCCGGAGCGCTCTGGGTCGGCGCCGGACGCGAGCTGCTGCCGCCGAAGATGCTCGACAGGAAACCGCCACCGCCGCTTGGCGCCGGGGCCGCACTCTGGGACTTGGCCGCTTGCAGTTCAGCCTGCAACTGCTGGACTTGTTGGGTCAGTTGCTTGTTCTGTTCGTCGAGGCGCTTGATGGCCGCCTCTTGCACCAGAATCGCCTGGGTCATGAAATAACCTGCCGCTGGCTGGCGGGCCAGGTGTTCCTTGATCCGCGCCTCGGCCTGGGCGTCACGCGGGGCTGCCTCCGTTTCGGCCTGTTGCAGCCGGGAAAACAGTCCATCGATCAGGGTTTGCTCTTCGCTGTTCATGGCGACCTCGTAGATTGCCGGGGATAACGTTGCCCGTGCCCACTGCGGACATGGCGCACCTCTGTAATGGAGGCAGTGACAGGATGTTTCAACGACCTTTACCGAATGTTTACGTTTGTGTCGGCCCACGCATCATCGGTTAAAGTGAGCCACTGTTTTCCACCTGCGATACCGACTGATGAATGCCTTCGATGTACTGCGCGACTCACTGTATTTTTTCAAACGCCACCTGGGCAGCATCGTGCAGCTGTGCCTGCCGCTGGTGATCTTCGAGGCGGCGCTGCAGCAAGTGGTGGATCACGTCACCGACCCGGACAGTTTCTCCGCCGCCAGCGTGGTGGTCGGTCTGCTGGTGTATCCGCTGTACACCGCCGCGCTGATCCTGTTTCTCGACGCCCGCACCCGCGGCGAAGCTCCGCGCAATCTCGATCTGCTGGCGATGTCCGCGCGCCTGTGGCCGCGTTTCGCTCTGCTCACGGCGCTCAATACCTTGCTGATTCTGCTGGGGCTGTCGTTGTATTTCCTGCCAGGCTTGATGCTGATGGTCATGCTCGCATTTGGTGAGTACCTGCTGGTGTTGCGCGGTATGGGGCCGTTGCAGGCGATGAAGGAAAGCCTGCGCCTGACCCGTGGGCATTTCTGGCGGATCCTGCTGTGCATTCTGTGTGTGATGGGGCCGTTGTGGCTGCTCAAGGGCGCGACCCTGGCGGCGTACCCCGACCCGCAGAATCCGCTGATCGCGGTACTGATCGACAGTGCGCACAGCTTCCTGCAGCTGTTCACCAGCGTGGTGCTGTTCCGCCTGTTCATGCTGATCAGCGAATTGCCTGACAAACGTAGCGGAGCAGTCTGACTTCAGGAGACTTGGGCCAAGCGTCTGCGGTCGGGTATGCTCGCAAGCACTTTTGTAACGCGATAAGCCGAGCCATGCCCCGTCTGCTGCGCTACACCCTATTGTTGATTGTGCTCGCCATCGCCCTGATCGGCGGGCTGATCTACAGCCTGACCTGGCGCCCCGGCGCGCGCGAAACCTTGCCGGTCACCTGCATAGGCACCCCACCGACACTGGTGCCCGGGCAGGCACTGAAAGTCATGACCTGGAACGTGCAGTACCTGGCGGGCAAGCGCTACGTGTTCTGGAACGACCTCGCCCAAGGCTCCGACGAAGCGCCAACCCCGGAAGACATGGCCTTCAGCCTCGACGAGGTGGCGCGGGTGATCCGGGACGAGCAGCCCGACGTGGTGCTGCTGCAGGAACTGGATGACGGCGCCAAGGCCAGTGATTACCAGAACCAGCTCAAGTTGCTGCAGGAGCGGGTCACCGACCTCTACCCGTGCAGCGCTCACGCGTTCGACTGGAAGGCCGATTTCGTTCCCGACCCGCATATTTTCGGCAGCGTTGGCCGGCAATTGGCGACCCTCAGCCGCTACCGCATCGAACACGCCGAACGCCTGCAATTACCGGTGCCGCCGGCGAATATCATCGCTCGACAGTTCGCACCCAAGGATGCGTTGCTCGCCACCAAGCTGCCGCTGAGTGACGGCGGGCAACTGACGGTATTCAACACCCATCTGGATCGCGCCAGCCAACCCGACGACACCTTGCAGGCGCAAGTGACGGCGGTGGCCAAGGTGCTCGACAAGTATGAGAGCCAGGGCCTGGCGTGGCTGATCGGCGGTGACTTCAACCTGTTGCCGCTGGGCCAGTATCAACGCCTGCCCGCCGAGCAGCGCACGCCTTATTCCATCGACAGCGCCCTGCACCTGTTATGGGACAAGTACCCGATGATCCCGACCAACAACGAGGCCAGCGGCGTCGACCGCGCCCACTGGCTGACCCACTACCCCAACGACCCCGGCCTCAACGGTCCGGATCGCACCGTCGACTACCTGTTCTACAGCCCGAAAATCAAACGGGTCGAAGCGAGCGTGCGCCAGGACGATACCTTGCGCATTTCCGATCATCTGCCGGTGATTGCGCGGTTTCTGCTGCCCGCTGCTCCCTGATCACCAATTACCGCTGTAGGAGCTGCCGAAGGCTGCGATCTTTTGACTTTTTTAAGGATAAGATCAAAAGATCGCAGCCTGCGGCAGCTCCTACAGGGGACTCATGCGATCAATGAACTTCTTCCAGGTCGTCATGCAACAACCCGAAAATCTCCCGTTTCATGTCGATAAACGAGCGCTCCATTACCATGTCCAGTGAGCGCGGACGCTCGATCGGCACGTCGAGGATCTGCTTGATTCGTCCCGGTTTGGCGCCCATGACATAGACCCGGTCGCCCAGCAGGATCGCCTCGTCGATATCGTGGGTGACGAACAACACAGTCTTCTTGCTGTTGCCCCAGACCCGCAACAATAACTGCTGCATCTGCAAACGGGTCTGGCTGTCGAGGGCGCCGAACGGTTCGTCCATCAGCAGAATCTGCGGGTCGTTGGCCAGCGCCCGGGCAATCGCCACACGCTGCATCATCCCGCCCGAGAGTTGCTTGGCGTAATTGTCAGCAAACCCGGCAAGCCCGACTTCGTTGACGTAGTAATCGACAATTTCCTTACGCCGCGCCGCCGGCATGCCGCGCCGCTTGAGGCCGAACTCGACGTTCTGCCGCACCGTCAGCCACGGAAACAGTGTGTAGCTCTGGAACACCATGCCGCGATCGGCACCGGGGCCCTGCACTTGCTGGCCGCCGACGTAGATCTCGCCTGAGGTTGGCTCGGCGAGGCCGGCGGTCAGGTACAACAGGCTCGATTTGCCGCAACCTGACGGCCCGACCAGCACCGCGAACTGCTGATCCGGCACCTCGAACGACACCTGTTCCAGCGCCGTGAACGTACCGCCATCAGGCTTTTTGTAGCGCAGGCTGACCTTGTCCACTTGCAGGCGCGGGGCGGCTTGCGGCGCCGCAGCGCGCGATTCGGTAAAGCGATGATTGGCGGCAGTTACTGAGCCCATGCGGCAACCCTCAGGCGGAGAAAGCGGAACAGTTGATCGGTGACCAGCCCCAGCAGGCCGATGATCGCGATGGCGAGGAAAATCACGTCGACCTGAAAACCGCGCATGGCTTTCAGGCTCAGGTAACCGAGGCCGCTCGACGCAGCGACCAGTTCGGCCACCACCAGATAGGTCCAGGCCCAGCCCATGGTCACGCGCAAGGTGTCGAGCACGCCGGGCACCGAGGCCGGGGCGATCACATGCAGCACCGCGTCGCGGCGGTTGGAACCGAGCGTGTAAGAGGCGTTGATCAGGTCCTTGGAGATGCCCTTGGACACATCCGCGATCATCACCAGTTGCTGGAAGAACACGCCGAAGATGATCACCGATACCCGCTGTTCCAGACCGATGCCAATCCACAGGATGAACAGTGGCACGAACGAGGTCACCGGCAGGTAACGGATGAAGTTGACCAGCGGTTCGAGAAACGCCTGGACGATGCGAAAGCTGCCCATCAGCAACCCCAGCGGCACCGCCACCAGCGACGAGACGATGAACCCGACCATCACCACTTCGACACTGGCCCACACATGGGTGCCAAGGGTGCCGTCGCGGCTCAGGCGCACGGCGGCTTCAACCACCGCGCCGGGCGTCGGCAGAAACATCCCCGGGACGATGCCGCCGTAGGACAGCCCGGCCCACAGCCCGACCAGCAACACCCAGGCCAGACCACTGGCGCTCCATACCACCGGCACCGGCAAGCCGGTCTTCGGTGTGATGCAGCGACTCAGCCATGAATTGCGCTTGAACATGACCAGTCTCCTAGAGCGGGCTGACGAAACGGTTATCCACCAGATCGTCGTTACTGACGTTATAGGGCTTGCCCTGCAATTCGCTGGCGGTTTCGTTGGCCAGTTTAATCAGCGGTGCGCTGTCACCCGGCGCGCCCGGTTTGCCCAGCAGCTTCTCGCTCATGGCCTGATCGTAGAAACGCACGCCTTGCGCTGCAGCAGCCAGTTCCTTCGGATCGGACAGATAACCGCCGACGCCCTTGGCCATGATTTCGTAGGCTTGCTGTGGATGGTCCTTGGTGTATTGCACCGCTTTGTAGAGACCGGCGACCAGCGCCTTGACGTCTTCGGGCTGCTTCTCGATCACCGTGCAGTTGAGCGCCACGACATCGACAATCACCCCGGGCGTGCTGCTGCTGTCGATCAGCACTTTGCCCTGCTGCTTGTCGCGCACCATCGACAGGTGCGGTTCCCAAGTCACGGCGGCCGGCACGCGACCGGCAATGAACGCGGTGGCAGCATCGTCGGCAGTCATGTTCTGCACGGTGATGTCGCTCATTTTCATGCCGTTCTTTTTCAGCAGATAGGAGAGCCAGAACTGCGAGGTCGAACCTTCGTTGACGGCCACGGCCTGGCCCTTGAGTTCCTGCAACGACTTCACGTCCTTGCCCACCAGCACGCCGTCGCCACCATGGCTGTCATCCAGCGCCGCCACGGCTTTGAAGCAGAACTGCGGCCGGTACTTGAGCACTTCGTCGATGGTCGAGGCCGAACCGGAGAGTTGTCCGGAAGCCTGTGCGGCCATGTACATCGAAGCTTCTTCGACCACCGGCAATTCGACGGTCAGGTCGTTTTCCTTGAAGTAGCCCAGGTCCTGAGCCAGATACAGCGTGCCATAACCCACCCAGGTGGTATGGCCGATGGACAAGGTGCCGGCCTGCGCGCCGGTCGCGACCGTGGCCGCCAGGGCGGTGATCGCCAGTGGATGGGTGAGACGGAGACACAAGGACTTGATCATGGAGCACTCCCGACGCTGTTGATTTAGTTTTGTCATGGGCAGTACGGCCAGCACCAATGATGTGAATCCACACTGCGGTCTCTGCTGGACGCTGGCGTGAACCACCGGGCTGGCAAGATCGATGGTGGCCCATGTGCGGGCTGAGGAAAATCAGGAAATTGTTGGCAGCAAATGATGAAAAAACTGCTTAGCGTGCACCGCAAAAGCGCGGGGTTGGCAGGGATGCTCACGGTCGGTGCAAGCCAGGAATTTTCACTGCCTGGGAGAATGCCATCGCTGGCAAGCCAGCTCCCACAGTAATCGTTGGTGTACCCGGAATGGGTGGACACCACAAAACCTGTGGGAGCTGGCTTGCCAGCGATAGGGTCTACGCGGTCTCAGCGCAACTGAAACCAGGTGGTTTTCAACTGGGTGTATTTGTCGAACGAGTGCAGCGACAGGTCGCGGCCGAAGCCCGATTGCCTGCCGCCGCCGAACGGCACGGTCACGTCCAGCGCATCGACGGTATTGACCGATACCGTGCCCGCCCGCAGCCTTCGCGCCACGCGGTGTGCGCGATGCAGATCATCGGTCCACAGCGACGCCGCCAGCCCGTACACACTGTCGTTGGCCAGGCGCACCGCCGCGTCTTCATCATCGAACGGCACCACCGCCAGCACAGGGCCGAACACCTCTTCGCGAAACAACGCCATGTCGGCACTCACGCCGGTGAAGATCGTCGGCTCGATGAAGTTGTCCGAGCCGTTGAAGCGCCGTTGCTGACCGCCACACACCAGGCTCGCACCCGCCTGCCCGGCCTCGCGGATGGCGCGCATGATGCTCGCCGTCTGCCGGTGATCGACGATCGCTCCGGCACGACTTTGCGGGTCGAGCGGGTCACCCGGCAACCAGCGCTCGGCCTGGGCTTTGAGGCGTTCGACAAACGCATCATGGATCGAACGCTCGACCAACAGTCGCGAGTTGGCCGAACACACTTCGCCCTGATTGAAGAAGATCCCGAAAGCGGCTTTTTCCGCCGCCAGGTCCAGATCCCGGCAATCGGCGAACACCAGATTGGCACTCTTGCCACCGCACTCCAGCCACACTTGTTTGAGGTTGGATTGCGCCGAGTACTGCATGAAATATTTGCCGACCTGCGTCGAGCCGGTGAACACCAGACAATCGACATCCGCGTGCAGGCCCAAGGCTTTGCCGGTCTGCTCGCCAAGCCCCGGCAACACGTTGAGCACGCCCGGTGGCAGGCCCGCTTCCAGTGCCAGCTCGGCCAGACGCAACGCGGAAAACGGTGATTGTTCGGCCGGTTTGAGGATCACTGAGTTACCCGCCGCCAGCGCTGGCGCAAGCTTCCACGCGGCCATGTCCAACGGGAAATTCCACGGCACCACCGCTGCCACCACACCCAGTGCTTCACGGGTAATGGTCGCCAGCACATTGACGGCGCCGGGAGCGATCTGGTCGTAGAGTTTGTCGATGCTTTCGGCGTACCAGCGAAACACCCCGGCGGCGCCCGGCACATCAATGTTGTAGGCGTCCATCACCGGTTTGCCCATGTTCAGCGAGTCGAGCAGGGCCAGCTCCTGACGATGCTCCATCAACAGCTCGGCCAGGCGCAGCAGCACTTGCTTGCGCTCGGCGGGCGGGCGTTGCGCCCAGATGCCGGCCTCGAACACATGTCGCGCGTTACGTACCGCCGCGTCCACATCCGCCCCGCCACAGGCCGCGACATTGGCCAGCAACTGGCCGGTGGCGGGGTTGATCGCGGCGAACGTCTGCCCCGATTGCGCGGCGCAGTGCTGGCCGTTGATCACGGCTCGATCGGGAAACTTCAAGGCACCGGCCTGGCGCTGCCACTCTGCAAGTTCGAACACGTCGAATGCTCCTTGGACGTTATTGTGCAGTCGATGGTGGCGCAGGCCCGGACGGGCGAAAATTAGTAAAAATGTCTTCGCAGGCAATGAAAAAACTGCTCAATCGGTTTCCCCAAAACCGCTGTGGATGACTAAGGTTCAAGGATAAGAACAACGTCGCGCAGCGGACGCGGCGGCGCACAAATTGCTTGGAAGTCGAGTCCGCTCGTCCTGAGGTTTGCCGTGGCCGCCTACAATTTGCGTCAGTTGAAATACTTCATCACCACCGTCGAATGCGGCAGCGTTGCCGAAGCCTCGCGCAAGCTGTACATCGCACAACCGGCGATCTCTACGGCGATCAAAGGTCTGGAAGACAGCTTCGCGGTGCAGCTGCTGATTCGCCATCACGCTCAGGGCGTATCCCTGACGCCGAGCGGTGCACGGTTCTTTCGCAAGGCGCAGGAGCTGTTGCGCATGGCTCGGGAGTTCGAGCAGAACGCCCTCGCCGATAACGACATCGTCGCCGGACAGATCGACATCGGCTGCTTCGAAACCGTCGCGCCGTTGTACCTGCCGCAATTGATCGCCGGGTTTTCCGCGCTGTATCCGGGCGTGAAAATCCGCATCCGCGACGGCGAGCAACAGGAACTGGTGCAAGGCCTGACCTCGGGCAGTTTCGACCTGGTGATCCTCTATGAACACGAACTCGATGCCACCATCCAGACCGAGCCGCTGATGCCGGCGCAACGGCCGTATGCGCTATTGCCGGCCGACCACCGTTTCGCCCAGTACAAGCAAGTGTCGCTGCGCGATCTGTGTCTGGAGCCGATGATTCTGCTCGACGTGCAGCCAAGCCGAACCTACTTCGTCAGCCTGTTCGAGGAACTGGGCCTGACCCCGCGCATCGAGTTCAGCTCGCCGTCGATCGAGATGGTCAGGGGCATGGTCGGTCAGGGTTTCGGTTTCTCGATCCTGGTGACCCGGCCCCACTCGGAATGCACCTATGACGGCAAGAAAGTGGTGTGCGTGGACATCGTCGAAGACGTCACCGGCTCAGGTCTGGTCGCCGCGTGGCTCAAGCGCGGGCAACTGACCAAACCGGCACAGCTGTTCGCCGACTATTGTCGCGAACAGTTGACCGCCAAGACCGCTGCCTGCCGCACCGAGCCATCAGGCAACCGGGACTGAGCGCTGTTCCACATCGATGCCGATCAACGGGCGTTTGAGCGCAATCGATACCCAGGCGCCCACGGCGGCGATGACGCAGGCGGCAAACCCCAACAGAAACGACATGAAGCTCAGCTCGTTGGCCACTGCCAGCAGGCCGAGCACGGCGGCGGTAGCTTCGGCAGCGCCCCAGACACAGGTCTGCACGGCCATCGCCACGGAACTGCGCCCGCGCCAGATCTTCACGGCCTGAGCCTGGTACAGCGGGCCGCAGATCATCTCGCCGATCACGATAAACACCACCACGACAAACAGGATCGCCTGCGCCTGTGACGAAATGATCAACAGCAGGCAGCCCGCGCCGATCAACAGGTTGGAAACGATGACCCGCCACAACCGCGAGACACGCTGCGCGAATGAGGTCACGTAAACCTGGCTGAAGATGATGATCCCGCTGGCCACCAGAAACAGCACGCCGACCAGTTCACTGGAAAAGCGCTCGGTGGCATAGGTAGGGAACACGTAATAAAACTGCGCATAGCCGATCATGGTCAGAAAGTTGATCGCCATGAACGCCACCACCTTGGGCGATGCCTCGGTTTCGCCCGGCGTGGAAGCACGCGCGGCAAACGCCACGCCTGCACTACGCGCGACCTGCGGAATCAGCCGCGTGGAAGCCGTGGCCAGCACGCCCAACAACAGCGGCAGGGCGACAAACCAGTAACCGGTGCCGGCAAGAATCAACGACGCCACGAACGGCGCGACCCCGGCCCCTGCGTTCGCCGCAACATTCTCGTAAGAGAGCACGCGTTCGTGCTCGCCCTCGCGAAAGTACTGCACGATGTAGGAAATCTGCGAGATCGTGGCGATCGAATTGGAGACACCGAACACCACAACCAGTACGACCCAGATCAACACGTTGGTAATGCCCATCGCGGCGGTGACCAGCATCAATAGCGCCGCCACCGCCACACAGAACAAGGCCAGGGCTATTTCCCGGCGTCGCTCGACCTTGTCCAGCATGCCCTGAAAAGCCAATGCGCCGATGCGGTTGGAGACAATCGCGAACCCGACAACGACCCCCGCCGCACTGGTACTGAGGCCCACGGAGGCATTGAGCCAAATGGCCATGAACGGATAGAAACAGCTCCAGGCCGCGGACGAAAGAAACCGGACGAAGTAAATCATTTGAATACCGGGCTTCTAGGGCCGCGATCGGTCAGGACACGTACCTGGCCAATCTCGCGCGCGACGACATCGGCATAGCCGGTGAGCATGCCGACCCAGGCGTAGTCGGACGTGCCGATGGGCTGGATCACGCTGCCGACGTTGGCAATGGGCGTGTGAATGGAAGCCATCGGCGGAATCTCCCAGTCATGCACGACGGCTTCGTGATCCAGGCAGTACCAGTAGCTCAGGGTCTGGCGGCAAGATTCGACCGGCTGGTATTCAAGCGCAGCCTCCAGCAAGCCCAGTGGCAGCAGCGCCACGTGCTGCAGGACGGTCGCTGGCGCCAGATCGTAGGCCAGCGCAATCTGTTCAACGATGCTCGCGCCGCCCAGGCGCCCCATGTTGGCATCGATCAGATAAGCCGTGGCGTCGTTCGCAATGAACTCGCAATGGAAGAAGCCATTGTCGAACCCTGAACGGGCAATCAGATCGCGGACCGCCTTCTCGATTTTCGCACGCACGGGCAAGGCCATGCGGGCGTCGGCCGGGAACTGGTTGGCAACCTCCGTGAATCCCACTCGGTCGCGCCTCGACAGTCCGAGGAAGACCACCCGCCCCTCCTGGGCAAAGCCTTCCAGGCTGACGAGATCACCCGCGCAATGCGCCTGGACAATCCAGGCAGTGTCTTGCGGGTCGTCGATTCCGCTGTTCAGTATGGCGGCGCGGATTACTGCGCCAGGGTCAGCGTCCGGTGCAATCGAGAGCAGGGTGGTGGCCACCGCGCCAGAGCCGACCGAGGGTTTGAGCACCACATCGTTTTGTTGCCCGGGTGTCAGCCAGGGAATGACCACGTCGCCATCGCTCAGCGACACACAGGTCTCGGCGGGCACATGTTCCGGGATCAAGCGGCCGACGAAGCCCTTGGAGGACAGCCGGGCAAACACCTCAGGCGGCGCCTTGAAGCCGAATTCTTCGGCAATCGCGGATACGATCGGGAACAACTCGTCAAAGAATGTCGTGATGCTGCGAATCACGCCAACCAGTGCGGGATGGGCGTTCAGGTAAGCGGACAGCGCGACCCTGTCGGTAAAGGCAGGAATGCAGGTGACCCCTTCGAACACGTTTTTCGCCGCGCCATGAAAACCCGAGGGATCAACGGACAGTATCGGTTCGAAGCCCGCACCGCGGATCGCCTCGCACACGTACTTGATGGAGACCTTGTTGATGCCCACTATCAAAATATGATCCATATCTTTCACATCCATCCTTAAAAACAAAAAATCGACCGTTATCGAGCGTCAACCCGTAACGATTGATACATCTTGCCGGGGTTGAACAAGTTGTCCGGATCCAGGGCCGATTTGATGGCTCTCATGAATTGCAGCGCTGCGCCGTGTTGCGCCGACATCCACTTCAGTTTTCCCTGCCCTACCCCGTGCTCGCCGCTGACGGTGCCGCCGAACGACAACGCGCGACTCGACAGCCGGCTGAGGAACGCCTGAATGTCCGCACTTTCGTCTTCACCTTCATCGAGCATGATCAGCAGGTGAAAATTACCGTCACCGACATGGCCGATAAGCGGCGCATCAAGACCGGAGGCCGCAATGTCGGCGGCCGTGGCGCTGATGCAGGCACTCAGACAGGACAGCGGGACGCAGACATCGGTGGCCAGCCCCTTGCGGCCTTTGTAAAAAGCGTGAAAGGCCCACCAGGCGTCATGTCGGGCTTTCCACAGGGCCGTGCGTTCTTCAAGGCGCTCGGAGATCCTGACCTGCCCGCCGTACTCGCCGGCGCAATCCTTGAACAGCTCGACACTGCTGGCGACCGTCGACCGGTCGCCGTGAAACTCCAGAAACAGATGCGGCGTTTCCACCAGCCCCAGTGCCGCAGAATAGGCATTGCACGCACGCACCGCCGTGGCATCCAGCAGCTCGATCCGGGCGATCGAGAGTCCTTGGCCCAGGGCACTGGCCACCGTCTGTACCGCGTTATCCACCGAATCGAACGAACAGACACCGGCAACAATGGCCTCGGGCACCGGATGCAGGCGCACTTGCAGTTCGCTGAAGATGCCCAGAGTGCCCTCTGAACCGATGGCAATCGCCAGCAGATCCAGACCCATGGCCGATTTGGGCGCGCGGGAACCAATGGCGGCGACCGAGCCGTCCGCCATGATCCAGCGTGCGGCTTTGACATTCCCGGCCATGGTCCCGTAGCGCACCGAGTTGGTCCCCGATGCACGGGTCGCCGCCATTCCGCCCATGGAAGCGTTGGCGCCAGGATCGACGGAAAAGAACAGTCCGGTCTCACGCAAGTGGCTGTTGAGTTGCTCGCGGGTAACGCCCGGCTGAACCGTGGCGGTCATGTCGGTGACGTTCACATCGACAATCGCGTTCATTTCCGAGCAGTCGACGCAGACGCCACCCTGTGGCGCATTGATCTGCCCTTCGAGGGACGAACGCGCACCCGACGGGATCAGCGCCACACCGTACTCACGGCAAAGCTTCACGACCTGAATGATTTCGTCTTCGCTGCGAACGGTCACTACCGCATCGGGGGGACTCAGCTCGATGCCGGGAGGCGCCTGGCAGAACTGTTGCCGGATTCCCTGTTCGAGCCTCAAGCGTTCGCCGAACAACTGACGGAGTTTTTCTACGACTGGAGCATTCATTCATCTCATCCCTGTTCTGACTGATGACGGCCGGGTTGCGGTTCTGCCCCCCGTTTTCTGTACTGTCCGCGCACTCCTGTGAACGGTTGGTTCTTGCCGGGCCATGCCACACAGAAACGGCGAAGCGCCCGGCAGTTGTTCACTCCTCGTCTTTTTCACCGACGCGGGCCGCGCGCCCGTCGTACTCCGGACGCCCGGAAACCACCAGCCCGAAGAAATAAGGCTGTGCGCCTGAATCCTCCAGCTGACGGCCAGACTTGTTATGCACTTCGATAACCGAGAACAGGTCCACCAGACGGTCCTGAATCTGTTCTATTTCGGCGTCCTTGAGTGTCACCATCGAGCTGTATTTGAAAGAGCCTGAAACATCGAAGTATTCGCTCTTCTCCGGTTTGAGCAGCGACCGGTCCACTTCATGGCGCAGGAACTGATCCTTCAACTTCAACGCATCCACCGTCCTGGGCATCCTCAACGTGGGTGCATGCCGGACAAACGGGTCATCCGGCGTTGCGCGCGGCTTGGACACCAGGTTCAGGAACGCTTCAGTGCCCTGGTCATAAGCCAGACCGATCTGCTGGCACACCAGCTGAATCTCCGCCACTGAGGCACTGTCGACCATGTACAGATACGTCATCAATGGCAGCAGTTCGAACTGCGCCTCGAACGCAGCGATCACCTCTTCGGTGACAATGAACTCACGCTCGTAGCGACTCAGGCTCAGGGCCCGGCGCAAGATTCTGGAGTCGTGTTCGCGCAGTTCCAGGCGCGAAGAGAGATCGGTCACCTCGACGCCTTTGCCGAACAACATTTCGTGGACGTCCGCCGGCAACAAATCCCTGAAGTAGTGCCAGAAATAATCAAAACTGGCTTTGCTGGCCGCGTCGATGCCAAGGTGATCATGCAGTTCGACGGCAGCATCGATACTCAGGTATTTCCTTCCGGCCTCGACGTCGCGGTAGTAATTGGCCGAGAACGGAATATTGACCTCGTCGAGAAACGTGGAGATCTTCAGATGCCCCGCGTCGATTCGAAACTGCATGAGAAATGCGCCAAACGCACGTTTGCTATCCAAGCTCTTCCGCCTCTGCCGACAGAGTGACAATCACTCTGGTCGTGTTTTTCTTGATCTTCATACTGGAAGTCACCACGCCTATTTCTTGCGTATTACGCACATGAACGCCCCCACAGGGGATTGACCAGTCTTCGCATTGCCACCAACGAAATCCCTGTCCCTGGCGGGTATCCGCTTCCGTACGAATCTCATGACTTGCAGAGCAAAACTCGTTCAAGGCATCTGTTGCGCGCCTCAGACTGTCTTCGTCGAACTCACCGACAAACTCGTATTGGTTCTCACCACCCTCGTCGCTCAACGGCGAACGAACCGGATGCGCAATCGCTCGCCCGAGCGTCCGCTCGAGCATGCAATGAATCAAATGCATCGCCGAATGAACGCGCATCTGATGATATCGCAATGACCAATCCAGCGTGGCGGTCGCCTGCCGGTCGCTCACCCGCGTCTGCAGGTCAGCGAACGTTTCGTCGTCAATGCTCAGGTAATGCCTGATCTGATCGTCCCGTTTTTTCGTCGCGACGATCTCCAGCGTGCGCCGTGCCTCACCCTCCCCCGCGAGCAGAATGTTCAATACCCCCCGATCGCCCAGTTGCCCGCCTCCCTGGGGGTAGAACACGGTTTCGCCGAGGAGTGCGAAAGGCAGACCGGCGTCGTCGCGCTCCAGTCGATCAACTCGGCAGTCCAGTTGCTTCAAGTAGGGTTCAGCGTGAAACAACGTCAGCGTCTGGCTCATTTTTACCTCAGTCAAGGTTTCACTGATCTTGCCCTGGAAGCCCTGGGCAATCGCCGAAGGCTCCCTGCCCTGCCGGCCTCAGGCAAGTTCCAGGGTTTGCAGTTTTTGCTTCAGTACAGCGCGCAACCGGGTCATCTGCGCCTGGTTGCCGAAGGAGATTCGCAGACACGTCTCAAGACCATAGTCGGTCAACCGGGACGTCAGGAAACCTTCCCTCTCCAGATGCTGATGCAAATCCTGGCAGCGTGGCGCGGTGACGCATTCGACGAAAACAAAGTTGACGTAGCGGCTTCTGGCTTCAATGCCGCAGGACTTGAACAGGCTCACGAGCTCCTGCCCCCACGCCTGACAATACGCCGCCGTGTTGTCCAGATGATCGCCGTCCTGCAGGACGTATTCGCCTGCCAGGGCGGAAAACGAACTGACGTTGTACGGCGCACGCCGCGCTTGCAGCGCCGGCACCTGATCGCCGCTCGCATAAGCCCAGCCAAGGCGTAGGCCGGCAATACCGTAGGCCTTGGAAAACGTGCGCAGGCATATCGCGTTTTCCCGGCTGTTGACGATCTGAATGCCAGCCGTGTTTTCCCGATCCGGCGCAAACTCTGCGTACGCTTCGTCGATGATGACGGTCGTGCCGGGTGGAATCAGCGCCACCAGCGATAACAGCTGCGAGGGCAACAGATAGTCGCCCAATGGATTGGACGGATTGACCAGCACCACGACGTCGGGCTTTTGCTCAAGAGCAAGTTGCAATGCCGCCTCATAGTCGCCGCTGGCATCCGGGGTCATCTCGCTGTAGTCGGCCCCCAGCAACGCGGCCCGGATTTTGTACATCTTGAAGCAGTGCTGCTGCGTCACGATGCGACTGCCGGGCTTCAACAGGCTACGCAACGCAATGTCGATCAGTTCGTCCGAACCGGCGCCCACCACGACGCGCTCGGGATCAACGCGCCAGCGCTCGCCGATTGCCAGGCGCAGAGACTTGTAAGTGACTTCGGGGTATTCGCTGAGCAGCGTCGGCATCGAGGCGCACAGCTGCAGGGCCAGGCCTGATGCACCCAGCGGATTTTCGTTGGCATGCAGCCGCACCGGCTCAGTGATCGCCGTTGCCAACAGGTCACCCTTTCCCGACGAACTCATCGGCCGTGCCCTCCCAGTACCTGGGTAACGAGCGCTTCCAGGTAAGCGGTCAACGCCACATCCCGATCCAGATACGGAATGTGTTCACGCACCCGCGCATGCCAGGCGCGGCCCTTCGGCCCGAGTCTGGCGTTGCCTCGAATATCGGCGGCCTGGGCTGCACAGATCAGTTCAAACGCGAGAACGTAACGCGTGTTCTGCAGCACTTCGGTCACCCGGCGCGCGGCGACTAGGCCGAAGGAAACCACGTCCTGGAAATCGCCGGTGGTGGTCAGGGTCTGGATCGAGACGGGGGTGGCCAGCGAACGGTTTTCTGCCGTCAGCGACGCCGACATGAATTGCCCGCCCATGAGGCCGAAACGCAGGCCACCGTTTTCCGCGCACAGGAATGACGGCAGGCCATTGCTGTTGGCTTTGGTCAGGAAGCGATCAATCCGCCGATCCGAAAGATTGCACAGGGTGATGATGGATATCGTCAGGTAGTCCATGGCCGAAGCGATGTATTGCCCATGAAAATGGCCATTGTGAAAAACCTCGCCGTTTTCAGGGGTGATCAACGGGTTGTCGTTGGACGAGTTCAGTTCGTTGCCGACCACGCGCTCGACAAATTCGATGGTCTCCAGCACCGGCCCGAGGATTTGCGGCGTGCAGCGAATGGAATAGGCATCTTCGATGGGCATGTCTTCCTGGCGTACCTGGTCGGTGCGCAGGGCGCTCAATTGCGAAGAGAGTTCAAGATCGTCAATCGCCAGTTCCGAGCCTTGCAGATCGGCCCAGATGGCCTCGGCAATTTTTTGCTGGCCCAGGTGCGGTTTCAACTGGTGAACATCCGGATGGAAAGGACGTACCCGAGCCTGCAGCGCTTCAAACGAGAAGGCCGAGATCGACGTGTATTGTTCGAGCAGTTCCCGGGCTTCAACCACATTCATCGCCGCCACCGCGACCATGCAGGAGGTGCCATTGATCAGCGCCAGCCCTTCCTTGTAACTCAGGTGCAGCGGCGCCAGGCCCAATTGCTCGAGCGCTTGCGCCGCCGGAATCCGGACACCGTTGAGGTAGGCATGACCGTCCCCGGTCAGCATCCGCGCAACCGCCGCCAGCGGCCCCAGGTCGCCACTGGTCCCCAACGAGCCCTTGCTCGGGATTTCCGGGATCAGGCCGGCGTTGTAAATGGCGATGTAGCGGTCGAAATTTTCCAGCGAAAGTGCCGAGTTGCCACGGGACAGCGATACGATCCGCGCAAACATGGTGGCTCGCGCCACACTGTCCGGGAACCGCTCGGCAACGTTGGTCGAGACGCCCTGAATCAGGTTCGATTGAAGCTCGTGGGCTTTGTCGATGGGCACCAGATGGTCAACGAAACCACCCATCCCGGTGTTCACCCCATAAATCACCGCGCCTTGTGCAACCAGATTTTCCAGGGCGTCTCGCGATGCCTGAACCCGTTGCCGGGTGGCTTGCGAAGCGACCACCTTTGCCCCGGGCCGGGAATACCTGATCAAGTCCTTGAGACTGACATCGACGCCGGGGGTCAGTACAAACGTGCTATCCGACGTGAAGTTTCTTTCCTGAATCGTCATCTTTTCATCCCTGAGCTGCGTGTGGCTGATCATTCGCCCAATTGGCGATGATCACGTTGATGGTCCTGTTGCCGGAAAAGGCGCGCCGGCCGTGGGCATACTGGAAATTGTCGAGCAGCAAAATATCGCCCGCCCGCAGATCGACATCCTGTTCCAGACGTCTGACGGTGTGGAACAACTCCAGAGTCAGGTCCTGCGGCAGTGGTTCGCCGTCACCGAAACACATGGCCTCCAACAGTTGCGGCGTGTTGCGCTGCGCCTCGGCCAAATCACTGGCGTCCTGTTCACGACCGTCGATACGCGCCCATTCGATCATCGCGGCCGCGCCCCAGAAGTGCGCCTGATTGCACCAGATGTCCGCCGCTTTGCGCGGGTGTCGGCGCATCGGGGCGATACAGTCCTGCCAGAGGATCAGGTCGCCGCCACTCCACTCGAAGTCCCAACCGCGCGCCCGGCACAGCACTTCTGCCTCGGCGGTGCTGGAAGTGGAGAACGTCTCCTGCCAGCTTTTTTTCACCCCGGGCTTGAGATTCACCCGCGCCTCGCCGGGCAGCGTGCGGCGCAACTTGAGCCCGCGATCGGTCAGTTGCTGCAGGGTGGCGCGATCAATCAACTGCTCCAGTTTGCGCATGTCCCCGACCACGGATTCACCGCCACGCTCCGCAGGCTCGACACACACGAAAGCGATGATTTCGGGCGGATGTTGTACATAGGCCATTTCCTGATGAAGGATCACCGACCAGTCGGGCGGGGTGCGCGTCGCTTCCATGACCTTGCCCTGGATCGTCGAGCGTGGAGAGCTGCCGCCGACGTAATCGCGCGTGTGAAAACCCAGCGCACCGATGGCCCGTTCAAACACCTCGGGATCCCTGCACGGCGTGGCACCGCGAATGAGCACCGCGCCTTCACTCAGCAGTTGTGCCCGAATGTCCTGCGCCGCCGCTGAAAAATAGCCCGCCGAATCGGCCTCGGCGCCGACCACAAAATCGAATGTCCCTAGTGCATTGCAGCCCGTCACCGTCATCACTCCTCAGTCCCTGGAATCGTTGGCATGTCCCTGTGCGATGCATTAGATACCATCCCCCATTTACAAATTCAACAGATAGAAATATGTTTCTTCCAATAGATTTTTATGTGCGACGCGCACGAAATCGCGCGCAACCAAGCTGAAAACTCGATCTAACTGATTGATAAAAATAGAAATAATCTGAAGGAACAGAATCCGTATGACTGTGGAGAATTACCCGTCCCCCACTGTTGGCACCGTCGCGTCACTGCATCGGCCCGCCTCG
This sequence comes from Pseudomonas sp. F2, assembly GCF_057174385.1. Taxonomy (NCBI): domain Bacteria; kingdom Pseudomonadati; phylum Pseudomonadota; class Gammaproteobacteria; order Pseudomonadales; family Pseudomonadaceae; genus Pseudomonas; species Pseudomonas sp. F2. The sequence goes on from NZ_CM169904.1 coordinate 3,662,748, forward strand.
CCCCGCGCAAGTGTCTTGCAAACACTCAAGCAACCTTGCGAGTACCCTTTCTCATGAGCGGACTCCATGCGCACTCAGGTCAACTGCAACGCAGCCTGAAAAATCGACACATCCAATTGATCGCACTGGGAGGCGCCGTCGGCACGGGGTTGTTTCTGGGCTCGGCGGGCGCACTCAAGTCTGCCGGGCCCTCGATGATCCTCGGCTACGCCATTTGCGGCTTCATCGCCTTCATGATCATGCGACAACTGGGCGAGATGATCGTTGAAGAGCCGGTTGCCGGCTCTTTCAGCCATTTCGCCCACAAGTATTGGGGCGCATTCGCCGGCTTCCTGTCGGGATGGAACTGCTGGATGCTGTACACCCTGGTCGGCATGTCCGAGCTGACAGCCGTCGGCAAATACGTGCATTACTGGTGGCCCGAGATACCGATCTGGGTATCGGCTGCGGTGTTTTTTGTGCTGATCAATGCACTCAACCTGATCAACGTCAAAGTGTTCGGCGAGGCGGAATTCTGGTTCGCCATCATCAAGGTGTTGGCGGTGATCGGGATGATCGTCATGGGCAGCTACCTGCTGGTCAGCGGTAACGGAGGGCCGCAGGCATCGTTGAGGAACCTGTGGCAGCACGGCGGTTTTTTCCCCCACGGGATGGCCGGCCTGGCCATGTCCATGGCGGTTATCATGCTGTCCTTTGGCGGGCTGGAAATGCTCGGTTTTACCGCCGCCGAAGCGCAAAACCCTCGTCGCGTGATCCCCAAGGCAATCAATCAGGTGATCTACCGCATCCTGATTTTCTACATCGGCGTACTCGTCGTGCTGTTGTCATTGATGCCGTGGGACAGCCTGCTGACGTCACTCAATGCCTCCGGCGATACCTACAGCGGCAGCCCGTTCGTACGCGTGTGGTCAATGCTCGACAGCAATACCGCCGCGCACATTCTCAACTTCGTGGTCCTTACCGCGGCGTTGTCGGTCTATAACAGCGGCACCTACTGCAACAGCCGGATCCTGCTCGGTCTGGCCCGGCAGGGTGACGCGCCACAAAGCCTGGTCAAGATCGACTCGCGCGGGGTTCCTGTGCGCTCGATCCTTGCAACGGCTGCGGTGACCTTGGTCGCGGTGGTGCTGAACTACGTGATTCCGCAGCAGGCCCTCGAAATACTGCTTTCGCTGGTGGTGGCGACGCTGCTGATCAACTGGGCGATGATCAGCCTGGCCCACGGCAAATTTCGCCGGCACCTGAACGAGACCCGGCAGACACCACAGTTCAAGGCGCTGTGGTACCCCTACGGTAACTATGTCTGTCTGGCCTTCATGGTGTTCATCATGGCGGTCATGCTGATGGACCCCGTCAACCGGATGGCGGTCTACGCGATTCCGCTGTGGATCACGCTGGTGTGGGTCTGCCACAGCATCAAGCACCGCCGCCGTGCTGCGCAAAGCCTCTACGGCGAGGCCTGATCAAACCCGGACAAAGGCTCACTTGCGCGGCTTGATCCGCGCCGTGGCCTCGGCCACCAGCGGATCATCCGGCCAATAATGCTTCGGATACCGCCCCTTCAGATCCTTTTTCACCTCGGCATAGGTGCTGCGCCAGAAGTTGGCCAGATCCTGTGTCACCTGCACCGGCCGCCGCGCCGGGGACAATAGGTGCAACTTGACCACTTGCCGCCCGCCGGCGATTCGCGGCGTCTCGGCGAGGCCGAACAGCTCTTGCAAACGCACCGCGAGAATCGGCGGCGACTCGCTGTAATCCAGACGAATCGATGACCCCGACGGCACACTGATGTGATGTGGGGCCAGCTCATCAAGCTTCTGCGGCAACGGCCACGGCAACAGATTGCGCACGATGCTCGACAGGTCCAGATTGGCGAAATGACTCAGTCGCGAGACTTTGCCCAGATAGGGCATCAGCCATGCTTCCAGGGTTTTGAGCAACGTCGCGTCGCTGACATCCGGCCATTGGCTGTCGGCCTGTGTCGCCAGATCCAATTGCCGCAACAACGCGACCCGCGCCTGCCACTGACGCAGTTCCGGCGTCCACGGCAGCAACTCCAGACCTTTGCGCCGGACCAGATTGACCAGCGCCTGACTGCGCGCCGCTTCGTCGAGCCCGGTCAACGGTTCGCGGCTGAGGATCAGTTCGCCAACCTTGCGCTGACGCTCGGCGCGCAGCACACCTTCGCGCTCGTCCCAGTCCAGTTGATCGACGGCACGCACTTGCTCGGCGAGCACCGAGTCGAACAGCGTCGGATCGAAATCCGCCGCCAGGTAAATCCGTTCCTCGCGCTGCCCCTGACGACTGCCGAGGTCGGCGATCACAATCCACGCCTCCTTCATCAGGCTGTCGGCTTCGGCGAACAGCGCAGCGCGACCATTGGCCAGCCGATATTCGGCGCCACCGGCGCGCCGCTGTTGGGCGACGCGATCCGGATAGGCCAGCGCCAGCAATGCGCCGAGCCAGCGCGGATGATCGGGATCGCTGACGGGATCGCTGGCCTTGCCACGCAGGTAACCGCGATACTGCCGCGCCAGTTGCCGCGCACGTTGCACGCCGCCCTGAGCACCACGCGATGCGCGCTCCTCGCCAGAGAGCAGCACCAGGCGGCTGTGCAGATCCGCCCCGGCGCCGCGCAAAATATCGCGTTCGCCGAGCAGTGCCGCGACATCGCACGCCATCTGCGCCAGCCCCAGTGCCTGGCCGCGCAGCAACAGATGGGCGATGCGCGGATGTGCCGGTAATTCGGCCATGGCCTGACCGTGGGCGGTCAGCGCCTCGCCTTCGAGTGCGCCCAGGCGCTGCAACAGATCCTGTGCCTGGGCATAAGCCGCTGCCGGCGGCACATCGAGCCAGACCAGTTCGCCCGGCGTGACGCCCCAGCGTCCGAGTTGCAGCGCCAGACCCGCCAGATCCGCCGACAGAATTTCCGCACTGCCGTAAGCGGCGAGTTGCTCGTGCTGATCCTGCGACCACAGGCGATAACACACGCCCGGTTCCAGACGTCCGGCCCGGCCCGCACGCTGGGTGGCGCTGGCCCTGGAAATACGCTGCGTATCGAGACGGGTCATGCCGCTGCCGGGGTCGAAACGCGGCACCCGCGCCAGCCCGGCATCGATCACCACGCGCACGCCGTTGATGGTCAGACTGGTTTCGGCAATGTTGGTCGCCAGCACCACTTTGCGCTGACCCGCCGGCGCCGGGTCGATGGCGGCGCGCTGGGCATTCAGGTCCAGTTCACCGTGCAACGGGCAGAGCAAGACATCTTTACGCTCACCGATGGCATCGCTCAGTTGCTGATGCACACGACGGATTTCCGCCTGCCCCGGAAGGAACACCAGCAGGCTGCCGGTTTCATCGTGCAGGGCATCGAGGACGGTCCGGGTCACGCGTTGGTCGATGTATTCGCCAGGCTGGAACGGCCGCCCCCAGCGCATCGTCACCGGGTACATGCGCCCTTCGCTGCGCAGGATCGGCGCGTCATCCAGCAACCCGGCCAGGCGCTCGCCTTCCAGCGTGGCGGACATCAGCAGAATCTTCAGCGGCTGTTCAGCGCGGAACAGTTCACGACCGTTCAAACTCAGAGCCAAAGCCAGATCGGCATCAAGGCTGCGTTCGTGAAATTCGTCGAAGATCAGCAGACCGACGCCTTCCAGCGCCGGATCATCCTGCAGACGCCGGGTGAGAATGCCTTCGGTGACCACTTCGATGCGGGTGTCGGGGCCGACCTTGCTGTCGAGACGGATGCGATAGCCGACGGTTTCGCCCACCTCCTCACCCAGTTCGCTGGCCAGACGTTCTGCGGCTGCACGCGCGGCGAGACGGCGTGGTTCGAGCATCAGAATGGTCTGCCCGGCCAGCCAGACCTCATTGAGCAAGGCCAAAGGCACGCGGGTGGTTTTACCGGCGCCGGGCGGTGCTTCGAGCACGGCTTCGTGGCGTGTCGCCAACGCGTCACGCAGGGCGGGTAAAACTTCATCGATCGGCAAAGAAATCATGCTGGCTCCCAAACAGAGCCGCGAGTATAACGGCGAACTGCTTGGCGTTCGTCAGGGTCTTAACTTCACAAGACGAAGCTTCGTTAACAGATGACTCAGGAGATTTTCCATGCGCTTACCTTCTCGCCTGATCGGCGGTGTACTGGTCGCCACCCTGCTCACTCAACTCACGGCCTGCGGTTCGATTTTCTATCCGGATCGTCGCGGTCAGATCGACGGCAAGATCGACCCGGCGATTGCCGTACTCGACGCCGTCGGCCTGCTGTTCTACGTCATTCCCGGGCTGATCGCTTTTGCGGTCGACTTCACCACGGGCGCGATCTATTTCGAACCGGGCCACACGGCGCAGGTCGATCCGGCGAAACTCAAACAAGCGATCGGCCCGGACGGCCAGGTCGATAACCTCAAGTTGCAGGCTATTCTCGAAACTGAACTGGGCCGCAATCTGCCGCTGGACGATCCACGCCTGATCCAGCACAAGGGCAGCACCCAGCAACTGGCCATGTTCGGCCTGCAACCCGCCGCCTGATCCATAAGGAATTTCCGCACTCATGACCACCAGCCCCGAACACGCCCGCCTGCTGCGGCTGGCAACCCGCGCCTCGGTGGCGGTGGCCTGCACGCTGATCATCGCCAAAGCCATCGCCTGGTGGCTGAGCGGTTCGGTGAGCATGCTCGCCGGCCTCACCGACTCGGCGCTGGATGGCGTCACTTCGCTGCTCAATCTGCTGGCGGTGCATTACGCACTGCGCCCGGCGGATGACGATCACCGTTACGGCCACGGCAAGGCTGAATCGCTGGCGGGCATGGCGCAGGCGCTGTTCATCGGTGGCAGTGCGGTGCTGATTGCGTTTCAGGCGTATGAGCGCATCAAGCAACCGGAGCCGCTGGGCGCTCCGTGGCTGAGCATCGGTGTGATCGTTTTCTCGCTGTTGCTGACCGCGGCGTTGCTGACGCTGCAACACCGGGTGATCAAGCAGACCGGCTCCAACGCCGTGCGCGCCGACTCGCTGCACTACCGCTCGGACATGCTGCTCAACGGCAGCATTCTGATCGCACTGGTCCTCGCCGGCATGGGCTTTCATCAGCTCGATGCATGGTTCGGTCTGGGGATTGCCGGTTACATTTTGTGGAGTGCGATCCAGATCGCCCGGGAAAGTTTTTCGGTGCTGATGGATGAAGAGCTGCCGACCGATGTCAGTCAGCACATGCTCGAACTGGCCTGCGGCGTACCCGGCGTGTTGGGCGCACATGATTTGCGCACGCGGATTTCGGGTAACCACTGGTTCGTGCAGTTGCATCTGGAGTTGCCGGGAGAGCTGACGTTGTCAGTCGCCCACGGCATCAGCGATCAGGCGGCGGATGCAATTCACGCCGCCTACCCGCGAGCCGAGGTGCTGGTGCACGCCGACCCGCAGGAAGTGGTCAAGACCGAGCGGGCGCAAACCCGGCTTCAGTAAGACACCTGATAACCGCGACTGCTCAGGCAATTGCCCTGAGCCTGGCGGTAGGCCTGCACCACTTCGGGCGCCGGTTGGTACGTCGCGGTACGTGGATCGAAACCGCTTTGCTGCACCGCGTACTGGTAGCACTGGTAACCGTCCTGCTGCACCTGTTCCGGCGACTGACCGTTGGCCGGATACGCTTCGACGTCATAACCCTGCGATTGCGGCTGCGGCTGCGGCGGTTGCTGCACCGGTGGCTCGACCACGACGTAATCCTGGGTGGCTTCCTGATACGCATAGTAGGAACCGGCAGCGAGGAACAGCAGCGCACCGCCGATCCATACTTCGCGGGCGTAGTCCGGTAGGTACTGAATACGAATCCCGCGTGGCGGCTGCACGACGATGTAGCGCGGGCCTTGCGGGCGATACCAGTAGCCGCCGGAATAGAAGTAATCCTGACCGCGATACGGCACGCGATATTCACGATCCGGAAAGCGGTCGATCACATGCCCCGGGCGGTATTGCGGGCCAGGGCCCCAACCGTTGCCATGCCCGTCCGGGCGACCCGGCCAGCGATTGTCATTGGGCCGGTTGCCGGTTTGCCATTGCTGGTTGTGGTAGCCATTCTGCGGACGCTCGTCGCGGTAGTAGCCCTGACGCGGCTCCTGAGTCTGGCGCACGGTGTCGGGACGTGGCTGGATCGGCAGGTTGTTCGCCGGTGGCGCCTGATGAACCGGTGCAGGCTGATTGGGTGCGCGGTTCTGGTTCTGCCATTGGCCGTTATTGTGCGGCTGGCCGTTGTGCTCGAATTGACGGCTGTTGTCGCCGCGAATGATGTCGCTGTTCTGCGGCCGCGGCGGATTTTGCGGCGGCGGATTGTTTTGCCCATGGGGCTGACGCTCACCGCCATGCCCCTGATTGCCCTGATGCTCACCGCCGTGCCCGTTATTTTCGGGGCCACGATTCTGTGGCTCGTCGGCCAGTGCTTGGGCACCGACGCTCACACACAGCAAACCAACACCGGCCAGACGCCAGATGCGCGACTTCATGCTTTTCCTCACTGCGGGTATTAAGAGGGCTTGTAGCTAAGACCGGGAATACGCACACCGGGTTCTGCGACAGGTTATCAGTCACGAAACTTATTTATTGAGGAAGGCTGTGCATCGAGGCACAAAAATCGCAGACAAGAAAAAGGGAGACCCGTCGGCCTCCCTTTAGAGAACTTCGTCCTGGCTCGACGCTTTTGACGTCGGCTCACCTCACGCCGTCTTTTGGACAGTGTGCAGCTCGGGGGCCGGCACATCCCCGGTGGGGGTGGCGGCCGCGGCGGGCCTGATTGGGCGGGCCGCTGTGGACTGTGTTACCGAGCAGTGATTCTGGTGATAAGAATAGGCCGCAACGCGCGACAGATGATTGCGAAGATTGCTCAAATAAACACCGCTTGCGCAATTTTTAACCCTGGATAGATAATCCGCCGCAATAGTTACAACCAAGGACTGATTCATGAGCAAACTCGACCGTTACGACCTGAGTATTTTGGCGGAATTGCAGCGCGACGCCCGCATCTCCAACCAGGAACTGGCCGAGCGCATCGGTCTGTCGCCCTCGCCCTGCTCGCGCCGGGTCAAACAACTGGAGGATGACGGCTACATTTCGCGCCAGGTCGCCCTGCTCGATCGCAAGATGCTCGGCCTGAGCCTGACCGCCTACGTGCTGATCGGCATGGACCGGCACACACCGGAACGTTTCGAGAACTTCGAAGCAGCGATCCGCACCTTGCCGCAAGTGCTGGAATGCAGCCTGGTGACGGGCGTGGATGCCGACTATCAGTTGAAAGTGGTGGTGCCGGACATGGATCACTATCAGAAGCTGCTGCTGGGACACCTGACCCGGATTGAAGGGGTGACCAGCGTGCGTTCGAGCTTTGTGCTGAATCAGGTGCTCAACAGCACCGAACTGCCGCTGACTCATCTGCGCAGCTAACCCGCACTCCCCTGTAGGAGCTGCCGAAGGCTCGGGCCGCGATCGGACGATCTTTTGATCTTGATTTGAAAAGCAGAATCAAAAGATCGCAGCCTTCGGCAGCTCCTACAGGGGGGCCGCGTGGTAGAGGTGCGGCACACCGACGCAGATCAATGCGTCCCCAGCCACCCCAGGCGTATAATCGCCCAGCCCTTTCAGCCCTGTGCGCGCCGGAGATGCCCGATGGATCCTGCAGTATTCGAAGAGTGGATGATGACTGGCCTGGTCAGCATCCTGATCATTTTCATGGGTTTCATCGTCTGGGATCTGGCGAAGAAGTCCAAGGCCGGGCGCTTCGGCTCGTTCATTCTGTTCTTCGTGCTGGGTCTGGGCGTGGCCGCGTTCATCATCAAGAGCGTGGTAATCGGCCTGATCGAATCCGGCGCTCTATAACCGCGCAGGCACTTCCTTCCACTGGCCCTGATCGAGCCCTTCGAGCGTCCAGTCGCCAATCCGCACCCGCACCAGCCGCAACGTCGGCAGCCCCACCGCGGCAGTCATCCGCCGTACCTGACGGTTGCGCCCTTCACGAATCACCAACTCCAGCCAACGGGTCGGCACGCTTTTGCGAAAGCGAACCGGCGGATTGCGTGGCCACAGTTCAGGCTCATCCAGTTGCCGCGCCTCGGCGGGCAGCGTCATGCCGTCGTTCAGCTCGACACCGTCGCGCAGGCGTTGCAGTTGTTCAGCCGTCGGCTCGCCTTCGACCTGCACCCAGTACGTCTTCGGCAACTTGTGTTTCGGGTCGGCGATCCGCGCCTGCAACTGACCGTCATTGGTCAGCAGCAACAAACCTTCACTGTCGCGATCCAGACGTCCGGCCGGATAAATGCCCGGCACATCGATGAAATCCTTGAGCGTCGCCCGCCCGCCTTCGTCACTGAACTGCGTCAGCACATCGAACGGTTTGTTGAACAGGATCAGCTTCGGCTCGGCCGGCGGCGCCTTGGCGACACGACGTGGCGCTGAGGGGGAAGGCTTCGCGCCAGGGCGGCGGGAAGGAGGACGCGGGGGACGGGACATGGCGAAAAGAACATCTGACGGTCAGGGCTGCTAATGCTAGTGCCCCGACCGCCAAATGACCACGACTAACCGTTAACGGAACGGCGGCTCGTCGAAGCTGCGCAGTTTGCGCGAGTGCAGCGAGTTGAGTTCGGTGCGCAGCAGATCCACCGCCGCGATGCCGATCTTCAAGTGCTGGCTGACTGCGCGCTCGTAGAACGCGTTGGCCGAACCCGGCAGCTTGATTTCACTGTGCAGCGGTTTGTCCGAGACGCACAGCAAGGTGCCGTAAGGCACCCGCAGGCGATAGCCCTGGGCGGCAATGGTGCCGCTTTCCATGTCCACCGCCACAGCGCGGGACAGGTTGATCAACGGACGTTCCTGCGCCCAGCGCAATTCCCAGTTACGGTCATCGTAGGTCAGCACGGTACCGGTGCGCAGACGCTTTTTCAGTTCCTCGCCCTTCTCGCCGGTGATATTGGCTGCGGCTTGTTGCAGCGCCAGCTGCACTTCGGCCAGCGCCGGAATCGGAATGTTCGGTGGCACCACGCGATCGAGAATCCCGTCACGACGCATGTAGGCGTGTGCCAGCACGTAGTCGCCGATGGTCTGCGACTGACGCAGGCCGCCGCAGTGGCCGATCATCAGCCAGCAATGCGGACGCAGCACCGCCAGGTGGTCGGTGATGTTCTTGGCGTTGGACGGGCCGACGCCGATGTTGACCAGGGTCACGCCATGGCCGTCGTTGGCGATCAGGTGATAGGCCGGCATCTGGTAGCGGTGCCAGACCACGCCAGCGGCAATCGCCGAGGCTTCGCCGTGATCCATGCCCTTCTCGATGATCACATTGCCCGGCAGGACCATGCGCACGAAACGCGGGTCGTTGCGCAGTTGCTCCAGGCCATGGACGATGAACTGGTCGACGTAGCGATGGTAGTTGGTCAGCAGAATCCACGGCTGCACATGGCGCCAGTCACTGCCGGTGTAGTGCACCAGGCGACGCAGCGAGAAGTCGACGCGCGCGGCGTCAAACAGCGCCAGTGGTAGCGGATCGGTGTTTTCCCAGTCATAGAGGCCGTCGGCGATGCCATCGGTGGCGGCGGACAGGTCGGTACTCGGAAACACCCGCGCCAGCACCGCAGCGGTGACGCCGGAGCCGGCCAGCTCATCGCCCTGCTCGACCACGTACGGGTACGGAATGTTCTGCTGGCTGACGCCGACTTCCACGGTCACGGTGAAGTCGTGCATCAACGGCACCAGTTGTTCCAGCAGGTATTTGCGGAACGCCTTAGGATGGGTGACGGTGACGCTGTAAGTGCCCGGCAGTTGCACCTTGGCGTAGGCGCGGGTGGTCTGCGGGACTTCGCCCTGACACAGGTAGGTCAGACGCAGTTCGGGATAACGAAACAGAGCACGCTGTTCGGCGTCAGGCTCGACGCGATCCTTGAGGTAACGCTTGAGCGCCGAGTTCAGCGCAGTGGTGGCCCGCTCATGCAGCTCGGCCAGACGATCCACGGCTTGCTCGGCGGTTTGAACGACAATAAACGCTTCGGTCACGATCAGCTTCCTGTGTTCTGACTTGCAGAGCTTCATCTTGCCTGCATCGTGGCCTCACGGGAACAGTGGCGTTGTGGCTGTACCCAAATCTTTCAAACAAAGCGAATCCCAGTGGGAGCTGGCTTGCCAGCGATGAGGCCGGCACATTCGATATCAATGTTGACTGACAGGTCGCCATCGCTGGCAAGCCAGCTCCCACAGGGTTTTGCAGTGTTCGAGGGACCGGGGTCAGAAACCCTGCGGGGTTGAGCGGGTGACGATGGCTTCGACGTCCAGGCCCCGCGGCAATGCGCCATAGACCCGGCCGCCACCGCTCAGCCGACTGGCAATAAACGCATCACTGACCGCCGCATTCCCCGCCTCCAGCAACAACTTGGCTTGCAACCCCAGCGCTATATCTTCAGTCAGTTGCCGCGCGCGGTATTGAATATCGCTGGTGTCCTTGAACTGCGCCTGCAACTGCTGGATATGCGCGGCCAGACGCTTGTCGCCATGGCCGTTGCCCAACTCGCTGAACAGCACATCGAGCACACCCGGCTCTTTCGACAGTGCACGCAGCACGTCGAGGCACTGCACGTTGCCCGAGCCTTCCCACGTCGAGTTGACCGGTGCTTCGCGATACAGCCGCGGCAAAATGCTCTCCTCGACATACCCGGCGCCGCCCATGCACTCGGCGGCCTCGTTGATCATTCCGGGGGCGCGTTTGCAGATCCAGTACTTGCCCACCGCCGTCACCAGCCGGGCAAATTGCGCTTCGTGACGATCATCCAGATGATCCAGCGCCTTGCCCATGCGCAGGCTCAGCGCCAGTGCGGCCTCGCTTTCCAGCGCCAGATCGGCCAGCACGTTCTGCATCAACGGCTGTTCGCTGAGCAATTTGCCGCCGACCTTGCGATGCGCGCAGTGGTGGCTGGCCTGAGTCAGCGCCTGACGCATCAGCGAGCTGGAGCCGACCATGCAATCGAAACGGGTCATCGCCACCATCTCGATGATGGTTGGTACGCCGCGCCCCTCCTCGCCGACCATCCATGCCAGCGCGCCGCGAAACTCCACTTCACTGGAGGCGTTGGACTGGTTGCCGAGTTTGTTTTTCAGGCGCTGGATGTAGAACTGATTGCGCGTGTCGTCCGGACGATGGCGCGGCAGCAGGAAGCAGGTCAGTCCCTTGTCGGTTTGCGCCAGGGTCAGAAACGCATCGCACATCGGCGCCGAGCAGAACCACTTGTGCCCGACCAGTTCATAGGCCTGGCCCGGACCACTGGCGCCCACCGGATAGGCCTTGGTGGTATTGGCCCGCACATCGGTGCCGCCCTGTTTCTCGGTCATCGCCATGCCGATGGTCACGCCGGCCTTGTGCGCCATACCGACGTTGCGCGGGTCGTACTCGGTAGCGAGGATTTTCGGCAGCCACTGCCCGGCCAGATCCGGCTGCAAACGCAGGGCCGGGACGCTGGCGAACGTCATGGTCAACGGGCAGCCGCTACCGGCCTCGGCCTGGCTGTGCAGATAGGTCATCGAGGCGCGGGCAACATGCGCGCCGTCCTGCGGATGAGTCCAGGGTGACGAGGTCAGGCCATGTTCGATCGCGGTGCGCATCAGCTCATGATAGGCCGGATGAAATTCCACCAGATCAATGCGATGGCCGTACCGGTCATGGCTGACGAATACCGGTTTGTTCTGATTGGCGAGGAACCCGGCTGTCATCAGCGGTCCGCCGGCCAGCGCACCGTAGGCATCGATCCGCGACTCGGCCCAACCGGCGCCAAAGCGGCGCGACCACTCCTGCAATGGCAGGTCGATGCGGTACAGGTTGGCACCGTCCAGCGACGGTGGCTGGTTGGTGACTTCGTGGGTTTCGGCGAACTGATGCAGGTTCATGACGGGGCTCCTTTGGTCAGCCAAGGGATTCAGTTAAGCACCGGCCCGTGGCTGATCAAAGTGTCATATGCGCCGAACTGTCGGCGCTTTCACCCTGTTACGCGCTGAGCACCCGACGCTCCAGCGCCGCTTGCAGGTCTTCGAATTTCACCGGTTTGTTCAGGTAATCGATGCGCGTACCCGGCGCGCAATGCTCGCGATCCGTGCCCTGCGCCAGCATGAACACCGGCAGACTGGCGCAGCCGGGCAACGCATGAATCTGGCAGCACAGCGACGCCCCTTCGTGGGAGGGCAACTGGTAATCGATCAGCACCGCATCGAAGTTTTCCCGTTGCAGGCAATCGAGTGCCGCCGCGCCGTTGTCCGCCGTGCGCACGCGGAAACCGAGCTTGAGCAGCATGCCGCGCATCACCAGTTGATTGACGCTGTTGTCGTCGACCAGCAATACCGTGCAGTCCTGCGGCGCACGGATCCGCTCCTGCAGCGGAGCCGGGTTCGGCACCGCTTCGACCGCCGGCAGTTCGAATTCGACGTCCAGCTGAAAACGGCTGCCACGCCCGGGTTCGGAACGATGGGTGAGCTTGCCGCCGAGCAACTCCACCAGTTGCCGACAGATCGCCAGCCCCACGCCCAGGCCGCCGTATTCGCGGGTCATCGAACCGTCGAGCTGGAAGAAGCGCTGATACAGCGTCGCCTCGCCCAGATCGGTGAAACCGATGCCGGTGTCGATCACCGCAAACGACAACGCCAAGCGGTTGTCCGCCGTCGGCTTGCCGGTCACCCGCAGCGCCAGACCACCGACCCGGGTGAACTTGATCGCATTGTCCAGCAGGCACTCCAGGCACTGCGCCAGTTTTGCACTGTCGCCGTGCAAGCGATCCGGCAGGGTCGGCAGCACCTCGACCTTGAAGTCCAGCGACTTGCTCGCCGCGTTGCCGTCGAACTGCACGCGCAAGGCCTCGACCACCGCGCGCAGGCTGAAGCTGCCCGGCGTCGCCTTGAGCTTGCCGGCCTGCAATTCGGTGAGGGTGAGGATGCCGTTGACCATGCGCATCATGTCCCGCGCAGAACCGGCGGCGGTTTGCTGGTATTGCTCCAGTTCAGGCTCCAGTTCGATGGTCTGCATCAGTTCCAGCGAACCGATCACGCCGTTCATCGGCGTGCGCAATTCGTGGGTCAGGGTCGCGAGGAATTCATCCTTGAGCTTGTTGCTGTGCGCCAGTTGCTGGTTGAGCACTTCGAGTTTCTGCCCGGCATCGAACAGGGTCTGCGCCTGTTGCTCGCGCATCGCGTTGATGCGGTCGGCCAGCGCCAGCGACAGCAGCGCGACTTCGATCGCCGAGCCGATCTGACTGGCGTACATGGTCAGGAACACGTTTGGCAGCAAGCCGAGCACCATCAGCGTATTGACGATACCGCCGAGCAAAAACGCCGACCAGGCAATGATGAAGTAACGCGCCACCCGCAAGCCGCGCCACCAGGCGAGGATCCCGGCAGCGAAAATCACCACGGTGAACACCAGCGCCAACAGGGTCGCCAGGCGCAACGACAGCGCATAGCTGGTCATCAGCGACAGCCCGACCACCAGCGCACCGAACGCAATCAAAGCGATCAGCAGATAGTCGAGCCAGCGGCTGTGGGTTCTGGTCTGCAGGAAACTGCGGGCGAACTGGCTGCCGAACAGCCCGGCGCAACCGATGAAAAACGGCGTGGCGGCGTTGGCCCACCACGGATTGTCCGGCCAGAAATACTCGACCGCCGCGCCGTTCACCGACAGTTGATAAAGGCCGAACGAGGCGATGTAGAAGATGTAATAAAGGTAGCTGGTGTCGCGCACGCTCAGGTAGATGAACAGGTTGTAGACCAGCATCCCCAGCAGCACACCATAAATAATCCCCAGCACATACAGGCGCACCGGCTGGTCTTCGAGGTAAGCCGTGCTCGACCATAACGTCACTGGGGCCTGGATCGAGCCTTCACTGGCCAGACGCAGGTACACGGTTTTTTGTTGGTCAGGGGCGAAGGTCAGGTCGAACAGGTAATTGTTCTGCCGGATCTCGCGGCTGGCGAACGGCAAAGCGTCGCCGGTTTGCCGGATCAGCCGGTAGTCGCCATTGGCATCGGCCATATAAAGGTCGAGGTGATCGAGCGGCGGATACGCCAGCTCCAGCAGCCAGGTGCGTTGTGCGGCCGGATTGTTCGGACGGTAATGCAGGTCGATCTTCAGCCAGAACGCCGAGCGCGAGTAACCGGCATTGAGCGTGGCTTTGTCGTGGGGTTTGAAATTGCCCGCCGCCGCTTGAGCGCGAACGTCGGCGATGTTCGCCTGACCGCTCGGGTCTTCGAACACCTGCAAGGAGCGGCCCAGCGGGAGGCTCTGGGTATTTTCGTCGAACTCGACGGCGCTTGCGAGAAGGGGCAAGCAGAACAGCAATATCAGCAAATAGCGCATTGAAGCCCCAGCGTGGCTCGTCCGGTTGTGTCAGGAAGCCCCCCATTCCCTTTGAGTAGACGTAAAACCGGTATTACCTGTTATTGGTTTGGATCCAGACTAGCATAGCCGTTGATGGCCATTGAGCACCATCGAAATTTTTCCTGCAAAGGCTCTAGAACGGGCGTTTCAGAGCAAAGCTGCGGACTAGAGCTGTTGAGTTGGTCAACTCGCTACAACGGCGCATGTTGTGCATACCTCTGTGGCGAGGGGATTTATCCCCGATGGGTCGCGAAGCGGCCCAAAACCATGCAACCAGATTCTTTCAGACACGATTCGTAAAATGGATTTGCGACTGCTTCGCAGCGCATCGGGGATAAATCCCCTCGCCACCATTGCTACCCGACTAATGGCCGCAATGTGTCAGACAATCTCTAGCCAAACACCGTCAGGACTGAACCCCAAAATCAGGTTTGGTGGTAAGCTCGCGCACCATGAATATCTACAGCTCCCGCCCCGTTGTCCTCTGTCTCTCCGGCCACGACCCCAGTGGTGGCGCCGGCTTGCAGGCAGATATCGAAGCCTTGCTCGCGCAGGGTTGCCACGCGGCTCCGGCCGTCACCGCCCTGACCGTGCAAGACACCGTCAACGTCACTGACTTCCGCGTCCTCGACCGTGAGTGGGTACTGGCCCAGGCCAATGCCGTGCTCAACGACTCCGAAGTCGCAGCGGTCAAACTGGGCATGCTCGGTTCGCTGGAAATGGTCGACACCGTGGTCGAACTGCTTTCTGCGCACCCGCACCTGCCGGTGGTCTGCGACCCGGTGCTGCGTGCCGGCGGCGGCGGACGCCTGGGCAAGGATGAAGTCGGTTACGCGATGCGCGAGCGTCTGCTGCCACTGTCGATCATTGCCACCCCCAACCTGCCCGAAGCGCGGATCCTCGCTGAACTGCCCGAAGGCACCGCAGACGAGTGCGCGGAAAAACTCCTGCCGTTCGTCAAAAACCTGCTGATCACCGGCGGCCACGGCGACGAAACTGAAATCCACAATCGCCTGTACGGCCGTGACGGCCTGCGTGACACCTTCTATTGCCAGCGTCTGCCAGGCAGCTATCACGGTTCCGGTTGTACCCTGGCCAGCGCTATCGCCGGTCGTCTGGCCCAGGGCGAACACCTCGCCAGCGCCGTACGCACGGCACTGGATTACACCTGGCGCACCCTGCGCGATGCCGAACAACTGGGCAAAGGCCAGTTCGTGCCGCGTCGTCTGCCGCTGGATTTTTGCTCGTAACGTCGTGAGGTCTGCCTGATGAAACTACGTGGCCTGTACGCCATCACCGACAGCCAGTTGCTGGCGGGCAAGTTTCTGTCGTACGTGGAGGCGGCGCTGGAAGGCGGCGTCACCCTGTTGCAATACCGCGACAAAAGCAGCGACGAGGCCCGACGCCTGCGCGAGGCCGAAGCCCTGCGTGACCTGTGCGAACGCTACAAGACGCAGTTGATCATCAACGATGACGCCGAACTGGCCGCGCGCCTGAACGTCGGCGTGCACCTGGGACAGACCGACGGCCCGCTGTCGCCGACCCGCGCCTTGCTCGGCTCCAAAGCCATCATCGGGTCGACCTGCCATGCGCAGCTCGAACTGGCTGAACAGGCCGCCAAGGAAGGCGCGAGTTATGTCGCCTTCGGTCGCTTCTTCAATTCCAGCACCAAACCCGGCGCGCCAAGCTGCAGCCTCGATCTGCTCGACGAGGCCAAGCGCAAGCTGCATCTGCCGGTCTGTGCGATTGGCGGCATCACCCTCGACAACGCCGCCCCGCTGGTGGCCCACGGTGTCGACCTGCTGGCGGTGGTCCACGGCTTGTTCGGTGCCCAGAGCACCGCCGAAGTGACCCGCCGCGCCCGCGCCTTCAACGAACTTCTGAAAATCTGATTTGAGAGCCCGAACATGTCTCGTTCCGAAACCCTGTTTGCCAATGCCCAGAAACACATTCCCGGTGGTGTGAACTCGCCGGTGCGCGCGTTCAAGAGCGTGGGCGGCACACCGCTGTTCTTCAAGCACGCCGAAGGCGCCTACGTCACTGACGAAGACGACAAGCGTTATGTGGATTACGTCGGTTCGTGGGGTCCGATGATCCTTGGCCACAGCCACCCGGACGTGCTCGACGCGGTGCGCAATCAACTGCAGCACGGCCTGTCCTACGGCGCGCCGACCGCGATGGAAACCGAAATGGCCGATCTGGTCTGCTCGCTGGTGCCGTCGATGGACATGGTGCGCATGGTCAGCTCCGGCACCGAAGCGACCATGAGCGCAATCCGTCTGGCCCGTGGTTACACCGGTCGTGACAGCATCATCAAGTTCGAAGGCTGCTACCACGGTCACTCCGACAGCCTGCTGGTCAAGGCCGGTTCCGGCGCACTGACTCAAGGCGTGCCGAGCTCCGCCGGTGTACCGGCAGCGTTTGCAAAACACACCTTGACCCTGCCGTTCAACGACATCGACGCGGTTGAGAAGATGCTCGCCGAAGTCGGTCAGGACGTGGCGTGCATCATCGTCGAGCCAGTGGCGGGCAATATGAATTGCGTGCCGCCGGCGCCGGGTTTCCTCGAAGGCCTGCGTGCGCTGTGCGACAAGCATGGCGTGGTACTGATTTTCGACGAAGTGATGACCGGTTTCCGGGTGGCCCTCGGTGGCGCTCAGGCGTACTACGGCGTAACCCCGGATCTGACCACGTTCGGCAAGATCATCGGTGGCGGCATGCCGGTCGGCTGCTTCGGCGGCAAGCGCGAAATCATGCAGCGCATTGCGCCGCTGGGCCCGGTTTATCAGGCCGGCACCCTGTCGGGCAACCCGCTGGCAATGGCTGCCGGTTTGACCACCCTGCGCCTGATCAGCCGTCCGGGCTTCCACGCCGAGTTGACCGATTACACCACGCGCCTGCTCGATGGCCTGCAACAACGCGCCGATGCGGCGGGCATTCCGTTCGTCACCACGCAAGCGGGTGGCATGTTCGGCCTGTACTTCAGCGGTGCCGACGACATCGTCACTTTTGAAGACGTGATGGCCAGCGACGCGGCATTGTTCGGTCGCTTCTTCCACCTGATGCTGGAAGGCGGCGTGTACCTCGCACCGAGCGCCTTCGAAGCCGGTTTCACCTCGATCGCCCACGGCGAAGCCGAGCTGAAAATCACTCTGGACGCAGCCGAGCGCGCCTTCGCCGCACTGAAGTAATCGCCGTGCCGCTGACGTTGGCCATCGCCAGCGTCAGCTTTTACCTACACCCAAGCCGTTTTTCCCACGCCTCTGCTAAAAATCGGCAATAAAGTGGGCGATATATTCCCCGCGCAGCAGAAAAACGAGTAAAGACTTTGTAAGGTTGGCCCTGCTTATTTCATAATGCGCGCTTATTGGATCCCTCGATGGGTCCGCGTGCCCTTCAGAGGTAAGTCGATTCCCATGAACCGCACCGGCCGCACCCTTGCCTTGGGCTGCCTGTTGCTCCTTCAGCCCCTGCTCGCGCATGCACAAGCAGGCGGCAACTCGTTGTTGATCCCGGCGATGGGTCGTTGCACCCTCAATACCCAGCCGCAAGACGTCACGCAGGCACTGGCCGCCTGCCAGAAAGCGGCGGACGAAGGGGATGCACAAGCGCAATACGAGTTGGGTGAGTTCTACTACGACGGCAAGAATGCGCCACGCGATCTCAATCAAGCCCTGAGCTATTTCGAAAAGGCCTCGTTGCAAGGCCACGCTCAGGCGCAGTTCAAGCTCGGCACCATGTTTTTCCACGGCGAAGGCGTGCAGGCCAATAACATTCAGGCGTACATCGTGCTGAAGATGGCCGCGGTCAACGGCGCCGAAGATGCGCTGGACACCGCTGACGAAGTCTCCGAAAAAATGTCCCGCGAAGACCTCGAAACCGCGACCCAGGTGCTGGGGCAAATTTTCCGTAAATACCTGATGGAACTGCAGAACGCCGATGGGCGCACGCCGTTCTCGCCATTGCCATAAGACCTTTTGTGGCGAGGGGATTTATCCCCGATGGGTTGCGTAGCAGCCCCAAAACCCTGCAATCAAGTTCCTTCTGACATACCTTGCTGAATGGACTTGCGACTGCTTCGCAGTCGATCGGGGATAAATCCCCTCGCCACAAATCATTTCAAATCCAGATCCGGGCTTACTTCTCAGGCATCGGCATCGGAAACGGCATCACATTGCCGACCGCGCCGCGGGCTTCGCTGATTTTCGGGGTGCCCAGACGTTCCACCTCGTCGATGCGCACGATCGAATGCATCGGCACAAAGCTGCGCACCACGCCTTCGAACTGCGCCTTGAGCTTCTCTTCGCTCGGATCGACCACCACTTGCGTGCGCTCGCCAAAGACGAACTCTTCCACTTCCAGAAAACCCCACAAATCACTTTGATAGATCTGCTTGGCGTACATTTCGAACACCTGGCCCTGGTTGAGGAAAATCACCTTATAGATTGGAGCTTCGCGTTTGGTCATGGCGGGGGGATAACATCGGGGATAAAAATGAGGGCGCAAACTATAGCATAGCCACCGGACGCGCAGCGGTAGGAACCTGAGGGCTTGTTCCCTATAATGCCGGGTTCTTTGAATCACGTGACGACCCTACTCCATGGCCAAGAAGCTTTACATCGAAACCCACGGTTGCCAGATGAACGAGTACGACAGCTCGCGCATGGTTGATCTGCTGGGCGAACACCAGGCCCTGGAAGTCACCGCGCGCGCTGAAGATGCCGACGTGATTCTGCTCAACACCTGTTCGATCCGCGAGCGCGCCCAGGATCGGGTGTACTCGCAGCTCGGCCGCTGGCGCGAACTGAAACTGGCCAACCCGGACATGGTGATCGCCGTCGGTGGTTGCGTGGCCAGCCAGGAAGGTGCGGCGATCCGTGATCGCGCCCCGTACGTCGACGTGGTCTTTGGCCCGCAGACCTTGCACCGTCTGCCGGAAATGATCGACGCCGCGCGCAGCAGCAAGTTGCCGCAAGTCGACGTCTCGTTTCCGGAAATCGAGAAATTCGACCACTTGCCCGAGCCGCGCATCGATGGCCCGAGCGCCTACGTGTCGGTGATGGAAGGCTGCAGCAAATACTGCACGTTCTGCGTGGTGCCTTACACCCGTGGTGAAGAAGTCAGCCGGCCGTTCGATGACGTGATCGCCGAGATCATCCACCTCGCCGAAAATGGCGTGCGTGAAGTGACCCTGTTGGGGCAGAACGTCAACGGCTATCGCGGCCTGACCCATGATGGGCGTCTGGCCGATCTTGCCGAACTGATCCGCGTGGTTGCCGCCGTCGATGGCATCGACCGCATTCGCTACACCACTTCGCACCCGCTGGAGTTCTCCGACAGCCTGATTCAGGCCCACGCCGAAGTGCCGGAACTGGTCAAACACCTGCACTTGCCGGTGCAGTCGGGTTCCGACCGGATCCTCGCGGCAATGAAGCGCAACCACACCGCGCTGGAATACAAATCCAAACTGCGCAAACTGCGCGCCGCCGTGCCGGGCATCTGCATCAGTTCGGATTTCATCGTCGGCTTCCCGGGCGAGACCGAGAAAGACTTCGAACAGACCATGAAGCTGATTGCCGATGTCGGCTTCGACTTCTCCTATTCGTTCGTCTACAGCCAGCGTCCGGGCACGCCGGCGGCCGATCTGGCCGATGACACCCCGGAAGAACTGAAGAAAGAACGCTTGAATGCCTTGCAGCATCGTTTGAATCAGCAAGGGTTCGATATCAGCCGACAAATGGTCGGTTCGATCCAGCGCATTCTGGTTACTGACTATTCGAAGAAAGACCCGGGCGAGCTGCAAGGGCGCACCGAGAATAATCGTATCGTCAACTTCCGCTGCGATAATCCGACCCTGATCGGCCAGTTCGCCGACGTGCACATCGACGCGGCGCAACCGCATTCGCTGCGCGGCTCGCTGGTCCAATAACATCGCGCGCTTTCTGTAGTAGGACTGTTGTGGTGAGGGGATTTATCCCCGATGGTTGGCGCAGCCGACCCAACGCTGAAGTTGCGGTGAATCTGCCATACCAAGAGCTCTGGTTTTGGGGCCGCTCCGCGGCCCATCGGGGATGAATCCCCTCGCCACAGATAACTCCACCCGCCACAGAAAGGCGCTCCAAACTCGCATCGATATTTAAGAGCTTTCGCACCCACGCCACTGGCGTTATCCTTGGTTTCATCTTAATTGCCCCAGGGCGGCTAAATACGACCTTGAACGCACCCATAGAACCACATCGTTTTATCCTCGAGCCCTTTGAGGCTCGCCGCTTCGCCAATCTGTGCGGGCAGTTCGACGAGCATCTGCGCTTGATCGAACAGCGCCTGGCCATCGAGATCCGCAATCGCGGAAACCAGTTCGAACTGATCGGCGACCCCAAGCACACCACGTCTGCGGAAAACCTGCTGCGCCGCCTGTACCGCGAAACCAAGGGTACCGAGCTGTCACCGGACATGGTGCACCTGTTTCTCCAGGAATCGGCCGTCGTCGAACTGGACAATCACGCTCCCGCTGAAGCTTCCGTCGCCCTGCGCACCAAGAAAGGCATGATTCGCCCCCGTGGCTTGAATCAGCTGCGCTACGTGAAGGAAATCCTCGGCAACGACATCAACTTCGGCATCGGCCCGGCCGGTACCGGCAAGACCTATCTGGCGGTGGCCTGCGCAGTCGATGCCCTGGAACGCGAGCAGATCCGCCGCATTCTGCTGGTGCGTCCGGCGGTTGAAGCCGGTGAAAAGCTCGGCTTCCTGCCCGGCGACCTGGCGCAGAAGATCGACCCGTACCTGCGCCCGCTCTATGACGCACTCTACGAGATGCTCGGCTTCGAATACGTGGCCAAGCTGATCGAGCGTCAGGTGATCGAAGTCGCGCCACTGGCGTACATGCGCGGTCGTACGTTGAACAACAGCTTCATCATTCTCGACGAAAGCCAGAACACCACCGTCGAGCAGATGAAAATGTTCCTGACCCGGATCGGCTTTGGCTCCACCGCCGTGATCACCGGTGACATCACCCAGGTCGACCTGCCGCGCGGCACCAAGTCCGGCCTGCATCATGTGATCGAAGTACTCAAGGATGTTCCGGGCATCAGCTTCACCCACTTCCAGCCCAAAGACGTCGTGCGCCACCCGTTGGTGCAGCGGATCGTCGAGGCCTACGAGCGCTTCGAGACCCGTGCCGAAGCCGCCAGGGAAACCTCGCGCGATGCTTGAGCTGGATCTGCAAGTCGCTACCGAAGCGAGCGCCCCGAGTGAAACCGAGTTCCGCCAATGGTGCGAACTGGCCCTGCGCCAGCGCAGCGCCGACTCGGAAATGACCATTCGCCTGGTCGACGAGGAAGAAGGCCGCGAACTCAATCACACCTGGCGCCACAAGGATTACGCAACCAACGTCCTGTCGTTCCCGGCGGAAGTCCCGGACGAATTCCTCGACATCCCGCTGCTCGGCGATCTGGTGATCTGCGTGGCCGTGGTCGAGCGCGAAGCTGCCGAACAAGGCAAGGAACTCAAGGCCCATTGGGCACATCTAGTCATTCACGGCTGCTTGCATCTGCTCGGTTACGACCATATAGATGACGACGAAGCTGAAGAAATGGAAGCACTGGAACGCGAGTTGCTTGCCGAACTGGGCTATCCCGATCCGTACGCGGACGACGAAACCGAAACATCCCCTATCGTTACAACAAAGGATTCAGAGTAATCGCTATGAGCGAAGATCGATCGAGCAACGGGCAGAAGTCATGGCTGGGTAAACTGACCCAGGCTTTTGCCCACGAGCCGAAGAACCGTCAGGAGCTGCTTGAGCTGCTGCGTGATGCACATCAGAACAAACTGCTGGACAGCGAAGCGCTGGCCATCGTCGAAGGCGCCATTCAGGTGGCTGACCTGCAAGTACGCGACATCATGGTCCCGCGCTCGCAGATGATCAGCATCAAGGCGAACCAGACACCCCGTGAATTCCTCCCGGCCGTGGTCGACTCGGCGCACTCGCGCTACCCGGTCATTGGCGAAAGCCATGACGACGTGATGGGCGTGCTGCTGGCCAAGGACCTGCTGCCGCTGATCCTCAAGGAGAACGGCGACAGCTTCAACATCAAGGACCTGCTGCGCCCGGCCACCTTCGTGCCGGAGTCCAAGCGTCTGAACGTGTTACTGCGTGAATTCCGCGCCAATCACAACCACATGGCTATCGTCATTGACGAATACGGCGGCGTGGCCGGTCTGGTGACGATCGAAGACGTGCTGGAGCAGATCGTCGGCGACATCGAAGACGAGCACGACGTCGAAGAAGACAGCTACATCAAGCCGCTGCCCAGCGGTGACTTCCTGATCAAGGCCCTGACGCCGATCGAGAACTTCAACGAGTTTTTCGACAGCGAATTCTCCGACGACGAGTTCGACACGGTCGGCGGTCTGGTGATGAGCGCGTTCGGGCACTTGCCAAAACGTAACGAAATCACTGAAATCGGCGCCTATCGTTTCCGCATCCTGAATGCCGACAGCCGTCGCATTCATTTGCTGCGACTGACGCCAATCGCTCGTTAAATCTAAGGATTGGGGTATGTCATCAGCTATTTCCTGTATCGCGTTGCGCCTGAAAGCGGGCCAGGCAAGGCGCAGTCCGCAGGGAATGGCATTCCCTTTCCAAGGACTGCAACGCAGCATGGCCCGCTTTCAGGCGTAACCCGGAGGGCCGGGCCTGCTGTTACGCAGGGCTGCGTTGCTCGTCGTTCATTTGAAAAACCAAACTTCACTCCTCGCGCCTTGCCCTGCGTAACAGCAGACCCGGCGCGATACAGGAAATAGCTGATGACATACCCCCTGCGCTGGACAACCCGCCCCGGCTGGCCCGGTAACCTGCTGGCCGTGGCGGCCGGTGCAATCACCACCTTCGCCCTGGCCCCGTTCAACATCTGGCCACTGGCTTTGCTCGCGGTCGGCCTGTTCTACGCCGGCCTGCGTGAGCTGAAACCGCGTCAGGCGCTGGGCCGTGGCTGGTGCTTCGGTTTCGGACTGTTCGGTGCCGGCACCAGCTGGATCTACTACAGCATCCACCATTTCGGTGGTGCATCGGTGTTGCTGGCCGGGTTCCTGATGCTGCTGTTCACCGCAGCGATCGCGTTTTTCTTCGCCCTGCCCGCCTGGGTCTGGGCGCGCTGGTTGCGCCGCAATGAAGCACCGCTGGCCGATGCGCTGGCGTTTGCCGCACTGTGGGTCGGCCAGGAAGCCTTTCGCGGCTGGTTCCTCACCGGTTTCCCGTGGCTCTACTCCGGCTACAGTCAGCTCGACGGCCCGTTGGCCGGGCTCGCGCCGGTCGGCGGCATGTGGCTGGTATCGTTCGTTCTGGCGCTGACTGCAGCGCTGATCTACAACGCGCCCCGCTTGTTGCAATCCGGTCGCAAGGGCTTTATCGCGGCTGGCCTGGTGTTGCTGGTCGGGCCATGGGTGGCGGGCATTGCGCTCAAGGGCCACGCCTGGACCAGTCCGTCCGGTCCGGCCCTGAGCGTTGCCGCGATTCAGGGCAACGTCGAACAAAGCATGAAGTGGGACCCGGCGCAGCTCAATGCGCAACTGGCGCTGTACCGCGACCTGAGTTTCCGCTCCAAACCGGTGGACCTGCTGATCTGGCCGGAAACCGCGGTGCCGGTGCTCAAGGAGTCCGCCGAAGGCTACCTGAACATGATGGGTAACTTCGCCGCCGAGCGTAAATCGGCGTTGATCACCGGCGTACCGATCCGCGAGACGGTTCGTCACGAAAAACGCTTCTTCAATGGCATTACCGTGGTCGGCGAAGGCGATGGCACCTACCTCAAGCAGAAACTGGTGCCGTTCGGCGAATACGTACCGTTGCAGGATCTGCTGCGCGGGTTGATCGCGTTCTTTGATTTGCCGATGTCCGACTTCGCTCGCGGTCCGGCGGATCAGCCGCTGCTGCAGGCCAAGGGTTATCAGATCGCACCATTCATCTGCTACGAAGTGGTGTACCCGGAGTTCGCTGCAGGTCTCTCGGCACGCAGCGATCTGCTGCTGACGATCAGCAACGACACCTGGTTCGGCACCTCGATTGGCCCGTTGCAGCACCTGCAAATGGCGCAGATGCGCGCACTTGAAGCGGGCCGCTGGATGATCCGTGCTACGAACAATGGCGTGACCGGACTGATCAACCCGTTCGGGCAGATCACCGAGCAGATCCCGCAGTTCGAGCAGGGCATTCTGTATGGCGAAGTGGTGCCGATGCACAACCTGACGCCGTACCTGCAATGGCGCTCGTGGCCGCTGATCATCATCTGTGTGCTGCTGTTTGGCTGGGCGCTGATGGCGAGCCGGATGTCGAAAACCCTTTAAAAGCAATCCATGAACACTGTGGTGAGGGGATTTATCCCCGATCGATGACGCAGTCATCGCAAATCCATTGCACTCGTTTTACCTGAAAGGCCGAGATGCAGGTTTTGTTTTGGGGCGGCTTCGCCACCCATCGGGGATAAATCCCCTCGCCACAGAAGTCCTCTCAAAACAGTGCTCTTAGCGGTAAAACAGCGAATACCCCACCTGCCCTACCGCCTCATTCAGCAACTGCCCGCTCTGCCAGATCGATTTGAACTCCGGCAGCCAGCCACCAAACGGTCGCGCATTATCGGTCCCGAGAAACCCTACGGGCGCCGGCACCACTTCAAATCCTGCCTGCTGAAAACACCACACGGCGCGCGGCATATGCCAGGCCTGGGTGACGACGACCACGCGTTTTATGCCTTGAGGCAACAAGATGTCGGCGCTGAATTTGGCATTTTCCCAGGTTGTGCGACTCTCGCCTTCCTGCCAGCGCGTGGTCACGCCAAAGTCATCGCGCAGCGAATCGGCCATTAACTTCGCCTCGGTCGGCGGCGTGCCGTAATGCAGGCCACCGCTGGTCAGAATCGGCAACCCGGAGGCCTTGGCCAGTCGCGCCGCATAGCGCTGACGCTCCAGCCCCACGCCGGTTGGCTGATCCTCACCCCAAGCCAGATCACCGCGCTCGCGCCCGGAACCCAGCACCACGATGGCATCGGCCCGCTGCGCCAGGATTGACCAGGCATCACGGGGCAGCGGCGGCTCACGTTCCAGTGCCTTGGCGCCCGACTGCACGACCACCGGCAGGCTCATCAGCCAGAAGCCACCCAGCCCAATGGCAAAACACAAGCCGGCCAGTCGCGGCCGTGAGCGGCGCAGCCACCAGGCGACCAGCAACAGCAGCAAAAGAATGCCGGGCGGCAACAGAAGTTGTTTGATGAAGTAACGAAAAGGCATCGGGGCATCTCCAGAGATGCCCGAAGCCTAAGAGTGTTAATGATGCGTTACAACCGATAGGCAGGATCCTGTTGGAAAAGATCCGTTATCTGACCTGCCATGCGTTTACTTGGCCTGTACAGAACGAACCTTGACGGTGTCTCTGCCGGGCGCCTTGTCCTTGAGCCAGATGACCTTGGCTGAATGTGCTGTATCGAGCTGTTTCACTGCCTGCGACAGGTATCCATGCGCTTCACGCTCACTGCGATCCAGATAGGCCTTGACCAGTTTGAACTCGGCGGGGCTCAAGCCACGCAATTCCAGTTCCACGGGGCGCTCATCGCGCAGCCGGCCAGCGGTTTTGGCAGCGTCGAGCGCCATGCCCAGACGATCCATCAACCGTTCGTACAACTCGGGTTTCGTCACGTTTTTTTGCCGTTGCTCCACCATCCCTCACCTCATTGATGATAAGACTCACTCCCCAATAAGAGCTTAGCTTCGCTGCACAAACCGGCTGAACGCCGCGACCAACGGCCCTCGCCACGGTTTTCGGGGGCCAGACAGCTGTAATCAGGGTTTCCCTAGGCCAAGCGCGGTCATGTATGCTACGGCGCTTCCTGTCATTCCACTTCCAGCCTGTCCGGAGCATCCCCCGGAGGGCGCGTTGAAGAGGATTAGGCCACCCCTATCCAGTACAAAAGTAGCCATGCACGAACAATATCAGCCCCGTGAAATCGAAGCCGCCGCCCAGTCGTTCTGGGACGAGCAAAAGTCCTTTGAAGTCAGTGAACAGCCAGGCAAGGAAACCTACTACTGCCTGTCGATGTTCCCTTACCCCAGCGGCAAGCTACACATGGGGCACGTGCGCAACTACACCATCGGCGACGTGATCTCCCGCTACCAGCGCATGCAAGGCAAGAACGTTCTGCAACCGATGGGTTGGGACGCCTTCGGCATGCCGGCGGAAAACGCCGCGATGAAGAACAACGTGGCGCCCGCCAAGTGGACCTACGAAAACATCGCCTACATGAAATCCCAGCTGCGCAGCCTGGGCCTGGCGGTGGACTGGTCCCGTGAAGTGACCACCTGCAAGCCCGATTACTACCGCTGGGAACAATGGCTGTTCACTCGCCTGTTCGAAAAAGGCGTGATCTACCGCAAGAACGGCACCGTGAACTGGGACCCGGTCGACCAGACCGTGCTGGCCAACGAACAGGTGATCGACGGTCGTGGCTGGCGCTCCGGCGCGCTGATCGAAAAGCGCGAAATCCCGATGTACTACTTCAAGATCACCGCCTACGCGGATGAGCTGCTGGAGAGCCTCGACGAACTGACGGGCTGGCCGGAACAGGTCAAGACCATGCAGCGCAACTGGATCGGCAAATCCCGCGGCATGGAAGTGCAGTTCCCTTACAACGTCGACTCGATCGGCGAAGCAGGCACCCTCAAGGTCTTCACTACCCGTCCGGACACCCTGATGGGCGCAACTTACGTTGCCGTGGCCGCCGAGCACCCGCTGGCCACCCAGGCCGCGCAGAACAACCCTGAGCTGCAAGCGTTCATCGCTGAATGCAAGGGCGGCAGCGTCGCTGAAGCCGACGTCGCCACTCAAGAGAAGAAAGGCCTGCCGACCGGCCTGTTCGTCGAGCACCCGCTGACCGGTGAAAAACTCCCGGTATGGGTCGCCAACTACGTGTTGATGCATTACGGCGACGGCGCCGTGATGGCGGTGCCGGCGCACGACGAGCGCGATTTCGAATTCGCCCACAAGTACAACCTGCCGGTCAAATCGGTGGTGCGCACCAGCTCCGGCGACACCAACCCGGCGCCGTGGCAGGACGCCTACGGCGAGCACGGCACGCTGATCAACTCCGGCGAGTTCGACGGCCTGGACTTCACCGGCGCCTTCGACGCCATGGAAGTCGCCCTGATCAAGAAAAACCTCGGCGCCTCGCGCACCCAGTTCCGCCTGCGCGACTGGGGCATCAGCCGTCAGCGCTATTGGGGCTGCCCGATCCCGATCATCCACTGCGCCGCCTGTGGCGACGTACCGGTGCCGGAGGACCAATTGCCGGTGGTCCTGCCGGAAGACGTGGTGCCGGACGGCGCCGGTTCGCCACTGGCGCGCATGCCGGAATTCTACGAGTGCAGCTGCCCGAAATGCGGCCAGCCTGCCAAGCGTGAAACCGACACCATGGACACCTTCGTCGAGTCCTCGTGGTACTACGCCCGTTACGCCTCGCCGCACTTTGAAGGCGGTCTGGTGGAAAAATCCGCGGCCGACCACTGGTTGCCGGTGGATCAGTACATCGGCGGTATCGAACACGCCATTCTTCACCTGCTGTACGCGCGCTTCTTCCACAAGCTGATGCGTGACGAAGGTCTGGTGAGCTCCAACGAGCCGTTCAAGAACCTGCTGACCCAGGGCATGGTAATCGCCGAGACTTACTATCGTCGCGAAGCCAACGGTGCCTACACCTGGTTCAACCCGGCGGATGTGGAACTGGAGCGCGACAGCAAAGCCAAGGTCATCAGCGCCAAACTGAAATCCGACGGCTTGCCGGTGGAAATCGGTGGCACCGAGAAAATGGC
Source organism: Pseudomonas sp. F2 (assembly GCF_057174385.1). Classification (NCBI taxonomy): domain Bacteria; kingdom Pseudomonadati; phylum Pseudomonadota; class Gammaproteobacteria; order Pseudomonadales; family Pseudomonadaceae; genus Pseudomonas; species Pseudomonas sp. F2. Next base: position 3,690,977 of record NZ_CM169904.1, read on the forward strand.
CAAGTCGAAGAACAACGGCGTCGACCCCCAGTCGATGATCGACCAGTTCGGCGCCGACACCTGCCGCCTGTTCATGATGTTCGCCTCGCCGCCTGACATGAGCGCCGAATGGTCGGACTCCGGCGTTGAAGGCTCGCACCGTTTCCTCAAGCGCGTCTGGCGTCTGGCGCAGACCCACGTCACCCAGGGCCTGCCGGGGAAACTGGATCTCGCCGCTCTCAACGACGAACAGAAAGCCGTGCGCCGCGCCATCCACCTGGCCATCAAGCAGGCCAGTCACGACGTCGGCCAGAACCACAAATTCAACACCGCCATCGCTCAGGTGATGACGCTGATGAACGTGCTGGAAAAAGCCGCGCAAGGCACCGAACAGGACCGCGCGCTGATTCACGAAGGCCTGGAAGCCGTGACGCTGCTGCTGGCTCCGATCACGCCGCACATCAGCCATGAGCTGTGGAAGCAACTGGGCCATGCTGCCCCGGTGATCGATGCGGGCTGGCCTGCGGTCGATGAAAACGCACTGGTACAGGACAGCCTGCAACTGGTCATTCAAGTGAACGGCAAGCTGCGTGGCCAGATCGAAATGCCGGCCAGCGCCACCCGCGAAGAAGTCGAAGCGGCTGCCCGTGCCAACGAAAACGTGCTGCGTTTCGTCGACGGTCTGACCATTCGCAAAGTGATCGTTGTACCAGGGAAACTGGTCAACATCGTCGCCAGCTAAATTGGATTGGGCGCCAGGTTCGCCTGGCGCACTGTAAAACCTTTCGGGCCGCAGGGTCGGCCCACATGGTTTCAAGGGGAGCAACACAATGATCAAACGCAATCTGCTGGTGATGGGCCTCGCCGTTCTGCTGAGCGCCTGCGGTTTCCAGCTGCGTGGTACCGGCACCAATGAACTGACGATCAAGGAGCTCGACCTGAGCGCCCGCAACGCTTATGGCGAGACCGTCACCCAACTGCGTCAGGTGCTGGAGTCCAGCGGCGTCAAGGTTTACAACGGTGCACCGTACAAGCTGTACCTGGCTGACGAGCAGGAGAGCCAGCGTATCCTCAGCTACGCCGGGGCCGGCCGTACGGGCGAATACCAGGTCAGCACCGTGCTGAACTATGACATTGTTGGCGAACATAACCTGAACCTGCTGAGCGACAAGCTCGAAGTGCAGAAAGTGTTCATTCACGACGGCAACAACCTCGTCGGCTCCGATCAGGAAGCCAACGACGCCCGTCGCGAAACCCGTCGCGAATTGGTTCAGCGCATGATGCTGCGCCTGCAACAGCTGACGCCGGGCCAACTGCAGCAATTGCAGCAAGCGGCCAACGACCGTGCCCGGGCCGAAGCCGATGCACTGAAGGCGGCACAGAAGGCTGAAGCGGAAACACCGCGTCAGTCGCCGCTCGAACTGCCGCAGCAGTAAGACGTACGGGGCGCTCAGGCGCCCCGTTCGCCCTCTCTTATGAAGCTCGCTCCCGCTCAACTCGGCAAACACCTGCAAGGCGCGCTCGCGCCCGTCTATATCATCAGCGGCGATGACCCGCTGTTGTGTCAGGAAGCCGCCGACGCCATCCGCAGTGCTGCCCGCCAGCAAGGTTTCGACGAACGCCAGGTGTTCGCCGCCGACGCCAATTTCGATTGGGGTACCTTGTTGCAGGCCGGCGCCAGCATGTCGTTGTTCGCCGAAAAACGTCTGCTGGAACTGCGCCTGCCTTCGGGCAAGCCCGGTGACAAGGGCGCTGCCGCACTGATCGAATACTGCTCACGCCCCGCCGAAGACACCGTGCTGCTGATCAGCTTGCCCAAGCTCGACGGCAGTGCGCAGAAGACCAAGTGGGGCAAGGCGCTGGTCGAAGGTCAGCAGACCCAGTTCATTCAGATCTGGCCGGTGGATGCCAATCAGCTGCCGAGCTGGATTCGTCAGCGCCTCTCCCAGGCCGGGTTATCGGCCAGTCAGGATGCGGTCGAACTGATTGCCGCACGCGTGGAGGGCAACCTGCTCGCCGCCGCGCAGGAAATCGAAAAGCTCAAGCTGATGGCCGAAGGTGGGCAGATCACCGTCGAAACCGTGCAGGCCGCGGTGGCCGACAGTGCGCGCTTCGACGTGTTCGGCCTGACCGATGCCGTACTCAACGGCGAACCGGCCCACGCCTTGCGCATGCTCGAAGGCCTGCGCGGTGAAGGCGTCGAGCCACCGGTGATTCTCTGGGCTCTGGCACGGGAGTTGCGCCTGCTGGCCAATATCTCGCTGCAGTACAGCCAGGGCACACCGCTGGACAAGTGCTTCAGTCAGGCGAAACCGCCGGTCTGGGACAAACGCAAACCGCTGATGAGCAAAGCCCTGCAACGCTACTCGGCGCCACGCTGGGCGCAGTTGCTGCTTGAAGCCCAGCGCATCGATGCGCAGATCAAGGGTCAGGCCGCCGGCTCGCCATGGATGAGCCTGAGCCGATTGGCGTTGTTGATGGCGGGCCAACGCCTTTCGCTGCCCGCCGAATAATCTGTCATACCGCAAACGACTCTTCGCGAGCAGGCTCGCTCCCACATTGAAACGCATTCAAATGTGGGAGCGAGTCTGCTCGCGAAAGCGTCAGAACATTCCTACCTATCAGGGACTGGACAGGCGTCCAACATCGGCAGATTATTTCCCCCGCAAAACCACTCAATCGAGAGAACCCTCATGAGCAAAAAGCCATCAAAACATGGCCCGAACAAGGCCAAATCCATCGTCGCCCAACCCCTGTTCCGCAGCCGCCAGGAACGACCGTCCAAGGGCAAAGGCAGCTACCGCCGCGAAGCCTTCCAGTCTGACAGCTGGGAGGCTTCTTACTTTCTGGCTGCCTGAAGCGCAGTACCCCCCGGTCATGTTAAGGTCTGTACCTGAATCGTATCCCCTGGAACCGTGCATGCCCTTTCGTCTTTCCCGTCGTTGGCCCGTTCGCCAACTGATCGCTGCCTCCAGCTTCATTCTGCTTGTCGCCTGCGCGGAAAAACCTACCGCCGCCGATGCGCAACCTCTCCAAGCCGCCCCTGTCGCAACAGCCCCGGCAATCATCCCGCCGGTAGTGCCGTCCGCCGACCCTCTTGATCTTCAGCCCACCCAGACCTTTGCCGAATGGCAGGCCGGTTTCCGCAAGGATGCCCTGGCGGCCGGGATCCGCGCCGAGCTGTTTGATCGCGCGTTTGCCAATGTCAGCTTCGATGCCAGCGTGATCAAGGCCGACCGCAGCCAGCCGGAGTTCTCACGTCCGGTGTGGGAATACCTCGACGGCGCCCTCTCGCCACTGCGAGTGCGCAAGGGCCAGGCGCTGATCAGTCAGTACGCCGACATCCTGCAAAGCATCGAACAGCGATATGGCGTCGATCGTCAGGCACTGGTGTCGGTGTGGGGCATGGAAAGCAATTTCGGCCAGTTCCAGGGCACCAAGTCAGTGATCAACTCGCTGGCGACCCTGGCCTACGAAGGTCGTCGTCCGGGCTTTGCCCATGCGCAACTGATTGCGGCGCTGCAGATCCTGCAACAGGGCGATATCACCCCAGAGAAGATGTTGGGCTCGTGGGCCGGTGCGATGGGCCAGACCCAGTTCATTCCGACCACCTACAATACCCACGCGGTGGATTTCGACGGTGACGGTCGCCGCGACATCTGGGGCAGCCCGGCCGATGCTCTGGCCTCTACCGCGCACTACCTGCAAAGCTCCGGCTGGCAGCGTGGTCAACCGTGGGGCTTCGAAGTGCAATTGCCGAGCAGCTTCAACTACACCCTGGCCGATGGCGCGATTCGCAAAACTGTCGCCGAATGGCGTCAACTGGGCGTGAGCCTGCCCAATGGCAGTCAGGCACCGGCCGGCTCGGAACAATTGTCCGCCGCCCTGCTGCTACCAGCCGGTTATCGTGGCCCGGCGTTTCTGATCCTCGACAACTTCCGGGCGATCCTCAAATACAACAACTCGTCGTCCTATGCACTGGCGGTGAGCCTGTTGTCCGAGCGCTTCAATGGCGCTGGCCTGATCAACGGCACGTGGCCGAAAGATGACCTGCCACTGAGCCGTACCGAGCGTATCGAATTGCAGACCCTGCTGAGCGCACGCAATTACGATGCAGGCACGGCTGACGGGATCATCGGCGCCAATACGCGCAAGGCGATCCGCAGTGCCCAGCAGGCGTTTGGCTGGCCCGCGGACGGGTACCCGACGCATAAGTTGCTTGAGAGCCTGCGTACTCAATAAAGCAAAATCAAAAGATCGCAGCCTTCGGCAGCTCCTACAGGGTATGTATCAATCCCATACAGGAGCTGCCGAACGCTGCGATCTTTTTGCGTCACCCGAGCATTATCGGGTGACCACATCCTGCTCCAGCATCAACTCCTTCTTCCCTGCATCCAAGCGAACCAGCGCCCCCATCGGCAGCGTCAGGTTCGGATCACAATGCCCGCTGCGCCACCCCGACAGCACCGGAATCCGCAACGGCTCGAACGTCTGCTTGAGCAGACGGTTCAACGCATCGATATCGACCCCGGCCACATCACCGACCAGCACCCCGCGCAATCGGGCCAGTTTGCCGGCCAGACGCATCTGCGTGAGCAAACGGTCGATGCGATACAGCGGCTCGTTGACGTCCTCGATCAGCAAAATCACCCCTTCCACGTCGATTTCATAAGGCGTCCCCAGCGTCGAGGCAATCATCGCCAGATTGCCGCCGAGCAAGCGCCCGTGAGCGATGCCCGGTTCGACCGTGGTCAACGGATAAGCCACTGGATGGCTCAGCACACTGCCCGCCTTCAACTGACCGCGCAGCATAGCGAAGAATGAGGTGACGGTCGGTGGTTCCTTGTCGCCCAACAGATCGGCGTTGAGCAGCGGGCCGTGGAAGGTCACGAACCCGGCGTAGCGACTGATTGCCAGATGCAGCGCGGTGATGTCGCTGTAGCCGACAAACGGCTTGGCGTGACGACTCAGCAGGTCGTAATCGATCCTGTCCAGCAAGCGCGGCGTACCGTAGCCGCCACGCAGGCAGATGATCGCGTCGACTTCTGAGTCGGCGAATGCCGCGTGCAGGTCATGGAGGCGTACGTCATCGCTGCCGGCCAGATAGCCATCCTTCTCGTAAACACCGGGGAACACCTTCAGCGCATAACCGCGGGTGCGCATCCACTGCACAGCCTTTTGCGTGTTCAGCGCGCCGGGGCCGGCGGGGGCAATCACGCCGATCAGCCCTTCGGATGGCAGCGCCGGTACGGGTTTATGCGGAAAAAGGCTGTGGGTCGGTCGAACGGTCATCCATGGTCTCCCTGTGAACTCATGCACACACAGTAGTCAGGTACAAAGACAAACAAAAGAGTGCGCGGCAGGCGCAAACAAAAATACCCGCCGAGGCGGGTATTTTCGCAAAGCGCTCAGCGCCGGATCAGGAACCGAGCAGCTCGGCCTTGACCAGTTTCGCCTGCTCGTCGGCGTGATACGAGGAACGTACCAGCGGACCGGAAGCGACGTTCTTGAAGCCCATCTTGTAGCCTTCTTCGGCGAACCAGGCGAAGGTGTCCGGGTGCACGAAACGCTGCACCGGCAAGTGGCTGCGGGACGGTTGCAGGTACTGGCCCAGCGTCAGCATGTCGATGTCGTGTTCACGCATGCGCTTCATCACTTCGATGACTTCGTCGTCGGTCTCGCCCAGACCCAGCATCAGGCCGGATTTGGTCGGAATGTGCGGCATCATCTGCTTGAAACGCTGCAGCAAGGTCAACGACCACTGGTAGTCCGAACCCGGACGCGCAGCCTTGTACAGGCGCGGCACGGTTTCCAGGTTATGGTTGAACACATCCGGCGGCTCGGCGGCAGTGATTTCCAGGGCGATGTCCATGCGGCCACGGTAGTCCGGAACCAGGGTTTCCAGTTGCACATTCGGCGACAGCTTGCGGATTTCGCGAATGCAGTCGGCAAAGTGCTGGGCACCGCCGTCACGCAGGTCATCGCGGTCAACCGAGGTGATCACCACGTACTTGAGTTTCAGATCGGCGATGGCGATGGCCAGGCTTTCCGGCTCGTTGACGTCCAGTGGTTTCGGACGACCGTGGCCAACATCGCAGAACGGGCAACGACGGGTGCAGATATCACCCATGATCATGAAGGTCGCGGTGCCGCCGGAGAAGCACTCGCCCAGGTTCGGGCAGGACGCTTCTTCACAGACGCTGTGCAATTTGTGTTTGCGCAGCAGGCTCTTGATCCGGTCGACTTCCGGCGAAACCGGAATGCGTACGCGAATCCAGTCGGGTTTCTTCGGCAGTTCGGTGGTCGGAATGATCTTTACCGGGATGCGTGCAACCTTCTCGGCGCCGCGCAGCTTGACGCCGGCTTCAACCTTGGGACGCGGGGCCGGGCGCTCGGTCACGTCGAGCGTCGGGATCATGGTTTGCACTGCATCAGTAGTCATATCAGTCGATTCCGCCCGTCAGGGTCGTCTGCTCAGCATAGTCGAGGTGTTTGACGAGCTGCGCGCGCAGCCGGGCACTTACCTCGGCAAATTCAATCGATCCTGCGTGATCGCTCAGCTGGGTCATCGCCAGCCCGGCATAGCCGCAGGGATTAATCCGTCGAAACGGTTCCAGGTTCATATCCACGTTCAAGGCCAGGCCATGAAAGGAGCAACCGTGGCGAATCCGCAAACCCAGAGACGCGATTTTCGCTCCGTCGACGTAGACGCCGGGAGCATCTGGCTTGGCGGCGGCGGTGACGCCGTAGCTGGCCAGCAGTTCGATCAGGCACTGTTCCATGCGCGTGACCAAATCACGTACGCCGAAACCCAGCTTGCGCACATCCAGCAACAGGTAGGCGACCAACTGGCCCGGGCCATGATAAGTCACTTGCCCGCCGCGATCGACCTGTACTACCGGGATATCACCCGGCAGCAGCAGGTGTTCGGCCTTGCCGGCCTGACCCTGGGTGAACACCGGAGGGTGCTCGACCAGCCAGATTTCGTCGGCGGCATTGCTGCCGCGTTCGTTGGTGAAGCGTTGCATGGCATGCCAGACCGGCTCGTAAGCCATCTGGCCAAGTTCGCGAAAGCCCAGCTTGCCCGGCATCACAACACCATGTGCACGAAACCGGAAGCCCGCAGTTCGCTGTTGATGTTGTACAGCTGATCCTGGTCTGTCGCGACGATGTGCAACTGGATGGTGGTGTACTTGCCGTTGCTGCTTTGACGCTCGTCGATGCGCTCATCATTGATGGTCGCGTGTTTCTTGACGATGTCGATGATCTTGTCTTTGTTGCCGACGCCCGTATCGCTGATCACCTTAATCGGATAATCAGTTTGCGGAAATTCGATCTTTGGCGCCTTTACTTCGGTATCGGTCATGGCGTAACGGCCTCTAGAGCGCAAGCCGTGGTAACGCACATGGCCCCGCACCGGAACGGGGCGGGGCCATGCAGGTCAACACAAATCAGTTGAACAAGCCGTAGAAGAATAGACGGATGCTATCCCACATGCGGCGGAAGATACCACCCTCCTCGACAGCGTCCAGAGCGATCAGGTCGGCGCTGTGCACCACCTTGTCGTCCAGTTTCACTTCGACTTTACCGATCACGTCGCCCTTGGCGATTGGCGCGGTCAGTTGCGGGTTCATGGTCATGCTGGCAGCGAGTTTTTTCAGCTGGCCTTTTGGCAGGGTCATGGTCAGGTCCTCAGCCAGGCCGGCCTTGACCTGGCTGGTGGTGCCTTTCCACACCGGGGCCTGAGCCAGTTCGGTACCCTTCTGGTAGAAGGTCTGGGTTTCGAAGAAGCGGAAGCCGTAGGTCAGCAGCTTCTGGGTTTCTGCGGCGCGGGCCACTTCGCTGTTGGTGCCGAACACCACAGCAATCAGACGCTGGCCGTCACGTACAGCCGAGGACACCATGCAGTAGCCGGCTTCGTCGGTGTGACCGGTTTTCAGACCGTCAACGGTCTTGTCGCGCCACAGCAGCAGGTTGCGGTTAGGCTGCTTGATGCCGTTCCAGAAGAACTCTTTCTGCGAGTAGATCGCGTAGTGAGCCGGGTCTTCGTGGATGATCGCACGGGCCAGGATCGCCATGTCGTGAGCCGACGAGTAGTGCTCAGGGTTCGGCAGACCGGTCGGGTTCATGAAGTGCGAGTTGGTCATGCCCAGATCGGCGACCGTCTTGTTCATCAGATCGGCGAACGCGTCTTCGCTGCCGGCGATGTGCTCGGACAGCGCCACGCTGGCGTCGTTGCCGGACTGAATGATGATGCCGTGCAGCAGGTCGCTGACGGTCACCTGCGAGCCGACCTTGATGAACATCCGCGAACCGCCGGTACGCCAGGCGTTTTCGCTGACGGTCACCGGGTCGTTCTCACCGATCTGGCCGCGACGGATTTCCAGCGTAGCGATGTACGCGGTCATCAGTTTGGTCAGGCTGGCTGGCGGCAGACGCTGGTCACCGTTGTTCTCCACCAGCACGTTGCCGCTGCTGGCGTCCATGAGCACGTAGGCTTTTGCAGCCAGTTGAGGTGGCGACGGCATCATCTCGGCCGCGAAGGCGGCTGGCGAGAGGAGCAGCGGGACTAGCAGACACAGGCGTTTGGCAAAGGTGGTGATGTTCATCCGTCTCTCGAAATCGCTAATGGAAACTTGCCCGAAGGCAAAACTATTCAGACAGCCTTCTAACGGGCCATCGCGTGTTCAGTTGCTCACTCCAGTCACCCTTGCCGGGCTTTTGTTCTTCGACGAGCCAACAACCTGGTCCACCCCCCAAAACCGCAAGTGAACCGTCAATCAAGTGCTACGTTTCTTACTCGGTGACCACGCTCGGCGAGCCGAGATTGGCCAGGCGTACACTGTTCTGCACCTGGGCGATTTCACCCGGCGAACCGATCGGCCCCAGGCGTACCCGGTGCAGGGTCTGCTGATTGCGCACGATCGAGCTGATGAACACCGGAGCGCTCACCATCCCGCTGAGCTTCGACCTCAGGAGTTCTGCAGCGTCCGGGTTGGCGAACGCGCCCACCTGCAGATACTGGCCAGACGCTGGTGCAGAAGCGTTTTTTTTTGCGCTGATCTGTACAGGGACAGTGTCAGAGGCATGTTGTTGCGGCGGCGGGGTCCACTGCTCGATGGTACCGGCCGACGCCGTGATCACCGGGGCGCTATTCTGCGCGACTTGCGGCTCGTTGAGCATCAGCGGCGCCGGACGGCCCTTGGCGGCCCACCATTGCTGCGGATCGATACCCTCGACCTTGACCCGCGCGGTGCCGATTTCGGCATAACCGAGCTTCTTCGCAGCTGCGTAGGACAAGTCGATGATCCGGTCCGAATAGAACGGCCCGCGATCGTTGACCCGCAGGATCACGCTCCGGTTGTTGTCCAGGTTGGTCACACGCACGTAACTGGGCAGTGGCAGAGTCTTGTGGGCGGCACTCATGCCGTACAGGTCATACACTTCGCCGTTGGCGGTGTTCTGCCCGTGGAACTTGGTGCCGTACCAGGAAGCGGTGCCCGAGGCGACGTAGGTCTTGGATTCCTGCAACGGGAAATAGGTCTTGCCCAGCACGGTGTACGGGTTGGCCTTGTAAGGACCGGTGTGCAGGGTCGGCGTGGCGTCGGGGATGCGCGAAACATCGACATCCCACCACGGCGCGCCATCTTTGTGCGCGCGGTTGATGTCCAGTCCCGGCTGCGCACGCACCGCAGTGGACGGGGTCTTCTGGGTCGGCGCGCGGCTGGTCGAACAGCTGGCGACCAGCACCGCCAACGCGGCGAATGCCACCAGCTTCAGGGGTTTATTGATAGGCAATGCCCGCATTACTTGACGCCCCGTGCTTTTACCAGCTCTTCAGACAGTTGATGTACGGCCATGGCGTACATCACGCTGCGGTTATAACGCGTGATCGCGTAGAAATTCTTCAGGCCCATCCAGTATTCAGGGCCGTTGTCGCCTTCGAGGCGAAATGCAGTAACCGGCATATCATCGCGCAGCGCATCATGACTTGACCAGCCCAGCGCCCGCAACTCTCCAACCGTTTTCGTCGGCTCGATGCCGGTGGTCAGACCTTCGTCGACCTGTTCGCCGCGCACGTCGGCGCGGCTCACCACCGGTTCCCCGGCGACCCAGCCGTGACGCTTGAAATAGCTGGCCACGCTGCCGATCGCATCATCCGGATTGGTCCATATATTGATGTGACCGTCACCGTCAAAATCCACCGCATAGGCGCGAAAGCTGCTCGGCATGAATTGCGGCAAGCCCATCGCCCCGGCGTACGAGCCCTTGAGGGTCAATGGATCGACCTGTTCCTCACGGGCCAGCAGCAGGAACTCACGCAATTCCTTGCGGAAAAATTCGGCACGGGGAGGATAGTCGAATCCGAGCGTGGACAACGCATCTATCACCCGGTAATTGCCGGTATTGCGTCCGAAAAAGGTCTCGACGCCGATGATCGACACGATGACTTGTGCCGGTACGCCGTATTCCTGTTCGGCACGGGCCAGTACGGCCTCGTGCTGGCGCCAGAAGTCCACACCACGGGCGATGCGCGCGTCGGTGATGAACATCGGGCGATATTCTTTCCACTGTTTGACCCGCTCGGCGGGCTTGGAGATGGCGTCGAGAATCGCCTGCTTGCGCTGGGCCTCGCGGAACACGGCCATCAGTTGCTCGCCGGCAAAACCGTAGTCGCGGGTCATTTCGCCGACGAATTCAGCCACCTGTGGCGAGCCTTCGTAATCGCCGGCCAGCACTTCCTGCGCGCTGCCAAGGATGCCGACCAGGCCGACCCACGGCGCGTAACGAGTCGCCCAGCTGCGCATGACTTGCATTGAACTCTTCACCTTATTCAAACCTGTGCGATCCACTTGCGATGCGTATGAATCGACATCAAAACCCCAAACGCTGACAGCAGTGTCACCAGCGAAGTTCCTCCGTAGCTAATGAAGGGCAACGGCACCCCCACCACCGGCAACAGGCCACTGACCATACCGATGTTGACGAAAACATAAACAAAAAACGTCATGGTCAACGCACCGGCGAGCAATTTGCCGAACAGCGTCTGCGCCTGGGCGGTGATCACCAGGCCGCGACCGATCAGCAACAGATAGATCAGCAGCAGCGCGCAGATGCCCACGAGACCGAACTCTTCGCCGAGTACGGCGATGATGAAGTCGGTATGGCTCTCCGGCAGAAAGTCCAGGTGCGACTGGGTGCCCAGCAGCCAGCCCTTGCCGAACACGCCGCCGGAACCGATCGCGGCTTTCGACTGGATGATGTTCCAGCCAGTGCCCAGCGGGTCGCTTTCCGGGTCGAGGAACGTGAGGATCCGCTGCTTCTGGTAGTCGTGCATGATGAAGAACCACATGGCGATCGCCACCGGCACGGCCGCAGCCAGCACGCTGAGGATCCAGCGCCAGCGCAGCCCGCCCATGAACAGCACGAACGCGCCGCCGGCCAGAATCAGCAGCGACGTCCCGAGGTCAGGCTGGCGCACGATCAGAATGAACGGCACACCGATCAGCATCAGGCTGATGCCGACGTGCTTGAGCTGCGGCGGCAGCGTGCGCTTGGACAGATACCAGGCAATCGTTGCCGGCATCAGGATCTTCATGAACTCCGAGGGCTGGAAGCGAATCACTCCGGGGATATTGATCCAGCGCGTCGCGCCCATGGCGTTGTGGCCCATGATGTCCACCACCATCAGCAGCACCACGCCGACCACATAACCGAGCGGCACCCAGCGGGCCATGAACCGCGGTTCGAACTGGGCGATGACGATCATCGACACCAGGCCGATGCCGAACGAAGTGGCTTGTTTGCCCAGCAGATCCCAGCTCTTGCCGCTCGCCGAATACAGCACGAACAGACTGCCCGCGGCGAGAATCAGCAGCAGGATCAACAGCGGGCCATCGATATGCAGACGTTGCAGCAGCGTCGCACGACGACGCATCACATCCTCACTGGAGAGCATGCGATCAAAATTATTCATCACGGGCCGTAGCCTCCGCACTGATAGGACCGGCATATTCGGCCTTCAATCGACCCTCCTGATCCAGAAGCCAGGCATCCATGACCTGACGCACGACCGGCGCGGCGACACCGGAGCCGGACTCACCGTTCTCGACCATCACCGAAACAACGATTTTCGGGTTGTCGGCCGGAGCGAAACCGACGAACAAGGCGTGGTCGCGGTGGCGCTCCTGAACCTTGGACCGGTCGTATTTTTCACCTTGCTTGATCGCGACCACCTGTGCCGTACCGGACTTGCCGGCGATGCGGTATTGCGCACCGATTGCCGCCTTGCGCGCGGTCCCTCTGGCGCCGTGCATCACTTGCTGCATGCCGTGGTTGACCTTGGTCCAGTCCGACGGATCGCGCAGAACGATATCCGGCATCGGGTTTTCATCTACCGGTTTGGCGCCTTCGATGGTCTTGGCCAGGTGCGGCCGGTTCCAGATGCCTTTGTTGGCCACCAACGCCGTGGCCTGCGCCAGTTGCAAGGGTGTGGACTGCATGTAGCCCTGGCCGATCCCCAGAATCAGGGTCTCGCCCGGGAACCACGCCTGTTTGCGCGTCGCACGCTTCCACTCGCGGGACGGCATCAGGCCGGGAGATTCTTCGAACATGTCCAGCGAGACCTTCTGGCCGATGCCGAACTTGTTCATGTAAGCCGACAACCGATCAATGCCCAGCTTGTGCGCCAGGTCATAGAAGTAGGTGTCGTTGGAACGCATGATCGCCGTGTCGAGGTCGACGAAGCCGTCACCGGTGCGGTTCCAGTTGCGGTACTTGTGATCGTAGTTGGGCAGCATGTAGTAACCGGGGTCGAACACCCGGCTCGACGCCGTCACCACACCGGCATCGAGACCGGCAATCGCCACCGCTGGCTTGATCGTCGAACCCGGCGGGTACAGACCGCGCAGCACCCGGTTGAACAGCGGCCGGTCGATGGAATCGCGCAGCTCGGCATAGGCCTTGAAGCTGATGCCGGTGACGAACAGGTTCGGGTCGAAACTCGGCTGACTGACCATTGCCAATACTTCACCGGTGTTCGGATCGAGCGCCACCACCGCGCCGCGCCGCCCGCCCAGTGCAGCTTCCGCCGCTTCCTGCAGTTTGATGTCCAGACTCAGGACGATGTCCTTGCCGGGAATCGGATCGGTCCGCTTGAGCACGCGCAGCACGCGGCCGCGGGCGTTGGTCTCGACTTCCTCGTAACCCACCTGCCCGTGCAGTTCCGGCTCGTAAAAACGCTCGATGCCGGTCTTGCCGATGTGATGGGTGCCGCTGTAGTTGACCGGGTCGAGGGTCTTCAGCTCTTTCTCGTTGATCCGCCCCATGTAACCCACCGAGTGCGCAAAATGCGCGCCCTGCGGGTAATGACGCACCAACTGCGCGACCACTTCCACCCCGGGCAGGCGGAACTGGTTCACCGCGATCCGGGCGATCTGCTCTTCGGTCAGCTCGAACAGAATCGGCACTGGCTCGAACGGCCGACGCCCCTGGCGCATGCGTTTTTCGAAGATTACCCGGTCCTCGGGCGTCAGTTGCAGCACTTCGACGATCACGTCGAGCACTTGCTGCCAGTCGCCGGAGCGCTCGCGGGTCATGCTCAGGCTGAAGCTCGGACGATTGTCCGCCACCACCACGCCGTTGCGGTCGAAGATCAACCCGCGGGTCGGCGGAATCGGCTGCACATGGACGCGGTTGTTTTCCGAGAGTGTCGAGTGGTACTCGTACTGGATCACCTGCAAGTAGTACAGCCGCGCAATCAGTACGCCGATCAACAGCATGACCGCAACAGCCCCGAACACGACGCGGCTACGCACCAGGCGGGCGTCCTTTTCGTGGTCCTTGATGCGGATCGGCTGAGACATGAGGGCAGGACTACTTGTGGTAAGGGTGACCGGACAGCACGGTCCAGGCACGGTACAGCTGTTCGCCGATCAGGATCCGCACCAGCGGGTGCGGCAAGGTCAGCGGCGACAACGACCAGCGCTGGTCGGCGCGAGCGCAGACTTCCGGCGCCAGCCCTTCGGGGCCACCGACCATGAAGTTGACCGTGCGCGAATCCAGCCGCCAACGGTCGAGTTCGACCGCCAGTTGCTCGGTGCTCCAGGGCTTGCCATGCACTTCCAGCGTGACGATCCGCTCATTCGGCCCGACCTTGGCCAGCATGGCTTCGCCTTCCTGGCGGATGAAACGGGCCACGTCGGCGTTCTTGCCACGGGTATTGAGCGGAATTTCCACCAGTTCCAGCGCCAGCTCGGACGGAAGACGCTTGGCATACTCATGCCAGCCTTCTTCCACCCACTTGGGCATGCGTGAACCGACGGCGATCAGTCGCAGTCGCACAGCAATCCCTTACAGCTGGTCTTTGTTGAGCTTGGTGAAATGCTCGTGGGTGTTTTCCGGGCTGTGGTGCTTGGCGTCTGCCGCACGGCTTTGCTCGGCACCGGCCCACAGGCGCTCCAGGTCGTAGAACTGACGTGCCGAGGCAGTCATCATGTGCACGATCACCAGGTCCAGATCGAGCAGCACCCAGTCGCTGTCGCCCTTGCCTTCTTCGCCCAGCGGCCTGGCGCCTTGCTTTTTGACCTCTTCACGGACCTTGTCCAGCATCGCGTTGATCTGGCGATTGGAGGTACCGGTGGCGATGATCATGTAATCGGTGATGCTCTGCTTGTCGCGAACATCGATGATCTGGATGTCTTGTGCCTTGACGTCTTCCAGGGCTGCCACGGCAACCTTGACCAGCTCGTCGCCCTTGAGCGGCTCGTTGGTGTTGGCGACTTCCGGCAGCGGCGCGCTCTTGAACGTGCCTTTGCGCTTAACTTTGCTTACATCTTTGTCGGTCATATAAAACTCGTTTTGCTCATGTATTCGGCGGCTTGGCGATACGTGGATTCGTATCAGTGAAGCACGCCTTGTTCAGTTCGACGCACGGTACAGACCGTGCGCATCGATGTAGGCCAGGACCGCGTCGGGCACCAGGAAACGTACCGACTTACCGCTGGCCAGCAGTTGACGGATCTGGGTGGCGGAAACCGCGAGCGGTGTCTGCCAGACGAATGCAATCTGTCCGCTCGGCCCTTTGACGGCCAGCGGGTCGCTCACCGAACGCGCTGCCAGCAGGTTGCGCAAGGCATCCGGCGGTTCGCTGTCGGCGTCCGGGCGCTGTAGCACCAGGATATGGCAATGCTGGAGCAACTCCTCCCAGCGGTGCCAAGTGGGCAGGCCGCAAAATGCGTCCCAGCCCAAAAGCAGAAAAACCTGGGTCTCGGCGGCCATTTCGGCACGCATCAACTCCAGGGTATCGATGGTCCAGGACGGTTTGTCCCGCTGCAATTCGCGGGCGTCCACCACCAGCGGCGGCACTCCGGCCACCGCGCACTCAACCATGGCCAGCCGATCCTGCGCCGACACCTGCGGCGTATCGCGATGCGGCGGCCGGGCGCTGGGCATCATGCGCAGCTCGTCGAGCCCAAGCGCTTCAGCGACTTCCAGCGCACCGCGCAAATGGCCGATGTGCACCGGATCGAACGTGCCGCCCAGCACGCCAATGCGTTGCGGGCGAGACTCGCTGCCGGTTTGCGGCGCTGTCAGGTCGAGGTCGGTCAAGTCAGACCGTCGCCTGGCCGCGCAACTGGCCATCACCGACCACGATGTACTTCTCGCAGGTCAGCCCTTCGAGACCCACCGGGCCGCGGGCGTGCAGCTTATCAGTAGAAATGCCGATCTCGGCACCCAATCCGTATTCGAATCCATCGGCGAAGCAGGTCGGGGTGTTGATCATCACCGATGCCGAGTCGACTTCCGCGACGAAACGTCGGGTGTCGGCGAGGTTTTCGCTGACGATCGAGTCGGTGTGGTGCGAGCCGTAATGGTTGATGTGTTCAATGGCTTGATCCAGTCCGTCGACCACGCGAATCGACAGGATCGGCGCCAGATACTCGGTACTCCAGTCGTCCTCGCTGGCCGCATTCGCGTCAATGATCGCCCGGGTGCGCTCGCAGCCACGCAGCTCGACGCCTTTTTCGCGGAACTGGGCTGCCATCGACGGCAGGAAATCCTTGGCAACACTTTGATCGACGAGCAGGGTCTCCATCGCGCCACAGATGCCATAACGGTAAGTCTTGGCATTGAAGGCGATGCGCTGGGCTTTCGCCAGATCGGCGTGGGCACTGACATAAACGTGGCAGATGCCGTCCAGGTGCTTGATCACCGGCACGCGGGCGTCACGGCTGATGCGCTCGATCAGGCCACGGCCACCGCGCGGCACGATCACGTCGACGTACTCAGGCATGGTGATCATCGCGCCGACGGCGGCACGGTCGGTGGTTTCGACCACTTGCACCACGGCTGCCGGCAATTCGGCCTCGGCCAGACCGCGCTGGATGCACGCGGCAATCGCCCGGTTGGAATGAATCGCCTCGGAACCACCGCGCAGGATGGTCGCGTTACCGGACTTCAGGCACAGGCTGGCGGCATCGATGGTCACGTTGGGCCGGGATTCGTAGATGATCCCGATCACACCCAGCGGCACGCGCATCTTGCCGACTTGAATGCCGGACGGGCGGAAGCTCATGTCACGGATCGCACCGACCGGATCCGGCAGTGCTGCCACCTGGCGCAGGCCGACGATCATGCCATCGATGCGCGCGGGAGTCAGTTCCAGACGTTCCAGCAAGGCTGGCTCCAGACCATTGGCGCGACCAGCGGCCAGATCCTGTTCGTTGGCTGCGGCCAGCTCGGCGCGCGCAGCGTCCAGCGCATTGGCAGCAGCCTGCAAGGCGCGGTTTTTCTGCGCGGTGCTGGCACGGCCGATGACCCGGGAAGCTTCGCGGGCGGCGCGACCCAATCGGGTCATGTAGTCAAGAACGGACTCAGTCATGGTCTGCTGGGGTCTTGGCAAAGAGGAAAGCGGCAGATTATAGCTGTCGCGTCCCGGGACTAACAGCGGTGACGGGCGGATGGTCGAAATGGACTGCAATTTGCCGACGTTCAGCCGTAATTAAGCCGGGGATTGTTATCATCGCGACCTCCTTCGCCTGGATAACCACCGTTTGCCATGTCCAACCTGACCGTTCGCGCCACCGCCGAGCGCCTGCCACTGGGCCTTCCGAACACTTTTTTCGACCGTGACGCGCAAGTGCTGGCGCGCGATCTGCTCGGCAAAGTCATCCGCCACCGGGTCGGCGATCTGTGGCTCAGTGCCCGGATCATCGAAACCGAAGCCTATTACTGCGCGGAAAAAGGCAGTCATGCCTCCCTCGGCTACACGGAAAAGCGTAAGGCTTTGTTTCTGGATGGTGGACACATTTATATGTATTACGCCCGTGGCGGCGATTCACTGAACTTCAGCGCTCAGGGGCCGGGCAATGCGGTGTTGATCAAATCCGCCTACCCATGGGTCGATGAGGTCAGCGGGCCGGCGAGCCTGGCGCAGATGCTGTTGAACAATCCCGATGCCCAAGGCCGCCCGCGTCCTTCGCAAAAACTGTGCGCCGGCCAGACGTTGCTGTGCAAGGCGCTGGGCTTGAAGGTACCGATGTGGGACGCCAAGCGTTTCGACCATGAACTGCTGCTGGTGGAAGACACCGGCCCGACGCCGACGCAGATCATTCAGACCACACGCCTGGGCATTCCCCAGGGCCGCGACGAGCACCTGATGTACCGGTTCGTCGACGCCACGTATGCCCAGTGGTGCACGCGGAACCCGTTGCGCCGGGGTCAGGTCGAAGGTCGCGATTATTTCCTGCTGTAAACACGTAACCCTGCAGGAGCTGCCGCAGGCTGCGATCTTTTGATCTTTTAACAGCAAAGATCGCAGCCTGCGGCAGCTCCTACAGGGATCATCAATGGTTTGGAGTTTTTTGGTATGGGCCCATGGCTCGATAGCGTAACCGGATGGCTGGCGGCCAATCCGCAGTGGCTGGCCGCTGCGGTGTTTATCGTCGCATTCGTGGAGTGTCTGGCCATTGCCGGAATAATCGTGCCGGGCACCGTGCTGTTGTTTGCCGTCGCCGTACTGGCCGGCAGCGGTGCACTGTCGTTGAGTGAAACCCTGCTGCTGGGCTTTCTCGGCGGGATTCTGGGCGATGCGGTGTCGTATTACCTGGGCCGTCACTTCCACCAGAACATCCGCCGCCTGCCAGGTTTGCGCCACCATCCGGAATGGATGGCCGGGGCTGAAACCTACTTCCAGCGTTACGGCATCGCCAGTCTGCTGGTCGGGCGCTTCATCGGTCCGCTGCGACCGATGCTGCCTATGGTCGCCGGGATGTGCGACATGCCCTTCCCGCGCTTCGCCGCCGTCAGCCTGCTGGCGGCGGCCGGCTGGAGCGTCGCCTACCTGCTGCCGGGCTGGGCCACCGGCGCGGCGATCCGTTTGCCGCTGCCGGAAGGTTTCTGGCTGCAGGCCGGCATCGTCGCCGCCAGTATCGCAGTGATGGTCGGCCTGAGCGTCAACAGCAGCTTGCGCCAGCATCGTCGGGCGACGATCTGGATCAGCAGCATGAGCCTGTTGATTCTGATCGGCCTGTTTATTGGCTATCCGTATCTGCACGCCCTCGACCAGGGCGTGATGACCCTGGTGCAGGAACATCGCCAACCGATGCTGGACGAGATTGCGGTGACGTTCACCCTGATCGGTGAATTCCGCAACATGCTGATGTTCAGCGCCCTGCTCACCGGCCTGTTGCTGCTGTGCCGGCAATGGCGTCAGGCAATCTTTGCCGGCGGCACGCTGCTGTGTACCGCGCTACTGAACACCGTCACCAAACAGTTTTTCGCCCGGGTCCGCCCGGAGGTGCTGACCGATCCACTGACCAGCTACAGCATGCCTAGCGGCCATGCTTCCGGTTCGTTCGCATTGTTTCTGGTACTCGCAGTCCTCGCCGGTCGCGGCCAACCGCCGCGCATGCGCCTGACCTGGCTGCTGCTCGGCTGCATTCCGGCGCTGTCGATTGCTTTTTCACGAGTCTATCTGGGCGCGCATTGGCCGACGGATATTCTGGCAGGTGCGATGCTGGCGGCATGCGTGTGTGCGGCGGGCTTGTGGCTGAGTCAGCGCAAGGCGCCGCTCAACGCCATGCCGTTCAAGGTCTGGTGGCTGATTCTGCCGGCACTGCTGGTGCTGTTCAGCCTGTTCGTTCTGCGGCATTTGCCGGACACGATGTTGCGTTACGCTTATTGAGAAGCAAAAGATCGCAGCTTGCGGCCGCTCCTACAGGGTTTTGATTTCACATGCGCAAGATGGCGCGGGTATGAAATGAATCTCATGTAGGAGCTGCCGCAGGCTGCGATCTTTTTCGCTCAGGCGAACAGCTCGCCCTGCAGCTCATCGAGCAGCGCCTGGATCGCATCCAGTCGCTGCTGCGGATCGTCGAGTTGCAGCAGGTCGATCTTGTCTTCTTCGGCGAACGGCAGCAGATACGCCAGTTGATTGGCCAGCGACTGCTGCCCCAGCGCTTCGGTGCCCATGTTCAGCGCCTCGACCATCGGGTGCTCGGCCAAGGCCTTGAGCAACGCCACCAGATCGGCGTCTTCGTCCTGCAGTGGTTGCTCCGGCTCATCGTCCAGCCATTCGACGTCGGCGAGGATCAACTGATCGCGCTGCACCTCTGTGCGCAACACCTGAAAACGCCGCCCGCCCTGCACCCGGATCCCGAGCAGGCCGTTGTCCTGTTGCTGAAAATCGGTGATCCGCGCCTCGCAGCCGACCAGGGCAAAGCCTTCGGGCGCGACGCCGACTTCGTGGCCGTCGAGGATGCACACTACGCCAAAGCCGCCACCCTGTTTCATGCAGCGGCCGATCATGTCCAGGTAGCGCGCCTCGAAGATCTGCAAGTCGAGGTTGCAGCCGGGAAACAGCACTGTGTTCAGCGGGAAAAGCGGCAGACTCATAGACATTTCCTTAGACCACCATCGACACCGCCAACGGCAGGAACACCGCCGTGGCCACGCCCATCAGACTCATCGCCAGCGCCGCGAAGGCGCCGCACTCATCGCTTTCCTGCAGCGCCACCGAGGTGCCAACCGCGTGTGCGGTCATGCCCAGCGCCATGCCGCGCGCTTCAGGACTGTGCACGCCGAGCCGGGTCAGCAACGCCGGGCCGAAGATCGCGCCAATCACTCCGGTGATCAACACGAACACCGCCGCCAGCGCCGCGACACCACCGATCTGCTCGGCCACCAGCATCGCAATCGGCGAAGTCACCGACTTTGGCGCCATGGTCATCAAAATCATGTGCTCGGCGCCGAACCACCAGCCGAGCAACACGCCCATGCCCGTGGCGACTACCCCGCCTATCACCAGCGTAGTAAAAATCGGCCAGAACAATTGGCGGATGCGCTTGAGGTTCAGATACAACGGCACCGCCAACGCCACCGTCGCCGGGCCCAGCAGAATGCTGAGGATCTCGGTGCTCTTGCGGTACTCGGCGTACGTCAGACCGCAGCCGACCAACACGCCGATCACCAACAGCATGGAGACCAGCACCGGTTGCAGAAAGATCCAGCGGGTTTTCTCGAACGCCGCCAGCACCAGTTGATAGGCACCGAGGGTGATGCCGATGCCGAACAGCGGATGATGAATGACCGAAGCCCAGGCACCTTGCCAATCGAAGAGCATCAGGATTCCTCCGACCGGGGCGCGTGGCGCTTGACCAGCCGTTGCATCAGCACCCCAGCGAAGGCCATCGACAGGATCAACGACAGCACCAGCGCGCCGACAATCGCCCAGAAATCAGCAGCAATGTCGCTCGCATACACCATCACGCCCACCGCTGGCGGCACCAGCAGCAACGGCAGATAACGCAACAGACTGCCGGCCGCGAGGTTCAGCGGCTCGCCGACTTCACCACGCATGATCAGGAACACCAGCAACAGCAGCAGGCCGATGATCGGCCCCGGCAGCACCGGCAACAGCAAATGGTTGAGTGCCGTGCCGAGCAGTTGAAACAGCACCAGCATGGTCAGGCCACGTAACAACATCAGACATCTCCCCCGCAAGTCCTCGGCATTATAAGCACGGCGGCGCTATGGATCGGCATTCGCCAAAAGCATGGTCGGTTGACCGGAGCAAAACGCCATGATGATCTACAGTGGTTCGCAGGGCGGTCAAATCCCCCACCTGAAAAACTATAAAACCGATGAACCCAAGGAGAGTCTCAATGCCCTATGTTCCCGTTGCAGAGCTCAAAGATTATGTCGGCAAGGAACTCGGACGTTCCGAATGGCTCACCATCGATCAGGAGCGCATCAACCTGTTCGCCGAAGCCACCGGGGATTATCAGTTCATCCATGTCGATCCGGTCAAAGCCGCGCAAACGCCATTTGGCAGCACCATTGCCCACGGTTTCCTGTCGCTGTCGCTGATCCCGAAACTGATGGAAGACATCCTCGTGCTGCCGCAAGGCCTGAAGATGGTGGTCAATTACGGCCTGGACAGCGTGCGTTTCATCCAGCCGGTGAAGGTCAATTCAAAAGTGCGCCTGAAAGTCGACCTGGCCGAAGTCACCGAGAAAAAACCCGGTCAATGGCTGCTCAAGGCCACCGCGACGCTTGAGATAGAAGGCTCGGACAAACCGGCCTATATCGCCGAACCGCTGTCGCTCTGCTTCGTTTAAGTCACCGGATGCGAAACAGCGCACGCTGTTTCGCATCCGCGCTGTTTTCCCGGCTGTATAAGGTCACATGGCTGCGGCATACTCGGTCGCCTAATTGCCCGGATCCCGCTATGCGCCCACTCGCTTCTCTTGCACCCCTTGCCCTGACCCTGATGCTGACCGCGTGCGGCGACGGCGAATCGCTGTTGCCCCCGGATGCAAGGCTGCCGGACGGCGGACGCTATCGCGGTGAACTGGTCAACGGCTTGCTGCAAGGCCAGGGCCGCGTCGACTATCCCAACGGCAGTTGGTACGCCGGGCAGTTCGACAAGGGCCAATGGCATGGCCAGGGCGAATGGCACGGCAGTAACGGCGAGGTTTATCGCGGCCAGTTCCAGCAGGGCCTGTTCGACGGCCAAGGCAGTCTGACCACCAACGCCAGCAGTTACACCGGCGGTTTCAAGCAGGGCCGACGCGATGGCGAAGGCACGCTGAAAGAAAACGGCATGACTTACCGTGGCGAGTTCAAGGCTGACCAGTATTCCGGGCTGGGGCGTCTGGAAATGGACGACGGCAGTTCCTATCAGGGCCAGTTCGCCCACGGCAAACCCAACGGCGAAGGCCAGCGCGGCGATGCCAGCGGCAACACCTTCAGCGGCCATTTCGTCAACGGCCAGCTCGAAGGCAATGGCACCTTCAACAGCGCCGATGGCGACATCTATGTCGGCGGCTTCAAGAACAGCCAACTGCACGGCAAGGGCCGCTATGAAAACGCCGACGGCGACGTCTGGCTCGGCCAGTTCAAGGAAGGCGCGCTGACCGGCAAGGGCGAATTGATCGGCGCCGACGGCAGCCACTACATCGGCTATTTCAATGACTGGCGCTTCAGCGGCCAGGGCCGTTTGAACCTGTCTGACGGCAGCTTCTACATCGGCGAGTTCGACAGCGACAGCTACGCCGGGCGCGGCACCCTGGTGCTGACCGACGGCACCGTACTCAGCGGCACCTGGATCAACGGCCAGCGCGTGCGTGACGCCGACGGCAAGCTGCTGCCCGACACCCTCGAACTCGGCTTGCTGGCCCAGGGCCGCCTGCTCGATAACGCGCTGGCCGCCGTGCCCGCCTCGACCCCGGCGGTGGAGTTGTACACCCTGACCCTCGGTGGCGACGGCAAGCAAAGCGTGTTCCTGCGCGAGTCCGACTACGTCGCCAACATGCTCACCACACGTTTCGGCGCTTACGGCCAGATCCGTCTGGTCAACCACCGTGACCACCTCACCGACCGGCCGATGGCCACCCGCGAAAACCTGCGCCGCGCCGCGCAGACCCTGGCCGAGCGCAGCGGCCCGGAAGACCTGGTGTTCATCTACCTGACCAGCCACGGCACCGCCGAACACGAACTGGTGCTCGACCAGCCGCGCATGGAACTGGCCGACCTGCCCGCCGACGAACTCGCCACGGTGCTGGCGCCGCTGAAGAATCGCGACAAGGTGATCGTGATTTCATCGTGCTATTCCGGTGGTTTCATCCCCGCGCTGAAAGATGAGCGCACCCTGATCATGACCGCCTCGCGCGCCGACCGCGTGTCGTTCGGTTGCTCGGAAGAAGCCAACTTCACCTACTTCGGCGACGCCTTGTTCGCTCAGGCGCTGAACCAGACCGACGACCTGGAGCAAGCCTTCAAACTGGCCAAGGCCACCGTCGCCGAGCGCGAACTAGCGGACAACTTCGAAGCCTCGGAGCCGCAGATCTGGGCACCGAAAACCGTGCTGGCGCACTGGCAACTGCTGCGTAAGCAGCAGGCCAGAAAAGCGTTGCAGAGTGCTGCGTTGAACGACGGAGCCACAAACAGCAACTAAGCTGAACAGTATCAAGGGAGAAACACTATGTACTTGACGCCTCAGCACGTATTGCTTGCCGGAGCCACCGGACTGACCGGTGAGCACCTGCTCGACCGTTTGCTCAACGAGCCGACGATCACCCGCGTGCTCGCCCCGTCCCGCCGGCCGCTGGCGGAACATCCGCACCTGGAAAACCCGGTGGGCGACCCACAGGCGTTTCTGCCGCAGCTCAGTGGTCGCGTCGATATCGCCTATTGCTGCCTCGGCACCACCATCAAACAGGCGGGTTCCGAAGCCGCGTTCCGCGCGGTGGATCTGGACATGGTCGTTGCGTTCGCCAAACGCGCGCGGGAGATGGGCGCGCGACACCTGATCGTGATCAGCGCACTGGGCGCCGATCCGAAATCGTCGATTTTCTACAACCGGGTCAAAGGTGAGATGGAGCAGGCGTTGCGCGCGCAGGACTGGCCGCAATTGACCATCTGCCGACCATCGCTGTTGCTGGGCGATCGCACCGAGCCGCGCCTGGGCGAACAGCTGGCCGCGCCGTTTTCCAAATTGATTCCCGGCAAATACCGCGGCATCGAAGCCTGCCAACTGGCCCGGGCGATGTGGCGTCTGGCACTGGAAGAACAGGATGGGGTGCGGATCGTCGAGTCGGATGAGCTGCGCAAGCTCGGCAAGTAGTTTTGTGGTGCCTGGGCTGGCCTCTTCGCGGGCAAGCCCGCTCCCACAGTAGTCTCCAGCGAACACAAACCTGTCGCACGACATCAATCACTGTGGGAGCGTGGCTTGCCCGCGAATGGAGTGCGCAGCACTCCCCTAAAATCCACCCGTCGCCTGGAACCCGACGCCGATCACGGTCAGCAACGACAGCGGCAACAGCAGCGTATCGAGCAACGCACTCGCCGGCAGGTCCACCCCCGGATAGCTCGGCGCCTCAGCGCCGAAGCGATCCATCGCACAACATCCGCCATTCATCGCATACAAATCCAGACGCGTTCCGGAATACACCACTGGCGCGCCAGGTTTGGCTGCATCCAGCGTGCGCGCGGTGGCGCAGCCGGCCAGTTGCAGCGCCAGCACAATCGTCAGCAGCTTATTCATCGCTGCTCAGATGATGCTCGCCCCAACGCGGCAGCATGTCCTGAGGAATACCCAGCAGATTGAGAATCCGCGCGACAACGAAATCAATCAGGTCGTCGATGGTCTGCGGCTGATGATAGAAGCCCGGCGACGCTGGCAGGATGGTCACGCCCATGTTCGACAGCTTGAGCATGTGTTCCAGATGAATGCTCGAATACGGCGCCTCGCGCGGCACCAGAATCAACTGGCGACGCTCCTTCAAGGTGACGTCCGCTGCGCGTTCGATCAGATTGTTGCAGGCACCGGTGGCAATCGCCGACAAGGTACCGGTGGAACACGGCACCACAACCATCGCCGCTGGCGCGCCGGAGCCCGAGGCCACCGGCGACATCCAGTCTTCCTTGCCGTACACACGGATCTGCCCGGCAGCCGCTCCGGTGTACTCGGTGAGAAAAGCCTGCATCATCTGCGGTTTTGGCGGCAGCGTGACATCGGTCTCGGTGGCCATCACCAGCTGCGCAGCCTTGGAGATCAGGAAGTGCACCTCACGATCTTCGCGCACCAGGCAATCGAGCAGGCGCAACCCGTACTGCGCGCCGGACGCGCCGGTCATCGCCAGCGTGATGCGTTCCGGACCGCCGCTCTGGGCAAACGAGTTCATTGCAGTGCCTCGGCGAGCTTGCCGTGCAGGCCGCCGAAGCCGCCGTTGCTCATGATCACCACATGGGTGCCGGGCTGAGCCTGGCTCTTCACCCGTTCGATGATGCCTTCGAGCGAATCGCTGACAATCGACGGCACGCTGCACAGTGCCGCGGTGGCTGCCAGATCCCAACCGAGGTTGGCCGGGGCATACCAGATCACCTGATCGGCATCGACCACGCTGTCCGGCAGACCGTCACGGTGCGCGCCGAGCTTCATCGAGTTGGAGCGCGGTTCGATAATCGCAATCAGCGGTGCGTCGCCGATGCGCTTGCGCAAACCGTCGAGGGTGGTGGCGATGGCCGTCGGGTGGTGGGCGAAGTCGTCGTAGATGGTGATGCCGCGCACTTCGGCGACCTTCTCCATCCGGCGCTTGACGTTCTTGAACGCGCTCAGCCCGGCAATGCCCATCGCAGGCACCACACCGACATGCCGCGCCGCGGCCAGAGCAGCCAGGGCGTTGGCGACGTTGTGCTGACCGGTCAATTCCCATTCAACGGTGCCTTGGGACTCACCTTCGAACAGCACTTCGAACGCCGAGCCATCGTCCTTGAGCAACTTGACCTGCCACTGACCGCCGGCACCGGTGGTTTGCACCGGGGTCCAGCAACCCATCTCGATCACGCGCTGCAAGGCCGGTTCGGTGGTCGGGTGAATCACCAGACCTTCACTCGGAATAGTGCGCACCAAGTGGTGGAACTGTCGCTCGATCGCTGGCAGATCGGGGAAGATGTCCGCGTGATCGAACTCAAGGTTGTTGAGGATCGCGGTACGCGGGCGGTAATGGACGAATTTCGAACGTTTGTCGAAGAACGCGCTGTCGTATTCGTCAGCCTCGATCACGAAGAACGGCGTACCGCCCAGACGGGCCGACACCGAGAAATTCTGCGGCACGCCGCCGATCAGGAACCCCGGGCTCATGCCGGCGTGTTCCAGCACCCAGGCGAGCATGCTGCTGGTGGTGGTTTTGCCGTGCGTACCGGCGACCGCCAGCACCCAGCGCCCTTGCAGCACGTGATCGGCCAGCCATTGCGGGCCGGAGACGTACGGCAGGCCTTTGTTCAGCACATATTCCACCGCCGGGTTGCCGCGCGACATGGCATTGCCGATCACCACCAGATCCGGTGCCGGATCAAGTTGGGCCGGGTCGTAGCCCTGGGTCAGTTGAATGCCCTGGGCCTCAAGCTGCGTGCTCATCGGCGGATAGACGTTGGCGTCGGAGCCGGTCACGTGGTGGCCCAGCTCTTTGGCCAGAACCGCCATCGAGCCCATGAAAGTCCCGCAGATACCCAGAATATGAATGTGCATAGTCGACCTCGTAAAACATCGCCGCAGGTTAGCGCAGGGAGGGGGAAATCGCACTCTTTAGCTGATCACCATCACCCCACCTGTAGGAGCTGACGAGTGCAACGAGGCTGCGATCTTTTGATCCTGTAAAGAACAAGATCAAAAGATCGCAGCCTCCGGCAGCTCCTACAGGGGGATTTATGCGGTTCGGGCGATTCCGTGTTTGCGCAGCTTTCTGTAGAGGGTGTTGCGGCTGACCCCGAGCTGCTGCGCGGTCTGGGTCATGTGCCAGCGCGCTTGCTCCAGGGCATTGAGCAACGCCAGGCGTTCGGCGTCCTCCAGCGGATGCTCGGACTCAACCGTCTTCAGCGCAAGCGGCGGCTGCGCCTGGCGAATCATCGCCGGCAAGTCCTCCACCCCGATCCGCCCTTCATCGCACAACGCCGCCAGCGTACGCAGGACATTGCGCAACTGCCGCACGTTGCCCGGCCAGTTGAACGCCAGCAACGCCTGACGGGCCGCCTCGTCAATCACGATTGTCTCGCCGCCGGCCTCCTCGGCCAGCAGGAAATCCAGCAACTGCGATTTATCACTGCGTTCGCGCAGCGCCGGTAGCGCAACTTCGAGGCCATTGAGCCGGTAATACAGGTCTTCACGGAAGCTGCCGTCTTCGACCCGCTCCAGCAGATGGCGATGCGTGGCGCTGATGATCCGCACGTTGACCGCCTCCGGCTCGCCGCCGATCGGCACCACCTGCCGGTCTTCCAGCACACGCAGCAAACGGGTTTGCAGCGCCAGCGGCATGTCACCGATTTCATCGAGAAACAAGGTGCCGCCATCGGCCTGCTGCAGCTTGCCGCGCATGCCGTCCTTGCGCGCGCCAGTGAAACTGCCACCGCGATAACCGAACAGCTCGCTCTCGATCAGGCTCTCGGGGATCGCCGCACAGTTGAGGGCGACGAAGGCTTTGTTGGCACGCTGGCTGGCATGATGCACAGCTTTGGCGAAGGCTTCCTTGCCGGAGCCGGTTTCGCCATTGATCAGCAGCGGCACGTCGCGCTCGAACACGCGCAGCGCCTTGTGAAAATCCGCTTGCAGCGCGGCGTCACCGAGGCAGATGCCCGCCAGTGGCTGAGCTTTGGCCACGACCGGGGCCGGCATGATTTTCGCCGGTTTGCGCGACTCGCCACGCAGCAAGGCAAACAGATGCCGCCCATCGCGGGTGCGCAGCGGCCAACTGGCGCTGGCATTGGCGCTGGCACGGCCGAGCAACTCGTCCAGCGAGCAATCGAAAAACGCTTCCACCGGCTTGCCGAGCAAACCACCGCGAATATGCCCCAACAGGTTCAGCGCACTCTGGTTGACCGCGCTGATCCGCCCTTCGCCGTCAAACGCCAGCAGCCCTTCGCTGAACAAGCCGACGGATTCGGCCTGCAGATGAAAACGCAGCAACCACTGGTTATCGAAGCAACGCAGGAAATAGCAGCTCTCGATCATCTTCGCCGACAGATTGACCAGCGCCATGGTGTGGAACTGGCTCTGGCGCGAAACGTCGTGGCGCGCCGAGGATACGTCGAGCACTGCGAGCAATTCGCCGTGCGGGTCGAACACCGGGCTCGCCGAGCAGGTCAGGCCGGTGTGGCGACCGCGAAAGTGTTCGTCCTGATGGATGGTCAGCGCCTGGCGCTCGACCAGGCAGGTGCCGATACCGTTGGTGCCTTCGCAGGCTTCGCTCCAGTCGGCGCCGAGCCAAAGCCCGGCGCGTTCGAATATCTTGCGCTCGGCGGGTGCGGTGACGCAGTTGAGGATCACTCCTCGCGCGTCGGTCAACAGCACCGCATGACCGGCGCCGGACAGTTGTTGATGCAGGCTGCTCATTTCATTGCCGGCAATCTGTAACACCTGTTGCAGGCGCTCGCGGCTTTCAAGCACACGCCCGTGTTCGAGCACCGTAGGCGCCATGGTCAGGGCCGGATCGAGGTGGTAGTCCTCGAGACAGCGCAGCCACGAACGGGCAATCGACGGATCGGCACCGGGTCCGTGCAGGTGCGGCTTGCCCTGACTGACGGTGAGAACCTGCTGGGCATGGCGACTCAAATGGTTGTCGTGCATTTCTTATTATTCTCCCCGAGATCAGTACCGCCTCTTTATTGGCTGGCACATACCTTGTGGTGAGGGGATTCATCCCCGATCGGCTGCGCAGCAGTCGTAAATCCGGCATACGCGGTGAATCTGAGTCGCCACAATTTTTTATTGGGGCTGCTTCGCAACCCATCGGGGATAAATCCCCTCACCACAAGGGTGCATCTGGACAATTGGCAGTCAGCATCCTCCAGCCATCGACGCATTGCAATGCTGGCAAGACCAGCCGGTCACAGGCTGTGCCAAAAGCGGTACAAACTGTCACCCGCTGTGTACCGAAATCATCACAGGCTGCGCCCGCCCGTCCGACACAAACTACGCAAGGCCTTGATTTGCCTGCCCTGCGCGGCAATGGCCCGACCTTTGCTCTACGCTTATAGCAAGCGCACTTGCGCGTTTCTCTAATAAGTACAAAGCCAAGGAGAACAACATCATGCGTTACGCTCACCCCGGTACTGAAGGCGCCAAAGTCTCGTTCAAGAGCAAGTACGGTAACTACATCGGCGGCGAGTTCGTCGCGCCTGTCAAAGGTCAGTACTTCACCAATACCTCGCCAGTGAATGGCCAGCCGATTGCCGAATTCCCCCGTTCCACTGCCGAAGACATCGACAAGGCACTGGACGCCGCCCACGCCGCTGCCGATGCGTGGGGCGCGACCTCAGTGCAGGCGCGCTCGCTGATCCTGCTGAAAATCGCCGACCGCATCGAACAGAACCTCGAAACCCTGGCGATCACCGAAACCTGGGACAACGGCAAAGCCATCCGCGAAACCCTCAACGCCGACATCCCGCTGGCGGCCGACCACTTCCGCTACTTCGCCGGGTGCCTGCGCGCCCAGGAAGGCAGCGCGGCCGAAATCGACGGCAACACCGTGGCCTATCACATCCATGAACCGCTGGGCGTGGTCGGCCAGATCATCCCGTGGAACTTCCCGCTGCTGATGGCCGCATGGAAACTCGCCCCGGCCCTGGCCGCCGGCAACTGCGTGGTGCTCAAACCTGCCGAGCAGACACCGTTGGGCATCTGCGTGCTGATGGAGCTGATCGGTGATCTGCTGCCACCGGGCGTGCTCAACGTGGTGCAAGGTTTCGGCAAAGAAGCCGGCGAAGCACTGGCCACCAGCAAACGCATCGCCAAGATCGCCTTCACCGGCTCGACCCCGGTCGGCTCGCACATCATGAAGTGCGCCGCCGAGAACATCATTCCTTCCACCGTGGAACTGGGCGGCAAGTCGCCGAACATCTTCTTCGAAGACATCATGCAGGCCGAGCCGAGCTTCATCGAGAAGGCTGCCGAAGGTCTGGTGCTGGCGTTCTTCAACCAGGGCGAAGTCTGCACCTGCCCGTCCCGTGCCCTGGTCCAGGAATCGATCTATGACGAATTCATGCAAGCGGTGATGAAGAAAGTCAGCCAGATCAAACGCGGTGACCCGCTGGACACCGACACCATGGTTGGCGCCCAGGCGTCCGAGCAGCAATTCGACAAGATCCTGTCGTACCTGGAAATCGCCAAGGGTGAAGGCGCCGAGCTGCTGACCGGCGGCCAGGTGGAAAAACTCGAGGGCAATCTGGCGACCGGCTATTACATCCAGCCGACCCTGCTCAAGGGCACCAACAAAATGCGCGTGTTCCAGGAAGAAATCTTCGGCCCGGTGGTGAGCATCACCACGTTCAAGGACGAAGCCGAAGCCCTGGCGATCGCCAACGACACCGAGTTCGGCCTCGGTGCCGGCCTGTGGACCCGCGACATCAACCGCGCCTATCGCATGGGCCGCGCGATCAAGGCCGGTCGCGTATGGACCAACTGCTACCACCTGTACCCGGCGCACGCCGCGTTCGGCGGGTACAAGAAGTCCGGCGTCGGCCGTGAAACCCACAAGATGATGCTCGATCACTACCAACAGACGAAAAACCTGCTGGTGAGCTACGACATCAATCCGTTGGGCTTCTTCTAAAACCCGGGGCAACACAGATGTTTCTGTGTTGCCCTCCCAATAGCTATCGCTGGCAAGCCAGCTCCCACAGGGATCTTTGCAGATCTCGATAACGGGCACACCACAGATACCTGTGGGAGCTGGCTTGCCAGCGATGGCGTCCTCAATGACACAACACAAGGCCTGGCCGCTCTGGCACGGCCCTTGCGTACCCGTCATTCAGGTTTTGCAAAAAAACTGCCGCTGCGTGAACAGCTTCCATCCACCTCAACCGCTTCACCCGAAAGTCCAACAGATCGAACAATAAAAAACAGAGAGGACTTATGACTTCCACCACACAGCTCAAACCCACACTCGGCACCCTGCACCTCTGGGGCATTGCTGTCGGCCTGGTGATTTCCGGCGAATACTTCGGCTGGAGTTACGGCTGGGGCACGGCCGGCACCCTCGGATTTCTGGTCACGGCGCTGATGGTCGCGACCATGTACACCTGCTTCATCTTCAGTTTCACCGAACTGACCACCGCAATTCCCCACGCAGGTGGGCCGTTTGCCTACAGTCGCCGAGCGTTCGGCGAAAAAGGCGGGTTGATCGCCGGCATCGCCACGCTGATCGAATTCGTCTTTGCCCCACCGGCGATTGCCATGGCCATCGGCGCCTACCTCAACGTGCAATATCCGGGACTCGACCCGAAAATCGCGGCGGTCGGCGCGTATTTCGTGTTCATGATCCTGAACATCCTCGGTGTCAGCATCGCCGCCACCTTTGAACTGGTGGTCACTGTGCTGGCGGTCGCTGAATTGCTGGTGTTCATGGGCGTGGTTGCGCCGGGCTTCAGCTTCAGTAACTTCGTACTCAACGGCTGGTCCGGCGCCAACGAGTTCACACTGGGTTCGATCCCGGGGATTTTCGCAGCGATTCCGTTCGCCATCTGGTTCTTCCTCGCCATCGAAGGCGCGGCTATGGCCGCCGAAGAAGCCAAGGATCCGAAACGCACGATTCCCAGGGCTTATGTCAGCGGCATTCTGACTCTGGTATTCCTCGCCATCGGCGTAATGGTGATGGCCGGCGGTGTCGGCGACTGGCGCCAGCTGTCGAACATCAACGATCCACTGCCGCAGGCAATGAAAGCGGTGGTCGGCAACAACTCCTCGTGGATGCACATGCTGGTGTGGATCGGCCTGTTTGGCCTGGTGGCGAGTTTCCACGGGATCATTCTTGGTTACTCGCGACAGTTCTTCGCCCTCGCCCGCGCCGGTTACCTGCCGAAAAGCCTGGCCAAGCTGTCGCGCTTCCAGACCCCGCACCGGGCGATTCTGGCTGGCGGCGTGATCGGCATCGCGGCGATCTACAGCGACGGCCTGGTCAACCTGCAAGGCATGACCCTGACCGCCGCGATGATCACCATGTCGGTGTTCGGCGCAATCGTGATGTACATCATCAGCATGCTCAGCCTGTTCAAACTGCGCAAAACCGAACCGCACCTGGAACGCACCTTCCGCGCCCCGGGCTACCCGGTGGTGCCGGCGATTGCGTTGTTTCTGGCGGTGGTGTGCCTGGTGGCGATGGCGTGGTTCAACACGCTGATCGGCTGCGTGTTCCTCGGCTTCATGGCCGCTGGCTACCTGTACTTCCAGCTGACCGCCAAACAACGCGCCGACGCCCCGGCAGACGCTATGCTCGAAGGTATCTGAACTGCCATATAAAAGTGCACAGCGCCCATCCAGGCACTGTGCTGGAACTCTGTAGGAGCTGCCGAAGACTCGGGCCGCGTTCAGACGATCTTTTGATCTTGTTTTTAGAAAATCAAAGTCAAAAAATCGCAGCCTGCGGCAGCTCCTACAGCGGGTTTATCGTTTACAGGAGGATATTGTGGCCGCATTTGCCCATTCCGTCGGCGCCCAGACCTATCGCTTCGACAGCCTCAAGGACGTCATGGCCAAAGCCAGCCCGGCGCGCTCGGGCGACTTCCTGGCTGGCGTTGCCGCGCTCAACGACGGCGAACGCGTGGCCGCGCAAATGGCGCTGGCCGACATCCCGCTCACGCATTTTCTGCAGGAAGCGCTGATTCCCTACGAAGCCGATGAGGTCACCCGACTGATCATCGACACCCACGACAAACAAGCCTTCGCCGTGGTCAGCCACCTCACCGTCGGTGGTTTCCGTGACTGGCTGCTCAGCGATGCGGCGGACGAGACCAGCCTGCGCAAGCTCGCCCCCGGCCTGACCCCGGAAATGGTCGCCGCCGTGTCGAAAATCATGCGCGTGCAGGATCTGGTGCTGGTGGCGCAGAAGATCCGCGTGGTCACAAAATTTCGCGGCACACTCGGCCTGCGCGGACGCCTGTCGACCCGCCTGCAACCGAACCATCCGACCGACGAACCTTCCGGCATCGCCGCCAGCATTCTCGACGGCCTGCTGTACGGCAACGGCGACGCGATGATCGGGATCAACCCGGCCACCGACAGCATCGCCTCGATCTGCGCGATGCTGGAGATGCTCGACGCGATCATCCAGCGTTACGACATTCCGACTCAGGCCTGTGTGCTGACCCACGTCACCACCTCGATCGAAGCGATCAATCGTGGTTTGCCGCTGGATCTGGTGTTCCAGTCGATCGCCGGCACCGAAGCGGCCAACGCCAGTTTCGGCATCAACCTCAATGTACTGCAGGAAGGCTATGACGCGGGGCTGAGCCTGAAGCGCGGCACCCTCGGGCAGAACCTGATGTATTTCGAGACTGGCCAGGGCAGCGCGCTGTCGGCCAACGCCCACCACGGTGTCGACCAGCAGACCTGCGAAACCCGGGCCTACGCCGTCGCGCGGCACTTCAAGCCGTTTCTGGTGAACACCGTGGTCGGCTTTATCGGCCCGGAATATCTGTACAACGGCAAGCAGATCATCCGCGCCGGCCTCGAAGATCATTTTTGCGGCAAGTTGCTCGGCGTGCCGATGGGTTGCGACATCTGCTACACCAACCACGCCGAAGCCGATCAGGACGACATGGACACCTTGCTGACGTTACTCGGCGTAGCCGGGATCAACTTCATCATGGGCATCCCCGGTTCCGACGACATCATGCTCAACTACCAGACCACCTCGTTCCACGACGCGCTCTACGCCCGTCAGACTTTGGGACTGAAACCGGCGCCGGAGTTCGAGCAATGGCTGGCGAACATGGGTATTTTCACCCAGGCGGACGGCAAGGTCCGCTTTGGCAACAACCTGCCGCCGGCCTTCCGCCAGGCGCTGGCGCAACTGGGATGAGTGTGATGGAAAAACCGCCTGTGGACCCGCAAAACCCTTGGCTGGAGTTGCGCCGCCTGACCCCGGCGCGCATTGCCTTGGGCCGTACCGGCACCAGCCTGCCAACCCGCGCCCAGCTGGATTTCCAGTTCGCCCACGCTCAGGCGCGGGATGCGGTGCATCTGCCGTTCGATCATGCCGGGCTCAGTGCGCAGCTGAGCGAACGCGGGCGCGACAGTTTATTGCTGCACAGCGCGGCGACTGATCGCAACAGCTACCTGCAACGTCCGGATCTGGGGCGCAAGCTCAGCGACACCTCGGCGCAGGCCCTGCATGAGCACGCGCAGGCCAATCCCGGCGGGGTCGACGTGGCGATTGTGGTGGCGGACGGTTTGTCGGCGCTGGCGGTGCATCGCCATACCTTGCCGTTTCTGAGCCGTCTGGAGGAGCAGATGAGCACCGACGGCTGGTCACTTGCCCCCGTGGTGCTGGTGGAACAGGGTCGAGTGGCCATCGGTGACGAGATCGGTCAGTTGCTGGGCGCAAAAATGGTCGTGATGCTGATCGGCGAGCGTCCGGGCCTCAGCTCGCCCGACAGCCTCGGTGTGTATTTCACCTACAATCCAAAAGTCGGGCTGACCGATGCCTACCGCAATTGCATCTCCAATGTGCGGCTTGAGGGCTTGAGCTATGGCATGGCGGCGCATCGCTTGTTGTATCTGATGCGCGAAGCCTGTCGGCGGCAGCTGTCGGGGGTCAACCTGAAGGATGAAGCGCAAGTACAGACGCTGGAGTCGGACACCGGTGCGGACATGAAGGGAAACTTCCTGCTTGATCCACCCACAACCTGAACCGTTTCCGCATTGCGTTTCTGCGCTGTTTTAAGGCAGGATCGAAGCACGGCCGCAGGGTTTCCCATCGCCGTCAGAGCAGTTGAAGACAGCCACTTGAAGACGAGACCTATCATGCGGATTATTCAAGCGACCCTCGAACACCTGGATTTGCTGACCCCGTTGTTCGTCAAGTATCGCGAGTTCTACGGTTCCCTGCCTTACCCGGATTCCTCCCGCGCGTTTCTCGAAAAGCGCCTGCGACGCAAGGAATCGGTGATTTATCTGGCCCTGGCCGATGATGACGACAAGAAACTGATGGGGTTCTGCCAGCTGTATCCAAGTTTCTCCTCGCTGTCGCTCAAGCGCGTGTGGATCCTCAACGATATCTATGTCGCCGAAGATGCCCGCCGCCAGCTGGTGGCCGACAACCTGATCCGCACCGCGAAGAAAATGGCCAAGGAAACCCAGGCCGTGCGCATGCGCGTGTCCACCAGTGCTGACAATGAGGTGGCGCAGAAGACCTACGAATCCATTGGCTTCAAGGAAGACACCGAGTTCAAGAACTACGTGTTGCCGATCAGCGACGAGCTCTGAAATCAAAAGATCGCAGCCTGCGGCAGCTCCTACAGGGATAACGCATTCCAAAGGTAGGAGCTGCCGAAGGCTGCGATCTTTTTAGCCCCTCCCGTCATTCCTGACAATTCATCACACCCCGACATCCCTCGCTACAAAACCAACGCGCTTTTCACCTCTCAGACCGTATAATCCCGAGCTTTCCGGCTTGTAAGAAAAACTACACCCCGCTGTAGGCTTACACCCGAATCATCCGCACAGGCCTGCCGAGTCGGGCCGTTACCACAGGTGCCCCCATGGATTTCAACCCGCTCGACCTTATCCTGCATCTCGATGTGTACCTCGATTTGCTGGTCACCAACTACGGGCCGTGGATCTACGCGATTCTGTTCGCAGTCATCTTCTGTGAAACCGGTCTGGTGGTGATGCCGTTCCTGCCGGGTGATTCGCTGCTGTTCATCGCCGGTGCCGTGGCGGCGGGCGGTGGCATGGATCCGGTGCTATTGGGCGGTCTGTTGATGCTCGCGGCGATCCTCGGCGACAGCACCAACTACGTGATTGGCCGAACGGCGGGCGAAAAACTGTTCAGCAACCCGAATTCGAAAATCTTCCGTCGCGATTACCTGCAAAAAACCCACGATTTCTACGACAGGCACGGCGGCAAAACCGTGACCCTGGCGCGCTTCCTGCCGATCATCCGCACGTTTGCACCGTTCGTCGCCGGCGTCGGGAAAATGCCTTATCCGCGTTTCTTCGCATTCAGCGTGTTCGGCACCGTGCTGTGGGTCGGCGGTCTGGTGACCCTGGGTTATTTCTTCGGCAACGTGCCGTTCATCAAAAAGAACCTGTCGCTGCTGGTGGTCGCCATCATCCTGCTGTCGCTGGTACCGATGATCATCGGTGTGGTGCGCAGCCGGTTCGGCGGCGCCAAAGTCGAAACCCACTGATCCGATGTGGTCACTGAGCGCCTGGCGTCGCCGGCGCATTCTGGCCAGGCACCCGATTGCCGACGAGATGTGGCAACGGGTGCGCCATCACCTGAGTTTTCTCGACGGCATCAGCGCCGCCGAAGACCAGTGGTTGCGTGAAGCCTGCGTGCTGTTCCTCGAAGAAAAACACCTGACCGCCCTGCCCGGTGTCGAATTGCATCAGGAACAACGCCTGTTGCTCGCCGCCCAGGCCCAGTTGCCGCTGCTCAATCTCGGCGACTTGAACTGGTATCAGGGTTTCCACGAAATCGTCCTTTATCCCGATGACTTTCTCAGCCCGCAACGGCATCGCGATGCCAGCGGTGTCGAGCACGAGTGGGACGGTGAACACAGCGGCGAAGCCTGGCAACAGGGCCCGATCATCCTCGCCTGGCCGGGGGTGATGGCCAGTGGTGGCTGGGAAGGCTACAACCTGGTGATCCACGAACTGGCGCACAAACTCGACATGCTCAACGGCGACGCCAACGGCCTGCCGCCGCTGCACGCCGACATGCGCGTCAGCGACTGGGCCGAGGTCATGCAACACGCCTACGATGACCTCAACCGCCAGCTCGACCGCAACCCCGACGCCGAAACCGCCATCGACCCGTACGCCGCCGAAAACCCGGCGGAGTTCTTCGCGGTCACCAGCGAATACTTTTTCAGCGCCCCGGATCTGCTGCACGCGGCTTATCCACAGGTCTACTTGCAACTGCAGCTTTTCTACCGGCAGGATCCGTTGGGCAGGCTGCGGCAACTTCAGGCCACAGACCCGGTCTATCAGGCGCACGCGTAAGCGCTGCACGACTTCTGGTACGTGGCGTCGGCGTAGGAATGTGCCTATAATCGCCGCCACTTTTTGGTCAATCCGGCCAAGTGTTTTTGGTCAACTACGGGGGCAACGCCCAATGAGCTACAGCAAGATTCCGGCTGGCAAAGACCTGCCGAACGACATCTACGTCGCGATCGAGATCCCGGCCAACCACGCGCCGATCAAATACGAAATCGACAAAGACAGCGATTGCCTGTTCGTTGACCGTTTCATGGCCACCCCAATGTTCTACCCGGCCAACTACGGTTACATCCCGAACACCCTGGCTGACGACGGTGATCCCCTCGACGTGCTGGTTGTGACCCCTTACCCGGTTGCTCCAGGCTCGGTGATCCGCGCGCGTCCAGTCGGCATCCTGAACATGACCGACGACGGCGGCGGCGATGCCAAAGTCATCGCAGTCCCACACGACAAGCTGTCCCAGCTGTACGTCGACGTGAAGGAATACACCGACCTGCCACCGCTGCTGATCCAGCAGATCGAGCACTTCTTCGCGAACTACAAAGATCTCGAAAAAGGCAAGTGGGTCAAGATCGAAGGCTGGGCTGGCGCTGACGCCGCTCGCGAAGCGATCACCAAGTCGGTTGCTGCCTACAAGGGCTAAGCACCTGCTGACTGCAAGATGCCTGAAGAAAACCCCGGTTGATCCGGGGTTTTTTGTGCCTGAGCAATGGCGTTTTAAACAGGGTGTTTATCACGGACTACAGAAAAGTTTCGATGTGAGTGATTTCCCACAAGCACGTCTTACATCCAGTCGCAAAATACAGCCTTTTTTTGAACACCCGGTTTATTCAAACCGCTCTGGCACGGCCGTAGACTCGGTGTTTATGAGAAAGAACACTAGCGGTCCAAGATTCAAGGCACTCCTGGAAGCAGCGAACATCACCACCACGGGATTCGCAAAGTTCTGGGGCACGGAAGCCCAAAACATTCATAACTGGTACACCCGGGGTGTCCCGGCGTATCGCATGGAGGAAGTCTCGCGCCTGCTCTCGGTCAACAGCGAGTGGCTGAAGACCGGCGAAGGCAGCAAGGAGTTACCGCGCCTGCAGACGCCTGCCAGCAACGGCGACACCTTTGATGCCGAGGCCATCTGCGGCGTCTACACCGTCATAGACCCCAGGGACATCGAACTGCCGTTTTTCAAGGAAACGCCGATCACCAACGGCGCCGGCAAAACCCACGTCATCCTCGACCCCGAACAAACCATCCGCCTGCCCCGCGCCCACCTCGATCAACTGGAAATCCGCCACACCGACGCCATCTGCGCACACATGATCGGCAACAGCATGGCCGAGCGCATCGAAGACGGCTCTATCGTCGGCATCGACCGCGGCCTGACCCAAGTCGTCGATGGCGAAATCTACGCCATCGAACACGACGGCATGCTGCGCATCAAATACCTGCACCGTATGCCCGGCAACGCCCTGCGCCTGCGCAGCCATAACAGCGCCGAACACCCGGACGAAATCTTTCGCGCCGCGCAGATCGAAGAGCAACGAATCCATATCCTGGGCTGGGTATTCTGGTGGTCGACCCTGGGCAAACGCCGGCCGGTGGTGCCGTTTCTCTGATCGGATACGGACCTTCGACCCTGCACCAACACCTGTGGGAGCGAGCCTGCTCGCGAAGAGGCCCCGAAAATCAGTACAAATGACGAATTTTGCCCCCCGCAGTGGCTCTATTCCGCACTTGAGACTGGGAATCCCCGACAAAACTCAGTATCCTGCGCCCCACATTTGCGCATCGCCCCGCTCCCGCGGCCCAGATGACGCCTGACGCGGCAGACCAACGTCTGACCAAGTCCCACAGCCGGACGCAGATCCGGGTGTACGTTTTGAAGGCTGACGCGGTTTACCAAAAATAAACCAAGCCAGTCCCCGAGAAGCCGGCCACAAGCCGGCTTTTTAATGCCTGAAAGAAAGCCAGGCCTAACGTCTGAAACCTGAATTCCCATTTGCCTGGTTCGGTGCCCCTGCTACCGTAACGACAAACGTCATTACAGGTATTGCATCATGGCCTCCATCAACATCCGCATTGATGATGAGCTGAAACAACGCTCCTTCGCCGAGTTGGAAAAGCTCGGCGTCACACCTTCAGAGCTTCTGCGCCAAACACTTCAATACGTTGCTGAGCGGGGAAAACTGCCGTTCAAGACCGCACTTATCAGCGAAGAAGATGAAGCGCTCATTGCCGTTGTTAGCGAACGTCTCGCTTCCCCTCAACGAGTCAAGGTAAGTCTGGATGACCTATAGTCTTGAATTCGATCGTCGTGCTTTAAAGGAGTGGAACAAACAGGCATCGCAATAAGCCATTAGCACATCCGCCCTAATTGCCCCGCGCCCAACCTCACCACTAAATTTCCATTCTGTTTTTGTGCATTACAAAAGCACCAAGGAATGGAGCAACACCATGTCGTCGTTTTTCAAACTCAATCAATTCGCTGTTCTACTGACCGTACTCCTGACCGCTACCACTTCAGCCTTGGCAGACGAGCCGAAGCTTGTTGGTGACTGGTGGATCATTTACGGCAACGGTATTCCCCACAAGAACATCATGTTTGTCGCCGACAGCACTTCAGTCGTGCCGTCGAAGCACACCAAGGGGGCCAAGTTGGTCGCCGTGACACTGGTGTATGAAGAACCCGGCAAACCGATGATCGATGCCTACAACCTCGAAGTTCAGTGTTCGACGAATAAGGTCCGAATGCTCAATGGCCAGTCGGTTGATCGCATCGCCTACATGATGCGCAACCTGAAAGTTAATGACCAATGGCAGCAGCCGAAGGAGTTCTGGGTGCAGCGCACCAGCGAGTTTGTTTGCTCACCCAATAAAAAGGACATGATTGCGCTGGGCAAGATGGAGTACCTGCAGATGATTCAGGGTATGCAGCAGATGTTCTTCAAACTGGCGCCGATTCAGGAGAAAGGCCAGATGATGGATAACCTCGACTCGATCCTGGGCAACAAGTAAGCGGCGGGAATAACGATGAACCCATGGACTAAAACGTTATTGGCGCTGCTGATAACGCCCGCCGTTTTGCTGATCAATGGCTGCCACTTGATTGCGCAGTCGCGCTGGGAAGGACGCGATGTTCAGGAAGCGCTCGATCTGTTTGGCAAACCCGACTCGATGAAAAAACAGACCGGGGCCAACGGCGAGAATCTGGCTGTGCTCACCTGGTATAAATCGTCCAGTTGGACCACCACGGAAGCGGCCGGGACTTCAATGAATCACACCGGTAACGGCATGGTTTACACCGAGTATTACCAGACGGTCGGCCACAGTTCCGATTGCAAACTCGAAGCCACCGTCAACAAGGCGAAAAAGATCGTGCTGTTCAGGATCGAGGACGGAAAGATCATTCACGGCAAGTGCATCAACGTGCCGTTCGTGCCCGGTTATATTCCGCCCGGTTTCTAGTGCAACCCTGAGCAGTTACCTGCTCAGGGATAACTGAACGACTTCACCAACGTCAACTCCCCCACCGCCCGCATCGGCACCACAAACGTCTCCATCTTCTCGCTCGGCGTGCCTTCCTCGGTAATCACCGACACCTGCGCCGTGGTCAGCGGCTGCACCGCCTCTTCCCCGCCTTCATCATCCCCGCGATAACCACCGCCGAAGTAGTTCACATACACCAGATACTGGCCCTTGATCGGTGCCGGCATGGCGAAGATTTCCGGGCCGTAGCCGGTAGTGACGTCGACGTCGAGCGCCGCGCCATTGGGCGCGACTCGATCGCCGTACCAGATGTGCGCGCCGTCGGGGGTGATCAGGTGCAGGTCGAGGTCGGTACCGTCGCTGTCCCACGACAGCAACACGCGCAGTTTGGCCGGAGTCGCGCCGCCGCTGGCGTTGAGGAACTGCGTGCGATGGCGTTGCTGGCCGTCGGGGCTGCGCACTTCGACGCTGTTGCTGCCGTTGGGGAAGGAGAACGGACGGTCGAAGCGGCCGCTGTCGTCGATTTTCAGCGGCATGCTGACACCATTGACGATCAACCGGCCGGGCTCCTTGTTCTTGGGGGTGGCTTTGATTTCGCCGCTGATGCGCGCGGTGTTGGCCTGGCCGACCGGGGTGTTGACCGAAGAGGCCGGGTAGTTGACGGTCTGGCGGAAGTTTTCGCCTTCGCCCTCGGGCGCGCCGGTGCGCCAGCCGCCAATCGGGGTGTCGAGTTTGACGCTGTCGGCGGCCATCGCCATCGGCCATGCATTGAACGCGCAGAGCAACAGCAAGACCTGTGGATAACGGAGTGTCATGGTCTATTCCAGCAAGAGGTGACGGGCGAGCCCTTCGATGTAGGTTTCATCCTGGCCGTTGGGATGTGCCTCAAAGGCCAGGTGCAGGTATTCGTGAGTCAGGTCGAGGCGATCCTGCAGCGTGAGCACGCCGCGCACGTAGATGCGCTGGCGTTCGCGATCGACAAACGGGCGGCCGAACGCCAGTTTGCACACGGCGAACGTGCTGACTTCGTTGTAGCCGGTTTCGCTTTCCAGGGTCGGACGCCAGCCGCGACGCTGCTTTTGCAGCCAGTCTTGCGCGGCAGGCAGCGCTTCGCAGGAAGCGACCGGGTTGTCCCAACGGCTGAGGCTGGCGCGCGGATAAGCGTGCAGCAGAATCGCGTCATAGCGCTGGCCGGCGCTGGCCTGCTCGACGGCTTGTTGCCAGGCGAGTTTGTCCGGGCCGGGTTGATCGGAGTGATAGGTGACGGTGCTGCCGGCCAACACCAGATCCGCGGTCCACGCCGCAATGTTGCGCGACTCGGCGGAGGCCGGGCGCGGAGCGACGCGCTGACGGTTGCTACTGTCGTCGATGCTCAGGCAATCGCCGTTGCGCGTGGCGTTTTGCAGCAGATAGGTGCGGATCGCCACGGCCAAGGCTTTGGCAGCTTCGGCGGGTTCAGGTTTGGCTTCGCGCTCAAGGACGCGGGCGACGTATTCTTCGCGATCAAGTCTGGCGACCAGTTTGTCGTTGAGCAGAAACAGTTCGCCGGAACTGTGGATATCCAGCGCATTGCCGTTGGCGAATTCGACGCGGTAGTCGCCCTGCAAAGGCCCGGAACCAGCAACGCGCTCACCCGACAGAACTCGCGAAAGCGGATAACGCGAGAACAGTCCGACCTCAACACAACGCCCTGCTTCCGCCGGCCAGGAAGCAGGCAGCACCGTCGCCAACGCCTGCCCGTGATGGCGCAAAACCATCTGACTGGTGCCCCGGCCACCGGCCCAGATCGGCGAGCCGTCCGCCGTCCAACCGGCGAAACCACCCTGGCGCGACTGCGGATCCTGATCGCCGAGCCAGCTCCAGGTTTTCACCCGCAAGCGCCCGCCCAGCTCACCAACCACATTGCCGTCCGCCGCATTCAGCACGACGTCGAGCAACACGCGGCGCATCTGCTCCTGCGCCGGCAACACCGACAACACCTTCAGCAAGTCAGCTACGGAAACCCGAGTGGCCGGTTGCACGGTTGGCAAATCCAGCAGCCACGCCGGCGCCTGCCGCGCCTGCCAATACGTACGCCAATCGGCAGCAGCAATGCCCAGCCGCGCCGGCTCGAAGTACAAGCCGCAGGATTTCACCAACGCCTGATCACGCTCGATCCTGCCGCCCGCCGAACAGCAATAAACCTCGTCCTTCGACTGTCCGCGACACTCATACGCCGGCTCGCGGGCACCGGTATCCACCAGCCACGCGTAGACGAACAATTTCCACAGGCTGCCCAGCGGCGTCTCCAGCGTCGGCGGCAACGGCTCGCGAGCGATCAGTTGCGTGTGATTCAACGACAGCAACTCACCCTTGTACGCCAGCCGCAGCGGCTCATCCTGCGCCGTCGCCAGCGCAGGCATCACACACATCAGCAGCCACAGCAGCGGCCGGTTCATGTCAGTTGACCGTGACCTGACCGAGGGCGGCTTTCGCTTCCCGGGCCTGATGCTGCGGCGCGTAGACCTGAGTGAAACGCACCGGCGGCAGGTTGAACTGGCCCTTCTGCGAGAAGCGCACCAGATGGCGCAAACGCAATTCGCCGCTCAGCGCATCCACCGGCACCGCGTAGGCCAGTTGCCCCGGCTCGAAGCGCGCCTTCTCCAGAGCGGTCGGCTCGGTGCCGTCCTTGCCCTGCAACTTGATGCCCCAGGTGGTGCGTTCGACATCGGCGCCCGGTGGCAGCGGCACTTCAAGCATGCCGTAGCGCAGCGGTTTCGGCGCCTTGCTGGTGAGGATCACTTCGTCCAGGTACAGGCTGTCGCTGGACAGCGGTTTAGCGCCGACCGGCTCCAGTTTGAAGGTGAACGCTTCGTCGCCCGGCACCAGTCGCGACAGACGCCGGGTGATCGTCACGGCCATTGGATCGACCGCCGGTTGCTGGGTCTGGAAGCTCAGCGCCGCGCGCAGCGGACGCTCCTGAGTGCCGGACACCGACAACACGCTCGGCACCGGCGTCGCACCCTGCCAGGTCCAGTACATCTCGCCGGTGGCGCCGTAGTTTTTCTTCCAGCCTTCACCCGGCAGCAGCGCGATGGTCGGCGAGGCCTGAGCGATGCTGCGTTGCAACCAGCT
This sequence comes from Pseudomonas sp. F2, assembly GCF_057174385.1. NCBI lineage: Bacteria > Pseudomonadati > Pseudomonadota > Gammaproteobacteria > Pseudomonadales > Pseudomonadaceae > Pseudomonas > Pseudomonas sp. F2. The sequence continues at coordinate 3,734,553 of NZ_CM169904.1, forward strand.
CAGCGCCAGGGCGCGTTCGAGGGTCGATTGCTGCGGCAACAGACGTTGCAGCAACGCCGTCGCGCGGGCCTGATCGAACGCTTGCAGCGACAAATTCAGCGCTTCGGCAAACGGCTGCGAACTGACCGCCAGACGCTGTTGCGCCGCACCGACCTGTCGATTGAACGCCTCCGGCAACGCGACTTTCGACTGGGTCGCCAGCGCCGCAGTCAATACCCGCGCCGCCGCCAGCCCTAGCGCCGAATCCGGATCGCTCATCACCAGGCTGTCTTCACCGTCGTCCATCAGGGTTTCGGCGTTGCCCTCACCGGCCTTGGCCAGATCGTCCATCAAACCGCTGAGCAAGGTGTTCACTGGCAGATGCATCTGCCTGGCGAACGACAGGATCAGCGCTCGCTGCAGCAATGGCGTGTTCGGCGCTTGTTTGGCGTAGACCTCCAGCACTCGCTGCCAATGCTCCGGTGGCAGAGTCAGTTCCAGCACCTGACTGGCGTTCCAGTCGGCGTAGTAAGCGTAAGCAGTGAGGAAGGCGTCCGGCTCACCGTCAAAGCCCCACCATGTAAAGCTCGCCGACGGCCCGGCCATCTGCACCAGACGCAGGCGGCTGTTCTGCATGATCAGGCGCAGTCGATCGCGGATCTGCGGGTTCGACGCCAGCGACGGATAAGCAATGCTCAGCGGCAGCAAGCGGCTGGCGGTCTGCTCGACGCCACCGTACGGGTAGCTCAGCAGATCATCGAGCGCGGAACGGAACAGCGCTTGCGGACTGTCATCCAGACGCAGGCGAATATCGGTGGCATCTGCTGGCAAACTCAACGGTGTGTCGCCGCTGGCCACGTCGAGGCTCTGGGTTTGCGTGACTTGCCAGCCGTCACCGGTCGCACTCAGGCGCACGGCGAGGGCGTCAGCGATTTTGCCGTCCTGCACCAGCTCGGCGGTCCACTCACCGGAGGCCAGGGCGAACGCTGGCAGCGGCACATAGTTGATGCCGTTGTTCAGCGTCACCGGCAGGCGTTGTTCGACGCCGGCGTAATGGCTGACCAGCTCAGCCTTGACCGGTTTCTCGGCCTGGCTGAAAGCGAATACACCGAGTTGTGGCTGATCGCCCTTGCGGAATTTGCTCGGCCCGCTCCACTTCAGGTACAGCGGTTTTTCCGAACGAACAAACTGCTTCTTCTGCCCGACCTGACCGTCATCGGCGATGGCCCGCGCGGTGATGCGCCAGCGGGTCAGCGAGTCCGGCATCTTGAAGGTGAAGCGGGTTTTGCCGTCAGCACCGGTCAACAACTCTGGCTGCCATGCGGCGGTGTCGACGTCTTCACGACGCGGACGCTCCAGCACTTTTACCCCGCGTTCGCTGCGGTTGGCCTTGCCCGGCGCGCCGGGGCTGCCCGGCAACGCCACGTCGTAACTGATGAACGACAGGCTGGCGCTGGTGCGCACGTTGTTGCGCCGTGGGTGGTAGAAGAACTGGTCGATGGTCGGCGCGACTTCCGGTTGCAGCGCGTAGACCATTTCATCGACCACGCTGACGGTCAGGTGCGCCGGCACTGCTTTGCCGGCGAACTGCGTGGTCAGGTCGACGGTGACGGTGTCGCCCGGCTGATACACCGCTTTGTCGGTGCTGATCGCCACGTCGATTTGCGGTGCGACCACCTTGATCCCGGCGTTCTGGAAGCTGTACTGCCCGCCCTTGGTGTACAGCACCGAGAAGGTCAGGTTCGGCGCGAAATTGTCCTTCACCGGAATCCGCGCGCGGTATTGGGTGTCGCTGAGTTTTTCCAGCTTCAGCCAGTCGCCGCCCTTGGCCAGCAGCGCGGTGGCCTCGACCTTATCGCGCTCCAGCGACAGCAGGGCATCGTTGACCGGCCCCGGGAAGGTGATCAGCGCCAGCGCTTCATCGCCAGCCTTGTACTCAGGCTTGTCGAGGACGATTTCCACAGTGCCCGGCACCGCTTTGACACCCTCCCCCGTAACCGAATGACCGGTGGCGCCGATGACCCGACCGTGTTGATCTTTCAGCGTCAGGTTGTAGGTACCCGGACGCTCGAAGGCAATGCTGAAGCCCTTGTCGGTCGCCGCCAGTTTGCCTTCACCGGTACTCTGGTCTTCCAGACGCACCCAGCTGTAGCTGCTCGGGGTCACGGCTTTGCTCTGCTCGCTGCCCCCCTCGTTGACGTAGCGGAACGCAACTTTGTCGTTGACCGCGCTGAAGCGTTGCGGCGCGCTCAGGCGGAAGCTCGCGGCGCCACGGTCGATGAGGATTTCCTTGGTGGTCTTGACCCGATACGCCGCGCCATCACTGGCAAACACGGTGAGCATGTAGCGGCTCGGTTTGTCGGCGGCCGGCAGGTCGAGGGTCGCGTTGCCCTTGCTGTCGGTGGTCAGTTCGGTGCTGGTCAGTTCCACCGGGAATTGCCCGAGGTATTGCAGCTCGTTGTCGACCATCGACAGTTGCTGGGCACGCAGGCTCAGGCTCAGTTTGGCGTTGGCCACTGGTTTGCCGTCCGGGTACAGCAGCACCAGACTGCCCTTCACCGGCTCACCAGTGCGGTAATCCTGCTTGGCCAGGTTCAGCGAGATTTCGAAGTGCGGCTTGATGTATTCGGCCACACGGAAAGCGCTGCTGTAGGCCTGATCCTTGTAGTTGAAGCGGATCTCGTAACCACCGGCCACGGCGTTGTCCGGCAACTGGAACCGGCCTTGTGTACCGGCCTTGGAATCGAGTTTCAGGTCGAGGTGCTGCAGCTCGGTGCCGGTGGCATCCAGTACGCTGACCGTTACGTCAGCCGCACCCGGCAATACCGAATCCCGCGCATTCTTGAATTCGCGACCGACGATTTTCAGCGACACCCAATCACCCGGGCGATACAGCGGCCGGTCGGTGAACGCGTAGAGTTTGGTGTCGTAGATTTCGCTGTCGTAATAGAAGTTTTCCGAGACGAACACCCCGCCCTCTTCATCCTCGCCAATGACGAACGAGCGCTCGGGGCTGACGTGTTTCAGGCGCAGCAAACCATCGGCATCGGTGGCACCGCTGCTCATCACGCCGAGGCCGTCAGTCCACAGCACATTGACCTTCGGCACCGAACTGCCTTCGTGTTTGCGCGCGGCCCAGACCAGCAATTCATCACCGGCAATCTTGCTCACCGCCACGGTGTTGGAAACGAAGACCATGGTGGTCGCGCGGTACTTGCCGATCAGCGCTTCGACCAGGTACAGGCCCGGCTTCAGGTTGCCCAGCGGGATGTACACGTTACCCGGCGCAACGCTGACGAACTCGCTGGAGGACCCGGCCAGATTGACCCCGGCCGGCGGCTGGATCGGTTTGGCCTGCCACAGCGGATAACGGAACTGGCTGACCACCGGCAGACCCGGAATCAAGGCGAATTGCGGCTGCGCGTCGTACGGCGTCGGCGCAGCGATGGCGGTGCCCATCTTCAGCTCCGGCACTTCCTCGGTGACCTGCTTGCGCGACTCATAGGAGAACGCGCGCTGCATCACCCGCCGCGATTTGCGGTACCAGTTGTCCCACAGGTACGCGAGGGTGTTGGACAGGCCTTCGCCCTTGAACTGACCGTCGCTGACCACGCGGTGCAGGTTCTTCTGGCGCTTGAGGAAATCCAGCGGTTTGTCGATGCGGTACACGCGAATGTCGGCGCCGCCATACGGCTCCATGCGGAAGCGCCGGTAGTCGCGACCGGGTGCTTCGAGACGCACCATCGCCTGCTCGTCGGCGGCGAAACTGCTGTCGGCCAGCAGGAAGAAGCTTTCACCGGCGACTGCCGTGTAGCCGCTTGGCTCCACCGAATCTTCAGCGTTGACGGTCGCCAATGGCAGCAACAGCGCCAGCAGCAGAGGAATTCGAGCGCAGAGTCGCAGCATGCGGGCACCGGTCATTGGGAGAGAAAGTTCAGTCGATAGACGCCGATGAAGTTGGGGTTGGCTGCGTCGGGTATCCATCGGGTGTCCTTCCATGTCATGAGTTGCTGCAGGCTTGCCGAACGCATGCCGTTGTCAGTGGGGGTGGTCGTGCCGGTGTGATAGGCGATGTAGCGGCCCATCCAGATCATCAGGTGCTGGTCGTCGCCCTGATCGAAAAACATCAGGTCGCCGGGGCGTGCCTGGGACACGTCGCGGCTGACCAGATGGCTATTGAACTGAATCAGTTTGATCGCGTTGACGTACGGCCCGACCTTGCCGCCGCCCTGCTGCCATTGCTGGGCGAGCTTGCGCTGCTCATCGCTGAGCGACAGTTCCGGCGGCAGGTAGCGATTGGACAGGCCATTGCTGCGCAGCCATTTGTCGTCGTGGACCTTCAGCGCTTCGTTGGCGGCAAAACGCACGAGGCCTGCGCAGTCCTGTTGATACCAGCGCGGGCTCGGGCCCTGGCTCAGTTGCTCCTGAGCGATGCGCACGAACCAGGCGCGAAATACCTGCGACTGCGCCGGATCCAGCGCAGGCGTTTCGATGGCTCGGGCACTGGCGCTGAGTAATAACGCGAGCAAGCCGAGGCTGCGGATCAATGCCGTCACAGCGCTTTCCATTCCAGCGGCAGCCATTGCCAGTGGCCGTCTGGCTCGCTGCCTTCGGGCAAGGTCAGGGCGTATTTGCCCATACCGCCGAGGGTGCGCAGTTTCGGGATCAGGTAGGTTTGCGCGGCGTTGTAGAACACCGGCTCCATGTCCTGCGGCAGGCTGTCGAGGGTTTCCTGCTGCATCAGTTGCGCCATCGAATCCGGGCCGAAGTAGATCGGCATCAGCACATCTTTCGGCAGCACGTCGGCCATCGGCGGGAAGCGCTTGTCGAGAGTACCGAGAGCCTTGTCCACCAGTTTGTCGTCGAGGGAAAACAGCAGCGTCGAACCGTGGCGGGCGAGGCTGACTTTCATGAAGGCGCGGCCGCTGATCGCGTCCGGATTCTCGGCAGTCTTAGCGGCGTACGGGCCGAAATTGGAGCTGACCTGACGCTGCCAGACATGGCTCTGGCCTTCCTGTTTCTCGACCACCGGGAATGCGTGTTCATCGACATTCGACTCGTAGGCGCCCACCATCGAACCGAACAACGTGCCCAGGTCGCCATCGAGCTTGCTGCTGTCCTCATCCTTCAGGCTGGCGACCAGCAACGGCGTGTACAACCGCGAATCGGCGTACCAGCACAGGCCTGCCGCACCGGCGACGTGCTCGGTGAGTTTCTGCGCCACGGCTTCGTCGGCGCCGAGTTTCACCAGCAGCGGTTTCTGCGGTTCCGCCGCCACCGGCAAGGTCACGCAGGCACTGGCGCCCAGCGGCATGGCTTGCCACACCGGTTTGAAATCGAAGTCCGGCTGGTTATCCAGCTCATCCATGGCGAGATAGCTGTGCCAGCCTTTGTCGTCCATGTCGAAACGCAGCCCGGCGAAGTTCGGGATGAAGCGCTGATAGCCCATGGCAAGGACGCTGGAATTGACCGACAGACGCTGTTTGATCTCCGGTGCCTTGCCTGGCAGACCGAAGGCTTCGGGGAACAGTTTGTCGCCATTGAGCAAGGCCGCCAGCGCTTGTGGCGAGACGTGCCCGGACTCTTCCGATTCACCGTTGGCCGGGTCGTAATATTTGTTCGGGTTGGACAGCACCACCAGTTTGTCACCGCGCGACGCGAACAACAGCGATTTGCTGGCGTTGTAGCTGAGCTGGTACAGCGGCACTTCGTCACCGCCGACCTTGAGGCTGCCGAACACGCTGAGCTGCGAATCGTCCAGCGCCACTTTCGCCAACGGTTCGAGCAGCTTCGCCAACCCGCCGCGATCCATCACCAGCAGGAAATCCTTGAGCCGGCCGTCGGCACCGCGCCACAACGCTACATCGGCCGGTTGGTCGAAAAGCTGTTCGATCAGGCTGTCCTGCAGCTTCAGGTCGTGCTCGTAAATGATCCGCCGCAGGCTGCCGATCAGGCCGAGACGGTCGGCGTGGGTTTCGTAATAGAAGACGAAATCTTCGGTGAGCGTGGCCTTCAGGAACGGCACCGTCAGCAGGTCCTTGGGCAACTGGCTCAGGGAGCGGGTTTCCAGCAGCGCATCCGGACGGCTCAGACCGAGCTTGTCGCTGGCCAATGCCGCCGCCGGCACCTTGGGCTTGTGCAGCAGCCAGCCAAGACCACCGGCTGCTCCAGCCACCAGGGCCAGGCCGATCAGCAGCGCCGGCCAGCGCCGGGAAGGTTGGCCGGCAGGAGTCGGGACAGCCGGAGAAGCAGCGTTATCACTCATGTTCACAAAACCCGAAGTTCATCCGTGGAGCGGGATGCTTAATAGTTGAAAGTCTTGACCAGCAGCAGATCACCGATCGCCCGCAGGGGCACGATGAATGTTTCGCGTTTTTCGTCGACCGTGTTTTCGTTGAGCACCAGCGTGATTTGCGAGGTGATGACCTCGTTCTGGTTGCTGGCCTCCTCGAAGTTATAGCCGCCGTCGCCGAAGTTGCCCCAATAGTTGACGTAAACCAGATAGGTGCCATGCAGCGGCGCGGTCATGGTGAACATTTCCGGGCCGGGGCCATCGACGCCATCCGGATCCAGACCGCCGCCGTTGGTTAATGCCGTGTGGGCGAAAAACGCATGCTGGCCGTCCGGGGTAATGATGTGCAGATCGAGTTCGGCCTTGGGATCATCCCAGCCGAGCACCACGCGGATCTTCGCCGGAGTGCGCAAGTTGTTCGCTTCATAGAACTGCACACGCTTGAGCGACTGACCCTCGGCACTGCGCACTTCGACACTGTTGGAGCCGGCGCCAAACGCATAAGGCCGGGCGAAACGCCCGTCATCGTCGGTGTACAGATTCAATGGATTGCCGTTGACCGCCAGCGTATGCGGCCCGCGCTGATGACCGATAGCCTTGAGCTGGCCCTGGATCATCGTGCGATTGCGCTGGATGCCACGATCGATTGGCGGGGTGGGATAGGCGACTTGCGGGTTTTCACTGCGATCAAGCAGGCCGTGATAACGCCAGCCACCGGACGGCTCTGACAGCTCGGCAGTCGGCGCCGCCAGCAGCGCGGGCGCGCAAGCCCAACCGATCAGCAGCCAAAGAAATGAACGCATGTAATGCCTCCTGCCATGCCTGAACGAAACCTTGCACCCGATCCTCGGTACTTCACAGCGGTGGAAACTGCGTTTCGTCTGAAAGACCCCGTGACTAGCGGGTCGTAGAAGGCGCGAAGATTAGCGATTCGGCAGTTTTTTAACAATCGGATACATGTGGATTTGCGGCGAGAATCACGCCGTAAAGTGGACGGTGAGCCGAATAGCCGTCATATTCGGCTCACCAAATGAGCCGAATAGCGATTCTATTCGGCTCACAGCCCTATTACAGGCAATAACCGATGACGACTCAATGGATCTGGCAACAACCTGACTGGCCTGATTTCAACTGGCAGGCCGAACGTCTGGCACCCCTGTTGCGCGAGTGCGTGCAGGCACAAGGCCAATTGATGGGCATGGCCGGATCTGTTGGCAACTCCCTGAGCGCTCAGACCGAACTCGACGCACTGCTGCAAAACATCGTGACCTCCTCGGCGATTGAAGGCGAGCAGTTGAATGTCGGCTCAGTGCGTTCGTCATTGGCTCGACGCCTGGGGCTGGAATTGCCCGACGGCGATAAAGTCAGCCAACGCAGCGAAGGCCTGGCGCAACTGATGCTCGACGCCACCCGGCGCTTCGCTGAACCACTGACGCTGGAGCGATTACTGGAATGGCATCGATGGCTGTTTCCGGATCAGGAAAGCGACTTTACCGCAAGGTCGATGCATGTCGGTGCGCTTCGCGGTGACGAACCGATGCAGGTAGTTTCCGGTCGTCTCGACCGCCCTACTGTGCATTTCGAGGCGCCACCGCGCCAAGGTCTCGAGCGGCAGCTCGACAGGTTTCTTGCCTGGTTCGAGGCCAGCCAGCATCAAACAGCGCTGGATCCGTTGCTGCGGGCCGGCATCGCGCATTTCTGGTTTGTCACGCTGCATCCGTTTGATGACGGCAACGGACGCCTGACGCGGACCATCACCGATCTGGCGCTGGCGCAAGGCGAAGCACAGGCCATCCGGTTTTACGCGATGTCGGCCAGCATCCTCGATGACCGAAGCGGCTATTACCGAGTGCTTGAGGCCAGTCAAAAAGCCACACTGGATGTCACCCAGTGGCTCACGTGGTTTCTGCAGACGCTTTTACGCAGTCTGCAGCAAGCCATCGCGCGGATCGAAAGTGTGCTGGGTAAAACCCGGTTTTGGCAGGCGCACCGTGAATCCGAGCTTTTGGTGGAGCAGATCAAAGTACTCAATCGTTTGCTCGACGGTGGAGAGCGCGGGTTCGAACACGGTATCAGCGCGGCGCAGTATCAGGCGGTTGCCAAGGTCTCCAAAGCCACGGCGACGCGACATCTGGCGGAACTGCTGGAAAAGGGTTGTCTGCAGCGAATGCCCGGAGGCGGACGGAGCACGCGATACAAAATCACCTACCCGGACAATTCCTCCAATTGAACCGCTGCCCCATTGGCGAGGGCTTACGAAAGCCCCGCTCATTTGCCCATAAACCCCCTATCTGCTAGTGTCGCGCCGGTTTAACGTCAACCGGAAATCGCCGCCATGGCCCGCAAAAAAGCTGCACTGGATTTCGAACAGTCCCTCGCCGACCTGCAAACACTGGTCGAGCGTCTGGAGAACGGTGAATTGTCGCTGGAAGACTCGCTGACCGCTTTCGAGCAAGGCATCGGTCTGACCCGTGACTGCCAGGCAGCGCTGGCCCAGGCCGAGCAGAAAGTGCAAGTGCTGCTGGAGCGCGATGGCGAACTCGCCGAGGAACCCTTCGACGCGGACCAGCCAGAATGATTGCGGCCTATTCGGCGACCAGCCAGGCGCGAGTCAATGCGGCACTGGAAATCCTCTTCAAGGCACCGCTGCCGGAGCTGTCGCGCCTGTATGAGGCGATGCACTACAGCGTGATGATCGGCGGCAAGCGCGTGCGTCCGCTGCTGGCCTACGCCGCGTGCGAAGCGCTGGGCGGCAAGGCTGAGCAAGCCAACGGCGCGGCCTGCGCGGTGGAGCTGATCCACGCTTACTCGCTGGTGCACGACGATTTGCCGGCGATGGACGACGACGATCTGCGTCGCGGCCAGCCCACCACCCACAAGAAATTCGACGAAGCCTGCGCGATCCTCGCCGGCGACGGCTTGCAGAGCCTGGCTTTCAGCGCCCTGCTCGATCCGCGCCTGAGCAATCTGGATGCCGACATCCGCCTGCAACAGGTCACGGCGCTGGCGCACGCGGCAGGCCCGGCGGGCATGGTCGGCGGTCAGGCCATCGACCTCGGTTCGGTCGGTCTGAAGCTCGATCAACAAGCGCTGGAGCAGATGCACCGGCACAAGACCGGCGCGCTGATCGAAGTCAGCGTCAAACTCGGCGCTCTGGCCAGCGGCCGTGCCGAGCAGGATGAACTCAAGGCCCTGCAGACTTATGCACAGGCCATCGGTCTGGCCTTTCAGGTGCAGGACGACATTCTCGACGTCGAAAGCGATACCGAGACCCTCGGCAAGCGCCAGGGCGCCGACATCGCCCGCGACAAGCCGACCTACCCGGCCCTGCTGGGGCTGGAGGCGGCCAAGACCTATGCCCTTGAGCTGCGCGATCAAGCCCTGCACGCGCTGCGACCGTTTGACGCGGCCGCCGAGCCTTTGCGCGACCTGGCCCGGTATATTGTCGAGCGGCGCAACTGACGGCGAATCCGCCAAAAAAGACCAACGCGTGGGCAGGGGGCGATGCATCAGGTAAACTGCCGCATCTTTTATACCTATAACGATTCGCCTGATGCCCACGACGTTTCATGAGATTCCCCGCAAGCGCCCGACCACGCCCCTGCTCGACCGCGCGAACACGCCGGACGGCCTGCGCCGGTTAGGCGAAGCCGAGCTGGAAACCCTGGCCGATGAGTTGCGCCTGGAATTGCTCTACACGGTCGGCCAGACCGGTGGGCATTTCGGTGCCGGCCTGGGCGTCATCGAGCTGACCATCGCGCTGCATTACGTGTTCGACACCCCGGATGACCGGCTGGTGTGGGACGTCGGGCATCAGGCGTATCCGCACAAGATCCTCACCGGTCGTCGCCAGCGCATGGAAACCTTGCGCCAGAAGGACGGCATCGCGGCCTTCCCGCGTCGCGCCGAGAGCGAGTACGACACCTTTGGCGTCGGCCACTCCAGCACCTCGATCAGCGCAGCGCTGGGCATGGCGATTGCCGCCCGCCTGCAAAACAGCGAGCGCAAGGCGATTGCGGTGATCGGTGACGGCGCGCTGACCGCCGGCATGGCCTTCGAAGCGCTGAACCACGCGCCGGAAGTCAACGCCAACATGCTGGTGATCCTCAACGACAACGACATGTCGATCTCGCGCAACGTCGGTGGCCTGTCGAATTATCTGGCGAAGATCCTTTCCAGCCGCACCTACGCAAGCATGCGTGAGGGCAGCAAGAAAGTCCTGTCGCGCCTGCCCGGCGCCTGGGAAATCGCCCGTCGCACCGAAGAATACGCCAAGGGCATGCTGGTTCCCGGCACCCTGTTCGAAGAGCTGGGCTGGAACTACATTGGCCCGATCGACGGCCACGACCTGCCGACCCTGATCGCCACCCTGCGCAACATGCGCGATCTGAAAGGCCCGCAGTTCCTGCACATCGTCACCAAGAAAGGCAAAGGCTTCGCTCCGGCGGAAGTCGACCCGATCGGTTACCACGCGATCACCAAGCTCGAACCGGTCGACGCTCCGGCCGCCGCGCCGAAAAAGGCCAGCGGGCCAAAGTATTCGGCGGTGTTCGGCGAGTGGCTGTGCGACATGGCGGCGGCTGACCCGCGTCTGGTCGGGATCACCCCGGCGATGAAGGAAGGCTCGGACCTGGTGGCATTCAGCGAACGTTTCCCGCTGCGCTATTTCGACGTGGCAATTGCCGAACAGCACGCCGTGACGTTCGCCGCCGGCATGGCCTGCGAAGGTGCCAAACCGGTGGTGGCGATCTACTCGACATTCCTGCAACGCGGCTACGACCAGTTGGTGCACGACGTCGCGGTGCAGAACCTCGACGTGCTGTTCGCCATCGACCGCGCCGGCCTGGTGGGCGAAGACGGCCCGACCCACGCCGGCAGCTTCGACCTGTCGTACCTGCGCTGCATCCCGGGCATGGTCATCATGACCCCGAGCGATGAAAACGAACTGCGCAAGATGCTCACCACCGGCCACCTGTACAACGGCCCGGCGGCGGTGCGTTACCCACGCGGCACCGGCCCGAATGCGAGCATCGACAAAGACCTCGAGCCGATCGAGATCGGCAAGGGCATTGTTCGTCGTCAGGGCAGCAAAGTCGCTCTGCTGGTGTTCGGCGTGCAACTGACCGAAGCGCTGAAAGTCGCCGAGAAGCTGGATGCGACCGTGGTCGACATGCGCTTCGTCAAGCCGCTGGATGAAGCGTTGGTGCGCGAGATCGCCGGCAGCCACGAACTGCTGGTGACCATTGAAGAGAACGCGATCATGGGCGGCGCCGGTGGTGCGATCAGCGAATTCCTGGCGCGCGAGAACATCCTCAGGTCGATGCTGCACCTGGGCTTGCCGGACATTTACGTCGAGCACGCCAAACCGGCGCAAATGCTGGCCGAGTGCGGGCTGGATGAAGTGGGGATCGAAGCGGCGGTGCGTGAGCGCCTGACTCTGCTCAACAAGTAATCACCATCCCTGTGGGAGCGGGCTTGCCCGCGATGAGGTCGACACAGTCAACATTGATGTTGGATGTACCGACGCCATCGCGGGCAAGCCCGCTCCCACAGTGTTTTGTGTCGCTAGAAATTTTGTGCAAACCAGAAACACCAGTGGAACGTCCATGAAACTCGCGCGCCTCGCCCTGCCCCTCTTCCTGCTTCCCACCGCCAATACCCTCGCCGACACCTTCGAGCGCGATCAGGCCCTGAAACTGCCGGACACGCTGATCAGTGCCAACCGCCAGGTCGAAGCGCGCAACGACAGCAGCGCCGCCAACACGGTGTTCACCCGCGAAGACATCGACCGCCTGCAACCGGGCAGCGTCACCGACCTGCTGCAACGGGTGCCGGGCGTGCAAGTGGCGCAGGCAGGCGGGCGCGGCAGTCTGCCGGGGATCTACATTCGCGGCACGCAGTCGGCGCAGAGTCTGGTGCTGGTCGATGGCCAGCGCATCGGCAGTTCGACCTCCGGCGACAGCAACCTGCAGCACCTGAACATCGATCAGATCGAACGTGTGGAAGTGCTGCGCGGTTCGCGCTCGGTGATTTACGGCAGCGATGCGATTGGCGGGGTGATTCAGATCTTCACCCGGCGCGGCAACGAGCAAGGCCTGCAACCACGCCTGCACGTCGGCTTCGGCAGTAACCAGACCTGGGAACGCAGCCTCGGCCTGTCCGGTGGCGACGAGAAGACCCGTTTCAACTTGGGCGCCAGCCTCGATGACACCGCCGGTCTCGACCGCACTCACGAGTCCTATCCCAGCGACGGCGATCACGATGCCTATCGCAATAAATCCGTCAGCCTGAGCCTCAGCCATGCGCTGGCCGATGACATTGAAGTCGGCGCCAACCTGCTGGATAACCGTGGCAAGAGCGAGTTTGACAATCCGTTTGGCCGCTTCGATACGTCCACCTTCGAATCGGTGCAACAGCAGCCCTACAGCGACTTCAACGTCAGCAGTGTCAGCAGCTACGTCGATGCACGGTTCAACGAAACCTGGAAAACCCGCGTCGAATTCGGTCACAGCGAGAACCGCGAGAAAACCTTCGACAAGCTCAGCGACGAGCGCACGGTATTCAATACCTATCGCGACTCGGTGAACTGGCAGAACGACCTGACTCTGGATGCGCGCAACAGCCTGATCCTCGGCGGCGACTGGTACGAGGACCGGGTCAACAGCAGCACCGCATTCAACGAAGACAGCCGCTGGAACCGCGCCGCGTTCATCCAGCATCGCTATCAGGCCGACAGCTTCTCCACCGAACTGGGTCTGCGTCACGACGACAATCAGCAGTTTGGCAGCCAGAACACCTGGAGCGGCACCTTTACCCTGCCGCTGAACCCGGACAACGATCTGCTGCTGAGCTACAGCGAAGGCTTCCGCGCGCCGACCTTCAACGACCTGTACTACCCGGACTTCAGCAACCCGGATCTGAAACCGGAAACCTCGAAAAGCTACGAACTGCAATGGCGCAGTCAGTTGAGCGATAGCAGCCGTCTGGAAGCGTCGATCTACCGCACGGATCTGCAAGACGCGATCATCTTCGGCAGCAACTCGCGCCCGGAGAACGTGGCCTCGGCGCGGATCAATGGTTTCGAAGCCGCGCTGAAACAGGAACTGTTCGGCTGGCAGAGCAATCTCGGTGTGGCGATTATCGACCCGCGCGATCGTGATACCGGGCACACTCTGGCGCGTCGTGCGCGGCGCACATTGAGCTGGGATATGGCTCGCCAGTTTGACCAGATCGGCGTCGGTGCGAGTTGGCAGACTGTCAGCAACAGTTATGACGACCTGAAAAATGAAAACCCGCTGGGTGGCTACGCCTTGTTCGGCTTGCGCAGCAGTTGGGCGCTGAACCGCGAGATCAAGCTGGATCTGAAGGTCGATAACGTTTTCGACAAAGGCTACAGCCGGGCGAATTACAGCTATGACGGCAGCCAGTATGGCTATCGCGAGGAGGGTCGAGTCTGGATGTTTGGGGTCACCTGGACTCCAGGACTTAACTGAACTCCCTGTAGGAGCTGCCGAAGGCTGCGATCTTTTGATCTTGATCCTCAGCGACTCCAAGTCAGCCACAAGCAAGATCAAAAGATCGCAGCCTTCGGCAGCTCCTACAGGGGTCAGCGGTGTGGCTGAATGAGTTGGCAGAGTCTGGCGGTGGCATCGATCATTTGGCCGCTTGGGCGCTCAAGGCCTTTATCGGTAATCAACAGCAGTTTCCCCTGCTTCACTGCTGCTACCTGCGGCCAAGCTTTCCACGCATCCAGCTGGGCCTGATCACCGGCCAGAATCACCTGCGGATCGCGCTGTAACACTGCCTCGATACTCACCTGCGGCGCCGGCACACTCAGGTCGGCAAACACATTGCGTGCGCCACACACCTCAAGCGCATCGCTGATGATCTGCCCGCCACCGACGGTGTACAGCGGTTTGTCCCAGACTTGATAAAACACGTTCAGCGGCGTGTCGCGACGATAGCGCTGGCGCAGGTCATCGACTTTCTTGCGCAGGTCTGCCGCCAGTTTCGTCCCACGCTCAGGTCGCCCCAGTTGCGCGGCAATCGTCTCGATCTGCGCTGACAACTGTTGGAGATTGTGCGGTTCGGCGACGTAGGTCGGGATGTTCAGGCGTTTGAGCTGGTCGCGCTGCGCCGGGCCGACACTGCCGGGCCACAACAGCAGCACATCAGGCTTGAGGCTGAGCAGGCGCTCCATGTCGAGTTGCCCATAGCGCCCCACCGAGGGAACACCGGCAATGGCGGCAGGACGCTCGCCAGCATCGAGTACGCCCACCAGCAGGTCCGCCGAATCCAGCTCAACGACGATTTCCGACAGCGAAGGCGCGAGGCTGACCACCCGCAGACTCGCCAGCACCGGGCCCGCGCAGGCCAGCAGCAGAACCGCCAGCCACAGACGGCGCATCAGCCGAGTTGACGCGGGATACGGTAGAGGTAGAACAGCACGGCCGTGGACAGCGCCAGCAACATCAGCGGTACGGCTTCAAGACCGACGAACACCGCCAGCGCACCGATCCATGCCGGCAACGATGCCGCGAGCAATGCAATACGGCGCTGGGTGGCCAAAGCAATCCAGGCCGCCGGTTCATCAGGGGTGTCGAGGGCTTTCTGCGTGGTGATCAGCGCGTGTTTGTAGCGCCCGAAGAACTTCAGGCTGACAAACATCGACGCAACGCCGGCGATGAACAATGGCATGGTCAGCACCGGCACAATGCCCTCGCCCTGACCGAACAGCAGGTTCAGGACAAACAGCGGCAGCAGCGCCAACGCCAGATACTTCCACCAGTCGACCGCCAGGCGGCGTCGCACCTGACCGCGGGTCACGCGCGGTCTACCTCGCCCTGATGCTCGTTGCCCATCATGTGGTCGAGCTTGCTGGCCTTGGTTGCCAGGTACAGTTTGTTGTGCGGGTTGTGACCGGTGTGCAGCGGCACACGTTCGGCAACGACGATGCCCATGTCGGTCAGGGCTTTGACCTTGCGCGGGTTGTTGGTCATCAGACGCAGCGACTTCACGCCCAGATGCTCGAGCATCGGCAGGCACATGGCGTAGTCACGCTGATCGGCGGCAAACCCCAGACGTTCGTTGGCTTCAACGGTGTCGGCGCCGCCGTCTTGCAACTCGTAGGCGCGGATCTTGTTCAGCAGACCGATGCCGCGACCTTCCTGACGCAGGTACAGCAGCACGCCACGGCCTTCACGGGCGATGGCCTTGAGTGCCGCTTCGAGTTGCGAGCCGCAGTCGCAGCGCTGGCTGAACAGCGCGTCACCGGTCAGGCACTCGGAGTGCAACCGGCCGAGCACCGGGGCACCGTCGGCGAAATCACCCAGGCTCAGCACAACGTGCTCGCGGCCGGTGGCCTCATCGAGAAAACCGTGCATGGTGAATTGTGCAAAAGGCGTTGGCAGCTTGGAAGCGGCGACAAAAACGACAGGCACCGGTGTGCTCCTGATCTAAAAGTCTGAAGATTCGCAGGCCGGCATTGTAACAGCAGGTTCCTGCAGACGCTTAGGCTGAATTATCGGGCATAACGATCAAAATGTTTGATGACTCCTCGGACAACCGGGATCCCTGCAGGAGCTGTCGAGTGAAACGAGGCTGCGATCTTTTTGACGGGTTGCATTGGTTCAAGATCAAAAGATCGCAGCGTGCCGCAGCTCCTACAGGGGTTCGCATCAGGGCGTCTCAAACGGATACGGCTGCTTCCACTGCTCGAAAACCGGCTTCAGCTCCCCGCTCTTGACCAGTTGCTCCATGCGCCTGTCGAACAGCGCCAACAGTGTGCGCGCTTGCGGCGTGTCGGCGAAGCACAGGTAGAGCGGCAATTCGGCGATATGCGTCTTGCGAAACTGCGTCGGATCCTTGGCCCGGCCAAGCACGTAATCGATTTCGGTCAAGGCATCGATGTAATAGTCAGCGCGGTTGTGAGTGAGCATCGACAGGATCCCGGTACGCCGCACGACCTCATTGTAGTTGCGCACATTGGGCAAATAATCCTGATAGTCGTAACCACGTACCCACGCCAGGCGATAGTTGCCGAGGGTCTCCGGGGTCGGTGACGGATTGCTCGCCAGGCCCAGGGCGTAGATGTGATCGGTGTCGAAGTTCCAGCGCGGGTATAGCAGGTCGCTGGCCTCGTTTTTATACGAACCGACGCAGGCATCGACTTCACCGCGCTCGGCCAGACCTACGGAGCGCGTATAGGGTTCAGTGCGGATGTCGAGCTTCACCCCGGCCGGTTCGAACACCTTGCGCAGCACGTCCCAGCCCAGGCCGTGGCCGTCGGCGGCGGTGTAGTCTTCCCAGTCTTCGCTGGCCAGATGGATGACCGCGGGCGTCGGCGCAGCTTCCTGCGCACTGGCAACAGTGCCCAGCAAGGTCAAAAACACAAGCGCCAGCCAGCGTCGAGCCATCCCTCGTTTCCTCACTTAACCCTGACGATCCGGATCAGGCGAAAATCCACACCAGTCCCTGCATCGCCAGCCAGGCGAACACGCCGGCCAGCACGTCGTCGAGCATGATGCCGACGCCGCCGTGGACATGCCGGTCGATCCAGCGGATCGGCCATGGCTTGAGAATGTCGAAGAAGCGGAACATCAGGAACCCCGCAAGCAACCAGTACCAGCCTTCCGGCACCAGCCACAGGGTGATCCACATCCCGACCATTTCATCCCAGACGATGCCTTCGTGGTCGTGCACCCGCAGATCGTCGGCAACCTTGCCGCACAGCCAGAAGCCGAACAGCATGGTGATCCCGAGCATCAGCCAGTAACCCCAGTCGGGCAGCATCTGCCACAACGGGATAAAGGGTAGCGCAACTAACGAACCCCACGTGCCCGGTGCTTTCGGCAAGGTGCCGGAGCCAAAGCCGAACGCGAGGAAATGCCAGGGATTGCGCCAGACCGACGGCGGAACGAATTCGGCCGGAACCTGTTTCGGGTGATCTGTCACGGTGTCTCCTGAAAATGTTGATAACCGCGGATTTGCGGGGTGATATCGTGGCCTTCGCGATCCAGCAGCACCACACCCTGGCCCTGCGCCACACGCCCGATCACATGGATCGGCCAACCATCGGCCAGCAGCGCCGGCAACTCGACGGACGGTAGCGTGAAGGCCAGCACATAGTCATCGCCGCCGCTCAACGCTGCCCGTTCGGCACCACGCTGACCGAGAAACGCCACTAAAGCATCGGACAACGGTACGCGCTCGCGTTCAACTTCGAGTCGAACCCCCGAAGCCAGAGCGATATGCCCGCAGTCGGCGAGCAGGCCGTCAGAGATATCGAGGGCCGATGTGGCCTTGCCACGCAAGGCCTGACCGAGCGCCAGTTGCGGTTGCGGCGACCAGTAATGATCGAGCAACGGCTGGGCGATATCTGCTTCGGCCTCGCGCTGGCCAAGCACCAGCGGCAACGCCCCGGCGGCATTGCCCAGCTCACCGCCAACACAGAGCAGATCGCCCGGTTGTGCGCCGCTGCGGGTCAAGGCCTGCCCGACCGGAACGCGACCGAATACGGTCACCGTCAGGCTCAACGGCCCCCGCGTGGTGTCACCGCCGACCAGCGCGATGCCGCAGCTCTGCGCCATGCGGTTCAAACCGCGGGCGTAGGCTTGCAGCCAATCGGCGGTCACCGTCGGCACAGTCAGGGCAAGGGTAAAGGCAACGGGCGTGGCGCCCATGGCGGCCAGGTCGCTGACCGCGACGGCCAGCGAGCGCTGACCGAGCAGAAACGGATCGCAAGGGTCGGCGAAATGCACGCCGGCCACCAGCGTATCGGTGGAAATCGCCAGCTGTTCCCCGGGGGGAACCGCCAGCAAGGCGCAGTCATCGCCGATCCCCAGAGCAACGCCCTCGCCGCCCTGCGCACAAGGCGCGGCGGCGAAGAAATTGCGGATCAGCTCAAACTCGCCCATGAGGTCTCAAGCGCGTATCAGCGCTTGAACGCCTTCACTTCAGCTTCACGCAGGCGCGGAGCCAGCTTGTCGAGTACGCCGTTGACGAACTTGTGGCCGTCGGTCGAACCGAAGACTTTCGCCAGCTCGATACCTTCGTTGATCACCACACGATACGGCACGTCAACGCGCTTGAGCAGTTCCCAGGTGGACAGGCGCAGAACCGCCAGTTCAACCGGGTCCAGCTCTTCGATTTCGATGTCCAGGCATGGCTTGAGCGCGGTGTCGATTTCAGTCTTGAACTGCGGAACCCCGTGCAGGATCTCGCGGAAGTAGGCGCCATCGACATCGGTGAAATCGTTATCAACGCGAAACTGCGCTTCGATCTCGTTCAGCGATTGCCGGGCCATGTGCCACTGATACAAGGCCTGAGTCGCGAGCTGACGGGCTTCGCGGCGCTTGGCGCTCTTCGATGGCTTGCCGGCATCCGCAGGTTTCGGATCGCGCGGGTTGAAACGATCGCTATCGTCGCTAATCACTTGGCCTCCAACTGCGCCAGCAGGCTGACCATTTCCAGAGCGGACAGGGCAGCTTCAGCACCTTTGTTGCCGGCCTTGGTGCCGGAACGTTCGATGGCTTGCTCGATGGAGTCAACGGTCAGGACGCCGAACGCGACCGGTACGCCGAATTCCATGGACACCTGGGCCAGACCCTTGGTGCACTCGCCTGCCACGTATTCGAAGTGCGGAGTGCCGCCACGAATGACCGCACCGAGGGCGATGATGGCTGCGAACTCGCCTTTCTGGGCGACTTTCTGCGCAACCAGCGGGATTTCGAAGGCGCCAGGTGCGCGGATGATGGTGATGTCGCTTTCGCTCACGCCGTGGCGAACCAGGGCATCAACTGCACCGCTGACCAGGCTTTCAACCACGAAGCTGTTGAAACGGCCCACTACCAGAGCGTAGCGGCCTTTAGGGGCGATGAAGGTACCTTCGATGGTCTTCAGGGTCATTCGTCAGATCTCTTAAAGAGCCGGGACGCGTCTCGTACGCATCCCTCAGTGATATTAGCCACAAATTCATGACCGGAAACACCGCATTGCTGTTCGACTACACCCTGTGGCGAGGGGATTCATCCCCGATGGACTGCGCAGCAGTCCCAACCAAATAGGGCCGCTACGCAGCCCGTCGGGGATGAATCCCCTCACCACAAGGATCTACATCAACAATGCCGAATTCACCGGGTCATTATTCGGAGGGCACGTATTCTACAACTTCCAGATCGAAACCGGATATCGCATTAAATTTCATTGGCGCCGACATCAGGCGCATTTTGCGCACACCGAGGTCACGCAGGATCTGCGAACCGGCACCGACGATGCTGTAGGTGGTCGGTTTTTTCACCGCCGCCTGATCAGCAGTTTCGCGGATGTGCGCCAGCAACACGTCGCCATCAAGCGGGTGCCCGAGCAACAGCACCACACCGCTGCCGGCCTCGGCCACCGCAGCCATCGCGGCACGCAGGCTCCAGCGGCCAGGTTGCTTGACCATCAGCAGGTCGCGCAGCGGGTCCATGTTGTGCACGCGAACCAGGGTCGGTTCCTCGGCGCAAACGGTGCCCAGCGTGAGCGCCATGTGCACGTCGCCTTCTACCGAATCACGATAGGTCACCAGGTTGAATTGGCCCAGTTCGCTGTCCAGCGGCTGCTCGGCAATCCGCTGAACGGTACGTTCGTGGATCATCCGGTAGTGAATCAGGTCGGCGATGGTGCCGATCTTGATGTTGTGTTCGGCGGCAAACGCTTCCAGCTCGGCGCGACGGGACATGGTGCCGTCGTCGTTCATCACTTCGCAGATCACCCCGCTTGGCTCGAAACCGGCCATGCGCGCCAGGTCGCAGGCGGCTTCGGTGTGGCCGGCACGGGCCAGCGTACCGCCGGCCTGGGCCATCAGCGGGAAGATGTGGCCCGGGCTGACGATGTCTTCAGCCTTGGCATCTTTGGCCGCCGCCGCTTGCACGGTGCGCGCACGGTCGGCGGCGGAGATACCGGTGGTGACGCCTTCGGCGGCTTCGATCGACACGGTGAACTTGGTGCCGAAACCGGAACCGTTGCGCGGCGCCATCAGCGGCAGCTTCAACAGCTCGCAGCGCTCGCGGCTCATCGGCATGCAGATCAGGCCACGGGCGTGCTTGGCCATGAAGTTGATGTGCTCGGCCTTGCAGCATTCGGCGGCCATGATCAGGTCGCCTTCGTTCTCGCGGTCTTCGTCATCCATGAGGATGACCATCTTGCCTTGGCGGATGTCTTCAACCAGTTCTTCGATGCTATTGAGCGCCACAAGGCACCCCCTTCAGTCAGGATTTGAGGTAGCCGTTGGCGGCCAGAAAGCTTTCAGTGATACCACCGGACGTCGGCTCTGCAGCCTTGTCGCCCAACAGCAAACGCTCCAGATAACGCGCCAGCAAATCGACTTCCAGGTTCACCCGGCGGCCTGGCTTGTAGGAGGCCATGATGGTTTCGCTCAGGGTGTGCGGAATGATCGTCAGCAGGAATTCGGCGCCATCCACCGCGTTCACGGTCAGGCTGGTGCCGTCGACGGTGATCGAGCCTTTATGGGCGATGTACTTGGCCAGTTCTTTCGGCGCGCGAATGCGAAATTCCACGGCGCGGGCATTGTCACTGCGCGACACCACTTCGCCGACACCGTCGACGTGACCGCTGACCAGATGCCCGCCGAGGCGGGTGGTCGGGGTCAGGGCTTTTTCCAGATTGACCGGGCTGCCGCTTTTCAGGTCATTCATCGCGGTGCAATCGAGGGTTTCGCGGCTGACGTCAGCAGCAAAACCGTTGCCCGGCAATTCAACCGCGGTCAGGCACACGCCGTTGACGGCGATGCTGTCGCCGAGTTTGACGTCGCTCAGGTCGAGCTTGCCGGTTTCGACATGCACCCGCACATCACCGCCCTTGGGGGTCAGTGCACGGATACTGCCGATGGATTCGATGATGCCGGTAAACATGGGGTTCTCCTTGAGAACGAAGCCAGCGCTAAGGCGATGGCCGGGAATTATACGCTCGCCGAAACGACTGGCGTCGCAGTGACTCGCCAGTCATCGCCAACCGCGCGGATTTCAGTGATTTTCAGCTCCGGAGCGTCCTTCATATAGGCCAGCGGCCAGTCCAGCAGCGGCCGCGCCGTGGAACCGAGAAACTTGCCGGCGATGAAGATCACGAACTCGTCGACCAGACCACGCTGCGCGAACGCGCCGGCCAGACGCGGGCCGGCCTCGACCAGCACTTCGTTGACGCCACGGTTGGCCAGTTCGATCAGCAACTGATGCAGATCGACCTGACCGTCATCGCCCGGCACGATCAGACACTCCGGGCCATTGGCGTATTGCTCTTCGACCGCCATGCAGGTGGCGACCAGCGCCGGGCCGGCCTTGAAGAACGGCGCATCCAGCGGCACCCGCAGGCGCCCGTCGATCAGCACCCGCAGCGGCGGACGGCTCATGGCCTGTGCCGTTTGCTCGGCATCCAGACCCAGTTCGTCGGCGCGCACGGTCAGGCGCGCACCGTCGGCCAGCACGGTGTCGGCCCCGGTCAGCACCACAGCAGCCTGCGCGCGCAGACGCTGCACGGCGGAACGCGCCGCTGGACCGGTGATCCATTGGCTTTCGCCGCTTTCCATCGCCGTACGACCGTCGAGACTCATGGCCAGCTTGACCCGCACGAACGGCAAGCCGTGTTCCATGCGTTTCAGAAAACCTTGATTGAGTTGACGTGCTTCAGCTTCCAGCACGCCGCTTTCGGTGGCGATGCCGGCATCGGCCAGGCGCTGCAAGCCACGTCCGGCGACCTGCGGATTCGGATCGCGCATCGCGGCGACCACCCGGGCAACTCCGGCATTTACCAGCGCATCGGCGCACGGCGGCGTGCGGCCATGGTGGCTGCACGGCTCAAGGGTCACGTAAGCCGTGGCGCCCCGGGCCAGCTCACCGGCTGCGCGCAAGGCGTGGACTTCAGCGTGGGGTTCGCCGGCACGCTCGTGAAAGCCTTCGCCGACAATCTGCCCGTCCTTGACGATCACGCAGCCAACCCGGGGATTGGGATGGGTGGTGTAGTGGCCCTTGCGCGCCAGTTCCAGCGCGCGGGCCATGAAACGGGCGTCAAGGATCGCCTGCTCGGCGGCGCTGGTCATTCTTTCACCGGTTCGCGGGCGAGGCGGTCGATCTCTTCGCGGAATTCGTTGAGGTCCTGAAAGCGTCGGTATACCGAAGCGAAACGGATATAGGCGACTTCATCAAGCTTTTGCAGCTCGGCCATCACCAGTTCGCCGACCACGAGGGATTTGACCTCGCGCTCGCCGGTGGCGCGCAGCTTGTGCTTGATGTGGACCAGGGAGGATTCGAGACGCTCGACGCTCACCGGACGTTTCTCCAGCGCGCGTTGCATGCCGGCGCGGAGTTTTTCTTCGTCGAACGGTTGGCGGCTGCCGTCGGTTTTGATCAGGCGCGGCAACACCAGTTCGGCCGTCTCGAATGTCGTGAAACGTTCGCCGCAGGCCAGGCATTCACGCCGGCGGCGCACCTGTTCGCCCTCGGCGACCAGACGCGAGTCGATGACCTTGGTGTCGTTGGCACCGCAGAAGGGACAGTGCATGGTGGCTGGCAACAAAAAAAGGGAGGGCCATGGTAGCGCATCCCGGTGGCAAGACAAGCCATAGGGTTTGCGGTATACAGACTGCCATGATCGTTTGATCCACGGATTTCATTTTCTGGAGCTGCCAATGTCGCTACGACCGCTCGTTTTGCTCAGTCTTTTCGCCCTGCTGGTGGCCTGCGGTAGCGATAAACCCAAACCGCAACCGCCAACACCAGGCCCGGCGCCGCAACAGGCGCAGAAAAAAGCCAAAGAAGCCGCCGACCTGGGTCCGCTGCCTGCCTATCAACGGGAACTGAGCGGTACCCTGCAAGGCGTGCCGGCCGGAGCCGAAGTCGAACTGGCGCTGCTGGTGATCGATGAAAAATCGCGTCCGCAGCAATTGCTCGCCAGTTCCAGCCTGATTGGCAACAACCAGATCCTGCCGTTCCGCCTGCGCTTCAATCCGGAAGCCTTTCCGGCTGGCGCACGGGTTGAACTGCGCGGTCGTGCCACGCAATCGGGCCAGTTGATCCTGCACCTGCCGTCGCAAACCATTACTCAGCCGACCACTCAGGCGCTGGGCCAGCTGCAATTTGTCAAAGCACCATGATCGTACCGCTCGAGCTGCAACAGGCGCTGGGTGAATTGCTCGGTGATGCGCGGCTCAAGGCCTGCGGATTGCCGGGCACCGATTTGCAGTTGTGGCTGATCGACGGCGATAACATGGATCGCGAATTCAGCCCGGATGAAACCCGGCGCATCCTCCACGAACCGCCCTACTGGAGCTTCTGCTGGGCCAGCGGCCTGGCGGTGGCGCGTTATCTGGCGGAGTTTCCCGAGTGGGTGCGTGGCAAACGGGTGCTGGATTTCGGCGCCGGCTCCGGGATCGCCGCGATTGCGGCAGTCAAGGCCGGGGCGTTGGAAGTGGTGGCCTGTGATCTGGATCCGCTGGCGATTGCTGCGTGTCGGGCCAACGCTGAACTCAATGATGTGCAGATGAGTTATTCGACGGACTTCTTTGCCGAGGCTGATCGCTTTGATCTGATTCTGGTGGCGGACGTGCTCTACGACCGCGAGAACCTGCCGCTACTCGATGCATTTCTCAGCCGTGGCCGTGAGGCGCTGGTGGCGGATTCGCGGGTTCGCGACTTTCGTCATCCGCTGTATGAGCGGATCGAAATGCTTGAGGCGATGACCTTGCCGGATCTGGCGGAGCCGGAAGAGTTCAGACATGTCAGTCTTTACCATGCGCGGCGCTAACCAAAAGCATCGCGGGCAAGCCCGCTCCCACAGTGACCGAGTCGAACCAACATTTCTTCTACGACACAGAATCCTGTGGGAGCTGGCTTGCCAGCGATGGCGTCCTGCCTAGCGGTACACCTCTCAAATCTGCCCCGCTTCCGGCCACACCCCGCCAAGCCGTATAGTTGCCCCATCCACGCTTTTACGAGATCCCCCATGAGTCAGCAAACGCCGTACATCTTCGACGCCACGACTGCCGATTTCGACCAGTCGGTGATCGAAGCTTCTTTCAACAAACCGGTGCTGGTGGATTTCTGGGCCGAATGGTGTGCGCCGTGCAAGGCGTTGATGCCGATGCTGCAAGGTATTGCCGAGAGCTATCAGGGCGAACTGCTGCTGGCCAAGGTCAACTGTGACATTGAACAGGACATCGTCGCCCGCTTCGGCATTCGCAGCCTGCCGACCGTGGTGCTGTTCAAGGACGGCCAACCGGTCGACGGTTTTGCCGGTGCGCAGCCGGAGTCGGCCGTGCGTGCCCTGCTCGAACCGCATGTGCAGATGCCGCCGCCGGCCGCCGCCGATCCGTTCGAACAGGCTCAGGCACTGTTCGATGAAGGTCGTTACGCGGAAGCAGAAGCCGCGCTGGTGGTGATGCTCACCGAAGACAACAGCAACGCCAAAGCGCTGATCCTCTACGCCCGCTGCCTGACCGAACGCGGCGAACTGGGTGAGGCGCAAACCGTGCTCGACGCAGTCAAGAGCGATGAGCACAAGGCTGCACTGGCCGGCGCCAAAGCGCAGATCAAATTCCTTGGCCTGGCCCGCGACCTGCCGGATGCCGCCGACCTCAAGGCGCGCCTTGCACAGAACCCGCAGGACGACGAAGCGGTGTATCAACTGGCGATCCAGCAACTGGCGCGTCAGCAATACGAAGCGGCGCTGGAGGCCTTGCTCAAGCTGTTCATCCGTAACCGCAGCTACGGTGAAGGCCTGCCGCACAAGACCTTGCTGCAGGTGTTCGAACTGTTGGGCAATGATCATCCGCTGGTGACTGCATACCGCCGTAAGGTGTTCGCTGCGCTTTATTAAGATCAAAAGATCGCAGCCTGCGGCAGCTCTTACAGGTTCATCCGCAAAACATGGATGAAACTGTAGGAGCTGCCGCAGGCTGCGATCTTTTTCGTTTCACTCGATCCAACTGTAAAGCGGTGTATCCCCGCCGCTCGCCACTTTCACCTGTGAACTGTGGCGCAAGCGCACCAGCAAGCGCTTGCCCGCCGAGGCGCTGCCAGTCAATCCCTCAAGCTGCTCCAGCAGATCCGGCCCGCTGAGCTGCCCGGCCTTGCGCAACAGATCCTGCGCAACCTGCCACAACGCATCGTCCTGGTTGAGCGGTTTCGCTGCCGGCGTGCTCAATGCCGCTTCAGGCTGATCACCCTGCGGCTGCGCGCCAAGGGCTGCGCCGAGCTTCGCCCAATCACTGTCATCCAGCTCCACCGTCAAATCCACCGGGGTCGCGCCAACGGTTCCGCGTATCCGCAACATCTGCTTCGCTCCTGCACATTTCTGACCTGCATGCTCCCACGGGACTTGTGCAACGCCAAGCGCACGGGCAAACTCTGCGCACTTTCGTTATAAGATTACATAACAAACTCTTCACTTTACTTCCCGGAGACCGCCATGCGTCGTCTGCTCCTCGCTTTGCCGTTTGCCCTGTTGCCGCTGGCCATCGCCCATGCCGCCGATGAGCACGATCATGATCACGAGCACGGCAGCCTCGGTGCCCACGAACATGGCGTCGGTCGACTGAACGCCGCACTCGACGGCCAGACCCTGGAGCTGGAACTGGAAAGCCCGGCGATGAACCTGGTGGGCTTCGAACATGCCGCCACCAGCGACGCCGACAAGGCCAAGGTCGCCGCCGCCCGCGCCAAACTGGAAAACCCGCTGGCGCTGTTCAGCCTGCCGGCCGCCGCCGGTTGCAAGGTCACCAGCCAGGAACTGCAAAGTCCGCTGTTCGGCGACAAGCCGGCGGCCGACGAGCATGACGATGATGACCACGACGAAGATGCCAAGGGTGGTGAAGCGCATCACCACGATCACAGCGAAATCCACGCCCACTATCAATTCAGCTGCGCGGCCCCGGGTGCTCTGAAGACCCTGGATCTGGCGAACCTCTTCAATACCTTCCCGGCGACCCAGAAAATTCAGGTACAACTGATCGGCCCGAGCGGCCAGCAAGGCACCGAAGTGACCGCCAAGGCTGCCGCCCTGAAATTCTGACTGCCTGAAATATCCCCTGTAGGAGCTGCCGAAGGCTGCGATCTTTTGATCTTGCCTTAAAAACAGGATCAAAAGATCGCAGCCTTCGGCAGCTCCTACACGGGCCCGTGATCAAACATGAAACTGGTGCCATGACCCAAGCACTCATCGAACTGTCCGACCTGGGCTTCAACTGGCCCGGCCACCCGCCGCTGCTGGACATCCCGGCGTTTCGCCTGGAGCCCGGCGAAACCCTGTTCCTCAAAGGCCCCAGCGGCAGTGGCAAGACCACCCTGCTCGGCCTGCTCGGTGGCGTGCAGAAGCCCGGGCGCGGCAGCATTCGCCTGCTCGGCCAGGAACTGACCGAACTCGGTGCCGGCGCCCGCGACCGCTTTCGTGTCGATCACACCGGCTACATCTTCCAGCAATTCAACCTGCTGCCGTTTCTTTCGGTGCGCGAGAACGTCGAGTTGCCCTGCCACTTCTCCAGGCTGCGTGCCGAGCGGGCGAAACAGCGTCATGGCAGCGTCGACCAGGCTGCCGCCACCCTGCTCGCCCACCTGGGTCTGAAGGATGAAAGCATCCTCGGCCGTCGCGCCGATTCGCTGTCGATCGGTCAGCAGCAACGGGTCGCCGCCGCTCGTGCGTTGATCGGCCAGCCGGAACTGGTGATCGCCGACGAACCGACCTCGGCGCTGGATTACGACGCCCGGGAAAACTTCATTCGTCTGTTGTTCGCCGAATGCCGCGAGGCCGGCTCCAGCCTGTTGTTCGTCAGCCACGACCAGAGCCTGGCGCCGCTGTTCGACCGTCACCTGTCCCTGGCCGAGCTCAATCGCGCCGCCACGTCTGCCGAGGTCTGAGATGTATCTGTTTCGTCTGGCCATGGCCAGCCTGGCCAACCGCCGCTTCACCGCCCTGCTCACCGCGTTCGCCATTGCCCTGTCGGTGTGCCTGTTGCTCGCGGTCGAGCGCGTGCGCACCGAGGCCAAAGCCAGTTTCGCCAGCACCATCAGCGGCACCGACCTGATCGTCGGCGCCCGCTCCGGTTCGGTGAACCTGCTGCTGTACTCGGTGTTCCGCATCGGCAACGCGACCAACAACATTCGCTGGGACAGCTTCGAACACTTCGCCAGCAACCCGAAAGTGAAGTGGGCGATCCCGATGTCCCTCGGCGACTCCCATCGCGGCTACCGGGTGATGGGTACCACCGAAGCCTATTTCGAGCATTACCAGTACGGTCGTCAGCAACATCTGGAACTGGCCGACGGCCGTGCCTTCGCCACCGACCCGTTCGAAGTGGTGCTCGGCGCCGAAGTCGCCGAAGCGCTGCATTACAAGCTCGGCGACCAACTGGTGCTGGCCCACGGCGTAGCGGCGATCAGTCTGGTCAAGCACGATGACAAACCGTTCACCGTGGTCGGCATTCTCAAGCGCACCGGCACGCCAGTAGATCGCACGCTGCACATCAGCCTCGGCGGCATGGAGGCGATTCACATCGACTGGCACAACGGCGTGCCGGCACGCGGCAACGGCCGAATCACGGCGGATCAGGCACGCAACATGGATCTGACGCCACAGGCGATCACCGCGTTCATGCTCGGCCTCAATAGCAAGATTTCCACCTTCGCCCTGCAACGCGAGATCAATGAATACCGGGGCGAGCCAATGCTGGCGATCCTCCCGGGCGTGGCTTTGCAGGAGCTGTGGAGCCTGATGAGCACCGCTGAAAAGGCCCTGTTCGTGGTCTCGCTGTTCGTGGTGCTGACCGGGTTGATCGGCATGCTCACGGCGATTCTCACCAGCCTCAACGAGCGCCGCCGCGAGATGGCGATTTTGCGTTCGGTCGGCGCGCGACCGTGGCACATCGCGAGTCTGCTGGTGCTGGAAGCTTTCGCGCTGGCGCTGACCGGCGTAATCGCCGGACTGGCGTTGCTGTACCTCGGCATCGCCGCCGCGCAGGGTTACGTGCAGGCCAATTACGGGCTGTATCTGCCGCTGGCGTGGCCGAGCGAGTATGAATGGACGCTGCTCGGTGGCATTCTGGCGGCCGCGCTGCTGATGGGCAGCGTGCCGGCCTGGCGCGCGTATCGCCAATCCTTGGCCGATGGCCTGTCGATCCGTTTATGAGGATGTTCACCATGCCCCGCGCTGTGCTTGCGCTGCTGTTGCTGGTCGCCCTGCCCGTGTGGGCAGCGGCACCGAAAGACCTGACCTGGTCGGAGATGATCCCGCCGGACGCCGCGCCGGAGGTGCCGAACATGACGCCGTTGCACGACCTGTCGAAGATGGGCGACGCGCTCTCCGCCGAGTCGGCGCCAGCGGCGAAACAGGACATGCCCAACGCGCCGGTCGTGCAAAGTCTCGATGGGAAGAACATCCGCCTGCCGGGCTACATCGTGCCGCTGGAAGTCAATGAAGAAGGACGCACCACCGACTTCCTGCTGGTGCCGTACTTCGGCGCCTGCATCCACGTGCCGCCACCGCCGTCGAACCAGATCGTGCATGTGAAAAGCGAGCTGGGCGTGAAGCTCGACGAGCTGTATCAGCCGTACTGGGTCGAGGGACCGTTGCAGGTCAAGGCATCCACCAGCGAACTGGCCGATGCCGGGTATCAGATGGCGGCGGACAAGATTTATGTGTATGAGCTGCCGGAGTAGTTCCGGCACTTCTGTGATGTTTTTAATGGCCCCTTCGCTGGCAAGCCAGCTCCCACAGTGATCGAGTCGTTCACCCATTTTTTGAACACCAACGAAACCCGTGGGAGCTGGCTTGCCAGCGAAGGGGCCGGCCAAGGTTCCACAAAAAACCGGGGCATCACTGTTTCATTGAGCTGAGTCAAAAGACCGTATCAGTTGGCTTCATACCATAGGACATCAGACATTTTTAACGTCCTTTTGGAGCTCCCATGAACAAGTCCTTGCTCAGCGCCTCGCTGTTTGCAGTCGCGCTCGCAGCCCCGCTCGCCCACGCCCACGAAGCCGGTGACATCATCGTTCGCGCCGGTGCGATCACCGTCAACCCGAAGGCCGACAGCTCCAGTGTCAAAGTCGATCAGGGTCCGTTGAGCGGCACCAACCTGGGCGGCAAGGCGACCATGAGCAGCGACACCCAACTGGGTCTGAACTTCGCTTACATGTTGACCAACAACATCGGTATCGAGTTGCTGGCCGCCTCGCCGTTCGAGCATGACGTAAAAATCAAAGGCACCGCACTGCCAGCGGCCAACGGCAAACTCGGCACCCTGAAACACCTGCCGCCCACCCTCAGCGTCGTGTACTACCCGCTGGATGCGAAATCGCCGTTCCAGCCTTACATCGGCGGCGGCATCAACTACACCTGGATCTACGACGAGCACGTCGGCAGCGAAGCCCAGTCCAACGGCTTCAGCAACTTCAAAGCGAAAAACTCCTGGGGCCTGGCCTGGCAGGTCGGCGCCGACTACATGCTGACCGACAACATCATGCTCAACGCCCAGGTGCGCTACATCGACATCGATACTCGCGCCACCGTCGAGAACAACGCCGTGGCACCGGGCACCCGTGCCAAGGTGAATGTTGATGTCGATCCGTTTGTGTACATGGTGGGTCTGGGCTACAAGTTCTAAGCAACATTCGAACATTCGCGTGGTGGTGAATGCGGGCTAATGTGGCGAGGGAGCTTGCTCCCGCTGGGCTGCGAAGCAGCCCTGAACAAGGCAAAAGCGGTGCTTCAGAAAAACCGCGTTGACTGAATTTGCGACTGCTGCGCAGTCGAGCGGGACGGTGCGACGATTCGACGAGCTCCCTCGCCACAGGGATTGCACAAGCGTTAAAGCGATACCCCGCCCACAAAAAAGGCGCCTGCAAAGGCGCCTTTTTTGTTTTTTCGATTTAGCGTCCCAGCAACCGCGCCAGCCCCACACGCATCGGCGTCGGCTCTGGCAGCTTGAAGCGTTGCAACAAACGCGCGTTGTTCGCCCGCGAATGACGGATGTCACCGGCGCGCGCCGGGCCATAGCTGACCGGTGGCAGTTCGCCGACCACTTCCTGCAGCGTTTGCAACATCTGCTTGAGGTTCATCGCCTGATTCCAGCCGACGTTCATCGCGCCCACTTCCACTTCAGGCTTGTCGATTGCCTGCACAAGCACATCGACCAGATCCTCGACATAGAGGAAATCGCGGGTCTGTTCACCATCGCCGAACACGGTGATCGGCAGACCTTTCTGCGCCCGCTCGCTGAAGATGCTGATGACCCCGGAATACGGCGAGGACGGATCCTGGCGTGGGCCGAAGATGTTGAAGAAGCGGAAGATCACCGGCTCCAGACCATGCTGGCGACGATAGAAATCGAAGTAGTGTTCGCCGGCCAGTTTGTCCGAGGCATACGGAGTCAGCGGGGCTTTTGGCGTGTCTTCGTCAATCGACTCGCCTTCGCCATTGTTGCCGTATACCGCTGCGCTCGACGCGTAGAGCACACGCTTGACCCCGGCCTGGCGCATGGCTTCGCAGACATTCAGGGTGCCGATGAAGTTGCTCTGGTGCGTCTTCACCGGATCGTCCACCGACGCCTGCACCGAAGCGACTGCCGCCAAATGCGCAACGGCGCTGCAGCCTTGCATGGCCTGCGCGACCAGCGCGGCATCGGCGACGTCACCGACGATCAGTTCGACCTTCGGGTTGTCCAGCGGCAGGTTGCTGCGTTTGCCGGTCGACAGATCATCGAGAATCCGCACCGAATGGCCGGTGGCGAGCAATGCATCCGTCAGGTGGGAGCCGATGAAACCGGCGCCGCCGGTGATTAAAACAGGGCCTTCAGCCATGACGATAAAACCTATCCAGTAAAGCCGGGAGTGCGGCGCGCCAGGCGCGAGGCTTGATCCCGAAAGTGTGCAGAATTTTCTTGCAGGCGAGGACCGCGTGCTGCGGTTCCTCGGCGGCATCCGGCCGCGCGGCATGGGCCTGAGCGGTCGGTGCTTCGATCGCCAGCGGATGCAGGCTGCGTGCTTCGGTCAGAATCGCCTGGCCGAGCGCCAGCGGTGTGGTCGCCTCGTGGCCGG
The DNA here is from genome assembly GCF_057174385.1 of Pseudomonas sp. F2. Lineage (NCBI taxonomy): Bacteria > Pseudomonadati > Pseudomonadota > Gammaproteobacteria > Pseudomonadales > Pseudomonadaceae > Pseudomonas > Pseudomonas sp. F2. The sequence continues at coordinate 3,765,903 of NZ_CM169904.1, forward strand.
CGTAATGGTAAGTGCCCCACAGCGGCGCCGCGCAATCGAGTTGCTTGAGCACCGAAATGATCACTCGCGCCGCATCGTCCACCGGGGTCGGATTGCCCCGGCGATCATCGGCCATGAGCAATTCATCTGGCTGTTCGGCGCGGGCGAGGAAGCGTCCGAGGGTGCCTTCAGGGCTGTCGTCGAGCAGCCAGCCGAAGCGCAGCAACACGTGTTGCGGGCAGGTCGCGCGGACACTTTGCTCGATGCGCCACAGCGCCTGACCGCGCAGGCCCAGCGGCACCGGCTCGTCTTTTTCGCTGTAGGCAGTCGCCCGCGAACCGTCGAACACTCGGTAACTGGACGGTTGCACAAGAATGATGTTGTGGTGCTGGCACAGTTCGGCCAGCCGCTCGATGGCGCGTTCCTGGCCGGCCAGACGGCTTTCGCTGACCGTCTCGGCCTGGAACCAGTCGAAATAGTAGGCGAGGTTGATCAACGCATCCGGACGGGTATCGTCGAGCAGTTGCGTCAGGCTCGCGGCATCCCAGCCGTCTTCTGGCGGGCGGGGGGCGAGGAAACCGATGTCTTCTTCCGCACCGAGGCGAATCAGCGCCTGCCCAAGGGCATTTCCGCCGCCCAGTAACATAAGGCGCATTCGCATAGAGTCAGCAGGCCCAGTCTGATTGGAACGATGGCTTTAGCGACGGTGCGGGTGACACCGTCATCGATAATTGCCGGAATCGTTGCATTTTGCGGGTTTAGTGCGCAACCGTCACCCGTAAAGTGTAGATCGCCGGGAATTGTGCTGAATCAACTGGCTCCATCGCTGGCAATCCAGCGCCCACAGGGTTCAGTGTTGATTGCCGAACTTTTGAACAACAACAAACACTGTGGGAGCTGGCTGGCCAGCGATGAGGCCCTGATGAACAGCGCAGATCCCCCAGCGGTACTTGCATCTTGCCGCCCCCACCCGCATAACTTGAGCATGAATCTGCCCATCCCCAAGGACGCCGCCCTGACTGGCTTTCACCCCGCCGTCAGCGCCTGGTTCAGCAGCACCTTCCCGTCGGTCACCGCCGCCCAGGCCCGCGCATGGCCGTTGATCCGCCAGCGCCGCTCGACGCTGATCGCCGCGCCCACCGGCTCCGGTAAAACCCTCACCGCGTTTCTCGCGGTGCTCGACGACCTCGTCCACCGTGGCCTGGAAAACCCCGAGGGCCTGCCCGACGAAACCCTGGTGGTCTACGTTTCACCGCTCAAGGCGCTGTCCAACGACATCCGCATCAACCTGCAAAATCCGCTGGCCGGAATCAGCGAGCAGTTGCGCCAGATGGGCCTGGCCGAATTGCAGATCACCACGGCAGTGCGCACCGGCGACACGCCACAGAAAGACCGCGCCGCCATGCGCAAAAGTGCGCCGCACATTCTGGTAACCACGCCGGAATCGCTGTACGTGCTGCTCGGCTCCGAATCCGGACGCAAAATGCTCGGCAGCACACGCACGGTGATCATCGATGAGATCCACGCCATCGCGGCTGGCAAACGCGGCAGTCATCTGGCGCTGAGCCTCGAGCGCCTGCAGGCGCTGTGCGCCGAACCCTTGACCCGCATCGGCTTGTCCGCCACACAGAAGCCGATCGATGCCGTGGCACGGTTTCTGGTCGGCACCGATCGCCCTTGCGAGATCATCGACATCGGCCACGCCCGGCCACGGGATCTGGGCATCGAAGTGCCGCCGGTGCCGTTGTCGGCAGTGATGGCCAACGATGTCTGGGAACTGGTCTACGACCGCCTCGCCGAACTGGCCCGCGAGCACCGCACCACGCTGATTTTCGTCAATACCCGGCGCTTGGCGGAACGCCTTAGCCGCCACCTCAGCGAGCGCCTCGGCAAGCACGCAGTCGCCGCGCACCACGGCAGTCTGGCCAAGGAATTCCGCCTCGACGCCGAACAGCGGCTCAAGCGCGGCGAACTGCAAGTGCTGATCGCCACGGCCTCACTGGAATTGGGCATCGATATCGGCGAAGTCGATCTGGTCTGCCAGATCGCCTCGCCGCGTTCGATTGCCGGGTTTCTGCAAAGAGTCGGTCGCTCGGGGCACCAGGTCGGCGGCACGCCCAAGGGCCGCTTGTTCGCCACCACCCGCGACGACCTGATCGAGTGCGCCGCGCTGCTCGACTGCGTGCGCCGTGGCGAACTCGACACCCTGCACATCCCCGAAGCGCCGCTGGATGTACTGGCGCAGCAGATCATCGCCGAAGTCAGTTGTCAGGAGTGGCCCGAAGACGCTTTGCTCGCGCTGTTCCGCCAAGCCTCGCCGTACCGCGATCTCGACGAGAAACACTATCAGGCGCTGCTGACCATGCTCGCCGAAGGCTACAACGGTCGTCAGGGCATCCGCAGCGCCTACTTGCACCGCGACGCCGTCAGCCGCACCCTGCGTGGCCGTCGCGGCGCGCAACTGACCGCCGTGACCAGTGGCGGCACCATCCCCGACAATGCCGACTACAGCGTGTTGCTCGAACCGCAGGGTCTGAACATCGGCAGCGTCAATGAAGACTTCGCCGTGGAAAGCATCGCCGGTGATGTGTTCCAGCTCGGCAATACCTCCTACCGCATCCTGCGGGTGGAAACCGGCAAGGTGCGGGTCGAGGATGCCCAGGGCCAGCCGCCGACCATTCCGTTCTGGCTCGGCGAAGCCCCGGGGCGCAGCGATGAATTGTCGGCGGCGGTGGCGCGCCTGCAAGCGACCCTCGACGAGCTGCTTGGCGTCCGCCCCGGCGATCTGCAACCGGCGCTCGACTGGCTGACCGCAACCCTCGGCCTGAACCGTGCCAGCGCCGAACAACTGGTGGAGTATCTCGCCCGCGCTCGCCTGACCCTCGGCGCCCTGCCCTCGCAGGACACGCTGCTGATGGAGCGGTTTTTCGATGAGTCCGGCGGTACTCAGTTGATCATCCATTCACCGTTCGGCAGCCGCATCAACCGAGCCTGGGGCCTGGCCTTGCGCAAGCGTTTCTGCCGCACGTTCAACTTCGAGTTGCAGGCAGCCGCCAGCGAAGACGCGATTGTCCTGTCGCTGTCCACCAGCCACAGTTTCGAACTGGATGATGTCTGGCGGTACCTGCACAGCAACAGCGCCGAGCACATCCTGATTCAGGCGATTCTCGACGCGCCGCTGTTCGGCGTGCGCTGGCGCTGGAATGCCGGCGTGGCCCTGGCGTTGCCACGTTTTACCGGCGGGCGCAAAGTCGCGCCGCAGTTGCAGCGGATGAAAAGCGAAGACCTCATCGCCAGCGTGTTCCCCGATCAGATCGCCTGCCTGGAAAACCTCGCCGGCGAACGGGAAATTCCCGAGCATCCGCTGGTGGAACAGACCCTCGACGATTGCTTGCACGAGGCCATGGACAGCGCCGGCTGGCTCACGCTGCTGCGGCGCATGGAGCGTGGCGAGGTGCGGTTGATCAGCCGCGATCTGCCGGCACCATCGCCGCTGGCGGCGGAAATTCTCAGTGCGCGACCGTACAGCTTTCTCGACGATGCACCGCTGGAAGAACGCCGCACCCAAGCGGTGATCAACCGACGCTGGAGCGATCCGCAATCCACCGATGATCTCGGGGCACTGGACGCCGACGCCATCAACGCGGTGCGCGAGGAAGCGTGGCCGACGCCGGCCAACGTCGATGAAATGCACGAGGCGCTGATGAGCCTGGCCTGCGCCAGCGAGGCGGAGGCGCAGGTCAACGCCTCCTGGCGCGAATGGCTGGATACATTGACTGACAGTGGTCGAGCCTGTCGCCTGAAGCTCAACCCTCAACATTCGTTGTGGCTGGCACGCGAACGCCTGACCTGCCTGCAGGCGCTTTATCCACACGCCACGCTACACCCGCCGCAGGAGGCTCTGCCCGGCTTCAAGGAGCCGTGGACCTTCGAGGACGCGCTGGTCGAAGTGGTCCGCGCACGCCTCGGTGCGTTCGGCCCGCTGCCGCTCCCGGCAATTGCCGAGCCGCTGGCGCTGTCCACTGCACAAGTCGCACAAGCGCTCGCCCGGCTGGAGCGCGAAGGCTATGTGCTGCGTGGTCATTTCACTCCGGGCGAAGCAGTTGAAGAATGGTGCGAACGACATCTGCTGGCGCGCATTCATCGCTACACGGTCAAGCGTCTGCGCCGGGAAATCGAGCCGGTGGCGTTGCAGGATTTCATGCGCTTTCTGTTCGACTGGCAGCACCTGTCCGCTGCTACGCGCGGTCAGGGCCACGCGGTGCTGCCGGCGATTGTCGGCCAGTTCGAAGGTTACCCGGCAGCGGCTTCGGCGTGGGACAGCGACCTTCTCCCGGCGCGTCTGAAAGATTATTCGCCGAGCTGGCTGGATGAGCTGTGTCGCAACGGCAAACTGGTGTGGACGCGCCTCAGCGCCCGACAGAAAGTCAGCGGCACGGCGTTGCGCAGTACGCCGATTGTGCTGCTGCCGCGCAGTCAGGTCGGGCTGTGGAGTGGACTGGCCGAGCAGACGCCGGTCAGTGAACTGTCGCCGAAAACGCAAAAGGTTTATGAGGCGCTGAGTCAGCACGGCGCGCTGTTTTTCGATGAGCTGATTCACGAGGCGCATCTGCTGCGCACCGAGCTGGAAATCGCCTTGCAGGAACTGGTCGGCGCCGGCCTGGTAAACGCCGACAGCTTCGCCGGCTTGCGCGCCTTGATCACCCCGGCGAGCAAGCGCCAGCAACGCAGCAGTCGTCGTGGGCGCGGTGCGTTTGTCGGTGGCATGGACGATGCCGGGCGCTGGGCATTGTTGCGCCGCGGGCCACGGCAGGAAAGCGCTGAGATAGCGTCACCGGAAACCCTCGAACATGTCGCCATGACGTTGCTGCGCCGCTATGGCGTGGTGTTCTGGCGCCTGCTGGAGCGCGAAGCGGATTGGCTGCCGAGCTGGCGCGAATTGCTGCGCACGTTTCATCGGCTGGAAGCCCGTGGCGAGATACGCGGCGGGCGCTTTGTCAGTGGTCTGGCGGGGGAGCAGTTTGCCTTGCCGGAGGCGATTCCATTGCTGCGCGAGGTTCGGCGCCGGGCGCATGACGGCAGTCTGGTTGCGGTGTGCGGGGTTGATCCGCTGAACCTGGCAGGGACGTTGTTGCCAGGGGCGAAAGTGCCGGCGTTGGTGAGTAATCGGCTGGTGTATCAAGATGGTTTGCCGGTTGCTGCCGAGATTGCCGGCAAGCAGGTGTTCTGGACTGAGCTGGATCAGGTAATCATGGAGCAGGTGCGCAGCAAGCTGATCCGGCATTGATGTCGACAGTTCCGGCCCTTTCGCGAGCAAGCTCGCTCCCACAATGATTTTTGGTGTGCCTACTATTTCAACATCACCCAGAACCCTGTGGGAGCGGGCTTGCCCGCGAAGAGGCCGGAACCCCCACTACACAATCCGCCCATCAAGTACTCGACTTTTGTGGCACCTCGCTCGCTACCCATTCCCCCTCACCCTGCCGCCTTGGCAACAAAACCTGCTGTGGATAAGTTTGCGCGAAATGCACCTCGGCGCTGTTATCCACAAGCTTTTTCAAACGCTGATTGAACGCCCGGCTCACCGCATACTGCCCGCCCGACACGGTACGGAATTGCGCGGTCAGCACCACGCCGTTCAAGTCCATTCTGTCCACGCCAAATACATCCAGCGGCCCTTGCAGGTTGTACTTGAGGAACGGGTCTTCGCGAATTGAATCACCGGTCTGGCGGATCAGTTCGATGGCCTTGTCGACATCGGTGTCGTAGGTGAACTGCACCGAGAAAAACGCGAAGGCAAACTGGCGTGACTGGTTGGTGACTGCCTTGATCTGACCGAACGGCACCGAGTGCACAAACCCCTTGCCGTCACGCAGGCGCAGGGTGCGAATGGTCAGGCCTTCGACGGTGCCGGCATGCCCGGAATCGAGCACCACCCAGTCGCCGATCGACAGCGTGTCCTCAATGATGATGAACAGCCCGGTGATCACATCCTGCACCAGTTGTTGCGAGCCGAAACCGATGGCCAGACCGACCACCCCGGCACCGGCCAACAGTGGCGCAACGTTGATCCCGAGGTTAGCCATGGTGGTGATCGCGCAGATCACCACCAGGATGATTTTGATTGCGTTGCGCAGCAGCGGCAGGATGGTTTTCACCCGGGTGCTGGGCTGGCGCGACGAGCGTTTGCTGACCGGTGGTTTCAGCGCTTCCTGAATCGCCGTGTCGAGCACCACCCACAACAGCCAGGTGACGAGGAAGATCAGGCCGATGCTGCTCAACGCATTGCTGATCGCCCGGCCGATCGTACTGCTCTGAGCGAAATCGAGCAGTGAAACGCCCCAGATCCGCCCGAGAATATCGATGAAGGCAATCGCGATGACGATCCGCAGCAGCGCGTGCAACAGGCTGAGAAAGCGTTCCTTGTAAGCGCTGCTGCGCTGGATCGCTTCGGCTTTGCGCGACTTGAACAGGTGCTGGAGGATGGTGCTGAGGAACACCGTGCCGATCAGCAACACCGTGGTGAACAACGCGCAGCGCAGAGCCTTTTGATTGTCCTCGCCGATGCCGATCAGATTGACCACCGAAACCAGCACCATCAACACGATAGGCCAGTACCAGAGCCCGGAAAAAATCCGCAGTGACTCCTGCAACGACGGCTGCTTCAGGCGCTGTTCCAGTGGCCGGTTGCGAATCAGATGTGCCACCGGCCGGCGCAGGCGAATCACCAGCAGACCGAAGATGATCGAAGCGATCAGCCCGGTGAACACCGCGACGCTGCTGGTGATGTTGCCGCCCAACTGACGGGCGATCTGCGGGCTGGTCAACGCGTCACTGAGGGCCGCGAGGAAACCGATCAGGAACAGCGGTTTCGGGCAGTAGTCGCGGATAATCCGCGCGGCAGGCCGTTTGTGCCCGACGTTGAACATCACCACCACGCACAACAACATTGAAGTGGAGAAAATACCGCTGCTGGTGGCATACGCCAGACACAGCGCCAGCGCCCGTCCCACCGAGGCTTGCAGAAAGTGGCTGACGTACAGCGTCAGCGGCAGACAGATCAGCGCCGGCAGCGTGTACGGCAGCAGGTAGCCGACCAGGTCCTGACTGCGCTGCCGGGTCCGCAGCCAACGGCCCTGACTCAGCCGCTTGGCCAGCAGGCTGCCGATCACGGTCAGCAGCGCAAACGCGCCGAGCCAGACGCCGGACAACATCAGGAAATCCCCGGCGACGCTCCAGCCGGACCGGTTCGACGGCTGGTTGACCAGTTTGTCGACTTCGTCCGCCGCGCGGTCGGCACGCAGGCGCCAGGCATCGACCAGATGTTCATTGAGGTCGAGTTTGTCCTGCACGTCGTCGATGCTCGAACTGATCGCGCCGAGCAGACCGCCCTGCACAATCGGCTCGGGTTTGGCCGGCTCTTCAGCGGCAGCCGGAATCCCCGGCAGCGCGGCGGCTTCGAGTTCGCTGGCGCCGAGAAACAGTAGCGCTCCCAGCAGAATGGCGATCCTGAACTTGATCAAAACTGCGATCCCTCTTGGCTGAACCTGTAAGGAACTGATCGGTGAATGGCGGACAAGTTCGGTTTTTGCCTGAATAACCCCAGTGCCCACTGCATTCCCCACACCACAGGGTTCACAGCAGACTGTGGATATTTGCGTCAGCGGCAAATATCAAATGCCCAGCCCTGTATTTTTCCGCACGAGCCAAACCCCGACACTGCGCTCCATTCAAACCTCTACCGGAGTGCTGTCATGCCCATTGCCTTGCTCGCGCTGACCCTCAGCGCCTTCGCCATCGGGACGACCGAGTTCGTCATCGTTGGCCTGTTACCCACCATCGGCGCCGACCTCGGCGTCAGTCTGCCGTCCGCCGGCCTGCTGGTCAGCCTGTATGCGCTGGGCGTTGCCATTGGCGCGCCGGTGCTGACCGCCCTGACCGGCAAAGTCCCGCGCAAACTGTTGCTGTTGTCGCTGATGGTGCTGTTCACCCTCGGCAACCTGCTGGCCTGGCTGGCGCCCAGTTATGAATCGCTGGTGCTGGCGCGGATCGTCACGGGCCTGGCGCACGGGGTGTTCTTTTCCATCGGCTCGACCATCGCCACCAGCCTGGTGCCCAAGGAAAAAGCCGCCAGCGCGATTGCGATCATGTTCACCGGCCTCACCGTGGCGCTGGTCACCGGCGTACCACTGGGCACGTTCATCGGTCAGCATTTCGGCTGGCGTGAAACCTTCCTCGCGGTCTCGGCGCTGGGTGTGATCGCCTTCATCGGCAGCCTGCTGTATGTGCCGAACAACATCGCCCACAGCAAACCGGCGTCGCTGTTGCAACAACTGCAAGTGCTGAAACAACCGCGCCTGTTGCTGGTGTACGCCATGACCGCGATCGGTTACGGCGGCTCGTTCATCGCCTTCACCTTCCTGGCGCCGATCCTGCAGGACATCTCCGGTTTCAGCGCCAGTACCGTCAGCCTGGTGCTGCTGGTGTACGGCGTCTCGGTGGCGGCCGGCAATATCTGGGGCGGCAAAATGGCGGACAAGCGTGGGCCGATCAGCGCCCTGAAAATCATCTTCGCCCTGCTCGCCGCCGTGCTGTTCGTACTGACCTTCACCGCCGGCAACCCATGGCTGGCGCTGGCCACAGTGCTGGTGTGGGGCGCGGTGGCGTTCGGCAATGTGCCGGGGCTGCAAGTGTACGTGGTGCGTCAGGCTGAACATCACACGCCGCAGGCGGTGGACGTGGCATCGGGGCTGAACATCGCGGCGTTCAACCTGGGGATTGCCGGTGGCGCATGGGGCGGCGGGCTGATCGTCGAACACCTTGGCCTGATTCACACAGCATGGATCGGCGGGCTGGTGGTGTTGGTGGCGCTCGCGCTGACGGCGTGGAGCGGGCGACTGGATCGGCTCGGCCCGACCTATGCCGAAAGCACCACACGAGTCGTCACCGGTCACTGATCAAATAGCTGTCTCAATGAGATCCCCTGTAGGAGCTGCCGAAGGCTGCGATCTTTTGATCTTGAAAAACAACATCAAAAGATCGCAGCCTTCGGCGGCTCTTACAGACTACCGTCCGTAACGCCGTCGAAACTTTCCCGAACCGCCCACAGTCATCAACAGACACAGGCTGTATGAGGACTGACGACGGGAGGGCGGCATGGCAACGATTCACATCGGTATTTCCGGCTGGCGCTACGCTCCGTGGCGCGGGGATTTCTACCCGAAGGGACTGACCCAGAAGCGCGAACTGCAATTCGCATCACGGGCGGTCAACAGCATCGAAATCAATGGATCGTTCTACGCCCTGCAACGGCCCGAACGTTATGCGCAGTGGTACAGCGAAACGCCGGACGACTTCGTGTTCAGCGTCAAGGCGCCGCGCTTCATCACTCACGTGCGCCGCTTGCGCGAGATCGAGAAACCACTGGCGAATTTCTTCGCCTCCGGGGTGCTGGAGCTCAAGGAAAAGCTCGGGCCGATCCTCTGGCAGTTTCCGCCGAACTTCAAATTCGACCCCGAGCGCTTCGAACACTTCCTCTCATTGTTGCCCCACGATACCGAGGCGGCCGCCGCCCTCGCCCGCCAGCACGACGCGCACCTGCATGGCCACGCCAGCCTGAAAGCCTGGCGCAAAAAACCGCTGCGCCATGCCGTCGAAATTCGCAACGACAGCTTCATCGATCCCGACTTCGTGCGCTTGTTGAAACGCTACAACACCGCCCTGGTGATCGCCGACACCGCCGGCAAATGGCCGTATCGCGAAGACCTTACCAGCGACTTCGTCTACCTGCGCCTGCATGGCGCCGAAGAGCTGTACGCCAGCGGCTACAGCGAATCGGCGCTGCAGAACTGGGCCAAACGCATCGAGGCCTGGCACCACGGTCAGCAGCCTGACGATGCGCACCTGATCGCGCCGCGCCTCAAGCCTCGGGCGCGCAAGTCCCGCGAAGTATTCTGCTATTTCGACAACGACATCAAAGTCCGCGCGCCCTACGACGCGCGCCGGTTGCTCCACTGTTTTGAGCTGGATAAAACACTCGCCACCGCCCCCGGCGAACCCGTTGCCGAAGGGGTGCTGACATGAGTATTCCAGAACCGGTCGGGTTCACCGACGAGCAGACCCGTGTCGAAGCCTCGGTGCGCCGTTTCACCGTGCTGACGGTCAACACCCACAAGGGTTTCACCGCACTCAATCGACGTTTCATCCTCCCGGAGTTGCGCGAAGCCGTGCGCAGCGTGGCCGCCGACGTGGTGTTTCTGCAAGAAGTCCACGGCACCCATGAACATCATCCCAAGCGCTACAGCAACTGGCCGACGATGCCGCAGTACGAGTTCCTCGCCGACAGCCTGTGGCCGCAATTCGCCTATGGACGCAACGCGGTGTACCCGGAGGGCGATCACGGCAATGCGCTGCTGTCGAAATTCCAGATCATCCGTCACGACAACCTCGACGTTTCGATCAGCGGCCATGAGAACCGTGGCGTGTTGCATTGCGTGCTGCGCCTGCCGGGCGATGGCGTCGAGGTGCATGCGATCTGCGTGCATCTGGGCCTGCGCGAAAGCCATCGCAATGCGCAACTGAAGCTGCTGGGCGAGCGCATCGCGCAACTGCCGGCTGATGCTCCCGTGATCGTCGCCGGTGACTTCAATGACTGGCGCCAGCGCGCCGATGCGCTGCTCGAGCCCTGCGGCCTGCGCGAAGTGTTCGCCGAACATCACGGCAAACCGGCGCGCAGTTTTCCGGCACGTCTGCCGATCCTGCGCCTGGACCGTATCTACGTACGTAACCTCAAGGCCAGCCAGCCAAACGTGTTGACAACACGGCCTTGGTCACACCTTTCCGACCACGCCCCGTTATCGGTGGAGATCGAACTATGAGCAGCGCACCGCTGGAGAAATCCGCCGTGGAACCGATCAGCATCAACCCGCCTGTACGCGAGCCCGGACCTGTCGATGTCGAGTACAACTGGCAGGGCAACAACCGTGTCGAGTTGCTGGAAAACGGCGAGGAATATTTCCCTCGGGTGTTTGACGCCATGCGTGCGGCGAAGAGTGAAATCCTGCTGGAGACCTTCATCGTTTTCGAAGACAAGGTCGGCGCAGAGTTACAGCAGATCCTGATCGACGCCGCCCGGCGCGGCGTGCGCACCACCGTCAGCCTCGACGGTTTCGGCTGTGGTGAGTTGACCACCGGTTATCTCGCGGCATTGAGCGACGCCGGCGTGCACCTGCAGATGTTTGATCCGGCGCCCAAGCACCTGGGTTTTCGCACCAACTGGTTCCGCCGTCTGCACCGCAAAATTGTAGTAGTCGACGGACTGATCGCGTTCATTGGCGGGATCAACTTTTCCGGGGATCACCTGGCCGACTTCGGCCCCGAAGCGAAACAGGATTACGCGGTGCAGGTTCAGGGGCCGGCGGTCGCCGACATCCATCACTTCGCCCTGCTGCAAAGTGGTCGGCCGGGCCGCGCACGCTTCTGGTGGCAACGTCGGCGCCAGCGTCGGGCAGACATGGCTTTCAACGATCACGACGGTCAGGTGCGCCTGGTGTTTCGTGACAACGATCAGCACCACACCGATATCGAAGACGTGTATTTGCACGCATTGCGCCGGGCAAAACGCCGGGTGGTGATCGCCAACGCCTATTTCTTCCCCGGCTACCGCCTGCTGCGCGAGATCCGCAACGCGGCGCGCCGTGGCGTCGAGGTGCGCCTGATCCTGCAAGGTCAACCGGACATGCTGGTGGCCAAACTGGCGGCGCGCATGACCTACGACTACCTGCTCAAGGCGGGGGTGCAGATCCACGAATATTGCCAGCGCCCGCTGCACGGCAAAGTCGCCTTGGTGGATGAGGAATGGAGCACGGTCGGTTCGAGCAATCTCGACCCGCTGAGCCTGTCGCTGAACCTGGAAGCCAACGTGCTGATCCGCGATCGCACATTCAATCAGCACTTGTTCCAGCGTCTCGAAGACCTGAGCCATAACCACTGCAAGGCGATGGACCCGAGCAAGGTGCCACGCGGACGGATCTGGCACATGACCGTGGGGTTTCTGGTGTTCCACTTCCTGCGGCATTTCCCGGCGATGGCCGGTTGGCTGCCGGCGCACAAACCACGGCTCAAGCCGTTTCGGGGGCACATGTCATGAGCCATTCCCCAGCGCAGACAGCGCCCGCCGTGCATTCTCGATGGAGTCGCTGGAAACGCCCACTGACGCTGCTGTTCTTCCTCGCGTTGATCGTGTTGCTGACGATGTTTGCCACCCGCATCGAATGGGCGGAAGTGCTGCAGACCCTGGCCGACTTCAAGGTGCGCACACTGCTCATCGCCGCCGGCGTGACCCTGTTGAGTTTTCTCACCTACGCCAGCTTCGACCTGATCGGGCGCACCTACATCCGCCAGGACCTGACCTGGAAACAGATCCTCCCGGTGGGGATCATCAGCTATGCGTTCAACCTCAACCTCAGCGCCTGGGTCGGCGGGATCGCCATGCGCTATCGGCTGTATTCGCGCCTGGGGGTGAGCAAAAGCAACATCGCCAAGATTCTCGGTTTGAGCCTGGCCACCAACTGGTTCGGCTACATGACGATCGCCGGCGCGGTGTTCAGCAGTGGCCTGGTGAGCATGCCGCCGGGCTGGAAAATCAGCAGCGATGCGTTACAGGGCATTGGTGTGCTGTTGTTGCTGCTGAGTGGCGGTTACCTCGCCGCGTGCCAGTTCTCCAAGCGCCGCGAATGGTCGATTCGCGGGGTGGAAATCAACCTGCCGTCCCTGCGCATGGCCGTCCTGCAACTGCTGCTGGGGGCGCTGAACTGGTCGTTGATGGCGGCGGTGATTTTCACCTTGCTGCCGGGCAAGCTGGATTATCCATTGGTGCTTGGCGTGCTGTTGATCAGTGCGATTGCCGGGGTCATCACGCACATTCCGGCGGGGCTTGGAGTGTTGGAAGCGGTGTTCGTCGCGCTGCTGCAACACGAAGTTTCGCGGGGCAGTCTGGTGGCGGGATTGCTGGCGTATCGGGCGATTTATTTTCTTTTGCCGTTGTTGATCACCGTGGTGATGTACCTGCTGGTCGAGGCCAAGGCGAAGGCGTTGCGGATCGAGAAGACGCCCTCCTGAGTTTTTGGTAATGGCTTGCTCGCGAAGGTATCCGAAAAGACAAAACACACTATGTGGACTGAATAATGCTCAACCGCTCACCCACCACCATCTCGGTAATCCAGTCCACCAGAATCGAGGTGTAGGCCTGCTGCGAAACCGGGTCGCTCAGCGCATGGTCAGCACCGTCGATGATCCGGTGCGTCAGCGAATGCGTCTGCTGACACGCGGCGCGGTAACTCATGATCGTGGCGTGGGGCACGTAGTCGTCGGTTTCCGATTCCACCAACAACACATCCCCGGTGAACTGCGAACAGGCGTGCAAGGCGCGGTTACTGTCGGCACGCACCAGCGTCGCCCGATAGTCACGCAGATCAGCCTTGTCCAGATCCCGCTTGGGTGTATGCCATTGCTCGTCGCGATACAGCGCCGGCACTCGCAGCGCCAGCCAGCGCACCGGGCGCAGCGAGGTGAGAATCGACGCGAGATAGCCGCCATAACTGGTGCCGACTACCGCAATCGCCGAAGTGTCGAGCGCCGGATGCGCCAACAGGCGATCGTAGGCCGCGAGCAAGTCACGCAGGTTATCTTCGCGCGTCACCCGGGTCAGCGGAATGCCGGTGCCACCGGTGTGTCCGCGCAGGTCGAAGGTCAGGCACACACAACCCAGCCCGGCGATGCCCTTGGCGCGCTCCAGATCACGCTCCTGGCTGCCACCCCAGCCGTGCACAAACAACACGCCGGGGACTTTCGATTTGGGACTGAGAAACGTCCCGCTCATCTGTTCGTCATCAATGTCGATCTGAATGCTTTCGCTTCTAGCCGTCATAGGATTTGACCGTTACGTATTTGAGGAGAAAGTCGCTGTTCTCGGCCGGGCCGCGATAGATTTCGATGGCGTCCGCCGGCAGGCTTTGATCACCGTAGGTTTCTACGGTCGACACACGGATCGCCCGCATCTGCGGAGCGTTGACAAAGCTCTGCAGCGCGGCCAGTTCAGCGCTGCTGGCACCGCCCATGCGCCAGGATTGTTCGAGCACACCGCTGCGCGGTTTGCCATTGCTGTCCAGGCCTTGAGCGATGTCGTAGTTGCGCCGCGAGGCGTAGAAATCTGGATAAGCCTCATCCGCCGCCCGGTCGAAAATCTGGGCCTGCTTGATGGCTAGTCGCACGTCATCCGGCAAGTCCAACGCCAGCAGATCTTCGTAGCCGCCCTGCACTACCAACAGATTCGAACCACCATATACGTCTTCGCCATGGGCATCCTTGGTCAAGTATTGATCACCGCAGTAGCTCAGCACCTTGCCGCCGATGAATGACTGACCGACGCTGTGGGTGACGACCTTGCTCAAGTCCTGCTCCAGCACCACGCCATCGCGGAACAACGCTGCCGCATCCGCTCGTGCGAGGACTTCGTCGAACGCGTCGAGGCTGTTGATAACTTCCTGACCGCGACCGGCACAGGCGTGAATCGGTTTGAGGCGAATGGGACCGCTGTACAGCAAGTGCTCGGCGGCGGGCCGCGCGTCTTCCAGGGCAAACACAGTCAAGCCATCGAGCACCACGTCGCGCACGCGCTCGGAGAATAGCGGCGCCCAGCCTCGCGGCGCCTGGGCCAGATGGCTGCGCAGGCCGTGACTGATTGCTTTGGTGCAGATGAAATCGTGTTCGACGAATCCGCCCCATAAATCATCCGCGCTTTTGATGCCCAAGGCCTGTGCCTGACTGGCGCCGACAATGGTTTGCGTCGGCAGCCAGTACAGATCCCGACCACGGTGCTTTTCCGGGTCGTAGCTGCCAGCGAATTTGAGCCCGAGAATTTGCGCCAGCCAACGAGCCAGCGCCTTGTTGGTCTGCACTTCATGGTGTGGCGCGCCAGCGCGCACCGAGTGCGCGACGACGATTTTTCTGCCTGGCGTCGGGGTCATGCGTCCCCCTTGCAGCGGATGGGTGAATGGAGTGATGAACGGTGCAGAGATCAGGCCAATCGGGGGGCTGTGGAAAACTTCGGTGAATCAAATGCTTGCCGAAAACGTGATGGCATCAGGCCCGTTTCAATCTGCACGACCGGGCGTCAGGATCCGGTAATTTGCACGATTTCAGCAGCCCCAGATTTCAATGTGGGTGGGGGCTTGCTCCCACAGGTCATGGCGTGTCTGGACTATCCCGAGACACCAAACCGCGCCCGATAATCACTTGGCGTCAGCCCGGTGATTTTCTTGAAGATCGCGCGAAACGCGCCGGGGTCCTGATAGCCCACAGTCCATGCAATGTGATCGATAGTGCCGTTGCTGTATTCCAGCAACTCTCGTGCCTTGCCGACCCGCAGATGCTGGCAATACTCGGTCGGTTTCAACCCGGTCGCCGCACGGAAACGACGCAGAAACGTGCGCTCCTCCAGCCCCGCCCGCTCTGCCATCGAGGTCAGCGAAACATCAGTGGCGCCGGTGCTCTGCAGCCAATGCTGAACCTTGAGAATCGCCGCGTCGCCATGACTGAGGATCGGTGCAAAATTGCTCCCGCAGGCACTGGCGCTGTCGCTGTGCTCCATCACCAGAAAGCGCGCGGTGCCGCTGGCGATGCTCGGCCCGAGCAGCCGGTCGACCAGGCGCAAGCCCAGTTCCGACCAGGCCATCAGCCCGGCGGTGGTGATCAAGTCGCCGTCATCGACAATCGGCGTATCCGCCTTGAGCCGGATGTTCGGATAACGCTCGGCAAACGCCTTGGCCGAGGTCCAGTGCGTGGTGGCGCTACGCCCGTCGAGCAGGCCGCTTTCGGCCAGCAGCATCGACCCCACACAGACACCGCCGAGGGTTGCACCACGGGCATGCTGATCACGTAGCCATTGCAACCATTGCGCTGAAACGCTGGCCGCAGAAAAGCTGCCGAGGGACGGTGGAATCAGCACTGCCAGCAAATGACTGTCAGCGCCGGGATGACTGTCGTACACCCGCTGCGGCGTCTGCCCGGTGTCGGCTTTCCAGTGACTGACGCGCAGCACCGGTAACTGCGCCGCCTGACGCTCGGCAGCGATCCGGTTGGCGACCGCAAACAGATCGTTCAGCCCATGCACCGCCGCCAGTTGCACGCCCGGGTACATCAGTACGCCCAGTTCCACCGTGGCGGCCCTTTCTGCGCCCATGTCAGTTTTCCCCTGCTTATTGTCGGTCCGGCCAATCCTCGAAACGTCGGCCAGCGCCAATACTGAATCCACTTCCAGCCCATGCATCGAGGACACACCCATGACCAGACAAGCGCTCATCGTAGTCGATATCCAGAACGACTACTTCCCCCAAGGCAAGTGGCCGCTGGTGGGGGCTGAAGCCGCCGCCGACAACGCCGCACGGCTGCTCGCCGCGTTCCGCGAAGCGGGCGATCCGGTGGTGCACATTCGCCACGAATTCACTTCGGCCGACGCGCCGTTTTTCACCCCGGGCTCGGACGGCGCAAAACTGCATCCCAAAGTACTCAATCGTCCGGACGAACCGGTGGTGCTCAAGCACTTCGTCAATTCGTTCCGGGAGACCGAGCTGCAATCGATTCTCGATGAACAAGGCATCAGGGATCTGGTGATTGTCGGCAGCATGAGCCACATGTGCATCGACGGCATCGCCCGTGCGGCAGCGGACCTGGGCTACGGCGTCACGGTAATCCACGACGCCTGCGCCTGCCGTGACCTGGAATTCAACGGCGTCACGGTGCCTGCCGCTCAGGTCCACGCGGCATTCATGTCGGCACTGGGTTTCGCTTACGCGAGCGTGGTCTCGGCCGAGGAGTTTCTGGGGCGCTGATCCATCACGACACACCGGTAAAAACTTGCGCCCGCCACGTTGCGGGCGTTTTTCATCTGTCATGAAAATCTCACGCGTGAGCCATTGATGGCACTTTGAATTGGTTGTAGTGTGGCTCACGCGTGAGATGTTCATAACGGAGTCATTGCCATGAAAAGCCGCTCCCCCGCTGTTGCGTCAGAGAGCCCAAAGGGAGAGCGCTCGAAACCGTCCGCGAAAAAACCGTCGAGCTTCTACATGAAGCAGATGCGCGCGGGCCTGGCTGCCGCCGGTTATGTGAAACACGAAACTTGGGTACTTCCGGAAAACCGAAGCTTGCTCAAGCAGATGGAGCAACAGCTACGCCAACCGATTCTGGCTGGCTCATTCATGTCGGAGAATTACATGAGCGCAGGCAACAACTGGAACATCGATAGCCTCTTCAACGCCCTCAAGGCACTGGACGAGGTGGCTTCGCACGAGATCACGCTGTCTCTGATCCAGAGCTCCGAACCCAGCATCAAGCTGGAAATGAACGAATTCGGCGGTCTGCCGATTCACATCGCCGTGGCCGGTCAGCAGATCATCGTCGACACCGTGCTGGTGGACATCGATTCGATCACTGACGTGCGCGCCTTCAACGACGCCGTGCTGCGCAGCCGGGAAATGTTCCCGCTGTCGTCGATCGGCATCGAGTCGATGCCTAACGGCCAGACCGTTTACAACATGTTTGGCGCCCTCAGCGCCGACTCGAGCCTGACCAACGTCGTGACCGAGGTGAAAACCCTGGTCGACAACGTGCAGCGCGCGAGCGAAGCCTTCGAACACTTCTTCAAGTAATCAACAGGGAATATCCAATGACTCAGTCCATCTGGAGCAAGTTGTTCACCGCTCTGCGCGGCGGCGCCAATGAAGTCGGCGAAGCGATCGTCGACCAGCAGGCCCTGCGCATCCTCGATCAGGAGATCCGCGACGCTGACACCGCGCTGTCGAACGCGCGCCGCGAGCTGGTCACCATCATGGCCAAGCACAAGCTGGCCGCCGACCGCGTGAGCGAGTACGACGCCAAGATCAAGGACCTGGAAGCCAAGGCGGTTGCCGCGCTGAACGCCGGCCGCGAAGACCTGGCCATGGAAGTGGCCGAAGCGATTTCGACCCTGACCAACGACCTGACCGCCGAGAAAGCCCAGAGCGACGAATTCGGCACCTACGCCGAAAACATGCGCAAGGACATCACCAAGGCCGAGTCACGGATCAAGAGCCTGCGCCAGCAAGTGGACATGGCCAAGGCCCGTGAAAGCGTACAGAAGGCGCAGGTCAGCGCGTCCATCGCCAGCGGCGGCGCCAACGGCAAACTGGAAACCGCCGTCGGCACCCTGAACCGTCTGCAGGCCAAGCAGCAGCAACGCGCTGCCGAGCTGAGCGCCGCCGACGAACTGGCCGACGCTTCGACCGGCAACGACCTGGAGCGCAAACTGCGCGACGCCGGCATCACGCCGAACGAAGGCAGCGCCAATGCGATTCTTGAGCGGCTGAAACAGAAGTCCGCGCAGTAAAATCGCTCTCCTGTAGGAGCTGCCGCAGGCTGCGATCTTTTGTTCTTCAATCCAGATCAAAAGATCGCAGCCTGCGGCAGCTCCTACAGGTTTTTTGCACCCGGAATATTTGCATTGTGCCTGCTCGTTCGTCGCCCGGCCCGGTACACTAGCGACGTTTTTTTACCGACGAACACCTCCACCCGCCTCAAGGAATGTACCCATGGGATGGTTAAAAGATTTGCTGGGCACCAGCAACTGGCAGCCGGCTGCGCCCGCTCCGGTAGCCGGCGGCCCACTCGGAATGGCACAGGGCAAAGGCGTGCGATTCGATTCGACCCTGGCCTTGCTGCTTGATGGCAGCACCTCAGTGCAGGTTCCGGCGGCAGAGGCAATCTGGAGCGCTGGCTGGATCGACCTTGGCCAATCCAACAAACTGCATCGCTACTACCTCAACAACGAGGATTTCTGGCTGCAGATCCACGTCACCGGTGACGACCAGATCGAGTCGGTCACCCTGTTCAACTACCTCAACTACGTGACCGTCAACAGTGACGCCGAGCTCCAGCGCCTGGCCGGTCCTGCAAGCCCGATCGGCTTGCCGACCTACACCCACGACGGCGTCCAGTACAGCCGCGAATGGGGCACCGAGCTGGGCCAGACCGAACTGGTCCCGCTGACCGAACACGTGGTCAATCCGGACGAGAGTTACACCATCGAACACCACTCCATGCTTTATGCGCGCGAGACCGGCCTGACCGATCGCCGCGAATTGCTGCTGTTCTCCGTCGAACAGGACGAAGAAGGCACCGTCAGCCTGAGCACCTCGCTGGGCATTTCGCTGTACACGACTGATCTGAGCACCATTTAAAAAGGAAGTTTTCCATGCTGGAAGTGCTGGCCGTTTCCCTGAACAAGACCGCGCTGGTCGGTTTCGTCGTCTACCTGATCGGCGCTGTGCTGCTGTTCATGCTGTTTCAGTTCGTCTACACGCGCATCACGCCCCATAAAGAATTTGAGCTGATCCGCTCCGGCAACATCGCTGCCGCGATCGCCCTGTCCGGCGCGATCATCGGTTTTGCGATTCCGGCCAGCAATGTCATCGCGTTTTCGGTCAACGTCCTCGATTTCGTGCTGTGGGCAGTGATTGCGGCGGTGGTGCAATTGCTCGCGTTCCTCGCCACCGGCCTGGTTCTCAAAGGCACCTCCAGGCGAATCGCCAACGGTGAAATCGCTTCGGGTATCTACGTGGCCGCAGTGGCCATCAGTGTCGGCATGCTCAATGCCGCGTGCATGACCCCGTCCAACTGATCGGCAGGAAGCCTTCGATGAAACGCAGCAAGTACGTTCAACTGTCCCTCGCCGCTTCGGTGGCGCTGGCGATTTCCGGCGAGGTTGCCGCGCAGGATCAGCAACGCTTTCAATCGGTCGAGGAGTGCGTCGGCGCCGAAGTGGCGGCCGATGTCTGCTCCAACGCCTACGTCGCGGCATTGACCGAGCACCGACGCATTGCCCCGGCCTACGCCGACAAGGCCACGTGCGACGCTGACTTCGCCGCCGACTGGTGCCAGAAAAACTCCGACGGCCGCTTCGTGCCCAAACTCGGCGGTTTCAAGGTACCGCAGAACGGCGAGCCCCCGCAGGACCTGAATGCGCTTGCCAACGCGCAGATGCCTGCCGGTGAAGCAGCGGCTGCGCAGAACGCGCAAAGCACTTCCCACGCCTCTGGTGGCGGCGGCAACGGTTGGCTCACGGGCTGGCTGATCGGCAATGCGATGAGCAACAACGCCAACCGCACCGTTTATCGCGATCGCGACACGCGTCAGACCTACAACACCTCAACGCAGTACCGCAAAATCGAATCGGCGCCGCGCAGTCAACCGGACTACGAGAGCAGCAAAAGCAAACCGGTGAACGTCGCCTCGTCGACCTCCCGTGGCGGCTTCGGCAGCCAGTCTTCCGCTCGCAGCGGCTGGGGTGGCTGGGGCAGCAGTTCCGGACGCTCGAGCAGCTGACCATGAAAAAGATCCACTGCGCCGAGCGCCCCGACTGGAAACAGACAGCCGAAAGTCTCGGCTTTCTGTTCCACACCATTGACGACGAGCCGTACTGGGACGAACGCGCCTACTACCAGTTCACGCTCGCGCAGATCGAAAACGACCTGGAGGACCCGACCACCGAACTGCACGAGATGTGCATGGATCTGGTCGACCGCGTGGTGCACAGCGAAGAGCTGCTGGATCGCCTGAGCATCCCGGCGTCGTACTACGACATGATTCGTACTTCCTGGCTGGAAGGTCATCCGCATCTGTACGGACGCATGGACTTTTCCTACAGCGGCAATGGCCCTGCCAAACTGCTGGAGCTCAACTACGACACGCCGACCAGCCTCTATGAGGCGGCGGCGTTTCAGTGGGGTTGGCTGGAGCAATGCATCGAGCGCGGAATGTTGCCGCGCCACGCCGACCAGTTCAACAGCATCGATACCGGGCTGCATCAGGCGTTTGCCGAGTTGCAGCTCAAGCGTCCGTTCTACTTTGCCTCGATGAAAGACTCGGTCGAGGACAAAGGCACGACCGACTACCTGCGCCTGATCGCGGAAAAGGTCGGCATCGAATCCCGGCACATCGACATCGAAGACATCGGCCTGACCGCCGAGGGTCGCTTCGTTGACCTTGAGGATCGCTGGATCCCGCACCTGTTCAAACTGCACGCCTGGGAATTCATCTTCCACGAGCCGTTCGGTGCGGCGATCGCCGAGTGCGATACACAGTTTTTCGAACCGGCATGGAAGTCGATCCTGTCGAACAAAGGCGCGCTGCCGCTGCTGTGGGAACTCCACCAGGGCCACCCGAACCTGCTGGCGGCGCACCTTGATCCGAATCCGGCCAGTGCGGTGCCCAAGGGTTGGGTGCGCAAACCGTACTTCTCCCGCGAAGGCGCCAATATCGAACTGCACACGGCAGAAGGTCTGATCGTCAAAGAAGACGGGCCCTACACCGATGCGCCATTCATCCTGCAGGAATTTGCGCCATTGCCGAAGTTCGACGACAGCTACACGCTGATCGGCTCCTGGGTGATTGGCGATCAGGCGGCGGGGATCGGCGTGCGGGAGGACAATAGTCTGATTACCAAGGATTCGAGCCGGTTTCTGCCGCACCTGATCCTCGACTGAGGCATGCATCCGCGCCCACAAAAAAGGCCCGTCGTTTTGAACGACGGGCCTTTTTTATTCAGCGTGGATGCAGCATCCAATCAGAACGGAATATCGTCATCGAAACTGTCGAAATCCGGAGCCGGTTGCGGTGCCGCCTGCTGTGGAGCCGGGGCTGGACGCTGTTGCGGAGCCGATTGCTGCGGACGCGGAGCCTGTTGACGTGGCGCCTGCTGCTGATAGTTGTTGCCACCGCCTTGCTGGTCGCCCTGTTGTGGACGGCCGCCGAGCAGTTGCATGGTGCCTTGCATGTCGACCACGATTTCAGTGGTGTAACGCTTGATACCGTCTTTTTCCCATTCGCGGGTCTGCAGCTTGCCTTCGATGTACACCTGCGAACCTTTACGCAGGTATTCGCCGGCGATTTCCGCAACCTTGCCGAACATCGAAACACGGTGCCACTCGGTCTTCTCGACCTTCTGACCGGTTTGCTTGTCGGTCCACTGTTCGCTGGTTGCCAGACTCAGGTTGGTCACGGCGTTACCGTTAGGCAGGTAGCGAACTTCGGGATCCTGGCCGCAAGTGCCGACCAATATGACTTTGTTAACCCCACGGGCCATAACGTTCTCCTAGGCTTCGCAAGCAGCCCCGGCCGGGTTGTTCACCAGGCGTTCGAGGGTGTCGCGATCCACTAATTCTTTGTCCAGTTTGATGTAAACAGCTGCTTCATCAGCAACTATCACTGCATCTGTTACCCCTACGAGGGCCTTGAGGCGCTCGACCAGACCCGCTTCGCGGATCGCCTCAGGCGACAACGGCAAGCGCAGGCTCGTCACATAGGGTGGTTCGCGCATGGTAACAGCAAAGGCCAGCCAGATGGCAGCCAGACCGGCACATCCAAGGAACACAACCGACAGACCGCCATGCTGAAACAGCCAGCCGCCGAGTATCCCGCCGAGTGCCGAACCGAGGAATTGGCTGGTGGAATACACGCCCATCGCCGTGCCCTTCCCGCCTGCCGGTGAAACCTTGCTGATCAGCGACGGCAGCGAAGCCTCCAGCAGATTGAACGCGGTGAAGAATACCACCGTGCCGATCACCAGCGCCCGCAAGCTATCACCGAACTGCCAGAAGAATAGCTCAGTGAGCATCAGCGTCAGGACGGCGCCGAGCAAGATTCGTTTCATTTTGCGTTTCTTCTCGCCGTAGATGATGAACGGAATCATGGCGAAGAAAGAGATCAGCAGCGCGGTGAGATAGACCCACCAGTGCTGCTCCTTGGGCAACCCGGCTTTTTCCACCAGTGCCAGCGGCAAGGCAACGAAGCTGGACATCAACATGGCATGTAACACAAAGATGCCGAGGTCCAGGCGCAACAGATCCGGATGCTTGAGTGTCGGCATCAAGGCCTGACGCGCCACGCCGGATTCACGATGGCTCAGCGGCCCGGTGGATTTCGGCACCATGAACATAATGATCAGGATGCCCACCAGCGCCATGCCGCCGGTGGCGAGAAACAGTCCGGACAGGCCAAAGGCCCGGGTCAACAACGGCCCGACCACCATCGCCACGGCGAACGACAGACCGATGGTCATGCCAATCATGGCCATGGCCTTAGTGCGGTGTTGTTCACGGGTCAAGTCAGAGAGCAATGCCATGACCGCGGCGGAAATCGCCCCGGCCCCCTGCAGGATACGTCCGGCGATCACGCCCCAGATCGAATCGGCCTGAGCCGCCAGCACACTGCCGAGGGCGAAAACGATCAGCCCGAGGAAAATCACCGGACGCCGGCCGATGCGGTCGGAAATGATCCCGAACGGAATCTGGAAAATCGCCTGGGTCAGGCCGTAAGCGCCAATCGCCAGCCCGATCAGGGCCGGGGTCGCTCCCGCCAGGTCCATGCCGTAGGTCGCCAGGACCGGCAACACCATGAACATGCCAAGCATACGGAAGGCGAACACCAGGGCCAGGCCGCTCGCTGCGCGGGTCTCGCTGCCACTCATGCGTTCGCTGTGGGGATCGTGCATGGAAAAACCTCGTGTGAACCGGCGGCGATTCTACCAGTCCCATCGAAAGACGGGGTATATCGCGACGCTATGACGCGTATAGATGAAACTCTCTTCATGCAAGGCAAAAAACCCTTCGTTTGATAGTGTGCATCCATCCAGTATTTGCCCGTATACTCCTACGTTTTCGACGCCCGCCGAGCGAGGCCACTTTGGACAAGATCCTGATACGTGGGGCCCGTACCCACAACCTGAAGAACATCGACCTGACCCTGCCACGGGACAAACTGATCGTCATCACCGGCCTGTCCGGATCCGGCAAGTCGTCCCTGGCCTTCGACACGCTGTACGCCGAAGGTCAGCGCCGCTATGTCGAATCCCTGTCGGCCTACGCCCGACAGTTCCTGTCGATGATGGAAAAACCCGACGTCGACACCATTGAAGGTTTGTCGCCGGCCATCTCCATCGAGCAGAAGTCGACCTCGCACAACCCGCGCTCCACGGTCGGCACCATCACCGAAATCTACGACTACCTGCGTTTGCTGTATGCACGCGTCGGTACGCCACGCTGCCCGGATCACGACATTCCGCTGGAAGCGCAGACCGTCAGCCAGATGGTTGACCTGGTGCTGGCGCAGCCGGAAGGCAGCAAGCTGATGTTGCTGGCGCCGGTTGTTCGCGAACGCAAAGGTGAACACCTGTCGGTGTTCGAAGAGCTGCGCGCCCAAGGCTTCGTCCGGGCGCGGGTCAATGGCCGCATCTGCGAGCTCGACGAGCTGCCGAAACTGGACAAACAGAAGAAGCACTCGATCGATGTCATCGTCGACCGTTTCAAGGTCCGTGCCGACCTGCAGCAGCGTCTGGCCGAATCGTTCGAAACCGCTCTCAAGCTGGCGGACGGCATTGCCCTGGTGGCGCCGATGGACGATGAGCCGGGCGAAGAGATGATCTTCTCTGCGCGTTTTGCCTGCCCGATCTGCGGCCACGCGATCAGCGAGCTCGAGCCGAAGCTGTTCTCTTTCAACAACCCGGCTGGCGCCTGCCCGACCTGTGATGGTCTGGGTGTGAAACAGTTCTTCGACATCAAGCGCCTGGTCAACGGTGAACTGACCCTGGCCGAGGGCGCGATTCGCGGCTGGGACCGGCGCAACGTCTATTACTTCCAGATGCTCGGCTCACTGGCCTCGCACTACAAGTTCAGTCTTGAGAAGCCATTCAACGAGCTGACCGCCGAACAGCAGAAGCACATCCTGCACGGCAGCGGCTCACAGAATGTCGACTTCAAGTACCTCAACGACCGCGGCGACATCGTCAAACGTTCGCATCCGTTCGAAGGCATCGTGCCGAACCTTGAGCGCCGCTACCGCGAAACCGAATCGGCCAGCGTCCGCGAAGAGTTGGCCAAGTTCCTCAGCACCCAGGCCTGCCCGGATTGCCGTGGCACCCGTCTGCGTCGTGAAGCGCGACACGTTTGGGTCGGCGAGAAAACCCTGCCGGCGGTGACCAACCTGCCGATCGGCGATGCCTGCGAGTACTTCGGCGAACTGAAGATGACCGGCCGGCGTGGCGAGATCGCCGACAAGATCCTCAAGGAAATCCGCGAGCGCCTGCAGTTTCTGGTCAACGTCGGCCTCGACTATCTGTCTCTCGACCGCAGCGCTGACACATTGTCCGGCGGCGAGGCACAGCGGATTCGTCTGGCCAGCCAGATCGGCGCCGGTCTGGTCGGAGTGCTGTACATCCTCGACGAACCCTCCATCGGCTTGCACCAGCGCGATAACGACCGCTTGCTCGGCACCCTCAAGCACCTGCGCGATATCGGCAACACGGTGATTGTGGTCGAACACGATGAAGACGCGATTCGCCTGGCCGACTATGTAGTGGATATCGGCCCGGGTGCCGGCGTGCACGGCGGGCAGATCGTGGCGGAAGGAACGCCCGCCGAAGTCATGGCGCACCCTGACTCGTTGACCGGTAAATACCTGTCGGGCCGGGTGAAGATCGAAGTACCGGCCAAACGCACGCCGCGCAACAAGAAGCTGACGCTGTCGCTCAAAGGCGCGCGCGGCAACAATCTGCGCAATGTCGATCTGGAAATTCCGATCGGCCTGCTGACCTGCGTGACCGGCGTTTCCGGCTCCGGCAAATCCACGCTGATCAACAACACGCTGTTCCCGTTGAGCGCTACTGCACTCAACGGTGCCACCACGCTGGAAGCGGCCGCGCACGACAGCATCAAGGGCCTGGAGCATCTCGACAAGGTCGTCGATATCGACCAGAGCCCGATCGGCCGCACGCCGCGCTCCAACCCGGCGACCTACACCGGGCTGTTCACCCCCATCCGCGAACTGTTTGCCGGTGTGCCCGAATCGCGCTCCCGTGGTTACGGCCCTGGGCGTTTCTCGTTCAACGTCAAGGGCGGGCGCTGCGAGGCCTGTCAGGGCGATGGTCTGATCAAGGTCGAAATGCACTTTCTGCCGGATATCTACGTGCCGTGCGATGTGTGCAAGAGCAAGCGCTACAACCGCGAAACCCTTGAGATCAAATACAAGGGCAAGAGCATCCACGAAACCCTCGAGATGACTATCGAGGAGGCACGGGAGTTCTTCGACGCGGTGCCTGCGCTGGCGCGCAAGCTGCAGACGTTGATGGATGTGGGCCTGTCGTACATCAAGCTCGGGCAGTCTGCGACCACGCTGTCCGGTGGTGAAGCACAACGGGTCAAGCTGTCTCGCGAACTGTCCAAGCGTGACACCGGCAAGACCCTGTATATCCTCGACGAGCCGACCACCGGCCTGCATTTCGCGGATATCCAGCAACTGCTCGACGTGTTGCATCGCCTGCGCGACCACGGCAACACGGTGGTGGTGATCGAACACAACCTGGACGTGATCAAGACCGCCGACTGGCTGGTGGACCTGGGGCCGGAAGGCGGCTCCAAGGGTGGGCAGATCATCGCCACCGGCACGCCGGAGGAAGTGGCCGAGATGAAGCAATCTCACACCGGTCACTACCTCAAGCCATTGTTGATTCGCGATCGGGCCTGATCTGAGGGCATGAAAAAGCCCCTGTTACTTGTACAGTGACAGGGGCTTTTTTTGTGTCTGCGCAATCAGGTGTGCGATTGCAGGTAATTCTCGAGACCGATGAGCTTGATCAGGCCCAACTGTTTTTCCAGCCAATAGGTGTGATCTTCTTCGGTGTCGTTGAGCTGAACACGCAGGATCTCGCGACTGACGTAATCCTTATGCTGCTCGCACAACTCAATGCCTTTGCACAGAGCGGCGCGAACTTTGTACTCGAGACGCAGATCGGCTTCGAGCATCTCCGGAACGGTGGTACCGACGTCGAGATCGTCCGGGCGCATGCGCGGCGTGCCTTCGAGCATCAGGATCCGGCGCATCAGTGCGTCGGCGTGACCGGCTTCTTCTTCCATCTCATGGTTGATTCGTTCGTAGAGCTTGGTGAAACCCCAGTCCTCATACATCCGCGAGTGAACAAAATATTGGTCACGCGCGGCCAATTCGCCGGTCAGCAACGTGTTGAGGTAATCGATAACATCTGGGTGGCCTTGCATCGCCCTACATCTCCCTGCTTGAAAGTCGGTAGTTTGAACCAAGCCGACCGGAAGGTCACCCGTTTTGCGCAATAAAAGCGAAGATGTTCTGAGAAAAGCTGGCGAAATAACGCAAAAACCGCCCTCAATGAGGGCGGTTCTGCTTCTCGTTTAGACTTCGTTAAGCTGTACGTCGAGCAGCTTTGCGATTGCTTCTCCATACGCCGGATCGGCTTTGAAGAAATGCTGCAACTGACGGTCAACCACGTCGGGTGAAACACCGCTCATGGCGCCGGCGATGTTGCTGACCAGAAGCGCTTTCTGTTCGTCATTCATCAATCGGAACAACGCACCCGCATGGCTGTAGTAATCGCTGTCCTCGCGATGATCGTAACGATCTGCCGGACCGCTCAAGGCCAACGAAGGTTCAGCGTAACGCGGCGCCTGCTTCGGTGATTCCACGTAGCTGTTGGGCTCGTAGTTAGGCGCTGCACCACCGTTGCTGCCGAACGCCATGGAGCCGTCGCGCTGGTAGGTATTGACCGGGCTGCGCGGCGCATTCACCGGCAATTGCTGGTGGTTGGTGCCGACGCGATAGCGGTGTGCATCGGCGTAAGCGAATACGCGACCTTGCAGCATGCGATCCGGCGACAGACCAACACCTGGCACCATATTGCTTGGACCGAATGCGGCTTGCTCGACTTCTGCGAAGTAGTTCAGCGGGTTGCGGTTCAGTTCCAGTTCGCCGACTTCTATCAGCGGGAACTCCTTCTGCGACCAAGTCTTGGTCACGTCGAACGGGTTCTCGTAATGCGCTGCAGCTTGAGCCTCAGTCATGATCTGAATGCACACGCGCCATTTCGGGAAGTCACCACGCTCGATGGCCTCGAACAGGTCACGCTGAGCGTAATCCGGGTCGGTACCCGCGAGACGCGCGGCCTCGGCCGGCGCGAGGTTTTTGATCCCTTGCCGGGTCTTGTAGTGCCATTTCACCCAGTGACGCTCGCCTCGAGCGTTGATCAAGCTGTAGGTGTGGCTGCCAAAGCCATGCATATGACGATAGCCGTCGGGAATCCCACGATCCGAAAACAGAATGGTCACTTGGTGCAGCGCTTCAGGCGAATGCGACCAGAAGTCCCACATCATTTGCGCGCTTTTCAGGTTGCTCTGCGGCAGACGCTTCTGGGTGTGGATAAAGTCAGGAAACTTCAGCGGGTCACGAATGAAGAACACCGGAGTGTTGTTGCCAACGATGTCCCAGTTGCCTTCTTCGGTGTAGAACTTCAGGGCGAAACCACGTGGATCACGCTCGGTGTCAGCCGAGCCGCGTTCACCGCCTACAGTGGAGAAGCGCAGGAATGTTGGGGTTTGCTTGCCCACGGACTCAAACAGTTTGGCACTGGTGTATTCAGTGATATCGCGAGTGACGGTGAACGTACCGTAAGCACCTGAGCCCTTGGCGTGCACACGACGCTCAGGAATGTTTTCACGGTTGAAGTGGGCAAGTTTCTCGATCAGGTGAAAATCGTCGAGCAGCAGCGGGCCACGAGGGCCGGCGGAGCGAGAATTCTGGTTATCAGCGACAGGTGCGCCACTGGCGGTCGTAAGCGTTTTGAACTGGCTCATACGGTCTTCTTCCTCTGTCAGTCTTGAAACTGCCGGCTAATCGGCTTGCTGGGAAGTATTGATCATCGATGTAACACCTACAAATTCATTAATCTGTAGTCATCGATAGATAATTACTAATTATGTTTCCCAACACATAGTGACAACAGAACATTGTCAGAAGCTTGTACGAACAGCGCATTTTCTTGCGGGCACAAAAAACCGGGCACTAGGCCCGGTTTTTCGTTTCAGACTGACGTCTTACTCGGCGGATACAGCTTCGCCAGCAGTAGCACGATCAACCAACTCGACGTACGCCATAGGCGCGTTGTCGCCAGCGCGGAAACCGCACTTGAGGATGCGCAGGTAGCCACCCTCACGGGTAGCGTAACGCTTGCCCAGGTCGTTGAAGAGCTTACCAACGATAGCTTTCGAACGAGTACGGTCGAAAGCCAGACGGCGGTTAGCCAGGCTGTCTGTCTTGGCCAGAGTGATCAGCGGCTCGGCAACGCGGCGCAGTTCTTTGGCTTTTGGCAGAGTAGTCTTGATCAGCTCGTGCTCGAACAACGACACCGCCATGTTCTGGAACATGGCCTTGCGGTGCGAGCTGGTGCGGCTCAGGTGACGCCCACTTTTACGATGACGCATGGTTCATTCCTTACCAAACACTACGTTCGGTGATTACGACGATCAGGCAGTCGCCTTGTCGTCCTTCTTAAGACTTGCAGGCGGCCAGTTGTCGAGGCGCATGCCGAGGGACAGACCGCGGGAGGCCAGAACGTCCTTGATTTCAGTCAAGGATTTCTTGCCCAGGTTCGGAGTCTTCAACAGCTCTACTTCGGTACGCTGAATCAGGTCGCCGATGTAGTAGATGTTTTCCGCCTTAAGGCAGTTAGCCGAACGTACAGTCAGTTCCAGATCGTCAACCGGGCGAAGCAGGATCGGATCGATCTCGTCTTCCTGCTCGACAACCACTGGCTCACTGTCACCTTTGAGGTCGACGAACGCAGCCAACTGCTGTTGCAGGATGGTTGCAGCGCGGCGGATAGCCTCTTCAGGATCCAGAGTACCGTTGGTTTCCAGATCAATAACCAGCTTGTCCAGGTTGGTACGCTGCTCGACACGGGCGTTTTCCACCACGTATGCGATACGGCGAACCGGGCTGAACGAAGAGTCGAGCTGCAAGCGACCAATGCTGCGGCTTTCGTCTTCATCGCTCTGACGCGAGTCGGCTGGTTCATAACCACGACCACGAGCTACGGTGAGCTTCATGTTCAGGGCGCCGTTAGACGCCAGGTTAGCGATTACGTGATCGGGGTTAACGATCTCGACATCATGATCCAGCTGAATATCGGCAGCGGTAACCACCCCCGAACCCTTCTTCGACAAGGTCAGCGTAACTTCGTCACGACCGTGCAGCTTGATGGCCAGACCTTTAAGGTTCAACAGGATTTCAATTACGTCTTCCTGTACACCTTCGATGGCGCTGTACTCGTGGAGCACACCGTCAATCTCGGCCTCGACTACTGCGCAGCCGGGCATTGAGGACAACAGGATGCGGCGCAGCGCGTTGCCCAGGGTGTGGCCAAAACCACGCTCGAGAGGCTCGAGAGTGATCTTGGCGCGGGTTGGACTGACAACCTGCACATCAATGTGGCGGGGTGTCAGGAACTCATTTACCGAAATCTGCATGGATGCACCTATTTTCTAGCCCTTACTTGGAGTAGAGCTCGACAATCAGGCTTTCGTTGATGTCGGCGGACAGATCACTGCGAGCAGGAACGTTCTTGAAAACGCCCGACTTCTTCTCAGTGTCTACTTCTACCCATTCTACGCGGCCACGTTGGGCACACAGATCGAGAGCTTGGACAATGCGAAGTTGGTTTTTTGCTTTCTCGCGAACTGCGACCACGTCACCAGCACGAACCTGATACGACGGAACGTTTACGGTCTGACCGTTAACGCTGATCGACTTGTGCGATACCAGCTGACGGGATTCGGCACGAGTCGAACCAAAGCCCATACGGTATACAACGTTGTCCAGACGGCATTCGAGCAGTTGCAGCAGGTTTTCACCGGTTGCACCTTTCTTGCCAGCAGCTTCTTTGTAGTAGCCGCTGAACTGACGCTCGAGAACGCCGTAGATACGACGGACCTTCTGCTTTTCACGCAGTTGGGTGCCGTAGTCGGACTGGCGACCGCGGCGTTGGCCGTGGATACCAGGTGCTGCTTCAATGTTGCACTTCGATTCGATCGCGCGCACGCCGCTCTTCAGGAAGAGATCGGTGCCTTCGCGACGAGCGAGTTTGCATTTTGGACCAATGTAACGAGCCATTCTTTACAATCTCCTGGATTACACGCGGCGCTTCTTCGGCGGACGGCACCCGTTGTGCGGGATTGGCGTCACGTCGGTGATGCTGGCGATCTTGTAGCCACAGCCGTTCAAAGCGCGGACTGCGGATTCACGACCTGGACCTGGACCCTTGACGTTAACGTCGAGGTTTTTCAGGCCGTATTCCAGCGCAGCTTGACCAGCACGCTCAGCAGCTACTTGAGCAGCGAACGGGGTGGACTTGCGGGAACCGCGGAAACCCGAACCACCGGAGGTAGCCCAGGAAAGAGCGTTACCTTGACGGTCGGTAATGGTCACGATGGTGTTGTTAAAAGAAGCATGGATGTGGGCGATGCCATCAACCACTGTCTTTTTAACTTTTTTACGAGGACGAGCAGCAGGTTTTGCCATGATTAAATTCCTGTCGATTCGCTGGGGCGATTACTTGCGGATCGGCTTACGCGGACCTTTACGGGTACGCGCGTTGGTCTTGGTACGCTGACCGCGTACTGGAAGACCGCGACGATGACGCAGACCGCGATAGCAACCGAGGTCCATCAAGCGCTTGATTTTCATGTTGATTTCGCGACGCAGGTCACCTTCAGTGGTGAACTTCGCCACTTCGCCACGCAGCTGTTCAATTTGCTCGTCGCTCAGATCTTTGATCTTTGCTGCTGGGTTTACCCCAGTGTCTGCACAGATTTTCTGCGCAGTAGTGCGACCGACACCATAGATGTAGGTCAGCGAGATAACAGTATGCTTGTTATCTGGAATGTTAACGCCTGCAATACGGGCCATTCAGTGGGACTCCAATTGACAGCTACCTACGCCCCGGAAGCCAAGAAATAGGGCGCGAGATAATATCGCTGTAATAACAAATAATCAACCCGGCAGCGCACTAGCTGCCGGGCTTGAAGCACAATCACACTCAGCCTTGGCGCTGTTTGTGACGCGGTTCCGCGCTGCAAATTACTCGAACAACACCTTCGCGGCGAATAATCTTGCAGTTACGGCACAGCTTTTTCACCGATGCACGAACTTTCATCACCAACTCCTCGAACCTTATGGGTACTCAGCGCAACATGCCGCTGCCGTAACCCTTCAGGTTGGCTTTCTTCATCAGGGATTCGTACTGGTGCGAAACGAGGTGCGATTGTACTTGGGACATGAAGTCCATCACAACCACGACCACGATCAGCAACGAGGTCCCGCCAAGGTAGAACGGAACGTTTGCTGCAACCACCAGGAACTGGGGCAACAGGCACACGGCCGTCATGTAAAGAGCACCGAACATGGTCAAGCGAGTCAGAACGCCATCAATATAGCGCGCAGACTGCTCACCTGGACGGATGCCCGGAATAAAGGCACCGGACTTCTTCAGGTTTTCCGCTACGTCTTTCGGATTGAACATCAACGCCGTATAGAAGAAGCAGAAGAAAATAATCCCTGCACTAAACAGCAGAATATTCAACGGCTGACCAGGAGCGATCGACTGCGAGATGTCCTGCAACCAGCCCATACCTTCAGACTGACCAAACCAGGCACCCAACGAAGCCGGGAACAGCAGAATGCTGCTCGCGAAAATAGCCGGAATAACACCGGCCATGTTCACCTTCAGCGGCAAGTGGCTTGTCTGCGCAGCAAAAACCTTGCGGCCCTGCTGACGCTTGGCGTAGTGAACAGCGATACGACGCTGACCACGCTCAATGAACACCACGAAACCGATAATCGCTACTGCCAGCAAACCGATGGCAACCAGGGCGAAGATATTGATATCACCCTGACGCGCAGACTCGAAAGACTGCCCGATTGCTCTCGGAAGACCGGCGACGATACCCGAAAAAATCAACATCGAGATACCGTTGCCTACACCACGCTCAGTAATCTGCTCACCCAGCCACATCATGAACATCGCACCAGCCACAAAAGTGGAGACCGCGACGAAATGGAAGCCAAAGTCACCAGTGAACGCAACGCCCTGCCCCGCCAGGCCAATGGACATGCCAATAGCCTGAACGAGAGCGAGGACGACGGTGCCGTAGCGGGTGTACTGGCTGATCTTGCGACGGCCAGCTTCACCTTCCTTCTTCAACTGCTCCAGCTGCGGGCTGACGGCGGTCATCAGTTGCATGATGATCGATGCCGAAATGTACGGCATGATCCCCAGTGCAAAGATGCTCATCCGTTCCAGCGCGCCGCCGGAGAACATGTTGAACAAGCTAAGAATGGTCCCCTCATTCTGTCGAAACAGGTCTGCGAGTCGGTCCGGGTTGATACCTGGAACCGGGATGTGTGCGCCTATTCGGTAGACGATAATCGCCAGGAACAGAAAACGCAGACGAGCCCAGAGTTCAGACATACCGCCTTTGCCGAGCGCAGAGAGAGCACCTTGCTTAGCCATTTATTCCTCGAACTTGCCGCCAGCTGCTTCGATAGCCGCACGCGCACCTTTGGTGGCGCCGATTCCCTTGCCGATAGTGACAGCGCGAGTCACTTCACCGGACAGCATGATTTTCACACGCTGTACGTTGACGTTGATCACGTTGGCATCTTTCAGGGACTGCACGGTGACGATGTCGCCTTCCACTTTGGCCAGCTCGGACAGACGCACTTCTGCGCGATCCATGGCTTTCAGGGAAACGAAACCGAACTTCGGCAGGCGACGATGCAGCGGCTGTTGACCGCCTTCAAAGCCTGGAGCAATGGTGCCACCGGAGCGGGAGGTTTGACCTTTGTGACCACGGCCACCAGTCTTACCCAAACCACTACCGATACCACGGCCCGGACGATGCTTTTCGCGACGGGAACCCGGCGCTGGACTCAGATCATTGAGTTTCATCGATTAACCCTCGACACGCAGCATGTAGTAAGCCTTGTTGATCATCCCGCGATTCTCGGGAGTATCCTGGACTTCTACAGTGTGACCGATGCGACGCAGACCCAGACCCTTAACGCACAGTTTGTGGTTAGGGATGCGGCCGGTCATGCTTTTGATCAGCGTAACTTTAACGGTAGCCATGATCAGAAGATCTCCTTGACAGTCAGGCCACGCTTGGCAGCAATGGACTCAGGAGATTGCATAGCCTTCAGACCCTTGAAAGTGGCGTGAACCACGTTTACCGGGTTAGTCGAGCCGTAGCACTTGGCCAGAACGTTCTGAACGCCAGCAACTTCGAGGACAGCACGCATAGCGCCGCCAGCGATGATACCGGTACCTTCAGAAGCAGGCTGCATGTACACCTTCGAAGCGCCGTGAGCGGACTTCATTGCGTACTGCAGGGTGGTGCCGTTCAGGTCAACTTGAATCATGTTGCGGCGAGCAGCTTCCATTGCCTTCTGGATCGCAGCAGGCACTTCACGCGACTTGCCACGGCCGAAGCCAACACGCCCTTTACCATCACCAACCACGGTCAACGCGGTGAAAGTGAAGATACGGCCGCCTTTAACGGTTTTGGCTACGCGGTTAACTTGAACCAGCTTCTCGATGTAGCCTTCGTCGCGCTTTTGGTCGTTATTTGACATAACTTAGAACTCCAGCCCAGCTTCACGAGCAGCATCAGCCAGCGCTTTAACGCGGCCATGGTACTTGAAGCCAGAGCGGTCGAAAGCCACTTGCGAGACGCCAGCGGCCTTAGCACGCGTAGCGACCAGCTGGCCAACCTTTGTGGCCGCGTCGATGTTGCCAGTGGCACCATCACGCAGTTCTTTATCCAAAGTCGAGGCACTTGCCAGGACTTTGTTGCCGTCGGCCGAGATGACCTGGGCGTAGATGTGCTGCGACGAGCGGAACACGCAGAGACGCACGACTTCGAGTTCGTGCATTTTCAGGCGTGCTTTGCGAGCGCGACGCAGTCGAGTAACTTTTTTGTCGGTCATTTGCTATGCCCTACTTCTTCTTGGCTTCTTTACGACGGACGACTTCGTCCGCGTAGCGCACACCTTTGCCTTTGTACGGCTCTGGTGGACGGAAGTCGCGGATCTCAGCGGCCACTTGACCTACCAGCTGCTTGTCGATGCCCTTGATCAGGATATCGGTCTGGCTAGGAGTCTCAGCGGTGATGCCTTGCGGCAGTTCGTAATCCACTGGGTGCGAGAAGCCAAGAGCCAGGTTCAGCACCTGACCTTTTGCTTGCGCCTTGTAACCAACACCGACCAGCTGGAGCTTGCGCTCAAAGCCTTGGCTTACGCCTTGGACCATGTTGTTTACCAACGCACGCGTGGTACCGGCCATTGCGCGAGTCTGTTGATCGCCATTGCGAGCAGCGAAACGCAGCTCACCAGCTTCTTCAACGATCTCAACGGACGAATGGATGTTCAGTTCAAGAGTACCCTTGGCACCCTTCACCGAAAGCTGCTGGCCTGCGAATTTGACTTCGACACCGGCTGGCAGCTTAACGGGGTTCTTAGCGACGCGAGACATGCTTATCCCCCCTTAGAACACAGTGCAAAGAACTTCGCCGCCGACACCGGCAGCGCGCGCAGCACGATCCGTCATCACACCTTTGTTGGTGGAGACGATAGACACGCCAAGACCGCCACGAACTTTCGGCAGATCTTCAACGGACTTGTACTGACGCAGGCCTGGACGACTAACGCGCTTGACTTCCTCGATGACCGGACGGCCTTCGAAGTATTTCAGCGAGATGGACAACGACGGCTTAGCGTCGGTGGTGATCTGAAAATCCGCGATGTAACCTTCGTCCTTCAGGACTTTTGCTACAGCCACCTTCAACGTGGAAGACGGCATGCTTACGACAGACTTTTCAGCCATCTGGGCATTACGGATTCGAGTTAGCATGTCCGCTAACGGGTCCTGCATACTCATGGGCTAGACGCTCCTAATACAGAAAAATTAGCCTTGCGGCTACTACTTGTCGCCGAGAAATTCCGGGCACGAAAAACACGGGCTCAGGCGAGCCGGTCATTCTAGACACACCCCAGAAATGAATCAAGCCCCAAAAGGGGCTTGATTCAAATTCAAGGCCACCGATGGTCAGGTTCTTGCGACCCCGACCATCAAGGCTTTGACAGCGATTACCAGCTGGCTTTAACCAGACCTGGAACGTCACCACGCATTGCCGCTTCACGCAGTTTGTTACGGCCCAGGCCGAACTTGCGGTAAACGCCGTGCGGACGACCAGTCAGGCGGCAACGGTTACGCATGCGCGAAGCGCTTGCGTCACGTGGTTGCTTCTGCAGAGCTACGGTCGCTTCCCAACGCGCTTCTGGACTTGCGTTCAGATCAACGATGATAGCTTTCAGCGCTGCACGCTTGACGGCGTACTTGGCAACAGTGAGCTGACGCTTCAGCTCACGGTTTTTCATGCTCTTCTTGGCCATTTTCCTACTCCAATCAGTTGCGGAACGGGAATTTGAAAGCACGCAGCAGAGCGCGGCCTTCATCATCGTTCTTGGCAGTGGTGGTCAGGGTAATGTCCAGACCGCGGAGAGCATCGATCTTGTCGTAGTCGATTTCCGGGAAAATGATCTGCTCTTTCACGCCCATGCTGTAGTTGCCACGACCATCGAAGGACTTGGCATTCAGGCCGCGGAAGTCGCGAACCCGAGGCAGGGAGATCGACAGCAGACGATCCAGGAACTCGTACATACGCTCACGGCGCAGAGTCACTTTGACACCGATCGGCCATCCTTCACGGACTTTAAAGCCAGCGATGGATTTACGAGCGTAGGTCACAACGACTTTTTGGCCGGTGATCTTTTCCAGGTCAGCAACAGCGTGCTCGATGACTTTTTTGTCGCCGATCGCTTCGCCCAGACCCATGTTCAGGGTGATTTTGGTAACGCGCGGAACTTCCATCACGTTCGAAAGCTTAAGTTCTTCCTTAAGTTTCGGAGCGATTTCCTTCCGGTAAATCTCTTTTAGTCGTGCCATGGTCTTCTACCTAGCAGTGTTCAAGCATCAACCGCTTTTTGGGTCGACTTGAAGACACGAATTTTCTTACCGTCTTCTACTTTGAAACCAACGCGGTCAGCCTTGTTGGTTTCGCCGTTGAAGATGGCGACGTTGGAAGCGTGCAGTGGCGCTTCTTTCTCGACGATACCGCCCTGTACGCCCGACATCGGGTTAGGCTTGGTATGACGCTTGACCAGGTTCAGACCACCAACAACCAGACGGTTGTCAGCAAGAACCTTCAGCACCTTACCGCGCTTACCTTTGTCTTTGCCGGCGATCACGATGATCTCGTCGTCACGACGAATCTTTTGCATGTCGGATCTCCTTACAGCACTTCTGGGGCGAGCGAGACGATCTTCATGAACTTCTCAGTACGAAGTTCACGGGTCACTGGCCCAAAGATACGGGTGCCGATCGGCTCTTGCTTGTTGTTCAGAAGAACAGCAGCGTTGCCATCAAAGCGGATAATGGAGCCATCAGCACGACGTACGCCGTGACGAGTGCGGACTACAACAGCAGTCATCACTTGGCCTTTTTTCACTTTACCGCGAGGAATTGCTTCCTTCACGGTAACTTTGATGATGTCACCGATACCAGCGTAACGACGATGGGAGCCACCCAGCACCTTGATGCACATAACACGGCGAGCGCCGCTGTTATCGGCCACATCGAGCATGGATTGAGTCTGAATCATATAATTTCTCCGACCCCTAGCCCTTAGACTTCCACAGCGCGTTCGAGAACATCAACCAGCGCCCAAGACTTGGTCTTGGCCATCGGACGAGTTTCACGAATAGTGACTTTGTCGCCGATGTGGCACTGATTGGTTTCGTCGTGCGCGTGCAGCTTAGTCGAACGCTTAACGTATTTACCGTAGATCGGGTGCTTAACGCGACGCTCGATCAGAACGGTGATGGTTTTGTCCATCTTGTCGCTGACAACACGGCCAGTCAGCGTACGGACAGTTTTTTCGGCTTCAGCCATGATCACTTACCTGCCTGCTGGTTGAGCACAGTCTTCACGCGAGCGATGTCACGCTTAACTTGCGAGAGCAGATGAGACTGCCCCAACTGGCCAGTTGCTTTCTGCATGCGCAGATTGAACTGGTCGCGCAGCAAGCCGAGCAGTTGCTCGTTCAGCTGCTGTGCGGATTTTTCACGAAGTTCATTCGCTTTCATCACATCACCGTCCGTTTAACAAAGGAGGTGGCGAGCGGCAGCTTTGCAGCAGCCAGGGCGAAAGCCTCACGCGCCAGCTCTTCAGAAACACCCTCGATTTCATACAGGACTTTGCCTGGCTGAATCTGGGCAACCCAGTATTCCACGTTACCCTTACCTTTACCCATACGAACCTCGAGAGGCTTTTTGGAGATCGGCTTGTCCGGGAATACACGGATCCAGATCTTGCCGCCACGTTTTACGTGACGGGTCAGAGCACGACGCGCTGACTCGATCTGACGAGCGGTGAGACGACCACGAGCAACAGACTTCAGCGCGAACTCGCCGAAGCTGACTTTGCTACCGCGCAGTGCCAGACCACGGTTGTGGCCGGTCATCTGCTTGCGGAACTTCGTACGCTTAGGTTGCAACATTTGGCGTACCCCTTACTTAGCAGCTTTTTTACGAGGCGCTGGTGCTTGTGGCTTCAGCTCTTCTTGGCGACCACCAATTACTTCGCCTTTGAAGATCCAAACCTTTACACCGATCACACCGTAAGTGGTGTGAGCTTCGTAGTTGGCATAGTCGATGTCGGCACGCAGGGTGTGCAGTGGCACACGACCTTCGCGATACCATTCAGTACGTGCGATTTCAGCACCGCCGAGACGACCGCTCACTTGGATTTTGATGCCTTTGGCACCAATGCGCATGGCGTTCTGTACTGCGCGCTTCATAGCGCGACGGAACATTACACGACGCTCCAGCTGCTGAGCTACGCTCTGCGCAACCAGCATACCGTCGAGCTCCGGCTTGCGGATCTCTTCGATATTGATGTGCACAGGCACACCCATTTGCTTGGTCAGGTCCTGACGCAGTTTCTCAACATCTTCACCCTTCTTCCCGATAACGATACCTGGACGAGCGGTGTGGATGGTGATGCGTGCAGTTTGAGCCGGACGATGGATATCGATACGGCTTACGGACGCGCTTTTTAGTTTGTCTTGGAGATACTCACGCACCTTCAGATCTGCGAACAAGTAGTCCGCATAAGTCCGACCGTCTGCGTACCAGACGGAGGTGTGCTCCTTGACGATTCCCAGGCGAATGCCAATGGGATGTACTTTCTGACCCATCTCTTCGACTCCGTTACTTGTCAGCAACCTTGACAGTGATATGGCAAGACCGCTTGACGATGCGATCAGCACGGCCTTTGGCACGTGGCATGATGCGCTTCAGCGAACGCCCTTCGTTGACGAAAACGGTGCTGACCTTCAGGTCATCAACGTCTGCGCCTTCGTTATGCTCGGCGTTGGCTACGGCCGACTCCAGCACTTTTTTCATGATCTCGGCGGCTTTCTTACTGCTGAAAGCCAACAGGTTGAGCGCTTCGCCCACCTTCTTCCCGCGGATCTGGTCGGCGACCAAGCGGGCTTTCTGGGCGGAGATTCGAGCGCCCGACAACTTAGCGGCTACTTCCATTTCCTTACCCCTTAACGCTTGGCTTTCTTGTCAGCCACGTGCCCACGATAAGTGCGGGTACCGGCGAACTCGCCCAGTTTATGGCCAACCATGTCTTCGTTCACGAGAACTGGGACGTGCTGACGGCCGTTGTGTACTGCAATGGTCAGACCGACCATTTGTGGCAGGATCATCGAACGACGCGACCAAGTCTTAATTGGTTTGCGATCGTTCTTTTCCGCCGCCACTTCGATCTTCTTCAGTAGGTGAAGATCAATAAAAGGACCTTTTTTCAGAGAACGTGGCACTGTCGTATCCCTCTATTTACTTGCGACGACGGACGATCATTTTGTCGGTACGCTTATTACCACGAGTCTTCGCGCCCTTAGTCGGGAAGCCCCATGGCGATACCGGATGACGACCACCAGAGGTACGACCTTCACCACCACCATGTGGGTGGTCAACCGGGTTCATGGCAACACCACGAACGGTTGGGCGAACGCCACGCCAGCGTTTGGCACCAGCTTTACCCAGCGAACGCAGGCTGTGCTCGGAGTTCGAGACTTCGCCCAGGGTCGCACGGCATTCAGCCAGGACTTTACGCATTTCACCGGAACGCAGACGCAGGGTAACGTACACGCCTTCACGAGCGATCAGCTGAGCCGAAGCACCAGCGGAACGAGCGATCTGTGCGCCTTTACCTGGCTTCAGTTCGATGCCGTGTACGGTAGAACCGACTGGAATGTTGCGCAGTTGCAGAGCGTTACCTGGCTTGATTGGAGCCAGAGCGCCTGCGATCAGCTGGTCGCCAGCACTCACGCCTTTAGGGGCGATAATGTAGCGACGCTCGCCGTCTGCGTAGCAGAGCAGTGCGATGTGAGCGGTACGGTTTGGATCGTATTCGATACGCTCGACAGTGGCGACGATGCCATCTTTGTCGTTGCGACGGAAATCGACCATACGGTAATGCTGCTTATGACCACCACCGATGTGACGAGTGGTAATACGGCCATTGTTGTTACGACCACCAGTCTTCGATTTTTTCTCGAGCAGCGGTGCGTGAGGAGCGCCTTTATGCAGCTCCTGGTTGACCACCTTGACCACAAAACGGCGGCCAGGGGAAGTCGGTTTGCATTTAACGATTGCCATGATGCACCCCTTCCTTACTCAGCACTGCTGCTGAAATCGAGATCTTGGCCTGGCTGAAGGGAGATAACTGCCTTCTTCCAGTCATTACGCTTGCCCAGACCGCGAGCAGTGCGCTTGCTCTTACCCAGAACGTTCAGGGTAGTGACGCGCTCTACTTTCACGCTGAACAGGCTTTCGACGGCCTTCTTGATTTCCAGCTTGGTTGCATCAGTAGCAACCTTGAAAACGAACTGGCCTTTCTTGTCTGCCAGAACCGTAGCCTTCTCGGAAACGTGCGGGCCAAGCAGAACTTTAAATACGCGTTCCTGGTTCATCCCAGCAGCTCCTCGAATTTCTTCACGGCCGACACGGTGATCAACACCTTGTCGTATGCGATCAGACTAACTGGATCGGAACCTTGCACGTCACGTACATCTACGTGTGGCAGGTTACGAGCAGCCAGGTACAGGTTCTGATCAACAGCGTCCGACACGATCAGAACGTCGGTCAGGCTCATGTTGTTCAGTTTGCCCAGCAGATCTTTGGTTTTCGGAGTTTCAACAGCGAAATCCTGAACCACGACCAGAC
Organism: Pseudomonas sp. F2; assembly: GCF_057174385.1. Taxonomy (NCBI): domain Bacteria; kingdom Pseudomonadati; phylum Pseudomonadota; class Gammaproteobacteria; order Pseudomonadales; family Pseudomonadaceae; genus Pseudomonas; species Pseudomonas sp. F2. The sequence goes on from NZ_CM169904.1 coordinate 3,807,183, forward strand.
GATCAGTACGCACCAGCTCAGCAAGGATGGAACGCATTGCTGCGCGATACATCTTCTTGTTCAGCTTCTGGGAGTGATCTTGTGGACGAGCTGCGAAAGTGGTACCGCCGCCACGCCAGATTGGGCTACGGATAGTACCGGCACGAGCACGGCCAGTACCTTTCTGACGCCATGGGCGCTTGCCGCCACCACGAACGTCGGAACGGGTCTTCTGCTGCTTGCTACCTTGACGGCCGCCAGCCATGTAGGCCACGACTGCTTGGTGAACCAGCGTCTCGTTGAATTCGCCGCCAAATGTCAGTTCGGAAACTTCGATCGCTTGAGCGTCATTTACATTTAATTGCATGTCAGCTTCCCCTTAACCGCGAGCCTTGGCTGCTGGACGTACAACCAGGTTGCCGCCAGTAGCGCCAGGAACAGCGCCCTTGACCAACAACAGATTGCGTTCAGCGTCCACGCGCACTACTTCCAGGGACTGCACGGTCACGCGCTCAGCGCCCATATGACCGGACATTTTTTTGCCCTTGAATACACGACCAGGAGTCTGGCACTGGCCGATAGAGCCTGGGACGCGGTGGGATACGGAGTTACCGTGGGTGTTATCTTGCCCGCGGAAATTCCAACGCTTGATCGTACCCTGGAAGCCTTTACCCTTGGACTGACCGGTTACATCAACCAGTTGACCAGCGGCGAAGATTTCAGCGTTGATCAGATCGCCAGCCTGGTACTCGCCTTCTTCAAGACGGAATTCCATGGTGGTGCGACCAGCGGCAACGTTCGCTTTAGCGAAGTGGCCAGCTTGAGCTGCTGTTACACGCGAAGCGCGACGCTCGCCGACAGTGACTTGCACTGCACGATAGCCATCGGTCTCTTCAGTTTTGAACTGGGTGACGCGATTCGGCTCGATCTCAATGACCGTGACCGGAATGGAGACACCTTCTTCGGTGAAAATACGGGTCATACCGCATTTACGACCGACTACACCAATAGTCATGTTGTAAACCTCATGAGTGTACGGGGCTTTCACCCGCTATGGCCGCCCATTTCAGAGCGTTACACGACCAAGACCGAGTCTTAGCCGAGGCTGATCTGCACTTCCACACCGGCCGCAAGATCAAGCTTCATAAGTGCATCAACGGTTTTATCCGTTGGCTGGACGATGTCCAGAACGCGCTTATGAGTACGGATTTCGTACTGGTCACGCGCGTCTTTGTTGACGTGCGGGGAAACCAGAACGGTGAACCGCTCTTTACGGGTAGGCAGTGGAATTGGACCACGCACTTGAGCACCAGTACGTTTCGCGGTTTCCACGATTTCCTGGGTTGATTGGTCGATCAGGCGATGGTCGAAAGCCTTCAACCTGATACGGATTTGCTGATTTTGCATTGGATTTCAGACTCCGGCTGCTATTCCCACCGGGCGCAATACGCCCGTTAAAAGGAGGCGCAATTCTATAGACGCCCCAGATAGGTGTCAACCCAATAAAAAAGCCCCCGCTGAGCGGGGGCTTTTTCAATTCATCAAGCAGACTCTATAAAAGAGAATTACTCGATGATTTTGGCTACGACGCCAGCGCCGACGGTACGACCGCCTTCACGGATAGCGAAACGCAGACCGTCTTCCATCGCGATGGTTTTGATCAGGGTAACAGTCATCTGAATGTTGTCACCTGGCATTACCATTTCAACGCCTTCTGGCAGCTCGCAGTTACCAGTCACGTCAGTAGTACGGAAGTAGAACTGTGGACGGTAGCCTTTGAAGAACGGAGTATGACGACCGCCTTCTTCCTTGCTCAGAACGTAAACTTCTGCGGTGAACTTGGTGTGCGGCTTAACCGAACCTGGCTTGACCAGAACCTGACCACGCTCAACGTCGTCACGCTTGGTACCACGCAGCAGAACGCCGCAGTTCTCACCAGCACGACCTTCGTCGAGCAGCTTGCGGAACATCTCAACACCGGTGCAGGTGGTGGTGGTGGTGTCACGCAGACCAACGATTTCCAGTGCATCTTGAACGCGAACGATACCGCGCTCGATACGACCAGTCACAACAGTACCGCGACCCGAGATCGAGAATACGTCTTCGATTGGCATCAGGAATGGCTTGTCGATCATACGAACTGGTTCTGGGATGTAGCTGTCCAGAGTTTCAACCAGCTTCTTGACGGCAGTGGTGCCCATCTCGTTGTCGTCTTTGCCTTCCAGCGCCATACGAGCCGAACCGATGATGATTGGGGTGTCATCGCCCGGGAAGTCGTAGGTGGACAGCAGGTCGCGAACTTCCATCTCAACCAGTTCCAGCAGCTCAGCGTCGTCTACTAGGTCAGCCTTGTTCAGGAAAACCACGATGTACGGAACGCCTACCTGACGGGACAGCAGGATGTGCTCACGGGTTTGTGGCATCGGACCATCAGCGGCCGAGCAAACCAGGATAGCGCCGTCCATTTGAGCAGCACCGGTGATCATGTTCTTCACATAGTCAGCGTGACCTGGGCAGTCAACGTGAGCGTAGTGACGAATGTTCGAGTTGTACTCAACGTGCGCGGTGTTGATGGTGATACCGCGAGCTTTTTCTTCTGGAGCGCTGTCGATCTTGTCGAATTCAACTACGGCCGAACCGAAAACTTCGGAGCAGACGCGAGTCAGAGCAGCGGTCAGAGTGGTTTTACCGTGGTCAACGTGACCGATGGTGCCAACGTTGACGTGCGGTAGGGAACGATCAAATTTTTCTTTAGCCACGACAATTAACTCCTAGCCTAAAGGGGCTGAATCAGCCTTGTTTTTTGGTTACGGATTCGACGATGTGCGACGGAGCCGTATCGTATTTTTTGAATTCCATAGAGTAGCTTGCGCGACCCTGGGACATGGAACGAACGTCGGTCGCATAACCGAACATCTCACCCAGTGGAACCTCGGCACGGATAACCTTGCCGGACACTGTGTCTTCCATACCCTGGATCATGCCGCGACGACGGTTAAGGTCGCCCATTACATCACCCATATAGTCTTCAGGCGTAACAACCTCTACCGCCATGATCGGCTCGAGCAACTCACCACCACCCTTCTGGGCCAGTTGCTTGGTCGCCATGGAAGCAGCCACTTTAAACGCCATCTCGTTGGAGTCGACGTCGTGGTAAGAACCATCGAACACGGTAGCCTTCAGGCCGATCAGCGGATAGCCGGCAACAACGCCGTTCTTCATCTGCTCTTCGATACCCTTCTGGATAGCCGGGATGTATTCCTTAGGAACCACACCACCTACTACTTCGTTCAGGAATTGCAGACCTTCCTGACCTTCGTCAGCAGGAGCAAAACGGATCCAGCAGTGACCGAACTGGCCGCGACCGCCGGACTGGCGAACGAACTTGCCTTCGATTTCGCAGTTCTTCGTGATGCGCTCACGGTACGAAACTTGAGGCTTGCCGATGTTGGCTTCGACGTTGAACTCACGGCGCATCCGGTCAACCAGGATGTCCAGGTGCAGCTCGCCCATGCCGGAGATGATCGTCTGACCAGTCTCTTCATCAGTCTTAACGCGGAAAGACGGGTCTTCCTGAGCCAGCTTGCCCAGTGCGATACCCATTTTTTCCTGGTCATCCTTGGTCTTAGGCTCTACGGCAACCGAAATAACCGGCTCCGGGAAGTCCATACGAACCAGGATAATTGGCTTGTCAGCGTTGCAGAGGGTTTCACCAGTGGTGACGTCCTTCATGCCGATCAGGGCCGCGATGTCGCCAGCGCGCACTTCCTTGATCTCTTCACGGGCGTTTGCGTGCATTTGCACCATACGACCCACGCGCTCTTTCTTGCCTTTAACCGAGTTGATCACACCGTCGCCGGAGTTCAACACGCCCGAGTAAACACGGACGAAGGTCAAGGTACCCACGAATGGGTCAGTAGCGATTTTGAACGCCAGTGCCGCGAACGGCTCGTCGTCACTTGCGTGACGCTCCATTTCCTCTTCCTCGTTATCAGGGTTGGAGCCCTTGATCGCAGGAATGTCGGTTGGAGCAGGCAGGAAGTCGATGACGGCGTCGAGAACCAGGGGAACGCCCTTGTTCTTGAACGAAGAACCGCACACAGCCAGAACGATTTCGCCAGCGATAGTGCGCTGACGCAGAGCAGCCTTGATCTCTTCGATCGACAGCTCTTCGCCTTCCAGGTACTTGTTCATCAGCTCTTCACTGGCTTCGGCCGCAGCCTCAACCATGTTGCTGCGCCACTCAGTAGCCAGCTCGAGCATGTCCGCAGGGATTTCCTTGCGAACAGGAACCATACCCTTGTCAGAGTCGTTCCAGTAAACAGCCTGCATGTTGATCAGGTCGATCTGGCCCTGGAAGTTGTCTTCCGAACCGATAGCCAGCTGGATCGGCACCGGAGTGTGACCCAGACGCTGCTTGATCTGACCGATCACGCGCAGGAAGTTGGCACCAGCACGGTCCATCTTGTTTACGTAAACAAGACGTGGAACGCCGTATTTGTTGGCTTGACGCCATACGGTTTCCGACTGAGGCTCAACACCCGAGGTACCGCAGAATACAACCACAGCGCCGTCGAGTACGCGCAGGGAACGCTCAACTTCAATGGTGAAGTCTACGTGGCCCGGGGTATCGATGACGTTGAAGCGGTGTTCGTGAGGATACTGCTTCTCGGAACCTTTCCAGAAGGCGGTGATGGCAGCAGAAGTAATGGTAATACCACGCTCCTGCTCCTGCACCATCCAGTCTGTAGTCGCGGCGCCGTCATGCACCTCGCCCATTTTGTGACTTTTGCCAGTGTAAAAAAGGACGCGCTCGGTGGTGGTGGTTTTACCAGCATCCACGTGAGCGACGATACCGATGTTACGGTAGCGACTAATCGGAGTAGTACGAGCCATAAAGCCCTCGCAAAATTAGTGAAGCTAAAATTAGAAGCGGTAGTGCGAGAAAGCTTTGTTGGCTTCGGCCATACGGTGCACGTCTTCACGCTTCTTAACAGCAGCACCTTTACCTTCAGCAGCATCCAGCAGTTCGCCAGCCAAGCGCAGAGCCATAGACTTCTCGCCACGCTTACGTGCGAAGTCTACCAACCAGCGCATTGCCAGAGCGTTACGGCGGGAAGGACGAACCTCGACCGGAACCTGGTAAGTAGCACCACCAACGCGGCGCGACTTCACTTCGACCAGCGGAGCGATGGCGTCGAGTGCTTTTTCGAAGAGTTCCAGGGGATCGGTGCCGGCCTTACGAGCCTTCACGGTTTCCAGGGCACCATAAACGATACGCTCGGCAACGGCTTTCTTGCCGCTTTCCATAACGTGGTTCATGAATTTGGCGAGGATCTGGCTTCCGTATTTCGGATCGTCCAGAATCTCACGCTTTGCTGCTACGCGACGTCTTGGCATGATAAGCCCTCAAGCGGTCTTCAGGTTAGTTCGGGACAGATCCAGTGGATGCAAGCCCGACCTTACTCTTATCGACTCAATAAAATGAAAATCTGCAAAACGGCCGATTACTTCGGACGCTTGGTACCGTACTTCGAACGACCCTGGTTACGGCCTTTAACGCCGGAAGTATCCAAGGAGCCGCGAACGGTGTGGTAACGAACACCTGGCAAGTCTTTTACACGACCGCCGCGGATCAGTACCACGCTGTGCTCTTGCAGGTTGTGGCCTTCACCACCGATGTACGAGGAAACCTCGAAACCGTTGGTCAGACGCACACGGCATACTTTACGCAGTGCCGAGTTAGGTTTTTTCGGCGTAGTGGTGTACACACGGGTGCACACGCCACGACGCTGCGGGCAGTTCTGCAGCGCAGGTACGTCGGATTTCTCGACGATACGCTTACGCGGCTGACGTACCAGCTGGTTGATAGTTGCCATCTACTAGCTCCACTGTTGTCTTGCGACGCTATTGTCTTGCAAGAAAAGCAAAATGACAGGAACGGATTCCCGCCAAATTTAGGGGATCAAGAGTCTAAAGAGGATCTTGCCCCCAGTCAAGGCAAGGCCCCGACCACCCCGCCCGTCGAACCTTGACAATTTGTCTCGATTCGACGAACGGAGCGATCAGGGCCTCAGCTTATTTACCGCAGAACTCAGTTACCGCTCGAGTTCAGCGCTTCGGTCAGTGCAGCTTCCACTTCACTGGCGCTTACGCGCAACGGCTTGTCTGCATCACGACGACGCTTGCGCTCGCTGTGATAAGCCAGACCGGTACCGGCCGGGATCAGACGACCCACGACCACGTTTTCTTTCAGGCCGCGCAGGTAGTCGCGCTTGCCGGTGACTGCCGCTTCGGTCAGTACGCGGGTGGTTTCCTGGAAGGAAGCCGCCGAGATGAACGATTCGGTCGACAACGACGCCTTGGTGATACCCAGCAGAACGCGGGTGAACTTGGAGACAAACTTGTCTTCCGCGTTCAGACGCTCGTTCTCTACCAGTACGTGAGTCAGTTCCATCTGGTCGCCCTTGATGAAGCTGGAATCGCCGGACTCGGAGATCTCAACTTTACGCAGCATCTGACGCAGGATGGTCTCGATGTGCTTATCGTTGATTTTCACGCCTTGCAGACGGTAAACGTCCTGGATCTCGTTCACGATGTACTTGGCCAGCGCGCTCACACCCAGCAGACGCAGGATGTCGTGCGGATCGCTTGGACCGTCGGAGATAACTTCGCCGCGGTTAACCTGTTCGCCTTCGAACACGTTCAGGTGACGCCACTTCGGAATCAGCTCTTCGTACGGATCGCTACCGTCGTTCGGGGTAATAACCAGACGGCGCTTGCCTTTGGTCTCTTTACCGAATGCGATGGTACCGCTGACTTCAGCCAGAATCGACGCCTCTTTCGGACGACGAGCTTCGAACAGGTCGGCAACACGCGGCAGACCACCGGTGATGTCGCGGGTTTTCGAAGTTTCTTGCGGGATACGAGCGATAACATCACCGATCGCGATCTTCGCACCGTCCGCAACACCGACCAGGGCGTTGGCTGGCAGGAAGTACTGAGCGATAACGTCAGTGCCTGGCAGCAACAGATCCTTGCCGTTGTCGTCGACCATCTTCACTGCTGGACGGATTTCCTTGCCCGCAGCTGGACGATCTTTCGCATCGAGTACTTCAATGTTGGTCATACCGGTCAATTCGTCAGTCTGACGCTTGATCGTGATGCCTTCTTCCATGCCCACGTAGGTCACGGTACCTTTCATTTCGGTAACGATCGGGTGAGTGTGCGGATCCCACTTGGCGACGATTGCGCCAGCGTCGACCTTGTCACCTTCTTTAACCGAAATCACAGCACCGTACGGCAGCTTGTAACGCTCACGCTCACGACCGAAGTCATCAGCGATGGCCAGCTCACCGGAACGGGACACGGCAACCAGGTGGCCATCCACTCGCTCAACGTGTTTCAGGTTATGCAGACGGACGGTACCGCCATTCTTCACCTGAACGCTGTCGGCTGCGGAAGTACGGCTTGCCGCACCACCGATGTGGAACGTACGCATCGTCAGCTGGGTACCCGGCTCACCGATGGACTGGGCAGCAATAACGCCGACCGCTTCACCGATGTTCACCTGGTGACCACGAGCCAGATCACGGCCGTAGCACTTGGCGCAAATGCCATAGCGGGTTTCGCAGCTGATCGGCGAACGCACGATCACTTCGTCGATGCTGTTCAGCTCGATGAACTCGACCCACTTCTCGTCCACCAGAGTACCGGCAGGAACGATAACGTCCTCGGTGCCTGGCTTGAATACGTCACGGGCAATAACACGACCCAATACGCGCTCACCCAACGGCTCTACAACGTCACCGCCTTCAATGTGCGGAGTCATCAGCAGACCGTGTTCGGTGCCGCAATCGATCTCGGTTACAACCAGATCCTGCGCCACGTCTACCAGACGACGAGTCAGGTAACCGGAGTTCGCAGTTTTCAACGCGGTATCCGCCAGACCTTTACGAGCACCGTGAGTCGAGATGAAGTACTGGAGTACGCTCAGACCTTCACGGAAGTTCGCAGTAATCGGCGTTTCAATGATGGAACCGTCCGGCTTGGCCATCAGACCACGCATACCGGCCAGCTGACGAATCTGTGCTGCGGAACCCCGCGCACCCGAGTCGGCCATCATGTACATCGAGTTGAAGGACTCTTGGTCAACTTCGTCGCCGTGACGGTCGATGACTTTCTCTTTCGAGAGGTTGGCCATCATCGCCTTGGAAACTTCGTCGTTCGCCTTCGACCAAAGGTCGATCACTTTGTTGTACTTCTCGCCCTGAGTTACCAGGCCGGAGGCGTACTGGCTCTCGATCTCTTTCACTTCGTCGGTGGCTGCACCGATGATGCGGGCTTTTTCGTCCGGGATAACGAAGTCGTTAACACCGATGGAAACGCCGGAGATGGTCGAATAAGCGAAACCGGTGTACATCAACTGGTCAGCAAAGATCACGGTCTCTTTCAGACCAACCACGCGGTAGCACTGGTTGATCAGCTTGGAGATCGCCTTTTTCTTCATTGGCAGGTTGACGACATCGAACGACAGACCTTTCGGCACCACCTGAAACAGCAGCGCACGGCCGACAGTGGTGTCGACGATACGAGTGTTGCTCACGCTGTTGCCGTCACGGTCGTTGACGGTTTCGTTGATACGCACTTTAACCTTGGCGTGCAGTGCGGCTTCGCCGGCACGGAACACACGGTCAACTTCCTGCAGATCCGCGAACACACGACCTTCGCCCTTGGCGTTGATCGCTTCACGAGTCATGTAGTACAGACCCAATACAACGTCCTGCGACGGAACGATGATTGGCTCACCGTTGGCTGGCGACAGAATGTTGTTGGTCGACATCATCAACGCACGCGCTTCGAGCTGGGCTTCCAGCGTCAGCGGTACGTGCACGGCCATCTGGTCGCCGTCGAAGTCGGCGTTGTACGCGGCGCAGACCAGCGGGTGCAGCTGGATAGCCTTACCTTCGATCAGTACCGGTTCAAACGCCTGGATACCCAGACGGTGAAGGGTCGGTGCACGGTTGAGAAGAACCGGGTGTTCGCGAATCACTTCAGCGAGAACGTCCCAAACCTCTGGCAGCTCGCGCTCGACCATCTTCTTGGCCGCTTTGATGGTGGTCGCCAGACCACGCATTTCCAGCTTGCCGAAAATGAACGGTTTGAACAGCTCGAGAGCCATCTTCTTCGGCAGGCCGCACTGGTGCAGACGCAGGGTCGGGCCTACGGTAATTACCGAACGACCGGAGTAGTCAACACGCTTGCCGAGCAAGTTCTGACGGAAACGACCCTGCTTACCCTTGATCATGTCAGCCAGGGATTTCAGAGGACGCTTGTTCGAACCGGTGATAGCGCGGCCACGACGACCGTTGTCGAGCAGTGCATCGACAGCTTCCTGCAACATACGCTTTTCGTTGCGCACGATGATGTCCGGAGCGGACAGATCCAGCAGACGCTTCAAACGGTTGTTACGGTTGATCACTCGACGATACAGATCGTTGAGGTCGGAAGTCGCGAAACGACCGCCATCCAGCGGGACCAGTGGACGCAGATCTGGCGGCAGAACCGGCAGAACGGTCAGCACCATCCACTCTGGCAGGTTGCCGGAACCCTGGAAGGCTTCCATCAACTTCAGACGCTTGGACAGCTTCTTGATCTTGGTTTCCGAGTTGGTTTGCGGAATTTCTTCGCGCAGACGGCCAATCTCGTGTTCCAGGTCGATAGCGTGCAGCAGTTCACGGACAGCTTCAGCACCCATGCGGGCGTCGAAGTCATCACCGAACTCTTCCAGCGCTTCGAAGTACTGCTCGTCGTTCAGCAGCTGACCTTTTTCAAGGGTAGTCATGCCCGGATCGATAACGACGTAGCTCTCGAAGTAGAGAACGCGCTCGATATCACGCAGGGTCATGTCCATCAGCAGGCCGATACGGGACGGCAGCGATTTCAGGAACCAGATGTGGGCAACCGGCGAAGCCAGTTCGATGTGCGCCATGCGCTCACGACGAACCTTGGCCAGTGCGACTTCAACGCCGCACTTCTCGCAGATCACACCACGGTGCTTCAAGCGCTTGTACTTACCGCACAGGCACTCGTAATCCTTTACCGGGCCAAAGATCTTGGCGCAGAACAGACCGTCACGCTCAGGTTTGAACGTACGGTAGTTGATGGTTTCCGGCTTTTTAACTTCACCGAACGACCACGAGCGGATCATCTCAGGCGAGGCCAATCCGATACGGATGGCGTCGAACTCTTCGACTTGACCCTGGTTTTTCAGCAAATTCAGTAGGTCTTTCAAGGCCTTTCCTCCTGGCGGAGCAGAGAGCGGGCAGTCCTGCCCCGCTCTCGATCGCGTCACGTGTTATTCGGTTTCCAGATCGATATCGATGCCGAGGGAACGAATTTCCTTGATCAACACGTTGAAGGACTCGGGCATGCCCGGCTCCATACGGTGATCGCCATCCACGATGTTTTTGTACATCTTGGTACGGCCGTTCACATCGTCCGACTTCACTGTGAGCATTTCTTGCAGAGTGTATGCAGCACCGTATGCTTCCAGTGCCCAGACCTCCATCTCCCCGAAACGCTGACCACCGAACTGCGCCTTACCACCCAGCGGCTGCTGGGTAACCAGGCTGTACGAACCGGTAGAACGCGCGTGCATCTTGTCGTCTACCAAGTGGTTCAGCTTCAGCATGTACATGTAGCCAACGGTAACTGGACGCTCGAACTTGTTGCCGGTACGGCCGTCAGTCAGCTGCATCTGGCCGCTTTCCGGCAGGTCTGCCAGTTTCAGCATGGCCTTGATTTCGCTTTCCTTGGCACCGTCGAACACTGGAGTGGCCATTGGAACACCGCCACGCAGGTTCTTCGCCAGATCCAGGATTTCCTGATCGGAGAAGCTGTCCAGATCTTCGTTACGACCACCGATCTGGTTGTAGATCTCGTCCAGGAAGGTGCGCAGCTCAGCGACTTTACGCTGCTCTTCGACCATCCGGTTGATCTTCTCGCCCAGACCTTTGGCCGCGAGGCCCAGGTGGGTTTCAAGGATCTGACCAACGTTCATACGCGAAGGTACGCCCAACGGGTTGAGGACGACGTCGACCGGGGTGCCATTGGCATCGTGCGGCATGTCTTCAACCGGCATGATCACGGAGACCACACCCTTGTTACCGTGACGACCGGCCATCTTGTCGCCCGGCTGGATGCGACGACGGATTGCCAGGTAAACCTTGACGATTTTCAGCACGCCCGGAGCCAGGTCATCGCCCTGCTGCAGTTTGCGCTTCTTGTCTTCGAACTTGTCGTCCAGCAGACGGCGACGATCAACGATGTAGGCCTGAGCCTTCTCGAGCTGCTCGTTCAGAGCATCTTCAGCCATGCGCAGTTTGAACCACTGACCATGCTCAAGACCGTCGAGTACTTCGTCGGTGATGTCCTGACCTTTCTTCAGACCGGCGCCGCCTTCAGCCTTGTGGCCTACCAGAGCGGAGCGCAGACGTTCGAAGGTCGCGCCCTCTACGATACGGAACTCTTCGTTCAGATCCTTGCGGATCTCGTCCAGCTGGGACTTCTCGATCGACAGTGCACGAGCATCACGCTCAACGCCGTCACGGGTGAAGACCTGTACGTCGATGACAGTACCTTTGGTACCGGTAGGTACACGCAGGGAGGTGTCTTTAACGTCGCTGGCTTTTTCACCGAAGATCGCACGCAGCAGTTTTTCTTCCGGAGTCAGTTGGGTCTCGCCTTTCGGAGTGACCTTACCGACCAGGATGTCGCCTGCGCCTACTTCAGCACCTACGTAAACGATACCGGCTTCGTCCAGCTTGTTCAGTGCAGCTTCACCCACGTTCGGGATGTCCGCAGTGATTTCCTCTGGGCCAAGCTTGGTGTCACGCGCCACACAGGTCAGTTCCTGAATGTGGATCGTGGTGAAACGGTCTTCCTGAACCACACGCTCGGACAGGCAGATGGAGTCTTCGAAGTTGAAGCCGTTCCATGCCATGAACGCGATGCGCATGTTCTGACCCAGTGCCAGCTCACCCATGTCGGTGGACGGGCCGTCGGCCATGATGTCGCTACGCTGAACGCGATCACCCTTGCTCACCAGCGGACGCTGGTTGATGCAGGTGTTCTGGTTCGAGCGGGTGTATTTGGTCAGGTTGTAGATGTCGACACCGGCTTCACCGGTTTCAACTTCATCATCAGCAACACGAACCACGATACGGCTGGCATCAACGGAGTCGATCACGCCGCCACGACGAGCCACGACGCAAACGCCGGAGTCGCGAGCCACGTTACGTTCCATGCCGGTACCTACCAGCGGCTTATCAGCGCGCAGGGTTGGTACAGCTTGACGCTGCATGTTCGAACCCATCAACGCACGGTTGGCGTCGTCGTGCTCGAGGAACGGAATCAGCGACGCTGCAACCGAAACTACCTGCTTCGGCGAAACGTCCATCAGGGTGACGTCTTCCGGCGCCTTGACGGTGAATTCGTTCAGGTGACGTACGGCTACCAGCTCGTCGATCAGGACTTTCTGCTCGTTCATGGTCGCCGAAGCCTGCGCGATCACGTGATCGGCTTCTTCAATGGCGGACAGGAACACGATCTCGTCGGTGACCACACCCTCTTTCACCACACGGTACGGGCTTTCCAGGAAGCCGTACTGGTTGGTGCGGGCGTAAGCAGCCAGGGAGTTGATCAGACCGATGTTCGGACCTTCCGGCGTTTCAATCGGGCAGACACGACCATAGTGAGTCGGGTGTACGTCACGGACTTCAAAGCCTGCACGCTCACGAGTCAGACCGCCAGGGCCGAGTGCAGAGACACGACGCTTGTGGGTGATCTCGGACAGCGGGTTGTTCTGGTCCATGAACTGCGAGAGCTGGCTGGAACCGAAGAACTCCTTCACCGCCGCAGCCACTGGCTTGGCGTTGATCAGGTCTTGCGGCATCAGGCCTTCGCTTTCAGCCATCGACAGACGCTCTTTGACCGCACGCTCAACACGTACCAGGCCAACGCGGAACTGGTTCTCGGCCATTTCGCCTACGCAGCGAACACGACGGTTACCCAGGTGGTCGATGTCATCGACAATGCCTTTACCGTTACGGATGTCGACCAGAGTCTTCAGGACCGCGACGATGTCTTCCTTGCACAGCACGCCCGAACCTTCGATTTCGGTACGACCGATACGACGGTTGAACTTCATCCGGCCGACCGCAGACAGGTCATAGCGCTCAGGGCTGAAGAACAGGTTGTTGAACAGGGTTTCGGCAGCGTCTTTGGTTGGCGGCTCGCCTGGACGCATCATGCGATAGATTTCGACCAGCGCTTCCAATTGGTTGCTGGTGGAGTCGATCTTCAGCGTGTCGGAGATGAACGGACCGCAGTCGATGTCGTTGGTGTACAGAGTTTCGATGCGAACAACGCCGGCCTTGGCAATTTTCGCCAGGACTTCGGTCGACAGCTCGGTGTTGCACTCTGCCAGGATTTCGCCGGTAGCCGGATGCACGATGACCTTGGCGGTAGTGCGACCCAGAACGTAGTCCAGAGGCACGTCCAGCTCTTTGATCCCGGCTTTCTCCAGCTGGTTGATGTGGCGGGCAGTAATACGACGGCCCTGCTCTACAATCACCTTGCCTTTATCATCCTGGATATCGAGGACAGCCACTTCACCGCGCAGACGCTGAGGCACCAGTTCCAGGCTCAGGCCTTCGCCTTTAACGTGGAATACGTTGGTGGTGTAGAACGCGTCCAGCACTTCTTCGGTGGTGTAGCCGAGCGCGCGCAGCAGTACCGAGGCCGGCAGCTTGCGACGACGGTCGATACGCACGAATACGCAGTCTTTCGGGTCGAACTCGAAATCCAGCCACGAACCGCGGTAAGGAATGATGCGCGCGGAGTACAACAGTTTACCGGAGCTGTGCGTCTTGCCGCGGTCGTGGTCGAAGAACACGCCCGGGGAACGGTGCAGCTGGGAAACGATAACACGCTCGGTACCGTTGATTACGAAGGTACCGTTCTCAGTCATCAATGGGATTTCGCCCATATAGACTTCTTGCTCTTTGATGTCCTTGATCGCTTTGTTCGACGATTCTTTGTCGAAAATGATCAGGCGCACTTTTACCCGCAAAGGTACGGCGAAAGTTACACCGCGCAATACGCATTCTTTGACATCAAATGCCGGTTCGCCCAAGCGATAACCGACGTACTCCAGCGCAGCATTGCCGGAGTAGCTGATGATCGGGAAAACGGATTTGAAGGCCGCATGCAGGCCCACGTCGCGGAACTGATCTTTAGTCGCTCCCGCTTGCAAGAATTCACGATACGAATCCAGCTGGATGGCCAGGAGGTACGGCACATCCATGACGTCCGGCAACTTGCTAAAGTCCTTGCGGATACGTTTTTTCTCAGTATATGAGTAAGCCATCAGCGTTCCCCAGCTTGGTCACCTGCTTGTTTGGCCCCTCCCGACGGGAGCAGCCAGAAAATCGTGCAAACCCCATGGTTTGCGCCACCGCATCGGGTGGTTACAGCGCCTTTATCAGCACCGACCCAGTCGGCTGCCAATAACGGAAAAAGGCCGGTGGCAAGAGCCACCAGCCATCAGCCTGTCGCTTGACGCTCGGGCTGGAGGAGCAAAGTCGATACTTATTTCAGCTCGACTTTAGCGCCTGCTTCTTCCAGCTTCTTCTTAGCGTCTTCAGCAGCTTCTTTCGAAACGCCTTCAGCTACAACCTGAGGAGCGCCATCTACTTTCTCTTTGGCTTCTTTCAGGCCCAGACCGGTCAGTTCACGAACTGCCTTGATCACGTTTACTTTCTTCTCGCCGGCTTCAACCAGAACAACGTTGAACTCGGTTTGCTCTTCAACAGCAGCAGCAGCTACAGCTGGGCCAGCCGAAGCGGCAGCAGCGGTAACGCCGAAGGTTTCTTCCATCGCTTTGATCAGCTCAACGATTTCCACTACGGATTTCTGGCCGATTGCTTCGATGATTTGTTCGTTAGTCAGAGACATGACTCAATTCCTGAATTGGGGGACGGCCTACGCGACCATCGAAATAAACAAAAAACGCGAGAAGTCGACGAGCCTTAGGCTGCGGCAGCTTCTTTCTGGTCGCGAATTGCCGCCAGAGTACGAGCCAATTTGCTGGTAGCGCCTTGAATCACGCTCATCAGCTGAGAAATTGCTTCGTCACGGGTCGGCAGAGTTGCCAGTACGTCGATCTGATTAGCTGCGAGGAACTTGCCCTCGAACGCAGCTGCCTTGATCTCGAACTTGTCCTGACCCTTGGCAAACTCTTTGAAGATACGGGCAGCAGCGCCCGGATGTTCGTTCGAGAATGCAATCAGGGTCGGGCCGGTGAACACGTCGTTGAGGACACTGTATTCAGTGTCAGCAACAGCGCGCTTGAGCAGGGTGTTACGTACAACACGTACGTAAACGCCAGCTTCACGAGCCTCTTTACGGAGTCCGGTCATTGCGCCTACTGTTACGCCACGGGCATCAACCACGACAGCGGACAGAGCGACTTTGGCAGCCTCGTTGACTTCAGCGACGATGGCCTTCTTGTCTTCGAGATTAATTGCCACGGGTTTAACTCCTGCTTGTTACCGTTTCACTCGGTCGAAACCGAATGTCGTTTTGGTGTCTGATTCGGTAAGGAACCGGGAGCACCATCTGCGTAGGCTTATGGTTTAAGACTTGCGTCGCCTACGGTCTTGGATAGCCCCCGCCAGGCAGGGACCCCAATCTTTCAATTGGCGCAATCAAACGCGCCAATCTTTGTCTTACGCGTCCAGCGAGCTCTGATCGATAACCAGACCTGGGCCCATAGTGGTGCTCAGGGTAACGCGCTTGACGTAGATACCTTTCGAAGAAGCTGGCTTGATACGCTTCAGATCAGCGATCAGGGCTTCAACGTTTTCCTTCAGCTTGACGGCATCGAAGCCGATCTTGCCAACGGAAGTGTGGATGATGCCGTTTTTGTCGGTGCGATAACGAACCTGGCCAGCCTTGGCGTTTTTAACCGCGGTAGCTACGTCTGGAGTTACGGTGCCGACTTTCGGGTTAGGCATCAGGCCACGTGGACCGAGGATCTGACCCAGTTGACCTACAACGCGCATGGCATCCGGGGATGCGATCACTACGTCATAGTTCAGGTCGCCGCCTTTCATTTCAGCAGCCAGGTCGTCCATACCTACACGGTCAGCGCCGGCAGCCAGAGCGGCCTCAGCAGCTGGACCCTGGGTGAACACAGCAACGCGAACGGTCTTGCCAGTGCCGTGTGGCAGCACAGTAGCGCTACGAACAACCTGGTCGGATTTGCGCGGGTCTACACCCAGGTTTACAGCAACGTCGAACGACTCGCTGAACTTGACAGTCGACAGCTCAGCCAGCAGAGCAGCAGCGTCTACAATGTTGTAGGCCTTGCCTGCTTCGATTTTGCCGGCGATAGCCTTTTGACGCTTGGTCAGCTTAGCCATTACACACCCTCCACGTTAAGGCCCATGCTACGAGCAGAACCGGCGATAGTACGCACGGCTGCATCCATATCAGCTGCAGTCAGATCCGCGTTTTTGGTTTTCGCGATTTCTTCCAGCTGAGCACGGGTAACAGTGCCAACCTTAACGGTGTTCGGACGAGCGGAACCGCTGGTCAGACCGGCCGCCTTCTTCAGCAGAACCGAAGCAGGGGTGGATTTGGTTTCGAAAGTGAAGCTACGGTCGCTGTAGACAGTGATGATCACTGGAGTCGGCAGACCTGCTTCAAGACCCTGAGTACGGGCGTTGAAAGCCTTGCAGAATTCCATGATGTTCACGCCGTGCTGACCCAGAGCAGGACCAACAGGTGGGCTTGGGTTAGCCTGAGCGGCCTTCACTTGCAGCTTGATGTAAGCGGTAATCTTCTTGGCCATGAGGCACTCCAATTACGGGTTCGAACGCCTCGAAAGGCTCCCCGGTTACTTGCGCGTTTATCCCAGTGACGACAAAACCCCACAGCCTAGGGCTGCGGGGTTGGGATGCTTGTTCAGTTAGACCTTTTCGACCTGACTGAACTCCAACTCTACCGGAGTAGAGCGACCGAAAATAAGCACTGCCACCTGGACACGGCTCTTTTCGTAATTAACTTCTTCGACAGTGCCGTTAAAGTCAGCGAATGGACCATCGGTAACCCGAACCACCTCACCCGGCTCAAACAGAGTCTTCGGCTTCGGCTTATCACTACCATCGGCCACGCGACGAAGAATGGCTTCCGCCTCTTTGTCGGTGATTGGAGCAGGCTTGTCGGCGGTACCGCCAATGAAGCCCATCACCCGAGGAGTATCCTTGACCAAGTGCCAAGTACCCTCGTTCATATCCATCTGTACCAGCACATAGCCTGGGAAGAACTTGCGTTCGCTTTTGCGCTTCTGGCCATTACGCATTTCAACCACTTCTTCAGTGGGAACCAGAATTTCGCCGAAGCCATCTTCCATGCCAGCCAGCTTAACGCGCTCAATCAGCGAGCGCATGACATGCTTCTCGTAACCCGAGTAAGCATGCACAACGTACCAACGCTTAGCCACGGGACACCCTTAGCCGACAATCAAGGAAACAAGCCAGCCGAGCAGGGAATCAACACCCCACAACAGCAACGCCATAACGATAACCACAGCAACAACAATTAGCGTTGTCTGCGTAGTTTCCTGGCGAGTTGGCCATACGACTTTACGAATCTCGGTGCGCGCTTCCTTAACCAGTACAAAGAACGACTTGCCCTTTGCAGTCTGCAGGCCTACAAAGGCAGCTACAGCAGCAATCACGAGCAATGCGAGTACACGGTACAGGATCGGCGAAGCAGCGTAATACTGATTGCCAACTACACCCACAACTACCAAAGCGGCTACCACAAGCCACTTTAGCAGATCGAAGCGAGAGCCTTGAGCTTCAGCCTTAGGAGTCATCTATGAAGATCCTGTGAAAAGAAAGCCAGACACACCGAGTGAATCTGGCAGGTCAGGAGGGAATCGAACCCCCAACCTACGGTTTTGGAGACCGTCGCTCTGCCAATTGAGCTACTGACCTAAAACAAAATCAGGCCGACCATTATGCCGGCCCGAAAAATACATTACAACTGCTTATTCGATGATTTTGGCCACTACACCAGCGCCGACGGTACGACCGCCTTCACGGATAGCGAAACGCAGACCGTCTTCCATCGCGATGGTTTTGATCAGGGTAACAGTCATCTGAATGTTGTCACCTGGCATTACCATTTCAACGCCTTCTGGCAGCTCGCAGTTACCAGTCACGTCAGTAGTACGGAAGTAGAACTGTGGACGGTAGCCTTTGAAGAACGGAGTATGACGACCGCCTTCTTCCTTGCTCAGAACGTAAACTTCTGCGGTGAACTTGGTGTGCGGCTTAACCGAACCTGGCTTGACCAGAACCTGACCACGCTCAACGTCGTCACGCTTGGTACCACGCAGCAGAACGCCGCAGTTCTCACCAGCACGACCTTCGTCGAGCAGCTTGCGGAACATCTCAACACCGGTGCAGGTGGTGGTGGTGGTGTCACGCAGACCAACGATTTCCAGTGCATCTTGAACGCGAACGATACCGCGCTCGATACGACCAGTCACAACAGTACCGCGACCCGAGATCGAGAATACGTCTTCGATTGGCATCAGGAATGGCTTGTCGATCATACGAACTGGTTCTGGGATGTAGCTGTCCAGAGTTTCAACCAGCTTCTTGACGGCAGTGGTGCCCATCTCGTTGTCGTCTTTGCCTTCCAGCGCCATACGAGCCGAACCGATGATGATTGGGGTGTCATCGCCCGGGAAGTCGTAGGTGGACAGCAGGTCGCGAACTTCCATCTCAACCAGTTCCAGCAGCTCAGCGTCGTCTACCAGGTCAGCCTTGTTCAGGAAAACCACGATGTACGGAACGCCTACCTGACGGGACAGCAGGATGTGCTCACGGGTTTGTGGCATCGGACCATCAGCGGCCGAGCAAACCAGGATAGCGCCGTCCATTTGAGCAGCACCGGTGATCATGTTCTTCACATAGTCAGCGTGACCTGGGCAGTCAACGTGAGCGTAGTGACGAATGTTCGAGTTGTACTCAACGTGCGCGGTATTGATGGTGATACCGCGAGCTTTTTCTTCTGGAGCGCTGTCGATCTTGTCGAACTCAACTACGGCCGAACCGAAAACTTCGGAGCAGACGCGAGTCAGAGCAGCGGTCAGAGTGGTTTTACCGTGGTCAACGTGACCAATGGTCCCTACGTTGACGTGGGGCAGGGAACGATCAAATTTTTCCTTAGCCATCGATAACACCCTCAACAGAAGAATTAGACGAACGATATCTACCATTAAAACAAAGGCAGATATTTTCATATCTGCCTTGTTATATGGAGCTCTTGAGCGGATTTGAACCGCTGACCTCACCCTTACCAAGGGTGTGCTCTACCAACTGAGCTACAAGAGCGTAACACTTTGCACAACCTGCAAACTTGGAGCGGGTAGCGGGAATCGAACCCGCATCATCAGCTTGGAAGGCTGAGGTTCTACCACTAAACTATACCCGCGGAGCTTGCAGCTCACGCTAAAAATGGTGGAGGGGGAAGGATTCGAACCTTCGAAGTCGTAGACGTCAGATTTACAGTCTGATCCCTTTGGCCGCTCGGGAACCCCTCCTAAGCGAGCCGGCATTCTATACTATGCCGACCTTCTGTCAAGCATTTTCTCATTAAAAACCTGAGGTTAGCTGCGTTGACACCACTCCGCGCTGACCACCTGATTAGGTGTTCGCTGTGGAGCGGGCGCCATTCTATGCAAACTATTCCAGCGGTGCAACCCCCTCACACAGCATTATTTTATGTTTTAACTCATTGAATTCCTTGGAAAGGTTCTGCAACTGCACATCCCCTAATAAACGCTGGCTTTCGGGCGCAATGCGCAACCAATAACCAGGCTCGGAGAGATCCTTTTGCGACGCCTGAACCTTCACACCCATGGCCGCTAGACGCAGCTGCAGCGCGGAAATGATGCTTTCTTGAGTCAAACCACCCAAAAATAGACACTCTTGCCCAGCTCGGAGCACGCCCTGCCCTCCCCCAGAGCCACCATTCGCCTCACTCAATAAGCGAATATCTTGTTGAGACCCGCGGTACATGCTGAGGGGCGTGACATCTTTCGCACGCAAGGGAGCTTCCTGCTGATGCCAGACGTAATAAAACACATTGAGAACAACGAGCAGCAGGAACAACCAACGCATACAAACCTCAAGTTAACGGACAGGCCATCGCCAACCCTATGAATACCAGATCAGGGACGATCCGCGCTTCAGGCACGATGTCCGCCACCAACCCAGCATCGCCACCGGTAATAAAAACAGTAAAGCGCTCTCCCCAATAGGATCGAGCCATTTCCATCTGGGTCAGGACAAAGCCTCTCAACATCAAAGAGCATCCACGCTCCACCGCTTCGACGGTACTGCGCCCCGGAGCATGGCTCGCAAGCGCTCTTTCGGCAGCCGAGTCCCCATAACGGATTTTCCGGGTATGTGTACGCAATTGGTTACGCATTAAGGGCATCCCTGGGCAAATGAATCCCCCAAGGTGCTCACCTTCGGCATTAATAAAGTCAGCCGTCACTGCAGTGCCGAAATCCAGAATCAGACAGGCGCCCGCAGCCAAATGAAAGCCACCAAGCATCGCCAACCAGCGATCCAGCCCCAAGCGTTCATAGTCGTGATAGCCATTCCTGACACCAGCCATTTCACTGGACGACGTGGCGCACACAACCGAGACACCGAACGCCTGCTCGAGAATCCGGGTGAGCGCGGCAGTTTCTTCGCTGGTTCTTACACTGACCAACCGACATTTACGCAACGACAGGCTATCAAATGCGCATAGGCTATCCACCAGAGCCTGATCCGAGTCGACAACACCCTCCGCGAAAAGACCGCCAGCGGCCGTATTCAATACACGCCACTTGATAAAGCTATTCCCACAGTCGAGCTCAAGAATCATCACGCAACCTCAGGCTGAGCTCACCACCACTAAAAACCTTTTCCACGCCGTCCACCTTCAAGCGCAGCGCACCTTGGCTATCGATGCCAAGCACAACGCCTTCTATATGACTTACCCCGGCAATCAAAGAAACCGGGCGACCTTGCCACATGTGATCCTTTTCCCACTCTTCCTGGAGCGCAGAGAAACCATCAACCTGATGGCGCTGGATATAGCCGCGCAGTTGCTCGTTCAACTCAGCCACCAAGACGTTGCGATCGCAGCTTTTGCCGGTCTCGAGTCGAATCGACGTCCATTGTTGGCCAACCGCCTCAGCAACCTGCATGTTCACGTTGATACCTATACCCAGCACCACGTGGCAAACATCTGCCGGATCCCCTACTAGCTCAAGAAGAATACCGGCGATTTTCTTGTTTCCGACCAGCACATCGTTGGGCCACTTTAATCCTGCGCCCGCCACCCCCAACTTTCGCAAGGCGTGCATAACAGCCAAACCGACCACCAGACTCAAGCCTTCAAGCTGACGCATGCCACCATCTATGCGCAGAACGAGGCTGTAGTAGAGATTTTCAGCAAAAGGGCTTACCCACTTGCGTCCCCGGCGGCCACGACCGGAAATCTGTCGCTCTGCCAATACCAGAAACGGCGCCGCTCGACCCTGATTGATCGCGCGAAGCGCCTCTGCGTTAGTGGAGTCAATGGAGTCAAAGACTGTAATCGGCCAAACCGCTGCCAAGGCACCAATCTTCAGGGGGTCGAGCAGCGTCAGGGGTGCAGCCAGTTGATAGCCTCTGCCCCGGACTTTGTTAATTGACAATCCGAGTTCGGCCTCAAGATGCTGAAGCTGCTTCCACACCGCACTTCGACTGATTCCCAGGGCAATCCCCAAAGCCTCGCCGGAATGGAATCGACCATCCTTTAAAAGATTCAACAACGTCAACATGCAGGTCTCGCCTCACAATGAGGCCCGAATAATAGCCATGACCCGGGCAATTGCATAGAAATCAAGCAAGCCACTTTCCTGCGGACAAAACAAAACCCCAACTGCTTTCGCAATTGGGGTTTCGGAATTTAATCTTGACGATGACCTACTCTCACATGGGGAAACCCCACACTACCATCGGCGATGCATCGTTTCACTTCTGAGTTCGGGATGGGATCAGGTGGTTCCAACGCTCTATGGTCGTCAAGAAATTCGGGTACTGACTCGTGACCAACTGGCCTCGCTTCAGCAAATCGGGTATGTGATACAGGTGTTTGTGAGCAGCGCGAACTTTCGGTTCATTGCGTCTTCACACACCGCAATCTGGTCTCTTTCGAGCATTCAGATTGCTTGGGTGTTATATGGTCAAGCCTCACGGGCAATTAGTATTGGTTAGCTCAACGCCTCACAGCGCTTACACACCCAACCTATCAACGTCGTAGTCTTCGACGGCCCTTCAGGGAACTCAAGGTTCCAGTGAGATCTCATCTTGAGGCAAGTTTCCCGCTTAGATGCTTTCAGCGGTTATCTTTCCCGAACATAGCTACCCGGCAATGCCACTGGCGTGACAACCGGAACACCAGAGGTTCGTCCACTCCGGTCCTCTCGTACTAGGAGCAGCCCCTCTCAAATCTCAAACGTCCACGGCAGATAGGGACCGAACTGTCTCACGACGTTCTAAACCCAGCTCGCGTACCACTTTAAATGGCGAACAGCCATACCCTTGGGACCGGCTTCAGCCCCAGGATGTGATGAGCCGACATCGAGGTGCCAAACACCGCCGTCGATATGAACTCTTGGGCGGTATCAGCCTGTTATCCCCGGAGTACCTTTTA
>NZ_CM169904.1:3835000-6077124 GCF_057174385.1 Pseudomonas sp. F2
TAAAATTCGCCGTCAACCCTTATTTCAAACTTTATTCCGATTTCAGCGTGATGCGCGCAAACGCCTTCTTGCCGGCCTGACAGACGTGAGTCGCACCCAGCACATATATAAAGGAGCGATCAACCACCTCACCATCGACACGCACACCACCGGAAGCCAACAGATCGCGCGCCGCCGCCGAGTTCTTCACCAAGCCCGCCTTATTAAGGACAGCAGCAATTGGCATATCCTCAACAGAGGCCAGCTCGATCTCCGGCAGATCATCCGGCAACTCACCATCCTTCATACGATTACCCGCAGCCCGATGAGCATTGGCCGCAGCCTCCTCACCGTGGAAACGCGCAACAATCTCTTCCGCCAGCTTGATCTTGATATCGCGCGGATTGGCCCCCGCCTCAACATCCGCACGGAAGGCATCGATCTCATCCATCGAACGGAAGCTGAGCAGCTCAAAGTAACGCCACATCAGCACATCCGGAATCGAAACAAGCTTGCCGTACATCACACCTGGCGCTTCCTGAATACCGACGTAATTGCCCAACGACTTGGACATCTTCTTCACGCCATCCAGGCCCTCGAGCAACGGCATGGTCAGAATGCACTGAGCTTCCTGACCATAACCACGCTGCAGCTCTCGCCCCATCAGCAAGTTGAACTTCTGATCGGTACCGCCCAGCTCGACATCCGCGCGCAGAGCAACCGAGTCATAACCCTGAACCAGCGGATAGAGGAACTCATGAATAGCGATCGGCTGATTGGTGGTGTAACGCTTGTCGAAGTCATCACGCTCTAGCATGCGCGCGACGGTGTATTGCGAAGTCAGACGAATGAAGTCCGCCGGCCCCATCTGATCCATCCAGGTGGAGTTGAATGCGACTTCGGTTTTCGCCGGATCAAGAATCTTGAACACTTGAGTCTTGTACGTTTCGGCGTTTTCCAGAACCTGCTCGCGAGTCAAGGGAGGACGAGTCGCACTCTTGCCGCTTGGATCACCGATCATTCCAGTGAAGTCACCAATGAGGAAAATCACCTGATGCCCCAATTCCTGGAACTGGCGCAGCTTATTAATAAGCACGGTGTGACCCAAGTGCAGATCCGGGGCGGTTGGATCGAAACCAGCCTTGATACGCAGCGGCTGGCCGCGCTTGAGCTTCTCGATCAGCTCGGACTCGACCAATAGTTCTTCCGCACCACGTTTAATCAGCGCTAGCTGCTCTTCAACCGACTTCATAACAGACCCGCAAGGCTCAGATTCAAAGGGAACCAACCATACAAGATCGTGCACCAATTACAAGTTTTGCCCGGCGCACGGACACCAATCTGCAGACAGGGTGTCTGTAGACTTGCTTCGGGGATGATTTGGTTATATTTTATACAGTTATTTCATCTTCATCATGTCATTCATCTTTTCCAATTCATCTTTTTTCAAAGTCAAAAATACTTATGACCACTGAACCGTCTAAAGCGCCACCGCTTTACCCGAAGACCCACCTGCTCGCCGCAAGTGGAATCGCCGCCCTTCTCAGCCTGGCGCTCCTGGTATTCCCTTCCAGTGATGTTGAAGCCAAAAAGACGACCCTGAGCCTTGAACTGGAAAGTCCTGCTGAACAACTGACACAAGATCAAGACGCTGCTGACGCAGTTCAAGCCACAAATGAGCCAGTAGCCTCACCTTTCGCCCAGATCGAAAACAGCACCGAAGACACTCCGCAAGCCGCTGAAGCCGCACCTGCGCCCGCTCCGGTTGCCGAAAAGCCAAAAGCTCCAGGACACCGCGAAGTCGTTGTCTCCAAAGGCGATACGCTCTCTACATTGTTCGAGAAAGTCGGTCTGCCAGCCGCCGCCGTGCATGAAGTCCTGGCGAGCGACAAGCAAGCCAAACAATTCAGCCAGCTCAAGCACGGCCAGAAGCTTGAGTTCGAACTGAACCCGCAAGGCCAACTGACCAGCCTGCACAGCAAAGTCAGCGACGTTGAAACCATCACCCTGACCAAGAACGACAAGGGCTATGCATTCAGCCGCGTCACCGCAAAACCGACTGTTCGCACGGCTTACGTGCACGGCGTGATCAATAGCTCCCTGTCACAATCCGCTGCCCGCGCAGGCCTGTCCCACAGTCTGACCATGGACATGGCCAGCGTATTTGGCTACGACGTCGACTTCGCTCAGGATATCCGTCAGGGCGACGAATTCGACGTGATCTACGAGCAGAAAGTGGTTAACGGCAAAGCCGTCGGTAATGGCCCGATTCTGTCGGCGCGCTTCACCAACCGCGGCAAGACTTACACCGCCGTGCGTTACACCAACAAGCAAGGCAACAGCAGCTATTACACCGCTGATGGCAACAGCATGCGCAAAGCGTTCATCCGTACCCCGGTGGACTTCGCCCGCATCAGTTCCAAATTCTCCATGGGCCGCAAACATCCGATCCTCAACAAAATCCGCGCCCACAAGGGCGTCGATTACGCAGCGCCACGCGGCACGCCGATCAAGGCTGCCGGCGACGGCAAAGTGCTGTTGGCCGGTCGCCGCGGTGGCTACGGCAACACGGTGATCATCCAGCACGGCAACACCTACCGCACCTTGTATGGCCACATGCAGGGTTTCGCCAAGGGCGTGAAGACCGGCGGTAACGTCAAGCAGGGTCAGGTGATCGGTTATATCGGGACTACCGGTCTGTCCACCGGCCCGCACTTGCACTATGAGTTCCAGGTCAACGGTGTTCACGTCGACCCATTGGGCCAGAAGCTGCCAATGGCGGATCCGATCGCCAAGTCCGAACGCGCACGCTTCCTTGCGCAGAGCCAGCCGCTGATGGCGCGCATGGATCAAGAGAAGGCCACCATGCTGGCTTCGAGCAAGCGCTAAGCCATGGCGCTTTATATAGGCGTGATGTCCGGCACCAGTCTCGACGGGCTGGACATCGCCCTGATCGAGCAAACCTCGGCGATCAAACTGATCGCCACGCACTACATCCCCATGCCTGAATCCCTGCGCGCCGAGCTGCTTGGCTTGTGCGCCAGCGGCCCCGACGAGATCGCACGCTCGGCGATCGCCCAACAGCACTGGGTGAAACTCGCCGCGCAGGGCATCCATACCCTCCTCGATCAGCAGCAGCTCAAGCCCGACGCCATTCGTGCAATCGGCAGCCACGGCCAGACCATTCGCCATGAGCCCGCTCGCGGCTTCACCGTACAGATCGGCAATCCTGCGCTACTCACGGAGCTGACCGGTATCACCGTGGTCAGCGACTTCCGCAGCCGCGACGTGGCTGCCGGCGGCCAAGGCGCGCCGCTGGTGCCAGCCTTCCATGAAGCTTTGTTCGAAGAGCGTAGCGGTAACCGTGCAGTCTTGAATGTCGGCGGTTTCAGCAATCTGAGCCTGATAGAGCCGACGCGGCCTGTAGCCGGTTTCGACTGCGGCCCCGGAAATGTGCTGATGGATGCCTGGATTCATCAGCAACGCGGTGAGAATTATGATCGCGCCGGTCAGTGGGCAGCCAGCGGTACGGTAGAGCCCGCCTTGCTGTCAGCGCTGCTCAGCGACCCGTTCTTTGTCACAAAGGGCCCGAAGAGCACCGGCCGCGAAGTATTCAACCTGCCGTGGCTGCAACAACACCTGTCCAGACTGCCGACCTTTGCTGCTGAAAACGTCCAGGCAACATTGCTGGAACTGACGGCACTGACCATCGTCGAGTCGCTGCAAAGCGCTCAAGCCGATACCCGGGAAATGCTGGTCTGCGGCGGCGGCGCTCATAACGCCACGCTGATGAAGCGTCTCGCCGATCTGCTGCCGAACGCTATCGTCGCCAGCACCGCGACTCACGGTGTCGATCCGGACTGGGTCGAGGCCATGGCCTTCGCCTGGCTTGCTCATTGCTGCCTCGAAGGCATTGCCGCCAACCGCCCGAGCGTCACTGGCGCCAAAGGCCTGCGGGTACTCGGCGCCATCTACCCCAACTGAGCAAAACGCCGGCAACAAAAAACGCCGCAGAACCGTAAGGCTCTGCGGCGTTTTGTTGTGTGCAGCGAGGCGCGATCAGATCGAGAACGAAGAGCCGCAACCACAAGTAGTGGTGGCGTTCGGGTTCTTGATCACGAAGCGCGAACCTTCCAGACCTTCCTGGTAATCCACTTCGGCACCCGCCAGATACTGGAAGCTCATCGGATCCACCACCAGGCTCACGCCTTCGCGCTCGACGATGGTGTCGTCCTCGGCCACATCTTCATCGAAGGTGAAGCCGTACTGAAACCCTGAACAACCGCCGCCCGTAACGAATACGCGCAGCTTCAAGCGATCATTCCCCTCTTCATCGACCAGGCTCTTCACTTTGTGCGCAGCACCTTGAGTGAATTGCAAAGCCGTGGGGGTGAAGGATTCGACGCTCATGCTGACTATCTCCCGGCGTTACGCCGCCATAATGCGTGATGACGCGCATTATCCGCTTGTCCTAGAAAATCGGTCAACTATTGTTACGGTATATCAATAAACCCGACCAACTGCCCAGAATGCAAAAAGGCCCGGTTGACGGGCCTTTTTGCTGTGTTGACGAACGTGTTACGGCAGCATACCGGCGTGGGACAGGCCGAAACGCTCATCCAGCCCGAACAGGATGTTCATGTTCTGCACCGCCTGACCCGACGCGCCTTTGACCAGGTTGTCGATCACCGACAGCACCACCACCAGATCGCCATCCTGCGGGCGGTGCACGGCGATGCGGCAGACGTTGGCACCACGCACGCTGCGAGTTTCCGGATGGCTGCCGGCCGGCATCACATCGACGAACGGCTCGTTGGCATAACGCTTTTCGAACAGAGCCTGCAGATCCACCGAACGATCAACCACGGTCGCGTAGAGCGTGGAGTGAATACCACGGATCATCGGCGTCAGGTGCGGAACGAAGGTCAGACCGACATCCTTGCCCGCAGCGCGACGCAGACCCTGGCGAATTTCCGGCAAATGACGGTGACCTTTGACCGCATAAGCCTTCATGCTTTCCGAGGTCTCAGAGTACAGCGAGCCTACAGATGCGCCGCGACCGGCACCGCTGACACCTGATTTGCAGTCGGCGATCAGCCGCGAAGTGTCAGCCAGACCCGCTTCAAGCAGCGGCAGGAAACCCAACTGCGTAGCGGTTGGGTAGCAACCCGGCACAGCGATCAGACGCGCTTTTTTGATCTGCTCGCGATTGACTTCCGGCAGGCCGTAGACCGCCTCGTCCAGCAACTCGGGCGCGCCGTGTGGCTGGCCGTACCATTTGGCCCATTCTTCAGCGTCCTGCAAACGGAAGTCCGCGGACAGGTCGATGACCTTGGTGCCCGCCGCCAACAGTTCACCGGCCAACGCATGAGCAACGCCGTGCGGGGTGGCGAAGAACACCACATCACATGCGCCCAGGGTTTTGATGTCCGGCACGCTGAACGCCAGGCCGTCGTAGTGACCGCGCAGGTTCGGGTACATGTCAGCCACGGCCAGACCGGCCTCGGATCGGGAAGTGATCACCACCACTTCTGCCTGCGGATGCTGTGCCAACAGACGCAGCAGTTCGACACCGGTGTAACCCGTGCCGCCGACGATACCGACCTTGACCATAAACCTGCCCTCAACGAACCCACTGGAAAGCCGTCGATAATAGGGGCCGCGCGGCCCTGCGACAACCATCAAGGTGACGTGCGGACGCTCAAGCCTCTACTATCCCGGCTACCGTGAACCTGGGAATAACCAAAATGCTCTATCTATGGATCAAAGCGCTTCATATTGTCAGCGTCGTCTGCTGGTTTGCCGGGCTGTTCTACTTGCCACGGCTGTTCGTTTATCACGCACAAAGTGAAGACACGATCAGCAAGGAACGCTTCAGCCTCATGGAACGCAAGCTGTATCGCGGCATCATGGGCCCGGCGATGATCGCCACGTTGATCTTCGGCGGCTGGCTGATCTACCTCAATCCGGGCATCTTCAGCATGGGCGGCTGGATTCACGCCAAGCTGACCCTGGTGGTCCTGCTGATCGGCTACCACCACATGTGCGGCGCGCAGGTAAAACGCTTCGCCCGTGGCGAGAACACCCGCAGCCATGTCTTTTATCGCTGGTTCAATGAAGTGCCGGTTCTGATATTGCTGGCTATCGTAATTCTGGTCGTGGTCAAGCCGTTCTAATTTCATAACAGGCATCACACCTCGGGGGATTTCCAATGTCACTGCCCGCTCTGCTCGAACAACGTCTGCGCTTGCCGGTAGTGGCGGCGCCGATGTTCCTGATCTCCAACCCGGAACTGGTGCTCGCCTGCTGCCGTAACGGCGTGGTCGGCAGCTTCCCGGCGCTGAACCAGCGTGAAAGCAGCGGTTTCAAGGCCTGGCTGGAGGAGATTGAAGCGGGCCTGGCGACACTGGACAACCCGGCGCCGTATGCCGTGAATCTGATCGTGCACAACAGCAATCCGCGCTTGCAGGCGGATCTGAACATCTGCGTCGAGCACAAGGTGCCGATTGTCATCACCAGCCTCGGTGCGGTGAAGGAACTGGTCGATGCCGTGCACAGCTACGGCGGCCTGGTGTTCCACGACGTGACCACGCGCCGGCATGCCGAGAAAGCCGCCGAAGCCGGCGTCGACGGTTTGATCGCGGTTGCGGCGGGTGCCGGTGGCCATGCCGGCACCTGGAGTCCGTTTGCGCTGATCGCCGAGATCCGCGAGTTCTTCGATAAAACCCTGCTGCTTGCCGGATGTCTGAACCACGGCCATGAGATTTTGGCTGCACAACTGCTTGGCGCGGATCTGGCCTACTTCGGCACGCGATTTATCGGCACCACCGAAAGTCATGCGTCTGACGCCTACAAGGACATGCTGCTGACGGCCAAAGCGGCGGACATCATTCATACGCCTGCGGTCTCTGGCGTACCCGCAAGCTTCATGCGCCAAAGTCTGGAAGCTGCGGGTTTCGACATGGCCGCGCTGCAAGGCAAAGGCGAGGTCAATTTCGGTGACAAGCTCAAACCGATCAACGACGAAGCCAAGGCCTGGAAGACCGTGTGGTCGGCCGGCCAGGGCGTTGGCCAGATTGACGACCTGCCGAGCGTGGATCAGTTGATCGCCCGGCTCGACGCGGAATACCGTCAGGCGCTGGAGCGTGCGGCGCAGTTGCCGAAGCGTTGGCCACGCTGAGAAAAATCAGGCCAGTCTTAGAGTGACTGGCCTTACACTTGCTGACCCTCAATTAATTCGCGACAAGGATGCCTCGGCCATGAGCGAACCTCGTTACAAGATCGTTTTCGCCGGAGCTCTACAGCCCGGTGTCGATCTCACCACCGCCAAGCTCAATCTTGCGGCCCTGTTCAAAAGCGATGTCGCCGCCATAGAGCGCCTGTTCAATGACAGCACCGTCGCCCTCAAACGCGACCTGACCTACAGCGATGCGCAAACCTATCTGCAAGCACTGAACAAGACCGGGATCGATGCACGGATCGAAAGCGAAACGGCGATCGAACTGAGTCTGTCGGACGTGCATGAGCAACCGGCAACCTTCAACGACTCCGCATCACCTTATGCGCCCCCTCAGGCCAACGTCGGCGAAAACCTGCCAGCCTTCGCCACCCTCAAGCCCTTCAGCGTCGAGGGCCGGATCGGTCGCCTGCGCTTTCTGGCCTGGAGCATGGTCCTGAGCCTGGTGACTCTGCCGATCGTGGCGATATTCGCGTTTATCGGGCTCGGACTGGTCAGTGGCGACACCACCACCGGCCTGATCATCGGCGGGCTATTCGCGTTCTTCCTGTTCCTCGGTTTCATCATTGTCAGCATTCTGTTCAGCGTGCAGCGCCTGCACGACATCGGCTGGTCCGGCTGGCTCTGGCTGCTGAATCTGGTGCCGTTCGTGGGCAGCTTCTTCCCGCTGGTGATCATGGTCGTGCCGGGCAACACCGGGGCCAACCGCTACGGCCCGCCGCCACCGCCCAACAGCACCGCGGTCAAAGTGCTGTGCTCGTTGTGGATCGTGTTCTTCGCCCTGGTATTTGCCGGCGGCATGCTCGGCGGTATCTCGGCGATTCAGCAGGAGTACGAAAGCAACCTCGAGAGCAGCTATGAAAGCGGCTCGGTCACCACCGATGAAGTCGAGGTCGAGACTGTACCTGCGAATTCCGTGGACGATGCAGCCGAAGCGCCCCCGGCCCCTGTAGACTCTGCGAAAGAATGAACAACGCTCCCCGCCGTGACACCTGCGTCGCTGGCGCGGGGCTGTTGCGATGGAGAAATGCATGACCCGTTACGCTCTGATCACCGGCGCCTCCAGCGGCATCGGCCTGGCCATGGCCGAAGCGCTGGCCCGACGCGGCCGCAGCTTGATTCTGGTGGCTCGCCAGCGTGATCAGCTGGAAAGTATCGCGATCGAACTGACCCAGCGCTTTGGCGTGGAAGTGTTGTTCCGCGCCTGCGATCTGGGCGAGCCATTGCGCCTGTCCGGCTTCCTGCTGGAGCTGGAAGAAGGCGACCGGCAGATCGATCTGTTGGTCAATTGCGCCGGTATCGGCACCTGCGGCCCATTCCTCGCCCAGGACTGGATGACCGAGCAGGACCTGATCGAAGTCAACATCCTCGCCCTCACCCGTCTGTGCCATGCCATCGGCAACAGCATGGCGCTGCAGGGCGGCGGGCAGATCCTCAACGTCGCCTCAGTGGCAGCGTTCAATCCCGGTCCGTGGATGAGCACTTACTACGCCAGCAAGGCTTACGTTCTGCACTTCTCCGAGGCGCTGCGGGTTGAACTGAAACAGAGCGCGGTCAAGGTTTCGGTGCTCTGCCCCGGCCCGACACGCACCGCTTTCTTCCGCACCGCTCAGCTCAACAGCGACAAACTCAAGGACAGCAAACTGCTGATGAGCCCCGAGGAAGTCGCGCTGTACACCGTGCGTGCGCTGGAGAAAAACCGCGCAATCATTATCCCGGGACGACGCAACCGCTGGCTGGCGTTCCTGCCGCGCCTCGGCTCGCGCTGGCTCAATCGCACCCTCGTCGGCATGGTCAACAAGGCTTACTGCCCGCGCTGAACTGTCCTACGGCAAATCACTGGGCGCGGTCATTTCCCATGAGTACACTCAGGCCAGCCCCCACAACGGAGAAAACAGCAGTGGATACTCTGTTCACCAAGATCATTAACCGGGAAATCCCGGCCAAGATCATTTACGAGGACGACCAGGTTCTGGCGTTCCACGACATCGCCCCTCAGGCACCGGTGCACTTTCTGGTGATCCCGAAGAAACCGGTGCGCACCCTCAACGACCTGACCGAAGACGACAAGGCACTGGCCGGGCACATCCTGTTCACCGCCCAGCGTCTGGCGCTGGAACTGGGCTGCGAGGAAGGCTTCCGGGTGGTGATGAACTGCAATGAAAAAGGTGGGCAGACCGTCTATCACATTCATATGCATGTACTCGGTCAGCGCCAGATGAACTGGCCGCCGGGCTGATATCAGCAAACCTGTGCAGGAGCTGCCGAAGGCTGCGATCTTTTGATCTTCGAGTATCAAAAAGATCGCAGTCTTCGGCAGCTCCTGCATAAAGCAAAAAGCACATCCAGTGTGACTGATGACCCAGCGCAAACCTTCCCCGGCCGATTCGGTTAAACTGGCGGTCGAGATTTTTCCCGGAGGTCAGCATGACTACCCAACGTCACTACTCGCCGATTGACCGTCTACTGCTGCAAGCCGATGCCGCGATGCGTACTCTGCTGCCTTTCAGTGGTCAGCCGTACCGTCCGTCGCCAGCGATTGTGCAGCCGGAAGTGCAGATGAGCGATGAAGACACTCGCCACGTCGCCGGCCTGATGCGCATCAACCACACTGGTGAAGTGTGCGCCCAAGCGCTGTACCAAGGTCAGGCGCTGACCGCCAAGTTGCCGCAGGTGCGTGCCGCCATGGAGCACGCCGCCGAAGAGGAAATCGACCATCTGGTGTGGTGCGAGCAGCGCATCCATCAACTGGGCAGTCACACCAGCGTACTCAATCCGCTGTTCTACGGGATGTCGTTCGGTATTGGCGCCGTGGCCGGCCTGATCAGCGACAAGGTCAGCCTCGGCTTCGTCGCAGCCACCGAACATCAAGTGTGCAAGCACCTGAACGAGCACTTGGAGCAATTGCCGGCAGAAGACGAGAAGTCCCGGGCAATCTTGCAGCAGATGCGCATTGATGAAGAACATCATGCGGAGAGCGCACTGGATGCGGGCGGTTTCCGTTTTCCGGCGCCAGTGAAGTTCGGGATGAGTCTGTTGGCGAAGGTGATGACCAAGAGCACTTATCGAATCTGAGATCGGTATTGCTGCTGAGGGCCCCTTCGCGAGCAGGCTCGCTCCCACAGGGCTCTGTTTCGGTAATAAAAAAGGCGACTACCGCAAAGTAGTCGCCTTTTTTGTGCCCGGTGTCTCGTCCTGAATAAGGTTTACACCTTCTGGCTTCTTATCAGGAGTGTGCAATGGATTCGGGCGCAAAACGCAGTCAACGCGATTACACGCTGACTTTTAAATTGTCGGTTGTCGACCAAGTCGAAAAAGGCGAGTTGAGTTATAAAGAGGCTCAACGGCGCTACGGAATTCAGGGTCGGTCGACGGTGTTGGTTTGGTTACGCAAGCATGGTCGGCAAGACTGGAGCCAAGGCGCCTCCATTCGTTCCCAAAGGAACCGATCGATGGACGAGCCCACTTTGCCCTTAACTCCCGAGCAGAGAATCAAAGAGCTTGAGGAGCAGTTGGCGCTGGCGAATCAGAAAGCCAAGTTTTTTGAAGACGTGGTGGATGTACTGAAGAACGACTACGGCGTCTCTGTCGTAAAAAAGCGGCCCGGCAAGTCGTTGCGCAGACCCAAACCCTGAGTGTCAGCAGGGCTTGCCAGTTTATGGGGATTAGTCGCCAAGCCTTTTACAAACGTAATCGCGTCTATCGGGCTCGCATCGAGCAAGATCAGAAACTCATCCAGTTTGTGCAGACAATCCGAGTACGCCAACCCTGCATTGGCGCCCGCAAATTGCACTCACTGATGCACGCGGAGCGTGAGAAACAGGAGCTGCATGTCGGCCGCGATCGGTTATTGGCGGTCTTGCGTGATTTCCGCCAACTGGTCCGCAGGAAGCGGGCTTATCACAAAACGACCGACAGTCATCATCACTTCCGCTGCCATCCCAATCTGCTCAAACCAGGCTCGTCGCAAGTTGTCGCTACCGGTCCGGAACAGGTTTGGGTAGCCGATATCACTTATCTGTCTACCAAGCGTGACGATCCGGTCTATTTGAGTCTGGTGACGGATGCCTTCTCGAGAAAAATAGTCGGCTATCACGTGCATGGCAGCTTACATGCCGACTCGGTGGCTCAAGCCTTGCGCATGGCTGTGAAGACGCGTCGAACATGTCAGAAACTGGTTCATCACTCAGATCGAGGTGTGCAGTACTGCTCGGCGCTTTATCAAAAGCTCCATGCCAAGCATGGCATTACGTGCTCAATGACTGATGGCTACGACTGCTACCAAAACGCCTTGGCAGAGCGGGTCAACGGCATCTTGAAGACAGAGCTCTTGCTCCACCGGCCGACAGACTTGGCGCAAGCGGAGCAAATGGTGCGGGAGGCGATCTTGATCTACAACCAGGAGCGCCCTCACCTGTCCTTAAAATACAAAACGCCCGATGAAGTGCATCGGGCGTTAGGGTGAAACAGGTGTAAACCTATTTCAGGACTAGACACGGGAATCTTACGCCGGCATGTTGCGCGCGTAGAAGATTTCCAGCATTTCGTGTTTCACACGTTCAGTTACCTGTGCCCGCTGTTCAGCGGACAGGTTGCTGGTGGCGTCGCCGAACAGGTAGTTATCCAGCTCGAAGTTCTTCAGCAGCATTTTGGTGTGGAACAGGTTTTCCTGGTACACGTTCACGTCGGTCATCTGGTACGCGTCGCGGGTGTCTTCGGAAAGGTAGTTCTGGATCGAGTTGATCTCGTGGTCGATGAAGTGCTTGTTGCCTTCAACGTCACGGGTGAAACCGCGCACACGGTAATCCACAGTCACGATGTCCGAATCGAACTGGTGAATGAGGAAGTTGAGCGCTTTAAGCGGTGAAATGACACCACAGGTCGACACGTCGATGTCCACACGGAACGTCGCAATACCGGCGTCCGGATGGATTTCCGGATAGGTATGCACCGTGATGTGGCTCTTGTCGAGGTGGGCAAGGATGATTTCGGGCAATGGGCCCGGGGACTCCTCGATCTGGCTGTCAGTCGGGGTCACCGGCTCTTCCGAGATCAGAATCGTGACGCTGGCACCCTGAGGCTCATAGTTCTGACTCGCGATGTTCAGAATGTTGGCACCAATGATTTCGACAACTTCCGTGAGGATCTGCGTCAGGCGTTCGGCGTTGTACTCTTGATTGATGTACTCGACGTAAGCCTGCTGGTCTTGCGGGGTTTCCGCGTAGCAGATGTCATAGATGTTGAAGCTCAAGGTCTTTGTCAGGTTGTTGAACCCGTGGAGCTTGAGTTTGCTTTTCACCGTTAAAAACTCTCTATGTATGCGGCGCAGCCGCGTGATCAAGCATGCCCGTCAAGTGCGAACAACGCACCTGCGTAGGACGGTTAACACCTCTTCGCGATGGCGATTTTGGTTATCTGTTCAGGCGGATGATCCGTCGGCTGACCGATCACTGCCCTGAAAAAAGTGGCGCATTATGCAGACGTCAGCGAGGGATCGCCAGAGTCTGCACTGCTTTTATGATAGTTGAATGTCGGTTCAACCGAGTTCGACGATTTCATAATCGTGAGTGATCGCCACGCCGGCCGCGCCGAGCATGATCGAGGCCGAGCAATACTTCTCGGCAGACAGTTCGATGGCGCGTTTGACCTGGGCTTCTTTCAGGCCTCGGCCCTTGACCACGAAGTGCATGTGGATCTTGGTGAACACCTTCGGGTCTTCGGTCGCGCGCTCGGCGTCAAGGAACGCTTCGCAGCTTTCAACCGCCTGACGCGACTTCTTCAGGATGCTCACCACGTCGAAGTTGCTGCAACCACCCACGCCCAGCAGAAGCATTTCCATCGGGCGAACACCCAGGTTACGACCACCGGCGTCGGGCGGACCGTCCATCACCACGACATGACCGCTACCGGATTCGCCGAGGAACATGGCTTCGCCAGCCCATTGGATGCGTGCCTTCATCGCCAAGACTCCACTGTAGAAAAAAGGGTCGCCAGCTTAGCACAGGCCTTTGCTCTGACAGCGCCCGGCGTTCCTGGGAAAGATGCCTAAGCTGCGTAGGTAATTTCTCGAATTTTCGACGAAGTGTCTGGTAAGCTGGCGCCAATTCGCTGGCGCCAATTGTCAGCCTGTGTAGCGACCGCCTTCAGCGCCTCATATAAAAATCAAACATCACCGTGCAGTCTTTTCGGGATACAACCATGGTTGCTATTACCCCCACACCCAAAATCAAAAACCTCGACAAACTGTTGATGCATTGCCAACGCCGTCGCCATGCGGCCAAAAGCAACATCATCTGCGCCGGCGATCGCTCGGACACGCTGTACTTCATCATCAAGGGTTCGGTCACGATCCTGATTGAAGATGACGACGGCCGCGAAATGATCATTGCCTACCTCAACGCCGGGGATTTCTTTGGCGAACTGGGTTTGTTCGAACAAGCGGGTCAGGAACAACAACGCAGCGCCTGGGTGCGGGCCAAGGTTGAATGTGAAATCGCCGAAATCAGCTATGTGAAGTTCCGCGAACTGTCACAGCAGGATCCCGACATTCTTTACGTCCTCAGCGGACAAATCGCACAACGTCTGCGCAATACCACGCGCAAGGTCGGCGACCTGGCGTTCTTCGACGTCACCGGTCGCGTTGCCCGTTGCCTGCTGGAGTTGTGCAAACAGCCTGACGCAATGACCCACCCGGACGGCATGCAGATCAAGGTGACCCGTCAGGAAATCGGACGAATTGTCGGTTGTTCGCGGGAAATGGTCGGCCGCGTGCTCAAGGATCTTGAGGAACGCAACCTGGTCGATGTGAAAGGCAAGACCATGGTGGTCTTCGGCACCCGCTAAGCGCGCAAGCTCAGGCGCTGTAGACCTGCGCCAGCATCCGTCGAAACAGCTCATCCAGACGCGCCAAAGCATTTGGCGCGACGAACTTCTCATGCAGGGCAATGTGGCTTTCAGCCCGCACTCGCTGCTCCAGACCGCAAGCCTCGTTGAAGCGATTGACCGCCGCGACCATCGATTCGCGCTCGTTATCGATCAACATCGCCCCGTGCACCAACCCCACCGGACGCTGACCGCCCTGACTCTGGCGCCAGCGTTGAGCAGTGCCGACCATCTTGCGGCCGTCGAGATTGACGTTGAAGCGGCCGTCACAGAACGCACCGTCGATTTCGCCCAACGACGATGTGCCGCCCAACTCATCCAGCAACTCACAGATTGGATCGCACAGACGCCGATAGCCAGTTTCGATGCGATTCAGATCGCCCTCGCTGCGGGGCGGAGCGTAGACCAGTGCGATGTTGATCGTTGAGGAGGACTGCGGGACCGGTTCACCGCCGGTTTCCCGCAGCAATACTGGCCAACCGGCAGTCGCGGAGACTTCGCAGGCGTGATCAAAACCGGGCAGACGATTAAGGCGGCG
Organism: Pseudomonas sp. F2; assembly: GCF_057174385.1. NCBI lineage: Bacteria > Pseudomonadati > Pseudomonadota > Gammaproteobacteria > Pseudomonadales > Pseudomonadaceae > Pseudomonas > Pseudomonas sp. F2. The sequence goes on from NZ_CM169904.1 coordinate 3,849,637, forward strand.
CGGCATGACCAGGGCGTTATCGCTGGGTTGCCAGAACAGCAGGCCGAATTCGGCGTCGCCGGCGCAGACGGAAGCGAGCAAGTCTTGTTCGGCTTGCAGGCCGGCCTCGATGGTCATGAAGGTGGGCAGCGACATGGAGGGCTCCGGCAGATCTGGAATCTTTAGGGATTTTGAGGGCCTTTTCGCGAGCAGGCTCGCTCCCACAGGGGAAATGCATTCCAATATGGGAGCGAGCCTGCTCGCGAATGAGGTCGACTCGATCAGTCGAGGGTCGAACCACTGACCGGTACGCCGCGTTCCGGGAAGAACAGGCGTTGCAGTTCGGTGCCCGGGCTTTCCGCGCGCATGAACGCTTCGCCCACCAGAAAGGCATACACATCGCTGATTTCCATCAGCTCGACATCGGCACGGTTGAGGATGCCACTCTCGGTGATCACCAATCGGTCGCGCGGAATGCGCGGCAACAGGTCGAGGGTGGTTTCCAGGCTGACGTCGAACGTGTGCAGGTTGCGGTTATTGACCCCGACCAGTGGCGTGTCGAGGGTTTTCAGTGCGCGCTCCAGCTCATCGCCGTCGTGCACTTCCACCAGCACATCGAGACCGACACCCTTGGCCACCGAGGCCAGCTCGGCCATTTTTACGTCGTCCAGTGCGGAGACGATCAACAGCACGCAGTCGGCGCCCAGCGCACGGGCTTCGACGATCTGGTACGGATCGATCATGAAGTCTTTGCGGATCACCGGCAATTTGCACGCGGCGCGGGCCTGTTGCAGGTAGATATCAGCGCCCTGGAAGTAGTCGATATCGGTCAGCACCGAAAGACAGGTCGCCCCGCCCTTCTCGTAGCTCTTGGCGATATCGGCAGGCACGAAGTTCTCGCGTATCACGCCTTTGCTCGGCGAAGCCTTCTTGATTTCGGCGATCACCGCCGGTTGCTTCTTCTTGGCCTGCGCCAGCAATGCCTGGGCAAAACCACGGGGTGCATCGGCCGCCTTGGCCAGACTTTCCAGCTCGCTCAGGCTGACGCGAGCGCTGCGCTCGGCGACTTCCTGGACTTTGCGCGCCAGAATGTTTTCCAGAACCGTCGGTACACTCATCCCTCATTCTCCACTTTGAATACCGCGGTAAAGGCACCCAACTCCTCGAGTTTTTCCCGAGCGAGACCGGTGTGCAGGGCGTCGTGCGCGAGCGCCACGCCTTCTTTGAGACTGGTCGCCAGGTCGGCGGCATACAGCGCCGCACCGGCATTGAGCACGATCATTTCCGCAGCTTTCTGGCCGCTCTCGGTCTTGCGCTTGCCCAGCGCATCGCGGATCAGCGCCAGCGACGCTTCCGGGCCTTCGACCGACAGACCGTGCAGGCTCTGGCTCTTCATGCCCAGATCTTCCGGCTCGACCCAATACTCTGTGATCTCGTTGTTTTTCAGCTCAGCGACGAAGGTCGGCGCGGCAAGGCTGAACTCGTCCAGGCCATCCTTCGAATGCACCACCAGCACGTGCTTGCTGCCAAGCCGCTGCAAGACTTCGGCCAATGGCCGGCACAGCGCTGGAGTGAACACGCCCACCACCTGATGTTTCACACCGGCCGGATTCGTAAGCGGGCCGAGCATGTTGAACAGCGTACGCAGGCCAAGATCGCGGCGTGGGCCGGCGGCGTACTTCATCGCTTTGTGGTGAGTCTGGGCAAACATGAAACCGATGCCGACGTTGTCGATGCAACGGGCAACCTGCACCGGGGTCAGGTTCAGATAGATACCGGCCGCCTCCAGCAAGTCGGCGCTGCCGCTCTTGCCCGACACCGCACGGTTACCGTGCTTGGCCACGGTACAACCGGCTGCCGCGACAACGAACGCCGAAGCCGTCGATACGTTGAAGATGTTCGCACCGTCACCGCCGGTGCCGACTACATCGACCACGCCGTCGAGGGTCTTGAGTTCGACCTGGTCGGCCAGCTCACGCATCACCGACACGGCGCCGACGATTTCATCGATGCTCTCGCTCTTCATGCGCATGGCCATCATGAATGCGCCGATCTGTGCGTCGGTGCATTGCCCGGTCATGATTTCGCGCATCACGTCGCGCATTTCTTCGGTACTGAGGTCGAGGTGTTCGACGATACGGCTCAGGGCTGTCTTGATGTTCATGGGAGTCCTTAGCGCGTGCCGCCGGTTTGTTTGAGGAAGTTGGCAAACAGTTCATGACCCTGCTCGGTGAGGATCGACTCGGGGTGGAACTGTACGCCCTCGATGTTCAGGGTCTTGTGCCGCAGGCCCATGATTTCATCGACGCTGCCGTCATCGTGCTGCGTCCACGCGGTCAGCTCCAGGCAATCGGGCAAAGTACCGTGCTTGACGATCAGCGAGTGGTAACGGGTAACCGTCAGCGGATGATTCAGACCGGCGAAAACGCCCTTGTCCTCGTGGAATACCGGACTAGTCTTACCGTGCATCACCTGACGGGCGCGCACCACATCGCCACCGAACGCCTGGCCAATCGATTGATGGCCGAGGCAGACGCCGAGGATTGGCAGTTTGCCGGCGAAGTATTTGATGGCTTCGATGGAGATGCCGGCTTCAGTCGGCGTGCACGGACCTGGCGAAACCACGATGCGCTCGGGGTTGAGCGCTTCGATTTCGGCGACAGTCAGTTCGTCGTTGCGCACCACTTTGACCTCGGCACCCAGCTCGCCGAGGTATTGCACAACGTTGTAAGTAAAGGAGTCGTAGTTGTCGATCATCAGCAACATGGCGTTTCGAACCTCTTGAATTCTGACTTGAAGACAGCCTTCAGATGACTTGCCCGCAGGGCGCTGCACGATGTCGGACGCACAGAGAGCGTCGGCACAGCGGCATTTCAAACGGGCGAGGAAGGCAAAGCGATACAGATCCGGCCGGGCCGGCAGAAAAGATTCAGGCGCGCCAACGCCAACGGGCGTGTGCCTTGATGACTTGATCCAGAAGTTTGCTGACGATCAACACGGGGAAGGTCTCGTTTATACGTTCCGGCACAGTAACTTAGCTGGGCAGAGCGTGCAATATGGCGGGGCTGACGGGGGACAAAACTATGGGAGGCTTCGCGACCGATGGCAAAACGCCGGGAGTTTTTGGTACTGTCGTTTCGTTCACCTACAACAATAAATAAACGGACTTGCTCATGATCAAACAGACGTTGTTTGTACCGCTCGCCGGTTGCCTGCTCGCCATGGCTTGCGCCCAGGCCTACGCGGCACCCGCGCCCTATTCGAACTTCATCGTGTTCGGTGACAGCCTCAACGACGCTGGTACCTTCAGGGACACCGGCGGCCCGGCCGGCGCCACGCAGCGCTACACCAACCGCACCGGCCCGTTGTACAAGGATGGCACCGGGGAAAACCGCGACCTCAACGCCACCCAGATCATCGGCGGCAAACTCGGTTTCAGCCCGGATCAGACCGCCTCCTCGTCCTCGGCCGTGCGTGCCGGTGAAGGTCTGGCCGATGGCAACAACTGGGCGGTGGGTGGTTACCGTACCGACCAGATCCTCGACTCGATCACCACCCAGTCCGCCACCGGTGAACGCACGCGCAGCGGTTACCTGCCGTCGAATGGCTTCCGCGCTGATCCGAACGCGCTGTATTACCTGTCCGGGGGCGGCAACGACTTCCTTCAGGGCCGCGTGCTCAGCCTCGATCAGGCCAGCTCGGCGGCCGACCGACTGGCCGACAGCGTGCGCACGCTGCAAGGTGCCGGCGCCAAATACATCATGGTCTGGCTGCTGCCAGACATCGGCCTGACCCCGGCGATCAACGGCTCACCGCTGCAGAGCTTCACCTCGCAGCTCAGCGCCCAATTCAACACCGAACTGGTCAGCCAGTTGCAGGGCATCAACGCCGAAATCATTCCACTGAACATTCCGGTGCTGCTCAAAGAAGCGTTCGCCAACCCGGCGCAGTTCGGCCTCGCGACCGACCAGAACCTGACGGCCACCTGCTTCAGCGGCAACAGTTGCACCGAGAACGCCCGATACGGCATCAACAGCGCCACGCCGGATCCGACCAAGCTGATCTACAACGACTCGGTGCACCCCACCGAAGCTGGCCAGCGCCTGATTGCCGACTACGCCTACTCGCTGCTCGCCGCCCCGTGGGAACTGACCCTGCTGCCGGAAATGGCCCAAGGTTCGTTGCGCGCGCATCAGGATGAACTGCGCAATCAATGGCTGGCCGACTGGGAAAACTGGCAGGCCGTGGGCCAATGGCGCGCTATCGTCGCCGGTGGCGGACAGCATCAGGACTTCGACGGCCAGCACAGCGCCGCCAGTGCCGACGGCAACGGCTACAACCTGAACATCGGCGGCAGCTATCGCGTCAACGACGCCTGGCGTGTCGGATTGGCCGCTGGTTTCTATAACCAGAAACTCGAGGCCGGCGACGCCGATTCGGAATACAAACTCAACTCCTACATGGGCACCGCGTTCGCCCAGTATCAACAAAACCGCTGGTGGGGCGATCTGGCAATGACCGCCGGCAAACTCGACTACGACAGCCTCAAGCGTAAATTCCAACTCGGGGTCAACGAGCGCGGGGAGAAAGGCGATACCGATGGCTACGTGCTGGCGATCAGCGGCCGTATCGGCTACGACATCGCACAGCAGGCCAGCAGCCCGTGGCACCTGTCGCCGTTCGTCAGCGCCGATTTTGGCAAGGTCGAGGTCGACGGTTACTCGGAAAAAGGCGCGGATTCCACCGCGCTGACCTTCGATGACCAGTCGCGCAACTCGCGGCGTCTGGGCCTGGGTATCCAGGGCAAGTACCAGATCACGGCGCAGACCGAAGTGTTCGGCGAGTTCGCTCACGAACGTGAGTACAACGACGATCGCCAGGATCTGACCATCAACCTCAACAGCTTGCCGAACAACCGCTTCACGCTCGAAGGCTACGAGCCGCAGACCAACCTCAATCGCCTGAACCTGGGCGTGAGCCACAAGCTCACGCAGGATTTGGCGTTGCGCGCCAGCTACAACGTGCGCAAGGATGATGACTTTACCCAGCAAGGGGTGAACGTCGGGGTCAGTCTCGATTTCTGAGGCGGAAAAGCAAAAGATCGCAGGCTGCGCCAGCTCCTACAGGGGCTTGGCAGGTACAAAAAACGCGGCGCCCTTACGGGTGTCGCGTTTTTTATGCCTGACCATAAAGCCCATGTGGGTCAGGCGTCCGGAGTCTGCTCAGCCAGGGCCACGGCGCGGAACATCGCGCGGCGCTTGTTCAGGGTTTCTTCCCATTCCAGCGCCGGCACGGAGTCGGCCACGATGCCGCCACCGGCCTGCACGTGCAGTTCGCCGTTCTTGATCACCGCGGTACGAATCGCAATCGCGGTGTCCATGTTGCCGTTCCAGGCGAAGTAACCGACCGCACCGCCATACACGCCACGCTTGACCGGCTCCAGTTCGTCGATAATTTCCATCGCACGGATCTTCGGTGCGCCAGACAAGGTGCCCGCCGGCAGAATCGCCCGCAGCGCGTCCATCGCGGTCAGCCCGGCCTTCAATTGGCCGGTGACGTTGGAGACGATGTGCATCACGTTGGAATAACGCTCGATGACCATTTTCTCGGTGAGCTTCACCGAACCGATTTCCGAGACACGACCGGTGTCGTTACGACCGAGGTCGATCAGCATCAAGTGTTCGGCGATCTCTTTGTCGTCCGACAGCAGATCCTCTTCCAGCGCCAGATCCGCCTCTTCGGTAGCTCCGCGTGGACGAGTGCCGGCGATCGGGCGCACGGTGATCAGGTTGTCTTCGACCCGCACCAGCACTTCCGGCGAACTGCCGACGACGTGGAAGTCGCCGAAGTTGAAGAAGTACATGTACGGCGTCGGGTTGAAGCAACGCAGGGCGCGGTACAGATCGATCGGCGCGGCCTTGAAGTCGATCGACATGCGCTGCGACGGCACCACTTGCATGCAGTCGCCTGCGAGGATGTATTCCTTGATGGTGTCGACGGCTTTTTCGTAGTCGCTCTGGGTGAAACTGGAGCGGAACAGCGGATCAGCCGCTTGTTGCTTGCTGAAATCCAGGCCACGGCGCGGGGTGATCGGCTGGCGCAGTTTCTCCAGCAGTGCCTGCAATTGCGCCTGACCCTGCTCGTAAGCATCGGCGTGCGCCGGGTCGGCGAGGACAATCGCGTGCATCTTGCCGGCGAGGTTGTCGAACACCACTACCGCATCGGACACCATCAGCAGAATGTCCGGCACGCCCAGCGGATCCGGGTTCGGGCATTTGCCCAGACGCTTCTCGACATAGCGCACGCAGTCATAACCGAAATAACCGACCAGGCCACCGTTGAAACGCGGCAGACCGGCAATGGTCGGCACGTTGTAGCGGGCCTTGAAGGTTTCGACGAAGGCCAGCGGGTCTTCGACGTCATGGCTTTCGGTCTCGACGCCATCGACGGTGATGCTTACGTGATGGTCGTGCACCCGCAGTACGGTGCGGCACGGCAGGCCGATGATCGAGTAACGGCCCCATTTCTCGCCGCCCTGCACCGATTCGAGCAGGTAGGAGTTGGGCTGGTCGGCCAGTTTCAGGTAGATCGACAGCGGCGTGTCGAAGTCGGCCAGGGTTTCGCAGGCCAACGGAATGCGGTTGTAGCCGTCAGCGGCCAGGCGCAGGAATTCTTCGCGGATCATGGGGTGCCTCGTGGTGTGAGGGGCAAATCAGTCAGGTGTGCAAACGCGCCGGCAAGCCGGCCAGGAACCCGTCAGGCGCGCCAACGCCAGCGGGCCAGGGCCTTGATGACTTTCATCCAGAGTTTGCGGGTGACCACCACGATGGCGTTTCCAGAATGGGATTGAGATGCGTCGGGCAACGTTATCTCAGCGGCTGTACCGAGGCAACCGGGAATTAGCTTGCGCAGATCGTCGATCACCAGTGCCGGGGATTCTTCGGCAATCGGCCGGCCATGGTTGTAGCCGTAGCTCAGCGCCACGCACTTGACCCCCGCCGCCTTCGCCGCCAGCACGTCGCTGCGCGAGTCGCCGACGAACAGCGATTGCGAGGCCGGGATGTTGGCCATCTTCATCACGAAGAACAGCGCGGCCGGATCAGGCTTCTTCTGCGGCAGGGTATCGCCGCCGATGATCCACTTAAAGTAGCGGCCGATCTTCATCTGGTCCAGCAGCGGCGCGACGAAACGCTCCGGCTTGTTGGTGATCAGTGCCATGGCCACGCCCTGCTTGTGCAGCCACTTGAGGGTGTCGCGCACGCCGGGATAGACCACGGTCAACTCGTGGCTCGCGCCATAGGCCTCCATGAACACTTCCAGCGCGTGCTCGGCCTCGACGTCATCCACCGCCGAATGATCGATGCCGCCGGCCAGCGCCCGGCGCACCAGCACCGGTGCGCCGTTACCGACCCACTCGCGTACCGCCTCGATGCCGGCAGGCTTGCGGCCGAGGGAGAGCAGCATGGTGTCCACCGCCGCCGCCAGGTCGGGAACCGAGTCGATCAGCGTGCCATCCAGATCGAACATCACCAACCGTGGCAGTTGCCCCGGGAACAGCTGCTCAAAACCGCTCATGGGCGGGCCAGCGCCAGTTCGGAACGCATCTTGTCGATGACTTCCTGATAGTTCGGCGCATTGAAGATCGCCGAACCGGCCACAAAGGTGTCAGCGCCAGCGGCCGCGATTTCGCGGATATTGTTGACGTTGACGCCGCCATCGATTTCCAGACGGATATCACGCCCCGAGGCATCGATGATCGCCCGCGCTTCGCGCAGTTTGTCGAGGGTGCCGGGGATGAACTTCTGCCCGCCAAAGCCCGGGTTGACGCTCATCAGCAAGACCATGTCGACCTTGTCGATCACGTACTTGAGCACGTCCAGCGGGGTCGCCGGGTTGAACACCAGGCCGGATTTGCAGCCGCCTTCACGGATCAGTTGCAGCGAACGATCGACGTGCAGCGTGGCTTCCGGGTGGAAGGTGATGTAGGTGGCGCCGGCCTCGATGAAGTCGCCGACAATGCGATCCACCGGGCTGACCATCAGGTGCGCGTCGATCGGCGCGGTGATGCCGTACTTGCGCAATGCGGCGCAGACCATCGGGCCGATGGTCAGGTTCGGCACGTAGTGGTTGTCCATGACATCGAAGTGAACGAAGTCGGCACCGGCGGCCAGAACGTTGTCCACTTCCTCGCCGAGGCGGGCGAAGTCGGCAGAGAGAATCGACGGAGCAATTACGAAGGGCTGCATGACGCACCTTTTCTGAGCTAAATCACGATGGCGCGCATTGTATACCTCAAGTTTCCGTGCGCGCACCGTGACCGCGATGATCAGTACGCCGCTCGGTAGATCTTCTCGATATCCGCAGCGCTGAGCTTGCGCGGGTTGTTGCGCATCAGACGCTCGATTCCCGCGGCCTCCACGGCCATGGCCGGGATCGCCTCTTGCGGGACGCCAAAACTGCGCAGCCCGGCGGGAATTTCCACCGCCGCGCACAACTCGGTCATCGCCTGCACGGCTTTGTCCGCCGCCTCGGTGGCGCTCAAATGAGCGGTCTTCACTCCCATGGCTTCGGCGATATCCTGCATGCGCTCGACGCAGGCCATCTTGTTCCAGGTCATGACATACGGCAGCAACAACGCGTTACTGACGCCGTGGGCGATGTTGAAACGCCCGCCCAGCGGATACGCCAACGCATGCACCGCGCCGACCCCGGCATTGCCGAACGCCATGCCGGCCATCAGGCTGGCGGTGGCCATGTCTTCACGGGCCTGGAGATTGGCGCCATTGGCGTAGGCCTTGGGCAGGGCTTTGGCGATCAACTTGATTGCGCCGATGGCCAGTGAGTCGGTAATTGGCGAGGCATTGACCGACAGATAGGATTCGATGGCGTGCACCAGCGCATCAACACCACTGGCGGCGGTGACGCTGCGCGGGCAGGTCAGGGTCATCTGCGGACTGACCAGCGCCACATCCGGTAACAGGTAGTCGCTGACGATGCCTTTCTTCAGTTGCGCGACCTTGTCTGAGAGGATGGCGACGTTGGTCACTTCCGAACCGGTGCCAGCGGTGGTCGGGATGGCGATCAGCGGCGGGCCTTTGCGCGGCACCTGATCGACGCCGAACAGGTCTTCCAGCGCGCCGTGGTACCCGGCATACGCGGCGACACTCTTGGCGATATCGATGGCACTGCCGCCACCGAGGCCGATCAAACCGTCATGCCCGCCCTCGCGGTACACGCGCATGCAATCTTCGACAATGGCGATTTCCGGGTCCGGCAGCACTCGATCAAAAATCTCGTACTCGCGCCCGCCCAATTGGCACAGCGCCAGTTCCACAGTGCCGGATTTGACCAGCGCGGCGTCGGTGACAATCAGCGGGTTGTCGATATCGAGGCGGGTGAGTTCCGCTGCCAGTTGCTCAATGGCCCCGGCGCCGGTGATCAGTTTGTGAGCAATTTTGAACTGGGACAGACTCATCGTGCGCAGCCTCTTATAGATGTGGGAGCTGAGCACAAGCGTAGTTGGGGAAACCGGGTTGTCTGCCATTCACCCCATGAATGACAACCACACATAGATTTTCTGTACGCACGAACATTCCTATGTAGGAGCTGCCGAAGGCTGCGATCTTTTGATTTTGATCTTAAAAAGCCAGATCAAAAGATCGCAGCCTTCGGCAGCTCCTACAGGGGATCAGCGTCAGACCTGAGCGGTACGTAGTTTTTCGCTGCGCCCACGCAGCCATTCAAGGGTCAGCAACAGGATGACGGAGAACGCGATCAGCAAGGTTGCCGCAGCAGCAATCGTCGGGCTGAGGTTCTCGCGAATCCCGCTGAACATCTGCCGGGGCAGCGTCGCTTGCTCGGGGCCGGCGAGGAACAGCGTCACCACCACTTCATCGAACGACGTGGCGAAGGCGAACAGCGCCCCGGAAATCACCCCCGGTGCGATCAGCGGCAGAGTCACCCGGCGGAACGTGGTCAATGGCGAAGCCCCTAGGCTGGCCGCCGCCCGTACCAGGTTGTGGTTGAACCCTTGCAGCGTTGCCGACACAGTGATGATCACGAACGGCACGCCGAGCACCGCGTGCACCACGATCAGCGAGAAGAAGCTGTTACCCAGCCCCAGCGGCGCGAAGAACAGGTAACTCGCCACACCAATGATCACCACCGGCACCACCATCGGCGAAATCACCAGCGCCATCACCAGCGCCTTGCCGGGGAAATCGCCGCGGGTCAGGCCGATCGCGGCCAGGGTGCCGAAAACCATCGCCAGCACGGTCGCGGCGGGGGCGACGATGATGCTGTTCTTCAGCGAGCGCATCCATTCCGCCGAGGCGAAGAAATCCTGATACCAGTGCAGCGAGAAACCTTGCAGCGGATACACCAGGAAACTGCCCGAGTTGAACGACAGCGGCACGATGACCAGCACCGGCAGGATCAGGAACAGCAGGATCAGGCCGCAGAGGATCCGCAAGCTGTAGAACCACACCCGTTCAATGGGCGACATGTAAGGACTCAGCATTTCAAACTCCCCTTAGCTCAGGCGCAGGCGACTGGCGCCCACCAGCCAGCTGTAGATCAGATAAAGCACCACGGTCGCCAGCAGCAACAAGCCGCCCAGCGCAGTGGCCATGCCCCAGTTGATGCTGGTGTTGGTGTAGAACGCGACGAAGTAGCTGACCATCTGATCGTTCGGACTGCCGAGCAGCGCCGGGGTGATGTAGTAGCCGATGGCGAGGATGAACACCAACAGGCAACCGGCGCCGACACCGGCGTAGGTCTGCGGGAAATACACCCGCCAGAAACTGGCGAACGGATGGCAGCCCAACGATATGGCGGCGCGCATGTAGGTCGGCGAGATGCCTTTCATCACGCTGTAGATCGGCAGGATCATGAACGGCAGCAGGATGTGCACCATCGATATGTAGACCCCGGTGCGGTTGAACACCAGCTCCAGCGGTTTATCGATGATGCCCATGGCCATCAGCGCGCTGTTGATCAGCCCGCCCGACTGCAGCAACACGATCCACGCCGCAACCCGCACCAGAATCGAGGTCCAGAACGGCAGCAGCACCAGAATCATCAGCAGGTTGCTCTGCCGCGATGGCAAATTGGCCAGCAGGTAAGCCAATGGATAAGCGAGGAACAGGCAGATCACGGTGATGACCAGGCCCATCCAGAAAGTCCGGGCGAAGATGTCGAGGTAGATCGCCTGATCCGGGGTGGCCGGGGCCAGTTCGCCGAGATCGTCGATACGGTGATCGACCGCCGCCAGCAGGTAATACGGGGTGATGCTGCTGGTGTTGCGTTTGACCGCTTGCCAATAGGCCGGATCGCCCCAGCGCTCGTCGAGCGCTTCGAGGGCTTCTTTATAGGAGGCCGGTTCGCTGGCGAAAGGCAGCGCCCGGGCGGTTTTGGTCAATAGGCTGCGATAGCCGGCCAACTCCATGTTCAAGCGCTTGGACAGATCGCCCAGCGTCTGGTTTTTGCGCGCTTCAGCGAGGTCTTCGCCAGCCGCTTTGTACACCGGTTCAGCAGGCAGGCCACGGCCATCCCAACTGGCGATGGCCGCCACGGTGCGCGGCATGCCGCCAACCACTTCCGGGTTGCCGACGCTTTTATAGAGCAGCGCCACGATCGGCACCAGAAACACCAGCAACAGAAACAGCACCAGCGGCGCAATCAACGCCTGGGCCTTCCAGCGGTTGACCCGCTCGGCGTGCTTGAGCTTCTGCTTCAAGGTGGGGCTGGCGCCCTCGTTCAGGGGAACGGCGATGGCCATGACGTACTCCGCAAATCTTTGATCATTACAGAGGTGGCGAACCACCTCTGTTGTGTTGAAACACCAAAACTCTCAGATGAGTTTTTGTGGCGAGGGGATTCATCCCCGATCGGCTGCGCAGCAGTCGTAAAACCTGAGAATCCGGTTTATCTGACACACCGAGCGGGTATGGCTTCGGGGGCTGCTTCGCAACCCATCGGGGATGAATCCCCTCACCACACAAGCTCCTTCGCCACAAAGTCTTCCTTCAGATTGTGGTTACTTCGCAGCCCAGGAGTTGAAGCGCTGCTCCAGTTGCTCGCCGTTGTCAGCCCAGAAGCTGACGTCGATCTGCACCTGGTTGGCGATGTTTTCCGGAGTGGTCGGCATGTCTTTCAGGATCGCCTTGTCCAGCAACGGCACGGCCTGGGAGTTGGCCGGGCCGTAGGCGATGTTTTCCGAGTAGGTCTTCTGCTGTTGCGGCTGCACCGAGAACGCGATGAATTTCTTCGCCGCTTCGGCGCGCTTGGCGTCCAGACCTTTCGGGATCGCCCAGGCGTCGAAGTCGTAGATGCCGCCGTTCCACACCACTTTCAGGTTGGATTCTTTCTGCACGGCGGCGATGCGACCGTTGTAGGCCGAGCTCATCACCACGTCACCGGAAGCGAGGTACTGCGGTGGCTGGGCGCCGGCTTCCCACCACTGAATGTTCGGTTTGAGCTCATCCAGTTTCTTGAACGCACGATCCTGACCACCCTTGCTCGCCAGTTCTTTGTAGACGTCTTTCGGCGCCACACCGTCGGCCATCAGCGCGAATTCCAGGGTGTACTTGGCGCCTTTACGCAGGCCACGCTTGCCCGGGAATTTCTTGGTGTCCCAGAAATCGGCCCAGCTGGTTGGCGCGGTTTTCAGCTTGTCAGCGTTGTACGCGAGTACGGTCGACCAGACGAAGAAGCCCACGCCGCAAGGCTGAATCGCACCTTTGACGTAATCTTCGGTTTTGCCGAACAGCGCCGGGTCGAGTTGTTCGAACATGTCTTCATCGCAACCACGGGACAGCTCCGGCGATTCAACTTCCACCAGATCCCACGACACACTCTTGGTGTCGACCATGGCTTTGACCTTGGCCATTTCGCCGTTGTACTCGCCGGCCACGATCTTGCCGTTGCCCGCGGCTTCCCACGGTGCGTAGAAGGCTTTGACTTGCGCCGCCTTGTTCGCCCCGCCAAACGACACCACAGTCAAATCGGGACCGGCGGCCATCGCGCTGGCCGCACCCATCAGGCCCAGGGTCAGGGCGGTGAACTTCAGGGATCTCAACATTTATTGTTCTCTCCACGTGCAGGGTTGGTGTTGGTATTGCCGGGGCGATCAATGCGCCTCTAGAAGTGGGTCGAGTGCACGAACGTGCTCGACCTGCCAGCCAAGCGGTACCACGTCTCCGACCGCGAGCCCGGGATCGAGCTCGGCAATCGGCTGTTTCACGAAGAAGTCGGTCTTGCCGCAGACTTCCAGGCGCACCCGGACGTGGTCGCCCAGATAGATGAATTCCGCCACCCTCCCTGAGAAGCGGTTGACGCATTGGTCGCTCGAGCCATTGAGGCTGACGCGCTCCGGGCGGATCGACAGGGTCACCGGTTCGCCGGTCTGGCCGACGTTGACCGCCAGCGCCTCGACCTTCTCACCCCGGCCCAGCTCGACCACGCAACGCTCGCCGCTCTGACTGAGCAGGCGGCCGTTGAGGCGGTTGTTCTCGCCGATGAAGTTGGCGACGAAGGTGTTTTTCGGTTCTTCGTAGAGAGTGCGCGGCGGCGCGATCTGCTGGATTTCGCCCTGATGGAACACGGCGACGCGGTCGGACATGGTCAGCGCTTCACCCTGATCGTGGGTCACGTAGACCACCGTCACGCCGAGACGCTGGTGCAGGTGCTTGATCTCCATCTGCATGTGTTCGCGCAGTTGCTTGTCGAGCGCGCCCAGCGGTTCGTCCATCAGCACCAGTTGTGGTTCGAACACCAGCGCCCGGGCCAGCGCCACCCGCTGCTGCTGACCGCCGGAGAGTTGCGCCGGATAACGTGAGGCGAACGCGTCGAGCTGGACCATGCTCAGGACTTTCTTGACCTTGTCGCTGACGTCGCTCTTGTTCAGGCCACGTACGGTCAGCGGGAAGGCCAGATTCTCGGCCACGGTCATGTGCGGGAACAGCGCGTAGTTCTGGAACACCATGCCGATGTCGCGCTTGTGCGGCGGCACGTTGTTGATTGCACGGCCGGCCAGGAGGATTTCGCCGGCGGTCGGCGTTTCGAACCCGGCGAGCATCATCAGGCTGGTGGTCTTGCCCGAGCCGGACGGCCCGAGCAGGGTCAGGAACTCGCCTTTGCGAATGTCCAGGTTGAGGTCTTTGACGATCAGGTTCTCGCCGTCGTAGCTCTTCTGCACTCCACGAAAGCTGACCAGCACGTCACTGGCCCCTGCGTTTGAATCGACCTGGCTCATACCCACACCTTTGTTATTGGTAACTGCTGTGGATTAAGCCTAGTGGCTGGCGCCAGCCACGCAAATCGGGGCGCAGGAGAGAATCGCCTCAGCGGGATGGAAGGTTGGGGGTAGGGATTGCCCTACAAGGATGGCGCGTTTTGGCAAGCGAGCGACGAGCACCAAGCTGCGAGCCGCAAGAACAAGCAAAAGCGGTTGTCGCTGATGGATATGCCCACACGGTTCTAACTGTTGGAGCTGCCGAAGGCTGCGATCTTTTGATCTTGATCTTATGAAAACAAGATCAAAAGATCGCAGCCTTCGGCAGCTCCTACACACGGGATCAATGTGCTTAGAGGAGTTTGTGCTCCATCGCGTATTTGACCAGTTCGGCCAGCGAGGTGATGTTGAGCTTCTGCATCAGCCGCGCCTTGTGCGTGCTGATGGTCTTGCTGCTCAGCGCCAGTTGCTGGGCGATGTCGTTGACGTTGGCGCCTTGGGCCAGGCGTTCGAACACCGAGAATTCGCGCTCGGACAGCAGCGAATGCAACGGTCGCGTGTCGGTCAGGCCGACCTCGAAGACCATCCGGTCGGCCAGCTCCGGGTCAATGTAGCGCCCACCCGCCGCGACCTTGCGAATCGCCGTCAGCAGCAACGCGGGATCACTGTCTTTGGTCGCATAACCAGCAGCGCCGACCTTTAGCGCGCGAGCGGCCATTTGCGCCTCATCGTGCATCGACAGCACCAGAATCGCCGGTGAATTGTTCAACGCGCGAATCCGCGGGATCGCCTCCAGACCGTTGACGCCAGGCATCGAGATGTCCAGCAACACCACCTCGCACGGCACACTGCGCAGGGTTTCGAGCAACTGCTCGCCATTGCTCGCCTCCCCCACCACTTGCAGGTCCTTGGCCAGGCCGATCAATTGCTTGATGCCTTCCCGGACGATGGTGTGGTCTTCGGCTACCAGTACACGGATCAAATTTTTTCTCCAGATTTCAGGTACACACCAAACCCTGTGGGAGCGAGCCTGCTCGCGATAGCGTCAGCTCAAACACCACAAACCTTCAAACCTCACTCACCGGCACCCACACCTTCAGACTGGTGCCCTCACCCGGCTCACTCTCAAGCACCAGCCGCCCGCCCATGATCAACACCCGCTCGCGCATGCCAACCAGGCCAAAGGATGTCGGCCGCTGCGCCGTCGCGACAAAGCCTGCGCCATCATCGCTGACCGTCAGACACAACTCGTCGCCTTTCAGCGCCAGCGTCAGCTCCACAGTATGCGCTTGGGCGTGGCGCATCACATTGGTCAGCGCCTCCTGCAGGATGCGGAACAGCCCGATCGCCTTGGCGTCGCTGAGCACCGGCAGATTGTCCGGCACCTGCACCAGACATGGAATCTGCGTGCGCGCCTCGAATCGCCGCGCCTGCCACTCGATTGCCGAAGCGATCCCGGCATCGAGGATCGGCGGGCGCAGCGCCGTCGCCACATCGCGCACCAGCTGGAACAACTGGGCGATCAGGCGTTTCATGCTGTTCAACCGTTCGTGCAGGCCCGGATCGAGTTGCGCGTAGGCCAGCTCGCACATCGAGGTTTCCAGTTTCAGCACCGTGAGCATCTGCCCCAGCTCATCGTGCACTTCACGGGCAATGCGCGCCTTCTCTTCTTCGCGCACGCTTTCCAGGTGCGCCGACAGCTCGCGCAGTTGCTCGCGGGACGCCGCCAGTTCCAGTTCGATGCGCTTGCTTTCGCTGATGTCCCAGACGATGCCATCCCAGACATAGGCACCATCCTCCAGCTGGCGGGTGATTGCCTTGATCTCGGCCCAGCGTTGTTCACCCTGACGGGTGAGGATGCGGCCCTGCCACGACCAGTCACTGTCGGTGTCCAGTGCCTGGTCCTGGGTCCGGTGGTAACTGGCCTTGTCGTCCGGGTGCACCAGGCTGCGCAAGCCCATGTCGCGGTGCGCAATGGCGGCCGGCGCGTAGCCGACCAGACTCTCGCTGCCCTCGCTGATGTAGGCGAAATCGATCTGCCCGGTCACTGGCGCCCGCTCCAGGCGAAACACCAGCCCCGGTACGTTGGCGGCGATGCCTTGCAGGCGCGCTTCACTTTCCTGTAACGCGGCCAGCGCGCGGCGACGCTCGGTGACGTCGGTGAGATAAACCACCAGATACTCGCTGTCGCGAAAGCGCAGAAAACTCAGCGAAACGTCCGCCGGCAGGACGCTGCCATCAGCGCGCACGCAGCTGGTTTCAAAGCTCAGCGGTCCTTCTTCACTGGCCCGCGCACGCTTCCACAGGTTGAGCCAGCGGTCCATGTGCAGACCGGGTTCGAAATCGATCAGCGGCCGTTCGATCAACGCGCCCTGTGGATAACCGAGCATGCTTTCCGCCGCGCGGTTGGCGTAACGCACATGGCTGTCCCAGTTGACCCAAAGAATGCCGACAGTACTTTGATCGATGGAAAACTGGGTCAGGCGCAAGGCTTCTTCGCTGGCCGCGCGCAGGGCGATGTCTTCCCGGGCGGTCAACAGACGGTGTTCGAGGCTGTGTTGCTGGCGTCGTTGCCAGACCACAATGGCCACACAACTGAGCAACAACACCGCAAACAGCAAACTGAGGTTCTGCCAGAACCCCGGCGACTCCGACAGACGCGGGTATTTGGGTTGCAGCCATTGCGTGTGCAGGCGTTCCAGATCCTTCGCGGGAATCGCCCGCAGAGCACTTTCAACAATGCCGGCCAACGCCGGCCAGTCGCGCCGTGTGGCAATCCGCAACAGCTGCGGCAAGCCGATATCGCCGACCACCACCAACCCGGCGAACTCAGGTTCGGCAGACAACCGTCCGAGTTGCGCCTCATCCACCACGGCGTAGGACGCCTGCTGGGTCAACAGCAGTTGCAGCGCCTGACGCTCCAGCGGCACGCCTTGCAGATTCAGATGGGGATAGGTGCTGCGCAAATAGTCTGCCGTCACGCTGGGCATGCGCACGGCGACGCGCGACAGGCTGTCGAGTTTTTCCAGCTCGACCACGCCGCCGCTCTTCTGGTCGCTGACCACCAGCTGCGGCACCCGCATGTAGGGATCGGAAAACTGCCACAGGCGCAGTGCACCCGGGGTCTGGGTCAGGCCCGGGGCGATGTCGATTTCGCCTTCGCGGGCGGCCTCCTCCAGTTGCGCCAGATCCTGAAAATTGCGCCAGCTCAGCTCGACGTTCAAGGTCTTGGCCAGTGACTTCATCAATTCGACATTAGCCCCGGACAAGCGCTGCAGACGTCGGTCGTACTGCGCGTACGGCGCCTGCAGCACCAGGCCCACACGCAACTCACGGTGCTGCGCCAGCCATTGCTGCTCGGCGGGCGTCAACAGCGCTGCATGCGCCGCCGGCGCAGACGCCG
Source organism: Pseudomonas sp. F2 (assembly GCF_057174385.1). Classification (NCBI taxonomy): domain Bacteria; kingdom Pseudomonadati; phylum Pseudomonadota; class Gammaproteobacteria; order Pseudomonadales; family Pseudomonadaceae; genus Pseudomonas; species Pseudomonas sp. F2. The sequence goes on from NZ_CM169904.1 coordinate 3,867,252, forward strand.
CCCAGCCCATCAAGGGAAAACACAACCAGCCGATAACCCACAGGCAGCAAAAACGCATCATTGAAGTCTCTTGCACTGACAAATTCTGACCAACCCATTAGGCTGCCGGGATACTTTTCTGGCCTGGAATAACCGATGCCCTCTGTCTATCGCCTGGCAATGCCAGCATTGTGCCTGTCGCTGATCCTGCCTTGTGCGTTTTCCGTCGAAGCCGCCGATCCGGCGCCCGCCTCCACCGCCGAGCAACCGGCCGCCGAAAAACCCGCCGAACGCCAGCCACTGCTTGAGCGTAGTCAGGAAGAAGCCGCAGCACTCGAACGTAAAGTCCCGGCGCAAGAGCAGCAGCAACTGCAGGCCGGCGCCGACACTTTCCTCGCCCTGTGGAAACCGGCCAACACTGCCGAACCCAAAGGTGCGGTCATTATTGTGCCGGGCGCCGGCGAAACCGCTGACTGGCCGCAAGTGATCGCCCCGCTGCGCAACAAATTGCCCGACGTCGAGTGGAGCAGCCTGAGTATCACCCTGCCGGATCTGCAAAGCGATGTCATCGCTCCACGCGTGATTGCGCCCGCCGCCGCGCCAAAAGCCGCGGAAAGTGGCAGCAAGGATTCCACCACCGCGCAACCGATCGAACAGGCTGCGGGCGGCGAAGCGGACGTGGCGGATCAGGTCGTGGCCGAAACGACTGAAGAACAATCCAAGGCGGATGCCGAGCGAATCTTTGCGCGGATCGACGCGGCCATTGCCTACGCCGAGCAACAAAGCGCACGCCGGGTCGTGATCCTCGGTCACGGTACGGGCGCGTACTGGGCGGCGCGTTTCCTCAGCGAGCGGCAGAGTTCGCAGGTCGAGAAGCTAGTGATGGTCGATGCGCAAACGCCAAGTAAAGCCAAGCCGCAACTGGCCGAGCTGACGCCGACCCTGAAGTTGCCGACGGCGGACATTTTCTACATGGACAAGGCGCTGGATCGTAACGCGGCGCTGGAGCGCATGCAGGCCAGCAAGCGCCTGAAGACTTCGGCGTTCAGCCAGGTGGCGCTCAAGGCGTTGCCGGACAAAAAGGCTGAGCAGGAACAGTTGTTTCGGCGGGTGCGTGGCTGGTTGAATCCGCAGAAGACTGACTGACTGGAAGACCGAGTCGCCCCATTCGCGAGCAGGCTCGCTCCCACACTGATCGCATTCCTACAGACGGAATGCATTCAACTGTGGGAGCGAGCCTGCTCGCGATGAGGCCATTTCAGCCAACCCATATTTAACGGCAACGATCAGCGAAAATCCCGCCGCGCCCGAATCAGGGTAAACGCGTTGTGCAACTCACGGGTTTTCTCGGTCGCCTCGCGCACCTGCTCAGGCGTCGCACCGCTGCCGGCGATCTTGTCCGGGTGATGACGACTGAGCAGCCGTCGATAGGCGCGCTTGATCTGTGCCGGCTCGCTGGTCGCCGACACGCCGAGCAGGCGCATCGCTTCCTGATAACTCACCGCCGCACTGACAATCGGCCGTTTATTCGGCTCGTAATCATTGGCCAGCGCCTGGATCTGGTGCGTCGTCCAGCCCAGCCACTTGCCCCACTGCGCCAATAATTCGCGCTCACTGACACCCGCACGACCGTCGGCCCAGACCATCCGCCAGCAGGCACGCAACACGCCTTCGGCGGCATGCGGCTGAGCACTCAGGCGCCGCAGATAACCGCGCAGGCGGTCACCGCCGGACTTGCCGCGATTGAACGCAGCAATCGCCCGCCGCCGCGCCGGCTCGCTCATTTCCAACGCGTTCATTTCGTTGCGCGCCTGCTGGATATGGCCGTCCGTCACCCGCCCGTCACTCTTGGCCAGACGCCCGAGCAGCACGAACAACAGTTCGTCGTTGCGCAACATCGGCCGCCCGCCGAGCTTTTCCCGCAGATGCCCCCAGCTTTGCAAGTGCAGGCGCCGATCCAGCGCCTGTCCCAACAATGCCCCAAGCATGGCCCCCGGAATGCTGGCGATCGCAAAACCCGCTCCGGCTCCAATCAGAGTCCCTGGCCACAACATATCAACGACTCGCTTCTATCAATGCTTCAGCTTCGGCCAGACGCTCATGCGTGCCGACATCCACCCAATGGCCTTTCAGACGTTCACCGCTGACCTGCCCGTTTGCCATGGCTATGCGCAGCAACGGTGCAAGCTTGAATGCGCCGTCCGCGCAACCATCGAACAACTGCGGATGCAGGACGGCGATGCCGCTGTAGGTCAGAGTTGCCGCGTCCGGTTGGCCATCGATCACCTGACCGTCGGTCAAGGTGAAATCGCCTTGCGGGTGGTGGGCCGGGTTGTCCGCCAGCACCAGATGCGCCAGACCGTTGATCGGTTGGTGCAGTACGCTGAAGTCGTAGTCGGTCCAGATATCGCCGTTGACCACCAAAAAGGCGTCGTCACCGAGCAATGGCAAAGCACGGAAAATCCCGCCGCCGGTTTCCAGCGGCTCGCCTTCCGGCGAGTACTGGATGCTCACGCCAAACTGCGAACCGTCGCCCAGGTAATCCTCGATCTGCTGACCGAGCCAGGCATGGTTGATCACGATTTCACTGAAACCGGCCGCCGCCAGCGCCCGCAGGTGGTATTCGATCAACGGCACGCCACCGGCACGCACCAGCGGTTTCGGGGTGGTCAGGGTCAGGGGGCGCATGCGCTCGCCCTTGCCTGCTGCCAGTATCATCGCCTTCATGCGATCGCTCCACCACGCAGACTGGCGAGCAATGCCTGCAGATCCGCCAGTTCAGGACGACGCGCAATCACCGCTTCTATATAGGCGAAGAAACGCGGCACGTCGGCCAGGTAGCGCGGTTTGCCATCGCGATGGCAGATGCGGGCGAAGATACCGATGACTTTCAGGTGCCGCTGTACGCCCATCAGGTCGCTGGCACGCAGGAAGTCTTCGAAGTCGGCCTGCACCGGAATGTCCAGCGCCGAGGCTTGCTGCCAATAACTTTCCAGCCAACCGCGCACGCGCTCTTCAGGCCAACTGAGGAAGGCGTCTTTGAACAGGCAGGTGACGTCGTAGGTGACCGGGCCGTAGACCGCATCCTGAAAGTCCAGCACGCCGGGATTCGGCTCGCTGAGCATCAGATTGCGCGGCATGTAGTCGCGGTGCACCAGAACTTTCGGCTGGGCCAGTGCGCTGTCGATCAGCAGTTCGCTGACGGACTGCCATTGTTGCTGCTGTGCTGCGTCGAACTCGATGCCGAGTTCGCGTTTCACGTACCACTCGGGGAACAATTCCAGCTCACGGCGCAGCAGCGCGACGTCGTAGCTCGGCAGCGGTGCGACCATCGGTAATTGCTGAAAAGCCAACAGCGCCTGCAGGGCATCGCTGAACAATGCATCGGCATTTTCGCCGTCGATTACGTCGAGATAGGTCTTGTTGCCCAGGTCATTGAGCAAAAGAAAACCGCGTTCGAGGTCTTCTGCATAAATTTTCGGCACGTTAATTCCGGATTTCGCCAGCAAAAAGGCGATATCCACGAACGGTTTGCAGTTTTCCTGGGGCGGTGGCGCGTCCATCACGACGAAACTGCGGCCCGCGCCTTCCCAGCGGAAATACCGGCGGAAACTCGCGTCGCTGCTGGCCGCGGTCAACGTGGCCGGGGGCACGGTGCCCCAGCCTTGATCTGCAAACAGGATTGCCAACTGCTCATCGAGCCAAACTTTCAGGTGTTGCAAGCGTACATCTTGGTCAGGCATTGCAAGGGTCTCCGACGGCGCTAGCCGTCAAGCGGGTCATGCTTTATTATCCAGCATCTTTTTCAGACCATCGAGAGGCGTGCGGCCCACACCGCGGGCAGATGGCACGCAGGAAGCCCGGACTAATAAGATGGCATTGAAATCCCCCGCGTTTCGTAAAAAATTTCCGTTGTTGGTAACCGGCAGTCTGCTGGCTATGCAACCTCTGGCCAGTCAATTCGTTGTTGCCGCCGAGCAGTATGACTGCGCCGTCTCGGCAACGGGTGGCTGGGCGTGTGCGCCCAAGACGCCGGCAGCTGCATTGCCGCCGCGTCCGGTGCATGACGGCAGTGCCGTCAGCGCCGCCGGCGAAGCCCCGGCCCAGAACGGTTCCACTGCCGACACCGGCGCCAAGCCTGTGCTGGTCACCGAAGCCAAGGGCCGCGGCCTGAAATCCCGTAGCGAAGACTACAGTCACCTCGACTGGGTTCCGCGCGAGAAGCTCACCGCCGCCCAATTGGCCGAGACCGGCCCTTACTGCTCTGGTTCCTATATCGAACCGATTCGTCCTGGCATGAATGACAAGACGAATAAAAGTGACGCACCGACCTTTATCGGCGCCAAGGCCTCGCGCTACAACACCGAAGATCAGGTGGGTACGCTGGCCGGCGACGTGGTCCTGCGTCAGGGCAGCATGCAGGTAGAGTCCGACGAGGCCAGCCTCTATCAGGCCGAGAGCCGTGCCGAACTCAACGGCGACGTGCGCATTCGCGACAACGGTGCACTGATCGTCGGCGACCACGCCGATGTGCAGCTCGACACCGGTGAAGCCAAGGTCGACAACGCCGAATACGTGATGCACAAATCGCGCATCCGCGGTAACGCGCTGTACGCCAAGCGTGCCGAGAACGCGATCATCCGCTTGAAGGACGGCACGTACACCACGTGCGAACCGAACAGCAACGCGTGGCAGCTCAAGGGCAACAACATCACCCTGAACCCGGCCACCGGCTTCGGTACCGCGACCAACGTGACACTGCGGGTCAAGGACATTCCGATCCTGTACACGCCGTACATCTACTTCCCGATCGACGATCGTCGCCAATCGGGTTTCCTGCCGCCGACCATCGGTACCGGCAGCGATACCGGCTTCATGCTGGTCACCCCGTACTACTTCAACCTGGCGCCGAACTACGATGCCACGTTGTACCCGCGTTACATGAGCAAGCGCGGCATGCTGGTCGAAGGCGAGTTCCGTTACCTGACCAAGTCCAGCGAAGGCCAGTTCGGTGCGGCGTATCTGAACGACGAAGATACCGATCGCAGCAAGCAGACCGATTACGAAAAAAATCGCTACATGTACAACTGGCAGCACAAGGGCGGACTCGACTCCCGTGTGATGACTCAGGTTGACTACACCAAGATCAGCGATCCGTACTACTTCCAGGACCTGACCACCGATCAGATCGGTGTGAAGAGCGCTGACTATGTGAATCAGCAGGGTTCGGTGACCTACCGTGGCGACTCGTACACTGCCATGTTGAACGCTCAGGCTTACCAGCTGGCGACCGTATCGAACATCACTCCGTATGACCGTCTGCCGCAGATCACCTTCAATGGTCAACTGCCGTATCACCCGGAAGGGTTGAATTTCGATTACGAGACCGAGATTGTGCGGTTTGATCGTGATCTGAAAAATGGCACGTTCACCAACGAAGACGGGACTACTGTCGAACCACGCCTCGACAATAACGTTACTGGCCTGGCCCGTGCCAACGGCGACCGTCTGAACCTGAAGCCTGGTGTCAGCCTGCCGATGAACTGGACCTATGGCTTCCTGAAGCCATCGCTCAAGTACCAGTACACCCAATACCAGCTGGATCTCGACGGCACCGGCAAGTCGCAGATCGATGCGATGACTCCTGAGCAGCAGAAGCTCAATGGCAAGTTCGACAGCAACCAGAACCGCGGCGTACCGATCGCCAGCGTCGACAGCGGCCTGTACTTCGACCGCAACACGTCGTACTTCGGCAAGAACTATCGCCAGACTCTGGAACCGCGCCTGTTCTACCTGTATGTACCCAAGGTTGATCAGGAAGACATTCCGGTATTCGACACCGGTGAATACACCTTCAACTACGCGTCACTGTTCCGAGACAACCGCTTCTCTGGCTCCGACCGTGTCGGCGACGAGAACAAGCTGTCGCTGGGCGTGACCAGCCGCTGGATCGAAGACAACGGTTTCGAGCGTCAGCGCATCAGCGTCGGTCAGGCGTACTACTTCAAGGATCGCGAAGTTCAACTGCCAGGCATCGCGTTCAAGGATCGCAAAGACGCCCACTCCGACGTATCGCCATACGCGCTGGAATACGAATACCGCTGGAACCGCGATTGGCGCACCACGGCTGACTACAACTGGGATCCGGACAGCCGCAGCCCGCGTTCCGGCAGCGCGATGTTCCATTACCAGCCTGAAGACAACCCGAACAAGGTGGTCAACGTCGGTTATCGCTATCGCAACGACCAGATCCGTTACGACCAGAACACCGGCAAGTGGGCTGTGGGCGGCGGCGACTACGGCACGCCCGGCCAGCCTGGCTACGTGAAGGACTACTACAAGATCCAGCAGCATGACTTCTCGGTCATCTGGCCGATCGTTCCGCAGTGGAGCGCGATCAGCCGCTGGCAGTACGACTACAACCGCAACCGTACACTGGAAGCCTTTGGTGGTTTCGAGTACGACAACTGCTGCTGGAAACTGCGCCTGATCAACCGTTACTGGGTTTCCTACGACGAATTCAGTCAGGAAGCTCCACAAAACGAAAAAGGCGACCACGGCGTCTTCCTCCAAATTGTTCTGAAGGGACTCGGCGGCCTGACTGGCGCCAAGGTAGAGAGCTTCCTCGACAAAGGCATCCAAGGTTATCGTCAACGTGAAGACCAAGCTTTCTGACTCTCTGCGCCCGCTGTTGCTGGGCGCGCTGTTCCTGGGTACTGCGGCCAACGCCGCAGTACAGTCCATCGATAAAGTGGTTGCGATCGTCGATAACGACGTGGTCATGCAGAGCCAACTGGACCAGCGTGTCCATGAAGTTCAGCAGACCATCGCCAAGCGTGGCGGCGGCATGCCGCCGCCGGGCGTGCTGGATCAGCAGGTGCTCGAACGCCTGATCGTCGAAAACCTGCAACTGCAGATCGGCGAGCGTTCCGGCATCCGCATTACCGACGAAGAGCTGAACCAGGCAGTTGGCACCATCGCCCAGCGCAACAACATGACCGTGGATCAATTCCGCGCCGCCCTGGCTCACGACGGTTTGTCCTATGACGACGCCCGTGACCAGATCAAGCGCGAGATGATCATCAGCCGTGTGCGTCAGCGCCGCGTGGCGGAACGCATTCAGGTCTCCGAGCAGGAAGTGAAGAACTTCCTCGCTTCCGACCTGGGCAAGATGCAACTGTCCGAAGAACTGCACCTGGCCAACATCCTGATCCCGACGCCGGAAAGCGCCAACTCTGATGCGATTCAGAGCGCTTACCGTCAGGCGATGGACGTTTACCAGCAACTCAAGCAAGGCGCTGACTTCGGTCAGATGGCCGTGGCCAAATCCGGCAGCGACAACGCTCTGGAAGGTGGCGACATGGGCTGGCGTAAAGCTGCGCAATTGCCACCGCCGTTCGACCGTGAGCTGAGCAGCATGGCCGTTGGCGACATCACTCAGCCTGCACGTACCCCGGGTGGTTTCATCATCCTCAAGTTGCTGGCCAAACGGGGTGGCGAAACCCAGATGCGTGATGAGGTGCATGTGCGCCACATCCTGGTCAAGCCAAGCCCGATCCGCGACGAAGCCAAGACCAAAGCCCTGGTGCAATCGCTGTACGAGCGCATCCTGGCCGGTGAAGACTTCGCTGAGCTGGCGAAGAACTATTCCGAAGACCCGGGTTCGGCGCTCAACGGCGGCGACTTGAACTGGATCGACCCGAACGCACTGGTACCGGAATTCCGCGAAGTGATGGCCAAGACCCCACAAGGTCAGCTGTCCAAGCCGTTCCAGACCCAGTACGGCTGGCACGTGCTGGAAGTCCTTGGCCGCCGCGCCACCGACAGCACCGAATCGGCACGCGAGCAACAGGCTATGAATGTTCTGCGTAACAAAAAATACGATGAAGAGCTGCAAAACTGGCTGCGTCAGATTCGTGAAGAAGCCTACGTAGAAATCAAACTCCCTGGTGCAGACCAGGCAGCGCAGTGAAACCCAAGCGTTTCGCGCTGACACCCGGCGAACCAGCCGGCATCGGTCCCGACCTGTGCCTGCTGCTCGCCTCGCAAGCCCAGCCACATCCCCTGATTGCCATCACCAGCCGCGACCTGCTCACCGAGCGGGCCGCGCAGTTGGGGCTGGCCGTCAATTTGCTTGAGGTTGCGCCTGACAACTGGCCGGCTGTTCCAGCCCCCGCTGGCAGCCTGTATGTCTGGGACACTCCACTCAGCACTCCCGTGGTCGCTGGTCAACTGAACAAGGCTAACGCCGCCTTCGTCCTCGACACCCTGACCCGTGCCGGCAACGGCTGCCTGAACGGCGACTTCGCCGGGATGATCACCGCACCGGTACACAAGGGCGTGATCAACGAATCCGGTATCCCGTTCTCCGGACACACGGAATTCCTCGCCGACCTGACCCACACCGCCCAAGTGGTGATGATGCTCGCTACTCGCGGCTTGCGCGTGGCACTGGTGACCACTCACCTGCCCCTGCGCGAGATTGCCGATGCAATCACCCCGGAGCGGCTGGAGCGGGTCACGCGAATTCTGCACGCCGACCTGCAAGACAAATTCGGCATCGCCCGGCCACGCATTCTGGTCTGCGGACTCAACCCGCACGCCGGCGAAGGCGGACACCTGGGCCATGAAGAAATCGACATCATCGAACCGACATTGGAGCGCCTGCGCGGCGAGGGCATGGACCTCCGTGGCCCGCTGCCTGCCGACACTCTGTTTACCCCCAAATATCTGGAGCACTGCGACGCAGTGCTGGCGATGTACCACGACCAGGGCCTGCCCGTGCTGAAGTACAAAGGCTTCGGCGCGGCGGTCAACGTGACCCTCGGCCTGCCGATCATCCGCACGTCGGTCGACCACGGCACTGCCCTGGATCTGGCTGGCAGCGGCAAGATCGACACCGGCAGCCTGCAGGTCGCCCTGGAAACCGCCTACCAGATGGCCGAGACCCGTTTATGACCGAGCAATACCAACACAAGGCGCGCAAACGCTTTGGCCAGAACTTCCTGCACGATGCCGGCGTCATCGACCGCATCCTGCGCTCCATCAGCGCCAAGCCTGACGACCGCATGCTGGAAATCGGCCCGGGCCAGGGCGCACTGACCGCCGGCATCCTCAATTCCGGCGCGCAACTCGACGTGGTGGAACTGGACAAGGACCTGATCCCGATCCTCAACCAGCAGTTCGCCGGCAAGAGCAACTTCAACCTGCATCAGGGCGATGCGCTGAAGTTCGACTTCAACACCCTCAACGCCGCGCCGAACAGCCTGCGTGTGGTGGGCAACCTGCCTTACAACATTTCCACGCCGCTGATTTTCCATCTGCTGAACAACGCCGGCATCATTCGCGACATGCACTTCATGCTGCAGAAAGAAGTGGTCGAGCGTCTGGCGGCCGGTCCGGGCGGCGGCGACTGGGGTCGTCTGTCGATCATGGTTCAGTACCACTGCCGCGTGGAACACCTGTTCAACGTCGGCCCGGGCGCGTTCAATCCGCCGCCGAAGGTCGACTCGGCCATCGTCCGTCTCGTGCCGCACGCGGTGCTGCCGCACCCGGCCAAGGATCATCGCCTGCTGGAGCGCGTCGTTCGCGAAGCCTTCAACCAGCGTCGCAAGACCCTGCGCAACACCCTCAAGCAATTGATGACCGCCGCCGAGATCGAAGCCGCCGGCGTCGATGGCAGCCTGCGTCCCGAACAACTGGACCTGGCCGCATTCGTGCGCCTGGCCGACAAGCTCGCCGAGCAGGTTGCTGCCGCGCCTGCCGCCGACTGACCGGCGATGAACGCTATCGGGCAGGACGCCACTCTGGTTTACTGCCCGATACTTGCCTAGACTGACTCTTCATCAGCTACGCCACGCGTTCCGCTTCGTTAAGGCCCTTTTGCATGTCCGATTCCCGTTACCAGGTCGATGTCAGCGTCGTTACCCATTATTTGGCAGACCAGTCGCAACCCGAGCACGACCGCTTCGCCTTCGCCTACACCATCACCGTACAGAACAATGGCGAAAAGCCCGCCCGCCTGATGTCGCGGCACTGGGTGATCACCGACGGTGACGGGCATGTCGAAGAGGTTCGCGGCGCCGGTGTTGTCGGCCAGCAACCGCTGATCGAGGTCGGCAAAAGTCACACTTACAGCAGCGGCACAGTGATGACCACCAAGGTCGGCACCATGCAGGGCTCTTACGAAATGGTCGCCGACGATGGCAAGCATTTCGATGCGATCATCAAGCCTTTTCGCCTCGCCGTGCCTGGAGCCCTGCACTGATGACGACGTACGCCGTCGGCGACCTGCAAGGCTGCCTTGATCCGCTCAAGTGCTTGCTCAAGCAAGTCGCGTTCGACCCCAGGCTTGATCGGCTGTGGCTGGTCGGTGATCTGGTCAATCGCGGACCTCAGTCGCTGGAGACTCTGCGCTTTCTCTATGGCATGCGCGACTCACTGGTCTGCGTACTCGGCAACCACGATCTGCATCTGCTCGCCGCCGCCAACAACATCGAGCGCCTGAAGAAATCCGACACCCTGCGCGAGATTCTCGAAGCCCCCGATGCGGCTGACCTGCTCGAATGGCTGCGCCAACAGAAACTCATGCACTATGACGAACAGCGCGAAGTCGCCATGGTGCACGCGGGCATCCCCCCGCAGTGGTCCTTGCGCAAGGCCTTGAAGTACGCCGCCGAAGCCGAAGCCGCGCTGCGTGACGACAACCTGTTTCCGTTGTACCTCGATGGCATGTACGGCAACGAGCCGGCGAAGTGGGACAGCGATCTCACCGGCGTGACCCGCCTGCGCGTGATCACCAACTATTTCACCCGCATGCGCTTCTGCACCGCCGACGGCAAGCTCGACCTCAAGAGCAAGGAAGGCCTCGACACCGCGCCACCGGGCTACAAACCGTGGTTTCAGCACAAGGAGCGCAAAACCCGTGGCCTGCGGATCATTTTCGGCCACTGGGCCGCACTGGAAGGTGATGTCCGTGAACCGGGCGTCTCGGCACTGGACACCGGTTGTGTCTGGGGCGGCAGCCTGACCCTGATGAACGTCGACAGCGGCGAGCGCGTGTCGTGCAAATGCGATGAGCACGGCGGACTTGCCCCGACCGTCGCGCCACTTATCCCCGAAACGTCGCCAGTCAGCGTCCCGCGTTAGACTGCGCATTCTGCCGAGCTACAGGAACCCGCCATGAGCGAATTCAAACGAATCCCCCCGGAACAGGCCCAGGCCCTGCGTGAACAAGGCGCAGTGGTGGTCGACATCCGCGACCCGCAAACCTATGCCGCGCTGCACATCGCCGGCTCGACCCATCTGGATAACCACTCGATCTCGGAATTCATCCGTAACGCCGATCTCGACGCACCGTTGGTGGTGGTCTGCTATCACGGCAACTCCAGCCAGAACGCTGCGGCTTACCTGATCAGCCAGGGCTTCTCCGACGTCTACAGCATGGACGGCGGCTTCGAGCTGTGGCGTACGACTTATCCTGCGGAAACCGCGCAAGGCGGCGCCGAATAATTTTTTTGTCACGCGCAGGCCCCGGCTCACGCGGGCCTGCGCGTGACAGACGAACGGTCTGCCACAACTAATTACGTATCTCGCCTTTACCTCTCGAATTCCCAACTATCCTTAAGCCCAGGCCATCCAAAACAGGGGAGAGCCGGTACACCGGCGCACGGGTCATCGGGAGTGACTTTCAAGGTTGTCGACCGCGAAAGTGTTCTGGGGGGTAAACAAGTGGCCACCACGGCTGCTTGCCAGCATCGACTGAGTGATCCGGCGTCGGCTCCACGTATCGAGCGAGGTGACGTCATGAGTATCTTTAGCCACTTCCAACAACGCTTCGAGTCCACACGCCAGGAAGAACTCTCGCTGCAGGAGTACCTGGAGCTGTGCAAAAAGGATCGCAGCGCTTACGTTTCCGCCGCCGAGCGTCTACTGATGGCTATTGGCGAACCCGAGCTGCTCGATACGTCGACCAACTCGCGGCTGTCGCGGATCTTCTCCAACAAGGTGATTCGTCGCTATCCGGCCTTTGAAGACTTCCACGGGATGGAAGAATGCATCGACCAGATCGTCTCGTATTTCCGCCATGCCGCCCAGGGCCTGGAAGAGAAGAAACAGATTCTCTACCTGCTCGGCCCCGTAGGTGGCGGTAAATCGTCCCTGGCCGAGAAGCTGAAACAGTTGATGGAAAAAGTGCCCTTCTATGCGATCAAGGGCTCGCCGGTATTCGAATCACCTTTGGGTCTGTTCAACGCCACCGAAGATGGCGCGATCCTCGAGGAAGACTTCGGTATCCCGCGGCGCTATCTGAACACCATCATGTCGCCGTGGGCGACCAAACGCCTGGCTGAATTTGGCGGCGATATCAGCCAGTTCCGCGTGGTCAAGCTGTACCCGTCGATCCTCAATCAGATCGCCGTGGCCAAGACCGAACCGGGCGACGAGAACAACCAGGACATCTCCGCGCTGGTGGGCAAGGTCGACATCCGCAAACTCGAGGAATACCCACAGAACGACGCCGACGCCTACAGCTACTCCGGCGCGCTGTGCCGGGCCAACCAGGGCCTGATGGAGTTCGTCGAAATGTTCAAGGCACCGATCAAGGTGCTGCACCCATTGCTGACCGCCACCCAGGAAGGCAACTACAACAGTACCGAAGGCCTCGGTGCGATTCCGTTCACCGGGATCCTGCTCGCCCACTCCAACGAATCGGAATGGCACACCTTCCGCAACAACAAGAACAACGAAGCCTTCATCGACCGGATCTATATCGTCAAAGTGCCGTACTGCCTGCGGGTCAGTGACGAAGTGAAGATCTACGACAAGTTGCTGTTCAACAGCTCCCTGGCCAAGGCTCACTGCGCGCCGGACACCCTGAAGATGCTGGCGCAGTTCACTGTGCTGTCGCGCCTCAAGGAGCCGGAAAACTCCAACATCTATTCGAAGATGCGCGTCTACGACGGGGAAAACCTCAAGGACACCGATCCGAAGGCCAAGTCGATTCAGGAATACCGCGACTCGGCCGGCGTCGACGAAGGCATGAACGGTCTGTCGACCCGTTTTGCCTTCAAGATCCTGTCCAAAGTGTTCAACTTCGATCCGCATGAAATTGCCGCCAACCCGGTGCACCTGTTGTATGTGCTCGAGCAGCAGATCGAGCAGGAACAGTTCCAGGCTGAAACCCGTGAACGCTACCTGCGCTACCTCAAGGAGTACCTGGCGCCGCGTTATATCGAATTCATCGGCAAGGAGATCCAGACCGCTTACCTGGAGTCTTACAGCGAGTACGGGCAGAACATCTTCGACCGCTACGTGCTGTATGCGGACTTCTGGATTCAGGATCAGGAATACCGCGATCCGGAAACCGGCGAGATTCTCAACCGCGTCGCCTTGAACGAAGAACTGGAGAAAATCGAGAAACCGGCCGGCATCAGCAATCCGAAGGACTTCCGCAACGAGATCGTCAACTTCGTGTTGCGCGCCCGAGCCAACAACAACGGCAAGAACCCGACCTGGCTCAGCTACGAAAAACTGCGGGTGGTCATCGAGAAGAAAATGTTCTCGAACACCGAAGACCTGCTGCCAGTCATCAGCTTCAATGCCAAGGCCAGCAAAGAGGATCAACAGAAACACAACGACTTCGTTACTCGAATGGTCGAACGCGGCTACACCGACAAACAGGTACGACTGCTGTCCGAGTGGTACCTGCGAGTCAGAAAGTCACAGTAAACCGCGGCCGGTAAGACCGGTTGTCGTCAGCCCGAGGCCTGTGCCCGCATTTTCTGCTACACAGGCCTCTGGAAGGTGTCCGCAAGTCGGTAGCGAGGTACAGGCAGCATCCAGAGCGCTTGGGGGAGCGTGTACGTCCCCTGGCATTCGGCTCAATGCTGCATGACCGCTCCCGCCTTTGCAGGACAGCTTCTAAGGAGCAGTCATGAGCTATGTGATCGACCGACGTCTCAATGGCAAGAACAAGAGCACGGTGAACCGCCAGCGCTTTCTGCGGCGTTACCGTGATCACATCAAGAAGGCTGTCGAAGAGGCGGTCAGCCGGCGTTCCATCACTGACATGGAACACGGTGAACAGATCAGCATTCCCGGTCGCGACATTGACGAACCGGTGCTTCACCACGGTCGCGGCGGCAAGCAGACCGTGGTTCACCCCGGCAACAAGGAATTCACTGCCGGCGAACACATCGCCCGGCCACCGGGAGGTGGCGGCGGACGCGGCCCCGGCAAGGCTGGCAATTCCGGCGAGGGCATGGACGAATTCGTTTTCCAGATCACTCAGGAAGAATTCCTCGAATTCATGTTCGAAGACCTCGAACTGCCGAATCTGGTGAAACGCAATCTCAGCGGGACTGACACGTTCAAGACCGTGCGCGCCGGGATCAGCAACGAAGGCAACCCGTCGCGGATCAATATCATCCGCACCCTGCGCTCGGCCCATGCCCGGCGCATTGCCCTGTCCGGCAGCAGCCGCGCCAAGCTGCGCGAGGCCAAAGAAGAACTGGCGCGATTAAAACGCGAAGAGCCGGACAACTTCGGCGATATTCAGGAACTCGAGGCAGAAATCGAAAAACTCAGCGCGCGCATCCACCGGGTGCCGTTTCTCGATACGTTCGACCTCAAATACAACCTGCTGGTCAAGCAGCCCAACCCCAGCTCCAAAGCGGTGATGTTCTGCCTGATGGACGTTTCCGGTTCGATGACCCAGGCCACCAAGGACATCGCCAAACGCTTTTTCATCCTGCTGTACCTGTTCCTCAAACGTAACTACGACAAGATCGATGTGGTGTTCATCCGCCACCACACCAGCGCCCGGGAAGTGGACGAGGAAGAGTTCTTCTACTCGCGGGAAACCGGCGGCACCATCGTCTCCAGCGCCTTGAAACTGATGCAGGAGATCATGGCCGAGCGTTATCCGAGCAACGAATGGAACATCTACGCCGCGCAGGCTTCCGACGGTGACAACTGGAACGACGACTCACCGATCTGCCGCGACATCCTGATCAACCAGATCATGCCGTTTGTGCAGTACTACACTTATGTGGAGATCACCCCACGCGAGCACCAGGCCCTCTGGTACGAATACGAACGCATCGCCGAAGCCTTTTCCGACACGTTTGCCCAGCAGCAGCTGGTCTCGGCCGGGGATATCTATCCGGTCTTCCGTGAACTCTTCCAGCGCAGGTTAGTGACATGACCGCCAAAGAGCAGAAGCGCCAACCCATTTCCACCGGCTCCGAATGGACGTTCGAGCTGATTCAGGCCTACGACCGCGAGATCGCCCGGATTGCGGCCCGGTACGCTCTGGATACTTACCCCAATCAGATCGAAGTGATCACCGCCGAGCAGATGATGGACGCCTATGCCTCGGTTGGCATGCCACTGGGCTATCACCACTGGTCCTACGGCAAACACTTCCTCAGCACCGAGAAATCCTACAGCCGCGGACAGATGGGGCTGGCCTACGAGATCGTGATCAACTCCGACCCGTGCATCGCCTACCTGATGGAGGAAAACACCATCTGCATGCAGGCGCTGGTGGTGGCGCACGCGTGCTATGGCCACAACAGCTTCTTCAAGGGCAACTACCTGTTCCGCACCTGGACCGACGCCAGCTCGATCATCGATTACCTGGTGTTCGCCAAGCAGTACATCATGCAGTGCGAGGAGCGCCACGGTATCGATGCGGTAGAAGACCTGCTCGATTCCTGCCATGCGCTGATGAACTACGGCGTCGACCGCTACAAGCGTCCGTATCCGATTTCTGCTGAAGAGGAACGTCGGCGGCAGAAGGACCGCGAAGAGCACATGCAAAAGCAGATCAACGATCTGTGGCGCACCATTCCCAAAGGCGCAGACAAATACAGCGACAAGGACAACGCCCGCTTCCCGGCCGAACCGCAGGAAAACATCCTGTATTTCATCGAGAAGCACGCACCGTTGCTGGAGCCGTGGCAGCGGGAAATCGTGCGCATCGTGCGCAAGATCGCCCAGTATTTTTATCCACAGCGTCAGACGCAGGTGATGAACGAAGGCTGGGCCACGTTCTGGCACTACACGCTGATGAACGACCTGTATGACGAAGGCCTGGTGACCGACGGCTTCATGATGGAATTCCTTACCTCGCACACCAGCGTGGTGTTCCAGCCAGGTTTCGACAGCCCTTATTACAGCGGAATCAACCCCTACGCACTGGGCTTTGCGATGTATCGCGACATCCGCCGTATGTGCGAAAACCCTACCGAGGAAGACCGGCGCTGGTTCCCGGACATTGCCGGTTCCGACTGGCTCTCGACCATCAAGTTCGCCATGAGCAGCTTCAAGGACGAAAGCTTCATCCTGCAGTACTTGTCACCCAAGGTCATCCGCGACCTCAAGCTGTTCAGCATCCTCGATGACGACCAGAAGGACGATTTGCTGGTGCCGGCGATCCACGACGAAACCGGTTACCGGATCATCCGTGAAACCCTGGCGGCGCAGTACAACCTCGGCAACCGTGAGCCGAACGTGCAGATCTACAGCATCGACCGACGCGGCGACCGCTCGCTGACCTTGCGTCACCAGCAACACGACCGTAAACCGCTGGGCGACTCCACTGATGAGGTACTCAAGCATCTGCACCGGCTGTGGGGCTTCGACATTCACCTGGAAACCCTGCAGGGCGACCAGATCATGAAAACCCACCACGTGCCGCCACGCAGTGAGCACAGCGAGGGTGATTACGGTCGGCTCGACTTGGCCGTGATTCATCTCTAGATGCGGTTCTGACCTCCGAAAGTCCGACACAAGGTTTATCCTGTCGGGCTAACGGAGGTTTTTTATGCAGATTTTCAAGGTTGGCGGTGCGGTACGCGATCGCTTGCTCGGGTTACCGGTGACCGATATTGATTGGGTAGTGGTCGGCGCCACGGCAGACGAGATGCTCGCCAAGGGTTATCGCCCGGTTGGCGCGGATTTTCCGGTATTCCTTCACCCGCAAACCGGCGAGGAATATGCTCTCGCCCGCACCGAACGCAAAAGCGGTCGCGGTTATGGCGGCTTCATCTTTCACGCCAGCCCTGAAGTCACCCTTGAAGAGGACCTGCTCCGCCGCGACCTGACCATCAATGCAATGGCCGAGGATGATCAACAGAATCTGACCGATCCCTATCATGGCCAGCGCGATCTCGAAGCGCGCATCCTGCGTCACGTTTCCCCCGCATTTGCCGAAGATCCGCTCCGGGTACTGCGCGTTGCGCGCTTTGCCGCGCGTTATGCCGGACTGGGTTTCACCGTCGCCCCAGAAACGCTGGAACTGATGCGTCAGCTCAGCGAATCCGGCGAGCTGGAAGCGTTGACCGCCGAGCGCAGCTGGAAAGAAATCTCCCGCGCGCTTATGGAGGATCAGCCACAGGTATTCATTCAGGTACTTCGCGACTGCGGCGCGCTGAAAGTACTGATGCCGGAAGTTGACGCGCTGTTTGGTGTGCCGCAACCGGAGGCGCATCACCCGGAAATCGATACCGGGCTCCACACACTCAGCGTGCTGGAACAGTCAGCGCTGCACAAGCAACCGCTAACCGTACGCTGGGCCTGTCTGCTCCACGATCTTGGCAAAGGCCTGACTCCTGAAGAAGCCTGGCCACGGCACATCGCCCACGAACACACGGGGTTGAAGCTTATCAAAGCGGTCAACGAACGCTTCAAGGCGCCTAAAGACTGTCAGGAACTGGCGTTGCTGGTTGGCCAGTACCACACCCACGGCCACCGCGCCCTGGAGCTGAAGGCATCGACCTTGCTGGAGCTTTTGCAGAGCTTTGACGTGTATCGTCGCCCGCAGCGTTTCGAGGAGTTCATCGTCGCGTGCGAGATGGATGCGCGCGGACGCAAGGGGCTGGAACAGCGCAGTTATCCACAGGCCGATTATCTGCGTGGGGCGGCCGATGTGGCACGCGGGGTGGCGGTGCAGCCGCTGCTGGAGAAGGGCTTTAAAGGGCCGGAGCTTGGGGAAGCGCTCAAGCGTGAGCGACTCAAGGCGTTGAAAGCGTACAAGGAAAACCGCTGAAGCAAGATCAAAAGATCGCAGCCTGCGGCAGCTCCTACATGGAAACGCGCGTCCCCGTGTAGGAGCTGCCGCAGGCTGCGATCTTTTGCTTCAAAGGTTCAAAGGCGTGAGCTGTTCGCCACGCCATTCAAACCCCACCGGTGCCAACACCTGATCAATCTGCGCCTCGGCCCACAATGTCGCGAAGCTTTTTCCCACACCCGGATGCACCCGATCCGGCGCAATCAGCGACAGCGGCCACAGCACAAAGGCGTTTTTCAGAATTTCGGCACGCGGCAGGATCAAACCGTCGAAATTACCCGTCAGATCGCCGTACAACAGCACGTCGATATCCAACGGCAAGCCCTTGCGATCCGGCGCATAGCGACCATTGTCGGCTTCGATGAATTTCAAGCGCCGATCCAGCTCCATCAAGGGCAGATCGGTAAACGCCGAGACCACGAAATTGAAGAACGGCCCGCTCTTGATTCCCACCGGCTGGCTCTCGAACACCGCCGAACAGCGGATATCCACCAGAAATGTCGCCAAAGCGTCGAGCCCGGCGCGCAAATGGGTTTCGCGCTCGATATTGCTACCGAGCCCGAGGTACACCTGAGTCAGCGACATCCGCGCTCGATCTCCACACCCACGCCACCCTTGGCGGCCGGCACGGCGCCCGGCTTGGTCAGTTTCAGGCGAACCCAGGTAATCTTGAACTCGGTCATCAGCACTTCGACCAGACGCTCGGCAAAGGTCTCGACCAATTGATATTGCGCTTGTTCGGCAAAGGCCTGGATGCGCGTGGAAACGCTGGCGTAATCGAGCGCCAGGGTCAGGTCGTCACCGACCGCAGCCGGACGATTGTCCCAGGCGAAGCTCAGATCAAGACGCAAGCACTGACGGATGCCGCGCTCCCAGTCATAGGCACCGATCACGGTGTCGACTTCCAGGCCCTCGATAAACACTCTGTCCAAGCACTTTTCTCCGCTGCACGACAAGGGCGCAATGCGCCGTTAGAATCAGGGCGTCCTCGCCCGGAATAGTTAGCATGTTTTGGTTACTGGCGACCCTCGCCTACCTGCTCGGCTCTCTGTCCTTCGCCATTTTGCTCAGCCGCCTGACCGGAAATCCGGACCCGCGAATGAGTGGCTCGGGTAATGCCGGCGCCACCAACATGCTGCGCCTGGCCGGTCGCAAACTGGCGATCCTGACCTTGCTCGGTGATCTGTGCAAAGGCCTGTTGCCGGTGCTGATCGCAGCAGCCGCTGGCCTTTCGCTGCAGGATCAGGCCTGGATCGGCGTGTGCGCCGTGATCGGTCACCTGTTCCCGCTGTATTTCCGTTTTCGCGGTGGCAAAGGCGTCGCCACGGCTGCCGGCATGCTGCTGGGCCTGTATCCACCCGCCGCGCTGCTGGCGGTGTGCGCCTGGCTGCTGACGTTCTACCTGACCCGTACCAGCTCGCTGGCGGCGCTGATCGCCACGCCACTGACCTTGCCCCTACTTGCATGGCAAGAGCCGGAGGCGCTGCTGCCGATGAGCGCGCTGACGCTTCTGATCGTCTGGCGCCACCGCGGCAATCTACGCGACCTGTTTGCCGGGCGCGAACGGCATTTTTAAATACCGCCCATGAGCGCCGCACATTACAGCGCCGACAACTGCTCCATCGGCCAGCGCGCCTGCACGCTGATCGCCAGACTTTCCTGCTGACCGGCCTGCAAACGCTGACAACCGGCAAACGCGATCATCGCGCCATTGTCGGTGCAAAACTCGGGACGGGCGTAAAACACATCGCCCTTCATATCGCCGAGCATCTTTTCCAGCGAAACACGCAACGCCTTGTTGGCACTGACGCCGCCAGCGATCACCAGACGTTTCATGCCTGCCTGTTTCAGGGCCCGCTTGCATTTGATGGTCAAAGTCTCCACCACGGCCTGCTGGAACGCCAGCGCAATGTCGCAACGGGCTTGCTCGCTGTCGTCCCCGGCGCTGACGCATTGCTGCCAGGTGTTGAGGGCAAAGGTCTTCAAGCCACTGAAGCTGAAATCCAGACCCGGGCGATCACACATCGGACGCGGGAAGGTGAAACGTCCCGCAACGCCCTTCTCGGCCAGCTTGGCGATTTCCGGCCCGCCCGGATAATTGAGGCCCATCATTTTCGCGGTTTTGTCGAACGCTTCACCGGCGGCATCGTCGAGGGTCTCGCCAAGCAGGCTGTATTGGCCAATGCCATCGACCTGAACCAGTTGCGTGTGCCCACCGGACACCAACAAAGCGACGAACGGAAATTCCGGCGGTTTGGGCTCCAGCATCGGCGCCAGCAAGTGGCCTTCCATGTGGTGCACACCAAGTGCCGGAATACCCCAGGCAAACGCCAGCGCCTGAGCGCACGAGGCACCGACCAGCAGCGCGCCGACCAAGCCCGGGCCCGCTGTGTAGGCGATCGCATCGATCTCGGTCGGCACGCAGTCGGCCTCGGCCAACACCTGACGAATCAAGGGCAGCATGCGTTTGACGTGGTCACGCGAGGCCAGCTCCGGCACCACGCCGCCATAGACGCGGTGCAGGTCGATCTGGCTGAACAGCGCGTCGGCCAGCAGGCCGCGTTCACTGTCGTATAATGCGACGCCGGTTTCGTCGCAGGAGGTTTCTAATCCCAGTACTAGCATGGGTTTGCGCCTTGTTTAGGCTGAATTCGAAGGCGCGCATAATAGTCGCCACGCGATGCCCCGACTAGCGGTTTTCGATCAGAGGCTTTGCATTCCGAGCGATGAGGGGTTAACATCCGCAACCCTTAAAAACCGACGTCTTCAAGTGCTCTTTTGCCGCGAGGATGTTGACCCCGGTAATGAATGAAGGTAGCTCTGGATGCCAGCCGTCAAAGTTAAAGAGAACGAACCCTTCGACGTAGCTCTGCGTCGTTTCAAGCGCTCCTGCGAAAAAGCCGGTGTACTGGCTGAAGTTCGTAGCCGCGAATTTTACGAGAAGCCAACTTCTGAGCGTAAGCGCAAAGCAGCAGCCGCTGTTAAGCGTCACGCCAAGAAAGTTCAGCGCGAACAGCGCCGCGCCGTTCGTCTGTACTAATACACAGACGTTCGTAGCAAGCTTCTTGCCTAAGCCCGGCCTTCAGCCGGGCTAATGGCATTTGCGTAAAACGCTTGATGCTTCACCGTCGAAGCCGCACACGCGACCGAGACAAATCTGCTTCACGCGTCAGACCTGGCTCTTTTGCCAGCGGTGCACGTCTTTTCTGACGAGCCTTTCAAGGCTACTGACGAGCACACCCACTGATTCCTCTCACGACGATCAGCCCAAGGCACCTCCATGCGTGCCCGCTTTATTGAGCTATCCGAGGCCATTTATCGGCCGTCAGCGGATTCAGCGCAACACTTT
This sequence comes from Pseudomonas sp. F2, assembly GCF_057174385.1. Classification (NCBI taxonomy): domain Bacteria; kingdom Pseudomonadati; phylum Pseudomonadota; class Gammaproteobacteria; order Pseudomonadales; family Pseudomonadaceae; genus Pseudomonas; species Pseudomonas sp. F2. The sequence continues at coordinate 3,888,653 of NZ_CM169904.1, forward strand.
CAAATAGTCGAAGACTGATGGTTACTAACGTCAGTGGATTTTCGGCAGATACACTTCCCGACAGCGAATATGCACCGACCGGTCGAACCGCCCATTTTGTGCGCTTCACTCAAGACCTGTGTCCGGCCGCCCTTCGCATCGGACTCATTACAGCGCAGACGAGAACGCCATGGCCGGGCTGATTCCCCAGAGCTTTATTGACGACCTCCTGAACCGCACCGACATCGTCGACGTGGTCAGCTCGCGCGTGCAACTGAAAAAGGCCGGCAAGAACTACACCGCCTGCTGCCCGTTCCACAAAGAGAAAACCCCGTCGTTCAGCGTCAGCCCCGACAAGCAGTTCTATTACTGCTTCGGCTGCGGCGCCGGCGGCAATGCCCTCGGCTTTCTCATGGACCACGACAACCTGGATTTCCCCCAGGCTGTCGAGGACCTGGCCAAAGCCGCCGGCATGGAAGTCCCCCGCGAAGAAAGCGGCCGCCCGCACAAACCGCGGCAGCCAACCGACTCGCCGCTGTATCCGCTGCTCACCGCCGCCGCCGACTTCTACCGCCAGGCGCTCAAGAGCCATCCGGCGCGCAAGGCTGCGGTGGATTACCTCAAGGGCCGCGGTCTGACCGGCGAGATCGCCCGGGACTTCGGTCTCGGCTTTGCGCCGCCGGGCTGGGACAATCTGTTCAAGCACTTGAGCAGCGACACGTTGCAGCAGAAGGCCATGATCGACGCCGGCCTGCTGATCGAGAACGCCGAAACCGGCAAACGCTATGACCGCTTCCGCGATCGCGTGATGTTCCCGATCCGCGATACCCGTGGCCGGATCATCGCTTTCGGTGGCCGGGTACTGGGTGACGACAAGCCGAAATACCTGAACTCGCCGGAAACCCCGGTCTTCCATAAAGGCCAGGAACTCTACGGCCTCTACGAAGCACGCAAGAACAACCGCAACCTCGACGAAATCATCGTCGTCGAGGGTTACATGGACGTCATCGCTCTCGCCCAGCAAGGCTTGCGCAATGCCGTCGCAACCTTGGGCACGGCGACCAGCGAAGAGCACCTCAAGCGCCTGTTTCGCGTCGTGCCCAACGTTCTGTTCTGCTTCGATGGCGACCAGGCTGGCCGCAATGCTGCATGGCGCGCACTGGAAGCGACACTGCCGTGCCTGCAGGACGGGCGCCGTGCGCGCTTCCTGTTTCTGCCCGAAGGCGAAGACCCGGATACGCTGGTTCGCGCCGAAGGCACTGACGCCTTCAAGGCTCGCATCAATCAGCATGCGCAGCCGCTGGCAGACTATTTCTTCCAGCAACTGACCGAGGAAGCCGATCCGCGCTCGCTCGAAGGCAAGGCCCACATGGCTACCCTCGCCGCGCCGCTGATCGACAAAGTGCCCGGCGCCAACTTGCGCATTCTGATGCGTCAGCGCCTGACCGAAATCACCGGCCTGAGCAGCGAAACGGTCAGCCAGCTCGCGCAAAGTGCGCCGCAGGAAGCTCCTCCGGCCTACGATCCGGGCATCGATTACGACGCAATGCCGGACTACAGCGACTACCATCAGCCGCAGGCACAGGACATGTATGTGCCGCAGCAGGAGTGGACGCCAAAGAAACCCGGCGCCGGCGGCAAGAAATGGGACAAGAAACCCTGGGACAAGAACGGCAAGCGTGGCGGCGATCGCGATCAACAGCGCCCACGCACGCCGATTGGTGTCGAGTCGCCGACGCTGACCGCCCTGCGTACATTGCTGCACCACCCGCAACTGGCCGAACGCGTCGAAGACGCCGGGCACATTGCGGACGAAAATCAGACCAATGCCCAGTTGCTTGTGGCGCTGCTCGAAGCCGTACAGAAGAATCCCAAGCTAAACTCATTTCAGTTGATCGCGCGATGGCATGGCACTGAACAGGGTCGCTTGCTCAAGGCGTTGGCGGAAAAGGAGTGGCTGATTGACGGAGAAAACCTTGAACAACAGTTTTTCGACACCATTACTAGCTTGTCAGCCCGCCAACGCGAGCGAAATCTGGAACAGTTGCTCAGGAAAGCGCGTCAAAGCGAACTGAGCGCCGAAGAAAAAAATCAACTGCGCGACCTATTAAGTCGCAATGTTTCCGCATCAAACCCGACCTCAACTGGCGCGTGAGGTCATAGCTCAGGTATAATCCTCGGCTTGTTTTTTGCCCGCCAAGACCTTCAGTGGATAGGGTGTTATGTCCGGAAAAGCGCAACAGCAGTCTCGTATTATTGAGTTGATCAAACTGGGTCGTGAGCAGAAGTATCTGACTTACGCCGAGGTCAACGACCACCTGCCCGAGGATATTTCAGATCCGGAGCAGGTGGAAGACATCATCCGCATGATTAACGACATGGGGATCCCCGTACACGAGAGTGCTCCGGATGCGGACGCCCTTATGTTGGCCGACGCCGATACCGACGAGGCCGCTGCGGAAGAAGCAGCCGCCGCGTTGGCCGCGGTGGAGACCGATATCGGTCGCACCACTGACCCGGTGCGCATGTACATGCGTGAAATGGGTACGGTCGAGCTTCTGACTCGTGAAGGCGAAATCGAAATCGCCAAGCGTATCGAAGAAGGCATCCGTGAAGTGATGAGCGCTATCGCGCACTTCCCAGGCACGGTTGACCACATTCTCTCCGAGTACACTCGCGTCACCACCGAAGGTGGTCGCCTGTCCGACGTTCTGAGCGGTTACATCGACCCGGACGACGGCATTGCGCCGCCTGCTGCCGAAGTGCCACCGCCGATCGACGCGAAAGCCGCCAAGGCTGACGACGATACCGACGACGATGACGCCGAAGCTTCGGATGACGAAGAAGAAGCCGAAAGCGGTCCGGATCCGGTCATCGCAGCGCAGCGTTTCGGCGCTGTCTCCGACCAGATGGAAATCACCCGCAAGGCCCTGAAAAAGCACGGTCGTCACAACAAGGCCGCCGTTGCCGAGTTGCTGGCCCTGGCCGAGCTGTTCATGCCGATCAAACTGGTGCCGAAGCAATTCGAAGCCTTGGTCGAGCGTGTTCGCAGTGCCCTGGATCGCCTGCGTCAGCAAGAGCGCGCGATCATGCAACTGTGCGTCCGTGATGCACGTATGCCACGCGCCGATTTCCTGCGTCAGTTCCCGGGCAATGAAGTCGACGAAAGCTGGTCCGACGCCCTGGCCAAAGGCAAGAGCAAATACGCCGAAGCCATTGGTCGCGTGCAGCCAGACATCATCCGTTGCCAGCAGAAGCTGATTGCGCTGGAAACCGAAACCGGTCTGACCATCGCTGAAATCAAGGACATCAACCGTCGCATGTCGATCGGTGAGGCCAAGGCCCGCCGCGCGAAGAAAGAGATGGTTGAAGCCAACTTGCGTCTGGTGATCTCGATCGCCAAGAAGTACACCAACCGCGGCCTGCAATTCCTCGATCTGATCCAGGAAGGCAACATCGGTCTGATGAAAGCGGTGGACAAGTTCGAATACCGTCGTGGTTACAAGTTCTCGACTTATGCCACCTGGTGGATCCGTCAGGCGATCACTCGCTCGATCGCCGACCAGGCTCGCACCATTCGTATTCCGGTGCACATGATCGAGACGATCAACAAGCTCAACCGTATTTCCCGCCAGATGTTGCAGGAAATGGGTCGTGAACCGACTCCGGAAGAACTGGGCGAACGCATGGAAATGCCTGAGGACAAGATCCGCAAGGTGTTGAAGATCGCTAAAGAGCCGATCTCCATGGAAACCCCGATCGGTGATGACGAAGACTCTCATCTGGGTGACTTCATCGAAGACTCGACCATGCAGTCGCCAATCGATGTGGCAACCGTTGAAAGCCTGAAAGAAGCAACCCGCGAAGTGCTGTCCGGCCTCACTGCCCGTGAAGCCAAAGTACTGCGCATGCGCTTCGGTATCGACATGAACACCGACCACACACTCGAAGAAGTGGGCAAACAGTTTGACGTAACGCGCGAGCGGATCCGTCAGATCGAAGCCAAGGCGCTGCGCAAGCTGCGCCACCCGACGCGAAGCGAGCATCTGCGCTCCTTCCTCGACGAGTGATACCAGAACCCCCGGCCCAGGCCGGGGGTTTTGTTTATACGGCAGATTAAATCCCTCGCACCGCCCATCCCCCGCATACCCCGTCTACACTCGAAACAATCAATCCCGTGCCCTAACGAGACGGTTATGCCCAGACTGGCGCCCGTGCTTTTCTTGCTGTCACTGATGATCTGGACCGCAACGGCTAACGCGCTGACTCTGACCGATGAAGAACGTAGCTGGCTCGCGGCTCACCCGGACTTGCGCCTGGGTGTAGACGCCTCGTGGCCGCCGTTCGAGTTCCGTGATGAACAGAATCGCTATCAAGGTCTGGCCGCTGATTACATCGACGTGATCCGCCAGCGCCTGGCCGTCAAACTCACCCCGGTCGAGCCGTCGAGCTGGACTGAGGTGCTGGCGCAGGTGAAAACCGGCAAGATCGATCTGCTGCCTGGGATCATGTCCACGCCCGAGCGCCAGAACTATCTGTCGTTTACTCGCCCTTATCTCGATTTCCCGATCGTGATCCTCGCCCATATCGGCGGCGCGCAACCGCGCAAAATCGAAGACCTGTACGGACTGAAGATCGCCGTGGTGGAAAACTACGCCCCCCACGAACTGCTGCGCACCCACCATCCGGACCTGAATCTGGTGGCCATGCCCAATGTCAGCTCGGCCTTGCAGGCCCTGGCTACCGACGAAGTAGATGCGGTCGTCGGCGATCTCGCCTCCAGCGTCTGGAGCCTGCGCCAGCTCAAGCTCGACGGTTTATACGTAAGCGGCGAAACCCCGTATCGCTACCAGTTGGCCATGGGCGTGCCCCGTGACAACAAAATGCTGGTGGGCATTCTGGACAAGGTCCTGGCGGACATGAGCCCGGAGGAAATCAGCAGCATTCAGGAACATTGGGTCGGCAATGTCCTCGATCATCGGACATTCTGGTCGGATTTGCTGATTTACGGCCTGCCGGGCCTGTTATTGCTGATGATCATCCTGGCTGTGGTCATTCGCATCAATCGCCGCCTGAGTTCGGAAATTGCCCGCCGCGTCGACCTCGAACAGGAATTGCGCAGCAGCGAATACCACTACCGCGGACTGGTGGAGAGCCTGTCGGCCATCGCCTGGGAAGCGCGCATGAGCGACTTCACCTACAGCTATGTGTCGCCGCATGCCGAGGATCTGCTCGGTTATCCACAGACGCACTGGCTGATTCCGGGTTTCTGGCGCAACATCATCCACCCCGCCGACCTGACGCGTGCCCAGGCCATCTGCGATGAGGCAGTGCGCGAAGGGCGCGATCACACCCTCGATTATCGGGTGATTACCGCAGACGGGCGCTGCCTGTGGGTGCGCGATATTGTCAGCCTGATCGAGCACGGCCATGAGCCGGTGATGCGCGGGCTGATGATCGACATCAGCGAGACCAAACGTACAGAAGAAGCATTGCGGCTGTCGGAGCAGAAGTTCGCTTCGGTGTTCCAGCAATGCCCGGACATTCTGGTCATCGCGAGGCTGTCCGATGGCTGCCTGTTGGAGGTCAACGAAGCCTTTGAGGAACAGATCGGCCTGAAGGCCGAAGACGTCATAGGCCAGACCGCCACGGAACTCAATATCTGGGGCATTCCCGGAGTCGGTCCGGGACTGCTCCAGCGCTTGCAGGCCGGTAGCATCCGCAACCTGGAGATGCCCTTTCGCCGCAACAACGGTCAGGTATTCACCGGCCTGATCTCCGCCGAACCCTTCGACCTCGACACCACTCCAGCGCTGGTGGTGGTGGTGCGCGACATCACTCAGCTCAAGGAAACCCAACAACAACTGCAAACCTCCGAAGAGAAGTTCGCCAAGGCTTTTCATGCCTCACCGGACGGCTTGCTGCTGTCGCGTCAGAGCGATGGCTTGCTGCTGGAAGTCAACGAGGGCTTCAGCCGCATCACCGGATTCAATAGCGCGATGTCGGTGGATCGCTCGGCGCTGGACCTGGGGATCTGGGTCAACCTCAACGAACGCAAGCAGATGCTCGACCTGCTGCACCGCGACGGCTTCGTGCGCGACTTCACCTGCCATATCCGCCGCAGCGACGGGCAGATCCGCCTGTGCGAAGTGTCCAGCCGACCGCTGCCGATCGGCGAAGAAGACTGTATGCTGACCATCGCCCGGGACATCACCGAACGCCATCTGATGCAGGAAAAGCTGCAACAGGCCGCCACCGTTTTCGAGAGCACCGCCGAGGGCGTGCTGATCACCGACACCCAGCAGCACATCAGCGCGGTGAACCGTGCGTTCACCGAAATTACCGGCTACAGCGAAAGCGAAGCCCTCGGCCACACCCCGCGCCTGCTCGCCTCCGGCCTGCATGACAGCGCGTTTTACGCGGCGATGTGGCACCAGTTGACCGACGAGGGTCACTGGCAAGGCGAGATTTCCAACCGGCGCAAGAACGGCGAGCTGTACCCGAGCTGGCTGACCATTAGCGCCGTGCGCAACCGCGACAAATTCATCACCCACTTCGTCGCGGTGTTTGCTGACATCTCCAGCCTCAAACACGCGCAAGCCAAACTCGACTATCAAGCGCACCACGACCCCCTCACCGGCCTGCCGAATCGCACCCTGTTCGAAAGTCGCCTGCTCACCGCGCTGAACAGTCAGCAGGAAAATGGCGGTCAGGGCGCCGTGCTGTTTCTCGATCTCGACCGTTTCAAACACATCAACGACAGCCTTGGGCACCCGGTTGGCGACCTGTTGCTCAAAGGCATTGCGGTACGCCTGAAGGAGCAATTGCGCGATATCGACACCGTCGCCCGACTGGGCGGGGATGAATTCATTATCCTGCTGCCGGGCCTGCAACAAGCCAGTGATGCCGACAACATCGCAATCAAACTGCTCAACTGCTTTGGCGCACCGTTTCAGGCCGGTGAGCACGAGTTTTTCATCAGTGCCAGCATCGGCACCAGCCTCTACCCACGGGATGGCTGCGACGTTGCAACTCTGGTGAAAAACGCCGACGCCGCGATGTACCGCTCCAAGGCCAAGGGCCGCAACCGCGTCGAAAGCTACACCCGCGACCTCACCGCCCAAGCCAGCGAACGCGTGGCACTGGAACACGAACTGCGCCGGGCCATCGAACGCGAAGAGTTGTTCCTCTACTACCAGCCGAAAATCAGCCTCGACGACCATCGCCTGGTCGGCGCCGAAGCACTGATCCGCTGGCGCCACCCGACCTTCGGCGAAGTGCCGCCCGAGCACTTCATTCCGCTGGCCGAAGAGAACGGCATGATCTTGCAGATCGGTGATTGGGTACTCGAGACCGCCTGCCGGCAGATGTTCGAGTGGAATCAGATCTACGACAGCCTCGGCCCGCTGTCAGTCAACCTCGCCGGTGCGCAACTGCGCCAGCCGAATCTGCTCGGGCGTATCGAACAACTGCTCAGGGACAACCGTTTGCAGCCGGATTTACTGCAACTGGAAATTACCGAAAACTTCATCATGAGTCAGGCCGAAGAGGCCTTGGCGGTGCTGCACCAGCTCAAACACCTGGGTGTACAACTGGCGATCGACGACTTCGGCACCGGTTATTCATCACTCAGTTACCTCAAACGCCTGCCGCTGGACATCCTCAAGATCGACCAGTCTTTTGTTCGCGGACTGCCCGACGACCCGCACGACGCGGCGATCGTCCGCGCGATCATCGCCCTGGGCCGGAGCATGCAATTCACCGTGATTGCCGAGGGCGTGGAAACCCAGGCGCAACAGCAATTTCTGGCGGCTGAGGGCTGCGAACAGATTCAGGGCTACATCGTCAGCCTGCCACTGCCCCCGGAAGAATTCGCCGCAACGTTTCTTCGTGTAACCGTATCGGATTATTCGGATAGCACAGCCGAGAAACCGTCGTTATAATCCGCGACCTACTGAGGGCCTATAGCTCAGTTGGTTAGAGCAGAGGACTCATAATCCTTTGGTCCACGGTTCGAGTCCGTGTAGGCCCACCACATTTGAAAGCCGCGCTACTTGCGCGGCTTTTTCTTGGGCGATCGGTTGGGGGGGGACAATCTTTGCGAGCGCAATGTTCGGAAGACTTCCCCGAAGGCTGTAGGAATGTTCCGAAGCTGTTTTTTCTCCCCTCCCCGCGCCTTGTTGACTGTTTCCCCAGACAAGTAATCTCCGGACGCCACTGCCCGTCCAGGATTGTTTTTATGCTTGTGAATGCTGCGCCACTGATAAAGGAAGCAGCCGACCAACCAACCTGGATCGACCTTGCTCTGCCAGATCTAAGAACATTGCCAAGAGAAATTCGGTCAGCCGCAATCGAAGAAGTAAAAAGGGCTGACGACGCCGAAGGTGCTCTCAAAATCCTTCTGAATCACTTTGGGTTCGTCGACGATTCCGTACTGGCCGTTACTATCCTCACGCCTATTGGAAACGTTGCAGTCATGCGAGACAAACTGGCCCATATCGTCGAGAAACGTCCAGACTCCCGAGAACGCTATGTTCGACATGCCATCGACACGCTGGCGGGACCTTTCGAAGTATGGAAAGTCCTCTACGATAATGGCGGATTCCGATTGGCATTCATCAACGCCTATGAGGCAAAAAACGACATGCTCGTCGTGGTCGATGTGCGGAACGGGCACGTCCTCTGGAATTTCATGCACGCTCCGTCAAGAGCAATGAACAAGCACCGCCAAGGCGATCTTTTGTACAAGCGGTACATTCTTGAAGACAAAGAAAAGGGCAGCCAGTTGGCTGCCCTTGATATTTGAATCCTGATATTTGCATCCTCAGGAAATGGGATGAAGAGGTCTCACCTTACACCGATGTTGCAGCATCGCTGAGGTACCTACGTCCGCTAAAGCCCTGCAAGGCAGCAGATTTCGCGCTCTTGTTGGCATTCTTGATAAATAGGCCCGGCAAGTCAAACCAAATATTTGATGTTTGTTTTGGCGAAACGATTGCCTCCACGCATAAGTGACGTGCTCAGTCATCGTCAGCAGCGTGTCGCAGATAGTGCCTGTAACATGCGAACTCATCCGCACTCGACAGTCATGGAGCCGCCCCTTTGCCCGACACCCGCCCCCCCGCCCTCGACGAAATCGACCGCCAGCTGATCGCCGCCCTGCAGATCAACGCCCGCGAAAGCGTGGCGATGCTTGCCCGGCAACTGGGCATTGCGCGCACCACCGTGACTTCGCGGTTGGCGCGGCTGGAGAAGGCCAAGGTGATCACCGGTTATGGCGTGCGTCTGGGGCAGCGCGTGGTCGATGGCGGGTTGCAGGCGTATGTCGGGATCAAGGTACAGCCGCGTTCCGGCAAGGAAGTGTTGCGCCGGTTGAGCGCGATGGCGCAGGTGCAGCAGTTGTGTGCGGTGAGTGGCGAATTTGATTATGTGGCGTGGTTGCGCACCGACTCGCCGGAGCAGCTGGATCAGTTGCTGGATCAGATTGGCAGTGTGGATGGGGTGGATAAGACGACAACGTCGATCATTTTGAGTAGCAAGATCGATCGGGGGCAGCCGGTTTAAATGTGTTGGCTGAGAGGGACTCTTCGCGAGCAGGTTCGCTTCTACATCTGGTCGATATGCAGTCACCCATCGTCATATTGATCAGTTAAATGGCAAAACGACGACACATTGCGTCTTATTAACGTGTTCCACGCTCCCTAGAATGGCTGGCATCTTTTCCTATACTCAGACGCGCGTCCTGCGTCGGGTCGCCAACAGGGTCAGCCATGAACAAGAACAATCGCCATCCTGCAGACGGCAAGAAACCCGTCACCATTTTCGGCCCGGACTTTCCGTTCGCGTTTGACGACTGGATCGAACACCCGGCCGGTCTCGGCAGTATTCCTGAACACCACCATGGCGCTGAAGTGGCAATTGTCGGCGCCGGTATCGCTGGTCTGGTGGCCGCGTACGAGCTGATGAAGCTCGGCCTGAAACCGGTGGTATACGAAGCTTCGAAGCTCGGTGGACGCCTGCGTTCGCAGGCGTTCAACGGTACCGACGGCATCGTTGCGGAACTGGGCGGCATGCGTTTCCCGGTGTCCTCCACGGCGTTCTACCACTACGTCGACAAGCTTGGCCTTGAGACCAAACCGTTCCCGAACCCGCTGACGCCAGCCTCCGGCAGCACGGTGATCGACCTGGAAGGTAAAACCCATTACGCACAAAGCCTGAAGGATCTTCCTGCCCTGTTTCAGGAAGTGGCTGACGCCTGGGCGGATGCGCTGGAGGCGGGCTCGCAGTTCGCCGATATCCAGCAAGCCATCCGTGACCGCGATGTGCCACGCCTCAAAGAACTGTGGAACAAACTCGTGCCGCTGTGGGACGACCGCACGTTCTACGACTTCGTGGCCACCTCCAAGGCCTTCGCCAAACTGTCGTTTCATCACCGCGAAGTGTTCGGTCAAGTCGGTTTCGGTACCGGCGGCTGGGATTCGGACTTCCCCAACTCGATGCTGGAAATTTTCCGCGTGGTGATGACCAACTGTGACGATCACCAGCACCTGGTGGTCGGCGGTGTGGAGCAAGTGCCGCAGGGCATCTGGCGGCACGTACCGGAGCGCTGCGTGCACTGGCCACAAGGCACCAGTCTGAAATCCCTGCACCGTGGCGCGCCGCGTTCCGGCGTGAAGAAAATCGCCCACGCGCCGGACGGCCGTTTCGCCGTCACCGACAACAACGGCGACACCCGCGAATACGCCGCCGTGCTGACCACCTGCCAGAGCTGGCTGCTGACCACCCAGATCGAATGCGACGAAACCCTGTTCTCGCAGAAGATGTGGATGGCACTGGATCGCACGCGCTACATGCAGTCGTCGAAGACCTTCGTCATGGTCGACCGCCCGTTCTGGAAGGACAAGGACCCGGAAACCGGTCGCGATCTGATGAGCATGACCCTCACCGATCGCCTGACTCGCGGCACCTATTTGTTCGACAACGGTGACGACAAGCCGGGCGTGATCTGCCTGTCGTATTCGTGGATGAGCGACGCGCTGAAAATGCTCCCGCATCCTGTTGAAAAACGCGTAGAGCTGGCGTTGAACGCGCTGAAGAAGATCTACCCGAAAGTCGATATCGCCGCGCGGATCATCGGCGATCCGATCACCGTGTCGTGGGAAGCCGATCCGTACTTCCTCGGCGCATTCAAAGGCGCCCTGCCCGGCCACTATCGCTATAACCAGCGGATGTACGCGCACTTCATGCAGGACGACATGCCAGCGGAGCAGCGCGGGATTTTCATCGCCGGCGACGATGTGTCGTGGACACCGGCGTGGGTCGAAGGCGCGGTGCAGACTTCACTCAACGCGGTGTGGGGCATCATGAAACACTTCGGCGGTTCGACACATAAAGAGAACCCGGGCCCGGGTGATGTGTTCAAAGACATCGGCCCTATCGCCCTGCCCGAGTAAGAGGAATCCCTGATGCGTGTAGCCCTTTACCAATGTCCACCGCTGCCCCTGGACCCCGCCGCCAACCTGCATCGCCTGCAGCAACTGGCGATGGAGGCCAAGGGTGCCGACCTGCTGGTGCTGCCGGAAATGTTTCTGACCGGCTACAACATCGGCGCCGAGGCAGTCAGTACGCTGGCCGAGGTCTACAACGGTGAATGGGCGCAACAGATCGGTCGAATCGCCAAAGCCGCCGGGCTGGCGATCGCTTACGGATACCCCGAGCGCACGGCCGACGGGCAGATCTACAACGCCGTGCAATTGATCGACGCGCACGGCGAGCGCCTGTGCAATTACCGCAAGACTCACCTGTTCGGTGATCTGGATCGGTCGATGTTCAGCCCGGGGGATGATGATTTTCCCATCGTCGAACTCGACGGCTGGAAAATCGGTTTCCTGATCTGCTACGACCTGGAGTTTCCGGAGAATGCGCGGCGTTTGGCGTTGGCCGGTGCCGAGCTGATTCTGGTACCGACGGCGAACATGATTCCGTTCGATTTCGTCGCCGACGTCACCGTGCGTTCCCGCGCCTTCGAAAACCAATGCTACGTGGCGTACGCCAATTACTGCGGACAGGAAGGCGAGATCCACTATTGCGGGCAAAGCAGCATCGCTGCGCCGGACGGCAGCCGTATCGCCCAGGCCGGCCTCGATGAAGCGTTGATCGTCGGTGAGCTGGATCGGCAATTGATGGCCGATTCCCGCGCCGCCAACCGCTACCTCAACGACCGTCGCCCCGAGCTTTACCATGCGTTGGACAAGCGCTGACCCCACGCAATCCGCTAGCATGGGCACTTCACTGTTCTGGAAGTGCCCATGCCTGCGCCGACTCACACCCGCCCCCACACTGAAACCCTGGCCAACGGCTTGCGCGTGACCCTGCGTCAGGTGCCCGGTTTGAAGCGCAGTGCCGCTGCATTGCGGGTGGCCGCCGGTAGTCATGACGTGCCGCTGGAGTGGCCGGGACTGGCGCATTTTCTCGAGCATTTGCTGTTTCTCGGTACCGAGCGATTTCCTGCGAGTCAGGCGCTGATGGCCTACGTGCAAAGTCACGGTGGGCAGGTGAATGCCAGCACCCGAGAACGCACCACCGATTTCTTTTTCGAACTGCCGACCTCCGCCTTCAGTGCCGGGCTTGAGCGTCTGTCAGACATGCTCGCCCATCCGCGTATGAATCCGGACGATCAGTTGCGCGAACGGGAAGTGCTGGACGCGGAATTTGTCGCGTGGTCGCAAGATCCCACGGCCCTGCAGGAATTGGCGTTGTACGAAGGGTTGCCCGCCACGCATCCGTTGCGCGGGTTTCATGCGGGGAATCGCGACAGCCTGAAAGTTGAGTTACCAGCGTTTCAACAGGCGCTGAAGGATTTCCACCGGCAGTTTTATCGCAGCGGGCAAATGACGCTGAGCCTGGTCGGACCGCAGAGCATTGAAGCATTGCGCGTACTGGCGCAGCAGTTTGCCGGCGCGCTGCCGGTTGGGGATAAGCTCGAACAGGCAGCGACCGTGCCATTGGCGGTGAACAGTTATCAACAGGTCGGCGAGCGAAGCAGCCATCTGCTGTTCGCTTTCGAAGCGCTGCCCGACTCGTCCGCCGAAGCACTGGCGTTTCTCTGCCATTGGCTGAACAGCGCCAAGCCCGGCGGTTTGCTCGCCCATTTGCAGCAACAACGCCTCGCGGACGGTTTGAAAGCGGTGCCGCTGTATCAGTTCGCCGGGCAAGCGTTGCTGCACCTGCAATTCACCGCCCCCGCCGACTCCCTCAGCGCCATTCGTGAACATCTACTGGACTGGTTGGGCTTCTTCGCCGCGCAACAGGACTGGGCAGCGCTACGCGAGGAATACGCCAAATTGCTGGAACGTCAACAGCAAGTCAGTGGCGCACTGCTACTGGCGCGCCGCGACAGCGAACAACTTGAACACGGCTTGTCGGAAAACGGCGTGGCCGCCCTCAAACACATCCTGCGCGACATCGGCGTTGTGGATAACTTCAGCGCGCATTGGCATCGGCCTGCCGCCAACCCTTTCCTCGGTTCCAGCGAACCGCTGGCCAACGCCGGGCTGATCCGCGGCCAGACCAGCGCCCATCGTGGATTGCGCACTTTCGCTCAGGATCGCTCGCGCGGGCGGCGTGAGCGTTCACCGATGCAGTTCAGTCAGGCGCTGCCGGACTACACTGATCACGGTGCGATCTACTTGCGTTGGCAAACCGCAGCGCAGGCTGGCGTCGATCTGCAAAGCAAGCTGCAACGCAGTCTGCAGGAAACTCAGGAAGATGCACGGCAAGCCGGCGTCGAAATCGCGTTCAGTGCCACCGGCACTCAGTGGCTGCTGAAACTGACGGGACTGCAGGAGCCGATGCCCGGTGTCCTGGAACACGCACTGAAATGTCTGACGCAAATCGACGCCGATTCAGCCAACGCTGGGCCGGAAGCGCCGTTGATACCGATCCGTCAGTTGCTCAAGGCGTTGCCTGAACATTGCCTGCCATCGGCCGTCGAGTCGAACGACGCCAAACAGGTGTGGACAACGTCGCGCTGGGACGGACTGGCGCTTGGTCTCAACGCAAAAACTCAATCGGCCATGGGTCTGGCCCTGAGCCGCATCCCCGGCACACCGGACAATCAACTGCCGACAGTGCCGACGATCAATGCGCAACATGTGTGGAGCCACATCGACACCGCCTCCAGCGAGCATGCGCTGCTGCTGTTCTGCCCGACCGCAGACCACGAAATCGCTGACGAAGCCGCCTGGCGACTGCTCGCGCAGCTGTGCCAGACCCCGTTCTATCAGCGCCTGCGCGTCGAATTGCAATTGGGCTACGCGGTGTTCAGTGCCTTGCGGCAGGTACATGGTCAGAGTGGATTGCTGTTCGGTGTGCAGTCGCCAGAGACTGCGCCCGTTGAGCTGCTCGGTCATATTCAGCAGTTCCTCAAAAACATTCCTGCGCTGATCGAAAACCTCGACGAAGTGCATTTCACCCAACAACGCCAGTCACTCGCCGATCAGTTCGATGAGCGTCAGCTGTCCGGCAAAGACGCCGCCGAATTGTTGTGGCAGGCCAGACTCGCGGGCCACTCGTCGGATTATCTGGGACAACTGCACACGGCCATTGGTCAACTGCAACGCTCGACATTGCTGGCGGCAGCGCGGCGGTTGCTCAACGCCGAGGGCGGCTGGCGCTGCCTGGCCAGCGAATCGTCACCCGGCGCACCGTGGCAAGCGACCAAATGATCATTACCAAGGCTGCAAGGAGCTTTCTCAAAGATTCACGGGCAATACCGTTGAAATTTTGAGTAACATAGCAGCCTAACTATTTGGAACATCCCTGCGCTGCCGTGGACTATAACTATGGACAGCGCTATCCCACCCACCCTGAAGGAGACACCCATGTCCTGGACAAAACCGGCTTACACCGACCTGCGTATCGGCTTCGAAGTCACCATGTACTTCGCCAGCCGCTGAGTTCTGCCTACGCAGACTTGCAGTGCAACGCCTCGGCTCGCCGGGGCGTTTTATTTTCAGCGTTGAAAGATGGGAGCGTTCATGTTCGTCCAGATTCTGGGTTCGGCCGCCGGTGGCGGATTTCCGCAGTGGAACTGCAACTGCGTCAATTGCGCAGGCTTTCGCGACGGCAGCCTGAATGCCAAGGCCCGCACCCAGTCGTCCATCGCGATTTCCGACGACGGCGTGAACTGGGTGCTGTGCAACGCCTCGCCGGACATCCGCGCGCAGCTGCAGAGCTTTGCCCCGATGCAACCGGGCCGTGCCCTGCGTGACACCGGCATCAGCGCGATCATCCTGATGGACAGCCAGATCGACCACACCACCGGCCTGCTCAGCCTGCGCGAAGGCTGCCCGCATCAGGTCTGGTGCACAGACATGGTTCACGAGGATTTGAGCACCGGTTTCCCGCTGTTCAAGATGCTCACCCACTGGAACGGCGGGTTGAACTGGAACCGCATCGAACTCGACCAGAGCTTCACCGTCGCTGCCTGCCCGAACCTGCGCTTCACTCCGCTGCCGTTGCGCAGCGCCGCACCGCCGTATTCGCCGCACCGTTTCGACCCGCACCCGGGCGACAACATCGGCCTGATCGTCGAAGACCTCAACACCGGCGGCAAACTGTTCTATGCACCGGGCCTGGGCAAGGTCGACGCGCCGCTGCTGGAAATCATGGCCGGCAGCGACTGCCTGCTGGTGGACGGCACGCTGTGGGATGACGATGAAATGCAGCGCCGTGGCGTCGGCACCCGCACCGGTCGTGAAATGGGCCACTTGGCGCAGAACGGCCCCGGCGGCATGCTCGAAGTGCTGGAGCAGTTGCCTGAGCAACGCAAGGTGCTTATCCACATCAACAACACCAACCCGATTCTCGATGAGGATTCGCCGGAGCGCGCGGAGCTCGCGCGGCGTAATGTTGAAGTGGCGTTCGATGGCATGAGTATTGTGCTGTAGCGGATGGCCCCATCGCTGGCAAGCCAGCTCCCACAGTGTTCTGTGGTGTACACAAAAACTGTGGGAGCTGGCTTGCCAGCGATGACGTCCGACCAGACACCCAAGATTTTAACGGTTGTTCCCCGGAGAACCGCAATGACCGACACCCCGCTGTCCCCCACCGAATTCGAAGCCGCACTGCGCGCCAAAGGCGCCTACTACCACATCTACCACCCGTACCACGTGGCGATGTACGAAGGGCGTGCCACCCGCGAGCAGATTCAGGGCTGGGTCGCCAACCGCTTTTACTATCAGGTGAACATCCCCCTGAAAGACGCGGCGATCCTCGCCAATTGCCCGGATCGCGAGATCCGTCGCGAGTGGATTCAACGCCTGCTCGACCACGACGGCGCCCCCGGTGAAGACGGCGGGATTGAAGCCTGGCTGCGTCTCGGGCAAGCGGTCGGCCTCGATCCGGATCAGTTGCGCTCCCAGGAGCTGGTGCTGCCCGGCGTGCGTTTCGCTGTCGATGCCTACGTCAACTTCGCCCGCCGCGCCAGTTGGCAGGAAGCCGCCAGCAGCTCGTTGACCGAGCTGTTCGCGCCGCAGATCCACCAGTCGCGCCTCGACAGCTGGCCGCAGCATTACCCGTGGATCGACCCGGCCGGTTACGAATATTTCCGCACCCGCCTCGGTCAGGCGCGGCGCGATGTCGAGCATGGTCTGGCGATCACGCTCGAGCACTACAAGACCCGCGAGGGTCAGGAGCGCATGCTGGAAATTCTCCAGTTCAAACTGGACATTCTTTGGAGCATGCTCGATGCCATGAGCATGGCTTACGAACTGAACCGCCCGCCGTACCACAGCGTCACCGAACAACGGGTCTGGCACAAAGGAATCACCTTATGAGTTTCGATCGCAGCAAGATCCCGACCTGGCGTCCCGGCTACCGCTTCCAGTACGAACCGGCGCAAAAAGGCCACGTGCTGCTCTACCCCGAGGGCATGATCAAGCTCAACGACAGCGCCGCGCTGATCGGCGGTTTGATCGACGGTGAGCGTGATGTCGCGGCGATCATCGCCAAACTCGATGAGCAGTTCCCCGGCGTGCCCGAACTCGGTGACGACATCGAGCAATTCATGGAGGTTGCCCGTGCGCAACACTGGATCACCCTTGACTGATGTGCCGTCCAGGCCCGAGGTCGGCCTGCCGCTGTGGCTGCTCGCCGAGCTGACCTACCGCTGCCCGCTGCAATGCCCGTACTGTTCCAATCCACTGGATTTCGCCGAGCAGGGCAAAGAGCTGAGCACCGAGCAGTGGATCAAGGTGTTCCGCGAAGCGCGGGAGATGGGCGCCGCGCAATTGGGGTTTTCCGGTGGTGAGCCACTGGTGCGCCAGGATCTTGCCGAGCTGATTCGTGAAGCGCGGCAGCTGGGTTTCTACACCAACCTGATTACCTCGGGCATCGGCCTGACCGAGCAGAAGATCAGTGACTTCAAGAAGGCCGGTCTCGATCACATCCAGATCAGTTTCCAGGCCAGCGACGAGCAGGTGAACAACCTGCTCGCCGGCTCGAAAAAGGCTTTCGCGCAGAAGCTGGAAATGGCTCGCGCGGTGAAGGCCCACGGCTATCCGATGGTGCTGAACTTTGTCACCCATCGGCACAACATCGACAAGATCGACCGCATTATCGAGCTGTGCATCGCGCTCGAAGCGGACTTCGTCGAGCTCGCCACCTGCCAGTTCTACGGCTGGGCCCAGCTCAACCGTGTCGGCCTGCTGCCGACCAAGGAACAACTGGTGCGTGCCGAACGCATCACCAACGAATACCGCGCCAAACTGGAAGCCGAAGGACATCCCTGCAAGTTGATTTTCGTCACCCCGGATTACTACGAAGAACGCCCGAAAGCCTGCATGAACGGCTGGGGCAGCGTCTTTCTGACGGTGACTCCGGACGGCACCGCCCTGCCCTGTCATGGCGCCCGACAGCTGCCGGTGCAATTTCCCAACGTGCGCGACCACAGCATGCAGCACATCTGGTACGACTCGTTCGGCTTCAACCGCTTTCGCGGCTATGACTGGATGCCCGAGCCGTGCCGCTCCTGCGACGAGAAGGAACAGGACTTCGGCGGCTGCCGCTGTCAGGCGTTCATGCTCACGGGGGACGCGAGTAACGCCGATCCGGTGTGCAGCAAGTCCGAACATCACGGCGTGATTCTCAAGGCCCGCGAAGAAGCCGAGACCGCCACCCAGACCATCGAACAACTGGCCTTCCGTAATGAACGAAACTCACGCCTCATCGCCAAGGGCTGAGCCTTTCAGCGCCACCCAGGCCGTCGCCGCCGGAATGGATTTCGCCGAACTGCAACTTGGCATTCACGGTTTGTTCTGGAATGAATATCGCCCCGAAGACGCCGCGTGCCGGATCTGGCACTGGCGCGACGGCGTGGCGAAATGTCTGACGCCGAATGGCTTCAGCGTGCGTAGCCGGGTGTACGAATACGGCGGTGGCGCGTTTTGTCTGACGCCGGACGGGGTGGTTTTCGTCAATGAGGCGGATCAGCAGTTGTATCGGCAGACGCTGGATGGCGCGCCCGAGGTGCTGACTTCTGGCGAGTGTCGTTATGGCGATCTGCATTGTGCTTTCGGCCAGGTACTGGCGGTTGAGGAGCAGCAAGATCAGCATCGACTCGTCGCCATTGATCTGGCTGACGGCACCCGGCATTTGCTGACTGAAGGTGCGGATTTCTATGCTGCACCCACCATCAGCCCGGATGGCCGACGTTTGGCGTGGATCGAGTGGAGCCGACCACATCAGCCATGGACGTGTACGCGATTGATGGTCGCCGAGCGTCTGGCTGAGGGTGGCTTTGGCGCAACGCGTTGCCTGGCGGGAGCTGACCTTGAAGAGTCGATCCAGCAACCGCGATTCGACACTGAAAATCGCTTGTACTGCCTGACCGATCGCGGCGGTTTCTGGCAGCCGTGGGGTGAAACGTCTGACGGTTTGCAGCGGCTGCCCTGCGCCGAGGCCGATCATGCGCCCGCCCCTTGGCAACTGGGTGGCTGCACCTGGTTGCCGGTGGGCGATTCGTTTCTGGCGAGCTGGACCGAGGGCGGTTTTGGTCGCCTGGCGCTCGACGGCGACGACTTCACCGGCGACTACAGTCGTTTCCGGCACCTGGCGCTGGATCAGCAACTCATCTATTGCATCGCCGCCTCGCCAATCAGCCCCTCGGCGGTGATAGCCATTGATCGCTCCAGCCGCGAAGTGAATGTGCTGGCCGGTGGTATTGCGCCACTGCCAGCGGAGCGCATCAGCCGGCCGCAGACCTTGCGCTACCCGAGCGGCAGCGGGGAGGCCCACGGTTTCTTTTATCCGGCGATGAACGACGAAACGCAGCCACCACTGGTGGTGTTCATCCACGGCGGCCCGACCTCGGCCTGCTACCCGATGCTCGACCCGCGCATCCAGTACTGGACGCAACGCGGTTTTGCTGTCGCCGACCTCAACTACCGCGGCAGTAGCGGTTATGGCCGCGAATACCGTCAAGCGTTGCATCTGAGCTGGGGCGAGGTGGACGTCGAGGACGCCTGCGCGGTGGTGGCGTATCTGGCCAGACAAGGTCTGATCAACGGCGAGCACGCGTTTATCCGCGGCGGCAGCGCCGGGGGTTACACCACGTTGTGTGCGCTGGCGTTTCATCAGGTGTTCCGCGCCGGCGCCAGCCTCTACGGCGTCAGCGACCCGGTGGCACTGGCCCGGGCGACGCACAAATTTGAAGGCGATTATCTCGACTGGCTGATCGGCGATCCCCAGCAGGACGTCGAGCGCTACGCCGCACGCACACCTTTGCTACACGCGAACAACATCCGGGTGCCGGTGATCTTCTTTCAGGGTGAACTGGATGCCGTGGTGGTGCCGCAACAGACCCGCGACATGGTCACGGCGCTGGAACGCAATGGCATCCCGGTCGAGGCGCATTACTACGCCGAGGAGCGCCATGGCTTTCGCCGGGCGGTGAATCAGGCACATGCGCTGGAGCAGGAGTGGACGTTTTATCGGCGGGCGATGGGGTTGGCGGACTGAATACCGCACTTCTTTCAAAATGGCGCCGCCCCCATCGCGGGCAAGCCCGCTCCCACAGGTTCTTTGGTGTACACAAAATGTGTGACCTACCGAAAACACTGTGGGAGCGGGCTTGCCCGCGATAGCAATCTATCTCGCGCCGCTGAACTCAGCGCTTGGCGATGATGTACACCGCATGCACGATCCCCGGGATATAACCACACAGCGTCAGCAGAATGTTCAGCCAGAACGCCCCGCCGAACCCGACCTGCAGAAACACACCCAGTGGCGGTAACAGAATGGCGATGATGATACGAATGAAGTCCATGGGTCAGCTCCTGATTGGGGGTTGGCTCACTTGAGCCATACAAGCTAATCGACCTGCGCCGTTCGTCAGGGTTCAGTGCAAACGCCATTTGATCGCCACTATCGGGCATAAAAAAACGCCCCACGCCAAAAGAATCAGGCGTGAGGCGTGCGTTATACCGCGAGACGGTTCTTGAAATCGGGCAGGAAACTTCAGTTCAGACGGCAATCCCTTTGCGGCATTGCAGTTGCGCGGTGCGCACCCGCGAGAAGGCGCGGGCCAGGCGCAGGAGCATTTCGTCGATGTTGGCCTTGCTGACGGTGAGTGCCGGGGTGAAACGCAGGCAATCGGCTTGCGGCGCATTGAGCAGCAGGCCTTCATGCAGGGCGGCACTGACTACGGCATCGGCGCAATCCTCTGACAGGCTCAATCCCCAGAACAGGCCTTGACCACGCAGTTCGCCATGGCCGTAACGGTGCGCCAGACGCGCGAGTCCCTCGCGCAAGTGCTGACCGTGGTCTTTGACCTGTTCGAGAAAGGCCCGGTCCTGCACGCTGTCGAGCACCACCAGACCGGCCGCGGTCATCAGTGCGTTGCCGTGATGAGTGCCGCCCAGTTCCCCGGCATCAAAGCAGCAGGCCTTGCCTCGGGCCAGCAGCGCTGCCAGCGGCACACCACCACCCAGGCCCTTGCCGAGTACGACAATATCGGCGCGCACACCGTAAGACTGCTCGGCGAGCAAAGTGCCACAGCGGCCGATACCGGTCTGCACTTCGTCGAGGATCAGCAGAATGCCCAGTTCGCGGCACAGCCGTTCAACGCCTTTGAGGTAATGCTCAGTGGCCGGAATAACCCCGGCATCGCTCTGAATCGGCTCAAGCATGATCGCCACGGTTTGCGCATCGACAGCCGCGTGCAGCGCCGGCAGGTCGTTGAATGGCACCAGATCGAAACCTGGCAGCAGCGGAGCGAAACGGTTGTGCAGGTTGCAACTGTCTGATGCGGAAATCGTCGCCAGACTACGGCCGTGACAACCTTGCTTCGCCACGATGATTCGCGACGCCCCACCACGATGCAGCTGGCCCCATTTGCGCGCCAGTTTGATTGCCGCTTCACAGGCCTCGCTGCCACTGTTGAGCAAGTAAGCCTGGTCGCTGGAAGTGCTGGCACACAAACGTTCGGCAAGGTTGAGCATGCCGCGATTGTGCAGATTGAAACCGGGATTGATCAGTGCCTGCGCCTGACTGGCAATCGCTTTGACCAGCGCCGAGGGGCTGTGCCCCAGACTGTTGGCACCGCCGGCCTGGGAGAAGTCGAGGTAGGCGCGATCATGACCGTCCCACAGCCAGGAACCCTGACCACGAACGAACACCTGCAGCGGGCGCTCGACGCTGGGCATCAAGCGCTCGGCATTCAGACTGTCGCCTGCCCCGGCGGGATGGATCTCGAACGCAAGGTCATCAAGACTCGGCGCCTGGCGCCGCAAACTGAACAGATTCATTGAAAAAAACCTCGTTTGAGGTTTTTTGAACTGCCTATGCAAACACTGTCGAAGCAAACGCTATTCATCGCGCTCTTTGGCCCTGTAAGCCTTGTGATTGCGGTTAGACTAGGCTCACAGCGGGCTTCGGGCCATTTCGATTTACCAGCATTTTCGATAAGCATTACTTATGGATTTCAAACAACTGCGTTATTTCGTCGCGGTCTACGAAGAAGGCCATGTGGGCCGGGCCGCTGAGCGCCTGTCGATCTCGCAACCGGCACTCTCGCAACAGATCCGCCAGCTCGAGCAGAACCTCGACGTCACCCTGTTCGAACGCAGCAGCAAACGCCTGCTACCGACCCTCGCCGCGCACACCCTGTACAACCACGCCCTGCCACTGCTCGATGGATTGCAGCGCGCGCGCGAGGCATTGGGCAATTTCAAGGGCCAGGCTTTGCGCACCTTGGCGATCGGCGTACTGCAAACCGTACACACCAGCCTCGTCCCGCAAATGCTCGAGCGGGTGCGAAAGGCGCAGCCGCATCTGGTGGTGCAGATTTACGAGCTGACCGGTCTGGAGATCGAGCGCCGCCTGCTCAACGGCTCGCTGGATATCGGCATCAGCTACCTGCCACCGCGACAACCCGGGCTGCATGGCGTGATGCTGTATGAAGATGAGCTGACGTTGGTGATCCCGGCGGATCATCCGCTGCGTGAATTCAAGAAGGTCTCGATGCGACAGGCAGCGGAATTGCCGATGTTGCTGCTGGGCGAAGAGTTTCAGATCCGGCAGATCTGGCAGGCACAACTGACCAGCCTAGGGCGACGCCCGCAGGTGCAGGCTGAGCTGAACAATATGCTGGGGATTCTCGACAGTTTGCCGCATACCAAACTGGCGACCGTGCTGCCCGGGCGCTCACAGAGGGAATACGACGATCAGGATCTGCTGTGGAAGCCGCTGAGCGAGCCACGGGTGCCCCTGCAGGTTGGCCTGGTGTGTCGCGATGTGCAGCGCCAGCAGGCGTCTCTGGCGTTGCTGCGCACGTTGCTGGAAGAGGTGATCCAGCGTGAAGACAAACCGCTGAAAGCCGCGCTGCCACTGGATCCGCTGCCCTGAGAACTTTTCTTCAGGCAAAAGAAAACCCCGCCGAAGCGGGGCTTTGCAGACTGTTTCCCTGACATCCATTTCACTCCGCCACCCTGGCAGAATCCTACGTGTCCGTGTTGTTGCTTTGCGCTTCCTGCGCGACGTCCATGAGTTGTAGATTAGCTGTGGATCCAATCTACGCCTATGGGAGAACAGCAGCACGTCATGTAAGAGAATGCTTACATGACGTTACATCATCAGAACTGCTCAGCACTCAGCAGGAACAGCGACTCGCTGCCGGCCTTCACCGATGCGCTCAGCGAGTGGATACGCGGCAGCAGACGGGCGAAATAGAAGCGCGCGGTGCCCAGTTTGCTGGCGTAAAAATCGTCCTGCGCTTCTTTGCCCAGCGCGGCTTTCGCCATCAGTGCCCACATGTAGGCATAAGCGGTGTAGCCGAACGCTTGCAAATATTCGACCGAAGCCGCGCCGATTTCGTTCGGATTGGTTTTCGCCCGATCCAGCAGCCACGCTGTCAGCTCGTCGAGGGTGCTGACGGCATCGTTCAGCGGCTTGGTGAATTCGCTGAGGTCAGCGCTGGCTGTTGCGGTGAAGTGGCGGATCTCGTCAGCGAACAGCTTGTAGAACGCGCCGCCGCTGCCGACGATCTTGCGCCCGACCAGGTCCAGGGCCTGAATGCCGTTGGTGCCTTCGTAGATCTGGGTGATACGCACGTCACGCACCAGTTGCTCCTGACCCCACTCGCGGATGTAACCGTGGCCGCCGAAAATCTGCTGGCCGTGGACGGTGGTTTCCAGGCCCAGGTCGGTGAGGAATGCCTTGGCCACCGGGGTCAGCAACGCGACCAGATCTTCTGCGCGCTTGCGGGTGGTGGCGTCTTCGCTGAACTTGGCGGTGTCGAGCTGCATTGCCACGTAGGTCGAGAAGGCGCGACCGCCCTCGTTCGAGGCTTTCATGGTCAGCAGCATGCGACGTACGTCAGGGTGGACGATGATCGGGTCGGCAACCTTGTCCTTGTTCTGCGCACCGGTCGGCGAACGGCTCTGCAGACGATCGCGCGCGTATTCGACGGCGTTCTGATAGGAGCGCTCGCCGCTGGCCAGGCCTTGAATGCCGACGCCCAGACGTTCGTAGTTCATCATGGTGAACATCGCCGCCAGGCCCTTGTTCGGCTCGCCGACCAGATAACCCACGGCTTCATCGAAGTTCATCACGCAGGTCGCGGATGCCTGGATCCCCATCTTGTGTTCGATCGAGCCACAGTTCGCCGGATTGCGTGCGCCCAGGCTGCCATCGGCGTTAACCATGAACTTCGGCACCAGGAACAGCGAAATGCCTTTCGGACCGGCCGGGGCGTCCGGCAGTTTCGCCAGCACCAGGTGGATGATGTTCTCGGTGAGATCGTGCTCACCGCCGGTGATGAAAATCTTGGTGCCGCTGACCTTGTAGGTACCGTCAGCCTGCGGTTCGGCCTTGGTGCGGATGATGCCCAGGTCGGTGCCGGCATGCGGCTCGGTCAGGCACATGGAACCGGCCCAGATCCCGGCATACATGTTCGGCAGGTAGGCGGCTTTCAGCTCTTCGCTGGCGTGGGCGTTGATCGACAGGCAGGCACCGGCGGTCAGCATCGGGTACAGACCGAACGACAGGCTGGCGGAGTTGACCATTTCTTCGACCTGCGCCGAAACGGCTTTGGGCATGCCCATGCCGCCGTAGGCCGGATCGCCACCGACTCCAACCCAGCCGCCCTCAGCGTAAGTCTGATAGGCCTGCGGGAAGCCGGCGGGCGTGGTAACGGCGCCGTCCTTCCAGTGGCAGCCTTCTTCATCGGCAGCACGGCTCAGAGGCGCGATGCTTTTGCTGGTGACCTTGCCGGCTTCTTCGAGAATGGCTTCTACGGTTTCTGCATCGACAGTCTCGGCCAAGGCCGGCAGTTCGGCCCAGAGTTTGGCGACTTCGAATACTTCATTGAGGACGAAGCGCATATCGCGCAGCGGCGCTTTGTAGTCAGCCATGGCAAACCTCGCAAGATCTAAACAGGTGATTCGTGGAAGAGTGTTTTCGTTGAGGCCGAGTGTACCTCAACAACTTTTGCGACACATAGGGTCAACCGGTGACTGATTTGTTATTTTTGGTCATCAACATTCAGCGATAAAACAAAGCCCGCAATCAGCGGGCTTTTGAGCGATGGCGTGTGGCTTGACTCAGCCCGCGGCGCTGTCCATGCGCACCGCGCCGCGACGGTTCTGACCGAACGCCATGACGCAGTTACGCCCGGCGCCCTTGGCGCTGTACAACGCCTGGTCGGCAGACTTGAGGACTTCTTCCGGGGTGCGCTGCTCGACGCGTTCGGCAACACCGATACTGACCGTCACCGAGACACTGGAAGCACCGCTGCCGCCACGCCGCTGACGACCTTGCTGGTCATCTTGCGGACGGTTTTCCTGATTACGCAGCTGAATGTTGTAGGAAGCAATCGACTCGCGGATCACTTCCAGGTGCGGCATGCATTCCTCGAGGGTTTTGCCCGCAAACACCAAGGCGAATTCCTCACCACCATAGCGATATGCCCTGCCGCCACCGCTGATTTTCGACAGTTTGCTCGCGACCAGGCGCAGCACCTGATCACCAACGTCATGACCGTGAGTGTCGTTGAATTTCTTGAAGTGATCGACGTCGCTCATCGCCAACACATAATTGCGGCCCAGGCGCTGCATGCGCTCATTAAGCGCGCGCCGCCCCGGCAAACCAGTGAGCTCATCGCGAAAGGCCATTTGGTAGGCCTCATGCGCCACGGCGGCGGCAATCATCAGCATCACCTGACTGCACATGATGTTCAGGGTGAACGGCAGGATGAAGGTTTTCGGCAGCATCCAGAACAACCCGAGCAAGCCGACCAGTTGTGCCGCATGCAACGGGCGCGGGTTGCGCCAGTATTGCCAGGCCAGCAGCAGGAACGCCGAGAGAAACACCGGATAGGACATCTGGATCAGGCTCATCCAGGCGCCGTGCAGCGCTGGCCAGCGGATTTCCGAGAGCCACATCAGCAGCGCCTGGGGATAACTTTGCTCAAGACCGAGGGCGACGCTGCCAAAAGCCAACAGCACGGCGAACCGCGCGACCATGTCCTGAAACAGATGGGTACGCTCTTGCCACGCGGCGAACAGGCCGAACAACAGCGGCAACAGCAGACAGACAAGGTGGAACACCACGGCGGCGTCTTCGCGCACTTTGCCGTTATCGCGGTAATAGTCAGTCTGGGTGTCGAGCAGAAAGTAGGCGATGTACACCGTGAGCATCAGAAACAGTTCGCGCTGACGTCGGTAAACCGCACAATAAGCGCCGCCCAACAGCAGCACCAGGGTCGGCAGCACGTTGAACAGCGAAGTGAAGAACACATTGAGGTCTTTGACGTACGCAGCCGCCAACCCCGCAAGCAATAACAGCAGTGAAGGCAGGAAATGACTGAAACGTACAGCGGAAGAACGCGGCAAGGGTAAAGCTCCGACCCGTCATATCAAAGAGATGGCATTGTGCCTGCAATGTGGCCAGTTAAGCACACACAATGTGATCCAGATCACAGGCAGTCTCTTTAACGGCAGAAAAGCCGGGTTGCTGAGCGATCCAGCAACAAAAAAACCGCTGCCCCCGGAAGGGCAGCGGTTTGGTCAGACCGCGTTGAGGCTTAGTAGCCCAGTGCGAAGTCTTCTTCTTTCATGTCCATCAGGTTATTGGCGCCCGACAGCATGGTGGCCACGTGGGTACGGGTACGTGGCAGGATGCGCTGGAAGTAGAAGCGCGCGGTTTGCAGCTTGGCGGTGTAGAACGCCTCGTCGGTGGTGCCGGCAGCCAGTTTTTCAGCAGCCAGGCGCGCCATGTCAGCCCAGAAGTAGGCCAGGCAGGCGTAACCGGAGTACATCAGGTAGTCCACGGAGGCCGCGCCGACTTCTTCACGGTCTTTCATGGCTGCCATACCGACCTTCATGGTCAGCTCGCCCCACTCTTTGTTCAGTGCAGCCAGCGGTGCAACGAATTCTTTGACGGCTTCGTTGCCTTCGTTGTTCTGGCAGAACTTGTGAACGATCTTGGTGAAGCCTTTCAAAGCCTCGCCTTGAGTCATCAGCACTTTACGGCCCAGCAGGTCGAGTGCCTGGATACCGGTGGTGCCTTCGTACAGCATCGAAATGCGGCTGTCGCGAACGTTCTGCTCCATGCCCCACTCGGCGATGAAACCGTGACCACCGTAGATCTGCACGCCGTGGTTGGCGGCTTCGAAACCGACTTCGGTCATGAACGCCTTGGCGATCGGCGTCATGAACGCCAGCAGTGCGTCGGCCTTCTTCTTCTCTTCTTCGTCGACGCCGTACTTGACGATGTCGACCTGTTTGGCGGTGAAGTACACCATCGCGCGGTTGCCTTCGGCGAAGGCCTTCATGGTCAGCAGCATGCGACGTACGTCAGGGTGCACGATGATCGGGTCAGCGGCCTTGTCCGGCGCTTTCGGGCCAGTCAGAGAGCGCATTTGCAGACGATCACGAGCATATTTCAGGCCGCCCTGGAAGCCGATTTCGGCGTGGGCCAGACCTTGCAGCGCGGTACCCAGGCGTGCGGTGTTCATGAAGGTGAACATGCAGTTCAGGCCTTTGTTCGCCGGGCCGATCAGGAAACCGGTGGCGCCGTCGAAGTTCATCACGCAGGTCGCGTTACCGTGGATACCCATCTTGTGTTCCAGCGAACCGCAGCTCACTGCGTTGCGCGCACCGATGGTGCCATCGGCGTTCGGCAGGAATTTTGGAACGATGAAGAGGGAAATGCCTTTGGTGCCAGCCGGTGCGTCCGGCAGGCGGGCCAGTACGATGTGGACGATGTTGTCGGCCATGTCGTGTTCACCGGCCGAGATGAAGATCTTGGTCCCGGAAACCTTGTAGGAGCCATCGGCCTGAGGCTCGGCCTTGGTGCGCAGCATGCCCAGGTCGGTGCCGCAGTGCGGTTCGGTCAGGCACATGGTGCCGGTCCACTCGCCGGAAACCAGTTTGGTCAAATAGGCTTCTTGCTGCTCAGGGGTGCCGTGCTCGGAGATGGTGTTCATCGCGCCGTGCGACAGGCCTGGGTACATGCCCCACGACCAGTTGGCTTCACCGACCATTTCGCTCACAGCCAGACCCAGCGACTCCGGCAGGCCTTGACCGCCGTGCTCGACGTCGTGCGCCAGGCTTGGCCAGCCGCCTTCTACGAATTGCTTGTAAGCCTCTTTGAAGCCAGTCGGGGTTTTCACACCGGACTCGCTCCAGGTGCAGCCTTCGAGGTCGCCCACGCGGTTCAGCGGTGCCAATACCTGCTCACAAAACTTGGCGCCTTCTTCGAGGATGGCGTCAACCATGTCCGGCGTTGCTTCGGAGCAAGCTGGAAGGCTCTGATAGTGCGCTTCGTAGCCGAGCAGTTCGTCACGAACGAAGCGAATATCACGCAAGGGGGCCTTGTAGTCAGGCATAGCGATAAACCTCTGCTGATGTAACCGGGAATGAACGACCGCGTTGATTTGTTGTGACGGTCAAACAGTTGTTTGAAACATACGTTTACGCCGAAATCTTGTCAAGCGTCGATCTTTTGCCGTTCGTCATGACTTTTTTCAAACGCCGGACACAGCAAACGGCCATGTGCTGCAAAGCGCCACGGGTAATGAAAAAAGATTAGTTGAGGGAGAAGGACTTACAACGAAAAACGCCGCGACAAAGCGCGGCGTTCGGCAAACGATGAATGTGATAAATCAGGCAAACGTATCAATGATCGTCCCGAGCATTTCATCGGAAGCCTTGGCGACCTTGGTGCCCAGCTCCACCTGAAACTTGCCCTGGGCCATTTCGGCCATGGCGCTGCCCGGATCCATTTGCTGGCTGCGGTCGATACCGCGCAGGCGATCAATCTGCGCCTCGGAAGACTGGCTGGTAACCGAACGCTCGATCGTATTATTGGCGATCTGGCTGGCGGCCTGATCGACACGATTCTGCCCGGTTTGAATGGTGCTCAAACCCGCATAAAAAGCTGTGTTACCGGTGATTTCCATGGGAGTTCTCATCCTTGGGAAGGATCAATGGTTGCCATTGAAGCAGAGGCGTCAGAAAAACACCCGTCAAAAATACTGATGGCACAGTGCCCTGTCATAGCAAAAGCATTAGTCCAGCAGATCGAGCTGCAAGTGGGCAGCCACCGCTTCGGCACTGAGCGCCTTGAGTTTCGGCACGCGCCCCAGACACGGCGCTGGAAGCCGCTCGGCCAGCGTCGCCAGATTCTCTTCCAGCCGCGACGTCTTCGGATCGATGATATTCGCCACCCAACCGGCCAGTTGCAGACCATCGCGGGCAATTGCCTCGGCCGTCAGCAAGGCATGACTGATACAGCCCAGGCGCACGCCCACCACCAGAATCACCGGCAGCTTCAGCGCGATGGCCAGATCCGACAGATTGTCCTGATCCGCCAACGGTACCCGCCAGCCACCGGCCCCTTCAATCAAGGTGAAATCGGCATTCAGTGCCAGAATTTCGCGCATCGGCGCCAACAGCGATTGCACGGTCAGCGCGACACCCGCCTCGCGCGCCGCCAGATGCGGCGCGATGGCCGGCTCGAACGCCACCGGATTGACCTGTTGATAAGTCAGCGGCACCGAACATTCAGCCAACAACGCCAGCGCGTCAGCATTGCGCAACCCCTTGGCGGTTACCTCGCACCCCGAAGCCACCGGTTTGCCCGCCGCTGTACTCAGCCCGGCCGAGCGCGCAGCATGCAGCAATCCGGCTGCCACGGTGGTCTTGCCGACATCGGTGTCAGTCCCGGTGATGAAATAGGCTGCGCTCATAAGGGTTTCTCCAACACGGCGTAAACCACCTGGTAAGTCGCCGGCAATCCCTGCGGCTGACGGAACTGTTCATACGCCTCGATCAGGCCGAGGATCCGCGCCCGCCCGGTCAAACCACCCGGCCGCCCGGGGTTCAGATTGTGTGCACCGAGCGCCTTGAGTTCGTGGGTCAGGCTGCGCACATCCGGGTAGTGCAGCACATGCGCCTGATTCTGCAGACTCACCGAACGCAAGCCACTGGCGGCGCACAACTGCTCATACCGGGCGAATTCGCGGAAGCGGTTGACGTGCACCAGCCCATCGACCTGCCGCCAACTGTCGCGCAATTCGTACAACGTCCCGACACAAAGACTAGCAAACGCGAAAATCCCGCCCGGCTTGAGCACACGAAAAGCTTCGCTGAGCACCGATTCGAAGTCCGCACACCACTGCACCGCGAGGCTGGAGAAGATCAGCTCGCAGGTCGAATCCTGCAATGGCAGACGCTCCGCATCACCCGCGATGAAATGCTGCGCGCCGCCCAGTGGCCGTGCGTGATCGAGCATGCCCTCGGCGATATCCAGTGCCAGCCCCTGCCCCTCAACATATCGCTCGGCCAATGCGCGAGTGAAATAGCCGGTGCCACAGCCAAGATCCAGCCAGCGCGACGGCAGAAAATCTTCCGGCAACCGCTGCAGCAACTGTGAACCGACGTCGCGCTGCAATTCGGCAACACTGTCGTAGCTGGCCGCCGCACGGGAGAAAGAGGCCGCGACCTGGCGCTTGTCGGGCAAGCCGCCGGGCAGCGCAACTAGAGACAAATCAGTCATCACCGCACTCGTGTAGAAAAGCCTGGATCGCACCCGCCACGCCATGGGGGTCTTCCAGAAGAAACGCATGACTGGCCTGTTCGATCAGACCAATTTCGATATCCGGCAACAGCGCGAACAACGCGCCCGCCGCTTCCGCCGGCACCAGGCCGTCCTGCCCGGCGAACAGGTGCAACTGCGGGCCGCGAAACGCCTGCAACGCTTCCCGGGTATCCAGTTGGGCGAGCAGTTCCAGCCCGGCCAACAAGGTTTCGGGGGCCGTATTCGGCGCGCCGCCCAGCATCAACCGCGACAAGCCGCGCGGCTCTTGCGCGCCCTGAGCACACAGCAACGAGAACCGTTTGAGGGTCAGCCGCGGATCGGCCTGGAAGCCGCCGAGAAATGCATCGAACGTCTCGTCCGGCATCGCACTCGGCCAATGCTCGTGGGCCACGAAAGAAGGATTGCTCGCCAGCGTCAGCAGACCGCAGCAACGCTCGCCGCGCCGTGCCGCCAATTCGGAGGCAAGCATGCCGCCCAGCGACCAGCCGCCCAGCCACACATCCTGAGGAATACGTTCATCGAGATCGTCGAGCCACTCCTGCACGTCGCTTGAATCAAGCTCGGGCAACGGCTCGATCTCGACATACAGATGCTCGTCGAGTCCCTGTAACGCTGCGGTCAAAGGCTCCAGCGGCGAAATACCAAGGCCCCAGCCCGGCAGCAGAATCAGACGATCACGCATGGCTTGGCTCCGGCGGCAGTTGGGCAAAGCAATCGGCCAGTCCTTCCAACAATAGCTGCACCTGCGCCTCGCTGTGGGCAGCGGTCAGGGTCACGCGCAGGCGTGCGCTACCCGCCGGGACAGTCGGCGGACGGATTGCCGTGACCATCAAGCCGCGCTCGCGCAGCATCTGCGACAGGCGCACGGCGCGACCGGCATCGCCGATCAGGATCGGCTGGATCGGGGTGAAGCTGTCCATCAATTGCAGACCGATCTGCTCGGCGCCGTGGCGGAACTGGCGGATCAGCGTCTGCAGATGTTCACGACGCCAGTGTTCCGTGCGCAGCAGTTCCAGACTTTTCAGCGTTGCGCAGGCCAGCGCCGGTGGCTGGCTGGTGGTGTAGATGTAGGGCCGGGCGAACTGGATCAGGCTTTCGATCAGCTCTTCGCTGCCGGCGACAAAAGCACCCGCCGTGCCGAACGCCTTGCCGAGGGTGCCGACCAGCACCGGCACATCGTCCTGACTCAGGCCGAAATGCTCGACGATCCCGCCGCCATTGGCGCCGAGCGGGCCGAAGCCATGGGCATCATCGACCATCAGCCACGCGCCCTTGGCCTTGGCTTCCCGGGCCAGCGCGGGCAGATCGGCGATGTCGCCGTCCATGCTGAACACGCCATCGGTGACCACCAGCGTGTTGCCCGTGGCTTTCTCCAGACGCGTGGCCAGACTACCGGCGTCGTTGTGCAGATAACGATTGAAACGCGCGCCGGACAACAGACCGGCATCCAGCAACGAGGCATGATTGAGGCGGTCTTCCAACACCGTATCGCCCTGCCCGACCAGTGCCGTGACCGCACCGAGGTTGGCCATGTAGCCAGTGGTGAACAACAAAGCACGCGGCCGGCCGGTGAGGTCCGCCAGCGCTTCCTCCAGTGCATGATGCGGGCCGCTGTGGCCGATCACCAGATGTGACGCTCCGCCACCCACGCCCCAGCGCTCGGCACCCGCGCGCCAGGCTTCGATCACCTGCGGGTGATTGGCCAGGCCGAGGTAGTCGTTATTGCAGAACGCCAGCAACGGCTGACCGTCGACCACCACTTCAGGCCCCTGCGGGGACTCGAGCAACGGACGCTGGCGATAGAGATTTTCAGCACGGCGGGCAGCAAGGCGTGCGGCGAGATCGAAAGACATGCAGGCCTCACATTTGAAAAATGACTGTGTAGGAGCTGCCGAAGGCTGCGATCTTTTGAGCTTGTCTTTTAAAAAACAACATCAAAAGATCGCAGCCTGCGGCAGCTCCTACAGGGTTTTGCATTTCAAGCGAAGATCAGACCGCAGCGTTATAGAACTGCTCGCTGCTCTTCTGCTCCACCAACGCCTGCTCGATCGCGGCCTGATGCACCTCATCGGCATGCTCTTCACGGGCTTCTGGCTGAATACCCAGACGCGCGAACAGCTGCATGTCCTTGTCGGCCTGCGGGTTGGCAGTGGTCAGCAGTTTGTCGCCGTAAAAAATCGAGTTGGCACCGGCAAAGAATGCCAACGCCTGCATCTGCTCGTTCATCGCTTCGCGGCCGGCGGACAGGCGCACGTGGGATTGCGGCATGAGGATGCGCGCCACGGCGAGCATGCGGATGAAATCGAACGGATCGACGTCGTCGGCGTTTTCCAGCGGCGTACCGGCCACTTTCACCAGCATGTTGATCGGCACCGACTCCGGATGCTCCGGCAGGTTAGCCAACTGGATCAGCAGGTTGGCGCGGTCGTCCAGCGACTCGCCCATGCCGAGGATGCCGCCGGAGCAGATCTTCATCCCCGACTCACGCACGTAGGCCAGGGTCTGCAGGCGCTCGCTGTAAGTGCGGGTGGTGATGATACTGCCGTAGAACTCCGGCGAGGTGTCGAGGTTGTGGTTGTAGTAATCCAGGCCAGCCTTGGCCAGCGCCTCGGTCTGCTCCTGATCGAGACGCCCGAGGGTCATGCAGGTTTCCAGCCCCATGGCTTTTACGCCTTCAACCATCTTCAGCACGTACGGCATGTCTTTGGCGGACGGGTGCTTCCACGCCGCGCCCATGCAGAAACGCGTGGAGCCGATGGCTTTGGCGCGGGCAGCCTCCTCGAGGACTTTCTGCACCTCCATCAGCTTTTCTTTTTCCAGGCCGGTGTTGTAGTGACCGGACTGCGGGCAGTACTTGCAGTCTTCCGGGCAGGCACCGGTCTTGATCGACAGCAGGGTCGAAACCTGCACCCGGTTGGCGTTGAAATGTGCGCGGTGCACTGTCTGCGCCTGGAACAGCAAGTCGTTGAATGGCTGTACGAAGAGCGCTTTGACTTCGGCTAAAGACCAGTCGTGGCGCAGGGTGGCAGAGGTGCTGGCGCTCATGGGCAGTTCCTTGGTTATGCTTGGCTGGCGGCTGCGGGAACGTAATACCCACAGGCGCGACACGGATGTTCGGCATATTTAAGGAAGAGTCATGCGCTGTCAACCACGATACGAACAGCAGGTTTACATCTGTTTAAAAAACGTACAGACCTGCTTGCTGTGCGATGAACCCGCAGAAGCAGAATTGCCAATGTGCGTCGCCTGCGAAGCCGAGCTGCCCTGGCTCGGCGACCAGTGCCAGACGTGCGCTTTGCCGATGCCGGCTGTCGGTCTGACCTGCAGCGAGTGCCTGCTAGAGCCGCCGGCGTTCGAACAGGTGGTCGTGCCGTGGCGCTATGACTTCCCGGTGGACAGTCTGATTACACGCTTTAAACACAAGGCGAAATGGCCGTTTGGTCACCTGCTTGCCGACGTTGCCGGACAATACCTGCAACATCGCTTCGATGAAGGTTTGCCGCGACCCGATGTGTTGTTGCCGGTGCCACTGGCGAGCAAACCTCTGCGCCAACGCGGGTTCAATCAAGCCGCGATGCTCGGGCGATGGTTAAGCCAACAGCTGGATCTGCCTTTTGAGGAACAGGCGCTACGGCGGATCCACGACACCAGCGCCCAGCAGGATCTCGACGCCAAGGCGCGCAAGCGCAATTTGCGTCATGCCTTCGCGCTGAACCCTGACACCGATGTGAAAGGTCGGCACTTCGCATTGATCGATGACGTGCTGACCACCGGCGCCACGGCCCAGGCATTGGCGCGACTGCTAAAAAATGCAGGCGCAGCGCGGGTTGACGTGTATTGCCTGGCGCGCACGCCAAAACCGGGGAATTGAAAGTCAGCACAATCCCATTGTGGGAGGACAGTGTGTGGCTTGACTCTTGTGGCTCAAGCCGCCAACTTCACTTTCCACCGCCATCGTGAAAAGCCCCCCCTCCATGTCCATGCCGTCTCTGTTATCCCAGCACATCGTCCGCCGTCCGCAGCGCATCGCCCTGCTGCAACACATTGCCGAACAGGGCTCGATCACCCGCGCCGCAAAAAGCGCCGGGCTGAGTTACAAGGCCGCTTGGGATGCGATCGATGAGTTGAACAACCTGGCGCAGAAGCCACTGGTGGAACGTGCGGTCGGTGGCAAGGGCGGCGGTGGCGCCAGATTGTCCAGCGAAGGCGAGCGGGTGTTGCGCCTTTATCAAAAGCTGCAGGCTTTGCAGGCGCAAGTGCTGGAAGCGGCTGAAGACGCCAGTGATCTGGATCTGCTCGGGCGATTGATGCTCAGAACCAGCGCCCGCAATCAACTGCACGGCAAAGTCGTGAGCATCGAAAGTCAGGGCCGCAATGACGTGATCCGCCTCGAACTGGCTGAAGGTTTGTGGATCAACGCACAGATCACCCACGACAGCACCGTGCACCTGGAGCTGCAACCGGGCACTGAAGTGGTGGCATTGATCAAGGCCGGCTGGCTTGAACTGCTGGCGGCGGATCAAGCGGCAACATCTGGACACAATCTACTGAGCGGCACGCTCGAAGCCATTCTCGATGCCGAGGACGGCCCCAGCGAAGTGCGCATCGCTTTGCCCAACGGCCAGACGCTCTGCGCTCTGGCTGAGCCGCTGCAGCTTCGCACCCGCGGGCTGAGTGTCGGGCAACTGGTGCAGGTGCAGTTTTCGCCGTCCAATGTACTGATCGGCACGCCGCTGTAATCAGACGCTGCAACGAAAGCGTAATCGACGCTCATTAAGGTGGCTGCCAAAACCAAGCAGGGAGCCTGATGTGAGCCTATTAGAAGAAAACCAATCGA
The DNA here is from genome assembly GCF_057174385.1 of Pseudomonas sp. F2. Lineage (NCBI taxonomy): Bacteria > Pseudomonadati > Pseudomonadota > Gammaproteobacteria > Pseudomonadales > Pseudomonadaceae > Pseudomonas > Pseudomonas sp. F2. The sequence continues at coordinate 3,924,069 of NZ_CM169904.1, forward strand.
CAGACCTGGAAAAAATGGTCGGCCTCAGCCGTCGCGGTTTCATCAGCGCCGGCGCGCTGTGCGGCGCCGCCATGTTTCTCGGCGGCAACCTGCTCAGCCGCAGCGCGCTGGCCACCGGCATCAGCGCCGGCAACAGCCGCCTGCTCGGTTTCGAGAGCATTCCCGCCGCCACCACAGACGTCATCAGCCTGCCGAAGGGCTACAAGTCCTCGGTGCTGATCAGTTGGGGTCAGCCATTGCACAAGAACGGCCCGGCGTTCGACCCGAGCGGCAATGGCACCGCCGCCGCACAGGAAGTGCAATTCGGCGACAACAACGACGGCATGAGCCTGTTCGAATTCCCCGACGACCGAAACCGCGCGTTGATGGCGATCAACAACGAATACACCAACTACCGCTACCTCTACCCGCACGGCGGCATGCCGCAATCGGCCGAAGACGTGCGCAAGGCACTGGCCTGCGAAGGTGTGTCGGTGATCGAAGTGCTGCGCAAGAACGGCCAATGGCAGTTCGTCCAGGGCTCGCGTTACAACCGGCGCATCCACGGCAACTCGCCGCTGCGCATCAGCGGCCCGGCCGCCGGTCACGAGCTGATGAAGACGGCCGCCGACAAGCACGGCAAGAGAGTCCTTGGCACCTTCCAGAACTGCGCCAACGGCAAGACACCGTGGGGTACCTATCTGACCTGCGAAGAAAACTTCACCGACTGCTTTGGCAGCAGCAACGCCCAGCAGCAGTTCGACCCGGCGCAGAAGCGTTACGGTGTGTCGGCGGCCAGCCGCGAGATCAACTGGCATCCGTTCGACCCGCGTTTCGACATGGCCAAGAACCCCAACGAGCTCAACCGTCACGGCTGGGTGGTCGAGATCGATCCGTTCGATCCGCAATCGACCCCGGTCAAGCGCACCGCGCTGGGTCGCTTCAAACATGAAAACGCCGCACTGGCCGAGACCGACGACGGCCGCGCCGTGGTGTACATGGGCGACGACGAACGCGGCGAGTTCATCTACAAATTCGTCAGCCGCGACCGCATCAACCACCGCAACGCCAAGGCCAACCGCAACATCCTCGACCACGGCACTTTGTACGTGGCGAAATTCGATGCCGGTGACGGCAACCCGGATCACCCGAAAGGCCAGGGCCAGTGGATCGAACTGACCCATGGCAAGAACGGCATCGACGCCAGCAGCGGTTTCGCCGATCAGGCCGAAGTGCTGATCCACGCCCGCCTCGCCGCCAGCGTGGTCGGCGCCACGCGCATGGACCGCCCGGAATGGATCGTCGTCAGCCCGAAGGACGGCCAGGTCTATTGCACCCTGACCAACAACGCCAAACGCGGCGAAGACGGGCAGCCGGTGGGCGGGCCGAACCCACGCGCGAAAAACGTCTACGGGCAGATCCTGCGCTGGCGCACCGACCGCGACGATCACGCCTCGAAGACCTTCGCCTGGGATCTGTTTGTGGTCGCCGGCAATCCAGGCGTCCATGCCGGTACGCCGAAGGGCGGTTCGTCGAACATCACCCCGCAGAACATGTTCAACAGCCCGGACGGGCTGGGCTTCGACAAGGCCGGGCGCTTGTGGATTCTGACGGACGGCGACTCAAGCAATGCCGGCGACTTTGCCGGGATGGGCAACAACCAGATGCTCTGTGCCGACCCCAAGACCGGCGAAATTCGCCGCTTCATGGTCGGGCCGATTGGTTGCGAAGTCACCGGGATCAGCTTCTCACCGGATCAGAAGACCCTGTTTGTCGGGATTCAGCACCCGGGCGAGAACGGTGGTTCGACCTTCCCCGAGCATCTGCCGAATGGCAAGCCGCGTTCATCGGTGATGGCGATTACCCGTGAGGACGGTGGAATCGTCGGCGCCTGACAGGCCCTAATCGCTGGCAAGCCAGCTCCCACAGGTTCTGCGCTGATTTGAGAATAGTGCAAGACTTTGTGGGAGCTGGCTTGCCAGCGATAGCGTCCTCCCAGACACCAACTCACTCCCCCCCTGCCATCTGCGCTACCATGCTGGGCCGGACGCGGCAGCCTGCTGCGCGCAGGAGTCAGCATGGCCCACCCGTTTGAAACCCTTACACCCGATCTCGTGCTCGATGCCGTCGAAAGCATCGGTTTCCTCAGCGATGCGCGCATTCTCGCGCTCAACAGCTATGAGAACCGCGTCTATCAGGTCGGCATCGAAGACTCCGAACCGCTGATCGCCAAGTTCTATCGCCCGCAGCGCTGGACCAATGACGCCATCCTCGAAGAACACCAGTTCACCTTCGAACTGGCCGACGTCGAAATCCCGGTGGTGGCGCCGCTGATCCACAACGGTGAAACCCTGCACGAGCATGCCGGTTTCCGTTTCACCCTGTTTCCCCGTCGCGGCGGCCGTGCGCCGGAGCCGGGCAATCTCGATCAGTTGTATCGCCTCGGCCAGTTGCTCGGGCGCATTCATGCGGTCGGCGCCACCAAGCCGTTCGAACACCGTGAAGCCCTCGCCGTGCAGAACTTCGGCCACGCCTCGCTGGCAACATTGCTTGAAGGCAACTTCATCCCCAAGAGCCTCCTGCCAGCCTACGAGTCCGTGGCCCGCGACTTGCTCAAGCGTGTCGAAGACGTCTACGCCGCCACGCCGCACCAGAACATCCGCATGCACGGCGACTGCCACCCCGGCAACATGATGTGCCGCGATGAAATGTTCCACATCGTCGACCTCGACGACTGCCGCATGGGCCCGGCCGTGCAGGACATCTGGATGATGCTGGCGGGCGATCGTCAGGAATGCCTCGGCCAGCTCTCGGAACTGATGGATGGCTACAACGAATTCCACGACTTCGATCCGCGCGAACTGGCGCTGATCGAACCGCTGCGCGCCCTGCGGCTGATGCACTACAGCGCGTGGCTGGCGCGGCGCTGGGACGACCCGGCGTTTCCGCACAGCTTTCCTTGGTTCGGCACCGAACGGTATTGGGGCGATCAGGTGTTGGCGCTGCGGGAGCAACTGTCGGCGCTCAACGAAGAACCTTTGAAATTGTTCTGAATTCAAGATCAAAAGATCGCAGCCTTCGGCAGCTCCTACATGGATCGCATTCCCCTGCAGGAGCTGCCGAAGGCTGCGATCTTTTCGCTTTCTGACACGACACATCTATACAACCTCCTTACAATCCCTCCTTTGTTAGCTGCCTAAGCAAGGATTCTGCATGCAAGCCGCCAACCCGCGTCGCGGGTACATTCTGGGCCTGAGTGCCTACATCATCTGGGGCCTGTTCCCGATCTACTTCAAAGCCATCGCCGAAGTACCCGCTGTCGAGATCATCATTCACCGGGTGCTGTGGTCGGCGCTGTTCGGCGCCCTGTTGCTGATGGTGTGGAAGCATCCGGGCTGGTTGCGCGAATTGCTCGACAACCCCAAACGCCTGGCGATTCTGGCCCTGAGCGGTACCTTGATCGCGGCCAACTGGCTGACCTACGTGTGGTCGGTGAACAACGGACGCATGCTCGAAGCGAGTCTCGGTTACTACATCAACCCGCTGATCAACGTGCTGTTGGGGATGCTGATTCTCGGCGAACGCCTGCGGCGCATGCAGTGGATCGCCGTGGGGCTGGCGGCCATCGGCGTGGCGCAGCAAGTGTGGCAGGTCGGCAGTCTGCCGTGGGTGTCGCTGGTGCTGGCGCTGACCTTTGGCTTTTACGGTTTGATCCGCAAACAGGCGCCGGTCAAAGCCTTGCCGGGGCTGGTAGTGGAAACCTGGATGCTGGTGCCGATCGCCATTGCCTGGCTGTTGTTCAACCAGACCGCGACTAGCGCGCAACCGGAGTTCTGGACCACCTCGCAAGCCTGGTGGCTGGTAGCCGCCGGCCCGGTGACGCTGGTGCCGCTGGTGTGCTTCAACGCTGCCACGCGCCACTTGCCTTACACCACCATCGGCTTCCTGCAATACCTGGCACCAACCCTGGTGCTGCTGCAGGCAGTGCTGCTGTTCGGCGAACATTTGTCGTCGAGCACGCTGATCGCGTTCATCTTTATCTGGGCCGGTCTGGCCGTTTATAGCGTCGATGCGGTGATCAGTTTGCGCCGGCGCAGCTGATCAAAAAACGCACAAACCTTCGCAGACCACGATTCTCGTGGTCTGCAACGTTCCTTCCCAAGGTTATCCACAGCGTGATCCCCGCCGTTTGTGCGCAAGTCACTGAATGCTGGCGGGTTTTTGATCAGTTCCCGGCAAGCCACAGCCGGCGTGGCATTGCGCCCGGTCTCTACAGGTTATCCACAGGCAGGTGCACGTTAAAACTGGATAACCCCAGCGGCGCTTAAACGTCAGTGCGTAACACCAGTTCGACCATCAGATCATCGGCCAGGGTTTCCAGGCGCGATTGCAGTACGTCCAGCGACAGGGTCAGCGGCACCGCGAGAATTGCTTCAGCGTGGAATAACGGCTCGCTGCTCATCGGTGCCGGGCGCACTTCGGTCACCAGCCGTTCGAGGTTCACCCCCTGCTCGCTGAGCAAACGGGTGATGTCGCGCACGATGCCCGGACGGTCGTTGCCCACCAGCTCCATGGCGATCGGTTTCCAGGTACAAGACTGCTCGATGCCGCTCTCGGCAATCAGCACGCGAATGCCCTGTGCCGACAGTGCTTGTAGGGAATCGACTAATTCGTCGTAAGCCTCCGCCGGCACGCCCACCCGCAGAATCCCGGCGAACTGCCCGGCCATCCGTGACATGCGGCTTTCCAGCCAGTTACCGCCATGCTCGGCGATGCATTGGGCGATGCGCTCGACCTGCCCGGGCTTGTCCGGAGCAAACACAGTGAGTACGAGATGGTCCATGGCGCAGCCCCTCTTTTCATGACTTTTGTTATAGAAAGGCAAGTATAGGCAAGGGTTTGATTCAGCCCAGGCAGCAGACCTGTGTCCTGGTTTTGGATGCGACCTGTGGCGAGGGGATTTATCCCCGATCGGTTGCGCAGCAGCCGTAAACCCCTGTCAGCTCGGTCTACCTGTCAGCGCGCAGGGGGCGGCTTCGCCACCCATCGGGGATAAATCCCCTCACTACAGAAGTGTGCACCGCAGGGGGATGCCATAGCAGGCAGAAAGCATTTATGTGTACAACTTTTTATATTTAACTGGAACAATCCGCTGGTTTTTTGAGAACATCCCGTTCCGCGACGTGACCGCAATGCGTCATGAGGTCGCAGAACGACGTAATTAGTCTGATTTTCACAAGCGCAACTCATCATGTAGTATGCCGCAGCGCGCACTACATAACGCTGGATCGATGTCTGCCCAAGGCACGTTCGCAATCCTGAAAGCCCCGTCAGCAAGGCCCCCAAGCCGTTGATTGGTCCCAGCCCAGCCGCCAGCAATGGCATGTACTGGTCGGAAGGTTTGTGGTTTAAATGGCCAGAGGCTTCATTGTTAAATTGAAGAGCTGAAAAGCGAAATAGCTGAGCAGAGTGAGGCAAGCAATGACTGAACACGTTCAAGTCGGTGGCCTGCAGGTCGCCAAAGTCCTGTTCGACTTCGTGAACAACGAAGCCATTCCCGGTACCGGCCTCACCGCCGAAAAATTCTGGGAAGGTGCCGACAAGGTCATTCATGACCTGGCGCCGAAGAACAAAGCCCTACTCGCCAAACGCGATGACTTCCAGGCTCGTCTTGATGCCTGGCATCAGGAACACGCCGGCCAGGCGCACGACGCCGTGGCCTACAAAGCCTTCCTGCAAGAAATCGGTTATCTGCTGCCAGAAGCGGCTGATTTCCAGGCAACGACGCAAAACGTCGATGATGAAATCGCCCGCACCGCCGGCCCGCAACTCGTGGTGCCGGTGATGAACGCCCGCTTCGCCCTCAATGCCTCGAACGCCCGCTGGGGTTCGCTGTACGACGCCCTGTATGGCACCGACGCGATCAGCGAAGACGGTGGCGCGGAAAAGGGCAAAGGCTACAACAAGGTGCGTGGCGACAAAGTCATCGCCTTCGCCCGTGCGTTCCTCGACGAAGCGGCGCCACTGGCTGCCGGCTCCCACGTCGACTCCACCGGTTACAAGATCGCTGACGGCAAACTGCTGGTCTCCCTCAAGGGCGGCAGCAACACCGGCCTGCGTGACGATGCTCAGCTGATCGGTTTCCAGGGCGATGCCAATGCCCCGATCGCGATCCTGCTGAAAAACCACGGTCTGCATTTCGAAATCCAGATCGACGCCAGCACCCCGGTCGGCCAGACCGACGCCGCCGGCGTCAAAGACATTCTGATGGAAGCGGCACTGACCACCATCATGGACTGTGAAGACTCTGTGGCTGCCGTCGATGCCGACGACAAAGTGGTGATCTACCGCAACTGGCTCGGCCTGATGAAGGGCGACCTGTCCGAAGAAGTCGCCAAGGGCGGCCAGACCTTCACCCGCACCATGAACCCGGATCGCACCTACACCAAGGTCGATGGCAGTGAACTGACCCTGCACGGGCGCTCGCTGTTGTTCGTGCGTAACGTCGGTCACCTGATGACCATCGACGCGATCCTCGACAAGCACGGCAACGAAGTGCCGGAAGGCATTCTCGACGGTCTGGTGACGTGTCTGGCAGCGATGCACAACCTCAACGGCAACACCTCGCGCAAGAACACTCGCACCGGCTCGGTCTACATCGTTAAACCGAAGATGCACGGCCCGGAAGAAGCGGCGTTCACCAACGAGCTGTTCGGTCGCATCGAAGACGTGCTGGGCCTTGCCCGCAACACCCTGAAAGTCGGGATCATGGACGAGGAGCGCCGTACCACGGTCAACCTCAAGGCCTGCATCAAGGCTGCCAGCGAGCGCGTGGTGTTCATCAACACCGGCTTCCTCGACCGCACCGGTGACGAAATCCACACCTCGATGGAAGCCGGCCCGATGGTGCGCAAGGCCGACATGAAGGCCGAGAAGTGGATCGGCGCCTACGAGAACTGGAACGTCGATATCGGTCTGAGCACCGGCCTGCAAGGTCGCGCGCAAATCGGGAAAGGCATGTGGGCGATGCCCGACCTGATGGCGGCAATGCTCGAACAGAAAATCGCTCACCCGCTGGCCGGCGCCAACACGGCCTGGGTACCGTCGCCGACCGCCGCTGCACTGCACGCGCTGCATTATCACAAGGTTGACGTGTTCGCTCGTCAGGCCGAACTGGCCAAACGTGCCCGCGCTTCGGTGGACGACATCCTGACCATTCCGCTGGCGGTCAACCCGAGCTGGACGCCGGAACAGATCAAGAACGAACTGGACAACAACGCCCAGGGTATTCTCGGTTACGTGGTGCGCTGGATCGACCAGGGCGTGGGTTGCTCGAAAGTGCCGGACATCAACGACGTGGGCCTGATGGAAGACCGTGCGACGCTGCGCATCTCCAGCCAGCACATCGCCAACTGGCTGCGCCACGGTATCGTCACCGAGGCGCAAGTGATGGAAAGCCTCAAGCGCATGGCGCCGGTGGTTGACCGGCAGAACGCCAACGACCCGCTGTACCGTCCGCTGGCACCGGACTTCGACAGCAATATCGCCTTCCAGGCGGCGGTCGAACTGGTGATCGAAGGCACCAAACAGCCGAACGGCTACACCGAGCCGGTGCTGCACCGTCGTCGTCGCGAGTTCAAGAAGGCCAATGGCCTGTAACTTGCGCTGATGTGAAAAAGCCCTGGTCGAGAGATCAGGGCTTTTTCTTTGGAAAGCAGAATCAAAAGATCGCAGCCTTCGGCAGCTCCTACATGAGATCACCTGTAGGAGCTGCCGAAGGCTGCGATCTTTTGATCTGCAAAAAAGTCAGGGCTCGATGCCCAATTCGTGTTTGACCAGGCCCAGCAACTGGGCCGTATCAAACGGCTTGAGCAGAAAATCCACCACGCTCAGGTGCATCGCGGCAATGGCGTCTTTCACATCGGCATCGCCGGAAACAATGATGATCGGCAACGCCGCCCGCTCCGACTCACGCACCTGCCGAATCAAATCCAGCCCACCAACATTGCCCATGCGCAAATCAGTGATCACCAGCCCGATCGAAGGTTTTTCGTCGAGCATCTTCAGCGCGGTTTCGCCACTGGCCGCGGTCATGCAACGAATGCCTTCCAACGCGAGAATCTCCGACAACAGCTCCCGGGCGTCCTTGTCGTCATCGACGATCAGTACACGTTGCGGCGGCAAGTCGGGTTCGAGCATGACAGCGCTGAGCGCTTCACGCTCGGCGTCGCTCAAAATATCGTGGTCGGACATGGCACTCTCTACGTTTTCAATTCAGTCACCTGGCACAGTCGTCAGACATCGCTAAGCACAGCTTCAATGTGCACTTCGTCGGATTTTTTTCCAAGAGGCTGACGCGAGAATTTCCGACTGTTTTTGTAGGGTTCTTCCCAAATGTGCCGAACGGCAACCCCAACCTAGACTTACGTCCAATGGGCACCCTGCACGCAGGGGCCGACCATGGCTGCATCGATCCGACAACAACAATTCAAAAAAGACTGCGGTAATGGTTATGAGTAAAGCGGACGCCTTCACCCAGGCAGGGAAAACCGCGGTGTTGCAGAACATTCAGGGCACCCTGCAATTCCTCCAGCGCTTCCCGCCTTTCAATCAGATGGAACACGCCCACCTGGCTTTTCTGGTGGAGCAATGTCAACTGCGCTTCTATGGCCAGGGCGAAAGCATCATCAAACCTGCCGACGGGCCGGTCGAATATTTCTACATCGTCAAACAGGGCCGCGTGATCGGCGAGCGTCAGCACATCACCCGGCCCGGTACCGAAACCACTTTCGAGATCACCACCGGAGAATGCTTCCCGTTGGCCGCACTGATTGGCGAACGGGCAACCCGTACCGAACACCTGGCCGGCGAAGACACCTTCTGCCTGCAGCTGAACAAACCGGCGTTCATCAAACTGTTTGCCCTGTCCGGCAGCTTCCGCGATTTCGCCCTGCGCGGGGTCAGCAGCCTGCTCGATCAGGTCAACCAGCAAGTCCAGCAGAAAGCCGTGGAAACCCTCGGAACCCAGTATTCGCTCAACACCCGCCTCGGCGAATTGGCGATGCGCCATCCGGTGACCTGCAGCCCCGACACGCCACTGCGCGAAGCAGTGAAGCTGATGCACGAGCAACAAGTCGGCAGCATCGTTGCGGTGGATAAACACAAGGCGCCGCTGGGGATCTTCACCCTGCGCGATCTGCGCGAGGTGGTCGCCAATGGCAGCGGTGATTTCAGCGAAGCCATCGAGCGCCACATGACCTGCTCGCCGTTCTTTCTGTCGCCGGATCACAGCGCCTTCGACGCGGCGATCGCCATGACCGAACGGCACATCGCCCACGTCTGTCTGGTCAAGGATCAGCGCTTGTGTGGCGTGGTCTCCGAGCGCGATCTGTTCTCGCTGCAACGGGTCGATCTGGTGCATCTGGCCCGGACCATCCGCAGCGCCCAGCGCATCGAGCAACTGGTGAGCCTGCGCGGCGAGATCGGCCAACTGGTCGAACGCATGCTGGCTCACGGTGCGTCTTCGACGCAGATCACTCACATCATCACCCTGCTCAACGACCACACCGTGTGCCGGGTGATCGAACTGACCCTCGCCGAAAAAGGCGACCCCGGCGTGCCGTTCAGTTGGTTGTGCTTCGGCAGCGAGGGCCGGCGCGAACAGACGCTGCACACCGATCAGGACAACGGCATTCTCTTCGAAGCGAGGGACGCGGCGCAGGCGGCGGAGATTCGCGGCAAGCTGCTGCCGATCGCCCAGCAGATCAACCAGAGCCTGGCGCAGTGCGGCTTCAGCCTGTGCAAGGGCAACATCATGGCCGGCAACCCCGAGCTGTGCCTGTCCCGGGCAGAATGGGCGCGACGCTTTGCAGCGTTCATTCGCGAGGCGACGCCGGAGAACCTGCTCGGTTCGAGCATCTATTTCGACCTGCGGGTGGTCTGGGGCGACGAAAAAGGCTGCGCGCAACTGCGCCGCGGGATTCTCGAGCAAGTCGGCGACAACCGTCTGTTCCAGCGCATGATGGCCGAGAACGCGCTACGCAATCGCCCGCCCGTGGGGCGTTTCCGCGAGTTTGTGCTGGCGCGCAAAAACGGCGAGAAAGCCACCCTCGATCTCAAGGTCCAGGGCCTGACGCCCTTCGTCGATGGCGCGCGCCTGTTGGCGCTGGCCCATGGCATCGAAACCAACAACACCCTCGAACGCTTGCGTCAGCTGGTCGAAAAACAAGTCATCGAACGGCTCGACGGCGCGGCGTATGAAGAGGCCTACCACTTCATCCAACAGACGCGCATGCAGCAGCATCAGATCCAGACCCGTGAAAATCTGCCCTGGTCCAACCGCGTCGACCCGGACAGCCTCAATCATCTGGACCGGCGCATCCTGCGTGAATCGCTGCGCCAGGCGCAGCGCCTGCAAAGCAGCCTGGCCTTGCGGTATCAGCTATGAGCCTGTTTTCGTGGCTGCGGCCGGCCAGCCCACTGCTGTCGGCAGACCTGCAACAGCGCCTGGCAAAACTGCCGACCATTGGCGAACTGAAAGAATGCAGCCTGCGCGAGCAGCGCTGGGTGGTGCTCGATCTGGAAACCACCGGGCTGAACCTGAACAAGGATCGCGTGTTGTCGATCGGTGCAGTGGTCATCGAGGACGGCGCAATCGACTTCAGCCAGCAGTTCGAACGCACCCTGCAATGCCGGGAGCTGAAGCTCAGCCCCAGTGTGTTGATTCATGGCCTGGGGCCGAACGCGATTGCCGCCGGCAGCGACCCGGCCGAAGCGCTGCTGGAGCTCATGGAGTTTATCGGCGACAGCCCGGTGCTGGCGTTTCATGCGCCCTTCGATCAGCACATGCTCGGACGCGCCCTGAAGGAGCACTTGGGCTACAAGCTGCAGAACGTGTTTCTGGATGTCGCGGACATGGCGCCGTTGTTGTGCCCGCAGGCGAGTATTCGCGAGGCCGGGCTGGATGAATGGATCGACTGGTTCAAACTTGAGGTGTTCGAGCGGCACAACGCGAGTGCCGATGCGCTGGCCACGGCGGAGCTGGCGTTGATCCTGTTCAGCCGGGCGCGGCAGCAGCAGATTCATAGTCCGTTGAATTTGCAGCAGCGTTTGAGTCAGTGGAAACGCCGTCAGCAGGCGCCCTCCTTCTAGATTTTCGGCCGAACCACATCCCCTGTAGGAGCTGCCGCAGGCTGCGATCTTTTGATCTTGCTTTTAAAAACAAGATCAAAAGATCGCAGCCTGCGGCAGCTCCTACAGGGCTTACCATTAACCTCATCTGACCAGTGGCCAATTGCTAACCATTCCCACCTCTGCGAGAATCGCGAACAATTCTCGTTGGTTAACATTTCCCAATCGGTGCGTCTGGTGTCGTCAGTCCCAAGCCCTCACAGTGAACTCGTCGGTGCGTTGTATCGCGACCATCGCGGTTGGCTACTGAGCTGGCTGCGGCGCAATGTGGCGTGCCCGCAACGGGCCGAAGACCTGAGCCAGGACACCTTCGTGCGCCTGCTCGGTCGCGATCAACTGCTGACCCCGCGCGAACCCCGGGCGTTTCTGGTGGCGATCGCCAAGGGCCTGTTGTTCGACTACTTCCGTCGCACTGCGCTGGAACAGGCCTATCTCGCCGAATTGATGCTGATCCCCGAAGGCGAACAACCTTCGGTGGAGGAACAGCAGTTGATCCTGGAAGACCTCAAGGCCATCGACCGACTGCTCGGCAAACTCTCGACCAAGGCCCGCGCCGCTTTCCTGTATAACCGCCTCGACGGCCTCGGCCACGCCGAAATCGCCGCGAAGCTCGGCGTCTCGGTGCCCCGCGTGCGGCAATACCTCGCGCAAGGCATTCGCCAGTGCTACATCGCCCTCTACGGTGAGCCGACATGAATCCGGCCAGCTCCAAACCGGTCTCGGCCCAGGTGCTGGACGCGGCGATTGCCTGGCAATTGTCGCTGGATTCCGGCAGTCCGCTGGAGCGCGAGGAGTTCGCCAAATGGCATGCGGCCCATGAAGAACACGCCCGCGCCTGGCGCCAACTGGGCATGCTCGATCAGCGCTTCAACGTCGCCAACGGCCCGGCTCGCGCTGCGTTACTGCAATCGCGCGAAGGCATTCGGCGGCGCGTGCGCATGCTCGGCAGCGGATTGGCCAGCGTGGTGGCGGTGATCGGTCTGGCGCTGTTTGCCGGTGATCGGTATTTGCCGCTGGATTACTGGCTTGCCGATCAACGCACCGCCACCGGCGAACAGCGCACGGTACGCCTGGCCGATGGCACCGTGCTCAATCTCAACACCCACAGCGCGGTGGATGTGCGCTTCGATGCCAGGCAGCGGCTGATCGTATTGCAGGAAGGCGAGATCTTGGTCGAGACCGGTCACGGTGATGCGCGGCCGTTCATCGTCGAAACCCGCGAAGGCAGCATGCGCGCATTGGGGACACGGTTTCTGGTCAAGCGTGAAGACCAAGGCACGCGTCTGAGCGTCCTGCAATCGGCGGTGGCGGCGCATCCGCAAAGCCATCCTGAAGAACAGATCCTGCGCGAAGGCCAGCAAGTACTGATCCGCAATAACGGCCTCGACGCGGTCGCTGCGCTTACGCCCGGCGCCGATGCCTGGACCCGCGGCATGCTGGTGGTGGACAACGCTCGATTGGAAGATCTGGTGCGTGAGCTTGGACGCTACCGGCGCGGGCATCTGGACGTGGCGCCGGAAGTCGCTGACCTGCGCATCACCGGCAGTTTCCCGCTGCACGACACCGACAAGGCCTTGAGCGCCCTGCTGCCGACGCTGCCGGTGCAGATCGAGCAGCACACGCCGTATTGGGTCACGGTGGCCAAAGCAGATACAAAGCCCTGATTTATCTGGTGCCCGAGCGGCCGCCATCGCTGGCAAGCCAGCTCCCACAGAGATCGATGGTGAATATCAATTCTGTGAGCTGCGCTGAACCTGTGGGAGCTGGCTTGCCAGCGATGGGGCCGCCCGCAACTGCACAAAACCAATGTTGCCACGCGAATCGGCTGCCCCACTCCCAGTTAATCGACATTATTTTCATCCAGCCCTATCACTTTTCAATTCTCGTCCGGCACACAGGCAATTGAGAAATATTTCCATTCAGGAGCCTTCGCATGTCCCGTTCGCTAGACACCTTGTTGCGCCCCAGTCTGCTGGCCATCGCCATTGCCTTCAGCGCGCCGCTGCTCAGCAGCCCGTTGCTCGCTGCTGAACAGGCCTCCAGCGTGCGTGCCTACAACCTGCCAGCGGCGCCGCTGTCGACCACGCTGAACCAGATCGCCAGCCAGGGTGGCCTTGCGCTGTCGCTCAATCCATCGCTGGCGGCGGGCAAGACCTCGGCGCCGGTCAACGGGCAATACGACGCCGCCGGCGCTCTGCGCGCGGCGCTGCAAGGCACCGGTCTGCAACTGGAACAAAGCAGCACTGGCACCTACAGCCTGGTTGCCGTGCCTGAAGGGACACTGGCGCTGCCGGAAACCGCCGTGATCGGCGTGGAAAACCTGGAAACGGCCTGGGGCCCGGTCGAGGGCTACACCGCCACCCGCACCGCCGCCGGTACCAAGACCGACACCGCGCTGGTCGAGGCACCGCGCTCGATCTCGGTCGCCACCCGTCAGCAAATGGACGACCGCAGCGTGCACAGCCTCGATGACGCCGTGCGTTATATGCCGGGCATCACCGCCAGCAGCTACGGCAGCGACACCCGCGCCGACTGGCTGCGCGTGCGTGGCTTCGAGCCGACGCAGTTCCTCGATGGGCTGCCACTGCCAAAAGGCGTGTACGCCAACCCGAAACAGGAAACCTGGAACCTCGATCGCCTCGCCCTGTTGCGCGGCCCGGCCTCCTCCGTCTACGGCCAGACCCCACCGGGCGGCCTGCTGGACATGGTCAGCCGGCGCCCGAGCAGCGACGCCAGCAGCGAAATCCAGCTGCAGTACGGCAGCGACAACCACCGCCAGATCAACTTCGCCAGCACCGGCAAGATCGACGACGCCGGCCAGTTTCTCTACGGCATCAGTGGGGTGGTGCGCGACAGCGACACGCAGATCGATCACATCGAAAACAAGCGCTACAACATCGCGCCGAGCCTGACCTGGAACATTGACGACGACACCAGGTTCACCCTGCTGAGCCAGTTCACCCGCGACGATACCGGCATTACCAGCCAGTTCCTGCCGGTGCAGGGCACCAAGATCGACATGCCGTTCGGTAGCGTCTCGCACCACAAAAACCTCGGCGACCCGGATTGGGAATATTACGACCGCACTTACTACGCGCTCGGCTATGCGTTTGAACACCGGCTGAACGATGTCTGGCAGTTCAAGCAGAACCTGCGCTACACCAAGTCGGATCTGTCGTTCCAGGCCCTGACTGTCGGTTCTTATCCGTACACCCTGGTGGACGATCAAGGCAACGTCGGGCGCACCAGCACCAGCGTTGACGAAGACATCAGCCAGTTCGCGGTGGACAACAACTTCCAGGCCGACTTCGCCACCGGTGACATTCGCCACACCGTGCTGTTGGGGCTGGATCACCAGCGCAGCAACACCAACTACCTGTCGATCTACGGTGACGGTCAGAAAACCAACGTGCTGAAGCCGATCTACGGCCAGCCGATCGTTCGTCCGGATCGCTCGACGGCGTATTACGACTACGACCAGAAGACCTACCAGACCGGCCTCTACGTGCAGGACCAGATGGCCCTCGACCAATGGCGCCTGACGCTGGGCGGTCGTGAAGACTGGATCCACACCGGCACCAAATTCTTCAACAAGGCCGACGCGACCAACACCCAGCGCGACAAGAACTTCAGTGGTAACGCAGCGCTCAGCTACGTGTTCGACTCGGGCTTCGTCCCGTACATTTCCTACGCCGAATCCTTCCAGCCCACCACCGGCGCCGACGCCTCCTCCACCGGTTCGCTGAAGCCGACCGAAGGCAAGCAGTGGGAAATGGGCGTCAAGTACCAGCCACCGGGCAGCAAGACCCTGCTGACCGCCGCCGTGTATGACCTGACGCAGAAAAACGTCGCAGTCACCACCACCGTCGGCAACACCCCGATCACCAGCCAGACCGGCGAAGTGAAAGTCAAAGGCCTGGAACTGGAGGCGACCTCGGACGTCACCGATAACCTGAAAGTGATCGCCGCCTACACCCTGGCCAAGTCCGAAGTGCAGAAAGGCGACTACAAAGGCAACCGCCTGCAGCTGATGCCGAACCAGCAGGCCTCGCTGTGGACCGATTACACCTGGCACAACGGCGTGCTCGACGGCTTCGGTATCGGCGGTGGCGTGCGTTATACCGGCAACACCTACGGCGATCAGGGCAACACTTGGCTGGGCAAGGCCGATGCTTACACCGTGTTCGATGCCTCCGTGCATTACGATCTCGGTCGCCTGGACAACAGCCTCAAAGGTGCATCGGTGGCGGTCAATGCCACCAACCTGTTCGACAAGGACTACATCTCCACCTGCGACGGCTTCTATTGCTACTACGGCGACCAGCGCAGCGTCGTCGCCAGCGCCACCTACAAGTGGTAAGCGCGTGAGCTGAAACAGGTCCTGTCACCAGGCCGTCCCCCGTGGACGGCTTCGGTGTTTTTGAAGGTCATGAAATGAAAAGTAAAACAATTCGCCGCTGGTCGTTCATCCACACCTGGACCAGCCTGATCTGCACCGTGTTTTTGCTGCTGTTGGCACTGACCGGTCTGCCGCTGATCTTCCATCACGAGATCGAACACCTGCTCGGCGATGCCCCGCAAGTGCGCGAAATGCCCGCCGACACCCCGCGCCTGAACCTGGCGCAACTGGTCGAGGCGGCAGAACAACATCGTCCCGGCGAAGTGGTGCAGTACTTCGGTTTCGAGGACGACGAGCCCAACGCCGTGCTGACCATCATGGCGAAAACCGCCGGTACCGAGCCGAATTCTTCGCACACGTTCATGCTCGATGCGCGCACCGGTGAAGCACTGGAAACCCCGTCGGCCAACGGAGGCCTGATGTTGTTCATCCTGCGCCTGCATGTGGACATGTTCGCCGGCCTGCCGGGCAAGTTGCTGCTGGCGTTCATGGGTTTGCTGTTCGTGGTCGCGATCATTTCGGGAACTGTGTTGTACCTGCCGTTCATGCGCCGGTTGCAGTTCGGCACCGTGCGCCAGGACAAGTCCTCCCGGCTGCGCTGGCTCGACCTGCACAACCTGATCGGCGTGGTTACGCTGACCTGGGCGCTGGTGGTCGGTGTCACCGGAGTGATCAGCGCCTGTGCTGATCTGATCATCGCCGCGTGGCGCAATGACTCGCTGACTGCCATGGTTGCGCCCTACCGCGATGCCCCACCGCTGACCCGACTGGCCCCGGCCACCCGCCTGCTCGACATCGCCCGGGACGTGGCGCCGGGGATGAACCCCGACTTCATTGCCTTCCCCGGTACGCGATTCTCCAGCGAGCATCATTACGCGGTGTTCATGAAGGGCGGCACGCACCTGACCTCGCACCTGCTGACGCCGGTGCTGATCGACGCCGGCACCCTGCAGGTCACCGCCGTGGCCGAGCGCCCGTGGTACATGGACGCCATGGGCCTGTCGCAGCCATTGCACTTCGGTGACTACGGCGGCATGCCGATGAAAATCCTCTGGGCGACCCTCGACGTGCTGACCATCATCGTCCTTGGCAGCGGCGTGTATCTGTGGGTGGTGCGGCGTAAAGCGGCGAAACCGGTGACGGTGGAGGCTGCCGCATGAAGCCGCGTCAGAGCAATTTCTGGAAGGTCTTCAGCACGCCGCTGGTGATTGCGCTGCTGAGTGCGGCGGGGTTGTTTGCGGCGTTGTTGGGGGATGGGATCTGGGATGCGTTGAGCTGGGTCGGGCTGGGTGTACCGGCGTTTCTGGCCATTAGAGGTTTGTTGCAGCGCAGGTAGTTTTTGTGTTGTCGGTGATGGCCTCATCGCTGGCAAGCCAGCTCCCACGGGGGTTAATGCTGAATCTGAAATTTGTGTTCGCTGCAAAAACTGTGGGAGCTGGCTTGCCAGCGATGGCGATCTCACGAACACCATCAATTCCTCGCCAGCCACAGTGGTTGTAGCTAGGCTAACCTGCTGTTCTTCGATGACCACCGAGGTTTGCCCATGTCCGCCCCCAGCATGACCCTGTTCCACAACACGCTCTCCCCGTTCGTGCGCAAAGTGATGGTGCTGCTGCATGAGACCGGCCAGCAGGATCGCGTCGCCCTGCAAGACTGCGTGCTCAGCCCGGTCAGCCCGGATGCTGCGCTCAACGCCGACAATCCGCTGGGCAAGATCCCGGCCCTGCGTCTGGCCGACGGCAGCGTGATCCATGACAGCCGCGTAATCCTCGAATACCTCGACCAGCAGCATGTCGGCAACCCGCTGATCCCCCGCGACGGCGCGGCCCGGTGGCGGCGTCTGACCCTGGCCTCGCTGGCCGACGGAATCATGGATGCCTCGGTGATGGTGCGTTACGAACTGGTATTGCGCGCCCCGGAAAAGCACTGGGACGAATGGCTCGAGGCCCAGCGCGAGAAGATCCGCCGCGCCCTGGCCTATCTGGAAGCTGACGCCATCGCCGAGCTGACCAGCCATTTCGACGTGGCCGCCATCAGCGTCGCCTGTGCGTTGGGTTACCTTGATCTGCGTCATCCGGATCTGGACTGGCGCAGCGCCAATCGGCAATTGGCCAACTGGTTCTTTGAAGTGAGTCAGCGACCGTCCATGGTCGCCACCCTGCCCAAGCCTTAAATCGGCGGAACCTGTTCTGGCCTCATCGCTGGCAAGCCAGCTCCCACAATGTATTTGGGTATGACAGAACCCTCTGTTTCAGCACAAATCCTGTGGGAGCTGGCTTGCCAGCGATGGCACCACCTGGGTTGCGGCGGCAGTGCTGCAACAATCAGCGTCACCAAAACCTCCACCTCTCGCTGATCTTCACGCAATCCCAACCCGCTCATTGCATCGCCCCCACATCAAACGCCAGCGGCTTGGCCGGTTTCTGCCCGATCCCGTACCAGTCGAGTTTGCGTGTCAGCACCATGAACACCCCGAGCAGGCCGAACAGCAACAGCGAACCCATCAGCAACGCATAGTCCTCGGCGCTCAGCAGCCCATACAGCAGGCCATACAACGCTGCCAATCCCGCGGAAAAACTCAGGCCGTGGCGCACGTTGTGCAGCACGTGACAGACATAAAATCCGATCAACAACACACAGCCACTGGCCGACAGCAGATAGGCCAAAGCAAAGTCGATGTGCTCCGACAGCGACAGCAACAACAGGTAGAAGAACGCCAGCGCCACCCCGACCAATGCGTATTGCACCGGGTGCACCGCAAGACTCTTGAGCACTTCGAACAAGAAGAAACCGGCGAAGGTCAGGACGATAAACAACAGCGCATATTTGATCGCCCGGTCACTCTTCAAGTACTGATCCACCGGGTCGATGAAGCTCACGCCAAAACTGCGCCCGTTGAACGCCTCGCAATCATTGCCCATCACACAGCGGTTCATCGCTTCTTGCAGGTTGGTGGAGAAAAACGAAGTCTGCCAATCGGCGCTGAAACCTTGATCATTGATTTCGCGTTTGGCGGGCAGGAAGTTGCCGATGAAGCTGGGGTGCGGCCAGTTCGCCGCCAGGCTGACGTGGCTGGCCTTGCCTACTGGCAGCACTTGCAACGAACCGGTGCCTTGCAGGCGCAGGTCGAAACCGAAGGTCAGCTCCGTGGCGTTGCGGGTGTCCAGTGTCGGCAACGTGACCCGCACACCTTCGCCGAGCCAGCCCACCTGGGTGCCAGGTACAAAGTCCAGACGCTGGCCGTCGAGTTCCAGTTTCAGCGCGTTTTCAATACCGCGAATATCACTGATGCCCACCGCCAGAAACGGCGCGTCGAACTGGTAATCGGCAAAGTCTTCTTTGATGCCTAACTGCGCCGGCAACGAGAAATGCCCGTTGATGCGATTGTCAGCATGGAACAATCGCGCTTGGTAAATGCCCCGGGCGCGCAGCTCGGTCTGCACCTGTCCGTCGAGCTCGAAGCGTTCCGGCAGAAAGTACAAACGACCGCGTTCCTCACCGAGTTCTTCATAGCGCTGACTGGTTTTCTCGTTGGTCTTCCAGGTACGCACCACTTTGCGATACGGCACCACCATCACGGGCCCGCTCAGTTGCTGGCTGTAGCTGGAACTGCGGGCGATGTCTTCGAGCACACCATCGCGCAGTTGCTGGCGATCATCGATGATGCCGTCGATCATCAACAGCGGGATCAGCAACAGCAGGATCAACAGGGCGACAGCCCCGAGTTTGATAGTCAGATTTCGATTCATAACGACGCTCCCTGGTTGGAATGCGGCCAGTCTGGGAGTGCTTTGTGGTTTTGTTATGGAGGTTGTGTGGGCTTTGCGTGGAAATACCTGTAAAAGGCTTTTTCCTCATCACCCTGGCAATGTTCAAAGAAAGGACCGACACGTTGCGCAACAACTCTTTCGATTTGATTCGGCACATAGCGGCACTCATGGTGCTGATCAGCCATCACTTTGCGCTGTGGGGTCTGCCGGAGCCAGGCATTGCCGGCTTCAACTCGCTGGGCGGTATTGCCGTGATCGCATTCTTTGCGATCTCCGGCCTGCTGATCACTCGCAGCTTCGTCAACGCCACGAACTTCACCGACTATCTGATCAAACGCATTGCCCGCATTTTTCCAGCGCTGATTCTCTGCGCCTTTGCGATGACCTATATCGCCGGAGCTCTGTTTACCGAAGGTTATGTCACAGGCTCAAGTGCGCTGATCGATTTCCTGCGCATCTCGGTTTTCGGTCGAGCCACTATCGAACAGATCACCAATGGATTTATCTTCGACGAGTCCTTCAACGGCAGTCTCTGGACGCTGAAAATCGAATTCGGCTTTTACTTGCTGCTGGCGGCGGTTCTGGGTCTGTACCGAAAAGCCCTGTTGCCATGGATCCTGCTGACTGGGTTCGCCTTGGCAACCTATGTTCTGAGCAATGTCGTCGCCGGCGCCATGGCGCAAAAACTGGCGACCTACTGCGGTGCTGGTATCGCCTTCTTTGCCGGTTCGGTGATTGCCTTTCACAAACAGTACCTCAGCGATCCCCGTGTGCTGGCGATCGCTCTGACGGTGGGGGCCGGATTGATCTACCTCAGCGTCGGCACCCCATTGGCCACAGTGCTGGCGACACTGGGCTGTGCGTTGGTCACCCTGAGTCTGGGCCTGCTCTACGTCGACAAAAGTATCCGGGGCCGATTCGATATTTCTTACGGAATCTACCTGTATGCGTTCCCGGTCCAGCAACTGATCATCAACAAATCCCACCTGAGCTTTCTGCCGTCCATGGTTGTCTCGGCGCTGATCGTGATCGCGCTGGCAATCGCTTCATGGCGTCTGGTGGAGCAGCCAGCGTTGAACTTTGCCCATCGGAAAAAGCTTCAGCACACCGCAGCGGCCTCGTCCCCACCCTGAGCTTGCGCCTGCCCGTGAGGTTTCAGGGCAGGCTCAGAACGGCTTGCACACCGCCCGACACGTTGCTGATCGACAGTTGGCCGCCATGCAACTTGGCCACCTCTTCAACAAAGTTCAGCCCCAACCCGGTGCTCTTGCGCCCACTGTCCGGACGCGGCAACGAATAAAATCGCTCACTCAAGCGCGGCAAGGCGTAATCGGGAATCGGGGCGGCTTCGTTGAACAAGCGCAACTCGACCTGCTCCCCGACACGTTCGGCACTGAAACGCAGCAACCCGGCGATCGGGGTGAAATCCAGTGCATTGTCCAGCAGATTGCCCAGCGCCTGACGCAGCAGAAACGGCTCGCCGATCAGCAGCAGATCCGGCGCAATCGTCTGCTCGACCGTGAGCCGCCGGCCTTCGATCCGCGCTGCCTGCGCGCGTAATAATTCATCGATCAGCGCCGCCAGCGGCACCGCCACGCGCTCCTCGAGACCCTGGCGCTGTTCCACCTGAGCCAGATTCAACAGGCGCTCGATCAACTGCTGCATCCGCGCGCTTTCGCTGTCGATATTGCCGACAAAGCGCAGGCGCTGAATCGCTGGCATTTCATCCTGCAGCAACTCTGCGGCACCGCGAATGGCCGCCAGCGGACTCTTCAATTCATGGGTCAGGGTGTGCACGTAGCGCTCGACGTAAGCCTTGCCTTCGAGCTGGGTGCGCATCTGTTCCACCGCCGTCGCCAGTTGCTCCAGTTCGCCGCCACGGTAATGCGGCACTTCCACTCGCCGGCCTTCGCTCACCGCCTGCGCATACCCGGTCAAACGGTGCAGCGCGCGGCTCAGCCACCACGACAGCAAAGCGCCGAACAGCAGACCGAGGCCGATCAGCCCGGCACCGTAAAACAGCAAGCGCCGCTCGGTACGATCAACATAAGGCTGCAATGAGCTGTTGGGTTTGGCCACGGTAACCACGCCGATGATCCGGCCGTTGTCGCGGATCGGCGCACCGACGTGCATCACCGAGGAGTTCGCATCATTCGGATCGCTGCGGCTCGAACGAGCGCCGTACTCACCACGCAAAGTCAGGTAGACGTCGTTCCAGCGCGAGTAATCCTGACCGACCGCCACGCCGCTGGAATCCAGGACCACGATGCCTTTAGCGTCGGTGACGTAGATGCGATGGTTGACCTGATTTTTCGGCAATCCCCAGATGGTCGCCTGCGGCTGGCGTTCACCGTAGGCACGCAACAATTCGGGCCAGCGGTTCTCGCTGAGCGTGCCGGCCTTGAAATCATCACGCAAAATCTCCGCCATCAGGTTGGCGGTGTCGACCAGGGTTTCTTCGGTGGACTGACGCACACCGGGGCGGATTTCTTCCATCACCGTGTTGAGCACGAAGTAACCGGTCAGGCCGATAAACAGCACATACACCAGAAAGATCCGCAGCCCCAGCGACATCAGCTGTGCCCCGGGCTGTAGCTGTAGCCGAGGCCGCGATGGGTCTGGATCGGCTCGGCGTCGGCCCGCACCAGACGCAATTTGGCGCGCACGCTTTTGATGTGGCTGTCGATGCTGCGCTCGTAGCCAGCGTCGGCGGCAACGCCTAGCGCGTCGAGCAGTTGCTCGCGGCTGAACACCCGCTGCGGTTGTTCGAGCAGGCATTGCAACAGGCGAAATTCATGGCGGGTCAGGCTCAACGGCTGTCCCCGATAGACGATCTGCACACGTTCGGCATCGATGCGAAACAGCGTCGAGGACGCTTCAACCGCAGGACGCGGCGCCATGCGCTTGAGAATCGCCCGGACCCGCGCCGCCACCTCACGCGGGCTGAACGGCTTGACCACGTAATCGTCGGCGCCGATCTCCAGCCCCACCACCCGGTCGATCTCGGCGTCCCGGGCGCTGAGGAACAGCACCGGCACTTCACTGAAGCGCCGCAGCTGTTTGCAGGTTTCGAAACCGCTGATGTCCGGCAGGCCGATATCGAGAATGATCAAGTCGGCCGGGGTCTGCCGTTGATGCTCCAGCGCCGCGGCGCCAAGGCTCAGCCACGTGGTCGTGAACCCCTCGCCCTGCAGGGCAAAAATCAGCGTATCGGCAATCGCCGCTTCGTCTTCGACAATCAGGATATGAGGCATGGCGTCCGAGCCCATGGGTTAAGTGCGCGAACGGTGCCCCAAGCCTGACCTTACGTCAATGAGACCACTTAGCAGTCTGGCTTGTCGGCGGTGAAACGCCGCGCCGGGTTCACTGCGGCGCCAAACTCGCGCAAGGCCTTGGCACCGATCAGCAGCGGGTAGTTGAAGTTACTGCGGTCGGTCAGGTTGACCTCAACGGTGCGCTTGACGTTGCCCAGGCACAGTTCCAGATCGACCACCGGGCGTTTGGCAACTTCGGTGCTGTCGCCCTCGTCCTCTTCGTCCGAACGGCTCTTGATCTTGCTGATCCGCGCGATCTTGTGCTCGTAGACCTTGTTGCTGGCGTCCTTGGTGCCGAGGCGGAAGCGCACCCAGTTTTCACCGTCGCGGGTGAAGGTCTCAATGTCCTTGGCCGACAGCGAGGCGGTCAGCGCGCCAGTGTCCATCTTGGCTTTGAGCACCTCGCCACCGATTTCCGGCAGCGCGATGTATTCATAACGCCCGTACAGGGTCGGTTCGGCGGCCATGACCGGCAGGGCAACGAGGGCAAACAGTGCAAGGAGGGATTTCACGTAGAGGGCTTCCTTGGAAAATGAGGGCGTCAGACGCGAGATTTTAGACAGCCATCAAGGAATTCGTTCGCCCTTGATATCGCATCGCTGGCAAGCCAGCTCCCACAGGTTTCTCTGCCATTCACGGAAATCACATGCACTGGAGATCCTTGTGGGAGCTGGCTTGCCAGCGATGGGGCCAGCACAAGCCTCACTAATTGGCTCCAGCATAGCCGCCCAAAAGTGAAACATTCGTCACCGCCGATTTGGCCTGTCGCCCGAAGCCACTTATCATGGCGCGCCCATCCGCCTTCATAGAGTTGCTTATGCGCCGCCTGCTCACCGGCTGTTTCGTCACCCTGTTGCTATTGCTCAACACCCTGATCCTGATCGGGCCGTTGATGGTCTTTGCCCTGCTCAAACTGATTGCGCCCGGGCGCTGGCGCGATTACGCCTCGTGGGCGGTGATGTGGATTGCCGAGACCTGGGCGGAAATCGACAAGCTGATCTTTCGTCTGTGCATCCCCACTCAGTGGGACATCCGCGGCGGCGCAGACCTGCGCGGTGACACCTCGTATCTGGTGGTCAGCAACCACCAGTCGTGGGTCGACATTCCGGCGCTGATCCAGACCCTCAACCGGCGCACGCCGTTCTTCAAGTTTTTCCTCAAGAAAGAGCTGATCTGGGTGCCGTTCCTCGGTCTGGCGTGGTGGGCGCTGGATTACCCGTTCATGAAGCGCTACAGCAAGGCGTTTCTGGCGAAGCATCCGGAGCTGGCGGGCAAAGATCTGGAAATCACCAAACAGGCCTGTGAGCTGTTCAAGCGCCAGCCGGTAACGGTCGTGAACTATCTGGAAGGTACTCGCTACACCGCGGCGAAAAGCGCGCAGCAGCAGTCACCGTTCAAGCACCTGCTCAAACCCAAGGCGGGCGGCGTGGCGTTTGTGCTGGCGGCGATGGGGGAGCAGCTGGATGCGTTGCTCGACGTGACCGTGGTTTATCCACAGGAGAACATTCCGGGGTTCTGGGATCTGATCAGCGGCAGCGTGCCGCGGGTGATCGTCGACATCCAGACCCGCGAACTCGACCCGGCGCTGTCGCAGGGCGATTACGAGAACGATCCGCAGTTTCGCCAGCAGGTCCAGAACTGGGTCAACCAGCTCTGGACCGAGAAGGATCAGCGCATCAGCGAACTGCGCGGTGAGCGCAGCTGAATCAGCTGCCGCTGCCGGCGCCCCAGATGTTGCCCAGACTGCTCAACAGCGAACCGCCAACACCCTGTTGACCCAGGTATTGCAGGATCACCGGGGCAAACTGGCCCACCATGCCGCTGTCCATGCCCAGCGCACTGAAAGCGTTGTTCAGGTCGCTGGTGGTCTTGACGTTGCCCAGCGCATTTTCCAGCCCGGCTGACTTGCCCGACGAGCCCAGCAAGCCGCTCAATGCCGCCAGGTTGCCGCTACCGCCCGACAGTTTGTCGATGCCCGGCACTTCTTTGGCCAACTGCGAATAATCGGTGCTGCTCAATTGATTCTTGGCCAGGCCCAACATCGCACTGGTTCCCCCTACAGCTTGCTGGGGCGTGACGTTCAGCGCACTCAAGGCACTCAGCAATCCAGCGGTTTCCGAAGTCGGTGCAGCGGCGGCAGCCTTGTCACCCCCTTGCATCCCCGAGACTGCACCGGCGACATCGTTCAAGCTGAAACCGGCAAACACCGGGCTCGCTGCGAGGGTCATCAGTGAAGCCAAGGCCATACCGCGTGAAATCTTCATTCAGACATCCTCTTGCGCTGTGGTAACCGCCCGCTTATGGGCGGCAAAACTGCCGATTTGACCGGGTTTGCGCTGGCATGTTCCTCGCCGGCGCATCCATTTTCAGGATAGCCACGTATATAAAACGTGAAACCGTGGATAACCCGAGATGAATGGCACAAGCGCTGTCGCTGAACTAGCCTGTGAACAGCCCGAGCAGCGCCCTCGTCGTCCGCCCATTGCCTGGAGAACCGTCATTTCCACCGCCGACCCCGATCAGTTGCGCCAGTTGTTGGCCCAGTGTTCACTGGGCGATCGGCGTGCATTCGAAACCCTCTATCGCAGCGTCGGCCCGCGCTTGCACGGTGTCGCCTTGCGTTTCATGGGCCGGGCAGATCTGGCCGAGGACGTGCTGCAGGAAAGCTTCGTGCGCATCTGGAACAACGCCTCGCGCTACGAAGCCCATTTGTCGGCGCCGCTGACCTGGATGATCAACATCACTCGCCACCAGGCCATCGACCAGTTACGCAAACAGCGTGACCGGCCGCTGACCGACTTCGAACAGGACACCCTGCCGGACGAAGGCCCTTCGGCCCACGACCTGTTGAACAGCAGCCGCGAAGCCGGTGCATTGCACCGTTGCCTCGACACCCTCGACGGCATGCAGCGCCAGTCGATCAGCGTCGCTTACTTTCAAGGCCTGTCCTGCGCGGAACTGGCCGAACACCTGGCCGCGCCGCTGGGTTCGGTGAAGTCGTGGATTCGCCGTGGCATGGAACGTCTGCGCAGGTGCCTTGAATCATGAACTACCAGACCCCTGCCCTGCGCCGCGCCCTCGCTGCCGATTACGCCATCGGCCTGATGTCGTCGGCGGCGCGGCGGCGCTTTGAACAATTGCTGCTGGACGATGCAGCACTGCGCACAGAACTCGCTCACTGGCAGGAAAGCCTTGCCAGCCTGACCGACGCGGTTCCAGAGCAACCGGTGCCGGATCGGGTGTGGCAAGGCATCACTGCGCGCATCGAACCGCAAGTGCTGCACGTCCCGGAAAAACGTCCGTTCTGGAACTGGCTGCGGGTCACCGCCGCGCTGTGTTCGATCGTGGTGCTGGTGTTCCTCGGGTCCCTGTACAACCGCGACGACGCCCGCTATCGCGCCACCCTGCTGAGCGCCGACGCGCAACCGGCGCTGAAGGTCGAGGCGCATGCGGACTATCTGCAGGTCGAACCGCTGACATTGGCGGCAGTCGGGCCAGATCGCAGCCTGGAACTGTGGGCGATACCCGCCGATGGCAAGCCGATTTCGCTGGGGGTGATTCCTGCAGGCGGCAAAGGCAAGGTTGAACTGAGCGCGGCGCAGAAAGCCTTGATCGGCCAGCCGATTGCGCTGGCGGTGAGTCTGGAGCCGCAAGGTGGGTCGCCGACCGGGCAGCCGACCGGGCCAGTGCTGTATCAGGGCGCTTTGGCAGCCCTCTGATTGCAAAAATCAAAGATCGCAGCCTTCGACAGCTCCTCCATCGATCCCTGTAGGAGCTGCCGAAGGCTGCGATCTTTTGATCTAAAAAAGGCGACCCGTGGGTCGCCCTTTTTACTTACGCCGCACTGAACAACCGATGCGGATCGATCACAAACTTCTTCGGCACACCGGCATCGAACTCGCCGTAACCTTCCGGCGCCTGGTCGAGGCTGATGACTTGCACACCCACCACTTCGGCGATGTTGATGCGGTCCCACATGATCGCCTGCATCAGCTGGCGGTTGTATTTCATCACCGGGGTCTGGCCGGTGTGGAAGCTGTGGGATTTGGCCCAGCCCAGGCCGAAGCGGATGCTCAGGCTGCCCATTTTCGCGGCGGCATCTACAGCGCCCGGATCCTCGGTCACGTACAGGCCCGGAATACCGATCTTGCCGGCGACGCGCACCACGCCCATCAACGAGTTGAGCACGGTGGCCGGGGCTTCGGCTTTCACCCCGTCATGCCCGTGGCCGCGCGCTTCGAAGCCCACGCAGTCCACGGCGCAATCAACTTCCGGCTCGCCCAAAAGTGCGGCGATCTGCTCGTGCAGCGGCGTGTCCTTGGACAGGTCGACCACTTCAAAACCCTGAGCCTTGGCGTGCGCCAGGCGGATGGTGTTGACGTCGCCGATGATCACCACCGCCGCGCCCAGCAAGCGCGCCGAGGCCGCAGCGGCCAGACCGACCGGGCCGGCGCCCGCGATGTACACGGTGCTGCCCGGGCCAACGCCCGCCGTTACCGCACCGTGATAACCGGTCGGGAGGATGTCGGAGAGGCAGGTCAGGTCGCGGATTTTCTCCATGGCCTTGTCGCGATCCGGCAGTTTCAGCAGGTTGAAGTCGGCGTAGGGCACCAGCACGTATTCAGCCTGGCCGCCGGTCCAGTCGCCCATGTCGACATAACCGTAAGCACCGCCGGCGCGGGCCGGGTTGACGGTCAGGCAGACGCCAGTGTGTTGCTCCTTGCAGGAACGGCAGCGCCCGCAAGCCACGTTGAACGGTACGGAGACCAGGTCGCCGATTTTCAGGTTCTCGACGTCGGAACCCTTCTCGATCACTTCGCCAGTGATTTCATGGCCCAGCACCAGACCGGTCTGCGCCGTGGTCCGGCCGCGCACCATGTGCTGGTCGGAGCCACAAATGTTGGTGGACACCACACGCAGGATCACCCCGTGTTCGATCTTCCTGCCGCGCGGGTCCTGCATTTTCGGATAGTCGATTTTCTGTACTTCGACCTTGCCAGCGCCGAGATACACCACACCACGATTGCCAGACATGCTTTCACCTCGCTGTTGTTTTTATGGAACCGCGTTGCCCAGGCAGGCAGCGCGTTAAGTGCTCGGGTACAGATGCTGATTGTTGTGTTGCCTGTTATGGCCTCATCGCTGGCAAGCCAGCTCCCACGGGTTTCGGGTGGAACTCAAAAATTGTGTACGACACAAATCCCTGTGGGAGCTGGCTTGCCAGCGATGGCGATCTAAAGAACAACGGTTCTGTTGGCGTTCAAAAACACCCGTCTTTCGATGTGATAACCCACGGCCCGGGCCAGGGTCAGGCCTTCGATATCGCGCCCCTTGGCAATCAGATCTTCCGGGTAATGACTGTGATCCACGGCCTCGACACCCTGGGCGATGATCGGCCCTTCGTCGAGGTCGTTGTTGATGTAATGCGCCGTGGCGCCGACCAGTTTCACGCCCTTGTTGTAGGCCTGGTGATACGGCTTGGCACCCTTGAACCCCGGCAGCAACGAGTGATGGATGTTGATCGCCTTGCCATCGAGCTTGCGGCACAACTCCGGTGACAGCACCTGCATGTAACGGGCGAGGATCACCAGTTCGGCGCCGGACTCTTCGATCACCTGCCACACCTGACGCTCCTGCGACGGCTTGTCGTTGGGGTCGAGGGGGAAATGGTAGTAGGGAATCTGGTGCCAGTCGGCCAGCGGCTTGAGGTCCGGATGGTTGGACACCACCGCCGCCACGTCCATCGACAACTGGCCGATGCGCTGGCGGTAGAGCAAATCGTTGAGGCAGTGATCGGCCTTGGAGACCATGATCACCACTTTCGGCCGGTAGTTCGGCGCAGTCAGCTCGAAGACCATGCCAAACGCCTGACCACGCTCGGCGAGGCCGGCGCGGAAGGACTGTTCGTCGAAGCCGTCGGGCTGACGGAATTCCACGCGAATGAAGAAACGACCCGAGAGCCGGTCATCGAACGAATGGTGCTCGGTGACGTAGCAACCCTGCTCGAACAGAAAACGCGTCACCGCGTCCACCGTGCCGAGCACGCTGGGGCAGTCGGCGGTCAGAATCCATGTGTCTGGGGCGCGGCTCATGGTGCGGTGACTCCTGTTTCAACATCGGTGAGCAGAGTGAACTCTGTGGCTATGCTGAAGTGCTTGTGGCGAGGGGATTTATCCCCGATCGGCTGCGAAGCAGTCGCAAAACCTGTGTACGGGAACTGACAGATAAACCGCAGCGACTGGTCTGGGGCGGCTTCGCCGCCCATCGGGGATGAATCCCCTCACCACAAAGCAGTCACAGCAGGTCAGGCCTGCACGCTGAGGCCGTACTCGGCCGAAGCATCCTGCAACCACAACCACCAGTAATCCGAGAAGCTGCGGCGGATCAGCAGTTCCCAGGTGTCTTCAGCGGTGTGGCGAATCATCAGTTGCGACTTGGCGAACACCGTGCCCACTGCTTTGCCGACCGGGAAGTTGTTCGGGTGCACGTCGTAACTCGTGGATTTCATCAGCACCTGACGCACGTTCGGCCCGCTCAGTTCGAGCACTTGCTGGCCGCCGCTGACGTTGACGATCGCGATGTGCAGGTCGCCCAGCGCTTCGCGCAGTTTCTGTTCGGCGGCGAATTCTTCACCGCTTGGCACGATCAGCAGCCACTCGTCCGGGCCCATCCATTGCAGGCTGGTTTCGCCTTTGACGATCACGCTCAGGGCGCCGGGCAACTCAATGCCGAGGGCCTTGTGCACGCCGGCGGCGAACGCGGCATCGTGACCATCGCCACGAATCGTCAGGTGACCGAGGAGTTTCTTTTCACGCACGATGACGCCGGCGTTCTTGCGCCCCTTGCCGACCAGGCTGGCGAGGTCGGCATGGTGCAGCGACGACTCGGCACGGGCACCGGTGGTCGGGCGTTGTTGGTACACGTTGGCTGTGGTCATAAAGCACCTATCTCAATTCTGTTGGTCCGGTCCTTGTGGTGGCTGCACTGCCGCCTTCGCGAGCAAGCTCGCTCCCACAGGGGACTGATGCCTGACACAAATTCCATTAACAACCCGAAACCTGTGGGAGCGAGCTTGCTCGCGAAGGCGATATCCGCCACACCACAGGGTTCGAAGCTGTCAGATGTTCTGCCGATCCCCCTTCGGATCGAAGAACACCGAAGAAACGATTTCTGCCTCGATCACGCTGCCATCGGCCAGCGGTGCAAACACCCGCTCGCCCATGCGCTTCAGACCGCCCTTGACCACACCCATGGCAAACGAATAACCGAGGGAGTTGTGCGCGTAGCTGGAGGTCACGTGGCCGACCATGGTCATCGGGATCGCCTGCTTGGTGTTGAACACCAGTTGCGCGCCTTCCGGCAGCCAGACGTTCGGGTCGATCGGCTTCAGGCCCACCAGTTGCTTACGCTGATCCTTCACGCAGTCTTCACGGTTCATGCCGCGCTGGCCGATCCACGAGAACGGTTTGGTGCGACCGACGCACCAGCCCATGTTCAGGTCGTCCGGGGTCATCGAGCCGTCGGTGTCCTGACCGACGATGATGAAACCCTTCTCGGCGCGCAGGACGTGCATGGTTTCAGTGCCGTACGGGGTCAGGTTGTACTGTTTGCCGGCCTCGACGATTTTTTCCAGCACGCCCATCGCGTAGTCGGCCTGGACGTTGACTTCGTACGACAGTTCACCGGTAAACGAGATACGGAACACCCGCGCCGGCACACCGCCGACCAGACCTTCTTTCCAGGTCATGAACGGGAATGCTTCGTTGGCCAGGTCGATGTCGGTCACGGCGCTGAGCAGCTTGCGGCTGTTCGGCCCGGACAAGGTCATGGTCGCCCAGTGATCGGTGACCGAGGTGAAGTACACCTTCATCTCCGGCCATTCGGTCTGGTGGTACAGCTCCAGCCATTGCAGCACGCGAGCCGCGCCGCCAGTGGTGGTGGTCATGACGAAATGGTTGTCGGCCAGGCAGGCCGTCACACCGTCGTCGAAGACCATGCCGTCTTCTTTGCACATCAGGCCGTAACGCGCCTTGCCCACGTCGAGCTTGGTCCAGGCGTTGGTGTACACGCGGTTGAGGAACTCGCGGGCATCCGGGCCTTGGATGTCGATCTTGCCCAGGGTCGAGGCGTCGAGCAGGCCGACGCTGTCGCGCACGGCTTTGCATTCGCGCTTCACCGCCGCGTGCATGTCTTCGCCGTTCTTCGGGAAATACCATGGACGCTTCCACTGACCGACGTCTTCGAACTCGGCGCCGTTTTTCAGGTGCCATTGATGCAGCGCGGTGTAGCGCACCGGCTCGAAGATGTGCCCACAGTGACGACCGGCCACGGCGCCGAAGGTTACCGGCGTGTAGTTCGGGCGGAACATCGTGGTGCCCATTTGCGGAATGGTCACGTTCAGCGAACGGGCGGCGATGGCCAGACCGTTGACGTTGCCGAGCTTGCCCTGATCGGTGCCGAAGCCCAGCGCGGTGTAGCGCTTGACGTGTTCGACCGACTCGAAACCTTCGCGGGTCGCCAGTTCGATGGCGGCAGCGGTGACGTCGTTCTGCAGGTCGACGAATTGCTTCGGCGCACGCGAGGTGCCCTTCTCGTGCGGCACCTGGAACAGCGCCAGGGTCGCTTCTTCGAGACGGCTCAGGGCTTTTGGCAGCGTGCCTTCGACCACACCGAAACCGGCTTCACTGGCCGCGCGTGCGCCACCTTCGAAACCATCGGCCAGCGAATCACCGAGGCCGTAAACGCCGTTGATGCCGCCGACGCACACACGCTTCTGCGGTGCTTCGCCCGGAACGAAACCGAGGATGTCCTCGCGCCAGACCGGCTTGCCACCGAGGTGCGAAGCCAGGTGCACCACCGGGCTGTAACCGCCGGAACTGGCGATCACGTCGCAGTCGAGCCATTCGCCCGGGCTGGTCACGGTGTGCGCTTTGACGTCAATCGCGGCAACGCGGGCTGCGGTGACGCGCTTGCTGCCACGGGCCTCGATCACGGCGCTGCCGGTGAGGATGCGAATGCCTTTGGCGCGGGCCTCTTCCACCAGCGCACCACGCGGATTGCTGCGGGCGTCGGCGATGGCGACCACTTGCAGGCTAGCGTCGAGCCAGTCCAGCGCCACGCGGTAGGCGTGATCGTTGTTGGTGGTCAGCACCAGCTTCTTGCCCGGTGCCACGCCGTAACGGCGCACGTAAGTCGAGACCGCACCGGCAAGCATGTTGCCCGGCACGTCGTTGTTGCCGTAGACCAGCGGACGCTCGTGGGCACCGGTCGCCAGCACCACACGCTTGGCGCGGACACGGTGAATGCGCTGACGCACCTGACCGATCGGCGCACGGTCACCGAGGTGATCGGTGAGGCGTTCGTGAATGGTCAGGAAGTTGTGGTCGTGATAGCCGTTAACGGTGGCGCGCGGCAACAGCAGCACGTCAGGAGTGTTCTTCAACTCAGCGATAACGCTGGCCACCCACTCCATCGCCGGTTTGCCGTCGAGGCTTTCGCGGGAATCAAGCAGGCTGCCGCCGAACTCTTCCTGCTCATCGGCGAGAATCACCCGCGCACCACTGCGTGCAGCCGCCAGGGCAGCCGCCAGACCGGCAGGGCCGGCGCCGACGATCAGCACGTCGCAGTGCTGGTTCATGTAGTCGTAGGTGTCCGGATCGACTTCGGTCGGCGAACGGCCCAGACCGGCTGCCTTGCGAATGTACTTCTCGTACGTCATCCAGAACGATTGCGGGTACATGAAGGTTTTGTAGTAGAAACCCGGCGGCATCAGCTTGCCGCCGACCTTGCCGAGAATCCCCATCATGTCGTTGTTGACGCTCGGCCAGCCGTTGGTGCTGGTGGCGACCAGGCCTTGGTACAGCGCCTGTTGCGTGGCGCGCACGTTGGGGATCTGCGTGGCTTCGGTGGCACCGATCTGCAGCACGGCATTCGGCTCTTCGGCACCGGCGGCGAAGATCCCGCGGGGGCGCGAATACTTGAAGCTGCGGCCGATGATATCGACGCCGTTGGCGATCAGTGCCGAGGCCAGCGAGTCGCCCTCGAAGCCTTTGTAGCTCTGACCGTTGAAGGTGAAGCTCAGCACTTTGTTGCGGTCGATCCGTCCACCGTTGGACAGGCGATTGGTCTGGCTCATACCTTCTCTCCCAGCGCCGTCGTGGCTGTTTTTGCCGTATCAGCCTTGTCGGTGAATTGCGGCTTGGTGCCGATCTTGTAGGTTTCGAGAATCTCGTAGGTCACGGTGTCGCGAGTGACGTTGAAGTACTGGCGGCAACCGGCGACGTGATCCCACAGCTCGTGGTGCAGACCGCGCGGGTTGTCGCGGAAAAACATGTAGTCGCCCCACTCTTCATCGGTGCAGGCGTTCGGATCCAGCGGACGCGGAATATGCGCCTGACCGGATGCGTGGAATTCCTCTTCGGAGCGCAGTTCGCCGCAGTGAGGACAGAAGATATGCAACATGGGAATTTCTCCTGTTAGTGGGCGACGGCAGCAGCGCCGTGTTCGTCGATGAGTGCGCCGTTGTGGAAACGGTCGATGGAGAACGGTGCTGCCAATGGGTGCATTTCACCCTTGGCCAGACTCGCGGCAAACACGTTGCCCGAGCCAGGTGTGGCTTTGAAGCCGCCGGTGCCCCAACCGCAGTTGAAGAACATGTTCGGTACCGGGGTTTTCGAAATGATCGGGCAAGCGTCCGGCGTGGTGTCGACGATGCCGCCCCACTGACGGTTCATGCGCACCCGCGACAGCACCGGGAACATCTCGACGATGGCCTGGATGGTGTGCTCGATCACCGGGTACGAACCGCGCTGGCCGTAGCCGTTGTAGCCGTCGATACCGGCGCCGATCACCAGGTCGCCCTTGTCCGACTGGCTGATGTAACCGTGCACGGCGTTGGACATGATCACGCTGTCGATGATCGGTTTGATCGGCTCGGACACCAGTGCCTGCAGCGGGTGGGACTCGATCGGCAGACGGAAACCGGCCAGCTTGGCCATGTGTCCGGAGTTACCGGCGGTGACCACACCGACACGCTTGGCACCGATGAAACCCTTGTTGGTTTCAACGCCGATGCACACGCCGTTTTCCTTGCGGAAACCGATGACTTCGGTCTGCTGGATCAAGTCCACGCCCAAGGCGTCGGCGGCACGGGCAAAGCCCCAGGCCACGGCATCGTGACGGGCAACGCCGCCACGACGTTGAACGGTCGCGCCCATCACTGGGTAGCGGGTGTTTTTCGAGCAGTCGAGGTACGGGATCTCGTCCGCCACTTGCTTGGCGTTGAGCAGTTCGCCGTCGACGCCATTGAGGCGGTTGGCGCTGACCCGACGCTCGGAATCACGGATGTCCTGCAGGGTGTGGCACAGGTTGTAGACGCCGCGCTGGGAGAACATCACGTTGTAGTTCAGATCCTGCGACAGACCTTCCCACAGTTTCATCGCGTGTTCGTACAGGTGCGCCGACTCGTCCCACAGGTAGTTGGAGCGAACGATGGTGGTGTTGCGCGCGGTGTTGCCACCGCCCAGCCAGCCCTTCTCGACCACGGCCACGTTGGTGATGCCGTGTTCCTTGGCCAGGTAGTAGGCGGTCGCCAGACCGTGCCCGCCACCGCCGACGATGACCACGTCGTAGACCTTCTTCGGCGTTGGCGTGCGCCACATGCGCTGCCAGTTCTCGTGGTGGCTGAGGGAGTGTTTGAAGAGGCCGAAGCCCGAATAGCGTTGCATAGTCATTTACTCCAAACCGCTCAGCGATAAACCGGGTAGTCGGCGCACAGTGCCGCGACGTTCTTGGCCACATTCGCTTCAACGTCGGCGTCACCGAGGTTGTCGAGGATGTCGCAGATCCAGCCGGCCAGCGCTTCGCACTGGGCAACCTTGAAGCCACGCGTGGTGACGGCCGGGGTGCCGATGCGCAGGCCCGAGGTCACGAACGGCGACTGCGGGTCGTTCGGCACGGCGTTCTTGTTGACGGTGATGTGCGCGCGGCCAAGGGCGGCGTCAGCATCTTTGCCGGTCAGGCCCTGACGGATCAGGCTGACCAGGAACAGGTGGTTGTCGGTACCGCCGGACACTACATCGTAGCCACGTTTGATAAACACGCTGGCCATGGCCTTGGCGTTGTCGATCACTTGTTGCTGATAGGCCTTGAAGCCGGGCTCCAGCGCTTCCTTGAAGCACACCGCTTTACCGGCGATGACGTGCATCAGCGGGCCGCCCTGGGCGCCGGGGAATACCGCGGCGTTGAGCTTTTTCTCGATCTCTTCGTTGGACTTGGCCAGGATCAGCCCGCCACGTGGACCGCGCAGGGTCTTGTGGGTGGTGGTGGTGACCACGTCGGCGTAAGGCAGCGGGTTCGGGTACAGGCCAGCAGCGACCAGACCGGCGACGTGGGCCATGTCGACGAACAGCAGCGCACCCACCTTGTCGGCGATCTGGCGGAAGCGCGGGAAGTCCAGCGTCTTCGAATAAGCAGAGAAACCGGCAACGATCATCTTCGGCTTGCACTCGACGGCCAGACGCTCGACTTCGTCGTAATCGATCAGACCGGTGTCGGTGTTGATCCCGTACTGCACCGCGTTGTACAGCTTGCCCGAGGACGAGACTTTCGCGCCGTGGGTCAGGTGACCGCCATGAGCGAGGCTCATACCGAGAATGGTGTCGCCCGGCTGGATCAGTGCCAGATACACGGCGCTGTTGGCCGAGGAACCGGAGTGCGGCTGGACGTTGGCGTAATCGGCACCGAACAGTTGCTTGGCGCGTTCGATGGCCAGCGCTTCGACTTTATCCACGTGCTCGCAGCCGCCGTAGTAGCGCTTGCCCGGATAACCTTCGGCGTATTTGTTGGTCAGGCCGCTGCCCTGCGCTTGCATCACGCGTTTGCTGGTGTAGTTCTCCGACGCGATCAGCTCGATGTGATCTTCCTGACGTTGCTCCTCGGCATTCATCGCCGCCAGCAGTGCATCGTCGTAACCCTGGATCTGGTCTTGCTTGCTGAACATCGCGTCTCTCCCAGCGGCGTCGGTGCGCCATTTCGTCTTGGTCAGGCACGCGGCTTGCGGAGGTGCCCTTTGATGCGATGGTATGGCCGGCGCAGACAGCCCAGATGCCTACGGACGCCACACAAAGGTGCGTTTACGACATGGCGGGAAATGGTCTTGCCAGACTCGATCTCGAAAGCACTGAAGAACCCTGTGGGAGCTGGCTTGCCAGCGATGGCGATAGCACATCTGGTATTGATGACGACTGACCCACCGCTATCGCTGGCAAGCCAGCTCCCACAGGGTTACGCGGCGACTTGGCGGATAAGTAGCAGCAAGAGGAAATGTGCAGGATAGAGGGCGTAGCCCCAGCGCCGCATCGGTGGCGGCTGGAGATGTCGCGCGTGTCGCAACAGGAACACCCCGAGCAATGGCGCAAACAGACACGCCGCGATACCAAACACCGCCACGTAGTTACCGAACTCCGCCGCCTCATACAGCACCCGCCACTGATTGCCCGCCAGACACACTAGCCCCGGCAGGAGGCCGAAATACCAGGGACGACGGATCACCCACAGCAGCGCCAGCGGCAACAGCACGCCAAACATGCCGAACATCAGCCACTGCGAAAACAACGCCGCCAGCAGCAAGGCGCCCGCGCCCAAAAGCCGCGACAACAACGTACGATCCTGCCAGCCCCGCGCCACCAGTAACCCGAGCGCCAGGGTGGGCATCACGTTCAAGGTGTCGGGATCAAGAATGTACAAACGATAAGGAATTTCACTGACCGCGCTGAACAGTAGCAACCAGCCCAGATAGCGCCACTCGGTCTTCTGCGCACCGGCGCGGGCCAGGTTCGCCGCCATCGCCAGACAGAACCACGGGAATGCCATGCGTCCCGGCACATACAGCCAATCGGCGCTGATCCCGACATATCGCAGGTGATCGAGCAGCATGCTCAGCAGCGCCAGCCACTTGAGCAGATCGAGTGCGCCGTCGCGCTGGCTCAGGTGCATAATCGGCTCGCATCCTTGTAAAGTTCTGACAGCGACATCCCGTGTGCTCCCCGGAAGATCTTCGGTAAAGTGCGCACCCTCATTGACCACGAGCCTTCACAAGAGTCTCGACCACGGAAGCCGGCCATGACCGACAAGAGCCAACAATTCGCCAGCGACAACTACTCCGGTATCTGCCCTGAAGCCTGGGCTGCCATGGAACAGGCCAACCACGGCCACCAGCGCGCTTATGGCGACGATGAATGGACCGCACGTGCGGCCGACCATTTCCGCAAGCTGTTCGAAACCGACTGCGAAGTGTTCTTCGCCTTCAACGGCACCGCCGCCAACTCGCTCGCGCTGTCGTCGCTGTGCCAGAGTTACCACAGCGTGATCTGCTCGGAAACCGCTCACGTCGAAACCGACGAATGCGGCGCCCCGGAATTCTTCTCCAACGGCTCGAAACTGCTGATCGCCGGTACCGAAAACGGCAAGATCACCCCGCAGTCGATCCGCGAAGTCGCGCTCAAGCGCCAGGACATCCACTACCCGAAACCACGGGTCGTGACCCTGACCCAGGCCACCGAAGTCGGCAGCGTCTACACCCCGGAAGAAGTCCGTGCCATCAGCGCCACCTGCAAGGAACTGGGCCTGCACCTGCACATGGACGGCGCGCGCTTCTCCAACGCCTGCGCGTTCCTCGGCTGCTCGCCAGCCGACCTGACCTGGAAAGCAGGTGTCGATGTGCTGTGCTTCGGCGGCACCAAAAACGGCATGGCGGTGGGTGAGGCAATCCTGTTCTTCAACCACAAACTGGCCGAAGACTTCGATTACCGCTGCAAACAGGCCGGGCAACTGGCGTCGAAAATGCGTTTCCTGTCGGCACCGTGGGTCGGCATCCTCGAAAACGACGCCTGGCTCAAATACGCCCGCCACGCCAACCACTGCGCGCAATTGCTGGCCGAGCTGGTCAGCGACATCCCGGGCGTGGAACTGATGTTCCCGGTGCAGGCCAACGGCGTGTTCCTGCAACTCTCGGAACCGGCCATCGCCGCACTGACCGCAAAGCACTGGCGCTTCTACACCTTCATCGGCAAGGGCGGCGCGCGTTTCATGTGCTCGTGGGACACCGAAGAAGAACGTGTGCGCGAACTGGCGCGCGATATCCGCGAAGTGATGTCCGCCTGATTCTTCCTCTGTAGGAGCTGCCGCAGGCTGCGATCTTTTGATCTTGATCTTAAAAACAAAATCAAAAGATCGCAGCCTGCGGCAGCTCCTACAGGGATTGCGATGTTCCTTGGTCTACATTGTCTGTCGAGCCCTCCGCTCACATAACAACAAGCAGGAGCATCGGCATGTCGCTACAAGGCAAAACCCTGTTCATCACCGGCGCCAGCCGTGGCATCGGGCGTGAGATTGCGCTGCGGGCCGCGAAGGACGGGGCCAATATCGTGATTGCGGCCAAGAGCGCCGAAGCCCATCCGAAATTGCCGGGCACCATCCACAGCGTCGCCGCAGAAGTCGAAGCGGCCGGCGGCAACGCCCTGGCGCTGCAACTGGATGTACGTGATGAAGACGCGGTGCGCCGTGCGCTGGCCCAGGCCAACGAACATTTCGGCGGCATCGATGCGCTGGTGAACAATGCCGGGGCGATCAAGTTGACCGGTGTGCAACACATCGAACTCAAGCGGTTCGACCTGATGCACCAGATCAACACCCGTGCGGTGCTGCTGTGCAGCCAGGCCGCCCTGCCCTATCTGAAGAAATCCGCCGGACACATCCTCAACCTGTCGCCGCCGCTGAATATGGCGAGCAAATGGTTCGCCCAATACAGCCCCTACACCGTGACCAAATACGGCATGAGCATGCTGACGGTAGGCATGAGCGAGGAATTCGCCAGTTACGGCATCAGCGTCAATTCGCTGTGGCCGCAGACGATGATTGCCACGGCGGCGATCGAGTTTCAGTTGGGCAATCGCGAGTCGTTCAAGCAGGCGCGCCTGCCTTCGATCATGGCGGATGCGGCGCATGTGATTCTGAGCAGCAGCGGGCGACAGATCAGCGGGCGGTTATTGATAGATGAGGAGATTTTGCGCGAGAGCGGCGTGACCGAATTCGATCACTACCGATTTGATCCGGACAGCACCGCCCCCCTTATGCCTGACTTGTTCGTCGACTGAAAATACCTACCCCTG
Source organism: Pseudomonas sp. F2 (assembly GCF_057174385.1). NCBI lineage: Bacteria > Pseudomonadati > Pseudomonadota > Gammaproteobacteria > Pseudomonadales > Pseudomonadaceae > Pseudomonas > Pseudomonas sp. F2. Next base: position 3,962,890 of record NZ_CM169904.1, read on the forward strand.
TAGGAGCTGCCGAAGGCTGCGATCTTTTGATCTTGTTTTTAGGATCTAAAGATCGCAGCCTTCGGCAGCTCCTACAGGGATCCGGCTCAGAATTCGATTCTGACGTCGCCTTTCGGCACGCTGCAGCACGACAGAATGTACCCCTCGGCCTCGTCGTCCTCGGTAATCCCGCCGTTGTGCTCCATCTCTACTTCGCCGCCCAGTTTCATCACCTTACACGTGCCGCAGATCCCCATGCCGCAAGCTTTCGGGATCATCAGGCCCAGCTTGGCCGCCGCCGCATGCACGGTTTCGCCCGGGGCCACGCGAATGCTCTTGCCGGAAGCGGTGAACTCGACCTGATGCAGATCCGCCGCATCGATTTCCGGTGCTTCGGCCGCTTGTTCGGCTTGCTCCACTGCATCGGCGCGAGCTTCCGGTGGCGTGGCGCCGAAGGATTCCTCGTGATAACGCGACATGTCGTAGCCGGCGGCTTCGAGCAGGCGCTTGACGGCGGTCATGTACGGCGTCGGGCCGCAGCAGAACACTTCGCGCTCAAGGAAGTCGGGAACCATCAGCTCCAGCATCTTGTGATTGAGGTAGCCGCGATAGCCGGCCCACGGCTCGCCCAGCCCGTGTTTCTCGCAGATCAGGTGCAGGCTGAAGTTGTCGATCCGCGACGCCATGTGCTCCAGCTCGCGGTGGTAAATGATGTCTTTCGGCGAGCGGGCGCTGTGGATAAAGGTCATGTCGACATTGGCGTTGGTGTCGTAGAACCAGCGCGCCATCGACATGCACGGGGTGATCCCCACACCACCGCTGAGATACAGCACTTTCGGGCTCGGGAAGTCGATGGCATTGAACAGCCCGACCGGCCCGTGCACCGCCAGCTCCTGGCCTTCATGCAGGGTGTCGTGCAACCAGTTGGAAACCTTGCCGCCCGGCACGCGCTTGATGGTCACCGAGAAGCTGTACGGCACCGACGGCGAACTGGAAATGGTGTACGAACGCATGATCGGCTGACCGTCGATTTCCAGCTCCAGGGTTACAAACTGCCCGGGCTTGAAGAAGAACAGGATCGGCTGGTCGGCCATGAAGCAGAAGGTGCGTACGTCCCAGGTTTCCTGGATGACTTTGACGCAACGGACGATGTGTCGGCCATTGGCCCAGGTCTGGGTGGTGACCGGATTCAGGAAGCTGTTGGACATGCTGTTCTCCACGGCCGACTGTCGGCCTTCATGTGGCGATTCTGCGTATAGCGTGAACCGCCCGTTTACCTATCCGCGACATCGGCATACTTATCGCGACCAGCCCCCAACCACCGGGGGTTGCGCGTCGGGAACAGATTGCACCATGTCGCCCATGGATAAGGTTCCGGGCAGCGCCGGCCCCACACTCGTCTCACACCAAGACAACTTCTTTACACCTTGCGTAGCAACCCTGATCAGCCACTTTCGCCGGCCACGCAGATGGCCTTGAGGATCACATTGATGGACACCGCAAAAATCAGCCTGGGCGACCCGCTGGAACCCGCACGCAAGGCCACCGCACAGATGCTGCAGGAGCGCGAACGTACCTTTTCGCTGCCGCAGCCGTTCTATAACGATGAGCGCTTGTTCGATATCGATATGCAGGAGATCTTCCAGAAGGAATGGTTGATCGCCGGCATGACCTGCGAGATCCCGGCCAAGGGCAACTACATCACCCTGCAGATCGGCAAGAACCCGATCATCGTCATTCGTGGCGCCGAGGGTGTGGTGCATGCGTTCCACAACGTCTGTCGCCACCGAGGCTCGCGCCTGTGCACCAGCGACAAGGGCAAGGTTGCCAAACTGGTCTGCCACTACCACCAGTGGACCTACGAGCTGGACGGTCGCCTGCTGTTCGCCGGTACCGAGATGGGCGCCGACTTCGACATGAAGCAGTACGGCCTCAAACCGGTGAACGTGAAGACGGCCGGCGGCTACATCTTCATCAGCCTGGCGGAAAACCCGCCGGCCATCGATGACTTCCTGTCGACGCTGAACCACTACATGGAACCGTACGACATGGAGAACACCAAGGTGGCGGTGCAAACCACCTTGATGGAAAAGGCCAACTGGAAACTTGTGCTGGAAAACAACCGCGAGTGCTACCACTGCGGCGGCTCGCACCCTGAATTGCTGAAAACCCTGCTGGAATGGGACGACGTGACCGACCCGCGCGCCGATCAGGCGTTCAAGGATCACGTTGCCGCGTCTGCTGCTGCCTGGGAAGCCGAGAAAATCCCTTACGCCCACGCCAGTTTCGGCCTGCGCAACCGCATCGTGCGCATGCCGCTGCTCAAGGGCACCGTGTCGATGACCCTGGACGGCAAACAGGGCTGCGCCAAGCTGATGGGCCGGATCAAGAATCCGGACCTGGGTTCGATGCGCATCCTGCACCTGCCGCACTCGTGGAACCACTGCATGGGCGACCACATCATCGTGTTCACCGTGTGGCCGATCAGCGCCCAGGAAACCATGGTCACCACCAAATGGCTGGTGCACAAGGACGCCGTCGAAGGCGTGGATTACGACGTCGAACGCATGCGCCAGGTGTGGGACGCAACCAACGACCAGGACCGGCGTCTGGCCGAAGAAAACCAGCGCGGGATCAACTCCACGGCTTATCAGCCGGGGCCGTACTCCAAGACCTATGAGTTTGGCGTGGTCAACTTCGTGGACTGGTACAGCGAGCGGATGCTGAACAACCTCGGGGCGGAGCCAGCGCCGTACCTCAAGGGCGTGCCTGTCCAAGGCTAAAAACATTGCTGGCAAGCCAGCTCCCACAGTGGTCGATGGTGTTCACAGATACCGTGTACACCGCAAAACCTGTGGGAGCTGGCTTGCCAGCGATGGCGTCAGAACATTCACCGCCTCACGTCGATGACCACCTCAAACTGCCATCCTCCCCAATAAACTCCTCAAAAATCTCCTCCCCCACCAACCTGATTTTCGCGTAGCCGTTCAACACCCGCAGCGGATAGTCCGGATCGTTCGCATCCTGCGTCTCCGAAAACAGCACCCGCGAATGGCCGTTCAGCTCGCTGGTGGTGCCGTAGGGAATCGCTCCGTGGCCAGCGCAGCGCGCATGCAGTCCACCTTGTGGCGCATAGACGATGCCGTTGTGCAGATGCCCCCAATACCAGTAATCAGGCTCGCGCCCCAGCGCATCGCACACCGGTTGATACAGCGCGGTCTTGTGGTGCCCGGTGATGTCGAAGCCCTGATGGTGGCTGAGCACCATGAGTTTCTTGCGTTTCGGCAGGCCCTTCATCCACTCGATCTGCGGTTTGTTGAGGGTGCCGTCCATGTACAGGTTCATGACATCCGAAGCGTACGCGGTGTCCAGCCCGACAATCAGCCAGTCGTCGTTGATCAGGGCAAAGTAGCTGGTGCCTTGCTGCCGCGGAAAACGCGCGGCCAGTTCCTTGAAGTAACCGTGGGCGCCGCTGTACATCTCGTGATTGGAGTTGAGGGTGAACGAGCCGTGGGTGCCCATCGGCCAGCCGGCCATGTCGGTGTCTTCCTGGGAGTGGCTGCCGGCGTAATAAACATCCCCCAAATGAATGGTGAAATCAGCGTTCGCCAGTTGCATCTGATTGGCCACCAACACCGCCGGCGCGTGGCTGTTGAACGGCCCGGTGCCCCAGTCACCGGCAATCGCCAGCGTCACTTCGCGATCCATGGTCACCATCGCCGGGTCAGTGCCGAAGGTCGCGTGATGGCGCAGGTTTTCGATCCACTTGAGCAGCGCTTCGCTCCATAGCAGATCCAGCAGTTCCCATTTGCGACATCCCAGCAGCGTGCCGTCCTTGAGCACCTTGGTCTGCAATTGATCGGGCGATTGCGGCAACGGCGTGGCATTGCCGATGCGCAGGATCGACAGACCATGGGACAACTCCCACGGCACCGCTGGTTCGTCGTCCGGCAGCTCGCCGTTTTTCAGCACGTATTGCGCCTGATCGTGGCCGCGCTGCAGCAGCTTGATGATTGCCTGAAACTCCTGCGGCTCCAATTCGCTGATGAGCTTCATCCAGGCCATTTCCATGCGCGTGAACAAGCCGTGAATGCGCACCTTGACCTTGTCGTATTCATGCTTCAGATGACCGACCGCTGACATGGCGTAATCCTCTATCCGTAAGGGTTCACAGGGTTTTCATGAATTCGATCAACGCACGCTTGTCGTCGTCCGACAGCGTGGTGCCATACAGGTGACCGCTGTTGTGGTTGCCCTCCAGGCGGGTGTCGTATTTGAAGTCCGCCGAGGCTTTGGCCTGGGCACCCGTGGTAACGAAACCGACGTTGACCGGGTCGTAGACGTCGGAGCCGGTGATGAACACCACCGGGCGTTTTTCCGGCGGTTGCAGCAAGTCCCACAGGGTTGGCACCGAACCGTTGTGCAGGTACGGCGCGCGCAGCCAGATGCCGTCGGTCGGCGTGTTGCTGTAGCTCTGGGTCTTGCGATACGCGCCGAAGTCGAACGGCGGTTTCTTGAAGGTGTGGAACGCCGTCACCAGACCGGTGGTGAATGAGTCCAGCCGATGTGGATCGGTGCCGAGCTGATCGATGTTGGTGGTCACTTGCCCGGTGTCGGCGCGACCGAAGTCGTGGCACGCGGCGCAATTGGCGTCCCAGAGTGGTTTGCCCTGGGCGACCCTGGCCTGATCCAGTGCCCACGGCCACGCCGGCGCCTTGTGCCCGAGCAGCCAGTTGGTCACCCGGTTGAAGCTTGGCGGCAGCACCGATTCCGGCGTTGCGCCCACGGCCATTGCCGCGGCGTAGTTGCGTTCGTGGATCTTGTTGTTATTGCCGTCCCAGTGCAGGTACATCGACTCCCGCGGTTTCTGGTTCCACACTTGCGGCAGGTCGACGGTGCCGATGGTCGAGTCATCCGGGAAGCCGAACACCACCATTTTCGTCGGGTTGAAGGTGTCGGTGCGACCCGGGCCCTGTTGCGGACGCAGCTTTTGCCAGGCGTAGGCCTGCTTCTGTTTGAGCAAAGCGCTTTTCGCCATCGGGATGATCAGGTAGCGGTTGTAGAGTTTCTCGAAAAAGCCCAGCTGGAATTTGCCGTTGATCGCCGCCATCACCGCGTCGGTGGTGAATGTCGGATCGCTGGCGCAATCGTAGGCGAACCACTGGAAGGCCTGCAGTTGCAGGGTGTTGGCCGGCGCGCTGGGCACGTTGACCGCGACGTCGCTGGCATTGGCCCGATAGGATCCTGTGTGACACAGCGCGCAGTTCGGTTCCACGGTCGGGTAACCGATCTGCCGCTTGGCCATGCCGATCGGCAGGTCCTTGCCGTTCTCATAGAGAAAGCCGAAGACCTCCCAGCCGCCGGGCTTGGGCAGTTTTTCCGGGCACATCTGTGGCAGCACGGCGAACAGGTAATACGGGATCCGCGCTTCGATGCCCAGGCCGATGGCGGCGTATTTATAGTGATCTTCGTCGGAGGCGTATTCCTGCTCCGGTACCACCCGCAGCATCTGGTACCAGGTCTCGTAACCGATAAACCCCAACACCGCGACAACCACCAGCGTGCCGACCTTGAAGGCGTGACGCTGCCATTGCCGCGCCCAGGCCGCGCGCCACTCGCGACAGCCATCGCACAGCAGCGCCCATGGCCGGTTCGCGGGCGTGGTGCCGAGGTACAGCAGAATGCCGAGGATCAGGAAAAAGCTCAGATCGCCAAGCAGCATCGGCACGAACACCGAGCCTTGAATGCTGGTGTTGATCAGGTAAATCCAGAACACCACGGCGATCAGCCGCGTCAGCACGCACAGCCAGGAATGCACCACATAGCGCGGCGCGTTGAAGCCCGACGGCATGTAAAACACGCTGATGCCCACCAGCAGCATCCCGGCGTTTTCCAGCCACGGGTCGGAGAGTTGCGGCGGCAGACCGACCACCGATGTCAGCAACCCCGGCGCAAACAGCGCCGGGATCGCGAACACCATGTTCATCGCAATGCCGATCCAGATGAAGCGTTGAAACCAGCGGATGTAGCTGTCCATGTCATCCATTTCCTTCTGACCACCAACCTGCAATGTCCCTTGTGGTGAGGGGATTTATCCCCGACGGGTCGCGAAGCGGCCCCAAACCCTGCCAACGCGGTCTGTCAGGATCACCGCGCGCTCAGGTTTTACGACTGCTGCGCAGCCGATCGGGGATGAATCCCCTCGCCACAGAGAATCTCCTCAACACAGAAATCAGTAATCGATCTCAACCGAGGGCCGTTTTCTCCAGGTGCTCAAGGATGATCGGATACACATCCACCACCGCGTTCTTGCCGAACATGCAATCGATGTGGCCGTAACCCGGCACCACATGCCGGCTGTAACGCTCCGGCCCGTGGACTGCGCAGACGCGCTGGTAGGTCTTGAGCGTGCTTTCCGGCAGGTAACACTGGTTCTCCGCGCCGCTGATAAAGCAGATCGGCATGGTCAGCCGCTCAAAGTGCGGCATGTACACATCGTTGCCCTTGAAATCCACCAGATGCCCTTTGCGCACGATCAGCGCCAAATGCTCGAAAGTCTCGATGTTCGACTCGCCGAACAGTTCGTGCAGGTTGTCGTGCAGGGTTTCGTTAAGGGTGTCGTGGCGATACAGCGAGGCGTACATGAAGGTGATGCGGTGGCACACCGGGTTGGTGCAGTAGCCCTGCGCTTCGATCCGCGCGTAGCCGTTGAGGGCCTTGTCATAGAGCCGGTTGAACCAGTTTTCCTTGCTGTCGGCGTAAGCGGTCATCGATTTGATACCGATGGCGTCGAGCATTCCCGGCAAGTGCAGACCCGCCTTCAGTCCCGTGGCCGTGGCGACCACGGTGTCAGCGGCAATCTGCGAGCAGACCACCGAACGCACGCCTTGCAACCCCGCCAACAGCGACATGAAGAACGTCGTCGCGCCGTAGCAATGCACCACGCATTGCACGTCTTTGGCCTGGGTTTCTTGCTGAATCTGCGCGATGGCAGCCTTGAAGTCGTACTGGGCGATCTGGTCGCCGTTCCATTCCTTCTTGCTCGCCGGCAGCAGAATGCTCACCCGGAAATCCAGCAGCCACACGTCGTAATCGTGCTTGCACAAATACTCCAGCAGGTTGGTCTGGATGGTGTCGGTGGAGAAGATATTCGAACCGACACCCAAGCCATGCACCAGCATCACCGGGCCTTTGCTGCCGGCCTGATAACGAGTCAGGCGCAGTTCGACGCCGTCCTCGGTGGGGAAGAAATGCACCGCCGGGGTTGGCGCATCCAGCGGCCGTTTCAGCCGTGGCGGCGCGTCGGGATTGAAGTATTTGTCCCCTGCAAACACCCCGCCGTAACTCTCCCAGAGAATCCCGGCGAAGAACTTGCCGAAGCGCGCCAGGCCTTCGATGCGCTCACGCTCGTTGCGCGCGTTGAGCACTTTCATGGTAGTCATCTGCTTGGCGAAATCGGTCGGATGAATGTGCATCACCCCGGAGCCGATCACCTCGCCCGACTTGTCCGGCCCGCGGTACAGCGTCACGTACAGGGTGCTGGTGTCGTGCCAGATATTCAGCACGCCGTTGTCTTCCGGCACGGTTTTGAAGGCGCTGAAGAAATAGTCGGTGCCGTCCTCGGCGGTCAGCTTCATGTCGTATTTCATGTGCCGCGTATCGACCTGCTGCTCGAACTGTTCGAACAGGTTGAACACGCCGTTGCTGGCGGTCAGCGGTTGCGGCGACAGCGTCGGGGCATTGACCGTACCGACAATGGTCGCGGCGTGCTCCGGCTCCTTGATCATCCGGTTGAGGTCGTTGGCGGTGATGGTCAGGGTGAAGTCGATCGGCGAGTTGTCCGCCTCACCGCGTTTGGCCGCCGCTTCGTAGACTTTCAGATCGGTGCTTTGTGCGGCGGTGAAAGCGCGGGAGAAATAGCCCTTCATGGTTTCGGTGAACTGCACGCCGAGGGTCGGCGGTGCCACCTGTTTGCGCGGTGCCGACGGCAGTGTGTAGTCGATGTGCCAACCGCGGTCAGCGGCGAGCAGGCCCATGTTGCGCTCGCTCACGGCAGAGATGGTCAGCAGCGGATTGACCGCCAATGATGTCGGAATCACCGCGCCGTCCGTCACGTACAGATTGGCGTAAACATCGGTGCCACTGGCGCCGCTGAACACCTGACCCTTGTGATTGACCACGCCCTGCCCGGCGTCTTCACCCATCACGCAACCGCCCAGCGGATGCACCGAAACGATGCTGTGCTTGAGCAGCTGGGTCCAGATCGGGTTCTCGACCCAGACCCCGCCGAGTGCCTTGGTGCTCTGGTACAGCCGCTCGTTGCCGAGCTTGAAGTTTTCCTGCTCGCCGACACCCGGCCAGTCGATGCGCAACTGATCCTTGCTGTCGAGCAGCATCCGGCCCTGGCCACTGTCGTGGCTCATGATCAGGTAGGTCTGCATGTTGTGCAGCGCGCCGTAATACGGGCCGCGCAGGAAGCTTTCGGCCTCGCGCTCCTTGTAGCCAAGCTTGCCGCTGAAACTGTCGTCGGTGGCCTTGCCGATCATCTCGGCAAACCCGGCCATCGCCGGCACCATTGGCCGGCCGAGCGCGCCGGGGATCGAACCTTCCTCGATGACCATGCGGCTGCGCCAGTCACCTTCGGTGCGCATGTCGATGACCGAGGTGATGCACGGGCCAACGGGGTGCAGTTCCTTGGCCGAATGCGCGCCGAAGCCGATGCCGTTGATGGTCTGCTCGCAGTTGTGGCCGAAGCCGAGAATGTCACCGTTACCGCTCATGTTCTGACCGAGCTGGCCGGACATCACCAGGCCTTTGTCCCGCGAACGCAACAGAATCTCGGTGGAACCCAGGGTGCCGGCAGACACCACCACGATGTCGGCTTTCACGAACAGCGTCGGTGCGTCGAATTTCTCGCGACCGCTGTCGAGGTACTGGAAATGCACGATCCAGCCATCGCCGGCGCGCTCCAGATGACGCACTTCGGCCTGGCAGAAAATCTCCGCGCCGTGGTTCCAGGCATCCGGCAGATAGTTCATCAGCGTGGTGTTTTTGGCCTTGTTGTTACAGCCCGAGACGCAGTCGCCGCACTGGTTGCACGGCAACTGTTCAACGCCGACGTGGTTGAGATTGTTCGGCAGTTTGTCGAAGGTCACGTTGATCGGTGGCTTGTAGAAGTGCGCGCCTTGCTTGAGGTAGTCAGCAGACTTTTTATTGGCGTCGAGCTTGGGCAGATTCGGCGCGCTGTTCGGGTACGGATTGGGCTTGAGCATTTCCCGGGCGCGGGCGTAACCGTCCTTGAGTAACGTATCGCGGTGTTCGCGTACCGCTTGCGGCCAGCGCGGGTCATCGAACACCCCGGGCTCTGGCTCCAGTGCCACGTTGGCGTTGATCAACGACGTACCGCCGAGGCCACAACCCACCACCACATTCTGCTGGGCATTCACGTGCAGATCGAACAGGCCGGTGCGCGAGCCAATGTGGCCGTCCGGGTCGTGGATCTGCAACTCTTCAGTCGCGGCAATCATGGTGTTGGGGTATTCACCGGGCTGAATTTCCCGCCCGCGTTCAAGCAGGCACACCTGCTTGCCGGCCCGGGACAGCCGCGACGCAGCAATGCCGCCGCCATAGCCGGAGCCGATAACGATCACGTCATAGTGTTCCTTGATCTCACTGATGGGCGTTGCGATGCGTGTCATGAGGGTGTTCCTCTCTCAGGCAGATAGGGGGCAACTCTGCGGTTGCCTGCAATCAATGGGCGAACGGGCACCTGGCCTCCGGGCGAGCCCGGCGACAGCACAACGGTCGGAGCAGCAGGTCGCTACAGACGAGCGTGTTGATTGGCCGCACGTCGTAACGTGCGCTTGCGGGGCGTGGGGGGATGGCGGTGTGGGCGGCTATCCATCATGCGTTCTCCCAGAACCTGATGTGGATAAGTGACGGCTGTCCTTGTGCCATTGCAGTGAAGACAGCGCAGGAATCGAAGTCAAGGCCGCGCCTTAGAACTGTATGAAATCTGATCAATTGCCGTTTGGACTATGCCCGGCAAGGCCTGCAGGGTTTGGCGAACAAGTTATCCACATAGCCATGCACAGCAAATGGGGGTAACTGTGGATGAACCGAAAAATAACGGGCTGATTTGTGAAGAAAAATCGTGACTTATCCAGAAGGATGGTTTGCACGAGTGATTGAGTGTTTTTTGATCAAGTCTCTACATGCCACGTTTCATAAGGCCTGCAGAGGATGGCGAACACGTTATCCACAGAAGCGCCAACAGAGTTCGGGGGTAACTTTGTTGCAGCTGTGGAAAAGCGCTGAGTGCTGCGCAATTCGTGGGATTGCGCGGGAATTATCAGCTTTAAAAGCCTAATCGATCATTTATTGAGCAATTCTCTACAAGCCATGTTTCATAAGGCTCACAGCGTATAGCGAACATCTTATCCACAGAAGCGCCAACAGAGATTGGGGGCAACTCTTGAACTTATTCAGGAGAAAACGTCTGGAAAAACCGTGACTTAGGCTGGTTGTTTTTTGATCTTGGGCCTGGAGGGCTTGAACGGCGTGGGGTACAGGGATGGGCGAACACGTTATCCACAGATCCGCCAACAGGGATTGTGGGTAAACATATTCAGTCAGGTACACATGGATTCCAATGTGGGAGCGAGCCTGCTCGCGAAAGCGTCGGATCAGTCGACACATGTATCAACTGACAATCCGCTTTCGCGAGCAGGCTCGCTCCCACAGGGGGGAGGCAGAGTCTGGAAGAAGGTGTCGCTAGCGGACGACGCCTTCTTCAATCAGCAGTTTGAGGATCGCTTCAGCGCCGGCCTGCGCGGTGACGCCCTTGAGCACCTGTCCCCCGCCGCCACTGGCCTTGGCCGTCGCCGCTTTCATCCGGTCCGCACCGCTCTTGGCCTTAATCACCTTCAGACGTTTCGGCCGTGGTTTGGCCGGTTGCAAGGTGGCGACGGTCAGCAGTTCATCGTTCAGCACTGCCACATCTTCGGCATTGAGCACACCCCGCCGCGCCGGGCCGTAGGCGCTCTGCCGTGGCTTGGGTGCAGCGTTATCCACAGTCGCCAGAAACGGCAGCTTCACTTTGAGACGCCGCCGCTGCCCACGGGGCAAGGCTTGCAGCACCAGCGCCGAGCCGTCGCTGATCGATTCGACCTGCGCCAGTCCCACCACCAGCGGCCAGCCCAGTCCTTCGGCGAGCAGAAATGGCAACATGCCCGAGCCTTCGCCGGTTTCCGCCTGCGTGCCGGTCAGCACCACCTGGGCGCCGGCATCGCGCAGATACGCGGTCAGCGCCGGCAAGGCGTCGGCGCCAGCGGGTTGCTCCAGCACGTGCATCTGCGCGAGTCCCATGCCCAGATAGGCGCGCAGCGCCGGTTCGGCAACGTCCCCGGCATGCAGCACTTGCAGGTTATCCCCCGCCAGCTGCAGGCCCAGTTCCACGGCGCGCGCGTCCTGTTCGGCACGGCGTGGCCGGCCCGAGGTCGGGTGGGCGCCGATGGAGACCAGGCTGATGACATTGGTGTTCATAACTGTGTCCTTCCCTTAAGCCGCATCGCGCTTGGCGTCGTTGCGGTAAGCCGCTACCGCCGCGATCAAGGCTTGAAGAATCTCCGCGCTCTCGCCGATCACCGACAGGTCGGCGCGTTTGATCATGTCGCATCCCGGGTCGAGGTTGATCGCCACCACCTTGTCGCAGGCACCGATGCCCTGCAGGTGCTGGATCGCCCCGGAGATACCCACAGCCACATAAACCCGTGCGGTGACCCAGGTACCGGACGCGCCGACCTGCCGGTCACGGGCCATGAAGCCGTCGTCCACCGCCACCCGCGAGGCGCCTTCGGTGGCGCCGAGCGCCGCCGCCGTCTGGTGAAACAGCGCCCAGTCCTTGACCCCGTTGCCGCCGGAGAAAATGAACTCGGCTTCGGCCATCGGAATGGCCGCCGGATCCACCGCCACCGCACCCAGATCCTCGATCCGCGACAGGCTGCGCGCCACCGTTGTGGATAACTCCACCGGCAGGGCTTCGTGACGGGTTTCGCTGACCGGTTCGGCGCATTCGGCGGCAGCCAGAATCAAGCGGGCGACCGGCCGCGCCAGGTCTTGCAAGCCCGCGCCAGCGCGCCCGATGCATTGCTGATCCTTGACCTGCCAGACCCGTGTGGCCGGGCGTTCGCCCAGTGCTGCGGCCAGTCGCCGACCGAGTTCACCGCCACCGCTGCGGCTGTCCGGCAGTAGCCAATGGCGCGGGTTGAACTGGTTATCCACAGCCCGCAAGCCCTGCACCCGTTGTTCCGGTGCATAACCGCTGAATTGGTCGCCCTCCAGTACCAGCAAACGATCGACGCCGGCCGTGGCGAAGGCGCTCTCTTTGTGTTCGCCAAACACCACCGCCAGCACCGCACCGTCCTTGCCGGCCAGTTGGTGAGCCAGGCCCAGCAGGTCGCGGTCGTGGCTGCTCAAACGCCCACCGACCATGTCCGGCACCACGCTGATGTAGAACGCCGGGGCCGGTACCTGATGCAGCGGCAGTTGCACTTCAACCGTGGCCGAGCGTTTGACTGCCCCACCCTGTTGCGCGCCGCTGCGGTCGATACGCTTGATGCCGTTGGGGCCGATGAAACCGATGCCGTGCAGGTTCTTGCGGATGATCCCGTTGGGGCCCATCCAGCTGTGTTGCGCCGGTTGCATGGCCGCGTGCAGCGGGTGCAGACGGTTACGCGCAATCCATTCGGCGCGTGGGTCGCGGCGGATAATGTCGCTCATCAGTGGGCCTCCGCAGGTTCACGTTTGGCCGGCGTGGCAGGCTTGTCTGGCGCGGCATCTTCAAGCAGCGCGTCGGCCACCAGTTCGGCGATGTCCTTGATCAGCGGACGCGGTTCGACCACGCCTTCGAGCATCGCCGTGCATTGTGGACAACCCACCGCCACCAGCTCGGCGCCGGTCTCGCGGATGTCTTCCATGCGCATGTCGGGAATCCGCTGCTTGCCCGGAATGTCAGTGATCGGCGCACCGCCACCACCGCCGCAGCAGCGCGAGCGGAAGCCGGAACGTTGCATCTCTTTGACCTCGATGCCGAGGGCGCGCAGCACTTCACGCGGCGCCTCGTACTCGCCGTTGTAGCGACCGAGGTAGCACGGGTCGTGATAGGTCACGCTGTTGCCTTTGTGCTGACCGAGGTTCAGCGCACCGGCCTGAATGATTTCCGCCATGTAGGTGCTGTGGTGCTGCACCAGGTAGTTGCCGTCGAACGCGCCGTACTCGTTTTTCAGCACATGGAAACTGTGCGGATCGCAGGTGACGATGCGGTTGAAGCGGTATTTGGCCAGGGTCTGGATATTGCGTTTGGCGAGCAACTGGAACGTCGCTTCGTCGCCCAGACGCCGGGCCACGTCGCCGCTGTCGCGTTCTTCGAGGCCGAGTACGGCGAAGTCGATTTTCGCGGCCTTCAGCACTTTGACGAACGCACGCAAGGTGCGCTGGTTACGCATGTCGAAGGCGCCGTCGCCGACCCAGAACAGCACGTCAGTGGAGTTCTTCTCGCTCAGCAGATTGAGGTTCAGGTCCGCCGCCCAGTTCATCCGCCCACCCGGGGCAAAACCGCCGGGGTTGTCGGTGGCGATCAGGTTTTCCAGGACTTCGGCGCCCTTGTTCGGGGTCGCGCCTTTTTCCAGCGTCAGGTGGCGGCGCATGTCGACGATCGCGTCGACGTGCTCGATCATCATCGGGCATTCCTCGACGCAGGCCCGGCAGGTGGTGCACGACCACAGGGTTTCGGCATCGACCAGACCGTTGACGATCGGTTGATGCGGATTGCCGCTGTGTTCACCAATGGGCTTGCCCGGATACGGACTGCCAGCAAACTTCGCGTCAGTGCCGCCAGCCAGGCCGACGACCATGTCCTGAATCAGCTTTTTCGGGTTCAGCGGCTGGCCGGCAGCGAACGCCGGGCACGCGGCTTCGCACTTGCCGCACTGCACGCAGGCGTCAAAACCGAGCAACTGGTTCCAGGTGAAATCCTTGGGTTTTTCCACACCGAGCGGCGCGCTTGGATCATTCAGATCCAGCGGTTTCAAACCGGTGGAACGACCGCCGCCAAAGCGCTCGGCGCGACGGTGCCAGGCCAGGTGCAGGGCACCAGCGAAGGCGTGCTTCATCGGCCCGCCCCAGGTCATGCCGAAGAACAGTTCCGACACGCCCCACAAAACGCCGAGCCCGAGAATCGCTGCCAGCAGCCAGCCGCCGAAGTTCTCTGGAAGGATCCCGACCACCGGCAAGGTCACCAGAAAGAACGACGCCGAGAACGCCAGCAGGCTTTTCGGCAGACGCATCCACGGGCCTTTCGACAGCCGTGCCGGCGGGTTGAGCCGACGCCGATAAACGAAGATTGCCCCGACGAACATCACCGCCGTCATCAACAGCAGCGCGTAGCCGAGGATGCGGTTATGCAGGCCGAAACCGTGCACCAGAATCGCCAGCACAATCGACGCCACCGCACCACCGGCCGTAGCCACGTGGGTGTTGGCGATGTATTTGTCCCGCGCCACCACGTGGTGCAGGTCGACCATGTAACGCTTGGGCATGGCGAACAGGCCGCCGATCAGATCGACCTTGGAGGCCCGGCCCCGACGCCACATGGCCACCCGCCGCAACGCGCCCAGCACCGCAAGGGCCAGGGCTGCGAACAACAGGATTGGAAGAAGGGTGTTCAACATGGTGAAGCTCCCACCAGTACAGCCTGGAGAAACACGGTCCGCTTTACTGTGGGAGCGAGCCTGCTCGCGCAAGCGGAGAATCAGTCAGCTCATCTTTCACTGACAGATTGCATTCGCGAGCAGGCTCGCTCCCACAGGGGTCATGTGCAAGTCCTTAGAAGTCTTTGCACAACCGCAGGGCGTCATAGATCGCAGCATGGGTATTACGCTGCGCCACGCAGTCGCCGATGCGGAACAGCAAGTAGCCGTCACCGGTGCTGCTCAGCGAAGGTTGTGGCTGGATCGCGAACAGCGCTTCGACGTCGATCTGGCCCTTGTTGCGCGAACCCTCTTTGAGCGCGTAGTAGATTTCCTCATCCGGCCGCACGCCGTTTTCCACCACCACCTGATCGACCACCCGCTCCTCTTTGGCGCCGGTGTACTCGTTCTCCAGCACCGCCACCAGCTTGTCGCCTTCGCGGTAGACCTTCTCCAGCATCATGTCGCCGGTCATGATCACTTCTTTCGGGTACATACTGCGGTAGTAGGTCGGGAACGACGTACCGCCGATGGCCACGCCCGGTTTGATGTCGTCGGTAACGATCTCGACCTGGCTGCCCTTGTCGGCGAGGAAGTCAGCGACCGACATCCCGGTGAACTCGCAGATGGTGTCGTAGACCAGCACGTTCTTGCCCGGCGCGACCTTGCCGTCGAGCACGTCCCAGCTGCTGACCACCAAGCCTTCGGCGGCCCCCCAGTGTTCGTTCTGCTCAAGGTATGGATGACCACCGACGGCCAGTACCACGATGTCCGGACGCAGATCCATGAGGGTGTCGGCATCCGCCGCCGTGCCCAGACGCAGGTCGACTTTCAATCGCGCCAGCTCCAGCTGGAACCAGCGGGTGATCCCGGCGATCTGGTCACGCTGCGGCGCTTTCGACGCCGTGGTGATCTGCCCGCCGATGAATTCTTTCTTCTCGAACAGGGTCACGTCGTGGCCACGTTCGGCCGCTACACGCGCCGCTTCCATCCCGGCAGGGCCGGCACCGACGATCACCACCTTGCGTTTCGGCCCGGTGGACTTCTCGATGATGTGCGGCACACCCATGTATTCACGGGAGGTCGCGGCGTTCTGGATGCACAGCACGTCCAGACCTTGGTACTGACGGTCGATGCAGTAGTTGGCGCCGACGCACTGTTTGATCTGGTCGACCTGGCCCATCTTGATCTTGGCGATCAGGTGCGGGTCGGCGATGTGCGCGCGGGTCATGCCAACCATGTCGACGTAACCGCCTTCAAGGATGCGCGTGGCCTGGTTCGGGTCCTTGATGTTCTGCGCGTGCAGCACCGGCACCTTGACCACTTCCTTGATTCCGGCCGCCAGGTGCAGGAACGGCTCCGGCGGATAGCTCATGTTCGGAATCACGTTGGCCAGGGTGTTGTGGGTGTCGCAACCCGAGCCGACGACGCCGATGAAATCGAGCATGCCGGTATCGTCGTAATACTTGGCGATCTGCTTCATATCTTCGTGGGACAGACCGTCCGGGTGGAACTCGTCGCCGCAGATGCGCATGCCGACGCAGAAATCGTCACCGACCTCGGCGCGCACTGCCTTCAACACTTCCAGACCGAACTTCATCCGGCCTTCGAAGCTGCCACCCCATTCATCGGTACGCTTGTTGACGCGCGGGCTCCAGAACTGGTCGATCATGTGCTGGTGCACGGCCGACAGTTCGACACCATCCAGGCCACCAGCCTTGGCACGGCGCGCGGCTTGCGCGTAGTTGCCGATCACCCGCCAGATTTCTTCCGGCTCGATGGTCTTGCAGGTGGCCCGGTGCACCGGTTCACGGATGCCCGACGGCGACATCAAGGTCGGCCAGTGGAAGCCGTCCCAACGTGAGCGTCGGCCCATGTGGGTAATCTGGATCATGATCTTGGCGCCGTGCTTGTGCATGGCGTCGGCCAGATTCTGGAAGTGCGGAATGATCCGGTCGGTGGACAGGTTCACCGAACTCCACCATTGCTGCGGGCTGTCGATGGCGACCACCGACGAACCGCCGCAGATCGCCAGGCCAATGCCGCCCTTGGCTTTCTCTTCGTAATATTTGACGTAGCGCTCGGTGGTCATGCCGCCGTCAGTCGCGTAGACCTCGGCGTGCGCGGTGCTGAGCACGCGGTTGCGGATGGTCAGTTTGCCGATCTGGATCGGCTGGAACATTGCTTCGAAAGCCATGGCGGGTTCCTCGACTTACAACGGCTTGACGGTGAACAGGCCGTCGTCATGGCCTTCTTCGGAGCCACCGTAGACTTGCTCGGCAACCGTACGAATCTTGCTGCCGCGAGCGGCGAGAATCTGATCCATGGCGCCGGCAAACCAGCCGGTGAACATGTAGTCGACCTTGCGCCCGACCTTGCCGTACACGTAGACGAACGCCGAGTGTTCGAGCTTGACGCTGGCGGTGCCTTTGTCGAGGTCGATGTCCTGAATCTTGAACAGGCCCCAGCCGCGTTGCGACAGACGCTTCATGTAGTGCTCGAACACCGCGACGCCTTCCAGGCCGTGGCATTCAGCTTCTTTTTCGCACCAGTGCCAGGCGGACTTGTAGCCGGCCTTGTAGAGGATTTCGGCATAGGCGTCGGCGCCCAGCACTTCCTCGATGCCCATGTGGTTATTGACGAAAAAGTGCCGTGGCACGTAGAGCATCGGCAGGGCGTCGGAGGTCCAGACACCGGTTTCGCTGTCGACTTCGATTGGCAATTGCGGGGCGATCTTGGCCATGGAAACTTAACTCCAGAAAATTCGGTTTGTTGCCCCCGGCACGGACGGCCGGGGGAAAGGATTCAGAAGTGCGGCGGCTTATTCGCCCCAAACGTCCTTCAAGACGTTCACCCAGTTTTCGCCCATGATCTTGCGTACGACACGCTCGGAGTGGCCGCGCTTGAGCAGGGTTTCGGTCAGGTTCGGGAACTCGCCGACGGTGCGGATGCCCAGCGGGTTGATGATCTTGCCGAAGCTGGTCAGACGACGGGCGTAGCCCTTGTCATGGGTCAGGTATTCGAAGAAGTCCTGGCCGTGCCCCTGGGTGAAGTCGGTGCCGATGCCGATGGCGTCTTCGCCAACGATGTTCATGGTGTATTCGATGGCTTCGGCGTAATCGTCGATGGTCGAATCGATGCCCTTGGCGAGGAACGGCGCGAACATGGTCACGCCGACAAAACCGCCGTGGTCAGCGATGAACTTCAGTTCGGCATCGGACTTGTTGCGCGGGTGCTCTTTGAGACCCGACGGCAGGCAGTGGGAATAGCAAACCGGCTTTTTCGATTCGAGGATGACTTCTTCTGAAGTCTTGGAGCCGACGTGGGACAGGTCGCACATGACGCCGACGCGGTTCATTTCGGCGACGATCTCACGACCGAAGCCCGACAGACCGCCGTCGCGCTCGTAGCAGCCGGTGCCGACCAGATTCTGCGTGTTGTAGCACATCTGCACGATACCGACGCCGAGCTGCTTGAACACCTCGACATAGCCAATCTGGTCTTCGAACGCGTGAGCATTCTGGAAGCCGAAGAGGATGCCGGTCTTGCCCTGCTCCTTGGCGCGACGAATGTCGGCGGTGGTGCGCACCGGCATTACCAGATCGCTGTTTTCGCGGATCAGCTTCTGGCTGGCGGCGATATTGTTCACGGTCGCTTGAAAGCCTTCCCACACCGACACGGTGCAGTTGGCCGCCGTCAGACCGCCCTTGCGCATGTCTTCGAACAGCTCGCGGTTCCATTTGGCAATGATCAGACCGTCGATAACGATGCTGTCGGCGTGTAATTCGGCTGGGCTCATCAGGCGTCCCCTTATTGGCGATTCATGCGCCGAATCGTCTGCCGGCGCTTTGGGGCCAGCATATGCCTCGGTGCCGGGGCGACCGGGTGCAAAAACGACAGGGGAATTGCCGAAAGCGTCAATCCGCGACAAAGGGTCGCCAGGCGCTGCGATCAGCTACCTGTTCAAGCCCGCCAGCTTGAGCCAGAATCTGGCGCATCTTGGATACACCACTGGATTAGAGCGGCGACAACCATGAAATCGATCTTCCTGGCTTTGGCACTGATGGCGACCGGCGTACACGCCGCCGAAGAGACCGACAACAACCCGTGCGACGCGGTGGAAAACGACGTCCAGACCCTGGAATGCTCGACCTACAGCCGCAGCACCGCCGAAGACCTGCTCAAGGACAACTACGCCAGCCTCAACGAGCGCATGCAGACCACCTACGGCAAAAACGCCGCGCAACTGGCCGACATCACCGCCAAACTGAAAACCGCCCAGCAACAATGGCTGAAAACCCGCGACGCCGATTGCGCCGTGGAAGCCTTCCCCGCCACCGAAGGCAGCAAGGCTTTCAAGATTGCGCAGAATGACTGTGTGGCGCGGATGAGTGACGAACGGTCGGAGTTTTTGGAGTCGATTGGGCAGGAGTGATCCTGAATGTTCCGCTGAAAGCTGGAACTGCCTCCGGCTTTCAACCCCACACCTCCTCTCTTCCTACAAGGCGCTTCGACATCGCCTACACAAATTGCTTGAATGCCTGCAACCAAGGGCCTTTTACGCAACATGCGGTCAACGGTTGTTGATTGGCCATCGGAAAAATATAAGCAAAGATTCGCGAATCTTATAAAAGACTTATATTCTTCCATGAACAGCATCTACTGGACACGAAAGGCCGTTAAGCAACTCTTGAAATTGCACACCGCACATCAGGGGCAGGTTCGCGATGCCGTTACGGCACTTTCCGAAATGCCTGACGTTGGCAATGTCAAAGCACTAATTGGCCATGACTACGCCTACCGCCTGCGCGTCGGCAATTATCGGGTCATGTTCGACTGGGATGGCGCAATCAAAGTGGTCAGTATTCAAGAGGTCAAAAAACGCGATGAACGCACCTACTGACATCCAAATCATCAACGATGCCGAGGGCAACCCGGCCTTCGTAGTCATTCCCTACGCTCAATACGTCGCGCAGAAAATGCAGCCCGATCTGATCCCGCATGAGGTGGTCAGTCGAATGGTCGACGGGGCGACACCGATCCGTGCCTGGCGCGAACACCTGAACCTGACACAGGAAGAAGTGGCGAAACGTCTGGGAATTTCCCAGCCGGCGTTCGCTCAACAGGAAACAGTAGCGAAGCCACGCAAGGCAACCCGCGAGAAAATCGCAGCGGCGTTCGGCATCACCGCCAATCAGCTTGAGTTGTAGGCTGCCTCTTCATTCAAAGGAATTCCCATGAACATCTGCGGCATCGAAATCAAAGGCAGCGAAGCGATCATCGCCGTGGCCTCCCTTGACGGGGCAACGCTGAGCCATGTGGCGCTCAACACCAAGAAAATCGCCCTCGACGATGATGACGAGGCGGCCAACGTCAAACGCTTCGCGGCGCAGGTGGCGTCGTTTGTGCGCGAACACTCGATTGACCGGATTGCGATCAAGAAGCGCAGCAAGAAGGGTGAGTTTGCCGGTGGGCCGACCACGTTCAAGATCGAGGGGGTGTTTCAGTTGCTGGAGGGGTGTGAGGTGACGCTGCTGTCGCCGCAGACGATCAATGCGCAGGCCAAGAAGCACAATTTCGAGCTGCCGGGGACGCTGAACAAGTATCAGCATGAGGCTTATAAAGCGGCGTGTTCGGCGTTGGTGAAGAAGTAACGCGATTCCCGACATCACATTGAAACCTGTGGGAGCGGGCTTGCCCGCGATGGCGGTGTGTCAGGCAATAACAATGTTGGATGTGCTGGACTCATCGCGGGCAAGCCCGCTCCCACAGGGTTCTATGACGTTGCTAAAACCCTTCAGGCCTGAGCGGTACGCCGGTCCTCGCGGGGACAGCGAGCGAACCTCGCTCGATAACTGCGGGTGAAATACGACGGCGATTCAAACCCGCAAGCGATGCTGACCTCCAGCACGCTCATATCGGTCTGGCGCAACAGCTGCCGGGCCTTTTCCAACCTCAAGCGCAGATAGAAATTGCTCGGTGTGTCATTCAGATGCAGCCGAAACAAGCGCTCCAGCTGCCGCCGCGTGACCTTGATCGATTCCGCCAGTTGCAGCGTGGTCAGCGGTGGTTCGCTGTGCTGCTCCATCTCGCCAATCACCTGCACCAGCTTCTTGTTGCTGATGCCGTAGCGCGTGGCGACTTCCATGCGCTGGTGGTCCTTGCGCGGACGAATCCGTCCCAGCACGAACTGCTCGCTGACCTGGATCGCCAGTTGCGGGCCGTGGGCCTGGGCGATCAGATCGAGCATCAGGTCGATAGACGCCGTGCCGCCCGCCGAGGTGATGCGTCGCCGATCGATTTCGAACAATTCCTGGGTCACGCTGAGCTGTGGATAAGATTCCTTGAACGCATCGATGGCCTCCCAGTGCAGGGTCAAGCGATGGCCGTCGAGCAGGCCGGCTTCGGCGAGGACGAAACTGCCGGTATCGATGGCGCCCAGGGTCACGCCTTCGTTGTCCAGCCGGCGCAGCCAGTGCTCAAGGGTTGGCGTGGCGAACTTCAGCGGTTCGAATCCGGCCACCACCAACAGCGTCGCACCTTTCTTCAGCGGCTCCAGCGCCGCGTCGGCGTTGACCGACATGCCATTGCTCGCCAGCACCGCCCCGCCATCGGCGCTGAGCACGTGCCAGCGGTACAACTCGCCGCGAAAGCGGTTGGCCACCCGTAGCGGTTCGATCGCCGAGATGAAACCGATGGCGGAAAAACCCGGCATCAGCAGAAAGTAGAAATCCTGGGACATGTGCGCACTCGGTTAGCGGGTAGCGTGGATCGTTGATACGCCGATTGTCGTCAGCGTTCAAGAGCACAGGTCGCTACAGTGCAAGAGCCAGTCGCCGCAGTGCGTTTTTACGGGGGCATTGCTGCGTAACTTGGCATCACCGGCGCATCAGACGCCGGGAATCACAATAAACGACCTGCCGAGGAACCCGACATGAAACGACTGATCAGCAGCTGTGTTCTTGCACTCAGCGGTACCGCTTTCTTGAGCGCCAGCGTCATGGCGGCCGAACCTGCGTCGTGCCAGAACGTGCGCATGGGCGTCGTGAACTGGACTGATGTGATCGCCACCAGTGCCATGACTCAAGTGCTGCTCGATGGCCTCGGCTACAGCACCAAACAAACCAGCGCGTCCCAGCAGATCATCTTCGCCGGGATTCGCGATCAGCGGCTGGATCTGTTCCTCGGCTACTGGAACCCGCTGATGACCCAGACCATCACCCCGTTCGTCGACGCCAACCAGGTCAAGGTCCTGCCGGCGCCAAGCCTGAAAGACGCCCGCGCGACCCTCGCCGTGCCGACTTATCTGGCGGACAAGGGCCTGAAGACCTTCGCCGACATCGCCAAATTCGAGAAAGAACTGGGCGGCAAGATCTACGGCATCGAGCCGGGCTCGGGCGCCAATACGCAGATCAAGGCGATGATCGCCAAGAACCAGTTCGGCCTCGGCAAATTCCAGCTGGTCGAATCCAGCGAAGCCGGGATGCTCGCCGCTGTCGACCGCGCCGTGCGCCGCAAGGAAGCCGTGGTGTTCTTCGGCTGGGCACCGCACCCGATGAACGTGAACGTCAAGATGACTTACCTCACTGGCAGCGAGGACGCCCTCGGCCCGAACGAAGGCATGGCCACGGTGTGGACGGTCACCGCGCCAAAATACGCCGAACAGTGCCCGAACATCGGTCGCCTGCTGAGCAACCTGACGTTCACCGGCGAAGACGAGAGCCGCATGATGCAACCGCTGCTCGATCACAAGGACGCGTTCGAATCGGCCAGGCAATGGCTCAAGGATCACCCCGAAGACAAGCAGCGCTGGCTGGAAGGTGTAACCACCTTCGATGGCAAACCGGCCGCTGAAAACCTGCAATTGACCAGCAAATAAAACACCGGAAATCAACGCTTCGCAGCCCCGCCCGGGCTGCGAACAGACCCATCACGCCTGAAGGAAACCGCACCATGAACCACGACGTCATCATCACCTGCGCACTCACCGGTGCTGGCGACACGACCGCCAAGAGCCCGCACGTGCCGGTCACCCCGAAACAGATCGCCGCGGCTGCCGTGGAAGCCGCCAAGGCCGGCGCCACGGTGGTGCACTGCCATGTGCGCGACCCACAGACCGGCAAGTTCAGCCGTGACGTGGCGCTGTACCGCGAAGTGATGGAGCGCATCCGCGAGGCTGACGTCGACATCATCGTCAACCTCACCGCCGGCATGGGCGGTGACCTCGAAATCGGTGCTGGCGAGCACCCGATGGAGTTCGGCCCGAACACCGATCTGGTCGGCCCGCTGACCCGTCTGGCCCACGTTGAAGAACTGCTGCCGGAAATCTGCACCCTCGATTGCGGCACGCTGAACTTCGGCGACGGCGACACCATTTACGTCTCGACGCCGGCGCAACTGCGCGCCGGCGCCAAGCGCATCACCGAGCTGGGGGTGAAGGCCGAACTGGAAATTTTCGACACCGGCCACCTGTGGTTCGCCAAACAGATGATCAAGGAAGGCCTGCTCGACAACCCGTTGTTCCAGCTGTGCCTGGGCATCCCGTGGGGCGCTCCGGCGGACACCACCACCATGAAAGCCATGGTCGACAACCTGCCGGCGGACGCGGTGTGGGCCGGGTTCGGCATCGGCCGCATGCAAATGCCGATGGCCGCACAAGCGGTGCTGCTTGGCGGCAACGTGCGGGTCGGCCTGGAAGACAACCTGTGGCTGGACAAAGGCGTGCTGGCAACCAACGGCCAACTGGTCGAACGCGCCACTGAGATCCTCAGCCGCCTCGGCGCCCGGGTGCTGACCCCGGCCGAAGGGCGCAAAAAAATGGGCCTGACCCAGCGCGGCTAAATCTCAGCCCCAAAAATGGGGCCCTGACTGCACCCCAATTTCACCTGTAGGAGCTGCCGCAGGCTGCGATCTTTTGATCTTGCTTCAAACAATCAAAATCAAAAGATCGCAGCCTGCGGCAGCTCCTACAGGAAACACCTTTTTCAGGGAGTTCCTATGAGCTTTATCACCGACATCAAAACCTTCGCCGCCCTCGGCAGCGGTGTCATCGGCAGCGGCTGGGTCGCGCGTGCTCTCGCCCATGGCCTCGACGTGGTGGCCTGGGACCCGGCACCGGGTGCCGAAGCCGCGCTGCGCAAACGCGTGGCCAACGCCTGGGGCGCGTTGGAGAAAAACGGTCTGGCGCCTGGCGCCTCGCAGGATCGTCTGCGCTGTGTTGCGACCATCGAAGAATGCGTGCGCGATGCCGATTTCATTCAGGAAAGCGCCCCGGAACGCCTCGAGCTGAAACTCGATCTGCACAGCAAAATCAGCGCGGCGGCCAAACCCGATGCGCTGATCGGCTCCAGCACTTCCGGCCTGTTGCCGAGCGAGTTCTACGAGAGTTCGACCCACCCTGAACGCTGCGTGGTCGGCCACCCGTTCAATCCGGTTTACCTGCTGCCGCTGGTGGAGGTGGTCGGCGGCAAGCACACCGCGCCGGAAGCTGTGCAAGCGGCTATGAAGGTTTACGAGTTCCTCGGCATGCGCCCGTTGCATGTGCGCAAGGAAGTGCCAGGGTTCATCGCCGACCGTTTGCTCGAAGCGCTGTGGCGCGAGGCGCTGCACCTGGTCAACGACGGCGTGGCGACGACTGGCGAGATCGACGACGCGATCCGTTTTGGCGCCGGACTGCGCTGGTCGTTCATGGGCACGTTCCTGACTTATACGCTGGCCGGTGGTGACGCGGGGATGCGTCACTTCATGTCGCAGTTCGGCCCGGCGCTGCAGTTGCCGTGGACGTATCTGCCGGCACCGGAGCTGACTGACAAGCTGATTGACGATGTGGTCGATGGCACCAGCGATCAGCTTGGCCGCCACAGCATTTCAGCGCTGGAGCGCTATCGTGATGACTGCCTGCTGGCAGTACTGGAGGCGGTGAAAACCACCAAGGAAAAGCACGGGATGAGTTTCAGCGAGTAATCGCCTTCCCCTGTGGCGAAGGAGCTTGCTCCCGCTCGGCCGCGAAGCGGTCGTAAAACCAGCGAATGCTGTCTGACCGACGCACCGCGATCAGAGGTTTTGGGGCTGCTGCGCAGCCCAGCGGGAGCAAGCTCCCTCGCCACAATGTGTATTGCGCCAGCGATCTATGGAGTTCAACCATGCCCACCCTCACCACCTACCAAACCACCATCATCCCCGACTGGGTCGACTACAACGGCCACCTGCGCGACGCCTTCTACTTGCTGATCTTCAGCTACGCCACGGACGCCCTGATGGATCGTCTCGGCATGGACAGTAACAACCGCGAGGCCAGCGGCCACTCGCTGTTTACCCTCGAACTGCACCTGAATTATCTGCACGAAGTGAAGCTCGACGCCGAGGTCGAAGTGCGCACGCAGATCATCGGTCACGACAGCAAACGCCTGCACCTCTATCACAGCCTGCACCTGGCCGGCGACGACAAGGAACTGGCCGGTAACGAGCAAATGCTGCTGCACGTCGACCTCGCCGGCCCGCGTTCGGCGCCATTCACCCCGGATACATTGAACCGTCTGCAAGCCATCGTCGCCGAGCAAGTCGATCTGCCCGCCCCGGCTTACATCGGCCGCGTCATCGCCCTGCCACCCGCCCGCTAATTCCTCCCACGCAAGGAGCCACTATGCACACCGCTGCCGCTGTTGCCGATTTCCGCAGTTATCCGTTGATCAGCGCGCTGAGCGGCGTGCAGAACCTGACGGATCGCGTTTCGCTGGCCTGGGCTGATGGCCGTGTCAGCCCGTTTCACCATGTCTGGTTGCGGGACAACTGCCCGTGTGAACAGTGCGTCTACACCGTAACCCGCGAGCAGGTATTCGAGATCGTCGATGCCGCGCCGGATCTGGCTCCCGTTAACGCGCACATCGACAGCGACGGCTGTCTGCAGATCGACTGGCAGGACGGCCACCACAGTCGCTTTGATCCGGGCTGGCTGCGCGCCCACGCCTATGACGACGAGTCCCGCGCCGAACGTCTGGCGACCAAACCCCAGCCCTATCTGTGGCGCAGCAATTTGCAGCTACCGGCATTCGACTATTCAGCGCTGATGAACGACAACGGTGCGCTGCTGCAATGGTTGATCGCGGTGCGCGACATCGGCCTGACTCAGGTGCGCGGCGTGCCCACCGAACCAGGTTCGCTGAAGCTGATCGCCCAGCGCATTTCATTCATCCGCGAGAGCAATTTCGGCGTACTGTTCAACGTGCAGTCCAAGGCCGATGCCGACAGCAACGCCTACACCGCTTTCAACCTGCCGTTGCACACCGACTTGCCGACTCGCGAGCTGCAACCAGGGCTGCAATTTCTGCATTGCCTGGTGAATGATGCCGAAGGTGGCGAGAGTATTTTTGTCGACGGTTTCGCGATTGCCGACGCGTTGCGTCAGGAAGCACCGGAGCTGTTTCAGGCACTGTGCGAAATCCCCGTGGAGTTTCGCAACAAGGACCGCCACAGCGACTACCGCTGCCTGGCGCCGATCATTGCACTGGACGCGTTGGGCCGGGTGGCGGAGATTCGCATGGCAAACTTTCTGCGTGGCGCATTCGATACGTCGGTGGAGCAAATGCCGCTGCTGTATCGGGCCTATCGGCGCTTGATCGCCATGACCCGTGAGCCACGTTTTCGCCTGATGCAGCGACTCAATCCGGGTGAACTGTGGTGCTTTGATAATCGCCGCACGCTGCATGCGCGCAATGCGTTTGACCCGGCCACCGGGGCGCGGCATTTCCAGGGCTGCTACGTCGATCGGGATGAGTTGTTGTCGCGGATTCTGGTGTTGCAACGCTAGACCGCTAAAAGCAAAAGATCGCAGCCTCCGGCAGCTCCTACAGGGGATCGCATTTCAACTGTAGGAGCTGCCGGAGGCTGCGATCTTTTGACTTTCATAAAATTAAAAAAAGCCCCGATGCAAGCCGTGACAGGATCGGGGCAGAGGGTACTGTTGAGGAGCTGCCAGTCGAGGGTGACCAAACCGTCTGTAGCGAGCTGAGGCCAGTGTGCCCACTCCCCTTGGCACTGAGTTAGCCGAAAACGACCTGTTCATAGCCGTCGCGGCCACTGCGACAAATCACCCTTGCCGTGCCTGCGCATGCCCACCAGAATCGAGCCACGACCTCCATTGCCGAAGAAGGAAGCGCGCCATGATGTATGCCGATTTGATCGATCAGGAAGACCTGTTGGGCCAGCTCAAGGCGTTGGGTTTTCAGGTGCCGAGCGGTTCGACCGCCGAGCAGGCCTGTGAGTGTGCGGTGCGTGGTCTGGACAATGTTCGCGCGTTTGAACTGCGCAAAATGGTCAAGGACATGTACACCAGCGGCGCCAGTATTCAGCCTGCGGTGCGTCAGGCGATCGACAAGCAGTTGTTGCCCGCGTTGGCGGATTATCAGCAAAGCCACAGCGCCTGACAGACCGTCATCGCTGGCAAGCCAGCTCCCACAGGGATTTTCGGTGTGATCAAGATATCTGTATCACCGCAGAACCTGTGGGAGCTGGCTTGCCAGCGATAAGATCGACGCGGTCTACAGCCTTACGCTGGCAAACGTCGACTCATTGCGCGCCTGACTCAACGCAGACATCGGCCCCGACAGCGGCGACATCACGATGGCCTGCGGCAGCGGCAGCATCGCCACTTGCTGCGTGGTGTTGGAGCCTACGCGTTCGTCACGCGGCGGGATACCGAAGTATTCGCGGTAGCATTTGGAGAAGTGCGGCGTCGACACGAAACCACACACCGAGGCCACTTCGATGATCGACATCGGCGTCTGCTTGAGCAGTTGCCGGGCGCGGATCAGGCGCAGCTTGAGGTAGTAACGCGACGGCGAACAGTGCAGGTATTTCTGGAACAGCCGCTCCAGCTGTCGACGCGACACGGCGACATACACCGCCAGTTCGTCGAGGTCGATCGGCTCTTCGAGGTTGGCCTCCATCAGCGCGACAATTTCCTGCAGCTTCGGCTGGTTGGTGCCGAGCATGTGCTTGAGCGGCACGCGCTGGTGATCCTGCTCGTTGCGGATGCGCTCGTAGACGAACATCTCCGAGATCGCAGCAGATAGTTCGCGACCATGATCGCGGCTGATCAGGTGCAGCATCATGTCCAGTGGCGCGGTACCACCGGAACTGGTGAAACGGTTACGGTCGAGGGTGAACAGACGAGTGCTCATCGCCACACGCGGGAAAGCTTCCTGCATCGCCGCCAGACATTCCCAGTGCACGCTGCAATCAAAACCGTCGAGCAGACCGGCGCAAGCCAAGGCCCAGCTGCCGGTGCACACCGCGCCCAGACGCTTGGACTGACGCGCCTGGCTCTGCAGCCATGACACATGTTCACGGGTCACGGTGCGTTGGATACCAATGCCGCCGCAGACGATCACGGTGTCCAGGGGCGGGGCTTTGTGCATGGAGGCATCGGGGGTGATTTGCAGACCGTCACTGGCCCACACCTGTCCGCCATCGACGGTCAGGGTGCTCCAGCGATACAGCTCACGACCGGACAATTGGTTGGCCATGCGCAGGGGTTCGACTGCGGAGGCCAGAGAAATCAGCGTGAAATTGTCCAGCAGCAGAAAGCCGATGGATTGAGGCGCACGGTTCTGGGGTTGGGCCCCGGAGTTGAACGACGTCATCGCGGTATCTCCTCACACAAAGCGGGTGATGGCCTCAGGCGGAGGCTCTTGTTATTGCCGGCGTTCTCACGTGGGAGACGGGCTTTGTTATGACAGAGCAAATGCCATGCCTAAAATTGAATGGCCGTTCAATAACTCCTGAAAACGACGTCGCGACGTGTCTATTCAAGACGTCGGCCAACAGCTGTTTCGAAGTGCCATCAGCGGCGGTGAGCGCCCTGCCCCGCTGCCTGTGAGCAGATCGGTAGCACTTGTGGGAACTGGCCTGCGCGCAGTTTGTGGGGAGTGTCACCGCAGGCACGGGTGACGGACGGTAGGGAGTGCGAATGGCGCACTGCGAGTGGGAAAAGCTCTTATCTGATTGCGACGCGCTAAAAGGTGGCGCCTGCGGTTATGTGTGTTCCGTTAGCGAGCAGTTTTGACTGGTCTGGCCTCATCGCTGGCAAGCCAGCTCCCACAGATTCTGTGGTGATACAGAAATCGTGATCACACTGAAAATACCTGTGGGAGCTGGCTTGCCAGCGATGGGAGCGATACGGTCTCAGCACTCAACCGCGCTAACGGCCAAACCACCGCGCGAAGTCTCTTTATATTTGTCATGCATATCCGCGCCGGTATCGCGCATGGTGCGGATCACCCGGTCCAGCGAGATGAAGTGCTGACCATCGCCGCGCAAGGCCATCTGCGCCGCGTTGATCGCTTTCACCGCCGCAATCGCATTGCGTTCGATGCACGGCACCTGCACCAGTCCACCGACCGGATCGCAGGTCAGGCCGAGGTTATGTTCCAGACCGATTTCCGCCGCGTTGCACAGTTGCTCCGGCGTCGCGCCCAAAATCTCTGCCAGACCCGCTGCCGCCATCGCGCAGGCCGAACCCACTTCACCCTGGCAGCCGACTTCGGCACCGGAGATCGAGGCGTTCTTCTTGCACAGAATCCCCACCGCCGCCGCACCCAGAAAGTAGTCGACGACGTTGGCGTCGGTGACCGCTTCGCTGAACTTCATAAAGTAGTGCAACACCGCCGGAATGATCCCCGCCGCGCCATTAGTCGGCGCCGTGACCATACGACCGCCCGCGGCGTTTTCTTCGTTGACCGCCAAGGCGAACAGGTTGACCCATTCCATCGCGCTCAACGTCGAACCGATCACGTTTGGCTTGTTCAATTCCTGCAGGTTGCGATGCAACTTCGCCGCACGCCGACGCACATTCAAACCACCGGGGAGGATGCCTTCGTGCTTGAGGCCCTGCTCGACGCAATCCTGCATCGCCCGCCACAGCTTCATCAGGCCGGCGCGGATTTCTTCTTCGCTGCGCCAGACCTTTTCGTTGGCCATCATCAATTCGGCGACGCGCAGATTGTTCTTTTGGCACAGCTGCAGCAGTTCCACCGCGCTGGAAAAGTCATAGGGCAATTCAGTGCGATCCAGATCGACCACGCCGCTGGATGCCTGCGCCTGATCCACCACGAATCCGCCGCCGACCGAATAGTAGGTGTCGCGATGAATCTCGCCGTGATCGCCTTCGGCAATCAGGGTCATGGCGTTGGGGTGGAACGGCAGGTTTTCGTCGATCAGGCGCATGTCGCGCGCCCAGACAAACGGCACCGACAAACGGCCGTCCAGAAGAAGCGTGTGGGTTTCACGCAGGGCCTGGATTCGCGGGCCGATCTGCGACGGGTCGATTGCGTCCGGCCACTCGCCCATCAGGCCCATGATCACCGCGTTGTCGCTGCCGTGACCAATGCCGGTGGCCGACAGCGAACCGAACAGTTGCACTTCTATACGCCGCACCTGTTCGAGCAGGTGCCGGTCGCGCAGCGATTCGACAAACAGGGCCGCGGCGCGCATCGGGCCGACGGTGTGAGAACTGGACGGGCCGATGCCGATTTTGAACAGGTCGAAAACGCTGATAGCCATTGCTGCAGAGCTCCTGAGGATGCCGTTCCCGGGCGTTAAGCGCCCGCTGGCGGAGCTGCTACGCTCAAGCTGCGATCCGCCGGAATGCCCGCATCATCAGGCTTTTGTCAGGTCGTCCGGCGTCTGACACCGACGCACTCATGCCCACCAACGCCGTGCCGGTTTGCTCCCCTGTTTTCGCCGTTTTTATGCGGTTCAGATGGCCAAACGGGGTAGAAAAAAGCTGTAAACGACGTCACTGACACTGGATGCGACCATCCCTGTACTGGATACGACCCACCCTGTAGGCGTCAGATTTTCACTGGTACATGATCGTTATGACTCGATTGCAAGGCGCCGTGGTAGAGCTGTCTCCAGAACGCCATCCAACCGCAACCTATAAGTGCGGTGGTCCACAGTCGGAACACTGCCAAAAAAAACACCAAGGAGTCCATCCATGAAAGGTTCCCCGTCGTTGTTGTTGGCCGCCATGCTGAGTCTGCCGTTACTGGCTCACGCTGCAGAACCCGCTCAGTGCAGTACCGTGAACTTCTCCGATGTCGGCTGGACCGACATCACCGCCACCACCGCCACCACTTCGGTGGTACTCGACGCCCTCGGCTACAAGACCAAGACCACCATGATCTCCGTGCCCGTGACCTACAAGTCGCTGGCCGACGGCAAGAACATGGACGTGTTCCTCGGTAACTGGATGCCGACCATGGAAAACGACATCAAGGCCTACCGTGATGCCGGCACCGTCGAAGTGGTGCGCACCAACCTCAAGGGTGCCAAGTACACCCTCGCCGTACCGCAAGCCCTGTACGACAAGGGCCTGCATGACTTCGCCGATATCGCCAAATTCAAGAAAGAGCTCGACGGCAAGATCTACGGCATCGAGCCCGGCAATGACGGTAATCGCTTGATCCAGAGCATGATCGACAAGAACGCTTTCGGCCTGAAGGACGCCGGTTTCAAAGTCGTCGAATCCTCCGAAGCGGGCATGCTCTCGCAGGTTGACCGCGCACAGAAACGCGACACCGCCGTGGTCTTCCTCGGCTGGGCGCCGCACCCGATGAACAAGCGCTTCAAGATTCAATACCTGACCGGCGGCGATGACTTCTTCGGCCCCGATTTCGGTGCTGCGACCGTGGCGACCAACACCCGCAAGGGTTACACCACTGAATGCAGCAACGTCGGTCAGTTGCTGAAGAACCTGGAGTTCACCGTCGACATGGAAAGTACCCTGATGGGCAACATCCTCGACGACAAGATGAAGCCTGAAGCGGCCGCCAAGGCCTGGCTGAAAAAGAACCCACAGGTGCTCGATACCTGGCTCGCTGGCGTGACCACCATTGACGGTAAACCTGGCCTGGAAGCCGTGAAAGCCAAGCTCGCACAGTAATTGCCTTACGCCGGGCGAGTTCGCTCGCCCGGGCTGTTTATTCCTTGCATGCGGACGTTCACTACCATGCTGATTGATCAGAAAATCCCTTTAGGCCAGTACATCGCGGGCTTCGTTGAATGGTTGACGCAACACGGCGCCAGCACCTTCGACGCAATCGCCGTGACTCTGGAAACGATGATCCACGGCGTGACGTTTGCGCTGACCTGGTTCAACCCGCTGGTGCTGATCGGCCTCATCGCCCTGCTGGCCCACTTCATCCAGCGCAAATGGGGGCTGACGGTGTTCGTCATCGCCTCGTTCCTGCTGATCCTCAATCTGGGGTACTGGCAGGAAACCATGGAAACCCTCGCCCAGGTCATGTTCGCGACCCTGGTCTGTGTGGTCATCGGCGTGCCGCTGGGCATCGTCGCCGCGCACAAGCCGATGTTCTACACTTTAATGCGTCCGGTACTCGATCTGATGCAGACCGTACCGACCTTCGTTTACCTCATTCCTACCCTGACCCTCTTCGGGCTGGGTGTGGTGCCGGGCCTGATCTCCACGGTGGTGTTCGCCATCGCTGCGCCGATCCGCCTGACCTACCTGGGCATCCGCGATGTCCCGCAAGAACTGATGGACGCCGGCAAGGCCTTCGGCTGCTCGCGTCGCCAATTGCTTTCACGGATCGAACTGCCTCACGCCATGCCGAGCATCGCGGCCGGCATCACCCAGTGCATCATGCTGTCGCTGTCGATGGTGGTGATCGCGGCACTGGTGGGCGCCGATGGACTCGGCAAACCGGTGGTCAACGCACTGAACACTGCTGATATCGCCCTGGGCTTCGAAGCGGGCCTGGCGATCGTACTGCTGGCGATCATGCTCGACCGTATCTGCAAACAACCCGACGCCAAAGCAGGGGGTGACGCATGAGCATAATTCGCTTTGATAACGTTGACGTGATCTTCACCAAGGATCCGCGCGAAGCTCTGAAACTTCTCGATCAAGGCTTGACCCGCAGCGAGATCCTGAAAAAGACCGGGCAGATCGTCGGCGTGGAAAAGGCCAGCCTGGACATCAACAAAGGCGAGATCTGCGTGCTGATGGGCCTGTCCGGCTCCGGCAAGTCGAGCCTGCTGCGCTGCATCAACGGCCTCAACACCGTCAGTCGCGGCAAGCTGTTCGTCGAGCACGAAGGCAAGCAGATCGACATTGCTTCCTGCACCCCGGCCGAGCTGAAAATGATGCGCACCAAACGCATCGCCATGGTGTTCCAGAAGTTCGCCCTGATGCCGTGGCTGACAGTGCGCGAGAACATCAGTTTCGGTCTGGAAATGCAGGGCCGACCGGAAAAGGAACGGCGCAAGCTGGTGGACGACAAGCTAGAACTGGTGGGCCTGACCCAATGGCGCAACAAGAAGCCCGATGAACTCTCCGGCGGCATGCAACAGCGGGTCGGTCTGGCCCGGGCGCTGGCGATGGACGCCGACATTCTGTTGATGGACGAACCGTTCTCGGCACTCGACCCGCTGATCCGCCAGGGTCTGCAGGACGAACTGCTGGAGCTGCAACGCAAGCTGAGCAAGACCATCGTTTTTGTGAGTCACGATCTCGACGAAGCACTGAAACTGGGTAGCCGCATCGCGATCATGAAGGACGGCCGGATCATCCAGTACAGCGTGCCGGAAGAGATCGTGCTGAACCCGGCAGACGACTATGTGCGCACCTTCGTGGCCCACACCAATCCGCTCAACGTGCTCTGCGGTCGCAGCCTGATGCGCACACTGGACAACTGCAAACGCATCAACGGTTCGGTGTGCCTCGACCCGGGCGGCGACTCGTGGCTGGACCTGGCCGAAGGCAACACCATCAAAGGCGCGCGGCAGAACGGTTCGGTACTGAACCTGCAGAACTGGGCTCCGGGCCAGGCCGTGGAAGGTCTGGAGCGCAAACCGACGCTGGTGGACTCGAACATCGGCATGCGTGACGCGCTGCAGATTCGCTATCAGACCGGCAACAAACTGGTGCTGCACGACAACAACCATGTGGTGGGGATTCTGGGCGACAGTGAGCTGTATCACGCGTTGCTGGGCAAGAACCTGGGGTAAGAACCCCGCACACAAAAACGCCGCGAGAGGATCGCGGCGTTTTTGTTGGTACAGAAATTGACTTGATACATGGACAACTGTGGCGAGGGAGCTTGCTCCCGATTGAGTGCGCAGCACTCACAAATTCTTGGGGTCGCTTCGCAACCCAGCGGGAGCAAGCTCCCTCGCCACAAACAGCTTCGCCATTAACTTAAGGTTTAGCTATACACCCGGCCAAGGAGCTGCCGATGGCTTTCAAACTGATCGAGCACATCGCGTGTGATCTGATCCTGCGTGAAGCCCATCAGGTCGTAGTCCTGGCTGCCGTTGTGCAGGTACACCTCGGCACGGTAATAACGCTGGCGCGCCTCATCGGACTGGGCCGATTCGGTCGGGGTCGCCAGATAACCGTCCAGGCTCACTTCGTAGACGAAAGGGTTGCCCTCTTCCATCTCGACGCGCACGCCCATGCAGCGTTTGGACTTGCCCAGCAGCGTCTGCACTTGCAGACCCTGTGCACGCATTTGCGCGGCAGCGTCTTCCAGCGCAGGGCTGACCTGCTTGTCCATGAAGCGCTGCACCACCGATTGGCTCGGCTGCAGATCCAGCTGGGTCAGGCGCTCGCTGAAACCACGACGACCGCGTTCAGCCAATTGCGCCTGCTCCTGTTCGATCTGCACGTCCTGACGCATCGCCTTGTGCAGGCCGAACATGAAGAACACCAGCACCACCGAGAACGGCAGCCCGGCCAGCACCACCATGGTTTGCATGGCTTCGAAGTTACCGGCGAACAGCAGACCGATAGTCACCAGCGTGATCACCACCGACCAGAAGATCCGCAGCCAGTGCGGCGCATCTTCATCGACGTTGCCGCCCTTGCACGACAGATTCGCCATCATCACCGCGCCGGAGTCGGCCGGGGTCAGGAACAGCACGAAGCCAACAAAGATCGACACACCGATGACGACTTTCGACGCCGGGTAGTGTTCCAGCAACTGATAGATCGCCATCGACGGCTGTTCCAGCGCCGTCTTGCCGAGTTCCACCGCGCCCTGGTTCATCACCAGATCCAGTGCCGAGTTGCCGAAGATCGACAGCCACGCCAGGGTGAAACCCAACGGAATCAACAGCACGCCGGCCACCAGCTCACGCACGGTACGACCACGGGAAATACGCGCGATGAACATGCCGACGAATGGCGCCCAGGAAATCCACCAGGCCCAGTAGAACAGGGTCCACAGGCCCAGCCAGCGGTCGGACTTGGCGCTGTCGCCTTCATAGACGTACAGGTCGAAAGTCTTCAGCACCACGCCGTTGAGGTAATCGCCGATGTTCTGCACGAAGCCGTTGAGCAGGTGCAGGGTCGGGCCGAACAACAGGACGAAAATCAGCAGACCGCTGAACAGCACGATGTTCAGGTTGGACAGACGACGGATGCCGTTTTCCACACCGGACACGGCAGCGATGGTCGCCACGGTGCTCATCACGATGATCACGATCAGCAGGTTGGTGTTGCTGTGCTCCATGCCGAACAGGTTTTCCAGGCCGGAGGACACTTGCAGCGAGCCGATCCCCAGGTTGGTCACCAGACCCAGCAAGGTCACGAACATGCCGAAACCGTCCACCGCATGACCGGCGGCGCCCTTGACCCAACGCTCGCCCACCAGCGGATACAGCGCCGAACGCAGGGCCAGCGGCTGGTTATGACGGTAAGCGAAGTACGCCACGGCCAGACCGACCAGTGCGTAGATCGCCCAGCCGTGCAGGCCCCAGTGCAGGAACGTCAGTTGCACCGCCTGACGCGCAGCCAGGTTGCTGGCCGCTGCGCCTTCCGGCGGATTGAAGTAATGGTCCAGCGGCTCGGACGCGCCGAAGTACAGCAGCGAAATACCGATACCCGACGAGAACAGCATCCCCGCCCAAGCGCCGTAACTGAAATCCGGGGTATCGTCCTTGCTGCCCAGTTTGAGTTTGCCGTAGGAGGAAAACGCCAGGCCCACCACAAACACCAGATAGGCGGCGATCACCACCATGTAGTACCAGCCGAAGCTGCGCGACAACCAGGCCTGAGCCATACCCAACATTCTGCCGGCCTCTTGCGGGGCGATGATCAGAATGGCGGTCAACAACAGAATCAACGCGGTCGAGGTGTAAAACACCCAACCGTTGACCGTCACCTTCTCGGGCGGGGTCTTTATTAGCGAGGCAGAACTCATGGCACAAATGCTCCAGGCAGTGCGAGAGAAGAACACAAGGCAACACGGAACCCGACCAATCGGTTAGTTGGCAGCCGACCGGCGGGTGATATAAAGACACCCCGAAAAAAGCCCGAACCTGCCGAAATGGCGTTGCGAATCGCTTTCGTGGCCAAAGCTGTGCGGACGTTCATCCGAAACCTGGCCCCGAGCGTCTTGCCCATTCAACACGTCCATCGAATAGCGAACCGCGCCATGCCCCACGCAGGTTTCAAGAATTTCCGGAGGTCGTTTTATCGCCATTTACAAGCAGAAAAAATCTGTAGGCAGCGACGATTTGTCGCAGATCTTATTCTTTGTTGATTGAACGTTCAATCAAAACAAAATAGACTGGCCCTCAATCCGATCGGCGTTTATCGCCCGTCGGAAGGCCTAAGGAGATGTGCAAGATGCCCAAGGTCGGTATGCAACCCATCCGCCGCCAACAACTGATCGAAGCCACGTTGCAGGCAGTCGATCAGGTCGGTATGGGGGACGCCAGCATTGCGCTGATCGCCCGTTTGGCCGGTGTCTCGAATGGCATCATCAGTCACTATTTTCAGGACAAGAACGGCCTGATTGCCGCCACGATGCGGTATCTGATGAATGTCCTCAGCGAGAACGTCACCGCGCGCCGGCAGGCGCTGGCAGACAGCAGCCCACGGGCGCATCTGCAGGTGATCATCGAAGGAAACTTCGACGCCAGCCAGGTCAATGGCCCGGCAATGAAAACCTGGCTGGCGTTCTGGGCCACCAGCATGCACCAGCCGTCTTTGCACAGGTTGCAGCGGATCAACGATCACCGTCTGTATTCCAACCTGTGCTGCGAGTTCCGCCGTGTGTTGCCGCTCGAAGATGCGCGCAGCGCAGCGCGTGGACTGGCAGCGTTGATCGACGGTTTGTGGTTGCGCGGCGCGCTGTCGGGAGACGCTTTCGACACCGCGCAGGCGCAAC
This sequence comes from Pseudomonas sp. F2, assembly GCF_057174385.1. Classification (NCBI taxonomy): domain Bacteria; kingdom Pseudomonadati; phylum Pseudomonadota; class Gammaproteobacteria; order Pseudomonadales; family Pseudomonadaceae; genus Pseudomonas; species Pseudomonas sp. F2. The sequence continues at coordinate 3,999,812 of NZ_CM169904.1, forward strand.
AGATCGCTTACGAATACATGGATTTCCAATTGGCCAAGCAGGTGAGCCAGAGCACACAGAAAACGCTCGGTACCTGAACCGCCACCGCAGTTTCAGCGCGGTGGTCGACGCCAACCACTAATGCACTTGCGAGGACACTATGGCCCGTTTCGAACTGCAAAAACTCTACATCGATGGCGCGTACTCCGACGCTGGCAGCGATGCCACTTTCGAAGCCATCAACCCGGCGAACGGTGAAGTCCTCGCCAACGTGCAACGCGCGACCAAGGAAGACGTCGAGCGTGCTGTGGTCAGCGCTGAAAAGGGCCAGAAAATCTGGGCCGCGATGACCGCCATGGAGCGTTCGCGCATCCTGCGTCGCGCCGTCGATATCCTGCGCGAGCGCAACGATGAACTGGCCGCTCTGGAAACCCTGGACACCGGCAAAGCCTTCTCCGAAACCAAGTACGTCGACATCGTCACTGGTGCTGACGTGCTGGAATACTACGCAGGCCTGGTGCCGGCGATCGAAGGCGAGCAGATCCCGCTGCGCGACACGTCCTTTGTCTACACCCGTCGCGAACCGCTGGGCGTGGTCGCCGGTATCGGCGCGTGGAACTACCCGATCCAGATCGCGCTGTGGAAATCCGCACCCGCCCTGGCCGCTGGTAACGCGATGATCTTCAAGCCAAGCGAAGTCACCTCGCTGACGACCTTGAAACTGGCCGAGATCTACACCGAAGCCGGCCTGCCAAACGGCGTGTTCAACGTCCTGACCGGCAGCGGCCGTGAAGTCGGCACCTGGCTGACCGAGCACCCGCGCATCGAGAAAGTTTCCTTCACCGGCGGCACCGACACCGGCAAGAAAGTCATGGCCAGCGCTTCGGCTTCGTCGCTCAAAGACGTGACCATGGAACTGGGCGGCAAGTCGCCGCTGATCATCTGCGACGACGCCGACCTGGATCGCGCCGCCGACACCGCGATGATGGCCAACTTCTACAGCTCCGGTCAGGTCTGCACCAACGGTACTCGCGTGTTCGTACCGAGCCACCTGAAAGCCGCTTTCGAAGCCAAGATCGTCGAGCGCGTAGCGCGCATCCGCATCGGCAACCCGGAAGACGAAAACACCAACTTCGGCCCGCTGGTCAGCTTCGCCCACATGGAAAGCGTGCTGGGTTACATCGCCAAGGGTAAAGAAGAAGGTGCCCGCGTGCTGTGCGGCGGCGAGCGTCTGACCGACGGCGAATTTGCCAAAGGCGCCTTCGTTGCACCGACCGTGTTCACCGATTGCACCGACGAGATGACCATCGTCCGTGAAGAAATCTTTGGCCCGGTGATGGCGATCCTCTCCTACGAGACCGAAGAAGAAGTGATCCGCCGCGCCAACGACACCGACTTCGGCCTGGCCGCCGGTATCGTCACCAAAGACCTGAACCGCGCGCACCGCGTGATTCATCAACTGGAAGCCGGTATCTGCTGGATCAACGCCTGGGGCGAGTCCGACGCCAAAATGCCGGTGGGCGGTTACAAGCAGTCGGGCGTAGGCCGTGAAAACGGCATCAGCTCGCTGACCAACTACACACGCATCAAATCGGTACAGGTCGAGCTGGGCGATTACGTCTCGGTGTTCTAAGCCCCGAGTCTTGTATTGCCTGCGAGGGCCTCTTCGCGGGCAAGCCCGCTCCCACAGGTTTGGAGTCGTCCCTCAAATCTGTGGCAGCTCCCAATCCTTGTGGGAGCTGGCTTGCCAGCGATTCGAGTGCGCAGCACTCGCTGAGGTCCTGCCTGACCACATCTAAAGAGGGTGCATTCAATGTCCCAAGAATTCGATTACATCATCATCGGTGCCGGCTCGGCCGGTAACACCCTGGCGACCCGTCTGACTGAAGACGAAGGCGTCACCGTGCTGCTGCTCGAAGCAGGCGGCCCGGACTATCGTTTCGACTTCCGCACGCAAATGCCGGCCGCGCTGGCATTCCCGCTGCAGGGTCGTCGCTATAACTGGGCGTACGAAACCGATCCGGAGCCACACATGGACGGTCGCCGGATGGAATGCGGTCGCGGCAAGGGCCTCGGCGGTTCCTCGCTGATCAACGGCATGTGCTACATCCGTGGCAACGCGATGGACTACGACGGCTGGGCGAAACTGCCAGGCCTGGAAGACTGGACCTACCTCGACTGCCTGCCGTACTTCCGTAAAGCGGAAACCCGTGACATCGGCCCGAACGATTACCACGGTGGCGACGGCCCGGTCAGCGTGACCACGCCGAAAGCCGGCAACAACCCGCTGTTCCACGCCATGGTTGAAGCCGGCGTGCAAGCCGGTTACCCGCGCACCGAAGACTTGAACGGCTACCAGCAGGAAGGCTTCGGCCCGATGGACCGCACCGTGACGCCGAACGGCCGTCGTGCTTCCACTGCCCGAGGCTACCTCGACGTCGCCAAAAAACGCTCGACCCTGACCATCGTTACCCACGCCCTGACCGACAAGATTTTGTTCGAAGGCAAGCGTGCGGTCGGTGTGCGTTACCTGGTCGGTTCGGCGGAAGAGCGCGTTGAAGTCAAGGCACGCAAAGAAGTTCTGCTGTGCTCCGGCGCCATCGCTTCGCCGCAGATTCTGCAGCGCTCCGGTGTCGGCCCGGCAAAACTGCTGGAAAGCCTCGACATCCCGGTCGTCCATGACCTGCCGGGCGTCGGTGAAAACCTGCAGGATCACCTTGAGCTGTACCTGCAATACGCTTGCACTCAACCGGTCTCGCTGTACCCGTCGCTGCTCTGGTACAACCAGCCAGCCATCGGTGCCGAGTGGCTGTTCAACGGCACCGGCATCGGCGCCAGCAACCAGTTCGAAGCCGGCGGTTTCATCCGTACGCGCGAAGAGTTCGAATGGCCGAACATCCAGTACCACTTCCTGCCGGTGGCGATTAACTACAACGGCAGCAACGGTGTGAAAGAGCACGGCTTCCAGGCGCACATGGGCTCCATGCGTTCGCCAAGCCGTGGCCGCATCCAGGTCAAATCCAAGGACCCGCGTCAGCACCCGAGCATCCTGTTCAACTACATGGCCACCGAGCAGGACTGGCAGGAATTCCGTGACGGCATCCGCCTGACCCGCGAAATCATGCAACAGCCGGCGCTGGACGCCTTCCGTGGCCGCGAAATCAGCCCGGGCATCGACGTGCAAACCGATGAGCAGCTGGACAAGTTCATCCGCGAGCACGCCGAAACCGCGTTCCACCCGTCCTGCTCGTGCAAGATGGGCACCGACGAGATGGCCGTAGTGGATGGCGAAGGCCGCGTGCACGGCATGCAGAGCCTGCGTGTGGTCGATGCTTCGATCATGCCGATCATCACCACCGGCAACCTGAACGCGCCGACGATCATGATGGCCGAGAAAATCGCCGACAAGATCCGTGGCCGCAAACCGCTGCCGCGCAGCACTGCTGCCTACTATGTTGCTGGCGGTGCGCCGGTGAAGGGCAAGCCGATGCGTGATATCACGCCTGTTGCCCAGTAAGACTTGATACCGCGTCACGGCTAATCGCTGGCAAGCCAGCTCCCACAGGGTTTTGCGTCGTTCACAGATATTGTGGTCACCGAGAAACCTGTGGGAGTCTGGCTTGCCAGCGATGAGGCCCTGCAAATCAGCATCCATCTCCCTGCTGCACCGTAAATCCTCCTACACCCCCTCTTCACTTGATCCTACCCCCACGCAGGCCTACTCTAGACCTCGCGCAATCGTTTCACCCCTCCCCGCCGAATCGCTTCGCCCCGCAACTCCATGACAAGGAGGTTCCCGAATGTTCGATTTTCACCCCCAGCTCAAGCAGCGCTTCGCTGCCTTGCGCACGGGCGCCGAGTTTTTTTCCCTGCGGTATGTGCGCGAGTCCGGCCAATACCTGTCGGTGCGCAAGAACGTTGCCGAACCGCCCAGCCTGAGCCGTGACGAGGGTGCGATGCTCACGGTGCGGGTCAACGGCGTCGAGGCTTATGCAGCGACCAACGACCTGTCGCAGCAAGGCCTGCAAGCCGCCCTGGAGCGCGCCGAACAGCAGGCCCGGCGACTGAAGCCCCACGCCTTGCTCGACCTGCGCGATCAGCCGGTATCGAGTGACCGCGCTGATTACTTTTCGCCCAATCTCGATCAACCCTTCCCGTCCCTGAGCGAATGTTTCGAACTGCTCGGCGCGGAATCCGCCTCGGTGCCAAAGGATGAGCGCCTGGTGCATTGGCAAGCGAGCATCGGCATCACCCACGTCGAACAGATTTACCTGAGCAGTGCCGGCGCCGAATTGCGCCAGGCCCAGCGCTTCGTTTATCCAAGTTTCGATGTCACCGCCTACGACGGCAACGACAGCCAGACCCGCTCCCTGGGCCGCGAGAACTTCGGTCAGCAGGGTGGCGCCGACGTGATCAGCCGTTGCGGTCTGGTCGGCGCCGGCCCGCAAGTGGCCGATCAGGCCCTGCAGTTGCTGCTCGCGCCAAATACCCCGCAAGGCCCGCGCGATCTGTTGCTGATGCCCGACCAGATGATGCTGCAGATCCACGAGTCCATCGGTCACCCGCTGGAGCTTGACCGGATCCTCGGTGACGAGCGCAATTACGCCGGCACCAGCTTCGTCAAAACCAGCGACTTCGGAAGCCTGCAATACGGTTCGGAGCTGCTCAACGTGACCTTCGATCCGGACATTCCCGAAGAGCTGGCCAGCTACGGCCACGATGACGACGGCAGCAAGGCCAGCAAACAATTCCTGATTCGCCAAGGCTTGCTGTTGCGGCCATTGGGCGGCGCACTGTCGCAGTTCCGCGCCGGCCTCGACGGCGTTGCCAACAGCCGCGCCTGCGGCTGGAACCGGCCACCGATCGACCGCATGGCCAACCTCAACATCGAGCCGGGCGATCAGTCGCTGACGCAACTGATCAGCGGCATAGAGCACGGCATTCTGATGAGCACCAACCGTTCGTGGTCGATTGACGATGCGCGCAACAAATTCCAGTTCGGATGCGAGTGGGGGCAGTTGATCGAGAACGGTGAACTCAAGGGTGTGGTGAAAAATCCGAATTACCGAGGTATTTCCGCGCAGTTCTGGAAGAGTCTGCGCGCGGTCGGCGATGCCGGCACCCGAATGGTGCTGGGCACGCCAAACTGCGGCAAGGGCGAGCCGAACCAGGTGATCCGCGTCGGCCACGCTTCGCCGGCCTGCGTATTCAGCAACGTTGATGTGTTTGGGGGAGACGCCTGATGAGCATTTCGAAGAGTCAGTCCGACGCCTTCAAGATCATGGTCAATTGGCTGCGCGACAGTGTGCGCGAGCCGGAACAATTCACCCTCAGCTATGCCGCGGAATCCTCGGCGTTCGTGCGTTTCAATCACGCCAAGGTGCGTCAGGCCGGTCAGGTGCAGCAAGCCGACGTCGGGTTAAAACTGATCAACGACGGCCGTCATGCCGACCTGCACATCACCCTGTCCGGTGATCAGGAAGCCGATCTGCAGCGCCTCGCCGAAGGCCTGCAACAACTGCGCGAAACCCTGCCGCTGCTGCCGCAGGATCCGTACCTGCTGCTCAACCACAACGGCTGGCAGAGCAACAACGTACAGCAACATCCGCTGCCGGACACCGAGCTAGTGGTCGAGGAAATATGCACCGCGGCTGAAGGTCTGGATCTGGTCGGCTTCTATGCTGCCGGCCCGATCAGCCGTGGTTTCGCCAGCTCCTCGGGAGCGTTTGGCTGGCATCAGGCCAACAGCTTCAACTTCGACTTCAGCCTGTTTCACGACAACGGCGAAGCGGTCAAGGCCAGCTACGCCGGGCACGAATGGAGCAGCGAAGGCTTCACCCGGCGCTTCCAGCAGGCGCGCGAGCAACTGGCGTTTCTCGGTCGACCGTTGCGCACCCTCGCACCGGGGCAATATCGGGCGTATCTGGCGCCAGCCGCGCTGGAAGAAATCATGGGCATGCTCAGTTGGGGCGGGTTCTCCGCACAGTCGATCGCCAGCAAGAGCAGTCCGCTGCAGAAGCTGTATGTCGGTGATCAGGCGTTCAGCTCGCTGGTGTCGCTGGATGAAAAAGTCAGCGGCTCGTTGAGCCCGGCGTTCTCCGGCGAAGGCTATCCGCGCAGCGATCTGCGGCTGGTCATCGAAGGCAAGGCCGGCGATCAACTGGTCGGCTCGCGCAGTGCTGCCGAATACGGCCTGACCGCCAACGGCGCCAGCGGCGGTGAAATGCCGAGTGCACTGAACATGGCGGCCGGTGATCTGTCACAGGCAGAAATTCTCAAGCAGTTGGGCACCGGGCTGTACATCAGCAACCTGTGGTACCTGAACTACTCGGATCAACCGGCGGCGCGCCTGACCGGCATGACTCGCTTCGCGACCTTCTGGGTCGAGAACGGCGAGATTCAGGCGCCGGTCAGCACCATGCGTTTCGACGACAGCGCCTACAGCCTGCTGGGTTCGCAGCTGGAAGCGTTGACCGCCGAGCGTGAGTTGCTGCTGTCGGCGAGCACGTATAGCCAGCGCAATACCTCGTCGGCACTGCTGCCGGGGGCGCTGGTGAGCCGATTGACCTTGACCCTGTAACACCGCAAAAACCTGTGGGAGCTGGCTTGCCAGCGATGAGGACATCAGATTCAACATCACTTTGTCTGAAAGTCCGCCATCGCTGGCAAGCCAGCTCCCACAGGGTAATGTTCCGCCTGCCCCACACTCTCAGAGGTTCCATGCCCACACGCCCGCCTCTCGACGCCATCACCGCCCGCTGGTTGCCGTGGGTCGTCGCCATTGCGTTCTTCATGCAGTCCCTCGACGGGACCATCCTCAACACCGCCCTGCCGGCCATGGCCCGGGATCTGGCCGAAGACCCGTTGCGCATGCAAGGCGTGGTCATCGCCTACATGCTCACCGTGGCCTTGCTGATTCCGGCCTCGGGCTGGATCGCCGACCGCTTCGGCACCAAGAAAATCTTCTTCGGCGCGATCCTGCTGTTCAGCATCGGCTCGCTGCTCTGTGCGTTATCGAGCAGCCTGAGCATGCTGGTTGGCGCACGGGTAATCCAGGGCCTGGGCGGCGCATTGATGTTGCCGGTCGGACGGCTAGTGGTGCTGCGTGCCTATCCGCGTTCGGAACTGGTGCGGATCATGGGCTTCATCACCATTCCCGGCCTGCTCGGCCCGTTGATCGGTCCGACCATGGGCGGCTGGATGGTGCAATACCTGACGTGGCACTGGATCTTCCTGATCAACCTGCCGGTCGGCGCCATCGGCTGCTACGCGGTGTGGAAGTTCATTCCCGACCTGCGCGGCAGCGAACGCACGCGCTTCGACAGCCTCGGTTTCCTGCTGTTCGGCGCCGCAATGATCCTGATCACCATCGCCATGGAAGGTCTGGGCGAACTGCACTTGCCGCACCTGCGGGTGATGTTGCTGCTGTTCGGCGGTCTGGCCTGCCTGGCGGCGTACTGGCTGCGCGCCGGGCGTGTGGAAAATCCGCTGTTCGCCCCTTCGTTGTTCAAGACCCGGACCTTTGCCGTCGGCATTATCGGCAACCTGTTCGCCCGCCTGGGCAGCGGCGCCCTGCCGTTTCTGGTGCCGTTGCTGCTGCAAGTGGCGCTGGGTTATTCGCCGTCGCAAGCGGGGATGAGCATGCTGCCGCTGGCCGCTGCGGCGATGTTTGCCAAGTGGATGGCGCGACCACTGATCGAACGCCTCGGCTATCGCATCGTGCTCACCGGCAACACCCTCGCGCTGGGGATCATGCTGGCGAGCATGGGCCTGGTCAGCGAGCAGACGCCGTACTGGCTGCTGCTGTGCCTGCTGGCGGTTCTCGGCGCGATCAACTCGCTGCAATTCACCGCGATGAACACCGTGACGCTGATCGACCTCGACGACGCCAGCGCCAGCAGCGGCAACAGCTTGCTGTCGGTGGTGGCGCAGTTGTCGCTGAGCCTGGGCGTGGCCTGTGCCGGCGCCTTGCTGGGCGGCTTCACGGCGGAAATCGGCAACGACGGCGTCGAGACCGTGCTGGGGGCGTTCCAGCTGACGTTTGTTACCGTCGGAGTGATGGCAATGCTGGCGGCGACGATCTTCTCGCAACTGTCGAAAGAAGACGGTCGCCGGGTCAAACGCCCGGATGAACATCCCGATGAGCACATCGAACACTGAACAGCGTCATGTCTGGTGGAGGCTTTTGTGGTGAGGGGATTTATCCCCGATGGGGTGCGAAGCGCCCCCTAGAAAGGTTGAATGCGATCAGCCTGATGTACTGAGGTGACAGATTCCGGGGCTGCTTCGCACCCCATCGGGGATAAATCCCCTCACCACAGATGAATCCACTCACCACAGTTTAACCACCTCGCCTCGGGTTTAGACACTGTTCGTCCAGAACTTTCGAGGAAAGTGGCACGGGGCTGCTACACTGCGCGACATTTTGTTTTGCAGGCCAGTCCCGTGACCACCATCGCCACCGCTTTTAATACTCTGCCGCTGTCCGCCGCCATGCTGGCTAACCTCGAATCCCTCGGTTATGCCCAGATGACGCCGATTCAGGCGCAGAGCTTGCCGGTGATCCTCAAGGGGATGGACCTGATCGCCCAGGCCAAGACCGGCAGCGGCAAGACCGCCGCGTTCGGCATCGGCCTGCTCAACCCGATCAACCCGCGTTACTTCGGTTGCCAGGCGCTGGTGATCTGCCCGACCCGTGAGCTGGCCGACCAGGTCGCCAAGGAAGTCCGGCGTCTGGCCCGTGCCGAAGACAACATCAAAGTCCTGACCCTGTGCGGCGGCGTGTCGTTTGGCCCGCAGATCGCTTCGCTGGAGCATGGCGCACACATCATCGTCGGCACCCCGGGACGTATCCAGCAGCATCTGCGCAAGGGTTCGCTGGTCCTCGACGGCCTGAACACGCTGATCCTCGACGAAGCCGACCGCATGCTCGACATGGGTTTCTACGACGCGATCGAAGACATCATCGAGCAGACCCCGTCGCGTCGTCAGACCCTGCTGTTCTCCGCCACGTACCCGGTGGGCATCAAGCAACTGGCGTCGAAATTCATGCGTGATCCGCAAACGGTGAAAGCCGAAGCGTTCCACGACGACACGCAGATCGAGCAGCGCTTCTACGAGATTTCCCCGGAAGAGCGCATGAGCGCAGTGACCAAAGTCCTGCACCACTTCCGCCCGGCCTCCTGCGTGGCGTTCTGCTTTACCAAGCAGCAAGTGCAGGAGACCGTTGACCACCTGACCGCCAAAGGCATTTCCGCCGTTGGCCTGCACGGCGACCTGGAACAGCGTGATCGCGATCAGGTGCTGGCAATGTTCGCCAACCGCAGCACGTCGGTCCTGGTCGCCACCGACGTGGCCGCCCGTGGTCTGGACATCGATGCGCTGGACATGGTGATTAACGTCGAGCTGGCCCGCGACTCGGAAATCCACATTCACCGCGTTGGCCGTACCGGTCGCGCTGGCGAGAAAGGCATTGCGGTCAGCCTCGTTGCGCCGTCCGAAGCGCATCGCGCGCAAGCCATCGAACAACTGCAGAAAGCCCCGCTGAACTGGGATCAGGTCGATAACCTCAAGTCCCAGGGCGGCGCCCCGCTGCAGCCACCGATGAGCACGCTGTGCATCGCCGGCGGGCGCAAGGACAAGGTACGTCCGGGCGACATCCTCGGCGCCCTGACCGGTGACGCCGGCATCCCGGGTGCCCAGGTCGGCAAGATCGCGATCTTTGACTTCCAGTCATATGTGGCGGTTGAACGCACCGTGGTCATGCAGGCGCTGCAGCGCTTGAACAATGGCAAGATCAAGGGCCGTTCGCTGCGCGTACGGGTCTTGTAAGAACAACGCCTGCCCTGTAGGAGCTGCCGCAGGCTGCGATCTTTTGACTTTGTTTTTAAAGAGCAAGATCAAAAGATCGCAGCCTCGTTTCACTCGACAGCTCCTACAACAGTTGGTTTTGTGGTGATATTTCAGAGGACACCGTTTTGCGCTCTACCGAAGTCGTGATCATTGGCGCTGGCGCCGCAGGGTTGATGTGTGCACTGACCGCCGCCGGGCGTGGGCGTCAGGTACTGCTGCTTGACCATGCGAACAAGGCCGGCAAGAAAATCCTGATGTCCGGTGGTGGCCGCTGCAATTTCACCAACATGTACACCGAGCCGGGCAATTTCCTTTCGGGTAACCCGCATTTCTGCAAATCGGCACTGGCGCGCTACACCCAGTGGGATTTCATCGGCATGGTCGCCAAGCACGGCGTGCCGTATCACGAGAAGAAACTCGGTCAGCTGTTCTGCGATAACAAATCCAGCGACATCCTCGGCATGCTGCTCGACGAGTGCGATCAGGTTGGCGTCGAGCTGCACCTGGACACCTCGATCCAGACCATCGAGAAGGTCGAAAGCGGTTACCTGCTCGACACCACCCTCGGCCAGGTTCAGTGCCAATCGCTGGTGATCGCCACCGGCGGGCTGTCGATCCCGACACTGGGCGCCACCGGCTTCGGTTATCAGGTCGCCAGGCAGTTTGGCCATGAACTGCTGCCGACCCGCGCCGGACTGGTGCCGTTCACCATCACTGATCAGCTCAAGGAATTGTGCACCGAGCTGTCCGGTACTTCGGTGGATTGCCTGGTCAGCTGCAATGACCAGAGCTTTCGCGAGAACATCCTGTTCACTCACCGTGGCCTCAGCGGCCCGGCGATCCTGCAGATCTCGTCGTTCTGGGAGCCGGGCGACACCGTGGAGATCAACCTGCTGCCGGATCACGACACCGCCGCATGGCTGCAACAGCAAGTGGCCGAACGCCCGAACAGCGAACTGAAAACCCTGCTCGGGGAAATCTTCACCAAGAAGATGGCCAACCTGTTGGCGGACAACTGGTTCGTCTCCAAACCGATGAAGCAGTACACCCACGCCGAACTGGCGCAGATCGCCGACAAGCTCTGCAGCTGGAAAGTTGTCCCGGCCGGCACCGAAGGCTACCGCACCGCCGAGGTCACGCTGGGTGGCGTCGATACCCGCGAAGTGTCGTCCAAGACCATGGAATCGCTGAAAAGCCCGGGGCTGTATTTCGTTGGCGAGGTTCTCGACGTCACCGGGCATCTGGGCGGTTTCAACTTCCAGTGGGCATGGGCCTCGGGGTACGCGGCTGCGCAGTACGTCTGACTGAAACAACACTCCCCTGTAGGAGCTGCCGAAGGCTGCGATCTTTTGATCTTAAAAACAGGATCAAAAGATCGCAGCCTTCGGCAGCTCCTACAGGGGGAGCGGGCAATCAAGGAACACTTTTTGCTGTCAGATGTGATCGGCGCCATTGCGTCGGCGTCATTACTGGCTCAATTTAGCGGCATCGCCTCGGAAGGCCTTCGCACTTCATGTCCTCGACCTCGTTTCGTCAGTCTTTGCGGCGCCTGTGGGCGCTGGATAAATTCAGCTACAGCGTGCGGGTGTTCATCGCCCTGACCGGCAGCATGGCGCTGTGCTGGTATCAGGATGAAATGGGCCTGCTGATCCCGTTGTTCCTCGGGATTATCGCCAGCGCCCTGGCCGAGACCGACGACAGCTGGCAGGGTCGCCTCAACGCGCTGGCGGTCACCCTGGTGTGTTTCAGTATCGCCGCGCTGTCAGTGGAACTGCTCTTCCCCTACCCCATCGTCTTTGCCATCGCCCTGGCCCTGGCCAGCTTCGCCCTGACCATGCTCGGTGCGCTCGGCGAGCGTTATGGCGCGATTGCTTCGGCAACGTTGATTCTGTCGGTCTACACCATGATCGGCGTGGATCAGCGCGGCGGCGCGGTCACCGATTTCTGGCACGAGCCGATGCTGCTGGTGGCCGGCGCCGCGTGGTACGGCTTGCTCTCGGTGTTGTGGCAGGCGCTGTTTTCCAACCAGCCGGTGCAGCAGAGTCTGGCGCGGCTGTTCCGTGAACTGGGTTTCTACCTGAAGCTCAAAGCCTCGCTGTTCGAGCCGATCCGCCAACTGGACGTCGAAGGACGACGGCTGGAACTGGCGCAGCAGAACGGTCGGGTGGTGGCGGCGCTGAACAGTGCCAAGGAAATCATCCTGCACCGGGTCGGCAACGGCCGTCCGGGTTCGAAAGTCAGCCGTTATCTGAAGCTGTATTTCCTCGCCCAGGACATTCACGAACGCGCCAGCTCTTCGCACTATCCGTACAACGCGCTGGCCGAGGCATTCTTCCACAGCGACGTGCTGTTCCGCTGCCAGCGTCTGCTGCGCCAGCAGGGCAAAGCCTGTCGTGCGCTGGCCGAGTCGATCCAGATGCGCCAGCCGTTCGTCTACGACGCCAGTTTTGCCGAAGCGCTGACAGACCTCGACGCGTCCCTTGAACACCTGCGCATCCAGAGCAATCCGGCGTGGCGCGGCCTTCTGCGTTCGCTGCGTGCTCTGGCAGCCAACCTCGGCACCCTCGACCGCTTGCTCAGCGATGCGAGCAACCCTGACGCGCTGGCGGACGCCACCGATAGCAGCCTGCTCGACCGCTCACCACGCAACCTCAAGGACGTGTGGATTCGTCTGCGCACGCAGCTGACACCGACCTCCTTGCTGTTCCGCCACGCCCTGCGTCTGCCGCTGGCATTGAGTATCGGCTACGGCATGGTGCACCTGATTCACCCGTCGCAGGGCTATTGGATCATCCTCACCACACTGTTCGTCTGCCAGCCGAACTACGGCGCAACGCGGCGCAAACTCGGGCAGCGGATTCTCGGCACCGCCATCGGTCTGACCGTGGCCTGGGCGCTGTTCGATCTGTTCCCCAGCCCGCTGGTGCAGTCGTGCTTCGCCATTGCCGCCGGGGTGGTGTTCTTTACCAACCGCACCACGCGCTACACCGTGGCGACGGCGGCGATCACGATCATGGTGCTGTTCTGCTTTAACCAGATCGGCGATGGCTACGGGCTGTTCCTGCCGCGCCTGTTCGATACCCTGCTCGGCAGCCTGATCGCCGGCCTGACGGTGTTCCTGTTCCTGCCGGACTGGCAGGGTCGACGCCTGAACAAAGTGTTGGCCAACACCCTGACGTGCAACAGCATCTACCTGCGCCAGATCATGCAGCAATACGCCGCCGGCAAGAGCGATGACCTCGCCTATCGCCTGGCCCGACGCAACGCGCACAATGCCGACGCGGCACTGTCGACCACGCTGGCGAACATGCTGATGGAGCCAGGGCATTTCCGTAAGGAAGCGGATGTCGGTTTCCGCTTCCTGGTGCTGTCGCACACGCTGCTCAGCTACCTCTCCGGATTGGGCGCGCATCGCGAAACGCAGCTACCGGCGGAAATCCGCGAACACCTGATTGACGGCGCCGGGGTGAAACTGGCCGCGAGCATCGATGAAATTGCCCAGGGCCTGGCCAACAAGCAGCCAGTGGCGATCCAGAGCGACGACGAGGAAGCGCTGGCCAATGAGCTGGAGCAGATGCCGGACGAGATCGATGAAGGGCAGCGGCTGGTGCAGACGCAACTGGCATTGATCTGCCGGCAGCTGGGGCCGTTGCGCACGTTGGCGGCGCATTTGATCAAAGACACCAGTGAGGCTTAAGGTGACCGGACTGGCCCCATCGCTGGCAAGCCAGCTCCCACATGATTTGTGTACACCGCAATACCTGTGGGAGCTGGCTTGCCAGCGATGAGGGCATCAGCAACAACGCAACTCCGGGATCAGATGCTCACATCCCATGCTGCCTCAGCAATTTGTCATAACTGCCATCCGCCTTCATCGCCGCAATCGCCTTGTCGAACCCGGCCACAATCTGCTCATGCTCGGGGTTCTTCAGGCTCACCAGAATATGCAGGCTGTTCTCGCTCAACGGTTTGGGCAGAAACTCCACGGCGTTGCGCACCTTGGGTGATTCGCGCGCCAGGTAATAGCGCGCGACATACTCATCTTCCAGGGTCAGCTTGACCCGATCCGCCGCCAGCATGCGCACCGCCATTGCAAAGTTGTGTACCGGGACTTTCTGCAACGCCGTGTCGGCATCGAACGCCTGCGAGTAGGCATAACCGCGCACCACCGCCACCGGGTAGGTGTGCAGTTGCTCCAGGCTGTTGTATTCGAGCGGAGTGTCCTTGCGCTTGAGAAAGCGGATGCGGTTGAGCAGGTATTCGCCAGAGAACTGGCCGATCCGGGTGCGTTCGTCGTTGTACCAGGCATTGACCAGCACGTCGTACCGGCCCTCGCCCACCCCCAACAACGCCCGCGCCCACGGCACCTGCTCATAGTCGCTGGCGTAACCGGCCCGCGCCAGCGCGGTGCTGACGATGTCGGTGGCCAGGCCACCGTTGACCAGCGTGTCGTCGGTAAAGGGTGGCCAGATATCAAATACCAGTCGCAGCTTGTCCGCAGCGGCGGGTTGGGCCAGCAAGAGCAGTCCGATCAAGGCAAAGGCTCGATGCAGTCGCGGCATGCTTGAAAATCCTTAGCGGGCGGTTGGCCCGGCGTGTTTTCCAGTCAAAACCCCAAGGCCCCGTACCGGCGAAACCCAGGCCCTAACAGTAGCTCATTGAAGCCCGTGCACAGCGCTTTCCAGCAGATTACACAAAGCGGCCGCCACCGCGAGAAAGGAATGATGGCATTTTGACCTTTGTCACAGACTCTTCCGCCATACAGACATTCAACGCCTGTGCACTTAGTATCGGGCGACGGTGTTCAAGGAGTCGGAAGATGACAATCGAGTGGATCTGCAAGCATCACAGCGATCTGGGCAAAGAGCAGTTATACGCACTGCTGAAACTGCGCTCGGACGTATTTGTGGTCGAACAGCAATGCGCCTACCCAGACCTCGACGGGCAGGATCTGGACGGCGATACCCATCATTTGATGGGCTGGGAAGGCGATCAACTGATGGCCTATCTGCGCCTGCTGGACCCCGAATCCCAAGGCGGTGACGTGGTGATCGGCCGAGTGATCATTGCGCCGCAGGGCCGCGGCAAAGGGCTGGGACATGTGTTGATGGAACACGCCCTGATTCAGGCCGAGGAGCATTGGCCGCAGGTGCCGATCTATCTGTCGGCGCAGGCGCATTTGCAGGGATATTACGGCAGGTACGGGTTTGTAGTGGCGGGAGAGGAATATCTGGAGGATGACATTCCGCACATAGGCATGCGTCGTCCTTGAGGCCCTCATCGCTGGCAAGCCAGCTCCCACAGGTTCATCCGTTGCTCACAACAACCGTGTTGACTGGAGACCCTTGTGGGAGCTGGCTTGCCAGCGATTGCGTCAGCTCAAACACTGCAAAACTCAGGGATATTCCAGCACAGCCTTGATCTGCCGCAGATTGCGCTCGATCCATCCGCGATCAATTGCCCCCCACTCGCGAATCCGATAGCGCCCGGCATGGTTGCGCGCGCCCTCTTCCTGCTCGAACTCACAGACGATATCCAGATCCGCCAGCGCGGCGATCGTGTCCTGCGCCGTGCGCCGGGGCATGCCGGTCACTTCGGTCAGCGCCGGGACGCTGGGGGCCAGGCCGCTGTCGATCAGGTAGGCCACGTACAGGCGCCGGTAAAAGCTGCTTTTGGTCTTGCTGACGTCCATCTACCCGCTCCTTGTTGCGGCTATTGCAGATCCCGCCACGTCAGGTACACCCGCAGATCGAACTCGACCTGGTGATACCCCGGCAGCATGTGTTCACACAACTTATAGAAGGCCTTGTTGTGATCCGATTCCTTGAAGTGCGCCAGTTCATGCACGACGATCATCTTCAGGAACTCGGGCGCCGCCTCCTTGAACAACGAGGCGATGCGAATCTCTTTCTTGGCTTTGAGCTTGCCGCCCTGCACCCTTGAGACCGTGGTGTGCAGGCCCAGCGCGCGATGCGTCAGGTCGAGGCGGTTGTCGAACAGCACTTTGTCGATGGCCGGCGCGTTGCGCAGGTATTCCTGCTTCAGGTCCAGCGCGTAGCTATACAGCGCCTTGTCGCTCTGCACATCGTGACGTCCCGGATAGCGTTGGCTCAGGTAGTCACCCAGACGCTGTTCGGCGATCAGTTGGCGCACCTGATCCTGCAATTGCGCGGGATAGGCCTGGAGGTATTTCAACGCAGTCATGGACACGGCAGCACGGTTCGAAAAGAGCGCCAGTGTAGCGAATTCAAACCGGCAGCGCGCTCCAGTCAAAGGGTTTGGCAAAGCTGACGGCGTCCTCGGAGGTCAGAGGACGCGCCACCAGGAAACCCTGTACGTATTCGCAGCCATGCGCCTGCAGCCATTGATACTGTTCAACGGTTTCCACGCCTTCGGCGATCACCAGCAAACCGTACTGTTTGCACAGATTGATCACGTTGCTGACCAGCGCCGCGTCGCGCGTCGAGTCCGGCAGCCGCGCAATCAGGTGTCGATCCAGCTTGAGCGTATCCAGTTCCAGATCACGCAGATACGCCAGCGAACACGGCCCTGAACCAAAGTCATCCAGCGCCACCCGCACCCCGAGATTACGCAGCAGGCGCAACTGTTTGCGGGTCTCGTCGGGGTTGTGCATCAGCGCGTCTTCGGTGACTTCCACCTCCAGTTGCTGCGGCTGCAGCGAATGCCGCTCCAGCACCTGACGCAATTCGGTGACCAGGTTCGGCAGGCCGAACTGGGTGTTGCTCAAACTCACGCCGAGCACCAGATCCTCGGCGAACAGGGTTTCCCAGGCTTTGCGCTGGCCGGCGCCACGGTGATAGATCCAGCTACCGAGCCGACTGATCAGCCGTGCTTCCTCCAGCAATGGCAGGAACAACCCCGGCGGCACATCGCCGACGCTCGGGTGCTGCCAGCGCAGCAACGCCTCGAAACCGCGAATCTGCCCGCTGTCGATCGCCACCTGCGGCTGATACACCAGATTGAAATCCCGGTTCTCGATGGCATTGCGCACGCTCTCTTCGAGCATCAGCCGCGAACGGGCGCGACCGTTCATTTCGTGATCATAAAAACGATATTGCTGACGCCCGGCGCGCTTGGCTTCATACATGGCAATGTCGGAGGCGCGCAGCAAACCGTCCAGGTTCGCGCCGCAGTCCGGGTAAGTGGCGATGCCGATACTCGCGCCGAGAGCGATGTCCAGTCCTTCGATCTGCTGACAGATCGACACCCGTTCGATGAGCTTCTCGGCAATTTTTGCGGCCTGCTCGGGAAACTCCAGATCGAGCAACGCGGTGAACTCGTCACCGCCCATGCGCGCGAGAATATCGAACGGTCGCAGACAGGCTTTCAACTGCTCGGAGACCCAGCGCAGCACCCGGTCGCCGGCATCGTGACCAAGGGAATCGTTAACCCGTTTGAAGCCATCCAGATCCAGATACAGCAGCACCCAACTGCTGTCGCTGCGTTCACCGCGCAGCAGCAGGTTTTCCACCGTCTGATAAAAGCCCCGGCGATTGAGCAGACCGGTCAGCGGATCGGTGACCGCTTGAAATTCCAGCTGCTGATGCAGGTGACGCACCACCGACATGTCCAGCACCGTCACCACCATCGCCCGCTGCTCGGCGGGCAACGGCGCACAGGACAACGCCACCGGCACCTGCTGCCCCGGCGCCGTACGCAACAACGCATCGTGCAGACGCAAGGTCTCACCGCGTTTATAGCCGGCCAGCAACTCGGAACCGGCCCACAGCGGGATATGCGGTTTCTGCAGAAAATCGAGAAACTCCTTGCCCTCCAACTCTTTCACCGGCGCATTCAGCAAGCGCGAAATCGCCGGATTGGCGAAGCGGATCAGGCCGTCCTCGCCGAGCACCAGAATGCCTTCCGCCGCGTTGTCCAGCACCGAGGCATTGAAGGCCCGGGCGACCTCCAGATCATGACTCAGACGCTGCAAGGCGCGGCGGTTGCGCTGGTGTTCGAGCAACGCCTGGACTTTCGGCTTGAGGATCTGCGGATCGAACGGTTTGAACAGGTAATCCACCGCGCCACTGGCGTAACCCTTGATCACGGCGTCCTGTGATTGCTCGTTGGCGGTGAGAAAAATAATCGGTGTGAGACGTGTGCGCTGGCTGCCGCGCATCAGCCGCGCAACTTCGAAGCCGTCCATGCCCGGCATCTGCACGTCCAGCAGCACCAGATCGACGTCGTGTTCGAGCAGCAGATTGAGCGCCTCGAAACCGGAGGCGGCGGTCATGACGTGCCAATCCTGACGCTGCAGCAACGCGCGCATGCTGATCAGGTTTTCAGGGTAGTCATCAACGATCAAAAGGACAGAGCTGCCTTCACCTGGCTGGGGTTGCGCGCATTCCATGCTGCTTCTCTTGTCGGGACATCTCTTGTCGGACTATCGGCCGGTTTTTTGTGAAAACCGTACAGTTACTGAGCCATCACTCTAGTCCCGGATCTGTGAAAGCAGAAGCTGCCACGCCGCCATCATTTAGCCAAAGCTGTAATTTACCGACTAACGGTCACCCCTGCAGCCCCCGAAAACCGGCACAGATGGCATTTCGACAGGATGTTGACGCCAATCATCTGCCAAACGGGCGTTAACAAAAAACACCTCTACGCTTATAACTGCCGCCCGAAAAAGCGCGGGCTAGAGCTTCTGGCACTCGCGTACAGGAAAATTGAGTGGAAGAACCGACATGATCGATCTCGCAACCTGGAACCTCAGCGTTCCCGTCGGCAGTCCGCCGTACACCGTCGAAACCTCCAAACTGGTGAATGGCTTCAAGGATCAGTACTTCCATTCCGACACCGGCACCTTGTTCTTCTGGTCGCCGGTGACCGGGTCAAAAACCGAAAACGCCATTTATCCGCGCACCGAACTGCGCGAAACCTACAGCAATGGCACCCTGCGCAACTGGTACTACCCAGACGCTGACAACCTGCTGCGCGCGACCCTTTCGGTCAACAAGGTGCCCAGCTCCGGCAAGATCGTCATCGGCCAGATCCACGCTTATGAAAGCCAGCGCCCGATGGTCAAGCTCGAATACCAGTACAAGGAAAAAACCCAGAACGGCAACCTGGTGATCAAAGTGCGAATGCACCCCGACGACCAGGAAAGCCGCGTCATCACCCTCGCCACCGGCATCAAGCTGGATCGCGAATTCAACTACCTGATCCACTTGAGCCCCGGCGGTGCGCTTGGCGTAAGCGCGGCGGGTTACCAGTGGGATTCACAAATCAGCGCGACCTGGCGCAACAAGCCGCTGTACTTCAAGGCCGGGGTGTATGTGCAGGACAACACCGGCTATACCAGCGAAGGCGGCCAGGTCACCTTCAGCAAACTCGACATCGACCACGACAAATAAGGCTTCATTGGCACAAATCCCTGTGGCGAGGGAGCTTGCTCCCGCTGGGGCGCGCAGCGGCCCTAAAAAAGCGAGGCCTGCTGCGCAGTCCAGCGGGAGCAAGCTCCCTCGCCACAGTGTTATTTATTGCCAGTCGGACATCCTTTAAACGGTGTTGTTTAAATCGCTCGGCGGTTACTTCCCGATGCCTACAACAACTTGCGTGGATACCTACAGCTACGCCAGAATCCGCCGGCTTGTGCGCCTGGAGGGCCATCGGTAACTTGATTCGCGTCACTGATTTCCAGTGATCGGGTTTAGTAGCCCGAGGTTACGCGATGCGCATTGGCACCATTCAGTCGGACATTCATCCGCGCTTGATGGTAGCTGTACGCAGGGCGCCTTCGGGTGCGCCGGTCGCGTCTCCCCGGTCTACTAACCTGCGTTCAGCTGCCACCCCTTCGTTTAGTAGCGATCCGGTGCCGGCTCCATTTACCGGGGACGAAACATGACCAAATCAACACCACACCCGCCAGACACAGATCCAGCCTCCCCCTACGAATCCCTCGACTCCAGAAAACTCCACGACGCCGCCGAACGCGCCCTCGACCATTACCTCAATCCCGCCGCCCTCATCATGGCGAGCAGCAACAAACCCGAGCCCATGTACCTCGCCAACCCTAAGTACGACAGCGAATCCCTGCTCGCCAACGCCAGCGAAAGCCTGGGCTCGGCAAGCGACATGCTCAACAACTTCGCCGCCATCCTCGACCCCTCCCACCGCAAGACCGCACTGGGCATCGCGCAAATCGTCATGCTCGGTGAACTGGCGGTGAATCAGGCACTGGATCATGTGGGGTTGAAGAAATAATCGCCCACAAGAAACCCGCCTTACGGCGGGTTTCTTGAGGCAAATAGATTAAATGTTGCGCATACGCTACATTGGCTTCAAATTGTTACGGTATCACAACATGGATCACACTCTATTGATCGGCCGTCTCGGTATCCAATTACGAGAGAAACGCATAAATCGTGGCCTGACACAGGCGCAGCTTGCCGATCTGGCGGGACTGACAAGATACAAAGTCATCGCGGTGGAGAAAGGTACCCTTTCTGTCGGCATGATCGCTTATGCGCGCGTTTTGGCTGCACTGGACTGCGAACTCTCGGTGGTTCCAGCAACGATGCCAACCCTTGAAGAGCTTGGAGATTTATTCGAATGAAAATGGCCTCTCTTCAAGTCAGCACCCCACAAGGTAATAGCGGCAGACTTTTCAGCAATGCCGAAGATTTCACTTTTCGTTATCACGAAGATGCATCGCCAAAAATGGCCATTAGCCTCTCGATGCCTGTACGGCATGACGAATTTCGTCGGCGCGAACTGCATCCTGTTTTTCAAATGAACCTGCCAGAAGGCTATGTGCTGGAACAGTTACGCAATCGCTTGGCCAAGACAGTCAACGTCGACCCAATGTTGCTACTGGCGCTTTCCGGCAGCACATCGCCCATTGGCAGGGTTCACGTACGCTCTGAAACCGTGGATGCCTTGTTGCAGGAGCAAGAATTTCCGGGAGAGAAACTCGAAGAGATTCTCACGTGGGACGGCACGGAAGATATCTTCGCCGACATGCTTGATCGCTACATCCTGCGGGCAGGCATTTCAGGTGTTCAACCCAAGTTGCTGGTGCCGGAACGACAAGAGGTAGAGTTGCCGCGAGTGACATCCAAAACCTCGGACCTGATCATCAAAAGTGGCAGAGACGAATTCCCGGGCCTGGCGATCAACGAATTCCTGTGCATGTCCATGGCAAAAGACGCGGGCATTCCCGTTCCGCCGTTTTACCTTTCCGACAACGCCAAGCTATTTGTAATGCGCCGCTTTGATCGCGACGATCAGCTCAACCCGATCGGTTTTGAAGACATGGCCGTGTTGATGGGGCTGTCGGCCACTCAGAAGTACAGCAAAAGTTATGCAGCCATCGCGAAGGCAGTTCGAGTATTTTGTCCGGCGATACATTTGCGCACGTCCCTCGATCAACTCTTCGATAGCGTTGCCCTGAGTTGCATCGTCGGAAATGGCGACGCTCATTTGAAGAATTTCGGCTTGCTCTATTCCGAACCGACGCAACGGGATGCACGCTTGGCTCCGGCTTATGACATCGTCAATACCACGGCCTATATCCCGGAAGATGTTTTGGCGCTGGATCTGGCGGGTAACAAGTCAATGTTCGCTTCACGACAAGGATTGCTGGAGTTTGCTCATACCTGTGAAATCGAGAAGCCCAGAGAGCGCATTCAGAAGTTGCTCATCTCTGTTGAGAAGGTGCTCAAGCGCCATTCTCAGTATCGGGAACAGGCGCCTCACGTGTTCACTGCCATCAAGCAATCAGCAGCGCCATTTGCTCTGACTTTTGGATAGTTACACTGCACGCAGATATTGCAGCCCACAAAAAACCCGCCTTACGGCGGGTTTTTTGTATCAGCGGTTCAAAGCTAAGGCTTAGTTAACCTTCGCGTTCAACTCACCCTTCAAATACCGCTGGAACATCGCTTCCAGCGAAATCGGCTTGATCTTCGAAGCATTACCGGCAGTGCCAAACGCTTCATAACGAGCGATGCACACATCACGCATTGCCGTCACGGTCGCGCCGAAGAATTTACGCGGGTCGAATTCGCTCGGGTTGGTGGCCATCAGACGACGCATGGCGCCGGTGGACGCCAGACGCAGGTCGGTGTCGATGTTGACCTTGCGCACGCCGTACTTGATGCCTTCGACGATTTCTTCAACCGGTACGCCGTAGGTTTCTTTGATGTCGCCGCCGTACTGGTTGATGATCGCCAGCCACTCCTGCGGAACCGACGAGGAACCGTGCATCACCAGGTGGGTGTTCGGGATGCGCTTGTGGATTTCCTTGATGCGGTCGATCGCCAGTACGTCACCGGTAGGTGGCTTGGTGAACTTGTAGGCGCCGTGGCTGGTGCCGATGGCGATGGCCAGGGCGTCGACCTGAGTCTTCTTGACGAAGTCAGCGGCTTCTTCCGGGTCGGTCAGCATCTGGCTGTGATCCAGAACACCTTCAGCGCCGATGCCGTCTTCTTCACCGGCCATGCCGGTTTCCAGCGAACCCAGGCAGCCCAGCTCGCCTTCAACCGAAACGCCGCAGGCGTGAGCCATGGCGACGGTTTGTTGGGTCACGCGGACGTTGTAGTCGTAGTCGGTCGGCGTCTTGCCGTCTTCGCCGAGGGAGCCGTCCATCATCACCGAGCTGAAGCCCAGTTGAATCGAGCGCTGGCAGACGTCAGGGCTGGTGCCGTGGTCCTGGTGCATGCACACCGGGATGTGCGGGAACTCTTCGATCGCGGCCAGGATCAGGTGACGCAGGAATGGCGCGCCGGCGTATTTGCGAGCGCCGGCCGAAGCCTGGACGATCACCGGGGAGTCAGTCTTGTCAGCGGCTTCCATGATGGCGCGCATCTGCTCAAGGTTGTTGACGTTGAAGGCTGGAACGCCGTAGCCGAACTCGGCTGCGTGGTCCAGCATCTGGCGCATGCTGATAAGTGCCATTGTGTGTGTCTCTCCCGGTTGAGGGTCGTTAATCGTGCCAGCCTGCCGGAGCGGCGGCGGCTATTCAAGTGATTGCAGATCGGGGGTTGAGGCCCGGTCTGGTGATTCGATAAAGCAAAATCCTGAGAACTGCACAGATCCCCTGTGGGAGCGAGCCTGCTCGCGAAAGCAATCTCGCAGTCGCTGATGCAGTGCCTGTCAAACCGCTTTCGCGAGCAGGCTCGCTCCCACATGAGAATCGCAGTGCTTCAATTACTCGGCCTTGCAGCCGCGGCCAATCAGGTCATTGGTGGCGACCCAGTACACCAGGCCTTCGTCACCCTTGACGTGAAACGCCAGCATGCCATCGCTGTACAGCACGCCCGAGGCGCCCGGCTCTTCTTTCAGGCGATAGACCTGATCACCGCCACCGAGCCGGACATCGACTTCCTTCTGGCCGGCATCGGCGTAACGCCACAGCACTTTGGCCTGACTGTCGCAGGTCCAGGTGGTCCAGCTACCCGCCGGCGCGGACGACTGAAATAGGTTCATCTGCGCGCAACCGCCCAACAATGCCAACGCCGCAATGGCGATCAAGCCTTTCATCCGTGTTCCTCGACTGACAGCGCACGCCGCCAGCCCTGCGTTAAAGAGTCAGACCGGTCAAGGACAACCATGTTCCTTGGCCGGGGTTTGCGTCTCGTATTTGTCCAGGCCGTCCGGCCCCGAGCGTTTGTTCAGCACCGGATTGGTTTCGGCCTGCCAGTCGGCCTGGTAGCAGCCTTTCTGCGCGGCATCCGGCGCGGGCGTGGCCTCGGCCTTCGGGTTACTCCCGCAGGCCGCCAGCGTACCGGTCAGCAACAACAGCGCTAACGACTTGACCATCTGAACACTCCTTTGCCTGGCCAACCGGGCGGCCTCAGGCCTTGGCCCGGCTTTCCAGGACTTCTACGGCTGGCAGCACCTTGCCTTCGACGAACTCGAGGAACGCGCCGCCACCGGTGGAAATGTAGGAGATTTGCTCGGCCACGCCATATTTATCGATGGCCGCCAGGGTGTCGCCACCGCCGGCAATGGAGAACGCGGCGCTGTCAGCGATGGCCTGGGCCAGCACTTTGGTGCCGTTGCCGAACTGATCGAATTCGAACACGCCGACCGGACCGTTCCACAGAATGGTTTTCGACGATTTCAGCAGTTCGGCGAAGTTGGCCGCGGTTTGCGGGCCGATGTCCAGAATCATGTCGTCAGCGGCAACGTCAGCGATCAACTTGACGGTGGCTTCGGCGCTTTCGGCGAATTCCTTGGCAACCACCACGTCCACCGGCAGCGGCACGCTGACCTTGGCGGCGATGGCGCGCGCGGTGTCCAGCAGGTCCGGCTCGTACAACGACTTGCCGACCGGGTGACCGGCGGCCGCCAGGAAGGTGTTGGCGATGCCGCCGCCAACGATCAGTTGATCGCAGATCTGGCTCAGGCTGTTGAGGACGTCGAGTTTGGTCGACACCTTGGAACCGGCAACGATCGCAGCCATTGGCTTGGCCGGCGCGCCCAGCGCCTTGCCCAGTGCCTCCAGCTCAGCGGCCAGCAGCGGGCCTGCCGCGGCGACCTTGGCGAACTTGGCCACGCCGTGCGTCGAACCTTCAGCGCGGTGAGCAGTGCCAAAGGCGTCCATCACGAACACGTCGCACAGGGCGGCGTATTGCTGGGCCAGTTCGTCGGCGTTCTTTTTCTCGCCCTTGTTGAAGCGCACGTTTTCGAACAGCACGATGTCGCCGGCCTTGACGTCAACGCCATCCAGGTAATCGGCCACCAGCGGCACTTCGCGGCCCAGAGCCTTGCTCAGGTAGTCAGCGACTGGCTTGAGGCTGTTCTCGGCGGAGAACTCACCTTCGGTCGGACGGCCCAGGTGCGAACACACCATCACCGCCGCACCTTTTTCCAGGGCCAGCTTGATGGTCGGCAGCGAAGCCAGGATACGCGCATCGCTGGTGACAACACCGTCCTTGACTGGGACGTTGAGGTCTTCGCGGATCAATACGCGCTTACCTTGCAGATCGAGGTCGGACATCTTCAACACGGTCATGGGTCGCACTTCCTGAGTAACTGTTCTTAGAGAGCAGGTTTTTTTGAAATCGCTGTTTGCAGATAGTGGTCTGCAACGTCCAGCATTCGGTTGGCAAAACCCCATTCGTTGTCGAACCAGGCCAGGATGTTCACCAGTTTGGGGCCGGAAACACGGGTCTGACTGGCATCGACGATGGCCGAATGTGGGTCATGGTTGAAATCACAGCTGGCGTGCGGCAACTCGGTGTAGGCCAGCAGTCCCTTGAGCGGGCCGCTGGTGGCGGCTTCGCGCAGGATCCCGTTGACCTCGCCCGCATCGGTCGCGGTGGCGGTCTGCATCGTGATGTCGAGGCAGGACACGTTGACCGTCGGCACGCGTACGGCTTTGGCCTGAATTCGCCCGGCAAGTTCCGGCAGCAGGCGCTCGATGCCACGCGCCAGACCAGTGGACACCGGGATCACCGACTGGAACGCCGAACGGGTGCGGCGCAGGTCTTCATGGTGATAGGCGTCGATCACCGGCTGATCGTTCATCGCCGAGTGAATGGTGGTGATCGACACGTAATCCAGGCCAATCGCCTTGTCCAGCAGACGCAACAGCGGCACGCCGCAGTTGGTGGTGCAGGAGGCGTTGGACACCAGCAGTTCGGCGCCGGTCAGGCAATCCTGATTGACACCGTAGACGATGGTGGCGTCGACATCCGCCTCGCTGGCCATCGGTTGCGAGAACAGCACGCGGGGCGCGCCGGCGTCGAGGAAACGCTGGCCATCTTCGCGGGTGTGGTAAGCGCCGGAGCATTCGAGCACCAGGTCGACGCCCAGCGCCGCCCAGTCGATGCCTTCGGGGGTGGCACTGCGCAGGACCTTCACGCAGTCGCCATTAATATGCAGACAATCGCCTTCTACACGCACTTCGCCGGGAAACCGGCCGTGAGTGGAATCAAAGCGTGTCAGGTATTCGATGCTGGCCATGTCCGCCAGATCGTTGATCGCGACAATCTCAAACCCGGCTTTCTCGCCACGCTCGAACAACGCACGCAAGACGCAACGACCAATCCGGCCGTAGCCGTTGAGTGCAACTTTGTAGGGACGCGGTTGAGGCATGGGGTTCTCGATAGTATTCGCTAACAACACAACCCCATGTAGGAGCTGCCGAAGGCTGCGATCTTTTGATCCTGTTGTTCAAGATCAAGATCAAAAGATCGCAGCCTTCGGCAGCTCCTACAGGGAACGCGGCGACTTGGGTCGCCGCGCTATGTTTTAGTCTTCCAGCAGCTCTTCAGCCTGACCCAGGATGTTGTCCAGGGTGAAACCGAATTCTTCGAACAGTGCCGAAGCCGGCGCCGATTCGCCGTAGGTGGTCATGCCGATCACGCGACCTTCCAGACCCACGTACTTGAACCAGAAGTCGGCATGAGCCGCTTCGATCGCGATACGTGCGCTGACCTGCAGCGGCAGAACCGATTGCTTGTAGCCGGCGTCCTGCGCATCGAACACGCTGGTGCAAGGCATGGAAACCACACGCACCTTGCGGCCTTGGCCGGTCAGCTTGTCGTAGGCCTGAACGGCCAGACCGACTTCCGAACCGGTGGCGATCAGGATCAGCTCAGGCTCGCCTGCGCAGTCCTTCAACACATAGCCACCACGGCTGATGTCAGCGATCTGGGCGGCGTCGCGTTCCTGATGCTGCAGGTTCTGACGCGAGAAGATCAGCGCCGACGGGCCGTCCTTGCGCTCCAGCGCGTTTTTCCAGGCCACCGCCGATTCAACGGCATCGGCTGGACGCCAGGTGTCGAGGTTCGGCGTGGAACGCAGGCTGGTCAGTTGCTCGATCGGCTGGTGCGTCGGGCCGTCTTCGCCCAGACCGATGGAGTCGTGGGTGTAGACGTGGATCACGCGTTTCTTCATCAGTGCCGACATGCGCACCGCGTTGCGCGCATATTCCATGAACATCAGGAAGGTCGCGCCGTAAGGCACCAGACCGCCGTGCAGGGACACGCCGTTCATGATCGCGGTCATGCCGAATTCGCGCACGCCGTAGTACATGTAGTTGCCGCTGGCATCTTCAGCGCTGACGCCCTTGCAACCTTTCCACAGGGTCAGGTTGGAACCGGCCAGGTCAGCCGAACCGCCGAGCAGTTCCGGCAGCAGCGGGCCGAACGCGTTCAGGGTGTTCTGGCTGGCTTTACGGCTGGCGATGGTTTCGCCTTTGGCCGCGACTTCAGCGATGTAAGCCGAGGCTTTTTCCGCGAAGTCCGCCGGCAGTTCGCCGCTCAGACGACGGATCAGCTCGTTGGCTTCGGTCGGGAACGCCGCAGAGTAGGCAGCGAAACGCTGATCCCATTCGGCTTCGGCGGCGCGACCTTTTTCCTTGGCATCCCACTCGGCATAGATGTCGGCCGGGATTTCGAACGGGCCGTAGTTCCAGTTCAGCGCCTGACGGGTCAGAGCGATTTCCGCGTCACCCAGCGGGGCGCCGTGGCAATCTTCCTTGCCCTGCTTGTTCGGCGAACCGAAACCGATGGTGGTCTTGCAGCAGATCAGGGTCGGCAGCGGGCTCTTGCGCGCGGTTTCGATGGCGGTCTTGATCTCTTCCGGATCGTGACCGTCGACGTTGCGGATCACCTGCCAGTTGTAGGACTCGAAACGCTTTGGCGTGTCATCGGTGAACCAGCCTTCGACTTCGCCATCGATGGAAATGCCGTTGTCATCGTAGAAGGCGATCAGCTTGCCCAGGCCCAGGGTACCGGCCAGAGAAGCGACTTCGTGGGAAATGCCTTCCATCATGCAGCCATCACCGAGGAACACGTAGGTGTGGTGATCAACGATGTTGTGGCCAGGACGGTTGAACTGCGCGCCGAGAACTTTCTCCGCCAGCGCGAAACCGACGGCGTTGGCCAGACCCTGACCCAGCGGGCCGGTGGTGGTTTCGACGCCCGGGGTGTAGCCGAATTCCGGGTGGCCCGGGGTGCGGCTGTGCAGTTGACGGAACTGCTTGAGGTCGTCGATCGACAGGTCGTAACCGGTCAGGTGCAGCAGCGAGTAGATCAACATCGAGCCGTGGCCGTTGGACAGCACGAAGCGGTCACGGTCGGCGAACGACGGGTTGCTCGGGTTGTGCTTGAGGTAGTCGCGCCAAAGTACTTCGGCGATATCTGCCATACCCATGGGGGCACCGGGATGGCCGCTGTTGGCTTTTTGCACGGCATCCATGCTGAGGGCACGAATGGCGTTGGCACGCTCACGACGGCTAGGCATCGCTGATCTCCTGGGTGTGAATAGATTGAAACGGAAAAAAGGAGGGCATTTTCCCTCACCGGAGCGCCTCGGGGCAATGACAGATAGTCATCCGAGGGCGTTTTTCCCGTGCTGGACGGCGGTTTCGTCTGGTGAAACCTTTCCGCTGTTCGTTTGTAGAGTTAACCAGCCAGTGAGAAGTGCCATCTATCGAGCAATATCAAAACTTTTTGATATTGCCCTTGCGGCGATTTCCCACCGTCACTAGACTGCTGCCCCATGAACTTACGCGTGCCTTCCATTCGCCATGACGATTGCGACGAGCTGGCGGCCCTGTGCAAGGCCGGTGGCGACCCGCTGCGCCTGAATGTATTGCGCGCGCTGGCCAACGATTCGTTCGGCGTACTGGAGCTGGCGCAGATTTTCGGCATTGGTCAGTCAGGCATGAGCCACCACCTCAAGGTGCTGGCCCAGGCCGATCTGGTGGCGACGCGCCGCGAGGGCAACGCGATTTTCTATCGCCGCGCCCTGCCCCACACCGAATTGCTGGGCGGCAAGTTGCATGCAGCACTGTTAGAAGAAGTCGACAATCTGGCGCTGCCGGAGGACGTGCAGGCTCGCATCACTCAGGTCCACGGACAGCGTGAAGCCGCCAGCCAGGATTTTTTCGCCCGGGTTGCGGAAAAATTCCGCGCCCAGCAAGACTTGATCGCAGGTCTGCCGCAGTACCGCGACAGCGTGCTGGCCCTGCTCGACAAACTGAACTTCAATGGTGCTGCCACGGCCATTGAAGTCGGCCCCGGCGATGGTGCTTTTCTGCCGGAACTGGCCCGCCGCTTCGGCACCGTAACCGCGCTGGACAACAGCCCGGCGATGCTCGAACTGGCGCGTCAGGTATGTGAACGTGAACGGCTGGCTAACGTCAGCCTGCAATTGGCCGATGCATTGAATGGCTCCAGCCTTCAGGCCGATTGCGTGGTACTGAACATGGTGTTGCACCATTTCGCCGCGCCGGCCGAAGCGCTCAAGCACATGGCCGGCCTGCTGCAACCGGGCGGTAGCCTGCTCGTGACAGAGTTATGTAGCCACAACCAGAGTTGGGCCAGGGAGGCCTGCGGTGATCTGTGGTTGGGGTTTGAACAGGACGATCTGGCCCGTTGGGCCACCGCTGCGGGACTCGTTCCCGGGGACAGCCTCTATGTAGGCTTACGTAATGGTTTCCAGATCCAGGTTCGCCACTTTCAGCGACCGGCTGGCGACACTCACCATCGGTAAATTCAGGAAAACATCGAGATGAGCGAATACTCCCTCTTCACCTCCGAGTCCGTGTCTGAAGGACATCCGGACAAAATCGCCGACCAGATTTCCGATGCGGTGCTGGACGCCATTATTGCCCAGGACAAACACGCACGCGTTGCCGTGGAAACCCTGGTCAAGACCGGCGTTGCCATCGTGGCCGGTGAAGTGACCACCAGCGCCTGGGTCGACCTGGAGCAGATCGTTCGTGATGTGATCTGCGACATCGGCTACACCAGCTCCGAAGTCGGCTTCGACGGCGCGACCTGCGGCGTGATGAACATCATCGGCAAGCAGTCCCCTGACATCAATCAGGGTGTTGACCGTGCCAAGCCTGAAGATCAGGGCGCCGGCGACCAGGGCCTGATGTTCGGCTACGCCAGCAACGAAACCGACGTGCTGATGCCAGCGCCGATCACCTTCTCGCACCAGCTGGTGCAGCGTCAGGCCGAAGCCCGCAAATCGGGCCTGCTGCCGTGGCTGCGTCCGGACGCCAAGTCGCAAGTGACGTGCCGTTACGAAGGCGGCAAGGTGGTCGGTATCGACGCCGTTGTACTGTCGACCCAGCACAACCCTGAAGTGTCGTACAAAGACCTGCGCGAAGGCGTGATGGAGCTGATCGTCAAGCACGTGCTGCCTGCCGAACTGCTGAGCAAAGACACCCAGTTCCACATCAACCCGACCGGCCAGTTCATCATTGGCGGCCCGGTAGGTGACTGCGGTCTGACCGGTCGCAAGATCATCGTCGACAGCTACGGCGGCATGGCCCGTCACGGCGGCGGCGCGTTCTCCGGCAAAGATCCATCGAAGGTTGACCGTTCGGCGGCCTACGCTGGCCGTTATGTTGCCAAGAACATCGTCGCTGCCGGCCTGGCCGAGCGTTGCGAGATTCAGGTGTCCTACGCCATCGGTGTCGCTCAGCCGACTTCGATCTCGCTGAACACCTTCGGTACCGGCAAGATCAGCGATGACAAGATCATCAAACTGGTGCGTGAAGTGTTCGACCTGCGTCCATACGCAATCACCACCATGCTCGACCTGCTGCACCCGATGTACCAGGAAACTGCAGCCTACGGCCACTTCGGTCGTGCTCCGCAGACCAAGACGGTTGGCGAAGACACCTTCTCCACCTTCACCTGGGAAAAAACCGACCGCGCCGACGCTCTGCGTTCCGCCGCAGGTCTGTAAGCCCTTCCCGGCTGCAAAAAAAGCCCCGCACGGTTCGCGCCGTGCGGGGCTTTTTCATGCTTGCCAGGATTAAAAGATCGCAGCCTTCGGCAGCTCCTACACAACGCATCCCCCTGTAGGAGCTGCCGAAGGCTGCGATCTTTTGACTTTAACGCTGCGCAACACCCCGCAAAACACCCAGGCTACCCGACCCGCAATCCTCGCCTAGCCTTCAAACATTCCCCCTGAGCAAGGACGCTCAAAATGCTTGCCACGCTGCGCCTGTTTTCCGCTGTTCTGCTGAGCTTCATCCCTCTGATCGCTTACTCAGCCTGCCCCGACTGGTCTACCAGCAGAGCAAAAACTGAAATCTCGGCCCTGCAACTGCAGATCGATCAATGGGACAACGCCTACCACCGCCAAGGTCGCTCGCTGATTGCCGACGAGCTCTACGATCAATCGCGCCTGCGGCTCAACCAATGGCGCCAGTGCTTCCAGCAGCCCGCAGCGCCCGAACCGTTGCGCAGCGTGTCTGGCTCCGTCGCGCATCCGGTCGCCCACACCGGTCTGGACAAGCTTCACGAAGCCGCCGCCGTTCAAGCGTGGTTGAAGAATCGGCAGGATGTCTGGGTACAACCCAAGGTCGACGGTGTGGCCGTCACGCTGATTTACCGTCGCGGCTTGTTGCAGCAAGCGATCAGTCGCGGTGACGGCATCAGCGGTCAGGACTGGACAGCGTCGGCGCAAAAGATCGGCGCCATTCCGCAACGACTGACTCAACCGCTGGACTTGCTGGTGCAGGGCGAACTCTACTGGCGCCTGAATCAACATGTGCAAGCCAGCGCCGGCAGCGTCAAAGCCCGCGCCACGGTTGCCGGGCTGATGAGCCGCAAAACCTTGAATGCCGAACAGGCGGCCGGAATCGGCCTGTTCGTCTGGGACTGGCCGCAAGGGCCGGCGAGTCTGCCGGAAAGAATATCGACGCTAGCGACATTGGGCTTTGCCACGACAGCGCCATTCAGTCAGGCGATCACCAACCTTGCCGACGCGCAAAAATGGCGGGAGTACTGGTATCGATCGCCCCTACCGTTCGCTACTGACGGCATTGTCCTGCGCCAGAGCCAGCGCCCACCGGCCGAGCGCTGGCAGGCAAGCGCGCCCTACTGGGCCGTCGCCTGGAAATACCCGTTTACCCGAGCGCTGGCCGAGGTACGCAAAGTGAATTTCAAGGTCGGCCGCAGTGGACGCATCACGCCGGTATTGGAGTTGTCGCCGGTGATGCTCGATGACCGCGAGATCAAACGCGTCAGCGCCGGTTCACTCAAGCGCTGGCAGGCGCTGGATATCCGCCCCGGCGATCAAGTAGCAATCAGCCTGGCCGGGTTGACCATCCCGCGACTCGACAGTGTGGTGCTGCGCACTACCGAACGAGCCGCCCTCGACATTCCCGACACGCGCGACTTCCACGCCTTGAGTTGCTGGCAACCGACACCCGGTTGTGAAAGCCAGTTTCTCGCGCGCCTGACCTGGCTCAGTGGCAAACAAGGCCTCGCGCTGCAGAATGTCGGGCGCGGCACCTGGGAGAAACTTCTGGAAACAGGCCGCCTGAACAACCTGCTGGATTGGTTGACCCTCGACGAGCCAGAGCTTGCTAACATTGCCGGCTTCGGCGAGCGCAGCAGCGCACGTCTGATCAACAGTTTTCACAGCGCCCGCCAACGACCGTTCACGCAGTGGCTCAAAGCATTGGGTTTACCGCCCACCGGTCAGGCACAACTGGCCGACTCGTGGCAGGCGCTGGCACAACGCAACACCGAACAATGGCAAGCAGAAGCCGGAATCGGCCCGGGCCGCGCGGCGCAATTGAGCGCATTCTTCCGCGACCCGCAGGTGCTGGCCTTGAGTGACACATTACGCGCCGCCGGAATCGACGGCTTCTGATCACGCAATCCCGGCAGCCGGGAACCGAAGGAACGTCAGACGCTCAAACAGCGCAGTGCCACCGACCCGATTGCCTTCGCACATGGAGCTTTTATGAAATTTTTTGCACCGCTCGCCTTGCTGACCCTCTGTGGCGTTTTGGCCGCACCTGCGATGGCCGACGAAGATGCACCGGGCCTGACCGGTTGCGCCGCGAAGAAGCAGGGCATCATCAATCAGATCGAACAAGCCAAATCCCGAGGCAACACCGACCAGCAGGCCGGTCTGCAAACCGCTCTGGACGAAGTGACGAAAAACTGCACCGATGCGGGCCTGAAGAAAGAACGCGAGAACAAGGTGCTGGAAGCCAAGCACGAAGTCAGCAAACGTCAGGCTGATCTCGACAAGGCGATGAAGAAAGGTGATCCGGAGAAGATCGACAAGCGCAAAAACAAACTCGCCGAGTCGCGCAAAGAACTGCAGGATGCGCTGGACCAGATTGACAAGTAACCCGTATTGAGGGCGATTTCCTGTGGCGAGGGAGCTTGCTCCCGCTGGGCCGCGAAGCGGCCCAAACTCCATTCAATCGCGCTATACCAGACTCAACTTGGTTGAATGGGTTTACGACGGCTGCGCCGCCGAGCGGGAGCAAGCTCCCTCGCCACAGTCGTCCGGCAGTCTCCGACAATCAATGATCCCGAAACTCTTTATGGCAAGCGCTGCAGGCATCTTCGACTTTCTGCACCGCTGGCCCCAGGTTACTGGCCTTGTACGGCTGAACCTTGCTGGCGATCACCAGTTCACCGGTGGCCGCCTCAAGGTTGCGGGCCAGTTCCTGAAAGCGGGCCTGACGCAGCCAGACATCGTCCCTGGCGCTGGTGTGATCTTCTTCGCGCACCTGCGGGAAATGCTTCCACGGTTCATGGGACAACGCATCAAGTTTCACCGCACCCTCGGCGAATTTCGGCCCGTCGAACGGAATGCGCCCGCGCAACATGCCGCCCAGGTCTTCACCGGTCTTGAGCATCTGCTTGAAGATCGCCTTGCGTTGACCCAGCGGCGAATTCGGATCGACGCCGCCACAGGCGGACAAGGTCAGACAGGCCAGCAATACAACAGCAATTCTTTTAAGAGTCATGGTGGCTTCAGGTCACGGAATTCGGCGGCCAGTATCCTCGCGTCGCCGTCAAACACCAATAGCCCTATTAAAAATACGGGTTGCCCGAGCGCATGGAGCACTCGGGCAACCGGCACAGGAATCACTCCATGAACCGCCGTTTCAAGGCCTGGCGTCACCCGCTGATCGCAACCCTGCCGCTGCTGGCTATCCTTGCTGGCTGTACGGGCGGCGACAATGCCAAACCGAAAACCCACGCCTTGGCGACTTATTCCAGCGCCACCTGGGAAGCCCTGCCGGCGGTGTCCGACAGCGACCTGGTCGCCGGCTTCGGCTCGTGGCGCAGCGCCTGCATCCGACTCAAGGCTGATCCGATCTGGGGTGGCACCTGCGCGGCAGCCGCCAGCGTGCCGCAAAGCGCCAACGAGATTCGCGCGTTCCTCAAGCAGAACCTCGACGTGTTCGGGTTGCGCGCCGAACACGACAACCCCAACGGCCTGATCACCGGTTACTACGAGCCGGTCTACCCCGGCAGCCTGACCCCCACCGAAACAGCCAACGTGCCGGTCTATGGTGTGCCCGAAGACATGATCATCGTCGCGCTGGACAGCATTTACCCCGAACTCAAGGGCAAGCGCCTGCGCGGTCGCCTCGAAGGTCGGGTGCTCAAGCCGTATGACGACGCCGCAACCATCGAATCCAAAGGCGTCAAAGCCCCGGTGGTGGCGTACCTGACCGATCCGATGAACCTGCAATTCCTGCAGATTCAGGGCTCCGGGCGGATTCAGACAACGGACGGCAAACAACTGCGCATCGCCTACGCCGACCAGAATGGCCACCCGTACCGGCCGATCGGCCGCTGGCTGGTGGAACAGGGCGAGTTGAAGAAAGAAGACGTGACCATGAGCGCGATCAGCAATTGGGCCAAGGCCAACCCGTCGCGCATTCCGGAGCTGCTGGGCAGCAACCCGAGCTACGTGTTTTTCACTCGCAACCCGGACAGCAATGAAGGCCCGCGCGGCTCGTTGAACGTACCGCTGACGGCCGGCTATAGCGCGGCGGTGGATCGCAAGGTGATTCCGTTGGGCAGTCTGCTGTGGTTGTCGACCACCCGTCCGGATGGCACCGCTCTGGTTCGCCCGGTCGCGGCGCAGGACACTGGCGGCGCGATTGCCGGCGAGGTGCGCGCGGACTTGTTCTGGGGCACCGGCGACGCAGACGGGCAACTGGCCGGGGACATGAAACAGCAGGGGCAGATCTGGATGCTCTGGCCTAAAGGTGCGGCGTTGCCGCAAGTGCCTCAGGTCGCCGACAAACCTTGAAAAGCAAAAGATCGCAGCCTGCGGCAGCTCCTACAGGGGACATGTATCAACCTTGTAGGAGATGCCGCAGGCTGCGATCTTTTGATCTTGCTTTATCTATACCGACACAAAGAAGAACGCAGCAATCAGCCCCATCCCGACAAACCACACCAGCGACCGCAAGATCGCCCAGTCCGCCAGATAACAAATGATGTACAGCAGGCGACTGGTGATAAACAGCACCGCCAGCACATTCACGGTCACTAGCTGCGCCGTGCCCACCAGATGCGCAACAATCACTGCGGCAGCAAATGCCGGCATCACTTCGAAGCTGTTCAGCTGCGCCGCATGCGCCCGTCGGGCGACGCCGCCCACGCTATCGAGAAAGTCCCGAGGATCATGATTGTCACTGAGCCGGAAGCCGCCCGAGACCTTGGCCACAATCGTGCACACATACGGCAGGAAAATCGCGATCAATACACACCACAGAGCCACCGTCATAACGCCGTCCTTTTTTCGAGTGTTGGAAATGGCGGGCCGTCAGAACTTCATCACCAGCATGCCGATCAGCACCAGCCCACAGGCTAAGAGCCGCGGCCTGCCGAAAGGTTCTTTCAGATACCGCATGCCGAACAGCACCACCAGTATCACGCTGATCTCCCGCAAGGCCGCCGCCTCGGCAATCGAGCCCAACTGCATCGCCCATAGCACCAGAGCGTAGCTGAACAACACGCAGAACCCGACCGCCAGCCCCAGCTTCCATTGCTCGCGCCAGAACACCAGAAACGCCGGGCGCTTGGCGACCCACGCCAGCAACGGAAACGGCCAGGCGCTGAGCAGCGTGACCCAGACCAGGTAATCCAGCGGATGCGACCAGCGCCGCAAGGCCTGGCCATCGATGTAGGTGTAGCAACCGATGCACAGCCCGATCAGCGCCACCACCGGCAGCATCGACCACGGCAAATGTTTACCACCACCGCCCTGCCAGAGCAGGCAGACCATGCCCAGCGGAATCAGCATGATCCCGAGGATCTGCTGCGTGGTGAGCACTTCGCCGGCGAAGATCAGGGTCAGCGCCAGTACCACCAGCGGCGACAAGCCGCGCATCAAGGGATAGACCAATCCGAGGTCGCCGACCCGATAAGCCTGGATCAGCAGATAGCGATACAGCAGCTCGAATGCTGCCGACGCCAGAATCCACGGCCAGATTTGCGCCGGTGGCAGGCTGATGAACGGAAATGCCAGCGCCACGAACAACAGCGCCACCGTGTCCATGCACGCCACCACCAACAGCCGTTCGGCACTGAACTTGATCAGGGTATTCCACGTCGCATGCAACAGCGCCGCCATCAACACCAGAACTGTCGCCGCCACGTCCCACTCCTTGATTTTTTGTTGACCCTACACCAATGCGTACGGCTGACCAACCGAGGGGAGGTGATTGTGTCCCCACCCCGAATCAGCCCATCCAACCTGTGCGCCGAAGAATCGGGGCGCTGACTTCCCCCCCATCCAATGGAGCCCGGATGCTAGAACTTGTAGCCGCTTTTATCTGCCTCACCACCCTTCTCACCTTCGTCAATTACCGCTTCATCGGCCTGCCGCCGACCATCGGCGTGATGGTCACCGCGCTGATGTTCTCCCTGTTGCTGCAGGGCCTGAGCGTGCTCGGCTACCCCGGCCTCGAAGAACGCGTGCAGCAATTGATCGGCCAGATCGACTTCGGCGATCTGCTGATGAACTGGATGCTGTCGTTCCTGCTGTTCGCCGGCGCCCTGCACGTCAACCTCAACGATTTGCGCAGCTATCGCTGGCCCATCGGCCTGCTGGCGACGTTCGGCGTGCTGATTGCCACCGCCGTGATCGGCAGCCTCGCCTATTACATTTTTGCCCTGTTCGGCTGGCACGTGAGCTTCCTCTACTGCCTGCTGTTCGGCGCGCTGATTTCGCCGACCGACCCGATCGCGGTGCTCGGCGTACTGCGCACCGCCAACGCTTCGAAGCCGCTGAAAACCACCATCGTCGGCGAGTCGTTGTTCAACGACGGCACCGCGGTCGTGGTGTTCACCGTGCTGCTGGGCATCGCCCAATTGGGTGAAACGCCGACCCTCGGCGCCACCGCCATGCTGTTCGTTCATGAAGCCCTTGGCGGCGTGCTGTTCGGCGGGCTGATCGGTT
The DNA here is from genome assembly GCF_057174385.1 of Pseudomonas sp. F2. Lineage (NCBI taxonomy): Bacteria > Pseudomonadati > Pseudomonadota > Gammaproteobacteria > Pseudomonadales > Pseudomonadaceae > Pseudomonas > Pseudomonas sp. F2. The sequence goes on from NZ_CM169904.1 coordinate 4,036,820, forward strand.
ATGGGGTGTACCGGATGATCAAAAGCGTCCAGCAGCATCAGATCACGGTGATGCTGACCCTGGCGCTGGTGATTGGCGGTTCGGCGATGGCCACCGAGCTGCACGTCTCGGCGCCGATTGCGATGGTGGTGGCCGGCCTGATCATCGGCAACCTGGGGCGCAACCTGGCGATGAACGACATGACCCGCAAGTACCTCGACGGCTTCTGGGAGCTGCTCGATGACATGCTCAACGCCCTGCTGTTCGCGCTGATCGGCATGGAGTTGTTGCTGCTGCCGTTCAACTGGGCGCACGTGGCGGCGGCCAGTTTGCTGGCGCTGGCGATCCTGCTGTCGCGCCTGCTCACCGTGGCTCCGGCCATCGTTCTGTTAAGGCGTTGGCGCACAGTGCCGCGTGGCACCATCCGCATCCTGACCTGGGGCGGTTTGCGCGGCGGTGTTTCGGTGGCACTGGCGCTGGCCCTGCCGCTGGGCCCGGAGCGCGATCTGCTGCTGAGCATCACCTATATCGTGGTGCTGTCGTCGATCCTGTTGCAGGGCCTGACCATCGGCAAGCTGGTCAAGCATGCCACCCGCGACGAGCCGGCCACCACGGCCGAACCCGCACACCACTGATCATTTTCTGATCTGCTGCGGGTCAGGCTTTTCGGCCTGATCCGCAGACCCTTTGGCCTTGCCTGTTTCCTTTGGCGCACCGCTTTCGCTGCGGATCTGCGCATGGCTGATCAGGGCAAAGATGCAACTGCCGCCGATGATGTTCCCCGCCAGCGTCGGACCGGCAAACACCATCCAGAAATCACTCCACGGCAACTCGCCGGCAAACACCAGGTACGAGACTTCCGCCGAACCGACCACGATGTGGGTGAAGTCGCCCAACGCCATCAGATAAGTGATGAGGATGATGATCCACATCTTCGCGCTCTCCATGGACGGGATCATCCAGACCATGGTGGCGATCATCCAGCCGGAGACGATGCCCTTGGCGAACATCTGGCTGGCGTGGTTCTCCATGACCTTGCGGCCGATTTCAAGGAAGGCGTGATCGGTCCTGGTGTCAAAGATCGGCAGCTCGAGCATCACGTAGGCCACGAGAATCGTCCCGCACAAATTGCCGAACAGGACGACGCCCCACAAGCGGATCAACCGGCCAAAATTGGCCAGGGTCGGTTTGGTCATCACCGGGAGGACGGCGGTCAGGGTGTTTTCGGTGAACAGCTGCTGGCGGGCGAGAATCACCGCGAGGAAACCGGCACAGTAGCCGAAACTGGCGATGACCTTGAATTCGTCACCCTCGGGCAGGCGCGAATTGAGCAGGCCCATGCCCATCAGCGACAGGCCCATGGTCAATCCGGCCGCGAGCGCCGACCACCACAACGCGGCGATGCTGCGCTCCAGTTCCTGATCGCCCTGCGTGCGGATGATTTCATGCAGAACCGCTGCGCGCGGCGGCTGGTTTTTCTCGACTTCATGTTGTTCATCGGTCGAGAGGTTGGGGGTCTTGCCGTCTGTCGGGGTGGTCATGGCGTGGGAACCGGGTGGGGGCTTTTAGCTACGACCGTTCTTGCCTGGAATACGTTCTGTATGCGCCACGCAAATCCCCGGTTTTACGCATGACAGTGTAGGAGCTGCCGCAGGCTGCGATCTTTTGATCTTGCTCTGCAAAAACAACGTCAAAAGATCGCAGCCTTCGGCAGCTCCTACAGGTTCAGCGTGAACCCTGCGAGAGCGGGCTTGCTCGCGAAGGGCGCACCGTCAATGTCACTTGGTAACGAGCTCATCTTCCTTGAACTGGTCTTTGACGTACTTGATCTCGGTCCGCCCGTGCGGCGCTGGCAGGCCGTCTTCGCCGAGGTTGACGAAGACCATCTTTTCGACGGTGAGGATGCTCTTGCGGGTGATCTTGTTCCGTACTTCGCAGGTGAGGGTGATCGAGGTGCGGCCGAACTCGGTAGCGGTGATGCCCAGTTCGATGATGTCGCCCTGACGCGAGGCGCTGACGAAGTTGATTTCGGAAATGTACTTGGTCACCACGCGCTGATTGCCCAACTGGACGATCGCGTAAATCGCCGCCTCTTCGTCGATCCAGCGCAGCAGGCTGCCGCCGAACAGGGTGCCGTTGGGGTTCAGGTCTTCGGGTTTTACCCATTTGCGGGTGTGGAAATTCATGTTCACTCCTGAGCGTTTGCCGAAAGATGGCGCCATCTTGGCAGACCGGGCGGTCAGGCTCCATGAGCCTTCTACTATGGTCGCTATTAACGATCTTCATCTGGCCGACAGAAACCCTTTGGAAGATCAGTCTAGACGGCTATAATCGCCCCCGTTTCAAAACGGTAACCTTCACTTGCTACCGTTTTCCCGCCACCTGTCCGAGGGGCGCTGCAGCAGGATCAACCTGTCAGGCTCGGATGGGGCGTTGACTGGCCACGGCCGGACACTAAACGCACAACGGCGCCCATTCGCATACATTACGAATGGAGGCTCTTCATGAGCGCTGTTATCACGCCTGCCGATTTTAACGATTACAAAGTTGCCGACATGTCCCTGGCTGCCTGGGGCCGTCGCGAAACCATCATCGCCGAGTCGGAAATGCCGGCCCTGATGGGTCTGCGCCGCAAATACGCCTCCGAGCAGCCGCTCAAGGGCGCGAAAATCCTCGGCTGCATCCACATGACCATTCAGACTGCCGTGCTGATCGAAACCCTGGTTGCCCTGGGTGCCGAAGTACGCTGGTCGTCCTGCAACATCTTCTCGACTCAGGATCAGGCTGCCGCGTCCATCGCCGCTGCCGGCATCCCGGTTTTCGCCTGGAAAGGCGAGACTGAAGAAGAGTACGAGTGGTGCCTGGAGCAGACCATCCTGAAGGATGGCCAGCCATGGGACGCCAACATGATCCTCGACGACGGCGGCGACCTGACCGAGCTGCTGCACAAGAAATACCCACAGGTGCTGGACCGCGTTCACGGCGTGACCGAAGAAACCACCACCGGCGTTCACCGTCTGCTGGACATGCTGGCCAAGGGCGAGCTGAAGATCCCTGCGATCAACGTCAACGACTCGGTGACCAAGTCCAAGAACGACAACAAGTACGGCTGCCGTCACAGCCTGAACGATGCGATCAAGCGCGGTACCGACCACCTGCTGTCCGGCAAGCAGGCGCTGGTTATCGGTTACGGTGACGTGGGCAAGGGTTCGGCCCAGTCCCTGCGTCAGGAAGGCATGATCGTCAAGGTTTCCGAAGTTGACCCGATCTGCGCCATGCAGGCCTGCATGGACGGTTTCGAACTGGTTTCGCCGTTCATCGACGGCATCAACAATGGCACCGAAGCGAGCATCGACAAAGCGCTGCTGGGCAAGATCGACCTGATCGTGACCACCACCGGTAACGTCAACGTTTGCGACGCGAACATGCTCAAAGCCCTGAAGAAGCGCGCTGTTGTCTGCAACATCGGCCACTTCGACAACGAAATCGACACCGCTTTCATGCGCAAGAACTGGGCATGGGAAGAAGTGAAGCCACAGGTCCACAAGATCCATCGTACCGGCCCGGGCGCTTTCGACGCGCAGAACGACGACTACCTGATCCTGCTGGCCGAAGGCCGTCTGGTGAACCTGGGTAACGCCACCGGTCACCCGAGCCGCATCATGGACGGTTCGTTCGCCAACCAGGTACTGGCGCAGATCTTCCTGTTCGGCCAGAAGTACGCCGACCTGTCGCCAGCCCAGAAAGCCGAGCGTCTGACCGTTGAAGTACTGCCGAAGAAACTCGACGAAGAAGTGGCCCTGGAAATGGTGCGCGGCTTCGGCGGCGTGGTCACTCAACTGACCAAGCAACAGGCTGACTACATCGGCGTCACCGTCGAAGGCCCGTTCAAGCCGCACGCTTACCGCTACTGATTGGCTGAGCGTCGACGCGGTGTGCCTTGCGCACCGCGTTGCCTGACTGGCGCTGCTGACCGCTCTGTGCAGGAGCTGCCGCAGGCTGCGATCTTTTGATCTTCAAAGATCGCAGCCTGCGGCAGCTCCTACAGGAGTACAGCGTCCGGCTTACGTGTTTCCAAGGGTATGACCATGTCCCAAGACCGTCGCTACAGCTTCGAGTTCTTCCCGACCAAGACCGATGCTGGGCATGAAAAACTGCTCAACGTTGCCCGTCAGTTGGCAACGTACAACCCCGATTTCTTTTCCTGCACCTACGGCGCTGGCGGTTCGACCCGTGATCGCACCCTCAACACCGTTCTGCAGCTGGAAAGCGAAGTCAAAGTACCGGCCGCACCGCACCTGTCGTGCGTCGGCGACAGCAAGGACGACCTGCGCGGACTGCTGAACGAGTACAAGGCTGCCGGCATCAAGCGCATCGTTGCCCTGCGCGGTGACCTGCCGTCCGGCATGGGCATGACCAGCGGCGAGCTGCGTCACGCCAATGAACTGGTTGAATTCATTCGTGAAGAAACCGCTGATCATTTTCACATCGAAGTTGCCGCTTATCCGGAGATGCATCCGCAAGCGCGCAACTACGAAGACGATCTCGCCAACTTCGTGCGCAAGGCCCGCGCCGGCGCCGACAGCGCGATCACCCAGTACTTCTTCAACGCCGACAGCTACTTCTACTTTGTCGACCGCTTGCAGGCGCTGGGCGTGGACATTCCGGTGGTACCGGGGATCATGCCGATCACCAACTACAGCAAGCTGGCGCGGTTCTCCGATGCCTGCGGTGCGGAAATCCCGCGCTGGATCCGCAAGCAACTGGAAGCCTACGGCGATGACAGCCAAAGCATTCAGCGCTTCGGCGAGCAGGTTGTCAGCGAAATGTGCGAGCGCCTGCTGCAAGGTGGCGCACCAGGGCTGCACTTCTATTCCATGAACCAGGCCGAGCCTAGTCTGGCGATCTGGAATAACCTGAAGTTGCCGCGCTAAAAAGCATCAAAGCACAATCAAAAGATCGCAGCCTTCGGCAGCTCCTACAGGGGTGTCGTGGCTGCGATCTTTTGCTTTTGAATCCCCGAATTAGAGCTTGTGCCGGCACTTTCTGGCTCTTTCGCGTTTCTCGTCGTAATCTCAAGCCATGCCTTTGATCGCGCAATTATTCACGGTGCTGGTTTTTGCTTGCCTGAGCTTTGCCGCTCGGGGCGAGAAGTTGCGCATTGTCACCGAGCCATGGGCGCCGTACGTGTACGAAGAGGACGGCAAGAACCTCGGGCTGGATTACGAAACCACGGCCATCGTGTTCAAGCGTCTGGGCATCGAGGTCGAATGGCAATTTTTGCCGTGGAAACGTTGCCTGTCGATGCTCGAAACCGGTCAGGCTGACGGCGCACTGGACATCTTTCACAGCGACGAGCGCGACGCCATGCTGCTCTATCCCATCGAACCGCTGTCGGACGTCGAGTTCGTGATGTTCTACGCCAACGACCGGCCGCACCCGTTCAGCAAACTCGAAGAACTCAAAGGCCTGACCATTGGCACCTCGCCGGGTTATCTGTACAGCCCTGACTTCCGCGAATCGACACTGTTCACCCGCGAACCGGCGCCAACCCACGAAGCCAACTTCGGCAAACTGCTGCGCGGGCGCATCGACTTGCTGATCACCGATCGCCGCGTGGGTCAGCATTTGCTCGATCAGTTGAATATCCGCGACCAGATCACTGAAAACCCCACTGTCATTAGCCGCCAGAGCCAATATTTGGCCGTTCGTCGCAATGCCGGGATGGATCTGCTGGTGGCGCGTTTTGGCGCCGAGCTCAAGCGCTTCAAGCGCGAACCGGCCTACGCCGAGCTCAGCGCACGCTACGGCGCAGCCCCGGTCGACGCCGCGCCCATGAGCAACGTCTCGGCCAGCCGCAAAACCGTTGAGCAGCAGGAAAGCAGCGCGCAGTGATTGCTCTGTTATACTCCGGCGTTCCCGCCAGGCTCACGCCCGGACGCCCGGAACCGTAACAGGCCTCCAGTCCCGCTACAGCGCAGCTTTTCAGCCCGCGCGAGCGCTCCTGACATGCCTTCGAGACCGCAGCAGGACCGGACGGGATCGCGTCCTCTTAAACGCGATTCGCGCCAGGCAAGACTCCCATTGGGCCAAGCCCTAACTAAAACAGGATTACTCATGTCCTTTGCTTCCCTCGGTCTCTCCGAGGCTTTAGTCCGTGCCATCGAAGATGCGGGCTATACCGAGCCTACTCCGGTGCAACAGCGGGCCATTCCCGCCGTGTTGCAAGGTCGCGACCTGATGGTTGCGGCACAGACAGGTACCGGTAAAACCGGCGGTTTCGCCCTTCCGATCCTGGAGCGGTTGTTCCCCAACGGTCACCCGGACAAATCCCAGCGTCATGGCCCGCGCCAACCGCGCGTACTGGTCCTGACCCCGACCCGCGAACTCGCGGCCCAGGTTCACGAGAGCTTCAAGATCTACGCCCGTGACCTGAAATTCGTCAGCGCCTGCATCTTCGGCGGCGTCGGCATGAACCCGCAAGTCCAGGCCATGTCCCGTGGCGTTGACGTCCTCGTCGCCTGCCCGGGTCGCCTGCTTGACCTCGCCGGCCAAGGCAGCGTTGACCTGTCCCACGTCGAAATCCTCGTCCTCGACGAAGCCGACCGCATGCTCGACATGGGTTTCGTGCACGATGTGAAGAAAGTCCTCGCGCGTCTGCCGGCCAAGCGTCAGAACCTGCTGTTCTCGGCGACCTTCTCCAAAGACATCACCGATCTGGCCGGCAAACTGCTGCACAACCCGGAGCGCATCGAAGTCACGCCGCCGAACACCACGGTCGAGCGCATCGAGCAACGCGTGTTCCGTCTGCCGGCCAGCCACAAGCGTGCGCTGCTGGCGCACCTGATCACCGCCGGCGCCTGGGAACAGGTGCTGGTGTTCACCCGCACCAAGCACGGCGCCAACCGTCTGGCCGAATACCTGGACAAACACGGCCTGCCGGCTGTGGCGATCCACGGCAACAAAAGCCAGAACGCCCGCACCAAAGCCCTGGCCGATTTCAAGGCCGGTGAAGTGCGCATTCTGGTAGCGACCGACATCGCTGCTCGCGGTCTGGACATCGACCAGTTGCCACACGTGGTCAACTTCGAGCTGCCGAACGTCGATGAAGACTACGTGCACCGTATCGGCCGTACTGGCCGCGCCGGTCGTTCGGGCGAGGCGATCTCGCTGGTCGCGCCGGACGAAGAAAAACTGCTGAAAAGCATCGAACGCATGACCAAGCAGAAAATCGCCGACGGCGACCTGATGGGCTTCGATGCCAGCACCATCGAGGCCGAGAAGCCTGAAGTGCGCGAGCGTCCGGACATGCGCAACCCGCGCAACTCCCGCGGTCCGCGCGGCGACGGTCCGAATGGCGGCGGCGGTGGCGGCGGTCGTAAAGACAAAGGCAAAGACAAGGGCAAGGAAAAACCGGCCGGCGAACGCGGCGAGCGCCCTGCCCGTCAGCAGAAGCCCCGTGAAGGCGCGCCAAGCCGCGAACAGCGTCCGAGCCAGCCACCACGCGCGGCGGCTGATCGTGCACCGGACGAGTTCCTCGACGACGATATCGATAACTTCGGTAACCGCGTTGACTACGTGCCCAAAGCCGCTCCGGCCGGTGGTCGTGGTCGCCGTCCGGGCGCGCCAGGCCAGGGCGCAGGTGCCGGCGCACCTCGCGGCGGTCAATCGCAAGGTCGCCAGAACGGCCCGCGCAACAGCAACGGTTCGAGCACCGGCACTCCACCGGGCAAACGCAACGGTCCGCGCAACGGCGCCCCACGTGACGGCCAGGGCCGTCGTGACGAGTCCTCGCGCAACCGCCGTCCGGCTCGCGACGATCAGCAACGCGCCGAACCGGCCGTGCAGAACCCGCGCAGCACCGGGCCGAAGATCATGCACAAGGAATCGAAAGCCGACCGCTTCCCGACGCCTGAGCAACTTGATCAATTGCCGACCCGTCCGCGCGGCGAAAAACCAGCCTTGCTGACCCGCAATCGCTGAGTTATCGCTGCAATGAAAAATGCCCCGGTTCGAAAGAGCCGGGGCATTTTTTTATGCCGTCACGAATATCCCTGAATCACCGCATATCCCCCTGTGTAGACCCAACACTGTGGAGAGGGGATTTATCCCCGATCGGCTGCGAAGCAGTCGCAAAACCATTCAATGCGGTATGCCTGATACCCCTCGGTTGGCGGTCATGGGGCCGCTGCGCGACCCATCGGGGATAAATCCCCTCGCCACAAAAGCCCGTACCACGGGGTGGATGTGTGCGTGTAGCAGGCAAAAAAAACGCCCCCGGCCTTGCGACCGGGGGCGTTTTTGTAAGGCGGCGAAGTTACTTCGCTTTCACACCTTCGAACGAGATGTACAGGTCGACGTTGTCGGACTGTGGACCCAGGTCCATCATCTTGCCGAAATCAGAACGCTTGATGCTGGTAGTACCTTCGAAGCCGGCACGGTAGCCGCCCCATGGATCCTTGCCTTCGCCCAGGAACACGGCCTTGACCACGATTGGCTTGGTCACGCCGTGCAGGGTCAGGTCGCCGGTCACGTCAGCCGTGTCTTTGCCAGCGGCGTTCTTGCCGGTGGATTTGACGCTGGTGGAGACGAACTTGGCGTCAGCGTATTTGCCCACGTCCAGGAAGTCTTTGCTGGCGATGTGCTTGTCGCGCTCGGCGTGGTTGGTGAACACGCTGGCGGTCTTCACGTTGAATTCGATTTTGCTGTCTTCAGGCTTGGCAGCGTCAAAGCTGAACTTGCCGTCGATGTCCTTGAACGTACCGGTGATGTAGCTGTAGCCCAGGTGGCTGATCTTGAAGTCGACGAAAGCGTGCTGGCCTTCCTTGTCGACGGTGTAATCAGCAGCCATCACGTTCGCGGACAGTACGGCCGAACCGATTGCCAGAGCGGCCAGAGTCTTTTTCAACATGCTTTCTTTTCCTTTGAGTCGAGGTTGAATTTCAGGATTTGCGACCGAGCATTCGCGTCAGGGTCGCATCACGATCGATAAAGTGGTGCTTCAATGCTGCCAACGCATGGAGGCCGGAAAAAATTACCAGCGCCCATGCCAGCCAGAGATGAATCACCCCAGCGGTATCTGCCTGATCCGGTAGCCCGGAAATCAGCGCAGGCACTTCAAACAGACCAAACACCGGAATCCCGACACCGTCTGCGGTGGAAATCAGGTAACCGGCAAGCATCACAGCGAACAGCCCGACGTACAGAAACCCGTGGCCGAATTTGGCGCCGAGGCGGGTCATGCGGCTGTAGCTTTGCAGCGTCGGTGGCGGTGGGCTGATAAAGCGCCACAACACCCGCAACACCATCACACCCAGCAGCACCAGACCGATGCTCTTGTGCAGATCCGGCGCGTCTTTGCGCCAGCTGCTGTAGTAATCCAGCCCCACCATCCACAGACCCAGCGCGAACAGTCCAAAGACCGCCAGCGCCACGCCCCAGTGCATGAAGATGCTGACCCAACCATAGCGTGAAGCAGAGTTACGTAGCTGCATTGCCCAAATCCTGTGAGAACTGCGAACCAAGACTAGCGAGTTATCTATCGAATTAAAGCGGAAAATTTTGCTTTGAAATATCGAGAAATACGATAAAGAGTCTGTAAGTGGCTTGTTAAGGAAAGATTAACCGGGAAAAGTGTGGCGGGATGTCAGGTGGAAGATCCTGATGATGTGCTGTATGAACAGGCCTCATCGCGGGCAAGCCCGCTCCCACAGTGGACAATAGCGCACACAAACTCTGCGCTCACCGCAAAATCTGTGGGAGCGGGCTTGCCCGCGATGAGGTTCTCACAGGCAATAAAAAAGCGCGGCCGGAGCCGCGCTTTTCATTCACCGCAAAGCCTTACTGCGCTTTGCTGTCCGTGCCTGCCGCCGGAGCCGGCACTGCAGCAGGCTTGGCCGCTGGCTTCTTCGCCGGCTCAGCCTTTTTCGCCGCAGGCTTGGCCGGGGCCTTTTTCGCCTCGGTTTTCGCTGCAGGTTTCTTCGCCGCAGGCTTGGCTGGCGCTTTCTTCGCCGGCTCGGCTTTCACCGGAGTCGCTGGTTTCGGCGCTTCCACCGGAGCTGGCGCAGGTGCCGGAGTCGGTGCAGGCGCTGGCGCCGCTGGAGCTGGAGCCGGAGCCGGCTCAGGCGCCTTCGCAGGCTCTGGCTTCTTCTCGTCATCCGAACCGCCAAACAGGTTGCTGAAGAAGTTGCCCTTCTTCGCCGCCACGGCACCCGCCGCGCCCGCCGCTGCTGCAGCCGGAACCACTTTGGCCGGTTCAAACGACTTGCCGGCGGCCAGGTCTTCAACCTGACTGGCCGCACGCTGACCAGTGCGCAGCGCGCCTTCCAGGGTGCCCGGGTACAGGGTGTCGGTGTGTTCACCGGCAAACGCTACACGTTGCAGCGGACGCTCCCACAGGCGCCAGAACTTGCTGATCTGGCCCGGACCGTAAGCCAGGTAAGCGCCGCCCATCGACGGATCGGTGCTGTAACGACGGATTTCATAACCGGTGAACGAGCCACGGGCCTGTGGATAAAACGCGTGCAGGCGGATCAGCACTTGATCGACCATCTGCTTGTCGCCGAACGCCTGCATCACGCGGGCGTTGTCGCCGGACAGGTTGATCACCACGTTGGCGCCGCCCTTCAGCGCCGGTTCGATCCAGAGCATGCCCAAACCTGCGTTGCTGTAGATCTCGCCGGACATGCGCGCCTTGCTTTCCCACACCGGCGTCTTGAACTTCAACATGATCTGGTCGCGCCAGCCGTAGTTGGTGCCCTTGATCGCGGCCAGGTGCTGAGCGTCCAGCGCCGGGGTCAGCGCGATCTTGTTGAGTGCGCGCAGCGGCACGGCCAGCACCACGTAATCAGCCTGGTAGCCGACACTGCCGACCTTGACGGTCACGCCGTCCTTGTCCTGAGTGATCGCCGACACCGGCGAGTTGGTCTTGATGGTCTTGATCTGTTTGACGAAGGCCTGGGCCAGCACCTGGCTGCCGCCGACCAGACGCGAGGCACGCAGGTCGCGGTCAGAGACGCCGCGATACACGCGGTTCTGCTGGGCGAAATACAGCAGCGACAGACGCGAAGGCTCGTCGTAATGGGTGCGGATGTCCTGGTTGATCAACTGACGCGCGGTGGCCGGCAGGTTCTGCTTGTCGAGCCAGTTCGACACGTTGATCTGATCCAGCGCATGCAGGGTGCTGGTCGCGGCCGGGTTCTGCGGGTCGTCGATCGAGCGCGCCAGGTCGTCGAGGGTTTTCTGGTAGCGCTTCAAGGCATCGGCGGTGGCCGGTTGCTTGGTTGCCAGATCGGCAGCGGAGAAATACTCGCCGTCGATCAGATAACCCGGGGTACGCACGAACTCCGGGGCTGGCGTGGTGCTCAGCTTGAAGGTCGAGACGTACTTGTTCAGCACCGGCTGGGTCTTGTCGTTGCCGATCCACTCGCTGGTGGCCATGCCCGAGCGACCGCCCAGGCTCGGCTTTGCTTCGAGCAGCGTGACCTGCCAGCCCTTGTTTTGCAGCTCGTAAGCCGCGGTCAGGCCCGACAGGCCGCCGCCGATCACGATTGCGGTTTTATCCTTGGCCAGCGCCGTAACGCTGAACAGCCCCAACATCACCAGCGCACAGGCGCGCAGCCAACCGACAGACATTCAGCGAACTCCGGAAATACACGTAGGAAAAAGCAGTTTTTGCGGGTCAGACGACCCAAAGAACCGCGAAGAATACGTCAGCCATCAAAACGCCGCCAGCGACGTCTATCGGCCCATACAAAGTAGCTCAATCGACACAATGGGTTGTTCCGACGCGATGCATTGCATAGGCTTGCGCGATTGTTTGCCCGCGCCTGACGCGAGCCGCCTCGAGGAGACTGTAAATGGGCCTGAATAACCAGTGGATGCAACGCGACCTCGCGGTGTTGTGGCATCCCTGTACCCAGATGAAAGACCACGAACAGCTGCCGCTGATCCCGATCAAGCGCGGTGAAGGCGTCTGGCTCGAAGACTTCGAAGGCAAGCGCTACCTCGACGCCGTCAGCTCCTGGTGGGTCAACGTGTTCGGCCACGCCAACCCACGCATCAACCAGCGCATCAAGGATCAGGTCGATCAGCTGGAGCATGTGATCCTCGCCGGTTTCAGCCATCAACCGGTGATCGAGTTGTCCGAGCGTCTGGTGAAGATGACCCCGGAAGGCCTGAACCGCGCGTTCTACGCCGATAACGGTTCGTCCTGCATCGAAGTCGCGCTGAAAATGAGCTTTCACTACTGGCTCAACCGCGGCCAGCCGAACAAGAAGCGCTTCGTCACCCTGACCAACAGCTACCACGGCGAAACCATGGCGGCGATGGCGGTCGGCGATGTGCCGCTGTTCACCGAAACCTACAAAGCGCTGCTGATGGACACCCTCAAGGTGCCAAGCCCGGATTGCTACCTGCGCCCCGAAGGCATGAGCTGGGAAGAACATTCGCGCAATCTGTTCGCCGCCATGGAACAGACGTTGGCAGAGCATCATGACAGCGTGGCGGCAGTCATCGTCGAACCGTTGATTCAAGGCGCCGGCGGCATGCGCATGTATCACCCGGTGTACCTCAAGCTGCTGCGCGAGGCCTGCGACCGCTACGGCGTGCACCTGATTCACGACGAAATCGCCGTCGGCTTCGGCCGCACCGGCACCATGTTCGCCTGTGAACAGGCCGGCATCCGTCCGGACTTCCTCTGCCTGTCCAAGGCCCTGACCGGCGGCTACCTGCCACTGGCGGCGTGCCTGACCACCGACGAGGTCTACAGCGCGTTCTACGACGACTACCCGACCCTGCGCGCCTTTCTCCACTCGCACAGCTACACCGGCAACCCGCTGGCCTGTGCGGCGGCGTTGGCGACGCTGGATATCTTCGAGCAGGACAACGTCATCGAGAACAACCAGGCGCTGGCCCGGCGCATGGCCTCGGCCACGGCGCATCTGGTTGATCACCCGAACGTCTCCGAAGTGCGGCAGACCGGCATGGTCCTGGCCATCGAGATGGTCAAGGATAAAGCCAGCAAAGAGGCCTACCCTTGGCAGGAACGTCGCGGCCTGAAGGTGTTCCAGCATGCGCTGGAGCGTGGCGCGCTGCTGCGGCCGCTGGGCAGCGTGGTGTATTTCCTGCCGCCGTACGTGATCACCCCGGAGCAGATCGATTTCCTCGCCGAAGTCGCCAGCGAAGGCATCGACATCGCCACTCGCGACAGCGTCAGCGTGGCGGTGCCGAAGGATTTCCACCCGGGCTTCCGTGATCCGGGCTGATCTATTTCACTTAAGCTTCAGCGGTGACCGGACTACCGTCATCGCTGGCAAGCCAGCTCCCACAGGTCCTGCGCAAAACCCTGTGGGAGCTGGCTTGCCAGCGATGGGGCCGCCAGACTTTTACAAATTTTACAGAGACCCCGCATGAGACTGTCCCGCTTCTTTATCGACGCCCCCCTGAGCACCGGCGAACACGAACTGCCGGAAGCCCAGGCGCATTACATCAGCCGCGTGTTGCGCATGGCCGAGGGCGATGCGGTGCAGTTGTTCGACGGTTCCGGCCATGAGTTTCGCGGCTCGCTGGTGGAAGTCGGCAAGAAGCGCGTGGTGGTGCAGATCGACGAGCAGCTCGCCGGCCAAGTCGAATCGCCGCTGCACATCCATCTAGGCCAGGGCCTGTCCCGGGGCGAGCGCATGGACTGGGCGATCCAGAAAGCCACCGAACTGGGCGTGAGCGAAATCACCCCGATCTTCAGCGAGCGCTGCGAAGTGCGCCTGAAGGACGAGCGCGCCGACAAACGCCTGCTGCACTGGCGTCAGGTGGCGATCAGCGCCTGCGAGCAATGCGGTCGTTCGCGGGTTCCGGTGATTCATCCACCGGTACTGCTGGCGGACTGGCTGAAACAGACCGAAGCCGAGCTGAAACTGGTTCTGCACCCGGTGGCCGAGCCGTTGGTCAGCCACGCCAAGCCTGCGACCCTGGCGTTCATGATCGGCCCCGAAGGCGGCTTGTCCGACGCCGAAGTCGAGCAAGCCAAGGCCAACGGTTTCCACGCCGCCCGCCTCGGCCCACGCGTGCTGCGCACCGAAACGGCGCCAGTGGTTGCACTGGCAGTGGCGCAGCAGCTTTGGGGTGATTTCTAACCCGTCACTGCACCGGATCACTGATCGGTTTGGCGATGATTGCCTTGAGTTCGCTGGTCATCGGGAACTCAAGGTTCAAGCCTTTCGGCGGGATCGGCTGTTCGAACCACTTACGGTAGATCCCGTTGATCTCCCCCGAGCTGTACAAATCGGCCAGCGCCCCGTTCACCAGCGCGAGGAATGGCGGATCATCCTTGCGCACCATGCAGCTGTAGATTTCCCGCGATTGTTCCTCCCCCACCACGACCCAGTTGTGCGGGTCCCGCGCCTTGGCCCGCTCGCCGTAGAGCAATGCGTCGTCCATGTAGAAGGCCGCTGCCCGTCCCGACTGCAGCATCTGGAACGCCTCGCCGTGATCCTTGGCGCTGATCACGAACATGTTCAGTTTGTGGTCGAGGTTGTAGCTCTTCAGATAGCGCTCGTTGGTGGTGCCGGCGGTGGTCACCACATTCTTGCCGCGCAGGTCATCGAAGCTGTGAATGCCGCTGTCCTTTGCGGTCAGCAACTGCCCTTTGACGTAGATGAAACCGTAGGAGAACGCCACCTGTTTCTGCCGCTCGGCCGTCACCCCGGTGGAGCCGCACTCAAGATCAACCGTGCCGTTCTGCACCAGCGGAATCCGCGTCTGCGACGTCACCAGGTTGTACTTCACCTTCAGCTCAGGCAACGCCAGTTGCTGCTTGATCCGCTCGACAATCTTGCCCGCCAGCTCCACCGAATACCCCATCGGCTGCCCGGTGTGATCGCCCACATACGAGAACGGCACCGAGGCATCGCGATAGCCCAGGGTGATGCTGTTGGCGCTGGCGATCTTGCCAAGCGCGCCGGTCAGCGGCACTTCATTGGCCTGTGCCTGGGCGCCGATGAACAGCGCCAGTGTGCAGCCGAGCAACGTGATTTTTTGCATTGTTATTCTCCGTTGTGGTTGGGGTGTTTTAGCAGAAACTGTCACGCCGCACGGGGATTGAGCCCGTGCAGGTCAATGGATGTACGCTGCTGACCGATCAGTTCACTGAGCAACTGCCCGCTGCCGCAGGCCAGGGTGAAACCGAGCGCGCCGTGGCCGAGGTTGAGCCACAGATTGCGATACGCCGTGGCGCCCAGCAGCGGTACGCCGGTGGGGGTGGCCGGGCGCATGCCCGCCCATTCCACAGCCGCGTCGTAATTGCCGGCATCGGGAAAGGTGTCGCGGGCCTGGCGCTTGATCAGTGCCAACCGCTCGGGATCTACCGCCGGGTCGAAACCGACGATGTCGACCATCGCCGCCACCCGTAACTGTTCGCCGATGCGCGCGTAGACGATCTTGCGGTCGTAGTCGGTGATGCTCACGTCCGGCGCCCGATACTCATCGCCGATCGACAAGGTCAGGCTGTAACCCTTCAGCGGATACAGCGGCAGGCGCAGGCCGGGCAGCGCCAGCAAGGGGCTTCGGTGCCCGGCGGCGATCACCAGTTGTTCAACTGGCAGGGTTTCGTTGCCAAGCTCAATCGCCGTAACGACGCCGTGGCTGTGGCGAATGCCGGTGACTGCCTGACCGAGGCGAAACTCGCAGCGACCCGACGCCGTCAATCGCGCCGCCAACTGCTGGCAGAAGGCGTGACAGTCGCCGACTTCTTCATCCGGCGTATAGATCGCGCCTACAAACGGCGCATCGGTCAGTGCCGGTTCCAGCTGCGCACATTCGGCGGCAGACAACACCTGTTGTTGCTGCGGATCAGCCAGGCCCTTGCGCGCATGGTCGAAGCTGGCCGCATTGCGGAAGGTCACCAGTTTGCCGTTGCGCCGCCAGTTGAAACCGCTGATTGCGTCATCCTCGCGCCAGCGTTTCAGCGTGCTCTGGCTGAACAGCGCCAGGCGCAACAGATGCGCGGCGTTTTCCCGGTTGACCGAGGTGCGGCAGGCGGCGAGAAACGACGCCATCCAGCGCCACTGCGCCGGGTCCAGACGCGGGCGCAGCTTGAGCGGCGAGTCGCCGCGCAGCATCCAGCCGAGCGCCTGCAACGGCACGCCGGCATCAGCCAGCGGCGCCACATAGCGGTAGGACAACTGGCCGCCGTTGGCGAAACTGGTTTCGCTGCCCAGCGACTGCCGCGCCTCGACCACAGTCACTTCGAAACCGTCGCGCACCAGCGCATAGGCCGTTGCCAACCCGATCACACCGCCGCCGATGATGCACACGCGCTGAGCCATGTCCGTCCTTATTTCTATGTGAAGACGAGGCTGAGGTTAGGGTGAGGTGACAGGCGCCGAACAATGAATAAAGATGCCAGACTTATAAACAAAGGTTATGGACTCGCCATGCGCCTTCGCCACATCGAGATTTTCCAGGCCATTCGCCAGACCGGCTCGGTCAGCGCCGCTGCGCAATTGCTGCACGTCTCTCAGCCGGCGGTGACCAAAGTGCTGCAGCACGCCGAGCAGCAGTTGGGCTTTCCGCTGTTTCTGCGGGTGCGCGGTAAATTGCAGGCGACTCCGGAAGCGCTGGAGCTGGAGCGCGAAGTCGACAAGGTCACGGAAAGTCTGCAAGGCGTGCGACGCCTGGCCCAGAGCCTGCGCCGCGAGCCCGGCCACAGCCTGCGGATCGGCGCGACCCCGGCGCTGGCGCTGTCGTTGCTGCCGCCGGCGATCCGGCAATGGACGGCACAGTTCCCGGACATCACCTGCGAACTCTCCAGCGCCCACAGCCGCGAGCTGATGCAGAATCTGCTGATGCGCGAAGTGGACGTGGCCCTGACGTTGCAGTTGCCGGATCATCCGGGATTGAAGGCGCAGGCATTGGCCTCGGGCGTGTTGGTGGCGCTGGCGCCGAAAGGTTACTGGCCGGAGGAAGAAGCCGGTCAGCCGTTGCCGCTGATGGCGTTGGCGGGAGCACCGCTGATCGGGCTGTCCAGCGCCGACCCGCTGGCTGCCCGACTCGACAGCTACCTGGAAGCGGTCGAGCCACCGCCTCGCGTGCGGATCGCCGTGCAGACGTATTCGCTGGCGCGGGCGATGGTGGAGTCTGGCGCCGGGGTGGCGGTGATCGACCCTTTCACGGCACTCGGTGCTTCGCCGACCAGCACCGTAATCCGCCCGTTGGCGCCGCCCTTGCCGATCACGTTGTACGCAGTGACCCGCGCCACCGAACCGCCACCGCATACCCTCGGCGACTTGTTGCAGATATTCAGCAGACGCGCGCAGATACAACTGCAAACCCTGGTCCCTGTGGGAGCTGGCTTGCCAGCGATTGCGGTTGCCCCATCAACACATGAGTGACTGACAGTCCGTCATCGCGGGCAAGCCCGCTCCCACAGGATTTGTGATGTTCTAAAGGACATAAAACAGAATCGCCACAAAGTGCAGCAGACTCCCGGCGATCACAAACAAATGCCAGATCCCGTGCGCATGCCGCAACCGGTGATCCAGGGCAAAAAAGATGATCCCCACGGTGTACAACACCCCGCCCGATGCCAGCCAGGCAAAGCCTGCTGTGCCCAGCGCCGCGATCAACGGCTTGACCGCCACCAGCACGATCCAGCCCATCACCGCGTAGATCACGATCGACAGGATCCGCGCTTCCGAGCGTGGCTTGATCTCCTGCAGGATACCGATCAGCGCCAGCCCCCAGACAATCCCGAACAACGTCCAGCCCCACGGCCCGCGCAACGTCACCAGGCAGAACGGCGTGTAGCTGCCGGCGATCAGCAGATAGATGGAAAAGTGATCGACCTTCTTCATGATCGCTTTCTTGCGCCCGCGCACGCTGTGGTACACGGTTGAAGCGCTGTAGAGCACCAACAAGGTAAAGGCGTAGATCGCCACGCTGACGATCTTCCACGGACTGCCGTCGAGGCTGGCAATCACCAGCATCCACACGCCGCCGATAAACGCAGCCACGGCCCCGACCAGATGCGTCCAGGCGTTGAGTTTTTCCCCGTGATACATGTGTCGCTCACCTCAAGATTCGTTACCGCAACGCGCAAGGCTCGGGCCTTGAGCGTAAAAGCGCAATGTTTCCGTTTAAAAGATCAAAAGATCGCAGCCTTCGGCAGCTCCTACAAAGAGCGGCGCATACCGGGCACAATCGACGCATTCTAAAAAGAGTCCGCGCCATGCTGATCGACGAAGAATTGACCCTGAAAAAACTCGAGGTGTTCCTCGCCTTCATGCGCACCGGCAATCTGGCGCGTGCCGCAGCCGAGTTGCAGACCAGCAATGTCAGCGTGCACCGGGCGATCCATTCGCTGGAAAGCGCCCTGCGCTGCCCGCTGTTCAAGCATGAAGGGCGCAACCTGACGCCCCTGGAAAGCGCCTACGTGCTCGAAGAACGCGCGCAGAAGCTGATCCAGGACGTGGTCGAGAGTGTGCGCCTGACTCGCGAGGCCGCCGGTTTCTCCGCTGAACGCTTCAAACTCGGCTCGCTGTACTCGCTGACGGTGAAAACCGTACCGCAACTGATCATGGGCCTGAAGATCCGCCGCAGCGAACTCAACATCGACCTGATCCTCGGCTCCAACATCGACCTGCTGTACAAGCTGAAGAACATGGAAGTCGACGCGATTCTGGTGTCGCTGGACGACACGGTCAGCGACCCGGACTGCGAGCAGATCCCGCTGTTCTCCGACGACATTTTCCTCGCCACACCGGCAGATTCAAGGTTCGCCCAACGCAGTGAAGTCGATCTGGCCGAGGTGCGTGACGAAACCTTTATCACCCTGACCCAGGGCTTCGCTACGCATCAGGACGGTATCCGGGTGTTCAAGCAGGCGGGGTTCGAGCCGAAGGTGGCGATGCAGGTCAACGACATCTTCACCCTGCTGAGCATGGTCAGCTCCGGGGTCGGCTATGCGTTGCTGCCAGGAAGGATTGCGGCGGTGTACGAGAATCGGGTGAAGCTGATCCCGTTGCAGGAGAAGTACCGCTTGCAGCAGCACATTGGCGTGGTCTTCTTGAAGGCCAAGGAGCGCGATCCGAATCTGCTGGCGTTGCTGGCGGAGTGTCGGATGTATGCCAATCGCCAGATCTGAAACCGAGTCGCCTCCTTCGCGAGCAGGCTCGCTCCCACCTTGGAATGCATTTCCCTGTGGGAGCGAGCCTGCTCGCGAAGGCGTCTGTCCAGACAACTGATGTCTTAGCCCATCAAGCCGCGCATCAGCAGAAACAACAACGAAGGCCCCAATAGACATCCCAGTGCGGTATAGAACGCTGCCGTCAGGCAGCCATAAGGCACCAGTTTCGGATCGGTTGCCGCCAACCCGCCGGCGACACCACTGGACGTGCCCATCAACCCGCCGAAAATCACCGCACTGCGCGGATTGTTCAGGCCAATCATCGGCGCCACAAACGGCGTCATGACCATCACCAGAATCGCCTTGATCAGCCCCGCCGCAATCGACAGCGCCATGACCTCGGAGCTGGCACCAATCGCCGCACCGGTCACCGGGCCGACGATGTAAGTCACCGCGCCCGCACCAATGGTTGTCAGGCTCACGGCATCGGTGTAACCGAAGGCCATCGCCACACCAACACCCGCCACGAACGACGTGCCGACGCCGACAAACAGCGCCAGCACCCCGACAAACCCTGCCCGCTTCAACTCATCCACACTCACGCCGAACGCCGTCGCCACAATCGCGAAATCTCGCAGCATCGCGCCACCGAGCAAACCGATGCCCGACAACAACGGAATATCCACCACGCCTTTCTGCCCACCGGTCAGCGCACCGCCGACATACGACAGCACAAGCCCCAGCAGAATGGCGATGGCCGAACCGTGCAAGCGGCCCTTGGTGAAGGTGTTGGACATCCAGTAGGCCACCCACATAGTCAGGCCGACAATCAGGAAACCGCTGATCAGACCGTAGCCAGTGATCACTTTCATCATCGATTCGTACATGGCGCTTACCCCGCAGTCTTGGCAGGTGTAATCGGCGCCGGTTCCTTGTTACCGAGGCGCACCAGCACCGGCACCAAGGCAAAGGCGATGACCACGGCGAGCGTTCCCGCCAGAATCGCCATCGGCCCGCCCTTCAGCGCGCCGTAAACATTCTGCTGCGCAGCCATTGCGACCACGATCGGAATGTAAATAGCACTCCAGAACTCAACGCCCTGTTCGGTCTTGCCCTTGAGCCAGCCGCTTTTATTCAAGTAACTGCCCAAACCGATCAACAACAGCATCGCAATACCGACACCGCCGACGTTGGCCGGCACGCCGATCAACTTGCCGAGCAGCTCACCGATCCAGATACCCACCAGCGTACAAAAGGCGAGAAACGCCACACCGTAAATAATCATTGTTGTAGTCCTCAAAGTGCATCGTCGAATGTTGTTTTTGTTGTTCGAAGCCTGAGTCGCGGCGGTTTAGGGTCGGCGGTCTCCCTCCTCTCGCAACAGCGCCTGCAAGGTGTCCAGACGCGCACTGTCGAAGGCAGTGACCGTGCCCGATTCGAACACCCGGCGCGCCAGCCCGGTCAGCACCGCACCGGGCGGCAGTTCGATCTGTAAACGCACGCCGCGCTCGTAGGCGCTTTGTACGGTGCCGCGCCAGTCCACCACGCGGCACATGTTGAAAGCGAGGTCGTCGCGCAGGGCGTCAGGCTTGATCAGCGGACGCGCGCGGCTGCCACTCAGGTACGCGATTGTCGGGCGCTTCAGTTCAACCTTGGCGAAGGCTTCGGCGAGGATTTGCGCAGGTTTTTCCAACAGCGGACAGTGCGACGGCACGCTCACCGTCAGGCGTTTCGCCAGACCGGCGCCACGACTGCGCGCCAGTTCCGCCACCCCTTGCATCGCCGCGTCACTGCCGGCAATCACCACCTGGTTATCGGCGTTGATGTTGGCCAGGTACACCGGCGACTCCGCGCTGTGCACCTGCGCCAGCAGCGTTTCGACGGTGGATAATTGCAGACCGATGATCGCGGTCATGCCATAGCCCTGTGGATAAGCCTGCTGCATCAACTCGCCACGCAGGCTGACCAGATGCAACGCATCGCTGAAGCTCAGCGACCCGGCGACCACCGCTGCCGGGTACGCACCGATGGACAGGCCGGCGACGTAATCCGCCGTGAGTCCGTCCTGCAGCAACTGCCGCGAGGCGGCGACCCCGGCGATCAACAGGCACAGCTGAACCGCCCGGGTGCTGCGCAACGCATCGGCCGAATCGAGCAGCGAGACATCCTCACCGAGCACGTCGCTGGCCTCGATCAAGGTTGCCCGAGGCAAACGCTGGAGCATGCCCGGTTGCTGCGCGCCCTGGCCGGGGAACACCAACAGGCTGCTCACGCTGCCTGCTCCTGCGGGTTCCACGGGTCAGTGACCAGACAGGCCTGATGCTGAGTTTTCAGCAGCACCCGGGCCGAACCGCTGGCCCATTCGCGCAGCGCCACAGCACCAAACGGCGTCTGCAATTGCATATCCACCCGGCATACAGCCTGATCGAAACCCGCGACCAGTTTGCGTGCCTGATTACGGGTGATCAGCTGCGGGGTACGCAGAATCAGATCGAGGTCACTGGCCGCGTGCATCGCGGTAAAACCACTGGCCAACTCAAATCCGACACTGCCGCTGACACCCCAGACCCAACCACAATCATCGAGCATCGGCCGCAGTTGTTTGAGTGCCTGCATCACTGACAGATCGCGCTCGCAATCGACATGACAAAGCGCCTCCGGACTGATCCGACGCACGACTGCATCAAGACCCATGAACGCCGCCAGGCGCTGCTCACGCAACACACCGCGAATACCCACCGCGACCCAACCTTCAGCGCTCACCGCCCGCCGCACCACCACCGGTTGCCCGGCAGCCAGCGATTCGACTGCCCACTGCGGCGCATCCGCTGCCAACTGCGCAGGAGTCATGCCCCACAGCAGGTCGTGGGCCAATGGCAGGTTCACCACTGCGCCCTCAGCAGTTCACGCACGCGGCTGGATGCTTCACGATTTTTCGCGCCGAGGCGCTTGCGCAAGTCAGTGCCGGAGATATCGTCGATGGCCTGTTTCAGGCACTCGGTGACCCGCGTCAGATCCTCCGTCGTCGGCTGCTCGATCTGCTGCACCGAGAGGGTTTCCCAGAGCAATCCGAGGCTGGCGTAGCTGTCGATGTCGTAGGCCATCGGCGGCACGCTGGCGGCCAGCGCTTCCAGTTCCTCGACACTGCGCAAGGTCACCCGCGCCGCCGAAGCCTTGCCCATCGCATGCACCATCACCCCGGGATCGCGCAGGGCAATCAAGCGGTTGGCCTGATAACCGTGGGCCAGAAACGCCCCGGACATCGCCTTGCCCACCAGCAGCGCAATCACCGGATGCCCGGCCAGACGGGCGCGGGCATAACTGTCCGCCGCACCGGCCAGGGCCTGATGAATGCCGAGGGCTTCTTCGCGACGACCGTAAGCCTGGCTCGGTACATCGACGATGGCGATGATCGGGCGTTTCTGTGTGTTGTCGCGATCTGCCGTGATTGCGTCATCCACCGCCTTGGCCAGGCCCCAGCCTTCGAGCAATCCGACTTCGCCGTTGCGAGCCCGTGGAAAACGGTTGTCGGGGTCAGCAACCACCGCGATCAATCGTCCGAGTTCGCCATCGGCCACCTTCAACGACGGCGGCAAACCTGCCACCGCTTTCGCACCCGCGCTCAGGGCGTTGAACCAGTTCAAACCGCGCATCGAATAACCACTCATGAGCGCTCTCCTTGATACAGATCGCGAACCACCGCAGGCTCGATTTGCTTATCGGTGTCCAGGCTCGCCAGACGTTGCAGAAACCAATCGGAGCGCTGACTGCGCGGCCGGGTTGGCAAACCCTGTTGCAGCAACGCACCGACCTGCTGGCGAATCTGTGCCACATCATCGGCGACGTAACGATCCACCAAGCCGCTGGCGAAACGCTGCTCGCCACCGGTCAGGCTCCAGATGAAGGGCCGGTCGCGGGAGTCGTACTCTTCGATCCCGGCTTCCTGTTCGATCACTTGCGGGCCGTTGAGACCGAGGCGCGCTTCCTGAGTCACCAGCAAATAGCTGCACAACGCAGCGGCAATCGACATGCCGCCGAAACAACCGACACTGCCCGCGACCACGCCGACCACCGGTTGGTACCGCTGCAAGTCGACAATCGCCGCATGAATATCGGCAATCGCCGCCAACCCGAGATTGGCTTCCTGCAAGCGCACGCCACCGGTTTCCAGCAGCAACACGGCGCGCGTCGGGATGCCTTTGCGGTTGTCTTCGGCGGCCAGTTCCAGCGCGCCGGCAATCTTCGCTCCGCCGACTTCGCCGAGGCTGCCACCCTGGAACGCGCCTTCAATCGCGGCGATCACCAGCGGCAGGCCATCGAGGCTGCCTTTGGCAATCACCACGCCGTCATCGGCTTGCGGTACCACGCCCTGGCGCTCGAGCCACGGCGACATGACCCGTTGAAACGGGTCGAGCAATTCGCGGAAGGTCCCGGCATCGAGCAAGGCTTTCGCCCGTTGCCGCGCACCGAGTTCGACGAAGCTGTGCTTGTGCAACAGCGCTGCGCTGTCAGTCATGGTCGATCTCCTCGAAACCTTGTTCCAGACGCAGCCGCACCACACCCGGCGTGGCACCGAAGTCGTGGATATCGATGGCCATCGCCGGTGGCGTGGTGCCGTCGAACATCCGCGCAAACAGATGCTGCCAGCGCTGCTGCGCACCGTTGACCGAGGTCTGCACATTGATCGTCAGCTTGCCGGCCAGCCCCGGTTCGATCAGCACTTCCAGATCGCCCGAGCCGACACAACCGACCAGCGCGCGCCCGCGTGGCGGCTGCCCGGCGGGAAATTCAAAGGATAAGGTTTCCATCAAAACGCTCCCTGAAGGATGCCGTCGCGCTCGATTCGGTCGAGCAGCAGCGTAGCGGCGAGCAAGTCGGCGGCGCCACCGGGCGAGGCATTCAATGCGATGAGTTGTTGATCCAGTGCGTGCAGGCGCCGACGGCCGCTGAGGCTGGCGCTGCCGCCGGCGTCGAGCACCGCTTGCGCGCCGTGTTGCATGGCCTGCAGGCCTTGTTCACCGGCGCGGTAGAGCACGCAGGTGTCAGCCAGATCGGTCATGATCGCCAGCAGCGCATCGAGCCGGGCGTTCTGTTCGCCGTGACCGTTGGCGCGGCTGCGTTTGAGTTGCGGCAGGCCACGTTGCAGCATGGACGGGAAGCCGAGTTGCGCTTCCTCACGGGCACCGCGTGCGCCGTAACGCAGGGCGACCTGAGCGCCGTGGCTCAGCGGTTTTGGTGCGTAGCGATCATCCAGCAAGGCCAGACGTGCGGCGCGAACAGAGACTGCGTTGGCGCTTGAGGATTTCGGTTCCAGCGCAGCGGCGGTCACCAATAACCCCAGTGCCCAAATGGCGCCGCGATGGGTATTCACCCCGTTGGTGGTCGCAAGCATGGCTTGCTCGCCTTCGCGACCGATGCGACCAATCGCTTCGCGCAACGCTGTATCGACTGCGCCGATATCAACTGCGGCCTCGGCCATTTCCTTGAACGCCGGCCACAATGACAATGCCGAAGCGTGCATCAGGCCCAAGTGCAGATCGGTGTGCGCGCCATTGCCACGTCGGTCGACCAGCGCCGGTTTCGGTGACAGATCGGCTTCGTCGATCAGCGCATCCACCGCCAGATCCGCCAGGCGCTCGCTCAGGCTCAGGGGTTTCGCTTGCAGGTTGAGTGCGTGCATTACCAGCTCCTGAACTTGGCGGGCGGGTTGTACAGGCCGCCGGACCACTCGACCAGATCGGCCACACTCTTCGCTGCCAGCAGTTCGCGGGTGGCGTCGGTGCGGCGGATGCCGAGGTCTTCGGGCAAGGCGATCAGGCCTTCGCGGCGCATACGTTCAGTGTCTTTCGGGTTGTGGCGCAGACCGATGGCGGTGACGCCGGCCACCGCAGCGATCATCGCCTGGCGTTCTTCCAGCGAGCGCGCTTTGTACAGGTAGGCGATGCCTTCTTCGGTGAGCAGGTGGGTGACGTCGTCGCCGTAGATCATGATCGGCGCCAGCGGCATGCCGCTTTTCTTCGCCACGTCCACCGCGTCGAGGGTTTCGACGAAGGTCGGTTTGCCGCCCTCCTGGAAGGTCTCGACCATTTGCACCACGAGTTTCTTGCCGCGTTCGAGCATCGGTTGCGGCGCGTCGTCGTGGCGCATGTCGAGCCACGCCGGGGTGCCGTGACGGCGACCGCGCGGGTCGTGGCCCATGTTCGGCGCACCGCCGAAACCGGCGAGGCGGCCACGGGTCACGGTCGAGGAATGGCCGTCGCCATCGACCTGCAGCGTCGCGCCGATAAACAGATCCACCGCGTACTGTCCGGCGAGTTGGCAGAACATCCGGTTGGAACGCAGCGAGCCGTCGCGGCCGGTGAAGAACACGTCCGGGCGCGCGGCGATGTAGTTTTCCATGCCCAGCTCGGTGCCAAAGCAATGCACGCTTTCGACCCAGCCGCTCTCAATCGCCGGGATCAGCGTCGGGTGCGGGTTGAGCGTCCAGTTGCGGCAGATCTTGCCTTTGAGGCCGAGGGATTCGCCGTAGGTCGGCAGGATCAGCTCGATGGCGGCGGTGTTGAAACCGATGCCGTGGTTGAGCGACTGCACGTTGTGTTTTTCGTAGATCCCGCGAATCGCCATCATCGCCATCAACACGTGCACCGGTTTGATGTGCCGTGGGTCGCGGGTGAACAGCGGTTCGATGTAGAACGGCTTGTCGGCCACCACCACGAAATCAACCCATGAGGCGGGGATATCCACGCGCGGCAGTTCGCTGACGTCATCCACCAACTGGTTGACCTGAACGATGACGATGCCGTCGCTGAACGCCGCCGGTTCGATCAGTGCCGGGGTGTCTTCGGTGCTGGGGCCGGTGTAGATGTTGCCGTTGCGGTCGGCCATGAACCCGGCCGAAAGCACGACGTTGGGGATCAGGTCCACCACCAGCCGCGCGTAGAGTTCGATGTAGGTGTGAATCGCGCCGACTTCCAGCAGGCCGTCTTCGAGCAACTGGCTGATGCGCAGGCTCTGGGTGCCGGCGAAGGAGAAATCGAGCTTGCGGGCGATGCCGCGTTCGAACAGATCAAGGTGCTCGGAGCGACCGACGCTGGGCATGATCATGTGCAGATCATGCAGCTTGGCCGGATCGGCTTTGGCCAGCGAACGGGAAAGGAAATCCGCCTGCTTCTGGTTGTTGCCCTCCAGCACCACACGGTCGCCGGGATGGATCAACGCTTCAAGCGCGGCGACGATCTTGTCGCTGGGCAACACCACGCCGTCGGCCAGCCCGCGCACCTTGTCGAGACGCCGCTGCTTCTCGTCACGCCGCCGCGTCCAGCGCGAGTCGGGGGAAATTGTTGTTGTCATGCTCACTCCACGGGGTTCGCTGTCGTGGAGCTACGTTAGGCGTGTGGGGTGGGGGCATCAATCAAGCGCGGTGGTGAATCATTACGCTGAGCGTAACGTTCACTGGCCTCATCGCTGGCAAGCCAGCTCCCACAGGTTTTTGGGTAATTATCAGAATCCGAAAACAACTCGGACACTGTGGGAGCTGGCTTGCCAGCGATAGGGCCGGTCAACACACCGCAACGACTGGATCAGTCTGCGGGCACCCACTTGTCCAACACCCGATTCACCGCCATCTCCGCCACCATCACCACCTGAGCGATGCCTTGCAGGGTCTTGCGGTGCGTGCCTTGCACCAGCGCCGCATGGTTGTTGAGCATGACCGTGGCCGAGCCGAGGGATTCACTGGCGTCGGCCAGCAGGGATTCGCTGTCGGCGTCGGGGTTGGCCATGTACAGCGTGTTGGGGGTGTAGGGTGTGGCCATGAGGTCGGTTTTTGGCGGGCCGAGGTAATGGTCGAGGGCGCGTTCGGCGGCTTCGTGGAATTTCTTTGATTCGGGGGCTTCGTAAGGGGATGCCGCATCTGTTGGCGGCGGATTTGGTGTTGGTTTAATCATTCTCAGGTTCCGAAATAAAGCTGGAACCGCTTCTCTGCTAAAAGAAGGGGTGGCAGCTGAACGCAGGTTAGCAGACCGGGGAACCTAAGGAAGCCGGCGCGCCGAAGCGCCCTGCGCACAGCCGCCATCGAATGCAGGCACTGAGCCTGACGATGATGTATGTGCACCCTTAGATTAACCACGGGCTGCTAAACCCGATCACTGGGAATCAGTGACGCAATCAAGTTACGCAGGCTGCCGAGGGCGCACAAGCCGGCGGATTCTGGTGCATGCGTAGGCAGTGGCGCAAGGATTTGTAGGCTGGTGAGGCGTAACACTGAGTGTCTTTAAACAGCTGTGCCAGAAGGTGTTTATTGCACTGCAGAAATTGAAGATTTGCCTGTAAGAATTTGCTGATTCAACTGGCCCCATCGCTGGCAAGCCAGCTCCCACAGGGTTTTGTGTGATTCACAAAATCCGAATACGACGCGGACACTGTGGGAGCTGGCTTGCCAGCGATGAGGCCAGTCAGGGCAGCACAAAGGCTGGATCAGTGAACCAGCCCAGCCTCCACCAACAACTGCTCCAACCCCAACAAATCCGGCACCTTGGCCACCTGTTCCCCGACCTGCACCGCCGCCTGCTCCAGCGCACACAACGGCACATCGACATAACTCAACTGGCTGTCGAGCTTGTATGAACGCGGGATCCCCTGCACCAGCAGCGCAATGAATTTCAGCTGCGGCAAGCCGCCAATGGCATTGAGGATGACGATCCGCGCGCGTTCGCCGATGACGATTTTCTGCCCGCACGCCGACTCGAAACTCAGCAGCGGAATCTGCCGTTCACGCCAGCTCACCCGCCCCAGGTACCACGGCGGCGTGTCCAGGTCGAAGGCGCTGGCCTGATAGTCGATGAGCTCGGCCACGGCGACGTTGGGCAGGATCAGGTTGCGGTCGGCCAGTGGCAGCAGCAGGCCGGTGAGTTGGCTGCTGCGCGCGTTGTGGCGGCGCTCATGCATGTTTCTTGCTCCAGTGGGCAATGCTTTCGAGCAGCACCGATTCCTGATACGGCTTGCCGAGGTAGTCGTTGACGCCGATGGCCATCGCACGGTCGCGGTGTTTCTGCCCGGTGCGCGAGGTGATCATGATGATCGGCAGGTGTTGCAGGCGTTCGTCGTGGCGCACCTGGGTGGCGACTTCGAAGCCGTCCATGCGCGGCATTTCAATGTCGAGCAGCATCAGATCGGGCATGTGTTCTTCCAGCAGCAGCATGGCATCGACGCCGTCCTTGGCGGTCAGCACGTTCATGCCGTGGCGTTCGAGCAAACGACTGGTGACCTTGCGCACGGTGACCGAGTCGTCAACCACCAGCACCAGCAGGGGTTTCTGCGGCTCACTGTCGATGTCCGCCTGCGCCGGATGCTGGGCGATCCGCGCCTGCATCGCGCGAATCGGTGCGAGCAGATCAAGAATCAGCACCACCCGGCCATCGCCGAGAATCGTCGCCCCGGACACTCCTTGCACCGCCGCGAACTGCGGGCCGAGGCTCTTGACCACGATCTCGCGAGTGCCGGCCATCGCGTCGACCTGCACCGCGATGTGCCGGTCATTGCACTGCACCAGCAGCACCGGCAATGGCAGGCTCTGGCCGAGCAGTTTGGGGCGTGGCGCGGTTTTCAGCAGCTCGCCCAGATAGCACAGTTCGTAGCGCTGACCGGCGTAGTGGTAGCTCGGCGGATCGTTGCGGTAATGCGCTTCCAGATCATTCGGCAACACCCGAACGATGCCTTCGATGGTGTTCAGCGGAATCGCATATTGATCCTCACCACACTGCACCATCAGCGCGCGGTTGACCGACACGGTGAACGGCAGACGAATGCGGAAATGCACGCCCTGCCCCGGCACCGAGTCGATGCTCATGGTGCCGCCGAGCTGACGGACTTCCTCATGAACCACGTCCATGCCGACGCCGCGCCCGGAAATCTGGGTGATCTTTTCCGCGGTGGAAAAGCCCGGCTGCAGGATGAACTGCAGCACGTCGCGGTCGCTGATCTCGGCGTCCGGTGCGAGCAGGCCGCGCTTGATCGCCTTGCTCCGCACCGCGTCCAGCGGCACCCCGGCGCCGTCGTCACGGATATCGAAAACGATGTCGCCGCCCTCGCGGGACAGGTCCAGGCTGATTGTGCCCTGCGCCGGTTTGCCCGCCGCCAGCCGCACTTCGGCAGACTCCAGGCCATGGTCGACGGCGTTGCGCAGCATGTGTTCCAGCGGCGCCGCCATGCGCTCCAGCACGTTGCGGTCCATCTCGCCTTCGGCGTTGTCGATGATGAAGGCGACGTCCTTGTTCAGCTCTTCGGCGACCTGCCGCACGATACGTTTCAGGCGCGGCAGCATCCGTTCGAACGGCACCATGCGCGTGCGCATCAGGCCTTCCTGCAATTCGGTATTGATTCGCCCCTGCTGCTGCAACAGGTTCTCGGCATCGTGATTACGGCGCTCAAGGGTTTCCTTGAGGTCAAGCAGGTCGGAAGCGGATTCGAACAGCGCCCGCGACAGTTGCTGCAACTGCGAGTGACGATCCATTTCCAGCGGGTCGAATTCTTCGTAACCGAGACGCTCGGCATCGACTTGCTGGCGGCTGAGAATCCGTCCCTGGGTTTCGGTATCGAGCCGGCGCAATTGATCGCGCATGCGCTCGATGGTGGTTTCCATCTCGTTCAGCGCGGTTTGCGCATCGCTGACTTGCTGCTCGATACGCCCACGAAAAATCGAAGTTTCGCCGGCCAGATTGACCAGTTCATCAAGCAGTTCGGCGGAGACCTTGACCATGTCCGCGCCAGCATCGGCGGCGGGTGCGGCAGGTTCGGTCTTGGCCGGAATCGGCAGCAACGGCAGCGTGTCGGGGGTCGCCGGATGGCTGAAATTCTGGATCGCGTTGATCAGCCGATCCGCCGGCGGACATGGCTGCCCGGCGCGTACGCCGTCGAGCATCTGCGCCAGGCGGTCATGCCCGCGCTGCACCAGCGCAAACAGTTCGGCGGACGGTTGCAGCACGCCGGTGGCGAGGCTTTCGTAAAGGAATTCGAGCTCATGGGCGAGGTCGCCGATCGGGCCGATCTCGACCATCCGCGCGCCGCCCTTGAGTGTGTGCAGATCGCGCAGCAGGGTTTCCACTTCCTGCCGATTGCCCGGCTCGGCCTGCCAGCGCAGCAGCGCCGCGCCGGAGCTTTCGATGATGTCGAAACCTTCTTCGAGGAAGATGTCCAGCAGCTCCGGATCATGCGCTGCGCTGTCGGGTACAGCCGTCGGCTGTGCCGCTTCGGCACTGCCGGACTGGCCCTGACGGAAATGGCGGATCGCTTCGATCAAGTCTTGCGCCGGGTTCAGTGGCTGATGGTTGTGCAACTGTTCAAGCAACTGCGCCAAGCGGTCGTGGCTCTTGTGCAGCAAGCGTCCGAGCAGCTCACTGTAGCTGTGGCGACGATCTACCAGACCTTCGTAGAGACTTTCCAGCTCATGGGCCAGATCGCCGATGGCATCGACCTCGGCCATCCGCGCGCCACCCTTGAGGGTGTGCAGATCGCGCTGCAACGACGACAGCGGCGCAGTGTTGTCCGGGTCACTCAACCAGCGCTGCAGGGCTTGCCCGGCGCTGTCGAGAATGTCTACCGCCTCTTCGAGGAAGATCTCGACGATCTCGTCGTCCGGCGCCGTCTCGGCATTGGCGCGGGACAGTTCGGCGGTGGCGGCACCCAGTTCGCTGATGTTCAAGGTGCGGCTGCCGTCGCTGCGGATCAGCCCCATCGCTGACGGGTCGAGGCTTTCATCGAGCAGCTCGTGCAGGGCACGAATGCGCTGCGGCTGCGGGGTAATTTCCTGGCCGGCAGCCAGTTCGTCGAGCATGTTGATCAGCGCTTCATGGGCGTTCTGCGCTTCGTGGAAAAACCTGTCGCTGACCGCCAGGCTGCTTTCTTCGACGGCGCCATAAAGGTCGAGCAAGGCTTCGCACAACACATCCACCGGCAGCAGATCGGCGAGGTGCGCGCCTTCGCCCAAAGTGGTCAGCTCATCCAGCAGCGCACTGAGTTCCTGGCGCTCGCCGGGGTGTTGTTGCCAGCGTTGCAACAGGCTTTCGGCGTCGAGCAGGATGTCCATGCCCTGGGCGAGGAAGTTGTTGATCAGTTGCGGATCGCGCTTGATCCGCAGGCCGGTGTTCGGCGCGTTGAGGATCGCTTCCAGACGTTCGGCGAGCAGCGTTTCGGTGCGCTTGATCAGCGACTGCGCACCGACAATCGGCGCCAGCGGATCGTGCTTGAGCTGGCGCAAACCAACGCGGAACAGGCCTTCGGCTTCGAGGAGCAATTCCACTTCATCCAGATCCAGAGGCAACTGATGCGCCTTGAACTCCCGCGCCAGCTTATCCAGCGGCGCGGCCAGTTCGGCAATCGGCAATACGCCGGCCATCGACGCACTGCCCTTGAGCGTGTGCAAGGCGCGCTGCAATTCGTCGCTGGCCGGCAGCGGCACATGCTCGGCGGCCTGATCGAGGAAGCGGTTGAGGCTGGCGAGGTGGGTTTCAGCCTCGTTGCGAAAGATCTCCAGCAACAGCGGATCGAGGGCCGCCACATCGTCGACGTCTTCGGCCGCCAGCGGCTCGACACCTTTGGCCAGCGCATGCGCGCGGGCCGCCAGTTGATCGACATCGCGGCGCTGCCGCTGGCGCTGAGTGGCGAATTCGCTGATCAGTTCCGGCAGCAACAACACCGTGTCCGTGAGCAACTGCTGCACCTGCGCGCCGGGCTCGACGCTGTGTTCCAGCACGCGGTTGAGCAGGTTTTCCACGGCCCAGGCCAGCTCGCCAAGGATCAGCGCACGAACCATGCGCCCGCTGCCCTTCAAGGTGTGAAAAGCGCGGCGCAGCTCGGTCAGGGCGGCGCGGTCGCGGGTGTCAGCCGTCCAGCGCGGCAGGTATTCGTGCAGGACTTCGAGCACCTCGTCGGTCTCTTCGAGGAACACTTCGCGCAGTTCATCGTCCACCGGTGCTTCATCGAGCGGCGGCGGCATCAGGCTGCCGGGGGTGATCAAGGCCGGCGGGTTGACTGCCGATACCGGACTGGCCAGCACCTCGGCCAGCGACTGCACGGTCTGCGGATCGTCCAGCGCCTGCAGGTCCTGCATCACCAGCGCTTCGCTGGGGCTGAGTACATCGTCGAGCAACGGCACGTGAGGTTCGCCGGGAGGCTCGTCAGGAAAGAAACCGAGGCTGGCGAGGCTCTTTTGTGCAACATCCAAAAGTTGTTCATTCGGCGCTTGCGGGTCGTCGCTCAGGCGTTCGAGGTAATACTCGAGGCTGGTGATGACGTCGGCGAGGTGATCCAGTTGCTGCCAGCCCGGCTCATGCGGATCGAGCAGCAGGTGTTCGCGAATGAAGCTGTTGCAGGCCTCGACCAGACTCGCCGCGCGGCTCAGCGGAATCATCGCCAGCGCGCCGCGCACCTGGGTCAGCAACTCCGGCAGCGGTTGCAGTTGCTGGCGATCCCAGTCGGCGTCGATGTAATCGACGATCATGTCCTTGGCCTGTTGCAGGCAGATGCGCGCTTCCTTGATCACGATCTGATGGATCTGTGTCAGGTCGGTGGTCGGCAGGCGCGCGTCTTCGGGACTTTCCGGCTCTACGGTGCCGACCATTCCGGCAAGGTTGGCTTCAACGTAGAGCAGCGCGCCGGCCACGTCCATCAAGGTCGCGTCATTCGGTTCGCGCTGGCCCTGAGCCAGGCTGAGGACCACCGCCAGTTGATCGATGATGACTTTGCGCGGCTGGCCAAAACCGAGCACCGCGAGGGTGTCGGCGATCTGCCGCAGCGGCGCCAGCAGGCTCTCCAGATCAGCGGTGTGCTGACGGTCGCTGCGCACGAACAGGTCGAGGCGCTCCTTGACCCGCACCAGCTCTTCGCACAGCGCCGCCAGCACCGAGCGCATCGCATCGCGGTCGGGGCCGGCCAGGCGCGCGCGTTCTTCGTCGACCATCGCGCTGTCGGGCAACGCGTCGTCCAGGGAGTAGCGATCTTTCATGGTCAGCATCTGCCCGGTGGGATGTTCGGCTTTGGCAATATAGAACAGCAGGCTTTTCAGCAGCTCCGGCGGAGGCGGCTGATTGAGGCCGCGCGGGCCTTGTTCGAGCAGGCGCTTGAGTTCCTTGTCGGCGTCCTTGAACAGGCTGCGCAAGGCCGGGCTGTTGGCGATGGCGCCTTCGCGCATGCCTTCGACCAGCGCTGAAGCGACCTGCCACAGCGGGCTCAACGGCGCATTGGCGCTCAGCGCTTCGAGGCGCTGGAAGACTTTCGCCAGGTAGTCGAGGTGCGTCTGGTCATCCTGCTCGCGCAGCAACCCGACCAGCGCCATTTGCAACATCTGGCGCAACTTGCGCAGTACGTTGGGCCACTCGGCCGGCTCCAGCGCGGCCAAGGCTTCCTCGCTCAACGGCGGCAAGTCCGGCAGTGGCGGGCTGAACAGGCTGGTTTCCGAGAGCAGGCTTTCACCGCGCGCACTGCGCAGATCGTTGATCAGCGGCAGCACCACCAACGGCAAGTCGCGGCGGGCGCTCTGCACCCGATCGAGGTAAATCGGCAATTGCCCGAGGGCTTGCAGCAACAAGTGCAGGGCTTCGTCGCGGTGGCTGACGCGCCCTTGCTGCAGGGCGTCGACCAGATGCTCCATCTCTTCGGCCAGCAATGCCGCGCCGTAGAACTCGACCATCTGCAAACTGCCATGCACTTGATGAATAAACGCCAGGCACTCGTCCAGGCCCGGCGCGGCCTGCGGGTCATCGAGCACGGATTCAATCGCCTGATATGCCTGTTTCAGCGTTTCGGCAATTTCACCCTTGACCCATTCGAGGGCCACATAGTCGTGCCGGTCACCCATAACCACTCCACTCACGCCTTGTCCGTCGCGGACGCCGACGGCAAGGTGAAACCGGATACCGAACGGCGCAGCTGACTGGCCATCTTCGCCAGGTTGCCGATGCTCTCGGCGGTGGCGGTCGAGCCAGACGAAGTCTGCGAGGTGATCTGCTGGATCACGTTCATCGTCAGCGAGATTTGCCCGGCCGACGAGGTCTGCTGTTGCGCCGCGTTGGAGATGCTCTGGATCAGCGCGGCAAGGGTCTTCGATACCCCTTCGATTTCTTCCAGCGCCACTCCGGCATCCTGCGCCAGTCGCGCGCCGCGCACCACTTCGGTGGTGGTCTGCTCCATGGAAATCACCGCTTCGTTGGTGTCGGTCTGAATCGCCCGCACCAGGGTTTCGATCTGCCGGGTGGCGGCGGACGAGCGCTCGGCCAGTCGCTGCACTTCATCGGCAACCACGGCAAACCCGCGTCCGGCATCCCCCGCCATCGACGCCTGAATCGCCGCGTTGAGCGCGAGGATGTTGGTCTGGTCGGCGATGTCGTCGATCAGGCTGACGATGTCACCGATTTCCTGCGACGACTCGCCGAGGCGCTTGATGCGTTTGGCGGTGTCCTGAATCTGTTCGCGGATGTTGTCCATGCCGTGGATGGTGTTGTGCACCACCTCGTTGCCCTTGTTGGCGATTTCCACGGAACGCTCGGCCACCGCCGAGGACTCAGCGGCGTTGGCCGACACCTGATCGATCGACTGGGCCATGTCGCTGATCGCCGTCGAGGCTTCGGAAATCTGCTGCGCCTGATGCTCCGAGGCCTGGGCCAGGTGCATGGCAGTGGCCTGGGTTTCCTGCACGGCGGCAGCCACTTGGCCGGCGGTGAGGTTGATGGTGGCGACCAGATCGCGCAGTTGGTCGACCGAGTAGTTGATCGAATCGGCGATGGTCCCGGTGAAGTCTTCGGTCACCGAGGCGGTCACCGTCAGGTCACCGTCGGCGAGGTCTTCGATCTCGTCGAGCAGGCGCATGATCGCGTTCTGGTTACGCTCGTTCTTCTCGGCGGTCTCGCGCAACTGGCGGTTGGTTTCGCGGACCATGACCATGCCGATCAGGATGATCGAGGCCAGTGCCAGCAAGCCCAGGACGTAGCCGCCAATGGTGTCGGTGCTGCGTCCGCCGGCAAGGTTTTCGAAACCGCTGGCGAGGTGTGAAGCCTCGTCGAGCAGGGTCTGCGACAGGCTGAAGATGTTGCTCGCCGATTCACGGACCTTGAACAGCTCCGGCGAGGTTTCGAGGATTTCGTCCACGGAGCCGGAGACGAACTGGAACAGCTCGGAAATTTCACTCAGGCGTGCGCGGGCATCGCGGTCTTCGACCTGGCTGATTTTCAGGGTCGGGTTGCCCTGCAGCATGCCGTTGAGCACCTGGCCGAAACGGGTGGCGTCGCGGCCAAACGCGTCGGCGGCCTGCTGCGAGTTTTCGTCGCCAGCGAGCACGGTGTTGACCGCGCCGAGGATGCGTTCGGCCAGCAGCGATTGGCGCTGGGCCATCGCCACTTGCGCCGCCGGGGCGCCGCGTTGCAGGAGGATTTCGACGACTTTTTCGTATTCGATCTGCAACTGCGGCACGGTTTCGGCCAGGGTCGCGGCGACCTGATGCAGCGAGAGCACGGTCTGTTCGCTGGAGAGAATCGCGTCGGTGTTTTTCAGCAGGCGTTCCCAATCCAGCTGCACCGCGCGCATTTCCGGGCGCACGGTGGCCGGCGCAGGCGGCAGACCGGTGGCCGGGTCGCCCTTCTTCAGATAACCCCAACGCTGGGCGAAATCGTTGCGCGCATCGCTCAGCAGCTTGAACGCGGCAGCCTTGCCGGCGGCGGCCTCGGTGGCGTTCTTGGCGATGCGTTGCGACAGCACCCGCAGCTCACCGGCGTGGCCGATGTACTGCTTGTCGTAGTTGGCCTGGGTGTTGAGGTAGGCGAAGTTGGCGAACAGCAGCATGATGAACACGATCAGTGCGATGAACAGCACGATGATCTGCGAACGACTGCGCGACCCTTCTGCCGACTTGCCTGTTTTTGCTTTTGTCATCGGTCCTCGCCTATGAAACCTGCCACGGTCCACTGTGGGATTTGTGGTGAGGGGATTTATCCCCGATGGGTCGCGCAGCGGCCCCAAAACTGAGTGGTATCTGGAACATCGCGAATGCAGGTTTTGGGTTGGCTTCGCCAACCATCGGGGATAAATCCCCTCGCCACAGACTCCCACCCCATATATTTATGGTGCTTCGACTATATCGCGACGCTCATGAACACCGGCGACCTGGCCAGCGCAAACAGGCTGAACACCCGCCAGTTCTGCTCGCGCCGGAAATAGCCTTTGACGAACTCGGCCTTGGAACCCTGGCGTTTGCTGATCGAGATCGGTTCGAAGCTGTCCTGCTCGAAATGCTGCAAACCGAACACCTCATCCACCAGCAGCCCGGCGAACACGTCGTTGTGCTCCACCACCAACACCCGCCGCTGTTTGCGCAGCGGTGACAGCTCGTGGCCGAAGAAGCCGCACAGGTCCAT
This sequence comes from Pseudomonas sp. F2, assembly GCF_057174385.1. NCBI lineage: Bacteria > Pseudomonadati > Pseudomonadota > Gammaproteobacteria > Pseudomonadales > Pseudomonadaceae > Pseudomonas > Pseudomonas sp. F2. The sequence goes on from NZ_CM169904.1 coordinate 4,073,315, forward strand.
GATCGGCAGCAAGCGCCCACGCAGGTTAGCCACCCCTTTGACCCATGGCTTGACCCCGGGCAATTGAGTGCAGCGTGGTTCGTGCAGCACTTCGCTGACTTCACCCATCGGCGTGACATACCAGTGCTCGCCGAGGCGAAAACCAATACCGCTCCAGCGATCCTGGCGGCCGGGTTGCGACGGCAGGTCCGCCGCCAGCAGGCGGCAGCGCTGGTCGATCTGCCACAGCAGTTCGAACGCGGTCAGCGATTCGCTCATGGTCGCGCGATCAACCGGCCAGCACGTTGTTCAGGGTCTTGATCAGCATGTCTTCTTCGACCGGTTTGGTCAGGTAATCCCTGGCGCCCTGGCGGGTGCCCCAGACCTTGTCGGTTTCCTGATCCTTGGTGGTGATGATGATCACCGGGATATGGCTGGTCTCGGCATCCTTGGTCAACTGGCGGGTGGCCTGAAAACCGTTGAGGCCGGGCATGACGATATCCATCAACACCGCGTCGGGTTTTTCCTGACGGGCCAGGGCCACGCCGTCGGCGCCGTTTTCGGCCTTGAGCACTTCATGGCCGTGCTTTTCCAGCATGCCGGTGAGTTTGTACATTTCAGTCGGCGAATCATCGACGATCAGGATACGTGCCATGGTCTTCCCCATTTTTCTTGTCGACTCCCGGCCCGTTGGCCGAACGTCACTGTACGTGTCTTACTGCGGCAAAACGGCGGCAAAGCCCGGAACGTGGGCCTGAATCGCGTCGAGCAGTTCTTCCTTGCTGAAAGGCTTGGTCAAAAATTGATCAGAACCGACAATCCGCCCCTTGGCCTTGTCGAACAGCCCGTCACGCGACGACAGCATGATCACTGGCGTGGCCTTGAACGCACTGTTGTTCTTGATTAAAGCGCAGGTCTGATAACCATCCAGACGCGGCATCATGATGTCGACAAAAATGATCCCGGGGTGGTTGTCGGCGATCTTGGCCAACGCGTCGAAGCCGTCGATGGCCGTGATGACCTCGCAGCCCACATTCTTCAACAGCGTTTCGGCGGTGCGACGAATCGTTTTCGAGTCGTCGATCACCATGACCTTCAAGGCGCTGGACTGCTGTTCCATAAGGGGGCTCTACCGTCGCCTTTGCGAATCAAATTGTCCGTTTTGCGATGAGTAATGGCTGGAAACCCTTGATGCTCAAGGGCCAGCACGCTATGCCAGCCTTTTTAGCACAGTCTCCAGATGCAATCTATCGACGGGTTTTTCCTTGACCGAAAACCCGCCCGGAGCCACTCTGGCGGCACTTTTTCAATACCGATCCGGTAGCCAATTTTCGAGGAAAACCCAATGAACGTTCGCGTCGGGATTGTCATGGACCCTATCGCCAGCATTTCCTATAAAAAGGACAGCTCGCTGGCCATGCTGCTGGCCGCGCAGAAACGTGGCTGGGAACTGTTCTACATGGAACAGCGCGACCTGTATCAGGCCGAAGGTCAGGCCCGGGCGCGCATGAAGCCGCTGAAAGTCTTCGCTAACCCGGAAAAATGGTTCGAACTGGACGCCGAGCAGGACAACCTGCTGAGCGACCTGGACGTGATCCTGATGCGCAAGGATCCGCCGTTCGACATGGAGTTCGTCTACTCCACCTACCTGCTGGAACAGGCCGAAACCGCCGGCGTGCTGGTGGTCAACAAACCGCAGAGCCTGCGCGACTGCAACGAGAAGCTGTTCGCCACGCTGTTCCCGCAGTGCACGCCGCCGACCATCGTCAGCCGTCGTCCGGACGTGCTGCGTGAATTCGCCGACCACCATGGCGATGTCATCCTCAAGCCGCTGGACGGCATGGGCGGTTCGTCGATCTTCCGTCATACCGCCGGTCACCCGAACCTGTCGGTGATCCTTGAAACCCTGACGCTGCACGGCAAGCAGCAGATCATGATTCAGGGCTACCTGCCGGCCATCGTCGACGGCGACAAACGCATCCTGATGATCGACGGCGAGCCGGTGGATTACTGCCTGGCGCGAATTCCGGCTCAAGGCGAAACCCGTGGCAACCTCGCGGCCGGTGGTCGTGGCGAAGCGCGGCCGCTGACCGACAAGGATCGCTGGATCGCCGCGCAAGTCGGCCCGACCCTGCGTGAGAAAGGCCTGCTGTTCGTCGGTCTGGATGTGATCGGTGAACACCTGACGGAAATCAACGTCACCAGCCCGACCTGCATCCGCGAAATCGACAACGCGTTCGGCACCGACATCGGCGGCATGCTGATGGACGCGATCGACAAGAAACTGCAAGCCGCCGGCAAAAAGCCACAAGCTTGATGCACGTCACATGCAGTCTGTCGCTTGAAGCGTGAAGCCCAAGGCGTGAAACCAACATTGCGTTATCATGCGCAGCCTCTGAAAAACGCGATGTTGGTTTTCTTGTCATGACCCTCCCGTCCGATCTGCCCGCAGAACTCGCCCATCGTGGCGTGCGCCCGGCCGATCGCCTCGGCTTTACCCTGTTTCTGGCGGCGCTGATTCATTTGGCGCTGCTGCTCGGCGTGGGCTTCACCATGGTCGAGCCCAAGCAGATCAGTAAAACCCTGGAAATCACCCTCGCTACCTTCAAGAGCGAAACCAAGCCGAAAAAGGCGGATTTTCTCGCTCAGGAAAACCAGGAAGGCAGCGGCACCCTCGACAAGAAGGCGATTCCCAAAACCACCGAGGTCGCGCCGTTCCAGGATAACCAGGTCAAGAAGGTCACCCCGCCACCGGCCGCCAAGCCGGAAGTGCGCGAAGCAGCGCCCAAGGCTGCGGTGACCACCGTGGCGCCGAAACAGCAAAAGGCGCCGACCAAGAAAGAAGAAACCAAAACCGAAACCAAGCCTGCGGTCAACGCGCCGACGTTCGACAGCTCGCAGCTGTCCAGCGACATCGCCAGCCTCGAAGCCGAACTGGCCAACGAACAACAGCTATACGCCAAGCGCCCGCGCATTCACCGCTTGAGCGCGGCCTCGACCATGCGCGACAAGGGCGCCTGGTACAAGGACGACTGGCGCAAGAAGGTCGAGCGCATCGGCAACCTCAATTACCCGGAAGAAGCCCGGCGCAAGCAGATTTACGGCAACCTGCGCCTGATGGTTTCGATCAACCGCGATGGCTCGCTGTATGAAGTGCTGGTGCTGGAGTCCTCCGGCCAGCCGCTGCTGGATCAGGCGGCGCAGCGCATCGTCCGGCTGGCGGCACCGTTCGCGCCGTTTACCGGCGATCTGTCGGATATCGACCGACTGGAAATCATCCGCACCTGGAAATTCGCCCGGGGCGACAAACTCTCCAGTAACTGACCGCCGGCATACAGGTTTTTTGTGGTGAGGGGATTTATCCCCGATCGGCTGCGAAGCAGTCGCAAAACCAGCACACTCGGTATGTCAGGCATATCACGTCAATGGATTGAGGGCCGCTTCGCACCCCATCGGGGATAAATCCCCTCACCACAAAGGTTCAACTTCAACAATGGATCTGCGTTGTTCTCTGATCCTCAGCTTGTCAGTTCGCCCCTTGAACGCCACACTATCGCTCATGAAAAACGTCAGCCCCAGCTACCTCAAGCATCACTTCCTGATCGCCATGCCGCACATGGCCGACCCGAACTTTGCCCACACCTTGACCTACATCGTCGAGCACACGGCCAATGGCGCCATGGGGCTGGTGGTCAATCGACCGCAAGAGCTGAATCTGGCTGACATCCTCGAGCAATTGCGCCCGGACATCGATCCGCCAGCGCTGTGCCAGCACGTGCCGATTTTCATCGGCGGCCCGGTGCAGACTGATCGCGGTTTCGTCCTGCACCCGGCCGGCAAGACCTTTCAGGCCACCGTTGAGCTCGAAGGTGATCTGGCGCTGTCCACTTCTCAGGACGTGCTGTTCGCCATCGCCGACGGCGTGGGCCCGGCGAAAAGCGTGATCACCCTCGGCTACGCCGGTTGGGAAGCCGGGCAACTGGAGGCTGAACTGGCCGACAACGCCTGGCTGACCTGCCCGTACGACGCCGACATCCTGTTCAACACCAGCAGCGAGCTGCGTCTGGAAGCGGCGGCACGGCACCTGGGGATCAACCTCAGCCTGCTGACCAGCCAGGCGGGGCACGCCTGATGGCCCTGCGCCTGATTCTCGGCTTCGACTACGGCACCAAACAGATCGGCGTTGCGGTCGGCCAGGTGATTACCGGCCAGGCCCGCGAGCTGTGCACCCTGAAAGCGCAGAACGGCGTGCCCGACTGGAATCAGGTCGAAGCGCTGTTCAAGGAATGGAAACCCGACGCCGTGGTGGTCGGCCTGCCGCTGAACATGGACGGCACGCCCAGCGAGATGTGCCTGCGCGCGGAGAAATTCGCCCGCCGTCTCAATGGCCGCTTCAATGTGCCCTTCTATACCCACGACGAACGCCTGACCACCTTTGAAGCCAAGGGTGAGCGACTGGTGCGTGGCGGGCAGAAAGGCAGTTACCGCGACAACCCGGTGGACGCCATCGCCGCCGCTCTGCTGCTGCAGGGCTGGCTCGATGAAAACACTGCATTGTTTGAATCCTGACAAGCGCTTCGGCGCTTTTCTTTTGAGCTACGACCCGAGCCGCGTCCAAGGACCCGGCTCGGCCCCAAGAAGGAGCAACCATGAGCCTGCCCAATCCCGCCGATCTGATCAGCCAGATGGCGACCCGCCTCAAGGCGCACCTGGCCCAGCGTGATATCCGCGAGCCGCGTTACATCGGCATCCGCACCGGTGGTATCTGGGTCGCGCAGGCCCTGCTCAAGGAACTGGGCAGTGACGCGCCGCTGGGCACGCTGGATGTTTCCTTCTACCGCGACGACTTCAGCCAGAACGGCCTGCACCCGCAAGTGCGTCCGTCGGCCCTGCCCTTCGAGATCGAAGGCCAGCATCTGGTGCTGATCGACGACGTATTGATGAGTGGCCGGACCATCCGCGCCGCCATGAACGAACTGTTCGACTACGGCCGCCCGGCCAGCGTGACCCTGGTCTGCCTGCTCGACCTGGATGCCGGCGAGCTGCCGATCCGCCCGAACGTGGTCGGCGCGACGCTGTCGCTGGCCGCCAACGAGCGCGTGAAGCTGTCCGGCCCGGAACCGCTGACGCTCGAACTGCAAGACCTGAATTCCTAACCCGCCCTTATTGAGAGTCCCCCTCGCGATGACGCCTCTAGATACCAAGCGCCCGCTGCAGCTCAATGATCAGGGCCAGCTGCGCCACTTCCTCTCGCTCGATGGCCTGCGCCGCGAGTTGCTGACGGAAATCCTCGACACTGCCGACTCGTTCCTCGAAGTCGGTGCCCGGGCGGTGAAGAAGGTCCCGTTGCTGCGCGGCAAGACCGTGTGCAACGTGTTCTTCGAAAACTCCACCCGCACCCGCACCACCTTCGAACTGGCGGCCCAGCGGCTGTCGGCGGACGTGATCACCCTGAACGTGTCGACTTCGTCGGCCAGCAAAGGTGAAACCCTGCTCGACACCCTGCGCAACCTCGAAGCGATGGCCGCCGACATGTTCGTCGTGCGCCACGGTGATTCCGGCGCCGCGCATTTCATCGCCGAGCATGTCTGCCCGCAGGTGGCGATCATCAACGGCGGCGACGGCCGTCATGCGCACCCGACCCAGGGCATGCTCGACATGCTCACCATCCGTCGGCACAAGGGCGGTTTCGAAAACCTCTCGGTGGCGATTGTCGGCGACATCCTGCACTCGCGGGTCGCGCGCTCGAACATGCTCGCCCTGAAGACCCTCGGCTGCCCGGACATCCGCGTGATCGCGCCGAAGACCCTGCTGCCGATCGGCATCGAGCAGTACGGGGTCAAGGTCTACACCGACATGAACGAAGGCCTGAAGGACGTCGACGTGGTGATCATGCTGCGCCTGCAGCGCGAGCGCATGAGCGGCGGCCTGCTGCCGAGTGAAGGCGAGTTCTACCGCCTGTTCGGCCTGACCACCGCGCGTCTGGCCGGGGCCAAGCCCGATTGCATCGTCATGCACCCGGGGCCGATCAACCGTGGCGTGGAAATCGAGTCTGCGGTGGCCGACGGCCCGCATTCAGTGATCCTCAATCAAGTCACCTACGGCATCGCGATCCGCATGGCCGTGCTGTCCATGGCCATGAGCGGGCAAACAGCGCAACGTCAATTCGAGCAGGAGAACGCCCAGTGAAGCTCAGCATTCTCGGCGCCCGTGTCATCGATCCAAGCAGCGGCCTGGATCAAATCACCGATATCCACGTTGAAGCCTGCAAGATCGTCGCCTTCGGCGCCGCACCCGCCGGTTTCACTGCCGTTGAAACCATCGACGCTCAAGGCCTCGTTGCCGCGCCCGGGCTGGTCGATCTGAACGTCGCCCTGCGCGAACCGGGCTACAGCCGCAAAGGCAGCATCGCCAGCGAGACCCGCGCCGCGGCGGCTGGCGGCGTGACCAGCCTGTGCTGCCCGCCGAAAACCAAACCGGTACTCGACACCTCGGCCGTGGCCGAACTGATCCTCGACCGCGCCCGCGAAGCCGGCAACACCAAGGTGTTTCCGATTGGCGCGCTGAGCAAAGGCCTGGACGGCGAACAGCTGGCAGAGCTGGTGGCGCTACGCGACGCCGGGTGTGTGGCGTTCGGCAACGGTCTGGAGAGTTTCCGTAACACCCGCACCCTGTGCCGGGCGCTGGACTACGCGGCCACTTTCGACCTGACGGTGATCTTCAATTCGCAGGATCACGATCTGGCCGATGGCGGTCTGGCCCATGAAGGCGCGGTCGCCAGTTTCCTTGGCTTGCCGGGCATTCCGGAAACTGCGGAAACCGTGGCCCTCGCTCGCGATCTGCTGCTGGTCGAGCAGACCGGCGTGCGCGCGCACTTCAGCCAACTGACCAGCGCGCGCGGCGTGGCCCTGATCGCTCAGGCGCAGGCCCGTGGTTTGAAGGTTACGGCGGATGTCGCCCTGTATCAGCTGATCCTTACCGATGAAGCGCTGATCGACTTCAGCAGCCTGTATCACGTGCAACCGCCGCTGCGCACCCGTGCCGACCGCGACGGCCTGCGCGAGGCAGTGAAATCCGGCGTGGTGTCGGCGATCTCCAGCCATCACCAGCCGCACGAACGCGACGCCAAACTGGCGCCGTTCGGCGCGACCGAGCCGGGCATCAGCAGCGTTGAATTGCTGCTGCCGCTGGCGATGACGCTGGTCGAGGATGGCTTGCTGGATCTGCCGACCCTGCTGGCGCGCCTGAGCACTGGGCCTGCGGACGCGCTGCGTTTGCCGGCGGGCAAACTGGAAGTCGGTGGTGCGGCCGATATCGTGCTGTTCGACCCGAAAGCCTCCACCGTGGCCGGCGAAGGCTGGCTGTCGAAGGGCGAGAACTGCCCGTTCCTCGGGCACAGCCTGCCGGGTGTGGTGCGCTATACGCTGGTGGACGGGCGGATCAGCCACCAGGCGTAACCGGCTGCTGAGGGACATTGTGGCGAGGGGATTTATCCCCGATGGGCTGCGCAGCAGCCCTCGATCTACAACCGCGGTGATTTCAGTTCCTCCGCGGTTGAATGTTTTAGGGCCGCTACGCGCCCCATTGGGGATAAATCCCCTCGCCACAGGTTACTGAAAGGCGCCGCGATTCTGCGCGTTGCGCACCGACACCTGATCATTCAGGGTCCAGAAGTCATACAGCACACCAATAAAGAACAACCCGCCGGTCAGCAGATACAGCAATCCGCTGATCCACTTGCCCTGGTACATCCGGTGCACGCCGAACACGCCCAGGAACGTCAGCAGAATCCACGCCACGTTGTATTCGATCGGCCCTGCGGTGAAACGCAGATCCGCCTCGCGATCCATCGCCGGGATCAGGAACACGTCGATCAGCCAGCCAATGCCCAGCAGACCGAAGGTGAAGAACCAGATCGTCCCGGTCACCGGCTTGCCGTAATAGAAGCGGTGAGCGCCGGTGAAACCAAAAATCCACAGCAGATAACCGATGATTTTGCTGTGCGTATCCTGCGGTGCAGCGACCTGCTGATAGCGGTTCATGAAGACCTCGATTCACTCGATAGATAAATTTTCTTTAATTCTTTGTGACTTTTTTACAGGGAGCCGACGTACGGCAAATGTTACTGTGTCGTCCGTCAAAGCCTTATACCACCGGACTTCTGTCGGACAATCGCGTCCATTTGCCGCTTGTTTGGTTCCGTTGCCTCCCGATTGAATCGACCAACGGCCTCGGAAGGGACAAAAAAGCTGTTATAAAGTTGCGCGCTACCACCTAAGAGCCACGCCTAATGCGACCATTTTTCAAGACATGGCTAACTATTTGCCTATTAATGCCACTGGCCGCCCACGCCACCAATCGTGAGCAACGTCTTCCCAACGTTAACGGTTTCACCCCTAAATCCCATGCTTCGGCTCCTTCGAGCAAGAGCAGCAAACAAACGAAACACACCACGCTTGCCAGCAAGAGTCACGGCAAGCTGGTGCCACCGATGGCAAACAAGGAAAGCAGCAACGTCCTGAGCCGTGCGGTGAACGTCCTCGGTACTCCCTACCGTTGGGGCGGCAGCAGCCCAAGTAAAGGCTTCGACTGCAGCGGTCTTGTCAAATATGCGTTCAACGACGCCACGTTCGACCTGCCACGCACCTCTAACGCCATGGCCAGCGGGCATGGCGAGAAAGTCGAACGCAAGGATCTGAAGCCGGGCGACCTGATTTTCTTCAACATCAAGAGCCGTCGGGTCAACCACGTTGCCATCTACCTGGGCAACGACCGCTTCATCCACGCACCCCGCCGTGGCAAAGCGGTCAGCATCGATACGCTGAACAAGCCGTACTGGGAACAGCATTACGTGGTTGCCAAGCGTGTGCTGCCGAAAGAACCGGGCGGCAAGCAGATGCGCGTGGTTCAGCGCTGAAACACGATCAACTGTGGCGAGGGAGCTTGCTCCAGCCGGGCTGCGCAGCAGCCCCAAAATCTTGTGAGCGCTACGCGCTCAAGCGGGAGCAAGCTCCCTCGCCACAGGCGTAATCCAGCCTTTAGAAATTATCCGGCGTACGCGCCTTTTCCCGCGCATTCTCGCGGCTGATCAAGCCCTTGGTCACCAGCTCCTTCAGGCACATGTCGAGTGTCTGCATCCCCAGCGACCCACCGGTCTGAATCGCCGAATACATCTGCGCCACTTTGTCCTCGCGGATCAGGTTCCGGATCGCCGACGTTCCCAGCATGATTTCGTGCGCCGCTACCCGCCCGCCACCAATCTTCTTGATCAGCGTCTGCGACACCACGGCCAGCAGCGACTCGGACAACATCGAACGCACCATGGACTTCTCGTCGCCCGGGAACACATCGACAACCCGGTCGATGGTCTTGGCGGCTGAAGTGGTGTGCAGCGTGCCGAACACCAGATGCCCGGTCTCGGCGGCAGTCAGTGCGAGGCGGATGGTTTCCAGGTCGCGCATCTCGCCCACCAGAATCACGTCCGGGTCTTCGCGCAGCGCCGAACGCAACGCCGTGGCAAAGCTGCGGGTATCGCGGTGGACTTCGCGCTGATTGATCAGGCATTTGCGCGATTCGTGGACGAACTCGATGGGGTCTTCGATGGTGAGAATGTGATGATGGCGATGGGTGTTGAGGTAGTCGATCATCGCCGCCAGCGTGGTGGATTTGCCGGAACCGGTCGGCCCGGTCACCAGCACCAGCCCGCGTGGCGCATCGGTGATCTTGCGAAACACATCGCCCATGGCGAGGTCTTCCATGCTCAGCACTTTCGACGGGATGGTGCGAAACACCGCACCGGCGCCACGGTTCTGGTTGAACGCATTGACCCGAAAACGCGCGACGCCAGGGACTTCGAACGAGAAATCCGTTTCCAGGTGTTTCTCGAAGTCGACGCGCTGGGTGTCGTTCATGATGTCGTAGATCAATTCGTGCACTTGCTTGTGATCCAGCGCCGGCAGATTGATCCGCCGCACATCGCCATCAACGCGGATCATCGGCGGCAGGCCGGCCGACAGGTGCAGGTCGGAAGCGCCCTGTTTGGCGCTAAACGCCAGCAGTTCAGTGATATCCATAGCGTCCCTCAATTCCAGTAGAATGCCGCGAACCTTCAGACCGCCGGCGCCTCTTGATGTCCACGATAGCAGACAACATCCAACTGGTTAGTTCGCGCATCCAGGCTGCCACCGCAGCGGCCGGGCGCAGTGAAAACAGCGTGCAGTTGCTGGCGGTCAGCAAAACCAAACCCGCGCAGGACCTGCGTGAAGCTTACGCCGCCGGCCTGCGTGACTTTGGCGAGAACTATCTGCAGGAAGCCTTGGGCAAACAGCTCGAACTGGCCGACCTGCCCTTGATCTGGCACTTCATCGGCCCCATTCAATCGAACAAGACTCGCGCTATCGCCGAGCATTTCGACTGGGTGCACTCCGTGGATCGCCTGAAAATTGCCCAACGCCTGTCCGAACAGCGCCCGGCCGAGCTGCCGCCGCTGAACATCTGCATTCAGGTCAACGTCAGCGGTGAAGCCAGCAAGTCCGGCTGCACCCCGGCCGACCTGCCGGCGCTGGCCGAGGCCATCAGCACCCTGCCCCGGCTGAAATTGCGCGGGCTGATGGCGATTCCCGAGCCGACCGAAGATCGCGCCGAACAAGACGCCGCTTTTGCTGCCGTACAACGTTTGCAGGCCAGCCTGAATCTGCCGCTCGACACACTTTCCATGGGCATGAGCCACGACCTCGAGTCGGCCATCGCCCAAGGCGCCACCTGGGTGCGGATCGGTACCGCCCTGTTTGGGGCCAGAGATTACGGTCAGCAATGACCGACAGCCATCTGAAAAAGGACCTGACATGAGCAACACACGTATTGCCTTTATCGGTGCCGGCAACATGGCCGCCAGTCTGATTGGCGGCCTGCGCGCCAAGGGTCTGCAAGCCAGCCACATCCGCGCCAGCGATCCGGGTGAAGAAACCCGCCAACGCGTCAGCGCCGAACACGGCATCGAAACCTTCGCCGACAACGCGCAAGCCATCGACGGTGTCGATGTGATCGTGCTGGCGGTCAAGCCACAGGCGATGAAAGCCGTGTGCGAAGCCATCCGTCCAAGCCTGAAACCGCATCAACTGGTGGTATCGATCGCCGCCGGCATCACCTGCGCGAGCATGACTGCGTGGCTCGGCGAGCAGCCGATCGTGCGTTGCATGCCGAACACCCCGGCGCTGCTGCGTCAGGGCGTCAGTGGTTTGTACGCCACCAGCGAAGTGACTGCCGAACAGCGTCAGCAGGCTGAAGAGCTGCTGTCCGCCGTGGGCATTGCGCTGTGGCTGGACGAAGAGCAGCAACTCGATGCCGTGACCGCCGTCTCCGGTTCCGGCCCGGCGTACTTCTTCCTGCTGATCGAAGCGATGACCGCCGCCGGCGTCAAACTCGGCCTGCCCAAGGAAATCGCCGAGCAACTGACCCTGCAAACGGCGCTGGGCGCCGCGCACATGGCGGTATCCAGCGATGTCGACGCCGCCGAACTGCGCCGCCGCGTGACCTCGCCAAATGGCACCACAGAGGCTGCAATCAAATCATTCCAGGCTGATGGCTTCGAAGCCCTGGTGGAAAAAGCACTCGGCGCCGCCGCGCACCGCTCGGCCGAAATGGCCGAACAACTGGGCAAATAAGGAGCCTTACATGATTGGATTGAACACCGCAGCGGTTTACGTGCTGCAAACCCTAGGCAGCCTGTACCTGCTGATTGTGCTGCTGCGCTTCGTCCTGCAACTGGTGCGGGCGAATTTCTACAACCCGCTGTGCCAGTTCGTGGTCAAGGCCACCCAGCCGCTGCTCAAGCCACTGCGCCGGATCATCCCGAGCCTGTTCGGCCTGGATATGTCATCGCTGGTGCTGGCAATTCTGGTGCAACTGGCCCTGATGGCCCTGACCCTGCTGCTGACCTACGGCACCACCGGCAACCCGCTGCAGCTGTTCATCTGGTCGATCATCGGCGTGACCGCGCTGTTCCTGAAGATCTTCTTCTTCGCCCTGATCATCAGCGTGATCCTGTCGTGGGTCGCCCCAGGCAGCCACAACCCGGGCGCTGAACTGGTCAACCAGATCTGCGAGCCGGCGCTGGCACCGTTCCGCCGTATCCTGCCGAACCTCGGCGGTCTCGACCTGTCGCCGATCTTCGCCTTTCTGGCGCTGAAGCTGATCGACATGCTGGTGATCAACAATCTGGCGGCGATGACGATGATGCCGGAAATCCTGCGCCTGCTGATGTGAGCTGGTTTCGCTGGGATGGGGACGATTTGATCCTCGAATGTCATCTGCAACCGGGAGCCCGCAGCGATGATTTCGCCGGGCTGCACGGTGACCGCCTGAAGATCCGCCTCACCGCGCCGCCGGTCGAGGGCAAGGCCAATGCGTATCTGATGGGCTTTCTGGCCAAGGCGTTTGGGGTGTCCAAAAGCCAGGTCAGTTTGCTCAGTGGCGAGCTGAACCGGCAGAAACGGGTGAAGATCCGTGCGCCGAAGAAGCTGCCGGAGTTGCCGGGGTTGGTACGTCCGGCCTGATCCTCTGTGGTGAGGGGATTTATCCCCGATGGGTCGCGAAGCGGCCCCTTGTTGTTGCCAACCCCATTCTTCCGGCACGGCCAAAGATGACTGGGCTGCTACGCAGCCATCGGGGATAAATCCCCTCACCACAAGGACTTCGCTCAATCAACGATCAGGCCCCATCGTTGCTTGCCGCTAACCCCCCCGGTCTTTAGACTTACGCCTCATTTCAACGAGAGCAGGGTCGATGCCAGCTGCCTTTCCCCCCGATTCTGTTGGTCTGGTGACGCCGCAAACGGCGCACTTCAGTGAACCTCTGGCTTTGGCCTGCGGCCGTTCGCTGCCCGCCTACGACCTGATCTACGAAACCTACGGCACGCTGAACGCACAGGCGAGCAACGCCGTGCTGATCTGCCACGCCTTGTCCGGGCATCATCATGCCGCCGGCTATCACAGCGCCGACGACCGCAAGCCCGGTTGGTGGGACAGCTGCATCGGCCCGGGCAAACCGATCGACACCAATAAGTTCTTCGTGGTCAGCCTGAACAATCTGGGCGGCTGCAACGGCTCCACCGGCCCGAGCAGTATCAATCCGGAAACCGGCAAGCCATTCGGCGCCGACTTCCCGGTGCTCACCGTGGAAGACTGGGTGCACAGCCAGGCGCGTCTGGCCGACCGGCTCGGCATTCGTCAGTTCGCCGCCGTGATCGGTGGCAGCCTCGGCGGCATGCAGGCCTTGCAGTGGACGATCACCTACCCGGATCGCGTGCGTCACTGCCTGGCTATCGCCTCAGCGCCCAAGCTGTCGGCACAGAACATCGCCTTCAACGAAGTCGCGCGTCAGGCGATCCTCACCGACCCGGAATTCCACGGTGGTTCGTTCCAGGAACACGGCGTGATCCCCAAGCGCGGGCTGATGCTGGCGCGCATGGTCGGGCACATCACCTACCTGTCCGACGACTCGATGGGCGAAAAATTCGGTCGCGGCCTGAAGAGCGAAAAGCTCAACTACGACTTCCACAGCGTCGAGTTCCAGGTCGAAAGCTATCTGCGCTATCAGGGCGAAGAATTCTCCGGGCGTTTCGATGCCAACACCTATTTGTTGATGACCAAGGCGCTGGACTACTTCGATCCGGCGGCGAACTTCGACGATAACCTGGCGAAAACTTTCGAAAACGCCACCGCCAAGTTCTGCGTGATGTCATTCACCACCGACTGGCGCTTCTCCCCGGCCCGCTCGCGGGAACTGGTGGACGCGCTGATGGCGGCACGCAAAGACGTGAGCTATCTGGAAATCGATGCGCCACAGGGCCACGACGCCTTCCTGATTCCGATCCCGCGCTATTTGCAGGCGTTCGGCAATTACATGAACCGAATTACGGTGTGAACAAGCCATGAGAGCTGATCTGGAAATCATCCAGGAATGGATCCCCGCCGGCAGCCGCGTGCTCGACCTCGGCTGCGGCGACGGCGAACTGCTGACCTGGCTGCGCGACAACAAGAACGTCACCGGTTATGGCCTGGAAAACGACGCCGATAACATCGCCGAATGCGTGGCCAAGGGCATCAACGTCATCGAGCAGGATCTGGACAAAGGGCTGGGCAACTTCGCCAGCAACAGTTTCGACATCGTCGTCATGACCCAGGCCCTGCAAGCCGTGCATTACCCGGACAAGATCCTCGACGAAATGCTGCGGGTCGGTCGTCAGTGCATCATCACCTTCCCCAACTTCGGTCACTGGCGCTGCCGCTGGTACCTGGCGAGCAAGGGCCGCATGCCGGTATCGGAATTTCTGCCGTACACCTGGTACAACACGCCGAACATTCACTTCTGCACCTTCGAAGACTTTGAAGAACTTTGCCGCGAACGTGATGCGAAGGTCATTGATCGGCTTGCCGTGGATCAACAGCACCGCCACGGGTGGGCCAGTAAGCTATGGCCTAATCTGTTAGGTGAGATTGGTATCTACCGCGTCAGCAGCCCGGTGCTTGCAGATCATCGGGTCGCGGTCTGAACCACGACATTTCGAGGAGAACGATCATGGGTCGCTTGATTACTGTGCTATTGGCCGCCTGCCTGAGCCTTTCGGCGGTGGCCGCCGATGCCATCAAGGGCGAACGCAAGGAAGTGTTCGGTGACATTACCGTGCACTACAACACCTTCAACTCGACCTTCCTGACACCCGACATCGCCAAGGCATCCGAGCTGATCCGCAGCAAGAACCAGGGCGTGATCAACGTCTCGGTGATCAAGGACGGCAAACCGCTGATCGCCAACGTCACTGGCACGATCAAAGACCTGACCAGCCAGACCGTGACCCTGAACTTCCGCCAGGTCACCGAACAGGGCGCGATCTACTACATCGCGCAGTACCCGGTGGAGCAGCAGGAAACCCGCACCTTTGAAATCAAGGTGCAGAACGGCGACAAGATCAACACCATCAACTTCAACCAAGAACTCTTTCCCGGCGAATGATGAACCTCACGCAACTCGTACTGGCCAGCCATAACGCCGGCAAACTCAAGGAACTCCAGGCCATGCTCGGCGACTCGGTGCAACTGCGCTCGATCGGCGAATGGAGCAAGGTCGAACCGGAAGAAACCGGCCTGTCGT
Organism: Pseudomonas sp. F2; assembly: GCF_057174385.1. Taxonomy (NCBI): domain Bacteria; kingdom Pseudomonadati; phylum Pseudomonadota; class Gammaproteobacteria; order Pseudomonadales; family Pseudomonadaceae; genus Pseudomonas; species Pseudomonas sp. F2. The sequence goes on from NZ_CM169904.1 coordinate 4,088,444, forward strand.
TCGTCGAGAACGCGATCCTCAAGGCGCGCAATGCCGCGCGCATCTCCGGGCTGCCGGCACTGGCAGATGACTCGGGTCTGGCGGTGGATTTCCTCGGCGGCGCGCCAGGCATCTACTCGGCGCGTTATGCCGATGGCAAAGGCGATGCAGCGAACAACGCCAAACTGCTCGACGCGCTTAAAGACGTGCCACAAGCCGAGCGCGGTGCGCAGTTCGTCTGCGTGCTGGCACTGGTGCGGCATGCCGATGATCCGCTGCCGATCCTCTGCGAAGGCCTGTGGCACGGACGCATCCTGACCGCCGCCAGCGGCGAGCACGGTTTTGGCTACGACCCGCTGTTCTGGGTGCCGGAACGTGACGTGTCCAGCGCCGAACTGAGCCCGGCCGACAAGAACCAGATCAGCCACCGCGCCCGTGCAATGGATCTGCTGCGCCAGCGTCTGGGCCTGAAATGACCGACAGCCACCCCGCGTCGTCGCTGATCATCGGCGGCGCCGCCTCCTCGCCTCGGGCGCCGCTGCCGACGCTGCCGCCTCTGGCGCTGTACATCCACATTCCGTGGTGTGTGCGCAAATGCCCGTATTGCGACTTCAACTCGCACACCGCCAGCCCGGTGCTGCCGGAAGAGGAATACGTCGACGCGTTGCTGGCTGACCTCGATCAGGACCTGCACGCGGTGTATGGCCGTGAAATCAGTTCGATCTTCTTCGGGGGTGGCACGCCGAGCCTGTTCAGCGCCGAAGCCCTCGGACGGTTGCTCAAAGGCGTCGAGCAGCGCATCCCGTTTGCGCCCGACATCGAGATCACCCTGGAAGCCAACCCCGGCACCTTCGAGCAAGAGAAGTTCGTCGCGTATCGCAAGCTGGGGATCAATCGCCTGTCGATCGGCATCCAGAGCTTCCAGCAGCAGAAACTAGAGGCCCTCGGCCGTATCCACAACGGCGACGAAGCGGTGCGCGCGGCGGGCATGGCACGCCAGGCCGGGTTCGACAACTTCAACCTCGACCTGATGCACGGCCTGCCCGATCAGTCGCTGGACGATGCCTTGAGCGACCTGCGCCAGGCCATCGAACTGAAACCGACGCACATCTCCTGGTATCAGCTGACACTGGAGCCGAACACGGTGTTCTGGAACCAGCCGCCGGTGCTGCCGGAAGACGACACGCTGTGGGACATTCAGGAGGCCGGGCAAGCGCTGCTGGCCGCACACGGTTACGCGCAGTACGAGGTCTCGGCCTATGCCCAGCCCGGGCGTCCGGCGCGGCATAACCTCAATTACTGGAGTTTCGGCGACTTCATCGGCATCGGCGCCGGCGCCCACGGCAAGCTCAGCCATCCGGACGGGCGCATTGTGCGCACCTGGAAGACGCGTTTGCCGAAGGACTATCTCAACCCGGCCAAGAGCTTCCAGGCTGGCGAAAAAGCGCTGACCAACGACGAGATGCCGTTCGAATTTCTGATGAACGCTTTGCGCCTGACCTCGGGCGTCGAATCGCGCCTGTATCCGGAGCGTACCGGCCTGCCGCTGGAAAGCCTCGCAGAAGGCCGGGCCGCGGCAGAACAAAGTGGCCTGTTGCAGGTCGAACCGTCACGTCTGGCGGCCACCGAGCGCGGACAGTTGTTCCTCAACGACTTGCTGCAACAATTTCTGAACTGACTTCAGTCCAAAGGGAAAACGCATGGATTTGATACTCGACCTGCTCGCCACCGTATCCCGCTGGAGCCGCAGCAACCTCTCGGAAATCGCCCTGGCGCTGGTGGGCTGCCTGCTGGTGCTGTTCGGCGCCGACTTCAAAGGCTGGGTCGAACAACGCCTGGGCAGCATCGCCGGCGCCCTGCGCGTACCACTGATGGCCCTGCTGTGCGTGATCGGCAGCGGCGCCGCACTGATCTACGCCACACCGTGGGTGGTCAAGGGTCTGAGCCAGTTCAACAACTACAGCCTGGCGCCGGTGTTGTTGGTGGTGCTGGTGTTGATAGGCGTAGTCGCCGACCGCCGCTGATCTTTCAGTACCCCCAAAACAACTGTAGGAGCTGCGGCACGCTGCGATCTTTTGATCTTCAAATCAAGATCAAAAGATCGCAGCGTGCCGCAGCTCCTACACCGCTTGCACCGTGAACCTAAAACAAATGTGGGAGCGAGCCTGCTCGCGAAGACGTCTTAACATTCAACCTCATCGTTGAATATCAGACCGCTTTCGCGAGCAGGCTCGCTCCCACAGTTTTTATTGCGTGTTGCTTAAGCGATTTTCTCGAACTTCAGATCCCACACGCCATGCCCCAGACGTTCGCCGCGGCGTTCGAACTTGGTGATCGGGCGCTCGGCCGGGCGCGGTACGCATTTGCCGTCTTCGGCGAGGTTGCGGTAGCCCGGGGCGACGTTCATCACTTCCAGCATGTACTCGGCGTACGGCTCCCAGTCGGTGGCCATGTGCAGGATGCCGCCAACCTTCAGCTTACTGCGCACCAGTTCGGCGAAGGACGCCTGAACGATGCGACGCTTATGGTGACGGCTCTTGTGCCATGGATCCGGGAAGAACAGCATCAGTCGATCGAGGCTGTTGTCGGCAATGCAGCGGTTGAGCACTTCGATCGCGTCGCAATCGTAGACCCGCAGGTTGGTCAGGCCCTGAGTCAGCACGCCATTGAGCAGCGCGCCAACACCCGGACGGTGCACTTCCACACCGATGAAGTCCTGATCCGGTGCCGCTGCGGCCATTTCCAGCAACGAATGGCCCATGCCGAAACCGATCTCCAGCGAGCGCGGCGCCGAACGGCCGAACACCTGATCGTAATCCACCGGCGCGTCGGCCAGCGGCAGCACGTACAGCGGCGCGCCCTGGTCCAGACCACGTTGCTGGCCTTCGGTCATGCGCCCCGCGCGCATCACGAAGCTCTTGATGCGGCGGTGTTGGCGCTCGTCGCCCTCTTCCGTCTGGAGAGGCGTGTCGTTCGATTCAGTCATCAATGGCTCTTACTTGATCAGACCATCCAGCGGCGAAGAGGCGCTGGCATAGAGTTTTTTCGGCATGCGGCCGGCGAGGTAGGCCAGACGGCCCGCGACGATCGCGTGTTGCATGGCTTGGGCCATCATCACCGGTTGCTGGGCATGGGCGATGGCCGAGTTCATCAGCACCGCGTCACAGCCCAGTTCCATGGCGATGGTGGCGTCGGAAGCGGTACCGACACCGGCATCCACCAGTACCGGAATTTTCGCTTCTTCGAGGATGATCTGCAGGTTGTACGGGTTGCAGATCCCCAGACCGGAACCGATCAGACCGGCCAGCGGCATGACCGCGATGCAGCCGATTTCCGCCAGTTGCCGGGCGATGATCGGGTCATCACTGGTGTACACCATCACGTCGAAGCCCTCCTTGACCAGCGTTTCCGCGGCCTTGAGGGTTTCGATCACGTTGGGGAACAGGGTTTTCTGATCGGCCAGCACTTCCAGCTTCACCAGGTTGTGGCCGTCGAGCAGCTCACGGGCCAGGCGGCAGGTGCGCACGGCTTCGATAGCGTCGTAGCAACCGGCGGTGTTCGGCAGGAAGGTGTAGCGATCCGGCGACAGCACGTCGAGCAGGTTCGGCTCGCCTTCGATCTGGCCCAGGTTGGTACGGCGCACAGCGAAGGTGACGATCTCGGCACCCGAGGCTTCGATGGCCTGGCGGGTTTCTTCCATGTCACGGTACTTGCCGGTACCGACCAGCAAACGCGACTGGTAAGTACGACCGGCCAGGACGAAAGGCTTGTCGCTACGAACGATGCTCATGGGGAATCCTCTTTAGGGGTGAGGGTCTTGCAGAATTCTGTGCCCTTGCGGGCCGGGCGACTAGCCGCCGCCGATGGCGTGCACCACTTCAACATGGTCGCCGTCATTGAGAACGGTGTCGGCATGCTGACTGCGCGGGACGATATCCAGATTGAGTTCGACTGCCACCCGGCGACCGGTCAGGTCCATACGGGCAATCAGGGCCGCAACGGTTTCACCGTCGGGCAGTTCAAGGGATTCGCCGTTCAACTGAATGCGCATGCGCCAGGCCGCCATCATTTTTAGGGGGTGGCATTCTAGCCCGATCATGACCTAAAGGTCAGCACCAAGCGTCAAGCGGTTTACTGCAGGCGCCAGGCGGCAAGCCCAAGGCACAGCCAGCCGACCAGAAACGCCAGCCCGCCGAACGGGGTGATGATGCCGAGCTTGCTGATACCTGTGGTGGTCAGCACATACAGGCTGCCGGAGAACAGCAGGATGCCGACGGCGAACGATGCCCCCGCCCAAGCGACGAGACGCCCCTGAATCTGCGAGGCCAACAGTGCAACACCAAACAACGCCAAAGCGTGCACCAGCTGATAGGTCACACCAGTGTGGAAAATCGCCAGATACTCGGGGGTCAGGCGGTTTTTCAGGCCATGGGCGGCGAAGGCGCCAAGGCCCACACCGGTGAAACCAAAGAAAGCGGCCAGCATCAGAAAGCCACGCAGCATGTGGAACTCCAGTCAGACTCGTTCGGCAGGGTCTGTATAATGGCCCGCTCCATCGGTTCGGCCAAGCCATCTCTATGCTGCGTTCACTTTTGCGTCGTCTCACGAAGGCCCTGCTCTGGTTCGCGGGCGGCAGTGTATTGCTGGTGTTGCTGTTTCGCTTCGTGCCGCCGCCAGGCACAGCGCTGATGGTCGAGCGCAAGGTTGAATCCTGGGTCGACGGCGAGCCGATTGACCTGCAGCGCACCTGGAAACCGTGGGACGAGATCTCCGACGATCTCAAGGTCGCGGTCATGGCCGGCGAAGACCAGAAGTTTCCCGAGCACTGGGGCTTTGACTTCGGCGCGATCCAGGCCGCATTGGCCCACAACGAATTGGGCGGTTCGATTCGCGGCGCCAGCACCCTGAGCCAGCAAGTGTCGAAGAACCTGTTCCTGTGGTCGGGGCGCAGCTATCTGCGCAAAGGCCTGGAGGCCTGGTTTACCGCATTGATCGAAGTGTTCTGGCCCAAACAGCGGATTCTTGAGGTTTATCTCAACAGCGTCGAGTGGGATGACGGAGTGTTTGGTGCCGAAGCGGCGGCACGCCATCACTTCGGCGTGAGCGCCAAGTCACTGTCGCGTCAGCAGGCAAGTTATCTGGCAGCAGTACTGCCCAACCCGCGAGTGTGGAGTGCGAGCCATCCGACGGCTTATGTATCGCGCCGGGCCGGGTGGATTCGGCAGCAGATGAGCCAGTTGGGCGGGACCAGTTATTTGCTGGGGCTGGATGATTCGCGCCGGGCGCCTTGGGCGCGATAGCCCTCACTGTTCTTATAGACACTGAAAATCCCTGTGGGAGCGGGCTTGCCCGCGATAGCGGTAGTTCAGCCACCATCTACATGACTGACCCGACGCCATCGCTGGCAAGCCAGCTCCCACAGGGATTAATGCCGCCCTGACATATGCGCATAAAAAAACGCCCCGATCATCGCTGATCGGGGCGTTTTTGTTTGCCTGAGCGCCGGTTACGCGGCGATCGACAACTTGAGCTTGTTCATCGCGCTCTTCTCGAGCTGACGGATCCGCTCGGCCGATACGTTGTACTTCTGCGCCAGGTCGTGCAGCGTGGCTTTCTCCTCTGCCAGCCAGCGCTGGTAGAGAATGTCGCGGCTACGTTCGTCCAGCACTTCCAGCGCTTCGTGCAGGTTGTGGTTGGAGTTGTCGCTCCAGTCGGCATCTTCCAGTTGACGCGCCGGGTCGTACCGGTGGTCTTCCAGGTAGTTGGCCGGCGACTGGAAAGCACTGTCGTCGTCAGCTTCTGCAGCCGGGTCGAAGGCCATGTCATGGCCGGTCAGGCGACTTTCCATCTCGCGCACTTCACGCGGTTCGACGCCGAGGCTTTCCGCCACACGGTGGACTTCCTCGTTGTTCAGCCACGCCAGACGTTTCTTCTGGCTGCGCAGGTTGAAGAACAACTTGCGCTGGGCCTTGGTGGTCGCGACTTTCACAATGCGCCAATTGCGCAGGATGAACTCGTGAATTTCCGCCTTGATCCAGTGCACGGCGAACGACACCAGACGCACACCCATTTCCGGGTTGAAGCGTTTAACAGCCTTCATCAGGCCGACGTTGCCTTCCTGGATCAGGTCAGCCTGAGCCAGACCGTAGCCGGAATAGCTGCGGGCGATGTGTACGACAAATCGCAGGTGGGCGAGCACCATCTGCCGAGCCGCCCCAAGATCCTGCTCATAGTAGAGACTCTCGGCCAGTTCACGCTCCTGCTCCGGCGTCAGCAATGGAATGCTGTTGACGGTGTGCACATAGGCTTCCAGGTTCGCACCCGGAACCAACGCGTACGCAGGTTGCAAAGAATTGGTCATGCGAAAAAACCTCCCACTTACATACTCGTGCCTCTCGGCACTGCGAAAAATTGACCGGGAATTCAAGTACAAGTTCCCAAAAAAACCGCAAGGTCAATCACGCGCAAAAAAGATTCTACTTCGGCGCCAGCTCCCTGAGATGACGTGCGACTGCAATCCATGCACCGATATAACCCAACAGCACCGCGCCAAGCAAGAGCGACAGACCGTCGGCAACTGGCACTCCGGCCAGCGCGAAATCACTGCCGTACAAGCCGGCCAGTCCAACCACCGCGTCGTTCAGCCAGTTCAGGCCGAACGCCAGCACACCCCAGGACAGAACACCTGCACCGAAGCCATACAACGCGCCCATATAGAGGAAGGGACGACGCACATAGCTGTCAGTGCCGCCGACGAGTTTAATCACTTCTATCTCTGTGCGGCGGTTTTCAATATGAAGACGAATGGTATTGCCTATCACCAAAAGTAATGCAGAAACCAGAAGCACCGTCAGACCGAAGACAAAACGATCACCGAGCTTGAGGATCGCAGCCAGACGCTCGACCCAGACTAGATCAAGTTGCGCCTGTTGTACCTTGGGCAGCTCGGAAAGTTTTTGTCTTAATGCTTCCAGGGTCGGCTTGTCGACCTCGTTCGGGGTCACCAGCACCACGCCCGGCAGCGGGTTCTCCGGCAACTCGCGCAGGGCTTCGCCCAGACCGGACTGCTGTTGAAACTCTTCCAGCGCCTGGTCACGGCCGACATATTCGGCATCAGCAACGCCGGGCATGCCTTTGATCTGCTCGCGCAACGATTCGCCCTGCGCGGGCGTGGCATCCAGTTGCAGATACAGCGAAATCTGCGCCGCCCGCTGCCACGAACCGCCGAGACGCTCGACGTTATTGATCAGCAGCGACAGCCCCATCGGCAAGCTCAGCGCCACGGCCATCACCATGCAGGTGAAGAAGCTGCCGATCGGCTGCTTGCCAAGGCGACGCAGGCTGTCGAGCAGGCTGGCACGGTGACTTTCGATCCACGAGCGCAACAGCGTGGAAAAGTCCGGGCCGTCGTCATCGTCGTGTTTTTTCTTCTTCGGCGGTTGCGGGTCGGCGGCCTTCGGGGCCACGCGCTCGGAAACCTTCGGACTGCGTGTCGCACTCATACGCCGGCCTCCCCGTCGCCAATCAAGCGGCCGCGCTGCAGGGTCAGCATGCGGTGCCGCATGCGCGCAATCAGGGCCAGGTCGTGACTGGCGATCAGCACGCTGGTGCCCAGTCGGTTGATATCTTCGAACACGCCCATGATCTCGGCCGCCAGACGCGGGTCGAGGTTACCGGTCGGTTCGTCCGCCAGCAGCAGCGCCGGACGGTGAACGATGGCGCGGGCAATGCCGACGCGCTGTTGCTGACCAGTGGACAGGTCGCCGGGGTACAGATCGGTTTTATCCGACAGCGCCACGCGCTCCAGCGCCGAATCGACGCGCTTGGCGATCTCGGCCTTGGACAGCCCGAGAATCTGCAGCGGCAGCGCGACGTTGTTGAACACCGTGCGATCGAACAGCAACTGGTGATTCTGGAACACCACGCCGATCTGCCGGCGCAGGAACGGAATCTGCGCATTGCTGATGGTGCTCAGGTCTTGCCCGGCCAGCAGCAGTTTGCCGCTGGTCGGACGCTCCATCGCCAGCAGCAGGCGCAACAGTGTGGATTTACCGGCACCGGAGTGACCGGTGACAAACAGAAACTCGCCACGACGGACTCGAAAGCTCAGCTCATGCAAGCCGACGTGACCGTTCGGGTAGCGTTTACCGACCTGTTCGAAACGAATCATGAACGCTCCCGCTCGGCAAACAGCGCCTGGACAAAGGGTTCGGCTTCAAAGGTACGCAGATCGTCAATGCCTTCACCGACACCGATGTAGCGGATTGGCAGGCCAAACTGCTTGGCCAGGGCGAAAATCACCCCGCCCTTGGCGGTGCCGTCGAGCTTGGTCAGCGCCAGGCCGGTCAGTTCGACGGTCTGGTTGAATTGCTTGGCCTGGTTGATGGCGTTCTGACCGGTGCCAGCGTCGAGCACCAGCAACACTTCGTGCGGCGCGTCGGCGTCGAGCTTGCCGATCACCCGGCGAACTTTCTTCAACTCTTCCATCAGGTTGTCTTTGGTGTGCAGACGACCGGCGGTGTCGGCGATCAGCACGTCAATGCCACGGGCCTTGGCGGCCTGCACGGCGTCGAAGATCACCGACGCGGAGTCAGCACCGGTGTGCTGGGCGATCACCGGGATCTTGTTGCGCTCGCCCCAGACCTGCAACTGCTCAACGGCAGCGGCGCGGAAGGTATCACCGGCGGCGAGCATGACTTTCTTGCCTTCCAGCTGCAGCTTCTTCGCCAGCTTGCCGATGGTGGTGGTCTTGCCGGCGCCGTTGACGCCCACCACCAGAATCACGAACGGCTTGGTCTGCGACGCGATTTTCAGCGGCTGTTCGACCGGTTTCAGCATCGCCGCCAGCTCGGCCTGCAGCGACTTGTACAGCGCGTCGGCGTCGGCCAGTTCTTTGCGGGCGACCTTCTGGGTCAAGCGCTGGATGATCTGCGTGGTGGCTTCGACACCGACGTCGGCGGTCAGCAGACGGGTTTCCAGCTCATCGAGCAAATCGTCATCAATGGTTTTACGGCCGAGAAACAGGCTGGCCATGCCCTCGCCGATGCTGGCGCTGGTTTTCGACAGGCCTTGCTTGAGGCGGGCGAAAAAGCCGACTTTGGTTTCTTCGCTGCGCGGGGCTTCCACTGGCGTTTCAGCAACCACGTCTACCGGCACCACCGGAGCAGCGACGACCGGTGCAGGTGCAGGCTGCTGAACGACCGGCGCAACAGGGGCGACGACCACCGGGGCCACGGGTTCGGGAACAACCGGTGCCGGCTCGACAACCGGCTCAACCACTGGCGCCGGAGCGACTTCAGGGACGAACGCGGCGGGCGCCGGAATCGGCGGCGTCACATGCGGCGCGGCCTCTTCGACCAACGCCACCGGCTCTTCCGCCACCGGCAAGGTCAGCCACGGCTCGGCCGCCGGGGTCAGGGGCAACTCGGCCGCCGCCGGGGTTTCAGGTTGCGGCTCTGGCTCAACCGGTTGCAGCACCGGCTCGGCAATCGGCAGCACGATCGGCGCCGACTCTTCTTCTATGGCAGGCGCTGGCGTCGAAGCCGGTTCAGGAATCACGGGCGGCTGTTCGACGACGGGTTCCTGCGGTTTCTTACGCAGCCATCCGAACAGGCTTTTCTTCTCGCCAGCCGCAGCTGGGGTCTTCTTGTCGTCGTTGGAACCAAACATGGAGGACGGCTATCTCACGGTAGCGACGCGCCATAAGGGCGCCCCGGCAAATAAATATTCGATGCAGAACAGACTGTGTTTCATCCAGCTTGTTCACGCGCAACATTTTGTCGAGGCGCCAGCGGCACCCCAAAGATTCGTATTAACGAAGGACTCAACCGGCAAAATCGGCGAAAAAGCGAAGTCTAGTCGATAAACCGCAGCTTTCTGCCGCCAACCTATACAACCGCATCAGGCGTGAAAACCTGATAGGCGTGGTCGCCGGTAAAACGGATCAGTATCCTAGCACCCTCTCGCCCGCCGACGCTAAGACCAAGCGGGCAGCCCAACAGGTTAAAAAACGAATGAATGCTCTAGCCCGCCGCGCTGCAGGCCTGCTGCTCAGCACAGTCTGCCTGCCCCTTTCGGCCCTGGCGGCCGACCCGCAACCGACCCACGAATTCACCCTCGACAACGGCCTGAAGGTCGTCGTGCGCGAAGACCATCGCGCGCCAGTCGTGGTGTCGCAGGTCTGGTACAAGGTCGGCTCCAGCTACGAAACCCCGGGCCAGACCGGTCTGTCCCACGCGCTCGAGCACATGATGTTCAAGGGCAGCGAGAAAGTCGGCCCCGGCGAAGCATCGCTGATCCTGCGCGACCTGGGCGCCGAAGAAAACGCCTTCACCAGTGACGACTTCACCGCCTATTACCAGGTGCTGGCCCGCGACCGTCTGGGCGTAGCGTTTGAACTGGAAGCCGACCGCATGGCCAATCTGCGCCTGCCGGCCGACGAGTTCGCCAAGGAAATCGAAGTCATCAAGGAAGAGCGCCGCCTGCGCACCGACGACAAGCCGATGTCCAAGGCCTACGAGCGCTACAAGGCGATGGCCTACCCGGCCAGCGGCTACCACACGCCGACCATTGGCTGGATGGCGGACCTTGACCGGATGAAGGTTGAGGAGCTGCGTCACTGGTATCAATCCTGGTATGTGCCGAACAATGCCACGCTGGTGGTGGTCGGCGACGTCACCCCCGATGAAGTGAAAACCCTCGCCCAGCGTTATTTCGGACCGATTGCCAGGCGCGACGTGCCGCCAGCAAAGAAACCGCTGGAACTGGCCGAGCCGGGTGAGCGCCAGATCACCCTGCATGTGCAGACCCAACTGCCCAGCCTGATGCTCGGCTTCAACGTGCCCAGCATCGCCACCGCTGAAGACAAGCGCTCGGTCAACGCCCTGCGCCTGATCTCGGCGCTGCTCGACGGCGGCTACAGCGGGCGCATCCCGACGCAACTGGAGCGCGGCGAAGAGCTGGTTTCCGGCGGTTCGTCGAGCTACGACGCCTACACCCGTGGCGACAGCCTGTTCACCCTGTCGGCAACGCCGAACACCCAGAAGAACAAGACCATGGCGCAAGCTGAAGCCGGTCTGTGGAAACTGCTGGAACAACTGAAAACCACCGCACCGTCCGCCGAAGAACTCGAGCGCGTGCGGGCACAGGTCATCGCCGGCCTGGTGTTCGAACGTGATTCGATCACCAGCCAGGCCACCGCGATCGGTCAACTGGAAACGGTCGGTCTGTCGTGGAAGTTGATGGACACCGAACTCGCCGATCTGGAAAGCGTGACCCCGCAAGACATCCAGAACGCCGCCAAGCTGTATTTCACCCGCGAACGTCTCAGCGTCGCCCATGTCCTGCCACTGGAGACGACTCATGAGTGAGCGCAAATCCCCACGCCTGCTGCTCGGTTTGATCGCTATTGCCGTGATCGGCTCTGCCGCGTTCTATCTGATGCCCGGAGTTAAAACCGACGCCAGCGAAGCGCTGGATAACGCCAAGACCAGCCAGAAGCTGCAATCGCTGGCCGAACTCGACGGCAAGGCCCCGGCCAGCCGCAAGCTCGACGTGCAAACCTGGAACACCACCGAAGGCGCCAAGGTGCTGTTCGTCGAAGCCCATGAGCTGCCGATGTTCGACATGCGCCTGATCTTCGCCGCTGGCAGCAGCCAGGACGGCAATGCGCCGGGCCTGGCAGTCCTGACCAATGCCATGCTCAACGAAGGTGTGGCGGGCAAGGACGTCGGCGCCATCGCCCAAGGCTTCGAAAGCCTTGGCGCGGATTTCGGCAACGGTGCCTACAAGGACATGGCGCTGGCGTCGCTGCGCAGTCTGAGTGCCGCCGACAAGCGCGAGCCAGCGCTCAAGCTGTTCTCCGAAGTAGTGGGCAAACCCACGTTCCCGACCGACTCCTTCGCGCGCATCAAGAATCAGATGCTCGCCGGTTTCGAATACCAGAAACAGAACCCCGGCAAACTCGCCAGCCTTGAGCTGATGAAGCGCTTGTACGGCGACCACCCTTACGCGCATTCCAGCGACGGCAACCCGCAGAGCGTGCCGAAGATCACTCTGGCGCAACTGCGTGAGTTCCACGCCAAGGCCTACGCGGCGGGCAACGTGGTGATCGCGCTGGTCGGTGACCTGTCGCGCGCCGAGGCGGAGGCGATTGCCAATCAGGTCTCCGGCGCCCTGCCGAAAGGCCCGGCGTTGGCGAAAATCGCCCAGCCGCAGGAACCGAAAGCCAGCGTCAATCACATCGAGTTCCCGTCCAAGCAAACCAACCTGCTGCTCGCACAGCTGGGCATCGACCGTGACGACCCGGATTACGCGGCGCTGTCGATGGGCAACCAGATCCTCGGTGGTGGCGGTTTCGGCACCCGGCTGATGAGCGAAGTGCGCGAGAAGCGCGGCCTGACCTACGGCGTGTATTCCGGGTTCAGCCCGATGCAGGCTCGCGGCCCGTTCATGATCAACCTGCAGACCCGCGCGGAAATGAGCGAAGGCACGCTGAAACTGGTGCAGGACGTGCTCGCCGATTACCTGAAGAGCGGCCCGACCCAGAAAGAACTCGACGACGCCAAACGCGAGCTGGCCGGCAGCTTCCCGCTGTCCACCGCAAGCAACGCCGATATCGTCGGCCAACTGGGCGCCATGGGCTTCTATAATCTGCCGCTGAGCTATCTGGATGACTTCATGCGTCAGTCCCAGAGCCTGACTGTCGAGCAGGTCAAAGACGCGATGAACAAACACCTGAGCACGGACAAACTGGTCATCGTCAGCGCTGGCCCGACCGTGCCGCAAAAGCCGTTACCGGCCCCATCTGATAAACCTGCCGAGCAACCGCTCGGGGTTCCGGAGCATTAATGGCTACTCGCCCTAAAAAACCTGCGCAGAACGTTCACAACGGTGTGAACCAGCTGCGCATCATCGGCGGCGAATGGCGCAGCCGCAAACTGAGCTTCCCCGATGCGCCGGGTCTGCGCCCGACGCCGGACCGCGTGCGCGAAACCCTGTTCAACTGGCTCGCGCCGTATGTGGCCGGAGCCAAGGTGCTGGATCCGTTCGCCGGCAGCGGCGCGCTGTTTCTTGAAGCCCTGTCGCGTGGCGCGGCCATGGGTCAAGCGCTGGATGCCAGCCACGTTGCCGTGTCGAGCCTGAAGGAACACCTCGGCACCCTGCGCTGTACCAACGGCCAGGTGCAGACCGCCGACGCGCTGCGTTATCTGGAAACCCAGGTGGCCACGCCGTTCGATCTGGTATTTCTCGATCCGCCGTTCAACCAGAACCTGCTGCCAGCGGTCTGCACTTTGCTCGAAGAGCGCCAATGGCTGGCGCCGGATTCGTGGATCTACACTGAAAGCGAGACCGCGCCATCGACGTTGGGCCTGCCGGGCAACTGGCGCCTGCACCGCGAGCAGAAATCCGGGCGGGTGTACTACGCGTTGTGGCAACGTATGGCCGTTAACTGAACATATTGAACAACCCTGTGGCGAGGGAGCTTGCTCCCGCTGGACTGCGCAGCAGTCCCCAAAAAGGGCCGCTTCGCGCCCCAACGGGAGCAAGCTCCCTCGCCACAAAAGGTGTGTGTCCTCTGGAAACTGAACGCTTCACCCCCGCCTTCGGCCTCGGCAATCCGCACCTGCAAACCTTGTGGGGGCCGCTGTGGCGCAAAACCGTCCACCTTGATCGCGAGCGGGAACGCCTGTGGCTGGACGACGGGGATTTTCTCGATCTCGACTGGCATGGCCCGCACAGCGCCGAGGCGCCGCTGGTGCTGGTGCTGCATGGGCTGACCGGTTCATCCAATTCGCCTTACGTCGCCGGGATCCAGGCCGCGCTCGCCGCCCGAGGCTGGGCCAGCGTCGCGCTGAACTGGCGCGGTTGCTCTGGCGAACCCAACCTGCTGCCGCGCAGTTACCACTCCGGTGCCAGCGAAGACCTCGCCGAGGCCATCAAACACTTGCGGGCCAAGCGCCCGCTGGCGCCGCTGTATGCGGTCGGCTATTCATTGGGCGGCAACGTGTTGCTCAAGCATCTGGGCGAGACCGGCAGCGACAGCGGCGTGCTCGGTGCGGTGGCGGTGTCGGTGCCGTTTCGTCTTGATCAGTGTGCCGACCGCATTGGCCAGGGTTTCTCCAAGGTCTATCAAGCACACTTCATGCGCGAGATGGTCGCCTACATCAAGAACAAGCAGCGCCAGTTCCAGCATGACGGGCGTGAGGATGGCCTGGCAGCCCTGGCGGCGCTCGGTTCGCTGGAGAACATGCGCACCTTCTGGGACTTCGATGGCCGAGTCACCGCGCCGCTGCACGGTTTCAACGATGCCGAGGATTACTATCGGCGAGCATCGAGTCGCTACTTTCTCGGTGAAATCCGCACCCCGACCCTGATCATTCAGGCCGCTGACGATCCGTTCGTATTCCCCCACAGCCTGCCGACGGCCGAAGAACTGTCCGCCAGCACCCAGTTCGAATTGCAGGCCAAGGGCGGGCACGTCGGCTTTGTCGATGGCACGTTCCGCCAGCCCGGCTACTACCTGGAACGGCGCATCCCGCAATGGCTGGCCCGTGTGACGTCGTGAGCGATCAGGGCGAGTCGATCCGCTTCTGGCAAACCGCGCCGCTGGCCGGGGTCGAGTTGCTGTCGGCGCGCTACATCGAGCATCGCTTCGCCCCGCACGTCCACGACGGTTATGTGATCGGCATGATCATGGCCGGCGCCCAGCGTTATCGCTATCGCGGCGCCGAACACCTGGCCGGCAGCGGCACGCTGGTGCTGATCAATCCGGACGAATTGCACACCGGGCACAAGGGCACCGAGGACGGCTGGCTGTACCGGGCCTTTTATCCCGATACCGGACAGATCGTGTCCTTGCTCGAGGAACTGGAATTGCCCTGCGCGCCGATGCCGGCGTTTGGCGCGACGCTGTACCGCGACCCGGATCTGGTCAACGGTTTCTGTCAGTTGCATCGCTTGCTGGAAAGCCCGGCCACCGCGCTGCAACAGCAGACGGTGTGGCGCGAAATGATGATGCTGCTGTTGCAGCGGCATGCAGCGGTGCAGATCAACGGCAAACCGGGCAAGGAGCATCGCGCGGTGGTGATGGCCAAGGAGCTGCTGCACGCGCAACTGGCGGCGCCGCCATCGCTGGAAGAACTGGCGGCCGCTGTGAATCTGTCGCCCTTCCACTTCGCCCGTGTCTTCCGCCGCGCCACCGGCATGCCGCCGCACACCTGGCTGATGCAGCAACGCATCGCCACTGCCCGGGGTTTATTGCAGAGTGGTTGCCTGCCGGTGGAAGTCGCCATGCAACTGGGCTTTGCCGATCAGAGTCATCTCAGCCGACAGTTCAAGCAGGTTTACGGGGTTGGGCCGGCGGCGTATCGCAGTGCCCGCGTGGAACGCTAAAAGATCGCGGCCTGCGGCACGCCAGCCCCTGTAGGAGCTGCCGCAGGCTGCGATCTTTTGCTGTTATTCGCCCGTGGCTATACCTCTGGAAGGCTCGTTGA
Source organism: Pseudomonas sp. F2 (assembly GCF_057174385.1). Taxonomy (NCBI): domain Bacteria; kingdom Pseudomonadati; phylum Pseudomonadota; class Gammaproteobacteria; order Pseudomonadales; family Pseudomonadaceae; genus Pseudomonas; species Pseudomonas sp. F2. Next base: position 4,103,917 of record NZ_CM169904.1, read on the forward strand.
TCCACTCACTCCACGACCCGGCATACAGCGAACCCAGCGGATACCCCGCCAGGCACAACGCAAACAGGTTATGACACGCCGTCACCCCGGAACCGCAATAAGCGACCAGGTCCGTTGGCGAACGCTCGCCGAGTTTCGCCGCGAAACGCTGCTTGAGCTGCTCCGCTGGCAGGAAGCGCCCGTCGCTGCCGAGGTTCTCGGTAAACGCCGCGCATTGCGCCCCGGGAATGTGCCCGGCAATCGGATCGATCGGTTCCACCTCACCCTTGAAGCGCGGCAAGGCCCGGGCATCGAGCAATGTCAGCGACGGCTGAGCAAGGCGCTGGTACAATTGCTCGGCGCTCAGCAGCAGTTTCATGTCCGGCTGACCACTGAAGTTGCCCCGGCTGACCGACGGCGCATCCAGGCTCAGCGGTTGACCCGCCGCGTGCCAGGCCTTGAGGCCGCCGTCGAGAATGTACACGCCGTCGCGCTTGCCCAGCCACGCCAGCAACCACCAGGCGCGGGCCGCATAGGCACCAGGGCCGTCGTCGTACAAAACCACGTCGCTGTCGACATTGATGCCCCACGCCTGCAGACGCTCGATCAATGCCGCCGGCTCGGGCAACGGGTGACGCCCGGTCACGCCTTTGACCACTTTGCCACTCAGGTCACGCTCAAGGTCAGCGAAGCGGGCGCCGGCGATGTGCCCTTCGGCATAGCTGCGCTGCCCGTAGTCCGGGTCTTCGAGGGCAAAACGACAATCGAGAATCACCAGCCCCGGCTGCTCCTTGCGGGCATCCAGTGCGGTCGGGCTGAGCAGTTGCGCAATCGGCATGACGGACTCCTGTGAGCGACTTCGAAATGGGTTACCGCCCTTCCTCGAGGGCCTGGGCCAGCGGTACGTAGAACTCGTCGAACAAGGCATTCACCTCTTCGCGGGCCTGATCGGTGACGAACCCGGCTTCCAGCACCAGCACCTGATAGACGCCACGTTTGATGGCCTGCTCGCTGAGGTGGTTGGAGTTTTCCCGGGTGGTGCACAGAAAACGCACCCACGAGGTGAGGATGATCCAGGCATTGATCGTCAGGGACTCGATCTGTACCCGATCCATCTTGAGAATGCCGGCGGCGACAAAGCCCTCGTAGATCGCCATGCCCTGGATCACACAGCGCTGGGAAAAACGCCGGTAGCGCGCGGCCAGGTCCGGGTCACTGTCGAGCAGGTGTTCCAGATCCCGATGCAGAAAGCGGTAGCCCCACATCGCCGACAGCAGCTCCTTGAGGTAATAGCGCTTGTCTTCGACGGTGGCGGCACGCCCCTGCGGCGGGCGCAAAAAGCTGTCGACCAGGCTTTCGTACTCACTGAACAACACAGCGATGATCGCCTGCTTGTTGGGGAAGTGGTAGTACAGATTGCCCGGAGAAATCTCCATGTGCGCGGCAATGTGATTGGTGCTGATGCTGCGCTCGCCCTGCTGATTGAACAGTTCGAGGCTGTTCTGCACGATGCGCTCGCTGGTTTTTATTCGTGGGGCCATGGCTTGAGCTTTAATTCAGAGTGCGGTGAGGGGCATCTTACGACCTAACCGGAATTGGATAAAACAAAGCTGTGTCGGGAAGTCATTTGACTTTCTAGAGCTTAGACTCTAAAAAGTCCTCACTACAATAAATCCGGAGCCGACGATGACTGCCGACATTGCTTATCTGCAAACGCTGCAACAGCCCCTGGAAGAGCTGGATCAGCTGTTCGCGGCACAGCGCGCCGCCTACACAGCCAACCCGATGCCGCCGGCGGCCCAGCGTCAGCAATGGCTCAAAGCGTTGCGCGACATGCTCAGCAATGAGCGCCAGGCCTTGATCGACGCCATCAGCGCAGATTTCAGTCATCGCAGCGCCGATGAAACCCTGCTTGCCGAGCTGATGCCCAGCCTGCACGGTATCCATTACGCCAGCCGCCATCTCAAGGGCTGGATGAAGTCGTCGCGGCGCAAAGTCGGCATGGCCTTTCAGCCGGCGTCAGCGAAAGTCGTGTACCAGCCGCTCGGCGTGGTCGGTATCATCGTCCCGTGGAACTACCCGTTGTATCTGGCCATCGGCCCATTGGTCGGTGCGCTCGCGGCGGGCAACCGGGTGATGCTCAAACTCAGCGAATCGACTCCGGCCACCGGCCAGTTGCTCAAAACCCTGCTGGGACGAATTTTCCCCGAAGACCTGGTCTGCGTGGTGCTCGGCGAGGCCGACATCGGCGTGGCGTTCTCCCGTTTGCGCTTTGATCACCTGCTGTTCACCGGCGCCACCAGCATCGGCAAGCACGTGATGCGCGCGGCGGCGGAAAACCTGACCCCGGTGACCCTCGAACTGGGCGGCAAGTCCCCGGCCATTGTCTCCGGCGACGTACCGCTCAAGGACGCCGCCGAACGCATCGCCTTCGGTAAAACCCTCAACGCCGGCCAGACCTGCGTCGCGCCCGATTACGTGCTGGTACCGCAAGACCGTGTCGGAGCGTTCGTCGAAGCCTATCGCCAGGTAGTGAACAATTTCTATCCGACCCTCGCCGACAACCCGGACTACACCGCGATCATTAACGAGCGCCAACTGGCCCGGCTCAACAGTTATGTCAGCGACGCCACGAGCAAGGGCGCGCTGCTGATTCCGCTGTTCGAACAAGGCCAGGGCCGGCGCATGCCGCACAGCCTGCTGCTGAACGTCACCGATGAAATGACCGTGATGCAGGATGAAATCTTCGGCCCGCTGCTGCCGATCGTGCCGTATCAGGATCTCGATCAGGCGTTTGCCTACATCAATCAGCGCCCGCGTCCTCTGGCGCTTTACTACTTCGGCTACGACAAGCGCGAACAGAACCGCGTGCTGCACGAAACCCACTCCGGCGGCGTATGCCTGAACGACACCTTGTTGCACGTGGCCCAGGACGACATGCCATTCGGCGGCATCGGCCCGTCGGGCATGGGCCACTATCACGGCCACGAAGGCTTCCTGACTTTCAGCAAGGCCAAGGGCGTACTGATCAAACAGCGCTTCAACGCCGCGAAGTTGATCTATCCGCCGTACGGCAAATCGATCCAGAAACTGATCCAGAAGCTGTTCATCCGCTAATCGTCGTCACCGCCGGGTAATAACAACAATGCACCCAAGCCTGACCGAAACACCTGCCCTGTCGCGCCGTGGCCTGCTGAAATTCAGCCTCGGTGCCACTGCGTTCCTCGCCACCGCCGGCCTTGGCGCCAGCCTCAGTGGTTGCTCATCGAGTATCGCGGCCAATGGCTTCGTCACTTTGCGTGATGGCGACCTGCTGTTCCTGCGTGCACTGATTCAGGTGATGCTCGAAGGCGCCGTGACCACCGAGAAAATGCCCGGTGCGGTGGATGGCACTCTGAAGTCGCTGGACTTCAGCCTCGATCACCTGTCGCCGGAGATGCTCAAACTCACCCGACAACTGTTCGACGTGCTCGGCATGGCCGTTACCCGCGGGCCGCTCACCGGCATCTGGGGCAGTTGGGAAAACGCCAGCCCCGAGGCAATGCGTCACTTCCTCGAACGTTGGCAGAACAGTTCATTGAGCCTGCTGCGCATGGGCCATAGCTCATTGCAGCAAATGGTGATGATGGCCTGGTACACCCGCGCCGAGTCATGGGCGCATTGCGGCTACCCCGGCCCGCCGACTGTTTGAAACCGAGTCGCGTCCTTCGCGAGCAGGCTCGCTCCCACACATGCACCGCATTCCTCCTGTGGGAGCGAGCTTGCTCGCGAAGGGGCCCGCCAGAACAACAAGAACAAGAGAACCTGATCAATGCCCGTACCCGACCCGTTCCGCGAAGGCCTTGCCCGTGGCTGGAAAACCTACAACGGCGCACAACTGACCGACGACCTGACGCTGCAAACCGACGTGGCCATCATCGGCAGCGGCGCCGGAGGCGGCACCACGGCGGAGATCCTCAGCGCCGCCGGTTACAAAGTGCTGCTGATCGAAGAAGGCCCGCTCAAGACCAGTTCCGACTTCAAAATGCTTGAAGACCAGGCCTACAGCAGCCTCTATCAGGAAGGCATCGGCCGCATGAGCAAGGACGGCGCGATCACTATCCTCCAGGGCCGTGCGGTGGGCGGCACCACGCTGATCAACTGGACATCGAGCTTCCGCACACCCGAGCCAACCCTCGAACACTGGGCGAAAGAGCACAACGTCAAAGGCCACAGCCCGGCCGAGATGGCGCCGTGGTTCGAGAAAATGGAACAGCGCCTCGGCGTCGCGCCATGGAGGGTCCCGCCCAATGCCAACAACGACGTGATCCGCAAGGGCTGTGAACAACTCGGCTACAGCTGGCACGTGATCCCGCGCAACGTCCGTGGCTGCTGGAACCTTGGCTATTGCGGCATGGGCTGCCCGACCAATGCCAAGCAATCGATGATGGTCACCACCATTCCGGCGACCCTGGAAAAGGGCGGCGAGCTGCTGTACCTGGCCCGCGCGGAAAAATTGTTGATCAGCGGCGACAAAATCACCGGCCTGCAATGTGTGGCGATGGATGAGCGCTGCGTCGCGCCGACCGGACGCAAAATCACGGTCAAGGCCCGGCATTACGTGCTGGCGGGCGGCGGCATCAACAGCCCGGCCCTGCTCTTGCGTTCAGACGCGCCGGACCCGCATCAGCGCCTCGGCAAACGCACCTTTTTGCATCTGGTTAACATGTCTGCAGGGCGCTTCGACGAGGTGATCAACCCGTTCTACGGCGCGCCGCAGTCGATCTACTCGGATCATTTCCAGTGGCAGGACGGCACCAGCGGGCCAATGGGCTACAAACTCGAAGTGCCACCGCTGCAACCGGCACTGGCGGCAACGCTGCTCGGCGGCTTCGGCCAGCAGAACGCCGAACACATGGCTGATCTGCCACGCACGCACGCGATGCTGGCGCTGCTGCGCGACGGCTTCCATCCGGACAGCCCCGGCGGCAGTGTCGAATTGCGCGGCGACGGCTCACCAGTGCTCGACTATCAAGTCTCGCCTTACGCCTGGGAAGGCTTGCGTCGCGCGTTTCACAGCATGGCCGAGATCCAGTTCGCCGGCGGCGCGAAAGCGGTAATGCCGATGCACGCCGATGCGCGCTACGTGAACACCCTGGCCGAGGTGCGCAAATTGATCGACGGTCTGCGCCTTGAGCTCTATCGCACGCGGCTGGGCAGTGCCCACGTGATGGGCGGTTGCGCAATGGGTGAAGATCCGAAAAACGCAGTCACCGACAGCCTTGGCCGGCATCATCAACTGAGCAATCTCTCGATTCACGACGGCTCGCTGTTCCCCACCAGCATTGGCGCCAACCCGCAATTGTCGGTGTATGGACTGACTGCACAACTGGCGACATCCCTCGCCGATCGGCTGAGAAATCCGTGAAAAAAACGGTTTATCGCGTCGTCTATAGTGCTTTCTTACCCAACAGGCGACTTGGCCGACCGGGACGGCTGCGATACCATCCGACTCCCCAACGGACTCCCGCCAGGACGACGCGATGAACCGAGTGTTGTACCCAGGTACCTTCGACCCTATTACCAAAGGGCATGGCGATCTGGTCGAACGCGCCTCGCGCCTGTTCGATCACGTGATCATTGCGGTCGCCGCCAGCCCGAAGAAAAATCCGCTGTTCCCGCTGGAACAACGGGTTGAGCTGGCTCGCGAGGTCACCAAACACCTGCCCAACGTCGAAGTGGTCGGCTTCTCGACGCTGCTGGCGCATTTCGCCAAAGAGCAGAACGCCAATGTGTTCCTGCGCGGTCTGCGCGCAGTGTCGGACTTCGAATACGAATTCCAGCTGGCCAACATGAACCGCCAGTTGGCCCCGGACGTCGAGAGCCTGTTTCTCACCCCGTCCGAGCGTTATTCATTCATTTCCTCGACGCTGGTGCGGGAAATCGCCGCGCTGGGCGGCGATATCAGCAAGTTCGTGCACCCGGCCGTGGCCGATGCCCTGACCCTGCGCTTCAAAAAGTAGGAGCTGCCGAAGGCTGCGATCTTTTGCTTTTAAAGATTGCAGTCTTGTGCCCTTGATCGCAGCCGCGTGCACTGCGCTCGCCAATGCGGCACAATTGCGCGCATTGATTTATTGCGCCCGGGCCTGCCGCCCCGGCTGGAGTTAGCATGTCCCTGATCATCACCGACGATTGCATCAACTGCGACGTCTGCGAACCCGAGTGCCCGAACGCTGCCATTTCCCAAGGCGAAGAGATCTACGTGATCGACCCGAACCTGTGCACCCAGTGCGTCGGCCACTACGACGAACCGCAGTGCCAACAGGTCTGCCCGGTGGATTGCATTCCGCTGGACGAGGCGCATCCGGAGACTGAAGAACAGTTGATGGAGAAGTACCGCAAGATCACCGGCAAGGCCTGAGTTCTTCAGCGCCGTTCCAACGCCATCGCGGGCAAGCCCGCTCCCACAGGGTTGTGTGGTGATACACAAATCGTGTGAACACCGAAATCCTTGTGGGAGCGGGCTTGCCCGCGATGAGGCCATCAATAACACCGCTGATCTCGGATCAGCTCACTCACGCTGCTCAAACCCCTCCCCCGTACACCCCAGACACCGCACAAAAGCAGCTTTCGCCGGATCCACCACCAGCGCCTGCCCAGCATCGCCAATCCCGCCACCCAGCGCGGTAAACGGCAATGACACCACAAACACCCCCGCACCCAGCACCGTTGCCGCCACCAACAAAGGTCGGGCAATCAGCAGATCGCCAATCATGGCGTAGGCGGGAGGGTTCTGGATCGCGTAGCGCGGATCACCGCTGCCGCTTTCCGTGGCCTGAACGGCCAGGCTGGAACACAGCAGCAGTGTGACAAACAGGGCTTGCAAGGACTTCATGGCACGATCCTTCGGGCTGAACAGTGAGACCACTCACTATAGACCGTAGGACTTTTTCAGTTTTTTACCTCAGGTCTGACAGCGCGGACAGAACACACTGGCCCGTTGCCCCAGCTTCACTTCCCGCAGACCGGTGCCGCAAACCTTGCAGTGCTCACCGCCACGACCATAAACGAAGAGCTCCTGCTGGAAGTACCCCGGTTGCCCGTCGCCGCCAATGAAATCACGCAACGTGGTGCCGCCGCGCTCGATGGCTGCGGCGAGGATGCGTTTGATCTCGATTGCCAGCTTCAGATAACGCGCCCGGGAAATGCTCTTGGCTTCGCGCCGCGGATCAATCCCGGCGGCGAACAGCGCTTCGGTCGCGTAAATATTGCCGACGCCCACCACCACCGCGTTGTCCATGATGAACGGCTTGACCGCCATCGAACGCCCGCGTGACAACTGGAACAGCCGCTCGCCGTCGAACAGATCGGTCAATGGCTCCGGTCCGAGGCGAATCAGCAGTTCGTGATTGAGCGGGTCGCTACTCCAGAGCATCGCGCCGAACCGGCGCGGATCGGTGTAGCGCAGGGCCAGCCCGGATTCCAGCTCGATATCGACATGCTCATGCTTGGCCGCTGGCATCCCGACCTCAACCAGCCGCAAGTTACCGGACATGCCCAAGTGGCTGATCAGCGTGCCGACTTCGGCGTTGATCAGCAAATACTTGGCCCGCCGCTCGACCAGCACAATGCGCTGCCCGGACAGGCGCACATCGAGGTCCTCGGGGATCGGCCAGCGCAACCGGCGATCACGCACGATGACCCGGCTGACACGCTGACCTTCCAGGTGCGGAGCGATCCCGCGGCGGGTGGTTTCGACTTCCGGCAATTCAGGCATGGGGGTCTCGAATCAGTTTGCTAAATCAGTGTGCGCCAAGTTCGCGGATCGTCTGCTTCAACGTTTCGAAGTCGTAATCCGAGAGGCCGATGTACTCCAGCACCAGCGGCCCGACGGCCTGCCATTCGAAGTCTTCGGTCTGGTTGCCCAGCACCCGGTACGACGCGCAGATGTGCTCGGCCATCTTCAGGATCGCCAGCAGGTTTTTCATCTGACTGTTGCGCGAGGTTTCGTCGCTGAAAATCGCCAGGGCATTGTGGTGGTTGGCGATGGCTGCACTGACGTGTTCCGGCAGGCGCCAGGACTTGGCGGTGTAATAACCGACCACCGAGTGATTGGTGTTGTAGACATCATTCTCGGTGTCCACGACCCGGCGCTCGGCACTCGCGTTGGCGTAGGCCTTTTCGAGTGTCGTCATGTAATCCGGGAAACGCTGAAGCATCAGCGGCACGCCGCAGTCGTGGAAAAGCCCCAAGGCGTAAGCCTCGTCGCTGGCCTCGGTGCCGACGCGCTTGGCAAGGGTCAGGCAGGTCATGGCCACATCCTGGGCGGTATCCCAGAAACGGTTGAGGGTGACGATGGTGTCGTCATTCATCTCGCCCTTGATCGACATGGCGTTGATCAGATTGACGATCGAACGGCTGCCCAGCAGGTTCACCGCGCGCTTGATCGAAGTGATCTTGTTGCTCAGGCCGTAATACGGCGAGTTGACGATTTTCAGCAGCGAACCGGACAGGCCGGGATCCTGGGAGATCAGCTTGGCGATCACCTCCAGGTCCGGGTCGGGCATGTACTGCTCCATTTGCAGATCCACCATGATCTGCGGCTGCGCCGGCACACTGATGCCTTGCAGGGATTGTTGAATCTGTTCGGTGGTCAGCTCTTGGGACATAAGTACACACTCTGGGACAGGCGGCGATTCTAACCTCTAAAAACCGCACGACGACACACCAGTGGGCAATTGTCAGGAACTTTCATTCACGCTCAGGCTTCGGACTGTGTAAGGCCGACCGGACAAACAAGCACCGGCTCGGCGGTAATTTCCCGCAGACTCAGGAGCTTATTGATGACTACCTCCCTCACCGGCAAACGCGTCGCCATTTTGGTAACAGACGGTTTCGAACAGGTCGAGTTGACCGGCCCCAAGCAGGCTCTCGAGCAGGCCGGCGCCCAGGTCGACATCCTCTCCGCCGAGGCCGGCAAGGTCAAAGGCTGGAACCACGACAAACCGGCGGATGACTTCAAGGTCGACCAGACCTTTCAAGGCGCCAGCAGCGAGCAGTACGACGCGCTCGTCCTGCCGGGCGGCGTGCAGAACTCCGACACCATCCGCATCGACCAGGATGCCCAGCATCTGGTGAAAACCGGGGCCTCCGCCGGCAAACCGATTGCGGTGATCTGCCATGGCGGCTGGTTGCTGATTTCCGCCGGTCTGGTCAACGGCAAAACCATGACCAGTTACAAGACCCTCAAGGATGACCTGGTGAATGCCGGGGCCAACTGGGTCGATAAAGAAGTGGTCAAGGACGGTCATCTGATCAGCAGCCGGCAGCCGGATGATATTCCGGCGTTCAACAAGGAGCTGATCGACGCGCTGTCAGCCTGATCTGTGGGCTAGTGAATTCATGTGGTGAGGGGATTTATGTGGCGAGGGGATTTATCCCCGATGGACAGCGCAGCTGTCCCAAATCGATTCACGCGGTCAGTCAGACAACTGCGTTCGGGGTTTGCGGCTGCTACGCAGCCGATCGGGGATAAATCCCCTCGCCACAGTAAACTCCTTCTTCACTGATTGCCCTTGCCACATATCCACTCACCAGCCAATCAGGCCGAGCAACACGCTATACTCCCGCTCTTTTTTCCGGAGCGACGTCATGTCCCTGCCTAGCCTGCGCCTCAAAGCCAACGCCGACCGTCGCCTGCGCAACGGCCACTTGTGGGTCTACAGCAACGAAATCGATGTGGCCGCCACGCCACTGCACGGCTTCAAGGCCGGCGATCAGGCGATCCTCGAAGCTGCCGGCGGCAAGCCGCTGGGCATCGTTGCCATGAGCCCGAACAACCTGATCTGCGCGCGTCTGCTGTCGCGCGACATCAAGTTGCCGCTGGACAAGTCGCTGCTGGTGCACCGCCTGAACGTGGCCCTGTCACTGCGCGAGCGTCTGTTCGACAAGCCGTTCTACCGCCTGGTCTATGGCGACTCCGACCTGCTGCCAGGTCTGGTAGTCGACCGTTTCGGCGACATCCTCGTCGTGCAGATCGCCTCGGCGACCATGGAAGCGCATAAAGATGCCGTGATCGCTGCACTGACCCAAGTGCTCAAGCCGAGCGGCATCCTGTTCAAGAACGATTCCGCCGCCCGTGATGCCGAAGGCCTCAACCGCTACGTCGAAACCGTGTTCGGCCTGGTGCCGGAGTGGGTGGCCCTGGAAGAGAACGGCGTGAAATTCGAAGCGCCGGTCATTGGCGGCCAGAAAACCGGCTGGTTCTACGACCACCGCATGAACCGCGCCCGTCTGGCCCCTTACGCCAAAGGCAAACGCGTTCTCGACCTCTATAGCTACATCGGTGGCTGGGGCGTGCAGGCTGCCGCGTTCGGCGCCAGCGAAGTGTTCTGCGTCGACGCATCGGGCTTTGCCCTCGACGGCGTCGAGCGTAACGCCGCGCTGAACGGCTTCGCCGACAAGATGACCTGCATCGAAGGTGATGTGTTCGAAGCGCTGAAGGAACTCAAGGCCAGCGAAGAACGTTTCGATGTGATCGTTGCCGACCCGCCTGCGTTCATCAAGCGCAAGAAAGACATGAAGAACGGCGAAGGCGCCTACCGTCGCCTGAACGAGCAAGCCATGCGCCTGCTGACCAAGGACGGCATTCTGGTCAGCGCTTCATGCTCGATGCACCTGCCGGAGGACGATCTGCAGAACATCCTGCTGACCAGCGCCCGCCACCTGGACCGCAACATCCAGTTGCTTGAACGCGGCGGTCAAGGTCCGGATCATCCGGTACACCCGGCTATCGCCGAGACTCGCTACATCAAGAGCATTACCTGCCGTCTGCTGCCGAACAGCTGATTGCCCATGAAACGGGGAGCCTGCGGGCTTCCCGTTGGCTTTACGGCGATGCAATATCGTCGAATTTCTTTCCTTTTCCTACAACTAACTTCCTACATGTACGCAGGACATTTCCCTGCGCGTTGAATTTCAAGAACTAAAACTTACAAACTTGACCTTGCAGCACATCCACTCCGACAAAATTAATAGAAATTTCCTACCCAAGTATCGCTTGCCAATAATTCATTACAACCTATTATTAAGTTGTCACCACGACGGTGACATTCACTCTCAATGAACAAGGAGTTCATACTTATGAAAGCAATTACTCTGGAAACCAACAAAATCGCAAACCTGGCTTTTCTGGTTGCGCCTAAAACCCGCTAAGTAAACCGGAACGCTGGGGAGTGCCGGCACCCCAGCGTTCTTTCGACTATATCCAGAGTGATGAATACAACATGTACATCAATCCTTATTTATTCATATTGCCGCGCACACCCGGACAAATAGTCTGGAACTACAAAAACCACACTCAACATGAACTGGACCTGACTTACTCTTGTCGACTTGCACAACTAATCAACAATCCGGAACAGTTCGACAGACGCAACATAATAGACTCACAACTTCTAAACGCAGGCATATTAACCGTTGCAAAAATAGACAGTCCGCCATGGGGCTGGGACGAGCTGTCGAAGATTTATCATATTGGTACCCAGAACATTCCCTGCGAACAGACACCCCGGAATATTCATGAGTGGTCCAGGCAATACCTGAACCATTGCAGCGCAGTGCTGACCACACCGGCACCCGCTCAAGATCGCCCGATACTTGAAGACGCACCTCGAATCGCCCTCCCCGCCTCTGCGGCCCTGACCGTCGCCAGCCTGGGTAATGTCCTGCGCTTGAGAAAAACCTGCCGCTCCTTTACTGGCGAAGCGATCACGCTCGGCGACGTCGGCACACTCATGTATCTCACACTGGGTTTTCTTCACCATCGCGACCATGACCGCGACGAAAGCATCGCCGAAGGCCTCGGCGCCCGTCGCAGCAGTCCCTCCGGGGGTGGACTGAACGCGTGTGAAGGCTTTCTTCTGGCACGCAATATCGAGGGGCTTGAGCCGGGCCTCTACGCCTATCACCCGGCAGAACACGCGCTCAGCCGGGTCAACCCATTGCCCGAACCTGCGCTCGGTCATTTGCTGGCGGGCCAGCATTTCATCAATAACCTGCCTCTGGGCCTGTTCATCACCGCTCGTTTCGACAAGCTCTGGTGGAAGTATGAACACTCGCGCGCCTATCGCATGGCGTTCGTCGAGGCGGGTCATCTGTCGCAGACCTTTCAACTGGTGGCCACGGCGCTGGGCCTGGGAACGTGGCTGACCGGGGCATTCGCTGATCGGCAGGTCGAAGCCCTGCTCAAGCTCGAAGGCAGCGCTGAACAACCGTTGTTCTTTGTCGGCTGCGGTGCCAGCGACGGTCAGGCGATGTGTCAGGAAATGCGCGACCTGTTGCTGGAGACACGGACATGAACGTGCCATCCACGGATCTTCCCGAAGCACCAACGTCCTGGGCGCTTCGATTTACCCTCGGCGACTGGAACAACCACGCTTCGGTACGCACCAGCCGGCACGACTACCGTTTGCCGGAGGACCTGCAATTGCAACTGCAGACCCGCTTCTGGTTCCCGCCGGCCTTCCTGCCGTATCTGTCCCATCCGGCCATCGAAGCCGCAGGCAGCAAGGTCATGCATCGGCTGGCAGCCAGCCACCTGGTGCACTTCCTGGACTACACCACGCTGCTTGAACACCGCATCGTCAACCGCGCCGTGGAAACCATCGTCCACGGCGAGTTGCCCGCGTACATTCCTCCACGGATGAAAACCGCCGCGCTGCAGCTGTATACCGACGAGGGTTATCACGCGCTGTTCTCCCATCAACTGGCCGAACAGATCGCCGAACTGCATGGTTTTACCGGTCGTCCGCAGATGCCGCTGCGCATCACCCGCCTGACCGGTCAGATTGCCCGAACGCCGGAGAGTAAACGCCCGCTGGCATGGTTTCTGCTGGGTTTCGTCTCGGAAACCATCATTGCCCGGGAGCTGCTGGATGTGTGTCGGGAAACACTGGTCAGCAGCGTGAATGACATGTTGCGCGATCACCTCGCTGACGAAGCGCGCCACAGCCGGTTTTTTTCCGAAGTCTTCCACTATCTCTGGTTGACCCTGAACAGCCGCCAGCGCGCCTTCGTTGCCAGAACCTTGCTGGAGACCCTGGCGACCTTCTTCGAAGTGGACGAGCAATGGCTGCACCAAAGTCTGCACCGCGCCGGTATCGGCGAAGCTGCGATCAAGGAAATCCTCGACAGCCTGACCAACGAGCACGCCAGCCGCCAGCGTGCCAGATCCGGAGCCGTGGCCACACTTGCCGCACTCGAAAGGGCCGGATTTTTCGCACTACCCAACAACCGTAAACTTTTCGCCAAGGCAGGACTGATCGATGCGTGAAGGACGAAAGGCAGTAACAACCCGACAACGCCGCGGGGCGGTCAGTCTGCTGTTGGCCATGGTGCTGCTGGGGGTGTTTCCGCTGGATGTTCTGCTGCCGTCGTTCCCGGCGCTGGCTGAACACTTCGCCCGCACTCCGGCCGACATCGCCCTGTCGATCAGCCTGTTTGCCGTGGGCATTGCCTTCGCCCAGCTGGTGATCGGACCGTTGTCCGACGTCATCGGGCGCAAGGGATTGTTACTTGCCGGCATGGCGGTTTCGATCCTCGGCGCCATCGGTTGCGTGATGACCAGTGACTACATACTGTTCATGGCTTTTCGCATCGTGCAGGCCATCGGTTGCGGCTGTTTTGTCCTGTCGCAGGCGCTGGTACAGGACCTGTTCGATGGCAAGGAACGCGATCGCCTGCGGATCCTGATGGTGACCGCCACCGGGATCTTCATCTCTCTGTCACCGTTGGCTGGCAGCTTCTTGCAAGCGGCCTTGGGCTGGCGCGGCAGCTTCTGGCTGTTCATCGCCCTGGCGGCTGCGGTGTTGCTCAAGGCCTGGCTGTTTCTCGACGGTGGTCGACCAGACGTCAACGCTACACCGCTCAATTTCCTCAGCGCCTATCGACGGGTGCTCGGGGATTTCGAGTTCGTCGGCTACTGGCTGATTTCGGCTTTCGCATTCGCCTGTCACTTCTCGTTCATCGTCATTTCGCCGTTGATCTTCATGGATCAGTTGCAGCTGTCAGCCTACGACTTCTCGCTGATCCTGCTGATCTACGGCGCGGCTTATGTAACAGGCGGAATTGCCGCCGCGCTATTGAGCCGGCGCATCAGTTCTGCGCAACAGATCGTGGCCGGGTTGAGCCTGATCCTGCTGGCAGGGCTGGTGATGCTATTCCTGTCGCAGCACTCTGCACTCTCGCCCGCTACGGTATTGATCCCGATGCTGATCTGCACCGCCGGCACCACCATCTCACGCCCGGCCGCCACCTCACGAGCCATGGACCTGTTCCCGGAGAACGCCGGTACGTCAGCCTCGGCCGGCAGCACAATCATTTTTATTTGTGGTGGGTTGATCAGCGCACTGATCAGCCTCAGCCCGAGCAATCTGCAAGCGACCCTCGGCTACAGTTTTGTCCTGCTCAGTTGCATCGCACTGGCGTTGAATAGGCGGATCAGCCGCCACGCCAGAGCGCTCGACACCAATCCCATCACCAGCACGGGCGGCGATTGAACCTGCCGGTCGTCCTGCCACACGCACCGTCGGCACTGGAACAACGCTTTGCGCCATTCCCTCCAGACGCCAGCGGTGTAGAATCGACTGATTCATCGCCATTCATCCCCCGGCGGGTTTATGAGCTCAGGCTGAGGCAAGCGGCGATCCCGCAAAGTCATCGGCAACATCCAGGACACACGGCCATTTCTGAGTGTTCCAGACGTCAATAGAAGCTCACTCCCTTTTGATACCTGATTAGCCGCCCGGAGTGCTCCATGCCAGATTACCGCTCGAAAACATCCACCCACGGCCGCAACATGGCCGGCGCCCGCGCACTGTGGCGCGCCACCGGGATGAAAGATGACGACTTCAAGAAGCCGATCATCGCCATTGCCAACTCCTTTACCCAGTTCGTTCCTGGCCACGTGCACCTCAAAGACCTCGGTCAACTGGTCGCTCGTGAGATCGAACGCGCCGGTGGCGTCGCGAAAGAATTCAATACCATCGCCGTGGATGATGGCATCGCCATGGGTCACGACGGCATGCTGTATTCGCTGCCGAGCCGCGAGATCATCGCCGACTCCGTCGAGTACATGGTCAACGCCCACTGCGCCGACGCCATCGTCTGCATCTCCAACTGCGACAAGATCACCCCGGGCATGCTGATGGCCGCCTTGCGCCTGAACATTCCGGTGATCTTCGTGTCCGGCGGTCCGATGGAAGCCGGCAAGACCAAACTCGCTTCCCACGGCCTCGACCTCGTCGACGCCATGGTGATCGCCGCCGACTCCAACGCTTCTGACGAGAAGGTTGCCGAGTACGAGCGCAGCGCCTGCCCGACCTGCGGTTCGTGCTCCGGCATGTTCACCGCCAACTCGATGAACTGCCTGACCGAAGCCCTTGGCCTGGCGTTGCCGGGCAACGGTTCGACCCTGGCCACCCACAGCGACCGCGAACAGCTGTTCCTGCAGGCCGGCCGCACCATCGTCGAGCTGTGCAAGCGTTACTACGGCGAAAACGACGAATCCGTGCTGCCGCGCAACATCGCCAACTTCAAGGCGTTTGAGAACGCGATGATGCTCGACATCGCCATGGGTGGTTCGACCAACACCATCCTGCACCTGCTGGCGGCCGCCCAGGAAGCCGAGATCGATTTCGATCTGCGCGACATCGACCGTCTCTCGCGCAGCGTGCCGCAACTGTGCAAAGTGGCGCCGAACATCCAGAAGTACCACATGGAAGACGTGCACCGCGCTGGCGGCATCTTCAGCATTCTCGGTTCGCTGGCCCGTGGCGGCCTGCTGCACACCGACCTGCCGACCGTACATAGCCGCAGCATGGAAGAAGCCATCGCCAAGTGGGACATCACCCAGACCACCGACGAAGCCGTGCATCACTTCTTCAAGGCCGGCCCGGCGGGCATCCCGACCCAGACTGCGTTCAGCCAGTCGACCCGTTGGGAAACCCTGGATGACGACCGTGAAAACGGCTGCATCCGCAGCTTCGAACACGCCTATTCGAAAGAAGGCGGCCTGGCCGTGCTGTACGGCAATATCGCGCTGGACGGCTGCGTGGTGAAGACCGCCGGCGTTGACGAGTCGATCCACGTCTTCGAAGGCAACGCAAAAATCTTCGAAAGCCAGGACAGCGCGGTGCGCGGCATCCTTGCCGACGAAGTGAAGGAAGGCGACATCGTCATCATTCGCTACGAAGGTCCGAAAGGCGGCCCGGGCATGCAGGAAATGCTCTACCCGACGTCATACCTGAAGTCCAAAGGCCTGGGCAAAGCCTGTGCGTTGCTCACCGACGGGCGCTTCTCCGGCGGTACTTCCGGCTTGTCGATCGGCCACGCTTCGCCAGAAGCTGCGGCCGGCGGCGCGATCGGTCTGGTGCAGGACGGCGACAAAGTGCTGATCGACATTCCGAATCGCTCGATCAACCTGTTGGTCAGCGATGAAGAACTGACTGCACGCCGGGTCGAGCAGGACAAGAAAGGCTGGAAGCCGGTCGAACAGCGTCCACGCAAAGTGACCACCGCTCTGAAAGCCTACGCTTTGCTGGCGACCAGCGCCGACAAGGGTGCGGTGCGTAACAAGGCGATGCTCGACGGGCTGTAAGCGTCGAATCGCAGTAACGAAAATGCCCCGCCAACGTGCGGGGCATTTTTTCGCCTGATCGAATCAATGGATGAACACGAGGTCCCCATCGCTGGCAAGCCAGCTCCCACAGGGATTTATGGCGTTCTCTCCATTTGTGTTTCACCTTGGACACTGTGGGAGCTGGCTTGCCAGCGATGGGAGCGACCCGGTCTTACTGAATCTCTTCAGGCTTGACGATCACCCAGTTCTTGTCCGCCGTCACCGGCAACCCTTCCTTGGCCTGCGCCGCTGCGTGCTTGGCCATCATGCCGTTCAATTGAGTCATGTATTTGTCCTTGCGGTTGACCCACAAGTGAATGCCGCCCTTGGCCACATCCACATCGTGGAACAGCATGTAGCCATCGCTGCTCGGGGTGTCGCCGCCCACCAGTACCGGTTTTTTCCACTCATCGATGTAGGTCAGGATCGCCGCATGCTTGCCGGCCATCCAGGTCGCCGGGGTCCACAGGTACGGCGTCAGTTCGAGGCCGAGGTTGGCCTTCTCGTCATACTTGCCGGCGGTGATCTGTTTGCGCGCTGTGGTCAGTTCGCCGGTTTCGCGGTTCTTCAGCAGCGTGGTCACGCCGATCACGTTTTGCGGTTTGACGTTGTAGCCGTACTTCGGATCGGCCGCGACCATGCGTACCAGTTCTTCCGAGGCAGCGGTCATCACGTAGACCTCAATGCCATTCTCCATCAGCTTGTTGTACAGCTCGGCCTGGCCGGTGAAGACTTTCGGCGGCTGCACATCGAGGTTCTTCACCACGTCGCCGTCGTAATAAGTGGTCGGCACCGGTTTGCCCGACGCCATCAGCTCATCGACGTAGCCCTTGAGTTCCTTGAGGGTGAAGCCGGAGAATACCTGCGCCACCCACGGGTAGCAGACCATGTCGTCGACTTCGCACAGGCGATAGTAGTAACTGAACAGGCTTTCCTTATGGTCGGCGGTGTCCTTGAACGGCATCAGCTTCAGGGAGGGATCGAGTTTGTCGCGGGTGATCAGGCCCTTGTTTTCCATGAACGGCAGCAACGACTCTTCGAGGTCATAGCGGTAACTGGTGTTGTCCATGTCGAACACCGCGTAGTTACCTTTGTTGGCGTTGGCCGCGATCATCGCGTCCAGTGCCTTGGCCTGATCCGCCGGCCAGTGCTTGAGATCGGTGGCGAATGCGTGAGCGGCTAGACCCAGTCCAAGAACCACAGCGAGCATTTTCGGTGCGAACTTCATCGGCGTTTTCTCCCTGACTGAAAGACATCGACGCTAACAAATAAGTGTGACAGTCCTCGTCTGTCAGCGACCGCTTACGTCTCTTCAACGCCAGTTGCATTGCCAAGAGCGACAAGCGCTTATTCCAAAAACGACGGACGACCTGCTATTTCGGTATTAATTCATTGGAAATCAAACTGTTAGGCTTGCCGGTTCGCAGTTGCCCCAGAAGGCGACTGGCACAAGTCTTATCGGAGTCTTCATGAATCTGCCGCTGATCCTCAATCTGCTGGTGTTCCTCGCCCTGCTCTTCGGTCTGGCGCAAACCCGCCACACGACGTGGAGCCTGGCGAAAAAAGTCCTGCTTGCACTGGTGCTGGGCGTGGCGTTCGGCGTGGCCCTGCACACCGTTTACGGTGCCGGCAACCCGGTGCTGAAAGCCTCGATCGGCTGGTTCGATCTGGTCGGCAACGGTTACGTGCAGTTGCTGCAAATGATCGTGATCCCGCTGGTGTTCGCCTCGATCCTCAGCGCGGTGGCCCGTCTGCACAACGCCTCGTCGCTGGGCAAGATCAGCTTCCTGACCATCGGCACGCTGCTGTTCACCACCGCGATTGCGGCGCTGATCGGTATCGGCCTGACCAACCTGTTCGGCCTCACCGCCGAAGGCCTGGTCGCCGGTACTCAGGAAATGGCCCGTCTGCAAACCATCCAGACCGACTACGCCGGCAAGGTCGCCGACCTGAATGTGCCGCAACTGCTGCTGTCGTTCATTCCGCAGAACCCGTTCGCCGACCTGGCCCGGGCCAAGCCGACCTCGATCATCAGCGTGGTGATCTTCGCGGCTTTCCTCGGTGTCGCGGCGCTGCAACTGCTCAAGGATGACGTCGAAAAAGGTCAGAAAGTGATCAACGCCATCGACACCCTGCAAGCCTGGGTGATGCGTCTGGTGCGTCTGGTGATGAAGCTGACCCCGTACGGCGTGCTGGCGCTGATGACCAAAGTGGTCGCCGGTTCCAACCTGCAGGACATCATCAAGCTCGGCAGTTTCGTCGTGGTTTCGTACCTCGGTCTGGGCCTGATGTTCGTGGTGCATGGCCTGCTGGTGTCAGCGGCCGGGATCAACCCGCTGCGTTTCTTCCGCAAGATCTGGCCGGTGCTGACGTTCGCGTTCACCAGCCGTTCCAGCGCCGCGAGCATTCCGCTGAGCATCGAAGCGCAGACCCGTCGTCTGGGCATTCCACAGTCGGTAGCAAGTTTTGCCGCCTCGTTCGGCGCGACCATCGGCCAGAACGGTTGCGCCGGCCTGTACCCGGCGATGCTCGCGGTGATGGTGGCCCCAACAGTCGGCATCAATCCGCTGGATCCGCTGTGGATCGCGACGCTGGTGGCAATTGTGACCCTGAGCTCGGCCGGTGTGGCCGGGGTCGGTGGCGGCGCGACATTCGCCGCACTGATCGTGCTGCCGGCGATGGGCTTGCCGGTGTCACTGGTGGCGCTGCTGATTTCGGTGGAGCCGCTGATCGACATGGGTCGTACGGCGTTGAACGTGAGTGGTTCGATCACCGCGGGTGCGATTACCAGCCAGGTGATGCAGCAGACCGATAAAGCGCTGCTGGATGCGGATGAGCATGCGGAGCTTGCTCAGGCTTGATGTAAAGCACGATCAAAAGATCGCAGGCTTCGCCAGCTCCTACAGGGGACATGCGTAAACCTTGTAGGAGCTGCCGCAGGCTGCGATCTTTCAGGCTTTTTCCCAGACTTCGAAGTTGTACGCAGGCTTGTCGCCCTCAGCCGGATTCGGCACATTCGACACCAGCTTCCACTGGTTCAGATCGAACTGAGGAAACCACGCGTCCCCTTCCGGGCTCAGCGCCACACGGGTCAGATACAGACGATCGGCCTGCGCCAGCCCTTGCGCATACAACTGCGCGCCACCAATCAGCATCAGCTCATCGACGCCCTGGGCTTTCGCCCATTCCTCGGCACGCACCACCGCGGCTTCCAGCGACGGATACACCTCCGCGCCTTCCAACACCAAGTCTGGCTGGCGGCTGACCACGATGTTCAAGCGCCCCGGCAGCGGACGACCGAGGGAATCCCAGGTCTTGCGACCCATGATGATCGGCTTGCCGAGGGTCGTGGCCTTGAAGTATTTGAAGTCCCCCGGCAGGTGCCAGGGCATGCTGTTGTCGACGCCGATCACGCGGTTTTCACCGAGGGCTGCGATCAGGCTGAGGGGGAGTGATTTAGTCATACCGGCGAGGATACCAGAGCCTCGCTTGACCCGATAAGCGCCACAGCGGTTATGCTCACGGCTCAATTGAGCAACGGAATGGCGCGTGACTGAACTGACTCCCCTGCAAAACCTCTGGCTGACTGAAACCATCCGCCTGCGTGAAGAGCACGCAGGTCCCCTGGAGGATCTGGAAGCCAATCGTCTGGCCCGCGCGGCCGGCGGCGATCTGTCGAGCCGTATTCAGCGCCGGGCGGCGTGGCTGGCCGAGCGCGACGGGCTGAGCACGGCACTCAAGCACTGGCTGCAGGGCGCGCGTCTGGCGCTGGTGCTGCTGGTCATTTTCGCGCTGCTGAGCGGTGCCGGTCTGGCTTTCGCCGCACTGAGCCAGTCACCGGTGAATGTGTTCTGGGCCTTGGGCAGCCTGCTCGGGCTGAATTTGATTCTGCTGCTGAGCTGGGCGCTGGGGCTGATCTTTGCCGGTGAACACGGCGCCACCCTCGGGCGCCTCTGGTTGTGGCTCAGCGAAAAATTCGCCCGCGACGCCAAAGCCGCGCAACTCGCACCGGCCCTGCTGCTGATGTTACAGCGCAGAAAACTCAATCGCTGGGCCCTCGGCACATTGGTCAATGGCCTGTGGTTGCTGGCGATGCTCAGCGCACTGGTGCTGCTGCTGGCGCTGATGGCAACCCGGCGCTATGGCTTCGTCTGGGAAACCACGATCCTCAGCGCGGATACGTTCATCAACCTGACCCAAGCCCTTGGCGCGCTGCCGGCGCTGCTCGGTTTCAACGTACCCAGCGTGGAAATGATCCGTGCCAGTGGCGACGCGGCGCTGGGTATCGAAAGCGCGCGACAGGCCTGGGCGACCTGGCTGGTCGGTGTGCTGGTGGTCTACGGCGTGCTGCCGCGTCTGCTGCTGACGCTGTTATGTTTCTGGTGCTGGAATCGCGGCAAAGCCGCGCTGGCGCTGGACCTCAACTTGCCCGGCTACGCCCAGTTGCGCGAACGGCTGATGCCGACCAGCGAACGCCTCGGCATCAACGACGCGGCGCCTGAGCAGTTGCATCGGGTCGAAAGCAGCGTCAGCGAACACGCCAGCGAGGGTGCCCTGCTGGTCGCCATCGAACTCGACGATCAACGCTCCTGGCCACCAGCGCTGCCGAAAACCGTGAGCAACGCCGGCATTCTCGACAGCCGCGAATCGCGCAACAAACTCCTGGAGCAACTCAGCCGTTTCCCTCCGGCACGCCTGCTGATCGCCTGCGATCCACGGCGCTCGCCGGATCGCGGCAGCCTCGCGCTGATCGCCGAACTGGCGCGCAACGCCAGCGCCACCCGCGTCTGGCTGCTGCAAGCACCGCCCAGTGAAGCGCTGGACAGCGCCCGCCTCGGCGACTGGCATGTCGCGCTGCAACAGCTGGAATTGCCGTTCGCCGATTGCGCACCGATGAACTGGCTGGAGAACGGTCATGACTGATGCCCGCAAAGCCCCGCTGAAACTCGCGGTGGTCGGCCACACCAACGTCGGCAAGACCTCGCTGCTGCGCACCTTGACCCGTGACGTCGGTTTCGGCGAAGTCTCGCACCGCCCGAGTACCACCCGCCATGTCGAGGGCGCGCGGTTGTCGGTGGACGGCGAGCCCTTGCTTGACCTCTACGACACGCCGGGGCTGGAAGATGCCATTGCCCTGCTGGATTTCCTCGAGCGTCTGGAGCGCCCCGGCGAACGCCTCGACGGCCCGGCTCGACTGGCGCGGTTTCTCGACGGCAGTGAGGCGCGCCAGCGTTTCGAACAGGAGGCGAAAGTGCTGCGGCAACTGCTCGCCTCCGATGCCGGACTGTATGTGATCGACGCCCGTGAGCCGGTGCTGGCCAAGTATCGCGACGAACTGGAAGTGCTGGCCAGCTGCGGCAAACCGCTGCTGCCGGTGCTGAATTTCGTCAGCAGCGCCAGCCATCGCGAACCGGACTGGCGCGAAGCGTTGGCGCGGCTCGGCCTGCATGCGCTGGTGCGGTTCGACAGCGTTGCGCCGCCGGAAGATGGCGAGCGCCGCCTGTACGAAAGCCTCGCGCTGCTGCTGGAAAACGCCCGGCCGCAACTGGAACGGCTGATCGCCGATCAACAGGCCCAGCGCCTGGCGCGCCAGCAAAGTGCGGCACGCCTGATCGCCGAATTGCTGATCGATTGTGCGGCGTGCCGGCGCAGCGTGGTCAGCGACGCCGAGCAGGAACAGCAAGCCATCAGCGAACTGCGCAAAGCCGTGCGTCAGCGCGAACAGAAATGCGTTGAGGCGCTGCTCAAGCTCTACGCCTTTCGCCCGCAGGACGCGTCGGCCAGTGATCTGCCGCTGCTGGATGGGCGTTGGGGCGATGACCTGTTCAACCCGGAAACCCTGAAGCAACTCGGCGTACGGGTTGGCGGCGGGATGGCGGCAGGCGCTGCGGCCGGGGCTGGCGTGGATTTGCTGGTGGGCGGGATCACCCTTGGCGCTGCGGCGCTGGCCGGTGCGCTTGCCGGCGGCGCGCTGCAAACGGCGCGCAGTTATGGCAGCCGTCTGCTCGGCAAGATCAAGGGCCAGCGCGAGTTGACCGTGGATGACGGGGTGCTGCGGCTACTGGCGTTGCGTCAGCGGCAGTTGCTGTCAGCGCTGGATCAACGCGGACATGCGGCGATGGACGCGGTACAGGTCGCCACCCCGCAGGACAAGAGCTGGCGCGAGGGCAAGTTGCCCGAGGCGTTGAACAAGGCGCGGGCGCATCCGCAGTGGTCGTCGCTCAATCCCCATGCGAAGTTGAATCAGGCGGAGCGGCAGGAGCAGATAGATCTATTAGCTGCGGATTTGTAGCGCCTGATCCGGCCTCTTCGCTGGCAAGCCAGCTCCCACAGGGTTCTCGGCGAAAACCCATTTTGTGATCAACCAAGATACCTGTGGGAGCTGGCTTGCCAGCGATGGCAGCCACTCGGTTCCAAGACCTGAGAAGACAAAAGACGCACCGCTTTCTCCTTCAGCAAGCCGAGGTCAATCACGGGGATATCTATCTCCTTGGCCAACTCATCCCACTGGCGCATGCGCAAACTCACGGCACACAACGGATCACGCTCAAACACATCCGCCTCCTCCTCGCTCATCACCCCGCCCTGATACTCCAGGGTCCGGCGACTCGCTTCACTCAGGCGCTCGAAATACCCAGGCTCACGCAACGTCAGGTAACGCTTGGCCTCAACGTGATATTCCACCAGCCGCGCCATACGCTCACTGAAACCCGCTTCACGCAAATAATTCGCACCCAGGCGCTCATGGCTGACCACGCCATACCCGCCCATGTTCTCGGCGCCCTCGGCACACAAATGACCGATGTCATGGAAGAACGCCGCCAGCACCACTTCATCATCAAACCCTTCAGCCATCGCCAACTGCGCGGCCTGAGACATGTGCTCGATCTGCGACACTGGCTCGCCGATGTAATCGCTGGTGCCGAAGCGCTCGTACAACCCGAATACCCGAGCGACGATTTGTGGATGATCCATCAGATTTCCTCCAGCCACTGCGCGACGTTGCGCTCGGCCAATGCCGGGCCGACGCTCATGCCGACGCCGGTGTGCATCAGCGCCACACTCAGCCCCGGTGCCGGGCGCAGCAACGAAAACGGCCCCGGCCCACGCGCACCGTAGACGCCCTGCCAGCGCTCGAGCACTTGCACCTTGCAGCCCAGCGTCTGTTCGGCCAGCTCGAGCATCCAGTTGTCCACTTGCTCGGCATTGAACGGCGACGGATCGCTGCCGTAATGGTGGGAGTCGCCGATGATCAGCTCGCCATACGGCGTCGGGCTGATCAGCAGATGAATGCCGTTGTCGTGCAGGTGCGGTTGTTCGCGCAGGATCTGCGCCTGCACCGCTGCCGCTTGCGGCAAGTCGGCGAAAGCGCCGTAGTGCACGCAGCTCAGTCCGGTGAGCAAGGCGTGTTGCAGGTTCAGCTCGACTTGCGGTTTGGCACGGAGCATTTGCAGGCGACAGATCTGCGGATCGAGCGCAGCGATCGGCTCGGCCAGCAGGGTCTGATAATCGTGGCCGGAGCAGACGATGATTTGCTTTGCCGTGAAGCTGCCGGCGGTGCTGTACAGGTGTCCGGGTTCCACGTCGCGCACCAGCGTCGAGAAGTGAAACTCGACGCCGAGGTCGCGGCGCAGGTAGTCGATCAACGCCGGAATCGCTTCCCGCGAGTACAGCTGTTGATCGTCCATGCCGTGCAGCGCCGCCCGGTGGTGACTGAACTGGCCGTGGTACAGATCACGCAGGGCAGCGCCACGCAGCAAGGCCACGTTGTAACCGTGCTCCACGGCGCGGCCGTTGCAGAAAGCTTCGAGCAAGTGCTCTTCGGCTTCGCTGCGGGCGAACAGGTACGAGCCGTTGCGCTTGAGCTGCAGACCGGCGAGTTGCGCCCAGTCGCCCCAGATCTCGCGGCTGGCCTTGGCCAGTTCGAGCATCTGACCCGGCGGCTGGCCGGTGACCAGCGCCTGACCGAAGTTGCGCACCGAAGCGCCGAGGGGCGTGGCGGTGCGTTCGAAAACGCTGACCTTGAGGCCGCGTTTGGCGGCGGCGTAGGCGTGGGACAGGCCGAGGATGCCGGCGCCGACGATGAGCAGGTCTTGGTGTTGGGTCATTTAGAGGTGCTCTGAATGAGAGACCGTCATCGCTGGCAAGCCAGCTCCCACAGGTATCGAGGTGTTCACAAAATTCGTGTTCAGCGCAAAACCCTGTGGGAGCTGGCTTGCCAGCGATGAGGCCCTGTCAGTCGATAAAATCTTACTTGGCAGCGACTTTCTCGGACTTGCCGTCATAGCGCTTGCGCCATTCGGTCAGGATCTCGTCGCGATTCTTCGAAGCCCACGCGAAGTCGTTCTTGATCAGGCGCTGCTCGTAGTCGGCCGGCAGTTCGGTCTGTGGCTTGGCGATGCCCGGCTGGGCGAGGACGGCGAAGTTTTCCTTGTACAGGTCCATCGCCTCGGCGCTGACGGAGAAGTCCGCGAGTTTCTTCGCTGCGTCTTCATGCGGTGTGCCTTTGATCACCGCAGTCGCTTCGATCTCCCAGCCCAGGCCTTCCTTCGGCAGGATGATGTCCAGCGGCGCGCCCTGGCGTTTCAGCTGTACCGCCGGGTATTCGAAGGAAATGCCGATCGGAAATTCGCCCGCAGCGGCCAGTTTGCAAGGCTTGGAACCGGAGTGAACGTACTGGCCGATGTTCTGGTGCAGGCCGTCCATGTAGGCCCAGCCCTGCTTCTCGCCAAAGGTTTGCAGCCAGGCGCTGACGTCGAGGAAACCGGTGCCGGACGACGCCGGGTTCGGCATGACGATCTTGCCCTTGTACTCAGGCTTGGTCAGATCCTGCCAGCTCACCGGTTTACTCAGACCCTGCTTTTCGGCTTCGACGGTGTTGAAGCAGATGGTCGCGGCCCACACGTCCATCCCGACCCAGGCGGGCGGGTTGGCGGCGTCGCGGTAGTTCGCGCCGATCTTGCCAAGATCCTTCGGTGCGTAGCTTTGCAGCATGCCCTGCTGATCGAGGATCGCCAGGCTCGACGCGGCCAGGCCCCACACCGCGTCGGCCTGCGGACGGGCCTTCTCGGCCAGCAGTTTGGCGGTGATGATTCCGGTGGAATCACGCACCCACTTGATTTCGACGTCCGGGTTGGCCTTCTCGAACGCAGCCTTGTAAGCGGTCAGTTGCTCGGCTTCGAGGGCGGTGTACACCGTCAACTCGGTTTTTGCCGCGAAGGCATTCAGGCTGAAAGTAGCGAGCACAGCAGCGGCCAGGGCCATAGGCTTGAACATGATCGTTTTCCTGTCTTGAGTTGAGGTTGGGAAAATCAGTGACCGGGCGCGGTTTGCCGCCAGGCCTGGGAACGGCGCAGCAAGCCGCGCGAAGCCCACGCCAGCAGCAAGGACACGCCTGCCGAGGTGAACAGAATCAGGGTCGACATCGCTGCCGCGCCGCCGACGTTGCCGGCGTCATCCATGTTCAGCACCGCGACCGCCGCGAGGATGGTGTCGGGGCTGTAGAGGAAGATCGCCGCCGACACCGTGGTCATCGCCGAGACAAACAGGTAGCGCACGATGTCCAGCAGCGCCGGCAAACAGATCGGCACGGTGACGCGCAGGTAGTGGCGGTACAGCGGCGCCTTGAGCGACAGCGCAGCGGCTTCGAATTCCGCGTCGAGCTGGCGCAGTGCGGTGGTCGCGGTCATTTGTGCGGTGGTCAAGTAGTGCGCAATGGTGCAGACGATCAGCAGGGTCATCGTGCCGTACAGCACGTGCAGCGGGTTGCCGCTGAGGTTGAAGAAGAAGACATAACCCAGACCGAGTACCAGCCCCGGCACGGCCATCGGGATGAAACTGAGCATGCGCAGCGCCAAATTGAGGCCGCGCTGGCTGCGGGTTTTCTCCATCAGGTAAGCGCCGGTGAAGATCAGCACGCTGCCGATCAAAGCGGTGCCCAGCGCCATCTTCAGGCTGTTGCCATAGGCCAGCCAGCCGCCGCCGGCGGTTTCGTTGAACTGGTAGTGATTGAGCGACAGCGACAGGTTGTACGGCCAGAACTTCACCAGCGACGAAAACACCGCCATGCCGAACACCAGCAGCAACGCCGCGCTGATCAACACAACAATCGCCAGATAGCAGGCATCACGCATTTTCGACGGCGCTGGTTTGAATACTTGCGCACGGCCACTCATGGAATCGCCGTGACGCCGACGCAGCCAGGCATCGACGCCGAAGCTGAACAGCGCCGGCAGCAACAGCACCATGCCGATCAACGCGCCGCGGCCGAATTGCTGCTGGCCGACCACGGCTTTGTAGGCCTCCAGTGCCAGCACTTGATAGTCGCCACCGACCACCACCGGCACGCCGAAATCAGTGATGGTCAGGGTGAACACCAGACAGAACGCGGCGAATACCGCTTGCCGGGTCGCCGGCCAGGTGATGCTGCGAAAGGCTTTCGCCGGACTGGCACCCATGCTCGACGCCGCATCAAACAGCCGCGCATCGGCCAGCGACAGCGCCGACAGCAGAATCATCAACGCATGGGGAAAGG
Organism: Pseudomonas sp. F2; assembly: GCF_057174385.1. NCBI lineage: Bacteria > Pseudomonadati > Pseudomonadota > Gammaproteobacteria > Pseudomonadales > Pseudomonadaceae > Pseudomonas > Pseudomonas sp. F2. Next base: position 4,131,087 of record NZ_CM169904.1, read on the forward strand.
TGTAGATCACCTCGCCCAACACAATCCCCCAGAACCCGTAGATGTTGTCCGAAAGCAGCCCGCGCAGCATGCCTTGGTTGCCGAACAGATAAACCAGCGCGATCCCCGGCAGCATCGACGGCGCCATCAACGGCAGCAGGGAAATCCCGCGCCAGAGGCCCTTGGCCGGCATCAGCGAGCGCTGCAGAGCGTAGGCAAACAGGTAGGCCAGCGGGACGACGATGGCCGCGACGCTGAGGGAAACTTTCAGGCTGTTGCCGAGCAGCCAGTGGAAATTCTCGCTGCTCACCAGCTCCTTGGCGGCGAGCCAGCCACCGCCCTGCCCGGCCTCGCTACTGAAACCGCGCCAGAAGATCGCCAGCAATGGCAGGAACACCGCGACACCGAGCAGCAACAGCAGCAGGAGTTTGCCACCGAGGACGAAGATCCGGTCGCCGACCTCGGCCCCGGACACTCGCCGCGCTTGCTTGTGCGGTAGCGGCAGTGCGATGTTCGCGCTCATCAGGCAAACACCTGCAGGCTGCGCGGCGGCAAGGCGACCATGATCTGCTGGGCGCCGAGGCGCGGCATGGCTTCCGGCGCCAGTTCGGCGAGCAGCGAATGGCCCGGCAACTGATCGAGTTCGAAGCTCATGCGGCAGCGGTTGCCGAGGAACGTGATCTCGCGAACCTTGGCCGGGAACAGGTTTTCTTCGTGCACCAGCGGATTGACGTTGATCGCTTCCGGACGGCAGAACAGTCGGCCCGAAGCGCCGATCACGCTGCCATCCGCCAGACGCACATCCATCCCGCCAACCCGGGCGTGACTGGCGCTGCTGCGCTGGAACGGCAGCCAGTTGCCCTGCCCGACGAACTCGGCCACGAACGGCGTGGCCGGGCGGTTGTAGATGTCCTGCGGGGTGGCGTACTGCTCGACCCGACCGTTGTGCATCACGGCGATGCGGTCGGCCATCAGCATGGCTTCGTCCTGATTATGGGTGACCATCAGGGTGGTGATGCCGAGGTTGCGCTGCAGCTGGCGCAGTTCGGTGCACAGATGCTCGCGCACCCGGGCGTCCAGCGCCGACATCGGCTCATCGAGCAATAACAGCGACGGTGCCGGGGCCAGGGCACGAGCCAGGGCGACACGTTGTTGCTGGCCGCCGGACAACTGGCCCGGGTACTTTTTCTCACTACCGCTGAGGCCGACCAGTTCCAGCATCTGCCCGACGCGACGGCGTACTTCGTCGCGACCGCTGCCGGCGAGGCCGTAGGCAATGTTCGCTTCAACTGTCAGATTGGGGAACAGCGCGTAGGACTGGAACAGGATGCCGTAGTCCCGGGCTTGCGGCGCGAGCTGCGAAACATCGCGGTCACCGAGGTACAACTCGCCGCTGTCCTGCTTCTCCAGCCCGGCGATGCAGCGCAACAGCGTGGTCTTGCCGCAGCCCGACGGGCCGAGCAGGCACACCAATTCACCGGCGGCGACATCGAGGGAGACGTTATCCAGTGCGGTGAACGCGCCGAAGCGTTTCTGCACGCCGCGCACTTTCATCGGCGCACCGGGGTTGGTCAGGGCAGTTGCGATGGCAGGATTCATGGACAGACCTCATCAAGCAGATGGGGCCCATCCTAGAGTTGTAATGCGTCCGTCATGTGGCAGTGAGGCAAAAACGGCCGATAGTGGTATTCGGGGATTTTGGTTCAGGTTTCAAGTCATGGGTTGCCGGGTCTGGCCCCATCGCTGGCAAGCCAGCTCCCACAAGGATCTTCAGTGAATGCAGATTTTGTGAACACCTGAAATACCTGTGGGAGCTGGCTTGCCAGCGATGGGGCCAGTACGAGCAGTGAAGAAATCAGGCCGGGGACATTTCCTGAGCCAAGCCGAGGAAGGCCGCCGGCAACCGCGCACCCTTGCGCTCCTTGAGGCAATAGAGGTACTCGGGAATCTGCGGCGCATTCTCGATGGTCAGCACGCGCAACTGCGGATCATGCGGCACTTCCTGGCGGGCAATGATGCTGATGCCGATATTGCGCAGCACCGCCTCGCGGATCGACTCACGGCTGCCGATCTCCAGCAACGGCCCGAAACTGACCCCGGCGCTTTCCAGCAACTCCTCGGTCAAACGGCGGGTGGTCGAACCGGACTCGCGCATCAGCAAGGTATGCCCGGCCAAAGCACTCAACGCCACATGCTCCTGCGCCGCCAGCGGATGATTGCGATGCACCGCCAGCACCAGCGGATCGCTGCCCAATACCCGGCGAATCAAGCGCGCATCCTCAAGCAACTGCGACGACGCCGCGACATCGACGCGGTAATCCTCCAGCGCTTCGAGCACCTGCTGCGAGTTGCCGATTTCCACCGACACTTCCACCTGCGGCAGGCGCTCGCGGAAGGTCTTCACCAGATCGAGGATGTAATACGGCGCGGTCGCAGCGATGCGCAACGTGCCCTGCACCTGACCGCTGTTGCGCAGGAAGAACTCGATATCGGCCTCCTGCTGCAACAGCGCCTTGACCATCGGCAGCAGTCGCGCGCCTTCGTCGCTGACGCTCAGGCGCCGACCGCCACGGTAGAACAGCTCCACCGAATACTGGCTTTCCAGATTGCGGATCTGCGTGGTCACGGTGGGTTGGCTGAGGCCGAGCTTTTTCGCCGCCAGCGTCATGCTGCCCAGGCGGGCGACCATATAAAACGCTTTCAGCTCGGCACTCAGCACAACCATCCCTCATCGTTTATTTGCGCAGCAGGCGCAAACCGTTGAACACCACCAGCAGGCTCACGCCCATGTCGGCAAACACCGCCATCCACATGGTGGCGAGTCCGGCGAAGGTTACCCCAAGAAAGATAGCCTTGATCACCAAGGCCAAGGCGATGTTCTGTTTCAGGATGCTCGCGGTGTCGCGCGACAGGCTGATGAACGCGGGGATCTTGCGCAGATCGTCGTCCATCAGGGCGACATCAGCGGTTTCAATCGCGGTGTCGGTACCAGCCGCCGCCATGGCGAAACCAATCTCGGCCCGCGCCAATGCCGGGGCGTCGTTGATACCGTCGCCGACCATACCCACCCGATGACCCTGTGCATAAAGCTCTTCGATAGCCTGCAGCTTGTCGGTCGGCAGCAAGTCGCCCTTTGCCTGGTCGATGCCGACCTGCGCCGCAATGGCCTGCGCGGTGTGTACGTTGTCGCCGGTGAGCATCAACGTTTTCACGCCCAGGGCATGCAACTGGCGGATCGCTTCGCGGCTGGATTCCTTGACCGTATCAGCCACGGCGAACAGCGCCAGCGGACCAGAACTGTCGAGCAGCAACACCACGGACTTGCCCTGTTTCTCCAGCGCAAACAGCTTCTCTTCCAGTTGCGGCGAGCACAGGCCAAGCTCTTCGACCAGACGGTGGTTGCCCAGGTGATAAGTCTGACCGTTGACCTGGCCTTTCACGCCGCGACCGGCCAGCGCTTCAAAGTTATCCACACTGAGCACGGCGAGGTTTTTATCCACAGCCGCATTGGCAATCGCCAGCGACACCGGGTGATCGGAGCGTCCGGCCAGCGCCGCGGCGATGGCCGGAGCGCTGGCGTCGGCGGTCGGGTCGAGCGACAGGTAATCGGTCTGCACCGGTTTGCCATGGGTGATGGTGCCGGTTTTATCCAGCGCCAGATAATCGAGCTTGAAACCGCCCTCCAGATAAACGCCGCCCTTGATCAGAATGCCTTTGCGCGCCGCTGCCGCGAGGCCGCTGACGATGGTCACCGGGGTGGAAATCACCAGTGCGCACGGGCAGGCCACCACCAGCAACACCAGCGCACGGTAGATCCAGTCGAACCACACCGCGCCCATGAACACCGGCGGAATGATCGCCACGGCCAGCGCCAGCACGAACACCACCGGGGTGTAGATTTTCGAGAATTGATCGACGAAGCGTTGGGTCGGAGCGCGCGCCCCCTGAGCCTGCTCGACGGCGTGGATGATCCGCGCCAGGGTCGAGTTGTTCGCCGCCGCAGTCACCGTGTATTCCAGCGAACCAGCCTGGTTGATGGTGCCGGCGAAGACTTTGTCGCCCACGGTTTTCTCCACCGGCAGGCTTTCGCCGGTGATCGGCGCCTGATCGATGGTGGAACTGCCGCTGACCACTTCACCGTCCAGGGCGATGCGCTCACCGGGTTTTACCCGCACGCGGGCGCCGAGTTCGACGCTTTTAACCTCTTGTTCGACCCAGTTGCCGTCGGCCTGCTGCACCGTGGCCTGTTCCGGGGTCATCTGCATCAGGCCGCTGATGGCGTTGCGCGCGCGATCCAGCGAGCGCGCCTCAATCAGTTCGGCCACGGTAAACAGGAACATCACCATCGCCGCTTCCGGCCACTGCCCGATCAACACCGCACCGGTCACCGCGATGCTCATCAGCGCGTTGATGTTGAGGTTGCGGTTCTTCAGGGCGATCCAGCCCTTTTTATAGGTGGTCAGGCCGCCGCTGAGGATCGACACCAGCGCAATGATCGCCACCACCCAGGTCGGCGCAGCGTTGGTGAAGTGGATCACTTCCGCTGCCAGCGCGCCGACGCCGGACAACGCCAAGGGCCACCAGTGCTTTTTCACTGGCGCCGGGGCCGGGGCTTCGACGCCCGCCTCCAAAGGTTCGGCGTGCATGCCCAGCGAGGTGATCGCCTCGGTAATCGGCGCGGTGTCGGGCAGAGTGTGGGTCACGCCAAGCATGCGGTTGATCAGGTTGAATTCCAGCTGCTGCACGCCGGCCAGTTTGCCGAGTTTGTTCTGGATCAGCGTCTGCTCGGTCGGGCAGTCCATCGCTTCGATGCGGAAACTGCTCAACCGGGCGTCAGCGCTGGTCTTTTCGCTCAGTTGCACCAACGCAGGCGCAGCCGCTGTCGACGAGCAGCAAGAATCTTCGTGCGAATGAACCGGTGCCGGTGCTGCGGCTTTCGACCCGCAGCAGGAATTGCCGCCATGCTCGTGCTTATGCACAGGCTGCAATTTATGGCTGTGGCTATGATCGTGCCCGTCGCCGGGCTTGTGGGTGTGCTGGGAATCGCTCATTGGTCGCGTCCATGAAGGTGCCTGTTGCCAAGTAAAGACCCTGTAGCCACTATAGGGTCAAGCACCCATTTGGAGATGGCCATCATGAAGATCGGAGAACTGGCGAAACTCACCGACTGCGCGGTGGAAACCATCCGCTACTACGAGCGGGAACACCTGCTGCCGGAACCGGCGCGCAGCGATGGCAACTACCGCGTCTACACCCAGGCCCACGCCGAACGCCTGACCTTCATCCGCAACTGTCGCACCCTCGATATGACCCTCGAAGAAATCCGCAGTCTGCTGGCCATGCGTGACAGCCCGCAGGATCAGTGTGCAAGCGTCAATACACTGATCGACGAGCACATCCAGCATGTGAAAGCGCGGATTGATGGCTTGCTGGCGTTGCAGACACAACTGCTCGACCTGCGCCAACGCTGTGGCGAAGGGCCGGGGGCGGATCAGTGCGGGATTTTGCAGCGGTTGGAGGTCAGCGGCGGGGTTGTGGCGGCGGAGGTTGAGCATTCCCATGTGGGCCGCAGCCACGGCCACTGACAACACCACAAAATATTGTGGGAGCTGGCTTGCCAGCGATAGCGGTTTTACAGACACATCAATGTTGAATGTGCTGCCGTCATCGCTGGCAAGCCAGCTCCCACAGGTTTAATGGCAGTCTGTCAGACCGCCATCGGCGCGGTCATCGGCGCATGGTGCTCATAGCCTTCCAGCGAGAAGTCGCTCGGCTCCACCAACTCCAGCCACTCCGGCTGGTACACACCGGTCTTGGCAAACTCCGGTACGCGATCCGAAATCTTCAGCTTCGGCATGGCGAACGGCTCGCGCTTGAGCTGTTCGTTGAGCATGTCCAGGTGGTTTTCGTAGACGTGCGCATCACCGATGAAATAGGTGAACCAGCGCGGCGTGTAGCCGGTCAGGCGCCCGATCAGGCTCAGCAGCGCGGCGCCTTCGGTGAGGTTGAACGGCGTGCCCAGGCCCAGGTCGTTGGAGCGGATGTACAGGGTCAGGGAGATCTCTTTGGTCTCGACGTTCGGGTGGAACTGGTACAGCAGATGGCACGGCGGCAGGGCCATTTCATCGAGCTGGGCGCAGTTCCAGCCGTGGAACAGAATGCGGCGGCTGCCCGGGTCCTTGATGATCGTGTCGACACACTGGCGCACCTGATCGATGGCTTTGTACAGCACCACGTAGGCCTGGCCGTCTTCTTCACCCTGGGCGATCTGCTTGTAGCCGTTGCTCAGGGTTTGTTCGATAGCGGCGGTGTTGCTCAGCGGGATCTGCTTGTACGCCGGCCACTTGCGCCATTGCACACCGTAGATTTCGCCGAGGTCGTCTTCGCCCTGACGGAACGGGTTGGCCAGCCACTGCGCGTTTTCGTTGGCGTTCTGGTCCCAGACCTTGCAGCCCAGCGCACGGAATTCAGCGGCGTTGTTCACGCCACGCAGAAAACCGCACATCTCGCCGATGGCCGATTTGAAGGCCATCTTGCGGGTGGTGATCGCCGGGAAACCTTCCTGCAGATCGAAACGCAGCATCGCACCCGGGAAACTGATGGTGTTGATGCCGGTGCGGTTGGCCTGTTTGGTGCCGTTCGCAATGACGTGCGAGACCAGTTCGAGATATTGCTTCATGAGTTACCTGTGTCCTTTGAGCCCCGGCGTCGCGCGCCGGGGTTCGTAGTTTAAGCGGTCGGCGCGAGCGGCGCTGCCGGCGCACGACGATAGGCCAGCCAGATCAGGAACAGCCCGCCGACGATCATCGGCACGCACAGCACCTGCCCCATGGTCAGCCAGTTCCAGGCCAGGTAGCCCAGTTGCGCGTCCGGGACGCGGACGAACTCGACGATGAAACGGAAGATGCCGTAGAACAGCGCAAACATGCCCGATACCGCCATGGTCGGACGCGGTTTACGCGAGAACAGCCACAGGATCAGGAACAGCGCGACGCCTTCGAGCGCGAACTGATACAGCTGCGACGGGTGACGCGGCAGCTGCGCCGGATCGCTGAACGGCGGGAAGATCATCGCCCACGGCACGTCGGTCGGCTTGCCCCACAGCTCAGCGTTGATGAAGTTGCCGATACGCCCGGCGCCCAGACCGATCGGCACCATCGGCGCAACGAAGTCCATCAGCTGGAAGAAGGTCTTGCCGTTACGCTTGCCGAACCACAGCGCGGCGAGCATCACCCCGATGAAGCCGCCGTGGAACGACATGCCACCCTTCCACACTTCGAAAATCAGCGTCGGGTTGGCGATGTAGGCGCTCAGGTCATAGAACAGCACGTAACCCAGACGTCCACCGACAATCACCCCCATCGACAGCCAGAACACCAGATCGGAGAGCTTCTCCTTGGTCCAGGTCGGGTCGAAACGATTGAGCCGGCTCGACGCCAGCAGCCATGCGCCGCCGATGCCGACGAGGTACATCAGGCCGTACCAGTGGATTTTCAGCGGACCGATGGCCAGGGCCACCGGGTCGATCTGCGGGTAAGGCAGCATTGCGACTCCTCGTTAGAGTTGAAACCAAAATTCCCGGGCGACGCTGCCACCTCAGGATTAAGCCAGGATTGCGGCCTGTTCTGAACCAGAGGCTCAGAGCAGGAAATTCAGGCCCACGCAGAACAGCAAAGCGGCGAACAGCCGTTTCAGCAAGCGCGGCGACAACTTGTGCGCCAGACGCGCGCCGAGACGGGCGAAGACCATGCTGGTCAGGGCAATGCCCAGCAGCGCCGGCAAATAAACAAAACCGAGACTATGCGGCGGCAACAACGGATCATGCCAGCCCAGAATCATGAAACTTAAGGCACTGGCCAGCGCAATCGGCAGGCCACAGGCCGACGACGTCGCTACGGCTTGCTGCATCGGCACGCTGCGCCAGGTCAGAAACGGCACGGTCAGCGAACCGCCGCCGATCCCGAAAATCGCCGAGGCCCAGCCAATCACACTGCCGGCCACGGTCAGACCCAGTTTGCCCGGCACCGTTCGACTGGCCTTGGGTTTGACCTCCAGCGCCAGTTGCACGGCAATCACCAAGGCGAACACGCCGATGATCTTCTGCAGATTCGGCCCGGAAATCGCCTCGGCGGTCAGCGCCCCAAAACCGGCGCCGAGCAGAATGCCCACGGTCATCCACATGAAGATCGGCCAGCGCACCGCACCGCGCCGATGGTGCTCGCGCACGGCATTGACCGAGGTGAAGATGATGGTCGCCAGCGATGTCCCTACCGCCAGGTGCGTGAGGATCGACTGATCGAATCCCTGCAAGGTAAAACTGAACACCAGCACCGGGACAATAATGATCCCGCCGCCCACCCCGAACAGCCCGGCCAGCACGCCCGCACAGGCGCCCAACGCCAGATAGAGCAGAAATTCCATGACCGTCTCCCAGACGCATCCCCAAAACCGGAGCGGCATGGTAACGGATGCATGCCCTCCGGCTCCACTTGCGATGGATGCACGGACGCCGACTGCGTAGAGTGAGCAGAAAACACACAAGGACCACCTTATGTGCCTGATCGTTTTCGCCTGGCGCCCGGGCCATGCCCAGCCGCTGATCGTCGCGGCCAACCGTGACGAGTTCTACGCCCGCCCGAGCCTGCCGCTGGCGCCATGGGCCGATGCGCCGCACGTGCACGCCGGGCGCGATCTTGAGGCTGGCGGCACCTGGCTGGGGATCGGCGCCAACGGGCGCTTTGCCGCGCTGACCAATATCCGCGACCCGCACCAGCCACCGGCGCGTAAATCGCGGGGCGAGCTGGTGGCGCGGTTTCTCACGGGCGATGCGTCAATTGATGATTATTTAAGCGATGTGGTCGCGCGCTCGCCGGAATACGCCGGGTTCAACCTGCTGCTGGGCAATGCCCACGAGCTGTGGCACTTCAATGCGCGGACGTCTGAGCCGGTGATGCTCGAACCCGGGGTTTACGGTCTGTCGAATGCCGGGCTGGATACGCCCTGGCCGAAGTTGCTCAAGGCCAAGGCTGCCCTGAGCGCGGTGCTGGACGAACCACAACCTGCGCGGTTGCTGGAGTTGCTGGGCGATGCGCAAACCGCACCGTTTGCCGAACTGCCGGATACCGGAGTCGGGCTGGCGACCGAATCACTGCTGTCGAGCGTGTTCATTGCCAGCCAGAGTTACGGGACGCGGGCGAGTACCGTGTTGATTGTGCAGGCGGACGGCACGCGGCGGATGATCGAGCGCAGTTTCGGGCCGTATGGCGGGCATTTGGGGGAGGTGGAGCTTCTGGTTTAGCGGTGCCGGATAGAACGCCATCGCTGGCAAGCCAGCTCCCACAGGTATCTTCGTTGTTCACACATTTTTAGTGTTCACAGGAGATCCTTGTGGGAGCTGGCTTGCCAGCGATGAGGCCATCAGCCTTTTAAAGGGCCTTGTTGACCGCCGGCGGATTCATCTTCGACAAGCCGAGATTCTTCAGCGCCAGTTGCAGCGAGCTGTGGATAACCTGCGGGTTGTCGATGGTCATCAGCTCGGCCAGCAGATCCTTGGCCTTGCTCAGGTTGATCTGACGCAGCATCCACTTCACTTTCGGCAGGTTGGTGGCGTTCATCGACAGGCTGTCGAAGCCCATCGCCATCAACAGCACCGCCGCTGCCGGATCACCGGCCATTTCGCCGCAGATGCTCACCGGCTTGCCTTCGGCATGCGCGTCGCGCACCACGGTCTGCAGGGCTTGCAGCACCGCCGGGTGCAGGTAGTCGTAGAGATCGGCCACTCGCGGGTTGTTGCGGTCGACCGCCAGCAGGTACTGGGTCAGGTCGTTGGAGCCGACCGACAGGAAGTCCACCTGGCGCGCCAGTTCCCTGGTCTGGTACACCGCGGCCGGAATCTCGATCATCACCCCGATCGGCGGCATCGGCACGTCGGTGCCTTCGTCGCGCACTTCGCCCCAGGCACGGTGGATCAGGTGCAGGGCTTCTTCGAGTTCGTGGGTGCCGGAGATCATCGGCAGCAGGATCCGCAGGTTGTTCAGGCCTTCGCTGGCCTTGAGCATCGCACGGGTCTGCACCAGGAAGATTTCCGGATGGTCGAGGGTCACGCGAATCCCGCGCCAGCCGAGGAACGGGTTGTCTTCCTTGATCGGGAAGTACGACAGCGATTTGTCACCGCCGATGTCCAGGCTGCGCATGGTCACCGGTTGCGGGTGGAACGCGGCGAGCTGCTCGCGGTAGATCGCCAGTTGTTCCTTCTCGCTCGGGAAGCGCTGGTTGATCATGAACGGCACTTCGGTGCGGTACAGGCCGACGCCCTCGGCGCCGCGCTTCTGCGCCCGCGCTACATCGGCCAGCAGACCGGTGTTGACCCACAACGGCATGCGGTGCCCGTCGAGGGTCACGCACGGCAGGTCACGCAGGGTATCGAGGCCCAGCGCCAGTTGTTTCTCTTCTTCAACCACCTCGGCGAACTGCTTGCGCAGCACGTCGCCGGGGTTGGTGTAGACCTCGCCACGGGTACCATCGACGATCACTTCGATGCCGTCGACCTTGGCGTACGGCAGATCGACCAGGCCCATTACCGTCGGAATGCCCATGGCCCGGGCCAGGATCGCGACGTGGGAGTTGCCCGAGCCGAGGACCGACACCAAACCGACCAGCGTGCCTTCCGGCACCTCGCCGAGCATGGCCGGCGTCAGTTCTTCGCTGACCAGAATGGTTTTTTCCGGGTAGACCAGATTCTGCTGACGCTCTTCCTGCAGGTAGGCCAGCAGGCGCCGACCGAGGTCTTTGACGTCCGACGCACGCTCGCGCAGGTAGGCGTCGTCCATCAGTTCGAAACGGTTGACGTGCTCAGTGACCACCTGACGCAACGCACCTTGGGCCCACTGGCCGGTCTTGATCACGGTGGTGATTTCGCTGCCCAGCGAGGCATCGTCGAGCATCATCAGGTAGACGTCGAACAGCGCGCGCTCTTCCGGACGCAGCTGGGTCGCAAGTTTGGCGGACAAGGCGCGCATGTCGGCGCGCACGCCTTCGATGGCGGTCTTGAACAGCGCCAGTTCGGCGTCGATGTCGGTGATGTGCTTGTCCGGCACCACGTCCAGATCCGCTGGCGGCAGCATGACCACCGCGGTACCCACCGCAGCACCTGGCGAACCCGGTACGCCGACGAACTTGGCTTCCTGAATGCCCTTGCCCTGACGGCCCAGGCCACGGATCGAACCGGTGGCCTCGGCGTGGGCGATCACGCCGGCGAGCTGCGCGCTCATGGTCACGAGGAAGGCTTCTTCACCTTCGTCGAACTGGCGGCGTTCTTTCTGCTGGATGACCAACACGCCGACGACGCGGCGGTGGTGAATGATCGGCGCCCCGAGGAAAGAGGCGTAGCGCTCCTCGCCGGTCTCGGCGAAGTAGCGGTAGCGCGGGTGATCCGCGGCGTTTTCGAGGTTCAGGGGTTCTTCACGCGTGCCGACCAGACCCACCAGACCTTCGTTGGGTGCCATGCTGACCTTGCCGATCGAGCGCTTGTTCAAGCCCTCGGTGGCCATCAGGACGAAGCGGTTGGTCTCGGGATCAAGCAGGTAGACCGAGCAGACCTGGCTGCCCATGGCCTCTTTGACGCGCAACACAATAATCCCCAACGCCGCCTTGAGATCCTTGGCGGAGTTAACTTCCTGGACGATCTTGCGCAGCGTATTGAGCATGGCTCGGGGTCGAACTCCGTCGTCAGTCGCGCGCTAAAAGGCGCGGGGCAAGCTCTTTGAGGGCGCGTCGATACACCTCGCGCTTGAATGTCACCACCTGGCCCAACGGATACCAATAACTGACCCAGCGCCAGCCATCGAACTCCGGTTTACCGGTCAAATCCATCCGCACCCTTTGCTCGTTGGAGATCAGGCGCAGGAGAAACCATTTCTGTTTCTGGCCGATGCACAGCGGTTGGCTGTGGGTACGCACCAGACGTTGCGGCAAACGATAGCGCAACCAGCCCCGGGTACAGGCCAGTATTTCAACATCTTCACGTTCCAGGCCAACTTCTTCGTTCAGCTCGCGGTACAAGGCGTCTTCCGGCGTCTCCTCGGGGTTGATTCCCCCTTGCGGAAACTGCCAGGCATCTTGATTGATACGGCGAGCCCATAGCACCTGGCCGGCGTCATTCGTCAGAATGATCCCGACATTGGGGCGGAAACCATCGGGGTCGATCACGGCAACAACCTCGCAAACGCATGTCGCCGCATTGTTCCACAAAGCTTGATAAGGCGGCAACGAAGGTTCCTACCTTATGTGCACTCTTGTGAAAAGACCGTATTCTTGTCGCCTTTTTACTGACTTTTCAGCGGGTAACTGCAATGCGCCTGGCTCTATTCGATTTGGACAACACCCTTCTGGGCGGCGACAGCGATCACGCCTGGGGCGACTATCTGTGCGAACGCGGCTTCCTCGATCCGGTGGCGTACAAGACGCGCAACGACGAGTTCTATCAGGATTACCTGGCCGGCCAGCTGGATAACGCCGCGTACCTGAACTTCTGCCTGGAAATCCTCGGCCGCACCGAAATGGCCGTGCTTGAGCAGTGGCATAACGATTACATGCGCGACTGCATTGAGCCGATCATGCTGCCCAAGGCGCTGGAGTTGCTGAAACAGCACCGTGACGCCGGTGACGAACTGGTGATCATCACTGCAACCAACCGCTTCGTCACCGCGCCGATTGCCGTGCGTCTGGGCGTTGAAACCCTGATCGCCACCGAGTGCGAGATGGTCGATGGCCGCTACACCGGGCGCAGCACCGACATTCCGTGCTTCCGCGAAGGCAAGGTGACGCGCCTGAATCGCTGGCTGGAGGAAACCGGGCATTCGCTGGATGACAGCTATTTCTACAGCGACTCGATGAATGACCTGCCGCTGCTGGAGCAGGTGGCGAACCCGGTGGCAGTGGATCCGGATCCGAATCTGCGGGCCGAAGCCGAGAAGCGGGGCTGGCCAGTCATTAGTCTGCGCGGCTGATATAGCTATCGCTGGCAAGCCAGCTCCCACAGGTTTTTCAGGTGGTCACACCATTTGTGTTCGCTACAGATCCTGTGGGAGCTGGCTTGCCAGCGATTAAAGCAACGCGGTCTCAAGCTTTAAACAGGCTTGGCGCCCATCAACCCGGCAATGGCGATAAAGCAGACAAAGCTGAACAACGCCAAGGCCAGGCTGAACCGCCCCACCCCGCCCGGCGCCTTGCGCAAGCGATTCAACCGCACCAGCAACCAGAACCACGCCAGCGCCGCCACGGTGTACAGCACGCTGGAGGCCAGCAGCCAGGTCTGCCCCAGCGGCCAGCCGACCAGATGCACCATACCCCAGCCCGTGAACGGCATGCTCAACAGTGCCAGGCCCATCAACAGCCAGATGAACACCCGTGGCCGTTGCAAGGTGCGGCTGCCCGCCGCTGCATCACCCTTGCGTTTTGCCAGAAACACCCAGACTCCCAGTCCCAGCGCACCGGCCAGCAATACTACAGTGGCGACCATGTGCGCGGTTTTCAGGGCAGTTAACGTTTCCATTGTTCGATTTCCTCAGGGCCTGCCCATCAGCGTAGCCGCTCAGCCGAGAAACAACTGATAGGCCGGGTTTTCGCTTTCATCCCAGTACGGATAACCGATTTCCTCAAGCGCCGCCGGCACCAGATGGCGCTCGTCATGCGGTACTTGCAGGCCCGCGACCACACGGCCGTCAGCTGCGCCGTGGTTGCGGTAGTGGAACATCGAGATGTTCCAGCGCCCGCCGAGCTTGTTGAGGAAGTTGAACAGCGCACCCGGGCGCTCCGGGAATTCGAAGCGGAACACCAACTCGTCGATCACGTGCGCCGCATGGCCACCCACCATGTGACGAATGTGCAACTTGGCCAGTTCGTTGTCGGTCAGGTCGAGTACCGGGAAACCCTGCTCGGTCAGGCTCGCCAGCAGCGCGCTGCGCGGGTCGTTTTCCGGGTGAGTCTGCACGCCGACGAAGATGTGCGCTTCGCTGCCGGTGTTGTAGCGGTAGTTGAATTCGGTGATCTGGCGTTTGCCGATCGCTTCGCAGAAGGCTTTGAAGCTGCCGGCCTTCTCAGGAATGGTCACGGCGATGATCGCCTCGCGACCCTCGCCCAGCTCGGCGCGCTCGGCGACGTGGCGCAGGCGGTCGAAGTTGACGTTGGCTCCAGAGTCGATGGCGACGAAGGTCTGGCCGCTGACGCCGCGCAGTTCGACGTACTTCTTGATTCCGGTCACGCCCAAGGCGCCGGCAGGTTCGGTGATCGAGCGGGTATCGTCGTAGATATCCTTGATTGCCGCGCAGATCTCGTCGGTGCTGACAGTAATCACTTCGTCGACGTAGTCTTTGCAGATGTCGAAGGTGTGCTGGCCGATCTGTGCCACCGCCACGCCGTCGGCGAAGATGCCCACGGTCGGCAGTACCACGCGCTCACCGGCGGCCATGGCCGCTTGCAGGCAGTTGGAGTCGTCCGGCTCGACGCCGATGACCTTGATGTCCGGACGCAGGTATTTCACGTACGCCGCGATACCGGCAATCAGACCGCCGCCGCCGACCGGCACGAAGATCGCGTCCAGCGGTTGCGGGTGCTGGCGCAGAATTTCCATCGCCACGGTGCCCTGCCCGGCAATGGTGTGCGGATCGTCGTACGGGTGGATGTAGACGTAACCCTTTTCATCGACCAGTTTCAGCGAGTAGGCCAGTGCTTCCGGGAACGAATCGCCGTGCAGCACGACTTTGCCGCCACGCGAGCGCACGCCTTCGACCTTGATCTCCGGAGTGGTCTTGGGCATGACGATGGTCGCTTTCACGCCCAGCACTTTCGCCGCCAGCGCCAGACCCTGCGCATGGTTGCCCGCCGACGCGGTGACCACGCCACGGGCGCGCTCTTCGTCGGTCAGCTGGGTCAGCTTGTTGTAGGCGCCGCGAATCTTGAACGAGAACACTGGCTGCAAGTCTTCACGCTTGAGCCAAATGTCATTGCCCAGCCGCTCGGAGAGCTGGCGAGCGTTCTGCAGCGGGGTTTCTACGGCAACGTCATAAACGCGCGAGGTGAGGATCTTTTTGACGTACTGTTCGAGCATCGGAAAGCATCACTGAGCGGTTGGGCAGGGCCAAGGAGTCTAACCCGGCTTTTGCCCGTGCGACCACACGAATCAGGAGGTTTTAGCCCGGCTTGCGGCTATAATGCCGGCCTTTCCGAACTCACCTTGCCCGCTTCCGGAGCCCGCATGACCCAGGATCAACTCAAACAGGCAGTGGCTCAGGCCGCCGTCGACTTCATCCTCCCGAAACTCGATGACAAGAGCATCGTCGGGGTCGGCACCGGCTCCACCGCCAACTGCTTCATCGATGCGCTGGCCCAGCACAAGGGCGCGTTCGATGGCGCGGTCGCCAGTTCCGAAGCCACTGCCGCGCGCCTCAAGGGCCACGGCATTCCGGTGTATGAGCTGAACACCGTCAGCGACCTCGAGTTCTACGTCGACGGCGCCGACGAGAGTGACGCGCACCTGAACCTGATCAAGGGCGGCGGCGCCGCCCTGACCCGCGAGAAGATCGTCGCGGCCGTGGCCAAGACCTTCATCTGCATCGCCGACGCCAGCAAACTGGTGCCGGTGCTGGGCGAATTCCCGCTGCCGGTGGAAGTGATCCCGATGGCCCGCAGCCACGTCGCCCGCCAACTGGTGAAACTGGGCGGCGACCCGGTGTACCGCGAAGGCGTGCTGACCGACAACGGCAACATCATCCTCGACGTGCATAACCTGCAGATCACCAACCCGGTGGAGCTGGAAGCGCAGATCAACGCGATCGTCGGCGTGGTCACCAACGGCCTGTTCGCGGCGCGCCCGGCGGATCTGCTGTTGCTGGGCACCAGCGAAGGTGTAAAAACGCTGAAGGCTGAGTAAGTCAGCCGCCTACAATTGATGGGCAGACGAATAAACCTGTGGGAGCTGGCTTGCCAGCGATGAGGTCGTCAGACTCAGCAACGATGTTGACTGAACAGACCGCCATCGCTGGCAAGCCAGCTCCCACAGTGTTTTATGGTGTTGATTAGGGCTGGATAGGCTTTTTAAAGACGTAAAACAGATTCGGCTCACTCACCAGATACAACGTTCCGTCATCATCCATCGCCATGCCTTCGGCTTGCGGCACGCTCTTGTGCAAACCCTGCCGGCCCTTGTTCAGCGACAAGGTGCTCAGCGGACGTCCATCAACATCCAGTTCAAGAATCAGCCCCGACTCGTCGGACAGCGCCAGCAAATGGCCGCTGCGCTCGTCGTATTGCAGGCTCGACAGATCGCGCACGAACATCCCCGCATCGCGCTTGGGATTATTGATCACGTGCACCGCGTAGGATTTTTCCGGATTGAAGTGCGGAAATCCGTGCACTTCATAAATCAGCATCGGGTCGCGCTCCTTGGCCACGAACAGGCGTTTGCCCACCGAGTCATACGCCAGGCCCTCGAAGCCCTTGTTGCCGCTCATGTGCACGCCAAGTGTCATCTGTTCGGCATCCGCCGCATCGAGGAAGGTCGTGTCCTGCTCAAGATGCACCTTGATCAGCCGTTGCTCTCGCTCGTCGGTAATCACGTAGGTGTCGGCGCTGATGAACTCCACCGCTTCCGCATCGCCAAAGCCGATCAGTGCGATGCGCCGCAGGATCTTGCCGTCGAGCGACAACTCGACCAATTCGGCGTGCTTATTGGTCACGGTGAACAGGCTTTTGCGCAGCGGATCGTAGGTCAGCGCCGACACATCGTCGTTCAGCCCGTCGATGACCCGAGCCTCGACCTCGACCTGGTACTGATCCAGGCCGATGGCCTGGCTGCTTAATGGTTGCCACACGCTGTGCAGGTTGAACCAGGCGCGCTCGAACAGGCGCAGGTATTGGCCGATCGCGATCAACGCGATCAGGGCAATCACTGACAGGATGGCAAACAGGGGCTTGGGACGGGCAAGTCGACGCATTCAGGCAGGCTCGGGATCAAAACAGGCGGATGAAATATCACGCCTGTCTGAACTGAAGCTTAATGGCCACTTGCCTCAGGCCACAAGACGCCCCTGTGTAGGAGCTGCCGCAGGCTGCGATCTTTTGATCTTGAAAAACAAAAGCAAAAGATCGCAGCCTGCGGCAGCTCCTACACGAGGATTAGTGAACGGTGGTTATTTTTGCTTTTCGAAGCGGTAGAACAGGTTCGGCTCACTGACCATGTACAGCGTACCCGCGTCGTCCATGGTCACGCCTTCGGCGCGGGGAATGGTGCTCTTCAAACCGTTGAAGCCGCCCAGCAGGGTCATGAAGCTGACTTGCTCGCCCTTCTCGTCCAGCTCCAGCAACAGATGCGAATCGGCGGACAGCACCAAGGTGTGGCCGGTACGCGGGTCGATGGCCAGCGCCGAGAGGTTGCGGATATCCAGCTCATCATTGGCCAGCTTCTGCTTGTCACCCTTGAGGCTCTGGCTGCCGTCGCTTTTCCAGGTGAACAGCGCTGGCGGCCGCTCTTCGCCCAGCAGCAACTGCTGGTTGCGCGGATCCCAGGTGATCGCCTCGAACGCCTTGTTCTGGTCTTTCGAGGGGCCCAGGTCGTATTTCGGGAATTGGTCGCGCTGCAGTTCGCGGGTTTCGGCATCGACCTTGACGATGGAGAGCAGGTGTTCGCGCTCATCAACGATCGCCATCAGGCCGTTTTGCAACACGGTCACGCCTTCCGGATTGCTCCAGCCCACCAGCGGCATCTTGCGCAGCACATTCCCCTGCAGGGTCAGTTCGACCAGGAACGGGTTCTTGCCCATCACTGAAAACAGGGTTTTGGTCTGCGGGTTGTAGGACAGGTCAGAGGCCTCGTCCTTTTCCATGCCCGGCAGCAATTTACCGTCGATGACCACACGATAGTCCGGCAACCAGATGCTCGCTTTCTGCTCGGCCTGGCTTTCGAACCGCTCGCGCAACCAGAGCAGGGCACGGTCGTCCCAATGCATGGCAAACGCCAGGCCATACACAGCGGCAAGCACCAGCAACAGCCAGACATACCAGCGCAGGGCAAAACGTGAGCGACGAGGAGGATTGAGCTGTGTTTGAGCTGACATCAGGGACGCGTTCCGAAAATTCAGGCTATGGGTAATAGCACAAAGAGGCCGGCTCAGACGCCAGAATGAGAAGAATTATCCGGACAGAATGTGAAAAAAACGGCAAATGGCGGGATTGCCGTGCGGCTTTGCGAGCCGCGAAACATAACCAGTGTGGGAGTGAGCCCTGTTGTGAGGGGATTTATTGTGGCGAGGGAGCTTGCTCCCGCTGGGGCGCGAAGCGACCCTGCTTTTCAAGGGCCTGCTGCGCAGTCCAGCGGGAGCAAGCTCCCTCGCCACAGTTGCTGTGTATCGGATGCGTTCGGTCAGCGCACGCTGCTGCTGAAGCTGCTCGCGCCAACCAGTTCCAGCACAATGTCGTCGCCGACATTCAGCGGGCCGACGCCCACTGGCGTGCCGGTGAGGATCACGTCGCCGGCCTGCAGCGAAAAGCAGCCGGCCATGTGCTGGATCATCGGCACGATCGGGTTGAGCATCGCGCTGCTGTTGCCGTCCTGACGCACTTCACCGTTGATGGTCAGGCGAATGCCGATGTCGGTCAGGTCTGGGAACGTGCTGCCGACCACGAACGGCGCGATCACCGCCGCGCCATCGAACGACTTGGCGATTTCCCATGGCAGGCCCTTGGACTTGAGCTCGGCCTGCTTGTCGCGCAGGGTCAAATCCAGCGCCGGAGCAAAGCCGGAGATCGCATCCAGCACTTCTTCGCGGCTCGGCTTGGTCGACAGCGGCTTGCCGATCAACACGGCGATTTCCGCTTCGTAGTGCACCGAGCCGCGCTCGGTCGGAATGCTGAACCCGCCTTCCAGCGGCACCACGCAACTGCCCGGCTTGATGAACAGCAACGGTTCGGTAGGCACCGGATTGTCCAGTTCCTTGGCGTGTTCGGCGTAATTACGGCCAATGCACACCACTTTCCCGATCGGGAAGTGAATGCGCGTGCCGTCGACGTACTGGTGCTGATAGCTCATTTACCGACTCCTGCCTTCATTGATTCAGGGGATTGCCAATCAAACCGCGAAGATCTTGCCCGGGTTCATGATGCCGTTCGGGTCGAACACCGCTTTGACCGCCTTCATGTACTCGATTTCGACCGGCGAACGGCTGTACGTCAAGTAGTCGCGCTTGGTCATGCCCACGCCATGTTCGGCGGAGATCGAGCCGTTGTATTTCTCGACGGTTTCGAACACCCACTTGTTGACGGTCGCACACTTGGCGAAGAACTCGTCCTTGCTCAGGTTATCCGGCTTGAGAATATTCAGGTGCAGGTTGCCGTCGCCGATGTGGCCGAACCAGACGATTTCGAAGTCCGGGTAATGTTCACCGACGATCGCGTCGATTTCCTGCAGGAATGCCGGGACTTTCGACACAGTGACCGAGATGTCGTTCTTGTACGGCGTCCAGTGCGAGATGGTTTCGGAAATGTACTCGCGCAGCTTCCACAGGTTGTGCAGCTGGGTTTCGCTCTGGCTCATCACGCCGTCCAGCACCCAGCCCTGCTCGACGCAGTGTTCGAAGGTTTCCAGCGCGGTGTTGGCCACTTCTTCGCTGGTTGCTTCGAATTCCAGCAACGCATAGAACGGGCACTCGGTGTCGAACGGCGCCGGTACGTCGCCACGGCCCAGCACTTTGGCCAGGGCCTTGTCAGAGAAGAATTCGAACGCGGTCAGGTCAAGCTTGCCCTGAAAGGCGTGCAGCACCGGCATGATCGAATCGAAATCAGCGGTGCCAAGGACCATCGCGGTGAGGTTTTTCGGCGCACGATCCAGACGCATGGTCGCTTCGACCACAAAACCCAAGGTGCCCTCGGCGCCGATGAACAGCTGGCGCAGGTCGTAACCGGTGGCGTTCTTGATCAGGTCTTTATTCAGCTCCAGCACATCGCCCTTGCCGGTGACCACTTTCAGGCCGGCGACCCAGTTACGGGTCATGCCGTAGCGAATCACCTTGATTCCGCCGGCATTGGTGCCGATATTGCCGCCAATCTGACTGGAACCGGCCGACGCGAAATCCACCGGGTAATACAGGCCGTTTTCTTCGGCGACGTTTTGCAGGTGTTCGGTGACCACGCCGGGCTGGCAGACGGCGGTGCGATCGGTGAGGTTCACGTCGAGAATCTGGTTCATGTAGTCGAACGACACCACCAGTTCGCCATTCGCGGCGACGGCGGCGGCGGACAGCCCGGTGCGCCCGCCGGATGGCACCAGCGCCACTTTGTGGGTATTGGCCCAGCGGACGACGGCCTGCACCTGCTCGATGGTCTTGGGAAACACGATGGCGCTTGGCGCGGGCGCGAAGTGCTTGGTCCAATCCTTGCCGTACGCATTCAGGGAGTCGGCGTCGGTCAGGACCTTGCCAGGCTCGACCAGGGTCTTCAGTTCATCAATCAGGGCAGGATTGGTCATCGACAGAACTCTCGAACAATTCATGGTCATCCTGAAGACGCTTCACGTCGCAGGAATGAGTGTTTCGCGGGGTGGCTATGCTAGCATACCGACCCCGCAGGCCAGTGCCCAAGGCCAGTTCTGCGGTGACGGCTTTCTTGTCGTCCAGGTCAATGTCTGTTGACCATTTCCTGCCATTTTTCTCCGGGATACAGGTTTACGCAGATGAGCAAGACTTCTCTCGATAAGAGCAAGATCAAGTTCCTTCTTCTCGAAGGCGTCCACCAATCGGCTGTCGACGTCCTCAAGGCGGCGGGCTACACCAGCATCGAATACCTGACAGGCTCCTTGCCGGAAGCCGAGCTCAAGGAAAAGATCGCTGATGCTCACTTCATCGGCATTCGTTCGCGCACCCAACTGACCGAAGAGATCTTCGATCACGCGAAGAAGCTGGTCGCGGTCGGCTGTTTCTGCATCGGCACCAACCAGGTTGACCTGAGTGCTGCCCGCGAGCGCGGTATCGCCGTGTTCAACGCGCCGTACTCCAACACCCGCTCCGTCGCGGAACTGGTGCTGGCCGAAGCGATCCTGCTGCTGCGCGGCATTCCTGAGAAAAACGCGTCCTGCCACCGTGGCGGCTGGATCAAGTCCGCAGCCAACTCCTTCGAGATCCGTGGCAAGAAACTGGGCATCGTCGGCTACGGCTCGATCGGTACGCAGCTGTCGGTTCTGGCTGAAGGCTTAGGGATGCAGGTGTTCTTCTACGACACCGTGACCAAGCTGCCGCTGGGCAACGCCACTCAGGTCGGCAACCTGCACGAGCTGCTGGGCATGTCCGACATCGTCACCCTGCACGTTCCGGAAACCGCTGCGACCCAGTGGATGATCGGCGAGAAGGAAATCCGCGCCATCAAGAAGGGCGGCATCCTGATCAACGCCGCGCGCGGCACCGTGGTCGAGCTGGACGCCCTGGCGGACGCGATCAAGGACAAGCACCTGATCGGCGCGGCCATCGACGTGTTCCCGGTGGAGCCACGCTCCAACGACGAAGAGTTCGAAAGCCCGCTGCGTGGCCTGGACAACGTGATCCTGACCCCGCACATCGGTGGTTCGACTGCCGAAGCCCAGGCCAACATCGGTCTGGAAGTGGCGGAGAAACTGGTCAAGTACAGCGACAACGGTACTTCGGTGTCGTCGGTGAACTTCCCGGAAGTGGCCCTGCCGGCTCACCCTGGCAAACACCGTCTGCTGCACATCCACGAGAACATTCCGGGTGTGATGAGCGAGATCAACAAGGTCTTCGCCGAAAACGGCATCAACATCTCCGGTCAGTTCCTGCAGACCAACGAGAAAGTCGGTTACGTGGTGATCGACGTCGACGCCGAGTACTCGGAGCTGGCGCAAGAGAAGCTGCAACACGTCAACGGCACCATCCGTAGCCGCGTGCTGTTCTGATCGAACGCCGAGCAATGAAAAAGGGAGCCTTCGGGCTCCCTTTTTCATGCAACGCCGAAAACTTATTTGACGTTGACGGTGATTTTCTTCGACACGATCGGCGGATCGAACGGCATGTGGCCGCTGTCGCCCAGCTCCAGCTGCAAGGTGTGCTTGCCCGGGGCCAGTTTGATCGTGGCCTCGGTCTGCGCCTTGCCGAAGTGCATGTGGTTGGCATCATTCGGAATCGGCGCGCCCGCCGCCGGCATTTGGTCGACGTCGATCAGCAGGTGATGGTGACCGGTATTCTTGGTAACGTCACCGGCCGGTGCCAGCGCAACGTCCTTGACCCCGAACTTGACCTTGAACTCCTGAGAAACCGTGGCCCCGTCTTCGGGAGAAACGATGAACACTTCGGCACCTTTAGGCGCCGGGGTCGCTGCACTGGCCAGCACTGAAACACCCATCAACAGGCCAGCCAAGGCTGCTCGTGACATAAACGTTTTCATTCTCTTCTCCAGTTTTTCCGTAAAATCCGCGCGGTCATGACAACTTCATGACCATTCGTTGTCGAAGGCACTCGACAACCATAGCAAAGCGAGCCTGACTCAGAGCATCGCAATAATGATTTCAAAGGAGTGACCATGCGCCTTCTGCCTGGCCTGATCTGCCTGCTACCCCTTCTGAGCCCGTTGGCTCACGCCGAACTGATTGATGACATCAACGACCGTGGCGAGTTGCGCATTGCCCTTGAGGCTAATACACCGCCCTTCAATTTCAAGGATGGCGACACACTCACGGGGTTCGAGGTCGAGCTTGGGCAACTGCTGGCCAACGAGCTGGATGTACGCGCCGACTTCATCGTCACCGACGAAGCCGACCTGCTCCAGGGCGTTGAAAGCGGCAAGTACGACGTCGCGCTCAACCACATAGCACTGACACCTGAACTCAAGGATCGTTTCGACGTCAGCGAGCCTTACGGCAAGGTCGACTCGCAGCTATGGGCGAAGAAAGATGAGCAGCCACGGCCAATGGTGCTGGTGCAGGCGCTGACCGAAGAGAAGCCGAAAGCGACCCCGGTGGAGCTGGCGATTCCGTTTCAGAAGGGTAATCCGGCATTTCACGCCAGCCTGGAAGGTGCGTTGCAGCGGATCAAGGCCGATGGGCGGTTGGCGGCGTTGTCCGCGAAGTGGTTCACCGAACCGTAGGAGCTGCCGCAGGCTGCGATCTTTTGATCTTGATTTTGAAGATCAAAAGATCGCAGCCTCGTTTCACTCGACAGCTCCTACAGACGGTCTTTGGTGGGCTTTTAGTCGAGGTGGGCCAGGGCCATGGAGGCCTGAGAAAGTTCGAGTTCACTGAAGACTTGAACCCCATGGCGTTTGAGCAGCGCAGCCGTCACGCCTTCTCCCGAGACCTTCACCCCACTGAACGTCCCGTCATAAGTCAGCAGATTCCCGCAGGAAGGGCTGTTGGCCTTGAGCACCGCGACGCGGATGCCGTGTTTCTGCACCAGCGCCAGCGCCTGCCGCGCGCCGTCGAGAAACTGCGCGCTGACGTTCTCGCCCTCGGTGGTGATCACCGCCGCCTTGCCATCGAGCACGTCGGCGCCCTGCCCACCCGGGATTTCCGCCGCAGCACGCGGGGTCGGCAAACCACCGGCCACTTCCGGACACAGCGGCACTACACGGCCTTCGGCGATCCACTGTTCGAGCAAGTCGAACGGCCCGCTGGCCCCGCCGTCGTAACGCACGCGGTGGCCCAACAGGCAACGGCTGACCAGAATCTTCTGCATCTCAGAACGGCTCGTTGCCACGACGACGAAACCAGCCGGTCAGCGACAGGCGCTCGCGATGCGCCGGCAACACTTCATGCGGCACTTCGCCAGAGAGGAACACCACCAGGCAGCCGCCGGTGGGTTGCACGTCATGCACCCGGTCTTCGCTCAGGTACATGCGCAACTGACCGCCGTCTTCCGGCAGCCAGGCGTCATTGAGGTAGACCACCGCCGAGACCATGCGCCGGTCATCGTCGCGAAAACGGTCGACGTGCTTGCGGTAGAACGCGCCCGGCGGATACAGGGCGAAGTGGCACTCGAAATCCTCAAGCCCGAGGAACAACCCGCGATTGAGCGCCTCGCGCAGACTCTCCATCAGATTCAGATAACGGTCGCTGGCCTCGGCCTGGCCCGGGTCGATCCACTGGATGTGGTCGCCACGAATGCCCTCGCGAATCTCCGAAAACGGCCCACGGCCTACCGCTGCCGGCGCCAGTTCGCCCTCGGCCTCACGTTTGCGGCACTCGGCCGCCAGCTCACGGGTCAAACCCGCGGGCAGGAAAATGTTCTGCTGCGACCAGCCGTGTTCGGCCAGGTCGTCGACGATACGTAACAGCAGCGGGTGTTCAGAGGATATTTGCATGGCGCGCATAGTATGCCGGCGGCAGGAAATCCGACAGAGCCACGCGGCGGCTTGATACGAATTCTCGACAAGTACCAGCACCGCACGGAGAATAGTCCGCTGCTGACAGGAGTCCCTATGCGCCGTTTGCTTTTTTCACTGTTGATGTTCTGCGTTTTGCCCGCTTGGGCGGACGGCCACGATCAGTTGTACAAGATCGCCGGCTGGCCAGATCAACGTGCGCATTTCAACGATGCCCTGAGTGCCGCGCAGCAGCGCTACCAGAACAACCTGCCACCGGCGGTGTTTCAGGCCCTGGTCAACAACAGCAACCAGCGCTTCGCTCCCCAGGCCATGGATCAGCGTGCCGAAGCGCAATTGCGCCAGCACTTGGCCGATCCACAACCGGCGCTGACGTTCTTTCAATCGCCACTGGGCAAGAAAATCGTCGCCGCTGAATTGCTCGCCACCCGTCGCGATCAACTGGCGAAGAACGCCAAAGGCTTGCCGAAGATGCAGGTCAGCGACAGCCGTCTGCTGATCATCGGCCATCTGGCGCAAGCGCTGCCGGCGCGCGAGGCCGGCGCCGAAGTCAGCCTGGCGATTGCCGGCGTGGCGGCGGACAGCTTGAGTTCGATGATTCCCGGCCTGCTCGGCGGCGGTCAGGCGCAAGGCATGCTGAACGGCCAGCGCCAGCGCCTGATGGAGCAGATCGGTGCCGATTTGAACAACACGCTGCTCTACGTTTATCGCGATCTGTCGGACGACGAGCTGGAGCAGTTCGCGACCTTTGCCGAGTCCAGCGAGGGCAAGGCGTATTACCAGGCGGCGCTCGCAGCGATCCGGGCCGGGTTGGCGGTGGGGCAAAGCACTTCGAACCTTGGCCAGTAAGCTTTATCACCTTTCAGACCGCCATCGCTGGCAAGCCAGCTCCCACAAGGATTTTCATCTAATACAGAGTTTGTGAACGCCGGAAAACCTGTGGGAGCTGGCTTGCCAGCGATGAGGCCAGCAACTCCCCTAGAGATTCCGCCCCCTGATCCGCTTGTTCAGAAACTCGAAATACTCCTCGCGCATCTCCAGCGTCTCGTTCGCCAGATGATGCCGCGCCTGCGGCAGCAACAGAATCTGCGGCCGGTCGAATTTCCACTTCAGCACCTGCAAGTTGTGCTGCCAGTCCACGGTCATGTCCGCCTGCCCCTGAATGATCAGCGGCCGTCGCGGACTTTTTTTCGCGTGCTCGACGCGGATGATCCAGCGCGACAGTGCACCGACCCACGCGGTCGGCAAGCGTTTGGGCTGTAACGGATCGGCCTGCAGAAACGGCAGGAAATCCGGGTCGTTGGAGTTCTCGCTGAAGCGCCGGGCGATGCCTCGCACGAAAGGTCTGAGCAGGTAATAACTGAGCTGCGACCAGCCCCAGGCGCGCGGACGCACCAGCGGTGCCAACAGAATCAAATGACCTTGCGCCGGGCTGCCCTCGCCATGATTGAGTACATGGTCGACGACGATCGCGCCGCCGGTGCTTTGTCCGCACAGGTGCCAGGGTTGCGGCAGGGCAATCGAAGCGGCTTCGGCGAACAGCGCCTGCAAGGCGTCCTGATATTCAGAGAAATCACGGATGTTCGCCCGCGGCCCACTCGACAAACCATGCCCCGGCAAGTCGCAGGCGATAACAGCAAAATCCTGATCCAGTGCCCACTCGATGACATGCCGGTACAGCCCGGTGTGATCGTAAAAACCGTGCAGCAGAAACAGCGTGCCCTTGACCTTCTCCGGCCACCAGCAATGGCTGACCAGCTCATACCCGTCCACTTCGAACCGGCCCATGCCGCGCCAGACATCGCGCTCGGGGAAATCGGTTTTATAAAACCGCTGATACACCTTCGCCTCGTCCGACAACGGCTGCCACTGGGCCAAAGGCTTGAGGCTGGCGCGTAAATGATCGGCATCGAAAGTGTCAGGCATGCGGGTATTCCAAAGCGGTAAACAGACTTTATCGGCCTGCGATATTCATCTGTTGCGGCAAGCATGGCAAGCTAGCCCCCCTTCGAGGATCGAAAAACCATGCGCTCGCCCTACCGCACCGCACTGTTTGCCAGCCTGCTCGCGCTTGTGTGTGCCGCGGTACTGTGGGCGGCGTACGACTGGTTTCAGGGGCGTTATCTGCGTGCGTTCAGTCAGCACACCGCGGTGTTTTCCGGTGATTCGCTGCGTCTGCCGGATGAACTGGCCGGGCCCGGCAAAATCCGTCTCGTGCACTTCTGGGATCCGGCCTGCCCGTGCAACGTCGGCAATCAACAGCACCTGACGGAAATGGTCGAGCAGTTCGGCCCGCGCGGCGTGGAATTCTTCGCCGTGCAAAAGGCTGGCAGCCACGGCCAGTTGCCCGCGACCCTGAGCAATCTGAAACACATCACGGTGTTGCCCGGTTCCGATCAGGTACCGGCCAGCCCCGCCGTGGCGATCTGGGACCGCAGCGGCAAACTGGCGTACTTCGGCCCCTACAGCGAAGGCCTGACCTGCAACTCCAGCAACAGCTTTATTGAACCGATCCTCAACGCGCTGATGGATGATCGACCGGTCAACGCCACGCACACCCTGGCGGTCGGGTGTTATTGTCCTTGGCCGGTGATGGTGCAGTAAGGCATTCCGGACTTTTCGAGGACAGCGATGCACGGCACGGAAGGTCTGTGCTAATTGTTTGCAGCCCGACGGGCGGCAATCCCGCATGCACAAGGAGTCACCATGAAACGCGTCTTCACCGTTCTTGCCTTGCTCATCGTTGTCCTGCTCGCCAGCGTCGGCGCCTATCTCTACAGCAAGCAACCGACGCGTCAGGGCCAGGTGGAACTGCGCAACCTGCAAGGTTCGGTGACGGTGCGTTACGACGAACGCGGGGTGCCGCATATTCGTGCCGAGAACGAAACCGATCTGTATCGCGCCCTCGGCTACGTGCACGCTCAAGATCGCCTGTTCCAGATGGAAGCCATGCGCCGCCTCGCGCGTGGCGAACTGGCCGAAGTGCTCGGGCCGAAGCTGCTCGACACCGACAAACTGTTCCGCAGCCTGCGCATCCGCGAACGCGCCGCCCGTTATGTCGCCAGTCTCGATAAGCAGTCACCGGCGTGGAAGGCCCTGCAAGCCTATCTGGACGGCATCAACCAGTATCAGGACAGCCACGCGGCGCCGATCGAGTTCGACGTGCTGGGCATCCCCAAGCGGCCGTTTACGGCAGAGGACAGCATCAGCGTCGCCGGTTACATGGCTTACAGCTTCGCCGCCGCGTTTCGCACCGAGCCGTTGCTGACCTACGTGCGCGACCAACTCGGCGCCGATTACCTCAACGTCTTCGACCTCGACTGGCAGCCCCAAGGCGTACTCGCCAAAGGTCACGCCAATAAGACGCCGACCCTTGCCGCCGACGACTGGAAAGACCTCAACGCTCTCGCCCGCCTCAGCGAGCAGGCGCTGGTTGAAAACGGCCTGCCGCAATTCGAAGGCAGCAATGCCTGGGTGATTGCCGGCAGTCGCAGCCAGAGCGGCAAACCGCTGCTGGCCGGCGAC
Source organism: Pseudomonas sp. F2 (assembly GCF_057174385.1). Lineage (NCBI taxonomy): Bacteria > Pseudomonadati > Pseudomonadota > Gammaproteobacteria > Pseudomonadales > Pseudomonadaceae > Pseudomonas > Pseudomonas sp. F2. Next base: position 4,158,960 of record NZ_CM169904.1, read on the forward strand.
CCACACATTCGTTTCTCGGTGCCTTCGGTGTGGTACGAAGCACAACTGTCGGCGCCGGGGTTTGAGCTTTACGGCCATCATCAGGCGCTGGTGCCGTTCGCGTTCCTGGGGCACAACCTGGATTTCGGCTGGAGCCTGACCATGTTCCAGAACGACGATCTGGATCTGATCGCCGAGAAGGTCAACCCGGACAACCCGAATCAGGTCTGGTACCACGGCCAGTGGACCGATCTGCTCAGCTCCGAGCAGCAGATCGCGGTGAAGGGCCAGGCGCCGGTGACGCTGACCTTGCGCCAGTCGCCCCACGGCCCGATCGTCAACGACGCCCTCGGCACTGCCGCCGGCAAGACACCGATCGCCATGTGGTGGGCATTCCTCGAAACGCCGAACCCGATCCTCGAAGGTTTCTACCAGCTCAACCGCGCCGACACCCTGGCCAAGGCCCGCGCCGCAGCGGCGAAGGTGCAGGCGCCGGGGCTGAACATCGTTTACGCCAACGCCAAGGGTGACATCGCCTGGTGGGCCTCGGCGCTGTTGCCCAAACGCCCGGCCGGGGTCAAACCGGAGTTCATTCTCGACGGCAGCAGCAATCAGGCGGACAAGGATGGCTACTACCCGTTCAGCAGCAACCCGCAGGAGGAAAATCCGGCGCGCGGCTACATCGTCTCGGCCAACTTCCAGCCGCTGTCGCCAACCGGGATGGAGATTCCCGGTTACTACAACCTCGCTGATCGCGGCCAGCAGCTCAATCGCCAGCTCAGTGACAAGAGCGTGAAATGGAGCAACGAAGCCAACCAGAAGCTGCAACTGGGCACCACCACCGCCTACGGCCCGCGCACCCTGGCGCCATTGCTGCCGGTGCTGCGTGAAGTGGTGAGTGATCCGGCGCAACTGAAACTGGTCGAGCAACTGGCGCAGTGGCCGGGCGACTATCCGCTGGATTCGGTGAGCGCCACCGTGTTCAACCAGTTCCTCTACGACCTCGCTGATGCGGCGATGCGCGATGAGTTGGGCAACGATTTCTTCGAGACGCTGCTATCGACCCGGGTGATCGACGCCGCGCTGCCGCGCCTGGCGGCGAGCGCCGATTCGCCGTGGTGGGACAGCCGCAACACGCCGAACAAGGAGACCCGCGCCGACATCGTCAAAGCGGCGTGGCAGGCGAGCATGGCGCACCTGAAGCAGACCCTCGGCGACAATCCGTCGGACTGGCAATGGGGCACGGCGCACACCCTGACCCACGGTCATCCGCTGGGTCAGCAGAAGCCGCTGGACCGGATCGTCAATGTCGGGCCGTTCGCTGCACCGGGCAGCCACGAAGTGCCGAACAACCTTTCGGCCAAACTCGGCCCGGCGCCATGGCCAGTGACTTACGGGCCTTCGACGCGGCGTCTGGTGGACTTCGCCGACCCGGCGCACAGCCTGACCATCAACTCGGTCGGCCAGAGCGGTGTGCTGTTCGACAGCCACTATGACGATCAGGCCGAAGAGTACATCGAGGGAATGTACGTGCAGGCGCACTTCAGCGAGGAAGAGGTGACGGCCAATACCCGCAGTACCTTGAAGCTGTTGCCAGCGCGAGCTGCGCAATAGATTTGTGCTGGCTGGTCTGGCCCCATCGCTGGCAAGCCAGCTCCCACAGGATTTTCAGTGAACACAGATTATGTGAACACCCGAGAAACCTGTGGGAGCTGGCTTGCCAGCGATGGGGCCCTTAAGAACACAAGAGTCCTTCAGAGCATCAACGCAAAATTCAGCCGGAACTGCTGCGGCGTCACCCCCAACCGGCGATTGAACACACTGCGCATGTGCTGCGCATCGCGAAACCCGCACTGATAAGCCACAGTCTTCAGCGGCGCCGTGGTGCTTTCGAGCAGCACCCGTGCCGCATCGACTCGCGCACTTTCGACGAACTCTGCCGGGGTGACCCGGGCCTCGCGGGCAAACACCCGGGAAAAATTGCGCGCGCTCATGTTCGCCGCATTTGCCAAGTCGGCAATCGTCAGGTCGCCGGTGAGATTGGCCAGCACATACAACTGCACCATTGCCACCGCCGAGGTCGGCTCCGCATGCGGCGTGAGGAACGGGCTGAACTGCGACTGCCCGCCCGAGCGCTGGGTGAACACCACCAGCCGTTTGGCCACGCTAAGCGCCACGTCAGTGCCGTGATCGCGGGCCAACAGGTACAAGGACAGATCGATCCCCGCCGTAACCCCGGCCGAGGTATAGAGCGCACCGTCCTCGACATACAGGTGATCGGCTTCGACCCGCGCCGATGGACACAATTGCGCCAGCGCTTGGGCATCGTTCCAGTGAGTGGTCACCGTTCGCCCATCGAGCAACCCCGCCCGCGCCAGCATGAACGCGCCGTTGCAGATCGAGCCAAAACGCCGCGCACGGGCACTGGCCTCGCGCAGCCAGGTGTCGAAGCCTTTGCCGAAATCCAGAAACGGTAACTGCGGGCCACCAGCGACGAGCAGCAAGTCCCAGGCGTCAAGCGCCTCGCTGAAATGCCGGTGAGCGCTGAGGTTCAAGCCATTGGAGCAAGCCATCGGCCCGCGCTCGACGCCGATCACCTCCAGTTGATAGTGAGCCTCGGGGGGCAGAAAACGATTGGCCTCGGCGAACACATCCATCGGCCCGCTGACATCCAGCGCCTGCACGCCGGGGAACACCACGATGGCGATGGTTTTGTTCATAAGCCTCCTTGGGGATCTTTGTGGCGAGGGGATTCATCCCCGATCGGCTGCGCAGCAGTCGTAGATCCTCACTGCGCGGTTTACCTGATTCGCCGAAATAGCAGGTTTTGGAACTGCTGCGCAGTCCATCGGGGATGAATCCCCTCGCCACAGGTTCGGTGTCTGCTGTTTTAAGTGAGTTGGCACGATTTGCAGGTCGATTGGCAAGGATCGCAGCCATGGGTTGATTGTCCGTGCAGTGCCTCGGGGAACAGACTTTGTCCATCAGCGCCACGACGGCGTTTTCGACGAGGAAACACCTTATGAGCACGACCATTGCCGGCATCAAAATCCCCGACAGCGCCCTCGCCCGGGCCAGCACCGAGTACATTCGCGACATCGAATCCGACCTGCTCTATCACCACTCGCGCCGGGTGTTTCTGTTCGGTGCGCTGAGCGGCGAACGCCACCAACTGACCTACAACCCGGAGCTGCTGTATGTCGGCGCGATGTTCCACGACCTCGGACTGGTCGACGGTTATCGCAGTGATGACGAGCGTTTCGAAGTGGATGGCGCCAACGCGGCAGCGGCGTTTCTCAAACCGTACGGGCTGAGCGATGACGACGTCGAACAGGTCTGGCTGTCGATTGCCCTGCACACCACGCCGGGCGTGCCCAAACATCTGCGGCCGACTGTGGCGCTGGTGACGGCGGGTGTCGAGATGGACGTGCTAGGCATGGATTACGCGGCGTTCAGCAGTACCCAGCGCGAGGCGGTGGTGCATGCGCATCCACGCGGGGAAGGTTTCAAGGAATGCATCATCTGCGCGTTTGCCGACGGCTTGCGCCATCGCCCGCAGACCACGTTCGGCAACGTGAAGACCGATGTGCTGGTGGATCAGGAGCCGGGGTTCAAGCCGATGAACTTTGTCGAGGTCATCCGTACATCCCCTTGGATTTCCTGAGCTCCAAAAGCAAAAGATCGCAGCCTGCGGCAGCTCCTACAGAGATTGCATCCACTGTAGGAGCTGCCGCAGGCTGCGATCTTTTTGCCCGTCAGGCCGCTTCCGGCGCAGGCGCGCGGCGCACGTCCGGTTGTTTCCACGAATCGGCAGCGCTTTCTTCGATGGCTTGCTGGATGGCTTTCTTGCGCGCTTCTTCGGCGCGACGGCTGAAGAACCACACCAGGAAGGTCACCAGCGATACCGCCAGCAAAATCAGGCTGGCCACGGCGTTGATCTCCGGCTTCACGCCCAGACGCACCGCCGAGAACACTTCCATCGGCAGGGTCGTCGAACCCGGGCCGGAAACGAAGCTCGCCAGTACCAGATCGTCCAGCGACAGCGCGAACGACATCATGCCGCCCGCTGCCAGCGACGGCGCGATCATCGGGATGGTGATCAGGAAGAACACCTTCCACGGCCGCGCACCGAGGTCCATGGCGGCTTCTTCGATCGACAGGTCCAGCTCACGCAGACGCGCCGACACCACCACCGCCACATACGCTGCACAGAACGTGGTGTGGGCGATCCAGATGGTGACAATGCCACGTTCCTGCGGCCAGCCGATCATCTGCGCCATGGCCACGAACAGCAGCAACAGCGACAGACCGGTAATCACTTCGGGCATCACCAGCGGCGCGGTGACCAGGCCACCGAACAGCGTGCGACCCTTGAAGTGGGTGATGCGGGTCAGGACGAACGCGGCGAGGGTGCCCAGCGCCACCGCGGCAACCGCGGTGTAGCAGGCGATTTCCAGCGAGCGCACCACCGAGCCCATCAGTTGCGTGTTGTCGAGCAGGCCGACATACCACTTGATCGACCAGCCGCCCCATACCGTCACCAGTTTCGAGGCGTTGAACGAGTAGATCACCAGGATCAGCATCGGCAGGTAGATGAACAACAGACCCAGAACCAGCATCAGGCTGGAGAAACGGAAGCGCTTCATTCTTTACCCTCCATTTCCTTGGCCTGACTGCGGTTGAACAGGATGATCGGCACAATCAGGATCGCCAGCATCACCACCGCCAGGGCGGACGCCACCGGCCAGTCACGGTTGTTGAAGAACTCTTGCCAGAGCACTTTACCGATCATCAGGGTTTCCGGGCCGCCGAGCAGTTCCGGGATCACGAACTCACCGACCACCGGGATGAACACCAGCATGCAACCGGCAATGATCCCGTTCTTGGACAGTGGCACGGTGATTTTCCAGAAACTGTTGAAGGTGCTCGAACCCAGATCGGACGCAGCCTCCAGCAGGCTCGGATCATGCTTCACCAGGTTGGCGTACAGCGGCAGGATCATGAACGGCAGGTACGAGTAGACGACGCCGATGTACACCGCGAGGTTGGTGTTGAGGATCTGCAGCGGCTCGTCGATGAAGCCCATGCTCATCAGGAAGCCGTTGAGCAGGCCGTTGTTGCTGAGAATGCCCATCCACGCATACACACGGATCAGGATCGCGGTCCAGGTCGGCATCATGATCAGCAGCACCAGCACCGTCTGCAGCTCTTTACGGGCGCTGGCGATGGCGTAGGCCATCGGGTAGCCGATCAGCAGGCACAACAGCGTGCTGAAGAAAGCCATCTTCAGCGAGCCAAGGTACGCGGCGATGTACAACTCGTCGTCGCCGAGCATTGCGTAGTTGCCAAGGTTCAGCAGCAGTTGCAGCTTCTGCTCGGCGAAGGTGTAGATCTCGGTGTACGGCGGAATGGCCACATCGGCTTCGGCAAAGCTGATCTTCAGGACGATGAAGAACGGCAGCATGAAGAACAGGAACAGCCAGATGAAGGGAACCCCGATGACCAACTGGCGGCCACCGGGAATTATTCGATTGAGCCGGCGTTTGAATTTGCGCATGTTCATGAGCGAAGTACCACGCCGCTGTCGTCTTCCCACCACACGTAAACCTGATCACCCCAGGTCGGACGTTGACCGCGACGCTCGGCGTTGGCGACGAACGACTGCACCAGCTTGCCACTCGGCAATTCGACGTAGAACACCGAATGCCCACCGAGGTAGGCGATGTCATGCACCTTGCCGCTGGACCAGTTGTATTCGCAGGTCGGCATCTCGGCGGTGACCAGCAGCTTCTCCGGACGAATCGCGTAGGTCACGGATTTGTCCTGCACCGAGGTGCTGATGCCGTGGCCGACGTAGATCTGCCGGTCGAGGTCCTTGCAGGTGATGGTCGCGTGGCCTTCAGCGTCGTCGATCACTTCGCCTTCGAAGATGTTCACGTTGCCGATGAATTCGCAGACCAGACGGCTGGTCGGGGTTTCGTAGATGTCGATCGGGCTGCCGATCTGGGCGATCCAGCCCAGGTGCATGATCGCGATGCGCTCGGCCATGGTCATGGCCTCTTCCTGGTCGTGGGTCACCATCACGCAGGTCACGCCCACGCGCTCGATGATTTCCACCAGCTCCAGCTGCATCTGCGACCGCAGTTTCTTGTCCAGTGCACCCATCGGCTCATCGAGCAGCAGCAGCTTCGGCCGCTTGGCCAGCGAACGCGCCAGTGCCACACGTTGACGCTGACCGCCGGACAGTTGATGCGGCTTGCGCTTGGCGTACTGGCTCATCTGCACCAGTTTGAGCATCTCGGCCACGCGCGCATCGATCTCGGCGTTGGGGATCTTGTCCTGCTTGAGGCCGAAGGCGATGTTCTGCGCAACGGTCATATGCGGGAACAAGGCGTACGACTGGAACATCATGTTGATCGGTCGCTCGTACGGCGGCATGTCGGTGATGTCGACGCCGTCGAGGAAAATGCGCCCCTCCGTGGGCCGTTCGAACCCTGCCAGCATCCGCAGCAGTGTGGATTTGCCCGATCCCGAACCGCCGAGCAGGGCGAAAATTTCGCCCTTCTTGATTTCCAGGGACACATCGTCCACGGCAATCGTCTCGTCGAACTTCTTCGTGACCCGGTCGATTTTGACCAACACCTGCTTAGGTGTCTGGTCGCCCTCGAGGGCTTTCTTATAGGCGCCGGAGGCAACTGCCATTTACGAAACTCCCAGAAAAAAACAGTGCAGTTCGCCCCATGCGGACGAACCCAGGATAGTTTGTGCCTTACTTGCCCGACTTGACCTTGGTCCAGCTACGGGTCATCAAACGCTGAATATTGGGTGGCAACTCGACCGACACGTAAGTCTTGTCGAGGACTGCTTGCGGTGGATAAACCGCTTCATCGGTGCGGATGGACTGCTCCATCAGCTTGTCCGACCCCGGGTTGGGGTTGGCGTAACCGACGTAATCACTGACCTGGGCGATCACCTCAGGTTTCAGCAAATAGTTGATGAAGGCGTGGGCCTCTTTGACGTTGGACGAGTCCTTCGGAATCGCCAGCATGTCGAACCACAGCGCGCCGCCCTCTTTCGGAATCGAGTAGGCGATGTTCACACCCTTCTTGGCTTCCTCGGCACGGTGCTTGGCCTGGAAGATGTCACCGGAGAAACCGATGGCCACGCAGATGTCGCCGTTGGCCAGATCACCGATGTATTTCGAGGAGTGGAAGTAGGTGACGTAAGGACGCACGGCCAGCAGTTTGTCGGTGGCCTTGGCGTAATCCTTCGGATTGGTGCTGTTGGCGTTCAGGCCCATGTAGTTGAGCACGGTCGGCATCATTTCATCGGCCGAGTCGAGGAACGCGACGCCGCAGCTGTGCAGCTTCTTGATGTTCTCCGGCTCGAACAGCACGCTCCAGGAATCGATCTTGTCGATACCGAGCACGGCCTTGACCTTGTCGACGTTGTAGCCGATGCCGTTGGTGCCCCACAGGTACGGCACCGCGTACTGGTTGCCCGGATCGTTCTGCTCCAGGCGCTTGAGCAGCACCGGATCGAGATTCGCATAGTTCGGCAGCTGCGACCTGTCGAGCTTCTGGAACGCGCCCGCCTTGATCTGCTTGCCAAGGAAGTGGTTCGACGGCACGACCACGTCGTAACCGGTACGCCCGGCCAGCAGCTTGCCTTCCAGGGTCTCGTTGGAGTCGAACACGTCGTACACCGGTTTGATCCCGGTTTCTTTCTGGAAGTCGGCCAGGGTGGTCTCGCCGATGTAATCCGACCAGTTATAAATATGCACCGTACCGGCGGCCTGGGCTCCGACAGCGATCGTCAGGCCGGCAGTGGCCAGCAGGGCTTTGCGCAAAGAAGAAAAAATAGGCAAGTGGAGGTCCTCTAATTGAGTTGGGCCCAAGTTGCCCCGTGCTGCAAGACAGTCACGGTTGCCCGGCAACAAAACCGGCGCGCAACTTACCTTCGAAAAACCGATCCAGCAAAACTTTCTGTCATTTAATTGATCCGCTGACCGCCGTCATGGCGACGACAGCCAGCGGTTGCTGCTTCAAATCGGCTTATTTACCGGATTTGATCTTGGTCCAGCTGCGGGTCATTTCGCGCTGGGTAGCGGCCGGCAAATCGGCGATCGCATACAGCTTGGCCTGCACGTCGGCTGGCGGGTAAATGCCTGGATCGCTGGTGATGTCTTTTTCCACCAGAGCGGTCGCAGCAGCGTTACCGTTCGGGAAGCGTACGGCGTTGGTGATGCCGGCCATGACTTCAGGCTTCTGCAGGAAGGTCATGAACTTGTAGGCGCCTTCGACGTTTTCGGCATCTTTAGGGATGGCGACCATGTCGAAGAAGCTGCCAGCGCCTTCTTTCGGAATGGCATAGCTGACTTTCACCTTGTCACCGGCCTCGGCGGCACGGGACTTGGCCTGCTGCACGTCACCCGAGTAACCGACCGCTACGCAGATGTTGCCGTTGGCCAGGTCCGAGATGTACTTGGAGGAGTGGAAGTAGGTGATCGAAGGACGAATCTTGAGGAACAGGTCCTCGGCTTTCTTGATGTCTTCTTTTTTCTGGGTGTCGGTAGGCAGGCCCAGGTAGTGCAGTGCGACCGGGAGCATTTCGGTCGGCGAATCGAGGAAGCTCACACCGCAGCCCTTGAGCTTGGCGATGTTTTCCGGCTTGAGCAGCACGTCCCACGAGTCGATGGTGTCGACGCCCAGCGCAGCCTTGACCTTCTCCGGGTTGTAACCGATACCGATCGAACCCCACATGTACGGGAAGGCGTGCTTGTTGCCCGGATCGCTGACCGACACGGCCTTGAGCAGGTCCTGGTTCAGGTTTTTCCAGTTAGGCAGCTTGGACTGGTCCAACTCCTGATAAACACCGGCCTTGATCTGCTTGGCCAGAAAGTTGTTCGACGGCACAACGACGTCGTAACCGGATTTGCCCGCCAGCAGTTTGGCCTCCAGGGTTTCGTTACTGTCGAATACGTCGTAGACGACTTTGATCCCGGACTCTTTCTCAAAATTGGCAATGGTGTCCGGAGCGATGTAGTCGGACCAGTTGTAAACGTGCAGTACCTTGTCGTCCGCGTGAACCGCACCCGCCATCATGCCCGCGACGGACAGCGCGAGAAGAGTCTTGCCAGCAAGCTTTTTACCTAATGCCTTCATGCGTCATGCTCCAAATTTTTCTTTTTTGAACCACTTTGTTCAGCGGCCGAACCCCGACAACTGGAACTGCGGCTAGTCTGGCAAGATCGGAGGCGGTCTTTCAAGAAAAGGCCCACCTTTCTGACACCTTCGAGCGAGAGCGCCGCAGCTCCCCCGCTCGAAGCCTAGCACTTAGGCTTGCAACGCACTGAGGGTCAGGTCCAGGCACTTGCGTGCCTTGGTCACCAGCTCATCGATCTCCGCCTTGCTGATCACCAGCGGCGGCGCAATGATCATGGTGTCGCCCACGGCGCGCATGATCAGGCCGTTATCGAAGCAGAACTGCCGGCAGATCATGCCCACGCCCCGGCCTTCGTAACGCTTGCGAGTGGCCTTGTCCTGCACCAGCTCGATCGCCCCCAGCAACCCGACGCCGCGCACTTCGCCCACCAACGGGTGGTCGTTGAGTTCGCGCAGACGCTTCTGCAAATACGGTGCCGTTTCGTTGTGCGCGTTCTCGATAATTTTCTCGTCGCGCAGAATCCGGATGTTTTCCAGACCCACCGCTGCCGCCACCGGGTGCCCGGAGTAGGTGAAGCCGTGGTTGAAGTCGCCACCTTCGTTGAGCACTTTCACCACGTCGTCACGGACGATCAGGCCACCCATCGGGATATAGCCGGAGGTCAGGCCTTTGGCGATGGTCATCATGTCCGGTTTCAGGTCGTAGAAATCCGAACCGAACCACTCGCCGGTACGGCCGAAACCGCAGATCACTTCGTCCGCCACGAACAGAATGTCGTACTTGGCGAGGATTTCCTTGATGCGCGGCCAGTAGGTATCAGGCGGAATGATCACGCCGCCGGCGCCCTGGATCGGCTCGGCAATGAACGCACCGACGTTGTCCACGCCGACTTCGAGAATCTTCTCTTCCAGCTGATTGGCGGCCCAGATGCCGAACTCTTCCGGCGACATGTCGCCGCCCTCGGCGAACCAGTACGGCTGCGCGATGTGGACGATGCCCGGGATCGGCAAATCGCCCTGTTCGTGCATGTAGGTCATGCCGCCCAGGCTCGCGCCGGCCACGGTGGAACCGTGATAACCGTTCTTGCGGCTGATGATGACTTTCTTGTTCGGCTGGCCCTTGATCGCCCAGTAGTGGCGAACCATGCGCAGCATGGTGTCGTTGCCTTCGGAGCCGGAGCCGGTGAAGAACACATGGTTCATGCCTTCCGGCGCCACGTCGGCGATGGCCTTGGCCAGTTCGAGCGCCGGCGGGTGCGCGGTCTGGAAGAACAGGTTGTAGTAAGGCAGTTCGCGCATCTGCTTCGCGGCGGCGTCAGCCAGCTCATCGCGGCCATAACCGATCGCCACGCACCACAGACCCGCCATGCCATCGAGGATCTTGTTGCCCTCGCTGTCCCACAGGTACACGCCCTTGGCGTTGGTGATGATCCGTGGGCCCTTCTCTTTCAGTTGTTTGAAGTCGCTGAACGGGGCCAGGTGGTGTTCGCTGCTCAGGGCTTGCCACTCACGGGTTTGCGGGTTGTTGCTGGTCATGCCAATTCTCCTTGTTATCGGTGAAGGCGCGGCTGCTGCCAGCCGCGCCCGGCGTATCAGACGGCGAAGAGCAAGTACTCACGCTCCCAGGAACTGATCACGCGCTTGAAGTTTTCATGCTCGGCCCGCTTGACCGCGACGTAGCCGGTGATGAAGGTCTTGCCCAGGTATTTCTCGATGGTTGCGCTGTTTTCCATACGCTCCAGCGCGTCTTCGATGGTCAGCGGCAGGCGCAGGTTGCGGCGTTCATAGCCACGACCGACCACCGGCGCGCTCGGATTGAGGCCCTCGACCATGCCGATGTAACCGCAGAGCAGGCTCGCGGCAATCGCCAGGTACGGGTTGGCGTCGGCGCCCGGCAGGCGGTTTTCCACGCGGCGGTTCTGCGGGCCGGCATCCGGGACGCGCAGGCCCACGGTGCGGTTCTCTTCGCCCCACTCCACGTTCACCGGCGCCGAAGTGTCCGGCAGGAAGCGGCGGAACGAGTTGACGTTCGGCGCGAACAGCGGGAGCAATTCCGGAATCAGTTTCTGCAGGCCACCGATGTGGTGCAGGAACAGCTGGCTCATGGTCCCGTCTTCATTGGAGAACACGTTCTTGCCGGTCTCGATGTCGATGATGCTCTGGTGCAAGTGCATCGCACTGCCCGGCTCGCCGGTCATCGGCTTTGCCATGAAGGTGGCGGCCACGTCATGCTTGAGCGCGGCTTCGCGCATGGTGCGCTTGAACACCAGGATCTGGTCGGCCAGCGACAGTGCATCGCCGTGACGGAAGTTGATTTCCATCTGCGCCGTGCCGTCTTCGTGGATCAGCGTGTCGAGGTCCAGCTCCTGCAGTTCGCACCAGTCGTAGACGTCCTCGAACAGCGGGTCGAACTCGTTCGCCGCTTCGATGGAGAACGACTGACGTCCGATTTCCGGACGGCCCGAGCGGCCGATTGGCGGCTGCAGCGGATAGTCGGGGTCGTCACTGCGCTTGGTCAGGTAGAACTCCATCTCCGGCGCCACGATCGGCTGCCAGCCCTTGTCGGCGTAGAGCTTCAGGACCTTCTTGAGCACGTTGCGCGGCGACAGCTCGATCGGGTTGCCTTGCTTGTCGTAGGTGTCGTGGATCACCTGAGCGGTCGGCTCTATGGCCCATGGCACCAGATATACGGCGTTCTGATCGGGGCGGCAGATCATGTCGATGTCGGCCGGGTCGAGCAGTTCGTAATAGATGTCGTCTTCGACGTAGTCGCCGGTCACGGTCTGCAACAGCACGCTTTCCGGCAGACGCATGCCCTTTTCGGCGATGAACTTGTTGGTCGGCGAGATCTTGCCCCGGGTGATACCGGTCAAGTCGCCGATCATGCATTCGACTTCTGTGATCTTGTGGTCTTTCAACCAATCGGTGAGCTGGTCGAGGTTGTTACTCATAAATGCCTCTGGGCTGAGTCTCCTGACATCGTGTCAGGCAAAGTTTGACGCCGTGGCGTCGCGTTAAAGGGGGCTTGCTTGCGCGCAGTGCCGGCTTACGCCCGGCACCGCGCATCGACAATGAAAGAGGAGCTTACCTGCCCTTTACGCTGGCGTTGCATTTCCTGTGCACATTCAAGGCGTGCAGAATCATGAGCACGGCTGGGGAAGCGGCACAGGCTTTGGGACTCAAAGGGATCTATATTGAAGGAAGGCGCCATAAACAGAATGCTTTGCCGTACGTCCAGAATAACGGACGCTGCCGTTTGGCCTGATGCGGACGAGGATATCGTCGACAGCCCGCGAGCCTTGCGGGCTGCACTACGGACGGATTTGTCGCCACTGATGTGTTGAGCATGCAGACCGGACTGTTGCGAGCAGTCGGTGATGCCGATTAACGGCAGGCGAGACATGAAGCACCCCGGTATTATTGCTGTTATGGGTTTGATCGGAGCTTAGCCTTGTTCATTTTTTTACACAACACCCCCGTAAAAAATACAACACGGCCTGCTCAAGCCCGCGGGTGCCAAGCGTCCCAAGGACAAAAAACTGCCCCAAAGTGCCCCATAAATGCCCTCGCAGCGCTTTTTTAGGGCAAAAAAGGCCTCGCTTGACTTCGGCATGCCGTTCGGGTTGACTGAAACCAGAAAAGATCAATGATTGATATTTTTAACAACAAAGGTGTTGCATCATGTCGGTACCCCCGCGTGCCGTTCAGCTTAACGAAGCGAACGCGTTCCTTAAGGAACATCCTGAGGTTCTGTACGTTGACCTTCTGATTGCGGATATGAATGGTGTGGTGCGCGGCAAGCGCATCGAACGCACCAGCCTCCACAAGGTTTACGAGAAAGGCATCAACCTGCCGGCCTCTCTATTTGCTCTGGATATCAATGGTTCTACGGTGGAAAGCACCGGCCTGGGTCTGGACATCGGCGACGCCGACCGGATCTGCTATCCAATCCCCGATACCCTGTGCAACGAGCCATGGCAGAAGCGCCCGACCGCGCAACTGTTGATGACCATGCACGAACTCGAAGGCGACCCGTTCTTCGCCGATCCGCGCGAAGTGCTCCGTCAAGTTGTTGCAAAGTTTGACGAGCTGGGCCTGACCATCTGCGCAGCCTTCGAGCTGGAGTTCTACCTGATCGACCAGGAAAACGTGAACGGCCGTCCACAGCCGCCACGCTCGCCGATTTCCGGCAAACGCCCGCACTCGACTCAGGTCTACCTGATCGACGACCTCGACGAATACGTCGACTGCCTCCAGGACATTCTGGAAGGCGCCAAAGAGCAAGGCATCCCGGCCGACGCCATCGTCAAGGAAAGTGCCCCGGCGCAGTTCGAAGTGAACCTGCACCACGTCGCCGACCCGATCAAGGCGTGCGATTACGCGGTACTGCTCAAGCGTCTGATCAAGAACATCGCCTACGACCATGAAATGGACACCACCTTCATGGCCAAGCCGTACCCGGGCCAGGCCGGTAACGGTCTGCATGTCCACATCTCGGTGCTCGACAAAGATGGCAAGAACATCTTTGCAAGCGAGGATCCCGAGCAGAACGCCGCGCTGCGTCACGCGATCGGCGGTGTGCTCGAGACCCTGCCGGCGCAGATGGCTTTTCTCTGCCCGAACGTCAACTCGTATCGTCGCTTCGGCGCGCAGTTCTATGTACCGAACTCGCCGTGCTGGGGCCTGGACAACCGCACTGTGGCGATCCGCGTGCCGACTGGCTCTGCCGACGCCGTACGGATCGAACACCGCGTGGCCGGTGCCGACGCCAACCCGTACCTGCTGATGGCTTCGGTCCTGGCCGGTGTGCATCACGGTCTGGTGAACAAGATCGAACCGGGCGCTCCGGTCGAAGGCAACAGCTACGAGCAGAACGAACAAAGCCTGCCGAACAACTTGCGCGATGCCCTGCGTGAGCTGGACGACAGCGAGGTGATGGCCAAGTACATCGATCCGAAATACATCGATATCTTCGTCGCCTGCAAGGAAAGCGAGCTGGAGGAGTTCGAACACTCCATCTCCGACCTTGAGTACAACTGGTATCTGCATACCGTTTAAGCGGTTGTAGTGCCAAACAGAACGCCGTCGGCTCTTGCAGCCAACGGCGTTTTTTTATGGCTAAACACACATCTCTGTGTTTGGGATGCATGGCCGCCTGCGGCGGATCGCTGGCAAGCCAGCTCCCACAGGGTTCTGTTGTGTAATCAAAATTTGTGTTCAACACGGATACCTGTGGGAGCTGGCTTGCCAGCGATGGCGTCCGGGCAGACAACATCGAACCCGGCTCGTACAATGCCCGCTGCCCCGCAGGAGACTTTCATGACGCGTCCCGCCCCCGTCCGCAAACCCCGTGCCCGCAGCCAGGCGCGCATCGACTCGATACTCGACGCCGCGCGCACGCTGCTGGCTGCCGAGGGTGTGGCCAGCCTGTCGATCTACAGCGTCGCCGAACGCGCGCAGATTCCGCCCTCCTCGGTCTACCACTTCTTCGCCAGCGTCCCGGCGCTGCTCGAAGCCTTGACCGCCGACGTGCACGCGGCGTTTCGCGCCTGCCTGCAAGCGCCGATCGACCACGATGCCCTGCGCGACTGGCGCGACCTGTCGCGGCTGATCGAGGAACGGATGCTGGAGATCTACGGCGAAGACGCGGCGGCCCGTCAGTTGATCCTCGCCCAGCACGGCCTGACCGAAGTGACCCAGGCCGACCGCCAGCACGACATCGAACTCGGCGACCTGATGCACAAACTGTTCGACCATCACTTCGAATTGCCGCGACTGCCGACCGATGTCGACGTGTTTGCGCTGGCGATGGAACTGGGCGACCGCGTGTATGCACGTTCGGTGCAGCAGCACGGGCAGATCACGCCGCGCATGGCCGAGGAAGGGATGCGGGTGTTTGATGCTTACATCGGGCTGTATTTGCCGCCGTATCTGCCCAAGAGACATCTGGTGAGCTGAATGGCCTCATCGCTGGCAAGCCAGCTCCCACAAGGAGCTGCTGTGTATGCAGATTTGGTGACCGACAGATAACCTGTGGGAGCGCCGCGACACCATCCTCATCTGATGCAGATAACAAAAAACCCCGAAGGGCTCACGCCTTTCGGGGTTGTTTTTTACTCACAGGCTTACAACTTGGCGATCGACACCTCGGTGGATTTCACGAAGGCGATCACTTCGCTGCCCACCGCCAGTTCCAACTCCTTGACCGAGCGGGTGGTGATCACCGAAGTGACGATGCCGGAGGCGGTCTGCACGTCGATTTCCGACAGCACGTCGCCGAGAACGATCTCCTTGATCGAGCCTTTGAACTGGTTGCGCACGTTGATGGCTTTGATAGTCATGGCTTTGATTCCTGTCGTTGGAGGTAACTTGAGTTATTGAGCCCAGCGCAATTGCGTAGGCAGTGGTGAAACAGGTTCCGGCTCCGGCGGCTCGCCGGGCAGGGACAGAACACGGTTGAGCACTTCGGTTTCCAGCGCCGCCAGTCGATGCGATCCGCGCACGCGCGGACGTGGCAGCTCCACTTGCAGGTCGAGGCCGACTTCGCCGTCCTCGATCAGAATCACCCGGTCGGCAATCGCCACCGCTTCGCTGACGTCATGGGTCACCAGCAGCACGGTGAAGCCATGCTGTTGCCAGAGGCGTTCGATCAGTTGCTGCATCTCGATCCGGGTCAGCGCATCCAGCGCCCCCAGCGGCTCGTCGAGCAGCAGCAGGCGCGGTTGATGAATCAGCGCGCGGGCCAGCGCCACACGCTGCTTCTGCCCACCGGACAAGGCGGCCGGCCATTCGCTGGCACGATCGGCCAGACCCACCGCTTCCAGCGCCTCCAGCGCTTGCGGGCGCCAGTTGCCTTTAAGGCCGAGGCCGACGTTGTCGATGATCTTTTTCCACGGCAGCAGCCGAGCTTCCTGGAACATCAGCCGGGTGTC
The DNA here is from genome assembly GCF_057174385.1 of Pseudomonas sp. F2. Lineage (NCBI taxonomy): Bacteria > Pseudomonadati > Pseudomonadota > Gammaproteobacteria > Pseudomonadales > Pseudomonadaceae > Pseudomonas > Pseudomonas sp. F2. The sequence continues at coordinate 4,175,035 of NZ_CM169904.1, forward strand.
TTCCCGCGCATCGCTCAGCGGGGCGGCACCGGCCAACAGGTCGCCGCCCGTCGGTTGATCGAGGCCGGCGAGCAGACGCAGGAACGTGCTCTTGCCGCACCCGCTGCGTCCGACCACCGCGACGAACTGCCCCGCTGGAATGTGCAGGTCGATGTCGCGCAGCACCTGCCGCGCACCAAAGGTTTTCTGCAGGTTGCGCACCACCAGCGGAATCCCGCGCAGCAGGCGTGGAGGTTGTTGAGCGGTCATGCCGCACCTCCCTTGGCAACCTGATAAGCCGGGTGCCAGCGCAACCACACACGTTCAAGTCCACGGGCCGCGAGGTCGGCGAGTTTGCCGAGCACCGCGTAAAGCAGGATCGCCAGCACCACCACATCGGTCTGTAAAAACTCCCGGGCATTCATCGCCAGATAGCCGATGCCGGAGCTGGCGGAGATTGTTTCGGCAACGATCAGCGTCAACCACATGAAGCCCAGCGCAAAGCGCACACCGACCAGAATCGAAGGCAACGCACCCGGCAGAATCACCTGCCAGAACAGGCTGAAACCGCTCAAGCCATAACTGCGCGCCATCTCCACCAACGCCGGATCAACGTTGCGGATGCCGTGATAAGTGTTGAGGTAGATCGGGAACAACGTGCCCAGCGCCACCAGGAAAATCTTCGCCGACTCGTCGATGCCGAACCACAGGATGACCAGCGGAATCAGCGCCAGGTGCGGCACGTTGCGGATCATCTGCACCGAACTGTCGAGCAGGCGTTCGCCCCACTTCGACAGGCCGGTAATGAAGCCCAGCACCAGGCCGATGCTGCCACCGATGGTGAAGCCCAGCGCGGCGCGCCAGCCGCTGATTGCCAGGTGCGTCCAGATTTCGCCGCTGCGCACCAGGCTGACACCGGCCTCGATCACCGCCACCGGTGCCGGCAGAATCCGCGTCGACAACCAACCGGCCGACACCGACAACTGCCACACCGCCAGCAACAACACCGGCAACGCCCAGGGCGCGAGGTTGTGGATAAGTTTCTTCATGACGCGCCTCAGCTCTGCGACGCGGCTTTGGGAAGAATGTCGTTGGCCACCATCTCGCCGAACGGGCTGACATAACCGGCGCTTTTCGGCAGCTCCAGACGCTCGATGTCGAGGTGCGGGAACAGCAGCTCAGCGACGCGGTACGACTCTTCGAGGTGTGGATAACCGGAGAAGATGAACGTATCGATCCCCAGATCCGCGTACTCCTTCACGCGGGCGGCCACGGTCGGACCATCGCCGACCAGCGCGGTACCGGCGCCGCCGCGCACCAGACCGACGCCGGCCCACAGGTTGGGGCTGACTTCGAGGTTGTCGCGACTGCCGCCGTGCAGCGCGGCCATGCGTTGCTGGCCGACCGAGTCGAAGCGCGCCAGCGATGCTTGCGCACGTTTGATGGTGTCGTGGTCCAGATGCGAGATCAGCCGGTCGGCTGCTTGCCAGGCTTCGGCGTTGGTTTCGCGCACGATCACATGCAGACGAATGCCGAAGCGCACGGTACGCCCGAGCCTGGCTGCCTTGGCGCGCACCTGCTCGATCTTCTCGGCCACCGCCGCTGGCGGTTCGCCCCAGGTCAGGACCATCTCGACCTGTTCGGCAGCCAGATCCTGCGCCGCTTCCGAGGAGCCACCGAAGTACAGCGGTGGGCGCGGTTGCTGGATCGGCGGATAGAGCAGTTTGGCGCCCTTCACGCTGATGTGTTCGCCGTCGTAATCGACGGTTTCGCCTTCCAGCACCCGACGCCAGATGCGGGTGAATTCCACCGAAGCCTGATAACGCGCTTCGTGATCGAGGAACAGACCATCACCGGCCAATTCTTCCGGGTCGCCACCGGTCACCAGGTTGAACAGCGCGCGACCGCCGGACAGACGATCCAGGGTCGCTGCCTGCCGCGCCGCCACCGTCGGGGAAATGATCCCGGGGCGCAGGGCGACAAGGAATTTCAGACGCTGGGTCACCGGGATCAACGACGCGGCCACCAGCCACGAGTCTTCGCACGAACGGCCGGTGGGAATCAGCACGCCGCCAAAACCCAGACGATCCGCCGCTTGCGCGACCTGTTGCAGATAACCGTGGTCAACGGCGCGGGCGCCTTCGGCGGTGCCAAGGTAATGGCCGTCGCCGTGGGTAGGCAGGAACCAGAAGATGTTAAGGCTCATGGAGTGGTCTCCTTGGGGATTCGATTTACTGGGCTTGGCTGACCGAGCTTTGGGCCACAGCGGCCGGTGGTGTCCAGATCACATCCTTGATGCTCAACGGCTTGGGAATCAGCTTGAGCTGGTAGAAGGTGTCGGCGATTTTCTGTTGCGCGGCGACCACGTCCGGGGTCAGGAACAGCGCACCGTAGCCCTGGCGTTTCACCGAGGTCAGGGTGATGTCAGCCGGCAGGCCGAGCAGTGGCGCGACCTGTCGGGTCACGTCTTCAGGATTGGCTTTGGACCACTCGCCCACGGCGCGCACTTCTTCGACGAGGGTCTTGATCACCTCGGGATTTTTCTGCGCGTAAGGTTTGGTCGCGAGGTAGAACTGATGGTTGTCGACGATGCCTTTGCCGTCACGCAGGGTGTGCGCTTGCAGCTGTTGCTCGGCAGCGGCCTGGTACGGATCCCAGATCACCCAGGCGTCGACGCTGCCACGTTCGAACGCGGCGCGGGCATCGGCCGGCGGCAGGTACACGGTCTGGATATCGGCGTATTTGAGGCCGGCGTCTTCAAGGGCGCGCACCAGCAAGTAGTGCACGTTGGAGCCTTTGTTCAGCGCGACTTTCTTGCCCTTCAGATCGGCGACCGATTTGATCGGCGAGTCTTTCGGTACGAGGATCGCTTCGCTGTTCGGCGCTGGCGGTTCGTAGGCGACATAGAGCAGGTCAGCGCCGGCAGCCTGAGCGAATACCGGTGGGGTTTCGCCGGTAACACCGAAGTCGATCGAGCCGACGTTCAGGCCTTCGAGCAGTTGCGGGCCGCCGGGGAATTCAGTCCATTGCACGTCCACGCCTTGGGCGGCCAGACGTTTTTCCAGTGTGCCTTTGGCCTTGAGCAGCACCAGCGTGCCGTACTTCTGATAACCGATTCTTAGCGTCTCGGCCTGAGCCTGGGTGATGGCGCCGAAGGACACAGCCGCAGCAAACAGAGCGACCAGACCACGACGCAAAAATACAGTGCGCATAGCGCTCTCCTTTTTGCTGTTGGGTTGTGGCTGCACCTGCTTGCCCGTTGGCGGGCGAGTAAGGCCAGTACTTCAATTTCGGTGAGGCTTAAATGCTCCAGCGAGCACTCAACAAACGTTCATTCAACAGTCCCGGCTCCAGCGGTTTCGGCCGGCGGGCCATGGCACTGACAAACTGCTCCAGTGCTTCGTGCAGACGCTGCTCCAGCGCCGGCGCCAGTTGCGCCTGGGCACTGCCTTCGCCGTAAGCAATCTGGCTGTCCTCGGCAAAAATCCCTTGCAGCATTTCCTGGGCTTTCAATGCCGACAGCACGGGCTTGAGGGCGTAATCGACCACCAGCATGTGGGCGATGCTGCCGCCCGTGGCCATCGGCAGCACAATTTTGTGGTTCAGGGCGCGTTCCGGGAGCAGATCGAGCACGGTCTTCAGTGCGCCGGAAAACGACGCCTTGTACACTGGCGTGGCGATCAGCAGACCGTCAGCATTTTCAATCTGCGCCAGCAGGTCGAGCACCTTCGGGCTGTCGAAGCGGGCGTGGAGCAAGTCTTCGGCCGGGAAGTCCCGCACCTGATAACTCACCACTTCCACCCCCTGCTCCTGCAACCAGCGTTGCGAGCGCTCCAGCAACACCCCGGAACGGGAGCGCTGGCTGGGACTGCCACCGAGTGAGACGACCAGCATTCAGACGATTCCTTGCGCGTTACAGGCGATTCGCGGGTTGCGATCTCGCTTCGATGGAGTGACCTTACCAGCTGATTTATATATCCATAAATCATATTTATTCATTTGGTTATGCGTTTAAGAGATATGAGGTTTGCTTTGTTCCGGGCAAAAAAACAGGCCGTGAAAACGGCCTGAAATCCCCTGCTTAGTGGTTCTGAATTCTGTACTGCCCGGACTGACGCCTTCGCGAGCAGGCTCGCTCCCACAGGGGACTGCATTTCAAATGTGGGAGCGAGCCTGCTCCGGGCGGCGTTCCGACGAAAGCGCCGGTAGCTACAACAAATAGCTCACTGGATTCACTTATTCGGCTGCGGCGTCAGGCGCAGGTATGGTTTCACCGCGCGGTAGCCCTTCGGAAAGCGCTGCTTGATCTCTTCCTCGTCCTTGAGTGACGGCACGATCACCACCTCCTCACCGTCCTGCCAGTTGGCCGGCGTGGCCACCTTGTAGTTGTCGGTAAGTTGCAGCGAATCGATCACCCGCAGGATCTCGTGGAAGTTGCGCCCGGTGCTCGCCGGGTAGGTGATGGTCAGGCGGATCTTCTTGTTCGGATCGATCACGAACAGCGAACGCACGGTCAGCGTGTCGTTGGCGTTCGGGTGGATAAGATCATAGAGATCGGACACCTTGCGATCGGCATCGGCCAGGATCGGGAAGTTGACGACTGTGTTCTGGGTTTCGTTGATGTCTTCGATCCACTTGTGGTGCGAGTCCACCGGGTCGACCGACAGCGCAATGGCTTTGACGCCGCGCTTGCTGAACTCATCCTTGAGCTTGGCGGTGAAGCCCAGCTCGGTGGTGCACACCGGGGTGAAGTCGGCCGGGTGGGAGAACAGCACACCCCAGCTATCGCCCAGCCACTCGTGAAAACGAATCTTGCCGGCGCTGGAATCCTGTTCGAAATCGGGGGCGATGTCGCCGAGTCTGAGGCTCATGGTGCTGCTCCTGATGAGTTGTTGGAGAATTCAACTGTAGCTTGTGATTTGCCATCATGAAAAAGAATAAATAACTAGATATTTAGAATTTAATTGAATATTAAACATCGTTCACTGGACGCTCGTCGTCATCGCGACGAACATCGACCCCAAGGTTCGAGAAGGCCTTGAGTAGCTGCAAAAGAAGGGAATGTCGGGACAGGCTTACGGGGGTGAGCCTGACCCGAAAATGCAAAAGCCCCGTCCGGCGCAATGCCGGACGGGGCTTTTTTACATCAGTAGCTTGAGCGCGCTATTACAGCAGCGGGATCGAGTAGCTGACGATCAGGCGGTTTTCATCCTGGTCGCGCTGACCCGGGATGTCGTTGCGCCAGGTAGCGTTTTTCCACATGAAGCCCAGGTTCTTGGCCGGACCTTCAGGAATAACGTAACCGATGGTCAGATCGCGTTCCCACTCGGAGTTGCCGTTACCGTTCTCACGACGGTTGGAACCCACGGTGTCGATGTCGCTGCCGCGCAGGTAGACCATGCCGGCGGTCAGGCCTGGCAGGCCGACTTTGGCGAAGTCATACGAGTAGCGTGCTTGCCAGGTTTTCTCGCCAGCACGACCGAACTTCTGGATCTGCATGTCGGTAATGGTGTAGTTCGACGAACCGTCGCCCTGGTTCAGCCAAGGGAAGTCGGAGCTGCCGTTGGAAACCTGATAGCCGCCACCGAAAGTGTGACCTTCAACGGTATACAGGAACAGGCCGCTGTACAGGTTGTTGTCGATAGGACCTTTACCGCTGACATTGCCGACGTAGTTACCGTTGCCGAAGTAGGCGGCGGTGTTGCCGTTGGCGCCGTCGTCGCTGCTGTGGAAGTAGCGGAAGTCAGACTTCAGTACGCCTGGGCCGATTGCCCAGTTGTGAACCAGACCCAGGAAGTGCTGCTTGTAGAAGTCTTCCAGGTTGCCGTAGTAGTACTGGGCAGTCAGGTCCTTGGTGATTTTGTAGTCACCACCGGCGTAGTAGAACTTGTTGCTGTTGGCCACGCGAGCGTTCGCACCGCCAACAGACAGGTTCTCGTTGTTGCTGGAGTTACGCCCTTTCACTGCTTCGATCTGACCAGCGACCAGAGTCAGGTCCTTAATCTCGCCGGAAGTGATCTGGCCACCCTGCCAGGTTTGTGGCAGCAGACGACCGTCGTTGGTCACGATGACCGGGTTCTTTGGCTGCAACGTGCCCAGCTTCAGTTCGGTCTGAGAGATTTTGGCCTTGGCGGTCAGGCCCAGACTCGAGAAGTTATCAACAGCTTCGCCATTGGACTTGCTCGGGAACACTGTGCCACCGTAGGACGTCGAGGTTGCACCGTTGGTGCCGCCGCCCGAATCCAGACGCACGCCCAACAGGCCGATGGCATCGATACCGAAGCCTACGGTGCCTTGGGTGTAACCGGAGATGAAACGCAGATCGAAGCCTTGGCCCCATTCTTCGTTCTTGTTCTGAGCGCCAGCCGCTTTGGTGCCGGAGTCACGGTTATCAGTGTTGATGTAGAAGTTACGCAGCCCCAAAGTAGCTTTGCTGTCTTCGATGAAACCGGCGGCGCCTGCCTGCTGCGCCAAAACCCCTACGGCCACAGCCAGGGCCAAGGTGGACTTGTTCATGTAAAGCTCCTCTCGTTTCTAATTCTTGTGTTCCTGGCCCGGGGTCTGATGCCCTGGATCCTAAGATGCGCGATTAGCGCCAGACCGTGACTGACAAGTCAATCGTAACCTTGTGTGTCTACGACCAAGGTCTAATCGCCGTGATTTGGTCCGTGCAGAGTAAAGATTTCCTGATAAACCCAAAAAGAATTTATTCATTCTTTTTAATATCATTTCGAAATATGGCCATTATCGTGCCACCTCCGCCGGGAAACAGCGTATCGGCGACTAAGCTCATTCCTAAATGGTATTTGTTAGCCTTTTTTTATATCGATTAGCTTTGGCGCAACCCCGATTCGTCAAACCCTATCGAAAAGGCGACGCCATGATGGCCAAACGCGCACTATCTAGTCAATTTGTTACAGTTTGTGTATCGGCGCTGATTTCTTTTTCCGCCCATGCCGCCAACCTCACCGTTGGCTATCAAACCGGTATCGACCCGAGCAAAGTCCCTCAGGCCGACGGCGTCTACGAGAAGACCATCGGCGAGAAAATCAACTGGCGTCGCTTCAATAGCGGCCCGGAAGTTGTGACAGCCATCGCATCAGGCGACGTACAGATCGGCAACCTTGGCTCCAGTCCTTTTGCAGCGGCCGCATCGCGCAATCTGCCGATCGTCGCCTTCATTGTTTCAGCGCAGATCAACGCCGCCGAGGCGCTGGTGGTGCGCAATGGCAGCGGGATCAATACCCCGCAGGACCTGGTCGGCAAAACCATCGCCACGCCTTTCGTTTCCACTTCCCACTACAGCCTGCTCGGCGCACTCAAGCACTGGGGCCTGGACACCTCGAAAGTCAAAGTGGTGAACCTGCAGCCCGCAGAAATCGCAGCGGCGTGGAAGCGTGGAGATATAAATGGCGCGTTTGTCTGGTCGCCGGCGCTGGGGGAAATCCGCAAGACCGGCAAGACCCTGACCGATGCCGCACAAGTCGGCCAATGGGGCGCACCGACCTTCGAAGTCTGGGTCGCGCGCAAGGACTACGCCGAAAAGCATCCTGAGGTGGTGGCCAGGTTTGCCAAGGTCACTCTAGATGCGTTTGCCGATTACGCCAGCCATAAGGACAGCTGGACAGCGGACTCGGCGCCGGTGCAGAAAATCGCCAAATTGACGGGTGCCAATGCGGCCGACGTGCCGGAGCTGCTGGCCGGTTCGGCCTTCCCGGATGCCAAGGCGCAGCAATCCACCGCACTGCTGAACGGTGGCACGGCGAAAGCGATTGGTGAGACGGCGAAGTTTTTGAAGGAACAGGGCAAGGTCGAGACGGTGCTGCCGGACTATTCGCCGTACGTCAGTGCGAAGTTCATCGCTGAGTAAACACAAAACCCTGTAGGAGCTGCCGAAGGCTGCGATCTTTTGACTTTGGTTTTCTGAATCAAGATCAAAAGATCGCAGCCTTCGGCAGCTCCTGCAGGGGACTCGGATTACAGGGTCTTTTCGAAGATCTTCGAATTGCGCTGATAGTTGTACAGCGACGCCCGCGCCGCCGGCAGGCGTTCGACGCTGCTAGGCTCGAACCCGCGCTCGCGGAACCAGTGCGCGGTACGGGTAGTGAGCACGAACAGGGTTTTCAGCCCTTGCGCCCGGGCACGGGTCTCGATGCGCTCCAGCAACTCATCGCCGCGACCGCCATGGCGATACTCCGGATTCACCGCCAGGCACGCCAGCTCACCGGCGTCCGAATCGGCAATCTGGTACAGCGCCGCACAGGCAATGATCATCCCTTCACGCTCAACCACACTGAACTGCTCGATCTCGCGCTCCAGCACTTCGCGCGAGCGACGCACCAGAATCCCCTGCTCTTCCAGCGGACTGATCAGGTCAAGCAAACCGCCGACGTCTTCAATCGCCGCCTCGCGCACCAGTTCGAATTGCTCCTGAGCCACCAGCGTACCGCCACCATCGCGGGTGAACAGTTCGGTCAGCAGTGCACCGTCCTCGGCGTAGCTGACGATATGGCTGCGCGCCACGCCGCCACGGCAGGCCTCGGCGGCGGCATCCAGCAGTTCGGCCTGATAGTTGTTGCCCAGACGCGCCAGATGCGCAGGCACCTGTTGCGGCCGCAGTTCGCGTACCAGTTTGCCGTTTTCGTCGATCAGACCGAGGTCAGCGCCGAACAGCAACAGCTTGTCGGCACCGAGGTCGATGGCGGCGCGGGTGGCGACGTCTTCGCAGGCGAGGTTGAAGATTTCCCCGGTCGGCGAGTAGCCCAGCGGCGACAGCAGCACGATCGAGCGCTCGTCGAGCAGGCGATTAATGCCTTTACGGTCGACGCGGCGCACTTCGCCAGTGTGGTGATAGTCGACGCCTTCGAGCACGCCGATCGGCCGCGCCGTGACCAGGTTGCCGCTGGCCACCCGCAGACGCGAGCCCTGCATCGGCGACGAGGCCATGTCCATCGACAGCCGCGCTTCAATGGCGATGCGCAACTGACCGACTGCATCGATCACACATTCCAGGGTTGCCGCATCGGTGATGCGCATGCCGTGGTGATAGTGCGGGGTCAGGCCGCGAGCGGCGAGGCGGGTTTCAATCTGCGGACGCGAACCGTGGACCAGCACCAGACGCACACCGAGGCTGTGCAACAGCACCAGGTCGTGGACGATGTTGCCGAAGTTCGGATGCTCCACACCGTCGCCGGGTAGCATGACGACGAACGTGCAGTCGCGGTGAGCGTTGATGTAAGGGGACGCGTGACGAAGCCAATTGACGTATTCGGGCATGAACCTGGGCCTGTAATAAATAGCAGCCGGAAAAAAGGGCGAAACGGAAAACGCACAGCGGGCTGATGGTTATCGTCGGAACAGGCTTGGCGACACGCGCGTTCTCCTCATGAATACGGGTTGGATTCCCACTAATTTAACGTCTTCCCCTGTAGGAGCTGCCGCAGGCTGCGATCTTTTGACTTTGTTTTTAAGAGACAAGATCAAAAGATCGTCCGAACGCGGCCCGAGCCTTCGGCAGCGCCTACAAGGGATGTGTTCAATTCTTCAGGCAGTAATGTTCAACCAACTGCCGCAATAGATGCACGGTAGGCTGCAAACGTGACATTTCGAGGTATTCGCCGGGCTGGTGGGCACAGGCGATGTCGCCGGGGCCGAGCACGATGGTTTCGCAGCCAAGGCGCTGAAGATAAGGCGCTTCGGTGCCAAACGCCACTGTTTCGGCACGATGGCCGGTGAGCTTTTCGGCGATGCGTACCAATTCGGCGTCTTCGGCTTGTTCGAACGGCGGTACTTCCGGGAACAACGGTTTGTAATCGATCTTCACCTGGTGCCGCTCGGCCACGGGATTGAGCTTGCGCAGGATCTCCGCACGCAGCACTTTCGGGTCCATGCCCGGCAACGGACGCAGGTCGAACTCCAGCGAACACTGGCCACAGATGCGATTCGGGTTGTCGCCGCCATGAATACAACCGAAGTTCATCGTCGGTTGCGGCACGCTGAACTGCGGATTGTTGAATTCACGCTGCCACAACAGGCGCAAACCGCGCAGCTCGCCGATGGCATCGTGCATCGCTTCGAGTGCACTGTGCCCCAAACGCGGATCCGACGAATGGCCGCTTTGTCCGAGGATATCGATGCGCTCCATCATGATGCCCTTGTGCATGCGAATCGGCTTGAGCCCGGTCGGCTCACCGATCACCGCCGCACGGCCCAGCGGCTTGCCGGCCTCGGCCAGGGCGCGGGCACCGGACATCGAACTTTCTTCATCACAGGTGGCGAGAATCAGCAGCGGTTGCTTGAACGGTTGATCGAGCAGCGGCTGCACGGCCTCGATGATCAGCGCGAAAAAGCCCTTCATGTCGCAACTGCCCAGCCCGACCCAGCGGCCGTCAACTTCGGTGAGCTTCAGCGGATCGGTCTGCCACAGCGCATCGTCATAAGGCACGGTATCGCTGTGCCCGGCCAGGACCAGGCCGCCGGGGCCACTGCCGAAACTGGCGAGCAGGTTGAATTTGCCGGGGCTGACCTGCTGGATGTCGCAACTGAAGCCCAGATCACCCAGCCAGCCGGCGAGCAAATCGATCACCGCCCGGTTGGACTGATCCAGGCCCGGTTGGGTGCAGCTGACCGACGGTGCGGCGATCAGTGCAGCGAACTGGTCTTGCATGGACGGCAAAGGCATCGCTGACTCCAACTCCGATTTGAAGTCCATCATAGAGCCATCCGGCGCCAGGAATAAACCGCCGCAGGGCGTAGGAAGTTTGAGTCCTGTACACTGCACGGCCTTGGCAGCCACACATTCCCCCGGCTGCGCTCCCGATCCTGGATTTTCCGGCCATGCAGAAAGAAACCGAAATCAAACTCCGCGTCAGCCGCGAAACCCTCGCCGCCCTGCGCGAGCACCCGCTACTGAAAAAACGCAACAAAAATGGCTGGGAACGCCGTGAGTTGATGAACCAGTACTTCGACACCCCCGAGCGCGACCTGGCCCAGGCCAAAGTTGCCCTGCGCCTGCGCAAGGACGGTGACGAAGTGATTCAGACCCTCAAGACCCGCGGCCAGAGTGTTGCCGGTCTGTCCGAGCGTAATGAATACGACTGGAAGTTGCCCAAAGCCAAGCTCGACGTGAAGAAACTCGACGGCGAATGCTGGCCCGAGTCGCTGGCCAAGCTGGACAAGAAAACCCTGAAACCGATCTTCACCACCGATTTCGTCCGCGAGCGTGCGGAAATCGCCTGGGGCCGCGGCAAGGCCAAAGTGGTCATCGAAGCTGCGCTGGACCTCGGTCATGTGGTGGTCGGCAAACAGAAAGAAGAAATCTGCGAGCTGGAACTGGAACTGCGCGAAGGCGAGCCGGCCGCACTGCTGGAACTGGCCGCCGAGCTGGCCGAAACCCTGGCCCTGATGCCGTGCGACATCAGCAAGGCCGAGCGCGGCTACCGTCTGTACGACGCCAACAGCTACTCGCTGAGCCTGCCGGCGCCGCAACTGACCCCGGAAACCCCACTCGACGACGCCTTCGCCGCACTGGCCTGGCACTTGCTCGGCAGCAGCCAGCGTCTGGCCGAACAATATCGCTTCAATGGCCACTGGCGCCTGCTGCAGGACTGGGTCGAGAACCTCGCCGAAATGCGCGCCCTGCTCAGCAGCCTCGGCCAGGCCGCACCGCGTTCGGCCACTCACGACCTGCGCGTGGCGCTGGACGCATTGCTTGAAGACTGGCGCCCGCTGGTTCAGGTCGGCATCGAAGACGAAGACGTACGCAAGGCGGCGCCGGAGCAATTCCTCGAAGAACTGGAAGACCCGCGCTGGGGCCTGTTCTCGCTGACCGCATCACGCTGGCTGCTGGCCCGCGCCTGGACCGCCGAGCGCAACACCCGCGGCAACCGCCAGGGCGCCGCGCAATTGCACAGCTGGCTGCCGCGCCTGCTGGGCGAAGAAGCCACCTCCCTGCAATTGCAGCGCTATCAGCAGCAACCGGAAGATCTGGCCGAACAACTGCCGCGCATCGAGCGCATCCAGGTCTGGCTGCACCACGCGCGCAACGTACTGGAGATCGCGGAAATGGATCGCCTGTACGGCGAACTGAACAAACTGGCACAACTGGCCAACGAACCGACCATCACTGACGAACTGCTCGATGCGCGTAAGCAGCAGGCGATTGCGGTTTATCAGAATCGTGCGTGGAAAATGCTGCTGCGCATGTGATGACTGTGTGGTGAGGGGATTCATCCCCGATGGACTGCGCAGCAGTCCCTGCTTTCGACTAAAGCGGGGCCGCTTCGCGACCCATCGGGGATAAATCCCCTCGCCACAGAGGCCATCAGCGCATGACCGGCAGGCTGGTGGTGGACTTGATCTCCGACAGCGCCACAATCGAATTCACTTCCTGAATCCCCGGCACCAGCGACAGTTTCTCGAAAAAGAACCGCTCATACGCCTCGATGTCCGCCGCGACAATCCGCAACAGAAAATCTACCGCGCCCATCAGCACGTAGCACTCCAGAACCTCCGGAAAACCGCGAATCGCCTCGGTGAATTCGGTGAAGTTCGACCGCCCGTGGGCGTTGAGCTTGATTTCGGCGAAGATCTGCGTGTTCAGGCCGATCTTCTTGCGATCAAGCAAGGTCACCTGACCGCGAATGATCCCCTCCTCCTTCATTCGCTGAATACGCCGCCAGCACGGTGACTGCGACAGGCCCACCTGCTCGGCGATCTGAGCGCTGGACAAGGAAGCGTCCTCTTGCAGCAGGGCGAGAATCCTGCGGTCGTAGCTGTCCAGCTCGCTGCGCATAGAAAAACCTCAAATATGAATTCATGCGAATCAAACCGGTCGATCATTCGCCAATCACATCGATCTTAGCCAAGAAATGTCCGGCACCGAATGTAAAAATTTCTCCAGTGTTTTTTGGAGACTCGCCATGCCGCACCTCGAAGCCGTGAATACCGCACCAACCCGGGCCGATGTCTGGAACGTCAACAACAACCATTGCCTGGCGCAGTATCAGATCCTCGCCGAAGCCGAGCCGGATCTGCTGGTGCGGGTGCTGAACCTGTTCGCGCTGCAGTTCCTCACGCCTGAACAGGTCAATGTGCAGCGGATGGACGACTTGATGTCGATCGACATCGTCATGGGCGGTTTCAGTTGGCATCGCGCCCAAGTGATTGCGGAAAAACTTCGTAACCTGATCAGCGTCTGCTCGGTCAACCTGCAAAACGCCGACACGACGTGGGATACGCCCGCGCAAGCGGTTGGCTGAAAAATCCGGCAACGGCTTTGTCGGGTAGTGGCCCAACGGTCTGCGGGGCCACGACTATCCTTTGCGAACTGTCGTTCAAAAGGAGCCCGCATGTCCGTTCAACTCGCCACTCAGGACCGCTGGCTGGATCTCAACGATGTGTTGCGTGAATTGGTCGCCCAAGGCTTCATCAGCCAGGATTCGGCGGAGCAGGCGCTCAACGCCCGGCGCCGCCACGCGACCCACGGCCAGCAGCACCCGCTGGAGTTCATTGCCAGCCAGCAGCTGGATGACCTCAGCCGTCCGGGTAAACATCTGGATCTGGAAAGCCTGACCTTGTGGCTGGCGCAGCAGGCCGGCCAGCCGTACATGCGTATCGACCCGTTGAAGATCAACGTCGCCGCGATCACCCCGCTGATGTCCTACGCCTTTGCCCAGCGGCACAGGATTCTTGCGGTGGCGGTCGACCGCGACGCCGTGGTCGTGGCCAGTGCCCAGCCCTACGTCACCGCTTGGGAAGCCGACCTGACTCACGTGCTGAAGCTGCCGATCAAACGGGTGGTCGCCAACCCGGTGGACATCCAGCGCTTCAGCGTCGAGTTCTTCCGCCTCGCCAAATCGGTCAGCGGCGCCAGCAATGCCGATCAGCAAAGCGGCAACCTCGGCAACTTCGAACAACTGCTCAACCTCGGCGCCAGCGATCAGGAGCCGGACGCCAACGACGCACACATCGTCAACATCGTCGACTGGCTGTTCCAGTACGCCTTCCAGCAACGCGCCAGCGATATCCACATCGAACCGCGCCGCGAACAGGGTACCGTGCGCTTTCGCATCGATGGCGTGTTGCACAACGTCTATCAATTCCCGCCGCAGGTGACCATGGCGATCGTCAGCCGCCTGAAAAGCCTCGGGCGGATGAACGTCGCCGAGAAGCGCAAACCCCAGGACGGCCGGGTCAAGACCAAGACCCCGGACGGTGGCGAAGTCGAGTTGCGGCTTTCAACGCTGCCCACCGCGTTTGGTGAAAAAATGGTCATGCGGATTTTTGACCCGGAAGTGCTGCTCAAGGACTTCGATCAGTTGGGCTTTTCTGCCGATGACCTGCGCCGCTGGCAGGACATGACCCGCCAGCCCAACGGCATCATTCTGGTCACCGGGCCGACCGGTTCGGGCAAGACCACCACGCTCTACACCACGCTGAAGAAACTGGCGACGCCGGAGATCAACCTCTGCACCATCGAAGACCCGATCGAAATGGTCGAGCCGGCGTTCAATCAGATGCAGGTGCAGCACAACATCGACCTGAGTTTCGCCGCCGGGGTACGCGCACTGATGCGACAAGACCCGGACATCATCATGATCGGCGAGATCCGCGACCTGGAAACCGCGGAAATGGCGATTCAGGCGGCGCTCACTGGCCACCTGGTGCTGTCGACCCTGCACACCAACGATGCCCCCAGTGCCATCAGCCGGTTACTCGAACTCGGCGTGCCGCACTATCTGATCAAGGCCACGGTGCTCGGGGTCATGGCCCAGCGTCTGGTGCGTACCCTGTGCCCGCACTGCAAGGCGCCGCTGACGCTGGAAGAGGAGGACTGGCAGACCCTGACCCGCCCGTGGCAGGCGCCGCTGCCGGGCAATGCGCAACGGGCGATCGGCTGCCTGGAGTGCCGCGACACCGGTTATCGCGGCCGCGCCGGGGTTTACGAAATCATGCAACTGAGCGACAGCCTCAAAACCCTCATCACTCAGGACACCGATCTCACCGCCATCCGTCGACAAGCCTTCAAGGAAGGTATGCGCAGCCTGCGCCTTTCAGGTGCGCAGAAGGTCGCGGCAGGGCTGACCACCCTTGAAGAGGTGCTGCGGGTGACACCGCAGAGCGAGCAGAAATAGGCCGCTACGGAACCGGATCGGGGAATCGTTATCCAACGCCGTAGTTAACCCCCAGGAGTCACTCAATCATGCGTCTCAAACTTGCTGTCGCCACCCTTGCCTTGCTGTCCCTTCCCGTTGGTTCAGCGATGGCCGACAGCTTTTGGCGTAACGTCATTTCGTCCGGCGCCACCACCGGTTCGACCTACCTGACCTTCAAGGATCACAAGCTGATCGTTGCCGCGCAGGACGACGCCGGCAGTTTCGTCGCCAGCGATGGCAGCATTCGTGGGCCATACCTGGAAGCAGCCATGCAGAAAGTCCGCGCCGACAATCCGGGCCTGCAGGCCACGGACATGGAACTGGCGAATGCGATTCTGGCGAAGAACGCAGTGGCTTCCGAGTAAGCCGGGCGCCAACAAAAATGCCGCTCGATCGAGCGGCATTTTTTTGCCTGTAATGTCGAATTCACCACAACCTCTGTGGGAGCGAGCCTGCTCGCGAATAAAGTGGGTCAGATACATGCTTGTCTTCTGACACCACGCCTTCGCGAGCAGGCTCGCTCCCACATTTGGACGGTTGTACAACCTGGAAATCAGCGGTAATCGTCCACCGGGACGCAGGCGCAAAACAGATTGCGATCGCCATAAACGTTATCCACCCGATTCACCGCCGGCCAATACTTGTGCGCCTTGGTGTGTGCATCCGGGGTGATGCCCTGCTCGATGCTGTAAGGCCGCTCCCAGACTCCGGTGACATCGGCCAAGGTATGCGGGGCACGCTTGAGCGGGTTGTCTTCCGCCGGCCAGTTGCCGTTCTGCACTTCGGTGATTTCTGCACGGATGCTCAGCATGGCGCCGATAAACCGGTCCAGTTCGGCCTTGGATTCGCTCTCGGTCGGCTCGACCATCAACGTCCCCGGCACCGGAAAAGACATGGTCGGCGCGTGGAAGCCGTAGTCCATCAGGCGCTTGGCGATGTCTTCTTCGCTGATCCCGGTCTGCGCCTTCAACGGCCGCAGATCGAGAATGCATTCATGGGCCACCCGCCCGTTGCGCCCGGTATACAGCACCGGAAATGCGCCGGATAAATGCTGCGCAAGATAGTTCGCCGCGAGGATTGCCACTTCGCTGGCATCCGCCAATTGCGGCCCCATCATTGCGATGTACATCCAACTGATCGGCAAAATACTCGCACTGCCCCACGGCGCCGCACTGACCGCGCCATTCTGCGGCAGCGGGCCGTCAATCGGCACGACCGGATGACTGGCGACGAACGGCGCCAGGTGCGCGCGTATGCCGATCGGCCCCATGCCCGGCCCGCCTCCGCCGTGGGGAATGCAGAACGTCTTGTGCAGGTTCATGTGCGACACATCGGCGCCGATGTCCGCCGGCCGCGCCAGCCCGACCTGCGCATTGAGATTGGCGCCGTCCATATACACCTGCCCGCCGTGCTGGTGGATAACTTCGCAGATCTCGCTGATGCCTTCCTCGTACACGCCATGGGTCGACGGATAGGTCGCCATCAGGCACGACAACTTGTCCCCCGCCTCGGCCGCCCTGGTTTTCAGGTCGTCCAGATCGACGTTGCCGGCCTCGTCGCATTCGACGATCACCACGCGCATCCCGGCCATCTGCGCCGAGGCCGGGTTGGTGCCGTGGGCCGAGGACGGGATCAGGCAAATATCCCGTGCGCCCTGCTGCCGGCTCTCGTGATATTTGCGAATCGCCAGCAGCCCGGCGTACTCGCCCTGAGCCCCGGAGTTGGGCTGCATGCAGATCGCATCGAACCCGGTGATCGCGCACAGCCAGCGCTGCAGTTCTTCGATCATCAAGGTGTATCCGACTGCCTGCTCCCGAGGCGCGAACGGGTGCAGATTGGCGAACTGCGGCCAGGTGATCGGGATCATCTCACTGGTGGCGTTGAGCTTCATGGTGCAGGAACCCAACGGGATCATCGACTGGTTGAGCGCCAGATCCTTGTTCTCCAGTTGCTTGAGGTAGCGCAGCATCTCGGTTTCGCTGTGATGTGCGTTGAACACCGGATGGCGCAAGTAAGGCGTCTTGCGCTGGAGGCTGTCGGGGATGCCTGAAACCAACGTTTCTGCATCGAGTTGCTCGACGTTTAAACCATGATCGGCACCGAGCAGCACGTCGAACAGTTTGGCCACCGTGCTTTCATCGCACGTCTCGTCGAGGCTCAACCCGACTCGACCACGGCCGAGAATCCGCAGGTTGATCTGCGCAGCCCTGGCGCTGTCGATGATTGCGCTCTGCGCGCCGCCGACCTCCAGCGTGAGGGTGTCGAAAAACTGCCCGTTGACTCGCGTAATACCATGGCGTTCAAGGCCTGCCGCCAGAATGCAGGTCAGCCGATGCACCCTCTGCGCTATCCGTTTCAAGCCTTGCGGCCCGTGATACACCGCGTAGCAACTGGCGATGTTGGCCAGCAGCACCTGCGCGGTGCAGATGTTCGAATTGGCCTTCTCGCGGCGAATGTGTTGTTCGCGGGTTTGCAGGGCCATGCGCAATGCAACGTTGCCGCGGGCGTCTTTCGACACGCCGATGATCCGCCCCGGAATCGCCCGTTTGTTCGCCTCACGGCTGGCAAAAAAAGCCGCGTGCGGGCCACCGTAGCCCATCGGCACGCCAAAGCGCTGGGATGATCCGAACACCACGTCAGCGCCCAGTTCACCCGGTGGCGTCAGCAGCAACAGGCTCAGCAGATCCGTGGCCACGCAGGCCAGCGCCTGCTGCGCGTGCAGTTGATCGATGACCGGACGCAAATCACGAATCTCGCCGTGGGTGTCGGGATACTGCAGCAATGCGCCGAATACCTGATGCTGGCCGAGGTTATCCACAGCGTCGATGATCAGCTCAAAGCCGAAGCCTTCGGCGCGGGTCTGCACCACGGAAATGGTCTGTGGATGACAGTTTTCGTCGACGAAGAACAGATTGCTCTTCGACTTCGCCACGCGTTTAGCCAGGGCCATGGCTTCCGCCGCAGCGGTAGCTTCGTCGAGCAACGAGGCGTTGGCCAGTTCCAGCCCGGTGAGGTCGATGGTCAGTTGCTGGAAATTCAGCAGCGCCTCAAGACGGCCTTGGGCAATCTCCGGTTGATACGGAGTGTACGCGGTGTACCAACCAGGATTTTCCAGCACGTTACGCAGAATGACGGTCGGCGTCAGCGTGCCGTAGTAGCCCATGCCGATCAGACTGGTCCACACCTGATTCTGCTCGGCATAACCGCGCAGCTTGGCCAGCGCCGCCTGCTCATCAAGGGCCGGCGGCAAATCCAGCGCCCGGTTCAACCGAATGCCCGGCGGCACCGTCTGCTCGATCAGTTCGACCCGGCTGCCGAGGCCCAGGCTATCGAGCATCGCCTGTTGTTCGGCGGCATCGGGCCCCAAATGGCGGCGCAGGAAGGCTTCGGGGTCGCGTAACTGGCTCAAGGATGGCAACTGGGACATGACAGGCTCTCTCTTGGCTGGCGCTCGGCGTCAATGCAACACGGTCAAACCAGCATAGCAGCCGATCCCGACGCGCACGGCTTGGCGGCGCCGGGTGTTCCGGGGCATGCTGTAGCGCCTGCATCAGGCGTCCAACTTGCGGATGATCGAACCCTCATGAGCCAACTGCCGTTCCTGCCGTTTTCCAAACCTGTCATCGATGAAGCCACGATTGCCGCCGTCGGCGACGTGCTGCGCTCCGGCTGGATCACCAGCGGGCCGAAGGTACAGGCCTTTGAAGCACAGCTGTCGGAATACTTCGGCGGGCGCCCGGTGCGCACGTTCAACTCCGGCACCTGCACCATGGAAATCGCCCTGCGCATCGCCGGCATCGGCCCGGGTGACGAAGTGATCACCACGCCGATTTCCTGGGTCGCCACCGCCAACGTGATCCTCGAAGTCGGCGCCACGCCGGTGTTCGCCGACATCGACCCGGTGACCCGCAACATTGATCTGGACAAGCTCGAAGCAGCGATCACCCCGCGCACCAAAGCGCTGATTCCGGTGTACCTCGCCGGCCTGCCGGTGGACATGGATCGGCTATATGCCATCGCGCGCAAACACAATCTGCGGATTGTCGAAGACGCCGCGCAGGCGTTGGGTTCGAGCTGGAATGGCCAGCGCATCGGCGCCACTGGCGACTTCGTGTCGTTCAGTTTCCAGGCCAACAAGAACGTGACCTGCTCCGAAGGCGGCTGTCTGGTGCTGAACACTGCGGAAGAAGCGCGGCTGGCGGAGAAATATCGCCTGCAAGGCGTGACCCGCAACGGCTTCGACGGTCTCGACGTTGATGTGCTCGGCGGCAAGTTCAACATGACCGACGTCGCCGCGACCATCGGTCTGGGCCAATTCGCCCATATCGAGGCGCTGACCGCCCATCGTCAGGAACTGGCCCGTCACTACTTCAAATGCTTTGGCGATGACTTCGAAGCGACCTATGGCGCGCAATTGCCGCCAGCGGATTTCACCCACAGCAACTGGCATCTGTTCCAGCTGGTGCTGCCGGAGCGCAAGGACGGCTTGCCGGCGCGGGCCACGTTCATGGAACAGATGCAGGCCAAAGGCATCGGCATCGGCTATCACTACCCGCCGATTCACTTGTTGAGTCTGTACCGCGAGCGCGGTTTCAAGGAAGGGATGTTGCCGGTGGCCGAACGGGTCGGACGATTGATTGTGTCGTTGCCGATGTTCACCAGCATGACCAAGGACGACGTCGAGCGTTCAGTGGCGGCAGTCAAAGCCGTATTGAAGCCCTGAACCGCCATGCCTGCAGGAGCTGCCGCAGGCTGCGATCTTTTGATCTTGCTTCAAAAACAAAATCAAAAGATCGCAGCCTGCGGCAGCTCCTACAGAGCGAGGATTATTCGCCGATTGCAGCCTTGTAGCCGGCGGCGTCCAGCAGCTTGTCCAGATCAGCAGCGTTGGCTGGCTTGAGCTTGAAGATCCACGCCCCGTACGGATCGGAGTTCAGCAATTCCGGAGAGCCGCTCAGCTCTTCGTTGACGGCGATGACTTCGCCGGCAATCGGCGAGTAGATATCGGAGGCCGCTTTCACCGACTCAACCACGCCAGCTTGATCCTCAGCAGCAAACACCTTGCCCACTTCAGTCAACTCGACGAACACCACATCGCCCAGTGCTTCCTGCGCGTGATCGCTGATGCCCACGGTAACGGTGCCGTCGGCTTCCAGACGCGCCCACTCATGACTTTCGGCAAAACGCAGTTCGGCGGGGATATTGCTCATGCTTGGTGTCCTCAAAAAATTGTCAGCGGTCAGGCCCGCCGGAAAAGGTTAGATCAAGGTTTTGCCATGGCGCACGAAGGTCGGTTTGACCACTCGTACCGGATACCACTTGCCACGGATTTCCACTTCGGCGCGGTCGGCGGTGGCCATCGGTACACGCGCCAGGGCAATCGATTTGCTCAGCGTAGGAGAGAAACTACCACTGGTGATCTCTCCTTCGCCAACATCGGCGATACGAACCACCTGATGGGCGCGTAAAACACCGCGTTCCTCAAGCACCAGCCCCACCAGTTTGTGCGCAACGCCGGCGGCTTTTTCCGCTTCCAGCGCAGCACGACCGATGAACTGCCGCGAGGCCGGTTCCCAGGCGATGCTCCAGGCCATATTGGACGCCAGCGGCGAGACATCCTGATGAATGTCCTGGCCGTAGAGGTTCATCCCTGCCTCGACCCGTAGCGTGTCGCGGGCGCCGAGGCCGATCGGCGAAATGCCGGCACCGACCAGATCGTTGAAAAATCCCGGCGCTTGCTCGGCCGGCAAGGCGATTTCCAGGCCATCCTCACCGGTATATCCGGTGCGGGCGATGAACCAGTCGCCATCGACGTGAGCTTCGAACGGTTTGAGATGTTTGATCAGTTCGGCGCGGGACTGGGTCACCAGTTCGGCAATTTTCTGCCGGGCCTGCGGGCCTTGAATGGCGAGCATCGCCAGATCCTGACGCTCATGCAATTGCACGTCGTAACCGGCGACCTGCGCCTGCATCCACGCCAGATCCTGGTCGCGAGTGGAGGCGTTGAATACCAGACGATAACGGTCTTCGAGGCGATAGACGATCATGTCGTCGACGATGCCGCCACGCTCGTTGAGCATCGTGCTGTAAAGCGCGCGGCCGGGGCGATGCAGGCGCTCGACGTCATTGGCCAGCAAATGCTGCAGCCAGGCCTTGGCCTGGACACCGGCGACATCGATCACGGTCATGTGGGAAACATCGAACACCCCGCAATCGCGGCGCACCTCATGGTGTTCCTCGACCTGCGAGCCGTAATGCAGTGGCATGTCCCAACCGCCAAAATCGACCATCTTCGCGCCGAGGGCGAGATGCAGGTCATACAGAGGCGTACGCTGTCCCATGGGTTTCTCCTTCCGGGCGTGGCGAAGGTGCGGACAGCCGCTGTACGGGATGAAAGCCGCGAAATAGAAGGCTTTCAGCCGATTTCAGCGAACGGGTCTGTCAGACGAACCGCACCGAATGCCGCGCATTGTAGCCGCATGATTCAGGACTCACTACTAAGTGTTTCGGTGCGCCGAGCGGCGGATCAGGCCAATGACCGGTAACAGGCCGACCAACACCAAGGTCAGCGCCGGCAGCGACGCCCGTGCCCACTCGCCCTCGCTGGTCATTTCGAAGATCCGCACCGCCAGCGTGTCCCAGCCAAACGGGCGCATCAGCAGGGTCGCGGGCATTTCCTTGAGCACATCGACGAACACCAGCAACGCCGCGCTCAACGTGCCGGGCAGCAACAGCGGAAGATACACTTTGAAAAACAGTCGCGGCCCACTGACCCCCAGACTACGTGCTGCTTCGGGCAATGAAGGCCGTATACGCGCCAGACTGTTTTCCAGCGGCCCGTACGCCACGGCGATGAAACGCACCAGATAGGCCATCAGCAACGCCGCCAGACTGCCCAGCAGCAGCGGCTTGCCGGCGCCACCGAGCCAGCCCGACAGCGGAATCACCAGTTCGCGATCGAGATAACTGAACGCCAGCATGATCGACACCGCCAGCACCGAACCCGGCAACGCATAACCGAGATTGGCCAGACTGACTCCGGAACGGATCGCCCGGGTCGGCGCCAGTCGTCGGGCAAAAGCCAGCAGCAGCGCGACGCTGACGGTGATCAAGGCTGCCATGCCACCCAGGTACAAGGTGTGCAGGATCAGTCCGGCGTAGCGCTCATCGAGATCAAAGCGCCCGCGCTGCCAGAACCACACAATGAGTTGCAGGACTGGAATCACGAACGCACAGGCAAAGACCAGAGCGCACCAGCCGGTCGCCGCGAACGCCTTGAGTCCCTGCAAGTGATACAGCGCCTTGACCCGCGGCCGTTCGTTGCTCGCCCGGTTGGCGCCACGCGCACGCCGCTCGCCGTAAAGCACCAGCATCACCACCAGTAGCAACAGGCTCGCCAGTTGCGCCGCGCTCGGCAAACTGAAGAAGCCGTACCAGGTCTTGTAGATCGCGGTGGTGAAGGTGTCGAAGTTGAACACAGACACCGCGCCGAAATCCGCCAGCGTCTCCATTAGCGCCAGTGCCACACCGGCGCCAATCGCCGGACGCGCCATCGGCAGCGCCACCCGCCAGAACGCCTGCCAGGGCGATTGCCCGAGGACCCGCGCCGCTTCCATCAGGCCTTTGCCCTGCGCCAGAAACGCGGTGCGCGCCAACAGATAAACGTAGGGATAAAACACCAGCACCAGCACCACAATCACCCCGCCGGTGGAGCGCACACGCGGCAGGCGCAGGCCGCTGCCGAACCACTCACGCAACAGGGTTTGCACCGGGCCGGCGAAGTCCAGCAGGCCGACGAAGACGAACGCCAGCACGTAGGCCGGAATGGCGAACGGCAGCATCAGCGCCCAGTCGAGCCAGCGCCGCCCGGGGAATTCGCAGAGGCTGGTGAGCCATGCCAGACTGACGCCGAGCAGCGTCACGCCGACGCCAACGCCCAGCACCAGCGTCAGGGTATTGCCCAGCAGGCGCGGCATCTGGGTTTGCCACAGGTGCGACCAGATTTGCTGATCAATGGTCTGCCACGACAGCAGCAGGACACTCAGGGGCAGCAGCACCAGCGCGGCAATGGCGAGGACGATGGGGTACCAGCGGCGTTGGGCGGGGTGGGCCAAGGGGGTTCTCTAATAAATCGTGGGTCGGCGCAAGAGTAATGCCAGCCCAATTGTGGCGAGGGGATTTATCCCCGATCGGATGCGCAGCATTCGTAAAAACTACGCCCGCGGTGTATCAGTACGCTTTGATTAAGGGCATTGGGGGTGCTTCGCACCCCATCGGGGATAAATCCCCTCGCCACAGGATATAACCAGGTTTTAGTTCCAGCCCGCACGATCCATCATGCGGATCGCTTCAGCCTGTCGCTTGCCCGCCACTTCCACCGGCAAGGTGTCAGCGACGAACTTGCCCCACGCTGCCACTTCTTCCGAAGGTGCCACCGCCGGGTTGGCCGGGAATTCCTGGTTCACGTCGGCGAAGATTTTCTGCGCTTCAGGTGTGGTCATCCATGCGACCAGCGCCTTGGCTGCCTCCGGGTGCGGTGCATGTTGGGTCAGGCCGATACCGGACAGGTTGACATGCACGCCGCGATCGGCCTGATTCGGCCAGAACAGTTTTACCGGCAGGTCCGGTTTCTGCTTGTGCAGGCGACCATAGTAGTAGGTGTTGACGATGCCGACGTCGCACTGCCCGGCGTTGATCGCTTCCAGCACCGCGACGTCGTCGGAGAACACATCGGTGGACAGGTTGTTGACCCAGCCTTTGAGGATCTTCTCGGTTTTCTCGGCGCCGTGCACTTCGATCATGGTCGCGGTCAGCGACTGGTTGTAGACCTTCTTCGCCGTGCGCAGGCACAGGCGTCCTTCCCAATTCTTGTCGGCTAGCGCTTCGTAGGTGGTCAGTTCGCCCGGCTTAACGCGCTCGGTGGAGTAAGCGATGGTCCGCGCGCGCAGGCTCAGGCCGGTCCAGGCATGGGTGGACGAACGGTATTGCGCGGGAATATTGGCGTCGATGGTCTTCGAGGTGAACGGCTGCAGGATGCCCATCTGTTCGGCTTGCCAGAGGTTGCCGGCATCGACGGTGAGCAGCAGGTCGGCGCTGGCGTTTGCACCTTCGGCCTTGATCCGCTGCATCAGCGGCGCTTCCTTGTCGGTGATGAACTTGATCTTCACCCCGGTTTTCGCGGTGTAGGCGTCGAACACCGGTTTGATCAGCTCATCGATACGCGAGGAGTAGACCACCACCTCGTCGGCGGCCTGGGCGGTAGTGCTGCCGATCAGGGTCAGGGCCAGTGCAGTCAGAAGACGCTTGGGTGCCAACATGGGAGTGATCTCTCGGTCGGAAAATGTGGGCCAAATGATAAGGACTCACATTTACCACCTCAATCGAACTCTTTTCCAAGGAGTTACCAGATGTTGCACAGGGCAACACACCCCCTGTAGGAGCTGCCGAGTGAAACGAGGCTGCGATCTTTTGATCTTAAAACAAGATCAAAAGATCGCAGCCTTCGGCAGCTCCTACAGAGAGCGTTATCGACTCAGGGTTTGGCGAGCGCGGGGAGGTCGCCTGTGAGGCCCAGTGCTTCACGAACAAAGAGAGCCTTGGCCTCGGGCATCTGCTCCACCAGCTTCAACCCGGCATTGCGCAACCAGCGCACCGGCAGCGGATCGGCCTGGAACAAGCGTTCGAAGCCCTCCATCGCCGCCATCAGCGCGAGGTTGTGCGGCATGCGCCGACGCTCGTAACGACTCAGCACTTTCACATCCGCCAGGCGCTCGCCGCGTTCCGCAGCTTGCAGCAGCACTTCAGCCAGCACCGCCGCATCAAGGAAACCCAGGTTGACGCCCTGCCCGGCCAACGGGTGAATGGTGTGCGCCGCATCGCCAATCAGCGCCAGCCCTTCGGCGACGTAGCGCTTGGCGTGACGTTGACGCAGCGGCACGCACAACCGTGGGTCAGCGCTGATCACCTCGCCCAGGCAACCTTCGAACGCACGCTCCAGCTCACGGCAGAACGCGGCTTCATCCAGCGCCATCAGGCGTTCGGCTTCACTCGGCGTGGTCGACCAGACGATCGAGCACCAGTCTTGCTGCCCGTCACGCTCCAGCGGCAGAAACGCCAGCGGCCCGTGATCGGTGAAACGCTGCCACGCGGTCATCCGGTGCGGCTTGCTGCTGCGCACGCTGGTGACAATGGCGTGGTGCAGGTAATCCCACTCGCGGGTGGCAACGCCGGTCAGCCGGCGCACCGCCGAATGGGCGCCGTCCGCCGCAATCACCAGCGGCGCACGCAACTGGCGACCATCGGCCAGGGTCAGCAGCCAGTCATCACCGGAGCGACGCATCTGCTCCAGCCGTGCGTTGGCCAGCATGCCCAGATCGCAGTCGTGCAAACGATCGAGCAAGGCATCCTGCACCACGCGGTTTTCGACAATATGCCCCAGCACATCGGCGTGCACACTGCTCGCCGAGAAATGAATCTGCCCGGTGCCGCTGCCGTCCCACACATGCATGTCGGTGTACGGGCTGCTGCGGCGTTTGGCGATGCCGTCCCACACGCCAAGGCGTTCGAGAATCCGCTGGCTGGCCGCCGACAAGGCGCTCACTCGCGGCTCGAACGGCGCGGCGGCATCGAACGGTTTGACGCTCAGCGGGCTGCCGTCGAGCAGCAACACTTCCAGGCCACTGTCCTGCAGCGCCAACGCGAGGGCGCTGCCGACCATTCCGGCTCCGACAATCAGCAGATCTGCGCGCATTTCCATGCTTTAAGCCTGTCTCGCTGGCGGCATGCGCCGCCCGTAAAGGGTTTTAGCGAGCGCGCCAGTGGGCGGCGCGCTGCTGAAAGTGAAAGTGACGATCCGCCGCTCAAGCATCCGGCCGCGTCCCCAGCCCCATGGCCTGACGGGTAAACCAGCGCTTGGCCGGTGGCAGCAGATCGAGACCGAGCAAGCCAATGTTGCGCCCCAGCGACACCAGCGGCTGGGTGCTGCCGAACAGGCGGGTGACCTGATCGGAGAAGCCTACTGTAAGGTCCTGATCCAGCCGCTGGCGCTCGCGATAGGCCTGCAACGTGGCGAAGTCGCCCAGCGGCTGGTCGCTGGCGAGCAGTGCGGCGGCCAAGGCATCGGCATCACGCAGGGACAGGTTGAACCCCTGCCCGGCAATCGGGTGCAGGCTGTGCGCGGCATTGCCGAGTACGGCCAGATGCGAGCGCACCTGCTCTTCGGCCTCGACCAGCGACAACGGATACAGATGCCGCGCGCCAACCTGTTTCAGGGTGCCGAGGCGGTAGCCGAACACGCCCTGCAGTTCGCTGAGGAAATCGCGCTCGCTCAAATCGGCCAAACGCTGCGCGTCCATGCCCAGGCGGGTCCAGACCAGTGCGCAACGGTTGTCCGGCAGCGGCAGCAAGGCCATCGGCCCTTCGTCGGTGAAGCGCTCGAAGGCCATGCCGTTGTGAGCTTCGCTCGGGGTGATGTTGGCGATCAGCGCGCTCTGGTTGTACGGACGCTTGCGCACGTTGATGCCCAACTGCTCGCGCAGACCAGAGCGGCCACCATCGGCCAGCACCGCCAGATCACATTCGAGCGTGGTTTCATCGTTGAGCGTCAGGCGATAGCCGTCAGCCAGCGGCTCCATGCGCGTGACTTCCGCCGGGCAACGCCAGCTGATCACGTCTTTATCGAGGTGCTGCCACAGGCACTGGCCGAGCCAGGCGTTTTCCACCACGTAACCCAAGGCCGGCACGCCCTCTTCCATCGCCGACAGACGGGCAGTGGAGAAGCGACCCCGATCGGAGACGTGAATCTGTTTGATCGGCTCGGCGCGGCGGGATATCTCCTGCCACACACCCAGCCGCTGGTAGATCTGCCGCGAACCGAAGGACAGCGCCGATGAACGGGCGTCGTAGCTCGGCTGCCAGCTGTCGCCGGGGGCGAACGGTTCGATCAGGACGATTTTCCAGCCGCGCGCCTTGGCCCCGGCCTGCAAGGCCAGCGCCAGACTGGCGCCGACCAGGCCGCCGCCGATGATTGCCAGATTGACTCGACTCATGCCGCGTGGGTCCGTGCTTGCGCCATCAGCGCTTCGATCTCGGCGACGGTTTTCGGTACGCCGCTGGTCAATATTTCACAACCGGTTTTGGTCACTACCACGTCATCCTCGATGCGCACGCCAATGCCGCGCCATTTCTTTGCTACGTTCTGGTTGTCCGGGGCGATGTAGATGCCCGGCTCCACGGTCAGCGCCATGCCGACCTCCAGCACCCGCCATTCGCCGCCGACCTTGTATTCGCCGACGTCGTGTACATCCATGCCCAGCCAGTGCCCGGCACGGTGCATGTAAAACGCTTTGTAAGCTTCGGTCGCGATCAATTCGTCGACCTCGCCTTGCAGCAATCCAAGTTTTACCAGGCCCGTGGTAATCACCCGAACCGTGGCTTCGTGCGCCTGATTCCAGTTTTTGTTCGGGGCGATTTCAGCGAATGCGGCTTCCTGCGAGGCCAGCACCAACTCGTAAATCGCTTTTTGCTCTGGCGAGAACTTGCCGTTGACCGGCCAGGTGCGAGTGATGTCGCTGGCGTAGCAGTCGATTTCGCAACCGGCGTCGATCAATACCAGATCGCCGTCCTTGAGCAGCGCGTCATTCTGCTGGTAATGCAGGATGCAGCTGTTGCGTCCGGCGGCGACAATCGAGCCGTAAGCCGGCATCTTCGCCCCGCCCTTGCGAAACTCGTAATCGAGCTCGGCTTCCAGGCTGTACTCGTACAGTCCCGGCCGGCTGGCCTGCATCGCCCGGATATGCGCCTGAGCGGAAATCCGCGCTGCTTCGCGCATCACCTTCACTTCTGCCGCCGATTTATACAGGCGCATGTCGTGCAGCAGGTGATCCAGGGCAACGAATTCGTTCGGTGGCTGGGCGCCGAGGTGCGCCTTGGAGCGGATCACGTTGATCCAGTCCATCAGGTGCCGGTCGAACTCCGGGTTGCTGCCCATCGCCGAATACACCCGGTCGCGGCCTTCGATCAGGCCCGGCAGGATGTCGTCGATGTCGGTAATCGGGAACGCGTCGTCGGCGCCGTAATCACGGATCGCGCCTTCCTGCCCGGCGCGCAGGCCGTCCCACAACTCACGCTCGGCGTTGCGTTCACGGCAGAACAGCACGTACTCGCCATGCTCGCGGCCGGGCATCAGGACGATGACCGCCTGCGGTTCGGGGAATCCACTGAGGTACTGAAAGTCGCTGTCCTGACGATAGACATGCTCGACGTCGCGGTTGCGGATCGCCACCGCGGCGGCGGGCAGGATCGCGATGCTGTTGGGTTCCATCTGCGCCATCAGGGCCTTGCGGCGACGGCTGTATTCCGCTTTGGGGATATGGGTCATGGGCAGATGGCTTTCCCTGGCACGCGATTAATGCAGCGACGGCTTGGCGGCTGGCGGTACGTCGGCTTTCCTGGTTTCCGAGAACAGCAGCAGCGGCGCGACGCGCAGGTATTCCATGACTTCCATGTAATCGTTTTCGCCGTCGTCGGACTCTTCCAGGGCATCTTGCACCTGGGAAATCGCCGCCAGATCCTGCAGCACTTCGGTAGCTTCGGTGCTGAGCATGCTGCTGTCGCGGCAGTTCAGGCCGAAACCGCTGAGGAAGCCTTGGCACCATTGGCCCAGTGCAGCAGCGCGGTCGGCCAGCGGCGCGTCATCGGTCGGCAGCAGCAGGACGACGGTCACGTCGCTGCCGGTCAACTCACCCTTGACCATTTCTTGCAGGCCGATCAGGGCGTTGCGGACGTTGTCCTGGATATCGCCTTCGAGCAGTTCGGCGGCGTCGATCAACCAGCCTTCGTTATCGAAGCCGGCGCCGGCGCAGCTGCGGCCGAGCAGCAGGCCATGCAGTTCGGCAGGCGAGACGTTGTGGCCGCTGGCAGTCAGCAGGGTGGCAAAGGCTTGGTACGGGGAATTCGCAATGGTCATGGGCAGCTAGGCGCCAGACGGCGCTATGTCTAGAATGAAGGCCTTGTATCCTACATCGACAGACTCGCCAAGACTATTAAAGGCTGTCCGCCAGCTATCCCATCAGACAGACTCCGACTCAGTGGACACAATGGAAGACACCGACCTGCAAGCGCTGATGGCCAGACTCGAACTGCTGATTAGTCGAGTGGAGCAACTTAAGAGTCAAAACGCACTCTTACTAGCTCAGGAAAAGACCTGGCGCGAGGAACGCGCTCACCTCATTGAAAAAAACGAAATCGCCCGGCGTAAGGTCGAATCGATGATTTCGCGCCTCAAGGCCCTGGAGCAAGACTCATGAGTTCAAGCAATAGCGTTACCGTGCAGATCCTCGACAAAGAATATTCGATCATCTGCCCCCAGGAAGAACGCAGCAATCTGGTCAGCGCCGCCCGCTACCTGGACGGCAAGATGCGCGAGATCCGCAGCAGCGGCAAAGTCATCGGCGCCGACCGTATCGCCGTGATGGCCGCGCTGAACATCACCCACGACCTCTTGCACAAAGAAGAGCGCCCGGACATCCAGGCCAGTGGCTCGACCCGTGAACAGGTGCGCGACTTGCTCGATCGTGTCGATCTGGTGCTGGCGACCGATCCGGACGTCACCAAGGGCTGATTCGCCGGGCCGCTTGAGGTATACTCGCGGCACTCCCTGGGGTGCTTGCCAGTTGACGATGTCCCTGAGCCGATTTGCACTACCCTGGAGGTTGCACGTTGGGCTGGTGTGCATGTCCGCCAGACGGAAAGCCTTAAAGTCTACTGCATCCTCCACCTTGAACTTTCGGGTTCAAGGGCTAAGTTGACAGCGGTTCATCCGGGGAGCCTGATTCGAATCCGATGCCGGTTTTTGCCGGCATCGGATTTTTTATGCGTGCGTTTCCGCCCTCACCTGCCGAAGCCGAACCATGACCGAACCCGCGCTGCTGCCCCGCCCGCAACTCCGCCGTCTGCTGCGCAAGGCGCGCCGCGCATTGACCCCGAGCGAACAACGCCAGGCCGCCAAAGGCCTGTTCCGCCAACTGGCGCAAGACCCGCACTTTCGCCGGGCCAGACACATTTCCCTGTACCTGCCCACCGACGGTGAAATCGACCCGCGCCTGCTGCTGCGCGAAGCCCAGCGGCGCGGCAAGGCCACCTACCTGCCAGTGCTCAGTGCCTGGCCGCGAACCAAGATGGTGTTCCAGCGGATTCGCCCGGGCGACAAGCTCAAGCCCAATCGCTTTCGCATTCTCGAACCGCGAGCCAATCTGGCTCAGCAACGCAGGATCTGGACCCTGGATCTGGTGTTGCTGCCACTGGTTGGGTTTGACGATGTCGGCGGACGGCTGGGGATGGGCGGCGGATTCTACGACCGCAGTCTGGCCTACCTGGCCCGGCGCAAAACCTGGCGCAAGCCGACGTTGCTGGGGCTGGCCCATGAATGTCAGAAGGTCGAACGCCTGGCGCAGGCCAGCTGGGATGTACCGTTGCAGGGCACGGTCACCGATAAGGCGTGGTATTTCGCAGGGTAGACGCCGCGCAGGTCAGCGGCGTCGGGAAGGCTGTTTCAGCGCTTGAACGCGGTCGACTGTTGGACCTGTTGCGCGACTTCAATCGGCGCATCGGTCTTGCTGGTCCACAGACTTTGCGCATAACCGGTGGTCACGACGCCCAGGCCGAACAAAATAACCAAAGTCCATAGCAAATCCGGTTTGCGTTTCATCGATTGCCCCCCTCAAGGCACATCATCACGATGACAGCAGCGGTTTCCGTTCGTAGGCCGTGCAGCAGCGTCAAGCTTTAAAGGCCGGCATTTTGCGACAACGTGAACCCGGGCGCAAATGCTGACGTCAACCGACCGTCGGTTTGTCATAAAATTGCCCGACAACCTGTCCAATCACCGCTTGAGGAGCAAAAGACATGGCCTATTGGCTGATGAAATCCGAGCCGGACGAACTCTCGATCAAAGGCCTGGAGACACTCGGAAAAGCGCGCTGGGACGGGGTTCGCAACTATCAGGCGCGCAATTTCCTGCGGGCGATGGCGGTCGGGGATGAGTTCTTTTTCTACCACTCCAGTTGCCCGGAACCGGGGATTGCCGGAATCGGCAGGATTATTCAGGCAGCGTACCCGGATCCCACCGCACTGGACCCCGAAAGCCATTACTTCGACCCGAAAGCCACGCCCGAGAAAAACGCCTGGAGTGCCATCGATGTTGCACACGTCGAGACCTTTGCCCGGGTGCTGAAACTGGATTATCTGAAGCAGCAGACCGCACTGGCCGAGATGCCGCTGGTGCAAAAAGGCAGCCGTCTTTCGGTCATGCCGGTGACCGCCGAACAGTGGGCCGTCGTGCTCGGATTGCGTTGAGAACTCTCCGGTCACGGTTTTTTACCCGAAAAAAGGGCTAGGCTTGGCGCTCATTTGACTGACATCAAGCGCGCGGAACGCTTGAACAGTCAGACTGGACGCCACAGCCGCAGGATGCCCCCATGTCGACGCACAGCCGTTCTTCACTTCTATACGCCGGTTCGCTTTTGGTACTGCTTGCCGCCGCCGGCGGTATCGGTTACTGGATGTCGATCAGCAGCCGGCTGGTCGAGGGGCTGTCGATGGGCAACGGGCGCCTGGAAGCCACCGAGGTGCAGATCGCCAGCAAGACTCCCGGGCGCCTGGCCGAGGTGCTGGTGGATGAAGGCGACAAGGTCAGCAAAGGACAACTGCTGGCGCGCATGGACACCCGCACCCTCGAAGCCCAGCGCAATCAGGCCGAAGCCGAAGTCCTGCGCGCCCGGGAGAATCTCAACGCCGCTCAGGCCAATGTGCAGTTGCGTCAGAGTGAGCTACTGCTGGCCCAGCAAGAGCTCGGCCGCTCGCAGTCACTGTTCAAGCACGGTTACGTCAGCGCGCAGATCATCGATCAATTGCAGTCGCGCATTGGCACCGGCAACGCTGCGGTGACCGCAGCCCGCGCCCAGGTATCTGCCGTCAGCGCAACAATCGGCGCAGCGCAGGCGCAGGTGGCGCAGCTGACCAGCGAAATCGACGACAGCCTTCTGCGCGCGCCGATTGATGGCGTGATCCAGCTGCGCATGGCCGAACCCGGCGAAGTGCTGGGTGCCGGCGGCCGGGTCTTGTTGCTGATCGATCCCAACGACCAGTACATGAACCTCTATCTGTCAGCCGCGGTGTCCGGGCGCCTGGCCGTGGGCGATGAGGCGCGCGTGCTGCTCGATGCCTTGCCCGATAAACCGCTGCCGGCAAAAATCAGTTTCGTCGCGGCCAAATCGCAATTCACCCCCAAAGAAGTCGAGACCCGCGACGAGCGACAAAAACTGGTGTTCCGCGTCAAGTTGCGCCTGACCCAGCCCAGCGCCGTGCCACAGGCCAAGCCCGGCATGCCCGGCGCCGGCTATGTGCGGATCGCACCCGTCGAATGGCCGGCCAATCTGCAATGAGCAGCCTTGCGGTTCAAGCGAACGGTATCGCCCACCGCTACGGCAAACAGCAAGCGCTGAACGAGATCGCCTTCAGCCTGCCCGCCGGAACCCGCTGCGGGTTGATCGGCCCCGATGGCGCGGGCAAGTCCAGCCTGTTGGGGTTGATCGCCGGCGTGAAAACCCTGCAACAAGGACAACTGGAAGTGCTCGGAGGCGCGATCCAGGATCGCCGGCATCGGGACACACTCTATGCACGCATCGCCTTCATGCCGCAGGGGCTGGGCGGCAACTTGTACCCCGAACTGTCGATCCGCGAGAACATCCAGTTCTTCTCGACGCTGTTCGGCCTGTCCAGGGTTGAAAGCGAGCAGCGCATGCACAGCCTGTTGCTCGCCACGGATCTGCTGAAATTCGCCGAGCGCCCCGCCGGCAAGTTGTCCGGCGGCATGAAGCAGAAACTCGGGCTGTGCTGCGCGCTGATCCATGAGCCCGACCTGTTGATCCTCGATGAGCCGACCACTGGCGTCGACCCGCTCTCGCGCCGGCGTTTCTGGGAGCTGGTCGACGACGTGCGCAGCCAGCGCCCGCAACTGACGCTGCTGGTCGCCACGGCGTATATGGAAGAAGCCGAGCAGTTCGAGCATTGCCTGATGCTCGACGCCGGCCAGTTGATCGCCACCGGCTTGAGCCGCGAGCTGGCGGCCGTCACCCCCAGCGGCAAACTCGATGACGCCTTTACCCATTTCCAGGGTGACAGCCAGCACGACGCTCAACCGTTGGTGATTCCACCGCGCACCGGCAACAGCAATGACATCGCCATCCAAGCCCACGACCTGACGCTGCGCTTCGGCGATTTCACCGCTGTGGATCACGTCAGTTTTGCCATTGGCCGTGGCGAGATTTTCGGTTTTCTTGGCTCCAACGGCTGCGGCAAGACCACCACCATGAAAGTCCTGACCGGGCTGATGCCGGCCAGTGAAGGCAGTGCAACGCTGCTCGGCAACCCGGTGAACGCCAAGGATCTGGCCACGCGCAAGCGGGTCGGGTTCATGTCGCAGAGCTTTTCGCTGTATGGCGAACTCAGTGTGCGACAAAACCTCGAACTGCACGCGCGGCTGTTCGACCTGCCCAAAACCGAGGGCGCACAGCGCATCGAGGCATTGATTCAGCGCTTCAATCTGCTCGCGGTCGCCGACCAGCCTTCCGGGGCGTTGCCATTGGGGCTGCGTCAGCGTCTGTCGCTGGCGGTGGCAGTTCTGCACCGCCCGGAAGTGCTGATCCTCGATGAGCCGACCTCCGGTGTCGATCCCGCAGCCCGCGATGACTTCTGGCGACTGTTGATCGAGTTGTCCCGTGAACAAGGCGTGACGATCTTCCTCTCCACGCATTTCATGAACGAAGCTCAGCGCTGCGACCGCATCTCACTGATGCACGCCGGCAAGGTTCTCGCGTGCGATACCCCGGCGGCACTGCAACGCCAGTTCGCTGGAGAGACGCTGGAAGCGGCCTTCGTCACTTGCCTGGAACAGGCTCAGGGCGCTCAGGCATCGGCGCCTGTAACCGAGCCACAAATGGCGCCGCCGAGCGCAGCGACAACCCCGGTGCCGCGTCACGGTTTCAGCCTCGGTCGCCTGCTGGCGGTGGCCCGTCGCGAAGGCAAGGAACTGCTGCGCGACAAGGTGCGCATGGCGTTCGCACTGGCGGGGGCGATTTTCATGATGGTGATTTTCGGCTACGGGATTTCCCTGGACGTGGAAAACCTCGCGTTCGCCGTGTACGACCAGGACCAGACGCCGCAGAGCCGGGCTTATCTTGAGGCATTTCGCGGCTCCCGCTACTTCGACGAGCAGCCGGCCATTCATGACCCACAGGAGCTGCACCGGCGCCTGCAACGCTCGGAAATCAAACTGGCACTGGAGATCCCGCCCGGATTCGGCCGCGATTTGTACGCCGGGCGCCAACCCGCTGTGGCGGCGTGGCTGGATGGCGGCATGCCGTTTCGCGCCGAAACCAGCCGCAACTATGTTGAAGCCGTGCACCTGGCCAATCTTCAACAACTGGCCGAGCAAAGCAGCCCTGCGCTGGCCCGCCCGACAGCGGCCAGTCTGGAAACCCGTTTTCGCTACAACCAGGACGTGGTCAGCGTCAACGCCATCGGCCCCGGGGTCATGGCGCTGATCCTCGCCTTCATTCCAGCGATGCTGACGGCGTTGGGCATCGTGCGCGAAAAGGAATTGGGCTCGATCACCAATTTCTACGCCACGCCCCTGACCCGCTTGGAGTTTCTGCTGGGCAAGCAGGCGCCGTACCTGCTGGTCAGTCTGGTCAACCTCGCGCTGCTGGTGGCGATGAATCGCTGGCTGTTCGGCGTGCCGTTCAAGGGCAGCCTGCTGACGCTGGCATTCGGCGGCCTGCTGTACGTGCTGGCGACTACCAGCATGGGCCTGCTGATTTCGGCGTTCACCCGCACACAAATCGCCGCGATCCTCGGCACCATGATCATCACCAGCTTGCCGACCATCCAGTTCTCCGGGTTGATCGTGCCGCGCTCGTCACTGGAGGGTGCGGCTGCGGTGATGGGCATGCTGTTTCCCGCGGGGCACTTCCTCGACATCGCGGTGGGCACTTTCACCAAAGCGCTGGACGTGCGTCAGCTATGGCCGCAGTGCCTGGCGCTGTTCGGGTTCTTTGTCGGATTCACCGGGCTGAGCCTGATCATGCTGAAAAAGCAGGAGGCCTGATGCACAAGCTCGCACATATCCTGCGCCTGGGCCTCAAGGAACTGACCAGCCTGCGGCATGACAGCGTGTTGCTGCTGTTTTTGTTCTACGCCTTTACCGTGGCGATCTACATGCCCGCTGCGGGTTCGGTGATTGGCGTACACAACGCCAGCGTGGCCATCGTCGACGAAGACCACAGCGCCCTCTCGCGCCAGTTGGCCCAAGCCCTGCAGCCGCCAGAGTTCCAGACGCCGCTGCTGTTGCCTTACCCTCAGCTGGACCAGGTGATGGACAGCGGTCAATACACCTTCGTCATCAACATCCCGGCGGGCTTTCAAACCGATCTGCTGGCGGCGCGGCAACCGGCGATTCAGGTCAATGTCGACGCCACGGCCATGAGCCAGGCGTTCATGGGCGCTGGCTACATTGGCCGGATCTTTCAACGCGAGTTACTCGACTATGCAGATCAGGGTGAAGCAGCGACCAAGGCGCCGGTGCTACTGACTACTCGCGCCCTGTTCAACACCAATCTGGAAGGTGGCTGGTTTCTGGCGGTGATTCAGATCGTCAACAACATCACCATTCTGGCGATCATCCTCACCGGCACGGCGCTGCTGCGCGAACGCGAACACGGCACGCTCGACCACTTGCTGGTGCTGCCGCTGACGGCGCTGGAAATCATGCTGGCGAAAATCTGGAGCAACCTGCTGGTGGTGGTGCTGTGCACCTGGTTGTCGCTGGAAGTGGTGGTCAAAGGCCTGCTGGGCGTGCCATTGGCCGGTTCGATGAGCCTGTTTTTACTGGTGACGGCGGTTTATCTGTTTGCCAGCACCGCGCTGGGCATCTTTCTGGCGACGCTGGCGCGTTCGACGCCGCAGTTCGGCCTGCTGGCGATTCCAGTGATCATCCCGATGTTGCTGCTGTCGGGCGGCAGCACACCGCTGGACAGCATGCCGCAATGGTTGCAGTGGGTGATGCAGGGCTCGCCGTCCACGCACTTTGTCAGCCTCAGCGCCGCGATTCTGTTTCGCGACGCCGGGCTGAGCGTGGTCTGGCCGGACTTGCTGGCGCTGACGGCCATCGGCCTGCTGTTCTTCCTCATTGCGCTGGCACGCTTTCGCAAAAGCCTGGCGTCCTGAACAGCGGTCAGTGTGGTTACTGAATGATCAGGTTGTTGAACAACAGATCTTCAACCACCGGCTTGCCGGTCTCGTCATTCATCACCTGCTGGGTCTGCTTCAGGGCTTCCTGACGCAGCTTTTCCTTGCCTTCGATGCTGCCCATCGCCTCGGTGGTCTGCTGAGTGAACAGCGCCACCAGTTGATTGCGAATCAGCGGTTCATTGGCCTTGACCAGTTTGGTCGCCTCTTCACCGGTCACACGCAGCGCCACGTCGGCCTTGTAGACTTTCAGCTTCGGCGTGCCGTCCAGCCCGTAATTGCCCACAAACGGCGGGCTCAGGGTGATGTAGTTGACTTTCGGCGCCTCGCCTTCTTTGGCTTCTTCGGCCAGCGCTGCCACAGGCAGAGACAGGGCCAGCAACAACATGATCCACGCTTTCACAATTCGCTCCTTATCCGGTTTGCGGCCTAGCATAACGACCCGCCGCGCAAGCACAAGCTTATGGCTGACTATCAGGGCCGGGCATGCTCGTTGACCCGTTGACTGACATACCTACACTTATCGGCCATCACTCCCAAAGGAATAGCCCTGATGAAAGCCGTGCTGTGCAAAGCCTTCGGCCCTGCCGAATCGCTGGTGCTGGAAGACGTCGCCAGTCCTGTCGCGAAGAAGAACGAAATCCTGCTGGAGGTGCACGCCGCCGGGGTCAACTTCCCGGACACACTGATCATCGAGGGCAAGTATCAATTCAAGCCGCCCTTCCCGTTTTCCCCCGGGGGCGAAGCGGCCGGCGTGGTCAGCGCCGTCGGTGAAAAGGTCAGCCATCTGAACGTCGGCGACCGGGTCATGGCCCTGACCGGCTGGGGCAGTTTCGCCGAACAGGTCGCGGTGCCGGGCTACAACGTGTTGCCAATCCCGCCGTCGATGGATTTCAACACCGCCGCCGCATTCAGCATGACCTACGGGACTTCGATGCACGCCCTCAAGCAACGGGCGAACCTGCAACCGGGCGAGACCCTGCTGGTGCTCGGCGCTTCCGGTGGCGTCGGCCTGGCGGCAGTGGAGATCGGCAAAGCCATGGGCGCCCGGGTCATTGCCGCCGCCAGCAGCGCGGAAAAACTCGCCGTGGCCAAGGCCGCCGGTGCCGATGAACTGATCAACTACAGCGCAACCAGCCTCAAGGACGAAATCAAACGCCTCACCGACGGCCAGGGCGCCGACGTGATCTACGACCCGGTCGGCGGCGACCTGTTTGACCAGGCCATTCGCGCCATCGCCTGGAACGGCCGCCTGCTGGTGGTCGGCTTCGCCAGCGGACGCATCCCCGAACTGCCGGTCAACCTCGCGCTGCTCAAAGGTGCAGCCGTGCTCGGCGTGTTCTGGGGCTCCTTCGCCCAGCGCCAGCCACAGGACAACGCAGCGAACTTCCAGCAACTGTTCGGCTGGTTCGCCGAAGGCAAGCTGAAACCGCTGGTGTCGCAGGTGTACCCGCTGAGCAACGCGGCGCAGGCAATCAACGATCTGGGGCAGCGCAAGGCGGTGGGCAAGGTGGTGGTGCAGGTGCGCTGAGTTTTTCCCGGCCGGCGCCCCTTGGAGCCGGCCCGATTCGCGCCAGGCAGCAACACAGCTTCAATCTCAGCGGCGCTGGTTATCAAAGCAACTCACGAACCTCTCCCGGCAGAAAGCTCATGTATCTACGCATGGGAGCCTCGCGGCAGCCTCTGACGATCATCGGTACGCGCCGATTCATCCTGGCGATGATTGCCAGACGTTGATCATCGGCCAACTGACTCTTCTGGATCGCGTTCGAAAGGTAAGCGCGGGTGTAATGAAACACGTCCGCGTCGACCCAGGCGTACTCAGGCATGTTTCTGAAACTGCCATTGATGACATGACACTTCACTGACTTCAGCCACTGATTGAGGTGGATCGGCTCGTCCCGGCCCAGTCGAAAGAGCATCGGTGCCACCACGGGCTGTTCTGCAGGGCGCCCGTCTTCAGTCGTCCAGGGCTTGAAGCGCCACTGTGTTATTGCGTCTTTGACTGCCTCAGCCAGATCAGGGTGATCACTTTGCACAATGTTGATCGCGCTGACCGAACCATCCGCCTTGACGACAAAACTGACCCTGACCTCGCCTTCGACCCCGGCCCTGCGCAACAGCTTCGGGTAAATCGGCTTGGGAATGTTTTCCGGTATGAGTAACCCTTCCGCTGCCAGCGCAAGACTGAAGATCGTCAATAAAAGCCCAGCAAAGAACCACCGCATGATCTCGCCCCTTCCCGATTGAGATGCCTGTCCGGCAACAACAGAAAGGTTACGGAGCACTGCCTGTTAACTGAATGGCGCAGCTTCGCTATTGAATGCAGGATATTTCCTGATCCTGACAAGAAAACAGGCGAACGCCCTGCGCAACGGGCTTCAGGTACATTTTCTGACGGATGTTTAGCCGCCGCTGGTCGCTGCCGCGTCGCCCGGCAACAGATGTTCCTGCACCTTCAGGCTGCGGGACGGAATCAGCCGTCCCTTGTCATCGAAGCGCAAAACGATCAGCCAGTCGAAGACTTCATCCGGCCATCTTTCCTGCCCCATCAGCGCTGTGGGATCGCCACCAAAGGCCTTGAGCAGTTTATTGATGTGGCCGTGGTGCCAGGCGATCAGCACCGTTTGCGCCTGATTGCTCTTGCGCAACAGTTTGACCAATTGATGCAGATCGCCATTGACGTAGGGCTGCTCGATCGCGAGGTTCAGACGTTGGGCCAGCGGGGTCAGGGTCAGGCGCGAGCGCGAACTCTCCGGGGTGTCGCCGGCAGCGATCAAACGCTGGGGCGTGAGTGTCTGGCCGTCGAGTTTCAGCGGATTGAAATAGTCGACGTAGGCGGCCGCGCGTTGCTCGCCTCGGGCATTGAGCACCGATCCTGTATCCGGTTTTTCCGCATGCCGGATGATCAGCACTGTAGCGTTGCGCAGGCCGGAATGGGAAGGATGATCGGTGACGATCAATGTCAGCAGCACAACGGCGAGCCCCGCCGCCACCAAGAACCTCGGCACCAACATGCGAACCTTCAGGGCCATTTCCTATCTCTGCTGATCAATTGGCTGAACGGGCCGCGAGTCTATGCCACACCCTGTTGATAAGTGGTGAAAACGTCCTGTTTTTACAGCTGAGCGACAGGTTCGTAAAAGAACATGCGACTTCCAACATTTTCCGCTGTTTTGCCGATGCGAACCGGTGCTATTTTCGGTAACGAAACTGTAACATTCGCATCCGCAGTCAAAACAAGAAATCTGGAGCTCTTGAATGTTTGCTTTCTTTCGTCCTGCCGCACATCAGGCTCCATTGCCTGAAGAAAAAATAGACAGCACTTACCGACGCCTGCGCTGGCAGATCTTCGCCGGTATCTTCTTTGGCTACGCGGGTTACTACCTGCTGCGCAAAAACTTCTCCCTGGCCATGCCGTACCTGATCGACGAAGGCTACAGCCGTGGCGATCTGGGTCTGGCGATGTCGGCCATTGCCATCGCCTACGGTCTATCCAAGTTCCTGATGGGCCTGGTGTCCGACCGTTCCAATCCGCGCTACTTCCTGCCGTTCGGCTTGCTGGTGTCGGCTGGAGTGATGTTCATTTTCGGTTTCGCGCCGTGGGCGACGTCCAGCGTGACCATGATGTTCATCCTGCTGTTCATCAACGGCTGGGCCCAGGGCATGGGCTGGCCGCCGAGCGGGCGCACCATGGTGCACTGGTGGTCGCAGAAGGAACGGGGCGGCGTGGTCTCGGTGTGGAACGTGGCGCATAACGTCGGCGGCGGTCTGATCGGCCCGCTGTTCCTGATCGGCATGGGCCTGTTCAATGACTGGCACGCGGCGTTCTACGTCCCGGCAGCGGTAGCGCTGGGCGTGGCGGTGTTTGCCTTCATCACCATGCGCGACACCCCGCAATCGGTCGGCCTGCCGCCGATCGAGAAGTACAAGAACGATTACCCGGAAGGCTATGACGCCAGCCACGAAGACGAATTCAGCGCCAAGGAAATCTTCGTCAAATACGTGCTGCGCAACAAAATGCTCTGGTACATCGCCATGGCCAACGTCTTCGTCTACCTGCTGCGCTACGGCGTACTGGACTGGGCGCCGACCTACCTCAAAGAAGCCAAGCACTTCGACGTCGACAAGACTTCGTGGGCTTATTTCTTCTACGAGTGGGCGGGCATTCCGGGCACGCTGCTGTGCGGCTGGATGTCGGACAAGATCTTCCGTGGCAACCGTGGCCTCACCGGCATGGTGTTCATGGCACTCGTGACCGTCGCGACGCTGGTGTACTGGCTGAACCCGGCCGGCAACCCGACCGTGGACATGATCGCGCTGTTCTCGATCGGTTTTCTGATCTACGGCCCGGTGATGCTGATCGGTCTGCAGGCGCTGGAGCTGGCACCGAAGAAAGCCGCCGGGACGGCAGCAGGCTTCACCGGTCTGTTCGGCTATCTGGGCGGTTCGGTCGCGGCGAGTGCGGCGATGGGCTATACCGTTGACCACTTCGGCTGGGACGGTGGTTTTGTCCTGCTGGTGGGCGCTTGCCTGCTGTCGATGGCCTTCCTGGCCCCGACGCTATGGCACAAGCAAGTCGCCAGTCAGAGCCGCGAAGCCGTCGCCTGATCGGCTTTTGCCTGACAGCGCTTGAGCCGCGCCTCCAGATTTCGATCCGGCATGGCGTGGCTGCGCAGGGCGTGGGCGGTCTGCTCGACATAATCGCGAGTGGTGCCGTAGCGCCCGCAAGCGCTTTCGAACACCTGACTCAGCACATGATCCGGCAAGTTGCCGGCATAGCTGGGCAGGTGTCGCTCCAGAACAAACCCCAACGCCTGAACCTGACTGCCATCTTCGAGCCGGCAGTTCAGCCAGTGCGGGCGATAGGACGGGAACGGCATCTCGCGTTTCCACAGCGCGTACAGCGCAGCGTCGAGATTCTCTTCCGGCAGCCGATAGGCGAAGCCGCTGCACGAACCGCCACGATCCAGACCGAACACCAGCCCGGGCATTTCCGGCGTTCCACGATGCTCATGCGACCACAGGTACAAGCCGCGATGGTAACCGTGGACTCGCCCGCGCACCCGCTCCACCGCCGTGCACTCCGGGCGCCAGATCAGCGAGCCGTAAGCGAACAGCCACACCGGTCCACCCTTGTGGCGCGCCATGGTCGATTGCATCGAGACGAGAAGTTGTTCGTGGGTCAGCTGCGGCCCCAGATCGAGCCGCGGAGGGTAAGCCAGATTCACAAAAGCAGATTCAATGGCTGTC
Source organism: Pseudomonas sp. F2 (assembly GCF_057174385.1). Lineage (NCBI taxonomy): Bacteria > Pseudomonadati > Pseudomonadota > Gammaproteobacteria > Pseudomonadales > Pseudomonadaceae > Pseudomonas > Pseudomonas sp. F2. The sequence goes on from NZ_CM169904.1 coordinate 4,216,725, forward strand.
ATGACGGAAGTGTTCGGCCCCGCAAGTATTACAAGATGTAAGCACAATTCGCTTGATAGAACATATAGCAGTAACTGTAAAACGAAAAGTGCTAAAGGATGTATGACCCGCCTGACAACGATAATGCGGGATCATCTGCCCGGTTATCCGGTTTTATATAGCCTAATACCCTTGCGGCGATATCTTAAATACCCGAATGAAATATGCATAAGCCTTCACTTGTTCAGGTTTCGTTCATGAAGGCGCGGGAAACTACCTACTAAAATGTCGGACTTTCTTTCTTCTCCGTCGCTGAACGCCTACGTATAACGGCCTTCCTCTGGCGCAAGCCATCCCGTTTAACCGAGGCTGCACAATGAACATCCGAAGACTTCTGACCGTATTGCTGATGACTCAGACCGGCCATGCATTGGCCGCGGACGATGGGCAGGACAAGGGTTTCTGGTATGCCCAGACCAGCGTCTACACCCGACATTATTCGCCTGACCCCGAACACAATAATCATCAGGACTTGATCGGCATCGAACGCAATCAGGCTTCAGGCTGGGTCTTTGGCGGGGCAACTTTCCGTAACTCGTTCCGCCAGCGCTCGAACTACGCCTATGCCGGCAAGCGCTATGACAGCAGTGAGTATCCGGTGTATCTGAAAGTCACCGGTGGGCTGTTGCAGGGTTATCGCGGTGACTACAAGGACAAGATCCCGTTGAACCGCTATGGCGTTGCGCCAGTGATCATTCCGTCCGTCGGGACTCACTACGGCCCATTGGCCGCCGAGCTGGTGTTTCTCGGCGCCAATGCGGCGATGGTGACTAGCGGCGTACGTTTCTAGGGACGGGGCTCAAGATCGCGGCGCGTAGGCAAATACGTCGGCGCGCATCTGGTGCGCATCCATCCCGGCTTCCACCAGTGCATCCAGCGTGCCGTAGACCATCGCCGGCGAGCCGCTGGCGTAGACGTGCAGGGCCTTCAGATCGGCGAAGTCCTCGCACACGGCCTGGTGCAACATCCCGCAGCGCCCTTCCCAACCGCACTGGTCGCTGACCACTTTGTGCAGGAACAGATTGGGCAGCTTCAGCCATTCGTCCCAATGCTCGATGTCGTAGAAATCGTCCGGGCGACGCACGCCCCAGTACAGATGCACCGGGTGTTTGAAGCCGTTGGCGCGGCAGTGTTCGATCAGGCTGTGAATCTGGCCCATGCCGGTGCCGGCGGCGATCAGCACCAGCGGCCCGTCAGGCAATTCGGCGAGGTGGGTGTCGCCGAACGGCAGTTCGACGCGCACCAGCGGGTTGCGCTGCAGTTGCTCGATCAGGCTCAGCGCACTGGCCTCACGGGCCAGCACGTGGATTTCCAGATCCCGTCCGCCGTGCGGTGCCGAGGCCATGGAGAACGCTGACTTTTCACCGTTCTCGCGCTCGATCATCAGGTACTGCCCGGCGTGATAACGCGGTGGCTTGCCGGCCGGCGCACGCAGGCGCACGCGCCAGGTGTCGCCGCCGACGTCCCGGCATTCGATGACCTGACACGACAGGCTGCGCACCGGCAGTTCTCCCAGCGCGAGCACGCCATCCCACAGCAGGACGCAGTCTTCCAGCGGCTCGGCTATGCAAGTGTAGAACTCGCCGTGGTCCTGCACCTTGCCGGCCTGCTCGACCCGGCCTTCCACCAGCAGCGCCGCACACACGTGGCAATTGCCGTTGCGGCAGCTTTGCGGGCAGTCGTAGCCCAGGCGCCGCGCACCATCGAGAATCCGCTCGCCGGGCCGTATCTCAAGCACCGCTCCGGAGGGCTGCAGGGTTACACGCATCAATCTATTCCTAACTGATTCCAGATGGCATCGATCCGCTGGGTGACGGCGTCGTCCTTGACGATCACACGGCCCCACTCGCGAGTGGTTTCGCCCGGCCACTTGTGGGTGGCATCCAGGCCCATTTTCGAGCCCAAGCCCGAGACCGGCGAGGCGAAGTCGAGGTAGTCGATCGGCGTGTTGTCGATCATCACCGTGTCGCGCTTGGGGTCCATGCGCGTGGTGATGGCCCAGATCACGTCGTTCCAGTCGCGGGCATTGATATCGTCGTCAGTGACGATAACGAACTTGGTGTACATGAACTGTCGCAAAAACGACCAGACACCGAGCATCACGCGCTTGGCATGCCCCGGATACGACTTCTTCATCGTCACCACGGCCATGCGGTACGAGCAGCCTTCCGGCGGCAGGTAGAAGTCGGTGATTTCCGGGAACTGCTTCTGCAGGATCGGCACGAATACTTCATTCAGCGCCACGCCAAGGATCGCCGGTTCATCCGGCGGACGGCCGGTGTAGGTGCTGTGGTAGATCGGTTTGATCCGGTGGGTGATGCGCTCGACCGTGAACACCGGGAAGCTGTCGACTTCGTTGTAGTAACCGGTGTGGTCGCCGTACGGGCCTTCATCGGCCATTTCGCCCGGATGGATCACGCCTTCGAGGATGATTTCGGCAGTGGCCGGCACTTGCAGGTCGTTGCCGCGGCACTTGACCAGCTCGGTGCGGTTACCGCGCAGCAGGCCGGCGAAAGCGTATTCGGAAAGGCTGTCCGGCACCGGCGTCACGGCGCCGAGGATGGTCGCCGGGTCGGCGCCCAGCGCGACCGACACCGGGAACGGCTGGCCCGGATGCTTTTCGCACCACTCGCGGAAGTCCAGCGCACCGCCACGGTGGCTGAGCCAGCGCATGATCACCTTGTTGCGGCCGATCACTTGCTGACGGTAAATACCGAGGTTCTGGCGCTCCTTGTTCGGGCCTTTAGTGACAGTCAGGCCCCAAGTGATCAGCGGACCGACGTCGCCGGGCCAGCAGGTCTGCACCGGCAGCATCGCCAGGTCGACGTCGTCACCTTCGATAACCACTTCCTGGCACACCGCGTCTTTGACGACTTTCGGTGCCATCGAAATGATCTTGCGGAAGATCGGCAGTTTCGACCACGCGTCTTTCAAGCCCTTCGGCGGCTCCGGCTCCTTGAGGAAGGCCAGCAGCTTGCCGATCTCGCGCAACTCGCTGACCGACTCGGCGCCCATGCCCATGGCCACCCGCTCGGGGGTGCCGAACAGGTTGCCGAGCACCGGAATGTCATAGCCGGTCGGCTTCTCGAACAGCAGCGCCGGGCCCTTGGCCCGCAGCGTGCGATCGCACACCTCGGTCATTTCCAGCACCGGCGAGACGGGAATCTGGATGCGTTTCAACTCTCCGCGCTGCTCAAGCTGCTGCACGAAATCCCGAAGATCCTTGAATTTCATTGACGATGGCACCCTCAAAATAGGCGTACATCCTACCTGCTATGCAGCCCTGTGGCAGCCTGTCGCTGCTTACTTGGCTGCATTGGTCTGCGCTTTCCCCCGGTTTTCCCGGGCTTGCAGGCTCATAAACAGCGGCTCGAGGATCGGCGCAACGAAGCGTGCGCCGACTTCGGACAAGTGATTGTCGTCGGTGTACAGCGAATAGCCGCCGAGTTCAGCGTGGCACAAGCCTTTGTCATCGCACAGCCGTGGCGCCGGATCGACCACGCGCACGGCCGGATCCTCCTGCGCAAGTTGCGCAAACAGCTGACTGATGAACACCTGGCGTTTGTGGTGCGCTTCGACGTCCAGCCCGACGTCATCGACCGGACGATCAAGCATCGCCAGACGTGTCAGCCGATAGGGCGGACTGAACGCCTGCAGCGGCGCCTCTTTCACCAGCCATACGCGATGCCCGCCGGCACGCAATTGCGCCACTCGGGCCCGCAGACCTTCGGCCAGGCGCCGCTCGGCGTCGGCACGATCATAGCGGCCATCGGTGGTTCTCAGCACATGGCCCAGATCACCTTTGGCATCGCCGTACAGGTACAGGCTCCAACGCGCAACCAGCACCACATCGCTGACCGATTGCGCCTTCAGCCCCTGCTCGACACGCTGGTTGAAACGCGTACAGACACCGTCATGTTCCAGCCCATCGACCGGAATGCAGCCGGGAGAACTGGCCAGGATCACGCTCACGCCGTAGGCCTTGGCGCCGTCATCGAACACCGGGATCAGCGCCGTGGCGTGACTGTCGCCCCAGACCATGGCGCGGCTCGGCAGGTCCGTCATGCCGTAATGGCAGAACAGCTTGTCGTCCGGGGTCTTGTCATCCGCCAGACACGCCATCAGCTCAGGCCGCCACTCGCGGCCCTTGGCGTATTGCAGGGCCTGCTCGGACAGGCGCCATGGCAGGCCATCGGTCCAGCGCAGCGATTGCCCGGCCAGACCGAGCACCAGGATGCCGCAGAAACCGGCCAACAGAATCTGCCGACGGCCGGCGAGCAAACGCCGTTCACGGAACGGCGTTTCGACGAACTTCCATGACAGATAACCCAGCACCAGGGTCAGCAGGATCAACCCGGCCGTGTCGAGCGCGCCCGGCTCATCGACGCTGGCGTAGCTGGAAAACACGAACACCGGCCAGTGCCACAAGTACCAGGAATAGGAAATCAGGCCGAGGCCGACCATCACCCGACTGCTCAACAATTGACCAACCAGCGTTTCGCGATGACCGTTGGCCAGAATCAGCAGCACCACGCCCAGTACCGGCAATAACGCTGTGGCACCCGGGAACGGCGTCGACTTGTCGTAGACGAACACCGCCAGCAGGATCAACCCCATGCCCAGCAGGCTCAAGGCCTGGGCGGCCAGCGGTTTCAAACGCCAGGCGTGTTTCGGCGCAATCGCCAGCATCGCCCCGGCCAGCAACTCCCAGGCACGCATCGGCAGCAGGAAGAAAGCTTTCTCCGGATGATGATTGATCGCCCACACACTCAGCCCGAACGACACCAGCAGCACAGCGAACAGCGCCAGCCGCCAGTGTTTCAACCGGCTCGAGAGCAACGTCAGCAGCAGCGGGAAGAAGATGTAGAACTGCTCTTCCACCGCCAGTGACCAGGTATGGAGCAGCGGTTTCAAGTCAGAGGCGACGTCGAAGTAACCGTCCTGGCGCATGAACAGAATGTTCGAGACGAACGTCACCTGATAGCGCACCGAGCGCCCCAGCTCTTCGTAGTCCTTGGGCGCCAGCAGGAACCAGCCCACCGCCAGCACCGCAATGATCATCGCGAACAGCGCCGGCAGAATCCGCCGCGCACGCCGTGCCCAGAACTCGACGAAACTGAAACGCCCGGCTTGACGCTGGTTCCAGATGATCGAGGTGATGAGGTAGCCGGAAATCACGAAGAACACGTCCACGCCGACAAAACCGCCGGTAAACCCCGGAACGCCAAAGTGGAACAGCACCACGGCGATCACTGCGACTGCGCGCAGGCCGTCGATATCCCTTCGATAAGCGAGTGTGCTCATAAAATCTTTAATGCCAATCAGGTGGTGGTTTTTATACAGCGCGAGCCCGAGTCGAGAGGCTCGCGAGCGCTGCTGGTTGTAGTGCCCGATCACAGACCTTACCAGATCGGGAACCTCCCATAATCCGGGCAAAATTCAGGCAAAAAAATGGCGCCCCGCGCGGGACGCCATTTTTATCGGTTCAGCGGCGATGTTACTTGCGTTTCATCGACAGGAAGAACTCGTCGTTGGTCTTGGTCGTTTTCAGCTTGTCGACCAGGAACTCGATGGCAGCCACTTCGTCCATCGGGTGCAGCAGCTTGCGCAGAATCCACATGCGCTGCAGTTCGTCATCGGCAGTCAGCAACTCTTCGCGGCGGGTGCCGGAGCGGTTGATGTTGATGGCCGGGAACACACGCTTCTCGGCGATCTTGCGATCCAGAGGCAGTTCCATGTTGCCGGTACCCTTGAACTCTTCGTAGATCACTTCGTCCATCTTCGAGCCGGTTTCAACCAGCGCGGTGGCGATAATGGTCAGCGAGCCGCCTTCTTCGATGTTGCGCGCAGCACCGAAGAAACGTTTCGGTTTCTCCAGGGCGTGAGCATCGACACCACCGGTCAGCACCTTGCCGGAGCTCGGGATCACGGTGTTGTAGGCACGGGCCAGACGGGTGATGGAGTCGAGCAGGATCACCACGTCCTTCTTGTGTTCGACCAGGCGCTTGGCCTTCTCGATCACCATTTCGGCAACCTGCACGTGACGGGTCGGCGGTTCGTCGAAGGTCGAGGCAACCACTTCGCCGCGCACGGTACGCTGCATTTCGGTCACTTCTTCCGGACGTTCGTCGATCAACAGCACGATCAGGTGAACTTCAGGGTTGTTACGCGCGATGTTCGCGGCAATGTTCTGCAGCATGATCGTTTTACCGGCCTTCGGCGGTGCAACGATCAGACCACGCTGGCCTTTGCCGATCGGGGCGCACAGGTCGATCACACGACCGGTCAAGTCTTCGGTGGAACCGTTACCGGCTTCCATCTTCATGCGCACGGTCGGGAACAGCGGGGTCAGGTTCTCGAAGAGAATCTTGTTCTTCGCGTTCTCGGGACGATCGAAGTTGATCGTGTCGACCTTGAGCAGCGCGAAGTAACGCTCGCCTTCCTTTGGAGGGCGGATCTTGCCAACGATGGTGTCACCGGTACGCAAGTTGAAACGACGGATCTGGCTCGGCGAGACGTAGATATCGTCCGGGCCGGCGAGGTAGGAAGCGTCAGCGGAGCGCAGGAAGCCGAAGCCGTCCTGGAGAATCTCCAGCACGCCATCACCGGAGATTTCCTCGCCGCTTTTCGCGTGCTTTTTCAGCAGGGAGAAAATCACGTCCTGCTTGCGCGAACGGGCCATATTTTCTATGCCCATCTGTTCGGCCAATTCGAGCAGTTCGGTAATCGGCTTTTGCTTGAGTTCAGTCAGATTCATATAGGAATGACGTAATCATTTATGGAGGGGGGAAATTAAGCTTTTGGCTTAATGAGGCCGCGCCGCGGAGAAGGCGACAGGATCGCGAACTTGTTCGAAAAGGAGTGCGTCGGCGACGGCTAGCAGGGGGCAGTGGAGAAACCAGTGCGGGGCCGAATGTACCACCTGAGTTTCGGAGCGTCTAGCCCTGAATAGGCAAAAAGCCCCGCAAATTGCGAGGCTTTTTTTCGGCGATTTACAGCGACGCTTAGATGTTGGCGTCGAGGAAAGCAGCCAGTTGCGACTTCGACAGGGCGCCGACTTTGGTCGCTTCAACGTTGCCGTTCTTGAACAGCATCAGCGTCGGGATACCACGCACGCCGTGCTTGGCCGGGGTTTCCTGGTTTTCGTCGATGTTCAGTTTGGCAACGGTCAGTTTGCCTTTGTAGGTCTCGGCAATCTCGTCCAGAACCGGAGCGATCATTTTGCAAGGGCCGCACCATTCAGCCCAGTAGTCGACCAGTACAGCGCCTTCGGCCTTGAGTACGTCGGCTTCGAAGCTGGCGTCGCTAACGTGTTTGATCAGATCGCTGCTCATGGAATTCTCCAGGTTGTAAGCAAAAAAACGTGGCCCATCATATCCGCCCTTCCCTTGTTCAGGAAGCCGCAGTTGATTGAGTCTTGCTATGGCGCCCCATGAGTCTGGGTATAGCCCAAGTCACGCGGCGGCGGGGGCGATGAAGGCGATCCCGGTGCGCAGCGCCGCGTTGCGCACGTGCTCTTGCATGGCCTTCTGGGCGGCGGCGGAAGCCCGGCGCGCGAGGGCACGAAGGATCTTGCGGTGTTCCTGCCAGGTCTCCATCGCCCGTTCGGCGCGGATGAACGGTAGCTTCTGGCTCTCCAGAAAGATCTCGGCGCTGGCGGTGAGGATGCTCAGCATCGCCTGATTGCCGCTGGCCAACAGGATGCGCCGGTGGAATTCGAAGTCGAGTTTCGCTGCGGCCTCGAAGTCCCCAGCCTTCAATTGCTCGCGCATTGCCGCAACGTTGTCCTCCAGCGCATCCAGATCGATCGTGCTCAAGGTCACCGCCGCCAGCCCGGCGGCAAACCCCTCCAGCGCATAGCGCAACTGAAAGATGTCCAGCGGCGAGGCCTGCGCCGCAAACGGCCAGCCCGGCGCATGGTCACCCTGCGCAATGTCCACCGGTGCCAGCACGAACACGCCTTTGCCCGGCTGGATGCTGACCACGCCCAGCGCACTGAGCGACGACAGCGCCTCGCGCAACGACGCCCGACTGACCCCCAGTTGCACCGCCAGATCCCGTTGCGACGGCAACGCATCGCCCGCACCGAACCCCTGTTCGGTGATCAGTTTGCGGATCGCTTGCAGCGCCACTTCGGGTACGGCGCGGGAGATCGAGTTCATGGTTTTTAAGATGAGTCAGGCCAAGGTGCGGCTAGTTGTAAAGCTATTCGCCGGATCCGGCAAGTCGTGCCCCAGCGGGGTTCGACGCCTTGACGCAATGCGCTATCGAGGTGCGAAAAACATCCTGACTGTTCAGACCAGTAAGACCGAAAGAACACGCCAAATCCGCGGCCTGCGCGGCATCTGGCGCGGTGTTGGCACGGCGCATGCTCTGTCCGATCGCAGAAAACACTTCCCGCCGATCCGGAGATTTGCCATGAGCCTGCGTTACAGCGCCCTCCTCACCGCCCTGTTTGCCAGCCTGATGCTGAGCCAGGTGCCCGCCCACGCCGACGGTCTGGAAGACGTGGTCAAACGCGGCACACTGAAAGTCGCCGTGCCTCAGGACTTCCCGCCGTTCGGCTCGGTCGGCCCGGACATGAAACCCCGTGGCCTGGACATCGACACGGCCAAACTGCTGGCCGAGCAGCTCAAGGTCAAACTCGAACTGACCCCGGTCAACAGCACCAACCGCATCCCGTTCCTGACCACCGGCAAGGTCGATCTGGTGATTTCCAGCCTCGGCAAGAACCCGGAGCGCGAAAAGGTCATCGACTTCTCCCACGCCTATGCGCCGTTCTACCTCGCGGTGTTTGGTCCGCCTGACGCAGCGATCAGCAGCCTCGACGACCTCAAGGGCAAGACCATCAGCGTCACCCGTGGCGCCATCGAAGACATCGAGTTGACCAAGGTCGCTCCCGAAGGCGTGACCATCAAGCGCTTCGAAGACAACAACTCGACCATTGCCGCCTATCTGGCAGGTCAGGTCGATCTGATCGCCAGCGGCAACGTGGTGATGGTGGCGATCAGCGAGAAGAACCCGAAACGCGTGCCGGCGCTGAAAGTGAAGCTCAAGGATTCGCCGGTCTACGTCGGCGTGAACAAGAACGAGCCGGCGCTGCTGGGCAAGGTCAACGAGATTCTCGCCACCGCCAAGGCCGACGGCGCGCTGGAGAAAAACTCGCAGACCTGGCTCAAAGAGCCGCTGCCGGCCGATCTCTGATCGATCGCGCGGGAGACAATTGATGGCTTATCAGTTCGATTTCATGCCGGTGGTGCAAAACACCGACCTGCTGCTGCGCGGCGCTCTGTTCACCCTGGAACTGACGGCGATTGGCGCGCTGTTCGGAGTCGGAGTGGGCATCGTTGGCGCGTTGGTACGGGCGTGGAACATTCGCCCGTTCTCGGCACTCTTCGGCGTCTACGTCGAGTTGATCCGCAACACGCCATTTCTGGTGCAGCTGTTTTTCATCTTTTTCGGCCTGCCGTCGCTCGGGGTGCAGATTTCCGAGTGGCAGGCGGCGGTGCTGGCAATGGTGATCAACCTCGGCGCGTACTCGACCGAGATCATCCGCGCGGGCATCCAGGCGATTCCGCGCGGGCAGCTGGAAGCCGCTGCCGCACTGGCGATGAGCCGTTTCGAAGCGTTCCGCCATGTGATCCTGCTGCCGGCGCTGGGCAAGGTCTGGCCGGCACTGAGCAGCCAGATCATCATCGTCATGCTCGGCTCGGCGGTGTGTTCGCAGATCGCCACCGAGGAGCTGAGCTTCGCTGCCAACTTCATTCAGTCGCGCAACTTCCGCGCCTTTGAAACCTACGCGCTGACCACGCTGATCTACCTGTGCATGGCGCTGCTGATCCGCCAGTTGCTGAACTGGGTCGGCCGCCGCTATATCGCGAGGAGCAGCCGATGAGCGACTTCACCTTCTGGGACATCCTGCGCAACCTGCTCACCGGCCTGCAGTGGACGCTGGCGCTGTCGCTGGTGGCGTTCATTGGTGGCGGGATCGTCGGGTTGCTGATTCTGGTCATGCGCATCTCGAAAAACCCGTTGCCGAGCAACATTGCCCGCACCTGGATCGAACTGTTCCAGGGCACACCGCTGCTGATGCAGCTGTTTCTGGTGTTCTTCGGCGTGGCGCTGGCCGGGATCGAAATCTCTCCGTGGATGGCCGCGGCGATTGCCCTGACGCTGTTTACCAGTGCCTATCTGGCGGAGATCTGGCGCGGTTGCGTCGAAGCGATCCCCCACGGTCAGTGGGAAGCGTCATCGAGCCTGGCGCTGAATCCGCTGGAGCAACTGCGCTACGTGATCCTGCCGCAGGCGCTGCGCATCGCGGTCGCGCCGACCGTGGGCTTCTCGGTGCAAGTGGTCAAAGGCACGGCGGTGACCTCGATCATCGGCTTCACCGAGCTGACCAAGACCGGCGGCATGCTCGCCAACGCCACGTTCGAACCGTTCATGGTCTACGGCCTCGTCGCCCTCGGCTACTTCCTGCTCTGCTACCCCTTGTCGCTCAGTGCGCGCTACCTGGAAAGGAGACTGCATGCCTCTGCTTAGAATTTCCGCCCTGCATAAATACTACGGCGATCACCACGTGCTCAAAGGCATCGACCTGAGCGTCGAGGAAGGCCAGGTGGTGGCGATCATCGGCCGCAGCGGCTCGGGCAAATCGACCCTGCTGCGCACCCTCAATGGCCTGGAGTCGATCAATGACGGGGTAATCGAAGTCGACGGCGAGTACCTCGACGCCGCCCGCGCCGACCTGCGCAGCCTGCGGCAGAAAGTCGGCATGGTGTTCCAGCAGTTCAACCTGTTCCCGCACCTGACCGTGGGCGAAAACGTGATGCTCGCGCCGCAAGTGGTGCAGAAAGTACCGAAGACCAGGGCGGCCGAACTGGCGCGCAAGATGCTCGAACGCGTCGGCCTGGGAGAGAAGTTCGATGCGTTTCCGGATCGGTTGTCTGGCGGGCAGCAACAGCGCGTGGCGATTGCCCGGGCACTGGCGATGTCGCCGAAAGTGTTGCTGTGCGATGAAATCACTTCGGCGCTGGACCCGGAACTGGTCAATGAAGTGCTGGCCGTGGTGCGCCAACTGGCGAAAGAAGGCATGACGCTGATCATGGTCACCCACGAAATGCGTTTCGCCCGGGAAGTCGGCGACAAACTGGTGTTCATGCACCATGGCAAGGTGCATGAAGTGGGGGATCCGAAGGTGTTGTTTGCCAACCCGCAGACGGCGGAGCTGGCGAATTTCATTGGCACGGTGGAAGCGACAGCCTGAAATAGCCGTAGTGAGGGGGCGGACGCCTTCGCGAGCAGGCTCGCTCCCACAGGGAACTCTGTCGGACCACTATGGTGAGTTCGCTGCAAAACCTGTGGGAGCGAGCCTGCTCGCGAATGGCCGCGCCGCGGTCTCAAGCTTTTTATGCGCAGGATCAACGGTTTGAACCATGCGCGTTGGCGCCAGCGTTTGATCGTGGCACGATGGCGGGGTTATCGACCGAGACCCCCTGACCATGCCGCAATCCAAAGCCAAGAATCTGTCCCTGATCGCCGCAATCGACCTGGGCTCCAACAGCTTCCACATGGTCGTGGCCAAGGCCCAGAACGGTGAAATCCGCATTCTGGAGCGCCTCGGAGAGAAAGTGCAGCTTGCCGCCGGCATCGACGACGAGCGCCATCTCAATGAAGAATCGATGCAGCGCGGGCTCGATTGCCTCAAGCGTTTTGCCCAACTGATCAACGGCATGCCGCTGGGCGCTGTGCGGATCGTCGGCACCAACGCCCTGCGCGAAGCACGCAATCGCCTGGAATTCATCCACCGCGCCGAAGAAATCCTCGGTCACCCGGTGGAAGTCATCTCCGGCCGTGAAGAAGCGCGGCTGATTTATCTGGGCGTGTCACACACCCTCGCCGACACCCCGGGCAAGCGCCTGGTGGCCGACATCGGCGGTGGCAGTACCGAATTCATCATCGGGCAGCGGTTTGAACCGCTGCTGCGCGAAAGCCTGCAAATGGGCTGCGTCAGCTTCACCCAGCGCTACTTCAAGGACGGCAAGATCACCCCGGCTCGTTACGCTCAGGCGTACACGGCGGCGCGGCTGGAGATCATGAGCATCGAACACGCCCTGCACCGCCTGACCTGGGATGAAGCCATCGGCTCCTCGGGCACCATCCGCGCCATCGGCCTGGCGCTGAAGGCCGGCGGGCATGGCACCGGCGAAGTGAATGCCGAAGGCCTGGCCTGGCTCAAGCGTCGCCTGTTCAAACTGGGTGACGTCGACAAGATCGATTTCGAAGGCATCAAACCTGACCGCCGGGCGATCTTCCCCGCGGGTCTGGCGATTCTCGAAGCGATCTTCGACGCCCTCGAACTGCAACGCATGGATCACTGCGAAGGCGCGCTGCGTGAAGGCGTGCTCTACGACCTGCTTGGCCGCCATCACCACGAAGACGTGCGCGAGCGCACCCTGACTTCGTTGATGGAGCGCTATCACGTCGACCTGGAACAAGCGGCGCGGGTTGAACGCAAAGCGCTGCACGCCTTTGATCAGGTCGCTGCAGACTGGGAGCTGGATGACGGCATCTGGCGCGAACTGCTCGGCTGGGCGGCGAAAGTCCACGAAGTCGGCCTCGACATCGCGCACTACCACTATCACAAGCACGGCGCCTACCTGATCGAGCACTCGGACCTCGCCGGATTCTCCCGCGAAGACCAGCAAATGCTCGCCCTGCTGGTGCGTGGCCACCGCCGCAACATTCCCAAGGACAAGTTCGCCGAGTTCGGTGACGACGGCGACAAGCTGATCCGCCTGTGCGTGCTGCTGCGCTTCGCGATCCTGTTCCACCACATCCGTGGTACCCAGGCGATGCCGCAAGTGGCGCTGCACGCCAAGGGCAACACGCTCGACGTGGAATTCCCGGAGCACTGGCTGGATGAGAATCAGCTGACTCAGGCTGACTTTGGTCTCGAAGCCGACTGGCTGACCCGGGTGGGCATCGTGCTGACAGTCCACTGATAACCCCTGTAGGAGCTGCCGCAGGCTGCGATCTTTTGCTCTTTAAACGGCAAGATCAAAAGATCGCAGCCTGCGGCAGCTCCTACACAGGTCGGTGTTTGGCATACAAAAAAGGCGATCCCGAGGGATCGCCTTTTTATTTCACCTGAAACCGAGGCTTAGCTGCTCACCGGCAGAATCGGGCTGCCCAGCCGCTCCAGCAACGTCGCCTGCGCGCTGCGCGGGTTCTGGTTGCCGGTTGGCGTGTTGCGGATGTATCGACCATCCGACTGCAGGCTCCAGCTGTGGGTGTTGTCGGTCAGGTACAGCTCCAGCTCTTTCTTCACGCGGGTCAGCAGCTTCTTGCCTTCCACCGGGAAGCAAGTCTCGACGCGCTTGTCGAGGTTGCGCTCCATCCAGTCGGCACTGGAGAGGAACATCTGCTCCTCGCCGCCGTTGAGGAAGTAGAACACTCGAGTGTGTTCAAGGAAGCGACCGATGATCGAGCGCACATGGATATTGTGCGAAACCCCGGCAATGCCCGGACGCAGGCAGCACATCCCGCGCACCACCAGATCGATGCGCACGCCGGACTGGCTGGCCTTGTACAGCGCGCGGATGATCTTCGGATCGGTCAGCGAGTTGAACTTGGCGATGATGTGCGCCGGTTTGCCTTCGACGGCGAACTGGGTTTCCCGGGCAATCATGTCGAGCATGCCCTTCTTCAAAGTGAACGGCGCATGCAGCAGCTTCTTCATGCGCAGCGTCTTGCCCATGCCGATCAACTGGCTGAACAGCTTGCCAACGTCTTCGCACAAGGCGTCGTCGGAGGTCAGCAGGCTGTAGTCGGTGTACAGACGGGCGTTGCCGGCGTGGTAGTTACCGGTGCCGAGGTGCGCGTAACGCACGATCTCGCCGGCCTCGCGACGCAGGATCAGCATCATCTTGGCGTGGGTCTTGAAGCCGACCACGCCGTAAATCACTACCGCACCGGCCGCTTGCAGACGGCTGGCCAGTTGCAGGTTGGACTCTTCGTCGAAGCGTGCGCGCAGTTCGATGACCGCCGTCACTTCCTTGCCGTTGCGCGCGGCGTCCACCAGCGCATCGACGATTTCCGAGTTGGCGCCGGAGCGGTACAGGGTCTGGCGCACGGCCAAGACATGCGGGTCTTTCGCCGCCTGGCGCAGCAGGTCGACCACCGGGGTGAACGACTCGAACGGGTGCAGCAACAGGATGTCCTGCTTGCTGACGACACTGAAAATGTTCTCGCTGTTCTGCAGCAGTTTCGGGATCTGCGGGGTGAACGGCGTGTATTGCAGCTCCGGGTGACTGTCCAGACCGGTGATGCTGAACAGTCGGGTCAGGTTGACCGGGCCGTTGACCTGATACAGCTCGGTCTCGCTCAGGTTGAACTGCTTGAGCAAGTAGTCCGAGAGGTGTTTCGGGCAGGTGTCGGCGACTTCCAGACGCACCGCATCGCCGTAGCGCCGCGAGAACAGCTCGCCACGCAGGGCGCGCGCAAGGTCTTCGACGTCTTCGGAGTCGAGCGCCAGATCGGCGTTTCGGGTCAGGCGGAACTGGTAGCAGCCCTTGACCTTCATGCCCTGGAACAGGTCATCGGCGTGGGCGTGGATCATCGACGACAGGAACACATAGTTGTCGCCCGGGCCGCCGACTTCTTCCGGAACCTTGATGATCCGAGGCAGCAGGCGCGGTGCCGGAATGATCGCCAGACCGGAATCGCGACCGAAGGCGTCGATACCTTCCAGTTCGACGATGAAGTTCAGGCTCTTGTTTACCAGCAACGGGAATGGATGCGTCGGGTCGAGGCCGATCGGGGTGATGATCGGCGCGATCTCGTCGCGGAAGTAGCGGCGCACCCAAGTCTTGATCTTGGTCGTCCAGTGACGGCGACGGATGAAGCGCACCTGATGCTTTTCCAGCTCCGGCAGGAGGATGTCGTTGAGGATCGCGTACTGGCGATCAACGTGACCGTGCACCAGCTCGCTGATCCGCGCCAGCGCCTGGTGCGGTTGCAGACCATCGGCACCAGCCTGTTCCCGGGCGAAGGTGATCTGCTTTTTCAGGCCGGCGACGCGGATTTCGAAAAATTCGTCGAGGTTGCTGGAGAAGATCAGCAGGAACTTCAGCCGCTCCAGCAACGGATAGGACTCATCCAGCGCCTGCTCCAGCACGCGGATGTTGAACTGCAGTTGCGAAAGCTCGCGGTGGATGTACAGGCTGCTGTCATCCAGCCCCGGGATCGCAATCACTGGCGCCGCCGCGACGGCTTCGGTGACCGGCGCGGGTGGCGCAGGCTCGAGTTCCGGCGGGGTTTCGGTGATTTGCTCCACCACCGGTTGAGCTTCTTTTACGGCAACTTCAGTGAGTCCTTCGGTATTCATCGAATGTTCCTGGGAGGGCTATTTCTGCTCTCGTAACAATTGAGCGGCGCGGACAGCAAAGTAAGTCAGGATGCCATCAGCGCCGGCACGTTTAAAGGCGGTCAGTGACTCGAGAATCACCGCCTCGCTCAACCAGCCATTCTGGATCGCCGCCATATGCATGGCGTATTCGCCGCTAACCTGATAGACGAAGGTCGGCACTTTGAAGGCATCTTTTACCCGGAAAAGAATGTCCAGGTACGGCATGCCGGGTTTGACCATGACCATGTCCGCGCCTTCAGACAAGTCGGCGCCGACTTCGTGCAACGCTTCATCGCTGTTGGCCGGGTCCATCTGATACGAGGCTTTGTTGGCCTTGCCCAGATTCGCTGCCGAACCCACGGCATCGCGGAACGGCCCGTAATAGGCGCTGGCGTACTTGGCCGAGTAGGCCATGATCCGCACATTGACGTGGCCGGCGATCTCCAGCGCTTCACGGATCGCCTGAATCCGACCGTCCATCATGTCTGACGGTGCCACGACCTGAGCGCCGGCTTCGGCGTGGGACAGCGCCTGCTTGACCAGTGCGTCGACCGTGATGTCGTTCTGCACGTAGCCATCTTCGTCGAGAATGCCGTCCTGCCCATGGGTGGTGAACGGATCGAGGGCGACGTCAGTGATCACTCCCAGCTCGGGAAACCGTTCACGCAACGCACGAGTGGCGCGCTGGGCAATGCCCTGAGGGTTCCAGGCTTCGGCGGCATCGAGGGATTTCAGTTCGACAGGCGTGACCGGGAACAGCGCCAGCGCCGGAATGCCCAGTTCGACCCATTTCGCCGCTTCTTCCAGCAGCAGATCGATGGTCAGGCGCTCGACACCGGGCATCGAGGCCACGGCTTCGCGACGGTTCTCACCGTCAAGCACGAACACCGGCAGGATCAGGTCATCGACCGTCAGCACGTTTTCCCGTACCAGCCGACGCGAAAAATCATCGCGACGGTTGCGGCGCAAACGGGTAGCGGGGAACAAACGGTTGGCAGGGGTAAAGCTCACGGCAGACTCCTGAGCCCGCGCATACGGGCGAGCGTGACAGTTATAGACGGCCATTATGACGAACAGATTACAGTTGTGCGTACCCCGTGACATGTAGCCGCATTCCATTGTTAGCGTAGGAATTGTTCACGTCGAGACACATTTCGACACTTTCCTGAATGTGTCCGAAGGGTTAGGCTGCGCGTTCATTTCGCCAGCACCCAGACAATGCTCCAACAATTTCTGCATGACTTCGGCTACTTTGCCCTGTTTCTCGGCACGTTCTTCGAAGGCGAAACCATTCTGGTGCTCGCAGGCTTCCTCGCGTTCCGTGGATACATGGACATCAACCTGGTGGTGGTCGTGGCGTTCTTCGGCAGCTATGCCGGCGATCAGCTGTGGTACTTCCTGGGGCGCAAGCACGGGCGTAAATTGCTCGCGCGCAAGCCGCGCTGGCAGATGATGGGCGACCGCGCGCTGGAACATATCCGCAAGCATCCGGACATCTGGGTTCTGAGCTTCCGCTTCGTTTACGGCCTGCGCACGGTGATGCCGGTGGCGATCGGCCTGTCGGGTTATCCGCCGGGACGCTACCTGCTGCTCAACGGCATCGGCGCAGCGATCTGGGCCACTGCCCTGGCAGCCGCCGCTTACCATTTCGGCGCGGTGCTCGAAGGCATGCTCGGCAGCATCAAAAAGTACGAGTTGTGGGTACTCGGCGCGCTGCTGGTGTTGGGTGTCGGCCTGTGGCTGCGTCGCCGCTTCAAGAATGCGCGCCTGGCCAAGCAGGTTTACGCCGATGAACAAGCCGCAAAAGCCGCACTGCTTCAGGCAGAACAGTCAAAACCCGCCGAGCCTAAGACGCCAGCCGAGTAACACGCTGGCGACAGCCATACAGCCCGATGCCACTGAGCAGGCTGTAACCGAGCAGACCAGCCCAGGCCAACGGGCTGGCCGGCCATAGCCCGAGCAGCGGCGCCAGCCACACCAGCGGCACATTCGACCCCAGCCGCAGCAGCTCGACCCGCAACGCCCACGGGCGATTCTCCAGCATCACCCCCAGCACGAACAAACCCCACGCTACTACACCCCACCCCAGTAGCAGCGCGGCGGTCGACAGATGTTGCGCCCGCCCCATCAGGTCACTGCCCAGCGCGATATAGACGCAGAACTGCAGCGCCACATACCACTGGCGACGGCTGTCGAGCGGCACCTCGTACTTGCGGAAGCGGCTCAAGTCGGGTTTGGTCAGCGGGTACTTCGCCGCCACATCCGCCGGACGCCAGCCAGTGCGCATGAACCAGATCCGCAGCTTGTCCCAAAGGCTTTCGGTGCGGCGTGCGTCGTCCCACAACTGCACATAGAACTGCACATTGGCCCACAGCGGATTCCAGCTCGCCAGCGGCGTGGTCACACCGAAAATCACCGGCTCGTTGTCGTCCTCTTCCTGAAACGTACCGAACAACCGATCCCAAAGAATGAACACCCCGCCGTAGTTGCGATCCATGTAGAGAGCGTTCTGTGCATGGTGGGCCCGATGATTGGATGGCGTGACGAAGAACCACTCGAACCAGCCGAGCTTGGGAATGTGCCGGGTGTGAACCCAGAACTGATACAGCAGATTCATCGCCGCGACGCTGACGAATACCAGCAGCGGCACGCCAAGCACGGCCATCGGCAGGTAGAAGATCCAGCCCAGCACAAATCCGGTACTGGTCTGGCGCAACGCCGTGGAGAGGTTGTACTCCTCGCTCTGGTGATGCACCGAATGCGCGGCCCAGAGGATGTTGCGCTCGTGGCCCAGGCGATGCAGCCAGTAGTAGCAGAAGTCATAGAAGACAAAGGCCAGCACCCAGACCCGGAGACTGTCTGCCGGCAACCTGAGCAGCGCCAGGTGTTCCAGGGCAAACGCATACGTGAGCAGCCCGACACCCTTGCCCAGCAGCCCGGTAGTGGTCGACAACACCCCGGCGCTGAGGCTGTTGACCGAGTCGGCGAGGCGATAGTGTCGGGTCCCGCGCCAGCGATCGGCAAGCAGTTCGGCGGCAATCAGCACGAAGAAAAACGGCACTGCATACAGAATGAAGTCCATGGCGCGCCCCGGTCGGATTCTATGGACAGATCCTAGGTCTAGCCGCCCTTTTCCCCTATGGCAACGTACGACAATTTAGTGGACATTTAGCGCCATGAATCTGGAGAGAAACCCATGAGCAAAAAAGTTGCAGTGATCCTGTCCGGCAGCGGCGTGTACGATGGCGCCGAGATCCACGAGAGCGTCATCACCCTGTTGCGCCTGGATCAACGCGGCGCGCAGGTGCAGTGCTTCGCGCCGAACATCGCGCAATTGCATGTGATCAATCACCTGACCGGTGAAGAAATGCCCGAAACGCGCAACGTCCTGGTGGAATCGGCGCGCATTGCCCGCGGCAACATCAAGGACATCCGTGAGGCCGACGTCGAAGACTTCGACGCGCTGATCGTGCCTGGCGGCTTTGGCGCCGCGAAGAACCTCTCGAACTTCGCCGTAGAAGGTGCCGGCTGCACGGTACAGCCTGAGGTGCTGGCCTTGGCTGAAGCGTTTGCCGAAGCGGGCAAACCGGTGGGTCTGATGTGCATCTCGCCGGCACTGGCGGCGAAAATCTACGGCCCGGGCGTAACCTGCACCATCGGCAACGATGCCGATACCGCCACCGCGATGAACAAGATGGGCGCCACCCACGAAGACTGTGCGGTGAGCGAGATCATCGAAGACAAGGCGCGCAAACTGGTGACCACCCCGGCCTACATGCTGGCGCAGAACATCAGTGAGGCGGCTTCGGGGATCAACAAGCTGGTCGACCGGGTGCTCGAACTGACGCACGAGAACGATGTTTGATGCGACCTTTCTGAAGGGTTTTCGTGGTGAGGGGATTTATCCCCGATGGCTGCGCAGCAGCCCTTTGCATCTTGAAGCATTGGGCCTGCTGTGCAGGCCATCGGGGATAAATCCCCTCACCACAGGAATACGGTTGAATCAGGACTGACGTGCAAGGCGCGTGAGGATCCTGTCCAGTGCATTGGCAAACGCCTGTTTCTCACGCTCGCCGAACGGTGCCGGGCCGCCGCTGATCTGACCCTGCTCACGCAGGTCGGTGAACAGGTTGCGCACGGCCAGGCGCTCGCCCATGTTCTGCGCGTCGAACTCCTTGCCGCGCGGGTCCAGCGCTGCCACACCTTTCTTCACCAGGCGATCGGCCAGCGGAATATCGCTGCAGATCACCAGCTCTCCGGGCACCGCGTGCTCGACCAGATAATCGTCCGCCGCATCCGGGCCGCTGGGCACCACGATCAGTTTGACGATGGCCAGCCCCGGCTTGATCTGCGGTTGCCCCGCCACCAGCACCACTTCGAACCGGCGCTTGAGGGCGAACTTCACCACCAGCTCCTTGGCGGCCCGCGGGCAGGCGTCGGCATCGATCCATACGCGCATCATTTTTTCCTCTTCTAAAAGCATCGCGGGCAAGCCGCGCAGCCACAAGGTTAACGCTAAACCTGTGGGAGCGTGGCTTGCCCGCGAATGTGAGCGCAGCGAATGCTCTTAAGCAATCACCCGCTTCTTCTCAACCATCCGGCTGCGCCCATACAACACGACAATCGCCAGAATCGCCACGGCCTGCGCCGATAGCGAATAAGCGTCGGCATGAATCCCCAGCCAGTCGAAATCGAAGAACGCCACCGGCCGTGTGCCGAAGATCCCGGCTTCCTGCAACGCCTTCACGCCATGCCCGGCGAACACCACCGACAACGCGCAGAGCAGACCGGCGTTGATGCTGAAGAACAGCGCCAGCGGCAGTTTCGCCGAGCCACGCAGGATCACCCAGGCCAGACCGATCAGCAGCACCAGCGCCGTCGCACCACCGGCCAGCACCGCATCATGCCCGGCGGGACCGGCCTGCAGCCACAGCGTTTCGTAGAACAGGATCACTTCGAACAACTCGCGATACACCGAGAAAAACGCGAGGATCGCGAAGCCGAAACGCCCGCCGCCGCCCACCAGACTCTGTTTGATGTAGTCCTGCCAGGCTGCAGCGTGGCGCCGGTCGTGCATCCACACACCGAGCCACAGCACCATGACGCTGGCGAACAGCGCCGTCGCGCCTTCGAGCAGTTCACGCTGCGAGCCGCTGACGTCGATCACATACGCCGCCAGCGCCCAGGTACCCAGACCGGCGAGCAGCGCCAGGCCCCAGCCGACGTTGACGCTGCGCACCGCCGATTGCTGGCCGGTATTGCGCAGGAACGCGAGGATCGCCGCCAGCACCAGAATCGCTTCGAGGCCTTCGCGCAGCAGAATCAGCAGACCGGAGATGTAGCTCAGCGACCAGCTCAGGCCATCGCTGCCGAGCAGCTCGGCAGACGCTTTGAGCTTGCCCTTGGCCGCGGCCAGGCGCTCTTCGGCCTGCGCCACCGGCAGACCGTCCTGCAACGACTGACGGTAGGCCATCAGCGATTTTTCGGTGTCCTTGCGTACGTTGGCGTCGACGTTATCCAGCGAACTTTCGACCAGTTCGAAACCTTCCAGATACGCCGCCACCGACAGGTCATAGGCCTGATCACGATCACCGGCGCGGTACGCCGCCAGGCTTTTGTCCAGCGTCGCGGCAGTGTAGTCGAGCAATTGCGCCGGGCCGCGTTTGACCTGCGGTGGCTGGGCGCGCTGGGCACGGAAGGTCGCGGCGACTGGCGCACCTTCGGCAGCCTGTACTTCGGCCGGCGTCTGGCGTGCCAGATCAGCGATATTGAAGGTCTTGTCGGACTTGGCGGCGGCCGGGTCGGCGCTGAAACCGGCGATGTAGGTCGCCAGGTCCCAGCGCTGACGGTCGTCCAGTTGATCGGCGAACGCCGGCATGTCGGTGCCTTCGACACCTTGGCCGAGGGTGCTGTAGATCGCGTACAGGCTCAGATGATCCATCCGCGCGGAATCGCGCAGGTTGGCCGGTGGCGGCGCCATGCCGAGACCTGCCGGACCGTCACCGGCCCCGTTGGCACCGTGACAAACCGAGCAGTTTTGCGCATACAGCGGCGCGCCACGGGTCGGATCCGGCGTGATGATCGGCGCCTGGCTGACCTCATACGCCACCGCCAGTTTCGCCCCCAGTTGCCGGGCCTGACGGGCGACGTCGGCACCGTCCTGCTTTGCCGTGATAGCCGCATGCAGAGCTTCGACGCCCTGCTCCAGCGCAGCCTTCTCCGGTTTGGCCGGCAGACCGCCGATCAGTCCTTGCAGCACTTGGGTGAATTCCAGCTGCTCGCGGTATTCGCCGTCGTCGACGACCTTGCCCGCTTCGACCGTCGGCGGGTAGTCGGCGCTGATGTAATC
This sequence comes from Pseudomonas sp. F2, assembly GCF_057174385.1. NCBI lineage: Bacteria > Pseudomonadati > Pseudomonadota > Gammaproteobacteria > Pseudomonadales > Pseudomonadaceae > Pseudomonas > Pseudomonas sp. F2. The sequence continues at coordinate 4,238,522 of NZ_CM169904.1, forward strand.
GAGCAGGTGCAGCGCTTGCGGGGCGCCTTCCACCGTGTCGGCCAGCAGGTTGAAGCTGCTCAGGGCGCACAACGGGAACACCAGCCAGGCCAGAAATCGGGACGCGGCAGTCATGAATGAGTCTCAAATGGAAATGCGAAGTTACATATTGTTCACTTCGAACGCTTTTCACTCAAGCGTTGTCGACGTACGCCACCTGGGACGGGGGCCATGAACCTGCGAAAACGGAAAAATCACTTGGCCACTACCGCACTCTATACTGCGCCACCTCATTGCATTCGCCGCTCAAGGACGACCCCTCTTCATGCGCCATAGCTTGCTGCTACCCCTGTTGATCGCCACCGTTGTGCAACTGAACGGTTGCGGTGCGTATCGCAATTACGATCTGGAGCTGCAACAGACCACCGCGCCGCTCAAAAACGGCAACATCGAAGGTGCCCTGTCAGTGATCGAAGCGAACAATCCGGACCCGGAAAAAGACCTGCTCTACTACTTCGAAAAAGGCGCCGTACTCAGTGCCGGCGGCGATTTTGCGCAAAGCCAGACCAGTTGGCGCAGCGCCGAACAGATGATTATCGAACGCCAGGACACAATCCAGACCACTGGCGACAAGTTGCTTGCTGCAATGGGCGATCACTGGGGCAGCATCATCAACGACAAGCTGCGCCGCTACGATGGCTACGACTATGAAAAGGTCATGCTGACCACGCAAATGGCCCTCAATCAGTTGGCGCTAAATGACTTCGATGGCGCTCGCGCCGACATCAAGAAAACCCACGAACGCGAAGCGCTGATCGCTCGGCAACGGGAGCTGGAATACGAAAAAATCGAGGAAGCAGCCAAGGCCCAGGGCGCACGTGTGCATTACAGGGATCTGCAGGGCTACCCGGTGGTAATGCTCGAATCGCCTGCGGTGATTGCCCTGAAAAACGGTTACCAAAGTGCATTCAGTCACTATCTCGCGGGCTTCACTTATGAAGCGCTGGGTGAAAAGGATCTTGCCGCGCCCGGATATCGTCAGGCCATTGAACTGCGCCCGGACGTAGCCTTTTTTCAACAGGCACTGCGCGACCTCGACAGCCCCGGACTCAAGGCCGATGAAAGCGACGTGCTGATCATTGTGCAAAGCGGGCTGGCACCTGCCCGCAGTTCAGTACGCGTGCCGTACCCGGTGAAGCTGGCAGACGGGCAAGTCATCGTCGCCAACATTTCGTTTCCAGTGATGGTGCCGGACACCTCAACCCCGCCGCTTACCCAAGTGAGTATCGATGGTCGCCAGAAAAAACTGATCACGGTCAACAGCATCACCGAAATGTCCTTGCGCACGCTGCGTGACGACATGCCCGGGATTATCCAGCGCACAACCTATCGGGCATTCCTCGCCGCAGATGTTCAAGGCACGGACAATCGACGCAACCCGAGCAAGGCGTCCTACGTGACCCACTGGGACAATTTCGAACACGCCGACACCCGCACCTGGCGCACCCTGCCTGACCTGACGCAGGTTGTGCGCCTGCGCCTGAAAAAGGGCGAGCATCTGATCAGCCTGTCGAATATTGCGGCACCGCTGAAGATCCGTATCGACCAGCACCGGCAGATGATCGGCCTGCGCGTGCTCGGTGGACAGATTTACGCCAACGGCAGCGCTTTTCAGTCCCGCATCTCAGTGGAAAATCGAGTATCCAGCCTGAAATAAGTAATGGCACCAAACTAACAAGTGCGATTAAAAAGCTATTACATGGCCAGCATCGCCCGCTTATAATGCCGCGCCCTCGCTATAGCGACGCGGCATAAAAGCTCCTCTGGTTATGAGGAATTGGCAGGAGGCCAGCGCCACTGTCGATGGGTCACACCAGCCCGACCAGCACCGGCGGCTGATGCAGTTACTAGCTCAGGGAAGAAGTACCCCCATGGCATTGCGCACTCCCACCTTGATCGCGCTCAGCGCTGTCACTCTGCTGTCCGGCTGTTCGGCGTTTCGCAACTACGATTCGGAACTGGCCCAGACCAACCAGCAACTGGCCACCGGCAACGTCGATGCCGCACTGAGCCTGCTGGAAAAGAACAACACCGGCCCCGACAAAGATCTGCTCTATTACTTCGAGAAAGGTGAGTTGCTGCGCGCCAAGGGTGACCTGTCCGGCAGCCAGAGCGCCTGGACCAGCGCCGACCAGGTGGTCGGTCAGTGGGAGGATTCGGTCAAGCTCGACTCCGGCAAATACCTGGCCCAGTTCGGCAGCTTCATCGTCAACGACAAGGTCCGTCGCTACGAAGGTTATGACTACGAGAAAGTCATGCTGACCACCCAGATGGCCCTCAACCTGCTGGCCGTCAACGACTTCGATGGCGCCCGCACCGCGATCAAGAAAACCCACGAACGTGAAGCGGTGATCGCCGACCTGCGCGACAAGGAATACCTCAAGAGTGAGGAAGAGGCCGAAAAAGAAGGGATCAAGACTCAGTACAAGGATCTGCAAGGCTACCCGGTCGCCAGCCTCGACGCGCCGGAAGTGGTCAGCCTGAAAAACAGCTACCAGAGTGCGTTCAGCCATTACCTGGCCGGTTTCGTCTACGAAGCCCTGGGCGAGAAAGACCTGGCTGCACCGGGCTACCGCAAGGCGGCCGAACTGCGCCCGAACACCCCGCTGCTGGAGCAGGCGCTGGTCAACCTCGACAAGCCGAGCAAATCCGACGACAGCGACATCCTGATCGTGGTGCAAAGCGGTCTGGCACCTTCGCGCGATTCGATCCGCGTGCCGCTGCCATTGCCGATCTCCAACAATGTGGTGATCACTCCACTGTCGTTCCCGATCATCAAGCCGGACACCTCCACCGCACCGCTTGCGCAGATCGGTGTCGATGGCCAGCAAGTCAACCTGACGGCCCTCAACAGCACCACCGCCATGTCCCGCCGCGCCCTGCGCGATGACATGCCGGGGATCATTGTGCGCACCACCGTGCGCGCAATCACCAAAGGCGTGGCACAGAAGAAGATCAACGAAACCAATCCGCTGGCCGGTCTGGCCGTGGGTATCTCTTCAGCCGTGCTGGAAGGTGCCGATACCCGTACGTGGCGCACCCTGCCGGACAACACCCAGGTGGTACGTCTGCGCTTGAAGAAAGGCGAGCATCAAGTCAGCCTGCCGAGCGCCGTCGGCGGTTCGCTGGTCAAGGTCACCGTCGATCAGCGTTATCAAGTGATCAGCCTGCGAGCGGTGGGCAACCAGGTATTTGCCGGTGGCGTCGCCGCCCACGTCATCCCGAGCGCCGGCGCGACCAACGTCGCCAGCCTCAAACAACCTTAAGAACGGAGTCTTTGCATGCGCTTGAAACTCATCGCCGTTGCCGCCCTCGCCGTCCTGGCCAGCGGCTGCGCCACCCCGCCACCACCGGAGCCGGGCAGCGCCGCGAGCAAGGTCGTGGCCATGGGCCCGCAGAAACACATCGCGGTCGGCGCCATGCGCGTCGCCCGCGAGAACGGCTTCATGACCGTCAATGTGCAGTTGACCAACACCCTCAACAGCAACAAGACGTTCTACTACCGCTTCGCCTGGCTCGGTGCGGAAGGTTTCCCGATCGCCGAGGAAGAGGTCTGGAAAAGCCAGATGATGTACGGCGCTCAGACCAGCTTCATCCAGGGCATCGCCCCGACCCCGAAAGCCGTGGACTTCCGTCTCGAACTCAAGACGCCTTAAGCCCGCCAACCTATTCCTGTATTAGAGAGCATCCCCATGTTTGCACGCTTTTCCCTGATCGCTGTCCTCGCCCTGCTGGCCTCCGGTTGCGCCAACACCTCGCCGACCCTGGGTAGCAAGAACATCAGCTACGGCGACACCAAAGCGGTTGAAACCGTGACCAACGAATTCGGTTCGACCGACCTGCAGATGATCGCCGAATCGATGACCCGCTCCCTGGCCCAGTCCGGCATTCTGCAGGGCCGCCCGGTGGTGCAGGTCTACGACGTGAAAAACAAGACCAGCGAGTACATCGATACCCGCGAAATCACCACCAGCATCAAGACTCAACTGATGAAGTCCGGCACTGCCCGCTTCGCCAGCGACAACACCGCGATGCAGAGCCAGGTCGATCAGCTCAAGCTGCAAAACCAGAGCGGTCTGTACAAGAAGAGCACCGTGGCCAAGACCGGCAACATGATCGCCGCCAAATACCGTCTGGAAGGTTCGATCAGCTCGATCGTCAAGCGCAGCAGCGACTACAAGGACGTCTTCTACAAATTCAGCCTGCAACTGATCGACGTTGAAAGCGGTCTGGCCGAGTGGATGGACGAAAAAGAGATTCGCAAAACCACGGAGCGTTAAGCAATGCGCGCATGGATTGGCATGATGGCCCTGGCTTGCGCGTTCAGCGTGCAAGCGGCCCCGAAAGTCGCGGTAACGGATCTGGCGTATCAGGAGCGCGTGGAGCAGTACATCCACATCGTTTCGGCGCAGAGCAATTACCGCGAGGGTTACTACAGCTCCAGTGGTTCGTCGAACTACAACGAGCTGGAAGCGACCACCAGCTACATCGAACAGGGTGAACTGCGTAAATTCACCGGCGACATCAAGGGCGAGATCCTGCGCACCGGGATGTTCCAGCTGGTGCAGGGCACGCCGTATACCGCGTCGTCCAAGGGTGACGTCTATGACGTGATCAAACGGATCAAGGCCGGCAGCTTCAAAGGCGCCGACTACGTGCTGTTCGGCACCGTTTCGGACATCGACTTTACCCAGGACATGAACGAGCTGGCGCACACCGACAGCTATTCGGCAGTGCTGGGTCTGACGCTGGTGGCGGATTTCAGCCTGATCAACACCAAAACCTACGAGATCACCTCGGCCTTCACGGCGATGGGCGAAGCGCAGGACACCAAACTGGTGAACGGCCGCGACATCAAGATCTCGCTGAACCGCCCGCGGGTGGTGCGTGAAGTGTCGAAAGCCCTGGGCGAAGACGTCGCCGGGCAACTGAGCATGCAGCTCGGTGGCGGCGGTTACGAGCAGCCGCGTGAGGCACAGCAGCGCAACAACCTGCCGCGTGATACGGCGCCGGTGATTTTGCACTGACCGGCTGAGTGAACAACTCTGTAGTGAGGGGATTCATCCCCGATGGCTCGCGAAGCGAGCCCCTCTTGATCTTGAAAGAAGGGGCTGCTACGCAGCCCATCGGGGATAAATCCCCTCACCACAAAAGCTCCCTCACCACAGTTGGGTGTAACCCAGATGTATCGTCAGAGACGAAAAAGGCGACCTCAAGAGGTCGCCTTTTTTCTGGCCGAAGCTTTTAGACCGCCGCTTTACGCAATGTCGCCATAAACGCCGCCGCACCAATGAACAGCCCGGCAAACGTGCGATTCATGCGTTTCTGCTGCTTCGGCGTGCGCAACAGACGCAGCACCTTGGACGCCAAACCCGTGTAGCCAGCCATGACAACCAGATCCACGCAGATCATGGTCACGCCGATCACCAGGTACTGCATCAGCAGCGGTGCATGGGGATTGATGAACTGCGGCAGCACCGCCAGCATGAACACCAGCGCCTTGGGGTTACTGATGTTGACCAGGAAGCCGCGAAACACCAGCGCCAGCGGTTTGCCGATCGGCCGGACTGCTGCGTCATCGCTCATGTCCATGGGCAGCGCACGCCATTGCTTGACCGCCAGATAGACCAGATAGGCCACACCGAACCATTTGATCGCATAGAACGCGGTGGCCGAAGCAGTGAGGATCGCGCCGACCCCAGCACCGACAATCGCAATCTGTACCGCCAGGCCGACTTGCAGGCCCAGCGCGTTCCAGTAACCGCGCCAGAAACCGTATTGCAGGCCGCTGGACATCGACGCAATGGCGCCAGCACCCGGGGACAGACTGATCACCCAGCAGGCGGCAAAGACTGCCAGCCATGTTTGAAGCTCCATCGCACACCTCGACTCTGAATCGTGACAGACGTCAAAGCTAATGCGGTTTGGGCCTAAAAGCAAAAGATCGCAGCCTGCGGCAGCTCCTGCATTGAAATGCGATCTCTGTAGGAGCTGCCGCAGGCTGCGATCTTTTGATCGTATCTGGAAAAACTACTTCTCGAACCCGTTGGACGGAAACACATCGCTGCCGCGCCAACGTCGCACCGAGCGCTGGAAGAACAGGCTGTTCGGCACTTGTACCATGGCGCTGCCCGTCCCGAGCTCCTCTGCCTCGATCAACGTGGTGTAAAGCAGATTGATCGCCACCACCCGGCCTTTGACCCCGGGTTTGTCAGTGGTGTCGACCAGCTCCACCACATCGCCGAGGCGGAATGGGCCGACGGTGAAGATCAGGATCGCGCAGAGCAGGTTCGACAGCACACTCCACATCGCGAAGAACGCCACCGCCGCCACCGCGACGAAACCCGACAGCGCCGTCCACAACACCGTGGCCGACACCCCGAGGCGTTCCAGCACAAAGATCAGCGCACTGCCCATGATCAGCCAGCGCAGACCGCCGCGCAGCGGCATCAGCAACTGCGGCGGAAACGGGTAGCGCTCACCCAGACGGGTCAGGCCTTTGGCAACGAAGCGCTGGGCCAGATAGCCGGCCAGCAGGATCAGCAGAATCTGCACGCCGAGCCAGATCGGCTCGACCCACACCGCCGGCAATGGCCACTTGAACGCGTCCATCAGGACAGCGCCTCCAGCTCCGCCTGCATGCTTTCCAGCGTCTCGAGCGCCTCCATCCAGGCTTCTTCCAGCTCGGCTTCGCGCACTTTCAGCTTGGCCTGCTCGGCCAGCAGATCACGCAACTCGTTCTTGCGCGCCGGCTCGTAGATGTCGCTGTCACCGAGGCTGGCGTCGACCTTGGCGAGTTTCTCGTGCAGTTTGCCGAGCTCGGCTTCGAGCTTGTCGGCTTCGCGCTTGTGCGGCGCCAGTTGCTGACGCAATGCAGCGGCGGCCTGGCGCTGGGCCTTCTTGTCGGTTTTGTCCGGGTTAACCGGCGTGTTGCTGACCGGCGCGTTGCGCTGGCGGTATTCCACCAGCCAGCGCGCGTAGTCTTCAAGGTCGCCATCGAACTCTTCGACCTTGCCGTCAGCGACCAGGTAGAAGTTGTCGGTGGTGCTCTTGAGCAAGTGCCGATCGTGAGACACCACCAGTACCGCGCCGCTGAATTCCTGCAGCGCCATGGTCAGCGCCAGGCGCATTTCGAGGTCGAGGTGGTTGGTCGGCTCGTCGAGCAGCAACAGGTTCGGCCGCTCCCAGGCGATCAACGCCAGGGCCAGACGCGCTTTTTCGCCACCGGAGAAATTCAGTACCGGCTCGTCGATACGCGCGCCACGGAAGTCGAAACCGCCAAGGAAGTCGCGCAGGGTCTGCTCGCGTTCGGTCGGCGCCAGACGCTGCAGGTGCAGCAACGGGCTGGCCTTGGCATCCAGCGAGTCGAGCTGATGCTGGGCGAAGTAGCCGACCACGGTGTTCTCGCCGCGTGTCAGGCGCCCGGCCAGCGGTTCGAGCTCGCCGGCGAGGTTCTTGATCAGGGTCGACTTACCGGCACCGTTCGGCCCGAGCAGACCGATCCGCGCACCCGGGGTCAGTTGCAGCTTGACCTTCTCCAGGATGGTTTTTTCGCCGTAACCCAGACGCGCATCGGACAGGTCGATCAGCGGGCTGGAGATCTTGGTCGATTCACGAAAGACGAAGTCGAACGGCGAATCGACGTGGGCCGCCGACAGCTCTTCCATGCGTTCCAGCGCCTTGATCCGGCTCTGCGCCTGACGGGCCTTGGTGGCCTGGGCCTTGAAGCGGGCGATGTAGCTTTCCATGTGCGCACGTTGCGCCTGCTGCTTCTCGTAGGCCTGTTGCTGCTGGGCCAGACGCTCGGCACGGGCACGCTCGAACGCGGTATAGCCGCCCCGGTACAGGGTCAGTTTGCGCTGATCGACATGGGCCACGTGATCGACCACTTCATCGAGGAAGTCGCGGTCGTGGGAAATCAGCAGCAAGGTCCCCGGGTAACTTTTCAGCCACTCTTCGAGCCAGATGATCGCATCGAGATCCAGGTGGTTGGTCGGTTCGTCGAGCAGCAGCAAATCCGACGGACACATCAGGGCCTGCGCCAGGTTCAGACGCATCCGCCAGCCACCGGAGAAATCGCCTACCTGACGGTCCATCTGCTCATTGGTGAACCCGAGGCCGGCCAACAGTTTGCGGGCGCGAGCGTCGGCGGTATAGCCGTCGGCGCTGTCGAGTTCGGCGTGCAGGCGGGCCAGCGCCGTGCCATCGTGGGCCGCTTCGGCGACGGCGAGGTCACGCTGCACCTCACGTAGACGCAAGTCGCCATCGAGCACATAGTCGACCGCCAGACGCTCGAGGGTGTCGACCTCCTGGCGCATGTGCGCGATGCGCCAATCGGCCGGCAGCAGGCAATCGCCCGAGTCCGGGTGCAACTCGCCGCGCAGCAAGGCAAACAGGCTGGATTTGCCGGCGCCGTTGGCACCGATGAGGCCGGCTTTGTGGCCGGCGTGCAGGGTCAGCTCGGCGTCTTCTAGCAGACGTTGCGGGCCACGCTGTAAAGTCAGGTTCTGAAGTCGGATCATAATGGCGGCGGAGTCTACCAGCTTCGCTCACAACTGGCGCGAGTAGCACGATGTCCTCTGACCTGTGGAGCTTTTCCCTTGCCACCTACGCCCGACCGGGCGTGGAACCTGCCTGCCTGCAACTGCAAACGGCGGGGGCCAACGTCTGCCTGCTGCTCTGTGGTTTGTGGCTTGAGCAACGTGGCGCGGCCTGTGACGAACAGCGCGTAGAGCAGCTGAAAAAACTGGTGGGGCCTTGGGATCGGGAGGTGGTGCAGCCACTGCGTGCGCTGCGCACTCAATGGAAAACCCTGGCCGAAGATGATCCGGTACTCAAGGGTCTGCGAGAACAAATGAAAGCGCTGGAGCTGGAAGCCGAACGGCATCTGCTGTGGCAGCTGGAACAGGTCGCTCAGCACTGGCCTCGCGATGACGCCTCAGCGTCGGGACAATGGCTGGAGAGTCTTGCGGGGGCGACCGCCAGCCCGAACCGCGACGCGCTGCAAGTGCTGCGCGTCGCGGCAACCGGCACTTAGGAAGCGCTGGTCGGGTTACTGCTGACGCTCGACGCAGCGGCTGGCGTTGGCGCAGTCGAGGTGGTCGAGGTGGAAGCGGCTGGAGCAGGTGCCGCGGCTGGCGCTGGAGCAGCTGGCTTGGCAGCCGGTGCAGTCGCCGGTTTGGCGGCAGCGGGTTTGGCAGCGGCCGGTTTTTTCGCGGCGGGTTTTGCAACCGGCTTGGCGGCTGGTTTAGCGGCTACTGGTTTGGCAGCAGGCTTGGCCGCAGCGGTCGCAGGTTTTGCTGCTGCAGGTTTGGTCGCTGGTTTGGCCGCGGTTTTAGCAGCGGGCTTGGCCACTGGTTTGGCAGCAACCTTGGCAGCAGGTTTTGCCGCGACCGGTTTTGCAGCGGCGGTTTTCGCGACAGGTTTGGCAGCCGGTTTTACCGCGACTTTGGCAGCTGGTTTAGCAGCAGCGGTTTTTACCGGAGCGGCTTTGCGCGCAGCAGGTTTTGCCGCTGGCTTGGCAGCCGGTTTTGTCGCTGCAGGTTTGGCAGCGGCAGTACGAGCAGCCGGTTTCGCAGCGCTCGCTGCAGCCGGTTTTTTCACTGCGGTTTTGGCAGCAGGTTTGGCGGCGGTTTTAGCCGGTGCCTTGGCCGCTGGTTTTGCCGCTGGTTTGGCTGCAGCAGTTTTCGCCGGCGCTTTTGCCGCCGCAGGTTTCGCGGCTGCTTTCTTCGCAGGCACTGCTGCAGGTTTTGCTGCGCGAGAGGTCAACGCTTTGCCGGCGGCTTCTTGCACACGACCGACACCCTGGGCCAGTTTCAGGCTTTCCTGGGCGTCTCGCTTGAGTTGCAGAATGTAGCTGCGAGTGTCGGACTGGCGATTCTTCAGCGCATCGAGCAGATCTTCGAGTTCTTTGACTGCAGCCTTGGCCTTGTTCTGCGCCTTGGCTTTACCGGCAGCGGCTGCGTCCTGCAATTTGGTGCGGGATTTGTGCAGCTTTTCTTGCGCCTTGCCGCGTTGCTTTTCCAGTTTGGCGAGCAGTTTTTCAGCATCAGCCAAGGCTTGGGAGCAAGCGTTTTCCAAATGCTCGAGCAGGCTGCCCGAGAGTTGTTGGAGTAAGTGCAACGGAGTGTTTACAGGCTTCTTGGTGGCCGACATGGTTTACCTCCTGGCTGACGTGAGTGCGGCTCATACTAGACCTCTGCAGTTACCGCCGCTAGGTCATCTTGACAGTAACGAAACCGTTGCGTTGCAACGAAGCGAAAATGTTCTGCACAAAGACAAAAGCAGTTCACCGTTGCAGACGTTCGCGCTGGCATAATCGCCCGCATCTCAGGACGGAGTGTGCCCATGTCGCGCTACCTTGTTTTATCCCTCTGGATGATTTTTTCTGCCGCCCACGCCGACGAAAAAACCACCGCGAACGATGCTCACGATCTGGCCTACAGCCTCGGCGCCAGCCTCGGTGAGCGCTTGCGCCAAGAGGTCCCGCAATTGCAGATTCAGGCGTTGGTCGACGGATTGCAGCAGGCCTATCAAGGCAAGCCATTGGCACTGAGCGAAGCACGGATCGAGCAGATCCTCGCCGATCACGAATCGCAAAACGCCGAACACTCAACGCTGCCTTCAAGCGATGCCGCGATGGAAAACGAACAACGTTTTCTCACCGCCGAAAAAGCCAAACCGGGGGTGAAAGAATTGGCCGACGGCATTCTCCTGACCGAGCTGACCCCAGGCACTGGTGCCAAGGCCGGGCCCGATGGAAAAGTGCAGGTGCTGTACGTCGGTCGATTACCGGATGGCACGGTGTTCGACCAGAACACTCAGCCGCAATGGTTCAGCCTCGACAGTGTGATTGCCGGCTGGCGTACCGCACTGCAGAACATGCCGGTAGGTGCCAAGTGGCGACTGGTGGTTCCATCGGATCAGGCCTACGGGGCCGATGGTGCGGGTGATCTGATCGCGCCGTTCACACCGCTGGTGTTTGAGATCGAATTGCGCGGTGCAACGAGCTGATTCACGCCGATTCACGGGCACAAAAAAACGCGATGCGCTTTCGGCGCATCGCGTTTTTTTGTGCCTGAGAAAATCAATCAGGCCTGAGCGGTATCTTCTTCCTTGTGTGCCGTGTGCAGCACTTCAATCAGACAGTCTTCCAGCTCGAAGCGCTCGTGCAGCAGGCCACCCAGCTCCTTGAACTTCTCGGCGACGCATTTGCCCGCATCGCAAAGGTCGTTGAACGCGAGGAGTTTTTCGGTGATGACGTCAATACGCGGGTAAAGGGTTTCGGCGAGTTCGAGGCCGCGCTTGTCGTTGAACGCCTTGGCTTCACCGGTCAGTTGTTCGTAGATCTCGAAGTGCCCGGCCGAGACATAATCGACAAGCACACCGCAGAATTCCAGCAAGGGTTTACGGTTCTCGGACAGAGCCTGCGGCTTGTCGCCCAGCTTGTCGTAGGCACCGATCAGTTCTTCACGCTCTTGCAACCAGCGGTCGATCAGCAGATGAACTCCACCCCAGCGTTCCTGAGCATTCTGACAACTTTCGAGCATGGCGATCTCTCTTCCCTTGTGGGTCATGCTGCTCTACACCCGCGCCCCTTTTCTGGCTGTTATCGCTTGGAGGCGAACCGGGCAGAGCGTCATCGAGCAACATAAATCCAATGACACGTGCGGGCCAGATTATGCCCGCACGCCTGTGGCTTCAAGGTACGCAGGAGATAAAGTTCATACAAGTGTTTAATCCCTGACCAGCGCGCGGTGCGACGCTTCGCCGCTGGGGGAGCGCTGCAGAGCGCTCCAGACCAGCCTCAGCAATTGGTACACAGACAGGATGAACATTGCCACAAAGAACAGCAGGCTCCACTCGGGGATACTCAAATCGAACAGTGTCCAGGAAATTTCTGCGCAATCGCCACCCCCTCTGAGCATCCGCACCGTGGCACACAACCATGGCAGATTGCTGAACAACGCTTCGGAATCTGGCGCGCATCTCGTCATCTGCACCAGCGGGTCACTCTGCAACAACACCTGTCGCCAGGCTGCCGTCGTCCCGCCCAGGCTCAGGCCAAGCGCAGCGCCCCAGTAAAGCGACAGGCCGAAACGCCGTGGTCCATGGACTGCCGCCACACCGCAACACAACGTCAGCACCGCCATGAAGAATCGTTGCGCCAGGCACAGGCTGCAGGGCGTCAGCCCGACCGCATACTCGAGATAATAGGAAGCTCCCAGGGCCATAGCCCCTGCAGTGAAAGCCGTGAATAACAAGGAGCGTGAACAGGCCAACGACATGGCTTTTCCGTAGCAATGGAGACAGGCAGTTACGGTAGAGGAAAGCTTGTCAGCCTTTCAAGGCGGAGCTCTGGCGACAGTTCACCAGAAGTGTAGGGAAAACCCGACAGACGCGAGAGGAATAGGCGTAGTCCGCTGTAGGACATCGCCCAAGACGCCCGCCGGAGGTAATTATTCGCTCACTGAACGTTCACGAGGGAGCATGCTCCCTCGCGATATCAGGCGTGAACCGGCACTGGCAACGGCGCGGCCAGCAGGCGCTCATCCAGCAATCCGAGACCTTCCTGGAACAACTGGTTACTGCGCTCGGTGTCACCCAGTTGCGCAAGCAGACGCGCCAGCTCTGCACAGGCCTCCGGATTGCGCTGCAGCCGCAGACTGCTTTCCAGGTAATCCCGTGCCTTGCCCCATAAACTGGTTTGCAGACAGAGACGACCGAGGGTCAGCAACAGGCTCGGATCCGCCGGATGCTCTTTGAGCCAGCCTTCGGCGGTCTGCAACTGACGCGCCGGATCACTGCCGCGGACCAGGCCATACAGCCGTGCAAGATGGCTGTCGTACTTGCGCTTGAGGTCGCTGCGCAGGACTTCTTCCGCTTCAACCTGTGCACCCAGCTGACGCAGTTGCTCGGCGTATGCCAGCACCAGTGCCGGCTCTTGGCGCTGCGCGGACGTCAATTGCTCCCAGGCACGGGTGAGCGACTGCAGACCAACCTTGCCATCCTCGTCACGATGCGCCGCCAGGGACAGGTTGTTACCCCAGGCTCGCCTTTCCAGTTCAGCCAGTTCGGCTGGCGGCAGAGCCTTGTCCTTGCGCAGTTCCGGCAACAGGCGAATCACCGCCGACCAGTCGCCGCGCTGCTGATGCAGACGCTGCAACTGCCGCAAAGTCTGCACGTTATGCGGATGCCGCTCGTGCATCGCTTGCAGGGTCACCAGGGCGCCGTCGGTATCACCGCGATCGGTCTGCAATTGCGCATGACTCAAGGCAATCGCCAGTTCGGCCTGCGGCTGGCGCTCCAGCGCACGCTCAAGCAACTGATCGCACTCCTCGTACTTGCCTTGCTCGTTGGCCGCGCGTGCCGCGCCGAGGTAATACAACAACGGCTGGCGCTCGGCCTCGGCGGCGCGAGACAGATGACGTTGCGCGCTGGCCCAGCGACCTTCGGCCAGATCCAGTTGCCCGTGTTCGATGGCCACCTGCACCCGCCGGCTGCGATTACGTCGCGACCACGGGTTGACCACACCACTGGAGGCCATGACCAACTCGACCAGGGCTTTGATGCCCCAAATCAGCAGCCACAACACGGCGATCAATGCCAGCGTCGCCCACAGACTCGATTCATAACGGAAGCTCTTGTAGGCGATCAGCACGTACCCGGAGTGCTCGGCAATCGCCAGGCCCAGTGCCGCTGTCGCCGCAATCACCAGAAACACGATCACATACAGGCGTTTCATGGCGTAGTCTCCTGCGCGGTGCTGGCGGCAGGTTTGGCGAACGGTTTGACCGACTCTTCAGCGTTGACGTTACGCCGCTCCAGATAAGCCTGCACCGCGCTCAATGTGCCGGTCAGGTCCGGCGTCTTGACGGTGACCGGTTGCTGGCTCAGCTCGGCAACCTGTTCGAGCATGGTTTTGCTCTGCGGATTGTCCGGGTTGAAATTGCCCTTGAGCACGTCCCGCGCTTCGGTCAGCGCCTGGGTGTAGACGGGCGCCTGGCCATTGAGCGCCGCCCATTGCGCCTGCTCCAGCGCCAGGCTCAGAGCCAGACGCACCTGACTCAGGCTTTGCCCGGCCAGCAGTGGCTTCACGTTCTTGTCGGCATTGAAATCGATGCGGATGTAACGCGACACCTGATCCCACCACTGCGCCCAGCGACTGGCGCCATCGCCGTCAGCGGTCAGGCCCAGCAGTGACTCGCCACGATCCTTGTACTCCGGGGCCAGTTCGGTCAGTTCGATGACCTGGTCACGCAAGGCACCAATGCGCAGAAACAGGCCGGTGCGATCCGGCTGTTCGGTGCTGCGCAGCGCGACGAGGGTTTTCGCCACTTGCTCGCGGGCAGCGAACGATCCCGGATCATTCTGCTCACGGAGAATTTCGTCAGCGCCCTGCACCAGCGCCTGCGCGCTGCTGATGTCCTGCAAGGCCGAAAGGCGCAGGCTGGCCAGTCGCAGCAGATGCTCGGCCTCGGCCAGACGCCAGTCCTTGCGGCTGGCACCGAGGACGGTTTCCAGGCGCTGATTGAGGCGTTGCTGATCACCCTGCAGTTGCGTCACCAGACGCTGGCGCTCGGCGAGTTCATCGGCACCGGGCAGTTGCGCGAGGCGCTCGGTCAGGCGCTGTTCGTTGAGCTTGAGGCTCTGCGCCTGATCGTTCAACGCCTGCACCTGGCCGGACTGCTGCGCAGTGTTGGTCTGCAGGTGACGCACCTGCCAGACACCCCAGCCACCGATCGCCACGCCGGCAGCGCCGAGCAACAGGGCGACAATGGCCAGGCCGTTGCCTCGGCGCGGCGCTTGGGCCGGCGGTGGCGTTTCAACCTGGGCATCGATCACAGGCTGGACATCATCTTTAGGCAAGGCTGTTTCGCTCACGTATCCATCCTTTGCATTAGAGAACGGGCACGGGATGCTCCCGTAACGCCGTCAGCAAAGCCGCAGCACTCGCGCCACGGCAATCCACAACTGTTTGGGCCCCGGCGGCACGTGCCAGCTCGGCGACCCTTGGGCTTGGCACAAACAACGGCAACTGCGCAATCGCCGGCCAGGCAGCGCCGGCCAGTTGGCACAGGTGCTCGAAACCCTGTCCACTGCTGACCACCAGCCCGTTCAAGCGTTCCGCTTCGATCCGTCGTGGCAGTTCATCCGGGGCATAGGCTGGCAGGTCACGCCTGTATAACTCCAGATAATCGACACTAGCACCTAGCGCACGCAGGCGCTCGGCGAGCAACTCGCGACCGCCCTCCCCGCGCAGGATCAGCACCTGCGCGTCGGCCCCGCTGACCGCTTCGCGCAGACGCGGCAATTGCAGCAGAGCTTCGCTGTCATCGCCGTCGGCGGGAAAGTGTACGTCGAGACCGTGATCGCGAAGAATCTGCGCAGTCGCCGCGCCGACGCTGAACCACGGCATCGACAACGACCCAGGCCCATGAGCGTCCAGCAGATCAAGCGCAATTCGCGCCGCCGGTTTGCTGACCACGATGATTGCGCTGCAGCCCGACAGTTGCGCCAGTGCCCGACGTATCTTGTCAGAAACCGGCAGCGGCACGATGTCCAGAAGCGGCAGGCAACTGCTGAAAAAACCTTCTGCGGCCAACACCCTGGCCAGCGCCGCGCAGTCATCCGCAGGACGCGTCAGCAGCAGGCGCCAGGCAGTCACTCGTGACCTGCCTCGCCATACACCGCTTTGAGAATCTCGTCGGCACCCTGACTGAGCAGGTCTTCAGCGACCTTCACACCCAGTGTTTCAGCATCGGCGCGCGACGCACGGGCCTGGGCGCTGAGCAGCTTGCCACCGCTCGGCTCGCCCACCAGGCCACGTAGCCACAATTGCTCACCCTCAAGCACGGCGTAGCAGGCGATCGGCACTTGGCAGCCGCCATTCAGATGTTTGTTCAGAGCACGTTCAGCGGTCACGCGCGAAGCGGTATCGGCATGATGCAGCGGTGCGAGCAAGGCGTGGATTTGCGTATCGGCGCTACGACATTCGATGCCGACCGCGCCCTGCCCACCGGCCGGCAGACTGTCGTCGACACTGATCGCCGAGGTGATGCGGTCTTCGAAACCGAGACGAATCAGGCCGGCTGCCGCGAGAATGATCGCGTCGTACTCGCCGGCATCGAGCTTGGCCAGACGGGTGTTGACGTTGCCGCGCAGGAAGCGGATTTCCAGATCCGGGCGACGGGTCAACAGTTGCGCCTGACGACGCAGGCTGGAAGTACCGACGATGGCGCCGGCAGGCAGCGCGTCCAGGCTTTGATAGGTATTGGAAACGAAGGCATCACGCGGGTCTTCACGTTCGCAGATGCAGAACAGGCCCAGGCCTTCGGGGAAGTCCATCGGCACGTCTTTCATCGAATGCACGGCGATGTCGGCTTCGTTTTCCAGCAGCGCGGTTTCCAGTTCCTTGACGAACAGCCCCTTGCCGCCGATTTTCGACAGCGGTGAGTCGAGCAGCTTGTCGCCGCGACTGACCATGGGCACCAGCGTCACCAGCAGACCCGGATGGGCCTCCTCAAGACGGGCTTTGACGTATTCGGCCTGCCAGAGGGCCAGCGCACTTTTACGGGTGGCGATGCGGATTTCGCGAGAGGACATGGATCAATCCGTACTGAATAGATACGACGGATAATAACAGCTCAGCCAAATCCACTTTGACTTGAATCAGAAACGGCGTGGCCTCCCTGGCCTGCAATGCCCGGCAGAAGAAAGTGCAACCGCGCGCGAAGACCGGGTCAGAGGCCCTGCATCATCTTGCGCACACCGGCCACATGCCGCCGGCTGACGATCAGCGCATCACCATTGAGGCCTTTGAGAAATAGCTGGAAATGCCCCAGCGGCGTGCGTTGCAGACGCTCGATACGGTCGCGGGCGACCAGCGCGTTACGGTGGATGCGCACGAAACGCTCGCCGAATTCGTCTTCGAGGGCCTTGAGCGGCTCGTCCAGCAGCACCTCGCCACTTTCATGGCGCAGGGTCACGTACTTGTGATCAGCAATGAAATAGACCACCTGATCCAGCGGGATCAGTTCGATGCCTTTTCGGGTTCGGGCGCTGATATGACTGCGCGGGCCGTTGCCGCTTTCGGCGGCAGGCCGGGTCAGGGCCGAAAGTTGCGCCCGGTTGGGACGTTCAGCCCGCTTCAGGGCGTCATGCAGATGTTCGGTTCGCACGGGTTTCACCACATAGCCCACGGCGCTGGCCTGCAGGGCTTCCACGGCAAATTCATCGGGGCTGGTGCAAAACACCACGGCCGGCGGCGTTTCACGCTCGCACAGACGGGCAGCCACCTGCAGGCCATCGAGGCCCGGCATGCGGATATCGAGCAGCACGATATCCGGCTTGTGGCTGTCGATCAGCGCCAACGCCTCTTCGCCATTCGTGGCGCTGGGCTCCAGAACTGTATAACCCTCGAGCTCGCTCACCATTCGGCTGAGGCGCTCGCGAGCCAGTGGTTCGTCATCAACGATCAGGACATTCATATTGCGCTGGATTCCTGCGTGAGTCTCGCACAAGGATAGCGTAGACAGGTGAAGTGACGTCCGTCACCGCGATCCACGCTAAGACTAGCCCGAGCGCCAAAAAGTGCCGTACGTCGGCCAGCAATATTTGCCAGTGTCCGGGTCGTACTGCTCAAAGCCCGCTGTTTTCTGCGTTTTTCACGGGGTATGCCAAAGGACAAATCCACCCACCCCCTCTTCTTATAGTCGGCGTCCAGACCTTAGCGCGATCTGCAGTCGCGCCGACCCTTATGTCCAACTGTAGACGCTTGCCGGGCCGATATTGCTCAATCGAAAAATATCCTTGCGCAAATCCCTTGCAGACGGCGCCGACTATGAACGAGCAGATGAGAAAAAAACGTATCGACCGGTGTCAGCGACAGGATTGGCAACCCTGTTATTATCCGCGCCAGCGTTTCACGCCTTCTTTCTCCAAGCCGATACGAGCGAATTCATGAGCACTGACAAGACCAATCAGTCCTGGGGCGGCCGCTTCAGTGAACCCGTCGACGCCTTCGTCGCCCGCTTCACCGCCTCCGTCACTTTCGACCAGCGCCTGTATCGCCACGACATCATGGGCTCGATCGCCCACGCCACCATGCTGGCCAAGGTCGGCGTGCTGACGGATGCCGAGCGCGACAGCATCATCGATGGCCTGCAGACCATCCAGGGCGAAATCGAGGCCGGCCAGTTCGACTGGCGCGTCGACCTCGAAGACGTGCACATGAACATCGAAGCGCGCCTGACTGACCGCATCGGCATCACCGGCAAGAAACTGCACACCGGGCGCAGCCGTAACGATCAGGTCGCCACCGACATCCGCCTGTGGCTGCGTGACGAAATCGACCTGATCCTGGCCGAAATCACTCGCCTGCAAAAAGGCCTGCTGGAGCAGGCCGACCGTGAAGCGGCGAGCATCATGCCCGGCTTCACTCACCTGCAGACCGCACAACCGGTGACCTTCGGCCACCACATGCTGGCCTGGTTCGAAATGCTCAGCCGCGACTACGAGCGTCTGGTCGACTGCCGCAAGCGCACCAACCGCATGCCGCTGGGCAGCGCTGCGCTGGCCGGCACCACCTACCCGATCGACCGCGAATACACCGCGCAACTGCTGGGTTTCGATGCCGTCGGCGGTAACTCGCTGGACAACGTTTCCGATCGCGACTTCGCCATCGAATTCTGCTCGGCCGCGAGCATCGCGATGATGCACTTGTCGCGCTTCTCCGAAGAGCTGGTGCTGTGGACCAGCGCGCAATTCCAGTTCATCGATCTGCCGGATCGTTTCTGCACCGGCAGCTCGATCATGCCGCAAAAGAAAAACCCGGACGTGCCGGAGCTGGTACGCGGCAAGACCGGCCGGGTATTCGGCGCGCTGATGGGCCTGCTGACCCTGATGAAAGGCCAGCCATTGGCCTACAACAAGGACAATCAGGAAGACAAGGAACCGCTGTTCGACGCCGCCGACACCCTGCGCGATTCGCTGCGCGCCTTTGCCGACATGATCCCGGCGATCAAGCCGAAACACGCGATCATGCGTGAAGCGGCCCTGCGCGGTTTCTCCACCGCCACCGACCTGGCGGACTACCTGGTACGCCGTGGCCTGCCGTTCCGTGATTGCCACGAAATCGTCGGTCACGCGGTGAAATACGGCGTGGATACCGGCAAGGATCTGGCCGAGATGAGCCTGGAAGAATTGCGCCAGTTCAGCGACCAGATCGAGCAGGACGTGTTTGCCGTACTGACGCTGGAAGGCTCGGTGAATGCCCGTGACCACATCGGCGGGACTGCGCCGGCGCAGGTCAAGGCAGCGGTGGTTCGCGGTCAGACGTTGATCGCAAGCCGCTAAAAGCATCGCGGGCAAGCCCGCTCCCACAGGGTTCTTTGTTGGAACACGATTTTGTGTTCGACCCAAAGACCTGTGGGAGCTGGCTTGCCAGCGATTACCTATTTACAAACGCCGCAATATCACTTCTTGGCAGCGATCATCGCCAAAAACGCCGGCATCGCCGCCTCTTTGTCCGCAGCAATCTTCTGCACATGCGGATTCTGCTCAAGCTGCTCCAGCAGCGCCTTGGCTTTCGGCATCTCCGCCAGCCAATCGATCCCGAACAGTTTTTGCCCGACCGCACAGGCCAGCGGCACGCTGTACAGAAAGTACAGATCCGCAATGCTCAGGCTGTCGCCCGCCACGTACGGCGCGAACTTGCCGTGTCGGCCCAGTGCCGCAAAACCCAGCAACAGCTCGGCTTTGGTTTTCTCCTTGATCGCGTCAGGCACCGGCGAGCCGAAGAAGGCCTCGCCATAACAGGCGCGACCCGGCAGCTCGATGTACAGCTCGATTTCCTTGGCAATCGCCAACACCTGCGCTCGCTCGAATGGATCGCTCGGTAACAGCGGCGTACCTTTCTGGGTCTGCTCAAGGTATTCGAGGATGATCGCGGTTTCGTTAATAAATCCGGCATCGACACCGAGTACCGGCACTTTGCCGCGCGGGCTGATCGCCAGCGACTCCGGGGTCTGCGTCGGGTAGAAGGTGACTTCTTCGAACGCCAGGCCTTTTTCCAGCAGTGCCAGTTTGACCATGTTGTAGTAGTTGCTGACAGCGAATCCATAGAGCTTGAACATCACATAGCCTCCAGGCCGTGCGGGGTGGGCAGGCACTGTTTATAGATCGCCCGTCACGATCCTGCCAGCAGCATCACGCCGCTGAATGCGGGTAAACTGGCGCCTTTCCTTGAGGAGCCTGCCATGAGCGAGCCGACAGACATCGACAACGACGAAGAAGAGTTCACCGAGGCGACGTTGATCGAAGCCATCGAGAACCAGATCGAAAGCGACAACCCGCCAGCCGCCAAGGCGACCTTCAACAAGTTGACCCTGGTGGGTGTCGAGCGCGAAGAGATCCTCAATCTGATGGCGCACGTGCTGGCCTATGAGATTGACGCGATGCTCGACGAAGACCGCGCGTTCGATACCGAGTGGTATGAAACCGCACTGCGTGCGCTGCCCGAGCTGCCACCGGAAAAGCAGTAAGCAAAACACAGCCCCTTGTGGGAGCGAGCAGGCTCGCTCCCACACAATTTGTCACCCATCCATCCAGCCATCTCTCCGGCCCCGACTACACTGGAATCCGCCTCAAGACAAAATCCCTGATCTGAGCACTGGACATGCCGCAAAAGCGGGTTCACCTTAGGGACGCTGTCGTCCAATTCCTAGAAAGTCTGGAGTCCTTATGTCGCTTACCCCTGAGTTGGTTGCCGAACTGGAAGTCCTCGCACTCTTCAACCTGGACAGTTCCCAGGAAGGTTTGAAAATTCATCAGACCGCTGCCCCGAAACACATTGCCGCCGCCAAACGCCTCTTCGAAAAAGAACTCACCGACCAGCCCGATGGCGGGTATCTGACCAGCCTGGGTCGCGATGCCGCGCAAAATGTGCAAACCGTGCTGACCATTCTGAGAGAGCAGGAAACCGCCTGATCCCCCCTTCTTTTGCCCACGGGAACTCCTGCCACGGGATTTCCGCGGGCCTGCCCGGCCCTCGCGCTAAAAATCTGACGTCAAAAAACAAATTCAGCTTAAAAGTCCCGCCGTGCAAAGGCTAAACTGCCTCCCATTCCGAGACCCTCTTCGTCCGAGCCCACGAGCCGGTTTGAGCTGACATGACGCGCACCCATGAAATCCGCCCCGATCTGGACGAAGGCATCGACCGCAAGGTACTCAGCCAGCTGCGCGCGCGTTTTCTCAAGCTCAATGAAGGTCGCCTTGGCCGGGCACTCGAAGGGCTGTCGACCCGCCAGCAAGGCGTGCTGACCCTGCTGCCGCTGTTCTTCCACGTCAATCATCCGCTGCTGCCGGGCTATGTGTCCGGCAGCACGCCAGCCGGGCTGTCCAACTATGAACCGGACGCCATCGCCCTCGCCGAAGCACAACGCCTGACTCGCTCGTTCTCCTACAAACCACGCCACGGCAGCAACCCGCCACGGCCGATTCACGGGCTGTTCCTGATGGGCAGCCTCGGCACCCTGGCCCAGGCCGATCAGAGCGACATGGACGTGTGGGTCTGCCATGCGCCGGATCTGGGCGAAAGCGAGATCGCCGAGCTGCGCAAAAAATGCCAGCTGCTCGAAGCCTGGGCCGCGACCCAGGGCGCCGAGGCGCACTTCTTTCTGATCGACCCGGTGCGTTTCGTCACAGGCGAACGCGACAGCCAGCTCAGCTCCGAAAATTGCGGCAGCACTCAGCACTATCTGCTGCTGGACGAGTTTTATCGCACCGCGATCTGGCTGGGCGGACGCACGCCGATCTGGTGGCTGGTGCCGGTCTACGAAGAAAGTGCGTACGACTTGTACACCCACACTTTGCTGTCCAAGCGCTTCATCCGCGCCGACGAGACGCTGGATCTCGGGCATTTGGCGACGATTCCGCCGGGCGAGTTCATCGGCGCCGGCCTGTGGCAACTGTTCAAGGGCATTGAGTCGCCCTACAAATCGGTACTCAAATTGTTGCTGACCGAGGTCTACGCCAGCGAACACCCGAAAGTGCAGTGCTTGAGCCTGCGTTACAAGCAGGCCGTGTTTGCCAATCAACTGGATCTGGATGAGCTGGATCCGTACATGGTCGTGTACCGACGCATCGAAGAGTACCTGACCGCCCGCAACGAGCCGGAGCGGCTGGAGCTGGTACGACGCGCGTTGTACCTCAAGGTCAACCGCAAGCTCACTGGCAGCAGCCGCACCCAGAGCTGGCAGCGCTCGCTGCTGGAGCGCCTGGCGCACGAATGGCATTGGGATCAGCGCCAACTGGCCTTGCTCGACAGCCGCAGCCAGTGGAAAGTCCGCCAGGTCAGCGCTGAACGCCGCGCCCTGGTCAATGAGCTGAATTACAGCTACCGCTTCCTGACCCAGTTTGCCCGCAGCGAACAGACCGTCAGCCTGATCAACAAGCGCGACCTGAACGTGCTTGGCCGTCGCCTGTACGCCGCGTTCGAGCGCAAGGCCGACAAGGTCGAATTCATCAATCCCGGCATCGCCCCGGACCTGGCCGAAGACACCCTGACCCTGGTGCAGTCGCCGAACAAGAAAGAGCCCGGGCAAACCCAGTGGGGCTTGTACAACGGCAGCCTGAACGCCCTGGAATGGGAGCACTTTGCGCCGATCAAGCGCAGCCGCGAGTTGCTCGAGCTGCTGACCTGGTGCCATCGCAACGGCGTGATCGACAGCA
Organism: Pseudomonas sp. F2; assembly: GCF_057174385.1. Classification (NCBI taxonomy): domain Bacteria; kingdom Pseudomonadati; phylum Pseudomonadota; class Gammaproteobacteria; order Pseudomonadales; family Pseudomonadaceae; genus Pseudomonas; species Pseudomonas sp. F2. The sequence continues at coordinate 4,261,292 of NZ_CM169904.1, forward strand.
GCACGCGCCTGGCCCTTCATCCCGGCACCAGCGACATGAGCGAGTTCGAGTTGTTCAACTTGCTCGGCAGCCTGCAGCAGTGCATCGCCCTGCCCCTGCCAACCGTTGCAGAAGAGCCGCTGCTGCGCGCCGCGATGCCGAGCGAGGTGCTGATACTGGTCAACGTCGGTGTCGACCCGCTCAAGCATCATCGCGACCTGAACATCCTGATGACCACCGAGCGCACCGATTCGTTGAGTTACGCCGGGGTGCGCGAAAACCTTGTATTGACCCTCGATCAGGTCACGCTCAACAGCTGGAACGAAGTGCTGGTCAACCGCTTCGACGGTCCCCACGCATTGCTAGATTGCCTGCGCGACTACCTCAACAACCTGCCGCGCGGCCCGCAGCAGCCGTCATTGAAAGTGCGCTGCTTCTGCCACAACCGCGCACAGTTCATTGCCCGGCGCGTCGAAGAAGTCATCGATACTGCGCAGACTCTGCTGCTCAGCGAGCTCAACCACCGCTACCTGATTCAGGTGCAACAGCACTATCACGTGCTGGAACTGGTGCCGGGCCAGGTCAATCATGTCGCGCTCGCCACCCTGCCGGCGCTGCTCGATTATCTGGGTGAAGAACAGCCGCGCTATAGCCCGCTGCACCTGGATCCGATGGCGCTGGAGGATCATGACCTCGCGCTGATTCTGCCCATGGGCCAGCCGGAGGCGATTCAGGTGTTCTACCGGATTACCGAACAGCAGGCCGAGTCGTACGTGCTGGATGAGTTCAACGCGCTGTGGCAACAGCATCTGCCGTACCACGACGAACAGAGCCTGCTGGTGCCGCTGCAGCGATTCCTGCAATCGATCCAGTACCGGCGAGAAGCACTGTTGCCGATGGACGGCAGCCCGGCGATCAGCCTCGAAACCTTGTATTACCAGTTATTGCCTTCAGGCCCGGGGCGCGCGCGCCGGGTCGAAGCACGGCCGGCGCCGCAAACCCCGGTGAACAAACCGTTCTACGATGTGCAGGCAATCATTGGCAAAGCCGCACCGGGCGAAGTGCAGGTCACCCTGTATTGCAATCAACGAGAATTCAGCGAGCTCGAACATGGCGACCAGCTGTTTAGCGTGGTCGCCCGGGAGATCGTCGAACAGCGCCGCGAAACCGAGCGCTATCGCTGCTACATCACCGACCTGGACCTCTCGGGCCTGCTTGGTGACGGGCAGAGTTCAAGCAATCTGTATTTGCGCTACAAGGCCGACCTGGAGCGCGCCCTGAACGAGGCGCTCGAACAGATCTGAGGCGGGGTCACTCGCGGAAATCACCGCCGTTGGCCGGTTGCGACTCGACTTCCAGCAAAGTCAGTTTCAGGGTCTTGCCACCCGGCGCGGGCCAGTCGATGTGCTGACCGACCTTCAGGCCCAGCAGCGCGCTGCCGACCGGTGCGAGGATCGAGATCTTGCCTTCGTCAGCATTGGCATCCTTGGGATAGACCAGCGTCAGGTGATAATCCTTGCCGCTGCCTTCTTCGCGGCAGTGCACGCGGGAATTCATCGTCACGACATCAGCGGGCACTTCATCGTGGCCGACCAGTGTATCGGCGCGGTCCAGTTCGGTTTGCAGCGCGATCACGCCCGGCAGCGTGTCATCCAGGCTGTCGATCAGGCGCTCCAGACGTTGTACGTCCAGACGGGTAAGGGTGATGGAAGGTGCGGTCATGATCCGGGCAGACTCCTTTCTTCTGCACACAAAAAAAGCAAAACCCCGCCAAAAAAGACGGGGTTTTCACCAGGCCTCGATGGGTTGAGGCGTGTTCGGACACTATCACAGCTCAAAAAATATACAAGCCACCCACCCGGCACCCCGCTAACCCTGTAGGAGCTGCCGCAGGCTGCGATCTTTGCTTTTCAAGGAGCAAGATCAAAAGATCGCAGCCTTCGGCAGCTCCTACAGGGAGGTGGTTCTGCGCCTGGCGGCCTGGGCAACAATCACCCGGCGGCGTTGATCGTCCGCCGAGCGCCATTCGCGAATATCCTCGACATGGCGGAAGCAGCCAAGGCAAACCTTCTGCTCATCCAGCCGGCACACGCCGCTGCACGGTGACGGCACCGCAGGACTGACGTTGCTGTAGAGCGGCTTGGGTGGGCGCGGGGCAACCTCGGTCACGATCAGATCTCTTCGAAGTCCAGCTCGAGGCCGGTCTGGTCCTGAACGCAACGAGCCAGTACTTCACCGAGCAGTTCTTCAGACTTCTCGCAGCTCCATTTGCCCGACTCTTCGTCGTAGTCGAAATGGAATCCACCGGAACGCGCCGCCAGCCACAGCTGACGCAGCGGCTCCTGGCGACTGATGATCAACTGGCTGCCGTTATCGAACTTGATGGTCATCATGCCGGCCGTGATCTCGATATCGTCGGCATGATCCTCCAGCAACTCTTCCAACGCCTGCTGGGTGGCATCGACCAGATCGTGGAAACGCGCTTCGGACAAACTCATTGTGGCAACCTCAAAAAATGTCGGGTCAGGCTCAAGCGCCGCAAGATACGGACGCTGCCGGCCGATTGCAAAGATTAACGACCAAGCACCATTTCCCATCCAGCGCTCCCGCAGGAATTGCCAGTATCCAGAGAGCCCCGCCGGACGGGAACCCCCTCGCATAGGCAAGCTGCCGGGTGGCCGGTATACTCCGGCGCAATTAACGCATTTTCAAGGATTTCGCCATGAAGCGCCTGATCTCTTCCCTTGCTGCGCTCGTCGCGGTTGCCTGCCTCGTTTCGGCCTGTGGTCAAAAAGGCCCGCTGTACCTGCCGGATGACGATCAGGACCCGGCCGAGCAAGCCCAGTCTTCGCAAAAGCAGCCGTCCAAAGCACACAAGCACGACGTTTACCAATAAGGGATCGCCATGGACGCTTTTAACTACCGTGGCGGGGAACTGTTCGCGGAAGGTGTGGCGCTGTCCGCCATCGCCGACCGCTTCGGCACGCCCACCTATGTCTACTCGCGTGCGCACATCGAAGCCCAGTATCTGGCCTACGCCGATGCCTTGGCGGGCATGCCGCACCTGGTCTGCTACGCCGTAAAGGCTAATTCCAACCTCGGCGTGCTGAATGTCCTGGCCCGTCTCGGCGCCGGTTTCGACATCGTTTCCCGTGGCGAACTGGAGCGTGTGCTGGCCGCTGGCGGCAGCGCCGACAAGATCGTCTTCTCCGGTGTCGGCAAGACCCGTGACGACATGCGTCGCGCGCTGGAAGTCGGCGTGCACTGCTTCAACGTCGAATCCACCGACGAGCTGGAGCGCCTGCAAGTGGTGGCCGCCGAGCTGGGCGTTCGCGCGCCGATCTCGTTGCGCGTCAACCCGGACGTCGATGCCGGCACCCACCCGTACATTTCCACCGGTCTCAAAGAGAACAAGTTCGGCATCGCGATCGCCGACGCCGAAGATGTGTACGTGCGTGCCGCGCACCTGCCGAACCTGGAAGTGATCGGTGTCGATTGCCACATCGGCTCGCAACTGACCAGCCTGCCACCGTTCCTCGATGCCCTCGACCGTCTGCTCGATCTGGTCGATCGCCTCGGCGATTGCGGCATCCACCTGCGCCACATCGATCTCGGTGGCGGCCTGGGCGTGCGTTATCGCGATGAAGAGCCGCCACTGGCCGGCGACTACATCAAGGCTGTGCGCGAGCGTTTGAATGGTCGTGATCTGGCATTGGTGTTCGAGCCGGGCCGCTTCATCGTCGCCAACGCCGGCGTGCTGCTGACCCAGGTCGAATACCTCAAGCACACCGAACACAAGGATTTCGCCATCGTCGACGCGGCGATGAACGATCTGATCCGCCCGGCGCTGTATCAGGCCTGGATGGACGTCACCGCCGTCAAACCGCGTGACTCCGCTGCGCGCAAATACGACATCGTCGGCCCGATCTGCGAAACCGGCGATTTCCTCGCCAAGGATCGTGAGCTGGCGCTGGAAGAAGGCGACCTGCTGGCCGTGCATTCGGCCGGTGCCTATGGCTTTGTGATGAGTTCCAACTACAACACCCGCGGCCGTGCCGCTGAAGTGCTGGTAGACGGTGATCAGGTTTTGGAAGTGCGCCGCCGCGAAACCGTGGCTGAGCTGTTTGCCGGCGAAAGCCTGCTGCCGGAGTAACCCATGCTGCTGCGTTTTACCAAAATGCACGGCCTGGGCAATGACTTCATGGTTCTCGACCTGGTCAGCCAGCACGCGCATATTCAGCCCAAGCACGCCAAGCAATGGGGCGACCGGCACACCGGTATCGGTTTCGACCAGTTGCTGATTGTCGAAGCGCCGAGCAACCCGGACGTGGATTTCCGTTACCGGATCTTCAACTCCGATGGCTCGGAAGTGGAACAGTGCGGCAACGGTGCGCGCTGCTTCGCGCGTTTCGTGCTCGACAAACGCCTGACCGCCAAACGGCAGATTCGCGTCGAGACCAAGGGCGGCATCATCGAGCTGGATGTGCGTAACGACGGCCAGATCGGCGTGAACATGGGCGCACCACGCCTGGTGCCAGCGGACATTCCGTTCGACGCACCGGCGCAGGCGTCCAGCTATCAGCTGGAAGTCGACGGCACCACGGTCGAACTGGCCGCCGTGTCGATGGGTAACCCCCATGCGGTGCTGCGCGTGCAGGACATCAATACCGCACCGGTGCATGAACTGGGACCGAAAATCGAACACCATCCGCGCTTTCCGGCACGGGTCAACGTCGGTTTCATCCAGGTCATCGACCGCCACCGCGCGCAATTGCGCGTCTGGGAACGCGGCGCCGGGGAGACCCAGGCCTGCGGCACCGGGGCTTGCGCTGCGGCTGTCGCGGCTATCAGCCAGGGGTGGATGGATTCGCCGCTGTTGATCGACCTGCCCGGCGGGCGTCTGTCCATTGAATGGGCAGGCCCTGGCCAGCCAGTGCTGATGACCGGCCCGGCAGTGCGTGTATACGAAGGACAAGTGCGTCTTTGAGTGAGCAGAAGCCATGACCGATAAGCCTCAGGTACCCGCCCGACAGTCCGACGAATCAGCGTCCGAGAGCCTGGAGGCGGCAGCGGTTGCCGCATACCTGGAGGCTCATCCGGACTTCTTCGTCGAGCACGAAGAACTGCTGCCCGCCTTGCGCATTCCCCACCAGCGCGGTGACACCGTATCGCTGGTCGAACGGCAGATGAGCATTTTGCGCGACCGCAACATCGAGATGCGTCATCGCCTCTCGCATTTGATGGACGTCGCCCGCGACAACGACCGGCTGTTCGACAAGACCCGGCGCCTGATTCTGTCGCTGATGGACGCGGCCAGCCTGGAAGACGTGGTGATCAGTGTCGAAGACAGTCTGCGCCAGGACTTTCAGGTGCCCTTTGTCAGCCTGATCCTGCTCGGCGACAACCCGGTACCGGTTGGCCGCTGGGTGACTCATGCCGACGCGCAAACCGCGATCGGCGGTCTGCTCACCGAAGGCAAGAGCGTCAGCGGCACTCTGCGTGAACATGAGCTGGACTTCCTGTTCGGCGAAGAGCAGCGCAAGCAGATCGGCTCCACCGCCGTGGTCGCCGTCAGCCACCAAGGCATCCACGGTATTCTGGCCATCGCCAGCCGCGATCCGCAGCACTACAAGAGTTCCGTCGGCACGCTGTTTCTCAGCTACATCGCCGAAGTCATGGGCCGCGTGCTGCCACGGGTCAACAGCTCCTTGCGCTCGGTACGCTGAACATGGAACGACAACTGGACGCTTACTGCGAACACCTGCGCAGTGAGCGACAGGTGTCGCCGCACACCCTGTCGGCCTACCGCCGCGACCTCGATAAAGTCCTCGGCTGGTGCATCAAGCAGAACATCGGCAGTTGGGCGGCGCTGGATATTCAGCGTCTGCGCAGCCTGATTGCCCGGCTGCATGCTCAGGGACAATCCTCGCGCAGCCTTGCCCGTCTGCTCTCGGCGGTGCGCGGGCTCTATCACTATCTGAATCGCGAAGGCCTGTGCGACCACGACCCGGCGACCGGACTGGCGCCGCCGAAAGGCGAACGGCGCCTGCCGAAAACCCTCGACACCGACCGTGCTTTGCAACTGCTGGAAGGTGCGGTCGAGGACGATTTTCTCGCCCGTCGCGATCAAGCGATTCTCGAACTGTTCTACTCCTCGGGCCTGCGCCTGTCCGAACTGACCGGGCTCAACCTCGATCAGCTGGATCTGGCCGACGGCATGGTTCAGGTGCTCGGCAAGGGCAGCAAGACCCGCCTGCTGCCGGTCGGCAAAAAGGCTCGCGAAGCACTGGAGCAATGGCTGCCGCTGCGGGCCATGACCAACCCGGCCGACGACGCTGTGTTCGTCAGCCAGCAAGGCCGGCGCCTCGGCCCTCGGGCGATTCAGGTGCGAGTGAAACTGGCCGGCGAACGTGAACTGGGGCAGAACCTGCACCCGCACATGCTGCGGCACTCCTTCGCCAGCCACTTGCTGGAATCCTCGCAGGACCTGCGCGCGGTGCAGGAACTGCTCGGCCACTCGGACATCAAGACCACGCAGATCTACACCCACCTGGACTTCCAGCACCTGGCGGCGGTCTACGACAGCGCCCACCCCCGGGCCAAACGCAGCAAAGGCGACGATTCATGAACATCCAGTTGATCACCTTCGACCTCGACGACACCCTGTGGGACACCGCCCCGGTGATCGTCAGCGCCGAAGCGGTATTGCGCGAATGGCTGAGCGAACACGCACCGAACCTGGGCGCGGTGCCGGTGGAGCATCTGTGGGCGATTCGCGAGCGGGTGCTGACCCGCGAACCGGGCCTCAAGCACCGCATCAGCGCGCTGCGCCGGCGGGTGCTGTTCCACGCACTGGAAGACGCCGGGTACGCCCACGGCGAAGCTTCGGATCTGGCCGACAAAAGTTTTGAAGTGTTCCTGCAGGCACGGCACCAGATCACGGTATTTCCCGAGGTCGAACCCACCCTGGAAATCCTCGCCAACCACTACGCCCTCGGCGTGGTCACGAATGGCAATGCCGACGTACGCCGCCTCGGGCTCGCCGATTACTTCAAGTTTGCGTTGTGCGCCGAAGACATCGGTATCGCCAAGCCGGATGCGCGGCTGTTTCACGAGGCGTTGCAGCGTGGTGGTGCCACAGCCGAAACCGCCGTACATATCGGCGATCACCCAGGCGATGACATTGCCGGCGCGCAGCAAGCGGGCATGCGCGCGATCTGGTTCAACCCGACGGGCAAGGTCTGGGAAGCCGAGCGACAGCCGGATGCTGAAATCCGTAACCTCACGGATCTGCCAGCAGTGCTCGCCCGCTGGAATGCCACCGCCTGCTGACACACAACCGCTTTTTTGTGGTGAGGGGATTTATCCCCGATCGGTTGCGCAGCAGCCGTGAAGTCATCTTGCGCGGTGTGTCAGGACTGTGGGGCGTGCTGCATCAGGGGCCGCTTCGCGACCCATCGGGGATAAATCCCCTCACCACAAGGCTCACCCCTGCAAGGGATCGCGGCGAGTCTGGAGTATTTGTTCCAGGCATGAAAAAGCCCGCAGCGACGGCGGGCTTTTTCAGCAAGCAAGTGACACGCCTCAGATAGGGCGGCTGCCGTACTTGTTGTCCGGCTTCTTGGGCGGATCGGCGACCACGTTGGCCTCCACTTCCTGCACCTTGCCGCCGCGCGCAAGGAATTCTTCCATGGCCTTGGCCAGGGCGTCGCGCTCCTTGTTCTTGGCTTCGATGCTCGGCAACTCGTCTACCGACACCGCAGCCTTGGCTTTGCCTTTGGCAGCCGGGGCCGGCGTATCGTCACCGCCATCGTCTTCAGCAACGTCTTCCGCTGCTGCTTCCAGACCGTCCTCGGCCTCGTCTTCGTCGCCTACTTCGAGGTCGTCGTTTTCCAGATCATCGTCGCTCATGTTCTACCTCATGACTTGCGAAAAGCAGATTAGTTATAGACCAGCTTTGGCGACTGTCGAAAGTCGCCGGAAAAAAATCGGTAACCGCTGGTGACCAGCGGTTTACGCCCCTTCACCGTGCAAGGTGGCGAGGACTTTACGGGCACCGCCATGATCACGGTGCTCGCCCAGATAAACGCCTTGCCAGGTTCCCAGAGCCAGACGTCCCGCCGATACCGGCAGACTGATCTGGCAGCCAAGCACGCTGGCTTTGAAGTGCGCCGGGAGGTCGTCCAGGCCTTCGTCGTTATGCTCATAGCCGTCTGTTCCTTGTGGGATCAGACGATTGAAAAATCGTTCGAAGTCGCGACGGACCGCCGGATCGGCGTTCTCGTTGATGGTCAACGACGCCGAGGTATGCTGCAGCCACAAATGCAACAGACCGACCCGGCACGCCTTGAGTTCAGGCAGGCCGGCGAGTAACTCGTCCGTTACCAGATGAAAGCCCCGGGGCCGTGCCCGCAGAGTTATCAGAGTCTGTTGCCACATACAGTTCTCCGCACGTTCGGGGCGCATTCTAGCGCGCTCTGGGAAAAAACAAAGGCCCTAATATTCCTGCAATGATGTAAGCCATTGGCCGCAGAAAAATGCCCATCGTAAACACGACGAAAGCCGTACGAAAAATCCTTTCAGTTGCTCTCTCAATGACAAATCCCGGACAAAAAAATGCCCGGCAAGCCGGGCAAGTTTTTTCGATGCGCGTACTTACAGGTTGTAGCCGCGTTCGTTGTGTTGTGCCAGGTCCAGGCCAACCGATTCTTCTTCCTCGGTCACACGCAGACCCATCACGGCGTCCAGCACCTTGAGGATGATGAAGGTGACAATCGCGGTGTAGATCACTGTGAAGCCGACGCCTTTGCACTGAATCCACACTTGCGCCGCGATGTCGGTCACGGTGCCGAAGCCGCCCAGCGACGGTGCAGCGAATACACCGGTCAGGATCGCACCGAGGATACCGCCGATACCGTGCACGCCGAATGCGTCCAGGGAGTCGTCATAACCAAGCTTGCGTTTCAGGGTGGTGGCGCAGAAGAAGCACACCACACCCGCCGCCAGACCGATCACCAGTGCGCCCATCGGGCCCACGGTGCCAGCAGCCGGGGTGATTGCCACCAGACCGGCAACCACACCCGAGGCGATGCCCAGCGCACTTGGCTTGCCGTGGGTGATCCACTCGGCAAACATCCAGCCCAGCGCAGCCGCAGCGGTTGCAATCTGAGTAACCAGCATCGCCATGCCGGCAGTGCCGTTGGCCGCTGCAGCGGAACCGGCGTTGAAACCGAACCAGCCGACCCACAGCATCGCCGCGCCCATCAGGGTGTAACCGAGGTTGTGCGGCGCCATCGGGGTAGTCGGGAAGCCTTTACGCTTGCCCAATACCAGGCAGGCGATCAGACCGGCCACACCGGCGTTGATGTGCACCACCGTGCCACCCGCGAAGTCGAGTACACCCCAGTCCCACATCAGGCCGCCGTTACCGGACCAGACCATGTGCGCGATCGGTGCATAGACCAGGGTGAACCAGATGCCCATGAAGATCAGCATCGCGGAAAACTTCATCCGCTCGGCGAACGCACCGACGATCAGCGCCGGGGTAATGATCGCGAAGGTCATCTGGAAGGTGATGAACACCGCCTCAGGGAACAGCGCCGCCGGGCCGGTCAGGCTCGAAGGCGTGACACCGGCGAGGAACGCCTTGCCCATGCCGCCGAAGAACGAGTTGAAGTTGACGACGCCCTGCTCCATGCCGGTGGTGTCGAACGCAATGCTGTAGCCATAAATGACCCACAGGATGCTGATCAGACCGGTAATGGCGAAGCATTGCATCATCACGGAAAGAATGTTTTTCGAGCGGACCATGCCGCCGTAGAACAGCGCCAGGCCCGGGATGGTCATGAACAGCACGAGGGCTGTCGAGGTGAGCATCCAGGCGGTATCGCCGGAATTGAGGACCGGGGCCGCCACTTCGTCTGCCGCCATTGCAAGGCCGGGCATTACGATGGACAACAGGGCTCCTAGCCCTGCGAATTTACGCAGAGTCATATTGTTTTCTCCTGGGGCGTTGGGTTTGTGGCGGCGCTTAGATCGCGTCGGTATCGGTTTCGCCGGTACGGATGCGAATCGCCTGTTCCAGATTGACCACGAAGATCTTGCCGTCACCGATCTTGCCGGTGTTGGCCGCTTTGGTTATCGCCTCGATAACCCGATCCAGATCCTTGTCGTCGATGGCCACGTCGATTTTCACCTTGGGCAGAAAATCGACCACATATTCCGCGCCGCGATACAGCTCGGTGTGACCCTTCTGCCGGCCGAAGCCTTTGACTTCAGTAACGGTAATGCCCTGCACGCCGATTTCGGACAGCGACTCGCGCACGTCGTCCAACTTGAACGGCTTGATGATGGCAGTGACTAGCTTCATGAAACTCTCTCCCGAATTGGTGGACTTGCCCCAGGAAAACAAACCCGACTCAAGTCTAAGCGCAGTGCCTGGCTTTGTAACGCATCGTCGGCCTTGCCTGCCCGACTGACGCCAGCTAACCGCTGCCGGCGAAACTCCCCGCTCCGCCTGCCGCACTGCATTCGTCACAGCGACTGCATCAGTGCATGGGTCACTACCGACTAAGCAGAAAGCTTGCCATCTCGCCAAATTCCTCTGATTTCAATCCTTTGGCCGCTGCCACAGGCGTTTGCACGAAAAACGCCCGACGGTTACGCACAACAACGGTGCGCTGCCGTCCGTCCGCTTGCGCGAAAAGCGTGCATCCGTGCCTGCGTCAATGACTATAGACACTGCGTGATACACTGCGCGCCACTGTTTACAGGACACATTCCATGCTCGCGCCCAAAGACTTCCTCGACGCCCTGAGCGGCACTGCCTCCCGCCTGTTCAGCGGCGACACCCCGCTGCCAAAAGCCGAAATCGAAAGCCAGTTCAAGATGCTGCTGCAAAGTGCTTTCAGCAAACTGGATCTGGTGAGCCGTGAAGAATTCGATAGCCAGATGGTCGTCCTGGCTCGAACTCGCGCCCGCCTTGAAAGCCTTGAAGCCAAAGTCGCAGAACTGGAAGCCAGGCTGACGCCGCCGGCCGAGTAAGACTGCAGCCGCCGGGCCGAGACGCCTTCAAGTTTGCGAATAGACATCAAACCGCCCCCGCCGAGGCAGGAGCGGTTTCCGTCAGATCAATCCTCTACAACGAATTATTCCAACGGTCTCGCAGAAACTCGTACAGGCGAAAAGCCCATAACGCGATTCTGACGAGGCGCCACCTATGTTTAAGAAACTTGGACATACTTTGGCCCTCCTTGCGTGGGGCCAAACCTCCGATGCACTTTCCGGCGTACGAACATCTTCGGGACTACACACGAGTGTGTCCGCCAAGGCGGCCGGGTGTGGGTTCCCCAAAAACAGCACCGGCACGGGTCTCATACCGTGTCGAGGAACATGAAATCTTTAGCTCCCGACCACACTTCACGAAAACTCGAGGAGTGGGCATCGTCGCCGGGGATGTTATGCCGGTAGTTCGAAGGGGACTTAAACAAGTTGTATCAAGTGATTAAGCAATGTTTCACACCTTAATGAGTCAATCATTTCAAGGTGATATTGACTTTGGACAAATGATGTCGGTGCTTGCGTCAACGTGAAAACGTGCATAACCTGCACATACACGAGTGTGTCCGCAAAGGATACGCAGGCCTTGGCCTCACCGAAGCCTGCAAACTGAAAACCGTCTACTCAAGGCGGTTTTTTTTCGCCTCGAAATTGGTTGACCTCCTCCCGCAACATCCAGTGAAAGTTCGCGCGCGCCAGCTCCCCTTTCCCCGACTACCCTTCAAAAACCCGCAGGAAGCGGCCCCCGATTCAGCTCAAGGAACGACCATGTCCCTGTCCATCGTCCACAGTCGCGCCCAGATAGGCGTGGATGCACCTGCCGTTACCGTCGAAGTTCATCTGGCCAACGGCCTGCCGTCGCTGACCATGGTCGGCCTGCCCGAGGCGGCGGTGAAGGAGAGCAAGGATCGGGTGCGCAGCGCGATCATCAATTCCGGGCTGCAGTTTCCGGCGCGGCGGATCACCCTGAATCTGGCGCCGGCGGATTTGCCCAAGGACGGCGGGCGGTTCGATCTGGCGATTGCCTTGGGGATTCTGTCGGCAAGTGTGCAGGTGCCGTGTCTCACGCTGGATGAGGTGGAATGCCTCGGTGAACTGGCGCTGTCCGGCGCGGTGCGGCCGGTGCGCGGGGTGTTGCCAGCGGCGCTGGCGGCGCGCAAGGCCGGGCGGGCCCTGGTGGTGCCGCGGGCGAATGCCGAGGAGGCCTGTCTGGCTTCTGGCCTGAAAGTGTTTGCGGTGGATCATCTGCTGGAAGCCGTGGCGCATTTCAACGGACATACTCCGGTCGAGCCTTATGTCTCGGACGGGCTGATCCACGCGGCGAAACCTTATCCCGACCTCAACGAAGTGCAAGGGCAGATGGCCGCCAAACGGGCGCTGCTGATTGCCGCGGCAGGCGCGCACAACCTGTTGTTCAGCGGGCCACCGGGCACTGGCAAAACGTTGCTGGCGAGTCGCCTGCCAGGCCTGCTGCCGCCCCTGTCCGAATCCGAAGCGCTGGAAGTGGCGGCGATTCAATCGGTCGCCAGCGGCGTGCCGCTGACTCATTGGCCGCAGCGTCCATTCCGTCAACCGCACCATTCTGCATCGGGGCCGGCGCTGGTCGGTGGCAGCTCGAAACCACAACCCGGCGAAATCACCCTCGCCCACCACGGCGTGCTGTTTCTCGACGAGCTTCCGGAATTTGATCGCAAGGTGTTGGAGGTACTGCGCGAACCTCTGGAATCCGGATATATCGTGATCGCCAGAGCCAAGGATCGCGTGCGATTCCCCGCGCGCTTTCAGTTGGTAGCAGCGATGAACCCCTGCCCTTGTGGATATCTGGGCGAACCGAGCGGCAAGTGTTCGTGTACACCAGACATGGTGCAGCGCTACCGTAACAAGCTCTCGGGGCCGTTGCTGGATCGGATCGATCTGCACCTGACGGTGGCGCGGGAGGCAACGGCGTTGAATCCATTGGTCAAACCGGGCGAGGACAGTGCCAGTGCGGCAGCCGTGGTGGCCGAGGCACGAGAACGCCAGCAAAAGCGCCAGTGTTGTGCCAACGCCTTTCTTGATCTACCGGAGCTCAAGCGGCACTGCCAGTTATCCACAGCCGATGAGAAATGGCTCGAGTCAGCCTGTGAACGGCTGACACTCTCACTGCGTTCGGCACATCGCTTGCTCAAGGTTGCGCGCACACTGGCGGACCTTGAGCAAGTGGATGCGATCAAGCGTGAGCACTTGGCGGAGGCGCTGCAATACCGCCCGGCAATGCCTTAATGCTCGGTCAAATCCACCAGCGGCGCCTGCCGTACTTCGGTTTCGCGCCCGGCCTGAATCTCGGTCACGCGCTTCAATGCGTTATCCACAGCGCTTTTGTCTGCCAGCAGGCTGTAGCTGATCTGAAACTGTTGGCTGGCCTTTGGCGCAATGGTCGGTACCAGGTTCAGCGGACGCTGATAGCGGCGGTTGTAGGAAAAACTGGTTCCCGGCTCAAGGCCCGTGACATAGCCCTGCCCTTGGGTGTCGGTGTTTTTCCACAGAGAAAATACCGGCAGCTGCCGGGTATTGAAGCCGACGGAGACACCGAGGCTGCCAGCCTTGTCATGCAGCACGGTCAAGGTTTCGCCTTTGGCGTCGGCGTAAGGTATGACGTTGTAGACGGTTTCGTCATAGTCCTTGGTCGGCCCGCGATAGGTCTGCCAGTCCGCCAACTCGGCTTTGGCCTTGTCGTTGAAGGGCGAGACCTGTTTCACCGGTGCTGCGAACCGCGCGCCCTGCTCGAGGAATGGCGTGCTGAAATTGCTGTGGTACAGCGCCTGGTATTCCTTCGGATAATCGCCGTTATTGGTCAGCGTATCGTTAAGGGCAAAACGGGTGCTGCCGGGCTCAGTGACAAGCTCGGTCATCACCGAAAAGTCGACTTTCTTGAACGCCTGCTCTTTCAGTTCGCCGCGCAGGCTGATGGCGTAGGGCGGTTTTTCATCAATGTGCAGCGTGACGCTGCTGGCCGGGATATTGGCAGCGCGGCCGTGCAGGGTCAGCAACTCGCCATTGTCCATGCCGGGATGGCCGACCCATTCGTAACCGCAGCGGGTCACCAGTTCATTGAAGCCTTCCAGCCAGCCCAGACCTCCGCGCCCATTGAGTTCGATGAAGGCCGGGTTGACCACGTCCTTGACCGGCGAATCCCAACCCATGCGTACATTACCGACGGAGGCCTGCAGGACATTCATGCCACGGGTTGGCACCACCGAGAGTTTCATAATGCCGTTATCGATATCGACGATGCTGACACCTTCCTGTCGTCCGCCGTGCAAGGTTCGCAGACTCACGGAGAAAGCCTTGTCGGTTTTCACCCCGAGCTGCTCACTGGTGATTGTCCAGTTTTGCGCGGGTTTGTTGGTATCGAGGAGTACGTAATCCCAGGCCATGGCGTGGGAAGCAGCAGAGAGTACGCCGAGTGCAACGGCGAGTTTGAGCGGGGTCATGGCAGCAGCCTTTATTGGAGTTGTGCCATTTTTATAGCGCTGCGGAAACGTTTCAGCAAGAAAAGATGAGAGACATATAGAGTGATTTGCCATGGATCGGCGGCGTTGCATTCGCGAGCAGGCTCGCTCCCACAGAGTATTCGGGTGCTCAAACGATTTATGAGCGACCCCGGAAACTGTGGGAGCGAGCCTGCTCGCGAAAGCTATATCAAGGCCGAATCAACGGAAGCGATCAACCTCGGAACGCAGATCCGCCGCCAGCTTTTCAAGCTCTTTGGCGGTGACCGCGAGGTTGGAAACCACTTCACGCTGCTCGCTGTTGGCCAGCGCAATACTCTGCAGATTGCTGCTGAGCAGCGTCGCCGTGCTGCTCTGCTCCTGCGTCGCCGTGGTAATCGCCGCAAACTGCTGCCCTGCCGAACGGCTCTGTTCATCGATCCGCGCCAGCGCCGAAGCCACATTGGCGTTGCGCGACAGGCCTTCCTGCATCAGCACATTGCCCTGTTCCATGGTGCTGATGGCGTTGCCGGTTTCCTGCTGGATGCTGTGGATCATCCCGGAAATTTCATCGGTCGCCTGACGGGTGCGCGACGCCAGGTTACGCACTTCATCAGCCACCACGGCAAAACCACGGCCCTGTTCACCGGCCCGCGCCGCTTCAATCGCCGCGTTGAGCGCCAGCAGGTTGGTCTGTTCGGCAATCGAAGTGATCACACTGACGATGCCGCCAATTTCCTGAGAGCGTTGACCCAGCGTGTTGATCACGGACGCCGTGGTGTTCAGCGCGCCAGCGATTTGCTCCAGCGAGGACGAAGCTTCTTCCATCGAGCTGCGACCGATCTGCGTTTGCTGGGCATTTTCCTGCGCCAGACGCTGAGTCGCGCCCATGTTGTCGGCAATGTTCAGCGAAGTGGCGCTGAACTCTTCCACCGCGCCGGCCATGCTGGTGATTTCACCCGATTGTTGTTCCATACCTTCGTACGCACCGCCGGACAAACCGGACAGCGCCTGGGCGCGGCTGTTGACCTCTTGCGAGGCGCGGCGGATGTGCTCGACCATGGTCGACAGCGCCTGGCTCATCTGGTTGAACGCGCGGGACAGCTGGCCGATCTCGTCATTGCTCGACACGTTCAGGCGCACGCTCAGATCACCGGCGCCCAAGGCTTCGGCCTGACGTACCAGATCGCTCAATGGCGCCAGTTTGCTGCGCAGCAGCCAGACCACCGAACCGACCGCCAACAACATCGCCAGCAGACTGCCGATAGCCAGTTGCGTACCGACACTCCAGGTCACCGCGCGGATCTCGGTTTTCGGCATGCTCGCCACCACCGACCAAGGCCCGCCCTCGAACGGAACAGCAATGCTGTAAAAGTCTTCAGAGGTGTCGCTCCAGAACTCACCCTTGCCCGGTTTCGCCGCCAGCCCCTTGATCACCGGAACGGCCTGATCCAGCGCTTGCACGCCGGCCGGCGCCACCAGCCATTTATTCTGCTCATCCAGCAGCGCCAACGAACCAGTCTGGCCGATGCGGAAACGCTTGAGATTGGCAAACTGGGCGTTCTGCGCATCGGTGTAGTCAAAACCAACGAACAACACCGCAATCACCTTGCCGCTGCTGTCGCGCACCGGGGTGTATTGGGTCATGTAGGAACGATCGAACAACAAGGCACGGCCGACGTAGCCCTGCCCCGCCATCAACCTGGCATAGGCGGGGTGCGCATGATCGAGCAAAGTGCCGATGGCGCGCGTGCCGTCCTGTTTGGTCAGCGAGGTGCTGACGCGCACGAAATCTTCGCCGCTGCGCACGAACAGCGTGGCGACACCAGCGGTCATCTGCTTGAACTCGTCGACTTCCTTGAAGTTGTTGTTCAGCACTTCACTGCCCAGGTGCAGGCCCGGGGTCTGGGTGCCGGCGACGTTCACCGGTTCATCCGGGTGAATGCTCAGGCCCGCGCTGAAACGCTTCTCAAACAACCCGCTCAGGCGCTGCGTGCTCTCGCGCAGCGTGCCGTGGAAGGTGCTCAACTGGTCAGCCAGCAGCCTCGCCTCACTGGCGAGGTGTTCTTCACGGGTGGCGAGATTGGCGGAATCCAGCGAACGCAGGGCGAATACCGTACTGCCGCTGATGACGATCGCCAATATCACAGCGAGCGCGAGGCCCAGCTGCGAAGCGATCCGAGCGCGAGGTTGAGACATGAACAGCTCCTGGCCGAGCCACCGGATCCTCCTTGATCGCAGCACCTGCTCGGAAAATTCTAATAATGGGGGTGGAATCGTGGAGACCGGCACGACGGTCCCACATGCTCATTTTCGGCGGTTAAACCGAATACTTGAGTAAATAGCGGGGTTATGGCGCAAGGCCGGCATTGTGGCGGCTCTAACGTTTCAGCTCAAGCGCTTGACCTGCGGCAGCACCATGGCGCGCACTTCGCCTTGCAGAAAATCACTGAGACGGCGCAAACGTTCACCTCCCGGACGGGTTTTCGGCCATACCAGGTAGTAATTCAGGCCACTGGCGACGGCAGTCGGCCACGGCAGGCTCAAGCGGCCCTGCGCCACATCCTCGGCGACCATCAGCAGATCCCCCATCGATACCCCATAGCCACGGGCGGCAGCGATCATGCCCAGTTCGAGGGTATCGAACACCTGCCCACCCTTGAGCGAGACCTGATCGGACAGCCCCATATGCTCCAGCCAACTGCGCCAGTCACGCCGGTCCGGGGTCGGGTGCAGCAACTCGGTGGAGGCCAGCCGCGCCACGTCCCAGGGTTGATCGTTCAGCAGGTTCGGCGCGCCGACCGGGATCAGTTCTTCGGTAAACAGCAGGCTGGCCTCCCAGTCCGGCGGGAAGTGCCCGTCACTGAGCAGTACCGCGCAATCGAATGGCTCATTGTTGAAATCCACCGAATCCACGTCCATCCACGCACTGGTCAATTGCACTTCGTTACCCGGTTGCAGATGGCGGAAACGACTGAGTCGCGCCAGCAGCCAGCGCATGGTCAGGGTCGATGGCGCTTTCATGCGCAGGATGTCGTCCTCGGCGCGCAAGGTGTTGCAGGCGCGCTCAAGGGCTGCAAAGCCCTCGCGAATGCCGGGCAACAACATCCGCGCCGATTCCGTCAGTTGCAGGTTGCGTCCGCTGCGGTGAAACAGCTTGCAGGCGAAATGCTCTTCCAGCGTCTTGATGTGCCGGCTGACGGCACTCTGGGTGATCGACAACTCCTCGGCCGCCCGAGTGAACGAGCTGTGCCGCGCCGCCGCTTCGAATGCGCGCAGGGCATACAAGGGTGGAAGACGACGGGACATACACAAAGCTCCTCTAGCGGCATCCGGTCAACCCGACGGGGTGTTCTCATGATGAGTTTTAATCATGCCACCCATCCTTTTTATCCTTTTGTGCAAACCCTGCCAAGCGCCGAGAATCGACGGTCTCGTGTTCCCTTTGATAAATGGGTGGTGATGACCATGCAGCATCCTGTGCGTACCGAACTCTGGGCCATCCTGCGGCTGGCGGGGCCGTTGATTGCTTCACAGTTGGCGCACATGCTGATGGTGCTGACCGACACGCTGATGATGGCGCGCCTGAGTCCCGAAGCGCTGGCCGGTGGCGGACTGGGCGCGGCAAGTTATTCGTTCGTGTCGATTTTCTGCATCGGCGTGATCGCAGCGGTCGGCACCCTGGTGGCGATCCGGCAGGGCGCCGGCGACATCATCGGCGCGGCCCGCCTGACTCAGGCCGGATTATGGCTGGCATGGCTGATGGCGCTGGGCGCCGGTCTGCTGCTGTGGAATCTGAAACCGGTGTTACTGCTGTTCGGCCAAACCGAAACCAATGTCCATGCCGCCGGGCAATTCCTCATCGCCCTGCCCTTTGCCCTGCCCGGCTATCTGAGCTTCATGGCCCTGCGCGGCTTTACCAGTGCGATCGGCCGGGCGACGCCGGTAATGGTCATCAGCCTGGGCGGCACTGTGGCCAACTTCCTGCTCAATTACGCGCTGATCACCGGCCTGTTCGGCCTGCCGAAACTGGGGCTGACCGGCATCGGCCTGGTCACGGCAATCGTTGCCAACTGCATGGCGCTGGCGCTGGCCTGGCACATCCGTCGGCACCCGGCCTACGACGCTTACCCGTTGCGCGCCGGCCTGTCGCGGCCAAATCGTCAGTATCTGAAAGAACTGTGGCGACTCGGCCTGCCGATTGGCGGCACCTATGCCGTGGAGGTCGGTTTGTTCGCCTTCGCCGCGCTGTGCATGGGTACCATGGGCAGCACGCAACTGGGCGCACACCAGATTGCCCTGCAGATCGTTTCGGTAGCGTTCATGGTGCCGGCGGGGATGTCCTACGCGATCACCATGCGCGTCGGCCAGCACTACGGCGCCGGGCAACTGAGCGATGCACGCATGTCCGGCCGGGTCGGCATCGTCTTCGGCGCAGTGGTGATGCTGGGTTTCGCCATGGTGTTCTGGCTGTTGCCGAATCAACTGGTCGGGTTGTTCCTCGATCACCACGACCCGGCGTTTGCCGAGGTGATCCGCCTGGCGGTGAGCCTGCTGGCGGTGGCGGCATGGTTTGAGCTGTTCGATGGTACACAGACGATTGCCATGGGCTGTATCCGTGGACTCAAGGACGCTAAAACCACGTTTCTGGTCGGCCTCGGTTGCTATTGGCTGATCGGCGCGCCGGCGGCGTGGTGGATGGCGTTTCACCTGCATTGGGGGCCAACGGGCGTCTGGTGGGGGCTGGCGCTGGGGCTGGCGTGTGCGGCGGTGAGCCTGACGCTGGCGTTTGAATGGAAGATGAAGCGGATGATCCGGCTGGAGCCTGTGTCACAGAGGTTTGAGGCCGTTCGCGCAGATTAGGATCAAAAGATCGCAGCCTTCGGCAGCTCCTACAGGGATTTGTGTAGGAGCTGCCGCAGGCTGCGATCTTTTAAACGGCCTCCACAGAAACCTGCTGGCTTGAGCCAAACGTCAGGTACTCAACCAACTCCGCCAACGGCAACGGCCGGCTGATCAGATACCCCTGCACCTGGTCGCAGCCAAAGCCGCGCAACAACTCCAGCTGTTCCGGTGTTTCCACGCCTTCGGCCACCACTTCCAGATGCAGGTTGTGCGCGAGGTTGATCATTGCGTGCACCAGTTTGCGGTTCTCTTCGCGCTGCTCCATGCCGCCGACGAAGCTCTTGTCGATCTTCAGCAAGGTGATCGGCAGGCTGTTGAGGTGCACGAACGATGAGAACCCGGTGCCGAAGTCATCCAGCGAGAAGCGCACGCCGAGGCGGCCGAGGGCATCCATGGTCTGTTTGACCAGATCGCTGCGGCGCATCACGGCGGTTTCGGTGAGTTCGAATTCCAGCCACTGCGCCTCGACCCCACGCTCGGCAATCAGCCGACTGAGCGTCGGCAGCAACTGACTGTCCTGAAACTGGCGGAATGACAGGTTGATTGCCATGTGCAGCGCAGGCAGCCCGCGCTCGCGCAGCGCCTGCATGTCACGCAGGGCGCGGGAAATCACCCAGTAACCCAGCGGCACGATCAAACCGCTTTGTTCAGCCAGCGGCACGAATTCGCTCGGCGGCAGCAGACCACGCTCGCCATGACGCCAGCGTACCAGCGCTTCGAGGCCGACGATTTGCCCGTCCGCCAGATTCAGCCGTGGCTGGTAGTGCAACTCCAGCTCATCACGACGCAAGGCCCGGCGCAGTTCGCTTTCGAGGTCGGCCATGCTCCGCGCGTTGCGATTGATGCGTTCGTTGAAGATATGGAACGTGCAGCCCTGGGTGCTCTTGGCCTGCTGCATGGCGATGTGCGCATGCCACATCAGCGGATCGGCGCCACCTTGTGCGCGGGCATGGGCGATGCCGAGGCTGGAGCCGATCAACAGGCTTTCGCCATCGACCCAATACGGCTCGGACAAGGCTTCGGTGATGCGTTCGGCCATCCACTCGGCGCGTTGTGGCGCACGGCGAGTGTCGATCAGCAAGGCAAATTCGTCGCTGCCCAGCCGCGCCAGTTGATCACCGGCCTCGAGCTGGCTTTTCAGCCGCGCAACGACCTGCAGGATCAGCCGGTCGCCGGCCTGATGGCCGAGGGCGTCGTTGGCGTGGCGGAAGTTGTCGAGATCGAGATGCCCGAGGGCCAGGCCACGGCCGTCGTTTTCCGCCAGACGCGCCGCGAGCAGGGTCTGGAAGCCCTGACGGTTGGCGATGCCGGTCAGCGGATCCTGTTCGGCCAGGCGTTGCAGGGTGTTTTCCAGCACGCCGCGTTCACGCACGTGGCGCAGGCAGCGGCGCAGCATGCCGGCGTCAAGCGCGTCAAACACCAGCCAGTCACTGACACCCACCGGCGCAGTGGCGGGTTCGTGCTCCAGCAGCAACACCGTCGGCAGGCTGCAACGGCCCGGGGCCGGCTGCAACGCGGGAACGGTCAATAACACCGCGTGGCGATTGTCTTCGAACAGACTGCTGACCGACTCCCAGCTCGGCGCGCTGATCAGCACCGCCGCGCTCCCCATCGGAGCCAGACACTCGCGCAATAACGCTGTCCACGCTGGCTCTTCGGCCAGTAGCAGCAAACGCAAGGGTTCGACAGGCGTAGACAAGCTAGCTCCCTAGACTCTGCAATGATGTGGGCGGGGCATTATGCCGTTGCGATGTTCAATGACAACGATTATCAGAACGTTATTTTGTGTCACGAATGAGAACATTAGCCGCAAAATCACCGTGTATCCTCCGCGAAAGTAACAAAACCGGCAAATTTGAATCGCGTGGTGCGTCACAAGTCGGAGAGAGCAGCACAAATCGCTGAGCCTGTTAAAATGCCGGCCCATTTCGTCAACGACTCCCGAATTTTCGTATGTCCCGACTCAATCCCCGGCAGCAAGAAGCCGTGAACTACGTCGGCGGCCCTCTATTGGTGCTCGCCGGCGCTGGCTCCGGCAAGACCAGCGTGATCACCCGCAAGATTGCGCACCTGATCCAGAACTGCGGCATCCGCGCCCAGTACATTGTCGCCATGACCTTTACCAACAAGGCTGCGCGCGAGATGAAGGAGCGGGTCGGCACCCTGCTGCGTGCCGGTGAAGGTCGCGGCCTGACGGTCTGCACCTTCCACAACCTGGGCCTGAACATCATCCGCAAGGAGCATGCGCGGCTGGGCTACAAACCCGGTTTCTCGATCTTCGACGAGACCGACGTCAAAGCCCTGATGACCGACATCATGCAAAAGGAATACGCAGGCGACGACGGCGTCGACGAGATCAAGAACATGATCGGCGCCTGGAAAAACGACCTGATCCTGCCGGCCCAGGCGCTGGAAAACGCGCGCAATCCCAAGGAACAGACCGCTGCCATCGTTTACACCCACTACCAGCGCACACTCAAAGCGTTCAACGCGGTGGACTTCGACGACCTGATCCTGCTGCCGGTAAAGCTCTTCGAAGAGCACGCCGACATTCTCGAAAAGTGGCAGAACAAGGTGCGTTACCTGCTGGTCGACGAATACCAGGACACCAACGCCAGCCAGTACTTGCTGGTGAAGATGCTGATCGGCAAGCGCAACCAGTTCACCGTGGTGGGCGACGACGACCAGTCGATCTACGCCTGGCGCGGCGCGCGGCCGGAAAACCTGATGCTGCTCAAGGACGACTATCCGTCGCTGAAAGTGGTGATGCTGGAGCAGAACTACCGCTCCACCAGCCGCATCCTGCGCTGCGCCAACGTGCTGATCTCGAACAACCCGCACGAATTCGAAAAGCAGCTGTGGAGTGAGATGGGCCACGGCGACGAGATCCGCGTGATCCGCTGCCGCAACGAGGACGCCGAAGCCGAGCGCGTGGCCATGGAAATCCTCAGCCTGCACTTGCGTACCGACCGCCCGTACAGCGATTTTGCGATTCTCTATCGCGGCAACTACCAGGCCAAGCTGATCGAACTGAAGTTGCAGCATCACCAAGTGCCGTATCGCCTGAGCGGCGGCAACAGTTTCTTCGGGCGTCAGGAAGTGAAGGACCTGATGGCCTACTTCCGCCTGATCGTGAACCCGGATGACGACAACGCCTTCCTGCGGGTGATCAACGTGCCGCGTCGGGAAATCGGCTCCACGACCCTGGAAAAACTCGGCAACTACGCCACCGAACGCAAGATCTCGATGTACGCCGCCACTGACGAAATCGGTCTGGGCGAGCATCTGGACAGCCGCTTCACCGATCGCCTGTCGCGCTTCAAACGCTTTATGGACAAGGTCCGTGAACAGTGCGCCGGCGAAGACCCGATCTCGGCCCTGCGCAGCATGGTCATGGACATCGACTACGAGAACTGGCTGCGTACCAACAGTTCCAGCGACAAGGCTGCGGACTACCGGATGAGCAACGTCTGGTTCCTGATCGAGGCCTTGAAGAACACCCTGGAAAAAGACGAAGACGGCGAGATGACCGTCGAAGACGCCATCGGCAAACTGGTCCTGCGCGACATGCTCGAGCGTCAGCAGGAAGAAGAGGACGGCGCCGAAGGCGTGCAGATGATGACCCTGCATGCGTCCAAGGGCCTGGAATTCCCTTACGTGTTCATCATGGGCATGGAAGAGGAAATCCTTCCGCACCGCTCCAGCATCGAAGCCGACACCATCGAAGAGGAACGCCGCCTGGCCTACGTGGGCATCACCCGCGCGCGTCAGACCCTGGCCTTCACCTTCGCTGCCAAACGCAAACAGTACGGCGAGATCATCGATTGCGCGCCCAGCCGCTTCCTCGATGAACTGCCGCCGGACGATCTGGCGTGGGAAGGCAACGACGACACACCGACCGAAGTCAAAGCCGTGCGGGGCAACAGCGCACTGGCTGATATACGCGCGATGTTAAAGCGCTAGAATTGACCACTTTTTACTAGACCTTCGGCGCACAAAGCGCCAAATGAGGACAGCTTCATGGAAGCATTGCACCAGAAAATCCGCGAACAAGGCATCGTGCTTTCCGACCAGGTCCTGAAGGTCGACGCCTTCCTGAACCACCAGATCGACCCGGCCCTGATGAAGCTGATCGGCGACGAATTCGCCACGCTGTTCAAGGATTCGGGCATCACCAAGATCGTCACCATCGAAGCCTCGGGCATTGCCCCGGCGATCATGACCGGTCTGAACCTCGGCGTGCCGGTGATCTTCGCCCGCAAGCAACAGTCCCTGACCCTGACCGAAAACCTGCTGTCGGCGACCGTTTACTCGTTCACCAAGAAGACCGAAAGCACCGTGGCCATCTCCCCGCGTCACCTGACCAGCAGCGACCGCGTGCTGATCATCGACGACTTCCTGGCCAACGGTAAGGCTTCGCAGGCGCTGATCTCGATCATCAAACAGGCTGGCGCCACGGTTGCCGGTCTGGGCATCGTGATCGAGAAGTCATTCCAGGGTGGGCGTGCCGAGCTGGACTCGCAGGGCTATCGCGTTGAATCGCTGGCTCGCGTGAAGTCGCTGAAGGATGGTGTCGTCACCTTCATCGAGTAACGGCTGAAAGACGCGAATACACCGCAATTCCTGTGGGAGCTGGCTTGCCAGCGATGGCGACCTATCCTTCAACATCCACGTTGACTGATACACCGCCATCGCGGGCAAGCCCGCTCCCACAGTTTTTTGTCGTTTTTTATTGCGCGGTGGCCTTCAGGCCGGTGAGCAGCAGGCGCTGGAACAGGTCTTCTTTCAGGCCTTCCGGGCTGGTCAGCTGCATCCGCTCCAGATGCTCGGGATACAACGCAGCCTCCGGCGCATCCAGCGCAGCCTTGCCCAGCTCCAATATCTCACTCAGCTTGAACTTACTTTTCAGCCAGTTCAGCGCTCGCAACAGATCGCGCTCGATCGCGGTGAAATCACAACCCAGCGGATACTCCGGAAACAGGTTCGGATGCTTTGCGGCGATGGCCTGCAAGCGTTGCGGGGTGTTGTCGGCAAATCGCGGATCGAGGCGGAAGTCCTTCGGCAGCTTGCCGACCTTTTGTGCCTGCTCGATCAACCCCGACTGGAAGCGTGAATCGCTGATATTGAGCAACGACTCGATCACTACCGCATCGGACTTGCCGCGCAGGTCGGCGATGCCGTACTCGGTGACCACGATGTCACGCAGGTGCCGTGGAATCGTGCAGTGGCCGTACTCCCAGACAATGTTCGAACTGACCTCGCCGCCGGACTCGCGCCAGCTGCGCAGGATCAGAATCGAGCGCGCATCGTGCAGCGCGTGGCCTTGGGCGACGAAGTTGTATTGCCCGCCAACCCCGCTGAGCACCCGCCCGTCTTCCAGTTGATCGGCCACACCCGCGCCCATCAGGGTCATGGTGAATACGGTGTTGATGAACCGGGCATCGAGGCGCTGCAAGCGCTTGAGCTCTTCCTGACCGTACAGCTCGTTGATGTAGCTGATGCGGGTCATGTTGAATTCGAGGCGCTTGCTCTGCGGTAACTCGCGCAGGCGCTCGTAGAAACTGCGCGGGCCGAGGAAGAAGCCACCGTGCACCGAGATGCCATCGGTCTGCGCCGCTTCATCGAGGGTGCCGGCGTTGGCCTGCTCCTGAGTCTGCATGTCGGGGTAGACTTTGCGCCGGATGATCCCGGCATCGGCCAGCACCAGCAAACCATTGACGAACATCTCACTGCAGCCATACAGGCCTTTGGCGAATGGCGTGGTGCCGCCCTCGCGTTCGATCAACTGCGCCCACTGGCTGAGATTGATGTCATTGAGCAGGGCCTGATAACCGGCGTTGTCCGCCTGCCGTGCCAGCAGTGCGGCGGTCAGCGCATCGCCCATCGAGCCGATGCCGATCTGCAAGGTGCCGCCGTCGCGCACCAGCGTGCTGGCGTGCAAACCGATGAAATGATCCTGAAAGCCCACCGGCATGTTCGGCGTGGAAAACAGCGTGCTGCTGTCCTTCGCGTCGATCAGCAGGTCGAAGGTGTCGATATCGACTTCGGCATCGCCGGGCATGTACGGCAGGTCGGTGTGCACCTGACCCACCAGCAGAATGGTCTCCCCGGCATCACGGCGCTTGGCGATCATCGGCAGCAGGTCGAGGGTGATGTCCGGGTTGCAGCTCAGGCTCAACCGATCGGGATGTTCGCTGCTGCTGGCAAGTAACTGCGCCACCAGATTGAGGCCGGCGGCATTGATGTCGCGGGCGGCGTGGCTGTAGTTGCTGCTGACGTAATCCTGCTGGGCCGGCGCGCTGTTGAGCAGGCTGCCGGGCTGCATGAAGAACTGTTCGATGCGGATGTTGGCGGGCAAGCTGTCGCGGCGCAGGTCGGTGAGGAAATCGAATTCGGGGTAATCACCGAATACACGCTCGACGAAGGGTTCGATGAAGCGCTTCTGCAGACCGTCGCCCAGCGTCGGCCGCCCCAGGCACAGCGCGGTGTACATGGTCAGTTGCCGTTCGGGCAGGCCCTTGATGCGCCGGTACAGCGCGTTGACGAAGTGATTGGGCTTGCCCAGCCCCAGCGGCATGCCCATGTGGATATGCGCCGGCAAGCGTGCGAGCACCTCGTCCACCGCCTGTTCGATCGAACACAACTGCACCATCTGTAGCCTCCTGCCCGTTCCGTGAATAGAGGTAGACCGAGCTTGCCTCGACTTTGCTGCAAAGGACAGCCCACGTCGCGAATCGCAGGCACAAAAAAACCGTCCGAAGACGGTCTTTTTCGTCAGAAGCGCGGCTTATTTCAGGCCGGACATCTTCTGGATCGCGCCTTTCAACTCGTCATCCGAGCAATCGGCACAGGTGCCTTTGGGTGGCATGGAGTTGATGCCGGTGATGGCTTTGGCCAGGATGCCGTCGAGGCCGCCCTGATGATCGGCGCGGTCTTTCCAGGCGGCGGTGTCACCGATTTTCGGGGCGCCCAACAAACCAGTGCCGTGGCAAGCGTTGCAATGTTTTGCAATCACTTCATCCGGGGTCTTCGCACCACCGCCGCCGCCCGCAGAGGCAGCGACTTCCATTCCTTTGCATTCCTGCCCCTGAACGCACACCTGGCCCACTGGCTCGAGGCGCTTGGCAATGTCGTCATTCGTCGCAGCTTGAGCGCTGACAGCCCAGAGGGCCAGTACGGTTGCTGGTGCGGCCAGCATTTTCATAATTAGGTTCACGCGTTCACCCTCAATGGTGGCTATTCACGCCTGCGGCCACGGTTCGCAGGCGGGCGCAAGTATAGCGGGTAGCCCGCCACACTGAAACAACCCCATAGTCGAAGGGGTTATACCGCGCAGTGGAAAAACTCTTCGGATGCCTTCGCCGTCATGGCCTGGCGCCTCTGTGTTTAAAAATTCGCCGGCGTGGCTGCGCTGATTAGTCGCGCAGGCGCGTCGAACGGATTACGGAAACGGTGCGGCTTGGTACTTTCAAAATAGTAGCTGTCGCCGGCTTCGAGAATAAAAGTTTCCAGCCCCACCACCAGTTCCAGACGACCTTCCACCAGAATCCCGGTTTCCTCGCCTTCATGGGTGAGCATTTCTTCGCCGGTATCGGCGCCGGGCGGGTAGATTTCGTTGAGGAATGCGATGGCCCGGCTCGGGTGCGCGCGGCCGACCAGCTTCATGGTCACCGCGCCGTCGGAGATGTCGATCAGCTCGTTGGCCTTGTAGACGATCTGGGTCGGGACTTCCTGCAGGATTTCTTCGGAAAAGAACTCGACCATGGACATGGGAATCCCGCCCAGTACCTTCCTCAGCGAACTGATCGAAGGGCTGACGCTGTTCTTTTCGATCATCGAAATGGTGCTGTTGGTGACGCCCGCGCGTTTGGCGAGTTCACGCTGGGAAAGCCCTTTGAGCTTGCGGATCGATTGCAGTCGTTCACCGACGTCCAAGGCGGGAGCCTCCTGATGTTGTAAGAATATTGAGCGTTATCATGGCGACAGCGTTCAGTATTTACAACACTTGGCCCCCGCAGCGGCGTCAACCCTCGGAATAGAGCCTTGGCACCCGACGCAGGTTGCAGAATATCTGGTACGGAATGGTGTCCGCCCACTGCGCCACTTCGCTGGCGAGGATGTTTTTGCCCCACAGCTCGACGGTCGACCCGAGTTCTGCTTCCGGCACCTCAGTGAGGTCGATGCACAGCATGTCCATCGACACACGGCCAAGAATCCGGCTGCGTTTACCGGCCACCAGCACTGGCGTGCCGGTCGGTGCCTGACGCGGGTAGCCGTCGGCATACCCCATGGCCACCACGCCGATGCGCATCGGCTTGTCGGTAATGAATTTGGCGCCGTAGCCGATCGGCTCGCCGGCGGGCAATTCACGCACGCAGATGACTTTCGATTCGAGGGTCATCACCGGTTGCAGGCGCTCGGCCACGGCGTTGGCTTCTTCGAACGGGGTGGCGCCATAGAGCATGATGCCCGGGCGTACCCAGTCGCTGGGGATCTGCGGCCAACCGAGCACCGCTGGCGAGTTGCGCAGGCTGACTTCGGCCGTCAGGCCCTGACGCGCCGCTTCGAACACCGCGACCTGATCGGCGCTGCTCTGCTCGTGCAACTCATCGGCGCGGGCGAAGTGGCTCATCAGCACGATCTTCGCCACTTTGCCGCTGGCCAGCAGGCGCTGATAGGCCGCCGCGTAATCCTTCGGATGCAGGCCCACACGGTGCATCCCGGAATCGAGCTTCAACCACACGGTGATCGGTTTGCTCAATGCCGCCTGCTCGATGGCTTCGAGCTGCCACAACGAATGCACCACGCACCAGAAATCATGCTCGACGATCAGCGCCAGTTCATCGGCTTCGAAAATGCCTTCGAGCAACAGCACCGGGGCCTTGATGCCCGCCGCGCGCAGCTCCAGTGCTTCTTCGATGCAGGCGACGGCGAACCCGTCGGCCTCGGCTTCCAGCGCCTGGGCGCAACGCACCGCGCCGTGCCCGTAGGCATCAGCCTTGATCACCGCCAGCGCCTTGGCGCCAGTGACTTCGCGGGCAATTCGGTAGTTGTGGCGCAGGGCTTCTAGGTCGATCAGGGCACGGGCAGGACGCATGGCGGCAGACTTCTAGGCGGTCATGGGAATAAAAACCGGCGCTGGCTGACGGCGTGAACCGCCAACAGCGCCGGGAGAGGGATCTTTGAAACGGTTACGGCAACGCGGCGACGATGGAAATCTCGACCAGGATGCTCGGCTTGGCCATCTTCGCTTCGACGGTGGCGCGGGCCGGGGCGGCGCCTTTGGGCAGCCACTGATCCCACACCGAGTTCATCCCGGCAAAGTGCGCCTCGATGTCGTTCAGGTAGATCGTCGCCGACAGCAGATGCTGCTTGTCAGTCCCTGCCAGATCCAGCAAACGCTCGATGTTGGCGAGCACGTCGCGGGTCTGCTGTTCGACCCCGGCGTTGAAGTCATCGCCGACCTGACCGGCCAGATACACGGTGCCGTTGTGGGTAACGATCTGACTCATGCGCTCATTGGTGAGCTGGCGCTGGATTGCCATGTTTTGCGGACTCCTGAGGCTTGTTGCCGTAACGGGAAATATCGAGGCCTTCGGCGCTGATCTGCGGCTTTTTCTTCGCCATCAGATCGGCCAGCAAACGACCGGAACCGCACGCCATGGTCCAACCCAGGGTGCCGTGACCGGTGTTGAGGAACAGGTTCTTGAACGGTGTGGCACCCACGATTGGTGTACCGTCCGGCGTGGTCGGACGCAAACCGGTCCAGAAGCTCGCCTCGGCCAGATTGCCGCCCTGAGGATAAAGGTCGTTGACGATCATCTCCAGGGTTTCGCGCCGACGCGGGTTGAGCGACAGGTCAAAACCGGCGATTTCCGCCATGCCGCCGACGCGGATGCGGTTGTCGAAACGGGTGATCGCGACCTTGTAGGTCTCGTCGAGAATGGTCGAAGTCGGGGCCATGTCCGGGTTGGTGATCGGCACGGTCAGCGAGTAGCCCTTGAGCGGATACACCGGGGCCTTGATGCCCAGCGGCTTGAGCAACTGCGGCGAGTAGCTGCCGAGGGCCAGCACATAGCGGTCGGCGGTTTCCAGCTTACCGTCGATCCACACGCCATTGATGCGGTCGCCGGCGTAGTCGAGGCGCTGGATATCCTGGCCGAAGCGGAATTCCACACCGAGTTTCACGGCCATTTCCGCCAGGCGCGTGGTAAACATCTGGCAGTCGCCGGTCTGGTCGTTCGGCAGACGCAGAGCGCCGGCGAGGATATCGGTGACATTGGCCAGCGCCGGCTCGACGCGGGCAATGCCGGCGCGGTCAAGGACTTCAAACGGCACGCCGGATTCTTTCAACACGGCGATGTCTTTGGCGGCGCCATCCAGCTGCGCCTGGGTGCGGAACAGTTGCGTGGTGCCCAGGCTGCGGCCTTCGTAGGCGATGCCGGTTTCGGCGCGCAGTTCGTCGAGGCAGTCGCGGCTGTACTCGGACAGACGCACCATGCGCTCCTTGTTCACCGCGTAACGGCTGGCAGTGCAGTTGCGCAGCATCTGCGCCATCCACAGGTACTGGTCAATGTCAGCGGTGGCCTTGATCGCCAGCGGCGCGTGGCGCTGCAGCAGCCATTTGATGGCCTTGAGCGGCACGCCCGGCGCGGCCCACGGCGAGGCATAACCCGGCGACACCTGGCCGGCGTTGGCGAAACTGGTCTCCATGGCCACGGCTGGCTGCCGGTCGACCACCACCACTTCAAACCCGGCACGGGCCAGATAGTAAGCACTGGCGGTACCGATGACGCCGCTACCCAAGACCATTACGCGCATTTTTGTATCCCTCATCGCGGCAGGGCCGCGTACGTCTGTTGTTAGAGCAATGATGCGCGCAGTGTAAAAAAGAATGGCCAGTGCATTTCACTATATAAGCGCCTATATTTGGCGACAATTCTCGGCAAAAACCCTTTTCACGGAGGCGCATCCCCTATGCGTACCAACACTCAGACCAAACGTGAGCTGGACAAGATCGACCGCAACATCTTGCGGATCCTGCAGGCAGACGGGCGCATATCGTTTACCGAACTCGGGGAGAAGGTCGGTTTGTCCACCACGCCGTGCACTGAGCGGGTGCGACGGCTGGAGCGTGAGGGAATCATCATGGGCTACAACGCCCGCCTGAATCCGCAGCACTTGAAAGGTAGCCTGCTGGTGTTCGTCGAGATCAGCCTCGACTACAAATCCGGCGACACGTTCGAGGAGTTCCGCCGCGCGGTGCTGAAACTGCCGCACGTGCTGGAATGCCATCTGGTGTCAGGGGATTTCGACTATCTGGTGAAGGCGCGGATTTCCGAGATGGCTTCGTACCGCAAGCTGTTGGGCGACATTCTGTTGAAGCTGCCGCATGTGCGTGAGTCCAAAAGCTATATCGTGATGGAAGAGGTGAAGGAGAGCCTGAGCCTGCCGATTCCGGACTGAGATTTGTGCTGCCTGATCCGGCCCCATCGCTGGCAAGCCAGCTCCCACAGGTTCAGTGGTCAACAGATATTCTGCGAACGACAACGATCACTGTGGGAGCTGGCTTGCCAGCGATTGGGTCGACTCAGTTCCAGCAATTGCGCTAAACCAGCACCTGCCGGTTCGAAGCCATGTACTCGAAGATCTGCTTTTCCACCCGTGGATGAATCAGCTCCACCGGCCCCCGCCCGTTCGGGCACGGCAGGGTTTTGGTGGTACCGAACAAGCGACAAATCAACGGCCGCTCGCCATACACCGTGCAACCATTGGGCCCCAGGTGCACACAGTTCAGCTCTTCCATCGCCGCATCCTGTTCGGCGCGTGTCTTGCGCGGCAGTCGCGACATTTCTTCCGGCGAGGTCGTCACCGGCCCGCAGCAATCGTGACAGCCCGGCACGCAGTCGAACGTGGGGATCTGCTGACGCAGGTCGCGAAGGGTCTGGCGATTGCAACTCATCGAAACGGTAACCCACATGAAATAGGCGGCAATTGTGCCGCAAAAGCCGTGATCCAGACAGCAACGGCCGACCAGTGTTGCCCGTGCTCGGGCGTGCGGCTTATGCTCCGTCAAATTTTCTCGACACTCAGCCGTTGGATGATGCCCATGAATGCCCGCGCCCGAACCTTCGCGAGCCAACCCCACGTTGCCTCTTACTACGCCGCCAGCAGCCTGCCGCAGCCTGACCATCCGGCGCTGCAAGGCGAGCTGACGGCGGACGTGTGCGTGGTCGGCGGCGGCTTCTCCGGGCTGAACACCGCGCTGGAGCTGGCCGAACGCGGCCTCAGCGTGGTGTTGCTGGAAGCGCACCGGATCGGCTGGGGCGCCAGTGGCCGCAACGGCGGACAGTTGATTCGCGGGGTCGGCCACGGTCTCGATCAGTTCAGCAACGTCATCGGCGCTGACGGTGTACGCCAGATGAAACTGATGGGCCTGGAAGCAGTTGAAATCGTCCGCCAGCGCGTCGAGCGCTTTCAGATCCCGTGCGATCTGACCTGGGGCTATTGCGACCTCGCCAACAAACCGGCCGATCTCGAAGGCTTTGCCGAAGACGCCGAAGAACTGCGTGGCCTCGGTTATCACTACGAAACCCGTCTGCTGCAAGCGGATGAAATGCACACCGTGGTCGGCTCCAAACGCTACGTCGGTGGCTTGATCGACATGGGTTCCGGGCATTTGCACCCGCTGAATCTGGCGCTGGGCGAAGCCGCTGCCGCACAGCAATTGGGTGTGAAGCTGTTCGAGCAATCGGCGGTGACGCGGATCGATTACGGCACCGAGGTTCGCGTCCACACCGCTCAAGGTTCAGTGCGGGCGAAAACCCTGGTGCTGGGCTGCAATGCTTACCTCAACGACCTCAATCCGCAACTCAGCGGCAAAGTGCTCCCGGCCGGCAGCTACATCATCGCCACTGAACCGTTGAGCGAAACCCAGGCGCACAGCCTGCTGCCGCAAAACATGGCGGTCTGCGACCAGCGGGTGGCGCTGGATTACTACCGGCTCTCGGCGGATCGGCGCCTGCTGTTCGGCGGTGCCTGCCATTATTCCGGGCGTGATCCGAAGGACATCGGCGCCTACATGCAACCGAAGATGCTCGAAGTGTTTCCACAACTGGCAGGCGTGAAGATCGACTATCAATGGGGCGGGATGATCGGCATCGGTGCCAACCGGCTGCCGCAGATTGGCCGACTCAAAGACCAGCCGAACGTGTATTACGCCCAGGCCTACTCCGGGCACGGAGTGAATGCCACGCACCTGGCGGGCAAGCTGCTCGCCGAGGCGATCAGCGGGCAGCACAGCGGTGGCTTTGATCTGTTTGCCAAGGTGCCGCACATCACCTTCCCCGGCGGCAAGCATTTGCGCTCGCCGTTGCTGGCGTTGGGGATGTTGTGGCATCGGCTCAAAGAGTTGGTCTGATGTTTTTGCTGCGTCCTTGAAGCCGCCATCGCTGGCAAGCCAGCTCCCACAGGTTTTTGCGGCGAATACAAATATTGTGAACACCAAATTACTGTGGGAGCTGGCTTGCCAGCGATGAGGCCCGCCAGAAAAATACAGGTTTCAGATCCGCCAGAACGGCTTCAACCCCTCCTCCTGCGCCTGCTCCCGGGTCAGCCCAATATCTTTGAGCTGCTCCGGCGTCAGGTTCAAAAGCGCCTTGCGCGTGTGCAGACGATGCCAGAACAGGCCCCAGCGACTCAGGCCGGAGGGCGCGTTGCGCATGACGCTATTCCAAGCGCTGTCCTCCTGCCCTGCCGCCAGTTCCTGACTGTGTAACGTCAGCCGCACATCGCTCAAGCCGTTCATTTTTGTCGCTCCTGTTTACTTGGGTAGCCAGAGATTCCATGATGCGCGGGTCGGCAAAAGCATTACAGATTCAACACATCTGTATTAACTCCATACAGATTTGCCATTCCTGAGACTGAATTACCGATTTTTGCTGCATCTGTACTGGTTTAACGAATCACCTGCATCGAGGCAGTGCCATGACCCTGTATGTGAACCTCGCCGAGCTGCTCGGCACCCGCATCGAACAAGGCTTCTACCGTCCCGGTGATCGCCTGCCTTCGGTGCGCGCCCTGAGCGTAGAACACGGGGTCAGCCTGAGCACCGTGCAGCAGGCCTATCGCATGCTTGAAGACAGCGGCCTGGCAACGCCGAAACCCAAGTCAGGCTACTTTGTGCCGGTCGGTCGCGAGCTGCCGGAGCTGCCTGCCGTCGGCCGTCCGGCGCAGCGGCCGGTGGAGATTTCGCAGTGGGATCAAGTGCTGGAGCTGATTCGCGCGGTACCGCGCAAGGACGTGGTGCAACTGGGTCGCGGCATGCCCGACGTGACCACGCCCACCCTGAAACCACTGCTGCGCGGGCTGGCGCGGATCAGCCGCCGGCAGGACATGCCCGGGCTGTATTACGACAACATCCACGGCACCCTCGAACTGCGCGAACAGATCGCCCGACTGATGCTCGATTCCGGCTGCCAGTTGAGCGCCAGCGATCTGGTGATCACCACCGGTTGCCACGAAGCGCTGTCCACCAGCATCCACGCGATCTGCGAGCCGGGCGATATCGTCGCGGTGGATTCGCCGAGCTTCCACGGCGCCATGCAGACCCTCAAAGGGCTGGGCATGAAAGCCCTGGAAATCCCCACCGATCCACTGACCGGCATCAGCCTCGAAGCGCTGGAACTGGCGCTGGAGCAGTGGCCGATCAAGGTCATCCAGATCACCCCCAACTGCAACAACCCGCTGGGCTACATCATGCCGGAGTCGCGCAAACGCGCGTTGTTGACGCTGGCGCAGCGTTTCGACGTGGCGATCATCGAGGACGACGTGTATGGCGAACTGGCTTACACCTACCCGCGACCGCGCACGATCAAATCCTTCGACGAGGATGGTCGCGTGCTGCTGTGCAGTTCGTTTTCCAAGACTCTGGCGCCGGGGCTGCGCATCGGTTGGGTCGCGCCGGGACGGTATCTGGAACGGGTGCTGCACATGAAATACATCAGCACCGGTTCCACCGCGCCGCAGCCGCAGATTGCCATCGCAGAATTTCTCAAGTCCGGGCACTTCGAACCGCATTTGCGGCGGATGCGCACGCAATACCAGCGTAATCGCGACATCATGATCGACTGGGTCACTCGCTATTTTCCGACCGGCACCCGCGCCAGCCGTCCACAGGGCAGCTTCATGCTCTGGGTCGAATTGCCGGAGGGTTTCGATACGCTGAAACTCAATCGTGCGTTGCATGACCAAGGCGTACAGATCGCCGTGGGCAGCATCTTTTCCGCCTCGGGCAAGTACCGCAATTGCCTGCGAATGAACTACGCTGCCAAACCGACACCGCAGATCGAAGAAGCGGTGCGCAAGGTCGGCGCAGCGGCGATCAAACTACTGGCCGAAGCCGACTGACCTTTTTCGAGTGATCAGCGTCCATATGCCGACCTTTGCAGCCGACCGGAACGTTCCTACGTGAGCTTCAGACAGCCCCTACTCGCTTTGCTGATGTTCGCCTCGCTCCTGAGCGGCTGCGCCAGCCTTGATGTACCCCGTGAGCCGAGCCAGGCCTTGCCTGCGTCGAAGTCCAGCTTCGGCCGCTCGATCCAGGCCCAGGCCGCGCCCTATCAGGGCCGTTCCGGCTTCCGCTTGCTGTCCAACAGCACTGAAGCGTTCACCGCGCGCGCCGAGCTGATCCGCAATGCGCAAACCAGCCTCGACTTGCAGTACTACATCGTTCACGACGGTGTCAGCACGCGGATGCTGGTGGAAGAACTGCTCAAGGCTGCCGACCGCGGCGTGCGCGTACGCATCCTGCTCGATGACACCACCAGCGACGGTCTGGACACGATCATCGCCACGCTGGCGGCGCACCCACAAATCCAGATTCGCCTGTTCAACCCGCTGCACCTGGGTCGCAGCACCGGCGTGACCCGCGCAGCCGGACGCCTGTTCAACCTGTCGCTGCAACACCGGCGCATGCACAACAAACTGTTTCTGGCGGACAACAGCGTGGCCATCGTCGGCGGGCGCAATCTGGGCGACGAGTACTTCGATGCCGAGCCGAACCTGAATTTCACCGACATCGACATGCTCAGCGTGGGCCCGGTGGCTGAACAGCTCGGGCACAGTTTCGACCAGTACTGGAACAGTGCGCTGAGCAAGCCGATCGACGAATTCCTCTCCAGCAAACCGAGCATCAAAGACCTGCAAAACACCCGCACGCGCCTGGAAGAATCGCTGGATGAAACCCGCAAACAGAACCACGCGCTGTATCAACAGTTGATGACGTTCAAGACCGCGCCGCGCATGGATATCTGGCGCAAGGAACTGATCTGGGCCTGGAACCAGGCACTGTGGGACGCGCCAAGCAAGGTGCTGGCCAAGGACGAGCCGGATCCGCAACTGCTGCTGACCACGCAACTGGCGCCGGAACTGCGCGGCGTCAGCAAAGAGTTGATCATGATTTCGGCGTACTTCGTGCCCGGCCAGCCGGGGCTGGTGTACCTGACCGGACGCGCCGACGCCGGGGTCTCGGTGAGCCTGCTGACCAATTCGCTGCAAGCCACCGATGTGCCGGCGGTGCACGGAGGTTATGCGCCGTATCGCAAGGCGTTGCTGGAACACGGTGTGAAACTGTATGAGCTGCGCCGTCAGCCTGGGGATAACTATGGCAGCGGGCCGCATTTGTTTTACAGCAAGTCGTTCCGTGGTTCGGATTCCAGCCTGCACAGCAAGGCGATGATTTTCGATCGACAGAAAGCGTTCATCGGCTCGTTCAACTTCGATCCGCGCTCAGTGTTGTGGAACACCGAAGTCGGGGTGCTGGTGGACAGCCCGGAGCTGGCCGGACACGTGCGCGAACTGGCGCTGCAAGGCATGGCGCCAGCCCTGAGTTATCAGGCGAAATTGCAGGATGGCAAGATTGTCTGGGTGACCGAGGACAACGGTCAGATGCACACGCTGACCCAGGAACCCGGGAGCTGGTGGCGGCGCTTCAATGCGTGGTTCAGCACCACGGTGGGCCTGGAACGCATGCTGTAGTCGAATTGAAAACTCATTTGTGGCGAGGGAGCTTGCTCCCGCCTGAGTGCGCAGCGCTCACGAAGTCTTTGGGGCCGCTGCGCAGCCCAGCGGGAGCAAGCTCCCTCACCACAAGAATTCTTTCGCTTTAAGAGCTGACTTAAGCAGGCTCGGCCACTGTGCCGAATGCACCTTGGCGCATCAGCAGAATCACCAACCCGAACGCCCCGACCGCCATCAACAATGGCAACGCATGCCCGCTGATCCACTGGCTGCCCGCCCCCGCGAGCAAAGGCCCGATCAGACAGCCCACACCCCACAGCTGCGCAATGTGCGCATTGGCTCGCACCAGCGCATCGTCGCGATAACGCTCGCCGATCAGGATCAATGACAGGGTGAACAAGCCACCGGCGCTGGCCCCGAACAATACCCACAACGGCCAGATCAGCAGCGTGTCGATCAACAGCGGAATCGCCAGGCTCGACAGCATCAGGATCACCGCGCATCCGGTAAACAACGTGCGCCGCGACAGGTAGTCTGCCAACGCGCCAATCGGCAGTTGCAACAGCGCGTCGCCAACCACCACGGTGCTGACCATCGCCAACGCAATCTCGGCAGTGAAGCCCTGCTGCAGGCAATACACCGGCAGCAGCGTGAGGATCATCGCCTCGAACGCGGCGAACAACGACACCGCCCAGGCAATCGCCGGCAACTCGCGGGCAAATCCCCAGAGATCGCCGAAGGTCACACTGCTGGCTTCACTGCTCGGTGCCCCGCTGCGACCCATCAACAGAAAAGGTGAAACCGTCAGCAGCCCGACGCCGACCCAGAATCCATAATCATGTTCAGTACCCAGCGCCCCCAGAAGCAATGGACCAGACAGTTGGCTCAATGCATAACTGCTGCCATACAGCGCGACCAGCCGCCCGCGCCAGTGTTCGACGACCAGTTGGTTGATCCAGCTTTCGCCAAGGATGAACACGATGGTCAGGATCACCCCGATCATCAGGCGTAATACCAGCCAGACCGGATAACTCGGCAGCAGCGCCAGCAAGCCGATCGACAACGCGCCGGCCCACAGGCACAGGCGCATCAGGTTGGCTGTGCCGAAACGCGCCGCCAGATGACTGGAAATCTTCGCGCCCAGCAATACGCCAATCGCCGGCATCGCCGCCATCACACCGATGGCGAAAGAGCCATAGCCCCAACCCTCCAGACGCAACGACACCAGCGGCATGCTGACCCCCAGGGCCAGACCGACACTCAAGACAGACGCCAACACGGCGAAATACGTCGCCCAACGCATGGTCCACGCTCCTGTGGATTATTTTTATGTACACCACAAAACCAAATGTGGGAGCAAACCCTGTGGTGAGGGGATTCATCCCCGACAGGTCGCGCAGCGACCTCAAAACCTGCACCATCAAATGCACTGGTTTTGCGACTGCTTCGCAGCCGATCGGGGATAAATCCCCTCACCACAGAGACTTGCTCCCACAGGGATCTCTGTTCGATTCGGGAGCCTGATTCACTCAGGCTCCCATCAACGATTTACAGCTTGATCCACGTCGCCTTCAGCTCGGTGTACTTGTCGAATGCATGCAACGACTTGTCACGACCGTTGCCTGACTGCTTGAAGCCGCCGAACGGTGCGGTCATATCGCCGCCGTCATACTGGTTGACCCAAACGCTACCGGCGCGCAGCGCTTTGGCGGTCAGGTGCGCTTTGGAGATGTCCTGGGTCCAGACTGCTGCGGCCAGGCCATACGGCGTATCGTTGGCGATCTGGATCGCCTCTTCGGCGGTGTCGAAAGCGATGACCGACAGCACCGGGCCGAAGATCTCTTCCTGAGCGATCTTCATTGCGTTGCTCACGCCGTCGAAAATCGTCGGCTCGACGTAGGTGCCACCGGTTTCCTGGAGGATGCGCTTGCCGCCAGCGACCAGTTTGGCGCCGTCGCTGTGACCGGATTCGATGTACGACAGCACGGTGTTCATCTGCTGGGTATCGACCAGCGCACCAACGTTGGTCGCCGGATCCAGCGGGTTGCCCGGCTTCCAGGTTTTCAGCGCCTCGATCACCATCGGCAGGAATTTGTCCTTGATCGAACGCTCGACCAGCAGACGCGAACCGGCGGTGCAGACCTCGCCCTGGTTGAAGGCAATGGCACTGGCGGCGGATTCGGCAGCGGCTTGCAGGTCCGGCGCATCGGCGAAGACGATGTTCGGGCTCTTGCCGCCGGCTTCCAGCCATACGCGCTTCATGTTCGATTCGCCGGAGTAGATCATCAACTGCTTGGCGATTTTGGTCGAACCGGTAAACACCAGCGTGTCGACATCGTTGTGCAATGCCAGCGCCTTGCCAACGGTGTGGCCGTAGCCCGGCAGCACGTTGAGCACGCCTTTCGGAATGCCGGCCTCAACCGCCAGCGCAGCGATGCGAATGGCAGTCAGCGGGGATTTTTCAGACGGCTTGAGGATCACCGAGTTACCGGTAGACAACGCCGGGCCGAGTTTCCAGCAGGCCATCATCAGCGGGAAGTTCCACGGCACGATGGCGCCGACCACGCCGACCGGCTCGCGAGTCACCAGACCCAGTTGATCGTGCGGAGTGGCGGCGACTTCGTCGTAGATCTTGTCGATCGCCTCGCCGCTCCAGCTCAGGGCCTGCGCCGCGCCGGGCACGTCGATGTACAGCGAATCGCTGATCGGCTTGCCCATGTCGAGGGTTTCGAGCAGCGCCAGTTCTTCGGCGTGCTGCTTGAGCAGGCCGGCGAAACGAATCATGGTGGCTTTGCGTTTGGTCGGTGCCAGGCGCGACCAGACGCCGGAATTGAAGGTGGCGCGAGCGTTTTCCACAGCGCGCTGAGCGTCGGCGGCGTCACAGCTGGCGATCTTGCCCAGCAGACGGCCATCGACCGGGCTGATGCACTCGAAAGTCTCGCCAGAAACGGCGTCGGTGTATTCACCGTTGAGGTAGGCGCGGCCTTCGATCTTCAGGTCGCGGGCGCGTTGTTCCCAATCGGCACGAGTCAGGGTGGTCATTCGAGTGTCCTCCTCTTGTTGAATAGAGCGCCGCGTTCTTCGCGGTCGTCTTCAGGAATGCTGCCCGGCCAGCCTGCTTTTCGGCCCAAGGCACCCGCCACCCTAAACCAGCGGCCGGGTTTGTTTCAATATATTTGACATAAGCGCGCCATACGACCTTGCGGTGTTCATTTTAATAAACATAGACTTTGGCCCTTTCAAGCCACCGCGCCGTCATCACGGGAGAAAACAACAATGAACATCCAGAACGTCGTCGACATCAGCCTGACCACCAGCGCAGCCGAACGCTATCGCCCGGATCCGGCCAAAGTGCTCAAGGGCGATCCCGAGCAAGCGGTGTTCAACCAGTACGACAGCCCTTGCGGGCAAATGGGTGTCGGCGTGTGGGAAGGCGCGGTTGGCCAATGGACGGTGAACTACACCGAGCACGAATATTGCGAAATCCTGCAGGGAGTTTCGGTGCTGCGTGACAGCGATGGCAATGCCAAGACCTTGCGCGTGGGTGACCGCTTTGTGATTCCAGCGGGCTTCCGTGGCACCTGGGAAGTGCTGGAGGCTTGCCGCAAGGTCTATGTGATCTTTGAACAGAAGGCTTGAGGACTTTCGCTGACTGCTCCGGCCCTATCGCTGGCAAGCCAGCTCCCACAGGTTTTGTGGTTAACACCAATATTGTGAACACCGGTAATCACTGTGGGAGCTGGCTTGCCAGCGATGAGGCCCGGCCTGACACCGCAGAAATTCGAGGCAACAAAAAAGGCCCGCATCTCACGATACGGGCCTTTTTCGTAAGTCGGGAAAAATCAATTACTTGATTTTGCCTTCCTTGTAGATCACGTGCTTGCGAACAACCGGATCATATTTCTTGATCTCGATTTTGTCCGGGGTAGTACGCTTGTTCTTGTCGGTAGTGTAGAAGTGACCAGTACCGGCGCTCGAAATCAAACGAATCAATTCACGCATGATTAGCTCCCTTAAATCTTGCCGTCGCGACGCAGCTCGGCCAGCACAACGCTGATGCCACGCTTGTCGATGATACGCATGCCTTTGGCGGAAACGCGCAGGCGTACGAAACGTTTCTCTTCTTCAACCCAGAAGCGGTGATGCTGCAGGTTCGGCAGGAAACGACGACGGGTTTTGTTGTTTGCGTGGGAAATGTTATTCCCGGTTACCGGACCCTTACCGGTAACTTGACATACTCTCGACATGCCTCAGCCCTCTAAAACCACATGCCCAACCCGGCATGGGTTGGCCGCTTAATCTCTCAGTCATTTGGCGCCAGGCGCCGCGTTTCTTTAGAGGTCTTACCGGCTACACCTACAGTGAAGGAACCGGGCCCCTAGAAAAGAGCGCTGCTTTATACCAGAAAGACCGGGGTGCAACAACAATGGATGTGCAATCGACCGGTAAAAACGCGCATTTTCCGGCTGCGGACGCTTTGGATAAAGGCTGAGGCGCGCTTTGACCACTCGTCGCAGAAAACCGCTCTAAAAGAGGTTCCCGACTTTTCCTCGTGCACCGTGGTCTGAAAAACACCACTGTCCCGGCCCGAAAAATGCAAAAAGGGGATAGTCATTTGCAATCCAGCCCTCTAGGGTAACCCTTTTCCAGACTGCACCTGCAGATGGGCCTTCGATCTGTAAAGGAAGCCGACCATGCGCCTCGCTGCCCTACCCCTGTTGCTTGCCCCGCTTCTGCTGAGCCCCCTGGCCCAGGCTGCCGCCCTGAGCGTGTGCACCGAGGCCAGCCCTGAAGGGTTCGACGTGGTGCAATACAACTCGCTGACCACCACCAATGCCTCGGCCGACGTACTGATGAACCGCCTGGTGGACTTCGACACCGCCAGCGGCAAAGTCGTGCCAAGCCTGGCCGACAGCTGGGAAGTCAGTCCCGATGGCCTGAGTTACGTGTTCAAGTTGCACCCGCAGGTGAAGTTTCACAGCACTGACTATTTCAAGCCGACCCGCACCCTGAGCGCCGAAGACGTCAAGTTCAGCTTCGACCGCATGCTCGACCCGGCCAACCCATGGCACAAAGTGGCGCAAAGCGGCTTCCCGCACGCCCAGTCCATGCAGTTGCCGACGCTGATCAAGAAGATCGACGCACTCGACCCGCTGACCGTGCGCTTTACCCTCGACCACCCGGATTCGACGTTTCTCGCGACGCTGAGCATGGGCTTCGCCTCCATCTATTCCGCCGAATATGCGGACAAGCTGCTCAAGGCCGACGCCACGGACAAGCTCAACAGCCAACCGATCGGCACCGGTCCGTTCGTGTTCACGCGCTTCCAGAAAGACGCCTCGGTGCGCTACAAGGCCAACCCGGACTATTTTGGCGGCAAGCCTGCGGTCGATCCGCTGATCTTCGCCATCACCCCGGACGCCAACGTGCGCCTGCAAAAACTGCGGCGCAACGAGTGCCAGATCGCTCTGTCGCCAAAACCGCTGGACGTGAAGGCCGCACAGGAAGAACCAACGCTGAAAGTGGAAAAGACTGACGCGTTCATGACCGCTTTCGTCGGCATCAACAGCCAGCATCCACCGCTCGACAAACCGGAAGTGCGCCAGGCGATCAACCTCGCCTTCGACAAAGCCAACTACGTCAAAGCCGTGTTCGAAGACACTGCCGAACCCGCCAACGGCCCTTACCCGCCGAACACCTGGAGCTACGCGAAGAACCTGCCAGGCTATCCGCACGACGTGGCCAAAGCCAAGGCGCTGCTGGCCAAGGCCGGACTCAAGGACGGTTTCCAGACCACCATCTGGACGCGTCCGTCCGGCAGCTTGCTCAACCCGAACCCGAGTCTGGGCGCGCAGTTGCTGCAATCGGACCTGGCAGAAATCGGCATTCAGGCGGAAATCCGCGTGATCGAGTGGGGCGAACTGATTCGCCGTGCCAAGGCGGGCGAGCATGATCTGCTGTTCATGGGCTGGGCTGGCGACAACGGCGACCCGGACAACTTCCTCACGCCGCAGTTTTCCTGCGCAGCGGTCAAGTCCGGCACCAACTTCGCCCGCTACTGCAATGCCGACCTGGACAAGCTGATCAGCGCCGGCAAGACCACCAGCGAACAGGGCGTGCGCACCAAACTCTACGAGCAGGCGCAGGCGCAGATTCAGCAGCAGGCGCTGTGGTTGCCACTGGCCCACCCGACCGCCTATGCGCTGACGCGTAAAGACGTTCAGGGTTACTCCGTCAGCCCGTTTGGGCGGCAGGACTACTCCAAGGTCAACCTGAAATAACCCACCACAACACAAAACCTGTGGGAGCTGGCTTGCCAGCGATAGTGGACTGACAGACAGCATTGTGCTGAATGTGCCGCCGCCATCGCTGGCAAGCCAGCTCCCACAGGGTTTTGCATTCTCCCACCGGATCTACATCCAGCCACACTCCGCCATCGACAGCGGTTCGCCATCGCCGACGATAAAGTGGTCAAGCACCCGAACGTCAATCAGATCCAGAGCCTTCTGCAAACGCTTGGTCAGTTGCCGATCCGCCTGGCTCGGATCGCTGTTCCCCGATGGATGGTTGTGGCAGAGAATCACCGCCGCCGCGTTGTTGGCCAATGAGCGCTTCACCACTTCCCGGGGATGCACGCTGGTATTGTCGATCGAGCCGCGAAATAGCGCCTCGAACGTCAGCACTTGATGCTTGGAATCAAGAAACAGGCAGCCAAA
This sequence comes from Pseudomonas sp. F2, assembly GCF_057174385.1. Lineage (NCBI taxonomy): Bacteria > Pseudomonadati > Pseudomonadota > Gammaproteobacteria > Pseudomonadales > Pseudomonadaceae > Pseudomonas > Pseudomonas sp. F2. The sequence goes on from NZ_CM169904.1 coordinate 4,304,439, forward strand.
CACCTCGTGGGGCTCATGGCGCAGCATGGATTTGAGGTAATCCCGAACAGCCTGTGGATTCTCCAGTGCCGGCTCTCTACGTGAGCGCTCGGCCAGATACCGGCGGTTCATTTCTTGGGCAGCCTGCAACTGCGCAAACTTTGCGGGCCCCAGCCCCAACTGTTTGCTGAATGCTTCCTGATCGGCCTCAAGCAACAAACGCAGGCTGCCGAACTGATTCAACAAGTGTCGCGCCAGGTCCACTGCGCTTTTTCCGGCGACTCCCGTACGCAAAAAAATCGCCAGTAACTCGGCGTCTGAAAGGCTCGCAGGGCCCTGTTCCAACAACCTTTCTCGCGGCCGCTCCGCCGCCGGCCAATCGCGAATGCTCATACACGTTCCTTGTCTGTGGGCGCCGCTGTTCCGTAGCGGTCGCTGTGATATCGTAGCCCATCTTTTTTGCGGGCGAATTCACCCTGGGGAGGGGGTTTCGCCACGTATCAACCACGAAATGAAAGGCAGACCTATGCAGCGGCTGTATCGGAAACGCATCGTTCTGGGCGTCGGCGGCGGCATTGCGGCCTACAAGAGCGCCGATCTGGTTCGTCGCCTGATCGACCAGGGCGCCGAAGTGCGCGTGGTCATGACCCATGGCGGCGCCGAGTTCATTACCCCGCTGACCATGCAAGCGCTGTCCGGGCACCCGGTTCACCTCGACTTGCTCGACCCGGCCGCCGAAGCGGCGATGGGCCACATCGAGCTGGCCAAGTGGGCCGATCTGGTATTGATCGCCCCGGCCACCGCCGACCTGATCGCCCGTCTGGCCCAGGGCATCGCCAACGATTTGCTGACCACGCTGGTTCTTGCTACCGACGCCGTAGTGGCGGTCGCGCCGGCAATGAACCAGGCCATGTGGCGCGATCCGGCGACCCAGGCCAACCTGCAACTCCTTGAAAGCCGTGGCCTGAAGACCTTCGGCCCAGCCTCCGGCAGCCAGGCCTGCGGCGACGTCGGCATGGGCCGGATGATGGAAGCCACCGATCTGGCGCAGTGTGCGGCGGACTGCTTCCAGCGTCAGGCACTGACCGGCAAGCACGTAGTGATCACCGCCGGCCCGACCCAGGAAAACATCGACCCGGTGCGCTACATCACCAACCACAGCTCCGGGAAAATGGGCTTTGCCCTCGCCGAAGCCGCGGTGGAAGCCGGCGCCCGCGTCACGCTGATCAGCGGCCCGGTACACCTGCCAACGCCGGATCGCGTCACGCGCATCGACGTGGTCAGTGCGCGGGACATGCTCGCGGCCTGCGAATCCGCCATCCCGTGTGACGTGTTTATCGCCTCGGCTGCGGTAGCGGACTACCGTCCGGAAGTCGTTGCCCCGCAAAAACTCAAGAAAGACCCTACAAGTGGCGACGGTTTCGTCCTGCAAATGGTGCGTAACCCGGACATCCTGGCCACCATCGCGACCCGTTCCGACCGTCCGTTCAGTGTCGGCTTCGCCGCCGAGACCGAACACCTGCTCGACTACGCTGCACGCAAGCTGAAAGACAAGAATCTCGATTTGATCGTCGCCAACGACGTGGCCAATCCGAGCATCGGGTTCAACAGCGAAGAAAACGCCTGCAGCGTGATCGACCGTGAGCTTCACGCCACCGTTTTCGCCCAGACCAGCAAGGGCAAGATCGCTCGCCAACTGGTCACTTTTATCGCCGAACGTCTGAACCAGGTTTAATTTACATGCACGCTTTGCAAGCCAAGATCCTCGACCCCCGCATCGGTACCGAATTCCCGCTGCCGCAATACGCCACCCCGGGCTCCGCCGGCCTCGACCTGCGCGCCATGCTGGAGCAGGACATCGTGATCAAGCCGGGTGAAACCGTGCTGATCCCTACCGGTCTGTCGGTCTACATCGGCGACCCGAACCTCGCCGCGCTGATCCTGCCGCGCTCGGGGATGGGCCACAAGCACGGCATCGTGCTGGGCAACCTCGTCGGCCTGATCGACTCGGACTACCAGGGCCCGCTGATGGTGTCCTGCTGGAACCGTGGCCAGAGCGACTTCACCATGACCGTCGGCGAGCGCCTGGCGCAACTGGTGCTGGTGCCGGTAGTACAGGCGCACTTCGAAATGGTGGAAGAGTTCGTCGAAACCGAGCGCGGCGCGGGCGGCTTCGGTCATACCGGCACTAAATAACCCTGAAACATTATTGTGGCGAGGGGATTTATCCCCGATGGGCTGCGAAGCGGCCCCAAGACTTTTGGATCTGTTGCGCAGCCATCGGGGATAAATCCCCTCACCACAAATTTGTGCATTTTCGACAGCAGGTTTTAACACCGAAAATCAAGGTTTTGCCGGCCGAAAGCCACGCCAGCCGAGGCGTCATGGCCCTTTCACACCACGAACTCTCTGTGGAAAACGCCGTCATACCCTTCAGTTTGAGCCTGCCGTCGAGTGAATCGTCGGTCTGTCCCGCCCTTTTCGAGATGGAGCATTTGTGCAGATGAGCACCCCAGCCAAGATCGCCCCGAAGCTTCCCGACAGCATCTTCCGCGCCTACGACATTCGCGGCACCGTGCCGGAATTCCTCAATACTGAAACCGCTTATTGGATCGGCCGCGCCATCGGCTCGCAGAGCCTGGCCCAGGGCGAACCGAACGTGTCGGTCGGTCGTGACGGTCGCCTGTCCGGCCCGGAGCTGGTTGCCGAACTGATCCGCGGCATCGCCGAGAGCGGCTGCCATGTCAGCGACGTCGGCCTGGTTCCGACCCCGGCGCTGTACTACGCGGCCAACGTGCTGGCCGGCAAGTCTGGCGTAATGCTCACCGGTAGCCACAACCCGTCGAACTACAACGGCTTCAAGATCGTGATCGCCGGCGACACCCTCGCCAACGAGCAGATCCAGGTGCTGCACGAGCGCATCAAGACCAATGACCTGACCAGCGGTCAGGGCAGCGTCACTCAGGTTGAAATCCTTGACCGCTACACCACCGAAATCGTCCAGGACGTCAAACTGGCCCGCCGCCTGAAAGTCGTGGTCGACTGCGGCAACGGCGCGGCCGGCGTGATCGCTCCGCAACTGATCGAAGCGCTGAACTGCGAAGTCATCCCGCTGTTCTGCGAAGTCGACGGCAACTTCCCCAACCACCACCCGGACCCGGGCAAACCCGAGAACCTCGTCGACCTGATCGCCAAGGTCAAGGAAACCAACGCCGATCTCGGCCTGGCCTTCGACGGCGACGGCGACCGTGTCGGCGTGGTGACCAACACCGGCAGCATCGTCTACCCGGATCGCCTGCTGATGCTGTTTGCCCGCGACGTGGTGGCGCGCAATCCCGATGCGGAAATCATCTTCGACGTCAAATGCACCCGCCGTCTGGTGCCGCTGATCAAGGAGTACGGCGGTCGCCCGCTAATGTGGAAGACCGGTCATTCGTTGATCAAAAAGAAAATGAAACAATCCGGCGCTCTATTGGCCGGCGAGATGAGCGGGCACATCTTCTTCAAGGAGCGCTGGTTCGGTTTCGACGACGGTATTTACAGCGCCGCACGGCTGCTGGAGATCCTCAGCAAGGAAAAATCCACCGCCGAAGAGCTGTTTGCGACCTTCCCGAACGATATTTCTACGCCGGAAATCAATATCCATGTGACCGAAGAGAGCAAATTCAGCATCATTGATGCACTGCACGACGCACAGTGGGGTCCAGGCGCTGACCTGACCACCATCGACGGCGTGCGAGTCGATTACGCCAAAGGCTGGGGCCTGGTGCGCGCCTCCAACACCACACCGGTGCTGGTGCTGCGTTTCGAGGCCGATGACGAGGCAGAACTTGCGCGTATCAAGGCGGTGTTCCACACCCAACTGAAACGCGTTGCACCTGATCTCCAACTACCGTTCTGATTCACCCGGAGCCCTGAATGACCCTCGAACGCGAAGCCGCCGCCCACACCGCCCAGGTCCTGTCCGAAGCGTTGCCTTACATCCGACGTTATGTCGGCAAGACTCTGGTGATCAAATACGGCGGCAACGCGATGGAAAGCGAGGAGCTGAAAACCGGCTTCGCCCGCGACATCGTCTTGATGAAAGCCGTGGGCATCAACCCGGTGGTGGTTCACGGCGGCGGCCCGCAGATCGGTGATCTGCTCAAGCGTCTGTCGATCGAAAGCCACTTTGTTGATGGCATGCGCGTCACTGACGCGGCGACCATGGACGTGGTGGAAATGGTCCTCGGCGGCCAGGTCAATAAAAGCATCGTCAACCTGATCAACCGCCACGGTGGCAGCGCCATCGGCCTGACCGGTAAAGACGCCGGACTGATACGTGCGAAGAAACTGACCGTTACCCGCCAGACCCCGGAGATGACCCAGCCGGAAATCATCGACATCGGTCAGGTCGGTGAAGTGGTCGGGATCAACACTGAACTGTTGAATCTGCTGGTCAAAGGCAACTTCATCCCGGTGATCGCGCCCATCGGCGTCGGTGAAAACGGCGAGTCGTACAACATCAACGCTGACCTGGTGGCCGGAAAAGTCGCCGAGGCGCTGAAAGCCGAGAAGCTGATGCTGCTGACCAACATCGCCGGCCTGATGGACAAGTCGGGCACTGTGTTGACCGGCCTGAGCACCCAGCAGGTCGACGACCTGATCGCCGACGGCACCATCTACGGCGGCATGCTGCCAAAGATCCGCTGTGCGCTGGAAGCGGTTCAGGGCGGCGTCGGCAGCTCGCTGATCATCGACGGTCGTGTGCCGAACGCGATCCTGCTGGAAATCTTCACCGATACCGGTGTGGGTACGCTGATCAGCAATCGCAAGCGTCCGTAAGCCGTCGCGGAAACCAAAAGACCCCGCTCAGCCTGACTGAGCGGGGTCTTTTTTTGCCTGCGGCATTCCATCTCTTTTGTGGCGAGGGAGCTTGTTCCCGCTGGGTTGCGAAGCGGCCCCAAAATAGTGTGAGCGCTGCGCACTCAAGCGGGAGCAAGCTCCCTCGCCACCAAAGCACCTACGACATCAGACGCCAAACTGCGCGCGGTACGCTTCCACAGCTGGCAGATGCTGCTTGAGCTGCGGATCGTCAGCGAGGAATTCCAGCACCTGGTTCAGCGAAACGATGCTGATCACCGGAATACCGAAATCACGCTCGACTTCCTGGATTGCCGACAACTCGCCGTTGCCACGCTCCTGACGATTCAGGGCGATCAACACACCGGCAGCCTTGGCGCCGTCTTGGGACGCGATGATTTGCATCACTTCACGGATCGCGGTGCCGGCGGTGATCACGTCGTCGATGATCAGCACGTCGCCGGTCAGCGGTGCGCCGACCAGACTGCCGCCTTCGCCGTGGGCCTTGGCTTCCTTGCGGTTGAAGCACCACGGCAGGTCGCGGTCGTGATGCTCGGCCAGCGCGACGGCAGTGGTTGCCGCCAGCGGGATGCCTTTGTAGGCCGGGCCAAACAGGACGTCGAAAGAAATGCCGCTTTCGGCGATGGCTGCCGCGTAAAAACGCCCCAGCTGCGCCAGGGCCGAGCCCGTGTTGAACAGGCCGGCGTTGAAGAAGTAAGGACTGGTGCGCCCGGACTTCAGGGTGAACTCACCGAAGCGCAAAACGCCGCGATCGATGGCAAAACGAATGAAATCGCGCTGATACGCTTGCATGAAAAAAACCCCAAATACCACGGATTTAGCTAATTAGCTTGACGCCGTGTATCATACACGCACGCGATTTTTGGGGCCATTTATGCGGATCATCAGTGTGAACGTCAATGGTATTCAGGCGGCAGTCGAGCGTGGTTTGCTCAGTTGGCTGCAAGCTCAGAATGCCGACGTCATCTGCCTGCAGGACACCCGTGCCTCCGCCTTTGAACTGGATGACCCAGCCTTCCAACTGGATGGCTACTTCCTTTATGCCTGCGATGCTGAAGTCCCTGCCCAAGGTGGCGTGGCTTTGTATTCGCGGTTGCAACCGAAGGCTGTCATCAGCGGTCTCGGTTTCGAGACGGCCGACCGCTACGGGCGCTACCTGCAAGCAGATTTCGACAAAGTCAGTATTGCTACCTTGCTGCTTCCTTCGGGAATGAACGGCGATGAGGACTTGAACCAGAAGTTCAAGCTCATGGACGATTTCGGCAAGTACCTGGACAAGCAGCGGCGTAAACGTCGCGAGTACATTTATTGTGGCTCGCTGTACGTGGCGCAGCAGAAGCTCGACATCAAGAACTGGCGCGACAGTCAGCAATCCCCGGGCTTCCTGGCGCCAGAACGCGCCTGGATGGACGAGATTGTCGGCAACATGGGCTACGTCGATGCCCTGCGCGAAGTCAGCCGCGAAGGCGATCAGTACAGCTGGTGGCCGGACAACGAACAGGCCGAGATGCTCAATCTGGGCTGGCGCTTCGATTACCAGTTGCTGACCCCGGGCCTGCGGCGCTTCGTGCGCAGTGCACGCCTGCCGCGTCAGCCGCGGTTCTCGCAGCACGCACCGTTGATCGTCGACTACGACTGGACGCTGACCATTTAAGCGTCGATTCGTGGATGCAAAAAAGCCGACATCGCTGTCGGCTTTTTTGTGCGCGCTGATTACAGGTCATTTGTGCTGATCGTTATTTGATCAACCGCCAGGTAAACGGATAACGGTAGGGGAACCCTTCGTTCGCCTTCACCCCGGCAATGATCGTCAACACCAGCGCCCCGATGGCCAGCAGGCCCAGCAAGAAGAAGCCGATGATCAACACCATCAGCAGCAGACAGATCGCGGCAGCAATCGCCACGGTGATCTGGAAATTCAGTGCCTCTTTGCCCTGAGCGTCGATGAACGGATCAGTTTCGCGCTTCATCTGCCACAGAATCAGCGGCCCGATCAGGTTGCCGAACGGAATCCAGATCCCCAGCAAGGCGGACAAGTGACAAAACATCGCCCATTGGCGAACCTCCTGGCTCGGTTTGGGCAGCAACTCTTGCTCATCACTCATCGCATCCTCCTTGCGGGTTACGAACCTGCTCAGTCGGCCAGTGCGGCCTTTTGCAGTTCGAAGATTTCGTTCATGCCTTTCTTCGCCAGTTCCAGCATGGCGTTCAGATCCTCAGGCTGGAACGGCGCGCCTTCGGCAGTGCCCTGGACCTCGATGAAGCCACCGGTGCTGGTCATCACCACGTTGAGGTCAGTCTCGGCGGCGGAATCTTCAAGATAGTCCAGATCCAGCACCGGCTCGCCCTGATACATGCCGACCGACACCGCGCCGATCATTTGCTTGAGCGGGTCGCCGCCTTTCAGGCCGCCACGCTTCTTGATCACTTTCAGTGCATCAACCAGGGCCACCATGGCGCCAGTGATGGAGGCGGTGCGGGTGCCGCCGTCAGCCTGGATCACGTCGCAGTCGACGTACAGGGTCACGTCGCCCAGCTTGGACATGTCCAGCGCAGCGCGCAGCGAACGGCCGATCAGGCGCTGGATTTCCAGGGTGCGACCGCCCTGCTTGCCACGGCTCGCTTCACGCTGGTTACGCTCGCCAGTGGCACGCGGCAGCATGCCGTACTCGGCGGTCAACCAGCCCTGGCCCTGACCCTTGAGGAAACGCGGCACGCCGTTTTCGACGCTGACGGTGCAGATGACTTTGGTATCACCGAATTCGACCAGTACGGATCCCTCGGCGTGTTTGGTGTAGTTGCGGGTAATGCGGATCGAGCGGAGCTGATCGGCAGCGCGACCACTTGGACGTTTCATAGGGAATACCTGTACTGGGGACGGAAAACTGCCGAGCATTATAGAGCGCTGCACCGCGCCTGGGCACGGGTTAAAAATTCCGGCCGTCGACCCACGGCCCTGAAACACTCATAACCGACGGCCTGCAGCCCTTTGTCACACCGTGTGTTTGGGCGCATCCGCCGCACTGCGCTACAATCCTGCGCCTTTGCTGCCAGTCGGCTTAAATTCATTGATATCGAGCCTGCGGAACATCCCTTCTGCGCCGATCTGCATTGCGAGGTCACCGCCATGGTGCACAGCATGACCGCCTTCGCCCGCGTTGAGAAAGCCGGCGCCCAGGGCACCCTGAGCTGGGAACTGCGCTCGGTCAACAGTCGCTATCTGGAACCGCACCTGCGCCTGCCGGAGTCGTTCCGCGACCTCGAAGGCGCCGTGCGTGAAGCCCTGCGTCAGGGCCTGTCGCGGGGCAAACTGGAATGCACCCTGCGCTTCACCGAAGAAAGCACCGGCAAGCCGTTGCAGGTCGACCGCGAGCGCGCCGCGCAATTGGTCGCCGCCGCCGAGACCGTTGCCGGGCTGATCAACAACCCGGCGGCACTGAACCCGCTGGAAGTACTGGCCTGGCCCGGCGTGCTGGTGGCCGACGCGACTGATCCACAGGCGCTGAATACCGATGCGCTGGCCCTGTTCAATCAAGGTCTCAAGGAACTCAAGGCCGGCCGCGAGCGCGAAGGCGCGGAGCTGGCACGCCTGATCAACGAGCGCCTGACCTCCATAGAAGAAGACGTCGTGACCTTGCGTGAACTGGTGCCGCAGATGCTCGCGACCCAGCGCCAGAAAGTGCTCGACCGCTTCGCCGACATGAAGGCCGAACTGGATCCGCAGCGTCTGGAACAGGAAATGGTCATGCTCGCGCAAAAGAGCGATGTGGCCGAAGAACTGGATCGCCTGAGCACCCACATCATTGAAGTCCGCCGGGTGCTCAAGTCCGGCGGTGCTGCTGGTCGGCGCCTCGACTTCCTGATGCAGGAACTCAACCGCGAAGCCAACACACTGGGCTCCAAGGCCTTCGACCCGCGCAGCACCCAGGCCGCCGTCAACCTCAAGGTGTTGATCGAGCAGATGCGCGAACAAGTGCAGAATATTGAGTAAGGCAACAGACATGACCCACCACACCGGCACCCTGTACATCATTTCCGCCCCTTCGGGTGCGGGCAAGAGCAGCCTGGTCAAGGCGTTGACCGACACCAACCCGGAAATCCGCGTCTCGATTTCCCACACCACCCGCGCCATGCGCCCGGGCGAAGTGGATGGCGTGAACTATCACTTCGTGACCCGCGAAGAGTTCGTGAAGATGGGCGAACACGGCGACTTCCTCGAACGCGCCGAAGTTTTCGGCAACTTCTACGGCACCTCGCAAAGCCGCCTGCAGCAGACGCTGGATGAAGGCCACGATCTGATTCTGGAGATCGACTGGCAAGGCGCCGAGCAGGTCCGCAAGTTGATGCCGCAAGCCCGCTCGATCTTCATCCTGCCGCCGTCGCTGCAAGCCCTGCACCAGCGCCTGACCAACCGTGGCCAGGACAGCGACGAGATCATCGACGGCCGGATGCGCGAAGCAGTCAGCGAGATGAGCCACTACGTCGAATACGATTACCTGATCATCAACGATGATTTCGCCCACGCGCTGGACGATCTGAAAGCGATTTTCCGCGCCAATCAGCTGCAGCAGAAGCGCCAGCAAGTGCGTTTCGGCAGATTGCTGGCTGAATTGCTGGGTTAATCAGCACTTCCCAAAACCGCTGCAAGCGCTTTACATTGGTGCCTGCAGCGCGTTGAAGGGTCTGGTCAAAAAATCAGCGCTTCCCTAATCGCTGGTGATTTTTTAAACTGTTGAGTCCGCTCGCCCAACCGGGCAGCGCGCATATTGCATTCGCTCCGAGGAATACCATGGCCCGCGTAACCGTTGAAGACTGCCTAGAACACGTGGAAAACCGCTTTGAGCTGGTCATGCTCTCTACCAAGCGTGCCCGTCAACTGGCCACCGGCGGCAAAGAGCCCCTGGTCCAGTGGGAAAACGACAAGCCGACCGTTGTCGCCCTGCGTGAAATCGCTGAAGGCCTGATGAGCTACGAGTTCATCGCCGAGCAGGAAATCGTCCAGGATGAACCGCTCTTCGCTGCTTTCGAGGACGAGTCCAACGAGGCCGTCTAAGCCTATGCCTGGTCGACGTAGCACGGCGCGGGAACACAGCCTTCGGCAGGAGTCATCATGCCGAGCATAGACGCCCTCGCCGATCGCTTATCGACCTACCTCGGTAACGACCAGGTCAACCTGGTCCGCCGAGCGTATTTCTACGCCGAACAAGCCCATGACGGTCAGCGCCGTCGCAGCGGCGAGGCGTACGTCACGCATCCGCTTGCGGTGGCGAATATTCTTGCCGACATGCACATGGACCATCAGAGCCTGATGGCGGCGATGCTGCATGACGTGATCGAAGACACCGGTATCGCCAAGGAAGCGTTGCAAGCGCAGTTCGGTGAAACCGTGGCCGAACTGGTCGACGGGGTCAGCAAACTGACCCAGATGAACTTCGAGACCAAGGCCGAAGCCCAGGCCGAAAACTTCCAGAAGATGGCCATGGCCATGGCCCGCGACATTCGCGTGATCCTGGTCAAACTCGCCGACCGCCTGCACAACATGCGCACGCTGGAGGTGCTGTCCGGGGAAAAACGCCGGCGCATCGCCAAGGAAACCCTCGAAATCTACGCGCCCATCGCCAACCGGCTGGGCATGCACGCGATTCGTATCGAATTTGAAGACCTCGGCTTCAAGGCGATGCACCCGATGCGTTCCGCGCGGATTTACCAGGCAGTCAAGCGCGCCCGGGGCAACCGCAAGGAAATCGTCAACAAGATCGAAGAATCCCTTGGCCATTGCCTCGCCATCGACGGCATCCAGGGCGAAGTCAGCGGTCGTCAGAAACATCTTTACGGCATCTACAAGAAAATGCGCGGCAAGCGTCGAGCCTTCAACGAGATCATGGACGTCTACGCGTTCCGGATCATCGTCGACAAGGTCGATACCTGCTACCGCGTGCTGGGTGCTGTGCATAATTTGTACAAACCGTTGCCGGGGCGCTTCAAGGATTACATCGCGATCCCCAAGGCCAACGGCTATCAATCGTTACACACCACGCTGTTCGGCATGCACGGCGTGCCGATCGAGATCCAGATCCGCACCCGCGAAATGGAAGAGATGGCCAACAACGGCATTGCCGCCCATTGGCTGTACAAGTCCAGCGGTGACGAGCAGCCGAAAAGTACTCACGCCCGCGCCCGCCAGTGGGTCAAAGGCGTGCTGGAAATGCAGCAACGTGCCGGCAACTCGCTGGAATTCATCGAGAGCGTGAAGATCGACCTGTTCCCGGACGAGGTCTATGTGTTCACGCCCAAAGGCCGGATCATGGAGCTGCCCAAAGGCTCCACGGCGGTCGATTTTGCCTACGCGGTACACACCGACGTCGGCAACAGCTGCATCGCCTGCCGGATCAACCGCCGCCTCGCACCGCTGTCCGAACCGCTGCAAAGCGGCTCCACGGTCGAGATCGTCAGCGCGCCCGGCGCACGGCCGAACCCGGCGTGGCTCAACTTCGTGGTCACCGGCAAGGCGCGCACGCACATCCGCCACGCGCTGAAACTGCAGCGCCGCTCCGAGTCGATCAGCCTCGGTGAACGCCTGCTGAACAAGGTACTCAACGGTTTCGACAGCGCGCTGGAGAAGATCCCGGCCGAGCGCGTCAAGGCAATGCTCGCCGAATATCGCCTGGAGCTGATCGAAGATTTGCTCGAAGACATCGGCCTGGGCAACCGCATGGCCTATGTCGTGGCGCGCCGTCTGCTCGGCGAAGGCGAGCAGCTGCCGAGTCCGGAAGGGCCGCTGGCGATTCGCGGTACAGAAGGCCTGGTGCTGAGCTACGCCAAGTGCTGCACACCGATCCCGGGCGACCCGATTGTCGGCCACCTGTCGGCGGGCAAAGGCATGGTCGTGCACCTGGACAACTGCCGCAACATTAGCGAAATCAGGCACAACCCGGAAAAATGCATCCAGCTCTCGTGGGCCAAGGATGTCACCGGCGAATTCAACGTCGAGCTGCGCGTCGAGCTGGAGCACCAGCGCGGCCTGATCGCGCTGCTGGCCAGCAGCGTCAACGCGGCCGACGGCAATATCGAGAAAATCAGCATGGACGAGCGCGATGGCCGCATCAGCGTCGTCCAGTTGGTGGTCAGCGTCCACGACCGTGTGCACCTGGCCCGCGTGATCAAGAAACTGCGCGCCCTGACCGGGGTCATCCGCATCACCCGCATGCGTGCCTAATTCACACCTAACAAGGAGTCATACATGACCAAGACTGTTATCACCAGCGACAAGGCCCCAGCCGCCATCGGTACTTACTCCCAGGCGATCAAGGCCGGCAATACTGTCTACATGTCGGGCCAGATTCCTCTGGACCCAAAGACCATGGAGCTGGTTGAAGGCTTCGAAGCCCAGACCGTCCAGGTGTTCGAGAACCTCAAAGCCGTGGCTGAAGCTGCCGGTGGTTCGTTCAAGGACATCGTCAAGCTGAACATCTTCCTCACCGACCTGAGCCACTTTGCCAAGGTCAACGAAATCATGGGCAAATACTTCGACCAGCCTTATCCGGCCCGCGCCGCCATCGGCGTTGCAGCCCTGCCGAAGGGTTCGCAAGTCGAAATGGATGCCATCCTGGTCATCGAGTAATGCACACGGCGCAGCCTTCATCCGCTGCGCCGACTGCTCTGCGGTAAAGAAAAGGTTTTGAAAGGATTCCACCATGCGCAAAGCGCTTGCTCTCTCGCTGCTCGCCATTTTCCTCGGCGGCTGTGCCAGCGACCCCGCCGACCGTGACATCAGCGGCACCTGGATCAACCAGGTGGCGATCGATGCCGCTGCCAAGGGCGGTCCCCTGCGCGAAGCGCTTCAGGCCTATGGCCCGAACCTGGAGTGGGACGTCAATACCAAGGCCGGTCAGGCCCGCTACACCAACGGTTTCGAGAACGTCGAAGGACGGCTGCAGGGCGAACAGTCCGGCGCCTGGAAAGTCGACTTCTATGGCAGCTCCGGCAGCGAGCTGAAACGCGACGGCGGCCGGATGAAACAAGCCGCCACCGAGAACGAGCCGGATCAGTTGTTCGATCGCGCGCAAATCCCCGTGCCGGAAGGCGCACCAATCGGCGCCAGCTTCGAACGCGCACTGTATTCAGCCTATCTGGGCGGCAGCTGGAAGATTGCCAGCGGCGACGGCGAAGGCAACACCGTGCAATTCCAGGCCGACGGCCAGGTGTCCGGCCTGCCCGGCGCCGATCGCTATGCGCTGTGCCTGGCAGGCGACTGCGCTTCGATGAACAGCGACCACGACAGCATGTGGCTGCAGCTCAACGGCCAGGGCAACAACTGGATCTTTGCCCGCAAAGGCAAGGCACTGGAAATTTTCCAGGCAGTGAATACCGCGCTGGCGGATGAAATGCCGCAGTTCACCCCGGGTGAGCGCAAGTGGTTGCTTGAGAAACAGTAACCGCGCCTGAGAACAATACATAACCCTGTGGGAGCAAGCTTGCCCGCGATGAGGCCATCAGACTCAACACTTTAGTTGACTGCCAAGCCGCCATCGCGGGCAAGCCCGCCCCCACAGTGGTTTGTGGCGTCAGAAAGTCAGCACTTGCCTTCAAGAATCGCCGCATAACCTTCGCGGTAACTCGGATATTTCGGCGTCCAGCCCAGCGCCTTCGCGCGAGCATTGCTGCAGCGTTTACTGCCAGTGCGGCGTACGCTGGCGTCGTCAGCCCATTCGGTAACCCCCAGATACTCCCGCAGCCAGGCGACCACTTCGGCAAGAGGTGCCGGTGCATCGTCCACACCGATATAAACATCCTGCAACGTCTCGCCCCGATCAGCCGCCTGTAGCAGAAACGCCATCAGCCCCGCCGCGTCATCAGCATGGATGCGATTACCGTACAGCGGCGGCTCGACCGCCACCCGATAACCGCGACGCACCTGGGTCAGCAGCCACTCACGACCCGGGCCGTAAATACCGGTCAGGCGCACGATGCTCGCAGGGATACCGCTGTTCAGCGCCACTTGCTCAGCTTCGAGCATCAGTCGCCCGGAGTATCCGCTGGCGACAGTCTCTGAATTTTCGTCGACCCACTCCCCTTCCTGCTGGCCGTACACACTGCTGCTGGACACGAACAGCAGTCGCTCAGGCACCTGGCCAAAGTCATTCAGCCAGCTCAGCACATTCTGCAAACCCTGTACGTAGGCAGCGCGATAACCGGCTTCATCGTGATCGGTCGCCGCCGCGCAATACACCAGATAGTCCACCGCCCCGAATGGCCAGTTTTCCGGGCAATCTTCCTTGAACAAATCACCAGCGACGCCGATGACGCCGTCCGGCAAACGCGACACATCACGGCGCAGACCCTGCACCTCCCAGCCGGCGGCCAACAATTGCGTAGCCAGACGACTGCCGACATCACCACAACCGGCAATCAAAACAGAAGGCGCGGACATCAAAAAACTCCCAAAAGAAAGGAACAGACTAGCCCTCGTACAGGACGAACGGCTAGCAATGAAGGAAAAAAAGAAACTCTATTACTTTTGTTAACAAGAATTACTTGCAATAATGCACCCCTCTTTTGTTCTCGGCCTTACGAGGCCTGGAAGAGCATTACCGTTTTTCTACCTCAGGTCCGGCCAGCATGACACGTAATCAAAACCCCGCTTCGCCAACCAAACGACCTCGCGCCTTCAGCGCAGTGGCGGCCCTGCTGCTCAGCCTGATGCTGGCACCGACCGCCGCTTTCGCCGACGCACAAGCGCCAACCGCTCCGGCTGCCACCGAACAGCACGCACCAACTGCAGCCGCGCCAGCCACCACCGACCCGGTGCAGGCATTAGACGCCGCCCCGGCAGATGCCCCTGAAGTGCTCGAACCCGACAACACCTTGGGCATGGCCCACGACCTGTCGCCATGGGGCATGTACCAGAACGCCGACATCATTGTGAAAATCGTAATGATCGGTCTGGCCATCGCTTCCATCATCACCTGGACCATCTGGATCGCCAAAGGCTTCGAGCTGATGGGCGCCAAGCGGCGTCTGCGTGGTGAAATCGCTGCCCTGAAAAAAGCTGCCACCCTCAAGGAAGCCAGCGCCACTGCAGCAAAGGAAGGCACCCTCGCCAACCTGCTGGTGCACGACGCCCTCGAAGAGATGCGCCTGTCGGTCAACAGCCGCGAGAAGGAAGGCATCAAGGAGCGCGTCAGCTTCCGCCTTGAGCGTCTGGTCGCCGCCTGTGGCCGCAACATGAGCAGCGGCACCGGCGTCCTCGCCACCATCGGTTCCACCGCGCCGTTCGTCGGCCTGTTCGGCACCGTGTGGGGCATCATGAACAGCTTCATCGGCATCGCCAAGACCCAGACCACCAACCTCGCCGTTGTGGCGCCGGGTATCGCCGAAGCGCTGCTGGCCACCGCGCTGGGTCTGGTTGCTGCGATTCCTGCGGTGGTGATCTACAACGTGTTCGCCCGCTCCATCGCCGGCTACAAGGCGCAGGTGTCCGACGCTTCGGCGCAGGTCCTGTTGCTGGTCAGCCGTGACCTCGATCACCAGCCTGAGCGCAGCAGCTCGCAACCACACATGGTGAAAGTGGGGTAATCGGCCATGGGCCTGCATTTGAAAGAAGGCGCAGACGACGATCTGGCCGAGAACCACGAAATCAACGTCACGCCGTTCATCGACGTAATGCTGGTGCTGTTGATCATCTTCATGGTGGCCGCGCCACTGGCCACCGTGGACATCAAGGTCGACCTGCCGGCCTCGACCGCCAAACCGGCGCCGCGCCCGGAGAAACCGGTGTTCCTCAGCGTCAAGGCTGATCAGCGCCTGTACATCGGCGACGATGAAGTGAAAGCCGAAACCCTTGGCGCCGTGCTCGATGCCAAGACCCAGGGCAAGAAAGACACCACCATCTTCTTCCAGGCCGACAAGGGTGTGGACTACGGCGACCTGATGAGCGTGATGGATAAACTGCGCTCGGCCGGTTACCTGAAGGTCGGTCTGGTGGGCCTTGAGAGCGCAGCCAAGAAATGATCACGACGCGCCATAAGCTGACGCGTTACAGCGGTAGCCTGGCCGTGGTGCTGGGCGTTCACGCGCTGGCCATCGCGCTGGCGCTGAACTGGACCGCCCGCCCGCCCATCGAACTGCCGCCGCAGGCAATGATGGTCGAGCTGGCACCGGTTCCGACCCCGCCACCGCCTGCTCCGCCGAAAGTCGTCACACCGCCGCAGCCACCGGCTCCGGTCGAAGAATTGCCGATTCCGAAACTGGCTGAAGCACCCAAGGCCGAGATTGCCGTACCAAAGCCCAAACCCAAGCCAAAGCCGAAACCGCAGCCGCCCAAACCGGTGGAGAAAAAACCGGAGCCGGTGAAGGAAAAACCTTCCGAGGAAAAACCGGCGGAGACGCAGCCGACCCAGGCACCGACGGAGAAATCCGCCCAGCCGGCACCTGGACCGTCGCCCGCACAAATGGCCGCCAAGGCCAGCTGGCAAAACACCCTGCTCGCGCACTTGGGCAAGTACAAGAAGTATCCGGCCAGTGCGCAGGCTCGCGGCAAGGAAGGCGTGAACCGTTTGCGTTTCGTCGTCGACGCTGAAGGCAATGTGTTGTCGTTCGAACTGGTGGGCCGCTCGGGCAACGCCGACCTGGATCGGGCCACCCTGGAAATGATCCGTCGCGCACAACCGCTGCCCAAGCCGCCGGCCGATATGCTGAACAACGGCTCGATCGAAATTGTGGCGCCGTTTGTGTACTCGCTGGACCGTCGTCGTTAAGTAGCAAGATCAAAAGATCGCAGCCTTCGGCAGCTCCTACAGGTATTCGCCCCCTGTAGGAGCTGCCGAAGGCTGCGATCTTTTGTTTTTCAGCTCATCCATACGGCAAACTCACATTGCCCGGTGTCGCATTCCTCACTCAGTCTGATAACGTGCGTCTATCGATTGCAGCCGTTATGCTTGGCCCGCAACTTCATGGACGCTCGCTATGACCCTCACAGAATTACGCTACATCGTTACCCTCGCCCAAGAGCAGCACTTCGGCCACGCCGCCGAGCGTTGCCACGTCAGCCAGCCGACTCTCTCGGTGGGCGTGAAAAAACTTGAAGACGAACTCGGTGTGCTGATTTTCGAGCGCAGCAAAAGCGCCGTACGCCTGACCCCGGTCGGCGAAGGCATCGTCGCCCAGGCGCAGAAAGTCCTGGAGCAGGCGCAAGGCATCCGTGAACTGGCCCAGGCCGGCAAGAACCAGCTGACCGCCCCGCTGAAAGTCGGTGCGATCTACACCGTCGGGCCGTACCTGTTCCCGCACCTGATTCCGCAACTGCACCGGGTCGCCCCGCAGATGCCGTTGTACATCGAAGAAAACTTCACCCACGTGCTGCGCGACAAACTGCGCAACGGCGAGCTCGACGCGATCATCATCGCCCTGCCGTTCAACGAAGCCGACGTGCTGACCCTGCCGCTGTACGACGAGCCGTTTTACGTCTTGATGCCAGCCCAGCACCCGTGGACGCAAAAAGAATCCATCGACCCGGGCCTGCTCAACGACAAGAGCCTGCTCCTGCTCGGCGAAGGCCACTGCTTCCGCGATCAGGTGCTCGAAGCCTGCCCGACCCTGACCAAGGGCAACGACGGCGCCAAACACACCACGGTGGAATCCAGCTCGCTGGAGACCATCCGCCACATGGTCGCCTCCGGTCTGGGTATCTCGATCCTGCCGCTGTCGGCGGTGGACAGCCATCACTACGCCCCCGGCGTGATCGAAGTGCGGCCGCTGTCGGCGCCGGTGCCATTCCGCACCGTCGCCATTGCCTGGCGCGCCAGCTTCCCGCGGCCGAAAGCCATCGAGATCCTCGCCGACTCCGTTCGCCTGTGCTCGGTGGCCAAGCCCGCCGCGCCGGTTACGGCCGGTTAAGCCAGGGTCATGACTGAGCTGTCGCAAGTGTCGGTGACGGCACTCAAGGGTGTCGGCGAAGCCATGGCCGAGAAACTGGCCAAGGTCGGCCTGGAAAACCTTCAGGACGTGCTGTTTCACCTGCCGCTGCGTTATCAGGATCGCACCCGCGTGGTGCCGATCGGCCACTTGCGCCCGGGCCAGGATGCGGTGGTCGAAGGCACCGTCAGCGGTGCCGACGTGGTCATGGGCCGGCGGCGCAGCCTCGTCGTGCGCATGCAGGACGGCACTGGCGGGCTGAGCCTGCGCTTCTACCATTTCAGCAATGCGCAGAAAGAAGGCCTCAAGCGCGGCACGCGGATTCGCTGCTACGGCGAGGTGCGGCCCGGCGCCTCGGGGCTGGAAATCTACCACCCGGAATACCGCGCCATCACCGGTGACGAACCGCCGCCGGTGGACGAAACCCTGACCCCGGTCTACCCACTCACCGAGGGCCTGACCCAACAGCGCCTGCGCCAGCTGTGCATGCAAACCCTCACCCTGCTCAAGCCGAACACCCTGCCCGACTGGCTGCCGACCGAACTGGCTCGCGACTACCAACTGGCGCCGCTGGCCGATGCGATCCGCTACCTGCACAACCCGCCCGCCGATGCCGACGTCGACGAACTCGCCCTCGGTCATCACTGGGCGCAGCATCGCCTGGCGTTCGAAGAACTGCTGACTCACCAGCTATCGCAGCAGCGCCTACGCGAAAGCATGCGCTCCCTGCGCGCACCGGCGATGCCGAAAGCGACGAAACTGCCGGCAAAATACCTGGCCAACCTCGGCTTCAACCCGACGGGTGCCCAGCAACGTGTGGGCAACGAAATCGCCTACGACCTCAGCCAGCACGAACCGATGCTGCGCCTGATTCAGGGCGATGTCGGTGCGGGCAAAACCGTGGTCGCCGCCCTCGCGGCGCTGCAAGCGCTGGAGGCCGGTTATCAGGTCGCACTGATGGCGCCGACCGAGATCCTCGCCGAACAGCACTTCATCACCTTCAAGCGCTGGCTCGAACCGCTGGGCATCGACGTCGCGTGGCTGGCCGGCAAGCTCAAGGGCAAGAATCGCGTCGCCGCACTGGAGCAAATCGCCAGCGGCACGCCGATGGTGGTTGGCACTCACGCGCTGTTCCAGGACGAAGTGCAATTCAAGAATCTGGCGTTGGTGATCATCGACGAACAACACCGCTTCGGCGTCCAGCAACGCTTGGCGCTGCGGCAGAAAGGCGTCGGCGGGCGCATGTGCCCGCACCAACTGATCATGACCGCCACGCCGATCCCGCGCACGCTGGCGATGAGCGCCTACGCCGACCTCGACACCTCGATCCTCGACGAACTGCCGCCCGGTCGCACCCCGGTCAACACCGTGCTGGTCACCGACACCCGTCGCGTCGAAGTTATCGAACGGGTGCGCAGCGCCTGCGCCGAAGGGCGTCAGGCCTATTGGGTGTGCACGCTGATCGAAGAATCGGAAGAGCTGACCTGTCAGGCCGCCGAAACCACGTTCGAAGACCTCACCGCCGCCCTCGGCGAGCTGAAAGTCGGGCTGATCCACGGGCGCATGCAGCCTGCGGAAAAAGCGGCGGTCATGGCCGAATTCAAGGCCGGCAACCTGCAACTGCTGGTTGCCACCACCGTGATCGAAGTCGGCGTCGACGTGCCCAATGCCAGCCTGATGATCATCGAAAACCCCGAGCGCCTCGGTCTCGCGCAGCTGCACCAGTTGCGCGGCCGGGTGGGTCGAGGCAGCGCGGTCAGCCATTGCGTGCTGCTCTACCATCCGCCGCTGTCGCAGATCGGCCGTCAGCGCCTGGGCATCATGCGCGAGACCAACGACGGTTTCGTCATCGCCGAAAAAGACCTCGAACTGCGCGGCCCCGGCGAAATGCTCGGCACCCGTCAGACCGGCCTGCTGCAATTCAAGGTCGCCGACCTGATGCGCGACGCCGACCTGCTGCCCGCGGTACGCGATGCCGCGCAGGCGCTGCTGGAGCGCTGGCCGACTCACGTCAGCCCGTTGCTCGACCGCTGGCTGCGCCATGGGCAGCAATACGGCCAAGTGTGAGCACCGTCGCAGTTTGTGAAGGATCGTTCCGACAGAGCTGGTTATACTCCTGCCATTGTTTCAAAAACGGATACAGACCATGACTGACGCAGCTCTCGCCCCCGAACTCCCGCACGCGCCGTCTGTAATTCGGCTGCTGCTCGGCAAGCTGGGTATCGCCTACGAAGAAGTGCTCGACCACCACGGCCTCAATGCCTCGCGCAAGGTACAAGCCGTGTTGCTGGACGACGCCGTAGGCGCGCTGATGGTGCTGTTTCCGCAGAGCCAGTTGCTCGACCTCAACCGCCTCGCCGAGCTGACGGGCCGACGCCTGACCGCCGTCTCGACCGAGCGCCTGGAAAAGATGCTCGGCAAACACAGCCTGAGCCTGCTGCCGGGCCTGCCGGCACTCACCAGTTCGCCGTGCCTCTACGAAGAAAGCCTGCTGCGCGAGCCGAAGCTGCTGATCAACTCTGGCGAGCCGGGCGTGCTGCTGGAAATCACCAGCGAAGCCTTCAAGACCATGCTGACCAAGGCCAGCGCCGCCAACTTCGGCGAAGCCCTGAGCAGCATCCGCCCGAACCTCGATCGCCCCGACGATGACCGCGAGGAAATTACCCAGGCCGTGCAGGCGTTCACTGCACGCCGGATCCAGCAGCGTCTGGAAGCGACCATCGAGATTCCACCGCTGGCCGAAACCGCGCAAAAAATCATCAAACTGCGCGTCGACCCCAACGCCACCATCGATGACATCACCGGCGTGGTCGAAACCGACCCGGCGCTGGCTGCACAAGTGGTGAGCTGGGCGGCGTCGCCGTACTACGCCTCGCCGGGCAAGATCCGCTCGGTGGAAGACGCGATCGTTCGCGTGCTCGGCTTCGATCTGGTGATCAACCTCGCGCTGGGCTTGGCCCTCGGCAAGACCCTGAGCCTGCCGAAAGACCATCCGCAACACACCACGCCGTACTGGCAGCAATCGATCTACACCGCCGCCGTCATCGAAGGCCTGACCCGCGCCATGCCGCGCGCCCAGCGCCCGGAAGCCGGCCTGACCTATCTGGCCGGTCTGCTGCACAACTTCGGCTACCTGCTGCTGGCCCACGTGTTCCCGCCGCACTTCTCGCTGATCTGCCGCCACCTGGAGGTCAACCCGCACCTGTGCCACAGCTACATCGAGCAGCACCTGCTGGGCATCAGCCGCGAACAGATCGGCTCGTGGCTGATGCGCTATTGGGACATGCCCGACGAACTGGCCACCGCCCTGCGCTTCCAGCACGACCCAAGCTACGACGGCGCCTACGCCGAATACCCGAACCTCGTCTGCCTGGCCGTGCGCCTGCTGCGCAGCCGCGGCATCGGCTCCGGCCCCGACGAAGACATCCCCGACGCCCTGCTCGAACGCGTCGGCCTGACCCGCGACAAAGCCAACGACGTGGTCAGCAAAGTCCTCGAAGCCGAAGTCCTGCTGCGCGAACTGGCCTCGCAGTTCAGCCAGGCCTGAACCAAAACAGGCCCGCTCCCCCAAGGTTTACACAACCCCTGTGGGAGCGAGCCTGCTCGCGAAGAATCCACCTCAACCCAACTGACTCAGCGAAACCCTGTGGTGAGGGGATTTGTCCCCGACCGACTGCGCAGCAGTCGCAAACCCAGCCAACAGGGTGCGTCAGTTATATCGAGGTCTCGGGTTTTGGGGCCGCTGCGCAGCCCATCGGGGATAAATCCCCTCACCACAACAGCCCCTCCACTCAAGCCCTTCTACTCAAGCACATCTACTCAAGCCTTAGGCTTGGCTTTCCTCGGCTTCAAATACTTCATCAACCCCTGAAACCACATCACCAGCGCCGGATTCCCCTTCAGCTGGATCGACTTGTCCTGAATCCCCTGCATGAACGCCAGCTGCTTGTTCTTCGCCTGCATCGTGGCAAAGGCATAACCCGCATCCTTGAACGCAATCGCAAACGCCGGCTCCGCCACCACACCAGACTTGCTGGTAACGCGCTGATTCTTCACCACGAAATGCCGCGCCACTTTCCCGTCCAGCGTCTGCAGCTGAAACACCAGATCCTTGTCACCCAACTGCTGCTGGAACGCAGGATTTGTCCGGCTGGCCTTACCCATCAACAAACCCATCATCCACAGAAGAAAACGAAATTTCATGCGCACAGCCTCAAAAGGAAAATGAACGGCCGGGGCAGTGTAAGGGATTCAGACGATAACGCCACTATCTGCCTCTAATGGAAGATGATGCAGCCCATTTCCCGCACGATGACCGCCAAGTCACACTTCTGCACCCACCGTCCTACACCTGTTGAAACACATCCCTGTAGGAGCTGCCGAAGGCTGCGATCTTTTGATCTTCCAGCCTGCAAACCTATGGGAAATTTCCTGCAAAGTGCCGCGATACCTATGAACTAGGCAGGTTGGCGGTTCGTCGATAGCCTCTGTGTGTCGCCGCCAAATCGGTGACTCGGACGTGCAAGTCCGGTTCAGGTGCACATTCGTTGATGGCATTTCGCCGAGCGTTTTCCTATGCTCGCGGATCGTTATGGCGGCTGTGCGTCGGAGACCTTCGGGTCTGCCGGCCACCTGGACCGGTCTTGCACACCAACGCACAGCTGCCACCTCTTTCGAAGTGCAAAGCGAATAGGTGTCGGCCTCACAACTCCAGGAAGCTGCACCATGATCAAACCAACACCCAATCCCCCCGAAACCCCAGACATATCGCCCTACGAATCACTGGAATCCAAGAAATTCCACGAAGCCGCCGAACGCGCCCTCGACCACCACTTCAAACCGCGCACCGAATCCCAACCCAAACGCGAAACCGGCCTCTTCAGCCTCACCCCCGGCACCGATGCCGAAGCCCTGATGGCCAACGCCTCCGAAGACCTCCTGTCCATCAGCGCCATCGCCTGCGACCTCGCCGACGACCTCCACGGCTCCCGCCGCTCGGTTGCACTGGCCCTGAGCAGAATGGCGGATGGGGTGCGATTGATGGTGGAAGGGACGCTCGATCATATTGAAGTGCGGAACCTGGCAGCCAAGCCGTAGCGGGATTTGCGGATGAAAAAAGGGGACGTTAAGTCCCCTTTCTGAATATTCCCTGCCTCACCACTGACAGCCTGTTTCTGACGAAGCGTCCATGGTGATGTCTTGATCGAATGAGTACTTCTTACCGGATTTGTAATTCGTGTAGGTCATCCCGTAGATTCGGGCACCTTGGCTGACCATTTCGTATTCGCCTGTCAGCGATCCTTCGGAAACCTCCACCCAGATTGTCGTGAACTGAGAGGGGCGCCCTTCCTCCATGACTTCCTCTTCGACACCCCGGTAGACAAGGGGAATCGCCTTTGGGGACTTTGTGTATCTAACCCCTGCTCCACTCCAGCGGGAGACCGTGTCGTAATAGGATCGAAACTCGAAATTGATGTTCTTGCCTCCCAACGAACGGAAGCAAGAAACCTCGGTAGTAACCTCACCGTGGGCAGTCAGCGGTATCAGGAGAAGCGCAGAAATAAACGCAGACGAAGATTTCAAACCAACCATTCCTTTAGCGGTTCATGGGTAATTGAAAGCGCATCCTCACCGCGCAGTAGGCGACGTCTTCACGCAACAGACGGCCAGCCATCTCACAATGCCCGTCTGCGTACTTCTTCCAAAGCGGATTATCGAACTCATCCCCTCCCAGCCGCTCAATGGAGGCCGCTAAGTCTCTGTCACGATCCTTCCCTGCAATCGCAGATGCCGCCTTGTAAAAACCATCCAACGGTAAACCCGTCTGCAGAGCAACCAATTCCCCCAACCGGGCATTGGTTGTTTGCACCAGGCACCCAAGCCTTTCGATGGGCGCCTCTGCACCGGGCAAAACCGACTGATAGATATCCTCGCAATATGCCTCTTTAAAGCGCACCCACTTCTTTTGCACATCAATCAGTTGCTTCTTGTCGGCCGGCGCCAAACCGACCAGCGCTTTCTTGTATTGCTCATTCAGCATTGCATCGACTTTTTCAAAAGTCTGTTGACCGCAAATGATCATATCGGGATTGGAAAAGCTGTCGGGATTGCAGGTTTCTTGGGCATGTGCAGGAACCAGCAAAGCAGCCAAAGAAACACCCGCAACCCGCCCAAAGAACGCCTTGAGTTTGATCATGGCCCGGATACTCCGCCACTGCGCTCAGCTACCCGAGCAGGAATCTTCGAAGCCTTTCCTGCTTCCGCCATGCGCGATGCATATTGCTTGTACGCCGGCACTGCTCGCTCTTTATCGTTCATGGCCCAATAGCTATCTGCGAGATTCAGGTAAGCCACCGTCCGTTCCGGATTGTGGGCAATCACCGCATTCAGTAACTGGATAGACTCCGTGTAGTAACCCGCCTCGCCCAGCAGAAAACCGACATCGTTGGACCAACCAGGGTGCTGCGAGAAGTAGTACTTTCCGACGATATAACTTTCCGGAGAGCACGCGCCATGCGAGTCATTTCCCAACAACATATTACTCATCACTTCCTTGAACGAGCTGCTGTCGCCCTTTCGATAGGCTGCCAGCGCTTTATCCAGCAGGTCAGCTGAACCGACTGTCATCAGTTTTTTATAACCGCCCTGAGGGCTGCCAACGTTTGCAGCCCGCAACTTTTTAAGCGCTTCGAGGCCGTTGAATGAAGCCAGAGTGGTTGAGCCCAACGTCTCAATCGGCAGCTCCGCTACGCTCACAAGCGAGCGATCGCAGTAGTGGTTATTGACCACTTGCAGCACTTTCATCAGCTCAAACTGCTTTGAGCCATTATTGAAGGTGAACAAAAGATTGAAGTTAAAAACAGCGTTGTCTTCTTCGTTGGTCACCAGCGCAATGTAGTCCCCCGCCTCAACGAACCGCTGTTTGACCAGGACCTCTTCCTCTTGTGGATCCACAACCGTCATGGCTCCAGGCCGGCCGTTGAAAACCCGAACGCTAAAACTATCCAGAAGATCAGACGAGTACTGACTCTTCGTAAGAGGCAAAGCCTTGGACGTATCGAGCAATATGTCCTCATTGCGCCCTTGAACCGGCGCGATCAACAACCGATTGGATGCCTCGTCCGCGTCTCCCGCCAGAACGAACACGTTTTGCCGTGATTCATCCCCCAACAAGCTTGCCGGGATTTCCTTGAGGACTTGGGGTGCAGCGAGTGCGTGTGGTGCGAAAGCCACGGACACGGCAATGGCCAGGAGTCCACCGAGTAGAATTGAACATCCTTTCACGCTTTAACTCCGTAACTGAAATCTATTCGGGCTGACCTTCATAACGCTGTGTCTGCGGGTTGAATTGCCACAGATGTGGTCGGGTCATGGCTACGTTGTTTTTGTAGCGAATCTGCCCGCGTTTATCCCTGATGTAGGAATAGATCTCGATGTCTTTGACGTCTCCGCCATTCTTGGGCGGACCGTCCAGTACTTTGATCCCGGCAAAGTAATCACCGCCGGTATGCTTCAAATAACCACGGCACTGGATCAGGAAGGCGTACGTCATGTCGCCGGCCGAACCGTGACTTGAATAGGAGAGGAAGATGAAATCGTCTCGGCCATCGCCATTGAGATCACCTTGGTACACCACCTTGCCACGCTCTAGAGAAAATTCACCATCGTAGAAGCCAGAATGTATGTCTTCGACACTTTCTCCGCTGTCTTTCCATTGCGTAAGAAAAGTCTTGGTATCGCTTTTCTCGTTGCAGATATCCGACGCCATCGCTGCCATCGGCAACCAGCTCATACATAACAACAGCAGTCTTTTCACTTCATTTCCTTTGAACTAACCCGCCTCAATTCAGCGGGAGTGTTTTTCCATTCGCAGCAAAGGGCGCACTCGCCGTAGCGCGGATCTGAATGCCCGCGATCAACTGGTTCATCCCATCACTCTTCATCAAGTGTCGGTGGCTCTGCGTCCACCCTCTTCACCAACCGAAGCTCGTTGTTCACAAACTCGTAGTAACGATCCCGGTAACGGTTTCTCAACCGATTGCCTCGCTCGTCCTTTTCGCCATTGGCCGTGACGCCGGAAATGATGATCAATCGGCTGTCAGGCACGAAGGACGTATCGAACGTGTTGCCTTCGTATGCGTTCGGCAACCCGCCGACAACCTCCCCCGTGCGAGCATCCAGCACGTGGCCGCAAATAGAACTGCCGCCACAAGCGAACATGTAGAGGATGTAATGACCGACGAAATTGACTTGCCTTTCAGCGCCTGCTCGCGTGCCTTATCCATCATCGAGTTGCTGTGTTCTTGCGGCACCGGTTCGTGATTGATACCAGTGAACACTGGGGTGAAGGTGTAATCCTTGAAGTCCGGGTCAGCTGCGAAAGCCACGGACGTGACAATGGCCAGGAAGCCACCAAGTAGAACTGAACATCCTTTCACGCTGTAACTCCTTTTGGTCATCGCAGGCTTACTCAAAAGCCATGCTGCGCACTGCTGTTTTGATTTCTTCAAATCCTTCGGCGCTGATAGCCAACGAAGTGACCGAGCCTGATTCCGCCGATCCTATCAACACGCTTTCGCCGCGCAGCAGGCAGAAAGCGACGCGGGTGATGTGACGTCGTGACTTGTCATGGAAACCGAAGATGAACCCCGAGGACCTCTCCCCACCTAATGCCTCAAAGGTGTATCCGTTTTTTGGCCCCGCCAGCGACGTCGGCTCCCAACCATGATCGGTCAGGGTCGCCGGGCATTTACGGTCGTTGCTCTCTCGCACGAGTTGCAACTCAATCGTGTCATCAAGCGGCGGCTTCTGAGTGGTGAGCGCGGAAAAGTTGTTGGCGCTTTCACACATGACACCGAACCAGGGTTGGCTCAGGTTTGTGGGCTTTTCGAAATTCCACTCATAACCCGTCGAGGTCTGAGCCTGCGATAAACGCGGGGCGTTAGTGGTTTCAGGCAGTTGTTTGGCCGCAATGAATACCAGATCAGGCGTATTGAACTGCAACCATTGATCTTTCGAGAGCGTCATTGAGAACCGACAAGGTGTCATGTCGACCGCAGCTTCGGTTGGGCCTTGCGCGATCTGCGACTGACCCGACGCATTGCCCACCGAGACAACACCTGCGGCGGCATGACTAGCCTGCGCGAAAGCTGCAATGCCGATCAGCAATACCCGCAGATATCGACGTCTCACGAAGCCCGGAATCGACAAGTCAGGCACAGTTCCACTCACTTGGAATTTAACGGCAAAGAATCGCGACACATCCGCGCTCCGAATTTCAAATGCAGTGGCTCGCCTTGATCGGCTCTGGACCTTGCGACTTCAATCGCGCCACGTTGTCGATGCTCAACCGGTGACCTTTATCAGCCGCCATTTGATAACAGGCTAACGCTCGGGACATGTCCTTTGTTCCCAACTCGCCACCCTCAAAAGTAGAAGCCAGATAACTCATCGCCTCTATGGAGCCCATGTTGATTGCTCGAAGGACCTGCTCTTCTGCCTGCTTGGGGTGGAGGCAAGGACCGTCGTAATCGGTGGAGTTCCCCATACAAAAAAACGAGGCATAACCCAATGCACCACTCGGCGTCTTTGACGCGGCTTTGAACAACGCCTCAACCTTGCTGGTTTCCAGCTGGGACGCCATCTGCGAAAGGCTTAGTCTTGCCGCTGACTCGCTCGCCTCTGGATCACCCGACTCTGCTGCGCAGACATAATTTTCCAGAGACGCTTCAATCAACTCCACAGTTAGACGGTACTGCTCAAGAAACCCTAGCCCTCCTAAAGCCTCGGCACGTTGTTCGCAGAAGTTCTCGGCGCGGCTCATTCCGGGTTTACGTGTTGCGACAAGATCATTCTCGCTGATCGACCAGTCTTCGACGCCCTCAAGTACCCAACATGCCTGACGTGAGAAGTTGAAGATTTTTACATTGCTGTTGCCCGCCCGCTTATCGACCACGTTGACGTGACTGTCATCGACCTCTTCAATCTCGACTCCCGGTGTCTTGCCGGGTGTGATGGCGGCCATCAGCGGATAGGTGAAGGAAGCTCCGCTGACGCCCGAGGTCGAAGGCTCAAAGGTACTACGGTCCTTGCCTGCAACCGGCTTCAACACAAGCGATTTGACTGTCATCGCAGTGAGACGGCGCTGTGATTCACCGCTGGCGGAAAACGCTGTCAGGAAAGCAGGGAATTCCTCCGAAGGACAAGCGCCGTTGGCCGGCGCTGTCGAAGTGCTCTTGTCGGGTGCAAGTGCAGGGACAATCTTGTCCAGATACGCCGAGCGCTCGCGACTCATTCTGGCGATGCACGAGTTGACCGCGAACACATGCGCCGGCACCCCCGTCTCGATCTCGAATGCCTCCAAAGGGCAGTTCGCATCGCGCAACTTCAGCCATGCACGTTGCGATTCTTTAACCTTCGCTGCGTACTCCGCTCCCAATGCCGGATCCTCTCGATAATCAGACTCAAGCCGCGCCATCAATTGCTTGTAGCTGAGGTTCAACTGCGTATCGGCAGCCTTCTTCGCCGCCTCCGAGCAGGGCACCATTTCCAGGCTTGAGCTGACATGGCTGCAGTCATCCTGCGCGTACACCGCTGAGAGTGGCAGCAGCACGGCCATCAGGGTAAAAACAAAACGTTTCACTGTGTTCTTCCTTGAGTCATTCAGGCTTTGCGTTTGGTGAATCGGGTGACGCATTGCTTGGGTATGTTCATTTCCCAGTAGGTGCTGAGCAACGCTTTACGCTTTTTGTCGACGCGCAAATTAACGAAGCCATCGCCGCAGTCCGGCCGCAATTCTTCGAAGGTGCCGGTTCTGGCTTGGTAGATGAACACCCGGTAGTAGTCGTAAGTGCCCATGCCTTCATCAAGCTGCCATACCGCGAAATCCTTGGCACCGTCGAAATTGTAATCATCGATCTGCACATGGAGTTCGTTTACGGCTTCAAAATCGATAGTTCGCGACTCGTTATGCAATGCGCCTTTAACCGCGACGTTCAGCGTGGAGCCTTCGAGAACCAGTGTTGCTTCGACGCCTTTGTTTGGGCTGAACGTAGTGGTTTCGGCTAACACCGGCATCGTCCACAGCAGGCCGAGCAGTGATGCTGCTAGAGTTTTTGATCTCATGTACTCGCCCTACCCCCACTTGCATCCGGACTCCAAAGAGGAATCGACGCTGGTGTTATTTCCAAAGTAGTAAACCTTGCCGTTGGACTTCTTCGTGTACGTCATCGAGACGATCTGCGTTCCTTGAGTCACGAGTTCGTAGGTCCCTGAGACCTTGCCGCTGATGACTTCAGACCAGCTTCTGGTGCTCAGCCAAGGGGCATCGGCGCCGAGCATTTCGTTCTGGGTATCCGTCAACACAATGGAAATTGGCTCGCTGGACTTGGCGTACTTTACGAAGCCGCCTGACCATTTGCTGGAGGCGTCGTAAAAGGTACGGAATTCGAACTTCTCCGGACTCGTTTCGGATAGTTCGAAGCAGAGTGATTCGCTGGTGACTGCGCTGTGGGCGGCAAAAGGAAATAACGCCAAAAAACAAAAATATGAGTTTTTCATATTTATTGGAACTCGTTAACCACGTACTATTTCTCAAGCAGCCGATGTAGTATTGCTATAAAAAAGTTGGCAGATTTTATTTAAGACCCTGCCACACTTACTAACATAGAGCAAACCAATTCAATCCGCCTCCTTTCGCACCACTAAAACGCAGACCAATCACATCACCCCTAAAATCTCCAAACAAATAATGGCACAACAACTAATTCAAACGCCCAAAAACTCTCTCAGGAATCTTATTTACCAAACCTTTTTTTATCATTGCGTCACGATACTTGACATAATAACTCCTAGCATCTTCATGCCTACCTAGAGCCCAAAGGGAGTCGGCAGCGTTCAACTTCAATGGAATCCTATCTTCAGCAATCGGTAACAAATAATTATAAATCTGTATCGCTAAAAGATGCTCACCACCTTGAGCAAGATAGAATGCAATATCATTATACTCAGATATGTTTTTTTCAGGAGGATAGCACGCAAAATAAGAGGGAGCCCCCATAAAAAAAGAGTCCTTAAGCATATTCGCCCGCGAGTCTTTTTCAGTCAAGCCAATCGTTTCAGAAATTAGCTTTCTCGGAGGAACACCCCCTTTTGAAAACTCAAAAAACTCTCCCTGAGAACTCTTCCATTTATTACCTACCCACTGACCATCGCACTGTTGTACCGCGCCAATATTTTCTACACACCCAGTTTCCAGCGAAACCATATCGCAATATGCCTGCGAAGAAACAATTTCATTTCCGTCCCCATCAACCATTTCCGCTGCATTAGTTCGCTGAACTACCACATACTTCTTATCAGCTGACAAACGGTTTATATCTGAACTTGCTACAACCCCCTCCTCGAAACCTTCTAATTTTTTCGGTAACGAATACAAACTAAATCTATATTTCTCGCTTCGATATTGAACATCACCCCACCCTCCATAATTCTCATTATACTTATCAAAAATTAAAGAACTTTCGTTATAGCCGATAATTTTTAACGGCTGAGCATCAGCATAGCTTACCCCAGCAAGCAAAGCCGAAAATAAAATCAAGAGATAATATCTATTAAACATTTACCGCCGCCTTTAGCTTCGTATATCTAACATTAGGAGTTGTCATCCCGGTACGACCCGGGCCGTAAATATCAGTGATTTTCCGCTCATAATTAGCGTGACTACTCCCCCATGTACTTACATTCTTACTGACAGTGGGGTTTTCTAAGAAAAATCTATCTAAAGCGTTCTTAAGATTCTCCGCTACGTTACCAGGGCGGTTAACGTGTTCATCCAGAACCGTAGCCTGTCCGAGAGTCGATAAAAACAATTGGCCAACTGTAAAGTCGTAAGAGTTTGGTTTTTTTGACTGCAGCTCTTTCAAACGCTTTATAAAATCTGAAATCTGAAGTTCCACAAAGGAAGGAGACCCCACTGCACAAGCCAATGCAGAGACGGGCTTACATTGAATAACATTTCCAAATGTTGACTCTCCGCATCCGACTCTCAATTTGCTTTTTAATTCAGCACGCTCAAGCTTTTCGCCATTGGCGAATTCAGGATCCTTGTAATACATCTTCGGTTTATCAGAGCTCAAATCCAGATACCATCCTTGATTCTCAAAAAGCTCAGCAAATTCATCAGGATACTGTTCTTTAAAGGATTTCACTTGAATTGGAAATTCACCTGCACCCTGAGGGTTCACAGTTTTCTGCATCGCACCTGCAGAAATTAGTTCACTATCATAAGACTGAACTGTATTGATCTTCCCCTCATTTTCACACATAACGGCAATAACTTTCTTTTCAAAAGCCGTCACTTTACCAGCTGCTTCAAAATCAGCCCACTGAGGTACATCCCCTAGTTTTACCTCTCCCCACACTACAGGTCCGTAATGAGAGCCCCAGCGGGTAACCTTGACAACAACGTTACAGTTACACTGTTTTTTGTTGTTAAAGTTTCCTACCACCCCAACGGGATGCATATGCCAAACTTTACCGTCTGGGCTCAATGCCTCCTTCGTAGCAACTTCTTCCCACCACGACATCTCCTTGATTCGTTTCTTTTGCGCGACCCAATTTAAATTAGGTACATCTTCTGAATGCCCCATTAATCCATCCAATGCATCCCATTTGGCCGCATCATAGAACCACTCACTTTCATACTTAGTAACAAGCTGCGATATGGATTGCGCAAACCAAGGTTTTGCAAGTGCCACCTGTATTTCCGTAGTTGTCAGCTTATCATTCTTGTCTGTATCAATAATGTCGTACAAACCTTCCTTTACCGGCCCTTTAGCCGACTTACTGGCCATCGGGACAAAAGCAGCCTTCTCTTCTTCTGTAAGAAGATCACGGTCATGTAGAAATGAGGATAGATGTTCAGCGTTACTACCATTTTCTTCGATGAATTGGAATCCCTCCCAGTCCCATGGATTGTGGCGGGTGGTAATCAGATCTTTCTCGCCGAGCCATCCATTAATTGGATTCCCATGCGTGTCGCCCAGAACCCCCTCAAGATGCCACCAACGAGTAGTGTTTGACGGAGCAGGACTTGAACCCGCCCCAGGAGTTGTTACCGACTGCTTGATTTTTTTTGTAGTCGGCAACGCCTCTAGCACGCCAAGTGGAATAATAAAATCATATCCAATTACTACACCGGCATCGCTCACTTGTGGTGGGTTAGTCGCGTTGATATCTGGGCGATGGGTAATTAACTTCGTACCTTTATAAATTTTTAAAAGGCTTTTTTGATCCGCAGGCAAGGCAGCGGATTTATCTCGACTAAGAGAAACAAAGTTCTCAATATCTTCGCATGTAAAAACCTCTACATGGACCAAGTTACGAGCCGCTCCCTCATCGTGTTCCTGATAATGGCCGGCAAAACCCACCAACGCTCCAGCCTTAATAGCTACTGGATTATCGAGCAGAACAACCTTTCCCAGATCTTTGGGTTCGGTCTTGGTCTCAAGTGAAGGAAACCAAACATAACCGCCAACATTTCCGTTCTCATCAGCGGCGAGTGCGGGGATCGGTGCTCCACCCACGACCTTTACGAGTTTCCGATAGTTTCCAACTGCTCCCTCTTGGCTAATCTCAATTTGAGTGCCAGCGGGCAGTATCGACATAACCTCACCGGTAGTCGAACCGGTCCTACGCACTCTCAAACCCTTGGCTTGATTAGCAGGAATATTTTTCGCTAGCTCGCCAATCAGGTACTCATTTACGCCTTTACTGTTCATTTGGGCTTTGAATACCCACCCGCCTATAGCTGCGGATTGGTCAGCCTCTGGCGCCACACTGACAACTTTTAGCCATTTTCCATCTGTACTCGCGACTCCCGTTGTAACCGTGGTGCCACGGGGCAATGTAGTCAGAATATTGGTGTAGCCCGCTGTCCCTGGGAGATCGGCACGTACGTTCAAGCCCTCGACGGGATCACTCACACTCGCTTTTACCTGATAGCCACCATTAACCCAGTACGAAGGCCGTTCCAACATGGGTGTTTTCGTTCTGTAGCCTTCCATGTCCAACAGATGCATATAGAGACTATAAAACGTCAATATCGGGCCCGCAGCCTGAGCGGCACCCGAGTCGGCTGAAGGTGTAGGGGGAGCGGGCACCTCCAAGTGATGCTTTACCAGCACGAAGCCTGTCGAAGCAAAAGCGGTGCGATCCGTATATACCGTGGCCGGATAGGTGTCATCGATACGATAGGCAACTACTTGCCCATCAGCGATACAGCGTACCTCGCTCTGTGCAGAGACTAACCCGGAAGCCTCATCAAAATGCACGCCGCCATGCCACAAGCCATTGCTGCCAAGTGGGTAATAACCATCCTGCGCCTTCGCCAAGGCAGCGTAATACTGCTGTGGATCTGTGCCACCCGCACCATCTATCTTTAGCGGGTAAGACCACTTTTTAACTTTCACTGGCTCTGTCATTTGTACTTTTACCTTATCCTTTTTGATCCGTTGGCGGTCAACCAGAGAACCTGATCATTCGCATTGGTCGAGGGTCAGCTTTCTGAGGCACCGCATTCCCCAACGCCTGATCCATCAAACTCCCCGCCTTATCCTTATCCGCCGCCCCCGGCAGTACTGGCGGCTTAATCCCGATGCCAGTCCCACTCCCCGGCGAGCCACCGGCATTAATCTTCACCACCGGCCCAACCACCGTCACACCACCGCCATCAAGCTTGATAAAGCTCCCGCCCCCGAGGATGGTCAGCTCCGTACCCGCCTCGATAACAATCTTGTCCCCAGCCTTAAGGTGAATCTCTTTGCCCACGCTGGTGAGCTGCGCAGTCCCCAGCTTCACATGCTGGTTCTGCCCAACCGTCAGGTGATCATCCAGCTTCGCTTCAATCTTGCGATCGCTGATGGTGGTGCGGTGTTCTTCGGCCTTGAGCTCGGTGTAGGTGTTCTTCACCACAGTGTCGTGGCGTTCATTGCCGACGCGGATTTTCTGGTCGTGCTCGATGTTTTCGTCCCAATCCCGCTGCGCGTGGATGAAGATTTGTTCGGCGCCCTTTTTGTCTTCGATGCGCAGTTCGTTGTAGCCACCGCCGCCCGGGGAGCTGAGGGTTTTGAAGACGCTGCGGGTTTTGTTCGCCGGCAGGGCGTAGGGCACCGGGTTTTCCTTGTGGTACAGGCAGCCGGTGACGAGGGGTTGGTCGGGGTCGCCTTCGAGGAAGGTGACGAGGACTTCCATGCCGATGCGCGGGATGCTGATGGCGCCGTAGCGGTCGCCGGCCCAGGAGCTGGAGACGCGCAGCCAGCAGCTGGTTTTGTCGTCGGCGAGGCCTTCGCGGTCCCAGTGGAATTGCACTTTGATGCGGCCGTATTGGTCGCAGTGGATTTCTTCGCCTTTGGGGCCGGTGACCATGGCGGTCTGGCTGCCGAGCACGCGGGGTTTCGGGTGTTCGAGGGCCGGGCGGTAGAACACGTCCCACGGGGTGGCGAGGAAGGTGTTGCGGTAGCCTTGGTGGAAGTCGTCCTTGTTGTCGGTGGTGTCGCTGGTCACGCCTTCTTCGAGGACTTGCGGCTGTTTGCCTTCGTGGAAGATTTCGGTGAGCAGCCACAGGTCGTTCCACTCGCTGCGCGGGTGGTCGGACATGGCCATGAAGTGGCCGCTGACCAGTTTGGTCTGGTCGCCGCGACCTTCGGCCTGGCGGTAGTCGGCGCGGTGGCGTTCGAGGGCACGCTGGCTGAGGAACTTGCCGCGTGCGCGATCAATGAAGCGGCCTGGGTAGTCGTAGTCTTCAAGATCCGGTTCAGTGCTCTCACCATCCGGTTTGTACGCGGCTTCCATTTGCAGGCGCGGTTTTTCAAAGTCGTAATCGCGGCGTGTGGTGCGGCTGGTGCGGGTTTCCAGGCGCAGTTTGAAGCCTTTGATCACCGGTTCTTCAGCGACCATGCCGCTGCCCTGTATGTAAGCAGTCGGCTGGCCGAGGTCGGGGAACACTGTCTGGTCGTCGCCGAACACCAGCAGGTGGGCTTTTTCGCTGTGCTGGAAGTGGTAGTGAATACCTTCCTCCTCGCACAGACGCTGGACGAAGTGCAGATCGGTTTCGTCGTACTGCACGCAGTAGTCGCGATCCGGGCACGGCTGGCTCAGCTGGAAGCTGTAGGCGTTGCCCTTGATCCCGTGTTCATCGAGGATCAGCGCGATGATTTTCGGCGCCGACATCTGCTGGTAGATACGCTGGTTGGTGCGGTGATGCAGGTATTGCAGTTGCGGCACCAGCGAGACCTTGTAGCGGGTCAGGCGCTTGCCGGCATCGCCCTGGGCGACGCGGTAGATCTGGCCGTGAATGCCCGAGCCCTGTGGATCGAATGCGAGGAACGCCTGCTTGTGCAGGAGCTTTTCCAGGTCCAGATCGGGGTTTTCGCTGACCAGTTCGAGGTCGAAACGAAACGGTTGGCTGATGCCTTCGGTGCCGGTGAACGACAGCACTTGCAGGTCGCCCACGTAGTCTTCGACCTTGAGGCTGAAGTGGGTTTCGTTAGCTGGGTTGAACATAAAGCGCTCCCTGTTCGAATGTCGTCCGTTACGCCCGAAGTCGCAACCGTTGCAGCCAGGACGAAGTGGCGCCCAAGGCGTCACGCAATTGATCGGCAGTGATGGTGCGTTCTGCCGCATTGAAGCTCAGCGCGGTTCGCAGCGCTGGCCAGCCGTCTTTCGGTAAGTTCGCCGGGGCTTGCAGCTCGCGCTCCAGGTGCTCGTCGCGGGCCTGGGTCGAGGGCAAACGGCGGAACGGGTGTTTGCCGCTCGCCAGTTCATAGATCACGCAGGCCACGCCGTACACGTCCGCGCTGGCCGACAACGGTTGGCCCTCAAGCAGTTCGGGGGCGGCGTAGCCCGGGGTCCAGGCGTTGAAACGCTCGCGGCTCAGGTGCGGCAGGCCGGGCAGTACGCCCTCGTCTGCCTGGCCGAGACCGAAGTCGAACAGGCGCAGGCCGTCTTCGCTGAGCATGACGTTGCTCGGCTTCATGTCACCGTGCAGCACGCCGCGACGGTGGGCATAAGCCAGCGTATCGAGCAGCGGCAGCGCGATGTCGCGCGTTTCTTTCCACGGCAAGCCGAGGGGCCGCTCGCAGAGCAGTTTGTCCAGGGTCAGGCCACGCATGTATTCCATGGTGATGAAGGCCCGCTGGCAGTCAGTGTCGACTTCAAACGTGTGTGCACGCACGACGTTGTCGTGGCGCAGGCGTCGGGTCAGGGCGAACTCGCTGTAGAGCAAGGCACTGGCGTCCGGCGATTCGGCAAATTCTTCGCTGAGGATTTTCAGCGCAATGTAAGGGTCGGGATCGCCGAACTGCTCGTGCAGCAGATCCCGCGCCCGGTAAACAGCGCCCATGCCGCCCGCCCCGAGCAGACGCTCGAGGTGGTAGCGGCCGGCGAGTACGTCCGGCAATGCACCGATGCTGGCCTTGGTCGGCGCCAGCAACGGCTCGGGGTTGTTTGCCTTGGCGAAGGCGAAGTAGGTCAGGTTGCTGGCCTGCTCTTCGCTCATCAGCAAGTCATCGACTGAGGATTCGATTTCAGTCATTGGCGGATCACCACGGCAGTCAGGTTGTCCCGGGCGGCGCCACGCAGGGCGCCGTCGAACAGACGTTCCAGCGCCACATGCGGCGCGCTGAGGCTGAGGGCGTTGCCGAGGGCATCGCTGCTCAGTCCTTGGTACAAGCCATCGCTGCACAGCAAAAAAGCATCGCCCGGATAGACCTCGAGTTCGAGGACGTCCAGGGTCAGCTGTTCGGCCGCACCGACGGCTCGGGTCAAGGCCTGAGCCGCCGGGTGCGCTGCGGCCTGTTCGACGCTCATCTGTTGCTCGTCGATCAGTTGCTGTTGCAGCGAATGGTCTTTAGACAGCTGATACAGCCGCTGCCCACGCCACAGGTAACAACGGCTGTCGCCGGCCCAGATGCAGGCCGCGCGGTTGCCTTCCACCAGCAGCGCCACAACGGTGCTGCCCATGATGCTGTCGTGGCGCCCGGCGGTGACCGTCAACTCCTGCCCCAAACGCCGGTTCAGCCAGTGCAGGCACTGGCGGATGGCTTTGAGGCGTTCGTCGAAGTCCTCGTGTTGCGGCAGTTCAGCCAGGCTGGCGACAATCAACTGGCTGGCGATGTCGCCACCCTGATGACCGCCCATGCCGTCCGCGACCACCCACAGCCCCTGCTGTGGCGAATCGAGGAAGGCATCTTCGTTGCGCGCCCGCACCTTGCCCGGGTCGGTACGCGCCGCGCTGCGCCAGGGACTGGCCACCAGCATCAGAGCTGCACCGGCATACGGAAGGTGCGCAGCACGCCCATGTCGAACGGGTTCGGCGTGCGCTGGCTGGTCAGCAGGTAGTTGGCGCGCAGGCCACCCACGTCGGCTTTCAGCACCAGCACGTCGCGACCGGTCAGGTACTCGGTCTGCATCAGATCGAACAGACGGAACAGCGACCATGGGCCGGAGTTCTTCTCGATGCCGATCGGACGCCCCGCCATCTTGTCCATCACCAGGCTGGTGCGACCGTCTTCAGCGTCGGTCGGCCACTTGAACGTCATCGGCAGGATCGGACCGTGGCGGTACTCCATGGTCTTGTCGCCGAACTTGAACTCGGAACGGCTGACGGCCGGATCGAGGGTGTACGGCTCCAGTTTGAACTGCACGGTCGGCTCGGCCGGGTTGATCGAGAAGAAGCTCTGACGAATGGTCAGGGCTGCTGCCATCTGGTCGAGGTACATCTTCGATACCGGCAGGCTGTGACCGTCGACGCTGCGCATCCGGTAGTTGCCCGGATCACCGCTGACGAACGGACGCATGTAGCTGTCGAAGAAGCGGTCGACCGTACCTTGAGCGCGGAAGAACTCGCGGAAGTCGCTGATCGCCACGTCGCTGGTGCTGCTGGCGCTGAACGGATAACGCTTGCTGATGGTTTTGCCATACACGCTGTACAGCTCGTTCTGATAACGGCCGTTCAGGTATTGGTAGGCATCGTTGAGCACCAGGCGCCACGAGTCTTCGGCCAGCACGTTGAACCACACGCTCAGCGGACGCGGCAGGCGACCCGAGGCCGCACGCAGGTTGGTCAGCGCATCACGCTGGCCGCTCATGCGGGTTTTCGCCATTTCGAACGCGGCTTGTTCCGGTGTGCTGGAACGGGCCAGACCGGACAGTTGCAGTTGCAGGTCGTTGAGCGCGCTGATGGCCGGGGTCAGGTCAGCGGCCGGGCCGTTGTTGTCATCGAGCAAACGATGCAGCGGCTCGAAGCGGCGTTGCAGCGACTTCTTCGCGGTGTCCGGCAGGCTTTTCGCCACGGCCATCGCCGACGCCTTGTCCGCCACGGCAGACGCCAGTTTGCCGACCTTGCCCAGTTTGCCCTTCTGCCCTGCCAGTGCATCGGCGGCATCACCGGCTTCGTCCACCGGATCGGCAGCGGCCGGGAAGCGCGTGTTTTCACGTACTTCAGTGAGCAATGCCAGCACCGGCGAGTTGGCCGAGGTCAGGCCCGCCAGTTGCTCGGCGCCTTCACCGGCGTCGCTGATCGGCGGCAAGGCCACCTGGCCAACGGCTTCGCTCCAGTAGTTGGCGTAGTCGCGGAAATACAGCTGCTCCAGCTCGACCATCAGGCGACGCAAGTCCATGTCGCTGATGCCCGCACCTTCACCCAACACCCAGTTGTCACGCAGGATGTCGGTGACCAGCGCCGAACCCTGCACCGAGAAATACTGCTGATAACCCTGTTGGGTGTAGAACCCCGGGATCACGTATTCGGTGCCGATGAACAGCGAGCCCTGCGGGCCGAGATGTTGGCTGAAACGGTATTCCGGCAGGTTGCGCGCCTGCTCGCGGAGCATGCGGTAGACCACGGTGGCCAGCGATTCGGCGCGCAGCACCTGACGTGCCTGAGTGACCAGTTGATCGTTCAGCGGGTAGATGAACGGCTGCTTCAGCAGGCGCTCAAGGTGAGTGTTCAGACCATTCTGCACCGCGGTGTTGCCGGTGTAGCGCTGCGACCAGTCAGTGGCGACCCAGTCCTTGAGCCACACGGCGTCACGACGGTCTTTCATGTTCAGCATCAGGTACGCACGCAGGCTGTTGAGCAGCTTGTCGCGGTCCTTCATGTTGGCGCGAATCTGCCCTTCGAGCATCGTCGCGACCCGTGGCAGCAATTGCGCTTCGAGCTCATGCTCGTAGGCTTGCTTGACCACCGGATTGACGTCTTCGCCTTGATACAGACCGCCACGCTCGTGGTACGAGACGTCGCCCTTCTTCGGGAACACCTGAGTCGCGGCGTAGCTGGTGTCGAGGGTTTTCAGCACGCCCATCGCATCATCACGCGGGCTCAGCGCCGAACGCTGCTGAGTCCAGTTCTGCGCCAGCGTGCGCAGGTTTTCCAGACGCTCGTAGTTGGCCGAGAAACCACCGGCCCAGAGCATGCCGAACAGCGCCAGTGCCGCCAGTGCGCCAACGTACAACGCACGCTGCCCCCAATGGATGCGGCTGCGCTCGCGCTTGTCGAGGCCGGCCAGATCCGACTCCGGGAAAATCACCCGGCTGAACAGATGATGGATGAAGCGCGAACGGCCACTGCGCAGGGTCGGCAGCACGCCGGCACTCATGCCGAGGCTGGCACCGATGCCGGCGGTGGTCGCGTCCATTTCCTGGGTCAGGTGCGGAGCACTGGTCAGGTAGAAACCGCGCAGCAGCGACGCGCGCTGGTAGCGGTTGCCAGTGAACGCCATGTCGACGAACAGGCACAGGCGCTCGCCGATCTGCCCCAGTTGATGCGGGAAGTCGAGGATGCGGCCACGGCGCTGGGTATCGCGTTCCGAGTGCATGCGCATGATCACCTGATTGTTCAGACGCCGCAGCAGCTCTTCGAACTCGCCGCGCAGGACCGCGACGTCGGTGCCGACCTGATCCTTGCGGAAACTGGTGCCCAGCACCTGATCGCTTTCTTCGCGGGTCAGTTGATCGAAGAACTCGTCGAAGCCGAGCAGCTTGTCGGCCTTGCTCAGCACCAGATACACCGGCACATCGACGTGCAGTTTCTGATAGACGTCTTGCAGACGACCGCGCACCTGGCGCGCCAGGGTGTCGATGTCCTGCTCGCTGCCACCGATCAGGGATTCCACCGGAATGGTCACCAGCACACCGTTCAACGGACGCCCGCGACGACGCTTGCGCAGCAACTCGAGCAAGGTGGTCCAGGCACTGCCGTCGACTTCCGCGTCCGGCTGGGTGGTGTAACGTCCGGCGGTGTCGATCAGCACGCCGTGGTCGGCGAAGTACCAGTCGCAATGACGGGTGCCGAGGGTGTCACGGGTCAGCTTGCGGTCAATCTTGTTGATCGGGAATTCCAGCCCGGAGAAGTCCAGCAGGCTGGTCTTGCCGGAGGCCTGCGGACCAATCAGCAGGTACCACGGCAAATCGTTGCGCCAGCGCTCGCTGCGGCCGCGATACAGGCTCGAAGTCTTCAGGGTTTTCAGCGCGTCCTTGAAGCGCGCCTTCAACTCTTTCTGTTCTTCTTCGATCAGCTCGTCACGACGGATGCGATCCTGGCCGTCTTCGGTTTCTTCGATGGCTTTCTTGCGGATGCCCGCGCGCCAGCTGACGAAGACCATGGTCAGGCCCCAGATCAGGAACAGCACGGCGATGGTCAGCAAGCGAGAGGTCGAGCTCTCCCAGAACTTGTAGTCATCCACCGCCAACAACGGGCCGACGAACCACACCAGCAGCGCCACGAACAGCACCAGCAGCAGAGTCCAGACCCAGGTCTGGCGCAGGAAGGCGCCGACTTTCTTGAAAAACTTTTTCATCACACGTCCCTGTTTACGGCTGCGACTGCGGTTGCACCGCGGCCGGATCAAGCGGCTGATAAGGTTGCAGAACGGTGTCGCGCTGCTCGCCCAGGACCCAGGCAAAGCCCGAATACATCACCACCAGGCAGACCAATGTGAACAGCACCACCATCCACGCCGGCACGATGCGCACCAGGTTGCGGCGCTGGTCGTTGAGGCCTTCCCAGTGCGGCGACAACTCGCGCGGCACGTCGCCACGCAACTGACGGATCTGCCGGTACAGGGCGTCGCGGATGCCTTCGAGTTCGAGCATGCCGCGTGCTTGTACGCGGTACTTGCCCTCGAAACCGAGGGACAGGCACAGGTACATCAGCTCAAGCATCGGCAGGTGCTTGACCGGGTTCTTCGACAGCCGGTCGAGCAGCTGGAAGAACTTCTCGCCACCGAAGGTCTCGTTGTGGAAGCTGCTGAGCAGACTCATCTGCGACCACTCGCTTTCGTTGCCCCACGGCGTGGTCACCACAGCTTCGTCGACCACCGTGCAGAGCACGTAACGCGCGGCCATCACCTGGCTGCTTTCGGCGCCGTTATGCAACGCGCGCACTTCAAACAGCTTGAGCCCGGCGGTCAGGCGCTCGTTGAGCGCGTAGAGGTCTTCGCGGGTTTCGCTGTGCTTGAGGCGCACCACTTCCGAGAGCAGTTCGGACGACGCCGCCACCAGCGAATTGAGGCTGATGTTGAACGCTTCCGCCGGGCGCAGGCGCGCGGCGTAGATCATCCGTTCTTCCAGTTGCTCGAAGCGCGGCGGCGCGGCGAAGTCGGTCAGCGGACTGGCTGCCGGTCCGTGGCCCTGACGATCGAGCAGGACGGTTTTGTCGTCCTGGTTGTAATCCGTTTCCTTGATCATGTCGGTCAGTTCCTGATGGCCCAGAATTTCAGTTCAAGCTCGGCGAATTCGCCGGACACGTGGAACGCGAAGCCGCCGGAGCGCTCGAGTTGCGCCAGGTCTTCGGAACTGAGTTCGAGGATGAAGTAGGTTTTGTTCGAGTGGAACGCGATCTGCCGCGGGGCCACCGGCAACGGTTTGACCTTGATCCCCGGCAGGTGCAGGTTGACCAGTTGGCGGATACGCTCCACCGGGCCGACCTTGAGGTGCGCCGGCAAGCGATGGCGCAGTTCTTCGGAGTCGCAGTTGGCACTCGCCGCCAGCACGAACGACGCCGAGCCGAGCAGTTTGTGGTCGTGCAACGGCGACACGATGATCCCGTACTGACGCGCCTGCAGGATCAGTTCGATAGCGTGCTGTTCGAGCACCATCGACAGCACCTGACGAATCGCTTCCATCAGTTTGCGGAAGCTCGCGCCCTGATCGGCGTGGGAATAGCGGCTGTCCAGTCGCGGGCGTTTGCTGTCGCTGGAGAAGGTCGCCAGATCGCCGAGCATGGTCAGCAGCGTGCGATACAACTCTTCCGGATGCACCTGCTCCAGACCGAGGTAATGGCGCAGCAGCAGCTCGGTGCGGTTGATCAGTTGCAGCATCATGAAGTCGCCGACTTCCGCGCCACCGACCTTGCCGTTGGAACGGATCCGCTCGGCAATCGTGTCGCCCCGGTGGTTAAGCATGCTGATGACTTCTTTGAGGCACGACAGCAGATAGCTGGACGCGTGAGCCTGAATGTAGGTCGGCACGAAATCCGGGTCGAGGCTGATCACGCCGTCGGGCGTGGTGTCGAGCACGTCGCAGATCTTCAGCTTCACGTAGGCCTGATCGCTCTGCTGCTCGCCGAGCAACAGTTTGAAGTCGGGACGGCCACAGCTGACCTGGCTGGCGGAATCGTCGCCGGCGTTGGAGTCGGCCACTTCGGCGTCGTACGCGGTGTAACGTGCGAGCACGTCGGACTGCTCCGGGCGGCGCGCCTCGATGTGGTTGCCGGTGACCAATGGCAGCGCCAGATAGATCGGCGTGTTGCCGGTGTTCGGCGGCACGTCCAGTGCCAGCGGCTCAGTGTTGCCGCCGAGTTCGAACAGGCTACCGTCCGGCAGAATCCCCGAGGCGGCACTGAT
The DNA here is from genome assembly GCF_057174385.1 of Pseudomonas sp. F2. Lineage (NCBI taxonomy): Bacteria > Pseudomonadati > Pseudomonadota > Gammaproteobacteria > Pseudomonadales > Pseudomonadaceae > Pseudomonas > Pseudomonas sp. F2. The sequence continues at coordinate 4,347,095 of NZ_CM169904.1, forward strand.
CACCAGTTTGCCCATGTTGAGGAACTGCAGGTCGATCTCCAGATTGAGGAAACCCCAGGTGTAGCCACCCAGCAACTGGGTGCGGGTTTTCATCTGGTGATCGTAATAGCGATCGTTGTGCTGGAAGTGCTGCGGCCGCAGCAGCATGCCTTCCTGCCAAATGACTTTATGGGTATTCATCTTCAGTCATCCGCCTTGGCGAGCGCTTCATGGGTATTGCGGATCCCGGCCTGATCGAGGGTCAGATCGGCCTCGGTCAATTCCAGCGGGGTGACCTGCACGGTGTAGCGCCACTTGGTTTCCGGCAGATCGCGGTACGCAGCGAGAACGCCGACGTAGCGGCTGCCCTCCTCCACGCTGAGCTTCATTTCCACGGTTTCACCCGGGCGCAGTTCGAGTTCTTCGCTGGCCACCAGATCCGGGTTGAGGGATTCCTTGGCGCGCTCGTAGAGGCTGAAGAAATCAGCGTTCTCGAAGGTCACCGGGTGCTTGAGTTCGAACAGGCGCACAACGATCGGCGAAGGACGGCCATTGAGGTCCGGGTTGAGCTGATCGCTGCCGGTCAGTTTCAGGTTGATCTTGGTCACTTTCGAGTACGGCGACAGCGACGAGCAACCGGCGAGCAGCACCAGCACGGTGAGCGCAGTCAGCGTCTTGAAAAAAGCGGTCGAGCGGCGAGACATGCGCATCATCCTTGGTGGTCGGTGTGTAGGGTAGAAATCAGGCGGATCTGTTCTTCGTAGGCCTGGGCGAAATCGCGGGCCAGCAGACGCTCGCTCCAGTCATCGTCCTGACGCAGGGCCTGGTGGTAACGGCCGAACGCTCTCCAGCGTCCGCCGGAGGTGGCGATCAACGGCTTGTTGTCGCGTTCGAAACGCAGGGTCAGTTGTTCTGGCGAGAAGTGCTCGAGGGTGCCGCGTACGGCGGCGCGGCTGGCGGTGAGCAAGGCCACCTGATGCGCCTGCAGATCGCGGAACGCGCGGGAAATCGCCTGCTCGGCCGGCAGGTGCCCGGGCTTGTGCGGCTGCAACAGAATCTCCAGCGCTTCGCTCGGATCGACGGCGAACTTCAGCGGGTTCTTGTTGGTGCCTTGCACGGTGGTCTGGGCCAGACGCAGTTCGTTTTTCAGCTCCGAACGGGTGCGCAGGCTCTGCTGCAGTCCGCCGATGCTCTGGCGCAGCAGCCGCGCGGCGTTCAACGCCAGGGCCTCGCGGGCGTCGTGATCGAGGCCTTTGAGATCCACGCCCAGCGCCGCGCCGAAATGCTCCCAGAAACCCTCGCTCTGACGCTCGACAACCTTCGGGGCCGGAGCAGGCTCGGGTTCAACCGGGGCGACCAGCTCGGGCACCATCAGGCTTTCCATGTCGATGCGTGCATAGTCGGCACGCTGACGGGAGTCCTCGGGCTTGGCGGTCGGCGCCAACAGTTCGTCGATTTCCGAATAGACGCGCTCTTGCTGTTCGATCGCGTTCAGCGGATCAAGGTCGAGGAAGGCGTCGTCCGGAATGATGCTGCCGGCGGCACGCGGACGGCCGACTTCACCGTCGAAGGTCGCCGGGTCACGCACCAGCCGTGCACGAATCTCGAAGTCGCCGAGCACGTAGGTGCTGCCGTGCTCGATGCGCACCGGTTCGCCCTTGTGCAGGCGAGCGCCGCTGCCGCCGTCCTGAACCCCGTTGCTGCTGGTGTCGGTGAGGAAAAACGTGCCTTCGCGGTAGCTGACAATCGCGTGGTGATTGGACAGATGACGCTTGCGGTCAGGAATGATCCAGTCGCAGTCCTCGCCCCGCCCGATCACGCCGCCGGCCTGTTTGAAGGTCTTCTGGCACAACTCGGTGGGCACGAACTGCTTGGTGTTCAGCATTTCGAAAACCAATTCCATGTTTGATGCTCCTTGCGGTCACTTGCCGCGATTGACCGCTTGCGGATCACCCAACGGGCGATAGTCGTTGTCGTTGAATTTGTAATTGCCGCTGCAGCCGCCAAGGCCGCATAGAACGACGAGGGTCAGCAGGACAGCGTGCCAGTGACGAACAGACATCAGAGGGTCTCCAGGGGTAGACAAAGCACAAAGCGCCGACCCTTGCGGGCGGCGCTGAAATTAATTCTTTGGGTGGTCTCGAAGGCTCTGCATCGGGGCCTTGAGCCAGACCACCGAGATGCACGCACCTTCTGTGGCAAATGAGCAACCTGTGGCGAGGGGACTTGTCCCCGATGGGCTGCGAAGCAGCCCCAAGACCTGATCACCAGTTCTTGCAGGAGAACCGCGCTTGCTCGATTACGACTGCTGCGCAGCCGATCGGGGATGAATCCCCTCGCCACAGAGAAGCCGTTCAAGACAGGAGTTGTGCACACTGCAAGAGACAGGTTCAGGTCAGCCATCGAAGTCACCCAGGTTGATATTCAACCGCCCGAGGCGGTACAGCAGGGTGCGGCGCGGCAAGCCCAGTTCGCGGGCGGCGAGGGTCTGGTTGCCGTCGTTTTTGCGCAGGCAGTCGAGCAACAACGTGCGTTCGACTTTTTCCAGGCGTTCGCGCAGGTTCAGGCCGCTGTGGTCTTCGGGCATCGGCTCCATGCGCAGGGAAAAATGCTCGGCCAGCAACTCGCCGCCCTCGCACAACAGCACCGCGCGTTCGACCAGTGCCTTGAGTTCGCGCACGTTGCCGGGGAAGGTGTAACCGGACAGGTGTTCCAGCGCCGCGCTCGACCAGCGCACCGGGTCGCGCTGCAAATACGCGCAGGTCTTCTCGGCGAAATGCTGAGCCAGTTCGAGGATGTCGCCTTCGCGCTGACGCAAGGCCGGCAGCTCGATCGGGAACTGCGCGAGACGGTAATACAAGTCCTCGCGGAATTTGCCTTCGCTGACCAGTGTCGACAGATCGCGGTGCGTCGCGGCGATGATGCGCACGTCGATCTTGTGCGTGTCGTTGGAACCCAACGGGCGGATCTCGCCTTCCTGCAACACGCGCAATATCTTCGCTTGCAGCGACAGCGGCATGTCGCCGATCTCATCGAGCAACAGCGTGCCGCCGTTGGCTGCATCGAACAGCCCCGCGCGGTCACGATCAGCGCCGGTGAAGGCGCCTTTGCGATAGCCGAACAGCTCGCTTTCCAGCAGGTTTTCCGGGACGGCCGCGCAGTTCTGCACGATGAACGCCTGAGAGCGACGCGGGCCGCAATCGTGAATCGCCCGGGCCACGACTTCCTTGCCGGTCCCGGTTTCGCCGCGCAACAGCACCGTGTACGGGCTGTGCAGGACTTTGCTGATCAGCGAATGGGTCTGGCGCATGGCGGCGCTTTTGCCGATCAAGCCGTAACCACTGATGCTCGGCACACTGCGCGCCACCGTGGCCGACTCGGCCAGCGGCTGGCGCAGACGCTGCAGCAAGTGCAATTGTCCGAGCACGAACGAGCCGAGCTGACCGAGCGAATCGGCAAAGCCTTGCAGGTCCACACGGCGACGGCTGGCGCACAGCAGCAAGCCTTCGACCGCTTTGTGCTGATTGACCAGCGGCACGCACAGCAGCGATTGCCACGGTGTCGCCGCAGCCGGCAGAAAACTGGTCTCGTGCAGGCTGCCGCTCAGGTCGTCGAGGCAGACCACGCGGTTCTGACACAGGGCAAACTGCAGCAGCTGCTCACCGTTGTAGTCCGCCGGCAGGCTGGTGGCGGCGCGCGGTTGCAGCGCGCCGTCGAGGCACTCGGCGTTCATCCCCAGGCAGGTGTGGGTGGCGTCGAGCAGGTACAGCTGGGTCAATTCGCAACCGCTCAGTTCGGCCAGGCCACGCACGAAGTCACCCAGCAGCGCAGCACCGTCCGCCGCGCGCGACAGGCTGGCGAACTGCGCCAGCAACGCTTCGGCGTAGACCAGTGGTTGCGGCACTTGAGTGAACATCACACCCACCTCAGGCGAACTCGCACGTCACGCTGGCGTTGCCATCGAGCGTGGCATGCACACGCTTGAGGCTTTCACCGGTGGCCATCGCATCGAGCAAGCGGTCGGCCACCAACGGCAGCACGTGCTGATCGAGCAGATGGTCGATCAGACGCGCACCGCTTTCGCTTTGCGTGCAACGCTCGGACAGGTGATCGACGAGGTTCTGGCACCAACTGAAATCCAGCTGACGACGGTTCAGGCGCTCGCCCAGACGACCGAGTTTGATCTCGATCAGCTCGCGCAGCACCGGGCCGCCCACCGGGTAGTACGGCACCACTTTCATTCGCGCCAGCAGCGCCGGTTTGAAGTGTTTGCTCAGCACCGGACGAATGGTTTCTTCCAGCAGCTCGGCGGTCGGGCGGGCGCCGTCTTCGCAGAGGTCGCTGATCTTGTCGCTACCAAGGTTCGAGGTCATCAGAATCAGGGTGTTGCGGAAGTCGATCTCGCGACCTTCGCCGTCATTGGCCACGCCCTTGTCGAAGATTTGGTAGAACAGGTTGAGCACGTCAGGATCGGCCTTTTCGACTTCATCGAGCAGCACCACCGAGTACGGCTTCTGGCGCACCGCTTCGGTGAGCATGCCGCCCTCGCCGTAACCGACGTAGCCCGGTGGCGCACCGATCAGACGCGAGACGGTGTGCTTCTCCTGAAATTCGGACATGTTGATGGTGGTGATGAAACGGTCGCCGCCGTACAGCAGGTCAGCCAGGGCTAGCGCGGTTTCGGTCTTGCCGACGCCGCTCGGGCCGACCAGCAGGAACACGCCGACCGGCGCATCCGGTTTGTTCAGACCGGCGGCAGTGGCGCGCATCGAGCGATCCAGCGCGTGCACGGCTTGTTCCTGACCCCGGATGCGCGTGCGCAGATCGGTAGCGAAGCTGGCGACCTTGGCGTTGTGTTCGCGGGCCAGTTGCGCCAGCGGCACGCCGGTCCAGGCACTGATCACTTCGGCTACCAGACGCGGGCAGACTTCGAAGCTGACCAGACGCTCTTTGACTTGAGCCGCGGTCAGGGCGCTGTGGGTCTGGTGCAGTTCTGCTTCCAGCGCTTCAACGCTCTGGCCTTCCTCGACCTCGGCGGCGATGCTTTCGATCACCGTGCCTTCGGCGTCTTCTTCAACGCTGACAGTCGGCTCGACGGCGGCAGCTTCGCGGGCCTTGGCCAGTTGCTGACGCAGTTCCAGCAGGCGCTCGGCCAGTTGTTTCTGTTCAATCCACAGCGTTTCCAGCGCGACCCTTTCGTTTTCGGCTTCGTCCAGTCGCGCTTCCAGTGCATCCAGCGCTTCGTGGTCGATCAGCAGACCGGCCTCGGCATCGCGACGCAGGGCCTGACGCTGACGACCACCTTCGGCCAGTTCGCCACGCAGGCGCTCGAGGCTTTCCGGGGCAGCGGCAAGGCTGATGCGCACGCGAGCGCAGGCGGTGTCGAGGACGTCGACCGCTTTGTCCGGCAACTGCCGACCGGCCAGATAACGCGCCGACAATTCCGCCGCCGAGACCACCGCGTCATCGCGCAGGTAGATGCCGTGGCTCTTCTCGTAGACCTGCGCCAGACCACGGAGGATGGTCACCGCTTCGCTGACGGTCGGCTCGTGCAACTGCACCGGCTGGAAACGCCGGGCAAGTGCCGGGTCCTTCTCGAAGTATTTCTTGTACTCGGCCCAGGTGGTGGCGGCGATGGTGCGCAGTTCACCACGGGCCAGCGCCGGTTTCAGCAGGTTGGCCGCGTCGGATCCGCCGGCATTACCGCCCGCGCCGATCAGGGTGTGGGCTTCGTCGATGAACAGGATGATCGGTTTTGGCGAGGCTTTGACTTCGTCGATCACGCCTTTGAGACGCCGCTCGAATTCACCTTTGACGCTGGCGCCGGCCTGCAGCAAGCCCATGTCCAGCGACAGCAGCTCGACGCCCTTGAGCACCTGCGGCACTTCACCGGCCGCGATGCGCGAGGCCAGGCCTTCGACGATGGCGGTTTTACCGACCCCGGCCTCACCGACCACGATCGGGTTGTTCTTGCGGCGACGCGCGAGGATGTCGACCATCTGGCGGATCGCGCCATCGCGGCACAGCACCGGGTCGAGTTTGCCGTCGCGGGCCTGTTGGGTCAGGTTGTGGGTGAAGCGCTGCAGCAGCGATTCGCCCTGCGCCGCCGGCTTGCCGCTGGCGGCCGGTTGCTCCTGTTGCGACAGGGCAAATTCCTTCAGGCGATCGATGTTCAGTTTGGCGAGCAACGGCTGGTAACGGCTGCCGGCGTAGCGCATCGGGTTGCGCAGCAGCGCGAGGATCAGCGCGGCGTCTTCCACCGAGGTCTGGCCCAGTTCGAGGTTGGCCACCAGCAGCGCGTCTTGCAGCCACTGCACCAGTTCCGGGGCGAACACCGGGTTGCGCGAGGCGCTGTGTTCAACGCGAGATTGCAGCGCAGCGCTCAGTTCACCGGCATCGACATCGGCATCCTGCAAGGCGCGCGACAGCAAGCCGTTCGGACGTTCCAGCAAACCCAGCAGCAGGTCTTCGACGAGGATCTTGCTGCCGCCACGGGCCACGCAACGTTCGGCCGAACGCTCCAGATCACGACGGGTTTCGGCGTCCAGCGCCTGGATGAGTTGTTGCAGGTCTACGTTGATCATGGCTCACGTCCTTAATGAATTTTGCTGCCCAGGGTGACCACGCCGTCTGCTTTTTCGCAGCCCAGCCAACTGGTCCATCCCAGGCGACAGTCGTTCTTCTCACCAATGCGCAGTTCGCGGATTTCTTCCGGGCGCAGCACCAGGCGAATGTCGTAATCGAGCGGGTCACGCAAGGTGAACCGCACCAGCGCGCACAGCGGCTGGTAACCGAAACCGATCGGCAGGAATTCGTGGAATCGCTCCCAGTCGAGTTCGGTGATGTGAATGCGGAATTTGCCGCTGCGGTCGCGCACCCGCTCGCCCAGCACCAGGTCTTCACCGAGCAGGCTGTTGGCGCGGCCGAGGCGGTTGCGCTGCTCGTCGAGAATTTCCACGCGGCGCTCGATGCACTGCTCGATGACCAGGTCTTCGTGCTTGAAGTAGTAACGCAACACCGCTTCGATCAGCGCCGCGGAGTGCGCGCGCAAGCTGAGCAAGCCGAGGTACGGCAACAGGCGCTTCCAGTTCAGTTCCTTGGCCTTGCGGATCTCGTCGCCACCCAGACCGATCAGCGCAAACAGCTGCGACGAGAACGGGTCGATCGCACCGCTCTGGAAGCTGGCGCGATAGCGGTACTTGCGCCAGATCGGCAGCATCAGCCGTTGCAGGCGATGGTGGAACAGGTCGAGGAAATTGCGCGTCGGGTTGCCGTCCTCGCTGTCGCCCAGCGCTTGCTCGCCGTAGAACGCCGGCAGCGGCGAACCCGAGCCGACCAGCCCGATCAGGTTGAAACGCATGCGTGCGCGCATCTGCCCGTGCTCTTCGAAAAACTCCACGCGATCGACGTCGCTGCGCGGAAAGCCCAGGCTCGGGTTGGCCTGAAACTCCACCTGGTCGTACAGATCGTCTTCGCTCAGGTACGGGTGTGCTTCGCGCAGCCGGTCGATCACCAGCAGCACGGCCTGAAACAGCGAGTACTCGCGTATTACCTTGGTCAGCCCGCTTAAAGCAGGGGCTGCAGGCCCATACGTGGTGTCCATTGGTACACCTCTCCCTGTGTGCTTTTTACCCGCAGCTCGTGGTACGAATTGAGACTGGCGTAAAGCGCGAAAAACTCGTTAAGAACCGAGGCGAAAACGAACAGGTCGCCTTCGCCGATATACCCTTCCGGGTCGATGGTCAGTTCGGTGCGCAGACCGCGCACCGGCAAGCCACGGTGCAGCCGGTCGACGTGGTGGTGCTTGATGTGCTTGAGGCCGCCGAGCAGGCGTTTGCTGACCTTCTCCGCGTGCTGGTCGTAGTAGCGCGGCAGGTCGTAGGTTTCGAGAATCACCTTCAACGCGTTGACGTCGGCCAGCGACAGATAGTTGAGCGACATGTTGCTGATCAGCTTCCACAGGAAGTCACGGTTCAGCGGCGGCGCAAAGCTCGACGTGGCCGGGGTGATGTTGCGGAAACTGAGGAACTCCGGGGTCTCTTCGCAGGCCATGCAGATGTCGCCAAGCTTGAGCTTGCGCGGCAGGTTCTGGTTGGTGCAGATCAGCTCGATCGACAGGGTTTCGTGGGCTTCGGTGTGGCGGATGCCGAAGCTCAGGTAGGTGTCGAGGCCGTCATGCAGCAAGGATGAACGCTGGCGGATGCTGTAATGCGGACGGCTGTTGGGCACGTCGAAACTCGGGTCGTGCTCGAACGACTCGAACGGCACGTACTCCTGATAACCGAGGCCGCCGGGCTTCCAGCCGGTCACGGTTTCCACCGAGAACACGCCGCAGTTTTCCAGATCGTATTCCGCCGGCAGCAGCAGGTATTCATCCTGTTTGCCATCGAGGCGGATCGGCAGCGCATCGTGCGCGAACAGGTTGGCAATCGGCGTGCAGAACAGCTTCACGTTGTCCAGGGTCGGCCGCATGCGCATGATCCCGCTCTTGCGGATATCGAAACGCAATTCCAGGCCGCGCATCTGCTTGAGCGTGTCTTCCGGCAGCGCCTTGAGGATGTCCAGACCGTTGACGTCGACGAACAGGAACTTGTCCTGGAAGGCGAAGTATTCCTGCAGGTAGCGATAGCCACGGAAGGTGTTCAGCGGATACGGGATCAACGCCTCTTCTTCGGCAAAGCCCACTGGCTTGACCCGGTCACCGGGAATCTTGAACGCCATCGGCTTGCCGGCCACACCGTCGATGGGCTTGCCCGCACCGTCGAGCGGGATCAGTTCGATGCCTTCCAGGTTGCGCAGCAGACTCAGGTACAGCATCTGGCTGATGTAGCGTTCGCCAGCAAAGTGCAGGCGCAGTTTGCTCAGTTCCAGCTCACCGAGGTGACCGTCGGCGCTCATTTCCAGACGCAGGCTGAGCAGCGAACCGTCGCCCTTTACCGAATAGTTCAGCGCTGCCAGATCCAGCGGCAGCACCTCGGTCGGGTAGCAGGTGCGGAAGCGGCAACGCACGTCTTCGATCGGTTTGCTTTCGATCGGCGTATCGCGCTCGACCACCAGCGCCGGGCCAGAACGCTTGAGCGGATCGAACTGCAAAATGCTGAACGCCGGCAGCGGGCGCATGTAGTTCGGCCACAGCAGTTGCATCAGCGAATGGCTGAGCTCCGGCAGCTCGTCATCGAGCTTCTGCCGCAGACGCCCGGTTAAGAACGCAAAACCTTCCAGCAACCGCTCCACATCCGGATCCCGCCCGGCCTGGCCCAGGAACGGCGCCAACGCCGGACTACGCTCGGCGAAACGGCGACCGAGTTGGCGCAGTGCGGTGAGTTCGCTTTGGTAGTAGTGGTTAAAGGACACGGGTTACCTGCCTGGTAGTGGAACTCATGGAATAACTGTCCTGCGGATTACGCTCGATGTCCGACCTGGTCATTGGATTACACCTGCAGGCTGACTTGGCTGAATGCGACCTGCGATGTTTCGCAAAGTCCAACGCAACTCGATGACTTGAGTGGTGAGGATCGCCAGCAACGTGACGCAGCCTTGAGCTACGCCGTAAAACAGCGCTCTTAACGGGTTGTCGGGTAGCATCCAGAGCAGGATGAAGCCCACCATCAGAAAAAGGATGGCCAGCTTGGCGACCAGACCTGGAATCAGCGCAACGATCAGGTTGACGCCCAGAAAAATGTAAAACAGTGCGTAAGTCGCAATGCCGATGGCGACACCATGGGAGGTAAACCCGCCGTTAAAAAGCCTGTAAGCATGCACAACCGCGTCATTCAAAAATGCATACGCCACGCATCCGAGAGCGTGGATTAACAGGCATAGGGCGAGACGAACGTAGCTGTTCATACTGCTATCAATTTTCCAGAATCTCGTAGGGTGTATTACTGATGAAAATATTCAGCCAGTTTTCTTCCCATTGCGGCATGGAAATTATAAAAGCCTTATCTTTCTTTTCGAAGGTGATCCAAGTAATTCCAACCTCAGCATCATCTTCGAATGTGCGCATATCCAACGACTGCGTATCATACAACGGGGTTCGATATACCTTCCCTGGCTCTTTCGAGTCGATAACTCTTAGATACGCCATACCGCCAAGCATAAAGATCCTGCCGACACGCACATTCTCAATTGTGTAGCGGCCCGAGGGGCTAGCTGTAGTTGTACTTGCGGGATACCCTAGCATTGAATTTACGCAATAAACGAGCAATGCAATCAACACCAAGAGCAAACTGACAGGCACTAGCCATTTCTTTTTAAGCGTAGTCATTTTTTCGCCACACCCACTTCGACAGCGATTGTACATGAGCAAAAAATGCGCATCATTTATTCCAAACATTAATAACTGTCACGGGAACATTCTGATATTTGATATCAGACAAAACCTGGAAATCACCGCCTTTTTTAAATTCCGTTCGATATTTTACAAAATGAGAATTCGTAATATAGAAATAACGCGAGCTTTCTATTTCCCGAAACATCGCCTGAGAGTCTTCTGCACTGATATAGGGGTTTGAAGCGATGTCTGACTTCATCTGCGCCGCACCGGCATTTGCAGTGGCCGCATAAGCCGGGTTGGCTATACCATCGAAGTTCCAGAACCCCAATGGCTGACTGAAATTGTCATCCGGTGCGTCATTGAAGTCATAGGCGTCCTCAGCGTAAAAACCGATTCGCTCCACAAACAGTTGAATGCTGTCTACGGAAACAACCAACTTTCCCTCTGGAAATACGCGGACGTTAAAGTTTGCCAGCGCAGCTCGCAATTCATCAGTCTTCTCTATTAAACCGAATTTAACTGCTCGATTATTACTGTATCCAAACTCTTCAACCTTCCTGGCGCTAGCAAAATTAAAAGGATAGACACCCGGCGCCGAGCCAAGATACTTATCTTTAATTTTCTTGCTTATATTATTGCGGCCTGCAGGATTATCCCAAGCAGATTTAAGCTTTTCAATGACAGTTTTCGCAGGCTCAAATTTTTCCAACCAAGCCATTTTTACGATGGTGTCATTTACGTAGGCGATGTCAGCAAGAGCAATATGGTCTTTAACCTCTTTACTCATGGCACCATCGGCAGTTGGCCATGGTTTGCCATCAAACCAATGGCGCATCAGCTTCGCAGCAACTGGCCACTTCATCTTATCCATTGCATCAGGTATATCTGTGATTTTGAATTGACGGACAGCTGCAGACTTACCAGTTTGGTTACTGGCCGGCGTCAGACTTGATGCTATTTTCGTATCCGCCATAACAAAATCCTTTTATCCAATTACGACTTCAGATTGCTGTTCAATAATCAACTCATAGGACTCCGCTACAGAGGACGAGATTTTTTGCGTCTTCCCGTCGGCTCCCGTGACGCCACTGATAACTTTCCCCGAGGCTGTTTTGAAACTGTATGCCACTCCCGCCAATGGCTTCCCGGAGTCCTGACAATTGATGACGTAGTGCTCGTTAAACGGCCACTTGATCTCCACCGGCAAAGGCGGCACAAACGGCGCCGGCGAGTGCGAATTACCGATAATCACCGTCCCGGAACCTGCCGTGACCTTGTTGCCATGAGAACCAACCGAACCTACCGTGGCCGCCGGTTTGCCATTGATCAAAACCGTGGTCGCCAGATCGCCGACCAACGCACCACCACACGCCGAGGCATCGCCTTGGCGGGCGGCCGCGAGGCCGTCGAAGAACACGTCGCCGGAACCGGCGGCGATCGGGTTGGTACCGTGGCCAGGAAGTGGGCAAGCGGTGGGGTCGGATACGCGTGCTGCGGGTTTGCCAGACATCGGGAATCTCCTTAGGTGACCTTCACTTGACCGCTGCCATCCAGGCGCGCGGAAAAACTGACCTGACGCTTGAAACCCTCGACTTCCAGCAGGCCTTCGATGCTGAAGGCCAGCCGTAGCTGGTCGTGGTCACGCGGCAGGGAAATGACACGCACGTTGCTCAGGCGCGGCTCGTAGGCTTCGATGAAGTTTTCGATGGCCAGACGGGCCTGACTCAGGGAGTCGTGCAGGCTCAGACGCATGTCATTGAGATCGGGCAACCCGTAGTCGGCCAGCGTTTGCACGCTGCCGGCCCGGGTGCTGAGCATTTTGGCCAGATGGGCAGCCACTGACGCCATGGCACAAGCCTCAAGGCTGTTGCCCTTGCGTAGTTCCGCGTCGCCGTTGAGGCGTTCGAAGAGGCTGCCGTATCCGTCCATGAGTCGCTCTTACTCTTTGTCCAGCTTGCCAACCAGCGACAGGGTGAAATCGGCACCCATGTACTTGAAGTGCGGACGCACGTTCAAGCTGACGCGGTACCAGCCCGGCTCGCCTTCAACGTCGCTGACGATCACTTGCGCAGCGCGCAGCGGACGACGGCCACGCACTTCGGCGCTCGGGTTTTCCTGGTCGGCCACGTACTGGCGGATCCACTTGTTCAGTTCCAGCTCGAGGTCGGTACGCTCTTTCCACGAACCGAGTTGCTCGCGCTGCAGCACTTTCAAGTAGTGAGCCAGGCGGTTGACGATCATCATGTACGGCAGTTGGGTGCCGAGCTTGTAGTTCAGCTCTGCCGCCTTGCCTTCTGCGCTGATGCCGAAGAACTTCGGCTTCTGCACCGAGCTGGCGGAGAAGAACGCCGCGTTGTCGGAACCTTTGCGCATGGTCAGGGAGATAAAGCCTTCCTCGGCCAGTTCGTATTCACGACGGTCGGAGACCAGAACCTCGGTCGGGATCTTGGTTTCGATTTCGCCCATGCTTTCGAAATGGTGCAGCGGCAGGTCTTCAACCGCGCCACCGCTCTGTGGGCCGATGATGTTCGGGCACCAGCGGAACTTGGCGAAGCTGTCGGTCAGCTTGGTGCCGAACGCGAACGCGGTGTTGCCCCACAGGTAGTGCTCGTGGCTGTTGGCAACGGTTTCCTTGTACACGAACGATTTCACCGGGTTTTCTTCCGGATCGTACGGGTTACGCAGCAGGAAACGCGGCACGGTCAGGCCGACGTAACGGGAGTCTTCGGAAGTACGGAAGCTCTGCCATTTGGCGAATTGCGGGCCTTCGAAGTGGTCTTTCAGATCTTTCAGATCCGGAAGGCCGGTGAAGCTTTCCAGACCGAAGAATTTCGGGCCGGCCGCAGCGATGAACGGCGCGTGGGACATGCAGGAAACGCTGGCCACGTACTGCATCAGTTTCACGTCCGGCGAGCTTGGGGACATGAAGTAGTTGGCGATGATCGCGCCCACCGGCTGACCACCGAACTGGCCGTATTCAGCGGTGTAGATGTGCTTGTACAGGCCCGACTGCATGACTTCCGGCGAATCTTCGAAATCGTCCAGCAGGTCTTCTTTGGAGACGTTGAGGATTTCGATCTTGATGTTTTCGCGGAAGTTGGTGCGGTCGACCAGCAACTGCAGGCCACGCCACGACGATTCCAGCGCCTGGAAATCCGGGTGGTGCAGGATTTCGTCCATCTGACGGCTGAGCTTGGCATCGATCTCGGCGATCATGCGGTCAACCATGGCTTTCTTGACCGGCTCACCGTTGTTCTGCGGCTTGAGCAGTTCTTCGATGAACGCCGACACGCCACGCTTGGCGATGTCGTAGGCTTCGTCGTCCGGGGTCAGACGGGTTTCGGCGATGATGCTGTCGAGAATGCTGTACTCGCCGCTTTCGGCGCTCTTCTCTTGTGCTGCGCTAGTGCTCATTGTGTTGGCTTCCTTGGCTGGAGTCTCAGGCGTCCGGGGCTGCGGCGTTCAGGCCCAGCTCACCGAGTACGCGACCGCGGGATTCGTCGTCGGCGAGCACGCCTTCGATCGCTTTACGGAACGCAGGTGCGTTACCCAGCGGGCCTTTGAGGGCCACCAGCGCATCGCGCAGTTCCATCAGTTTTTTCAGCTCAGGCACTTGCTCGACCAGGCTGGCCGGGTTGAAGTCCTTCATCGAATTGACGCGCAATTGCACAGCCAGCTCGTCGGCCTCGCCATCTTCCTGCAGACGGTTCGGCACGCTCAGCGTCAGACCCAGTTCTTGCTTGGCCAACACTTCGTCGAAGGTCATCTTGTCGATGCTGATCGGCTTGCGATCTTCGATTTTGCGATCGTCCTTGCGGTGGGTGTAGTCACCGATTGCCAGCAGCTTCAGCGGCAGTTCAATCTCTTCCTGAGCACCGCCGGTGGCGGGTTTGAAGGTGACGTTGATGCGTTCCTTGGGGGCTACCGAGCCTTCTTTGGCCATGGCTTTTCTCCTTGCGGTTGTGGCCCTGGGGCCTATTCGAGTACCACTTCGAGATCGAGGTGGCACAGCCTGCGATAAATCTCTTCCTTGCGTTCACGCACTGCATGGTTCTGCGGCAACAGCTCGCAGCAACTGTGCAGCAGGTGCAGCACTTCCAATGCAAGATCGGGCTCCCAGGCGTGCAGGCCTGAGTCCTGTAATGTCTGATCGAGGGTTTCGAGCTGGTTCTTGGCCAGTTCGTATTTCTTGGCCATGAAGCACAGCCGCGCGAGGGCGAACTGCCAGAAGAACCGCTCGCGTCCGCCGTGGGCCGTTTGCAGGCCTTGCTTGAGAATCTGCACGGCAGGCTTGAGGCCTTCCTTGCGCAGCAGCGGCAGCACGTCCTGCAGGGCTTTTTCCCAGGCGGGCTGGGTTTCGACGTCGTCGGTTTCGACCTTGCGCGGCGCGCTGGCGCTTTGCAGGTGCGGCATGACATTGCCGGCGATCCACGCCCGGGTGGACGGATCGGCAAACGGCGCACCGTCATGGAAGCGACATTCGATAATGCCGGGCAGGCGCTGAACCAAAAGCGCGAAGTGGATTTCCACTTCGCGCATTGCCATTTCGGCGTTGAGGTTCTGGAGACACTCCCAGACCATCCTCTGGCCGTCGAACCAGAACGGCGCCTTCGCCAGGCTCGCCTCCAGTTCCACCAGCAGGTCGGCGTATTTGCCTTGATCGAAGCGATCCTGGTACTGCTTGAGCTTGTCCACCGGCAGACCGCGCAACACGGTGATCTGCTCGGCGTTGCGCTCGGGCACCGCGTCGATCGGCAGCCACAGCAAGGTACGGTTCAGACGCAGGGCGCGCAGGTCGGTGGCCTTCTGCTTGAGCCACCAGGCACACAACGGACGCGCGCTTTCCTGCTGGGCGCGCAGTGCCTTGTAAGCGTCTTTTTCGTTGTCGATCGGTGCGCCGGGGGTCAGCAGCTGGCTCGCGGCCTGCTTGACCTGCGCCACCGCCGCACCCACCACACCAGGGGCCGGCTGATTGTCGGCGGCACGCTGGATCATGGTTTTCAGGCGACGCGAGAGCGGCAACAGCAGCGGCGCATCGTCGCCCAAATGTTCGGTGCACGCGGCATCGAGACCGGCCAGATGCTCGGACAACTGCCGGAACATCGGCAGTTGCTCCTTGATCGCGATGTTTTCGGTGAGCACCTGCTCCAGGCGCGGCACCAGCCAGCCGATGGCGGCGGCACGGGTGCGCGGTTTGAGCGGATGAACGTCGGCCCAGTGGTTTTGCGACAGATGGTGCAGCAGACCGAGGCCGGCCAGCAGCCCGGGGAAGGATTCGCGCTGGTACAGCGACCAGGTCAGCCAGGCGCCGACACGCAAATCCTTGGATTGGGTACGCAGCAGGTTTTCACTGTTTTCACGGATTTTCAGCCAGTCGATCTGCCCGCTTTCGTGCATCGACGAGGCTTTGGCCAGCTCGCTTTCCAGCGCCTCGAATTCGCTCGAAAAACGAACGTCTTCGCCCGCGAAATTCTCTTTGGAAACAGAGACTTTTGCGAGTTCGAGGTAATGGGCGGAAAGTTTGCTTGAGTAGGACATCCATGGCCTTTATTCAGGATTACAGTCAGGCGCCTGTTGGAGTTACCGCGGCGCGGGACAGTATCGAAGAGCGGTGAAGCGACTCATCCAATTGAGATGTGCTCTTTCAAGTGGGCGCATCGTAATCACTATGATGGCCACTAGCAAGCATCTGATTAAACAACAAGACGAAGTGTTCATTGGGCTGTGTAAGAGATCACCCTATATATGGCAGGGGAATCCCTGATGGCGAATTATATTGTGAACATTCGCCCTGTGCCCTCAAAACCCTTGATCCAGAGCGGCCCGATCCAGCTTGCACAAATCGCATCGAACATCCGGCCCATTACACGGCGGCCAGCATGACAACTCTCGAAAAAAATAGAAGTAGGATTCTTCCGAAAACCCGCCGGATTTTACAAACAATTCACTGGCGACAACGCGCAACAACAAAAGTGCCATCAAATTGATGGCAATTCATTTTTCTGAAACTTTATTCATCTCGTGAATGCTGCACTTCAGTGCCAACTCAATAATTATCGAAGTGCGATCCAACAGTCATTTCCACCCCTTAAGCAACACTTCCACGCCGAAAATACTCTGATAAATGTCAGGGATAATTCTTACATCGTTTTATTTCCCACGTTGCCAGCTTGCCTTGGTAAATTCTTTTCGACCGGCAATGTCAACCAGACCGGCTGACTGTTGAGCCACGGTCCGAAGCCTGCATCTCATTCGGCTCCCGAGCCCGGAGCCGCCAAGGAGCTTTACCTCATGGAATTGAAACCCCTGTTGTTCGCAGCACTGATGTCGCTACCCGTCACTCAAGCCTCCGCAGAGACACCGCCACTGGATGGTCATTACTATCTGACCGGCGCAATGGAAATGGGCGCTGAATTGCTGTTGCGCAAGGACGGCACGTTTGACGCCGGCGTGGCGTATGGCAGCGCAGACGGCTTTGCCAAGGGCACCTGGCGGGTGGAGAACAACACCGTGACGCTGAAGAGCGAGACCAAAGCGGCGTCGAACAGCGATTTGTCTGGCCTGTTTCAGGATCTGCAACTGGCCATCGAACCGAACTGTCTGGCCGTGGATTTCGGCAACGGCAAGGCCTGTTTCCGACGTCAGTAAGCCGATGGGCAGCCACAAAAAATGGGCACCCGACCGCAATCGGTGTGCCCATTTTTATTGCAGTTCTCCCTGCTCGTCAGGGAGTTCGCCGCAATTTAAGGATTGACGCTGTCTTTAAGCGACTTGCCTGGCTTGAATGCCACGGTGTTGCTGGCTTTGATCTTCACCGGCTCACCGGTTTGCGGGTTCTTGCCGGTGCGGGCGCCGCGGTGGCGTTGCAGGAAGGTGCCGAAGCCCACCAGCGTGACGCTGTCCTTGCGGTGCAGAGCGCCGGTGATTTCTTCGAGGACGGCGTTGAGAACGCGGTTGGCCTGTTCTTTGGTCAGATCCGCTTTTTCAGCGATTGCAGCGGCGAGTTCTGGTTTACGCATTAGTGAAGCCCCTTTGACGGTTTTTTGTTGTTATGTCCGTGCTGTTCTCGTTGGAACAGCGCCCAAGGCGCCGCAGGCTCTACTCTGCGGCAGACGGGAGTGAGAATGGCACGCGGATACCGGCGGCGCCAGTCTCCCCGCGACCTTTGTAGGGGCAAAAGCGGGGTGATTCCGACAGAACGACCGGTATTTACGCCAGCAGGGGCGGAAGCTGTTTGTTCAGGGCGAGTTTTTCCATCACTGCCGCGCCGGTCAGCGCGTAACCGAGCAACTGACCCTCGGCGCTGTGGCACAGGGCCTTGATGTCGGCGCCCTGCCCTTCGACGGTCCAGACGCCTTCGCTGCCCCTTGGCGGTGGCGAAACGACCAACGGGCACACCGGGGTTTTCACCGTGATCGGCATCGCGCCGTAGCTCACCGCCGTCGTATTACCCGCCAGGGTTTGTGCCAGCGCACGCGCACAGCTCATGAGGGGCATCACGTACAACAGATTCAGCCCATCGACCTCGGCGCAGTCGCCCAGGGCGTAGATATTGGGGTGGGACGTTTTCAGATACCGGTCGACAACAACGCCGCGGTTGACCTGCACCCCGGCCGCCGCGGCCAGATCAATGCGCGGACGCAGGCCGATGGCCGACACCACCACATCGCAGGCAATCACCTGACCGTCGGACAGATGCGCTTCGAGCCCGTCCGCGACTTTTTGCAGGCGGGTCAGCACCGGGCCAAGGTGAAAACGCGCGCCCAGGCTTTCCAGCCCGGCCTGCACGGCGGCCGCAGCGGCCGGGTGCAGCAGCATCGGCATCACTTGCTCGCACGGCGCCACCAGTTGCACCTCGTAGCCGCCGAGGATCAGGTCGTTTGCGAATTCGCAGCCGATCAGGCCCGCTCCCAGCAGCAACACGCGGCGCTTGCCAGCAGCGGCGGCACGAAAGCGTGCGTAGTCTTCGAGATCGTTGATCGGGAATACCAGTTCGGCGCCATCGCCTTCGATCGGCACCCGCACGGTTTCCGCGCCCCAGGCGAGGATCAGGTCGCGGTAGTACACCGCTTCTTCGCCGATCCACAGGCGCTTGTGGCCGGCGTCGATGCCGCTGATGCGCGTGTGGGTGCGCACTTCGGCCTTCAATTGCTCGGCCATCGCGCCGGGTTCGGCCATGCTCAGGCCATCGGCGTCCTTGTTCTTGCCGAAACCGGTGGAGAGCATCGGTTTGGAGTATGAGCGGCCATCATCTGCAGTAATCAGCAGCAGCGGGGTTTCGCTGTCGAGCTTGCGAAACTCCCGGGCCAGGTTGTAGCCCGCCAGGCCGGTGCCGATGATGACGACAGGTGCGCTCATGCCTTACTCCTTGTTGGTGCTTAGTTGATTTCGATCATTTCGAAGTCGAGTTTGCCGACGCCACAGTCCGGGCACAGCCAGTCTTCCGGCACGTCCTGCCACAGCGTGCCCGGCGCAATGCCGTCATCCGGCCAGCCCTCGGCTTCGTTGTAGATCAGGCCGCAGACCACACATTGCCACTTTTTCATTCAGGTACTTCCTCAGGGTTTCAGGCTTTGGTCGGCGCGGACGGTCGATGGTGGTTGTGCTGCCGTCCGGCTCAGGGCGTTTTGTACTGAGGGTGCCGGGCAGATGCAAGCCTGTTCGGCGCAACGGCGACCCGGATCCATCAAATTCGCAGCACGCCATGTTAAGCTCGCCGCCTCATTTGCGGCCAATAATGACTCATTGTGCACCATTCAAATGCCTGCCCGGCCCCGCTCTGGCTGACTCAAAGCCGACTGACGCCCCTTCCCGATTCGTTGACCCTGAACTGGTTGTTCGACGAAGGCTCGCTGACCCGCCGCCTGACGCGGCTGTCGAATGACGGCTTCAGTGTCACGCCGCTGTTCGAAGGCTGGGACACTTTGCGCAGCGACGAATGCGCGGCGCTGGATCTGGCAGAAGGCAGCGAAGGCTGGGTGCGCGAGGTGTATCTGCGCGGTCACGGCGAAGCCTGGGTGTTCGCCCGCAGCGTGGCGTCACGCGCCGCCCTGCAAGGCGACGGCTTGCACATGGACGAACTGGGCAGCCGCTCGCTGGGCGAACTGCTGTTTTGCGACCACGCCTTCCAGCGCCGCGCCATCGAGGTCTGCCACTACCCGCAGGACTGGTTGCCGTCAGCCTGCCAGGCGCCCGAACTGTGGGGCCGCCGTTCGCGCTTCGACCGTGGCGCCTTGAGCGTGCTGGTGGCGGAGATTTTCCTGCCGACGCTGTGGAACGCCGCCCGCGCCCATCCGGAGAACTGCTGATGTACCAGAGCCTGCTCAAGTCCCTGAACCGCTTGAATCCACGCGCCTGGGATTTCATTCAGTTGACGCGCATGGACAAGCCGATCGGCATTTACCTGCTGCTGTGGCCGACGCTATGGGCGCTATGGATTGCCGGTAAGGGCGCGCCTTCGCTGGCCAATATCGTGATTTTCGTCCTTGGCGTGGTACTGACCCGCGCCGGGGGTTGCGTGATCAACGACTGGGCCGACCGCAAGGTTGATGGCCACGTCAAACGCACCGCGCAACGACCGCTGGCCAGCGGCAAGGTCAGTTCGAAAGAGGCGCTGGTGTTCTTCGCGCTGCTGATGGGCGTGAGTTTCCTGCTGGTGCTGTGCACCAATGCACCGACCATCTGGCTGTCGCTGGGCGGCCTGGCGCTGGCGTTCACCTATCCGTTCATGAAGCGCTACACCTATTACCCGCAAGTGGTGCTCGGCGCGGCGTTCTCGTGGGGCATGCCGATGGCGTTCACCGCCGAAACCGGCGAACTGCCTGCCGCCGCGTGGCTGCTGTGGATCGCCAATCTGTTGTGGACAGTGGGTTACGACACCTATTACGCGATGACCGATCGTGACGATGACCTGAAGATCGGCGTGAAATCCACGGCAATTCTGTTCGGCGATGCGGACCGGGTGATCATCCTGACGTTGCAGGCGCTGTCGCTCGGCTGCCTGTTGCTGGCCGGGTCGAAGTTCGAGCTGGGGACGTGGTTCCATCTCGGCCTGCTGGTGGCCGCTGGCTGTTATGCGTGGGAGTTCTGGTACACCCGCGATCGCGACCGCATGCGTTGCTTCAAGGCGTTCTTGCACAACCATTGGGCCGGATTGGCGATTTTTGTCGGGATCGTGCTGGATTACGCGTTGCGCTGATCCACAAAAACCTGTGGGAGCGAGCCTGCTCGCTCCCACAGGGACGTAGTTACTGCAGGAATCAGTGTTTTGGCATGTGCCACATGTCCTTGAACCCTTCCCCCTTCATGTCGCCGGGTTTTTCATCCATTTTGAAGGTGTAAAGCGGCTTGCCGTCATATGCCCACTGCATGGTGCCGTCATCACGCTTGATGGGGGTGAATTTGCCTTCAGCCTTGGCACCCGCCGGCGCCATCATCGGCGGCCAGTTCTTCGCGCAATCGCCGTTGCACATCGATTTACCGCCCGTGTCCTTGTCGAAGGTGTACACGGTCATGCCTTTGTGATCGGTCATCATGCCGTCTTTCATCATGACCGGGTCGGCGGCGAACGCCATCGACGGTAATGCAACGGCAGCAGCCATCAGCAGGGCTTTGAAAGAAGCAGTCATTTGAGTCATGGAAACCTTCTTTTGTGGTTGTCAGGATTCGGACTTAGAGCTTAGTCCAGGATCACGCCAACCGCCGGGCGACTAAAATACTGTCACACGACTGCAATAATTCCGTTATCTAATGCGGCGCAAGACAGTTAAATGACAAGAGGATTAAGGCATGGTTGGCAGGAGCATTCTGATCGTCGACGACGAAGCGCCCATTCGCGAAATGATCGCCGTTGCGTTGGAAATGGCCGGCTATGACTGCCTCGAGGCGGAGAACTCGCAGCAGGCACACGCCATCATCGTTGACCGCAAACCGGACCTGATCCTGCTCGACTGGATGCTGCCCGGCACCTCTGGCATTGAACTGGCCCGCCGCCTCAAGCGTGACGAACTGACCGGGGACATCCCGATCATCATGCTCACCGCCAAGGGCGAAGAGGACAACAAGATTCAGGGTCTTGAAGTCGGCGCCGACGACTACATCACCAAGCCGTTTTCCCCACGCGAACTGGTCGCCCGCCTCAAGGCTGTGCTGCGCCGCGCCGGCCCGACCGATGGCGAAGCGCCAATCGAAGTCGGCGGCCTGCTGCTCGACCCGATCAGCCACCGCGTGACCATCGACGGCCGTCCGGCCGAGATGGGCCCGACCGAATACCGTCTGCTGCAATTCTTCATGACCCACCAGGAACGCGCCTACACGCGCGGGCAGTTGCTGGATCAGGTCTGGGGCGGCAACGTCTATGTTGAAGAGCGCACCGTCGACGTGCACATCCGGCGCCTGCGCAAGGCCCTCGGCGATGCCTACGAAAATCTGGTACAAACCGTGCGCGGCACCGGCTACCGGTTTTCCACCAAGGCCTGATCCGACCGCCAGACTCGCTGACAAGGACCGTATTTTCCGTGAATCAAAACTGGCATGGCACCCTGATTCGCCACATGCTGTTGCTGGTCACCGCCTGCCTGGTGATCGGTTTGATCAGCGGCTATTACGGCTGGAGCCTCGCTGCCGGCCTGGGCCTGTATCTGGCCTGGACGCTCAAGCAACTGCTGCGCCTGCACGAATGGCTGCGTCTGCACCAACCCGATGAAGCACCGCCCGATGGCTATGGCCTGTGGGGCGAGGTGTTCGACAGCATCTACCACCTGCAACGCCGCGACCAAAGGGTACGCGGACGCCTGCAAGCGGTGATCGACCGGGTACAGGAGTCCACCGCCGCGCTCAAAGATGCGGTGATCATGCTCGACAGCGACGGCAATCTGGAATGGTGGAACCGCGCTGCCGAAACCCTGCTCGGCCTCAAGACCCCGCAGGACAGTGGCCAACCGGTGACCAACCTGGTGCGCCATCCGCGCTTCAAGGAATACTTCGAGCAGGACAGCTACGCCGAACCGCTGGAAATCCCTTCGCCGACCAATGATCGGGTGCGCATTCAGCTGTACCTGACGCGCTACGGCAACAATGAACATTTGATGCTGGTGCGCGACGTCACGCGCATCCATCAGCTGGAACAGATGCGCAAAGACTTCATCGCCAACGTCTCCCACGAACTGCGCACGCCGCTGACGGTGATCTGCGGCTACCTGGAAACCCTGCTCGATAATGTCGAGGAAGTGAATCCGCGCTGGAGTCGCGCCCTGCAGCAGATGCAGCAACAGGGCGGGCGCATGCAGACCCTGCTCAACGACCTGCTGTTGCTGGCGAAACTGGAAGCCACCGATTACCCGTCGGACAATCAGCCGGTGCAGATCGACACCCTGCTGCAGTCGATCAAAAGCGATGCGCAGCAGTTGTCCGGGCAGAAAAACCAGAAAATCACCCTCGAAGCCGATGGCAAGATCCTGCTCAAGGGCAGCGAGGCGGAACTGCGCAGCGCCTTCTCCAACCTGGTGTTCAACGCCGTGAAGTACACCCCGGCCGAGGGCAACATCCGCATTCGCTGGTGGGGCGACGAGCAAGGCGCGCACCTGAGCGTGCAGGACTCCGGGATCGGCATCGACAGCAAGCACCTGCCGCGCCTGACCGAACGCTTCTACCGTGTCGACTCCAGTCGCAACTCCAACACCGGCGGCACCGGGCTGGGCCTGGCAATCGTCAAACATGTGTTGCTGCGCCACCGCGCACGGATGGAGATCAGCAGCGTGCCTGGTCATGGCAGCACGTTCACCTGCCACTTCGCCCCGGCCCAGGTGGCCCAGGCACGGGCCATCAGCGCCGCCGAGTGATACCGGCCAGCACGCGCCACTAGGCAATCGCCAAGTCAGCCGCTACATTGGCTGACTTGCGTCTGCCTTTCAGGCGCGATTTTTTCTCTCTTACGAATCACACGGAACCTGCAAAACTCCATCATGGACCCTTCCCCTGGCTTGTCCCTCGCTACGATTTTCGCCGATTTCGGCATGATTCTTTTCGCTCTGATCCTGGTGTTGCTCAACGGCTTCTTCGTTGCGGCGGAATTTGCCATGGTCAAACTGCGCTCGACCCGGGTCGAGGCCATCGCCGACAAGAACGGCTGGCGCGGGCACATCCTGCGCACCGTTCACAGTCAACTGGATGCGTACCTCTCGGCCTGTCAGCTCGGTATCACCCTCGCCTCCCTCGGTCTGGGCTGGGTCGGTGAACCGGCGTTCGCGCACCTGCTCGAGCCGCTGCTGAGCGCGGTCGGCGTGCAGTCGCCGGAAGTGGTCAAAGGCATTTCGTTCTTTACCGCGTTCTTCATTATTTCCTACCTGCACATCGTGGTCGGTGAGCTGGCGCCCAAGTCATGGGCGATCCGCAAACCCGAGCTGCTGTCGCTGTGGACGGCAGTGCCGCTGTACCTGTTCTACTGGGCGATGTACCCGGCGATCTACCTGCTCAACGCCAGCGCCAACGCGATTCTGCGCATCGCCGGCCAGGGCGAACCCGGCCCGCACCACGAACATCATTACAGCCGCGAAGAACTGAAACTGATCCTGCACTCCAGCCGTGGTCAGGACCCGAGCGACCAGGGCATGCGCGTGCTGGCCTCGGCAGTGGAGATGGGCGAACTGGAGGTGGTCGACTGGGCCAACTCCCGCGAAGACCTGATCACCCTCGAATTCAACGCGCCGCTGAAAGAAATCCTCGCGATGTTCCGTCGCCACAAGTTCAGCCGGTATCCGGTGTACGACAGCGAACGCCAGGAGTTCGTCGGCCTGCTGCACATCAAGGACCTGCTGCTGGAGCTGGCGGCGCTGGACCACATTCCGGAGTCGTTCAACCTGGCCGAGCTGACCCGCCCGCTGGAGCGCGTGTCGCGGCACATGCCGCTGTCGCAGCTGCTGGAGCAGTTCCGCAAGGGCGGCTCGCACTTCGCCGTGGTGGAAGAGGCCGACGGCAACATCATCGGCTACCTGACCATGGAAGACGTGCTGGAAGTGCTGGTCGGCGACATCCAGGACGAACACCGCAAAGCCGAGCGCGGGATCCTCGCGTATCAGCCGGGCAAGCTGCTAGTACGCGGCGACACGCCGCTGTTCAAAGTTGAACGCCTGCTAGGTATCGACCTGGATCACATCGAAGCGGAAACCCTCGCCGGGCTGGTCTATGAAACCCTCAAGCGCGTCCCGGAAGAGGAAGAAGTGCTGGAAGTCGAAGGCCTGCGGATCATCATCAAGAAGATGAAAGGGCCGAAGATTGTGCTGGCCAAGGTGTTGATGCTGGATTGATGGGTGTTTTGGGGGACGCTTCTGTGGTGAGGGGATTTATCCCCGATGGGTCGCGGAGCGTCCCTGTAATCTGCAATCGCTCAACTCCTGACTCAATGCCTTCAATGATTTTGGGACGGCTGCGCCGTCCATCGGGGATAAATCCCCTCACCACAAAAGCCCCTCCACAGCGGCCCCCTAACGGTTTTACTGTTTGCCCAACGCAAAGTTGGGCAACGCCCCCAGCGGCTGGTTGAACTGATACGGAATCGACACCAGCCCCTGCCCGGTATTGCGCTGCACCACAAAGTGCAGGTGCGGGCCGCTGCTGTTGCCGGTATTGCCCGACAGTGCCAGCGGGCTGCCGACCGTCACCCGCTGCCCCTCGCGCACGCTCACCGAACCTTGCTTGAGGTGCAGGTACACGCCCATCGTGCCGTCGTCATGCAGCACCCGGACGAAATTGCCGGACGCATCATTGCCGCGCCCGCTCTGCGAATTTTCGGTTTTCACCACCACCCCGGCCCGTGCGGCGATGATCGGCGTGCCGACCGGCATGGCGATGTCCATCGCATACCGGTTCTTCGGCCCGTAATGGCTGTACTGGCCATTGGCGCCCTGACTCAGACGGAACGGCCCGCCCCGCCACGGCAACGGATAGCGATAGCTCTGCGCAGCGCCTGCAGGGTCACCCAGGGAATACTGAAATTGCGGTGAATACACCAGCGGCTGACCCTGGGTAATCGCTGTGAGCAGTGCCAACCGGGTATTACTGCGCGCAGGCAGCACTCGGCGGATGGTCTGGGCCGGCACGCCACGCACGTTGCTCATCCCGGTAAACGCCAGCGCAATCTCGACCGGTGCATACAGATCGTTGCGCACGAACACCACGTCGGCGCCCTTCTGCTTCTTGATGTCGAGGTACACCTGGCGCTCCAGATGTTCGACCATGCGGTCCTGAAACACGAACACCTGCGAGCCTTTGCTCGGCCGGTCGCTGTACGAGACGACACCGTTGGCATCGGTGGATTTGTAGATGGTCATGGCCACAGTCGAGGTGGAGGCCAGGAAAAGACCACAGAGAAACAACAGGCGCGCGAGCATGGGCAGAAATCTGTCGAAGGAAGGCCTGGAAAAGAGCCTAGCAGCTGAGACAGACCAGGCTAGTCGACAGATGTTTCAAATTGCCCAGCGCACAAAGCAAAAGATCGCAGCCTGCGGCAGCTCCTACAGGGAAATGCATTCCAATGTAGGAGCTGCCGCAGGCTGCGATCTTTTCACAGACGCCGCTTACGCGCCCGGAACGAAGTGCTTCTGCGCCGTACCGCGGGCGATCAGGCGCGAGATGTAGTCGAGCTTCTGCGCATCCTGGTCGACGAAACGGAATGTCAGTTGCAGCCAGTCGCTGTCGGCTTTCTGTTCGTGGGCAACGATGGCGTGCAGGTAGCCGTTGAGGCGGGCGATTTCGGCGTTGTCGCCCTGCTCCAGATCGAGGACGGCGCTGTCGAGAATCTGCGGCAGGGCCTCGGTGCGTTTCACCACCAACAGCGCTTCCTTGATGCTCAGGGCCTTGATCACGCATTGCTGGGTGCCGCCTGGCAGGCGCAACTGGCCCTGGCCACGACCTCCGGCCGGGGCTTTGGAGGCGGCCGGAGCCTGGACTGGCGGGCTGTTGAGCAAGCCGCGGGACGGCGCCGCAGCAGGTGCCGCCGCAGCGGCAGGCTTGGCCGCCGCAGCGGCCGGCGCAGCACCGACCACCGCAGGCTTGCCACCGGTCAACGCGCTCAGGGAATCGTTGCCGAATGCCGAATTCATCTTGGTCGGCGCGCTGTTCATCAGAGTGTCGAGCTTGCCGACCTTGTTCAGCGCCTGCTTGACCTTGGTCAGCAGTTGCTCGTTGGTGAACGGCTTGCTGACATAGCCGGAAACGCCGGCCTGAATCGCCTGCACCACGTTCTCTTTATCACCACGGCTGGTGACCATGATGAATGGCATGGTTTTGAGATTGTCCTGCTCGCGGCACCAGGTCAGCAGTTCAAGACCGGACATTTCCGGCATTTCCCAGTCGCACAGCACCAGGTCGAATGCTTCCTTGGCCAACATGGCCTGAGCCTTTTTGCCGTTGATGGCATCCTCGGTGCGGATCCCCGGGAAGTAATTACGCAGGCACTTTTTCACCAGGTCGCGAATGAACGAAGCGTCGTCCACGACCAACACACTGATCTTGCTCATCCAACACCCCTATAAAAATCCCGGCAAGCATACCGCTTTGCTGATGGCACATTGCCAACAATCTTCAGTCACGCCGGGACTTTTCGTTCGCGGGTGCTGCTTTTTAATTCGATTCTCTACTCAAGCGCCATAAACAAAAACGCCCGGCCAAAGGGCCGGGCGCTTTTCTCAGGCAATCTTACTTATCGTCAGCATCGCCCGGAACATTAGCGGTTTCGCCGCTTGTGCCTTGAACTTCTTCTTTCATGCGTTTGAGGCCCAGGTGCCGCACATCGGTGCCGCGTACCAGGTAGATCACCAACTCCGAGATATTGCGCGCGTGGTCGCCGATACGCTCCAGCGAACGCAGCACCCAGATGATGCTCAAAACCCGCGAAATAGAGCGCGGGTCTTCCATCATGTAGGTGGCCAGCTCACGCAGCGCGGTCTTGTATTCGCGGTCGATGACCTTGTCGTATTGCGCCACCGACAGGGCCAGATCGGCGTCGAAGCGGGCAAACGCGTCCAGCGCATCGCGCACCATGTTGCGTACCTGGTCGCCGATGTGGCGCACTTCGACGTAACCGCGCGGCGCTTCGCCTTCTTCGCACAGCTGAATGGCACGGCGGGCAATCTTGGTCGCTTCGTCGCCGATGCGCTCCAGATCGATCACCGACTTGGAGATGCTGATGATCAGACGCAGGTCGGACGCCGCCGGCTGCCGACGGGCGAGAATGCGCAGGCATTCTTCATCGATGTTGCGTTCCATCTGATTGATCTGGTCGTCGATCTCGCGCACCTGCTGAGCCAGGCCGGAATCGGCCTCGATCAGTGCGGTGACCGCGTCGTTGACCTGCTTCTCGACCAGCCCGCCCATGGCCAGCAGGTGGCTGCGCACTTCTTCCAGTTCAGCGTTGAACTGCGCGGAGATGTGGTGGGTAAGGCCTTCTTTACTAATCATGGTGGCGTCCTTGGAGCGTCCGGTAAGGTGCGGCGGGCCGCAGCGTCAATTTCTTTGAGCAACCGCCATCTGCTAGCCGTAACGACCGGTGATGTAGTCTTCGGTCTGCTTCTTCGCCGGATTGGTGAACAGGGTGTCGGTGTCGCCGAATTCCACCAGTTTGCCCATGTACATGAACGCCGTGTAGTCGGAAACCCGCGCGGCCTGCTGCATGTTGTGGGTCACGATGACGATGGTGAACTTGGACTTCAGCTCGTAGATCAGCTCTTCGACTTTCAGGGTCGAGATCGGGTCGAGGGCCGAGCACGGCTCGTCGAGCAGCAACACTTCCGGCTCAACCGCGATGGTGCGGGCAATCACCAGACGCTGCTGCTGACCACCGGACAGGCCGAGTGCCGAGTCATGCAGACGGTCTTTGACCTCATCCCACAGCGCCGCGCCTTTCAGCGCCCACTCGACGGCTTCGTCGAGGATGCGCTTCTTGTTGATGCCTTGAATGCGCAAACCGTAGACCACGTTTTCGTAGATGGTCTTGGGGAACGGGTTGGGCTTCTGGAACACCATGCCCACGCGGCGACGCAATTCGGCGACGTCTTCACCCTTGCGGTAGATATTGTTGCCGTACAGGTTGATCGCACCTTCGACACGGCAACCGTCAACCAGGTCGTTCATGCGGTTGAAGGTGCGCAGCAGCGTGGACTTGCCGCAGCCGGACGGGCCGATGAACGCGGTCACGCGCTGTTTCGGGATGTTCATGCTGACGTCGAACAGCGCCTGCTTCTCACCGTAGAACAGGCTCAGGCCCGGGACCTCGATGGCCACCGTTTCCTGCTCGAGGCTCAGGCTCTGCTTGTCGCGACCCAGGGCCGACATGTTGATGCCGTGGGTATGTGTTTCGTGCTGCATGGGAGGCTCCCTGTGCTAACAAATTCGGTTGGTTGTACCGCCGGACAACGCCAGCGGGTTACTCAAATTCTGTGTCTGTCGCGATTCCTGTGGGAGCTGGCTTGCCAGCGATGGCATCACCGCGGTGTTACTGGCAGACCGCGTCGTCTGCATCGCTGGCAAGCCAGCTCCCACAGGGTTTGTGTCAACTATCCAGTGCTTTGTATTTTTCGCGCAGGTGGTTACGAATCCACACCGCCGACAGGTTCAACGTGGCGATCACCAGCACCAGCAGCAACGCCGTGGCGTACACCAGCGGCCGTGCCGCTTCGACGTTCGGGCTCTGGAAGCCGACGTCATAGATGTGGAAGCCCAGGTGCATGATCTTCTGGTCCAGGTGCAGGTACGGGTAATTGCCGTCCACCGGCAGCGACGGTGCCAGTTTCACTACACCCACCAGCATCAATGGCGCCACTTCACCGGCGGCGCGAGCCACGGCGAGGATCATGCCGGTCATCATGGCCGGGCTGGCCATTGGCAGGACGATCTTCCACAGCGTCTCGGCCTTGGTCGCGCCCAGTGCCAGCGAGCCTTCACGGACGGTGCGCGGGATACGCGCCAGACCTTCCTCGGTCGCCACGATCACCACCGGCACCGCCAGCAGCGCCAGGGTCAACGAAGCCCAGAGCAGACCCGGTGTGCCGAACGTCGGCGCCGGCAGCGCTTCAGGGAAGAACAGACGGTCGACCGATCCACCCAGCACGTAGACGAAGAAGCCCAGACCGAACACGCCGTAGACGATCGCCGGCACACCGGCGAGGTTGTTCACCGCGATGCGGATCACTCGGGTCAGGGTGTTCTGCTTGGCGTATTCACGCAGGTACACCGCCGCCAGCACGCCGAACGGGGTGACGATCATTGCCATGATCAGAGTCATCATCACGGTGCCGAAAATCGCCGGGAAGATCCCGCCTTCAGTGTTCGCTTCACGCGGGTCATCCGAGAGGAACTCCCAGACCTTGCCGAAGTAGAAACCGATCTTGGTCATCGTGCCCATGGCGTTCGGCTGGTAAGCGTGAACCACTTTGCCCAGGCTGATTTCGATCTCTTTGCCGTTGGCATCGCGGGCGGTCAACGCGTCGCGGTTGAACTGCGCATGCAGATCGCTCAGGCGTGCTTCGACATCCTGATAACGCGCGTTCAGCTCGGCACGCTCGGCGTCCATGTCCGCTTGCGCGGTGGCGTCGAGCTTGCCGTCCAGTTCCAGTTTGCGCCCGTGCAGACGGATGCGTTCCAGCCCTGCGTTGATCGCACCGATGTCAGTCTTTTCCAGCGATTTGAGTTGGGCCGCCAGGCCGTTCACCCGGTTGATCCGCGCTTGCAGCTCAGGCCACGCCGCTTCACCTTCGGCGATGACCTTGCCGTCCTGTTTGACGTTGACCAGGTAGCCGTAGAAGTTGCCCCACTCGCGACGCTCGATCGCCATCAGTTCCGGCGGCGTGGTCTGCTTGGTCAACCACTCGCCGACCACCCAGGTGAAGTCGTTGCCGTTGAGGTCACGGTTGCCGACCTTGATCAGCTCGCGGGTCATGAATTCCGGGCCCTGATCAGGCACCGGCAGGCCGGCGCTTTTCAGGCGTGCGCGCGGTACTTCTTCTTTCTGTACCACTTCGCCGATGACCAGGTGATTGGCCTGGCCCGGTACGTCGTAGCTGGCGTGGATCAGGTCCGCCGGCCAGAAGTGACCCAGACCGCGCACGGCAATCACCGCCAGCAGGCCAATGGTCATGATGACCGCGATGGACACCGCGCCACCGCTGATCCAGACGCCCGGGGCGCCGCTCTTGAACCATCCATTCAGGGAGTTCTGTTTCACAGACTTCTACCTTTCTTAAAGCGACGAGTATTTCTTGCGCAGACGCTGACGAATCAGTTCTGCCAGGGTGTTCATGACGAAGGTGAACAACAGCAGCACCAGCGCCGAGAGGAACAGCACGCGGTAGTGGCTGCCGCCGACTTCCGACTCAGGCATTTCCACCGCGACGTTGGCGGCCAGGGTGCGCAGGCCTTCGAACAGGTTCATTTCCATGACCGGGGTGTTACCCGTGGCCATCAGCACGATCATGGTTTCGCCGACCGCACGGCCCATGCCGATCATCAGCGCCGAGAAAATGCCCGGGCTGGCGGTGAGGATCACCACGCGGGTCATGGTCTGCCACGGCGTGGCACCGAGCGCCAGGGAACCGAGGGTCAGGCCACGCGGCACGCTGAACACGGCGTCTTCGGCAATCGAGTAGATGTTCGGGATCACCGCAAAACCCATCGCCAGACCGACCACCAGAGCGTTGCGCTGGTCGTAGGTGATGCCCAGGTCGTGGGAGATCCACATGCGCATGTCACCGCCGAAGAACCAGTTCTCCATGTACGGGCTCATGTACAGCGACAGCCAACCGACAAACAGAATCACCGGAATCAGCAGCGCACTTTCCCAGCCATCCGGGACTTTCAGGCGGATCGATTCAGGCAGGCGACTGAAAGTGAAACCGGCCACCAGAATGCCGATCGGCAACAGCATCAGCAGGCTGAAGATGCCCGGCAGATGCCCTTCCACATACGGGGCGAGGAACAGACCGGCGAAGAACCCGAGGATCACCGTCGGCATCGCTTCCATCAACTCGATCACCGGTTTGACCTTGCGGCGCATGCCCGGGGCCATGAAGTACGCGGTGTAGATCGCAGCGGCAACCGCCAGCGGCGCCGCCAGCAGCATCGCGTAGAACGCCGCTTTCAGGGTGCCGAAGGTCAGTGGCGAGAGGCTCAGTTTCGGTTCGAAATCGGTGTTGGCGGCGGTCGATTGCCAGACGTATTTAGGCTCGTCGTAGTTCTCGTACCAGACCTTGCTCCACAACGCGCTCCACGACACTTCCGGGTGCGGGTTGTCCAGCAGCAGCGGTTGCAGCTTGCCGCCCGCCTCAACGATCACCCGGTTGGCGCGCGGCGACAGGCCGAACAGGCCCTGACCTTCGGCCACCGGCTCGACCAGCAACGTGCGGTGCGCGGTGCTGTGGAACACACCGAGTTTGCCGCTGGCATCGAGGGCCACGAAGCCCTTGCGACGCTCTTCGGCGGTGATTTCGACGATCGGCGTGGTGCCCATCTGGAAAGTACGGATCTGCTTCAGGCGCAGTTCGCCATCGGTGTCTCGGGCCATGAACCACTGGGCCAGGCCACCCTTGGAGTCACCGATGATCAGCGAGATGCCGCCCACCAGTTGCGTGCTCGCGGTGACTTCGGCGTCGGCGTTTTCCAGCAGTTTGTAGCGACCGTTGAGGCTCTTGTCGCGCAGGCTGAACACGTCGGCCTGGGCGCGTCCGTTGACCACGTACAGCCATTGCTGGCGCGGGTCGACGAAGATGTTTTTCACCGGTTCGGTCATCTGCGGCAGATCGATACGTTTCTGCTCGTTGGTGACTTCGCCGGTCATCATGTTTTCTTCGCTGGTCAGCGCCAGCACATTGAGTTGCGCACCGGTCGAACCGACCAGCATCAGCGTCGAATCGGTCGCATTGAGGCTCACATGTTCCAGCGCCCCGCCGCTCTCGTTCACAGCGATCGGCGCCTCGCCGTACGGGTATTCGATGGCCGGTGTGATGGTTTTCTTGCCATCGGGGTAGCTGACTTTATAGGTGTGACGGAACACCAGCGCCTGACCGTTGGACAGGCCCACCGCTACCAGCGGATGACCTGGCTGATCTTCGCCAATGGAAGTGACGGTCGCGCCGGCAGGAACCGGCAGATCGACGCGCTTCAATTCAGCGCCACTGTCGATGTCGAAGAACAGCGCCTGGCCCTTGTCGGAAACGCGCATCGCCACCTGATTCTGCTCTTCGAGCGAAATCATCAGCGGCGTGCCGGCGTCCTGCATCCAGGCCGGGGTAATGGCATCTTTCGCGGTCAGGCTGGCACCCTGGAACAACGGGGCAACGACGTAGGCGAGGAAGAAGAAGATCAGGGTGATGGCTGCCAGCACCGCCAGCCCGCCAACGAGGACGTACCAGCGGGTGAAGCGATCCTTGAGCGCGCGAATGCGGCGCTTGCGTTGCAACTCAGGCGTATTGAAGTCAATGCGCTTGGGAGGGTTCGTAGTCATTTTGGAATTGGCCAGATCATTCATGCGCACACCCTAGCGATCCTGTATGACAGAAAGATGACAATGCAGTGACGCAGCAAATCCGCCGCCAGCAGGGCACTGGCAGTGGATAAAAGAATTCGGGGAGTGTGGGGCGAACTTGCTCGCGAAAGTGCCGGTTCTGAAGGCCGCTTCGCGAGCAGGCTCGCTCCCACATGAGTCAGGCGGGGTTTACCCCTGACTCAGTTTGTTACTTTTTTGCGACTTCAGCGCCGCCTTCCTGCAGACCCAGGTCAGCCAGTGCTTTTGCAGCAACCTTGGCTGGCAGTGGGATGTAGCCGTCTTTCACCACCACTTCCTGGCCCTGTTTGGACAGAACCAGTTTCACGAACTCGGCTTCCAGCGGGGCCAGAGGCTTGTTCGGGGCCTTGTTCACGTAAACGTAGAGGAAGCGCGACAGTGGGTACTTGCCGTTCAGGGCGTTTTCTTCGGTGTCCTCGATGAAGTCAGTGCTGCCTTTCTTCGACAGAGCAACAGTCTTCACGCTGGCAGTCTTGTAGCCGATGCCCGAGTAGCCGATGCCGTTCAGCGAGGAGCTGATCGACTGCACAACCGACGCCGAACCTGGTTGTTCGTTGACGTTAGGCTTGTAGTCGCCTTTGCACAGGGCTTCTTCCTTGAAGTAACCGTAGGTGCCGGATACCGAGTTACGACCGAACAGTTGCACTGGCTTGTTGGCCAGGTCGCCGGTCACGCCCAGGTCGCCCCAGGTTTTCACGTCGGCTTTGGCGCCGCACAGACGGGTGGACGAGAAGATCGCGTCAACCTGCTCCATGGTCAGGTGCTGGATCGGGTTGTCCTTGTGCACGAACACCGCCAGGGCGTCCACGGCCACCGGAATAGCGGTTGGCTTGTAGCCGTATTTCTGTTCGAAGGCCGCCAGTTCGGTGTCCTTCATCTTGCGGCTCATCGGGCCCAGGTTGGAGGTGCCTTCGGTCAGCGCAGGTGGCGCGGTGGCGGAGCCAGCAGCCTGAATCTGGATGTTTACGTTCGGATATTCTTTCTTGTAGTTCTCAGCCCACAGGGTCATGAGGTTGGCCAGGGTATCGGAACCGACGCTGGACAGGTTGCCCGACACACCAGTGGTCTTGGTGTAGCTCGGGATAGCAGGGTCAACAGCGGCGAACGCGTTGGCAGTCGCAACGCCAGCAGCGACAAAAGTCATTGCCGCCATCAAACGCTTCAGTTTCATGCCTTACTCCTAGCAGATAGGGTGTGTTAAGTCGGGGCCAAGTATCAGCAGGCCGTGTGAACACTCTATGGCTGAAATATGACAATTGGATGAAAGGCCAGCATGGGCGCGGCACAAAAAAATGAAACTCTTCCAAGGTTGACAAATCAATACCAAAAGATAGTCTTGTCAACCACAAGAGGGCACCATGATAAACGACCGAATTCGTCGCGCACGCCTGCAACGAGGGCTAACCCTTGATGCTCTGGCCATCCAGCTCGGCGACATAACCAAACAAGCTTTGAGCAAATATGAGAAGGGGTTGAGCACCCCGAACTCCACTCGCCTGCTGCAACTAGCTAAAGCACTGCAGGTCAATCCTGAGTACTTTTTCCGCTCAGAAGCGATACCTTTGGCACCTCTGGAATTTCGTAAGCTGGCCAAGATGCCCAAGTATCGCCAGGCCCAAGTAGAAGAAAAAATTCGAGAGCACCTCGAGCGATACATCGCCCTAGAGGAATGTTTCGATCCCGCAGACATCAACACCCCTGTCACTCCCGCACAAATGATTGCAGTCTCCTCTATTGATGAAGCCGAGCTAGCGGCTGAGGAGCTTCGCCAATTCTGGGGAATTGGCACTGACCCCATTGCCAACCTCACCGAACAGCTGGAAGAGCACAGCATCAAGATTGCAATGCTCAATGGCCCAGACGATTTCGATGGTGCCTGTGCTACAACTGGCGACGGGAAGCATGTCCTAATTGCGTTGAATGCTGATCGCCCAGGCGAACGAATCAGGTTTACTGCCGCCCATGAGCTCGGTCATTGGGTGATGGCATTGCCAGAGGAGATGTCTGAAAAGGATAAAGAAAATTGCTGCCATCGTTTCGCAGGGGCGTTTCTGTATCCAGCCAAAAGCGTTACTGGCGATTTCGGCAACCATCCTCGCACCAGGGTTTATCCACAAGAACTACTGATTGCCAAGCGGCAATACGGAATATCGATGCATGCCGCCCTGAGACGACTGAAGGATCTGAAGCTACTCAGCGAAGGTGGTTATAAATCCCTCACTATTCAATTCAGTGCCAAAGGCTGGCGAAAGTCGGAACCTGAGCCGATGCCGTGCAAACCGCCGCAAAGGTTTGAGTCGTTAGCATTTTGGGCACTGGCAGAAGGGCTGATTACCAAATCCCGGGCTGCCGAACTCTTGCGCAAGCCAGTAAAAGCCCTGGACCCAAGTTTCCTGGGCTCATTGGAGAGTGCATGAGCCTTATCTACATCAGTGATACGAATATCTGGATCGATTTCAGAAATGCCGGATTACTGGAGCAGATGTTTAGATTGCCTTTCACATTGTGTTGTACTGACTTCGTAATGCATGAACTTGAAGACTTCCCACATGACGAATTGCTTGATCAAGGTCTGATAGTCGAATCACTCGATGACGCCAGTGTCATGCGGTTATATGGTTTACGAATCGAACACAACAACAGTTCGCTGGCCGATGTGTCTTGTTACCTGCTGGCACAGCAAACACGTCGCCCTTTACTCACCGGAGATGGCAAGCTGAGGCGCCAGGCACAGCGAGGCGGACTCCAAGTACACGGAGCTCTTTGGTTACTGGATTTGATGGTTGAACATCACGTCATCGAAAGACTGCATGCAGCAGAAGCCTTGGCCCACATGCTTGAGCATGGAGCTCGACTCCCGGCTAGCGAGTGTGAAACAAGGCTCTCACGCTGGCGAGAGCCCTAAATAGCTGAATCTTTGGATCAGCGCCCCTTCTTCCAGAGCCACGCCCCCACCAGAATCCCCATCGTGCACAGCACCGCCACATAGTAGGCCGGGCCCATCGCACTCTCTTTAAGCAACAGGCTGACCACCATCGGCGTCAGGCCACCGAAGATCGCATACGCCACGTTGTACGAGAACGACAGCCCGCTGAAGCGCACCACCGGCGGGAACGCTTTCACCATCACATAAGGCACCGCGCCGATGGTGCCGACCAGCAGACCGGTCAGCGCATACAGCGGGAACAGCCAGTTCGGGTGATCGGCGAGGCTGTGATAGAAAGTCCAGGAGCTGATCAGCAGGCCCAGGCTACCGAAGACAAACACCCGGCCGGCGCCGAAACGGTCGGCCATGGCACCGGAGATGATGCAGCCGACGCTGAGGAACACGATCGCCAGGCTGTTCGATTGCAGCGCCACCGTTGGCGAGAAGTGATAGACCGTCTGCAGCACGGTCGGGGTCATCAGAATCACCACGACGATCCCGGCCGACAGCAGCCAGGTCAGCAGCATCGAGATCGCAATCGCCCCACGATGGTCACGCAGCACCGCACGCAACGGCACTTCCTCGGCCAGCGCCTTGCGCAGTTGCAGCTCGGCGAACACCGGAGTTTCGTGCAGCCAGCGGCGCAGGTACACCGAGAACAGGCCGAAGACGCCGCCGAGCAGGAATGGGATCCGCCAGGCGTAGTCGGACACCTCCACTGGCGTGTAGATGCTGTTGATTGCCGTGGCGACCAGCGAGCCGAGCAAAATGCCGGCAGTCAGGCCGCTGGTCAGAGTGCCGCAGGCGTAGCCGATGTGCTTTTGCGGTACGTGTTCGGAAACGAAGACCCACGCCCCCGGCACCTCACCGCCAATCGCTGCGCCCTGGATCACTCGCATCAGCAGCAACAGAATCGGCGCCCACAGGCCGATCTGTGCGTAGGTTGGCAGCAGGCCCATGATCAGGGTCGGCACGGCCATCATGAAAATGCTCAGGGTAAACATTTTCTTGCGCCCCAACAGGTCGCCGAAGTGCGCCATGACGATGCCGCCCAGCGGCCGCGCGAGGTAACCGGCGGCGAAAATGCCGAAGGTCTGCATCAGGCGCAGCCACTCGGGCATGTCGGCCGGGAAGAACAGCTTGCCGACCACGGTGGCGAAGAACACGAAGATGATGAAATCGTAAAACTCCAGCGCACCGCCCAGGGCCGATAGCGACAGAGTCTTGTAATCATTGCGGGTCAGGGGGCGTGCAGGTTGCTCGGGCTGCGCGAGGCTCGAAGGCGCTGTGGTCATGGCAAGGGCTTCTCTTATAGGCGGATCTACCGCCACAACAACGCTGGCTGTGGCTTGGGCAGGTTCGGCACCATAGCAAATTGTTCGAAAAAGCACATAGAGGCGCGTATTTGCCGGTCAAAATCAGAACCCGATGGTCGTCGCGGAGTCTACCGACCGATATACTCGCAACCTTGCTCCGGTTTGTAGGGGGTTGCTGTGCGAAAACGTCGTTGGCCCGGTTTTTGAACGGGATCAGCCGGTTTCGCAGAGTTTCCCCTTTAGGCGCCTATGGAAAACGTGACGAACGCAGTATGTTCGGTGCTGAATCGTTTTTCCTTAAGACGGCTACCACCAGCACTACCAACGAAGAGTCACGGGTCAGAGGCACCCCCGGCATGATAGAGCTCGAACAAGAAGATCCGATCCCGCAAGGCGACCTGGCCTTGCAAATCACCGCACTCCCGCGCGAAACCAACGGCTTTGGCGATATTTTCGGCGGCTGGCTGGTGGCGCAGATGGACCTCGCGGGGACCGCGATGGCCAGCCGCGTTGCCGGTGGCCGTGTGGCAACCGTGGCCATCGACCGCATGGCCTTTCTGGTGCCGGTCGCGGTCGGCGCGCAATTGTCCTTTTATACCCAGACCCTGGAAATCGGCCGTAGCTCGATCCAGATGATGGTCGAAGTGTGGAGTGACGATCCGCTGTCCAGCGAGTGGCGTAAAGTGACCGAGGCGGTGTTCGTCTTCGTCGCCATCGACGGCAGCGGTCGCACCCGCTCGGTGCCACCGCGCGCACGTTAAACCTCGCCGCGGTTTTGCGGTCGATAGTCGTCCCAAGTGTCTGATCGAGAGCTGTCCCATGAACACGCCCAACGTTGAAGCCGTGAAACTGGATGAACTGAACTGCTGGCGCATCCGCCACGGTCAGGCCGAAGTGCTGGTGGCCCAGCAAGGCGCGCACATCCTCAGTTATCAGATCGACGGCCAGCCGCCGATCATCTGGCTCAATGACAAGGCTGTGTTCAAGACCGGCAAGAGCATCCGCGCCGGTGTGCCGGTATGCTGGCCATGGTTCGGCAAGTTCGAACGCAACCCGCAGAGCGTGCAGGCCATGTACACCGGTGAGCAACCGGCACCCGCACACGGTCTGGTGCGAGCGATGGATTGGGAGCTGAGCGGCATCGAATCAGAAGTTGACGGCGTCAAGGTCGAATTCAAGCTGGCCTACCCCGAAGGTGGCCTGCCGGGCTGGCCGCATCAGGTCGATCTGACCCTGACCCTGCATCTGAATGATCAGTTGCACATCAGCCTGACCAGCCACAACCGAGGTGCCGAAGCCGTCAGCATCAGCCAGGCGCTGCACACTTATTTCGCAGTCAGCGATGTGCGCAACGCGCACGTCGACGGTGTGGACGGTCTGGATTACATCGAGACGCTGGATGAGTGGAAAACCCACAGCCAGCAAGGTGACCTGCATTTCGCTGGCGAAACCGACCGCATCTACCTCGACGCCCCGCCGCAGTTGAGCATCGTCGACCCGACCTGGGAACGACGCATCGTGCTGACCGCCACTGGCTCACGCACCGCGGTGATCTGGAACCCGTGGATAGACCGTGCGGCAGCGTTGGCCGACATGGACAACGACGGCTGGCAGCGCATGCTGTGCATCGAGACGGCAAATGTAATGAATGATGTGGTGAATCTGGCGTCGGGTGCGAGCCATACGATGGGTGTCAGCGTCGGTAGTAAACCGCTTTAAGATCAAAAGATCGCAGCCTTCGGCAGCTCCTACAGGGAAACGCATTCCAATGTAGAAGCTGCCGAAGGCTGCGATCTTTTGCTTTAGAGATCAGACTCCTGCACCACCCGCACCTTGTCCGCATCCAGCGCATACGCCGCGTCGGCCAGGTCATTGCTGACCTTCTCGATCTTCAGCGTGCCGGTCACCCACAGCGGCGTGTAGATGTCATCCAGCTTCAAGCCCTTGGGATAACGCACCAGCACCAGTTGATTCGGCGGCGGTGGCGGTACGTGGATGCACGCGCCCGGGTATGGCACGAGGAAGAACAGCGTGCTGCGCCCCTTGGCATCGGACTCCAGCGGCACCGGGTAGCCACCGATGCGGATGTGCTTGTCGTTCATCGACGCCACGGTCTTGGTCGAATACATCACCGCCGGCAAACCCTTGGCCTGCTTCATGCCGCCCTTCTCGGTGAAGGTGCCGGTGGCTTCCGGGGAGTTGTGGTCGATTTCGGGCATGGCCTCGAGGGCTTTCTGGTCCGACTTGGGCATCAGTTCCAGCCAGTCGGTTTCCGGCAGTTCGCCGGCGTGGGCCAGACCGCTGCCCAGCAAAAGGAGAGTCAACAAAAGACGGCGCATGGAGGTGCTCGGTAAAGATGCTCGGATAAGGAAGGACGTCGAATCGCCGAGCATTCTAGCCCTCCCTGCCGCGTTGGCAGAGAGGACTTGGTCGCTTGGATCAGTTCTTTTTGATCAGGCCGTAGATCACCAGCAGCACGATCGCGCCGACCAGCGCACCGATGAAGCCTGCGCCTTGACCTGCCTGATAGATACCCAGGGCCTGGCCGCCGTAAGTGGCCGCCAGCGAACCGCCGATACCGAGCAGGATGGTCATGATCCAGCCCATGCTGTCATCGCCCGGTTTGAGGAAGCGTGCCAGCAGGCCGACGATCAAGCCGATAAAGATGGTTCCGATAATTCCCATGGCATTTCCCTCTGACACTCAATAGTAGATATGCCAAAGCCTAGTCAGACTTTGGCATCCTGCCATGAGAGAACGGCGAGCCCTGAATGGTTCCGCCGCTGCCAGATGAAACTGTCGTTACTCGGCGATCAGCGCTTCGACCTTGACGATCTGCGCCTGCAGCGTGGCCATGTCGGCGCAGCGCAGGTTGGCGTGACCAACCTTGCGCCCGGCCTTGAAGGCTTTGCCATAGTGGTGCAGATGGCAATCTTCGATAGCGATGACCTTCTCGACCGGAGGAACCACACCGATGAAGTTGAGCATCGCGCTCTCGCCGACCTTGGCGGTCGAACCCAGCGGCAGACCGGCCACGGCACGCAGGTGGTTTTCAAACTGGCTGCACTCGGCGCCTTCGGTGGTCCAGTGCCCGGAGTTGTGCACACGCGGGGCGATCTCGTTGGCCTTGAGGCCACCGTCGACTTCAAAGAACTCGAACGCCATCACGCCGACGTAATCCAGCTGCTTGAGCACACGGCTGGAGTAGTCTTCGGCCAACGCCTGTAGCGGGTGATCGGTGCTCGCCACCGACAGCTTGAGGATGCCGCTGTCGTGGGTGTTGTGCACCAGCGGGTAGAAGCGGGTTTCGCCATCACGGGCACGCACGGCGATCAGCGAGACTTCGCCGGTGAACGGCACGAAGCCTTCCAGCAGGCAGGCCACGCTGCCCAGTTCGGCGAACGTACCCACCACGTCTTCTGGCTTGCGCAAGACTTTCTGACCCTTGCCGTCGTAACCCAGGGTGCGGGTTTTCAGCACGGCCGGCAGACCGATCGAAGCCACGGCGGCGTCCAGGTCGGCTTGCGATTGAATGTCGGCGAAGGCCGGGGTCGGAATCCCCAGGTCCTTGAACATGCTCTTTTCGAACCAGCGGTCACGCGCGATGCGCAGGGCTTCGGCGCTTGGGTAGACCGGAACGAATTGCGAGAGAAACGCCACGGTTTCCGCCGGGACGCTTTCGAACTCGAAGGTCACCAGGTCGACTTCGTCAGCCAGTTGGCGCAGGTGATCCTGATCGCCGTAATCGGCCCGCAGGTGTTCGCCCAGCGCGGCGGCACAAGCGTCCGGCGCGGGGTCGAGGAAAGCGAAGTTCATGCCCAGCGGAGTGCCCGCCAGCGCCAACATGCGGCCCAACTGGCCGCCACCGATTACACCGATCTTCATCTCAACAACCTCAGGCAATACGTGGGTCTGGATTGTCCAGGACGCTGTCTGTCTGCTCGGCACGGAAGGTTTTCAGTACCGCGTGGAACTGTGGATGCTTGGCGCCGAGGATGCTCGCCGAGAGCAGGGCCGCGTTGATCGCGCCCGCTTTGCCGATGGCCAGGGTGGCGACCGGAATGCCCGCTGGCATCTGCACGATGGACAGCAGCGAATCGACACCCGAGAGCATCGACGACTGCACCGGAACGCCCAGTACCGGCAGGTGGGTCTTGGCCGCACACATGCCTGGCAGGTGGGCTGCGCCACCGGCACCGGCGATGATCACCTCGATGCCACGGCCCTCAGCCTCTTCGGCGTACTGGAACAGCAGATCCGGGGTGCGGTGGGCGGAAACCACCTTGACCTCGTACGGGATGCCGAGCTTTTCCAGCATATCGGCGGTGTGGCTAAGGGTGGACCAATCGGACTTGGAGCCCATGATCACGCCAACCAGTGCACTCATCGTCGCGCCTCTTCTCTCTGGGCGCCCGCAGGCGCGTCAAAAACAACAAGCCACGCAGGATTGCGTGGCTTGATTGTACGAAAAATGGCCGGACGTACCGGCCGAAGGCCGCGCAGTATACCGCAAAGATGCCAATAAACAGCCCCCGAAACGACCATCTGTCAAATCAGCGAAAGGCCCGGTTTTATTGACTTGAAGGTCAGCGCTCCAGCATCCCACGATACCTGTGGGAGCTGGCTTGCCAGCGATGGCGTCAGATCAGTAACCACAGGCGGTGATTGACCCACCGCTATCGCTGGCAAGCCAGCTCCCACAGGGTTGTTGGGTGGGCTCAGGAAGCCTGTGCAGCGCCGCCCTCAAGTTTGCGCCAGAGCAACCGTACGTTGGCCTTGCGCACCAGTGCGCAGCGGTACAGGCGAATTTCCAGCGGTACATGCCATTGCGGGCCGCCGCAGACCACCAGTTCGCCGCGGGCCAGCTCGGCGCGCACGCTCAGTTGCGGTACCCAGGCGATGCCGAGGCCTTCCAGGGCCATGCTTTTCAGGCTGTCGGCCATGGCGGTCTCATAGATGGTGGTAAAGCGCAGCTGACGCTGACGCAAAAGACCATTTACCGAGCGCCCGAGAAACGCCCCGGCGCTGTACGCCAGCAACGGTACGCTGACGTCACCTTCCAGATCGAACAGCGGCTTGCCCTCGGCATCCGCCGCACACACCGGGAGCATCTCGGTCTGGCCCAGGTGCAACGACGGAAAGATTTCCGGATCCATCTGCATCGCTGCGTCCGGGTCGTAGAACGCCAGCATCAGGTCGCAGCCGCCTTCGCGCAGCGCGTGCACCGCGTCGCCGACGTTGGTCGCGACCAGCCGTGTGGCAATGTTCAGCCCTTCATTGCGCAGTTGCGCGATCCAGCGCGGGAAGAATCCCAGCGCCAGCGAGTGCGCGGCGGCGACTTGCATCACTTCGCCCTGCCCGCCTTCCAGGTGATGCAGGTGGCGCAGCACTTCGCCGAGCTGTTCGACCACGGTGCGCGCGGTCACCAGAAACAGTTGCCCGGCCGCCGTCAGTTCGATCGGCGTGCGCGAGCGGTTGACCAGCGTCAGGCCCAGCGCCGCTTCGAGGCTGCGGATCCGCCGACTGAACGCCGGCTGGGTCACGAAGCGCCGTTCGGCCGCCTGCGAGAAGCTGCGGGTGGCGGCCAGGGCACTGAAGTCCTCGAGCCATTTGCTTTCCAGATTCATCACGCCCTCCCGGGAACGCACCAAAACAGGTCACACGTCTGCCGCGCAGGCGGCGTCACACGGGCATTATGCCGAATGTGCATAGGCCAGTGTTTAACAGCATTGGCCCAAAAAATCCCGTAAGCCTAGCATTCGCAGCGTTCCGGCATAGACCGGGTCCATATCGAGATGATTTCTATCATGTCCTCCGCTGCATCTTTCCGCACAGAAAACGACCTGCTTGGCGCCCTCGAAGTACCGGCTCAAGCGTATTACGGCATCCAGACCCTGCGAGCGGTGAACAACTTCCGTCTCTCCGGCGTTCCGATTTCGCATTACCCGAAACTGGTTGTGGGTCTGGCGATGGTCAAACAGGCCGCCGCTGACGCCAACCGTGAGTTGGGTCATCTGAGCGAAGCCAAGCACGCTGCCATCAGCGAAGCCTGTGCCCGATTGATCCGCGGTGATTTCCACGAAGAGTTCGTGGTCGACATGATTCAAGGTGGCGCCGGTACGTCCACCAACATGAACGCCAACGAAGTGATCGCCAACATTGCGCTCGAAGCAATGGGTCACCAGAAAGGCGAGTACCAGTACCTGCACCCGAACGACGACGTCAACATGGCGCAGTCGACCAACGACGCCTACCCGACCGCCATTCGCCTGGGTCTGCTGCTGGGTCACGATTCGCTGCTGGCCAGCCTCGACAGCCTGATTCAGGCCTTCGCCGCTAAGGGTGAAGAATTCAACCACGTCCTGAAGATGGGTCGTACCCAGCTGCAAGACGCCGTGCCGATGACCCTGGGTCAAGAGTTCCGTGCGTTCGCCACCACCATGGGCGAAGACCTGGCCCGTCTGAAGACGCTGGCCCCGGAACTGCTGACGGAAGTGAACCTGGGCGGCACCGCGATCGGCACCGGCATCAACGCCGACCCGCGCTATCAAGCGCTGGCCGTTCAGCGTCTGGCGCTGATCAGCGGTCAGCCGCTGGTGCCCGCTGCCGACCTGATCGAAGCCACCTCCGACATGGGCGCCTTCGTGCTGTTCTCCGGCATGCTCAAGCGCACCGCGGTCAAGCTGTCGAAGATCTGCAACGACCTGCGCCTGCTATCCAGCGGCCCACGCACCGGCATCAACGAGATCAACCTGCCAGCGCGTCAGCCAGGCAGCTCGATCATGCCTGGCAAGGTCAACCCGGTGATTCCGGAAGCCGTTAACCAGGTGGCCTTCCAGGTCATCGGTAACGATCTGGCGCTGACCATGGCAGCCGAAGGCGGCCAACTGCAGCTGAACGTGATGGAGCCGCTGATCGCGTTCAAGATCCTCGACTCGATCCGCCTGCTGCAACGCGCCATGGACATGCTGCGCGAGCACTGCATCGTCGGCATCACCGCCAACGAAGCCCGCTGCCGCGAACTGGTCGAGCACTCGATCGGTCTGGTCACCGCGCTGAACCCGTACATCGGCTACAAAAACGCCACCCGCATCGCCCGTATCGCCCTTGAAAGCGGCCGTGGCGTGCTGGAACTGGTGCGCGAAGAAGGCCTGCTCGACGAAGCCATGCTCGCCGACATCCTGCGCCCGGAAAACATGATTGCCCCGCGTCTGGTTCCGCTCAAAGCCTGAGCCGACGCGTTATTTGTAGCACCGCTCACCAGGTCGAGGGACTAGACACCTCTCACCTTTTGAGGGCTTGGGGATCAGTCCCCAAGCCCTTTTTTTTAACTTCTTTGCGGGCAGGACGTTAAATGTTTTGCGTATTTGATACCGCCAAGATCGCAGCCTTCGGCAGCTCCTACATGATGGATGTAACTCTGCAGGAGCTGCCGAAGGCTGCGATCTTTTGATTTTGCAGCAACTCTCGTTTCGTCGCTTGCACCACGAGCGTGCAGACGGGCGCCGCACTGATCGGTATAGTGCCGCCCCTCTTCGCGTGAGCGGTCGTCGGTAACGAGGCCATAACCCATGCGAAACCCGAACTAATAACAAACCCGCGAAATGGATCCGG
This sequence comes from Pseudomonas sp. F2, assembly GCF_057174385.1. Classification (NCBI taxonomy): domain Bacteria; kingdom Pseudomonadati; phylum Pseudomonadota; class Gammaproteobacteria; order Pseudomonadales; family Pseudomonadaceae; genus Pseudomonas; species Pseudomonas sp. F2. The sequence goes on from NZ_CM169904.1 coordinate 4,391,755, forward strand.
GACGAAATCTTCGCCTCACCTGTCGTGCCGCGCGCAAACCGGTGTAACGCGATGTTTCTGAACATCCAGCATTTGCTTACACAAAAAACAGCGAGGAAAAATCCATGCTCGAAGTCATCAACGACTTCCTCTCAGGGAAAGTACTGATCGTGCTCATTGTCGGGCTCGGTAGCTACTTCACGATTCGCTCGCGTTTCGTTCAATTGCGCCACTTCTTCCACATGTTCGCGGTGTTCCGCGACAGCCTGAAAAGCAGCGGCGGGCAACTCAGCTCGTTCCAGGCCCTGATGCTCAGCCTTGCCGGCCGCGTCGGTGCAGGCAACATCGCCGGTGTCGGCATCGCCGTGACCCTCGGTGGTCCGGGTGCGGTGTTCTGGATGTGGGTGACCGCACTGGTCGGCATGTCCAGCAGCTTCTTCGAATGCACCCTGGCGCAGGTCTACAAGCGCGCCGACGGTGACGGCCTGTACCGTGGCGGCCCGGCCTACTACATCCAGCACGGCCTGAAACTCAAAGGCATGGCGGTGGTGTTCTCGATCCTGCTGCTGGTCACCTACGGCTTCGCCTTCATCGGCCTGCAGTCCTACACCGTGACCCACTCGCTGCAAAACGCCTTTGCCTTCGACCCACGCCACACCGGGATCGTGCTGGCGGTGCTGCTGGCCATCACCTTCATCGGCGGCATCAAGCGCATCGCTGCGGTGTCCGATCTGCTGGTACCGGTCAAGACCCTGGCCTATATCGGCGTGACCCTGTACGTGATCGGCACCCAGATCGAACACGTGCCAGCCATGCTGGAAACCATCTTCAAGAGCGCCTTCGGTCTCGACCCGGCCTTCGGTGGCCTGCTCGGCAGCGCCATCGTCATGGGCGTGAAGCGTGGCGTGTTCGCCAACGAAGCGGGCCTGGGCAGTGCACCGAACGTCGCCGCCGTGGCCTCGGTGAAACACCCGGGCGCTCAGGGCGTGGTTCAGGCCTTCAGCGTGTTCCTCGACACCTTCGTGATCTGCACCTGCACCGCGCTGCTGATCCTGTTGTCGGGCTTCTACACCCCGGGCTTCGAAGGTGACGGCATCGTCCTGACCCAGAACTCGCTGGCCGCGGTAGTCGGTGACTGGGGCCGCATCTTCGTCAGCGTTGCGCTGTCGCTGTTCGTCTTCACCTGCATCCTCTACAACTACTATCTGGGCGAAAACAGCCTGCAGTTCCTCAGCCGCAACCGCGCCGTGCTGATGGTATTCCGCGGCCTGGTCCTGGCGCTGGTGGTATGGGGTTCGATGCAAGACCTCTCGACCGTGTTCGCCTTCGCCGACATCACCATGACCTGCCTGGCCTTCGTCAACCTGGTAGCCCTGGCCATGCTGTTCAAGGTCGGCATGCGCGTGATGCGCGACTACGACGAGCAGCGCCGCGCCGGCATCAAGCAGCCGGTGTTCGATGCCAGCAAATTTACCGACCTGGATCTGGACCTGAAGGCCTGGCCGACCGAGGCGCCAGCCGTCGGCAAGACCGCAGCCGAGCCGCAAGGCGTCCCTGCAGCGCAACGCTGACAGGTGAATGACGGGCGCATCCCCTGCGCCCGTCAGTTATTGTGATGCAATAACCTGCAGGAGCGAGCCTGCTCGCGATAGCTGTCTTTCAGCCAACATCAATGCTGAATGATCAACCGCCATCGCGAGCAGGCTCGCTCCCACAAGGACCTCATCCTTTCGGAGAATCCCCATGAATTCGTCGACTTATCCCGCCGCCCAACACGTCATGGTGCTCTACACCGGTGGCACCATTGGCATGCAGGCCAGCGCCAACGGCCTGGCCCCGGCGTCCGGTTTCGAAACCCGCATGCGCGATTACCTGCACAGCCAGCCCGAGTTGGTGGTGCCGCAGTGGCGCTTCCGGGAAATGTCGCCACTGATCGACAGCGCCAACATGACCCCGGCCTACTGGCAGCAACTGCGCGAAGCGGTGGTCGATGCGGTGGACGTGCAAGGCTGCGACAGCGTGCTGATCCTGCATGGCACCGACACCCTGGCCTACAGCGCTGCCGCCATGAGCTTTCAGTTGCTGGGCCTGCATGCCCGCGTGTGCTTCACCGGCTCGATGCTGCCGGCCGGTGTCACCGACAGCGACGCCTGGGAAAACCTCAGCGGCGCATTGGTCGCCCTCGGCCAAGGCCTGGCGCCGGGCGTGCATCTGTACTTCCATGGCGAACTGCTGGATCCGACCCGTTGCGCGAAAGTGCGCAGCTTCGGCCGTCATCCGTTCAAGCGCCTGACGCGTCAGGGCGGCGGCATGAAAGCCACGTCGATTCCGGCAGCGCTGCACTACGACCAGCCAAAACAACTGGCGAATGTCGCTGTGCTGCCACTGTTCCCCGGCATCAGCGCCGGGATTGTCGACGGGTTGCTCGACGGCGGTATCCAGGGTCTGGTGCTGGAGTGCTACGGCAGCGGCACCGGGCCGAGCGACAATCCCGAGTTCCTCGCCAGCCTTGGCCGCGCGCGGGATAACGGCGTGGTGGTGGTCGCGGTCACGCAGTGCCATGAAGGCGGGGTCGAGCTGGATGTGTATGAAGCCGGCAGTCGTTTGCGCGGCGTTGGCGTGTTATCCGGCGGCGGCATGACCCGCGAGGCGGCGTTCGGCAAGTTGCAGGCGTTGTTGGGTGCAGGTCTGGAATCGACCGAAGTGCGCCGGCTGATCGAACTCGACCTGTGTGGCGAGCTGATCTGACTCCACCCGAACCCTTGCAGGAGTGATCCCCTGTGGCGAGGGCGCTTGCTCCCGCTCGACTGCGCAGCAGTCGCAGTGTTTTTGGGCCGCTACGCGCCCCAGCGGGAGCAAGCGCCCTCGCCACAACAGCCCTCACACCGTTTGATCTGTGTGCGGCATATAACTTGCTGCCGTTTCCAGCATCCCCAGGCTGGAAGATCACATGCTGCACTCCCACCTCACCACCCTCAACGCCGTCTCTCTTATCCTCAACACCTTCAAAGATGAAGGCCTGTCGAGCGAGGCGCTATTGGCCGGCAGCGGCATCAGTGCGGCGGATCTGAACCGCGCCGACACGCGCATCACCACCAATCAGGAAATGCAGGTGTGCGCCAACGCGGTCGCGCTCAAGCACGACATTGGCCTGGAACTGGGCCGGCGGATGCACGTTTCCTGCTACGGCATCCTCGGTTACGCGCTGCTGACCTGTGCCACCTTCGGTGACGCTTTGCGCCTGGCGATTCGCTATCCGGCGCTGTTGGGAACACTTTTCGAACTGAGCCTGGAAGACGATGGCGAGCGCGTCTGGTTCGTCGCTGCCGATTACCGCGAGAGCCCGGAGATGGCGGTGTTCAACGCGGAATTCTGCCTGGTGTCGCTGAAGGTCATCTGCGACGACCTGCTCGGGCATCCGCTGCCATTGCTGGCGACGCGTTTTGAACATGCTGCGCCGGATTATCGCGACAGTTATGCCGAGCACTTCGCCAGCCCGCTGCACTTCGCCGCCAAGGACAACGCCTTCGCCTTCGACCGGCGCTGGCTCGATCAACCGTTGCCACTGGCCGACAGCATCACGCATCAGGCCATGGCCGACCGCTGCCGCAAACAGAACATCGAATTCACCGGACGGCAGGCGTGGCTGGGGCGGATTCGCCAGCTGCTCAGTGCCCAGCTCAATGCAGCACCGGGCCTCGAGGGGCTGGCCCAGCAGATGAAATGCTCGCCGCGCACCTTGCGCCGCCACCTCAAGGACATGGGCAGCAGTTATCAGGAGCTGCTCGACGAACTGCGTTTCGAGCGTGCCAAGCAGATGCTTTGCGAGGATCAGTTGCCGATCTACCGCATCGCCGAGACCCTGGGCTTCAGCGAAACCGCGAGTTTCCGCCATGCGTTCGTGCGCTGGAGCGGCGTGGCGCCGAGCCAGTTCAGACCCTGAAGATCAAAAGATCGCAGCCTTCGGCAGCTCCTACGCCGATCTGTGTAGCAGCTGCCGAAGGCTGCGATCTTTTGATCTGCTGGAAAGGGGCGAATTGCGGTCAGTTTTTTTGGCCATATCGATCCCCTTTTGGCCTTTCCTGCCGTTCTCCGTTGCGCCGCGCGCCGCAACACTGGGGGCAACCGAATCAGCCCCTGCGGAGAACAACAAATGCTGACCATCTACTCGGACGATCACCACCTGCACCACGGCCGCTGCGAGCTCATCGACGGCCAGCTCAAGCCGTGCTTCGAGATGCCATCGCGTGCCGACCATGTGCTGCAACGGGTCAAGCACCAGAACCTCGGTTCGGTGGAAGCGCCAAAGGATTTCGGTCTCGAACCGATCGCGCGCATCCACAGCCGCGACTACCTCGACTTCTTCAAAGGCGCCTGGGAACGCTGGACCGAATTCAACACCGACGGCGACCTGCTGCCGTACACTTGGCCGGCGCGCACGCTGCGCCAGATCAAACCGACCAGCCTGCACGGCCAGCTCGGCTATTACAGCTTCGACGGCGGCGCGCCGATCACCGCCGGCACCTGGCAAGCAGCGTATAGCGCAGCGCAAGTCGCCCTCACTGCCCAGGCCGAAATCCAGCGCGGCGCCCGCAGCGCCTTCGCCCTGTGCCGACCACCGGGACACCACGCCGCCAGCGACTTGATGGGCGGTTATTGCTACCTCAACAACGCCGCTATCGCTGCTCAGGCATTCCTTGATGCCGGCCACAAGAAAGTCGCAATCCTCGACGTCGACTATCACCACGGCAACGGCACCCAGTCGATTTTCTACGAGCGCAGCGACGTGCTGTTCACCTCGATCCACGGCCACCCGGAAGCCGAGTTTCCGTTCTTCCTCGGCTACGAGGATGAACGCGGCGAAGGCGCCGGCGAAGGCTTCAACTTCAACTATCCGCTGCCGGCCGGATCTGGCTGGGAGGTGTGGAGCGCGGCACTGGAGCAGGCCTGTAACGAGATCGACAGCTATGGCGCCGACATCATTGTCGTGTCGCTGGGCGTCGACACGTTCAAGGACGACCCGATCTCGCAGTTCAAGCTCGACAGCCCGGATTACCTGGCAATGGGCAAGCGCATCGCCGCCCTCGGCAAACCGACCCTGTTCGTGATGGAAGGTGGCTACGCCGTCGAAGAAATCGGCATCAACGCGGTGAACGTGCTGGAAGGGTTCGAACAATGAACCGACTCAAGCACTGCATGGCGCCAGCCCTGTGCGCGGCGCTGCTCAGCTTCGGCGCCCACGCCGAAGAACGCACCTTGCGCGTCTACAACTGGTTCGACTACATCACGCCCAAGGCGCTGGAAGACTTCAAGGCGCAGAACAGCCAGACCAGACTGGTCTACGACATCTTCGACACCAACGAAGCGCTGGAAGCCAAGCTGCTGACCGGCAACTCCGGCTATGACGTGGTGGTGCCGTCCAATGTGTTCCTCGCCAAGCAGATCGAGGCCGGGGTGTTCCAGCCGCTGGACCGCAGCAAACTGCCGAACTGGAATCACCTCGATCCGAAACTGATGAAGCTGATCGAGGCCAACGACCCGGGCAACCAGTTCGCCGTGCCATACATGTACGGCACCATCCTGATCGGTTTCAACCCGGCCAAGGTCAAGGCCGCACTGGGTGACAACGCGCCGGTGGACAGCTGGGACCTGATTTTCAAGGAAGAGAACATCAGCAAGCTCAAGCAGTGCGGCGTCGCCCTGCTCGACTCGCCGTCGGAGATCCTGCCGCTGGCCCTGCAACACCTGGGCCTGGACCCCAACAGCAAGAAGCCGGCGGACTATGCCAAGGCCGAGGCGTTGCTGATGAAGATCCGCCCGTACGTCACTTACTTCCACTCCTCCAAATACATGGCTGATATTGCCAACGGTGACATCTGCGTCGCGGTGGGTTATTCCGGCAGCTTCTCGCAAGCGGCCAACCGCGCCAAAGAGGCGAAGAACGGTGTCGTGGTCGACATGCGCCTGCCCAAGGAAGGCGCACCGATCTGGTTCGACATGCTCGCCATTCCCAAGGGCGCGAAGAATCCGCAAGACGCCTACACCTTCATCAACTACCTGCTGCAACCGGCGGTGATCGCGCCGGTCAGCGACTTCGTCGGGTATCCGAACCCGAACAAGGACGCCACCCAACTGGTCGACCCGGCGATCCGCAACAACCCCAACCTGTACCCGACCGATGCGGCGATGGGCACGCTTTACACCCTGCAACCGCTGCCGCGTGATGCCGAACGGGCGCGCACACGGGCCTGGACCAAGATCAAATCCGGCACCTGATCGCTTCGCATGACCCAGACCTGCGCACGCGCAGGTCTTTTTTTGCCTGCAATATCTATCTACCACCTCGAATACTTCACCTGTCACTACCTTGCAACGGATCGCCCACCGCACCCGCGCTGTGCCTGCCGCCCTGCACAAAGGATGTGACCATGACCGAAACACCGAGCCCCTCTTCCACCCCTGCGCTGTCTACCGACCGGGATGCCCTTCTCACGCAACTGGTCACCGGGCCGTCTATCAGAGAGGTGGCGACCAACGCCCTGCAACCTTCGCTCAACAGTCTGTACCCGACACTACGAATCGATCCTCGACTGGCCATGGTCGTGACACCAGGCTGGACCGTTCAGGATCAGCAGGTCGTCCCCGGACCGTGGTATTACGAATCCCTGACTGACATCCTCGTGCGTCTCGGCGTTGGCGCCACATCGGTGACCTGGCTGGACGGCGAGCACTACCTGACGCTGCAACCTCTGGCACCGACCCCAGTGCAACTGCCCGTCGACATCGAAGCCATCGCCAGACTGCTGAATGAACTGGCACCGTTGCTGTTCGTTGCGTTTGCCGAACAACAGGTCGAATACTGGAATCAGTTGACCCGCGCGTCGATGCCTCGCTGGAAGGAGCTCGCCAGATCCCTGCGCGAGCTGTGGAACGTGCAGTCCCATCCAGCGTGGGACGACGACCAGCGCGCCATGGCTCGCGGTCTTTTCGACTATCCGCAAAAAACTACGCGCCATGTTCATGACCACTTTCTCTCACGCGCCTGCCTGATCGACCTGGATACCGACGACAACGGCGTTTCCAGGCACCTCAACGTGCTCGATATGGCGGTCCTGATCGGCACGCTCGGCAAACGTACGCTGATTCTCACGCACACCATCACTCAAGGCTTTCAGGCCTTCGACTCGTTGCAGGCATTGGGCGCGTCACTGCACACGCAGATCGAAGGCAGCCCGTCAGGCACCTTGCAATGGCGATTGATCGAACCTGAGGGCGATTACTTCGACCACTTGGCGTGCAACCTGATCGCCCTCCAGGCCGATGCCATCACTGCGCTCGCCACACAAACCGACTCAATCAGTCTGGCCCCGCCTATCAACCGCACCACTCACGGACTCAATCCGACAGACAGCCAATCGCCCTCTCGTTTCAAGCAGCTACAACAAGCGCTGCCCGAATGGATGGCCAAGGCATCGTCTACCGATCTGACCGCTTACAGCCGCCACTTGATGGAATTGGCGCAGGTGCAGATCCAGAACAGCGGCCAGTCGTTCGATGACGGTATCCCGCCGATTCAGGAGTTCGCACTGAAGCAACTGCGCGAGGCGATGCTCAAGGACCATCCCGATGCGGCGGAACTGAATCTGGCCGACATCCGGGTCGTGGTGGAGAGTGTGGTGGTGTGGGGCGCGTTCGCGCCGCCGCTTGAATCCGAGCGCAGTACCTTCAGCCTGGGCGACCTGGCGCTACAAAACCTCATCAGCCTGCCAACGGGCAACAAAACCGTGTGCAGTCTCAGCGGCAGCCCGGTGCCGGCGTGGATGACGGCAAGCTATCTGGAAGCGCTGATCACCACGGTCGACATTGGCCGGACCTATCCCGCCCTGATCAAAAGCAAACTGCGTGATGATTCGCTGGAAAGCCTGCGCCGGCAGAACCTGTTCACCAGCCGCTTGCGCGTTGAACTGCCGCTGCTCGCTTTGCAACAGAAAATTCGCGCACAGGCCGGCATCGATGAGACGGGGTATCGCTATATCGCCGCTGTCGTGCAGATAGTCGATGCCAATCGCCGGGTTGACGGTCAAGAGATCGTCATTCGCCCGCTGGCCCTCAATCCGGCGTGGCGCCCGGGCCAATCCACGGACGAAGTCGCCAACATGTACGTCATCGGTCCCCGGCAGATGGACAAGGGCCCATGCCTGCTGTACCGGCCTTTGCTTGATCATTGCCTGAGCCAGTACCCCTCGCCGGCCAACCTGCTTTACGCGATCAAACATTCGCCGACACTGCGTCAATCAGTCCTCGCCTGGCTGCCAGGTAATGTCCGTGCCAATTACGCCAACTATGTGTTCAGCGACGACCGACCGACGGTATGGTCGCTCTCGCAACTGCTCGCCGACCCACTGACGTCGCTGCAAATGAGCGGAACCCTGACGCTGGGAACACGGGTTCTCAACACCGATTACCTGGCGTCTGTCTTCAAGGCCAATGTCGGCGCCATGATCGAGCTGGCTGATCGACAATCGATCTCTAACAGCGAAAATCGCTGGGAAAGTTTCAAGCGAGCGGGTTGGCTGATTTTCAACGCCGCGCTGCCGTTTTTCGGGCGCACGGCAGGCACCGCCGCCTGGATCTGGCAAATTCTGGACGACTTGCAGCAAACCCTCGATGCCGGCGTCACCGGTGACACCGAGCAGCAGAAAGGCGCAATGACCGATCTGCTGTTGACCCTGGCCATGGTGCTCGCCCATCACGCCAGCACGCGCAACTGGGCACATGACAGAACCGAAAGAGCGCCAGCGCCCCTTGCCGACACCGTCAGCAGGCCTTCGACACACACACCTGTGACGATTGTTCAGCAGGCCGATGTGCTGGGCGAGCATCCGGTTCAGCACCGAAGTTCATTGCACACCGATACCGCATTGAACCTGGCCAAAACCCTTGATCGTTTCGCCGTCACTCGTCCGGTCTCACTGGTGCCACCGGCCAGCGAAACCGGCCTGCATGCCTATCTTTACCGTCACGCCACCCGCTACTACGCGCCAGTGGGTGAACGCTGGTTCGAGGTAACGGTTGCGGCCACGGGTGACGTATCGATCATCAATAGCGAACAGCAGCCTGGGCAACATGGGCCTGCGTTGATACGTAATCGACGGGGCGAATGGTTCGTCGACACCCGCCTGCGTTTGCGCGGAGGAGGCCTGTCCAGACGCCGCCTGGCTAAACGCCAGGAAAACCGCGAACGCATCGCGGCGCTCAAGAAACAACTCACGGAGTTCGATGCCCAGCGCGAACAGGCACGTCAGGAACTGACAGCCGCTTATAACGCCATGAAGGCGGCCAGCGACCAGACATTACTGACCGAGCAGACTCGCTTCCTCGAACTGCTGGAGCGCCGGACCGGAGAGTACGCGGCCCCGATCGAGCAGTTGAAAGCGTTGAATCTGCTGGAGACGGTGCCCAACTTCCGTAGCGCCATGACCGAGATGCTCGGTACGCAGTTGTTCTTCAACCAGACCTGGCTCGACCAGCGCAACCCGACATTCGCTCAAGCGCTCAGGGAAACCCTGGTACTGCTTGAAGCACAAGAGGCGGCCCAGGGTGCCGGTGACGTCGCGACCTATCGCAAGATGTCAGACTTAAGCGAAGGCATGATCAACAGGATCGAATTCGCCCACTCGCGCTTCCAGGAACTGAGCCGGTTGGGCAAGAGCGCCGCACAAATCGCCAATACCTATCGCACCAAGCTTCCTGCTTACAGTGTCAACGATCTCAAAGCGCTGCAGGTTTCGCTGGCGCGCGATCTCTGTCTGAAAGAACAGGCGCCGGCAGGCCCGAGGCAGGCGCAAGCCGATCTCGTACGCTTGATCGACAGCAGCAATCTGGTCATCCAGACCTCTCAGGAACTGATGACCGAACACCCCAGCCTCGGGACCAGCGAACGGATCGAAGGCCTCAACGACCTGCTGGAACAGTTTGCCGACATCGCTCAGTCGCTCGAAGATTTTCAGATCAACCACAAGGACGAGATCCTTGATCTGCCGTTCGAACATCTACGCACCCGGATCGGCGAATTCCAGCAGCAAACCGAGAAACACCTGGCGCAACTGCTGCTGGATCACGCGCCTGTCAAACCTCTTCCCGGCCCTTCAAGGCCCGCGCCGGCTTCACGCAAACGAGTCATCAAAACCCGTTTCAAAGGCACGGTCGTTGGGGAACTGCGTCCTTCGGCGCCAGGACAACCGATCCTGCTCGATGTAAAAGCGCCCGTGACCGGCAACGTGATTGCCACCTTTCATGAAAAAACCCCGGGAGTCTGGGTCGAGCGCGCACAGCCCGGTCGTCGTCACCCCACGGCCTCCGCCACGGATCTCGCCACGCAACTGACTCAAGGCCAGACGCTGCTGGAGGGCGTGGAAGGATTCATCCGGCAGACCGAGGCGCACGCGAAAAAGCCCGGGCGCATCCCGATAGAAATCGAAGAATTGTTTCAGCACAAGGCCGAACAGCTTGATGAGCAGGCAAAAAACCTGGAGCAGGCGCGCCTGCGGGCCAACAGCACCGAGGAACCACCCGCGCTGATCGCGCAGCTGCATGCAGCCTGTGGGCGCCTGTACGCCGAGGGTTACCGGGTGCGGGTGCAAATGATCAAACAACAACCGCCCACGGCTGCCCGGATCCAATGGTTATTAAGCAAGGAGGAAGTCGTCATTGTCTCGGGCGGAGCCCGACGCCGCTTGAAAGGGCCGCGCAAGGATTACTTGCAGGAGTATGAGATTCGCGAGCAAGGCACCGGCAGGCCGTTATGGTACGCCCACTTCCATTACGACAGCCTCGACGCGCCTGTCGATGCCTTCACGGCGGCCCACCTGAAACTTCAGGAACAGCGGCGCCTGGCCGGCGCCATCGATTTGAGCTCCGCCAGCAGCAACCCGCAAATCATTGCCATCTATCGCAGCGCGATCAGCCCGCAGCAGGCACGCGCACTGTTTTTCAAATGAACCCGCCACGTCAAAAGGAAGTGACAATGAGCAACGATTCAGAGAACGGCGAAACCCGGACACTGCTACAAAAAAGCCTGATCATCCACCAGACCAGTCGCGGCCCGACAATCGATGAGGTCGCCGCCACCATGCTCCGCCAGGCACTGAAAGCGCGCTATCCGCAACGAGATATCGATCCCGATGTGACCAAGATCGCAACACCGCAATGGCAGTGGCTCGACGGTAATCTGATGGCCTTGCCGACCCGATACGAATCGCTGACTCAGACCCTGATCCGCCACTGTCTGAGCGGTTCCAGTGCCAATTATCTGGAGGGCGAACACTATCTGACCCTGAATCCCCAGGCCACGCCCGTGGTGCATCTGGACGTCGATATCGAGGCCATTGCCGTTGTACTCAATGACTGCTCGCCCTTGCTGTTCGTGGCTTTTGCCGAACACCAGCTGGAATATTGGAACAGCACTCAACACCAGGTGCCGCGATGGCAGGCCCTGTCCGAAGCATTGCGCAAAGCGCTGGACGTGAGCAGCGCTGACGGTTGGGATGAGATTCAGTGCCGGGTCGCGCGGGCCATCTCTCAGCAACCCGATAAACAGAAACGTCTGATCCAGGACAAAACACTGGCGGCCATTCGGGTATGCCTGCTGGATATGGATGGCGTCGATGCTCAAGGCATCGCACATCACTTTCTTCTGGGGGGCGCTGCCGTGGTGACCGGACGTTACGAGCAACGCGATCTGGTCATGATGTACACCGTGGAAAACGGTTATGAAACGTACGACTCTCTTGAGCAACTGGGTGACACATTGCCTTCGCGCATCGCATTGCCGAGCGGTCAGAACCTGCAGTGGCAATTATTCGAACCCGAAGGCAATTTCTTTGATCACATGGCCTGGGCGCTGGTCTCCAGCCAGCTGGATGCCATTAAGGCATTGACCCGACAAAGCCTCGTCACCGCAGCACAATCGCCGAGCGGCACTCTTCCCTCTGTGCTGGACTACAGCGAGCCGCCAGCAAACGCACTCATCGGTCTGAACGAGGCAATACCCGACTGGCTGTTTGGCGCATCGGCCGCCGACCTTGATCAGTACAGTCAATCGATCAATGCCCTGGGCCAGCTTTATCGCCAGGCAGACAACGCTTTGCAACCGATTCCAGCTATCGACACCTATGCACAGAACCGTATGCGTGAGGCGATTCTTGCCGAGCAGAAAACTGCTGTCGGGCTGCCGCTGGAGAACTTGCGCATCCATGTCACCCATAGTTTCGAATCGGGCGGCGTGACGCTGCCCAATCCGCACGACACTCACACCGAAACCCTGGCTGAGTACGCACTGCAAAACAGTGCGCCGTATCTGGCCTCCATTGCGTTCAGCCCGGCATACCCGGTGCCGTCCTGGCTGACGGTCGCCTACCTGACGAACATGGCGGCCAAGGTTGATATTGGCCAGGCCTACCCTGAACTGATCAGAAACAGATTGATTGACGATCCGGTGCAAGCACCGTTGCAGCAGGCTTTTTACATCAGCCAACTGCAAGCGCTGCTTCCCTTGATTGCGCTGGAGTGCAAACTGCGTGGCCTTGGCGGTATCGATGAGCAGGGTTATCGCTTTGTGCGTGAGTGGCTCAAACCGACGCCCGGCCGGCCGCGTACCGTAGGCATCCGTCCCCTGAAGTTCGTGCAGGCCGGGCAGGACAACGGTGACACCGTCACCAATATGTTCATCATCGCTGAACGCAATAACGAGACCGGGCCTTGTCTGCTGTATCGCCCCTTGATGGATCAGCCACTGCTGCAGTTCCCTTCGACACAAAACCTGTTGTACGCCTTGCATCAATCAGGCGCCTTGAGAGATTCGGTACTCGCCTGGCTGGCGGATTCGCAAACCAGCTTCAAATATGAGCAATACACGTTCCCTGTCGGCCTGCCGAGTCCATGGCTGGGGGCACAAATGCTGGCCGAGCCATGGACCTCCGCGAACTGGACCGGGCCTGTCGAGTTGTCCACACAAGAGCTGACCGGGGACGTGTTTACGGTCCTGTTCAAGACCCATGCACTGGCGATGGCCGAGCTCGCGGACCGTCAATCACTGTCTAATGCGCAACGACGCTGGAACCTGCTGCGCGACAGCGGCTGGGCGCTGCTCAACGTGGCCGCAAACTTTCTCTGCGGCCCGGCCGGAGCCGCTATTTGGGTCTGGCAAAGCATCAGTGAAACTGATCAAGTCGTTGACGCATACAATCGCGGCGATCAGCGTGCCCAGTGGAGCGCCATTGCCGACATGCTGCTGAACATGGGGATGATTCTGGCCCATCACGCCGCCGCTCGACGCAAGACCGGCACCCGCACCGCAACAATGCCCAGAGTCGAAATCATCCGCCCGACGAGGCCTGCGCTGCCCACGGTTACGCACATCAATACCGTCATGACTGGCGAGCTGCCTGACAGCCACTGCTCTTCGCTTGCAGCCAGCGGCTCGGTACCTCGTCGTTCGACATCGGCGTTGGCAACGTTTTTGAACGGTCTGGCAGTCTCGCCTCCTGACTTGACCGCGGCCAATCTGGAAACCTTGCTGCGCGGCAAGGCGCCCATGTATCGCCTCAATTCAAAGACCTTTGCCCAGGTCGGTGAGCGCTGGTTTGAGGTCATGGAAAACGATGACGAGCAGGTGCTGATCGTCTATCCGAAGACGCCTTCAAACACCGGGCCTCTGTTGATCCATAACCAGCGGGGTCAATGGTTCGTGGACACACGACTGCGCTTGCGCGGCGGCGCCGGAGGCACAAGCCTCAAGAGCCGGCTCAAGGCTCAGCGCAAGGAAAAGGAAACGCAAAGAAACCAACTGGGCTCGGCCCTGGACGTTTTCAGAGGTCAGGAAGCCACGGCTAACGCCGCCCTGGAAACCGCTCAGACATCATTGCTGGGCAGTTCGGGGCAAGCCCATGAAGAGGCCTCCAGACGCTACCTTGAGCAGGTGGAAAAACTCATAGGCGATTACGACGAGGCCCTGAAAAACCTCGGCCAGTGGCGCCTGCTGGGCGGAACGGAGGGCTATTTCAGCGAGTTGCAGCGCATGACAGTGCTGCTGCAGAAAAACCTCAGCCTCTGGTTCGTCCTCAAACGCAACGCGTACTCGCAGCTGACTCAAAAGCTGGTCGAGAACACCGTGATCGATTCATCGAGCGCATTGCAGTCGCATATTCAGGAGGTGCAACAAACCCTGGCGTTGAGCCAGGAAATGATTGCCCGCCTGAAACAGTCCAGCGACTCCCTCGCCGCGCTTGATGCTACCGGCAGCGCCGGCATGACCACCGCCCAACAATTGCGCAGCCTGCTGCCTGCTTTTACTCAATGGGACTTGAAATCGAATGCCATCGGCATGTCCCATGAATTATGCCTGCGTACCACGGCCACCGAAGCGGCACGGGAAGCAACCGGTGTATTGATTGTCGAAGCGGCAACCGCCAGCCACCAGCATGCCGCCTTGCTCAGATCGCCCGATACGGGACAGAGCGTGGAGGCGCGCATCGATCGCTTGAGCCGGTTGATCGATGTCTATGATGACGCCGAACAACGTCTGGGCGACTTGCCAGGCGAGTACCCCGACATGATCGACCGAACCGAAATCGAGCGAATCAAAAGCCTTATCGGTGAGTTCAGGCAGTTGGCCCAGGAACAATTGAGCGAAGGGCTGCCGGAGAACGCCGACAGAGCCATGCCGCTCGCGGCAAAGCCACCGGTCGCAGGACCGTCTCGCCCCGCCGGCAAGGTCACCAAGAGTCGTCCACGCGATCCTGCACCCGCCAAGCCGGCAACCGCGAGCGACGCGTTGCTGCAACAAGTACTCCCGGTTGCGCCGAAGGCGGCTCCCAAAGCGCACCTCGACGATATCGACATCATCGATGACGCCCTGACGCAAAATGAGCACGTCCAGGCGTTCATCGACCGGACCCGTCGCGATGCGCTCAAACCCAACCGCATACCGGCTGACATGCAGGATCTCTTCAATAATCAGGCCCGCCGACTGGAGCAGTTGGCAAGCAATGTTGAACAAGCCCAGGCGCGCATCGTCGCCGGCGGTGGAACGCGGCTGCCCGTCGCAACCTTGAGCATGGAACTCAACGGCGCCGCCGAGCGCCTGCGCGCCCAAGGCATCGCCGTGCGCGCAGAACTGCTCAAACATCGCCAGCCGCGACAAGCCTACTTGCAATGGCTGCTGGAAAACGACCAAGTGCGGGTCGCAAGAAACGACCAGGGGCGGATCAGGACCAAAAAGCGCCAGGATTATTTTCAGGAATATCAGATACTCGACAGCACTGATCAGGACCGACCGCTGTGGCTGGCGCACTTTCACTATGATTCGCTGGCAGACCCGCCAGAACAATTCACCGCCGCACACCTGAAAATCGCCGATGCACACCTGCAGTCGCTCAGTGCCGAACGTCGTAAAGCCTTGAGTAGTCTGACGCCGCTTGATTACGTCTTGCGCCGGATCAGTGATCTGAGTGTGTTCCTGCAACTCGAACCACGCCCTTGAGAACGGATGCGGGCGCCTGCATGGCTCCCGCTTCAAGTCAAAGGGGTGCACCAAACCGTTCGCAAACGCTGGAGCGCCGCCTCGATCGCCTGTTCAGACACGGCTGCGAAGCCCAGAACCAACCCGGCACGACGATCGACCGGAACCGCCGAGTCTTCCAGCCAATAGCTGCTCAAGGCATTGATTTCGACATCGACACCGCGCGCCAGCTCAATCAGTTCGCGTTCGCGTGCCACATTCTCGACGGCAACGGTCAAGTGCAGCCCGGCGGCGACAGCGGGCAATGGGCCGATGCCCGCAATATCTTGCGGCCAGCCACCGAGCAGACTGTTGCGCCGACTCAACGCCGCGCGACGCATGCGCCGGATGTGCCGCTGGAAATGCCCGGCGGCCATGAACTCGGCCATCACCGCTTGCGTACTGACTTCCGAATGACGCACATCCACGGCGCGCCGTTGGGCAAAGGCATCCACCAATCCCGGCGGCAACACCAGATAACCCAGACGCAATGCCGGAAAAGCGACTTTGCCGAATGTGCCGACATAAAGGACGCGCCCCTGTCGGTCAAGGGCAGCCAAAGGGGCTAGCGGCGCACCGCTGTAACGGTACTCGCCATCGTAATCATCCTCGACGATCCAGCCCTGTGCGCGCTCGGCCCAGGCTAACAGCTCAAGCCGTCGAGCCAGACTCATGACCACGCCGGTGGGGTACTGATGCGATGGTGTGACGTAAGTCAGGCGACAGTCCTTCAGGTCCGCCAGTTGATTGCAGTCGATTCCCTCACTGTCCACCGCCACTCCGTGCAACCGCGCACCGACCACGGCGAAGGCATGACCGGCCGCCCGATAGCCCGGATTCTCGATCGCCACGCCGTCACCCGGCTCGACCAACAGCTGTGCACAAAGACTGATCCCCTGCTGCGCGCCACTGGTGATCACAATTTGCTCAGCTGTGCATGGCAGGCCTCGTGAACTGCGCAAATAGGCGGCGATCATGCCGCGTAATCGAGCATCGCCGGCCGGATCGCCGTAACACAGTTGCTGCAGATCCGGTTTGCGCCAGAAAGCCGCATTCAGCTTGGCCCAGACATCGAAAGGAAACAGATCGAACGCTGGAACGCCCACCCGAAAAGCCCGGGGCGGGCCACTCGGTGGACGGGACAAATGATTGTTTTTGATGCGAGTCAGCGCGGCACTGTGGATAACCTTGCTGGATGAATCCACAGGCAAATCCAGCCCATCTGTGGATAAGGCTGTTGATAAGCCTGTTGAAAAGCCTGTGGATATTTTTGTGGATAGTTTTTTTGCCGGCAGCACTGTCTGGGGCAATTGGGCAACATACGTGCCGTCCCCCACCCGCCCCTCGATAAAACCCTCGGCATACAACTGGTCATAGGCCCGCACCACGCTGTTTCGCGAAATCGCCAGGGCCAGCGCCAAATCGCGACTGGCAGGCAAGCGTGTGCCACTGGCCAGGCGTCCATCCAGCACGCGCGCGCGCAACGCCTGATAAAGCTGCCGGCTCAGACCCCGACGGCGATCGAGTTCGATTCCGGCCGGATTGAACGGCATAGACAGTGTGGTCGATTCGGGCATGGCAATGGACCTATGAAATTGGTCATCAATGGCTCTTACAACAGACCAATAGCCTGCCTAGGATGCAGGCATTCGCCAAGGAAAATCTCTCCATGTACACGCCCCGCGCCTTCGCCATCGACGACCTGTCGCAATTGCACGAACTGATCCTCGCCACTCGCCTTGCCATTCTTGTGAGTCACGGTGAAAACGGTCTGCAAGCCAGCCATGTGCCGGTGCTGCTGCACCGCGAACAAGGCCCGAACGGCACACTGTACGGGCACCTGGCCAAAGCCAATCCGCAATGGAAAGACCTGCGCGACGGCGCTGAAGCGATGCTGATATTTACCGGCCCCGACGCCTACGTCAGCCCCGGGTTTTACCCGAGCAAGGCCGAGCACGGCAAAGTCGTGCCGACCTGGAACTACGTCGCCGTGCACGCCTACGGCCACGCGGAAACCTTCAGCGACGGCGGGCGCCTGCTCGACATCGTCAGCACACTGACTGATCGCCATGAAGCCGGTCGCGCGCAACCGTGGAAGGTCGACGACGCACCGGCCGACTATATCGACGGCATGCTCAAGGCGATCGTCGGTTTCGCCATTCCCATCGACCGCCTCGAAGGCAAGCGCAAGCTCAGCCAGAACCGCAGCGCCGAAGACATTGCCGGCGTGCGCGAAGGCCTGGCTGCCAGCCCCGACATCCATGACCAGACCCTCGCCCACTTGATGCGTTAAGGAAATCAGCATGAGTCAGATCCAGATCCGCCCGGTGACTGCCGGTGATCACGCCGCCTGGTTGCCGTTGTGGCAGGCCTACCTGCGCTTTTACAACACCGAGTTACCGGACACCGTCACGCACAGCACCTGGCAGCGTTTCCTCGACCCGAGTGAACCGACCCACGCCGCCCTCGCCTGGGCCGATGACAAGGCCGTGGGCATGGTGCATTTCATCTACCACCGCTCGAACTGGAGCATCGAAAACTCTTGCTACCTGCAGGACCTGCTGGTGACGCCGGAGACCCGTGGCACTGGCGTCGGACGCCGGCTGATCGAACACGTCTACGCCACCGCCAAGGCCGACGGTTGCTGCAAGGTGCATTGGCTGACCCACGAAACCAATGCCACCGCGATCCAGCTCTACGAGCGCATCGCCGAGCGCCCGGGGTTCATCCAGTTTCGCAAAGCCATTTAAGGAGCCGCGTACATGACCACTTCCCTTGCCGACTGGAAAGGCGTCCCGGCGCCCACCAGCAAACTGCTCGAAGGCCGCTTTATCCGCCTGGAAAGACTTGACCCGGCGCGCCACGGCGACGAGCTGTTTAACGCCCTTGAGGGCCCCGGCGCCGACCCTAAGCTGTGGGATTACTTGCCCTACGGGCCGTTTCCGCAGCGCAGCGCGTTCAATGACTGGCTGAACAACCATGCGGCCAGCAGCGATCCGTATTTCTTCAGCATCATCGACCGCGCTACAGGCCAGGTGCAGGGCATTTTGAGTCTGATGTCGATTGTCCCGGCGCAGGGCCGCATCGAGATCGGCCACGTGACCTTCGGCGCGTCGATGCAGCGCTCGCCGAAAAGCACTGAAGCGGTGTACCTGCTCGCCAAATATGCCTTCGCGCTGGGCTACCGGCGCCTGGAATGGAAATGCAACAACGGCAACGCCCGCTCCAAATACGCCGCCGAACGCCTGGGCTTCAGCTTCGAAGGCGTGTTCCGCCAGCACATGGTGGTCAAGGGCCAGAACCGCGATACCGCGTGGTATTCAATTCTGGATTCAGAGTGGCCGGCGATTGCGGCAGGGTTCGAGCAGTGGTTGAGCGATGCCAACCAGACGCCGACCGGGCAGGTGAAAGGCTTGGTCGAGTGCCGTAGTTAAATCGTCAAAGCAAAATCGGCAGCTCCTACAGGGTGAACATCAATCCCCTGTAGGAGCTGCCGAAGGCTGCGATCTTTTGATCTGTTGTTTACCCCAGTTTCTGCGCCAGCACCGCAATGTGTTCCGGCCCGATCCCGCAGCAACCGCCCAAATGGCTGGCGCCCCGCTGCTGCCAGTCAATCGCCCAGTGCAAATAACCCGGCGGATCCAGGTCATCGCGCAGCGGGTCGAGGCCGTCGTTGGCCGTCGCCTCTTTCGGTTGCGGTGGAAACGCATTGGCATACGCGCCGATGTGAATCTGCACGCCCAGGCGTTCGAAGGTGGCGCGCGCTGCATCAATCGCCGCGCCGATCACTTCCGGCTGGCTGCAGTTGAACAGCAGCGTCTCGACGCCCAGCTCCGCCGCCACGGCCGCAGCCTCAGCCACCGGCTCACCGGAGCGCAGACGCGATACTTCGTCGGTGTCTTCATCCTTCAAAGTAAACGACAGCCAGAACGGTTTGCCGTCCTGCGGCAGACCGGCACGAATGGAACGCGCCTCGATGATCGAGCTCTGGGTTTCCGCCAGCCACAGATCGACATGCGGCGCCAGGCCGGTCACCAGTGGCGCCAGCAATTCGTTCACCCGCGTCGCTTCGAACAGGTCCGGGCGATAGGAACCGAACAGCGGCGGTAACGAACCGGCCACCCGCACCGCTTTGCCCGAAGCCTGTACCGCACGCTGTGCCAGCTCCCCGGCCAACGCCGCCAGAGCCTGACCTTCAGCGGCAAACCGCGCCTCGCCGATATGAAACGGCACGACCGCATAACTGTTGCTGGTGATCACATTCGCGCCGCTGGCGATGTAGGCGGCGTGCACCGCTTCGACCGCTTGCGGCGCTTCGATCAGGGCCAGCGCCGACCACTCGGGCTGCCGAAACGGCGCCCCGGCGCGTTGCAACTCACGGCCCATGCCGCCATCGAGAATTACCGTGCTTGCTGTGCCCATATGCTTTTCGCTCATATGCTTATGAATATTTCTCACTACCAGAGTAGTTCTTATAACTATTTAATACGCACCATTCGGTTAATAACAACCCCTTTTTCAGGTGTCGACTGTGAAACTTCAACCGCTACTGGCCTTGGGCCTGACGATTCTGGCCGCGTCCACTCAAGCCTTCGGCGGCGCCACACTCGATCGCGTCGAACATAAAAAAGAACTGGTCGGCGTGCTGATGGAAAGCTACCCGCCCTTCTCGTTTCTCAATGAGCAGAATCAACTCGACGGCTTCGACGTCGACGTCGCCAAAGCCGTCGCGGAAAAACTGGGGGTCAAGCTGCGCCTGGAAACGCCATCCTGGGACGTGATTGCTGCCGGCCGCTGGAGCGGGCGCTACGACATCTGCATCTGCTCCATGACCCCGAGCAAGGCCCGCGCCGAAGTGTTCGATTTCCCGGTCGAGTACTACGCCTCGCCCGCCGTGATCGTGGTCAACGCCAAGGACGATCGCATCCACGGCGCCAAGGACTTGAGCGGCAAAAAAGTCGGCCTGACCAGCGCTAGCAGCTACGAAAGTTATCTGAACAAGAATCTGGTCATTGAAGGCGCCGAAGACACGCACCTGGAGTACCCGTTCGAAGATGTGCAGATCGCTCCGTACGATACCGACAACGTCGCCTTCCAGGACCTAGGCCTGGGCGCCGGTGTGCGCCTGGATGCCATCCTCACCAACCTGGTGACCGCGCAGCCGCGCCTGAATCAGGACCAGCGCTTCAAACTGGCCGGCGCGCAGCTGTACTCGGAGCCGAACTCGGTGGCCATCGAAAAGGGTGACGCCCAGTGGGACGCCAAGGTGCGCGAGGTGTTCGCGCAACTCAAGCAGGACGGCACGCTGAGCACGCTGTCGCAGAAATGGATCGGCGCCGATATCAGCCAATGACTGCCTTCCCGACACCCCCACAGCCGCCGCAACCGGTGGCTGAATCGCGCCTGCAACGGCTGCTTGGTTTCCGCACGCGCCTGTACCTGACCTGGGCGGTGATGTTCAGCCTGTTCGCCGGGTTTTTCCTGAGCTTCGATCTGAAGCTCTCGATCATCCTCGACAAGCTGCCGAATCTGCTTGGCGTGCACCTGGCGCCCAACGGCTTTCTGCAGGGTGCGGCGCTGACCCTGTTTCTTTGCGCGTGCGCCATCGTCGCTTCGTCTTTGCTGGGCTTCGTCACCGCCCTCGCGCGCCTGTCGAAAAGCGCCGTGGCGTTCGGGATCGCCAGTTTCTACACCTCGTTCTTTCGCGGCACGCCGCTGCTGATCCAGATCCTGTTGATCTACCTCGGCCTGCCGCAATTGGGCGTGGTGCCCGGCGCAGTGGTCGCCGGGATCATTGCCCTGTCACTCAACTATGGCGCGTACCTGAGCGAGATTTTCCGCGCTGGCATCCTCGGCGTGCCCTACGGCCAACGCGAAGCTTCGCTGGCCCTAGGCATGCGCGAGAGCGTGATCTTCTGGCGCATCACCCTGCCCCAGGCGATGCGCACGATCATCCCGCCGACCACCAACCAGTTCATCTCGATGCTCAAGGACTCGTCACTGATCTCGGTGATGGGCGTCTGGGAAGTGATGTTTCTGGCACAGTCCTACGGACGCTCGAGCTACCGCTACATCGAGATGCTGACCACGGCGGCGATCATTTACTGGCTGATGTCGATCGGTCTGGAGCTGATTCAGGCGCGCATGGAGCGGCATTATGGCAAGGCTTATGTGCGGCGTAGCTGAGCTGATGCGTCGACAGACATCGACCAC
This sequence comes from Pseudomonas sp. F2, assembly GCF_057174385.1. NCBI lineage: Bacteria > Pseudomonadati > Pseudomonadota > Gammaproteobacteria > Pseudomonadales > Pseudomonadaceae > Pseudomonas > Pseudomonas sp. F2. Next base: position 4,413,506 of record NZ_CM169904.1, read on the forward strand.
GGGCGGATCGAGCAGTGGCAGATGAGTTTCTGATCATTACCAGCGGCCAGTGACAACACAACTTGTAGGAAAGGGCAGCAGGCCGGCAGGACGTAATGCGCAAATCTGCGTTGATCCGGCCTTTTCCGCCGATCAAAACGACGCAGCCCGCAGCACCGAGCGATCCGGCTGACATCGGTGCCTGCAGGCTCCAACTTAGAGTTTGGCCTCCTTCCACGAGAGGCTGAACTCGATGCCCGTTCAATTCCACTTTCGACCCAAACACCTGACACTGGCCATTACCCTGGCCATGGGATGTGCTGATCTGTCCATGGCTCAGGACACACCGCCCGACACTCAAGCCATCTCTCCCGCGCCCACTGAAACATTCAAATCAGCGATCAACGCTTTCGCCAATCATCCGGACACCGTCCAACTGAAGGTCAGCAAAGCGTATCCGGCGCAGGAGGGTGTAGCGCTGGCGCTCGATGGCCGCAACGATCTTGTCACCGTGCAATCTCGGGGCAGTTTCGCCGGTCTGGTCGACGGTGGCGGGGGCGACAACCTGCTGCAACTCGACGCGAACAAAAAAGGCGTGCTGGGTGAAACCCGTAACTTCAGCGGGCTGGAGGTCAGGCGCGGGAGCTGGACCCGTAGCGGACCGGGTGATTTCAACATCGGCGTACTGGTCCATCCGAAGGCATTGCTGGTCAACGATGGGCAAATTCTGGGCACGGCAGTGACCGAGGGGATTCTGATCAACAAAGGAGCGATCAATGGCGGCGCCACTGTCGCGGCTGGCGGTGACCTGACCAACCAGGGCCTCATCGACGGCACGGTGGATGTTCATGAAAACGCCCATATAGCCGGGAATGGTGCGGTTAATCATTTGAACCTGCACGGACGCATGACCGTCGACGATGTCTATGGCGCACCCAAGATCGCGGGAGATCTGCGCCTGGCCCGTTCTGCCGTGCTGGCCTATGCCGTGGATGCCTCCGGCAACAGTCAGACGGTGGTCGTAAAAGGAACCGCGCATTTGGGTGACGCCACCCTGAAACTCGTCACCGCCGGCGACTATCCGCAAAGCAGCCAACACACCGTTCTGCAAGCGGAACAGATTGAGGGACAGTTCGGCACCGTTGAAAACGCTCTGGCATACATGACCCCGACGCTGCACTACGAAGCACAACGAGTGGGCTTGCTCTATGCCCGTAACGATGTGCCGCTCGAAAACCTTGCGACCACGCAGAATAGCCAGGCGCTCGCCCAGAGCATTGACGAGCCCCCCTCCCCATCTCAGCAACCTCAGCAACCTCAGCAACCTCAGCAACCTCAGCAACCTCAGCAACCTCAGCAACCTCAGCAACCTCAGCAACCTCAGCAACCTCAGCAACCTCAGCAACCTCAGCAACCTCAGCAACCTCAGCAACCTCAGCAACCTCAGCAACCTCAGCAACCTCAAGAGCCTGAGACACTTCGCCAGACAAGCAAAGCCATCAGCGCGGCCACCCCTCAAAATACTGCCGTCACGGCCCTGCTCGGCTCCAGCAAGCCGACGGCCAGCCTGGCTCTCGAACAACTCGCCGCCGGCAGCAACGCCAACCTCGCCAAAGCCACACTGAGCAGCGTCAATCCGCTCAGCGCCAGCATGCTTTCGGCCATGCATCAACTGGACAGCGGCAATGGCGCGCAGAGCTCAGGGAATGCACCGCGCCGAGCGGCTGGTGGCGAAGGCAACGGGCGGGTCTGGCTGCAGGCACTGGGGCATGGCGGCCAGGTAGATCGTGACGCCGCCAGTGTTCTGAAGCATTCCACCCAAGGTCTGGTCATGGGGTCCGACTGGCGAATCGACGAGCAATGGCACGTCGGCCTGATGGGTGCAAAAGCGCAGACCCGCTTCGATGCCCGGCAGTACGACGGTGATCTCGACAGCTGGCACCTCGGCGCCTACGCGTTGCGTCAGGATGGCCCGTTAGCTTTGCGCCTGGGGGCCTCGTACGGCAGCCATGACGGCAGCGGCAAACGTCGCGTTGCGTTCAAGGGTTTCAGTGATCGGCTCAACAGCAGCTATGACGCCAGCACCCAGCACGCCTTTGCCGAAGTCGGCTACAACTTCGGTCGTGGCAACGTCAGCATCGAGCCGTTCGCCAGCGTCGGCTATCAACGCTATAAACGTGACGGCTACACCGAGAAAGGTGGCGACGCGGCGCTCAAGGTTCAGGGTCAAACCCGAGCGAATCCGAGCAGCACCCTCGGCCTGCGCCTGGCGAACACCAACCAGCTGTCCAACGGCATGCAGTTGACGCCGCACCTGAGCGCGAGCGTGAAACATACCTACGGCGATCTGGATAACGTAACGCGCCAGCAACTGGTCAAGGGTGGCAGAAGCTATGAAGTCACCGGCGCCGGGATGGATCGCAACAGCTTTACGCTGGACGCCGGTCTGGACCTGACGCTGTCCGATCGCAACATCTTGGGCATAGGCCTCAGCGGCGAGGCCGGCAACGACAGCCGCAGTTACGGCGTGGCAGGCCAGTGGCGCATGGCGTTCTGACACAACGCTACCCTGTAGGAGCTGCCGCAGGCTGCGATCTTTTGATCTCCAAGAGCAAAGTCAAAAGATCGCCGCCTGCGGCAGCGCCTACAGAGAACGGCATATTGCAGGCGAAAAAAAGGGGAGCACATGCCCCCCCGAGGTTTAAAGCGTTGGATCGCGGCGGTTATCTCAGCCTTCGATCTCGATCAGGATTTCGCCCGGGTTGACCCGGTCGCCCTTGGCCACATGAATGGCGGTGACCTTGCCGGCAATCGCTGCCTGGACTTCGGTTTCCATCTTCATCGCTTCGGTGATCAATACAGCCTGGCCAGCCTTGACGGTGTCGCCCTCCTTGACCAGCACATCGACGATGTTGCCTGGCATGGTGGTGCTGACATGGCCCGGTGCCGACGCCTGCTTGCGTTTGCTGCTGCCACCGCCGACGAATTCGTTGAGCGGTTCGAACACCACCTCTTCCGGCATGCCGTCGATGGACAGGTAGAAGTGACGCTTGCCTTCGGCCTTCACACCGACACCGGTGATGTCGACGCGGTAGGTTTCGCCGTGGACGTCGATGACAAACTCGGTCGGCACGCCTTCGCCGCCAGCCTTCACCACACCACCGGCCTCAGGGATCGGCAACAGCACTTCCGGAACCAGGGTGCCGGCGGCACGCTCTTCGAGGAACTTGCGCCCGATGTCCGGGAACATGGCGAAGGTCAGCACGTCTTCTTCGGACTTGGCCAGTGCGCCGATGTCGGCACGCAACTTGGTCATTTCCGGCTTGAGCAGATCGGCCGGACGCACGTCGATCACCTCTTCGCTGCCGATGGCCTGACGACGCAACTTCTCGTTGACCACGCCCGGCGCCTTGCCGTAACCACCTTGCAGGTACAGCTTCACTTCATTGGTGATGGTCTTGTAGCGCTCGCCAGCCAGCACGTTGAAGAACGCCTGAGTGCCGACGATCTGCGACGTCGGAGTCACCAGCGGCGGGAAGCCAAGGTCTTCACGCACCCGCGGGATTTCCGCCAGCACTTCGGCCATGCGGTTCAGCGCGCCCTGCTCTTTCAACTGGTTGGCAAGGTTGGAGATCATCCCGCCCGGCACCTGGTTGACTTGCACACGGGTATCGACTGCGGTGAATTCGCTTTCGAACTGGTGGTACTTCTTGCGCACGGCGTAGAAGTACAGACCGATTTCCTGCAGCAGCTCCAGGTTCAGACCGGTGTCGTATTCGGTGCCTTTGAGCGCAGCAACCATCGACTCGGTGCCCGGATGACTGGTGCCCGAGGCGAAGCTGGAGATCGCGGTATCGATGTGATCGGCGCCGTTTTCAATAGCTTTCAATTGGCACATCGCGGCCAGACCAGCGGTGTCATGCGAGTGGATGAACACTGGCAGCGACTGTTCGGCCTTCAAGGCGCGGACCAGTTCACCGGTGGCGTACGGGGTCAGCAGACCGGCCATGTCCTTGATCGCCACCGAGTCGCACCCCATGGCTTCCATCTGCTTGGCCTGCGCCACGAACGCGTCGATGGTGTGCACCGGGCTGGTGGTGTAGGCGATAGTGCCTTGCGCATGTTTGCCGGCAGCTTTCACCGCTTCGATGGCCACGCGCAGGTTACGCACATCGTTCATTGCGTCGAAGATGCGGAATACGTCGATGCCATTGACCGCGGCCTTGGCGACGAAGGCTTTGACCACGTCATCGCTGTAGTGGCGGTAGCCGAGCAGGTTCTGCCCGCGCAGAAGCATTTGCAGGCGGGTGTTGGGCAGCGCGGCACGCAGTTGACGCAGGCGCTCCCACGGGTCTTCTTTCAGAAAGCGTACGCAGGCGTCGAACGTCGCGCCGCCCCAGCACTCCAGTGACCAATAACCGACCTTATCGAGCTTGTCGCAGATCGGCAGCATGTCTTCGGTGCGCATACGGGTGGCGAGCAGCGATTGGTGAGCGTCGCGCAGGATGGTGTCGGTGACAAAGATCTTCTTGCTCATTCTTATATTCCTCACAGGCCTGCGTGGGCGGCGATGGCGGCGGCGATGGCCAGGGCCAGCTCTTCGGGTTTGCGCTTGATCGAGTAGTTGGTCAGTTCAGGGTGGCTTTCAACGAAGCTGGTATTGAACTGGCCGCTACGGAATTCCGGATTGCGCAGGATTTCCTGGTAGTACGCGGCGGTGGTCTTCACGCCTTGCAGGCGCATGTCGTCCAGCGCGCGCAGGCCACGGTCCATCGCCTCCTCCCAGGTCAGCGCCCAGACCACCAGTTTCAGGCACATCGAATCGTAGAACGGCGGAATGGTGTAACCGGTATAGATCGCCGTGTCGGTGCGCACACCCGGGCCGCCGGGGGCGTAGTAGCGGGTGATCTTGCCGAAGCTCGGCAGGAAGTTGTTCTTCGGGTCTTCGGCGTTGATACGGAACTGCAACGCGAAACCACGGTGCTGAATGTCTTCCTGCTTCACCGACAGCGGCAGGCCGGAAGCGATGCGGATCTGTTCGCGGACGATATCGATCCCGGTGATTTCTTCGGTGATGGTGTGCTCCACCTGGACCCGGGTGTTCATCTCCATGAAGTACACCTCGCCCTCGGCGAGCAGGAACTCCACGGTGCCGGCGTTTTCGTAACCCACAGCCTTGGCCGCACGCACCGACAGGTCGCCGATGTAGGCGCGCTGTTCCGGGGTCAGTTGCGGGCTCGGGGCGATCTCGATCAGCTTCTGGTTGCGGCGCTGGATCGAGCAGTCGCGCTCGAACAAGTGCACGACGTTGCCGAAACTGTCGCCGAGAATCTGCGCTTCGATGTGTTTCGGGTTAACGATGCATTTTTCCAGGAACACTTCCGCCGAACCGAAAGCCTTGGTCGCTTCGGAAATCACCCGAGGGAAATTCTGTTCGAGTTCTTCGCGGCTGTTGCAGCGACGGATGCCGCGCCCGCCACCACCAGAAGTAGCCTTGAGCATCACCGGGTAACCGATGCGGTCGCCTTCGGCCAGGGCCTCTTCGATACCGGAGACGTTGCCTTCGGTGCCTGGGGTGACGGGTACGCCGGCCTTGATCATGCTGCGCCGGGCTTCAGTCTTGTCGCCCATGCGGCGAATGACTTCCGCCGACGGGCCAATGAACTTGATTCCGCGTTCGGCGCAGATGTCTGCCAGCTCGGCATTTTCCGACAGGAAGCCGTAACCGGGATGCAATGCATCGCAACCGGTTTCCACCGCCAGGTTCACCAGCTTGCGCGGGTTCAGGTAACCGGCCAGAGGCTCGGCACCAATGCTGTGGGCTTCGTCCGCGCGCTTCACATGCAGGGCATGGCGGTCGGCGTCGGAAAAAATCGCAACCGAGCGAATGCCCATTTCGGCGCAGGCTCGCACGATTCGTACGGCAATCTCACCACGGTTGGCGATCAGGATCTTTGTTATCACTTGGAGGTTCCCTTGAGCCGGTGGCACCACGACCTGCTAGACCCAGGTCGACGCGTGACTAAATGTTTCAATTTAGTCGCAGCCCCACACTAGCGCTCGCAAAGGATTAACAAAAATGAATAAAAATTGGGTCAGGCATAAGCAAAGACTTATAGTTAAACCATCAGCCTGCCGTCAGAGCCTATAAGAAATGCGTAAGTCCTTGATGCGTATGACATTACGCCAATTGCAGATCTTCAACGAAGTGTGTGATTTACGTTCCTACAGCCGCGCCGCCGATGAAATGTCTCTGACGCAACCGGCCGTCAGCCTACAGATTCGTCAGCTGGAAGAGCTGATCGGCCAGCCGTTATTCGATTACGTCGGCAAAAAACTCTACATGACCGAGGCCGCCGAAGCCCTGCAGCGCGCCAGCCGGGACATCTTCGGCCGCCTGGAAAACCTCGACATGCAGCTGTCGGACATGCAGGGCTCGCTGCAAGGCCAGTTGAAGCTGGCGGTGGAATCCAGTGCCAAATACTTCGTGCCGCACCTGTTCGCCGCGTTCAAGCGCCAGCACCCGGAAGTGAACCTGCAGCTGACTGTGGTCAACCGCGGCCAGGTGATTCGCCGCCTCTCGGACAACCGCGATGATCTGGTGATCATGTCAATGGTGCCGCAGGACATGGGTCTGGAGTTTCTGCCGTTTCTGAACAACCCGATTGTCGCCGTGGCGCGCCCGGACCATCCGCTGGCGCACATGGGGCCGCTGCGTCTGCAGGATCTTGAGCCTTACACGCTGCTGATCCGCGAACCGGGTTCAGGTACGCGGTTGGCCTGTGAAGAGTATTTCAAAGAGAAACGCGTGCACTTCACCCAGACTCAGGAAGTGGCCTCGGCCGAAGCTCAACGTGAATGCGTCGTGGCGGGTCTGGGCCTGGCGCTGTTGACCCGCCATGCCCTGAACCTGGAACTGGCGACCGGCGGCCTGGTGGAGCTGCCGGTCGAAGAGTTGCCGCTGTTTCGCAGCTGGTGTCTGGTGCAAGCCAAGGCCAAACGGCTGTCACCGGTGGCGCATGCCTTCCTGGCGTTTATCCGCAGCGAGCGGGTGCAGATCAGCGCGCTGGTTGAGCGTTTCGACGGGAAACTGCCGGTGCGGCCTGCCAGTAGTTGAGTTCGATGTCCTCGGGAAAATCGCTGATTTCGCTCTGAAGCTGACGGAGTTCGAAGCGATCTTCGATGGCGCGACGGAATTCCATACGGCGCTGGTCTTCCTGCTGACGACGGGTTTTCGCGGCGCTGTTGCGTTCTTCGTAGGGCTGAGCCATTTCGAGTCTCCCAAGGCGAGTACGGGAGTTTCACGATAGGCGTGAGGGATGACGGTTTGGCTGCGCGGGGATGACAGTGCGATGAAAGTTGCGCAGGGTTGTGGTGTTTCTGAGGACGCCTTCGCGAGCAGGCTCGCTCCCACAGTGGATTTTCTGTGAACACAAATTTTGTGTCACACCGAGCTCAAATGTGGGAGCGAGCCTGCTCGCGATTAAAGGTCGGAACGACCTTAGGATGACTTTAGTCGTCAAGGGCTTTCACGGCCTTGGGCGACAACCGCAAGCTGCGCAGGCTGCGCTTCACGCTCTTCAGGTGATTGACCAGACTCGGCCCACGCGCCATCGCCACGCCCATCGCCAGCACGTCGATCACCACCAGGTGCGCAATGCGCGAGGTCAGCGGTGTGTAGATCTCGGTGTCTTCGTGTACATCGATGGCCAGGTTGACCGTCGACAGCTCGGCCAACGGTGTCTGACTCGGGCACAAAGTGATCAGCGAAGCGCCGCTCTCGCGCACCAGGTTGGCAGTGATCAGCAGATCCTTGGAGCGCCCGGACTGGGAAATGCAGATCGCCACGTCGGTCGGCTTCAAGGTCACCGCCGACATCGCCTGCATGTGCGGATCGGAATACGCCGCAGCGGTCAGCAGCAGACGGAAGAACTTGTGCTGCGCATCCGCCGCCACCGCGCCCGACGCACCAAAGCCGTAGAACTCGACGCGCTGCGCCTGGGACATCAGCGTCACGGCACGCTGCAATTCCACCGGATCGAGCTTCTCGCGGACCTCCATCAGCGTATGCAATGTGGTGTCGAAAATTTTCAGGCTGTAGTCGGCGACCGAGTCGTCTTCATGGATCGCGAACTGGCCGAAGCTGGCACCGGCGGCCAGGCTCTGCGCCAGTTTGAGTTTGAGATCCTGAAACCCGGAGCAGCCAATGGCCCGGCAGAAGCGCACGATGGTCGGTTCGCTGATGCCGACGCTGTGGGCCAGATCGGCCATGGAACTGTGCATCACCGCCGCAGGGTCAAGCAGCACGTGGTCGGCGACCTTGAGCTCCGACTTGCGTAACAGGTGACGTGACTGGGCGATGTGTTGCAGCAGATTCAAGGGGCTGGACTCTTCTTATGGGCAAGGATGTAGCACGCTTGTAGTTATACTACATGAATTGGCTTTTTGCCTGCTCAATGCGTAACTCCATGTCCCCATATCAGGCGCGATGGAGTGCATGTAGCCCTTAAAGCGGTTTTTCCTGTTCGCGCAACAGCCCGGCCAGACGGTCGGCCTCCACCGGACGACTGATCAGATAACCCTGCACTTCGTCGCAGCACTCGACGCGTAAAAAATCCAGCTGCTCTTGCCGCTCGACACCTTCGGCCACCACTTTCAACGACAGCCCGTGAGCCATGGCGATGATCGCCCGGGTGATCGCCGCGTCCTCACTGCCCTGCCCCAGCCCGCGAATGAACGCCTGATCGATCTTCACGTAATCCACCGGAATCCGCTTGAGGTAACTCAGTGACGAATAGCCGGTGCCGAAATCGTCGATTGCCAGCTTCACCCCCAGATCGCGCAGTTGCTGGAAGGTCGCGATGATGTGTTCGACGCTGTCCAGCAACTGACTCTCGGTGAGTTCCAGTTCGAGGTAGTGCGGCGCCAGCCCGGTTTCCTCCAGCACCTGCCGCACCAGACTGACCAGTTTGCCCTGACGCAGTTGATGCACCGACAGGTTCACCGATACCCGAATCGGCGCCAGCCCCTGGCGCTGCCACTCGCACGCCTGCCAGCAGGCCTGGCGCAGCACGAATTCGCCGATCGGGCCGATCAGTCCGGTTTCCTCGGCCAGGCCGATGAAGTCCCCCGGCGGCACCCGGCCCATGGTCGGATGATCCCAGCGCACCAGCGCTTCCGCCGCATTCAGGCGCCCGGTTTGCAGGCACAGCTTCGGCTGGTAGAACACCTTGAGTTGCTTGTCTTCGATGGCTTTGCGCAACTGGTTCTCCAGTTGCAGACGCTCAAGGGTGCTGGCCTGCAAGCTGTCGGTATAGAACTGGAAATTGTTGCCGCCCAAGTGCTTGGCGTGTTGCATGGCCATGTTCGACTGACTGACCAGCGCGGCAATCTCTCGGGCGTTGTCCGGCAGCATGCTGATGCCCATCGAGGCACTGACCACCAGTTCATGCCCTTCGACCGTCAACGGCAGGCGCAGCTTGCTCGACAGCCGCGTGGCGACTCGCGCCAGGCTCGACAGGTTGCCGTAAGCATCGAACAGCACCGCAAACTCGTCACCGGACAGTCTCGCGATGGTGTCAGCCTCCGGCAGCGCGTTGACCAGACGTCGGGCCATTTTCTGCAGCAGTTGGTCCGCGACCTCATGACCAAGGCTGTCGTTGAGCAGCTTGAAGCGATCGAGATTGATGTGCAGCAGCGCCAGACTGCGCCGGCCGCCCTGACGCACGCGCTGATGGGCTTCGTGCAGGCGCTCGCGGAACAGCGAACGATTGGCCAGCCCGGTGAGTTCATCGTAGTGCGTCAGGTAGCGCATGCGTTCTTCGGATTCGCGCCGTGCAGAAAGATCGGCGAAGAAGCCAACGATATGACTGACGTTTCCCCGACTGTCGCGCACCGCGTTGAGTTGCAGCCACTGCGGATACAGCTCGCCGTTCTTGCGGGTCTCCACCAGTTCGCCCTGCCAGCTGCCGTGCTGCTCCAGTGCGTGGCGGATCGAAACGTAATGTCGCCGCGCATCACGACTGCACGGCAACTCGACGACATTGCGCCCGAGCATGTCTTCGATGTCATAACCGGTGACCCGGCTGAACGCCTGATTGATCGCAATCAGCGCGTAGTTCGGGTCGAGAATGACGATACCTTCGCTGGCCGCTTCGAACACCGTGGCCGCCAGTCGCTGCTGTTCTTCAAGGCTTTTGCTCGCGCTGATGTCGCGCCGGGTACCGACCATGCGGATCACCCGGCCACTGTCACTGCGCTCCACAGCGCGGCCGCGGTCTTCGATCCATACCCAATGGCCGTCACCGTGCCGTACGCGGTATTCGATCTGATAGTCCTCGGAGCGCCCCTTCAGGTGCTCGATCAGCGCCTGCTTGAGTCCAGGCACATCCTCGGGGTGCAGGCGTGGCTTGAGGTCGCGCAGGATCGCCGTGACGTACTCCGGTGCGAGGCCGAACAGCTCCTGGATCTGCGTGTGATGGACTTCGTCGGTTTGCAGATTCCAGTCCCACAACCCCAATTCACTGGCCTTCAACGCCAGGGCGAGGCGGGCTTCGCTTTTGCTCAGCGCCTGGTTGGCCACGTCCAGTTCGCGACTGCGCTGTGCCACCCGGTCCTCCAGCTCGACCTGCGCCTCACGCAATTGGCCCTCGGCGCAGCGCCGCTGTTCGATTTCCTTGGCCAGCGCCTGATTGAGCTGCTCGCTGCGGTTCTGCGCCTGCTGCAGGTGCTCGATCAGGTGCTGGTTCTGAAAACGCCGCAGCAAACCGCGGTCGATCAACCGATTGACCTGCCAGGCGACCACGCTCAGCGAACCGAGCAGAATCAGCCCGAGCCAGCCCCAGCCGCGGGCCTGTTCGTCGCCGCCCCAGAACAGGTAGCCGATCGCCGGCAGCAGGCACGGCAAGGTAAAGGACAGAAACGCTGGCAGGCTGACGGCATAAGCAACGCTGGCCGACAATGTCGCGGCGCCGATCAGGCCGAACACCCAGGCTTGCTGCATGAAGTTGTCGGCGGGCACCAGCGCAATGCCGGCGCCAGCCAGCGTCAGGCCGGTCATGGTCGAGCCTAACAGGAACATGCGGAACCAGATCGGCTGGGCCTGACGGTCCGGGATCGCCGAATCGAACGCCGCGACCTGAATCACCCGCAGCGCCACCAGCGACAACAACCAGACCAGCCAGATGCTGACCACGAAATAGCGCTGCGGGCTCCAGAGCAAAGCGGCGCAGACCAGACCATTGAGCAACATGAACATCGTCGGCAGCAGCGAGCCCTGATACAGCAGGCGCGTGCGTTCGACCGCCATTTCGACGGCGTAATGCTTGCGGATGACCCGGGGTTCCACAGAGGGGCCCGACAGGTCTGAGCTGAGGGTCTTGTGCAATGTTGTTGTTCTTATAAGAGTGAGCATTGGGCCCGAAACGTGGACGGAGCATACACAAGCAGCCCCCGTTGCCAAACTGCTCCAGATCATAATTTGCCGGAAACTTTTCCCGTCCGATCACCGGCAAAACCCGCAAAGCGAGGCGGGCCGAAGCCTGTAGCCAGTGACCGACCGGTCGTCATCGACGGCGCTTTCATCGGCTAATGCAAAGCTCGGTTTGCCCGGGCCTGCGGCGCACCCTAGAATGCCCCGATGCGCGATGATCTCTCCCTTCTGCTGAACTCCCTCAACGATGCCCAACGCCAGGCCGTAGCAGCCCCCGTTGGCCGTCAGTTGGTCCTGGCCGGTGCCGGTTCCGGTAAAACCCGAGTGCTGGTGCACCGTATCGCCTGGTTGATCCAGGTGGAAAACGCCTCGCCCCACTCCATTCTGTCGGTGACCTTCACCAACAAGGCCGCTGCCGAGATGCGTCATCGCATCGAGCAGTTGCTGGGTATCAACCCGGCCGGCATGTGGGTCGGTACCTTCCACGGCCTGGCGCACCGCCTGTTGCGGGCGCACTGGCAGGAAGCCGGGTTGAGCCAGACTTTCCAGATTCTCGACAGCGACGACCAGCAACGCCTGGTCAAGCGGGTGATCCGCGAGCTGGGGCTGGACGAGCAACGCTGGCCGGCGCGTCAGGCCCAATGGTTCATCAACGGGCAGAAAGACGAAGGTCTGCGCCCACAGCACATTCAGGCCAGCGGCGACTTGTACCTGGCGACCATGCGCGGCATCTATGAAGCCTACGAGGCGGCCTGCCAGCGCGCCGGCGTCATCGATTTTTCCGAACTGCTGCTACGCGCCCTCGACCTGTGGCGCGATCATCCGGGTCTGCTGGCGCACTATCAAAAGCGCTTCCGCCACATTCTGGTGGACGAGTTCCAGGACACCAACGCCGTGCAGTACGCCTGGCTGCGCCTGCTTGGCAAGGGCGGTGACAGCCTGATGGTGGTCGGCGACGACGATCAGTCGATCTACGGCTGGCGCGGGGCGAAAATCGAGAACATTCATCAGTACTCATCCGACTTCCCGGATTCGGTGACCATCCGCCTGGAGCAGAACTACCGCTCCACCGCCGGCATCCTCAAAGCGGCCAACGCCTTGATCGCCAACAACACCGGACGCCTCGGCAAAGAGCTGTGGACCGACGGTGGCGATGGCGAAGCGATCAACCTGTATGCCGCGTTCAACGAACACGACGAAGCACGCTATGTTGTCGAAACCATCGAAAGCGCGCTGAAAACCGGCCTGGCTCGCAGCGACATCGCGATTCTTTACCGCTCCAACGCCCAATCGCGCGTTTTGGAAGAAGCCTTGCTGCGCGAGCGCATTCCGTACCGTATCTATGGCGGCCAGCGCTTCTTCGAGCGCGCGGAAATCAAGAACGCCATGGCCTACCTGCGTTTGCTGGAAGGTCGCGGCAACGATGCCGCGCTGGAGCGGGTCATCAACGTCCCGGCCCGTGGCATTGGCGAGAAAACCGTCGAGGCGATCCGCGACCATGCCCGTCACAGCGATGTGTCGATGTGGGAAGCGATGCGGCAACTGGTCGCCAATAAAGGCCTGACCGGTCGTGCTGCCGGCGCCCTGGGGGCGTTTATCGAGCTGATCGAAAATCTCGCCGCCAAGTGCATGGAGATGCCGTTGCATTTGATGACCCAGACCGTCATCGAACAATCGGGGCTGATCGCCTATCACGAAGCGGAAAAAGGCGAGAAAGGCCAGGCCCGGGTAGAAAACCTTGAGGAACTGGTCAGCGCCGCGCGCAACTTCGAAAACACCGAAGAAGACGAAGAGCTGACGCCCCTGGCGGCATTCCTCGGCCACGCGTCGCTGGAAGCCGGCGACACTCAGGCCGACGAGCATGAAGACAGCATTCAACTGATGACCCTGCACAGCGCCAAAGGTCTGGAATTCCCTTACGTGTTCCTGGTGGGCATGGAAGAAGGCCTGTTCCCGCACAAGATGAGCCTGGAAGAACCGGGGCGCCTTGAAGAGGAACGCCGTCTGGCCTACGTCGGTATTACCCGCGCCATGCAGAATCTGGTGATGACCTATGCTGAAACCCGACGCCTGTACGGCAGCGAGACCTACAACAAGGTTTCGCGTTTCGTCCGCGAGGTGCCGAAGGGGCTGATCCAGGAAGTGCGTCTGTCGAACAGCGTCAGCCGACCGTTTGGCGGCAACCAGTCGATGAGCGGCAGCAACCTGTTCAGCGGCAGCGAGATTCCGGAAACCGGCTTCAGCCTGGGTCAGGCGGTACGCCATTCGATCTTCGGCGACGGCGTGATCCTCAACTTCGAAGGTTCCGGCGCGCAGGCACGGGTGCAGGTGAATTTCAGCGAAGGCAGCAAGTGGCTGATGCTGGGGTATGCCAAGCTGGAAGCGATCTGACGCCGGTTTCGCTTTTCTGTGGGAGCGAGCCTGCTCGCGAATGACATCACCGTGGTTGATCTGATAAACCGCAGTGTGGCTTTCGCGAGCAGGCTCGCTCCCACAGGGGTCGGCGTTGGATGATCTAACAAGGATATTTGCATGGGCTCAGGCTTCTTCTCTTCCTGGACATTCTGGGCCCTGCTCTCGGCGACGTTCGCCGCGCTGACGGCGATCTTTGCCAAGATCGGCATCGAAAACGTCAATTCCGACTTCGCCACTCTGCTGCGCACCATCGTGGTACTGGTCAGCCTGGCCTTGATTTTGTACGCGACGGGGCAATATCAGTCCTTGGGATCAATTTCCGCCAAGAGCTACCTGTTCCTGTTGTTGTCCGGCCTGGGTACTGGCGCGTCGTGGCTGTGCTATTTCCGCGCGCTGAAAGTCGGCCCGGCTTCGCTGGTCGCGCCAGTGGACAAGCTCAGCGTGGTGCTGGTGGCGGTGCTCGGCGTGATCCTGCTGGGCGAGAAGCTCGACCTGCGCCAATGGGGCGGCATCGGCCTGATCACGGCCGGTGTGGTGATGCTGGCGCTACGTCGTTAAGCGATTTCTCGCTGAACCTATCCCTTTTTCCTACAGACAAAAGTACATGGCCTTATTGCTTCGACGGAGCTGAACGTAACCTGTCAGGCAAAAGCCCGAAACACTCTCTCGCTAGCCAGTAACACTTCAGCTGTGCAACATGGCGCGCGTGTCTCCACAAACGGGAATTCCCTTTATGAAACGTTTTCTTAGCATCGCCATGGCGTTGTGCATCGGCCTGACGATGAGCCTCGACGCCAACGCCAAGCGCTTTGGTGGTGGCAAAAGTGCCGGCGCTGCGCCGACGCACCAGACCAGCCAGATGGCTCCTTCTTCCCCAGGCATGGGCGGCGCAGCAGCGACCGCTGGTGCAGCCGGCGCTGCCGGTGCCGCGGCCAAGGCTGGCGGCGCTTCGAAATGGCTCGGCCCTCTGGCCGGTATCGCCGCCGGTGGCCTGCTCGCGTCCATGTTCATGGGCGGCGGCTTCCAGGGCATGCAGATCTTCGACATCCTGATCATGGCCGTGATCGCGTTCGTGATCTTCCGCTTCATCGCCGCTCGTCGACGCAAGCAGCAGGAGCACCTGGCTCCGGCCGGCGCGCCGATGCAGCGTGAAGTATTCGAACAGAAGCCTGCTGCCATGGGTTCGATCTTCGGTGGTTCGGCTGCTCCGGCTGCCGCTCGTCCGGTGATCAACGCGCCAGCCTGGTTCAACGAACAGCGCTTCCTTGAAGCCGCGCGCAGCCACTTCCAGTCGCTGCAGCAGCACTGGGACGCCAACGAAATGGACAAGATCGCCGAGTTCGTGACCCCGCAGATGCTCGAGTTCCTCAAGCGTGAGCGTGCGGATCTGGGCGATGGCTTCCAGTCGACCTACATCGACAACCTGCAAGTGCAGCTGGACGGCGTGGATGATCGCGCCGGCAAGACCATCGCCACCCTGACCTTCAGCGGCGTGTCGAAGACCTCGCGTTTCGACCAGGGCGAAGTGTTCAGCGAAAGCTGGAACATGGAACGTCCACAGGGCGAGAACCAGCCTTGGCTGGTGGCCGGTATCCGCCAGAACGGCTGATCCCCACCGCGTTACGCATGTGGTAATAAAAACCCCGGCTCAGGCCGGGGTTTTCTATTTCGCGGTTGCATCTATAGCGAGCTACTGTATAAACCGGCCCATATAAACCGCGCCATTCAAGCAAGAGGATCCCGGACGTGGAAGAAATCATCGAACAACTGCGCGAAGCCAACGAACCCGTACCGGTTCCCCTGGAGCTGCCCGACGAAGACCAGTTGGTGGAGATCGAAGAAGAACTCTTCATCAACATCCCGTTCGTCTTCAAAGAGTTTCTGCTGACCGTCAGCGATGTTGTGTATGGCAGCCTCGAGCCGGTGACCGTCACCGACCCGCAATCGCACACCTACTTGCCGGATGTCGCGGCCAACGCCTGGGACGCTGGCGTACCGCGCGACCTGATCCCGATCTGCCAGGACGGCGACAACTACTACTGCGTCGAAGAAGACGGCACCGTGGTGCTGTGGTCCGGCGAAGAAGAGCTGATCACCGAAGAGTCCTGGGAATCGGTGTGGCACTGGGCGCGGGACGTCTGGCTGGAAAGCTGATTCACCAGACGCCCCGGGCGGTCAGTGCCCCGACGACTCCTTGTGATTGTCGAGGGTTTCCAGCAAAGCCACCTGCATCCGCGTGTGCACGCGGATGAACCAGCGCCAGAGCAGCGCCGCCACGGCGGCCGCCACCACGGCGACCAGCACCAGCAACTTGTTGGTCGGCAGGATACTGGCCGACAAGGCTGCCAACAGCAGGAAGATCACCAGCAGCGAGATGATCGGGATCACTTCGGAGATCACCCGCCGCACTCGCTGCGTGTGCCGCCCGGCCATCTCCGGCTTCACGCCCATCTCCGCCAGCAGCATCGACAGCGCCTTGAGCTTGCGATACGCGGCGATCAGAAACGGCAGCGACAGCAGCAGCGCCCCGCCCCAGATCAACGCCTTCTGCCAGCTCGGATCAGCGACCCAGTCCTGCATCCACTCCGACAGCCGTCCGGCAAAGAACGCACCGCTGAAGAAGATCGCGATCACCAGCGCCAGGTTGACCCCGACTTGCAACAGAATCCGCCGGATCATCGCCGCCAGCATCGCGCCCTCGCCTTGCGGCTGAATGCTGCGCAGCCACTCGCCGTACATGCCGAATACTCGGCCCAGACGCTTGGGTACCGCCGCAGAGAGTTTGATCGACAGCGGATCGGCCGCGCGGATCAGGTACGGCGTCAGCAGCGTGGTGATCACCGACACCGCCACCGCGACGGGATAAAGAAAGTGGCTGGTGACCTGCAGCGTCATCCCGAGCGCGGCGATGATGAAGGAAAATTCGCCAATCTGTGACAGCCCCATCCCGACCCGCAGTGAGGTGCGTCCGTCATTGCCGGCGATAAACGCCCCGAGGCCACAGGACAACATCTTGCCGAGTACCACCGCCACGGTGATTACCGCGATCGGCCACGCGTATTGCAGCAGGATCATCGGATCGAGCATCAGGCCGATGGCGACGAAGAAGATTGCACTGAACAGGTCGCGAACCGGTTCGATCAGGCGCTCGATCTTCAGCAACTGCCGCGACTCGGCCATGATCGCGCCGATCAGGAAGGCGCCGAGCACCATGCTGTATTCGAGCTTGACCACCAGCAGGCAGAAGCCGAAACACAAGCCGAGCACGGTGATCAGCAGCATCTCGTTACTTTCGAATTTGGCGACATAAGCCAACAGACGCGGCACCAGCAGAATGCCGATCACCAGCGCGACGATCATGAACAACGACAGTTTGCCGACCGTGGAAAACACTTCGCCCGAACTGACCGTGCCGCTGACCGCGATGCTCGACAGCAAGGCGATGATGCCGATGCCGAGGATGTCCTCGACGATCAACACGCCGAAGATCAACTGGGCGAAGCGCTCGTTCTTCATCTTCAGGTCGTTGAGCGCCTTGACGATGATGGTGGTCGAGGAGATGGCGAGGATTGCGCCGAGGAACAACGAGTCCATGGTGTTCCAGTCGAACCAGCGGCCGATTTCATAGCCGATCCAGATCATCAGTACAATTTCGAGGAACGCCGCGATAAACGCCGTGGCCCCGACCTTGAACAACTTGCGCAGGCTGAACTCCAGCCCGAGGCAGAACATCAGGAAAATCACCCCCAGCTCGGCGAGGGTCTTGATGGTTTCTTCGTCGTGGATCAGTCCGAACGGCGGGGTGTGCGGGCCGATGATGAAACCGGCGACGATGTAGCCGAGCACCACCGGCTGCTTGAAGCGGTGAAACAGCACGGTGACCACACCTGCGACCAACATGATCACTGCCAGGTCCTGAATAAAGCTGATGGCATGCATGGTGTGGGCTCCTTGTATGACGTGACCCGCCGTGAGACTTCAGAAAGCTCTGAGCGAGTTGGGTAAAAATCCGCTTTTCGTGTAGGAATTGCCCTTGGGCAGGGCCTTTTGCAGGTTAACACCGCGACTTCCGGCTGGAAGGCGGTGCAATATAAGGAAACAGATCGGTCGCGGCGTGACGGCAGCCAGCCGTCTGGCGTCCCGATAACGGTGCTTTTGAAAAAGCCACCAGGCACCCGCAGAGGTGCGTCCAGCCATCCAGCCTTGATCCGTGAGAACGTTATGGAACCCGGAAACGCCCAACTGTCGATGACGGTATTGATGACCCCCGACATGGCCAACTTCTCTGGCAATGTCCACGGCGGTACCCTGCTCAAATACCTCGACGAAGTGGCCTACGCCTGCGCGAGCCGCTATGCCGGCCGCTACGTGGTGACGCTGTCGGTGGATCAGGTGATTTTCCGCGAGCCGATCCATGTCGGCGAACTGGTGACCTTCCTCGCGTCGGTCAACTACACCGGCAATACTTCGATGGAAGTCGGCATCAAAGTGGTGACCGAGAACATCCGCGAGCGCTCGGTACGCCACACCAACAGCTGCTTCTTCACCATGGTTGCGGTGGATGACCAACGCAAACCGGCCGCCGTACCGCCGCTGCAACCGCAGAACAGCGAAGACAAGCGTCGTTATATGCAGGCGCAGCAGCGTCGGCAGATTCGTCAGGAGCTGGAGAAGCGTTATCAGGAGATCAAGGGCGACGCTTAAAGCAAAAGATCGCAGCCTGCGGCAGCTCCTACAGAGGCTTAATGTTCACCCTGTTAGAGCTGCCGCAGGCTGCGATCTTTTGAACAATAACGCGATTACAGACTGATCGCCGTCGCCTCGAATTTCACCCGCGGATGCGCGATCCGGTCCTGCGCCCGCACCAGTTGCAGCTCGTAACTGGCACACGCCTGGGTCTCCAGCAGCACCTCATGCACCGCCGCTGCGGTGAACTCGAACGCCGCCACCAGGCTGTCGCCCAACAGCACCCGCGCGAGGAACAGCCCGGACGTCAGATCGCCCACGCCCACCGGCTGACGCGGAAACGCCAACAGCGGCCGGCGCAAGTGCCAGCTTTCATCAGCGGTCACCAACAACATCTCGAAACCATCCGCCGGCTTGCCCGGATAATCCAGATGCTTGACCAGCACCGCTTTCGGCCCGCGCGCCAGCAGCGCCCGGGCCATCGCCAGGCAATCGAACAGCGACTGCGGCTTGCGCCCGGAGAAGCTGTCTAGTTCCAACTGGTTCGGACACATGATGTCCGCCACCGCCGCGGCTTCTTCCAGCAGAAAGTCGCTGACTTCGGCCGGCACGCTGCAGCCTTTCTCCGGATGGCCCATCACCGGGTCACACAGGTACAACGCCTTCGGATTGACCGATTTGATGCGCTCGACACCACGGAGAATCGCCCGGCCCTGCGCGGCGCTGCCCAGATAACCGGAGAGTACAGCGTCGCAGTTGCCCAGCTCGCCAATGGCGGCAATGCCGTCGACCAGTTCGGGGATCTGCTGCGGCGCCAGCACTTCACCGGCCCATTGGCCGTACTGGGTATGGTTGGAGAACTGCACGGTGTTGAGCGGCCAGACGTTCACCCCGACCCGCTGCATCGGAAAAACCGCAGCGCTGTTGCCGGCGTGGCCGAAGACCACATGGGACTGAATGGCGAGCAGATGAGGCGTACGTTTCATTCGGGTTATTCCGTAAAACGATTGAAATTCAAGCCGCGCAGTATGCGACGAAACACAGCCTGTACGACAGACCGGCGACGCAGTTAAGCTGGACCAATCTTTTGGAGTTTCTTGTTGATGCTGACCCTCGAAAACATCTTCGTGCTGATGCTGTTCGCCGCTGCCGGCGCATGGCTTTGGCACAACCACGGCTTGCGCGAGCGGGCGCTGGAGCGGGTCAAGCAGCATTGCATCAACGTCGGCGTCGAACTGCTGGACGGTAACGTCGCGTTGAAAAAAATCGGCTTGATCAAGGATGCCAGCGGCCGGCGGCGCCTGGCCCGGGTCTATAACTTCGAGTTCACCGTGACCGGCGAAACCCGGCACAACGGCACCATCACCCAGTTTGGTGCGCACAGCGCTCAGATTGAACTGGCGCCCTACCCGGCGCCGTTCGACGACACGCCACCGGTGGTTGAGGTTACCCGCCCACGGGCCGAAGTGATCGAGCTGAGCCAGTGGCGTCAGGAACACAATAAGTGGAAGCCTTGAACTAACTCGCCTGAATCTGGCATTGCGCCAGGCCTGCCTGCAAATCAGCGACATTGTGCGCGTCGGCAAAAATCAGCTCGATACGCGAATCCCGGCGCCACTCACTGGGCTGCCAATCCAGTTCAGCGTTATCCACGGCATTGGCCGAGAACCAGCCCTCGGCGCTATGGATAACCAGTTTCGCCCGCCGCCAGTTCAGGCTCTGCAGCCATTGGCTCAGACGTTGCGTATCGAACCTCTGTCCCGGGTGCCAACGCCAGCCGATGCTCCAACCGCCCTCTTGTGCCTGACTCAGGCAGATCGGCGATGCCGGGTCGCTCCAGAGCGCCGGAATCGGTCCCGCCCCCTGCGGAACAACAAGGTTATCCACACCCGCCAGTGCTTGCGCCGTCACACCCGGCAACTCGCGTAAAGACAGTTGCGCCTGCTGCGTCCAGATCAATTTGACCGCCGGCAAACGCTCGGCGATGGTCTGCCGCACAGCCTCATCCAGACCTTCTGCCTTGTTCAGCAACAGCAGACCGGCGCTGCCCAAAGCGTCCTGCTGAGCGGGTGGCAACGCTTTCCCGGCTGCCAGTGCCTGGGCATCCAGCACTGACACACATGGCTGCAGCGCCAGTACACCCAACCACGGCGTCTCACCCAACTGCTTGAGCAATTGCGCCGGATGGCCCAGTCCGGACGGCTCGATGAACAGCCGATCCGGTCTGGCCTTGCGCAGCAAACGACCGAGGCCGATCTGAAACGGCGCACCGTTCACGCAACAAAGGCACCCTCCGGCGACTTCGCCCAGTGCGATACCATCGGCGTCGCGGGTCAGCAATGCGGCATCGAGGCCGATCTGACCGAACTCGTTGATCAGCACCGCCCAGCGCTCGCCTTCCGGCCGTTGGGCCATGAGCTGGCGAATCAGACTGGTCTTGCCGGCGCCCAAAGGGCCGGCGATGACATGGGTAGGAATGTTCTGCAACATGATTGGGCGTTTTCTGAGGGGATTGGACATGCGTTGGATGGGATGGTCGTTGCTGTTGATGTTGCTGTCGAGCGAAGCCTTGGCTCAAGCCTGCGTTGTGCACAGTCAGGGCGAACGACTCGACGTCAAGGTTTGCCAGCAAAACCGCAGTATTCCCGAGAAGCTGTTCAGCGACGGGTTCTGCCAACCGACCCTGGCCGGGCAGAAAGTCGAGGTGCAGTACGTCGATCAATGCCCGAGCGGCGCGTTCGGCGTGTGCAGCAACGCGCAAGTCGCCAATATGCCCTATCGCCAGGATATCCACTATTACGGCGTGGCTTCAGACATGGCGTATTTGAAGCCGTATTGCGAAGGCCAGAGCCAGGGTAAATGGCTCAAGCCTTGAGCCATCAACCGAGCCAGTCGAGCGTCAGCAGCAGCCGTCGTTCACCCGCTGGCAGTTGCGGAGAACGATGGATCAGACCGAAGCCTTCGTTGCCGTGCCATTTCTCGCCTTTCAATAGCGCCACGTCGCCACTGTGCAGTTGCTGGATGTTCGCCATGTCGTTTGGCTCAGCGTTCGCCTGGCCCAATTGCTCACGGTCCATCGCGCCCTCCTCGAGCCACTGACTGCCGATTCCGCCATACGTGGTGATCAGGCGCACCGGCACATGATCGACGTGGAAGCGCGGACACATGGCCTTGTCCAGCACCCGCAGGCGCAGGCCAATACGCCGTGCACCCAGCAGGCAGGCGAAGGCACTGACCAGCCATCTCAGATCAGCGACAAAGCCTTCGTAGCCTTCCAGATCACGGAACCCGGCGGCCAGTCCACTGAGATCAGGCTCGCCGTCTTCATCCGGCAATTCGAGGCAGAGCGACTGCGTCAGTGGCTCGTTGAGCGACAGCAACAACGCTGCGAAATCGGCGATGTGCAGCGGCAGTTGGCGCTGCCAGACCGCAAGATTGACGTCGTCTTCGAGGATTCGAGTCAGCGTTTTCGGCGTCGCCCCATGATGCTGATGACGTACTCGATTCTGCTGCAGCTTGAGCGCAAGCATCAGGCGGCCTCATCGTGCCAAGGGCCGAACGGATCCGGCAGCGTGCGCCAACGGTCTACGCCAGCAGCCATTTCTTCGTCAGTCAGCAGGCAGGCATCAAGCTCCGACTTGAGCTGTACGAAATCGATGTTCTGACCAATGAACACCAGCTCCTGACGACAATCTCCGACACTCGGCGTCCAGTTTTCCATGATTGCTGCGGTACTGTCCTGATCCTGCGGCCATTGGTTTTTCGGCACGAAACGCCACCAGCGTCCAGCGAAACCGTGGCGCATCAGGCCGCCTGCCTGCGACCAGCTTCCTGCGTCGGAGGGTTTGCTGGCCAACCAGAAAAAGCCCTTGGAGCGCAGTAATTTGCCGTTCGTCCATGGACGGTCAATGAAGCTGTAAAAACGCTGCGGATGGAACGGGCGGCGTGCGCGATAAGCCGTGGAAGCAATGCCGTACTCGGTGGTTTCCGGTACATGCTCACCGCGCAATTCCTGCAGCCAGCCCGGCGCTTGGGCGGCTTTGTCAAAATCGAATCGGCGCGTGTTGAGGATCTTCTCCAGCGGCACCTCGCCCATCACCATCGGGATGATTTCCGCCTGGGCATTGAGGCGCTTGAGAATTGCCGTGAGTTCGTCACGCGCCTGGCGGCTGATGAGGTCGATCTTGCTGATCAGCAGTACGTCGGCAAACTCGATTTGTTCGATCAACAGGTCGGTGATCGAGCGTTCATCTTCGTCGCCCAAGGTCTCGCCGCGGGACGCGAGGCTCTCGGCAGCCTGATAGTCGAGGAGAAAGTTCACGCCGTCGACTACCGTGACCATGGTGTCGAGTCGAGCAACGTCGGCGAGGCTCTGACCCAGCTCATCGCGGAAGGTGAAGGTTTCGGCGACCGGCAGCGGCTCGGAAATACCGGTGGATTCGATGAGCAGATAATCGAAACGGCCTTCGCGAGCAAGTTTGCTGACCTCTTCCAACAGGTCCTCGCGTAACGTACAGCAGATACAACCGTTGCTCATCTCTACCAGTTTTTCTTCAGCACGGTTCAGGCGGACATCGCGCTGGACTTCGCTGCCATCAATGTTGATCTCGCTCATATCGTTAACGATGACTGCAACGCGCAAACCTTCTCGATTACGTAGTACGTAATTCAAAACCGTACTTTTTCCAGCGCCGAGAAAGCCCGAAAGAACGGTCACGGGAAGCGGAGATGACATTGGATAATCCTCATCAGATGGTGGCCGATGGGCGTTTATGCCGGATTTGGCGTAACGCGCCTCGTTCTAGAGTTTCAAGACAGCGTGACGGCAGAAGCTGACGCTTTAAATCGGCGGACTCAGGCTCAATAAAATTAATGTTATAGTATAACAATATGAATTAGCCAGACCTGCTCTTGCCCAAACCGATAAAGAGCATGAAGCTGCATGCCATCTGCCCGTCGGGAACCGTGATGAAAAATGTCCTGAAATGCTCGCTAATGAGTCTGGCATTGCTGTCGGGTGCCAACGTATGGGGACAAGCGCCGATGCTCGCCAAGTGCACACACAGCGCTAACCTGCTGGCATGTGTCGATGCGCAAGGCAACGCCTACAGCGTGAATACGGTGGGCCGCACGATTTACCTGCGCGGCTTTGAAAAGGACGGCAAACGCTACTGGGCGCAGACCAACAGTCGGTTCGGCCAACTGACGTTCTTCACCGGCATCGCCTCTGACGGCGAAGCCTGGGTCGGCTACACCCGTCGAGTTGGCTGGACGACGATCAATCGCTTCTCCAGCTCAGGCGGCAGCAGCGCGAAGTTCACCTGCAGCCGGATCACCGGCTGCTAAACCTGCACCTTTTGCTGCGCCTGCTGCCAGGCGATGTAGCTGTCGGTTGGCGGGTTCTGCTGGAAATAGCGCTGCAATCCTTCAAACAACCCATTAGCGATAGCCTGTTGATGTCGAGTTGTCACTAGGCGCTGGCTGTCACGCGCGTTGGAAATAAACCCGGTTTCTACCAGGATCGACGGCACATCCGGCGACTTCAGCACCGCAAATCCCGCCTGTTCCACGCGCTTTTGATGCAATGTGGTGATGCCCTGCAGACTGCCCAATATGCTGCTGCCGAGTTGCAGACTGGCGGCGATGGTGGCGTTCATCGACATGTCGAGGATCACGCCGGCGAGCATCGGATCCTTGTCCTTGAGATTGAGCAGACTGGTCGCGCCAAGCAGATCTGCGCCGTTCTCGCGCTGTGCCATGAAGCGTGCAGTCGCTGACGTCGCACCCCCTTCTGACAGGCAATACACCGAAGCTCCCGACGCCGTCAGTCGCGGCGCTGCATCGGCGTGCACGGAGATAAACATGTCGGCCTTGTGCTGACGGGCAATGTCTACACGCTTGCGAAGGGGCACGAAAAAATCGTCATTGCGCACCAATTTCACGTCGAAGCCCTTCTCCTTTTTAAGACGTTTGGCGAGCAATTGTGCGATGGACAGCACCACGTCCTTTTCCCGCTCACCCTTGGCGCCGACGGCGCCAGGGTCTTTACCACCGTGTCCGGGATCAACCACGACAATGATGTCGCGTTTAAGGTGATGGTTATTCGTGGATGTTTCACGTGGAACCACTGCGCTGCTCAGGACTTTATCAGCGTTCACCAGGTCGAGAACCAAACGGTGCCCTTGACCATTCTGCGGTGCCAAAACAAAGCTGTTCAATACAACGGTAGTGTTCAGATCGAGAACGATCCGGGTATCGTCTTGACCAAAATGCCCGGCGCGGATCGAGCGAATGGCCGTATCTGCTAACGGCAATTGACTGAAATCACCACTCAGACTCGCCCCGGACAGGTCAATGATCAAGCGCTCTGGCGCGCTCAACGTGAACGTTTTGTAGCGCACCGGGCCGCTTAAATCGAAGACCAGTCGCAGCTTTTCACCCGAACGCCAGAGCCGCGCATTTCGCACTTGGGTTGCCGAGACACTGAAGGGCAGAGCCAAGGCTGCGCTGGCCAAAAACAAACTGAGCAAGTGGCGTCTGTGCATATGAAAACCCGTTCATGAAGAAAGCATCGTGATTTGAATTGTTATAATGTAACATCCAATTCAGTCAACACGATGGTTCCGAACATGAATTCGCTGACACTTCCGGATATCGCCACTCAAGCCTCTCGACAAGCATTACCGCTTGAGTGGGTGGGAATGCGCGGCATTGCCTTGCCGGTTTTATTGGATGGCCAGCGTCTGAGCGCTAAGGCAGATGCAGGCGTCAGTCTTGACGATGGTGAGGCGCGTGGCATTCACATGTCACGGTTGTATCTGGCCTTGGCAACGCTTGAGCAGCAGAACCTTTCTCCACGGGTTTTGCATCAGGTGCTGGACGATTTTCTGGCCAGCCACGAGGGCTTATCCAGCAATGCCTATCTGAACATCCACAGCGAAGTGCTGCTGAAACGACCCGCGTTGGTCAGCCCACTGGCGGGGTGGAAAAGCTATCCAGTGAGCATTTCTGCCAGCCTCAAAAACAACGTGTTCCACGTGGAACTCAAGATCGATGTGCCCTACTCCTCGACCTGCCCGTGCTCAGCCGCATTAGCGAGGCAACTGATCCAGCAGCAGTTCATCGATGATTTTGCCAATAAGCCACTGCAGCACGCTGAAGTTCTGGCTTGGCTTGGATCAAGCCACGGCATCGTTGCCACTCCGCACAGCCAACGCAGCATCGCGCAATTGCATATGCACCTGGATGAGTTTATCGATGAGCTGCCCCTGAGCGTGATCATCAACGACGCTGAAGCCGCACTGGGTACCGCCGTGCAAACCGCCGTGAAACGCGCCGACGAACAAGCCTTTGCACTGGCCAATGGGCAGAACCTGATGTTCTGCGAAGACGCCGCGCGACGACTCAATCTGGCCCTGCGGCGCTGCCCCGGTGTCAGCGGATTCCACCTGCGAGTGATTCACGCTGAAAGTCTGCACGCCCACGACGCCGTCGCCGAAAGCCACTGGCATCGAGAACACGCATGATCCGCTGCCATTCTTTGAGTTGGGGCGCCCCGGGGCAACCGCTGACTTCACCACTGACGGTCACGCTGGAAAGTGGCAGTCTGAGCGCTATCGTCGGCGCTAACGGCTGCGGTAAAAGCAGCCTGCTGAAAGTCATCGCCGGGCTGCAAAAACCCTTGACCGGAAAAATTGCGCTAGGGGTTCCACGCCAAGGAGGATTGTCGTTCCTGCCGCAACAGCAACACCTCGATCGACAGTTTCCCATCAGCCTGGAAGAACTGGTGGCTGCCGGGTTCTGGGGCCGTCGATTGTCAACCCAACTGCGCGCACAGCGCCTCACTCATGCACTCGATAATTGGCACTTGAGCGGACTCGAGAAGCGCCCACTGATGGCGCTCTCCGGTGGCGAACTGCAACGCGCATTGCTCGCCCGTTTGAGTCTGGCTGACGCGCCACTACTCCTTCTCGACGAACCCCACGCTGCGCTCGACGAACTGGGTCAGCAATTGCTTTGGCAACACATCCACGCCTGGCACGCCGAAGGTCGAACCTTGTTGGTGGTCTGCCACGACCTGGCCGCCGTCCGCCAACACATCCCGCAGACACTGCTGATCAAAAACCACGAATGCGTGTTTGGCGACAGCGTCGAGCTGATCCAGCAAACACCTGGCACGCAGGTGGCTTGATGCTCACCGTCGCTCACCTTTGGCAACCGTTCAGCGAGTTCCTGTTCATGCGCCGAGCGCTGCTCGGCGGACTGGTATTGGCCTGCAGCACAGCACCGCTCGGCGTTTTTCTTATACTGCGGCGCATGAGCCTGATCGGCGACGCCGTCGCTCACGGCATTCTTCCCGGCGCCGCATTGGGCTTCTGGTTCGCCGGTCTGAGTCTGCCCGCGCTAACGTTCGGCGGTCTGGGTGCGGGCCTGAGCATGGCCGGGCTGGCTGCGTGGATTACCCGTCGCACCGGTTTGCGCGAAGATGCCAGCCTCGCCGCGATCTACCCGATCTCACTCGCCAGCGGCGTGCTGATTCTCGGCATCGCCGGCAAACGCCTCGACTTGCTGCACTTGCTGTTCGGCTCGGCGCTCGCCGTCGACGGCCCGACACTCAACGGCATGTTATGGGTCTCGGCCCTCAGCCTGATCGCCATGGCAGTCATCTACAAACCGCTGCTGCTCGACACCCTCGATCCTCTATTCCTGCAAACCGTCAGCCGCCTCGGCCCTCTCGCCCACGGCGTGTTCCTGACCCTGGTGGTGCTCAATCTGGTGATCGGTTTCCAGGCCATCGGCGCCTTGATGGTGGTGGGTCTGATGATGCTGCCTGCCGCTGCCTCACGGTTCTGGAGTCGTCGTCTGCCAAGCCTGATTGCCATCTCCGCACTCATTGGCTGCCTGTCGGTGTGGCTTGGATTGTTGCTGTCGTTCGACTACTCGCTGCCCAGCGGGCCGGCCATCGTGCTGGTCGCGGGGTCCGTCTACTTGCTGTCCGTGGTGTTCGGACCGGTTCACGGTCTGCTGCGCCGCCCGCCTTTGCTCACATCCCAATGAGGTGTTTCCCGATGCGCGTTCTACTCGTGTTGTTCAGCTTGCTGCTGTCGATGTCGTTATCGGCGGCGGAAAAATTGCCGGTGGTCACCAGCTTCAGCATCCTCGCCGACATGGTGCATCAGGTCGGCGGCGAGCATATCCAGATCACCAACATGGTCGGCCCGGACGCCGACGCGCACACCTATGAGCCAACACCGGACGACGCCAAAGCGCTGCTTAACGCCAAGCTGATCATCAAGAACGGCCTCGGTTTCGAACCATGGCTCGATCGACTGGTGACCAGCACCGGCACCCAGGCCCCGCTCATCAGTGCCAGCCACGGTGTGATTCCGCGCTCGCTCGATGAAGACGGTGAAACCATTCCCGACCCGCACGCCTGGCACAACCTGGCTAACACTGAGCTGTACATCGCCAATATCACCAAGGCGCTGATCGCTGCCGATCCGACGAACAAGGCCGATTATCAACGCAACAGCCAGACCTACCTGAAACAGATCTACGCCCTGCTCGCCGAAGCCAAGACCAAGCTCGGCTCGCTGCCACCGGGCAATCGAAAGATCGTCACCAGCCACGACGCCTTCGGTTATCTCGGGCAGGCCTACGGCATCGACTTCATGGCGCCGCAAGGTCTGTCCACCGAGCGCGAGCCATCGGCCGCCGAAGTCGCTGCACTGATCACGCAGATCCGTCAGGCCAAGGTCAAAGCGGTGTTCATGGAAAACATCAAGGACGCGCGCCTGCTCAAGCAGATCGCTGAGGAAAGTGGCGCGCATATCGGCGGCACGTTGTACTCCGATGCCCTCGCCGCCAGTGGCCCGGCCAGCAGCTTTACCGGACTGTTCGAATACAACCTCAACACCCTTTACGACGCGCTGAGCCAACCATGATCCGCAAAAACCCCTCAGGCGATTTGCCGCAAATTGCCGAGTCGGCCTACGTCGACAAAACCGCGATCATCTGCGGCAAGGTGATCATTGGCGAGAACGTTTTCGTCGGCCCCTACGCAGTGATCCGCGCCGACGAAGTCGACGCTTCGGGCACGATGGAGCCGATCACCATCGGCGCCAATTCGAACATCCAGGACGGCGTGGTGATCCATTCCAAATCCGGCGCTGCCGTGACCATCGGCGAATTCACCTCGATCGCTCACCGCTCGATCGTGCATGGCCCGTGCGTGGTCGGCGACCGGGTGTTCATCGGCTTCAACAGCGTGCTGTTCAATTGCGTGGTCGGTGACGGCTGTGTGGTGCGGCACAACTCGGTGGTCGATGGCCGCGATTTGCCGGACGCGTTCTACGTGCCCTCCACCACCCGCATCGGCCCCAACACCGACCTCTCGCAGTTCCCGCCGGTGAGTGTCAGCGCCTCGGAGTTTTCCGAAGACGTGGCGCGCACCAATGTCGATCTGGTGCGCGGTTACAAAGCCTTGCAGAACGAGTTCTGAACCATGAGCAGCGTGCTGATTCGCAACGCCAGACTGGTCAATGAAGGACGCGAGTTCGACGGCGATCTGTTGGTCAGCCATGGTCGCATCGTCAAGATCGCGGGCCGCATCGACGGTGAAAATGCCCGTGTGGAGATCGACGCCAATGGCCAATGGCTGTTGCCGGGGATGATTGATGATCAGGTGCATTTTCGCGAACCGGGAGCGCCGGCCAAGGGCAGTATTCACTCCGAGTCGCGCGCAGCGGTGGCGGGTGGCATCACCAGTTTCATGGACATGCCCAACACCCAACCGGCCACGCTCACCCTGGAAGCGCTGGCGGATAAAAAGCGTCGGGCGGCGATCAACTCCGTGGCCAACTATGGCTTCCACTTCGGTGTCAGTCAGGACAACCTCGACACCGTGGCCGCGCTCAACCCCTGCGAAGTGGCCGGGGTCAAAGTGTTCATGGGCGCCTCCACTGGCAATATGCTGGTGGATGATCCGCAGACCCTCGAACGTCTGTTCGCCGAAGTGCCGACGATTCTGCTGGCGCATTGTGAACACACACCAAGCATCGAGGCCAATGCAGCACGTCTGCGCGAACGCCTCGGCGACCACCTGCCGGCGAATATCCACGCACTGATCCGCGATGCCGAAGCTTGCTACCGATCCTCTTCGCTGGCGGTGGAACTGGCCCGACGTCACGGCACCCGCCTGCACGTTTTGCACCTGACCACCGCTCGCGAGCTGGAGCTGTTCGAAGACAAGCCTCTCACTCAAAAGCACATCAGCGCTGAAGTCTGCCTGCACCACCTGCTGTTCGATGACCGCGACTATCCAGCACTCGGCAACCTGATCAAATGCAACCCGGCGATCAAGAACCAGGCCGACCGCGATGCCTTGCGCGCGGCGCTGCTGAGTAACCGGCTGGATGTGATCGGCAGCGATCATGCACCGCACACCTGGGCGGAAAAACAGCGTCCTTACACCGAAGCACCGTCCGGTTTGCCGCTGGTGCAACACGCCCTGCCGGCACTGCTGGAGCTGGTGGCCGATGGCGTGCTGCCGATCACCACGTTGGTGGCGAAGACCAGCCATCGGGTGGCGGATCTGTTTGCGATTCCGGATCGGGGTTATTTGCGCGAGGGGTATTGGGCGGATCTGGTGCTGGTTGAGCCCGCGGCCATGGAGGTGTCGCGGCAACCGATTCTGTCGCAGTGCGGATGGTCGCCGTTTGCTGACAAGACTTTCCGCTATCGGGTGGATACGACGTTGGTGTCGGGGCAGATTGCCTGGCGGGAGCAGCGCATCAACGAAAGCTGTCAGGGGCTGCCGCTGCGGTTTATGCGTTGAATGATCAGGTGTCTGACAGAACGTCTTCGCGAGCAGGCTCGCTCCCACCAGGAATCGCTCTGGCCCTGTGGGAGCGAGCTTGCTCGCGAAGCTTTTAAGCTCTTGGCTTCACAGTGCCGCAATCCTGACCCAACCACACCGCACGGGTTTCCAGACTGCCCTTCTGGTTGATTCCGATCGCATTGAACGTGCCGTTGGCCACGGTGGTGAACTCACGATCACTGAGGAACGTCGCGACACCCGTGCCTTGCGCTTTCGGGCAGCTGAAGCGGAATTTCCACTGGTTGCCGGTGCGCTCGGTGATCTGCTGCTTGCAGCCCGACTGCGGATCGGCCAGCGGAATATCGTTGGTCGCGACCTGCTGCGGCGTCAGGCAGGCACGAATGCCCTTGCCGCCGATGTTGATCCCGTTCTTCTCGAGCGCCGCCCGCTGTTGCGGGGTCATCTGGCCTTGCAACTGGCCGAGGATCGATTGCACATCCATGGGCTGGTCATCGACCTTGACGTTGCTCGAGGTCATTTCCCACAGCCCCGGCTGCAGCATTTGCGCCTGCGCAACCACCGGCATTGCCAAACCCAGGCCCAGCGCCAAACCCAGCAGACGAACGTTCATCGAAAAAACTCCTGATCAGTAGTGGCCGTTAGACGTCGGCCGATTGCTTCGGTTCATGCACCAATTAAATAGCGACATTCGCCTCGGAACATGGTCTGTTACGCATTGAGTCTTCAGGAGCAAGGCTGCCCCATGGATTATTTTGGACCGCACATTTTCGGCTATCTGATCGCCCTCATACATAGCCTCGGCTTGATCGCCGCGATCCACGCGGTGCTGACCGTTCGCACCGCCCAGGGCTCGATCGCCTGGGCATTGTCGCTGATTTTCATTCCCTACCTGACACTCATCCCTTATCTGGTTTTCGGCCGCAGCACCTTCGACGGCTATATCAAGGCACGGCGCCAGGCCAACGAACAGATGCGCCAGGCGATCTCCGAGTTGAACTGGCGACCGTGGGTCGAAGAAGCCCTCACCGCCCGCGCCTCAAATGCCTATGCCTCGCTACGGGCCATGCCCAAACTGGGGCGGATGCCATGCCTGGCGAATAACGAAGTGCAACTGCTGGTGAATGGCCACGCGACCTTCGAGGCGATTTTCCAGGCCATCGATCAAGCGCGCGAAGCCGTACTGATCCAGTTTTTCATCATCCATGACGACCGCCTCGGGCAGCGCCTGCGCGATCTGTTGCTGAAGAAAGCTGCCGAAGGCGTGGCGATTTATCTGCTCTACGACCGCATCGGCAGCCACGCCCTGCCCCACAGTTATGTACAGGCGTTGCGCGATGGCGGTGTCGAGGTCAAAGCCTTCGCCACACGTAGCGGCTGGCTCAATCGCTTCCAGGTGAATTTCCGCAACCACCGCAAAATCGTCGTGGTCGATGGCGTGCTCGGCTTTGTTGGGGGGCACAACGTTGGCGATGAATACATGGGCGAGAAGCCGCCGTTGGCGCCATGGCGCGATACCCATGTGCAAGTGCGCGGGCCGGTGGTGGCCTGCATGCAGGAGTCATTTGCCGAGGATTGGTTCTGGGCCGCGCGCACATTGCCGCCGCTGATCCTGCCGGATGTTTACCCGGACGACGGCGTGCTCTGTCAGTTGCTGGCCAGCGGCCCGGCCGACGCCTACGAAACCTGTTCGCTGTTCTTCGTCGAAGCGATCCACGCCGCAACCGAGCGGGTGTGGATCACCAGCCCGTACTTCATTCCCGATGAAGCCGTGTTCGCCGCGTTGCGCCTGGCGGTGCTGCGCGGCGTCGACGTGCGCCTGCTGCTGCCATCGCGCCCCGATCACCGCATCGTCTACGCCGCGTCCAGCCTGTACGCATTCGAAGCGGTGCGCGCCGGCGTGCGGGTGTTCCGCTACGAACCGGGGTTCCTGCATCAGAAAGTGGTGTTGATCGACAGCGAAATCAGCGCCATCGGCAGCGCCAATCTGGACAACCGTTCGTTCCGGCTGAATTTCGAAGTGATGCTACTGACCGTCGACAGCGAATTCGCCGCCCACGTGGAACGGATGCTCAACGATGATTTCGAGCAGGCTTACGAGGTTGCCAAAGAGGAAAGCCGGGAGATCCACCGCCTGCAACAGCTCGGCATGCGGATCGCCCGGCTTATTTCACCGATCCTCTAGAAGCCCATCACCCTCTCCAAGGGAGAGGGCATGGTTCAGGCATCAAGGGTTGTAGATGTCGTCACGGGTCCAGGGCAGTTCATGGCTGCCGTCCGGATGAGCCTTGACTGCCAGAATCTGATGCAGATTGATCCAGCCCCGGGCAAACGCGTAGGCACACCCGGCCAGATACAGGCGCCAGATGCGCAGCGCCTGATCCGGCACCAGTTTCCCGGCGGCCTCGAGGTTATCCTCCAGCCGCTCGCTCCAGTGATCCAGCGTGCGCGCGTAATGCAGGCGCAGGCTTTCGACATCGACGATTTCCAGCCCGGCTTCGCTGATCTCGGCGGAGATCATCGCCAGGTGTGGCAACTCGCCGTTGGGGAACACGTATTTCTCGATGAAGTCGCCGGCACCGCGTCCCACCGGGCGACCGTCGGTGTGCTTGGCGGTGATGCCATGGTTCATCACCAGACCGCCCTCCTTCACCGCGCCAAACAGGACTTTGCAGTATTCGGCGAGGTTGGCGTGGCCGACGTGCTCGAACATACCGACACTGACCACCTTGTCGAAACGCCCGTCCTGCGGCAGGTCGCGGTAGTCGAGCAGTTGCAGTTCGACCTGGTCTTCCAGGCCTTCGGCCTTGACGCGCTCACGGGCCAGTTCCAGCTGTTCCTTGCTCAGGGTGATGCCGAACACTTTGGCGCCGAATTCACGCGCGGCGTAACGCGCCAGACCACCCCAGCCGCAACCGACATCCAGCAGGTAATCGCCCGGCTGCAAACGCAGCTTGCGACACAGATGAAGGAATTTGGCTTGCTGCGCCTGCTCCAGGGTTTCGCTGCCCGTTTCGAAATATGCGCAGGAATACGCCATGTCGCTGTCCAGCCACAACTGATAGAACGCGTTGGACAGGTCATAGTGATAGGAAATGGCTTTGGCGTCGGTTTCCTTGTCATGCACTGCACGCACTGGCTGAGCGCCTTCATCTTCATCGAGCAAGGCGCTGCTCAATTCGTCGCAGACCCGGATGACCTCGCTGATCGAGCCCTCCAGTTCAAGCTTGCCTTCAACAAACGCCGCCCCCAGCGCGTCGAGGCTTGGATGGGTGAACTGGGTGACCATCGTCGGGTCCTTGACCACGATGGTGACGCTGGGCGTCGGCCCCAGATTGAACTCATGGCCGTCCCAGAGTCGCAAGCGAAGCGGAAGCTGCAGATTCTGTAAGGCCGGTGGAAGTTGCGCGAGCATGGAAAATCCCCCCTTGTTTCAGACGTCAGATCTGAGGGTAGACCATCCTTGAAAAATAGCAGGCTATCGATTTAATTAGCCGAGACTATCGTTTCAGACGCTCCAGCAGGCCGGAATGCAACCCGTGATTTCGACACGGAAACCGGCAATGAAGTGTGCGCCTTCTACATAGATGACTGCCTATTCGGCGCACAGTTCGCTGAAACTCATTTCAATGACCGTCCTTGAGCTTGAGCAATGGCTCCTGAAACCGCAGCAGCCGTCCGGCATTGCCCAACACCAGCAACGTACTGAGGTTGTGCAGCAGCGCGGCGATCATCGCCCCGGCCGCGCCGAGCCAGCCGAAGGCGGCGAAGACGACAATCGCCAGTGTCCAGCCCAGACCGATGATCACGTTAACCTGCAAGGTTCGTCGGCATTGGCGGCTGAGCCGCACACAAGTACCGAGGCGGCGCAGATCACTGCCGATCAAGACGATATCCGCCGAGGCCAGCGCAATGTCAGCGCCGTCCGCGCCCATTGCGACACCGACCACACCAGCCTTCAGTGCCAGCGAATCATTGATGCCGTCGCCCACCACCATCGGCCGATAACCGTTGTCGATTTCCTTCAGTACGCGGTTGAGTTTGTCCTCGGGCAGCGCCTGCGCTTCCAGCTCTTGCAGGCCGACCTCGCGGGCCAGGGTCTGAGCAACACTTTGGCGGTCGCCCGTCAGCAGCAACTGGCGACCCAGACCGAGCTCGCGCAATTCGCTGAGGGCAAAGCGGGCTTCCGGTTTGACGCTGTCGGCCAGCAACAGCCAGGCGACAAATTCGCCGTTCAGTGCCAATCCGGCAATCGGCCCGTCGTGCTCGGGAACGGTGGTGGTGACGATGCCCAGTTGCGCGAACAACTCGAGCCGGCCCAACGCCGCCTCGCCTTGGGCGGTCGTGGCGACTACACCGAGACCCTGACGCTCATGAATATCCGTCAGCGGCAGGCTCTGGTCCTGACTGACCAGCCCGGCCAACGCGCGGCTGACCGGATGGCTGCTGGCCGCCCCGAGGCTGGCGGCCAGTGTCATCACCGAGGCCTGATCCAGCCGTGGGCTGCTGATCGATTGCAAACGCAAAGTGCCGTAAGTCAGCGTGCCGGTTTTGTCGACCACCAGTGAAGTGAGATCTGCCAACTCCTCAAGGAACGCCGAACTGCGAATCAGAATGCCGTGGCGCGCCGCCACCGCCACACCGGCAATCGCTGTGGCCGGTGCCGACAGCACCAAAGCGCAGGGACATGCCGCCACCAGCACCGCGAGCATCGCCTGCGCGTCATGGGTGATAAACCAGGTCACCGCCGCCAGCAGCAACACCAGCACCATGTAGCTACCGGCATAGCGCTCAAGCAGGCGCGTGATGGGCGGCTTCGAGCGCTCGGCGTTCTGCATCAGCGCAATGACTTTGCCCAGCGTCGATTGATCGCCGGTACGGGTCACCTCGATGCGCAGCAAGCCATCGAGGTTGATCGCGCCGCCAAACACCGTCATGCCCACCGCCGTTTCCACCGGAACCGACTCACCGGTAATCGACGCTGTGTCGAGGCTGGCCTGGCCGAACAACACTCGGCCATCCGCTGGCACCCGATCTCCGGCGCGCACCTCTACCGTGTCGCCGGGTTTCAGCGTGCCGTTATCGACTTCGATGATCGAGCCATCGGTCTGAATCTTGCGCGCGTGACTGCGGGTCAACTGGCCGAGGGCGTGAATCGCTTCCTGCGAGCCGATCACGCTGCGCTCTTCCAGCACGTGGCCGAAGATCATGATGATCGGCAGCAACGCGGCGGTCAGCAGATCGCCGGTCGCCCAGGCACCAAGCATCGCCAGGGCAATCAGTTGATCGGTGATGCCGTGCAGGCTCGGATAACGCAGGCTGTACCACGCCGAGCGCATCACCGGCACCGCCACCAATAGAGAAGCGAAACCCAGCAGCAACTGACTGACACCGGTTTGCTCCGGTAACAGCCAGCGCCAGAGCAGACCGAGGCCGAGCAAGCCAAGGGCGAGCATCGCCAGGGTCAATTGCCGTGCGGCGCGGCGCTGTTCGGCCGAGGACAACAGGCTCGGTGCGGCAGTGGTCGCAGTCATTTACTGGCTCCCTGAATGATCAGGCGGGAATCGTCTTTTGGATCGACCGTGGTCACTGAACCGGCCTGGCCGAGAATCTTCGGCATGCGTTCACGGTACAGCCGCAGGAGCATCTGCGGGTCCGTACCCTGTTGTTGCGCCTTGGCCAGGCTCAGCACCGTGGCGGTGTCGGCAGCGGCTTTTGCCAGCCGTTCGCTGGCCTGCGCGTGGGCCACTTGCAGGGTGCGGTCGGCTTGTTCATTGGCGGTCTGGGTGAGTTTTTCTGCTTCGGTGCGTGCATTGGCGACGGCTTTGTCGGCTTGCTGGCTGGCGGTCAGAACCGCATTAAAAGCGCTGACCGCAGGATCCGGCAGACTCGACTGCACGTCGACCCGCGCCACTTCAATGCCGATGCCCTGCCCGCTTGCCTTCAACTCAGCCAAGCGCTTGTTGATGCCTTGCACCAGATCACCGCGCAGACGCTCACGTCTTTCGGCGGCCTGGTTATCAGCACCGATCAACTCCGGACGGGCGACCAGAATCGTGTCCAGATCCCGCGCGGCGGTCAAAGCCACAGCGCTGCGGGTGACCAGCCGATCCAGCGCCGGCAGCACATGATCACCCTGCAGGACGAAGTCGTAAGGGTCGGTCACTTTGTAAAACACCCGCACATCCAGTTGCACCACGCCGGCGTCCCCCGTCAGCAAGTAACCGGAACCGGCCAGGGCATCGCTCAGCGGTGTGGCGAAAGTCGCTACACGATCAGCCTTGATCGCCTCGCTGCTGCGCAGCAGGTTTTCCACTCGGCGCTCAATCACCCGATCCGCTGCCGGTAGTAAAACCACCTGCTCGAACGGCTGCGGCCAGGCCAGCAACAGCCCGGCATCCTGAATACGCTGCAGCGCGCCAAAATGCAGTACCACGGCCCGATTTTGCGGATCGATCTGCCGCACATTGGAAAATGCCCAAGCCAACGCAGCCAATACCGTCACAGCATACAAGGCGAAAAACGCCAAACGTCCGGCCTGAATCCACGGACTGCTCAGCGAATGTGTTCCACGTGGAACTTCATCACTCATGGCTGCGATCCGGATTTATTTTCGACATTCGGCGGGCCGTCCACCAGCACACGGAATGGTGCGGCGTCGGTACGCAGGATCAGCTTGGTGTCCGGCGTGACGATAGTGCCCAGGGTGTCCAGCGAACGCAGCAGGTTGTACAACTGCGGCGATCCAGCGTAGGCACGGCCATAAATTTGCGCCGCTTCGACTCGGGATTGCGCTTCGATTTCTGCGGCTTTAACTGTCGCGTCAGCCTGAACAATTCGTGCATCGCGCTCGGCGGCAGATCGAATTTGCGCCGCTTCTCGCTTGCCGATGGCGGTGCGTTCGGTGGCAATTGTTTCACGCTCGGCGCGCATCCGATCGACCGTGGCGGTGAGCGTGACCGAAGGCAAGGTCAGGCGTTCGATGCCCACCTGCACCACACGCACACCGTAAGTGGCCAGCAACTGCTGGTCGATCTGCTGACGCAGTTGCGCTTCGAAATCGGCAATACGCACTTTGCCGGCATCGGTATTCACCAGATCCGCCAGGTCGAAACTGCTGGCGGTGGTTTCCAGCGCCGAGCCGACAAAGGTGCGAATCTGCCGCGCCGCTTCGTCCGGCTGGTTCTGCACCGCGCGCATGAAACGCTGCACGTTGTCCGGATCACCCTGCACCTGCCACGCCACGTAGGCCTGAACGATGATGCGCAAACCGTCGCGGGTACCGACGTCCTGTAAACCGCTGGAAGTGGTACGCAAGCGCAGGTCTACCGGGATCGCCGCTTCGAACGGTGCCGGCCAGCGCCAGCTCAAACCCGGCTCAAGCAGCACCCGCGAGGGATTACCGAAACGGGTGATGACCGTGGCCTCCCCCGAGCGCACTTGCACCAGGCTCGCCGCCGCGATGGCAAACCCCACCAGCAACAGTGCCCAGCCCATCCGCCGCCAAGGGAACGGTCCCGCGTCTTCCGGCGCACCGTGGTGATGGTGATGATGCCCATGATGATGGTGATGCCCGGCGTGGCCGTGATCGTGGCCGCTGTGGTCATGGGAATCGTGAGTGTGCGACTGGCTCAAGGGGCAACTCCTGGTTGAGCGGTGGTGCGCGCGGGCGTCGGATCAGCCGGCAGCGTGAACGTACGCAGGTCGATAGTCGGCGCATTGCTGCTGCCGCCTAATCGGTGGTCGAGTACCAACAGTTTGGCTTTGCTCAGACCGTGGCTAAGTTGGCTGAGGTATTGCTCCAGCACGAATGCCTGACCAGCGCTGGCATAAGCTTTCTGTTCAGCGCTGAACTTCAGGTCTGCCGCCTGCGCCGTGGCGTTGATTTCACGAGCGCTGGCACTGGCCTGATCACGGGCAAGGCTGGCCTGCAACAACGCCTGGTTACTGGCTTCAGCCGCCGCACCGCGCTCACGGGAGATCAACGCCTGAGCGCCGATCTGTGCCGCTTGCACACCGTGATAAGCGTTGGCGGCGCCGGCTGGCGGGTGAATCGCTTCGACCACGGTGGCGAGAATTTCCACACCGCTGTTGAGCTTCTGCAGATCGCCTTGCACCGCGCGACCGATTTCTTCGCCCAGCCCTACCCGGTCAGCACCGAGCAGACCGTCGAGGGTACGCGAGGCAAAATCGTGCACCAGAATCCGGCTCGCGGTGCTGCGAATCAGCGTCGGCACATCGGCATTGTTGTAAGTCGCGGCCAAAGCATCCTGATCACTCAGACCAATGCGATAAACGAAGCGCACGTCCATGTTGACGATCTGAAAGCTCTGCTGATCGCCACGGCTGCTGGCGATCACTTGGGATTTGTCGTTAACGTGGCTGGCATCCCACAAGCGGTTGGCGGTCAACGGCGCCGGGCCTTCGGCAGGCTCAGCCTGGGTTGGCGCCGGAGCATCGCCGACGCTGGTTGCCAATTCGTGCACCACGCCGTTCTCGACGCTCAATACACGGCCCAGTGGCCACGGCAAACCGGCGTGCAAGCCAGGGCCAAAGACTTGTACCGGTTTGCCGAAGCGCTCGTAGATACCGCGCCCCTGCAGCGGGATTTCGTGGATCCCGGTCAGCAGCCAGCCGACGGCGGCGACCAGCGCCAGCACCGGCAGAAAAGCGCGGCGCATGTAGCTGAACGCCCAGATCTGGCGCAAATCGATGCCGAAACGGTTGTGCAATTCGTGCTGCAAAGCGAGTAACGGCTGTGGTGGCCAACGCAGCATATCGGCAACAAAACTGCGCGCCAGCAGGGTCGGTTCCAGCTGCTCGCGTCGAGGGCTGAACACCGACAGAACTGCGCGCAATAGCAACTCGATCGCGACCGATCCCGGCAGGATCCCGATGAGAACCGCCAGCCGCACCGGCCACACGGAAGTTTCACTGGCAAACAACAGGCACATCGCACCCAGTACCAGACTGATGATCGCGACGCGCGACAGTTGTGCGAGCGAACCGGCTTCCGGCCATTGCGCCGGATTCTCCTGAGCCAGTTGCCGCTCCAGCACCAACAGGCCGAAACCCAACAGCAACATCAGCACGGCGCCCACCGTGGCCGACAGCCCAACCGCAGCGGGCGGCAACGCAAGGTTCCAGACTTGTTCGATGCCGATAATCGCCAGCACCGACCAGCCGCCCAGCCACAACGTGGCCGCGCCAATCTGACCGAGCAGGTGCAGACCGCGCTGACTCAAATGCTCCAGCAACCGTTCGTACCAGCCGTCAGGAGCGGTTTGCTCGACCTCGTTCAGCGGTTGCTGCGCCACTGGGTGCATGACCCGTGCACGCCATTGAGTCACCCACCACGCCGACTGCAGTCCGGCGACCAGCACCAGCAACGCCGCGCCCAGATTCACCAGCAAGGCCGGCCATATCGATTGCGCGGCAAACAGCTCGACAAACAACGCCAGCACCCACCCTGCCCCGGCCAATCCACCGAGGCCAAAGGCCAGACGGCGCAATCGTCGCCCCTGCGCAGCCGCTTGCTGAAAGCGCGGCAACCCGGTCACTTGCGTGCCATCGACATCCAGATCGACTTGCATATCACCCCAAAGCCATTGATTCACCGGTCCAATCGTTACGATATAACGAAAAGCGTGAAATATTCGTACACAAATTCGCTTATCTAAAGATGCGCAACCTGTCGCTTGCCTGAAGCCTTGACCGAAATGTCCGGAAACGCACATATTACGTTCGTAATTTTAATCGCCTACTACTTTTAGCGATCCGCATCCCCAACGAGGAGCAAGAGCATGAGTCACTACGACGTGGTCATTCTGGGCGGCGGCCCCGGTGGTTATAACGCGGCGATCCGCGCCGGCCAGTTGGGCCTGAAAGCCGCGTGTGTGGAAGGCCGCGCCACCCTCGGCGGCACGTGCCTGAATGTCGGCTGCATGCCGTCCAAGGCCTTGCTGCATGCTTCGGAGCTGTACGACGCGGCCATGGGTGCGGAGTTCGCCAACCTCGGCATCGAGGTCAAACCCACGCTCAACCTCGCGCAAATGATGAAACAGAAAGACGACAGCGTGAGCGGCCTGACCAAAGGCATCGAGTTTCTGTTTCGCAAGAACAAGGTCGACTGGATCAAAGGCTGGGGCCACATCGAGGGTCCGGGCAAAGTCACGGTGACCGACGATCAGGGCAACACGACCGAGCTGAGCGCCAAGGACATCATCATTGCCACCGGCTCCGAACCCACGCCCCTGCCCGGCGTCGAGATCGACAATCAGCGCATCCTCGACTCCACTGGTGCACTGTCGCTGAGCGAAGTACCGAAGCATCTGGTGGTCATCGGTGCCGGAGTGATCGGCCTGGAGCTGGGCTCGGTCTGGCGGCGTCTCGGCGCCCAGGTGACCGTGGTCGAATACCTCGACCGCATCTGTCCGGGCGTCGATGCCGAGGCCGGCAAGACCCTGCAGCGTTCGCTGAGCAAGCAAGGCATCAGCTTCAAATTGAGCTCGAAGGTCACCAGCGCCACGCCCTCGGCCAACGGAGTGCAACTCAGCGTCGAACCTGCAGCGGGCGGCAGCGCCGAGTTACTGGACGCCGACTACGTACTGGTCGCGATCGGCCGGCGCCCGTACACCAAAGGCCTGGGCCTGGAGAACGTCGGCCTGAGCACCGACAAGCGCGGCATGCTCGCTAACCGCCAGCACCGCACCGAAGTCAATGGCGTCTGGGTAATCGGCGACGTAACGTCCGGGCCGATGCTCGCGCACAAAGCTGAAGACGAAGCGATGGCCTGTGTCGAACAGATCGTCGGCAAGGCCGGCGAGGTCAATTACGACTTGATTCCCAACGTCATCTACACCCGGCCGGAACTGGCCAGCGTCGGCAAGACCGAAGAGCAACTGAAGGCCGAAGGACGTGCCTACAAAGTCGGCAAATTCCCGTTCACCGCCAACAGTCGGGCGAAGATCAATCACGAAACCGAAGGCTTTGCCAAAGTCCTCGCCGACGAACGCACAGACGAAATCCTCGGTGTGCACCTAGTCGGCCCGAGTGTCAGCGAAATGATTGGTGAATATTGCGTGGCCATGGAGTTCAGCGCCTCGGCCGAAGACATCGCGCTGACCTGCCATCCGCACCCGACCCGCTCCGAGGCGCTGCGTCAGGCGGCGATGAATGTCGAGGGGATGGCGACGCAGATGTAGGTGGTCACCCAAACTCTGTGGGAGCAACCCGCTCTACAGCGGCAGATGCCCCAACGGCAACGCCCCCGGCGTCTTCACGGTGTGAATTGCAAAGTTGCTGCGAATGTCACTCACCCCCGGCAGCTTCAGCAGGCAGCCGCTGAGAAAGCGGTCATACGCGCGCAGGTCCGGCACCACCACTTGCAACAGAAAGTCCGATTCCCCGGACACCAGAAACGCTGAAATCACCTCCGGCAGTGCCGTGACCGCCGCGTAAAAGGCTTCGGCCTGTTCATCGTTGTGGCGCTCGAACTTGACCCCGACAAACACCGTCAGCCCCAACCCCACCTCATCGCGATCGAGGTTGGCCTGATAGCCACGAATCACCCCGGCCTCCTCGAGCATCCGCACCCGACGCAGGCACGGTGACGCCGACAGGCCGATCTCATCCGCCAGTTCGACGTTGCTCAGCCGGCCGTTGCGTTGCAGCGCCGCGAGAATCTTGCGGTCAAAAGCGTCGAGTTTCATGGTTGGCAGATCCTGCTGGTCAAGGGGCAAAAAGAAAGCAGGTTATGCCAATCCTGTGGCTTTTTGAAGCTGACTTCGCAAGCACCTGCCCCGCCCTTGCGCCCTAAACTTTGCTCACCGAATCGACAACGAAAGGGCTGCGACATGACAAGTATCTGGCTGTTTTTTCTGGCATTGGCGGTGGTCTTCCTGTTGCCGGGGCCGGACATGATCCTGTTGCTGCAAACCGGTGCCCGCCAGGGTCGCGGTGCGGCGCTGGCAACCGCCGTTGGCCTGGCGATCGCCCGGGGCTGTCACGTGGCATTGGCGGCATTGGGTCTGGCGGCGCTGTTCAAGGCAGCGCCGTGGACGTTTGATCTGGTGCGCCTGGCTGGGGCGGCGTACCTGCTGTGGATCGGCATTCAATGCCTGCGCAGCAGCTTGCTGCCGAACCTGAACACGCCTGCCGTGACACACACCCAAGGGCAATGGCGCGAGGCGATTCGCCGTGGCCTGCTGACCAATCTGCTCAATCCCAAGGCGTTGCTGTTCTGCTCAGTGCTGTTGCCGCAATTCATCGTCAATGACGGCGCAGCTGTGCTGACCCAGTTTGCCACCCTGGGTGTTCTGCTGGTGGGCGTCGGGCTGCTGTTCGACAGTGCCTATGCCCTGACCGGCGCCGCGCTGGGTCGTTGGCTGCAACACAGTCCTACTGCCCAACGCGTCCAGCAATGGCTGTTCGGCAGCCTGTTGATCGGCTTTGCCGTGCGCCTGACGTTTATCCAGCAGGCTTAGGGCTTGCGCGCCTTGCGCCGACGACTGAGCAACACCAAGGCGCCCGCACTGAACAGCACCAGGACACCGACCACCGGCCATTTGTACGGACGCAACGTATTGCGTACGGCATCGGTCACCTGGGTGACGTAACGCTTGTCGGCGTTTTCGAAATCCGGGTACGGGCACTGATTGCCGAAGTCCACCGCCCAAGGCACGTACGGGCCTTCGTTGACGTAGCGTCGATACAACGCGCTCTGTTCTTCAAGGCTGCTGTTGAAACCGGCGGCATTGCACAACACCGCAGCAAACGCCTGACTGGTGTGCGGCAAGTTGTCGGCAGCCCGGCTGGCCAGCGCGGTGGCGACAAAACGGTAGTGATAACGCTCGTCCGGTTGCGCCTGGCTGGCCTTCTGGCGCTGGACTTCAGCCTCGGCCACCAGCGGCCCGACTTTCAGCTCGGTGTTTTCCAGACTGTAGCTGCCGCCGAACGTGGCGTAATCCGGCGCCATCTCGTAACCGAGAATGTCCATGCCCCATTCACGTGCGGTCCACGCCGCGTTGTACAAGGCGCTGGCGCGTTTG
Organism: Pseudomonas sp. F2; assembly: GCF_057174385.1. Lineage (NCBI taxonomy): Bacteria > Pseudomonadati > Pseudomonadota > Gammaproteobacteria > Pseudomonadales > Pseudomonadaceae > Pseudomonas > Pseudomonas sp. F2. Next base: position 4,456,902 of record NZ_CM169904.1, read on the forward strand.
GTCGGCCACCACGCAGCGTCGGCCTTCATTCGTTGTTCGCCATAGAGCCGGGCCTTGTGCTGCAGATCCGGATTGTCGAAATAGCCGACCGCTTCCTCGTAATGCCCTTCTCGCAGCAAGCGCCGTCCCAGCAGATTGCGCAGGCTGGCGGCGACCGGCAGCGGCACGTAGTTGTCGCGCTGCTGTTGGGTCAATGCCGGCGGCGCCGGTACGTTGTCATCGACATAGCGCTTGAGCTCATCGACCGTCAGCACGCGCTCGGCCACCGTTGCCGCGTCGAACCAGTAGATGCTGTTGCTGCGATACAACTGCACGAACGCTTGCAGGTATTCGCCACGTTGCAGCGCCAGAATCGCGCTCTCACCCTCGACCCGGCATTTCGGCTGGACGGTTTCGAAGTCCCAGTCCGGGGTGCGCCGGTAGCCCCAATCCTCGCTCTGCGGGAAAGCCTGCGCAGCTTTGGCATAGGCGGCAGCCGCGGCATTTTTATCACCGTCACGCACCGCCAGCTTGGCCCGCAACCACCACGCCAAGCCGCCGTCACCGGCGTTTTCAAGGAAGGCTTTGGCGCTGGCGTAATCACCTTGTTGATAGTTCATGGCCGCCAGTCGATCGGCGTTTTCCAGGCTGCCACGGGTGCTGTTCTGCAACAGCTTGATCAGCTTCTTCTCGTTCGGCGGTTGTTCGTCGAACGACCAGCCCATCCGGCTGATCAACGAGGCGGTAACCAATTGCTGCACAGCCTTGCGCTCCAGCAACTTGGCCAGTTGCGGCTCGGGCAGTTCGGCCAGCTCATTCATCAGTTGTTTCAGCGAGGTATAACCCACGGCCGAGCCGTGCAGGTTCTGCGCTTCGTACAATTCGATGGCGCCGTTCCAGTCACCGGCGTTGCGCAGCACTCGCGCCTCCTCACCGAGACTGGCGACACCGAGTTCCAGAGGATCGCTGAAGCCATCGATGCTCAATTGTCGTGCCTGACGGAAGGCTGCGCGTGCGTCCTCCAGCACTTCGATGACATCGCCCGCCTCGGCACTCATGGCAAACCAGGCGCGGCCCAGGGAGTACGCCGCCCAAGTGCTGCGCAGCGGACGCTGATCGGCCGGCAGCGCCAGCACTTTGTTGAAGTATTCGATCGCCAGCGAATGATCGCCAGTGGCAAACGCCACCGCGCCGGCCACGTACAAGCGGATTTCCGCCGGCAGGCTGGCGCCCTGCGCCTCGACCTGACGCGCATCGGTCAGGCCGCGCAGTTGCTTGACCAGTGCTTGTTGCTCGGCGCTCAGACCCACCTGTTCGGCTTTTTCGCGAAGCGCCGCAGGTTCGTTCTCGTCGCCGTACATGTCATCGGGATTGTGCGTCGCGGCGGTAACGCTCTTCAGTCCGGCAATGGTTTTGCCGAGGCGGCTGATCTCGAAGTTGAAGTTGCCCTCCGGCAGCTCGGCCAGGCTTTGCCCACGATTGTCGAGCAGGCGCATCGGAAAGTCCGGGCCGCAGGCCAGCGCCGAACCCAGCGGCAGGCTGAGGCTCAGGCAGAGCAGATGGCGGGGCCAGTTACGGGTCAACATGCGAACCTCCTTGATCAATAAATGCACAGCGCGCCCAACCGATGGCGCGTTGTCCACCCGCCGGCAGACGACCGTCGCGCAGGCGGGTGAAGGTAAGCAGATCCGCGCTTTGTTGCAACGCGTAACCGGCGAGCGCATCGGCGCCCTCGCAAGCGCTGGCCTTGACGGTGATACGCGTGGGCCAGGCACTGTCGAGATTACCGACATTGCGCAGGGCGATGTCCTGCAAACCATCGTGGTCGCTGAACGTCAGACCGAGCCGGCTGCTCAACGTATCGCCAAGGGCCACAGCGCGCAGCGTACTGAGACTCCAGGCGCGGCGATCATTGGGTAGCGGCAGACGAAACCAGATCAACCCGGCCAGATGTTCCGGGCGATCCTCGCGCATGTCACTAGCCAGCCGGCTCAATTGTTGAGGATCGGCGAGCAATTCGCGCCGCTGGCCGCCGCGCTCGAGTGGCACTTCACTTTCCACCACCGGAACGCCATCGGCATCCGGCAGCAGCGCCACGCCGTAGGCCGGCAGCGCCAGATAAAACGGTTTGTCGCTCACCCGCCCCCAGGCCTTGGCCCAGCGCCGCGCCTGCTCGGGGTCGAACAGACCACGACGCGGATCGCTGACCGCGTGCACCTGCAGCACACTGCTGTCGACGCTCGCCAGCAGTGCCGGCAGTTGCGAACTGTCGAGCCACGCCGGCAACGCAGTGATGCTCAGCGGCAAGTTGGCCGGCAATGCACCACGCAGACGCACGAGAAATTCGCTATACGCCGGCAGACGCGCATTACCGGCGTCGTGATCGATCTCGACCCCGCTCACCGTCAGGCCCTGCGCTTGCCAGTCAGCCAGCATCTGAAGGATCTGTGTGTTCACCTGTCGCTGATCGAGCGCCTTGAGCTGACCGTCGAGACGAACCACCGCAATCAGCGGTCGGCCATCGCGCTTGAGCAACGGCGCATCGATTTGCGCCCGATGCCAGCCGTCATTGGGGAATGCCTGCAAGGCCAGCACGCGCAATGTCGAGAAGCTCTCGCGGCTTTCGCGCAGGGCGGCGTCATGGGCCGGCGTCCATTGACGTTGCCAGATATAAAGTTGTTGATCGAGGGCGGGGGCATCCTGCCGCTCGCAAGCAGCGAGCAGCAGCGTTGCCGCGATCAAAATCGAAAAGCCGAACCGCATGAAATGCTTATTCCCTGCCAATACAAAAATGCAGGGTACACAAATCCCTGGAGGAGCGACTCAAGGCTTGCGGGCAATGATCACCTGACTCTTCGCCACGACCGCGTCCAGCGCCTGCTTGATCTGCGCACCACGGGGGGAATCGAGCACCGCTTGCCAGGTGTTGGCCCAATGCTCGAGCAACGGGTGATCAGGGTTGCTGAAATCGACCTTGGCTTCCCAGAACAACAGCATCCACATCGACCAGTAAAAACCGTACTGGCTGTGGCTGATGATCTCCAGCCCGGCGTCGCTGACCAGCGTCTTGAACTGATCTTCACTGATGATGCGAATGTGGTTGGGCTTCTGGAAATACTCCGGCGCCGCAATGTCCTTCTGCAAATCTTCCGAGCTTGGGTGCGGCACGCTCAGCAGGTACAGCGCACCGGACTGGCCGACCCGCACCAGCTCGGCGAGAAACCGCGTCGGGTCGTCGACGTGCTCGATGACTTCGGTGGAGACCACTCGGGTAGCGGTGCCGTCGGCGATCGGCAACGGATTACAGTCGGTGACATGGCACTCGACGCTGCGCGCCGGGGTATCGCTCAGGCGTTGGCGGGTGGCCTCGACCTTGGCGCCGTCGATGTCGGCGATGATGATCTTCGCCCCGCGCATGCCGCAAAAATGCACGTTGCCGCCGTCACCACAGCCGACATCGAGCAAGGTGTCATCGGCGGTCACCGGGAAGCCCTTGAACAGCTCGCCGGTCTCCTGGTTGAACCAGCCGCTGAGCTTGGCATCGTAGAGGCCGAGCATGTACGGATCGACCTTGTCCGCCACCGGGGCGACGGGTTGCGCGGGGGCCGGTGCAGGCGTCGCCGCCGTGAGTTTTTTCAATAGGCTCAGCATGAGGTGGCTCCGGGGGTTGAAACGGCAGTTCGGGACGTGTCGAGGCGCCGCACCAGGGCGGCACCGCGATTGCGCATCGGCATTTCGATGAAGCGGTAGTTCAGCTCGCTGAGCAGCACGATCAGGCCGAAGGCGATCAGCACAGTCAGCATCGGGTGCCCGGCCGGGCTCGGCAAACCGGCAGCCTGCAGACGGAAAGTCAGCTCCCGCACCAGCAGATAGGCCGGGATATGAATCAGGTAAATGCCGTAGGAACGACTGCCGATCCACGCCATCAGCCGCTGCAAATGGCCCGCTGGCAGCAGGTAATCGCGGTTGTAAGAAGCAATCCACACCAGCAGCGCGCCGAGCATGGCAATCGAACCGATGCGGTAAGGCGCGAAGGTGAAACGGTCGGTGGCCATGAAACTCATCAGCAGTGCCACGCCGATCAGCACCGATACCCCGGCCCACGGCCGCCGCAGAAACGTCGGCTGCCAGCGCTGCCAGGAAGGTTGCGCGCTCCACAGCGCCAGCAGCACGCCGAGCGCCAGGGCATCAGTGCGCACCACCATCAGCAACGGTGTGCGCAGGGTGAACAGTTGCACCGCCACCAGCGCCAGCAAGGCCCAGACCAGATGCTTGCGGCACAGCACAATCAGCAGCGGGAACAGCAGGTAGAACTGCTCCTCCAGCGCCAGGCTCCAGTAGACAAAACTGCTGCCGTATTCGTAATGAAAAAAGCTGTCGGCAAAACGGAAATTGGCGTACTGCAACACCCCCGCCAGCGTCGCCTGCAAGTTGGCGTGCAAGCTGCCAAAGGCCCCGGAGCGGTTGAGAAACACGCACGCCAGCAAGATCAGCGCCAGCCACAACCAGGCCGACGGCAACAGGCGAAACACCCGGCGCAGCCAGAAATTGCGCGTCTGCTGCCAGCACTCCTGACGCGTCGTGCAGCCTTGCAGCGCGGGGATCAGGCTGCGCGCGATGACGAAGCCGGAGATCGCGAAAAACAGATCAACGCCCCACCACGGTTGCGCCCAGGCGTGAATGTTTTCCAGCAGCGGCACCGTGTCGGTGAACAGGCTGCCCTGCAAGTGATGGAACAGCACGCCGAGCACGGCGATGGCACGCAGCACCTCGATGTCCATGATCCGCCTGGCGCTCATGGCTGGCCCGCGGTGCAGGTTTCGCCAGCCAGCGGTTTGCGGGCGATGATCACTTGGCTCTTGGGCATGAAGCGGTCGAGCATCTGCTTGATTGCCAAACCGTCGGGCTGCGCCAGCAGGTCTTGCCAGGTCCGTGCCCAACTTTCCATCAACGGCGGGTACGGCGCCTGAATCCGGTCGCGTACCGCGCCACCGAGGTCCCGGCCGGCAGCGCGCTCGCTGGCCCAGAAGAAGATCATGCCCATCACCCAGAAGAAGCCGCTGGCCTGCCGATGCTCGATCACCAGCCCAGCGTTCTCCACCAGTTCGGCAAAGCGCTGCTCGGTGAAAATCTGCACATGGTTGGGCGTCTGGTAATAACTGGCCGGGGCGATGCCTTGTTGCAGGTGCTCGCCCACCGGCGCCGGCACGCTCAGCAGATACTGCGCACCGGGGCGGCCCATGCGCACCAGTTCGGCCATGAACGGTTCCGGCTGATCGATGTGCTCCAGCACTTCCATGCACACCACTTTGCTCGCACATCCGGCGGCCAGCGGCAATGGCAGGCTGTTGCTGACCAGCCCCAGGCTCGGTTGGTTGCTCTGCACCTCGACCTGCCGGGCCAGATCGCGGACCTTGTCATGTTCGCTGTCGGTGAAGATCACCGAGGCGCCCTGCCGCACAGCGAACAGCGTCGCCACGCCCTCGCCGCAACCGACGTCGAGCAAGGTGTCGTCAGCCGTGATCGCGAAGCCCTTGAGCAACTCACCGCTGCCCGGCAAAAACCAGCCGTCGAGAATCGCGTCATGCAACCCCACATCCCGTGGCGAGACCTGCGCGCTTGGCGCAGGTGCAGGTGCAGCAGGCGACGGAACCGGGAGCAAGCGTGCGAGCAGACGCCGGATCATGCGCCCGAGGCTTCCACGGGGAACGGCTTGAGGGCCTGCGCACGCTGCGCAAAAAACCTCCGCAGGCGTTCTTCTGCACTCGCCTGACTGCAGAACTTCTGCAGGTTGTGAACGGCATGCCCGGACATTCGCGCATAGCGTTCGACGTCGTTTTTCGCCACCTCATAACTGTCGCGGTACGCAGCGCACAACGAGTCCCAATCGGTCATGTAGCGCAAGGTACGGTAAGCCGCGCGTGGGTCGTGAGGCCAAGCCGTAAGCTCGTCGGTGGAATCAACGATGAACGCGTTGTCGCTGTCGACGTAATCGGCCATCGCCGTATTCAGCGGGGCGATCGCCGGTTTGCCGCAGGACATGAACTCCATCAGCGGCAGGCACTGCCCTTCGCCATAGGAGCTGTTGACCACATAGCTGGTGGCCTGCACCAGCGCTTCGTAGTCGGCGTCCGCCAGATAACCGTGGATCAGCACGATCCGGCACTGGTAGGACTGGTTCTTGTACAGGTGATGCAGCATGTCATTCAGGGCATTGGCGATGTCATGGTGCGTGAGCTTCAGCACCAATGTCGCATCGGCGACGTCACGGAACGTGGTGCAGAAGGCACTGATCATGTCCTGCCAGTTCTTGCGCCCGTCGTACGGGTTGAACACCGAGGTGTAGACCACGCCGTCCAGTTGCAGTTGGCAGTCCTGCGGTGGCCCGGCAAACGACATTGGCGTGCCTTCGCGCAACCCCGGCGGACCGTACGCGCGCAGATCCACCGTGCGGCTGTCGAGCAACAGGCCACGCAACTTCAACTGCACCGCTTCGACCACAGGCTGCTTGCGCAACTGCGCACCGCGTGCGGCAAAACGGTCCCAGACTGGCGCGGGTATCGCGCAGATCGGATAGTCCGCGCCCATCACGTCGCAGACTGCGTTCACCGTGAAACTCGAATGGGTAATCGCCATGCCGCAGGCGTTCAACACCACGCGCCAGTCGTGACGTGGCTCGCCGTGCCAGCTTTCGGTGGGGATGGTGCTGAATTCCCAGGCAAATACCGGGATGGTCGGGCAGGCGTAATGAATCGGTGTGCGATGCGGTGGCGAGAACGACAGGAACACGCACGCTTCGCCACGGCTCAGACAATCGAAGTACAGGCGATCAACCAGTTCGTCCGGGTTGCTCACTTCAATGACTTGCCCAAGGCGTTCCAGCACCGGGCGGAATTCCTTGAGCACGAAGTAATAGCTGTACTCGGGCCGGCCGAGGTTCTGCTGGATGTTGCTCTTGTTGGTTTCCGAATGAATGATGATCAGCATGATGCAGTCCCCGCCTCGGCGATCAGCTGTGGGCTTGCACTCGGCGTCAGTTGAAAAAACTGCGCCAGACGCTGCTGCACCGGAGCAAAACTGCAGTACTCGCGCATGCGCTCATTGGCCGCCAGGGCCATGGCCTGATAAGCCACCGGATCGTTTTTGGCCATGGCGTAACTGTTTTCGTAGGCGGTTTTCAACGAGCCCCAATCCGGACGATGGCGCAGGGTGCGGTAGAGGATCCGCACGTCATCCGGCCAGATCGTCGGCTCACGGCCGGACTTGACGATGAAACCGACGCGCTCGTCGATGTAGTCGTGCATTGCCGTGTGGTCCGGCGCGATCACCGGACGAGCGCAGGACATGAATTCCATCAGTGGCAGGCACAAACCTTCGCAGCGGGACGCGTTGACGTAGAAACTGGCAGCACCGTACAGCCTGGCGAACTCTTGGTCTTCCAGGTAGCCGTGCATGACCACCACCCGGCAGGCGAAAGGCGACAGCTGCGACAACAAGGTAATCAGGTGCACGTAGTAAGTCGCCAGATCGTTCTGCGTCATCTTCAGCACCAGCGTGGCATCTTCGACATCGCGCATGGCCCAGCAGAACGCCGTGATCAGGTGATGCCAGTTCTTGCGTCCGTCTTCAGGGTTGAACACGCTCACATAGACCACACCGCTGACCTCGGTCTGTACCGTGGCACTGATGTCCGGCAGGCTGGCCTGCGGATGCTCGACCACCGGCGGTGTTTCGACGATGACGGCCGGCGGCAACGGCTCGGGGGCCGGGCTACGTAACCGGAAGAGCTGGCGGCGCAGGGCGAGCGGCAGCAAGTCGCGAACGGCTTCGCGATACCACAACAACAGATTGTGCTTGAGCAAAAACAGCGGCCCGTGGTCAGTCGGGGTCGCGGCGGCGCGATAACTTTCGCGCAGGTAGTGTTTGGTGATGAACGCACGTCGGCGCAAGGTCAGTGGCGGTAACGGCGCTGCTTCGGGCGTAACCACCGCGGCGGGCTGCGGCTCCTGTACATCGACAGCGGGTGCGATCAGCCCATCGGCGGACAACCCGAGCGTGCGGCTATCGATAATGCAGCCCTTGATCTGCAACACCGTGCCTGGGTTGACCGGCGCAGCAGGGTACTGCTGGCGCACCCCGGCAAAGCCTTCCCACAACGGTGTCGGCAATATCAGGACCGGGAAATCTTCGCCCATGGTCCGGCGAATGGCTTGTGCCGTGTGACTGGACAACGTGATCGCCCGACCGTGGCGGGCCAGGATCTGGCTCCAGTCATGCCGGGCATCTTCATGAGGGTCATCCGGGATCGAGTCGTACTCCCACGCGATCACGCAGACCACGGGGCATTGCAGGTCGGTCGGGGTTTTATGCGGCGGCGCAAACGAAAGAAAAAGGCAGTCCTGACCGGCCAGTTGCAACTGCCGATACAACGGGTCGACTTCGGCCGCCGACGACACGACGTGCACCTGTCCAAGGCTTTCCAGCACAGGACGGTAGGCCTTGAGCACGAAGTAATAGCTGTATTCCGGACGCCCCAGACTCTGGCTGATGGAGCGGTCATTGACGTCCGAGTAAAGAATGAAATTCATGGCATCCCACGGTGACACCACCATCCCGGCAGTTTCACGCTATGACGACCAGGCGCTGAATCGAGTCGGGATCACCGCTGCTCGTCCTTCGTCCTGAGCTCGTCTTCGTTCTTGTTTTAGTGGCTGGTTTCACCCTGTTGCGCAATTACCCCGGCGAACCTGGGGAGATGGCGACGAGGGCCATTCTAAACACATCCTTTGCGAATCCGGGAACCGCCCGACAAGAATAAATAGGGCTACGCTGACGAGAACTGACCGGTCACGGTTTGCGCTGTTGAAATTGCCGATCATTTGGCACAGATTGGTAACAAATAACTACAACAACGACTTTGCCGATTGTCCTGCCGGTCTTTCTCATCCGGCCTGACAGACTTTTCCCCAAAGCCTATGGGAAAGTGGCGAAGGTTAAAGACCAAGGGGTCAGTGTTTGAAAAAGCGTCTGTTCATCACGGGCCTCAGTGGGTTCGTGGGACAACATCTCCAGTCGCATCTGGAACAGCCTGGCTCGACGTGGGAACTGCTGCCTGCGGGGGCGCCTTACGATCTCACGGCTGCGACCAGCCTCACCGATCTGTGGCCACAATTGCCCGACGCGGTGATTCACCTGGCCGGTCAGACCTTCGTTCCCGAAGCTTTCCGTGACCCGGGCCGAACGCTCGAAATCAATCTGCTCGGTACCCTCAATCTGTTGCAGGCCCTCAAGGCCCGCGGTTTTCGCGGGACGTTCCTGTATGTCAGTTCCGGCGACGTCTATGGACAAGTCGACGAGAGCGCCCTGCCCATTACCGAACTGCAACCGCCCTGCCCGCGCAATCCATACGCGGTGAGCAAACTGTCGGCAGAGTTTCTCAGCCTGCAGTGGGGCCTGAGTGAAGGCTGGCCAGTGCTGGTGGCGCGGCCGTTCAATCACATCGGCAGCGGGCAGAAAGACAACTTTGTCATCGCCAGTGCTGCACGCCAGATCAACCGCATCAAACAAGGCCTGCAAGCCGCGCAACTGGAAGTCGGCGACATTGACGTCACGCGCGATTTCCTCGATGTCGGCGATGTGATCTCGGCGTATTTCGCTCTGCTGGAAAAGGGTACGCCGGGGCAGGTCTACAACATTTGCTCGGGCCGCGAGCAAAGCATCCGCAGTTTGATCGAGCAAATGGCCGACCTTGCCGAGGTCGACCTGCAACTGGTCCAGGATCCGGCGCGCATGCGCCGCGCGGATCAGCGTCGCGTTTGCGGCAGTCATGCAAGGCTTGCCCAAGTCACGGAATGGGCGCCGAAAATTACAACACAACAATCCTTGCGGGCGATCCTGTCCGACTGGGAGCAGCGAGTACGACAAGAATGAAAAGTGCACTGATCACAGGGATCACCGGCCAGGACGGCGCTTATCTGGCCAGACTGCTGCTCGACAAGGGCTACAAGGTTCACGGTCTGGTCGCACGGCGCAGCAGCGATTCACGCTGGCGCCTGCGCGAGATGGGCGTCGAAGGCGACATCGTCTACCTGGACGGTGACATGGCCGATGCCTGCTCGGTGCAGCGCGCGGTGATCAAGTCGGCGCCGGACGAGGTCTACAACCTGGCCGCACAAAGCTTCGTCGCCGCGTCCTGGAATCAACCGGTGACCACCGGCATCGTCGATGGCCTGGGCGTGACCCACCTGCTCGAGGCGATCCGCCAGTTCAGCCCGCACACCCGTTTCTATCAGGCCTCGACCAGCGAAATGTTCGGTCTGATCCAGGCTGAGCAACAGGACGAGAACACGCCGTTCTACCCGCGCAGCCCCTATGGTGTCGCCAAGCTCTACGGCCACTGGATCACCGTCAACTACCGCGAAAGTTTCGACCTGCACGCCAGCAGCGGCATCCTGTTCAACCACGAATCGCCACTGCGCGGCATCGAATTCGTGACGCGCAAGGTCACCGACGCCGCTGCCCGGATCAAACAGGGCAAGCAGCAGGAACTGGCCTTGGGCAACATCGACGCCAAACGCGACTGGGGCTTTGCCGGTGACTACGTCGAAGCCATGTGGCTGATGCTGCAGCAGGACAAACCTGACGATTTTGTGGTCGCCACCGGCGTCACCACCACCGTGCGCGAGATGTGCCGCATCGCTTTCGATCACGTCGGTTTGAACTACCGCGATTACGTGAAGATCGACCCGGCGTTCTTCCGCCCCGCCGAAGTCGAAGTGCTGCTTGGCAACCCGGCCAAGGCGCAGCGCGTGCTGGGCTGGAAACCGAAAACCGACCTCGACACTCTGATCCGCATGATGATGGATGCGGACATGAAACGCGTCGCCAAGGAGTAGGCCATGCTGATCCCCGTGATTCTGTCCGGCGGCGCCGGCACTCGTCTGTGGCCGGTGTCCCGCGAGGGCCATCCCAAGCCGTTCATGACCCTGCCCGACGGCCAGTCGCTGCTGGGCAAGACCTATCAGCGTGCCGCCGCATTGCTGGACGGCTGGGGCGACATCGTTACGGTGACCAACCGCGAATACTACTTCCAGAGCAAGGATCACTATTGCGCCGCCCACGTATCGCGCCATCGCGGACACTTCCTGCTGGAGCCGACCGGGCGCAACACCGCCCCGGCGATTGCTGCGGCGGCCTTGTCACTGCAAGCGTTGCACGGTGACGATGCGATCATGGTGGTGATGCCCGCCGACCATTTGATCGTTAATCAGCAAGCCCTCAAGAGCGCCGTCGAACACGCGGTCAACCTGGCGAAGGACGGTTATCTGGTGACCTTCGGCGTACTGCCGACCGCCCCGGAAACCGGCTTCGGCTACATCGAAACCGGCGCGCCACTGGATGCCAAAGGCGCGGCAAAAGTGCAGCGTTTCGTGGAAAAGCCTGACCTGCAAACCGCCACGCATTATTTGGAAAGCGGCAACTTCCTGTGGAACTCGGGCATGTTCTGCTTCACCACCGCGACCCTGATCAACGAGCTGCAATTGCACGCACCGGAGTTGCTGGAGCAGACCCGCGCCTGCATGGAGGCCAGCGCCCCGGTGGAAACCGTCGGCTGTCTGCAACAGGAACTGTCAGCAGCGCTGTTCGCTGAAATCACCGACATTTCCATCGATTACGCGTTGATGGAACGCTCGGAAAAAGTCGTGGTGGTGCCCGCCGGTTTCGACTGGAGCGACATCGGTTCATGGGGCGCCGTGGCAGCACTGGTGCCGGCCGATGCCGACAACAATCGCGCCAGCGGCGAAGCGGTGTTCATCGACAGTCACAACAACTTCGTGCAGAGCGAAGGCCGGCTGGTGGCCGCCGTGGGTGTGGATAACCTGATCATCGTCGACACCGCCGATGCCGTGCTGGTGGCCCACGCCGATCGCGCCCAGGATGTGCGGCGCGTCGCCAAGCAGCTCAAGGACAAGTCCCACGAAGCCTACCGCTTGCATCGCACGGTCAGCCGTCCGTGGGGCACCTATACCGTGCTCGAGGAAGGCCCGCGCTTCAAGATCAAGCGCATCGTGGTCAAGCCCGGTGGCAAGCTGTCGTTGCAAATGCACCATCACCGTAACGAACACTGGGTGGTGGTCGAAGGCATGGCCAAGGTCACCAACAACGGCAGCGGTACGCATCTGGTGGCCAAGAACGAATCGACGTTCATTGCCGCCGGGCACCGCCATCGCCTGGAAAACCCCGGCGTGATCGACCTGGTGATCATCGAGGTGCAAAGCGGCGAATACCTGGGTGAAGACGATATCGTGCGCTTCGAAGACCAATACGGCAGGACGGTTTGATGCTGCTTTCCCTGTATCGCTCGCTGCGCAGCTACCGCGGCTTCATCCTCGGCAGCGTCAAGCGGGAGTTTCAGGCGCGTTATCGCAATTCGCTGTTCGGCGCGCTGTGGACCGTGCTCAACCCGTTGTCGATGATCGTCGTGTACACGGTGATCTTTTCCCAGATCATGCGCGCGCGCCTGCCGGGTGTGGATGACGGCCTGGCCTACAGTGTGTACCTGTGCGCCGGCCTGCTGACCTGGGGACTGTTCGCGGAAATCACCTCGCGCAGCCAGAGCATGTTTCTGGAAAACGCCAACCTGCTGAAGAAAATCAGCTTCCCGCGGATCTGCCTGCCGGTGATTGCGCTGCTCAACGCCGGGATCAACTTCGCGATTATCCTGGCGCTGTTTTTCGGTTTTCTGCTGATCAGCGGGCGCCTGCCCGGCATGGCTTTGCTGGCGCTGATTCCACTGTTGCTGGTGCAGGTGATCTTCGCCGCCGGGCTGGGGATGATCCTCGGTATCCTCAACGTATTCTTCCGCGATGTCGGACAGATGTTCGGCATCTGCCTGCAATTCTGGTTCTGGCTGACCCCCATCGTTTATCCACTGTCGATCCTGCCGCCGGGCATCCAGCACCTGATCAGCCTGAACCCGATGACGGCACTGATGACCAGTTACCAGAACCTGTTCCTCTACAACCAGTGGCCGAACTGGCCGTCGCTGCTGCCGTTGCTGATCCTCGGCCTGCTGTTCTGCGCCATGGCGCTGCGCCTGTTCCGGCAACGTGTCGGCGAAATGGTGGATGAACTCTGATGGGACATATACGCGTCAGCGGCCTGGGCAAGGCCTACAAGCAATACCCCAATCGCTGGAGCCGGTTGTTCGAGTGGCTGGTGCCGTTTTCCGGCACCCGGCACCACTTGCACTGGATCCTGCAGGACATCGATTTCGAGATTCAGCCCGGCGAAGCCGTTGGCATCGTCGGGGTCAATGGCGCGGGCAAAAGTACGCTGCTGAAGATGATCACCGGCACCACGCAACCCAGCTGCGGGCAGATTCAACTGCAAGGTCGCGTGGCCGCGCTGCTGGAACTGGGCATGGGTTTCCACCCGGATTTCACCGGGCGTCAGAACGCGTTCATGGCCGGCCAGTTGCTGGGCATGCAGGTCGAAGAGATCGAAGCCTTGATGCCGCAGATCGAAAGCTTTGCCGAAATCGGCGAAGCCATCGATCACCCGGTGCGCACGTATTCCAGCGGCATGCAGATGCGCCTGGCTTTCAGCGTTGCCACCGCACGTCGTCCGGACATCCTGATCGTCGATGAAGCGCTGTCGGTGGGCGATGCCTACTTCCAGCACAAAAGCTTCGAGCGCATCCGCAACTTTCGCAAGGCTGGCACCACGTTGTTGATCGTGTCCCACGACCGTTCGGCGATTCAGTCGATCTGCGACACCGCGATCCTGCTGGAGAACGGTCGCCTGGCCATGCGCGGCAAACCCGAAGAGGTCATGGATTACTACAACGCCATGCTCGCCCAGCGCGAAGGGCAGATCGTGCGCCAGGAAATGCTCGCCAACGGCCAGGTGCAGACCATTTCCGGGACTGGTGAAGCGGGAATCGTCAGCGTGCGCCTGCTCGACGCTCAAGGGCGCAGTTTGGAAGTGGCGGAAGTCGGCCAGCCAGTGGTGCTGGAAGTGCAGACCAAGGTGCGCGAAGACATCGAGCGTCTGGTGTTGGGCTTTCTGATCAAGGATCGCCTCGGCCAGGCGATCTACGGCATCAATACCCATCGCCAGGACCAGGCAATCAGCGACCTGAGCGCCGGAGAGCAGGTGACGTTCCGCTTCGCCTTCGACATGCGCCTGGGCAAGGGCAGCTATTCGGTGGCGCTGAGCCTGTCGCGTCTGGATTCGCATCTGGATCGCAATTTCGAATGGCGCGATTACGGTCTGGTCTTCCACGTCATCAACAACCGTCAGGAAGACTTTGTCGGTTGCTCATGGCTGCAGGCCCGGACCGAGATCAGCCGCTCCAGCGAACACCCGGCGCAGCAGGTAGACAGGGAGATCTCGCGATGACACGACTGTTGATGGAGTGCACCTACGTTTTCGAACACCCGTCCGCCAACTCGGGCATTCAACGCGTGGTGCGCAACGTCATTCAACAGTTGCCAGAAGCCAACGCCGAGCGCGAATGCATCCCGGTGGTGATGCTCGACGGTGCCCTGTACGAGGTGAAAAGCCTGGCGCCGATCAAAACCCCGACAATCAATCTGACCAGCCTGCGGGTGAAGCTGGAACAGTGGGCCAACAGCTTCTGGTTGCGCCATCGCGCTCTGGAACGACGCCGGCCTTTCAGCCAGTCGCTTTTCGCCCGGCGAGTGCTGTACGTGCTCTGCCGGCTCACGGCGTTTGCCTGTTTCAGCCTGCCGATGCGCGTACTCGGGCGCCTGCTCAAGGGCAAACCGATCCCCGAGCGTTGTGTGCCGCTGCAACATCGGGCCGGCGATCAACTGGTGTTGCTCGATTCCTCCTGGCACGCCAACTTTTTCCCCTTGGCCGAACAACTCAAACGCGATGGCGTGGGTATCGTTTCGGTGATCTACGACCTGATCCCGCTGACCCATCCGCAGTTTTGCGACGCGGGTCTGGTCAAGGTGTTCAATGACTGGTTCGACTGGATTGCACGCACGGCCGATGGCTATGTCGCGATCTCGACCACCATTCGTGATCAGGTGCGCCAGGAGATGTTGCGCCGGATCGGCACGCAACAGGTCCAGCAGCGCTGGTTCGACTACTTCCACCTGGGTTCCGAACTGGACCTGACCGACGCCGCAGCCGAGGTCGATCGCAACCTGCTGAGCCTGTTCAATACCCCGGAGCCGGTGTTCCTGATGGTCAGCACCATCGAGCCGCGCAAGAACCACGCCTACCTGCTCGATGCCTTCGAACGTGCCTGGGCGGCTGGCTCCACGGCGCGCTTGTGCATCGCCGGGAAAATCGGCTGGAAGTGCGAAGCCCTGATCGAGCGGATCCGCCAGCACCCACAACTGAACCGTCGCCTGTTCATGTTCAACTCGCTCTCGGACAAAAGCCTTGAGCACGCCTATTCCCACGCCACCGCGCTGGTATTCCCGTCGCATGTCGAAGGGTTCGGCCTGCCGCTGGTGGAAGCCATGCAACGCGGCTTGCCAGCGATGGCCAGCGACATTCCGGTGTTCCGCGAAATCGGCGGCGATTACATGGCGTATTTCGACCTGCACAACCCGCAGAGCCTTACCGACCTGGTGCTCGGGATGGAACGCTCGGGTGAGTTTCCGGCATCTCTGAGCCTCGACCAATGGCGTTGGCTGAGCTGGCGCGAAGCAAGCGCGCAACTGGTGCAGCGCATCGAGCGCAACCTGAACCATCCACTGCCCGCATCCGAAGGCCAGCATGCGCATTGCTCTTAACGCGCGGATTCTTCAGGCGCCACGCACTGGCATCGGCCACTACGTCGCCGAACTGGTCCGCGCCTTGCGCGACACAACCGATGTCGAAGTGGCGTTGTTCCACGGCTGGGGCTGGAGCTCGGTCCTGCCGGAAGCGGCCATGCCCGGCTACTCGCGCCTGACGCCACTGCTGCGGCAGATCCCCGGGGCCTATCAGGCGCGGCGCTGGCTGGAACAGAAACGTTTCGATCAGGGCCGCACGCAAGGCATCGACCTGTATCACGAGCCGAGCCTGTGGCCGCTGGCCTTCGATGGCCCGACCGTGATCACCCTGCACGACCTGACCCATCTGCACTTTCCTGAGACCCAGCCCTTGGCGCGCCTCAAGGAAATCGAACGGCGCCTCGCTGCGGGCGTGCAACAGGCGCAACGGATCATCACCGACTCGCAGGCGATTGCCGACGAGGCGCAGGCTTTTTTTGGTCTGCCGGCCGAGCGTTTCGTGGTGGCGCCACTGGGTGTGGCCGAGCGCTTCCACCCACGGCAACCCGACGCCCTCGAAGCGGTGCTCAAGGCACATGCCGTTGCCCCGCGCGAATATTTCCTGTGTGTCGGCACGCTGGAGCCGCGCAAGAATCTGAGCCTGGCATTGCGCGCCCATGCCCTGCTGCCGGAGGCCGTGCGCCAGCGTTTTCCCCTGCTGATCGTCGGTATGGCCGGTTGGCAGCAGACGCAGTTCAGCGATGAGCTGCGCCGGGCCCTCGCGTCGGGTCACGTATGCCTGCTCGGCTATCTGCCGGATGAACAGGTCGCACAACTGCTGGCCGGCGCCCGGGCGCTGGTGTTTCCGTCGCGGTATGAGGGCTTCGGGCTGCCGGTACTTGAGGCCATGACCAGTGGCACTCCGGTGATTCTCACCCGTTCTTCAGCCATGCCGGAAGTCGCCGGCGCGGCGGGCAACTACATTGAAGCTGATGATGCACAGGGCTTGCGTGATGCGCTGATCCGCCTGATCGACGATCAAGCGCATTGGCAGGCCTGCCGAGAAGCCGGATTGCACCGGACGCGGCTATTTTCCTGGGAACGTTGCGCACAGGCCACCGCCGGTGCCTACCGCCAGGCCATGGGAGGCTGAATGCGAGTTCTTCATTTCTTCAAGACGTACCTGCCAGATTCGGTCGGCGGCATCGAACAAGTGATCTTCCAGCTCT
Source organism: Pseudomonas sp. F2 (assembly GCF_057174385.1). Taxonomy (NCBI): domain Bacteria; kingdom Pseudomonadati; phylum Pseudomonadota; class Gammaproteobacteria; order Pseudomonadales; family Pseudomonadaceae; genus Pseudomonas; species Pseudomonas sp. F2. The sequence continues at coordinate 4,473,847 of NZ_CM169904.1, forward strand.
GCGAAAGCGGCGCGCATCACGGCATCGACGGTCAGGTGCTGACCCTCAGCGCCGACCCGACCCCTCCCGTGATGCAACTCGGCTCACACGAAGTGCATCGCGCCAGACTCGACATCCAGTTCGCCTCCACCGGGTTTTCCTGGAGCGTGTTCAAACAGTTTCGCGAACTGGCGGCCGAAGCCGATGTGATCAACTACCACTTTCCTTGGCCCTTCATGGACCTGGTGCACTTTGCCAGTGGCCTGAACAAACCGAGCGTGGTGACCTATCACTCCGACATCATTCGCCAAAAACATCTGCTCAAACTCTACCGCCCGCTGATGAACCGCTTCCTGGCCAGCGCCGACCGGATTGTCGCGGCCTCGCCGAACTACCTGCACACCAGCGACGTGTTGCAGCAATTCCAGGACAAGACCCGGGTGATTCCATACGGTTTGAACAAGGCGGGTTATCCACAGGCCGACAGCGAACGCATAAATCGCTGGCGCCAACAGCTTGGGGACAAGTTTTTCCTGTTCGTCGGGGTCATGCGTTATTACAAGGGTCTGCACATCCTGCTCGATGCCTTGAAGGACGTGGATTATCCAGTGGTCATCGTCGGTGCCGGGCCGCTGGAACTGGAACTGCATGCTCAGGCTGCCGCGCTGGGACTGCGAAATATCCACTTCCTCGGGCGCCTGGGCGATGAAGACAAGGTCGCCCTGCTGCAACTGAGCTACGCCATCGTATTCCCCTCGCACCTGCGCTCCGAAGCGTTTGGCATTTCGCTGCTCGAAGGCGCGATGTACGGCAAGCCGATGATCTCCAGCGAGATCGGCACCGGCACCAGCTACATCAATATACACAACGAAACCGGGTTGGTGGTGCCACCGAGTCATCCACAGGCGTTTCGCGAGGCGATGCGTACCCTCTGGGAAAACCCCGAACGCGCGGCGGCCATGGGCATCAAGGCCGAGGCGCGGTACCGGCAGTTGTTCACCGCCGACGAGATGGGCCGCAAGTGGACCGCGTTGTATCAGGAGCTGCTCGAAGAGAAAGACCTGTCTTACGCCTGATCCACCACAACCCATCAATCCTCTGTAGGAGTTGCCGCAGGCTGCGATCTTTTTGATTTTAAAAACCCAGGATCAAAAGATCGCAGCCTGCGGCAGCTCCTACAGGGGAATTGCGTTACAGATCCAGCACCAGCAACTGCTCGCTCTGCGCCGGCACCGCGCAGCAAATCAGCACCTGCCCCGCTTCCGGCATGTCCGCCGGGGGCTGTGGATAATTCACCGCGCCACTGACCAAACGTGTCTTGCAGGTGCCGCACGAACCTCCACGGCAACTGAACTCGGGGCGCAGGCCACGGCTTTCTGCGAGCTCCAGCAGACTGCCGCCGTCCGGCTGCCAGCGCGCCTCCTTGGCAGAACGCTCGAACATCACCGGCACTGACGTGATCGCGGCCGGTGGCTGCTCGATGACCACCGCATCCGGGTCCGGCAGGCGCTTGAGCGTTGACGGGCCGAAGGTTTCGGCGTGAATCCGTGCGTCGCGAATGTCCAGCTCGCGCAGACCGTCGTAGACACCTTGGGTGAAAGCGCCGGGGCCACACACAGCAAAATCGATCTGGTCGTAATCCTCGACCTCCAGCAGATCACGCAGCAGTGCCCCATCAATGCGCCCATGGCGGTCGAAATCCTCGCCCTCGTGCGCATCGGCTTCCGGCTGACTGAGCAGGCGAATCACCCGTACCGCGTCGCCAGCACTTTCCAGCAAGCGATCAAGTTCCTGGCGAAATGGCTGATCGGCCAGGCTGCGCGAACTTTGCAGCAACCACGTCGGCCGAATCCGCCGAGTGCGCAGACCTTGATACACCACCTCGCGCAGCATCGACAGCAACGGTGTAATGCCAACCCCCGCCGCCAGCAGCACCAGCGGCCGTTGTTCCAGCGGCGCCACCGTGAAGTGCCCCTGTGGCGCCCGTGCCTCAAGAACATCGCCGACCCGGATCTGCTGGTGCAAATGGCCAGAGATCAAGCCCTCGCGTTTCACACTGATGCGCAGGAAATCATCCGATGGCGCGCTCGACAGGCTGTAGGTGCGGATATGCGTTTCCCCGTTCAGAGTGAAGCGCAGCGGCAGATGCTGGCCGGCCTGAAACACTGGCATCCCTGCACCGTCGTCCGGTTGCAGATAGATCGAACGGATGTGCTGGCTCTCCCTTTCGATGCGGGTTACCCGCAGCGGCCGCCAGCGGTCACCCAGTGCCTTGGCCTGCAGACGCGCGTCCGCCTGGGCCCAGGTGCCGGTCAACAGGCTGGTGGGCGACATACCGTCGAAGCGCCAGCGCAGGGCCAGTGCCGCCGGACGCCGCACGAGTTTCTCGACCTCGAATGTCCACAGACGCTCGGCGCCCTGGAACGCTTCAATCTGCGGCCCTTCAAGGATGATTTCGGTCCGCCCGCTCAGTTGCAGCACATCGCCTGTGGAAAAGTCGATGAACAGCAGGCCGGCCTTGGGATTGAGCAGCAGGTTGCCGAGCGTGTTGAAGTGCAGGTTGCCGGCGAAATCCGGGATGGTCAGACGATTACCTTCAACCCGGACAAATCCGGCCTGCCCGCCACGATGGGAAACATCCACCGCACGTTGTCCGTCGGCATCGACGTAACTGGCGACAAAGAAGGTGTCGGCGCCTTCGATCATCGCCCGGGCCGCGTCATCAAGACCGTTGCCGTGCTGCGCTGGCCGCGTCTGCGGATCGCTCAGCGGTACGCGCTGGAACTGGCGTAGCTGGATGTATTGCGGACAGTTGCCGAAAGCCTGATCCACGCTCACCTCGAAACCCTGCTCGGTGAGATTGGCGACATGACCGTTGAGGCGATTGCGGCGACGGGTATGCAATTCAATGCCGAGCAATCCGATCGGTTCGCCATTGCGCAATTGCGCTGGATCATCAGCAGCGGGTTGGCTGGCGAAATGCAGGTGCGCGGGATCAGGCGAATGGGCAAACCCTGGCGCGCCTTCGAGCACACTGGCCCATGGACGCCCGTCAGCATCGACCGCGCCGTACAGCATGAACGGCAATTGCTCATAAAAGGCGCGGTGTTGATCCGGCATCCAGTCGCGAATCACTTTTCGGCCAAAGGCCTCCATGCGCTCGGCGACGCCGACATGGGCCTGCAGTTGTTGCTCGCCAGCGTGCCACGGTGAACGTTCCATCACGCCTCTCCCCGCGCCGCCGGCGCATTGTGGATAACTTGATCAGATCAGGGCTGAACCTCAGGCAGTCTTTTGCAGACCAGCGACCGTGCGCGGCATGCCGACAAAACCGGGCAAGGCTTCAACCCGCGCCAGCCAGGCACGCACGTTGGCGTAGTCGTCCAGCGACACGTTGCCTTCCGGCGCATGGGCGATATAACTGTAGGCGGACACGTCGGCGATGGTCGGCTCGCTGCCGGCAAGATAGGGGGTCTTGCCCAGTTCCACGTCCATCACTTTGAGCAGGTTGTGCGCACGGGTAATCGCTTCTTCAGCATTCAACTGTGCGCCAAACACCGTCACCAAGCGGGCAGCAGCAGGTCCGAAAGCAATCGGTCCGGCAGCGACCGACAACCAGCGCTGGACCCTTGCAGCACCCAGCGGATCGGTCGGCAGCCAGCGACCATTGCCATACTTGAGCGCCAGGTACACGAGAATCGCGTTGGAGTCGGCCAGCACCACGCCGTCATCGTCAATCGCCGGCACCTGGCCGAAACTGTTGATCGCCAGATACGGCGCCTGCTTGTGCTCACCCTTGGCCAGATCGACCAGGATCAGTTCGGTCGGCAGTTGCAGCAGGGACAACATCAGCTCCACCCGATGGGCGTGGCCGGAACGCGGGAAGTTGTAGAGTTTGATCGCTTGCATGGTCGACTCCGCTGGAGGTGGCGCCGTTCGGGATGGCAGCGCCGATGGAGGCCATCTTCCCCCCATCCTCAAAGCACCAGAATCACCACCAATCGCAATCGATTATTTCACTGGATGAAATAACGCTGCGTTCTGCAGCGCCGGATGCTCTCGCAAGGCTTTCACTGCATGGTCGACAAAACTGCGCACCCGCGCCGGTGCCTTGCGTCCGCCCTGATACACCACATGGATCGGCAGCGGCGGCAGTTCGAAATCGGCGAGGACAATTTCCAGTTCACCGCAGGCCACCTTGCCGGCGACCTGATAAGACAACACCCGGGTCAGCCCCAAGCCCAGGCAAGCCGCAGTAATCGCCGCCTGGTTGGCGGTGACCACCAGCCTCGGTTCAGGCCGCACGCTGATCGCTTCGCCCTGATCCACAAACGGCCAGCTGCGCAACTGGCCGATGGCCGAGGTCGCCACTACCGGCGCGCCGGCCAGTGCCTGTGGATGCTCGGGGCGGCCGTACCGGGCCAGATAGGCCGGCGACGCACAGATCACCCGCCGTACTTCGCCAACCCGGATTGCGTGCTGATTGCTGTCCGGCAACTCACCGATGCGCACCGCGACATCGATGCCCTCCTCGACCATGCTCACCACCCGATCAACCAACAGCGCATTGATCGAAACGTCCGGGTATTGCGTCAGATAAGCCGCCATCAGCGGTGTGACAAACAGCTCACCGAACAATACTGGCGCGGTCACCGTCAATTGCCCACGGGGCTGGGCATGACTGCCGGCCGCCGAATCCTCGGCTTCCTGCACTTCGGCGAGAATTCTCCGACAGTCTTCCAGATAACGCTGCCCCGCTTCGCTCAGATGCACACTGCGTGTGGTACGAATCAGCAACTGCGTACCGATGCGCTGCTCCAGCGCCGCAACCGCGCGGGTGACACTGGCGGCGGACAAGCCAAGGCGTCGCGCCGCTGCCGAGAAGCCCTGCGCCTGAGCCACCGTGGCGAAGATCTGCATTTCCTGGAAGCGGTCCATGGATGCCCTCGAGTCGGATACAAAAATCGCAGCCGAGGCTGCGATTTTTGCGGGTCAATGTCAGCTGTGGATAACTTATTCCACCGTCACCGACTTCGCCAGGTTGCGCGGCTGATCGACGTCGGTGCCCTTGAGCACGGCGACGTAGTACGACAGCAGTTGCAGCGGGACGGTGTACAAGATAGGCGAAAGGATGTCGTGGATGTGCGGCATCTGCACCACGTGGGTGCCTTCGCCATTGGTCATCCCGGCTTTCTCGTCAGCGAATACGATCAGTTCACCACCACGGGCACGGACTTCCTGCAGGTTGGACTTGAGCTTCTCCAGCAGTTCGTTGTTCGGCGCCACGGTGACCACCGGCATGTCGTTATCCACAAGCGCCAACGGGCCGTGCTTCAGCTCACCGGCCGGGTAGGCTTCGGCGTGGATGTAAGAGATTTCCTTGAGCTTCAGGGCGCCTTCCATTGCCACCGGGAATTGCGCGCCACGGCCGAGGAACAGGGTGTGGTTCTTCTCGGCAAACAGTTCGGCGATTTTTTCCACCGTGCTGTCCATGGCCAGCGCTTCGCCCAGACGGGTCGGCAGGCGACGCATTTCTTCCACCAGCGTGGCCTCGACGTCTTTACCCAGCGTGCCGCGTACCTGACCCAGCGAAAGGGTCAGCAGCAACAGGCCGACCAGTTGCGTGGTGAACGCCTTGGTCGAAGCCACACCGATTTCGCGACCGGCCTGGGTCAGCAAAGTCAGGTCGGACTCACGCACCAGCGAACTGATGCCCACATTGCAGATTGCCAGGCTGGCCAGGAAGCCCAGCTCTTTGGCGTTGCGCAGCGCGGCCAGGGTGTCGGCAGTTTCGCCGGACTGCGAAATGGTGACGAACAGGGTATCCGGCTGCACCACCACCTTGCGGTAGCGGAATTCGCTGGCGACTTCGACCTGGCACGGGATACCCGCCAGTTCTTCGAGCCAGTAACGCGCGACCATGCCGGCGTGGTAACTGGTACCGCAGGCGACGATCTGCACATTGCGCACTTTGGCGAACAATTCGGCAGCCTGTGGACCGAAGGCCTGCACCAGCACCTGATTGTTGCTCAGGCGACCTTCGAGGGTGCGCTGAACTACGGACGGTTGCTCGTGGATTTCCTTGAGCATGTAATGACGGAATTCGCCCTTGTCGGCGGCTTCGGCGCCATCGCTGTACTGCACGGTCTGGCGCTCGACGGCGTTGCCGTTGACGTCCCAGATCTGCACGTTATCGCGGCGAATTTCGGCGATATCGCCTTCTTCCAGGTACATGAAGCGGTCAGTGACCTGGCGCAGGGCCAATTGGTCGGACGCGAGGAAGTTCTCACCCAGGCCCAGACCGATCACCAACGGGCTGCCACTGCGTGCGGCAACCAGACGATCCGGCTGCTGTGCGTTGATCACGGCCAGGCCGTAGGCGCCGTGCAGCTCTTTGACGGTGGCTTTCAACGCAACGGTCAGGTCAGGCTGATCCTTGAGTTTGTGGCTCAGCAGGTGCGCGATGACTTCGGTATCGGTGTCCGAAGTGAACACGTAACCCAGCGCTTTCAGTTGCTCACGCAGGGCTTCGTGGTTTTCGATGATGCCGTTGTGCACCACGGCGATGTCACCGGAGAAATGCGGGTGCGCGTTACGTTCGCAAGGGGCACCGTGGGTGGCCCAACGGGTGTGGGCGATACCGAGACGGCCGGCCAGCGGCTGTTCGGCCAGCGCGGTTTCCAGTTCGCTGACCTTGCCCGGACGACGCATGCGCTCGAGCTTTGCGTCGTTGGTGAAAACCGCTACACCGGCGCTGTCATAGCCGCGGTATTCAAGGCGCTTGAGGCCTTCGAGCAGGATGGCGGTGATATTACGTTCAGCAACTGCGCCGACAATTCCACACATGCTTATTTCTCCTGACTGACAGCCGCGCAAATCACGGTGATACCGCGGGCCTGAATCTGATCGCGGGCCTCTTGTGGCAGGCGATCATCGGTAATGAGGGTATGGACGCTGCTCCACGGCAGCTCCAGGTTGGGGATCTTGCGGCCGATCTTGTCGGCCTCGACCATCACGATCACTTCCCGCGCCACTTCCGCCATCACCCGGCTCAAACCGAGCAACTCGTTGAATGTGGTGGTACCGCGCACCAGATCGATGCCATCGGCGCCGATAAACAACTGGTCGAAGTCGTAAGAGCGTAGTACCTGCTCGGCCACCTGGCCCTGGAAGGACTCCGAATGCGGATCCCAGGTACCGCCGGTCATTAGCAGCACCGGCTCGTGCTCGAGTTCGCTCAAAGCGTTGGCGACATGCAGGGAATTGGTCATGACGACCAGACCCGGCTGCTGGCCCAGCTCGGGAATCATGGCGGCGGTGGTACTGCCGCTGTCGATGATGATGCGGGCGTGCTCGCGAATGCGTTTGACGGCAGCGCGGGCAATCGCCTGTTTGTATTTCGAAACGCTCTGGCCGGGTTCAGCGACCAACTCCTGCGGCATGGTGATCGCCCCGCCGTAACGACGCAGCAACAGACCATGGCTCTCAAGTGCTGCCAGATCCTTGCGGATCGTAACTTCCGAAGTTTCGAAGCGCTTGGCCAGTTCATCCACACTGACTTCGCCCTGCTCATTGAGCAAGGCGAGAATGTTGTGGCGGCGTTGGGGCGTGTTGCGTTTCGACATGGCGGCTAAAGTTTCGATTCGAAAGATAACGGAAGCAATAAAAACCTATTGCCCTTCAATCGTCAAGCTCAGGCCATAAAAAAATCGCAGCCCCCGGCATCCTCTATAGGAGTTGCCGAAGGCTGCGATCTTTTGATCTAAAAGCAGCTGTGGATAACTCAGCTCTTCTTGATCTTCTCCGGCCGCTTCCAGCCATCGATATTCTTCTGCCGCGCCCGACCCACCGCCAACTGCGCGTTATCCACATTCTGGGTAATGGTCGAGCCAGCCGCGGTGGTTGCCCCGGACGAGATATCCACAGGCGCGACCAATGAGTTGTTGGAGCCGATGAATACATCCTCGCCCAACACGGTTTTCCATTTGTTGGCGCCATCGTAGTTACAGGTGATGGTGCCGGCGCCAATGTTGGTGCGTGCACCGATTTCCGCGTCGCCCAGGTAGGTCAGGTGCCCGGCCTTGGCGCCCTCGCCCATGCGCGCGTTTTTCAGTTCAACGAAGTTACCCACATGCGCGCGCGCTTCCAGAACCGTGCCTGGACGCAGACGGGCGAACGGACCGGCATCGCTGCCTTCACCCAGCACCGCACCTTCGATGTGGCTGTTGGCTTTGATCACCACGCCTTTGCGCAGGGTGCTGTCCTTGATCACGCAATTCGGGCCGATTACCACGTCGTCCTCGATGACAACCTTGCCTTCGAGAATCACGTTGACGTCGATCAGCACATCGCGACCGACGGTGACTTCGCCCCGCACATCGAAACGCGCAGGATCTCGCAGGGTCACGCCTTGCGCCATCAGGCGGCGGCCGGCGCGCAACTGGTAATGCCGCTCCAGTTCCGACAGTTGCTTGCGATCATTGGCGCCTTGCACTTCCATCGGGTCGTGCGGCTGCTCGGTGGCCACCACCAGACCATCGTTGACCGCCATTTCGATCACGTCGGTCAGGTAGTACTCGCCTTGCGCGTTGTTGTTTGACAGGCGGCTCATCCAGTCGGCCAGGCGATTGGCCGGGACAGCGAGGATGCCGGTGTTGCCTTCAGTGATCGCGCGCTGGGCTTCGCTGGCATCTTTGTGTTCGACGATGGCAGCGACCTTGCCGTCAGCCCCGCGCACGATGCGGCCGTAACCGGTCGGGTCTTCCAGCTCAACGGTCAGCAGGCCCATCTGCCCCGGTACGACGTGCTTGAGCAGACGCTGCAGGGTTTCGACTTCGATCAACGGCACGTCACCGTAAAGAATCAGTACGGTTTCAGCACTGATGAACGGGACCGCTTGAGCGGTGGCATGTCCAGTGCCCAATTGTTTGTCCTGCAGGACGAAATTAAGATCATCAGCCGCCAGACGCTCGCGCACCACGTCGGCACCGTGACCGATCACCACATGAATACGCTGTGGATCGAGCTGCCGTGCACTGTGGATAACATGCCCAAGCATGGAGTTGCCGGCAACCGGGTGCAGCACTTTGGGCAACGCCGAACGCATACGGGTGCCTTGACCGGCCGCGAGAATAACGATTTCGAGAGACATGACTGGCTACCAATCCTGGGCGGTCAGCAACTGCGACCGGGTTGTAAAAATCGGAAAAGAAAAAAGGGTAGCCGAGGCTACCCTTTTTTATCAATCGCACAACAAGTGGCTGACGGATTAACCGCCAAACTTCTTGCGGATCTGTTGGACGGTGCGCAGCTGAGCTGCAGCCTCGGCCAGACGTGCGGACGCAGCTCCGTAATCGAAATCTGCGCTCTTCTCATGCAGAGCAGCTTCGGCAGCCTTGAGGGCTGCTTGAGCCTGAGCTTCATCCAGGTCGGCGGCACGTTGCACGGTATCGGCAAGCACCTTGACCATGTTCGGCTGAACCTCGAGGAAACCACCGGAGATGTAGAACACCTCGGCTTCCCCGCCTTGCTTGATCAGGCGGATCGGACCTGGCTTCAGATTAGTGATCAGCGGCGCGTGACCCAGAGCGATACCAAGATCACCCAGTGCACCGTGCGCAATCACCATCTCGACCAGGCCGGAAAAGATTTCCCCTTCCGCGCTGACGATATCGCAATGGACTGTCATAGCCATCTGATTGCCTCAACCTAAATTAGCGCCCGTTGCCGGGCGCCGGGATTACAGTTTCTTGGCTTTCTCGATCGCTTCTTCGATGCCGCCAACCATGTAGAACGCTTGTTCTGGCAGGTGGTCGTAGTCACCGTTGAGGATGCCTTTGAAGCCAGCAATGGTGTCTTTCAGGGAAACGTATTTACCCGAAGCACCGGTGAAGACTTCAGCCACGAAGAACGGCTGCGACAAGAAGCGCTGGATCTTACGAGCACGGTTTACCAACTGCTTGTCGGCTTCCGACAGCTCGTCCATACCCAGGATCGCAATGATGTCCTTCAGCTCTTTGTAGCGCTGCAGCACGTACTGAACACCGCGAGCGGTTTCGTAGTGGTCGTTGCCGATCACGTTCGGATCCAGCTGACGCGAAGTCGAGTCCAGTGGGTCTACCGCTGGGTAGATACCCAGGGAAGCGATGTCACGGGACAGAACGACGGTGGCGTCCAAGTGGGCGAAGGTGGTCGCTGGCGACGGGTCAGTCAAGTCGTCCGCAGGTACGTATACCGCCTGGATCGAAGTAATCGAACCTTGCTTGGTCGAAGTGATGCGCTCTTGCAGCACGCCCATCTCTTCAGCCAGAGTCGGCTGGTAACCTACTGCCGAAGGCATACGGCCCAGCAGTGCGGATACTTCAGTACCGGCCAGGGTGTAACGATAGATGTTGTCGACGAACAGCAGAACGTCGTTACCTTCGTCACGGAACTTCTCGGCCATGGTCAGGCCGGTCAGTGCTACGCGCAGACGGTTTCCCGGCGGCTCGTTCATCTGACCGTAAACCAGGGCCACTTTGTCCAGAACGTTGGAGTCCTTCATCTCGTGGTAGAAGTCGTTACCCTCACGAGTACGCTCACCCACACCGGCGAACACGGAATAACCGCTGTGCTCGATGGCGATGTTACGGATCAGTTCCATCATGTTTACGGTTTTGCCTACACCGGCACCACCGAACAGACCGACTTTACCGCCCTTGGCGAACGGGCAAACCAGGTCGATAACCTTGATGCCGGTTTCCAGCAGCTCGTTGCCGCCCGCTTGTTCAGCGAAGGAAGGAGCGGCGCGGTGGATACCCCAGCGCTCTTCTTCGCCGATCGGGCCAGCTTCGTCGATCGGGTTGCCCAGTACGTCCATGATCCGGCCCAGAGTCGCTTTACCGACCGGTACGGAGATGGCTGCGCCAGTGTTGTTGACGTCCAGACCGCGCTTCAAGCCTTCGGTCGAGCCCATCGCAATGGTACGTACCACGCCGTCGCCCAGCTGCTGCTGAACTTCCAGAGTGGTTTCGGCGCCTTGAACCTTCAAGGCGTCGTAGATGCTCGGTACGCTGTCGCGTGGGAATTCCACGTCGATAACGGCGCCGATGATTTGAACGATACGTCCGCTACTCATAGCTGGATCCTCTGAATATTTGAACCGTTAAACCGCGGCAGCGCCGCCGACGATTTCCGAGATCTCTTGGGTGATCGCAGCCTGACGCGCCTTGTTGTAGATCAGCTGCAAATCGCTGATCAAATCACCGGCGTTGTCGGTAGCGTTCTTCATCGCGATCATCCGCGCAGCTTGTTCGGCCGCGTTGTTCTCGACCACCGCCTGGTACACCTGCGACTCCACGTAGCGCACCATCAAGCCGTCTAGCAGCTCTTTGGCGTCTGGTTCGTAGAGGTAGTCCCAGTGGTGCTTGAGTTCTTGATCCGGGGTCGCCACCAGTGGAATCAACTGCTCCACGGTAGGCTGTTGCGTCATGGTGTTGATGAACTTGTTGGATACCACGGACAGGCGGTCAATACGGCCGTCCAGGTAGGCATCCAGCATCACCTTGACGCTGCCGATCAGATCATTGATCGACGGCTCTTCACCCAGGTGGCTGATAGCTGCAACGACGTTACCGCCGAAGTTGCGGAAAAAGGCCGCACCCTTGCTACCAACAACACACAGATCAATCTCGACGCCGTTTTCGCGGTTTACCGCCATGTCCTTGACCAGGGCCTTGAACAGGTTGGTGTTCAAGCCGCCGCACAGACCACGGTCACTGCTCACTACGACATAACCGACGCGCTTTACTTCACGGTCGATCATGAACGGGTGGCGGTATTCCGGGTTGGCGTTGGCCAGATGCCCAATTACCTGGCGGATACGTTCCGCATAAGGACGGCTAGCAGCCATGCGCATTTGTGCCTTGCGCATTTTGCTGACCGCCACTTTTTCCATGGCGCTGGTAATTTTTTGCGTGCTTTTGATGCTCGCAATCTTACTGCGAATCTCTTTTGCGCCTGCCATGTAACACCTATCAGGTTAGCAAGCGGGAGCCTTGCGGCTCCCGCTGCGGCTTACCAGGTTTGGGTGGCCTTGAACTTCTCGATACCGGCTTTGAGGCCAGCGTCGATTTCGTCATTGAAGTCACCTTTAACGTTGATCTTGGCCATCAAATCGGCGTGATCGCGGTTGAAGAAAGCAATCAGCGCTTGTTCGAAGCTGCCGATCTTGGCGATTTCAATGTCAGTCAGGAACCCACGCTCAGCGGCATACAGCGACAGCGCCATGTCAGCGATCGACATCGGTGCGTATTGCTTCTGCTTCATCAGCTCGGTAACGCGCTGACCATGCTCAAGTTGCTTGCGGGTCGCTTCGTCCAGGTCAGAAGCGAACTGGGCGAATGCTGCCAGTTCACGGTACTGAGCCAGAGCGGTACGGATACCACCGGACAGCTTCTTGATGATCTTGGTCTGAGCGGCACCACCCACACGGGATACCGAAACACCGGCGTTCACTGCAGGACGGATGCCCGAGTTGAACATGGCCGATTCCAGGAAGATCTGACCGTCGGTGATGGAAATCACGTTGGTCGGAACGAACGCGGAAACGTCGCCAGCCTGGGTTTCGATGATCGGCAGTGCGGTCAGGGAACCGGTTTTGCCGGTCACTGCGCCGTTGGTGAACTTCTCTACGTACTCTTCCGAAACGCGGGATGCGCGCTCCAGCAGACGGGAGTGGAGATAGAACACGTCGCCTGGGTAAGCTTCACGGCCTGGTGGACGGCGCAGCAGCAGGGAAATCTGGCGGTAAGCCACTGCTTGCTTGGACAGATCGTCATAAACGATCAGCGCGTCTTCACCGCGGTCGCGGAAGAATTCACCCATGGTGCAACCGGAGTACGGAGCCAGGAATTGCAGTGCTGCAGATTCCGAAGCGCTCGCTGCAACGATGATGGTGTTAGCCAGTGCACCGTTTTCTTCCAGCTTGCGAACCACGTTGGCGATGGTCGATTGCTTCTGACCGATTGCCACGTAGACGCAGAAAATGCCGCTGTCTTTCTGGTTGATGATCGCGTCGATCGCCAGAGCGGTTTTACCGATCTGACGGTCACCGATGATCAGCTCACGCTGGCCACGGCCGACAGGGATCATGGCATCGACAGCCTTGTAGCCAGTCTGTACAGGCTGGTCTACCGACTTACGCCAGATCACGCCCGGTGCAACTTTCTCGACCGCGTCGGTCTCGGTGTTGCCCAGTGGACCTTTACCGTCAACAGGGTTACCCAGTGCGTCGACTACGCGACCCAGCAGTTCCTTACCTACCGGAACTTCGAGGATGCGGCCGGTGCACTTGGCGCTCATGCCTTCAGCCAGACTGGTGTATGCGCCCAGTACAACGGCACCTACGGAGTCTTGCTCCAGGTTGAGAGCCATACCGTAGACGCCGCCCGGAAACTCGATCATCTCGCCGTACATGACGTCGGCCAGACCGTGAATCCGCACGATGCCGTCAGATACGCTGACGACAGTGCCTTCGTTACGGGCTTGGGAGGTCACATCGAGCTTTTCGATGCGGCCCTTGATAATTTCACTTATTTCGGAAGGATTGAGTTGCTGCATTGCTCTGCTGCCCCTTCAAACTCAAGATTTCAATGCTTCGGCAAGTTTCGCGATTTTGCCGCGAATCGAGCCATCGATAACCAGGTCGCCGGCGCGGATAACGACACCACCTATAAGGGCAGCATCCTCCGCAACTTGCAGGCGCACTTCCCGGTTGAGTCGTGCACTAAGAACCTTGGCGAGTTTGTCTTGCTGTTCTTGGTTCAATGCAAAAGCACTGGTCACTTCAACGTCTACCGATTTCTCTTGTTCGGCCTTGTACAGGTCGAAAAGAGCGGCGATCTCCGGCAGAAGCGGGAGACGGTCGTTTTCGGCAACGACATTGATGAAATTCTGTGCCTTGGCATCGAACTTGTCGCCGCACACGTCAATGAACGTGGCGGCCTTTTCTGCGCTCGTCAGTCGCGGGGCCTTGAGCACGCGCTGCATGGTGTCGTCTTGCGACACCGCTGCTGCTAGGCCGAGCATGGCTGACCAATTGGCCAGTTGCTGGTGGGCCTGAGCGTGCTCGAAGGCCGCCTTAGCGTAAGGTCGGGCCAACGTGGTCAGTTCTGCCATGATCGCCCTCGCTTAGATTTCAGCAGCCAGTTGGTTAACCAGCTCTGCGTGCGCGTTTTGATCGATTGTGGCACCCAGGATCTTCTCGGCGCCGCCGACAGCCAGCAAGCCCACTTGGGCGCGCAGCTTGTCTTTGACACTGTTCAGTTCCTGTTCGATCTCGGCTTGAGCCTGAACCTTCACACGGTCAGCGTCGATACGGGCTTTTTCAACAGCCTCTTCAACGATCTGGTTACCGCGTTTCTTGGCTTGCTCGATGATTTCAGCTGCCTGAGCTTTCGCTTCGCGCAGTTGCTGACCCGCTTTCTCTTGGGCCAACTCCAGGTCACGAGCTGCTCGGCTGGCAGCGTCCAGACCATCAGCGATCTTCTTTTGACGTTCGTGCAATGCCGCAATGACCGGAGGCCATACGAACTTCATGCAGAACAGTACAAAAATCAGGAACGCAACGGACTGGCCAATCAGGGTCGCATTAATGTTCACGCCAACACCTCGCAGTTACGTTGTCCATCACATCAAATTACTCGGAAGAATCCGGGTAATTAGCCAGCGATCTGACCAACGAACGGGTTCGCAAAGGTGAAGAACAGAGCGATACCAACACCGATCATGGTTACGGCGTCGAGCAGACCGGCAACGATGAACATTTTAACTTGCAGCATTGGAACCATTTCTGGCTGACGCGCTGCGCCTTCCAGGAACTTGCCGCCCAGCAGGCCGAAACCAATTGCGGTACCCAGTGCGCCCAGGCCGATCAACAGTGCAACAGCGATAGCGGTTAGACCAACTACAGTTTCCATCTTTCCTCCCGACTTTTACGTCGTATGGTTTAGGTTTTTTAGATTAAAGCGGTAAAACAAATCGTTTCAGAGGCCCGGTTAAGAGCCCCCTCCCGTTTGACCGGGAGGGACATCAGATCAGCCGAGGCTGCTCTTAATGGTTTTCTTCGTGCGCCATCGACAGGTAGACGATGGTCAGCATCATGAAGATGAACGCCTGCAGGGTGATGATCAGGATGTGGAACACAGCCCACGCCCACTGCAGAACAACGCCCAGGCCGCTCAGCCAGAGCAGGCCGCTGCCGAACATCACAGCGATCAGAATGAACACCAGCTCGCCGGCATACATGTTGCCGAACAGACGCAGGGCCAGAGAGATCGGCTTGGCGATCAGGGTCACGAATTCCAGCAGGAAGTTCACCGGGATCAGCAGGGCCTGAACGAAGATGTTCTTGCTGCCGAACGGGTGCAGGGTGAGTTCGCCGATGAAACCGCCGATGCCCTTGACCTTGATGCTGTAGAAAATGATCAGTGCGAAAACCGAGAACGCCATGCCCAGGGTCGCGTTCGGGTCAGTGGTCGACACGGCGCGGAACGGGATGTGGTGGTCACCGGAGATCAGGATGGCCAGCTGAGGAATCCAGTCGACCGGTACCAGGTCGACGGCGTTCATCAGGAACACCCAGACGAAGATGGTCAGTGCCAGCGGTGCAATCACCGGGCTCCGGCCATGGAAGCTGTCTTTCACGCTGCCATCGACGAATTCGACCAATACTTCAACGAAGTTCTGCAAAGCACCCGGCTGACCCGAAGTCGCTTTCTTTGCCGCCATGCGGAAAAGGAAAACGAAGATCAGACCCAGCGCGACCGACCAGCCGAGGGTATCGACGTGGAAAGCCCAGAAGCCCATTTCCTTGGCTTCTGCTGCGGAATGGGCAAAGCCCCAGCCGCCGTTAGGTAGCTGACCGAAGGTCAGGTTCTGCAAGTGGTGCTGGATATAGCCCGAAGCGGTTGTTTCTGCCATGGTTGCCTCAAACGCCCTAAGGTCTCGAAAGTCTTGTTCTCATCAGCAGGGGAGCGAACCAGCTGACCGACTGAGTCAGCACGAAAGCGCCGAATACTGCGATCGGCGCCAATGGCTTCACACCTGCAAACACCAGTGCAAACAGCACTGCCGTCAAAATCAGTTTGCCTGCCTCGCCGGCATAAAATGACCGGACGATGGACTGGGCTGCTCGGGCGCCGGAAAACCGAAATGCCTTGTGAGCGAAATAAACATTGGGCAGCAAGGCTATCAGGCCTCCGCAAAGTCCCGAGTATCCGGCAACGACTCCATGCCATTGCCAGAGCGCCAAAGCGGCAATGAGCAAAATGACAAATTGAGCCATCAACACCGGAAAAACCGCCAGGCGATGGAACGGCAGGCGGTTTGGCTTGCGGGTTTCCATCACGTTTGCTCTCCAATGGCCGGCTGCCGAAATTCAATAACTTGGCATAATTTGTGCCGACAAAATGCGCGCAGAGTATAGGGGCGGTTCTGCCCCTATTCAACTGTCAGGTAGTGATTTCCGACTGCGCGCTACATGAGGAAATGTTTCAGCGGATGTGTGCGAGCACACCTTGAAGCTCATCGAGGGAGTTGTAACCGATCACCAACTGACCTTTTCCCTTCTTCCCGTGGCGGATCTGCACCGCAGAGCCTAGGCGCTCGGCCAGACGCTGTTCGAGCCGGGCGATATCCGGGTCGGGTTTGGGCGCTTCCACAGGCTCCGGTTTGCCACTCAACCACTGGCGAACCAGTGCCTCAGTTTGGCGCACAGTCAGGCCGCGTGCGACAACATGTCGCGCCCCTTCCACCTGCTGATTGTCCGGCAGACCGAGCAAAGCACGGGCATGACCCATTTCCAGGTCACCGTGGGACAGCATGGTCTTGATGACTTCCGGCAGTGCAATAAGTCGCAACAGGTTAGCCACAGTCACGCGGGACTTACCCACAGCCTCGGCCACCTGTTGTTGTGTGAGCTGGAATTCCTGCTGCAGACGCTGCAAGGCGACGGCTTCTTCGATCGGGTTCAGGTCTTCACGCTGGATGTTCTCGATCAGCGCAATGGCGATCGCGGTTTCATCCGGCACATCACGGACCATCGCCGGGATGGTTTCCTGGCCGGCCTGCTGGCTGGCGCGCCAGCGGCGTTCACCGGCGATGATTTCGAAGCGGCCGCCGCCAATCGGGCGCACCACGATCGGCTGCATCACGCCTTGCGCCTTGATCGACGACGCCAGCTCTTCCAGTGCCTGCGGGTCCATGTCGCGGCGTGGCTGGTATTTGCCGCGCTGCAGCAGATCCAGAGGCAGGTGTTGCAGTTCACGGGTATCGGCCTGCGCCGCCTGTTCTTCCAGCGCGCTGACGGTCGGACCACTCAGCAGTGCATCCAGTCCACGTCCGAGACCTCGTTTCTTGACGGCCATGGGGATTCCTTAAGTTGGCTGGGCAGCGGCGATGCGTGAATTTTTGCGCTGACGGCGAACCATTTCGCCCGCCAGGGCCAGATAGGCCAGCGCGCCGCGCGATTGCTTGTCGTAGGCCAGTGCCGGCATACCGTAGCTCGGCGCTTCGGCCAGACGGATGTTGCGCGGGATCACTGTGTCGTACAGCTGTTCGCCAAAGTGTTCCTTGAGCTGCGCCGAAACATCATTCATCAGACTCAGCCGCGGGTCGTACATGGTGCGCAGCAAACCTTCGACCTTGAGGTTGGGGTTCAGCAGTTCGGCGATGCGCTTGATGTTATCCACAAGGTCGCTCAAGCCTTCGAGCGCAAAATATTCGCACTGCATGGGGATAATCACCCCGTCAGCAGCGACCAGTGCGTTCAGGGTGAGCATCGACAGCGACGGCGGGCAGTCGATCAAAATGTAATCGTAGTTTTCACGGATCGGCGCCAGCGCGCTGCGCAGACGGCTTTCCTTCATCTGCATCTCCAGCAGCACCACTTCGGCCGCCGTCAGATCCCGGTTGGCCGGCAGCAGTTGATAACCGCCATGTTCCGAGAAGTGCATGGCCTGGGCCAGATCGCATTCGCCGATCAGCAGGTCGTAGACCGAGTTTTCCAGGCCATGTTTATCCACACCGCTACCCATGGTGGCGTTGCCCTGTGGATCGAGATCGATCAACAACACCCGGCGCTTGGTCGCGACCAGGGATGCTGCGAGGTTGATACAGGTGGTGGTTTTGCCCACACCACCCTTCTGGTTCGCTATCGCGAATACCTTAGCCATTCTTGCTTGTGTTCCCAATCATGCCGTGCGGCGCAGTATCAGCAGATGGCGTTGGCCTTGGCAACCGGGGACGGCCAGGGCGTGTTCGCTATCGAGTTTGAAGTCTGCCGGCAATGCTACCAGCTCATCGGCCGGATGAACGCCCTTCATTGCCAGCCAGCGCGTGTCGGCATCGCCCAGATGGCGAGTCCAGTTGGTGAAGTTCTCCATGCTGCTGAACGCCCGGGAGATGATCCCGTTAAATGGCTGAGCAGGCTGGAAAGCTTCGACACGACTGTGGATAACTTGCAGGTTATCCAGTTTGAGTTCGAGTTTGACCTGAGTCAGGAAGCGGGTTTTCTTGCCGTTACTGTCCAGACAAGTCACTTGCGAGTCCGGATACAGGATCGCCAACGGGATCCCCGGCATGCCGCCGCCGCTGCCGACGTCGAGCCAGCGACCGTCTTCGATAAACGACATCACGCTCAGACTGTCGAGCAGATGCCGCGAGACCATCTCGTCCGGGTCGCGCACTGCAGTCAGGTTGTAGGCCTGGTTCCATTTGATCAACAGGGCCAGGTAACCCAGCAGCAATTCGTGCTGGGCTGCGCTGAGATCGACACCGAGCGCGCGGGCTCCTGTGGATAACTCTTCGGCGTGTTGCGAAGTGACCTTAGAACTCAAGCGCTTTGCTCCAACTGACGGCCCGCGCCGCGTTTTTTCAAATGAATCATCAACAGCGAAATCGCTGCCGGGGTCACGCCCGGAATCCGCGAAGCCTGGCCGAGCGTCTCCGGACGCGTCGCACCGAGCTTGCTCTGGATCTCCTTGGAGAGACCGGAAATGTTGGTGTAATCGATATCCACAGGCAGTTTCGTGTCTTCACTGGCGCGCAGACGGGCGATTTCGTCCTGTTGACGGTCGATGTAACCGGCGTATTTGGTCTTGATTTCAACCTGTTCGGCGACCTGTGGATCTTCGGCGCCCTGCCCGGTCACTTCGACCAGACCAGCGTAGTCGATTTCCGGACGGCTCAAGAGGTTGAGCAAGTTGTATTCGTGAGTCAGCGGTGTGCCGAATTTTTCCGCAATCGCATCGCCCTGCTGCGTGCCCGGGCGAACCCAGGTGCTTTTCAGGCGCTGCTCTTCCAGTTCGATGTTTTCGCGCTTCTTGCAGAACGCCGCCCAACGCGCGTCATCGACCAGACCCAGTTCGCGGCCTTTTTCGGTCAGACGCAGGTCGGCGTTGTCTTCACGCAGGATCAGGCGGTACTCGGCTCGGGAAGTGAACATGCGGTACGGCTCTTGGGTACCGAGGGTGATCAGGTCGTCGACCAGTACGCCGATGTACGCCTCATCGCGGCGCGGGCACCAGGCTTCTTTGCCCTTGGCGCGCAGCGCAGCGTTGGCCCCGGCGAGCAAACCTTGCGCACCGGCTTCTTCGTAACCGGTGGTGCCGTTGATTTGCCCGGCGAAGAACAGACCGCCGATGACTTTGGTTTCCAGGCTGTACTTCAGGTCGCGCGGATCGAAGTAGTCGTACTCGATCGCATAACCCGGACGCACGATGTGTGCGTTTTCCATGCCGCGAATCGATTGCACGATCTGCAATTGCACGTCGAACGGCAAGCTTGTGGATATCCCGTTCGGGTACAGCTCATGGGTGGTCAGGCCTTCCGGCTCGATGAACACCTGATGGCTTTCCTTGTCGGCAAAGCGATGAATCTTGTCTTCGATCGATGGGCAGTAACGCGGGCCGATGCCCTCGATCTCGCCGGCAGCGGAATACATCGGCGAACGGTCGAGGTTCGCCGCAATGATTTCGTGGGTGCGGGCGTTGGTGTGAGTAATCCAGCAACTGACCTGGCGTGGATGCTGTTCCTTGTTGCCCATGAACGACATCACCGGGATCGGCGTATCGCCTGGTTGCTCGGTCATCACCGAGAAATCCACAGACTTGCCATCGATACGCGGTGGCGTACCGGTTTTCAGGCGACCGACACGCAGCGGCAGTTCACGCAGACGATGTGCGAGGGCAATCGATGGCGGATCACCGGCACGACCGCCGGAGAAGTTCTGCAAACCGATGTGGATAAGTCCACCGAGGAACGTTCCGGTGGTCAGTACCACGGAATCGGCGAAGAAGCGCAGACCCATTTGTGTGACCACACCACGCACTTGTTCCTGCTCGACGATCAAGTCGTCAGCAGCCTGTTGAAATATCCACAGGTTCGGCTGGTTTTCCAGGATTTCGCGGACAGCGGCCTTGTACAGAATCCGGTCCGCCTGGGCACGGGTCGCACGCACGGCCGGGCCTTTACGGCTGTTCAACACGCGAAACTGGATGCCACCCAGGTCGGTAGCCACGGCCATCGCGCCGCCGAGGGCATCGATTTCCTTGACCAGATGGCTTTTGCCAATGCCACCGATTGCCGGGTTGCAGCTCATGGCACCGAGGGTTTCCACGTTATGCGTCAGCAACAGGGTTTTTGCCCCCATACGTGCTGAGGCCAGTGCTGCCTCGGTACCGGCATGACCGCCGCCGATGACGATCACTTCAAAACGGGAAGGGAAATCCACCACGCACCTCGTGCCTGCTTAAGTAGGTCATTCAGGAATAGTTTGAGATCAGGTTTCTGAACCTGGTCGACAAGTATAGGGACTTCGCCCTTCCTAAAGAACCCTTTGCACAAAATTTAACCAGCTGTGGAGAACTCGAGATCAAAAGAATAAAAAAGAGAGAAATTTATAAAACCTTTGTTTTTATGTTTATTCTTATTGACCATCCTTTCTGTGGATAGATCGCTACAAGCCTTATATTTCAGTATGTACAGCGTTTCAAAACCCTGTGACCAGGTGCCAATGAGGCCCTTGGATAACCGGTTTAAGCCTGTGGATGAATGGGGTTGTTATCCACAGAGGCAGTTATATCCAGTTTTGGAGCCCTGTTATCAACTGCCCTCAGTGGCAGTTATTCACAGGGCTTAATCCACAGAAATCGGCTGAGCGACTGTACGACGGCCGACGGAAATCCGCTGAGGGAGAGGGAATCTGCCCGGCACTGGAGAAAGGAATTGGAAATGAGGGTGCAGACAGGCCGCGAATGGGCCTGTCTGGTTACAGCAGAGAGCTTATTTACCGATGCAGAAGCTGGAAAAGATCCGGCCGAGCAGGTCATCGGAGCTGAATGCCCCGGTGATTTCGCCCAGTGAGTGCTGTGCCTGACGCAAATCTTCGGCCAGCAGTTCACCGGCGCCTGCCAGCGTCAGCTGTGCACGACCATGTTCCAGCGCTGCACTGGCGTGGCGCAGGGCCTCCAGATGGCGGCGACGGGCACTGAAGCTGCTTTCCGAGGTTTGCTCATAGCCCATGCAGGCCTTGAGGTGGTCGCGCAGCAATTCCAGACCTTCGCCGGCGGATTTGGCGCTGAGGCTGATGGTCACGTGGCCATCGTCACTGACTTCCAGGGCAATCGTCTCACCCGTCAGGTCAGCCTTGTTGCGGATCAAGGTGACTTTGGCCGGATCTGGCCGGGTTTCGAGGAATTCCGGCCACAGGGCAAACGGATCCGCCGCTTCCGGCGCAGTGGCATCGACCACCAGCAGCACCCGGTCGGCTTCGGTGATCGCCTTCAGCGCTCGTTCAACACCAATCTTTTCCACCTGATCATCGGTATCGCGCAGACCGGCGGTGTCCACCACGTGCAACGGCATGCCATCAATGTGGATATGTTCGCGCAGAATGTCCCGCGTGGTACCGGCGATCTCAGTCACGATCGCGGCTTCGCGGCCAGCCAGTGCATTCAACAGGCTGGACTTGCCGGCATTCGGACGACCGGCAATCACCACGGTCATACCGTCGCGCAACAAGGCACCCTGTCCGGCTTCTCGCAGCACAGTGGATAACTCTTCGCGTACCTTGTCGAGCATGCTTAACACATGGCCATCGGCAAGAAAGTCGATTTCCTCTTCCGGAAAGTCGATGGCAGCTTCCACGTAGATGCGCAGGCCGATCAGTTGTTCGGTGAGGTTATGCACACGCTGGGAAAACGCTCCCTGCAGCGAGCGCAAGGCATTACGTGCAGCCTGTGCAGAACTGGCTTCGATCAGATCGGCAATCGCCTCGGCCTGAGCCAGGTCGAGTTTGTCGTTGAGGAACGCGCGCTCGCTGAATTCACCGGGGCGGGCCAGACGGCAACCCAGTTCCAGGCAACGCTTGAGCAACATATCCAGAACGATCGGGCCGCCGTGGCCCTGCAGTTCCAACACATCTTCGCCGGTGAACGAGTTCGGCCCCGGGAAATACAGGGCCAGTCCTTCGTCCAGCACTTGCTGATCATCACTGAAAAACGGACCGTAATGCGCGTAACGCGGTTTCAATTCACGGCCGCTGATGGCTCTGGCTGCGACGCTGGCCAACGGCCCGGAAATACGGACGATGCCGACACCGCCGCGACCTTGAGCGGTGGCGACAGCGGCGATGGTTTCACGAGGTACGCTCATAAACCGGAATCCAGACAAAAGTGGCAGATAGCAAAACGCCCCACTAGGGGGCGTTTTGAGTGGTGTTATCCACAGAGTAAGTTACGCCTCGGCTTTTTTCGTCGCCGCTTCGATCTTACGCGTGATGTACCACTGTTGGGCAATCGACAGGCAGTTGTTCACAACCCAGTACAGCACCAGACCAGCCGGGAACCACAGGAAGAAGAAGGTGAAGATGATTGGCATCATTTTCATCACCTTCGCCTGCATCGGATCCGGTGGAGTCGGGTTCAGACGCTGCTGAATGAACATGGTCGCGCCCATGATGATCGGCAGGATGAAGAACGGATCCTTGATCGACAGGTCAGTGATCCACAGCATGAATGGCGCCTGGCGCATTTCCACGCTTTCCAGCAGAACCCAGTACAGCGAAAGGAAAACCGGCATCTGCACGAGGATCGGCAAGCAGCCGCCCAGCGGATTGATCTTCTCTTTCTTGTACAGCTCCATCATGGCTTGCGACATTTTCTGCCGGTCATCGCCATGTTGCTCTTTCAATGCAGCCAGTTTCGGCGCAACGGCACGCATGCGCGCCATCGATTTGTAGCTGGCGGCCGACAATGGGAAGAAGATCCCTTTGATCAGCATGGTCAGGAAGATAATCGACCAGCCCCAGTTACCCACAATCGCGTGAATGTGTTGCAGCAGCCAGAAGATCGGTTGAGCGATGAACCACAGAATGCCGTAGTCGACCGTCAGTTCCAGACCTGGGGACAACTGTTTCAGCACGGCCTGGCTTTTCGGACCGGCGTACAGAATGGCGCTGGTTTCAACTTTCGCACCCGGTGCAGCGGTCAGCGAAGGACCGGTGTAACCGATGATGTAGTTGCCTTTGCTGTCTTTACGCGTCTGAACGATGTTGTTTTCGCCTTTCGGCGCAACCCACGCAGTCACGAAGTAGTGTTGCAGCCAGGCTACCCAGCCACCGGTGACGGTTTCCTTGAGCTGACCTTTGTCCATGTCTTTCATGGAGACTTTCTTGTACGGCTCGGAACTTGTCCACAGGGCAGCGCCCAGGTAAGTCGCGGTGCCGGTGGCAGTGGTCGACGAAGGGTCGGCACTGGCATCGCGCTTCAGCTGGGCGAACATCGAACCCGACCAAGGCTGAGCGCTCTGGTTATCCACAAGGTAGGTCACGGTCACGTCATACAGGCCGCGTTTCAGAGTGAAACGCTTGATGTAATTGACGCCGTCCTTGCTGAACTTCAGGTCGACAACCAGCTGGTCCTGACCGTCAGCCAGTTGATAACTTTTCTTCTCCGAAGCGTAAACCGGACGACCGGCCGGGCTTGCGTCCGGACCGTTGGTGCCGATCAGGCCACTTTGTGCCAGATAAGTACGCTCGCCGCCGTTGTCGAACAGTTGAAACGGCACATCAGGACGGTCCTGACGACGTGGATACAGTGGCAAAGTCAGTTGAGCAACGTCACCGCCCTGTGGATCGATCGCCAGATCGAGCACGTCGGTTTTGACCTGGATCAGATCCTTGCTGGCAGCGACTGGCGTTTCCACAGGTGCGCTGGTATCGCTGGCGGCACGCGGAATATCGTCACTGGCGGAAGCGTTATTGCCAGGAACGGTGTCCGGCAAACCGGATGCAGTCGTACTGGAAGCAACATTCTGAGTCGGCAGGGCAGCCTGGCCATAATCCTGGTTCCATTTAAGAACCATGACGTAGGACACGATTGCCAGGGCGACGATCAGGATCGTGCGTTTGATATCCATGATTACTCGGCCATCGAAGAAGAACGGGAGGTAGGGATAGGTGGAACCGGGTCATAACCACCGGGATTCCACGGATGACAGCGACCTAAACGACGAAAGGTCAGCCAGCCACCGCGCAGAAGGCCATGATTTTCGATGGCTTCATACGCGTAGCAAGAACAACTGGGGTAGAAACGACAGTGATTGGCCATCAAAGGACTAATGGCGTAGCGATAAAACTGGATCGGAACGAGGGCCAGTTTACGCATCTGGACTGTCTACCCCTACAGTTTCGGTTTTGACTGCTGGAACTGGCTTGTTACGGGCCAGGCGCTTCCAGAGTTTGCCGAAATGCTGAATCAATTCGGGGTTTTCTACGTCGCCCAAACCTTTGCGCGCGACGATAACGATGTCCCAGCCGACCAGAGAATCCTGGTGCAGACGGAACGATTCGCGCATCAGACGTTTGAGGCGATTGCGCTCAACGGAGAGCTTTACGCTCTTTTTCCCGATAACCAGCCCGAGACGGGGGTGATCAAGATCGTTGTTGCGCGCAAGGAGCAGGAGATTTTTCCCCGGAACCTTGCCGGTAGGGGAGTCAAAGACTGCCTTGAAATGCCGGGGGGTAAGCAGACGCTTTTCCCGACTGAAGTCCTGACTCACCTCCAGTGCCGGATTATCAAACTGCCAGACGCGCACGACCTTTGGCGCGGCGACGCGACAGGACGGCACGACCGTTCTTGGTAGCCATGCGAGCACGGAAACCGTGGGTACGAGCGCGTTTGATAGTGCTTGGTTGGAAAGTACGTTTCATGTCGTGTTACCTGGTTCGTCCACAACGGGCCGGAATGGCCCCCGTTTTAAGAGACCGGGGATTCTAGAGAAAGCAAGCCTTCAGGTCAATTTCCAACCAGCGTTTCCTTATAAATAGATCTCTGGAGCTCATGTAACCGAAATCCTGTTAGCCAGACATAAAAATAAAGAAGGGAATTATTTAAAGCTTTTCTGTAAAGCTTGTAAAAGCTAGGCCGGCCCTCTTCTGTGGATAACTGTGCTCAGGCCTTATAAAGCGTGATGTACAGAGAATGACAACTACGGTGGAAAACCGTGTTCAGCCTGTGCTGTGCTATCGGATAACCTGTGCGTGGAATGACCTGTTATCCACAGGCTGATTATCCACCGAGTTCTACCCCCAGTTGTCCAGTGCTCTCAGAGGCGGTTATCCACAGAGCTTATGCACACACCGTTGGTCGCCTTTTTCCCGGTTAACGCATTGATTAATCATGCTCGCCACACCACCTGCATGTGGATAAGTGGACGGCTCGCCGCTACAATGGCCGCTTGTTTTTGCCTCACCGGCTTTCAACTTAGGGGATATCCGTGTCAGTGGAACTTTGGCAGCAGTGCGTGGAGCTTTTGCGCGAAGAGCTGCCTGCCCAACAATTCAACACCTGGATCCGTCCACTACAGGTCGAAGCCGAAGGCGACGAGTTGCGCGTCTACGCACCGAACCGTTTTGTGCTGGACTGGGTCAACGAAAAGTACCTCGGTCGCGTCCTTGAACTGCTGGATGAGCACGGCAATGGCATGGCGCCAGCGCTTTCCTTATTAATAGGCAGCAAACGCAGTTCGGCCCCGCGCGCCGCGCCGAATGCGCCGTTGGCCGCTGCGCAGGTATCCCAGGCGCAGGCCAATACCGCGCCGGCCAGTGCGCCAGCCCCCGCTCCAAGTGCAGCCCCGGCCAAGCGCTCGACGCAGAAAACCGAGGAAGTCAGTGAAGAGCCGTCCCGCGACAGCTTTGACCCGATGGCCGGTGCCGCCTCGCAACAGGCCCCGGTTCGCGCCGAACAGCGCACAGTGCAGGTCGAAGGCGCGCTCAAGCACACCAGTTACCTGAACCGCACCTTCACCTTCGAGAATTTCGTCGAAGGCAAGTCCAACCAGCTCGCCCGCGCGGCGGCCTGGCAGGTGGCGGACAATCCCAAGCACGGCTACAACCCGCTGTTCCTGTATGGCGGCGTCGGCCTGGGTAAAACCCACTTGATGCACGCGGTGGGCAACCATCTATTAAAGAAGAACCCGAATGCCAAGGTCGTGTACCTGCATTCCGAGCGCTTCGTGGCCGACATGGTCAAGGCGCTGCAACTGAATGCGATCAACGAGTTCAAGCGTTTCTACCGTTCGGTGGACGCTCTGCTGATCGACGATATTCAGTTCTTCGCCCGTAAAGAGCGTTCCCAGGAAGAGTTTTTCCACACCTTCAACGCCCTGCTTGAAGGTGGCCAGCAGGTCATTCTCACCAGTGACCGCTACCCGAAAGAAATCGAAGGCCTTGAAGAGCGCCTCAAGTCCCGCTTCGGCTGGGGCCTGACGGTTGCCGTCGAGCCGCCGGAGCTGGAAACCCGCGTGGCGATCTTGATGAAGAAGGCTGATCAGGCCAAAGTCGAGTTGCCTCACGACGCGGCGTTCTTCATTGCCCAGCGCATTCGTTCCAACGTCCGCGAGCTGGAAGGTGCGCTGAAACGCGTGATCGCTCACTCGCACTTCATGGGCCGCGACATCACCATCGAATTGATTCGCGAATCCCTGAAGGACTTGTTGGCACTGCAGGACAAACTGGTCTCTGTGGATAACATTCAGCGCACCGTCGCCGAGTACTACAAGATCAAGATTTCCGACCTGCTGTCTAAGCGCCGTTCGCGCTCGGTGGCACGTCCGCGTCAGGTGGCCATGGCATTGTCCAAGGAGCTGACCAACCACAGCCTGCCGGAAATCGGCGATGTGTTTGGTGGTCGCGACCACACGACGGTGTTGCACGCCTGCCGCAAGATCAACGAACTTAAGGAATCCGACGCGGACATCCGCGAGGACTACAAGAACCTGCTGCGTACACTGACCACTTGATGAACACCAGCGCAGCTTATTAAGGCAAGGGACTAGACCATGCATTTCACCATTCAACGCGAAGCCCTGTTGAAACCCCTGCAACTGGTCGCAGGCGTCGTCGAGCGCCGACAGACCTTGCCGGTACTGTCCAACGTGCTGTTGGTCGTCGACGGCCAGCAACTGTCGCTGACCGGTACCGACCTGGAAGTCGAGCTGGTGGGGCGCGTGCAACTCGAAGAGCCGGCCGAAACCGGTTCCATCACCGTGCCTGCGCGCAAGCTGATGGACATCTGCAAGAGCCTGCCCAACGACGCACTGATCGACATCAAGGTCGACGAGCAGAAACTGGTCGTGAAGGCCGGTCGTAGCCGTTTCACCCTGTCGACCCTGCCGGCCAACGATTTCCCGACGGTTGAGGAAGGCCCGGGTTCGCTGACCTGCAGCCTGGAACAAAGCAAACTGCGTCGTTTGATCGAACGCACCAGCTTCGCCATGGCCCAGCAGGACGTGCGCTACTACCTCAACGGCATGCTGCTGGAAGTCTCGGCTGGTGTGATCCGTGCCGTGGCCACCGACGGTCACCGTCTGGCGATGTGCTCGATGCAGGCCGATATCGGTCAGCCGGATCGCCACCAGGTGATCGTGCCGCGCAAAGGTATCCTCGAACTGGCGCGTCTGCTGACCGAGCCGGACGGCAACGTCAGCATCGTTCTGGGTCAGCACCACATCCGCGCCACCACCGGCGAATTCACCTTCACCTCGAAGCTGGTCGACGGCAAGTTCCCGGACTACGAGCGCGTTCTGCCGAAGGGTGGCGACAAGCTGGTACTGGGCGATCGTCAGGCTCTGCGTGAAGCCTTCAGCCGTACCGCGATCCTGTCCAACGAGAAGTACCGCGGCATCCGTCTGCAACTGGCCAACGGTCAGTTGAAGATCCAGGCCAACAACCCGGAGCAGGAAGAAGCGGAAGAAGAAGTGGGCGTTGAATACAACGGCGGTTCGCTGGAAATCGGCTTCAACGTGAGCTACCTGCTCGACGTGCTGGGCGTGATGACCACCGAACAGGTTCGCCTGATCCTGTCCGACTCCAACAGCAGTGCGCTGGTGCAAGAGTCCGACAATGACGACTCGGCTTATGTTGTCATGCCGATGCGTCTGTAATCAGCTGATCCTGGATGTCGTTAAGTCGTGTTTCGGTCACCGCGGTGCGCAATCTGCACCCGGTGACCTTCTCCCCCTCCCCCCGCATCAACATTCTTTACGGCGCCAACGGCAGCGGCAAAACCAGTGTTCTGGAAGCCATTCATCTGCTGGGGCTTGCCCGTTCGTTTCGTAGCACGCGGCTGTTGCCGGTCATCCAGTACGAGCAACTCGCCTGCACCGTGTTCGGTCAGGTCGAATTGGCCGAGGGTGGCCACAGTGCGTTGGGCATATCTCGCGACCGTCAGGGCGAGTTCCAGATTCGCATCGACGGCCAGAACGCCCGTAGCGCTGCGCAACTGGCAGAAATCCTGCCGTTGCAGCTGATAAATCCCGACAGCTTCCGCTTGCTCGAAGGCGCGCCGAAGATTCGCCGGCAGTTTCTGGACTGGGGCGTGTTCCACGTTGAACCGCGTTTCATGGCGACCTGGCAGCGTTTGCAGAAGGCCTTGCGCCAGAGAAACTCCTGGCTGCGGCATGGTACACTTGACGCCGTTTCGCAAGCGGTTTGGGACAGGGAGCTGTGCCAGGCCAGCGCTGAAATCGATGAATACCGCCGCGCTTATATCAAAGCCTTGAAACCAGTCTTTGAACAAACCTTGAGCGAACTGGTTGAGCTTGAAGGTTTGACGCTCAGCTATTACCGAGGCTGGGACAAGGACCGGGAATTGAGTGCCGTACTGGCTGGCTCCGTGCAACGGGACCAGCAAATGGGTCATACCCAGGCCGGACCGCAACGGGCTGATTTGCGTCTTAGATTGGGCGCACACAATGCCGCGGACATTTTGTCCCGGGGTCAGCAGAAACTGGTGGTCTGTGCCTTGCGAATTGCCCAGGGGCATCTGGTGAGCCAGGCCCGACGCGGCCAGTGTATTTATCTGGTGGATGACTTGCCGTCCGAGCTGGACGAGAGCCACCGCCGCGCGCTGTGCCGCTTGCTGGAAGACTTACGCTGCCAGGTTTTCATCACCTGTGTAGATCACGAATTATTGAGGGAAGGCTGGCAGACGGAAACGCCAGTCGCTCTGTTCCACGTGGAACAGGGCCGTATCACCCAGACCCACGACCATCGGGAGTGAAGGCATTGAGCGAAGAAAATACGTACGACTCAACGAGCATTAAAGTGCTGAAAGGCCTGGATGCCGTACGCAAACGTCCCGGTATGTACATTGGTGACACCGACGATGGCAGCGGTCTGCACCACATGGTGTTCGAGGTGGTCGACAACTCGATCGACGAAGCCCTCGCCGGCCACTGCGACGACATCAGCATCATCATCCACCCGGATGAGTCCATCACCGTTAAAGACAACGGCCGTGGCATCCCGGTAGACGTGCACAAAGAGGAAGGCGTTTCCGCTGCCGAGGTCATCATGACCGTCCTCCACGCTGGCGGTAAGTTCGACGACAACTCCTACAAGGTCTCCGGCGGTCTGCACGGTGTAGGTGTGTCGGTTGTGAACGCGCTGTCCGAAGAGCTGGTACTGACCGTACGCCGCAGTGGCAAGATCTGGGAACAGACCTACGTCCACGGCGTGCCTCAGGCACCGATGGCGATCGTTGGCGACAGCGAAACCACCGGTACCCAGATCCACTTCAAGGCATCCAGTGAAACCTTCAAGAACATTCACTTCAGCTGGGACATCCTGGCCAAGCGCATTCGTGAACTGTCCTTCCTTAACTCAGGTGTCGGCATCGTCCTCAAGGATGAGCGCAGCGGCAAGGAAGAGCTGTTCAAGTACGAAGGCGGCCTGCGTGCATTCGTTGAATACCTGAACACCAACAAGACTGCGGTCAACCAGGTGTTCCACTTCAACATCCAGCGTGAAGACGGCATCGGCGTGGAAATCGCCCTGCAATGGAACGACAGCTTCAACGAGAACCTGTTGTGCTTCACCAACAACATTCCGCAGCGCGACGGCGGTACTCACCTGGTGGGTTTCCGTTCCGCACTGACGCGTAACCTGAACAACTACATCGAGCAGGAAGGTCTGGCGAAGAAGCACAAAGTCGCCACCACCGGTGACGATGCCCGTGAAGGCCTGACCGCGATCATCTCGGTAAAAGTGCCGGATCCCAAGTTCAGCTCGCAGACCAAAGACAAGCTGGTGTCTTCCGAAGTGAAGACCGCGGTCGAGCAGGAGATGGGCAAGTACTTCTCCGACTTCCTGCTGGAAAACCCGAACGAAGCCAAGCTGGTCGTCGGCAAGATGATCGACGCGGCGCGTGCCCGTGAAGCGGCGCGCAAGGCCCGTGAGATGACCCGCCGCAAAGGCGCGCTGGACATCGCCGGCCTGCCGGGCAAGCTCGCTGATTGCCAGGAAAAAGATCCTGCGCTGTCCGAACTGTACCTCGTGGAAGGTGACTCCGCGGGCGGCTCTGCCAAGCAGGGACGTAACCGCAAGACCCAGGCAATCCTGCCGCTGAAGGGCAAGATCCTCAACGTCGAGAAAGCACGCTTCGACAAGATGATCTCGTCCCAGGAAGTGGGCACGCTGATCACTGCACTCGGCTGTGGTATCGGTCGCGAAGAGTACAACATCGACAAGCTGCGCTATCACAACATCATCATCATGACCGATGCTGACGTCGACGGTTCGCACATCCGTACCCTGCTGCTGACTTTCTTCTTCCGTCAGTTGCCGGAGTTGATCGAGCGCGGTTACATCTACATCGCCCAGCCGCCGCTGTACAAGGTCAAGAAAGGCAAGCAAGAGCAATACATCAAAGACGACGACGCCATGGAAGAGTACATGACGCAGTCGGCCCTGGAAGATGCGAGCCTGCACCTGAACGAAGAGGCCCCGGGCATTTCCGGTGAGGCGCTCGAGCGTCTGGTGAACGACTTCCGCATGGTGATGAAGACCCTCAAGCGTCTGTCGCGCCTGTATCCGCAGGAGCTGACCGAGCACTTCATCTACCTGCCGGCCGTGAGCCTGGAAATGCTTGGCGACCACGCCAAGATGCAAGACTGGCTGGCTCAGTACGAAGTGCGTCTGCGCACCGTCGAGAAGTCGGGCCTGGTCTACAAGGCCAGCCTGCGTGAAGACCGTGAACGTGGCGTGTGGCTGCCGGAGGTCGAGCTGATTTCCCACGGTCTGTCGAACTACGTCACCTTCAACCGCGACTTCTTCGGCAGCAACGACTACAAGACCGTCGTCACCCTCGGCGCTCAACTGAGCACCCTACTCGACGAAGGCGCTTACATCCAGCGCGGCGAGCGCAAGAAAGCGGTCACCGAGTTCAAGGAAGCCCTCGACTGGCTGATGGCTGAAAGCACCAAGCGCCACACCATCCAGCGCTACAAAGGTCTGGGCGAAATGAACCCGGATCAATTGTGGGAAACCACCATGGACCCAAGCGTGCGCCGCATGCTGAAAGTCACCATCGAAGACGCCATTGGCGCGGATCAGATCTTCAACACCCTGATGGGTGATGCGGTCGAACCTCGCCGTGACTTCATCGAGAGCAATGCGCTGGCGGTGTCCAACCTGGATTTCTGATCCCGGTCGGCGTCAAACCAAAAGGCCAACGCTCAAGCGTTGGCCTTTTTGTTGGCAGATCAAAAGATCGCAGCCTGCGGCAGCTCCTACATGGATTACCGGTAGGAGCTGCCGCAGGCTGCGATCTTTTGATTTTTACTCGGATGCAACCATCACACTCTCCAACCGATACCCATACCCATAAATCGTCAGCAACTGCCATCCCCGATCCGCCGTCAGCCCCAGTTTGTTGCGCAGGCGATAAATGTGCGTATCCAGCGGCCGTGATGACGCGACTTCTTCGTGGGGCCAGAAGCGTTCGTACAGATACTCCCGCGATAACGGCCGACCCAGGTTACTGAACAGGCACCGCGCCAGGCGGTATTCACGTTCGGTCATGACGACTGACTTTCCCTCGCGGGTGACACTCAGTTCGGCATCGTCGAAGGTCAGGTCATTGAAGGTCAGGACTTCGCCAGCGCTACTGCGTGGCTGGCTGTGCCGGCGCAGGACGGCGGCGACGCGGGCTTTCAGCTCGTTGGGGCGGAAAGGCTTGCTGACGTAATCGTCGGCACCGGCGTTCAGCGCCTGGACGATATCGCTTTCGCCGTCGCGGCTGGTCAGCATGATCGCGGCGGGTGGCGATTCCATGTGTTCGCGGGTCCAGCGCAGCAGCACCAGGCCGGTGATGTCCGGCAGTTGCCAGTCAAGGATCAGCAAGTCGAAGGTGTCCCGACGTAGCTGGCGCAACAGGTCCTCCCCCCGTTCGAAGCTGTGCAGCGACCAAGGCTGCTCTCCCACTGCAGCCATCTGCTGCAGGGTTTGCTCGACCCGACGCAGTTCGGCGGGTTCATCATCCAGTATCGCAACGCGCATAAGCGTGGGTTCCTTGTTGCTTGGGCAGTGGCCGGCCACGTTAACGGCTCGGCCTGCGCAATAAAAGTAGCCGTTCACCATCGGTCGACGTCCGCTATGATTCTTCGGATCTACATCCTCAGACCTGTGGCCCATGAAAGCATTCACTGTCCCCTGCCCTGTTTGTCATGAATAGCCCGCGTCGGCGTGAAAGCCGCGAGCCCAGTCAGGTGCAGCGCCTGTTTCGGCGATTGGGGCGTGAGTGGTTGTGGATAAGTCTAGTGCTGTTGCCACTGACTGCCCTGTTGTCGTATCGCGCGCAGATTAATCTGCACGATACGTCAGCGGTTTGGAGCGCGTTGCTTTCCGTGGGATGGGTGGCGGTTGTCCTCGGTTTGCTGCCGTGGCGTCCGCGCTGGGCGATCTGGGTAACGCTGGGCGGGGTGGCGGGTGTGCTGCTCACCAGCGCCGCACTGGCGGAAGTTCGACACTGGTGGTCACCAACGCCGGCAGCGCTTGGCATATTGTTCGGCTACCTGGTCTGGAACTGGCGGCGCCTGAGCGTGGTGCTGACGTACTTTGGCTGGGAGCTGGCACGGCTGGATCGCGAGCCGAAAGTATTCCCGGAACGACGCCGCGCGCAATTCACCAGCGCTGACCAACTGCAGGGCCAGATCATGGCACTGGAGCAAGCCATGAGCCGCACGCGCGATACCCGGCGCTTCATTGCCGACGGTCTGGAGTACCTGCCGGTGGCGACGCTGATCAGCGATCCCAAGGGACAGATCCTGCTGGGTAATCGCAAGGCCCGCGTATTGTTCGATGACCCACTGGTCGGTGACGACGTTGTCGAGCAACTGGCCCGCCTCGGTTACCCGGAGTTGTCCACAGAACCACGCCCGGCGCTGTCCGGCCTGGCGCTGCTGGAGTTTCGCGATCACAAGGAACGCAGCCTGCGTCTGGAGCGCGCGGCTTTGCTGCCGGTGGATGGCGATACCCCCATCGGCTGGCTGCTGAGCCTCACCGACCTGAGTGCCGAACGCGCCGCCGAAGAACAGCGTGGGGTCTTGTTGCGGTTTCTTTCTCACGACCTGCGCGCCCCACATTCAGCGATTTTGGCCCTGCTCGATGTGCATCGCCATCAAGCCGGAGCGGACTCA
The DNA here is from genome assembly GCF_057174385.1 of Pseudomonas sp. F2. Taxonomy (NCBI): domain Bacteria; kingdom Pseudomonadati; phylum Pseudomonadota; class Gammaproteobacteria; order Pseudomonadales; family Pseudomonadaceae; genus Pseudomonas; species Pseudomonas sp. F2. Next base: position 4,507,843 of record NZ_CM169904.1, read on the forward strand.
CCGCTGTTCGAACAGATCGAACGCCAGGTACGCCGCGCGCTGGAATTGACCGATGGTTTCGTGTTGCTGGCCCGTGCGGAATCCGAGGCTTACCAGTTTCAACCCAGTCTGTTCGCGATGCTGGTGCTGGACGTGCTGGATCAGGCGCTGCCCATTGCCCAGCAGAAAAGCATCAAACTGTTGCACGCAATGGATGAGCAATCCCAGGAACGCCTGATCAGCGCGGATCAAGGCCTGTTGACCCGGGCCTTGTTCAACCTGTTGGAAAACGCCATCAAGTACAGCCCGGCAGGCACCACTATCCGGTTGGGCGTCAGTTGCCAAGGCGAGTGGCTGTGCTGTGAATTGACCGATCAGGGCAAAGGCATTGCCGCCGGGGAACTGCCGGATCTGTTCACTCAATACCGACGGTTTTCATCGGCGCAGGGAATTGATGGCGTCGGTCTGGGGCTGTCGATGGTCAAGGCAGTGATCGATCATCATGGCGGTCGCATCGAGTGCCATAGCATCGTCGATGAAGGCACTACGTTCCGGCTGCAGCTACCGTTGATGGCCGAGTGAACAGGCACAAAAAAACCGGCTATATCAGCCGGTTTCTTTACTTCCGAAAAAAACTTATGCACCTTTTACGGTGTTTTATGAGCTTGAGAAATATATAAGTAAATCAACAAGTTAATTTCAATATTCAGGCTTTTTCTACAAAACCGTACACAGGTTATCCACAAATCTCAGACAGCTACCTGATCATTCGCGGCAGGTGCCTGCGGCGCCGGTGGCAGCGAACCCATTTCGCGCTGAGTCTGTTCATTCCAGGCCTGTACCCGGTCGTTCAGATCGGCAATGGCGCGAGGTCCAGTGCCTTCGGCGTACATCGGCTGACCGATGACCACGGTGATCACACCCGGCTTCTTGCCCCAGCCGATTTTCGGCCAGAACTTGCCGGCATTGTGTGCAATCGGCAGGACCGGAAGCGCCGCATTCACCGCCAAGGCGCTGCCACTGCGCGAGAACTTGCCAATAGTGCCGTGGGGAACGCGGGTGCCTTCCGGGAAGATCAATACCCAGACGTTGTCCTTGAGCAGCTCATCGCCTTTGGCTGCGACTTGCTTGAGTGCGGCTTTCGGGTTGTCGCGGTCAATCGCGATCGGCCGCAGCATGGCCATGGCCCAGCCGAAGAACGGCACGTACAGCAATTCACGCTTGAGCACCTGGCTCAAGGGCGAGAAATAAGCGGAGAGAAAGAACGTCTCCCAGGTGCTCTGGTGGTTCGACTGAATCACACAGGGCCGGTCCGGCACGTTTTCCGCGCCTTTGATTTCGTAACGAATGCCGAGAAACACCTGGGTCAACCACAAGGCGCAACGGCACCAGTACACGTTGATAAAACGATATCGCGCCTTGAACGGCAGAAAGGGCGCGATAAAAAAGCTCAGGCTGCACCACAGCAAGGCAGTAGTGCCCAGCAGCAGGTAAAAGAGAAAAATTCTGATGGCCTGCAGTATCGACATGGCGACGTTTACCGTTACGGGCACTGCCCGACTGTTCAAGCGCACTCCCGATCAATCCCTGGTCAGGAACTTCAGAAGCACTCTAGTTGTGGATAAGTTCTGCGGCAATCGCCGCCAGATCGTCAAAAATCAGGGTGCCGACCGGAAGGGTCTTGCCCAGAGTTTTTTCGCCTTTCCCGGTCTTTACCAAAACGGGCTGTGAATCGACGGCTTTGGCGGCCTCCAGGTCACCAAGGCTATCGCCAACGAACCAGACATTCGTCAGCGCCACGTCGTAATGCGCCGCGATGGTTTTCAACATCCCCGGTTTCGGCTTGCGACAGTCGCAACCTTCGTCCGGCCCGTGCGGGCAATACACGATCAGCCCGACTTCACCGCCCTGCTCCGCTACCAGCGCGCGCAAGCGCGCGTGCATGGCGTCGAGGGTGGCGAGGTCGTAGTAGCCGCGAGCAATGCCCGACTGGTTGGTGGCGACCGCCACCGTCCAGCCGGCCTTGCTCAACTGCGCAATCGCTGCGATCGAACCGGGCAACGGAATCCACTCTTCCACCGACTTGATGTAAGCATCGGAGTCGTAATTGATCACACCGTCCCGATCGAGAATCAGCAGTTTCAACAGCAGTCCCTCAACCCAGCAGCGAAATGTCGGCAACCCCGAGGAACAGACCACGCAGGCGCGCCAGCAGCGCGTAGCGGTTGGCCCGGACCTTGGCGTCTTCGGCATTGACCATGACGGCGTCGAAGAACGCATCCACCGGCTCGCGCAATGCCGCCAGACGCGCCAGCGATTCGTTGTACTGACGCGCTGCGGCCATTGGCTGCACCGCCTGATCCGCTTGCTGGATCGCCGAATACAGCGAGAACTCGTTGGCGTTGTCGAAGTATTTGGCCTCGACCACGGTCGGCACCGAGCCTTCGACTTTGCTCAACAGGTTCGATACACGCTTGTTGACCGCCGCCAGCGCCGCCGCTTCCGGCAGCTTGCGGAAAGCCTGCACCGCTTGCACACGCTGGTCGAAGTCCAGCGCCGAACCCGGCTTCAGGGCACGCACCGACAGGTAGGTGGCGACATCCACGCCTTCGTCTTCGTAACGCGCACGCAGACGGTCGAAGATGAACTCCAGCACCGAATCGGCCAGACCGGCAGCCTTGACCTTGGCGCCGAACGCAGTCACGGCGAAGGCCACGGCGTCGTTCAAGTCCAGATCCAGTTGTTTCTCGATCAGGATGCGCAGCACACCCAGCGCCGCCCGGCGCAGGGCATACGGGTCTTTGCTGCCGGTTGGCAGCATGCCGATACCGAAGATACCGACCAGCGTGTCGAGTTTGTCGGCGATAGCGACAGCGGCACCGGTCAGGGTGGCCGGCAGTTCAGCACCGGCACCGCGTGGCATGTACTGCTCGTTCAGCGCCAGCGCGACATCTTCCGGCTCGCCGTCATTGAGCGCGTAGTAGTAACCGGCGACACCTTGCATCTCCGGGAACTCGCCGACCATTTCGGTGGCCAGGTCGCATTTCGACAGCAAGCCGGCACGGGCCGCCCACGAAGCGTTGCCGCCGATGCGCGCGGCAATGTACGCCGCGAGTTTTGAAACGCGCTCGGCCTTGTCGTAGACGCTGCCGAGTTTTTCCTGGAACACCACGTTCTGCAGGCGCAGGTTGAACTCTTCGAGTTTCTGCTTCTTGTCTTGCTTGAAGAAGAACTCGGCGTCGGTCAGACGTGGGCGAACCACTTTCTCGTTACCGGCGATGATCTGCTGCGGGTCTTTGCTTTCGATGTTGGCCACGGTGATGAAACGCGGCAGCAACTTGCCCTCGGCATCCAGCAGGCAGAAGTACTTCTGGTTGTCCTGCATGGTGGTGATCAGTGCTTCCTGCGGCACGTCGAGGAAACGTTCCTCGAACGAGCACACCAGCGGCACCGGCCATTCAACCAGCGCGGTCACTTCGTCGAGCAGCGCCGGCGGCACGATTGCAGTGCCTTCCTGACGGGTCGCCAGTTCTTCGGTGCGCTTGCTGATGATCTCGCGACGCTCGTTGGCGTCGGCCAATACATAAGCGGCACGCAGGTCGGCCAGGTAGCTCGACGGCGAGCCGATGCGCACGTTTTGTGGATGGTGGAAACGGTGACCACGGGAGTCGCGGCCCGCTTTCTGCGCAAGGATGGTGCAGTCGATGACCTGGTCACCGAGCAGCATCACCAGCCATTGGGTCGGACGCACGAACTCTTCCTTGCGCGCACCCCAACGCATGCGTTTCGGGATCGGCAGGTCGTTCAGCGAATCTTCGACGATGGTCGGCAGCAGGCTCGCGGTCGGCTTGCCGGCGATGTTCTGGCTGTAGCGCAGTTTCGGACCGCTCTGGTCGATTTCGCTCAGCTCGACGCCGCACTTCTTGGCAAAGCCCAGGGCGGCCTGAGTCGGGTTGCCTTCAGCGTCGAAGGCGGCCTGACGTGGCGGGCCGTCGAGGTTGATGCTGCGATCCGGCTGCTGGGTGGCCAGCGCGGTGATCAGCACGGCCAGGCGACGCGGCGCAGCGTAGACGGTTTTGCTTTCGTAGCTCAGGCCGGCAGCTTGCAGGCCCTTGTCGATACCGGCGAGGAACGCTTCAGCCAGGGTGTTCAGGGCTTTTGGCGGCAGTTCTTCAGTGCCCAGTTCAACCAGAAAATCTTGAGCACTCATTGTGCAGCCTCCAGCTTGGCCAGTACTTCGTCACGCAGGTCCGGGGTCGCCATCGGGAAGCCCAGCTTGGCGCGCGCCAGCAGGTAGGCTTGCGCAACGGAACGCGCCAGGGTGCGAACGCGCAGAATGTATTGCTGACGCGCGGTCACCGAGATCGCCCGGCGCGCATCCAGCAGGTTGAAGGTGTGCGAGGCCTTCAGGACCATTTCGTAGCTTGGCAACGGCAGCGGCTGGTCGAGTTCGATCAGGCGCTTGGCTTCGCTTTCATAGAAGTCGAACAGTTCGAACAGTTTGTCGACGTTGGCGTGTTCGAAGTTGTAGGTGGACTGCTCCACTTCGTTCTGGTGGAACACGTCGCCGTAGGTCACTTTGCCGAACGGACCGTCAGCCCAGACCAGGTCGTAGACCGAATCCACGCCCTGCAGGTACATGGCCAGACGTTCCAGACCGTAAGTGATCTCGCCGGTCACCGGGTAGCACTCGATGCCGCCAGCCTGCTGGAAGTAAGTGAACTGAGTCACTTCCATGCCGTTGAGCCAGACTTCCCAGCCCAGACCCCAGGCGCCGAGGGTCGGCGATTCCCAGTTATCTTCGACGAAGCGAATGTCGTGGACCAGCGGGTCCAGGCCGACATGCTTGAGCGAGCCCAGGTACAGTTCCTGGAAATTGTCCGGGTTCGGCTTCAGCACCACCTGGAACTGATAGTAGTGCTGCAGACGGTTCGGGTTTTCCCCGTAGCGGCCGTCAGTCGGGCGGCGGCTTGGCTGCACGTACGCGGCGTTCCAGGTTTCCGGGCCGATGGCGCGCAGGAAGGTCGCGGTGTGGAAAGTGCCGGCGCCTACTTCCATATCGTAGGGCTGAAGTACCACACAACCTTGCTCGGCCCAGTATTGCTGGAGCGCGAGGATCAAGTCTTGGAAGGTACGCACGGCTGGCGTAGGCTGGCTCACGAAATTCACCTGTTTCTTGGGCTGCGATTTAAAGAGCGGGAGTATACCCGATTCAGTCGCACCTCCACCCCCTGGAGCCTTATGCCACGCTGCTTTTGGTGTACCGAAGATCCGCTGTACATGGCTTATCACGATCAGGAGTGGGGCACGCCGCTACGCGATGCGCAGGGTTTGTTCGAGTTGCTTTTGCTCGAAGGGTTCCAGGCCGGGCTGTCGTGGATCACCGTGTTGCGCAAACGCGAGCGCTACCGCGAGGTGTTGTACGGCTTCGATGTGCAGCGTGTGGCGCAGATGAGCGACGCCGAAATCGCTGAATTGATGCTCGATCCGGGGATCATCCGCAACCGTCTCAAACTCAATGCCGCCCGGCGCAATGCCCAGGCCTGGCTGGCGCTGGAAGACCCGGTGGCGTTTCTCTGGTCGTTTGTCGGCGATCGCCCGATCATCAATCATTTCAAGGATCGCAGCGAAGTCCCGGCGATCACGGCCGAAGCGCTGGCAATGAGCAAGGCCCTGAAAAAGGCCGGTTTCACCTTCGTCGGCCCGACCATTTGCTACGCGTTGATGCAGGCCTCGGGCATGGTCATGGATCACACTCAGGACTGCGACCGCTACGCGCAGTTGGTCAACGGCGGTTAGAATGGCCGCCTCGCGCACAGCACAAGATCAGGAGTGACCTGTGGAAAAGTTTAAAGGCGCCTTGCTGGTAGGCGCTCTGCGGCTGTTTGCCCTGCTGCCATGGCGGGCCGTGCAGGCCGTGGGTTCGGCGATCGGCTGGATCATGTGGAAAACCCCCAACCGTTCCCGCGACGTGGTGCGGATCAACCTTTCCAAATGTTTTCCACAGATGGATCCGGCCGAACGTGAGCGTCTGGTCGGCCAGAGCCTGAAAGACATCGGCAAATCCCTGACCGAAAGCGCCTGCGCCTGGATCTGGCCGGCCCAGCGTTCAATCGATCTGGTACGCGAAGTCGAAGGCCTCGACATCCTCAAGGAGGCGCTGGCCTCGGGCAAAGGCGTGGTCGGCATCACCAGCCACCTGGGCAACTGGGAAGTGCTCAACCACTTCTATTGCAGCCAGTGCAAACCGATCATTTTCTACCGCCCGCCGAAGCTCAAGGCGGTGGATGAATTACTGCGCAAGCAACGCGTGCAGCTGGGCAACAAGGTCGCTGCCTCCACCAAGGAAGGCATCCTCAGCGTCATCAAGGAAGTGCGCAAAGGTGGTGCAGTGGGCATTCCGGCTGACCCGGAACCGGCCGAATCCGCCGGGATTTTCGTGCCGTTCTTCGCCACCCAGGCGCTGACCAGCAAATTCGTGCCGAACATGCTCGCCGGCGGCAAAGCGGTCGGCGTGTTCCTGCACGCCCTGCGTCTGCCGGACGGTTCCGGCTACAAAGTGATCCTCGAGGCGGCGCCGGAAGCCATGTACAGCACCGATACCGAGGAGTCCTGTGCAGCGATGAGCAAAGTCGTTGAACGCTACGTTGCCGCGTATCCAAGCCAATACATGTGGAGCATGAAGCGCTTCAAAAAACGTCCACCGGGCGAAGCGCGCTGGTACTGACCAAGTTGGCACACTCTGTGGATAACCTGCAGGAGCTGCCGCAGGCTGCGATCTTTTGATCTTGCTTCCGCGGCTTATCCACAACCCCGTTCATTCAAGGGCGCATAAAGATGTCCGAACAACGCAAATCCTTCCGCATCAAGATCACCCACGACAGCTTCGGTGAATGTCTGGGCCAGACGCGCAATCTGTCGGCCACCGGCGTGTATGTGCAGCATCCGCGTCTGGCGTCATTGCCCAAGGGTGCGGTGGTTTATGGCCAGGTGCAGGATTTGCCCACCGGCGCGCCACGGGTGCGAATGGAAGTGGTGACGGTGGATGCCGAGGGCATTGGCCTGCGCTATCTCTAGCTTATTGCGCCTGGCGGTCGAGCTTCTTCAGAAACACGGTCATTTCCTTCTCCGCCTGCTTGTCGCCATGGGCGCGGGCAGCTTCCAGACCCTGCTCCCACGCCTGCCGCGCGGCGGCGTGCTCGCCCAGTGCAAGCTGGGCCTTACCCAATAACTTCCACGCCGCCGAGTACTTCGGATCGAAGCCGACGCAGCGCTGAAAATGTTCGGCAGCCTTGGCGTTCTCCCCCAGATCCAGATAACCCTTGCCCAGGCCGAAGCGCAGCAATGAGTTATCCACACCCTTGGCGAGCATTTTTTCCAGGGATTCGAGCATGGGTGGAGTCCTTTTCTAGTGCGTCAGAAAGATCTGCGGTGCCGCCATCGCTGGCAAGCCAGCTCCCACAAGGATCTCGGGTGCACATCACATGTGTGAACAACCGAAAAACCTGTGGGAGCTGGCTTGCCAGCGATGGGGCCAATGAAGGCACCGCTCATTCAGGATCAGAAGAAGCTCAGCCCCACATGAAACAGCTTCTCCACATCGCGGATATGCTTTTTATCCACAAGGAACAGAATCACATGGTCACCCGTTTCGATCACCGTATCGTCGTGGGCGATGATCACTTCTTCGTTGCGGATGATCGCGCCAATCGTGCTGCCCGGCGGCAGGCCGATTTTCTCGATCGGCCGGCCGATGACCTTGCTCGACTTCGCATCGCCGTGGGCAATCGCCTCGATGGCTTCCGCCGCACCCCGACGCAGTGAGTGCACGCTGACGATATCGCCACGCCGTACGTGAGCGAGCAAAGTGCCGATGGTCGCCAGTTGCGGACTGATGGCGATGTCGATGTCGCCGCCCTGGATCAGGTCGACGTACGCCGGGTTGTTGATGATCGTCATCACCTTCTTTGCCCCCAGCCGTTTGGCCAGCAGCGACGACATGATGTTGGCTTCGTCATCGTTGGTCAGCGCGAGGAAGATGTCGGCGTCGGCAATGTTCTCTTCCAGCAGCAGATCACGGTCCGAGGCGCTGCCCTGCAACACCACGGTGCTGTCGAGGGTGTCGGAGAGATAGCGGCAGCGTGCCGGGTTCATCTCGATGATCTTTACCTGATAGCGGCTTTCGATGGCCTCGGCCAGACGCTCGCCAATCTGCCCGCCACCGGCAATCACGATGCGCTTGTAGGTTTCGTCGAGACGGCGCATTTCGCTCATCACCGCGCGAATATTCTCACGGGCGGCGATGAAGAAAACTTCGTCGTCGGCCTCGATCACCGTATCGCCCTGCGGCAGGATCGGCCGGTCACGGCGGAAAATCGCCGCGACCCGCGTCTCCACATTCGGCATGTGCTCGCGCAACTGGCGCAGTTGTTGACCCACCAGCGGTCCGCCGTAATAGGCGCGCACCGCCACCAGTTGCGCCTGGCCTTCGGCGAAATCGATCACTTGCAGCGCGCCCGGATGCTGGATCAGACGCTTGATGTAGTTGGTCACCACCTGCTCGGGGCTGATCAGCACGTCGACCGGAATCGCTTCATTCTGGAACAGCTGTTCTTCGCGATTGAGGTAGGACGCTTCGCGCACCCGGGCGATCTTGGTCGGGGTGTGGAACAGCGTGTGCGCGACCTGACAGGCGACCATGTTGGTTTCGTCGCTGTTGGTCACCGCCACGAGCATATCGGCATCGTCGGCGCCGGCCTGGCGCAATACCGACGGCAGCGAGCCGCGGCCCTGAATGGTGCGGATGTCGAGACGGTCGCCGAGGTCGCGCAGGCGTTCGCCGTCGGTGTCGACCACGGTGATGTCGTTGGCTTCGCTCGCCAGGTGTTCGGCCAGCGAACCGCCGACCTGCCCCGCGCCGAGGATGATGATTTTCATCCAGTCACTCCGTTGAATCCGTTTAGCCGCGCGCGGCAGCGATCTTGATCAGCTTGGCGTAGTAGAACCCGTCATGCCCGCCCTGCTGGGCCAGCAGTTGGCGACCGTGGGGCTGTTTGATCCCGGCGGTGGTCGCCAGATCCAGTTCGCGGGCACCCGGCGTGCGCTCGAGAAACGCGGCGATGACGTCGGTGTTCTCGGTTGGCAAGGTCGAGCACGTGGCGTAGAGCAAAATGCCGCCGACTTCGAGGGTTTTCCACAGGGTGTCGAGCAGCTCGCCTTGCAGTTGCGCGAGGGCGGCGATGTCGTCGGCCTGACGGGTCAGCTTGATGTCCGGATGGCGGCGGATCACGCCGGTGGCCGAGCACGGCGCGTCGAGCAGGATGCGCTGGAACGGCTTGCCGTCCCACCATGCTGCGGTATCGCGTCCGTCAGCGGCGATCAGTTCGGCGCTCAGGCCCAGCCGATCAAGGTTCTCCTTTACGCGCACCAGACGTTTGGCTTCCAGATCCACGGCCACCACACCGGCCAGCGCCGGTTCGGCTTCGAGGATGTGGCAGGTTTTGCCACCGGGGGCGCAGCAGGCGTCGAGCACCCGTTGGCCCGGCGCCAGATCGAGCAGATCGGCGGCCAGTTGCGCGGCTTCGTCCTGCACGCTGATCCAGCCTGCGGCAAAACCCGGCAGGCTGCGCACGTCGGTGGCGGCTTCGAGGACGATGCCGTCGCGGCTGTAAACACACGGCGTGGCAGCGATGCCAGCGTCGCTGAGCATGCCGAGATAGGCGTCGCGGCTGTGATGCCGGCGGTTGACCCGGAGGATCATCGGCGGATGCGCGTTGTTCGCGGCGCAGATCGCTTCCCACTGTTCTGGCCAGAAGGCTTTCAGGGATTTTTGCAGCCAGCGCGGGTGGGCGGTGCGCACCACCGGGTCGCGCTCAAGTTCCGCGAAAATCGTCTCGCTTTCGCGCTGGGCGTTGCGCAGCACGGCGTTGAGCAATCCCTTGGCCCACGGCTTTTTCAGCTTGTCGGCGCAACCGACGGTTTCGCCGATCGCCGCGTGCGGCGGCACGCGGGTGTAGAGCAATTGATAGAGACCGACCAGTAGCAGCGCCTCGACATCGGCGTCGGCAGCCTTGAACGGCTTCTGCAAAAGCTTTTCCGCCAGTGCCGACAGCCGTGGCTGCCAGCGCGCAGTGCCGAACGCCAGATCCTGGGTGAAACCGCGATCGCGGTCTTCGACCTTGTCCATTTGCGTTGGCAGGGAGCTGTTCAACGACGCCTTGCCACTGAGCACGGCGGCGAGTGCCTTGGCGGCGGCCAGACGCGGGTTCATTGCGCGTCCACCGCAGCACCCAACACAGTGCCAACGGCAAATTTCTCGCGGCGGCTGTTGAACAGATCGGCGAAGTTCAGCGCCTTGCCGCCGGGCAGTTGCAGGCGGGTCAGGCACAGTGCCTGCTCACCGCAGGCGACGATCAGGCCGTCCTTGCTGGCGCTGAGGATTTCACCCGGTGCGCCTTTGCCCTCAGCCAGCGTCGCGGCCAATACCTTCAGCGCTTCGCCGTTGAGGGTGCTGTGGGTAATCGGCCATGGGTTGAAAGCACGCACCAGACGCTCCAGCTCAAGCGCCGGACGACTCCAGTCGAGACGCGCTTCATCTTTGTTCAGTTTGTGGGCATAAGTGGCGAGCTTGTCGTTCTGCACTTCGCCTTCGAGGGTTCCGGCAGCCAGACCGGCAATCGCCTGGACCACGGCGGGCGGGCCCATTTCGGCGAGGCGGTCGTGCAGCGTGCCGCCGGTGTCGTTGGCGCTGATCGGGGTCACGACCTTGAGCAGCATCGGTCCGGTGTCGAGGCCCGCTTCCATACGCATCACGGTTACGCCGCTTTCGGCATCACCGTGTTCCACGGCGCGCTGGATCGGCGCCGCACCGCGCCAGCGTGGCAGCAGCGAAGCGTGGCTGTTGATGCAGCCCAGGCGCGGAATATCCAGCACGGCTTGCGGCAGGATCAGGCCGTAGGCGACCACCACCATCAAGTCCGGCTTCAGTGCGGCGAGTTCAGCCTGAGCCTCAGCGTTGCGCAGGGTCGGCGGCTGCAACACCTGGATATTATTTTCCTGCGCCAACTGCTTAACCGGGCTCGGCATCAGTTTTTGCCCACGACCGGCCGGACGATCCGGTTGGGTGTAGACCGCAACGATCTCGTAAGGGCTGTTCAGCAGGGCCTTGAGATGTTCGGCGGCGAATTCCGGGGTGCCGGCAAAAACGATGCGCAGTGGCTCAGTCATGAAAGGAGTCTCATAAAAAGAAAAAGGCTTGCCGCAGCAAGCCTTTGAAGAGGGGCATCAAGCGTTCTGGCGGTGCAGCTTTTCCAGTTTCTTCTTGATCCGGTCGCGTTTGAGCGTGGACAGGTAATCGACGAACAACTTGCCATTGAGGTGGTCGCACTCGTGCTGGATGCACACCGCGAGCAGGCCTTCGGCGATCAGTTCGTAAGGCTGGCCATCGCGGTCCAGTGCCTTGATTTTGACCTTCTGCGGGCGGTCGACGTTTTCGTAGAAACCCGGCACCGACAGGCAGCCTTCCTGGTATTGATCCATCTCGTCGGTCAGCGATTCGAACTCGGGGTTGATGAACACCCGGGGTTCGGTGCGGTCTTCGGAAAGGTCCATCACGACGATACGTTTGTGCACGTTGACCTGGGTCGCGGCGAGGCCGATGCCCGGCGCTTCATACATTGTTTCAAACATGTCATCGACCAACTGACGCACTTCGTCGTCCACTACAGCCACAGGCTTGGCGATAGTACGCAGACGCGGGTCCGGGAATTCGAGGATGTTTAAAATGGCCATAGGCTGATTGCTGCACGTATTGAGTAAAGTCGGGTCGATGGCCTGGCAGGTCCGAAGATGCAGGCTACCGTTGTGAAGCGTAGCTAATGCAATTTGCAGTAGCGAGCCACGGGGGCTCTGACGGTTCACGCGAACGCACATGATAAAGGGATTCGCTGCATGAGGAAAACACTACTCGCCCTGCTGCTTCTGGCTACGGCCGCGGCTGCGCAAGGGCAAGTGCAACTCAGGGATGGTTTTCCACAGCAATACACGGTGGTTTCGGGAGACACCCTCTGGGACATTTCCGGCAAATACCTGCGCGAGCCCTGGCAATGGCCACAGCTGTGGCGGGCCAATCCGCAAATTGAAAACCCCAACCTGATCTACCCCGGCGACACGCTGACGCTCAGTTACGTCAACGGCCAGCCGCAACTGAGCCTCAAGCGCGGCGAGTCACGGGGCACCATCAAGCTGTCGCCACGCATCCGCACCAGCCCGGTGGCCGAGGCCATTCCGAGCATTCCGCTGAAATCGATCAACAGCTTTCTGCTGAGCAACCGCATCGTCGACAAGGTCGAGGACTTCGACAAGGCGCCGTACATCGTCGCCGGCGATGCCGAGCGCGTATTGAGCGGCACCGGTGACCGAATCTTCGCTCGCGGGCATTTCGACCCGAATCAGCCGGTGTACGGCATCTTCCGCCAGGGCAAGGTCTATACCGACCCGCAGACCAAGGAGTTCCTGGGGATCAACGCCGACGATATCGGTGGCGGTGAAATCGTCGCCACCGAAGGCGACGTCGCCACCCTCGCCCTGCAACGCACCACTCAGGAAGTGCGTCTGGGCGACCGCCTGTTCAGCGGCGAAGAGCGCTCGGTCAATTCGACCTTCATGCCCAGCGCCCCGAGCACCCACATCAATGGACTGATCATCGACGTGCCGCGCGGCGTTACGCAGATCGGCGTAATGGACGTGGTCACCCTGAACAAGGGCAGGCGCGACGGCCTCGCCGAAGGCAATGTGCTGGTGGTGATGAAAACCGGGGAAACCGTGCGTGACCGGATCACCGGCCAGCCGCTGAAAATTCCTGACGAACGGGCCGGTCTGCTGATGGTGTTCCGCACCTACGACAAGCTCAGTTACGGCCTCGTACTCAACGCATCACGCTCGTTGGCGGTGCTCGACAAGGTGCGAAATCCTTAGCAGGCTTAACAAGTTACCAACAGAGTTATCCACAGCTTGTTCCGAATGGTTCGGGACTTATAACGATCAAGGATGATCCATGATGCTGTCTGCCAGTACCTCCATTTCCCCTGCGGAACTGGAAGCGCGTCTGCGCCTGCACCGCTTGCCGGAAATCGGCCCGAAACGTTTTGCCAAGCTGCTTGAAGCCTTCGGTTCGGCGTCAAAAGCCATCAGTGCGCCGGGCAGTGCCTGGCGTGCGCTGGGTTTGCCGGCGGCGTGCAGTGACGCTCGGCGCAGTTGCGAAGTGCGTGATGGCGCGAGCCATGCGTTGCGCTGGCTAGAGCAGCCGCAGCAGCATGTGCTGATGTGGGATCAAGCAGATTACCCGGCGCTGCTGGCGCAGATTCCCGACCCGCCACCGCTGTTGTTTGTGGCCGGCGATCCGCTGATTCTGGAAAAACCGCAACTGGCGATGGTTGGCAGTCGCCGCGCTTCACGTCCGGGCATGGACACCGCCGCAGCGTTTTCCCGTAGCCTGGCCGGGGCCGGTTTTGTCATCAGCAGTGGTCTGGCGCTGGGTATCGATGCGGCGGCCCATCAAGCGGCGCTGGACGTCGGCGGACAAACCGTCGGCGTGCTTGGCACGGGGCTGGAAAAATTTTATCCACAGCGCAATCGACGCCTTGCCGATGCAATGATCGCCTCCGGCAGCGCGGTGCTTTCAGAGTTTCCCCTGGACGCCGGCCCGACGGCGAGCAATTTTCCCCGACGCAACCGGATCATCAGCGGTCTGTCCCTTGGCGTGCTGGTGGTCGAGGCCAGTGTCGCCAGCGGTTCGCTGATCACCGCGCGACTGGCGGCGGAACAGGGTCGCGAGGTCTATGCGATTCCTGGCTCGATTCACCACCCCGGCGCGCGTGGTTGTCACCAGTTGATACGCGACGGTGCGGTGCTGGTGGAAACCATCGAACACATCCTCGAAGCCCTGCGCGGCTGGCAGCAGCTGCCTTTATCCACAGAGATGCCGGAGGCCGGACACCCGTTGCTTGCCTTGCTGCATGCAGCGCCGCACACCAGTGAGGCTTTGGCCGACAGCTGTGGCTGGGCGTTGCCCAAAGTGCTGGCGGCGCTGACCGAACTGGAAATGGACGGCCGTGCGGTGTGTGAAAACGGTCGCTGGCTGGCCAGGACACGCTAGGTTTTACAGGGAAGATCGGTAAACTGCGCAAAACCTGTTTGCGGAGAGTTTTTTCATGGTCAACAGTTGGCGTGTGCAACAAGCCGCACGAGAGATTCGCGCCGGGGCGGTGATTGCCTATCCAACCGAAGCCGTCTGGGGGCTGGGTTGCGACCCGTGGAACGAAGAGGCAGTGGATCGGCTGCTGGCGATCAAGAACCGTTCGGTGGACAAGGGCCTGATCCTGGTCGCCGACAATATCCGTCAGTTCGACTTCCTGTTCGAAGATTTCCCGCAAGAATGGATCGACCGTATGGCCAGCACCTGGCCGGGGCCGAACACCTGGCTGGTGCCGCATCAGAACCTGTTGCCGGAATGGGTGACGGGCGTGCATGACACCGTGGCTTTGCGGGTCAGCGATCATCCGCAGGTGCGCGATCTGTGCTCGATGGTCGGGCCGTTGATCTCGACTTCGGCCAACCCGCAGGGGCGGCCGGCGGCGCGCACGCGGTTGCGCGTCGAGCAGTATTTCCGTGGGCAGATCGATCTGATCCTCGGCGGCCAATTGGGGGGGCGCAAGAACCCCAGCGTGATCCGCGATCTGGCAACCGGCAAGGTCATTCGTCCCGACTGATCCTGCGTCGAAAGCCTTAACCATGAGTCCTCCTCGCCTGACTGGCGAGGAGGACTACGCGTGCCTGCGATTCATCCTGCAATGACGCTGTTTTCCATGTCGGAAAAGTCGCCAAGTGTCCGTATTCATTGATATTTCCCACCTGATTATCAGATTTTCTGGCGTGGCGGAATTGCCAAAAGCAACCATCCTTTCCCTGCACTTGAAACACTTCGATAAGTTAAGGTCTGCGGAGAAAGAATGGACACTACGAATTTGCAACTCACGGATTACCTGCGGGCGCTTCAGGTGACGTTGAAGAGTCACCATGACGGGTGTCGCATCGTGACGCTTGAGGCGGGGGCGGATACTCAGGAGTTCGACCGGTTTATCGATCGACAATTTCGGCTTCGGCTGCAGCATTACATGCTGACTTCACGGGCGCGGATGCTCGAAACCAGACTGGCGATAAAGTCGCGCAGTACTCACTTTCTGCTGTATCGCCACGATCAACTGCTGGCGGTATTGAGGGCGACTCCGGCACCGTTCGAATGGGTATCGCTGGCGCAGCAACACGTTTCTCCCACGGCGGCGCTGTCGCGCCATGTCGAATTCAGCCGCTTGATCTCCTACACACCCCATCAGCTACCGATCGCGGTCAATGGTCTGTTGGCAGCCGCTACCGAATGGGCCATCAAACGCGGCTATAAGGGCGTGACCGCGTTGTGCAGATCGCAACAGTTGCGCTTTTACCAGCGATTCGGGCTGATGCCGATCGCCTCCAACGCGCTGCACATCGAACAGCGCGCACGCGGCGATTACTGGGTGGTGTCAGCCGAATGGCGGCAAATCCTCGCGGCGGTTCAACCGCCGGATCACGCGACGGTTGGCCATTTGGTGCAGAAACCGCAGGAGTGTCATCTGCCGAGGTGTTGAACGCGTTCGAACGGTGTTGCCAGCCAGGAAGTTGCAACCCTGACTGGCAAGCCGCCGAAGGTGGATCAGGGCAGCAGGATGGTCGAGCCGGTGGTGCGTCGCGCCGACAGTTCGGTCTGCGCCTTCGCCGCATCAGCCAGTGGATAGCGCTGGCTGATGTCAACCTTGAGCTTACCGCTGATGATCATCTCGAACAGTTCGTCGGCCATGCGCTGCAGGTTCTCGGCGTTGTTGGCGTAGGTCGCCAAGGTTGGCCGGGTCACGTACAGCGAACCCTTGGCCGCGAGAATCCCCAGATTGACCCCGTCCACTGCACCGGAGGCGTTGCCGAAACTCACCACCAGTCCGCGCGGCGAGACGCTGTCGAGCGAGGTCAGCCAGGTGTCCTTGCCGACGCCGTCGTACACCACCGGGACTTTCTGGCCATTGGTCAGCTCCAGCACCCGCTCTGCCACGTTTTCGTGGCTGTAATCGATGGTCGCCCAGGCGCCGTTGGCCTTGGCCAGTTCGGCTTTTTCCTTCGAGCTGACCGTACCGATCAGTTTCACGCCCAGCGCCTTGGCCCATTGGCAGGCCAGCGAACCGACACCCCCGGCAGCGGCGTGGAACAGTATGGTTTCGCCGCCCTTGAGTTCATAGGTCTGGCGCAGCAGATACTGCACGGTGAGGCCCTTGAGCATGACCCCGGCAGCGGTCTCGAAGCTGATCTCGTCCGGCAGCTTCACCAGATTGGCTTCGGGCAGGGTGTGCAACTCGCTGTAGGCACCCAACGGGCCGCTGCCGTAGGCGACGCGGTCGCCGACCTTGAACCGGGTGACGTCGCTGCCCACCGCATCGACGATGCCGGCACCTTCCGCACCCAGACCGGACGGCAAGGCTGGCGGGGCATACAGACCGCTGCGGTAATAGGTGTCGATGAAGTTCAGGCCGATCGCCTTGTTGGCCACCCGGACCTGATTCGGGCCGGGCGCGGCGGGCTGGTAGTCAACATACTCGAGCACTTCGGGACCGCCATGGGCACGGAACTGGATACGCTTTGCCATCTGCCTGCTCTCCTTGGGTCGTTTGTAAGCCCCCTATCCAACTCCCCTGCTTGATCTTCGTCAACTGCGGCACGCTTGCCTGCGGTGTTATGCTACGCGCCCATTTGCGCCGCCCCCTGCCTGCGGGGCGTGCGCGTAGTTATGCCCGATTCAAGGTGAAGCCATGACGACCCGCACCGACGCCGTAAAGGCCTATCTGCTCGACCTGCAAGACCGCATCTGCGCCGCGCTGGAAACCGAGGACGGCGGTACGCGCTTCGTTGAAGACGCCTGGAGCCGGCCTGCCGGTGGTGGCGGCCGCACCCGCGTGATCGAGAACGGTGCGGTGATCGAAAAGGGTGGCGTCAACTTTTCCCACGTGTTCGGCAGCGGTCTGCCGCCGTCGGCCAGCGCCCATCGTCCGGAACTGGCCGGTCGCGGTTTCGAAGCCCTCGGCGTGTCGCTGGTGATTCACCCGCACAATCCACATGTGCCAACGTCCCACGCTAACGTGCGCTTTTTCATCGCCGAGAAGGAAGGTGAAGAACCCGTCTGGTGGTTCGGCGGCGGCTTCGACCTGACCCCGTATTACGGCAACGAAGAAGACTGCATCCACTGGCACCGCGTCGCCGAGCAAGCCTGCGCGCCGTTCGGGGCGGACGTCTATCCGCGTTACAAGGCGTGGTGCGACACCTACTTCCACATCAAGCATCGGCACGAACCGCGCGGCATCGGCGGCCTGTTTTTCGATGACCTGAACGAGTGGGACTTCGACACCAGTTTTGCCTTCATGCGCGCCATCGGCGACGCCTACATCGACGCTTACCTGCCGATCGTGCAGCGCCGCAAGCACGAGGCGTTCAGCGCCAAACAGCGTGAATTCCAGGAATTCCGCCGTGGCCGTTACGTCGAATTCAACCTGGTTTACGACCGTGGCACGCTGTTCGGCCTGCAATCGGGCGGGCGTACCGAGTCGATTCTCATGTCGCTGCCGCCGCAAGTGCGCTGGGCCTATGACTTCAAAGCCGAGCCCGGCAGCGAGGAAGCGCGCCTGACCGACTACTTCCTGCAAGACCGCGACTGGTTGGCCCAGGCCTGAGGACTGTTGATGGATCGTTACGTCGTATTCGGTAACCCGATCGGCCACAGCAAGTCGCCGATGATTCACAAACTGTTCGCCGAACAGACCGGGCAGCGCCTGGACTACACCACCCTGCTGGCGCCGCTGGACGGCTTCAGTGCCTGCGCCACGGCGTTCTTCCAGGAAGGTCGTGGCGCCAACGTCACCGTGCCGTTCAAGGAAGAGGCCTATCGTCTGGCGAACAGCCTGACCGCCCGTGCACAACGCGCTGGTGCGGTGAACACGTTGAGCAAACTGGCCGACGGTTCGCTGCTGGGCGACAACACCGACGGCGCCGGTCTGGTCCGTGACTTGACGGTGAATGCCGGGTTCAGCCTGACCGGCAAGCGCATTCTGCTGCTCGGCGCCGGCGGCGCGGTGCGTGGCGCGCTGGAGCCGTTGCTGGCGGAAAAACCGGCGTCGGTGATCATCGCCAATCGTACGGTGGACAAAGCCGAGCTGCTGGCGGAGTTGTTCTGTGATCTGGGGCCAGTGTCGGCCAGTGGTTTCGACTGGTTGCAGGAGCCGGTGGACGTGATCATCAATGCCACCTCCGCCAGCCTCACCGGCGACGTGCCGCCGATTGCAGCAAGCTTGATCGAGCCGGGCCAGACCCTGTGCTACGACATGATGTACGGCAAGGAACCGACCGCGTTCTGCCGTTGGGCCAGCGAGCATGGCGCGGCGGTGTCGATGGATGGTCTGGGGATGTTGGCTGAACAGGCTGCCGAGGCGTTTTTCCTGTGGCGCGGGGTGCGCCCGGATACGGCGCCGGTATTGGCCGAGCTACGCCGCCAGTTGGCGCAATAACAGAGTCTTTGTGGCGAGCAAGCTTGCTCCCGCTCGGGTGCGAAGCGCCCGCAACCGGCTTTGGGCTGCTGCGCCGCCAGCGGGAGCAAGCTCCCTCGCCACAGAGGTCTGGTATGGCCGGCAGGTCAGTCCTCAAACCGGATCGGGCATTTTTCCGGCCCTTCCAGCTTGCGCAATTCCTCCACCACCTGCGGCCGCGCCCGGCGCAGGGTCAGGCTGCGATCCTGACGCAGCAGGCGCCGCGCCTCCTGATGCAGCATTTCCACTCCCGAGTAATCGATGAAGTTGATCTGCTGCGCTTCGATCACCACCCGCGTGCCGTGCAGCCGTTGCAGGCGCACTTGCAGGTAATGGCTGGCGCCAAAGAAGATCGAGCCACCAACCCGCAGCACGTCCTCCTCACCCTCGCGCCAATGCTGCACTCGCGGTTGCGAGGTGCGCTTGAGGTAGAAGAACAGCGACGCCAGCACTCCGGCATAGATTGCTGTCTGCAATTCCAGCAGCAGCGTAGCGAGGCAGGTCAGCGCCATGACCACGAACTCGGCGCGGCTGACCCGCAGCAATGAGCGGATCCCGCGATGATCCACCAAACCCCAGGCAATCAGCAGAATGCTCCCGGCCATGGCGGGAATGGGAATGTGCGAAATCAGCCCGGCGCCGAAAATCGCGAACAGCGCGACCCAGATCGCCGAAAACACCCCGGCCAGCGGCGAGCAGGCACCCGCTTCGTAACTCAGGCCCGAGCGGGTGAACGAGCCGGCTGACAGCGATCCGGAAAAGAACGCCCCGACGATGTTCGACAAACCCTGCGCGCGGACTTCCTGATTGGCATCGAGCAACTGCTGCGAACGCGCGGCAATCGAACGGGCAATCGACAGGCTGGTGACCAGCCCGAGCATGCCCACCGCCACCGCGCTCGGCAGCAAGCGCAGGATCAGGTCCAGATCCAGTGGCAAGCCACTGAACGGCGGCAAGCGCCCGACAAAGGCGCTGACCCGATGTACATGGCCGAACATTGATGGCCACAGCCACACCAGCAGGCTGGCCAACACCAACGTAATCAACAACGTCGGCCAGCGTGGCAGCAGTTGTTTCAGCACCACGCCAACCACCACGGTGGCCAGGCCGAGCAGCAAAGAGGGTTTATCCACAGCCCTGAGGTGGTTCAACAAATCCATCAGACTGGCCAGCGCCGTGGCTTTGGCCGGCAGGTCCAGCCCCAGCAGATTGGGTAACTGGCCGATGGCAATCACGACTGCCGCGCCGAGGGTGAAACCGAGCACCACTGAATGCGAGACAAAATTCACCAAAGCGCCGAAGCGCAGCAACCCCAGCAGCCACTGAAAAATTCCCGCAAGGAAAGTCAGCAACAGGATCAGCGTGATGTAGTCCTGTGACGCGGGCACGGCCAAGGGACTGACGCTGGCATACAGCACAATCGAAATTGCTGCAGTCGGGCCACAAATCAGATGCCACGACGAACCCCACAGGCAGGCGATCAGCACCGGGATGATCGCGGCGTAGAGGCCGTATTCCGGGGGCAGGCCGGCGATCAGCGCGTAGGCGATCGACTGCGGTAGCGCGAGAATGGCGCCGCTGAGGCCAACGACCAGATCCCGGCCGACACTGGCGCGGGTTTGCCGCGGCAGCCAGGTCAGGAAGGGGAAAAGTGAGTGGCGACTGGGCAGGGCCATGGGTCCTCGCGGTTGGGGTTTCAGGTAAAGCCTAACAGGACAGTACGGTCATTGTGGTGAGGGGATTTATCCCCGATGGGCTGCGAAGCAGCCCTGAATCCACTAGTCGCGGTAGATCTGACATACCGTGAATTCAGATTTAAGGGCCGCTTTGCGGCCCATCGGGGATAAATCCCCTCACTACAAGAAGCGGGTTGGACTGGATCAGAGTTTGGCCTTCACCGCTGGCAAAGCATCCTTGCCATCGACGGTCTTCACCCCCTCCAGCCACTTGTCCAGCACCGCCGGATTGGCCTTGATCCATGCCTTCACCGCATCGGCATTGCTGACTTTCTTGTTCACCACCTCGGCCATGATGCTGTTCTCCATGTCCTGAGTGAACGACAGGTTGGTCAGCAACTTGCCCACGTTCGGGCAAGCCTCGGCGTAGCCCTTGCGCGTCAGGGTGTAGACGCTGCCGGTGTCGCCGAAATACTTCTCGCCGCCCTTGAGGTAATGCATCTTCAGCTGCACGTTCATCGGGTGCGGGGTCCAGCCGAGGAAGGTGACGAATTTCTGCTTCTTCACGGCCCGCGAGACTTCGGCGAGCATCGCTTGTTCGCTGGATTCGATCAGCTTCCACTGACCAAGGTTGAAGTCGTTTTTCTTGATGATTTCCTGCAGCGAAATGTTCGCGGGCGCGCCGGAACCGATGCCGTAGATTTTCTTGTCGAATTTGTCCGCGTATTGGTTCAGGTCGGCAAAGTCATGCACACCGGCATCCCACACATAATCCGGGACGGCCAGGGTGAATTCGGTGCCGTCGAGGTTCTTCGCCAGTTGCGTGACGTCACCGGTGGCGACGAACTTGTCGTAGAAGCCCTGCTGCGCCGGCATCCAGTTGCCGAGAAAGACATCCACCTGGCCGTCCTTCAGACCGCCGAAGGTGATCGGTACCGCGAGGGTGTCGACCTTGGCCTTGTAGCCCATGCCGTCCAGCAGAAACCCGGTGATGGCGTTGGTCGCGGCGATGTCACTCCAACCCGGGTCGGCCATTTTCACCGTTTCGCAGCTTTGCTCGGCAAATGCCGACGCGCTGCCCAGAGCCAGCAGGCCTATCGTCAGTACTGTGGATAACTTGCGCATGGACTTCCCCTTACATTATTGGTTTTGGCAGGGTTGTGGATAACGAGCCTTGCGTTCCAGATCGTCGAGGTCGATGTGGTTGCGCATGTACTGCTGACTGGCGTCCACCAGCGGCTGGTGGTCCCAGCTCTTCAGCTTGCCGATGGTCAGGGCATCGGCGACAAAACGACGACGGCGCTGGCTGGCGAGGACCTCACGGTGAATGGCCGGCATGTCCCATTTGGCCCGCGCTTCGGCGAGAAAATCGTCGAACAGTTGGCGATGTTGCGGTGACTGGCTGAGTTCTTCGAGTTCACGCGGGTCGTTGTGCACATCGAAGAGTAGGCAAGGGTCGCTTTCGCTGTAGATAAATTTGTAGGCGCCGCGGCGGATCATCATCAGCGGGCTGACCGTACCTTCGGCCATGTATTCGCCGAACACTTCGTCATGCCCGCCCTGCCCTTGCAGATGCGGCACCAGGGAGCGGCCGTCCAGCGGCAGATTCGGTTCCAGGCTGCCGCCGGCCAGTTCGACGAAGGTCGGCAACAGGTCGGCGGTGGAGACGGCCGAGCTGACACGGCCCGATTTGAACTGACCGGGTGCACTTATCAACAGGGGCACGCGAGCGGCCATCTCGAACCAGTGCATTTTGTACCAGAGGCCCTTTTCTCCCAGCATGTCGCCATGGTCGCCGGAGAAGACGATGACGGTGTCGTCCATCAGCCCACAATCTTCAAGGGTTTTCAGGAGTTTGCCGACGTTGGCATCGATATAGCTGCAAGCACCAAAGTATGCGCGCCGCGCATCGCGGATTTTATCCACAGGCAGTGGCTTGTCCCACAGGTCGTAGACCTTGAGCAGGCGTTGCGAATGTGGATCGAGGGAATGTTGATCAGGCGTCGTCGGAAGCGGGATATCCGCATCGTCGTACAAATCCCAGAACGCCTTGGGAATGGTGTATGGATCGTGTGGGTGCGTCATCGACACGGTCAGGCAGAACGGTTGGTCGCCGTCCTCGCGAATGTGGTCGAACAGGTATTGCTGGGCCTTGAACACCACCTCTTCGTCGAAGTCGAGCTGATTGGTGCGCACGCACGGCCCGGCCTGCAATACCGACGACATGTTGTGATACCAGCTCGGGCGCACGTCCGGTTCGTCCCAGTTCACCGCCCAGCCGTAGTCGGCCGGGTAGATGTCGCTGGTCAGACGCTCTTCGTAGCCGTGCAATTGGTCCGGGCCGCAGAAATGCATCTTGCCTGACAGCGCGGTGCGGTAGCCGAGGCGGCGCAGGTAGTGGGCGTAAGTCGGAATGTCAGCGGGAAAGTCGGCGGCGTTGTCGTAGGCGCCGATCTTGCTCGGCAGCTGGCCGCTGACCAAGGTAAAACGCGACGGCGCGCACAACGGGCTGTTGCAGTAAGCGGCATCGAACACCACGCCCTGGGCGGCGAGGCGCGAAAGATTCGGCAGTTTGATCGGCGACGGGCCGTAGATCGGCAACATTGGCGCGGCCATTTGATCGGCCATGATGAAAAGAATGTTCTTGCGCTTCATGTGATCGCGGCATTCCATAGTGAATAGTTATGCGACATTGCTGCGATCGAGCATGGAGTCCATGCTCTGTCGGGTAAAGCCCGCCCCGGACAATGACTAGGATAAGCACAGCTTATGTATGAAGCCCTCGGCAATCTGTCACTCGATCTGTTACGTGCCTTCGAAGCGGCGGCCCGTCACCGCAGTTTTACTGCGGCGGCGGTTGAGCTGGGCACCACGCAGCCAGCGATCAGCCAGCAGATCAAGCGTCTGGAAGAACAGCTGGGAGCACGACTGTTTGACCGGATCTATCGCGGTATTGAACTGACCGAGGGCGGCGCGATCCTGTTCGAGCAGGTTCAGCTCGGTTTGCAGCATATTGACGCAGGATTGAGTGCGATCAGCACGCAGCAACAACACGAGGTATTGCAGGTCGCCACCGATTTCGCCTTTGCCGCCTATTGGCTGATGCCGCGCCTGCACCGCTTCCATGAAGCCAATCCGAACGTCGATGTCAGCCTGGTCACCAGCGAGCGCAACCACAACATGCTGCGCACCGACATCGATGTCGCGATCCTGTTTGGTGACGGGCGCTTCAAACAGGGCGAAAGCCATTGGCTGTTCAGCGAAGAAGTGTTCCCGGTGTGCAGCCCGCAACTGCTCAAGGAGCGCGCCCTGCCTTTGCCTGCCCAGGCGTTGCTGGAGTTTCCGCTGCTGCATCTGCGCGGGGAAAACAGCAGCAACTGGTTTGACTGGAGCGGGCTGTTTCGCGAACTGGGCATCAGCACCCCGCCGGCACCGGGGCAATTGCGCTTCGACAACTACACGCTGTTGATTCAAGCGGCGATTGGCGGCCAAGGCGTGGCCATCGGCTGGCGCCACCTTGTGGATAACTTGCTGAGCCAAGGCTTGCTGTGTCGGCCGATCGCCGAGACCACGTTGTCGCGCCTGGGTTATTACGTGGTGCTGCCGCAACGCAAACGCCGGGGCGCGTTGATTCAGCAGTTTGTAGACTGGTTGATGGCCGAGCAGGCCAGCAGCGCCGAATCCCTTGCCGGGGTGGCGCTGCCGTCGATTGCGGTTTGAACATCAAAAACAACTCTCTGTAGGAGCTGCCGCAGGCTGCGATCTTTTACGTATCCGACGTCGCCACAAAATTCACATGCTGCCCGACATGCAGGTTCAGCCGCAGCTCATCGGCAATCCCCACCGCGACCCGGTTCAGCCGCTCCAGCGGCTCCGCCAGCCCTGGCTCAAGATTGCCGCCGACCTGGCTGAAATGCTCGATGGTCAGCCCCGCCACGCCATGAGGTGCGTTCACCAGCGTCCACTGCAGCGGACTGCTCTGCAGGGCTTCGCGGATTTCTTCGGCGGCGTGGCGTTGCAGGCCGTCGTCCAGTTCCGGCTCGTCGAGCACGGCAAAATTCCCCACCAGAAACAGCCGTGAAACATTGGCCGCTTGCAGGCCGTCGACCAGCGCATCGACCGCCAGCACTTGTTCCACCGGCCCGAGCACCACGGACCTTTCCACATGGTCGCTGCTGAACGGCAAGCCCGGCGCGTCCAGCAGACAGATCACTGCCGAGCTGCCCGCTACGCTTTGCTTGACCCGCTCGGCATCGAACAAATCGCCGCTTTTGGTGCGCAGGCCGGGACGTGGCGCGAGTACGTTCAAATCGTCGAGAATCGTGATGACTTCGTGCTGGCGTCGCAGCAACTCAGCCATCAACGCACCGCCCAGGCTGGCCATGGCACCATAGAGCACCACTTTCACCGTCGGGGTTTCGGCATTTTTCATGGCTGATCCTTTTTATAATCCCTTGTATGGCGTGTGACATATGGGCACCGCCCAGGGTTCGAACCGATTTGCGAGGGTTTCAGATGCCAGCGATCAAGGGCTACCACGCCCACATCTATTTCGATGCCGACACCATCGATCAGGCACGCGCGTTGTGTGAGCAAGCCGCGCAGTCGTTTCCATTGAAGATGGGCCGCGTTCATGAACGCCCGGTCGGCCCGCACCCTGACTGGAGCTGCCAGTTGGCCTTCGGCCCGCAGATGATCGGCGAGGTATTGCCGTGGCTGGCACTCAATCGCAAGGGCCTGGTGGTGTTCCTTCACCCCGACACCGGCGACGATTTGCTCGATCACACCGAGCACGCGATCTGGATGGGCGCGATGCGGC
Organism: Pseudomonas sp. F2; assembly: GCF_057174385.1. Lineage (NCBI taxonomy): Bacteria > Pseudomonadati > Pseudomonadota > Gammaproteobacteria > Pseudomonadales > Pseudomonadaceae > Pseudomonas > Pseudomonas sp. F2. Next base: position 4,532,970 of record NZ_CM169904.1, read on the forward strand.
CGCTGGACCTGTCTGTTTTCCGGTCAACGAAAGGTAGCTGAAAGGTTGCCCGATTAGGATCGCCGCCACTACCGGCAACAGACCGGTTGGCCAACGCGTGTGATCGCTCGCACGTCAGGCCCAATTAACAACAACAATGGTGATTCTGATGTCCTCTGTAGCCCGCCTTCTCGCTGAAACTCCGCCCGTACGTCTCGTGCTTCCCGTTCTGCGCTGATCCCCTGCGATCCGCTCACTCAATTAGCCGCGCTACGCCTGGAGTAATCCCATGCTGACTTTCCTTGGCTTTGCCATGGTCATCACGTTCATGTTCCTGATCATGACCAAGCGCCTGTCTGCGCTGATCGCCCTGATCATCATCCCGATCCTGTTCGCCCTGTTCGGTGGTTTCGCGCCGAAGATCGGCCCGATGATGCTCGAAGGCATTACCAAGCTTGCGCCGACCGGCGTGATGCTGATGTTCGCCATTCTGTACTTCGCCCTGATGATCGACTCTGGCCTGTTCGACCCGGCCGTGCGCAAGATCCTCAAACTGGTCAAGGGCGACCCGTTGAAAGTTTCGGTCGGTACCGCCGTGCTGGCGCTCGTCGTCTCCCTCGATGGTGACGGCGCGACCACTTACATGATCTGCGTGGCCGCCATGCTGCCGCTGTACAGCCGCATCGGCATGAGCCCGCGGATCATGGCCGGTCTGATCATCCTCGCCGGTGGCGTGATGAACATGACCCCGTGGGGTGGCCCGACCGCCCGCGCCGCCAGTGCGCTGCATGTGGACCCGTCGGACATCTTCGTGCCGATGATCCCGGCGATGGCCGCCGGTGTGGTGGCGATCCTGATCATTGCCTACTTCTACGGCAAACGTGAACGTGCGCGTCTGGGCGAGTTGCACCTGATCGGCGACGAGATCGATCACAGCGAAATCAGCGTCTCGCAGTTCCCCGATGCCCGCCGTCCGAAGCTGATCTGGTTCAACGGCCTGCTGACCCTGGCGCTGATGTGCACCCTGATCGCCGGCCTGCTGCCGCTGCCGGTGCTGTTCATGGTGGCGTTCAGCATCGCGATGATCGTCAACTACCCGTGCCTGCAAATGCAGAAGGACCGCGTGGCGGCCCACGCCGGCAGCGTGCTGTCGGTGGTCAGTCTGATTTTCGCGGCGGGTATCTTCACCGGTATCCTGTCCGGAACCGGCATGGTTGATGCCATGTCGAAAAGTCTGTTGGCAGTGATTCCGGACTTCCTCGGCCCGTACCTGGCGGTAATCACGGCGCTGGTAAGCATGCCGTTCACGTTCTTCATGTCGAACGACGCGTTCTACTACGGCGTGTTGCCGGTGCTCTCCGAAGCGGCCAGCCATTACGGCATCACCGCGGTGGAAATGGCCCGTGCCTCGATCGTCGGTCAGCCCGTCCACTTGCTCAGCCCGCTGGTACCGTCGACGTACCTGCTGGTGGCGCTGGCCGGTATCGAGTTCGGTGACCACCAGCGTTTCACCCTGAAGTGGGCAGTGCTGGTCTGCCTGTGCATACTGGTGGCCGCCTTGCTGCTGGGGACATTCCCGCTGTTCAGCACGATGTAACGGCATTCACTCACCATGACGCCAGCTGCTTGCTGGCGTCATGGTTTAACACTCGCTCAAAGGAATACACATGGATTGGCTGACCAACCCCGAAATCTGGGTTGCCTTCTTTACTCTGACCGCCCTGGAAATCGTTCTGGGCATCGATAACATCATCATGATTTCGATCCTGGTCAGCCGCATGCCCAAGCACATGCAGCAGCGCACGCGGATCTTCGGCCTGGGTCTGGCGATGATCACGCGGATCCTGTTGCTGCTGTCGATCACCTGGGTCATGCGCCTCACCGCCGACCTGTTCGTGGTGTTCGGCCAGGGCATTTCCGGGCGCGACCTGATCCTGTTCTTCGGTGGCCTGTTCCTGCTGTGGAAGAGCTCGCAAGAGATGTACCACGCGCTCGAAGGCGAAGACGAAAGCGGCGACGAGCCTTCGGGCAAGGGCGGCAATTTCCTCTACACCATCATCCAGATCGCGATCATCGACATCGTGTTCTCGCTGGATTCGGTGATCACCGCCGTCGGCATGGTCTCCCATGTGCCGGTGATGGTCGCGGCAATCGTCGTTGCCGTGCTGGTGATGATGGCGGCCTCGGGCAAGATCAGCGAATTCATCGACAAGCACCCGTCGCTGAAGATGCTGGCGCTGTCGTTCCTACTGGTGGTCGGTACCGTACTGATCGCCGAAGCGTTCGATGTGCATGTACCAAAAGGCTACGTGTACTTCGCCATGGCGTTCTCGCTGGCGGTGGAAGCGATCAACATCAAGATGCGCACCGCGATCGCCAGGAAGAAAAAACAGCAGGACCCGGTGAAGCTGCGCAAGGATGTGCCGGGGCAGTAACCCGGTAGTCCGATAGCAATACAAAACCTGTGGGAGCTGGCTTGCCAGACGCCCACAGGTTTTTTTTCCAGCGGATTTTGAGCTCGTACACAAACCCTGTGGGAGCTGGCTTGCCAGCGATAGTGGCGTGTCAGGCAACATCAATGTCGCCAGTGCTGCCGTCATCGCTGGCGAGCCAGCTCCCAAAGGGATTTGGGTGATTGCGCGGGTTGTGGATAAAGCCATTTTCATGACACTTTTGTTTCAATCCGCACTTTAGCTGTGCAATGCTGGCGCCCAGTCCGTTAGCCGACTACAGCTTAAGTACAAGACGTAGAAACCGCGCGGTGCCGTCCACTTGCCCCTCTGGGGCGCTGCTACTACAGGGGGTCTGCATGCTCACCCTGCTCAATTTGCTGTCTGCCGTGGCCCTGCTGATCTGGGGTACGCATATCGTCCGAACCGGCATCCTGCGGGTGTACGGCACCAATCTGCGGCATGTGATCGGCCAGAACATGTCCAGACGCTGGCTCGCGTTCGTCGCCGGCATCGTCGTCACCGCGATGGTGCAGAGCAGCAACGCCACGGCCATGCTCGTCACTTCATTTGTCGGTCAGGGCCTGATGGCGCTGACCCCGGCGCTGGCGACCATGCTTGGTGCCGACGTTGGTACCGCGCTGATGGCGCGGGTGCTGACCTTTGACTTGTCGTGGCTGTCGCCGTTGCTGATTTTCCTCGGGGTGATTTTCTTTCTGTCGCGCAAACAGACGCGCCTCGGGCAGATGGGCCGGGTCAGCATCGGTCTGGGGCTGATTATTCTCGCCCTGCAACTGATCGTCGAAGCTGCCGCGCCGATCACCCACGCCCAAGGTGTGAAGGTGATCTTCGCTTCGCTGACTGGCGACATTCTGCTCGACGCCCTGGTTGGTGCGTTGTTCGCGATGATTTCCTATTCCAGCCTCGCCGCTGTGCTGCTGACCGCGACGCTGGCCGGCGCCAGCGTGATCAGCCTGCCTGTGGCGATCGGCCTGGTGATCGGCGCCAACATCGGCAGTGGCGTGCTGGCGTTCATGAGCACCAGCATGCAGAACGCAGCAGGCCGACAAGTGGCGCTGGGCAGCCTGCTTTACAAGCTGATCGGTCTGCTGCTGATCATCCCGGTGCTCGATCCGCTGGTGCACTGGATGGACGGGCTCGACTTCAGCCCGCAGGAAATGGTCATCGGGTTTCACCTGCTCTATAACACCGCGCGCTGCCTGATCCTGCTGCCCAGCGTCGCCCCGATGGCGCGGCTGTGCGCCTGGTTGCTGCCGGAGCGCCCGGAAGTCAACGGCACCGCCAAGCCGCGTCACCTTGATTTGACGGCACTGTCGACACCTAGCCTGGCGCTGGCCAACGCGGCCCGTGAGACCCTGCGCATGGGCGATCTGATCGACAACATGCTCGACGCGATGCTCGATGTGTTGCGTGGCAAGCAGACCGCCGTGACCCAGGAGATGCGTCGTCTGACCGATGACGTCGAAGCGCTATACAGCGCGATCAAGTTGTACCTGGCGCAAATGCCCCGCGAAGATCTCGGCGAGCAGGACAGTCGGCGCTGGGCGGAGACCATCGAACTGGCGATCAACCTGAAACTGGCCAGCGACTTGATTGAACGCATGCTGCGCAAGGTGCAGCAGCAGAAGACTTCCCAGCGTCGGTCGTTTTCCGAAGAAGGCCTGGAGGATCTGGCCGGGTTGCATCAGCAACTGATCGCCAACTTGCGCCTGGGCCTGTCGGTGTTCCTCAGCGGTGACAAGGAAAGCGCCCGTCAGCTGTTGCGCGAGAAACGTCGCTTTCGCGCACAGGAACGGCGTCTGGCCCACGCCCATGTCAGCCGTTTGCAACGTAAGATCGTGCAGAGTCTGGAAACCAGTTCGCTGCACCTGGAGCTGATTGCGGATATGAAGCGCTTGAATTCGCTGTTTTGCAGCAGTGCTTATGTGGTGCTGGAAACGGCGGATACCGGGGCGCTGGAAGCAGACGATATGGTAGACATTACGCATTCGCCTTGAACGTCTGGGGCTGGGGTCAGTCAGTAACTCAGAGTTCAGCTTCACGGACGCCTTCGCTGGCAAGCCAGCTCCCACAGGGTTTTGTGAGCGCCGCAAATCCTTGTGGGAGCTGGCTTGCCAGCGATGGAGCCCTGACTGACGACACGGATCTCCAAATCAGCCGTACGGAAGCCTGTTATGCGTTGCCTGTTGTTCGCCTGTCTGTTGCTCGGTTCCCTGCCCGCCTTCGCCGTTGATCGCTTCCAGGTCGAAGGCTATGCGCTGCCCAACGGATTACAGCTGTTGCTCAAACCCGGCACTGAACGCGGGCATGTGGCAATTCGTCTGGTGGTCGGCGTCGGCCTCGACGATTTCGATTGCGATGAAAAAGAGCTGCCGCACTTGCTCGAGCACCTGTTGTTCAGCGGTGTCGATGCCACCGGCGAAGGTGGCCTTGAGGAGCGCATGCAGGCGTTGGGCGGTGAGTGGAACGCGTTCACCAGCAACGCCGACACCACGTTCGTCATCGAAGCCCCGGCGAAGAATCAGCGCAAAGTGCTCGACCTGCTGCTCGGTCTGCTGACCCAGACCCGCATTGACGACAATGCGATCAACGCCGCCAAACGTGTGGTCGAGCGCGAGGACGGTGGCCATTACACGCGTCTGCAACGTTTTCTCGACCGCCAAGACCTGGGCCACACCGCCAGCAATCAACTGGCGGTGGAGCTGGGCCTGAAATGCCCGCAACGCGCCGAGGTCGGGCACCTGACCCAGGAGCAACTGGAGAAGGTGCGCAAGACCTGGTACGCGCCGAACAACATGACGCTGATCGTCGTCGGTGAACTCGACAAACTGCTGCCGGCCTATCTGGAACGCACCTGGGGCGCGCTCGAAGCGGTGGATCCGGCCGAGCACCGTGAGCTGCCGGACATCCGCACCAGCGCCGCCCATGAACGCACCCTCACCCGCGGCTTCATCGGCGACAGCGCCAAATTGCACTGGCTGGTGCCGGAGCCGATGCTCGACGATCAGTACGACGAGACCTTCGACATCCTCAAGGACTACCTCGACTGGGCACTGTACCGGCAGATTCGCCTGAACCATGGCTTGTCCTACGGGCCGTGGGCCGAGCGCGAAGTGTTCGGCGGGGTCGGTTTCATGAGCCTCAATGCCGATGTCGATCGCGATGATCTCGTCGAGGCCAGACAGGTGCTGGAAGACCTCAAGGCCGACCTGCTGAAAAACGGCCTCGACCCCGACACCTTCGCCCGGATCAAACAGGCCGCCATCGCCCATCAGGCCTGGGCGGTGCAGGGCAACAGCGCCATGGCGGACTACTACTGGAGCGCGCTCGGCGACTACGAGGACGGGCGCTTTGCCAACCCCGCCCGCGAGTTGCAAGGCGTGACCCTGGAAACGGCGAACAAGGCCATGCGCGAGTTGCTGTTGCAGCCGGGGTATCTGCGGATCGAGAAGCCGTTGCTCAGTGATGATGAAGTTTTGTGGCTGATTGCCGGTGGTCTCGGGGTTCTGCTGTTGATCCTGATCGGCTGGCGCCTGCACCGCCGGGACAAACACAAAGACGAAGGATGAAGAGAATCCTGTGGCGAGGGAGCTTGCTCCCGCTGGGCTGCGAAGCAGACCCAATACCGACGACTCAGATGTTTCAGGAACACCGCGCACTGAGGTTTTGCGACTGCTGCGCAGTCGATCGGGAGCAAGCTCCTCGCCACAGAAATAAGAGGCTTTACTGACCGGGAGCCTCGCCACCTCGCCCGGCGGGCGGTACTCTGTCGAGGTTTTTTCTCATCCAGTCGTGAACCGCCCACATGCCGAAAATACCCCAGCTGATCCAGCGCATCCTCGAATTGATGAAGCGCTATCCCGGGGTCATTGCGCTCGGCGGTTTCATCTCCGGGGTCGGCAGTTTCATTTTGGTCGATCGCCAGCAAGGGCTGGCGAGCTGGATCACCATCATCATGCTGCTCAGCTGGATCTGGCTGATGCTGGAAAACACCCTGACCGGGCTGTTCACGCGCATCTTCAAGCGGGAAATCCCCCAGCCGCTGCTGCGCTACGCGACGCAGATGATCCACCAGGAAAGTCTGTTTTTCGTCCTGCCGTTCTTCTTCATCACGACGACGTGGAACAGCGGCCAACTGATCTTCACCGGCCTGCTGTGCATCGCCGCGCTGATCTCGATTGTCGACCCGCTCTACTACAAATGGCTGGCGCCACGGCGCTGGGCGTTTCTCGCGTTGCATACCCTGACCCTGTTCGCCGCCCTGCTCACCGCGCTGCCGGTGATCATGCACCTGACCACCGCGCAGAGTTTCAAATGGGCACTGGGTACGGCGGTGGTGCTGTCGTTCCCGAGTCTGGCGTCGATCTTCCCGATCCGCACCGTGCGCAACGCGTTGGCCATTCTGTGCATCACCGTCGGCATCGGCGCGGTCGGCTGGACCCTGCGCTCGTGGGTGCCGCCGGCGACGTTGTGGATGACCGACGTGGCGATCAGCACGCAGTTGCAGGACCGCACGCCTGGCGCCAGCCTCGACGAGGTCAGCGCCGAGCAGATCCGCAACGGCGGTCTCTACGCCTACACCGCAATCAACGCGCCGCGCGGGCTGGATGAACGCATCTACCATGTGTGGCAGTTCGACGGCAAAGAGGTCGATCGCATCGCCCTCGACATCCACGGCGGGCGCAAGGAAGGCTACCGGGCCTGGACGCACAAGCAGAACTTCTCCGGTAACCCGGCGGGCAAGTGGCAGGTGCGGGTGCTGACTGAAGACGGTCAGGTGATCGGCGTGCTGCGTTTCAAAGTGACAGACAGCACAGCGATCAAAGAAAAGTAATCCGGTTCGTGCTATTACGTTAGTTCGCTTAATAGCCGAACAAGCACGGAGCTTATGATCAGCAGCTCAATGAGCGGTAATGCCCAGCTGGACACGTCAATCAGCCCTGCCCGCCTGCGGGTTTCCGGGGATTGGACGCTTGCCCATTACGCCGACCTCAAGCACCTGACCGAACAACTGACCGGCCAGTACGACGCCAACACCGTGGTCGACCTCAACAGCCTCGGTGCCCTCGACACTGCGGGCGCTTCGTTGCTGGTGGAGCTGCTCGGTTCCGAGCGTCTGGGCCGCTCCGCCGAACACCCCGACTGTACGATTTCCCAGGCTGACCGCGCGCTGCTGCAAACGGTGTATCGCTCGCTGACCGACTTCTGTGTGCCGATCAAGGAGCCGGAAGTCAGCGTCAGCGTGCAATTGCTGACCCGCATCGGGCGCGCGGTGGAAACGGTCTGGCAGGATACCCTGCAAGTGCTGGGTTTCATTGGCCTGATCCTCGAAACCATTGCCCGCAATCTGCTGCGGCCCAAGCGCTGGCGCATCACCCCCGTCGTCGCCCACATCGAACAGACCGGCCTCGACGCCGCGCCGATTGTGGCGCTGCTGACCTTTCTGGTGGGCGCGGTGGTGGCGTTTCTCGGTGCCACGGTGCTGGCCAGTTTCGGTGCGACGATCTTTACCGTGGACTTGGTGGGCTTCTCCTTCCTGCGTGAGTTCGGTGTGCTGCTCACGGCAATCCTGATGGCCGGACGCACCGCCAGCGCGTTTACCGCGCAGATCGGTTCGATGAAGGCTAACGAAGAGATCGACGCAATCCGCACCCTCGGCCTCGATCCGATGGAGCTGCTGGTAGTGCCGCGGGTATTGGCGATGCTGGTGGCGCTGCCGATGCTGACGTTTCTGGCGATGCTCTGCGGGATCATTGGTGGCGGCGTGGTGTGCGCGGTGTCGCTGGGGATTTCGCCGGCGATGTTCCTCTCGCTGTTGCAGAGCGACATCGGCATTCAGCACTTTCTGGTTGGTCTGGTCAAAGCGCCGGTGTTTGCCTTCCTGATTGCGACCATTGGTTGCCTGGAAGGCTTCAAGGTCAGTGGCAGCGCCGAATCGGTCGGCGCGCACACCACGTCCGCCGTGGTGCAGTCGATTTTCGTGGTGATCGTACTCGACGCGGTGGCTGCGCTGTTCTTCATGGAGATAGGCTGGTGAGTCGTTTATCCCGTGCGCCCTCGGAGGCGGTGATCGAAGTCCGTGGCCTGTGCAATCGCTTTGGCAGCCAGAGTGTGCACGAGAATCTCGATCTGGATTTGTACAAGGGCGAAATCCTCGCCGTGGTTGGCGGTTCCGGCAGCGGCAAATCGGTGCTGCTGCGCAGCATTGTCGGCCTGCGCCGGCCCAGCGAAGGCAACGTAAAGGTGTTCGGGCAGAACCTGCCGAGCCTGTCCGAGCATGAGCGCTCACTGGTCGAGCGGCGTTTCGGCGTGCTGTTCCAGAAAGGCGCGTTGTTTTCCTCGCTGACGGTGACCGAAAACGTCGCCCTGCCGCTGATCGAACACGCCGGTCTGAGCCGCAACGACGCCGAGCACCTGGCGGCGGTGAAGCTGGCGCTGGCCGGGCTGCCGCTGTCGGCGGCGGACAAATACCCGGCGTCGCTGTCCGGCGGGATGATCAAGCGCGCTGCGCTGGCCCGGGCTCTGGCGCTGGATCCGGACATCCTGTTTCTCGACGAGCCCACCGCCGGCCTCGATCCGATTGGCGCGGCGCAGTTCGATCAACTGATCCTGACCCTGCGCGATGCGCTGGGCCTGAGCGTGTTTCTGGTGACCCACGACCTCGACACGCTCTACACCATCACCGACCGGGTGGCGGTGCTGGCGCAGAAGAAGGTACTGGTCGCCGGTCCGATCGACGTGGTCTCGGAAACCGATGACGGGTGGGTTCACGAATACTTCCACGGCCCGCGTGGCCGCTCGGCGCTGGACGCCGCCAAATTGCTCAACGAGGTCTGACATGGAAACCCGAGCCCATCATGTGTTGATCGGTCTGTTCGCCGTAATTGTCGTGGCGGGCGCCCTGCTCTTCGGTCTGTGGCTGGCCAAGTCCAGCGTCGACAGCGAGTTCAAGGATTATGAAATCGTCTTCAATGAGGCGGTCAGCGGTCTGTCCAAGGGCAGCCCCGTGCAGTACAGCGGGATCAAGGTCGGTGACGTGGTCAGCTTGCGCCTCGACCCGAAAGACCCGCGCCGGGTGCTGGCGCGGATTCGTCTGGGTGGTGACACCCCGGTCAAGGAAGACACCCAGGCCAAACTGGCGCTGGCCGGGATCACCGGCACTTCGATCATCCAGCTCAGCGGCGGCACTCCGGAGAGTCCGAAACTGCGCGGACACGACGGCGAATTGCCGACCATCGTCGCGGCGCCCTCGCCCATTTCCCGGCTGCTTAACGACAGCAACGACCTGATGACCGGCGTCACCGCCCTGTTGAACAATGCCAACCAGATGTTTTCCCCGGAGAACGTCGAGCGCGTCAGCAACACCCTGGCGCATCTGGAACAGACCACCGGTTCGATCAACGATCAGCGCGGCGACTTGCGTCAGGCCATGCAGCAACTGGCGAGCGTCGGCAAGCAAGCCGGCAGCATGCTCGAGCAAACCTCGGCACTGATGCGCAACGCCAACGGCCTGCTCAACGATCAGGGCAAGCAGGCGCTGGGCAGTGCCGAGCAGGCGATGAAGTCGCTGGAACAGAGCAGCGCCACCATCAACGGCCTGCTGAGCAAAAACCAGAACTCCCTCGACAACGGCCTGCAGGGCCTCAATGGGCTGGCGCCGGCGATCCGCGAACTGCGCGAAACCCTGACCTCGCTGCGCGGCATTTCCCAACGCCTTGAGGCCAACCCCAGCGGCTACCTGCTGGGCAGTGACAAGAACAAGGAATTCACCCCATGAAGCTGACTCACTTCGCCTTTCTCGCCAGTTTTACCCTGCTCTCGGCGTGCTCGATTCTGCCCAAGGCCGAGCCGTCGGACGTCTATCGCCTGCCCGCTGCGCAAGCGCCCGCCCCGGCCAGTTCGGCGGCGACCCAGCACTGGTCGCTGCGCCTGAACAAATTGCAGGCCAGCGAAGCGCTGAACCGGCCGAACATCGCGGTGATTCCACAGGGTGATGTGATCAGCAGCTACAAAGCCTCGCGCTGGAGCGATCCGGCGCCGGTGCTGGTGCGTAATCGGCTGCTCGATGGTTTTGCCCGCGATGGTCGGGTGACATTGCTCAGCACCGATGACAGCAACTTCGCTGCGGATCTGGAACTGGGCGGCAACTTGCAGGCGTTTCAGACCGAGTATCAGGGCAATCAGGCCAGCGTCGTGGTGCGCGTCGATGCGTTGTTGGTGCGCGGCTATGACCAGAAGATTCTCGCCAGTCGGCGCTTTGAAGAGCGCCAACCGCTGAGCGATGTGCAGGTGCCAGCGGTCGTTGCCGGGTTTGGACAGGCCAGTGATCGGCTGACGGCCAAGGTTGTTGCGTGGGCGGTAGATCAAGGCCAGAAAGTCGCCCTTCAGAGACCCTGATCGATCAACATTGCTTTTGTGGCGAGGGAGCTTGCTCCCGCTGGGCTGCGTAGCAGCCCCATCTTTCAGGGCCGCTTCGCGCCCCGGCGGGAGCAAGCTCCCTTGCCACAGAGAAATTGGTCGCCCGAAGCCTTTGTAGGTTAGCCGAAGAACCAGTAGCAGACGCCGATGGCGCCGAGTACGCCGGCCAGTTCGGCCAGCAGCGCGCATCCAACGGCATGCCTTGCGCGCTGAATGCCCACTGCACCGAAATACACCGCCAGCACATAGAACGTGGTTTCGGTACTGCCCTGCACCGTCGCCGCCACCAGCGCCGGGAAGCTGTCGACGCCGGAGGTCTTCATGGTCTCGATCAGCATCGCCCGGGCGGCGCTGCCGGAGAACGGTTTGACCATCGCCGTCGGCAGCGCGTCGACAAAGCGCGTGTCCCAACCGGCCCACTGCACCAGATGGCGGATGCCGTCCAGGCCAAAGTCCAGCGCTCCGGATGCGCGCAGTACGCCAATCGCACAGAGCATCGCCACCAGATACGGCAGCAGGTTCCTGGCGACGTCAAAGCCCTCCTTCGCGCCCTCGACAAACGCCTCGTAGACCTTGACCTTGCGTAATGCGCCGATCACCAGGAACAGCATGATCAGGCCGAACAGCGTCAGGTTGCCAAGGATCGACGACAGCCCGGCCAGCGCCGTGGCCGACATCGTCGCCAGCAGCGCCATGAAGCCGCCGAGGATCAGCGCGCCGGGAATCAGATAAGCCAGCACCACCGGGTCCCAGATGCGCAGGCGTTGCATGAACGCCACCGAAAGGAAGCCGACAATAGTCGAGCAACTGGTCGCCAGCAGAATCGGCAGGAATACCAGGGTCGGATCCGGTGCACCTTGCTGGGCGCGGTACATGAAGATGGTCACCGGCAACAGGGTCAGGGACGAGGCGTTGAGTACCAGGAACAGGATCTGCGCGTTGCTGGCGATGGTCGCGCTGGGGTTGAGCTCCTGCAGCGCTTTCATGGCCTTGAGGCCGATCGGTGTGGCGGCGTTGTCCAGGCCCAGGCCGTTGGCGGCGAAGTTCAGGGTAATCAGACCGAGCGCCGGGTGCCCCGCCGGGACTTCCGGCATCAGCCGCAGGAACAGCGGCCCGAGGACTTTGGCCAGCCATTCGACGATCCCGGCCTTCTCGGCGATGCGCAGAAAGCCCAGCCACAGGGTCAGCGTGCCGAACAGCAGGACCATGACCTCGACCGAGAGTTTGGCCATGGCAAAAATGCTTTCCACCATCGCTGCGAAAATCCCGGCGTTGCCGCCGACCAGCCACTGCACCAGCGCAGATATTGCTGCCACGACGAAGAAGCCAAGCCACAGGCCATTAAGCATCAGTCAAATCCCCCGGAAGATGCGGCGAATGATAGCGGGGTCGCCAGAAACGACAAACCCCGGATTGCGCCGGGGTTTGTCGGTAAGGCTTGCCTCAATCACCTGTAGGAGCTGCCGAAGGCTGCGATCTTTAAAAGCAAGATCAAAATATCGCAGCCTGCGGCAGCTCCTACAGAGGTTCAGCGATCAGTTCTTGGAGATTTCGCCAGCCGGCAGTTTTTCCTTGCTGCGCCAGTGCGGCAGGGAGTTCCAGTAGCGCTGGCCCTTGGCGTCGTCGTACATGCCTTCCCAACGTGCGATAACCAGTACCGCCAGGGCGTTGCCGATCACGTTCAGTGCGGTACGGGCCATGTCCATGATGCGGTCGACACCGGCGATGAAGGCCAGGCCTTCCAGCGGGATACCAACGCTGCCCAGGGTCGCCAGCAGCACCACGAAGGACACGCCCGGTACGCCGGCGATGCCTTTGGAGGTGACCATCAGAGTCAGCACCAGCAGCAGTTGCTGGCTGATCGACAGGTCGATGCCGTACAGCTGGGCAATGAAGATCGCTGCGATCGACTGGTACAGGGTCGAACCGTCGAGGTTGAACGAGTAACCGGTCGGCACCACGAAGGAGCAGATGGCTTTCGGTGCGCCATAGGCTTCCATCTTCTCGATGACGCGTGGCAGCACGGTTTCCGAGGAGGCGGTGGAGTACGCCAGGACCAGCTCATCCTTGAAGATGCGCATCAGCTTGATCACCGAGAAGCCGAACAGCTTGGCGATCAGGCCCAGCACCACGAAAGCAAAGAAAGCGATGGCGACGTAAACCAGAATCACCAGCTTGGCCAGCGGCAGCAGCGAGGCGAAACCGAAGTTGGCCACGGTCACCGCGATCAGGGCGAAAACGCCGATCGGGGCGTAGTTCATGATCATGTGGGTGACTTTGAACATGCTTTCCGAGACGCCCTGGAACATCTTCACCAGCGGCTCGCGCAGATCCGACTGCAGGCTCGACAGACCGAGACCGAACAGTACGGAGAAGAAAATGATCGGCAGCATTTCGCCGCGGGCCATGGCCGCGAAGATGTTCGACGGGATCAGGTTGAGGATGGTCTCGATGAACGCGTGTTCATGTTGTACTTCGGCGGCGGTCGCCTGGTACTTGGAGATATCCACGGTGCCCAGGGTGCTCATGTCGATGCCGGCACCCGGGTGGAACAGGTTGGCCAGCAGCAGGCCAACGATGATCGCGATGGTGGTGACGACTTCGAAGTAGATGATGGTCTTCAGGCCGATACGCCCGAGTTTCTTGGCGTCGCCCACGCCGGCGATGCCGACGATCAGGGAGGAGATGACGATCGGAATCACGATCATCTTGATCAGACGGATAAAGATATCGCCTGCCGGTTGCAGGACGTTGCTGATCCACCAGGCTTTTTCGGCACTGAAGTGGTTGAGCAACGCACCAATTGCAATCCCTAAAACCAGACCGATGAGGATCTGCCAGGCGAGGCTGAGTTTTGCCTTCTTCATTATCTTTACCCTTACTTGCGTTTGACTCAGGCACATGCAGCAACTGGAACGCTCTTTAGCGGAAAAGTCTGTGCATCTGCCTCCGTATAAGGTGCCCCGAAGCGCGTATTTACGGCTCTTCGGCAGGCGAAAAAAGGCGCAACTATTCCGATGCAAGGTTGCGCCGTCTAATGCCGTAAACGCCTACCCTATGCCGAATCGGCATGAGATTTTTTAAATGAAACTGACGTCCCAAGCGGTTCGATTACGACATTTCAGCCGGCATAAGTGCCGTGAACCGGCCATTTCAGCTTAGGTTGGTTGTTTTTTGAACGAGTGAATTCATCGAAAAATTCAGGAAAAAGCCTACATTTGCAGACTAGAAGTCCCACAGTTTAAAGGGGCTCTTTCTCGATATACGGTCGCCAGGAAACACGGCGAAATGTTTTCGCGCGCAGTCTGAACCATAAAAAGGCGAGCAGGACGCTCTGGATCAATGTTTTGTATCGCGCAAAGCTCAGCGCAAGTCCGTCGAACCGCTGAGGGTCGGCGAACCTGCGTCGCAGCTTTTACCCTGACCCGGCCCTCGCGCAGGCACTCCCTGTACCCGTAGGTCACTCCGACCCTGCAACAGTCAGAACGTCCCGGCCCCCTGGTCATGCGCCAGCCTTCCTCGGGCAGGCGCAATAAAGGGCAGCGGGGCGCTGCCCTCATGTTCGAATCAGTACCAGTTCGGATCTTTCTTCAGCGTTTCCATCAACAGGTTCTGCATGCCCTGATCCGGTTTGCCGAGGAAGCGGTAAGTGGCATGTCGCGTTGGCGACTTGTCGGCCGGCAGTCCTTCGGGCACATCGACGAGCATGGCGTAGGCATCTTTCTTGTCGAAGCTGAACGCTACGATCAAGCGGTGGTTGAGGCACTTGTCTGCGGATTCGCAGAGCGGGCCGACCAGATACTTATCGCCATCTTCGGTCACGGCATTCATCTGCTGCTCTGGCGTACCGGACAGGTTCATCACCCATTCCGGGAGGCGCTCTTCATGCTTCACAACGCCTTGCCAGGTTTCCCGGTATTGCGGGTCGGAGCTGAGCAGCTCGTTGACCCGCGCCTGGCCATCATTGGCCGCGATCGCCATGGCACTACCGCCCAGAAGCAGGGCGGCTGCCAGTGTCTTTAACGCAATCATCGTTAACCTCGGCCGCGACGGCCAAAGAAGAAGGAAGCGATGAACATCACCAGGAACACGACAAAGAGAATCTTGGCGATACCCGTGGCGGTGCCCGCGATACCACCGAAGCCCAGGACGGCGGCGATGATGGCAATGATCAAGAATGTAATTGCCCAACTCA
Organism: Pseudomonas sp. F2; assembly: GCF_057174385.1. Taxonomy (NCBI): domain Bacteria; kingdom Pseudomonadati; phylum Pseudomonadota; class Gammaproteobacteria; order Pseudomonadales; family Pseudomonadaceae; genus Pseudomonas; species Pseudomonas sp. F2. The sequence goes on from NZ_CM169904.1 coordinate 4,548,033, forward strand.
ACATGGTGATTCTCCTTACTTCTCTATTTAGGGATATTGCGTGTCCTGGCGCCAGGCGCCCGAATTCGTTGGTTTGTCAGAAAACCCAGCGCTCTTCACGTGGCAGTTGATCCAGCGGCTGCGGCTGATCGACATCCATCATGCGCATCGAGGCGCTTTCGGCCTGACTGCTGCTGACGGCGCTGAAGTGCGTCTGCGTGCTGTGTTGAATCGAGATCAGCGGCTCAGGCTTCTGGCTGTTTTCCCAGCTCAGGTATTGCTGGCAGGCGATCAGGGTGATCAACAGTGCAAGCACGCCAAACAGGCCTTGCTGGATATGCAGTGGCGAGATACGCACTTGGGCGGCACGTTGGCGAGTCATCCTGGGTTCCTCACTCTTATTCGGTTGGGGCAGTGGAATCTGCCCGGGCTGAATGAGTTATTGCAGGCTGCATGCCAGTTTTTTCATTGAAAAATATTCAATAAAATCAATAGGTTACAAGTAGTTAAAATTCAGCGACGGACGCATCCTGCACGATGGGTCGTATACGGTCGTGCGGAATGCACGATTATTTCGTAGGAGATTTCATTCTTATGGAATTGAGAGCACGTCCTGGATGTCAGAAATGTACGCGGGGTTACCCCTGCGAATCGGTGATTGTTTAAAAACTCAACAAAATCAATGGATTGGCCGTTAAGGCAGGAGAGAGCTACCCTCCTATGGCTCGCATCGTTCAGAATCAACCATGCAACTTGCCCGATTTTTCCGGGACTAACCCAAGATCAATCACTATGGAGCGTAGGAAAAATGGAATCTGCCACTGAGCATCAAGGCCGCATTCTGCTGGTGGACGATGAGTCCGCCATCCTGCGAACCTTTCGTTACTGCCTCGAGGACGAAGGTTATACAGTGGCCACCGCCAACAGCGCGGCTCAGGCCGAGGCATTGTTGCAACGTCAGGTGTTTGACCTGTGCTTCCTTGATTTGCGTCTGGGTGAAGACAACGGTCTCGACGTACTGGCGCAGATGCGCATTCAGGCGCCATGGATGCGCGTGGTCATTGTCACCGCGCACTCGGCTGTCGATACCGCCGTAGACGCGATCCAGGCGGGCGCCGCCGATTATCTGGTCAAACCCTGCAGCCCCGACCAGCTGCGCCTGGCCACCGCCAAGCAACTGGAAGTGCGTCAGCTCTCGGCGCGTCTGGAAGCCCTCGAAGGCGAGATCCGCAAACCCAAGGACGGCCTCGACTCCCACAGCCCGGCGATGAAAGTCGTGCTGGAAACTGCGCGGCAGGTCGCCGGTACCGACGCCAACATCCTTATTCTCGGCGAATCCGGCACAGGTAAGGGCGAACTGGCCCGGGCCATTCACGGCTGGAGCAAGCGCGAGAAGAAATCCTGCGTGACCATCAACTGCCCGTCGTTGACTGCGGAACTGATGGAGAGCGAGCTGTTCGGCCACAGTCGCGGTGCGTTCACCGGGGCCAGTGAAAGCACCCTGGGGCGGGTCAATCAAGCAGACGGCGGCACGCTGTTTCTTGATGAGATCGGCGATTTTCCGCTGACTTTGCAACCAAAGTTGCTGCGTTTTATTCAGGACAAGGAATACGAGCGGGTAGGGGATCCAGTGACCCGCCGCGCCGATGTGCGGATTCTCGCCGCGACCAACCTCAACCTTGAAGACATGGTGCGCGACGGGCGCTTCCGTGAAGACCTGTTGTATCGCCTCAATGTGATCACCCTGCATCTGCCGCCATTGCGCGAACGTGCCGAGGACATCCTGACTCTGGCCGACCGCTTCCTCGCGCGTTTCGTCAAAGAGTACGCGCGGCCGGCACGGGGCTTCAGTGACGAGGCGCGCGAGGCGTTGCTGGGTTATCGCTGGCCGGGCAACATCCGCGAGCTGCGCAACGTAGTGGAGCGGGCCAGCATCATCTGCCCGCAGGAGCGCGTGGAAATCAGCCACCTCGGCATGGCCGAGCAACCGGCGAACAACGCACCGCGAGTCGGTGCCGCGCTGAGCCTCGATGAACTGGAAAAAGCCCACATCGGCGCGGTGCTGGCAACGGCAGGCACCCTTGATCAGGCGGCGAAAACCTTGGGCATCGACGCGTCGACCCTGTATCGCAAGCGCAAGCAGTACAACCTGTGAGCGCCCGACGATGAAACTGGCGATGAAGTTGCGCACTCGCTTGTTTCTGAGCATCTCTGCGCTGATCACGGTCGCCTTGCTCGGGCTGTTGCTCGGGCTGGTCAGCGTGATGCAGATGGCCGGTACTCAGGAAGCAACGATCCGCAGCAACTTCGTGACCCTCGACCTGGGGCTCAAACTGCGCCAGACCCTCGGCGATCAACTGGTGCTGATGCTGGCCGAAAAGCCCGACCCCGTCGCGTTCGAAGCGTCAAAGCAGCATTACCTGCAATTGCTGGATGAAGGCATTTCGCAGGAGGCAGAGGGCGATGGCCGACAGTACGGGTTTACCCAGGCCAAGGCTGACTACCTGAGTTTTCTCCAGGCGTTCGAGATGTCGCGTGATCCGGGCAATGTGCTCAGTGGTAACAGCGACCTCAGGGAACGCTTCAACACCTTGCGCAACGGTTTGATTACCGAGCACAAGCACGCACTGGACAACATCAACGCAGTGCAGCATGACGCCCGGGAAAGGGCACTGCTGGTTTCCGGTCTGCTCGGGCTGGTGGGATTGGCGGTGCTGATTATCGGCTTCGTCACCGCGCACGCCATTGCCCGGCGTTTTGGCGCGCCCATCGAGGCGCTGGCCAAGGCGGCGGACAACATCGGCCAAGGCAATTTCGAAGTGACGCTGCCGATTTCCTCGGCGATGGAAATGAACCAGTTGACCAAGCGCTTCGGGCTGATGGCCGAGGCGCTGCGCGAGCATCAGGCGACCAACGTCGACGAATTGCTGGCCGGTCAGCAACGCCTGCAGGCGGTGCTCGACAGCATCGACGACGGCTTGTTGATGATCGACCGTGAAGGGCATCTGGAACACCTCAATCCAGTGGCTCAGCGTCAGTTGGGTTGGGACAGTGACCGTCTCGGCCAAGGCCTGGGCACTGCGCTCGAGCGCCCGGAGCTCGACGCGCAACTGCAACTGGTGCTGCGCGGCGGTACCCTTGAGCGCGCCCCGGAAGATTTGAGCATCGAGGTCGATGGCGAATCGCGCTTGCTGACCTACAGTTTGACCCCGGTCAGTCACATCCAGGGGCATATTCTGGGTGCGGTGATGGTGCTGCACGATGTCACCGAGCAACGCGCCTTCGAGCGCGTGCGCAGCGAGTTCGTGCTGCGCGCCTCCCATGAGTTGCGTACGCCGGTCACCGGCATGCACATGGCGTTCGGCCTGTTTCGCGAACGTGCGAAGTTCCCCCCGGAGTCACGCGAGGCGGACCTGCTCGACACGGTCAACGAAGAGATGCAGCGCTTGATGCAGTTGATCAACGACTTGCTCAACTTCTCGCGCTATCAGAACGGCTTGCAGAAACTCACTCTGGCGCCGTGCTCCATCGAAGATTTGCTGGAGCAGGCGCAGTCGCGCTTCGCCGATTGCGCTGCGGGCAAAGGCATTGCCCTGAGCGTCGAAGTGCAAGGGCCGTTGCCGCGTCTGCAGGCCGATCAGGCACAGCTTGAGCGGGTACTCGACAACCTGATCGACAACGCTCTGCGCCATACCGCCCGCGACGGCCAGATTCGTCTGCAGGCGCGGCGGCATGGCGAACGGGTGATCATCAGCGTCGAAGACAACGGCGAAGGCATTGCCTACGGTCAGCAGGGGCGGATTTTCGAGCCGTTTGTGCAGGTCGGGCGCAAGAAGGGTGGCGCCGGGCTGGGTCTGGCGCTGTGCAAGGAAATCGTCCAGCTGCATGGCGGGCGGATGGGCGTCTATTCGCGGCCGGGGCAGGGCACGCAGTTCTACATGGCGCTGGCGGTCTAGGCTTCGTCGTCCAGCCGGCGCCCGGTGAGGCGCCGTCCCCGGGTGATCAGTTCGATGAACTGCACCGCACTCAGGGCTTGGGCAAACAGCCAGCCCTGACCGAACTTGACCCCCTCACTGCTGAGAAACACGGCTTGCGCTTCGTGCTCGATGCCTTCGGCAATCACTTTCAACTCCAGAGCCTGCGCCATGTGAATGATGTGCGGCGCAACGCCGCTGCTGGCCGCATCATGGCCGAGCGCGTCGATGAAGGCCTTGTCGATCTTCAGGCAATCCACTGGCAGCGTCTGCAGGTAGGCGAGGCTGCAATAACCGGTACCGAAGTCATCGATCAGCACTTGATGGCCTACATCGCGCAAGGCTTGCAGGTTCTCCCGCGCCACCACCACGTCGATCAGTCCGCGCTCGGTGACTTCAAAGGCTATCTGTCGCGCGGCGACCCGGTGCAGCGTCAGCAGCCTGGCCATGACCTGGCCGATGCGCGGCACCATCACGTCGCAGGCGGCGAGGTTGACCGAAATGTACAGCTGCGGATTGGCGCGCAGCACCGGTCCCAGTTGTTCCAGCAGCCGTTGCAGGACAAAGTCTGTCATCTGCCGGATCTGCCCGGTGTTTTCCGCCAATGGAATGAACAGGTCGGGACTGGTCAGCGTGCCGTCCGGGCGACGCCAGCGCAGCAGGGCTTCGGCGCCTACGCAATTGCGGCTATCGAGATCGAAGATCGGCTGATACAACACTTGCAGCTCGCCACGTCGAATAGCGCCCTGGAGTTCGGCGTCCAGTGACTGGCGCTGGCGCACCAGCAAAAACACAAAGAATCCGACAAACGCCCCCAGCAGCAGGCAGATCGGCACCATCCACCACCAGACGCTGGGAATATGCATGCCGCTGCGCGGGGTGATCAGCACCAACTGGTATTCCGGATTGTTGGTTGGCATGCGGTAGATCAGCCGTGACTGGGTGACTTGCAGGGGCGCGCGGCTTTTGGGTGGCCACGCTTCGGTTGGTGGCCACGTCTGCGCGGTGCCCAGCACCGGAATCGCCCGTTTGCCGTGGTCCAGCACCACCAGCAGGCTGCTGTCCGGCGGCAGATCGACCATGTCGGTCAAATGCCCGCGTGATGTCGCCACGCGAAAATTGCCGCGCCCGAGCATCAGTGCCGCGCGGTTTTCATCCGGTTCGGTGGTGGTGTTGAGCCAGTAACTGTAGGTCGGTCCTTTGATATCCGGTGCGCGAACCACCGACAGTCCTTCCTGACGGGGCCGGTTGGAGCATATCCGCGCACCATCCATGTAGGCCGCTTCATAGACGAAGCGATAGTTGAAGGTGACCTGTTGCAGGGTGGCGATCATTTCCTCATCGCAACTGCGTAGCGGCTGCGCTTCGAGGTCATCGAGACTTTCGCGCAATTGCCCGAACAGCTGCTCAAGGCGTGCCAGAAAACGCTCGCCCTGGGTGTTCATTTCCTGGCTTTCGTTCTGTTCAATCTGGCGCATGGCGACGAACATTCCGCCGGCTATCAGCAATGCAACACTGAAGACAGCCGCGATCATCGCCAAAAACCACGGGCGATAAAACCAGCTACGCAGCGTCGCTCGGGTAGCAACCATCATGGAATATCCGAAGAATTACCAATGAGTTATAGCTGCTGATTTCGTTTTCGCCCTGACCGTCGGGCGGGCGTCATTATTTTGTCTGATTGAGGACCTGCAACAACGCTGCCGTTTGTGCGTCCGGTGTACCGTCGAAGCGTGAAGGGCGAAAGTGCATCTGGAACGCTGCCAGGACATGGCGGGTCGCTACGTCCAGCTCGCCGGTCTGCGGGGTGTCGTAACCGACGCGCGCCAGTTGTTCCTGGAACCAGCTGATGCTTGGCAGTTCGGCGTTGAACTGCACTTGCTGCCGCGCTACCGCTTGTTCGTTGGGCCATACGCCCAGGCCTTCGGCGGCCAGGCGTTTCCATGGGAACAAGGGACCCGGGTCGAGTTTGCGCAGGGGCGCGATGTCGCTGTGGCCAATGATATGGCGCGGGCTGATGCCCTGGCGCTGGCTGATGTCCTTGAGCAGGACGATAAGCGATTGAATCTGCGCTTCGCTGTACGGGTACCAGAGGCGCCCGGTCGGCGTGTCCTTGAAGCCCGGATTGACGATTTCGATGCCGATCGAGCTGGAGTTTAGCCAGGTACGGCCCTGCCACTGGCTCTCGCCGGCGTGCCAGGCGCGCTGGTTTTCATCCATCAGTTTGTAGATGGTACCGCCTTTGTCGTCGCCGATCAGATAGTGGCTGCTGACTTCGCCGTGGGTCAGCAGTTGCAGCGAGCGGGCGAGGGAAGCGGAGGTGTAGTGCACGATCACGAACTGCACGCGGCTGTCGTGATTGGCCGAAGGGTGGCTGGTGTCATAACGCGGGCCGCTGGCACAACCGGCCAGAACGAGCAGCGACGCGAGGAGGGCGAAAAATTTCATGGCAGAAGGCAGTACACGCAAGACAATAATGCAACAGTGTAACGTACTGCCTTGCCTATCGACGCCTGACGGGCCGATTTAAACAAAATGGAACAACTTGCTCAGCCCAGTTCGACTCGGTTCCGTCCGCCGTTTTTCGCCCGGTACAGCGCCTGATCGGCTCTTTTAAGCACCAGATCGCTGTGTTCTCCCGGCTTGAACGACGCCAGTCCCATGGAAATGGTGATCGTCACCCGTTCACCCTTGAAGTGAAACGGGCACGCTTCGATGGCCGCTCGCAGGGTTTCCAGCAATTTGGCGCCGACGGTCGGCGTGGTGGCTGGCAGCAGCAGAACGAATTCCTCTCCGCCGAAACGAGCAATGAAATCCGCCCCACGCAGACGTTTGCGCAGCACCGTGGCGATGATTTTCAATACCTTGTCGCCCGCCAGATGGCCGTAGTTGTCGTTGATGCGCTTGAAATGATCGAGGTCGAGCATCGCCAGGCTCAAGGTGTTGCCGTGTTGTTGCCATTGCCTGATCTCGTGTTCCAGCCGTTCGCTCCAGGCAGCGCGGTTGGGCAGGCCGGTCAACGGGTCAATCAGGGCTTTCTGTCGCTGTTCTTCCAGATGTTCGCGAAAGCCCAGGGCTTCCTGCTCCATGTGCGCCACACGTTCGGCCAGGCCTTTGAGACGTGCTGCCACTTCCTGCTCGCGGGCATCGCGTTGTTGCTGATGCTGGTCCATGGTACCGAGCAGGCCTTCGAGATGGTTCTCCAGCACTCGCTTGAGATCATCCAGATCGGCCGCTTCCTGCACGCTGGTCTGCAAGCCGTCGACTTGCTCGCGAATCTGCGTGTCCATCGCCCGGGCTGCCGAGCTGTTGTCGGCATGGCCCTCGCTGGCGGCCTGCAAATTGCTCTGGAATGCTTCGAGGCGTTCGTTGAGCCGCTGCAGATAGGCTTCGAACTCGTGTTGGCCGCTGTCGGTGATTGCCAGCATCAAGGTGGCAAGGTCGTCGAGAATGGGCAGGAGTTCGTACCAGTTCAGGCCATTTTTCAAGCGATCACGCATGGCCTCGGCTTGCGGGCGATGGCGCTCTGGCAAGGTCAGATCGTCGAGCAGCCCGATCAGCGTGTCTTCGATGTGTTTGGCCACCGAGCTGTAGGAAGGCTCCGGCGAATCGGGCAGGGCGTAAAGAATGTCTTGCTCGGGCTGCTCCGGATCGATGGCAGCCAAGGCTTGGGCAATCGGGGCAGGCAGGGGCAGGCTGTCGAGGAGCAAGGGGGCCGGGGCGTCGCCCGGGTGGATCAACTCGTCAGGGTTGATCGCCGCTATGAAGGCTGGTGGCGCAAGCGGCGGGGCCAGAGGTTCGAGGGGCGGTTTGAGTTCAGGCAGTGGTTCGGGCGCCGTCTCGATGGCAATGACCGGCGGCACAAATGACACCACGGACGAGTCGGCCTGCGGTTGCGCTGCAGGTGCCTGTTGAGGGCTTGCCTCTGCCGGTTGCAATAGAGGCGCGGCGCTGACCGGTGCCGGAGTCGGTTCGCCTGTTGGCGTCTGTGCGGGCTCGACATCAGGTTCAGTGTTGGCTGATGGCGGCGCTGGTATTGGCGCAGGCGCTTGAGGTTGCTCCGGGCCCTGCGTCCCTGGCGTTTCTTCGGCTTCGCGATTGCCAAACAGGCGTTGCAGAAGGCCCGGGCGTTCTGGCGCGGGTGGGGTTTCCAGCTGGCTCAACGCTTTGCCCTGCAAACCGCTGAGTTCGCTCAGCAGCAGCGGCATTTCCCGCGCCTGGCCGACCCGACTGTCCAGTTGCTTGGCGAATTTCTTCAGCGGCTGGGCGACTTCCCGCGGCAGTGGCAACGCTTGCAGTTGGGTAACCAGTGCGGTCAACGCGGTGCTGACCTGATCAATGCGGGTTTCGCGGCGCTGCTCGGAGTCGAGTACGGCTTTCTCCAGGCGCGGCAGCAGGGCGGCGAGACCAGCATCCATGTCGTCGGTGCGCACCACGTCGCGCATCTCTTTCATGCACTGATCAACGACCTTGTCGGTGCCTTCAGCGGCCAGCGTACTGCGTACCAGACCGCGGCGCAGCAAGTCGAGACGGGCGGCCCAGCGCCGTTCGAGCTTGTCCTGCTGTTCGATACTTTTGAGGTACTTCTCTTTCCAGCGCTGGGCGTCGTCGCTCATTCAGGGGTTCCGCGAGGGGCAGGACTCAACGCGGGCAATGCATCGGCCGTGAGCGAACCCGGCAGACGAATCTCTACCGCGACCGGCAGGTGATCGGAAATGGGTTGGGCCAGCACTTCGACCTTTTCCAGAGTCAGGGTCGGGCTGAGCAAAATATGATCCAGGCAACGTTGCGGCCGCCAGCTGGGAAACGTGGCTTGCATCTGCGGGGCCAGCAGGCCGAGATCGCGTAACGGTGACTGTTGTAGCAGATCGCTGGCATGGGTGTTCATGTCGCCCATCAATACCTGGTGCTTGTAGCCACCGATCAGGTCCCGAATGTAGGCCAGTTGCAGGCTGCGCACCCGGGCGCCGAGGGCCAGGTGCATCATCACCACCACCAGCGCTTCCGGGCCTTCGCCAAAGCGCAGCAGGATTGCGCCGCGACCTTTCGGGCCCGGCAGCGGATGGTCTTCGATCGCCCACGGTTTCAGTCGACTGAGCACGCCATTGCTGTGCTGGGCCAGCCGGCCGAGGTTGCGATTGAGTTGTTGATACCAGTAAGGGAAGGCGCCGAGGTGGGCCAGGTGTTCGACCTGATTGACGTAGCCTGAGCGCAGGCTGCCGCCATCGGCTTCCTGCAGGGCGACCAGGTCGAAGTCGCCAAGCAGGTCGCCGATCTTCTGCAGATTGCCTGAGCGCCCCGTGTGCGGCAGCAGGTGCTGCCAGCTGCGGGTCAGGTAATGCCGATAGCGTTCGGTGCTGATGCCGACCTGGATGTTGAAGCTGAGCAAGCGCAGACGATGGTCTGCGGGCAGGCCCGTGGACTCCAGGTGATGCTCGTTGACCTGCGGATCATGCAGGCCAACGATGCGTTCGGTGCCCCAGCGGCGCATGGCAATGACCGCGCTTAGTTGGCAGCTGCCTTGTTGGCCGCTCGCTCTTTGGCGACCAGTTGATCAGCCAGCTTCAAGGCTTCTTCCGCACCACCGGCAGAGCCGATGTCGAAGCGGTATTTGCCGTTGACGATCATGGTTGGCACGCCAGTGATTTCATATTTCTTGGCCAGCTCACGCGCCTTGACGATCTGCCCTTTGATCGCGAACGAGTCAAAGGTGGCGAGGAACTTGTCCTTGTCCACGCCTTGTGTGGCGAGGAAGTCAGCCATGTCGTTCTTGTCGGTCAGCTTCTTGTGTTCTTTCTGGATCGCATTGAATACCGCAGCGTGAACCTTGTGCTCGACGCCCATTGCTTCCAGGGTCAGGAACATTTGACCGTGAGCATCCCACGGGCCACCGAACATGGCAGGAATGCGTACGAAGTTGACATCGGACGGCAGTTTTTCAACCCAGGGATTGATCACCGGCTCGAACGCGTAGCAATGCGGGCAGCCGTACCAGAACAGCTCCACGACTTCGATCTTGCCAGGCTCTGCCACCGGCACCGGGTTGGCCAGTTCGACATAAGGGGCAGCGGGTGCTTCGGCGGCCTGGGCGGTCACGCCGAAAAGGCTGGCAGCGACGAGAGCGGCGCTGATGATCAGATTACGCATGCTTTACTCCTGGACAATTTTGGTCGCCTCGCGCGACCTGTTTTCAGACAGATCCTGGCGGGCATGAGTTCTGTAGTGTAACGGTAGCGGCCACAAAAAAGGGCGGCCAAAGCCACCCTTTTTATACTTGCTGCGACGGATTAATCGAGCGTTAACGTTGCAGGAGATGTCCATCACCGGTAACGCTCGATGCAGGGCGGTTAGTGCAGGCCCTGAATGTAGCTGGCGACCGCAGCAATGTCTTCGTCGCTGAGTTTGCGTGCGATGGTGCGCATCGGCATGGAATCGCCGTCGTTGGCGCGACCGCCTTCTTCCTTGCGGAAGTCGGTCAGCTGTTTGGCGACGTATTGAGCGTGTTGGCCTCCCAGGTGCGGGAAGCCGGCGGCGGCATTGCCGGCACCCTTCGGCGAGTGGCAGCCGGTGCAGGCTGGCAGGCCTTTGTCCAGGTTGCCGCCACGGAACAGGGCTTCACCACGGGCGACGATTTTTGGATCGGCGGCGCCGACGCTGCCCTTCTGACTGGCAAAGTAAGCGGCGATATCGGCCAGGTCCTGATCGCTCAGGTTGGTCAGCAGACCGGTCATTTCCAGAACCTGGCGTTTGCCCGACTTGATGTCGTGCAACTGCTTGTCGAGGTAGCGTTCACCTTGACCGGCCAGTTTCGGGAAGTTGGGTGCCATGCTGTTCCCGTCCGGGCCATGGCAGGCTCCGCACACGGCAGCTTTTGCCTGGCCGGCTGCTGCATCACCTGCAGCATGGGCGATGCCGGATATTCCCACGGTCAACAGCAGACTCACGATCAATTTGTTCATCAGCTAATCCAACTACGGCTAAGGGTTAAGAGTTATGGACCGGGTTTACTCTCGCTCATCCAAAGGATGATGGCCTGGTAATCCTCGGCACTGCAGTCCATGCACAAACCACGCGGCGGCATCGCCTTGAAACCCTGGGTCACGTGTTGCACCAGCGTCTCCATACCTTTCGCCAACCTCGGCGTCCAAGCTGCCTGATCGCCTCTTTCGGGCGCCATGGGTAGTTGGCCGGAATGACAGGCACCACAAACACGGTTGTACACGGCTTCCGGTTCCTGTGTAGCCTGTGCGCCGTAAAGCGGTATCAGGACTCCGGCAGCCAGCAGCCATTTCGTCATAAAACGACCTTTTCAGGGTTGAGAGCGTTCTGCGTTCTGATGCGCAATCAAGGTCTTTGGCTCTCGTGAACTTCATCCTTCGCTGGGACAAAGCACACACAAAATCTGCGGCATTATATACTGGCGTCACTGAAACGGAAGCGACACCGCGTTCCGCGCCCAATCCCGGCGCCGCCCACATCGGAAATCCCATGCAACTCAAGAATCCCATCCTCGGCCTGTGCCAACAGTCCACGTTCATGCTCAGTGCCGCCAAAGTCGATCAATGCCCTGACGACGAAGGCTTCGAAGTGGCGTTCGCCGGTCGTTCCAACGCCGGTAAATCCAGCGCGCTGAACACCCTGACTCACGCCAGCCTGGCGCGCACCTCGAAAACCCCAGGTCGCACACAGCTGTTGAACTTCTTCAAGCTAGACGATGAACGGCGTCTGGTCGACCTGCCGGGCTACGGTTATGCAAAAGTACCGATCCCGCTCAAGCAACACTGGCAGCGTCACCTCGAGGCGTACCTCGGTGGCCGCGAGAGTTTGAAGGGTTTGATTCTGATGATGGACATCCGTCATCCAATGACCGACTTCGACCTGTTGATGCTCGACTGGGCCGTCGCCGCCGGCATGCCGATGCACATTCTGCTGACCAAGGCCGACAAGCTGACCTACGGCGCCGCCAAGAACACGCTGCTCAAGGTGCAGTCGGAAATCCGCAAGGGCTGGGGGGATCTGGTGACGATCCAGCTGTTCTCCGCGCCCAAACGCATGGGCCTGGAAGAGGCCTACACTGTGTTGGCAGGCTGGATGGAACTGGCAGACAAGGGCGCTGAAGTACCAGCTGAATAATCGGATTGTGGAAAATTGGTTGTAGTGCGGTCAGGCAAGGCAAAAGCGTTACTAAAAAGCGGAGTTTAGGGGACCTAAATGAGCATTTTTAGTAACGCTTTTAACGCAGCATGACCGCGCTACAGCCGATTTTGGGGCAAAAAAAGCCCCGGACTTCATATGGGGAGGGAGAAGTTCCGGGGTTTAAGTTCCGAACCGCTAGGGCGGGGTTCAGATATCTGCCAACACTTAACACAACATAGGAGCATCGAAGGGCTTCACCAGCCATTCAGTATCTCTGAGTAGTGAGTTGTCAGATTAGTTCAGATTTTTTTCAAAAAGCTTTGGAATAACCCCAAGCGCGATTCGAAATAAGGCCATTTCGGGCGTTTGCCGCGACAGTGTGTCGCGGCAAACGCCCGGTCCAGACGCCTTAGTGCGCCTCATCCCAGTTGTTGCCGACGCCGACTTCCACCAGCAACGGTACGTCCAGTTTCGCCGCTTCGCTCATATGCAGGCGGATCTCCTGACTCACCTGCTCAACCAGATCCTCGCGAACCTCCAGCACCAGTTCGTCGTGTACCTGCAGGATGACCTTGGCGTCCAGCCCGGACGCTGTCAGCCAGTTATCCACCGCCACCATGGCTTTCTTGATGATGTCGGCGGCGGTGCCTTGCATCGGCGCATTGATCGCCGTGCGTTCGGCGGCGGCGCGTTCCTGCGGCTTGTTCGAGTTGATTTCCGGCAGGTACAGGCGTCGACCGAAGAAGGTCTCGACGTAACCCTGATCCGCCGCCTGCTTACGGGTGCGCTCCATGTATTCGCGCACACCGGGGTAGCGGGCAAAGTAGGTGTCGATGTAGGCCTTGGCGGTCTTGGTGTCGACGCCGATGTCCTTGCCGAGCTTCTGCGCGCCCATGCCATAGATCAGGCCGAAGTTGATCGCCTTGGCACCTCGGCGCTGGTCGGAGGTCACTTCGTTGAGCTCGACCTTGAACACTTCGGCAGCGGTGGCGGTGTGCACGTCCAGATTGTTGCGGAAGGCGTTCATCAGGCCTTCGTCCTTGGACAAGTGGGCCATGATCCGCAGTTCGATTTGCGAATAGTCCGCCGCCAGCAACTTGTAGCCTTTCGGCGCGACGAACGCCTGGCGAATGCGGCGGCCTTCCGCGGTGCGCACCGGAATGTTCTGCAGGTTCGGATCGCTGGAAGACAAGCGCCCGGTGGACGCTACAGCCTGATGGTACGACGTGTGGATACGTCCGGTGCGCGGGTTGATCTGCTCCGGCAGGCGGTCGGTATAGGTGCTTTTCAGCTTGCTCATGGAGCGATGCTCCATCAGCACTTTCGGCAGTCGATGATCGTCTTCGGCGAGTTTCGCCAGCACTTCCTCGGCGGTCGATGGTTGGCCCTTGGCGGTTTTCTTCAAAACCGGCAGGCCGAGTTTTTCGTAGAGGATCACGCCCAACTGCTTCGGCGAGCCGAGGTTGAACTCTTCCCCGGCGATCTCGAACGCTTCGCGCTCCAGTGCGACCATCTTGTTGCCCAGCTCGATGCTCTGGATGCCGAGCAGTTCGGCGTCGACGAACGCGCCCTGACGCTCGATCCGCGCCAGCACCGGTACCAGCGGGATTTCGATGTCGGTCAGCACGCTGGCCAGGCTCGGGATCGCGCTGAGTTTTTCAAACAGGGTCTGGTGCAGACGCAGGGTGATGTCGGCGTCTTCGGCGGCATACGGGCCGGCCTGCTCCAGAGCGATCTGGTCAAAGGTCAGCTGTTTGGCGCCTTTGCCGGCGATGTCCTGAAAACTCACAGTGGTGTGATCCAGGTACTTCTGCGCAAGGCTGTCCATGTCGTGGCGAGTGGCGGTGGAGTTGAGTACGTAGGACTCAAGCATGGTGTCGAAGGCAATCCCGCGCACATTGATGCCTTGGCTCTGATCGCCGCCAATGGCGCAGTTGGCCAGAATGTTCATGTCGAACTTGGCGTGCTGGCCGACCTTGAGTTTGTTCGGGTCTTCCAGGATCGGCTTCAGCGCGCGCAGCACAGTGTCGCGATCCAGTTGCTCGGGTACGCCGATGTAGGAATGGGTCAGCGGGATGTACGCCGCTTCGTTGGCCTGCACCGCGAACGACAGGCCGACCAGTTGCGCCTGTTGCGCGTCGATGCCTGTGGTTTCGGTGTCGAAGGCGAAAAGCTTGGCGTTGTTCAGTTTCTCCAGCCAGACGTCGAATCGCGCCTGATCGAGGATGGTTTCATACGCGGCTTCAGCGGGGGCGACGGGCGCTTCGACTGTCGTCGCGCTGAACAGATCGCCCGCCGGCGCAGGCTCGGCGGTCGCGCTCAGCTCCTGGCGCTTGGCGTCGCGATCGAGGTCATTCAGCCAGCTCTTGAATTCCAGCAGGGTGTACAGCTCGTAGAGCTTGGCCGGGTCTTCCGGGCCCATTTGCAGATCATCGAGGCCAATATCCAGCGGTACGTCGACCTTGATCGTTGCCAGCTGATAGGAGAGGAAGGCCATCTCCTTGTGCTCTTCAAGCTTGGCCGGCAGGGTCTTGGCCCCGCGAATCGGCAAGGTCGGCACGATGTCGAGGTTTGCATAAAGCTCGGTGAGGCCGCCGTTAACGCCGACCAGCAGGCCGGACGCGGTCTTCGGGCCGATGCCGGGAACGCCCGGGATGTTGTCGGAAGAATCGCCCATCAGCGCCAGATAATCGATGATCTGCTCCGGAGCGACGCCGAATTTCTCCTTTACGCCCTCAACGTCCATCGAGCTACCGGACATGGTGTTGACCAAGGTAATGTGGCCGTCGACCAATTGCGCCATGTCCTTGTCGCCGGTGGAAATGATCACCGGGCGAGCGGCTGCCGCGCTGCTGCGGGCCAGGGTGCCGATCACGTCGTCTGCCTCGACACCCTCCACGCACAACAGCGGGAAGCCGAGAGCAATCACGCTCTGGTGCAGCGGCTCGATCTGCACGCGCATGTCGTCGGGCATGCTGGGGCGGTTGGCTTTGTACTCGGCGTACATCTCATCGCGAAACGTCCCGCCCTTGGCATCGAAAACCACGGCGAACGGGCTGTCCGGATACTGCTTGCGCAGACTCTTGAGCATGTTCAGCACACCTTTGACCGCACCGGTCGGCAGGCCTTTGGAGGTGGTCAGCGGTGGCAGTGCATGGAAAGCGCGGTACAGGTAAGACGAACCGTCCACCAGGACGAGGGGGGCTTGGCTCATGAGCAGAATCAACCTTTTCGGCGGGCCCGGCGCTAGAATAGCGGGACCGTTGACGACAAAGGGACAAGGTTATCATGCGTACGTTAAATCGCTTGCTGCTGGTCGGTTTGATTGCTGTCTCACCATTGGCCGCGATGGCGGCGGATGATGCGCCGTCGAAGGAGCCGGAAGTTACCATTAACACGCACACCGAGGGCGACAAGGTCATTCAGGAATACAGCCGCAGTGGCTTCGTTTATGCGATCAAGGTCACGCCGAAGGGCGGCAAACCGTATTTCCTGGTGCGCGCCGATGGTTCGGACGTGAACTACATCCGTTCCGACCAGCCGGATATGCTGATTCCGTCGTGGGAAATCTTTACCTGGAAGTAAGATTCCTGACTTTTTAATCGGCGCCGCTTGATCGCGGCGCCCGAACTGAGCAGTTTTTAACCATGTCTGTGTTCACCCCCCTGGCTCGGCCAGAGCTGGAAACCTTTCTTGCCCCTTACGGGCTTGGCCGTCTGCTTGATTTCCAGGGGATCGCCGCCGGCAGCGAAAACACCAACTTCTTTATCAGTCTGGAGCAGGGCGAATTCGTCCTGACCCTGGTCGAACGTGGCCCGGTGCAGGAAATGCCGTTCTTCATCGACCTGCTCGACGTGTTGCACGAGGCTGATCTGCCGGTGCCTTACGCGCTGCGCACCACTGACGGCGTGGCGTTGCGTGAGCTCAAGGGCAAGCCGGCGCTGCTGCAACCACGGCTGTCCGGCAAACACATCAAGGTCGCCAACGCCCAGCATTGCGCGCAGGTCGGCGAGTTGCAGGCGCATCTGCACCTGGCGACCCAGGGCGAGCGCATGATCAAGCGCAAGACCGATCGTGGCCTGGACTGGATGCTGGACGAGGGCAACGAGTTTCTCTCGCACTTGAGCGACGAGCCGCGTGCGCTGCTGCACAAGGCGCTGGATGAAATCACCGTGCAGAAAGACAAAATTCTCGCGCTGCCACGGGCCAACATTCACGCCGACCTGTTCCGCGATAACGCGATGTTCGAAGGCACGCACCTGACCGGGTTGATCGACTTTTACAACGCCTGCTCGGGGCCGATGCTCTACGACGTGGCGATCGCGTTGAATGACTGGTGTTCGGACGAGGAAGGCTTGATTGACGGGCCGCGCGCCCGCGCATTCCTCGGCGCCTATGCGGCGCTGCGTCCGTTCACTGCCGCTGAAGCTGAACTCTGGCCGACCATGCTGCGCGTGGCCTGTGTGCGGTTCTGGCTGTCGCGGTTGATCGCCGCCGAGCAGTTTGCCGGGCAGGACGTGCTGATTCACGATCCGCGGGAATTTGAGTTGCGGTTGGCGCAGCGGCAGCAGGTGCATACGCCGCTACCCTTCGCTCTTTAAGATCAAAAGATCGCAGCCTTCGGCAGCTCCTACAGGGGATCACCATGTAGGAGCTGCCGAAGGCTGCGATCTTTTTCTTTGGGGTTACAACGATTCCAGGCAGCCGGCCAAATCGTTGCCCAGCCTCTCCAGCACCTGCTCATACCCTTGAGCCGTCGCCGGTGTATAACCGCCCAGCGCATCCAGTTCCGCCAGCTTCACCGGCAGGCCCGCCACCAGGGTTTCTGCCAGGCGTGGACGCAGTGGCGGTTCGCTGAACACACAGGTCTTGCCCACTTCCTGCAGACGCTTGCGCATCGCGGCGACATGTTGCGCGCCCGGTTGCACTTCGGCGGCCACGCTGAACACGCCAGTGTGTTTCAGGCCGTAAGCATCTTCGAAATAGTCGAAGGCTTCGTGGAACACGAAATACGGCTTGCCTTCAACGCTGGCCAGACGCTGCTTCAGCCGCGCGTCCAACGCATCGAGACGCTCATCGAAGGCCTTGGCGTTGCGCTGATAGCGTTCGGCGTTGGCCGGATCGGCAGCGCAGAGGTCGGCAGCCATTTTCCCGGCAATGACTCGGGCGTTGACCGGCGATAGCCACAAATGCGCGTCCAGCGTACCCGGACGATGATCGTGATCATGCTCGTCGGCGTCTTCGGCGTGGGAGTGGCTGTCTTCGGCGAAGCGGCGCAGTTTCATGCCCGGCAGATCCTGCACGGCCACGCTTGGCAGCGTTCGACCGCTGAGCACACGCGGCAGGAAACCTTCCATATCCGGGCCGATCCAGTACAAAAGGTCCACCGATTGCACCTTGCGCACGTCGGACGGGCGTAGTGCGTAATTATGCGGCGAAGCACCCGGCGGCAGCAGCACTTCCGGGATGGCCACACCGTCCTGGACCGCTGCAGCGATCAACTGCAACGGTTTGATGCTGGTGAGAACCTTGACCTCGGCCTGAGCCGAACCGATCAGCAGAAAACTGGCGACAAAAGCCACAAAAACAGAAAAAAGTCGGGACACGATGACCACTCAAGGAGGCGAGAACGGGTAACATAATAACGTCTCTATCAAAACTCGTCGCCGCCCATGCCTATTACACCGATTGCCAGCCGTCCCCACGACCACTCTCATTGCGTGCACAGCGCACTGACCGAGGCCGATACCTTGTGCGCCCAGAAAGGCCTGCGCCTGACTGCGCTGCGCCGGCGTGTGCTGGAACTGGTATGGCAGAGCCACAAGCCGCTGGGCGCCTACGACATTCTTGCGGTACTGAGCGAACAGGACGGCCGTCGCGCCGCGCCGCCAACCGTTTACCGCGCGCTGGATTTCCTGCTGGAAAACGGCCTGGTGCACCGCATCTCTTCACTCAACGCCTTCGTTGGCTGTGTGCATCCGGAGCATGCGCATCAGGGCCAGTTCCTGATCTGCCGCGAGTGCCACGCCGCGATCGAGCTGGAACAGAAAGCCATCAGCGACGCGATTATCCACAGCGCCAAAGACGTCGGATTCATTGTCGAAGCGCAGACCGTTGAAGTGGTCGGCCTGTGCGCCGGTTGCCAGGGGGCTTGATGAGCAACCCGTTGATCCGTCTTCAGCACGTTGCTGTCACGTTTGCCGGGCAGACCGTGCTCGACAACATCGAGCTGAGCGTCGAGCCGGGGCAGATCGTCACCCTGATCGGCCCCAACGGCGCCGGCAAGACCACCCTCGTGCGCGCCGTACTCGGGCTGCTGAAGCCGGACAGCGGCAGCGTCTGGCGCAAGCCGAAACTGCGCGTTGGCTATATGCCGCAAAAGCTGCATGTTGACCCGACCTTGCCGCTGTCAGTGTTGCGCTTCCTGCGCCTGGTGCCCGGTGTAGACCGCCCGCGTGCATTGGCGGCGCTGAAAGAAGTCGGTGCCGAACACGTCATCGACAGCCCGGTGCAAAGTGTTTCCGGTGGCGAGATGCAACGTGTGTTGCTGGCCCGGGCGCTGCTGCGTGAGCCGGAGTTGCTGGTGCTGGACGAGCCAGTGCAAGGCGTCGATGTCGCCGGGCAAGCCGAGCTGTACAGCCTGATCACCCGCCTGCGTGACCGTCACGGCTGCGGCGTGCTGATGGTGTCCCACGATTTGCACCTTGTCATGAGCACCACCGATCAGGTGGTGTGCCTGAATCGCCACGTCTGCTGCTCGGGGCATCCTGAGCAAGTCAGCGGCGATCCGGCGTTCGTCGAGCTGTTCGGCAAGAATGCGCCGAGTCTGGCGATCTATCACCACCATCACGACCACGCCCATGACCTGCACGGTTCGGTGGTCAAGGCGCCCGGTGCGGGCCACACCCACGTTCACGGAGACCACTGCAAGCATGGCTGATTTTCTGTTGTATGCCCTGCTTGCAGGTCTGGCACTGGCGGTGGTCGCCGGGCCGCTTGGTTCGTTTGTGGTCTGGCGGCGCATGGCCTATTTCGGCGACACCCTGTCCCACGCCGCGCTGCTCGGCGTGGCTTTGGGCTTTCTGCTGGATGTCAGTCCGACGGTCGCGGTGACGGTCGGCTGCCTGCTGCTGGCGGTGTTGCTGGTGACCTTGCAGCAGCGTCAACCACTGGCCTCCGACACGCTGTTGGGGATTCTTGCACCGAGCACGCTCTCTCTCGGCCTGGTGGTACTAAGCTTCATGCATGAAGTGCGGATCGACCTGATGGCCTATCTGTTCGGCGACCTGCTGGCGATCAGTCCGACCGACCTGGCGTGGATCCTCGGCGGCAGCGCGGCAGTGCTGGTGTTGTTGGTGACGCTGTGGCGACCGCTGCTGGCGATCACCGTGCATGAAGAATTGGCCAAGGTCGAAGGTCTGCCGGTAGCGGGCCTGCGCATGGCGCTGATGCTGTTGATTGCGGTGGTGATCGCGGTGGCGATGAAAATCGTTGGTGTGTTGCTGATTACTTCGCTGCTGATCATCCCGGCTGCTGCGGCACAGCGTCACGCCCGCTCGCCGGAGCAGATGGCGCTGGGCGCGAGCCTGCTGGGCATGCTCGCGGTGTGTGGCGGGCTGGCGCTGTCATGGTTCAAGGACACCCCGGCGGGACCGTCGATCGTTGTGACAGCGGCCGCACTGTTTCTGCTGAGTTTTGTTCTGCCCCGTCGAGGGGTGTAGACTTGCTCGCTTTTTGCGCAATTAGAGAGTCGCAGGAATGAAGCCGTTCGCCTCCCGTTATCTGCTCCTTGTCGCATTTTCCGTGCTGCTGGGCGCCTGCCAAAGCACGCCGCCGGTGGCCGAAGCCCCCGACGCGCGGGCCACGGCCATCGCACAGCTGGAGCAAAGCCTGGCCAGCAGCGAACTGGCCACCGCCGAAGACCAATTGGCCGCCTTGCAGGCACAGAACCCCAACGATCAGTCCCTTGAGCAGTACCAGCGCCAGTTGGCCGAGGCCTACCTGCGCCGCAGCCAGATCGTATTGCAGAAAGGTGATGTGAATGCGGCAGCCACCGCGCTGAGCCGCGCCCGTGCTCTGATGCCCAAAGCCCCGGCACTGACCGGTGGCGTCAATGGCGCCATCACCGAAGCCCGCAAAGCCGAGCTGGAAAAAGCCGAAGCGGCGCTGCTGGCGGCCGAAGCCAAACCGAAAGCCAAGGTCATTGATCCGACTGCCGAAAGCACCACGGTGGCGTTGAACATCACCGATAGCCGCAAACTTCGCCGGCAACTGGATGCGATCGCCGCCGATGTGGTGAATTATGAGTGCGCTGTCAGCATTCAGGCGCCGCGGACCCAGGATTACCCTTGGCTGGCGACGTTACTGAAAAAACGTGTGAAGAAATTGAATCCGGATTTCGAGCTGAAGATTGAAAAGCAGATCCTGCGCACCGTGCCGGCGCAGATGGTCTTGATTCCAGCCAAACCCTAAAAGATCGCAGCCTCCGGTAGCTCCTACAGGTGCAAGTAAACCCTGTAGGAGCTGCCGAAGGCTGCGATCTTTTGCTTTAGGCTGGAATGGCCTTGGCCTTAGACTCCCGCGCCCAGACCCGATGCTGCCCGATCGCCGCAAAGAACGGCTTGGTCAATCCCGGCACATCCTTGCCCTGCAGCAACCCTGCATCCGCCTCCAGCTTCAGCAGATCCTGCAATTGCTTGGCATCGCCGTGCAGCGCAATCGCCTTCAGGTGCTTGTACGCTTCCAGCAGGTAATGCAACGCCACACCGTCGCCACTCAACGCCTTGATCGACGCCGCGCCACCGGGCACGAACACCGCATCGAAGATCACTGAAGGCATGCCTTCCATCGATGCGTCCACCGCCAGGGCTTTGCCGTCGGCAGTCTTCACCGGTGCCGAAGTCGGGCCGAGCAGCTTGGCGTGTGCGCCTTCAGCCGCCAAAGCCTTTTTCATCGCATCAATCGCCGCACCATCGACGCCGTTAGCGGCAAGAATCGCTACTTTCCGAGTTTTGATGTCCTCTGGCAGCAGATTGGCCTGGCTCAGCGCCGGGGAATGATCGAACGAAGTCTTGCGCACCTCGACCGTGCCTTTGCTCGGCGCCGGTAACCCGAGGTTGGCCGCCACGCGCTTGGCCAATTCCAGGTCAATGTTGGCGAGAATTTCGTTCACCTGCCGTGCACGGATGAACTCGCGTTCGACCTTGCCCAGCTCGAAGCTGTAGGCGGCAATGATGTGCTCCTTCTCGTGCTCACTCATGCTGTTGAAGAACAGCCGCGCCTGCGAGAAGTGATCGCTGAACGACTCGCTGCGCTGACGGATCTTGTTCGCGTCGATGCGTTCCGGGTAGCTCTCGAAGCCGCCGTCCTGCGCGGCTGGCGGGGTTTCTTTCGGCCAGCCGCCATCAATCGAGTTCGGCTCATAGGAAGCGCGACCCTTGTCGATCACCGTGCGGTGCTGCGCGTCGCGCTGGCCGTTGTGGAACGGCGCCACCGGGCGGTTGATCGGCAGCTCATGAAAGTTCGGCCCACCCAGTCGGCTGATTTGCGTATCGGTGTAGGAAAACAGCCGACCTTGCAGCAATGGATCGTTGGAGAAGTCGATTCCCGGCACGATGTGGCCCGGGCAAAACGCGACCTGCTCGGTCTCGGCGAAGAAGTTGTCCGGGTTGCGGTTCAGGGTCATCTTGCCCAGCGGGGTGATCGGCACGATTTCTTCGGGGATCAGCTTGGTCGGGTCGAGGATGTCGAAATCGAAGTCGTGTTCGTTTTCCTCCTCGATGATCTGCACGCCCAGCTCCCACTCCGGATAGTCGCCCATCTCGATGGCTTCCCACAGATCGCGACGGTGATAGTCGGTGTCTTTACCGGCGAGCTTCTGCGCCTCGTCCCACACCAGCGAACAGGTGCCGGCGGTCGGGCGCCAGTGGAATTTGACGAAGCGTGATTTGCCCTCGGCGTTGACCAGGCGGAAGGTGTGCACGCCAAAGCCCTGCATGCTGCGCAGGCTTTTCGGGATTGCCCGGTCAGACATGGCCCAGATCACCATGTGCGCCGATTCCGGCACCAGCGAAACGAAGTCCCAGAAGGTGTCGTGGGCCGAACCGCCGGTGGGGATCTCATTGTGCGGCTCGGGCTTCACCGCGTGGACGAAGTCGGGAAACTTGATCGCGTCCTGAATGAAGAACACCGGCATGTTGTTGCCGACCAGGTCGAAGTTGCCCTCGTCGGTGAAGAACTTCACCGCGAAACCGCGCACGTCACGCACAGTATCGCCGGAGCCGCGTGGTCCCTGCACCGTGGAAAAGCGCACGAACACCGGCGTCTTTTTCCCTGGGTCCTGCAGGAAACCGGCCTTGGTCAGCGTCGAATGGTTCTCGTAGGCCTGAAAGAAACCATGCGCGCCGGTGCCGCGGGCATGGACGATGCGCTCCGGAATGCGTTCATGGTCAAAGTGCGTGATTTTCTCACGCATGATGAAGTCTTCCAGCAACGACGGCCCCCGCGGGCCGGCCTTGAGGGTGTTCTGGTTATCGGCGACCTTCACCCCCTGATTGGTGCGCAGGGCCTGGCCGGTAGCGTCGGAGCGAAACTTCTCCAGGCTGTCGAGTTTGGCGTTGGTGTTGGCGCGATCCTTGGTATCGGTTCCGGCCAGCTGGCTTTTGTCGGTGGTAGGTTTCTTGCTGCTCATCAGACGTAAACTCCTCGGTTGACCCCGTTTCAACGGGGACTCTTGAGCGTTTCCGGGCACGGTTACCCAGGGTTTCAAGTCGCTTAACTAGTGACCAATGAGCAGGAACGGGCGTTCCTTTTTTATGACCTTTGATCTTGTTATTGCCAAATCGAAGGTTAATTGCGAAATAAATGCTAAGAACCTCTATACGGACAGGCTAAAATGCGCGCCCGGCTAACCGCTGATCCTTTTCTAACGCGCCCCACAAGGTTCGCTACGTGATCGAGTTTCAAAACGTCCACAAAACTTACCGCGTCGCCGGTAAGGACATCCCCGCCCTGCACCCGACCAGTCTTTCGATTGAAAACGGTCAGGTCTTCGGCCTGATCGGCCATTCCGGTGCGGGAAAAAGTACCCTGCTGCGTCTGATCAATCGCCTGGAAGACTCCAGCGGCGGCAAGATCATCGTCGACGGCGAAGAAGTCACCGCGCTGGACGCCAACGGCCTGCGCCGTTTCCGCCAGCAAGTCGGGATGATCTTCCAGCACTTCAACCTGCTTGCCTCCAAGACCGTGGCCGACAACGTCGCGCTGCCGCTGACCCTGGCCGGCGAACTGTCGAGCAGCGAGATCAATCAGCGCGTCGCCGAATTGCTGGCGCGGGTCGGTCTGTCCGATCACGCCAGGAAATACCCGGCGCAGCTGTCCGGCGGCCAGAAACAGCGCGTCGGCATCGCCCGCGCCCTGGCGACCAAGCCGAAGATTCTGCTGTGCGACGAGGCCACCAGCGCCCTCGACCCGCAGACCACCGCCTCGGTCCTGCAACTGCTGGCCGAGATCAACCGTGAGCTGAAACTGACCATCGTCCTGATCACCCACGAGATGGACGTGATCCGTCGCGTCTGCGATCAGGTCGCGGTGATGGACGCCGGGGTGATCGTCGAGCAAGGTTCGGTGGCCGATGTGTTCCTGCATCCGCAGCACCCGACCACCAAGCGTTTCGTGCAGGAAAGCGAGCAGATCGACGAAAGCGAACAGCGCGATGACTTCGCTCATGTGCCGGGTCGCATCGTGCGTCTGACCTTCCAGGGCGAAGCGACCTACGCGCCGTTGCTCGGTACCGTTGCCCGGGAAACCGGGGTCGACTACAGCATCCTTGCCGGTCGCATCGACCGCATCAAAGACATTCCGTACGGGCAGTTGACCCTCGCCGTCACCGGTGGCGACATGGAGGCGGCCTTTGCCCGCTTCACCGCCGCTGACGTTCATATGGAGGTGCTGCGTTAATGGAAATGCTCAAGGCTTTCTTCGAAAACATCGATTGGCTGGAAATCTGGCTGGCCACGGGCGACACCCTGCTGATGCTCGGTGGTTCGCTGCTGTTCACCGTATTGCTCGGCCTGCCGCTGGGCGTGCTGCTGTTCCTCTGCAGCCCGCGTCAGTTGCTGGAAAACCGTGGCTTCTACGCCTTCATGTCGTTGGCGGTGAACATCCTGCGTTCGCTGCCGTTCATCATTCTGCTGATCGTGATGATTCCGTTCACCGTGCTGATCACCGGCACTTCGCTGGGCGTGGCCGGTGCGATTCCGCCGCTGGTGGTGGGTGCGACGCCGTTCTTCGCGCGTCTGGTGGAAACCGCGCTGCGTGAAGTCGATCGCGGCATCATCGAAGCCACTCAATCGATGGGTGCGACCACCCGGCAGATCATCATGAACGCCTTGCTGCCTGAGGCCCGTCCAGGCATCTTCGCCGCGATTACGGTGACTGCGATTACTCTGGTGTCCTACACGGCGATGGCCGGTGTGGTCGGCGCCGGTGGTCTGGGTGACCTGGCGATCCGTTTCGGCTACCAGCGTTTCCAGACTGACGTGATGATCGTCACCGTGGTGTTGCTGCTGATTCTGGTACAAGTGCTGCAAATGGTGGGCGACCGTCTGGTTGTGCATTTCTCGCGCAAATAACCGGTTTTTGTAATCAAGAGATGAGCCGGCCATTCGCTGGCAGGCGCCACACGGGCGCTTTGAAAAGGAGTTAGCTGAATGAAAAAACTGATCGCTGCTTTCGCTGCCGTAGCCGCTTTTTCGGCCCACGCTGAAACCCTGACCGTTGCCGCCACCCCGGTGCCGCACGCGGAAATCCTCGAGTTCGTGAAGCCGGCCCTGGCCAAGGAAGGCGTGGATCTGAAGGTCAAGGTCTTCACCGACTACATTCAGCCGAACGTACAGGTGGCCGAAAAGCGCCTGGACGCCAACTTCTTCCAGCACCAGCCGTACCTCGATGAGTTCAACAAGGCCAAGGGCACCAGCCTGGTGGCGGTGACCGGCGTGCACCTGGAGCCGCTGGGCGCGTACTCGAACAAGATCAAGGATCTGAAGGACCTGCCAAGCGGCGCCAACGTGGTGATTCCGAACGACGCCACCAACGGCGGCCGTGCGCTGTTGCTGCTGGCCAAGGCTGGCCTGATCACCCTGAAAGATCCGACCAACATTCTGTCGACCCCGAAAGACATCGCGCAGAACTCGAAAGACCTGAAAATCCGTGAACTGGAAGCCGCGACCATCCCGCGCGTGCTGACCCAGGTCGATCTGGCGCTGATCAACACCAACTACGCGCTGGAAGCCAAGCTCGATCCGTCCAAGGACGCGCTGGTGATCGAAGGCAACGACTCGCCGTACGTGAACATCCTGGTGTCCCGTGCGGACAACAAGGACAGCGACGCGATGCAGAAACTGGCCGCTGCGCTGCACAGCCCGGAAGTGAAGAAATTCATCACCGAGAAGTACAAAGGCGCGGTATTGCCGGCGTTCTGATAAAGGACCGGACAGGCGCAATAAAAAGGCGATCCCTCGGGATCGCCTTTTTTATGGGGCAAATTCCCCTGTAGGAGCTGTCGAGTGGAACGAGGCTGCGATCTTTTGATCTTGCTGTTGAAGATCAGAGCAAAAGATCGCAGCCTTCGGCAGCTCCTACAGAGAAATGTTTACCCCTGCAGGTACTGCATTATTTGCGGTTGAGCATTACTGGCAGCTGCGCCACCAGTTTGGCGTTGTTCAGCGGCGCCCGGATGAACCCGCGTTGCGTGCCGTCCGGGCCGATCACCGCGAGATTGCCGCTGTGATCCACCGTGTAATTCGGCTTGCTGGTGTCGGCCGGAATGAACGGAATACTCACCGCATTCGCGACTTTCTGCAGCTCTTCGATCGACTTCGGCGTCAGTCCCACGAACTGCGGATCGAAGTAGCCCAGGTACTGCTTCAGCTGCTGCGGGTTGTCGCGGTTCGGGTCTACGCTGACCAGCACGATCTGCAATTTATCCACAGCATCCTTGGGCAATTCGCTCTTGATCTGGCGCAGCTGCGCGAGGGTGGTCGGGCAGATGTCGGGGCAGAAGGTGTAGCCGAAGAACAGCAGGCTCCATTTGCCTTTCAACTCGTCGATGGCGACCGGTTGGCCGTCCTGATTGGTCATGGTCACGCCCGGCAGGGTGCGGCTCTGCGGCAGCAGGATGATGCCGGCGTCGATCAGTGCGGTGGGGTCGCCCTGGCCCTTGCCGCTCAGCACTTTGTTGACGGTCAGTCCCAGGATCAGCGCGATCACGGCGACGAGGATGAAGACGGTTTTCTGGGTTCGAGTCATAGGTTCAACAGTAAGTAGTGGTCTACGAGCAGGGCGATGAACAACAGGAACAAGTAATAAATAGAGTACTTGAAGGTGTTGATCGCCGCGTGCGGCCGAGTGCCACGGTACAGCACCACGGCCCATTGCAGAAACCTTGCGCCGAGGGCGAGGGCGCAGATCAGGTAGAGCACGCCGCTCATGTGAATCACGTACGGCAGCAGACTCACCGCGAGCAGGGCGAAGGTGTACAGCAGAATATGCACCTTGGTGTAGTGCTCGCCGTGGGTCACCGGCAGCATCGGAATGTCGGCCTTGGCGTATTCCTCCTTGCGATGGATTGCCAGCGCCCAGAAGTGCGGCGGCGTCCAGGCGAAGATGATCAGCACCAGCAGCAACGGTTCGGCGCTGACATGGCCGGTAGCGGCAGTCCAGCCGAGCAGCGGTGGGGCGGCGCCGGCGAGGCCGCCGATGACGATGTTCTGAGGCGTCGCGCGTTTGAGAAAACCGGTGTAGATCACCGCGTAACCCAGCAGCGAAGCCAGTGTCAGCCATGCCGTCAGCGGATTGGTGAACGTCAGCAGCATCGCCTGCCCGAGCAGCGCCAGCACCAGCGCAAAGGTCAGCGCCGCCGCCGGTGAAACCCGGCCCTCGGCCAACGGTCGTTTGTGCGTGCGCGCCATCACCGCGTCGATGCGCCGGTCCACCACATGGTTGACCGCCGCCGCGCCGCCGGCACACAGCGCGATCCCCAGGTTGCCGAACACCAGCACCGTCCATGGCACCCCGGCGCGGGTCGCGAGGAACATGCCGACCAGCGAGGTGATCAGCATCAGCACCACCACTTTTGGCTTGGTCAGCTCCAGATAGTCACGCCACAGCGCTTGCGCGGGACGTTCGCCGATCAGAAGCGCCATGGCGTTTCTCCTTTTATCGTGATGGGCGCAGCCGAATGTTTACGCGGGCTCAGACGCCAGCGCGCCATCATCGGCTGTTTGACCCGAACCAGACTGGTGCGCGCGTGGTAATTGACCAGCACCATGGTCAGCAGCAGCGCGGCGCCACCGGCGTTGTGCGCCACGGCCACCGGCAGTGGCAGATGGAACAGCACGTTGCTGATGCCAAGGGTGATCTGTGCGCCGAGGGCGATCAGCACCAGCCCGGCGAGCCGGGTCATGCCGACGGCTCTCAGTTGCCAGGCCAGACCGAGCAGCACCAATGTCACCAGCAGTGCACCGATACGGTGAGTCAGGTGAATCGCCGTGCGCGCATCGCTGTCGAGTTGCCCGCCGAGGTAGTTCGGGCCGATGTGCTGGGTCAAGTGAAAGCCGTTGGCAAAGTCCGCCGGCGGCAGCCATTGGCCGTGGCAGGTCGGGAAATCGATGCAGGCCACTGCCGCGTAGTTGGAGCTGACCCAGCCGCCGAGGGCAATCTGGCCGATCACCAGCAACAGCCCCGCCGTCGCCCAATACTGCAAGCGCTTGGGCACGGTCAGCGCCGGCAGTACGCCGGACAGCCTCAACGTCAGCAGGAACAGCAGACTCAAGGTCGCAAAACCGCCGAGCAAGTGCCCGGTGACCACTTGCGGCCAGAGCTTGAGCGTCACCGTCCACATGCCGAATGCCGCTTGCGCGAACACCACCGCCAGCAGAAACAGCGGCAGCTTCAGCGGCTGTCCCGGATGGCTGCGATTGACCCAGGCGCGCCCGGCCAATACCGAAATCAGCAGGCCGAGGGTGCCGGCGAAGTAGCGGTGGATCATCTCGTTCCAGCCCTTGTGCGCCACCACTGGCGAGTCGGGGTAATGCAGTTCGGCATGGGCCAGTTGGGCTTCGCTTTTCGGCACGCTGATAAAGCCGTAGCAGCCCGGCCAGTCCGGACAGCCCAGGCCGGCGTGGGTCAGGCGGGTGTAGGCGCCGAGCAGCACGACGATCAGTGCCAGCAGGGTGGCAAACAGCGCGAGGCGAAATCCAGGTTTGGCCATGACGATGCCCTTATCCGATGTTCGACAGTTTCAGCAGGTGGCGCAGGTCGTTGAGCAGATCCTTGCCCTTCACGCTCGGGTCGTAGCGCAGTACGAGGTTGCCGTGCGGGTCGATGATCCACAGCTGCGGCACGGCCTTGTCGCCAGTGGCTTTGCTCAACGCTGCGGTGTCCAGCGGGTAGCGTTGCAGTTGCGGGTATTCGCGGCTCAGTTTTGCTTCGTAGTCGCTGCTCAACGGTTGGGCAGTGGCGAGGGCATGGCTGGCGCGTCCGGCATCGCGACCGAGACCGATCTGAATCTGCCGGGCGAGGTACACCAGTTGCTGACAGTCCACTGCGCAATCTTTCGGCGCGGTCACCAGCATCTGCCAGCGCTGCTCATCGGCCTGCACGCCGAGGTCGGCGCGGGTCTGGCCGTTGCCGATCAGTTCGCCGTGATAGCTGCGACCTTCCGGCACCCAGAACTGCAATTTGTACATGCCGGTGGCAAGGATCATCGGGCCCACTACGCCGAGCACAATCAGCAACAGCTGGATCCGTCCACGGCGGCGGGTGGTCGGGGTTTTCGCCTCAGACATGCTGGGTGGATTCATGGCCGTTCCCATGGTGGTTCTCCTTTGCGTTGTGCAAGCCCAAATAGACATAGAGACCGAGCAGGGCGGTGGCCATGGCGAACCACTGCACGGCGTAACCGAGGTGTTTTTCCGGACCCATGGCCACGACCGGCCAGTCGGCCTCATAACTGGCGGGACCGGGTTCGGCGCGCAGTTCATAGGCGAAGCCCTCGCGATCAAGGGTTTGCCACAGTTTGGCCGGCTCCACGGCGGTGACGGTTTGCGGCCAGGTGCTGCTGGCCGGGTCGGCGTGCAACTGGAAGGTCGCGCCGGGGGCGACGTACACCCAGGCGTCCAGACTCACGGCATCGACGGGGGTGGAGAATTGCGGCGTTACCCGACGGTCCGGCCACGACAGCCAGCCGCGATTGACCAGCAGCCACAGGCCGCTGGCCCGATCCTGAAACGGTTGCAGCAACTCGATGCCAACCTTGCCGTTACGCTGACGGTTGTCCAGCAACAGGCTGTGAGCGCTATCGAACTGACCATATAGATGAACGCGGCGAAAGGCCGGGTCGGCGCTGTGCAGCAATTCGCTGCTGGCCATCGGCTCGGCTGCGCGCCGCTCGGCATAACTGGCGAGCAGGGCGGTTTTCTCCGCGCCCCGTCCTAGTTGCCAGAAGCCCAGCGACACCAGCAACGGCAGCAACAGCGCCACCACCACGGTCGGTATCACGCCCGGGCGGAAGCGCTTCATGGCCGCGCCATAAAGGCAGTCGTCGCGATCGCTATACTCAACTGCATCGCCTGTCCCCCGGAGTTCTTCCCATGCTCAAAGCAGCCATTGTCGTGCTGCTGATTGCCACGGTGATCAGCCTGTTCAGCGGCCTGTTTTTCCTGGTCAAGGACGACAGCAGCTCCAATCGTCTGGTGATCGCCTTGAGTGTTCGGGTGGCCCTGGCCGCTGCCACCGTCGGCTTGATTGCCTGGGGCTTCTACAGCGGCCAACTGGTGTCGCACGCGCCTTGGTGATCAGTGCTCAAAGCACATAAACGAAGATGAACAAGCCGATCCACACCACATCGACGAAGTGCCAGTACCAGCTCGCCGCTTCGAAGCCGAACTGATGCTCGGCATCGAAATGGCCCTTCATGATGCGCATCAGCATTACGAACAGAATGATCGTGCCGATGGTCACGTGGGCACCGTGGAAACCGGTGAGCATGAAGAACGTCGCGCCGTAGATGCCCGAACCCAGGGTCAGGCCCAGTTCGTGGTAGGCGTGCATGTATTCCTCGGCCTGCAAGGCAAGGAAGCCGCAGCCCAGCAGCACAGTGATCGCCAGCCAGACTTTCAGCGCGCCGCGATGGCCCTTCTTCAAGGCATGGTGGGCGATGGTGATGGTCACACTGGAGCTGACCAGCAGAATCGTGTTGATCAGCGGCAGTCCCCACGGGCTGATGACTTCTTTGGGCGGCGGGAACAGTTTCGGGTCAGGCGTGTGCAATAGCGGCCAGGTGAACTGGAAGTTCGGCCAGAGCATGTGGGCGATGCCTTTCGGCCCTTCGCCCCCCAGCGCCGGGCCGGAAATATGCCGCACGTAGAACAGCGCACCGAAGAAGGCGATGAAGAACATCACCTCGGAAAAGATGAACCAACTCATGCCCCAGCGGAACGAGCGATCGAGCTGCGGGCTGTACAGCCCGGCGCGACTTTCCTTGATCACCGCGCCGAACCAGCCGAACAGCATGTACGCCAGCAACAGTCCGCCGACGAAAAAGATCAGTGGCCCGTGGGATTCAGGGCGCGCGGCCTTCAGATCGTTGAACCAGGTCGCCAGGCCGTACACGGTGACGAACATCCCCACCGTGGCGACGATCGGCCATTTGCTCTGGGCCGGAACGTAATAGTGCTCATGAGTTGCCATTTATTGTTCTCCTTATCGGGCACGCTTAACCGCCAGTGTTTGCAGCCACCGGAGGATGTCGGGCGGTGATATCGAACAGCGTGTAGGACAGCGTCAGGTGCTTCACGTCCTTGGGCATGTCGCGGTCAACGATGAAACGCACCGGCATCTCGATCTGCTGACCGGGCTGCAGCACCTGCTGGGTAAAGCAAAAGCATTCGGTCTTGTGGAAATACGCTGCCGCATTGCTTGGCGCGATGCTCGGCACGGCTTGCGCACTCATCGGTTTGTCGGTGGGATTGCGCGCGACGAAGATCATCTCGTTGACCGCGCCGGGGTGGGCGGTCAACTCATCGTGTTTGGGGTAGAACTCCCACGGCATGTCGATGTTGTTGGTCGACAGAAACTGCACGCGAACTTGCCGAGAACTGTCCACCACCTGCTCGCCTTCGTACTGCCCGGCGGTCTTGCCGTTGATGCCGAAGGCCTTGCACATCACGTCGTAGATCGGCACCAGGGCAAAGCCGAAGACAAACATCGCCACCACCACGCCGAGCAGGCGGGTGACCAGTTTTTTCAGCGAGATCGAGTCAGCCATGGTGCAAGCCCTCAACACGACGAATCCCTGTAGGAATGAGGATCTGTGGCGAGGGAGCTTGCTCCCGCTCGGCTGCGAAGCAGACGCAACGCTCTTGGGGCCGCTTCGCGACCCAGCGGGAGCAAGCTCCCTCGCCACAATGGCTCGCTCCCACAGGGCGATTCGTGTTCATTTCACTTCCGGCGGCGTGGTAAAGGTGTGATACGGCGCCGGCGACGGCACGCTCCACTCCAGGCCCTCGGCGCCGTCCCACGGTTTGGCCGGGGCTGGCGCGCCGCCACGAATGGTCTTGATCACGATGAACAGGAAGAAGATCTGCGTGGCGCCGAACATGAACGCGCCGATCGAGGAGACCATGTTGAAGTCGGCGAACTGCAGGTTGTAGTCCGGAATCCGTCGCGGCATTCCCGCCAGTCCCACGAAGTGCATCGGGAAGAAGGTCAGGTTCATGCCGACGAATGACAGCCAGAAATGCAGCTTGCCGAGGGTTTCGTCGTACATGTGCCCGGTCCACTTCGGCAGCCAGTAATAGGCCGAGGCGAAGATGCCGAAGATCGCCCCCGGCACCAGCACGTAGTGGAAGTGCGCGACCACGAAGTAGGTGTCCTGGTACTGGAAGTCCGCCGGAGCGATAGCGAGCATCAGCCCGGAGAAACCGCCGATCGAGAACAGGATCACGAACGCCACGGCGAACAGCATCGGCGTCTCGAAAGTCAGCGAGCCTTGCCACATGGTGCTGGCCCAGTTGAACACCTTCACCCCTGTCGGGACGGCGATCAGCATGGTCGCGTACATGAAGAACAGCTCGCCCACCAGCGGGATGCCGACCACGAACATGTGGTGCGCCCAGACGATGAACGACAGGAACGCGATGCTCGCCGTGGCGTAGACCATCGAGGTGTAGCCGAACAGCGGCTTGCGCGAGAAGGTCGGGATGATCTGGCTGACGGCACCGAAGGCCGGCAGGATCATGATGTACACCTCGGGATGCCCGAAGAACCAGAACACGTGCTGGAACAGCACCGGATCACCGCCACCGGCGGCACTGAAGAAACTGGTGCCGAAGTGGATGTCCATCAGCATCATCGTCACGCACCCGGCCAGCACCGGCATCACCGCGATCAGCAGGAACGCGGTGATCAGCCAGGTCCAGACGAACAACGGCATTTTCATCAGGGTCATGCCGGGGGCGCGCAGGTTGAGGATGGTGGCGATCACGTTGATCGCGCCCATGATCGAACTGATCCCCATCAAGTGGATGGCGAAGATGAAGTAGGTGACGCTTTCCGGCGCGTAGGTGGTGGACAGCGGGGCGTAGAATGTCCAGCCGAAGTTCGGCCCGCCACCGGCAGTAAACAGGGTCGAGACCAGCAGCAGGAACGCCGCCGGCAGCAGCCAGAAGCTGAAGTTGTTCATCCGTGGCAGGGCCATGTCCGGCGCGCCGATCATCAACGGGATCATCCAGTTGGCGAGGCCGACGAACGCCGGCATCACCGCCCCGAAGACCATCACCAGGCCGTGCATGGTGGTCATCTGGTTGAAGAACGCCGGTTCGACGATCTGCAGCCCGGGCTGGAACAGCTCGGCGCGGATCACCATGGCGAACGTGCCGCCGAGCAGAAACATGCAGAAGGCAAACCACAGGTACAGCGTGCCGATGTCCTTGTGGTTGGTGGTCAGCACCCAGCGCATCAGGCCTTTGGCGGGGCCGTGGGCGTGGTCGGCGTGACCGTGGTCATCGATGACAGCGCTCATGGCCGGTCTCCTTCATGTGAGTGGAGTGGGCGGGCCGGGGCGCGCGGCCCCGACCGATTGACGAAGTACGCAATGGACCGGCTCATTTGCTTTCCGCCTGTTTGAGCTCAAGCACTTCTTTTGGTGTGACCATGTCGCCTTTGTTGTTGCCCCAGGCGTTACGTTCGTAGGTCACGACCGCTGCGATATCGACTTCCGACAACTGCTTGCCGAATGCGGCCATGGCGGTGCCGGGTTTGCCGTGGAAGACAATGCTCAAGTGGCCTTCTTTCGGCCCGGTGGCGATTTTCGAGCCCTTGAGCGCCGGGAACATCGGCGGCAGGCCCTGGCCTTCGGCCTGGTGACAGGCGACGCAGGTGGTGTGGTAGATCTTGTCGCCGCGTTCCTTGAGCTCGTCGAGGGTCCATTCCTTGCTGGTCAGCTCCTTGAGCTGTGCGGCTTCGGCTTTGCGCTCGGCCAGCCACTTGTCGTAGTCGGCCTTCTCCTTGACGTCGACCACGATCGGCATGAAGCCGTGGTCCTTGCCGCACAACTCGGCACACTGGCCACGGTAGAGGCCGGGCTTGTCGATGCGCGTCCAGGCTTCGTTGACGAACCCCGGAATCGCATCGCGTTTGACCGCGAAGGCCGGCACCCACCACGAGTGGATGACGTCGGCGGAAGTCACGAGGAAGCGCACCTTGGCGCCGACCGGCAGCACCAGCGGCTTGTCGACTTCGAGCAGGTAGTGCTCGCCCTTGGCTTCCTTGTTGTGAATCTGTTCGGCGGGGGTGGCCAGGTTGCTGAAGAATTCGACGTCCTGACCCAGGTATTTGTAGTGCCACTTCCACTGATAACCGGTGATCTGGATATCGATATCCGGCTCACTGGTGTCGTACATGCGGATCAGGGTGGCGGTCGCCGGAACCGCCATCGCCACCAGGATCAGCAGCGGCACGACAGTCCAGAGAATTTCGACGGTGGTACTTTCGTGGAATTTTGCGGCGACCTGCCCGGTCGAGCGGCGATGCACGATCATCGACCAGAACATGGCACCGAAGACGATGATCCCGATCACCACACAGATCCAGAAAATGGTCATGTGCAGGTCGAATACTGCGTGACTGATTTCAGTCGCTCCAGGCGCCATATTCACAGTCCAGGCCGCCTGGGCCGGGCTGAAAATCGACCACAACAGGAGGCCCATCCAGACGTGTGGATGTCGCATCATTGCGGGTTCCCCTTATCGTTCTTGTTATCCCGTAGGCGCAACGCCTTCGGCAAGGGAGCGGCTGCATCAGACTACGAACTTGAATCGCCGGGCCTTGCTGCGTGGGCAGTCGGGCGTCATCAGCTAACTCCATTCAATGGCGAGTATAGACAGCCGTCGGGAATTGCAATGTCGTGGCGTTAATGTTCTGAAACAGCCGGGACTTGCGCTAAAGGGCACGAATGGAGAAGGATGCAGACGAGTGGTGGCGAACCGATATAACGCTGCTGCATCAAGGATGAAATAATTATGACAAATGCGTCTTAGCATTTTTCGTAAGCCAGCTAACTTATGTCTTCCCTATTTCATTGCCTTGTTCCCTGGAGTTTTCATGAACACCGCCGCATTGCGCGAGCAGATCCAAAAAGCCCAACAACACGAGAAGGAAACCGGCCTGCTGACCCGTCA
Source organism: Pseudomonas sp. F2 (assembly GCF_057174385.1). Classification (NCBI taxonomy): domain Bacteria; kingdom Pseudomonadati; phylum Pseudomonadota; class Gammaproteobacteria; order Pseudomonadales; family Pseudomonadaceae; genus Pseudomonas; species Pseudomonas sp. F2. The sequence continues at coordinate 4,582,861 of NZ_CM169904.1, forward strand.
GCTGGAAAGCAAGCTGCCTCATTTACACCCGGCGATCCAGTTGCCGGAAGCCGACGCCCAAGGTGTGCTGACGCGTTTTGTCGCCGCCTACATCGATGAAGTGCCAGATCTGCTGGATGCAGCCAATGAAGTCGCCAGGGAAGCGGGAATCGAATCGCAGATCAAGCCGGTGCTGAAAATAGCCGAGCAGTATTTCCTCCAGCCGCCGGCCATCATGTCCGGGCATGTCGGTCTGGACAGCCTGCTGGACGAAGCCTATCTGGCGCACCGCTTTGTCGAAGAGGTCAACGACCTGTACATCAAGCATTTCGGCCAGCCACTGATCCCCCTGGACATGACGGTCGCCAATCTGATTGCTCACCAACTGATCGGTGAGGAATTTGCCAATCAACTGGACGAAGCCGTGCATCACGCCATCGACGAGATGCTCGACGACGAGAGTTTTGCGCTGGAATCGGTAGAAGCCTACCGCGACAAACTGAGCAGCCCGGACACCGGTGCCGCCTGGAAGCGCTGGCCGTGCATGGGCCGCCGTCTGGGCGTTGGCCTGGAGCTGGATCAGCCCGCTGCCTGAGTTACACACAATCCAATGTAGGAGCTGCCGCAGGCTGCGATCTTTTGATGTTGTTTTTAACAATCAAGAGCAAAAGATCGCAGCCTGCGGCAGCTCCTACAGGGGTTGAGTTCGCTCCGGAGATTTAACCGGCAGCGCCGATGCCTGTTGTTGTGCGAACCCGTCCCTCCAACCGCCGCTTCAACCCGCGCGACTCGATCAACAGCTTCGACCCCTTCGCCGCATTCGCCCGGCCCCATTCCTCCAGCAACTCCAGACACGAATGGTCGATGTAGCTCAGGTGATTGAGCGGCACATGCACCGTTGTGCCCGCTGGAATGCTGCCCAGCACCTGAGTCAGTGCCGGTACCTTGAGAAAGGTCGCCGCGCCTACCAGACGCAATTCCATCTCACCGTCCTGCGGCAGGTCGATCAGGCTGATCTTCAGGCGCGAAGCCTTGAATGCCAGTTTCAACATCGTCAGACCGAAACCGATCAACACACCGGTCAGCAGGTCGGTGAAGATGATCGCCAGCGCCGTGGCGGCGTAGGTGAACATCGGCATCCGCCCGTAACGGCCCAGCCCGCGAAAGGCCTTGAGATCCACCAGTTTGAAACCGGTGTACACCAGCACGCCTGCCAGACTCGCCACCGGAATGCTTTGCAGCACGCTCGACAACAACAGCACGAACGCCAGCAGCCACAAACCATGGAAGATCGTCGAATAGCGGGTGGTCGCGCCAGCCTGGACGTTGGCCGAACTGCGCACGATCACCCCGGTCATCGGCAGCGCGCCGACCAGTCCGCAAAGCATGTTGCCGACGCCTTGCGCTGAGAGTTCACGGTCGAAGTCCGAGCGCACACCGCTGTGCATGCGATCTACTGCTGCTGCAGACAGCAGGGTTTCGGCGCTGGCGATGAACGCCACGGCAAAAGCCGCAATCAGCAGGGTTGGATCAGTAAGGCTGAGCAAATCCGCCGGTTTCAGCCAGTCGATGGCTTCGGCCAGATTCTCCGGCACCTCGACCCGTTTCACCTGCAACGCCAGCAGCAGGCTGGCACCCGTGGCCAGGCCAACGCCGAGCAACGCACCGGGAATGAAGCGCAGCGAATGCGGACGGAATTTTTCCCAGAGCCACATCACCGCAATGGTCGCCAGCCCGAGCAATCCGGCCTGCCAGCCAAATGACGGCAAGGCTTGCGCCACCGCGCCGGGGAACGCTGTGAGGTTATCCAGACCCGAGGGCTGCGGCTTGGCATCCAGCATCACATGCACCTGCGACAGAACGATCAGCACACCGATCCCCGCAAGCATGCCGTACACCACCGCGGGCGCCGTCACCCGAAACCAGCACCCAAGCTTCAAACGCCCGGCCACCAGCTGCAGGAAACCGGCGAGCAGCAGAATCGGCCCGAGCATCTCGATCCCGTGCTGGCGCACCAGCTCGAACACCAACACCGCCAGCCCCGCCGCCGGCCCGCTGACTTGCAACGGCGAGCCCGCCAGCCAACCGACCACCAGACCACCAATGATCCCGGTGATCAGGCCTTTGGCCGGTGGCAACCCGGAAGCAATCGCAATACCCATGCACAGCGGCAGGGCGACCAGAAACACAACCACCGAAGCCAGCAACTCCCGTGGCAGAACCGCTTTCAATTGAGCAGCACGCATGGTGACTCTCCCGAAGTTTTCTTCAGGCGTGGCTTCGCCGCACCGCTGAAACAGCGGCCGGCGTCAAACCACACAGATTTTTAGGAGGATTTAGAAGCGCGCTTTGGGCGTCGCCACCGGAATCGGATGGCTGCCGTCGAGCGGCAGGAAGCGTCCCTGATCCGCGTCGTAAGCTTTGATTTCGCTGGTTTCGATGTTGTAGACCCAGCCATGGATGAACAGATGACCGTTCGCCATGCGTGAGGCTACCGAAGGATGGGTACGCAAGTGCTGCAGTTGGGCGATGACGTTCTCCTCGGTGAGGATCGGCATGCTTTCTTTTTCGTCGGTGCAGTTGCAGTTGTCATGCACCATGGTCTTCGCCACTTCCGCATGGCGCAGCCAGGCTTTGACTGTCGGCATTTTTTCCAGGCTGTCCGGATTGAGCACTGCGCGCATGGCGCCGCAGTCGGAGTGGCCGCAAATGATGATGTGTTGCACGCCCAGCGCCAGTACCGCGTATTCGATGGCGGTGGAAACGCCGCCGTTCATCTGGCCATAAGGCGGTACGACGTTGCCCACGTTACGGGTCACGAACAGATCGCCCGGCGAGCTCTGGGTGATCAGCTCGGGCACGATGCGCGAGTCGGCACAGGTGATGAACATCGCCCGTGGCGATTGCGCCGTGGCGAGTTTCTTGAAGAGTTCTTCCTGTTGCGGAAAGACCTCATGATGAAAATGCAAAAAGCCGTCAACGATCGTTCGCAGCGCTGCATCGGCGGATTGCGCCCCAGGGACGGCTTGCGCCGACGCAGCCAACGGCTGTTTATCCTTGTCACTCATGATTCATCCTCTTTGGCGGATTCGGGGAGTCATTCCCGTGTATTCCGGTATGAAGCCAGTGGCTGTTTAAAACATCCGGGCCATCCCGACCCGTCAGTCACTCGATGAACAAGGTAGCCGCCGAAACTTAACTGAAACTGAATCAAGCGCTCTAGAACGTGTGTTCCAGGTCACAAAAAACGTGACTGAGGGTTACGGCGGAAGGATTCCAGCCCCTCAACCACAGGGCCAATTGTCGCTAAATCAACGACATCTGGCGACCCGGTGGACAGAAGGCGCTGCAGTCGAGGTCATAGCCCTCGCGATGATTGAGGTCGAGACGCTTGATCGTTTTGGCAAAGCGTTGCGCGAGCAAGTCGGCGAACGGCCCTTCGCCGCGCATCCGTGCACCGAAACGGCTGTCGTAGAGCTCGCCGCCACGGCTCTGGCGGATCAGGCTCAGGACATGGGCCGCGCGCTGCGGATAGTGCGCGTGCAGCCACTCCTCGAACAGCGGCGCCACCTCCAGGGGCAGGCGCAGCATCATGTAGGCGGCACTTTGCGCACCCGCCGCATGCGCCTCGGTCAGCAGGCTTTCGATTTCGCTGTCGTTGATCATCGGAATCATCGGCGAACACAACACCCCCACCGGAATGCCCGCTTCGCGCATCACCCGGATCGCCCGCAACCGGGCCTTGGGTGCCGCGGCACGGGGTTCGAGGATGCGTTTGAGTTCATCGTCCAGCGTCGTCAGGCTGATCATCACCGCCACCAGCCGTTGTTGCGCCAGTTCCGTGAGCAGATCGAGGTCACGCAGGATCAGCGAGCCCTTGGTGACGATGGTCACCGGGTGCCGGTAGCGCAGCAGCACCTCGAGGGTCTGGCGGGTGATCCGGTGTTCACGTTCGATGGGTTGGTACGGGTCGGTATTGGAGCCGAGGTTGATCGGCGCGCATTGATAACCTTTTTTCCCAAGCTGTTCTTCCAGCACCTGGGCGGCGTTGGTCTTGGCGATCAGCCGGGTTTCGAAATCCAGTCCCGGCGACATGTCCCAATAAGCGTGGCTGGGCCGCGCGTAGCAATAGATGCAGCCATGCTCGCAGCCGCGATAGGGATTGATCGAACGATCGAAGGGCAGGTCCGGCGAGGTATTGCGGGTGATGATGGTTTTCGCGGTCTCGATCATCACCTCGGTGTTCTGTGTCTCGGGCACTTCCTGATACCAGCCGTCGTCCTCGGCTACCGAACGATTCGGCGCGAAGCGGTTGTGCGGGTTGGTCGCAGTGCCGCGACCACGAGGAGGCAAGGGCGTGTGCATCGCAAGTGTCCTGATTGCTGTATGTGCATACAGTATCGCTGGATCGAGGAAACAGCCAGTGCCGTTCGGCGATTCGGCGCACCAACACCAGTCCGTGGTTCATGGATTGATATATATATTTATCGCAAACCGAAGACACATCTTTCAACTGGAAGTACAACTTGCAATGTCGTTATTATTCGTCTTGTTGTCTTTCTGTTATTCAATATTTTAAAAGGAATTAAACGTGTCTTACTTTAACCATCGCGGCATCTTTTTGCAGAAACTTGGTCCGACTCCGGTTGATCCGGATGAAGTACTGGTGTCCATGCAGTTTGCGCAAAAGCAATCTGGCTGGGACGCAGAAAACGCCGTGCCGACCGACTCTCTGCTGGATTCGCGGATCATCATTGCATCGTCCTATGACGGTGGCGAAACGTTCGATGTCAGTAATGAAAAAGATGTCGATGGGGATGGTGATATTGATGCAGATGATAAAGCCAAGTTGCTGGCGCTGGCCAAGGCTTATGTCAGTATCATGAATCCATAATCTGGTCAGGCGTCAGCTTAGTTGTGATCTGAACAAAAAGCCCTGCCCGTATTAAATACGGGCAGGGCTTTTTTTAGTTGCTGCGGGTTACCTGACCAAGATCATCAGCCGAGGTGGTGGTCATGTCGCTGGTGCGTAGATGACGGACCTCGTCTGCGCTCACCGGGGCGCCTTTGTTGCCCCAACTGCCACGGATAAAACTCACCACGTCCGCCACTTCCTGATCCGACAAGCGCCAGGCGAAGCCCGGCATGGTGAAGGTCGATGGCGCGGTGTGGGTGGCCGGCAGGGTGCCGCCCTTGAGCACGATATGGATCAGCGAGGTCGGGTCTTCCGATTGCAGCACCGGATTGCCCGCCAGCGCCGGGAACACCCGGGTGTAGCCGTGGCCGTCGGTACGGTGGCAGGCCGCGCAGTTGTCGATGTACACCGCTGCGCCGCGTTGACTGTCGTCGCCGTTCCACAGGGCTTTGGCGGCTTTCTCGTCGTACTGGTGCGGCTGATCGTTCGGATCAACTGCCGGCAGTGACTTGAGGTAGCGGGCAATCGCAGTGAGGTCGGCGTCGGTCATGTATTGCATGCTGTGAGTCACCACATCGCTCATGCCGCCGAACACTGCGCTGCGGTCGCTGCGTCCGGTCTTGAGGAACTGCACCAACTGCGCTTCGCTCCAGCTGCCCAGGCCATCCTTGTGATCACCGCGCAGACTTTTGGCGATCCAGCCTTCCAGCGGCGCACTGCCGGCGAGGAAGCTCTTGCCATCTGCCGCGCTCAGGGATTTCTCCTGCATGGTCAGGGCTCGTGGCGTATGGCAGGCGCCGCAATGGCCGAGGCCTTCGACCAGATAGGCGCCGCGGTCGATCACCGGGTCGTCCGAAGTGGCCTTGTAGTCCTCGACTTTCGGCGCAAACAGCCAGCGCCAGCCCATCAGCGGCCAGCGCATGCTCAGCGGCCATGGGATGTCGCTGGCCTTGTTCTCCTGCGCCACCGGTTCAACGCCGTGCATGAAGTAGGCGTACAGCGCCTGCATGTCTGTTTCGCTGACCCGGGCATAGGACGGATACGGCATCGCCGGGTACAACGTACTACCGTTTTTGGCGACGCCGTGGCGCACCGCTTGGTCGAAGTCCTCGAAGCTGTAATCACCGACGCCGGTTTTGTCCGGGGTGATGTTGGTCGAGTAGATCGTGCCGATCGGCGTTTCCATCGACAGGCCGCCGGCGAACGGTTTGCCGCCCTTGGCCGTGTGGCAGGCCACGCAGTCACCCGCGCGGGCGAGGTATTCGCCTTGTTTGATCAACGCCTGATCGACGTCGGCGGCGTGCACGGCAGCACTGCCGAGCAGGGCCAGGGTGGCGATAACGAGATTGTTCATGGTCATCGCTCCTTAAGCCTGAACCAGCGGGCCGGGGTTTTTCAGGTACTGCTCGCGGATCGCCTTGGCCGACCAGTAGGTCAACGCCGCCACCAATCCGGTCGGGTTGTAACCCAGTCCTTGCGGGAACGCCGACGCGCCTGGCACAAACACGTTGTGCACGTCCCAGCTCTGCAGGTAACGGTTCAGGGCGCTCTTTTTCGGATCGGTGCCCATGATTGCGCCACCGTTGAGGTGGGTGGTCTGGTAGGCCGCAGTGTTGAAATGATCACCGACCTGCTTGCCGATCACCGCAATGGCTTTCGGGCCCATGGCTTGGGCGACCTTGCCCATTTTCTCGACCATGAAGCGGTTCATCTTGATGTCGTTTTCCTGCCAGTCGAAGGTCATGCGTAGCAGCGGCAAACCGTAGGCATCGCGGTACACCGGATCCAGATCGAGGTAGTTGCCTCTGTAGGACTGGTGCGCGCCGTGGGCGTCCATCGATACTTGGTGGGTGTAGTAATCGGCGGTCGCGCGTTTCCACTGGCTGCCCCAGGCCGGCGTGCCGGGCGGGTTCGAGGTGCCGGCAATCGGCCGGCTGCCAGCCTGGTTGACCCACATTGGCGAGCCGCCGACGAAGCCATGCGGGCCGTGGTCGAAGTTGTCGGCGTTGAAATCATCCAGCGCCACACCGTTGCCGCCGGCACCGATGAAGTTGTTGGTGTGGGTGTCCTTGTCGAAGAACGCCTTGATGGTCGCCATGTTCTGGTAGGCGAAGTTACGCCCGACCACGCCTTCGCCGCTGATCGGGTCGTACGGTTTGCCGATGCCCGAGAGCAGCATCAGGCGCACGTTGTGCAGCTGGAAAGCGCCGAGGATCACCAGATCCGCCGGCTGCTCGATCTCGCGGCCCTGGCCATCGATGTAAGTCACGCCGGTGGCCTTGGACTTGGTGCTGTCGAGATTGACCCGCAGCACATGCGAGTTGGGCCGCAATTCGAAATTCGGCAGCGGCTTGAGCGCTGGCAGAATGTTCACGTTCGGCGACGCCTTGGAATACATGTAGCACACGTAACCGCTGCAGAATCCGCAGAAATTGCACGGGCCCATCTGTGCGCCGTAAGGGTTGGTGTACGGGCCTGAAGTATTCGCCGACGGCAGGTTGTAGGGTTTGTAACCGACCTCTGCCGCCGCTTTGCCGAACAGTTGTGCGGAAACGGTGTTCTTCTGCGCTTCCAGCGGGAACGGATTGGAGCGATCCGGTGCGTAAGGGTTGCCGCCCTTGCCCTGTCCGACCAGTTGACCTTTCACGGTCCAGGCCTGGCCCGAGGTGCCGAAGACTTTCTCGGCGAAATCGAAAAACGGTTCCAGCTCTTCATAGCTGACGCCGAAGTCCTGAATGGTCATGTCCTTGGGGATGAAGCGTTTGCCGTAGCGTTCTTCGTAATGGCTGCGCATACGCAGTTCGATCGGATCGACGCGAAAATGCACGCCCGACCAGTGCAAACCGGCGCCGCCGACGCCATTACCCGGCAGGAATGCACCCAACTGGCGGTTCGGCAGGGCAATGTCGTTGACGCTGTGGCGGATGGTGACGGTTTCTTTCGAGATGTCCTGAAAGAGTTTTTTGCGCACGCTGTAGGTGAGTTCGTCGATCACCTGTGGATAGTTGCCGTCAGGGTAGGTGTCCTGCATCGGCCCGCGCTCCAGCGCCAGCACGTTGAGCCCGGCTTCGGTCAGCTCCTTGGCCATGATCGCGCCAGTCCAGCCAAAACCGACGATCACCGCGTCGACCTTCTTCATTACGGTTGCCATGCTCAAGCCCTCTCGCCGCGAATCGAAACTGCCGGGAAGGGGTACTGCTCGTTGCGTTCCACCCAATCCATGAAATCGGCGCGGGCGCCGGGGAAGCCGATCATGGTCCAGCCGACCATGCCTTTATTGCCGCCGTGGATCGGGTCGCAGAAGAACCCTTCCTTGGTGTTTTGCAGCAGCAGGCTGAAGAAAATCTTCGCTGGAACCGCATCGAACTGCGGTTTTCCCGCTTCGAGTTGCTTGAGCAAATCGTCTCGGGTAGCGCTGTCTTGCTCGGCAAATGTTTTACCGTTGAGGGATTTTGCCCACTGATCCGTGGCAGCGATGCCCAGGCGATAGATCTCTTTGGGCACCAGTTTGCTCTGCCAGCCCATCTCCGGCGCAGCGTCGGCGTTGAACGGACCCTGCATGTACCACAGGGCACCCGCGGCGTACGGGGTGTTCATCTGGCGGTCGATGTATTCCGGCACACCGGCTTCCAGGGCACCCGGGCCTTGCTCGTCATTAGGGATCAATTGCGCCACGGCGGCGTTGATGAAGGCCCATTCCTCAGCGGTGAAATAGCTCGGCTGATAAGCGCTGGCGTCAGCCTGGGCCGGTGTTGCTGCGGGCGTCGTCGGGGTGGCTTCAGGGGCAGCTTGCAACACGCTGCTGCCCAAGCCGGTGCCGGCGAGGGTAACCACGGGAATCAGGGTCAGGGATTTGCGCAAAAACTCACGCCGCGGGTTGTCTCGATCTGCATCAGACATGGGGTGCACCTCATCAGGCATTGATGGTTGTCCGTTTCTGCGAACGGCTTGAGCAGTTTTTCGTCGCGGCGCGCGGCCCGTTTGACCGGGAAAAGGGGGACGCCTGCAACATCGTGTGACAAATGGTAGCAGGCTAATCATCGGGATGAACCGATTCAGTGGGAAAAAGCCTCGGTTTTTTACCCGGCGCTCAATGAAATCGCCCGGATTCACAATTCTTTGACAAGAGCCTCACAGGGCTTTGACCGTCAGACGTGGAAGCTGCGAGGCCTTTCATTGATGAATCCCGATTACGGTCAGCCCAGCATGTCTCGAGTGCGTCTTTTTCCTGTTTTGTGTTTGTCGCTTGTCGCTCTGCTGCACTTGATGCCGGCCCAGGCTGATGCCGCTGTCACATCGCGCCCGCCGGAGTGGGCGCAACCGGTAGAAGTGCAGTACAACCTGTTCCAGATGTCGCCAACGCTGTACCGCAGTGCCTTGCCGGATGGCGGCGCGGTGCCGTTGCTGAAAAATCTCAAAGTGGCGACGGTGATCAACTTCCTGCCGGAAGCCGACAGCAATTGGCTGTCCGAGCCGGGCATCCATCAAGTGCAACTGCCTTATCGCACCAACCACGTCGATGACGCCGATGTGCTCAAGACACTGCGCGCGATTCAGGCTGCCGAAGCCAACGGCCCGGTGCTGATGCACTGCAAACACGGTTCTGACCGCACCGGCCTGATGGCGGCGATGTACCGAATCGTAGTGCAAGGCTGGAGCAAGGAAGACGCGCTGAATGAAATGACGCAGGGCGGTTTTGGTGAAAGCGGCCATTTCAAGGATGGCGTGCGCTACGTGATGCAGGCCGATGTCGATAAACTGCGCGCCGCGCTGGCCAACGGCGACTGCAGCACCAGTGCCTTTGCCACTTGCTCGATGAAGAGCTGGTTCCAGTCAGTCAACCTCAAGTAAGCCGCACCCTCCACGGCATTGCACCGTGGAGGGTTATTTGCCGGCTCAGTCTTCGGACTTTTTCTTCAGCTTCGGATTCGGAAAGAACTGCACGGCCTGGACCGTCTTGTCCGGCGCCGGCTTGAGCGCGCTGGTATTGACCCGCGTGCCCAGTTCCTTGGGAACCGACAGCCCTTGCTCGTTCAGCGTATCCGAGTAACCGCAGGCCACGCACTCGCGGTGCGGCACGCTGTCCTCGTTCCACATCATCAGTTTGTCCGGCTCGCTGCACGCCGGGCAGACAGCCCCGGCGATAAAGCGCTTCTTGGTAATCACAGGTGCCTCACTCATGCTGCTGCGTCCTCACTCAGGCCGCTATGGCGCAAGAGTGCGTCAATCGATGGCTCACGGCCACGGAAGTCGACGAACAGCACCATCGGGGCCTGCGAACCGCCACGCGCCAGAATCGCTTCGCGGAAGGCGCGACCGGTCTCGGCGTTGAGCACGCCATCCTCTTCGAATTTGGAGAAAGCATCCGCCGACAGCACTTCCGCCCACTTGTAGCTGTAATAGCCCGCCGCGTAACCGCCGGCGAAGATGTGCGCGAAGCTGTTGGGGAAGCGGTTGTACGCCGGTGGACGCATCACCGACACCTCGTCGCGCACGCCTTCCAGCACTTGCGCCACGCTGCGGCCGTCACCATGGGTGGCGTGCAGTTCGAAGTCGAACAGCGAGAATTCCAGCTGACGGACCATCATCAGCCCGGACTGGAAGTTCTTCGCCGCGAGCATTTTTTCCAGCAGGTCCTGTGGCAGCGGCTCGCCGGTTTCGTAGTGACCGGAAATCAGCGCCAGGCCTTCCGGCTCCCAGCACCAGTTTTCCATGAACTGGCTTGGCAGCTCGACCGCATCCCACGCCACGCCGTTGATCCCGGAAACACCGGCGTGATCAACGCGGGTCAGCAGGTGATGCAGGCCGTGGCCGAATTCGTGGAACAGGGTGGTCACTTCATCGTGGGTCAGCAGCGCAGGCTTGCCGCTGTCGGCCGGGGTGAAGTTGCACACCAGGTTGGCCACCGGGCTTTGCAGCACGCCGTCGACGGTGCGGCGACGGTCGCGGGCACCGTCCATCCACGCGCCGCCACGCTTGTTGGCGCGGGCGTAGAGGTCGAAGAAGAAGCGCCCGACGTGCTGGCCGTTCTCCTTGATTTCGAACAGGCGAACATCCGGGTGCCAAGTGTCGAAGCCTTTCAGTTCAGCGATCTCGATGCCGTACAGACGCTGAACGATGGCGAACAGGCCGCCGAGGACTTTATCGATCGGGAAGTAGGCGCGCAGGGTTTCCTGAGCGACGCTGTAGCGCTGCTCGCGGAGTTTTTCCCCGTAGAAACCGCTGTCCCAGCTCTGCAGATCGGCGCAGCCCTGTTCGGCGGCGAAGGCGCGCAGCTGCTGCAGATCCTGCGCGGCAAACGGTTTGCTGCGCTTGGCCAGGTCGCGCAGGAAGCTCAGCACCTGATCGCTGGACTCGGCCATTTTCGTGGCCAGGCTCAGCTCGGAGAAGCTGGCGAAGCCCAAGAGTTTTGCCAGTTCCTGACGCAGGTCGAGGATCTCTTCCATCACCGGGCCGTTGTCGTTCTGCCCGGCGTTCGGGCCTTGATCCGACGCACGGGTGCAGTAGGCGGCGTAGACTTCTTCCCGCAGGGCACGATCCTGGGCGTAGGTCATCACCGCGTAGTAGCTCGGGAATTCCAGGGTGATCAGCCAGCCATCAAGGCCTTTGGCCTGTGCGGCAGCGGCCATTTGCGCCTTGGCCGAGTCGGTCAGGCCGGCGAGGGCGGCTTCGTCGGTGATGTGCTTGGTCCAGGCTTGCGTGGCGTCGAGCAACTGGTTGGAGAAGCGGCTGCCCAGCTCGGACAGTTTGCTCTGCACTTCGGCGTAACGCTTCTGTTCGGCTTCCGGCAGGTCGATACCCGACAAACGGAAATCGCGCAGGGCATGTTCCAGAATGGTTTTTTGCGCCACGTCGAAATTGGCGGCTTCCGGGCTGTTGGCCAGCGCTTCATAAGCCTGGAACAGCTCGCGGTTCTGGCCCATCTCGGTGGAGTAGGCGCTCAGGGCCGGCAGGCACGACTCGTAGGCTTCGCGCAGTTCAGCGCTGTTGCACACGGCGTTGAGGTGGCTGACCGGGCTCCACGCAGCGCCGAGGCGATCATTGAGTTCGTCCATCGCCAATACCAGGCCGGCCCAGGTCGGGTTCTCGACTTGAGTCTTGAGGATTTCGGCGATGGCGGCGCGGTTGTCGGCCAGGATGGTTTCAATGGCTGGCAGCACGTGTTCGGCACGGATCGTGGAGAACGGCGGCAGGTCGTAGGACTGCAGAAGAGGGTTGTTCACGCTCACGGTTGGCACCTTGGCTGGGAGAAACATGCGCCCATCTTAATTACAATCGGCACTCACCGCAGCTATCGGCGACAGAGAGAGAAATTATCGTGTCCGTTCGCAAGTACCAGAATCACACCCCGCAGCTTGGTAAAGGCGCGTTTGTCGACGCCTGCGCGGTGGTGATCGGCGACGTCGAAATCGGCGAAGACAGCTCCGTGTGGCCGCTGACCGTGATCCGTGGCGACATGCACCGCATCCGCATCGGTGCGCGCACCAGCGTGCAGGACGGCTGCGTGCTGCACATCACCCACGCCGGGCCGTTCAACCCGGACGGTTTCCCGCTGCTGATCGGCGATGACGTGACCATCGCCCACAAGGTCATGCTGCATGGCTGCACCGTTGGCAGTCGCGTGTTGATCGGCATGGGCAGCATCGTCATGGACGGCGCGGTGGTCGAGGATGACGTAATCATCGGCGCCGGCAGCCTGGTGCCACCGGGCAAGCGCCTTGAAAGCGGTTTCCTGTACGTGGGCAGCCCGGTAAAACAGATCCGCCCGTTGACCGACAAGGAGCGTGCCTTCTTCACCTACAGCGCGGCGAACTACGTGAAGCTCAAGGACCTGCATCTGGCCGAAGGCTACGATCAGCTCTGATTCGACCTACACCTGCTCAGGATTTCTCATGCATTACCAGACTGTATTGTTCGACCTCGATGGCACCCTGACTGACCCGCGTGAAGGCATCACCCGTTCCATCCAGTTCGCTTTGAGCAAACTCGGCATCGACGAGCCGGACCTGAGCAAACTCGAACACTTCATCGGCCCGCCGTTGTTGCAGGCGTTCATGCAGTTCTATGGCTTCGACGAGGCCAAGGCCTGGGAGGCGGTGAATTTCTATCGCGAGCGCTTCAAGGTCACCGGGCTGTACGAGAACCGAGTGTTCGAGGGCGTCACGCCGCTGCTGGAAACCCTGAGCGGCCAGGGACGACAGCTCTATATCGCCACCTCCAAGCCTTGGGAGTTCGCCCGGGAAATCGCCCGGCACTTCGACTTCGCCAAACACTTCAAGGTGATCTACGGCAGTGAGCTGGATGGCACGCGGACCAACAAGGTCGAGCTGATTGCGCATCTGATCGCTGAAGAAGGGCTGGATCCGCGCAACACGCTGATGATCGGCGATCGCAAGCACGACCTGATCGGCGCGCGCAGCAACGGCGTGGACGCGGCGGCGGTGGGGTATGGGTTTGGCAGTTTTGAAGAGTTGAGTGCCGAGGCGCCGGCTTATCACTTTGAGACGTTGGCCGAGTTGCATCAGGCGTTTTTGCGGCGTTGATCAGCGCCATCGCTGGCAAGCCAGCTCCCACAGGTGAGCAGTGTGCGCAGGTTCACCTGAATCCATGTGGGAGCTGGCTTGCCAGCGATGAGGCCGGATCAGCCGACATCAGTTCAAGATCCGGCCAAAGTTTTCAAGGCCGCTTTACGCTCCGCGACAGGTAACCCGCCTAGCTTCTCGACCTCAACATAAAACCGCCCCCAATCCCCGCCAACCTGCCTGAACAGCGCCGCAAACGCCGGCACCCACTGGTCATACAGTCCAAACGGCAACAACCGCGCATTGTTCAGCGGCAGATTCACCCACGCGTCATAACGCTTGTCCCCAGCCCACTGGCTGTCGCGCATGACCCGGTAATCGCGCCGAAACTGCTCGAACGTCGCCGCTTTGCGTTCGCGCATCTGCTCGGCCGGTAGCGGCTGGGCGTAGAGCTTTTCCAGGCGTGAGCGTGTTTCCAGCACCAGCTCAATGAACTGATCACGCTGCTTTAGCCGCGAGTCGGTATCCGCAGGCAGGCCACGAAATGCCCGCCACTGGCGGGTGCCTTCCTGCTCGACAAACGTGGCAAAGGACTCGTTGAACTCGGTGTCGTCCTTCACATAGAAGCGCTGATGCGCCAGTTCGTGAAAGATCAGCGTGGCCAGGCGCTCATCGCCCCAGCCCATCATCGAATTGAGGATCGGGTCATTGAACCAGCCGAGGGTCGAATAGGCCTCGACGCCGCCAATCGACACATCCATGCCTTGCAGACGCTGGATCGCCGCTTCGCCGCGCGCGGCGCTCTGGCTGTAGTAGCCGCGATAGGCAACGCATCCGGCGATCGGGAAGCAATGGTTCTGCGGCTTCAGGGAAAACTCCGGGGTGGCGAACACGTTCCACACCACATAGGGCCGGCCAATGTCGGCGTACAGCCGATAGCTCTGGTTATCCGGCAGGTGCAGCTGTTCGCTGGCAAAGTCCCGGGCCTTCTGTGACTGGCTCAGGTGCGTGCGCAGCTTGGCGTCGCGGCTCGGGTCGGCGATCACCTTGGCCACTGGCTCGCGCGCGCGCAGCAACTGCAATTGGCCGCTCGCCAACTGGCTGTAATAGCTGACGCTGGAACAACCGTTGAGCAACAAAAACATCACACCCGGAAACAAAATCCGAAAAACGCGATCAAGTAACCCATGGCTTGGAAGCGGCCTGCTCAAAATAAAAAATCCTTTGGAAAGTCTGCCCGCAAGACTATCCCGCCATTTGGAGCTTCGCTATGCGCATGTTGTTGCTGACAGGAGGCCTGCTGACGCTGGCCGGATGTGCCGGATTCGGAATGCCCGACCCTGACCCCTCGCAAGCCTGGATCGATCTCGATGCCCGGCAACAGGACACGGCGCTGCAAGCGCTGAAGGTCGATGACAAGGCGACCGTCGATAAACGTTATTTTGAGGTCGAGCCCGGTAGCCACCAATTACAGGTGCGCTACCAATTCCCGGTCGAAGCCACCAACATCGGCCCCGATGCCGAACCGCTATGGCGCGACTGCCAGTTGAAGCTGACATTCAAGGAATTCAACGCCGGACAGCGTTATCAATTGCAAGCTGGCAGCATCGGCTTCCGGCCATGGGCGAAGCTCTATGACGAGCAGCGCAACGTGGTCGGCCAAGGCACGCCGGCAGGCTGTCAGCGCACGTGATCAGCGCTATGCTGGAGGTCTGAATCCTTGGACATCCATCATGCGCAAGTTGATGTTGTTGCTCGCAGTCGGCGCTATCGCCGGCTGCCAGACGCCACTGCCACCGGTCGATCCGCAAATGGCCTGGGTCGACTTCTCAACCCCGACCCCGGGCGGCAAATTGCTGATGGCCGAGCGCCTGGACAATCAACGGCTGACCGATGGGCGTTTCTTTCAGGTCACGCCTGGTAGCCACGAGCTGCGGGTGCGGTTTGACTTCGAGGTGTTTGGAGGCGGCGGTGCGCTAATGACTGGCCCGGTCGAGCGCCTGTGCTACCTGTACATCCGTTACGACCATTTCGAAGCCGGTCAGCGTTATCTGCTGGAAGGTCGTTCGCTAGGGTTCACTCCGAGTGCCCGACTGTACAACGCCAAACGCGAAATCGTCGCCGAGGATCGCGACTACAACTGCATTAACTGAGACGACTCAGCTGTCGTTCTTCTGATAGATGATCGCCTTGCTGCCGTTCTCACATGAACCGACCACCATGGCGATGTCATGTTTTGCGGCTTCTTCCTTGCTGACGATTTCCAGTGTGTAGGACGGCACTGCTTTAGCCTGAATCTTTATTTCGATCTCTTTCCTGAGTTCTTCGCAGTCTTTCGGTGCCGCAAAAACCGAAGTGGCCAGTGCACTGCAGAGGATCGCCAAGCCAATACGTTTCATATCCTGAAGCTCCATGGGGCAGCGCGCACGGGCGTGCGCTGAAGCTGCTGTCACTTATTCGACCATATTCTTGCAGCGCAGGTTCTGATGTCGCTCACATCTTCAGCAATTGCGGTGCTATTCAAATCGCCTTCGCGGGCAAGCCCGCTCCCACAGGTTAGGGGCCGACCCAAATCCTGTGGGAGCGGGCTTGCCCGCGAAGGCGTCTGTGCCAGCAACGCATTTGTCGAAGCCTGCGTAAATCAGCTGACCAGCGAAGCCTCAAGGGTAATCTTCGCATTCAATACCTTGGATACCGGGCACCCTTCCTTGGCCTTGGTGCTCAGTTCTTCAAACTGCGCCTGAGTAGCGCCCGGGATTTTCGCCTTGAGAATCAGTTTGATTGCAGTGATGGCAAAGCCGCCATCCACTTGGTCCAGTGTGACCTCTGCCTGAGTATCGATGCTTTCGGCCTTCAGGCCCGCATCACCGAGAATCATTGAAAACGCCATGGAAAAACAGCCGGCATGGGCGGCGCCGATCAGTTCTTCCGGGTTCGTACCTTTGCCGCCCTCGAAGCGGGCCTTGAAGCCGTAAGGCGCTTCTCTGAGGACGCCGGTCTCGGTAGAGATCGAGCCGATGCCGGTTTTCAGATCGCCTGCCCAATGTGCGGATGCTTTCTTCACGATAGCCATGTCTGCCTCCTCAAGAACTGGCGCGAAACGCCGCGCCGTCGTGGTTTTTGCTTGCAAGGCTTCTGAGGATAGACGCCGGGACAAAGTTCAGCTCAGGTGAATCGTTGACTTTTTTAGTGGGATTTTTCCCTCAGCTATTGAAACTCGGGTATATGCCCTCATTGCACAGAACACGCTTATGAATTCGGCAGGTTTTCGTTCGCAAGAAAAAACCTGCACCCCACTCGGAGACGCAGGTTTATGAAGCAACTGTCCGACGTAAAGTTTTCCACCCTCGATCTGGTGCCGGTGCGCGAGAACGGTAGCCCGGCGCAATCGCTGCGCAACTCGCTGGACCTGGCGCAGCACGTCGAGAAATTCGGCTACACCCGCTTCTGGGTGGCCGAGCACCACAACATGGACGGCATCGCCAGCTCCGCCACCTCGGTGCTGTTGGGATATCTGGCCGGGGGGACTTCGACGATTCGCGTCGGCTCTGGCGGAGTAATGCTGCCCAACCACGCACCGCTGGTGATCGCCGAGCAGTTCGGCACTCTTGAAAGCCTGTACCCGGGACGCATCGATCTGGGGCTGGGCCGCGCGCCCGGCTCCGATCAGATGACGGCCCGCGCTCTGCGCCGCGAACGCTCCGGCAGTGCCGACGATTTCCCGGAAGACGTTGCCGAGCTGGCGCGTTTCCTCGGCCCGCGTACCCCGGACCAACGGGTAATCGCCATGCCCGGCACCGGTACCAACGTGCCGATCTGGTTGCTTGGTTCCAGCCTGTTCAGCGCGCAACTGGCCGGTGAACGCGGGTTGCCCTACGCCTTCGCCTCGCACTTCGCCCCGCGCTTCATGCATGAGGCGATTCGCGTCTATCGCAACCACTTCAAACCGTCGGCGGTGCTCGACAAGCCGTACGTGATGCTCGGGGTGCCGCTGGTGGCGGCGGATACCGATGAGCAGGCCGATTATCTGGCGACCTCGGTGTACCAGCGAATCCTCGCGCTGATGCGTGGGCAGAGTCTGGTGCAACGTCCACCGGTGAAAACCATGGACGGCCTGTGGCTGCCCCATGAGCGCGAGGCGGTGGGGGATTTCCTCGGCCTGGCGATGGTCGGCAGCCCGCAGAAGATTCGCGCGAAACTGGAAGTGCTGGTCGAGCAGACCCAGGCCGACGAGCTGATTTTCACTTGCGATCTCTATGAACACGCCGATCGCGTACATTCCTACGAACTGCTGGCGCAGGTCATGAAAGGATAAACGCGGCGCCCTGTAGGAGCTGTCGAGTGAAACGAGGCTGCGATCTTTTGATCTGATTTTTCAAAGCCACGATCAAAAGATCGCAGCGTGCCGCAGCTCCTGCATGTAAATCATCGCCCACAAAAAAGCCGACGCCTTCGCGTCGGCTTTTGCATTTCAGGCGCAATCAACCGCGTTTGTAGACGATTTCCTTGGCGCCGCCTTCACAGGTGCCGACGACTTTGCCGTCTGCGGCCGCACCCTTGTCGACGACTTCCAGCGAATACCCGGAAACGTGCTTGGCATCCAGCTTCGCCGCGATCTCGCTTTTCAACTCTTCACAAGGCTTGCCAGCAGCCAACGCGCCACCCGCAAGGCTCAACAAACCTACTGCCAATATGAACTTCTTCATCGGTCGCACTCCCTGGTCGGATTAAAAGAGGCGGGCACCGGCTATGCCGATGCGCTCACCTTGTAGCGCTTTGCCATTCCTATGGCACTCGGCCAGCGCGCAAGTTCAGAAGCGTAGCCCAAACTCAGCTGCTGGCAATGCGGAAGCCGACTTTGAGGGTTACCTGGAAATGCGCAGCCTTGCCGTCCTTGATGTGGCCACGCGTCTCGACCACTTCAAACCACTCCAGATGCTTGATGCTCTTGTTGGCTTCGGCCAGCGCGTTGTTGATGGCGTCTTCGATGCTGCTGGTGGACGAGCCGACCAGCTCGACTTTCTTGTAGGTGTGATGGTCACTCATGGCGATCTCCTTGACGTGTGGATTTGAGACTAGCAGTGAATCTGCACTGTTGATTTCGGCGGCTCGATGCAAGCGAAGTTCAGATTTTCTGCACTTTCTCAAACTGCTGAAGTCCCAACCAACACACGCCACTCATCACCAATGCAGGAGAGCCACCATGGCCAACACCTCTTTACGTAAAGCCTCGTTGCAAAGCATGGAAGCCGAGATCGAGAGTCTGCTCAAATCGTTGGAAAGCCTCAAAGACGACGCTTCGGACGAGTCGCGCAAGACGCTCAAGGCACTCAAGAGCAACGCTGAAAGCGCGCTGAAACATTCGCGCAGCCTGCTCAGCGACGCCTATGAAGAAGTCAAAGTGAAAACCCGCGAGACCGGCATCGCCACCCGCGATTACGCTCAGGAACATCCTTGGACCACTGCCGGTGTGGCCGTCGGTGCAATCGGTCTGCTGGCCGCTTACCTGCTGTTCAAGCGCGGCGAGTGATCCGTCTGGCGCAGCTCGTTCTTGAGCCACTGCGCCAGTTGCCGGGCGCGCCCGTCTGCGGCGCGCTTGGGTAGCCACAACGCCAGTTGCGCCGGGGTTTCGCAGAAGCCCCACGGTGCAACCAGGCGACCGGCCTTCAGGTCTTCGGCCACCAGCGGCTCGGGCGCGATTGCCACGCCAAGTCCGGCCACTGCGGCTTCCAGCAGATAATACAAATGCTCAAAACCTTGCCCCAACTTCAACGCCTTGGCGTCGAGGTGATTTTGCTGTGCCCAGCTCGGCCAGGCTTGCGGACGCGATGTGGTGTGCAGCAGCGGCTCGCTGAGCAAGGCTGACGCCGGCGCTGCCTGCAGGCGTTGATGACCGCTGAACAGCGGGCTCAGCACCGGGCCGATGCGTTCTGCGGCCAGTTCGTAGACCTGCATGTCTGCCGGCCATGGTGGCTCGGCGAAGAGCAGCAAGGCATCGAGACCCGGGCGCCGTGGATCGAGATCACCTTCGCCAGCCGACAGGTGCAGACGCAAGTCCGGCAGGTCGGCATTCAGCCGGCCCAGGCGTGGAATGAACCAGCGCGCCAACAGGCTTCCCGAGCAGCCAAGCACGAACGGCGCGTCAGCGGTGCTGTGCGTCAGCTCGGCACACACACTGCGCAAGCGATCAAAGGCCTCGCCGCTGGCGTCGCGCAGACGGATGCCGGCATCTGTGAGTTTCAAGCCGCGACCATCCTTGACGAACAGGCTGACGCCAAGATGCTCTTCAAGCACCTTGAGCTGCCGGCTGACTGCGCCATGAGTGACGTGCAACTGCTCGGCCGCCTGACTGACGCTGTTCAGTCGGGCGGTGGCTTCGAATGCGCGCAAGGCGTTCAGCGGGGGAAGGTCATGGCTCATGGTATCTGTGAGTTTTCCTGACAGGTTATGGCGATCTTATCGGTTTTCAGCCTGGAAGGTCAGGGGTAGAGTGGCGTCATTGTCTTCTGACCCGAATTCACCTGGAGCACATCATGACCCAGACTTCGAACACCTCCAACCTGCGCAGCGGCCCTGACGATAACGGCCTGTTCGGCGCGTTCGGCGGCCGCTACGTGGCGGAAACCCTGATGCCGTTGATCCTCGATCTGGCCCGTGAATACGAAGCGGCCAAGGAAGATCCAGCGTTTAAAGAAGAGCTGGCCTACTTCCAGCGTGATTATGTCGGGCGTCCGAGCCCGCTGTACTTCGCCGAGCGTCTGACCGAGTTCTGCGGTGGTGCGAAGATTTACCTCAAGCGCGAAGAGCTGAACCACACCGGCGCGCACAAGATCAACAACTGCATTGGCCAGATCCTGCTGGCGCGGCGCATGGGCAAGAAACGCATCATCGCCGAGACCGGTGCCGGCATGCACGGCGTGGCGACTGCTACCGTGGCCGCACGTTTCGGCCTGGATTGCGTGATCTACATGGGCACCACGGACATCGAGCGGCAGCAGGCCAACGTGTTCCGCATGAAGCTGCTGGGCGCCGAAGTGATTCCTGTGGTGGCCGGCACCGGGACGCTGAAAGACGCGATGAACGAAGCGCTGCGTGATTGGGTGACCAACGTTGACAGCACCTTCTACCTGATCGGCACCGTGGCCGGCCCGCACCCGTACCCAGCCATGGTGCGCGACTTCCAGGCCGTGATCGGCAAGGAAACCCGCGAGCAGCTGCAAGCCCAGGAAGGTCGTCTGCCGGACAGCCTGGTGGCGTGCATTGGCGGCGGTTCCAACGCCATGGGCCTGTTCCACCCGTTCCTCGACGACCAGAGCGTCGAGATCATCGGCGTCGAAGCGGCCGGTTACGGCATCGAAACCGGCAAGCATGCGGCCAGTCTGAACGGCGGCGTGCCGGGTGTGCTACACGGCAACCGTACCTTCCTGCTGCAGGACGACGATGGCCAGATCATCGACGCCCACTCGATTTCCGCCGGTCTCGATTATCCGGGCATTGGCCCTGAGCACGCCTGGTTGCATGACATCGGCCGCGTTCAGTACACCTCGGTCACCGACGACGAAGCCCTCGCTGCGTTCCACCAGTGCTGCCGCCTCGAAGGCATCATCCCGGCACTGGAAAGCGCTCATGCGTTGGCTGAAGTGTTCAAGCGCGCGCCGAAACTGCCGAAGGATCACCTGATGGTGGTCAACCTGTCCGGCCGTGGCGACAAAGACATGCAGACTGTCATGCATCACATGGAACAGTCCAAGCAGGAGAAACACTGATGAGCCGCCTGCAAACCCGTTTTGCCGACCTCAAGCAACAGAATCGCGCCGCGCTGGTGACCTTCGTCACCGCCGGTGATCCGGACTACGACATCTCGCTGGCGATCCTCAAAGGCCTGCCTGGCGCTGGCGCCGACGTGATCGAGCTGGGCATGCCGTTCACTGACCCGATGGCCGACGGCCCGGCGATTCAACTGGCAAACATCCGTGCCTTGGGCGCCAGGCAGAATCTGGCGAAAACCCTGCAGATGGTGCGTGAGTTCCGCGAAGGCAACAACGATACGCCGCTGGTGCTGATGGGCTACTTCAACCCGATCCACATGTATGGCGTTGAGCGTTTTATCGCTGATGCCAAAGACGCTGGTGTCGATGGTCTGATCGTGGTCGACATGCCGCCAGAGCACAATAATGAACTGTGCGACCCGGCACAGGCTGCCGGTCTGGACTTCATCCGCCTGACCACCCCGACCACTGACGATGCGCGTCTGCCGAAAGTGCTCAATGGCAGCTCGGGCTTCGTCTACTACGTGTCGGTGGCCGGTGTGACCGGTGCCGGTGCCGCGACTCTGGAGCATGTCGAAGAAGCGGTGGCTCGTCTGCGTCGGCATACCGACCTGCCGATCAGCATCGGCTTCGGTATCCGTACTCCTGAGCAAGCAGCGTCCATCGCCCGCCTGGCGGACGGGGTGGTGGTGGGATCGGCACTGATCGATCACATCGCCAATGCGACCACGCCGGCCCAAGCTGTCGATGGTGTGCTGGGTCTGTGCAAGGCGCTGTCCGAAGGCGTGCGTCAGGCCCGCGTCAACTGAAGGTAAAGTTCCTGATACAGAGGAATTAGCACCTCCTAACACAGCCTAATTGAGCAAGACCGAGGGATTCAGAACCACGTTCTGAATCCCTTTTTTGCTGTTGGTGCCGTGAGGAATGACCCGATGAAAATGCCGAAACGTCTGATTGCCGGACTGGGCGTGCTGATGCTCAGCGCGACGCCGCTGCTGGCCAGCGCCGATCCACGCGATGATCATGACCACGGCGGCCCGCAACCGGGCCACTACGATAACCGTGGTGACGATCACCGTGGTCCGCAGAACGATCACCGTGGTGGCCCGCCACACGACTTCGGCCCGGTGCGGCAGACCATTCGCGACAACCACGGCTACTTCGTACGTGGCGCACCGCCACCGCCGGGCATCCATCTGGAACGCGGCCGACCGTTGCCGCACGGTTACTATGGCGAGCGGCTGGACGGGCGGGCGCTGAGCCGTCTGCCGGTGTATCCGGGTTATGAGTGGCGCCGGGCCGGTGGGGACATTGTGCTGATCGCGGTAGGTACCGGGATCGTTTACGAAATTCTGGACGGTGTTTTGTACTGATTTACAGGCAGTAAAAAGATCGCAGCCTGCGGCAGCTCCTACATTTATCTCTGTAGGAGCTGCCGCAGGCTGCGATCTTTTGCTTTTAAGGCAACTCCAGCCCGCCGGATGCCTTGTGCAATTTACGCAGATGCTCGCCGATCTGCTTCACGTTGGCTTCACTGGCGGCAATCTCGGCCGCTCGCTTGGGCTCCAGCAACTTGCGCACTTCCTTGTCCAGATCACCGCTCAGCGCCAGCAGTTGCTTCTGGCGCTGGCTGCTTTCGTCCTGCAGGCGCTTGAACTCGCTCGGTTGCGGCAAACCGTAACCGCGGCTGTCGAGCAGTTCCGCCGGACGACTGAGGAAGCCACTGTTGGCGAGAATTTCCTGCAGGGTTGCGTTGGCCTTGTCCATGCCACCGTTCTCCAGCTCCCGGGCGCCGAGGTAGCGTTGCTTGACCTCATCCTGGGCCAGCAGCAACTGGCGGCGATAACTCGCCTGTTCCAGCAGCAACAACGCTGCACTGGTGCGCAGGTCTGCGCGCTCGAACCACTGCCGGCGTTCTTCGGCAGACAGCGATAGCCAGTCCTCGACGGTGGTCTGTTTGATCGGCAACTGCTTCTTCAAGACATCGAACATCGCCTGATAGCGATCGCGGAACGAATCGAAGCGATAACCCAGGCGCAGAGCTTCCTTGGGATTGTCGAGCACGCTGGTGTCGGCCAGGCCACGGCCTTTGAGCACTTCAAGCAAACCGTTGGGCATGATGCTGTCCAGGCCAATCAGTTGCTTGTTATTGCTGCCGCTGCGCAACAACTTGAGACTTTCCACGGCGCAGTTGTTGGACAGGAAGAAGTAGTTGCCGTCGTAACTCCAGTGCATCTCGGCGGCGTGTTCGACCACCTCTTCAATTTCCTTGCGCGACAGGTTCAGCGGTACCGAAGCGAGGCTGCGCAGTTCGGTCTTGGTGTATTCGTCGATCACCTGCGCCAGCGGCAGCACGAACAGCCGTGACGGGTACTTGCCGACCAGTCCGTCCCAGCTCGACAGCTGCACGTCACCGACAAAGGCGCGGTACGACAACACCAGATGCTGGTCGAGGTCGAGCCGGCAATCCGGGCCCCGTGGTCGTCCCGGCGCACAGATCACCAGGCGCAGCATGCTGTGGCCCCAGCGGCTGACCCAGTTCTGGTTGGCTTCGGCCAGCAAGTAGTCGACGGCATACACCCGCTCCGGATCGACTTGCCCCAGCGGCTGTTTGGCGAAGTCGTTGCCGGCATTGAGGAAGGCGAAGGTGTTGCTGCAGGTGTCCCTGGCCGGTGGTGCCCAGCCGAAGCGCTCCTTGTAGTAGCGATAGAGCGCAGGACGGCGGCAGGCGTAGCTCGGGTCGAGGAGGAAATACTCCATGTTGACCGCGACAAACTCTTTCGGACTGGAAATCTCGTACAGATCCGGGCTGCGGGCCACCTGGCGGTTGTGCTGTTCACGCTCGCCGCGCCGCCCGACGTACTGTTGCCAGCCGGCGAGGTCGAGCAGGCGCGGGTCATCGCTGAGGGTGAAGCGGCGTTCGGTCTGGCCGCGACACTCGTCGGGAATGCCGATCAGGCCGGCGCTGTTGCTGCGGCGAGTGCAGCGTTGGATCAGCGTGCGCTCGGCAGTGGGCCACAGGCGCGCGCGGTCATAAATGTGGGTGAGCTCGTGCAACACGGTTGCCAGCAGTTCCTGGCGCACGGTGCCGTGAGGGCGATTGGTTTTTTCTTTGGCCGCGCTGCCGTCGGTGAGGCCGGCGAGCAGTTTGCGGTTCAGGTCGAGTTCGGCAACCAGGGTCGCCTGGCCGTAGGCGTTGCCGGGCATGTCGTCGGACCAGCCGACGTCGATGCGCCGGTCCAGCTGTTCGACGAAGCTTGGCGGCAGCTTCTGCATCGCTTCATCGAGCAGCGCCTGACTGGCCTGTTGCTGGGCGGGGCTCAGACCGTCGGTCTTGAGCCGCAATTGCAGGCTGGCGTGGGCGCTGTTGCCAAGCAGCAACAACGCCCCGGCCAGTAGCCAGGCGCCGAGTGACTTCACAGGGCAAGAATGGCTTCGGCGAGCACCTGATCGCTGGCGTCGCGGGCTTCCGGCACGCGGGTGCGCAAGGTGTTGAGGGCGGCTTCCAGGTGCGCACCACGGATATCGCCGTTGGTGGCAACAAAACTGGCGGCATCGTCATGGGCTTCGCGGATGATTTTCGAATCGCGAATCGACGTGGTGGTATCGGAGGTGAAATCGATGGTGCGCTGGGAGGCACGAACGATGATGTTACTGGTGGCTACCAGGGTGTGCGCCTGGGCCACGTCGGCCAATAAAAACAGGCCAAGGGCGGCAGCAATCAGCGGGCTACGCATGGAACGACTCCGGAGGGCAATGATGACTAGGGATCAGGATAACTATTGGACGAGAATTGCCTGTGCCAGTTCAAGGTCGCTGACATGAAGTTTTGGTCGGGATTTGCGCAGGTAATGCAGGGCGGATTCGAGCTGCGCGCCGCGCAATTCGCCGTCACTGGCAACAAACGCCGCCGCGTCATCGTGAGCGGCGATGATCAGTTTACGGTCGAATGGCGCGGAAGACACCATTCCGGTGGCCCATACCGTCACCACAGTATTTTGCGTGGAGACATCAAAGGCATCGACCGAGGTCGCCCAGAAGGTGCTGAACAAGGCACAGGGGATAAGCAGGTTGGTCAGAAAACGCATGGGACTCGATAACGGCTAGCGAATCTCAAGGCTAGCGTAATGCCCGGGCCAGAGCCAGTGGCGAAACATCGGGACACGACTGGCGTGTCCCGTCCGGCAACGTCTGATCAGATCGCCAGAATGGCTTGCGCCAGTTGGAAGTCGGTCGCGTTGAGTTGTGGTGCCTGATGGCGGATCAGGTCCAGGGCGCTTTCCAGTTTGACGCCGCGGATCTGGCCTTCGCTGGCGACGAAGCTGGCTGCGTCATCACGCGCGGCGATCACGACTTTGTTGTCACGCAGCGAAGAGCTGACATCGGACGTGGCGTCCGAGGAGGACTTCAGCGCGCCAACCACGGCGTCGGTGGTGACGATGAAGCTGGAGGCGCTGGCGTTGGCAGCCACGGCCAGCAAGGCGGCAGCGCTGAGCAGGCGAAGACGGGACATGGTGTATCTCCTGATAGTAAACCGTATTGAGAGGTGGCTTGTGTCTGAGACTCAGACGCGGGTTACAGAAGATTCGCCACGTTCTGGCATGGATATTAGGCCTGCGCGCAAGGTTCGGACAGTGGGCAGAATGCTAGCGCCAGAAGGGTTTCTCCAGTTCGTTGAGCCGATCGGCGTGGCTCAGACCCAGATCCGCGAGGTCGCGCTGCCCCAGCTGGGCCAACAGACGCCGCGTCCTGGCGCGCTCCAATCCCTGCCACAGGCTGCGAACCAGGCGCCGCAGCAGGTGCGAGTGAACGAGGGATTGAATCGACGATGTCGAAACATCCTGTAAGTCTTTCATGGCATTTCCCTTAAGCCGAGGAGGGTTAAGGACAGGCTGCGCCCGATGCAGTTTTACCGGCAGATACAACGATGAAGAATTGTACTGGTGCAGATTTCGTTTATGTAGAACTGTACCTGTTGTTTGAATAATCTGCTGTACGGGCCTTTCGAACCCTGAAACGACAAGACCCGTCGCGGTTTCCCGCGACGGGTCTTGTGTGTTCAATTCGGGTTGCTGGCGGTGGGTCTAGCGACCAGAGCCAGCGACGCTACTTAGCGCCAGAACGGCTTGCTCAGCTCTTCGTAGCGTTGTGCTTCGCTGATACCGGCGTCAGCCAGCAAACGCGAATCCAGACGAGCCAGTTGGTGACGGCTGGAGATGCGGCGCTGCCACAACATCAGGTTGGCGATAACGCGCAAAGGCAGGGAAGCCTGGGTTTTTGCAGCTTTGTCTTCGAAGAACAGTTCGGAACTGAGTGTACGTTCCATGGTTGACATCCTTCCGCTTGTGGCGGGATCAGGTAGTGGTTTAACTGGTGCCCATGATCCTCTCGTTTGCCTAGTCTCTCTAGATACAGTTCAACTGTATTGTGAGTGACCAGTTAACTGTTTATAGGTGGTGTATGGGTCAAAATTGAGCAAACTGTACCTGTCCGCACTTTTGTGGTGCATTTTTGCTCAAATTGAGGGAGAGAGTAGGCAAAAGCCGTAGGAAACAACCAGTACAGCAGTACAGTTTTTGTCGAGTAGGAAGGATAAAAAAACCGCTGACACAAACTGTGTTTGCATCAGCGGTTTGACTGTACGAATTACACCGCGAGCATGCGACCGGTTTCTTCCAGGTTCATGTGCCAGCTCAAGGCTTCGCGCAGGATGTGCGGGGTATGACCGCCGATGGCGCAGGCGGCGGTGAAGTAGTCATTCAGCGCCTTGCGGTAATCGGGGTGTACGCAGTTATCGATAATCACCCGGGCACGTTCCCGCGGGGCCAGGCCGCGCAGGTCGGCCAGACCGATTTCGGTCACCAGGATGTCGACGTCATGCTCGGTGTGGTCAACGTGGCTGACCATCGGCACCACGCTGGAAATCGCCCCGCCCTTGGCGATCGACTTGGTCACAAACACCGCGAGGTGCGCGTTGCGCGCGAAGTCGCCCGAGCCACCAATACCGTTCATCATCCGCGTGCCGCAGACGTGGGTGGAGTTGACGTTGCCGTAGATGTCGAACTCCAGCGCAGTGTTGATGCCGATGATGCCCAGACGACGCACCACTTCCGGATGGTTGGAGATCTCCTGCGGGCGCAGCACCAGTTTGTCCTTGTACTTCTCCAGATTGCCGAACACATCACTGTTGCGCCGCTCTGACAGAGTGATCGAGCTGCCCGAAGCGAAACTCAGCTTGCCGGCGTCGATCAGGTCGAAGGTCGAGTCCTGCAGTACTTCGGAATACATGGTCAGGTCTTCGAACGGCGAATCGATCAGGCCACACATTACCGCGTTGGCAATGTTGCCGATCCCGGCCTGCAGCGGGCCAAGCTTGTTGGTCATGCGCCCGGCATCGACTTCCTGTTTGAAGAAGGTGATCAGGTGTTCGGCAATGGCGTTGGTGTCGACATCCGGGGTCGACACCGTGGACGGCGAATCTGCCTGCTGGGTGATGACGATGGCGACAATCTTTTCCGGCGGGATCGGGATTGCGGTGCTGCCGATGCGATCGTCGACTTTAACCAATGGGATCGGCGTGCGCGTTGGGCGGTAGGTCGGGATATAGATGTCATGCAGGCCTTCGAGGTTGGCGTTGTGCGCCAGATTGATCTCGACGATTACCTGTTTGGCAAAAATCGCGAAGCTTGCCGAGTTGCCCACCGAAGTGGTCGGCACGATGTGGCCCTGCTCGGTGATGGCCACGGCTTCGATTACCGCGATGTCTGGCAGCTTCAGTTGCTGGTTGCGCAGTTGCTCGACGGTTTCCGACAGGTGCTGGTCGATGAACATCACTTCGCCCGCGTTGATTGCCTTGCGCAAGGTGCTGTCGACCTGAAATGGCATGCGCCGCGACAGCACGCCGGCCTCGGTCAGCTGTTTGTCGAGGTCGTTGCCCAGGCTGGCGCCGGTCATCAGGCTGATCTTCAGCGGCGTGACCTTGGCTCGCTCGGCCAGTGCGTGAGGGACGGCTTTGGCTTCGCCGGCGCGGGTGAAGCCGCTCATGCCGACGGTCATGCCGTCTTCAATCAGAGCGGCTGCGTCGGCGGCGCTCATCACTTTATCCAACAACGAAGGCAGGCGAATACGGTCACGGTACATGGATTATTATCTCGGGAAGCGAGTAGCAGGATGCGCAGTCTAGTGAATTTCGCGGGCGTCTGTCCCGCTACCAAGGTCGCAAACGAGGCGTCTATTTAGCGGGTTTGAAGTAAAACACCGTTACCGGATCTGCAACAACGCGGCAAATTGTCCGACGCTTTGCGCAAACGAAAACGCCCCGACAAGTCGGGGCGTCCGGTGCTACTGCGGAGGATTACTCGACCGCTTTGACCATGTCTTCGATGACTTTCTTCGCGTCGCCGAAGACCATCATGGTTTTGTCCAGATAGAACAGTTCGTTGTCCAGACCGGCATAGCCGCTGGCCATCGAGCGCTTGTTGACGATGATGGTCTTGGCCTTGAACGCTTCGAGGATCGGCATGCCGGCAATCGGCGATTTCGGATCGTTCTTGGCGGCGGGGTTGACCACGTCGTTGGCGCCGAGCACCAGCACCACGTCGGCTTGGCCGAACTCGGAGTTGATGTCTTCCATCTCGAACACCTGGTCGTAAGGTACTTCGGCCTCGGCGAGCAGGACGTTCATGTGCCCGGGCATGCGACCGGCCACCGGGTGGATCGCGTACTTCACGGTCACGCCACGGTGGGTCAGCTTCTCGGTCAGTTCTTTCAACGCATGCTGCGCGCGGGCCACCGCCAGGCCGTAGCCCGGGACGATGATCACGGTGTCGGCGTTGGTCAGCAGGAAGGTCGCGTCATCCGCCGAACCGGATTTCACCGGACGGGCTTCTTTCGCACCGGCAGGTCCTGCGTCGGCCGTATTGCCGAAACCACCGAGCAGTACATTAAAGAAGGAACGGTTCATCGCCTTGCACATGATGTACGAGAGGATCGCACCGCTCGAACCCACCAGCGAGCCGGCAATGATCAGCATCGAGTTGTTCAGCGAGAAGCCGATACCCGCTGCCGCCCAGCCCGAATAGCTGTTGAGCATCGACACCACCACCGGCATGTCGGCGCCGCCGATCGGGATGATGATCAGCACGCCCATCACGAACGCCAAGGCCAGCATCGGCGCGAACGCGGCAAGGTTGCCGGTGAGCATGAAGGTCACACCCAGCACCAGCGTCGCCAGACCGAGTACCGCGTTCAGTTTGTGCTGACCGGTAAACTGTACTGGTGCACCCTGAAACAGGCGGAACTTGTACTTGCCCGACAGCTTGCCGAAGGCGATCACCGAACCGGAGAAGGTGATCGCACCGATCGCCGCACCGAGGAACAGTTCGAGACGATTACCTGCCGGGATCGAATCACCCAGTTGCTTGACGATGCCCAGCGATTGCGGCTCAACCACCGCAGCAATGGCGATGAACACCGCCGCCAGACCGATCATGCTGTGCATGAAGGCGACCAGCTCCGGCATCTTGGTCATTTCGACGCGCTTGGCCATGATCGAACCGGCAGTGCCGCCGATCAGCAGGCCGACGATCACATAGCCGATACCGGCAGTTGCAAGCTCGGCACCCAGCTTATAGATGAGGCCGATGGTGGTGAGAATGGCCAGCGCCATGCCGAGCATGCCGAACAGATTGCCGCGCCGCGAGGTGGTCGGGTGCGACAGGCCTTTGAGGGCCTGGATAAAGCAGATCGACGCGATCAGGTAGAGCGTCGTGACGAGATTCATGCTCATTACTTCGGCGCCTCTTCTTTTGCTTTCGGGGCTTTCTTCTTGAACATCTCAAGCATGCGGCGGGTGACCAGAAAGCCACCGAACACATTGACCGCAGCCAGTGCCACGGCGAGGGTGCCCATGGTCTTGCCCAGCGGTGTGACGGTCAGCGCAGCAGCGAGCATGGCGCCGACGATTACGATCGCCGAAATGGCGTTGGTCACCGCCATCAGTGGCGTGTGCAGCGCAGGTGTTACGTTCCAGACCACGTGGTAACCGACATAAATCGCCAGCACGAAGATGATCAGGTTGTAGATACCGGGGGAGATAAGCTCTTCCATCGTCTGAATCCCTGCTTAGGCGTTTTTGCGGATGACTTGGCCGTCGCGGCACATCAGGCACGCGGCGACGATGTCGTCTTCGAGGTTGACGTCGAACTGGCCTTCTTTGGTGAACACCAGCTTGAGGAAGTCCAGCAGGTTGCGGGCGTACAGCGCCGAAGCATCGGCGGCGACTTCACCGGCGAGGTTGGTCGGGCCGATGATGGTCACGCCGTTCTCGACCACAACCTGATCGGCGACGGTCAGCGGGCAGTTGCCGCCCTGGGCTGCCGCGAGGTCGATGACCACCGAGCCCGGCTTCATCTGTGCCACGGTGTCTGCGCTTAACAGCGTCGGTGCCTTGCGGCCCGGGATCAGGGCGGTGGTGATGACGATATCGGCCTGCTTGGCGCGCTCGTGCACAGCCTGGGCCTGACGCTGCATCCAGCTCGCCGGCATTGGTCGCGCGTAACCGCCGACACCGACCGCGCATTCGCGCTCTTCGTCAGTTTCGTAAGGGACGTCAACGAACTTGGCGCCGAGGGATTCGATCTGTTCCTTCACCGCCGGACGCACATCAGACGCTTCAATCACCGCGCCCAGACGTTTCGCCGTGGCAATCGCCTGCAGCCCGGCCACGCCGGCACCAAGAATCAGCACACGCGCCGCTTTCACGGTACCCGCAGCGGTCATCAGCATCGGCATGAAGCGCGGATAGTAGTGCGCGGCCAGCAACACAGCCTTGTAGCCGGCAATGTTCGCCTGCGACGACAACACATCGAGACTCTGCGCCCGAGACGTACGCGGCGCCGCCTCAAGGGCGAACGCAGTGATCCCGCACTCGGCCATTTTGGCAATGGTGTCGTTATTGAAGGGGTTGAGCATGCCCACCAGCACCGTACCGCGCTTGATCAGCGCCAGTTCGGCGTCGCTGGGGGCGACTACTTTGAGAATCAGCTCGGCACCGAACGCATCGCTGGCACTGCCAATGGTTGCGCCCGCCGCTTCATAGGCACTGTCGACAACGCTGGCTTTGACGCCGGCGCCGGTTTGCACAGTGACCTTATGACCTTGGCTGATCAGCTTTTTAATGGTTTCCGGGGTTGCAGCAACCCGTGTTTCACCGGTCTGGGTTTCGAGAGGAACACCAATGTGCACGTCAAATCTCCTGCGTGATCTTATTGAGTAAACCCAGGCACTGCGGATGGTGCGACTGGGGCGGCCGATCAGCACGATCCCGCCAAATCAGGGCGGGGCGCGGCATTTTGCAGGCGAACTTTATGCCCTTCAAGGGATTATGACGGGTGACGGAAAATTAACTACAAGTCATCCCGTGACCGAATGTCGCAGATGGCCAGTTGAATCCCTTGTAGGCCGTGCCTTACAAGGATTCTGGCCGAATCTGAAAAAAATTCTCATCGGCGACGT
The DNA here is from genome assembly GCF_057174385.1 of Pseudomonas sp. F2. Lineage (NCBI taxonomy): Bacteria > Pseudomonadati > Pseudomonadota > Gammaproteobacteria > Pseudomonadales > Pseudomonadaceae > Pseudomonas > Pseudomonas sp. F2. The sequence continues at coordinate 4,614,561 of NZ_CM169904.1, forward strand.
GAATAGGACGTAATGAGTCGTCAATAGAGGCTCAAAGCCACGTCAGCAGGCGCTTGTGGGACGTCTGTACGACTTTCGGATACAGTCTGCGATTTTGCGACAAATACTTATATCTGTAGGGCTTTGGATTTCCTGACTACCGGGTTAGTAATTGTTGTAAGCCTTTATCCTTCTAGGCTGTAGCTGTTTGCCTGATTGACCAGCCAATCGCGAAATGCCTTGAGTGACGCCGATTCGACCTTGCGCTCCGGAATCATCAGGTAATACGCCTTGATGCTGGAGAGTGCATCCGGGTTGGCGATCACCAAGCGTTTCTCGGCCAGTTCGCGTTGAATCAGGAACGGCGGAATCAGTGCGATACCCATGTCGTGCATGGCCGCCTGGGCCAGCATGGAGAATAGCTCGTAGCGTGGGCCTGTCATGTCGCGGGGGATGTTCAGGTGCTGTGAGTTAAACCATTGGCGCCAGGCGTAAGGGCGAGTGGTTTGTTGCAGCAACGGCAGTTCGGCGATCTCGTCAGCCGTCAGATGCGTTCTATTGCCGAGTAGGGCAGGGCTGCACACCGGCATCGGATTTTCGCCCATCAGTCTATGGGATTCGGTACCTGACCAATCGGCGTCGCCGAAGTAGATCGCCGCGTCGAAATCAGTATCGGCAAACAGGAACGGGCGGGTGCGGTTGGTCAGGTTAACTGTCACTTCCGGGTGCTTGAGCTGGAAATCCTTGAGCCGTGGCAGCAGCCATTGCGTGCCGAAAGTGGGCACTACCGCCAGTTCGATCACGTTGGTGCCCTGTTGACCCATGACCGAGAGCGTGTCGCGCTCGACGGCATCGAGTTGCGTGGCCACCCGACGGCTGTAGGACAGCCCCGCTTCTGTCAGCTTCACACCGCGTCGCGAGCGTCGGAACAGTTCCACACTGAGGAACTCCTCAAGGCTGGCAATCTGTCGGCAAATGGCGCCCTGGGTGAGTGAAAGTTCTTCGGCGGCCTTGGTAAAGCTTTCGTGGCGAGCGGCGGCTTCGAAGCTAATCAGGGCTGTGGTGCTGGGTATCTTCCTGCGCATGTACGTCAACCTCACTAATGCGCCGCATAAAAGGCATTCAGCGACGTTTCGGAGTGAGAAATTAGCACAACAGGATGCGAAATCCTCGTTTGCCGCGTTGGCGAAGCGGGCCTAGGATCAATGCCACGTTAATTCACCGATTTGCGAGGACACACTCATGGGCGGTAAAGCTAGCTTCAACTGGATCGATCCCTTGCTGCTGGATCAACAGCTCACCGAAGAGGAGCGCATGATCCGTGATACCGCCGCCCAGTTCGCTCAGCAGAGTCTGGCGCCACGCGTGCTTGAAGCTTTCCGCCATGAGAAAACCGATCCTGCGATCTTTCGCGAAATGGGCGAAGTCGGTCTGCTCGGCGCGACCATCCCTGAGCAATACGGTGGCAGCGGTCTGAACTACGTCAGCTACGGTCTGATTGCCCGTGAAGTGGAGCGCGTCGACTCCGGCTACCGTTCGATGATGAGCGTACAGTCCTCGCTGGTGATGGTGCCGATCAACGAATTCGGCACCGAAGCGCAGAAACAGAAATACCTGCCGAAACTGGCGTCCGGCGAATGGATCGGCTGCTTCGGTCTGACCGAACCCAACCACGGTTCCGATCCGGGTGCGATGATCACACGTGCGCGCAAAGTCGACGGCGGTTACAGCCTGACCGGCGCCAAGATGTGGATCACCAACAGCCCGATCGCCGACGTATTTGTAGTCTGGGCCAAAGACGATGCCGGCGACATCCGTGGCTTTGTCCTGGAGAAAGGCTGGAAGGGCCTGAGCGCACCGGCGATTCACGGCAAGGTTGGCCTGCGCGCATCGATCACCGGCGAAATTGTCATGGACAACGTTTTCGTACCGGAAGAGAACATCTTCCCCGACGTGCGTGGTCTGAAAGGTCCGTTCACTTGCCTCAACTCGGCGCGCTACGGCATCTCTTGGGGCGCGTTGGGCGCTGCCGAATTCTGCTGGCACACCGCTCGCCAGTACACCCTAGATCGTCAGCAGTTCGGTCGCCCATTGGCCGCGACTCAGCTGATCCAGAAGAAGCTGGCCGACATGCAGACCGAAATCACCTTGGCACTGCAAGGTTGCCTGCGTCTGGGGCGCATGAAAGATGAAGGCACTGCGGCGGTCGAAATCACCTCGATCATGAAGCGTAACTCCTGCGGCAAGTCGCTGGATATTGCCCGGATGGCCCGTGACATGTTGGGGGGCAACGGTATTTCCGACGAGTTCGGTGTGGCCCGTCACCTGGTCAACCTGGAAGTGGTGAATACCTATGAAGGTACTCACGACGTTCACGCGTTGATCCTGGGGCGCGCGCAAACCGGTCTGCAGGCATTCTATTAACAGGAGAGCGACCATGGGCGCGCTGTCGCATCTGCGGGTACTGGATTTATCGCGCGTGCTGGCCGGGCCGTGGGCCGGGCAGATACTTGCCGACCTTGGCGCCGAGGTGATCAAGGTCGAGCGTCCGGGCAATGGCGATGACACGCGCGCCTGGGGGCCGCCCTTCCTCAAGGACGCTTATGGGGAGAACACCAGCGAGGCGGCTTACTACTTGTCGGCCAACCGCAACAAGCAATCGGTGACGATCGACTTCACTCGGCCTGAAGGTCAACAGCTCGTGCGTGAGCTGGCGGCGAAGTCGGACATCCTGATCGAGAACTTCAAGGTCGGTGGGCTGGCCGCCTACGGTCTGGACTACGAGTCGCTGAAGGCGATCAATCCGGACCTGATCTATTGCTCGATCACCGGCTTCGGTCAAACCGGGCCGTATGCCAAGCGCGCCGGTTACGACTTCATGATCCAGGGGCTGGGCGGGCTGATGAGCCTGACCGGTCGCCCTGAAGGTGATGAAGGCGCCGGGCCGGTGAAGGTGGGGGTGGCGCTGACGGACATCCTTACAGGTCTGTATTCGACCGTGGCGATTCTGGCAGCGCTGGCTCATCGTGATCACGATGGCGGCGGGCAACACATCGATATGGCTTTGCTGGATGTGCAGGTCGCCTGCCTGGCCAATCAGGCGATGAATTACCTGACTACGGGCAATGCGCCCAAGCGTCTGGGCAATGCGCATCCGAACATCGTGCCTTATCAGGACTTCCCGACGGCTGATGGTGATTTCATTCTTACCGTTGGCAATGACGGCCAGTTCCGCAAGTTTGCCGAGGTGGCTGGACAGCCGCAGTGGGCGGACGATCCGCGTTTCGCGACTAACAAGCTGCGGGTGGCTAACCGCGCGGTGTTGATTCCGCTGATTCGTCAGGCAACGGTATTCAAGACCACCGCCGAATGGGTGGCGCAGTTGGAGCAGGCGGGCGTGCCGTGTGGGCCGATCAATGATCTGTCCCAGGTGTTTGACGATCCGCAGGTGAAAGCGCGTGGGTTGGCGATAGAGCTGCCGCATGCACTGGCAGGAATGGTCCCGCAGGTGGCGAGTCCGATCCGGCTGTCGCAAACGCCTGTCGAATACCGTCGCGCGCCTCCTTTATTGGGCGAGCATACGCTGGAGGTTCTGCAGCGGGTGTTGGGTATGGGCGCTGGCGCCGTGGAGGTGCTCAAGGCTGATGGGGTCCTTTGAAATACTCCTCTATATAGAGGGAGTGGTTTTTCCAGCTTATATAGGCGCAGCTGTGTGTTTTTTAACCGGTCTGTAAGTTGTTGAAAGAAAACTGAAATTAACGGTTGACGGCAGATTCTGGAGGTCTATAATTCGCCCCACTTCCGGCGCAGCCGAAACGGAAAACTCCTTGAGATTCAATGAGTTATGCAGTTTTCGGCGGCGGATCGCTTCAGTTCATCGAAGCCTGGAGGGAGTTGAAAGAGCGGTGATGTTTGGCTCTTTTGACGGTTCGATCTTCTCGGTCGAAAGCGGTGAAAAAGAGGTGTTGACAGCAGCGAGTAACGCTGTAGAATTCGCCTCCCGCTAACGAGAGATCGGAAGCGCAAGTGGTTGAAGTTGTTGAAGAATTCTTCGAAAACTTCTGAAAATAATCACTTGACAGCAAATGAGGCTGCTGTAGAATGCGCGCCTCGGTTGAGACGAAAGATCTTAGCCAACCGCTCTTTAACAACTGAATCAAGCAATTCGTGTGGGTGCTTGTGGAGTCAGACTGATAGTCAACAAGATTATCAGCATCACAAGTTACTCCGCGAGAAATCAAAGATGTAACCAACGATTGCTGAGCCAAGTTTAGGGTTTCTTAAAAACCCAAAGATGTTTGAACTGAAGAGTTTGATCATGGCTCAGATTGAACGCTGGCGGCAGGCCTAACACATGCAAGTCGAGCGGATGAGAGGAGCTTGCTCCTGGATTCAGCGGCGGACGGGTGAGTAATGCCTAGGAATCTGCCTGGTAGTGGGGGACAACGTTTCGAAAGGAACGCTAATACCGCATACGTCCTACGGGAGAAAGCAGGGGACCTTCGGGCCTTGCGCTATCAGATGAGCCTAGGTCGGATTAGCTAGTTGGTGAGGTAATGGCTCACCAAGGCGACGATCCGTAACTGGTCTGAGAGGATGATCAGTCACACTGGAACTGAGACACGGTCCAGACTCCTACGGGAGGCAGCAGTGGGGAATATTGGACAATGGGCGAAAGCCTGATCCAGCCATGCCGCGTGTGTGAAGAAGGTCTTCGGATTGTAAAGCACTTTAAGTTGGGAGGAAGGGTTGTAGATTAATACTCTGCAATTTTGACGTTACCGACAGAATAAGCACCGGCTAACTCTGTGCCAGCAGCCGCGGTAATACAGAGGGTGCAAGCGTTAATCGGAATTACTGGGCGTAAAGCGCGCGTAGGTGGTTTGTTAAGTTGGATGTGAAATCCCCGGGCTCAACCTGGGAACTGCATCCAAAACTGGCAAGCTAGAGTATGGTAGAGGGTGGTGGAATTTCCTGTGTAGCGGTGAAATGCGTAGATATAGGAAGGAACACCAGTGGCGAAGGCGACCACCTGGACTGATACTGACACTGAGGTGCGAAAGCGTGGGGAGCAAACAGGATTAGATACCCTGGTAGTCCACGCCGTAAACGATGTCAACTAGCCGTTGGGAGCCTTGAGCTCTTAGTGGCGCAGCTAACGCATTAAGTTGACCGCCTGGGGAGTACGGCCGCAAGGTTAAAACTCAAATGAATTGACGGGGGCCCGCACAAGCGGTGGAGCATGTGGTTTAATTCGAAGCAACGCGAAGAACCTTACCAGGCCTTGACATCCAATGAACTTTCCAGAGATGGATTGGTGCCTTCGGGAACATTGAGACAGGTGCTGCATGGCTGTCGTCAGCTCGTGTCGTGAGATGTTGGGTTAAGTCCCGTAACGAGCGCAACCCTTGTCCTTAGTTACCAGCACGTTATGGTGGGCACTCTAAGGAGACTGCCGGTGACAAACCGGAGGAAGGTGGGGATGACGTCAAGTCATCATGGCCCTTACGGCCTGGGCTACACACGTGCTACAATGGTCGGTACAGAGGGTTGCCAAGCCGCGAGGTGGAGCTAATCCCACAAAACCGATCGTAGTCCGGATCGCAGTCTGCAACTCGACTGCGTGAAGTCGGAATCGCTAGTAATCGCGAATCAGAATGTCGCGGTGAATACGTTCCCGGGCCTTGTACACACCGCCCGTCACACCATGGGAGTGGGTTGCACCAGAAGTAGCTAGTCTAACCTTCGGGAGGACGGTTACCACGGTGTGATTCATGACTGGGGTGAAGTCGTAACAAGGTAGCCGTAGGGGAACCTGCGGCTGGATCACCTCCTTAATCGACGACATCAGCTGCTCCATAAGTTCCCACACGAATTGCTTGATTCATTGAAGAAGACGATAGAAGCAGCTTTAAGCTCCAAGCTGATAGCTCTGAGCTAATCAGTTACGCGCTCGAAATTGGGTCTGTAGCTCAGTTGGTTAGAGCGCACCCCTGATAAGGGTGAGGTCGGCAGTTCGAATCTGCCCAGACCCACCAATTTTGTATGGGGCCATAGCTCAGCTGGGAGAGCGCCTGCCTTGCACGCAGGAGGTCAGCGGTTCGATCCCGCTTGGCTCCACCATTAACTGCTTCTGCTTGTTAGAGCTTAGAAATGAATATTCCGGCGTGAATATTGATTTCTAGTCTTTGATTAGATCGTTCTTTAAAAATTTGGGTATGTGATAGAAAGATAGACTGAACGTTACTTTCACTGGTAACGATCAGGCTAAGGTAAAATTTGTGAGTGACTCTTAAGAGTTTTGCGAATTTTCGGCGAATGTCGTCTTCACAGTATAACCAGATTGCTTGGGGTTATATGGTCAAGTGAAGAAGCGCATACGGTGGATGCCTTGGCAGTCAGAGGCGATGAAAGACGTGGTAGCCTGCGAAAAGCTTCGGGGAGTCGGCAAACAGACTTTGATCCGGAGATGTCTGAATGGGGGAACCCAGCCATCACAAGATGGTTATCTTGTACTGAATACATAGGTGCAAGAGGCGAACCAGGGGAACTGAAACATCTAAGTACCCTGAGGAAAAGAAATCAACCGAGATTCCCTTAGTAGTGGCGAGCGAACGGGGACTAGCCCTTAAGTGGCTTTGAGATTAGCGGAACGCTCTGGAAAGTGCGGCCATAGTGGGTGATAGCCCTGTACGCGAAAGTCTCTTAGTCATGAAATCGAGTAGGACGGAGCACGAGAAACTTTGTCTGAATATGGGGGGACCATCCTCCAAGGCTAAATACTACTGACTGACCGATAGTGAACTAGTACCGTGAGGGAAAGGCGAAAAGAACCCCGGAGAGGGGAGTGAAATAGATCCTGAAACCGTATGCGTACAAGCAGTGGGAGCAGACTTTGTTCTGTGACTGCGTACCTTTTGTATAATGGGTCAGCGACTTATTTTCAGTGGCGAGCTTAACCGAATAGGGGAGGCGTAGCGAAAGCGAGTCTTAATAGGGCGTCTAGTCGCTGGGAATAGACCCGAAACCGGGCGATCTATCCATGGGCAGGTTGAAGGTTAGGTAACACTGACTGGAGGACCGAACCGACTACCGTTGAAAAGTTAGCGGATGACCTGTGGATCGGAGTGAAAGGCTAATCAAGCTCGGAGATAGCTGGTTCTCCTCGAAAGCTATTTAGGTAGCGCCTCATGTATCACTGTAGGGGGTAGAGCACTGTTTCGGCTAGGGGGTCATCCCGACTTACCAAACCGATGCAAACTCCGAATACCTACAAGTGCCGAGCATGGGAGACACACGGCGGGTGCTAACGTCCGTCGTGAAAAGGGAAACAACCCAGACCGTCAGCTAAGGTCCCAAAGTTATGGTTAAGTGGGAAACGATGTGGGAAGGCTTAGACAGCTAGGAGGTTGGCTTAGAAGCAGCCACCCTTTAAAGAAAGCGTAATAGCTCACTAGTCGAGTCGGCCTGCGCGGAAGATGTAACGGGGCTCAAACCATACACCGAAGCTACGGGTATCACGCAAGTGATGCGGTAGAGGAGCGTTCTGTAAGCCTGTGAAGGTGAGTTGAGAAGCTTGCTGGAGGTATCAGAAGTGCGAATGCTGACATGAGTAACGACAATGGGTGTGAAAAACACCCACGCCGAAAGACCAAGGTTTCCTGCGCAACGTTAATCGACGCAGGGTTAGTCGGTCCCTAAGGCGAGGCTGAAAAGCGTAGTCGATGGAAAACAGGTTAATATTCCTGTACTTCTGGTTATTGCGATGGAGGGACGGAGAAGGCTAGGCCAGCTTGGCGTTGGTTGTCCAAGTTTAAGGTGGTAGGCTGAGATCTTAGGTAAATCCGGGATCTTAAGGCCGAGAGCTGATGACGAGTTACCTTTCAGGTGACGAAGTGGTTGATGCCATGCTTCCAAGAAAAGCTTCTAAGCTTCAGATAACCAGGAACCGTACCCCAAACCGACACAGGTGGTTGGGTAGAGAATACCAAGGCGCTTGAGAGAACTCGGGTGAAGGAACTAGGCAAAATGGCACCGTAACTTCGGGAGAAGGTGCGCCGGTGAGGGTGAAGGACTTGCTCCGTAAGCTCATGCCGGTCGAAGATACCAGGCCGCTGCGACTGTTTATTAAAAACACAGCACTCTGCAAACACGAAAGTGGACGTATAGGGTGTGACGCCTGCCCGGTGCCGGAAGGTTAATTGATGGGGTTAGCTAACGCGAAGCTCTTGATCGAAGCCCCGGTAAACGGCGGCCGTAACTATAACGGTCCTAAGGTAGCGAAATTCCTTGTCGGGTAAGTTCCGACCTGCACGAATGGCGTAACGATGGCGGCGCTGTCTCCACCCGAGACTCAGTGAAATTGAAATCGCTGTGAAGATGCAGTGTATCCGCGGCTAGACGGAAAGACCCCGTGAACCTTTACTATAGCTTTGCACTGGACTTTGAATTTGCTTGTGTAGGATAGGTGGGAGGCTTTGAAGCGTGGACGCCAGTTCGCGTGGAGCCATCCTTGAAATACCACCCTGGCAACTTTGAGGTTCTAACTCAGGTCCGTTATCCGGATCGAGGACAGTGTATGGTGGGTAGTTTGACTGGGGCGGTCTCCTCCTAAAGAGTAACGGAGGAGTACGAAGGTGCGCTCAGACCGGTCGGAAATCGGTCGTAGAGTATAAAGGCAAAAGCGCGCTTGACTGCGAGACAGACACGTCGAGCAGGTACGAAAGTAGGTCTTAGTGATCCGGTGGTTCTGTATGGAAGGGCCATCGCTCAACGGATAAAAGGTACTCCGGGGATAACAGGCTGATACCGCCCAAGAGTTCATATCGACGGCGGTGTTTGGCACCTCGATGTCGGCTCATCACATCCTGGGGCTGAAGCCGGTCCCAAGGGTATGGCTGTTCGCCATTTAAAGTGGTACGCGAGCTGGGTTTAGAACGTCGTGAGACAGTTCGGTCCCTATCTGCCGTGGACGTTTGAGATTTGAGAGGGGCTGCTCCTAGTACGAGAGGACCGGAGTGGACGAACCTCTGGTGTTCCGGTTGTCACGCCAGTGGCATTGCCGGGTAGCTATGTTCGGGAAAGATAACCGCTGAAAGCATCTAAGCGGGAAACTTGCCTCAAGATGAGATCTCACTGGAACCTTGAGTTCCCTGAAGGGCCGTCGAAGACTACGACGTTGATAGGTTGGGTGTGTAAGCGCTGTGAGGCGTTGAGCTAACCAATACTAATTGCCCGTGAGGCTTGACCATATAACACCCAAGCAATCTGAATGCTCGAAAGAGACCAGATTGCGGTGTGTGAAGACGCAATGAACCGAAAGTTCGCGCAGCTCACAAACACCTGTATCACATACCCGATTTGCTGAAGCGAGGCCAGCCGGTCACGAGTCAGTACCCGAATTTCTTGACGACCATAGAGCGTTGGAACCACCTGATCCCATCCCGAACTCAGAAGTGAAACGATGCATCGCCGATGGTAGTGTGGGGTTTCCCCATGTGAGAGTAGGTCATCGTCAAGATTAAATTCCGAAACCCCAATTGCGAAAGCAGTTGGGGTTTTGTTTTAGTAGAAGTCACCGATTTTGCTGGAACGTTACCGTGTTGACGGGCCAGATACAGAATTTCTTGACGACCATAGAGCGTTGGAACCACCTGATCCCATCCCGAACTCAGAAGTGAAACGATGCATCGCCGATGGTAGTGTGGGGTTTCCCCATGTGAGAGTAGGTCATCGTCAAGATTAAATTCCAGAACCCCTGTCTGCTAACGCAGACAGGGGTTTTGTCGTTTCAGGGAATTAAAAAATCAGGCCGCTTTGCGAGCCGTATTGATCTTCCACGCAACCGATTACTTCTTCCGGAACGGTTTGTCACGGGGGTAATCACAGCGCCTCAGCTGAGGCCGTTTGAACGGCGCCCTTAAAATCGAAAAAGCCAGCCCCTGAATGATCAGGGGCTGGCTTTTTTATGCATAAGGCTAAGGTTCAGAACTGGTAGCTGACCGTGGCCGCGACGTTGCGCTCTTCGCCCATGTAGCAAAAGCTCAGACTGGCGCAGGAGGCCACGTAAGACTCGTTGGTCAGGTTGTTCGCGTTCAATCGAACGTCGACGCCCTTCAAGCCGACCTTGCCCAGGTCATAACCGATCGATGCGTCGAACAACGTGTAAGACGGCACCTTCAGTGTGTTTTCCGCATCCGCCCAGCTATAACCGACATAACGCACACCACCGCCTAAACGCAGGCCATCGAGTGCCGCGCTATCGAACTTGTAGTCGGCCCACAACGATGCCATGTGCCGCGGTGCCTGAGTCGGCGAGTTGCCTTTGTTTTCGATTACGTCGGTCGGCGTACTCAGGGTACTGACCATCGACTTCGAATACTCGATATCGGTGAAGGTATAGCTACCGAGCACTTTCAGGTTGTCGGTCACCTGCATGTGCGCTTCCAGTTCCAGACCTTGCGAACGCACGGCGCCGACAGCACGGTAGAAATTTTCCTGGGGCAGCTTGGTCGCCAGGTTCTCCTGATCGATATGGAACAGCGAGGCGGTGAACAGATTGTCGGTGCCTGGCGGCTGGTACTTCAGGCCGACTTCCCATTGCGTTCCGTCGGTTGGCGGCAGTGGATTGCCGGCGCTGTCAGCATACGAGTTCGGGTTAAACGACTCGGAATAGCTGATGTACGGCGCCAAGCCGTTTTCGAACAGATACAACGCGCCAGCGCGGCCGGTCAGTTTGGTGCGGCGGTCGTTGATTTCGGTGCCCACTGGCCGTCCCGCTTCGGCGATACGGTTCTCATCCGACGTCTCGACCCAGTCCTGACGCAGCCCGAGTGAGAAGCGCCACTGGTCCATCTCGATCAGGTCTTGCAGGTATACGCCGGTTTGTTCCAGGCGGCGCAGATAACGGGTCTCGCCGTACACGTCGATCGCCGAATTACCGTAGACCGGATCGAAGGCATTGATCGGCGCCAGGCCGCCGCTGGTCCAGTCGACCACGGTTTTGCGCCGTTGATAATCTGCGCCCATCAACACGGTGTGCTTGGTGGCACCGGTGAAGAATTCGGCCTGCAGCATGTTGTCGACGATGAACGCATGCAGACGCTCATCGCCGCCGGTGTAATAGCGATTCAGTTCGTTGCTGGTTGGCGTCGTCCAGCCATAGGCGTAGACCTGATCCATGTTCACTTTGGAGTCGAGGTAACGGAAATTCTGCCGCGCCGTGAAGACATCGTTGAAGCGATGTTCGAACTGATAGCCAAACGACTGCTGATTCCGCGAGTACCCATCAACTCCCGGCTCGCCCTCGAAGAAGTGCGGCGAGATGCGGTTGCCGTTGCGCTGATGAATCGTCCCGTCTGCCGGCACGCCGCCGTGGTAGCCGCCATCCGGATCGTGTTGTAGATACGCCTGCAGTGTCAGCGAAGTGTCTTCAGTGAAATCGATGCTCAGGGTTGGGGCGAGAGCGAAGCGTTTTTCCTTGTTGTGGTCGAATTGCGTGTCGGATTGATCCGTCAAACCGGTCAGACGATAGGCGATGCGCTTGTCGTCATCGACCGGACCGCTGAAGTCAAAACCGACACCGCGCTGGCCTTGGGTGCCGACCGTGGCCTGAACTTGATGATAGGCCTCGTACAACGGTTTTTTGCTGGTCAGCGCCACCAGGCCACCGGGCGAACTGCGACCGTACAACACGGACGATGGGCCTTTGAGAATATCCACGCGTTCAAGGAAATACGGATCGACCTGCATGGTGCTGTAGGTGCCGCTGTCACCCATCGACTTGAGGCCGTCGAGATAGATGTTGTCCACCGAACCGTCGTTGAAACCGCGCATCGCCACATAGTCGTATCGATGCGTCGCGCCGTAAGGATTGGTCAGCACGCCGGGGGTATAACGCATCGTCTGGGAGACGGTCTGCGAGCCTTGATCGTCCATTTGCTCGCGAGTCACCACCGATACGCTTTGTGACGTTTCCAGCAGCGCGGTACTGGTCTTGGTGGCGATCTGGCTGTGGGTGGCGTTGTAGCCCTCCATGCTGCCCAGTGCATTTCCGAGAGCGAAGCCTTTGATATCAGTGGCCGGCAGCGCCAGTGCATCGCTGTCGCTGACTGAGTGCAGAATGTAGCTGCTGCCATCCTGGCTGACCGCTTCCAGACCCGAGCCACTCAGCAAACGGCTCAACGCTTGATCGGTTGAATATTCGCCCTGCACGCCCGGCGACTGCTGCCCCCGCGTTTGCTGGGGTGTCATCGACAAGGTGATACCCGCCTCGCGCGCAAACCGGTTCAGCGCTTCGTCCATCGGGCCGGCGCCAATGTTGTAGCGATGGCTGCTCGCTTCACTGGCATTGGCGGCGAGGCTCAGGGCAGGCAACACTCCGGTGCCCAGAGCAGTGGAGAGCAGGGCGGCGCGAACGGCGTGGCGTAACAGGGCTGATTCGGCAGTGAAATGCAGAGGTTTCTTACAGGTGATGCGGACAGTCATTGTCGGTTTCCGTGGCAAGTCGCTAAAGCGGAATGGAGGTGCTTACTGACCAAGCCGGATTTGCCGCAAAAAACCGCCAAAATAATTTCAGGCCACTGCCTCAATCATTACCCACCACCGGGTGCGATAGCGCAACTGCACCGGCAACGTCTGCGGCAAAATGCCCAACAGCTTGTCGGTGTCCTCCAGGCGGAACACGCCGGACAGGCGCAAATCTGCCACCGCCGGCGCGCACGTCACGAAACCTGGACGATAACGTCCGACCTCGTTGAGAAAATCGCCCAGGCGCATATTGCGAGTGACGATCAGACCGTCGACCCACGCGCCCGCGTCCATATCTGGTGGCGGCGCCGGGCGTACCTGGTGGTGATCGATCAGGTAGGTCTGCCCGGCGAGTGCCTCAACCAAGGTGCCAGCGCTATGAATGGTCACACGGCCGTGGGTGACGCTCAGCCGCGTGCAATCACTGTCCTGACGCAGGATGAAGCGGGCGTGGGTCGGCTCATAAACGCCGTGACGACTTTGTACGCGTAGCGCCCGATTGAACGCCGCGCCTTCATCGTTACCACCGCATGTGACGATGATTTCGCCGCGATTGAGTTTGATCAGCCGCTGCTGCGCGGTGTAGTCCAGATCCACTGCGCTGGCAGTGTTCAGCTCGATCCGCGTGCCGTCGGGCAGCTGGAACCCGCGACGCTCGCCGGTCGCCGTAGCGTAATCAGCGCGCCACTGCTGCCACACGGAGGTGTCCTTGGCCAGCCATGCCGCGGAGCCCATCAGCACCGCGCCGGACAGCAGCTTCAAGGCTTGTCGCCGGCCCAGTCCTTGCGCACTGTTTTCCAGCGTATTGAACGCGACCTGGGCGCCGGGCGCTGCGCGCAGGTTGTGGCTCAGTTCGGCCTGCAGCGACTGCACGCGCTGCCAGGCCAATTCATGTTCATGATGTTCGGCGCGCCACGCGTCGCACTGATGACTCAGGCGCGCATTGCCATGGTTGTTGCGCAGCCGCAGCAACCAGTGAATGGCTTGCTTGACCACTTGTTGCGGCGGCTCGGCGCGACGCCCGGCTGAGTTGTTATCCACAGCCATCAACTTGCGTACCGCAACACGTAGCAGTGATACAGCGCAGCGGCGACGTAACGTTCGACTGAGCGCAGAGACAAGCCCATTCGCGCGGCAATCTGCTTATGGGTCAAACCTTCGCACTGCGCCAGCAGAAACGCCTGACGCACTTTCGGCCGCAAGCCTTCGAGCATGCGCGCAATGTCTTCAAGCAATTCGATTACCAGCGCGCGGGTTTCGGCGCTTGGGGCTTCGGCTTCGGGCAAGTGGGCGATGGTTTCGAGATAGGCGCGTTCGATTTCTTCACGACGCCAGAGGTCGATCACCAGACCACGGGCGATGGTGCGTAAAAATGCGCGAGGTGCTTTCAGTTCCAGGCGTTCGCTGCGCTGCAGCAGACGGACGAAGGTGTCCTGGGCCAGATCCGCCGCATCCGCGGCATTGCCCAGTCGCGCTCGCAGCCAGGCGTTGAGCCAGCCGTGATGACTCCGGTAAAGCGCCTGCACTGCAAACTCAGGTGAGGACATGAACGCAACAGCCCGAACGTCACAAATGATAATTAGTCGCATTGTCATCAAGGGCTACAGAATTTGCAACCGGCGCTGCAAAAACAGTCACCAAGAAATGACCGGCGAACGCTCTGGCACGCCGTTCGGCGGGAATCTGGCTGAAATACCGTGCATTTCCTGCAAAGCGCTAAGTTTTCTCCGAAGCGTGCCGACAGACTGGTGAGACATGCGTGCACCAAAGTAGAGCGGCCGTCAGAACGCCGCCTGCGCTGTACATGGAATGTTGCATCCCGGAACGCATCCCCACTTTTGCATAAGAAGTCCCATGAAATGAATCTCAAGTTCAGCCATAAAATCCTGTTGGCCGCCTCGGGCGTCGTGGTCCTGGCTTTCGCTTTGTTCACCCTCTACAACGACTATCTGCAGCGCAACACCATCGGCCAGAATCTTCAGTCGTCCGTGCAGCAGGCCGGCGATCTGACCGCCAGCAGCGTGCAGAACTGGATGAGCGGGCGAATTCTGGTGCTGGAAAACCTCGCGCAAAACGTTGCCCATCAGGGCAAGAACGCCGATTTCCCGGGGCTGGTCGATCAACCGGCCTTCACCTCGAACTTCCAGTTCACCTACGTCGGTCAAGCCAACGGTGTGTTCACCCAGCGCCCTGACGCGAAGATGCCCGACGGTTACGACCCGCGTCAGCGCCCTTGGTACAAGCAAGCCGTCGCTGCCGACAAAACCATGCTGACGCCGCCGTACATGGCGGCGGTCGGTGGTCTGGTGGTGACCATCGCCATGCCGGTGAAAAACAATGGCGAACTGCTGGGTGTGGTCGGCGGTGACCTGAGCCTGGAAACCCTGGTGAAGATCATCAATTCGGTGGACTTCGGTGGCCTCGGTCACGCATTCCTCGTCAGCGGTGACGGCCAGGTGATCGTCAGCCCGGACAAAGACCAGGTAATGAAGAACCTCAAGGACATCTACCCGAACGCCGGCGTGCGCATCGAGAAGGGCAACCAGAACGTGGTACTCAACGGCCAGGAGCGCATCCTGTCGTTCACCCCGGTCAGCGGCTTGCCGAATGCCGACTGGTACATCGGCCTGTCGATCGATCGTGACAAGGCCTACGCCGCGCTCAGCCAGTTCCGCACTTCGGCGTTGATCGCGATGTTCGTCGCGGTCGCTGCGATTGCGCTGCTGCTGAGCCTGCTGATCAACGTTCTGATGCGTCCGCTGACCACCATGGGTCGTGCGATGCAGGACATCGCCCAGGGCGAAGGCGACCTGACTCGTCGTCTGGTCGTGCAAGGCAAGGATGAGTTCGCTGAACTGGGCAGTTCGTTCAACCAGTTCGTCGAGCGCATTCACGCGTCGATCTCCGAAGTGTCGTCGGCCACCCGTCATGTACACGACCTGTCGCAACGGGTGATGGCATCGTCCAACGCCTCGATCATTGGTTCCGACGAACAAAGCGCCCGTACCAATAGCGTGGCCGCCGCGATCAACCAGTTGGGCGCCGCGACTCAAGAAATCGCCCGCAACGCCGCCGACGCTTCGCAACACGCCAGCGGCGCGAGCGAACAGGCTGATGACGGTCGTCAGGTGGTCGAGCAGACCATTCAGGCGATGACCGAGCTGTCGCAGAAGATCAGCCTGTCGTGCACTCAGATCGAAACCCTCAATGCCAGCACCGACAACATCGGCCACATCCTCGATGTGATCAAAGGCATCTCGCAGCAGACCAACCTGCTGGCGCTCAACGCGGCCATCGAAGCGGCCCGTGCCGGTGAAGCCGGACGCGGTTTTGCCGTGGTGGCGGACGAAGTGCGTAACCTCGCGCATCGCACCCAGGAGTCGGCGGAGGAGATCCACAAGATGATCACTTCGTTGCAGGTCGGTTCCCGTGAAGCGGTGACCACCATGAACGCCAGTCAGGCGTCCAGCGAAGAGAGCGTTGAAGTGGCCAATCAGGCGGGCCTGCGCCTGGTCAGCGTGACCCAGCGCATCGGTGAAATCGATGGCATGAACCAGTCGGTGGCTGCCGCGACCGAGGAGCAGACGGCGGTGGTGGAAACCCTCAACGTCGACGTCAACCAGATCAACCTGCTGAACCAGCAGAGCGTCGCCAACCTCAATGAAACGTTGAAGGATTGTGATGCGTTGTCGCAGCAGGCGAATCGGTTGAAGCAGTTGGTCGACAGCTTCAAGATCTGACGTCTAGCAGACCGCGTTATCGTTCATCGCGGGCAAGCCCGCTCCCACAGGATTTCTGGCGAACACAACATCTGTGACCGACCTGGAGCCTGTGGGAGCTGGCTTGCCAGCGATAGTGGCGGTGCAATCACTGCCAATCCGAAGCCTTAGACAAACAGCTTCAGCACATTCCCCATCGCATCATCGGCAAACCCCTGCACGAAATCCTTGAACCCCGGCAGCGCCTCGGCACCTCCGCTGGCCGGCTCGGCAATAATCGTCCAGGTCGCCCGCGACTTGCCCGCCCCCAAAGATTCCACATTCATCGCCGCCCACAGATTGGCCACACCCAGCGTGTTGTAGATCGTGGTCCAGGTCATGGCGCGCGCCTGCTCATCGCGGGAGTTGAGTTGCTCGACCACCACGTTGCCGTCCTTGAAGACCTTCTTGCGCAGCGAGGACACGCCTTCACCGGTCATTTCGATGTGCGACAACGCCGGAATAAACCGGTCGAAAGCGGCGAAATTGCCGACCACCGCCCAAACCTGCGCCGCGTCCGCCGGCACTTCCACCGACGACACAACGTGGCAGCCGTGCGGGTTTTTGATCAAGGTGTCGGGTTGCAGATTGCTCATGGTGTTGCTCCTTTTTGATGAACTAGATGAAGTTGATCTGTTTCAGGTAATCGCAGCCGCGACGCAGCAGCGCCGGGGATTTTTCCGGGTATTGCGCGCCCATCTGTTGCACCCCGGCGTGGGCGTTGGCGTGGCCGATCAGGGAGATGTCGCCGATGTCTTCCTCGAAGCCGTTGAGGTAGAAACCAAGCACACCGAACAGCGCGTTGTCGGCGTCGACCCGGCCCAGTTGCTGTTGCCAGTCGGCGACACTGACCAGCGAAAATTCACTGCCGGTTTCGCGGAACGACGCGACGTAGGCATCCCAACTCAGCGGCTCGGGGTTGTGCAGGTTGAACACCGCTCGCTCGCTCGAATAACGGCTGGCGTGGAAGGCGATGAAACGGGCGAGAAAATCCACCGGCATCAGGTCGAAATTCAGTGCGAAGGCCGGCACCTGACCGAGCTGGATCGAGCCCTTGAGCATCAGCATCAAACGGTTCTTGTGCGGTTGGCAGACGCCGCTCAGGCTGTTGAAACTGATGTTGCCGGGGCGATACAGGTTGACCCACACCCCACGCTCGCGCGCCCGCTCAAGGATGCGCTCGCCGACCCACTTCGACAGGTTGTAGCCATTGCGGATGTAGATCGGCGGGGTCGGTGCGGCGGGCAGTTCGAGTACGCGGCTTTCGCTATCGATGGTGCTGGAAGCGGACAGCGTCGAGACAAAGTTGAAGACCTTTTTGCTGCGCCCTTCACACAGGCGCAGCAGCTCGAAAATCGGCTCGACGTTATCCGCGGCCAGCGACTCGTAATCGAGCACATGGTTGACGTTGGCGGCGTTGTGCACCAGTGCGCCGAACTCGCGATCCAGGCGCTGATAATCGGCGTCGGCCAAGCCCAGTTGCGGACGGGTGATGTCTGCCGAGTAGATCCGCACCCGGCTCAGGTCCAGATGCTCCAGGCGGTTCTCGCGCAACGCCTGGGCAAACCGCTGCGCCGCCGTTTGTCCGCCACCGTCACGCACCAGACACGCCACCTCGCTGGCGCCCCAGCCGAGCAGCGCTTCGACAATGTGTACGCCGACAAAGCTGTTGGCGCCGGTGACGATCACTTTGTGCACATCGCCCAGGCGGCTGATCGGCAACGGCTCGATGTTCAGCGGGCGTTCGGCGTCGGCCATGGCCTGGGCGCTGAGCACCGCGCTGTCATCGGTCCCGCGCACCAGCGTTGCGAGCTTGATGATGGTCGGCAATTCGATGAAGCGGTTGATCGAAATGCTACGGCCGAATTCCTCACGCAAGCGCAGCAACATGCGCGACAGCAGGATCGAATGCCCACCGAGGTTGAAGAAACTTTCGTCGGTGGAAATATCGCTGCTCGGCAGCTCCAGCAGTTCCGCCCAGATCTCCAGCAGCAGCGCTTCGTCGGCATTTGCCGGCAGGCATTTCGGGCCGCTGTCCTGCACGCTCACCGGCAGTTCCAGCAACGCCTTGCGGTCGACCTTGCCGTTGCTGGCGAATGGCATGTGCGGCAGTTCAGTCCACGCCACCGGTTGCATGTAGTCCGGCAAAAACTGCTGGGCATGCGCCTTCAATAGATCGCGGGCAGCGTCCGATTGCGACTGCGCAAGGAACGCCAGAATCCGCCGCTGACTGTCGATCACCACCGCCACCTGACGGTACAACTGGCTCTCGCGCAGGCAGCGTTCGATCTCCTCCGGCTCGACCCGGAAACCACGGATTTTCACCTGATTGTCGCGCCGTCCGCACAGCTCGATACCGTGCTCGCCCCATTTGGCCATGTCACCACTGCGGTAGGCGCGCAAGTTCTCACCGTGCGGCAGTTGCAGGGTCAGGTAGCGCTCGGCGGTCTGCTGTGGGTTGTTCAAGTAACCGAGGCAGACGCCGGGACCGACGATGAACAATTCGCCGACGGTGTTCTCCGTCACTGGTTGCAGGTCGTCATCGAGAATCAGCACCTGACTGTTGGCAATCGGTGCGCCAAGAGTGCGGTTGCTGTCACCCGGTTGCAGTTGCCGGGCGGTAATCAGCACCGTCGCTTCGGTGGGGCCGTACAGGTTATGCAGCTTGCCCTGACGGGTCAGTTGCTCGATGACGAAGGGCTCGCAGACGTCGCCACCGGTCATCACCTCCACGCCTTGCAATTGCTCCAACGGCAGGATGCTCAGCAGCGCTGGCGGCAGGAACGCGTGGGTCAGTTGCCGGCGGCGGATCAACGCCACCAGTTGCAGCGGATCGCGGCGCTGGGTGTCGTCGGGCACCACCAGTTCGGCGCCCTGCAGCAGCGTCGGAAAGATATCGATCAGCGATGAGTCGAAGCTCAGCGAAGAGAACTGCAACACCCGGCTTTCGGCGCGCAACTGCACGTAATCGGCGTACCACGCGGTGAAGTGCGCGAGGTTCGCCTGGCTCAGCAGCACGCCCTTCGGATGCCCGGTAGTGCCTGAGGTGTAGAGCGCCATGCACGGTGCTTCAAGCGTCGCCCGTTGACGCATCAACGGTTGGCTGAGATCCGCATCCGCGCTGTCGATACAACTGACATCCAGATCGGGCATTGACTCACTGAGCGGGTGCTCGCCATCGTGCAGCAACAACACCGCGCCAGCGTTCTGCAGGATGTATTGCTGGCGCTGCAACGGATGGCTCGGCTCCAGCGGCAGGTACACCGCGCCACTGCCGAGCACCGCCAGAATCGAGGCAAACAGCGCCGGGCTTTTCGGCTGACAGATACCTACGATCCACGGCTGCGGATGTTGTTTGAGCAATGGCAGCAGGCGTTGCTGGATCGCACAGCTGTGGGCGTGTAACTGGCGATAGCTGAGCGACTGCTCGGCCAGGTGCAGCGCCGGTCGCTCGGCGTGTTCGATCAGGCTGCGTTGCAGACGCTCGATCAGCGGTATCTGCGCCTGCTTGAGCAGCATCGGGTTGGCCGTGTCGTTAAGGCGATGGACGTAGGCCAGGCTGTCGAGAAACCGCAGGTCTTCCACCTGTTCGAAATCCACTGCCGTGGCGGGCATCACCTGCTGGAAATACTCGGCATCGCGGGAGAAACGGCTGACCAGCAGCGCGACTTCGTCAACCACCTGCGTCAGCAGCCGCTGACGCAGAGCCTGCCCGTTGCCGGACGGCTCATCGCCAATCGGCACACGGCTGATCAGAGACGAGCCGAGGAAGCACAGCAGGTCGAGCGTCGGTAAACCGCCAAGGCTAGGCGAACCGATACCCAGGCGCAGATGCAGGTGCGGGATGGCGCAGAAATCGCCGGCGCCGATGAAGCCATCGTCGATGATCAGATCCACCGGCGATTGCGCCGCGCCGCTGCGCAGCAAGGTGTGACCGTGTTGTTCGAGTTCCTGCGCCAGGTCGGTCATGGCCTGGCTGGCGCCAATCAGCAAAATGTCGAGACGTCTCATGTCAGCCTCCTCATCAAACCAGATAGTCGCGCAGGGCGTGCTGCACGCAGGGCGTGTCGAGCAGCGAGCTGCTGTGGAAAAAACGCACGATGTTGCCCACCAGCGGATGATGGCGATTGATCGGGAAGGCCAGGCCGGCCATCTCGTCCTTGAGGGAACGGCGCACGGCATCGCTGACCGGCAAGGCGTCGATCAGGCGCAGATCGAAGGACTTTTGAATGTCGTTGGTCAGGTAATGGCCGATAAACACCGGCAGGATCTGCGCGATGGTTGCCCGGTCCGCGTCACTGGCGGTGTGCCAATAGATGCGCACCATGCGCGCCCAGAAACTGGAATGCCGTCCCTCATCCAGCAAGTGATCGGCCATCAGGCCTTTGATCGACGGCTTGACCGTGTCGTCACGGGCAAACGCGGCGACGTCGCCGGTCACGGTGTTTTCGGCGATCGCCACGCAGATCAGCTCCACCGCGCTGCGCAGGTGCTCGGGCGCCAACGCCACAGCGGCAGGAATCGCCCGGCTCAGTTCAATTTCAGCGGGCAGTTCGATCGGCTCGATGCCGGTCATGGCCACGGTCTGTTGCATGAAGTCCATCGCCACCAGCGCGTGGTAATCCTCGTCCACCACCACGGTCATGGCGTCGTAGCGACAGGCGAACGGGAAGGCCACGGCAAAGCGATTCTTGGCGATACTGCGCGCGGTCTTGTCGACGATCTCGGTTTCGAAAATCACCACGTCGTTGATGAACTTGTACAGCGTCTGCACCAAGGCAAAATCCCGCTGTTGCGGGCACTCGCGCAGGAAGGTGTCGCTGAGCACCAGGGGCTGGCGGCTCAACGGATAAATCAGGCGTTCATCGTCTTCCAGTACGCGCCGTGGCCGGGTGCGGATGGTGGCGCGGCTTTCCCAGGCGTCGGCGAAGGATTGGTAATCGGCGGCATTCATTGGGCCACCTCCGCCAACGATTCGCGCATGCTCAGACGCAGGCCGTCCCACAAGGCGATGCGGCTTTCCACCGCCGCGATGGCACTGGCGTAGACTTCGGCTTCGCGTTGCGGATCGCCATCGACCAGACGCTCAAGCAGTTGCTCCGCCGCCGGACCGTGATCTTCGGAATCGACCTCGATGTGGCGCTCCAGGTAATAGCGAAAGGTCGGCGCCTGTTCGATACCGATCCCCCAGTCATCGAGGATGCGCTGGAACATGGTCGGGATGACGCTCTCGCGACCATGCAGGAACGCGGCAGCGACGCTGTGGCCTGGCGCATGCAGCGCGGTGTTCAGCGTCTCGCGAACAAATTTTGCTGCTGCCGGATCCACTTCCACGCTTTGCAGGGCGACGTCGTAACTCACGCCCTCCTGTTGCAGCGCGACAAAGCGTTCGACTGCCGTGGTGCTCGCACCGACTTCGCGCATGGCGTCCAGATACAGCTCGAAATGACTGTAATGGCCGTGAGCGGGACGGTCGTCGGACTCTTCGCCGAGCACGATCTCGTTGATCAGCCGCGCAGCATGCGGGTCACGCGGCGGCAGCCACGGCAGACGGGTGCAGGTCAGTTCTTGTTGGAGACGCTTGGTCAGCGACATGAAATCCCAGACGGCGAAGACGTGGGATTCCATGAACCGGCGCAGTACCGATAACGAATCGATTTCAGTAAAGATCGGATGAACGCTCAATTGAGCTTTTATCAGGGCGAGTTGTTCTTTAGTTGGCATCATGGCTAACCTCGGTGTTATTGGAATAGAGAAAGTTGCTCGTTCGGTGCGTCAATGCAGACTGTCTGGGTTTTAAATTTTTATATTGGCGAGCGCTGGCCTCATTCAGTTAAATGAACGTGTGCAAAGTGCATTGGAGGCTCTGGGCTGTGCCAGGGCGACTATTTGCCATGGCTGTCAGCTGAGTGCGGAGCCGTGCCGTGTTTGCGGGGTTTAACCTGCTCGGCGAGGAAAAACTAATACATCATCAAATAACTTAACAAGTTTATTTTTAATTATTTTAAGTTTGCTGTTTTTTAAGTGTGAGTTGGTCCGGTAAAACTTATAAATTAAGTTTTACTTGGGCGTAGTTACTCCTTTCGGCGAACAGTGGCCAAAATTGAAGACAAGAGTGAATTCCTCACTCAGAGCAACTTTTCGATACAAGGATTGAAGTTGTGTATAGGGGTGAAAGTTGGCCGGGAACGGCGCCGTAACTTCCTTTTATCCCGTGGCAAGGCTCCTTCCGTAGGTTCCTGGTGCGAGGACTGCGCCGGCGGTGCGGTGCGTCCCCGTTCTTCATGGGTTGGCTGTTCAAGAGTGCGGGTAAATTGGCGGGACGGCTATGACCGATTCGTCCGCGGCGAGCTGCATTACCGGACTTATGGGGGCGCTGGGAGGTTAGAGCGAACAGGCGAATCCGCCACCGGGTTTGCGGCAGACCGTAGAGAGGATTTGTAAGCGGGTTATTCGCCGGTCAGCTGCGAGCGACTGAGACCGGCGTTGAAGGCATCAGCGGACCGCCTTGCGGTGTTGTCCGGCAGGGCTGGCGAGGTAACGGGTGATCACCTCGACGCCACGGTTGAGGTGTTGTGTGAGCAGCTTCACCGACAGTTCGACATCGCGTTCGATCACGGCCTGGAGCATCGCCCGGTGATCTTCCTGGGACAGTTTGCCCAGTCCCATGGCTTCGAGGTTGAAACGCAGAAACCGCTCTTCTTCGTTCAGGCCGTCTTCGACCAGTCGCAGCAACCGCTGATTCGGCGCCTTGCGGTACAAGGCCATGTGGAACAGGCGATTGAGTCGACCGATTTCGCTGTAGTCGTGCTGGGTCTCGAGTGCTTCGATATGACCGGCGGCAAGCGCGTGATCGGCGCTGGTCAGCAGCGGAACCGACTGGCGCATGGCTTCGGATTCGAGCAGGATTCGCAACTCGTAGGTTTCAGTAGCGTCGCCCTGAATCAACGGGGCAACCACAGCGCCTTTGTGGGTCGTGACGCTCAGCAGCTCCTGGGCCTCCAGCTGACGCAGAGCCTCGCGCACCGGCATGCGGCTGACCCCGAACAAGTCAGCCAGATCCTGCTGACGCAGGGCGGTGCCGCACGGTAAACGACCGTCAAGAATCGCCGAGCGCAAGGTCTCCTCGATGATCGAACGGGCAAGATGTGCAGGAATCGGCCCATCGACTTTGATGCTGTGCAGCGGGTTGGGCTTCTGTGTCACAACTACTCACCCTGAATGAAGACGGAATTTGGATCCAAAGACACTAGTGATTGCTCTACAGGTTGTCAAACCATGTAAAGGATTGCTGTCCTGAGTAAAGTTTAGCGCGCTGGCGATGATCTCATGGTGCCATTGTTTTTTGCCGGGCTAAGCTTCACCATCAAACGCTTTCCTTCCTGCCCCCTTGGAAACCTGCTGTGGCGGTACGTTTCGCGATCCCTCGGACCTTGCGCTGGCTAGGCTGCGCACTGCTGCTGGCCGGCGTCATGCTGGGCGGTCTGCATGCCGATTGGGATTTTTCCGCGATCAGCCGCAAAGCCACGGCGCTTTACGGGCCGCTGGGCGCCGGGCAGCAGCGGATCGATGCCTGGCAGAACCTGCTGGCCACGCAGAAACAGGTCAGCGAGATGGAAAAACTGAAAGTCGTGAACCTGTTTTTCAACAAACAGGTGCGCTATGTAGAGGACATCGATCTGTGGGGCCAGGTCGATTATTGGGAGACGCCCATCGAAGCGCTGTGGAAAGGCGCCGGCGATTGCGAAGACTACGCGATCGCCAAGTATTTCAGCCTGCGCCATCTCGGGGTCTCCAGTGACAAGCTGCGCATCACCTACGTCAAGGCACTGCGCCAGAATCGCGCGCACATGGTACTGACTTACTACGCCACCCCCGATGCCATGCCGCTGGTGCTCGACAGCCTGATCGATCCGATTCAGCCTGCGTCCCAGCGAACCGATTTGCTGCCGGTCTACTCTTTCAATGCCGAAGGTCTGTACCTGCCGGGAGCCAAGGGCAACAAAAAGGTCGGTGACACCAAACGCCTGTCGCGCTGGCAGGATGTGCTGAAGAAAATGCAGGCCGAAGGTTTTCCGGTCGAAACGACTAACTAGGAGCACGCGCTCAGATGTCTTTGTTCAAACAGCTGTTGATCGCTATCTGTCTGTTCCTGGTGGTCGCCTTCACCGGCAGCTTCATGGTCAGTCTGGAGAGTTCGCGCACCCAGTACGTCAACCAGCTGCGCTCCCATGCCCAGGACGCTGCCACGGCGCTGGCGTTGTCGCTGACGCCGAATATCGACGACCCGGCGATGGTCGAGCTGCTGGTCAGCTCGATTTTCGACAGCGGTTATTACGCGAGCATCCGTGTGGTCGACCTCAAGACCGACCAGACCATCGTCGAGCGCAGCGGGATTCCGGCGGTGAGCAATGTGCCTGACTGGTTCGTCAAACTGATCGGCCTGGAACCGGCCGGTGGCGATGCCTTGGTCAGCCGTGGCTGGGAGCAGGCCGCGCGGGTCGAGGTGGTCAGCCACCCGATGTTTGCCGTGGCCAAGCTGTGGCAGAGCGCGTTGGGCAGCCTCGGCTGGCTGTTGCTGTGCGGCGCGGTCAGTGCGGTGCTTGGTGCGTTGCTGCTGCGCCGGCAATTGCGCCCGCTGGATTACATGGTCAAACAGTCCCACGCCATCGCCCGTCGCGAGTTCCTCAGCCTGCCGGAGCTGCCGCGCACCCCGGAACTGCGGCGCGTGGTGCAGGCGATGAACCAGATGGTCGAGAAGCTCAAGGCGTTGTTCCAGGAACAGGCCGAGCGCAGTGAAAAACTGCGCGCCGAGTCTTATCAGGACAACCTCACGGGGCTGGCCAACCGGCGCTATTTCGAGATGCAACTGCACAATCGGGTGAGCAACCCGGAGCAGGCCAGTTCCGGTTACCTGCTGTTGTTGCGGGTCAAGGATCTGGCCGGGCTCAACCAGCGCCTGGGCGGTCAGCGCACGGATGAATTGTTGAAAGCGGTCGGCGAGCAGTTGTCCCGCGAATGCGCCAAATACCCGGAAACCCAGAACCTCGTCACCCGGATTCGCGGAGGGGAATTTGCCGTGCTGGCGCCGGGGCTGGTGCGTGAAGAAGCGCTGCAACTGGCGCAGAACCTCGACAGTGCGTTGAGCAGCCTACACGCCACCGGCGCCACTGATGTGCCGGCGGTGGCCTCCATCGGCCTCGCCCCGTTTGCCCACGGCGATTCACCGCAAGCAGTGCTGACCCTGGGTGATCAGGCGCTGGCGCAGGCCGAGGGGCAGGGCGAGCAGAACTGGGCGTGCATCGATCAGAGCCTGGTGGCCGAGGTTGGCGACGATCACCACGCCTGGCATCGATTGCTCGATCAGGCACTGAATCAGCAGCGCTTCGAGTTGTACTTCCAACCGGTGGTGGCTGCGCAGGACACTCAACTGGTGCTGCATTACAAAGTGCTCTCGCGCTTGCTGGATGAGCAGGGCCAGACCATTCCCGCCGGGCGCTTCCTGCCGTGGCTCGAGCGTTTCGGCTGGACCGCACGACTCGACCGCTTGATGCTCGAGCGTGTGCTGGAGCAGATGAAAGCGCATGAGGATTCGCTGGCGCTGAACCTGTCCTCGGCAACCCTGGCCGATCCACAGGCATTGAACAAAGTGTTCGAGATTCTGCGCGCGCACTCCGACCTCGGCGAGCGTCTGACGCTGGAGATCGGTGAGGAGCAACTGCCGGAGCAAGCGGTGCTGGAGCAGTTGACCCGGCGTCTGCGTGAACTCGGTTTCTCCCTGAGCCTGCAGCGCTTTGGTGGACGCTTCAGCATGATCGGCAACCTGGCGCGGCTGGGGCTGGCGTATCTGAAGATCGATGGCAGCTATATTCGTGCGATCGATCAGGAAAGTGACAAGCGTCTGTTCATCGAAGCCATCCAGCGGGCGGCGCACAGCATTGATCTGCCGCTGATTGCCGAACGGGTGGAGACCGAAGGGGAATTGTCGGTGATTCGCGAGATGGGTTTGTATGGGGTGCAGGGGCAGCTGTTTGGTGAGCCCAAGCCCTGGAGCTGAGCCGTTGTCCGCGTGGCGTCAGTGATGCCGCCATCGCGGGCAAGCCCGCTCCCACAGGATTTTGTGTCGTTCACATAACTGCGGTAACCCATCCCATTGTGGGAGCGGGCTTGCCCGCGATGAGGCCAGATCAGTCAACGAAGATTCGGGATCAGATCAGCCCGCCTTCATCTTCATCGATCAGGTGGCTCAACCCACCCAACGCTTCCCGTGCCTGGGTCCGGTCCATCAGTTTGGCTTGCGCCGCCGGCGGCAGGTCGGTGACGCGGATCACGCCCTTCTGGGTCAGCACCTGAATCAGGTCGTCGAGTACCCGAATCATTTCAAAGTCGCTCTGCTTGAGCTGTTTGAGGCTGTTTTCCACGGCCGCGTTGGCGAACCAGGCCTGGATGTCATGGTGGTCGGCCGGCAGCGTTTCCGTGGCCTCGGCGTAGGCCGCCGCTTCCACGCGAATCAACTGACCCTGCGCATCGCGTTGCACGTAAAACATTGAGCATCCCTCAGAAAGAACCAGCGTCATGCTGTCAGCAGCATAGGCCAACTGCGCGCGAGTATGCGGGCTGGCGACGAAATCGTCACCGCCGAGTTAGCCGCAAACGTGACGGCCGCCCCAAGGGGCGGCCGTTTTGTACACGCATCAGCTGTTGTTGTGGTCGACCTTGATGGTCGGATCGCTGCCGGCGATCAGGTTGTGAATGTTGGCGCTCGACCAGTTGTTGCCTTCCAGTTTGATCGTCACGTCCGGCGTGGCGGCTGCCGCGTCGCCGGAGTTGAACTTGCCCGCCGAGCTGACTTGCAGCGACGACGTGCCATCAACCGTGGTGATCTTCAGGAAGTTGTCGATGGTGCTGCCGGTTTCGCCCTGCAACAGGTCACGCAGGTCGATGCGGTCGCCTTCGCTGGCGTTGAAGTCCTTGATCACGTCGTTGCCGGTGTCGCCTGCTTTCCAGACGAAGGTGTCGGCACCGGAACCACCGATCAGGATGTCGTTGCCCTGGCCACCGATCAGCGTGTCGTTGCCGGTGCCGCCGAGCAGGATGTCATTGCCCTTGCCGCCGTCGAGCAGGTCGTTGCCGCCCGAGCCGAAGAGGATGTCATTGCCTGCGCCACCCAGCAGCGTGTCGTTACCGTCATGTGCACCGGATACATCGAACGCCTGATAGTGCTCGGTGATGTACTGGTGCACGTTGCTGGTGGTGACCTTGCTGACGTCAACCCCGGTTTCCTTGGCCACGAACGCCTGCATCGCCTGATAACCCTCGCCGGCAATGCCGTTGAAGCTCACCAGGTCGCCGAACAGGATGTCGTTGCCGTCGCCACCGCTGACAGTGTCGTTGCCCGGCATCGTCGCTTCGGTATGGCCGATGATCGAGTTGGCCAGATCCTTCGGATCGATGTTGGTTTGCGGCAAGTGATCCGAGTCATACGGTTTCAGGTCGTTGAGGCTGACACCGCTGTTGATACCGATGGCTTCGACGTTCGACAGACCGCTGAGCAAGGCGAAGCTGCTGCTGGAGTTGTCGGTGGTGGCAGTCGTGGTGCTGTTACCAGTACCGGCCAGGCTCGACAGCTCGTAGGTGCCGTCACCCTGAGCGTGAACCGTGCCCAGGTTGGTGGTGGTCCAGCCGCGGCCGTTGTAGGTCTGCAACTGGGCATAACCGCTGGAGTTGATGCTCAGGTAATGCGTGTTGTCGATGTAGGTGCTGAAGGTATCGCCCAGCTTGTAGTTGCTGGTCGTGACCACGCTGTCGAACCTCACGCTGCCATACAGCGTCGGGTTGGTCTGCTCGCCGCTCTGGTAGTAGGTCGGCTGGCCGTCGGTGATGAAGTAGGTAAGGTTCTTCGCCCCGGTGTTGGCCAGCGCTTCCGTGCTCTGGAAGAAGTTGGCCGTGGTCTTGAACACGTCTTCGTAGTTGGTGCCGCCACCGGAGGTCATCGAGTCGAGTACGGCTTTGAGCTGGGTCAGCGCGTTCGGGTCGTTGAGGTTCACCGAGACCGACTTGTTGACCTGGGTATCGAAGTCCACCAGGAAGATGTTCACGGTCCCCGAGTTGCTGCCGCCCAGGCTCTGCTTGAGGGTGTTGAACACCGAGGTCAGCGAGTCTTTGGCCGCGTTGATCGACGAGGTGCTCATACTGCCCGAGCTGTCGACCATGAACGCAATGTTGTAGTTGGTACCCGGCACCACAGTCAGACCGCCGATGTCGGCGACCATGATGTCGTTGCCGTCGGTGCCGTTGAAGGTGTCATCGCCCGAAGTACCGACCACGGCGTTGTACACCGCCGGCACCACGGTGACCGGAATCGTCGCGGTGCTGCTGGCCGAGCCGCCGACCATCTCGGTGGAAGTCGACGTCACGGTCAGGTTGAACTGGCCGTTGTAGTAGGTCGGCGGGGTCACGGTCAGGCTGCCGAGGCTCCAGCCGGTGACGTTGGCTTCGCCGTTGCTCGCGGTGACGGTGAAACTGTGGCCATGGCCGTCGGAGAGTACCGAACCGACCGGCGCACCGCTGATCTTCACGCTCAGGGTTTCCGAGCCGTCGGTGTCGGTCAGCGCGGTGTTGATCGCCGACAGTTTCACCGTGGTGCCTTCGGCGCCGGTGTTGAGTTTGTAGCCGTCGTAATAGCCTTCGCCGTTGGTACCGTGCAGGTCGGAGACGGTCACACCGGCGTTCACCAGATCCTGCACGCCGGTGTAGATCGGCACGCCGGCGCTGCTCAGGTCGATCGGCGTGCTGCCGTTGACCGACAGGTTCACGTCATAGCTGCCCGGGCCGCTCTGGTTGTGGTGGTAAATGTCCAGGGTGTAGTAGCCGCTGGTGGTCGGGGTAAACGAACCGCTGATCGTACCGCCCGCGCCCCAGGTGCCCGACGCCACGCTCTTGCCACCGATGGTGATCAGCAGGCTGTCGTCAGCCACGCCGCTGAAGCTGTAGGTCTTGCCGGCTTCCAGATAGATCAGGCCCGAGGTTTTCGACGCGGTGCCGGCGGTCACGCTGCCGTCCGACTGCACGTTGGTCACGTTGGTGCTGGTGTTCGGGGTGCCGGCGCCATCGATCACGTTTTTCAGCGTGGTCGAGTCAGCGCCATTGCCGCTGGTACCCAGGCCCGCCAGACCGGTCCAGACTTCCTTGACCAGTCCGGTGGATTTCACGCTGTTGTCGGCCACGCTCACGGTCGGTGCATCCGCCACTGGCGTGATGTCGATCTTCACGGTGCCGGTGTTGCCCAGCAGTTGGCCGTCGGTGGGCTGGAACTTGATCTGCGCGTAGTCGGCCTGGTTGTTGCCCATGCCGGTGCCGCCGTAACCGTTGACGCCCGACTCATTGGCATCCGGCAGGAAGCGCAGCTTGCCCGCGTCGATGTCAGCCTTGCTGAAGGTCTGGTTGTTGGCGACGTCTTTCCAGGTCGAACCGTCCAGATACTGCAGTTTGCCTTCGCCCGGCAGCTGGGTGATTTTGATCCCCAGGCTGCTGGCCGGACTGTCGACGTCAGTCACACCGAAGGTCGACCAGCCGAGGATCAGCGGGGTGTCTTCGGTGCCGGTGACGTTGACCGGAGCCGCAACCGGCGCATCGTTGACCGCCACCACGTTGACCGTGGTGGTCGCAGTGTTGGAGTAGTTGCCGCCATCGGTCACGGTCACGGTGATGATCCGTGGCACGGTGCTCGGGTCTTCACTGCTGTTGGTGAAGGTGATGTTCTTGATGGCCTGCATGTAGTCGGCCAGCGTCGCGTTACCCGACAGGGTCAGGGTCACGGTGCCGTTGGTGCTGTTGGCATTGATGGTGATGCCGTTGACGCTGTTGCCAAGGTTCAGCGCATCGCCGTCCTGACGGTTGGTCAGGACGATGGTCGCACCGGTCAGCATGGTGCTGTCCGGGTCGGTGATCGTCAGGTCAGTGTCGGCAATCGACACGCCGGCGCCCGGGGTGTTTTCGGTGAACGTCACCTTGTAGTCGGCACCGGTGGCGCCGCTGGAGTTGTTGGCATCCAGGTCGATGACCGGTGGCGCATCGTTGTCGATGATCGAGGTGCTGACGCTGCCGTTGGTGCTGCTGACAGCCAGGTTCTCGAAGTTGCCGCCGGTGGCCGAGTCGATCTTGACCACGAAGTTCTCGGTGCCTTCGGTGATCTTGTCATCGATGGTCGCGACGTTGAACTGCGCGCTGCTGGCGCCTGCCGGGATCTTCACGGTGTACACGCCAGTGAAGTCCGAACCGTCGGCGGCGGTGCCGCTGTAGACGATTTTCAGGGTCACGTCGGTTTGCGCCGGGTGGGTCAGGCTGACGGTGTAGCTGGCGGTCTGGCCTTCGGTCACCGAGGTGCTGCCGGTGATGCTGACGGTGGTGGTGTCGATGGTATCGGCGACGCTGGTGACGGCCGGTGTCGTGCTCGGTACCAGGTTCTCGAAGTTGCCACCGCTGGCGTTGGTGATGGTCGCCTGCACGCTGCCGGCGTCTTTGTAGACATCGTCAGCCGGAGCCGGAACGGTCACGGTGCCAGTGGTTTTGCCGGCGTCGATGGTGATCACCGAACCGTTGCTCAGGGTCACGGTCACTGGCGAGCCGGCGGCGTTGCTCAGGGTCGCGGTGTAGGTGATCTGGCCGCCCTCGTTCACCGCCGGGGTCGCGCTCAGCGACAGGCTGGTGGTGTCGACGGTGTCGGTCACGGTGGTGCTGACCGGGGTCTTGTCGGCCACGAGGTTTTCGTAATTGCCGCCGGTCACGTTGCTGATCGAGTTGGTCAACGGCGCGTGGCCGGTCAGCGCATCGTTCGGCGCGATGGCGGTCACGGTGCCGGTGGTCTTGCCGATGTCGATGGTGATCGTCTGGCCGTTGGCCAGGGTCACCACGACTGGCGAGCCAGTCACAGGTGCACCGACGGTGGCGGTGTAGGTGACGGTGCCACCTTCGGCCACGGTGCCCGTGGCGCTGAGTTTCACGCCAGTGGTGTCGATGGTGTCGGTGACGCTGGTCACGGCTGGCGTGGTGCTTGGTACCAGATTTTCGAAGCTGCCACCGGTGGCAGTCTTGATCGTGGCCTGCACGGTGCCGGCGTCTTTATAGACGTCGTCGGCCGGAGCAGGGACGGTGACGGTGCCGGTGGTTTTGCCGGCGTCGATGGTGATCACGGCGCCGTTGCTCAGGGTCACGGTCACTGGCGAGCCAGCGGCGTTAGTCAGGGTTGCGGTGTAAATGATCGAGCCGCCTTCGGCCACGGTGCCGGTCGCGGACAGCGACAGGTTGGTGGTGTCGACAGTATCGGTCACGGTGGTGCTGACCGGCGTTTTGTCGGCCACGAGGTTCTCGTAGTTGCCGCCGCTGACGTTGGTGATGGCGTTGGTCAGTGGAGCGTGGCCGGTCAGCGCGTCGTTTGGCGCAGCAGTGGTCACAGTGCCGGTGGTCTTGCCGATGTCGATGGTGATCGTCTGGCCGTTGGCCAGGGTTACCACGACTGGCGAGCCAGTGACTGGCGCACCGACGGTGGCGGTGTAGACAACGTTGCCGCCTTCCGCTGCGGTGCCGGTGGCGCTCAGCTTCACGGTGGTGGTGTCGATGGTGTCGGTGACACTGGTCACGGCTGGCGTGGTGCTTGGTACCAGATTTTCGAAATTGCCACCGCTGGCATTGGTGATGGTGGCCTGGACGGTGCCGGCATCTTTGTAGACGTCGTCAGCCGGAGCAGGCACGGTCACGGTGCCGGTGGTTTTGCCGGCGTCGATGGTGATCACGGCGCCGTTCGACAGAGTCACGGTGACTGGCGAGCCGGCCGCGTTGGTCAGGGTTGCGGTGTAAATGATCGAACCACCCTCGGCGACCGTATTAATGGCGCTCAGGGACAGGTTGGTGGTGTCGACAGTGTCGGTCACAGTGGTGCTGACCGGCGTCTTGTCGGCCACCAGATTTTCGTAGTTGCCGCCAGTCACGTCAGTGATCGCGTTGGTCAACGGCGCGTGGCCGGTCAGCGCATCGTTCGGCGCGATGGCGGTCACGGTGCCGGTGGTCTTGCCGATGTCGATGGTGATCGTCTGGCCGTTGGCAAGTGTCACAACGACAGGCGAACCCGTGACTGGCGCACCGACGGTGGCGGTGTAGGTGACGGTGCCACCTTCGGCCACGGTGCCAGTGGCGGTGAGTTTCACCCCAGTGGTGTCGATGGTGTCGGTGACGTTGGTTACGGCCGGCGTGGTGCTTGGTACCAGATTTTCGAAGTTGCCACCTGTCGCCGACTTGATGGTCGCCTGCACGGTACCGGCGTCTTTGTAGACGTCGTCCGCTGGAGCCGGAACGGTGACGGTGCCGGTGGTTTTGCCCGCGTCGATGGTGATGACTGCACCGTTGCTCAACGTCACGGTCACTGGCGAGCCAGCGGCGTTGGTCAGGGTTGCGGTGTAGATGATCGAACCACCCTCGGCGACCGAGTTGGTTGCGCTCAGGGACAGGTTGGTGGTGTCGACAGTGTCGGTCACGGTGGTGCTGACCGGGGTCTTGTCGGCCACCAGATTTTCGTAGTTGCCGCCGGTCACGTTAGTAATGGCGTTGGTCAACGGTGCATGACCGGTCAATACGTCATTCGGCGCGGTGGTGGTCACCGTGCCGGTGGTTTTACCGACTTCGATGGTGATGTTCTGACCGTTGGCCAGAGTCACCACAACCGGCGAACCGGTGACTGGCGCACCGACGGTCGCGGTGTAAGTGACAGTGCCACCTTCAGCCGCAGACTCGGTCGCGGTCAGTTTGACCGTGGTGGTATCGACGGTATCGGTGACGCTGGTCACGGCCGGGGTGTTGCTGGTCACCAGGTTTTCGAAATTGCCGCCAGTCGCGCTCTTGATCGTGGCCTCAACGGTGCCGGCGTCTTTGTAGACGTCATCAGCCGGAGCCGGAACGGTCACGGTGCCGGTGGTTTTACCGGCGTCGATGGTGATCACGGCGCCGTTCGACAGGGTCACGGTGACTGGGGAGCCAGCGGCGTTGGTCAGGGTCGCGGTGTAAACGATCGAGCCACCTTCGGCCACGGTACCGGTCGCGGACAGCGACAGGTTGGTGGTGTCGACTGTATCGGTGACCGTGGTATTGACCGGGGTTTTGTCGGCAACGAGGTTCTCGTAGTTGCCACCGCTCACGTTAGTGATCGCGTTGGTCAATGGCGCATGACCGGTCAGCGCATCGTTCGGTGCGGTGGTGGTCACGGTGCCGGTGGTTTTGCCCACTTCGATGGTGATGTTCTGGCCGTTGGCCAGAGTGACTGTCACTGGCGAACCAGTGACCGGTGCACCAACGGTCGCGGTGTAGGTGACGGTACCGCCTTCAGCCGCCGACTCGGTCGCGGTCAGTTTGACCGTGGTGGTGTCGATGGTGTCGGTGACCTGAGTCACAGCCGGCACAGTACTCGGTACCAGATTTTCGAAGTTGCCACCGGTAGCGTTGGTGATCGTTGCTTGAACGGTGCCGGCATCTTTGTACACGTCATCGGCAGGTGCCGGAACGGTCACTGTGCCAGTGGTTTTACCAGCGTCGATGGTGATCACGGCGCCGTTGCTCAACGTCACGGTGACTGGCGAGCCGGCAGCGTTGGTCAATGTCGCGGTGTAGATGATCGAACCACCCTCGGCGACCGAGTTGGTTGCGCTGAGGGACAGGTTGGTGGTGTCGACAGTGTCGGTAACGGTGGTCGAAACCGGTGTCTTGTCAGCGACCAGATTCTCGTAGTTACCGCCGCTCACGTCGGTGATGGCATTGGTCAAAGGCGCATGACCGTTCAGCGCATCGTTCGGTGCGGTGGTGGTGACGGTGCCAGTGGTTTTACCCACCTCGATGGTGATGTTCTGACCGTTGGCCAGGGTCACGACCACAGGCGAACCGGTCACTGGCGCGCCGACGGTAGCGGTATAGGTGACGGTGCCGCCTTCTGCCGCAGACTCAGACGCGGTCAGCTTGACCGTGGTGGTATCGATGGTGTCGGTGACCTGAGTGACAGCCGGCACGGTGCTCGGTACCAGGTTTTCGAAGTTGCCACCGGTCGCGGTGGAAATGGTCGCTTCGACTTTACCTGCGTCTTTGTACACGTCATCGGCTGGCGCCGGAACGGTCACAGTGCCAGTGGTTTTACCGGCGTCGATGGTGATCACGGCGCCGTTCGACAGAGTCACGGTGACTGGCGAGCCAGCCGCATTGGTCAGGGTCGCGGTGTAAACGATTGAGCCACCCTCGGCCACGGTGCCGGTCGCACTGAGCGACAGGTTGGTGGTGTCGACGGTATCGGTGACGTTAGTGCTGACCGGGGTTTTGTCAGCCACGAGGTTTTCGTAATTGCCACCAGTCACACCGGTGATCGAGTTGGTCAGCGGCGCATGACCGGTCAGCGCATCGTTCGGTGCAGTGCTGGTCACGGTGCCTGTGGTTTTACCCACTTCGATGGTGATGTTCTGGCCGTTGGCCAAGGTCACCACAACCGGAGAACCGGTTACCGGCGCACCGACGGTTGCGGTATAGGTGACGGTGCCACCTTCGGCCACCGAAGTGTCGGCAGTCAGTTTGACGGTCGAGGTGTCGATGGTGTCGGTCACGTTGGTGACGGCTGGAACAGTGCTCGGCACCAGGTTCTCGAAGTTGCCACCGGTGGCGGTCGAAATGGTCGCTTCGACTTTGCCTGCGTCTTTGTAAACGTCATCGGCTGGCGCTGGAACGGTTACGGTGCCGGTGGTTTTGCCGGCCTCGATGGTGATGACGGCGCCGTTGCTCAACGTCACGGTGACTGGCGAGCCAGCGGCGTTGGTCAAGGTCGCGGTGTAGATGATCGAACCACCCTCGGCGACCGAATTGGTTGCGCTCAGCGACAGGTTGGTGGTGTCGACTGTATCGGTAACGGTGGTTGAAACCGGGGTTTTGTCGGCGACCAGATTCTCGTAATTGCCACCGGTCACGTTAGTGATGGCGTTGGTCAACGGCGCATGGCCGGTCAGCGCGTCGTTCGGTGCTGTAGTGGTTACAGTACCGGTGGTTTTACCCACTTCGATGGTGATGTTCTGACCGTTGGCCAAGGTCACGACCACAGGCGAGCCAGTCACTGGCGCACCGACAGTCGCGGTGTAAGTGACAGTGCCACCTTCCGCAGCGGACTCGGTCGCAGTCAGTTTGACCGTGGTGGTGTCGATGGTGTCGGTAACGTTGGTGACGGCCGGAACCGTGCTAGGCACCAGATTCTCGAAGTTGCCACCAGTAGCGCTGGAGATGGTCGCTTCGACTTTACCCGCGTCTTTGTAAACGTCATCGGCCGGAGCTGGAACAGTCACGGTACCGGTAGTTTTACCGGCTTCGATGGTGATCACCGCGCCGTTGGACAGGGTCACGGTGACTGGGGAGCCAGCGGCGTTGGTCAGGGTCGCGGTGTAAACGATCGAGCCACCTTCGGCCACGGTACCGGTCGCGGACAGCGACAGGTTGGTGGTGTCGACGGTGTCGGTGACATTAGTCGAAACCGGCGTTTTATCCGCCACAAGGTTTTCGTAGTTACCGCCGCTCACGTCGGTGATGGCGTTGGTCAGCGGCGCATGGCCGGTCAGCGCATCGTTCGGCGCGGTGGTGGTGACGGTGCCGGTGGTCTTGCCGACTTCGATGGTGATGTTCTGACCGTTGGCCAGGGTCACCACGACTGGCGAGCCAGTCACTGGCGCACCAACGGTCGCGGTGTAGGTGACGGTACCACCTTCGGCAGCAGACTCGGTCGCGGTCAGTTTGACCGTGGTGGTGTCGATGGTATCGGTAACGTTGGTGACGGCCGGAACCGTGCTAGGCACCAGATTCTCGAAGTTGCCACCGGTGGCGCTGGAAATGGTCGCTTCGACTTTACCGGCGTCTTTGTAAACGTCATCGGCCGGAGCTGGAACAGTCACGGTACCGGTGGTTTTACCGGCTTCGATGGTGATCACCGCGCCGTTGGACAGGGTCACGGTCACCGGAGTCCCGGCCGGATTGGTCAGGGTTGCGGTGTAGACGATCGAACCACCCTCGGCCACCGAGTCGCTGGCAGTCAGGTTCAGGTTGGTGGTGTCGACAGTGTCCGACACTGAGGTGTTTGCCGGTGTCTTGTCGGCCACCAGGTTTTCATAGTTACCGCCGGCAACCTTGTCGATGGCGACGCTCAGCGAGCTGCCGCCCGCCAATGGGCTGTTCGGCGCGACGAAGTTCACGCTGCCGGTGGTCTCACCGACGGCGATGGTGATGGTCTGTCCATTGGACAGAGTGACCACAACTGGCGAGCCGGTTACAGGTGCGGTCACGCTCGCGGTGTAGACCACGGTCTCGCCTTCGGCGACGTTGGCGGTGGCAGTCAGCGACACGGTGGAGGTGTCGATGGTGTCGTTGACGGTGGTCACCGCCGGCGTGTTGCTGGTGACCAGGTTTTCGAAGTCGCCACCGGTCGCGCCCTTGATGGTCGCTTCAACGGTGCCGGCGTCCTTGTAGACGTCATCCTTCGGTGCATCGACGGTCACGGTGCCGGAAGTTTTGCCGGCGTCGATGGTGATCACCGCGCCATTGCTCAACGTCACGGTCACCGGAGTGCCGGCGGCGTTGGTCAGGGTGGCGGTGTAGGTGATCTGGCCACCTTCGTTCACCGCCGGAGTGGCGCTCAGCGACAGGTTGGTGGTATCGACGGTGTCGGTCACGGTGGTGCTGACTGGCGTCTTGTCGGCAACGAGGTTTTCGTAGTTGCCACCGCTGACATTGGTGATCGAGTTGTTCAGCGGTTCGTGACCGTTCAGCGCATCGTTCGGTGCGGTGGTCGTTACGGTGCCGGTGGTTTTGCCGACTTCGATGGTGATGTTCTGACCGTTGGCCAGGGTCACCACGACTGGCGAACCGGTCACGGGTGCACCGACAGTCGCGGTGTAGGTGACCGTGCCGCCTTCAGCCACGGACTCGGTTGCGGTCAGTTTTACCGACGTGGTGTCGATGGTATCGGTGACTTCGGTCACGGCTGGAGCGGTACTTGGCACCAGATTCTCGAAGTTGCCGCCCGCAGCATCCTTGATCGTGACTTCGACCTTGCCAGCGTCTTTGTAGACGTCATCGGCAGGGGCTGGAACAGTCACGGTGCCGGTGGTTTTGCCCGCGTCGATGGTGATCACGGCGCCGTTGGACAGAGTCACGGTGACAGGCGAGCCGGCAGCATTGGTCAACGTCGCGGTGTAAACGATCGAACCGCCCTCAGCCACGGTACCGGTCGCGCTCAGCGACAGGTTGGTGGTGTCGACGGTGTCGGTCACGGTGGTGCTGACCGGGGTTTTGTCGGCAACCAGATTCTCGTAGTTGCCGCCGCTCACGTCGGTGATGGCGTTAGTCAGCGGCGCATGACCGTTCAACGCATCGTTCGGTGCGGTGGTGGTCACAGTGCCGGTGGTTTTACCCACTTCGATGGTGATGTTCTGACCGTTGGCCAGGGTCACCACGACTGGCGAACCGGTCACGGGTGCACCGACAGTCGCGGTGTAGGTGACGGTGCCGCCTTCAGCCGCGGACTCGGTTGCGGTCAGTTTTACCGACGTGGTGTCGATGGTATCGGTGACTTCAGTCACTGCCGGAACCGTGCTCGGAACGAGGTTCTCGAAGTTGCCACCGGTTGCACCGTTGATGGTGACTTCAACCTTGCCGGCGTCTTTGTAGACGTCATCGGCTGGCGCTGGAACCGTCACGGTGCCGGTGGTCTTGCCCGCTTCGATGGTAATCACCGAACCGTTGGACAGGGTCACGGTGACGGGCGAGCCAGCAGCGTTGGTCAGGGTCGCGGTGTAGGTGATCGAACCGCCCTCGGCGACCGAGTTGGTGGCGCTGAGTGACAGATTCGTCGTGTCCACGGTGTCAGTGACGGTGGTGCTGACCGGGGTTTTGTCAGCGACCAGATTTTCGTAGTTGCCGCCGCTGACGCCGGTGATCGAGTTGGTCAGCGGTTCGTGACCCGTCAGCGCATCGTTTGGCGCGGTGGTGGTCACGGTGCCGGTGGTCTTGCCGACTTCGATGGTGATGGTCTGACCGTTGGCCAAAGTGACAGTCACTGGCGAGCCAGTGACTGGTGCGCCAACGGTCGCGGTGTAAGTGACGGTGCCACCTTCAGCCACCGAAGTATCGGCGCTGAGCTTCACGGTAGAGGTATCGATGGTGTCGGTGACTTCGGTCACGGCCGGGACGGTGCTCGGTACCAGATTTTCGAAATTGCCGCCGGACGCATCCTTGATCGTGACTTCGACCTTGCCGGCGTCCTTGTAGACGTCATCGGCTGGCGCCGGAACGGTCACGGTGCCGGTCGTTTTACCCGCTTCGATGGTAATCACCGAACCGTTGGACAGGGTCACGGTTACCGGAGTGCCCGCTGGGTTGGTCAGGGTCGCGGTGTAGGTGATCGAACCGCCCTCGGCGACCGAGTTGGTGGCGCTGAGTGACAGATTCGTCGTGTCCACGGTGTCAGTGACGGTGGTGCTGACCGGAGTTTTGTCAGCAACCAGATTTTCGTAATTGCCACCGCTCAGGTCAGTGATCGCGTTGGTCAGTGGTTCGTGACCGTTCAACGCATCGTTCGGCGCGGTGGTGGTCACAGTGCCGGTGGTTTTACCCACTTCGATGGTGATGGACTGACCGTTGGCCAGAGTCACGACAACCGGCGAACCGGTCACGGGTGCACCAACCGTAGCGGTGTAAGTCACCGTGCCGCCCTCGGCGACCGAAGTGTCAGCGGACAGTTTGACGGTCGAAGTATCGATGGTGTCGGTCACTTCGGTGACAGCCGGCACGGTGCTCGGAACGAGGCTCTCGAAGTTGCCGCCCGACGCATCCTTGATCGTGACTTCGACTTTGCCGGCGTCCTTGTAGACGTCATCGGCTGGCGCCGGAACGGTCACGGTGCCGGTCGTTTTACCCGCTTCGATGGTGATCACCGCGCCGTTCGACAGGGTCACGGTGACCGGCGTACCGGCCGGGTTGGTCAGCGTCGCGGTGTAGACGATCGAGCCACCTTCCGCCACGGTGCCAGTGGCACTCAGCGACAGATTGGTGGTGTCGACAGTGTCGGTAACGGTGGTCGAAACCGGGGTTTTGTCCGCCACCAGATTTTCGTAGTTGCCGCCGGTCACACCGGTGATCGAGTTGCTCAACGGCTCATGACCGTTAAGCGCATCGTTCGGCGCGGTGGTGGTCACGGTGCCAGTGGTTTTGCCCACTTCAATGGTGATCGTCTGACCGTTGGCCAGGGTTACAACAACCGGTGAGCCGGTGACCGGTGCGCCGACTGTGGCGGTGTAAGTGACGGTGCCACCTTCAGCCACCGAAGTATCGGCGCTGAGCTTCACGGTAGAGGTATCGATGGTGTCGGTGACTTCGGTGACGGCCGGAACGGTGCTCGGCACCAGATTTTCGAAGTTGCCGCCGGACGCATCCTTGATCGTGACTTCGACCTTGCCGGCGTCTTTGTAGACGTCATCGGCTGGCGCCGGAACCGTCACGGTGCCGGTCGTTTTACCGGCTTCAATAGTGATCACCGAACCGTTGCTCAGGGTCACGGTGACTGGTGTGCCCGCTGGATTGGTCAGGGTTGCGGTGTAGACGATCGAACCGCCTTCAGCGACGGAGCCAGTGGCACTCAGCGACAGGTTGGTGGTGTCAACGGTGTCGGTAACGCTGGTCGAAACCGGGGTTTTGTCGGCGACGAGGTTTTCGTAGTTGCCACCGCTCACGCCAGTGATCGCGTTGGTCAGTGGTTCGTGACCGTTCAACGCATCGTTCGGCGCGGTGGTGGTCACGGTGCCGGTGGTTTTACCCACTTCGATAGTGATGGTCTGGCCGTTGGCCAGAGTCACGACAACCGGCGAACCGGTCACGGGGGCGCCAACCGTAGCGGTGTAAGTCACCGTGCCGCCCTCGGCGACCGAAGTGTCAGCGGACAGTTTGACGGTCGAAGTATCGATGGTGTCGGTCACTTCGGTGACAGCGGGCTCGGTGCTTGGAACGAGGTTCTCGAAATTGCCACCGCTGGTTCCGGTAATGCTGACTTCCACTTTGCCTGCGTCTTTATAGACGTCATCGGCAGGCGCCGGAACGGTCACGGTGCCGGTAGTTTTGCCGGCCTCGATGGTGATCACGGCGCCGTTGCTCAGGGTTACGGTGACCGGCGAGCCGGCAGCATTGGTCAACGTCGCGGTGTAAACGATCGAACCGCCTTCAGCGACGGAGCCAGTGGCACTCAGCGACAGATTGGTGGTGTCGACGGTGTCGGTAACGGTGGTCGAAACCGGGGTTTTGTCGGCGACGAGGTTCTCGTAGTTACCGCCACTGACGTTGGTGATGGCGTTGGTCAGCGGCGGGTTGCCGGTCAGCGCATCGTTCGGTGCGGTGGTGGTCACGGTGCCGGTGGTTTTGCCGACTTCGATGGTGATGGTCTGACCGTTGGTCAGGGTCACGGTCACTGGCGAACCGGTGACAGGCGCGCCTACGGTGGCGGTGTAAGTGACGGTGCCGCCTTCAGCGACCGAGGTATCGGCGGTCAGTTTGACCGTCGAAGTGTCGATGGTGTCGGTGACTTCGGTGACGGCTGGATCGGTACTTGGTACCAGGTTCTCGAAATTGCCACCGCTGGTGCCGGTGATGCTGACTTCGACTTTGCCGGCGTCTTTGTAGACGTCATCCGCAGGCGCGGGAACGGTCACGGTACCGGTGGTCTTGCCAGCTTCGATGGTGATGACGGAGCCGTTGCTCAACGTCACGGTCACCGGGGTACCGGCCGGATTGGTCAGGGTTGCGGTGTAAACGATCGAACCGCCTTCGGCCACGGTGCCAGTGGCACTCAGCGACAGGTTGGTGGTGTCGATGGAGTCAGTGACAGTGGTGGTCGCTGGCGTCGTGTTTGGCACCAGGTTCTCGAAGTTGCCGCCGGTAGCACCGGTAATCGTGGTGCTGACGGTGCCGCCGTTGTTATAGACGTCGTTTGGCGCAGTCGGCACGTTGATGGTGCCCGTGGTCTGGCCGGCTTCGATGGTGATGGTCGAGCCATTGGACAGGGTGACGGTGACCGGCGTCTGCGCCGGGTTGGTCAGGGTCGCGGTGTAGGTGATCTGGCCACCTTCAACCACGCTGCCGGTAGCGGTCAGGGTCAGGCCGGTGGTGTCGCGCGAATCAACGATGTTCGTCACGGCTGGTGTCGTGTTCGGCACCAGGTTCTCGAAGTTGCCACCAGTGGCACCAGTGATGGTGGTGCTGACGGTGCTGCCGTTGTTGTAGACGTCATTCGGCGCGGTTGGCACGTTGACAGTGCCCGTGGTCTGGCCGGCTTCGATGGTGATGGTCGAACCGTTGGACAGGGTGACGGTGACCGGCGTCTGTGCCGGGTTGGTCAAGGTCGCGGTGTAGGTGATCTGGCCGCCTTCAGTGACGCTGCTGCCAGCGGTCAGGGTGACAGTGGTGGTGTCGATGGTGTCGGTGACCTGGGTCGTGGCCGGAGTGGTCGGCGGGGTCACGGTGATGCCGTTGCCGCCAGTGGTGCCGGTGACGGTCACGTCGATCTGGGTCGGGTCGTTATAAACGGTGTCGTTCGGCGCCAGCGGCACGTTGACGGTGCCGGTGGTGGAGCCGGCGGGAATCACGATCACCGAGCCGTTGGACAGGGTGATGGTCAGGTCGGTCAGCGGCGCCTGGGTCAGGGTCGCGGTGTACACCAGCACGCCGCCGGCTTCAGTGATGGTCGGCGTGGCGCTGAGGCTCAGGGTCGACTCACGCAGGGCGTTGGCGGTGGTGTCGGTGGTCTGGCCACCGGTGATGTTCTGCGCCGCTTGCGCACCGGCGTTGATGCCCGCGGTCGGGAAGCCGATGGTCGGGTCGACGCGGCCAGCAGTGGCGTCGAGCATCACGAAACTGTGGCCGCCGCCTGCCGCGCCGCCAGTCCCCGCGGCGGTCGCGCCGGCAGCGGTGGCTTCAAGAGCAGTGGTCGGGTCGGCGCCGGCGGCGATGGCCTGCTGCAACTCGGCTACAGAAGGTGCGGCCTGCGCGGTGGCTTCGGCCAGGTCCGTGCTGGAGTCGGGCGCGTTGGCGCTCCACTGCGTTTCGCGACCCAGGTCCAGGGTGCGGCCATCCGCCAGTTCCAGCGATACAGCGCCGGAGAGGCCAGTATCGATCTGGTCGCCGACGAACAGGCGATCGCCTTCAACGAGCACGCGGCGTACACCCTCGGGGGATACCACGAATACCTGACCGACAATGCTTTTGACGATGGCAACAACACTGCTCATTGAAGACTCTCCGGGTGTTACGTTCAGTTGACTTCCATTGCCTGATGGCTTCGGCGCCGATTCAGTCTGGACGTACTTTTAAAATTTGCGAATCAAGTTTGACGCTTCTTTTCGTCAATATTTTGGCTAGATTCTTTCGCTATTAACTTTATGCCAAACTATTGACCTTCTGGGTGCCATCCTAAACAATCGCCCCACTAATGTCACATTGATATTTCCGCGGCGACCTGTCCCTCAGCGTGTGATCCAGTTCCTATTTTGAACTTTCCGACATACGGTCATTCCGGTTGCCAATCATCCGACGCAGCAGCACGTTTTGCTGTGATTCAAGACAAGAAGTCCTGGGAAATCTTTACCATGCGTTTGCACTTGTTCAAGGCTCTACCCTTCGCTCTGGCCGCCTCTTTCGCCCATGCACAATCCTTACCGGAAGCCATGCAACAGGCACTG
This sequence comes from Pseudomonas sp. F2, assembly GCF_057174385.1. NCBI lineage: Bacteria > Pseudomonadati > Pseudomonadota > Gammaproteobacteria > Pseudomonadales > Pseudomonadaceae > Pseudomonas > Pseudomonas sp. F2. Next base: position 4,657,606 of record NZ_CM169904.1, read on the forward strand.
GATGTCCATCCGGAAATCCAGGCAGGGGTCAACAGTCGTCTGGCGGCGGATTATCAGTTAAAGGCTGCGAAAGGTGGATACCTGCCCAAGGTCGACCTGCTGGGTGGTTATGGCCGTGAGGGCACCGACAGCGTGACCACGCGCGCCAACGGTGGCGGCAATCACTGGGAGACACTGAACCGCAGTGAGTCAAGTTTACGTCTCTCGCAAATGGTCTTTGACGGTTTTGCGACGTCGAGCGAAGTCGGGCGTCAACAAGCCACCGTCAACTCCCGCGCCTACTCCCTGCTGGGGACTTCCGAGCGCACCGCGCTGACCGTCGCCCAGGTGTACCTGGACGTGTTGACCCGCCGCGAATTCGTGCGTCTGGCCGAAGAAAACCTCAAGAGCCACCAGCGCATCTACGACCAGATTCAACTGCGCACCCAGCGCGGCGTCGGCAGTGGTGCCGACCTCGATCAGGCCGAAGCGCGGATGGCCCAGGCGCGTAACAACCTGATCACCGAGCAGACCAACCTCGCCGACTCCGAGACCAACTTCCTCAGTGCCGTCGGCCAGATGCCTGACCAGCTGGAGCGTCCGGCACCGTTCATGGCGATGATGCCGGCCAACCTCAATGAAGCGCGGCAGCAGATGCTGGAAAACAGCCCGATCCTGCGCTCGGCCGAGTCCGATATCGCTGCTGCCGAGAAGCAGTACGAAACCGCCAAGTCGACCTTCTACCCACGTTTCGACGCCGAGCTGGGTCGCACCGCCGACAACGATCTCGACGGTCAGAACGGCCACAACAACGAGTGGCAGGCCATGCTGCGCATGCGCTTCAACCTGTACTCCGGCGGCAGCAACAAGGCCGATCTGGAATCCAAGTCGTACCTGTCCAACCAGGCGCTGGACATCCGCAACAACGCTCTGCGTCAATTGAATGAAGAACTGGGTCTGGCCTGGAATGCCCTGAACAACGCCAATGCGCAGGTGCCGATCGCTCAGCAGTACGTTGATCACAGCACCGCCGTGCGTACCGCTTACCAGCGTCAGTTCAGCCTCGGCGAGCGCACCCTGCTCGATTTGCTCGACAGCGAAAACGAGTTGTTCACCGCTTCGCGCCGTCTGGCCGAGATCAAGAACATTCAGTTATTTACTCAGTATCGAATCAAGGCGACCATGGGCGAGTTGCTCAAGAGCCAGGGAGTGGTCGCACCGTTGGCATCCGTCGTGCAGAACGATGTGAAGCCGAAGGTCCAACTGCCCGGTATGAATTGAGCAGAACCTTCATTGTTCAATTGTTAGCCAAGAGTGCCGAGCGTGGAATCAGAAGTCAGTCGAGTTCAACTCATTCATGATCCGCGCGCGATGCACGACGATCCGTTGCTGGATGGTCTGCTCGCTCTGTGCATGCTGCACCAGAAACCCGCCAGTGCGGCGATGCTCACCACCGGTCTGCCGCTGCCCAAGCAGCGCCTGAGCGTCGAGTTGCTGCCCCGCGCAGCGGCTCGCGCCGGGCTGCAGGGTCGGGTGCTGCAACGCAAGCTGGAAGAAATTCCGGCGATTGCCATGCCGGCGCTGTTGCTGCTCAAGGATGGTCGCAGCGCGGTCTTGCTCGGCTGGCAAGGTGACAACGAAGCCCGGGTGCTGCTCAGCGAAAGCGACGGCGGCGAATCGGTGGTCAGCCGCGAACTGCTGGCCGACGACTACACCGGCAAAGTGTTCTTCGCCCAGCCGCAGCACAAATTCGACGTCAACCACGGCACGCTGATCCCGCGTGCGCGCTCGTGGTTCCGCGACACCCTCAAGCGTTCGCGCTGGCTGTACGCCGATGCGATCGCCGCGAGTTTCCTGATCAACATCATTGCCATGGCCGCGCCGCTGTTCGTGATGAACGTCTACGACCGCGTGGTGCCGAACCAGGCCGAAGCGACCCTGTGGGTGCTGGCGCTGGGCATCACCGGTGCCTACATTTTTGACCTGATCCTCAAGAGCCTGCGCAGTCTGTGCCTGGATCTGGCCGGCAAGAAAACCGATCTGATCATCTCTGCGACGCTGTTCGAACGCATCGTCGGCATGGCCATGAAGTACCGCCCGGCGCGGGTCGGCAGTTTCGCGCAGAACATCCATGAGTTTCAGAGCCTGCGCGACTTTCTCGCCTCGCTGACCCTGACCAGCCTGATCGACCTGCCGTTCACCATTCTGATCTTCATCGTTATCGCGATTCTCGGCGGGCATCTGGTGTGGATTCCGGTGCTGGCGTTCCCGATTGCCTTGTTGATCGGTTACGCGCTGCAGAAGCCGCTGGTCGCGACCATGGAGCGCACCATGGCCCTCGGCGCCGAGCGGCAGTCGAGCCTGATCGAAACCCTCGCCGGCCTCGATGCGGTCAAGGTCAACAACGCCGAAAGCGAACGCCAGTATCAGTGGGAACAGACCATCGGTACCCTCAGCCGCCTTGAGCTGCGAGTGAAAATGCTCTCCGGTCTGGCGATGAACATCACCCTGCTGATCCAGCAACTGGCCGGGGTGATCATGATCGTCTTCGGGGTGTACCAGATCATCGCCGGCAACCTGAGCATGGGCGGTCTGATTGCCTGCTACATGCTCAGCGGCCGCGCGCTCAGCCCGCTGGCCTCGCTGTCCGGTTTGCTGACGCGTTATCAGCAGGCGCGGGTGACCATGACCTCGGTTGACCAAATGATGGAGCTGCCGCAGGAGCGCAATTTCGAAGAGCGTCCGCTGAGCCGCAAGGTGTTGCAGGGCGCGATCGAGTGCCGTCAGCTGAGCTTCACCTACCCGGAGCAGCAGAACCCGGCGCTGAAGAACATCAACCTGGTAATTCGTCCCGGCGAGAAGATCGGCATCATCGGCCGCAGCGGTTCGGGCAAGAGTTCGCTGGCGAAACTGCTGGTCGGCTTGTACCAACCGGATGACGGCGCGCTGCTGGTAGATGGCGTCGACATCCGCCAGATCGACGTCAGCGAGCTGCGCTACAACATCGGCTACGTGCCGCAGGACATCCAGTTACTGGCCGGCACCCTGCGTGACAACCTGATCTCCGGCGCGCGCTACGTCGAAGACGAGCTGGTGCTGCAAGCCGCAGAGCTCGCGGGCGTGCACGAATTCGCCCGCCTGCATCCGCAGGGTTATGAACTGCAAGTCGGTGAACGCGGGCAGAACCTGTCCGGTGGCCAACGGCAGAACGTCGCACTGGCGCGGGCGCTGCTGCTCAACCCACCAATCCTGCTGCTCGACGAACCGACCAGCGCCATGGACAACACCGGCGAAGAACGCCTCAAGCAACGCTTGGCTGCCGTGGTTGAAAACAAGACCGTGGTGCTGGTGACGCACCGGGCCTCGCTGCTGTCGCTGGTCGACCGCCTGCTGGTGGTCGACCGTGGACAGATTCTTGCCGATGGCCCGAAAGCCGCCGTGATGGAAGCGTTGAAGAAGGGGCAGATCAGTGTTGCTTAAGTCGGGTGTCAAAGAGTCGATCCGTCGCTACTTCAAGGGTTCTGCCTCGCTGCAGGGCCAGCCGCTGCCGGAGGTCAACAAGGCGCTGATCGAGGACGCCCCGCGCGTCGTGCGCCTGACCATCTGGGCAATCATCGGCTTCTTCCTGTTCCTGCTGCTGTGGGCCAACTTCGCCGTGATCGACGAAGTGACCAAGGGCGACGGCAAGGCGATTCCGTCGTCGAAGATCCAGAAAATCCAGAACCTTGAGGGCGGGATCGTTTCGGAAATGTTCGTCAAGGAAGGTCAGATCGTCGAGGCCGGCGCACCGCTGATTCGCCTGGACGACACGCGATTTGCTTCCAACGTCGGCGAAACCGAAGCTGATCGCCTGTCGATGCTGTTGCGCGTCGAGCGCCTGAGCGCCGAGGTCGAAGACCGTCCGCTGAACTTCCCGGAGGACGTGCTCAAAGCCGTGCCGGGTCAGGCGAAAAGCGAAGAGTCGTTGTACATCAGCCGTCGTCAGCAATTGCATGACGAAATCGGTGGCCTGCAGGAACAACTGATTCAGCGTCAACAAGAACTGCGCGAATTCAGTTCCAAGCAAGCGCAATATCGTCAGCAACTGGGCCTGCAGCGCCAGGAAATCAACATGTCCGAGCCGCTGGTGGCGCAGGGTGCCGTATCGCCGGTGGAGGTGCTGCGCCTCAAGCGTGCCGAGGTCGAAACCCGTGGTCAGCTCGACGCCACCACGCTGGCCATCCCGCGCGCCGAATCGGCAATCAAGGAGGTCCAGCGCAAGATCGACGAGACGCGCGGCAAATTCCGCAGCGAAGCGCTGACTCAGCTCAACGAAGCCCGCACCGACCTGAACAAGGCCCAGGCCACCGGCAAAGCGCTGGAAGACCGGGTCAGCCGGACACTGGTCACCTCGCCGGTGCGCGGCATCGTCAACAAGTTGCTGGTCAACACCATTGGCGGCGTGATCCAGCCGGGCAGCGACATGGTGGAAATCGTGCCGCTGGACGACACCTTGCTGGTCGAAGCCAAGATCCGCCCGCAGGACATTGCGTTCCTGCATCCGGGGCAGGAAGCGATCGTCAAATTCACCGCGTACGATTACACCATTTACGGCGGACTCAAAGCCAAGCTGGAGCAGATTGGCGCCGACACCATCACCGACGAAGACAAGAAAACCACCTACTACATGATCAAGGTGCGCACCGAGCGAAGCCACTTGGGCACCGATGAAAAGCCGCTGCTGATCATTCCGGGGATGGTCGCGTCGGTGGATATCATCACCGGCAAGAAATCGGTGTTGAGCTATCTGCTCAAGCCGATCATCCGGGCGCGGGCCGAGGCGTTGCACGAGCGTTGATGCTCTAGCGGTCTTTATGGCCTCATCGCTGGCAAGCCAGCTCCCACAGAGTTTTCGGTTGGAACACGATTGTGTGCTCGACATCGGAATCTGTGGGAGCTGGCTTGCCAGCGATGGCGTCAGTGAAATTGCCACATTACGCCCAGAAGTGACAAAAACCGTCACTCACCATCCCGTCCATTCCTCACCATCCGCCATATAGTTATTCATTAACGGTATTTAATTTCCAGTTCTTATAGCTTTAAAGTCACCCACCTGCGTACCTGCCGACCAATCGGCGCGCCGCACGACCTGAACCGACACGCAATCCAGCGTGAGTGTCTGATCGACGTGCGCGCCCGTGAGCGCGCCGTGCGTGGGAGATTGAAAGATGTCCGCAGCTACTGCCACCCCAAGCGCCGCGACTGCCGCGCCGCAAACCTTCGAGATTCGCCCATTCAGCGGTGCCGTCGGTGCCGAAATCATCGGCCTGGACCTGACCCGGCCAGTCAACGACCATGACTTCGCGCGCATTCATCGCGCGCATCTGGATCACCATGTCGTGGTGTTCCGCGACCAGCGCATCACCCCGCAACAGCAGATCGATTTCAGCCGTCGTTTCGGCGTGCTGCAGATCCATGTGCTCAAGCAGTTCCTGCTGGCCAATCACCCGGAAATTCTCATCGTCTCCAACATCGTCGAGAACGGCCAGAACATCGGTCTCGGTGACGCCGGCAAGTTCTGGCACTCCGATCTCTCCTATAAAGAACTGCCGAGTCTCGGCTCGATGCTGCATGCGCAGGAATTACCGTCCGAGGGTGGCGACACCTTGTTTGCCGACATGCACAAAGCCTGGGACAACCTGCCCGAGGCGTTGCGCAAAGCCGTGGAAGGGCGCTCGGCCGCGCATTCCTACACCGCGCGCTACAGCGAAACCAAATTCGAAGGCAACTGGCGTCCGACCCTGACCCCGGAGCAACTGGCGCAGGTCGCCGAAGTGGTGCACCCGATCGTCCGTACCCACCCGGAAAACGGCCGCAAGGCGTTGTTCGTCAGCGAAGGCTTTACCACCCGCATCGTCGGTCTGCCGGAGGACGAGAGCCAACAGCTGCTGGCCGAGCTCTACGCCCACAGCGTGCTGCCGCAAAACATCTACCGCCATCAGTGGCAGCCCCACGACATGGTGTTCTGGGACAACCGTTCGCTGATCCACCTCGCCGCCGGCTGCCCCGCGCACCTGCGCCGCAAGCTGTATCGCACGACCATCCAGGGCGACGCGCCTTTCTGATTTGCCGGAGATTCGATCATGTCCAAACGTCTTCCCTTTGCACCGCTGGCGGCGGCCATTGGCCTGGGTTTCAGCCTGATTGCCGGCAGCCTGGTGGCGCCGACCGTGGCCCACGCCGAAGGTGAAATCCGCATCGCCGAACAGTTCGGGATTGTCTATTTATTGCTCAACGTTGTGCGCGATCAGGGCCTGATCGAGAAGTACGGCAAGCAGCAAGGCCTCGACATCAAGGTCGACTGGACGCAGCTCTCGGGCGGCGCGGCGGTCAACGATGCGCTCTTGTCCGGTTCCATCGACATTGCCGGCGCCGGGGTCGGCCCGTTGCTGACCATCTGGGATCGCACCCACGGCAAGCAGAACGTCAAGGCCGTCGCCTCGCTCGGCAACTTCCCGTACTACTTGGTGAGCAATAATCCCAAGGTCAAAACCATTGCCGATTTCACCGAGAAGGACCGCATTGCGGTGCCGGCGGTGGGCGTGTCGGTGCAGTCGCGCTTCCTGCAATACGCCGCGGCCAAGCAGTGGGGTGACAAGGAATTCAATCGCCTCGACAAGTACACCATCGCCGTACCGCACCCGGATGCGACCGCTGCGCTGATTGCCGGCGGCACCGAACTGACCGGGCATTTCTCCAACCCGCCGTTCCAGGATCAGGCGCTGCAGAATCCCAACATGCACGTGGTGCTCAACTCCTACGACATCCTCGGCCCGAACTCGCCAACCGTGCTGTTCGCCACCGAGAAATTCCGCAATGAGAACCCGAAAACCTACAAAGCTTTCGTCGAGGCGCTGAGCGAAGCCGCGCAATTTGCCCAGAACGATAAGGGCGCGGCGGCGGACACCTACATCCGCGTGACCAAGGCCAGGATCGACCGCGCCGAGCTGCTGAAAATCATCGACAACCCGCAGTTCGAGTTCAGCGTCACGCCGAAAAATACTTATCCACTGGCCGAATTTCTTTACCGCGTCGGCGCGATCAAGAACAAACCGGAATCGTGGAAGGACTACTTCTTCCAAGACGCCAAACCGCTGCAAGGGAGCTGATCGAGATGAACGCCCTCTTGCAAGGCCACGCGGCCAGCAACTCGGTCGCCAACACGCAAGCGCTGCTGGCGGTGGATAACGTCAGCCTCGAATACCGCACCCCGCAACGGGTGGTGCGGGCCACCCATCAGGTCAGTTTCGAAATCGATCCGGCGGACCGCTTTGTGCTGCTCGGCCCGTCCGGCTGCGGCAAGTCGACCTTGCTCAAGGCGGCCGCCGGTTTCATTGCGCCGAGCGAAGGCGAGATTCGCCTGCAAGGTCAGCGGGTCGAGGGACCGGGTCCGGACCGGATCGTGGTGTTCCAAGAATTCGATCAACTGCCGCCGTGGAAAACCGTGAAACAGAACGTGATGTTTCCGCTGCTGGCCTCGCGAACCTTGAACAAAAAAGACGCCGAAGAACGTGCACTGCACTACCTGGAAAAAGTCGGTCTGGCAGCATTCGCCGACGCCTATCCCCACACCTTGTCCGGCGGCATGAAGGCGCGGGTGGCGATTGCCCGCGCGCTGGCGATGCAGCCGAAAATCCTTTTAATGGACGAGCCATTCGCCGCGCTGGATGCGCTGACCCGGCGCAAGATGCAGGAAGAATTGCTGCTGCTCTGGGAAGAAGTGCGCTTCACCTTGCTGTTCGTCACCCACTCGATTGAAGAGGCGCTGGTGGTCGGCAATCGCATCTTGCTGCTGTCGCCACATCCGGGGCGGGTACGCGCTGAGGTGCACAGCCATCAATACGATCTGCAAAGCCTCGGCGGCGTGGCGTTTCAGGAATCGGCACGGCGCATTCACCGCTTGCTGTTCGATGAAGGCCAGTCGCCGGAGACCGAGCGTGACCATGACTTCAACGACATTCGTATCGCTTATTGAGCGTTCTGGAGGATTGCCTGATGAGCCAGCCATCGTCTGTACGACAAGAGTTTGAAACCGTCCTTGAACCATTGACCAGCGTGCCGCTTGAGCGCGAATTGCCGTTGGCGCAACGCCTGTGGCAACAGGGCTGGTTGCGTAAAAGTGTGATCCTGATTCTGCTGGCGATCCTCTGGGAAGTGATCGCCCGGGTGCAGAACAACGACCTGTTGCTGCCGAGCTTTCTGCAGACCGGCCATGCGCTGTACGACGGCCTGCTCAGCGGCGAGCTGCTGGGCAAGGTGTGGATATCGCTGGTGGTGCTGATCAAGGGCTATCTGATCGGCATCGTCCTGGCATTCGCCCTGACCACGCTGGCGGTGTCGACCCAGCTCGGTCGCGACCTGCTGAGCACCCTGACCTCGATGTTCAACCCGCTGCCGGCGATTGCCTTGCTGCCGCTGGCGTTGCTTTGGTTCGGTCTTGGGCAGAACAGCCTGATTTTCGTACTGGTGCATTCGGTGCTGTGGGCGCTGGCGTTGAACACCTACGCAGGCTTTCTCGGCGTCTCGGAAACCCTGCGCATGGCCGGGCGTAACTACGGGCTGAAGGGCATGCGTTTTGTGCTGTTCATCCTGATCCCGGCAGCGCTGCCGTCGATCCTCGCCGGGTTGAAAATCGGCTGGGCGTTTGCCTGGCGCACGCTGATCGCCGCCGAGCTGGTGTTCGGCGCCACCAGCGGCAAGGGCGGGTTAGGTTGGTACATCTTCCAGAACCGCAATGAGCTGTACACCGACAAGGTGTTTGCCGGGTTGGCGGTGGTGATCCTGATCGGGTTGCTGGTGGAGAATCTGGTGTTCGATACGCTGGAGCGGGTGACCGTAAAGCGCTGGGGCATGCAGCGCTGATGTGTATTGACTGAGCTGGCCCCATCGCTGGCAAGCCAGCTCCCACAAGGATTGTGGCGTTCACTGATTCTGTGACCGCCGAAAGTCCTGTGGGAGCTGGCTTGCCAGCGATGGCGCCCCTACAGCAGCCGCCAAACTTGAGACATGTTTGCTAGCATTGCGCCTGAATCAATCCAGATCAGCCACGAGTGCTCTGCATGCAACTCCCGGACATGAACCTTCTGGTCGCTCTCGACGCCCTGCTCGACGAAGGCAGTGTGGTCGGCGCCGCGCGGCGGATGAACCTCAGCCCTGCCGCCATGAGTCGCACCCTGACGCGCATTCGCGAAGCCATTGGCGATCCGATCCTGGTGCGCGCCGGTCGTGGCCTGGTACCCACCCCCAAAGCCCTCGAATTGCGCGAGCAGGTGCGCGATGTCGTCGAGCAGGCGGCGCTGCTGTTTCGCTCCGCCGACAGCGTGGAATTGGGTACCTTGCGGCGGCGTTTCAGCATCCGCGCCAACGACTTTTTCATCGGCGTATATGGCGGCAAGCTGTTCGACACCCTCGACCAGCAGGCGCCGCACTGCGAATTGCGCTTCGTTCCCGAAGGCGATGGCGACGACGAAGCGCTGCGGGAAGGACGGATTGATCTGAGTGTCAGCAACACCCGTCCGGTGACCCCGGAAGTCAAAGTGCAGAACCTGTTTTCCACGCATTTCGTCGGTCTGGTACGTGAGGATCATCCACTGCTCGACGGCGAAATCACTGCCGAGCGCTATGCCGGTTACTCACATATCAGCATGTCGCGCCGTGGCATTGCTCGCGGCCCCATCGACACCGCGCTGAACGCCTTGGGCCTGGAGCGGCGGGTGGCGGTGATTGCGCCAAGCTTCCACGCGGCGATGTTTGCCTTGCCCGATTCCGACCTGATCCTGCCGGTGCCCAAGGAAGCGTTGCTCAGCGTGCGGCGGCTGGGCTTGAAGCTGCGTTCTTTCAACCTGCCGATCCCGTTGCCGACGCTGATGCTGACCCAGGCCTGGCACCCGCGCTTCGACAAAGACCCGGCACACCGCTGGCTGCGCGAAACGCTGAAGGCCTGTTGCGACGAAACCTGGCTGGCCGCGCAGCCCTGAAGGGCCAAAAAATCGCAGCCTTCGGCAGCTCCTACAGGGAAGCGCAGTCTTCAGGAGCTGCCGAAGGCTGCGATTTTTTGCATTAAACAATTGTGTCTGACGCACTTATAACCTGCCGATAAGTCAATTTTCGTCAGCAGTAAGCCCTACTAAAATGCTCCGGTATTTTTCCCTCCGGAGTGTGTATTCATGACATCCCTGACCGTCCCGGCGAACGTCGCTGCGGCCAGTCCGGCGACGGCGGCCACGCCACCGGTGTTCGGCGCGCGGATCATCACCGGCCTGGTCGGCGTGCTGCTGGCGGTGCTGGTCTCGGGCCTCAACGAGATGGTGACCAAAGTCGCTTTGGCCGACATTCGTGGTGCGCTGAACATCGGTTACGACGAAGGCACCTGGCTGGTGTCCTGCTACGCCGCGACTTCGGTGGCGGCGATGGCGTTTGCGCCGTGGTGCTCGGTGACGTTTTCCCTGCGCCGCTTCACCCTCTGCGCGATCAGCCTGTTCACGCTGCTCGGCGTGCTGTGCCCGTTCGCCCCGAACTACGAAAGCCTGTTGCTGATGCGCACCTTGCAAGGCCTGGCCGGCGGCGCGCTGCCGCCGATGCTGATGACCGTCGCCCTGCGATTTCTGCCGGCCAATTTCAAACTTTATGGCCTGGCCGGCTATGCGCTGACGGCGACGTTCGGCCCGGGTCTTGGCACGCCGCTGGCGGGGTTGTGGAGCGAATACGTCGGCTGGCAATGGACGTTCTGGCAAATCATCGTGCCGTGTCTGATTGCCATGGCGATGGTGGCCTGGGGCATTCCGCAGGATCCGCTGCGCCTTGAACGCCTCAAAACCTTCAACTGGAAAGGCCTGCTGCTGGGTTTTCCGGCGATCTGCATGCTGGTGATTGGCTTGCTCCAGGGCAATCGGCTGGACTGGTTCGAATCGAACCTGATCTGCGCATTGCTCGGCGCCGGCTCGCTGTTGCTGCTGGCGTTTCTGATCCATGAATGGTCGCAGCCGATTCCGTTTTTCAAGCTGCAGATGCTCGGTATTCGCAACCTGGCGTTCGCACTGATGACCCTGGCCGGGGTGCTGGTGGTATTGCAGGCGGTGGTGCTGATTCCGTCGAGCTATCTCGCGCAGGTGCAGGGTTATCGCCCGGTGCAGACCGCGCCGATCATGCTGATCGCGGCGTTGCCGCAGCTGATCGCGCTGCCGCTGGTGGCGGCGCTGTGCAACCTGCGCTGGGTCGATTGTCGCTGGGTGCTGGGCATCGGTTTGAGCATGCTTACTCTGTCTTGCCTGGGCGGCTCGCTGCTGACTTCGGAGTGGATCCGCGACAATTTCTACGTCCTGCAATGGCTGCAGATTTTCGGTCAGCCGATGTCAGTACTGCCGCTGTTGATGCTCTCCACCGGCAGCATCCAGCCACAGGACGGCCCGTTCGCTTCGGCGTGGTTCAACACGGTTAAAGGCTTGGCGGCGGTGATCGCCACCGGCGTCATCGAGGCGCTGACCACCGCGCGCCTGCATTTCCACTCGACCATGTTGATCGACAACCTCGGTAATTCACCGTTGGCCGATCGCAGCGATCCGGGCCTTGCCCATCGCCTGCACGAACAGGCCGTGGTGCTGACGTCCTCTGATCTTTATGTGTGCATGGCCGGCGTCGCGGTGGCGCTGATCCTGCTGATTTTCTGGCTGCCGACGCGGATTTTTCCGCCGCGCGCGCCGACCTGATGGCTGTACTGAAACAGAAGGTTTTTATGACGACTCAAGCAAAGCAAAAACTCGCGGTGGCCGTGGCCGCCGCACTGGCGGTGGGCGTGTTGCTGTACCTGGCGGTGCCGGGACTGTTCGGCAAGCGCACCCAGCAAAATACCAACGACGCGTTCGTTTCCGCCGACTACACGTTAGTGGTGCCGCGCGTGGCCGGGTTCATCAAGCAAGTGCTGGTGGAAGACAACCAGCAGGTCAAGGCCGGGCAATTGCTGGCGTTGATCGATGATCGTGATCTGCGCGCCGCCGCTGAAGCGGCCGATGCGCAAACCCTGGTCGCCCGCGCCCAATTGCAAAACGCCAGGGCCACGCTGGAGCGGCAGACCTCGGTGATCGCTCAGGCGCAGGCCTCGGTGGTCTCGGCCAAGGCAGAAATGGCCTTCGCCCAGCAAGAGCTCAACCGCTACAACCACCTCGCTGGCGTCGGCGCCGGCACGGTGCAGAATGCGCAGCAGGCGCGCACTCGCATCGATCAGGCGAGCGCGCGTCTCGATACGGCCAGCGCGAAACTGGCGGCCGAGCGCAAGCAGGTGGAGATCCTCACGGCGCAGCGTGATGCCGCCGAAGGCAATCTGAAGCATGCGCAAGCGGCACTGGAAATCGCCAGTTTCGAGCTGTCCTACACGCGCATCACTGCGCCGCAGGATGGCATGGTCGGCGAGCGTGCGGTGCGCGTCGGCGCCTATGTCACGCCGGGCAGCAAGTTGCTGGCGGTGGTGCCGTTGCAGCAGGCGTATGTGGTTGCCAACTTTCAGGAAACTCAGCTCACCGACGTGCAACCGGGCCAGCAAGTGCAGGTGCACGTCGACAGCCTCGGCGGTGAGGCCTTGAGCGGTCGCGTCGAAAGCATCGCCCCGGCCACTGGCGTGACATTCGCCGCGGTGAAACCGGACAACGCCACGGGCAACTTCACCAAAGTCGTGCAGCGGATTCCGGTGAAGATCGTGCTTGAGTCGGGTCAGCCATTGGCCGAGCGTTTGCGGGTGGGCATGTCGGTGGAGGCGAGTATCGACACTCGCCGTTCGGCGTCGGCGGAGCGCGAGGTGACTCAGCGATGATTTTTGTTGAATCGGCTGGCGACATCGCTGGCAAGCCAGCTCCCACAGAGGGTGTGCAGACTGGCCGGGATTCTCACTCCAAACAGAGTTCTCTGTGGGAGCTGGCTTGCCAGCGAAGAGGTCCGTGGCAGCAACTCACCTTAAGTGCCTTGCTTACCCTTGGCCTCAGCGCCTGCACCGTCGGCCCCGACTTCCACAAGCCTGAAGCCCGCCAGATCACCGACTGGGCCAAACCCGCCAAGTCCGCCCCCAGTCAGGCGGTCAGCGAACCGCTGAACGAACGCTGGTGGGAGGTTTTCCACGACCCGCAACTCTCAGCCCTGACCCAGCGGGCGATGCACAGCAACCTCGATCTGCAGCTGGCCGGCAGCCGCTTGCAACAAAGCCGTGCCGCGCGCCAGGTGATCACCGCGGAACGCTACCCGACCACCGCCGCTACCGGCAGCTACGCGCGCAAACGCAACAGCGGCGACGGCCTGAATGACCCGTCCGGGCACAACGGCGATTCCGCCTTCAACCTGTGGGACGCCGGTTTCTCCGCCTCGTGGGAACTGGATGTCTGGGGCCGCGTGCGCCGCGAGACCGAGGCTGCCGATGCCAACCTCGAAGTCGCCGAAAACCACCGTCGCGGCGTGCTGCTCGCGGTCCTCGCCGACACTGCACAGAACTACATTCAGCTGCGCGGCGTGCAGAACACCCGAGCGGTCACCGAGCAGAACCTCGATGTCGCCCGGCACAGCCTCAAGCTGTCGCAACTGCGCCTGAACGACGGTGTGGCGACCGATCTGGACGTCGCCGAAGCCGCCGCCCAGGTCGCGGCCATCGAATCGCGCCTGCCGGCCCTTGAGCAGCGTCAGTCGCAACTGATCAACGCGATCAGCCTGTTGATGGGCGAAGCGCCCCAAGCGCTGGCCAAGGAGTTATCCACAGATGCCGCGGTGCCGCAGTCACCGCTGCAAGTCGCCATCGGCCTGCCGTCACAGCTGGCCGAACGCCGACCGGACATCCGCCAGGCCGAGGCACGCCTGCACGCCGCCACTGCCAACATCGGCGTGGCCAAAGGCGACTTCTATCCGCGCATCACCCTGTCCGGCAACCTCGGCTCGCAGGCAATGCAGCTGAGCGATTTCGGTTCCTGGGGCTCGCGGGCTTTTGGTATCGGCCCGCAATTCAGCCTGCCGCTGTTCGACGGCGGACGGCTGCGCGGCATGCTGCAACTGCGCGAAGCCCAGCAACAGGAAGCGGCCATCGCCTATCAGCAGACCGTGCTGCGCGCCTGGCATGAAATCGACGACCAGTTGACCGCCTACAACGCCAGCCAACGCCGCCGCGACAGCCTCGCCGAAGCCGTGCGGCAGAACCAGATCGCCCTGCGCACCGCACAGCAGCAGTACGTCGAAGGCGTGGTCGATTTCGTCAACGTCCTCACCGTGCAAGGCGCGTTGCTGGCGACTCAGGAGCAGTGGGTGGAGAGTTCGACGGGTGTGTCGTTGGCGATGGTCGGGTTATACAAGGCGTTGGGTGGGGGATGGGAGGCGGTGTATCCGGTGGGGGAGATGGCGCAGCGCTGAGATTGCGCCTGAGGGAGCAAATCGGCGAATTCGATTGGCCACTATACGGCTATTGCACAGTGGAAGATTCACAGGTTGAAGCGGGTTATGGCTGTTCAGCCTGCGAAATTTTCGATTTTGATTTGCCCGTCGGGAAAGGTCGCGATGATTTCAAGTTCGCCACCCATTGCCCGGATATAGTTGCGCAACGTGCTGATGTACATATCGGTACGGCGCTCCATTTTCGAGATGGCTGCTTGGTTGACGTGCAGCATTTCAGCCAGCGTGGCCTGGCTCAAGGCCTTGGCTTGTCGCAGTTCGTTAAGCGGCATTTCCTTGATGTGTTGTTGGTAGATCGAATCGGCAAGCGCCCGTGCTTCGGGTGTCATGCGTGCTTCGAGGTCGGCGAATTTCTTAGCCATTGTTGCAACCCTCTTTGCGCAATGTTTCGAGATGCTCATCGTACAGTCGATCGGCGAGCGGGACGTTGAGTTCATACCAGCGGTCCTGACCGGTTTTATCTCCACCGATCAAAAGCAACGCGCAGCGTCTTGGATCAAACGCATAGAGCACGCGATAGGGTCGCCCGCCATGCTGGACGCGCAATTCCCGTAAATGACCATGCCGCGCGCCATTGATTGCACTGCTATGCGGAAAACGCAGGCCTGGGCCGAATTGCCCAAGCAGTTTGACGCTTGCCGCCACAGAACTCTGCTCGCTCTCAGTCAGTTCTTCCCACCAGTTGCCGAACTCGTCGGTGTATTCGATATCCCAATTCATGGGCACTAATATGAGTGTTATGGAATATTCCATCAAAGTCATATTTTCGATGGGTTGACCATAGCGCTTCGGTCGGATTACAGCAAGCGTAACGGCACAGTGATGGCCTTTCGCTTGACGCTATTCCCCGCTGTCGTAGACTCCGCTCATCCGTCAGGGAGTAGCGGTTATGCAGCGTTTGCGCGGTTGGGTTATCGGATTGACCTTTGTTACGTGTGCAGTTCAGGCGCAAACGCCCGGGCCAGACGATCCGCTGCTGGATAACGCAACGCCTGCGACAGCCACGGCGAGCAGTGAGGCGCGGGGTGTGTTGCGCGCTCGGGATCAGGCGACGCTGGCCAGTGAGTTGTCGGGGCGGATTGTCGAGTTGCCGTTCAGCGAGGGCGAGTCGTTTAAAAAGGGCGATGTGCTGGCGAAGTTCGATTGCTCGGCGTATCAGGCTCAGCTCAATGCCGCCCAGGCCGCCAGCCGCGGTGCCGGTGAGGAGCTGGCGCACAATCGGCAACTGGCGGCGCTCAATTCCGTCGGGCGTTTCGAAGTGGCGCGGGCCGAGGCCAAGGTCAGCGAGACCCAGGCGCAATCTCAGGTTTATCAGGTTCAGGTCAAACGCTGCAGCGTGGTTGCGCCGTTCGACGGGCAAGTGGTCGAGCGTAAGGTGCAACGCTACGAAAGTGTGCCGGCCGGCGCGCCACTGCTCGATGTGGTCGACAACCGCACCCTGGAGATCCACTTGCTGGTGCCGTCGCGCTGGATGGCCAGACTCAAACCCGGCCAGACCTTCAGCTTTATCCCCGACGAAACCGGCCAGCCGATCGATGCCACGGTCAAACGACTCGGTGCGCGGATTGACGAAGGCAGTCAGACCCTGTTGCTGGTCGCCACACTTCCCGAAGCCAAGGGCTTGCTCGCCGGCATGAGCGGCACGGCGCATTTTGCGGAGCTTAAATGAACGCCCCGGTGGCCGGCGGCGCCGAACAGGTGTTTGCGCGGTTTCTGGATCTCGAACGACAGACACGTGCTGCTCGCGATGCCTCGCAACTGGCCTATAGCCTGGTCAACGACAGCCAGGCGCTGTTCGGGTATCGCCATGCGGCCTTACTGATCGCTGGCAAGGTACAGGCGGTGACTGGCGTCAGCACGGTCGAGCCGAATGCACCGTTTGTGGCATTCGTCGAGCAGGCGGTGGCGCAGTTGTTCAAGCAGGATGGATTGAAGATTGCGCGGGTCATCACGCCTGAGCAGGTGGGCGAAGCGATTCAGGCTGACTGGCGCAGTCTGTCTGCCGCTCAAGTGTTCTGGCTGCCACTGATCGACCGCGAGGGCGAGGTGTTCGGCGGTTTGTGGCTGGCCCGCGATGTGCCGTGGAACCCTTCCGAACAAGTGCTGCTGTCACAACTGGGCGACACCTACAGTCATGCGTGGCTGGCGTTGCAGCCGGGCAAGCCGTGGCGGCTGCGCTGGACCCGCAAGCGTCAGGTGGCGCTGGTGGCGGTGCTGTTGCTCGGGTTGTTGATCCCGGTGCGCCAGTCGGTATTGGCGCCGGCGGAAGTCGTGCCGCAGGGCGGTCGCGTGGTGGCGGCGCCGCTGGACGGGGTGATCGCCGAGTTTCTGGTCAAGCCCAATCAACCGGTGAAAGCCGGCGACCTGCTGCTGCGGTTTGAAAGCACCACCCTCAAGGCCCAGGCTGATGTGGCCGAGCGTGCCTTGGGCGTGGCGGAAGCAGAACTGAAATCCAACTCGCAACGTTCGTTTGCCGATGCCGAGTCCAGTGCCAGGGTCGATTTGCTCGCCGCCCGTGCCGAGCAAAAACGCGCCGAGCGCGATTACGCCCGCGAGTTGCTGGCGCGTAGCGAAGTGCGCGCCGAGCGTGATGGGATCGCCGTGTTCGCCGATGCCGAGCGCCTGACCGGCAGACCGGTGCAGACCGGCGAGCGGTTGATGGAAATCGCCGACCCGAATCAGGCCGAACTGCGTATCGAACTGGCGGTGGGCGACGCGATTGCGCTGGAACCGGGCGCCGATATTGCGTTGTTCCTCGACAGCGATCCGCTGCAACGCCACACCGCCAGACTTGAGCGTTCGGCCTATGAAGCGCAGCCCACCGCTGGCGGCCAACTGGCGTATCGACTGGATGCGAATTTTACCGAGGCACCGCCGCGCATCGGCCTGCGCGGTACGGCCAAGATATTCGGCGACCGCGCGCCGCTGGCCTTGTACCTGCTGCGCCGCCCGCTTGCCGGTCTGCGCCAGAGCGTAGGTCTGTAAATGAATCTGCCGAGCCTGCGTGCCGACCTGCAACTGTCGCCCGCGGCGCCAGCACTGGACGGTTCACCGCGCTGGACCCTGGCCGATCCGGTGCGCGGTCGGTATTTCAAACTCGGCGCGGCGGCGATGCGCCTGTTGCGCCACTGGTCGCTGGGCGATCCCGAGCAAGTGCTGCGCGCCGCCAACCGCGAACCGGGCCTGCCGCTGGACGGTGTCGAGTTGGAGCAACTGCTGACATTTCTGCGCGGGCATGACCTGATCAGCGCCCTCGACGATCAGCAGCGTGCCAGTTACTCGCTCAAGGCTCTCGCGCAACGGCAGAGACTGTGGAAAATCCTGCTTCACCAATATCTGTTTTTTCGCATTCCATTGTGGCGTCCGGACGCTTTTCTCAATCGCGCGTGGCCGTGGCTGGAGCGCTTCGGACCACGACTGTTGCGCGTCGGTCTGCCGATAACGCTGGCGCTCGGGGTGTTTCTGGTTTCGCGGGACTGGCAGCGCTTTGTCGGCACCTTTCCGCACCTGTTCAGCCTCGGTGGGGCGCTCTCGTTTGCTGTGGCGCTGTTCTTCGCCAAGCTCTGTCACGAGTTCGGCCACGCATTCATGGCCAAGCGCGCCGGGTGTCGGGTGCAGAGCATGGGCGTGGCGTTCATGGTCTTGCTGCCGATGTTTTACACCGACGTCAGTGACGCCTGGCGGGTCAACGACCGGCGTGCGCGGCTGCTGATCGGCGCCGGCGGGGTGCTGGCGGAGTTGTTGCTGGCGTGCATCGCGTTGCTGGTCTGGTCGCTATTGCCCGACGGCCCGGCCCGGACGGCGGCGTTCATGCTCGCCAGTGCGACCTGGATCACCACGCTGGTGGTCAATCTCAACCCGTTCATGCGTTTCGATGGCTACTTTTTGCTCAGCGACCTGTGGGAGGTCGACAACCTGCAGGGCCGGGCCTTTGCCTTCTGTCGCTGGCGCCTGCGTGAGTGTTTGTTCGGCTATGGCGCCCCGGCGCCGGAGCCTTGGTCGCCGACGATGCAGCGGCGTTTGCTGATCTGGGGGTATGGCTCGTGGTTATGGCGTGCGGCGTTGTTTTTCGGGATCGCGCTGGCGGTCTATCACTTGTTCTTCAAGGTGTTGGGGATCTTCCTGATGCTGGTGGAACTGGTGTGGTTCATCTTTCTGCCGATCATGAATGAGTGGCGTCAGTGGTGGAGCCGCCGCGAACAAGCGCATGGCCCGCGTGTGCTGGTCAGCAGCCTGGCGGTACTCGGCCTGTTGCTGGTGCTGATCGTGCCGTGGCGCAGCGCGGTCGAACTGCCGACGATGCTTGAGGGCGGTCGGGCCAGTGCGTTGCATGCGCCGGTGGCGGCGCGGGTCAAAACAGTCAAGGTCGCGGATGGCCAGACAGTCGCCCAGGGCGATGTACTGATCGAACTGGAGTCGCCGGACCTCGAATCGCAGCAGGCCATCGTTCGCCGGGAAATCCAGATCCAGCAATTGCTGATGCGCCGACAGGCCGGTCGCAGTGAAACCGCGGCCGACGCCGGTATCATCGAGCAACGCCTCGCCGAAGCCGTGGCGCAATACCGTGGTCTGAGCGCTCGCCGCGAACGCCTGCTGCTGCGCGCGCCCCATGCCGGCACTGTGCGTGATGTGCTGCCCAATCTGACGCCGGGGCGCTGGCTGTCGAGCAAGGATGCGCTGGCGCGGGTGGTCGAGGACGGTTCGCGCCTGCGTGGCTATATCGCCGAAGCCGAGTTGTGGCGAGTCAAACCGGGTGCGACCGGGCGGTTCATCGCCGATGATCCGATGCATCCGGCGCTCGCCGTAAAACTGGATGAAATCGATACCAATGGCGTGGCCTATGTCGATCAGGAGGCGCTGACCTCCGATCATCACGGGCCGATTGCCGTGCGTCGCGATCAACAGCAACGAGCCGAGCCTGTACAAGCGCAATATGGCGCGCGATTGACTACGCTGGATCAGCCGCCCACCCCGGTTCAACCGTTGCGCGGTGTGGTGGTGCTGCAGGGCAGCGGCGAGTCGGTACTCGGCGTGGCCTGGCGCCGGTTGGCGGCGCTGGGGGTCAGGGAAAGCGGTTTCTAGGGAGCGTGAACATGGCGAGCAACGCGGGTGTGGCGGCAGACGGATTGGTGGTGCGACCTGCGCGGGCCACCGACGAGCCATTTTTGCACCGCCTCTATCAGTCGGCGCGCCCGGATCTGCAATGGATCGACGGCGAGCAGGAAGTGGTGCAGCAAGTGATCGCCCAGCAATTTCAGGTGCAGGAACAGGGCGTGGCTGAAAACCATCCCAACGCCCTGCACTACGTCGTGGAAAAACTCGGCACGGCCATCGGGGCGCTGAGCACCGACTTCGGCCCCAATGAAATCCGCGTGTTGTACATCGCCTTCATTCCCCAGGCGCGGGGCAAGGGGTACGGCCGCGCGGTGTTGCAAGGCGTGCAAAAGGCCGCGCAGCAGGTTCGTTGCCCGGTGGCAACGGTGGTCTGGGCCAACAACCCCCACGCACGGCAACACTATCTGGCGTTGGGATTTGCGGTGGAAGAACGCAATCCGGCGGCGGAACGGCTGGTGTGGTATCCGCAGTGAGGCGGGATTTCAGTTGAAGGACATGCAGAAGTAACCCAGTTGCGGATCCCGCCCCATCGCCGGCACTCGCGACACGAAAATATCTTCCACTCGCCCGAGTTCCGGCAGCTCCAGTGCGCAGAGGCCGTCGACGAACCCGGTCGGCACCAGGCTGTTGAATTCGAGGCAGAACGGCATGCGCTCGCTGTAGCGGGTTTTCGCCGCTGGAACCTCATCAAGATGCTCGATCTGAATCGGCAATGCCGTGCCATCTGGCAGGTGCAGCGTGCTTTGCTGTCCGAGCAACGGCTGGACGTGTTGGATCTGAACCGCTTGCAGCATGATCTGACTCCGTTGAAAAAAGAACGGCCGGGGGCCGTGAGGCCCCCGACGCATGATCAGTTGCGCGAAGGGAATATCCCGTTCAGGGCAACGCTGAAGTTGACGACCAGAGAGGGGTTGACGATGGATAACGGCTGACTGCCGCCCGTGGAGGAAATGTCCCCGGTGACCGTGGTGGTCAGGCCTTTGATGGGAACCGGTGTGGCACCTTGGGCATCGGAATAGATGTTCGCCGAGCCAGGGCCGCCGCCGGAAGCGCCGATGTACGAATTGGTCGCGGTGGGCACGGTCGCCGGATTGCTTGCAGGCACCGCCAGTTGCAGGGCGGTGTTGGCGGAAAGGCCGGTCATCGCGTGGGTGTGGTTGGGCATGTTGGCGATCGTGGCGGTGACGTTTTCCGTGCCATACACCTCACCGATGACACGCGGCGTCAGGCCCTGTCCGGTACCCTGTGCCACGGGCACCCGACCTTGCAGGTTGGGCAACTGAAAATTGGTCGTGCCGTTGCCGCCGTAGAAGGTGCCCAGCAAGGCGAACAATGCCTGGTATTGCGAGATGCCCAGGATTTGTCCGTTGCACAAGGCCCAGCCACTGGGGGCGAAGTTGAAGGCGAACGGTTGAATCGTACCCATAAAGACTTCCATGGTTCCTCATCCTTCTGTTATGTGGTCGGCGCGCCGCGCGGTAGCCTGGTTGCAGGGCAGGTCCACAGGCTGTGCTGACGCCTTGCATTTGCGCGGGCAGGTCACGCCACGCCGTAGCGTAGACCCGGATCAGCGGACTTGCCGGACGTCGTCATGGCCGCGCGTCGACTTCGCCTCTGGCCTACAGTGTGCGCAATGAGTGATGCTGGTTGTGACTCGGTAAATCTGTAAGGGAAGGTTGATGGAAGCGCGTCGCGAGACTCCGCTGGGGGATACCCAGGACCCGTTTGCCGCACCGAACGCCGGTGTCCGGCGTCTATGGCGCTGGGCTCGCCAGCAGTGGCTGATACCGATTCTGTTGCTGGCGACGGTGGTGCGTTTTTATGACCTGACCGCTGCCGCGATCTGGGGCGACGAAGGCTCAAGCCTGCTGCTGGCGAACTATTCGCTCAGTGGTATCTGGGAACACGCGGCGTTCGACGTGCATCCGCCGTTGTATTTCATGCTGCTGCACGGCTGGATCGGGTTATTCGGTGAAGGCATCCTGTCGATTCGCAGCCTCAGCGCTGTGGCCGGCATCGCCACGGTCGGGCTGGGTGTCTGCCTGGTCGATCGCCTGGCCACCCGCCGCGCCGCGATCATCGCCGGGGTGCTGCTGGCGTTGCTGCCGACGGCGGTGCGCTACAGCCAGGAAGTGCGCATGTACTCGCTGCTCGGCCTGCTCCTGATCGCTACCACACTGGCGCTGATCTGCTGGGTCAGGCGCCCGCAGCGCCGCCGGTATCTGCTGATCTATGCATTGCTGATGAGCGCCGCGTTGTACACCCACTACTTTGCAGTGCTGGCCGCGCTGAGCCATTGGCTGTATCTGGGGCTGATTCGCCTGCTGCCGGGTTATCGCCTGCGGCATATCCAGCGCAAGGACTGGTGGCTGGCCAATCTGGCCATCGTCGTGCTCTACCTGCCGTGGTTGCCGAACCTGCTTGATCTGACGCAACACATGGAAGAACTCAAGGTCGGTGGCGATGTGGGTTGGGAAGATCCGGTGACCCTGTCCTCGCTGCCGTCGATGATCTGGCTCTGGTTGATCCAGGACGACGGCGAGCATCTCCCGTTGCTGCTGTTCTGCGGCGTACCGCTGGCCCTGCTGGCGCTGGCGGGCGTGGCCGTGGCCCGCGACCGCAGCGTGAACCATGGCAGCGTCTTGCTGGCGCTTTACACCGGTATGCCGTTGTTGCTGGTGTTCGCGGTGTCCTTCATCAGCCCGGTGTTCATCGAACGTTACCTGACAGCCTATGCGCTGGGGTTGCCGATGCTGGCGGCGCTGGCCATTGACCGGTTGTACCGCCGCACTCGTGTGCTGGCAGTGACGATCCTGGTGGCATGGGTCGGGGTTGAGTTGGTGGGTGTGAACACCAACGCCACGGTCGACCCGCACGATCAGTTCAACGTCATGGTCGATTACATCAACCGGCATTTCGTCAGCGGTGACCGGATCGTCACCAGCGACATGCTCTGGTACCTCAGTTACGTCTACTACAACCGCACTGACGCTCAGGTGCGGCTGTATACCCCGCCCGCTGCCGATGGCCGTTCGACGCGTCCGAATCACTACGGTTTCGGCACCCTGGTGTCCGAGGAGGTCTACCTGGACCGACTCGATGACCTGCCCAAGGGCAGTGCCCGGGTCTGGTTGATCGGCGATCTGGACGTGGACGTGCCTGACCCATTCCGACCCTTGCCGACGACTTGGCAACTGCGTGATCAGACCCATGCCGGTGGCGCAAATGCGCGACTTTTTTCGTTGACCACTGATAACGGGACGACGGAGAAATGACTTAAACGCTTCACCATTTTTTTCGCGATTAAAACGGGCTTTCATAGTCCGTTTTGCTCTATTTTGATATCAAAACACTACTAGTCGAAAGGGTATTGTTGGACTACGCTCGTCGGACAAAAGGACTTACAAAGTAGGGTGAAGGGATTGCAGCAGTTCCACTTTATCTCCGGCTTGCCGCGCTCAGGTTCCACCCTGCTTTCTGCGATTCTTCTGCAGAACCCGCGCTTTCATGCCGGCATGACCAGCCCGGTCGGCGCGCTGTTTTCCGGTGTCCTTGAACAATGCAGCGCCGGCAGCGAATTCGGCGCGGTGATCGACACCGACATGCGCCGGCGCCTGCTGCGCGGACTGTTCGATGCCTACTACGCCGACAAGGCTGACAAACCGGTGGTGTTCGACACCAACCGGCAGTGGAGTTCGCGCCTGCCGGCCATCAGCGATCTGTTCCCCAAAGCCAAAGTCATTGCCTGCGTGCGCAACGTCGCCTGGGTGATGGACAGCCTGGAACGGTTGTACCGCGCCAACCCTTATGAAAACACCAAGCTGTTCGGCGATGCTGTCGAGCGCAACACCGTCTACAGCCGCTGCGAAACCCTGGCCCAGCGCAATCGTCTGGTCGGTTTTGCCTGGGCGGCACTCAAGGAAGCCTATTACGGCGAGCACGCCGATTCGCTGCTGATCGTCGATTACGACTTGTTGACCCAGGCCCCGGAGCGCGTGCTGCGGCTGGTCTACGACTTCATTGGCGAGCCCTGGTTCGAGCACGATTTCGAACACCTGGCCTATGACGCGCCGGCGTTCGACCAGGCGCTGGGTGTGGCCGGCTTGCACAAGGTCAAACCCAAGGTTGCCCTGCAGTCCCGGCGCACGATTCTGCCGCCGGACCTGTTCAAGCAATACGCCGATCTGTCCTTTTGGCTCGATGGCTCAGCCAGTGCTGCCAATGTGATTCGTATGAAGTCCGACGCCGCGATCAGTTGATCGCGGCGTTTTTCATTGATGCGTTTACAACTGTTCGAGTCCGGGTGAGCAACATGTGGTGGAGCAAGCAAAAGTCGCGGGTAACCGAGGGCCAACGGACGCCGGCTGCGCCGCTGATCATGTCACTGGAACCGCGCATGCTGTTCGACGGCGCCGTCGCGGCCACGGTCGCTGACGCCGCCGCCCAGGCCGACAGCCATCCTGCAGCCGATGCGGCCAAGGCGCCGACGGCCGATCACCCGTCGGTCAGCAAAGACACCCACGGCCAGGCCGATGCCACGCCGGCTGCCAGCCCTGTTGCGGTACCGGGCCAGAGCGTGGTGTTCGTCGATGCCCGGGTCAAGGATGCCGACAGCCTGCTCAAAGGCGTCGCTCCCGGCGCGCAAGTGGTCAAGCTCGATGCAAGCAAAGACGGTTTGCAGCAGATCGCCGATTATCTCGACCAGCATTCGGGTGTCAGCTCGGTACAGATCATCGCTCATGGCAACGCCGGTGACCTGTGGCTCGGCAACAGCTATCTGTCGGCGGACAACGTCGCGCAGCGCAGTGCGCTGCTGGCAGAAATCGGCAAGGACATGAACGTTGGCGGCGACATCCTCATTTACGGCTGCTACACCGCCGAGGGCGACCGCGGCCTGAGCTTCGTCGACTCGCTGGCACAATTCACCGGCCGCGATGTAGCCGCCTCGAACAACCGCACCGGCGTGGGCGGCGACTGGGATCTGGAAATCGCCACGGGCAAGATCGAGAGCGCCAACGTGCTGTCGACCCTGTCGATGAGTGAGTATCAGTGGGGCCTCGCCACGTGGACCGCCACCAACAACGCGAACACCGGGGTCGGCTCGCTGCGTGCGGCCATTGCCTCGGCGCAGAACGGCGACATCGTGACCTTCAGCTCCGGCATGACGGTGCAGCTCACCTCGGAATTGCTGATCAACAAGAACATCACCGTTGATGGCGACCTGAACAACGACGGCGCGGCCGACGTGATTCTCGACGGTCAGTACCGGACGCGGGTGGTGGAAATCACCTCTAGCAGTACGGTGACACTCGATGGTCTGGTCATTACTCGCGGACTGGTTTCGGGTAACGGCGGCAATGGCGGCTACGGGGCGACCGGCGCCATGGGCGGCGGCATTTTCAACGCCGGCATCCTCACGTTGAACAATGTCACGGTGACCAGCAACGCGGCGGCCGGTGGTGGCGGTGGCGGTGGGGTCACCGGTGCGTACTACGGCGGTGGCGGCGGCGGTGGCGGCGGGCTTGGCGGTCAAGGCGGAGGCCATGGCGGCACGGCCGGGCCGGGCACCGGCACCCTCGGCGGGCAGGCCGGCAGCGGCGGCGTCGGCGGTTACGGCGGTGGCTACGACGCGACGCACATGGGCGGTCGCGGTGGCAGCAGCACCGGTGGTGCCGGCGGGTTGGGCGTTTCCTACTACAGCAACGGTGGCAATGGCGGCACGGCCAACAACGGCACGATTTCCATCGGCGGTGGCGGTGGCGGGGCCGGTTGGGACAAGGTCGGCGGCGCAGGCGGCAATGCTGCTGGCGGTATTTACAACGCCTCGACCGGGACTCTTAAAATCGTCGGGACGTCGGTCATCAGCAACAACATCGGTGCCGGGGGCGGTGGCGGCGGTGGTGGCGGGCTCGGCAGCAACGCTTCCAACGGTGGCATTGCCGGGCGTGGTGTCGGCGCCATCTGGAACCAGGGCGGCACGGTGCTGATCACCGCCGCCAACTTTGCCGCCATCAGCGGTAACGCCGCCGGCAGCGGTGTCGGTGGTACGGCATCGGGCGGCGGCACAAACGGTACTTCGCCGACTGCAGTCGCGGCGATCTTCAACAACGGCGGTACGCTCAACACTGCTTATGTTGAGCCACCGACCGCGACCATCATGATGGCCGACACGGCGTTGAAAATCGGCGAAACCTCGCTGGTGACCATTACCTTCAGCCGGGCGGTGAGCGGTTTCACCAACGCCGACCTGACCATTGCCAACGGCACGCTGACAGCGGTGAGCAGCAGCGACGGCGGCCTGACCTGGACCGCGACGTTCACTCCGACCAATAACATCACCGACGCCACCAACCTGATCACCCTCGACAACACCGGGGTAACTGCGATCAGCGACGGCGTGGCGGGCGTCGGCACCACCAGCTCCGTCAACTACGCGATTGATACCGCGCGCCCGACCGTGACCATCGTGATGTCCGATACGGCGTTGAAGATCGGCGATACCTCGCTGGTGACTTTCACCTTCAGTGAAGCCGTGACCGGCTTCACCAACGCCGACCTGACCATCGCCAACGGCACGCTGAGCGCGGTGAGCAGCAGTGACGGCGGTATCACCTGGACCGGGACCTTCACTCCGACCGCCAGCATCACCGACACCACCAACCTGATCACCCTGGACAACACCGGTATCGCCGACCTCGCTGGCAACGCCGGCAGCGGCACGACGGATTCGGCCAACTACGTGATCGATACCCTGCGCCCGACCGCGACCATTGTGGTGGCCGACACCAATTTGGCGGCCGGTGAAACCTCGCTGGTGACCATCACCTTCAGCGAAGCGGTCAGCGGCTTCACCTCCGCCGACCTTACCGTAGCCAACGGCACCCTGAGCGGCCTGAGCAGCAGTGACGGCGGCATCACCTGGACCGCCACGCTCACCCCGACCAGCAACATCACCGACACCACTAACCTGATCACCCTGGATAACACCGGGGTCGTCGATCTGGCTGGCAATGCCGGCACTGGCACCACCAATTCCAACAACTACGCCATCGACACTGCGCGGCCGACCGCGACCGTTGTGGTGGCCGACAACAACCTGCGGATCGGTGAAACCTCGCTGGTGACCATCACCTTCAGCGAAGCGGTCACCGGTTTCACCAACGCCGACCTGACGATTGCCAACGGCACCTTGACGGCGGTCAGCAGCAGCGACGGCGGCATTACCTGGACGGCGACCTTCACGCCGACCGCCAGCATCACCGACGCGACCAACCTGATCACCCTGAACAACACCGGCATCGCGGATCTGAACGGCAACGCCGGCAGCGGGACCACCGACTCCAACAACTACGCCATCGATACCGTGCGCCCGACCGCGACCATCGTGGTGGCCGACAACAACCTGCGGATCGGTGAAACCTCGCTGGTGACCATCACTTTCAGCGAAGCGGTGACCGGTTTCACCAACGCCGACCTGACCATCGCCAACGGTACGCTGAGTGCGGTGAGCAGCAGCGACGGCGGCATCACCTGGACCGCGACGTTCACGCCGAGTGCCAGCGTCACCGACACCACCAACCTGATTACCCTGGACAACACCGGTATCGCCGACCTGGCGGGCAACGCTGGCAGCGGCACCACCGACTCCAACAACTACGCCATCGACACCCAGCGCCCGACCGCGATCATTGTGGTCGCCGACAGCAACCTTACGGCCGGCGAAACCTCGCTGGTGACCATCACGTTCAGCGAAGCGGTGAGCGGTTTCACCAACGCCGACCTGACCATCGCCAACGGTACGTTGACGGCGGTGAGCAGCAGCGACGGCGGCATCACCTGGACCGCGACGTTCACCCCGAACGTGGGCGTCAACGACGCGACCAACCTGATCACACTGGCCAACACCGGCATCGCCGACGTGGCGGGCAACGCCGGCAGCGGCACCACCAACTCCAACAACTACACCATCGACACCGTGCTGCCGACCGCGACCGTCATCGTTGCCGACAACTCGCTGAAAATCGGCGAAACCTCGCTGGTAACCATCACCTTCAGCGAAGCGGTGACCGGTTTCACCAATGCCGACCTGACCATCGCCAACGGCACGCTCAGCGCGGTGAGCAGCAGCGACGGCGGCATTACCTGGACGGCAACGTTCACACCGACCACCAACATCACCGACGCCACCAACCTGATTACGCTGGACAATTCCGGTGTTCAAAACCTGTCGGGCAATGCCGGCAGCGGCACCACCGATTCCAACAATTACTCGATCGACACTCAGCGCCCGACCGCCACTGTCGTGGTCGCCGACACCGCGCTCGGCGTCGGCCAGACCAGTCTGGTGACCATCACCTTCAGCGAAGCGGTCACTGGTTTCACCAACGCCGACCTGACCATCGCTAACGGTACGCTGAGCGCGGTGAGCAGCAGCGATGGCGGTATCACCTGGACGGCTACTTTTACTCCGGCGGCAGGCATCACCGACACCACCAACCTGATCACGCTGGACAATACCGGCATCGCCGACCTCGCGGGCAACGCCGGCAGCGGCACCACCGATTCCAACAACTATGCGGTCGACAGTCAGCGTCCGACGGCGACCATTGTCATGGCCGACAGCGACCTGCGTCCCGGTGAAACCGCGTTGGTGACCATCACCTTCAGCGAGGCCGTGACCGGATTCGACAATGCCGACCTGAGCGTCGCCAACGGCACCTTGAGCAATGTCGCGTCGAGCGACGGCGGCATCACCTGGACGGCCACGTTCACGCCGAACATTGGTGTCACCGATCTCACCAACCTGATTGTCCTGAACAACACCGGTATTACCGACCTGGCCGGCAACACCGGCACCGGCACCACCAGCTCCGCCAACTATCAGGTGCAGACTCAGGTGCCGACTGCCACCATCGTGGTTGCCGACACTTCGCTCAAGGCCGGGGAAACTTCGCTGGTGACCATCACCTTCAGCGAAGCGGTCAGCGGTTTCGACAACAGCGACCTGACCATCGCCAACGGCACGCTGAGCAATGTCAGCAGCAGCGACGGCGGTGTCACCTGGACGGCGACCTTCACCCCGACCGCCAATGTCACTGACGCGACCAACCTGATCAGCCTGAGCAATGCCGGAGTGACCAACGTCTCAGGCAATAGCGGTATCGGCATCACCGACTCCAACAACTTCGCCATCGACACCGCGCTGCCGACCGCCACCATCGTGGTCGCCGACAATCGCCTGGGCATTGGTGAAACCACCACCGTGACCATCACGTTCAGCGAAGCGGTGATCGGGTTCGATCTGGGGGATATCAGCGTCGCCAACGGTGCGCTGTCGAACCTGACCAGCAGCGACGGCGGTGTGACCTGGACCGCGACCTTCACGCCAACGGCTAACGTCAACGACCCGACCAACCTGATCCTGATCGACACCGCCGGCGTCCAGGATCTGGCCGGCAACCTCGGCGCGAGCATCGCCATCTCCAACAACTACATCCTCGATGCAACCCGGCCGACGGTGGACATTGTGGTTGCCAATCCGCATCTGGGCATCGGCCAGACCACCACGGTGACCTTCACCTTCAGCGAGGCGGTGAGCAATTTCGACCTGTCCGACCTGAGCGTGACCAATGGCGACCTGAGCTACCTGAGCAGCAGCGATGGCGGCAAGACCTGGACCGCGACCTTCACCCCGACCGCGAACGTGACCGACCCGAGCAACTTCATCGCGCTGGACACCAGCAACGTCACCGACCTGGCGGGCAACGCCGGCAGCACCGTGGCGGTGTCGAACAACTACGCCCTCGACAGCGAGCGCCCGACCGCCACGGTCGTGGTTGCCAACCCGAATCTGGGTGTCGGCCAGACTTCGCAGGTGATCATCACCTTCAACGAAGCGGTCAGCGGTTTCGATCTGGCGGACCTCAGCGTGGCCAATGGCACCCTGTCCAACCTGAGCAGCAGCGACGGTGGCAAGACCTGGACGGCGACCTTGACGCCGACCGCCAACGTCAACAGCGCCAGCAATGCAATCAGCATCAACACGGCCGGGGTCAGTGACCAGTCGGGCAACAGCGGCAGCGGGATCAGTCAGTCCGGGAACTACGTGATCAATACGGTGCCGGTGGTCGTACCGCCGGTGACACCGACCTCGCCGTTGGTGGTGGTGCCGCCGGATCCGGAGTTCCGCAGCAGCGACCCCGTCGTGCCACCACCGGCGCCGAACGTCCCGCTGCAACCGCTCATCTTCACACCGCCCACCGGCGACCTCGGCTCACCGCTGACCTTCGCGCCGTTGTTCGAACAACGGGTGATCGGCAACGGCATCCGTCCGCTGGGTGACATTTTCATCAACCACGGCGCCCTGAGCCCGAGCTTCATCGCCCAGGTTTTCACCAGCAGCGACAGCGGCGGCGATGGTTCCGGCCATGGCTTCCTCGGGTTTGGCGGTGGCGATGGCGGGGTGTTCGGCAGCAGTACGCTGTCGAGCCTGTTCCATCAGGACAGCGCCGCAGAGCGCGATTCGCTGAATGCCTTCGACCGTCATTCGATCACGGGCGGCGATATTTCCCAGGGTCTGCGCGGTGTGTTCGGCGCGCCGACCCTGGGCCAGCAACTGCAACAGATCAAAGACAGCGAGCAGCACCGGGTCGACAACCTGGCGGCGGCTCTGCAACAGGTCGGTATCAGCGAAATGCAGGCCTGATAACACACACAACAACTCAATATGCGCAGCACCCAGGGGCGATGCAGGGATGAAGAAAAGTCAAAAATTGTTCGGCGCCAGCCTGCTGGCGCTGGCAATCAGCGGATGTGCAGTCACCAGTGAACCGATCGAACGCAGTGTCAGCGAACAACGGGCCAAAGCCGACCTGCAAAGCATGTACAAGGGTCAGGAACCGCTGAGCGGTCCGCTGACCCTGCACCAGGCCATGGCCCGCGCGGTGAAATACAACCTCGAAGGGCGCTTGAAAATCATGGAGGAAGCGCTGGCCAAGCGGCAGCTCGACCTCGCCAGCTTCGACATGCTGCCACGCATGGCGCTGGATGCCGGTTACGTCGGACGCAACAATGTCAGCGCCTCCAGCAGCCAGAGCGTACGCACCGGCACCCAGTCCCTGGAACCGTCGACCTCCCAGGACCGCGACCGCAACGTCGCCGACCTGACCATGGTCTGGAACGTCCTCGATTTCGGCGTCAGCTACATCAACGCCAAGCAACAGGGCGACCAGCGCCTGATCGTTCAGGAACGCCGGCGCAAAGTGATCAACACCATCGTTCAGGACGTGCGCTCGGCCTATTGGCGGGCGATGGCGGCCGAACGTCTGCTCAAACAGATCGACAGCCTGATGGCCCGGGTCGACACCGCCCGGCGCAACAGCGAAAGCATGAGCGAGCAGCGCATCGGTGATCCGGTGCAGTCCCTCGGTTACCAGCGTTCGTTGATCGAAGCGACCCGGCAACTGGAAGAGCAACGCCGGGCGTTGTCGCTGGCGAAAACCGAACTGGCGACCCTGATCAATCTGCCGCTGGGCACCAACCTGACGCTGGCCACTGACGACGGTTATCAGATCCCGGAACTCAAGGTCGATATTTCCAGGCTGGAGCAGGAAGCCCTGACCAGCCGTCCGGAACTGCGCGAGCAGGATTACCAGACCCGGATCAGTGCTGCTGAAACCCGCAAGGCGATGTTGCGCATGTTGCCGGGCCTGGAGTTTTCCGTCGGCGGACACTACGACAGCAACTCGTTTCTGGTGAACGATCGCTGGGCCGACTATGGGGTGAAAGTCACCTGGAACCTGTTCAATGTGATCTCTGCCCCGGCAGCCATCGATGTGGCCAAGGCCGGCGAAGAAGTCGCCACCGCACGCCGTCAGGCGATGTCGATCGCGGTGCTGGCGCAGCTGTATGTGGCCAATGCCAACTATCAAGAGGCGCTGCGTCAGTTCAAGACCAACCAGCAACTGTCGGACATCGACGGGCAGATCGTCGGTCAGTTGCGCAATCGGCACCAGGCCGCCGGCATTGGCGAGCTGGAGTTGATTCAGGGCGAACTGAACAACCTGCAAGCGGATCTGCGCCGCGATCTGTCGTATGCCGATCTGCGCAATGCCTATGGGCAGATCTTCGCCAGCGCCGGCCTCGATCCGCTGCCGGATCAGGTGCAGTCCACCGAAGTGCAGTCGATCGCCACGGCGTTGGCTAACCGAGAATCGGCGTGGGCGTCGGGGGATATTTCGGTGCCAGTGGTGGCGCATGCTGCTGCCAAATAATCTGCAGGCGCCCGTCGCCAGCATTAGCCGCAGGCAGCGCGAGGCCCGCAACGGCCATCGCGGTGCGGCGATTTTGCTCACCGGTCTGCCGGCGGCGGGCAAATCGACGCTGGCCCAAGCGCTGCACGCCGAGTTGTTTGCCCGTGGAGTGCAGAGCGTGGTGCTCGATGGCGACGGCTTGCGGGTCGGGCTCAACCGCGATCTGGGGTTTGGCGACGCCGATCGCCTGGAGAACATCCGCCGTGCCAGCGAGCTGGCAGCGCTGCTGGTGGAAAACGGGCAGATCGTGATTCTGGCGATGATCGCGCCGTTGCTGGAACTGCGAGAGGTGTTCGCCCAGCGTTTGGTTGCGGACTATCGGGAGGTCTGGTGCAGCGCATCGCTGACGGTGTGCGAACAGCGTGATCCGAAGGGGCATTACGCCCGCGCACGGCGTGGCGAGATGGCCGGTTTCACCGGGGTTTCGGCACCGTACGAGCCGCCCGCGCAGGCCTCGCTGGTGCTCGACACCGGCGTGCAGACCGTGGATGCCTGTCTGGACCGGCTGCTGACCTGGCTTGGCGAATGCGCGGTGTTGCCCAAGGCATGAGCCGCCCGGTCTGTTCACGTCTGCCGGTGGCGGTGGACTTGCCGCTGCTGTTGCAGGCGCTGCAGGCGATTGCCGAAGAGGCTTGGCGCGGACACTTCAACACCGATTACTTCACGGGCGACTGGAGCGGCGTGGCACTGATTTCGGCCGCCGATGCCCTGACCGAGTTATCGCCCGGACGCGGTGAAACGCTGCAGCGCACGCCCTGGCTGCGCGATGAACGCTGGCGGTTGGGGCTACGTGAGCTGGCGCTGGATATCGTCAGCGCACGCCTGCTGCGACTGGGGCCGGGCGGGCGGATTCATGAGCACCGTGATTACGATCTGGAAGGCCCGGAAGCCGATCTGCGCCTGCACATTCCACTGCTCAGCCCGCCCGCCGTGGACTTCTGGCTCGAGGGTCAACGTGTACCGATGTCGGCGGGGGAGTGCTGGTTTCTCGATCTTGCTCGTGTGCATCGGGTGGATAACTTCGATACCTGCGCGCGGATTCATCTGGTGCTCGACTGCCGGCCCGGGGCCTGGCTCACGCAGAAGATCGCCGAAGGTTTGCGCGACACCCCTGCACCGCAATCGGCCGATTCGGCGTTACAGCGATTCCAGCGACTGGTTGCAGGTGATGCAGCGTTAGCGGCGACTCTGCAGCACATGACGGACCCCGAAATATTCATCGAGCGCACTCTGGAGCTGGCCGCCGAACACGGCTTGCGATTCTCCCGCGAAGAACTGCGCGCCGCGATGCGCAACGGTCGTCGGCAATGGAACGAACAATGGAAAGGCTGAACTTCGACGGCTGGCTGCCGATCCGGATCTGGCCGCTGGCGGAGCAATGGCAAGTGGACTGGTGCTGGTTTGCTGACACACCACTGCATCAGCCTTTTTTTCGTGACGCCGTCGAAGAAGCGCTGCGGTTGCCGTTCAATCAGGCTTTTCGCCGGCAGACGCCGCTATCGGTGCTGACCGAGTGGCAAGCGCAAAGCCCGGGGTTGGCCCCGAGTGCCTTTATCCTGCACGCCTCGCGTTGCGGTTCGACATTGATCAGCCAGATGCTCGCGCGGCTCGATGACCACATCGTAGTCTCGGAGCCACCGCCGCTTGATGCACTTTTGCGCGGTGAGCTGCCCGAAGCCGAGCGGCGGGCAGCGATCAGTGGACTGCTCTCGGCCTACGGTCAACGTCGACGCGGTATCGAGCAGCGACTGGTGATCAAGCTCGATGCCTGGAACATCGGCGAATGGCCGTTGTTGCAGGCATGCTTTCCCGACACGCCGTGGCTGTTCGTGTATCGCGATCCGCTGGAAATCGCCGTATCGCACGTGCGTCGTCCGGGGATGCACATGGTGCCGGGGATGCTTGGTGATTGTGTGCTCGACGATGGTTTGCCGTTTACCGGCAGTGAAGACTTCATTGCACGACGGCTTGGACGCTTGCTGGCGTCGGCGTATCTGCACTGCCGTGAGGGTGATGGACTGCTGG
This sequence comes from Pseudomonas sp. F2, assembly GCF_057174385.1. NCBI lineage: Bacteria > Pseudomonadati > Pseudomonadota > Gammaproteobacteria > Pseudomonadales > Pseudomonadaceae > Pseudomonas > Pseudomonas sp. F2. The sequence continues at coordinate 4,691,487 of NZ_CM169904.1, forward strand.
TGAACTACAGCGAGTTACCCGAGGCCATGGCCGGACGATTGGCGAAGTTTTTTCGTTTGAATGTCGAGCAGCGGCAGCAGGTGTTGGCGGCGACGATGCAGCATGCCAAGCAGCCGTCCCAGCGCTTTGTTGCCGATGGCGAAGACAAGCGTCGCGAGGCTTCGCCGTGGTTGCGCGAACGGGTTCGGCAATGTGCCCAGGATGCCTTTCTGAATCTTGAATTGCTGCGCAATGCATGAAAGATCGCAGCCTTCGGCAGCTCCTACAGGGTGTACGCATAACCGATGCAGGAGCTGCCGCAGGCTTCGATCTTTTGCTGTCAGGTTTTTCCCGACAGATCCGCCATCCCCTTGAGCAATTCGATGGGCAGGGGAAAGACAATCGTCGAGCTCTTGTCGCCGGCAATCGAACTCAAGGTCTGCATGTAGCGCAACTGCATGGCGCCGGGCTGACGGCCGAGCATTTCGGCGGCCTGCATGAGTTTTTCCGAGGCCTGCAGTTCGCCTTCGGCGTGGATCACCTTGGCCCGGCGTTCACGTTCGGCTTCGGCCTGTTTGGCGATGGCACGGACCATCGATTCGTTGAGGTCGACGTGCTTGATCTCGACGTTGGCGACTTTGATGCCCCAGGCGTCGGTCTGGGCGTCGAGCACCTGCTGGATATCGATATTCAGTTGCTCGCGTTCGGCCAGCAGTTCATCCAGTTCATGTTTGCCGAGCACCGCGCGCAGGGTGGTCTGCGCCAGTTGGCTGGTGGCCGAAAGAAAGTCTTCGACCTGAATGATCGCCTTCTGCGGGTCAAGCACGCGGAAGTACAGCACCGCATTGACCTTCACCGAGACGTTGTCGCGGGTGATCACATCCTGCGGCGGTACGTCGAGCACCACGGTGCGCAGGTCGACCCGGACCATTTGCTGCACCACCGGTATCAACAGGATCAGCCCCGGCCCTTTGACCTGCCAGAAGCGCCCGAGCTGGAACACCACGCCGCGCTCGTACTCACGCAGGATGCGGAAGGTCGAGCCGGCGAGTGCAATCACCAACAGCAGCAGTGCAACAAAACCGATTTGCAGACCCATGATCACTCTCCGTGTCGCACCGCGTCAGTCGCGGCGACTTTCAGCAACAAGCCCTTACGCCCGACCACGCGCACCGATTGCCCGGTGTGCAAGGGTGTGGCGCTGTGCACTTGCCAGTGTTCACCCTGCAAATGCACCCAGCCGTTGTGGGCGTTTTGCGCTTGCACGGTGGTCACCGCCGTCACGCTGCCGACCAGCCCGGCATCGCCGCTGACAGTATGGCGGGGGCGGGTTTTCAAGGCGCGGACGATCAAGGCGATCAGCAGCAGGGCGCTAAGCAGGCCGAGGCCGATGATCATCGGTACCGGCACCTCGGCGTTGCTCAGGATCAGCGCGCCGATGACGAACATGATGATCCCGCCAAGGCCGATGACCCCGTAGTTGGGCAGCGCGGCTTCGGCAATCAGAAAGGCAATGCCGAGGGTGATCAGCCACAGGCCGACCGGATTGACCGCCGTCAGCGGGACGTCAGCCGCGAGGGCCGGGCCGCTGGCCAGCAGTATCAGAAAAAACAGACAACATCGGCTGTTCACGTGACCCTCCGGGAGAGTCAGGGGGTGTTTCCTTAAGTCTAGTTGAGCCTGGCGCTGAATGAATTCTGCTCAATGAGCAGATGTGTCCAGTGAGCGGATTTCCCTTCGCCTGAGCCTCGCCGAACTAGACTCAGCAGAACAGGCACAACGTTCCGCGTGACACCGAGGTGCAGCATGCGTATGGCAAAAAAAGTGCAAAGCAGCCTGAACCGGGCGCATTGCGAATATGACGTCGTGGCCCACCGCCACTCCGCCAGCAGTCTGGAAACCGCACGGGTTTCCGGGGTGCCCGCCGAGCGCGTGGCCAAGTCGGTGATTCTCGACGACCACCACGGGCATTACCTGATGGCCGTGCTGCCGGCCAGCCGGCACCTGGATTTGAGCAAAGTGCGCAGCCGCGGCGAATGGCAGATCACCCGGGAAAGCAACCTGGCGCACATCTTCGATGACTGCGAACGCGGCGCGGTGCCGCCGCTGGGTGATTCCTACGGCCTGGACATGGTCATCGACCCGCTGCTGACCCGGCAGAAAGACATCTATCTGGAAGCCGGCAACCACAACTACCTGCTGCACATGAGCATGCCCGAGTTTCTGAAAATGGTGCCGCATGCCGAGGTGCGGGAGTTGAGTCAGTAGGACTTGTAGCGTTTTTGCCGGCGCCTTCGCGAGCAGGTTGATCGAGTTCCCCCTGTGGGAGCGAGCCTGCTCGCGAATAATCTCCACCCACCGAATTCTTGAAGGAGTCCTCCATGGAACAGCCCACCCACAGCCTGCCATCCCTGTTCAAACAACTGGGCCTGGACAGCGACCCGACCAGCATCGACCAATTCATCGCCACCCATTCACCGCTCAAACCCGAGCTGCACCTGGCGGACGCGTTTTTCTGGAGTAAAAGTCAGGCGGATTTCTTGCGCGGCGAGATTCTTGATGATGCGGATTGGGCGGAGGTGGTGGATCAGCTGGATGTGTTGTTGCGCAAGGGGCGGGTTTTGTAGGACTGAGTAAAACCTTATTACAGAATGTCCACAGGATCCCTATTGATGTTGGAGTAGCTTGCCCATTCAACAACCCGGAGCCGTCGATGCAATCATTTTTGCCAGTCAGAACTATTGATATTGACGCGCTTGGAGACTGTATTGAGGCAGTGATCGAAAGCATCTCCAACGGGCCTGTCGAGCTTCGGGAGCACGACACAACAGTGGCTGTGCTGGTCTCGTCAGAAATGTATGAAGCGATCCTGAATACGCTGGATGATTTCGATTTGGTGTCAATCACACATTTGCGCAGGAACGAAGTAGGAGTAGCCATCGAGTCGGATGAACTATAGAAATTCTCTGCAGAGAAGATTTGTTTCAAAACTTGACTGAAATTCCCCGCCAATGCGATATTGATAGTTAGCAAACTAACAGTGTGCATTTTCCCGTGCCGAATTCCCTCGACGCTCTCCAGATGAACATCAGCAGTGCCATGGTGGTGGCCGCCAGGCATTGGCGGAAGATCTGCCAGACCACGCTGGTCAACTATGGAATCTCCGAAGCCTGCGCCGTGCCGTTGTTGATGATCGGGCGGTTGGGCGAGGGTGTACGTCAGGTGCAAGTGGCGCAGGCAGCCGGGATGGAAAGTCCGTCGCTGGTACGCCTGCTCGACCAGTTGTGCCACGCCGGCTACGTCTGCCGCACCGAAGATGCGCAGGATCGTCGGGCCAAGTGCCTGAGCCTGACCGACACCGGCCGTGAACTGGTGCAAGCGGTGGAAAGCGAACTGGTGCGTCTGCGTCATGAAGTGCTCGAAGGCATCGACCAGAGTGATCTGGAAGCTACGCTTCGGGTACTGCGAGCTTTTGAGGCGGCCAATCCGCCTGTGGTGATTAATTCTTGAACGGTTTTTTCTCTGGCATCCCGCCTGCCCGTGACTGGTTCTACGGGGTCCGCACCTTTGCAGCGTCGATGATTGCGCTGTACATCGCCTTGCTCATGCAAATGCCGCGTCCGTATTGGGCGATGGCCACGGTGTACATCGTCTCCAGCCCGTTTCTCGGCCCGACCAGTTCCAAGGCGCTGTACCGCGCCATCGGCACCTTTCTCGGGGCGGCGGCGGCGGTGCTGTTCGTGCCGATGTTCGTACAGAGTCCGTACGTGTTGGTGGTGGTGATTGCCTTGTGGACGGGGATTTTGCTGTTCCTGTCGCTGCACCTGCGTACCGCCAACAACTACGCGTTGATGCTGGCCGGTTACACCCTGCCGTTGATTGCCTTGCCGACCGTGGATAATCCGCTGGCGGTGTGGGACGTGGCGGAAGCGCGGACCGAAGAGATTTTTCTCGGTATCGCCGTGGCGGCAGTGGTCGGCGCGATGTTCTGGCCGCGTCGCTTGGCGCCGGTGTTCAACGACGCAGTGGGTAAATGGTTCGCCGACGCCACCACCTACAGCCTGAAGTTTCTCAGCCGCGACGTGCAGCCTGAACAGATCGCCACGCTGCGCATGGCCATGGTCGCCAATTTCAATAGCCTCGAATTGATGATCGGCCAGTTGCCCCACGAAGGCGCTCGTCCGCAAACCGTGCGCAACACCAAGGAACTGCGCGGGCGGATGATCCACCTGCTGCCGGTAATCGACGCTCTGGAAGACTCGCTCTACGCCCTTGAGCGACGCACGCCGGAACTGGTGGAAAAGTTTGCCCCGCTGCTGACCGCGACCCAGGAATGGCTCGGTCACAAAGACGCCGATCTGGATCGCTGGCAGGCGCTCAAGGATCAACTCCAGGCCCTGCAGCCAAACTGCGAGGCCTTGGAAGATCGCAAGCAATTGCTGTTCTCCAACGCGATTTATCGCCTCGGTGAATTCATCGATCTGTGGCAGGACTGCCGCAGTTTGCAGGACGCGATTCTCTGCGAGCGCCAGGACAGCTGGCGCGCGGTTTACCGGCACTGGCGCCTCGGGCGGCTGACGCCATTTCTCGACCGCGGGATGATGCTGTATTCGGTGGCCTCGACCGTTCTGGCGATCATCGTCGCTTCGGTGCTGTGGATTCTGCTGGGTTGGCCGGACGGCGGCAGTGCGGTGATTCTGGCGGCGGTAGCGTGCAGTTTCTTCGCCTCGATGGACGACCCGGCGCCACAGATCTACCGGTTCTTTTTCTGGACCGGTATGTCGGTGCTGTTCGCCAGTCTCTATCTGTTCCTGATTCTGCCGAACCTGCACGATTTCCCGATGCTGGTACTGGCGTTTGCGGTTCCGTTCATCTGTGTCGGCACCCTGACGGTGCAGCCACGCTTCTTCCTCGGCATGCTCCTGACGCTGGTCAACACCTCGTCGTTCATCAGCATTCAGGGCGCGTACGACGCGGACTTCTTCGCCTTTGTGAACTCCAACCTGGCCGGCCCTCTGGGCCTGTTGTTCGCGTTTATCTGGACCCTGATCGCCCGCCCGTTCGGCGTCGAGCTGGCCGCCAAACGTCTGACCCGCTTCAGCTGGAAAGACATCGTGCGCATGACCGAGCCGGCCAATCTGGCCGAACATCGGCATCTGGGCGTGCAGTTGCTCGATCGTCTGATGCAGCACTTGCCGCGTCTGGCCATGACCGGACAGGACACCGGGATTGCCATGCGTGAAGTGCGTGTCGGCCTGAACCTGCTCGATCTGCTGGCTTACACGCCACGAGTCAGCGGCGCGCCGAAGGCCCTGCTGCAGCAAGTGGTGGCCGAGGTCGGCGAGTATTTCCGCGCTTGCCTCAAGGCCGGCGAACGCTTGCCGGCACCGAGCCCGCTGCTGATGACCATGGACCGCGCCCGCCGCGCGCTCAAAGGCCACGGCGACGAAGAAACCCGGCTAAACCTGTTGCATGCCCTGAGCGGTTTGCGCCTGGCGCTGTTGCCCGGCGTGGAATTTGTCAGCACGGGCGATGCCGAAGAACCGCTGCCCGATGGAGCGCCCCTATGATTGGTGATCTGGATATCAGCGGCATTTTCCTGCCGACCCTGCTGGTGTTGATGGGCATCACCTATGTGTTGTTTGTGCTGGTGCATGGCGTGCTCACGCGCCTGCACTTTTACCGTCTGGTCTGGCACCGGGCATTGTTCAACGTGGCCCTCTACGCCGTGATGCTGTACGGCGTGGACTCACTCAGTCGATACCTGATGACATGAAAAAACCGTTTCTGACTATCGGTCGCGTGGTCCTGACCCTGCTGATCGTGACTTTCGCCGTCGTCCTTGTCTGGCGCATGGTGATGTATTACATGTTTGCGCCGTGGACCCGTGACGGCCACATTCGCGCCGACATTATTCAGATCGCCCCGGACGTGTCCGGGCTGATCCAGCAGGTCGAGGTCAAGGACAACCAGTTGATCAAACGCGGCCAGGTGCTGTTCAGCATCGACCAGGACCGCTTCAAACTGGCCCTGCGTCAGGCTAAAGCGGCGGTCGCCGATCGCGAAGAAACCCTGGCCCAGGCGCAGCGTGAAGCCAAGCGTAACCGTGGTCTGGGCAATCTGGTGCCGGCCGAACAACTGGAAGAAAGCCAGTCGAAAGTCGCCCGGGCGCAATCGGCGCTGGCCGAAGCGCTGGTGACGGTGGACAGCGCGCAGCTCAATCTGGATCGTTCGGTGATCCGCAGCCCGGTGGACGGTTACGTCAACGACCGTGCGCCGCGAGTGCAGGAATTCGTCACCGCCGGGCGTCCGGTATTGTCGGTGGTCGACAGCAACTCGTTCCACATCGACGGCTATTTCGAAGAAACCAAACTCGACGGTATTCATGTCGGGCAGTCGGTGGATATCCGCGTGATCGGCGACAAGGCCAGGCTGCGTGGGCATGTCGAAAGCATCGTCGCCGGTATCGAAGACCGCGACCGCACCAGCGGCAACAACCTGCTGCCCAACGTCAACCCGGCGTTCAGCTGGGTGCGCCTGGCGCAACGGATTCCGGTGCGCATCGCCTTTGACGAGGTGCCGGCAGATTTCCGCATGATCGCCGGTAGGACCGCGACCGTGTCGATCATCGACGACAAAACCCAGGAGCCCGCGCAATGAACAGGGCCCTGATGATCGCCGGGTTGGGCATGATGCTCTCGGCCTGTCAGATGGTCGGGCCGGACTATCATCTGCCCGCTGATGCGGCGGTGCAGCGCAAGGATTTTCAGGGCGAGCTGGCGGTGGACGGCAAACCAGTGGTGTCGGCGCCGGTGCCGGCGGACTGGTGGCGGCTGTATAAGGATCCGCGACTGGATCAACTGGTGCAGCAAGCCATGGCGTCAAACACTGATTTGCGCGTAGCGGCGGCGAACCTTCAACGGGCTCGCGCACAAGTCGATGAAGCCGAAGCGGCGGGTGGCTGGAGCGCGGGCGTGAAGATGGGCGCGCAGCGTTTGCAGGAATCCGGGCAGGCGTTCTTGCTGCCGGAAAAAGTCCCGGTCGACAACGTCGGCGATATTGGCATCAGCGCGTCTTATCAGTTCGATCTGTGGGGCACCCTGCAACGCGGTATCGAAGGCGCGAAGGCTAACGCCGATGCGACTCAAGCAGCGGCTGACACCGCACGCATCACTTTGGTGGCCGACGTGGTTCGCGCCTACACCCAGGTGTGCGCGGCCAACGAAGAGCGGGAAATTGCCCAGCACTCCCTCGACCTGCAATCGCAGAGCACCACGCTGATCCAGCGTCTGCGCGATGCCGGGCGTGGTGATGAAACCCAGGTCACCCGTTCGCAAACCCAATTCAAGTCGTTGCGCGCCGACCTGCCGCGCTATGAGGCAGCGCGTCAGGCCGGGTTGTTCCGCCTGTCGATGCTGCTGGCCAAACCGGTCGAGCAATTGCCGGCCGGTACCGCCACTTGTGCCGAGCTGCCGAAAATTGCCCAACTGGTGCCGGTGGGCGACGGTGCGGCGCTGCTCAAGCGTCGTCCCGATATCCGTCAGGCGGAACGTCGCTTGGCGGCCTCGACAGCGGGCATCGGCGTCGCCACGGGCGAGCTGTATCCGGACATCAGCATCGGCGCGACCATCGGCACCGTCGGTCTTATTGACGACTTGGGCGATCCGTCGACCAACCGCTGGGGCTTCGGTCCGTCGTTGAGCTGGAAGGTGCCGACCAACGGCGCCCGTGCGCGGATCCGTGAAGCCGAGGCCAACACCCAGGCCGCACTGGCGCATTTCGACGGCGTGGTGCTCAACGCCATCCGCGAAACCCAGACCGGTCTGGCCCAGTACAGCGCACTGCTGCAACGCCGCGACGCCCTGGCCGATGCCGAGCAGTCGGCGAAACTGGCAGCGGACCAGACCCATCGCTTCTTCCAGGCCGGGCGCGAGTCGTTCCTCGCCGACCTGCAGGCGACCCGCACCTACACCGATGTCACCGCGCAACTGGCCGCTGCCAACACCCAGGTTGCCATGAGCCAGATCGATTTGTTCCTCGCCCTGGGTGGCGGCTGGGAAAGCGGACGAACGCAAGCCTCAAGCACCAGCAAACCCTGAAGCCGTTGCTATGCTTTGAAGTGTTGAAAGGGTGCCCCGTGCAACGCACCCTTTCAGCGCACATCGCTAGCGCTGGTCTAGGGGAAACCAATAATGAAAAACCCTTACGCTCTCGGCTTCTGGTGCGCCCTGGTAGCGCTGGTGCTGCTGTCGGCCACCTATTTCTACGGCATCATGCTGGCCCATCAGATCGACAAGGCCATGGTCTTCCTCGACAGCGCCACGGCGTTGATCGCGGTGATGGCAATTGTCGTCGTGGCCTGGGCGTCGATCCAGGTGCAGCGGGTCAAGAAACGCCAACTTGAACAAGGCAAGACCCTGGTGCTGATCTGGGACACCAAAGTCGCCCTGCGCCGGGTCGAAACCGTGTTCGATCGCTACTTCTGGGGCAGCTACTGGCAACCGGGACGCACCTTCGCCGAAGTCATGGGCGAACTGACCGGCACGCCGCTGGAAAAAAGCCTCGAAGCCTTGAAAAAACAGTGTCTGGAACTCGACAAGCAGATCGCCGATGAAGGCTGGCACTGGCTCAACAATGCCCGCGAACTGTCGGATGTCGCCACGGCCATGGCCCGCGAACGCTATCAGCTGGATTTCTGCGACCCCCGAGCCGACGGGCCGGGCGGGGCGGTGATCGACCGCGACTTTGAAGTGCTGGTGTATACCTGGACGGCGCGGTTGAAGAGCTTCGATCATCAGCTCGATGAGATCGAGGTTCAGTATTCCTGATCTTCTGGGAGTCCTCTGGCCCCATCGCTGGCAAGCCAGCTCCCACAGTTTTTGTGGTGTTCTCGGATTTTGTGAACACAACCAGTCCTGTGGGAGCTGGCTTGCCAGCGATAGCGTCCTCAACAACACTGCAACTCTCCCCGCCTGTCAGCTGTCCACACTCCCCATAGACACTCTTTAACCTTTAAACATTGGGCCGCTTCGCGCTGCCAGTGCTAATCTCCACCGCTAATTTCAGCGGAGTCGAGCCGCGACCCGGTCACGGGTTCAGGGAAGACGACCACACTTTCAGCCACGGACATTGATCAGGTCATTCATGAATAAATCAGCAGGCGTGCTTCTCGGGATTGTTGTTGCCATCGGTGCGATCAGCGCGGGTGGGGCCTGGTACACCGGAACCAGGATCGAAGGCGTGCTGAACAACGCCGTCACCAACGCCAACCAGGAGCTGCAGACCGCGATGGCCGGTTCCAATGGCACCGCATCGCTGGAACTGGTGTCGCTGGAACGCCACACTTTCACCAGCACCGCGCACTACCGCCTCAAGGGCGAGGGCGAGATGTTCGGTGACAAGCCGGTCGAGTTGCTGTTCGTCGACCACATCGAACACGGCCCGTTGCCCTTCTCGCGTCTGGTGTCGCTGAAGTGGCTGCCGGTCATGGCCACCAGCAATTACGAGCTGGAAAAGAGCCCGGCCACCGAAAAATGGTTTGCCGCCACCAAGGGGGCCGCACCCGTCAAGGGCGTGACCAGCATCGGCTACGACGAGTCCACCACCAGCAGCGTCGAACTGCTGCCACTGGAAACCGCACTGGATGAGCAATCGAGCCTGAAATTCTCCGGCCTGACCATGAACATCTCCGCCAGTGCCAAGGCGCAGAAGGTCAAGGCTGACGGCTACATGGACAGCCTGAAACTGGTCACCGTGGCCCAGGACCAGGCGCCGGTGCAGGTCGAACTCAACGGTCTGACCCTGGCCAGCAACCTCGCCAAGAGCAGCTACGGCTACTACACCGGGGAAAACACCCTGGAGCTGACCAACAGCAAAACCACCTTCGGGCCCAAGCAGTCGGTACTCGGTGTGAAGAACTTCGAAATGAAGAACCTCACCGAAGAGAGCGGCAGCAATGCTTCGGGCCGCGCTGACTACAAGGTCGGTGAAGTCACCCTCAACGACAAGAAAATCGGTTCGGCCAACATGGCCATGAGCCTGAAAAATCTCGACATCCCGTCGACGATGTCGCTGATGCAGATCTACCAGACCAAATTGCAGCCGTACGAGAAGGAAGCGGCGGCGGCTGCCGAGGCCGGTCTGCCGGCACCGGAACTGAACCTGACCGAAGCCGAATCGGCACAGGTCAAGGCTGACCTGCAGAAACTGCTGGCCGCCAGCCCACAGATCGCGCTGGAAAACCTGTCGCTGAAAACCGCCAACGGTGAAAGCCGCGCCAGTCTGGTGATTGATCTGACCAAACCGCAGTCGATGGACCTGCCGCCGGATCAACTGGGCAAGCAATTGATCGCGCTGCTGGACCTGAATATTCAGGTGTCCAAGCCGATGCTGATCGATCTGCTCAGCGTGCAGGCGCAGCTCGACGGTCAGACTGACGCCAAAGCCATCGTCGACCAGGCCAGCGCCGGCGCCGACATGTTCTCCGGGATGGCAGTCGGTTCGCAATTGGCGACCGTCGACGGCACCAATGTCGTGACCAAGCTGCACTACGCCGCCAACCAGGTGGAATTCAACGGCCAGAAAATGACCGTCGAGCAGTTCGTCGGCTTCCTGATGAGCAAGTTCGCTGGCGTCACGCAAGTGCAGTAATCCTGCGCTCTAAATAGCAACGCCCGGCCTCTGGATTCGCGGACGCCGGGCGTTTTGCTGTCTGGCATTCGGGTTTTGCACTGAGCCGGCGGCACGATTCTGAACAATTATTGTGTTCTGAATATTCGACTACGCTTGCATGCAAGACTGCCTGACTAAGCTTGGCTGGGTCTTTGTTGGCTCAGCCTCCGTTACGAATGGGCAAGGGGGGCATTGCGACCCGGCTGGCCATGTAAGGATGCTGACGAATGCCGCGTATTGATGTGCCTGTTCTACATCGTGGTTTACGCCCGTTGTTTCGTGTTGCGCTGTGCAGCCAGTTGCTCTGGCCGGCACTGGCGTTTGCCGACACGCCCTATGATCAGATGGTGCGTGATGCCCGTGCCGGGCAGACCACGCCCGCGCTGAATGTGCTGCGCCAGGTGCCGCCGGGGCAGTCGACCACTGGCCAGATCAGCGATCACCTGCAGATCGCCAGTTGGGCCGGCCTCGATGCCGAAGTGGTGCAGGTCTATGAAACCCAGGGCCGTGACCGGGTGCTGCCGGTGCAGGCACTGACCGCCACGGCACGGGCCTATCGCAACCTCAAGCGTTGGGATCAGGCGACTCAGGTCTACAACAAGGCGCTGGCGCTGGAGCCGGACAACGCTGACCTGCAATTGGGGCTGGCCCTGACTCAGGCTGACGCGGGCAAACCCGACGAAGCCGTGACCCGCGCCAAGGCGCTGGTCGCCGCCAAACCCGACGATCCTTCGCGCCGCCTTGCCCTGGGCTATGCCCTGGCCCGCGCCGGCAAGCAGTACGACGCGTTGTTTGAATACGATCAAGCGTTTATCCGTGCCGGCAGCAAGCCGGAGGTCGCCCGCGAATACGTGGTCGCCCTGCAAAAGGCGCGGCTGCCGGAACCGGCGCTGCGTCTGGCCAATCAACGTCCGGGGCTGATCGACCCGGTCACCCTGCGCCGCCTCGAAGGTGATCTGGCCGCCGAACGCGTGCGTCTGGCCGAACTCGCCACCCGCAGTGAACAAGAACGCTACGTGATCGCCGACCGCGCGCTGGCCGATTACGACAAACTGCTCGCCACCTGGACCCCGGATGCCAGCGCCCACGATGACGTGATTCGCTGGCGTATCGACCGCATGGGTGCACTCAAGGCCCGGGCGCGCACCGCTGACGTGATCAATGAATACCAGAAGCTGCAAAGCCAAGGCGTGAAGATTCCGACCTACGCCTTGCGCTGGGTCGCCGCGTCGTATCTGGATCAGCGCCAGCCAGAAGTCTCTACCGACCTGTATCGCCAGGTGCTGTCGGCCCCGGACGCCGATGTCGGTGATCGCCTCGAAGACACCACCGCGTTGTATTACTCGTTGCTGGAAAGCGATCGCGCCGATGAAGCGCGCAACGTCGCCGAGGACCTGGCCAAGACCCAGAAGCCGCGCGTCGAACTCAAGGGCTTGCCGATCGGCAACCCCAACGACGAATGGATGGACGCGCAGCAACTCGCGGCGCAGGCCGGCACCTACGGCTCCGACCTGCCGCACGGCGAGGAACGCCTGCAAACCCTGGTCGATCAGGCCCCGGGCAACATCGGCCTGCGCCTGGCGCAGGCCGATCTGTACCTGGCCCGGCAATGGCCACGCCGCGCGGAAAATCAGCTCAAGGAAACCGAGAGCATGGTCCCGCGCGACATGGGCCTGGAACTCGCTCAGGCGCGCACCGCGATGACCCTGCAGGAATGGCGGCAGATGGATGCGCTGACCGATGACGTGGTCGCGCGTTTTCCCGACAACCGTCAGGTGCAGCGTGCGGCCCGCGAGCGCGAAGTGCACGACATGTCCGAACTGCGCGTCGAAGCCTATGGCGGCAAGGCCAACGGAGGCGGCGGCAGTGGTGCGGGCGCGGTCAGTGGCAGCCGCGATTTCGGCATCCAGAGCACTTTGTACAGCCCGCCAATCGATGAAGACTGGCGGGTGTTCGTCGGCGCCGGGTATGCCACCGGCGACTTCGCCGAAGGCACCGGTACCGACCGCTTCCAGCGCGTGGGCCTGGAGCGGCGTACCCGCGACATGAGCCTGGAAGCCGAGGTCTCCAACCACGATTACGGTTACGGCGCCAAACAGGGCGCGCGCATCGCGATTGCCCGCGACATCAACGACCACTGGCAGTACGGCGGCAGCTTCGCCTATCTGTCGGCCGAGACGCCGTTGCGGGCGCTCAACAGTGACATCAAGGCCAACGGCGGCAACGCGTTCATTCGCTGGCGCGCCAACGAAAGTCGCGAGTGGCGGCTGTCGGTCAGTCCGTCGCACTTCAGCGACGGCAATAACCGCGTCGAAGCTTTGCTCACCGGGCGCGAGGGCGTCTACAGCGCGCCGAACGTGCAGGTCGATGCCGGTCTGGAAGTCGGTACCAGCCACAACTCCAAGTCCGAGGATGTGCCGTACTTCAACCCGAAATCGGACTTCAGCGTCATGCCGACGGTCAACGTCAACCATGTGCTCTACCACCGTTACGAAACCTCGTGGAGCCAGCAGTTCCAGGCCGGTGCAGGCACCTACAGCCAGCGTGATCACGGCACTGGCGGCATGGCAATGCTCGGCTACGGCCAGCGTTATGCCTGGAACGACGTGTTCGAGGTGGGCGGTTTGTTCAGTGTGATCAACCGGCCCTACGACGGTGATCGGGAGACCGATCTGCGTCTGCTCGTCGACCTCACTTTCCGCTTCTAGAAGAGTTTGAAGATGCCTTTGATGACGCGTTTCATCCTTCTGCTGGGAGTGCTGCTGATCAGCGCCTGCGCCCAGCAAGCCCCGGCCTTCGCGCCGCCGTCGCAACGTCCCGTAGCGGCCAGTGAAAAACCCTGGCCGAAAAACCATGTGCTGGGCATCGCCTATCACGATATCGAAGACCGCGACCCCGATCAGGCGGTGGTGGCGGTGCGCACCGAACGCATGATCGAGCAGCTCGCGTGGCTGCGGGAGAACGGCTACCAACCGGTCACCGTCGATCAGATCATGGCGGCGCGCAAGGGCGGCCCGGAACTGCCGGCCAAAGCGATCCTGCTCAGCTTCGACGATGGTTATTCAAGCTTCTACACCCGCGTGCTGCCGGTGCTGCGCGCCTACAACTGGCACGCTCTGCTGGCGCCGGTCGGCGTGTGGATCGACACGCCGCTCAATCAACCGGTGGATTTTGCCGGTGCACCCCGCGCACGTTCGGACTTTCTGACCTGGGATCAGGTGCGGGAAATCTCGCAGTCAGGGCTGGTGGAAATCGCCGCGCACACCGACGCCAGCCACAAAGGCATCCTCGCCAACCCGCAAGGCAACATGCAGCCGGCGGCGGCCACCCGACGCTACGATCCGCTCACCAAGCGCTATGAGTCCGAAGAGCAGTTCCGTGCTCGAATCAGCAATGACGTGGCGACCATTTCGGAAAAAATCCGCAAGGTCACCGGCAAGAAACCGCGCATCTGGGTCTGGCCGTACGGCACGGCGGACGGCACTTCGCTGGCCGTGGTCGGCGAGCAGGGCTACGAAATGGCCCTGACCCTGGACGACGGTCTCGACGCCCTCGACAACCTGATGAGCAGCCCGCGCTTCCTGGTGGCCTCGGATCCCGACGGCGAGCATTTCGCCAACAGCATCGTCGGCGTGCAAGCGGATTTCGCCATGCGTGTGGTGCACGTCGATCTGGACAACGTTTACGACCCGGACCCGGCGCAGCAGGAAATCAACCTCGGCAAGCTGATCCAGCGCATGGCCGACATGGGTGCCAACACCGTGTTCCTGCAGGCCTTCGCCGATCCGAAGGGCGACGGACTGGTGCACTCGCTGTACTTCCCCAACCGTCACCTGCCGGTGCGCGCCGATATTTTCGACCGCGTTGCCTGGCAACTGCGCACTCGGGCGCACGTGAAAGTGTTCGCCTGGATGCCGGTGCTGAGTTTTGGCCTCGATGCGAAACTGCCGCGTGTCACGCGCTGGGATCCGAAGACCGGCAGCACCGCAGTCGATCCGGACCAGTATCAGCGCCTGTCGCCGTTCGATCCGCAAGTACGGCGGATCATCGGTGAAATCTACGAAGACGTGGCGCGTCTGACCTCGGTGGACGGCATTCTGTACCACGACGACGCAGTGCTGTCGGACTTCGAAGACGCCAGCCCTGAGGCCCTGAAAGCTTATGCCGCGCACGGCTTGCCGGGGTCAATCGCTGCGCTTCGAGATGATCCGGCGGCGATGCAACGCTGGACGCGCTTCAAGAGTAAATACCTGATCGATTTCACCAATGAGCTGACCGCCAAGGTCCGTGCGATCCGTGGCCCGCAGGTGCTGACCGCACGCAACATCTTCGCCGAGCCGGTGCTCAATCCGCAGAGCGAAGCCTGGTTTGCGCAGAACCTCGACGACTTCCTCGTGACCTACGACTGGACGGCGCCGATGGCCATGCCGCTGATGGAAAAACAGACCCAGGCGCAATCCGGCCCGTGGCTTGAAGAACTGGTGGCGAAGATCAAACAGCGCCCTGGTGCACTGGATCGCACAGTCTTCGAACTGCAGGCCCGCGACTGGACGAAAAAGGATCAGGCCGACATCGACGGTGCGCAACTGGCGGACTGGATGGGCCGGCTCAAGCGTCAGGGGGCGACCAGTTTTGGTTACTACCCGGACAACTTCCTCGACAACCTGCCGGACCTGAAAACCGTAAGGCCTGCGCTCTCCAACAAATGGAACCCATGACATGCTGGATAGACTGTTAGCCCTGCTTGTTCTGGCGCTCGTCCTCGGCGTGCCGCTGGGGTTGATCTTCCTGGTCACCGGGCAGTTCCTGATGGACTTCGTGTTCTTCTACCCGTTGTTCATGTCCGGCCTGTGGATTGCCGGCGGCCTGTATTTCTGGCTGCACTGGGAGCGTCACTGGCCATGGCAGGACGACACCCTGCCGCCGCCACTGGAAGGCGAACCACTGATCTCGATCCTGATCCCTTGCTACAACGAAGGCGAAAACGCCGCCGATACCATTCACGCGGCGCTGGCCCAGCATTACCCGAACATCGAAGTCATCGCGATCAACGACGGTTCCAAGGACAACACCGCCGAAGTGCTCGACCGGCTCGCCCAAGAAGACCCACGCCTGCGGGTGCTGCACCTGGCGGAAAACCAGGGCAAGGCTGTGGCGCTGCGCATGGGCGCCATTGCTGCGCGCAGCGAATATCTGGTGTGCATCGACGGCGACGCGCTGCTGGCACCGAACACGGCGGCCTATCTGGTGGCGCCGATGCTCGACAACGCGCGCCTCGGCGCGGTGACCGGCAACCCGCGTATCCGTACACGTTCGACATTGGTCGGGCGGGTGCAGGTCGGTGAGTTCTCCTCGATCATCGGCCTGATCAAGCGCACGCAACGGGTGTTCGGGCGGATCTTCACCGTGTCCGGGGTGATCGTCGCGTTCCGCCGTACCGCGTTGAACCGGGTCGGCTACTGGAGCCCGGACATGATCACCGAAGACATCGACATCAGCTGGAAGCTGCAACTCGATCACTGGAGCATCTTTTACGAGCCGCGCGCGCTGTGCTGGATCCTGATGCCGGAAACCCTGCGTGGTCTGTGGAAGCAGCGCCTGCGCTGGGCCCAGGGCGGTGCCGAGGTGCTGTTCAAGAACATCCGCGGCATCTGGCAGTACCGCCATCGTTACCTGTGGCCGCTGCTGTTCGAGTATTGCCTTTCGACCGGTTGGGCCTTCACCTTTCTGCTGTCGGTAATCTTCTGGGCCGTTGGCAAGTTCGTCGTCATGCCGGAGTCGATTGCCGTGCATCACCTGATGCCCCCGGCGTTCACTGGATTGCTGCTGGCCTTCGTCTGTCTGGTGCAGTTCGCCGTCAGCATCATTATCGACCGGCGCTATGAGCCGGGTCTGGGCCGAACCATGTTCTGGGTGGTCTGGTACCCGATCGCTTTCTGGCTGGTCAGTCTGCTCACCACCTTGGTCAGCTTCCCCAAGGTCTTGTTTGGCCAACATCAGAAGCGTGCGCGCTGGGTCAGTCCTGATCGGGGCATCAAACCGGTCGGCGACGACGAAGAGGAGGTCATCAAATGAAAATCATCCGGACCCGCCAGCGACCGTTCCTGGTCGTGATCGACGTGATTCTCACCGTGCTGGCCTGGGTCGGCCTGCTGTTCCTGCTGATACGCGGGCTGTGGCCGCTGATCGAAACCCACGCCGGTGGGCCACGCATCGACAACTCGGCGTTCGAGGCGCTGGGGACGTTGCAGATCTACCTGTGGGTGGCGCTGGTCAACGCGGTGATCCTGATTGGTTGGGCGCGTTATCAACAGCGCAAAAGCCGAAGCTTCGCCCAGCGTCGATTGCCGGCGCCGGTGGTCGATGATGAAGGGCTGAGCAAGAGCTTCCGCCTGTGCGATGAGCGCTTGCAGAAACTGCGCACGCCGGGGGTGATGACCATCCACAACGATCAGGAAGGTGACATCAGCCATGTGGTGCTGAACTTTCGGCCACTGGAGCCTGCGGAGCTGCCGCCACCGCTGGCGCCGCTGGAGCATCCGCGGGTGATCTTTCTGCACGCCGAGGATGACGATAATCGCGACCCGGTAAATCGCCCCACCTGAAAGATGCCCCCCCTGTAGGAGCTGCCGAAGGCTGCGATCTTTTGATCTTTAAAATCAAGATCAAAAGATCGCAGCCTTCGGCAGCTCCTACATTGTTCAGCGTTCAGCGTTCAGCGTTCAGCAGCGAATCAGTTCCCAAGCTTCTTCCATCGCCAGTGGTTGTTTCATCCGCTCCGCGAGCATCGCCATGGCCCGTTCCTCCTCGCAGGCCACCGCGGCGACCACCACGCCGTTATGGCCGAACAGGCCGATGAAGGGCGGATGCTCGGGTTCGCCCCTGAACTCGATTTCATCCCACTGGCTGGCGTGGCCAAGGTAGTCGTAGTTCCTGCCGAAGTGCCAGGTCCAGAAAAACGGCACATCCAGATAATGCTCATCGGCGCCCAGCATGTTGGCGGCAGCAATGCGCGCATGCTGCTGGGCCAGGCGCCAGTGTTCAATGCGTTGCGGCTGGCCGCTCAGGGGGAACGTGGCGATATCGCCAATTGCCCACAGCCCGTCGCAAACACGCAGGCCGGCGTCGACTCGCAGTGACTGGTCTTTCTCCCTCGGCAGCGACGCATAAGCCTCGGTGGCCGGATGCACGCCGACCCCCGCCAGCACCAGATCCGCCGAGACGCGCAAACCGTTGTCCAGCAGCACCGCTTCGACTTTGCCGTCGCCAATGATTTCCCGGACTTCGTGATCGGTGATGAATTTCACCCCGTGTTGTTCGTGGAGCGCACGGATCGCTTTACCCACGGCTGTGCCGAATTGTGCGGCAAACGGAATGGCGTGGCGGGCGCTGACCGTGACGTCGAGCCCTAGCTGGCGCAGGGCGGAGGCGCATTCCAGGGCGATAAAGCTGTCACCGATGATCAGCGCCCGCTGTTCGGGTCTGGCGGTGCGCATGATCTGTTCAGCCTGGGCTTTCGAACGCAGGACGAACACCTGCGGCAGATCAGCGCCGGGCAGTTGCAGCGGATTGGGCTCGCCGCCGGTGGCGAGCACCGCGGCGTCGTAGCGCAGGGATTGGCCATCGTGCAAATGCAGGGTTTTCGCTGAGGCGTCGAGGGCAGTGATTTCGCCTTGTCGGCGTTCGATGCGCTGACTTTGATAAAACTCTTCATCGCGCAGCGGCGGAGTTTCCTGCGTCGACATTTCGCCGGCGAGGACAAATTTGCTCAGCACCGTGCGGTCGTAGCCGGCATCCGCTTCGCGGTCGAGCATGATGATCCGGCCACCGAAACCTTTCTCCCGCAGTGCCGCCGCACATGCCGTGCCCGCTGCACCTGCGCCGACTATCACGAAGGTGCGCGAATCATCGGCCGGCGGCGTGTGCCCATCCGGCAGCGGTTGGTCATCGACCCAGACCTCATCGCCACGTAACTCCAGCGGATAACGCTTGAGACTGTCGAGGGCAGGCGGCTCGCACAACGCGCCGTCTTCGACGCGAAACGCGGCCTTGTGCCACGGGCAGATCAGTCGTCCGTTGCACAAGGCGCCCTCCACCAGCGGCGCGCCGGCGTGTGGGCATTCACCCTGAAACGCGCGCAGTTGGCCATTGGCGTGGAGCAGGACAATCTTGTGCTCACCGATTTTGACTTGCAGGCCACGGTCTTCGGGAACATCGGCGAAACGGGCGACACGGTGCAGGCTCATGGTCGTGCTCCTGGCAGGCATTTCTCTTACGAGTTTGCGCCGCAGGGCGAGGTTCAGCCAATTGCCACTGCCAAGGTACGAACGGTACGGCTATAGTTTGCAGGCCGACGAAGGCCCAACTGCACAAGGTACTCCCGGAATGACCCGATTGACCTCTCTCAACCCTTGGCTGGCGGCCATTGTCGTCGCCCTTTGCGTGCAGTGTCCGGCGCAGGCGGCCGAGCGCTTTACCCTCGACATCCCCGGTGTCTCGGACAATCGCCTGTTCACCTCGGCCGCCGCGAGCGATGCCACCGGTTGCGGTGGCAAAAACCAGTCGCCGGCACTGGCCTGGAACGCGGGGCCTGCCGGCACCCAGAGCTATGCGATCGTCATGCACGACCCGGACGGCCAGAAAGGGGCTGGCGTCGATCACTGGATTCATTACGGCATCAAGGCCACCACCCGGCAGATCCCGGCCGGTGTCGGCGCCAAATCCAGTCTCGAAGGCGTAGGCGGCACCAACAGCAAAGGCACGACCCATTACATCGGGCCATGCCCACCGGTTGGCGACAGTGCACACCACTACATCATTCAGATCTACGCCCTGGATCTGGCCCCGGACGCCTTGCCCGCCGGCCTGACCCGCGCCGAGCTGATGGACAAGATCAAAGGCCACGTACTGCGTAACAGCAGCGTGGTGCGGCGTTATCACCGCTAAAAAATTTTTAGCGGGGTTTAACCCGATCTGAAGGGGCTGCCCGTCTCAGTGGATGAATGGATCACTTTCATCCCGAGGTCAGCCCCCATGTCCCGCTCCCTGCCTTTTCTGCGACCCGTTGTCGTTGGTGTGTTATTGACCGTCGCCGGTTGCGGCGTGTCTTCCAATCCGGAGTCGGCTGCCGTCCCGGCGCCGGCCCAGCCACAGCCGTCGATTCAGCATGAGGTGCTCGCTGCCGACAGTGCGCTGGCCAAGCGCAGTGCGCGACCGGCGCCAATGGCGAGTTTCGCGGCAATGCCGGCCCCGGAAAGTTATCCACAAGGCTACCGCGACGAGCAGCGCGAGCAGTATCAGGCGCTGGCCGATAATCCGGTCCATAGCGTGGCCGAATCTCCGGTCTCGACCTTCAGCGCCGACGTCGATACCGGCGCCTACGCTAACGTCCGGCGGTTGCTCAATCAGGGACGCCTGCCTCCGGAAGGCGCCGTGCGGCTGGAAGAGATGGTCAATTACTTTCCCTACAACGATGCGCTGCCCAGCGATGGCTCGCCCTTCGGCGTGACCACCGAACTGGCCGTCACCCCGTGGAATCCGCACACCCGTCTGCTGCGGATCGGCATCAAGGCGTCCGACCGCGCCGTGGCGGAACTGGCCCCAGCGAACCTGGTGTTTCTGGTGGATGTGTCCGGTTCGATGGATCGCCGCGAAGGGCTGCCGTTGGTCAAAAGCACATTGAAACTGCTGGTCGAGCAGTTGCGCGAGCAGGATCGGGTGTCGCTGGTGGTGTATGCCGGCGAATCCCGCGTAGTGCTGGAGCCAACGTCTGGCCGGGAAAAAGCCAAAATTCGCACAGCCATCGAGCAATTGACCGCTGGCGGCTCAACTGCAGGTGCGTCGGGCATCGAACTGGCCTATCAAATGGCACAACAGGCGTTCATTCCCAAAGGCATCAACCGCATCCTGCTGGCCACTGACGGTGACTTCAACGTCGGCATCAGCGACTTCGACAGCCTCAAGCAAATGGCCGTGGATAAACGCAAGACCGGGATTTCCTTGACCACTTTGGGTTTCGGTGTGGATAACTACAATGAACACTTGATGGAACAACTGGCCGACGCTGGCGACGGCAACTACGCCTACATCGACAATCTGCGCGAGGCGCGCAAAGTGCTGGTGGATCAACTCGGTTCGACCCTTGCCGTGGTGGCGAAAAACGTCAAATTGCAGGTGGAATTCAACCCGGCGCAGGTCAGTGAATATCGCCTGCTCGGCTACGAAAACCGCGCTCTGAAGCGTGAGGATTTCAGCAACGACAAAGTCGATGCCGGTGAAGTCGGCGCAGGACACACGGTGACCGCGCTGTATGAAATTGTCCCGGCAGGTGAGCAGGGCTGGCTGGAACCGCTGCGTTACGGTAAATCGCAGGCGACAGTGGCTACGAACAGCGGGGAATTGGCGATGCTGCGTGTGCGTTATCAACAGCCCGAAGGTGGGAAAAGTCTGCTGATCGAGCGGCCGATTACCGATCAAGTCGCACCGGCCAGTGACGATCTGCGTTTCGCAGCGGCGGTGGCGGCGTTTTCCCAGCAGCTCAAGGATGCTCGCTACACCGGCGACTTCAGCCTGAAAGACACCGAAGCGCTGGCCCGTGGCGCTCGCGGCGACGACCGCTTTGGTTTGCGCAGCGAGTTCGTGCAACTGGTGGAACTGGCGCAAAGCCTGCGCAGCTCAACCGCATCGAATGCGATGCCCACTGAGCGACGGATTGAATAGTGAGCCGATTGAAAGGTTTCATCAGTCAGCTGTTTGCTTCACCAGACAGCCCGGCCGCCGGCAGCGATGAAACCCTGCTGGCGCGTTATCGCGAAGGCGACGGCGCGGCGTTCGAGATTTTGTACGCCCGTCATCGGCAAAGTCTGTATCGCTTTCTGCTCGGGTTGAGCGGCAAACCGGAGCTGGCTGACGAGGTGTTTCAGGACACTTGGCTGAGCCTGATCCGCAGCACCAGTCAGCCACAAGGACGGGCGACGTTTCGTACGTGGCTGTTCCAGATTGCGCGCAATCGGCTGATTGATCACTGGCGTAAACACGGTGCATATCAGCCGCTGCACGACAGTTACGACGAACAGCTGCACGCGGTCGGCGACGAGACCCACGATCCCGAACAACGGCTGAACCTCAGCCGCGACAGCCAGCGCCTGGAAAGCGCCCTGCAAACCCTGCCCGCCGAGCAACGCGAGGTGTTCCTGCTGCGCGCCCACGGTGACCTCGACCTGGCACAAATCGCCAGCCTCACCGAAACATCGCTGGAAACCGTCAAGAGCCGCTTGCGCTACGCCCAGCAAAAACTGCGTCGGCTGCTGGCCGAGGAGGTACTGACATGACTGACGCCCGCCAGACGCCGGAAGAGCAACTGCTCAAACATTATCGCGAGCAACACACCAGCGAGCCGTCAGAACAGCTCGATGCGCTGATTCTCGCCGCTGCACGCCGCGCCGCTCCGGCGCCCAAGCCAAGCCTGTGGCAACGCTGGCTGCAGGCCTGCCAGAAACCGCGCTGGCAGGTCGCATTCGCCAGCCTGGTCGGTATGGCACTGATGCTCTCGCTGGTGCAACGTGCGCCCGAGCCGCCAGCGCAATTCGACTTCGCCCCGGCCGCCAAACCGGCCGCGCCATTGGCGCGCAAGCAAGCGCCGGAAGCGCAGTCACTGGCCGCCCCGCCCGCTGCGTTCATGCCCGCACCGGCACCGATGATGGAAATGGCTGAGCCGATGCAAAGCGACGCGATCAGCGCCGACGAAGCCAGACTCAGCAAACGCGCCGTCGCGCCGGCCAACGGCCTGGATGAGCAACTGCGCGAAGTCCTGCGCCTGCGCGAGGCCGGCCAGTCGCAAGCCGCGGATGCGCTGTACAACAATCTGCACAAACGCTACCCCGGGGTGAACCTCGACCTGCGACTTGAGCGCATTCGCCAGAACTGACCGCTTGTTCACCCAGCCATTTGGCATTGCCCGGCAAAAACGCGCACTATCGAGCCATGGCTGAAGCGCTGGAGAACAAAGTGGCAGCAAAAATCGACCGCATCGCCCAACTCCTCAACTGCCCGCAGAAGGGCGAGGAGATGCGGCGCGCGATTACCGAGGCGCGCAAGGAGTTCCTGCTGAACCAGTCGGAAGACGACGTCGTGGAAGAAGACGAGGTTTTTGAGGAGGTTGGGGAGGAAGAGGAAGACGACGATTACGATGAGTTTGACTGGACGACGGAGTGACAGCAGTCACATGAAAGTCAGCGCCCACAAAAAAGCCCCGGACCATCACAGACCGGGGCTTTCTCGTTTCAATTCATGGCGCACCAGGCGGGATTCGAACCCACGACCCCTGCCTTCGGAGGGCAGTACTCTATCCAGCTGAGCTACTGGTGCAGCGGGCGACATCATACCTAGGTCGGCTCGGGGCGTCCATGCCGGGTTTTGGCGGGTTTTGTCAGTGCGCGTGTCGGTGTGAAACGCTGCATTCCTTAAAGCTGTAACGTCCTGCAAAACCCTCGCTTGGCGCTTTTTCCCGGCTGATCTATGGTTTGGCTGCGGCCGGGGCTTTTTGCGCGTTGATCTGAAAAATCCAGCAAACGCAGGGTTTTTGTTCTTTTTTTCGAACGACCTATTGTCCTTTAACCCCTTTGCTCCTACGATCCGTTTGAGATTTCAAACGCTCTTTGACGGGGTGTGGAAGCGCAGGTGCGGTGAATAACGCACGATCACTGCGCCTCACCCGGTAGATGATTTCCCTGACGGCAGCCTTGCGAGGCGCCTTTCTACAATCATAATTTTGCTCCGCGCAGGCCGCGGTGCTGTTAAGGAAAGCCGACATGCAGCTTAAAGATACCCAGTTGTTCCGCCAGCAAGCCTTCATTGATGGCGCTTGGGTCGATGCGGACAACGGTCAGACGATCAAGGTCAACAACCCGGCCACCGGCGAAATTCTCGGCACCGTGCCGAAGATGGGCGCTGCGGAAACCCGCCGTGCCATCGAAGCCGCCGACAAGGCGCTGCCGGCCTGGCGTGCACTGACCGCCAAAGAGCGTGCCGGCAAGCTGCGTCGCTGGTTCGAACTGATGATCGAGAACCAGGACGACCTCGCGCGCCTGATGACTCTTGAGCAGGGCAAGCCGCTGGCCGAAGCCAAGGGCGAAATCGTTTACGCCGCGTCGTTCATCGAGTGGTTCGCCGAAGAAGCCAAGCGCATTTACGGTGATGTGATTCCGGGCCACCAGCCGGACAAGCGCCTGATCGTGATCAAGCAACCAATTGGCGTGACCGCCGCGATCACCCCGTGGAACTTCCCGGCGGCGATGATCACCCGTAAGGCCGGCCCAGCGCTGGCCGCCGGTTGCACCATGGTGCTCAAGCCGGCTTCGCAAACCCCATTCTCCGCGTTCGCCCTGGCTGAACTGGCGCAGCGCGCCGGCATCCCTAAAGGTGTGTTCAGCGTGGTCTCCGGCAGCGCCGGCGACATCGGCAGCGAGCTGACCAGCAACCCGATCGTGCGCAAGCTGTCCTTTACCGGTTCGACCGAAATCGGCCGTCAGCTGATGTCGGAATGCGCCAAGGACATCAAGAAAGTCTCGCTGGAACTGGGCGGCAACGCGCCGTTCATCGTGTTCGACGACGCGGACCTGGATAAGGCCGTCGAAGGCGCGATCATCTCCAAATACCGCAACAACGGTCAGACCTGCGTCTGCGCCAACCGCCTGTACATTCAGGATTCGGTCTACGACGCGTTCGCCGAGAAGCTGAAAGTCGCGGTGGCCAAGCTGAAGATCGGCAACGGTCTGGAAGAGGGCACCACCACGGGCCCGCTGATCGACGAGAAAGCCGTGGCCAAGGTGCAAGAGCACATCGCTGACGCCGTGGCCAAAGGCGCCACCGTGCTGGCCGGTGGCAAGCCGATGGAAGGCAACTTCTTCGAGCCGACCATTCTGACCAATGTGCCGAAAGACGCGGCTGTCGCCAAGGAAGAAACCTTCGGCCCGCTGGCGCCGCTGTTCCGCTTCAAAGACGAAGCCGAAGTGATCGCGATGTCCAACGACACCGAGTTCGGTCTGGCCTCCTACTTCTATGCCCGCGACCTGGGCCGCGTGTTCCGTGTGGCGGAAGCCCTGGAATACGGCATGGTCGGCGTCAACACCGGGTTGATCTCCAACGAAGTCGCGCCGTTCGGCGGCATCAAGGCGTCGGGCCTGGGCCGTGAAGGCTCCAAGTACGGCATCGAGGATTACCTGGAAATCAAATACCTCTGCCTGGGCATCTAAGCCGGGAAAGGGATCGCTGCAAACGCAAAGGGCACGAGAGCGCTGTCCCTTTGCGTCGTTTCAAACCGGAATTTTCTCTGCGGCCGGGAACGCCGTGGCAGTCGATCATCGCATGCTGTCACCGCCGATTCCCCCCGCTTAATCCTTGAACCACGCCGCCCGATGAGCGGTGAATGAGGACTGTAATGAGCAAGACTAACGCTGAACTGATGGCCCGTCGTACCGCAGCTGTTCCACGTGGTGTTGGCCAGATTCACCCGATCTTCGCCGAATCGGCGAAGAACGCTACCGTGACTGACGTTGAAGGTCGTGAGTTCATCGACTTCGCCGGCGGTATCGCGGTACTGAACACCGGCCACGTGCACCCGAAAATCATCGCCGCCGTGACCGAACAGCTGAACAAGCTGACCCACACCTGTTTCCAGGTGCTGGCCTACGAACCGTACGTAGAGCTGTGTGAAAAGATCAACGCCAAGGTGCCTGGTGATTTCGCCAAGAAAACCCTGCTGGTGACCACCGGTTCCGAAGCCGTGGAAAACGCCGTGAAGATCGCCCGTGCCGCCACTGGCCGTGCCGGCGTGATCGCCTTCACCGGTGCCTACCACGGTCGCACCATGATGACCCTGGGCCTGACCGGTAAGGTCGTGCCGTACTCGGCCGGCATGGGCCTGATGCCAGGCGGCATCTTCCGCGCGCTGTACCCTAACGAGCTGCACGGTGTGAGCATCGACGATTCGATCGCGTCCATCGAACGCATCTTCAAGAACGACGCCGAGCCGAAAGACATCGCCGCGATCATCATCGAGCCGGTGCAGGGTGAAGGTGGTTTCTACGTCGCGCCGAAAGAGTTCATGAAGCGTCTGCGCGCCCTGTGCGACCAGCACGGTATCCTGCTGATCGCTGACGAAGTGCAGACCGGCGCTGGCCGTACCGGCACCTTCTTCGCCATGGAACAGATGGGCGTTGCGGCCGACCTGACCACCTTCGCCAAATCCATCGCTGGCGGCTTCCCGCTGGCCGGTGTCTGCGGCAAGGCCGAATACATGGACGCCATCGCTCCAGGCGGCCTGGGCGGCACCTACGCCGGTAGCCCGATCGCTTGCGCTGCGGCCCTGGCCGTGATGGAAGTGTTCGAAGAAGAACACCTGCTGGACCGCTGCAAGGCTGTTGGCGAGCGTCTGGTCACCGGCCTGAAGGCCATCCAGGCCAAATACCCGGCAGTGATCGGCGAAGTGCGTGCGCTGGGCGCGATGATCGCGATCGAGCTGTTCGAAAACGGCGACAGCCACAAGCCGAACGCGGCCGCAGTGGCATCGGTGGTAGCCAAGGCACGTGACAAGGGTCTGATCCTGCTGTCTTGCGGCACTTACGGCAACGTGCTGCGCGTTCTCGTACCGCTGACCTCGCCGGACGAGCAACTGGACAAAGGCCTGGCGATCATCGAAGAGTGCTTCTCGGAGCTGTAATTCCGGGCACTGTGTGATCGGATCGAGAAAAAACCCGCTTCGGCGGGTTTTTTTATGCCTCGGAAACCCTTTTGCGCTGTATCGAAGGGCCAGCATTGGCTAAGGTTCAGGCATTGCAAGGGAGAGCGCGCATGACCGCCGTTGATTTACCCGCCGTACCCCGAGTGCTGATTGCCGAGGCCGATCCGTGGTCCCGTGATCTGCTCAAACATGTGTTGCTCAACGTGCGCTGCGATGCGCGGCTGGACTTGTGTGCCGACGGCCAGCAAGCGCTGTCGTTACTCACCGACGTGCCCTACGACCTGGCGATTGTCGATTGGGAGTTGCCGGGCATCGACGGTTTGAGCGTGCTGCGCAGCGTGCGTCAGCGCAAACGCAATCCGCCGCTGCCATTCATTCTGATGAGCAACCGCAACGACAGTGCCAGTGTGCGCGAAGCCATCCCGTTGGCCCCGACGGCCTACCTGACCAAACCGCTGAACATGGAAAGCCTGACCGAGCGGCTGCAGGGTTTACTGTTGAATGCGGGTGAAGAGGTGTTCTGCGAAGTGCCGACGCTGGCGCCGGGCATGACCTTGTCGGTGTTCCTCGAGCGGCGCCGCGAGCAGGCCGACGGCGCGCCATTGATGACCGATGTGCAGGTGGCGGTCAAACGCAGCCTCAACCCCAATGGCCTCGACCTGAAACTGCTGGAAGAAGAGATCCGTACCGATCCGCAGATTACCGCCGTGCTGATCGCCGCCGCCAACAGCGCGGCGCAGCATCATGGCGCGGCGGTACAGACCCTGGGGCAGGCGCTGCATCGCCTCGGCACCGGGCAGAGCATGAACCTGATTCTCGGCCTGGCGCTCAAGCGCAGCGCCAAACTCAGCGACCCGTGCCTGGCGGATTACGCCGAGCGCTATTGGGGCTTGTCGCTGCACACCGCCGAATACGCCCGCACCCTGGCGCGCCTGCTCGACCTGGATCAGGAACGCTGCTATTGCGCCGGCATGCTGCATCGCCTTGGTGATCTGGCGCTGTTGCGCTGTTTACAGGAGTGGAAGCAGGCGGGTGGTGAGCTGGATGAGTGGGAGGAAGTCGGTGACGCGCTGGCGGAATTCGGCGCGGCTTACGGTTCGGCGTTGCGCACGCGCTGGCGCCTGCCGCTGGAGCTGCGCGAGTTGATTGCGTCGGTCTACCAGCTCGGAGGCGGGGTGTATTCCCGTGAGGCGCTGGTGATGAACATGGCGGCGCAAATGGCCCGCCTGACCGAGCATGAGGGCGTTGAGGAGCTGGCGAGGAGTCGTACGGCGCGGCTGCTGAAGATCGGGTTGCCGGAACTGATGCGGATGCGCAAGTAACCGGATTCACGAGCATCCCCCTGTAGGAGCTGCGGCACGCTGCGATCTTTTGATCTTGTCTTTCAAAGCAAAAATCGAAAGATCGCAGCGTGCCGCAGCTCCTACAGGGGAGGTAAATCGGAGGGTGGATTCAGCTTGAGATAATCCGGTTCTTGCCCTGCCGTTTGGCCTCGTACATCGCTGCGTCCGCCCGGGCGAACAGGCTGTCGAGGCTTTCGTCATCGTTCCTGAGGCTGGTCAGTCCCTGGCTGACGGTGATGCCGAAGGTCTGGCCGTCGACATTGAAGACCATCCGCTGAATCTCCTGCTGCAGCCGCTCGGCCACTTGCATCGCCATGTCCGGTGCACAACCGGGGAACACAGCAGCGAATTCTTCTCCGCCGATACGTCCGAACAGATCG
Source organism: Pseudomonas sp. F2 (assembly GCF_057174385.1). NCBI lineage: Bacteria > Pseudomonadati > Pseudomonadota > Gammaproteobacteria > Pseudomonadales > Pseudomonadaceae > Pseudomonas > Pseudomonas sp. F2. The sequence continues at coordinate 4,719,599 of NZ_CM169904.1, forward strand.
CCCCGACGTAACGAGGTGCGCCCGCATTCGGCGATGCGTTGCAGCACGTTGTCGCCTTCCGGGTGGCCGTAGCTGTCGTTGATCTGCTTGAAGTCATCAATGTCCAGCAGCAGGAAGGCCAGTGGCGAACCTTGCAGGCGCGCGTCGTCGAACTCGCGGTTGGCGCATTCGAAGAAGTGGCGACGGTTGCTGCTTTGGGTCAGTACGTCGGTGGTGGCCAGGCGATGCAGTTCGGTTTCCATGCGTTTTTTGTCGGTGATGTCTTCGGCGATGCCGACGATGATCACCGGTTGCCCGGGCTCGTCCTGACGGTTGATGAAGCACTTGTCGCTGAGCCAGCGAACCTGGCCGTCAGCGGCGATGATCCGGTATTCGCGGTCTTCCACCGCGCCTTTGTGCAGCACTTCGGCCAGGCTGCGCTCGGCATAGTCGAGATCGTCGGGGTAGATGCTGTCGCGCCATTGGTTGTAGTCAGCCAGCAATAGCCCTGCGGAGCGACCGAAAATCCGCTCGTAGGCAGGGCTGACATAGAGCACCTGGCGGGTTTCCCAATTGAATGCCCAGAGCACCGCGTTGACGCTCACCAGCAAGGAACTGAACAGTTGTTCGCGCTCGCTCAGCCGGGCGACTTCGCCTTGGGCGTGCATCAGCGCCATCAGGGTTTGCGCGGCCTCGGGCCACTGCGCGAGGGATGAGTCTTGTTGATTGTTGTTGACCATCGGCACATATCTCAAAGGGCGTGCCGCGATTTCGACAACGGCCACAGTACAGCCCGCCGGGATGGCGAAGTGTCTTTGAGATAGGGCTTTCGGTGCTAAGTTCCGCGCTTTTGTGGCGAGGGAGCTAGCTCCCGCCGGGCGGTAGATATGACGCGTTTCAGCAATGAGAACGCGTCGACAAATTTGCGGTAGCTGCGCTACCGATCGGGGATGAATCCCCTCGCCACAGGGGATTCGTTCATGGCGGTCAGGCTGCGGCGGGGCGCAGCGAGTAGGTTTTCAGCTGGTCGGCGAATTCACGCAGGGACTGGATGCCGCTGGCCTCGGCCTCGTGCACCCACTCCTTGATGGCGGCGAGCATGTCGTGGCCATTGGCGCTGGTCTTGACCCAGATCTGCTGCAGGGCCAGGCGTTTTTCGTAAATGACCTTCAGCGCCTGGCTGTGCTCGAGCATGTTCTGGATGCGCAAGTGATGACGGTCTTCCAGCAGGCTGGTTTCCCGCGACAGCAGGCGTTTGGCCCGATGGAATTGATGGCGTACCGAATGATCGACCTTGTCCAGCTCCTGCTTGACCAGTGGGCCGATCACCAATTTGCGGTATTGGGCCATGATCTGGAAGCGGTTGTTGAGGATCGCCATGGCGGTGTCCATGTCCAGATGGCCCTTGCCTTCGACGCGGTGGGCGATCGGCGCCACACGCTGGACCCTGGCCAGTCTGAAGAAGCTGAAGACTTTGATCCACGCCCAGCCGAGGTCGAATTCCCACTTCTTCACCGACAGCTTGGCCGAGTTGGGGTAGGTGTGATGGTTGTTGTGCAGCTCTTCACCACCGATCAGGATGCCCCACGGCACCAGATTGGTCGCCGCGTCGCGGCATTCGAAGTTGCGGTAGCCGATGGCATGGCCCAGACCGTTGACCACGCCGGCGGCCCAGACCGGGATCCACATCATCTGGATCGCCCAGATGGTGATGCCGATGGTGCCGAACAGCAGCAGATCGATGATGCCCATGATCGCCACACCCAGCAGCGGATAGCGGCTGTAGAGATTGCGCTCGATCCAGTCTTCCGGGCAGTTCTTGCCGTAGATGCGCAGGGTCTCCGGATTCTCGGCTTCGGCGCGATAAAGCTCGGCGCCTTTGCGCAGCACGGTGGACAGACCCTTGATCACCGGGCTGTGCGGGTCATCTTCGGTTTCGCACTTGGCGTGGTGTTTGCGGTGGATGGCAGTCCACTCGCGGGTGTTCTGCGCCGTGGTCAGCCACAGCCAGAAGCGGAAAAAGTGTTTCAGGCCGGCATTCAGCTCAAGTGAGCGATGGGCCGAGTAACGGTGCAGATAGACCGTGACGGCGACAATTGTCACGTGGGTCATCAGCAGGGTGACCGCGACCAGAGACCAGGCCGACAAGCCAAGAAAACCTTCGTACCACATAGGCTATAGGGCCCTCGATAAAGATAAAAACAGCCGTTGCATTATCACCAAGCACACAGATAAAACCAGTCGCCCTTTCAGATAAGAGTCGCTGGATGTTTCTTGACCTATAATTCCAACCTTTTTTGTAGGGACATGGACAGCCGAATGCCTGCCACTTACCGCGATGCCCTGCGTGCAGCGCTGCTTTACCTGTTGCTTGCTGTTATCTGGCTGCAGGGCACTGGTTACTTATTGAACAGTTTCTTTGATGAGTCTGTCGATCTGCAGCGATGGCAACTGATCAACGGTTACGTCTGGGCTGCCGTCAGCGCGGGGCTGATCTTCCTCGCGCGGGCCAGATTGTGCGAATTTCTCGGCATCGGTGCGCGGTTACGCGAGCGGCAGGCCGACCGTGAACGCCTGCGCCAGGCCGCCGCGGTATTCGACTGCACCCGCGAGGGCGTGCTGGTGACCAACCGCGAGGGTCTGATCGTGCACGTCAACCGTGCGTTCATGGAAATCACCGGCTACCAGTACGAGGAAGTTCTCGGCCACCAGCCGAGCCTGTTCAAGTCCGGTCATCATCCGCCGGGCTTTTATCAGGCGATGTTCGCCACGCTGGAGAGCGAGGGCGAATGGAGCGGGGAGATCTGGAACCGGCGCAAGAGCGGCGAGATTTATCCACAGTGGCAGACCATCCGCGTGATTCACGATGATCAGGGCCGTCTCAGCCACTACGTGGCGGTGTTTTCCGACATCAGTGCGATCAAGGACTCTGAACACGAACTCAAGCACCTCGCCCACCACGACCCGCTGACCGACTTGCCCAATCGCCTGTTGTTCAGCGACCGCGCCGAGCAGGCACTGGCGTCGGCGCAGATCCACAAGCGCGGCTGCGCCTTGCTGATGATCGATCTGGATCACTTCAAGATGATCAACGACAGCCTCGGGCACAACATCGGCGATCGCCTGCTCAAAGCGGTGGCGGCGCGCCTGCAGGAGCTGTTCGGCCCCGGGATTACTCTGGCGCGGCTTGGCGGTGATGAGTTCGCGGTGCTGGCGGAGAGTTGTCCACAACTGGTTCAGGCGGCAGCACTGGCGCAACGCATTCTTGATGCGCTCAAGGAGCCATTCCGCATCGACCGGCACGAGCTGTTCATCAACGCCAGTATCGGCATCAGCCTGTTCCCCAGCGACGCGTTGAGTGCCGATCAGTTGTTGCGCAATGCCGACGCCGCGCTGTTCAAGGCCAAGAGCAGCGGCCGCAACGGTTACGCGTTGTACACCGAAGAGCTGACCGCCCACGCGCAGCAACGGGTCGAGCTCGCTTTCGAGCTGCGCCGCGCGCTGGAGCAACAGGAACTGCGGGTCTACTACCAGCCTGTTCACGATTTGCGCAGCAGTCGCCTGATTGGTGTCGAAGCGCTGGTGCGCTGGCAGCATCCACAGCGCGGGCTGGTGTCGCCGGCGGAATTCATTCCGATTGCCGAGCGCACCGGGATGATTGCTGAAATCGACGCCTGGGTGATGCGCCAGGCGTGTTCGCAGATGTGCCATTGGCAGCAGGCCGGGGTCGTGCTGTCGTTCGTCGCGGTGAACGTGTCGTCGCGGTTGTTCGCCCGGCGTGAGCTGTACCAGCAGGTGGCGCAGGTGCTGCACGAGACCGGTCTGGATCCGGCCTTTCTGGAACTGGAAGTCACCGAGAGCGCGGTGATGGATGATCCGGAAGTGGCGCTGGAGCAAATGCATCATTTGCGTGAACTGGGGATTCGCCTGGCCATTGACGATTTCGGTACCGGCTACTCATCCCTGTTGCGGCTCAAGCGCCTGCCGGTGCAGAAGCTCAAGATCGATCAGGGTTTTGTCGCCGGGTTGCCGTGGGACGAGGACGACGCCGCGATCGTTCGGGTGATCATCGCGCTGGCCCGGAGTATGGGCATGCAGGTGCATGCCGAAGGGATCGAGCAGGCCGAGCAGGCGGCGTTTCTGCTGGAGCAGGCCTGTGATCTGGGACAGGGCTACTGGTTTGGGCGGCCGGTGCCGGCGGGGGAGATTGATTGGGGCAAAGCCCCTGTTATCGGTTAACAGTCCTGCTCTGGCTGACACCAAACCTGTGGCGAGGGGATTTATCCCCGATGGGTCGCGCAGCGGCCCTGAAAAACAGGGACTGCTACGCAGTCCATCGGGGATGAATCCCCTCGCCACAGGGTTTCATACAGTCTTCAAACTCAGTGAACACCGCGCAAACCCTCGGCCCGTCAGATAATGTTTTCCAGTTATATAAACATTCTTAAATAGTCTTTTTAAGAATATCCACAGCTCTCTTATATTGCTCCCACGCCGAACGCAGTGCCGCCCACTGCCAGGCATATCCCATTCAAAGGAGCAGCACCATGAGCGCATCCCTTCGCAGCGTTGACGGTCAGGACGAAAGCACCATCTTGCGGGAAATCCAGAGCGCCCTGCGCGATCTGCGTTTCGGCGCGGTGGAGATCACTGTGCACAACGCCCAGGTCGTGCAGATCGAACGCAAAGAGAAATTCCGTCTGCAGCAGCCGGGTAACAAACCGAGCTGATTTGAAGATCAAAAGATCGCAGCCTGCGGCAGCTCCTACAGGGGGCTGTGTAGGAGCTGCCGCAGGCTGCGACCTTTGAACCGGCACCCCGATTTCCGAAATACATAAGAAAAAGCCACCACCAAGAATTCCAGGAGCTTTCACCATGTCGTCGATTCGCCGTTACGCTTTGGCCGCCCTGGCCAGTGCCGTGTTTGCCGGTTCTGCAGTTGCCAAGGATTACGAACTGCTCAACGTGTCGTATGACCCGACGCGCGAGCTGTATCAGGACTACAACGCCGAATTCATCAAGTTCTGGCAGAAAGATCACGCCGGCGACACCGTGAAAATCCAGCAATCCCATGGCGGATCTGGCAAGCAGGGCCGTGCGGTGATCGACGGTTTGCGCGCCGACGTGGTGACCCTGGCGCTGGCCGGCGACATCGACGAAATCGCCAAGCTTGGCAAGACCCTGCCGGCCGACTGGCAGAAGCGTCTGCCGGATGCCAGCACCCCGTACACCTCGACCATCGTGTTCTTGGTGCGCAAGGGCAACCCGAAAGGCATCAAGGACTGGGGCGACCTGATCAAGAACGACGTTTCGGTGATCACCCCGAACCCGAAAACCTCCGGCGGTGCGCGCTGGAACTTCCTCGCCGCGTGGGCCTACGGCCTGAAAGCCAACGGCGGCAGCGAAGAAAAAGCCAAAGAGTACGTGCAGACCTTGTTCAAGCACGTTCCGGTACTGGACACCGGCGCTCGTGGCTCGACCATCACCTTCGTCAACAACGGTCAGGGTGACGTGTTGCTGGCTTGGGAAAACGAGGCGTTCCTGGCATTGAAAGAAGACGGCGGCGCTGACAAGTTCGACATCGTCGTGCCGTCGCTGTCGATCCTTGCCGAGCCACCGGTGGCGGTGGTCGACAAGAACGCCGAGAAAAAAGGCAACGAGCAGATCGCTGAAGCTTATTTGAAGCACCTGTACAGCCCGGCCGGTCAGGAGATCGCCGCGAAGAACTTCTACCGTCCGCGTGACAAGGACGTGGCGGCGAAGTACGCCCAGCAGTTCCCGAAACTGGAACTGGTGACCATCGACAAGGACTTCGGCGGCTGGAAATCCGCGCAGCCGAAATTCTTCAACGACGGTGGCGTGTTCGACCAGATCTACCAAGCGCAGTAATCTGACCCACAATGAGCCTGAAGTTCAGGCACTTGAGATGTGGGAGTGAGCCTTTGTGGTGAGGGGATTCATCCCCGATGGGTTGCGCAGCAGCCCCAACGCCGACTTTTGCGGTGAATCAAATCTACCGCGAACTCTGGTTTTGCGACTGCTTCGCAGTCGGTCGGGGATAAATCCCCTCACCACAGGGCTCGCTCCCACATTGATGCGTTTTTAACCAAGGACTTTTATGTCGCGTCGTATCTCCCCCGTCATACCCGGCTTCGGGCTGACGCTGGGTTACACCTTGGTGTACCTCAGCCTGATTGTGCTTATCCCGCTGGCGGCGATGTTCGTCCACGCCGCCCAACTCACCTGGGATCAGTTCTGGACGATCATCTCCGCACCGCGCGTGCTGGCTGCTCTGAAGCTGAGCTTCGGCACCGCGCTGTGTGCCGCGATCATCAACGGCATCATCGGCACGCTGCTGGCCTGGGTGCTGGTGCGCTACACCTTCCCGGGGCGCAAGGTCATCGACGCGATGATCGACCTGCCGTTCGCCCTGCCGACGGCGGTGGCCGGTATTGCCCTGACCGCGCTGTACACCCCGACCGGGCTGGTTGGCCAGTTTGCCGCCGACCTCGGTTTCAAGATCGCCTACACCCCGTTGGGCATCACCCTGGCGCTGACGTTCGTGACCCTGCCGTTCGTGGTGCGCACGGTGCAACCGGTACTGGCTGACATTCCCCGTGAAGTCGAAGAAGCTGCCGCGTGCCTCGGTGCGAAACCGTTGCAGGTGTTCCGCCATATCCTCCTGCCAGCGCTGTTGCCAGCGTGGCTGACTGGATTTGCCCTGGCCTTTGCCCGGGGTGTCGGCGAGTACGGTTCGGTGATTTTCATCGCCGGCAACATGCCGATGAAAACCGAGATCCTGCCGCTGCTGATCATGGTCAAACTCGACCAGTACGATTACACCGGTGCCACGTCCATCGGCGTGCTGATGCTGGTGGTTTCCTTCGTCCTGTTGCTGCTGATCAACTTGCTGCAGCGGCGCATCGAAACCCCATAAGGAGGCGCGAACCATGTCCCAATCGTCTATTGCGGCCGCGTCCTCGGCCAACGCTGCGCGGCGTGGCAGTGCCACTTCGCGCAGAATCCTGATCGGCCTTGGCTGGCTGATTTTTTTCCTGTTTCTGGTATTGCCGCTGTTCATCGTGGTCTCGCAGGGCCTGAAAAACGGCCTTGGCGCCTTCTTCACCGCGATCTTTGAACCGGACGCGCTGTCGGCGCTGAAACTCACGGTGATCGCCGTGCTGATTTCGGTGCCGCTGAACCTGGTGTTCGGCGTCAGCGCCGCATGGTGTGTGAGCAAATACTCGTTTCGCGGCAAGAGCATGCTGGTGACGCTGATCGACCTGCCGTTCTCGGTGTCGCCGGTGATCGCAGGTCTGGTCTACGTGCTGATGTTCGGTGCGCAGGGCCTGTTCGGGCCGTGGCTGCAGGATCACGACATCCAGATCGTCTTCGCCCTGCCGGGCATTGTGCTGGCGACGATCTTCGTCACCGTGCCGTTTGTGGCCCGTGAGCTGATCCCGCTGATGCAGGAACAGGGCACGCAGGAAGAGGAGGCCGCGCGGCTGCTTGGCGCCAACGGCTGGCAGATGTTCTGGCACGTCACCGTGCCCAACATCAAGTGGGGCCTGATCTATGGCGTGGTGCTGTGTACCGCGCGGGCCATGGGTGAGTTCGGTGCGGTGTCGGTGGTCTCCGGGCACATTCGCGGGGTGACCAACACCTTGCCGCTGCACGTCGAGATCCTCTACAACGAATACAACCACGTGGCCGCGTTTGCCGTGGCGAGCCTGTTGCTGATCCTGGCGCTCTTCATCCTGCTGCTCAAGCAGTGGAGCGAAAACCGTATCAACCGCCTGCGCGCCAGCGCCGCGGAGGAATAATTCATGTCGATCGAAGTGCGTAACGTCAGCAAGAATTTCAATGCGTTCAAGGCGCTGGACAACATCAGCCTGGACATTCAGAGCGGTGAACTGGTGGCGCTGCTCGGCCCGTCCGGCTGCGGCAAGACCACGCTGCTGCGGATCATCGCCGGCCTGGAAACCCCGGATCAGGGCAACATCGTGTTTCACGGCGAAGACGTCTCCGGCCACGACGTGCGTGATCGCAACGTCGGTTTCGTGTTCCAGCACTACGCGCTGTTCCGGCACATGACGGTGTTCGACAACGTCGCGTTTGGCCTGCGCATGAAACCGAAAAACCAGCGCCCGAGCGAAAGCCAGATCGCGACCAAGGTGCATGAGCTGCTGAACATGGTGCAACTGGACTGGTTGTCGGATCGCTATCCGGAGCAACTGTCCGGCGGTCAGCGTCAACGTATCGCTTTGGCGCGCGCGCTGGCGGTTGAACCGAAAGTGCTGCTGCTCGACGAGCCGTTCGGCGCCCTCGACGCCAAGGTGCGCAAAGAGCTGCGCCGCTGGCTGGCGCGCCTGCACGAAGACATCAACCTGACCTCGGTATTCGTGACCCACGACCAGGAAGAAGCGATGGAAGTCGCCGACCGCATCGTGGTGATGAACAAAGGCGTGATCGAACAGATCGGCTCACCGGGTGACGTCTACGAAAACCCGGCCAGCGACTTCGTTTATCACTTCCTCGGCGACTCCAACCGCTTGTTGCTCAGCGACGACAACCACGTGCTGTTCCGTCCGCACGAAGTGTCGTTGTCCAAACATGAGCTGGAAGATCACCACGCCGCTGAAGTGCGCGATATCCGGCCGCTGGGCGCGACCACGCGGGTGACGCTGAAGGTGGAAGGGCAGACGGACCTGATCGAGGCTGAAGTGGTGAAGGATCACGACAGCCTGATCGGTCTGGCCAAGGGTGAAACCCTGTTCTTCAAGCCGAAGGTCTGGCAGAAAGTCGCCAGCCTCTAAAGTCAAAAGATCGCAGCCTGCGGCAGCTCCTACATTGGAATGCGTTTCTCCTGTAGGAGCTGCCGCAGGCTGCGATCTTTTAAAGCGGCCTAAGCCGCCGCATTGCGATTCGGATTGACCCGCACCGCCCCCGCCCGCGCCTCGATCTGCGCTTTCAACTCGTGGCGCATTCCCAGCAGGAACGCCACTTCGGCCACGACAAACAGCGGCCCGACAATCAACCCGCTGACATCATCGACAAACGCCGGTTTGCGCCCCTCGTAGTGGTGCCCGACAAACTGGATCACCCAGCCAATCACAAACATCGCCAGCCCGCTGCTGAGCCAGACCATCGTGCTCTGCTGCGCCAATGCATGTCCGGCCCAGACCGACAGGCCCATCAGCACCGTCATCAACACGCCGAGTTTTACTTCCAGGCGCAGATAAAACCATGCCGAGGCCAGCGCCAAGAGCACCGCCGGAGAGATCCACAAGCCGCCCAGTGACCACGCTGGTCGCGACAATAAAACGGCCACCGCCACCACGATCAGCGGAATGCCGATAAAGTGGCTGGCGATGTTGCGCGGGTCGCGGTGGTAGGCGGCGTATTGACTGAGATGGTCGACGAGGCTTTTCATTGTTGTTCCTCCTGTAGGGTGCGTGCAGCATGCCTCGGGTTCGGTGTTCGCTCTGTCAGGCAGGCGACAATTGGGAGTGTTCATGGATAAGCGTTCACGGCTGATGACCGGGCAATGGTTCAGTCATCTGCCGACATCCTTTCAGGATAGTCTGCTGGCGGCGGCCCGGGAGCGGCGGCTGACGGCGGGGCAGCGCTTGTTCCAGCGCGGTGATCCGCCCTGCGGGTTGTACGCGGTGCTCGACGGCGCGATCCGCATCGGCGCAGTGAGCGAACAGGGCAAAGAGGCGTTGCTGAGCCTGGTCGAGGCACCGCACTGGTTCGGCGAAATCTGCCTGTTCGATGGCCAGCCGCGCACTCACGATGCGTATGCAGTCGGGCCGTGCACGCTGCTGAATATCCCGCAGGCCACGCTGCTGAAAATCCTCGATGAACAACCGGTGTACTGGCGCCATCTGGCATTGCTGATGAGCCACAAACTGCGCTTGACCTTTATCAACCTCGAACAGTTGAGCCTGCTGCCGGCCCCGGCTCGCCTGGCGCATCGATTGCTGATGATCGCCGAGGGCTACGGTGAAATCGATGCGCCACGCCGGGTCCTGCAATTGCCTCAGGAACAACTGGCGTCGATGCTCTCGCTGTCACGCCAGACTACCAATCAGATCCTCAAAGACTTACAGGGGCAGGGGATTATCGGGTTGGGGTATGGCGAGATCGAGATTCTCGATGCCGAGCGATTGCGCGCCGTCGCCACTGTCTGAAAACTCACACCATTCCACTGTGGGAGCTGGCTTGCCAGCGATTGCGGTGCATCAGTCGACATGCATGCTTGCTGAACTGATGCCATCGCTGGCAAGCCAGCTCCCACAGGGTTCTCAACTATCCATGATCTTTGAGGCAAACCACAGAACCTGCAGGAGTGTGGCTTACGAGCCGCGATAGGTCGAGAAACCGTAAGGGCTGAGCAGCAACGGGATGTGGTAGTGCTGGTCAGTCTGCTTCACCTGGAAAATCACCGGGATCTCCGGGAAAAACGTCTCGCGCTTGTTCTTTTCGAAATACTCGCCGGTCTTGAACACCACCCGATATTCGCCCGCTTCGAAAGGCTGTTTGGCCGGAAACAGTTCGGCGATGCGTCCCTGTTCGTTGGTGGTGCCCTGGGCCAGTGGCTGCCAGTTCTGGCCGACGTGTTTTTCCAGCGTCACGTTGACGCCCGGGGAGGGCAGGCCGTTTTCCAGGTTGAGCACGTGCACGCTCAGTGGATTGCCGGCGGCCAGCGCCAGGCCGGAGAAGGCACTCAGGCCGAGTGCGGCGAAGGTCATGCGCAGGGTGGTCATGGTCAGTCTCCTTATTGGGAACGGGTAAGGGTCAGGCCGGCCTTTTCGGCGGCCTTGATGGCACAGTTTTCGTCCTGCTCGCCGCCGCCGGAACCGGCCACGCCCATGGCGCCGACCAACTCATTGCCGGCGAACAACGGGATCCCGCCGCCAAGCAATAACAGCTCGTCGAGGGTGTTGAGATTGGCGGTTTCCGGGTTGCTGCGGGCGCGCTCGGCGAACAGCCGGGTCGGGGTTTTCGTCGACAGCGCGGTGTAGGCCTTGCGCTGGCTGGCCGCGGTATTGTGCGGGCCGATGCCGTCGCCGCGCAGGGTCACCAGCACGTTGCCGCCACGGTCGAGCACCGATACCGTCGCGGTGCAATGGCTCAGTGCTGTGTCGGCCAGCAGGCGTGCGGTTTTCAGGTCGAGGTCAGCGTGACGCGGCAGTTCAGGGGCGGCGAAAGCGCTGGCGCTGAGGCCGAGGGCGAGGCTGGCTGCAAGGTATTTGACGGTCATGAACAGGCTCCGAAAGCGAAGGACATCACCTTAGCCGCCGCTCTTCGTCAGAACCCCGTCAGTCGGATTACAAGTTTGTAATGGGCAACGCCGTCGAAGGCGCCTAGCCTGTGTGCCTGATCAATCGAGGTGTGCCATGTGTTTGCTGGTCGTAGAAGATGAAGCCAAAACCGCGAATTTCCTGGCCAAGGGCCTGGGCGAATCGGGGTTTGCCGTGGACGTGGCGCTCAATGGCCTCGATGGGCGCTATTTCATCGAGCAGCAGGCATACGACCTGATCATCCTCGACGTGATGCTGCCGGGCCTCAATGGCTGGCAATTGCTGCAACTGATCCGCCAGCGCGGCGCCACGCCGGTGTTGTTCCTGACCGCCAAGGATGCCATCGAAGACCGCGTACGCGGCCTCGAACTCGGCGCCGACGACTATCTGCTCAAACCCTTCGCCTTCGCCGAGTTGCTCGCGCGGGTGCGTACGCTGCTGCGCCGCGGGCCATTGCGCGAGGCCGAGTCCTACAGCATCGCCGATCTGGAAATCGACGTGCTGCGGCGTCGAGTCAGTCGCGGCGGCCAGCGCATTGCCCTGACCAACAAGGAATTCGCCCTGCTGCAACTGCTCGCCAGTCGCCAGGGCGAAGTGCTGTCGCGCACGCTGATCGCCTCGCAGGTGTGGAACCTCAATTTCGACAGCGACACCAACATGGTCGAAGTCGCGGTGCGCCGCCTGCGGGCCAAGGTCGATGACCCGTTCATGCCGAAACTGATTCACACCGTGCGCGGCGTCGGCTATCAGCTGGAGGCGCCCGACGATGCGGTCTAGGTCGATCGCCTGGCGTCTGGCGCTGGCGTTCGCCGTGGTCTGCGCGTGGGTGTTGAGTGCGATCGGTGTGTTTCTCTACCGCTCGCTCGACTCGGAGATCGCCTACCGGGATGATCTGGCGTTGCTTGGCCGCCTGGAGCAAGTGCGCGCCTTGCTCGCCGACAGCGATAGCCTCGGCGCTTTACAGGCGCGGCCACGTCTCTATCAGAACATGCTCGGTAACCTCGACAGCCTGTTGCTGGTGCGGCGCGCCGATGGCTCGAACGTGATCGCGATCAATCCGCGCCAGCGTGAGTTGCCGCCATTGAACGCAATCGCACGCGAGCAAACGCCGCAGCGTCGCGATGTGCTGACCTGGCAGGCGCCGGACGGCGCCGAGCTGGCGCTGTTGTCCGGTGACGCTCAAGGGCCGAACGGCGAGCCGCTGACGGTGATCGCCGGCAAGGTGCTCACTGAACGGGAACAGATGCTCGCCAGTTATCGCTTGCGCCTGTACCTGGCCGTCGGGCTCGGTGCGTTGCTGGCGTTCGCGCTGGGGCTGGTGCTGCTGCGCCGTGGCCTGCAACCGTTGCGCCAGTTAAGCGCGGCGGTGCGCGGCATTGATCTGCGCAGCCTCGACCAGCGTCTGCCCGCCAGCGGCACCCCCGCCGAACTGCTCGAACCGGTGCAGGCGCTCAACGGCATGCTCGCGCGGCTGGACGACAGCGTGCAGCGGCTGTCGCAGTTTTCCGCCGATCTGGCCCATGAGATCCGCACCCCGTTGCACACCTTGCTCGCCAGCAACGGTCAGGCGCTGAACCATCCGCGCAGCACGGCGGAGTATCAGGAGCTGCTGGCCTCGAACATGGAAGAATTCGAACGCCTCAAGCGCATGGCCGAAAACCTGATGTTCCTCGCCCGCGCCGAACAGGCGGAGCGCGCGCTCGACTTGCAAACCCTGGATCTGCACAGCCTCGGCAGCGAGCTGTGCGACTACTTCGAAGCCCTGGCCGATGATCGCCAGTTGCGCCTGGAAAACCAGCTGCACGGCGAACTGTTGGCCGACCAGCAACTGCTGCAACGCGCCCTGGGTAATCTGCTGGCCAACGCGGTGCGCCACGCCGATGAAGGCACGCCGATCAGCCTGCGCCGCCGTGATGAGGCGGGTGTGTGTTGGTTGCAGGTACACAACCACGGCCCGGTGATTGCGCCAGAACATCTGGGCAAACTGTTCGACCGCTTCTATCGCGTCGACCCTTCACGGGCGCAGCCTGGAGATTCGGGTGGGCTGGGGCTGGCGATTGTGCAGTCGATCATGCAGTTGCATGGCGGGCGGGTGCGGGTGAGCAGTGATGCTGCAGGTACGGTGTTCGAGCTGGGTTTTGAGGTTGTCTGACGGGCGCCTTCGCGGGCAAGCCCGCTCCCACAGGATATCGGGCGTACATGAGCTTTGAGTACGACACGGACACTGTGGGAGCGGGCTTGCCCGCGAAGAGGCCAGTAGGTTCAGCACACATTCCGGATCAATCAGCGCAACTGATCGCGAAACTGCCCCGGCGTCATTCCCGTCCAGCGTTTGAACGCGCGGCTGAAGCTGCTGGTGTCGGCAAATCCCAGCAGGTAACTGACTTCACTCAACGAACATTGCGGATCGCGCAGGTGCAGCAGCGCAAGGTTTTCGCGGCTCTCGTTGAGCAGCGTGTCGAAGCGACAGCCCTCGTCCGCCAGATGCCGTTGCAGGCTGCGCAGGCTCAGGTGCAAGGCCTGGGCGATGCGCTCGGCGCTAGGTTCGCCTTCGGGCAGTTGTTCTTCGATGGCGTCGCGCACCTTGCGCTCCCAGGTCAGCGGTTGGAGCTGGGCCAGGGTGCGCTTGAGCACCGCTTCGTTGTGTTCGGCCAGTTCCGGGTTGGCGTCGTCGAGGTGGCTGTCGAAGTCGGTAAGGGAGAACTCCAGGCGATCCTCGGCGCAGGAAAAATGCACCGGGGCGCGGAACACTTTGTGCCACTGATGTGCATCGGAGGGTTCCGGGCGGCGCAGGTAGACCGCCAGCGGTGCGTAGTCGCGACCGAGGCGATTGCGGCAGGTGCGCACATAGATCGCGGCAAACGCGTCGATGGCTTCGAAAGCCGGCGCCGGATTGCCTGACGGAATCTTCAGACGAAACAGATAGCGGTCGTCGCTGCGGCTCAGCTCCAGTTCCAGCGCATCGCTGACCACCGGGTGATAACGCACGATGCGCTCGAACACCTCACGCAGGCTGCCACTGGCCACCAGCGCGTAACCGAGCGCATGGAACGTGGTCGGGCTGACGAACCGCGACACTCGCAGGCCGATCGCCGGATCCCCGCTGAACTGCACCGCCAGTTGCCACAGGCGCGTGGTGCCGGACAACGGATAGCGCGCGTTCGGGTCGTCCATCAACTGTGGGTCGAGCCCGGCCTGTTGGCACAGGCCGATACTGTCCAGCCCCAGCGCATCGAGTTGCTTGCGCAAGGCACGGGTCCAGCTGGCGAGTGAGGTCGGTTCCTTCATGCTGATTGGCGCTTCCGGTCAACAGGTTGGCGTTCACGGCTACCATCAATAAAGCGTTCGCAGGGCAGGATGCGAACATCAATAAACAGAGGATGGAAGCATGGACCGTACTTCTGCAAGTCCCCAGCGACACAATGCTGCCCAGCGATCAGCGCATATTCGCGAAGTGGTGCTGGCCAAAGGCGTCGAACTGCGTGAGCGCTACCCGATCCTGCAGCATCAGGACGCTCTCGGTGCGGGGATTCTGGCTTTTGCCCTGGCCGGGATGATCGGTTCGGCGACGCTGTACATCACTGGCCATATGGCGTGGTGGGTGTGCCTGTTGCTCAACGCGTTTTTCGCCTCCCTGACCCACGAGCTGGAGCACGACCTGATCCACAGCATGTATTTCCGCAAACAACGGCTGCCGCACAACCTGATGATGGGCCTGGTGTGGCTGGCGCGGCCGAGCACGATCAATCCGTGGATCCGCCGCCATCTGCACCTCAATCACCATAAGGTGTCCGGCACTGAAACCGACATGGAAGAGCGCGCAATCACCAACGGCGAACCATGGGGTTTTGCGCGGTTGCTGATGGTCGGCGACAACGTCATGTCGGCGTTCATCCGCATGCTGCGGGCCAAGACCTGGGCCCACAAAATCAACATCATCAAACGCACCCTGAAAGTCTATGCGCCACTGGCGCTGCTGCACTGGGGCGCGTGGTACGTGTTTCTCGGCTTCCACGCGGCAAATGGCGTGGCTTACCTCGTGGGTTCGCCGATCGAATGGTCGGCGACCACGTTGTCAGTGATGCAGGTGATCGACATCGCGGCAGTGGTGATCATCGGCCCGAACGTGCTGCGCACCTTTTGCCTGCACTTCATCAGCTCGAACATGCATTACTACGGCGACATTGAGGCGGGCAACGTGCTGCAGCAATGCCAAGTGCTCAATCCGTGGTGGCTGTGGCCGCTGCAGGCGTTCTGCTTCAACTTCGGCAGCAGCCACGGCATTCATCATTTCGTGGTGAAGGAACCGTTTTACATCCGGCAGATGACCGTGCCGGTGGCGCACAAGGTGATGCGTGAGGTGGGCGTGCGGTTCAATGATTTCGGCACGTTTGGGCGGGCTAACCGTTTTGTTCGTCGGGATGAGGTGGTGCAGGAAGAGGTGCGTACTGCCAGGGCTTGATGGCTGAGTTTGAGGGCCGTATCGCTGGCAAGCCAGCTCCCACAGGTTTCAGCGTCATTCAAAGGATTTGTGAACGACATTGAACCTTGTGGGAGCTGGCTTGCCAGCGATAGCGGTGGTTCTGGCCGTTTCAGTCCGGCTGAAACGGCGAAGCACTCAGAATCACCCCAGTCTCCTCCACATATTTCTGCCAATGCCCGATCAAGGTGTTGAGCTTGTCCGGCTGACTCGACGCCAGATCATGAATCTCCCCCGGATCACTGCTCAATTCATACAGCTGCCAGGTCGCCGGCCCCACCGGCCCGGGGATCCACACCGCCTTCCACGACCCTTGGCGAATCGCCCGGCGGCCAAACAATTCCCAGCCGGTGACGGTGTGCTCGTCATGCACCTGCACCGTCTCGCCAGACAAAAAGCCCAGCCATGATTTACCGCGCAGCGGCGCCACCGGTTTGCCGTGCCATTGCTTGCCCGGATGGCGCACGCCGGCCAGATCGAGAATCGTTGGGGTGATGTCCATCACCGTACCGAAACCGTGGCTGATCTGCCCTTTGATTGGCAATTGCGGATAGTGCAGCAGCGCCGGTACGCGAATCCCGCCTTCGGTGGTGAACGCCTTGAACAGCCGTGACGGCGCGGTCGCCACCTGCGCCCAGCTCGGTCCGTACCAGACGTAGGAATTGGCACGTCCGATGTTGTCGAGGCTGTTGTCGTAATGCTGGTTGAGGTACGTCAGCAGTTCCGGGCCGAACTTGGGGAACGCTTCCAGTAGCGCACCCTCGGCGCCGTTATCGGACATGAACAGGATGAAGGTGTTATCGAGTTGGCCCTGCTGGCGCAGGTAATCGACCACCCGGCCAATGTTCCAGTCCATGCGCTCGACCATCGCCGCGTAGACCTCCATGGCTCGCGCGGAAATCTGTCGTTGCTCAGCGCTTAGCGCAGCCCATTGTGCATTCAGTTGAATCAGCGGATGCGGCTCGACATCCGGCTCGATCAGGCCCAGCGCCTTGAGTTTTTCCAGGCGTTCCAGACGCAGGACTTCGGGACCGGCGTCATAGCGGCCACGGTATTTTTCGACTACCTCGGCCGGTGCCTGCAACGGCCAGTGCGGTGCGGAGAAGGGCAGATAAGCGAAGAATGGCCGGCTCTGATCGCGCTCCTTGAGATACTGCAGCAGCTTGTCGCCGAAGGCGTCCGACGAGTAGAAATCCTTGGGCAGCTCATCGATAAAGGTGTCGTCTTCGATGTACAGCGCTGGCGTCGATTTCAGCAGGCCAGGGGTGTGTTCGTCGTAAGTCGGCTCGAAACCATAGTGGTTGGCCGCCCCCGGCAGCAGCGAGAACGAACGCTCGAAACCACGGGCCTGCGGTGCCAGCTCAGCCGTCAGGCCGAGGTGCCATTTGCCGCTCATCAGGGTCTGATAACCGGCCTCGCGCAGCAGCTCGGGCAGGGCGACCACGCGGTCATTCAAGTAGCCCTCATAACCCGGTTTGCCGATCAGTTCCGGGGTCAGCGCTTCGGCCATGGTGCCGATGCCGGCGATGTGGTGGTCGGTGCCGGTCAGCAGCATCGAACGCGTTGGCGAGCAGGTCGGTGCGGTGTGGAAATCGGTCAGGCGCAGGCCATTGTTGGCCAGCGCGTCGAGGTTCGGCGTGGCGATTTCGCCACCGAAGGCGCCGATATCGGAAAAGCCGAGATCGTCGGCCAGAATCACCAGAAAGTTGGGGCGTTGCGGCATCGATACAGCTCCTCTCAATAGGCAATGAACGACAGCGGCAGATCGCGGATCTGCACCGGCAGGCTCGGTTGGTAATGGTCGTCACTGGTCAGTTCGTGCAGCAGTTCTTCACGCAACTGATGGAAGTCGAAACTGCTGCGCTGACGTGGATGCGGCAAGGCGATGTCGACCACCTGCTTGATCCGTCCCGGACGCGGCTCCATTACCACCACGCGGTCGGCGAGGAAGATCGCTTCCTCGACGTCGTGGGTGACCAGAATCGTGGTGATTTTTGCCCGGTCGCGGATCGCCAGCAGTTCGTCCTGCATCTGCTGGCGGGTCAGCGCATCGAGTGCGCCGAAGGGTTCGTCGAGCAGCAGAATCCGTGGGCTGGCGACCAGTCCGCGAGCAATCGCCACGCGCTGCGCCATGCCGCCGGAGAGCTGGTGCGGATAGGCCCGGGTGAAATCGCGCAGGCCGACCAGCTCAATGAAATCGTTGATGCGCTGCTGCTTTTCGGCGGCGCTCAGTGGTTCGTTGACCAGACCGAGACCGATGTTGTCGGCCACCGTCAGCCACGGGAACAAACGGTGCTCCTGAAATACGATGCCGCGCTCGCTACCGATGCCGCTGACGGCTTTGCCATCGACGCTGATCTGCCCGCGAAACTGCGTGTCGAGGCCCACCAGCAAACGCAGCAAGGTGGATTTGCCGCAACCGCTGGACCCGACGATGGCGACGAATTCGCCCTCGGCGATGTCGAGGTTGAATTCACGAATCGCCTCCAGTTCGAAACCGTCGACGTCGAAGGATTTGCCTACGTGGGTGAAGCTGACAATCGGTGCGTTCATGCGTGTCTCCAGCGAGTGGCGCGAATTTCCAGGCGTTGGCCGATGAGGTTGAGCAGGGCGCCGGTGAGGCCGACCAGCAGCATTCCGGCCATGATCAGGTCCATGCGCAGCAGTTGTTGGGCGCCGATCATCTGGCTGCCGATGCCGCCGTTGGACGGCATGAAGTATTCGGCGCCGATGGTGCCGAGCCAGGCGTAGATCAGACTCAGGCGCAGCCCGGCAAAAATCCCCGGCGCCGCGCCCGGCAGCACCAGACGGCGCAGGCGCTGGCCGAGGCTCAGGCGCAGTACCTGCGCGACTTCATTCAGGTGTGGCGAGAGACTGGCGACGCTACGCTGAGTGGCGATGAACAACGGAAAGAACGCGGC
The DNA here is from genome assembly GCF_057174385.1 of Pseudomonas sp. F2. Taxonomy (NCBI): domain Bacteria; kingdom Pseudomonadati; phylum Pseudomonadota; class Gammaproteobacteria; order Pseudomonadales; family Pseudomonadaceae; genus Pseudomonas; species Pseudomonas sp. F2. The sequence goes on from NZ_CM169904.1 coordinate 4,738,285, forward strand.
GAGGGCGACGAACACCCACTTCGCCAATTCACCCAAACCGAACCACGCGGTGAGCAGCGGCACCCAGGCGAAAATCGCAATCTGCCGCAGGGCGGCGAGGGTCGGGCCGAGCAGTCGTTCGCTGGTGCGTGAAAGCCCCAACAGCAAGCCGAGGGCGAAACCGAGTCCGCCGCCCAGCAGCAAGCCGCCAAGGGTACGACCGAGACTCAAGGCCATGCCGCTGATCAGCGTGCCGTCGAGCAAACCGTTTTTTGTTGTTTCCAGCACCGCGAACGGGCTGACCAGGATGTTCGCATCGACCCATTGCTGATCGCTCGCCACTTGCCACAAACCGATCAGGCTCAGCGGCAACAGCCACGGTTGCAGCCGCTGCCAGCCTTCATAGCGCGGGCCACCGCGGATTTCTGCGGTGGCCGGGTGCGGCCAGTGCACCAGTTTGCGGTCGAGCAAGCCGATGCCGCGATCCATCGCCACGCCGAGCACACCGATAACCACGATGCACACGAACACGATGTCGAGCATGAACAGTTGCCGTGCCCAGACCATCAGGTAACCGATGCCTTCGCTGGACGCCAACAGCTCCACCGCCAGCAAGGACGTCCAGCCAGCGGCCAGGGCCAGGCGTACGCCGGCCATGAACGCTGGCAGTGCGGCGGGCAGCACCAGACGCCGGATCAGCAAGTACGACGGCAGGCGCAACACGGCGGCGGCTTCGCGCAGTTTCGGTTGCGCATCTCGAACGCCGACCAAGGTGTGCAGGGTCACCGGCACCACGATGGCCTTGATCAGCACCACCAGTTTCAACACTTCGCCGATGCCGAAAAACACCATGAACAGCGGAATCCACGCCAGCGTTGGCACCTGTGCCAGACCGGCGAAGGTCGGAAACACCAACCGTTCGAGGCGCCGGCTGAAACCCAGTGCGGCACCCAGCACCGCACCCGCGCAGATGCCGGCCAGCAAGCCCCAGAGCAGGCGTTGCAGGCTGATCCACAAATGACTCCACAGCTCGCCCTGGGACAGCTCGATGGCGCTGTTCCACACCAGCGATGGCGCCGGCAGAATCTGTTCGCTCATCCATTGATTGCGCGCGGCCAGCCACCACAGAGCGAACAGGCTGACTGGCAGCAGCCAGGGCAACAGGCGTTGGTTGAGGCTTGGCCACGCCCGATGACGTTTCAGGGGCGGCGCGGGCAGCGGCAGGCTGAGCAGGGAATCACGGGCCATGGGTGACCTCCGTTGTCGGGTTGGATCGGGAGCAAGATCAAAAGATCGCAGCCTTCGGCAGCTCCTGCAGGGGGACGCGTCCGTGAATTCGCCCCTGTAGGAGTTGCCGAAGGCTGCGATCTCCAGTGGTATTAGCTATAAACAAATTGTTATAAGCGATATCAAAAATATTGAATTTGGAGATAAGCAGCGCCATTTAAGGCTTCCAGAACATCGCGCATCCAATGCATTCGAAGAATATTTTCGATGCTGTTAATGCATACGCCGCTGAAGCCCGCGCTGTTGCTTGCTTAGCGTTAATGGCTATAAAAATGTGCATTTATAGTATTTAAGCGAAGGTCACGCTTCGGCCTACTTTCGGTTCCTCAACGCCTGTCGTGATCAAGGAGCTACATCCATGAACCTTCCCTTCAAACGAGTTTTCAGTCTGTTTGCCATTCCGGCACTGGCGGGCCTGCTGGCGTTTACCGCGCAGGCCGACGAGCTCAAGGAAATCCGGATCGCTGTGCCTGACCTGAGCGCCGGCACCCAGCACAGCGGCGGCGGTGTGGTGGATGTGCTGCGTGATCGGCAGATCTTCGAAAAAGCTTTCGCCGATCAGGGCATCAAGATTCAATGGAGCTTCTTTAAGGGCGCCGGACCGGTGATCAACGAGGCGTTTGCCAACGGTCAGGTCGATCTGGCGTATCTGGGCGACCTGGCGGCGATCATCGGCAAGTCCAACGGCCTCGACACACGCTTGCTCAGCGCCAGTGCGCGCGGCGTGAAGCAATATCTGGGCGTGGTGCCGGGTTCGGGGATCAAGACTTTGCAGGATCTCAAGGGCAAGCGCGTGGCGATCTTTCGTGGCACCGCCACGCAGTTGTCGTTTGATGCGGCGCTGGCCAGTCAGGGCCTGAGCGAAAAGGATCTGAAGGTGATCAACCTCGACTTCAACGCAGCGGTCGCGGCATTGGCGGCTAAACAGATCGACGCATCGTGGGGCAGTTCAGGGTTGACGGCCCTGCAAGCCAAGGGGCTGGCGGAATTGCCGCTGAACACCAAGGATCTGGGCGGGGCCGGCAGTGTGCAGTCAGTGCTGGTGGGCACCGGCAAGTTTGTCGACGGGCATCCGCAGGTCGTGGCAAAGCTGCTCAAGGCGCAGCAGCAAGCCGCGGATTGGCTGACCCAAGACAACAACAAGGATGCCTACGTGCAACTGGTGTCGGGGCTGGCGAGTTATCCACCGCTGATCCTGACCCAGGACCTGCAGGATCAGAAACTCAGCGAAATGTTCCCGTCAACGCTGGACCCGGTGTTCCTCGGCAAATTGCAGGACTCGGTGGATCTGGCGGCGCAGCAGAAACTGATCCGCAAACCGTTCAAGGTCAGTGATTGGGTGGTGCCTGAACTGGCGGCGGCCAAGCTTTAAAATCACAAGATCGCAGCCTTCGGCAACGCCTGCAGGAGAACGCATTCCCATGTAGGAGCTGCCGAAGGCTGCGATCTTTTGATCTTCAAACCGCGACGCTGATTTCCTGTTTATCCACCGCCACCAACGTCTCGATCATCGCTCTTGCTGCGGGCGACAGGCGAAACCCGGTACGACTGACAATCCCGCAGCGCGCATTCATGCTCTCCAGATTCTGCGGCAGGTTGCGCCAGTGCAGCAGCGCCAGTGAACCTTGGGCAATGTCTTCGACGAACGCCTCTTCCGTGCCGACGCCAATCGCATTGGATTGCAGCACCACTTTCACCAGCGCCGGGAAATGCTCGGTCTCGATGGTCGGCGAAAAATCGATCCGGCCGCTGAGGTTCGCCAGCAGTTTGCGAATCCCTGGCGGAATCAGCGTGGTCGCCAGCGGGTAGTCAAACATGTCGTTGGTCGACAGGCTTTCCTTGGCCAGCAGCGGGTGCCCGGGCCGGCAGAAAAACACCCCGCGTTTGGGCGTCAGGGCCTGGGTCTGGAAGTTTGGATCGGCCTCGAAATGGCGGATGTCGGCGATGAAGAATTCGATCTCTTCACGGCTCAGCGCGCGGCTGAGTTTTTCCCAGTTATCCACCTGAAAACAGGTGCGTACTTTCGGGTGCGCGTTGATGAATTGCGCCACCGCATCCGGCACCAGTTTCACCGCTGGCGCCGGGCCGCAACCAAAGTGCAGCTCTCCGGCATCAAGCTTGGTCATTTGCGTCACTTCGGCGCTGAGCAACGCTGCGCCCTGCACCAGGGTCAGAGCGTGTTGCAGCACCACCTGGCCTTCGGGGGTGGGGCGCAGATCCTTGTTGCCGCGATCCACCAGCACGCAGCCGAACTCTTGCTCTAGCCCTTGGATGCTGCGGCTGAACGCCGGTTGAGTGATGCCCATTGCGTCCGCCGCACGGACAAAACTGCGGTGTTCGTTGAGGGCGATGAAGTAGCGCAACTGGCGAAGATCCATATGCTTTCCCGGCATCCTAAAAATAGCTCGAAGGCATTTGCGACGAGGGTTGCTTGAGGTTTTAAATGCAAGCTCTTATTCCGTCAACGAAGCATGTGAATATCTATTAGATGTAAATGGAATATAGATAGAGCCATGTTTCGCTGTCGCCCAACCGCAAGCAGTCGATGAGGGTCTACCCATGAGCAATGCCGCACTCGCTGTAAAACCCGCTGTCCACGCGCTGGAAATCCATCCGGTGGCCGGCCGTATCGGCGCCGAGATTCGTGGCGTGCACCTGTCCGGTGAATTGGACGCCGCTACCGTCGAAGCCATTCAGCAGGCGCTGATCCAGTACAAGGTGGTGTTCTTCCGCGAGCAGACCCAGCTCGACGATCAGCGCCAGGAAGCCTTCGCCCATCTGCTCGGCGAGCCCGTGGCGCATCCGACCGTGCCGGTGCGTGAGGGCACCCGTTATCTGCTGGAACTGGACGGCGCCGAGGGCCAGCGCGCCAACTCCTGGCACACCGACGTGACCTTCGTCGACGCCTACCCCAAAGCCTCGATCCTGCGCTCGGTGGTGGCCCCGGCCTTCGGTGGCGACACCTTGTGGGCCAACACCGCGACCGCCTACAACGAACTGCCGAGCGAGCTGCGCGAGCTGGCGGACAAACTGGTCGCCGTGCACAGCAACGAATACGACTACGCCGGGGCCAAGCCAGACGTGTCGGCGGAGAAGTTGGAGCGCTATCGCAAGGTCTTCACTTCAACCGTCTACGAGACCGAGCACCCGGTAGTGCGAGTCCACCCGATCAGCGGCGAGAAGAGCTTGCTGCTGGGGCACTTCGTCAAGCGCATCAAGGGTTATTCGCAAGCCGATTCGGCGCACCTGTTCGGCTTGTTGCAGAGCCATGTGATTCGTCAGGAAAACACCGTGCGCTGGCGCTGGAAGACCGGTGATGTGGCGATCTGGGACAACCGGTCGACGCAGCATTATGCGATTGATGATTACGGTACCCAGGATCGCATCGTGCGACGGGTGACGCTCAAGGGGGAAGTGCCGGTCGGGGCTTCGGGGCAGCGTAGTCAAACAATCAAGGGATTTGATATCGGCGGCGTTTGATAAGGCTCCATCGCTGGCAAGCCAGCTCCCACAGAGATTGGTGTCGGACACAAAGGATGTGAACAACGCAAAACCTGTGGGAGCTGGCTTGCCAGCGATGCTTTTAACTACCACACACCGATTTGCACCACCTTCTCGGTCTCCGGCTCGCCATAGCGAAACCGCTGCCCACGCAAATCGATCTCCTGATGACTGATCGTGGTCCGCCGCTTCAACCCGCGCACCCATTCAAACAGGTGCCCCGCGTGCTCCTCGCGCACCGGCGCGTACGCCGGATCGTCACCCAAATCGTGCAACTCCTGCGGATCATTCAGCAGGTCAAACAACTGCGGCCGGAAGCCGTCGTACGCCAGGTATTTCCAGCGCTCGCTGCGCACCATGGTCATGCGGCAACGGTCGATCGGCTGGCCAAGTCGCTCGCGTGCCGGAGCCTGAAAGGCGTAGTCGTATTCGCTGATGGCGTAGCGGCGCCAATCAGGTTTTTCGCCGTGCAACAGCGGGATCAGCGAGCGGCCCTCCAGCCGATGCTCGGCGCCCGGCAAACCCAGGGCCTGGAGAAACGTCGGCAATGCATCGATTGTCTCCGCCAGCCGCTCATCCACCGTGCCGCGAGTGATATCCGCCGCCGCACGCGGGTCGCGCACGATCAACGGCACGCCCACCGCTTGTTCGAGCAAAAACTCCTTCTCGCCCAGCCAGTGGTCGCCCAAAAAGTCGCCGTGATCGCTGGTGAACACGATCAGCGTGTCATCCCAACGACCGTTGCTCTGCAGAAAATCGAACAGCCGACCGAGCTGGTCATCCACTTGCTTGATCAGGCCCATGTAGGTGGGGATTACATTCAATCGTACTGAATCACGGGAGAAGTTGAGACTTTCCTCATGCTGGCGAAACGCCGTGTATACGGGGTGTTTGCTGGCTTCGGAGGGCGTCGCGCGGACCGCTTCGAGAATCGATTTCGTACTGTACAAAGCGTGGTATGGAGCAGGTACGATATAGGGCCAGTGCGGTTTGATGTAGGAGAGGTGTAAACACCAGGATTTCTCACCTTGCTCGGTGATGAAGTCGATGGCTCGATTTGTAGTGTAGACAGTCTCTGAGAACTGCTCGGGAATTCGCGCTGGCAAATGCGCATGACGCATGTGCCAGCCGCTGAGGATTTCTCCGTTCTCGCCTTCGGCAGCGTTGGCCCAGTCGTGCCAGGGGTTGCGCCCGTCGAAGCCTTGCTCGCGCAGGTAATGGGTGTAGGGCGCGGATTCGCGTTTGTCGGCGAACAACGGGTCGTCGGGGAAGATCCCGTCGTGGCGAAAGTACGGTTCGAAACCGACCTCGTTGAGCACTTCGGCCTGCGCGCTGTCCGGGTTGATCGCCAGACGCTGCAAGGCGTCGACGTTGGCCGTGGCGTGGGTCTTGCCGACTAGCGCGGTGCGAATGCCGTGGGGGCGCAGGTAATCGCCGATGGTCAGTTCATCCAGCGGTAACGGCACCGCGTTCCATGCCACTTGATGGCTGCTGACGTAGCGTCCGGTGTAGGCCGACATCCGCGACGGCCCGCAGATCGTGCCCTGGGTGTAAGCACGGCTGAAGCGCACGCCGGCGGCGGCCAGACGATCGATGTTCGGTGTATGCAGATGCGGATGGCCGTAGCAGGACAGGTAATCGCGGCGCAGTTGATCGCACATGATGTACAGCACGTTGCGCACGGGGTTTTGCGGGTTGGACATGGGATTCACCGGTCAGAAAGACAGGCGAGGGTTGTCGCTTTCGGCGGGGGTGTTCGGCAAGTGCATTTGGGGAATGGGTTTTATGCAGTGGATGCATCGGTGACTGTTTCGGCACCATCGCTGGCAAGCCAGCTCCCACAGGATTTGCGCCAAGCCAAAATGGTGTGAACACCCGGAACTTGTGGGAGCTGGCTTGCCAGCGATAGCGGTAGCTCAGACAGCTAAATTTTCGAGTGAACAAACCTCCTCATCCACCGCATCAATCGCCTTGATCTGCTCAATCATCGCCTCGGCCAGCGGCGACAACCGATACCCCGCCCGACTGACAATCCCATAACGGGTGTACAGCTCCTCCAGGTCATCGGCCAAACCCTCGATCCGCAAACACACCAGTTCGCCCTTGACCTGATGCAGTGCGTCGGAATACGCGCCAACGATGCCGATGGCATCCGAACGCAGCACCACGCCGAGCAGGCTTGAGCTGTTTTCGCATTCGACATTGGGGGTGATATCCGGTCGGCCGCTGAGGTCGACGATGACCTTGCGCAGGTTCGGCGGACGAAGGCTCACCGCCAGTGGATAACTCATCAATTGCTCGGCCGAAACCCGTTCGAATGCCGCTAATGGATGCCCGGCGCGGCAGCAGAAATGCCATTTGCGCGGCCGCAAACGGTACGTCAGGTAATCCGGATCGGCTTCGAAGTGGCGAGTGTCGGCGACGAAGAACTCGAACTCTTCGCTGAGCAGGCGTTTGCTCAGGCTCTGCCAGTCATCGACCTGAAATTGCACCCGCGCTTTCGGGTAGCGCCCGATGAACGCGCCGATCGCGCGCGGGATCAATCCGGCTGCCGGCGCCGGGCCGCAACCGAAGCGCAATTCGCCCGCCTCCAGCCCATTGAACTGACTGATCTCGTTGGCCATCTGCTGCGCGCCGCTGACCAGTCGCCGCGCATGTTCGAGCAGCACCTGACCCTGCTTGGTCGGCGGTAATTCCTTGCGCCCGCGATCGACCAACTGACAGCCGACGCTGTGCTCCAGCGCCTGGATGCTGCGGCTGAACGCCGACTGCGACAGGTTCACCGCCTGCGCGCCGGCGACGAAACTGCGTTGTTCGGCGAGGGCGATGAAGTGTCGAAGTTGGCGCAAGTCGATATGCATTTTTCACATAAAAAATATCCGGGAAATGCATTGGATATGCATTAGGTCGACTCCTTATAAAGGCAATCTCTTATGCAGTAAATATTTGTAAATCCATAAATAAATAACTTAAAAGAATATGCAGCGCTGAAGATGTCTGTGTGTTTTTTGACCAGGAGCCGCGCCATGAGTCCGTTGAACCTTGCGTCACCCTTAACGCCACGACGGCTCAAACGCCTGCCTCTGGCCCTGTTGCTGGCGGGGAGTGCCAGCTGGACTCAGAGCTACGCCGCCGACGCCGACACCCCACCGCCGGCTCCCGCCGGCAAGCCTGCGGCCAACAGCTCGCAGCTGGAAACCGTGACCGTCACCACCCGCCGTCGCGAAGAAAGTTCGCAAGACGTGCCGACGCCGATGAGCGTGGTCAGCGGTCAGACGCTGGAGACGCAACGGGTCTACCGGATTCAGGATTTGCAGCAACTGGTGCCCAGCGTCAACGTCGCCTACATGCACGCGCGCCAGTCCAGCGTGTCGATTCGTGGCCTGGGCAACAACCCGGCCAGCGACGGTCTGGAAGGCAGCGTCGGTCTGTACATCGACAACGTCTATCTGGGCCGTTCGGGGATGGCGGTGTTCGACCTGATGGACATCGAACAGCTCGAAGTCCTGCGCGGGCCGCAGGGCACGCTGTTCGGCAAGAACACCACCGCCGGGGTGATCAACATCAGTACCCGCGCGCCGACCTTTACCCCGGAACGCAGCATCGAAACCTCGGTTGGCGAAGACGGTTATTTCCAGACCAAGGGCACCATTTCCGGGCCGCTCAACGATGAACTGGCCGGACGTTTTTCGGCCTATCGCACCCGCAGCGACGGCGACATCAAGAACGAATACAACGGTCATGACCTGAACGGTGGCTCGCGTGATGGCTTCCGTGCGCAGTTGCTGTTCAAGCCCCACGAAGACTTCAACCTGCGCTGGATCGGCGACTACAACGAAGAGGATTCCAGCGCCGGCACCCGCGTGCTGTACAACACCGGGCCGACCATCAACGGCGTCAACCTCTACCAGTCGCGGGCCAATGCCGCCGGCGCGACGCTGGTCAACGGCTCGCACCGCAAGGTCAATCTGGACAACGATCAGCACGTCACCGTGCATCAGGGCGGCACGTCGGTGGAGGCCAACTGGACGCTGCCGAGCGATTTCACCCTGACCTCGATCAGCTCGTATCGCTTCTGGAATTTCACCCCGGCCAACGACGACGGTCTCAACGTCGCCGCGACTTACAACGCCGGGGTTTCGGTCGAAGATAAACAGTACTCGCAGGAGTTTCGCCTCGCCTCGCCCAAGGGCGAGTTCTTCGATTACGTGGTCGGCGCGTACTACTTCGGCTCGGATCTCGACAACAAATCCTTTGCCTATTACGGCCCGCAGGCCGACATCTGGAACGGCACGCCACGCGGCGCGCTGGCCAACGTCGGCAGCGTCGGCAACGGCCACATCAAGACCGACAGCTTCGCCCTGTTCGCCCAAGGCACCTGGCACCTGACCGAGCGCCTGGACTTCACTGCCGGCGTGCGTGGCACCTACGAAGAGAAGAACGCCTTGGTCACCCGCGATGCGCCGGTCGGTGGCGCCACGGTCACCGGCGCAGCGGCCACCGCACGTCGCGGACGCACGGGTGCCTACGACTCCGGCGATCTGAATCAGTACAGCTCCAGCCCGTCCGGACTGCTCAACCTCAGCTATCGCATCACCGATGACCTGCTCGGCTATGCCACGCTGTCTCACGGGGAAAAATCCGGTGGCGTGAACCTCGCGGTGGGTTCGGCGCCAACCGCCGGCGCCGACTCGCTGCTGATTGGCACCGAACGGGCCAACAACGCCGAACTCGGCTTCAAAAGCACGCTGTGGGACCGGCGTTTGCAGCTCAACGCCAACGTGTTCTGGACCCAGGTCAACGCCTACCAGACCAACGCCTACGACGACGTCAACCGCGTGCAATACCTGACCAACGCCGGTTCGGTGCGCTCACGCGGCGTCGAATTCGAAAGCACGGTGATCCCGTTGCGCGGCCTGACCCTGAACTTCAACGGCTCGTACAACGACGTCAGCTATCTCTCGTACAAAGATGCACCGTGCCCGCCGGAAGTCAGCCAGGCACCCGGCGCACCGGCCTCTTGCGACCTCAGCGGCCACCAGGTGGTCGGCGCGTCGAAATGGATCGGCAACGCCAACGGCAAATACGAATGGAATCTGGCCAACGGTCTGCAACCTTACGTCACCGGCAGTTACGCGTTCCGCTCCAAAGCGGTGGGCACGGTCGAGGATTCCGACTACGGGCAGATCCCGAGCTACGCCGTGGTCAACCTGTCCACCGGTCTGCGTGGCGATTTCAATCAGGGCCAGTGGGACGTTTCGCTGTGGCTGAAGAACGCCTTCGACAAGACCTATTACACGACGCTGTGGACCGGCGGCAACGGCGGTTATGAAGGCCTGCTCGGTACGCCGCGCACCCTCGGCGTAACCGGTCGCTACGACTTCTGATCCGTCATTCAAGGAGCTGCATCATGTTGCCAGGCAAAACCGCTTTAGCCCTGTTGTTATCCGGCGCAGTCTCAAGCACCGGAGTGTTCGCCGCCCCCAGCGTGTACCCGACCGGCGTCACCCGCTATGACCCGAACAAAGCGTTCAACCAGTACGTGATCTTCAGTGGCGCCGACAAGCAGACCCACTTGATCGACATGAACGGCAATGAGGTGAAAACCTGGCCACAGGCGGGTTTCCCGTCGGCGATCATCGACCCGCAACTGGTCGGCGGCGCGCGCGGGCATGTGCTGTTGCAACTGAGTGACAAGGATCCGGGCAAGCTCGGCTCCGCCGGTAACGGTCTGGGCAACCAGAGCGTCGGCGAACTGGACTGGAGCGGCAAAGTCGTCTGGCAGTGGGGCGACAAGGCCCCTGGCGGCGCAGCACAGCAACACCACGATCAGCGCCGGTTGAGCAACGGCAATACGGTGGTGCTGGCGAACAAGGTGCATAAGGTCAAAGGCTTCAAAGTGCCTGAGGTGATCGATGATGCGATCTATGAAGTCAGTCCTGACGGTGCGGTGAAATGGCAGTGGCTGGCCTCGGAGCACCTGAACGAATTCGGCTTCACCCCGGAGCAATTGAAACTGGTGCACGCCAGCGAAAATCCGGATTACCTGCACATCAACAACCTCAGCGTGGTCGGGCCGAACAAGTGGTTCGATGCCGGAGACAAACGCTTCAATCCGGACAACCTGTTGCTCGATTCGCGCAATGCCAACTTCATCGCGATCATCGATAAGCACAGCGGCAAAGTGGTGTGGCGCCTCGGCCCGAACCTGCCGCTGATCAACCCGAAAACCGCGCAGAAATTACCGCGTCCGGTGGATCAGTTTGTCGGTCAGCACGACGCGCACATCATCCCCGCCGGGCTCCCCGGTGCCGGTAATCTGCTGGTGTTCGATAACCAGGGTTCGGCGGGCTATCCAAACGTTACCCTCGGGCTGATTTCCGGCTCGCGGGTGCTGGAAATCGACCCGCAGAAAAATCAAATCGTCTGGCAATACAGCGCAGCGAATTCGAAGCAGCCGGGTTGGGCCTTCTACAGTTCATTCATCAGCAGCGCGCGACGCTTGCCCAATGGCAATACGCTGATCGACGAAGGCATGAACGGGCGGTTTTTCCAGGTCACGGCCAGCGGTGAAAACGTCTGGGAATATGTCAGCCCGTATCTGGGCAAGGCGCCGGGCAGTGATGCAATCAGCAACTGGGTCTATCGCGCGCTGCCTGTGAGTTATGACTGGGTTCCGGCGGGAACGCCGCGTTCAGAGACGGCAGTTCTGGTACCGGCCATCGGTGTGCAACAAACCCAAGTCAGCCGTTAGTTATTAAGGTTCTTCGGAATCGAAATAAGTTATGAACGACATGAATAGTGCATATAGCAATATCGTTGATAAGTGCCGTGGACAATAAGTCAATGGACAACCATCCTGTGTGTCGTGAGTTTCCAGGAGGAAACTTGCTCTCATCGGAAGACACTTATCCAACGATAAAGGAAATCACGTTATGTCGAGCATTAATGGCAATTATGTAAACGCTAACGCTGGCGCCAAACTGACGATCACCGATGGTAACGATTCCAACGGCACCTTCAGCGGCAAGTTCAGCCAGAACGGCGTGAACTACGACATCGCCTACGGGCATTACCATTTCCAGAACAGTACCGGGCAGCCGACGATCATCACGTTCGCGGCGCTGAATGATGGGACTGGCTATCAGTCCTGGACGCTGTTCTCGCCGGATCACAACTATTCGAAAGTTCGTGCGGTGGGTTCGCGTACTAACTTTGATGGTGATGTAGTCGGTCTGGCCGGGGAGTTTGTGAAGCAATAAAAAATTCCGTAAATCGAAGGTCGATGCATTAAAAGTGCATCGGCCTTTTTGTTTGCCTTTTGAAAAGTTTTTCAACTATCACGTTGGTATTAGTTGTCACTTAATCCCGGGTCATCGATAACCCGATGCCTTGGATGAATACTTTTTATGCCGGGAAAGCATGTCGATTTCGGCGAATCGCTGGAAGCCTTGCAGCCCGTGGCTTTGGCGGAAATGACCGTTTTTCATATTCCATAAATGTCTATCCATAACATGAAAGATTACTTTCGGAGATAAGCCGCTGGCCCAATGATTGACCCATCGATCACGCCGTGGGGGATTCAACAAACGACGGATCGGCCAAGCGAAAGAACGCATAGAGACCGCAGGGAGTAAATCAATGGGCAATGTCCAGACCGCCGCCAGCGCACAGGAATTGCTGTGGCGTCAGACACCAAGTGGCGAATTGGTCGATCTCGGCCGGCCCCATCGTGTGCCGTTGGGGCAGTTGCGTTTGCAGCGCGCGCCCAAGGGCATTCTGAGCCGTCGTGAAGCGATCCTGCTCGGCGTGCTGGCGCTGCTGGTGCATGGTGCGGTGATCTACTGGATCAATCAGCATCCGACACCAGCGTTGCCGATCGTGCCGCCGGAAGTTCCGCCGATGACCATCGAGTTTTCGCGGCCGGCACCACCCGCGCCGCCCGTGGTTGAACCGCCGCCGCCCGCGCCGGTGGTCGAACCTCCGCCACCGGTTGAAGACGAGTTGGCGGTGAAGCCGCCACCGCCCAAACCGATCCCCAAACCCAAGCCGAAACCGGTGGTTAAACCGGTGACGAAGCCAGCCCCCAAAGCCGTGGAGCAACCACCGGCGCCGCCGCAACCGGCCGCCCCGGTCGCTGCGCCAGCGCCACCTGCACCCGCGGCTCCGGCTCCGGTAACGCCGGCCTCGGCCAACGCCGCGTATTTGAAGAACCCGGCGCCGGAATACCCGTCGCTGGCTCAGCGTCGCGGCTGGGAAGGCACGGTGATGTTAAGGGTGCATGTGTTGGCCAATGGCAAGCCGGGCGAGATCCAGATTCAGAAAAGCAGTGGCCGGCAGCAACTCGACGATGCAGCGCTCAACGCCGTCAAACAGTGGAGCTTCGTCCCGGCCAGGCAGGGTGATGTCGCCCAGGACGGCTGGGTCAGCGTGCCCATCGATTTCAAGATTCATTAAACCGAAACCTATTCGCGCTAAATGTTTACACGAGGGAACACATCATGACGTTACTGGCCTCTCCACTGGAATCCATCGAAAGTGCGGTGATCTGGCTGCTGGTGGTTTTTTCCGTTGCCACCTGGGGACTGGCGCTGCTCAAGGCTGTGCAGTTCGGTCGTCTGAAGGCGCAGGATCGCAAGTTTCATAAACGCTTCTGGGCGGCGTCGAGTCTCGACTCCGCCGCTGAGTTGAGCGAAACCCAACCCGGCGCTGCGGCCCGGGTGGCACAGGCCGGTTACGCGGCGATTCAGGTGGGTGAGGCGCCGCAGGCCAATGATTTGAGCCAGGCGATCAACCATCAGGATCGCCTGGAGCGGGCCTTGCGCCAGCAGATCGTGCGCGAACGGCGTTCGCTGGAAACCGGTCTGGCGGTGGTCGCGAGTATTGGCAGTACCTCGCCGTTCATTGGCCTGTTCGGCACGGTGTGGGGAATCATGGAAGCGCTCAAGGGCATCAGCGCGGCAGGCTCGGCGAGCCTGGAAACAGTCGCCGGTCCGATCGGTGCGGCACTGGTCGCCACCGGTGTGGGGATCGCGGTCGCGGTGCCGGCGGTGCTGGTTTACAACTACTTTTTGCGGCGTCTGAAACTGACGGCGGCGGATCTGGATGACTTCGCCCACGACTTCTACAGCCTGGCGCAGAAGAGTGCGTTCCGCGTGTTGATCCACCCGACTGCAAACAAGGTGTCGGCACCGGGCAACGCGACAAAAGTGAAGGAGGCGTCCTGATATGGCCTTCTCCACGCAAGACAGCGACGAGGTGCTGAGCGAGATCAACGTGACGCCGCTGGTGGATGTGATGCTGGTGCTGCTGGTGGTGTTTATCGTCACCGCACCGCTGCTGACCAATGCGATCCCGATCAACTTGCCGAAGACCGAAGCGGTGGCGCCGGTCGAGCAGAAAGATCCGCTGGTGGTAAGCATCGACGGCGCCGGCAAACTGTTTATCAACAAGGATGAAATCCAGCCGGACCTGCTGGAATTCAACCTCAAGTCAGCCAAGGCGAAAGACCCGGAAGTCCGCGTGCAACTGCAGGCCGACGACGGGGTGAACTACGGCGAAGTGGCGCGGGCCATGGCTTCGATCGAGCGGGCGGGGATTACCAAGTTGTCGGTGATCACGGCGCGGTAACAGGATTTACGTTTTTCCGGGGCCGTCTCCTTGGCAGGGTGCGGCCCTTTTTTTATCTCGATTTAAACCCACACCCGATCCCTGTAGGAGCTGCCGAAGGCTGCGATCTTTTGCTCTTGTTCTTAAAATCAAAATCAAAAGATCGCAGCCTTCGGCAGCTCCTACACGAAGCCAAACATATTTCTTTTGGGTCTTAATAAATAGCTTCTTATTCCTTAACGAATATAAATCCCATCCCTATACTCGATCAGGAACAGACACGACGCAGGAGAGCTCCCCCATGCGCAACGAATCAATCCGTTACCTGATTGTGCCGGGCTGGCAAGGATCGCCAGAAGATCATTGGCAAACCCATTGGCAGAACAGCCTGCCCAACAGCGCCCGGGTGGAGCAGGCCGACTGGCTGACACCGCGCCGTGAAGACTGGGTCGCGGCGCTGGCCGAAGCGATTGCCGCCGACAGCACGCCAGTGATCCTGATTGCCCACAGCCTCGGCTGCGTCACCGTTGCGCATTGGGCTGCCACTGCGCCCGTGCAATTTCTGCGTCGGGTGCGCGGGGCGTTGCTGGTCGCGCCGGCCGACGTCGAGCGCCCGACCTGTGCACCGGCGCTGCGTAACTTCGCACCGATCCCGACTGACCTGCTGCCGTTCCCCAGTCAGGTCGTCGCCTCTGACAACGACGCCGCCGTCAGCGCGCCACGCGCGCTGGAGCTGGCGCGCCATTGGGGCGCCGAAGCGGGGATTCTCGCCGGGGCCGGGCACATCAACGTCAAGTCCGGGCACCAGCGCTGGGAGCAGGGTTTCGCTTACCTCTATCGCCTGCAAAACCGCCTGGAACTCCACGCGCGGCGTCGCGCTTGAGTGGTATTTTTTCTTTTTGATCGCCCCCGTCTCCCGGCGGTTGTGGGCGGGAGTCTGCCATGAGTTTTGAAGCGTTCGGTCAGCCGTTGCTGACCTTTCCCGATGCGGAAAAAAGTCCCCTGAGCATCCGTGCCAAGGCGCTGGTCTTCGTCGATCCGCGTTCGCGGCAGCTGCGTGAAGAGCTTGAGCACCTGGCACCACGGACAATCTCGGTATTGATCCGTGGCGAGACCGGCACCGGTAAAGAGTTGCTCGCGCGCCACATCCACCGCGCCAGTGATCGCAGCGGTCTGTTCGTCTCGGTCAATTGCGGCGCGATCAGCCCGACCTACGCCGATGCCGAGCTGTTCGGCTATGCCGCCGGCAGTTACACCGGTTCGGCCAGCAGTCGTGCCGGCTGGTTCGGTTCGGCCAACGGCGGCACGTTGTATCTGGACGAGATTGGCGACTTGCCGCTGCCGATCCAGATCAAACTGCTCGCCGCTCTGGAAAATCATGAAGTCACCCGCGTCGGCGCCCATCAGCCAAGCCCGGTGGATGTACGGCTGGTAGCGGCCACCAGCATCGATCTGGCACAAGCGGTGGACGCGGGGAAATTTCACGAACGGCTTTATCACTACCTCAGCGAAGGGCAACTGGAATTGCCGGCGCTGCGCGAACGGATCGGCGACATCCTGTCGTTGGCCGAATACTTTCTCGGCATCTACAGCCAGCGTCTGGATCTGCCGGTGCCATTGATCAGCGAAGCCGCGCAGCACCTGCTGGAACGCCACAGCTGGCCGGGCAACACCCGCGAGCTGGAAAACGTCATTCACTTCGCGCTGCTGGTCAGCACCGGCGAGGAAATCCTCCCGGAGCACCTGAACCTGCCACAGACGCTGGTGCAGATCGAAAGCCAGATCAAACAAATCCTGGAAAATGGCACCGCTGCCGATCAGCAGTCGCTAAAGCAGTTACTGAAAAACGCGGGGCTCGTGTAGGAGCTGCCGCAGGCTGCGATCTTTTGATCTTGCTTTCAGCACTTTTAAACCATTGAAAATCAAAAGATCGCTGCCTGCGGCAGCGCCTGCATGGCTATCTCGCGTGTATGAACAAAATGGAATATCAACGTGAATAAACGTTATTGTCCGGGAATAAAAAATCCCGGTATTGTCCGCTTCACGCCAGAGATAGCACTTCACTGGCACTGGTATTAATAGCCGTCGCCATTCGCGACCGTGATTCTCGATAAGGACACTGCATGAAAAAGGTTCTGTTGTTTACCGCATTGGCGGCTGCTCTGACTGCTTCCCTGGCCCAGGCCGGCGAGAAACTGGTGGTGGCGGCGACTCCGGTGCCACACGCGGAAATCCTCGAGCTGATCAAACCGACCCTGGCCAAAGAAGGCGTGGATCTGGAAATCAAGGTCTTCACCGACTACGTGCAGCCGAACGTGCAGGTGGGCGAGAAGCGTCTGGATGCCAACTACTTCCAGACCAAGCCTTACCTGGACAGCTTCAACGCCGGCAAATACAAGGACGACAAGGCCAAGTATCTGGTGACCGTGCAAGGCGTGCACGTTGAACCGTTCGGTGGCTACTCGAGCAAGTACAAGAAACTGGCTGATCTGCCTGACGGCGCGACCATCGCCATCCCGAACGAAGGCAGCAACAGCGGCCGTGCCCTGATCCTGCTGCAGAAGGCGGGCCTGATCGAACTGAAAGATCCGAAAAACGCCCTGGCGACCCCGAAAGACATCGCCAAGAACCCGCACAACTTCAAGTTCAAGGAACTGGAATCGGCCCTGCTGCCACGCGTGCTGAAGGAAGTTGATCTGGACATGATCAACACCAACTACGCGCTGGAAGCCAAGCTGAACCCGACCAAGGATGCATTGGTGATCGAAGGCGCTGATTCGCCTTACGTGAACTTCCTGGTCGCCCGTGAGGACAACAAGAACAGCGACGCCATCAAGAAACTGGCCGCTGCCCTGACCAGCCCTGAAGTCAAAGCGTTCATCGAGAAGAAGTACAACGGCGCGGTACTGCCGGCGTTCTGATCCGCCGCTTGAACCACCCCTTCAAGGTATGAAAACGCCGATGGCCAGTGAGGGTCATCGGCGTTTTTTTGTGTGCTCGATTTATGGGATCGCCACAGGATCTAAAGCCAGAATCAAAAGATCGCAGCCTGCGGCAGCTCCTACAGGGGAAAGCGATCTTTTGTAGGAGCTGCCGCAGGCTGCGATCTTTTGATCTTGATGTGTGGTAACTCAGGCCACCTGAGCCTTCAACGCCCGGCGCAACGCCACGAGCAATTTCACGATGTCCTGCGGATCCAGTCGCTGCGGCACTTTTACGTCCATGTTGTCTTCCTTGTAATGGTTTGGCCGGGGGAGTCTGGCCAAAAGCTGTTCGTCCTTGGAGGGCTTTCAGGCAAAAAAGATCCTTCCTACAGCGCAAGGGAAAATAGCCTTCTTATTCCTTCCCGGCAAACCCACAGGGTAGTTTTTTGGGTGATATCAATATGCTTTAACGGTATTTAAATACTTGTTTTTATACCTATAAAGTCAGCACCTGCCGGACGGTTACCCGCTGTCCATGGACTGCATGACCGTCGCTTACCGAGCGACGTCCAGGATGCTTCATGACTTTCGACTACGCCTTTATCCTCAGTACCCTGCCGGCCTTTCTCAAGGCTGTGGGCGTGACGCTGCAGGTCGGGTTCATTGCCATCGGCACGTCGCTGCTGGTGGCCCTGCTCAACGCGACGATTCTGGTGTTCCGCACGCCTTACCTGCAACGCGCCGTCGGCCTGTATGTGGAGTTGGCGCGCAACACGCCGCTGCTGATTCAACTGTTCTTCGTCTACTTCGCCTTGCCGGCGCTGGGGATCAAGGTTTCCGGATTCACCGCAGCGATCATTACCATGACTTTCCTTGGCGGTGCCTACCTCACCGAGGTATTGCGCGCCGGCATCGATGCGGTGCCGCAGGCGCAACTGGAATCGGGGCGCTCCATCGGCCTGTCCCACGGTCAGTTGCTGCGCTACGTGATCCTGCCGCAGGCGGGGATTCTCAGCCTGCCGTCGCTGTTCGCCAATTTCATTTTCCTGCTCAAGGAAACCACCGTGGTCTCGGCGGTGGCGGTGCCGGAAATCCTCTACACCACCAAGAGCTACATCGCGCTCTACTACAAGACCTACGAAATGCTCGCCGTGCTGACGCTGATCTGCGTGCTGTTGTTCTTGCCGCTGTCGCTGTTGCTCAGCCGCCTGGAAAGGAGGCTTCAGCATGGCCAGTTCGGGTCTTGAACTGCTCTGGGTGTCGTTGCCACAACTGGCAAAAGGCGCCGGGCAAACCCTGTCGATCTCATTCCTGAGCATCGCCATCAGCACGGTTGGCGGCGTGCTCTACGGCGTACTGCGCACGCTCAACGTGACGTGGCTGAACGCGATTCTGCGGGTTTATCTGGAACTGTTCCGGGCGATTCCGGTGCTGGTCTGGTTGTACCTGCTGTTTTTCGGCCTGCCGATTTTCTTCGGCCTGAGCCTGCCGAGCTTCTGGTGTGCGGTGCTGGTGCTGTCGCTGTGGGGTGCCAGCGAAGTCGGCGAAGTGGCGCGCGGTGCATTGCATTCATTGCCGCGCGGGCAGCGTGAAGCGGGACTGTCGATTGGTCTGAATGCGGCGCAACTGTACGGCTACGTGTTGCTGCCGCAGGCGCTGAAACGCATGACGCCGCCGACCATCAACGTTTACACACGGATCATCAAGACCAGTTCGCTGGCGGTGCTGATTGGCGTGGTCGATGTGATCAAGGTCGGCCAGCAGATCATCGAGCGCACCTACGAATCGGTGTTGATCTACGGCGCGCTGTTCCTGTTTTTCTTTTTTATCTGCTACCCGCTGTCGGCCGCCTCGCGCGTGCTGGAGCGACGCTGGACGCAAGCATGAGCGCATTGATCGAGTTTCAGGGTTTCAACAAATTCTATGGCGAGCAACAGGTGCTCAAGGGCATCGACCTGCGCGTGCGCAGCGGCGAAGTGATCGTCATTCTCGGCCCCAGCGGTTGTGGCAAAAGTACGTTGCTGCGTTGCCTCAACGGTCTGGAAGAAGCGCACAGCGGCAGCTTGAAATTTGTCGGTCGTGAACTGTTGGACAAGGCCACCGACTGGCGCGAAGTGCGCCAACAGATCGGCATGGTGTTCCAGAGTTATCACCTGTTTCCGCACATGAGCGTGCTCGACAATTTATTGCTTGGCCCGCTCAAGGTGCAAAAGCGTCAGCGCCGTGAAGCGCAGCAGCAAGCCGAAGCGCTGCTCGAACGCTTGGGCCTGGCGGACAAGCGCGATGCCTTCCCGCGCCAGCTCTCCGGCGGCCAGCAGCAACGCATCGCCATCGTCCGTTCGTTGTTCATGAACCCACGGGTCATGCTCTTCGATGAAGTCACCGCCGCCCTTGATCCGGAGATGGTCAAGGAAGTGTTGCAAGTGATTCAGGGCCTGGCCCGCGAGGGCATGACCCTGCTGATCGTCACCCACGAAATGGCCTTCGCCCGCGCGGTGGCCGACCGCATCGTGTTCATGGATGCCGGGCGCATCCTTGAACAGAACCCGCCCGAGATTTTCTTTACGAACCCGCAAACCGCACGCGCGCAGCAGTTCCTGGAGAAGTTCTCCTTCGTTGCAACACTGCCAAAAACGAATCCGACAAAGGAACTGGAACTGTTATGAAAACTGCCGCTTTTTTACTGCCCCTGCTCAGCCTTGCCTTGCTTGCCGGTTGCAGCAAAACCGAAGAACCGGCCAAGCCTAAAGTCGCCAGTGAAAGCACCGCGCCAGCCGGTTACCTGGATAAGATCAAGGCTCGCGACAAACTGATCGTCGGCGTGTTCACCGACAAGCCACCGTTCGGTTTCGTCGATGAGGCCGGGCGCTACGTCGGTTTCGACACCGACATCGGCCGGCGTTTCGCCAAGGATCTGCTCGGTGACGAGAACAAAGTCGAGTTTGTTGCCGTGGAGCCGGCGAGCCGCATTCCGTTCCTGCAGAGCGACAAGGTCGACCTGATCCTCGCCAACATGACCGTGACCCCGGAGCGCAAGGAGGCGGTGGAATTCACCAACCCGAACCTCAAGGTGGCGGTGCAGGCATTAGTGCCGCAAAGCAGTGCGGTGAAAAAACTGGATGACCTGGCCAGCCGCACCACCATCGTCACCACGGGGACTACCGCCGATATCTGGCTGACCAGGAACCACCCGGACTGGAAACTGCTGAAGTTCGAGAAAAACTCCGAGTCGTTGCAAGCCCTGGCCAATGGCCGTGGCGATGCCTACGCGCAGGACAATCTGGTGCTGTTCAGCTGGGCCAAACAGAACCCGGGCTACCGTGTGCTGGAGGAAAAACTCGGCGCCGAAGCACCGATTGCCCCGGCGGTGAAGAAGGGTAATGTCGAGCTGCGTGACTGGGTGAACAGCGAACTGGCGAAGCTGGGTGAAGAGAAGTACCTGCTCAAGCTATACGACCAATACGTGCGCAAAGAGCTGAGCGATGACACCCGGCCTGAGAGTGTGATTGTCGAGGGTGGCAAGTGGCAGGGTTGATTAATTAAGGCGCAAAAGATCGCAGCCTGCGGCAGCTCCTACATGGACAGCGCCTGTCGCCCTATCACGGCGCGACGCGAAACCTGTAGGAGCTGCCGCAGGCTGCGATCTTTTCGCTTTCAATCCGGCCAGTTCCACGCCGGCTCATCCAGCACCCGCTGCCCGACAATTCCGGTCTGCCCCAGCGTTTTTTCGAGCACGATGCAGTTGCATTCCGGATCCTCCTGCAACGCTGAAATCAACCGCCGTGCATGGGACACCACCCACACCTGACACTGTTCCGACGCGCGAATGATCAAGCGCGCCAGCGCCGGCAAAAGATCCGGGTGCAGACTGGTTTCCGGTTCGTTGAGCACCATCAATGACGGTGGTCTTGGCGTCAGCAATGCGGCAATCAGCAACAGATAACGCAACGTCCCGTCCGACAGCTCCGCCGCCGACAAGGGTCGCAGCAACCCCTCCTGGAAAAACTCGATGGCAAAGCGTCCGCCGGCCAGCGGTGCGATGTTCAGCCGTGCGCCGGGAAACGCATCGCTGATCGCCACCTGCAAGGCCTCGGGGTCGCCGATTTCATTGATGGTCTGCAACGCGGCGGCCAGATCGCGACCGTCGTGGTGCAGCACCGGCGTGCGCGTGCCCAGTTGCGGCTGGCGCACCGGGGCGTCGGCGTCGCTGCGAAAGTGATCGTAGAAGCGCCAGCGGCGGATGAACTCGCGCATCTGGAACACTTCCGGCGAACTGCGCAGGCTGCCGATCTGGTCGAACAGGCTGTCGAAATTCGGCGTGTGTTGCGCCAGCACGTCCCAGCTGCGGGCTTCGCGGGCGCGGATCATCGCACCGTTGCGATCCACCAGCAGGCTGGCCGGTCGATAGAGCGGGCCGGCCCAGATGCATTCGCGCTTGATCTGCGGATCGAGGCTGAAACGCGAGGGGCTGGGCTGAGTGTCTCCCGGCAACATGAAGTGGCCGTTGGAGTCGGGCAGGCCGAGGCTGATGGAGTAGCTGAAATCCTCTCCGGCAAACCCCAGGCGCAGCCGTTTGACGCCCTGACGCACGGTCGGCTCGATCGCCACTTCGCCGTTGCGCATGCGCCGGCTGATGGTTTCCGGCCCGGCCCAGAATGTCGAGTCCAGCCCGCCCTCGCGGGCCAGTGCATTGACCACGCCACCCTGAGCGGTCTCCGCCAGCAGGCGCAAGGCGCGGTAGAGATTGGACTTGCCGCTGCCGTTGGGGCCGGTGATCAGGTTCAGCCGGCCCAGCGGAATCACCAGTTTGTTGATCGAGCGGTAATTGGCCACCGCGAGGGTCTTGAGCATGAAAATCCTTCTCTTGAGGCGACCATTGTAGGAGCTGCCGCAGGCTGCGATCTTTTGATCTTGCTTTTGTAAAGTCAAAAGATCGCAGCCTGCGGCAGCTCCTACAGGGGAAATATAGAGATCGCGCGAGCGAACGTTGAACCCTGTTCTAAGCTCACAGTCGTATCGTCACTTGCACGTTCGTACACAGGAAGGAGTCTGCATGGCGAGTCCCGGATTGAAAACAGTTGTCGTGCTGAGCCTGCTCACGTTGTTGACCGCTTGCGGCAAGAAAGAAGCCCCGGCGGAGTACCTGCCACGGGTCTTTGTGCAAGAGGTCAAACCCGCCGATTACGCGGCTGCCGTGACCCTGACCGGCGATGTGCAGGCCCGGGTGCAGACCGAACTGTCGTTCCGGGTCGGTGGCAAGATCATCCAGCGCATGGTCGATGTCGGCGACCGGGTCAGCGCCAGGCAAGTGCTGGCCAAACTCGATCCCAAGGATTTGCAGACCAACGTCGATTCCGCTCAGGCCCAGGTCATCGCCGAGCAGGCACGGGTCAAACAGAGCGCGGCGGCGTTCGTGCGTCAGCAGAAACTGTTGCCGAAGGGTTACACCAGCCAGAGCGAATTCGACTCCGCCCAAGCCGCCTTGCGCAGCAGCCAGAGCGCCCTGAGCGCGGCGCAGGCGCAACTGGCCAATGCCAAGGATCAACTGAGCTACACCGCACTGATCGCCGATGCCCCGGGGATTATCACCGAGCGCCAGGCCGAGGTCGGCCAAGTGGTCCAGGCCACCGCGCCGATTTTCAAACTGGCCCGCGATGGCGATCGCGACGCGGTGTTCAACGTCTACGAATCGCTGCTGGCCGAACGCCCTGACGATCGCTCGATTGTCGTCAGCCTGCTCGACAACCCCGCGATCAAGACCACCGGCACGGTGCGCGAAATCACCCCGGCGGTGTCGGCGCAGTCCGGCACGGTGCAAGTCAAAGTCACCCTCGACAGCCTGCCGCAGGGCATGCAGCTCGGCTCGGTGGTCAGCGCCACGGCCAAGGGCAGCGGCAAGTCGGCGGTGGAATTGCCATGGTCGGCGCTGACCAAAAACATCAGCGAGCCGGCCGTATGGATGGTTGACGACAAGGGCGAGGCGCAGTTGCACAACGTCACTGTCAGCCGCTACCTGATCGGCAAGGTGATCATCAGCGACGGTCTCCAAGGCGGGGAAAAAGTCATTGTCGCGGGTGGGCAGTTGTTGCATCCGGGCATGAAAGTCGAGATCGCCGAAAACACCTACAAGGATCTGCAACCGGGAGCACAGCCATGAAGCGTCTGGGGCTGTTATCCATCAGTGTGTTGCTGGCCGCCTGCTCGAAAAGCGAGCCGCCTCCGGAGCCGGTACGACCCGTGCTGTCGATCAAGGTACAGGCGCTGAACGAGGAAACCCTCGGGCGTTTCGCCGGCAGCATTCAGGCACGTTACGAGAGCAACACCGGTTTCCGCGTCGGTGGACGTATTGCCAGCCGTAACGTCGATGTCGGTACCGAGGTGCAAAAGGGTACGTTGCTCGCCACGCTCGACCCCTCCGATCAACAGAACCAGTTGCGTTCGGCCCAAGGCGATCTGGCCAAGGTGCAGGCGCAACTGATCAACGCCCAGGCCAACGCCAGGCGTCAGCAGGCGCTGTTTGATCGTGGGGTGGGCGCGCAGGCACAACTGGACATCGCCATCACCGATCTGAAAACCACCCAGGCCTCGCTCGATCAGGCACGGGCGGCGGTCGATCAGAGCAAGGATCAGCTCGGCTACACCGAACTGCGCGCCGACCACAAAGCCGTGGTCACCGCATGGAATGCCGAAGCCGGCCAGGTGGTGACTGCCGGCCAGCAAGTGGTGACTCTGGCGCAACCGGACATCAAGGAAGCGGTGATCGACCTGCCGGACACACTGGTTGATCAGATCCCCGCCGACGTGGTGTTTCTGGTGGCCGGGCAACTCGACCCGAGCATCAATACCACTGCGACCATTCGCGAGATCGAACCGCAGGCTCAAAGCGCCACGCGCACCCGCCGCGCACGGCTGACCCTGGCCAGCACCCCGGAGGGGTTCCGCCTCGGTACGGCGATCAGCGTGACCCTCAGTTCGGCGATCAAGCCGCGTATCGAGTTGCCCGCCACCGCCCTGCAGGAAGCCGATGGCAAGGCCCGCATCTGGGTGGTCGACACTTCCAGCAAAACCGTCGCGCCCCGTGACGTCAGCGTGATCAGCCGTACCGACGGCACCGTGGTACTGACCGACGGCGTCAAATCCGGCGAGCGCGTGGTCAGCGCAGGCGTCAACAGTCTCAAACCCGGACAAGCCGTGAAACTCGACGAGGACAGTCAATGAAAGGCTCTTTCAATCTCTCCGAATGGGCCCTCAAGCATCAGTCGTTCGTCTGGTACCTGATGTTCGTCGCGTTGCTGATGGGGGTGTTCTCTTACTTCAATCTGGGGCGTGAAGAAGACCCTTCGTTCACCATCAAGACCATGGTCATCCAGACCAAATGGCCGGGCGCGACCCAGGAGGAAACCCTCAAGCAGGTCACCGACCGCATCGAGAAAAAACTCGAGGAGCTCGATTCTCTCGACTACGTGAAAAGCTACACGCGCCCCGGTGAATCGACGGTCTACGTGTACCTGCGCGACACCACCAGCGCCAAGGACATTCCGGAAATCTGGTACCAGGTGCGCAAGAAGATCGATGACATTCGCGGACAGTTTCCCCAAGGGATTCAGGGGCCCGGATTCAACGATGAGTTCGGTGACGTCTACGGCTCGGTCTACGCGTTTACCGCCGACGGCCTGACCATGCGCCAGTTGCGTGACTACGTGGAACAGGCCCGCGCCGAGATCCGCAACGTGCCGGGTCTGGGCAAGATCGAGATGATCGGCCAGCAGGACGAAGTGATTTACCTGAACTTCTCCACCCGCAAGCTCGCGGCACTGGGCATCGATCAGCGTCAGGTGGTGCAGAGCCTGCAATCGCAGAACGCCGTGACTCCGGCGGGTGTGATCGAGGCCGGGCCCGAGCGTATCTCGGTGCGTACTTCAGGACAGTTCGCGTCGGAGAAGGATCTGGCCGAGGTCAATCTCAAACTCAATGAGCGCTTCTATCGTCTGGCCGATATCGCCGACATCAGTCGCGGTTATGTTGACCCGGCCACGCCGGAATTCCGTTTCGACGGCAAGCCGGCAATCGGTCTGGCGATTGCCATGCAGAAGGGCGGCAACGTTCAGGAATTCGGCAAGGCGTTGCACCAGCGGATCGACCAGATCACCGCTGATCTGCCGGTTGGCGTCGGCGTCCATACGGTGTCCGATCAGGCCGTGGTGGTGGAAGAGGCGGTTGGTGGCTTCACCAGCGCGCTGTTCGAAGCAGTGATCATCGTGCTGGTGGTCAGCTTCATCAGTCTTGGCGTGCGCGCCGGGCTGGTGGTGGCGTGCTCGATTCCGCTGGTGCTGGCGATGGTGTTTGTGTTCATGGAATACAGCGGCATCACCATGCAGCGGATTTCCCTCGGTGCGCTGATCATCGCCCTCGGCCTGCTGGTGGACGACGCGATGATCACCGTGGAGATGATGGTCACGCGTCTGGAAATGGGCGAGACCAAGGAGCAGGCGGCTACGTTTGCCTACACCTCGACAGCGTTCCCGATGCTCACCGGTACGCTGGTGACCGTTGCCGGCTTCGTGCCGATCGGCCTCAACGCCAGCTCCGCCGGTGAGTACACCTTCACCCTGTTTGCGGTGATCGCGGTGGCCATGCTGGTGTCGTGGATCGTCGCGGTGCTGTTCGCACCGGTGATCGGCGTGCACATCCTCAGCACCAATGTGAAACCTCACGAGGGCGAGCCGGGACGCATTGGTCGGGCATTCAACCACGGATTGCTGTGGTCGATGCGCAACCGCTGGTGGGCGATCGGCATCACCGTGTTGTGCTTCGTGCTGGCGGTGTTCTGCATGCGCTTTGTACAGAACCAGTTCTTCCCGTCCTCCGATCGCCCGGAAATCCTCGTCGATCTGAACCTGCCGCAAAATGCCTCGATCGACGAAACCCGCAAGGCCGTGGACAAGCTCGAAGCCACGCTCAAGGGCGACCCGGACATCGTGCGCTGGAGCACTTACATCGGTCAGGGCGCGATCCGTTTCTACTTGCCGCTCGACCAGCAATTGCAGAACCCGTACTACGCGCAACTGGTGATCGTCAGCAAAGATTTCGAGGCCCGCGAAGCCCTCAGCCAACGCCTGCGTGAACGCTTGCACAAGGACTTCGTCGGCATCGGCAGTTACGTGCAGGCGCTGGAAATGGGCCCGCCGGTAGGACGTCCGATCCAGTACCGGGTCAGCGGCAAGGACATCGATCAGGTGCGCAAGCACGCTATCGACCTGGCGACCGAGCTGGACAAGAACGAGCACATCGGCGAGATCATTTACGACTGGAACGAGCCGGGCAAAGTGCTGCGCATCGACATTGCCCAGGACAAGGCGCGTCAGCTCGGGCTGTCCTCGGAAGACGTGGCGAAGCTGATGAACAGCATCGTCAGCGGCTCGCCCCTGACCCAGGTCGATGACGATATCTACCTGATCAACGTCGTCGGCCGCGCGGTGGATTCCGAACGCGGTACCCCGGAAACCCTGCAGAACCTGCAGATCGTCACACCCAACGGTACGTCGATTCCGCTACTGGCCTTCGCCACCGTGCGGTATGAGCTGGAGCAACCGCTGGTGTGGCGTCGTGACCGTCTGCCGACCATCACCATCAAGGCCTCGGTGCGCGACGAGATCCAGCCGACCGACCTGGTGAAACTGCTCAAGCCGTCGATTGATGCGTTCGCTGAAAAACTCCCGGTCGGCTACAAAGTCGCCACGGGCGGTACGGTCGAGGAAAGCGGCAAGGCCCAGGGACCGATCGCCAAGGTCCTGCCGTTGATGCTGTTTTTGATGGCGACCTTCCTGATGATCCAGTTGCACAGCGTGCAGAAGATGTTTCTGGTGGCAAGTGTCGCGCCGCTGGGTCTGATCGGCGTGGTGCTGGCGCTGGTGCCGACCGGTACGCCGATGGGCTTCGTGGCGATCCTGGGGATCCTTGCACTGATCGGTATCATCATCCGCAACTCGGTGATTCTGGTGACGCAGATCGATGAGTTCGAGCAGAAGGGCTATACGCCGTGGGATGCGGTGGTGGAAGCGACCGAGCACCGGCGTCGGCCGATCCTGCTGACGGCTGCGGCGGCGAGCATGGGCATGATTCCGATTGCCCGGGAAGTGTTTTGGGGGCCGATGGCCTACGCGATGATTGGCGGGATCGTGGTCGCGACGTTGCTGACCCTGCTGTTTCTGCCGGCGCTGTATGTGGCCTGGTACAAGATTCGCGAGCCGAAGAAAGAGACCGCATAAGGCAAAAGCAAAAGATCGCAGCCTGCGGCAGCGCCTACAGGAAATCCCATGTCGGCGCTGCTGCAGGCTGCGATCTTTTGATCTTCAGCCAACCCGCCGCCAGACGCTCGCCAGCCAAGGCTGCTGCTCGCGCGGCAATCCCGCCGGCCGGTAGTAATGTTCAAGCTCGACAAACCCCGCCGCCGTCAA
Organism: Pseudomonas sp. F2; assembly: GCF_057174385.1. Classification (NCBI taxonomy): domain Bacteria; kingdom Pseudomonadati; phylum Pseudomonadota; class Gammaproteobacteria; order Pseudomonadales; family Pseudomonadaceae; genus Pseudomonas; species Pseudomonas sp. F2. Next base: position 4,766,042 of record NZ_CM169904.1, read on the forward strand.
CAACCCGCGCCACGCGTCCAGGTCGTGATATGAGCCGTAGCGTGGCCCATTCCAGCCCTCACGGTTATCCCCGCGCGGATTGGAACTGAACAACACCCCGCCCGGTTTCAGTGTGCCATGCAGCTGCTTGAGCACCCGCGGCAACTCCTGCAACGGCACATGAAACAGCACCGCATTGGCGAAGATGCCGTCGAAGCGCTCGGTCGGCAGATCGAGTTTCAGAAAGTCCTGCTGCCAGACCTCGCAACCGCTGTCTTCGCGGGCCATGCGCGCAAATTCCTCTGAGCCATCAAGGCCGACCGCGACGTGGCCCATGCGGGTGAACGTCTGCAAATCACGTCCGGGGCCGCAGCCGAAATCGAGCAGGGTGAACGGCGCAGTGCCGTGGATATGCCGTAACAGCGCGTCGATGTTCTGGCTGACATCGTGGTCGCGGGTGCCTTCGCGGAAGTCTTCGGCCACCGAGTTGTAGTGGCCGAGGGTGGTGGCGGTGATCTGTTCCAGATCGGTGGGAGTCTGTTTCATGGGGCGGACTGTTTGGGGGAGTTGAGCAGACTATAAGCGCTTTCGCGCTTTAAAAGATCGCAGCCTTCGGCAGCTCCTACAGAAGATCGCATTCCCCTGTAGGAGCTGCCGAAGGCTGCGATCTTTTGATCTTGCTTCAGCGCTTGTTCAGACCTCTGGCGAGGCGATCGCCGCCCACCTGAATCACCGCCACCAACGCCACCAACAACACAATCACCGTCAGCATGATCTGGCTGTCGAAACGTTGATAACCGTAGCGGTAAGCGATATCGCCGAGGCCGCCGGCGCCAATCGCTCCGGCCATGGCTGACGAGTTGATCATCGTCACCAGCGTAATCGTGAACCCGCCGACAATCCCCGGCAGCGCTTCCGGCAACAGCACATGCCAGACGATGTGCCAGCGCCGGCAGCCCATGGCCTGCGCGGCTTCGATCAAGCCGTGATCGACCTCGCGCAAACTGACTTCGGCAATTCGCGCAAAAAATGGCGTCGCGGCAATCGTCAGCGGTACCACCGCCGCCCACACACCGTACGTGGTGCCGACAATCAGCCGGGTGAAGGGAATCAGCGCGACCATCAGAATCAGAAACGGGATCGAGCGGAACAGATTCACGAACGCGCCCAGCGCGCGGTTGAGCAGCGGCGCCTGATAGATCCCGCCCTTGTCGCTGGTGACCAGAATCACTGCCATCGGGATCCCTACCAGCAAGGCGATCAGCGACGACACACCGACCATCAGGAAGGTGTCGATGAATCCCTGGAGCAAACGATCAAACCACATAACCCGATACCTCCACCCGTTGCGCCCACTGCCCGGCGCGCTCGCGCAATTGTTCGGCGCTCAAGGACGAGCCGCTGACTGCCAGCAACAGTTGTCCCAGCGCGTGTCCCTGAATCCGTTCGACGCCGCCCTGCAGCCACTTCACGCGTCCACCGAGGGCGGCAAATAACGCGGCCAGATCCGGCTCGTCGGCGGCGCCCCCGGTGAACTGCAAACGCAATACCACCGCCGCGCCCGGGGAGGGCGGCTGGGCATGCAGACGGCTTTGCAGCTCTTCCGGCAGTGCGTCTTGCAGCGGCGCGAGCAAGGTCTGACTGACCTCGTGTTGCGGATTGCCGAACACTTCCCAGACCGGGCCTTGCTCAACGATTCGCCCGTGTTCCAGGACCACCACGCGGTCGCAGATTTCGCGGATCACCGCCATTTCGTGAGTGATCAACACAATGGTCAGGCCGAGGCGCTGATTGATCTCGCGCAGCAGGCCGAGGATCGACTGAGTGGTCTCGGGATCGAGCGCCGAAGTGGCTTCGTCGCACAGCAGAATGTCCGGGTCATGCACCAATGCGCGGGCGATGCCGACGCGCTGTTTCTGTCCGCCGGAGAGTTGCGCCGGGTAAGCCTTGTGCTTGGCTTGCAGGCCGACCAGTTCGAGCAGCTCACGAACCTTCTGCTCGCGTTGCGCCTTCGGCACACCCGCGACTTTCAGCGGCAGTTCGACGTTCTGCCACACGGTCTTGGCCGACATCAGGTTGAAGTGCTGGAAGATCATGCCGATCCTTCGGCGCAGCGCGACCAGGCGATCCTCATCGAACTCGCCGATGTCGACCTGATCGATCAGCACCCGTCCCGCCGTCGGTTGCTCCAGACGATTGATCGTGCGGATCAGCGACGATTTGCCGGCGCCGCTGCGCCCGATGATGCCGAACACCTCGCCGCGCTGGATCGCCAGGTCGATGCCTTGCAGGGCCGCCACCGGGCCTTGCCGACCCGCGTAGGTTTTACCCAGGCCGATGAAGCGCACGTGGGCGCGATTCAGCTCGGGATGCAGTTCGGTTTTTTCAGCATGTTTTGGCTCTGGAATCTCCAGTCGCCGTAGGATCGCGGCGGTCATGTTCAGCTTTCCCAACCGGCCTGATACAGCTTGCCGTGAGCCTTATCCAGCGCGGCGCGAACGGCCGGCGAGTGCTGGTAGATATCGACGAATTTGATCAGGCGCGGGTCGTCCTTGCTCTTCGGCTGGATCACGAACTGGATCACGTATTCCTTGTGGTCGAGACCGTCGAACAGCAGCGCTGAGCCTGCGTCAAAAGTCTTCGCCAGACGAATGTAGGCCGGGTAGCCCTGGACCAGATCGGCGTCATCGTAGGCGCGCACCAGTTGCACGGCTTCGACTTGCAGAATCTTGATCTTCTTCGGGTTGGCGACGATGTCGTCTTCGGTGGCCTTGTAGCCGACGCCAGGTTTGAGGATGATCAGGCCAGCCTTGGCCAGCAGTTGCAGACCGCGACCGCTGTTGATCGGGTCGTTGGCGATGGCGACGCTGGCGCCTTCGGGCAACTCGTCGAAGCTTTTGTATTTTTTCGAGTAGAGGCCGACGTTGTTGATGATCCCCGGGGCGAACGGCACCAGGTCAAAACCGGAGGCCGCCTTGGCGTTTTCGAGGAACGGGATGTGCTGGAAGTAGTTCACGTCGATGTCGCCGGCGGCGAGGCTGACGTTCGGTGCGATCCAGTCGGTGAACTCCACCAGCTCGACTTTCAGGCCTTGTCTGGAGGCCTCCTCTACGGCGGCTTCCAGCGGAATCGCGAAGGCAGCGGTGGTGCCGATTTTCAGTGGTGCATCGGCGGCGAACACCGCCGAGCTGAACAGGCCGAAGGCCAGGACCAGTGCTTTGACTGGGTGGGACAGGAGTTTCTTGGTCATGGTGGTTTTCCAGTCAGTGCATGAATTTTGTGGTGTCGGGTCGGGCCTCATCGCTGGCATGCCAGCTCCCACAGGTTTTATGAACGCCACAGACCCTTGTGGGAGCTGGCTTGCCAGCGATGCTTTTAGCGGCGGTACGAAGAGCCGGTATGTTGCTCAGGTAACTGCGCCCCTGCGTGAAACAGCTTTTCGCGCAGGCTGCCGCTGTCATACGCAGTCTTGTACGACCCGCGCCGCTGCAACTCCGGAATCACCAGCTCGATGAAATCGACATAGCTTTCCGGGGTCACGATGCGCGTCAGGTTGAAGCCGTCGAGACCGGTTTCGGCGATCCACGCTTCCAGTTCATCCGCCACTTGCTCAGGCGAGCCCACCACGGTGATGTAGCGGCCACCGAGAGCGTGCTGGTCGAGCAATTTGCGTCGGGTCCAGTCGTTGTTCTGCAGGTTCTTGGTTGCGGACTGGATGGCGTTGCTCTTGACGTACTGGATCGGCTCGTCGATTTCGTATTGGGAAAAATCGATGCCGGTGGACGCCGAGAAGTGCGCCACACCGGCCTCGGCACTGGCATGACTCAAGTACTCGGCGTGCTTGGCCCACGCGGCTTCTTCGGTGGCGCCGACGATCACGTTGAGGCCCATGAACACCTTGATGTCTTCGGGATTGCGCCCGGCCTCGACGGCGCTGGCGCGGACCTTGTCCACCTGCACTTTGGTCGATGGCTTGTTCTGGCCGCTGATGAATACGCACTCGGCGTGACGCCCGGCGAACAGCAATCCACGATCGGAACTGCCAGCCTGGAACAGCACAGGCGTGCGCTGCGGCGACGGCTCGCAGAGGTGATAACCCTCGACTTGATAGAACTCGCCGTGGTGCTCGACCTTGTGCACCTTCTCCGGCTGCGCGTAGATGCGCTGCACGCGGTCATTGAGTACCGCGCCGTTTTCCCAACTGCCCTCCCAGAGCTTGTAGAGCACTTCGAGGTACTCATCGGCCTGATCGTAACGGCGGTCGTGCTCGACCTGTTCGCGCAGGCCCATGGCCTTGGCGGCGCTGTCGAGGTAACCGGTGACGATATTCCAGCCGACCCGACCACGGCTCAGATGATCGAGCGTGGACATGCGGCGGGCGAACAGATAGGGCGGTTCATAGGTGAGGTTGGCGGTGAGGCCGAAGCCGAGATTTTTCGTCACCGCAGCCATGGCCGACACCAGCAGCAGCGGATCGTTGACCGGCAACTGGATCGACTCTTTCAGCGTGACGTCCACCGAGTTCTGATAGACGTCGTACACGCCGACGATGTCGGCGATGAACAGTCCGTCGAACAGCCCGCGCTCCAGCAATTGCGCCAGTTCGGTCCAGTACTCGAGAGTTTTGTAGCGCGTCGAGGTGTCGCGCGGGTGGGTCCACAAACCGTGGTTGATGTGGCCAATGCAGTTCATGTTGAACGCATTGAGCAGAATCTTTTTCTTGCTCATCAAATGGTGCCCCGCAGTGGCGGCTTTTCATCGTTGAGGTAGTAATTGCCCACCGCGTGATATTTCCAGCGCACCGGGTCGTGCAGGGTGTGCACCCGGGCATTGCGCCAGTGGCGGTCGAGGCCGTGCTCGATCAGGGTGGCCTGGCTGCCGGCCAGTTCGAACAGCGTGCTGCCAGCAGCCAGCGAGATTTCAGTGCTGATCGCCCGCGCTTCGGCGACGGCAATCGAGGCGGCAGCGACGGTTTCGGCGTTGGTCTCGGCCTGGGCCTTGTCGAGGAATTCGCCGGCGCGTTCCAGCAGTGCTTCAGTGGCGTGCAGACGAATACTCAAGTGACCGAAACTCTTCAGGGTCAGCGGGTCTTCGGTGGCCTTGTCATTACCGGAGTCAATCCACGGCCGGGTTTTGCTGCGCACGAAGTGCAGGGCATCTTCGTAAGCGGCGCGAGCGATGCCGGTGTCGATGGCGGCGTGAAGGATCTGCGCCAGCGGGCCGACCGTGGTCGGACGCTCGAAAGCACTCTGGAACGGGACCACGTCTTCGGCGGCAACGTAGACGTCTTCGAACACCACCGAACCGCTGCCGGTGGTGCGCTGGCCGAAGCCGCTCCAGTCGTCGATGACCGTCAGGCCTTGGCTGTCACGCGGGACGAAGGCCAGTTGCTGCACGCCATTTTCATCGACCACCGACGTCGGGATGCGCTGCGCGTAGATCGCGCCGGTCGCATAAAACTTGCGCCCGTTGATGCGATAGCCGTCGCCGTCACGTTCGAGGCGGGTGACGCGGTCGTGGGCGGTTTTGGTACCGAGTTCCGCCAGGGCGTTGCCGAAGCGCTGGCCGGCCAGCACCTCGGCGTACAGCCGCTGTTTCTGCTCGTGGCTGCCGTTAACGCGCAGCACTTCGAGGGCGTAGAAATGGTTCTGCGGAATCTGCCCGAGAGAACCGTCAGCCTGAGCGATCAGGGCGATGACTTTGGCCAGGGTCACGTTGGACACAGCAGCGCCGCCGTATTCCTTGGGCACGCTGATGCCCCACAGGCCGGAGCGGGAGAATACGTCGAGTTCCGGCAGTGGCAGGCGACGTTCACGGTCACGCACGGAACTGTCGCGTTTGAAATCTTCGGCCAGGTCGCTGGCGACGATCAGGGCTTGCTCATCGCTGGTGATGACCGCGACGGGGTGGGAAAAAGTCATGGTTCTCTCCAATGCCTTTGAGAAAGTGTGCGGTCGTCAGATCCAGGAATGGCGGGCCGGCAAAGTACCGTTGAGGCGATAGGCGCCGACCGCGTGATATTTCCAGCGCACCGGGTCGTGCAGGGTGTGCACCCGGGCGTTGCGCCAGTGGCGGTCGAGGTTGAATTCGGCGAGGGTCGCGCGGCTGCCGGCCAGTTCGAAAAGCTTTTCGCTGGCCAATAGTGAAATCTCGGTGGTCAGCACTTTGGCTTCGGCCACGGCAATCGACGCGCGGGCGGCGGACTCGGCGGTGAGCGGTGCGGCGTGCACCTGATCCAGCACTTGCCCGGCCTTGCGCAGCAATGCCTCGGCGGCGTGCAGTTCGATTTTCAGTTTGCCGATGTCGGCGATCACGTAGAGGTCATCGCTGGCGCGTTCGACCTTGGCGTCGATCCATGGCCGCGCGCGGGTTTTGACGAATTCGATGGCGTCGTCGATGGCACCTCGGGCGATACCAGCGTCGATGGCCGCTTGAATCAGCTGCGACACGGCGCCTTGAGTGTTTGGCTTCTCGTTGATCTTCCAGTTATCGACGACCAGGCTCGACTCGACGCGCACGTTGTTGAGCAGAATCGTGCCACTGGCGGTGGTGCGCTGACCGAAGCCTGACCAGTCATCGACTATGCGCAGGCCCGGGGTGCCACGGCGGACGAATGCCAGCACCTGCTTGCCGTCGTCATTGAGCGCCTTGACCGCCACCCAGTGCGCGAACAATGCGCCGGTGGAATAAAACTTCTGGCCGTTGATCACATAATCATCACCGTCGGCGGTGATGCGCGCTTTCAATTCCAGGGTGTTTTTGGTACCGCGCTCAGGGCCGGCGTTGCCGATGCGCCAGCCTTCCAGAACACTCTGGAACAGCTGTTTTTTTTGCGCTTCGGTAGCGCTGCCGAGTACCAGATTGATAATGCCGAACTGGTTTTGCGGGATCTGTCCCAGCGCCGGGTCGGCCGCGGAAATGATCGCGAACACCTCGGCCAACGTGACAAACGAAACCTGCGGGCCGCCGTATTCACGGGGGATGGCAATGCTGCCCAGACCGCTGCGGGTGAATTGTTCGATTTCCGACCACGGCAGCTTGCGCTGGCGGTCGCGCCTGGCGGCCTGCACGCGGGCGACTTGCGCCAGCTCATGGGCGGCCTTGATGGCTTGGGCGTCGTTGCGCAAGACCTGCGCGGGCAACAACAACGGGGCGATGTCCAGATCCGACTGGACGTTTGCATCGGCCAGACTGGACATCAGTGCCGCTCCCTGGCTGCACGCAATGCCCTGGCGATCTGCACTGGGGTGATTGTGTTCCGGACCATACTACCTACCTCACATCTCATGAAAAACGCCGCAAAAGTGCGGCGAACGAAAGAATGTCCGGTGGTCCGGTTCATATACCCTAAGCGTGTATAAATATTAAATAAACTAACTTTTAGGAATATGTATAGAAGGGGTGGTGGTCGGGTTGGTTAACAGGCTCCCAGCCGTGGTGGTACAACCTGTGGTGAGGGATTTATCCCCGACAGGCCGCGCAGCGGCCCTTTCTGAATCATAAAAAACGGGACCGCTTCGCAGTCCATCGGGGCGGTGCGACTTTTCCCTGGATCCCCTCACTGCAAAGCCCCATGAGTACAGGAATGCGGCATCAATCCTTGGTCGATTCAGCGGCCTTCAGATCCTGGCGCAGCGGCACCCTCAGATAAGGATTCACGCAACCGATCTTCAGCGTCCGTGGCGGTGCCCAGCGTGAGTTGTTGCCGACCCAGTCGATGACGCAGTAGGTCACGTCGAGGCGCAGATCCTCACCGCCCTCGACAATCACTGCCGGTGGTACCCAGACCTGAATCGGCAGGCCGACATCGGCAGCGGTGATTCGGGCCAGATCCATGCGCACATCGCCCCAGCGCAAGGTGATGGCGTCGTCCTCGGCCATGTTCCGGTAGGGCTCGATGGTCAGGGGCACACCGCGTTTGATCTGATTGGGGTTCACGCCCTGGCGGCGGATGGTGTCGGGTACCGTGACCGGCGCCAGTTGCTGATTCTCGTCCCCGCACAACGCCGAAGGCTGGCCGCCTGGGCAGTCGAGCTTGACTTGAACCCGGGTTGCCGCCGACAGCGCCGGTCCCTGCCCGATTTGCATGACCCGATAGTGGATCCGTGCGGTACCGCTGGCGATGAAGCTCTCCGGCACTCGCAGACTGACCGATGTGCCGAGGTCTTCACGGGTCAGGACGCGTGAGGCGACGTAGCAGTTGTTCCAGAACAGTTCGATCAGATCGCCGGCGTCCATGCCGGGGTACGGCAGGACATCGATCAGCAGATGCGCGGCCGCGGCCAGGTTGATGGCGTTTTTTTGCGCGGCTGCCAGGTGCGGGGCTGCCAGTTCGGGGGTATGCGAAGTGCGGATCATCGGGCTCTCTCCTTGAAATCTTGCGGCGAATTCCGTTTCTTGAAAAAACAAAAGGCGTGATGAATCGGTAATGCAGCCTGAACTTTTGTTCGGGCTGAGTGCGAATTGATTCAACTAATGGGTGCCGGTTGACGACTAGATAAGAGTGTGCGGGAAAGAGTGTCAATAGAGTGTCTTAGTTAATCCGTGAATTACCGATTAATCAGAAGATTCCTACGTTGTACGGTCACGCTGCCTAGCCGCAATGGCGAATGGAACTACGGTTTTTTGGCAGTTTTTATTGTTTTAGTGCAGGCGAGTTTGGATCGTTTCGCAGGCAAAGAAATGCGCAACGGATTAGATCCAATGGCTGCAGAACATGTATGTATTGTTTGGACAGATTTTAGAATGGAGGGGTTTAGATATTTGTGCAGGCGGGAAAAGTATAACTTCCATCCGTGGAAGTTAATGATTCAAAGCAATAAGCTTCTCAGGCGTGATTCAGAAACTTGCTGAGAAACTGTTTGGTACGCTCCTCTTTCGGGTTGGCAAACAAGGCCTTGGCTTCGCCTTGCTCGACGATCACGCCCTTGTCAAAAAACACCACACGGTTGGCCACGTCGCGGGCGAACCCCATTTCGTGAGTGACGATGACCATGGTGCGTTTTTCTTCAGCCAGACCACGAATGGTCGCCAACACTTCGCCGACCAGTTCCGGGTCGAGCGCCGAGGTCGGTTCGTCGAACAGGATCACTTCCGGTTCCATCGCCAGCGCCCGGGCAATCGCCACGCGCTGTTGCTGACCACCGGACAGACGACGCGGATACGCATCTTCCTTACCGGCCAGACCGACCTTGGCCAACAGCTTCATGCCCAGGGCAACGGCTTGCTCGCGCGGCATCTTCTTGACCACGATCGGCCCTTCGATGACGTTTTCCAGGGCGGTGCGGTGCGGGAACAGGTTGAAGTTCTGGAACACGAAACCTACGTGCTGGCGCAGATTGCGCACCAGGCTTTGTTGCTGGCTCAGAGGACGGCGGGTATCGATTTCGATATCGCCGACCTTGATCCGGCCGCTGGTGGGCTCTTCAAGGAAGTTCAGGCAGCGCAGGAACGTGGTTTTACCCGAACCGCTAGGGCCGATGATGGCCACGACCTCGCCTTCCTTCACCTCAAGATCGATGCCCTTGAGCACCTCTTGACCCTTGAACTGCTTTGTCAGTTTTTCCACGACAATCATGGGTCAGGACTCCTGGTCGTGCCGATTGGCCCGCTCTTCCAGCTTGTTCTGCAGGTGCGACAGCACCGTGGCCAGAATCCAGTAGATCAGCGCGGCGGCAAGATACATGGTGAAGACTTCGAAAGTCCGGGCGGTAATCAGCTGCGCCTGGCGGAACAGTTCCGGCACCTGGATGGTGGCGGCCAGTGCCGTGTCCTTGACCAGCGAAATGAAGCTGTTGCCCAACGGCGGCAGCGCTGTGCGCATGGCCTGCGGCAGGATGGCCCGGCGCAGGGTTTGCGCACGGGTCATGCCGATGCTCGCAGCGGCCTCCCATTGACCACGTTCGATCGAACCGATCGCCGCACGCAGGATTTCACAGGCGTAGGCGGCCATGTTCAGCGAGAAGCCGATCAGCGCCGCCGGCAGCGGATCCAGTTCCAGACCCAGTTGCGGCAAGCCGTAATAGATCACGAACAGTTGCACCAGCAACGGCGTGCCGCGAAAGAACGACACGTAGATGCGGGCAATCCAGCTCACCAGTTTGAAGCGCGACAGGCGCATCAAGGCCAGGCCGAAGCCCAGCAGCAAGCCGAAGAACATGCCGCCCAGGCTGAGGATGACCGTGTAGTACGCGCCCTTGAGCAGAAAGGGCGCGGAGTCCAGTGCGAGTTGGAAAGCTTCTTCCATTATTTGGTGACGTCAGCGTTGAAGTATTTCTTCGACAGCTTCTCAAGGGTACCGTCGGCACGCAGCTCGTCGAGCGCCTTGTTCACCGCAGCCAGCAGCTCAGGCTCGCCCTTGCGCAGGGCAATACCGGATTCCTGACGGGAGAACGCTTCACCGGCAGCCACGGTTTTCGGGGCTTTCTTGGCGTATTCCAGTGCGGCCAGACGGTCGATCAGGATGGCGTCGGTGCGGCCGTTGTTCAGGTCGGCGAACTTGGTCGGATCATCGTCGTAGGTGCGCACGTCAGCGCCCGGCACGTTGGCGCGGACCCATTGCTCGTAGTTGGTGCCCAGGCCGACACCGACTTTCTTGCCGGACAGATCGGCGGCAGTCTTGATGTTCAACTTGGCTTCCTTGTCCTTCAGCACCAGCGCCTGAATCCCGGAAACGGTGTACGGCTCGGAGAAGTCATATTTCTTCTTGCGCTCGTCGGAGATGGTCACTTGGTTGACCACGACGTCCAGACGCTTGGATTCCAGTGCAGCGAGGATACCGTCCCACTTGGTCGGCTGAATCTTGGCTTTGACGCCGAGTTTCTGCGCCAGGGCTTCGGAGAGTTCGACTTCGAAACCGGACAGTTTGCCGTTCTCGTCAACGAAGCTGAACGGTGGGTAAGTGCCTTCCAGGCCGACGTTGATGACGCCTTTGTCCTTGATCTGTTGCAATTGCTCACCGGCAGTTGCCTGGCCGATCAGGCCGGCGCTCAGTGCAAGGCCCAGCGAACCTACCAGCAGAGTGCGACGTAGTGCGGAAAAATTCATGACAAGCCCCTGTGTTTTCTTATGGAAGACGCTTAAGGAAAGTTGGCGAATCCGGGAGTTGAACGACTGCGTTATCGTGCCCTAAAGCAGCTTATGCGTCTTGCCCGAAATTCGCCTGCGGCGAGACTATAAGATGTCTGCTTTAGACTTGAAAATACTTAATGATCTTTCTGTTATTCCAATTTCGAATATATGTGATCAATTGTGGCGAGGGGATTTATCCCCGATGGGGCGCGAAGCGGCCCTCTCTTCTGACTTGAAGAGCAGGGGACTGCTGCGCAGTCCAACGGGGATAAATCCCCTCACCACAGAAATTCTTGCAGCAGGGAGGATCAGCTTGTCAGCGAATCCCTGTAGGCAAACAACGCCGGCGCCCCACCCGTGTGCAGGAAGATGATCGGCCCTTCATCAAAACGCTGGCGGCCAATCCCGTCGAGCAGACCAGCCATGGCCTTGCCGGTATACACCGGGTCGAGCAACACCGCGTCCTGACTGGCCAACAGCTTCACCGCCGACAGTGTCCCGGCATTCGGCTCGCCGTAACGCGGACCGAAGTATTCGTCCCACAACTCGACCTTGAAGTTCACTGGCAATTTCACGCCCAGCAGGTCCGCCGTACGTTCGGCCAGACCTTGCACTTTCGGGCGCTGATCTTCTTCGCTGCGCGATACCGTCACGCCGATCACCGGCAATTGCGGCAGCGCTTCGCTCAACGCCAGCGCCAGACCGCTGTGGGTTCCGGCGCTGCCAGAGGCCAACACCACGGCGGCGAATTCCAGGCCGGTGTCCTTGATCTGCTCCGCCAGTTCGAGACCGGCACGCACGTAGCCCAATGCACCGAGAGCATTGGAGCCACCGATCGGTACCAGATACGGTTTCTTGCCATTGCTGCGCAGGCGCACGGCGAGTGCGGCGAGTTGTTCGTCGGCGTTGTCGAGGTTGTCCACCAACTCGACCCTGGTGTCGAACAGATCGAGCAGCAGACGGTTGCCGTTGCCGGTGTAATTGCTGTCATCGGTGCCTAGCGGATTTTCCAGCAGCGCCACGCAACCCAGGCCGAGCTTGGCCGCCAATGCGGCGGTCTGGCGCACGTGGTTCGATTGCAGGGCACCGGCGGTGATCAGCGTGTCGGCGCCCTGAGCGAGGGCATCGGCGGCGAGGTATTCGAGTTTGCGCAGCTTGTTGCCGCCCATGGCCAGCGGCGTCAGGTCATCGCGTTTGATATACACATCGCGGCCCAGCCAGGCGGTCAGACGTTCAAGTTTTTCCAGCGGCGTGGGTTGGCCGAGCAGGTCGAGACGGTTAAAGCGATCCAGCTGTTGTTTGATCATGAGTCCGTACTGGCGGAGAAAGATGACAGGACTATAGGCACGCCGTTTTACCGGGGCAACCGTGAATCGCTTATAGCCAAATGTGCTTAGGCCAGCACTATCGGTTCTTAATTCGCCCTCACGGGCATGCCGTAAAGTAGTCGCCGTTGACGCGGCCAGACCGTCCGGCCGCCCGTGAGGAGTCTTTACCGTGAGCGAGCGTTCCAGCCATTGGCAATTGCAGACCATCGTCAGCCAACTGCGTACCGCGCGGGATCAGTGGCGTACCCAGAATGGCCGGGCCAGCGGCGAGCAGGGTGGTCGTGAGTTGCCGTCCCGCGCGGCGATGGCCGAGATTCTCGAAGCGCTGTGTGGCGCGTTGTTCCCGATGCGGCTGGGGCCGGTGGATCTGCGTGAGGAAAGTGAGGACTTCTATGTCGGCCACACCCTCGATACCGCGTTGAATGCCTTGCTGGCGCAAGCGCGGCTGGAATTGCGGTATGTCGCCCGGCACAGCGCGCAAGGTGATGCTGATGTCGAAGCGCAGGCGATCCGCATCATTCAGGATTTTGCCCTGGCCTTGCCGGGCCTGCGCAGCCTGCTCGATACCGACGTGCTGGCGGCCTATCACGGTGACCCGGCGGCACGCAGCGTCGATGAGGTGCTGTTGTGCTATCCGGGGATTCTGGCGGTGATTCACCATCGTCTGGCGCACCATTTGTATCGCGCCGGGTTGCCGTTGCTGGCGCGGATCAGCGCGGAAATTGCGCACTCGGCCACCGGCATCGATATCCACCCGGGCGCGCAGATCGGCCGCAGTTTCTTCATCGACCACGGCACCGGTGTGGTGATCGGCGAGACCGCGATCATCGGCGAGCGGGTGCGGATTTATCAGGCCGTGACTTTGGGCGCCAAGCGCTTCCCGGCGGATGAAGACGGGCAGTTGCAGAAGGGCCATCCACGGCATCCGATTGTCGAGGATGACGTGGTGATTTACGCCGGGGCGACGATTCTGGGGCGGATCACCATCGGCCAGGGTTCGACCATTGGCGGCAATGTCTGGCTGACCCGCAGTGTGCCGGCGGGGAGCAACCTGACCCAGGCCAATCTGCAGCATGATGACGGGACGCAGAAGTAATATTTCCAGTTCGTTTGTGGCGAGGGAGCTTGCTCCCGCTGGAGGCCGCAGGACTCCCAATTGCGACTGACGCCGCATTGGGACTGCTGCGCAGTCCAGCGGGAGCAAGCTCCCTCGCAACAGTTTTCGCATCGAATCAGGTTGATGGCATTCAGCCAATTCTCCGTTGAACGAATCCCCTCAAACCCGCGTCATACCCCTCCTTGGGCTGCTGTACGAAAACTACCGCCTGGCCCTGCGATTAGTCCTTACCACCCTATCCATGTTTAACTTGAACGTTCATTCAAGTTAAACCGGTGGTTCGCTGCCCGCTCACAACAGGAGGCTTGCCTTTGCTGAGTCCGATCATTTCAGCCACGTTTCAACCCCTCGAGGTGCACGTTTCATGAGTGCATCGTCTACCCCCGCCAGCGGTCTGGTGCGCATGAATCCGCCGGTGTTCTACTTCGCCGCGACGGTGATTCTGCTGTTTGGTCTGGTTGTCATCGCCATGCCGGAGCAGGCCGGCGCCTGGTTGCTGGCTGCGCAAAACTGGGCGGCCAACACGGTCGGCTGGTATTACATGCTCGCGATGACGCTGTATCTGGTCTTCGTGGTGGTCACCGCGTTATCGGGCTACGGCAAGATCAAACTCGGTGCCGACCACGACGAACCCGAGTTCAGTTACCTGTCCTGGGCCGGCATGCTGTTCGCCGCCGGGATCAGCATCACGCTGTTCTTCTTCTGCGTGTCCGAACCGCTGACCCACATGCTGCAACCGCCGCAAGGCGAGGCCGGCACCGCCGATGCAGCGCGCCAGGCGATGCAGATTCTGTTTCTGCACTGGGGCCTGCACGGCTGGGGCGTGTTCGCCTTTGTCGGCATGGCGCTGGCCTATTTCGCCTACCGGCATAACCTGCCGCTGGCCTTGCGTTCGGCGCTGTACCCGCTGATCGGCAAGCGCATCAACGGCCCCATCGGTTACGCGGTAGACGGCTTCGGCATTATCGCTACGGTGTTCGGCCTGGGTGCCGACATGGGTTTTGGTGTGCTGCACCTCAACTCCGGTCTGGACTACCTGTTCGGCATCGCCCACACCCAGTGGATTCAGGTCGGCCTGATCACGCTGATGATGGGCGCGGCGATCATCGTCGCCGTCTCCGGTGTGGACAAGGGCGTGCGGGTGATGTCCGACATCAACATGCTGCTGGCCTGTGCGCTGCTGCTGTTCGTGTTGTTCGCCGGTCCCACCCAGCACCTGCTCAACACGCTGATCCAGAACCTCGGCGACTACCTCGGTGCGTTGCCGATGAAGAGTTTCGACCTCTACGCCTACGACAAACCAAGCGACTGGCTCGGCGGCTGGACGGTGTTCTACTGGGCCTGGTGGATTGCATGGTCGCCGTTCGTGGGCCTGTTCATCGCGCGGATTTCCCGTGGCCGTACCATCCGCGAATTTGTCTTCGGTGTGCTGCTGATTCCGCTCGGTTTCACCCTGGCGTGGATGTCGATCTTCGGCAACAGCGCCATCGATCAGGTGCTCAACCACGGTATGTCGGCGCTGGGCATGTCGGCCCTCGACAATCCGTCGATGAGCCTTTATCTGCTGCTGGAAACCTACCCGTGGAGCAAAACGGTCATCGCGGTGACGGTGTTCATCAGCTTCGTGTTCTTCGTCACTTCTGCCGACTCCGGTACCGTGGTGCTTTCCACCCTGTCGGCCAAGGGCGGCAATCCGGACGAAGACGGGCCGAAATGGCTGCGCGTGTTCTGGGGCGCGATGACCGCTCTGGTGACCAGTGCGCTGTTGTTCTCCGGCAGTATCGATGCGCTGAAATCGGCAGTGGTGCTGACCTCGTTGCCGTTCTCGATGATTTTGCTGCTGATGATGTGGGGATTGCACAAGGCGTTCTATCTGGAATCGCAGAAGCAGATCGCGCAACTGCATTCGCTGGCACCGGTCTCCGGTTCGCGGCGCGGCACGGGCGGCTGGCGCCAGCGTCTGAGTCAGGCGGTGCACTTCCCGTCGCGCGACGAGGTGTACCGCTTCATGGACACCACGGTGCGTCCGGCGATTGAGGAAGTGACGGCGGTCTTCGTCGAGAAGGGCTTGAACGTGGTCACCCAGCCGGATCCGGCGCACGACAACATCAGCCTGGAAATCGGCCACGGTGAGCAGCATCCGTTCATCTACCAGGTGCAGATGCGCGGCTACTTCACGCCGTCGTTCGCCCGGGGTGGCATGGGTTCCAAGCAACTCAACAACCGCCGCTACTACCGCGCTGAAGTGCACTTGAGCGAGGGCAGTCAGGACTACGATCTGGTCGGCTACACCAAGGAACAGATCATCAACGACATCCTCGACCAGTACGAACGCCACATGCAGTTCCTGCATCTGGTACGTTGATCGGCAACTGAGCGCCGGGACGTTTCACGACTCGGCGCTCAGCACCATGAACAACACCATCGCCGCCACCGGCACCCCGAACACCGCACTGCCCACCGCGATTTCTGATCCCAGCGGCTGCCCGGCATGCACCACCCCCACCGCACCGTTGATCACCGTCAATGCCAGCCACAGCGCGGCGAAGCTGTAGGCCAGGGTTTGTCGGCTGAAGCCGATGCGCTCGCCGATGTAGAGCATCAGGGCCAGCAGGACCAGGCCGAAGAAGATGATGATGGCGGTGTGCATGGGTGTGCCTGCGGGTTTTGCGTTGCTTGATCGGACGCCTTCGCGGGTAAGCTCGCTCCCACAGTGATCTCGGTCATTCACAGATTCTGTACACAACAAAGATCCTGTGGGAGCGGGCTTGCCCGCGAAAGGGCCACCTCGGTTTCATTGAGAGCATAGTCAAGTCAGCCCACATCAATACAAGCCAACCATTCTCAATCAGACACATTTCGCGACGCATTCAAATGTATCTGGACGGCAAGGCCCTTTCTCGCTGGCTCGCGCCT
This sequence comes from Pseudomonas sp. F2, assembly GCF_057174385.1. Classification (NCBI taxonomy): domain Bacteria; kingdom Pseudomonadati; phylum Pseudomonadota; class Gammaproteobacteria; order Pseudomonadales; family Pseudomonadaceae; genus Pseudomonas; species Pseudomonas sp. F2. The sequence goes on from NZ_CM169904.1 coordinate 4,782,452, forward strand.
GCCGTTGGTCGAACCAATTACCGAGCGTTTGTTCACCCAGCTAATATTTCTCATAGTGTGTATCGTGTGTATAAATCGGTTGCTTACGCCCTAAAGTGACCCGCTCTTGCTGTCGAACAGGGCGAAGGAAATGCGTAGTCGGGAAATGATCAGGATGATCGAGGAGGATGGTTGGTATCTGGTTGCAGTGAAGGGCAGTCACCATCAGTACAAGCATCCGCGTAAGCCGGGTCGGGTGACGATCAAGCATCCGGATTCAGACCTTCCCAAAGGGACGATCAACAGCATTTTGAAACAGGCGGGGTTGAAATGAAGCCCGTTATTGGAAGTGAAAGTCCTTTTATGGACACATCAGACGAAGGATTCACGTTTATGAAATTCCCGGTCGTTTTGCACAAGGATGCCGACTCGGACTACGGAGTGATTGTCCCGGATGTACCGGGGTGCTTCTCCGCAGGGAGCACGGTAGCCGAAGCTTTTGAAAACACTCAGGAGGCTCTGGCCCTGCACTATGAGGGGCTGGTGGCTGATGGTACACCGTTGCCTCGAGTTCGGGACATTGATGCACATCTCGACAACCCGGATTATGCGGGTGGGATCTGGGGTGTCGTCGACTTTGATATCACACCCTATTTCGGCAAGTCGGTACGCTTCAACGCCACGTTGCCCGAGCAACTGCTGGAGCGTATAGATCAAACAGTCCGGCGTGATCAGCGCTACAGTTCCCGCTCCGGATTTCTGGCCGCCGCTGCGTTACGCGAATTGTCGGCATAACCTGTAGGAGCTGCCGCAGGCTGCGATCTTTCGCTTTTAAAAGCCAGAATCAAAAGATCGCAGCCTGCGGCAGCTCCTACAGAAGCATGTTCGTCAGGTGCTCTCGCGCTCGATCAACTGGCACTGCAACAGATTCAGCCGCTGCACATCATCGCTCGGCAGCACCCCGAGACTTTCCAATACCCGCGTTGCCGCCAGCACGCCGATCTCCAGTGCCGGTGGCTTGATCGTGCTCAGGCTCGGCAACAGCATCTCGGCGAACGGGTAATCGCCGAAGCCGAGCACAGCGCAGTCTTCGGGAATTCTGAGGCCGGCGCGTTGCCCGGCGAGCAGGCCGCCGGCGGCGAGGTTGTCGTTGGCGAAGATGATCGCGTCGGGGCGGGGAGCGGCGTTCATCAGCGCTTCCATCGCTTGCTTGCCGGCTTCGAACGGCGCGCGGTCGGTGTCGGGGGCGAATACCCAAGGCTCAAGGCCGAACCCGCGCACGGTGGCGGCATAACCGTCGCGACGTTCGAGGGCACTGAGGTCACCGAGTGCGCTGTTCTGCACGAAGGCGATGCGGCGATAGCCTTTGTCATGCAGATAACGCGCAGCGCTCACGCCGACTTCATGGTGCGAAAAGCCAATCTGCATTGGCTCGCGATCCGGCTGGTAATCCCAGGTTTCGATCACCGGAATGTCCGCTTCGGCGATCATTTTTTCCGTGCCTGCGCTGTGGAAGTGACTGGTCAGCACCAGCGCCGCCGGCGACCAGCCGAGAAATGCGCGCACGGCGTTTTCTTCCTGTTCGGTGCTGAAGTAACTCGACGCCAGCAGCAGCTGATAACCGTGGCGGCTGAGGGTGTCGCTGAAGCCCTGAATGGTGTTGGCAAAAATCGGCCCGGAGATGTTCGGAATCACCATGCCGACGATTTTGCCCCGCGCCGAGGCCAGGCCGCCGGCCACCAGATTCGGTACATAACCCAGCTCGGCCACCACCGCCGCGATCCGCTCGCGGCGCTCGGGCGAGACGGTTTCCGGCTGATTGAAATAGCGCGACACGGTAATCGCCGAGACGCCAGCCTCGCGCGCCACTGCATTCAGGGTCACGCGTCCGGCGCCACGGCGTTTGCGAGGCTTTTCCTGGCTCAAGGCTCGATCCTTCTTAAAAACCAAAACGCATATAAAAGTAATTTTTCAGTATTGGACGCTCTATGACGAGTTTGCCAATACTGGCGATGTTAGCGCTAACAAGGCGCATTGTCTGCTACTCGCTCGAGCGAATGCCCAAGACACCGATTCAGGCGCTGTCGTCGCAGAACGGCAGCGGTTCAGGGCCAATTTCGAGCGGGCAACCATGCACAACACTCCCGGGGCGACACACAAACTGGCGCAATCGATTCGCGCCGCTGGCTGGATTTTTACCGGGCTGGCGGCGTTGCCGCTGCCCACGGCTTTCGCCGCCGACAGCCGCGAACAAGAGCCGACCCTCAAGTCCGTCACGGTCACCGCCACTCGCCGCGAAGAGTCGCTGCAGAAGGTTCCGGTGGCAGTGTCGGTGATCGACGGCGAACAACTGGAACGCGATAACCGTAACGGCGTGGCAAGCATCGTCCAGCAAGTGCCGTCGCTGAATTTCCGCACTGGGGCGTCGAACAAGGACACCTCGTTGTTTGTGCGGGGCGTCGGCACGATTTCCACCTCGCCCGGCGTCGAGCCAACGGTGGCCACGGTGATCGATGGCGTGGTCTATGCGCGTCCCGGTCAATCGACTCTCGACCTGCTGGATCTGGAGCGCGTCGAAGTGCTGCGTGGCCCGCAAGGCACGCTGTTCGGCAAGAACGCCTCGGCCGGTGTGCTCAACATCACCAGCAAGGCGCCGACCAACGAGACCCACGGTTACATCGACCAGTCGTACTACAGCGGCAACGAAAGCCGCACCCGCTTCGGCATTGGCGGCAGCCTGATTCCGGATACGCTCAAGGGGTCGATCAGCACCCTGTTCGGCACGTACGACGGCAACGTCGATAACCAGCACAACGGCCAGGAGGTCAACGGCTACAACCATCGCGGGGTGCGCGGCAAACTCGAATTCACCCCGAACGACGACGTCACCTTCACCTTGATTGCCGACTACATGCAGTCCCACGACGACGGCCCCAACGGCGTGGTCAGCAAGTCGCTGACCCCGGCCTTCGCCAACGCGCTGGGCCCGGTCTACGCCAGCAGTCACAACCGCGACATCAACACCGATACCCGCAGCCATGTCGAGGACACCAACAAGGGCCTGTCCGGCCAGCTCGACTGGCAACTGGGCGATTACACACTGACCTCGATCACTGCGTGGCGCGGCTGGGACAACACCCAGTATCAGGATGGCGATCGGCTGAGCACGATCACTGCAGCGTTCCCCGGCACCGCCGACAAGGGCGATCTTTCCTTCGACCAGTACTCGCAAGAGCTGCGCCTGGCTTCGCCGAAAGGTGAGTTCCTCGAATACGTTGGCGGCCTGTTCTACATGCACGGCAAGGATGACGAGACCTACCAGCGCACCCTGACGACGCCGACCAGCGTCAACCGTGGCGTGGCTGACTACAGCACCACCAGCGACAGCTACGCGGCGTTTGGCGAAGCCACGCTGAACTTCACTTCCGACCTGCGTGGCATCGCCGGCCTGCGCTACACCCACGATGATCTGGAATACGCTCACCGCCGCGTCTCGACCTCGGCGACCACGGTCAGCGGCATCCAGCCGGCCACCCGCAGTTCCGGTTCGGTGGACGAGGACGGCTGGTCCGGCCGGCTCGGCGTGCAGTACGACCTCAGCGATGCGGTCACCACGTACCTGACCTATTCGCGTGGCTACAAAGGCCCGGCGTACAACGTGTTCTTCAACATGCAGCCGCGTGACACCGAAGCGCTGAAACCGGAAACCTCCAATACCTGGGAGGCGGGGATCAAGGCCACCAGCTGGAACAACCGGCTGACCACCAACCTCGCGGTGTTCCACAGCGACTACGACAACTACCAGGCAAACTTTTTCGACACGGTCGCCGGGCAAGTGGTGACGCGCCTGATCAACGCCGGCAGCGTCAGCACCGAAGGCGTCGAGCTCGATTACGCCTTGCAGGCGACCCAGCAACTGAAGTTCTCCGGGGCGCTGGCCTACACCCGCGCGCGCATCGACCAATTCAGTTGCCCGGCCGCTGCGGCAGCGTCCTGCACCGTCAATGGCAAGCCGTTGCCGTTCAGCCCCGACTGGAAAAGCTACGTGCGCGCCGACTACAGCATCCCGCTGGACAACGGCCTGGATATCGAACTCGGCACCGACTACAGCTGGCAGAGCGAAGTGCAGTACGACATCAGTCAGAACGCCGACACCAAACAAGGTGCCTACGGCCTCTGGAACGCCAGCGTCGCGCTCGCCGATTACAGCAACGGCTGGCGCGTGGCGCTGCTGGGCAAAAACCTCGCCGACAAGTCCTATTCACCCCTGCTCGCCAGCGGCGGCAACTACATCTATCGCGCCGTGCCACGGGATGACGAGCGCTACTTCGGCGTGCAACTGCGCAAGGATTTCTGAGATGAGCAGACAACTGAAACTCGGCGCGTTTCTCATGGCCACCGGGCACCACGTCGCTGCGTGGCGACACCCGCAGGTACCGGCCAATGCCGGTCTGGATTTCGCCCACTACAAGCGTCTGGCGCAGATTGCCGAGGCGGCGAAGTTCGACACGCTGTTCGTCGCCGATAGCGTCGCCGCGCCGACCCAGGACATCGCCAGCCGCATGGCACGCTCGGATCACTTCGAGCCGCTGACTTTGCTCTCGGCCCTGAGCGCGGTGACCGAGCACATCGGCCTGATCGCCACGGCGACCACCAGCTACAACGAGCCGTATCACGTGGCGCGCAAATTCGCCTCGCTCGATCATCTGTCGGGCGGCCGCGCCGGGTGGAATCTGGTGACCTCGGACAACGCTGCCGAGGCACTGAACTTTGGTCGCGACGAGCACATCGGCCACGCCGAGCGCTACAGCCGCGCCCGGGAGTTTCATCAGGTGGTCACCGGGCTGTGGGACAGTTGGGAGGATGATGCATTTGTCCGCGACAAGGCAAGTGGCGCGTATTACGACCCGTCGAAGCTGCACGTGCTGGATCACGTCGGCGAACACTTTCGGGTGAAAGGCCCGTTGAACGTCGCACGCTCGCCGCAGGGACAACCGGTAATCGTGCAGGCCGGCTCGTCCGAAACCGGGCGTGAGCTGGCGGCACAAACTGCTGAAGTGGTGTTCACCGCGCAGACTTCACTGGCCGGCGCGCAGGCGTTCTACGCCGACCTCAAGGGACGTCTGACCAAGTACGGACGCCGTGCCGATTCGCTGAAAATCATGCCGGGGGTGTTTGTTGTCGTCGGCCAGACAGCAGCCGAAGCCCAGGAAAAATGTGAAACGTTTCAGCAATTGGTCGAACCGGAGGTTGGCGTGGCGTTGCTTGGGCGTATGCTGGGCAACTTCGACTTGTCGAAGTACCCGCTGGACGGACCGTTGCCTGAGTTGCCGCTGACCGACAGCGGCCAGCAGAGCCGGCAGAAACTGCTGACTGAGCTGGCGGGCCGGGAGAACCTGACCCTCGCCGAATTGGGCCGCAGGATTGCTGGCGGACGCGGGCATTACAGCCTGGTGGGCACGCCGACGCAGATCGCCGATCACTTGCAGGCGTGGTTCGAACAAGGCGCGGCGGATGGCTTCAACGTGCTGGTGCCGCACCTGCCGGGCGGTCTCGAAGACTTCGCCCATGGTGTGGTCCCGGAACTGCAACGGCGTGGGCTGTTCAGAACCGAGTATGAGGGCCGAACCTTGCGCGAGCACCTCGGCCTGGTCCGACCGCAAAACAGATTTGTGTAAACACCCTGTGGTGAGGGGATTTATCCCCGATGGGTGGCGAAAGCCACCCCCAAATCTGTATTCAAATTCGCGATTTTTTTGGGACGGCTACGCCGTCCATCGGGGATAAATCCCCTCACCACAAAGTTGAAATTCACCCTCAATTTGCTGTTAATCAAACAAGAGAGGATTCGATGACTTATACCGCTGCCGAAAACCGCTACGACTCCATCCCTTACCGCCGCGTCGGCCGCAGCGGTCTGGTGCTGCCGGCGCTGTCGCTGGGCCTTTGGCACAACTTCGGCGACAGCACGCCGATCGACACCCAGCGCACCCTGCTGCGTACGGCGTTCGACCTGGGCATCAACCACTTCGACCTGGCCAACAACTACGGCCCGCCATACGGCAGCGCCGAAATCAACTTCGGTCGTCTGCTGCGCGAAGACTTCAAGCCGTACCGCGATGAGCTGATCATCTCCAGCAAGGCCGGTTGGGACATGTGGGCCGGCCCGTACGGTCAGGGCGGCGGCTCGCGCAAATACGTGCTGGCCAGCCTCGACCAGAGCCTGCAGCGCCTCGGTCTGGACTACGTGGATATCTTCTATTCGCACCGCTTCGACCCGGACACCCCTCTGGAAGAAACCGCCAGCGCTCTCGCCACCGCCGTGCAGCAGGGCAAGGCGTTGTACATCGGCATCTCGTCGTACTCCGGGGTGAAAACCCGCGAGATCGCTGCGCTGCTCAAGGAATGGAAGGTGCCGCTGCTGATTCATCAGCCGGCGTACAACCTGCTCAATCGCTGGGTGGAAAAAGACCTGCTCGACACCACCGAAGAACTCGGCACTGGTGTGATCGCGTTCACGCCGTTGGCCCAAGGTCTGCTGACCGACAAATACCTCAACGGCGTGCCGGCGGATGCGCGGGTCAATCGTCCGGGCGGTGGTTCGCTGCAGGCGTCGCACTTGTCCGAGGCCAACATTGCCCACGTGCGAGCGCTGAACGAGATTGCCAAGCGTCGTGGCCAGAGCCTGGCGCAGCTGGCATTGGCCTGGACCCTGCGTGATCCACGGGTAACTTCGGCGCTGATCGGTGCGAGCCGGCCGGAGCAGATCATCGAAAACGTCGGGGCGCTGAAGAATCTGAGCTTCAGTGCTGAGGAACTGGCGGAGATTGATCGCTTTGCCCAAGAGGGCGGGATCAATCTGTGGGAGAAGCCTTCGACCGCTGAATAAGTGACTGGCGCCGAATTATTCGGCGCCTGCTCTGACGCTTTCGCGGGCAAGCCCGCTCCCACAGGGTTCCAGTCGTACACAAAGTCTGTGAACGGTGCTGTACCTGTGGGAGCGGGCTTGCCCGCGAAGGGGCCAGTTCAGGCAATGAGGAAATCGGGCCTCATTTGAAGAACGGCACATCCCCCAACACCGTCGCCCGTTGCATCACCCGCCGCGCCGGACGGTAATCATCCACCGCGTAATGCTGGGTCACGCGGTTATCCCAGAACGCGATGTCGTCCTGCTGCCAGCGCCAGCGAATGGTGAATTCAGGCCGCGTTGCGTGGGCGAACAGGAATTTCAGAATCGCCTCGCTTTCGGTGTCCGACAGTTCGTTGATCTTTGAGGTGAAGCCTTCGTTGACGAACAACGAACGGCGACCGCTTACCGGGTGCGTGCGGATCACCGGGTGTGACAACGGTGGGTTCTTGCGTCGTGCCTCTTCCCACTGTGCCAACGCCTCCGGCGTGTTGCCGTAGCGCTCCAGCGGAAACGAGCGGGTGAAATCGTGGGTCGCAGTCAGCCCTTCGAGCAGGGTTTTCATCGGCGCCGAAAGCGCTTCGTACGCGGCAATCCCGCTGGCCCACAACGTATCGCCACCGAACTCCGGCAGCAGCTTGGCGCTGAGCACCGCGCCCATTGCCGGCGTTGGCAGGAAGGTCACGTCGGTGTGCCAGATCGCGTTGTCGCGCACGTCGGTGACGGCGGTGTCGAGGATCAGCACCTCGGGCTGCTCTGGCACGTTCGGATAGATCGGATGGATGTGCAGGTCGCCAAAGTACGCCGCGAAACGCGCCTGTTGCGAAGGCTCAATCGGCTGGTTGCGAAAGAACAGCACCTGGTACTTGAGCAGCGCCTGCTCGATGGCATTGCGCTGTTCCAGGTTCAACGGCTGGCTGACGTCGACGCCGCTGATCTGCGCGCCGAGGGCCGAACTTAAGGGGGTGATGGTCAGGCTGCTCATGATGGTTCTCTTCAATTCCGGGTAACCGCGCCCCTGTAGGAGCTGCCGCAGGCTGCGATCTTTTGATTTGTTTTTTAAAAGCAGATCAAAAGATCGCAGCCTGCGGCAGCTCCTACACAGGAGGATTCACAAATGCTTTAGTGGGTTTGGCCGTGCCACGGCACCAGTTTGCGCTGCAGGGCGCGCAGGCCCATTTCCATGGCGAAGGCAATCAGGGCGATCACCAGAATCCCCAGCACCACCACATCGGTGACCAGAAATTGCGCAGCCGACTGCACCATGAAGCCCAGACCGCTGGTGGCGGCGATCAGTTCGGCAGCGACCAGGGTCGACCAGCCAACGCCCAGACCGATGCGCACACCGGTCAGAATATCTGGCAGGGCGCTGGGCAAAATCACGTGGCGGATCAACTGTGCGCGGGTCGCACCGAGCGACTGAGCAGCGCGCAATTTCGCCGGGTCAACGGTGCGCACGCCGGTCGCGGTGGCAATGGCAATCGGGGCGAAAATCGCCAGGTAGATCAGCAGCACTTTCGACAACTCGCCGATACCGCACCAGATCACGATCAGCGGCAGATACGCCAGTGGCGGAATCGGCCGGTAGAACTCGATCAACGGATCAAGCACACCACGGGCAATACGGTTGGCGCCGATGGCGATGCCCACCGGCACTGCGGTCAGAATCGCAAAACCCAGACCCAGACCGATGCGGCTCAGGCTCGCGCCCAGGTGCTGCCACAGGGTCGAATCCATGTAACCAGTGGTCGCCAGCAACCAGCCTTTTTGCAACACGGCGGACGGTGGTGGCAGAAACAGCGGTTCGATCAAACCGGTGGCAGTCACGGCCCACCAGATCACCAGCAAGGCGAACAGGGTCAGCAAGCTGATCCAGCGGGTGCTGAGGCTGCGCCGGACTGGAATCGCTACCGACGGGGTTTTCACTGCGGGGGCGGAAACGTCGTAACTGCTCATGCGCGCTCCTGCCGTTGCACGGCGCTGCGTTGCGAGAACACTCTGCTCAACACGTGCTCGCGGGTTTCGATAAAACGCGGGTCGGATTTGATCGCTCTCGCCGACTCACCGGCGGCGTAGCGCTGGCCGAAATCCAGAGGCAGACGCTCGACGATCTGCCCCGGATTCGGCGCCAGCAGAATCAGGTCAGTGGCGAGGAATACCGCTTCTTCGATGTCGTGGGTAATCAGGAACACCGGTTTTGCAGTGCGCTGCCAGACTTGCAGCAACAGCTCCTGCATCTGCTCGCGGGTGAACGCATCGAGGGCGCCGAAGGGCTCGTCCATCAGCAGCACGCGCGGGTTGGCGGCGAGGGCGCGGGCCAGGCCGACGCGCTGTTTCTGGCCGCCGGAGAGTTGCCAGATACGACGGCTTTCGAACCCTGAGAGATCAACCAGCGCGAGCATTTCCCGGGCGATCTTTTCGCGCTTGTCCTTGGCGATACCAGCCAGTTCCAGACCGAACGCGACGTTGGCCAACACATCCTGCCAGGGCAGCAGCGCGTCATCCTGGAACACCACACCACGTTCGGCGCTCGGGCCTTTGACCGGCACGCCGTCGAGGGTGATGCGCCCGGCGCTGGGTTCGACGAAGCCGGCAATCAGGTTCAACAGCGAGGTCTTGCCACTGCCGGACGGGCCGAGGGCGACCAGCAATTGCTGAGGCCCGAGGGTCAGGGAAATGTCCGCCAGCACCGGTTCCGGGCTGCCCGGGTACTGTGCGCTGATGCGCTCCAGCTGTAGCAAGGCCATCGCAGTGAACTCCCGATCAGTTAGTGATGTATTTGGCGCTGACGTACGGCGCGTAGTCCGGCAGTACGGCTTCGACCTTGCCTTGCTCCTTGAGGAACGCGGCGGTGTCGGTGATGGCTTGGGTGGTCGGCGCGCCGAGGCTGTTCACTTGATCAGCCGCCAGCGGGTAGACGTTGCCTTGCAGCAGCAATGGAATGTCGCTGGCCTTGGCGCCGGAGAGCTTCACCAGCTTGTCGACGTGGGACTGGTCGGCGAGCCAGGCTTTGGGATCCTTGCGGTAATCGGCGTAGGCGTCGAGGGTGACCTTGGCGAATGCGGTGACGATTTCCGGGTGCTTCTCGGCGAAGTCTTTGCGCACGATCCAGGCATCGAAGGTCGGCGCGCCAAACTTGGCCAGTTCACCAGAAGTGATCAACACTTTGCCGTTTTCCTTGGCCACACCGAGGGCCGGATCCCACACGTAAGTGGCGTCGATATCACCGCGTTTCCATGCGGCGATGATCGCTGGCGGGGCGAGGTTGAGCACGGTGACTTTCGACGGATCGATGTTCCAGTGTTTCAACGCCGCGAGCAGGCTGTAGTGTCCGGTGGACACGAACGGCACGGCGATTTTCTTGCCGACCAGATCCTGCGGGGTCTTGATCCCGGAACCGTCGCGAGCGACCAGTGCTTCAGCGGCGCCGATCTGGGTGGCGATGAGGAAAGTTTCCACCGGGACTTTGCGGGTGATCGCAGCGGTCAACGGGCTGGAACCGAGGTAGCCGATCTGCACATCACCGGAAGCAATGGCGGCGATGATGTCGGCGCCGTTGTCGAACTTGCGCCAGCTGATGTCGGCTTTGGTGGCTTTCTCGTAGGTGCCATCGGCCTGGGCGACTTTCGCCGGGTCGACGGTGGTCTGGTAAGCGACGGTGAGGTCGGCGGCCTGCGCCAGAAAGCTCGCAGCAGCCAGAGAGGCCACGGCCAGCAGGCGAAGCGGGAAATTCAGTTTCATGGGGAGTGCTCCAAATCAGGCGACCGACGATCGGTGTGAAAGGAGACTAAATGATCTAAGAAACTAAAAATAAATAACTTTTTAGACTTAGCTTATGAGCGGAAAAATCTAAAGATCAAAAGATCGCAGCCTGCGGCAGCTCCTACATGGGATAGGCGTACACCCTGTAGGAGCTGCCGCAGGCTGCGATCTTTTCAAAGGCGGCGCTTAGTTGCTGATCGCCAGAATGCTCGCCTGATACGACCCGACAAACACATCGAAATCGCCCACCTCGTTCTGTTCAAGCTCCGCCTGTTGCGCCAGCGACGAACGCGCCAGTTCCTCAAACTTCGCCTGCTCATCCGCCGTCAACGGCTCGCGGCGGAAGAACTCGGCGTGGGCCTGGCTCTGACGCAGGGAGAATTGCGCAAAGCTTTCCTTGTGCTCGGCCATCGCGGCCAGCACCTGCGCCGACGGGGTCAGGGACGGGTCGCTGACTTTGGCCAGTTGCGCATCCAGCGCCTTGCTATGCGCGTCGCCGCCGTGGCTTTGATCAAGCAACGCCGCCAGCGGTGCGATTTTTTCCAGCAGCTCGGCTGCCCAGACCTTCAGCTCGACCGCTTCACCGTCACGCTGCAATTGCAGCCCCGGACGCCGGCCTTCCTTGACCACGCTGAGGAAGTTCGAGGTGGCGTTGCCGCACGAAGTGTTGGTCAGCAGCGGACTGTCGTTCAGCGCGCAGTACAGCAGGAACGCGTCGAGGAAGCGCGACTCGGTGACGTCGATGCCCATCGGGAGGAACGGGTTGATGTCCAGGCAACGCACTTCGACGTACTGAATGCCACGGGCCATCAGTGCCTGGATTGGCCGCTCGCCGGTGTAGGTCACGCGTTTCGGGCGGATGTTGGAGTAGTACTCGTTTTCGATCTGCAGGATGTTGGTGTTGAGCTGAACCCACTCTCCATCCTGGTGCGTGCCGACTTCCACATATGGCGGATACGGCGTGGCCACAGCCTTGCGCAGGCTGTCGGTGTAGCTCGCCAGATCGTTGTAGCACGGCGTCAGGCCGGCCTGGGCGTTGCTCTGGTAACCGAGGTCGCTCATGCGCAGGCTGGTGGCGTACGGCAGGTACAGGGTGTCCGCATCCAGTTGTTCCAACTGATGCGAACGGCCGCGCAGGAAGCCCGCATCCAGCGCTGGCGAAGCACCGAACAGGTACATCAGCAGCCAGCTGTAGCGGCGGAAGTTGCGGATCAGCGCGATGTAGGACGACGACTGGAAATCGCGGTCGGTGCCGACGAAACCTTCGGCTTCGCGCAGCAGCGGCCAGAGCTTTTCCGGCAGGGAAAAGTTGTAGTGAATCCCGGCGATGCACTGCATGGTCTTGCCGTACCGCAGGGCCAGGCCTTTGCGGTAGACGTACTTGAGCTGACCGATGTTGGAGGTGCCGTAATAGGCAATCGGGATATCTTCCTCGGCCGGCAACGGGCACGGCATCGATGGACTCCACAGGTACTCGTTGCCGAGCTTGCTGTAGGCAAAGCGATGAATCTTGTCCAGGCTCGCCAGCGTATCGGCCGGATCGGGCAGGGCGGGGGTGATGAATTCCAGCAGCGACTCGGAATAGTCGGTGGTGATCTGTTCATTGGTCAGCGCGGAACCCAAGGCTTCCGGGTGCGGCGTTTGCGCCAGACGACCTTCACTGGTCACGCGCAGGCATTCACGTTCGATACCGTGGAGGCACTGTTCGAGCAGAGAGAGGTTGGCGCGCTCGCCGAGCAGAGCCAGGCGGCGGTTGAGAAGTTCGCTCAATTTGGATTCCTTCACGCGTCAGTCGCCCCAATATGGGGGTGGGCAGGACGGTCTACAAGGGTGAAGTTGAAACTGGCGTTTTCGCCTGGTTTTCTAGCCGGTCAGCCACACACATAAACTGTAGGAGCTGCCGCAGGCTGCGATCTTTTGATTTTGTTTTTCAATAGCAAGATCAAAAGATCGCAGCCTGCGGCAGCTCCTACAGGATTCATTGCGCCGAAATTAACTCAAAATGATGAACAACATCTACAGGACAGCGAACGTGCCTTGCGCTTTTGCGACCAGTTTGTCGCCCTGCATCACGTCGGCCTCGACCACCAGCGTGCGGCGGCCCGGGTGGATCACCCGCGCCGTGCACAGCACCTCGCCGTCGGATACGGCGCGGATGTAGTTGATCTTGCACTCGATGGTCGCGCTCTGCTGGTCGAAGCCGTGGGTGCTGGAACAGGCCAGCCCCATGGCGATATCCACCAGACTGAACAGCGCGCCACCGTGCAATTTGCCGCCGCGATTGCGCAGTTGCGGTTCCAGCACCAGGGCGACTTGCGCCACCCCGGTTTCCAGGCTGTGCAGGCGGCAGCCCAACAGCTGGAAAAACGCGCTCTCGACGAGCCCGGCCGGAATCTCCATCAGCGTTTCTTCAACTGCTTGGCGTTAGCGAACAGCGAAGCCATGGCGTTGTTCACCGGAGCGGCTGTGGCTGTTTCCTTGCGCGGCGCGTTGTTCGACGACTGGCGCGGTGCCGAGCCTGGACGCGAACCGCGGGCACCGTCGATCTTCTCGCCCGGGGTATCACTCATGCGCATCGACAGGCCGACGCGTTTGCGCGGGATGTCGACTTCCATGACCTTCACTTTCACCACGTCACCGGCCTTCACCGCTTCGCGTGGGTCCTTGATGAACTTCTCCGACAGCGCCGAGATGTGCACCAGACCGTCCTGATGCACGCCGATGTCGACGAACGCGCCAAACGCGGTCACGTTGGTCACGACGCCTTCGAGGATCATCCCCAGTTGCAGGTCTTTGAGGTCTTCGACGCCTTCCTGGAACTCGGCAGTCTTGAACTCCGGACGCGGGTCGCGGCCGGGTTTTTCCAGTTCTTGCAGGATGTCGGTGACGGTGGGCAGACCGAAGGTTTCGTCGGTGAATTTCTTCGGATCCAGACGCTTGAGGAATGCGGCGTCGCCGATCAGCGAGCGAATGTCACGGTCGGTTTCAGCGGCAATGCGCTGCACCAGCGGATAGGCTTCCGGGTGAACAGCGGAAGAATCCAGCGGGTTGTCGCCGTTCATCACGCGCAGGAAGCCTGCGGCCTGTTCGAAGGTTTTCTCGCCCAGACGCGCAACTTTCTTCAGCGCCGCACGGGTCTTGAAGGCGCCGTGCTCGTCACGGTGGGCAACGATGTTCTGCGCCAGGGTCGCGTTGAGGCCGGAGATCCGCGCCAGCAAGGCCACCGAGGCGGTGTTCACATCGACACCGACGGCGTTCACGCAGTCCTCGACCACCGCATCCAGACCGCGCGCCAGCTTCAGCTGCGACACGTCGTGCTGGTACTGGCCGACACCGATGGATTTCGGATCGATCTTCACCAACTCGGCCAGTGGATCCTGCAAGCGACGGGCAATCGACACCGCACCACGGATCGACACGTCCAGATCCGGGAATTCCTTGGCTGCCAGTTCCGATGCCGAGTACACCGAGGCGCCGGCCTCGGAGACCATGACCTTGGTCATCTTCATCGCCGGGTATTTTTTGATCAGCTCGATCGCCAGTTTGTCGGTTTCGCGGCTGGCGGTGCCGTTGCCGATGGCGATCAGATCAACCGAGTGCTTGGCGCACAGGGCGGCCAGGATCGCGATGGTCTGATCCCACTTGTTGTGCGGCACATGCGGATAAACCGTGGCGTGATCGAGCAGCTTGCCGGTGGAGTCCACCACCGCGACCTTGCAGCCGGTACGCAGGCCCGGGTCAAGGCCCAGGGTCGCACGCGGGCCGGCCGGCGCCGCCAGCAGCAGATCATGCAGGTTGTGGGCGAAGACGTTGATTGCCTCGGTTTCGGCACCGTCGCGCAGCTCGCCGAGCAGGTCGGTTTCCAGGTGCGTGTAGAGCTTGACCTTCCAGGTCCAGCGCACCACTTCACCGAGCCATTTGTCGGCCGGACGGTTCTGGTTCTGGATGCCGAATTGCTGGCCGATCATGCCTTCGCACGGGTGCATGGTGCCCGGCAGTTCGTCGCCGACTTTCAGTGCGGAGCTGAGGATGCCTTCGTTGCGGCCACGGAAAATCGCGAGTGCGCGGTGCGACGGCATGCTTTTCAGCGGCTCGTCGTGTTCGAAGTAGTCGCGGAACTTGGCGCCTTCTTCTTCCTTGCCAGCGATCACGCGGGCGCTGATGGTCGCTTCCTGCTTGAGGAAGTTACGCAGCTTCTCCAGCAGACTGGCGTCTTCGGCGAAGCGCTCCATCAGGATGTACTTGGCGCCTTCCAGCGCAGCTTTCACGTCGGCTACGCCTTTCTCGGCGTCGACGAAGCGTGCGGCTTCGGTTTCTGGCGACAGATTCGGGTCGTTGAACAGGCCGTCGGCCAGCTCGCCGAGGCCGGCTTCCAGGGCAATCTGGCCCTTGGTGCGGCGCTTCTGCTTGTACGGCAGGTACAAGTCTTCGAGGCGGGTCTTGGTGTCGGCGAGTTTGATGTCGCGCTCGAGGGCGGGGGTGAGTTTGCCCTGCTCCTGGATGCTGGCGAGGATGCTGATGCGCCGTTCGTCGAGTTCTCGCAGGTAGCGCAGACGCTCTTCCAGATGACGCAGCTGGGTGTCATCGAGGCTGCCGGTGACTTCTTTCCGGTAACGGGCGATGAAGGGAACGGTAGAGCCTTCATCGAGTAGCGCGACGGCCGCTTCGACCTGTTGCGGGCGTACGCCGAGTTCCTCGGCGATGCGGCTGTTGATGCTGTCCATAAAACCACCTGACATAGTGTGAAAGCAGGCTCGCAGGCACGGAAATAAAGGCCCGGAGTCTGGTTGAGCGGCTAGAAAATTGCCGCTGCCTGGGTCAAAAGGCTCCCCATTGACCCGTGAAATCGAACAATTACTGCGGCCACCGCGAAAAAAGCCCGGCCACCTGCGGTAACGATTCAGACGTTGCCTGGCACAAAACGCCGCGCATTATAACCAGCGTTCTGTCATTCGGGGGTGTAGCAGTCTGTAGGCATAAACCCCGGTTTTCTGGCAGTGAAGGAAAAATCTGCTAACAATGCACACGGTGCGTATAACGGCAGCTACGCCATAATGCGCGCCGAGCTAAAAGGAGCATCCAATGAGCAGCACTGCAAACAATGCTGAAGGCGAAAAAATTCTTATTGTTGACGACGATCCGGGGCTGAGCAGCCTGCTGGAACGCTTTTTCGTCAGCAAGGGCTACCGCGCCCGTGCCGTACCGAACACCGAGCAAATGGACCGCCTGCTGTCGCGTGAAGTGTTCAACCTGGTGGTCCTCGACCTGATGCTGCCGGGCGAAGACGGCCTGACCGCATGCCGTCGCCTGCGGGCGGCGAACAATCAGATTCCGATCATCATGCTCACCGCCAAGGGCGATGAGATGAGCCGCATCAAGGGCCTGGAACTGGGCGCCGATGACTACCTGGCCAAGCCGTTCAACCCGGACGAGCTGATGGCTCGGGTCAAAGCGGTTCTGCGTCGTCAGGCCGCACCGGTGCCGGGCGCGCCGGGCAGCGAAGACGAAAATGTCACCTTCGGTGATTACGTGCTGTCGCTGGCGACCCGCGAACTGAAACGTGGCGATGAAGTGCACATGCTCACCACCGGTGAGTTTGCGGTGCTCAAGGCGCTGGTGATGAACGCGCGTCAGCCGCTGACCCGCGACAAACTGATGAACCTGGCCCGTGGTCGCGAGTGGGATGCCCTGGAGCGTTCCATCGATGTGCAGATTTCCCGTCTGCGCCGGATGATCGAACCGGATCCGTCGAAACCGCGCTACATCCAGACGGTCTGGGGCGTGGGCTACGTGTTCGTGCCGGATGGCGCCGCCACCAAGTGATCGGCGATTTGTAGGAGCGGGTCTGCGCAGATCGGGTTGATCGACCCTCTGCGCAGACTCGCAATCCGCAATATGCGAGCATGGCTCGCTCCTGCAAGTGTGTAACGGTTATCGATGAAAACCCCCGTCTGGTTCCCCCAAAGTTTTTTCTCCCGCACCCTTTGGCTGGTGCTCATCGTCGTGCTGTTTTCCAAGGCGCTGACCCTGGTTTATCTGTTGATGAACGAGGACGTGCTGGTGGATCGCCAATACAGCCACGGCGTCGCCCTGACGCTGCGTGCCTATTGGGCGGCCGATGAAGAAAACCGCGCGAAGATCGCCGATGCCGCGACGCTGATCCGGGTGGTCGGCGCCGGTGTGCCGGAGGGCGAACAGCACTGGCCGTACAGTGAAATTTATCAGCGGCAGATGCAGGCGGAGCTGGGCGCCGATACCGAAGTGCGTTTGCGCATGCACTCGCCGCCGGCGCTGTGGGTGCGTGCACCGAGCCTGGGCGATGGCTGGCTGAAAGTGCCGCTGTACCCGCATCCATTGCGCGGCCAGAAAATCTGGAACGTGCTTGGCTGGTTCCTCGCCATCGGCTTGCTGTCCACCGCCTCGGCGTGGATTTTCGTCAGCCAGCTCAACCAGCCTTTGAAGCGTCTGGTGTACGCCGCCCGACAACTGGGTCAGGGCCGCAGCGTACGTCTGCCGATCAGCGACACACCGAGCGAGATGACCGAGGTGTACCGCGCCTTCAACCAGATGGCCGAAGACGTCGAACAGGCCGGTCGCGAGCGCGAGCTGATGCTGGCGGGGGTCTCCCATGATTTGCGCACGCCGCTGACCCGTTTGCGGCTGTCGCTGGAGCTGATGGGCGACCGCAATGACCTGACCGACGACATGGTCCGCGACATCGAAGACATGGACGCGATTCTCGACCAGTTTCTCGCGTTCATTCGTGACGGTCGTGACGAGTCGGTGGAAGAAGTGGACCTGAGCGATCTGGTGCGTGAGGTGGCCGCACCCTATAACCAGAGCGAAGAGAAAGTGCGCCTGCGACTGGAACCGATCCAGCCGTTTCCACTGCGCCGGGTGTCGATGAAACGCCTGCTGAACAACCTGATCGGCAACGCCCTGAACCATGCCGGCAGTGGCGTCGAGGTCGCGGCTTATGTGTCTGGCGATACCAGCGCGCCGTACGTGGTGTTGAGCGTGATGGACCGTGGCGCGGGGATTGATCCGTCAGAGCTTGAGGCGATCTTCAACCCGTTCACCCGTGGCGACCGTGCCCGGGGTGGCAAAGGTACCGGGTTGGGTCTGGCGATTGTGAAGCGGATTGCTTCGATGCATGGCGGCAATGTCGAGTTGCGCAACCGTTCCGGTGGCGGGCTGGAAGCGCGGGTAAGGTTGCCGTTGGGGTTGATGTTGCCGCGGGATGCTGTTTAACCGTTGAAAAAGATCGCTGCCTTCGGCAGCGCCTGCAGGGTACGGATTCCCATGCAGGCGCTGCCGAAAGCGGCGATCTTTTGCTTTTAACCCTTGCCCTTGGTGCGGGTCATGTTCGGCCCGCCATTCTTCTCGAGGTGTTCGATGATGATCCCCGCCACGTTCTTGCCGGTGGTGGTCTCGATGCCTTCCAGGCCCGGCGACGAGTTCACTTCCATCACCAGCGGCCCGTGGTTCGAGCGCAAAATATCCACGCCCGCCACCGCCAGGCCCATGACCTTGGCCGCACGCAACGCAGTCATGCGTTCCTCCGGGGTGATCTTGATCAGGCTGGCGCTGCCGCCACGGTGCAGGTTGGAGCGGAACTCGCCCGGTTTGGCCTGACGTTTCATGGCTGCGATCACCTTGTCGCCGACCACGAAGCAGCGGATATCCGCACCGCCGGCTTCCTTGATGTATTCCTGAACCATGATGTTCTGCTTCAGGCCCATGAACGCCTCGATCACCGATTCGGCTGCGGTTGCGGTTTCGCACAGCACCACACCGATGCCTTGAGTGCCTTCCAGCACCTTGATCACCAGCGGCGCGCCGTTGACCATGTCGATCAGGTCGGGAATGTCGTCCGGCGAGTGAGCGAAGCCGGTGACCGGCAGGCCGATGCCGCGACGCGACAGCAGTTGCAGCGAACGCAATTTGTCCCGGGAGCGGGCAATGGCCACCGACTCGTTGAGCGGAAACACCCCCATCATTTCGAACTGGCGCAACACCGCGCAGCCATAAAACGTCACCGATGCACCGATTCGCGGAATCACCGCGTCGAAGCCTTCCAGCGGTTTGCCGCGGTAGTGGATTTGCGGCTTGTGGCTGGCAATGTTCATGTAGGCGCGCAAGGTGTCGATCACGACCATTTCATGCCCGCGCTCGGTGCCGGCTTCGACCAGGCGACGGGTGGAATACAGACGCGGATTCCGCGACAGCACAGCGATCTTCATGCAACACCTGTGGAGGAGGTAGATACCGGGAACACCGGCTTGTCTTGTACATATTTGATGCCCGGATTGACCACCAGCTGGCCGTCGATCAAGGCTTTGGACCCGAGCAACAGGCGATAGCGCATGGACTTGCGGCAGGCGAGGGTAAACTCGACGTGCCAGACCCGATCACCGAGGGCCAGGGTGGTGCTGATCACATAGCGCACCTGCGCCTGGCCGTTGGAGCTTTTGATGGTTTTGCGCGTCACCAGCGGTGCTTCGCAACGCCGATGACGCAACTGCACCACCGTGCCCAGATGCGCGGTGAAACGCACCCACTTCTCGCCATCGCGTTCGAACGGTTCAATGTCGGTGGCGTGCAGGCTGGAGGTGCTGGCGCCGGTGTCGATTTTCGCCCGCAGGCCCGCGACTCCCAGATCCGGGAGCGCCACCCACTCGCGCAGACCGACAACGGTCAAATGGTCAAATGTCTTCAAAAAAATGCTCAACCGTGGCAACCGCTCAGCCCGCAAGGGCCGGGTTCGCGGTATTCACGCAGAATAAGGGTTAAAAGGCGACAGATTTCTATGGCCCGGATCGCCGACGCCTCAAGCGGGTGTCGGCTGGTGCGCATTGTAATCCGCGGCGGCGTCATTCATGGCACGACAGAAACGGTAGTACAGTTCATCAATATTTCAGAATGAGGAAATTCCATGGCACAAAAAAGCGAAGAGGACGACAAGGTCCGGCTCGACAAGTGGTTGTGGGCGGCGCGCTTTTATAAAACCCGGGCGCTGGCCAAAGCAGCCATCGAAAGTGGCAAGGTGCACTGCCGAGGGGAGCGCTGCAAGCCTGGCAAAGAGCCACGCATTGGCGATGAATTCGAGATTCGTACCGGTTTTGAAGAGCGCACGGTGAGGGTCGACGCCTTGTCGATCGTGCGTCGCGGCGCACCCGAGGCGCAGACGCTGTATTCCGAGACCGAGGCGAGTATTGCCAAACGTGAAGCGGCAGCGGCGATGCGTAAGGCCGGGGCGCTGGGCGTGAGCACTGATGGCAAACCGAGCAAGAAGCAACGGCGGGATCTGTTCAAATTTCGTGGCAGCAGCCACGAGTAGTGTGCGACGAACACACTTGTGGCGAGGGAGCTTGCTCCCGCTGGCGGCCGAAGGACGCCCTGTACAGGCGAGCACGTATTTCAAAATACAACTGCATCGACGGGTAAAGCGACTGCTACGCAGCCGAGCGGGAGCAAGCTCCCTCGCCACAGGTCTTCACACAACTGTCAGTTCGCGGCAGACACCACACTCATCCGCGAAACCACCGGCAGCTTGCCCAGCAGATTGAAAACCGGCGCAGTCACCTTCAGCCAGAAGTTGGCGGCGTGATAAGCGAATGGTGTGTAGTAACCCCAGCCCAACGCCCATACCGCCAGCAGCATGCCGCCGATGTAATCGTCCTGGCCCCAGTGCGCGCCGGCCACCAGACGCGGCAGCATGAACAGCAGTGCCAGGCCCCAGACGGTCAGGAACTGACCAACAGTACGGCTGAACACGCCCATGAACAGTGCCCAGATCAGCAACACCGAAGCGTGGTCACCGGGGAAGCTCTGGCTCGAGCGATCCTTCAGCTCCCAGGCTTTTTCCAGGTGCGGGAAGTAATCACTCAGGTGCACCGCGCCTTCCAGCACCATCGACGGGCTGCTGTGCTGCCAGTCCATGTAGTCGGCGAATTTGGAAAACAGCGCGCGAATCACCACCATCAACAGCAGGATCGAGAAAAATCCGAAGAAGGCGCGACGCACATCAATCGCCTTGAACACCCAGTCGCCCTTGATCAGCAGCGTCAGCAGGATCAGTCCGACGATGATGTCGAACGGGCGCAGACTTGCAATTGCCCAGATGTGGAGCCATATGGGGTTGCTGGCCAGTGGTGCATTGAGTGAGCGGAACAGCCACTCGTCGAAAATCACACACAGCATTTGGCCCGTAGGCCATAACCAGAAAGCCAGTAGCGCCAAGGGCACTACGTTACACAGAACCAGCCGGCCGAGGTTCCACCTTGATTGGAACAAACCCGGATTGTTCATAAAATGCCTCCCATGGCTTAGCGCTGGCACCAAAAAGGGTGCCAAGAAGCGCAAATTTTCACGTCTTGTAACCATTTTGTCACCACATTCAGATACCCAAAATTATGACCGACCTAGCGGATACCGATTTCACCCAACGTTTCATCTTCGATGACAGCGACACACGCGGCGAACTGGTTGCGCTTGAGCGCAGCTACGCCGAAGTCCTCGCCAAGCACCCGTACCCGGAGCCGGTCGCGCAATTGCTGGGCGAATTGATGGCGGCGGCCTCGTTGCTGGTGGGCACCCTGAAATTCGACGGCTTGCTGATTCTGCAGGCGCGCTCCGAAGGCCCGATTCCGCTGCTGATGATCGAATGCTCCAGCGAGCGCGAGATCCGTGGTCTGGCGCGTTATAACGCCGAGCAGATCGCCCCGGATGCGACCCTTGCCGACCTGATGCCGGGCGGTGACCTGACCCTGACCGTCGACCCGACGATCGGCCAGCGTTACCAGGGTATCGTCGATCTCGACGGTGAAACCCTGTCGGAATGCTTCACCAATTATTTCGTCATGTCTCAGCAGGTTGGCACCCGCTTCAAGCTGTTCGCCGACGGCCGTCGTGCCCGCGGCATGCTGCTGCAGCAACTGCCGGCCGACCGTCTGAAAGACGAAGAAGAGCGCGCCGCCAGCTGGCAGCACATCACCGCGCTGGCCAGCACCCTGAACGCCGATGAATTGCTCAGCCTGGACAACGAAACCGTTCTGCATCGTCTCTACCACGAAGAGCAGGTGCGTTTGTTCGATGTGCAAAACCTGCGCTTCCGCTGCAGCTGCTCGCGGGAGCGCTCGGGTAATGCGCTGGTCAGCCTGGGTCTGGAAGACGCGCAGGCACTGGTGGCCGAACGCGGTGGCGAAGTCGAGATCGATTGCCAGTTCTGCAACCAGCGTTACCTGTTCGACTCGGCCGATATTGCTCAATTGTTCGCTGGCGCAGGCGTCGACACGCCGTCAGATACCCGGCACTAAAACGGTTCAGCGCAGGTAAATTCACTGCGTAACGACGGAATTTCGCCGTTACGACGGGAGGACCCTACTCTTTTTGGGCTTTTCTGGCATAATCCGGCCCACTTTTTTCGCGGTAGTAGTGCACGACTTTCTACTACAAAACGTTTGGAGCACACTCGGCCACTGGCCGACGGGGAACCTCATGACGCAAGCCAATAACGCCGTGTACACCGATCTGAGTGTTGATGATCTGGTTAAAGAAGCCCTGCAGCGCGGTGAGGGCGAGCTTGCCGATACCGGCGCTCTGGTAGTCCGCACCGGTCACCGTACCGGTCGTTCGCCAGTCGATCGTTTCATCGTTGAAGAGCCTTCCACCCAGGCCGCTATCGCCTGGGGCCCGATCAACCGCAAGTTCCCGGCCGACAAGTTCGACGCGCTGTGGGCTCGTGTCGAGGCGTTCAACAACGCGCAAGAGCACTTTGTTTCCCACGTGCATGTAGGTGCGGCTGAAGATCACTACCTGGCCGTGAAAATGACCACCCAGACTGCCTGGCAGAACCTGTTCGGTCGTTGCCTGTTCATCAACCCGGCCCAGTACAACCCGGCCGGTCGTGAAGAGTGGCAAGTGCTCAACGTGGCCAACTTCGAGTGCGTGCCTGAGCGTGACGGCACCAACTCCGACGGTTGCGTGATCATCAACTTCGCGCAGAAGAAAGTGCTGATTGCCGGCATGCGTTACGCCGGTGAGATGAAGAAAGCCATGTTCTCCGTGCAGAACTTCCTGCTGCCGGCCGCTGACGTGCTGCCAATGCACTGCGCTGCCAACATCGGCGAAGAAGGCGATGTGACCCTGTTCTTCGGTCTGTCGGGCACTGGTAAAACCACCCTGTCGGCCGATGAAAGCCGTTACCTGATCGGTGACGACGAACACGGCTGGGGCGAAGGCGTTGTCTTCAACATCGAAGGCGGCTGCTACGCCAAGTGCATCGACCTGTCCGAGAAGAACGAACCGGTCATCTGGAAAGCCATCAAGCACGGCGCCGTCCTGGAAAACGTGGTCATCGACGACGCCAAGCACGCCGACTACGCCGATGTCAGCCTGACCCAGAACAGCCGCGCGGCCTACCCGCTGGAGCACGTTGCCAAGCGTTCCGCGAAGAACCTGGGCGGCGAGCCAAACGCGGTGATCTTCCTGACCTGCGACCTGACCGGCGTCCTGCCGCCAGTGTCGATCCTCAACGAAGAACAAGCGGCCTACCACTTCCTGTCCGGCTACACCGCGCTGGTGGGCTCGACTGAAATGGGTTCGGGCAGCGGCATCAAGTCGACCTTCTCCACCTGCTTCGGCGCACCGTTCTTCCCGCGTCCGGCTGGTGAATACGCCGAGTTGCTGATCAAGCGCATCCGCGGCTTCGGCTCCAAGGTCTACCTGGTCAACACCGGCTGGACCGGCGGTGGCTACGGCGTCGGCAAACGCTTCAACATCCCGACCACCCGTGCGGTGATCGCCGCGATCCAGAGCGGCGCACTGATCGGTGCCGCCACCGAGCACCTGGACACCATCAACCTCGACGTGCCACTGGCCGTACCGGGCGTTGAAACCAACCTGCTCAACCCACGCAACACCTGGGCTGACAAAGCTGCCTACGACGAAGCGGCCAAGGCCCTGGCCGGTCTGTTCATCGAGAACTTCAAAAAGTTCGAAGTGAGCGACGCGATCAAGGCGGCGGGTCCTAAGTTGTAAGACTTAGTTCTGGTGAATGAAAAGCCGCCTCTTGAGGGCGGCTTTTTTTCTTATATAAGCCCTCATTTATTCTTCCTGTGTTTTTTCTTGCAGGCAAGAACAGCATCTACCTCGATTCTTGCAAGATTGACCTCAAAGTCTAAAGCCCTTAATGTTCTGAAAGCATTTTTCAACGTTACTTTTGAAAAAAAAGGTAGCTTTTTCGGTATCTCTCGGTTTACGGCAATGGCATATACAACGCAGAATTTTTTTGATTCTGGCCGAATGTCTATATCAGCTAACTTCATTTCTTCAGGTAGTTTTTTGTTTAGTCTTTTTCGGAACTCTTTGTCACTAACAAATGCTTCGGCAGCGACGCAGCCTTGAGAGAATAAGTGGCTTAGGGTGCTCGAGCTTCTATAGTATTTGACGTGAATTAAGTCTCGAGAGTTTCTTAAAATATCGCAAAACTCGATTTTGTCATTTTTTCCGCCAAGTCCAATAGTTTTTTTGTCAAACAGTACATAATTAGGGTCGTTTGCAACGACATAGTTGTTGTATTCGTCTTCCCTTTCATGGTTGTAAGTTGGAAGGGTGTATTGATACTGCGTTAATTCACTGAGGTAGTTGTCTATGCGTTTCACGAAGTCTTGATTTACTCTGTACCATATCCCGTTTCTAAGGATATATTGTTCACTGCCATATGTTATTTCGGCGTAAAGACAGCGATATGCAGACCATGACTTATTGCTATGATGTTCCTCGTGAACTATAAAAATTTGTTGTTTCTTCAAGGCTTTTGTACATATTTTCTCTTGACTATTGGTCTGTAAATGCCTTGCGAGTTCTTTAATTTCTAATGTCGGATGTATTGCCGCCTTGTAATGCTGGTCAAATGAGTACCCCGATTGATACTCCCAATCTACGATTTCTGGCTCACCTAGCCAAAAATGATCAAGATGCTGATCGACGGATAATCTCTCATCCAGCTCCATGTCGAGTAATAATGCAACGTCTGGGTCTTTTATTTTACTTATGTTGTCCACCCATTCGAAGTTTTCTGGAAGCTTCATTTTGAAGCGTTCTAGTGCTTCAAATAGGATGTCTGATAATGTATCAAGAGTCACTTCTGGGCATATGACAAGAGCATCTCTGCCAGTTATTTGAGTCCCGAATATGCTGACCATGGACTCCCCAGTTATCGCGTAAAGCATATCCGTCTCCGAGTCTATTTCAAGCTCAAAGATTCCTACGCTTTTAGGGCTCTGATTTCTCGAGTTCAGTGGATTGTCTTCATAGTTTGACTTGTCCAGGCTTCTGAGCTTTTCAGGACTTACAGAGTTTAAGGTTACGCGAAGACCAAAGTCGCGTTCAATGCTGTCGGATATTATCAAGTGGTAGCCTGAGCCAAAAGCTAGAGAGAATATTTTCCCATGAACTCGAATTACTAATAGCGCGCCGACGGTATTTCCCTGTCCAAAAATTTCTGGTGAGAATTCTTGATCCTTGCAAAGGAAACTTGCCCATTTGGGGGGGGTGAGGATCGACTTCCTTTTTTATATAAAGCGTTGCGGATCCCGTAGGAAGCTTTACTGTTTTTGGGGCGATTGAGTTTTCAACTTTTACAAACTCTATGTCGGATGCATGGTCGTTTTTTGCCAAGTAGATTGAAAGTTTTTCTTTGTTCTTTTTAGCTCTTGGCATTTTTTACTCCCTGTCTACCGGTTGCCGATTGTTCAAGGTCCCAAAAACGTTTTCCACCAAGTATCTATTACTCATTCCTCTGTATTGGATTTTATCGCTTTAGAGGAAGATTAGATCATAGCCATCAGATCGCCAGTGTGCCAACCAATTAGTTCACTAGGTTGATGAGGTGGCTTTTTTCGAAGTGTTAAAAAGCCATCTGAGCTGCAAGTTACTTGCTTGGCCATGAGTGTTACTGTCGGCCAGAATCCCGAAACGCCGGCTCCATGCTGTCCTGCTCACGCTTAGACAGGCGCAGAACCCCAGCGATGGTTTGCCACTGACTAACAACGGCCCGAAACCGTTCGATGATATTTTCTGTATTTTCCCGGCTGACTCGAAAAAACTCTGCCACTTCTCTAGCCAATTCCAGATCCAAGGCGTTATCAAAGTCCGTGATGTTCAGTTTCAACCCATCCGCATTCGCCACGGGATTAATGTCGTAAGCCTCGGACAACCGCCACCCGCGACCAGGGTCGAGAAGGAATCCGTGGTTACGCAGATGGTCGTCGGTGTTTGAAACGAGAATATTGAAGACAATTCGCGACCATAGCTCGCGCAGGTCGGTGTCGACTTCTGAGCCGTGTTCAATGATCGCTCGAGCCAGTTCGATGTAGCTGGCGCCATTCGAGGCATCGTCACCGTCGACGCGGTCGGTCATGGTCATGGCGGAGGCGAAGTGGAAGCGGCCACCGGATCTGCTTCGGTCAAAGCGTTTAACCATGAAGCAGTGATGCTGGCTCGCATAGCGCTGGGCGGTGGCGGTTGCGACTCTCAAGCCACAATTTTTGGCGAGAGCATTCACCACCATTTCCCAGGCACCGACGTCGTAGTCATCTCGAATGCTTGGAAACTTGGCAATCCACAGATGACCGTGTTGGTCTGCAACGCTGGCTTTGGGTCTGGCGCCACCCAAAGAGCCACCGGGTGCGATCAGCATTCTTAGCCACTCGCGTCCTTCCAGTGCCGTGTTGTCCGGGTCGTTTTCCAGCGCGCGGCTTGCCTGCTCTAATGCGCGCAGCTCTAAAAAGGGTGGCGCTGCCAAGCCGTCGCGGTCATCGAGGAAGCTGCCCTCATCATTGAGCTTGTAGCGCAGACCTCCTACGCGAAAGAGGTCATGTACGCCCAGCAGATAATCGGATTCGTACAGTTTGCTGCCTTTTGGCATCAAGCCGTCCCGAATGTCGCGTTCCTGCCGCCGCTTCATCAGCAAGCGTCCCCAGCGATCAGGGCTTGAGTCTGCGAATACACCGAACTGGGTTTGGTGCCCGCCGGGGAATTGGTGTCCTTCGAAAAAGTTGATACGGGGATCGAGCTTCATGAAGTTCAGTTCAGGATCGGCCAGTGCGGCTGGATCGTACTCAAACTCGAACACTTCGTTAGCACGGGCCTTTCTGACATGCAGGAATCCGAGGCGTCTTGCGCCATTCAAGGATTCCCAATCTGCATAAACCGCAATTCGCGTCATTCTTCACCTGTTTTGGAGCCGCTTTTTTTCTTGTTCAACAGTTCTGAAAGCGAGTGGGTGTTGAGGGGAAAATCTTCCGTCAGGCTGGCGATGTAGGCGCTGTCTTCCTCCACTCTTGTGCTCTTTTCGCCGACCAGAGGCGACTTCTTGATCCTGGATGTTCCGCGTACTCGTTGGGGGGTTGATCCAGGCAGCAATTGCGCGTCCTGCAATCGGCGCCCCATCTCATCGGCCTCGGCCAGTTTATTCAGATCCTTTTCCAGCCCGAGTACCTGCATGACTGATAGATAGGCACCGATGGTTACTCCCGAGCCACCAGACTCCAGTGAGCGCAGGGTTGTCAGCGACATGCCTGATCGTTCTGCGACCTGTTTGGCCGTCAGTTTACGGCGCAGGCGGGCCAGCTTCAGGCGCTCGCCAAACTCGGAAAGCAGTCTGGAAGTCGCGGGCAAGAGCGGTGCTGTCTTATTAGCCATGTGCCAATATTCCTTCATTTTTAAGCCTTAACTACCAGAATAGTAGCACTTAAGACTAAGAAGAATGTTCGGCAAGACAAGTGGAGGCAGAAACAGCTAACTGGAAGTATTCCACCTGTTTTTATGGCTAATAAGCATAATTTTGGTACTTATTTGTCTTCGTCATTGTCAGGAAACGGTGTGCCTTGAAGGTGCTCTTCAATTTTCCAGCGGCATCTTTGGAGCAGGTGGCGAGTCGAGGTCTCCGTGCTCGCGGCGGAAGATTTCATCTGCCTGTTTGACGCTTTCCATCAGCTCATCAAAAAATTTGCTCACGAGAATCTCCATCGTTTGATTGCGTTTTTTCCATCGCTCTCAGGCAGTGCCTGAGAGCGATTCGATCTCTCAGCTTCAGGCCGGGGCTTTCCAGCTGAGCATTTTCTGCTGGGCGACTTGCAGCAGGTCGCAGCCGTCTTTGGTCAGCAGGTAGAGGGCATGGGTGATGTGCGGGATGTCTTCGACGTCGGCGTGTTTGAAGCAGATGCAGTAGAGCGTTTGCAGCAGGTCACTGGACGCACGCAGGCGCTGGACGGCGCATTCGAGGATGTCTTGCGGGTTGGCATCGGTGTCGATGACCAGGGGCTTGGTGTCAGTGAGGTTGGAGTCGACGGGGCGGTAGCGATCGGAGTGGAGCTCGTTCCATGATTTCATTTTTAGATCCTCAATTGCTTCGAATGAAGCCACCACATCGTGACCAAGCGACTGGAGGCGACTGTGTTCGGGTTGGTCAACCGGTGAGGATCATGCACATACCCGGCACGCTCGAAAGCGTCCCAAACACAGCCACCATAACGCTGCTGGCAATTGAGTGCCGGCAGCATACAGCGGACGCGAATGCATGATCCAATCGGGTGACCAAGCCCGAGCCGCTGAATTGGCAGCGACAGTCACAACTATAGGTTTCGGCCTATCGGCGCCGATAGAAGACAAGGCGTCGCTGCGTGTAGGAACGGGATGCAGATTCGAGCAGGCCGTTCCTACAGATCTATCACGGTTTTCAACGAATCGCCCGATACCCCTCGACATCCAGCACACTCGTCGTCAGTCCGGTCGCCGGCGCGTAGATCCCGCCCTTCACCGACGAGAAAGGCACGCCTCTGCTGCCCAGCGAAACGTAGCGTTCGCCTTGGTCCAGTTCGGTGAACCAGGTGTAGGAGTACTTTTCCATGGCCTTGTATTTCGCGGCGTCCCTGACCATCGCATCGCCGCATTGCTTCAGGGCGGCATCGCTCAGGTTCAGGGAGTTGGTCAGCGGGGTACCCCAGCGCTTGAGGCAGGTTTCGGCGAAGTGGCGCACGAACTGGCCGGGTTCGGCGAGGACCTTCGGGCCGGTGTTGCCGTCAGCGGCAGCGTTGCCGACCAGGGTGGCATGGCGGCCAGGGACCGGGAAGATGTGCGTGCGCGTACCGGTAGCCGTTTGCGGGATGACGCAGCTGAAACCTTTCGAACGCTCGTCGCGGGCATAGAAGCCAACGTACTCTTTGACGTTGCTGTTGAGTTTGACCCGATGTTCCTGGAAGTTGCCGATACCGGGCACCGGATCAATGGCGAGGATCTTCACCGGAATGCTTTTCAAAGCATTGTCATTGAACATGGCGTTGGCCAGCATATGGCAACTTATACCGCCTCGACTCCAGCCGACCAGGTTGACCTGAGTGGGAATAATGCCGTCCTTGCGGAACGTTTTAATGATTTGCTCCTGCAACTTCTGCTGGGTCACGCTGCGTTCTCCGTAGTTGTATTTACGCCAAAACCAGGAGCCTTCGATTTTTACATCTTCAATGGGAATACCGGCCGCTTTGAGACGGTTGTATTCCGCTTCGGTCAGTTGCTGGCGTTGCCAGTCGCACTTGCCTTTGATGATGTTCATTGCGTGCTGCACGTTTTCCTCCCAGCCCTTGCCGAACAACGTGCCGCCGAGACCGTAGTCGGCAGATTTGGTGAACAGCTCATCGGCCTGCAGATTACTGGAGCCGGGGCCGTCGACGACAATCCATTCGGCGAACTCGCGGCCAGTGTGGTGCGAAGCGAGAGTGGACACCAACTCACCGTTCCAATAGTTGCTGTTGCTGGTGTCGAACTTGGTGGAACCCGTGCCGCAAAAGAAAATAGTCAATGTACTCATAATGTTGCTCTTGAATGAATTAAGAGCAAGCAGGCTAGTTTTTTATATTGCGGATATGAAGTGGTTAGTTGTTGCGTTGTTTGTGCGCGTGATTTTATAAGGAGTTTGCAATTTGAAGTTTTGCTACTTCCAGAAGTTCGCAGCCATCTTGGGTCAATAAATACAAGGCGTTGACGATGTTCGGGATGTCTTTGACATCGGCCTGTTTGAAACACAAACAGTAAAGAGTCTCCAGCAAATCGCTGGCGGCACGCAGGCGTTGATGCGCAGCGTCGAGCAGTTCGCCGTGGCTGGCTTGAGTATCTATGGTCAGCACCGGATGATCGCCGTCGGTGCTTTTGAGCGGGCGATAACGATTGGCCAGCGGGTTATGCATGTTCATGTTCAGACGTGTCCTGTACGAAGTCGCTCCAGTGGTTGCAGCCGCGCCGGCCACTATAGAAGTGCGTGGCAAGGGGTCACAAGACCGCCGTGATGGACGGAGTTCGTAGGGGTTTTTCCGAGACTCGGGCAATTGCCCTACAAGGTTTTGCAGCTTTTTCGAGGTAAAACCCTTAGCGCAGAA
This sequence comes from Pseudomonas sp. F2, assembly GCF_057174385.1. NCBI lineage: Bacteria > Pseudomonadati > Pseudomonadota > Gammaproteobacteria > Pseudomonadales > Pseudomonadaceae > Pseudomonas > Pseudomonas sp. F2. The sequence goes on from NZ_CM169904.1 coordinate 4,812,536, forward strand.
ATTTCCCACGGGATTCACAGGCGTTTCTTGAGAATCCTCTGTATGGTGCGCGCCAGAAACTGTAGGACGTTTCCAAACGTCCGATGCGCGCTTAAAGGGAATTGAGTATGCGGTGGCTACGAATAGCCTCGATTTTATTACTGTGGACCAGTGGTTGCCGCTTGGCCGTATCCGCAGACGCTGGCAACGGCTGGATGTTTGTCGATCTGCAACGCACCGGCTGGCCCGACGCGCTGTCCAGCCAGGCCCGCATCGATACTGCGTCACGTGCCGAGGCGTTGATGTTCGCCAAAGTCCTGCTGGCGAGTGAAACGCTGGATGCAGGCGCACTGCAACGGCAACTGGGTGTGTCGCATGTGCGGCTCAAACCGATCCGGCAGGTGCGCGCGGGACTGTGGGAGCGTTTGCTGGGCATTTATCGCAACGCCAGTCAGGACTGTGGCGAACAGCTGTTCTGTGCACGAGTGCGCAGTGTGGCGGACCTGCGACAACTGGCGGCGGCGTTTACCGGCGATATCAGTCCGGCCCATGCACAGTGGGCGAGCAAGAGCCAGGGTGTGCATGAACAGGAACTGAATGCGCAACTTCGCGTGGCGGTGCTGCGTCCCTAGGGTCGTCGTTGCGGCGAGAACTATGTGATTGCGTGGCCTGCGGTGGCGCACATGGCGAGGGGCGGAATGTCATCGGGGAGTTGCATGCATCCGCCCAGCAACAGCGATGCGAGCGTCAGGGTGAGGAGCAGTTTCAGTCTGTCGGACATGTTTATTCCTTGAATTGATCCACGGGTGTCGGCCGTCCTGGCACGACGCTCGTTTCGTGGATGCGGCGCACGTTACCTGCCTTGCGGTCAGGCCGGCGAGAGGCAAATTGTTTCCTTGTTTGATCCGGTGGCATCCGCCCCGGCGCTGTATCATTCCGTATCGAATTGACCCCGACCTTTTCTCGACTCGCTGTGATCGCCCGCTAGGCTGTTGACATCACAGCGGTCAACGGAGTGACAGCGCATGCACCACACCCTGGAACAGGTTTTCGGTTATCCACAGTTTCGACCCGGGCAGGAAGCGGCAATCAGCGCTGTATTGGCCGGGCGCTCGGCGGCGGCGATTTTCCCCACCGGGTCCGGCAAGTCACTGTGTTATCAAGTGCCGGCACTGTTGCTGCCGCATCTGACCCTGGTGGTGTCGCCGCTGTTGGCGTTGATGCAGGATCAACTGGCATTCCTCAAGCGTCACGGTATCAGTGCCGGAAGCATCGATTCGGCGCAAAGTCGCGATGATGCCAGTGACGTGATGGCCCGCGCCCGTTCGGGTGAATTGAAGATTCTGATGATTTCGGTGGAGCGTCTGAAGAACGAGCGTTTCCGCAACTTTTTGCAGCAGGTGCCGATCTCGTTGCTGGTGATTGACGAAGCGCACTGTATCTCGGAATGGGGCCACAACTTTCGCCCCGACTATCTGAAGCTGCCGGACTATCAGCGCCAGTTCAACATTCCGCAAACCCTGCTGTTGACGGCTACGGCGACGCCGAAAGTCGTCGCCGACATGCAGGCCAGATTCGCCATCGCCGCCGCTGATGTGGTGACCACCGGCTTCTATCGACCCAACCTCAATCTGCTGGTGGAACCGGTACGCGGCGAGGACAAGCGCCGGCGCCTGGTGGAGTGGATGAGCGAGCGTCCAGGCCAGCCGGGCATTGTCTACGTGACGCTGCAGAAAACCGCCGAACACATCGCCGAGCATCTGGGGCGTAACGGCATACAGGCCCAGGCCTATCACGCCGGTTTGCCCAATGATCAGCGCGAGGCGATTCAGAAGGAATTCATGGCCGGGCAGTCCAATTGCATCGTCGCAACCATTGCCTTCGGTATGGGGATCGACAAGAGCGACATCCGCAACGTGGTGCATTTCGATCTGCCGAAATCCATCGAAAACTACAGTCAGGAAATCGGTCGCGCCGGACGCGACGGGCAGTCGTCGGATTGCCTGGTGCTGGCCAACCGTGACAGCCTCAACGTGCTGGAAAACTTCGTCTACGGCGATACCCCGGAGCGTGAAGGGATTCGTTGTGTGCTGGAAGAAATGCAGGCTGCCGCAGCCGACGGGCAGTGGGAGTTTCTGCTCGGGCCGCTGGCCGATCAGAGCAACATTCGCGCGTTGCCGCTGAAAACTCTACTGGTGCAAATGGAGCTGCGCGGTTTGATCGCGCCGCGCTATGCCTATTACGCCGAATACCGTTTCAAATACCTGCTGGAGCCGGAAGCCTTGCTTGAGCATTTCGACGGTGAGCGCAGGGATTTTGTCGCGGCCATCATCCACACCTCCAGTCGCGCACGCACCTGGGCCACGGTGAATTTCGAAGCGATGTACACGCAGTATTCGGCTGAGCGCAACCGGGTGGTGAAGGCGCTGGATTACTTTCAGGAGAAGGGCTGGGTCGAGCTTGAGAGCAAGCAGATGACCGAGGTCTACAACGTGCTGCACAGTGATTTCGACAGCGCTGTTTTGAGCGCCGAACTGCATGCGTATTTCACCCGGCATGAACAGGCTGAAATAGCGCGGATTCACGCCATGCTCGATCTGTTCGGCACTGAGCGCTGCCTGGGCCATCGCCTGGCCGAACACTTCGGCGATCACAACGCCCCCGAGCGATGCGGGCACTGTTCGGTGTGTCACGGTGCTATCGCGCGCCTTCCGGCGCCTCCCGAGTTGCCAGCGCTTGTGGATAAAAACTTCGCGGTGCTGTGCGGTGATTTTATCCACAGGCACGAACAGCACACTGGCAGTGTGCCGACGGCGGAGCGCCTGACGCGGTTTCTGTGCGGGATCAGTGTGCCGTTGTTCACCAGGTTAAAGGCACGGACGATTTCGGGGTATGCGGCGTTGGAGGAGTATCCGTACGCCGAGGTTCGCAGGTGGGCTCAAGAACATCTCTGATAGGTCGGTAGCTCCTGGAGTGTGCGATTTCAGGGCGATTGAGGTTTATCCATGCGCTGAATGTCGCTCATCACGGTAATAAACTTCAAAAACGTCCGGTGCCTGACTATGGTGAAGGCTGTCTTTGGATCGCCAACAAGAGAACAACATGAGCCAGACATCCTTCGATATTCAGCAAGCTGCCGTGATCGGCGCGGGCACCATGGGCCGCGGCATTGTCATGTGCCTGGCCAATGCTGGCATCGCCGTGCAGTGGGTCGATAACAATCCACAGATGCTTGAACAGGCACTGGCGACGGTCGCCGACACCTATGCACACAATGTGCGTCAGGGCCGGATCGATCAGGTCGAAGCCGACGCACGCCTTGCCCGGATCAGCGCGGCGGCGGATTACCCGGCGATCCGCAATGTCGATCTGGTGATCGAAGCGGTATACGAAAACCTTGAGCTCAAGCAGAAGATCTTTCGCGAGCTGGATGGCCTGCTCAAGCCTGAGGCGTTGTTGGCGAGTAACACTTCGGCGCTGGATATCGACGCGATTGCTGCTGCGACTCGACGTCCGTCGCAAGTGCTCGGCCTGCATTTCTTCAGCCCCGCGCACATCATGAAACTGCTGGAAATCGTCCGTGGGGCACAGACTTCGCCGCCTGCACTGGAAGCGGCGCTGGCGCTGGGCAAGCGCATGGGCAAGGTCAGTGTGGTGTCGGGCAACTGCCACGGCTTTATCGGCAATCGCATGCTGCATCCGTACGTGCTGGAGGCGCGCAAGATGCTGCTTGAGGGCGCTTATCCACAACAGGTGGACGCGGCGCTGCAGGGGTTCGGTTTCGCCATGGGGCCGTTCCGCATGTATGACGTCGTCGGTATTGATCTGGAATGGCGCGCACGCGAGCTGGCCGGCAAGGGGCAGGATGCGCCGGAGGTTCAGGTGGACAACCGTTTGTGCGAGATGGGCCGCTTCGGGCAGAAATCCGGCAATGGTTATTATCACTATGAGCCGGGCAGTCGACAGGCCGAGCCTGATCCCGAAGTCGATGCACTGGTGCTGCGGGTCAGCGAAGGGCTGGGCTTCCAGCGCCGCGCGATCGGTCCGGAGGAGATTCTGGAGCGTTGCCTGCTGGCGCTGGTCAACGAGGGCGCAAAGATACTTCAGGAAGGCATTGCCGGGTCGGCCCATGACATTGATCTGGTGTACCTGAACGGCTACGGATTCCCGGCCGACAAGGGCGGGCCCATGGTCTGGGCGGATCAACAGGGGCTGGCGGACATTCATCAGCGCTTGCTGGCACTGCAAACGCGGCAGGGTGATCAGTGGCAACCGGCGCGCTTGATTGGCGAGCTGGCGGCTCAGGGCAAGGGGTTTGCCGAACGCTGATTGCTAGAGCCACCACGGTTTCGCCTTTAGACTGCTCGCAAAACTTCCTGGATCAATGCTGATGTCCAACCCGATGCCACAACGCTCCGATTACCCGCATTTCCAGCCGGTCACCACGCGCTGGCACGACAACGACGTCTACGGGCATGTGAATAACGTCACCTATTACAGTTTCTTCGACACTGCAGTGAATACCTACCTGATCCAGGTCGGCGGCCTGGATATTCATGACGGCGAGGTGGTGGGGTTTGTGGTCAGTTCGGCCTGTGACTACTTTGCCTCGATTGCTTTTCCGGACTTGATCGAGATCGGTTTGCGGGTCGGCAAACTGGGCAACAGTTCGGTGCAATACGAACTGGCAGTGTTCAAGGTCGGTGAAACTGAGGCCTGTGCGGCGGGGCGTTTCGTCCATGTATTCGTGGACCGGACGAGCAATCAGCCGGTGTCGATTCCAGGCAGATTGCGTGACGCGCTGGAGCGTCTGGTGGTTTGAACCAGAGCAAAAAAAATCGCAGCCCTTGGGCTGCGATTTTTGCTTTCCCGCTTAACGCAACGGATTAGTCGCGATAGTAGCGGTGATGTTTGCGGTGACCATAAGCGTGGCCACGGCCAGGATGACGGTCGCGGTAGTAGCGACGGTCGTCGCGGCCGCGATCGTAATGACGATCATCGTCACGGCTTTCGTTACCCATGTAGTTGCCCAGCGCGCCACCGGCGCCGCCACCTGCTGCGGCGCCGATCAGGCTGCCGGTGGTGCCGCCCATGCTGCGGCCGACTACGTTACCGCCGGCTGCGCCCAGCGCACCACCAATGGCGGCTTCGCCACGGCTGTGCTTGTTGGCGCCGACCGCGCTACCACCCGCGCCGCCCAGGGCTGCGCCAATGGTTGAACCTGTATTGCCGCCTAAAGACTGACCGACGACCGAGCCAAGAACCCCGCCCAATGCGCCGCCCACACCTGCTTCGGTGGTGCCTCCGGCAGAAGCGAAGCCACTGACCAGGCCAAGGGACAACAAGAGAATCGAGGAGAACTTCATAGAGGAGCCTCAAAGGGATGACGGCGCGATCCTGAGGCTCTGTACCAAGACTGACAATCGAAATCCGACGAATAACACGACCTGTATACAATTCTGCAAGTTGCTGTTTTGTATGCGGAACTTAAGCGTTTTTCGCCGGTCTTTAGCTACTTCGGACAGGCCGTTTTTGAGAAAAAGCGGCCTTTTTTGTGGGCGTTCGAAAGCTTCAGGAACCAGAGACTCAACACAGATTCTGTGGCGAGGGAGCTTACTCCCGCCGGGCCGCGAAGCGGCCCCAAAAAATGCAAAACGGAGGGAGTCCTGCGGCCTCCAGCGGGAGCAAGCTCCCTCGCCACAGGGCCGCGAGTTCAAGCGGATTTGGCCATGATCAAACCCGTCTCGCTCGCCGCCTCAAGGCGGATCGCAATGAACTTCGACGTCGGCGTATGGCTGCCATCGCCGGTGCTCTCCAGCGGCACCAGCGGATTCACTTCCGGATAGTAAGCCGCCGCCTGACCCGCCGGAATATCAAACGCCAGCAAGGTAAAGCCCTTCACCCGACGTTCACGGCCATCGTCCCACAGCGACACAATGTCCGCCTTCTGCCCGGGACGGAAGCCCAGACGAATGATGTCGGCCTCGTTGGCGAACAGCACATCGCGCTGGCCCTTGACCCCACGATAACGGTCGTCGAGGCCATAGATGGTGGTGTTGTACTGATCGTGGGAGCGCATCGATTGCAGGATCAGGTCCGGCAGTTGCCCGGTGGCGCGGGTGCGTTCGTGCACCAGATCCTTGGGCAGCCGGTTGGCGCGGAAATTGGCCCGGCCCGACGGGGTGTTCCACTTGCGTGCGCCAGCACTGTTGCCGAGGTAGAACCCACCTGGATTCTTGACCTTCTCGTTGAAGTCCTTGAAGCCTGGAATGGTATCGGCGATCAGGTCGCGGATGCGCCCGTAATCGGCCACCAGCCAGTTCCAGTCCACCGGTTTGCTGCCCAGCGTGGCGGCGGCGATCCCGGCAATGATCGCCGGTTCCGAGCGCATCTGGTTCGACAGCGGCTGCAACTGGCCATTGGAGGCGTGGACCATGCTGAACGAGTCTTCCACGGTGACTGCCTGCGGGCCTTCGGTCTGGATGTCGATGTCGGTGCGGCCGAGGCACGGCAGGATCAGCGCGTCCTTGCCGTGGGCCAGGTGGCTGCGGTTGAGCTTGGTGCTGATCTGCACCGTGAGGTCGCAGTTGCTCAGCGCCGCGAAGGTGCGCGGGCTGTCCGGCGTGGCCTGGGCGAAGTTGCCGCCCAGACCGATGAAGACCTTGGCGCGGCCCTCGGCCATGGCGTGGATCGCCTCGACCACGTTGTGCCCGTTGTCACGCGGCACCTTGAACTGGAAACGTCGCTCAAGAGCGTCGAGGAACGCCACCGGTGGGCGCTCGTTGATGCCCATGGTGCGGTCGCCCTGCACGTTACTGTGACCGCGCACCGGGCACAGGCCGGCCCCGGGTTTGCCGACGTTGCCGCGCAGCAGCATCAGGTTGGCGATTTCCTGGATGGTCGGCACCGAGTGACGATGCTGGGTGATACCCATCGCCCAGCACATGATCACATTCTTGCCTTTGGCGTACATGCGCGCCGCTTGTTCGATTTCGACCAGGGTCAGGCCGGACTGCGCGACGATCTGCTCCCACGGTGTGTCATCCACCACGCCGAGATACTCCAGCACGTTGGTGCTGTGGGCATTGAGGAAGTCGTGATCGAACACCGCAGGTTCACCGGCCTTCTGCGCATCGCGTTCCCACTGCAGAAGAAACTTGGCCATGCCGCGCAGCACCGCCATGTCGCCGCCCAGTGCCGGACGGAAGTACGCGGTGTTGGTCGGTTTGTCGCCATTGGTGAGCATTTCCAGCGGATGCTGTGGATGCTGGAAACGTTCCAGACCGCGCTCTTTCAGCGGGTTGATGCACACTACTTGTGCGCCGCGCTTCACGGCTTCGCGCAGCGGTTCGAGCATCCGTGGGTGGTTGGTGCCGGGGTTCTGGCCCCAGACGAAAATTGCATCGGCGTGTTCGAAGTCGTCGAAGGTGACCGTGCCTTTGCCGACGCCAACGCTCTGCGCCAACGCCACGCCGCTGGCCTCGTGGCACATGTTCGAGCAGTCGGGGAAGTTGTTGGTGCCGTAGGCACGCACGAACAGTTGATACAGGTACGCCGCTTCGTTGCTGGCGCGGCCCGAGGTGTAGAACTCGGCTTGATCCGGGCTCGACAACGCTTGCAGGTGCTTGCCGATCAGGGCGAAGGCGTCGTCCCAGGCGATCGGCTTGTAGCGATCAGTCTGGGCATCGTAGACCATCGGCTCGGTCAGGCGGCCCTGGTACTCCAGCCAATAGTCGCTCTGCTCCAGCAACGACGTGACGCTGTGTTTGGCGAAGAACTTGCCATCCACTCGACGCTTGGTCGCTTCCCAGTTCACCGCTTTGGCGCCGTTCTCGCAGAACTTGACCATGCCGCTTTCCGGCGAATCGCCCCAGGCACAGCCCGGGCAGTCGAAGCCGCCGTTCTGGTTGGTCTTGAGCATCATGCGCAGGTTTTTCAGCGCGTTGTCGCTGGTCAACCAGGCCTGAGCCACACTGATCAGTGCACCCCAGCCGCCGGCAGGGCCCTTGTAAGGCTTGTAGCGCGGGACAGGTTTCTGGTCGGCTTGATGATGTTGGCTCACGCTTGGTTCTCCATCGCTGGGCTATAGACCCGCGGCGCATTCTTCTGCGGCAGGTGGATGAGATTGAGGTTGTGGCGGCGGGCCCATTGCACGGCAAGGCCGGTGGGCGCGGACAGGCTGACCAGCGTCTGGATCCCGGCGCGCAACACTTTCTGGATCAATTCGAGACTGCACCGGCTGGTGACAATCGCCAGGCCGCCGTCGGTGGAAATCTTCTGGCGGATCAGCCCGCCAATCAGCTTGTCGAGGGCGTTGTGCCGACCGATGTCTTCACGGCCCAGCAGCAATTCACCGCTGGCGTTCATGAACACTGCGGCGTGTACCGCACCGCAGTGCTGGCCGAGGGGCTGGAACGCGCCGATGCGCTGGCGCAGACCGTCGAGCCATGCGGCGGGCGGCAGCGGTGCGCCGGGCAGGACTTGCAGATCGGGCAGGGCTTGCTCGACCGCTTCAACGCCGCACAGACCGCAGCCGCTGGTGCCGGCCAGTTGTCGGCGCTGTTGTTTGAGGTTCCAGAAGGCGCGGTTGGCGATGGTCACTTGCGCGTATTGCGCCGAGCCGGCGCCAGTCAATTGCAGGTCATAAATGTCGCTGGCGTCTGCGATGATGCCGCTGCCGAGGCTGAAACCGACGATGAAATCTTCCAGATCCGTCGGCGTCACCAGCATCACCGCCTGACTGATGCCGTTGTAGGCGATTGCCAGTGCGACTTCCTCGGCGAGCGCGGTGCTGGCCGATTCCACAAGGGGCAGATCGCTGTAACTGTAGGTCTGGCTGGCGGCGGGCGCGGGCGTTTGAAGTGCAGGCGCCGCGCAAGTGGGGCGCTTGGCGTTCATGGCATCACCGACGGATTGATCAACGCTAAGACTAGGCGCGGCAACTTGTCGCGTCTAATCGCTACTGTCGATCTATTGATAGACGCCGTCGATCAAGCAATGCGCCGCGATCTGCGGGACGCGCGCCAGCCGCTTGAGCCAGCAGCGGAGCCGGGTCATTGGTCGGGCTGGAACCGGGTCTTGCAAACGTGGTCTAGGCTTGGACGTCTGGAATCCAAATCAAGGAGTGTGCGCCATGAGTCTGTTGAGCTTTGTGAAAGAGGCCGGTGAGAAACTGATCGATCTGCTGACCCCTGGTAATGCCAATGCCAGCGAGCAGTTGAAGGAACACATCAGCAAGGTCGGGCTGGGCAACCCGAATGTTCAGGCAACCGTGGATGGCGACAAAGTCACAGTGACCGGTGAGGTAGCGAGCCAGGAGGAGAAGGAAAAAATCCTGCTGGCGGTGGGTAATATCGAAGGCGTGGGCAGTGTTGATGATCAGATCACGGTGACCGGGCCGGTTGTGGCTGCGGCACGTTTTGTCGTAGTGAAGAAGGGCGATACCCTCAGCGCGATTTCCCTGGCGGTGTATGGCAATGCCAACCAGTACAACAAGATCTTTGAGGCCAACAAACCAATGCTCAAGGATGTAAACAAAATCTACCCGGGCCAGACCCTGCGTATCCCCGAGTAACACAACATCCTGCAGGCGCTGCCGAAGGCTGCGATCTTTTGATCTTGTTTTTTAAACAATCAAAGTCAAAAGATCGCAGCCTTCGGCAGCTCCTACAGGAAATCAGAGTCCCTGAATCAAATCGCGGTAATCCTCAACCGCCGCAAACTCGGCCGTGTCCTTCGGCCCCTTGCGACTGTCCGGCTCTTTCACCGCCAACAAATGCGTCACACCAAATTCCCGCGCACTGCGCAGAATCGGCAACGTATCGTCGATGAACAGACTGCGCGCCGGATCAAAATCGATATCCGCCTGCAAGGCATCCCAGAACTGCGGGTTCTCTTTGGGATAACCGTAATCATGTGAGCTGATCAGCCGTTCGAAATAGGGCGCCAGTTCGACTCGCTCCAGTTTCAGCGACAGTGAATCGCGATGCGCATTGGTGATCATGATCACCCGTTTGCCGGCCTCTTTGATCGCCTGCAGAAAGGTGTCGGCATCCGGACGCAGCGCGATCAGGTGCGCGGTCTCCCGTTTCAGTTCACGTACCGAAAGCTTCAGTTCGGTGCTCCAGAAATCCAGGCAGTACCACTGCAGCTGCCCGGCATGGCGCTCGAACAACGGCTGCAGTTCCATATCGGCCAGGGCCCGGCTCACTCCGTGCAGATCGGCGTAGCGTTGTGGCAGGTGTTCCAGCCAGAAGTGGTTGTCGAAGTGCAGGTCCAGCAACGTACCGTCCATGTCCAGCAGGACGGTATCGATGTCAGACCACGGTAAAGAAGGCATGGCAACGTCTCGAGCGGTAGAAAGATATCCGACACAAACAATCGGGAAAGCCGCGTTATAGTAGCGCGTTCACGCCAAGGAGCTTTGCATGCGCCAGAAACCCACTGTACTCGCCCGCGAGATTGTCGCCACCAGTCGCCTGTTTTGCGTCGAAGAACTGAAGCTGCGTTTTTCCAACGGCGTGGAACGCACCTACGAGCGTCTGGTGGGCAAAGGCGCGGGCTATGGCGCAGTGATGATCGTGGCAATGCTCGACAGTGAACACGCGGTGCTGGTCGAGGAGTACTGCGGCGGCACTGATGAATACGAATTGTCCTTGCCCAAAGGCTTGATCGAGCCGGGCGAGGATGTGCTGGCCGCGGCCGAGCGCGAGCTCAAGGAAGAGGCCGGTTATGGCGCTCGTCAGTTGGAGCATCTGACCGAGTTGTCGCTGTCGCCCGGTTACATGAGCCAGAAGATTCAGGTGGTACTGGCCACCGATCTGTACGAGGAGCGTCTGGAGGGCGACGAACCCGAGCCGATGCGGGTCGACAAGGTCAACCTGCGTGAGCTGGCGGCGCTGGCGCAGAATCCGCAATTTTCCGAAGGTCGCGCCTTGGCGGCGTTGTACCTGACCCGCGATCTGCTGGGGCAGCGCGGGTATTTTCAGTCATGAGTGAGATATCGATGAAGTTTCCCCATCCGTTAATGGCGCCAGTGGTGACGTTGGCCTTGCAGGCTGGCGAGGCGATTCTGCCGTTCTGGCGCTCTGGCGTGGAAGTCACCGCCAAGTCCGATGATTCACCGGTGACCGCAGCGGACATGGCCGCGCACCACGTGATCGTCGCCGGGCTGACCGCGCTGGACTCCAGTATTCCGATTCTGTCCGAGGAAGACGCCAACATTCCGCAGAGCGTGCGCGCCGGGTGGCAGCGCTGGTGGCTGGTGGATCCGCTGGATGGCACCAAGGAGTTCATCAGCGGCAGCGAAGAATTCACCGTCAACATCGCCCTGATCGAAAACGGGCGGGTGGTGTTTGGCGTGGTGTCGATGCCGACCAATGGCCGCTTCTATGTCGGCGGTGCCGGTCTCGGCGCGTGGCGTGGGGACAAAGGTGGTTCGCCGGTGGCGATTCAGGTGCGTGACGCGCTCGCGCCCGGTGAAGCGTTTACCGTCGTGGCGAGCCGTCGCCACTCCAGTGCGGAGCAGGAACGTCTGCTCGCCGGTTTGAGCGCCAGCCTGGGCGAGTTGCAACTGGCAAACATCGGCAGTTCGCTGAAGTTTTGTCTGTTGGCTGAAGGGGCGGCGGATTGTTATCCGCGATTGGCGCCGACTTCGCAATGGGACACTGCGGCAGCGCAGGGCGTGCTCGAAGGTGCAGGCGGCGAGGTGCTGGATCTGCAGGGCGAAGCGTTCTGTTATCCAGCGCGGGAATCGCTGCTCAATGAGTTCTTTCTGGCGTTGCCGGCGAAAGCGGCTTGGCGCGCGAAACTGTTGGAGCTGGCCCGCTCATAAGATCAAAAGATCGCAGCCTGCGGCAGCTCCTACAGAGGATTTAGCATTTCCCTGTAGGAGCTGCCGAAGGCTGCGATCTTTTGCTTCAGCGGTGCAAAACGTACTGCCCGCGAAACGTCACTGCATCCTCATCACTGCCGGTGTTGACGATTCGCGTATCGAGGGTCAATCGCGCGCGTCCATAGCGCTGATACATCGCCAGAAACTTCTTCCAGACGGCTGCCTGCGGGGCCGGGCAAATCGCCGTGGCATCACCGGTCACGGGCAGCGGATAGCTGATCTGGCCTTCCTGAATCACGATGTGCCCGTCTTCAATGCCTTCTTCCTTCAGGCGCAGGTGCAGCCAGCCCCAACCCGCCAGCACCGCGCCGCAGTAGAGACTGCCGCCGAACATGGTGCTCTTGTGATTGACGTTCGGCTCCAGCGGCAAGTGCAGACTCAACTGCTGCTCGTGCCAACCGAGGACCTTGAGGCCCATCTCGCGGGTCAGGGGAATGTCGTGATGCAGCACCGATTCCAGATAGCGACTGTCGCGGCTCATTCGGCTTCGTCTCCATGGGTGTTACTGTCGGCGAAATTCAAGCCGTGCTTGCGCAGTTTGTCGTGCAGGGTCTTGCGCGGAATGCCCAGGGCTTCGGCGAGGCTGCGCACCGAACTGTGGGAGCGCGCCAGTTCGGCGGCAATCAACGATTTCTCGAAGTTTTCCACCTGCTCGCTCAGGCCGCCACTGATGACTTCCACGGCGCTGCCGCTGCCTTCACTTCCACTGTTGTCCAGCGCCAGCTCCAGACCGAGGGCGAAACGCTCGGCGGCGTTCTGCAGTTCGCGCACATTGCCGGGCCAGGTGTGGCGCAACAGCAAGGCGCGTTGCGCCGGTTGCAGTTCGTGCGGCGGCAGGCCATGGCGGGCGCTGGCTTCATCGGCGTAATGCTGGAACAGCACCAGCGCATCTTCGCCGCGTTCGCGCAGTGGCGGGATGCGCAGCGGCGCCACGTTCAGGCGGTAATACAAGTCGGCGCGGAAGCGTCCTTGATCGGCGGCTTGCCGCAGGTCTTCCTTGGTCGCGGCGATGACGCGGATGTCCAGCGGGATCAACTGATTGCCACCCAGACGTTCTACAACCCGCTCTTGCAGCATGCGCAGCAGTTTCACCTGCACGTCCATGCTCATGCTTTCGATTTCATCGAGGAACAGCGTGCCGCCGTTGGCGAATTCGAACTTGCCGATCCGGCGTTTCTGCGCGCCGGTGAACGCGCCCGGCTCATGCCCGAACAGCTCGCTTTCGACCACCGATTCGGCCAGCGCCCCGGCATTGATCGCCACGAACGGGCCGTTGCGCCGGCTCGACAAATCGTGCAGCGCACGGGCCACGACCTCTTTGCCGGCGCCGGTTTCACCGAGAATCAGCACGTCGGCCTTGGTCGCCGCCAGTGCGCCGATCTGCTCGCGCAGGCGCAGCATCGGCGCCGAATGGCCGACCAGTCGCGCGCTCAATTCGTTACGGTCGCTGAGGGCCAGACGCAGGCTGCGGTTGTCCAGCACCAGCCGGCGCAGGGCGAGGGCGCGGCGCACGCTGTCGAGCAGGGCATCGCTGGCGAACGGTTTTTCCAGAAAGTCATAGGCGCCGGCCCGCATCGCCTGCACTGCCAGCGGCACGTCGCCGTGGCCGGTGATCAGCAGCACCGGCAGCTCCGGATCCTGAGCGTGCAATTCGCTCAACAGTTCCAGGCCGTCCATGCCTGGCATGCGGATGTCGCTGACCACCACGCCGGGCCAGTCACGCTCCAGTTGCGCGGCGAGACCTTTGGCTTCGGACAGCGGAAGGATTTTCAGGCCGGCGAGGTCCAGGGTCTGGCCGAGGGCCTGACGCAGGTGCGGATCGTCGTCGATCAACACCACCTGAATGCGATTGTCGATGGTCATGCACTTCGATCCTCGGACGGTTGCAGGCTGACCCCGGGTGCACCGGCGCGCAGCCGCAGGGTGATCAAGGCGCCGCCTTGCTTGTGGTTGGCGAACGACAGTTCGCCGCCGAAGGCGCGCATCAGGGTTTCACAGATCGCCAGCCCCAGACCAAGGCCCTGAGTGCGGGTCTTGGTGGTGTAGAAGGGCTCGCTGGCGCGGCCGAGGGCTTCCATGCAAAAGCCCGGGCCGTTGTCGCGAATGTACAGATTGACGCCTTCGGCCGTGGATTCGGCACTCAGCCACAGTTTGCGCGGCGGGCCTTTTTCGGTCAGCGCATCGAGGGCGTTGGCCAGCAGATTGCCGAGCACCTGGCGCAGTCGGGTTTCCCCGGCCTCGACCCACAGGGTGGCGGCGGGCAGGTCGCGGATCAGCTCGACTTCCATGCTGCGGCGCCGCTTGGCCAGCAATGCCAATGCATCATCCAGCGCCGGTTGCAGGGCGACGCTTTCCGGAGCATGACGGTCGCGGCGGGCGAAGGCACGCAGGTGGGCGATGATCGAGGCCATGCGCCCGGTCAGTTCGCTGATCAGTTTGAGGTTGCCACGGGCGTCTTCGGTGCGTTGGTGATCAAGCAGCACTTCGGCGTTTTCCGCGTAACTGCGGATCGCCGCCAGAGGCTGGTTGAGCTCGTGGCTGATGCTCGCCGACATCGTGCCCAGTGCCGAGAGTTTGCCGGCCTGGACCAGATCGTCCTGAGCCCGTACCAGCTCCTGCTGCGCCTGTTCGCGCTCCAGCACTTCCTGCTTGAGGCGGCGGTTGAGACCTTCCAGATCGCTGGTCCGCTCCGCCACCCGGCCTTCGAGTTCACGGCGGGCCTTGGCTTCGAAGGCAATACGTTCCAGGTAATGTCGACGGCGCTGCATCATCAAACCGAGCAGGAGCATCACCACCAACAGCGTGGCGCCACCGATGGCGACAACGGTGCGCACCGGGCGATCGATCAGCGTGCGCGGGGCAAGGATGCTGACGCTCCAGCCGGTTTCGGCGATGTTCACGGTCTGCGTCAGCCAGGCGTTTTCGCTGAGGTTCAGCGGACGCGGCTCGCGGGTCGGATAGGGCAGGATCGCGGTGATCGCCGAGCGCTCGGTGTCGCTCAACGTCCGGGTTGATCGGAAACGCCACTCCGGGCGCGAGGTGAGGATGACCACGCCGTTATGGTCGGTCACCAACAGTTGTTCCGGGGTTTTGCCCCACAGACTTTCGGTGTGATCGAGGTCGACCTTGATCACCAGCACGCCGATGATTTTTTCGCCATTGCGCACGGCGGCGGCGAAGAAATAACCGCGTTTGGCCGACGTAGTGCCGAGGCCGAAGAAGCGTCCCAGACGCCCAGCCATGGCTTCGCTGAAATACGGACGGAAAGCGAAATTGCGTCCGACGAAACTGTCGTGTTTGTCCCAGTTCGACGCCGCCAGGGTCTGGCCGCTGGTGTCCATCAGGTACATGACTTCGGCGCCGGTCTGTGCGGCGATGTTTTTCAGCAGGCGGTTGGCATTGCCCTGGGTAACGCCGTCGTCCGGTGCGCCGAGTACGGCGCGCAGGGCCGGCAGGTCGCCGAGAATCTGCGGCAACACTTCATAACGGTGCAGGGTTCCCAGCAGGTTGGCGACGTAGAGGTCGAGGGTCTGGCGGTTTTGCCCGGCCAGTTCACTGCGGTAATAGCGCTCGGCCAGATGCTCAAGCGGCCATAGCAGCGGCGCCAGACACAGGGCCAGCAGGGCGAGGCTGCGCCAGCGGGGTCTGCGGGGAAGGGTAGGTTTCATGAGCCGGATGCGCCTGAGTGAACAGGCGCATTATGCCCAGGCTCAGGCGAAGACGTCAGCGTCCTTGAGCAGCGCGCCGACCTGATCCTTGGCCGACAGCTTCGGCGCTTCGTCCAGTTGCCAGTCGATGCCCAGCGCGGGGTCGTCCCAGCGAATGCTGCGCTCGGACGATGGATCGTAGTAGTTGGTGGTCTTGTAGAGGAATTCGGCGAACTCGCTCAGTACCACGAAGCCATGGGCGAAGCCTTCCGGCACCCACAATTGGCGGTGGTTCTCGGCCGACAGGCGTACGGCAACCCATTTGCCGAAGTGCGGCGAGCTGCGGCGAATGTCCACCGCCACATCAAGCACTTCGCCGGCAGTGACCCGAACCAGTTTGCCCTGGGTATTTTGCAACTGGTAATGCAGACCGCGCAGCACGCCTTTCTGCGAGCGCGAATGGTTGTCTTGCACGAACTGGGTGTCCAGACCGGTCGCTTCCTGGAACGCCTTGGCGTTGAAACTCTCGTAGAAGAAGCCGCGCTCGTCACCAAATACCTTGGGTTCGATGATCAGAACACCGGGCAGATCGGTGGTGATTACATTCATGAGGTTTTTCCAGATAGGTGTGAATGGCCGACATTCTTGCGCAAAGTGCCGGCGGATGCGAGCGCTTGAATATCTCCGGTCGGGGGTTGCGCATCGTCTGTAGCAATGGCGATATAGGCGCCTAATAAAATTTCAGGGGTCGTCCCATGCCGCTTGCCACGTTGATTCATCGCGCCAGTTTGCCCAGCCCACAGGTCTCTGAGGCGCAGGCCCGGCAGTGGTTGGCGGAGCATTACGGGCTCAGCGGCACGTTACAGGCGCTGGGCAGTCAGCAGGATCTGAACTATCGGGTCGACAGCGAGCGTGGGCGCTTTGTCCTGAAAATCTGCCGCGGCGACTATGCACTGGTGGAGTTGCAGGCTCAGCATGCAGGCCTCAAGTACCTTGCCGAACACTCGTCAGTGCACGTACCCCGGGTGATCCCTGCCAGCAATGGCGCGGATCTGTTGTCGCTGGAAGCCGACGGCGAGCCGGTGCACGTGCGATTGCTGGACTACATCGAAGGTCAGCCGCTGACGCATCTTGATCACTTGGGCCACGATGTGGTGGCCGGTTTCGGTCAGCTGTGTGGCGAGATGGATCTGGCCCTGGCCGGCTTCGATCACCCGGGCCTGCAGCGCACGCTGCAATGGGACGCGCGCCATGCCAGTGCGCTGATCAGCCACCTGCTGCCGGTGATCAACGATGAACGCCAGCGCGCACTGATCGCAGGCGCCGCCGAGCAGGCCGAACGTCGCTTGCAGCCGTTGCAGGACAAGCTGCCGGTGCAGGCGATCCACATGGACATCACTGACGATAATGCGGTCTGGCAACGCGATACCAAGCGTCATTGGCAATTGCAGGGCGTGATCGACTTCGGTGATCTGGTGCGCACCTGGCGCATCACTGACCTGTCGGTGACGTGCGCGGCGCTGCTGCACCATGCCGGCGGCGATCCGTTTGTGATTCTGCCGGCGGTGCAGGCCTATCACGCGGTCAATCCGCTGCAACATGAAGAGCTGCTGGCGTTGTGGCCGTTGATCGTGGCGCGGGCGGCGGTACTGGTGCTCAGTGGCGAGCAACAGGTCAGCATCGATCCGGGCAACACCTATAGCCGCGACAACCTTGAACATGAGTGGGAAATCTTCCACGTAGCGACTTCGGTGCCGCTGGCGCTGATGGAGGCGGCGATTCTCACGGCGGCCGGCCAGCCGCTGCCGGCCATTGGCGGTGAAAGTTTCGCGCCGCTGCTGCCGGAACTGGTCGGGCGGGAGTTTGCGCTGATCGATCTTGGCGTCCTGAGTCCGCATTTCGAAGCGGGCAACTGGGAGCAGCCGGACATCGATCAACGGTTGCTGACCGAAGCCGCTGCCGCGCATGGCCTGGCGGCGAGCCGTTACGGACAATATCGCCTGTCGCAGACGCGACCGGACAGTGCGGTCGAGCCCCAGACGTTTCCGCTGCACGTTGAGTTGCGCGTGCCGCAGGGTTCGGCGGTGGAAGCGCCGTTTGCCGGTGTGCTGCATCACGCGGCGGACGGTGTGTTGCAACTCGACGGACCCCGGCTCAGCGTGCGCCTGTGGGGTGTGAGCGCCTCACTGCACAGTGGCGCGGCACTGGTCAAAGGTCAGGTGCTGGGGGCGGTCGATGGCCCGTTGAAGGTGCAGTTGAGCCGCGTTGCGTCGCTGGATGCGCCGTTGTTTTGCAGCCCTTCGCGCGCGGCCGCGTGGCAGGCGTTGTGTCCTTCGCCAGCCACGCTGCTCGGGCTGGCCTGCGATGCCGAACCGGAGCTGGACGCCAAAACCCTGCTCGAACGACGTGACGCCAGTTTCGCCCGCACGCAAAAACATTATTACGTCGATCCACCGCGCATCGAGCGTGGCTGGCGCAATCACCTGATCGACATGCAGGGCCGTTCCTACCTCGACATGCTCAACAACGTCGCAGTGCTTGGCCATGGTCATCCGCGCATGGCGCAGGTGGCGGCGCGGCAGTGGTCGCTGCTCAACACCAACTCGCGTTTCAACTATGCGGCGGTGGCGGAGTTTTCCGAGCGTTTGCTGAAACTGGCGCCGGAAGGCATGGACCGGGTGTTTCTGGTCAACAGCGGCAGTGAGGCCAACGACTTGGCGATCCGGCTGGCGTGGGCCTACAGCGGCGGCCGCGACATGCTCAGCGTGCTGGAGGCCTATCACGGCTGGACGGTCGGCGCCGATGCGGTGTCGACGTCGGTTGCCGACAACCCGCGAGCGCTGGAAAGCCGTCCGGACTGGGTACATCCGGTGACCGCGCCGAATATCTATCGTGGCGAATTCCGTGGCCTGGATTCTGCGCCGGATTATGTACGCAGCGTCGAAACGCAATTGGCGCATATCGCCGCGCAGGGGCGTCAACTGGCCGGGTTCATCTGCGAGCCGGTGTATGGCAACGCTGGCGGTATCTCGCTGCCGCCGACTTATCTGAAACAGGTCTATGCGCTGGTGCGGGCCCGGGGCGGGGTGTGCATCGCCGACGAAGTTCAGGTCGGTTACGGGCGCATGGGCCACTTCTTCTGGGGCTTCGAAGAGCAAGGCGTGGTGCCGGACATCATCTGCATGGCCAAGGGCATGGGCAACGGTCAGCCGCTGGGCGCGGTGATCACGCGTCGGGAAATCGCCGAGGCACTGGAAGCTGAAGGTTATTTCTTCTCGTCGGCCGGCGGCAGTCCGGTGAGCTGCCAGATCGGCATGGCGGTGCTGGATGTGATGGAAGAAGAAAAGCTCTGGGAAAACGCCCGGGTGGTGGGCGGGCATTTCAAGGCGCGCCTGGAAGCCTTGATCGATAAACATCCGCTGGTGGGCGCGGTGCATGGTTCGGGTTTCTATCTGGGGGTGGAGCTGATCCGCAACCGCGAGACGCTGGAGCCGGCCACCGAGGAGACCACGCTGTTGTGCGATCGCCTGCGCGAGCTGGGGATCTTCATGCAGCCGACCGGGGATGACCTGAACATTCTCAAGATCAAACCGCCGATGGTCACCTCGCGGCGCAGTGTGGATTTCTTTGTCGACATGCTGGATCGGGTGCTCGAGGAAGGCCTCTAAACCAGACCCCTGTAGGAGCTGCCGCAGGCTGCGATCTTTAGATTTTGCTTTTGAAAAACAAGGTCAAAAGATCGCAGCCTGCGGCAGCTCCTACAGGGATTCGGATTTATATCGATAATTGTTGTTGGATTTTCGATGATCGGTTGGTTGTTAGCTTTTAATACCGATATTTATCGGTTATAAAGTCGCCATTGCTTCGCAACCCCTCGACGGTTCCCAGGAGTCCTGATCCGATGACCACCTTGAAAAGTACCCCGCGTGACGATGGCTTCTACATGCCGGCCGAGTGGGCGCCGCAGACCCAGACCTGGATGATCTGGCCCGAGCGTCCGGACAACTGGCGCCTGGGTGGCAAGCCGGCGCAAGCCGCGCATGCGGCCGTGGCCAAAGCCATCGCACGGTTTGAACCAGTGACGGTCGCGGTGTCGGCCGGTCAGTACGAGAACGCTCGTGCACGCCTCGATGTACCGAATATTCGGGTGGTCGAGATGTCCAGCGATGACGCCTGGGTGCGTGACAGCGGCCCGACTTTCGTCATCAACAACAGCGGCGAAGTGCGCGGTGTGAACTGGGATTTCAATGCCTGGGGCGGGTTTGAAGGCGGTCTGTATTCGCCGTGGAACCGTGATTCGCAGGTCGGTGGCAAGATCCTCGAAATCGAGCGCAGCCCGCGTTATCGCACCGAAGGTTTTGTGCTGGAAGGCGGTTCGATTCACGTCGACGGTGAAGGCACGCTGATCACCACCGAAGAGTGCCTGCTCAACCACAACCGCAATCCGCATCTGGGTCGCGAAGAGATCGAAGCGGTGCTGCGCGACAATCTGTCTGTGGATAAGATCATCTGGTTGCCGGATGGTCTGTTCAACGACGAAACCGACGGCCATGTGGATAACTTCTGCTGCTACGTGCGCCCGGGCGAAGTATTGCTGGCGTGGACCGACGATCCGCAGGATCCGAATTACCCGCGCTGCCAGGCCGCAATGAACGTGCTGCAAAGCAGCACCGACGCCAAGGGCCGCCCATTCACGGTGCACAAGATGCCGATTCCGGGGCCGCTGTACGCCACCGAAGAAGAGTGCGCCGGTGTCGATCCGGTGGACGGTACGCAGGAGCGCAACCCGTCCGTGCGCCTGGCTGGTTCCTACGTGAACTTCCTGATCGTCAACGGCGGCATCATCGCGCCGAGCTTCGACGATCCGATGGATGCGCCTGCGCGGGAAATCCTGCAGAAGCTGTTCCCGCAGCACGAAGTGGTGATGGTGCCGGGCCGCGAACTGTTACTGGGCGGCGGCAATATCCACTGCCTTACCCAACAGCAGCCAGCCCCGCACAAAGAGTGAGTTGAGACGTAACAGCCTGAGTTGATTAATAAATCACCCGGGCTGCAAGTTTTTTGCGATGGGTGCGAAGAAGCCCGCGGTCCTGCTGGACCGCGGGCTTCTTTGTATCCGCCTGTCGACAAATCGGAAACCTTGGCATAGCTCTTGTATCGGATAACGCGCACTAGGGAGGGGGGGAGCTTCAACAGTTCTGTCATATACCTTGGATAACTTAGCCGCTCACGAACGGGGAGAGAGCGCTGAAATGAACGCCGAAGTGAACGTAATCAGCGAGCGGAATTTGCATCCCATGGTCGTAAACGGCGAATCGCTCCAGATTGTCGCGCACTTTTTGAAGTCCAATGGAACGCGTCAGATCAGGGAACCTGATCCGCGCCGGATGATGATTGAGCGCTATCCCGCTGACCTGTTCAGCGAGGCCGAACTGGAAGCGTTGTGGGCTGTGATGCAAGGATAAGAAAAACAACAAGGATTGGTAAAAGCGCTGCCGGGATGGCGGCGCTTTTTTATGCGCGATGGAAAACCATGGCGAACATTGAACCTGTGGGAGGGGGCTTGAAGCGGTAGCCGAACAAGGCAACCCATTCGACCGATTCGCGAAACAGTCTGAGAGCCATTCCAGCGTTTTTCCCCAACACGCGTAGGAATAGTCTGCCGGCATCGAATTTTCCTGATTGGTTGCCGGAGTTCTCTCATGATCCTTCACTACATATACGATCCATTGTGCGGCTGGTGCTACGGCGCCAAACCGCTGGTGCAAGCGGCACAGCAAGTGCTGCCGGTCATTGCCCATGCGGGCGGAATGATGAGCGGCGCGAGCCGTCAGCGCGTTTCGCCGCAACTGCGTGATTACGTCATGCCCCACGACCGGCGCATCGCCGAATACACCGGGCAACCTTTTGGCGAGGCGTATTTCGAAGGTCTGCTGCGGGATCAATCGGCGGTTTTCGATTCGACGCCGCCGATCGCAGCGGTGATGGCGGCAGAGTCCATCGACGGCCGTGGCCTGCAATTGCTTGGGCGTTTGCAAACGGCGCATTACGTTGAGGGACGGCGGATTGCCGATGAATCCGTACTGTTCGAACTCGCCAGTGAGTTGGGCTACGCCGAGAACACCTTTGCGGCTGCGTTTAAATCCGTTGATACGACAGCGCATGTGAAAGCCAGCCGCGCACTCTTGGCGCAACTGGGCGGCCAGGGTTTTCCAACATTGGCGCTGGAGCAGGACGGGCAATTCACCTTGATCGACATCAGCCCGTGGTTAGGTAAACCGCAGGCCTTTGCTGATTGGTTAGGGCAAGCGGTTGTGGCCGATGAGCCGGCTCAATCCCCCGCGCTATGCGATCTCGATGGCTGCGCGTAATCGCGCCGGATTCACTGGTTAAGCGCATTTCCGAGCAATGCGCTATCGCAAAATTTACGATTCTTAGACGATTTTTACCTATTTAAAGACGATTCTTGAAATTGACACATTATTGAGGGCGCGGCTACGATTCGGCCCAACGCCTGTGGCCAACCGCCATGACTCAAGAATAATAAAAGGGCCCGACACGGTATAACCGTGGGCGGGTCTTTTTGTTTCGGGGTGAAAAAAGAGTGCAATAGCGCCGTTTCAGCCGTTCGACACAGCGCGTTTCAACCCGTAATAAGGAAAACAAAATGTTGAACAAGCGAATCAGTCTGATCGCACTGGGGATGTTGAGTGCCACACAGGCCATGGCTGACGGCCAGGCCGAGTCCAAGGGTTTTGTAGAAGACAGCAGCCTCAAAGTGCTGCTGCGCAATGCCTACATCAACCGTGATTACAAAGACGGCAACGCGGACAAATCCGAGTGGGGCCAAGCGGCTATCGGTACGTTCTCGTCCGGCTTCACCCAAGGCACCATCGGCGTGGGTGTCGATGCTTTCGGCCTGTACGCCCTGAACCTGGAACGCAGCGAAGATCGCAGCGGTGCCGGCGGTATCGACTTCTTCAAACGTGGCGACAGCGGCAAGCCTGCCAATGACCTGTCCAAGGGCGGCGCTGCGGTCAAATTCCGTCTGTCCAACACCGTGCTGACCTACGGTGACCAGATGCCGGCCCTGCCGGTGCTGAACTATGACAATTCGCGTCTGCTGCCGGAAAGCTACACCGGTACCTTGATCACTTCCAAAGAGATCAAAGGCCTGCAACTGGACGCCGGTCGTTTCACTGCCGAGTCGCGCAAAAGCGCTGAAGGCCGTGACAGCGGTGGTCTGAAGGCGATCAACGTGTTGGGCGGCAGCTATCAGTTCACCGAACAATTCAAGGCGGCGCTGTACGCTTCCGACGTCGAAGACGTGCTGAAGAAGCAATACGTGAACGCCAACTACGTGTTCCCGATCGACAAGGATCAGTCCCTGACCCTGGACTTCAACGGCTATCGCACCAAGCTGGACGACTCTTACGTCCGCGAAAGTGGCGCTACCGGTGATGACAACAAGATCTGGAGCCTGGCAGCAACGTTCGCCACCGGCCCGCACTCGTTCACCGTGGCGCATCAGCGCTCCACCGGCGACAGCAACCTGGGCTACGCCTACGGCGGCTATCAGAAAGAGCAAGGTCGTGTCGGTGACGGTGGCAACACCATCTACCTGGCCAACTCCTACTGGTCGGACTTCAACGCTGAAGACGAGCGCAGCTGGCAGTTGGGTTACGGCCTGGACTTCGGCGCATTCGGCGTACCGGGTCTGAGCTACAACTTCGCTTATGTGCGTGGCGACAACATCACCACCTCCACCAGCGAAGGCGGCACCGAGCGCGAAATTTTCAACCAGGTCAAATACGTCGTACAAAGTGGTCCGGCGAAAGACTTGAGCGTGAAATTGCGCAGCTCGATCCTGCGCGTGTCGCAGAAATCCAGCGAGTACAACGTCAGCGGCAACGAGCTGCGTGTGTTTGTGGACTACCCGATCAACATCTTCTGATGAACGATCCGGTGTAAGAAACATGAGAAAACCCCGACTGGTTCGGGGTTTTTTTTCGAGGTCTTTTCTGCGAAAACTGGAAAAAACCCGTGTTTTTGTCACGTAAAAGTGGTTTTCAAGCGCCTTCAAGTACCGTTTCAAACAGGGCTTTAAATGCCTGAAATTCTTTCTCATGGACGCAAATTCTCCACCTAATAGATTAGGCCGCTCAACGCAGCGGAGAATTTGGTAATGATCGTTTTGAACAGAGAAGTGGGCGAATCGCTACGGCGCGACAAATATGTCAACGTCCAGGGTGGTGACTTCAATCTCTACGGTCATTTTGCCGACTTCGTCAGACTGACCAAAAGTTGGGAAAACATGGAGCCAGACAGTTACTACGGTCAGGCCGAAGCCGGCATGCGTTACCGTCGTTACAGCGACTTTGAATACAACCCGAAAACACGTGAGCTCAAGCAACTCGAGCATCGCGCCTACGTGCAGTCCAAGGAAAACAACGCCTACGTGGGCGGTGTTGTGCGGCACTTTCAGGACTTCTCCGATGAAGTGATTACTTCGCCGGTGATGCGCAGCCTGATCGACACCGATTTTGAAGTGTACAAAAGCGTGCTGCCGGAAGAACTGCACGATGAAATCTGGCAGTGCCAGATTCATCAGATCCGCATCGAGATCAAACCCGGCAAGCAGCTGGAAATCACCCCGGAAGGGATTCACTGCGACGGTTATCCGTTCAGCGGCGTGCACTTCTGGGGGCGCAACAATGTCGAGGGGGCGGAGAGTCGTCTTTACGATATCCACGAGCATCAATTGGCGTCGACCACCTACCAGGAAATTCTCGACACCACCTACTTCCTTGACCGCGACATGCGCCACTACGTGACCCCCGCGCGCAACACCCACACGCATGCCATGGCGTACCGGCAGATTCTGGCGATTTCCTTCTCGCGGCCCGGGACCGCTTTCGACATTGTTCGCTAATCAGATCACCCCAATCGACGGCGTCGAGTGCTCGACGCCGGTGGTGCTGCGACGTGCCACCGCCAAGGACGCGCAGCGCATGGAGCGCTTCTTCCGCCAGTTCGACGAAGTGTCGTTCTGCGAATGGCAGGACGCCAAATGCCTGCGCGGCGTGTTGATCCAGAAGACCACCACCGCCTATCTGGCCTTCGACGTCGCGGGCGAAATCGTCGGTGCGGTGCTTGGCGGCATGCTCGGCAGTCGCGGCACCATCAACCACTTGGCGGTCAGCCCACGCTATCGCAGCCAGGGCGTCGGCCAGCGGCTGGTGGAAGCGGCGTCGTCCGACATGAAACGGGTCGGTGTATTACGGATGTTTCTGTTCGTCGACGATGCTAACCTCGCGGGCAGGCGATTCTGGACTGCCCAGGGTTTTTGCGAACCCCACGGCGAGCGGACATTTGAGAGGGATCTATGAATGAAACGTCCGGCAGTGCGCCGCTGATGGCTGCCCATCAGCCATCGCGCACGTTTGCCGAAGCCAGCCCGGTGGTGGCCGGTTACTTCACGGTGTCATTCGTGTTCGGGCTGATGGCGGTCAATGCCGGGCTGCCGATGTGGCTGCCGGTGGCGATGTGTTTATTCGTCTACGCCGGCGCTTCGCAATTTGCCGCGCTGGCGCTGATCTCCAGTGGTGCGTCGCTGACCACCATCGTATTGACCACCTTCCTGATCAATGCGCGGCACATGCTGATGTCGGTGTACATGGCCAAGGCCCTGCGCGCACTGGGCCTCAGCCGCATGGAACGCTGGGCCTACGCCGGTGGACTGACCGACGAATCCTTCGCGTTTCACAGCGTCAAACTGGGCACCGGCGCGCCGGTCAACATCCGTTACCTGATCGGCTTCAACCTGTTCTGCCACACCTCATGGGTGCTGGGAGGATTGTTGGGCGCTGTCTGCGCGCAATATGCCTCGCACTTGATCAAATATCAGCTCGACTACGCGCTGACCGCGATGATGCTCTACGTGCTGGTGTCGCTGTGCAACACCCGCAACAAACTCATCGCCGCCGCGGCTGCCGTCGTCTGCATGGGCGCGCTGAGCCTGGTCGGCACTTCGCCATTCAATGTTTTCATCGCCACGTTTGTGGGCTGCGGAGTGGGTGTATGCCTGACCAAACGTTCCTGATTCTGGTGGTCGCGCTGATGATGGCCGTGACCTTCCTGCCACGCGCGCTGCCGCTGCAAGTCAACACCGAGCACTGGCCGCCATTCGTTGCGCGGGCGCTGGAATACTTGCCGGTGGCGATCGTCGCTGCGATCAGCCTGACACCCTTGTTGATCAAGGATCAGCACATACAGCTCGATCGCCCGGAATTTTATGCAGCCATTCCGACGTTGCTATGTGCGTATTTCAGCAAAAACCTCTTTCTCAGTGTGGCGGTTGGGACGGCTGCGTACATTGCGCTCGGCTCGTTCATGTAGCGGCAGATCGACCACGTCGTTCAGGGCCTGGCCTGACAGGTTTGGGTTGTTCACCGCCAGACGCACTTCGAGAAAATCCTCGAAACCGGGGAAGATCGTCAGGCCGTTCTTTTGTGCGGCCTCACGCGACACCATGCCGACTGCGTCCATCTGCGTGATCAACGACAGCGTCAGGGTCTCGCTGCAGGAATAAACCATGCGCTGACCGTTCTCGTGATTGCCCAGTCCGGCGTCGAGAAAACGCAGGAAACTGTGGGAATACGGACAATCTTCCGCAGGACGCACCTGAAACTTGTTGCCCAGCAACGTCAGTGGATCGTTTTCCTGCCCGCAATGAGCACCGACCACCTGCACCTGCACATCCGGCAAAACAATGCTCGGCAAACCCGGCCGCTGCGGGCCGATCAGCACCGCGAGGTCAAAGTCCTCATTCTTCAGCTTGCTGAGGTTTTCCATCGACTCGGCGTAGCTGAATTCCATCTGGTAATCGGGAAACACCTCAATCAGGCGTCCGATCATTCGCCGGTTGAAGTCAGACGACAACGTGTTGTTCAACGCGACCTTCAATGTGCGCTGGCCCGGCACCTTGAGCGCCTCGACCTTTTCTTCCATCTGTCGCGTGGCGATCAGCACTTTGTCCATGTAGGGCGTCAGCTCCGTGCCTTGCGGCGTCAGCGTCAGCCCTTTGTTGGAACGTCGAAACAAGCGGAAACCGAACTGCTCTTCGACCTTGTTCAACTGCGCGGCCAGGGCCTGCACAGTCAGGCACGAATGCTCGGCTGCGGCCGACAACGAGCCGGTCTGCACGATGCGCATGAGGTTGCGTAAGGTTCTGCTATCCATGGGTAATGCCCTCTGAAGTGGGCTGGGTATTGTTGTTTACGAGACTGCCGATCCGGCGTCATATGCCGGCTATATTCCAGCACCTGAGCATAGTTGTCGCGGGTTTAGTAGCGAATTGATGTCCCTGCCGATGGCTGGAAGCTGACACAGGATCGGGATTTTTGATGACGTGGGGGTGATTGGGGTCAAGAAAAGTGCGTGGTTTTGGTGCGCCGGGAGGGTTTTTCGAGGAGAAACGGCTTATGGCTCCTGTAATTTCCCCGGCGAGATATGCGCATATTTTTCAGCTTTGAGCGCGAGTGCCCTTAGCATCAGGGATGCTTTCCAATTTCGTCTTCACCAGTTTGTTGCGACTCTAGAGCCGCCATTCACGGGACGCTGAAGAGCGTCCGCATGTGAATGCACATAGGCAAAATTCGCCAGCACTTCGACTAGGCAAGCGAAATGCTCAAATAAACCAGGCAATAAAAAACCGACATTGCTGTCGGCTTTTTGCTCCCTTGAACAAGGGTAGAGGTCTCACCCGAGCGCTGATCTTCAGGTCATCAACGGGGTTCCTAACGCCGACTATCGCCACCTGATGGCAGTCGGTTTCGCGCTCTTGAGGCAGATCCTCTGCTACGGAACATTAACGTGTCAACTTGGAAATTCTTAGGCGTTTATTCGTATACGAATAATTTCATGTAAAAAATTCATATGTGTACTACGCTCATCTTGCGGACCCGCTTAGAAGGACGACCATGCCTACCTCATCCCCAGCCCTCACCCCACGCGAACAACTCGACGTCTCCGAGGCCGGGCGCGTCGCGCTGAAGTTTTTCTTCAATCTCATGGAGCGCTGGGGTTGCAACGCCGAGCAGCAGCGCACGCTGCTGGGCGGCGTCGGCAACACCACGTTCTACAAGTACAAACACCTGCCGCCGAACATTCGCCTGCCGCACGACACGCTGGAGCGTATCTCGTACCTGATGGGCATTCACAAGGCGTTAAGCATCATCTTCAGCAACAGCCGTGAGCGCGCTTACACCTGGGTCAGCAGCCCCAACACCGCTGCGCCATTCAATGGTCGAACGGCGCTGGATTACATGCTGGCGGGGAGGGTGGTCGACATCGCCGACGTGCGCCGTTATCTCGACGGGGTGCGCGGTTGAAGGCCCCGCCGCTGGCTGAGCCGCAATGGCCGAAGGCCTACCGGATCGTCAACAGCAGCTTCCCGCCGATTGCGCTGTTCGAAGACGTGCTCGACCCCGAAGACCTGGAAATCGCCTACGCGCTGGAAGCGCTGACCAATGATCGCCTGATCGAACAGGCCGGCGTCCTCGCCCGCGTGCGCCCCGGAGATCGCCTCTCCGGCCCCGGTTCAACCCCGGTGATGGCGGCGTTTACCCACATCGGCAAAAGCAGTCGCTTCACCGATGGCACCTTCGGCGTCTACTACGCCGCCAGCAGCCAGGCCGCGGCCATCGCCGAAACCTGCTATCACCAGGAACGCTTCCTCGCGGCCACCAACGAAGCGGACCTTGAGTTGACCATGCGGACTTACGTCAATCGGGTGGTTAAGCCGCTGCACGATGTCCGTGATGGTTTTGCACATTTGCATCAACCCGATCCGGAAGCCTATGGCCCGTCACAGGCGTTTGCCCGACAACTGCGCGAGTCTGAATCGTGGGGAATTCTCTACAACAGCGTGCGTTTGCCGGGTCACGAATGTGTCGCTGCGTTCCGCCCGCCGGCCGTGTCGATTCCGAAGCAGGGTAAGCATTTGCGTTATGTGTGGAGTGCGAGTCAACGCAGGATTTCGTTTGTGTTTGAGATCAGTCAGGTTTGAATCGCAAAAAGCCCTCGCATCAACGAGGGCTTCATGTGGGTGATTACATCTACGGCTTGTCCGGCGGCGCATCCATCACTTTCACGACATCATCGATCAACGCCTTGCTTAACTCCTGCAGATACTGGGAGGCGTAAGCGTGAAGGTCAGGATCGCGAGAGACTGTGGAATCTGCAGTCAGTAGCTTGGAGATGTGAAGCAAGTGTGAGGCGTGCGAGAGGGCGGCGATTACTGGCACACCACGATTGGTGCGGAACAGCGCTTGATTGGCCTGGAAGGAAAAGTGCGTGAGGCCTGGGGTTTTCAAATCGAGGTAGTGGGTCATTTCGCTTCACCTGCCGTGGTTAAGGAAGTGGAGTGAGGTGACCGGTGCCATTGCTAGGCGGATTACGGATGGATCATTGGCATTCATTTGTGAACTCCCTGTATCAAATGAGAGCTGCCAATTCGTTATCAGGCGAATGGGTGGCAGCTATGCGCGGGCTGATAAACCGGAGATACAGGAACCCGGCAGACCCGAAGGTCTCCCACGCACAGCCGCCATTGCACGGCAATGCAGACACAAAAAAGCGCCGGCAAACGTGAATTGGGGCGCTGGTGCGCCTGTATCTTACCCGGGTTATCAGGCCCGGTCGCTGAATTGGCAGCGACGAGCTGAACGGTAGCTTTGCGAGGGGCGAATGAGCAACGGTGGCTAGCAGTGGCTTCTCGTTACAACAGATTTCACAAGTCTTCGCGCCATGCATTTCGTCGATCTGTCCCCATAAGCGTTTATGGTTTGTTTATACGGCGTAGCCGTATAGTTCGGTTCATGTATACAATCATCGAAACGGAAATGTTCAAGCGCTATGCAGAGGCCATATGGGGTGATGGTGAACGCCATGAATTCATCAATTGGCTTGCTGCAAATCCTCTGGCTGGTGATGTCGTGCCTGGCAGTGGAGGTTTGCGTAAGGTGCGGTGGACTCGTAGCGGCATGGGCAAGCGAGGCGGTACACGCGTCATTTATTACAACACGCTTTCTGAAGGCTCGATTTGGTTGCTCATTGCCTACACCAAGGCAAAGCTCGACAACTTGCCCGTAGCCTTCCTTAAGCAACTGAAGGAGGAAATCAGCGATGGTCGATGAACTGGAGCAATTCCAGCAGGACTTGCTGGAATCTGTACGTCAGATGAAGGCCGGAAAGGCCGCGCGCGTAACGCAGGTGCCGCTCTCTGCGGCAGCGGAAGCACGTGCCAAAGTGGGCGTTTCACAAAGTGCGTTTGCCAAACTTATCGGTGTGAGTCTGCGCACATTGCAGGATTGGGAGCAGGGTCGCCGTCAGCCGACGGGTGCGGCGCAAACTCTCTTGCGGGTTGCAAGTCAGCATCCGGAAGCGTTGCGGGATCTGCTCCCTGCTTGATACCACTTAAAGCCTTTTGGCTGACTTCTGCTACAGAAAACAACGAAGCCCTTGCATTTCTGCAGAGGCTTCGTTTTGTATGGCGTCGGCACTAAAATCGTAAAAAAGAATTAAGGCTGCGACTCTCTATTAATTGATAAACGTGGCCTGCCCCCCAATTTTGCCGTCCCCCAATTCTGCCAACAGGTTGGACACCGTTCCAAGGCTCAGTTCTTCCAGAACAGCCCAGGCGGGTGGCAACTCGGGATGGGAATAGGTTGATCTGTAGAATCGAAAATAGTTATCGCGCATGCGATTTTCAATTCGCCGCTGCTGGATCTGATCTGCTCGGCTGCTCTTTTTTATACGGTCAATCTCACGTCCAAGTTTGTTGCGCTCCTTGCTCAGTTGATCTCGCAGGGGCCGCAATAAATCAGAATGTGAGTATGACGAGGAGAAGATTGACGCCTCAGCTATCCATTCAGGCCCGTACTTAGGGCACATGTGGTTGCTGATAGTCGCTCGTATGGCGACTTCCACACGTTCGATAGCATCCATGGTAATGCGGCGCAACGAACCGTCGAAACGATAGATGTCGACGACTGCTTTTAGAGTGCTACCAGGCTTGAAGGTGTGTTCAGGGTTCGTTTCCTGAAAAGGGCGCATGTAGGGGCTCAGGCGAAACAGCGTGACCACTTCAAGGAAACACATGGCGCGGTCGTCGTTTGCGACTTGTAGGCCTCGTTGCTTTAGCAGTTCCAATTGCTGTTCTACGCTGAGGGCCGGCTTGTCGAAGGGCCTCATGTAGTTTTCTCCGGGCAAAAAAAACCCGCACGATTTGAGCTTGCTGACTGGGTCAACCTAGGCTTGGCGGGTGTGTTGGGGTGCATTCTAGGTGGGTGCGAGAGCCCGTCAATGTTGGGCTGATGTGAAATTGTAACGGCTTGAAGCACAGGGGACGGAGTTTGAGATAAGGGGCCGCAGGTCTGGTCGCAGCAATGTGGAAACCTCTGCGGAGTCCAAACGCCAGAAACAACAAAGCCCCTGCATTTCTGCAGGGGCTTTGTTTTGTATGGTGCCGGCACCAGGAGTCGAACCCGGGACCTACTGATTACAAGTCAGTTGCTCTACCAACTGAGCTATACCGGCGTGTGGGCGACGATTATAGCGATTGGGTGGGTTCTGTAAACCCCTGAATTCAGACTATTTTTACGCAGGTGCTGGATCAGGCGCGGCTTGAGCTGTGTCATTAGGTCTCAAGCCGCAAAATCGGGCTGTTCGACGTCAATCCAGCATGAGCGTGATGGCAGGATTTCCGCGCCGTTCAAGCACCCATTTCACCCGTTTATGTCCTTTTGATTGGAAGCTTATGCACAACGGATCGGCGCGACCTTGGCGTTGCAGGGGAATTTGTGGACACGTTCTCATTTTGTGCGCAAAGCCCTGTTTTACAGGTTTTTTATCAATGTGAACAAAAAATGACCAATGGTGTTTTTGCCGTCCAATGGCCGTGGATATTGGATCCACGGGAAAACCATCAACAGAGTTATCCACAGGCTGTAAAGGTTTCAGGCGCGCTCGGCCAGTAGTAGAAAATTACGCGGCGTCAGCGAGCTGTCGCAGAAGGTGCCGAGCCGTACGAAGTATCCCCGTTCGTTGAGGAAAATGGCTCGATCAAGATTCAGCCAAAGCTCCAGCGGCCGTCGGAACAATCCGCGCAGTAATTCCAGGTTGCGAACTTCGGCCAATCGCTGCCAACCGGCAGCTTCCAGTGCCTGCCAATCCGGCGTACCGATTGTGGATAACTCTTTCAGCACTGCCAGGTCGCGGCAGTAATCGGCGAAAGGCTTGTCCAGCCAGGCATTGGGCAGGGACGGGGTGGGCAGGTATTCGTCTACTCCGCGCACTTGTCGTTGCAGCAGATCAAAGGCCAAACGTCGCGCCATGGAGGTGTCGCGCTGACGTCGGACTCTTGCACCGGCGGTGACGGTTTCGCTCATGGGCAGCGCCAGATCTTCGAGCGAGAGCTGTAGGGCGGATCGCAAACCCGCTGAGGACAATGCCCGATACTCGCTGCGATTAATCCGGTTGTAACAGCACGGGGCGATGGCCATCTGCTGACATCCGGCCGCGCTTGCCAGTTGCATCAGGCGCACATGCAAATCACCGCAGGCGTGCAGGGCGACCGGGGTGTGGTGAGCGCTCAGCACGGTTGCCGCATCTGTTGCGAGCACATCCTGCTCGACATGCAGGGCATGCAAATGATGACGCTGACTCAGAGCCTGACCGCTGGCGACCAGCGCCGGATCGTATTCAACACAGGTCAGCTGTTGCCTGGCGCTCAACAGGCGCCGGCCCAAATGCCCTTTGCCGGAACACCAGTCCAGCCAATGCGTGGGCGGCGAGGCGAAAGACAAACGGCTGCCGAACGCTTCGATCTGCTGCCACTTGCGTCCCGGTACGTCGACATTCAATCGATGGCCTGTAGTTTCCAGCGCATGTCCCGGCAACTCACCAACTGCGCTCAGCTCAGCCGACAACGCCGCCAATGAGGCGAACGGCTCCGGGGCATCGGCGAGATCGGCGGGATGATTATGTGCACGCTCTGCATCTTCCAGCGATCGTCCGCGTAGCCACGAAGCCAATTCGGGGTAGGCGGTTTCCCATGGAAGCGAAAGATGAGTGAACGGACGAGGTTTCCACAGCGCCTGATGCGCCGTAAGAAAATCATCCAGCGCGGTGAAGCGGGCGAGTAGGGCCTCGCCCGTCAGCACGTGGGAAGTTTCAACGCCCTTGGCAGGCATCGACGCGCAGCCAGCGCTCCAGCAGCTTGAAGCCGCGCACCAGCACGTAGGACATCAGCA
The DNA here is from genome assembly GCF_057174385.1 of Pseudomonas sp. F2. NCBI lineage: Bacteria > Pseudomonadati > Pseudomonadota > Gammaproteobacteria > Pseudomonadales > Pseudomonadaceae > Pseudomonas > Pseudomonas sp. F2. Next base: position 4,845,370 of record NZ_CM169904.1, read on the forward strand.
GGTAGAACACGCCGGCGGCGAAGAAGATTTCCACCGGCAGGTAGGTGCGCGCGATGATCGTGCGGGCCATGCCGGTCAGTTCCAGCAGGGTCACGGTGCTCGCCAGTGCGCTGGCCTTGAGCATCAGGATCACTTCGTTGCTGTAGGCCGGCAGGCCGATGCGCGCCGCACGAGGCAGCATGATGTAGAACATCGCCTTGGGCTTGGACATGCCCAGTGCTCGCGCCGCTTCGATTTCCCCCGGCGGAATCGCCTGGATCGCGCCGCGCAGGATCTCCGCGATGTACGCCGCCGTGTGCAGGGTCATGGTCGCGGTGGTACACCAGAACGGATCGCGCAGGTACGGCCACAGCGCGCTGCTGCGCACCGCATCGAACTGCGCCAGGCCGTAATAGACGAGGAACAGTTGCACCAGCAACGGCGTGCCACGGAAAAAGAAGATGTAGGCGTAGGGCAAGGCGCGCACGTACCACAGCTTCGACGAGCGGGCGATGCCCAGCGGAATCGCCAGCAGCAGGCCGGCAATCACGGCAATCGCCACCAGTTCGAGGGTCAAAGTCGCGCCCTGCGCCAGTTTCGGCAGCCACTTGATGATCACTTCCCAGTTCATGAAGCGCTCCTCGCAAAGCCGCGAGCGGCGCGTTTTTCCAGGAAGTGCATGCCGGTCATCGCCAGCACCGTCAGGCCGAGGTACATGACTGCGGCCACCAGATAGAAGGTGAACGGTTGTTTCGACACGGTCACGCCGATCTGCGCGTGACGCATGATTTCTTCCAGACCGATGACTGACACCAGCGCGGTGTCTTTCATCAGGATCATGAACAGGTTGCCCAGGCCGGGCAGGGCGATGCGCCACATCTGCGGCATGATCAACTTGGTGAAGATCCGCCATTTCGACAGGCCCAGCGCCACACCGGCTTCACGGTGGCCCTTGGGAATGGCAAGGATTGCGCCGCGAAACACTTCCGTGGCGTAGGCGCCGAAGCACAGACCCAGCGCGATTACGCCGGCGGCGAAGGCGCTGAGTTGCAGGTCGGGGTTACCGAAAAACTCACCGAGGCTGCGCATCAGGTTGACCGTACCGAAGTAGATCAACAGCACCCAGAGCAATTCCGGGACGCCACGCACCAGGGTCGAATAAGTGCCGCCAAGCCACTGCAGCGGCTTGTACGGGGAAGTCTTGGCCAAGGCGCCGAGCAGACCGAGCACCAGTCCCAGGCACAGGGCCGTCAGCGCCAGTTTGACGGTCATCAGCGCACCGGCAGCGAGGGCCGGGCCGAATCCGTAGAGGTCGATAATCATGGATTTCTTTTCAAATCGCGGCAGGCAAGGCCGGGAGCCGGCGCCGTCGGTGGATGGCGCCGGTCCCGCAGGTCAGATCAATAGATGCTGAACGGGAAGTACTTGTCGTTGATCTTCTTGTAGGTACCGTCAGCGACGATTTCCTTCAGTGCGGCGTTCAGCTTCTCGCGCAGCGGGTCACCTTTGCGCACGGCGATGCCGATTTTGTCGCTTTCCACGACCGGGTCGCCTTTGAACTCGTAGGCCTTGCCTGCATCGGTTTTCAGCCAGTCGTAGTTGGCGTACTTGTCGGCGAGGATAGCGTCGACACGACCGGAGGTCAGGTCCAGGTAGGCGTTTTCCTGGGTGTCGTAGAGTTTGACTTCGATATCGCTGCCGTAAGTGTCCTCAAGCCAGGTGCCCGCGAGGGTGGCGCGCTGGGTACCGATGATCTTGCCTTTGAGCGAATCCTTATCGGTTTTGAACTCTTTATCTTTCGGCGCGATGAACTGCAGCTTGTTCGAGTAGTACGGGTCGGTGAAGTCCACCGCGCCCTTGCGCTCTTCGGTGATCGACAGCGAGGACACCAGGAAGTCGAACTTCTTGGCGTTCAGCGCAGGGATGATGCCGTCCCAGTCGGAGGTGACCACCGAACACTCGACTTTCATCTTGGCGCACAGGGCGTCGCCAATGTCTTTGTCGAAGCCGACCACGTTGCCGCTGGCGTCTTTGTTGTTGAACGGCGGGTAAGCCGCTTCGATGCCCATCTTCAGGGTCTCGGCCATGGCCCCGGCGCTGAATGCGAGGGTGACGGCGGCGGCCAGGAAGACCTTTTTAAAATTCTGCATGCATGTTGCTCCGTTAGCGGTTGCTGGACATGAATTGTTTGCAGCGCGCCGAAAGCGGGTTTTCGAACACCTGCTGAGGCGATCCTTGCTCTTCCACCAGCCCCTGGTGGAGGAACACCACTTCGCTGGAAACCTGACGGGCAAAGCCCATTTCGTGGGTCACCAACAGCATGGTGCGGCCTTCTTCGGCCAGTGCGCGGATGACACTAAGTACTTCCTGAACCATTTCCGGGTCAAGGGCAGAGGTGGGCTCGTCAAACAGAATCACCTTCGGCTGCATCGCCAGCGTGCGGGCAATCGCGGCGCGTTGTTGCTGACCACCGGACAATTGCGACGGATAGGCGTGGCGCTTGTCGGCGATGCCGACCTTGGCCAGCAGCGCTTCGGCGACCTCGATCGCCTCGGCCTTGCTCTGGCCGAGCACGCGGCGCGGGGCTTCGATGATGTTGTCGAGCACGCTCATGTGCGGCCACAGATTAAAGTTTTGAAATACAAAACCAATCTCGGAACGCAGGCGGTTGATCTGTTTGCCATCCGCAGCAACCAGTTCGCCGTTCTTGGCGGGCTTGAGCTTGAGTTCTTCACCGGCTACCAGAATCTGACCCTGGTGCGGGTTTTCCAACAGGTTGATGCAACGCAGGAACGTGGACTTGCCGGAACCGGAGGAACCGAGGATCGAGATCACATCGCCGTCGCGGGCGGTCAGCGAGATGCCTTTAAGCACCTCAAGCTGTCCGTAGCGTTTGTGCAAGTTGCGGATTTCAAGCGCGGGCGTGGCCTCAGCCATGTGCGTTCCTCATATATGTTGCGCTCCTGCTGTTGGCGGGCCTTCCTGGCGAGGCGGCCAAGCTAGCATAGCGTTTCAATGGCAGCCAACAGCGCTACGGGCGGTAAGCGGATGGCGTGTGGCGGGTTGTCGCATCGGCACAGCAGACTGTCGCCCCATCAACAACCGAACGGGTGTTTGAACGTGCAAACCCGTGGGTGTTGCGTAAAAAAAGGCGCGATGTTGCCAGCTTTGGCGGGGTGTTGGAAGCGCTATCCGGCCGAACGTTCCTGATTCGCCCTTTTATTGTGCATCCCACACTTTTTCAGTGTGTTTCTGGTGCGTCTGTTCGCTTGAAAAGTGAGTCGCACAGTAACGCTCTGGCGAATTGCCATTAATTTTAAGGACTTGCGATGACTGTCCGGTCGCGTTCAAAGCCGCGGGCCAGCAGAGTTTGAAACATTTTGGCGCATTTATTGCGTGCAGAATCTGGAACGCCCTGTTGGTTTCTTTTTACGAGAAGGAAAACCAGGCAGGTCGGACGCAATCGCTTTCCTCGCAAAGGTAGTTCCGATGAGCAGTACCCCAAGCTCCAATGGCCTCGAACAGGGGCTCAAACCGCGTCATGTGACCATGTTGTCGATCGCCGGTGTGATCGGCGCCGGTCTGTTCGTTGGCTCCGGCCACGCCATCGCTGCCGCCGGCCCTGCCGTGCTGCTGGCCTACGCCGCCGCCGGTACCCTGGTGGTGCTGGTGATGCGCATGCTCGGTGAAATGGCTGTCGCTTCGCCCGACACCGGCTCGTTCTCCACGTACGCCGACCGTGCCATCGGGCACTGGGCCGGCTTCACCATCGGCTGGTTGTACTGGTGGTTCTGGGTATTGGTGATTCCATTGGAAGCCAACGCTGCCGCGACCATCCTGCATGCCTGGTTTCCGAGCGTGGAGATCTGGGCCTTCGCCTTGGTCATCACCATGTTGCTTACGGTGACTAACCTGTTCAGCGTGAAAAACTACGGTGAATTCGAATTCTGGTTTGCCCTGATCAAAGTCCTGGCGATCATTGGCTTCATCATCCTCGGCCTCGCGGCGATCTTCGGCTTCCTGCCGAACAGTCAGGTCAGCGGCGTTTCGCACTTGTTCGACTCTGGCGGCTTCCTGCCAAACGGCATGGGCGCGGTGCTGGGCGCAATCCTGACTACCATGTTCTCGTTCATGGGTACCGAAATCGTGACCATCGCGGCCGCGGAATCGAAGAACCCGGGCAAGCAGATTTCCAAGGCCACCAACTCGGTGATCTGGCGGATCGGCCTGTTCTACCTCGTCTCGATCTTCATCGTTGTGGCCCTGGTGCCGTGGAACGATCCTACGCTGGCCAACCTCGGTTCCTACCAGACCGTGCTTGAGCGCATGGGCATTCCGAACGCGAAAATGATCGTCGACATCGTGGTGCTGGTCGCGGTCACCAGCTGCCTGAACTCGGCGCTGTACACCTCGTCGCGCATGCTGTTCTCCCTCGGCAAGCGCGGTGACGCACCGGCGATGTCGACTCGGGTCAACAAAAGCGGTACGCCTTACTGGGCTGTCATGCTGTCGACCGGCGCGGCGTTCCTCTGCACCTTCGCCAACTACGTGGCCCCGGCTGCCGTGTTCGAATTCCTGCTGGCCAGCTCCGGCGCCATCGCATTGCTGGTGTACCTGGTGATCGCGTTCTCGCAACTGCGCATGCGGAAACAACGCATGGCCCGCGGCGAGAAAATCGTCTTCAGCATGTGGCTGTTCCCGGGCCTGACCTACGCGGTGATCATCTTCATCGTCGCGGCCCTGACCATCATGCTGTTCCAGGAAGCCCACCGCGTGGAAATCCTCGCAACCGGCCTGCTGAGCCTCATGGTCGTTGCCGCCGGCCTGCTGGTGGCACGCCGCCGCAAGCTGGAAAAGCGTGGTGCGGTGGTGTTGAACTGATCCGCAACGCGTAATGCAAAACGGCCGCTGTCAGTGATGACGAGCGGCCGTTTTTGCTTGTGCTGCAGGTGGCGAAACATCGCCACATATCCGTAATCAGCTTTGTTCTCGCAAGAGCATAAAGTCTGAGCTGCCTTTCTCTTCGTCGAACCATTCATCCCAAGTTGTTTCCTTGGGAGTTTTAACGGTTTTGCTTTGGATGGTCGCAGCTGAGTCTTCTGATTTCGGCAATTGTCCATCCTTGCATGAAGCTGTCTTCTTCACCTGACCTCCTTTTTTGATCGTGCGTGAATGTCAGGTGCAAAAAGTTACTCGGCTTTGGGGGCGCTGTCCTCCAGCGACTTGCCGTAAGTATCCAGCGCAATCCCGAAATCGGTGATGAACTGTGGCTCGGTCAGCCAGGCCTGGGCGGTTTCGATGTCCATGCCGTCGGCCCACATGCGGTAGTCGATCAGCATGTCGGCGGCCAGGTGAGTGGCGGCCATGCCTTCGTTCTCGGCGTTTTCCATGTCCAGCAGCTCTGGATGGTCAACGATGATGAACGCCAGTTCGCGCAGCAGGGTCAGCAGCATTTCGTTGCGACTGACGGCTTCGGCGTCGCGCATTTTGCTGAACATCGCCAGGGTGTATTCCGGGATCGGCTCGTCCAGATGCCCGAGGTTGTCGTCCTGGTCCAGCGGCTTACGGCCGACCATGCGGATGTGCTTGGCTTTGGCCTTGGCGCGTTTGGCGCGTTTCTGTTGCTTGTTCAGGGATGCCATGGGAACTCAGTTCTTCTGTTGGGTGTGTGCGGCGATCGCGTCGGAGGCCGCCACATAGTCGGCCTGGAAGGCCGGGGATTCGATCCACGCCAGGGCACCGGCTTCGTCGGTTTCTTGCGACCACTGGCGATACTCGATCAGCGCGGCGAGGATGAAATCCATTGCGCCTTCTTCGCCTTCCTGCTCGTAGACCAGCTCCAGCAGCGGGTCTTCGAGGAATGCGCTGCACATGGCTTGCTGGCTGATCTTCTCGGCGTCGATCATTTTCTTGAACAGCTCGGTCAGGTCCACCGACTCGAAGTCGATACGGTCATCGTTCGGGTCCAGTTCGAGCGGCGCCTCGGCGCGTTTGGTGCGGTTCTGCTTGGCCTTGGTCTTGGCCCGGGCGGCGCGTTTTTGCTGCTTGTTGGCGGAGGCCATGGTGTGTTCCATCGTGCGTTGAGAGGGCTCAGCTGCGTGGCACTGGCCGCCCGGGTGCAGCGGGTGGCAGTTCGCCGATTTGCAGCCAGGTCAGAGCGATGGGCCATAGTGTGGCTTGGTATGCGCTACGAAAAAAGGCGAAATGTCCGACTTGCTGTTCGCCGATGTCCTGCGGCTCGATACGCAAGTGGGTTTTGGGCGCATGGCTGAAGTAGTCGAGCAGGCGTTCGATGGCAGGGATCGTACCGTACGGGTCGTCGCTGATGCTGATCGCCAAGGTCTTTGCGCGGACATTGGCGAAGGGCAGGCGGCCGGTTGTTTTCAGCAGTCGACGGCCGCTCGGACGCTGCTCGTAGCGCGCGGCAGGCGTGCTCCAGTCGCGTACGACGCCTGCTGGCGTGTCTTCCAGCCAGCCAAGGCGCTTGCCCGGGAAATAGCCACAGAGGCGCGTCAGAAGCGGCATCAGCACATGCCATTTGCCGAACATGCGCCAGCGCTGCTCCGGCGCATAGTCAGGCCAGTAAGCGAACTGTGCACCGACCGTCACCAGCCGACGAATGACCTGCCCGGACTCACCCAGTCCCGCCGCGCAACCGCCGAAACTGTGGCCAACCACATCGATTGGCTGGCCGGGGAGCTCTCGTTGCGCGCGCTTGAGCATCGCCTCGAAATCCAGCGCGCCCCAGTCGGTCCATGAAGCCTCAAGGCCTCTCAGGGTTGCCGGACGCGATTCGCCGATGCCTCGGTAGTCGTAGGTGATCACGTCGAAGCCGTTGGCGAACAGGTAATCGGCGAAGCGCGAGTAATGTCGGCAGCGTACCGAGGTGGCGGCGTTGATGATGACTACCGGGCGTTGCGCATCGGGCAGGGCGTGACGCCAGGTGAAGCCGCCGAGCATAAAGCCATCGGCGGCAGCTTCTTTGAAAGGTTCGCTCACGGTTGCTGTGTCGGGCCTAAACGCGGGACTGCGTGAATTCATATGGACTTGGCCTTGGCGAAGACGGATCGAGAATGAGCTTCAACGCCGGGCTGCGCAATCACTCGGAACGCAGTGCGTTCCGGATTGAGGGTTGGCGACTCTGTAAATTCGAGCCGCAGTGCGTCTCGAATTAGTCCCTTTCGCACCCTGGCCAAGTGCCAATCATTCTAAAACACGTGCTTCCCTGGCCGGATCAAATAAGGAGTAACGGTTGGGCTCTACAAGAGCCCGGGAGTCGTCATCATGAAACGCGTTCTTTCATTCCTGCTGCCCATCGCGGCGGTGGCGGCATTGGCTTTTCCGGCGATGTTGCAGGCGGCCAATCTCGACCTGATCGACAGTGCCGGTGTGCAAGTCCAGCAACAACAGCAAAACGGCATCAACTACCTGTCCGGCGGGATCGGCCTGGACGAGTCAAAAGCCATTCAACAATCCACTGGTTACAACCTGCACATGACGTTCGCGGTGGGCGCGCAAGACCAGTACACCGCTGATGTCGATGTGGTGATTCAAAAGTCGCCGGGGCAGACCGTACTGACCCTCAGCCAAACGGGTCCGCTGGTCTACGTGCAATTGCCACCCGGTAAGTACACGGTAGTCGCCACGCGCAATGGCGAAACGCGGCGTGACGTGACAGACGTTGGCAGCGGTACTGCGCGCAATCTGGTGTTCCATTGGAATGACGCTGGATAACGTTGGGTGTAATTGAGCGTCGAGGCGCGGGTAAAATCCCGCGCCTTCCTTTACCCCCGCCTGCGCTTGGCCTTCTGCTTGTCACCGGGCTCGCGCGCCATTCGGTGAATCCACAATCCGATCCAGCCGACGGCTATCAGGAACAGAGTGCCGACGCACTGCGACACGATCTCGAACCAGAACATCCGGGGTTGCTGCGCGAGGGTGTAGGTATGGCGTGGACCGGAGCGGTTCCAGGTGGTGATGGAACCGCTGATCAAGCTATGGACGATCAGATAAGTCGACGCGGCGATGAGGAAGGCGATCAGTATGCCGACCAGTATCATCAGCCAGAATGCAATCCGGCTCTGGCGATAGGGTGGCGGATGGGGCAGGGGCACGCGGGTTCTTTTCTGGTTCATCGAGCGGATGACCCTCTTCCATAAGGTGCGGCCAAAGTAGCGCGGATCGCCTTTGTTCGAAACCCGTCGCGCATTTGCGCAGCCCAGGAAAAAGGCTGGAATGAGCCAGCATCAAATCGCAGGCATAAAAAAACCCTGAATCTTGCGATTCAGGGTTTTCGGTATTTGGTGCCCAGAGACGGAATCGAACCGCCGACACGGGGATTTTCAATCCCCTGCTCTACCGACTGAGCTATCTGGGCAACGGGGCGCATTAAAAGGGTTTTTCGGATTTACGTCAACGACTTTTTTAAAATTTCTTAAATTAATTCCGTCGCTTACGATTCGCCCCCGGATTTTGCGGGTTTATTCAGCAGGCGGAACGTAGCCTTCGGCCTTGGCGTAATCCTCGCCGGAGAAGTACTTGTCCATTTCGCCCTGAAGGTATTTGCGGTCTTCGGCGTTCATCATGTTCAGACGCTTTTCGTTGATCAGCAGGGTCTGGTGTTTCTGCCAGTCAGCCCAGGCCTTGGCCGAGACGTGGTCAAGAATGTCCTGACCTTTGGCGCCCGGGAAGGGAGCGCGTTCCAGCGCGGGCAATTCTTCTTTGTACTTGCGGCACATGATGGTGCGGGTCATGACGACTCTCCTGCGTTCAATACGGCGGCCGCGCGCTCGAGCAAGGTTTTGACCGGGGCAGCAAGGCCCAGGCGCGGCGGGGTGGCGAGGTTATACCAGAGCCAGTCGGCCTCGGCCACGTGATGGGTGGCCTCCTGTACCTGAACCAGCCAGGGTTCGATGGACAGCTGGAAATGACTGAAGGTGTGAACGAGGCTTGGCAGCGCCTGCTGTTCGCCCATGGACAGCGAGTGCTGATCGGCCAGATGTTGCAGGTCGTCGAGATCGTCGAGTTCCGGCAGGCTCCACAAACCGCCCCACAGACCGCTGGAGGGACGGCGATAAAGCAGAATCGCGCCGTCGCCATTGGCGAGCATCGGCATCAGCGTACGTTTTTGCGGTATCGCTTTGCGCGGTTTGGGGATCGGGTAGCGCGTTTCCAGGCCGAGCATGTGCGCCTCGCAGCCCTTTTCCAGCGGACACAGCAGGCAGCTGGGTTTGCTGCGGGTGCACAGCGTGGCGCCGAGATCCATCATCGCCTGGGTGTAGGCGTTGACTCGATCATGTGGCGTGAAACGCTCTGCGTTGGCCCACAGCTGTCTGGCAACCTTCGGTTCACCCGGGTAACCCTCTTGCGCAGTAAAACGCGCCAGAACGCGTTTGACGTTGCCATCGAGGATCGGCGCGCGCAGGCCCATGCTGATGCTGGCGATGGCGCCGGCGGTGGACAGGCCGATGCCCGGCAGATCTGTCAGCTTTTCGACGTCCCGCGGAAATTCGCCGCCGTACTGGCTGACGACGATCTTTGCGGTCTTCTGCAAATTGCGCGCGCGGGTGTAGTAACCCAGCCCCGTCCACAGATGCAGCACTTCGTCCTCCGGCGCTTCGGCCAATGCTTGTACCGTCGGCAGCGCGGTCATGAAGCGGTCGAAGTAATTGAGCACGGTGCTGACCTGGGTCTGCTGCAACATGATCTCCGAGACCCACACCCGATACGGGTTGATGTCCTGCTGCCAAGGCAAATCGTGGCGGCCGTGGCGGTCGAACCATTCCAGCACCGCGGTGGAAAACTGCTCCGCTCTCATCGCTTGAACAGCCCCTTCAATGCGTTTTTCAATTCCGGGCTGACCTTGTCGCCAAGTTTCTCATCGATCTTCTCGCTGAGTTTGTCTCCGGCCATTTTGGTCGCGACCTGGCCGAGGCGTTCGTTATCCACGCGGCAGGCCTTGGCGCCCAGCTCCAGCGGACCACGGCAGCGCAGCGGCCACTCGATGCCGACGAATTTCTCGCCGACCTGACAGGCCGGATCCGGCATGGCGCTGGTATCGCCTTCGACGATGATGCCGACGCGGTAATCCATGCCCAGCACGCGCAGGTCGATGTCGCCGTCGCCGTTCACGGTCATGCCGGGGATGCGCACCTTGAGGTCCGGGTTGCTCGCCACGCCGTTGCGCAAGGTCAGGTTGCCCTTGAGTTCCTGGAACGGTGTGTCCTTGCCCCGTGGCTCGCCGCTGAGGGTTTTGCGGTTAAGCGTGGCGATGCCTTTGCACAGTTGCTGTTCAAGGTTGGCGTTGAGCAGCACGCCGTTGTTGATCACGAAACTGGCGTTGCCGTTGAGGGTTTCGATCAGCGCCTGCTGGCTGTTGCCGCTGCCGGTGAGACTGCTGGTCAGTGTGACCAGACCTTTGACTGGCGGGTTCTTGCCCTGGCTTTCGAGGATTTTCTCCACCGGCACGCGGTTGATCCGGGTTTGCAGATTCAACACTGGCGCGCTCGGGCGCACATCGAGGGTGCCCTTGGCTTCGAAGTCGCCGTTGTACAGCCCGCCGCGCAGGTTTTCCAGGGTCAGCAGGCCGCCCTGGCCGGTGGCTTTGAGCGCGGCGTTCTGGATCGGCAGTTTGTCGAGGGTCAGTTGGCCGAAGCTCAGATCGGCATCAACGTCGAGTTTGGCCAGGCGCTCGACCGGCAACAGGCGCTCAGTGCTCCAGGCGCTTTTACTCGGCTTGTCCGGCAGCGGTGTGCTGCCGGCGCCGGCCATGGCATCGGCTTCGGTGCTGGCGACTTCGGCCTGACGCACTTGCGTGGCGTTTTTGGCTTTTTCCGATTTCGGCGGCAGGTAACGGTCGACGTCGAACGTGTCAGCCTTGAGGATCGCCCGCAGCGACTGCTTGGCGAAGTCCTCAACGGCAATGCGTCCGCTGAAGCTGCTGTCGTCGAGTTTCAGGTTGATGTTGTCGAAGGCCACGCTGGTGGGCGTCGCGGCCACGCGGCTGACCAGCTCGACCTTGCTCAGGCTGCCGGGCGCCATCGCTGGCAGTGTCTGGCCGATGCTGTCGACGAACTTGGCCAGATCGAACTGGGCGATCGAGATACCGCCAGTGATCTGCGGAGTCTTGTCGAGGTCGTTGGCTTTCAGCTCACCCAAGGCGCGCAACTGGTTGGCAGATATCTTGATCCCGGTCCATTCGGCGACGTTCGCTGCCTTGTCCAGCAAGATCTGCCCTTGGGCGGAGAAGGTCATGGCCTTGCCCTGCAGCGGGTCGCCAGTCAGTTCGCCGGACAACTTCATGTCTTCGAACTTGTAGCGTTGCAATGCACGCTCGATGCGCAGCTCGCCATTGAGTTCGGTACGCACGCGCAGCACCGGCTGATTGGTGCTGAGGAACGCCGTGGCTTTCAGCGGAATGTTGGTCGAGTCGTGTACCGCACCGGTGCTCAGCTGGATGCTTTCGGCGCTGTACTGTTTGCCGGTCTGCTCGTCGTTGTATTCAACCCGGGCGTTGTTGACGGTCAGGCTGTCGATGTCGAGGCGGATCGGCTGCGGCGGTTTTTCCGGCTGGGCGGAGGCCTCTGCGACAGGCGGGCTGGCGGGCGCAGGGCTGCCGGCAGGCACGGCAGGAGGCGGCAGCTTGCCGATGTCTTCCCAGTTGCCGTGGCCGGACTTGTCGCGTTTGAGGCGCAGGTTCAGGCCTTCGACACGCACGTCGCTCATCTGCACTTCGCGGCGCAGCAATGGCAGCACGCGCACGGACAGGCCAAGCATTTGCAGATCGGCATACGGCTCGGTCGGATTGATCAGGGTGGCGATGCTGGCTTCATGCAGTTCCAGGCCAAGCCACGGAAACAGGCTCCAGCCGATATCGCCATTGAGCGTCAGCTCGATGTGGGCCTTGTCGCGGGCTATCTGGCGAATCTCGTCTTTGTAGTCGTTGGGATCAAACAGGTGGGTCAGGGCGAAGCCCGCCGCCACAATGATCAGCAACAGCCCGAGAAGTACCAGACCCAGGATTTTGCCGAACGCTTTCATGGGCGAGTCCTTGTAGTTAGTCGAATTCGTAATTTAGCCGGGGAGTATAGCGCTGGATCCGCCCGGTTCGGGGCGCAGTCATGTCGCGAGGACGTCCAGCGGCACTTGCAATTTGATGGCCAGCGCCTGGATTTCAAGACGCCCGGCCGGTGCCCGCAGGCGCAGTTGTGCACCCGCTTGCGACGCCATTTTCTGCGCTTGGTTCACCAGACGCTCGGCCACCCCACGGCGCCGGGTGACTTTTCGTACACACAAATGTGACAAATACCAAACCCGGTCGTGCCTTGTCAGGCGAGCTGCGCCCAGCAGGCGATCATTGAAACGTCCTGCAATCAAAGAGCTGTCAGCCAGGCTGTTTTCGATCAGTTGAGCGTCCCCGGAATACGGTGCGAACAGCCATTGCGGGGCGTCCCGATAGATTTTCTGCAGATCCTGTTGATCCTGGTAACTGGCATCGTGCAGCGCTTGGACAACGATCGGCATGGCTTTTTCCTGTGGGGGACGAGATCAGATGACATGAAAAAGGTGATATCAGTTTGGTTTTTCTGTCACGTGCAAATGGTAACCTTCGCCGGTTCGTCCGTCCTTCTGCGACTTAACGTCGCGCCTTCAAGGAGCTTCACCCGAAAAAACGGTCATGCCTGCGTGCATAAAGGCCGAGGGTGAGCAGTGGCTGGCGAACCATACTAATAATTGGGGGATACACAATGAGCACGAGCATCACGGCGGACGGCCTTCGCGCCGACCAGCCTGCGTTCCTGTCCAAGGAACGCATTATCGCCAAGCCCGGTTTCAACCGTTGGCTGGTTCCACCGGCCGCTTTGGCCATTCACCTGTGCATCGGCATGGCCTACGGTTTCTCGGTGTTCTGGTTGCCGCTGTCCAAGGCGCTGGGCGTCACCGCTCCGGTGGCTTGCGCACCGGACATGAGCTTCATCGCTCAGGTCTTCTCTTCGCAATGCGACTGGCCGATCTCCATGCTCGGCTGGATCTACACCCTGTTCTTTATCTTCCTCGGCTGCTCGGCCGCGATCTGGGGGGGCTGGCTGGAACACGCCGGGCCACGCAAGGCCGGTGTGGTTTCGGCGCTGTGCTGGTGCGGCGGTCTGCTGATCTCGGCACTGGGGATTTATACCCACCAGATCTGGCTGATGTGGATCGGCTCCGGCGTGATCGGCGGTATCGGTCTGGGCCTGGGCTATATCTCGCCGGTCTCGACCCTGATCAAGTGGTTCCCGGACAAGCGCGGCATGGCGACCGGCATGGCGATCATGGGCTTCGGCGGCGGCGCGATGGTCGGTGCACCGTTGGCGACTGCGCTGATGAGCCACTTCGCTTCGCCTGCCGGTGTCGGCGTCTGGCAGAGCTTCGTGGCCATGGCCGCGATCTACTTCGTGTTCATGATCGGTGGCGCATTGGCCTACCGCGTGCCGCCAACCGGGTGGAAGCCTGAAGGCTGGACCGCTCCGGCGAAAAAAGCCTCGAACTCGATGATCACTCACCGTCACGTCCACGTGAATGTAGCGTGGAAAACCCCGCAGTTCCGTCTGGTGTGGCTGGTGCTGTGCCTGAACGTGTCGGCCGGTATCGGCATCCTCGGCATGGCCTCGCCACTGCTGCAGGAGGTGTTCGGCGGCAAGCTGCTGGGCGTTGACGTGCCGTTTGGTCAACTGGACGCCGGGCAACTGGCTTCGATCGCCGCGATTGCTGCCGGCTTCACAGGTCTGCTGAGCCTGTTCAACATCGGTGGCCGCTTCTTCTGGGCCTCGTTCTCGGACTACCTGGGTCGCAAAAACACTTACTTCGTGTTCTTCGCCCTCGGTTTTGCCCTGTACGCGCTGATCCCGAACATGGGCCATCTGGGCAACGTAGCGCTGTTCGTGGCGGCGTTCTGCATCATCCTGTCGATGTACGGCGGTGGTTTTGCGACCGTTCCGGCGTATCTGGCCGACCTGTTCGGCACACAAATGGTCGGTGCGATCCATGGTCGCCTGCTGACCGCCTGGGCTGCGGCCGGCGTGCTCGGTCCGGTGCTGGTGAACTACCTGCGTGAGTATCAGTTGAGCATCGGCGTTGAACGCGCGGCCGCTTACGACATCACCCTGTACATCCTCGCCGGCCTGCTGGTGCTGGGTTTCCTGTGCAACCTGATGGTGCGTCCGGTGGCCGACAAGTACTTCATGACCGACGCCGAACTGGCCGCCGAACAGGCGCTGGGCCACGACAAAGGGGCTGATGCGAGCACCGTGCTGGAGTGGAAAGCCGCACCGGGCAGCAAGCCGCTGGCAATCGCCGCGTGGCTGGTGGTGGGCATTCCGTTGGCGTGGGGTGTGTGGGTGACCCTGCAGAAGACGGCGGTACTGTTTCACTAAGTAATGGGTAAAACGCAGTACCCCTGTGGGAGCGAGCCTGCTCGCGAAGACGGACGGTCAGTTGCCATGAGTGTTGGCTGACTCACCGCATTCGCGAGCAGGCTCGCTCCCACATTTGTTTTCGGGGTGGCTGTAATGGCTTGTATGGACATGTCTACCCGCGACAGCCGGGCCTTCTGTCCGTCAGGCATATCACGTCGCGTGTTTCTGTTTCGGCCCCGCGTGCCTATAATGGCTGCCTTTTTCGCCCAATGATTTTGCGGAGCTGGTGATGGCCGAACGTAAGGCGTCTGTCGAGCGCGACACTCTGGAAACCCAGATCAAAGCCTCGATCAACCTTGATGGCACCGGAAAGGCCCGATTCGATATCGGTGTTCCTTTTCTTGAGCACATGCTGGATCAGATCGCCCGTCACGGGTTGATCGACCTGGATATTGAATGCAAGGGCGATCTGCATATCGACGACCACCATACCGTGGAAGACGTCGGTATCACCCTCGGCCAGGCCTTCGCCAAAGCCATCGGCGACAAGAAAGGCATCCGTCGCTACGGTCACGCCTACGTGCCGCTCGATGAAGCGCTGTCGCGCGTGGTGATCGACTTCTCCGGTCGCCCGGGCCTGCAGATGCACGTGCCGTACACCCGCGCCACCGTGGGCGGCTTCGACGTCGACCTGTTCCAGGAATTCTTCCAGGGCTTCGTCAACCACGCGCTGGTCAGCCTGCACATCGACAACCTGCGTGGCACCAATACCCACCACCAGATCGAAACCGTGTTCAAGGCATTCGGCCGCGCGCTGCGCATGGCCGTCGAGCTGGATGAGCGCATGGCCGGGCAAATGCCATCGACCAAAGGCGTTCTGTAATGCAGACGGTTGCAGTTATCGACTACGGCATGGGCAACCTGCACTCGGTGGCCAAGGCCCTCGAGCACGTGGGCGCCGGCAAGGTGCTGATCACCAGCGATGCGGACGTGATCCGTGAAGCCGACCGCGTGGTATTCCCGGGCGTTGGCGCGATTCGCGACTGCATGGCGGAGATCCGTCGCCTCGGTTTCGACGCGCTGGTGCGTGAAGTCAGCCAGGATCGTCCGTTCCTCGGCATCTGTGTCGGCATGCAAGCCCTGCTCGACAGCAGCGAAGAGAACGACGGCGTCGACTGCATCGGCCTGTTCCCGGGCGCGGTTAAGTTCTTCGGCAAAGACCTGCATGAAGACGGCGAGCATCTGAAAGTCCCGCACATGGGCTGGAACGAGGTGCAGCAGAAGGTCAGCCACCCGCTGTGGCACGACATTCCGGACATGGCGCGTTTCTACTTCGTGCACAGCTACTACATCGCCGCCGCCAACGCGCGGCAGGTAGTCGGTAGCGGTCATTACGGGATCGATTTCGCTGCCGCGCTGGCCGATGGCTCGCGTTTCGCTGTGCAGTTCCACCCGGAGAAGAGCCATACCCATGGCCTGCAATTGCTGCAGAACTTCGCCGCGTGGGACGGTCGCTGGTAAATGGCTGCCAGGAAATCCAAGCCGCCGATCCTGACCCTCACTCCCGAACAGGAGAGCGAGGCCAATCGCAAGATTCAGCGGTTCATGGAGGATCGGTTCGAACTCGACCTGGGTTCGTTCGAAGCGGCGGAAATTCTTGAGCTGTTTACCCGCGAAATTGCTCCGCACTATTACAACAGGGCGATTTTCGATGTGCAGACCCACCTCAAAGAGCGGTTTGAAAGCATCGAAAGCGACCTGTGGGCGCTCGAGAAAAACTGATTTCCGAGCCAAGCTGAACATTCAAATTTGAAGGTTTGCCAGATGCTGATTATTCCCGCTATCGATCTTAAAGACGGTGCCTGCGTACGTCTGCGCCAGGGCCGCATGGAAGATTCCACAGTGTTCTCCGAGGACCCGGTGAGCATGGCTGCCAAGTGGGTGGAGGGCGGTTGCCGTCGTCTGCATCTGGTCGATCTGAACGGCGCGTTCGAAGGTCAGCCGGTCAACGGCGAAGTGGTGACCGCGATTGCCAAACGCTACCCGAACCTGCCGATCCAGATCGGCGGCGGCATTCGCTCGCTGGAAACCATCGAGCACTACGTCAAGGCGGGCGTGAGCTATGTGATCATCGGCACCAAAGCGGTGAAGGATCCGGCGTTCGTCGCTGAAGCCTGCCGTGCGTTCCCGGGCAAGATCATCGTCGGTCTGGATGCCAAGGACGGCTTCGTCGCCACCGATGGCTGGGCTGAAATCAGCACCGTGCAGGTCATCGATCTGGCCAGGCAGTTCGAAGCCGACGGCGTATCGTCGATCGTTTATACCGACATCGCCAAAGACGGCATGATGCAGGGCTGCAACGTACCGTTCACCGCTGCGCTGGCTGCTGCGACGAAGATCCCGGTGATTGCCTCCGGCGGTATCCACAATCTGGGTGACATCAAGTCGCTGCTCGACGCCAAGGCGCCGGGCATCATTGGCGCAATCACTGGCCGGGCGATCTACGAAGGCACCCTCGACGTCGCCGAAGCGCAAGCTTTCTGCGATTCGTACCAAGGCTGAGGACTGACCATGGCGCTGGCCAAACGCATCATCCCTTGCCTGGACGTGGACAACGGCCGGGTCGTCAAAGGTGTGAAGTTCGAGAACATCCGCGATGCCGGCGATCCGGTGGAAATCGCCCGTCGTTATGACGAGCAGGGTGCTGACGAGATTACCTTTCTTGACATCACCGCCAGCGTCGATGGCCGCGACACCACGCTGCATACCGTCGAGCGCATGGCCAGCCAGGTGTTCATTCCGCTGACCGTGGGCGGCGGCGTGCGCACCGTGCAGGACATCCGCAACCTGCTCAACGCCGGTGCGGACAAGGTCTCGATCAATACCGCAGCGGTGTTCAACCCGGAATTCGTCGGTGAAGCGGCGCAGCATTTCGGCTCGCAATGCATCGTCGTCGCTATCGACGCGAAGAAGGTCTCCGGCCCGGGTGAAACCCCGCGTTGGGAAATCTTCACCCACGGCGGGCGCAAACCGACCGGTCTCGATGCAGTCGAGTGGGCGAAGAAGATGGAAGGCCTCGGTGCCGGTGAGATCCTGCTGACCAGCATGGATCAGGACGGCATGAAAAACGGCTTCGACCTCGGCGTGACTCGCGCGATCAGCGATGCGCTGGGCATTCCGGTGATCGCTTCCGGCGGTGTCGGCAACCTGCAGCATCTGGCCGACGGCATCCTCGAAGGCCACGCCAGCGCGGTGCTGGCGGCGAGTATTTTCCACTTCGGCGAATACACCGTGCAGGAAGCGAAAGCGTATATGGCCAAACGCGGCATTGTGATGCGCTAAACCGTACAGGCCAGTGGACAGCATGGCGTACCCAAGGCACTCTTGGGCACGCCATGGATTCCGGTAGCCCGACATGATCAAACGCCTGCTTCTTGTTCTCGCCAGTGCTTCTGTGTTGTTGCTCAACACGGCGCGGGCCGAAAACAGTCCCGACACCGATCTGGTGCTCCTCACCGAAAACTTTCCGCCCTACAACATGGCGAAAGACGGCAAGAATTTCGCCAAGGGCGAGAACATCAACGGCATTGCCGCCGACATCGTGCGTGAAATGTTCAAGCGTGCCGGGCTCACCTACAGCCTGACGCTGCGCTTTCCGTGGGAGCGGGTCTACAAACTGGCACTGGAAAATCCCGGTTACGGTGCTTTCGTGATGGCGCGCCTGCCGGATCGCGAAAACCTGTTCAAGTGGGTCGGTCCGATCGGTCCGGACGACTGGATCATGTTGGCCCGGGCCGACAGCAAGATCACCCTCGAAACCCTCAGCGATGCGCGCAAATACAAGATCGGTGCCTACAAGGGCGACGCAATTGCCGAGACCCTGGCCAAGCAAGGCTTGAAGCCGGTGGTCGTCCTGCGCGATCAGGACAACGCAAAGAAACTGGTCAACGGCCAGATCGACCTGTGGGCCACCGGTGATCCTGCCGGGCGTTACCTGGCGCGGCAGGACGGGGTCACCGGTCTCAAGACCGTATTGCGCTTCAACAGCGCCGAGTTGTACCTGGCGCTGAACAAGGACGTGTCGGATGCAACGGTCGCCAGGCTGCAGGCGGCGCTGGATCAGATGCGCAAGGACGGTGTGGTCGACGAAATCATGGGGCGCTATCTGTAGCTGTCGGCAACGCTTTGTCCGCGGCTTCATGGATGCATTCGTGCGACGGATACTGCAGCAGTTCCAGGCTCTCGAACTGGGTGTAACCAAGGTTGATCCCCGCTTGCGAGCCATCTGCACGAAGCAGCTCGTAGAAGCTTTCCTGCTGATAAGCCGCGACAAATTTGCCTTTGTCGGCCATGGCGAGGACGTGGCTGATGAACGGTGTCAGCCAGCCGCTGGTTGAGGTTTCGCAGTGCGTGAACTGGCGGTCGAGTCTCGCCGAGAATGGCAGTGACGGATGGACGTCGCCCTTTGTTGCCCAGGCGCTCACAAAACTGATGGCGGTAACCTGGGTGAACAGGCGCAGCACCTTCGGATTCTGCAGCCGTTGCGCAGTCCACTTGAATGCCCGCGCCTTGTCGCCCGTATTGTGTCCGCTCCCGACCAGATAATACTGGTCGGTTCTTTCCAGGCGATAGAAGGGCGTGCTGCGTAATTGTTCGAGCGGTGACAGGTCATCCTTGACCACGAACCACGGAAGTTCCACCACTTGAGCGAGGGAGGCCGCTCCGTTGGTTTGCGGAGCGTCCGCTGCGCGGAGCGCCGGCAACACTGGCGATGATTTGATCAGCGGCGCGATCTGCATCCGCAAGGCAAAGACACTGACCTCGGCCTGTGGTCGGTTGAAGCTGTCTGCCGCAACGAAGGTGCCGGGTGCGAAGTGAATGTCTCCCGGCGGTGCGCTGGGCGGCGTGACGCTCCAGGCGCTGAAACTTTGCCGTGCACCGCTGCCCTTGTCGCTCCAGAGCATATTGCCGACCGTTGAAGCGATCACCAGATCGGCCCGGACGCAGCGCACGCTACTGAGCAGTGGCTTGTCGTCGCCGCTGGAGCAAACCTGGCCCAAGGCAACGTAGCCGGCCGGGGGCAGCGGTCGCCAGACCGTGCAGTTGGTTTTGGCGCCCGAGCCGGTATCCTTCCAGACTTGTTCAAAGTCGAGGGGCGCGCTGAGGGCTCTGGCTTTTGTCGGGTCGGTCTCGCGCTCGCTGACAACGGCCACGATGTGTTTTGCGTTGATGTTGTCGTGGCTGCCCACCACGACATCGCCTAACGGAAAGTAACCCGGCAGCATCTCGGGAGAGGGGGTCGGGCGCCAAAAGCTCCCGGGTGCCGCTTTCGATCCGCTGCTGTCCCAGATGCGCTGGAAATCAGTCGTGAAGTTGATCAGCAGATTGTCCAGCGTGATCGGTTTTGCCTGTTGCGGGACGCCTGCGTCCTTGTCTTCGGTGTTCATAATCAGCCCTGATAGTGAAAGACGACTCGGGAAGAGTCGTCACGGTTGCAGGGCTCACTATCCGGCCGTTAGCGGGCCGTTTGGCGGTAATTATGTATAGCGGGCGAGGCTGTTCAACGGTAGACGCCGTCCTTGCCATGGGCGGCGGTGGCGCGATTGCTGCGCACGCTGATCATCTGCTTGATGTCGATCCACTCGATGCCTTGTGCCTTGAGCTTCGGCAATTCACGTTCCAGTACGGCCAGGGTCTGCGGATACGGGTGACCGATCATCACCGCCGAACCCTGCTTGCGCGCCAGACTGATGGCGGTCTGCAGTTGGGTGAAGATGGCGGCTTCGGTGCGCTCGTCATCAAGGAACACATCCCGCGAAACACTCGCCAGATCGATCTTCTGTGCCTGTTGCGCCGCCACGGTCTGCGCACTGGTGCGGCTGTCGACGAAGAACTTGTGCCGGCGCTGCAACTCACCCATCAGCCACGCCATCGCCAGCGGCTGAGCGGTCATGCGACTGCCCATGTGGTTGTTGATGCCAGCGGTGTAGGGGACCATTTTGAAGGCGGCGTCGAGACGCTTTTGCAGTTCCTCGAGCGGCAGTTCGGGATGCCAGGCGTAAGGGCCGGTGGCCGGGTCCATCGGCATGTGCAGAATCACGATCTTGCCGGCGCGATGGGCTTCGCGGGCGAATTCGGTAGCGTGCGGGGTGTCGGGCATGATCGCTGTGGTCACCGGGCCGGGCAGGGCCAGCACGCGGCGATCCCGGGGCAGGTTCTGCCCCAGGTCGTCGATGATCAGCGTCAGGTAGGCTTTTTGCGAGGTGGTCCTGGCGAGTTCTGCGTGAGCAGCACCCGCCAGACAGCACAGCAGGACGAAGAAGAAACGCAACGACATCCTCAACGGCCAGACGTGATGCTCAGCCCTTTGAGCAGGCTCAGCGCCTGGGCCAACTGGTAATCGTCATCCTGCGGCATGGCCTTGGCCTTCGCACCGGAACCGGTCGGCTTGTCCGCGCCGCCGTTGCCGTTGCCCAGGTGACCTTGCAGGTCGGCTTCCTTGAAGTAGTCGCCGTCGGCTTCGTTGGTGATCTTGGCCTTGCGCACTTCGATGTCCGGGACGATGCCCTGGGCCTGGATCGAGCGGCCGTTCGGCGTGAAGTACAGTGCCGTGGTGATCTTCAATGCGCGGTCGTTGTTCAGCGGCAGCACGGTCTGCACCGAGCCTTTGCCGAAACTGGTGGTGCCCATGACCACGGCGCGTTTCTGGTCCTGCAGGGCGCCGGCGACAATTTCCGAAGCCGAGGCGCTGCCACCGTTGATCAGCACGACCATTGGTACCGCTTCGCTTTCGTCCTTGCCCGTGGCGGAGAAGCGCAGTTCGGAGTTGGCGATCCGGCCTTTGGTGTAGACGATCAGGCCTTTCTTGATGAAATGGTCGACCACTTCCACGGCGGCCTGCAGCACCCCGCCCGGGTTGTTGCGCAGGTCGAGGATGATGCCGTTGAGCTTCTTGCCGTTATCCTTGCGCAGCTTGGCCAGGGCCTTGGAGACCTCTTCGCCGGTCTTGACCTGGAACTGGGTGATGCGGATGTAGCCGTAGCCCGACTCCAGCAGCTGCGCCTTGACGCTCTTCACTTGAATCACGGCGCGGGCCAGCGTCACGTCGAACGGCGTACCGCCATCGCGCACCAGAGTCAGGGTGATTTTCTGGCCGATCTTGCCGCGCATCTTGTCCACGGCTTCGGTCATGGTCTGGCCACGGGTCGGCTGGCCGTTGATCTTGACGATGAAGTCCCCGGCCTGAATGCCGGCCTTCGACGCCGGGGTGTCGTCGATCGGCGAGACGACCTTGATGAAACCGTCTTCGGAGCCGACTTCGATGCCCAGGCCGCCGAATTCGCCGCTGGTGCTTTCCTGCAGTTCGGTGAAGTCTTCAGGGCCGAGATAGGCGGAGTGCGGATCGAGGTTGCTGAGCATGCCCTTGATCGCGTTTTCCAAAAGGGTCTTGTCGTCCACCGGCTCGACATAGGCGGCCTTGATCCGGTCCATCACCTCGGCAAAGGTGCGCAACTCTTCCAGCGGCAACGGTGCCTTGGCGGTCGCGGCAGTGCCTGCCGGTGCGACGGCCGGGGCCGGTTGAGCGGCGAACGCCAGAGGCGCGCCGATCACCAGGGCGATCGTCAGGGCCAGCGAGGTAAGGCGGGACAAATGCAGCATGTCGAACGAACTCCTGAATTAGGCGACGCGCTTATCCTTGCGCGTGACACCATTGCGCCGGATCACTCGGGTGACCCTGCTGACGAATTGCGAAATACAGCGCTGGTGTGTCCTGACCGCCACTGTTACCCACAGTGGAGATCGACTCACCGGCTTTTACCACGTCACCGGCCGACTTGAGCAGCGTCTGGTTGTGACCGTAAAGACTCAGATAACCATTGCCGTGATCGAGGATCACCAGCAGCCCGGCCCCGCGCAACCAGTCGGCGAACACCACGCGTCCGCCGTGCACGGCATGCACCTGGCTGCCGGCGGCGGCGCTGATCATCACGCCATCCCACTTGGTGCGGGCATCGTCGCCACGGCTTTCGCCGAAGCGTGCCAGCAATCGACCATCAACCGGCCACGGAAGTTTTCCCCGGGTTGCAGCAAAAGGGCCACCGAAGGTCTCGCCGCTGCTGGATACCAGCGCGCCTGGCGTTGACTTGACTGGTTTTCGTGGGGCGTCGCTGGTGTCAGCCTGCGCCTCACGCAAACGCTTTTTTTCCGCTTCCTGCTGGGCGATCAGCGCTTTCTGCCGCGCTTCTTCTGCCTCACGGGCCTGACGGGCCAGGGTTTCTTCAATGGTTTTAAGGAC
Source organism: Pseudomonas sp. F2 (assembly GCF_057174385.1). NCBI lineage: Bacteria > Pseudomonadati > Pseudomonadota > Gammaproteobacteria > Pseudomonadales > Pseudomonadaceae > Pseudomonas > Pseudomonas sp. F2. The sequence continues at coordinate 4,868,038 of NZ_CM169904.1, forward strand.
TTTAGACAGGTCTGCCTGATCTTGCTCGCGGGCGGCCAGTTTCTGGTCGCGGGCTTTCACGTCATCGTTGAGCTTGGCGAGGACTTGCTGGCGCTCCTTGCGGACTTTTTCCAGTTCGTCGCGCTGGCTGTCGAGGCTGCTTTTCTGCACCAGCAATTGCGCCTGCTGCGTGGCGATGTCTTTTTCGACATTGGCCAGTTGGCGCAGGGTTTCGTTGAAGTTCTTCAACTGCTCCAGGCGGGCCTGGCTCAGGTAATCGTAATAGGTGAGGGTGCGGGCGAATTTCTCGGGATTCTGCTGGTTGAGCAGCAGCTTGAGGTATTCCTGACGGCCGTTCTGATAGGCCGCGCGGGCCTGGATGGCGATCAGTCGCTGCTGTTCAGTGCGCGCGCTCTGGAGTTTTTTTTTCTCCGCATCGAGTCGCTGCAGCTCGGATTCGCTCTTCTTCAGCTCTTTCTGCAGGGCATCGACCTGTTTCTCGAGCTTGCCCATCTCGGTTTCAGTGCCCTTGAGCTCTTTCTGCACACCGGATTTTTCTTCCTGCAGCTTGCCCAGCAGCTTTTTCAGCTCGGCAATGTCCTGACGCGTGGCATCCAACTGCTGTTGGGTTTGCGCGCGCTCGTCAGCGAAGGCCGGTTGGAGCAGGCAGGTCAGAGCGAGGGCGATCAGGACGCGGAGCATAGAGGCGGGCGGCACCAGGGTAATGGACGGCCTAGTATGCCCGCCCGGGGCTGCAAAAAAAACGCCCAATTGGGCTTGTGTGATAACTGGAGCGGCGCAGAGGCCCATTTCCATTTCGAAAACCCCATAAACCACTGTGGGAGCTGGCTTGCCAGCGATGGCGTCTGCACATTCAACATAGCTGTTGGCTGTCAGTTTGCTATCGCTGGCAAGCCAGCTCCCACAGGGTTTGGCGGTGTTTGATCTGGCGAATTACACCAGAATCGAGGTACCCGTCATCTCCGCCGGTTTTTCCAGGCCCAGCAGCATCAGCATGGTCGGAGCCACGTCCGCCAGTACGCCGCCTTCACGGACCTTGAGGTCACGCTTGCCGACATAAATGAACGGCACAGGCTCGGTGGTGTGCGCGGTGTGCGCCTGGTGGGTTTCTTCATCGGCCATTTTTTCGACGTTGCCGTGGTCAGCGGTGATCAGCGCTTCGCCGCCGACTTTTTCCAGCGCCTCGACGATGCGCCCGACGCAGGTGTCCAGGCATTCCACGGCTTTCACCGCAGCGTCGAACACGCCGCTGTGGCCGACCATGTCGCCATTGGCGTAGTTGACCACGATCACGTCGTAACGCTGGTGTTCGATCGCATCGACGATACGGTCAGTCACTTCCGGCGCACTCATTTCCGGCTGCAGGTCGTAGGTGGCGACTTTCGGCGACGGGATCAGAATGCGCTCTTCACCCGGGAACGGTTCTTCACGGCCACCGGAAAAGAAGAAAGTGACGTGTGCGTATTTTTCGGTTTCGGCGATGCGCAGCTGGGTCTTGCCGTTTTTTGCCAGGTAGTCGCCAAGTACATTTTCCAGGCTGCCCGGAGCGAAGGCGGCCGGGGCCGGGATGCTGGCCGCGTATTGGGTCAAGCCGACGTACTGCACTTTTGGCTGGCGCGCGCGCTCGAATTCCTTGAAATCGTCTTCGACGAACACGCGGCTCAGCTCGCGGGCGCGGTCGGCGCGGAAGTTCATGAACACCACGGCGTCGCCGTCTTCAACCTTGACCGGCTCGCCGATGGTGGTGGCTTTGACGAATTCGTCGCTTTCGCCACGGGCGTAGGCAGCGTCGAGGCCTTCCTGAGCAGTGGCGGCGTTGAATTCGGCGTTGCCGTCGACGATCAGGTTGTAGGCCTGTGATACACGGTCCCAACGGTTGTCACGGTCCATCGCGTAGTAGCGACCGATGAGGCTGGCGATGCGCCCCTTGCCGAGCGCCTGGAACGTCGCATCGAGCAGTTCGATCGACGAAGCGGCGCTCTTTGGCGGCGTGTCGCGGCCATCAAGAAAGGCGTGCAGGTAGATTTTTTCGGCGCCGCGCTTGAATGCCAGTTCGGCCATGGCGATCAAGTGATCCTGGTGGCTGTGCACGCCGCCATCGGACAGCAGGCCCATGAAATGCACGGCTTTGCCGGCGGCCACGGCTTTATCCACAGCGGCGCAGATGGTCGGGTTCTCGAAAAACTCGCCGTCGCGGATCGCTTTGGTCACTCGCGTGAAGTCCTGATACACCACGCGCCCGGCGCCGAGGTTCATGTGGCCGACTTCGGAGTTGCCCATCTGGCCGTCCGGCAGACCGACGTCCATGCCGCTGCCCGAGATCAGGCCGTTCGGCACCGTGGCCCACAGACGGTCGAGCACAGGCTTCTTCGCCGCATACACGGCATTGGATTCGTGGCTGTCACTGTGACCGAAGCCGTCGAGAATCATCAGGACCAAAGGTTTAGGCGTGGTAGTCATGGAATCCACTCGTGGCTAATAAAGAAGAGGGCGATGGAAAAGGGAGTGGCAGTTTAAAGCGAAGTTCCTGCGGCGTCACCGCCGGACGGGGTTTGGCCCACCATAGTGGCTGTGTATACTGGCCGACATTTTAACGCCCTGGAACCTCCTTCGATGGTTGCTCACCTGATTGAATTTGCCACTAACCACTACATTCTTGTCGGTATCTTCGTCGTACTGCTGGCTCTGCTGCTGGCGCACACGATGCAGGGCGGCGGTAAAAGCCTGAGCACTGGCGAGCTGACCGCATTGGTCAACAAGGACGCAGGCGTGGTGGTGGACATCCGTCCGGCGAAAGATTACGCCGCCGGTCATATCGTTGGCGCGATCAACATTCCTCAAGACAAGCTGGCTGCGCGTGCCGGTGAGCTGGAAAAGCACAAGGCCAAGACCATCATTCTGGTGGACGCCCTGGGCCAGACCGCTGGTACCCACGCTCGCGAGCTGATGAAATCCGGCTTCACCGCCGCCAAGCTGTCCGGCGGGATCTCCAGCTGGAAAGGCGACAACCTGCCGTTGGTGAAGTGATATGAGCGAAGTCATCGTCTACTCCAGCGATTACTGCCCTTATTGCATGCGAGCCAAGCAATTGCTCGCGAACAAAGGTGTGGCCTTCGAAGAGATCAAGGTCGATGGCAAGCCGCAGATTCGTGCTGCCATGAGCCAGAAGGCCGGACGCACCTCCGTGCCGCAGATCTGGATCGGCGACAAGCACATCGGCGGTTGTGATGATTTGTATGCCCTGGAGCGCGCCGGCAAGCTCGACGCGCTGCTCAAGGCCTGAACGGCTGCACCCACGTACAGCAATCCCTAAAAGACCCAAGATCAGAAAGGATCTGAGATGACTGACCAACAGAACACTGCAGCCAGCGAAGAAGAAACCGCACCGCAATTCTCCTTGCAGCGCATCTACGTACGCGATCTGTCCTTCGAAGCCCCGAAAAGCCCGGCGATCTTCCGCCAGCAGTGGGACCCGACCGTCGGTCTGGACCTGAATACCCGTCAGAAAGAACTGGAAGGCGATTTCTACGAAGTCGTGCTGACCCTGTCCGTGACCGTGAAAAACGGCGACGAAGTGGCCTTCATCGCTGAAGTGCAGCAGGCCGGTATCTTCCTGATCAAGAACCTGGACGCGGCTTCGATGAGCCACACCCTGGGTGCGTTCTGCCCGAACATCCTGTTCCCGTATGCTCGCGAAACCCTGGACAGCCTGGTGACCCGCGGTTCGTTCCCGGCCCTGATGCTGGCGCCAGTGAACTTCGACGCCCTGTACGCGCAAGAGCTGCAGCGCATGCAGGCTGCGGGCGAGACGCCGACCGTTCAATAAGCGGTTTGAGCGACAACGAAAAAAGCGCCGTAACGGGCGCTTTTTTCTTGGGTTGGAATACAGACTTCATGACTTCATGTAGGAGCTGCCGCAGGCTGCGATCTTTTGATCTTGATCTTCAAAAACAGGATCAAAAGATCGCAGCCTTCGGCAGCTCCTACAGGATCGGGTGGTTATTTGAAGTCGTTCTGCCGCCACGCTTCGTACACGGCCACCGCCACGGTGTTGGACAGGTTCAGGCTGCGGCAGCCTTCACGCATCGGCAGGCGCAGGCGCTGCTCGGCGGGCAGGGCGTCGAGCACCTCCGGCGGCAGGCCACGGCTTTCCGGGCCGAAGATGAACGCATCGCCCGGGACGAACGCGGCGTCGTGAAACGGCCGCGAGCCCTTGGTGGTGAAAGCGAACAACCGTGGGTTGCCGAGGCTTTCCAGGCAACTGGCGAGGTCGGCGTGGCGCTGCAACGTGGCATATTCGTGGTAGTCGAGACCGGCCCGGCGCAAGCGTTTGTCGTCCATCTCGAAACCCAGCGGTTCGATCAAATGCAGGTGGCAGCCACTGTTGGCGCACAGCCTGATAACGTTGCCGGTGTTCGGCGGAATTTCTGGTTGAAAAAGGATGACGTGAAACATGCACGGCTCCGAAGGTAAAGATGACGCGCATTCTACGCCGCCAGCCGACCCGCGTTCGAAACTATTCCCGCGGGTGATCGGTTCGCTGGCGATTTTCGGCTTGATGGTCGGCTTGATGATCGGTCGCCTGACCACGCCGGACCCGAGCGTGCTGCAGCAGGTCGACGTGACCGCTGACGGCCTGGTGGTGTGGTTCAACAATGAGCCGAAGCTGCACGGCGAGATCATCGACGGTACCGTGGCTTTGTTGTTTCAGGCTGAAGGCCGCGCGCAGAAGGGCCAGCTCAAGCTCAATGGCAAGGATGTGAACTGGCGTACGCGAGCGAGTGACGGTGGGCTGATGTTGACAGTGCTGGCGGCGCGGCCGCTGCAAGGGGAATGGGCCGGGAGCAAGGTCGATGACCGCTGGCGGCTGGAGATCCATCTCCAGGAGCAATAAAAGCGGGAATCCCCGGCCTGCCTGTACCGGGGTTCCCAAAACGGGGTGGACTTCGCTGAGAGCGTCGGTCCGGTATAAAGAGGGAACCCCCGGCCTGCCTGTACCAAGGATCCCAAAAGGGTGGGTTCGCCGCGTTGCGGTTTGAACCCGGTGTAAAGAGGGGAATCCCCAGCCTGCCTGTACCAAGGCCCCCGAAACGGGTGGTGAATCGAATCACCTGTGAGGGATATTGCAGGCGGCGTGCCAGTTTTAGTATTTCGAAACAGAAAAAAGCTTCAGATGCGCGAAAGCCCCCGTAAATCGGGGCTTTGATGCTTCTGCGTGGCTGGAGCTTTGAACCTGGTTGGTGTTTTTTTGATCAGTGAGTTATGCCCAATTGCGGTTCGCCGTGCCTTGTGGCGGTGCACACAAAAAAAAGATCGCAGCCTTCGACATCTCCTGCAGGGCTATACATTCTCTGCAGGAGCTGCCGAAGGCTGCGATCTTTTTGCGGACGATTAGAGGAGGGGCTTAGCCCTCATCCCCCTCATCATCTTCCCCGCCATCCACTTTCATTCCCAATTCCTTGATCTTGCGCGTCAGGGTATTACGCCCCCAGCCGAGCAATACCGCCGCATCACGCCGGCGTCCGGCCGTGTGCTTCAGCGCGGTCTCGATCATGATCCGTTCGAAAGCCGGCACTGCGCTGTCGAGCAGGCTCGACTGGCCACGGGCCAAGGCTTGATCGGCCCACTGACGCAGCGCCTGCTCCCAGTTGGTCACCGGTGCCGAATCCTGCGGCAGGCTCAGCAGTTCCGGTGGCAGGTCACTGATGTGCACTTCGCGACCGGAGGCCATCACGGTGATCCAGCGGCAGGTGTTCTCCAGCTGCCGCACGTTGCCCGGCCATGGCAGGTTCTTCAGGTATTCCTCGGTCTCGCTTTTCAGCAGCTTCGGTTCCACCGCCAGTTCTTGCGCGGCGCGGCTGAGGAAGTGTTTGGCCAGGGTCGGGATGTCTTCGCGACGGTCCGACAGGCGCGGAATGTGGATGCGGATCACGTTGAGGCGGTGGAACAAGTCCTCACGGAATTTACCGGCGTGCACCAGGGTTTCCAGGTTCTGGTGGGTCGCGGCAATGATCCGCACATCGACCTTGACCGGCACATGCCCGCCAACGCGATAGAACTCGCCATCGGCCAGCACCCGCAGCAAACGGGTCTGGGTATCGGCTGGCATGTCGCCGATTTCATCAAGGAACAGCGTGCCGCCGTCCGCCTGTTCGAAACGCCCGCGACGCAGGTTGGCCGCGCCGGTGAACGCGCCTTTCTCGTGGCCGAACAGCTCGGACTCCATCAGGTCCTTGGGGATCGCCGCCATGTTCAGCGCTATGAACGGCGAGGCCGCGCGCGGGCTGTGGCGGTGCAGGGCGTGGGCCACCAGTTCTTTACCGGTGCCGGACTCGCCGTTGATCAACACCGTGATGTTGGAGTGGCTCAAGCGGCCGATGGCGCGAAACACTTCCTGCATCGCCGGTGCTTCACCGATGATTTCCGGGGTGCGGGTCAGCGCGGGTACCACTTCCAGGCCTTGCTGTTCCTGCGCATGCTGATTGGCGCGCTTGACCAGCGACACCGCCTCGTCAACGTCGAACGGCTTGGGCAGGTACTCGAACGCGCCGCCCTGATAGGAGGCGACGGCGCTGTCCAGGTCGGAGTGAGCGGTCATGATGATGACCGGCAACCGTGGGTGCTGTTCGCGGATGCGCGCCAGCAGATCGAGGCCACTGGCGCCCGGCATGCGGATGTCGGAAATGATCACATCAGGCTGCTGACGGGCCAGACGACTCATCACGCCATCGGCGCTGTCGAAGCTCTGCGTGGTCATGCCTTCCTGCTGCAAGGCTTTTTCCAGAACCCAACGGATAGAACGGTCGTCATCGACGATCCACACGGTTTCACTACGGCTCATGTCGATGTGGCTCCTTGTTCCAGTGGCAGAAAGATCGAGAACGTGGTGTGGCCGGGGTGGCTGTCACACTCGATCAGGCCCTGGTGCTGGCTGATGATGTTCTGGGTGATGGCCAGGCCCAGCCCGGTACCGTCCGGGCGGCCGCTGACCATGGGAAAGAAGATGGTTTCCTGAAGTTCCGCCGGGATCCCCGGGCCGTTGTCGATGATTTCGATCTTGGTTACCAGGCGATGGCGGACGTGGCCGATGGTGAACTGGCGCATGGTCCGGGTGCGCAGGCTGATGCGCCCCAGGCGCAGCTCGTTCTGGCTGCTGATTGCCTGCATCGCGTTGCGCACGATGTTCAGCACGGCCTGAATCATTTGCTCGCGGTCGATCAATACGTCGGGAATGCTCGGGTCGTAGTCGCGCACCAAGGTGATGCAGCCCTGGCTTTCCGCCTCGACCAGTTGGCAGACGCGTTCGAGCACTTCGTGGACGTTGCACAGCGCCAGCGATGGCAGCTTGTTCGAGCCGAGCATGCGGTCGACCAGATTACGCAGGCGGTCGGCCTCTTCAATGATCACGTTGGTGTAGTCGCGCAGGCTGTCTTCCGGCAACTCGCGGGCCAGCAATTGCGCGGCGCCACGGATGCCGCCGAGCGGATTCTTGATCTCATGGGCCAGACCGCGCACCAGCATTTTGCTGGTTTCCTGCTTGGACAACTGCGCCTCTTCCTTGGTGATCCGCAGCAGGCGGTCACGCGGGTGCACTTCCAGCAAGAGCATGGTTGCGCCGTTGCTGAGGATCGGCGTCACCGCGTAGTCCACGGTCAGGGTCTGGCCGGTGAGGGCGGTGAGCATCGCTTCGCGCTTGGTGAACGGGTGCGCCTGTTCGACTGCCTGACGCAGCGAGTTGAGCGCCTCGGTGGACTCGGTGAACAACTCGCTGATGAACTGCCCATGGCTGCGCTGGCCGCTGATGGCGAGCAGCATCTCGGCCGCCGGGTTCATGTACTCAAGGCGCAATTCGGCGTCGAGCAGGATGGTAGCGGTGGTCAGGTTGTCGAGCAGCAAACGGTGGATTGCGTCGCTAATAGTCATCGGAGCCTCTTTTGGGGGCGGAGCGTGCGCAAGAAGCAGGCGTCGTTAAACGGAAAATGCAAAAACCAAACCAAGGCTCCGAAAAGAAGCGTTCGTCCCCTGAAACAGGCGTTTGACGCTCGTTTGCGTGGCGCCAATGTGCTCAGGGCGGGAAGTTTCGAACCAAATTGGGTTGAAATGTGAGTACGGTGCAGTCTTATGCACCAATATAGTGCGCAAAGCTGAACAGCGTTAGAAGAAGCGCAGGAAGGGATTTTTTTCTTCAGCGGGTTTGTCTTTCAATGGGCATTCCGGGCGTACGCCGTAGTCCTCGCTGACGCAGGGTTTGACTTGGCGTTTTTGTGCCAGCGAGATGCGCAGCATGTGGAACGGCTGGTTGGCGGTGCGTTCGACGGTGCGGCCCTGGTCATCGAGGATTTCCACTGACAGGTTATGGCTGCCGCGATCAATGTTGCTCAGCGGGAAAACAGGAGTCAGGCCCGGCTCGCCAGTGGCTTGTCCGTCCAGCAGCAGGCGATAGCGGTGACCCTGCTGTAGACCCGGTTCGCTGGTGACGCTGACGATCACCTCGCCCGCGCTGCTGCGAAGGGTCGCGTCCGGCTCGGGGATGAGGATGCGCAGCATGTCGTAGTGAAACAGCGGTTGTTCCGGGGATTTTTTTGCGGCGTTGATCGGCGCAGCGACCGTGGGGTTGGCCGACATGCGGTTGCTGGTTGCGATGGGAACGCGCTTGGCATTGCCGCGCGGCTGATCGGTGTAGACGCGATTACCCTGCGCATCGACGTAGGTGAAGACCTCCGCCGAAACGGGCAGGGCGAACAGACACAGGATCAGCCAGAAAATCCTCATGGCTTGTGCACCCGCTGCACGGTGAACACCACCGTTGGGCTCTGCTGGATGATCGCTTCGCCGTCGATCACCTGCACCGCGAGACGATGCTCGCCACGATCAACATTCACCAGTTGCAGGATGGGCACGTTGCTCGGCTGGCCGTAAGGCGCGTCGTCCAGCACCAGCCTCAATTGGTGCGGCGCCTGCAGGCGCGGCTTGATCAGCACATTGACAGTGAAGGTGCCGTTGTTGGCGCGCAGCGCCTCTTCGCTGGGCAGGCCGGTCAGCTCCAGCACCTCGTAGGCACTGCGTGCCGCGGGGCGTGTGTCGGTGCTTGAAGGCGCTGGCGCGCTCGGTGCCTGTGGCTCGACGCTGTTAAGTGGCGGCAACTCAAGCGGTTGTGCTTTGACGCCGTCCGGCGAGTGATCGCTGTAGACCGTGTTGCCGTTGGCGTCGGTGTACTTGTAGATCTGCGCGGCGGCGGGCAAGGCGATCAGCAGCAGAATGTAGAGAAAGGTGCGACCCATGAAATCGACCGGGAAAGAAAGCGATGGGGTGCAGCATAGGCCAGGGTGCGGCGGTTGGCCCAGCCCGGGATATATCCGGAGATCATTCAGACGCCAAAATCCCCTTTGGGAGCGAGCCTGCTCGCGAAGGCGGTCGCCATCCCCGTCAATGACCCACCGTATTCGCGAGCAGGCTCGCTCCCACCGGGGATTTGTGTAGCTTCATAAATCGTGGGCAATAAAAAGGCCTCCCGAAGGAGGCCTCTTTTGTCACGCTGCGTAGCGCAGCGCTACCGGATCAGCAGCTGTAGTACAGCTCATATTCCAGTGGGTGTACGAAGGTACGGACCTTGATTTCTTCTTCGGATTTCAGCGCGATGTAAGCGTCGATGAAGTCGTCGGAGAATACGCCGCCCTTGGTCAGGAACGCACGGCCCTTGTCCAGCTCTTCCAGGGCTTCTTTCAGGCTGCCGCAAACCTGTGGGATCTCTTTCGCCTCTTCAGGCGGCAGGTCGTACAGGTTTTTGTCAGCGGCATCGCCAGGGTGGATCTTGTTCTGGATACCGTCCAGACCGGCCATCAGCAGTGCTGCGAAAGCCAGGTACGGGTTGGCAGCCGGATCCGGGAAGCGAGCTTCGATACGACGGCCGCGTGGGCTGTTGACGTAAGGAATACGGATCGAGGCGGAGCGGTTGCGAGCCGAGTAGGCCAGCATCACCGGCGCTTCGAAACCTGGCACCAGACGCTTGTAGGAGTTGGTGGCCGGGTTGGTGAAGCCGTTCAGGGCCTTACCGTGCTTGATGATACCGCCGATGAAGTACAGGGCGGTTTCGGACAGGCCGGCATAGCCTTCGCCAGCGAAGGTGTTCTTGCCGTCTTTGGCGATGGACATGTGTACGTGCATGCCCGAGCCGTTGTCGCCGTACAGTGGCTTCGGCATGAAGGTCGCAGTGCGGCCGTAAGCGTCGGCAACGTTGTGGACAACGTATTTCAGGGTCTGAACTTCGTCAGCTTTTTTCACCAGGGTGTTGAACTTGACACCGATTTCGTTCTGACCGGCAGTCGCCACTTCGTGGTGGTGAACTTCAACGGTCTGGCCCATCTCTTCCAGTGCGTTGCACATGGCAGTACGGATTTCGTGGTCGTGGTCGAACGGCGGAACCGGGAAGTAGCCGCCTTTGATGCCAGGACGGTGGCCTTTGTTGCCGCCTTCGATGTCCTGGTCGGACATCCACGAACCTTGCTCGGAGTAGATCTTGAACATCGAGCCGGAGATGTCGGATTTGAACTTCACTTCGTCGAAGATGAAGAATTCTGGTTCTGGACCGGCGAAGACGGTGTCACCGATACCGGTGGTCTTCAGGTATTCCTCGGCGCGGTGCGCGATGGCGCGCGGGTCGCGATCGTAACCTTGCATGGTCGAAGGTTCGATGATGTCGCAAACCAGGATCAGGGTCGCGTCTTCGGTGAACGGGTCGAGAACGGCAGTGTCGTCGTCCGGCAGCAGGATCATGTCGGAGGCTTCGATGCCTTTCCAGCCAGCGATGGAGGAACCGTCGAACATCTTGCCGACTTCGAAGAAGTCGTCTTCCAGCGCATCGCGAGCCGGCATGGTCACGTGGTGCTGAGTGCCTTTGGTGTCCGTGAAGCGCAGATCAATCCACTTGACGTCATGATCTTTGATGAGTTGAACCGACTTCGACATAGTGTCCTCCGGGTGGCTTAGGGCTTGGTAGTGGATGCCCTTAATTTGGGTGATGCCGGCGCAGATACTCTGCCAAGGCAACCTGCCTCACAAGGGAGCAAATTGCATGCCAGTGCCCCAGCATGGGTTTTTTGCCCCAATTTCACGCTTTCGAAGCAAGAAAGCGCCATAAAGGCGAATTTATCGCCCCTTAATGTAGCGCTTCAAATCAGAAATGACCCGTTTTGGTGCAAGTGAAACCTTCTGCATATTAACTGGTTAAACCTTGAGCAATTTCCGCTATAATCCGCGCCCCCCTTTTTCGGCTGGCCCTGCGCGCGCTGTTTTCATGAAACTAATCGTAAAAGTCTTCCCCGAGATCACCATCAAAAGCCGCCCTGTCCGGATGCGTTTCATCCGCCAGCTGGCCAAGAACATCCGCGCCGTGCTCCGCGATCTGGACCCGGCCGTGGTGGTGAACGGTGTGTGGGACAATCTCGAGCTGGAAACCCGCGTGACCGACCCCAAAGCCTTGAAAGAGATGGGCGAGCGCCTCACTTGTACTCCTGGTGTCGCGCACTTTCTGCAGATCGACGAATACCCGCTGGGCGACTTCGACGACATCACCGAGAAGTGCAAACAGCACTACGGCGATGTGCTGGCCGGGAAGATTTTTTCGGTGCGCTGCAAACGTGCAGGCAAGCATCCGTTCAGCTCGATGGACGTCGAAAAATACGTCGGCAGCAAGCTGCGTCGCGAATGCGGGGCGGCCGGAATCGACCTCAAAGACCCGGAAATCGAAGTTCGCATCGAAGTTCGCGACCAACGGTTGTTTGTCATCCACAGCCAGCACAACGGTATTGGCGGTTACCCGCTCGGCGCCCTGGAGCAGACGCTGGTATTGATGTCCGGCGGCTTTGACTCGACGGTTGCCGCGTACCAGATCATGCGCCGCGGCCTGATGGCACATTTCTGCTTCTTCAATCTGGGCGGGCGTGCCCACGAACTGGGCGTGATGGAAGTCGCGCATTTCATCTGGAAGAAGTACGGCAGCTCGCAACGCGTGCTATTTGTCAGTGTTCCGTTCGAAGAAGTGTTGGGTGAAATTCTCGGCAAAGTCGATAACAGTCATATGGGCGTCGTATTGAAGCGTATGATGTTGCGCGCATCGTCGGCCATTGCCGACCGGCTGCACATCGACGCGCTGGTCACCGGCGAAGCGATTTCCCAGGTATCGAGCCAGACGCTGCCGAACCTGTCGGTGATCGACTGCGTGACCGACAAGCTGGTCCTGCGCCCACTGATCGTTGCGCACAAGCAGGACATCATCGACACGGCCAACGAGATCGGCACCGCCGATTTCGCCCGGCACATGCCGGAGTACTGCGGGGTCATCTCGGTCAATCCGAAGACCGCCGCCAAGCGCCACCGTGTTGAGCACGAAGAGAAAGAATTCGACATGGCGGTCCTCGAGCGTGCGCTCGAAAACGCCAAACTGGTGCCGATCGATCGAGTGATCGACGAATTGGGCCAGGACTTGCAGATCGAAGAAGTCGGCGAAGCGCTGGCCGGTCAGATCGTCATCGACATCCGTCACCCGGATGCGGCCGAGGATGACCCGCTGGAACTCGCCGGCATAGAAGTACAGACGATGCCGTTCTACGCAGTGAACGCTCGTTTCAAGGAGCTGGATCCGACTCGCCAGTACCTGCTGTATTGCGACAAAGGCGTGATGAGTCGCCTGCATGCTCACCATTTGCTCAGTGAGGGGCATGCCAATGTGCGCGTTTATCGACCGAGCTAAGTGCCCGGGGCTGTTTGCCTGTGGCCTGCGTCACCGGCCCCCCGACACCGCCGTCAAGCTGTAACGGCCATGCCGGACACTACTGTTAATCGCTGCCAAGACTTGTCAGCAAACCGAATCCTCTGATCGAGATACACAAGTGATCGAAAATCTACGTAACATCGCCATCATTGCCCACGTTGACCATGGTAAGACCACCCTGGTAGACAAACTCCTGCGTCAATCCGGCACTCTGGAGCGCAACGAGCTCAACGACGAGCGCGTGATGGACTCCAACGACCAGGAAAAAGAGCGCGGTATTACCATCCTGGCGAAAAACACCGCCATCAACTGGAACGGCTACCACATCAACATCGTGGACACCCCGGGCCACGCCGACTTCGGCGGCGAAGTAGAACGCGTAATGTCGATGGTTGACTCCGTTCTGCTGCTGGTTGACGCTCAAGACGGCCCTATGCCGCAAACCCGTTTCGTGACCAAGAAGGCCTTCGAAGCCGGCCTGCGTCCAATCGTGGTGATCAACAAGGTTGACCGTCCAGGCGCGCGTCCGGACTGGGTTCTGGACCAGATCTTCGACCTGTTCGACAACCTCGGTGCGACCGAAGAACAACTGGACTTCCAGGTTGTTTACGCTTCGGCCCTGAACGGCATCGCCGGTCTGGACCACACCGCCATGGGCGAAGACATGACTGCGCTGTACCAGGCAGTGGTCGACCACGTTCCGCCTCCGGCCGTTGACCGTGACGGTCCGTTCCAGATGCAGATCTCCGCTCTGGACTACAACAGCTTCCTGGGTGTTATCGGTGTTGGCCGTATCGCTCGTGGTCGCGTCAAGCCAAACACTCCGGTTGTCGCAATCAGCGCCGACGGCAAGCGCCGCAACGGTCGTATCCTGAAGCTGATGGGTCACCACGGTCTGCACCGCATTGACGTTGAAGAAGCAGCAGCCGGCGACATCGTCTGCATCAGCGGCTTCGACGAGCTGTTCATCTCCGACACCCTGTGCGACATCAACACCGTCGAGGCGATGAAGCCGCTGACCGTTGACGAGCCAACCGTTTCCATGACCTTCCAGGTAAACGACTCGCCATTCTGCGGTAAAGAAGGCAAGTTCGTGACCTCCCGTAACATCAAGGACCGTCTGGACAAAGAGCTGCTGTACAACGTTGCACTGCGCGTTGAAGAAGGCGACTCGGCTGACAAGTTCAAGGTTTCCGGCCGTGGTGAGCTGCACCTCTCGGTACTGATCGAAACCATGCGTCGCGAAGGCTTCGAGCTGGCCCTGGGCCGTCCTGAAGTGATCATCCGTGAAGTTGACGGCGTGAAGCAGGAACCGTTCGAAAACGTCACCATCGACATCCCTGAAGAATCCCAGGGCAAGGTCATGGAAGAGATGGGTCTGCGTAAAGGCGACCTGAGCAACATGGTGCCGGATGGCAAGGGCCGTGTTCGTCTGGAATACAACATCCCTGCTCGCGGTCTGATCGGTTTCCGTAACCAGTTCCTGACCCTGACCAACGGTGCTGGCATCCTGACCTCGATCTTCGACCGTTACGCGCCAGTGAAGTCGGGCCACATGTCCGGCCGTCAGAACGGCGTACTGGTTTCGGTTGAAACCGGCAAGGCACTGACCTACTCGCTGGAAACCCTGCAGGCTCGCGGCAAGCTGTTCGTAGAACACGGCCAGGAGATCTACAACGGTCAGATCGTTGGTCAGAACAGCCGCGACAACGACCTGGGTGTGAACCCTACCAAAGGCAAGAAGCTCGACAACATGCGTGCTTCGGGTAAAGACGAAACCATCGCTCTGGTACCACCTGTTCGCTTCACTCTGGAACAGGCTCTGGAATACATCCAGGAAGACGAGCTGTGCGAAGTCACTCCTAAGTCCATCCGTCTTCGCAAGAAGATCCTGGACGAAAGCGAGCGTACCCGCGCTGCCAAGAAAGCCAAGGCGTAATTCAGCCCGAGCTTGAAAAAAACGCCCCCGGTCGCGAGACCGGGGGCGTTTTTGTTTGTCCGGGATTTGTGCGGTGTTTGTGCTGGCCTCAATCGCTGGCAGCCAGCTCCCACAGGGTTTTGCGTCGCACATGAATCTTGTGTACGACAACAATCAATGTGGGAGCTGGCTTGCCAGCGATGGCGACCGGACAGGCGCCGAAAAATTCAGGAAAGGTCAGAACTTCTCGATCGACCGCGAATTCTGCACCCGCTCGACTTCTTTCGGCTTGTACGCGCAATACCCCGGCCGCGGGCCGATTTTCGGGTGGTTGCGGCAAGTGTCCGGGCGCTTGTCATAAATGGTGCACAGGCGGCTTTTACGATCCAGGTAGTAGCAATCGTTGTTGCTCATGCGCTGCAGGGTGAAGATCCCCGATTTCTGGTTGAAGCGCTCGACCAGCCCTTCCTTTTGCAGGCGCTTGGCGATGTTCTTCGGCGGATCGCCCAGCTCGAACTCGTCGACCACGCCGATGCGTACCAGGTCCTTGATCTTGACCTCGACCGGCAGGGTGCAGCAGCTGGAGACACAAGAGCCGCACATCGGGGCCGAATATTTGGCCCACGTATCGAGACGGTCGATCTCGGCGGCGGCAATCAGGTTGGGCTTCATCATCGGGGTTACCAGGCGTGTATGCATCAGGGCGCGCGATCATACCGGGACTGGTGGATTTTTGAACAACCTTTCGCCAGATTTTTGCAAACGCCGTGTAAATGCCATTCAGTCCGGCACGGCCCCTGCATTCATTAGCCCACTCGCCAAGGTAATGCCGGGCGATCTCACCGACTTCGGAAAAACTGCCGAACCTGCGCCTCTACCGTCGGTCAGACCGTCTAGGCTCAGACAATTCCCCGCTCGCTCGAGGTCCTATCGATGACTCAAGAACCACTAGTTCGCGAAGCAGAGGTGGCCGCATTCCGCGATGCCGTCCTGACCAAGCTCACCTATGCGGTGGGCAAAGACCCGGATCACGCCTTTGACCATGACTGGTTCGAAGCCATTGCCCTGGCGGCACGCGACCACATGGTCGAACACTGGATGGACCACACCCGGCAGATCTACCGCAAAGGCCAGAAGCGGGTGTATTACCTCTCGCTGGAATTTCTCATCGGCCGTTTGCTCTACGACAGCCTGAGCAACCTCGGCCTGCTGGACGTCGCCCGTGAAGCGCTGACCGAACTGGGTGTCGATCTGGAACGCATTCGTCTGCTGGAACCCGATGCGGCGCTCGGCAACGGTGGTCTCGGGCGTCTGGCGGCGTGCTTCATGGAAAGCATGTCGACCCTCGGCATTGCCGGGCACGGTTACGGCATTCGTTATGAACACGGGTTGTTCCGCCAGGCCATCGTCGATGGCTGGCAGCAGGAGCAGACCGAGCACTGGCTGGATTTCGGCAACCCGTGGGAGTTTGAGCGTCCGGAAGTGGTGTACACCATTGGCTTCGGTGGCAGCGTCGAAACAGTCACCGATGCCAGTGGCAAGACCAAACAGGTCTGGTCGCCGGCAGAAACCGTGCGGGCGATTGCCTACGACACGCCGGTGGTCGGCTGGCGTGGGGCGAGCGTCAACACTCTGCGCCTGTGGCGTGCACGCGCCATGGAAGATCTGCACCTGGAGCGTTTCAACGCCGGTGATCACCTGGGCGCGGTGGCTGAGGTAGCTCGCGCGGAAAGTATTTCCCGGGTGCTTTACCCGGCAGACAGCACTGAGGCCGGGCAGGAATTGCGCCTGCGTCAGGAATATTTCTTCGTCGCGGCTTCGCTGCAGGATTTGCTGCGTCGCCATCGCAACATGCACACCTCGGTGCTGACCCTGGGCGACCACGCAGCGATTCAGCTCAACGACACCCACCCCTCGATTGCCGTCGCCGAACTGATGCGGCAACTGGTCGACGTCTACGACGTGGCCTGGGATGCGGCGTGGCAAGTCACCGTCGACACGCTGTCGTACACCAACCACACGCTGTTGCCCGAGGCGCTGGAAACCTGGCCGGTCGGTTTGATGGAGCGCATGCTGCCGCGGCACATGCAGATCATTTATCTGATCAATGCGCAGCACATCGACTCGCTGCGCGCCAAGGGCATTCATGATTTCGACGTGCTGCGCGCGGTGTCGCTGATCGAAGAAGACAACGGTCGCCGGGTGCGCATGGGTAACCTCGCGTTCCTCGGTTCGCACAGCGTCAACGGGGTGTCCGGGCTGCACACGCAGTTGATGCGCAAGACCGTGTTCGCCGAGTTGCACAAGCTCTACCCGGAGCGGATCAACAACAAAACCAACGGCATCACCTTCCGCCGCTGGTTGTTCCAGGCCAACTCCGAACTGACCTCGATGCTGGTCGATGCACTCGGCCCGCAGGTGCTGGATAACCCGGAAGAGCGCTTGTTCGATCTGGAGCCGTTCGCCGAGAAAACCACGTTCCGCAAAGCCTTCGCCGAGCAGCGCCTGCACAGCAAGAAAGCATTGGCCTATCTGATTCACGAGCGGTTGGGGATCGCGGTCAATCCGGCGGCGATGTTCGACGTGCAGGTCAAACGGATCCACGAATACAAGCGCCAGTTGCTCAACCTGATGCACACGGTGGCGCTGTATCAGGCGATTCGTGCCGAGCCGGAAGTGGACTGGGTACCGCGGGTGAAGATCTTCGCCGGTAAAGCGGCGGCGAGTTATCACCAGGCCAAACTGATCATCAAGCTGACCAACGACATCGCCCGTGTAGTGAACAACGACCCGACCGTGCGTGGTTTGCTGAAGGTGGTGTTCCTGCCCAACTACAACGTCAGCCTCGCCGAGAGCATCATTCCGGCGGCGGATTTGTCCGAGCAGATTTCCACGGCCGGGTTCGAAGCGTCGGGCACCAGTAACATGAAGTTCGGTCTCAACGGCGCACTGACCATCGGCACCCTCGACGGTGCCAACGTGGAAATGTGCGAGCGCATCGGCGCCGAGCACATGTTCATCTTCGGCCTCAGTGCGCAGCAGGTTGAAGCGCGCAAACAGAACCACGAGTTCAGCGCCGCGCCGGACATCGCCGCGTCGCATCGTTTGAGCGACGTGCTGCAAGCGATCCGCAGTGGCGTGTTCTCGCCGGATGACACGTCGCGCTATACCGGACTGATTGATTCGCTGGTGGACTACGACCGCTTCCTGGTCTGCGCCGACTTCGATTCCTACTGGGAAGCGCAAAAACGCGTCGACGCGCACTGGCACGACGCCAATAACTGGTGGCGTTCGGCAGTGCTCAACACGGCGCGGATGGGCTGGTTTTCCTCTGACCGGACCATTCGTGAGTACGCCACGGATATCTGGAAGGCACTGGAGTAACTTTTCGCTGGGCTCGATATAATCGGCGCGCCGGAAAAGATCGCAGCCTTCGGCAGCTCCTACACAGGTGTTCACATAACCCTGTAGGAGCTGCCGAAGGCTGCGATCTTTTTGGATCAGGCTGC
The DNA here is from genome assembly GCF_057174385.1 of Pseudomonas sp. F2. NCBI lineage: Bacteria > Pseudomonadati > Pseudomonadota > Gammaproteobacteria > Pseudomonadales > Pseudomonadaceae > Pseudomonas > Pseudomonas sp. F2. The sequence continues at coordinate 4,886,234 of NZ_CM169904.1, forward strand.
GCTAATCTTCCCGGATTGGCCTTTGCGCTTAGGGATATCGACCATGCAATGGATGTTCATGTTGATCGGGCTGCTGCTCGGCTGGCTGCTTGATGAGTCGTTCAGCGCCGCGCTATTGGGGGCGCTGCTCGGGCTGGCGATCGGGCAAACGCTGCGCCTTGCCCGGCTTGGCTCGCAGGCCACCGAACAGCAGCGCCAACTGGAGCAGGCCAAAGTCGCCTTGCAGGCTGTCGAGCAGCGTCTGTTCCTGCTTGAAGGTGCCGGCGTGCGTACTACGCCGCCGAGCATGGCGCCGACTCCGGACGCTGCCGTCGACCCCGTCATCGTTGCCGAACAAGCATCCGCCGCCACCCCTGAGCTGGTCTGGGAACTGCCGCCGGAACTCGAACCTATCTCTGCCGTTGCCAGCGAAACCAGCCAGCCGCTGCCGGCCGATGTCTGGCGTCTGGACGCCGTCACCGACGAGCCCGCAGTCCCCACACAACCTGCCGAACCCCGTGGCCCGAACCTGATCGAGCGCGGCATCCGTGCTGCGCGCAACTGGCTGTTCGGCGGCAACACGGTGTTGCGGGTCGGCGTGGTACTGCTGTTTTTCGGTCTGGCGTTCCTGCTGCGCTATGCCACCGAAGGCATGGTGGTGCCGATCGAATTGCGTTATGCCGGCGTCGCGGCGGCGGCGTTGGCCCTGCTGGCGCTGGGTTGGTGGTTGCGTCGGCGCAACAGCAGCTATGCGCTGATACTGCAGGGCACCGGGATCGCGGTGCTGTACCTGACGGTGTTTGCGGCGATGCGTCTGCATCCGTTGCTCGATCCGTCCGCCGCGCTGGGGTTGCTGGTGGCGGTCACGGTGTTCTCGGCGATTCTCGCCATCACTCAGGATGCGCTGGGGCTGGCGGCGGCTGCAGCATTGGGCGGTTTCGCCGCGCCGATACTGACCTCGACCGGCGCCGGCAACCATGTGGCGCTGTTCAGCTATTTTGCGCTGCTCAATGCCGGCATCCTTGCCATCGCCTGGTTCAAGGCCTGGCGCCTGCTCAACCTGATCGGATTCGTAGGCACGTTCGGCATCGGCTTCGCCTGGGGGCTGCGTTCGTATGCGCCCGAGTTGCTGTGGAGCACCGAACCGTTCCTGATTCTGTTCTTCCTGATGTACCTGGCCATCGGCCTGCTGTTTGCCCGCCGCAAGTTGCTCGACATGCCCGATGCGCCGGCAGACGGCGATCGTGAAGCACTGCTGCACTGGTCGGCGCGCAAGGGCGACTACGTCGACGGCACAATGCTGTTCGGCCCGCCGCTCGTGGGCTTCGGTCTGCAGTTTGCGTTGGTGCAGCACCTGGAGTTCGCCGCTGCGTTCAGCGCACTCGCACTGGGCGTGATCTACATGGGTCTGGCCCGGGTGTTGATGGGCGGCCGCGCCTTGTTGCTGGGTGAAACCTGTCTGGCGCTGGGGGTGATTTTCGCCAGTCTGGCGATCCCGCTAGGCCTCGATGCACGCTGGACCTCAGCGGCGTGGGCAGTGGAGGGCGCGGGGATTTTCTGGCTCGGCCTGCGTCAGCAGCGGCCGTTCGCCCGAGCGTTTGCCCTGTTGCTGCAACTGGGTTCGGCGCTGGCGTTCCTCAGTCAGCTGCGGGTCGGCGAAAGCAGCCTGCTCGACGGCGCACCGTTGGGCGCGTTGATGCTCGGCTTCGCGCTGCTGTTCAGTTTCTATCAATTGCGCAAAGCGGCGCCGGAACAGGCTTCGCCGTGGGAGCGCCAGGGTTTGCCGGTACTCGCGGCGCTGGGCCTGACCTTCCTGTATTTGCTGGCGCCGTTGTTTTTCTTTGTTCAGGCGACAGCGATCAGTTGGGCGTTGGCCGGACTGGTGACCTTGTTTGTCGGCCTGCGCCTGCAATCGCGTACGTTCCTGTTCACCGCGTTCGCCGTGCAGTTGTTCGGCGGTGCGCTGTTCCTGTTGCGTCTGCAAGGCGCGGGCGAGGATTCGGCGGCGGTGTTCAGCGCCGGGTGGAGCGGGTTGCTCAGCGCATCGCTGATCGGTCTGGTGTTGATCGCCGGCATGCTGCTGGCGGCACGGGACGAGATGGTGCGCGGCGATGTGCGGCTGCTGCGCGGCTTGTCGGTGGTGTTGCTGGCGGGGTTGGTGCTGATCAACCTGGCGGTGCTGTTCGTGCTGCCGTGGCAAACCGCGAGTGCGGTGTGGGCGGCCAGCGGCTTGCTGATCATCTGGCTGAGCCTGTACCTCAAGCAGCGCGTGAGTTTTGTTTTCGGCCTGTTGTTGCAGTTGATCGGTGGCGCGGCGTTCTTGTTGGCCGGCCCCGAGTTGCTCGGGCCGTTGTCCAGCGAAGGTCTGCGGCCGTTGGCCCATGGCGGCTTCTGGACGCCGCTGGTGTTGGGGCTGGCCGCGCTGGTCGGTGCCTGGCGTCTGCAACTGGGCAATCATGCCTCGGCGTTCGATGCGCTGGGTTTGCAACGCCTGTCCGAAGTGCTGCTGGTGTGGGGCACCGGTTGGTGGGCGTTGGCGTGGGTCAGTGAGGTGCTGCGTTTTGCGCCGTTGAATCTGCAGGCGTCGCTGTTGCTGCTGGTCGCTGCGCTGAGTGTGGCGTTGTGGACGCTGTTGGCGCTGCGCCTGAAATGGCCGGCGTTGGGCCTGCTCTGCACCTTGCTGATCCCGGCGGCGGGGCTGGTGCTGCTGGCGGCGTGGCATTCGCGTTATCACCCGGCGGCGAATGTCGGCTGGCTGGCGTGGGTGCTGGTGTTCGTCGTGCACTTCTTCAGCTTGCGACGCTTGGCGCCGATGTTGCCGGCACGGGCCTTGAGCACGGCGCATGTGCTGGGTTGCTGGCTGCTGATCGGCGTGCTGGCGCTGGAGATGCGCTACGGCTTGCTGCTGTTGTCCGAGCAATACAACGCCTGGCGCTGGCTCGGCTGGGCGATCCTGCCGAGCCTGTATCTGTTGCTGGCGGCGGCTCCACGCAACTGGCCTTGGCCGGTGGCCGCGTTCTCGCGCGAATATCGTTTGTATGCCGCTGCGCCGTTGGCAGTGCTGATGCTGGCGTGGTTCTGGCTGGCCAACGGCTTCAGCGACGGCAATGCCGAGCCGCTGCCGTACGTACCGCTGGTCAACCCGCTGGAATTGGGCCTGCTGTTTGCCCTGTTCGGGGTGTATGCGTGGTCGCGCCATGCGGTGACGCAGTTTGCCCTGCGCAAGGATTACGCCGAGTACGCCACGCAACTGGTCGCCGGGGTTTCGCTGTTCGCCTTTTGTACCGCGCTGGTGACCCGCGCCGCGCACCATTGGGCGGGGATCCCGTTCGAGCTGGATCTGCTGCTCGAATCGATGCTGGTGCAGGCCGGGTTGTCCATCGTCTGGACCCTGATGGCATTGGGTCTGATGATCGGCGGGCATTTGCGTCACCGGCGCGAAGTCTGGCTGATCGGCGCGGCGCTGATTGCGCTGGTGGTGGCCAAACTGATTTTTGTCGAATTGAGCAACCGTGGCGGATTGGCCCGGATCGTCTCGTTTATCGGCGTCGGCGTGTTGCTGCTGGTGGTGGGCTACTTTGCACCGCTGCCACCGAAACGCGTCGAAGCCGAGCCGGCGGCGGGCAAACCCGTGCCGGATACCGAAGGAGTTTCATCTTGAGTCGCATGCTGAATCTGGGGTGGTTGGCGCTGGGCGTAGTGATGGCTGCCGGCGCGCAGGAAAAACCGGCGGACTTCGCCACGCAGGTGCCGCTGACGGTGAGCGGCAACGGCCCGTGGTATCGCCTCGATCTGCCGCTGAGCGCGCAATTGCAGGCCCGTCAGACCGATCTCAGCGACCTGCGCGTGTTCAACGCTGCTGGCGAGCCGCAGGCCTACGCCCTGGCCCGGGAATCGGCGCAGACCCGCGACGACGGGCAGTTGCATGAAGTGAAGTGGTTTCCGTTGTACAACGCCGCCGACGCCAGCGAGCGCGCGCCGAACGTACGCGTGCAATCGACCACCACCGGCACGCTGGTGGAAGTGCAGCCGTCAACTCAGTTGGAGGCCGGTGAGGAAGTGCTGCGCGGCTGGCTGCTCGATGCCAGCGCGATCAAGGCGCCGCTGCAGCAGCTGATTCTCGACTGGACCAGCGAGCGCGACGGCTTCCAGCGCTTCAGCATCGAGGCCAGTGATGACCTGCAGCATTGGCAGGCGTGGGGCGAAGGGCAGGTGGCGCGCCTGACGTTTTCCGACGAGCGTATCGAACAGCATGAGGTGACGCTGCCGGGGCAATCGGCGCGCTATCTGCGTCTGCTGTGGGAGGCGTCCACCTCGGCACCCATCCTCACTGCGGTGCAATTGAAAAGCAGCGATCCACGCAACGTGCCGCTGCCGTTGGTCTGGTCGCAAGCGTTGACGGGCAGCAGCACTCAATCCGGCGAGTACACCTGGCAGTTGCCGATGGGGCTGAATGTCGAGCGGGTGCAGGTTGAGCTGAAACAACCGAACAGTCTGGCGCCGGTCACCCTCGCGGGTCGCCGCGAGAGCAGCCTGCCGTGGCAGCCCATGAGCAACGGTTTGCTGTATCGCCTGACCCAGAACGGTCAGGATGTGGTGCAGAACGAATTGCAGTTGTACGGGCAAACCGTGCAGCAATTGAAACTGAGCGTGGATGAGCGCGGCGGTGGCCTGGGCGAGCAGGCGCCGAGCCTGAAATACGCGGTGCGGGCGACGCAGGTGATTTTCCTCGCGCGCGGTGACGGACCGTACAGCCTGGCGCTGGGCAATCCGACGGTGAAAACCGCGAATCTGCCACTGAGCACGCTGATTCCGGATTTCAAACCGCAGAAGCTCGCGTCGCTCGGCAAGGCGACGGTGCAGGGCGATGTGGTCACCACGCCGACCGCCCCGGCCACCACAGCGGCGGTGGCTGAAACCAACTGGAAGAAAATCGGCTTGTGGGCGGTGTTGCTGGTGAGTGTGGTGTTCCTCGGGGTGATGGCGGCGAGTCTGTTGCGCAAGCCACCGACCCGTTCCTGAGAATGGCTGGCGCTGCGCGCCATTCGCTGGCAAGCCAGCTCCCACAGGTAATTTGGTGTACACAAAACAGGTGAACGGCCGAAGTCCTTGTGGGAGCTGGCTCGCCAGCGATGACGGCGGATCAATCAACAAAAATCCTCAAACTGTCGCTATCAACCCAGCCACCACCCGTCCCGAACCAGACTACGCTCAATCCGATGCCTGAACTCTCTCGACCCGATCACGTCTGATACAAGCAATTGCGCCCCAACGCACGTTACCGGGCGTCTTCGCTCGCTAGGTTTTCAGACTCCCTGTAAACTGCGCGGGTTTTTAGCCCCCCATTCCACCGGAGCCGTCCATGTCCCGCGTTACCCTGAGTCGCTATTTGATTGAGCAGACCCGCAGCAATAACACTCCTGCCGATCTGCGCTTCCTGATCGAAGTGGTGGCGCGTGCCTGCAAAGAGATCAGCCACGCCGTGTCCAAAGGCGCCCTGGGCGGTGTTCTGGGCAGCATGGGCACTGAAAACGTCCAAGGCGAAGTGCAGAAGAAGCTCGACGTGCTGTCGAACGAGATCCTGCTCGAAGCCAACGAATGGGGCGGTCACCTGGCCGGCATGGCGTCCGAAGAAATGGACAATGCCTACCAGATCCCGGGCAAATACCCGAAAGGCGCCTACCTGCTGGTCTTCGACCCACTGGACGGCTCGTCGAACATCGACATCAACGCCCCGGTCGGCACCATCTTCTCGGTGCTGCGTTGCCCGAACGAATACCTGAGCCAGAACGAAGCGCTGAACGAGAAAGCGTTCCTGCAGCCAGGCACCCAGCAGGTTGCCGCCGGTTACGCGATTTACGGCCCGCAGACCATGCTGGTGCTGACCCTGGGCGACGGCGTCAAAGGCTTCACTCTCGACCGCGAAATGGGCAGCTTCGTGCTGACCCACGAAGACATCACCATTCCTGAAACCACCCAGGAATTCGCGATCAACATGTCCAACCAGCGCCACTGGGAAGCCCCGGTACAACGCTACGTCAGCGAACTGCTGGCCGGCGAAGAAGGCCCGCTGAAGAAGAACTACAACATGCGCTGGGTCGCGGCGATGGTGGCTGACGTGCACCGCATCCTGACCCGTGGTGGTCTGTTCATGTACCCACGCGACAGCCGTGAGCCATCCAAGCCGGGCAAACTGCGTCTGATGTACGAAGCCAACCCGATGTCGTTCCTGGTGGAACAGGCCGGCGGCGCGTCCACCGACGGTCACCAGCGCATCCTCGACATTCAGCCCGAAGGCCTGCACCAGCGCGTAGCGGTGTTCCTCGGCTCGAAAGAAGAAGTCGCCCGCGCCACGGCTTACCACAAGGAATAAGCCGTGAACGCGCCCTGGCAGCCGCTGCTCGATTGGTGGTTCGGACACGCCGAATCACCGCGCGAGATATCGGCTGAGAAGGGTACATTGTGGTTCGGCAAGAAAGACCGCCAAGACCTCGAAGCGCGTGAGCGTTTCGGGGTCTTTGTCGATCAGGCCCTCGCTGGTGAATTGACCGAGTGGACGCAACGTCCCGAAGGTTGGCTGGCGGTGGTGCTGCTGCTCGATCAACTGCCACGCATGATCTTTCGCGATACACCCAAAGCCTTTTCCGGTGATCTGCGCGCGCAGAAACTTGTCGCGCAAGGCATTGCGGCGGATTTCGATCGGCAACTGGAGCCGATTCAGCGGGTATTCATTTATCTGGTGTTCGAACACTGCGAAAACCTCGCGGTGCAGAACGAAGCCGTTTCGCGGTTTATGGATCTGCTGGCTGAACAGCCGGAGGGCGAGCGGGCGGTGTTTGCCGATAACCTGGACTATGCCGAGCGGCACCGGAAAGTGATTGCACGGTTTGGACGGTTTCCGCATCGCAATGCGGTGTTGGGACGGGAGTCGACGGCTGAGGAGTTGGCGTTTCTCAGTCAGCCTGGGTCACGGTTCTGATTTGTTGAATTCAAGGATTGCCGTTCAACAGTCTCTTCATCAAAAGTGAAGGCAGGCTTTTTCTTGAGTCGGCAATGATATGAACGAAGGCGGTTTTTTCCCTGACTTCGTAAATGACTCGGTTCATCCCGGAAATGATTTGTCGGTATTGACCAAGATTGAGCTTCTCGATTTCCTCGGGGATTGAACCGGAATAAGGAAGGTCTGCGAGACCCAGAATGGCGATCTTGAGATCAGCGTAGGTACTCTGCCACGTCTGACTCGAGAACTGTTTGATAAGGTAGGTACGGAGTTCTTTGAGATCTGTTTGTGCGGACTGAAGAATAACGACCTTTAAACTCATTGATGGTCGGCTCTGTCCAAGTCCGCGAAAACGTCCTCAGCGTCTCGATACTTGCCCTCCTCAATCTCCCGATTGCCCATTGCCAATAGCTTCAGCAAAGCCATTGTGTCTTCCTGCTCCTCAAAGCTTTTCACGTCCATAACTACAAGCTTGGCTTCACCATTTTGGGTAATGACCAATGGCTCACGGCTTTCAGTGATCGACTTGACGATCTCCGCTGTATGACTTTTGAGGTAGCTGATCGGTTTGATTTGCGATGAAAGCTTCATGTTTGATACTCGCCCAAATTGAATAGGACTGAGTTTAGTCTTAATTCAGTCCATCGTCAGTGCGAGCTGACCAGCGTATTTCAACTCAACGTTCAATCGTCGCTAAAGCCGTCATCGCCGCAGGCGGCCTCCTACAGGGGATATGTGTCGTTCATAAATACCTGTGGGAGCGAGCCTGCTCGCGAAGACGCCGGTGGCCGCGCCTTAGATCCTGAAGCTGCCTACCAGCTGCTTCAAGCGTGCCGCCTGCTGCTCCAGATCCGAGCAAGCGCGCAAGGTTGCCTGCAGGTTCTCGACACCTTCCTGATTCAGCGTGTTGATCTCGTTGATGTCGACGTTGATCGACTCGACCACAGCCGTCTGTTCCTCAGTCGCGGTAGCCACCGACTGGTTCATCCCGTCGATCTCGCCGATGCGTTGGGTCACGCTGCCCAGGCGTTCGCCGGCCTGGTTGGCGATGCCGACGCTGCTTTCGCTCTCGCGCTGGCTCTCGGTCATGATGCTCACCGCCTGACGCGCGCCGACTTGCAGCTCTTCGATCATCTTCTGCACTTGCTGCGCCGAATCCTGAGTGCGGTGGGCGAGGTTGCGCACTTCGTCAGCGACCACGGCGAAACCTCGACCAGCCTCACCGGCGCGGGCCGCCTCGATCGCGGCGTTGAGCGCCAGCAGGTTGGTCTGCTGCGAGATGCTGGTGATCACTTCCAGAATCTGGCCGATGTTCACCGTGTTGCTATTGAGGGTTTCGATGTTGCCGCAGGAGTCGCTGATTTTTGCCGACAACTGCTGCATCGCGTGAATGGTTTTATCCACAACCTGCTGACCGTCGACCGCCAGGCTGCGTGCATCGCTGGAGTGCTGCGAGGCGAGAGCGGCGTTCTGGGCGATTTCCTGGGCGGCGGCGCCGAGCTGGTTGATCGCCGCGGCCACGCTGTTGGTGCGGCTGGCCTGCTGGTCGGAGTTGTACATCGACGAGTTCGAGGCCGCGACCACTCGCAGGGCGACTTCGTTGACTTGCCCGGTGGCCGACGACACTTCGCGGATCGAGGTATGAATACGCTCGACGAAGCGGTTGAACGACAGGCCCAGCGCGCCAAATTCGTCGTGGCCGTGGATCACCAGCCGCTTGGTCAGGTCGCCTTCGCCTTCAGCGATGTCGTGCATGGCACGGCCCATGGTCAGCAGCGGTTGCATCAGCACGCGGATCAGCATGCCGAGCAGGGCGATGATGATCACCACGGCAATGACCATGGCGATCAGCGCCGAGGTGCGGAATTCGCTGAGCATCGAGAACGCGGTGTCCTTGTCCAGCACCAGCGCCACGTACCAGTCAGCCGATGGCACGCCGTTGACGCGGGTGAACGAAATCAGTTGGGTCTTGCCGTCGAATTCGACTTCTTTCAGGCCCGGGCTGACTTTCGGCGCACCGTTCGGATAAGCCTCGGCAAGGGTTTTCAGCACCAGTTTGCTGTCCGGGTGAATCAGGATCTTGCCATCGGCGCTGACGATGAACGCATGGCCGTGGCCACCGAAGTTGAGCGAATTGATGATCGCGCTGACGCTGGTCAGGTCGATATCCGCGCCGGCCACACCGATCATCTGGCCTTGACGCTGCACCGGGGTGGCAACGGTGATCACCAGTTTGCCCGACGAAGCGGCGATGTAGGGTTCGGTGACGATGGTCTGCTGCGCACTGTTGGCGGCCTTGTACCAGCCACGGGCGCGCGGGTCGTAATCCGGCGCACGATTACCGGCGGGAACCGAGAACATCACGCCGTCAGCGCCGCCGAAATAGCTGAGCTGGAAATTGCCGGTGTAGGCGGGCAGGTCGATGATGCGCTTGAGGCTGGCCGGGGCGCTGCCGTCGGCGGCGACCTGCTGCGACAGCGATTGCAGCAACTGGATGCGGCTCTCCAGCCAGGTCTGGATGTTGCTGGTCGTCAGACTCCCCAACTCCTGCATCGAGGCTTCGGTGCTGCTGCTCAGGGCTTCGCGTTGTCGATAGTCGTTGAAAAAAATGAAACAGGCGAACGCAACGGCCACCACGAGGGCGGCAGCCAACAAGATCTTGTGGCTGAATTTCATGTTTCTGGTCATCGAATGAACTACCGCGAAGGGGCTGGTCGAGAAAGGGCGGCAATTTGCCACACTCGGGGGCTTTGCGCTGCTCTTATTTCGACCGCGGTGCGCCAAAGATTAGGCGTCTTTGGTGAAATGCGACGAAATGCTCAATAGCCGCAGAAAGTGTCTGATTTGCCGGTAAATGCCAGACGAGCGGAGCGATAAATAGCCATTTCTGAAGGGAACCAGATGAGGGTTTTCTCTTCTAAGCTTCTGGTTGGCACCATGCCATCCCCCTTCCGCTCCAGGAGTTACTTCATGTCGCTGCGATCTATCGCCCTTCTGACTTTTTGCGTGCTGTTGGCCGCGTGCAGCAAGGTCAATCAGGAAAACTATTCCAAGCTTTCGGCCGGCATGGCCAAAGCCGAAGTTGAGACGCTGCTCGGCAAACCCACCGACTGTTCGGGTGCGCTCGGCATGTCCAGTTGCACCTGGGGCGACAAAAACAGCTTTATCAGCGTGCAGTACGCCGGTGACAAAGTGCTGATGTTTTCTGGCCAAGGCCTGAAGTAAACCGGGGCCAAGCGCCCACGGGAGAAAAATAATGAAGCGGTTATTGTTCGTCCTTTTTGCCGGCCTGGTACTGGCCGGCTGCGCCACTCACGGTGAAGATCCGCTGGCGCCCAAGACGGCTCACAGTGTCAACCTCAAGCGTTATCAGGGTACTTGGTACGAACTGGCGCGACTGCCGATGTACTTCCAGCGCAACTGCGCGCAATCCGAAGCCCATTATTCGCTCAGGCCGGACGGTAATGTCGACGTGCTCAATCGTTGCCTGACCGCCGACTGGCAATGGGAAGAAGCCAAAGGCAAGGCTTATCCACAGGTGCCGGGCAAGACCGACAAGTTGTGGGTCGAATTCGATACCTGGTTCTCGCGTTTGATTCCGGGAGTGGCGAAAGGCGAATACTGGGTGTTGTACGTCAGCGACGACTACAAGACCGCTATCGTCGGCGACCCGAGCCGCAAGTACATGTGGTTGCTGTCCCGCACGCCGACCGTCAACGGTGTGGTGCGTGAGGAGTTGCTGAGCAAGGCGCGTCAGCAGGGTTACGACACCACGCGACTGATCTGGCGAGCGTCGGATCGGCAGATGGCGAAGACTTCGAATTAAAGACCACCACCAATCAAATGTGGGAGCGAGCCTGCTCGCGAAGAGGGTGTGTCAGTTAACGAAAATGTTGCTGATACACCGCTTTCGCGAGCAGGCTCGCTCCCACATTTTTGTTTTGTGTCAGCCTAAAAGTTCGCGCAGAACCTGGGTGAAGGCGCGTGCGCTTTCCTCTTCGCCTGCATGCCGGCCATCGCGCACCACCCACTGGCCATTGACCAATACATCGCGTACCTGACGATCGCCGCCAGCAAACAACCAGCGATTCAAAATCCCGTCACCACTGGCCGTGGCCAGATACGGATCATTGCCATCGAGCACGATCCAGTCGGCACGCTTGCCGACTTCCAGCGCGCCAATCGGCTGCCCCAACGCCTGCGCCCCGCCGTCCAGCGCCGCGTCATATAACGTGCGCCCGACCATCGGCTGATCCGCGCCATACAAACGGTTGCGCCGCTGGTCGCGCAGACGCTGGCCGTACTCCAGCCATCGCAACTCCTCGACCACGCTGAGCGACACATGGCTGTCGGAACCGATGCCCATGCGTCCGCCCTGCGCGAGGAAATCCACCGCCGGGAAAATTCCGTCGCCGAGGTTAGCTTCGGTGGTCAGGCACAGGCCGGCGATTGCGCGACTCTTGGCCATCAGCGTGACTTCCTCGGGATTGGCGTGGGTCGCGTGAACCAGGCACCAGCGCTGATCGACTTCGGTGTTTTCATAGAGCCATTGCAGCGGCCGGCGACCGCTCCAGCTCAGGCAGTCATCGACTTCCTTCTGCTGCTCGGCAATGTGAATGTGCACCGGGCACTGTTTGTCGCTTGCCGCCAGCACTTCGCTGATCTGTTGCGGGGTGACCGCGCGCAACGAGTGGAAGCACAGCCCCAGCGATTGCGCTTTTTGCTGAGCCAGCAGCGGCTGCAGGCGCGCTTGCAGGTTCAGATAGTTTTCGGTGCTGTTGATAAAGCGGCGCTGCCCGTCATTGGGCGTTTGGCCGCCGAATCCGGAATGGCTGTAAAGCACCGGCAACAGGGTCAGACCGATGCCGCTGTCGCTCGCTGCCTGGCTGATGCGCAGTGCCAGCTCGGCCGGATCGGCATACGGCTGACCGTTATTGTCGTGGTGCACATAGTGGAATTCAGCAACCGAGGTGTAACCGGCCTTGAGCATTTCGATGTACAGCTGACGGGCAATCACGCCGAGTTGCTCCGGGCTGATTTTTCCGACCAGCCGATACATCAGGTCACGCCAGGTCCAGAAGCTGTCGTTGGGATTGCCAGCCACTTCGGCCAGTCCCGCCATCGCGCGCTGGAAGGCGTGGGAGTGCAGATTGGGCATGCCCGGCAGCAGCGGACCGCTCAGCCGCTCGGCGCCATCTGCGGTGGAATCGGCCTGGATTCGGGTCAGCATGCCATCGGCACTGACTTCGAGACGTACATGGTTGGCCCATCCGTTAGGCAGCAGCGCGCGTTCGGCAAAGAAAGCGGACATGGTTCAGCACCCCATCGTGTGTTATTTGTATATACATATACAGACGTTTGCCTGCCCGGTAAACTCCGGCAAGCTAGCAACCTTCATCCAATGAACAGGGATCCACCGTGCCGACTCCGCCTCCAGTCTCCCCGTTGGCCGCGAACCTGGGCGACAGTCCGGCGCCCTTGTACGCCCGCGTCAAACAGATGATCACCCAGCAGATCGACAGCGGTAACTGGCCACCGCACTACCGCGTGCCGTCGGAAAGCGAACTGGTCAGCCAGCTCGGTTTCAGCCGCATGACCATCAACCGCGCGCTGCGCGAAATGACCGCCGACGGCCTGCTGGTGCGCATGCAAGGTGTCGGCACGTTTGTCGCCGAACCGAAGAGCCAGTCTGCGCTGTTCGAAGTGCACAACATCGCCGACGAAATTGCTTCCCGTGGGCATCGCCACACCTGTCAGGTGATCACCCTCGAAGAAGAGGCCGCCGGCTCCGAGCGCGCGTTGGCGCTGGACATGCGCGAAGGGCAGAAGGTCTTCCATTCGCTGATCGTGCATTACGAAAACGACATTCCGGTGCAAATCGAAGACCGTTTCGTCAACGCGCTGGTCGCTCCGGAATACCTCAAGCAGGATTTCACTCTGCAAACCCCGTACGCCTATCTCAACCAAGTCGCGCCGTTGACTGAAGGCGAGCACGTGGTCGAAGCGATCCTCGCCGAGCCGTCCGAGTGCAAGTTGTTGCAGATCGAGAAAGGCGAGCCGTGCCTGTTGATCCGTCGTCGTACGTGGTCGGGGCGTCAGCCGGTGACCGCCGCGCGTTTGATTCACCCAGGTTCCCGTCATCGTCTGGAAGGACGCTTTCATAAATGAGCAGTGAAGTGAAAGTTTTACGCGCCGAAGGTTACCCGCGCATGCCGTGGAAAAACGGCGGCGGCAGCACCGAAGAGATCACCCGTGACGCCGGTGCTGGCCTGGATGGTTTTGGCTGGCGTCTGTCGATTGCCGACATTGCCGAGTCGGGCGGTTTCTCCACCTTCAGCGGTTACCAGCGAGTGATCACCGTCTTGCAGGGTGACGGCATGACCTTGTGCGTCGATGGTGACGACACGCGTCCACTGTTACCGCTGGACCCGTTTGCGTTCAGCGGCGAAAGCCAGGTGTCCTGCACCTTGCTCGGCGGTGCGATACGCGACTTCAACCTGATTTACGCACCGCAGCGTTACCACGCGCGGTTGCAGTGGCTGGACGGTGAACAGCGGTTTTTCAGCTCGGCCTCGACGGTGCTGGTGTTCAGTGTCAGCGAGCTGCTGCAAATGCGGGTCGGTGACAGCACTGCGCAACTGGCCCGACATGATTGCCTGCAGCTGGACGGTAACACCGGTCTGGTTGAAGTCGCGGTCAATGCCGCGTGCTGCGTGATCGAGCTGACGGCGCGCTGATCCAACTCTGGTAACACTCCTGTGGTGAGGGGATTTATCCCCGATGGCGGCGCAGCAGACCTTTTGGGACCGCTACGCGCTCCATCGGGGATAAATCCCCTCACCACAATTGCATTTCAATTCCTGTTTCCCTCAGCGCACCAACTTGTTACCGAACGCCCCAGCGTGGCGCAAAGCCACGGGTTCGTAACGCTCCCCCGCGACCTCAATTCTCCCCTGCAAAAAATTTCATCCGCGCCACAACCCTTGTTTCCAGCGCTCTGTAGCCCTGTTCGAGATTTTTCTTGAACGGCTCTTCAGTGAGTTGGCCGCTTGATTGCATATGCTTGTATGTACAAGTAAAGACGTATGCGTATAAGTCCGCAGCGTCCACTGATTCGCTTGTCGCGCATTGAGGCGCGCAGGCTGCTTGCCCACTGCCAGGGTTGGTTTGAATTGATCGCTGAGGAGTCTTTTTCGTGACTGACACAAAACCTACTAAATACCGTGACGTCGAGATCCGCGCTGCACGCGGCAACAAGCTGACCGCCAAGAGCTGGCTGACCGAAGCGCCGCTGCGCATGCTGATGAACAACCTCGACCCGGAAGTGGCCGAGAACCCGAAAGAGCTGGTGGTTTACGGTGGTATCGGTCGCGCCGCGCGTAACTGGGAGTGCTACGACAAGATCGTCGAAAGCCTGACCCACCTGAATGACGACGAAACCCTGCTGGTGCAGTCGGGCAAACCGGTCGGCGTGTTCAAGACTCACAGCAACGCCCCGCGCGTATTGATCGCCAACTCCAACCTGGTGCCGCACTGGGCGAGCTGGGAACACTTCAACGAACTCGACGCCAAAGGCCTGGCCATGTACGGCCAGATGACCGCCGGCAGCTGGATCTACATCGGCAGCCAGGGCATCGTTCAGGGCACCTACGAAACCTTCGTCGAAGCCGGCCGCCAGCACTACAACGACAACCTCAAAGGCAAGTGGGTCCTGACCGCGGGTCTGGGCGGCATGGGCGGCGCACAGCCATTGGCTGCAACCCTGGCCGGTGCCTGCTCGCTGAACATCGAATGCCAGCAGGTGAGCATCGATTTCCGCCTGAAAAGCCGTTATGTCGACGAGCAAGCCAAAGACCTCGACGACGCCCTGGCGCGCATCGCCAAATACACCGCCGAAGGCAAAGCGATCTCCATCGCCCTGCTGGGTAACGCCGCAGAAATCCTCCCGGAACTGGTCAAGCGCGGCGTGCGTCCGGACATGGTCACCGACCAGACCAGCGCCCACGACCCACTGAACGGCTACCTGCCGGCGGGCTGGACCTGGGACGAGTACCGCGCCCGCGCCAAGACCGAGCCGGCCGCCGTGATCAAAGCCGCCAAGCAATCGATGGCGGTTCACGTCAAAGCGATGCTGGACTTCCAGAAGCAAGGCATTCCGACCTTCGACTACGGCAACAATATCCGTCAGATGGCGCAGGAAGAGGGCGTGGAAAACGCGTTCGACTTCCCGGGCTTCGTCCCGGCCTACATTCGCCCACTGTTCTGCCGTGGCATCGGCCCGTTCCGTTGGGCGGCGCTGTCGGGTGATCCGCAGGACATCTTCAAGACCGACGCCAAAGTCAAAGAGCTGATCCCGGACGACGCGCACCTGCACAACTGGCTGGACATGGCCCGCGAGCGCATCAGCTTCCAGGGTCTGCCGGCACGTATCTGCTGGGTCGGCCTGGGCCTGCGCGCCAAGCTCGGCCTGGCGTTCAACGAAATGGTGCGCAGCGGCGAGCTGTCGGCACCGATCGTGATCGGTCGCGACCACCTCGACTCCGGCTCGGTCGCCAGCCCGAACCGCGAAACCGAATCGATGCAGGACGGTTCCGACGCTGTCTCCGACTGGCCACTGCTCAATGCGCTGCTGAACACCGCGAGCGGCGCGACCTGGGTCTCGCTGCACCACGGTGGTGGCGTGGGCATGGGCTTCTCGCAGCACTCGGGCATGGTGATTGTCTGCGACGGGACCGACGAAGCGGCCGAGCGTATTGCGCGCGTGCTGCACAACGACCCGGCCACTGGCGTCATGCGTCACGCCGATGCCGGCTACCAGATCGCCATCGACTGCGCGAAGGAGCAGGGGCTGAACCTGCCAATGATTACCGGCGGCAAGTAACACAGATTCCTGTGGGAGCTGGCTTGCCAGCGATAGCGGTGGCATTGCCGGAATAGATATTGAAGGTGCCGACGTCATCGCTGGCAAGCCAGCTCCCACAAGGGTTCGAGTAGGCCCGAGAGAACAATCAAAACAATCCACAGAGGTTGAATCATGGCTGTAACCCCCGATCGTGCAGGTAACAAACCGTTGATCGAAAGGCGTTCGATCGACTACATCCCGGAAGCGGAAAGACACGGTCGTCTGTTGAGCCAGTTCACCCTGTGGATGGGTGCGAATCTGCAAATCACCGCGATTGTTACCGGGGCCTTGGCCGTGGTGCAGGGCGGTGATGTGTTCTGGTCGTTGATCGGTCTGTTGATCGGTCAACTGCTCGGCGGCGGCGTGATGGCGCTGCACGCGGCGCAAGGGCCGAAGCTTGGCCTGCCGCAGATGATTTCCAGCCGGGTGCAGTTCGGCGTGTATGGCGCGGCGATCCCGATCGTGCTGGTGTGCCTGATGTACCTGGGTTTCACCGCCACCGGTACGGTGCTTTCCGGCCAGGCGCTGGGCCAGTTATTCGGGGTCAGCGACACCGTCGGCATCCTGCTGTTCGCCAGTGTCATCGTGGTGGTCACCGTGCTCGGTTATCGGGTGATCCACTGGATCGGGCGTGTCGCCAGCGTCATTGGCGTGATTGCCTTCGTGTATCTGTTCAGCCGCCTGCTGAGTCAGGTGGATGTGGGCGCCCTGTTGCAGATCCGCCACTTCAGCTGGAGCAGCTTCCTGCTGGCGGTGTCGCTCGCGGCGTCCTGGCAGATCGCCTTCGGCCCGTATGTGGCGGACTATTCGCGTTACTTGCCGAGCAAGGTTTCCTCGGTGAAAACCTTCTTTGCCGCTGGCGCAGGTTCGGTCATCGGCGCGCAGGTGGCGATGGTCCTCGGCGTATTCGCCGCGGCGTCGGCCAACGGCCAGTTCGCCGGGCATGAAGTGGCTTACATCGTCGGGCTGGGCGGCACCGGTGCCACGGCGGCGCTGCTGTACTTCAGCATCGCCTTCGGCAAGGTCACCATCTCGACGTTGAACTCTTACGGCAGCTTCATGTGCATCGCCACGATCATCAGCGGCTTCCGTGGGCATTTGACGGTCACCCGCCTGCAGCGTCTGGTGTTCGTGCTGGTGATTGTCGGTGCGGCGACCCTGATCGCACTGCTTGGCCAGCATTCGTTCCTCGGTGCGTTCAAGTCGTTCATCCTGTTCCTGCTGGCGTTCTTCACGCCATGGAGCGCGATCAACCTGGTCGACTACTACTGCATCACTCGTGAGCGCTATGACGTGCCGGCGCTGGCCGATCCGAATGGTCGCTATGGCCGCTGGAACCTGCTCGGGATCAGCGTCTATGTGTTCGGTGTGCTGGTGCAGCTGCCGTTCATCTCCACCAAGTTCTACACCGGCCCGCTGGTGGCTGCCCTCGGCGACGTGGATATTTCCTGGATCATCGGCCTGGTGCTGCCTGCCGCGCTGTATTACCTGTGCGCGAAAAAATGGCACGGCTCGGTGCCTGATCAACTGATTTTGCCGCTCGAGCAGAACAGTGCTGTACAACCTGAAAAAAGTGGGGCCGGGCGCGCTGCGGCGCAGGCCTGATTGGACGTGGACAGGGCTGGATGCCTCTTGACTGCCGTAAGCCAATTCATGATTAGGAGCGTCGCAATAATGAAATCGAACAAGACCCTGCTCACCACACTGCTGTCCATGGGCCTGCTGGCCAGTGCCGGCGCCACCCAGGCGGCCGGCTGGTGCGAATCCGGCAAACCGGTGAAATTCGCCGGCCTGAACTGGGAAAGCGGCATGTTGCTGACCGACGTGCTGCAAGTGGTGCTGGAGAAAGGTTACGACTGCAAGACCGACAGCCTGCCGGGCAACTCCATCACCATGGAGAACGCCTTGAGCAGCAACGACATTCAAGTGTTCGCCGAAGAGTGGGTCGGTCGCAGCGAAGTCTGGAACAAGGCTGAGAAGGCCGGCAAAGTCGTCGGTGTCGGCGCCCCGATCGTCGGCGCTATCGAAGGCTGGTACGTGCCGCGCTACGTGATCGAAGGCGATGCCAAACGCAAGATCGAGGCAAAAGCCCCGGACCTGAAAAACATTGCTGATCTGGGCAAATACGCGACGATTTTCAAGGACGCCGAAGAGCCGTCCA
This sequence comes from Pseudomonas sp. F2, assembly GCF_057174385.1. Taxonomy (NCBI): domain Bacteria; kingdom Pseudomonadati; phylum Pseudomonadota; class Gammaproteobacteria; order Pseudomonadales; family Pseudomonadaceae; genus Pseudomonas; species Pseudomonas sp. F2. The sequence continues at coordinate 4,904,276 of NZ_CM169904.1, forward strand.
AGGGCCGTTTCTACAACTGCCCGGCGGGCTGGACCTGTGAGCTGGACAACAGCGAAATGCTCAAGAGCTACGGCCTGGAAAACAGCTACACCAACTTCCGTCCGGGCACCGGCCCGGCGCTGGATGCGGCGGTGCTGTCGAGCTACAAGCGTGGCGAGCCGATCCTGTTCTACTACTGGTCGCCAACCCCGCTGATGGGCCAGATCGACGCGGTCAAACTTGAAGAAAAACCGGGCGTCGACAAGAGCGTGAGCATCAAGGTCGGTCTGTCGAAAACCTTCCACGAACAGGCGCCGGAACTGGTGGCCGTGCTGGAAAAAGTCAATCTGCCGATTGATCTGCTGAACCAGAACCTGGGCCGCATGGCGAAGGAACGTATCGAGTCGCCAAAACTGGCGAAAATCTTCCTCAAGGAACATCCTGAGGTCTGGCACGCGTGGGTCAGTGACGACGCAGCCAAGAAAATCGACGCGGCGCTGTAGGTCGATACCTCCCGGTCAACCGTGAGGCTGGCCGGGAGATATGCCGTCATCGCTTGATTGAGATTTCTGATTGAGAGCCGCTTATGTTTCCCGAAAGCTTTACCTTTTCCATCGCCGACTGGGTCAACGGTTGGGTCGATTCGCTGGTCACCAATTATGGTGATGTGTTCCGCCACATCTCGGACACGCTGCTGTGGGCCATCGTCAACCTCGAAGGCCTGCTGCGTGCGGCGCCGTGGTGGTTGATGCTGGCGATCGTCGGTGTGGTCGCCTGGCACGCCACGCGTAAAGTCGTGACCACCGCCGTCATCGTCGGTCTGCTGTTCCTGGTGGGCGCTGTCGGCCTGTGGGACAAACTCATGCAGACGCTGGCGCTGATGATGGTCGCGACGATCATTTCGGTGCTGATCGGCATTCCGCTGGGGATTCTCTCGGCGCGCAGCAATCGCCTGCGTTCGGTGCTGATGCCGCTGCTCGACATCATGCAGACCATGCCCAGCTTCGTGTACCTGATTCCGGTGCTGATGCTGTTCGGCCTGGGCAAGGTCCCGGCGATTTTCGCCACGGTGATCTATGCCGCGCCGCCGTTGATCCGCCTGACCGATCTGGGCATTCGCCAGGTCGACGGTGAAGTGATGGAAGCGATCAACGCCTTCGGTGCCAACCGCTGGCAGCAACTGTTCGGTGTGCAACTGCCGCTGGCCCTGCCGAGCATCATGGCCGGGATCAACCAGACCACGATGATGGCCCTGTCGATGGTGGTGATCGCCTCGATGATCGGCGCCCGAGGTCTGGGTGAAGACGTACTGGTGGGCATTCAGACCCTCAACGTCGGACGCGGCCTCGAAGCCGGTCTGGCGATCGTGATTCTCGCAGTGGTCATCGACCGCATTACTCAGGCGTACGGTCGGCCACGGCATGAGGTGAGCAAATGAACAACGCAACCGTGAGCAAGATCGAAGTCAAAAACGTCTTCAAGATTTTCGGCAACCGCGCCAAGGACGCACTGGCAATGGTTGGCCAGGGCAAGACCAAGGATCAGGTGCTGAACGAAACCGGTTGCGTGGTCGGGGTCAATGACCTGTCACTGAGCATCGGCACTGGCGAGATCTTCGTGATCATGGGGCTGTCCGGCTCGGGCAAGTCGACGCTGGTGCGCCACTTCAATCGCCTGATCGACCCCACCAGCGGCGCGATCCTGGTCGACGGCGTGGACATCCTGCAATACGACATGGAAGCGCTGCGCGAATTTCGCCGGCACAAGATCAGCATGGTGTTCCAGAGCTTCGGCCTGCTGCCGCACAAGACCGTGATCGAGAACGTCGCCTACGGCCTGAAAGTGCGCGGCGAGAGCAAGCAACTGTGCGCCGAACGTGCGCTGCACTGGATCAACACCGTGGGCCTCAAAGGCTACGAAAACAAATACCCGCATCAGCTCTCCGGCGGCATGCGCCAGCGTGTGGGGCTGGCCCGGGCACTGGCGGCAGATACCGACATCATCCTGATGGACGAAGCGTTCAGTGCGCTCGATCCGCTGATCCGCGCCGAGATGCAGGACCAGTTGCTGGAGCTGCAAAAGACCCTGCACAAAACCATCGTCTTCATTACCCACGACCTCGACGAGGCCGTGCGCATCGGCAACCGCATCGCGATCCTCAAGGACGGCCGCCTGATTCAGGTCGGCACCCCGAGAGAGATCCTGCATTCGCCGGCGGATGAGTATGTTGACCGGTTCGTGCAGCGGCGGGCGGCGGTAGTCTGAAATGGATTGCCTTTGTGGCGAGGGGATTTATCCCCGATGGGTGGCGAAGCCGCCCCCAAACATTGCATGCGGTGCACCTGAAACATCCTGGCTGAAGGTTTTGGGGCTGCTGCGCAGCCCATCGGGGATAAATCCCCTCGCCACAGGGTGTATCAACAGAATAGGCATGAGGTTTTAGATGTCCCAGGCTGAAAAAATCATCATCATCACCGGCAACCCCCTGCATTGGCAGGACGTGGTCGCCGTCGCCCGTCATGGCGCAAAACTGGAGCTGTCGAGCGAAACCTGGGCACGCATCGAAAACGCTCAGGGCATCGTCCAGCGCATCGTCGAAAGCGGCGAGCGCGCTTATGGCGTCAATACCGGTCTGGGTGGTCTGTCCAACGTCTCGTTGAAAGACGAACAACTCAGCCAGCTCTCGCGCAATACTTTGCTCAGCCACGCCTGCGGTGTCGGCCCGGTGCTGCCCGATGAGCAGACCCGCGCGATCATCTGCGCGGCGATTCACAACTACAGCCATGGTAAGTCCGGTATTCATCGCCGCGTGGTCGAAGCGTTGCTGGCGCTGCTCAATCGTGGCATCACCCCGCAGGTGCCGGCGCAAGGCTCGGTGGGTTACCTGACGCACATGGCGCACATCGGCATCGCGCTGCTGGGCGTGGGCCATGTCAGCTATCGCGGGCAAATCATCTCGGCGCAGCAGGCGCTGGCCGAAGAAGGCCTGCAACCGGTGCAGCTCGGCGCGAAGGACGGTTTGTGCCTGGTCAACGGCACGCCGTGCATGACTGGCCTCAGCTGCCTGGCGATTGCCGATGCGACGCGCCTGGTGCAATGGGCCGACGTGATCGGCGCCATGAGCTTCGAAGCCCAGCGCGGTCAGATCGCCGCGTTCGACGCCGAGATCATCGCCCTCAAGCCGCACCCGGGCATGCAGCAGGTCGGGAGCAATCTGCGTGCGTTACTCGATGGCAGTGAAGTGATCGCGACCAGCAAGGGCATTCGCACTCAGGATGCACTGAGCATCCGCTCGATCCCGCAGGTGCACGGCGCAGCGCGCGATCAACTGGAACATGCGATCAGGCAGGTGGAAGCCGAACTCAATGGCTGCACCGATAACCCGTTGCTGCTGGGCACGCCGGACAACTTCCGGGTGATGTCGCAGGCTAACCCGCACGGCCAGTCAGTGGCGATGGCAGCGGATCTGCTGGCGATTGCCATGGCTGAAATCGGCTCGATTGCCGAGCGTCGCCTCGATCGCCTGGTCAACCCGCACGTCAGCGGTCTGCCGGCGTTTCTGGTGGCCAATCCGGGGGTGAACTCCGGGATGATGATCGTGCAATACGTCGCCGCCTCGCTGTGTGCCGAGAACCGCCAACTGGCGCAACCGGCGGTGCTCGACAACTACGTCACCTCGGGCCTGCAGGAAGACCACTTGAGCATGGGCACCAGCGCTGCGCTGAAGCTGCACCGTGCCCTCGAAAACTGCACGCAGATCCTCGCCATCGAGTACCTGCTGGCGGCGCAGGCCTTTGAATTTCTCAAGGCGCAGCGCTTTGGCGCGGGCACCGACCGGGCGTGGCGCCTGCTGCGTGAAACCGTCCCGGCCTACGATCAGGATCGCTGGCTGGCGCCGGACATCGCTGCCGCCGCAAGCGTTCTGAAACACCCGGATTCGCTGCACAACGTATTACCGAATCTGCACTGACAATACCCATACCAGCGTGCCAAGGCGTGGATCGTCCACAAGACGAGAAACGACGGATAACGGAATGCTCCGGAGCGACTGGTAGTTAATAACAATGCCTAAACAGGAGCATTTAAATGACTGCGCTGAACCTGATTCCCGGCCAATTGAGCCTGGCCCAACTGCGTGACGTTTATCAGCAACCGGTCAAGCTGACCCTCGACCACAGCGCCTCCGCGCAGATCGAGGCCAGCGTTGCGTGTGTCGAGCAGATCCTCGCCGAGAACCGTACCGCCTACGGCATCAACACCGGTTTCGGCCTGCTGGCCTCGACCCGCATCGCCAGTGAAGACCTGGAAAACCTCCAGCGCTCGCTGGTGCTGTCGCATGCCGCCGGCGTCGGTCAGCCGATCAGCGATGAACTGGTGCGGCTGATCATGATGCTCAAGGTCAACAGCCTCAGCCGTGGTTTCTCCGGCATCCGCCGCGTGGTGATCGACGCGCTGATCGCACTGATCAACGCCGAGGTGTACCCGCACATTCCGCTCAAAGGTTCGGTCGGCGCCTCAGGTGACCTGGCACCGCTGGCGCACATGTCGCTGGTGCTGCTCGGCGAGGGCAAGGCGCGCTACAAGGGTGAATGGATGGAGGCGACCGAAGCGCTGAAAGTCGCCGGTCTGACCCCGCTGACCCTGGCGGCGAAAGAAGGTCTGGCGCTGCTCAACGGCACTCAGGTGTCCACCGCATTTGCCCTGCGTGGTCTGTTTGAAGGTGAAGACCTGTTTGCCGGTGCGCTGGCAATCGGCGGTCTGACGGTGGAAGCGGTGCTCGGTTCGCGCTCGCCGTTCGATGCACGTATTCACGCCGCTCGCGGTCAGAAAGGCCAGATTGATGCAGCCGCCGCATATCGCGATCTGCTCGGCGAGCGCAGCGAAGTCTCCGATTCGCACCAGAACTGCGAGAAGGTGCAGGATCCGTATTCGCTGCGCTGCCAGCCGCAAGTCATGGGCGCTTGCCTGACCCAGTTCCGTCAGGCCGCCGAAGTGCTGGCCATCGAAGCCAACGCCGTCTCCGACAACCCGTTGGTGTTCGCGGCTGAAGGTGATGTGATTTCCGGCGGTAACTTCCACGCCGAGCCGGTGGCCATGGCCGCCGACAACATGGCCCTGGCCATCGCTGAAATCGGCTCGCTGAGCGAGCGCCGCATCTCGCTGATGATGGACAAGCACATGTCGCAACTGCCGCCGTTCCTGGTGGCCAATGGCGGCGTCAACTCGGGCTTCATGATCGCTCAGGTGACCGCCGCGGCACTGGCCAGCGAGAACAAGGCGCTGGCCCATCCGCATTCGGTCGACAGCCTGCCGACCTCGGCCAACCAGGAAGACCACGTGTCGATGGCCCCGGCCGCCGGCAAGCGCCTGTGGGAAATGGCCGAAAACACCCGCGGGATTCTCGCGGTGGAGTGGCTGGCGGCGGTGCAGGGGCTGGACCTGCGCAACGGTCTGAAGACCTCGGCCAAGCTGGAACAGGCGCGGGCGATTCTGCGGCGCGAAGTGCCGTTTTATGAGAAGGATCGCTTCTTTGCCCCGGACATCAATGCGGCGACCGAGTTGTTGGCTTCGCGGTGTCTGACCGAGCTGGTTCCAGCCAGGCTGCTGCCGAGCCTGTAAGGCCCTCATCGCTGGCAAGCCCGCTCTCACAAATACCTGTGGGAGCTGGCTTGCCAGCGATACGATTTTGAACAAGACGAGGACTTGGGATGAAAACCCTCTGGCAACACTGCCACGTCGCAACCATGGCGCAGGGCGTCTACTCGATCATCGAGGATGCGGCCATCGTGACGTCCGGTGCGCACATCGAGTGGATCGGCCCGCGCAATCAATTGCCCTCTGGCGAATACCCGGCGGTCAACGACTTGCAAGGCGCGTGGGTCACCCCCGGCCTGATCGACTGCCACACACACACGGTGTTCGGTGGCAACCGCAGCGGCGAATTCGAGAAACGCCTGCAAGGCGTCAGCTACGCCGAGATCGCGGCGCAGGGCGGCGGTATCGCCAGCACTGTGCGCGCCACCCGTGAAGCGAGCGAAGACGAGCTGTTCGCCAGCGCCGCCAAGCGTTTGAAAAGCCTGATGCGCGACGGCGTGACCACGGTCGAGATGAAGTCCGGCTACGGTCTGGATCTGGCCAGTGAACGCAAGATCCTGCGGGTCATTCGCCGGCTCGCCGCGCAACTGCCAATCAGCGTGCGCAGCACCTGTCTGGCCGCCCACGCCTTGCCGCCGGAGTACAAGGATCGCGCTGACGACTACATCGAGCACATCTGCGCCGAGATGCTTCCCGCTTTGGCCGCCGAAGGTCTGGTCGATGCCGTAGATGCGTTCTGCGAGTACCTGGCGTTCTCGCCGGAGCAGGTCGAGCGGGTGTTCATCACCGCACAGAAACTCGGTCTGCCGGTAAAGCTGCATGCCGAACAATTGTCGTCGCTGCATGGCTCCAGCCTGGCCGCGCGCTACAAGGCGTTGTCCGCCGATCATCTGGAGTTCATGGATGAAGACGACGCCATCGCCATGGCCAAAGCCGACACCGTCGCGGTGCTGTTGCCGGGCGCGTTCTACTTCCTGCGCGAAACCCGGTTGCCGCCGATGGACGCCCTGCGCAAGCACAAGGTGAAAATCGCCATCGCCAGCGACCTCAACCCCGGCACCTCGCCGGCGCTGTCGTTGCGCCTGATGCTGAACATGGCCTGCACCTGTTTCCGCATGACCCCGGAAGAAGCCCTGGCCGGCGTGACCCTCCACGCGGCGCAAGCGCTGGGCATGGCCGACACCCATGGCTCGCTTGAAGTCGGCAAGGTCGCGGATTTTGTCGCCTGGCAGATCGACCGCCCGGCGGACCTGGCCTATTGGCTCGGGGGCGATCTGGACAAACGCGTCGTGCGTCACGGCGTTGAATCAAGTCTGTAGGAGAGCGGTTGTGGATAAGGTTCTGAACTTCAAACAAGGTCGCGTGCCGTTGCTGATCAGCATGCCTCACGCTGGCGTACGTCTGACCCCGGCGGTCGAGGCCGGATTGATCCCGGACGCGAAAAGCCTGCCGGACACCGACTGGCACATTCCGCAGCTTTACGATTTTGCCGAGGCGTTGGGCGCCAGCACGTTGGCCGCCGAGTACTCTCGGTTCGTCATCGACCTGAACCGCCCGTCCGACGACAAACCGCTGTACGCCGGCGCCACCACCGGGCTGTATCCGGCAACGCTGTTCGATGGCATTCCGTTGTTCAAGGAAGGCAAGGAGCCGTCGAAAGAAGAACGCACGACGTACCTGGAACAGATCTGGATGCCGTACCACCGCACCTTGCAGGAAGAACTGGCGCGGCTGAAGGCTGAATTCGGCTATGCGCTGCTGTTCGACGCGCACTCGATCCGCTCGGTCATCCCGCACCTGTTCGACGGCAAACTGCCGGATTTCAACCTCGGCACCTTCAACGGCGCCAGTTGCGATCCACAACTGGCGACGCAACTGGAAGCCATCTGCGCCCGTCACGACCCTTACAGCCACGTGCTCAACGGGCGCTTCAAGGGCGGCCACATTACCCGCCATTACGGCAACCCGGCCGAGCACATCCACGCCGTGCAACTGGAGCTGTGCCAGAGCACCTACATGGAAGAGTTCGAACCGTTCCGCTACCGCGCCGATCTGGCGGAGCCGACGCGGGTGGTGCTCAAGGCGTTGCTGCAGGGTTTGCTCGCCTGGGGCGAGAGCCACTACCAAGCCTGAACACAGACCCACAACCCCCTGTGAGAGCGAGCTTGCTCGCGAAAGCATCGTGTCAGTCGATTATGAGGTGACTGATTCACCGCATTCGTGAGCAAGCTTGCTCCCACGAGGGGGCGGTGTTCCGTCCGGGTCGCCGCTGTGCAAAACACAGTCGCCACCGTTCATCTTTCTCTCTCGTCGCCTGCGTAATGTTGCGGCCACGGTGCACCAGACACCGACCTGACAATAATCCGCTGCCGCACGAGAACCCCCGAATGAAAAAGCTCTTCACTCGTTGTGCGTTAATCTTCACCGGCTGCGCGCTGTTCAGCGCTGGCGTCATGGCCAATGACGACGCCTCCTGCAAAACCGTGCGCATGGGCGTGGTCAACTGGACCGACGTGATCGCCACCAGCGGCATGGCCGATGTGTTGCTCAATGGTCTCGGCTACGACAGCAAGCAGACCAGCGCAGTGCAGCAGATCATCTTTGCCGGCATTCGCGACAAGCGTCTGGACATCTTCCTCGGCTACTGGAAACCGGCGATGGACAACAACATTGCGCCCTTCCTCGCTGCCAACCAGGTCAAAGTCCTGGACAAACCGAGTCTGGCGGATGCACAGGCGACGCTGGCGGTACCGGATTATGTGGCGGCGGCCGGGTTGAAAACCTTTGCCGACATCGCGAAGTTCAAGGATCAGTTGGGCGGCAAGATCTACGGCATCGAGCCGGGCAGCGGGGCCAACACCACCATCAAGAACATGATCGAGACCAACCATTTCGGTCTGAAGGATTTCAAGATCATCGAGTCCGGTGAGGCAGGCATGCTCGCCGCTGTGCAACGCGCGGTGAATCGCAAAGAGTTTGTGGTGTTCGTCGGCTGGACCCCGCACCCGATGAACATCAACATGAAGATCACCTACCTGACCGGCAGCGAAGACGTCTACGGCCCCAACGAAGGCGCCGCCACCGTGTCCACCGTGACCGCGCCGGATTACGCCGAACGTTGCCCGAACGTCCATCGCCTGCTGCAAAACCTGACGTTCACGGCCGCCCAGGAAAGCCAGCTGATGGTACCGATCATGGCGCGCAAGACGCCGCAGGAAGTGGCGAAGAACTGGCTGCGTGAACACCCCGAGGATCTGCAGCGCTGGCTGGCCGGGGTCAGCAGTTTCGATGGCAAGGATGGCGTGGGGGCCGTTCAGGCCAGTCTGAAAAACTGATGAGCCATTATCCGCTGACGCCGGCCATGGCGGCCTTCGTTACCCGAACCGAAAGTTTCGTCAGTGATGACAGCAGTCTCGCAGGACTGCGCCAGGCCTATGACGCCATGTGTCGGGCCTTCACCCCTGAACGGCCCGCAGGGCTGGAGGTCGTCGACTTCCAGTTGAGCGGCGTACCGGTGCGCTCCTATCGGCCGCCGCTCAAGCCACCGGTCAGCGGCTGGCCTTGCGTGTTGTACTTACATGGTGGTGGTTGGGTCGTCGGAGGGCTCGACTCGCACGACTTCATCTGTTTCGAACTGGCCATGGCGCTGGGTGCGATGGTGGTGGCGGTGGATTATCGGCTGGCGCCAGAACAGCCATACCCGGCGGGGTTCGAGGATTGCCTGAGTGTCTGGCGCGCGTTGCGCAGCGGGCCGTTCTGGTTTGACCCGCAGAAACTGCTGGTAGCCGGCGACAGCGCCGGTGGCAATCTCGCCGCCGCGTTGTGCCTGGCGTTGCGCGATGCCGACGAGGCGATGCCGGCGGCTCAAGTGCTGATCTATCCCGGCCTTGGCGGTGACGACCGGTTGCCGTCACGCAGCGAATGCGCCGATGCACCGTTGCTCGGCAGCCATGATGTGCACAGCTATCACGCGTTATACCTGCGCGGCAGCCCTCGGCCGGATGCTTATGCCATGCCGCTGCTCGCTGACGATTTCAGTGGATTGCCGCCAGCCTGGATCGCCGTGGCGCAATTCGATCCGCTGCGCGACGACGGCGTGGGCTACGCTGAACGACTGGCCAGCGCCGGCACCGACGCTTCGCTTTATTACGGCGAAGGGCTGGTGCACGGTTGTTTGCGTGCGCGAGGTCAGGTCGCCGAGGTCGACCGGCTCTACGAAAACCTGTTGAGGTTCATGGCTGACAAATTGTGACTGCGTGCGGGCATGCTCATTGATGTAAATCGGGTTTATGATGCCGGACGGCAGAATAATAGAAGTCCCCCCAGGGATGACCTCGACCCCTTACGGAGCACGCAATGCAGACATTGTTTCCGCAGATCAAACCCCATGCCCGGCACGATCTGGCTGTCGATGACACCCACACGCTGTACGTCGACGAAAGCGGTTCGCCGGAAGGCTTGCCGGTGGTGTTCATCCACGGTGGTCCCGGCGCCGGTTGCGACGCGCAGAGCCGTCGCTATTTCGACCCGAACCTGTATCGCATTGTCACCTTCGACCAGCGCGGCTGCGGACGCTCCACCCCCCACGCCAGCCTGGAAAACAACACCACCTGGGATCTGGTCGCCGACCTCGAGCGTATCCGCAAGCACTTGGGCATCGACAAATGGGTGCTGTTTGGCGGTTCGTGGGGCTCGACCCTGGCGCTGGCCTACGCGCAAACCCACCCCGAGCGCGTACACGGTCTGATCCTGCGTGGGATCTTTCTCTGCCGTCCGCAGGAAATCGAATGGTTCTATCAGGCCGGTGCCAGCCGTCTGTTTCCTGATTACTGGCAGGACTACATCGCACCGATCCCGCTGGACGAGCGCGACGATCTGCTCGGCGCTTTCCACAAGCGCCTGGTCGGTAACGATCAGATCGCCCAGATGCACGCGGCCAAGGCCTGGTCGACGTGGGAAGGGCGCACCGCAACCCTGCGGCCGAACCCGCTGGTGGTCGACCGGTTCTCCGAACCGCAGCGCGCCCTGTCGATTGCGCGGATCGAATGCCACTACTTCACCAACAATGCGTTCCTCGAGCCGAACCAGCTGATCCGCGACATGGGCAAGATCGCTCATCTGCCGGGGGTGATCATTCACGGTCGCTACGATGTGATCTGTCCGCTGGACAACGCCTGGGAATTGCATCAGGCCTGGCCGAACAGCGAGCTGCAGGTGATTCGCGATGCTGGCCACGCCGCCTCCGAGCCAGGCATTACCGACGCGCTGGTGCGTGCCGCGAGCAACATGGCCCGCCGCCTGCTCGATCTGCCGCCCGAAGAAGCATGAAGGGGCTGCTACAGCGCGTGCGCGGTGCGCGGGTCGAAATCGCGGGAGAAATAGTCGGCGCGGTGGATCAGGGTTTGCTGGTGCTGGTGGCGGTCGAACCCGACGACACCCGTGCCAGTGCCGACAAACTTCTGCATAAGCTGCTTAACTATCGGGTATTCAGTGACGCCGAGGGCAAGATGAATCTGTCCCTGGCGGATGTGGGCGGCGGGTTGCTGCTGGTCTCTCAGTTCACCCTGGCTGCCGACACCAAGAGCGGGTTGCGTCCGAGTTTCTCGACCGCAGCCCCTCCGGCATTGGGCGAGGAATTGTTCGACTATCTATTCAGCAAAGCTAAACAGATGCATGGCACTGTGGCATCAGGTAGATTCGGCGCGGATATGCAGGTGCACCTGGTCAACGATGGCCCGGTCACCTTCCTGTTACAGACATGAAAGCGCTTGAAACATCTTTTCAAGGGCTTTTCGACTGAAAACAGGCGTTTTTCGCGATAAATACTTTGTTACCCCTGATGCGTTGTCACGCGGGCTACTAGATAATCGCGCGCTATGGGGATCAGCGTTCGCTGGTCCATTTTTGACTTAGGTAGAGACTTGTCTGGATCCGATTGGGGAATCATTTTGCCCCAGCGGAGTCGGAACAATGCTCGCCAACCTGGCATGAGCGGTCTGTACGGCCATTTTTGTCAGCATTATTTCGAGGGCCAGGGAGCCAGAGACAAGGCGCCGCGACGAGTCATAGCCCGCTATGGCGAGGAGCGGCAACGCAGTATCTGGCTCTCTGGAACCGAAATAAGCTGACGAAAATGGCCACACAGACGGCTTGCTGGCCGTTGGTTTTTTGATCTGTTTTCGGCGAGGGTTGCTCGTGATTGTTAGTCCCTGTAATGCAGCAAAAATGTCTGCCAAACGCATGCGAAGTGCCCTGGTAGCGGGTTCGGCGCTCCTGTGCCTGCTCAGCGCCGGCCAGCTTTGGGCGTTCAATCTTGACGATGTATCAGCCAAGGCTAAAGAGCTCGCCGGGCAGAAGTTCGAAGCCCCGCGCAGCAACCTGCCGAACGAATTCCGCGACATGAAATTCGCGGACTATCAGAAAATCCGCTTCCTCACCGAAAAGGCTGAGTGGGCCGATCAGAAGACCCCGTTCAAGCTGTCCTTCTATCACCAGGGCATGCACTTCGATACGCCGGTGAAAATCAACGAAATCACGGCGAACACCGTCGAAGAGATCAAATACGATCCGACCCGTTTCGATTTCGGCGACCTCAAGTTCGATCCGAAGGCCACCGAGCAGCTGGGCTACGCCGGTTTCCGCGTGCTGTACCCGATCAACAAGGCCGACAAGCAAGACGAAATCATGACCATGCTTGGCGCGAGTTACTTCCGCGTCGTCGGCAAGGGTCACACCTACGGTCTGTCGGCCCGTGGTCTGGCGATCGACACCGCGCTGCCGTCGGGCGAAGAGTTTCCGCGTTTCCGCGAGTTCTGGATTCAGCAGCCGAAGCCGGGCGACAAGCACCTGGTGATCTTCGCCCTGCTCGATTCGCCGCGCGCCACCGGTGCCTATCGGCTGATCCTGCGTCCGGGCAGCGACACCATTGTCGACGTCAAGGCGCAGATGTTCCTGCGTGACAAGGTCGGCAAACTGGGCATCGCGCCGTTGACCAGCATGTTCCTGTTCGGCGCCAACCAGCCGTCGAAAGTCCTCAACTACCGTCGTGAACTGCACGACTCCAGCGGTCTGTCGATCCATGCCGGCAACGGCGAGTGGATCTGGCGTCCGCTGAACAACCCGAAACACCTGGCCGTGAGCAACTTCAGCGTCGAGAACCCGCGTGGTTTCGGTCTGCTGCAGCGTGGCCGCGACTTCAGCCACTACGAAGACCTCGACGACCGCTACGACAAGCGTCCAAGTGCCTGGATCGAGCCGAAGGGCGAGTGGGGCAAGGGCACCGTTGATCTGGTAGAGATTCCGACCGCCGACGAAACCAACGACAACATCGTTGCGTTCTGGAGCCCGGAAACCATGCCGGAGCCGGGCAAGCCGCTGGACTTCGCCTACCGCCTGCACTGGACCATGGACGAAGCGGCGATTCACGCCCCCGACAGTGCCTGGGTCAAGCAGACCCTGCGTTCGACCGGTGACGTCAAGCAGTCGAACCTGATTCGTCAGCCGGACGGCAGCGTTGCCTACCTGGTCGACTTCGAAGGTCCATCGCTGGCAGCCCTGGCGCCGGATGCCGACGTGCGCAGTCAGGTCAGCGTTGGCGATAACGCCGAGCTGGTCGAGAACAGCGTGCGCTACAACCCGGAAACCAAGGGCTGGCGCCTGACCCTGCGGATGAAGATCAAGGACGCGAGCAAGTCCACCGAGATGCGTGCTGCCCTGGTCCAGCCAGTGGTCACCGCTGATCTGGCCAAATCTTCGGTACCGGCGTCGAATTCGTCGGTGGCCAAGGCTGACAAGATCGCCGCCAAGCAACAAGAGAAGGAAGACAAGGAAGCCAAGGCCGCTGAAGCCAAACAGGCCGACGCCAAGCCCGCCGCAGATGCCAAGGACAAGGCCAACAAAGACGCCAAGCAGCCAGCGGCTGCGAACGCGGCCCCAGCCACACCGGAATCGGCACCGACTGAAGAAGTCCTGACCGAGACCTGGAGCTATCAGTTGCCTGCCGATGAGTAACTCTCAAGTACAGCCAGAAACTCTGTCGGAGTATCTGGCGCATCTGCCGATGACCGACGAGCAGCGCGCGGAACTCGCGGGCTGCCAGTCTTTCAGCGAACTGCACCAGCGCCTGTCGTCGCCAACGTTCGACGCCCCTACCGAAGCCGCCCAGGCTTCGGTGGGCAAGCGCCTGACCCTGAGCACCGCAGAGGAACTGGAAGAGGCGGAGATGCTGGTGCTCGACGCCAGCGGCCGGGTCGCCATGAAGGCGACGCCGCCCATCCACCGGACCAAAGTCGTGCCGGAACCCTGGCGCACCAATATTCTGGTGCGTGGCTGGCGCCGTCTGACCGGTCGCACCAACCCGCCGCAGCCGCCAAAAGATGCGAATGTGTTGCCGGCCGCGCGCTGGCGCACCGTCGGTTCGATCCGTCGCTATATTCTGTTGCTGCTGATGCTCGGCCAGACCATCGTCGCCGGCTGGTACATGAAAGGCATCATGCCGTACCAGGGCTGGTCGTTCGTCGATCTTGAAGAGGTCCTGCACCAGCCGCTGCTGCAAACCGCCACGCAAGTGCTGCCGTATGCGCTGCAAACCAGCATCCTGATTCTGTTCGGGATTCTGTTCTGCTGGGTGTCGGCCGGCTTCTGGACGGCGCTGATGGGCTTCCTCGAGTTGCTCACCGGTCACGACAAATACCGTATCTCCGGCAAAAGCGCCGGCAACGAGCCGATTCCGAAAGACGCTCGTACTGCGCTGGTGATGCCGATCTGCAACGAAGACGTGCCTCGGGTATTCGCCGGTCTGCGCGCCACCTTCGAGTCGGTCGCGGCCACCGGTGATCTGGATCGCTTCGACTTCTTCGTCCTGAGCGACAGTAACGACACCGATATCTGCGTCGCCGAGCAACAGGCCTGGCTGGACGTCTGCCGCGAAGCCAAGGGCTTCGGCAAGATCTTCTATCGCCGCCGTCGCCGTCGTGTGAAACGCAAGAGCGGCAACCTCGACGACTTCTGCCGTCGTTGGGGCGGTGACTATAAGTACATGGTCGTGCTCGACGCCGACTCGGTGATGAGCGGCGAGTGCCTGACCAGTCTGGTGCGCCTGATGGAAGCCACGCCGGACGCCGGGATCATCCAGACCGCGCCACGTGCGTCGGGCATGGACACGCTGTATGCGCGCATGCAGCAGTTCGCCACCCGCGTCTACGGTCCGCTGTTTACCGCCGGTCTGCACTTCTGGCAGTTGGGTGAATCCCACTACTGGGGTCACAACGCGATCATTCGCATGAAGCCGTTCATCGACCACTGCGCCCTGGCGCCGTTGCCGGGCAAAGGTGCGTTTTCCGGGGCGATTCTGTCCCACGACTTCGTTGAAGCCGCGCTGATGCGTCGTGCCGGTTGGGGCGTGTGGATTGCCTACGATCTGCCGGGCAGCTACGAAGAACTGCCGCCGAACCTGCTCGACGAACTGAAGCGTGACCGTCGCTGGTGCCACGGCAACCTGATGAACTTCCGCCTGTTCCTGGTCAAGGGCATGCACCCGGTGCACCGTGCGGTGTTCCTGACTGGCGTGATGTCGTACCTGTCGGCACCGTTGTGGTTCTTCTTCCTGGTGCTGTCGACCGCGCTGCTGGCGGTGAACACGCTGATGGAGCCACAGTACTTCCTGGAACCGCGTCAGCTTTATCCGCTGTGGCCGCAATGGCACCCGGACAAGGCGATCGCGCTGTTCTCGACGACCATTGTGCTGCTGTTCCTGCCGAAACTGCTGAGCATCATCCTGATCTGGGCCAAGGGCGCGAAAGAGTTCGGTGGCAAGTTCAAGGTGACCCTGTCGATGCTGCTGGAGATGCTGTTCTCCATGCTGCTGGCGCCGGTGCGGATGATTTTCCACACCCGTTTCGTCCTGGCCGCGTTCCTCGGCTGGGCCGCGACCTGGAACTCGCCGCAGCGTGACGACGACTCCACGCCATGGAGCGAGGCGGTCAAGCGCCACGGTCCGCAGACCTTGCTGGGTTTCTGCTGGGCGCTGCTGGTGATCTGGCTGAACCCGAGCTTCCTGTGGTGGCTGGTGCCGATCGTCGGTTCGCTGATGCTGTCGATCCCGGTGTCGGTGATTTCCAGTCGTGTCGGTCTGGGCCTCAAGTCCCGTGACGAGAGCCTGTTCCTCATCCCCGAGGAATACAATCCGCCACAGGCACTGCTGGCCACCGATCAGTACACCCATGAAAACCGTTGGCACGCGCTGAACGACGGCTTCATCCGCGCCGTAGTTGATCCGCAGCAGAACGCCCTGGCGTGTTCGCTGGCGACGGCCCGTCACGGTCAGGCCGAGCCGATCGAGTGGCTGCGTCAGGAGCGTGTGCGTCACGCGATCAAGGTCGGTCCGGCGGGGCTGAACAACCATGATCGCCTGCAACTGCTGAGCGATCCGGTGGCCCTGGCCCGTCTGCACGAGCAGGTGTGGGCCGAAGGTCACGCCGAGTGGCTGGACGCATGGCGGGCCTCGGTGAAAGCCGATCCCCACGCGCCGCTGCTGCCGTTGCGACCGCTGAGCATGCAGGCTCAGCCGGCCTAAGAAAAAGCCCCGCCAATGCGGGGCTTTTTTTTTAAAAGATCGCAGCCTTCGGCAGCTCTTGCAGGGTTATGCGCACACCTGTAGGAGCTGCCGGAGGCTGCGATCTTTTGCTTTCAAAACCCTCCCTGCAACAACAAATCCCCGCAAAAAACCTTGTGCAAACGGACGAGTGCGTTAGCATCCGTCCCCGAATTGGCGCACCCGGGCATTTTTGCCCATCACGGCTGGTTTTCGCGCCGCACATGCAATGGTTTTGGGGACTTGAAGATGAAGAAGTATCTGTCGATGCTGCTGGTCGGCGTCACGGCACTGGTTGCAGTCAATGCGGCGCACGCCGGTGCAATCGATGATGCGGTCAAGCGCGGCACGTTGAAAGTCGGTATGGATCCGACCTACATGCCGTTCGAAATGACCAACAAGCGCGGCGAGATCATCGGCTTCGAAGTCGACATCCTCAAAGCCATGACCAAGGCCATGGGCGTCAAGCTGGAACTGGTCTCCACCGGTTATGACGGGATCATCCCGGCGCTGATGACCGACAAGTTCGACATGATCGGCAGCGGCATGACCCTGACCCAGGAGCGCAACCTGCGCCTGAACTTCAGCGAACCGTTCATCGTGGTCGGCCAGACCTTGCTGATCCGCAAGGAGCTGGAAGGCACCATCAAGTCCTATAAAGACCTGAACACCGCCGACTACCGCATCACCTCCAAGCTCGGCACCACCGGTGAGATGGTCGCCAAGAAGCTGATCGCCAAAGCCAAGTACCACGGCTACGACAACGAGCAGGAAGCCGTGCTCGACGTGGTCAACGGCAAGGCCGACGCGTTCATCTACGACGCACCGTACAACGTGGTCGCGGTGAACAAGGTCGGCGCCGGCAAACTGGTGTTCCTCGACAAGCCGTTCACCTACGAGCCGCTGGCTTTCGGTCTGAAGAAGGGTGATTACGACAGCCTCAACTTCATCAATAACTTCCTGCACCAGATCCACGAAGACGGCACCTACGATCGCATTCATGACAAGTGGTTCAAGAGCACCGAGTGGCTCAAGGACATGGAATAAGCCCGGTCGTTGTGGCGAGGGAGCTTGCTCCCGCTCGGCTGCGAAGCAGTCGTAAACCGGTTGACTCGTTGTACCCGACGTTGCGCGGTGGCTGATTTCAGGGCTGCTGCGCACCCCAGCGGGAGCAAGCTCCCTCGCCACAGAGGGAGCGAGCATCCTGATCGATATGGATTTGCTCTTAGATGAAACAGAAAAAAGCCCAATGGCCCTGGCACGTCCTGACCGTGCTGGTGCTGGTCGGCCTGGCGGGCGCGTTGTATTACGCCACGTCGCTGATGTCCTACGAATGGCGCTGGAACCGCGTGCCGCAGTACTTCGCCTATCAGGCCGAAGAGTCCCAGCGCGCCAGCGACATCTCCACCGTCACCGAACTGGTGCGCAAGGGCGGCAGCGCGCAGGTCACCCTGCGCAACGACGCCGGTGACGAGCAGCACCTGACCGTCGACGAAAACAGCCTGCAATTCGCTCAGGGCGACGAGGTGGCCGAAGGTGACGTCGTAGGCGTAACCCGGCATTGGGCGGCAGGGCCGCTGCTGTGGGGGCTGTGGACCACGCTGTGGCTGTCGGTGGTGTCTGGGGTACTCGGTCTGCTGATCGGCCTGGTCACCGGGCTGTGCCGCTTGTCGAGCAACCCGACCCTGCGCGACCTGTCGAGCATCTACGTCGAACTTGTGCGCGGCACGCCGCTGCTGGTGCAGATCTTCATTTTCTACTTCTTCATCGGCACGGTGATGAACCTGTCCCGCGAGTTCGCCGGGATCGCCGCGCTGTCGCTGTTTACCGGCGCCTACGTGGCCGAGATCATCCGCTCCGGCGTGCAGTCGATTGCCCGTGGCCAGAATGAAGCGGCGCGTTCGCTGGGTCTGAGCGCCGGCCAGTCGATGCGCCATGTGGTGCTGCCGCAAGCGTTCAAACGCGTGCTGCCACCGCTGGCCGGACAGTTCATCAGTCTGGTCAAGGACACCTCGCTGGTGTCGGTGATTGCGATTACCGAGCTGCTGAAAAGCGGCCGTGAAGTCATCACCACCTCGTTCTCGCCGTTTGAAATCCTGTTCTGCGTCGCCGGCCTGTACCTGTTGATCAACCTGCCGCTGTCGAAAATCGCCAGCCGGCTAGAGCGGAGGCTCGCGCAAAGTGATTGAAGTCCGCGATCTGGTAAAAGTCTTCGACACCCGTGGTCAGGTAGTGCGGGCGGTGGATAACGTCACCACCACAGTGGCCAAGGGCGAAGTGCTGGTGGTGATCGGCCCGTCCGGCTCCGGCAAATCGACCTTCCTGCGCTGCCTCAATGGCCTGGAAGCGTTCGACTCGGGTTCGGTGAGCATCGACGGCCTGCAACTGGCCGACCCGAAAACCGACGTCAACGCCTACCGCCGCGAAGTCGGCATGGTCTTCCAGCATTTCAACCTGTTCCCGCACATGACCGTGCTGGAAAACCTCTGCCTGGCGCAGAAGGTCGTGCGCAAGCGCGGGCAGAAGGAAAGTGAAGCCAAGGCCTTGGCGTTGCTGGAGAAGGTCGGTATCGCGCAAAAAGCCCGCGAATACCCGTCACGTCTGTCCGGCGGTCAGCAGCAGCGCGTAGCGATTGCCCGGGCGCTGGCGATGGACCCGAAAGTGATGCTGTTCGACGAGCCGACATCGGCCCTCGACCCGGAAATGGTCGGTGAAGTGCTGGACGTGATGAAGAACCTCGCCGTGGAAGGCATGACCATGGTCTGCGTGACCCACGAAATGGGCTTCGCCCGGGAAGTGGCGGATCGGGTGCTGTTCTTCGATCACGGCAAATTGCTGGAAGATGCGTCCCCGGCGGAGTTCTTCGATGCGCCGAAGGATCCGCGGGCGCAGGCTTTCCTGCGTCAGGTCTTGTAACGGCGGCGTTCTCCCGGACGCCATCGCTGGCGAGCCAGCTCCCACAGTAAATGGGTTGAACACGAACTTTGTGAACGACTGCAAACCTGTGGGAGCTGGCTTGCCAGCGATAGCATCACCTCGGTCCACAGTGAACCGAGGTTGATGGATCACCTCAAACCTTGAACCGCCCCACCAGCATCTGCAGATGCGTCCCCAGCCGCGCCAGCTCAACGCTCGACGCCGCCGTCTCTTCACTTGCCGCCGACGTCTGATCCGATACATCCCGCACATTCAGCACACTGCGGTTGATCTCTTCAGCCACGGCGCTCTGCTGCTCTGCCGCTGCGGCAATCTGCTGGTTCATCGCCTGAATCGCCGACACGGTACGGGTGATGCTTTCCAGCGAGCCACCGGCGCGGCGGGTCAGTTCGACGCTGCTGTCGGTCAGGCTGCGGCTGTTGTCCATGATCGTCGCCACTTGCTGGGTGCCGGTCTGCAGGCCGACGATCAGCTCTTCGATTTCTTCGGTGGACTTCTGCGTGCGCTGGGCGAGGCTGCGCACTTCATCGGCGACCACCGCAAAGCCACGCCCGGCTTCACCGGCACGCGCCGCCTCGATGGCGGCGTTGAGCGCCAGCAGGTTGGTTTGCTGGGCCACCGACTTGATCACGTCGAGCACGCTGCCGATCTTGTCACTCTCGCGCTTGAGTTCGCCCATGGCCTCGGTGGAGTGGCCAACCTCGGTCGCGAGGCGCTCGATCTGCGCGATGGCTTCACCCACCACTTTGTCGCCTTCGCGGGCCTGCTGGTCAGCAGCGACGGCCGCTTCCGAAGCTTCCTCGGCGTTACGCGCGACTTCCTGCACCGTGGCAGCCATTTCGTTCATGGCGGTGGCGACCTGGTCGGTCTCGACTTTCTGATTGTTGACCCCGGCGCTGGTCTGCTCGGTGACGGCAGACAACTCTTCGGCGGCACTGGCGATCTGCGTGACGCCGTCGCTGATGCCGCCGATCAGCTCGCGCAGACCTTGGGTCATGCTCTGCATCGAGCGCTGCAACTGGCCGAGTTCGTCGCGGCGCTGCGACACCAGATTATGCGTCAGGTCGCCGGCGGCCACCTGTTCGGCGACTTTCAGGGTCTGGTTCAGCGGAATGATGATCTGCCGGGTAATCGCCCATGCGGCCAGCAAGCCGAAGGCTAAGGCGAGCAAGGTGGCGATGATCAGCATGTTCTTGGCGTGCGCGGCATCGGTGTCGCGCACCACGGTTTGCGATTGCGTGAGCTGCTTGCTGACGTCGAGCAGGATGTCGCCCTGAGCTGACATGCGGGCCAGAGCCTTGGCACTGGCGACCTGCGAGTCGCGGAACTGGCTGACCGCCGCGCGATAAGCCTTGAGCGAATCAGTGGCCTGTTGCAGGTTGGCGATATACTGCTCGGGTAGCTTGGCCGGCAGGGTTTCGAGGTTTTTCAGGGCGTTGTCGATGGCGTCGAGCGCAGGTTGTTCGGCTTCGGTCTTGCCGCTGTAGGTATAGCCACGCACCTGGAAGCGCGCTTGCTGGATCAGTTTGCTCAGGTCGATCACCGCGTTGAACTGCGCAATGCTGTCGCCCTGGAGCATTGATTTTTCCACTTCGGCGACCTTGGCCACGGCGTTGTCGGCGGTGGCGCCGAGTTTGCTGCGGGCGTCTTCGCGGTTGGCCCCGGCCTGCACCATCTCGGCGAAGGCGCGTTTGTATTCGGCGACGGCGGCCAGTTGCTGGTCGACTCTGGCGGCATCGGCTGGTTGTTCGATCAGGCCTCGGGCGGTTTGCAGGCCGCTGTCGAGCTTGCTCAGCAGTTCGTTGACCGCGCCCGGGCCTTGTTCGCCGCGACGAGCTTCATAGTCCAGACGGGCCAGGCGCAGGTCCTTGGTCAGTTCATTGAGGCTGGAGATGAAGCCGAGCTTGTCGCCACGGCTGATGATGCCGCTCATGCCGGTCCAGCCGGTAAAGGTGATCAACAGGGTGAGCAACAGCACCAGGCCGAAACCGATACCCAGCTTGCGTTTGACGCTGACGTTTCCAAGATTCTCGGCTAACCAACGGTACATGCGACGACTCCCCTCGGACCACTAATTGGACTTATGGGGACTGTATCGGCTGGGTGATGGCAATCTGTAACCCGATTTGTCCGACACCGCCCTTGTGTAGGAGCTGCCGCAGGCTGATCTTTTGATCTTGCTGTTAAAAAAACAAGATCAAAAGATCGCAGCCTGCGGCAGCTCCTCCAGGGAGAGGTGTGTCAGAACAGGCGGGCGAGCAGGGCGGTGACGGCGGTTTCGACGCGCAGGATGCGCTCGCCCAGTTGCACCGGTTGCAGGCCGGACTTGGCAAGCAGGTCGATCTCGTAAGGAATCCAGCCACCTTCGGGGCCGATCGCCAGCGTTACCGGTTCGCTCAACGCGCGCGGGCACGGCGGAAAATTGCCAGGATGGCCGACCAGGCCGAGGGTGCCTTCGGTTATCGCAGGCAGTCGGTCTTCGACGAACGGCTTGAAGCGCTTCTCGATAATGATGTCCGGCACCACGGTATCGCGGGCCTGTTCGAGGCCGAGGATCAAATTCTCGCGAATCGCCTCCGGCTCCAGAAACGGCGTCTGCCAGAAACTCTTCTCGACCCGGTAGCTGTTGACCAGAATCACCTTCGACACGCCCATGGTCGCCACGGTCTGGAACACCCGGCGCAGCATTTTCGGCCGTGGCAGGGCCAGTACCAGCGTCAGCGGCAGCTTGGCCGGTGGCGGTTGATCGAGGCTGACGCGCAACTCGGCTTCGCCGGCCTCGAGGCGCAGCAGTTCAGCCGAACCCATCAGCCCATTGATGCGCCCGACGCGCAGGCTGTCGCCGACTTCGGATCGATGCACTTCCTGCATGTGCGTCAGGCGCCGGTCACGCAGCACGACGCGGTCGGCCGCGATGAAGTCGGCCTCTTCGAGCAACAGCAGGTTCATGCCTGGGTCGCTGGCGGCTGGTCGTTGTGATCGTCAGCCGGCGTTTCGTCCGGGCGTTCGCGTTTGCTGACCAGGCTGCCGAACAGAATGCCGATTTCAAACAGCATCCACATCGGCACGGCCAGCAGGGTCTGCGAGAAGATGTCCGGCGGCGTGAGGATCATGCCGACCACGAAGCAGCCGATGATCACGTACGGACGGATCTTCTTCAGGTATTTGACGTCGACCACGCCGATCCACACCAGCAGCACCACGGCCACCGGGATTTCGAACGCGACGCCGAAGGCGAAGAACAGCGTCATCACAAAGTCGAGGTAACTGGTGATGTCGGTCATCATTTCCACGCCGGCCGGAGTGGCCGCGGCGAAGAACTTGAAGATCAGCGGGAACACGAAGTAATAGGCGAACGCCATGCCGGTGTAGAACAGCAGGATGCTCGACACCAGCAGCGGCACGGCGACGCGTTTCTCATGCTTGTACAGGCCCGGCGCGATGAAACCCCAGATCTGGTGCAGGATCACCGGAATCGCGAGGAACAGCGAGACCATCATCGTCAGCTTCAGCGGCGTGAGGAACGGTGACGACACATCCGTGGCGATCATCGTCGCACCGGCCGGCAGGTACTGGCGCAGCGGCGTCGAGACGAAGGTGTAGATCTGCTGGGTGAAGGCGAACAACCCGGCGAAGATGATGAACACCGCCGCTACACAACGCAGCAGGCGGGTGCGCAACTCGGTGAGGTGCGATACCAGCGGCATGTGCTGGTCGTTTTCGGGGAGATCGCTCATGGGGCTCGCGGCGGCAAAGTGGTGTCGTGAGGCGCAGGTGTGATCGGCGCGGCGGTTGGAGATACGTGTTCAACCGAAGTTTCTGTAGCAGTCGGCACGGGGGCTGGCGGCGCTACAGCGGCGGCAGGTGCAGGTGTCGGAGCTGTTACAGCTGGCGCATGAATCGTCTGCTCACCCACATGCTCAACCGGCGTCGGCTCCTGCTGAACCGGTGGCGTGAAGATCTTCCGCGCCTCCTGCTCCAGCGACAGGATGTGTTCGTTGTGCAGTTGCCGACGGATCTCGTCGGCACCGATTTCACGTTCAACTTCCTGTTTGATCGCGTTGAAGCTGCGCTTCAGCCGGCCGACCCACAGGCCGGCGGTGCGCGCAGCGCCCGGCAGACGCTCGGGGCCCAGCACCAGCAGGGCGACGAGGCCGACGAGCAGCAGTTCAGAGAAGCTGATACCAAACATTAGTCAGTGCTCACACGTCTTTGCGGATCGGCTCTTCGACTTTCTGCGCCTGCACGTCGATGGTGTGCGGCGGGTTGGCCTGAGCGGAGGCTTGCGGCTGCACCGGTGGTACCGGCTGCGCAGGCGTTACGGTCGGATCGGCGGCGGGTTTCTCATCGTCGTTCATGGCTTTGCGAAAACCCTTGATCGACTCACCGACGTCGGTGCCGAGGTTTTTCAGTTTCTTGGTGCCGAACACCAGCACCACGACTACCAGAATGACGATCCAGTGTTTCCAGTCAAAAATGCCCATGTTGCTGTTCCTCTCTAAAAATTGTTCAGGCGGACGGACGCGAGGCTTTCTCGACGTGTCCGGACAGGCCGAAGCGGCGATCCAGTTCATCCAGCACGGCCTGCGGATGCTGCCCCAACTGGGCGAGCATGACCATGCTGTGGAACCACAGGTCGGCAGTCTCGTAGATCACATCGCTGCAGTCACCGCTGATGGCGGCGTCCTTGGCGGCAATAATGGTTTCGACCGACTCTTCGCCGACTTTCTCCAGAATCTTGTTCAGGCCCTTGTGATACAGACTAGCTACATATGAGCTGTCGGCCGCTGCGCCTTTGCGCTCTTCGAGCACTTCGGCCAGGCGAGTCAGGGTGTCACTCATGTTTGTGTCCTGCGGAATAAATGGCGTGCGGGTCTTTCAGAACCGGGTCGACCGTTTTCCAGTCGCCGTTTTCGTAAACGCGGTAAAAGCAGCTTTGGCGGCCGGTATGGCAAGCGATGTCGCCAATCTGTTCGACCATCAGGATGATCACGTCGGCGTCACAGTCCAGACGCATTTCATGCAGGGTCTGTACGTGGCCGGACTCTTCGCCCTTGCGCCACAGCTTGCCACGGGAACGTGACCAGTAGATTGCACGGTTTTCCGCAGCGGTCAGCTCCAGCGCTTCGCGGTTCATCCAGGCCATCATCAGCACGCGTCCGGTCTTGTGATCCTGGGCAATCGCCGGCACCAGGCCATCGGCGTCCCACTTGATCTCGTCCAGCCAGTTTTTCATCTTCGACTCCGACAGCGAACCCGCACTTCAATAGTCGGGTTCAGGCGTTGAAACAGTGTGCCAGCCGATCAGCGAACTGGCTATCGGCGAACGACCAGATACAAGCCGACGGCCACCATGATGCCGGCCGGCCAATGCCCCAGTTCGTGCAGCGGGCCGCCGGCGGCGAGGATGGTACCGCCCGCCAGATGCGCACTGCCGAGCAGGCGCAGGAACCAGTCGTCCTTGCGTTTGTGCCACGGGGGCGGCGGGTCGTAGGCGTGCGGTTGGGACATGCGTTCGAGCAGATCACGGGCCATGTTGGCCAGGTGCGGCAGCTGTTCGAACTGGCTCTGCACGTTGCCGATCAAGGCTTTGGGGCTGACGCGCTCGCGCATCCAGCGTTCAAGGAACGGTTGTGCGGTGTTCCACAGATCCAGATCCGGGTACAACTGACGGCCGAGGCCCTCGATGTTCAGCAAGGTCTTTTGTAGCAGCACCAGCTGCGGCTGGACTTCCATGTTGAAGCGTCGCGCGGTCTGGAACAGGCGCATCAGCACCTGGCCAAATGAAATATCTTTTAACGGTTTTTCGAAGATCGGCTCGCACACGGTACGGATCGCCGCTTCGAATTCGTTGAGTTTGGTTTCCGCCGGCACCCAGCCCGAATCGATGTGCAATTGCGCGACACGGCGGTAGTCGCGCTTGAAGAAGGCGAACAGGTTGCGCGCCAGGTAGTCCTGGTCTTCCGGGGTCAGGCTGCCGACGATGCCGCAGTCGATCGCGATGTACTGCGGGCTCCACGGGTTGACGGTGCTGACGAAGATGTTGCCCGGGTGCATGTCGGCGTGGAAGAAACTGTCGCGGAACACCTGGGTGAAGAAGATCTCCACGCCGCGTTCGGCGAGCATTTTCATGTCGGTGCGCTGGTCGGCGAGGGTCGCCAGATCCGTTACCTGAATCCCGTAGATGCGCTCCATGACCAGCACTTTCGGCCGGCACCAGTCCCAATAGACTTGCGGCACGTAGAGCAGCGGCGAGCCTTCGAAGTTGCGCTTGAGCTGGCTGGCATTCGCCGCCTCGCGCAGCAGGTCGAGTTCGTCGTAGATGGTTTTTTCGTAGTCCTGCACCACGTCCACCGGGTGCAGCAGGCGGGCATCGGCGGAGATCTTTTCGGCGGCGCGGGCGAGGATGAACAGCCACGCCAGGTCTTGGGCAATCACCGGTTTCAGGCCTGGGCGGATCACCTTGACCACCACTTCTTCGCCGGTTTTCAGCTGTGCAGCATGTACCTGCGCCACCGAAGCCGAGGCCAGCGGTTCGACGTCAAAGCGGCTGAACACGTCGCTGATTTTCTTGCCCAGTTGCTCTTCGATCAACTTGATCGACAGCTGCGAATCGAACGGCGGCACACGGTCCTGCAGCAGCATCAGCTCATCGGCGATGTCTTCCGGCAGCAGGTCGCGGCGGGTCGAGAGAATCTGCCCGAACTTGATGAAGATCGGCCCCAGATCCTGCAGCGCCAGACGCAGGCGCGCGCCACGGTTCAGCTCCAGCGGTTTGCGCGGGAACCAGCGCCACGGCAGCACGTAGCGCAGCGCCAGGAGAAACCAGGGCAACGGCAGCTCGAACAGCAGGTCATCGAGGCGGTAGCGGATCACGACGCGCTGGATGCGCAACAGACGGCGGACGGCAAGCAGCTTCATGCGTTATCGCTTGGGTCGAGGGATCGGGAAAGGCGCTCGAAACGCGCCTCGAGACGTTCCAGATCAAGTTTGATCCGGTCCAGTTCGCTGAACCGCGCTTCGGCTTCGCGCTGGCCGACGAGGGTGCGCGATTCTTCGGCGAGGTATTCGGCGAGGTTCTGGTTGAGGCTGGCAAATCCTTGTTGATACCAGCGCGCGCGGCTGCGCAGGTGACCGCCAATCAGTTGCGTGGCGACCGGGCCGAGCCAGCGCGAGAGTTCGTACTCCCAGTCCAGCTCGAGGTCCTGCAACACGCCGGCCAGTTCTAGCAACACACCGCTGTCACCGTCGAGCTCGACTTCCGGGGCGTGCAGCACCGCGGTCTTGTCTTTGCTCACGGCCAGTTTCACCAGGCTGGAAGCGGGCGCGCGCAGGGTGCAATCGACGCCGGTTTCCCAGTGCGAAGCGAGCATCAGGCCCTCATCGCTGGGCAGGATGAACAGTTGCAGCGCCGGGCTGCGGCAATCCACGGCAATCACTTTGCCAGTCAGATGCGCCAGTCGCGGCAGCGCCGTGCTGTCGAGACGCAGCACCCGGTTGAGGCCGAGTTCGACGCTGGCGAGCAGCCCGGTGAGCAACATCAGGGCTTGATGCCGCGGTGCAGGGCGACGATGCCTGCGGTCATGTTGTGATAGGTCACACGGTCGAAACCGGCGTCGACCATCATCGATTTCAGGGTTTCCTGATTCGGGTGCATGCGGATCGATTCGGCCAGGTAGCGATAGCTTTCCGAGTCGTTGGTGATCAGCTTGCCCATCAACGGCATGAAGGCGAACGAGTAGGCGTCGTACGCCTTGGACATCAGTGCGTTGGTCGGCTTGGAGAATTCCAGCACCAGCAGACGGCCGCCGGGCTTGAGCACGCGCAGCATCGACCGCAGGGCGTCTTCTTTGTGCGTCACGTTGCGCAGGCCGAAGGCGATGGTCACGCAGTCGAAATGGTTATCCGGGAACGGCAGCTTTTCCGCATCGGCCTGGACGAATTCGACGTTGCCCGACACACCCAGATCCAGCAGGCGGTCACGACCGACCTTGAGCATGGATTCGTTGATGTCGGCCAGCACCACCTGGCCGGTCGGGCCTACGAGGTGCGAGAACTTTTTGGTCAGGTCACCGGTACCGCCGGCGATGTCGAGCACGCGATTGCCTGCACGCACACCGGACAGTTCGATCGCGAAACGCTTCCACAGACGGTGCATGCCGCCCGACAGAAGGTCGTTCATCAGGTCGTATTTCGCGGCTACCGAGTGGAACACCTCAGCGACTTTTTCCGCTTTCTGGCTTTCCGGAACGTTTTTGAAGCCGAAGTGAGTGGTGGGTTCGGCATCGCTGCCTTTGCGCTGATCAGTCATATCGCTGTCACCAAAAGAGAATGCGCGACATTCTAATCCCCAAGCCATGCTTTGTCTTGGAATGGCTAAAGGTAAGATGGGCAACCTTCGGGACGATTTGCCGCAGACGCGGTCAAGATTTACCGACACCCATTCATCAAGCAGGAGTCATTCAATGGCCAAAATCAGTGTTGAGCGTGCCCACAGCCTGGGCAAGGAAGCCGCCCGCGAGAAGGCCGACAAGCTGGCGCAGAAACTCTCTGATCAATATGGCCTGGAGCCGCAGTGGTCGGGCGACACCCTGAACCTCAAGCGCTCGGGCGTGAAAGGCGCGGTGCATGTGGCTGACGATTCGATCCGTGTCGATGTGGAGCTGGGCATCATGATGTCGGCCATGAGCGGCATGATCAAAGCCGAGATCGAGAAGGCGCTGGATAAAGCGCTGGTCTGATCGCGGTTTTTCTCAATCCCGAATCGCTGTGGGAGCGGGCTTGCCCGCGATGGCGTTGGGTCAGATAACGAAAATTCTGGATGTGCCGGCCTCATCGCGGGCAAGCCCGCTCCCACAAGGGTTCGTGTTTGTCCTGCAGACTGTTTATGTCAGTTGTTAGGGTGCCGTTTCTAATTTTTCTCCCTACTTTGTGCCTGAGCCCGACACATCTGCGGGCAGTTCCTCAAACCTTCTGCGCGTGAGGTGCACCATGGCCAAAGTCATTCTGAAGAAAAAAATCGACGCTTCGACTTCTGCTCTGAGCGACGTCAAATCCTATGCCCGCAAGATCTGGCTGGCAGGCCTGGGTGCCTACGCCAAGGTCGGCCAAGAGGGCAGCGACTACTTTCAAGAGTTGATCAAGGCTGGTCAAACTGTTGAAAAGAAAGGCAAAAAAGCCGTCACCGAAAAACTTGAAGCCGCCAACGCCGAGATCGATGAAGCCAAGGGTGAAGTCAGCTCGTTCAAAGGTCGTGTCGAAGTTCAGCTCGACAAGGTCGAGAAGGCGTTCGACTCCCGTGTGGCAAGCGCCTTGAATCGTATCGGCATTCCGTCTAAACATGACGTTGAGACACTCTCTGCTAAGCTCGATGAGCTGACGGCATTGCTCGAACGCGTCGCGCGTAAATCTTAAGGAGAACGGGATGGCTGGTAAAAAGAACACCGATAAAGAAGGCAGCTCGTGGATTGGGAAAGTCGAAGACTACTCCCGCAAAATCTGGCTGGCTGGTTTAGGCGTGTACTCGAAGATCGACACTGACGGCAGCAAGCTCTTCGAGTCACTGGTCAAAGACGGCGAGAAAGCCGAGAAGCTCACCAAGTCGGCAGTCGGCAAGAAAGTCGATGCCGCCAAGGACTCCGCTTCGTCGGCCAAGTCGCGCATCAGCGGCGTGAAAGATCGTGCACTGGGCAAGTGGGACGAGCTGGAAGGGGCTTTCGACAAGCGCCTGAACAGCGCGATTTCGCGCCTGGGTGTACCAAGCCGCAATGAAGTGAAAGCGCTGCACAGCAAGGTCGAGACTCTGACCAAGCAGATCGAGAAACTCACCGGTCTGAAAACCCAACCGGTTGCAGCGAAAACCGCAGCGGCCAAACCGGCAGCCAAAACGACCGCTAAGCCACTGGCCAAAGCGGCGGCGAAACCCGCCGCGAAAGCTGCAGCCAAGCCAGCGGCAAAAACCGCTGCCGCCAAGCCTGCTGCTAAAACGGCGGCTGCCAAACCCGCTGCCAAGGCTGCCGCGAAACCGGTTGCTGCCAAAGCCGCTGCGAAACCTGCGGCCAAGTCCGCGGCCAAACCAGCCGCCAAGCCAGCAGCGAAAACCGCAGCCGCGAAACCGGCTGCCAAGCCTGCGGCCAAACCGGCTGCGGCGAAAAAACCGGCAGTGAAAAAACCGGCCGCGCCAAAAGCCGCCGCGCCAAAACCGGCCGCTCCGGCAGCCAAGCCTGCAACCCCGGCAACCCCGGCCAGCGCGTCGAACTCCGCCGCTGCACCGACCCCGGTAGCGACCCCGACTGCGGCATCGACTCCGTCGACGCCAACCAGTCAGTCCTGATTTTTCAGGGCAAAACAAAACGCCCGGCCTGTGAAGGTCGGGCGTTTTTGTTTGAAGATCAAAAGATCGCAGCCTGCGGCAGCTCCTACAGAATCGTTGCCAAACCGAAAAATGGGTGGCGAACATGACCAATGTAGGAGCTGCCGCAGGCTGCGATCTTTTGATTCTGGATCACTCGTGATCTTCAAGATACTGCAGGGCCATACGTTCGGTGGCGACTTTCACCGGCGGCAGCAGATGTGGCGCCACCAGCATCATGATCTGGTACACCACCAGCCTGACCTCACCCTCGCGATCGAGTATCCGTTGATAGTCCAGCGAGAACAGCAGGGTCATGGTGATCTGCTCCACCAGTTGCCCCAACGCCTGGGTATCACTGACCAACTGCCCTGCCGCCTTTAACCGCGCCAGCAATGACGCCAGGGTGCGCTTGAGCGCATTGAGCAGATGACGAATGCCTTTGGCCAGTTTCGGCAGCCGCCCGGCAAGGTTCGACAGGTCCTGGAACAGAAACCGGTATTGCGCCAGGCGCTCGACGATCAGGTGCAGAAACAGCCAGTAATCCTCCGGCGCCAGCTCGACGTCCGACGGTGGGTCGAGCAGCGGCGTCAGTTCGTTCTGGAAACGCTCGAACAGGCCGAGAATCAGCGGCTCCTTGCCGTGGAAGTGGTAGTAGAGGTTGCCGGGGCTGATCCCCATTTCGTTGGCAACCTCCATGGTGGAGACGTTGGGCTCACCCTTTTCGTTGAACAGTTGCAGGGCACATTCGAGAATCCGGTCGCGGGTTTTCATCCAGTCTTCTTAGAAAAGTTCGGTTAAGCGTCAGCGCACATGCACGTAGGTGCCGGGTGCTGCCTCCATCGGTGGATAGTTCGGGTTGCCGAGGGTGAACGTGGTTTCGCGCTGGGCGCCGGAGCGTTGCTGAATCCACTCCAGCCACTGTGGCCACCAGCTGCCGTCGACGCGTTTGGCGTCGTAGTACCAGGCGCGTGGATCGCTGCTGAGCTTGCCGTTCTCGACGTAGTTGGCTTTCGGGTTGCTCGGCGGGTTGAGGATGCTTTGCACGTGGCCACTGTTGGACAGCACGAAGCGCCGCTCCCCGCCAAGCAACAGGGTCGAGCGGTACACCGCGTCCCACGGCGTGATGTGGTCATTCATGCCGGCCACGCTGAAGCTGTCGACCGTCACTTTCTGCAGGTCGATCGGCGTGCCACAGACTTCCAGCCCGCCCGGATGGGTCAGCGGGTTGTGCTTGAAGAAGTCCAGCAGGTCGCCGTGAAATGCGGCGGGCAGGCGGGTGTTGTCGTTGTTCCAGTAGAGGATGTCGAACGCGGGCGGTTCTTTGCCCAGCAGGTAATTGTTGACGAAGTAGCTCCAGATCAGATCGTTGGGGCGCATCCAGGCGAAGACCTTGGCCATGTCGCGCCCGTCGAGCACGCCTTTCTGATAGGAGCGGCGCTTGGCGGCTTCGAGGGTTTGTTCGTCGGCGAACAGCGTGGCCGGGGTTTCAATCTGACTGTCGAGCAGGCTGACCAGATAGGTCGCGCTGGAGACACGTCGCAGCTGCCGTTTGGCCTGCAAATGCCCCTGCAGCGCGGCAATGGTCAGGCCACCGGCGCAGGCGCCCATCAGGTTGACGTCGCGGGCGCCGGTGATCGCCCGGCAGATGTTCATCGCTTCTTCCACCGCTTCGACGTAGGTCGACAGGCCCCATTCGCGATGGCGCACGTCTGGATTGCGCCAACTGATCATGAACGTCTGCAGGCCATTTTTCAGCGCGTACTGGACGAAGCTGTTCTGCGGGCTGAGGTCGAAAATGTAGTACTTGTTGATTTGCGGCGGCACCACCAGCAGCGGCTTGGCGTATTGCTTTTCGCTCATCGACTTGTACTGGATCAGCTCAAGCATCTCGTTGCGAAACACCACGGCGCCAGAGGTGGTGGCGACGGTCTTGCCGACCTCGAATGCCTGTTTGGTGACCTGGCGTGGCAGGCCGTCGCTGTGCAGCAGGTCATCGAACAGATGACTCAGACCGCGCACCAGACTGTGCCCGCCGGAGTTGAACAGCTCCTTGACTGCCAGCGGGTTGAGCAGCGTATTCGACGGTGCCACCGCGTCGTTGAGCAAGGTGAAGGCGAAGTGCGCGCGGGCGCGATCGTCATCGCTCATGTTGCTTTCATCAATCCAGCTCTTGACCTGTTTTTGCCAGGCCAGATAGGCCTGCAGGCTGCGCCGGTAGAACGGATTGAGACTCCATGCCGGATCAGCGAAGCGGCTGTCGTTCGGGTTGGTCGGGTGCAGGGTTTCGCCGAGCAGCACGCGACCGAGTTGGCCACCGAGTTTCAAGGCGTGCTTCGCGCTGTGAATCGGGTTGCGCAGACCGTGGGCGGCGACGCTGCGCAAGGTCGAGATCAGGTCCCGGCCGCGCAGGCCGGTGATCGCACTTTGTGCGTTGATGAACACGGCGGGGCTGGGCACAACGCCCGTCGCTGGTTTGTCGCGCATGACTCAACACTCCTTCGTCTTCAGGTCAAAAACAAACTCACCGAACCAGAACACCATAGTCGCTGTTACGGGTTGCTGCCCGCGCGGCGTCCTGCCGCGCACTTTGTTCAAAACCCTGCATAAAGCCTGCCGCAGTGATTCAGCCGCCCAGCGGGGTCGGATGCGGATGCATCACCGCGCGCTGGCGTTCCTCCTCAAGGAATTTCATGATGATCGGCGCCACGGCTTCGGCGCGGGTGATCAGGAACAGATGGCCGTCGTCGATGATGTGCAACTGGGCGTTGGGAATCCGCCAGGCAAGCATGCGCATGTTGATCAGCGGGATCAGCGGATCGTCGTCGCCGGCCAGTACCAGCGTCGGCTGATGGATCTTGTGCAGCCAGTGAATGCTGGTCCAGCCCAGGCCGGCGAACAGCTGCCAGTAGTAGCCGAGCTTGCCCGCCGAACGCACCTTGGCGGCATGGCTGGCGGCCAGCGTCGGGTCGCGGCGGAACGAGCCGCCGTAGATCAGCGGGGCGATACGGATCACGTGCGATGGCTGAATGTAGCGCCGCGGACTGGCCATC
This sequence comes from Pseudomonas sp. F2, assembly GCF_057174385.1. Lineage (NCBI taxonomy): Bacteria > Pseudomonadati > Pseudomonadota > Gammaproteobacteria > Pseudomonadales > Pseudomonadaceae > Pseudomonas > Pseudomonas sp. F2. The sequence goes on from NZ_CM169904.1 coordinate 4,936,782, forward strand.
ATCCACAGCACTTTCGGTTTGCCCGGCACCATCACCGCACCGGCGGCGGTCGCTGCCAGCACCAGTTTCTTGCAGCGCTCGGGGTAGTCGTGAGCAAACTGCTGCGCCAGCGCGCCGCCCCAGGACACGCCGATGACGTTGACCTGGCCGTAATCGAGGTAGTCGAGCATCCGCGCGGTCAGCTTCGCCAGCCCGGGAAAGCGATACGGCCGGTTGGGCGTCGACGAGCCGCCGACACCGGGCACGTCGAAGGCGATCACTTCCAGATCCGGGTCCAGCGCCGCGACAAATGGAAACACCAGCTCCAGGTTGGCGCCGATGCCGTTGAAAATCAGCAAGGGCGTCAAATGAGGCTTGCCGGGACGTACCGCCGTGCGGAGGGTCTGACCATCCAGGTCGACGGTACGGAAAATGAACGGTTGCGGCATGCTTCAGGCCCTGTGGATTAATTCATCCCCGCTCCCCTGTAGGAGCTGCCGCAGGCTGCGATCTTTTGATCTTGTTTTGTTGAATCAAGATCAAAAGATCGCAGCCTGCGGCAGCTCCTACAGGGAGGGCGAGGTGTCAGTTACCGCTCATGTACATAAGTGCCCGGCGAGGCCTCGCCTGCCGGATACGCCTTGTTGCCCAGTTTCAGTGGCGCCTTCTTCAGATTGCCCGAGCGCTCGGCCTGCCACGCCTGCCAGTACAGCCACCAGGAATCGGTGTGCTTGGTCGAGTTCTCTTGCCAGTCATCGGCATTGGCGGCCATGCCTTCGCTGGTCATGTAACGCGATTTCGGGTTGCCCGGCGGGTTCAGGATGCTCTGGATATGCCCGCTGCTCGACAGCACGAACTCGACCTTGCCACCAAACAGCTGCGCCGACTTGTAGCAGGACTTCCACGGGGTGATGTGGTCGTTGGTGCCGGCCAGCGAGAAAATGTCGGCAGTGACCTGCTTGAGGTCGATCGGCGTGCCGCACACTTCCAGTGCATTGGGCCGAATCAGTGGGTTGTTTTTGAACATCTCGATCAGGTCGCCGTGGAACGCGGCGGGCAGTCGAGTCGTATCGTTGTTCCAGAACAGGATGTCGAACACCGGCGGCTCGTTGCCGAGCAGGTAGTTGTTGACCCAGTAGTTCCAGATCAGGTCATTGGGGCGCATCCACGCGAAGACCTTGGCCATGTCTTTGCCTTCGAGCACACCGGCCTGATAGGAGTGGCGCTTGGCGGTCTCCAGGGTCTGCTCGTCCACGAACAGGGCGACGTCGCTGTCCAGCGTGGTGTCGAGCACGCTGACCAGCAGCGTGAGGGCGTTGACCTTGTTCTCGCCGATCGCGGCATAGTGGCCGAGCAGGGCGGTGCAGGTAATGCCGCCGGAGCAGGCGCCGAGCATGTTCACGTCTTTGCTGCCGGTGATGGCCGTGACCACGTCGACGGCTTCCTTGAGCGCATCGATGTAAGTCGACAGGCCCCACTCGCGCTGGGCCTTGGTCGGATTGCGCCAGCTGACGATGAAGGTCTGCACGTTATTGCGCAGGCAGAAGCGCGCCAGACTCTTGTCCGGGCTCAAGTCGAACACGTAGAACTTGTTGATCTGTGGCGGCACCACGAGCAGAGGGCGCTCGTGGACTTGCTCGGTGATCGGCTTGTACTGGATCAGTTCCAGCACGTCGTTGCGAAACACCACCGCGCCTTCGGTCACGCCCAGGCTCTTGCCGACCTCGAACGCGCCCATGTTGACCTGGCTCGGCATGCCGCCGTTGTGCACCAGATCCTTGGCCAGATGCGAGAGGCCGTCGAGCAGGCTTTTGCCGCCGGTCTCGAAGAAGCGTTTGACCGCCGCCGGGTTGGCGGCGGTATTGGTCGGGGCCATGGCTTCGGTCATCAGGTTGATCACGAAGTGGCCGCGCGCGATGTCTTTGGGCGACAGGCTGCTGTCGTCGATCCAGGAATGGAGCTCCTTGCGCCACGCCAGGTAAGTTTGCAGATAACGTTTGTAGAGCGGGTTCTGACTCCACGCCGGGTCAACGAAGCGACGGTCATCGCTGGCCGGTTGCAGTTCGGATTTGCCGAACAGCACGTTCTTCAGTTCGAGGCCGAAATGGGTGACGTGCTTGACGCTATGGATCGGTTGTTTGATGGCCTGGGTCAGCACCATTCGAGCAGAGGCCAGCAGATCCTTTCCGCGTAGCCCAACGACGGGATTAAGCCCCAGGGTGTTTTCCGAGGCTTGGTACTTCAGGTCATCGTTATTCTTGTTACTCATCTACGACGCTCCATTGTCCTGAGACGAGTACCCGGTTTCAGCTGTGCAGTTCCACAGCCAATGCCAGGTACTACTGCTCGGGTGACCGTTAATTCTGCATAGCTGCTTTACAGTTCATAGAGCACTGCAGGGAACTTGCCAGCTCCATTGGTTACCCGAGTTTAATTTTTTTCGCAAGCAGCCGATCCTCGACCGCCAGGCGCAGCATTCAAACAGATGAATTTAGAAAATGCCCTCTAAAGAGCAAGAGTCTCGGACTAGAGCATCAGCTTGACAATCGACTGGTCCGGATCGCGGGTTTTTCCGGCGGCTTTGAGCTCGGCCAGATAATCGGCCCAGAGTGCGTCATAACGTCGCCCCAGCTCGTAGAGGTAATCCCAGGTGAACAAGCCGCTGTCGTGACCGTCGTCGAAGGTCAGTTTCAGTGCGTAGTGACCGGCCGGTTCCAGGCCGGTGAGACCGACATTGAGCTTGCCGAATTGCAGGATCGGTTTGCCGTGGCCCTGGACCTCGGCGGAAGGGGAGTGCACGCGCAGAAATTCGGCGGGCAGGGTGTACTCCTCGCCGGACGCGTACTTGAGCGTCAGGGTTTTCGAGGCTTTGTGCAGTTTGATGTCGGTGGGGATCGTGGTCATTGCAGGTCATCCGACTGTGATGAACCCCTGTAGGAGCTGCCGCAGGCTGCGATCTTTTGATTTTGCTTTTCAAGATCAAAAGATCGCAGCCTGCGGCAGCTCCTACAGGGAAGAGTGACCTACAGGATATAACGGGACAGGTCTTCGTTCTGCGCCAATTCGCCCAGATGGCTGTTGACGTACGCAGCGTCGATCAGGATCGGCTGGTCGTCATGCGCGCTGGCCAGGTCGCCGGCACTGAACGACACTTCTTCCAGCAGACGCTCAAGCAGCGTGTGCAGGCGACGGGCACCGATGTTCTCGGTCTTCTCGTTGACCTGCCAGGCGATCTCCGCCAGACGCTTGATGCCTTCCGGCTGGAACTGGATGTTCAGGCCTTCAGTCTTCAGCAGCGCGCAGTATTGCTCGGTGAGCGATGCGTGCGGCTCGCTGAGGATGCGCTCGAAGTCTTCCGGGCTCAGCGCCTTGAGTTCGACACGGATCGGCAGACGCCCTTGCAGCTCAGGCACCAGATCGCTCGGCTTGCTCAGGTGGAACGCACCGGAGGCGATGAACAGGATGTGGTCGGTCTTGACCATGCCCAGCTTGGTGTTGACGGTGCAGCCTTCGATCAGCGGCAGCAGGTCGCGCTGTACGCCTTCACGGGAGACATCGGCGCCGCCGACATTACCGCGTTTGGCGACCTTGTCGATTTCGTCGATGAACACGATGCCGTGTTGCTCGACCGCTTCCAGCGCCTTGGCCTTCAGCTCTTCTTCGTTGACCAGACGCCCGGCCTCTTCGTCGCGCACCAGTTTCAGCGCTTCTTTGACCTTGAGCTTGCGGGCTTTCTTCTTGCCCTTGCCCATGTTGGCGAACAGGTTCTGCAACTGGCTGGTCATCTCTTCCATGCCAGGTGGTGTAGCGATCTCGATGCCGGCCACTTCGGCGACTTCGATCTCGATTTCCTTGTCGTCCAGCTGACCTTCACGCAGGCGCTTGCGGAACAGCTGACGGGTGTTGGAATCGCTGCTCGGGGTTTCTTCGTTGCTGAAGCCCATGCGCGCCGGTGGCAGCAGTGCGTCGAGGATGCGGTCCTCGGCAGCGTCTTCGGCACGATGACGCACGCGAGTCATTTCCTGCTCGCGGAGCATCTTGATCGCGGCGTCGGCCAGATCACGGATGATCGATTCGACGTCACGGCCAACGTAGCCGACTTCGGTGAATTTGGTCGCTTCGACCTTGATGAACGGCGCGTTGGCCAGCTTCGCCAGACGACGGGCGATTTCGGTTTTACCGACACCGGTCGGACCGATCATCAGAATGTTTTTCGGGGTCACTTCAACGCGCAGCTCTTCAGGCAGCTGCATGCGGCGCCAGCGGTTGCGCAGGGCAATCGCGACGGCGCGCTTGGCATCGTCCTGGCCGATGATATGGCGGTTGAGTTCGTGGACGATTTCGCGGGGAGTCATGGACATAGTAATTGACGGTCCTCAAGCAGAAACAAGCCGTGGCACTTAGGCCGCGTCAGGCTTATTCAGCGAGATCCTGCTCCTCAATGGTCTGAGTGTGGTTGGTGAATACACAGATGTCGCCGGCGATACCGAGGGCGGTTTCGACGATCTCACGGGCCGACAGGTCGGTCTTTTTCAGCAGCGCGCTGGCTGCGGCTTGCGCGTAGGCGCCGCCGGAACCCATGGCGATCAGGCCATCTTCAGGTTCGACCACGTCACCGTTACCGGTGATGATCAGCGAGGCGTCCTTGTTGGCGACCGCGAGCATGGCTTCGAGGCGGCTCAGGGAGCGGTCGGTGCGCCATTCTTTGGCGAGTTCGACAGCGGCGCGGATCAGGTGGCCCTGGTGTTTCTCGAGCTGGCCTTCGAAGCGTTCGAACAGGGTAAAGGCGTCGGCGGTGGCACCGGCGAAACCGGCGATGACCTGGCCGTGGTACAGGCGACGAACTTTCTTCGCGTTGCCTTTCATCACGGTATTACCGAGAGAAACCTGGCCGTCGCCGCCCATGACGACTTTGCCGTGGCGGCGGACTGAAACGATGGTGGTCAAGGGAAGAGTCTCCACGCAGCGGGGCGAAAATGCCTTATGCCCATTCATATGGGGGTGCTGGAGAGAATTTCAACAGGGGGCGCAGAGAGGGGACGAGCGGTGATGAAGGGGTGGTGCAAATCTCTGTGGCGAGGGAGCTTGCTCCCGCTCGGCTGCGCAGCAGTCGTAAACCTGCAATCCCGGTCTGTCTGATGCACCGGGTTTACAGGCTTTAGGGGCGCTTCGCGCCCCAGCGGGAGCAAGCTCCCTCGCCACAAAGTCCGCCGAACGATTTACGTTCGGCGAGAGGTCAGCGGCTCTGGCGTTGTTGTAACAACAGGTTGCTGAAGCCACTGCCCGCCAGTTGTTTCTGTGCGGTGGTCAGCTGTTCGCGGTTGCTGAACGGGCCAACGAGTACGCGGTACCAGGTTTCATCCTTCACCGTGCCCGACTCAACCGAAACAGCCTGGCCCAGCAGAATGATCTGCGCCCGCACCTTGTCCGCGTCCGCCTCTTTGCGGAACGAACCGGCCTGGAGGAAGAACTTGGTCACCGGCGCCGCTTTCGCCACCGGTGGCGCTGGCGGCGGGGTAATCCCCGACAGCGCAGCCTGCGCCCGCGCGGTATCGATCTTCGCCGCTTCCGCCGGGGTGACCGGCGTGGTTGGCACTTGTGGCGTCGGCAGGGTTTTCTCCGGCACGGCGTCCGGCGGCACGATTACTTCCGATTCCGGCAGCAGGGTGTAGAAGTCGTACTTCGGCTTCACCGGTTGCGTCGGGCTCGGCGGGGTCTTGTTGGCCTCGGCGATCTTCGACGCTTTCTGCTGTTGCGCCTGCTCGACTTTCTCGCGCTTGACCGTGTCGCTGCCCTTGCCCGGCTCCAGTTTCATCAGGAATACGATGAACGCACCGACCGTCAGGCCGATGGCCATCCACAGCCAGCCCGGAATCGGTTGCTTTGCAGGAGCTTGGTAACGGCTGGCGCCACGCTTGGGTGCAGGTTTTTTCTTGGCAGCCAACTTACATGCGCTCCAGAGTTTCCAGGCCCAGCAGTTCCAGGCCTTGCTTGAGAGTACGACCGGTCAGCGCGGCCAGGCGCAGACGGCTCTGCATCTGGGCCGGCGTCTCGGCGGCGAGGATCGGACAGTTCTCGTAGAAGCTGGAGAACAGACCGGCGACGTCATACAGATAAGTGCAGAGGATGTGCGGCGTGCCTTTTTCCGCGACGTTGTTCAGCACTTCGGCGAACTGCGCCAGTTTTGCCGCCAGCTCGTGTTCGTGCTCGGCTTCGAGAACGATCTGGCCGTCGACTTCGCTGAAGTCCTTGCCCAGTTTGCGGAACACACCGGCCACGCGAGTGTAGGCGTACAGCAGATACGGCGCGGTGTTGCCTTCGAAATTCAGCATCAGGTCGAAGTTGAAGCTGTAGTCGCTGGTGCGGTGTTTCGACAAGTCGGCGTATTTCACCGCGCCGATGCCAACGACTTTGGCGATGTTGCGCAGTTCGTCTTCGGCCAGTTCCGGGTTCTTTTCTTTCACCAGGTTGTAGGCACGTTCCTGCGCTTCGGTCAGCAGGTCGATCAGCTTCACGGTGCCGCCATCACGGGTCTTGAACGGACGGCCATCGGCGCCGTTCATGGTGCCGAAGCCCATGTGCTCCATTTCCATCGGATGGGTCACGAAACCGGCCTTGCGCGCCACGGCGAACACTTGCTGGAAGTGCAGGGCCTGACGCTGGTCGACGAAATACAGCGCGCGGTCGGCTTTCAGTTTGCCAGAACGGTAGCGCACGGCTGCCAGGTCAGTGGTGGCGTACAGGTAACCGCCGTCAGCCTTGACGATGATCACCGGCAGCGGATCGCCGTCGGCGTTCTTGAACTCGTCGAGGAACACGCACTGGGCGCCGTTGCTTTCGACCAGCATGCCCGCGGCTTTAAGGTCGTTGACCACGTTGATCAGGTCGTCGTTGTAGGCGCTTTCGCCCATCACGTCGGCCATGGTCAGTTTGACGTTGAGCAGTTCGTAGATCTTCTGGCAGTGCGACAGCGAGATGTCCTTGAACTTGGTCCACAGCGCCAGGCACTCGGCATCGCCGGCCTGCAGCTTGACCACCAGACCACGGGCACGGTCGGCGAACTCTTCGGATTCGTCGAAACGCTGTTTGGCGGCGCGGTAGAAGTTTTCCAGATCGGACAGCTCGTCGCTGGTGATCGGGTTTTCCTGCAAGTAAGCCATCAACATGCCGAACTGGGTGCCCCAGTCGCCCACGTGGTTCTGGCGGATCACCTCGTCGCCGAGGAACTCGAGAACACGGGCCACGCCGTCGCCGATGATCGTCGAGCGCAGGTGGCCGACGTGCATCTCTTTGGCCAGGTTCGGTGCCGACAGGTCGACGACGGTACGCTGCACCGGACCGGCCTTGCGCACGCCAACGTGAGCATCGGCCAGCGCGGCGTCGAGGCGCGAGGCGAGGGCCTGGGTGTTCTGGAAGAAGTTGATGAAGCCGGGGCCGGCGATTTCGGCCTTGGTGACGTTGTCGTCGGCCGGCAGCGCGGCGATGATTTTCTCCGCCAGATCGCGCGGCTTCATGCCCGCAGGCTTGGCCAGCATCATGGCGATGTTGCTGGCGAAGTCGCCGTGGGTCTTGTCACGGGCGTTCTCCACCTGAATCGCCGGCGACAGGCCTTCAGGCAACACACCTTCGTTGACGAGTTGGGTGAGGGCTTGTTGGATCAGCTGGCGAATGGTGTCTTTCATGGTCTTCTCTTTCGACCGCAAGCGCGGCGGCGCATCGATGCGCGGGTGGAAAAACTGGGCATTATCCGTTGCGAAGACGGGCTTGCCAACCTTAGCAGGCAGGATGTGGATATGTGGTGACATTAAAAGCAAAAGATCGCAGCCTCTGGCAGCTCCTACAGGGAAACACGCTCGATTCTCTAGGAGCTGCCGCAGGCTGCGATCTTTTGATCTGCTAGTACAAATCGACCGGATCGACATCCAGCGACCAGCGCACCGCCCGCCCGCTCGGCATCTGCTCCAATTCCAGCAACCAGCTGGCGAGCAGTCGATGCAGCGGTGCCCGCGCTGCCGCCTGCACCAACAGCTGCGCCCGATAGCGACCGGCGCGGCGCTCCATCGGCGCCGGCACCGGCCCGAGCAGTTCGATCCCGCCCAGATTCTGCTCGGCCAGCAAACGCTCGGCGGCGCTGCATGCCTCATCGAGAAAGCCTTCGGCCTGCCCCGGTTTGTGCGCTTCGGCACGCAACAGGGCCAAGTGTGAAAACGGCGGCAGTCCCGCAGCGCGGCGCTCGCTCAGCGCCTGTTCGGCAAAGGCGAAGTAGCCCTGCTCGGTCAATTGCACCAATAAAGGATGGTCGGCCAGGTGGGTCTGGATGATCACCTTGCCCGGCTCTTCCGCCCGTCCGGCGCGCCCGGCCACCTGCACGATCAATTGCGCCATACGCTCGCTGGCGCGGAAGTCGCCGGAGAACAGTCCGCCGTCGGCATCCAGAATCGACACCAGCGTGACCCGGGGGAAGTGATGCCCCTTGGCCAACATTTGCGTGCCAACCAGAATGCACGGCTGTCCCTTCTGAATCGTCGCGAACAACTGATTCATCGCGTCCTTGCGCGAGGTACTGTCACGGTCGACGCGCAGCACCGGGTAATCCGGGAACAGAATCGCCAGGCGTTCTTCGGCGCGTTCGGTGCCGGCGCCGACCGGGCGCAGATCGACTTTATTGCACTTGGGGCATTGGCGCGGCGTGCGCTCGACGTTGCCACAGTGGTGGCAGCGCAGTTCGCCGTAGCGTTGGTGCACGGTCATTCGCGCGTCGCAGCGCGAGCACTCGGACATCCAGCCGCAATCGTGGCACAGCAACGTCGGCGCAAATCCACGCCGGTTGAGGAACACCAGCACCTGCTGGCCGGCGGCGAGGGTCTGGCCGATGGCTTGTTGCATCGGCCCGGAAATGCCGCTGTCCAGCGGACGGCTTTTCACGTCTAGCCGCAAGAAGCGTGGTTGCCTGGCGCCGCCGGCCCGCTCGTTGAGGCGCAGCAGGCCATAGCGACCGGTGTAGGCGTTGTGCAGACTTTCCAGCGAAGGCGTGGCGGAGCCAAGGACAATCGGGATGTTTTCCTGTCGTGCGCGTACCAGCGCCAGATCCCGGGCGTGATAGCGCAGGCCTTCCTGCTGTTTATAGGAGCCGTCGTGCTCTTCGTCGATGATGATCAGCCCCGGGTTTTTCATCGGGGTGAACAGCGCCGAGCGGGTGCCGATGATAATGTCGGCCTCGCCGTCGCGTGCGGCGAGCCAGGCGTCGAGGCGCTCGCGGTCGTTGACCGCCGAATGCAGCAGGGCGATGCGTGCGTTGAAGCGCTGCTCGAAACGCGCCAGGGTCTGCGGGCCGAGATTGATTTCGGGAATCAGCACCAGCGCCTGCTTGCCGGCTTCGAGGGTTTCGCGGATCAGTTGCAAATAGACTTCGGTCTTGCCGCTGCCGGTGACGCCCGCCAGCAGAAACGCGTGATAACTGTCGAACCCGGCGCGGATCGCTTCGTAAGCGGCGCGTTGTTCAGTGTTGAGTGGCAACTCCGGTTGGGCCAGCCAGTGTTCATGGCGCACGCCGGGCGCGTGCCGGCGGATTTCCACTTGCACAAGACCCTTGGCCAGCAGCAGGTCGAGGCTGTCCTTGCTCAGCATCAATTTGCTCAACAACTGATGAGCCACGCCGTGCGGGTGTTGCGCCAGCGTCGCCAGCGCTTCCCGTTGCCGGGGCGCACGGGCGATGCGCGGATCATCAAGGCTGGCGCCGGGCGCGACAGACCAGAAGCGCTCCTGACGGGCCTCCGCCAGTTCGCCCTGACGCAGCAGCACCGGCAGCGCCCAGCTCAAGGTATCGCCGAGACTGTGCTGGTAATACTGCGACGTCCACAGGCACAGCTTGAACAGCGCGGGCGGCAGCGGCGGTTCGACATCGAGCAGGGCCAGCGCCGGTTTGAGTTTTTCCAGCGGCACGTCGCTGGTGTCGGCCACCTCGACCAGAATCCCGATCATCTCCCGTCGCCCGAATGGCACCCGCAGGCGCATGCCCGGTTGCAACTGGGCGCGCTGCACCCCGGCCGGGGCCCGATAGTCGAACAGGCGGCGCAGAGGCGAAGGCAGGGCGAGGCGCAGAATGGCGTCGGGCACGCGGGGGGATCTCGATCAGCAGGCGATTAAAGGGACTGTGTACATAACCTGTGGGAACGAGCCTGCTCGCGAAAGCGGTGTGTCAGGCGGCTGACAGGCTGGCTGATAGATCGTCTTCGCGAGCAGGCTCGCTCCCACACGGACAGCGCAATGGGCCGGGAGCCTAGCAGACGGTCGGTCTCAGGGACAGCTTGCGCGATTGGCATTGTCTGGTAGAATCCGCGGCCTAATTACGTGCGGTATTCAACAATAGTGTTGGGTGGCGGCACGCTAGCCTGAGGAATACACCATGAAAGCTGATATCCACCCGGATTACCCAGTAGTTGCTGTTACCTGCAGCTGCGGCAACAAGTTCGAAACCCGTTCGACCTTCGGCAAAGCCCTGGCGATCGACGTTTGCAACGAGTGCCACCCGTTCTACACCGGTAAGCAGAAGACTCTGGACACCGGTGGTCGCGTTCAGAAGTTCGCCGACCGTTTCGGTGCCTTCGGCGCCAAGAAGTAAGATTGGTCATCCTGGAAAGCCTCTGCGGTTTTTCAAGGCTGATGAAAAAGGCGTCCCTGGTGGGCGCCTTTTTTGTGTCCGCGATTTGGCTGTCCGACGCCCAGGCCTTCTGCACCGCGCCCAAAGGGCTGAGTAGCATTGCGGTACAGCGCGTGGTCGACGGCGACACCCTGCGTCTGAACGATGGACGCAGCGTGCGGATGATCGGTCTCAACACCCCGGAACTGGGCAAGCAGGGCCGCAGTGATGAGCCCTTCGCCGTGGCGGCGCGCAAGCGCCTTGAAGCTTTGGTGGCGGACAGCGGCGGTCGGGTCGGTTTGCTGCCGGGCAAGCAGGCCAAAGACCATTACGGTCGCACCCTCGCGCATGTCTACAGTTCAAGCGGGGCCAATCTTGAAGCGCAAATGCTTGCAGAGGGTCTCGGTTTTCAAGTGGCGGTGGCACCGAATGTCGATCTGGTTGCCTGTCAGCAAGCCGCCGAACAGCGTGCACGAACCGCTGGGCGCGGGGTCTGGCGCCAGTCGCCTGTACTGAAAGCGCAGCAGATCCGCACTTCGGGGTTCGCCGTGGTCAGTGGGCGTGTGAGCAAGGTTCAGCGCAATCGTGGCGGAATCTGGATCGAGTTGCAGGGCTCGGTTGTACTGCGCGTTGCGCCCAATCTGCTCGGACAATTCGACAATACCCGGTTGCAGTCGCTCAAAGGCAGGCAGGTCGAGGCTCGCGGCTGGGTCGTTGACCGTTCACGGCGTGGCGGGTTGAAACCGGGTCAGCCGCGTTGGCTGCTGCCGTTGACCGATCCGTCGATGCTGCAAAGTGCGCGCTGAAGAAAAATTGTAGACATTTTTTCTATCGATTGTGAACAGTCCAGCCCTTGTGCGCCGTGGCTCTTGGCCCAAAGTCGTAGGACAGGGCGCTTGACAGGGGTGACCGCTCAGTCTTGTGGGGACTTTGCGAGGCGCGTATCCTCGCTGACCAGTCTGTCCAACAGTAAAAAGCGGAATGCCAAAATGTCTGATCTGAAAACTGCCGCTCTCGAATATCATGCCAATCCTCGTCCAGGGAAGCTGAGTGTCGAGCTCACCAAGGCCACTGCTACCGCCCGCGACCTGTCGCTGGCCTACAGCCCCGGCGTAGCTGAACCAGTGCGCGAGATCGCCCGCGATCCTGAACTGGCCTACAAATACACCGGCAAGGGCAACCTGGTTGCAGTCATTTCCGATGGCACCGCGATTCTGGGTCTGGGTAACCTCGGCCCACTGGCTTCCAAGCCGGTAATGGAAGGTAAAGGCGTACTGTTCAAGCGCTTCGCCGGCATCGACGTGTTCGACATCGAAGTCGACTCCGAAAGCCCGCAGGCCTTCATCGACACCGTAAAACGCATCTCCATCACCTTCGGTGGCATCAACCTGGAAGACATCAAGGCGCCTGAGTGCTTTGAGATCGAGCGCGCTCTGATCGAGCAGTGCGACATTCCGGTATTCCACGATGACCAGCATGGCACCGCGATCGTGACCGCAGCCGGCATGATCAACGCCCTGGAAATCGCCGGCAAAACCCTGCCGGAAGCCAAGATCGTCTGCCTCGGCGCTGGCGCTGCGGCCATCTCCTGCATGAAGTTGCTGGTGAGCATGGGCGCAAAAATCGAAAACATCTTCATGGTTGACCGTACCGGTGTGATCCACTCCGGCCGTGACGACCTGAACCAGTACAAAGCGGTATTCGCTCACGCCACCGACAAGCGCAGCCTGGCTGACGCTCTGCAAGGCGCTGATGTGTTCGTCGGTCTGTCCGGTCCGAACCTGCTGAGCGCTGAAGGCCTGCTGTCGATGGCAGCCAACCCGATTGTCTTTGCCTGCTCGAACCCGGATCCGGAAATCTCCCCGGAACTGGCGCACGCCACCCGCAGCGACGTGATCATGGCCACCGGTCGTTCCGACTACCCGAACCAGGTCAACAACGTTCTGGGCTTCCCGTTCATCTTCCGTGGTGCCCTGGACGTTCGCGCCAAGCGCATCAACGAAGAAATGAAAGTGGCTGCGGCCAACGCCCTGCGCGAACTGGCCAAACTGCCAGTGCCACAGGACGTGTGCGACGCCTACGGTGGTGCGCCGCTGGAATTCGGCCGTGAGTACATCATTCCGAAGCCAATGGACAAGCGCCTGATCACCCTGATCTCCGACGCTGTGGCCAAAGCCGCGATCGAGACCGGTGTGGCCACCCTGCCGTATCCGAAGAACTACCCGCTGAAAAGCGTGGATGACGTGTTCAACGGCTAAGCCGTTGTAGCGCTCCAACCAAAAGCCCCGGCTCGTCATGAGTCGGGGCTTTTTGTTGGCAGATCAAAAGATCGCGGCACCGCAGCTTCTACAGCAGGAGCGCATTCCAAACGTCGGAGCTGCCGCAGGTTCGGGCCGCGTTCGGACGATCTTTTGATCTTGATCTTCAGGCAATAAAAAGCCCCGCTCTTCTCTCGAAGGCGGGGCTTTTCAATGACGCTGGATCAGAACAGATCGATCGGCGCCTGTTCATCCGCTGGCAGCGGGCTGCCCGGTACGGCACCGTTGCCCAGTTCATTCACCGAAGGCGGCGTGTCTTCGGCCTTGAACAGCTCGAAGTAGGCACCCGGTGTGCTCGGGGTGGCGGCACGACCGCTGACCGGATCCACCCGCAGGCTGAGGATGCCTTCCGGCTCAGGCTGCACATGCGGCGGCTTGTCCTTCAGTGCCGCCGACATGTAGTTCATCCAGATCGGCAACGCCACGGTGCCACCGAACTCGCGGCGACCGAGACTTTCCGGCTGGTCGAAGCCGGTCCACACGGTGGTCACGTAATCGGCGTTGTAACCGGAGAACCATGCATCCTTCGATTCGTTGGTGGTACCGGTCTTGCCCGCGATGTCGCTGCGACCCATGGCCAGCGCGCGGCGGCCGGTGCCGAGCTTGATCACGTCCTGCAGCATGCTGTTGAGGATGTACGTGGTGCGGCCATCGACAATTCGCTCAGCCACCGCAGGCGTTTGTGGCGCAGTCGCAGCGCCCGGGGCTTCACCCGGAGCCGCGGCGGCGTTGACAGTAATCGGCTGAGGCGTCGGCGCGGCGATGCCATCGGTCGCCGAGCCGCCCTGTGGCACGGTCGGCGGGTTGGCGACGAACAGCGTGTCGCCGTTGCGGCTTTCGATCTTGTCGATGATGTACGGGGTGATCTTGTAGCCGCCGTTGGCGAAAGTGCTCCAGCCGGTAGCGATCTCCATCGGGGTCAGGGTCGCGGTGCCCAGCGCCAGCGACAGGTTTGGCGGCAGGTCCTGCTTGTTGAAACCGAAGCGGGTGATGTAGTCGATGGTCTTGCCGACACCCATCGCCTGCAACAAACGGATCGACACCAGGTTACGCGACTTGTACAGCGCCTCGCGCAAGCGGATCGGGCCGAGGAAGGTGTTGGTGTCATTCTTCGGCCGCCAGACTTTGTCCAGGTACTCGTCGACGAACACGATCGGGGCGTCGTTGACCAGGGTCGCGGCGGTGTAACCGCTGTCCAGCGCAGCGCTGTAGACGAACGGCTTGAAGCTCGAACCCGGCTGACGCTTGGCCTGCAGGGCGCGGTTGTAGTTGCTCTGTTCGAAGGCGAAACCACCGACCAGCGAGCGAATCGCGCCGTTCTGCGGATCCAGCGACACCAGCGCGCCTTGCGCCTGCGGGATCTGGCTGAACTTCAGCGAATTGTTCGGCTGACGCTGCACGCGAATCAGGTCGCCGACCTGCGCCACGTCCGACGGCTGACGCGGTGCGGCGCCCATGCTGTTGGTATTGAGGAACGGGCGCGCCCATTTCATGGTGTCCCAGGCGACGTGCTCTTCGCCGGTACGGGTCAGTACCTGCAAGCCATTCTTGTCGACCTGGGTGACGATGGCCGGCTCCAGGCTGCTGATGGTGCGCTGCTTGGTCAGTTCGGTGGCCCACGCTTCGTGGGTCTTGCCCGGCAGGCGCGACTCGGGGCCACGGTAGCCGTGACGCTGGTCGTAGGTCATCAGGCCTTCGTGCAACGCGGTGTTGGCCATTTCCTGCAGGTTGCTCGGCACGGTGGTGGTGACGCGGAAACCTTCTGTGTAGGCGTCGCTGCCATAGCGGCCGACCATTTCCGCACGGGCCATCTCGGCGATGTACGGTGCGTTCACTTCCGGGGTCGGTACGTGATAGCTGGCGTTCAGCGGCTCGTTGATCGCGGCGGTGTAGTCGGCTTCGGAAATTTTTCCAAGCTTGTACATGCGGCCGAGGATCCAGTCGCGGCGTTCCTTGCTGCGCGCCGGGTTGGCCAGCGGGTTGAAGCGCGACGGGGCTTTTGGCAGGCCGGCGATCATTGCCATCTGCGCCAGGCTGACGTCGCGGATCGACTTGCCGTAATACACCTGAGCCGCCGCCTCGATGCCATAGGCGCGGTTACCCAGATAAATCTTGTTTACGTACAGCTCAAGGATCTCGTCCTTGGTCAACTGCCGTTCGATCTGCAGGGCCAGGAGAATCTCGGTGGTTTTGCGCGAGAAGCTGCGTTCGCTGGTCAGGAAGAAGTTCTTCGCCACCTGCATGGTGATGGTGCTGCCGCCGGACTGGATGTGCCCGCTTTTGACCAGTTGGGTCGCGGCACGCATCAGGCTGCTCGGATCGACGCCATAGTGGTTGGCGAAATTGTCGTCTTCAGCACTTAGTAACGCATTAATGAAATTGGGCGGAATGTCGGCGAAACGGATCGGAGTGCGGCGCATTTCGCCAAATTCTGCGATCAACTTGTTGTCGCTGCTGTAGACCCGCAGCGGAATCTGCAACTGAATGCTTCTCAGCGCCTCCACAGACGGCAAACCCGGACTAAGGTAAAGAAACGCGCCGCTGAGACCTAAAAGCAGTCCGCAGAAAACGGCGACGATGGACCAACCGAAAAATTTCAGCAGACGAATCAAGGCTTTTGGGCATCCAGGGCAAAGAATGAAGGTGGCGACAGGGTTCCGGTAACACACGGAACAGCCTGGGCCGGCAGTAAAAAGCGGAAAAAAACGCTGGGCATTATAAGCACTTTTCTGCTGGGGGCGTCATTTGCGCTTCTGTCAAGGCGGGGTGAAGGAACGCAATGCGTATTACAGAGTCCGTAACTCACGGAAAGTCATAGGGAATTGGTAGTGCTGGGACTCTTCAATAAAAAGACCAATGCGTTACTGGGGATCGACATCAGCTCCACTTCGGTGAAGCTTTTGGAACTGAGCCGTCAGGGTGACCGCTACCGCGTCGAGGCCTACGCGGTTGAGCCGCTGCCGCCCAACGCCGTGGTTGAAAAGAACATCGCCGAGCTCGAAGGCGTGGGCAATGCCTTGTCCCGCGTGCTGGTCAAGGCGCGGACCGGCCTCAAAAGCGTGGCGGTGGCGGTGGCCGGTTCAGCGGTGATTACCAAGATCATCGAGATGGATGCCGGGCTGACCGATGACGAACTGGAAAACCAGCTCAAGATCGAGGCCGATCAATACATCCCCTATCCGCTGGACGAGGTCGCCATCGATTTCGAGGTCCAGGGTGTGTCGCCGCGCAACCCGGAGCGGGTCAACGTGCTGCTGGCCGCCTGTCGCAAGGAGAATGTCGAAGTGCGCGAGGCAGCGCTGGCGCTGGCCGGGCTGACTGCGCGCGTGGTCGACGTCGAGGCCTACGCGCTGGAACGCTCGTTCGGCCTGCTCGCCACTCAATTGGCCGCCTCGCAGGAGCGCCTGACTGTCGCCGTGGTGGACATCGGCGCCACCATGACCACCCTCAGCGTCCTGCACAACGGCCGCATCATCTATACCCGCGAGCAACTGTTCGGTGGCCGGCAACTGACCGAGGAAATCCAGCGCCGCTACGGTCTGACCGTCGAGCAGGCCGGACTGGCGAAAAAGCAGGGCGGTCTGCCGGATGACTATGTCAGCGAGGTGTTGCAGCCATTCCGTGACGCCCTGGTGCAGCAGGTCTCGCGCTCATTGCAGTTCTTTTTCGCCTCCGGGCAGTACCATTCGGTCGATCATATTCTGCTGGCCGGCGGCACAGCCTCGGTACCGGGGCTGGATCGCCTGATCGAGCAGCGTCTGGGCACCCCGACCCAGGTCGCCAACCCGTTTTCCGACATGTCCTTGAGCAGCAAGGTCAACGCCGGGGCCCTGGCCAGTGACGCGCCGGCCCTGATGATCGCCTGCGGGCTCGCGCTCAGGAGTTTCGACTGATGGCGCGGATCAACCTTCTCCCCTGGCGTGAAGAGCGCCGCGAAGAGCGGCGCAAGCGCTTCCTGCTGATTCTCATCGGGGTCTTCGTCGGCTCGGTGGGCGCGGTATTTATCGCCGATCAGGTCTTCAGTACCGCCATCGAGCGGCAGGCCGCACGCAATGCCTACATCGGCAAACAGATTGCCGTGGTCGATGAACGAATCAAGCAGATCAGCGAACTCAAGGCACGGCGCCAGCAACTGGTCGAGCGCATGCGCATCATCCAGGACTTGCAGGGCAACCGGCAGATCAGCGGGCGGATCTTCGACCAACTGGCGCGCACGCTGCCGGACGGGGTGTATTTCACCAGCGTGAAACTGGCCGGCAAGACGCTGTCGATCAGCGGCGCAGCGGAGTCGAACAATCGCGTTTCGGAGCTGATGCGCAATCTGGACGCCTCCGACTGGTTCGACGCGCCGAGTCTCAATGAAGTGAAAGCGACGACTGCCGGTCAGGTGGACCAGGCCAACGTCTTTCAACTGACCGTTCGTCAGACCCAGCCGGCTGTGACGGAGGGCGACAAATGAAACCGTCCGAATGGCTGCAAAGTCTGCGCAATATCGACTTCAACGATCTGGACACCAGCAATATCGGCTCCTGGCCGGCCGCGGTGAAAAGCATCGCGGGAGTGTTCCTGGCGGTGCTGGTGCTGGCGCTTGGCTACAACTTCTTCATCAGCGACATGGAAAACCAGCTGGAAGCCAGGCGTCAGGAAGAAGACACCTTGAAAGAGCAATTCGCCAGCAAGGCGCGCATGGCCGCCAACCTGGAGCTGTACACCCAGCAGATGAAGGAGATGGAAAACACTTTTGGCGTGCTCCTCCGGCAGTTGCCCAGCGACACCGAAGTCCCGGGATTACTCGAAGACATCACCCGCACCGGGCTGGGCAGCGGTCTCGAATTCGAAGAGATCAAACTGCTGCCGGAAGTGACTCAGCCGTTCTACATCGAGTTGCCGATCCAGATCACCGTCACCGGGGCTTACCACGACCTTGCGACGTTCGTCAGTGGGGTTGCCGGGTTGCCACGGATCGTCACCTTGCACGATTTCGAACTGGCACCTGCCAGCCCCGACGGCGGGACGAAGCTGCGTATGAACATCCTCGCCAAGACATACCGCTACAACGACAAGGGGTTGGACAAATGACCCCGATTCGTTTTTTCGCCCTGTCAGTGCTGTTGTTCGGCCTCAGTGGTTGCGGCAGCAGTGACGAGTTCAGTGACCTCGACGCTTACATGAACGAAGTACGTCTGCGGCCGGCCGGCCGGATCGAGCCGACGCCGACGTTTCATTCCTATCCCACGTTCACCTACAGCGCGGCCAACCTGCGCAGCCCGTTCTCGCGTCAGGTGCGAGTCGATCTGGCCGGGCACCAGCGCGGCTCGCGTAACGTCAAACCCGACCCCAACCGGGTCAAGCAATACCTCGAAGGTTTCAACATCGAGCAGTTTGAAATGGTCGGCACGATCTCCAATGCTTCCGGCTCCTTTGCGTTGCTGCGTGGGGCGGGCGGTGTGCATCGGTTGAAAGTCGGCGACTACCTGGGGCGCAACGATGGGCGCATTGTCGCTATCAGCGCCACTCAGGTCGATGTGGTCGAGATCGTGCCCGACGGCGAAGGCGCCTGGCTGGAACGTCCGCGCACCATTCCTTTGAAAGAGCACTCATAGTGGAAGTCGAACAATGAACAGGATTTTCTCCACCCTCGGTTTTTCGCTATGGATAGCGCTGCTTTCACCGATGGTTCAGGCGGCCAGTCTCCAGGCGCTGGATGTTGCGGCGTTACCGGGTGACCGTATCGAGTTGAAGCTGGCGTTTGACGGCCCGCCACCGCAACCCAAGGGCTACACCACCGAATCGCCGGCGCGAATCGCCCTGGATCTGCCGGGTGTCGCCAGCCAACTGACGAACAAGACCCGCGATCTGGGCAGCGGCAACGCCCGCAGTGCGACAGTGGTCGAAGCCAGCGACCGTACGCGTCTGATCATCAATCTGACGCAACTGACGCCGTATACCTCACGGGTCGAGGGCAACAATCTGTTCGTGGTGGTCGGGCAGGGTGCCAAGCCTGCTGCGCCAAGGCCTGCCGCTGCTGCGCCGCGACCGGTTGCGGCTCCGGCGAAGGCTTACACCCCTGCCGCCAAAACCATTCGTGGCGTCGATTTCCAGCGCGGAACTGCAGGGGAGGGGAACGTGGTCATCGACCTTTCCGACCCGACCATCGCCCCGGACATCCAGGAGCATGACGGCAAGATCATTCTCAGCTTTGCCCGCACCCAGTTGCCCGACAGGCTGCGGGTACGCCTCGACGTCAAGGACTTCGCCACCCCGGTGCAGTTCGTCAATGCCGCCGCCACTGGCGATCGTGCGGTCATCACCGTCGAACCCAGCGGCACGTTCGACTATTCCACCTACCAGACCGACAACAAGCTGACCGTCAGCATTCGCCCTATGACCGTCGATGATCTGCAAAAGCGCAATGCCGACCGCAACAGCTACAGCGGCGAAAAGCTTTCGCTGAATTTCCAGGACATCGACGTGCGCTCGGTGCTGCAACTGATCGCCGATTTCACCAACCTCAATCTGGTGGCCAGCGATACGGTGCAGGGCGGGATCACCTTGCGTCTGCAGAACGTGCCGTGGGACCAGGCGCTGGACCTGGTGCTGAAGACCAAGGGGCTCGATAAACGCAAGATCGGCAACGTGTTGCTGGTGGCGCCGGCCGACGAAATCGCCGCCCGCGAACGCCAGGAACTGGAATCGCAGAAGCAGATCGCTGAGTTGGCACCGCTGCGTCGCGAGCTGCTGCAAGTGAACTACGCCAAAGCGGCGGACATTGCCAAGCTGTTCCAGTCGGTCACCAGCGCCGAAGCGAAAATCGATGAACGCGGCTCGATCACGGTCGATGAACGGACCAACAACATCATTGCCTACCAGACCCAGGATCGCCTCGACGAACTGCGGCGGATCGTGGCGCAGCTGGATATCCCGGTGCGTCAGGTGATGATCGAAGCGCGGATCGTCGAAGCCAACGTTGATTACGACAAGAGCCTGGGCGTGCGCTGGGGCGGTTCGATCCAGAACAAGGGCAACTGGAACACCTCCGGGGTCAGTAACGGCACCTCGACCACCATCGGCACACCGGGCAGTACCAGCACCAACTCGCCGTTCGTCGACATGGGCACGGTCGGTAACACATCCGGGATCGGCATCGCTTTTATCACCGACAATGTGTTGCTCGATCTTGAGCTGACCGCCATGGAAAAGACCGGCAATGGTGAGATCGTCTCCCAGCCGAAAGTGGTTACCTCCGACAAGGAGACCGCGAAAATCCTCAAAGGCACCGAGATTCCGTACCAGGAAGCCAGCTCCAGCGGTGCGACGTCGGTGTCGTTCAAGGAGGCTTCGCTGTCGCTGGAAGTGACGCCGCAGATCACCCCCGACAACCGCATCATCATGGAGGTCAAGGTCACCAAGGACGAACCAGACTACCTGAACAAAGTGCAGGATGTGCCGCCGATCAAGAAGAACGAAGTCAACGCCAAAGTGTTGGTAAACGACGGTGAGACCATCGTGATTGGGGGCGTTTTCTCAAATACTCAAAGCAAGGTCGTAGATAAGGTGCCATTTCTTGGCGATGTGCCGTATCTTGGCCGCCTTTTCCGGCGTGATGTGGTTTCGGAGAAAAAATCCGAGCTGCTGGTATTTCTCACTCCGCGTATCATGAATAACCAGGCGATTGCTGTGAGTCGTTGATTCTGTGCGAAATTTGATTCTTGTAGGACCGATGGGCGCTGGAAAAAGCACCATCGGCCGGTTGCTGGCCAAAGAGCTGCGCCTGCCGTTCAAAGATTCCGACAAGGAAATTGAACTGCGCACGGGCGCCAATATCCCGTGGATCTTCGACAAGGAAGGCGAGCCCGGCTTTCGTGACCGTGAGCAGGCGATGATCGCCGAGCTGTGCGCGTTCGACGGCGTGGTGCTGGCGACCGGTGGCGGCGCGGTGATGCGTGATGCCAACCGCAAGGCCCTGCACGCGGGCGGACGGGTGGTGTATCTGCACGCCTCCGTCGAGCAGCAGGTCGGGCGTACGTCGCGTGATCGCAATCGTCCTTTGCTGCGCACCGCCGATCCGGCGAAAACCCTGCGAGACCTGCTGGAGATCCGCGATCCGCTCTATCGGGAGATCGCCGATCTGGTGGTGGAAACCGACGAACGGCCACCGCGCATGGTGGTGCTCGATATTCTCGACCGTCTGGCACAGCTTCCACCCCGTTAAAGCGCCGCCCGAAATGCGCTATCCTCGGCGTCCGGTCACCGCCGTCGAGGTTGTGGCGGATGGCGTGCGAGCGGCGTCACATCAGCTAAAGGTCGCGGACATCCAATAATTCAAGGCAGGACGCCTGCTTCCATCTTCACTGTGGGGACACATGCAGACACTCAAGGTCGATCTAGGCGAGCGCAGCTACCCGATTCATATTGGCGAAGGTTTGTTGGATCAGCCCGAGTTGCTGGCGCCGCATATCCACGGGCGGCAGGTGGCAATCATCTCCAACGAGACCGTGGCGCCGCTCTATCTCGAACGTCTGACCCGCAGTCTTGCGCCGTTCTCGGTGATTTCCGTGGTGTTGCCTGACGGCGAAGCCTTCAAGAACTGGGAAACCCTGCAACTGATCTTCGACGGCCTGTTGACCGCCCGTCATGACCGCCGCACCACGATCATCGCCCTCGGCGGCGGGGTCATCGGTGACATGGCCGGTTTTGCCGCCGCCTGCTACCAGCGCGGCGTCGATTTCATCCAGATTCCTACCACGCTGTTGTCCCAGGTCGATTCGTCGGTGGGTGGCAAGACCGGTATCAACCATCCTTTGGGCAAGAACATGGTTGGCGCGTTCTATCAGCCGAACGTCGTGCTGATCGATACCGCATCGCTGAAAACCCTGCCAGCGCGTGAGCTGTCGGCCGGTCTGGCCGAAGTCATCAAGTACGGGCTGATCTGCGACGAGCCGTTCCTGAGCTGGCTTGAAGAAAACATTGACGCCCTGCGCGCACTGGATCAGAAGGCCCTGACCTACGCCATCGAGCGTTCCTGCGCGGCCAAGGCTGCGGTGGTCGGTGCCGATGAGAAGGAAACCGGCGTGCGTGCCACGCTCAACCTCGGCCACACCTTCGGCCACGCCATCGAGACCCACATGGGCTATGGTGTCTGGTTGCATGGTGAGGCGGTCGCCGCTGGCACCGTGATGGCGCTGGACATGTCCGCGCGCCTGGGCTGGATCAGCGAACAGGAACGTGATCGCGGCATTCGTCTGTTCCAGCGTGCCGGTCTGCCGGTGATCCCGCCGGAAGAAATGACCGAAGCCGATTTTCTCGAACACATGGCAATTGATAAAAAAGTGATCGACGGTCGTCTGCGCCTGGTGCTGCTGCGCCGGATGGGCGAAGCGGTGGTGACCGCCGATTATCCGAAAGAGGTTCTACAGGCCACGCTGGGAGCGGATTACCGCGCTCTGGCTCAGCTTAAAGGTTAATAAGATTCCGATGACTAGTTTGCATGCCGACGAGGCGTTCCTCGGCCATTTCCAGTTAAGTCACGACCCTTTCGCGCCGCGGGTGCCGGGCTTCAAATTCTTCCCGGCCCAGCGCAAGCCGGTGCTGGGGCAACTGCACCATCTGGCGCGTTACAGCCAGTTGCTGCTGGTGGTCACTGGCCCGCAAGGCAGCGGCAAGACCCTGCTGCGCCAGGCGCTGGTAGCCAGCACCAACAAGCAATCGGTGCAAAGCGTTGTGGTATCGGCCCGTGGAGCGGGCGATGCCGCCGGCGTGCTGCGTCAGGTTGCTCAGGCGCTGGATGTTGGGCAGGCCGAGGTCGGCGCGATTCTGGCGCAAGTGGTGCAGTTGGCGCTGACCGGGCAGGAAGTCTATCTGTTGGTGGATGACGCCGAGCAGCTCGACGAATCTGCGCTCGAAGCGCTGATGGCGCTGGGTGCCGGTGCACCGGAAGGGCGTCCGCACGTGTTCCTGTTCGGTGAATCGTCGCTGATCGCGCAGCTTGAGGCCTTGCACCTTGAGGAAGAGCGCTTCCACGTCATCGAATTGCAGCCGTACACCGAAGAAGAGACCCGCGAATATCTCGACCAACGGCTCGAAGGTGCGGGCCGGGGTGTCGAACTTTTTACCGCGGATCAGATCTCTGAGATTCACGAAAGCTCGGAGGGTTGGCCTGGCAACATCAACCAGGTCGCTCGCGATGCACTGATCGAAGTCATGATTGCCAGCCGCTCTGCGGTCAAGCGTCCAAGTATGGGGTTCAACATGCCGAAGAAACACGTATTGGCGATTTCCGCCGTCGTTGTGGTCGCGGTCGCCGCCGCCTGGCTGATGCCGGGTCGCAACAAGGCACCAACCACCGGCGCACCTGCCAACGAACAGGCACAACTGCCGTTGGGCCAAGGCGCCAAGGGTGGCGCGCCGAACGTCGAGTTCGCCGGCAATACCCAGCCGATGCCGCTGCCGCTGGTCGGCAACTCGCAGCCGGTGATGCGCGGCCCGTTGGCTGAGGCCGCAGGCGGCATCACCGAAGGTGACGATGGCGTGCCGGTTGAAGGTTCCAGCGCGACGCCGCCAACCGTAACGACTTCCGCACCACCGGCAGGTGTTCCGGCCGGTCCAGCGCCGACGCCAGTGCCTGTTCCGGCGGCCAAGCCGACCCCGGCTCCGACTCAGATCGCCACCGCCAAGCCTGCTCCGGCAGCGCCAGCGGCCAAACCGGCCCCGGCGCCGGCCAAGCCTGTTGCTGCCGCCAAACCGGCCGAGAAGCCGGTTACCGTGGCCAAGGCTGCCGGTGGCAGCTGGTACGCCGGTCAGCCGACCAGCAACTATGTGGTGCAGATCCTCGGCACCAGCTCCGAAGCGACCGCGCAAAACTTCGTCAAGGAGCAGGGCGGCGAGTACCGTTATTTCAAGAAAGTCCTCAACGGCAAGCCGCTCTACGTGATCACCTACGGCAACTTCGCCAATCGTGATGCAGCCGTTTCTGCCATCAAGGCCTTGCCAGCGAAGGTTCAGGCTGGTAAACCTTGGCCTCGCACTGTCGCCAGCGTCCAACAGGAACTGGCAACAACTCGCTGAAGATTCGGCGGCCTTACCCAGGCCGCCTCTCCAAGCACCTCAAAATTTCTACAAGTGCGCGCCGCCCCTACGGGTCGCGTGCCTTGTGGTGTCTGCGTCACAGTAGTCTTTGAGTCGTTGCAGTCAGAATTAAAAAAGTTTGACTAGCACAGCAGATCGCTTTAAACCTTTCACAAATGCGACATGAATTTGCGACATTTCGTCGTCAAATTTGTGAGCGTCTGTGTCGCTGTGTACAATGACCACCCTTTTGCCCCCGCAAAGCCGGCGTACGTTCGGCGCGGCAAGCAAGTGGTTGAATTGAAAAGAAATTTGCCTCGTAAAGAGGCAGCCTGGTGAGAAAGTGTCTATGAAAGCAGGTCTGTACCAACCAGATGAATTCAAGGATAACTGCGGTTTCGGCCTGATAGCCCATATGCAGGGCGAGCCCAGTCATACCCTTTTGCAAACGGCCATCGAGGCCCTGACCTGCATGACCCACCGCGGTGGGATTAATGCCGACGGCAAGACCGGTGACGGTTGCGGTCTGCTGATTCAAAAGCCTGACGCGTTCCTGCGGGCGATGGCCCAGGAAAACTTCAGCGTCGAGCTGCCCAAGCAATATGCCGTGGGCATGGTCTTCTTCAATCAGGATCCGGCCAAGGCCGAAGCCGCTCGCGAGAACATGAACCGCGAGATCCTCGCTGAAGGCCTGCAACTGATTGGCTGGCGCAAAGTGCCGATCGACACCAGCGTCCTCGGCCGCCTGGCCCTTGAGCGTCTGCCGCAAATCGAGCAGGTGTACATCGGCGGTGAAGGCCTGAGCGATCAGGACATGGCGGTCAAGCTGTTCAGCGCCCGTCGTCGCTCGTCGGTGGCCAACGCCGCCGACACCGACCACTACATCTGCAGCTTTTCGCACAAGACCATCATCTATAAAGGTTTGATGATGCCGGCCGACCTGGCCGCGTTCTATCCGGACCTGGGTGACCAGCGCCTGCAAACCGCAATCTGCGTGTTCCACCAGCGCTTCTCCACCAACACCCTGCCGAAATGGCCGCTGGCCCAGCCATTCCGCTTCCTCGCGCACAACGGCGAGATCAACACCATTACCGGTAACCGCAACTGGGCGCAGGCCCGTCGGACCAAGTTCACCAACGATCTGATGGATCTGGAAGAACTCGGGCCGCTGGTCAACCGTGTCGGTTCCGACTCCTCGAGCATGGACAACATGCTCGAATTGATGGTCACCGGTGGCATCGACCTGTTCCGTGGCGTGCGGATGATCATTCCGCCAGCGTGGCAGAACGTTGAAACCATGGACCCGGATCTGCGAGCGTTCTACGAGTACAACTCGATGCACATGGAGCCGTGGGACGGCCCGGCTGGCGTGGTAATGACCGACGGTCGTTACGCGGTGTGCCTGCTCGACCGTAACGGTCTGCGTCCGGCGCGCTGGGTCACCACCACCAACGGCTTCATCACCGTTGCGTCGGAAATCGGCGTCTGGAATTACCAGCCGCAAGACGTGATCGCCAAGGGCCGTGTCGGCCCGGGCCAGATCCTCGCCGTGGACACCGAAACCGGGCAGATCCTTGACACCGACGCGATCGACAACCGTCTGAAGTCCCGTCATCCGTACAAGCAATGGCTGCGCAAGAACGCTCTGCGCATCCAGGCGACCATGGAAGACAACGACCACGGTTCGGCGTTCTACGACGTCGATCAGCTCAAGCAATACATGAAGATGTATCAGGTCACGTTCGAAGAGCGTGATCAGGTGCTGCGTCCGCTTGGCGAACAGGGCTACGAAGCCGTGGGTTCGATGGGCGACGACACGCCGATGGCCGTGCTGTCGCAGCGCGTGCGCACGCCATACGACTATTTCCGCCAGCAGTTCGCGCAGGTGACCAACCCGCCGATCGACCCGCTGCGTGAAGCGATCGTGATGTCGCTGGAAATCTGCCTCGGGGCCGAGCGCAACATCTTCCAGGAATCGCCGGAGCACGCCTCGCGTGTAATCCTCAGCTCGCCAGTGATCTCGCCGGCCAAGTGGCGCTCGCTGATGAACCTCGACCGCCCGGGTTTCGAGCGGCAGATCATCGACCTCAACTACGACGAAAGCGTCGGCCTCGAAGCGGCGATTCGCAACGTTGCCGATCAGGCTGAAGAAGCCGTGCGTGCCGGGCGTACCCAGATTGTCCTGAGTGACCGCCATATTGCTCCGGGCAAGCTACCGATCCACGCTTCGCTGGCCACCGGCGCGGTGCACCACCGCCTGACCGAAAAAGGCCTGCGCTGCGACTCCAACATCCTCGTGGAAACCGCGACCGCCCGCGATCCGCATCACTTTGCGGTGTTGATCGGTTTCGGCGCCTCGGCGGTCTATCCGTTCCTGGCCTACGAAGTGCTGGGCGACCTGATCCGTACCGGTGAAGTGCTGGGTGACCTCTACGAGGTGTTCAAGAACTACCGCAAGGGCATCACCAAAGGTCTGTTGAAGATCCTGTCGAAGATGGGCATCTCGACCATCGCGTCCTATCGCGGTGCACAGCTGTTCGAAGCCATCGGTCTGTCCGAAGAAGTGTGCGAGCTGAGTTTCCGTGGCGTGCCGAGCCGCATCAAGGGTGCGCGTTTCGTCGACATCGAAGCCGAGCAGAAAGCACTGGCCACCGAAGCCTGGAGTCCGCGCAAGCCGATCCAGCAGGGCGGTCTGTTGAAGTTCGTCCACGGTGGCGAATACCACGCGTACAACCCGGACGTGGTCAACACTTTGCAAGCCGCCGTGCAGCAGGGCGACTACGCCAAGTTCAAGGAATACACCTCGCTGGTGGACAACCGTCCGGTGTCGATGATCCGTGACCTGTTCAAGGTCAAGACCCTCGATACGCCGCTGGACATCAGTGAAGTCGAACCGCTGGAATCGGTGCTCAAGCGCTTCGACTCCGCCGGTATCTCGCTGGGCGCCCTGTCGCCGGAAGCTCACGAAGCCCTGGCCGAAGCCATGAACCGCCTCGGTGCGCGTTCCAACTCCGGCGAAGGCGGCGAAGACCCGGCGCGCTACGGCACCATCAAGAGCTCGAAAATCAAGCAGGTCGCGACCGGCCGTTTCGGTGTCACTCCGGAATACCTGGTCAACGCCGAAGTGCTGCAGATCAAGGTGGCTCAGGGCGCCAAACCGGGCGAGGGCGGGCAACTGCCGGGCGGTAAGGTTAACGGGCTGATCGCCAAGCTGCGTTATGCAGTGCCGGGCGTGACCCTGATTTCGCCACCGCCGCACCACGACATCTACTCGATCGAAGACTTGTCGCAACTGATCTTTGACCTGAAACAGGTCAACCCGAAGGCGCTGGTCTCGGTGAAACTGGTAGCGGAAGCAGGCGTCGGCACCATCGCCGCCGGTGTGGCCAAGGCCTACGCGGACTTGATCACCATCTCCGGCTACGACGGTGGTACCGGTGCTTCGCCACTGACCTCGATCAAATACGCGGGCGCTCCGTGGGAACTCGGCCTGGCTGAAACCCACCAGACCCTGCGCGGCAACGACCTGCGCGGCAAAGTCCGGGTGCAGACCGACGGTGGCCTGAAAACCGGCCTCGACGTGATCAAGGCCGCGATCCTTGGCGCCGAAAGCTTCGGCTTCGGTACGGCGCCGATGATCGCGCTGGGCTGCAAATACCTGCGCATCTGCCACCTGAACAACTGCGCCACCGGCGTTGCGACGCAGAACGAGAAGCTGCGCAAGGATCACTACATCGGCACGGTCGACATGGTGGTGAACTTCTTCACCTACGTCGCCGAAGAAACCCGTGAGTGGCTGGCCAAGCTCGGCGTGCGCTCTCTCGAAGAGCTGATCGGTCGCACCGATCTGCTGGAAGTCCTCGAAGGCCAGACCGCCAAGCAGCATCACCTGGATCTGACCCCCCTGCTGGGCAGCGATCACATCCCGGCGGACAAACCGCAATTCTGCGGCGTTGAGCGCAACCCGCCATTCGACCAGGGCCTGCTGGCCGAGAAAATGGTCGACATGGCGACGTCGGCGATCAATGACCTCAGCGGCGCCGAGTTCGATCTGGACATCTGCAACTGCGACCGTTCGATCGGTGCGCGGATCTCCGGCGAAATCGCGCGCAAGCACGGCAATCAGGGCATGGCCCATGCGCCGATCACCTTCCGCTTCAAAGGGACGGCCGGTCAGAGCTTCGGCGTGTGGAACGCCGGCGGTCTGAACATGTACCTGGAAGGCGACGCCAACGACTACGTCGGCAAAGGCATGACCGGCGGCAAACTGGTCATCGTGCCGCCGAAGGGCAGCGTCTATCAGACTCAGAACAGCGCCATCATCGGCAACACCTGCCTGTACGGCGCCACCGGCGGCAAGCTGTTTGCTGCCGGCACCGCAGGCGAGCGTTTTGCCGTGCGTAACTCCGGTGCCCACACGGTTGTGGAAGGCACTGGCGATCACTGCTGCGAGTACATGACCGGTGGTTTCGTCTGCGTCCTGGGCAAGACCGGTTACAACTTCGGCTCTGGCATGACCGGTGGTTTCGCCTACGTGCTCGACCAGGACAACACCTTCGTTGACCGGGTCAACCACGAACTGGTGGAAATCCAGCGGATCAGCGGCGAGGCGATGGAAGCCTACCGCAGCCACTTGCAGAACGTGCTGAACGAGTACGTCAAGGAAACCGAGAGCGAGTGGGGTCGTGAACTCGCCGAGAACCTTGATGACTACCTGCGTCGTTTCTGGCTGGTCAAGCCTAAGGCTGCCAACCTGAAATCGTTGCTTTCCAGCACTCGTGCCAACCCGCAGTGATATGCGCCTGAAGAGTTTGATGAGGTTTTAACAATGGCTGAACGTCTGAATAACGACTTCCAGTTCATCGATGTCGGGCGCAAGGATCCGAAGAAGAAACTGTTGCGTCAACGCAAGAAAGAGTTCGTCGAGATCTACGAACCGTTCAAACCCCAGCAGTCGGCCGACCAGGCCCACCGCTGCCTGGGTTGCGGCAACCCGTATTGCGAATGGAAGTGCCCGGTGCACAACTTCATTCCCAACTGGCTGAAGCTGGTGGCCGAGGGCAACATCCTCCAGGCCGCCGAATTGTCGCACCAGACCAACACCCTGCCGGAAGTCTGCGGCCGGGTCTGTCCGCAGGATCGTCTGTGCGAGGGTGCCTGCACCCTCAACGACGGTTTCGGTGCGGTGACCATCGGTTCGGTCGAGAAGTACATCACCGACACCGCGTTCGCCATGGGCTGGCGCCCGGACATGTCCAAGGTCAAGCCGACCGGCAAGCGTGTCGCGATCATCGGTGCAGGCCCGGCGGGTCTGGGTTGTGCTGACGTGCTGGTGCGTGGCGGCGTGACCCCGGTGGTGTTCGACAAGAACCCGGAAATCGGCGGTCTGCTGACCTTCGGTATTCCCGAGTTCAAGCTTGAGAAGACTGTGCTGAGCAATCGTCGCGAAGTCTTCACCGGCATGGGCATCGAATTCCGTCTCAACACCGAGGTCGGCAAGGACGTGACCATGGAGCAACTGCTCGCCGAATACGATGCCGTATTCATGGGCATGGGCACCTACACCTACATGAAGGGCGGCTTTGCCGGTGAGGATCTGCCGGGCGTCTACGACGCGCTGGATTTCCTGATTGCCAACGTCAACCGCAACCTGGGCTTTGAAAAGTCGCCGGAAGATTTCGTCGACATGAAAGGCAAGAAGGTTGTGGTGCTCGGTGGTGGCGACACGGCGATGGACTGCAACCGCACCTCGATCCGCCAGGGCGCCAAGTCGGTGACCTGCGCTTATCGTCGTGACGAAGCGAACATGCCCGGCTCGCGCAAAGAGGTGAAGAACGCCAAGGAAGAAGGCGTGAAATTCCTCTACAACCGTCAGCCGATCGCGATCGTCGGTGAAGACAAGGTCGAAGGCGTGAAAGTGGTCGAGACCCGTCTCGG
Organism: Pseudomonas sp. F2; assembly: GCF_057174385.1. Lineage (NCBI taxonomy): Bacteria > Pseudomonadati > Pseudomonadota > Gammaproteobacteria > Pseudomonadales > Pseudomonadaceae > Pseudomonas > Pseudomonas sp. F2. Next base: position 4,966,719 of record NZ_CM169904.1, read on the forward strand.
CGAACCGGACGCCCGTGGCCGTCGCAGCCCCGAACCGATCCCGGGCTCCGAAGAGATCATCCCGGCCGACGCCGTGGTCATCGCCTTCGGCTTCCGTCCAAGCCCGGCACCGTGGTTCGAACAGTTCGAAATCCAGACCGACAGCCAGGGCCGCGTCGTTGCGCCTGAGCAGGGTCAGTACAAGCACCAGACCAGCAACCCGAAAATCTTCGCCGGTGGCGACATGGTGCGCGGTTCCGACCTGGTGGTGACGGCGATCTTCGAAGGGCGCAATGCGGCTGAAGGGATCCTCGATTACCTGGGCGTCTGATCAACTTCCAATATTGGAATGCAATACCTGTGGGAGCTGGCTTGCCAGCGATAGCATCACCTCGGTCAATCTGACAAAACGAGGTGTCTGCATCGCTGGCAAGCCAGCTCCCACAGTGCTTTGTGTTACTGCAAAAATTTGCATTCCAGCGCAATAAATTGACCCGATAGACAAAAGGCTGACCTGCATCCGTGCCTTTTGCGTCGCGCTCTGAGAAAATGCCCGCACTTTTTTTCCGGATGCCGACATGACTGCCCTGAAGAACGACCGTTTCCTCCGCGCCCTGCTCAAGCAACCCGTTGACGTCACCCCGGTGTGGATGATGCGCCAGGCCGGCCGCTACCTGCCTGAATACCGCGCCAGCCGTGCCCAGGCCGGTGATTTCATGAGCCTGTGCATGAATCCGGAATTCGCTTGCGAAGTCACAATGCAACCGCTCGACCGCTACCCGCAACTGGACGCGGCGATCCTGTTTTCCGACATCCTCACCATTCCCGATGCCATGGGCCAGGGCCTGTACTTCGAGACCGGTGAAGGTCCGCGCTTCAAGAAAGTCGTCAGCACCCTGGCCGACATCGAAGCGCTGCCGATCCCGGATCCACACAAGGATCTCGGCTACGTGATGGACGCGGTCAGCACCATCCGCCGCGAGCTGAACGGCCGTGTGCCGCTGATCGGCTTCTCCGGCAGCCCGTGGACCTTGGCGACCTACATGGTCGAAGGCGGCTCGTCGAAAGACTTCCGCAAAACCAAGGCGATGCTCTACGACAACCCGCAAGCCATGCACCTGCTGCTGGATAAACTCGCGCAGTCGGTCACCAGCTACCTCAACGGCCAAATCCAGGCCGGCGCGCAAGCGGTGCAGATCTTCGATACCTGGGGTGGCAACCTGTCGGCGGCGGCGTATCAGGAATTCTCCCTGGCCTACATGAAGAAAATCGTCAGCGGCCTGATTCGCGAACACGACGGGCGCAAGGTGCCGGTGATCCTCTTCACCAAGAACGGCGGCCTGTGGCTGGAAAGCATCGCCGAGGCCGGTGCCGACGCACTGGGCCTGGACTGGACCTGCGACATCGGCAATGCCCGCGCCCGTGTTGGCGACAAGGTCGCGCTGCAAGGCAACATGGACCCGACCGTGCTCTACGCCAAACCGGAAGCGATCCGCACCGAAGTCGGGCGCATTCTGGCCAGCTACGGCAAGGGCAGCGGCCACGTGTTCAACCTCGGCCACGGCATCACCCCAGAGGTCGATCCGGAGCATGCGGGCGCGTTCCTGCGTGCGGTGCACGAGTTGTCAGCGCAGTATCACGAGTGATCGACGCCCGATAAAAAACGCCCGGCCAATGCCGGGCATTTTTGTACAAGATCAACGGATCGCAGCCTGCGGCAGCTCCTACATTGGGATTCGCGTTTCCCTGTAGGAGCTGCCGCAGGCTGCGATCTTTTGCTTTTAAGCTTTCACACCACCAAGTGGCGGCAACTTCGCCAGTTTCAACGCCACCAGCAGTGCCACCAGCAACAGCGCACCAATAAACAGGCCGATGCCATTCCAGCCGCCCAAATGCCAGAACACCCCACCCGCCGTCCCGGCAATGCTGGAGCCTGCGTAATAACTGAACAGGTACAACGACGACGCCTGGCCCTTGGCCTTGGTCGCGCGCCGGCCGATCCAGCTGCTCGCCACCGAGTGCGCGCCGAAGAAGCCGAACGTGAAGATCAGCATGCCGACGATCACCAGCAACAGCGGTGTGAACATCGTGAGCGCAAGGCCGGCGAACATCAGCGCGATGGTTGCCCACAGCACTTTACGCCGTCCCAGTTTGTCCGCCAGCGAACCGATTTTGGCCGAACTGTAGATGCCCGACAGGTACACCACCGACAGCAAGCCGACGAACACCTGATCGAGGTTGTACGGTGCCGTCAGCAGGCGATAGCCGATGTAGTTGAACAGAGTGACGAACGCGCCCATCAGCACAAAGGCTTCAAGAAACAGCAGCGGCAGGCCGGCATCGCGAAAGTGCATGGTGAAACCGTCGAGCAGGCTGCGTGGGTGCAGCGAGCGTGAGCGGAAGTTGCGCGATTCGGGGAGGATCTTCCAGAACACCGCTGCCGCGACCAGCGCCAGGCCGCCGATCACCAGCATCGCCGTGTGCCAGCTGACGAAGTCGATCAACACCCCGGTAATCAAGCGTCCGCTCATCCCGCCAATCGCGTTGCCGCCGATGTACAGGCCCATCGCCAGGCCGATGTGCTGCGGGTGGATCTCTTCGCTCAGGTAAGTCATCGCCACCGCCGCCAGGCCGCTCAACGACAGGCCGATCAGTGCGCGCATGATCAGCACGCCGTGCCAGCTCGGCATCATCGAACTGGCGATCGTGCACAACGCGGCGGCGAACAGTGCCGCGACCATCACCGGTTTGCGCCCGACGCGGTCGGAGATCGGCCCGGTGATCAGCAGACCGAAGGCCAGCATGCCGGTCGCCACCGACAGAATCAGGCTGCTCTGCGCCGCGTTGATTCCATACTCGTGGGACAGCAGCGGCATCATCGGCTGCACGCAATACAGCAAGGCGAAGGTCGCGAAGCCACCGCTGAACAGCGCCAGCACTGTGCGCATGAACATCGGCGTGCCTTTTTCGATGTAGATCTCCTGCAGCTCGGCGATCACATCGTCCGCCGCGGCAGGCGGAATTTCATGGGCAAGAGGGGCGGCGGCGGTTTTCACATTAGACCTCGGAGGGCACGGCCAGGCAGGCAATGAAAAAATCATATAGCTGGCTAATGTTTCTATCCAATATATTGTTCGACCTGTTTGATAGCTTTAACGACCTAATGGGGTGTCCATGGAATTGCGTCATCTGCGCTACTTCATCGCCGTCGCCGAAGAACTGCATTTCGGCCGCGCCGCACAGGTGCTGGGGATCTCTCAGCCACCGCTGAGCCAGCAGATTCAGGCGCTGGAGCAAGAGGTCGGCGCGCGGTTGTTCGAACGCACCAATCGTCGGGTCGAGTTGAGCGAGGCCGGCCGATTGTTTCTGCAGGAAGCGCGGTTGGTGCTGGCGCAGGTCGACAAAGCGGCGGACGTCGCCCGGCGTGCGCAACTCGGTGAACTGGGCGAATTGAAAATTGGCTTCACCTCGTCAGCGCCGTTCAACTCGACCATTCCACAGGCGATTTTTTCGTTTCGCCAGCGCTTCCCGGCGGTGCACCTGAACCTGCGGGAGATGAGCAGCACCATGGTCGCGGACGCGCTGGTGGATGAGTCGATCGAAGTCGGCATCATGCGTCCGCTGGGTTTGCCGGATTCGCTGAGCGTGGTTGAGCTGATGCGCGAGCCCTTGGTGGCGGTGCTCAGCTCCAAGCATCCGCTGGCCCAAGGCAGTGAGGAGGGGCTGTTTCTGTCGGCTCTGGCCCTCGAGCCGTTCGTGTTTTTTCCACGCAGCTACGGCAGCGGGCTGTATGCGCAACTGCTCAGTCTGGCCCGTGATGCCGGGTTCAGTCCGCATTTCGCCCAGGAGGCCGGTGAGGCGATGACCATCATCGGATTGGTCGCAGCGGGGCTTGGGGTTTCGGTATTGCCGGCGTCCTACCAGCGGATGCGCATCGACGGCGTGGTCTATCGACCGCTGCTCGATCCGGAGGCGGTGTCGGCGGTGTGGCTGGTGCAGCGCAAGGATCAGAAATCGCCGATGGCCAAGGCGTTTGTCGAACTGCTGACGCGTAAAGTCGAACCTTCAAACGCTTGATTGTTGCGCAATAAAATCGCGAGCAGGCTCGCTCCCACAGGGCAACGCATTTCAAGGTGGGAGCGAGCCTGCTCGCGAAGACGCTCGCCCGAACACCGCATATTTCAGGGCAACCGCACCAGATCCCCCTTCAACGCCACCCGCGTCACAAACACCCCGGCCCGACACTCATAGGTATTCAAATCCTTGCGCACATGCTGGTCGTAATAACTGACGATATTGACCACCGCATTCGCCCCGACCCGCTTGGCGTCGGCCTGCAACTTGATCAGGTTCGACTGCAGCACCCACTCGCAGGAATCGTGATCACTCTTGTTGAAGCCGTTGGTCTTCAGATCACTGACCACATCCCGGCGCAACAAGCGCTGCGTGCCCTGCGGCCCGTTGCCGATCAGATAGAACTTCACACTGCCATCCAGCCGCCCGGCGCGAATCGCATCCGAAAGCACGGTTTCGAACGGCATGTACATCAGGTTGGTGGCGTGGCTGGCGCTGGGCAATAGCCCGAGGAGCGTGGCGGCGATCAGAGCTTTCACTTGCATGGTCATCTCCTTGAAGGTGAAAGAGAACCGCGAGTGCTTGATCGATGGGGGCTCGCCGTTCCGGCAGGCGTTGAATGAGGGCCTGTTGAGCGAGTGTAGATGCAGAAATGGAGACAACGCCTTGTGGCGAGGGGATTTATTCCCGATCGGCGGCGCAGCCGTCGTAAAACCAGTGAACTCGGTATGCCTGATGCTCCGGGTTCTCAGGTTTCGGGGCCGCTACGCGACCCATCGGGGATGAATCCCCTCGCCACAGGATTGGATTCACTCAGTCAATCAACGTGGGCCAAATCCCCACGCAACGCCACGCTCGACACCACCAGGCCGGCGCGGCACTGGAATTTTTCGGTGTCTTTGTACAGGTCGCGCTGATCGACGCTGGCGATGTTGATCACCGCGTTGGCGTCGGCTTTTTTCGCGGCGTTCTGCAGGGTGGCGAGGGCCGATTGCAGGGCCCAGAAGCAGGCATCAGTGTCGGATTTGTTCGAGCCGTTGGTCTTGCGGCTGCTGCTCACGGTGTCGAGTTTGCGCACCTGTTTCGGCAGGGTTTCGCCGGCCAGGTAGAACTTCACGCTGCCGTCCAGCAGGCCGGCGTCGGTGGCGCGTTTGACGCCCTCGCGAAAGCTCAGGTAGGTCGGCTCGTCGGCGCCTTGCTTGACGATGCCCAGGTCGTTGACGAACTCGATGTCCGGGTTGATCGACAGTTCCTTGAGCACGTTGTCGCGCAGGCGGTTGACCCAGCGGTTGTAGTTGCCGTGGATCTTGCCGTCCTTGGCGTCGAGGCCGTAGCTGCTGCGGTAGTCGATTTCAAACGAGGTCGGGCTGAACGGGATGTCGACCTCGGCGTGGTGGCGGCCGCGTACCGTGATCGCCGCTTTGATCATGCCCGGGCGAACCGACTGCACCACCCACTGGCGGTCGTTGAGCGCGGTGACGATGGCGCGGCTCATCTGCGCCTGGGTGAATCCGAGGTTGGGCGAAAATTCTTCCTTGGCGTTGTAAACCGGTTTGCTGGTGCAACCGCCGAGCACCAAGGCCAAGGCCAGGGCCAGCAGGGCGGCGATGCGGTGAAACTGAGTCATTCCCTTCACTCCAAACGTGTTGCGGTCAGTGCCAGCGGCGGAAAATCAACGAGGTGTTGACGCCACCAAAAGCGAAATTGTTGTTCATCACGTAGTCGTGATGCATCTGGCGGAATTCGCCGCGCAGGTAATCGAGCTTGCCGCAGTGCGGATCGACTTCGTCGAGGTTGAGCGTGTGCACATACAGGTCGCGATTGAGCATTTCGATGCTGAACCACGACTCCAGCGCGCCGCAGGCCCCCAGCGTGTGGCCGAGGAAACTCTTCTGCGAGCTGATCGGCATGTGTTCGCCGAACAGACTGCTGGTCGCCAGTGTTTCGGCAATGTCGCCCTGTTCTGTAGCGGTGCCGTGACCATTGACGTAACCGATGGCATCCGGCGTCAGTCCGGCGTCTTCCAGCGCCAGCTCCATGGCGCGGCGCATGGTGACCTGTTCCGGGCGCGTGGTGTGCTGGCCGTCGGCGTTGCTGCCGAAGCCGACGATCTCGGCGTGGATCCGCGCACCGCGAGCCAGCGCATGTTCCAGCTCCTCGAGCACCAGCATGCCGCCGCCTTCGCCGATTACCAGACCGTCGCGGCCCTTGTCGTACGGACGCGGGCTGGTCTGTGGCGCATCGTTTTTCAGACTGGTGGCGTACAGCGCATCGAAAACCATGGCTTCGGTCGGGCACAGCTCTTCGGCGCCGCCGGCGAGCATCAGCGGCAGCCGTCCGAACTTGATCGCTTCATACGCGTAGCCAATGCCCTGACTGCCGCTGGTGCAGGCGCTGGACGTCGGGATCAGGCGCCCGGTGAGGCCGAAGAAGATGCTGATGTTGGCCGCGGTGGTGTGCGGCATCATCCGCACGTAGGAGTTGGCGTTGAGGCCTTCGGCCACCGAATTGAGCAGCATGTTGCCGAAGGCCTTGATCTCGTCGGTGCTGCCGGTGGACGAACCGCAGGCCACGCCCATGCGCCCGTCCTTGATCGATTCATCGCCGAGCAGGCCGGCGTCGGCCAGTGCCTGTTCTGCCGCGCCTACGGCCAGCCGCGAGACCCGGCCCATGCTGCGCAGTTGCTTGCGGGTCCAGTGCGCCGGGACGAGAAAATCATCGATCGGTCCGGCCAGACGGGTGTTGAGTTCGCTGAAACGGTCCCACTCGTGCATGCGGCGAATGCCGCTGCGGTTGGCCGCGAAGTTGCCGGCGATGGTCTGCCAGTCGCTGCCAAGCGAGGTGATGCCGGCCATGCCGGTGACGACGACGCGCTTCATCAGCACAGGCCTCCGTTGACCGCCAAAACCTGACGGGTGATGTACGAGGCTTCCGCCGACATCAGGAAATTCACTGCACTGGCAACCTCTTGCGGGGTGCCCATGCGTTGTGCGGGGATCATTTTCATCAGTTCTTCCACCGGCACGTTTTCATCCAGCATCGCTGTGTCGATCAGGCCCGGTGCGACGCAGTTAACGGTGATTTTGCGCTTGCCCAGTTCGATCGCCAATGCCTTCGCAGCGCCGATCACTCCGGCCTTGGAGGCGCTGTAGTTGACCTGGCCCCGGTTGCCGATCAAACCCGACACCGAGGTGATGCAGACGATCCGACCGGCGGCGCGACGACGGATCATCGGCATCATCACCGGGTGCAGGACGTTGTAGAAACCGTCGAGGTTGGTGCGCAGCACCACGTCCCAATCGTCATCGCTCAACGCCGGAAAAGCGCCATCGCGGGTCAGGCCGGCGTTAAGCACCACGCCGTAATAAGCGCCGTGGGTTTCGACGTCAGCTTCAAGGATGGTTTTGCAGGCTTCGCGGTCGGCGACGTCGAATTGCAGGATGCGCGCGTGACGGCCCAGCGCTTCGATCTCGGCCTGCACCGCTTGCGCTTCGGCAACGCCGCTGCGGCAATGCAGGACGATGTCGTGCCCGGCCTGCGCCAGACGCAAGGCAATGGCGCGGCCGATACCACGGCTGGAGCCGGTGACCAATACGGATTCAGTCATCGTTCGACTCCCTGGTTTGTTCAAGATATTGGCTGGGCTGCGGCGGGCGGAACACGTTCAAACGTGCGCTGGCCTCAATGCCGGGGGCGTTGATATGGCATTCGAAAACACCCATGCCGTTGTCGTCTTCCAGCGAACGGATGCCGTGGATGGTCAGTTCGCTGCCGGCCGGAAACGCTTCGACGTTGCACTCGAATTTACGTGTCCCGAGAAGGAAACCCAGCGCGACCGGGTTGCCCTTCTGCCGTGCGTGGCAACCGGCGAAGGCGGCTACGCTTTGCGCCATCAACTCGATGCCGACCCACGCCGGCAGGCTGCCGTCTGGCAGGTTGAACAAGCCGTCGGGCTTGACGGTGAGGCCGGTGTGGATCTGCTCTTCGTCGAAGCTGAGGATGCGGTCGATCAGGATCATGTCGCCAGCGTGGGGCAGCAGTTCGGCGAGCGGCCAGTCGTTCATGGGGCGTCTCCGATAATCAGGCTGACGTTGTTGCCGCCGAAAGCAAACGAGTTGCTCATCAGGTAGCGGGGTGCAATGGACGACAGGCGCTCGCTCGCGGTCACCCACTTCAGCGCCGGCAAGTCAGGGTCGGGCTGGGCGTCCCAGACGTGGGGCGGCAAGGCTTGTTGCGGGTTGTCGGCGCTCAGGCTCAGCCAGCAGAACGCTGCTTCCAGCGCACCGGCCGCGCCGAGGGTGTGACCGGTCATCGGCTTGGTCGACGAGCAGGCCACGCCGTCGGGAAACAGTGTGGCGACTGCCAGACTTTCCATCGCATCGTTGTGCTGGGTCGCAGTGCCGTGCAGGTTCAGGTAGCTGATGTGCGCCGCTTGCAACTGTGCGCGGCTCAAGGCTTTCTGCATCGCTTGCAGGGCGCCGCGACCGCTCGGTTCCGGCGCGGAAATATGGTGCGCGTCGGAGCTGGCGCCGCTGCCGAGCAGGGCAATGGCCGGGCCGTTGCTGCGCTGCTGGCTCATCAGAAACAGCACTGCCGCTTCACCGATGTTGATGCCGTTGCGGTTGGCCGAGAACGGATTGCAGCGCTGGTCGGACACCGCTTCCAGCGCGCTGAAACCGTTGAGCGTCAGTTTGCACAGGCTGTCGACCCCGCCGCACAGCACCGCGCCGCACAGGCCCAGATCGAGCAGGCGCTGTGCGCTCATCAACGCCCGCGCACTGGACGTGCAGGCGGTGGAAATCACGTAGGCCGGGCCGCTGAGCTGCAGCCAATCGGCGAGAAAGTTCGCCGGCGCGCCGAGTTCCTGTTGTCGATAGTCGTACTCGCCAGGGAACTGCTGCTCGCGAAGGTAGTGCGCCAGCCCGCGGCTGGCCTCGTCGATCCCCGAGGTGCTGGTGCCGAGCACCACGCCGATGCGCTCGCGACCATACGTCTGGATGGCCCGGTCGATGTCCTCGCGAATCTGCAGCGCGGCTTCCAGCAGCAGTTGATTGTTGCGGCTGCGCTGGTCGGCCAGTTCGGCCGGAATGGCCGCCAGCTCACCATGCACCGCCGCCACGGGCAATTCACGCTCGGCAACCCAGCCGGACTCGCGGCGCATGCCCGAGCAGTCACCGGCAAACAGGTTCTGCGCGACCTGTTGCTTGTCGCGGCCCAGCGCGCAGATCACGCCGAGGGCATTGAGGTAGGCAGTCATGGCGTCGGTTCACCGAGAGGAGAAACCCGATAGTGCGGGCCTTGGGGCAGATTCAATTGGAAACTCAACGGTTGTGCATAACGGATCGTCCAGCGCGGCGCCAGCGTGCGTTGCTCGCCCTGCTGCTGCGCGGTGGGGTAAGTGCGCGCCAGTTCGCCGGACGGGGTCAGGGCGAACAGCAGCGCGGCAAACAGCTCCCGGGCTTCGGGATTGGGCGGCAGCAGCCCGTCGGCCTGCCAGCGCCCGTCAATCAGTTGCTGACGGGCCTGGGGAATGCCCAGCGGATCCATCATCGACCAGCGGATGCCGGGGCCTTCGCGCTGGATCACCAACAGCCAGTCCTGACGCTGATCGGCCTGTTGGCGTTCGATGTGCAGTTGCAGCGGTAACGGCAGCGTCGGTGCGCTCGCGGGCAGCGGGGCCTGGCTGGCGCAACCACTCAGCAAAGCAAATGCCACCAAAATCAGCCATACCGCAAACCTTGTGGGAGCTGGCTTGCCAGCGATGGCGGCGGCACATCCAGCATTTTGGTTAACTGATACACCGCTATCGCTGGCAAGCCAGCTCCCACAGGGGTTTAGCTGTGCTGATCGAAAGTGGTACATCAGATGGATTCCTGCAATGGTTTGCGGGCGACAACGTTCACCAACGTTTCCTCACGCTCGCCAAACGGCTTGGGCCGGCGCAATCCGAACCGTTCCAGCAGTCCGAAATCCTTCGACCGGCTCCACCACAAATACGGGTACGAAACATTGCGCTCGCCAAACTCGAAACCCTGCTGGCGAATCATTTCCAGGTACTGCGCCGCGCTCTTTTGCACCTGCATCGGATGGCGGAACAGCCAGCGGATCACCCAAGTATCAATGTAAGCCTCGGTGGACTCGGCGAACAGCAGATAACCACCCGGTTTGAGCACCCGGTAGAACTCGGCGAGGGCTTTTTCCTGTTCGACCAGGTGATGAAAGGTCTGATGGCAGAACAGCAGGTCGACACTGGCATCGGCCACATTGAGCGTCGCGCAGTCGCTGCCGATCAGCTCGACGTCGAAGCCCTGCCGCGCCGCTTCTTCGGCGCTCAATTGCAGGCTGTGCGGGTCGGCGTCGACGCCGATCAGACGCTGTGGGGCGAAGGTCTGGCGCAGATGGCGGAACGATTTGCCCTGACCGCAACCAGCGTCCAGCAGCACCGGATTGGCTGGCAGCGACTCGCTGAACAACCCGCGCAAGTCGTTGATCGCCACGCGCAACACATGGTGCTGCCAGGTGTGGCTGCGCAGGAACCAGAAACCGAAACGGGTTTCCTCGACGTAGCTGTCGCTCAAGTAATTCATGGGGCGTCCTTTGCACAAAGTTCGGAAATCATCTTCAACCGGCGACGCGCTTCGCTGACGAACGGGTTGCGCTCATCCCAGGCGTAACCGGCGAGGATCGAGCAGATCATCCGGCGGATGTCTGCCTGGCTGTCTTGATAAAAAATCACGTCCTGGAAGGTACCGGCGTACCAACCCTCGACGTAGCAGCGGAAGGTGTCGACCCCACGTTTGAGCGGCTCGGCGAACTCGCGCTGCCAATCGACGATTTCCCCCTGCAACTGCCGGTGCAGGACAGCGGCGGCCATGCTCGCCGAACGCATGGCGATGGTCACGCCGGAGGAGAACACCGGGTCGAGAAATTCCGCCGCGTTGCCGAGCAGGGCGAAGCCCGGGCCGTGCAGGGTTTTCACATTGGCCGCATAACCGCCGAGGGTGCGCGCCGGGGTGTCCCACACCGCGTTGTTCAATACAGCGGCGAGGCTCGGCGTTTCGCCGATGAAACCGCGCAGGCAGGCATCCAGATCGCTGTCGCGCCCCTTGAAGTGTTCGGCAGCAGCCACCACGCCCACCGAGCAGCGCCCGTTGCTGAACGGGATCGTCCAGAACCAGATGTCGCGGTACTCGGGATGAGTAGTGACGAGGATCTTCTCGCGGTCGAAGGCCGGGTTATCGATGTGATCTTCAACGTGGGTGAAAACTGCCTGGCGCACCGGGAAATTCGACGGCGCTTCCAGATCAAGCAAACGCGATAGCACGCGCCCGTAACCGCTGGCGTCGAGCACAAAGTCCGCTTCGATGCGGTACTCGCTGCCGTCTTCGCGCAGCACGTCAAGCTGCGGTCTGGCCCGGTCGAAATCGACGCTGACGATGGCATCGCCGTAACGGAATTCGGCACCCTGCAATTCAGCCTGATCAGCCAGCAGCTTGTCGAAATCGGCGCGCTGCACCTGGAACGTGGTCGGCTTGCCCGCGGTGAAGGTGTCGCTGAAATCGAAGGCGCTGTAGCGCTCGCCCCAAGCGAAGGCAGCTCCGGTCTTGCGCTGGAAGCCGGCGGCGTTGACAGCGTCGAGCATGCCGGCCTCTTCGACGAAATCCAGGCAATGGCTGAGCAGGCTTTCACCAATGGAAAACCTTGGGAAATGCTGGCGCTCGATCACCAGCACATCGTGGCCCTGGCGCTTGAGCAACGCGGCGGCGATGGCCCCGGACGGGCCCGCGCCAATGATCACGACCTGACGGGATTCCATTTCAACGATTGGCACGTGAGCTCCCGGGCGCAGTGGCGCTGGTTTTCATAGGCGCGCGGTGCAGGCCGATCAGGGCCGGCAACAGCGTCGCGATCAGGCCCATCAGCATCAGCGCGAAGTACAGCGCCGGGCTGATGAGCTGTTGTTGCAGCAACAGGTTGAGAAAGACGATTTCGCTCAGCCCGCGAATATTCAGCAACACGCTTTCGCGCCAGCGGCTGGCGCCTTCGAACGATGCACCGGCCCAGCCCAGCCCGAGCCAGTTGCCGAGCAGTTTACTGGCAATCGGCAACAGCAGCAGCGCCGCCCATTGCACCGCGCCGAGGCTGGCCAGGGCGCTGTGCACGTCGATCTGCACGATGCCGAAGGTCAGGATCAGCGGGATCGCGATCCACGTCTGCAAGCGGCTCATCCACCGCGCCGGCAATGGCAGCACCAATGGCACCTTCAGCAAGGCCATGCACAGCAGATAACCGATGCCGAAAATCAGTGCGTTGAGTTTGTAGTGCTCGGCCAGCACCAGCAGCGCAAAGAAGCCGAGGCTGTAGGTCAACGGTCGGCGCACGCGCAACAGATGCAGCAGCAGCGGCACGCAGGCCAGTCCCAGCGGCAGCAACAGACTGCTCAGATGCAGGCTGCCCTGAGCGAGACCGAACAGCGTCCAGCAGGTCAGGTCGATGAGGATTGCCGTTTGTACCAGACGCCGGGTGGCGGTGGGCGGATAGTCGATGTGGCGCAGGTACAGGTACAGCACCGGGATCGCGGTGATCGCGAACACCAGACCGATCGCCAGCGAGTTCAGCCACGGTTGCGCCGGCAGCAGCCAGCAGGCGGCGGCCAGGCCGCAGGCGAACGGTACAACAAAACTCGGCACCGCGATTTTCACGCTCTGGCGGTCCAGGCGCAGGTCGATCACATCACTGAGAATGTGCCCGAGCAGCAGCGCGAAACTCAAACTGTAGAGGTCTTTCAACCACCCTGGTGCAATCAGTTCGGCGCCGTTGAGTTGCCAGGTCGGCTCAATCCAGAAGTACATCAACAGCGGCAAACCGAAGCTGGCCAGCAGTAACTGGCTGACGATCGGGATCAGGCCGAAGTGCCGACCGATGCGGGTCGCTACGGCGAACAGCGCCAGGGCCATCAACCAGAAGCCGGCGACCGTCACGCTGCCGGCTCCGCGACGCTGGTGCTGTGGACGTGGCGCCCGGCCCACGGCGCGAGAATGAAGCTGAAGGCCAGACCGAGGCTCACTGCCAAGCCAAAATTGCTCACCGCCGGCGTACTGGAAACGGCCAGCAGACCGAACGACAGCCAGGTCGTCAGCGCCGCCAACAGGGTGCCCAGCAGACTCACTGCCGCACCGCCAACCTGTTCACGCATGAGGATCGCGTAATCGACGCTGATCGCCGTCACCAGCAGCAGGCCGAACAGGCTGAACAGGGTCAGTGGCTGACCGAGCCAACCGAGGCTGGCCAGGCTGCACAGCGCCGCCAGCAGCGGCAGGGCGACGATGCGCAACGCGCCGCCGAAGCCGAACGGCACGATCAGCACCAGCACGATCAACACGCAGGAGGCGAGTTTCAGTTCGGCGGCGCTGATCTGGGTCGCGGCGAATACATTGTTCAATTCACCGAGCCGATCGACCAGCATCACCCCCGGCAAGTCCAGCGCCTGCACTCGCAGCAGTGACGGATTGTTCAGGCCCTGCAGGCTGGTCATCGCCGCCACGCCGTCTTCGGTCGGGCCGAGCCACAGCGTGCGGTAAGGCTCGCCCAACGGCCCGGCCAGTGCTGCGTCGATGTCTTCGGCAGGCAGGTTTTGCAACTGCTGCAACTCGGTTTGCAACGCCGCGAGCGGTACGCCAAGGTCGAGCAACGGCTGCCAGTATTGAGGCAGTTTGCTCAGCGCTTCGCGCACTTGCTGTTGCTGGCTCGGCGGACTGAGCAGTTGGTCGAGGGCCAGATAGCCTTGCAGCTTGTCGAGGTTGACCAGTTGCTGCAGACGCTCGCTCAACGCGGCTTGACGCTCCAGCAATTCCTGCTGATTGGCGCCGCGCACGAGGAAGAACTGGCTGGTCGGCTGATAACCGGTGATGCGCGCGATGGTCTGGGCTTCATCGGTCAGGCGTTGCGGCGCACCGACCCATTGGCGAATGTCGTTTTTGCTTTGCAGCTGCACCAGACCGCCAGCGCAGAAGGCGATCAGCAGCGCCAGCAGCACCGGGGTGCGCACGTGTTCGAGCAGGTTTTCGCGCAGTTGCACCAAGCGCTCGGCCAGGCGCAGCGGCCATTGCGCCGGTTGCAGCTCAACGTTTTTCAGCAGGGCCGGCAGCAAGCACACCGCCGACAGGTAAGCACCGAGCAGGCCGGCAGCGGAGAACACCGCGATTTGCGTCAGCGCCGGGAAGGGCGTCCAGGCCAGTGCCAGATAACCGATGGCGCTGGTGATCAGGCTCAGCGTCAGCCCGGACAGGGTCAGGCGCAGCGCCGGCCAACTGCGCCACGGCTTGAGGCTCCAGCTTTTCGACAGATAGTGCAGCGGGTAATCCACCGCCACGCCGATCAGGCTGGAGCCGAGCACCAGCGTCATCACATGCATGTGGCCGAACACCGCGACGCAGGCCACCGCGCCGAACAGCATGCCCACCAGCACCGGCACGAACGCCAGCAGCACCCGCCAGCGGCGGAACGCCAACAGCAGCAACAGCAGAATACCGAGGGTGGCGCCGCCGCCGACCCAGGTCATTTCGCGGGTGGCTTGCTGCTGACCGTTGGCGGCGTACAGCAGACCGCTGGCGGCCAACAGGTGTACATCGGATTTCGCTGCTTGCTCGCGACTGTGCTGCAGCAGATCGGCGACTTTCAGCGGCAGGTTCATATCGAAGGCATTGCCGGTGGTACGCGCGCGCAGCAGCACCCAGCTCTTGCCGTCGGCATCGGCGACCAGTGCGCCGCTGCCGATGTCCAGTTGCACCGCGCCGTGTTTCGGCTGGCTGTTCTGGATGCGTCCGGTCAGGCCCAGCCAGTCGTCCTGGCTCGGTACCAACGTGAAACCGTTGAACGGGTCGAACAGCGCCTGCACCCGTTGTTGAATGAACGCATCGGGATGCTCGGTCAGCAGTTGCCGATCATCCGCCGAGAGCATCGCCAGCCGCCCTTGCAGCAGTTGCGTGCGCAGCGCCGGCAGATCCGCCTGCAGGTTCCACTGGACCTTTTCGAACAGACCGCTGGATTGCCATTGCTCGCCGAGGGTTTGCGCCATGGCCAGCGCTTGCTGGCGATCGGTGTGCCCGACCAGTACCAGCATTTCCCGATTGAGCGGTTCCTGCATGCGCTGTTCGGCGCGCAGTTCGAGGGCGTCAGGGTTGGTCCCGGGCACCAGTTCCATGAGGTTGGCCGACAGCGGCGCACCGTCGCGCCACTGCCACCCGGCCAGCGCAACGACCGCCAGCAGCAGGATCAGGAACAGCCACGGCAGCCTGCGCTCACTCGGCAAAGTCATGTTGCTCCGCTTCGCTCAACGGCTGGTTTGCAGTGCTGTCCTGCATGCGCAGCACGGTGCTGTCGCCCTGGGTTTCCAGCAGTTCGATGGTCTGTACCAGCTCACCACCGTTGATATTGATCTGATTGAACACTTGCTTGAGCAGCAGCGAACGCGGGGTCAGGGTGAGTTTCCACTGCTGTGCGTCGCCGCTCAGGGCCAGTTCGAAATCCCGCTGCAAGCCGCTGCTGTCACCCTGCAGCACAGCGAGGAACAAACGGTTCTGTTCGGCACCGGCGCTCTTGTTCGGCAGCAACTGCCAAGCGTTGCCGTCACGACGGGCGATGCCGTTGGCGGTGATGCGGTAATCCTGTTGCAGCGGGGTCTTGAGCAGCCAGAGCAGACCGTGGTTTTTCGCCAGCACGAAGCTGCCCTTGCTGAGCAACGGCTGAGGCAGTGCGCGCAGGTGCTTTTCCTGAATGAACTGGCCGTGGATAACGTCCGGTTTCGCCAGTTGCTCGCTGAGCTGCTGCAGGTCGAAGGCGTTGGCCAGCGTCGACACGGCGAGCAGCGCCAGCGCGCCAAGGCCTTTGCAGAACAGGTTCATCGCAGCATCCTCTGCACCGCGTCGGTGAACACTTTGGGGGAAGCCAGTTGCATTTCGCGGCTGCTGATCTCGACCGCCACCTGCACCGAGCTGGCACGGGTCAGGCGCTCGCCGGTCTGCAGGTCGGTAATCAGATAATTGATCTTCAAGCGGTTCTCCCACTCCACCAGACTGGCGCGCACGTTCAAACGCTGGCCGAACACCGCGCCGCGCACGTAACGCAATTGCAGGTCGATGATCGGCCAGGCGTAACCGGACTCGGACATCTGCGTGTAGTTGTGGCCGATCTGGTCGAGCAGCGCGCAGCGCGCCACTTCCAGGTATTTGACGTAATGCCCGTGCCAGACCACATGCATAGTGTCGACGTCAAAAAACGGCACGAGGATTTCCGTGTCGGCGTGCAGCACTCCGGCGCTACGCATGCAGCCTCCAGTGTTGCTCGGCGATACGTTGCAGGCACAGGCGCAATTCGCCTTCGAGTGCACGGTCTTCGATGACCGGCGGGAAGTCCTTGGCCAGCTCTTCGTGCATGGCGGCCAGCGAAGGTGGCAGCGCACGCGCGTCTTCATCACGACCGCGCAACCACACGCCTTGATTGGCCGCGAGCAACGTGGCGGCGGCGACCTGTTCGGTCAGCTCCAGCACGCGGATCGCGTCACGGGCGGCGATGGTGCCCATGCTCACCTTGTCCTGGTTGTGGCACTCGGTGGAGCGCGAGAACACGCTGGCCGGCATGGTGTTTTTCAGCGCTTCGGCAGTCCAGGCACTGGTGCCGATCTGCACGGCCTTGAAGCCGTGATTGATCATGGCGCGATCCGCCGGAGCACCGGACAGGTTGCTCGGCAATCCATGGTTGTAGCGCTCGTCCACCAGCAACGCGAGTTGTCGGTCGAGCAGATCGGCAACGTTAGCCACCAGATTTTTCAGGCTGTCCATGGCGAATGCGATGTGCCCGCCGTAGAAGTGCCCGCCGTGCAGCACGCGTTCGGCTTCGGCGTCGATGATCGGGTTGTCGTTGGCGCTGTTGAGCTCGGTTTCGATGAACGAACGCAGCCAGTTCAGACTGTCGGCCAGCACCCCGAGCACGTGTGGGGCGCAGCGCAGCGAGTAGCGATCCTGCAGGCGATGCAGCGGCGCGGTCGGCGCGTCGATCGCCAGATCCTTGCGCAGCCACGCGGCGACTTGCATCTGCCCCGGATGTGGCTTGGCGGCGAACAGACGCTCGTCGAAGTGTTCCGGATTGCCTTGCAACGCGACCACGTTGAGCGCCGTGATGCGCGTGGCCAGTTGCAGCAGATAGTCAGCGCGGGCGAAGGCCAGGCAGGCCAGACCAGTCATCACTGCGGTGCCGTTCATCAACGCCAGCGCTTCTTTCGGGCGCAGCACCAGCGGCGTCCAGCCGAGTTCGCGATGCACGTCGGCAGCCTGGCGACGCTCGCCACGGAACAACACTTCGCGCTCGCCGGACAGGGTCGCGGCGACGTAGGACAGCGGCGTCAGATCACCGCTGGCGCCGACCGAACCTTCTTCGGGGATCAGCGGCAGGATGTCGTGTTCAAGGAAGGCATGCAGGCGCTCCAGCAGTTCGATTCGCACCCCGGACACGCCGTGGCACAGCGACTGCAAGCGCGCCGCCAGCACGGCGCGGGTGGCCTGGGCGTCGAGCAGCTTGCCCAGCCCGCAACCGTGGAAAGTGTAGAGATGACGCGGCAATGCTTCGACGTGATGCAGCGGCACCGCGACCACGCAGGAATCGCCGTAACCGGTGGTCACGCCGTAGATCACGCCTTCCTTGTCCAGCAGCGAATCGAGGAACCGTGCGCCCTTGGCGATGCGCTCGCGGTAGGCGGCGTCGCTCTGCAACTGCACGGGCGCCCGACGGTTGGCCAGGGCCAGCACGTCTTCGATGCGCAAAGGGCGTTCGCCGAAGGTAACCGGCTCATGGGTTGGCGTCGTCATCGGTCTTCCAGAAAGGGTAAAAGTTGAACCATTGGTGCGGGGCTTGGAGGCAATAGTGACTCAGGCGCTGCGCATAGCGGGTGGCCCACTGATGAATGACCTGCTCGCGCTCGCGGCGCGTCCACACCACGCTGTCGGCAAACGGTTCGAGAGTCAGGCGATAGTGGCCGTCCGGTTGTTTCAGGCACATCAGCAGGTTGACCGGGCATTTGAGCAAACCGGCCAGCAACCAAGGGCCTTGCGGAAACGCTGCCGGGTGGCCGAGAAAATCCACGGTGACGCTGCGCCCGCCGTGCAACGGCACGCGGTCGCCGGCAATCGCCAGCCATTCACCGCGCTCCAGGCGTTCGTGCAGTTGCAGCATGATCACCGGGTCCAGCTCACTGACCTGAATCAGGCGCAGATTGGTCGCCCCGGCCTCGCCCAGCAAGCGGTTGAACTGCTCGGCGTGCTTGGTGTGCACCAACACGTTCATGGTGACCTTTTCGCCGATCTCGGCCAGGGCGCGGCACACTTCGAGGTTGCCCAGATGCGCGCCGACCAGCAGTTGCCCGCGACTGCCGCGCAGCTGATTGCGCAGCAGGGCCGGGTCGATGATTTCGATCTGCTCGATGCACAGCTTGCCGTTCCACACGTCGAGCTTGTCGAGCAGCGAATCGGCGAACGCCATGAACTGGCGGAACACGCGCCAGTAACTCGGGCGCAATTCGCCGCGGTTGCTCCAGTCAGCCAGCCGTTGCTGGTATTGCCAAGCACTGTTGCGCGCGGTACGGCCGAACAGGAAGAAGTACAGGACGATGCCGTACAGCAGCGGACTGAGCAGGCGTCGGCCAAGCACTTTGGCGGCGACTGCGGTGAATTTCATCAGCAGGAAGCTGCCGCGCTCTTCGCGGTCGGCCCAGTGTTTCTTGTCGGTCTCGACGCTCATGTGCGCCACCGGCGCCAGAGGATGACGGGCAGGCGCAGCAGCATGCCGAAGAACAGCCGGGTGTGCATGCTGGAAATCAGCGCGTTGTCGTGGAACAGGCGGAAGTGCGAGACGCCATCCAGCGGGTAATGCACGCTGGTCTGCAGCCAGCGCATCGGCTGGTTGCGCCACGCCAGGCGCACGAGGATGTCGGAGTCGAAATCCATGCGCTTGCCGACTCGTGCCGAGTCGATCAGCGCCAGCGTCGGGGCCAGCGGATAGACGCGAAAGCCACACATCGAATCGCGGATCTGCAGCGACAGCGTGTTGATCCAGACCATCACATGAGTCAGATAACGCGCGTACAAACGGCCCTTGGGCACGCTCTCGTCGAACAGTGGATAACCGCAGATCATCGCGTCCGGGTGGGCGCGGGATTCCGCGACGAAACGCGCGACGTCGTGCAGGTCGTGCTGGCCATCGGCGTCCACTTGCAGGGCATGGGTGAAGCCCAGACGCGCGGCTTCGCGCAGGCCGGTCATCACCGCGCCGCCCTTGCCCTGATTGAGGGTCAGGCGCACCAGATGCACGTTATCGCGCTCGGCCAGCGCATCCAGCACGCGCGCGCACGACGGGGTGCTGGCGTCGTCCACCAGAATGCACGACAGGTCCTGGGCGAGCAGCGCGTCGACCACGGTGCCGATCGCGGTTTCATGGTTGTAGACCGGAATCACGGCGCAAGGGTTATGCATTGAACACATCCCCACTGTGGCGAGGGAGCTTGCTCCCGCTCGAGTGCGCAGCACTCGCTCGCAGTTTTGCGTGAACCGGGTTTGGGGCCGCTGCGCAGCCCAGCGGGAGCAAGCTCCCTGGCCACAGGTTATGCATCGGCGGCTCCTAGCAGGATGCGTCCGCTGGAGCAGGTCGCGGTGTCATTGCGGTAGGCGAAATACAGCTTGCCGCGCTCGGGATCGAAGCGCAGGTGCAGTTGGACTTCATCGCCCGGGCGCACCAGTTGCTGGAATTTCAGCACTTCCATGCCGGCAAATTTTCCGGGCAGGTTCAGCAGTTGTCGGCCGAGGTTCAGTGCCCATTCGACCTGCACCACGCCGGGCAACACCGGGGCTTTGGGGAAGTGGCCGCTGAAGTAGGCCAGATCCGGTGGAACACTCAATTGCAGGCTCCACTCGCCGTCGGTTTCGACTTGCTCCAGCACTTCTGGCGCTTTCGGCCGTGGCGCCAGCAACCGTGCTTCGATGTCGGCCTGGGGCAGTTTGCCCTGGCTGTTCAGCGGCAGTTGCCGCACCAGACGCCAGCGCCGGGGCAAGGCCAGCGCTTCGCAATGCTGGCTCAGGTGTTTGCGCAGGGCTTCGGTCAGGCTGCGGCGGCCGTGTTCGCGCAAGGCAAACAGGCCGGCGTCGCTGAGCGCCAGCAAGGCGCCGAGTACTGCGCGGTTTTCCTGAACCACGCCCAGCCGTGCTTCGGCGACCCAGTCGTGGGCGCCCAGTGCCTGTTCCAGCATCGGCAGGGAAATGCGCTTCTCTTCGAGTTTGACGATACGGTCCAGCCGCCCGAGCAACTCGAAACGCCCGTCGGCAGCGATGCACGCAGCGTCGGCGGTGTGTTCGACATGTCCCGCCGGCAAATAGGGGGAAGCGATCAGCAGGGCGCCGTCGCTGTCCTGGCTCAGTTCAACCCCGGCGAAGGGCTGCCACAGGCTGGCGCCTTGGCGCCAGGCGATGCCGCCGGTTTCCGAGCTGCCGAGGATTTCGGTCGGCCACTGTTGCAAGCGTTGCTGCAGGCTTTGCGCCGCGTCTGCGGGTAATGCGCCGCCGGAGGAAAACACCCGGCGCACGGCACTCAGCGCCGGCCAGTCGAGGTTGTCGCCCATGCGCTTGAGCAGCGCCGGGCTGCCGACCCAGGCGAAGGCCGGATGTTCGCGGCTGGCGCGTTGCAGATCTTCCGGGAACGCCAGTTGCCTGCGCACGAACGGCCGTCCGGCGCACAGCGGCCACAGCACGCGGAACAACAAGCCGTAGATGTGCTGAGTGGCGACACTGCCGATGATCCAGGCTTCACCCAGATCCGACCCCCACAACTGTTCCAGGGCTTCGACCTCGTTGGCCAGTTGGCGCAGGGTCTTGTCGATGCGCTTGGGCTCACCGCTGGAGCCGGAGGTGCACAGGCTCAGGCGGCACTGGTCGAGATCCAGTTCGACGTCGGGCAGGGCAGGCTGCAACAGATCGCTCAGGTGTGAATCATCGGAGTGATCGCTCAGCCACAGATCGACTTCACTCGACCAGCGCTGGCGGGTCTGCGCTTGCAGGTCCGCGGGCAACAGGACGCTGACGCCGGCGCGCCAGGCCCCGAGCAGGGCGATGGCGAGGTCGGCGGCATCTTCCAGATGCACCGCCACGCGCTGCACGCCGCGTGCTTGCAGGCCGGCGGCAATGCTTAGCGCCTGCTCGCGCAGTTGCGCATGGTCGAGGGCCGGGGTGTCGGTGATCGCTCGCCCCGGCAGGGCCTTGAGCAACAGTTGCTCAAGTTTTATCCAGTTCATTTACGGCCTCTTACCCGTTGTCGTATCAGCCATTCAATGGCAAACATCAGGCCGATCAATCCGTAGGAGATCAGGCCGGTGTACAACATCCACCAATGCAGCGGCGCCCACAGGGTCAGGAGCGCGGCGCACAAACCGTTGCAGAAGAAAAACACGCTCCAGGCCACGGTGACCTGACGGGTGTAGCGGATCGCCTCGGGCGGCAGTTGCGGCTCGCGGATCCGCGCCAGGCGCTCGACCATCGGCGGGCCCCATTTCAGGCTCAGGCTGAACAGCACCAGCATGAAGCCGCTGATCAGCACCGGGTACCAGCGCAGCAACAGCGGACTGTCAAACAGCGCCAGCAGCAGGCAGAACACGAGCGCCACGCAGGCCATCCACAGACTGCCCGGCTTGCGCTCGCCAGTCAGGGCGCGCGCCAGCCACAGGCTACCGAGCAGCAGCCCGAACTGCCACGGGGCGAAGTGCTCCATACCGAAATACACCGCAAAGGGGTACAGCAGCCCCGCCAGCAGCAGGCCGAGGCCGATCAATCGGCTCATGCGGCCGGTTGAACCAGACGGTAGACCGCCTCGACCACGTCACCGACGGTGCGCACCGACTTGAATTCTTCGGCGGCGATTTTCTTGCCGGTCTGGCGTTTGATGTGATCGATCAGATCGACCGCGTCGATGCTGTCGATCTCCAGATCCTGATACAGGTTGGACTCCAGGCTGATGCGCCCCGGATCCAGTTCGAACAGCTCGACCAAGGCATCGCGCAGGGTGTTGAAAATGTCGTCACGAGTTTGCATGGTCCGGTCTCAAGCTGCCTGTTTTGCCGTGACGAATGCCGCAAGGCTCGCCACGTTGGTGAAGTGGTTACGGGTGTCTTTGGCGTCGGCGTCGATCTTGATGCCGTATTTTTTCTGGATCGCCAGGCCCAGTTCCAGCGCGTCGACAGAATCCAGACCCAGGCCTTCGCCGAACAGCGTCTGTTCGTCACCGATATCGTCGATGCTGATGTCTTCGAGGCCCAGGGCATCGATGATCAGCCGTTTGATGTCGCGCACCAGGCCAGGGTTATTCAGATCGCTCATCTTCGGCGAGCTCCTTAATGAAGTAAGAGTGCAAATAATCGTTGAGCTTGCGCGAGGCCTGCGGTGCCGGGCCTTGCGTGGCGAAAGTCTGTGGGTCTATATCGGCCCCGACACGGAAACTGAAGTGCACGCGGCGGTGGGGGATCCGATACCAGGGTTCGGCCTTGGTCAAGGTGGTCGGATTGACCTTGATGACCACTGGCGTAAGGATTTTCGCACCGCGCAGGGCAATCGCCGCCGCCCCCCGATGAAAGGCGGGCGCCTGACCGGGCTGAGTGCGCGTGCCTTCGGGGAAAATGATCAGGGTCTGGCCGTTTTGCAGGGACTCGGCGGCGGCGTCGAGCATGTCCATGCTGCCGTCATTGCTGATGTATTCGGTGCGGCGCAGCGGGCCACGGGTGAACGGGTTTTCCCACAGGCTTTTCTTCACCACGCAATTGGCCTGGCGCACGAGGCCGATCAGGAACACCACGTCGATCAGCGACGGGTGGTTGGCGATGATCATTTGCCCCGGGCGACCGAGACGTTCCGCCCCTTGAATGTCATAGGTCAGCACGCCGGTGCGGGCCATGAAACGGACGAAAAACCAGAACAGCCGACTGACGGTCTGCCGTGCGCGCTGACGATGTTTCAACGCATCGCCGGGCAGGCAACCGAGCAGCGGAAATACCAGCAGGCGCAAGCACAACCCGCCCAGCCCGAACAGCGCGAAACTTGCGGCAGTGGCCAGGAGGCGCCAGTAGTAGGCGTCGCGGTTTTTCTCGGTCACGGGTTGCGTTGCCAGGTCCATACACGATTTTTCCAGGCATGTTGGCAATGGGTTTGCTGACCGAGCAGGGTTCGCAACAGGTTCAGTGCGTGTGGCCAGTGCGCTTTGGACACTGCTTCCTGGCCGCTGTTCAGGGTCAGCCGCCAGTCGGTACCGGGGGTGAGCAACAGACCCAGCGCATAAGGGAACGGTACGTCGTCGATCCATTGCGAATAGGCCTGAGGCGGCTGTTCTTCAGTGATAATCAGCAGCACCGCCGGAGCGCCTTCATCGAGCAGGGCGGCCGCTTCGAGAATGCCATGTTCCAGGCCATCGCCCGCTGCCGCAAGGGCCGTCATTTCGCTGGTTTCGCCGCGCATGATCGACCACAGACCGATGATCGCGTTGTGCACCGACAGGCTGAACTGCGTCGGCGACAACGGCTCGTCCTTGGCCAGGTCACTGAGAATCTCGAAGGTGCGCGGGGTTTCGCCGTGTCGTGAAACAAACACCAACGGCAGGTTTTCCCGTCCGTCGGCCAGTGGCCAGCCGACACTGAACGCCATCCGCGCCAGACGGCTGAGGCGCCGGCGCTGCATGGCGGGCAGAAACGACACATCGGGCGCGGCATCGCTGTCCGGGAGTACGACCGGTTGTCGGCTCCAGGCCTGCCACGCGTCCACGCTGTCGAGCCCCGGGGCCCACGCGCGCCATTGGGCGATGTTGAAGTTGATCACGGATGTTCATCCCGCCCCTGCGGGCTTTTTATGACGCTTTGAGTCGCCAAGGCCGCGGCTGACTTGACGTGGCGCATGGCGCCGGGTGGCGCGCATTATCCCGGTGCGACGAGTGTGTAGCAAATGTTGGTTACGTTTTGCGCAGCAAAATGTACCGAGTGGTCCGCAGAAAAACTGTCACTTGGCCATTATTCGGACCGTGCCGGATTTGTCTGTCGGGCCTGTCAGCGCACACGGCAGGTTTTTGCCCTCTGTGCCCGCTGATTTTTGCACCTGACTCTGTAGTCCGCGTCGTTGAAGGTAGCGAAGCGCACGCACAGGCAACTACACTCGGTCATTCTTTGATACACGGAGGTTTTGTCATGCGGCGCGTGGTGTTCAATCAGAAAGGTGGTGTGGGCAAATCCAGCATTGCCTGCAATCTGGCGGCAGTGAGTGCCAGCGAGGGCTATCGCACGCTGTTGGTCGACCTCGATGCCCAGGCCAACTCCACTCAGTATCTGACCGGGCTCACTGGCGATGACATTCCCATGGGCATTGCCGACTTCTTCAAACAGACCCTGTCATCGGGGCCGTTTTCGAAGAAAAACCAGGCCGACATCTACGAAACCCCGTTCGACAACCTGCACATCATCACCGCCACCGCTGAACTGGCCGATCTGCAGCCCAAGCTTGAGGCCAAGCACAAAATCAACAAGCTGCGCAAATTGCTCGATGAACTGGACGGCGAATACGACCGGATTTATCTCGATACGCCGCCAGCGCTGAACTTCTATGCGGTGTCGGCGCTGATCGCCGCCGATCGGGTATTGATTCCGTTCGATTGCGACAGCTTCTCGCGTCAGGCGCTTTACGGGCTGCTGGCGGAAATCGAAGAGTTGAAGGAGGACCACAACGACGGCCTGGAAGTCGAAGGCATCGTGGTCAACCAGTTCCAGGCCCGGGCCAGCCTGCCGCAGCAGATTCTCGATGAGTTGATTGCCGAGGGCTTGCCGGTGCTGCCGGTGTATCTGAACAGCTCGGTGCGCATGCGCGAGTCGCACCAGGCCAGCACCCCGCTGATCCACCTCGACCCACGGCACAAACTGACGCAGCAGTTCGTTGAACTGCACAACCTGCTCGAAGATCACTGATTTGCGGATGGCGCCCCACCCTCCTGTGGGAGCGAGCCTGCTCGCGAAGCGGCCCGCACGTTCAACATCTCGGTTGACTGAACGGGCGCCTTCGCGAGCAGGCTCGCTCCCACATGGGGGCCTGTGGAGGGTCAGATGCCCTGGCTACGCAGCCATGCCAGCAACTGCGGCAACGGAAACGCCCCGCTCTGGCGCGCCACCTCCCGGCCGTTCTTGAACAGAATCAAACTCGGAATCGAACGAATCCCCAACTGCGCCGACAACTGCTGATTGGCTTCGCTGTCGAGCTTGGCCAACCGGCACTTGCCCGCCAACTGCGCCGCCGCCTGCTCGAATACCGGCGCAAACGACTTGCACGGCCCGCACCAGTCCGCCCACACATCCACCAACAACGGCAGATCACCCTTGATCTGGCTGGCGTAGTCACCTTGCTTGAGTTCGAACGGCTTGCTCCGCAGCACCTCGGACTTGCAGCGCCCGCATTTTGGCTGGTCGGCGAGGCGTTCGGCGGGGATGCGGTTGAGGCCGTTGCAGGCGGGGCAGGGGATGAGGAGTGGTTCAGACATGATGGGCTCTCAGGCAAGAAGTCTATAAGACTGATCTGGAGGCAAAGTCGCGATTATCAAGGAATTGGCTGTAGGTCATTACCATCTTCATTTAAGGAAAGGACCTACGTGCGTCGGGACCGAGTCTGATTATCCGTATTTGATCCAATTGGTATCTTGTGCCGACCTGAACGGAATAACTCTTGGACTCCATCCCTATGGCCTTCACAACGGGTAAACGTCTTTCGCTCTCACAGCTTTTAGAAGGATCTGAGTTTGTTAAAGACTTAAATGCCCGAGCGATTTACTCGCTAGCCGGGGACTTTGTTGGTTTCGATTATGTTTGGCTGGATTCCGGTGCTGACCAAAGTCCGGATTTCTTTCCTCGTCCGCTGCGTCGGCCAGAAAATGAAGAGGATTACGACGCCTTGGTTCAGGCCGTTGACGAGATCCTTGAGATAACCGGTGATGATGGCTCGCATCCACTCGCGAGTCTGGTGGACATCATCAGTGACTGGATTGGGGAGTGGGATCGCACACACCATCCGATGGCCGAGGCGAGCGGCGAAGAGGTCCTTGGCTACCTGATGCGCGAACATGGACTGACTCAGAGCGACCTGCCGGGTGTGGGTACTCAATCCGTTGTTTCGGAAATTCTGAACGGCAAGTGCAAGTTGAACTTGCGGCAAGTTCGCTGGCTGGCCGACTACTTCAAGGTGCCTGTAGACGTATTCATCTAGTCTGCCTCAAGACGAACAACTGATCTCCAGATGCTTGCCCCACTCCGGCGGCCGCTCGGCATAGCCTTCCATTCCCGGCTGTTCGTCGAACGGTTTGCTCAGCACCGCATGCAGCCGGCGCACCTCGGAGTAGTCGCCTTGTTCGGCAGCATCGATGGCCTTTTGCGCCAGATAGTTGCGCAGGATGTACAGCGGATTGACCGCGTGCATGCGCGTGCGGCGTTGTTCCTGACTGCTGTCGCCATCACGGGCAACCCGTGCCACGTAGCGCTCGCCCCACGCGTCGAAGCCTTTGATGTCGACGAAGTCATCGCGCAATTGGGCGACAGCCTGTTCTGCTGAATCTTCGCCGAGGCGGCGGAAGAACAAGCTGTAGTCGACGCCGCTGTTCTGCATCAGCTGCAGCAGGTCTTCGAGCAATTTCTGGTCGTCATCTTCGGCGCTGGTGAAGCCGAGGCGGCGGCGCATCAGGTCGAGGTAGTGCGCCTGGAACAGCGGCAGGTACAGGCCGAGGGTTTCGCGCAGGGCTTCGACGCTGATGAACGGCGTCAGCGCCTGGGCCAGGGCGCTGAGGTTCCACTGGCCGATCGGCACTTGATTGCTGAACGAATAGCGACCCTGATCATCGGAATGGTTGCAGATGAAGTGGGCATCGAAATCGTCAAGAAAGGCGAACGGGCCGAAGTCGAAGGTGATGCCGAGGATCGACATGTTGTCGGTGTTCATCACCCCGTGGCAGAAGCCGTACGCCTGCCATTTGGCAATCAGTTCGGCATTGCGCTCGACAATTTCGCGGAACATCGCCAGATACGGCTCCGGCTGCTCCAGGCATTCGGGGTAGTGCATCGCCAATACATGCTCGCCGAGCTGCTTCTGCTGCTCGGGACGCTTGGTGTAATAGAAATATTCGAAGTGGCCGAAACGGATATGGCTTGGCGCCAGACGCAGCACCATCGCCGCGCGTTCCTGCTTTTCGCGCCACACCGGAGTGTCGGAGCCGATCACGCAGGCCGCGCGTGAAGTCGGGATGTTCAGCGCGTGCAGCGCTTCGGAAGCGAGAAATTCACGGATCGATGAACGCAGCACCGACCGACCATCGCCCATGCGCGAAAACGGCGTCTGCCCGGCGCCCTTCAGATGCAGATCCCAATGTTCGCCGGCCTGGTTATACACCTCGCCGAGCAACAGCCCGCGACCGTCACCCAGTTGCGGTGTGTAGCCGCCAAACTGGTGCCCGGAATAGACCATCGCCCGCGGCTCGGCATCGGCCCACAACGTGTGGCCGCCGAACAGTTCGGCGAATTCCTGAGTGTCAGCGGTTGCCGGATCAAGATCGAGCAAAGCAAGCGCCGCCGGGCTGGCGACGACCAGACGCGGGTTGCCGATCGGCTCGGGCAGCACATGGGCGGAGAACGCGTCGCCGAGGCGGGCGAAGCGATTGTCGAAGGTCAGTTCGTCGAGGGCTTTCAAGGGCCGGCTCCAGCAGAATGTCCGAGCATTCTGCTGGGATCAGTCCGGTTAGTCGAGTTTGGCGGGCGGCGGCTCTTGCAGCGGCTTTTGCTCCGCGCCGATCGGGACGATGGTTTTGTTCTCGTCTTCGATGGGTACCAGCTTGTATTCCTGGCCATGAAGGTTTTTCAGGTACACCTCCATCTGGCGGAACGAGATGTTGATGTGCTGCTTCTTGAATTCGCGGTTGATGAAGCGGTTCACTTCATCGATCACCGGGTTGCGGTCACCGAGGTCACGTACGTGCATACGCAGTTCGTGATCGAGGGTGCTTTCGCCGAAATTGAGGAAGTACACGTGCGGCTCGGGTTCCTTGAGGACGCGCGGGTTTTCCCGGGCAGCCTTGAGCAGCAGTTCCTTGACCAGATCCAGATCGGAGCCGTAATCCACGCCGAGTTTCAGCGTGACGCGGGTGATGGTGTCGGTCAGCGACCAGTTGATCAATTGCCCGGTAATGAACGTCTTGTTCGGGACAATGATGTCCTTGCGGTCGAAATCGGTGATGGTGGTGGCGCGGATGCGGATCTTGCTGACCGTGCCCGACAGGTTGCCGATGGTGATGGTGTCACCGATCCGCACCGGGCGTTCGAACAGGATCATGATGCCGGAGATGAAGTTGGCGAAGATCTCCTGCATACCGAAACCGAGACCGACCGACAGCGCCGCCACCAGCCACTGCAACTTGTCCCAACTGACGCCGAGGGTCGACAGCGTGGAAACGAAACCGACGCCGGCGATCACGTAGGACAGCAGCGTCGTGGTCGCATAAGCGCTGCCCTGCGCCAGATTGAGTTTCGACAGCACGAACACTTCGAGCAGACCCGGCAAGTTGCGCGCCAGGGCGAAGGTGATGCCGATGATGATCAGCGCGCCGAGCATGTCGCCGATGCTGATCGGCACCATGCTCATGTTGGCGCCGGTGCCGCTGGTGTATTCGTAGAGGGTGATGTTGTCGAGGTACGAGAACACCGAGATCAGATCGGCCCAGACCCAGTACAACGCGGCGATGAAGCCACCGAGCAGCGCCAGACGGATCAGGCGCAGGGACTGTTCGTTGACCTTCTCGATGTCCAGGGTCGGCTCTTCGATCACCGCTTCGCCGTCGCCGGCCTCTTTGGCCGCCTGACGTTTGGCCAGGGCGCGCTGATAGGCCAGGCGGCGTGCAGCGACCGCCAGACCGCGCACGAACGTGGCTTCGATCACCAGCCAGAACATCAGCAGGTACAGGGTGTTGATCAACCGGTCGCTGAGTTTCAGCGCAGTGTAGTAGTAGCCGAAGCACACCGCGACGAACAGCGCGATTGGCAACAGAGTGAACATCACGCCCACGGCCTTGCGGAACAAGGAGGTGTTTTCGTGGGCCGGGCTGCTGATCAGCAGGCGGCTGAGCAGCCACGCCATCAGCGCGTAGCAGGTCAGCACCACCGGCATGCCGATGACGTCGTCGGCCAGCGCCGCCGGTTGCAGCTCCGCCACCGCCACCACGGTCACCAGCGCCATCACCACCAGCCCGAGGCGACGGATCCAGCCCTGCAGGAACTCGACCTGCGGCTTGTCCCAGCGGAAATGCAGCTCAGCCACACCGCCTGGCGAGAGAATCCGGTAAGCGGTGTAGAACACCAGCCACGCCTGACCCATTTGCAGCAGCGCCGCGCCCATGTTGGCGTTCTGCCCGCGGGCGTCGATCTGCAGGGCCAGCCCGCACAGCGCCAGGCCAAGGGCCACCGGCATCGCCAGCAGAATGTTGATCAGGATCGCCTGCGGGGTATGCCATTGGCTGT
Organism: Pseudomonas sp. F2; assembly: GCF_057174385.1. NCBI lineage: Bacteria > Pseudomonadati > Pseudomonadota > Gammaproteobacteria > Pseudomonadales > Pseudomonadaceae > Pseudomonas > Pseudomonas sp. F2. The sequence goes on from NZ_CM169904.1 coordinate 4,996,372, forward strand.
CACGCTTGAAGTGGCCGATGTCCTGGTGAACCTTGTTCAGCCGCGCATACAGCGCCTTGCGCCGCCACAGCAGAGCGCCGATCAGCAGGGCCAGCGGCAGAAACAGCAGCGGACGCTGGGTCAGACCGTCGGTCAGCTCACTCAGGCTCGAGGCCAGCGGCAGGGTGTCGATCTGCCGCTTGAGCCGCTCCGGCACACCGCGTAGCCATTCCGTGTCCAGTGGTTTGTTGCTGGGGATCCAGAACATTTGCTCGTCGAGGGTCGCACGCAGGCTCTGCGCGGTGCTCAGCAGTTGTTTCTGGTTGAGTTGCAGGGTGATCGATTCGTTGAGCACCGCGCTCAACTCGCGGTTCAGACGTTCCAGCAGGTCGGCGCGGGTGTTGGCCAGTTCCATCAGGCTCTTGCGCAGTTGCGGGGTGACTTGCTCCGGCGGCTGGGTGGAAAGCAGGTTGTCGACGTAGGTCGCCGGGTTGCTCAGCAGTTCGCGCTGCTGACTGACTTCGAACTGATACAGGCGAATGTCGGCGATCTGGTCCGCCAGATCGCGGTCGACCTTGAGCCGCGGCAACGCCTGCTTCTGCTTATAGAGAATCTTCGACAGCAGCAGGCTGCCCTTGAGCACGTTGATCTGCTCGTCGAGGGCCGAGTCGCTCTGGGTCAGGCTGTCGAGTTGCTGTTTGGTCTGCAGGTTCTGTTGGGTGACTTCGTTGAGGCGGTCGGTGCTTTTGAGCAGGTAATCGGAAAGCTTGAGGTTGGCGGCGCTTTCAGTGGCGAGCAGGCTGCTGCCGCCGGCCTTCTGAGCCTCGATCGATTGCTGGGTGACGGTTTCCTGCGACTGTGCCAGACGCTTCTGGTTGATCAGCGTCTGCAGTTCCTGGATCTCGCGATCGAGTCGGTCGGACTTCTCCGTGAGCAGGTCGTGCTGACTGTTGCCCAGATCCTGCAACTGGCTGTTGCCGGCCAGTTCCTGGCGGCGCAGCGGGATCAGCGCGTTCAACGCGGCGAGCTCGGCGTTCAATTGATCGCGTTGTTCGGCACTGACGGTCTTGCCGCTGTCCTTGCCGGACTTGAGGATGTTGTTGATCTGCTGGATGCGCGTCTGGCTGGCAGAGATTTCTGCCTGCGCACGCTCTGGGCGAGTCTGGGCGGTGATGATCAGGCTGTTGGCATCGGCCAGGGCTTTTTGCAGGTCACTTTGCTGGGTCGAGCGATCGGTGAGGATCTGCTCCAGCTGCTGGATCGACTCTTTGCTGAAACGCTGCGCCACCGGTACCACTGCCGTGGCCTTGAGGCGCGTGAGTTCGCGGGTGTTCTCGATGGTCTGCCGCGGGGCGGAGGCCAGTTGCTGCTTGAGGTCGATCAGCTTCTGCTCGTAATCACGCCGGCTGTTGAGCTGGTTGAGCGTGGTTTGCAGGACCGTTTGCAGGGTCTTTTTGTCGGCATCCGGCAGTTTGCTGTCGGCCAGTTTGTCCAGGCTGGCCTGCACGGCTTCGCTGGACGGCGGTTCAGCGGCATACAGCGGGCCGACGGAAAGACTCAGGCCCAGCAGGGCCGCGAAAAAGAAAGAGCGCAGGGTAGGCATAGAGACCGGTCAAGCAAGTGAGAGTGGACGCAGTTTAGAGGAAGAGACCGGGACCCGGGCGACTTCCTTCGGGGAATCTGACGCCCACTTTGCCGATCTTGTTCCCGTCCATGACCGCGACCGTCCAGTGGGTGTTGTTCCACTCCACCTGGTCGCCAACGATCGGCGCACCGCCAACCTTCTGGGCAATGAACGCGCCCAGGGTCATGTCCGGATCAATGCCCTCGGCCGGCAACCCGTACAGCGCTGCAACCGCTTTAAGCTGGGCGTCTCCTTCGAGGACGAAGTCACCGAAGAAACGCAGATCCAGACCGCGTTGCGGTGCCTGGCTGAACAGTTTGCCGAGGGCTGGAAGGTTGTGTTCATGGCCGATAACACACAGCAAATCATCGACTTCCAGCACGGTACTACCCGACGGATGGAGCAGTTGCTGGCCACGAAACAGCGCGGCGATACGTGTGCCTTCGGGCATTTTCAGTTCGCGCAGCGGTGAACCAATGCACCATTTCTCGGCGCCGAGCTTGTAAACGAACAGTTCCCACTCGCTGGTGATGTGCACTTCCAGCGCCGAACGCGAGATCGGCGCCGGCTCCGGCGGCACTGTCACCTTGAGCAGTCTGGCGACCCACGGCAGGCTTGTGCCCTGCACCAGCAGCGACACCAGCACGATGAAAAACGCGAGGTTGAAGTACAGCTGCGCATTCGGCAGCCCGGCCATCAACGGGAACACTGCGAGAATGATCGGCACCGCGCCGCGCAGACCGACCCAGGAAATAAACGCTTTCTCGCGACCATGGAACGCCTTGAACGGCAGCAGGCCGACGATCACCGACAGCGGCCGGGCGAACAGAATCATCCACAGCGCCAGACCGAGGGCGGGCAGGGCGATCGGCAGCAAGTCATGCGGAGTGACCAGCAGCCCCAGCACGAGGAACATGCCGATCTGCGCCAGCCAGGCCATGCCGTCGAGCATATGCAGGATGCCGTGACGGCTGCGCACCGGGCGGTTGCCGATCACCAGACCGCACAGGTACACCGCGAGGAAGCCGCTGCCGTGCAGGGCGTTGGTCAGGGCGAACACCACCAGACCGCCGGCGATCACCAGAATCGGGTACAGGCCGGTGGCGAGGTTGATCCGGTTGACCAGTTGCAGCATCAGCCAGCCGCCGCCCAGACCGATCACGCCGCCGATGCCGAACTCGCGGATCAGGTGCGTCAGCAGGCTCCAGTGCAGGCCGGTCTGGCCGCTGGCGAGCATGTCGATCAGGGTCACGGTGAGGAACACCGCCATCGGGTCGTTGCTGCCGGATTCGATTTCCAGGCTGGCGGTCACCCGTTCGTTGAGGCCTTTGCCGCCGAGCAGCGAGAACACCGCAGCGGCGTCCGTGGAGCCGACGATGGCGCCGATCAGCAGGCCCTGAATCAGGTTCAGGTCGAACAGCCACGCGGCGGCCATGCCGGTCAGTCCGGTGGTAATCAACACCCCGACCGTCGCCAGCGACAGCGCCGGCCACAAGGCCACGCGGAAACTCGAAACCCGGGTGCGCAAGCCGCCGTCGAGGAGGATTACCGCCAGTGCGAGGTTGCCGACCAGATAGGCCGTCGGGTAGTTATCGAAAATGATCCCGCCGCCATCGACCCCGGCGGTCATGCCGACCGCGAGGATGATCACCAGAATGGGAATGCCGAGACGGGAGGACAGTGAGCTGACAAGAATGCTCGCACCTACCAGCAACGCGCCGATCAAGAACAGGCTGTTGATGGTCGTCGCATTCAAAGGCAGTACTCCAGAAGCGTAAAGACGGGCACAAACTGACCATGCAGTCTGCGTGCCAGCGATTCTAACCTGTTGAAATGTGATGCTGTCAAAAAGCTTTTTTCAAGATCAAAAGATCGCAGCCTGCGGCAGCTCCTACAGGGTGTAAATCAATCCCATGTAGGAGCTGCCGCAGGCTGCGATCTTTTTGCTTTTAAAAGTTACAGGCTGAACCGCCCGACCATGTTGTTCAGGTCCAGCGCCAGGCGCGAGAGCTCGTTACTCGCCGCACTGGTCTGATTCGCGCCGGTCGCCGATTGCACCGACAGGTCGCGGATGTTCACCAGGTTGCGATCCACTTCGCGGGCCACTTGCGCCTGCTCTTCAGCAGCGCTGGCGATCACCAGATTGCGCTCGTTGATCTCGACGATCGCGGTATTGATGGTGTCCAGCGACATCCCGGCACCCCGCGCAATGTTCAGCGTCGATTCGGCGCGCTCGGTGCTGTTGCGCATCGAGTCCACGGCGTGTTCGGTGCCGCTCTGGATGCTGCCGATCATGCGTTCGATTTCGCTGGTCGACTGCTGGGTGCGATGCGCCAGCGCACGCACTTCGTCCGCCACCACGGCAAAACCACGCCCGGCTTCACCGGCACGCGCCGCTTCGATCGCCGCGTTCAGGGCCAGCAGGTTGGTCTGATCCGCCAGACCACGAATCACGTCCAGCACCTTGCCGATGTCACGGGATTCATTCGCCAGATCGCCGATCAGGCTCGCAGTGCTCTGTACATCGGCGCTCATGCGTTCGATGGCGCTGACGGTTTCCTGCACTAGGTCGCGGCCGTCGCCCGCCGAAGTGGTGGCGTTCTTCGAGGCTTCCGAAGTGCTTACCGCATTGCGCGCGACTTCTTCCACGGCGCTGGTCATCTCGTTGACCGCGGTGGCGGCCTGCTCGATTTCGTTGTTCTGCTGGGTCAGGCCACGGGCGCTTTCGTCGGTGACGCTGTTCAGCTCTTCGGCAGCGGAAGCCAGCTGAGTGGCCGAGCCGGAGATGCGCTGCAAGGTGTCGCGCAGCTTCGATTGCATCTTGGCCATGGCCGCCAGCAGACGCCCGGCTTCGTCGGTGCCGTCGACGTGGATCGGCTGGGTCAGGTTGCCTTCGGCGATGGTTTCCGCCGCGTCCAGCGCTTTGGAAATCGGCTTGGTGATGCTGATGGTCAGCAGCCAGGCGAACAGGAAGGTCAGGCCGGTGGCCACGACCAGCAGGGTGACCACCAGATTGAACGCCGAGGAATACTGGTCGACCGCCTCTTGATTGGTCTGGCTGATCTGCTCGCCGTTGATCTGCATCAGGCGGTTGAGCACGGTGTTCATCGCTTCGGAGTTGTTCAGCAACTCGGTGTTGAGCAGGTTGCGCAACTCGTCCACCTGATTGTTGCGCGACAGGCTCTTCATCCGGTCTTCGATCTGCCGGTACTGGCCCAGCAGCTGCACATATTGATCGTAGGCTGCGCGTTCCTGCGGGCCGCTGATTAACGGCTCATAGGCCGATTGGGCGGCGCGGATCTGCTGGTTGCGGGTGTCCAGCAGTTCCATGGTCTTCTGCTGCACGTCCGGCTCGCGATTGACCAGCAAGCGATACGACAGCACCCGCAGGCGCAAGGTCAGCTGCGTGAACTCGTCGAGGTTCTTGATGCTCGGCACGCTGCTGTTGGTGATGTCCTCGGCAGCGCCGCGGATTTTGCTCATCTGATTCAGGGCGAACACGCCGAGAATCAGCATCAGGCCGCCGATCAGGGCGAAGCCGGTGAACGCCCGGGGGGCGATATTCATATTGCGAAGGGACATGGCGCGGATACCAGAAAGGGCCGCATCCATGCGGGCTGAGACTGCTGTATGGATGACTTATCGGTCATACGACTAAAGTCTTGAGGCGCTGTGCGTATTTGTCGCATAGGGGGCTGAGCGACGAAGTGCAGGAACCAGATCGGCAGATCACAGTCTTTTAAACTCGCGAGAACGGTCGGCCGCCAGGAAAATCAAGGCCTTGCGCCGGTATAACCCTGGCATCCGCAGTGACTTTTCTTTATCGTACGCGCCCTTTGAAAAACGCCTGGAAGATCAAAATGTTGGAAGCATCCCTCAGCCAATTGGAACAGCTCGTCAGCGACCTGGTGCAACAGAACCAGACCCTCGCGCAAACCAACCAGACCCTGTCCACGGAACTGGCCCAGGCCAAGGATGAAAACGAAAGCCTGCAACTGAGCCTGATGGAACAGGAAGAGAAGCACGGCGCCACGGCAGCGCGCATCCAGGCTTTGGTTGATCGCGTCAACGCAGGTCCTGTCAGCGCATGAACCACGGCACCGCAGGGGTAAAAGTCATCTCCATTCTCGGGGAGGACTATTCGATCAAGGCACCGGCCGGGGAAGAACAGACCCTGCTGGACGCCGCACTGATGCTCAAGGCCGCTCTGGCCGACACCAAACGCAAATACCCGACGCTGATCGGTGACCGTTTGCTGGTGCTGGCAGCGATGAACCTGTGCTCGCAGCAGATCGAAATGAAGAAGCAGCACCAGCAGGAACTCGACCGTTACCAAGAGCAAGTCAGCGCCACGGTCGACACCATCGCCAAGACCATCAATCAGGGCTGATGGGGTTGCGCACAACCAAAGAATAGATTGTCGATCGGGTTGTATACAATCGGCACGGCTGTTGCATTGTTTCGGCCACTTATTCTTTGGGGGTGCTCCATGCAGTTGTGGCGACGCAGTATTCAATGGCAGCTGATTCTCAGCATGGGCACCGCCCTGTTGGTCAGCATCCTGATCGTGGTTGGCATTTATACCCTGGTGGTCAACCGCCTCGCCCAGAGCTATCTGGTCGAACAAGCGCTGCCGTCGAGCATCGAAGCGACGCGCAACGACATCGAACGCATCCTCGTCCAGCCGCTGACCGCCGCCAAAGACATCGCCAGCAACAGCATGGTGCGCGACTGGCTGGCCTCGGGTGAAGACAGCAGCAAAACAGCAGCCTTCGCGCAGTATCTGGAAGGCATCCGCGCCGAACATAAAGCCTTCACTGCGTTGATCATCGGCAGCGACTCCAATCACTACATCACCGAAAAAGGTCTGGACCGCACCCTCAGCCGGACCAAACCGGCTGATGCCTGGTTCTATTCCTTCCTCGACAGCAACCAGCCGCGCACCCTGAACATCGACAACGATGGCGCCACCGGAGAATTGGCGCTGTTCATCGACTTGAAGGTCGAGCAGGCCGGCAAAGTGGTCGGTGTCGCCGGGCTGGGCTTGAGCATGAAAGAGCTGTCGGAGCTGATCCACAACTTCAACTTTGGCGAGCGCGGCAAGGTCTATCTCGTGCGTTCCGACGGTTTGATCCAGGTCCATCCCGAGGCGCAGTTCAGCGGCAAGCGCACCCTCACGGAGCAAATCGGTGCGTCGGCGGCGCAAGCGGTCATGGGTCAAAAAGTCGCCACCAACAGCTCGTTCCAGCGCGATGGCGAAGACTTCCTCGCCTTCAGCCTGCCGCTGCGCGATCTGGGCTGGACGCTGGTGGCCGAAGTGCCGCAAGCGCAGATCTACGCCGAAGCCCGCAAGGCGATGTGGATGAGCGGCGGTATCGGTCTGGCGGTGGCGCTGGTGTGCCTGGCGCTGGTGGTATGGCTGGCTCAAGGGCTGGTGCGACCGATTCGTCAGGTAACAGCCGCGCTGGTAGCGATCGGTAGCGGCGGTGGAGATTTGACCCATCGGTTAGATTCCAGCCGCGCCGATGAGCTGGGCGATCTGGCTCGGGGCTTCAACCGTTTCCTCGACAGTCAGCGCGGGCTGATCGGCGAAGTCCTGACCACCAGCGAACGCTTGCGCACGGCGGTCGGCCAAGTGGCGAAGGTGGTGGAAAACACCGCCGAACGTTCCGGGCGCCAGCAGGAAATGACCGACATGGTTGCCACGGCGGTGCACGAGATGGGCCTGACCGTGCAGGAAATCGCGCAGAACGCCGGCAACGCCGCACTCGCCTCACAAACCGCCCGGGATGAAGCGCTGCAGGCACGGGAGGTGGTTGGCGGTTCGATTCGTCATATCGAAAGCATGTCCGATGAGATTGGCGTGGCGGCGGGCGCGGTGGGTGAACTGGCGCATCAGGTGGCGTCGATCGATTCGGTGCTGGCGGTGATTCGCGGGGTGTCCGAGCAAACCAACCTGCTGGCGCTCAACGCTGCCATCGAAGCCGCGCGGGCCGGGGACATGGGCCGTGGGTTTGCCGTGGTGGCCGATGAAGTGCGCACCTTGGCGCGCAGGACTCAGGCGTCTACCGACGAGATCCAGCAGATGATCGGCAGCCTCAAGCAAGGCGCGGAAAATGCGGTGTCATCGATGCGTACCGGGCAGGCGGCGACCGGCACCGGGGTTGAGTCGAGCCAGCGTACCGGCGCCTCCCTGACCGCGATTACCGGGCAGGTCGAGCGCATCAGCGACATGAACCATCAAGTGGCGACCGCGACGGAAGAGCAGTCGGCGGTGACTGAAGAGATCAATCGCAACGTGCAGGGGATTTCCGATCTGGCCCGGGCCACGGCGGGAGAGGTGCGGGCGTGTCGTGAGGATTGTCAGATGTTGCAGCGGTTGGCGGATGATCTGGCAAGGCAGATGGGTGGGTTCAAGTTGAGCTGATGTGTTGTCAGTTCGGGCCTCTTCGCGGGCAAGCCCGCTCCCACAGGTCTTGTGACAGGTCACTTAATATGTGAACGCCACATGACCCTGTGGGAGCGGGCTTGCCCGCGAAGACGGCATCAGCAGCGACAAAAAATCCGGATCAAAACCACGCATCCTGCATCGCCAGACACGTATCATCCCGCGCCTCCAGCAACGCCAGCTCATGGTGACAGCCCGGCACTTCCCACGTCAGGAAAAAGCGCGCCGCCTGCAGCTTGCCCTGATAGAAGTCAGCATCTGCCGCATTGCCTTTGGCCAGACCTTCCTCGGCGCGGATCGCCTGTTCCAGCCAGCGCCAGCCAATCACCGTGTGCCCGAATACCTTCAAGTACAGCGCCGAATTCGCCAGGCTGCTGTTGACCTTGCCCTGCGCCAGATCGGTGAGCAAACCGATGGTGACTGTTTGCAGGCGCGCCACCAGTTGCTCCAGCGGCTCACGCAATGCCGTTAACGATTCATACGCGGTCGCGCGCTCGGCGGTGTTGGCGATCAGGCGGATCAGTTGCTTCAATCCGGCGCCGCCGTTCTGCGCCAGTTTGCGTCCGAGCAAGTCCAGCGACTGAATGCCGTGGGTGCCTTCGTGGATCGGGTTCAGGCGGTTGTCGCGGTAATACTGCTCAACCGGGTATTCGCGGGTGTAACCGTGGCCGCCGAGAATCTGGATCGCCAATTCGTTGGCCTTCAGGCAGAACTCCGACGGCCAGGATTTGACGATCGGCGTCAGCAGATCCAGCAACTCATGGGCCTGTTTGCGCTCGGCTTCGGTCTCCAGCGTTGTGGTGTCATCGAACAGTCGCGCCGCGTACAGGCCAAGATCAAACGCCCCTTCGACGTAGGACTTTTGGGTCAACAGCATGCGTCTGACATCGGCGTGCTGAATGATCGCCACTGGCGCGGTGGTTGGATCCTTGCTGTCCGGCACTCGGCCTTGCGGGCGTTCGCGGGCGTATTCCAGCGAATACAGGTAGCCGGCGTAACCGAGCATCACTGCGCCCATGCCGACGCCGATCCGCGCCTCGTTCATCATCTGGAACATGTAGCTCAGGCCATGGTGCGGCTTGCCTACCAGATAGCCTACGCACTCACCGTTGTCGCCGAAGTTCAGTGCCGTCGAGGTGGTGCCGCGCCAGCCCATCTTGTGGAACAGCCCGGCCAGCAGCACATCGTTGCGCGCACCGAGGCTGCCGTCAGCATTGACCAGAAACTTCGGCACGATGAACAGCGAAATGCCTTTGACCCCCGGCGGCGCATCCGGCAGCTTGGCCAGGACCATGTGCACGATGTTTTCCGACAGCGGGTGATCGCCGCCGGAAATGAAGATCTTGTTGCCCTTCAGGCGATAGGTGCCGTCAGACGCCGGCTCGGCGCGGGTACGAATATCCGACAGCGACGAACCGGCGTGCGGTTCGGTCAGGGCCATGGTGCCGAAGAAACGGCCGTCGATCATCGGTTGCAGGAAGCGCTGTTTCTGCTCGTCGCTGCCGAAGCTTTCGATCAGGTTGGCCGCGCCCATGGTCAGGAACGGGTAGGAAGTGGTCGCCGCGTTCGCCGCTTGAAAGTGCGCAAAGCACGCTTGCGACAGCAGCGTCGGCAGTTGCATGCCGCCGGCTTCGAAGCTGCGCGCGGCGTTGAGGAAACCCGCCTCGAGAAATGCGTCCACCGCCGGTTTCACTTCCGGGATCAGAACCGCCTGACCATTTTCGTAGCGCGGCTCGTTCTCGTCGCCCTTGCGGTTGTGCGGTGCGAAGTATTTCTCGGCGATGTTGCGCGCCGTGCCGATGGCCGCATCGAACGTTTCACGGTTGTGCTCGGCAAAGCGCTCACGCCGGGTCAGGCCCTCGGCATCGAGGACTTCGTACAGCTCGAAAGCCAGATTGCGGGAACTGAGCAGCGTCTCGGACATGGCGGCCTACCTGTAAATTGGGGTTGGGCCGAGTCTAGGCGTGCTGATAAAGGCTGAACAGGATGATTGATGGGCGTGATGTTGGAGCCCCGCAACAACTTTGCAAACACCCCAAAACAACTGTGGGAGCTGGCTTGCCAGCGATGGCGGCGGAGCAATCACCATTAATGGTGGCTGACACATCGCTATCGCTGGCAAGCCAGCTCCCACAGTTTTTTCTGCTGAACCGGGCACCTGTGCAGTACCCGGCTTAACGGTTTTTAACCGATAGTCATCAGGCTCGCATTACCCCCCGCCGCCGCCGTGTTGACGCTCAGTGCGCGCTCGATCACCAGGCGCTCCAGCGCGATGTTGGTCTCGCCCTGGGACAGGCCCTGAACGCCAACGATCGCACCGGCACGCTTGGCAATCTGCTGGCACACGCCACGCAACTGGTCGGAATGACCGTGATGCAGAACCGCATCAAACACCACTTCATCCTTGTGCCAGTCGGCAACCCGTTTGATCCGCGCCTGAACGTCCTTCGGCAGGCGTGCGAACAAGGCCTTGCTGATGTCGGATTCCGGCCATACCGCCGAGCCACCGACCGCCAAGACCGCCGCCAGTTGGGTCAGCAGATCGCCTTCGACGTCCGCCAGGCACAGCACGTGTTCACGCGGCAGGATCGCGTAGCTGTTTTTCTCGCCGGTCGGGCCGGCCAGCACGCGGGTGATACCGCTTTGCGACTGCGCGGCGTATTGCACGCACAGGGTGCTCAGTTCGGCGTATTGGTTGCTCTCGGCCCAGGCCTTGAAAGCGTTCAGCGGTTTGCTCATGGCTTCACGCAGACGCACGTCCGGGGCGACGAGTGCATCACCGCGAGCGAAGGACTGTTCGATGGCGTCCGTAGGACGCGTCGACAGCAAGCGGTACAGGTACAGCGGACCACCGGCTTTCGGGCCAGTACCCGACAGGCCTTCGCCGCCAAACGGCTGCACGCCGACCACGGCACCGACGATGTTGCGGTTGACGTAGACGTTACCGGCGTTGACGTTGTCGATCACCTTGGCGATGGTCTCGTCGATGCGGGTGTGTACGCCGAGGGTCAGGCCATAACCGGAGGCATTGATCTGGCCGATCAACTGGTCGATGTCCTTGCGCTTGTAGCGCACTACGTGCAGCACCGGGCCGAAGATCTCGCGTTGCAACTCGTCGAAGCTTTCCAGTTCGATCAGGGTCGGCATGACGAAGGTGCCGCGTTTGACTTCTTCACTGTCGGCGATAGCCACCTGATACACGCTGCGACCTTTATCGCGCATGGCCTGGATGTGCTTGTCGATACCGGCCTTGGCTTCGGCGTCAATCACCGGGCCAATGTCCACGGACAGGCGCTCAGGGTTGCCGAGACGGCTTTCAGCCATCGCGCCTTTGAGCATTTCGATGACGCGGTCGGCGGAATCTTCCTGCAGGCACAGCACGCGCAGGGCCGAGCAACGCTGACCGGCGCTGTCGAAGGCCGAGGACACCACGTCGATCACCACTTGTTCGGTCAGTGCCGAAGAATCGACGATCATCGCGTTCTGCCCGCCGGTTTCGGCGATCAGCGGAATCGGACGGCCCTGGCTGTCGAGACGACCGGCGATGTTGCGCTGCAGCAGGCGCGCGACTTCGGTGGAACCGGTGAACATCACGCCTTTGACGCGCTCATCACCGACCAGACCGGCACCGACGGTTTCACCGCGACCCGGCAGCAGTTGCAGCACGCCTTCGGGAATCCCGGCTTCGAGCAGCAAACGCACGGCTTGCGCGGCAACCAGTGGCGTCTGTTCAGCCGGTTTGGCCAGTACCGGGTTGCCGGCGGCCAGTGCGGCAGCGACCTGACCGCTGAAGATGGCCAGCGGGAAGTTCCACGGGCTGATGCACACCACCGGGCCCAGTGGGCGGTGGGCGTCATTGCTGAAATCGTTGCGCGCCTGCACCGCGTAGTAACGCAGGAAATCGACCGCTTCACGCACTTCGGCGATGGCGTTGGCGAAGGTCTTGCCGGCTTCACGGGCCAGCAGGCCCATCAGTGGCTGGATCTCGCCTTCCATCAGATCAGCGGCACGTTCCAGAATCGCCGCGCGCTCGGCTGGCGGGGTGGCCTGCCAGATTGGCGCAGCATTCAGCGCGCACTGGATCGCGTTGTCGACGTCTTCGACAGTAGCTTCCTGCACGTGACCGACCACATCACGGTGATCCGCCGGGTTCAGTACTGGCGCGGGGGCTTCGTTGCTGGAAGCGCAACCGAGCATCGGCGCGGCTTTCCAGTGGTTGTGCGCGGTGGCGAGCAGGGCGCAGGACAGCGAGGCCAGACGATGTTCGTTGGCCATGTCGATGCCGGCGGAGTTGGCGCGCTCGGCACCGTACAGGTCACGCGGCAGCGGAATGCGCGGGTGCGGCAGGCCGAAACCACCTTCCACGGTCGCCATCTGCTCGATCTGCGCCACGGGATCGGCCACCAGTTCCTGAATCGAAATCGACTGGTCGGCGATGCGGTTGACGAACGAGGTGTTGGCGCCGTTTTCCAGCAGGCGACGCACGAGGTACGCCAGCAGGGTTTCATGGGTGCCGACCGGTGCGTACACGCGGCACGGACGGTTCAGCTTGCCTTCGGACACTTTGCCGACAACCTGCTCGTAGAGCGGTTCGCCCATGCCGTGCAGGCACTGGAATTCGTACTGGCCGGGGTAATAGTTCTGACCGGCAATGTGGTAAATCGCCGACAGGGTGTGGGCGTTGTGCGTGGCGAACTGCGGGTAGATGACTTCCGGCACCGACAGCAGTTTGCGTGCGCAGGCGATGTAGGAAACGTCGGTGTACACCTTGCGGGTGTAGACCGGATAGCCTTCCAGGCCTTCGACCTGCGCGCGCTTGATCTCGCTGTCCCAGTACGCACCTTTCACCAAGCGGATCATCAGGCGATGACGGCTGCGGCGGGCCAGATCGATCACGTAGTCGATCACATACGGGCAACGCTTCTGGTACGCCTGAATCACGAAACCGATGCCATTCCAGCCAGTCAGCTGCGGCTCGAAGCACAGGCGTTCGAGCAGATCCAGCGACAGCTCCAGGCGGTCGGCTTCCTCGGCGTCGATGTTCAGGCCGATGTCGTATTGCTTGGCCAACAGGGTCAGCGACAGCAGGCGCGGGTACAGCTCGTCCATCACGCGCTCGTACTGCGCACGGCTGTAGCGCGGGTGCAGGGCCGAGAGCTTGATGGAAATGCCCGGGCCTTCATAAATCCCACGGCCGTGGGAGGCTTTGCCGATCGAGTGGATGGCTTGTTCGTACGACGCCAGGTACTTCTGCGCATCGTGTTCGGTGAGGGCCGCCTCACCGAGCATGTCGTAGGAATAACGGAAGCCCTTGGCTTCGAACTTGCTCGCGTTGGCCAGTGCTTCGGCGATGGTTTCGCCGGTGACGAACTGCTCACCCATCAGACGCATGGCCATGTCGACGCCCTTGCGGATCATCGGCTCGCCGCTCTTGCCGATGATCCGGCTCAGCGACGAGGTCAGGCCAGCTTCATTGTGGGTCGACACCAGTTTGCCGGTCAGCAGCAGTCCCCAGGTTGCGGCGTTGACGAACAGCGACGGGCTGTTGCCCAGGTGCGGCTGCCAGTTGCCGGTGCTGATCTTGTCGCGGATCAGTGCATCGCGAGTGCCTTTGTCCGGGATGCGCAGCAGCGCTTCGGCCAGGCACATCAGCGCCACGCCTTCCTGGGACGACAGGGAAAATTCCTGCAGCAGGCCCTGAACAATGCCTGCACGACCACCGGCACTTTTCTGGTTACGCAGTTTTTCCGCGATGGTCGCGGCGAGTTTGTTGGTGGCTTCGGCCATCGGAGCCGGCAGGCGCGCCTGCTCGATCAGCATCGGCACCACTTCCGGCTCAGGGCGACGGTAGGCGGCCGTGATCGAAGCGCGCAGTACCGATTGCGGCAGGATGCTTTCAGCGAATTCGAGGAAGCACTGGTGCGCGTGATCGGTGTGGACTTCACCAGCGTCGTCGCTGTCCTTGGCGGTCAAGCCGTTCAGCTCGGTCAGGGTTGCACCACCCTCGAGTTTTTCCAGGTAATTGAAAATTGCCTGCTTGATCAGCCAGTGCGGTGTGCGATCAATCGAGGTCGCGGCAGCCTTCAGGCGCTCGCGGGTCGGGTCATCGAGTTTGACCCCAAGGGTGGTGGTAGCCATATTTTTATCCTCATGGTTGCCACAGTTGCGTGGCATCAGCTGGCGGCAAGATTAGCCGTGCGCCGAAAGAGGTGCAACCGGGTGCAACCCTTTTTTTGTCGGAAAAATTAACGCTTCGTCAGGAATTATTTTCTGGTACTGAAGTGCCGCTCCTGCTTGGTGCTTTTACTTCTAGCGGAGCGCCGTGACTGCGCTAAAAAGGAGCAAAAACGGCGTATTTATCGGTATATCCGACTAGGTGCAACTTAATCGCCAGAAACTGGTTGCACCTTTTTTACTTTGTTGCATAGCATTCGCGCCCAAGGTGCAACCGGGAGTATCCGGTGTATCGGCTGGTGGCTTTCCTGGGGAAACATCAGTCCTAAATGCGCGGGATCCCGAATCGTCTGCCAAACGTCGTCGTTTGCGTGCGATTGATCACTGCTGCTACATAAAAACAAAGCCAGGGCGTACTTAATGAGCGTAAGCAATCCAACACTGATCACGTTCGTGATCTACATCGCAGCAATGGTACTGATCGGCCTCATGGCCTATCGCTCCACCAACAACCTTTCTGACTACATTCTTGGCGGTCGCAGCCTCGGCAGCGTGGTGACGGCATTGTCCGCCGGTGCTTCGGACATGAGCGGCTGGTTGTTGATGGGCTTGCCGGGCGCCATCTACATGTCCGGCCTGTCCGAGAGCTGGATCGCCATCGGTCTGATCATCGGCGCCTACCTGAACTGGCTGTTCGTCGCCGGCCGTCTGCGTGTGCAAACCGAGCACAACGGTGATGCGCTGACCCTGCCGGACTACTTTGCCAGCCGTTTCGAAGACAACAGCGGCCTGCTGCGGATTATCTCGGCGGTGGTGATTCTGGTGTTCTTCACCATCTACTGCGCGTCCGGCATCGTGGCTGGCGCCCGTCTGTTCGAAAGCACCTTCGGCATGTCCTACGAGACGGCGCTGTGGGCCGGTGCTGCGGCGACAATTGCCTACACCTTTATCGGCGGTTTCCTTGCGGTGAGCTGGACTGACACCGTGCAAGCCACGCTGATGATCTTTGCCCTGCTGCTGACGCCGATCATCGTGTTGCTGGCCACCGGCGGCGTCGATACCACGTTCCTCGCCATCGAAGCCCAGGACCCAAGCAACTTCGACATGCTCAAGGGCACCACCTTCATCGGCATCATCTCGCTGATGGGCTGGGGTCTGGGTTACTTCGGTCAGCCGCACATCCTCGCGCGTTTCATGGCCGCTGACTCGGTGAAATCGATTGCCAACGCCCGTCGCATCTCCATGACCTGGATGATCCTGTGCCTGGGCGGCACCGTCGCCGTGGGCTTTTTCGGCATCGCTTACTTCTCGGCGCACCCGGAAGTGGCCGGTCCGGTGACCGAGAACCACGAACGGGTGTTCATCGAACTGGCGAAAATCCTCTTCAACCCGTGGGTCGCCGGTGTCCTGCTGTCGGCGATTCTCGCCGCGGTCATGAGCACCCTGAGCTGCCAGCTGCTGGTGTGCTCGAGCGCCCTGACTGAAGACTTCTACAAAACTTTCCTGCGCAAATCCGCCTCCCAGGTTGAACTGGTCTGGGTCGGCCGCGCGATGGTGTTGCTGGTGGCACTGATCGCTATCGCCATGGCCGCCAACCCGGAAAACCGCGTACTGGGCCTGGTGTCCTACGCCTGGGCCGGTTTCGGTGCCGCGTTCGGTCCAGTGGTGCTGATCTCGGTGATCTGGAAAGACATGACCCGCAATGGCGCACTGGCCGGCATCCTGGTCGGCGCCATCACCGTGGTGGTGTGGAAGCATTTCGAGGTGATGGGCCTGTACGAAATCATCCCGGGCTTCATCTTCGCCAGCCTGGCGATCTACATCGTCAGCAAAATGGGCGAGCCAACCAAAGGCATGGTGCAGCGCTTCGAAGCGGCGGAAAAAGATTTCCACCTGAACAAGTGATGCACTGAGCTGCGGCTCACAGAAAAACGGCCCGTTTCCTACAAGGAGGCGGGCTGTTTTTTTATGCCCGTGATTTCTCGAATCCTGTGGAGATCCAATGTAGGAGCGAGCCTGCTCGCGAATGCGATTGATCATTCAATGAATGTGTCGACTGACATGCCGCTTTCGCGAGCAGGCTCGCTCCCACAGTTGTTCGGTGGTGATTTTGAGAGAGTTGTCTGTAGTCGCATGCGCCGATTTTCGAAGGCTTTTTCGCCAGAAAAAGTAGGGCAAATCTGATTTTCCCGTCACCCACCCAACACCCCTTGCCCCTCATGCAGAATCGCCCGCCCTCAATCTGCAGAGACACATCGGATGTTCGCGCCTGCCAATCAACCGCGTTTCACGTTGACCCTCGAAGGCGCCCAATTTGATCTCAAAGTCCTTGAGTTCACGGGCAAGGAAGCCATCAGCCAACCCTTTCGCTTCGACCTGGAACTGGTCAGTGAACGGCCCGACCTGGACCTCGAGAGCCTGCTGCATAGTCAGGCGTTCCTGAGCTTCGATGCAGAAGGTTCCGGTGTCCATGGTCAGATTTATCGAGTCGGGCAGGGTGATTCCGGGAAACGTCTGACGCGCTATCACCTGAGCCTGGTACCGCGTCTGACTTACCTCGGGCATCGCATCAACCAGCGGATTTTTCAGCATCAGACGGTGCCGCAGATCGTGGCGCGGATCCTCAAGGACCACGCGATCCTGCGCGACGCCTTCGAGTTTCGTCTCGGCAGTGATTACCCGATGCGCGATTATTGCGTGCAGTACGCCGAAAGCGATCTGGCGTTCATCCAACGGCTGTGTGCCGAAGTCGGCATTCATTTTCATTTTCAGCACAGCCCCGACGGGCATCTGTTGGTGTTCGGCGACGATCAAACGGTGTTCCCGCGCCTGGCCGAGCCGACGCTGTATTTGCCGGGGAGCGGCATGTCGGCTGGTGCGCCCGCCATCCAGCGTTTCAATGTCCGGGTCGAAACCCGCACCAGCGTGGTCACCCGGCGCGACTACAACTTTGAGAAGCCGCACTTGCAACTGCAAAGCCACAGCGACAGCGAGCAGCGCCCGGTACTGGAGGATTATCGTTTTCCCGGCCAGTTCAACGATCGCGAGACCGGTAAGCATCTGGCGCAGCGCACGCTTGAGCGACATGTCGCCGATTACCGTCAGGCCGAAGGCATCAGCGACGTCTCTGCACTGGTGTGCGGACATTTCCTGCAACTGACCGAACACCCGCGCCGGGACTGGAATGACCTGTGGCTGCTTACCGCCATCGAACACCGTGGGCGACAGCCGCAAGTGCTGGAGGAATCGGTCACCAGCGATGGGGAAACATTCCAGGGTTACCGTAATACCTTTCTTGCTACGCCGTGGGACGTGTTCTTCCGCCCAGCCCTCGGCCCGGAAAAGCCCCGGATGCTTGGCTATCAACCTGCCGTCGTCACCGGGCCGCACGACGCGGAAATTCACTGCGACGAGTACGGTCGGGTCAAGGTGCAACTGGCCTGGGACCGCGACGGCGAGCTGAATGAGCATTCCAGTTGCTGGCTGCGTGTGGCAACCGGTTGGGCACATGACCAATACGGCAGCGTGTTGATCCCGCGAGTCGGCATGGAAGTGCTGGTCGGTTTCATCGACGCCGACGCCGACAAACCGTTGGTGATGGGGTGCCTGCCGAATGCCGCGACCCCGGTGCCGCTGGACCTCCCGGCGGACAAGGCCCGCAGCATCTTCCGCAGCCATAGCAGCCCCGGTGGCGGTGGTTACAACGAACTGCGCATCGACGACAAAAAGGGCGCCGAAGAAATCTACCTGCGTGCCCAGCGCAACTGGACCCAGCATGTACTGCACGACCAGCAGGTGCAGGTCGACAACCAGCGCAGCATCGTCGTCACGGGCACCGCCAAACATGAGTTGAAGGCCGACGAACAACGCATCACTCACGGCCAGCGCCAGATCGAAGTCAAACAGGACGATCACCTGACGGTGGTCGGCGATCGGCATATTCGGGTGAGCAACCAGGCCACCAGCGCCAGCGCACAAATCCACGTCAGTGCCGGGCAGCAAGTGGTGATCGATGGCGGCGCGAGCGCCACGATTCAGGCCGGCGGGCAGTGGATCAACATCGGGCCTGGCGGGATCTTCAGTAGCGTGCCAATTCAGGTCGGTGGCGCGCCGATGACGGCGATGGGCGCGGCACCTAGTGTGCCGGGACTGCCAGCGAAACTTGCAGCGGCACCGGCGGCCATGCTCACCGCCGCACAAATCATGAGCTTTAAAGGTGATGCGCCATTCTGCGAAGAGTGCGAGCGCTGCAAGGACGGTGTTTGTGCAACCTGAGTGCCTGACGCCTTCAGCGTGGCTGGCGCGTGAGCCGCTGAAACCTGCGGAGCAACTGTTCGCGATTTTCAGTAATGCCAGCGACGCCAGGCCTCCGCTGGTCGGACCCCACCCGATCTGGGCGGACACGATCTACGCCGAGTGGGACGCGGTAATGCCCTT
This sequence comes from Pseudomonas sp. F2, assembly GCF_057174385.1. Taxonomy (NCBI): domain Bacteria; kingdom Pseudomonadati; phylum Pseudomonadota; class Gammaproteobacteria; order Pseudomonadales; family Pseudomonadaceae; genus Pseudomonas; species Pseudomonas sp. F2. The sequence goes on from NZ_CM169904.1 coordinate 5,015,034, forward strand.
TGTAGGAGTTGTCGCGGCGGACAGTGCGTTTCTCGATTGGGTGGCCTCTACCGAGTCTCGCGACTGGGGGTGGTTGGCGGTGTCCTCGGCGAGCCTGGAGGTGGTGGTTGAGCACTTTCGCAGCCTGACTCAAGTGCTGATGCCGGACGGCGCAGCGGTGTTTTTTCGCTTCTGGGATGGGCGTTTTGTGTTGCCGATCCTGCAGTCCGACGAAGTGCAATCTGCGCAGTTGATGCCGGTGATTTCGCGCGGCTTGATCAATGGACAGGCCGTGGAGATCGGGGGCAGGGCGCAGGTTTCGGGGCGAGTGTTTCCTTGGTGGAAAGTAACGGGATCGGTCTTGGCCGCAACTGCTGATGACATTCGCATCGGCAATGCTGTGCAGTGGCTGAGCGAGGAGCATCCTGCCTTGTTCGAGGCCTTTCCCGAGCCGGTTTTACGTTGCAAGGTCAGGCGGTTTTTCCAGGTTTCAGCGTCGGAAGAAACGTCGCAATCGGCCTTATTGGACCATTTGCAGGACGAAGCAGAATGAAATTTCCGGGCGAAGTCCTCGGATCAGCGATGTTCGCGTCCTGGGTTTTGATAAAGCTTTCGATGGGTTGTCGAGGTACCTGAACTGTGGCGAGGGGATTCATCCCCGATGGGCAGCGAAGCGGCCCCAAGACCTGTCATCGTGGAGCATCAAATAAAACATGTGACGGAATAGGGGGCTGCTGCGCAGCCCATCGGGGATGAATCCCCTCGCCACAGATATTGGGCCGGATCTTAAGGTGTAAGAGGGCCGCTCAGCCCCCAACCCCTGACTTGCCGCCCGGTAAAAGGTAAACTTCACGGCCCTCGCAGGAGCAGCCATGAATTATCGTCACGCCTTCCATGCCGGCAATCACGCCGATGTGTTCAAACACCTGACCTTGACCCGCCTCATCGCCCTGATGTCGCGCAAGGAGCAGCCGTTTGCCTATCTCGATACGCACGCCGGTATCGGTCTGTATGACTTGCAGGGCGATCAGGCCAACCGTACCGGTGAGTACCTGGAAGGCATCGCGCGCTTATGGGATCAGCCGGATTTGCCGGCGCTGACCGCCGATTACATGAAGGTGCTGCACGAGATGAACCCGGATGGCCAGTTGCGTTACTACCCGGGGTCACCGGAGCTGGCGCGGCGTCTGACCCGGCCGCAGGATCGGGTGATGCTCAACGAGAAACACCCGCAAGACGGCGTGCAGCTCAAGGAGAACATGGCCGGCGATCGTCGGGTCAAGGTGCATCTGGGCGAGGGCTGGCACGTGGCGCGGGCGATGCTGCCGGTGCAGGAGAAGCGGGCGGTGATGCTGATCGATCCGCCGTTCGAACAGCTCGACGAGATGCAAAAGTGTGCGGCGTCGCTGAAAGAGGCGATTGGCCGCATGCGCCAGACCGTCGCGGCGATCTGGTATCCGGTGAAGGATCAGCGTGCGTTGCGCCGTTTCTATCAGGATCTGGCCGGTACCGGCGCGCCGAAGTTGCTGCGCGTGGAACTGCTGGTGCATCCGCTGGATACGCCGAACAGCCTGAACGGCTCTGGCATGGCGATCGCCAATCCGCCGTGGGGGCTGGAGGAAGAATTGCGTGAGTTGCTGCCGTGGTTGTCGAAGAAGCTTGGGCAGACTCAGGGTGGATGGCAGATGGATTGGTTGATTGCCGAGAGCTGATCAACGGCAAGATTAAAAGATCGCAGCCTGCGGCAGCTTCCACAGGATCTAGTGTCATCCACCAATGTGCGGACGATCACTGATTTTCTGTAGGAGCTGCCGCAGGCTGCGATCTTTTGCTTTTAAGGGTCAGTTACCCGCCAGGCTCGGTGGCATGCACACGCCGGTGCCGCCGATCCCGCAATAACCTTCAGGGTTTTTCGCCAGGTATTGCTGGTGATAGGCCTCGGCGAAATACACGGTCGGCGCCTGTTCGATTTCGGTGCTGATTTCGCCCAGGCCTGCCTTCGACAGTTCAGCCTGATACACCGCTTTGCTCTTCAGCGCCGCGTCCAGTTGCTCTGGCGAGGTCGCGTAGATCACCGAGCGGTATTGAGTGCCGATGTCATTGCCCTGGCGCATGCCCTGAGTCGGGTTGTGCAGTTCCCAGAACATCGCCAGCAGCTCTTCATAGCTGACTTTGGCCTTGTCATACACCACCAGCACCACTTCGGCGTGGCCGGTCAGGCCCGAGCAGACTTCTTCGTAAGTCGGGTTCGGCGTGTAGCCGCCGGCGTAACCGACCACGGTGCTGACCACGCCTTCGCGCTGCCAGAAACGGCGCTCCGCGCCCCAGAAGCAACCCAGACCGAAGATCGCGAAGTCGACGTCCTGGAAAAACGGGCCGAGCAACGGGGTTTCTTCGAAGACGAAGTGCTTTTCAGGCAGGGTCATCGCGGTTTCGCGGCCGGGTAGAGCTTGGTCTTTGGTCGGTAGCACGTTTTTGTTCACCAGAATTTCCGAGCGCAGAACCATGATCGTTCCTCTCAGTCAGGATGGGATGTAAAAAATCAGACCGCCAGTGTGCCGAATGATGCCGGATTTCGCACTATTCAATGTAGGAGCTGCCGCAGGCTGCGATCTTTTGATCTTGGCTTTAAAAACCAGAATCAAAAGATCGCAGCCTGCGGCAGCTCCTACATCAAAGGGCGGGGGGGGGCTACAGGCAGAGCGGGCCGCGCGGGTAGCGCTTGAGCGCCTGAATCAGCTCGCCGCCGGGGATCGGCCGGTCGAACAGGTAGCCCTGGCCGACGTCGCACCGGTGGCGACGCAGGAACGCCAGCTGCTCGGCGGTCTCGATGCCTTCGGCCACGACCTTGAGCTTCAGGTTGTGCGCCATGGCGATCACCGCGGAGGTGATTTCCATGTCGTCCTGATTGTCGGGGATTTCGTGGATGAAGCTGCGATCGATCTTGATGATGTCGATCGGGAATTTCTTCAGGTAACTGAGCGACGAGTAACCGGTACCGAAGTCGTCCATGGCCAGAGTCAGGCCCAGGCGCTTGAGCTGATCGAGCTGCAAGTGCGTATCTTCGGTGGCTTCCAGCAGCAAACCTTCGGTCAGCTCCAGTTCGAGCAGACTGGCCGGCAGCGCTTCTTCCTTGAGGATGTTGGCGATGGACGCGACCAGATCGGGATCGGAGAACTGCTTGGGTGACAGGTTGATCGCCACTTGCAGATTGCCCATGCCCGCGGCGGTCAGCGCTTTGCTCATGCGGCAGGCCTGGCGGGCAATCCACTTGCCGATCGGAATGATCAGGCCGGTTTCTTCGGCCACGCTGATGAACTGATCCGGGCGGATCATCCCGCGTTCGGGGTGGTTCCAGCGCAGCAGTGCTTCCATGCCCAGCAGGCGACCGCTGCGCAGGCATAGCTTGGGCTGGTAGAACACGTCCAGCTCGTTCTGGGTCAGGGCGCGGCGCAGGTTGTTCTCGACGAACAGCTTGTAGCTGGCCTCGGCATTCAGCGCTTCGGTGAAGACTTGCACCTGATGCTTGCCGTTGGCCTTGGCTTTGTGCAAAGCGAGGCCGGCGTTGCGCATCAGGGTTTGCGGGTCGCGTCCGTGCAGCGGCGCGCAGGCCAGGCCCACGGAGCCGGTGACGCTGATCAACTGGTTGTCGACGAACATCGGTTTGTCGAGGGTCGCCAGCAACTGGTTGGCGATCTGTTGGCCGGTGGCGAGATCCGTGTCGTCGAGCAGTACGGCGAACTCGTTACTGGCAAACCGCGCGAGGCTGCCGCTCGGGCTGAGGCTGTTGCGCAGACGCCGGGCCAGGCTGATCAACAGTTTGTCGCCGGTCTGGTGACCGAGGCTGTCGTTGATTCGCTTGAAGTTGTCGATGTCCACCAGCAGCAGGCTGATCGGCGTATCGCTATCGCGGGCGAAGCGCTCGTCCAGATTGCGGATAAACGCCGGTCGGTTGCCGAGGTTGGTCAGATTGTCGGTGTACGCCAGACGCTCGATGCGCTGCTGCGCCAGTTTGGTCTGAGTGATGTCTTCGTAGATGCCGATGTAGTGCGTCAGTTCGCGGTTGTCGCCATACACCTTGGAGATCGACAACTGGCCCCAGTACGGTTCGAGGTTCTTGCGCCGGCTTTTGAATTCGCCCTGCCAACTGTTGCTCTTGGCCAGTGCCGAGGGCGCATCGAACAGCAGCTCGCTGAGGTTTTCCAGGGCCGGCAGTTCCGACAGGCGCTGGCCGTGGACTTCTTCGGTGGAATACTGGGTGATCGCGGTGAAACTCGGGTTGACGTACTCGACCACACCGTCGCAATTGACCAGCAAAAAGGCGTTGGCACTTTGCTCCACTGCGCGCTGGAACAGGTGCAGGGCGCTGGTGGCGGTGCGGCGGTTGTGGTTGTTGATGACCTGGGCGAATTGATCCGCCAGCTCACCGGCAAAGGCGATTTCATCGGACTGCCAGGCGCGGGTCACGCCGGTCTGCTCCAGACAGAGCACGCCGACCACCTGGCCGTCGACGCGGATGCTGGCGTCGAGCATGGCGTTGACGTCGCGCGGGCGCAGGGCCTCAGCCATCTCGCGGGTGCGCGGGTCGCGCATCGCATTATGCGCGTCGATGGCGCGGCTGCCGTGCAGCGCTTCCATGTAGTCGGGAAAGCCGCTGATGTCGATCACCTCTGGCAGGAGGTATTCCTGCGTTGCGCGGTGATACGCGGAAATCGGCACCAACAGATTGCCTTCGAGGTTCCACAGGCTGGCGCAGTCGATTTCATAGATATCGCAGGCGCAGCGGGTGATCAGTTCGGCGGCTTCCTGCAGCGAGTTGTGGCTGCTGTAGCGTTGGCGGGCGAGCAGCAGAATCAGGTCCTGCTGGGCGCGCACCCGATCAAGGTGCTGCAGTTGTTCTTGCTGGGCGCGCTGGTTGAGTTCGAGGGCGATCTGCAGGCGCGAGTTCTGGGTTTCGAGGTCGACCGAGGGCAGCGCTGGCGCTTCGTCGAAGACATCATCGACCGCCAGTAGATAACCGCGCAGCAAGTGCCGATTGTGCTGCTTATAGGCTTCGCCCAGCTCGAGGATGCTCAACACGCCAGCGGCGGTGTGCAAGGTGTAGCGCACCAGATAATGCGGGCTGTCGCGCAGTTGTTGCTGAATGGTGTCGTGCAGTTGATAGCGCGCTTCAGGCTCCATCAGGCTGGCGTAGGGCGAGCCGACCAGGGCACACAATTCGACGGCCGGCTGGCCGAACTGGCGTTCGCAGTTGGGGTCGAGAAACAGCATCGCCCAACTGGCTTCATTCAAGCGCTCGAAACGCAGCATGCCGAGCCGCGAGGGCACAGGCAACTGCGTCACTACCTCGGCCGCCATACGGCTGGCGGCATCGGGTTGGCTCTTCATGAAGGAACTCGCTTGGAAATATGCTGAACGCGCCGGGCTCGCGCCCTCTTTACTGTTGCCTGCGGCAAGGTTGCATCATTGCGGCACCGACTGACAAGAGAGATGAAGGCCAAGTGCTATAAGAATGTGTCGGCCGCTCAGAGCATTTCTCCAGTAGGTGGTTGAAAAGAGCAAAAGATCGCAGCCTGCGGCAGCTCCTGCAGTGGATGCATGCCAATGTAGGAACTGCCGAAGGCTGCGATCTTTCAAGATATCAGCGTAATTTCAGGCTGATCGATTGCAGCTTCTTGCCATCACGATCATGGTAATTGACCAGAATTTGATCAGTCTCGACGACTACATGGGCGAAGTTGTCTTCGCTGATGACCGGGCTGGTCAACTCATGCTGATAATCACCCGTCGACGTGCGCGCCAGCGGTCGATCGAGGATAAACGTCGACGCCGTGGCATAGGGCAGCAGCTTGCTGTTGCACAGCGGCGAGGAAACGATGGTATGGACCTCGAAGTCCGGGTCTTCACTGTGGGTCAGGCGCGAAGTCAGCGAGCCATGCACATCGCCCGAGACAAACACGACATTTTTGATGCGTCGGGTTCGGATGGTTTCCAGCAGGCGCAGGCGCTGCTCCGGGAAAGCTTTCCAGGCGTCGTCGCCCAGCAGTTGGCGATCCGGGTAGAACATTACGCTGGTCACGACGAATTTCACCCGCGCCGAACTATTGATCAGCCATTCGATCAGCGCCTGTTCCTGCGCTTCATCGAGGATGCGGCGATCATCGGCTGACAGGTTGCGGCGGGTGCGGCTGTCGGTCACAAACCATTCGATATCAGCGTCACTGAATTGATACCAGTAGTGCTCGAGTTTTGCCCGATTCACCTTTTCGTTAGTTGTAAGTTCATGCGCCGGGCTGTGGCTGACTTGATAGATTTCATAGGCGGCCATTGCATTGCGATATAACACTTGATCTGATTGTTCGGCATTCGCCGGCCAATTGTCTTCGATTTCGTGATCGTCCAGGATCATATAAGTCGAAGTGCCGGACATCAAACGCTGAATATTCGGCTGAGAGAAGGCCGCACGGTACTTGCTGAGGATGTCCTTATATTCACGATCAGGTGCGAACAGATTTAGGTCGTCGAGATAAACCTGATCACCCGTCATCAGGGTGGCACTGATCGGCGGCTGCGCACCTTCGATCAATTGGTTGATGGAGGCAAAGATCCGGTCACCCAGATGGGGCAGCACCGGCACCCCCGCCGTCATGCGCAAATAGCGGCAAGAGCCGACGATATAGGCCTTTGGCTGCAGGGCATTGCTGGAACGGGTGCGCAATCGGTAGATTTCCCGCGGCCACTGCAGCGGCAGTTCGGCGACACTGTCCACGGTATGGACCGGATTCATCGGGCTGAACCAGCCGGTCTGGTATTCATATTCGGTGTCACTGCTCAAGTTGTTGAGGGTGAACACTTCGGTCATGTCGCGCAGCGCATCGGGTTCGGCGAAAGTACTAGCTGACCACTGTTGTGTTCCAGACTTCCGATAGCGAATGGCGGCAAATACCGGTGCATTGCCTTGCTTGTCGGCGCGCATGAATATGCGCGCGTGATGAGTTGTCGTGTGGCCGATAATCGGGCCAATAGTTGGCTTGAACATATTCGAGTCCATTCGAGTAAGTTTCATTTTTTATAAATAACGCAGGGAAAACGTTATTTAATCCGAGGGCAGAGATTAGTTGCCTGTCGATGAAAAATATCGAGACGAATTCGACTGCAGTCGTAGTTCAAGTAAACCGAACTTGTAGGAAGAGGCGCTGCACTTTTTTCAGTGCAAAAAAAGCCCCGTCAAACTGACGGGGTTGAGGTACGAGCGTGTGGCGCTCGAAAACGTGGAACGCAGTCGGCCCTCCGTTGCCGGAGGGCCGAACGCTTTACAGCAGGATGGTGCGGATGTCGCCCAGCAGGCTGCCCAGACGCTGGGTGAAGCGTGCAGCAGCAGCGCCGTTGATCACGCGGTGATCGTAGGACAGCGACAGTGGCAGCATCAGTTTCGGCTGGAAGGCTTTGCCGTCCCAGACTGGCTGGATGGTTGCCTTGGAAACACCGAGGATCGCCACTTCCGGCGCGTTGACGATCGGCGTGAAGCCGGTGCCGCCAATGTGGCCGAGGCTGGAAATGGTGAAGCAGGCGCCCTGCATCTCGTCCGAAGAGAGCTTCTTGGTCCGGGCTTTTTCAGCCAGCGAAGCAGCTTCTGCGGCCAGTTGCAGCAGGCTCTTCTGGTCGACGTTCTTGATGACCGGTACCAGCAGGCCATCCGGGGTGTCGACGGCGAAACCGATGTTGACGTACTTCTTGCGAATGATCGCCTTGCCGCTTGGCGCCAGCGAACTGTTGAAGTCCGGCAGTTCCTTGAGCAGGTGTGCGCAGGTCTTGAGCAGTAGCGGCAGGATGGTCAGCTTGACGCCGGCCTTCTCCGCGACGGCTTTCTGCGCAACACGGAAGGCTTCCAGCTCGGTGATGTCCGCCGAGTCGAATTGCGTCACGTGCGGCACGTTCAGCCAGCTGCGGTGCAGGTTGGCCGCGCCGACCTGCATCAGACGGGTCATCGGCACTTCTTCGATTTCGCCGAAGCGGCTGAAGTCCACCACCGGAATCGGCGGGATGCCTGCGCCGCCAGTTGCGCCGCCAGCAGCTGGCGCTTCCTTGGCCTTCTGCATCATCGCCTTGACGTAAACCTGCACGTCTTCCTTGAGGATGCGACCGTGCGGACCGCTGGCGCCAACAGCGCTCAGCTCGACGCCGAACTCACGGGCCAGTTGACGCACGGCAGGGCCGGCGTGAACTTTCGCGCCAGGCTTGGCCGGCGCAGCAACCGGAGTGGCAGCAGCCGGGGCAGCGGCAGCCGGAGCAGCAGCGGCAGGTGCCGGAGCGCTTGGCGCAGCGGCAGCTGGAGCCGGGGCCGCAGCCGGAGCCGCACCTTTGACTTTCAGCTTGAGGATCAGATCGCCGGTGCCGACTTCGTCGTCCAGCTTGATCGAAACGCTTTCCACCACGCCCGCGGCAGGCGACGGGATTTCCATGCTTGCCTTGTCGGATTCGAGGGTGATCAGCGACTGGTCGGCTTCAACGCTGTCGCCAGCCTTGACCAGAACTTCGATGATCTTGGCCTTGCCGGCCGAACCGATGTCCGGAACGTGGATGTCCTGAACGCTGTCGGCGACCGGGGCGGCTGGAGCGGCAGCCGGAGCAGGCGCAGCGGCGGGTGCCGGAGCAGCAGCCTGAGCCGGAGCGGCCGCAGCCGGGGCCGCAGCGCCCGCCACTTCCAGATCCAGAATCAGGTCGCCAGTGCCGACTTCGTCGTTGAGCTTGACGCTGATGGCCTTGACCACGCCTGCGGCAGGCGACGGGATTTCCATGCTGGCCTTGTCGGATTCCAGGGTGATCAGCGACTGATCAGCCTCGACGGTGTCGCCGACCTTGACCTGGATCTCGATGATCTGGGCCTTGCCCGACGAACCGATGTCCGGCACGTGCACTTGCTGCACCGAAGCGGCAGCCGGGGCAGCGGCTGGCGCGGCAGCAGCAGGAGCGGCAGCAGCCGGTTTTTCTTCGGCTTTGGCCGGTGCAGCGGCAGGCGCAGGAGCCGCTTGCGCGGCGCCCTCGACTTCCAGCTCGAGCAGTTCGTCGCCTTCTTTCAGGCGGTCGCCCAGCTTCACTTTCAGGCTCTTGATGACACCGGCTTTCGGGGCCGGCACTTCCATGCTGGCCTTGTCCGATTCCAGGGTCAGGATGCTCTGGTCGGCTTCGATACGGTCGCCGACCTTCACAAACAGTTCAATTACTTCACCTTCACCGCTGCCGATGTCAGGTACGCGAATGAGTTCGCTCACAAAATGTCTCCTCAGCAGTCCAGTGGGTTGCGTTTTTCCGGGTCGATGCCGAACTTGACGATGGCCTCGGCCACGACTTTAGGTTCGATATCACCACGGTCAGCCAGTGCTTCCAGGGCTGCCAACACCACGAAATGACGGTCGACTTCGAAGAAATGACGCAGTTTCTTGCGGCTGTCGCTGCGGCCGAAACCGTCGGTGCCCAGGACTTTGAATTCCTTGGACGGTACCCACTGACGGATCTGCTCGGCGAACAGCTTCATGTAGTCGGTAGAGGCAATGACCGGACCTTTACGGCCGCTCAGGCACTCTTCAACGTAGCTCTGCTTGGGCTTCTGGCCAGGCTTGAGACGGTTGCTGCGCTCTACGGCCAGGCCGTCGCGACGCAGTTCGTTGAAGCTGGTGACGCTCCATACGTCAGCGCCGATGTTGAACTCTTCACGCAGGATCTTCGCCGCTTCACGCACTTCACGCAGGATGGTGCCGGAGCCCATCAGTTGCACGTGGTGCGCTGCATCGCGGGTGTCTTCTTCGAGCAGGTACATGCCTTTCTTGATGCCTTCTTCGGCACCGGCCGGCATGGCTGGCTGCTGGTACGACTCGTTCATCACGGTGATGTAATAGAAGATGTCCTGCTGCTCTTCGGTCATCTTCTTCATGCCGTCCTGAATGATCACCGCCAGCTCGTAGCCGTAGGTCGGATCGTAGGTGCGGCAGTTCGGGATGGTCGCGGCCAGCAGGTGGCTGTGACCGTCTTCGTGTTGCAGGCCTTCACCGTTCAGGGTGGTACGGCCGGCGGTGCCGCCGATCAGGAAGCCACGGGTGCGGCTGTCGCCAGCGGCCCAGGCCAGGTCACCGATACGCTGGAAGCCGAACATCGAGTAGAAGATGTAGAACGGCAGCATCGGCTGGTTGTGGCTGGAGTACGAAGTACCGGCGGCGATGAAGGAACTCATGGCGCCCGCTTCGTTGATGCCTTCTTCAAGGATCTGACCTTTCTGGTCTTCCTTGTAGAACATTACCTGGTCTTTATCGACTGGCTCGTAGAGCTGGCCGACAGAGGAGTAGATGCCCAGCTGACGGAACATGCCTTCCATACCGAAGGTACGGGCTTCGTCCGGGATGATCGGCACGATGCGCGGGCCGATTTCCTTGTCCTTGACCAGTTGCGCGAGGATGCGCACGAAGGCCATGGTGGTGGAAATTTCACGGTCGCCCGAGCCGTCGAGGATGGCTTTCAGGGTGTCCAGGTCCGGGGTCGGTACGCTGAAGCTCTGCGCGCGGCGCTGTGGTACGAAACCGCCCAGTGCAGCACGGCGCTCGCTCAGGTAGCGGGCTTCGGCGCTGTTTGGCTCTGGCTTGAAGAACGGCAGGTTCTCCAGCTCTTCATCCTTGACCGGGATGTCGAAGCGATCACGGAACAACTTCAGGCTGTCGACGTCGACTTTCTTGGTGTTGTGCGCCGTGTTTTTCGCTTCGCCGGCACCGGTGCCATAACCCTTGATGGTCTTGGCCAGGATGACGGTAGGTTGTTCTTTGTGGTTGACCGCTTCGTGGTACGCCGCGTAGACCTTGTACGGGTCGTGGCCGCCACGGTTGAGTTTCCAGATCTCGTCGTCGGACAGGTCGGCAACCATCGCCTTGAGTTCAGGCGTGTTGAAGAAATGCTCGCGAACGAACGCACCGTCTTTGGCTTTGTAGTTCTGGTACTCGCCGTCGATGACTTCGTCCATGCGACGTTGCAGGATGCCGTCGACGTCCTTGGCCAGCAGTGGGTCCCAGAAACGGCCCCAGATGACTTTGGTCACGTTCCACTGTGCACCGCGGAACACGCCTTCGAGTTCCTGGATGATCTTGCCGTTGCCGCGAACCGGGCCGTCGAGGCGCTGCAGGTTGCAGTTGATGACGAAGATCAGGTTGTCCAGCTTCTCGCGGCCGGCCAGGGAGATCGCGCCCAGGGATTCCGGCTCGTCGCACTCGCCGTCGCCCAGGAAGCACCAGACTTTCTGTTTGCCCGGCTGGATGAAACCGCGGTGTTCCAGGTACTTCATGAAGCGTGCCTGATAGATCGCCTGGATCGGACCCAGACCCATGGATACGGTCGGGAACTGCCAGAAGTCAGGCATCAGCCAAGGGTGCGGATAGGACGACAGGCCCTGACCGTCGACTTCCTGGCGGAAGTTGTTCATCTGGTCTTCGGTGATGCGGCCTTCCATGAATGCACGGGCGTAAACGCCTGGCGAGGTGTGGCCCTGGAAGTAGATCAGGTCGCCGCCGTGTTCGTCGGTCGGGGCCTGGAAGAAGTAGTTGAAGCCGATGTCATACAGGGTCGCGCTGGAAGCGAAGCTGGAGATGTGACCACCCAGGTCAGAATCTTTCAGGTTCGTACGCATTACCATGGCCATCGCGTTCCAGCGCACCAGCGAGCGAATGCGGCGTTCCATGAACAGGTCGCCAGGCATGCGTGCTTCGTGGGTTACCGGGATGGTATTGCGGTAAGGCGTGGTGATGGCGTAAGGGAGCTGCGAACCGCTGCGGGTCGCCAGTTCACCCATACGGGTCATCAGATAGTGAGCACGGTCTTCGCCTTCTTTGTCGAGAACCGATTCCAGGGCGTCCAGCCATTCCTGGGTTTCGACGGGATCGAGGTCTTGCATGGCTTGCTCCAGGGCGGAAAGGCTTCCAGAATCGGTTGCCTGAGTTTGCGACTGGCCTTGTGGGCAGACGATTTAAAATTCTTGGATTGCCGACAGGTTGTTCCGGCGGCGTGTAGTTTTACTACAAATCTTTGAGCATTTCAGCCTTTCGCCTGTATAGACGAGTAGTAAAACTACAGAGGAAAGGCTTGTGGCCTCCGACTGCGTTGTGAGAATAATCGTTAAGGTTGGTCGATTACCATCCGAAAAAGGTGAAAGTTTGATGCTGGATGCCAAAGAAGAAGAAATTTCAGCTATTTCTAACTTTTGTTCGACAGTCCTTCGCGTAGCGGGTTTTCATCAAACACTACAAGCGGCCATTTACACGCCGATCAAGGATAGACCATGACCCTGCCCGTGCTCGCTGAACTCCCCGCCATTCTCCTGCCGTTGGTCACTCGATCCGAGCAGTCGTTCCGTACGGCCGTCGCCTCCCTTGAAGGCGATCACGGCTTGTCGACCTGGACACCGGAGCGTTGGGCGCAATTCGCCCGCGTCGGTGCCGCCAGCGATTTCGTCATTGAACAGAGCGTTCGTGACCCTTTGATGTTGCTGTCGCTGGTGCAGTCCGGCGAACTCGACCGGCCGTACGCGCCGGGTGAACTCTGCGCGCAGATTGCCGCCGCCGTGAACACCGCGCAAAGCGAAGATGAACTCGGTCGTGTCCTGCGTCGCCAGCGCGCTCGCCATCAGGTACGAATCATCTGGCGCGACCTGAACCGCCAGGCTGATCTGGTACAGACCTGCCGCGATCTTTCAGACATGGCCGACGCCACCATCGATCAGGCTTATCAATGGTTGTACCGTCGCCACTGCGATCAGTTCGGCACGCCAACCGGTCGGCGCAGCGGTCTGCCGCAACAGATGGTCATCCTCGGCATGGGCAAGCTCGGCGCGGTCGAGTTGAACCTGTCGTCGGACATCGACCTGATCTTCGCCTACCCCGAGGGCGGCGAAACCGTCGGCGTGAAACGCGCGCTGGATAATCAGGAATTCTTCATTCGTCTCGGTCAGCGCCTGATCAAGGCCCTCGACCCGATGACGGTCGACGGCTTCGTGTTCCGCGTCGACATGCGCCTGCGCCCGTACGGTTCGTCCGGCGCGCTGGTGCTGAGCTTCAATGCACTGGAGCAGTATTACCAGGATCAGGGCCGCGACTGGGAACGCTACGCGATGATCAAGGCGCGGGTGGTGGCCGGCGATCAGACTGCCGGCGCGCAGTTGCTCGACATGCTGCGCCCCTTCGTCTATCGGCGTTATCTGGACTTCTCGGCGATCGAAGCGCTGCGCACCATGAAGCAGTTGATCCAGCAGGAAGTGCGGCGCAAGGGCATGGCCGACAACATCAAGCTGGGTTCCGGCGGCATCCGCGAAGTCGAGTTCATCGCCCAGGCTTTCCAGTTGATCCACGGCGGGCGCGATCTGAGCCTGCAGCAGCGTCCTCTATTAAAGGTATTGAGCACGCTGGAAGGGCAAGGCTATCTGCCGCCGGCAGTGATCAGTGAATTGCGCGAAGGCTACGAGTTCCTGCGCTACACCGAACACGCGATCCAGGCGATTGCCGACCGCCAGACCCAGATGTTGCCGGACGGCGCTCAGGATCAGGCGCGCATTGCCTTTATGCTCGGTTTCGCCGATTGGCAGGCCTTCCACGAAAAACTGATGTTCTGGCGTGGCCGCGTGGCCTGGCACTTCGCGCAGGTGATCGCCGATCCCGATGAAGAACAGGGTGCCGACTGCGAAGTGGTGGTCGGTGGTGAGTGGTTGCCGCTATGGGAAGAGGCGCAGGATGAGGAGGCCGCTTGCCGACAATTGGAAGAGGGCGGCTTCAAGGACGCGAGCAAAGCCCTGAAAGCGCTGGCCAGTTTGCGTGGCAGCCCGCAATTGCGCGCGATGCAGCGCCTGGGTCGCGAACGTCTTGATGCGTTTATTCCGCGTCTGCTGGCTCAGGCGGTGGAACATGACAACCCGGATCTGGTGCTGGAGCGAGTGCTGCCGCTGGTCGAAGCGGTAGCGCGGCGTTCGGCTTATTTAGTGTTGCTGACGGAAAACCCCGGCGCCTTGCGGCGCTTGCTGACGCTGTGCGCGGCCAGTCCGTGGATTGCTGAGCAGATCACCCGTTTCCCGCTGCTGCTCGACGAGTTGCTCAACGAAGGTCGCCTGTTCAAGCCGCCCCTGGCGCCAGAACTGGCCGCCGAGCTGCGCGAACGGCTGACGCGGATTCCCGAAGACGACCTCGAACAGCAGATGGAGGCGCTGCGTCACTTCAAGCTCGCGCACCGCTTGCGCGTCGCCGCGTCGGAAATCGCCGGCAGCCTGCCGTTGATGAAAGTCAGCGATTACCTGACCTGGCTGGCCGAAGCGATTCTCGAGCAAGTGCTGGCGCTGGCCTGGCGCCAGACCGTGGCCAAGTACGGCACGCCGCTGCGCACTGACGGCAGTTTGTGCGATCCGGGCTTCATCATTGTCGGTTATGGGAAAGTCGGCGGGCTGGAACTGGGGCATGGTTCGGACCTGGATCTGGTGTTCATCCATGACGGTGATCCGCAGGTGGAAACCGACGGGCAGAAACCGATCGATGGCGCGCAGTTCTTCACCCGGCTGGGGCAGCGGATCATTCACTTGCTGACGGCGCAGACCAACTCCGGTCAGTTGTACGAAGTGGACATGCGTTTGCGCCCGTCCGGCGCGTCGGGGCTGTTGGTCAGTTCACTCGGTGCCTTCGAGCGCTATCAGGAAAATGAAGCCTGGACCTGGGAGCATCAGGCGCTGGTGCGGGCGCGGGTGCTGGTGGGCAGTCAGGATGTCGGCCAGGCCTTCGAGAAGGTCCGGGCGCAGGTTTTGGGTAAAGCGCGGGATCTGGCGAAATTGCAACAGGAAGTCAGCGAGATGCGCGCCAAGATGCGCGACAACCTCGGCACCAAGGGCACCGCGGCCGGTACGGCGGCTAATGCCTTCGAGGCCACGGCGCCGTTCGACCTCAAGCAGGACGCCGGAGGTATCGTCGATATTGAATTTATGGTGCAATACGCGGCCCTGGCGTGGTCGCACAGCCACCCGCCATTGCTGCGCTGGACCGATAACATCCGCATTCTGGAAGAGCTGGAACACGAAGGGCTGATGCCCGCCGAAGACGCCAGCCTGTTGCGCGAAGCCTATAAGGCTTACCGCTCCGCCGCCCACCGGCAGGCCTTGCAGAAGGACGCCGGGGTGATTGCAGGCGACCAGTTTGTCGAGGAGCGCCGGCAGGTATTGCGGATCTGGAAAGAGTTGGGGCTAAGCTGAAACCGGATATTTGAAGCATCGAATACCTTGTGGGAGCGGGCTTGCCCGCGATGGCGGAGTGTCAGCCACCGTCACTTTCAGATGTGATGGCCTCATCGCGGGCAAGCCACGCTCCCACAGGGACTTGTGGTGATTTGCAGATTGAGACACGAACAAACCATGTAGGAGCGAGCCTGCTCGCGATAGCGGAGTGACAGTCGACAGTCATGTTGAAGGTAATGACCCATCGCAAGCAGCGCCGCTCCCTCAGTGATTCTCGAGGCGGGGAGGCGTAAATGCCTCCCCGGTTCGTTTATGGAAACCACATGAATATTCTGATCGTTGGGCCCAGTTGGGTCGGTGACATGGTGATGGCGCAGACACTGTTTCAGTGTCTCAAACAGCGCCACCCGCAATGCGAAATCGACGTGCTGGCCCCCGAGTGGAGCCGGCCGATCCTTGAGCGCATGCCTGAAGTGCGCAAAGCCTTGAGCTTTCCGCTCGGCCATGGCGCGCTGGAACTGGCGACGCGTCGGCGAATCGGCAAATCCCTGGCCGGCCAGTACGATCAGGCGATCCTGCTGCCGAACTCGCTGAAGTCGGCGCTGGTGCCGTTTTTCGCCGGCATCAAGCAGCGCACCGGCTGGCGCGGCGAATTCCGCTACGGCCTGCTCAATGACGTGCGCACGCTGGATAAGGAACGTTATCCGCTGATGATCGAGCGCTTCATGGCCCTGGCTTACGAGCCGAACGCCGAGCTGCCGAAACCGTATCCACGTCCGAGCCTGCAAATCGATCCGGTGACCCGCGAAGCGGCACTGGCCAAGTTCGGCCTGACCCTCGACCGTCCGGTGTTGGCCCTGTGCCCCGGTGCCGAGTTCGGCGAATCCAAGCGCTGGCCGTCGGAGCATTACGCCAAAGTTGCCGAAGCGCGGATTCGCGAAGGCTGGCAGGTGTGGTTGTTCGGCTCGAAAAACGACCACGCGGTGGGCGAAGACATCCGCGCACGGCTGATTCCCGGCCTGCGTGAAGAGTCGGTCAACCTCAGCGGCGGCACCTCGCTGGCCGAGGCCATCGACCTGCTGTCCTGTGCCGATTCGGTGGTCTCCAACGACTCCGGCCTGATGCATGTCGCGGCGGCGCTGAACCGTCCATTGGTGGCGGTCTACGGCTCGACGTCGCCGGGTTTCACCCCGCCGCTGGCCGAGCACGTGGAAATCGTTCGGCTGGGTCTGGATTGCAGCCCGTGCTTCGACCGTACCTGCCGGTTCGGCCATTACAACTGCCTGCGCCAGCTGATGCCGGACGCGGTCAACGATGCCTTGCAGAAACTGCAGGGCTCTGTGGTCGAGGTTCATTAAGTTGCGGGTATTGCTGATCAAGACTTCATCGCTGGGCGACGTGATTCACGCGTTGCCAGCGCTGACCGACGCGGCCCGGGCCATCCCCGGGATCACGTTCGACTGGGTGGTGGAAGAAGGCTTCGCCGAGATCCCGACGTGGCACCCGGCCGTCGGCAAGGTGATCCCGGTGGCGATCCGTCGCTGGCGCAAGAACCTCTGGCAGACCCTCAAGAGCGGCGAGTGGAAGCGCTTCAAGCAAAGCGTGCGCGCCAGCCAATACGATCTGGTGATCGACGCTCAGGGCCTGCTGAAAAGTGCCTGGCTGACGCGCTACGTCAAAGCTCCGGTAGCCGGTCTCGACAAAGGCTCGGCGCGCGAGCCGATCGCTGCACGTTTTTATGATCGCAAACTGGCGGTGGCCCGTGGGCAACACGCCGTCGAACGGGTGCGTCAGCTGTTCGCCATCGCCCTTGGTTATGACCTGCCCAAAGGGTTGGGCGACTACGGCCTCAACGTCGAGCGTCTGGTGGAATTGCCGCGCAAGAGTGCCTTTGTGGTGTTCCTGCATGGCACCACGTGGGACACCAAGCACTGGCCGGAAGCCTACTGGCGCGAGCTGACCGAGCGCGTCGGCTATCTGGGCGTCGGGGTCAAGCTGCCGTGGGGCAACCCGCAGGAGAAGGCCCGCGCCGAACGCATTGCCGCCGGTTTCAAGCACGCCGAAGTGCTGCCGAAGCTGAATCTGGCCGGGGTCGGCAAAGTGCTGGCCGGTGCGCAGGCCTGCGTGGCGGTGGACACCGGTCTTGGTCACCTTGCCGCCGCGCTGGATGTGCCGACGATTTCGCTGTTCGGCCCGACCAACCCGGGCCTGACCGGCGCTTACGGCAAGGTGCAGATTCACATGGCCAGTGATTTCCCCTGCGCCCCGTGCCTGCAAAAGAAATGTACCTACCAACCGACTGCGCAGGATGCCCGTCAGTTTGACCTCAAGCGCGAGCAGCCTCTGTGCTTCACGCGTGTAAATCCCGAGCGTGTCGCCAGCCGTCTGAGCACGTTGTTAATGGCTGAGGAGCTGCGCTGATGCAATTGGCTTTTGTCCTGTACAAATATTTCCCGTTCGGTGGCTTGCAGCGCGATTTCATGCGCATCGCCCTCGAATGTCAGAAGCGCGGTCACCAGATTCGCGTCTACACCCTGATCTGGGAAGGCGACGTGCCGCCCGGTTTCGAAGTGCTGGTGGCGCCGGTCAAGGCGTTCTTCAACCATCGGCGCAACGAGAAGCTCAGTGCGTGGATGGAAGCGGATCTGGCCAAGCGTCCGGTGGACCGGCTGATCGGCTTCAACAAGATGCCGGGGCTGGATGTCTACTACGCCGCCGACGGCTGCTTCGAAGACAAGGCGCAGAACCTGCGCCATTCGCTGTATCGCCGTTGGGGCCGCTATCGCCACTTCGCCGAGTACGAGCGCGCGGTGTTCGCCAAAGAGGCGAAAACCGAAGTGCTGATGATTTCCGAAGTGCAGCAGCCGCTGTTCATCAAGCATTACGACACGCCGCTTGAGCGCTTCCATCTGCTGCCGCCGGGTATCGCCCAAGATCGTCGACGGCCGGCGGATGCCGACCAGATTCGCGCCGGTTTCCGCGCCGAATTCAACCTCAAGGACGACGAACTGCTGCTGGTGCAGATCGGCTCCGGGTTCAAGACCAAGGGCGTCGATCGCAGCCTCAAGGCGCTGGCGGCATTACCCGCCGAGCTGAAGAAACGCACCCGGCTGTTTGTAATCGGCCAGGATGACCCCAAATTGTTCCAGATGCAGAGTGCAACTTTGGGTCTGGGCGATAACGTGACGTTCCTCAAGGGCCGTAGCGATATCCCGCGGTTCCTGCTCGGCGCCGATCTGTTGATCCACCCGGCGTACAACGAAAACACCGGTACCGTGCTGCTCGAAGCGCTGGTCGCCGGTTTGCCGGTGCTGGTCAGCGCGGTCTGCGGTTATGCCCATTACATTGCCGAGGCGGACGCCGGGCGCGTGCTGGACGAACCGTTTGAGCAGGCGCAACTGACGCAGTACCTGACTGACATGTTGAGTGACGACGCTGCACGCGCGGCCTGGAGCCGCAATGGTCTGGCCTTCGCCGAGACGGCCGACCTCTACAGCATGCCGCAGCACGCGGCCGATGTGATTCTGGCGGAGCACGCTTAAATGAAGTTGATGCTGGCTGAACCGTTCAAGAGCCTGTGGGCCGGACGCGACCCGTTCGCCGAAGTCGAAGGCTTGCAGGGCGAGGTCTATCGCGAGCTGGAAGCTCGACGCACGCTGCGCACGGAAGTCGAAGGCAACGGATTTTTCGTCAAGATCCACCGGGGCATCGGCTGGGGCGAGATCTTCAAGAACCTGCTGACCGCCAAGCTGCCGGTGCTCGGCGCGGGGCAGGAATGGCAGGCGATCCAGCGTTTGCAGGCAGTCGGCGTGCCGACCATGACCGCCGTGGCTTACGGCGAAAAGGGCAGCAACCCGGCGGATCAGCATTCGTTCATCGTCACCGAAGAGCTGGCGCCGACCGTCAGCCTCGAAGATTTCAGCATCGATTGGGTCAGGAACCCGCCGCAGCCGAAACTCAAGCGCGCGCTGATCGCTGAAGTGGCACGCATGACCGGCATGATGCACCGCGCCGGGGTCAACCACCGCGACTGCTACATCTGCCACTTCCTGCTGCACACCGACAAACCGGTCACCCCGGACGATTTCAAGCTCTCGGTGATCGACCTGCACCGCGCCCAGACCCGTGCAAAGATCACGCAACGCTGGCGCAACAAGGATCTGGCCGCGCTGTATTTCTCGGCGCTGGACATCGGCCTGACCCGTCGCGACAAGTTGCGTTTCCTCAAGGGCTACTTCCAGCAACCGCTGCGGCAGATCCTGGCAGAAGAAGCGCCGCTGTTGAGCTGGCTCGAAGGCAAGGCCAACAAGCTTTATGCGCGCAAACAGCGATACGGGGATGCGCTCTGATGGCGGGTTGGAAGCTTGAACCGCAATACAATGAACTGGCCGAAGACTTTGGCAGCCTCGAAGCGGTGTTTGCCCTGCGGGGCGAGCGTTTGACCCGTGATCCGCTGTCCGAAGTCATCCGCGTGCAGCGCAACGGCGTCAATTACTACGTCAAGCGCTACGTCGGCGCCGGTAAAGGTTTGCGCCGCTACCTGGGCAAGCCGCGGGTGAAGATGGAGTGGCAGAACCTCAAGCGCTTCGCCAAGTGGGGCATTCCCACGGCAGAAGTGGTGGCCTGGGGCCTGGAGCGGCGGGGCGCGGCGTACAACCGTGGCGCCATGATCACCCGTGAGCTGCCACGCACCGAAGACCTGTCGGCGCTGGCCGAACGCAACGATCCGAAACTCAAGGATCGCCTGTGGGTTGATGGCATCAGCCGGCAACTGGCCGGCTATACGCGAACCATGCACGACCACCGCTTTACCCATAACGATCTGAAGTGGCGCAACCTGCTGATCGACGATCAGGCGCAGCTGTTTCTGATCGACTGCCCGAACGGCGATTTCTGGCGCGGCTTCTGGCTCAAATACCGGATCACCAAGGATCTGGCCTGTCTCGACAAAGTGGCCAAATATCACCTGTCGAACACCCAGCGCCTGCGCTTTTACCTGCAATACCGCGGACGTGATCGGCTGAATGCCGCCGACAAGAAACGGATTCGCCACGTGGTGAGATTTTTCGAGGGACGCGAATGACTGATTTCCTGGCTGCTGAAGACCGGGCGCTGCTTGAGCGTCATGGCCTCGGCACTTTCGACGCGCTCTGGGCCAAGCAGCTCGAAGCCGTGGACGAACCGAACACCGATGGCGGTGGCTGGAGCAGCGTGTTTCGCCTGGAGCTGGAAGGGCGGGCCTACTATCTCAAGCGGCAGAGCAATTACCTGACCCGCACCTTGCATGCGCCGTTCGGCGAGCCGAGTTTCGCCCGTGAGTTTCGCAACATCAGCCGCTACAACAAGCTGGGAATTCCTGCGCTGCAAGCGGCGTTTTTCGGCGAGCGCAAGGTCAAGGGCGATGTTCAGGCGATCCTGCTGACCCGTGCCCTCGACGGCTGGGATGATCTCGACTCGCTGTTGCAACGCTGGTCCGAGCTGACCGCCGCGCAGCACTCGGCGATTCTCAAGGCCTGTGGACAATTGGCGCGCCAGCTGCACGGCGTGCGTCAGGTGCACGGCTGTTTTTATCCCAAGCACATTTTCTTGCAGGCTGAGGGCGACGCCTATCGGGCGCAGTTGATCGACCTGGAAAAGACCCGGCCCCTGCTGTTCGGCATGCGCGATCGGGTCAAGGATCTGGAGCCGCTGCTGCGTCGCGCGCCGGAATGGAGCGAGGCGCAATTGCGCGAATTGCTCGCGGCGTACCTCGATCAGCCTGTCGACAGTTCACTGGTCGGCAGCTGGGTTTCGCGCCTGACCGCACGGCGCAGTCGCAAGGAGACCCGTTGATGCGCTTGTCCGAACTGAAAAACGCCGGGCGTGCGCCGAATCTGCCGCTGACGATCAGCCTCGCTGATGCGGCCGGTCCTGCGGATTTGCAGTTGCTGAGCCTGCTGCGGGTGTTGCCGGGGCAGCGTTATGTCGGCGCCGGGGTCTGGCGCGGTCGGCCGGTGCTGGCCAAGTTGCTGGTGGGCAGCAAGGCTGCGCGGCATTTTCAGCGTGAACTGGCGGGCGTCAAGCTGCTCGCCGAACAAGGCCTGACCACGCCGCTGTTGTTGGCGGATGGCCTGAAGGACGGCGAGGGCGGCTGGCTGCTGTTTGAATTCCTTGAGGGTGCCGAAAGCCTCGGTGATGCCTGGCAGAAGGTCGAATCGCTACCGGTGCTGGCGGACGAGCAATCGGCGGTGCTGGCCGAGGCACTGGGCGCTATCGGTCAACTGCATGGCAAAGGCCTGTGGCAGGAAGATCTGCACCTCGACAACCTGCTGCGCCAGGGCGGCCAGTTGTACTTGATCGACGGTGCCGGGATCTGTGCCGAGACCGCCGGTCAGCCGTTGTCGCGGCACAAGGTGCTGGAAAACCTCGGGGTGTTTTTCGCCCAGTTGCCCAAGTCACTGGAGCCGTTCATCGAGGAATTGCTGGTGCATTACCTGCTGAGCAACAGCGAGCATGCGTTGCCGCTGGAAGCCCTGCAGAAACAGATCGCCAAGGTGCGCGCCTGGCGCCTGAAGGATTATCTGATCAAGGTGGGCCGCGAGTGCACATTGTTCAGTGTGCAGCGCGGTGCGTTTGGCTTGCGGGCAGTCCGTCGTGAGGAAGAGGCAGCCATGCTGCCGGTGCTGGATCAAGCCGATGTGCTGCTCGATCAGGGTCATCTGTACAAGACCGGCGGCGCGGCGAGTGTTGGCAAGGTCGAAGTGGCCGGGCGCACGCTGGTGATCAAGCGCTACAACATCAAAGGCTTTGCGCACTGGCTCAAGCGCTTTTGGCGCCCGAGCCGCGCCTGGCACTCGTGGTGTGAAGGCAATCGCCTGGCGTTCCTCGGTATCGCCACACCGAAACCGCTGGCGGTGCTGGAAAAGCGCTTTCTGTGGCTGCGCAGTCGCGCCTATCTGGTGACCGAGTTTCTGCCGGGGCCGGACATCATCGAGCGCTTTGCGCCGTATGTTGAAAGCGGTGCGGCGCCGGAATCCGAGCTGCAGGCGCTGGATCAACTGTTCGCCCGATTGATTGCCGAGCGCATCAGTCATGGCGACTTCAAGGGGCATAACCTGTTCTGGCAGGAAGGTCGCTGGGCGTTGATCGACCTGGATTCGATGTGTCAGCACGGCTCTGTCGGAAGTTTCGCAGCGGCCTATGCACGGGATCGGGCACGGTTCATGCGCAACTGGCCCGAGAGCAGCGCGTTGTATCAGGTGATCGATCAGCGGTTGCCCAAGGACATCTCCAGCGCGGCATGAGCCGCCTTCGCCAGCAGGCTGGCTCCCACATGGGAAAGCATTCTCCTGTAGGAGTGAGCCTGCTCGCGATAGGGCTTTAAAGCCCCAAAAAAATCCGGTTAAGCAACAGCGGACGAACTCCACTGACGTGTCCCGCAGCTTCTCCAGAAGCCATGAGCTGTGCCCGTTCCAGCCCCGATGCCAGCTTGCCCTGACCACTTCGGAGGGCAAACCTTGAGCATCCAAAGCGCTGTAGCACTGGGCACCTGCGCATGGCTTTTATCCGGCTCCGGCACTGCCGCCTTGGTATTGCAGATGGACGCTGACGTCGCCCGCGACCTGCGCAAACAGAAAACCTACTGCCAGTCGATTCCACGGAGCTACAGCGGGCTGGCGTTCGACGTCTGCGTACTCCACGCGTCCCCAGACCCATCCGGCGTCCTGGAGCCGTTCGTGCTGCTCGACCTGCCGTTGTCCGGGGTGCTGGATACGGTGGTGTTGCCGTATACGATTTACCGCCAAGCCAGTGACGGCAATCCCGGTATCTATTGGCGCGCGGGCGGTTATTGAGTGTGAAAGCAAGGTTTCACCGGGCCGATTCACCAAGGGCAATTCGCACAGGGTCATTCCCGCCACGTTTACGCTATAATCCCGCCCTTTAGCTGTCTCTCGCCCGGTGCGAGGGCACATCAATTTTCAAGGCGCATCGCGCCTGAATGCAGACTAAAGAGGCTAGACCCTGTGGCATTGACGATTCTTGGCCTGTCCGGCGCCCTTAGCCATGACCCTTCAGCCGCCTTGTACATCGACGGCAAGCTGGTGGCGGCGGCTGAAGAAGAGCGCTTCGTCCGCGATAAGCATGCAAAGAACCGCATGCCCTACGAATCGGCGAAGTTCTGCCTGGAACAGGCCGGCATCAAGCCGTCCGACGTTGACGTGGTGGCGATTCCGTTCGCCCCGATCAGCCTGTTCGGCAAGGCCCGCTGGCAGTATGCCAAGCGTTACTGGTACGCCCCGGATCGTGCACTCGACGCGATCCTGATGGGCAACCGTCGCTACAAGCGTTATCGCAACAAGATCGTCTGGTGCCTGGAGCAACTGGGCTTTGATCCGAAGAAGATCAAGATCGAGCCGGTCGAGCACCACCTGGCTCACGCCTCCAGCGCCTACCACTGCTCGGGTTTCAAAGAGAAAACCGCGATCCTCGGCATCGACGGCAAGGGCGAGTACGCCACGACCTTCTTCGGCTATGGCGAAAACGGCAAGATCCACAAGATCAAGGAATTTTTCGATCCGGACTCCCTCGGCGGCCTGTACGGCGCGATCACCGAGTTCCTCGGCTTCGACATGCTCGACGGTGAGTTCAAGGTCATGGGCATGGCGCCGTATGGCGACGCCAGCAAATACGACTTCTCGCGCCTGGCTTCCTTCGAGAACGGCGAGCTGGTGATCAACACTGACTACGCCAACGTGATCGGCCTGCGTCGCTACAAGGAGAAGGGCAAGGGTTACTACTTCTCGCCGAAACTGATCGAGTGGCTGGGTCCCAAGCGCGAGGGCGACATCGCCGACGAGCCGTACATCCACTACGCCGCCAGCATCCAGGCACTGTTCGAAAAAATCGCGCTGCAGATGATCGATTACTACCTGGGCGACGTGCTCAAGGAAACCGGCAAGCTGGCCTACGCCGGTGGCTGCGCGTTGAACGTCAAGCTCAACCAGAAAATCATCGCCCGTGACGACGTCAAAGAGCTGTTCGTACAGCCTGCATCCGGCGACGCCGGCACCGCAGTCGGTGCCGCGGCCTATGTGTCGCACGCCCGTGGCGTGCCGGTCGAGAAGATGGAACACGTCTACCTCGGCCCGTCCTACAGCAACGAAGACGTGATCGCCGCGTGCGCCCGTCACGAGAACAAACCGACCTGGCGCAAGCTCGACAACATGCCGGAGCAGATCGCCAAAATCATGGTCGATGGCAACCCGGTGGCCTGGTTCCAGGGCCGCATGGAGTTCGGTCCGCGTGCACTGGGCGGTCGTTCGATCATCGGTTGCCCGAGCGTGGCCGGTGTGGCTGATCGCATCAACCACCAGATCAAGTTCCGCGAGCGCTGGAGGCCTTTCTGCCCGTCGATGCTCGACACCGTTGCACCGCAGATGATCAAGATCGATCACCCGGCGCCGTTCATGACCTTCACCTTCGAAGTGGCGGAAGAGTGGAAGACCCGCGTGCCGGAAGTTGTCCACGAAGATGGCACTTCCCGGGCCCAGGTCCTGAAGCGCGAATACAACCCGCGCTACTACGACATGATGAAGGCGCTGGAAAATCTCACCGGCAACGGCGTGTCGCTGAACACCTCGCTGAACCGTCGTGGTGAACCGATGATCTGCTCGCCGACCGATGCCCTGAACATGTTCTTCGGTTCCGATCTTCAGTACTTGATCATGGAAGACATTCTGGTGGTCAAAGAGGGCGCAAACGCTTATGACTCGCTCGGCTGAACGCCATGTGCTGCAGTTCTGTCACGGCTATGACGGGCCGTTCCTCGACTGCGCACGGCAGTACGCCAGCCTGTTCGCGGGCACCGGTTATCGGGTGACCACGGTCTTTCTGACCGGGGCCGCCGATAGCGAGGTGGCCGCAGCGTGTGCTTCCGATGAAGTGTTGTTCATGGAATACAGCTCCAAGGCCATTCGTGGCCTGAAGCTGGGCGCCATCGGCGATTTGCGCAAGATCGCCGCTTCACGCAATTTCAGTTTCTGCATCGCCCATCGCTTCAAGCCGATCTACATCGCCTTGCTCGGCACGTCGCTGCCGGTGATTGGCGTGCACCATGCGTTTGACGATTACAAACGCGGCACGCGCAAGCTGTTCGCGCACATTTTCCGCAAGCGCCTGAGCCTGCTCGGCGTCTCCGATGCCGTGCGCGACGACATGCGGCGCTGCCTGCCGAAATGGCCGTCGACCCGCATCCAGACCTTGTACAACCGCATCGATGTGCCGGCCTTGCAGGCCAGTCAGGTGTCAGCCCACGAAGCCCGCGAGACCCTCGGTCTGGCGGCTGATGCGTTCATTGTCGGCAACGTTGGACGGCTGCACCCGGACAAGGATCAGGCCACCTTGCTGCACGGTTTTGCTGCCGCGTTGCCGGGTCTGCCGGGCAACAGTCAGCTGGTGATTCTCGGCAAGGGCCGTCTGGAGCAGGACCTCAAGGAACTGGCGCGCGAACTGGGCATCGGTGATCGGGTGTTGTTTCTCGGTCAGGTGCCGGACGCGCGCAATTACTTCCGCGCCTTCGATGTGTTTGCCCTGAGCTCCGATCACGAACCGTTCGGCATGGTGCTGCTCGAAGCCATGGCCGCCGGCGTGCCTTTGCTCGCCACTGCCTGTGGCGGGGCCAAGGAAGTGGTCGAAGGCGTGGGCATTCTGTTTCCGCTGGGCGATGCCGAACACCTTGCCCAAGGCCTGCAACATTTGGCCGGTATGGATGATCAGCAACGCCGGCAGTGCGCCGAGCTGATGCTCGATCGTCTGCGTGAGCGTTTCTCCGACCGTGCGGTGCGCGACACCTTCTGGCGTCTGCCGCAAGTTACCGATCTGGCACCGAGGGGCTGATGCTCAACCGATTTCAAGGCTGGCGCGAACGTGGCTGGTCGCCCGTTGACGCCTCCACCTATGCCAGCGCCTGGCAGCGTTTTGGCGGCAGTGTCGCGACCCATCCGCTGGTGGTCGAACGCCTGGCGGATCTGGCCGGTATCCCGGTGCGTTATCTGGCCTGGGAGCAGGACGGCGAAGTCAAAGCGGCAATCCCGACCTGGGGCCGTGATTTGGCGCTGTCCAAAGACGTGCTCAAGCGCAACGGCAAGAAAGGCCTGTTCGACCTCGGCAATGCCGAGTTGATCCTGCCGGCCGCCGCCGATGCCCAGGCGCCGCTGCGCCATCGCGCCCGCTATCTGTCGGCGCTCAACGAAAACCGCTTCAGCGGCCTCAAGTTGCAGACCGAACAACTGGCCATGGCCCGCACCCCCGAAGAATTGTCGAAGAAGTTTCGCTACAACCAGCGCCGCGAACTGCGCTTGCTGGAAGAGGCGGGTGGACTGGTGCGTCCGGTCAGTGAGTTTTCCAGTGCCGAACTGGCGGCGATCTACTGTGATCTGTTCCAGCGCCGCTGGGGCTTTCCGGCCACCGGCGCGGCGCGCATGGCCGACGTCATCGAGCTGCTGCGCGAACTGTTGATCGGTTCGGTGATTTTCCTCAATGATGCGCCGATCGCCATTCAACTGGTGTACCGCGTCGAAGCGCCGGAGTGGATCAGCGTCGAGTACATCAACGGCGGCGTCGACCCCGAGACCCGCGAATTCAGCCCTGGCAGTGTGTTGAGCTTCCTCAATACGCAAAGCGCCTGGGAGCACGCGCGAGCACTGAACAAGCCGCTGCGGTTTTCCTTCGGTCGCGCCGACCGTGAATACAAGGATCGCTGGTGCAATCCTGTGCCGGTGTTCACCGTATGAGTCAGCCCATGAGCCGCAAACAGCAACTGCTCAAGCGTCATCGGCGCAATAAACGCATTACCTTGCTGATCGCCCTGATCGTGTTGATCGCGCTCGGGGTGCTGGTGGCGTGGTGGTTGCCGCTGGTGCTCGCGGTGCTTGGCTGGGTCGCCCATGAAGCGTGGTTTGCCGATCACCTGTTCTATTCGCCGAAAGACGATTACCAGTACAGCTTTCCGCCGTTTACACCGCAGCCGAAGGTGCATCTGAACGGCGAACAATTGCGTCTGGATGAAGGTGTGATGCTGGTCGACGAAGCGACGTTGATCCTCGCGGTAAAGGTTAAAAGCAGTTGGCTCGGACGCTTCTTTGATCCGCGCGTGGAACTGCTCGGCGGGACTAATCCGGATGCGCAAACCTTCGAGCGCGGGGTCAATGGCCTGCGCTATCTGAATCTCAGCGGTCAGGCGCAAGCTCTGTCGCAAGGCCAGTTGCGCCTGCGCGGGCGCTTTTGCCGGGTGTTCGGCGAACCGGTGTTGTGGGCGCTGGAACAGCCTGATTACCGTCGTCAGCGGGTGATGGTCATTGCCCCGCACGCCGACGACGCCGAACTGGCGGCCTATGGCTTGTACAGTCAGGCCGACGAAGCCTGGATCGTTACCCTGACCGCAGGCGAAATCGAAGCCGAACACTATCAACAGATGGGCATGAACAAGGTCGAGGCGGCGCGGCTCAAGGGCCGGTTGCGCGCCTGGGACAGCCTCGCCGTGCCGCGTTGGGCCGGTGTCCCGCAGGAACACTGCGTGCAGCTCGGTTACTTTTGTCTGCAACTGGCCGCGATGCAAGCTGCGCCGAATCAGGCAGTAGGTTCGCGCGAAGCGGACTTGAATGACACGCGCCTGTTTCGTCAGTTGAATCCGTTCACTCTGCCGGGCGACGCCGATGGTGCGCCGACCTGGAACAACCTGTTGGCCGACCTGCGTGAAGTGCTGCTGCGCGCCCGTCCGGACGTGATTGTGTTGCCGCACCCGACCCTTGATCCGCATCCCGATCATGTCTGCGCCCAGCAAGCGGTTTTGCAGGCGCTCCAAAGTCTGGACTGGCAGCCGACGTTGCTCGGTTACGCCAACCATTTGCACGACAACGACCGCTGGCCGATGGGCAACACCGGGCAGGGCATTGCCTTGCCGCCGGCCTTCGATGCGGCGGTGCCGATGCAGCCGCTGTGCCTGCCGCTGTCCATCGAGTTGCAGCGGGACAAGGCCATGGCGCTGGGCATGATGCATGACCTGCAGCCGCCGGCACCGTTCAAGCGGCGCCTGCGCCGAGTTATCCAGCGTGTGCTCGCCGGGCGGGCCGCGTCGGTGTACGGCGAAAACGAGTTTTTTCGAAAAGCGGTCAGACGCCAGGAATTGTTCTGGTTATTGAAGCACGGTGAACCGGGCGATCAGCGGGGAGAGTCATGAGTCAACGGTCCAAGGTGTTGCAGCTGCAACCCGACTACAACGTCAAAGCCCATGATTTCGCCGACCTGGCCGAGCAGATCGTCAAGGCGTTACCGGCTGATCGCTATGAAGTCACGGCGGCGTTCCTGCGCGGCAAACCGGGGCCGGGCGAGCCGGTGAGCCGGGCTGACCGTTCGGTGTACTTCGAGTTTTCCGACAAGTCGCTCAAAGGCATGCGCCTGCGGGCGATGTGGCAGCTGTACAAGTTCTGCCGTCGGGAAAAGTTCGATGTGGTGATCTGCAACCGCTTCAAGCCGGTGAACATGATGCTGGCGCTCAACCGCTGGTTGAAGGTGCCGCTGTGCATTGGCATCTCCCACGGTTTCGGCGAATACGACCGCTTTTACCGACGTCGTCAGACCCAGCGCCTGATCGATCGGCACTGGCGCTTTGTCGGCGTGTCACCGGCGGTCAAACAGTACCTGCTCGATTGCGATTGCGGCTTCACCGACCAGAACACCTACGCCATTACCAATGCCATCGACATCGAGCAGGCCGAAGGCTTGCAGCACAGCCGCGACAAAGCCCGCGAGTTGTTGGGCCTCGACCCGAATGTGCGTTTGATTGGCGCGCTGGGGCGGCTGGTGTCGGTCAAGGGCCACACCTATCTGTTGCAAGCTTTCGCCGCGCTGAAAGACAAATACCCGAACACTCAATTGGCAATTATCGGTGCCGGACGCCTGCAAGCGCCGCTGGCGGCGGAGATTGAGCAACTGGGCTTGAGCGGCCGTGCGCATCTGCTGGGGTTCAAGGAAAACGCCCTGCAATACGTGCGTGCGTTCGACATCTGGACCATGCCCTCGCTGGCCGAAGGCCTCGGCCTGGCCTTGCTCGAAGGCATGAGCGGACACCTGCCGGTGATCGCCTCGAATGTGCCGGCCATGTTGCCGCTGATCGAAGGCGCCGGTGGCTTGGCGATTACACCCAAGGATGTACCGAGTCTGGTCGCCGCGCTGGACAACTATCTCGCGCTATCGGATGAAGAACTCAAGGCCAAGGGCGAGCAGGCTTATCGCTACCTGCAGGAACAACACGACATCGAGGTGTTCCGTCAGCAATACCTGGACCTGATCGACTCTGGCCTCGAGCAGGCCCGCAAGGAGCAGCCGTGAGCGAAGTACAAGTCATGAGCGAAGCCAACGCCCTCGTCACGGTGATCATCGCCTCGTACAACCACGGCCCGTACATCGAGGAAAGCATCCTCAGCGTCCTCAATCAGACCTACAAGAACATCGAGCTGCTGGTGGTCGATGACGGTTCGAAGGACGACAGTGTCGAGCGCATCAGCGCGTTGCAGGCGCAGTACGGTTTCGATTTTCGTGTGCAGCAGAATCAGGGCCTGACCAATACCCTCAATGGCGCTATCGCCCGTTCGAAGGGCAGCCTGATCGTGCCGTTCGGCTCCGACGACATCATGTACCCGGAGAGAATCGCCACCCAGGTGGCGTACATGGACGGCAAGCCCGAAGTCGGGATCTGCGCCGGCAACATCGAATTGATGCACGCCGATGGTAGCCTTTACCCGGAGAAGCGTCAGCGCCGTGACGTGCCGTTCCGCCGTCTGGATTTCGACGATATGTTCCTTGAGCGCAAGCCGTATCCACCTGCACCGACGCTGATGATCCGTCGTGAGGCGCTGGACAAGGTGGGTGGCTTCGATCCGACGATTCGCCTTGAGGACCTGTACATCGAGCTGAAAGTGACCCGCGCCGGCTACTTCATCGACGGTTTGAACGTGGTGATGGCGCGCTACCGCAAGCACGCTACCAACTCCTACAAGAACCATCGCTTCATGATCGAGAACATTCTGCGCACCTATGCGCTGTTCAGCGATCATCCGCTGTATGACGAAGTACGCTTCAAGGCGCTGAACTCGATGTTCCTCAAGACCGCCAACCGCAATCGCAAGCTGGCCCGCGAACTGCTGGCACAGATCCCGTTCAAGGCCTGGAACAAGAAGACCTGGCGCGGCTTGGGGCGCTTGCTCTTTTCTCCGCTGGAAAAGGACTGAGGTCCTGGTCGCTCACACTCAGCGAGCGACTTTCTCCGGCAGGCGCTTTTCGCCCTTCTGGCGCTGGCGCAACCAATGCACAACCTTCTTGCCGGCAGCCATGCCCGGTTGCTCGATATAGAGGAAGGTCACGCTGCTGATCAGAATCAGCAGGCACGTGCAGACCGCCACCAGGGGCAGGTACACCGAAGCTTCCCGCGCATCGATATCCAGCAGCAGCGGCAGCCGTTGCACCATCAGCCACAGGACGAAACCGTGCAGCAGGTAAGTGCTGTAGCTGATTTCGCCGAGCCAGCGAATGCTGCGTGGTTTCAGCGCGCCGAACAGGTTGTTGCCGGACGCCACGATCACGAAAAACAGCGTCAGCAAAAACAGCGGCGCAGTCTTGAACGCCCGACTGAACGCGGTGAACGCAACCACCAGCGCGAGCACGGCGATGATGCTCGCCAGGCGTGACTGGCTCCATGCCACGAGCGCCGGGCGGCGAATCCAGTACGCGGCGGCAATACCGCCGAGGAAGCTCGCCAGAAAGTGCTTCTTCAGCGAATGCTCCCAACCGATGATCTGGTACAGCGCGTAGATGCCGATCAGGCACAGCACCACCTGCAACCAGTTGCCGCGGTAGATGAACACCAGTCCGGCGAGTGGCAGTGCCAGGTAGAAAAACACCTCATAGGCCAGCGTCCAGGTGACGTTGGATATCAGCATGCCGGAGTGTCGGTACTGGTTGATGTCCGGGCGGTCGAACGTCAGCCACGCAAGCACCTGCTTGAACAGTTCCAGCCCCGGCTCTTTCAATTGCCAGCTCTGCAAGTGGAAGATCGAGACGAACACCAGCAGCATCAATGGCAGGTACAGCGGGTACAGGCGGAAAACCCGCGAAACGCCGAATGCCAGCCAGTCGTGGTTGCGGCCCTGCGCGAGCAAGCGGCTCCAGAACAGGAACCCGGTGATCATGAAGAACAGCGCGACGCTGCCCTGGCCCAGCATCGAATAGAAGTTGCTCGGGGGGAAGTCGATCACGCCGGTGCGCAAGAAGATCCAGGTAATGATCGAATGGTGCACGAATACACCAAACGCCAGATAGCCGCGCAGACCGTCGATGCTGGCATAGCGGCTTTCGCCGGAATGCTGCAGGTGCCGGGCAATTTTCGGCACCGCGCGCAACAGCAGGGCGGAGGTGACGATGGCCAGCAGGTAGGCTGCCAGCGCAATAAGAGGATTGGTTTCGATCATCACTGAACTCGGGCCGGGGTGTTGCCGGCCAGCACTTGCCTGTGCAGATTTTCAACTGCGGATTTGGACGCCGTCACAGCGTATCCCTGGAGCAGGGCATCGAGGTGATCCTCGAACAGCCAGCGTTTGTCGACAGTGTAACGTTGCATATGACGCAAATTGCGTTGACGCATCGAAAGGCTGAGCGGGGTCGGGTAGATGCGCAGGTCGGCCAGATCAATCAAGCCGAACTCGCCATCTTCCAGTACCAGTACGTTGCCCAGGTGCAGCGAGCGGAAGTACACGCCTTTCTCATGCAATTGCGCCATGAATTTGCCGAAGCGTTCGATCAACGCCTGACGTACCGCCGGGGCGGTAATGCCCTGCAGCACCTGACGCAGGGTGTGGCCAGGCAACGGTGCGTAATGCACGGCACTGCTGCCATCATCGAGACGGTAAACGTTCAATACTTGCGGGGTGGGAATCCCCATCTGGCGCAGTTGTTCGCTGTTGACTGCGAACCGCTCGGAGTAGGGGTTGAAGCTGCCGGAGGTGTACCAGCGGCGGCGACGGAACAGTTTGAGGAAGCTGCCATCGTTCAGGCACAGGACTTTCGGGCCCAGGCCGTCTTCTTCGATGATCCGGGCTTCGCGGCTCAATTGCTCAAGGCCTGTCACCGACAGCTTTTGCACGGGCAGGGTCAACAGGCGCCGCGCGCGTTGATTGATGCTCAGCGCCGCGATCAGTGCCAGCGGGATCCACAGCAGGAACCAGTGCTCCTTGGGCCGCGAAATGATCCCGCCACCTTCCGTCAGGCCTGCGCCGATACCGAATATCAGCCAGGTCGAAGCAATGATCAGCATGGGCTGTACACGCTGACGCCAACTGCTCAGCAGGCCCCATAGCAGGAAAAACAGCCATGGCAGCAGGCCGATGATGCCGACGTAATACAGAACCCCCAGGACAAAGCTGTGCGGCTCCTGAAAACTGACACCGTTGCCGGGGTCGACAGCCAGGCTGGCGCTGTAGCCATGGCCGATCCAGGGGTGATCAGCAATCATGTGCAGCACTTTCTGCCAGATTTCCAGGCGGTAGGAATCGCCACGTTCAATGATCATCTGCGCAAACAGGGTCAGAACGGTCGCGGCACTCAGGACCAGCGCGATCAGTAACCCTACCGAGCGTCGGTTCCAGCAAATGAAACACAGCCACAACGCAGCCATGGTCAGAGCCACCAGTGGTGTTCTGGAGCCGGTGCCGATCACCGCCATGAACATGACGGCCATCGCCGGGACGCTGAGCCACATCATCTGGCGGCGCTTGCAGGTCATGGTCACACTCAGCCAGTAGGCGCTGAAGAACCCGAACAGGTGTGAGCTGAGCAGCGGGTTATCGAAGGCGCCGCCGCCAATCAGGCGCATCCCCGGTTCATAAATCCGGGCGAACATGAACAGGAAAATGGTGGTAGCAATCAGGGCGACCAGCGCTGCGCCGAACAGCAAGGGTTGCAGGATGTCGCTACGGTAGCGCACCAGCAGGTAGCAGCCGGCAAACAGCAGCAAGGTATGCAGTGGCGGCTTGAACATTCCGCCGAGCGGCTCGCCGCCTGGCCCCCAGGCGAGACTGAGCAAAGCCCAAGCAGCGAACAGCAGGACCGCGACGAAAACCGGCTCGCGCAGCAGCTCCTTGAGCTCACGCGGGCGCAGGCACAGTGCGATCAGTGTCGGAATGCTGAACAGCCCGTAGAACAACTTGTGATGAAGGCTTCGACCCGGCAAAAAGAACAGCGCGCACAGGAGCAGGAAATAACCGGTGGGGAGTATCCACAGGCTAATGAAATCGAAAACTCGATTGGACGTACCGCTGAAGCCGCGAAGTTGCATGCTGTGAGATTCATTCCTGAGGTTGATCGACCATTCGAGTGATGGCTATTTGATGCAGAAAAGGTGCATAACAATAACAGCCTTTCGCCGATTGCCAGAACCCTGAAGAAGCTGTGCTAAAGTCAGCGTCCTTTTTATCGACTTTCGCGTGATATGACCGACTCCAGTCCCGCCGCAAGCCCTTCGAGCTTGAAAATCTACTTCCGCCTGCTCGGCTACGTCCGGCCGTACATCAGTCTGTTCCTGATCAGCATCGTCGGCTTTCTGATTTTCGCCTCGACGCAGCCGATGCTCGGCTACATCCTCAAGTACTTTGTCGATGGCCTGTCCAATCCTGAAGCGGTGCTGTTTCCCTCCGTGCCTTACCTGCGTGACCTGCAACTGCTGCAGGCCGTACCGCTGCTGATCATTGTGATCGCCGCGTGGCAGGGGCTGGGCTCCTATCTGGGCAACTACTTCCTGGCCAAGGTTTCCCTGGGGCTGGTGCATGACTTGCGTGTGCAGTTGTTCAACAACCTGTTGGTGCTGCCCAACCGCTATTTCGACAAGCATAACTCCGGTCATCTGATTTCGCGTATCACCTTCAACGTGACCATGGTCACGGGGGCGGCAACAGATGCGATCAAGGTCGTAATCCGTGAAGGGATGACGGTGATCTTCCTGTTTGCCTCGCTGCTGTTCATGAACTGGAAGCTGACGCTGGTGATGGTCGCGATCCTGCCGCTCATCGCCTTGATGGTGCGCACCGCGAGCAAGAAATTCCGCAAGCAGAGCAAGAAGATCCAGCTGGCGATGGGTGATGTCACGCATGTGGCCTCGGAAACCATCCAGGGTTATCGCGTGGTGCGCAGCTTCGGTGGCGAGGCTTACGAAGAACAACGCTTCCTCAACGCCAGCCAGAGCAACACCGACAAGCAACTGCGCATGACCCGTACCGGCGCGATCTACACGCCGATGCTGCAACTGGTGATCTACACCGCCATGGCGGTGCTGATGTTCCTCGTGCTGTTCCTGCGCGGTGACGCCTCGGCCGGTGACATGGTCGCCTACATCACCCTGGCAGGTCTGCTGCCCAAGCCGATCCGTCAATTGTCCGAAGTCAGCTCGACCATCCAGAAAGGCGTGGCCGGTGCCGAGAGCATTTTCGAACAACTGGACGTCGAGCCGGAAGTTGATACCGGTACGGTCGAACGCGATTCGGTGAGCGGTCGCCTGGACGTGCGCAACCTGAGCTTCACCTACCCGGGCACCGAGCGTCAGGTGCTCGACGACATCAGCTTCTCGGTCCAGCCGGGACAGATGGTCGCGCTGGTCGGCCGTTCCGGCAGCGGCAAGTCAACGCTGGCCAACCTGATTCCACGCTTCTATCACCACGACAAGGGCGAAATCCTTATCGACGACGTGGAAATCGAGCAGTACAAGCTGCTCAACCTGCGCCGTCATATCGCCCAGGTGACCCAGCACGTCACCCTGTTCAGCGACACCGTGGCCAATAACATCGCTTATGGCGATCTGGCCGGTGCACCCCGCGAAGACATCGAGAAAGCCGCGCGTGATGCCTACGCGATGGACTTCATTTCGCAACTGCCGCAAGGCCTCGACACTCAGGTCGGCGAGAACGGTGTATTGCTCTCCGGTGGTCAGCGCCAGCGTCTGGCAATTGCCCGCGCGCTGCTCAAGAACGCGCCGCTGCTGATTCTCGACGAGGCCACCTCGGCGCTCGACACCGAATCCGAACGGCACATTCAGGCGGCACTGGATCAGGTGATGAAGGGTCGCACCACCCTGGTGATCGCCCACCGTCTGTCGACCATCGAGAAGGCCGACCTGATTCTGGTCATGGATCAGGGGCGGATTGTCGAGCGTGGTACCCATGATCAGTTGCTGGCGCAAAATGGTTACTACGCGCGCCTCAATGCCATGGGCCTGGATGCGCCGGCCGAAGATATCGCCTGATTCCAGGCCCTGTCCTGTGGGAGCGAGCCTGCTCGCGAAAGCACTGCAACAGACGACGTCCGTGTCGCATGTTCACCCGCTATCGCGAGCAGGCTCGCTCCCACAGTCGTTTGTATCCAGACCTTTACCCTTCTTGACCAAACCGGAATAAATCCGGGCATCGCGCTTGTTAAGGTTCCCCAACGAACTCTGACTTTCATCGAGGGGGCCATCCCCGTCGCGCGGGTGCTTTCATGTTGCAACGCTATCTCTGGAAACTGCTGCCCAAGCCGCAGCGAGCCTTTCTGCTCGGGCGCCTGTCGGTGGTCGATCGGCAGGTGGTGAACAAGTCGATGTCGGCCAACCTGACGTTTCCCCAGCCCTTCCAGCAGCGCTCCTGCCTGTTCATCCATGTCCCGAAATGTGCCGGCAGCAGCGTTTGCACGGCGTTGTTCGACGGCTGGCGTCCCGGGCACTTGCCGTTGTACTGGTACGAAGAGCAATTCCCCGAGCAGTTCGCCAACGCCTTCAAGTTCGCCTTTGTCCGCGACCCGCTGGAGCGCGCCTATTCGGCCTACGCCTTTTTGCGTGGCAACGAGTTGAGCGCGCGTGACCATTCGGCGCAGCAGTTGGTGCGGCAGTACCGGGATTTCGACGATTTTGTCGCGCGCTGGCTGCATCCGGAGACGGTTGCCCGGCAATTGCACTTTGCGGCACAGACCGACTTTCTTACCGATTCGCTGGGGCATCTGGCGCTGGACTTCATCGGTTATCAGGAACACTTGGCGCGGGATTTTCGTCTGGTTTGCGAACAGTTGGGGCTGACTGGCGAGTTGCCTCACGTCAACGGCTCGCGGGAAAGGCAAGCAATGCCGGCGCGGGAGTTCTGTACGGTGCGCACCCGGCGTCTGGTGCGTCGGGTTTATCAGCGTGATTACGAGTTGCTCGGTTATGAATGAGTTCCTGTCAATGCCGATGCAAGCCCCGGCCATTCGGCCTTACGGTCTGGCGTTATCACATCAGGCCCGTGCAGCGCTCAAGGCGCAACGCCCACGCTGCCTGTGGCTGACCGGATTTTCCGGCGCCGGTAAGTCAACCTTGGCCAATGCCCTCGAACTGCACCTGCATGCGTCGGGTCTGCACACCTTTCTGCTCGATGGGGACAATGTGCGCAATGGCCTGTGTCGCGACCTGGGCATGAGCAACGCCTGCCGCCGGGAAAATACTCGGCGCATGGCCGAGGTAGCACGATTGATGGTCGACGCCGGGCTGATAGTGATCGTTGCGGCCATTTCGCCGTTTCGCGCCGAACGCGACGCTGCGCGCAGGTTGTTTGCCCAGGGTGACTTCATCGAAGTGCACGTCAGCACTTCGCTCGAAGTCTGCGCCCGTCGCGATCCGAAAGGGTTGTATCAGGCCGTGCGGGAAGGAAGGATCAAGCACTTTACGGGCGTGGACAGCCCTTACGAAGCGCCATTGGCAGCCGAGTGGCAGATCGACACCGAGGCGCTGGAGTTGTCCGAATCCTGTGAGCAACTGGCGGCGCTGGTGCTCAAAAAATGAGCAAAGTAACGGACTGTTTCATCCTGTTGCAGGCTGCACTCAAGCCTGCGCCAACCCTGTGTTAATATCGCGGCCCTGTTCATTTTGTATGTGGGTTGCTCCATGAAGTTGTCCATGCCGCGATTCGATCAAGCCCCAGTCTTGGTGGTCGGCGATGTCATGCTCGACCGTTACTGGCATGGTGGAACCTCACGGATTTCCCCTGAGGCACCGGTTCCGGTCGTAAAAGTCGAGCAAATCGAAGACCGTCCGGGCGGTGCTGCCAACGTTGCCTTGAACATTGCCGCGCTCGGTGCGCCGGCGTCGCTGGTCGGTGTGACCGGTGATGACGAAGCTGCCGACAGCCTGAGCAACAGTCTCAAGGGCGCTGGCGTGCGTGCCCTGTTCCAGCGCATCGCGCATCAGCCGACCATCGTCAAACTGCGGGTCATGAGCCGGCACCAGCAATTGCTGCGTATCGACTTCGAAGAACCGTTTGCCACCGATGCGCTGGCCCTGGCCTCGCAGGTCGATGATCTGCTCGAAGGGATCAAGGTGCTGGTGCTGTCGGACTACGGCAAAGGTGCATTGAAAAACCATCAGGCCTTGATTCAGGCGGCCCGGGCCAAAGGCATTCCGGTGCTGGCCGATCCCAAGGGCAAGGATTTTTCGATCTACCGTGGCGCCAGTCTGATCACGCCGAACCTCAGCGAATTCGAAGCCATCGTCGGTGGTTGCGCCGATGAGCACGAGCTGGTGAGCAAGGGCGCCGCCCTGATGCACGATCTCGAACTCGGCGCGCTGCTGGTCACCCGTGGCGAACACGGCATGACCCTGCTGCGTCCGGAGCATCCGGCGTTGCACCTGCCGGCCCGTGCCCGTGAAGTGTTCGATGTGACCGGTGCCGGTGACACGGTGATTTCCACCCTCGCAGCGGCAATTGCTGCCGGTGAAGAACTGCCGCACGCGGTGGCACTGGCCAACCTGGCCGCCGGTATTGTGGTCGGCAAGCTCGGTACTGCAGCGATCAGCGCTCCGGAACTGCGTCGCGCGATCCAGCGTGAAGAAGGTTCGGAGCGCGGTGTTCTGGGGCTGGAGCAACTGGTACTGGCAGTGGCCGATGCTCGCGCGCATAACGAGCGCATCGTCTTCACCAATGGCTGCTTTGACATTCTGCACGCCGGGCACGTGACTTACCTTGAGCAGGCGCGTGCCCAGGGCGACCGTCTGATCGTGGCGATCAACGATGACGCCTCGGTCAGCCGTCTGAAGGGGCCGGGGCGTCCGATCAACAGTGTCGACCGACGCATGGCGGTCCTCGCAGGCCTCGGCGCGGTGGACTGGGTGATCAGCTTCCCGGAAGGCACCCCGGAAAACCTGCTGCGCGAAGTCAAACCGGATGTGTTGGTCAAGGGGGGGGATTACGGTATCGACCAAGTGGTCGGCGCCGACATCGTCAAAGCTTACGGCGGCACGGTGAAAGTGCTGGGGCTGGTGGAAAACAGCTCGACCACGGCGATCGTGGAAAAAATTCGTGGTCACTGATTCAAGCTAAAAAGATCGCCGCCTGCGACAGCTTCCGCATTGGAATGCGAGCTGCCGCAAGCGGCGATCTTTTGCGTTTCAGGAACTGACTTTCTTGCGCGGTACGATCTTCTTCAACAGTTGCTTCGCCTTGCCGCGCAACCGCGCCAGGCCCGTGGGTTTCTCCGGCGGCGTCAGGCCTTGTTGACGTAGCCAATCCTTCCAGCGAATCCGCTCCTCGCGCACCAGCCAGCCATCCTGTCTGGCAAAACTTTCGGCCAGATACAGACCGCGCGTGCCGGCCGGAGACAGCAGGCCTTTCTTCAAGGTGTACAGCTCGGCCAGCGGCTCGCCATCCTGCAACGGCATCAGATACAGATCCGGACGCTTGCGGTCCAGGCGCGCCACCAGTTGATCACCCTCCAGCCGCTCATCGACATGAAACAGGCTCAGCGATTTGGCTTCTTTTGGCACTTCCAGGCGCAGGTCGTAGATCAGTTGCAGCGACGCGGTGGGCAAATGCACATAGGCCCGGGGCCGTTCGAGCAATTGCAGATTGGCACAGCGCACCGGCCGCGCCGAGCCGGACAACGGCGTCAAGCGAAACGG
Organism: Pseudomonas sp. F2; assembly: GCF_057174385.1. Taxonomy (NCBI): domain Bacteria; kingdom Pseudomonadati; phylum Pseudomonadota; class Gammaproteobacteria; order Pseudomonadales; family Pseudomonadaceae; genus Pseudomonas; species Pseudomonas sp. F2. The sequence continues at coordinate 5,054,222 of NZ_CM169904.1, forward strand.
CAGCGCTTCGCGGTAATGCAGGGCGGACGAGTAGGGCGCGGGCAGCCACGTGTCGTTGAATCGCCCGCCGAGCCAGCCCTCCGGGGTTTCCAGCAGGCACTCTTCGGCAATCTCTTGAATTGCGGTGTGCAGCGGGATGTTCAGCTCATGGGCTGGCACGTAACCGGAAATCAGCTTGAGCACCACGTCGCCGCGATCCTGCCGACGCTGGCGCACCAGCACCCAGTAGTCGCGATTCTGCCAATGCAGGGTCAGGCGCACCGAGACTCCGAGGTTGGCCAGTTCCACCGCGAAGCGCTCGGCATCCGCCACGCTCACCGGTTTGCGCCGCTGCAAGGTCTGGGCGAAATTCAGCGGCATGCCGACGCTCTGATAGGTCAGGCCTTCGGGCGTGGCCTCGACGAACAGCGGCAGTGTCTTGAAGTTGCTCGGGTTCTTTCTGATGAGCGTGCGCGGCATGTCGGCTCCTGCTTAAGGCCGCGAGGCGGCGTCAGTGACCACGAAGGACCTGGGCAACGGTCGCAACGTTATGGGCGAGGTGCAGCGGATTGATCGTTCCGACAATAGCACTGGCCACGCCGGGCTGCCGGAACAGCAGCTCGAAGCTGGCGCGTACCGGGTCCACGCCGGGGCTCAGGCACACATGGCCGCTGGCCAGCGCCTTCTTCACCAGAATGGCTTTGCCGTGGGCAGCAGCATAGTCAATGACTGCCTTCTCGTTCTGTTCGTTCAGATTGTAGGTGACCATCGCGCAGTCCCCTTGCTCCAGCGCCTTGAGCCCGCCTTCGACAGTTTTGCCGGAGAAACCGAACCCGCGAATCTTGCCCTCGGCCTTGAGTGCGGCAAGGGTGGCGTAGACTTCTTCGTGCTCTAGGATCGCCAGATCGTTGCCGTCGGAGTGCACCAGCACCAGGTCGATAAAATCGGTTTCAAGACGTTGCAGGCTGCGCTCGACCGACATCCGTGTATGCGCCGCACTGAAGTCATGCCGCGACAGGCCGTCGGCAAACTCTTCACCGACCTTGCTGACAATCACCCAGTCCTGTCGCTGGCCGCGCAGCAACGGGCCGAGGCGTTCTTCGCTGCGGCCATAAGCCGGAGCCGTGTCGATCAGGTTGATGCCCAAACCTTTGGCCTGATTGAGCAGCAAGCGTGCCGCGCCATCGTCGGGGATCTGGAAGCCGTTGGGGTATTTCACGCCCTGGTCGCGGCCCAGTTTGACTGTGCCCAGGCCCAGCGGGGACACCAGCAGGCCGGTGCTGCCCAGCGGGCGATGCAGTTCGTGCAGGGTCGCTACGCTCATGGCAACAATTGCTCCCAGGCCGGTACGCCCATCGGTGGTTTTGGCAATGCCGGCAGTGGCTCGGTCGGTTGTGGCTGAATGCCGTCGCGCTCCAGTGAGGCGATGACCCGGTCGGCAAAGTCCGGTGCCAGCGCCAGTTTGGTCGGCCAGCCCACCAGCAGGCGACCCTGCTCGGCAAGGAAAGCGTTGTCCGGGCGGGTCAGGCCGGTTTGCAGCGGTTCGGCGCGATCCACCCGCAAGGTCGCCCATTGCACCTGGCTCAGGTCGATCCACGGCAGCAATTGGCCGAGTTCTTTCTGCGCGGTGGCGATCTGTTCGGCAGGCTCGCGGGCCACGCCATCGCTTTCGGCAATGTCGCCGCCCAGGTACCAGACCCAGTTGCCATCAGCGGCCGGGTGAGTCGTGACGGTGATGCGCGGCTTGGTGCCGCCACCCAGGCAATGGGCGTACAGCGGCTTCAGGCTTGGGCCTTTGGCGATGATCATGTGCAGCGGTCGGCGTTGCATCGCCGGTTGGGTCAGGCCCAGATGTTCCAGCAACTGCGCGGTGCCGGCCCCTGCGCTGAGCACGATGCGCTGGGCACGAATCTCGCGGCCGTCGACCTTCAGGCCGACCAGCACGCCCGCTTCCAGCAGCGGCTCGATGGTTTGTCCGGCGAGCAGACCGTCACCGGCCAGATCGGCCAGACGCTGGATCAGGCTCGGCACGTCGACCACCAGTTCGGCGAGGCGATAGACCTTGCCTTTGAAGCGCTTGTCTTGCAGCGCCGGCGGCAGTTGATCGCCCTTGACCTGATCGACTCGGCCACGTACGGCTTTACTGGCGAAGAAACTGGTGAGGTTGCCGGCGAGGGTGCCGGGCGACCACAGGTAATGCGCTTCGGACAGCACGCGCACGCCGGACAGGTCCAGCTCGCCGTTGCCGGCCAGCGCCTCACGCCAGCGGCGCGGCATGTCGGCGATGGCTTCCGAGGCGCCGGTCAGTGCACCGTGCAGCGCATATTTGGCGCCACCGTGGATGATGCCCTGGGACTTCACACTCTGCCCGCCGCCGAGGCTGGCGCTTTCCACCAGCACGGTCGAAAAACCCTGGCGGCGCAGACGCGCGTTCAGCCAGAGGCCGGCGACACCAGCGCCGACAATCAGAACGTCGGTGGAAATAACGGATGGCATGCAACGACCTCAGTGTTCAAGACGAGGGCGCAGTATACAGACTCGGGGATCGGAGCTCAGAGGCGAAAAAAGATCGCAGCCTTCGGCAGCCCCTACAGGGATATGCATTCCAATGTAGGAGCTGCCGAAGGCTGCGATCTTTTTCTTCAATGCCCGGCAGTCTTGGAAAACAACTGGATGACCACCACGCCGAGCACGATCAGCGCCATCCCGAGCATTGCCGGCACGTCCAGCTTTTGTCCATAAATAAACAGCGCCGCGACGCTGACCATGACGATGCCCATGCCCGCCCACACGGCGTAGGCGACACCCACCGGCACGGTGCGGACAACGAGGGTCAGCATCCAGAAGGCGATCCCGTAGCCGACGATCACCAGGATCAGCGGCAGCGGAGTGCTCAAGCCTTTGACCGCTTTCATCGAAACGGTGGCAATCACTTCGGCGCAGATGGCGATAGCCAGGAAGGCGTAGGCGTTCATGTGTAGATCCTCATGTAAAACGTTGCTTGCTGAGGCGGCATTCTAGTGATTCGCCAGATGCGGTAAAGTCATTACCTATCTGTTTTGAAGATGGGTCGATCGATGAATACCCAGTGGAATCTGGAACAATTGCGCGCCTTCGTCAGCGTCGCCGAACAGCGCTCGTTCTCCGCCGTCGCACGTCAGCAGCGCAAGGCGCAGTCAGCCATCAGCAGCGCGATTGCCCTGCTGGAAGATGATCTGGGCGTCTGCCTGTTCGAGCGTAGCAGTGGTCGCCAGCCCCGACTCACCGAAGCCGGCGAGGCGCTGCTCGAAGAGGCGCGAGAAGTGTTGCGTCAATGCGAGCGTCTGAACGGTCGGGCGATGGCGATGATGCGCGGTCAGGAAGCGCAGTTGCGCGTGGCCCAGGACGAGGCCATGCCTTATCAGGCACTGGTGGAAAGCTTCGATGCGCTGGCCGGGCAATTTCCTAGCCTCGAAGTGCAACTGACCAGCGCCGCTCAGGGCGAAGTGGCGCGCAAACTGGTCGAACGCCGTGCCGATCTGGGCCTGCTGTTCTATCACGATGAGATCCCCGAAGCGCTGGAACGTCGGGTCTTGGGGCGGGTGGAAATGGTCACCGTCTGCGGCATCAATCATCCGTTGGCGACGCAGTCCTACGTCACCTGCCAGCAGCTGGCGCAGCATCGGCAATTGCTGATGTCGACGCAAACCAGCGTCTATCCCGGCAACGAGCCAGCCAGCCCGCAGGTGTGGCGTGCCGACAGTTTCTATGTGATGGCCGAATGGCTGGTGCGGGATCTTGGCTGGGCGTGGCTGCCCCGGCATGTGGTGCAGTATTCAGCCTATCAGGGCCTGATGGTTGAGCTGGACAGTGAGTGGACGCCGCCGGCGCTGGTGGTGGAACTGGTCTGGCGCCGCGACGAACCGCTCGGCCCTGCCGCAAGGTGGCTGGCGGAACGTTTTGCCGTGCACTTGCGGGCGATCGGCGACAAAAGTCGATAAACTCCGCCGCCATGAATAGAACTCTCTACACCGCGCTGTTTTACCTGGGGCTGCCATTGGTGGCAATTCGGCTGTGGCTGCGCTCGCGCAAGGCTCCGGCGTATGCCAAACGGATTGGCGAGCGCTTCTCTTACGGCATGCCGTCACTGCGACCCGGAGGCATCTGGGTGCATGCAGTATCGGTGGGAGAGAGCATCGCCGCTGCACCGATGATTCGCGCCTTGCTGCAACGTTATCCGCAGCTGCCGATCACCGTGACCTGCATGACCCCGACCGGATCGGAGCGCATACAGGCACTGTTCGCCAGCGAGCCGCGCATCCAGCATTGCTATCTGCCATACGACTTGCCGTGCGCAGCGGCGCGTTTTCTTGATCACGCCAAACCGAAACTCGCGGTGATCATGGAAACCGAACTGTGGCCCAACCACATTCATCAGTGTGCCAAACGCGGGATCCCGGTGGCGCTGGCCAACGGTCGTCTGTCCGAGCGTTCGGCGCGGGGCTATGGGCGCTTCAGCAAGCTGACCGCGCCGATGCTCGCTGAAATGAGTTTTTTTGCGGTGCAGACCGAGGCTGAAGCCCAGCGCTTCCGAGATCTCGGCGCGCGTCCGCAGACGGTCGAGGTCACTGGCTCGATCAAGTTCGACCTGACCATCGACCCGCAACTGCTGCAGCGCGCCCATGAGTTGCGCGGCCAATGGCAGGCGCTGGAGCGCCCGGTGTGGATCGCTGCCAGTACCCACGATGGCGAAGACGAAGTGGTGCTCGACGCCCATCGTCGCCTGCTGGCTAACTACCCGAATGCGCTGCTGATTCTGGTGCCGCGTCATCCCGAGCGTTTCAATTCGGTGTTCGAGTTGTGCCAGCGCGAAGGGTTTGCCACGGTGCGTCGTTCCACCGGTGCCAATGTTGAGGCAAACACCGCGGTGTTGCTCGGCGACACCATGGGCGAATTACTGTTTCTTTACGCGTTGGCGGACAGTGCCTTCGTTGGCGGCAGTCTGGTGCCGAACGGAGGACACAATCTGCTGGAGCCAGCGGCGTTGGCAAAACCGGTGCTCAGCGGCCCGCACCTGTTCAACTTCCTCGACATCGCCGCGCAATTGCGTGAAGCCGGGGCGTTGGCCGAAGTGGATGACGCCGAAGGGCTGGCGGTGGAAGTGCAGCGCCTGTTCGAATTGCCGCGCGATGCCCAGCGCATGGCCGAGGCCGGGCTGGCAGTGATGCGGCGTAATCAGGGAGCGTTGCAGCGGCTGCTGGATGGGCTGGGCCGGTTAATCAAATAGTCGCCTGGAACATTGTGGCGAGGGGATTTATCCCCGATGGGTTGCGCAGCAGCCCCAAACCATTCACCTCGGTGATTCAGTCAGATCGGGTAAGCCGGGTTTACGACTGCTGCGCAGTCGAATCGGGGATAAATCCCCTCGCCACAGGGGATTTATTCAGATTGTTTACGGCCGCGCCCTGAGCTGTGCTTCGGCGGCCTTGGCCAGATCCGGCGGGAGGAAATCCTTGTCCGGGTTGTAGTCGGCCTTCAAATAACGTCGCAGGTCTTCCAGATCACCCGGATTCAACGTCCCCGCCGCCTGCTTCAAGCGCAGGTTGTCGAGGATGTAGTCGTATCGGGTGTTGTTGTAGTTGCGCACCGAGGTGTACAGCTGACGCTGAGCATCGAGCACGTCGACGATGTTGCGCGTCCCCACCTGATAACCGATTTCCGTGGCTTCCACCGCGCTCTGGTTGGAAATGATCGACTGGCGCCGCGCCTGTACCTGCTCGACATCGGTGTTCACCGCGCGGTGCAGGTTGCGGGTGTTTTCGACGATCTGCCGGCGCAGGGCTTCGCGCTGCTGTTCGCTCTGATCCAGTTGCGCATAGGACTGGCGCACTTGCGAACTGGTCAGCCCGCCGCTGTAGATCGGAATGTTCAGTTGCAACGCCAGCGTGCGTTGATCGACGTTGCCACCGTACGGCATGCCGAAGGCGTTCGGGTTGGCGAAGCCGAGGGCGTCGTTGTCACCCTTTTCGTATTTGGCCACGGCGTCGAGGGTCGGCAAGTGGCCGGCCTTGCGCTGCTTGAGGGTCTGTTCGGCGGAGCTGACCGCAAAGTTGCTCGCCAGCAGATTGAGGTTCTGTTTGGCGGCGGTGTCAACCCAGGCCTTGGCGTCGTTGGGTGTCGGCGGCAGGATCGGCAACGTATGGACGATGCCCTGAATCGAGTTGTACTGACGGTTGGTCAGGGTGATCAGCGCTTCGAAGGCATCGTCGACCTGACGCTGGGCAACGATCCGGTTGGCACGCGCGGTGTCGTAGCTGGCTTGTGATTGCAGGACGTCGGTCTTGTCCGACAGGCCGACATCGAAGCGCTCGTTGGACTGGTCGAGCTGACGCTTGAACGCGGCTTCTTCTGCCTTGGTCGAAGCCAGGTTGTCCTGGCTGCGCAGCACGTTGAAGTAGCTTTCGGCTGATTGCAGGATCAGGTTCTGTTCGCTGGCCGAGAGTTGCAGGGCGGCCTGTTCGTTGACGTCCTTGGCGGCCTGATACTGGAACCAGCGGTCGGCACGGAACAAGGGCTGGGCCAGGGTCGCCTGATAGGAATGCGCGCTGCGATTGGCAATGGCTGAAGGCTGGTCGATCGAGGTGCGCACATCCGCCACTTCGGCGCCGCCGGACAGGTTCGGCAGCAAGCCGGCACGGGCCTGTGGCACCACTTCTTTCTGCGCGCCGTACTGGGCGCGGGCGGCGGCCAGATCGGCGTTGTTGTCGACGGCTTCCTGATAGACGCTGACCAGATCGGTCTTGGTCGACAAGGGCGCTTCTGCTGCCCAGGCCATTGCGTTGGACGCACAAGACACGGCAAGAGCCAGTGAAAGTTTGCGCAGCATGAGGCGATCCCTAGCAAAAATATTACGAAAATAATGTGCGCGCCAAGGCTACGGCGCGGCCCCGACAGCGTCAAGGTGCGCAGGGCAAAGCGAGTGTAGTTGTGCAAACGTGCGGCAACAATCCTGCAAGTCCCGGTAATTGCGCCATTCATCATGGTGTTTGCCGCGGTGTTGGCGTTCTTCGCCGGTTGTGTCTAGACTGGCCGGGTTCTTGTCGGGGTGCCTTGCTATGAGGCTGAGATCGAATAATTTCGGATCCCGTTGAACCTGATCAGGTTAGCGCCTGCGTAGGGAACAAGATTTCTCGTCACCCGGCGAGTCCTCTTGTGCTTCGTCCGGGAAAATTGTTCGACAATCGAACGCTCGACGACGATGCACAGCACCAGTCCTGGTGCGTCCGTGCCTTTCAGGTTCTGCTCCGACAATCCATTGCCTGGATGCTGTCTGGAGAGCCCGTGATGACTACAAAAGCAAAAAACGCGATCAACCTGAGTGACTCGGCCAAGGTCGATGAGCAGTCGGTTCAGCCGTTCACCCGTTCGCAAAAAGTCTACGTTCAGGGCTCGCGCCCGGACATCCGCGTGCCGATGCGCGAAATCACCCTCGATGTGACGCCGACCGACTTCGGCGGCGAAATCAACGCGCCGGTCACCGTCTACGACACCTCGGGCCCGTACACCGATCCGAACGTGGTGATCGACGTGCGCAAAGGTCTGGGCGACGTGCGTTCGGCGTGGATCGATGACCGTGGCGACACCGAGCGTCTGCCAGGCCTGAGCTCCAGCTTCGGTCAGGAACGTCTGGCCGATCCGGAGCTGACCAAACTGCGTTTTGCTCACGTCAACAACCCGCGCCGCGCCAAGGCCGGGGCCAACGTCAGCCAGATGCACTACGCGCGCAAAGGCATCATCACCGCCGAGATGGAATACGTCGCCATCCGCGAAAACATGAAGCTGCAAGAGGCCCGAGCTGCCGGCCTGTTGACTCAGCAACACGCCGGCCACAGCTTCGGCGCGAGCATCCCGAAAGAAATCACCCCTGAGTTCGTCCGCGAAGAGATCGCCCGTGGTCGCGCGATCATTCCGGCCAACATCAACCACGTCGAACTGGAACCGATGATCATCGGCCGCAACTTCCTGGTGAAGATCAACGGCAACATCGGCAACAGCGCCCTGGGTTCGTCCATCGAAGAAGAAGTGGCGAAACTGACCTGGGGCATTCGCTGGGGTTCGGACACGGTGATGGACCTGTCCACTGGCAAACACATTCACGAAACCCGCGAGTGGATCATCCGCAACTCGCCGGTGCCGATCGGCACTGTGCCGATCTATCAGGCGCTGGAGAAGGTCAACGGCGTTGCTGAAGACCTGACCTGGGAGCTGTTCCGCGACACGCTGATCGAACAGGCCGAGCAGGGCGTCGACTACTTCACCATCCACGCCGGTGTGCTGTTGCGCTACGTGCCGCTGACCGCCAAGCGCGTGACCGGCATCGTGTCCCGTGGCGGTTCGATCATGGCCAAGTGGTGCCTGGCGCACCACAAAGAGAACTTCCTCTACACCCACTTCGACGAAATCTGCGAAATCATGAAGGCCTACGACGTCAGCTTCTCGCTGGGCGATGGCCTGCGTCCGGGCTCGATTGCCGACGCCAACGACGAAGCGCAATTCGGCGAACTGGAAACCCTCGGCGAGCTGACCAAGATCGCCTGGAAACATGACGTGCAATGCATGATTGAAGGCCCGGGCCACGTGCCGATGCAGTTGATCAAGGAGAACATGGACAAGCAGCTGGAGTGCTGCGACGAGGCGCCGTTCTACACCCTCGGTCCGCTGACCACCGACATCGCCCCGGGTTACGACCACATCACCTCGGGTATCGGTGCGGCAATGATCGGCTGGTTCGGTTGCGCCATGCTCTGCTACGTGACACCGAAGGAGCACTTGGGTCTGCCGAACAAGGATGACGTGAAGACCGGGATCATCACCTACAAGATCGCCGCCCACGCAGCGGACTTGGCCAAAGGGCATCCAGGCGCGCAGATTCGCGACAACGCTTTGAGCAAGGCGCGTTTCGAATTCCGTTGGGAAGACCAGTTCAACCTCGGTCTGGATCCGGACACCGCGCGTTCGTATCACGACGAAACCCTGCCGAAGGATTCGGCCAAGGTCGCGCATTTCTGTTCGATGTGCGGGCCGAAGTTCTGCTCGATGAAGATCACTCAGGAAGTCCGCGAATACGCGGCCAACCAGCGGATCGACGCGGTCGACGTGGACGTCGCCCAAGGCCTGGCGGAACAGGCCGAGCGGTTCAAGAAGGAAGGCAGTCAGCTGTATAAAAAAGTCTGATCCCTGACTGATCTTTTGTGGTGAGGGGATTTATCCCCGATCGACTGCGCAGCAGTCGCAATTTTGAGAACCGGGTCCTTCAGATGTACCGCATTCTCAGGTTTTGGGGCTGCTGCGCAGCCCATCGGGGATAAATCCCCTCGCCACAAGTGGGCCAGCTTGATCACACACAACAACAAATGTCCCTCTGAGATAACACCTTGAGCATTCAACCCGGCACTTATTCCCCCGACCTCGCCGTATCCGCCGACAAGCGAGTATTCGGCGGTCGCGATCTGTTTTCCCTGTGGTTCTCCCTCGGCATCGGCTTGATGGTATTGCAGACCGGCGCGTTGCTCGCGCCTGGTCTGGGCCTTTCCGGTTCGCTGCTGGCGATTTTCCTCGGCACGCTGGTTGGCGTTTTGCTGCTGGCCGCCGTCGGCGTGATCGGCAGCGACACCGGCCTGTCATCGATGGCCGCACTGAAACTGAGCCTCGGTAGCAAAGGCGCAAGCCTGCCGGCGCTGCTCAACCTGCTGCAACTGATCGGTTGGGGCTCGTTCGAAATCATCGTCATGCGTGATGCCGCCAGCCTGCTCGGCACTCGCGCGTTCAGCGAAGGTTCGCTGTGGGCCAGTCCGATGCTCTGGACGTTGTGCTTCGGTGCGCTGGCGACTTTGCTCGCGGTCAGCGGGCCGCTGACGTTCGTGCGCAAGATCCTGCGCAAATGGGGTATCTGGCTGATCCTGGCGGCGTGCATCTGGCTGACCTGGAATCTGTTCGCCAAGGCGGATCTGGCGGCACTCTGGGCGCGTGCGGGGGACGGTTCGATGCCGTTTGCCGTGGGCTTCGATATTGCCATCGCGATGCCGCTGTCGTGGCTGCCGCTGATCGCCGACTACTCGCGTTTCGGCAAGCGCGCGAAAAACGTATTCGGCGGCACGGCGATCGGTTTCTTCGTCGGCAACTTCTGGTTGATGAGTCTCGGCGTGGCCTACACCCTGGCGTTTGCGCCAAGCGGTGAGGTCAATGCGTTGCTGCTGGCACTGGCCGGGGCCGGTCTGGGCATTCCGCTGTTGCTGATTCTGCTGGATGAGTCGGAAAACGCGTTCGCCGACATTCATTCGGCAGCGGTTTCCAGCGGGATTCTGTTGCGTTTGAAGGTCGAGCATCTGGCCTTGGCCATCGGCGTGATCTGCACCCTGATTGCACTGCTGGCGCCCTTGGCGCAGTACCAGAACTTCCTGTTGCTGATCGGCTCGGTGTTCGCGCCGCTGTTCGGCGTAGTGCTGGTGGATCACTTCATCCTGCGCAAGCGCAGCGCCTACGTGGCGTCAGCCGCATTGCGCTGGCCGGCGCTGTTGGCATGGCTGGGCGGGATCAGCACCTACCACTTGCTGGCGAATCTGTATCCGGATGTCGGCGCGACCCTGCCGGCACTGGTGCTGGCAGGGCTGTTGCAACTGGTGCTGGGCCGGGCTTTCAGTTACGGCCGGGAAACAGCTCGGGTTTGAGGATGCCGTTCAGACGCGGGTAAGGAATCTTCAGTTCGACGTGGCCCAGCGCGTAAGGCGCGATGGTGCTCACGTCGTACTTGAGGATCACGCCACCGTAGGTCAGCGCCACGTTCGGGGTTTTCACGAACGGCCAGCTCTTCACGAAATCCGCTTCCTGATCGAGCTTGGTGCTGATCAGCCAGCTGTTGTGCGCCACCTGCGCAGCCTTCCAGAACGCGTCTTCCTGACCCGGCAGCAACATGTCCGACAGGTTCAGCACTTTGTGCTGCTGACGCGAGTAGTTGATGAAGCCGCGCCCCGGGGTGCCATGGGCGCCGCCGGTGTCGAGGTAGCTCGACAGTTCGATGATCACCAAGCCGTCATGCTGCTCGCGTACCTTGGCCTGCAGATAGCTGCTGTTGCGCGGGCCGGCGGTGCGCAGGAATTGATCACGATAGGCCGCCAGGGTTGGCGCGACCGCTGCGTTTTGCTCGGTGCGGGTCATTTGCAGCAGGCGCTTTTCGATAATGCCGTCCAGTGCAGGCTCGGCCGCGAAGTGCACGGTATCGATATTCACCAGCGGACAATCAGGGTTGGAACAGCCGGGTTTCAGGGTTTCCGAGGCGTCGCGGGTGGTTTCCAGCGGCGTGCGGTAGTTGGGCTGGAACAGGTTGGCGCAGGCACCCAGGGTCAGGGCGATGGCGGCCACGGAGGCAATTTTGAAAAGCGACATGGGCGTCCTTTCTGAAACAGGGGAAGGCAAAAAGTTATCCGCTTCGACTCTCGCCGAGGCAGTCAGTTCGCCACTAAGCTAATTAGAGTGGGTTTCGCCGCCACCGTCCATCCCGCTGACGGTAAAGGGGCTGCATCAATCATCACCGGCGCGTTAGGATGGCGCGAAGTCGAGGTTGCCGGTCACCACAAGGCGCCTCGTATCGGGATTTGCAGTAAGAGAGGATGCTCATGACAGATTTTGCCAACGCCACTCCGGCCAACGTCGACGTCGTAAAGCGCGAGCGCTGCTACGAGGGCTTCTACAAGCTCGACCGTTTGCACCTGCGCCATGAGCTGTTCGCCGGCGGCATGAGCCGCGAGATCAACCGCGAAGTCTTCGTGCGTCACGATGCCGTGTGCCTGCTGCCGTACGATCCGCAGCGTGACGAAGTGGTGCTGCTCGAGCAGTTTCGCGTCGGGGCCATGGGCAAGACCGACAACCCGTGGCTGGTTGAGCTGGTCGCCGGTCTGATCGACAAAGTTGAAGTGCCGGAAGAAGTTGCTCACCGCGAGGCACAGGAGGAAGCTGGACTGGACATCAAAGCCCTGTGGCCGATGACCAAATATTTTCCGTCGCCGGGCGGCAGCAACGAATTCGTGCATTTGTACCTGGGGCACTGCAGCACCGACGGCGCAGGCGGCCTGCACGGGCTGGAGGAAGAAGCAGAAGATATCCGCGTTACGGTCTGGGCCTTTGAAGATGCCTTGCAGGCCGTCCGTGACGGACGCATTGCCAATGCGGCGAGCATCATCGCCTTGCAATGGCTGGCGCTGAACCGCGCCGAAGTGAGGGGGTTATGGTCGTAAACAAGCTGCGCGATCGTTATCGAGTTGACCTTGCGGGGCTGCAAGCCGCCTGCGAGGCCAACTACGCGCGCCTGATGCGACTGGTGCCGGACATGCGCAACGACCCCGAAGCGCGGCGCATCGCCGTGACCCAGGGCGAGCAGATGCTCGGCGTGCTGGCCCTCGAAGTGCTGCAGACCTGCCCGTACACCACCACTTTGCAGGTGCGCCAGGAGCACAGTCTGCCGTGGTTGCCGGTGCCCCAACTGGAGGTGCAGGTCTATCACGATGCGCGCATGGCCGAGGTGATCAGCGCCGAACATGCACGACGCTTTCGCGGCATCTATCCTTACCCGAACGCCGCGATGCATCAGCCGGATGAAAAGGCCCAGCTCAATCTGTTCCTGGGGGAATGGCTGAGCCATTGCCTGGCCCTGGGGCACGAGTACGAAGTCGTACGCTAGTTGTGAACTGCGTCCGGTTCGCCGGTTTCCCCTTTGCACCATCCCCCAGCATAATTGCGGCACTCAACCGATTCCGTGCTTTTGCCCTGGGAGAACGCCTTGCCGAGCGTATCCACATTGACCACCGCCGATCCGGCGTTGCTGGTGCAGTTATCCGACAGTCACCTGTTCGCCGAGGCGGACGGCACGCTGCTGGGCATGAACACCCGCGAGAGTCTGCAAAAGGTCATTGAGCAGGTACTCAAGCAGCAGCCGCGGATTGACCTGATGCTGGCCACGGGTGATTTGTCACAGGACGGAACACTTGAGTCGTATCAACTGTTTCGCCAGATGACCGCGCAGATCGATGCGCCGGCGCGCTGGATTCCCGGCAATCACGATGAGCCGCAAATCATGGCTCAGGCCGCGGTGCAAAGTGCATTGCTGGAATCGGTGGTCGATGTCGGCAACTGGCGCGTGACCTTGCTCGATTCGGCGGTGCCGGGCTCGGTGCCGGGGTATCTGCAGGATGATCAGTTGCAGTTGCTGGCCCGTTCGTTGAGCGAAGCGCCGGAGCGCCATCATCTGGTGTGTTTCCATCATCATCCGGTGTCGATTGGATGCCCGTGGATGGAGCCGATCGGCTTGCGCAACCCGGAAGCGTTTTTCGACGTGCTCGATCGTTTTCCACAGGCGCGCGCGGTGCTGTGGGGGCATGTGCATCAGGAAATCGACCGCGACCGCAACGGCGTGCGGTTGATGGCTTCACCGTCGACCTGCATCCAGTTCGAACCGGGCAGTCACGACTTCAAGGTCGGCGAACAGGCGCCGGGCTATCGCTGGTTGCGGCTGTTGCCGGACGGGCGGCTGGAAACCGGTGTCGAGCGCGTTACCGACTTCCAATTCACCGTCGATTACGGCTCCAACGGCTACTGACCCCCCCCTTCGGCAGCTCCTACAGGAGGTAGCGGGGTCGGGAGGGCAGCATTGCTACAGGGCATGCACATCATTTGTATGGCCCATCCCACCGCGACTCCCTGTAAACTCCGCTATCTTTCGCCGACACTCAGGGAGCTCCAATGTCCGGTTCGATCCTCTATATCCACGGTTTCAACAGCGCGCCAGCCTCGAAAAAGGCCTGTCAGCTGGTCGAGGTGATGGAACGGCTGGGTTTGAGCGAGCAATTGCGTGTCCCGGCGCTGCATCACCACCCGCGTGAAGCCATCGGTCAGTTGCAGCAGGCGATTGCCGAGCTGGGCCGGCCGTTGCTGGTGGGAAGCTCACTCGGCGGCTACTATGCGACTCACTTGGCTGAGCGCCACGGCTTGAAAGCCCTGCTGGTCAACCCGGCGGTCAGCCCGCACCGGATGTTCGACGGCTACCTGGGCACGCAGAAAAACCTGTATACCGATGAGACCTGGGAACTGACCCATGACCATGTGACGGCCCTGGCCGAGCTGGAAGTGCCGGCACCCGTGGATGCGCAGCGCTATCAGGTGTGGTTGCAGACCGGCGATGAAACACTGAACTATCGCCTCGCCCAGCAGTATTACCGGGCCTGCGCCTTGCGCATTCAGGCCGGCGGCGACCATGGTTTCCAAGGGTTTGCCGGACAATTGCCGGCGTTGCTGAGTTTTGCCGGCATTGGCGCCGATTTGTACCAGGCAATTGATTTCACCGCACTGTGACGTCTTGCCCCTTTTTCATTGAATCACTGACGACGAGACCCTATGGCCACTCCCAGCGCTAGCTCTTATAACGCCGACGCCATCGAAGTCCTCTCGGGCCTCGACCCGGTGCGCAAACGCCCCGGCATGTACACCGACACCAGTCGGCCGAACCACCTCGCCCAGGAAGTCATCGACAACAGTGTCGACGAAGCCCTGGCCGGCCACGCCAAATCGGTGCAGGTGATTCTGCACGCCGATCACTCGCTGGAAGTCAGCGACGACGGACGCGGCATGCCGGTCGACATTCACCCGGAAGAGGGTGTGTCGGGTGTCGAGCTGATCCTCACCAAGCTGCATGCGGGCGGCAAGTTTTCCAACAAGAACTACCAGTTCTCCGGCGGTCTGCACGGGGTGGGTATTTCCGTGGTCAACGCCTTGTCGTCCGAAGTCCGGGTACGGGTGAAGCGTGACGGCAACGAATACCAGATGACTTTCAAGGATGGCTTCAAGGCCACCGAACTGGAAATCGTCGGTACCGTCGGCAAGCGCAACACCGGCACCAGCGTGTACTTCGCGCCGGATCCGAAATATTTTGACTCACCGAAATTCTCCATCAGCCGCCTCAAGCATGTGCTCAAGGCCAAGGCTGTGCTGTGCCCGGGGCTGCTGGTCAGCTTCGAAGACAAAGGCACCGGCGAGAAAGTCGAGTGGCATTACGAAGACGGCCTGCGCTCCTATCTGGTGGACGCGGTCAGCGAATTCGAACGCCTGCCGGACGAGCCGTTCTGCGGCAGCCTGGCCGGTAATAAAGAAGCGGTGGACTGGGCGCTGCTGTGGCTGCCGGAAGGTGGCGACGCGGTGCAGGAAAGCTACGTCAACCTGATCCCGACGGCGCAGGGCGGTACCCACGTCAACGGTTTGCGTCAGGGTCTGCTCGACGCGATGCGCGAGTTCTGCGAATTCCGCAGCCTGCTGCCACGCGGCGTGAAGCTGGCGCCGGAAGACGTCTGGGAACGCATCGCTTTCGTGCTGTCGATGAAGATGCAGGAACCGCAGTTCTCCGGCCAGACCAAAGAGCGCCTGTCGTCCCGTGAAGCGGCGGCGTTCGTTTCCGGTGTGGTCAAGGACGCTTTCAGCCTGTGGCTCAACGCCAATCCGGAAACCGGTCTGGCGCTGGCCGAACTGGCGATCAACAACGCCGGTCGCCGCCTCAAGGCGAGCAAGAAAGTCGAGCGCAAGCGCGTCACCCAAGGCCCTGCGCTGCCGGGCAAACTGGCTGACTGTGCCGGGCAGGATCCGATGCGCTCCGAGCTGTTCCTGGTCGAAGGTGATTCCGCCGGTGGTTCCGCCAAGCAAGCGCGGGACAAGGAATTCCAGGCGATCCTGCCGTTGCGCGGCAAGATCCTCAACACCTGGGAAGTCGACGGCAGCGAAGTGCTGGCGAGCCAGGAAGTGCACAACATTGCCGTGGCCATCGGTGTCGATCCGGGCGCCACGGACATGAGCCAGCTGCGCTACGGCAAGATCTGCATCCTCGCCGACGCCGACTCCGACGGTCTGCACATCGCCACGCTGCTGTGTGCGCTGTTTGTCCAGCACTTCCGCCCGCTGGTGGATGCCGGGCACGTCTACGTGGCAATGCCGCCGCTGTACCGCATCGACCTCGGCAAAGAGATCTACTACGCCCTCGACGAAGCCGAGCGCGACGGGATTCTCGACCGTCTGGTGGCCGAGAAGAAACGCGGCAAGCCACAGGTCACCCGATTCAAAGGCCTGGGTGAAATGAACCCGCCACAGCTGCGCGAAACCACCATGGACCCGAACACCCGGCGTCTGGTGCAGCTGACACTGGGCGACGATTTTGCCCAAACCTCGGAAATGATGGACATGCTGCTGGCGAAGAAACGCGCCGGTGACCGCAAGACCTGGCTCGAATCCAAGGGCAACCTCGCCGAGGTGCTGGCCTGATGCGGTTTGGCTGGGCCTTGGCGGGTGCCTTGCTGCTGAGTGCGATGAGCGTGTCGGCCGAACCGCTGCAGGAGTTGCGCGTGCTCTCCGAACACCCGGTCGACGGCATGCGCGGCGGCAACCTGTCGGGGCTGGCCATGTGTGGCAGCGAGTTGTGGGCGGTGTCGGACCGTGATGACGATCAGATCTACCGGCTCAATACCGCCGATCAGGTCTGGCAGGCCGAAGCCTTGCACATCGACGTGCCTCTGGTGCCGGAGACCGGTTTGCCGTGGGGATTGCGCTCGCGCAATTGGGCCGCGTCGTTCGTGCGCGGTGGCGACCTGGATTTCGAAGGCATCAGCTGCGACAGCGCCGGCAATCGCTACATTGTCAGCGAGGGCCACGCGGCGGTCTTGCAGGTGCCCGTCAGCGGCCCGGTCAACTGGCTGAAGATTTCGCCGATGATGGTTCGCGAAGCGCGGGCCAGTGGCATGCTCCTGCATTTCAACGCGATCTTCGAAGGTCTGGCGATCAACCCGGCGGGCGATCAGATGTGGCTGGCCGGCGAACGGCAAAACCGTGGCTTGCTGCTGATCAAGCGTCAGCAGACCGTGTGGGATTGCGACGGTCGTTGCGTGTTGCTCAGCGAGGGTGGCAAGGAGATGCAGCCGCCGCAGTTCCCGCACGCTAAAGCGGTCGACCGCGACTTTTCCGACCTTTCATTGTTCAACGGCAAATTGTTTACCCTTGAACGCAACGCCTTCCAGATTTGTCGACGCGATGCGCAGACTGCCAGGGTCGAGCGTTGCTGGTCGTACGCTGCTGAACTGTTGCAGGCCAACCGCCGTTATTCGCAGAACTTCGGGTTGGAAGAAGCGCTGATCGTTGATGCGGAGGGGGCGTGGGTCGGTATCGACAATAATTTCGGCCCGCGCGCCGACGGTGAGGTTCGGCCCATCGTCTGGCGCTTCGCAGCGCCTGAAGGTGGCTGGAGCGCCAAACCGTGAGTCAACAACCGCCGGGCAAACGCGCCGGCCGGGTGTTGATGATTCTGGCCTGGTGCGCGGGACTGTTTCTGGCCACACGGTTTTTCGGCCAGTGGGAAGAACGTCAGCAGAATCCGAATGTGGTGGTCACGTCCGAGCAGCATGACGGCGTGGTCGAAGTAAAACTGGCGGGCAATGCCCAAGGGCATTTCGTCGCCAGTGGCCAGATCAACGGTGAGCCGGTGGAGTTCATGCTCGATACCGGCGCCACCGATGTGGCGATCCCGGCGGATCTGGCCAAACGCTTGAAACTGGAAGAAGGTTTCGGTGTGACCCTGAGCACGGCCAACGGCCTGAGCCAGGGCTACCGGACAAAGATCGACCGCCTGCAACTGGGCGACATCGTGCTGCGGGACGTCCGCGCACTGGTGGCGCCGGGGCTGCATGGCGATCAGGTGCTGCTCGGCATGAGCGCCCTGAACAAACTTGAATTCACCCAGCGCGGTGGCACCATGCTGCTGCGCCAGACAACGAACCGATGAGGCCCGCATGAGCGACTCCCTTGATCTCAGCCTGGACGGTGTAGAACGCCGCTCGCTGGCTGACTTCACCGAAAATGCCTACCTCAACTACTCCATGTACGTGATCATGGACCGTGCCCTGCCGCATATCGGCGACGGCCTGAAACCGGTACAGCGGCGTATCGTCTACGCCATGAGCGAGCTGGGGCTGGACGCCGATTCCAAGCACAAGAAATCGGCGCGTACCGTCGGTGACGTGCTCGGCAAGTTCCACCCGCACGGCGACTCGGCGTGCTACGAAGCGATGGTGCTGATGGCCCAGCCGTTCAGCTATCGCTACACGCTGGTTGACGGTCAGGGTAACTGGGGTGCGCCGGACGATCCGAAGTCCTTCGCCGCCATGCGTTATACCGAAGCGCGCCTGTCGCGCTATTCCGAAGTGCTGCTCAGCGAACTGGGCCAGGGCACGGCCGACTGGGGGCCGAACTTCGACGGCACCTTGCAGGAACCTTTGGTGTTGCCGGCACGTTTGCCGAACATCCTGCTCAACGGCACCACCGGCATTGCTGTCGGCATGGCCACCGACGTACCGCCGCACAACCTGCGCGAAGTCGCTACCGCTTGCGTGCGCCTGCTCGATGAGCCGAAAGCCACGGTCGAACAGCTCTGCGAACACATTCAGGGCCCGGACTATCCGACCGAAGCGGAAATCATCACGCCGCGTGCCGACCTGCTGAAAATGTACGAAACCGGCAAGGGCTCGGTGCGCATGCGCGCCGTGTACCACGTCGAGGACGGCGACATCATCGTCACCGCGCTGCCGCATCAGGTCTCCGGGGCCAAGGTGCTGGAGCAGATCGCCGCGCTGATGCAGGCCAAGCCGTCGAAAGCGCCGCAGATCGCCGACCTGCGTGACGAATCCGACCACGAAAACCCGTGCCGCATCGTGATCATTCCGGTCAACAGCCGCGTCGATCACGAAGCGCTGATGCAGCACCTGTTCGCCAGCACCGAGCTGGAATCGACCTACCGGGTCAACGTCAACATCATCGGGCTGGACGGCAAGCCACAGCTGAAAAACCTGCGGGCATTGCTGGTCGAATGGCTGGAGTTCCGCGTACTGACCGTGCGTCGTCGCCTGCAATTCCGCCTCGACAAGGTCGAGCGCCGCCTGCATCTGTTGGACGGTTTGTTGATCGCTTACCTCAATCTGGATGAAGTGATCCACATCATCCGCACCGAGGAGCATCCGAAAGCCAAGCTGATCGAGCGCTTCGCCCTCAGTGAAATCCAGGCCGACTACATCCTCGACACCCGGTTGCGGCAGTTGGCGCGTCTGGAAGAGATGAAGCTGCGCGACGAGCAGGACGAACTGCTCAAGGAACAGGCCAAGCTGCAAGCCTTGCTGGGCAGCGAAGCCAAGCTGAAGAAGCTGGTGCGCACCGAGCTGCTGAAAGACGCTGAAACCTACGGTGATGATCGCCGTTCGCCGATCGTCGAGCGTGCCGAAGCCAAGGCGCTGACCGAACACGATCTGCTGCCGAACGAGAAAGTCACCGTCGTGCTGTCCGAAAAGGGCTGGATCCGCTCGGCCAAGGGTCACGATATCGACGCTACCGGCCTGTCGTACAAGGCTGGCGATGGCTTCAAGACCTCGGCGGCGGGGCGCTCCAACCAGTTTGCGGTGTTTATCGACTCTACCGGTCGCAGTTATTCGGTGGCCGCGCACACCTTGCCGTCGGCTCGAGGCCAGGGTGAGCCATTGACCGGTCGTCTGACCCCGCCGCCCGGCGCCACGTTCGAATGCGTGCTGATGCCCGAAGACGATGCGTTGTACGTGATCGCCTCCGATGCCGGTTACGGTTTCGTGGTCAAGGGTGAAGACCTGCAAGCCAAAAACAAGGCCGGTAAAGCCCTGTTGAGCCTGCCGAACAACGCCAAAGTCATCGCGCCGCGCCCAGTGGCCGATCGTGAGCAGAACTGGCTGGCCTCGGTCACGACCGAAGGTCGCCTGCTGATCTTCAAAATCAGCGATCTGCCACAATTAGGGAAGGGCAAGGGCAACAAGATCATCGGAATTTCCGGCGAGCGTGTGGCCAGTCGCGAAGAATACGTCACGGACATCGCCGTACTTCCGGAAGGCGCTACCTTGGTGCTGCAGGCCGGAAAACGGACCCTGTCGCTGAAGGCCGACGACCTCGAACACTATAAAGGTGAGCGTGGACGTCGCGGGAATAAACTCCCGAGGGGCTTTCAGCGGGTGGATGCGCTGCTCGTCGAAAACCTCAATTAGGCGAAAACGCCCTTCTAGAGGCGTCGAACTACGATTTAACGCGTAGATCGACGCTTTGGCGCTGGAGTCGGAACGCATATTCACGGATGATATGGCCTTTCCAAGCGCCGGCGTGGCCGAGCGTTCTTCATATTTATTGAGTATTTTCACTGTGGTCAGCCTTGTGGCGGCCACCTGGACGGGATGATGACTGCTCTGCGCCCTCTTATTTTCCTGCTCGCTGGCGTTTTGGGCCTGGCGGGCTGCAGCGTTCACCAGCCGGTGTCGCTGTATCAACTGGACAGCGGAAGTCCGGTTCAGCCTGCGCAAAGCGCTGGCATGGCGGTTTTGTTGGGCCCGATCGTCGTGGCCGATTACCTGCAACGAGAAACCCTGCTGCAGCGTCAGCCCGACGGCAGCCTGCAAGCCTCGACCGATGGTCGCTGGGCGGGCAGCCTTTCGTCGGATATCGATCAATTGCTGATGCGACAGGTGGCGGGTCATCTGGACAGCCAGCGTGTGGTGCTGGCACCGGCAACATTGGGCTTCACGCCGGATGTGCAGGTATTGCTGACCATCACGCGACTGGATTCCGGTCAGAAACAACCGGCGATCCTCGATGCGCAATGGCGTCTGATTGACCGTCGTGGGCAGGTGCGAGATAACCGCATCGTTCATCTGCAAGAGTTGCATGCCGGGACCACGGCTTCTCAGGTGCAAGCACAGGGGATTCTGCTGCAGCGTCTGGCCGAGCAGTTGTCGGTGGCGCTCAAGCCATTGGCCAACCAGCCTCCGGTGGCCGAAGCACCGCGCAAGGCGGCGCCAAAGCCGGCCGCGCCGGCAGCCGATGCCGAGAAACAGCCAAAGATCCCGATGGCCTCGCCGATTCGTACCGATATGGAAGTGTTCCGCTTCTAAGTCTGCATCAGCGTCAAATCAGAGCCCGCCTTGTGCGGGCTTTGTTGTGTCTGGGGGCTGGAAATCTTTGCCGTCAGTGCGGGCCTCTTCGCGAGCAAGCTCGCTCCCACAGGTCTTGAAGGTGTTCACAAGGTCTGTGGCAGCCACCGTCCACTGTGGGAGCGAGCTTGCTCGCGAAAGGGCCGGTACAGGCCACAAAAAAGCCCGCAGACAATCATTTGTCTGCGGGCTTCTGTGCATCAGGCCTGAAGCTTACGCCCGGCGCTCATGCATCCGCGCCAGTTGCCGCTCGAGCATCGACGGATACGGCTCCATCAAGCGCTCGACACAGCAAGCCCCCTCAGGGCTGGCGATCGGACGGATCCGCGCACGCTGGCGAATCAGCCCGTCGTCACCGATCTTGCGCTCGACCAGCAGCAGGTTGCGGCTGTGCTGCGACAGGGCCAGGGCATCCTGGGCCGAGTCGGTCAGCAGCAAGTCGATCTGGCTCAGACCGAACAGGTCGTCACCCAGGGTCAGGCCCAGCTGCAATTGCAGAGTGATACCGCTGTCAGCGACTTCGATCTGCAATTGATGGCCCAGCGCCCGCAGCAATTCACCGCAGCAGATCGCATTGGTCAGGTAGTCGTCACCGCTGTCTTCGGTGTGGAACAGCATCAGCGTGCTGCCGTCGTTCAGGGTTTCGATCTCGCCCTGATACAGCGAAGCGGCCTGATCGAGGCAATCGCGGTAGCGCTCCAGCAACTCTTCCAGACGGGCACGCGGCAGGCGCCGCAGTTGTTCCTGCGAGCCCAGTTGCACGGCCAGTACCGCGCTGTGCTGGGGTACGCTGGGCGTGGCCTTGCGCGTGAGCGGTTGCGGCGCTGCATCCAGCGATTCGTCGCGCAGGTCAGCAAAAGCGTCGTCGTCCTCATCGTCTTCAACGGTGCTGACCACATGGCGCGGTGCAGGTTTTTGCGCAGCCATCGGGCGGGTTTCGTCAAAGCTCGGGTCACGCAGGTTGCGCACTTCGAACTCTGGCTCATCCTCTTCTTCGAACTCGGGTTCCGGCTCGGGCTCGGGTTTGGGCGCAGGCTCTGGGGCGAAGTTGGCGTGCAGCTGACGCGCCAGATCGCCGATCTCGTCCTGACGGTCGGTGCCCGGGGTGTATTCGTCGATGTTGCGCAGCCAGACGCGCAATTGCAGCAGCGGCGTCGACAGATACCGGCCCATGCGCAGACTCAGGGCCAGCGACAGCGCCAACAGGATCGCACTGAGAATGCCCATGCTCTGCAGACTGATGGTCATCGGCTGCTGAAACTGATCCATGTCCAGGCTGATGCGCAGTTGCCCGGCGGTCACGTCCTGGAAGGTGATCTTGCTCTCGTACATGCCTTCGGCTTCGCCCAACAGGCTGTGCTTGGGGCGCTGACCGGATTCGGCGAGGATGCGGTTGTCCACGCTATAGATGGCCGCGTGGGCCACCAGCTTGTTCTTGGTCAGGTTGTTGAGCAGCACGTTGAGGCTGAGGATGTCGTTGGACACCAACAGTTCAGTGGCGGAGGTGGCGGTCTGCGTAGTCAGGCTTTCGCCCAGCGCGTCGGCCTGCTCGTGCATGGCCTGCTTGAACTGCAAGCCCATCACCCCGGCATAGATCACCAGGGCCAGAGCGACCAGGATCACGTTATGGCTGGCAATGCGCAATGCAATCGGCACACGGCGATGACGCAGTGCACGGAAGATCAGCAGGAAGAAGTTATCGGTTTTAACTGGCGTGGGCCGGTTCACTGAGCTCGGCTCTTTTGTCCGTGAAGTTGACGCGCAGTATAGCGACAGGCCCTAGACCGGCAAAGCGCTCGCGGTGCCCGATGGTCACTGAAAGTGGGTAGAATGCGGTTTTTTTCCAGTTGCGGGGGTGCGCGTTGCGCGAAATCGTCCTGATTAACATCACGGGAGTCGACCGTCCGGGTCTGACTGCGGCCATTACTGGCGTTCTGGCACAGGGTGGTGTGAACATTCTCGACATCGGTCAGGCGGTGATCCACGACACCCTGTCGTTCGGCATCCTGGTCGAGATTCCCGACTCCGAGCAAGGCAAAGCCGTGCTCAAGGACATCCTGTTCAAGGGCTACGAGCTCGACCAGCAGGTGCGTTTCACCCCGGTTTCCGAAGAGGATTACCAGCAATGGGTGGGCAATCAGGGCAAGAAACGCCACATCGTCACCCTGTTGACCCGCAAAGTGACCGCCGGCCAATTGCAGGCGGTCAGCTCGATCACCGCCAAATATGGCCTGAACATCGACCATATCGACCGTCTGTCGGGTCGCATGCCGCTGGACACTCCGGCGGACAAGGGCAAGGGCTGCATCGAGTTCTCGGTGCGTGGCGAAGCGGCTGATCCGCAGGCGCTGCGTGCCGAATTCCTCAGCGTCGCCCAGGAGCTGAACGTCGACATCGCCTTCCAGGAAGACTCGCTGTTCCGGCGCAACCGGCGTCTGGCGGTGTTCGACATGGACTCGACCCTGATCGAAGCCGAAGTCATCGACGAACTGGCCAAGGCCGCCGGTGTCGGCGAGCAAGTCTCGGCCATTACCGAGCGGGCGATGGCGGGCGAACTGGACTTCCGCGCCAGCTTCAAGGAGCGCCTGGCGTTGCTCAAAGGCCTGGATGTCAGCGTACTGGATTCGATCGGCGCCTCGCTGCGCCTGACTGAAGGCGCGGAAACCCTGTTCGCCGAACTCAAGCGTCTGGGCTACAAGACCGCGATCCTGTCCGGCGGCTTCACGTACTTCGCCAAGCAATTGCAGGCCAAACTTGGCATCGACTACGTGTTCGCCAACGAACTGGAAGTGGTCGACGGCAAGTGCACCGGCGTGGCGATCGAACCGATTGTCGATGCCCAGCGCAAGGCGGATCTGCTGAAGGAACTGGCGCACAAGGAAGGCTTGCGCCTGGAGCAGACCATCGCCGTCGGCGACGGTGCGAATGACCTGCCGATGCTGGCGATTGCCGGTCTGGGTGTGGCATTCCGCGCCAAACCGCTGGTCAAGCAGTCGGCCAAGCAGGCGATTTCCACCCTTGGGCTGGATGGTGTGCTGTATTTGCTGGGCTTTCGCGATCGCGACGGGCAGTTGTAATTAAAGATCAAAAGATCGCAGCCTGCGGCAGCTCCTACACTGGAATACGCGTTTTCCTGTAGGAGTTGCCGCAGGCTGCGATCTTTTGCTTTAAAGCGATTTCCACAACGAGTCGAAATCCTCCTCGCCCCCGCCATTGCGTGCGGCCTCCAGCGAGCGATAGGCAAACTGATTGAAGCTGTGCGTACTCGCCACCCGTCGATCCAGCCCGGCGCGGTGTTCTTCGCCATGGGTGTTGATCAGCACTTTATTGCCTTCCTGAAACGGCAGGCGCGGGGCCAGCAAGGTCGCGGGCAAGTCGATGGCACTGATCTCGGGCAGCAGCAGGCCTCGCAAGTAATGGCTGTGATCGTCCCGCGAACGCACCAGTTGCAAACCGCAGGGCTCGGCGTGCGGCGCCACCAGCTCAAGGCCCATTTGCGGTCCGCCACCGCGTACCTGACGAATCCAGCGCACTACCGCAATGCTCCAGCCTTGATTCGAGCTGTCCTGAATCCCGACCATCTCCCCGGCCTGCAACTCGGCGGGCACCTCGTTCGGCCAGCCCAGGCAATAACCTCCGGGGCTATGGTTGATCACCGGCAAGGTGTAAGTCGGGTAGTGCGGCGTGTGGTCGGCTGTGCTTTCGTCTTCGCCGATATGGTCGTACTGAATCTCTTCATACGGCAGAAATTCATCAGCGCCGCTTTGCGGGGCGGCGTCGAACGCCTGGCTCCAACTGTCCTTTTCGCCCTTGGCCACCGCGCGGCTGAAGTTCGCCGCGCGGGCGCCGGGATGCTTGAGCAAATCACTGAAAGTGCGTTCGCCTCCCAGGTAGAAGTGCAGGGCGCTCATGCCGACGCACACGGTCAGGTTGCCCTGGCCGGGGGTGCGCTGAAAACTGCGCTCGGCGGTCTGACTCCAACTGGCGTGTAGATGCTGCAGGGTGTCGAGGCTCAGACCCGCCGGGACAGGCAGCGGCGTCGATGTTTCCTGATGCAGTAAATGCGCTTCGATGACATTCACCAGCGGCTGCGGATTGACGCCGAGCAGTGTGTCCTGTTGTTCCTTGCGAAACATGCTGCGGTAGCGCGGGCCGGTGTCCAGATCGGCGCTGATGGCGAACAGCCCGTCGTCCGGGCTGCCAGGATGCAGTTTGAGCAGTGCGCTCCACGGTTCCACCACCTCAGCCAGTCGGGCGATCTGGTTCTGCCGCAGTTGGTTGCAACGAGCGCTGCCCAGCAGCAGCGCGGCGATGTAGGTCTGCTCCAGGCTCAGCTCGGTGGTCAGGCTCGCCAGGTCGTCGTGCACCCGACGCTGTTGCAGTTGCAAGCCACAGGCGCAGCGAAACAACTGATGCAGCTCGAACCACAGTTGCTCCGGCGCCGGGCTATACAGCTGCGCGGCGCGCAGCAGTTGTCCCTTGAGCGCATGCGCGGCGCGTTGCAGGGCCTGACTGACCAGCGCCGCACGATCCTTGTGGTACTTGGGCACGATGCGCAGCACGATCTGTTTGTAACCGATGGCCAACTGACTTTGCAGTGCCTGACACAGGTTGCTGATCTTGCGCGAACGGTCATCGAGCATGATCGCCTGATGCAAGAAGTGCCGCTCCAGATGCTGACAGACGAAATACACCTCGGGGCGCAGCAGCTCCAGCAGTTGCAGGCGATTGTCACTGGGGGTCAGCAATTGATTGAGTTCGCCCAGGCCTTGGTACAACTGGCGGGCGGTTTCGCCGATGTTGGCCTTGGGCAGGCCGGCGATCCAGCGCTTGAGGTCGCGCGGGGTGGCTTCGCAGAACGACAGGCGCGACTGCGTGGGAATCGGAGCGCTCAGCAGCGGGGGGGAGATGGTCTGGCTCATGCCAAAAACCATAGCAGCAAATGAGCATGTCAGCCTTCAACCGGTAGGAGCTGCCGCAGGCTGCGATCTTTTGATCCTGGTTTTTAAAAACAAAGTCAAAAGATCGCAGCCTGCGGCAGCTCCTACGCGGGGGCGCTGATGTATCAGGCTTTTGGCAGTGCCAAGCCTTGACCCATTTGTACTGGCGAACCGGCGACCAACTCTTCAGCCCATTTCACCTGATCCGGGCCAAACAGCACGATCGCGGTCGAACCCAGCTTGAAGCGTCCCAGTTCTGCACCTTTTTCCAGATGAATCGGCGCACGGGCGGCTTCGTCGTAGCGGAAGGTTTTCAGCTCGCGCTTCGGCGGGGTCACCAGACCGGCCCATACGGTTTCAATCGAAGCGACGATCATCGCGCCCACCAGCACCACAGCCATCGGCCCGCGCTCGGTGTCGAAAATGCACGCCACACGTTCGTTGCGGGCGAACAGTTCCGGCACGTTTTCCGCGGTGGTCTGGTTGACCGAGAAAATCCGGCCCGGGATGTAGACCATTTCGCGCAGGGTGCCGGCCAGCGGCATGTGCACGCGGTGGTAATCCTTCGGCGACAGGTAAATGGTGGCGAAGTCGCCGCCCATGAACGGTGCGGCATTCGCCGCATCACCGCCGAGCAACTCCAGCACGCTGAAGCTGTGGCCCTTGGCCTGGAACACGCGACCGTGTTCGATCGGGCCGAGCTGGCTGACCGCACCGTCGGCCGGGCTGAGGATCGCGCCCGGGGTCTGGTCCAGTGGACGCGCGCCGTCTTTCAGGGCACGGGTGAAGAACGCGTTGAAGTGCTCGTAGGCGGTCAGGTCTTCGACCAGCGCTTGCGACATGTCCACCTGATAACGCTTGGCGAACCACTGGGTGAAGGCATTCTTGAACCAGCGCACGCGGCACTCGGCAATGCAGCCGGCCAGACGCGACAGCAGGTGATGAGGCAGCAGGTACTGGCTGAGGATAAACAGACGCTCTTTCATTAGTTGTCCTTAGAACCTTGAATCTCGACAGGCGTATCAGGGTGGTTGCCCCATTCGCCCCAGGAACCGGCGTAGCCCTTGACCCGCGGATAACCGAGGGACTTGGCCACCAGATAAGTGAAGCCCGACCGGTGATGGGTCTGGCAGTGGGTAATGATTTCTTTGTCCTTGGTGATCCCGAGGTCTTCGAGGATCTGCGGCATGTCCGTGCGGATCCGCAGTTGACGCGCCTTGTCCATGCCGGCGGTCCACTCGAAGTTCACCGCGCCGGGGATATGTCCGCCCTTGGCGGCCAGCACCTTCTCGCCGGAATATTCCAGCGGCCCACGGGCATCCCAGATCGCCAGATCGGCGGCGCCGAGACGGCTTTGCAGGTATTCGCGGGTGGCGGTCGGCCCTTCGTGCAGGGTCAGCGCCACCGGGCCGCCCACCGCAGGCGGCACCTGGATCGACATCGGCATGCCCGCTTCCAGCCACGCCGGCAGACCGCCGTCGACATAGTGGTACTTGTCATGACCGATCACGTCGAGCAGCCAGATGAAACGCCCGGCCCAACCGCCGCCCTCGTCGTCGTAGACCACGTAGACCGCATCCTGGCGATGCCCCAGCTCACCGAACAACGCCTCCAGATCGGCTTTGGCCGGCAGCAGCCCCGGCGCCGGCGGCTGGCCGAGCTGGGTGCGTTTCGGGTCGACAAAGCGTGCGCCGGGAAGATGACCTTCGGCATAACGGGCAGGGCTGGTCAGATCCACCAGAATCAGTTCAGGGGAATCGAGACGCGGGAGCAGGTCGCTCGGCTCGATGACGAGCGGCAAGCCAGAGAAGTCAGACATGTGAGGTCTCCAGAGCACAAAGGGGGGGATTGTAGCGCAGCCTCATCGGCCACGGCTGCTAAAGCTGTGCAGGGCTTTCTCGATGCATTGTGCAGTTTTGCCGAATGCCTGCACGGTGATGTCGGCGAACGGCCCGCCGCCCTGATCGGCCACGACGATCATGATCACCCGGCCGTTATTGACCAGTGAGCGCAGGAACAGGTGCTCGCCACGGAACAGCGAACGCAGGCCCGGCGGCAACAATGCGGAAAACTGTGCGTTGTTCTCGGGGTTGATCCGCACTTGTGCCTGCTGCGCGAGTAGCCGCTGCAGGACTTTGCTCTGACTGACGACAAAATTCAGCGCGGCGGCTTCCTTCGGCAAACCGAAGGTCTGGTGTACGCGCAGATTGGACTGCGTGCGGTCGGCCATCAGAATCATCACCCGGCGCATGCCGCTGGCGACCAGCGCATCGCGCGCGGCGACGGTCAGGCTCATGGCATTGGTGAAGCGGCTCGGCTCGGCCAGCAGTTCGGCGCATTGTCGGCGCCACTGCGTCAGGTCCTCGGCACTCGGCGCGGCCGCTGGCAGCATCCCGGCCGGCAAGCGATGGGTACCCCACGGCCACAATAATGAAACGGCCGGGTGCCACAGATCGGGCATGGCATGCTGGCGCGCACTGTTGGCGGCTTGCTGGTGCAACTGCTGCTGCACTTCATCCATCGAGATTTGCAGATAAAGGCTGGTCAGGTACTGCCAGCGCTCGCTGTGCGGACTGTCCCAGGCCTGTTGCGCCGACAGCGCCAGACCGTTGGCCAGCAATACGGTGTTGGCCGGTTGATTGAGCCAGCGGCGCAAAGTCGGATCGTCATCGAGGCGATTCTGCTGGCGCAGCGGATGCTCGCTGTCGCGGGCGATACGCAGCACTTTCACCAGTTCGCGCTGTTCGCTGAGCAGCAGTTTATAGCCTTGCTGCACCCAGATCGGCAGGTGCCAGACCTGTACCAGTGCCTCGGCGATCTTCAGCAGGCGGACGCCAAACAATTGCTTCTCGACCACCAGCGCCGATTCGCCCTTGTGGATCACCCGCAGCTCCCACTCTTCGAGCAACTCGGGAAACGTCAGCGCCAGCGGCCATAACGGCGAGAGAAACAACAGGCTGCCCCAATGAATGTCCTGCCACAGACGCGCGAGGCGACTGGCGAAAAAACCATTGGCCTGTTGTGTGGCGTGCTGGCTGATCATTTGCAGTTGGCGCAGGGCTTTGGGGATCTGCAGCTGCGGTTCGACCGGCAGGCGCGCGAGCAATTCTTCGGTACGCGCCAGGCCCAGGCGGTTGATCGCCACCTCGAGATTTTCCGCCGGTGCGGCCAGGGTGCCGTGGGTGTGACGATTCGCCTCACGGATGATGCTCAAGGCCAGTGCCGGGCTGTCCTGCATCAGGTCGGCGATGTCGCGCAGCGAACTGCGGTTGTCACGGACCGCGCGGCACACCTTGTCGTGAGCCTCTTGCGGCACGGGCAGCCGGACACTGTCGAGCAGCTTGACCCAGCCTTCGAGGGTGGTCGGTTTTACGGGTGGGACGTTCGTTTCATTAGCCATGTCTGGACGGGATCTTCACTGACTGTAGACGCGCCCGGCATGGGCTAAATTGGCTTTTCGCCTGAACTGGCTATAGTCTGGCGCAGTTTTGCCGATAAGTAGAAGAAGAGATTTTTTAACTTCCGAATATGACCTTGAACCCGACTTAAACAAGTACTTTCTACCTATGGCTAAAATTATCGGCATCATCGTCGTGTTCGCGAGCGTGCTCGGCGGATACGTGCTCTCCCACGGCAAAATTGCCGCCCTGATCCAGCCCTTCGAGGTGATGATCATCGGTGGTGCGGCCCTCGGTGCATTCCTGCAGGCCAACCCCGGTTACATGACGATGCACGTGCTCAAGAAATCCCTGAGCATGTTCAGTTCGCGTTTCAGCCACACGTTCTATCTGGAAGTGCTGGGCCTGATCTACGAGATCCTCAACAAGAGCCGCCGCGAAGGCATGATGGCCATCGAAGGCGACATCGAAGACGCTGCCGCGAGCCCGATCTTCGCCAAGTACCCGGCCGTGCTCAAAGACGAGCGCATGACCGCGTTCATCTGCGATTACCTGCGCATCATGTCCTCCGGCAACATGGCTCCTCATGAGCTGGAAGGCCTGTTCGACATGGAGCTCTACAGCCTCAAGGAAGACCTTGAGCACCCGTCCCATGCGGTGAACGGCATCGCCGACGCCATGCCCGGTTTCGGTATCGTCGCGGCGGTATTGGGTATCGTGGTGACCATGGCGTCCCTGGGTGAAGGCGATCAGAAATCCATCGGTCTGCACGTCGGTGCGGCACTGGTCGGTACCTTCTTCGGTATTCTCGCGGCGTACGGTTTCTTCGGCCCGTTGGCGCACTCGCTGGCCCACGATGCCAAGGAAGAGCTGAACGTCTATGAAGCCATCAAGGCTTCGCTGGTGGCGTCGGCGTCCGGCATGCCGCCATCGCTGGCGGTGGAGTTCGGGCGCAAGGTTCTGTACCCGGCGCACCGTCCAAGCTTCGCCGAGCTGGAACAAGCCGTTCGCGGTCGCTAAGCCATGGAAAATAATCAGCCGATAATCATCAAGCGCGTCAAGCGCATAGCCGGTGGGCATCACGGCGGGGCGTGGAAGATCGCCTTCGCCGACTTCGCCACGGCGATGATGGCGTTCTTCCTGGTGTTGTGGTTGCTGTCCACCGCAACGCCGGAGCAGAAGATCGCCATCGCCGGTTACTTCAAGGATCCGGTCGGCTTCTCCGAAAGCGGCACGCCGTACATCATCGATCTGGGCGGTACGCCGACCCTGGCACCGGAAAACACTCTCAACCCTGAGGTGAAATCGCAGCCGCAACCGGACAAGGTCACGGTCGACACCGAACAGGTCGAAGGCATGGCCGAACAGGTCGAGAAAGAACGCCTGGAGCTGTTGCTGCAAGAACTGCAGAACAAGGTCGACGAGAACCCGCAGCTGCAGAAGTTCAAGGATCAGATCCTGTTCGAGATCACCCCGAACGGCTTGCGCATCCAGATCATGGACGCCGAAAACCGGCCGATGTTCGACTCGGGCTCGGCACGTCTGAAGCCGTACTTCGAAGACATCCTGCTGGCCATGGCCGACACCATCAAAGCGGTGCCGAACAAGATCAGCATCAGCGGCCACACCGACGCCAAGCCGTACACCGGCACCGGCGATTTCGGTAACTGGGAGCTCTCGGCGAATCGTGCCAACGCCGCGCGGCGTGCACTGGTGGCCGGCAGTTATCCGGATTCGCAGGTGGCGCGAGTCGTGGGTTATGCCTCGTCGGCGCTGTTCGACAAGGAAAACCCGTTCAACCCGGTCAACCGCCGCATCGACATCGTGGTCCTGACCAAAAAGGCGCAAGCGGCCATCGAAGGCTCGCAGGGGGCCGATGCGGCCAAACCTGCTGCCGAAGGTCAGAACGGCGCCGCTCCGGCGACGCCGGTCGATCCGAACGCGTTGCCGGCAGATCAGCAACCGGTACCGGCCCACGAGTTGCGCGAACGCTTGAACCTGTTCGACGACGCCGCACCGAAACCGGCCGCGCCGGGGACTGCGGCGCCAGCGCCTTCTGCTCCGCCAGCCGCTGCACCGGCCCCCGCACCGAAGCAGTGACCGACAAAAAAGCCGACAGTGATGTCGGCTTTTTTGTGGCTGTTGATCGGCTTCAGAAACCGCGCCGAATCCGGTTTTTCAGTTGTTCATGGAACAGATCGGCGTTGCGCTTATAGGTACCACTGAAGGATTCGTTGCTCGAATCCAGCGTCATCGAGCGCTTGCTTGACACCTCTTCACGATAGGCATCAATGAAGAAGTTCAGATCATTGGCCGTGCTCAGCTTCGGCCACTTGTCCAGATACTCCGGCAACTGCGCTTGCCCGGTGCGGAACGAGCAGATCCGCCGGTTGCTGATCGTCGCTTCGCAGATTTCGAACGGCACCCACCACGACAGCGCAGTCTGCTCCGAAACCACCGCCAGCAGGTGCGTGCATTCGGTGATGTTGCGGGTGATCACGCCGGTGATGTCGTCGGTGGTCTGCGACTCCGGGTCGAGCACATCAAGGTAAGTCTTGATGTTGGCCTGTATCAGTCGGCTGTTGATAGCCATGGCCTGCGGGCGATCCATGTGGCGGTAGCTGATGAAAACCGGCATCAGAAATGTCCTTTTATGGCGAGTTCGCGGTAATAGGCGCCGAGTGCCGTGAGGCGGCAGCCCGTGGAGTGAATGGCGGCGTAATACATGTGCTCGGCATCCACCGGTTCGATCAGGCTGTGGCGGTTGCACTTTTGCAGTTGCGCGAAGACCTCACCGTGCTCCGGGTCGAATGTCGTTTCGGTAGGTTCGTAGCTGGGATCGAGGGCGAACATCGACTCGGCTTCGGCAAACCATTCCGGCAACTTGCGCAGGATCTCTTTGGGGATCAGCGGCGAGACCTCGCGCAAGGAAATGAACTGCGAAACGTTGGTCTTGAATACCGGACGCTGTTCCCAGGCGTCGAGCGCGTTGTCGACGAAGGAGTACAGGCTGCCGGGGGTAATCTTGCCGAGAATGTTCGCCGCGCCACCGTGCAGGGCCTGCAACAATAAAGCGGTGAAGACGCCATGTTGCGTACCCTCCATGGCTGGCTCCTCCTTTTTGCAGGCGGTGAGAATGGTCATGCCTTCACCGACCACGCTGCTTTCACTGCGCAAGACTCGGACCTCACCGGCCGAGCCGCCTTGGCAGCAATCGAGGATGATCACTTTGTTTTTGATGCGGGTGGCTTTGGTGGCCCAGTTGAGAACGTCGCTGATGCGGATGCCGTCCTTGGCCGTGCGATAGTCCTGCGGGATCAGCATGCCTTCATCGGTGTCGACATCGAAGCTGCCGTGGCCGGCGAAATACAGCAGGGCGACGTTGCAGTCGCCGGAAAACAGTTCGCGAATCTGGTCTTCAAGTTTTTCCCGGCTCAGGTAGTCCTCTGCGGACGTCAGCACCACGTTCTTGAAATTCGGATCGCCGTTGGCGTCGGTCTTCAGCACCGAAGCCATGGCCATGGCGTCATTGCTGCAACCGCTCAGTCGCGAAACATGGGTGTAGTCGTTAATGCCGATAAACAGTCCCTTGCGCATGGTTACACCGCCGTGTGCTGGCGGATCGCACCGATGATGCTATTGGTATTCCACGCGCACTCGGCGTGCGCCGCATTACGCACCACCGTGGAAATGCGCTCGGCGCCGAACGGTTTGATCGCGATGATCACTTTGCCCATGCGCTTGGCGATCTCGATTTCCTTGTTGATCCACTTGCTGTAGGTCGAATACATCCCGGCCATGATCAGCACCGCCGAGCACGGGCGAATCTTGTTTTCGATGGCCTCTTCGAGCTGCCTGTCGGTCTGCGCGCCCATGACCGGGTTGTGCGGCGGCACGGAAAAATTCTTGAAACTGAAATCCGGTCTGGCGCCGAGCAGGCGTACCAGATTGTCGTGGGCGTGGGCGTAGTTCCACGAATGGCTGATGAACAAATGGTAGGTCTGCATGGGGTTCCTCGAAGGTCGCGAAGGTGCGAAGGAACAACCCAATCTAGGCATCTGGAAAGCGCCCGCAAGGTCTGCGCGCGGAAAGAGAAATGTCCTGCAAGCAGGTGCGAGCAGGCCTGTCAGAAAGGTCTGACGTTTAAACGGTCGGGGGATTTGTCAGGCGTGGTCCGACATCCGGCAGCCCCCGGACGGGGGGCTGCCAGTGCAGATGTTTAGTAGCCGGTTTCCGGCAGGCTGGCGATGATCGAGCGGTAGCTGTTCATCCGCTGCTGTTGCACACGGCCATCTTCCAGGGCTTTGAGCAGTGCACAGCCGGGTTCGCGGTCATGCTTGCAGTCGCGGAAGCGGCAGGTGCCGAGCAGGTCGTTGAACTCGATGAAGCCGGCTTCGACATCAGCGCGGCTGACGTGGCCCAGGCCGAACTCACGGATCCCCGGGGAGTCGATCAACTCGCCGCCGCCCGGAAAGTGGAACAGGCGCGCAGTGGTCGTGGTGTGCGTACCCTGACCGGACAACTCCGACAGCGGGCCGACACGGGTTTCGACTTCCGGCAGCAGGCTGTTGACCAGCGACGACTTGCCGACGCCGGACTGGCCGACGAATACGCTGATGCGGCCGTCGAGCTGCTTCTGCAACTGCTCCATGCCGTTGCCGTGATGCGCGGACACTTCCAGCACCGGATAACCCAGCGTGCGGTACACCGCCAGCAGCGCGTTGAGCGCCGGGGCGTTCTGCTCGTCGATCAGGTCGAATTTGTTCAGCAGCAGCAACGGACGGATGCCGGCGTGTTCAGCGGCCACCAGGTAGCGGTCGATCAGGTTGGCATGCGGCTCGGGCAGTGGCGCGAAGACGATGACGATCATGTCGACGTTGGCGGCCACCGGCTTGAGCTGGCCACGGCTGTCCGGGCGGCAGAGCTCGGTGGTGCGCGGCAGTTGCGCGACGATCACGCCGATGCCCTGGTTGCCGGCGCGCCAGACTACCCGATCACCGGTTACCAGTGCGGGCAGGTTGGCGCGCAGGTGGCAACGGAATACCTGGCCGGCCAGTTCGCCGTCCACAGCCTCGACCTCGACCTGCACCCCGAAGTGGGCGATCACCAGGCCGTGTTGCTCAGGCCCCAGATCGCCACCCTCAAGGGCTTCGACCGCCGAGGACTCGCGTTTAGCGGCGCGGGCGGCGCGCTCGCCCTGAATCTTTTCGATGCGCCAGTTTTGACGACGATTGAGTTGGCGTTTGGCCATGGGTGTTCCGTCTGAAGAATGCAGCGATTAGGTAAAACGGCCGCGAGTTTAGCACGCCCGGGCACCGGCCTAGGCTAAACTGCGCAGCATTGCCTAGGAGCCCGAATATGCAAAACCCGCAGAACCTGATCTGGATCGACCTGGAAATGACCGGTCTGGATCCGGAAAACGACGTCATCATCGAAATGGCCACCATCGTCACCGACAGTGACCTGAACACCTTGTCCGAAGGCCCGGTGATCGCCATTCACCACAGTGACGAGGTGCTCGCCCGCATGGACGAGTGGAACACCCGCACCCACGGCAACTCGGGCCTGACCCAGCGCGTACGCGACAGCCGCATCAGCATGGCCGAAGCCGAGGCCGAGACCATCGCCTTTCTGGAAAAGTGGGTGCCGAAAGGCAAGTCGCCGATCTGCGGCAACAGCATCTGCCAGGATCGGCGCTTCCTTTATACCCACATGAAGGCGCTGGAAAGCTACTTCCACTACCGCAACCTCGACGTGTCGACGCTCAAGGAGCTGGCCGCACGCTGGGCACCGGACGTGCGCGACAGCTTCAAGAAGGGCAGCACGCACCTGGCACTGGACGACATTCGTGAATCGATCGCCGAGTTGCAGCACTACCGCAAGCATTTCATCAAGTTTTGATGTTGTCCCTGTAGGAGCTGCCGCAGGCTGTGATCTTTTGATGTTGCTTGTAAAAAACAAGATCAAAAGATCGTCCGATCGCGGCCCGAGCCTGCGGCAGCTCCTGCGAAGGATTGTCGTGATCGTGCCCCCTTCTGGTGCGGCCCCGAAATGGCTAGACTGCGCGCCTTCCTGCCAGGACCGCCACCATGTTGCTGATGCTCTATCTGATCGCCATTACCGCCGAAGCCATGACCGGCGCGCTGTCTGCCGGACGGCGCGGCATGGACTGGTTCGGGGTGGTGCTGATCGCCTGCGTCACGGCGCTGGGTGGCGGTTCGGTGCGTGATGTGCTGCTTGGGCATTACCCACTTACCTGGGTCAAACATCCGGAATACTTGGTGCTGACTTCGGCCGCCGCAATGCTCACCGTGTTCACCGCGCGCTGGATGCGTCACCTGCGCTCACTGTTTCTGGTGCTCGACGCGGTCGGCCTGGTGGCGTTCACCCTGATTGGCTGCATGACTGCGCTGGAAATGGGCCACGGCATGCTGGTGGCGTCGGTCAGCGGCGTGATCACTGGAGTGTTCGGTGGCATCCTGCGCGACATTTTCTGCAACGACATCCCGCTGATCTTCCGCCGCGAACTGTACGCCAGCGTCTCATTCGCCGCCGCGTGGTGCTACATGCTCTGCCTGTACCTGAATGTGCCGAGCGAGCAGGCGATTCTGATCACCTTATTCGGCGGTTTTCTGCTGCGGTTGCTGGCCATCCGTTTCCATTGGGAAATGCCCAAGTTCGTCTATAACGACGAGCATTAATGCATTCCCCTGCAGGAGCTGCCGCAGGCTGCGATCCTTTGATCTTGTCTTTTAAATATCAAAGTCAAAAGATCGCAGCCTGCGGCAGCTCCTACAATTGACCGTGTTGTTTCAGCGCCCACTCGACGTGTTCGCGGACTAGATCGGACGGGTAATCACGACGCGCCTTCAAGGCTTCCAGTACCGGAATGCTCGATGGCGCGTTGCCCAGGCCGACCGCCAGATTGCGCAGCCAGCGCTCGTAACCGGCGCGGCGCAGCGGTGAGCCTTCGGTGCTGCTGAGAAATTTGTCCTCGTCCCACATGAACAGCTCCGCCAGTTCGGCGTTGTCCAGGTTGTGCCGCGGCTTGAAATCGCTTTCTCCGGACGGTCGGGCGAAGCGGTTCCACGGGCAGACGATCTGGCAATCGTCGCAGCCGAACACGCGGTTGCCGATCAGCGGGCGCAGGTCTTCGGGGATGGCGTTTTTCAGCTCGATGGTCAGGTACGAGATGCAGCGCCGGGCGTCCAGCACGTAGGGGCCGACGAAAGCATTGGTCGGGCAGATGTCCAGGCACGCGGTGCAGCGCCCGCAATGTTCGCTGCTGTGCGGTTCGTCCACGGGCAGCGGCAGATCGACAAACAGTTCACTCAAGAAGAAATAGCTGCCGGCCTTGCGGTTCAGCACGAGCGTATTTTTACCGATCCAGCCCAGCCCGGCCTGCTCGGCAATGGCTTTTTCCAGCACCGGGGCGCTGTCGACGAAGGCGCGGAAACCGAATGGGCCGATCTGCGACTGAATCTTGTCGGCCAATTGCTGCACACGTTTACGGATCAATTTGTGGTAATCGCGGCCCAAGGCATAACGCGAGATGTAAGCTTTCTCCGGTTGCGCCAGCATTTGCACCATTTGCGTGTCGCCGGGCAGATAGTCCATGCGCAGCGAAACCACACGCAATGTGCCGGGAACCAGTTCCTCCGGATGCGAGCGTTTGCTGCCGTGGGCGCCCATGTAATCCATTTCGCCGTGGTAGCCGGCGGCGAGCCAGCGCTGCAGATGCTGCTCATGCTCGGCCAGGTCCAGACCGCTGATGCCGACTTGCTGGAAGCCCAGCTCGCGGCCCCAATCCTTGATCGATTGGGCGAGGGCGGGCAGATCTGTGGTGATGGCGGACATGAGGCGAGAGAAACCGGAGCTGAGGTGCGTATAATTCTGCCAGACATCGGAGCCCTAAGACGCATGCCGCACACGAAAGATGAATTACCCGACGCGCTGTATGGCGCCGCGCAGGTGCGAGCACTCGATGCGCGGCTGATCGCTGCGGGTACGCCGGGCTTCGAATTGATGCAGCGCGCCGCTCATGCGACCTGGCGCGCATTGGTGCGACAGTGGCCTGCGGCGAACCAAATGACTGTGCTTGCCGGGCATGGCAACAACGCCGGTGATGGTTTTCTGATCGCCGCGCTGGCGCACCGGGCCGGGTGGGCGGTGCGGGTGCTGGCCGTCGGTGATCCGCAACGCTTGCAGGGCGACGCGGCGCAGGCTTACGCGCAGGCCATCAACGATGGCGTTGCCGTGCAGGGCTGGACCGCGCACAGCGAGCTGCGCGGGGTGATTGTCGATGCCTTGCTCGGCACCGGGCTGACCGGCGATGTACGCGAGCCGTATGCCGCCGCAATCAAGGCCATCAATGCCAGTGGCCTGCCGGTGGTGGCGGTGGATATTCCTTCCGGACTGTCTGCCGATACCGGGCATGTTCTCGGCGTTGCGGTGCGCGCCGACCTTACCGTGACCTTTATCGGCTTGAAACTCGGCCTGTTCACCGGTGATGCGGCGGATCAGGTCGGGGCGTTGGTGTTTAACGATCTGCAAGCCGCCGCCGACATCTACCGTGACATTCCTGCCAGCGCTGTGCGTCTCGCGACGGCTAATCTTCCACGACTGGCCGCGCGTGCGCCCGCTGCGCACAAAGGGCGCTTCGGGCATTTGCTGTTGATCGGCGGCGATCAGGGGTTTGGCGGGGCGATCCTGCTCAGTTCCGAAACGGCCCTGCGCAGCGGCGCCGGGATGGTGTCGCTGGCAACCCGACCGGAACATGTCCCGGCAGCGCTGACGCGGATGCCGGAAGTCATGGTGCTCGGCACGTCGTCGGCCAATCAGTTGATGGGGCTGCTGGAAAAAGTCTCAGTGCTGGTGGTGGGCCCGGGACTCGGGCAGGCCAGTTGGGGCCGAGCGCTGTTGTCCGCTGCCGCCAATGCATCGCTGCCACAAGTGTGGGACGCCGACGCGTTGAATCTGCTGGCTGCGGGGTCGGTCAACCTGCCCAAGGATTGCGTGATCACCCCGCATCCGGGCGAAGCAGCGCGCCTGTTGGGGATCAGCACCGCAGAGGTTCAGGCCGATCGTCCGGCCGCCGCGCGAGCGTTGAGCAAGAAATACTCGGCCGTTGTTGTGCTCAAAGGCGCCGGCAGTCTGATCGCCCATCCCGATGGGCGTCTGGCGCTGTGTCATCAAGGCCATCCGGCCATGGCCACTGCTGGCTTGGGCGATGTGCTCGCCGGGTTGACCGGGGCGCTGCTGGCGCAGGGCATGGACGGCTTCGACGCCGCGTGTCTGGCGGTCTGGCTACACGCCAATGCCGGTGCGCAACAAGGTAAATTCGGCCGTGGTCTGGCGGCCAGTGATCTGATTCCAGTCATTCGTCAGTTGTTGGAGGAGCATGCACCGTGTCTGAAGTAACCCTGTACCTGGCCGATGAACAGGCCATGAGCGACTTTGGCGCACGGATCGCCCGCGTTACCCGGGGCCACGGCCTGATTTTTCTCGAAGGCAACCTGGGCATGGGCAAAACCACTCTGTCGCGGGGCATCATTCGTGGCCTGGGGCACGTTGGCGCGGTAAAAAGTCCGACCTTCACCCTGGTCGAACCCTACGAAATCGGTGACATCCGCGCCTTTCACTTCGATCTGTATCGCCTGGTCGATCCGGAAGAGCTGGAGTTTCTCGGCATCCGCGACTATTTCGAAGACGACGCGCTGTGCCTGATCGAGTGGCCCGATAAAGGTGCAGGCTTTTTGCCAAAGCCTGACCTGACCATTACCATTAGCCCGCAAGACAGCGGGCGTTCGCTGAAAATTTTATCCCAGGGCTCGCGTGGCGACGCCTGGTGTGCCGCTTTGGCATTGGAATCCAATTAAATGATGGGGTTAGGTATGCGCTTTCGCGCGTTGGTGGCTGCCGTTGGACTGATGTTGATGGCAGTGACCGTCAACGCTGTGGCCGAGACAAAGGTCAACAGCGTGCGCCTGTGGCGGGCGCCGGACAACACGCGACTGGTCTTCGACCTGAGCGGCCCGGTGCAGCACAGCGTCTTCACCCTGACCGCACCGGATCGGCTGGTGATCGACATCAACGGCGCCACCCTGGGCGCGCCGCTGAAAGTCTCGACCGCCAACACGCCAATCACCGCGATGCGTTCGGCCCAGCGTACGCCGACCGACCTGCGGGTGGTCATCGACCTGAAAAAAGCCGTCACCCCGAAAAGCTTCTCGCTGGCGCCGAACGCGCAATACGGTAACCGTCTGGTGGTCGACCTGTTCGACAACCCGGCCGATGCGGCGCCGCCGCCAGCTCCGACGCCATCGGTCGCCACCGTGCCGGCCGTGCCGGTCACGCCGTCGGAACCGGCGATCAAGTTGCCACCGGCCCCGGCCGGCAAGCGCGACATCATTGTGGTGATCGACGCCGGCCACGGCGGCGAAGACCCGGGTGCGTCCGGCTCGCGCGGCCAGCGTGAGAAAGACGTGGTGCTGCAGATCGCCCGCGAACTGCAGCGTCAGGTCAACGGCATGAAAGGTTTCCGCGCCGAGCTGACCCGGACCGGCGACTACTTCATCCCGTTGCGCGGCCGTACCGAAATTGCCCGCAAGAAGGGCGCCGACCTGTTTGTTTCGATCCACGCCGACGCCGCGCCGTCTGCAGCAGCCTTCGGTGCCTCGGTGTTTGCCCTGTCCGATCGCGGCGCCACCTCGGAAACCGCCCGTTGGCTGGCTGACAGCGAAAACCGTTCCGACCTGATCGGCGGTGCCGGCAATGTCAGCCTCGACGACAAGGACCGCATGCTCGCCGGTGTGTTGCTCGACCTGTCGATGACCGCGTCGCTGACCTCCAGCCTCAACGTCGGTCAGAAAGTCCTGACCAATATTGGCCGCGTGACCCCGCTGCACAAGCAGCGGGTGGAGCAGGCCGGCTTCATGGTGCTGAAGTCGCCGGACATCCCGTCGATCCTCGTCGAAACCGGATTTATCTCCAACGCCAACGAAGCGAACAAACTCTCGGCATCGAGCCACCAGCAGGCGCTGGCCCGCTCGATCAGCAGCGGCGTGCGCCAGTTCTTCCAGCAGAACCCGCCACCGGGCACCTACATCGCCTGGCTGCGTGACTCCGGCAAGATCGCCCAGGGCCCGCGTGATCACCGCGTAAGCCCGGGCGAAACGCTGGCGATGATTGCGGTGCGTTATCAGGTATCCCCCGCGACGCTGCGCAGCGCCAACAACCTCAGCAGCGATGAGTTGAAGGTCGGTCAGCACCTGACCATCCCTGGCACCGAACTGGCGTCCAAAGAATGAACCAGGTGTTGAACGCTGCGCGCATTGAACTGCTCAGCCCACGGCTGGCGAACCAGATCGCTGCCGGTGAGGTGGTCGAACGCCCGGCTTCGGTGATCAAGGAGTTGCTGGAAAACAGCCTCGACTCCGGTGCCAGGCGCATCGATGTCGATGTCGAACAGGGCGGCGTCAAGCTGCTGCGGGTGCGTGACGACGGCAGCGGTATTTCCGCCGACGACCTGCCGCTGGCGCTGGCCCGTCACGCCACCAGCAAGATCCGCAATCTCGAAGACCTCGAACAGGTGATGAGCCTCGGCTTCCGCGGTGAAGCACTGGCGTCGATCAGTTCCGTGGCGCGCCTGACCCTGACCTCGCGCACCCGCGATGCGGAGCAGGCGTGGCAGGTCGAGACTGAAGGCCGCGACATGGCGCCTCGGGTGCAGCCGGCAGCGCATCCGGTCGGTACCTCGGTGGAAGTGCGCGACCTGTTCTTCAATACGCCGGCGCGGCGCAAGTTTCTCAAGACCGAAAAAACCGAATTCGATCACCTGCAAGAAGTGATCAAACGTCTGGCGTTGGCGCGTTTCGACGTCGCCTTCCATCTGCGCCATAACGGCAAGACCATCCTCAGCCTGCACGAGGCCCACGATGATGCGGCCCGCGCCCGGCGGGTGGCGGCGATCTGCGGTTCGGGCTTTTTGGAGCAGGCGCTGCCGATCGAGATCGAGCGCAACGGCCTGCACCTGTGGGGCTGGGTCGGGTTGCCGACCTTCAACCGCAGCCAGGCGGACTTGCAGTATTTCTTTGTGAATGGCCGTGCGGTGCGCGACAAACTGGTGGCCCACGCGGTGCGTCAGGCTTATCGCGATGTGCTGTTCAACGGTCGTCATCCGACGTTTGCGCTGTTTTTCGAGGTTGATCCGGCGGCGGTGGACGTCAACGTGCACCCGACCAAGCACGAAGTGCGCTTCCGTGACGGGCGCATGGTGCATGACTTCCTTTACGGCACGCTGCACCGCGCGCTGGGCGATGTGCGTCCCGAGGATCAGTTGGCCGGTTCCGTGACGACCGCTGTCGTTCGGCCAACGGGCATCGAGGCCGGCGAATTCGGCCCACAGGGCGAAATGCGTCTGGCAGCCAATGCGCTGCTCGAGCAACCGCAGGCGCAACCGGCGTTCAACACGTCTTCGGGCGCCAGCGCTGGCGGCGCTTATCAGTATCAGTACACGCCACGTCCGCAATCGGCGATCCCGCCGGCCGCCGAGGCTCAAGCCGCTTACCGCGAGTTCTTCGCACCGTTGCCGGAAGCGAATGCCAACGCACTGCCGGCCGGTCAGGAAGATACTCCGCCGCTTGGTTACGCACTGGCGCAGCTCAAGGGCATCTACATCCTGTCCGAGAACGCCCAGGGTCTGGTGCTGGTGGACATGCATGCCGCGCATGAGCGGATCATGTACGAACGCCTGAAAATCGCCATGGCCAGCGAAGGTCTCAGCGGCCAGCCGCTGCTGGTGCCGGAGTCGCTGGCGGTCAGTCAGCGTGAAGCCGATTGTGCCGAAGAACACGCTGCATGGTTCCAGAAACTGGGCTTCGAGCTGCAGCGTCTGGGCCCGGAAACGTTGGCGATCCGCCAGATTCCGGCGCTGCTCAAACAGGCCGAGGCTAACCGGCTGGTGGGTGACGTGTTGTCGGATCTGATGGAATACGGCACCAGCGACCGGATTCAGGCACACCTGAACGAACTGCTCGGGACCATGGCCTGCCACGGTGCGATTCGCGCCAATCGGCGTCTGGCCCTGCCAGAAATGAACGGCCTGCTGCGCGACATGGAAAACACCGAGCGCAGCGGTCAATGCAACCATGGCCGACCGACCTGGACCCAACTGGGCCTGGACGATCTGGACAAACTGTTCCTGCGCGGTCGTTGATGAGCCAGCTCCCTCCAGCGATTTTCCTGATGGGCCCGACCGCTGCGGGCAAGACCGACCTGGCCATCGAGCTGACCAAGGTGCTGCCGTGCGAGCTGATCAGCGTCGATTCGGCGCTGGTCTATCGCGGCATGGACATCGGCACCGCCAAGCCTTCCAGGGAGTTGCTGGCCGAGTTTCCGCACCGGCTGATCGATATTCTCGATCCGGCTGAAGCCTATTCGGCTGCGGATTTCCGTCGCGATGCCCTGCAAGCCATGGCCGAGATCACCGCGCGCGGGAAAATTCCGCTGCTGGTCGGCGGCACCATGCTCTATTACAAGGCGTTGGTTGAAGGCCTGGCGGACATGCCGGCGGCTGATCCTGAAGTCCGCGCACAGATCGAAGAAGAGGCTGCGCGCCTTGGCTGGCAAGCCCTGCACGAGCAGCTGGCGATCATCGATCCGGTGTCGGCGGCACGCATTCACCCGAACGATCCGCAGCGCCTGAGTCGGGCGCTGGAGGTTTATCGGGTCAGCGGTCAGAGCATGACCGCCCTGCGTCAGCAACAATCTGCGCAAAGTACTGAAGCAGCCGCTTCGGGACGGCAACAATTGCCCTATACTGTCGCGAACTTGGCCATTGCTCCGGCAAATCGCCAGGTACTGCACGAACGCATTAAACAAAGATTCACAAATATGCTGGAACAGGGATTCATCGACGAGGTCGTAGCCCTGCGTAAAAGAAGTGACCTGCATGCCGGGTTGCCGTCTATACGTGCGGTAGGCTACCGCCAAGTCTGGGACTACCTGGATGGCAAGCTGTCGTTAGCTGAAATGCAGGAACGCGGCATCATTGCCACGCGTCAATTGGCCAAGCGCCAGTTCACCTGGCTGCGCAGCTGGGAAGAACTGCACTGGCTGGACAGTCTTGATTGCGACAATCTGCCACGCGCCTTGAAATACCTTGGGACCATCTCCATATTGAGCTGAGTCCTTGCAATTGCCGTCTATCCTTGGGGGTGTGGCGGCCAAAGCCATCTGAATTACCTATTTTTATTATTGAATCCTTAAAGGAGTGCGGCACATGTCAAAAGGGCATTCGCTACAAGACCCTTACTTGAATACTTTACGTAAAGAGAAAGTTGGGGTTTCCATCTACCTGGTCAACGGTATCAAACTGCAAGGCACGATCGAGTCGTTCGACCAGTTCGTTATCCTGCTGAAAAACACCGTCAGCCAGATGGTTTACAAACACGCTATCTCGACAGTCGTGCCAGTACGTCCAATTCGTCTGCCTAGCGCAACCGAATCCGATGCAGGTGACGCTGAGCCAGGTAACGCCTGATAGGAGTCTCCTTTGTTCTTTGAGCGCCACGGTGGTGGTGAG
Source organism: Pseudomonas sp. F2 (assembly GCF_057174385.1). Lineage (NCBI taxonomy): Bacteria > Pseudomonadati > Pseudomonadota > Gammaproteobacteria > Pseudomonadales > Pseudomonadaceae > Pseudomonas > Pseudomonas sp. F2. The sequence continues at coordinate 5,098,170 of NZ_CM169904.1, forward strand.
CGAGTCATCCTCGTTCACTTGGAAGGTCAGGACCCTGAGGCGCGCGAAGATCCGCAGGAGTTTCAGGAATTGGCTAATTCGGCGGGCGCCGAGACCGTTGCGTTTTTTAACGTACCGCGTCATCGGCCAACCGCCAAATTCCTGATTGGCAGCGGCAAGGTCGAAGAATTACGCGACCTGGTCCATGCCGAGAAGGCCGATCTGGTGATTTTCAATCACATTCTCACGCCCAGTCAGGAACGTAACCTCGAACGTGTTTTCGAGTGTCGCGTGATCGACCGTACCGGCCTGATTCTCGATATCTTTGCCCAGCGCGCGCGTACCCATGAAGGCAAGCTCCAGGTCGAACTGGCCCAGCTTGATCACATGAGCACCCGTCTGGTTCGCGGCTGGACTCACCTTGAGCGTCAGGGTGGCGGTATCGGCATGCGCGGTCCGGGTGAAACCCAGCTCGAAACCGACCGGCGTCTGCTGCGGGTACGTCTGCGTCAGATCAAGGGTCGTCTGGAAAAAGTGCGCAGCCAGCGCGAGCAATCGCGACGCGGCCGCTCCCGTGCGGATATCCCTACCGTGTCTCTGGTGGGCTATACCAACGCCGGTAAATCCACGCTGTTCAATAACGTGACCAAATCCGAGGTGTACGCGGCCGACCAGTTGTTCGCCACGCTGGACCCGACCCTGCGCCGTCTGGAACTGGACGACCTGGGGCCGATTGTTCTCGCGGACACGGTAGGGTTCATTCGGCACTTGCCGCACAAGCTGGTCGAGGCATTTCGGTCTACGCTCGAAGAGTCGAGCAACTCCGACCTGCTGTTGCACGTGATCGACGCGGCCGAGCCGGATCGCATGTTGCAGATCGAGCAGGTGATGGTGGTGCTGGGCGAGATCGGGGCGCAGGACTTGCCGATCCTCGAGGTATACAACAAACTCGATTTGCTTGAAGGCGTTGAGCCACAGATCCAGCGCGATGCCGATGGCAAGCCACAACGGGTCTGGCTGTCGGCGCGTGATGGCACGGGGCTGGAATTGCTTGAGCAAGCCATTGCCGAGTTGCTGGGCAGTGATTTGTTTGTGGGCACATTGCGTTTGCCACAACGGTTCGCTCGACTGCGTGCGCAGTTCTTCGAACTCGGCGCGGTACAGAAAGAAGAACACGACGAAGAAGGCATCTGCCTGCTGGCCGTTCGTTTGCCCCGGGTCGAGTTGAATCGACTGGTAAGCCGCGAAGGATTGCAGCCGATGGAATTCATCGAGCAACACACTTTGCAATAAAAGCCTGGCAAAGCGGTTGTGCCGCAACGGCAGGCATTCTGTAGCATTGGTCGGCGCGCCGTGGGTGCGTCTTTGCTTTATCAGATGGAGAGCGCTATGGCTTGGAATGAGCCGGGTGGCAACTCGAATAATCAGGATCCTTGGGGTGGCAAGCGCCGCAATAACGGCGACCGCAAGGGGCCACCGGATCTCGACGAGGCCTTCCGAAAGCTGCAGGAAAGCCTGAACGGGTTGTTCGGTGGTGGTAAGAAACGCGGTGGTGACGACGGCGGTGGTTCGGGCAGGAGTGGTGGCGGCTTCGGCGGTCTGCTCGGCATCGGCCTCGTCGTGCTGGCGGCTGTCTGGCTGTACAGCGCGGTCTATGTGGTCGACGAGCAGGAGCAAGCCGTGGTGCTGCGCTTCGGCAAGTACTACGAGACTGTCGGCCCCGGCCTGAACATCTACTTCCCGCCGATCGACAAGAAGTACATGGAGAACGTCACGCGTGAGCGTGCCTACACCAAGCAGGGCCAGATGCTGACCGAAGACGAAAACATCGTCGAAGTGCCGCTGACCGTGCAGTACAAGATCAGCAACCTGCAGGACTTCGTGCTGAACGTCGATCAGCCGGAAATCAGCCTGCAGCATGCGACCGACAGCGCCCTGCGCCACGTGGTGGGTTCGACCGCCATGGACCAGGTGCTGACCGAAGGTCGTGAGCTGATGGCCAGCGAAATCAAGGAGCGTCTGCAACGTTTCCTCGATACCTATCGCACCGGTATCACCGTCACCCAGGTCAACGTACAGAGCGCAGCGGCACCGCGCGAAGTGCAGGAAGCCTTTGACGATGTGATCCGCGCCCGCGAAGACGAGCAGCGTTCGCGCAACCAGGCGGAAACCTACGCCAACGGCGTCGTGCCGGAAGCCCGTGGTCAGGCCCAGCGTATCCTCGAGGATGCCAACGGTTACCGTGACGAAACGGTCTCGCGCGCCAAGGGTGAGGCAGACCGCTTCACCAAACTGGTCGCCGAGTATCGCAAGGCCCCTGAAGTCACCCGCCAGCGTCTGTACCTGGACACCATGCAGGAAGTCTTCAGCAACACCAGCAAGGTACTCGTGACCGGCAACAAGAACGGCCAGAGCAACCTGCTTTACCTGCCGTTGGACAAGATGATCCAGAACAGTTCGGGCAGCAATGCACCGGTGACCGGTTCGGCCGCCGCCAGCAACAACACGGACGTCGCGCCGCATGTCACTGACCTGCCGCAGACACGTACAAGGGAGAGCCGCTGATGAGCAATAAATCGCTGATCGCCCTGATCGTTGGCGTTGTCGTGGTGTTGGTGGGCTGGAACTGCTTCTACATCGTCGCGCAGACCGAGCGTGCGGTGCTGCTGCAATTCGGTCGTGTGGTTCAGGCTGATGTTCAGCCCGGCCTGCACGTGAAAGTGCCTTACGTTAACCAGGTGCGTAAATTCGACGCACGTCTGATGACGCTGGATGCACCGACACAGCGCTTCCTGACCCTGGAAAAGAAAGCCGTGATGGTCGATGCCTACGCCAAGTGGCGCGTGAAAGATGCCGAGCGCTTCTACACCGCGACTTCCGGCCTCAAGCAAATCGCTGACGAGCGTCTGTCCCGTCGTCTGGAATCCGGTCTGCGTGACCAGTTCGGCAAACGCACCCTGCACGAAGTGGTGTCGGGTGAGCGTGATGCGCTGATGGCTGACATCACCGCGTCGCTGAACAAGATGGCGGAAAAAGAGCTGGGTATCGAAGTCGTCGATGTCCGGGTCAAGGCCATCGATCTGCCGAAAGAAGTGAACCGCAGCGTGTTCGAGCGTATGAGCACCGAGCGTGAGCGTGAAGCTCGCGAGCACCGCGCCAAGGGTAACGAGCTGGCCGAGGGCATCCGTGCCGACGCCGATCGTCAACGCCGCGTGCTGCTGGCTGAAGCCTATCGTGAATCCGAAGAGATTCGCGGTGACGGCGATGCCCAGGCCGCTGCGATCTACTCCAAGGCCTACGGTCAGGATCAGGAGTTCTACGGTTTCTACCGTAGCCTGCGTGCCTACCGTGACAGCTTCGCGAACAAATCCGACGTCATGGTTCTCGACCCAAGCAGCGACTTCTTCCGTTACCTGGAAAAGTCCAAGCCTTGATACGACGTTGACCTGAATCATTCCGCCCGGCGGCTAAAACCTCGGGCGGGGTGATCCTTTGGGAAAACGTGTGTATGATGCGGCAGCCGGGAAATTCCCGGCTTTTTTGCGTCTGCACGTTTGATTGCTGTTTTTTGTTGCAGGCATCGGGTTGAATGGCCCGAGCGTTTTTCGAGGAAAGTGATGGGCGAAGCCGGTAACAGGCCTTTCGCCGCGTCGTTCATGCGCGTGCGTTTTGAACGGTTTGGTCATTTTCTGCTTCACTCAAGGCTCGCCCGCAGGCTGGCCGCCCGGATCAAAGGGGAATGGCGTAATGGCAACGGTAGACCGCTGGCTGCTGCCAGATGGCATCGAAGAAGTACTGCCACCGGAAGCGGCGCGCATTGAAGTCGCGCGTCGTCAGGTGTTGGATCTGTTCCAGAGCTGGGGTTACGAGTTTGTCGTGACTCCCCATATCGAGTACCTGGAATCCCTGCTGACCGGTGCGGGCCAGGACCTGGATCTGCGTACCTTCAAGGTCATCGACCCACAGTCGGGTCGGCAGATGGGTTTCCGCGCCGACATCACGCCGCAAGTGGCGCGCATCGATGCGCATACCCTGCGTCGCGAAGGCCCTAGCCGCTTGTGCTACGCCGGCAGCGTGTTGCATGCCCAGCCGCGTGCGCTGTCGTCCTCGCGCAGCCCGATTCAACTGGGTGCCGAGTTGTACGGCGACGCCAGCCCGAGCAGTGACGTTGAAGTCATTAGCCTGATGCTGGCCATGCTGCAACTGGCCGATGTGCCGGATGTGCACATGGACCTTGGCCATGTCGGCATCTACCGTGGTCTGGCGCGTGCCGCCGGTCTGTCGGGTGAGGTTGAGCAGCAGTTGTTCGATGCGTTGCAACGCAAGGCCATCGACGAGGTCATTACCTTGACCGAAGGCCTGCCGGCCGATCTGTCCGGCATGCTGCGGGCGCTGGTCGACCTGTGTGGTGGCCGGGAAGTACTGAGCGCTGCCCGTGAGCGTCTGGCCAATGCCCCGGCGCCGGTTCTGGATGCGCTGGAAGATTTGCTGGCAATCGCCGAGCGTCTGGCGACGCGCTTCCCGGATCTGCCGCTGTACTTCGATCTGGGCGAGCTGCGCGGCTACCACTACCACACCGGTGTGGTGTTCGCGGTGTTTGTCCCGGGCGTGGGTCAGTCCATCGCTCAGGGCGGTCGTTACGACGACATCGGCGCCGACTTCGGTCGCGCCCGTCCGGCGACCGGCTTCTCTACCGATTTGAAAACCCTGGTGACCCTGGGGCGTGCTGAGATCGAGCTACCGTCTGGCGGTATCTGGATGCCTGACAGTACGGATGCGGCACTCTGGCAGCAGGTTTGCCAGTTGCGCAGTGAGGGTCAGCGTGTCGTTCAGGCCTTGCCTGGACAACCTTTGGCCGCCGCCCGTGATGCGGACTGCGACCGGCAATTGATTCAGCAGAACGGGCTTTGGCAAGTATCGCCACTGGCTTCTTGAGTTTTCCTGCCGGCCATCGCCGGCACCAAGTTTGCGCGAATGAGGACAAGTGTTATGGGTAAGAATGTCGTAGTCCTGGGCACCCAATGGGGTGATGAGGGCAAAGGCAAGATCGTTGATCTGCTGACCGAACATGCTGCCGCCGTAGTGCGCTACCAAGGTGGTCACAACGCTGGCCACACCCTGGTGATCGACGGCGAGAAAACCGTCTTGCACCTGATCCCGTCGGGCGTGCTGCGCGAAGGCGTGCAGTGCCTGATCGGCAACGGCGTGGTGGTTGCACCTGACGCCCTGCTGCGTGAGATCACCAAGCTGGAAGAGAAAGGCGTACCGGTGCGCGAGCGCCTGCGTATCAGCCCGTCCTGCCCGCTGATCCTGTCCTTCCACGTGGCGCTGGACCAGGCCCGTGAAAAAGCCCGTGGCGAGCTGAAGATCGGTACCACCGGTCGCGGCATCGGCCCGGCTTACGAAGACAAGGTTGCCCGCCGTGGCCTGCGTGTCGGCGACCTGCTGAACATGCCGCGTTTCGAAGACAAGCTGCGTGAACTGGTGGATTACCACAACTTCATGCTGGTCGGTTACTACAAAGAGCCGGCTATCGAGTTCGAAAAGACCCTGGCCGAGTGCAAGGAATACGCCGAGCTGCTCAAGCCGCTGATGCTCGATGTGACTGCCGAGCTGCACGATCTGCGTCGCGCCGGCAAGGACATCATGTTCGAAGGTGCCCAGGGTTCGCTGCTCGACATCGACCACGGTACCTACCCGTACGTGACCAGTTCCAACACCACCGCCGGTGGCGTGGCGACCGGTTCGGGCGTTGGCCCGATGTTCCTCGACTACATCCTGGGCATCACCAAGGCTTACACCACTCGCGTCGGTTCGGGTCCATTCCCGACTGAGCTGTTCGACGACGTGGGTGCGCACCTGGCCAAGCAAGGTCACGAGTTCGGCGCGACCACCGGCCGTGCTCGTCGTTGCGGCTGGTTCGACGCCGTCATCCTGCGTCGCGCTATCGATGTGAACAGCATCTCGGGCATCTGCCTGACCAAGCTGGACGTCCTCGATGGTCTGGAAACCATCAACATCTGCACCGGCTACAAGGACGCGCAAGGCAATGCCGTAGCGCCGACCGACGCTGACAGCTACGTGGGCCTGCAGCCTGTGTACGAAGAAGTGCCGGGCTGGACCGAATCGACCGTGGGTGCCAAAACCCTGGAAGAGCTGCCAGCTAACGCTCGTGCCTACATCAAACGCGTTGAAGAGTTGATCGGCGCGCCGATCGACATTATTTCGACGGGGCCGGATCGCAACGAAACCATCGTTCTGCGTCATCCGTTCGCTTGATAAGTCGTTGATGTAAAAAACAAAGGCCCCTTCATCGGGGCCTTTGTCGTTTATGCCTGTTGGACGGCATGACCTTTGCTGTAAATCTTCCTACAAGAGTGCCATCAAATTAATGGCGTCAGACGTAGAGGGATTCACAGTGTCGGCCGTTCTCTCACTGTTACAAAGCCGTTTGTTGCGGCCCGTGTTCGTTACCCTTGGTATCGCCCTTTTGGTGCAAGTGCTGGTGGCAGTCGCCCTGACACGAAGCACGGTCACGGCGCTGGAAGCCGACCTCGGCACTCGTCTGGGTGCTGATAGCCAGAAGCTTTCAAGCGAGCTGGAGCAGGCCGGGCGTGAAGTCACCTCCAGCCTCGACAACCTTTCCTCAAGTACCCGGCAACGTCTGACCGCTGGTCTGTCCGCGCGTCTGAAGGATGAGCAGGCACAACTGCGTGCGACGCTGGAAAAAGACCTGAAGGATTCGGCCAATGACATGGCCCAGTTGCTCGCCTCAGTGGCGCCACGCGCCATGTGGGACAGCGACGTGCCGACCCTGTCGGAATTCGCCCGCCGCGCCCAGCGCAATCCCAACGTGCTGTTCGTGGTTTACGACGACGCCACCGGACAACACCTGACGCGTTATCTCAATCGCGAAAACCCGATCAACAAAGCCCTGCTGGAAAAAGGCCAGGGCGAGCGTGCGCTGGACAAGGTGCTGGACGCGGCGAAGAACGATCCGTCGGTCTACTACCTCGAAGCGTCGATCAACCCTAACGGCGTGGAAATCGGCAGAGTGCTGATGGGCGTCTCGACCGCGTCGGTGGAAACCGATCTGGCGGCGCTCGACCAGCGCTTCTCGGCGCTGATCGCCAGCAGTGATCAACTGGTGGGCGACAGCCTCAAAGGCGCAGCAGCGGACAGCGCGACTGCGATGCAGGCACGCCTGCAGTCGGCGCAATCCACCGCTGCCGAAATGAAAGCCAATACCAGCAGCACCGTGCAGGATGCCGCCGCGACCTTGCGCTGGCGGATCGGCATGGGCCTGGCGCTGGTCGGTTGCGGCGTGTTGCTGTTGCTGGCGGTGGTGCTCGGGCATCGAGTGGTCAATCGTCTGAAAATGCTCAACGCAGCGATGGACGATCTGGCGGCGGGCGAGGGCGACCTGACCAAGCGCGTGCAGATCAACAGCAAGGACGAGATCGGCGACATGGCCTCGGCAGTCAATCGCTTTGTGGATAAGTTGCAGCCGATCGTGCGCGAGGCGGGCGATGTGGCCCAGCGTACCGGCGTGGAGATCGGTGCGATGACCCTGCGCAACGCCGGTGCCGATGCCGCGGCCGGGATGCAGCGTGATGAAGTGGCGGAGAGCCTGCGCGCGCTGTCGCAGATGGCCGACGAAGCACAATCGGAAAGCCACGCCATGCAGGCGGCGTTGAAGCAGGTGGTGGATATTCGCCAAGCCACCGATGAAAACACTCGCACCTCGGCGAAGGTCGGCAGTTTGATCGAGGCGCTGGCCGGGCAGGTCGACACCGGGGCGAAAGTCATCGAGCGACTGGCGCAGCAGAGCGAACAGATTGAAGTGGTGTTGACGGTGATTCACGGCATCGCCGAGCAGACCAACCTGTTGGCCTTGAACGCGGCGATCGAAGCGGCGCGGGCCGGTGAGACCGGGCGCGGTTTTGCGGTGGTTGCGGATGAAGTGCGCGCCTTGGCGAGCAAGACGCAAAGCTCGACGGGCGATATCCAGGCGCACATCGTCGCGTTGCAGCAAGGCGCGCGTGAGGCGGTCGAGGCGATTGGTCAGGCCGGGCGGCAGGCCAGCGAAGGGTTGCTGGTGTTACGCGACAGCGCACGGTTGCAGCAGTCAGTGCAGGCATCGGTCGAGCAGGTGCACGCGGCGATTGGTCTGGCGACGCAGGCGGCGGCGCATCAGGCGCAGGGCGCGCAGGCAGTGCGCGGGCGGGTCGAGACGATTCATGCCCAGGCCGAGAAAGCGGCGCAAGCGGTGGTGGAAACCACGGCCAGTGGCAAGGTGCTGGATGGGTTGGCGGCGCAGTTGAAGGCCAGCCTCGGACAGTTCAGGGCTTAAATCAAAAGATCGCAGCCTGCGGCAGCTCCTACATGGGGATTTGCATTTCCCTGTAGGAGCTGCCGCAGGCTGCGATCTTTTAGCGGCTCAGGTACATACGGGTCGTCAGCAGATACACCGGCAACCCCGACACCACAATCAACAGCGCCGCATAAGGCGCAGCCGCCGCAAATTCGACATTCGCCGTATGCGCCCAGACCTCGGTCGCCAGCGTGTTAAGCCCGGTAGGGCTCAGCAGCAGCGTCGCCGTCAGTTCCTTCATCGCATCCAGAAACACCAGCGCAAACGCCGCGCCCAGTGCCGGGAAAATGATCGGCAGGGTCACCCGGCAAAACGCGGTGAACGACGATGCGCCCAGCGTGCGTGCCGCTTCTTCCAACTGCGGCGCAGCCTTGTTCAGTGCTGTGCGAATTGGCGCCTGCGCCAGCGGCAGGAACAGCAGCGCATAGGCGATCAGCAGCAGCGCCGACGTCTGGTACAACGCCGGCACGTAATGCAGGGCGAAATACACCAGCGTCAACGCAATCACCAGGCCCGGTAAGGCGTGGAGCAGATACGGCAAGCGCTCGGCCCAGAGCGCCAGTTGGCCCTTGTAACGCACCACCAGCAGTCCGACCGGCACCGCCAGCAGCAGGCACAGCGCCGCGCCACCGAGCGACAAGGCCAGCGAAGACAGCAGCGCCTCTGTGATCGCTGCGACCGGGAAGGCTGCCGATGAGCCAACCGCCAGCCAGTACGCGAGCATGCCCAGCGGAATTCCACTGCCGACAATCGCCAGCAACAGGCAATACAACTGACCGACAATAGCCCACGGCCCCAATCGCACTTGTTCGGCCTGACGTGCCGCGCCCTGGCCAGTGCGTACATGGCGACCTTTGCCGCGGGCACGCAGCTCCAGCCACAGCAGCATCAGACACAAGGCGAGCAACACTGCCGACAGCATTGCCGCGTTGGCGTTGCTGAATTCCAGTTCGAATTGCTGATAGATCGCGGTGGTGAAGGTTTGCAGGCCGATGATCGACAGCGCGCCGAACTCGACCAGCATGTGCAGGGCAATCAGCAGCGAACCGGCCAGCAGCGATGGCCAGAGCAACGGCAGAGTGACGCGGAAAAACACGCCCCAGCGGTTCTGTCCCAAGGTGCGAGCCGATTCTTCAAGGGACGGATCAAGGTTGCGCAGGGTTGCCGCGACCGGCAGAAAGATCAGCGGATACTTCGACAGGCTCATCACCAGAATCGCCCCGCCGAGGCCCTCGAACTGCGCGCTCAACGATACCCAGGTAAAGCTGCTGACGAACGCCGGCACCGCGAACGGCAGGCACAGAATCACGCCCCACAGGCGTCGTCCCGGCAGATTGCTGCGCTCCAGCAGCCACGCCAGTGACAGGCCGATCACGCCGCACGTCAGCGTCACGCCAACCATCAACGCCAGCGTGTTGCGCAGCAGGCCAAACACATACGGGCGCCACAGCAAGTGCAGCGCCTCGGCCCAGCCGGCCTGCCAGGCTTTGAGCCCGACATAGGCCAGCGGCAACAGGCTCAGCACCACCAGTAGTAAAACCGGCAGCACCAGCCAGATCGATGGCCGCTTGCGGCGTGGCACGTAACCCCCGCGCGCGGCGGGGGCAGATAACGATGCGGCCATCAGTTCAGGCCAACTTCACGTTCCAGCTCCAGGGCTTCCTCAGCGTTGCCCAAATCGGCCGGGGTCACGTTCGGCGCTTGCAATTCGCTGAATGGCTTGAGGCCGCGATCCGATTCCATGCCCTTGTGCAGCGGGTATTCGGCGGTGGTCTGGGTGATCACGCGCTGACCCTCTTCGCTGGCCATGTAGGCAAGGAATTGCTGAGCTTCTTTTGGATGTTTGCTGGATTTCAGCACGGCAGCACTGGACACGGTAATCAGTCCGCCGACATCGCCGCCGGTGAAGTAATGCAGTTTCGAGTCGAGTTTGCCTTTCTCGCGCTGCAGGGCGAACCAGTAGTAATTGTTCACCAGCACGGTAGCAACTTCACCGTTTTCCACAGCTTTGAGGGCGACCATGTTGTTGCTGTAGGTCTTGCCGAAAGCGCGCAGGCCGGTCAGCCATTCTTCGGCGGCGCCGCGACCGTGCATCTTGATGATTGCCACGGCCTGTTCTTGAAAGGCGCCGCTGGTCGGGACGAAGCCGACTTTGCCTTGCCACTTCGGATCGGAGAATTCCATCACCGACTTCGGCAGGTCTTTTTCGTCGACCAGTTTCGGGTTGTAGGCAACCACGCGAACCCGCGCGGTGACACCGATCCAGGTGCCGTTGCCGGCAACGTATTCTTTCGGCAGCACGGCCAGCGTGGCGTCATCGGTCTTGGCCAGCAGGCCTTGCTCGCCGAGGTTGTTCAGTGGTGGGGATTCTTCGGTGTAGATCACGTCGGCGGGGGAGCGGTCGCCTTCTTCGATGACCTGGCTGGCGAGCTGGTTGCTGCTGCCTTTGCGTACATTGACGTGAATGCCGGTCTTGGCTTCGAAAGCCTTGGCGATCGCATCGCCGACTTCCTTGTGTTGACCGTTGTAGAGTGTCAGGGAAACCGCATCGGCTGCCTGGGTGAGGGGAGTGGCGAGTGCCAGGCCGAGCAGGGTGAAGGTCAAGCCGCGGCGCAGGGTATTTCGAAACATCATTCGCAGGGTTCCTCACTGTCGCATTGCAAAAACTTGCAACAATGATAAACGATATTGTTTCTCAAGTGCGCCTTGCGGGCTGCCGCCAGCTCTGGTACGGCGCATTCGCAGAAATGTAGGAGCTGCCGAAGGCTGCGATCTTTTGATCTTTTTTTAAAAGCAAAGATCGCAGCCTTCGGCAGCTCCTGCAGGGTCGGGGCGCAAGTTTTCAAATGCCAGAAACGCAAAAACCCGCTTTCGCGGGTTTTTTGGAAACTCAACGTCGTAACCTTGAGTTTGAATTGGTGCCCAGAAGAAGACTCGAACTTCCACGACCGTAAGGTCACCAGCACCTGAAGCTGGCGTGTCTACCAATTTCACCATCTGGGCATTCATCGCGAGCGTTGCCGCTGTTGATGTGGCGCACTATACGGAGCGCTTTTTGATCTGTAAACCCCTGATTTAATTTTAATTAATCGGGTTTGACAAAACCGTTCCCCGGAATGCAAAAAACCCGCTTTCGCGGGTTTTTGTATGAGTCTTGAAACTGTTCTAGTCTCAAACTCGAAATTGGTGCCCAGGAGAAGACTCGAACTTCCACGACCGTAAGGTCACCAGCACCTGAAGCTGGCGTGTCTACCAATTTCACCACCTGGGCATCTCGTCAACGTGTGTACGTCGTCGATGGCGCGCACTATACGGAGCGCCTTTTTAACTGTAAACCCCCGGCAGCAAAAAAAATGATTTTTTTTACCGGCGGTGTTCAAAAGGGCTTTCAGGCGTCGATACAAGGCTTCAGAAGGGCCTTATAGAGTCGGAAATTTCCCGTTTGATGACGCCTATGCCAAACTAACCCGCATATAGACAAGGTGAAAACTCTCTAATGGCCGATTGGCAGTCCCTCGATCCCGAGGCCGCTCGTGAAGCGGAAAAATATGAAAACCCTATTCCCAGCCGCGAACTGATCCTTCAGCACCTTGCTGATCGGGGTTCGCCTGCTGCCCGCGAGCAACTGGTCGAAGAGTTTGGTCTGACCACCGAAGACCAGATCGAAGCCCTGCGCCGCCGCCTGCGCGCCATGGAGCGCGACGCTCAACTGATCTACACCCGCCGTGGCACCTATGCGCCGGTAGACAAGCTCGATCTGATCCTCGGTCGCATCAGCGGTCACCGTGACGGCTTCGGCTTCCTGGTGCCGGACGACGGCAGCGACGATTTGTTCATGAGCCCGGCGCAAATGCGTCTGGTGTTCGACGGTGACCGTGCCCTGGCTCGGGTTTCCGGTCTCGACCGTCGCGGTCGCCGGGAAGGCGTGATCGTCGAAGTGGTGTCCCGTGCCCACGAGAGCATCGTAGGTCGCTACTTCGAAGAAGGCGGCATCGGTTTCGTCGTGGCCGACAATCCGAAGATTCAGCAGGAAGTGCTGGTGACTCCGGGTCGCAACGCCAACGCGCAAATCGGTCAGTTCGTCGAGGTGAAAATCACCCACTGGCCGACGCCGCGCTTCCAGCCTCAAGGCGATGTGATCGAAGTGGTCGGCAACTACATGGCGCCGGGCATGGAAATCGATGTCGCGCTGCGTACCTACGACATTCCGCACGTCTGGCCTGAAGCGGTGCTGAAAGAAGCCGCCAAGCTCAAGCCTGAAGTCGAAGAAAAAGACAAAGAGAAGCGTGTCGATCTGCGCCATCTGCCGTTCGTCACCATCGACGGCGAAGATGCCCGCGACTTCGACGACGCGGTCTACTGCGAAGCCAAACCGGGCAAACTGCGTCTGTTCTCCGGTGGCTGGAAGTTGTACGTGGCGATTGCCGACGTTTCCAGCTACGTGAAGATCGGTTCGGCGCTGGACAACGAAGCCCAGGTGCGCGGCAACTCGGTGTACTTCCCCGAGCGCGTGGTGCCGATGCTGCCTGAGCAGCTGTCCAACGGCCTGTGCTCGCTGAACCCGCATGTCGACCGTCTGGCCATGGTTTGCGAGATGACCATCTCCAAGTCCGGCGAAATGACCGACTACTGCTTCTACGAAGCGGTGATCCATTCCCACGCCCGCCTGACCTACAACAAGGTCAGCGCGATGCTGGAAACCCCGAAAGCCACCGAAGCACGCAAGCTTCGCGGCGAATACACCGACGTGGTGCCGCACCTCAAGCAGCTCTATGCGCTGTACAAAGTGTTGCTGGCTGCCCGTCACGTGCGCGGCGCGATCGATTTCGAAACGCAGGAAACCCGGATCATCTTCGGTTCCGAGCGCAAGATCGCCGAAATCCGTCCGACCACCCGCAACGATGCGCACAAGCTGATCGAGGAATGCATGCTGGCGGCCAACGTGGCCACTGCCGAATTCCTCAAGAAGCACGAAATCCCTGCGCTGTACCGCGTCCACGACGGCCCGCCACCGGAGCGTCTGGAAAAACTGCGCGCCTTCCTCGGCGAGCTGGGCCTGTCCCTGCACAAAGGCAAGGAAGGACCGTCGCCGAAGGACTATCAGGCTCTGTTGGCGAGCATCAAGGACCGTCCGGACTTTCATCTGATCCAGACCGTGATGCTGCGCTCCCTGAGTCAGGCGGTGTACAGCGCCCAGAACGAAGGTCACTTCGGCCTGAATTACGAGGCCTACACCCACTTCACCTCGCCGATCCGTCGTTACCCGGACCTGCTCACGCACCGCGCGATCCGCAGCGTGATCCATTCGAAGCAGGACACGCCGCACGTTCGCCGTGCCGGGGCGATGACCATTCCGAAGGCGCGTATCTACCCATACGACGAAGCCGCACTGGAACAGCTCGGCGAGCAGTGCTCGATGAGCGAGCGCCGTGCCGACGAGGCCACCCGCGACGTGGTGAACTGGCTCAAGTGCGAGTTCATGAAGGATCGCGTCGGCGAATCGTTCCCGGGCGTGATCACGGCGGTGACCGGTTTTGGTCTGTTCGTCGAGCTGACTGACATCTATGTCGAAGGCTTGGTGCACGTCACCGCGCTGCCGGGCGATTACTACCACTTCGATCCTGTGCATCACCGTCTCGCGGGCGAGCGCACCGGTCGCAGTTTCCGTCTCGGCGATACCGTTGAAGTGCGCGTGATGCGCGTCGACCTCGACGAGCGCAAGATCGACTTCGAGATGGCCGAAAAAACCATCAGCGCGCCGATTGGTCGTAAGAAGCGCGGTAGCGAAAGTACCGCTCCGGCTGCGACCAAGGCTGTGGAGGACAAGGCTCCGGCGAAAACCGCCAGCCGTCGTCCGGCCAAGGAAAAGGCTGTCGAGGCCTATCGCCCGAGCGATGCCGTGGCGAAAAACGCCGAGCTGCGCAAAAGCCGTGAGTTGAAGAAGGCCTTGCTGGCCGAAGCCAAAAGCGGTGGTAAAGCGGCGTCTGGGGGAAAGACCGGACGGTCGACGCCTGACAAGGCCGTCGGCGGCAAGCCAGCCAAACCGAGCAAACACCGTAAAGGCCCGCCAAAAGCGGGTTCGGCTCCAGCCAAAAGTGGCGGGTCGCGTAAACCGAAGGCGAAGTCATGAGTCAGTTGGAAAAAATCTACGGCGTTCACGCGGTAGAAGCGTTGCTGCGTCACCACCCGAAACGCGTCAAGCAGATCTGGCTGGCCGAAAGCCGCAATGATCCGCGCGTGCAGACCCTGATCGAACTGGCCAACGAAAATCGTGTGCAGATCGGTCAGGCCGAGCGCCGCGAAATGGACGCCTGGGTTGAAGGCGTGCACCAGGGCGTGGTGGCGGAGGTCAGCCCGAGCCAGGTCTGGGGCGAGGCGATGCTCGACGAACTGCTCGACCGCACCGAAGGCGCACCGTTGTTGCTGGTGCTCGACGGCGTGACCGACCCGCACAACCTCGGTGCCTGCCTGCGTTCGGCGGATGCTGCCGGCGCGCTGGCGGTGATCGTGCCCAAGGACAAGTCGGCAACCCTGACGCCCGTGGTGCGCAAAGTGGCCTGCGGCGCGGCAGAAGTGATTCCGCTGGTGGCGGTGACCAACCTGGCGCGCACTCTGGAAAAGCTCCAGCAACGCGGTCTGTGGGTGGTCGGCACGGCGGGGGAGGCCGAGGTCAGCATTTATGACCAGGACCTGACCGGCCCGACCATCCTGATCATGGGTGCCGAAGGCAAAGGCATGCGTCGCCTGACCCGCGAGCACTGCGACTATCTGGTGAACCTGCCGATGGCTGGCAGCGTCAGCAGCCTTAATGTGTCCGTGGCGACCGGCGTGTGCCTGTTCGAAGCGCAGCGTCAACGCGGCGCCAAGGCCAAAGTTGCCGCGAAGAAGTAATCTTGAGCTGAAATCGGTTCAAATGTGGGAGCGAGCCTGCTCGCGAAAGGGGTGTGTCAGACGACAATAATGTTGCCTGATAGATCGCATTCGCGAGCAGGCTCGCTCCCACAGTGTTTTGTGTCAGGCCGAAGATCGGTGATTGTTCAAATAATCACCAATTGCCTTGCACCTCTGCAGTCCCTTCTCTACAATTGCGCCCCTTGCTGTGACGGCAGGCACGCATGTGCCCCGCGCCAGCAAGTCCATAAGTGTCATTCACTCCTTGTCTGACCGTTTTTGAGCGGCAGGCTACAACCCGTAAGGAGCATTCATGCGTCATTACGAAATCATCTTTCTGGTCCACCCTGACCAGAGCGAGCAAGTCGGCGGCATGGTTGAGCGTTACACCAAGCTGATCGAAGAAGACGGCGGCAAAATCCACCGTCTGGAAGACTGGGGCCGTCGTCAACTGGCCTACGCAATCAACAATGTTCACAAGGCTCACTACGTGATGCTGAACGTTGAGTGCACTGGCAAGGCCCTGGCCGAGCTGGAAGACAACTTCCGCTACAACGATGCTGTGATCCGTAACCTGGTCATCCGTCGCGACGAAGCCGTTACCGGCCAGTCCGAGATGCTCAAGGCTGAAGAAAACCGCAGTGAGCGCCGTGAGCGTCGCGACCGTCCTGAGCACTCCGACGCTGATGGCGTTGAGGGTGATGACAGCGACAACAGCGATAACGCTGACGAGTAATCCACGGACCTTTTAAGGAGCCTATCAAATGGCACGTTTCTTCCGTCGTCGTAAATTCTGCCGCTTCACCGCTGAAGACGTGAAAGAGATCGATTACAAAGATCTCAACACTCTGAAAGCCTACGTATCCGAGACCGGCAAAATCGTTCCAAGCCGCATCACCGGTACCAAAGCTCGTTATCAGCGTCAGCTGGCCACCGCTATCAAGCGCGCCCGCTTCCTGGCCCTGCTGGCCTACACCGACAGCCACGGCCGCTGAGACCGGGCAGTCGACAAGTAGCAAAGGATTGAATGCATGCGTGCCTTAGCTGAGTTCATCATGCGCGGCCGCATGCAGGCCACTCTCGTAGTGGCCGGGTGTGCAACATTGCCGTTGTTGTATTGGTTGGGTGCTGCCGCCGGGAGCCTGGTGCTTCTGCGGCGCGGACTGACGGATGCCATTGGCGTCCTGTCCTTGGGGCTGCTGCCGGCATTGATCTGGTGGCTGTATGCCGATGATCCGCGAGCACTTCTGGTGCTGCTGGGGTCTTCGGGGCTTGCGTTGGTGTTGCGCGCAAGCGAATCCTGGGTCCGCACGCTGCTGGTCAGCGTAGTGATTGGAGTGGTGTTTTCTGTGGTGCTCGGGGCAGCGTTTGCGGCCCAGATCGAGATGCTCGCGCAGGCCTTGATAAAGGTCATGCCGGCGCTTCTTGGTGAAACCTACAAGCAATTGTCGGTCGATGAGCAAGCGCGTTTCGCGTCCCTGATTGCACCGGTCCTGACCGGACTGATTGCGGCGTTGTTGCAGATCGTCAGCGTGCTGAGCCTGATTATCGGGCGTCATTGGCAGGCGTTGTTGTACAACCCGGGTGGTTTTGGTCGCGAGTTTCGCGCCATCCGGATCCCGCTGGGGCCGGCGATGTTGTTGCTGGCGTTGATGCTTCTGGGCCCGAATCTCGGTGCACAGATGGCCATGTTGACGCCGTTGTGCAGCGTACCGCTGGTGTTCGCCGGACTGGCCCTGATTCACGGGCTGGTCGGGCAGAAGCGACTGGCCGGTTTCTGGCTGGTGGGGTTGTACGTCACGCTGCTGTTGTTCATGCAGCTGCTCTATCCGTTGCTCGTGGTTCTGGCCATTGTCGACAGCCTGATTGATTTTCGCGGTCGTCACGTGTCGAAAGGCACCGATAACGCGAACGGTGAAGGTTAAAAGTTAAGAGGATTTCCACATGCAACTGATCCTTCTGGAAAAAATCGCCAACCTGGGCAACCTGGGCGACAAAGTAAACGTTAAGGCCGGTTACGGCCGTAACTACCTGCTGCCTTTCGGCAAAGCTACCGCTGCGACCGCTGCCAACCTGGCTGCGTTCGAAGAGCGTCGCGCTGAGCTGGAAAAAGCCGCCGCAGACCGTAAAGCATCGGCTGAAAGCCGTGCTGCCCAACTGGCCGAGCTGGAAGTGACCATCACTGCCACCGCTGGCGACGAAGGCAAGCTGTTCGGTTCGATCGGTACTCACGACATCGCTGACGCACTGACCGCCTCCGGCGTTGAAGTGGCGAAAAGCGAAGTTCGTCTGCCGAACGGCACCATCCGCAACGTGGGTGAATTCGACGTGGCTGTGCACCTGCACGCCGAAGTTGAAGCCACCGTACGCGTTGTCGTGGTAGCAGCTTAAGCAATACTTGTCGGCTGGCACCCTCGGGTGCTAGCCGGTAACATCGGGCACGATCCTGTTTACAGGTCGTGCCCTTTGTCTTTCTGGTACTCCCGTTTTCAACCCTGACTCCAAGTGGCCATGAACGAAATCACCGCTCCTGAGCAATACGATCTGCAAACCGCCGCGCTGAAAGTGCCGCCGCATTCCATCGAGGCCGAACAGGCTGTACTCGGTGGTCTGATGCTGGACAACAACGCCTGGGAACGCGTGCTCGATCAAGTCTCCGACGGCGATTTCTACCGGCATGACCACCGCCTGATCTTCCGTGCGATCGCCAAACTGGCCGATCAGAACATGCCGATCGACGTCGTGACCCTTGCCGAGCAACTGGACAAGGAAGGTCAGACGTCCCAGGTTGGCGGCCTCGGTTACCTTGGCGAGCTGGCGAAAAACACGCCGTCCGTCGCCAACATCAAGGCCTATGCGCAGATCGTTCGCCAGCGGGCGACGTTGCGCCAGTTGATCGGCATCAGCACCGAAATCGCCGACGCCGCCTTCAACCCCGAAGGTCGTACCGCCGAAGAGATCCTCGACGAGGCCGAACGGCAGATCTTCCAGATCGCTGAGGCGCGCCCCAAGACCGGCGGGCCGGTGGGCGTCAACGAACTGTTGACCAAGGCCATCGATCGCATCGACACCCTGTTCAACACCGCCGACTCGATCACCGGCCTGTCCACCGGTTATACCGACCTTGACGAGAAGACCAGCGGCCTGCAACCGGCCGACCTGATCATCGTCGCCGGCCGTCCGTCGATGGGTAAGACCACCTTCGCCATGAACCTGGTGGAAAACGCCGTACTGCGCAGCGACAAGGCGGTGCTGGTGTACTCCCTCGAGATGCCAGGCGAATCGCTGATCATGCGTATGCTTTCGTCCCTGGGGCGTATCGATCAGACCAAGGTGCGTTCCGGCCAGCTGGAAGACGACGACTGGCCGCGCCTGACCTCGGCGGTCAATCTGCTCAACGACCGCAAGCTGTTCATCGACGATACCGCCGGCATCAGCCCGTCGGAAATGCGAGCGCGGACCCGGCGCCTGGTTCGCGAACATGGCGACATCGGTCTGATCATGATCGACTACCTGCAGCTGATGCAGATTCCCGGTTCCAGCGGCGACAACCGGACCAACGAAATTTCCGAAATCTCGCGATCTCTGAAAGCCCTGGCCAAGGAATTCAACTGCCCGGTGGTGGCGCTGTCGCAGCTCAACCGCTCCCTGGAACAACGTCCCAACAAGCGTCCGGTGAACTCCGACTTGCGGGAATCCGGAGCGATCGAGCAGGACGCCGACGTCATCATGTTCGTGTACCGGGACGAGGTGTATCACCCGGAAACCGAGCACAAGGGCATCGCCGAAATCATCATCGGCAAGCAGCGGAACGGCCCGATCGGCTTTATTCGCCTGGCGTTTATCGGTAAGTACACCCGCTTCGAAAACCTCGCGCCGGGCAGTTACAACTTCGACGACGACGAGTAACGTCGAGCACCTGTGGCGAGGGAGCTTGCTCCCCATCGGCTGCGCAGCAGTCGAATTCTGGGGGCTGCTTCGCAACCCGGAGGGAGCAAGCTCCCTCGCCACAGGTAAAGCACAATTTCCGACCATAGCCGTCGGAATTGGTCAAAATTTGTGCTATATTCCGCGCCCGCGAAATTCAATGAAAGCCAACACCGGTTATCGACATGCAAGCAGCCAAGCCGTTATTTGACTATCCAAAGTACTGGGCCGAATGTTTCGGGCCAGCGCCATTCCTGCCGATGAGCAGGGAGGAGATGGATCAGCTCGGCTGGGATTCCTGCGACATCATCATCGTCACCGGTGATGCCTACGTCGATCACCCGTCGTTCGGCATGGCGATCATCGGCCGACTGCTGGAGTCCCAGGGCTTCCGCGTCGGGATCATCGCCCAGCCGAACTGGCAGTCCAAAGACGATTTCATGAAGCTCGGCGAGCCGAACCTGTTCTTCGGCGTCGCGGCCGGCAACATGGACTCGATGATCAACCGCTACACCGCGGACAAGAAAATCCGTTCCGACGACGCCTACACCCCGGGTGGCATGGCGGGCAAACGTCCGGACCGCGCGAGCCTCGTCTACAGCCAGCGCTGCAAAGAGGCGTACAAGCATGTGCCGATCGTTCTCGGCGGCATCGAGGCGTCCCTGCGTCGCATCGCCCACTACGACTACTGGCAGGATCGCGTGCGCAACTCGATCCTGATCGACGCCAGCGCTGACATTCTGCTGTACGGCAACGCCGAGCGGGCCATTGTCGAAGTGGCCCAGCGCCTGTCCTACGGGCACAAGATCGAAGACATCACCGATGTGCGCGGCACCGCGTTCATCCGCCGTGACACGCCGCAAGGCTGGTACGAAGTCGATTCCACGCGCATCGACCGTCCGGGCAAGATCGACAAGATCATCAACCCGTACGTCAACACCCAGGACACCCAGGCCTGCGCCATCGAGCAGGAAAAAGGCCCGGTGGACGATCCCGAGGAAGCCAAGGTCGTGCAGATCCTGGCCAGCCCGAAGATGACCCGCGACAAGACCGTGATCCGCCTGCCGTCGATGGAAAAGGTGCGTAACGATCCGGTCCTGTACGCCCACGCCAACCGCGTGCTGCACCTGGAAACCAACCCGGGCAACGCCCGCGCGCTGGTGCAGAAGCATGGCGAGATCGACGTCTGGTTCAACCCGCCGCCGATTCCGATGACCACTGAAGAAATGGACTACGTGTTCGGCATGCCTTACGCACGGGTTCCGCACCCGGCGTACGGCAAGGAAAAGATCCCGGCCTACGACATGATCCGTTTCTCGGTGAACATCATGCGTGGCTGCTTCGGCGGCTGCACGTTCTGCTCGATTACCGAGCACGAAGGCCGGATCATCCAGAACCGTTCCGAAGAGTCGATCATTCGCGAAATCGAAGAGATCCGCGACAAGGTCCCGGGTTTCACCGGCGTCATCTCCGACCTCGGCGGCCCGACCGCGAACATGTACCGCATTGCCTGCAAGAGCCCGGAAATCGAATCCGCGTGCCGCAAGCCGTCCTGCGTGTTCCCGGGCATCTGCCCGAACCTGAATACCGACCACTCGTCGCTGATTCAGCTGTACCGCAGCGCCCGTGCCTTGCCGGGTGTGAAGAAGATCCTGATTGCCTCCGGCCTGCGTTACGACCTCGCGGTCGAGTCGCCGGAGTACGTCAAAGAGCTGGTGACCCACCACGTTGGTGGTTACCTGAAGATCGCCCCGGAACACACCGAGGAAGGTCCGCTCAACCAAATGATGAAGCCAGGGATCGGTACTTACGACCGCTTCAAGCGCATGTTCGAGAAGTACACCAAGGAAGCAGGCAAAGAGCAGTACCTGATCCCGTACTTCATCGCTGCGCACCCGGGCACCACCGATGAAGACATGATGAACCTGGCGCTGTGGCTCAAGGGCAACGGTTTCCGTGCCGACCAGGTGCAGGCGTTCTACCCGTCGCCGATGGCCACCGCCACCGCGATGTACCACTCGGGCAAGAACCCGTTGCGCAAGGTCACCTACAAGAGCGACGGTGTGACTATCGTCAAGAGCGAGGAGCAGCGTCGTCTGCACAAGGCGTTCTTGCGTTATCACGACCCGAAAGGCTGGCCGATGCTGCGTGAAGCGCTGACCCGCATGGGCCGCGCCGACCTGATCGGGCCGGGCAAGAATCAGCTGATCCCGCTGCACCAGCCGGCCACCGACAGCTACCAGAGCGCCCGTCGCAAGAACTCGACGCCGGCCGGCAGCCACAAGGTCGCGAAAGAGAAGACCACCAAGATTCTCACCCAGCACACCGGCCTGCCGCCGCGTGCCAGCGACGGTGGCAACCCTTGGGACAAGCGTGAACAAGCCAAGGCTGCGGCGTTCGCCCGCAACCAGCAGGCGGCCAAGGAGCGCAAGGAAGCGGCCAAGGGCAAGGGACCGAAACCGGCGCGCAAGCCCGTCGTTCCGCGCTAAAACAGAAAACGCCAACCTTCGGGTTGGCGTTTTGCATTTCCGGGCTCAATAAATGTGATGGAGGCACTGGCCTCATCGCTGGCAAGCCAGCTCCCACAGGTTTATCTGTGGTTCACAAAACTGTGGCCGCTGATGAACCTTGTGGGAGCTGGCTTGCCAGCGAAGGGGGCAGCTCAGTCACCTCATTTGCAACTGCTCGCCACATTTAGGCGCAACTTCCTCAATCCATTTCCCCGCATCGCCCGATTTTGGTGCTGTACTGCCCTGAGCATTCCGGGAAAGCGCCCAAGCTTCTGCATGGCATAAGTCTTGCGCGCTTTCGAATACGCTTAGGCTCGCAGGAGGCACGCCGTGTCGATTCATGTCGCATTGCATCACGTCACGCATTACCGCTACGACCGCGCTGTCGAACTCGGCCCGCAGATCGTCCGCCTGCGTCCGGCCGCTCACAGCCGCACGCGGATCTTGTCGTATGCGCTGAAGGTCTCGCCCGAGCAGCACTTCATCAACTGGCAGCAGGACCCGCAGGGCAACTACCTCGCGCGTCTGGTGTTCCCCGAGAAAACCAACAAATTGCGCATCGAAGTCGATCTGCTGGCCGAGATGGCGGTGTTCAACCCGTTCGACTTCTTCCTCGAACCCTATGCCGAGAAAATCCCCTTCAGTTACGCCGCAGATGAGCGCAAGGAATTGGCGCCGTACCTCGAAACCCTGCCGCTGACCCCAGCCTTCAAAACCTATCTGGAGAGCATTGATCGCACGCCGCTGCCGGCGGTGGATTTCCTGGTGATGCTCAACCAGCGTCTCAGCGAAGACATCCGCTACCTGATCCGCATGGAACCGGGCGTGCAAACCCCGGAACACACCCTCGAACAGGCGTCCGGCTCTTGCCGCGACTCAGCGTGGCTGTTGGTGCAGTTGTTGCGCAACCTCGGGCTGGCCGCGCGGTTTGTTTCCGGCTACCTGATTCAACTGACCGCCGACGTGAAAAGCCTCGACGGCCCGTCCGGCACCGACGTCGATTTCACCGACCTGCACGCGTGGTGCGAGGTTTACCTGCCGGGCGCTGGCTGGATTGGTCTGGATGCCACGTCCGGCCTGTTCGCCGGTGAAGGGCATATCCCGCTGGCCTGCAGTCCCGATCCTTCCTCGGCTGCGCCGATCAGTGGTCTGGTCGAGCCGTGCGAATGCCAGTTCAGCCACGAAATGTCGGTCGAGCGGATCTGGGAAGCGCCACGGGTGACCAAGCCCTACACCGATGAGCAGTGGCTGGCGATTCAGGCGTTGGGGCGGCAGATTGATGCCGACCTGCTGGAAGGTGATGTGCGCCTGACCATGGGCGGCGAGCCGACCTTCGTCTCTATCGACGACCCGGACGGCGCCGAATGGAACACAGCAGCGTTGGGCCCAGACAAGCGCCGCCTCTCCGCCGAATTGTTCCAGCGCATGCGCCAGCACTACGCGCCGAAAGGTCTGGTGCATTTCGGTCAGGGCAAGTGGTACCCGGGCGAACAATTGCCGCGCTGGTCGCTCAATTCTTATTGGCGCCGTGATGGCGTGCCGATCTGGCACAACAGTGCGCTGATCGCCGATGAGCAACAGGACTACGGCGCCGATGGTGAACTGGCGGGACGCTTTCTCGCGAGTGTTGCCGAACGCCTGAAACTGCCTGCACGTTTCGTGTTTCCGGCCTACGAAGACAATTTTTATTACCTCTGGCGCGAGGGCGCATTGCCGAGCAATGTCAGCGCTGAAGATTCGCGACTTGAAGAGCCGCTGGAGCGCGCACGTCTGCGCAAGGTCTTCAGTCAGGGCCTGGATAAAGTGATCGGTCAGGTGCTGCCGTTGGCGCGCACCGCCAGGGGTGATCAATGGCAGAGTGGGCGCTGGTATCTGCGCGACGAGCATTGCCGATTGGTGCCGGGGGACTCGCCGCTGGGTTACCGTCTGCCGCTCGGTTCGCAGCCGTGGGTGAAGGCCGCCGAGTATCCGTTCATTCATCCCAACGATCCGAATCAGGCCTTCCCCGAGCTGCCGGACACCGCGCAGCTCAACAGTCATGCCGAACCCGCCACAACCGACGAACGTGCGCCGACAATCGACGAGTCCGCCGACTGGCTGACCCGCACCGCGTTCTGCGCCGAGGCGCGTGAAGGGCGTCTGTATCTGTTCCTGCCGCCGCTGGAGCGGCTCGAGGATTATCTGGAGCTGGTGGCGGCCATCGAGGCTACCGCCGAAGAGCTGCATTGCCCGGTGCTGCTGGAAGGTTACGAACCGCCCAGTGACCCGCGCCTGAGCAACTTCCGTATTACCCCGGATCCGGGGGTGATCGAGGTCAACGTGCAGCCATCGGCGACGTGGGACGAACTGGTCGAACGCACCGAGTTTCTCTATGAACAGGCGCGACAGACACGGTTGACCACCGAGAAGTTCATGATCGACGGGCGCCACACCGGCACCGGCGGTGGCAACCATTTCGTCCTCGGTGGCGCGACCCCGGCGGACTCACCGTTCCTGCGTCGTCCGGATCTGCTGCGCAGTCTGATCAGCTACTGGCACAACCACCCGTCGCTGTCCTACCTGTTTTCCGGGTTGTTCATCGGCCCGACTTCGCAGGCGCCGCGTGTTGATGAAGCCCGCAATGACGCCTTGTACGAACTGGAAATCGCCTTCGCGCAGATGCCTGAACCGGGCCAAGAGTGCGCGCCGTGGCTGGTGGATCGCCTGCTGCGTAATCTGCTGATTGACGTCACCGGCAATACTCACCGCGCCGAGTTCTGTATCGACAAATTGTATTCGCCGGATGGCGCGACCGGGCGTCTTGGTCTGCTGGAGCTGCGCGCGTTCGAGATGCCGCCCCACGCGCGCATGAGCCTGGCCCAGCAGTTGTTGCTGCGCGCGCTGGTCGCACGCTTCTGGCGCGAGCCGTATGCACCGCCGAAACTGGCGCGTTGGGGCACCGAGCTGCACGACCGTTTCATGCTGCCGCACTTTATCGAGCAGGATTTCGCCGACGTCATCGTCGAACTGAACAATGCCGGTTACCCACTGCGCGCCGAATGGTTCGCCGCGCACCTGGAATTCCGTTTTCCCAAGGTCGGCGATTACGCCGTCAACGGCATCGAACTGGAGCTGCGTCAGGCGCTGGAGCCTTGGCATGTGCTGGGCGAGGAAGGTACGGCGGGTGGCACGGTGCGCTATGTCGACTCGTCGCTGGAGCGTTTGCAGATCAAACTCAACGGCCTGCCGCCGCAGCGTTATCTGCTGACCTGCAACGGCGTCCCGGTGCCGCTGCAACCGACCGGGCGCATCGGCGAGTTCGTCGCCGGTGTGCGCTTCCGGGCCTGGCAACCGGCCAATTGCCTGCAACCGACCATCCCGGTGCACGCGCCGCTGGTGTTCGATCTGCTCGACACCTGGATGCAGCGTTCGCTGGGGGGCTGTCAGTACCACGTGGCGCACCCGGGCGGGCGCAATTACGAAACGTTGCCGGTCAACGCCAACGAGGCGGAGAGCCGGCGCATGGCGCGATTTTTCCGCATCGGACACACGCCGGGGAAACTTCCGATACCCAACCTGACAATCTCCGACGAGTTGCCGATGACACTCGATTTGCGACGTTTCTAAGTCCTGCACGACATGCGGATTTTTCGTATATCCGCACGTCATGTGCCTGCGTTAGTCTGACCGTTCCCTGCTGTCTGCCGAGCTTTCCATGCCTGACCTGCTAGACCGCTACCCGCGCACTGCGGGCACTTATCACGAACTGCTGGATGACAGCGGGGAAGTGCGCCCGCACTGGCGGCGGCAGTTCGATCAATTGCAGCGCAGCACCCCGGCGCAACTGGTGCAGCGGCAGGCGTTGCTCGCCCGACAGATTCAGGAAAACGGGGTCACTTATAACGTCTACGCCGATCCGAAGGGCGCTGACCGACCGTGGGAGCTGGACCTGCTGCCGCATGTGATCGCTGCTGATGAATGGCAGCACCTGTCGGCAGGGATTGCCCAGCGTGCGCGTTTGCTCAACGCGGTACTGGCGGATCTGTACGGGCCGCAGCGGCTGATCCGCGAAGGGCTGTTGCCGGCGGAGCTGGTGTTCGGCCACAACAATTTTCTCTGGCCCTGTCAGGGCATCGCGCCACCGGAAGAGGCGTTTCTGCATCTGTATGCCGTGGACCTGGCGCGCACGCCGGACGGGCGCTGGTGGGTTACGGCGGATCGTACCCAAGCCCCCTCGGGCGCCGGTTATGCGCTGGAAAACCGCACCATCGTTTCGCGGGCGTTTCCCGAGCTGTACCGCGATCTGAAAGTGCAGCACCTGGCCGGATTCTTTCGCACCCTGCAGGAAACCCTCGCGCGTCAGGCGCCGTGTGCTGACGACGCGCCGCTGGTGGTGTTGCTCACGCCAGGGCGCTTCAACGAAAGCTACTTCGAACATCTTTATCTGGCGCGTCAGCTCGGTTATCCGCTGGTGGAGGGCGGCGACCTGACGGTGCGCGACGCCACGGTGTACCTGAAAACCCTCAGCGGTCTGCGCCGGGTGCACGCGATCATGCGCCGGCTCGACGATGACTTCTGCGACCCGCTGGAGCTGCGCACCGACTCGGCACTCGGGGTGCCCGGCTTGCTGGAAGCGGTGCGTCAGGGCCGGGTGCTGGTGGCCAATGCGTTGGGCAGCGGCGTGCTGGAATCGCCGGGATTGCTCGGATTTCTGCCGAAGATCAATCAGTACCTGTTCGGCGAAGAACTGCTGCTGCCGTCCATCGCCACCTGGTGGTGCGGCGAGGCGCCAGTGCTGGCGCAGGCGCTGGAAAAACTGCCGGAGCTGCTGAT
Source organism: Pseudomonas sp. F2 (assembly GCF_057174385.1). Classification (NCBI taxonomy): domain Bacteria; kingdom Pseudomonadati; phylum Pseudomonadota; class Gammaproteobacteria; order Pseudomonadales; family Pseudomonadaceae; genus Pseudomonas; species Pseudomonas sp. F2. Next base: position 5,124,663 of record NZ_CM169904.1, read on the forward strand.
CAAACCGGCATTCCCCTCACAAAGCTTCGCGCCGGTATTCGGCCGCGATCTGAGTGAACCACAGCGTCAGGCGCTCGCCGAGCGCATGCAGGCCCGGCCTTACGCTTATGTGGCGCAAGAGCTGGCGCAGTTGTCCCAGGCGCCGATCTGGCAAGCCGAAGACGGCCAGTTGCAACCGCGAGCCATCGGCATGCGCATGTACGCCGTGGCCAGTCGCGATGGCTATCGCGTGCTGCCCGGTGGCCTGACCCGGGTGGCCGCCGAGGCCGATGCCGAAGTGGTGTCGATGCAGCGCGGTGGCGCGAGCAAGGACACCTGGGTGCTGGGCGAGCGTGCGCCGAGTGGCGAACAATGGAAGACCCAGCGCAACGTCGGCGTACACGATCTGGTGCGCCGCGATCCGTACCTGCCCTCGCGGGTGGTGGAGAACCTGTTCTGGTTCGGCCGTTACTGCGAGCGTTGTGACGACAGTGCGCGACTGCTGCGGATCATGCTCGCGCGGTATGTCGATGGTGATGATCCGCAAGCCTTGCAGGCCGCCGTGGCGCTGGGCGAGCGTCTGATGTTGCTGCCGGAGGAGGGCGAGTTGCCGGAGCGCCTGCTGGCGGCGCTGCTCGGCGAGGACTGGTCGTTCAGCCTGCGCTCCAACCTGCAGCGCTTGCAGTGGGCGGCCTCGCAGGTACGCGGCAAGCTTTCGCGGGAGAACTGGCAGGCGTTGGTCGAGTTGCAGCGCGAGGCGCTGGAACTGGACACCGAGGAGCCGGACTTCGGCGAGTTGCTGGATTTCCTCAACCGGCTGGTGATGTCACTGGCGGCGTTGTCCGGGTTTGCCCTCGACGACATGACCCGCGACGAAGGCTGGCGCTTTCTGATGATCGGCCGGCGCATCGAACGGTTGCAGTTTCTCAGCAGCAGTCTGGCGGCGTTTCTGCGCGGTGCCGGGGCGTTCGATCAGGCCGGGCTGGAATGGCTGCTGGAACTGGGCAACAGCAGTATCACCTACCGTTCGCGGTACCTGGCGGTGGCGCAGTTGATTCCGGTGCTCGACCTGTTGCTGCTGGATGAGCAGAACCCGCACGCGGTGTTGTTCCAGTTGAAACTGGTGACCCGCACTTTGAAACGCCTGAACGATGATTTCGGCGTACCTCGCGAGGCCGGGCTGGCGCAATTGGTCGAGCGTCTGGCGCGGTTCGATCTGGGCTGTCTGGAGAACCCGCTGTTCGGGGAGAACAGCGTGCGTGCGGCGCTCGACGGTCTGGCGGATCTGCTGCAAGCGATTGCCGAGGCCAGCGCTCAGGTGTCCGATCGTCTGGCGCTGCGCCACTTTGCCCATGTCGATGATGTCAGCCAGCGCACGGTGTCCGTCTGATGAGCGCCCTTTACCAGATCCTCCACGACACCTGTTACCACTACGACAGCCCGGTGTCGCTGGCGCAGCAATTGGCGCACCTGTGGCCGCGTGAGTGCGCATGGCAGCGCTGCACCGAGCAGCAATTGCTGATCAGCCCGCAGCCGACCACGCGGCGCGATGAGCTGGATGTGTTCGGCAATCCGCTGACCCGGCTGGCCTTCGAGCGCCCGCACGACGAGTTGCAGGTCAACGCCCGGCTCACGGTTGAAGTGCTGGCGCGACCGCTGGCGGACTTCAATCAGTCCCCGGCGTGGGAGCAGACGCGCAATGCGTTGACTTACAGTAGCCAGCCGTTGTCCGCCGAATTGCTCGAGGCTTGTCGCTATCGCTTTCAGTCACCCTACGTGCATTTGAAACGCAGCTTCGTCGAATTCTCCGAAAGCTGTTTTCCTCCGGGCAAACCCTTGTTGCTGGGCGTGCAGGATTTGATGCAGAAGATTTTCAGCGAATTCACTTTCGACGCCGAGGCGACGCAAGTGGCGACACCGCTGGTCGAGGTGCTGGAGCGCCGGCGTGGCGTTTGTCAGGACTTCGCGCATCTGATGCTCGCTTGCGTGCGCTCGCGAGGGCTGGCAGCGCGCTACATCAGTGGTTATCTGCTGACCCAGCCGCCGCCGGGCCAGCCACGGCTGATCGGCGCTGATGCTTCACATGCGTGGGTGTCGGTGTTCTGTCCGGTATCGGGCTGGGTGGATTTCGATCCGACCAACAACGTGCAGCCGGCGCTGGAGCACATCACCCTGGCGTGGGGCCGGGACTTTTCCGATGTGTCGCCGTTGCGCGGGGTGATACTGGGGGGCGGTTCGCATGATCCGGAAGTGCGGGTCACGGTGATGCCATTGGAGTAAGGAATTTCACTGGCGGGAGCCAATGTGGCGAGGGAGCTTGCTCCCGCTCGACTGCGAAGCAGTCGCAAAACAATTTGGGGTCGCTGCGCAACCCAGCGGGAGCAAGCTCCCTCACCACAGATCGCTCCCTCCGGGAGCGAATCAGCAATCAGCTCAGGCGTCGGGCGCCTGGTCTTTCTGTGCATCAACATCATCATCGTTGTCAGTCGCCACTTCCCCGTCAGGGTTCAGTGCCGCTTCTTCAGCCATCTGTTTCTTGCGCTGAAGCTTTTCCTCTTTCTTCTGTTCCTTTGCCAGGTCTCGTTGACGTTTGGCGAAGGAGTAATTGGGTTTGGCCATGGGCGATCCTCTGGGGTCGAAGGTGAGGTTGAGCGGCGCGTATTCTGCCCTGTATCGGTGCCTGGCGGTTAGCCGGGTTTTTGGTCGACCCACTTGGGCGTGACGGTCGGCTTCCACTGATCGAGGGCGTCGAGCAGGGTTTGGGGCGATTCGCTCACTTGCAGCATGTCACGGTGTGGCGCGCGAACGAAGCCTTCGCCGACGATATGGTCGAGAAAAGCGGTGAGTTTGCTGTAAAAACCGTTCACTTCCAGCAGCCCCAGCGGTTTGCCGTGGTAGCCGAGCTGACCCCAGGTCCAGACTTCGAACAGCTCTTCCAGCGTGCCGAGGCCGCCGGGCAACGCGATGAACGCATCGCTCAGCTCGGCCATGCGCGCCTTGCGCGCGTGCATGCCATCGACCACTTCGAGACGGGTCAGGCTTTTGTGGCCGATTTCCTTGTCCATCAGGCTTTGCGGAATGATCCCGATCACTTCGCCGCCAGCGGCCAGCGCGGCGTCCGCCACCAGGCCCATCAGGCCCACGGCGCCACCGCCGTAAACCAGCGTCAGCTGACGCTCGGCCAGCGCGCGGCCAAGGGCCTTGGCGGCTTCGGTGTAAGCCGGATCAGTGCCGGCGTTGGCACCGCAAAAAACACAAACGGATGTGAGAGACATGCCTTCCTCCTGGGTCAATCCGTCACAGGGTAATGGCTGGCACGCCTTGATCCAAGGACTAAACTTCGCGTTCCGGTGATTCAAAGGTACCGCTGGCGCCACAGGCGTAGGCGGCGAGCAAACTGCACAACAGACCGTTAAAGAACATGACAGGCACTCCGTTTCAGTAGATGCGCCGATCATAGGCCCGGCCGGGAAATCTGGCCGGTAGATTGTTTCGATGAGTGTCATAGCCTGAAAGTTGTATACAATTTTTGACTCAAGTCATAGGAACTTGCGAAGATTTCAGGCAGTCTTTCCATCATTCGTGTTTTTGTTAACCCTGCCTTGGAGATTCACCATGTTTTCCAAAGTTGTTGCGGTATCCCTGCTGGCGCTGGCCAGCAGCCAATTGATGGCTGCCGAGTGCAAAACCACCGTTGATTCCACCGACCAGATGTCCTTCAACACCCAGTCGATCGTGATCGACAAGAGCTGCAAGACGTTCACCGTTGAACTGACCCACTCCGGCAGCCTGCCGAAGAACGTCATGGGCCATAACCTGGTGGTCAGCAAAACCGCTGACATGCAGCCGATCGCCACCGACGGCCTGGCCGCTGGCATCGACAAGAACTACCTGAAAGACGGCGACGAGCGCGTTATCGCTCACACCAAAATCATCGGTGCCGGCGAGAAAGACTCGCTGACCATCGACGTATCGAAGCTGACCGCTGGCACTGACTACGGCTTCTTCTGCTCGTTCCCGGGCCACATCTCCATGATGAAAGGCACCATTGCCGTGAAGTAATGGCTGCAGGCACAAAAAAAGCGTCCCTCGGGACGCTTTTTTGTTTTCTGTAGGAGCTGCCGCAGGCTGCGATCTTTTGAGGTTGTTTTTGATGATCAAAAGATCGCAGCCTCGTTTCACTCGACAGCTCCTACAGGGGTTTTCAACTTACGGCGCAAACGGCATGACCCGTTTGTGATGGGTCTTGTTGTAGGTGTTGACGATGATGTCGAACGCTTCCTGACGTACCGGCTCGCCGTGCAGGAAGGCGTCGATCTCGGCGTAGGTCACGCCGTGGGACGCTTCGTCCGGTTTGCCCGGCGACAGGTCTTCCAGATCCGCGGTCGGCACTTTTTCCACCAGCGATTCAGGCGCGCCGAAGCTGCGGGCAATCGCCCGGACCTGGTTTTTCACCAGACCGCTGAGCGGGGCCAGGTCGCAGGCGCCGTCGCCGAACTTGGTGAAGAAGCCCATCACCGCTTCCGCCGCGTGGTCGGTACCGATCACCAGACCGTGGGCCGCGCCGGCGATGGTGTACTGGGCGACCATGCGCATCCGCGCTTTGGTGTTGCCGAGCACGAAATCCACCGACACCGCGTGTTTGCCTTCGAACGCCGCCACTTCACTGGCCAGCGACTTCACCGCCGGGCCGATGTTGACCGTGTGGCGCTCATCCGGGGCGATGAAGTCTACCGAAGCCTGGGCGTCGTGTTCATCGAACTGGGTTTCGTACGGCAGGCGCACGGCGATGAACTTGTAGGCGTTGTCGCCAGTGCGCTCGCGCAGCTCACGCATGGCGCGCTGGGCCAAGAGACCGGCGGTCAGCGAGTCGACACCGCCGCTGATGCCCAGCACCAGGGTCTTGAGGCCGGAATTCACCAGGCAATCCTGGATAAAGGTGATGCGTCGGGCGACTTCCGCTTCGAGGGCCTGATGCCCGGCGAACGGCGGTTGCACCTTGAGCTGTTCAGCAATCTCACGCTGTACGGCTTGCATGAATTCACTCCTTGCTAGATAGGCTGGAAACGGCAGGAACCTGGAACACATGTCGCAAATAGGCGACGAAATTCGGGTCTTTACAGTGAGTCTTGCCGGGCTCGTCGGAGATCTTCGCCACCGGCTGGCCGTTGCAGGCAGTCATTTTAAGCACGATGCTCATCGGTTCGACACCCGGAATGTCACAGGTCAGGTTGGTGCCGATGCCAAAGCTGACGTTGATCCGCCCGTGCAGCGCGCGAAAGATCTCCAGCGACTTGGGCAGGGTCAGGCTGTCGGAGAACACCAGAGTCTTGCTCATCGGGTCGATGCCGAGCTTGTGGTAGTGAGCGATGCATTTTTCGCCCCACTGCACCGGATCCCCGGAGTCGTGGCGCAGACCATCGAAGAGCTTGGCAAAGAACAGATCGAAGTCGCCGAGGAAGGCGTCGGTGGTGATGCAGTCGGTGAGCGCAATCCCGAGCAAACCACGGTACTCGCGCACCCAGCAGTCGAGGGCGGCGATCTGGCTGTCGATCAGCCGCGGGCCGAGTTGCTGGTGGGCCATGATCCATTCATGGGCCATGGTACCTAGCGGTTTCATGTCCAGTTCGCGGGACAAGTGCACGTTGCTGGTGCCGACGAAGCGTCCGGGGAAATCGTGCTTGAGCACGTTCACCACTTCTTCCTGCACGCGATACGAAAAACGCCGACGGGTGCCGAAATCGGCGACCTGCAATTGCGCCAGTTCGTCGGTCGAGGCGTTGGCGCTGAGCCAGTCGAACTTGCGATACAGCTGCTCACGCGCCTGCACCAGTTCGATTTCGCGGTAGCGATAGCGGTTGCGCACTTCGCTGACGATCGCCAGCAGCGGCACTTCGTACAGGATCACATGCAGCCACGGGCCGCGCAGACGAATGAACAACTCGCCGTTCTCGATGCCGGTGTGCAAATAGCGCAGGTTGAAACGGAACAGACCGAGAAAGCGCAGGAAATCCGGTTTCAGAAAGGTGATGCGCTCGAGAAAGCTCAACTGGTCGGCGCTCAGGCTCAGCTCGGCGAGACGCTCGATCTGGTAGCGGATCTCGGCCAGATACGGCCGCAGATCTTCACTGTTACGGCAACGAAACTCCCATTCGACTTCGACGTTGGGGTAGTTGTGCAGCACCGCCTGCATCATCGTCAGTTTGTAGAAGTCGGTGTCGAGCAGGTTCTGCACGATGCGATCGGCAAACACACTCTCGCTCATAAACGGGGTCTCCAGGTGCACCGCGCAAGGCGCGGTATCAAACAATGGTGCTAGTGGCGCATATCAGCGGTGGGGATTGCCAGCAATTTTTGGCCTGTAGCGGATTTTGCTTACTGTAGGAGCTGCCGAAGGCTGCGATCTTTTGATCCTGAAAAACAAGATCAAAAGATCGTCCGATCGCGGCCCGAGCCTTCGGCAGCTCCTACAGGAGAATCAGTGGTCGTCGGGGCTATCGATCTGCTCCAGCATCCACTTCACAAAATCGCGCACCTTCGGCACTTCCGCCGCATGCTCCGGATAGGCCAGGTAATAGGCGTCGGAACTGGGCATGGCATGCTGCCAGGGAATGACCAGTTTGCCGTCGGCCAATTCCTCTTCCACCAGAAACCGTGGCAGCAGCGCCACGCCGCAGCCGACCTGGGCGGCGCGGATGCACATGTAAAAGGTTTCGAAACGTGGCCCGTGATAGCTGTGTTCGGTGTGGTAACCCTGACTGTCGAACCAATCATGCCAGGCCTGTGGCCGCGAGGCGTTTTGCAGCAGCACCAGATCGGTCAGTTGCGTCGGGTCGGTGAAAGGCTGATCCGGCAGGCTGCCGGGCGCGCAGACCGGCACCAGCTCTTCGCCGAACAGCTTCAGGCATTCGGTGCCGGGGCGCGAACCCTGGCCGAAATAGAACGCCAGATCGCTGCGCCCCTGCAGCAAGTCATCTGCCTCCTGCTCGTTGCACAGGTCGAGATGGATCGACGGATGGCGCAGACGCCAGCCTTTCAGACGCGGAACCAGCCAGCGCGCACCGAAGGTCGAGGGTGTGGAGACGCGCAGGACTTCGGTCTCGCCGCCGTAGGAACGCAGGTAATGCGTGGACATTTCCACCTGAGTGAGGATTTTTCGGACTTCCACCAGGTACAAATCCCCGGCCGGAGTCATCTGCAAACGCCGACGCACCCGGCGGAACAGCAAGTGCTGCAACAATTCCTCAAGCTGCGCGACCTGTTTGCTGACGGCGCTTTGGGTCAGGTTCAGTTCTTCGGCGGCCCGGGTGAAGCTCAGGTGCCGGGTCACGGCCTCGAAGCACTGCAGCGCGGTGATCGACGGCAGGTGGCGTTTGTTCAGCATGGGTGATCCTTTTTCTTGTCTTTCTATGCGCAGCATGAATAAACGGAATGATATCTCGCGTAAAGGTCGTTTGTTGCCTTGCCTTCGGGAAGCTACAACTAAAGGCCTGCCCGGTCGTGAACATTCGGCCGCACACATTCAGTTTTTCGCTTGAGGAGTGACCCATGGTTGCCGCATTGCTTGATCGTCTTGGTGTGAACCCGGCCCTGTACCAGAACGGCAAAGTGCCGGTGCATTCGCCCATCGACGGCAGCCGCATCGCCGCCGTGAACTGGGAAGGCCCGGCCGAAGTCGAGCAGCACATCAGTCGCGCAGATCATGCGTTCGAGCAGTGGCGCAAGGTGCCGGCACCGCGTCGCGGCGAGCTGGTGCGTCAATTCGGCGAAGTGCTGCGCGAATACAAGGCTGACCTCGGCGAGCTGGTGTCGTGGGAAGCGGGCAAGATCACCCAGGAAGGCCTCGGTGAAGTGCAGGAGATGATCGACATCTGCGACTTCGCCGTCGGCCTGTCGCGTCAACTGTACGGCTTGACCATCGCCTCGGAGCGCCCGGGCCACCACATGCGTGAAACCTGGCATCCGCTGGGCGTGGTCGGCGTGATCAGTGCGTTCAACTTCCCGGTCGCAGTGTGGGCGTGGAACACCACGCTGGCGCTGGTCTGCGGCAACCCGGTGGTGTGGAAACCGTCGGAGAAGACGCCGCTGACCGCACTGGCTTGCCAGGCATTGTTCGACCGTGTGGTGAAGAACTTCACCGATGCGCCGGCGCACCTGTGCCAGGTGATCATCGGTGGTCGTGACGCTGGCGAAGCGCTGGTGGATGACCCGCGTGTCGCGCTGATCAGCGCCACCGGCAGCACCCGCATGGGCCGCGAAGTGGCGCCGAAAGTCGCCGCGCGTTTCGCCCGCAGCATTCTTGAGCTGGGCGGCAACAACGCGATGATCCTCGGCCCGAGCGCCGATCTGGACATGGCCGTGCGCGCCATCCTGTTCAGCGCGGTCGGCACCGCCGGTCAGCGTTGTACCACCCTGCGTCGCCTGATTGCCCATGAGTCGGTGAAGGAAGAAATCGTCACCCGCCTCAAAGCCGCGTACGCCAAGGTGCGCATCGGCCATCCGCTGGAAGGCAATCTGGTCGGCCCGCTGATCGACAAACACAGCTACGAAAACATGCAGGACGCGCTGGAACAGGCACTGAGCGAGGGCGGGCGGGTATTCGGCGGCAAGCGTCAGCTCGAAGAGCAGTTCCCCAACGCCTACTACGTGTCGCCGGCCATTGTCGAAATGCCGGAACAGAGCGACGTGGTCTGCAGCGAAACCTTCGCGCCGATTCTCTATGTGGTCGGCTACAGCGACTTCCAGGAAGCGCTACGCCTGAACAACGCGGTACCGCAAGGCCTGTCGTCGTGCATCTTCACCACCGACGTGCGCGAGGCCGAGCAGTTCATGTCGGCGGTCGGCAGTGACTGCGGCATCGCCAACGTCAACATCGGCCCGAGCGGCGCGGAAATCGGCGGCGCATTCGGTGGCGAGAAAGAGACCGGTGGCGGTCGTGAATCGGGTTCCGACGCCTGGCGCGCGTACATGCGTCGGCAGACCAATACCGTGAACTACTCGCTGGAGTTGCCGCTGGCGCAGGGGATTACCTTCGACTGAGTTTGGAATGACGCAGATCCTGGGAGCGGGCTTTTGTGGAGAGGGGATTTATCCCCGATGGGCTGCGCAGCGGCCCCAAAACATGCAATCGCGGAGTTTCAGATACACCGCATGCACTGGTTTTACGGTTGCTATGCAACCGATCGGGGATAAATCCCCTCGCCACAGGGCTTTATCCCACAGGATCAGCAGTGTGTTTGGCAGGTTTCTGTTGGAGTCTGGCAATGCCGTTACGCGAAGAATGTCTGTGGGAAAAACTCACGCCGCAGCGCCCGGATAACGCCGCGCTACGGGGCGAGGTCAAAGTCGATGTCTGCGTGATCGGCGCCGGGTTTACCGGGTTGTCGGCGGCGCTGCATCTGTTGGAAAAAGGCAAAAGCGTCTGCGTGCTGGAAGCGCATCGAGCCGGCCACGGCGGCTCCGGGCGCAACGTCGGGCTGGTCAACGCCGGCATGTGGATCCCGCCGGACGAGATCGAGGCCGGGTTCGGCGAAGCGGTCGGCAGTCAGCTCAACCGCATGCTCGGGGCGGCGCCGGCGCTGGTGTTCAGCCTTGTGGATAAATACAACATCGATTGCCAGTTGCGCCGCGAAGGCACCCTGCACATGGCGCACAACGCCAAGGGCGAAGCGGATCTGCGCAGTCGCGAGCAACAATGGAAGCGTCGCGGGGCGCCCGTCGAGTTGCTCACCGGCAAGGCCTGCGAGCAAGCCACCGGCACGCAAAAGATCGCTGCCGCGCTGCTCGACCGCCGCGCCGGCACGCTCAACCCGATGGCCTATGTCACCGGACTGGCCAACGCGGTGAAAGGGCTGGGCGGGCAGATGTTCGATCATTCGCCGGTGAGCCGTCTCGAGCGCGTGGGCCAGCAATGGTCAGTGCAGACCGAGCACGGTTCGGTGCTCGCCGAGCAAGTGGTGATCGCCTCCAACGCCTACACCGAGGGCGACTGGACCGAACTCAAGCGCAACTTCTTCCCCGGTTACTACTATCAGGTCGCCTCGGTGCCGCTGACCGAAGACGCCGCCCATGACATCCTCCCCGGCGGGCAAGGCTCGTGGGACACGCGGCAGGTATTGAGCAGCATTCGCCGCGACAAGGATGGCCGGTTGTTGCTCGGCAGTCTGGGCAACGGCAACCAGAAACCGGCGTGGTTCCTCAAGGCCTGGGCCGATCGGGTGCAGCAGCATTACTTCCCCAACCTGAAACCGGTGGAGTGGGAGTGCACCTGGACCGGGCGCATCGCCTTTACCCCCGATCACCTGATGCGGCTGTTCGAGCCGGCGCCGGGACTGGTGGCCGTCACCGGTTACAACGGTCGCGGCGTGACCACTGGCACTGTGGTCGGCAAAGCCTTCGCCGACTATCTGTGTAACGGAAATCCTCAAGCCTTGCCGATCCCCTTCGCACCGATGCAGCCCCTGGCCGGTGTCGGCCTGCGCAGTTGCCTGTACGAGGCCGGGTTCTCGCTGTATCACGCGGGCCAGTGCCTGCGCATTGTGATTTGAGTGTTGAAATATGTTGCTTAACACGGCGCTTTTGCGCGTAGCGACTAGCCTGTAATGGTGCGGGTTGTAGCAGTCCCGCACCAGCAGTGTGCAGTTCGGTGACGCGAGCTGTTACAGGCTGGTTGCACGTCGTTTGGTGCCGCGGTTGCAATGATGGCGCAAGCGGGTTGCGCCTGAGATTTAAAAAGGTTTCACCTTCCGCGGTTTAGACGGTTGCACGCCCAATGAAAATGGGAACGAAACAGTCGAAATAACAAGAAAGCAGCGACTTTTTGAAGAATAAAAAACCGATGGCACGGCGCTTGCTCAGAGCATTCAGTGAAGTGAAGTCGCAGTGCCAACTAAAAAAAACCTTGGAGCACCACCTCATGTCCCAGACGTTTTACAAGAAAGGCTTTCTGGCCCTCGCAGTGGCTACTGCGCTGGGTGTTTCTGCGTTTGCTCAAGCTGATGTGAAAATCGGTGTAGCGGGTCCAATGACTGGCGCCAACGCGGCATTTGGCGAGCAGTACATGAAGGGTGCACAGGCGGCGGCGGACGCGGTCAACGCGGCGGGTGGCGTCAACGGCGAGAAAATCGTACTGGTCAAGGGCGATGACGCCTGCGAACCGAAACAGGCAGTGACAGTCGCCAAGGATCTGGTCAACCAGAAGGTAGCCGGTGTGGTCGGTCACTTCTGCTCTTCCTCCACCATTCCAGCGTCGGAAATCTACGACGAAGCCGGTGTTATCGCGATCACCCCGGGTTCCACCAACCCGCAAGTGACCGAGCGCGGCCTGAGCGCCATGTTCCGTATGTGCGGGCGTGATGACCAGCAAGGCATCGTCGCGGGCGATTACATTGTCGATGTGCTCAAGGGCAAGAAAGTCGCCGTGCTGCACGACAAGGACACCTACGGTCAGGGCCTGGCCGATGCGACCAAGGCTCAACTGGAAAAGCGTGGCGTGAAGCCGGTGCTGTATGAAGGCCTGACCCGTGGCGAGAAAGACTTCAGCGCCGTGGTCACCAAGATCCGTGCGGCCGGTGCCGACGTGGTCTACTTCGGCGGCCTGCACCCGGAAGCCGGGCCGCTGGTCAAGCAACTGCGCACCGAAGGCCTGAAAGACGTGAAGTTCATGTCTGACGACGGCATCGTCACCGACGAACTGGTGACCACCGCCGGTGGCCCGCAATACGTTGACGGCGTGCTGATGACATTCGGCGCCGACCCACGTCTGCTGCCAGACAGCAAGACCGTGGTCGATGCGTTCCGCAAGGCCGGCACCGAACCTGAAGGCTACACCCTGTACGCCTACGCGTCGGTTCAGACCCTGGCGGCCGCCTTCAACGGCGCCAAATCCAACAGTGGCGAAAAAGCCGCCGAATGGCTCAAGGCCAACCCGGTGAAAACCGTGATGGGTGAGAAGGCCTGGGACAAGAAAGGCGACCTGAAAGTGTCCGACTACGTGGTTTACCAGTGGGACGCGAGTGGCAAATACCATCAGCTGGAAAAACAGAAGTAAGGGCTGACGCGATCAGCTTGACCCCCACCAATACCTGTGGGAGCGGGCTTGCCCGCGATGGCGTCAGATCAGTCGACACACAGGTTGGCTGATCCGCCGCTATCGCTGGCAAGCCAGCTCCCACAGGAGATCGGTGGGTCTGGGCTTATCGCGCTCTGACATTGCTCCGACGTAAATCTGTATTTTTCCTAGAAGAACCGCCCGCCCCGGCGGGCAGGTTCTCATTGCGTGAGATTGCGTTATGGATGGTATTTTCCTGCAGCAACTGGTCAACGGCCTGACCCTCGGGTCGGTCTATGGCCTGATCGCCATCGGCTACACAATGGTCTACGGCATCATCGGCATGATCAACTTCGCCCACGGCGAGGTTTACATGATTTCCGCTTACCTGGCGGCAATCAGTCTGGCTCTGCTGGCTTACTTCGGTATCGAATCCTTCCCGCTGTTGATGCTCGGCACGCTGGTGTTCACCATCGTCGTCACTGGCGTCTATGGCTGGGTAATCGAACGCGTCGCCTACAAACCTCTGCGCAACTCCACCCGACTGGCACCGCTGATCAGCGCCATCGGTATCTCCCTGATCCTGCAGAACTATGCCCAGATCAGCCAGGGCGCCCGCCAACAGGGTGTTCCAACGTTGCTCACCGGTGCCTGGCGCATCGACGTCGGCAGCGGTTTCGTTCAGTTGACCTACACCAAGATCTTCATTCTGGTGGCCGCGTTCGTCGGCATGGGCCTGCTGACCTACGTGATCAAGTACACCAAGCTCGGCCGCATGTGCCGCGCCACCCAGCAAGACCGCAAGATGGCCTCGATCCTGGGAATCAACACCGACCGGGTGATTTCCTACGTGTTCATCATCGGTGCAGCGATGGCGGCTCTGGCCGGCGTGCTGATCACCATGAACTACGGCACGTTCGACTTCTACGCAGGCTTCGTCATCGGCATCAAGGCGTTCACCGCCGCAGTGCTCGGCGGGATCGGCTCACTGCCCGGCGCGATGCTCGGCGGGATCATTCTCGGGATCTCCGAGTCGCTGTTCTCGGGCCTGGTCAACTCCGACTACAAAGACGTGTTCAGCTTCTCGCTGCTCGTACTTGTTCTGGTCTTCCGGCCTCAGGGCCTGTTGGGCCGTCCTCTTGTGTCGAAGGTGTAAGCGATGTCTTCAACCACTCAAAAAAACATCGATATCAAAAAAAGCCTGGTTGAGGCGATTCTGGCCGGCCTTATTGCCTTGATCGTGTTCGGCCCGATTGTCGGTGTCGTGCTCGACGGCTACAGCTTCAACCTCGAACCAACCCGCGTGGCCTGGATCATCGGCATTGTCATGATCGGCCGCTTTGCCTTGAGCCTGTTTCTGCAGACGCCCAAGGGCCTGAAGATCCTCGACGGATTCGAGAGCACCGGTTCCGGTGTGCATGTGCTGCCTGCCGATCACAAATCACGCCTGCGCTGGATCATTCCACTGCTGATTGTGCTGGCGGTGATTGTGCCGTTTGTCTCCAACTCGTACCTGCTGGGCGTGGTCATCCTCGGGCTGATCTACGTGCTGCTGGGGCTGGGGCTGAACATCGTGGTTGGCCTCGCCGGTCTGCTCGACCTCGGTTACGTGGCGTTCTACGCCATCGGTGCCTACGGTCTGGCGCTCGGTTATCAATACCTCGGGCTGGGCTTCTGGACTGTGCTGCCGCTGGCGGCGATCACCGCGGGCCTGGCCGGCTGCATCCTCGGTTTTCCGGTGCTGCGTCTGCACGGTGACTATCTGGCCATCGTGACCCTGGGCTTCGGTGAAATCATCCGCCTGATCCTCAACAACTGGCTGTCGCTGACCGGCGGGCCGAACGGCATGCCGGCGCCCTTGCCGACGTTCTTCGGCCTGGAATTCGGCAAGCGGGCCAAGGATGGCGGGGTACCGTTCCATGAGTTTTTCGGCATCGCCTACAACCCGGACGTGAAGTATTACTTCATCTATACGGTGTTGTTCCTGGTGGTGCTGGCCGTGCTGTACATCAAGCATCGTCTGGTGAAAATGCCGGTGGGTCGCGCCTGGGAAGCCTTGCGCGAAGATGAAATCGCCTGCCGCTCGATGGGCCTGAACCACGTACTGGTCAAGCTCTCGGCGTTCACCATCGGTGCGTCGACCGCAGGTCTGGCCGGGGTGTTCTTCGCCACCTATCAAGGCTTCGTCAACCCGACCTCGTTCACCTTCTTTGAATCGGCGCTGATCCTCGCCATCGTCGTGCTCGGCGGCATGGGCTCGACCATCGGCGTGGTGATCGCCGCATTCGTGCTCACGGTTGCTCCGGAACTGCTGCGCGGCTTCGCTGAATATCGCGTGTTGCTGTTCGGCATCCTGATGGTGTTGATGATGATCTGGCGACCTCGCGGGCTGATCCGCATCAGCCGTACCGGGGTCACTCCACGCAAAGGTGCCATTCACTATGAGAGGACTGCGCCATGAGTGAAGTCGTACTCTCTGTGGAAAAACTGATGATGCACTTCGGTGGCATCAAGGCCCTGAGCGATGTCAGCCTCAAGGTCAAACGCAACTCGATCTTTGCCCTGATCGGGCCGAATGGTGCCGGCAAGACCACGGTGTTCAACTGCCTGACCGGGTTCTACAAGGCCTCCGGCGGCAAGATCGAACTCAACGTGCGCGGCAAGCAGACCAACGTCATCCAGTTGCTGGGCGAGTCGTTCAAACCGACCGACTTCGTCTCGCCGAAAAGCTTCCTCAGTCGCCTGTATTACAAGATGTTTGGTGGCACGCACTTGGTGAACCGCGCCGGCCTGGCCCGGACCTTCCAGAACATTCGCCTGTTCAAGGAAATGTCGGTGCTGGAAAACCTGCTGGTGGCGCAGCACATGTGGGTCAACCGCAATATGCTCGCCGGCATCCTCAACACCAAGGGCTACCGCAAAGCGGAAAGCGACGCGCTGGACTGCGCGTTCTACTGGCTGGAAGTGGTCGATCTGGTGGACTGCGCCAACCGCCTGGCCGGTGAACTGTCCTACGGTCAGCAACGTCGTCTGGAGATCGCCCGGGCCATGTGCACGCGACCGCAGATCATCTGCCTCGACGAACCGGCCGCCGGCCTCAACCCTCAGGAAACCGAAGCGCTGAGCGCGATGATCCGGCTGCTGCGCGACGAGCATGATCTGACCGTGGTGCTGATCGAACACGACATGGGCATGGTCATGAGCATTTCCGACCACATCGTGGTGCTGGATCACGGCGTGGTCATCGCCGAAGGCGGGCCCGATGCGATTCGCAACGATCCGAAAGTGATTGCCGCCTATCTGGGCGCCGACGAAGAGGAACTGGTATGAGCAAACCGATCCTCGAACTCAAAGACCTGGACGTGTTCTATGGCCCGATCCAGGCCCTCAAAGGCGTGTCGCTTGAGATCAACGAAGGCGAGACGGTCAGCCTGATCGGCTCCAACGGCGCGGGCAAATCGACGCTGCTGATGTCGATCTTCGGCCAGCCACGGGCGGCGGGCGGACAGATCCTCTATCAAGGCATCGACATCACCCACAAGTCCTCGCACTACATCGCCTCCAATGGCATCGCGCAGTCGCCGGAAGGGCGGCGGGTGTTCCCCGACATGACCGTCGAGGAAAACCTCCTGATGGGCACCATCCCGATTGGCGACAAGTACGCCAAAGAGGACATGCAGCGCATGTTCGAACTGTTCCCGCGGCTCGAAGAGCGCCGCACTCAGCGGGCGATGACCATGTCCGGCGGCGAACAGCAAATGCTCGCCATTGCCCGCGCCTTGATGAGTCGGCCGAAGCTGTTGTTGCTTGATGAACCGAGCCTGGGCCTGGCGCCGATCGTGGTGAAACAGATCTTCGCCACCCTGCGTGAACTGGCGAAAACCGGCATGACCATTTTCCTCGTCGAGCAGAACGCCAACCATGCGTTGAAGCTGTCGGACCGCGCGTATGTGATGGTCAATGGCGAAATTCGCCTGACCGGTAGCGGTAAAGAGCTGCTGGTGAACGAGGAGGTGCGTAACGCTTATTTAGGCGGGCACTGATTCGATCGTTGTCATGCACAGCCCCGACGACGCGAGTCCCGGGGCTTTTTACATCTCAAGTTCACACAGATCCCCTGTAGGAGCTGCCGAAGGCTGCGATCTTTTGATCCTAAAAACAACATCAAAAGATCGCAGCCTTCGGCAGCTCCTACAGAATTCGTCTTCAAGATCAAGTCGATTCTGAAATTGTGGAAAACAAATTCCCATCGCTGGCAAAGCGCGACATATAGACGCTGCAAATGGCTGTTTTTCCACAGTTTTGACTTGTCCCCGTTTGCTGTGGAGCTGGCTGTGAATAACGTGGGAGTAGCTGGCTGAAGCCCTTGTGTGGCGTGGCTTGCAGGCGGGTGATCGCTTTTTGATCAGGCGTTTTTGCGGGAGCCGAAGACGCTGTTGTCAACCTTTTTCTGGGCCGCGCAGTAGAGGCAAATCCATGTGAACAAGCCTGTGGATAAGTCTGTGACTAAACTCTGGAAAGACCGCGCTGAGGGCCGTAATTACTGGCCTCGCGCAATCACCGCGCTGACCGGCCGGTCGTGCAAAATGCCATCTCCGGCACAACCGCGGCTTCAGGGTCAAGCAAAAAACTTTCTATGTCCCGCGCAAAGCCTTGTGTGGCGCGGCTTTGCGCGTTTCTACTTGCCCCCGGAAACTGTGGAAGGGATTGTGGATAACGTGCGTGCACATGGCTACAGGCCACGGCAGGTATGGCGTAGCGACGGTTGATCAAAATTTGATCGGAATATGTCCCGGTGCGGGTGTTGCTCGTAAATGCCGGGCCGGGCATGCTGGCTGCTGATTTTCTATTCCAATGGCTGCGCTGGCGGCCGACGCAAGGAGAACACGATGTCCAACACCCTGTTTATTACCGGCGCAACCTCCGGTTTTGGTGAAGCCTGTGCCCGTCGTTTCGCCGAGGCTGGCTGGAAACTGGTGTTGACCGGTCGTCGTGCAGAGCGTCTGAATGCCCTGTGCGCCGAACTGTCGGAGCAGACTGAAGTGCATGGCCTGGTACTCGATGTTCGTGACCGCAAGGCGATGGAAGAGGCAATTGCCAATCTGCCGCCGTCGTTCGCCAAGCTGCGTGGCTTGATCAACAACGCCGGGCTCGCGCTGGGCGTCGATCCGGCACCGAAATGCGACCTCGACGACTGGGACACCATGGTCGACACTAACGTCAAAGGCCTGATGTACAGCACTCGCCTGCTGTTGCCACGGTTGATCGCTCACGGCCGTGGCGCCGGCATCGTCAACCTCGGCTCCATCGCCGGTAACTATCCGTACCCGGGCAGCCACGTGTATGGCGCGACCAAGGCGTTCGTCAAGCAATTCTCGCTGAACCTGCGCTGCGACCTGCAGGGCACCGGCGTGCGTGTCAGCAACATCGAGCCGGGCCTGTGCGAAAGCGAGTTCTCGCTGGTGCGTTTTGCCGGTGACCAGGAACGCTACAACGCCACCTACGCCGGTGCCGAGCCGATCCAGCCGCAGGACATCGCCGAAACGATTTTCTGGGTGCTCAACGCGCCAGCACACATCAATATCAACAGCCTGGAGCTGATGCCGGTGAGCCAGACCTGGGCCGGGTTTGCCATCGAGCGTAACAAGGCGTAAGACCGCATAATGGCCATCGCTGGCAAGCCAGCTCCCACAGGATCGTCGATATACATAAATCTTGTAATCGACTCGGTACCTGTGGGAGCTGGCTTGCCAGCGATGAGGCCGTAACAGGCAAAACATGGCGATAAGGTAAACTCTCTCCTCAACAACCCCACCGCACCCCGCGGTTTTCAAGGTTTTCGAGGAGTTAAAGTGAGTAACCGAGGTGAGCAGTCGCTGCTCAAACAATCGACCATCCTGATGTTTGCGGTGTCGATTGCCGGGATCGTCACCGGTTTTGTTTCAGGTTCGCAATCCATCCTTTTCGATGGTTTTTTCTCGCTGATCGCAACGTTCATCAAAGTACTGATGTTGATCACCGCCAGGTTGATCGCCAAAGAAAGCAATCATCGCTTCCAGTTCGGTTTCTGGCATCTGGAGCCGATGGTGCTGCTGATCGAAGGCAGTTTCCTGCTGTTGATCGCTATCTATGCGTTTCTTAACGGTGTGTTCGGCATCATCAACGGCGGCCGCGACATCGAGTTGGGGCTGGTGATCATTTATGCGGCGGTGTTCACCGTCGTTGAATTTGCCTATTTCTTCTACGTGCGTCGGCGCAATCGCAAACTCAAGTCCAGCCTGATCCAGTTCGACAACATCAGCTGGCTGGTGGACGCGATGCTCTCGGTCGGCCTGTTGATCAGTTTTCTCGCCGCGCTGCTGCTCAAGGCCCAAGGCTTTGAGGAGTGGGCGAAGTTTGTTGACCCGCTGATCCTGATCGTCCTGGCGCTGACCATGTTGCCGCCGGCGTTCAAGATCCTCGGCCCGGCGCTGCGCGATGTGCTGGGTATTGCCCCGGACACGCTGGATGACCAGGTGCGTCAGGTCATGGAAGCGGCGAAGGTCGAACACGGTTTCGACGATTACGTGACCTACGTGCAGAAGCACGGGCGAGCGCGGTTTATCGAGATTCATGTGGTGTTGCCGGCGAATTACCGGTTGGATAGCGTTGGACAACTGGATGCGTTGCGCGAGGAGATCTCGGCACAGTTGGGCGAGCCGGATGCGGCGCGCTGGTTGACCATCAGCTTTACCGGCGACAAGAAGTGGATTGCCTGATTCAGAGCTGCTGAATCGCCTGTGGCGAGCGAGCTTGCTCGCGCTGGGCTGCGAAGCGGCCCCGGATTTTTGTGAGTGCTGCGCACTCAAGCGGGAGCAAGCTCCCTCGCCACAGGATAAGTTCAGTCATTCAGTTCAGGTATTCAGCCAGCCCGCTATAGCATGTCGCCAAGTGATAAGGCGTGGTCGACGGCATGTCCTTGCGGCTGACCTCGCCCAGCTCATCCCGGCACTCATGCCACCCGCCCGCATGCAGAAAACGCTGCTGCAGCGCCTGCAACTGGCGCAGCACCGCGGCTTCGCTGTCCGGACGCAAGGTCAGGGCGCGCAAATATTCTGCCTGTGCCCAGATGCGCTGGGTCGAATCTTTCGGTCGTCCATCCAGTTGCAGATCGAGCATCGCCCGCACCGCGCCTGAAGCGTGTTCAACGCCAAATTGCTCGGTGAAAGCGAACGCCCGGTCCAGCGCCGCGTGCAGTTTCGAGCCGCGCAGCAGTGATGACGACTCCAGCAGGAAATACCATTCGAACTGATGCCCTGGCTCGTACCAGTTATCCACAGCTCCCAGCGGTTTCTCCATCAGTACGCCGTGCTGTGGATCGACGAAGTGTTGCTGCATGCCTGTGCATAACTCGACGAGCGCGTGCTGCGTTGGCGCATCCTCGCGCACGGCGAGGGTGGCGAGGAACGCTTCGGCCAGGTGCATCAGCGGGTTTTGCAGCGGACCGCTTTGCAGGTTGCTCCAGTCGCGGTCCAGGCACGCTTCGTACAAGCCATCGCCAGTGGCGAAGCGCTGGCCGATTACTTCCAGTGCAGCGTTGAGCGTGGATTCCACCAACGGCTCGCGGGACTTGGCCCAGTAATGGGCGCAGGCGAACAGGATGAAGGCGTGGGTGTAGAGGTCTTTGCGCTGATCCAGCGGCTGGCCTTGCGCGTCGATGCTGTAGAACCAGCCGCCGTGCTCGGCATCATGGAAGTGCCGTTGCAGCGAGCGGAACAGCGCGGCGGCGCGCACCTCGGCATTATCCACAACCCCGATCAGGCTGGAAAACAGGTACAGCTGCCGTGCGCAGGCCATCGCCCGGTAGCGTTGCGGTGGCAACGGATGATGCGCCGCGTCGAGTGCCTCGTAGGGCAGCGCCATGTCGGCGTTCCAGCCCGGGCCTTGCCAGAGCGGCACGATCACGTTCAGAAAGTGCTGTTGCACATCGCTGAACAGGGCGGTCAATTCGGGCAGGGAGGTGGAGCGGCAAGCATGGGGCATTGGCGGACGTCGTCACGGCTGGGGCGATTGCGCGACATGGTAGCAGAGAGACTGCTGTTAGAGTCTCGGTGTCTGATCGGCCGTCATCGCTGGCAAGCCAGCTCCCACAAGGATTGTTATCAACCACAAACCTGTGGGAGCTGGCTTGCCAGCGATGAGGCCGGTTCAGGCGGTATAGATCAGCCGGCCAGCAACCAGGCGCCAGTCATCGCCGAAGCAGCACCGGCCAGTCGCACCAGCGGCGCGGCAGCCTGAGGCAACACGCGCACCAGGCCATAACCCGCCGCATGCAGCGCCGCCGTCGCCGCGACGAAACCGGCGGCATACGCCCACGGGCTGCTCATGTCCGGCAGCTCCAGGCCATGCGCCACACCATGGAACAGTGCAAACAGTGCCGTTGCCGCCACCGCCATCAGCAGCGGTGGACGCACCGCCAGTGCTACCGCCAGACCCAGCGCCAGCACCGAGGCAGCGATCCCGCTTTCCAGCGCCGGCAGCTCCAGCCCTTCAAAACCGAGCATGCCGCCGATCAGCATGGTGCCGACGAAGGTGCACGGCAGCGCCCAACGCGCCGCGCCTTGTTGCTGCGCCGCCCACAGGCCGACCGCAATCATCGCCAGCAAGTGGTCGAGGCCGCCGATCGGGTGGCTGATACCGGCGACCAGCCCACTGTCGCCGTGGCCCGGGTGGGCGAAGGCGAGGGCCGGGGTCAGCAGCAGCGCCACGGCGCCGAGAATGCGTTTGAGTGTCATGGAGAAGCTTCCTTGTTGGTCAATGAATCAGGCGGCGTTCAGCAGGCCTTGGCGTTCGATGAAGGCAATGATGTCGTCCAGGCCCTGTCCGGTTTTCTGGTTGCTGAAGACGAACGGCTTGCCGTTGCGCATGCGCTGGGTGTCGCTGTTCATCATTTCCAGCGACGCGCCGACCAGCGGCGCCAGATCGATCTTGTTGATCACCAGCAGATCGGACTTGCAGATCCCCGGCCCGCCCTTGCGCGGCAGCTTGTCGCCGGCAGAGACGTCGATCACGTAAATGGTCAGGTCTGACAGCTCCGGGCTGAAGGTTGCCGACAGGTTGTCGCCACCGGATTCCACCAGAATCAGGTCCAGCCCCGGAAAGCGTCGGTTCAGTTGATCGACGGCTTCGAGGTTGATCGAGGCGTCCTCGCGGATTGCCGTGTGCGGGCAGCCGCCGGTTTCCACGCCGATGATCCGCTCCGGTGCCAGCGCTTCGTTGCGCACCAGAAAGTCGGCGTCTTCGCGGGTGTAGATGTCGTTGGTGACGACGGCCAGGTTGTAGCGATCACGCAGCGCCAGGCACAGGGCCAGGGTCAATGCGGTTTTGCCGGAACCGACCGGGCCGCCGATGCCGACGCGCAGGGGTTGTGTGTTCATGGTTTGTTCTCCTAAGAGCGAAACAGTCGGCTGTACTGGCGCTCATGCGCCATGCACGCCAGAGACAGGCCGAACGCGGCGCTGCCGATGTGTTCGGGATTAATGCGCGTGGCGTCCTGCTGCGCCTGTTGCAGCAGTGGCAGCAGTTCGCTGGTCAGGCGCTGGGCGGCTTGCTGGCCCAGCGGCAGGGTTTTCATCAATACCGCGAGCTGGTTTTCCAGCCAGCTCCACAGCCACGCGGCGAGTGCATCCTGCGGGTTGATGCCCCAGGCGCGGGCCGCCAGTGCCCAGCCAAGAGCCAGATGCGGTTCCGCGCATTGCTCGAGAAAGCGGCGGGCCGGCGCGTCGAGTTCTGGCAGACCGTTGAGCAACTGCTGCAGCGAGTAACCCATCTGCCGACTCTCCAGATGTAACTCGCGGGTCTCGCGGCTGGCGCGGTGGGTTTCGCAGAGATGCAGCAACTCGGGCCAGTTTTCCTCGGCCGCAGCCTGACAATGGGCGAGCAGCAGCGGCGCTTCGAAACGGGCGAGGTTGAGCAGCAGTTGATCGCTGATCCAGCGCCGGGCGCTGTCCGGGTTGTTCACGCGGCCGTTATCCACCGCCATTTCCAGGCCTTGCGAATAGCTGTAGCCGCCAATCGGCAGTTGCGGACTGGCCAGGCGCAGCAGCGCCCAGGCCGGATTCACAGGCGAACGCCGAACTGATGGAGTTTGGGCGCGTAGTTGAAATCTTCGTCGCCATGCCGCGAATGATGATGGCCGCCGCCGTAGGCACCGTGCTCCGGCTGGAAGGGCGCTTCAATCGCTTCGACCTGCGCGCCGAGCTGTTCGAGCATGGCCTTGAGCACGTAATCGTCGAGCAGACGCAGCCAGCCATCGCCGACTTGCAGAGCGACGTGGCGGTTGCCCAGGTGATAGGCGGCGCGGGTCAGCTCGAAAGTATTGGCGCAGGTGACGTGCAGCAGTTGCTCGGGACGCGCGCAGACGCGGACGATGCGCCCGTCTTCGGCTTGCAGGCATTCGCCGTCATATAACGGTGCCTGACCGCGCTCCAGAAACAACCCGACGTCTTCGCCATCGGCACTGAAACAGCGCAAACGGCTTTTGCTCCGCGCTTCGAACGTCAGGTGCAACTCGGCGGACCAGACAGGTTGAGGGTCGATTCTGCGGTGAATCACCAGCATCGGAAAGCTTCCAGCAGTGGACTTGTAGGAGGGCTAGAGCAAGGGGCTTGCCAACCGGCCGAGATGTAGGAAATCCCTGTCGGAGCGTAGAGGATGTTTCAAGATGTTGCAGAATTTTGGAAGATTTTGGTGCGTGAAGATTTTTACATGCACCAATTTGTGGCCAACAAAAAAAGATCGCAGCCTTCGGCAGCTCCTACAGGGGTTGGTGTAGGGGCTGCCGAAGGCTGCGATCTTTTGCTCTTTACTCGGTGCTGCCCAGCCCTTGCCAGTGCTTGAGGCCGATAAAGATGAAGCGCAATTGCTGGGTGATCTTCGCCTGAGGTGTCAGATGTTCCGGCAGGGCCTCGGCGGGCGGGTCGATGATGTCCGGCAGGGTGGCGAACACCGATTTGACGATCAGGTCGGCGATCACGCTCAGGCCGGCCGCATCCAGATGTTGCAACTTGGGCATCAGCGTCAGGTCGGCCGCGAGGTCGGCGCTGATGTTCTCGCGCAGACGACCGATCGCCTGACGCACCGGCAGCGAGCCGCCGTACTGCTCGCGGGCGAGAAACAGGAATTGCGAACGGTTGGCGCTGACCACGTCGAGGAAGATCCGCACCGACGCATCGATAATGCCGCCCATGACGAATTCGTTGTGGCGCACCAGGCGGATGGTCTCGCGGAAGGTCTGGCCGACTTCACTGACCAGCACCAGCCCCAGCTCGTCCATGTCGGCAAAGTGCCGATAGAAACCGGTGGGCACGATGCCGGCGGTCTTGGTCACTTCGCGCAGGCTCAGGCTGCCGAATCCTCGGCCGCTTTCCATCAAATGGCGGGCAGCGTCCATCAGGGCATTGCGGGTCTGTTGTTTCTGTTCGGCGCGGGGCAGCATCGCAAAGGCGTTTTCTTGAGCGGGACAAGCGCCGCACTCTAGCAAATCGGCTTTGCTGGCGTCGAACGGCAGGGGGAATGTCAGCGGTAAAAAGGGGGGGGGGCAGGTTGCCAGTGCTGAAAAAGTCAAAAGCCCAATCCGGTGATTGGACTTTTTTTCCAGGCCGCCATGGGCTTAGCTCAAAGCGCTGTTGCGTTCGATCACACGGTCACCACCACCTTCGGCAACGGCTTGGCCCAGTGGGGTTTTGTCGAAACCGTCTTCGGCAAGGGTCTGGCCTTGTGGGGTGCGGTCACCACCACCTTCAGCGAGGGTCTGGCCTTGTGGCGTGCGGTCGCTGCCATCGGAAGCCAGGGTTTGACCTTGTGGAGTCTTGTCATAGCCGTCTTGCACCAGACCTTTCTCTTCCAGACGATCACGGCCACCTTCTGCTACAGCTTGGCCTTGTGGCGTCTTGTCGTAGCCATCTTGTACCAGGCCTTTCTCTTCCAGACGATTACGGCCGTTTTCAGCCAGGGTCTGGCCTTGTGGAGTGCGGTCGCCACCATCAGCAGCCACAGTCTGGCTGAACACCGAGTGGCTGGATTTCACTTGTGGGGTAGCCTGATCGGCAGCGGGCAGGGCGAAAGCAGTGCTGGCTAGCATCGACAGGGTAAGGCTGAGCAGTAATTGGCGTTTCATGATGGGGTGCTCCTTGGGAGGGCGATAAAGTGGGTACGAAGCCAATGCTACTCTCGATAAGTCGATATAAAAGTTCATAAACGCAATGGTAATAATCAACAGAATTGATTGTTCTGCCGAGGCGCTCTAGCTCGGGCGTTTGCGGGCGGCGGTTTTGCACCGCAGTGGGTATTTTCGACTCACTCGCGCCTCGCAAATGTGCGGGCAGCGGTAACGCTGTTCGACCAATCAGTCAGCATTCGGGCGATTTTTTGCCACGGAATCTATATTCCGATTAAACCTGCGCACTGTTTGCCAGTCGTAGATTTCATGAGGGCCGCTTTGGCCCGCCGTTTCAGCTGTGCGTCGCGAAGTCGGCGTGCGGTCGTCATCAGGAGTTTTGTGCATGACGCGCACCGGGAAAATCTTCAGTTGGACCTTCGCCATCCTCGTACTGCTGCTGGCGGTACTCGTTCTGATCATCGTGTTCTTCGATTGGAACCGGATCAAACCGCCGCTCAACGCCAAAGTCTCGGAAGAACTGCATCGACCGTTTGCCATCAATGGCAACCTCGCAGTGATCTGGCAGCGCGAGCCGGACGAGGGCGGCTGGCGGGCCTGGGTGCCGTGGCCGCACGTGGTGGCTGAAGACCTGACGCTGGGCAACCCGGACTGGTCGAAGCAGCCGCAGATGGTCACCCTCAAACGCGTGGAGCTGCGCATCTCGCCGCTGGCCCTGCTGGCGCAACGGGTGACGATCCCGCGCATCGACCTGACCGAGCCCAACGCGCAACTGCAACGCCTGGCCGATGGCCGCGCCAACTGGACCTTCAAGTTCGACCCCAAAGACCCGAACGCCGAACCGTCGAACTGGGTGGTGGACATCGGCGCCATCGGTTTCGACAAGGGCCACGTCACGCTGGACGACCAGACGCTCAAGACCAATCTCGATGTGGTGATCGATCCGCTGGGCAAACCGATTCCGTTCAGCGAAATCGTCGGTGACAAAGCCGCGAAAACGGCCCAGGACAAAGGCACCGCGCCGCAGGACTACGCGTTCGCGCTGAAGGTCAAAGGCCAGTACCACGGCCAGAATCTCACCGGCCAGGGCAAAATCGGCGGATTGCTGGCGTTGCAGGACGCGAACAAACCGTTCCCGCTGCAGGCCCAGGCGAAGATCGGCGCCACCAGCCTCGAACTCGCCGGTACGCTGACCGACCCGCTCAACCTCGGTGCCCTCGATCTGCGGCTGAAACTGGCCGGTGCCAGCCTCGGCAACCTCTATCCGCTGACCGGCGTGACTCTGCCGGACACGCCGCCGTACTCCACCGACGGCCATCTGATTGCCAAATTGCATGACGCCGCCGGGGCGAAATTCACCTACGAGCAGTTCAACGGCAAGATCGGCGGCAGTGACATTCATGGCGATCTGACCTACGTCGCCAGTCAGCCTCGGCCAAAACTCAGTGGTGCGCTGCTGTCCAATCAGATGCTGTTCGCCGACCTCGCGCCGCTGATCGGCGCCGACTCGAATGACAAGCAAAAGGCTCGCGGCGGCGAGAGCAAGCAGCCGACCGACAAAGTGCTGCCGGTTGAAGAGTTCAAGACCGACCGCTGGCGCGCGATGGATGCCGACGTCGAGTTCACTGGCAAACGCATCGTGCACAGCGAAAAACTGCCGTTCACCGACCTTTATACCCACCTGAAACTCAACGACGGCGAACTCAGCCTCGAACCGCTGCGCTTCGGCGTGGCCGGCGGTAATCTGGACGCGCAGATTCGCCTCAACGGTCGCGCCGAACCGCTGGAAGGCCGGGCCAAACTGACCGCGCGCGGGTTCAAGCTCAAGCAGTTGTTCCCGACCTTCGAACCGATGAAAACCAGTTTCGGTGAGCTCAATGGCGACGCCGATATCAGCGGCCGCGGCAACTCGGTGGCCAAGCTGCTCGGTGGCGCCAATGGCCAGTTGAAGATGCTGATCAACGACGGGGCGATCAGCCGCGAGCTGATGGAACTGGCAGGACTCAACGTCGGTAACTACGTGGTCGGCAAGATCTTTGGCGACAAGGAAGTGAAGATCAACTGCGCGGCGGCGGACTTCGACATCAAGACCGGCCTGGCGACCACGCGGCTGTTTGTGTTCGATACCGAGAACGCGATTATTTACATCGACGGCACGGCGAACATGGCCACCGAGCAACTGGACCTGACCGTGACCCCGGAATCCAAGGGCTGGCGTCTGATTTCGCTGCGTTCACCGCTGTACGTGCGCGGCAAGTTCATCAAGCCGGACGCCGGGGTCAAGGCTGTACCGTTGATGCTGCGCGGGGCGGGAATGGTTGCACTGGGCGTGATCGCTGCACCAGCGGCGGGACTGCTGGCACTGGTGGCGCCGAGCGGTGGTGAGCCGAATCAGTGCGCGCCGCTGCTTGAGCAGATGAAGGCTGGCAAGGCGCCCGTGACCGTCAAGCCAACCAAATAAGGCAAGAGCAAAAGATCGCAGCCTGCGGCAGCTCCTACAGTGGAATGTAGGAGCTGCCGCAGGCTGCGATCTTTTTGCTTCTGTTGCGGCCCGTTCGCGAGCAAGCTCGCTCCCGCATTTGAAATGGATTCCAGTGTGGGAGCGAGCTTGCTCGCGAAGGTGGTTTTGAAAGGTTTACAGGTCTTTCAGAATGTCGGCCATGTCATCGGCGTGCTCTTCTTCCTGTGCGAGGATGTCTTCGAAGATGCGCCGAGTCGTCGGGTCTTTTTCGCCGATGTACTGAATGATCTCGCGGTAGCTGTCGATGGCGATCCGCTCGGCCACCAGGTCCTCATAGACCATTTCCTTCAAGGTGTTCCCGGCCACGTATTGTGCGTGGGACATTTTCGACAGCAGGTCCGGGTTGAATTCCGGCTCGCCGCCCAGTTGCACGATGCGCTCGGCCAGACGGTCGGCGTGTTGCGCTTCCTGGGTGGCGTGTTCGAGAAATTCGTCAGCGGCCACGTTGGCTTTCAGACCGTTGGCCATGAAGTAGTGGCGCTTGTAGCGCAGCACGCAGACCAGTTCGGTGGCCAGCGATTCGTTAAGCAGGCGCAGCACCTCTTCACGGTTGGCACTGTAGCTTTCGGTTACCGCGCCGTTCTCGACGTGTTGCCGCGCACGTTCGCGCAGGGTTTTGACATCCGACAAGTGCAGGTCATCGCTCATTTCGATCTCCAGGAGGCTAATCCAATGGGCGCCACGCTCTACAGGCGTGATCGCTTACCCTGGTTGTGAGTCCTGCGCGAGGCAAAAAGTTTTACGAGATTTGCGCCGTCCCCCCTGTAGGCGCTGCCGAAGGCTGCAATCTTGGCGTCAGGCCGGACAACACCGCCTCCTCCTGCAACCAGGCAAAAAACGCCCGCACCGGCGGATGGCGCTCCCGTCCCGGCACACACAGCGCGCTGTACCCGGCACCATCGACCTGCACCTGCCCCTTGTACGGCACCAGCAACCCGCTGGCGACGCTTTGCGAGACCAGAATATTGCTCGCAAGGACCAAGCCTTGCCCGGCAATCGCCGCTTGGAGCGCGTAGTGCTCTTCGTCGTATTCGCGCATTGCGGGATGCTGGTTCATCCAGTTCTCACTTGCGCGGGTGCACCACGCTTCCCAGCCGTGGGCATACAGCTTCGAGTTGTGCCAGCGCACGCTGATCAGCGTCGGCGTGCGCCGGGCGGCCAGCGCCACCTGCTCCGGTGAGCCGTACACGCCGAACGACTCATCGAACAGGCACAAGCCGTAAAGATTGGGGTAGTCGTCAAGGCTGTAGCGCAGCACCAGATCGACGCTGGCGTCCTGATGCAAGTCGATGACTTCGCAGTGGGTATCGAGGCGCACGTTGATGTTCGGGTGCTGCGCATAAAAGCGCCCGAGGCGCGGCACCAGCCATAGCGCGGCGAACGCGGCCGTGGTCGACAGCGTCAGGCTGCTGCCGCTGCGTTGCGGGCGCAGGGTATCGACGCTTTGCGCCACTTCCAGCAGCGCGCCGTGCAGGCTGCGAAACAGCCGCTCGCCACCTTCGGTCAGGCGTACCTGACGCGGCAAACGTTCGAACAGTGCCACGCCGAGCCAGTCTTCCAGCGTACGGATCTGATGAGAGATTGCCGTGGGCGTGACCGACAGCTCTTCGGCGGCGGCCTTGAAACTCAGCAGGCGCGAAGCGGATTCGAAGGCGCGCAGGGCGGTCAGCGGCAACGAGGCGAACATTGAAAACTCCATGGATGAAATGAATTCATCCCGACTGATTTTTGCTCATTTGAATGGACGCAGTCACGCGCTTCAAGCTGCGAGCCGCAAGCCGTTTGATTCTAGTCCGGAGGAAACACAGATGAGAAAAATTCTTGCAATTCATGCCAGCCCACGGGGTGACCGTTCGCATTCACGGCGCCTCGCGGAAAGCTTTCTCAGCGCCTGGCTTTTGCGCCATCCGCAGACGCAGGTCACCCGCCGTGAAGTCGGGCGCGCGCTGATCCCGCCAGTCAATGAAGCGTTTGTCGCTGCTGCGTTTCATCCTGAGCCCGAGGCGCGCCCACTGTCGATGCAAGCCGATCTGGCGCTCAGCGATCAATTGGTCGGCGAGTTGTTCGAGCATGACCTGCTGCTGATTTCCACGCCGATGTACAACTTCAGCGTGCCCAGCGGCCTCAAGGCCTGGGTCGATCAGATCGTGCGCCTGGGTCTGACGTTCGACCACACCCTCGACAACGGCGTGGCCCAGTACACCCCGCTGCTGCAGGGCAAGAAAGCGTTGATTGTCACCAGTCGCGGCGGGTTCGGCTTTGGCCCCGGCGGTGAACTGGAAGCACTGAACCACGCCGATCCGTGGTTGCGCACCGCACTGGGCTTTATCGGTATCAACGACGTCACGGTGGTCGCGGCCGAGGGCGAAGAGTCGGCCGAGCGCACCTTCGCGGTGTCGGTGGCCGAGGCCGAGCAGCGATTGCTCGACCTCGCCCGGACATTCTAAGTGGCCTGGCTGTTCCTGCTGATCGCCGCCGGTTTCGAAGTGACGTTCGCCATGGGCATGAAGTACGCCGAAGGCTTCACCCGGTTGTGGCCGTCGCTGATCACGGTGCTCGCGGCGATTGGCGGGGTTTACTTCCTGACGCTGGCGCTGCGCGAGTTGCCGGTGAGCATCGCCTACCCGATCTGGACGGCGATCGGCTCGCTGGGCACGGTGTTTCTCGGTTTTGTCTTGCTCGGCGAGAGCCTGACCCTGATCAAGCTGCTGTCGGTGGGGCTGATTGTGGCGGGGGTGGTAGGCCTGAAGTAGGCTGAGGGTGCAGTTGTCATCATCAAGGAGGAGGCTTGGCGGGTGTTTTGCACGTCAGGCCTCCACTCACGACCACAAGGATGTTTGCCCATGTCACAAAGTACGGCGACACGTTATCCACTGGTGCTGGTGCCGGGCATGCTCGGGTTTATCCGGTTGCTGCTGTATCCGTACTGGTACGGGATCATCAAGGCGTTGCGCCGTGGCGGGGCCACAGTGATTGCGGTACAGGTGTCGCCGCTCAACTCCACCGAGGTGCGCGGCGAGCAACTGCTGGCGCGGATCGACGAAATTTTGCGCGAGACCGGCGCGGCCAGGGTCAATCTGTTCGGCCACAGCCAGGGCTCGTTGACAGCCCGTTATGCCGCCGCCAAACGGCCGGATCTGGTCGCCTCGGTGACGTCGGTGGCCGGGCCCAATCACGGTTCGGAACTGGCCGACTATCTGCAGCAACACTACCCGGCGAACACTGCCAAGGGCCGTCTGCTCGAAGCGCTGCTGCGTGTTGTCGGCTGGCTGATGGCATTGCTGGAAACCGGTTACCACGGGCCGAAACTGCCGGTGGATATCCACGCCTCGCACCAATCGCTGACCCGCGAGGGCGTGGCGCTGTTCAATCAGCGTTATCCACAGGGCCTGCCCGAAACCTGGGGCGGGCAGGGGCCGGAAGTGGTCAACGGCGTGCGTTATTACTCGTGGTCCGGCACATTGCAGCCGGGCAAGACTGACCGCGGTGGCAACCTGTTCGACGGCACCAACCGCAGCTGCCGGTTGTTCGCGAAAACCTTCGTGCGTGAGCCGGGGCAGTGTGACGGGATGGTCGGGCGCTACAGCTCGCACCTGGGCACGGTGATTGGCGACGACTATCCGCTGGATCACTTCGATATCGTCAACCAGTCGCTGGGACTGGTGGGCAAGGGCGCGGATCCGGTGCGGTTGTTTGTCGAGCATGCGGCGCGGCTGAAGGCTGCCGGCGTGTGACTCGCTTTTGTGGTGAGGGGATTTATCCCCGATGGGGCGCGCAGCGGCCCCGCTTTTTATCTCAAAACAAGGGCTGCTGCGCAGCCCATCGGGGATAAATCCCCTCACCACAGGGCCAGATCAGGCGACGCTGAGTTTGCGGCCTAGAACGGTGGTCCAACGCTCCGACAGAATCACCCCACCCAACGTCAACGCCCCACCCACCAGGTGATACATCGCCAACTCTTCCTTCAACACCACCGCCGCAATCAGCGCGGTAATCAACGGCAGCAAGTTAAAGAACAAGGTCGTGCGGCTCGGCCCCAGACGCTGCACCGCCTGCATCCACGCCAGCGGCGCAAGCATCGAGGCCAGCAGGCACGCGTACAGCACCAGCGGAATGTTCTGTGCGGTGAAACCGGTTTTCGGTGAGGCGGCGTACAGCGGAAACAGCACCACAATCGCCACCAGCACCTGCAGGTACAGCAACACCAGCGGCGGCAAACGTAGCTGCCATTTTTTCAGCAGGGTGCTGTAGATCGCGTAGGCGAGGGTGGCGATCAGCATCATCGCGTCACCCAGATTTACCCCGTGCTGCAGCAAGGCGCCGAGGCTGCCGGACGACACCACCACCAGCACGCCGGCGAACGACAGCACCGCGCCGAACAGTGCGCCGGCGGTCAGGCGCTGACCGAGGCTGATGATCGCCATGGCCAGCGACATCAGCGGCATCAGCGACAGGATGATGCCCATGTTGGTCGCGCTGGTCAGGGTCGCGGCGAAGTAGGCCAGGCTCTGATACACCGCCATGCCCAGCACACCGAGAACGAAGATCTTGCCCAGATTCGGGCGGATTTGCGGCCAGTGGGCGATCACCGCTTTGAGCATGAACGGGGTGAACAGCAGGCCGGCGAGCAGCCAGCGGTAGAAACCGATCTCGGCGGGGAAGATCGCCCCGACCGCCAGTTTGTTGATCACGGTATTGCCGGCCCAGATGAAAATCGCCAGCAGGGGAAACGCGTATTGCATGAGTGAAAACCAGAACGTTGATGAACCGTGATTATCCCCTGTCTGGATGCAGCCCTATACTGCGAACCGGACAACCTGCCTCTGCAACCGGACAGCATGAACAGTAAACACATCGATCTGCTGGATTTCAGCGAACTGCCGTCAGCGGTGTACTTCCGCTACGCCGACTTCAACACCCATGAATACGCCGCGCCGCATCGCCATCCGTGGGGCACGCTGGAGTACGCGGCCCACGGCGTGCTGCACATGGACGTCGACGGCAACCGCTTCATGTCGCCGCCGCAGTACGCGGTGTGGGTGCCGCCGCAGATCGAGCACAGTTTCTACAGCCATCAACCGGTCAACTACCGCGCGGTATGCCTCGATCCGAAGGTCTGCGCGGATCTGCCGGAGCGCGCCTGCACGTTGGCGATCAGTGACATTCTCAAGGCGATTCTCAAGGACTTCGCCGCCCGTGACGTGAAGATCCCCGAACTCGACGCCGACCAGCGTCTGGCCCAGGTGCTGGTCGATCAACTGCAACAGGCGCCGGTCCATGAATGTTATCTGCCGTACGCGAGCCATCCCGGGTTGCTGGCGATTCTCGATGCATTGCAGGCCGATCCCGGCAATAACCAGCCGCTGGCGCACTGGGCGGCGCAGGTACACGTCAGCGAGCGCACGCTGGCCCGGCAGTTCGTGCGCGAACTGGGCATGAGTTTCGGTGAATGGCGTCAGCGCCTGCGCTACCTGGCTGCCATCGAGGCACTGGAAAGCACGAAGAGCGTGCAGGAGATCGCCTTCGATCTGGGTTACAGCAGTGGCTCGGCCTTCATCGCCATGTTTGCCCGTCAGGCCGGTTGTACCCCGGAACAGTATCGGCGCAGCCACCTGGAAGGCAGGAAGGTGTAACAAGATTTGGCTACACTTCAGCGCAGGCCGCCTCCATCGATGCGGCAACAAGGAGAAAACTCCATGAAGATGTTGCGTGTCCCTTTGTTGATGATCGGTCTGCTCCTGTGTTCCCAGGGTTTCGCCGCCACGGCGCAACAGAACAAAATGACCACCTGCAATGCCGACGCTACCGCCAAGAACCTCAAGGGCGATGAGCGCAAGACTTTCATGAGCACTTGCCTCAAGGCCGCTCCGGCCGCCAATGACGCCAAAGTGCTGACCCCGCAGCAGGAAAAAATGAAGACCTGCAACGCCGACGCGAAAACCAAGGCCCTGACCGGCGACGCGCGCAAGACCTTCATGAGTGATTGCCTGAAGAAAAAGTAATCACTCGAGTCTGGTGGTGAGCGGGCTTGCCTCTTCGCGAGCAGGCTCGCTCCCACATTGAAATGCGTACCCCTTGTGGGAGCGAGCCTGCTCGCGAAGAGGCCGGTCTTGGCTCCGCCAATCTCAAGCACCGCATATACCTAGTGCTCTCCCCGGATCGCTGGCAGACTGCCAATCCTTTTACGCCGTTCGTTTTGAGGCTGTATGCCAACGTTTTCTGAGCGTCATGTTGTGTTTTGGGTCAGTTGCATCATTATTTTTGGCGGTTTGCTGCTGGCATTGCCGCTGCGCTTGTTGCCCAGCCTGCTGGCCGGTCTGCTGGTGTTCGAGCTGGTCAACATGCTCACCCCGCAACTGCAACGATTGATCGAAGGCCGGCGTGCGCGCTGGCTGGCGGTGGCGCTGCTGGGCACCCTGGTGGTCAGCGTGCTGGCGCTGATCTTTGCCGGTGCTATCAGTTTCCTGCTGCACGAAGCGGAAAACCCGGGCGCCTCGCTCGACAAATTCATGGGCGTGGTCGATCGCGCGCGCGGGCAACTGCCGCCGTTTCTCGATGCCTACCTGCCGGCCAGCGCTGCGGAGTTTCGCGTGGCGATTGGTGAGTGGGCGAGCAAACACCTGGCTGACCTGCAACTGGTGGGCAAGGACGCGGCGCACATGTTTGTCACCCTGCTGATCGGCATGGTGCTCGGCGCGGTCATTGCCCTGCAGCGGATACCGGATGTGACCAAGCGCAAGCCGCTGGCCGCCGCCCTGTTTGATCGCCTGCACCTGCTGGTGCAAGCCTTCCGCAACATCGTCTTCGCGCAGATCAAGATTTCCCTGCTGAACACCTTCTTCACCGCGATTTTCCTTGCGGTGATTCTGCCGCTTCTGGGCATCAAGCTGCCGCTGACCAAGACCCTGATCGTCCTGACCTTCCTGCTCGGCCTGCTGCCGGTGATCGGCAACCTGATGTCGAACACGCTGATCACCATCGTCGGCCTGTCGCTGTCGATCTGGGTGGCGGTGGCGGCGCTGGGTTACCTGATTTTTATCCACAAGCTCGAATACTTCCTCAACGCGCGCATTGTCGGCGGGCAGATCAGTGCCAAGTCGTGGGAGTTGCTGCTGGCGATGCTGGTGTTCGAAGCCGCGTTCGGCCTGCCGGGGGTGGTGGCGGGGCCGATTTATTACGCGTATCTGAAGAGTGAGTTGAAGCTGGGCGGGATGGTGTAAGCGATGGATCTGTGTTGCCTGATCTGGCGCCTTCGCGAGCAAGCTCGCTCCCACACTGGATTGCATTTCAACTGAAGGAATGCGGTCAAATGTGGGAGCGAGCTTGCTCGCGAAAGGCGCAATGCCGATTTCAGGTCAGTTCATGGCGCCGTAGCGCTTCATCGCCTCGATCGCCAGACCGCTGCCAATGCTGCCAAAGATGTTCCCTTCCACATGTCGCGCGTTCGGCAGCATTGCCGAGACGCTGTTGCGCAGCGCCGGAATGCCGCTGGAGCCGCCGGTGAAGAACACCGTATCGACCTGACCCACCGAGACGTTGGCATCGTTCAACAGCTGCGTAACGCTGCCGCGCACGCGCTCAAGCAGCGCGTCGATCGACGATTCAAACAGGGCGCGGCTCAGTTCCACGCTCAGGCCCGGCTCGATGCGATCCAGCGGTACGTGGCGGCTGTCGGTGTGGGTCAGCTGGATCTTGGTTTCTTCCACTTCCATCGCCAGCCAGTGCCCGGCGCGCTGTTCGATCAGCTTGAACAGACGGTCGATACCGCCAGTGTCCTCGATGTCGTAGCGCATGCTGCCCAGCGCCAGGGTGGATTTCTGCGAGTACACCGAGTTGATGGTGTGCCAGGTGGCCAGGTTCATGTGGTGGCTGGTCGGCATGTAGGCGCCGCTCTTCATCCGGCTGCCGTAACCGAACAGCGGCATCAGGCCTTGCAGGCTCAGTTGTTTGTCGAAATCGGTCCCGCCGATGTGCACGCCGCCGGTGGCGAGGATGTCATCGTGACGGTTGTCCATGCCGCGACGCTCGGGCGACAGGCGCACCAGTGAGAAGTCCGAAGTACCACCGCCGATGTCGACGATCAGCACCAGCTCTTCTTTTTCGATGGTCGACTCGTAGTCGAAGGCGGCGGCAATCGGTTCGTACTGGAACGACACGTCCTTGAAGCCGAGCTTGCGTGCCACTTCGACCAGGGTGTCTTCGGCTTCCTGGTCGGCCAGCGGGTCGTCATCGACGAAAAACACCGGGCGCCCCAGCACCACTTGTTCGAACTCGCGACCGGCGGCCGTTTCGGCGCGGCTCTTGAGTTGGCCGATGAACAGCCCCAGCAGATCCTTGAACGGCATCGCCGTGCCGAGCACGCTGGTGTCGTGCTTGATCAGCTTGGAACCCAGCAGGCTCTTGAGCGAGCGCATCAGCCGGCCTTCGTAGCCTTCCAGGTACTCGTGCAGCGCCAGGCGACCGTACACCGGGCGGCGTTCTTCGATGTTGAAGAAGACCACCGACGGCAGGGTGATCTTGTCGTCTTCCAGCGCGATCATCGTTTCCATGCCGGGGCGCAGCCAGCCGACGGTGGAGTTGGAGGTGCCGAAGTCTATACCGCAGGCACGGGCTGGAGAGGCGTTGTTCATGTCTTTCGGGTTCCGGTCAAAAAACGGCCGCGCAGTGTATGTCAGTGCGCGGCAGATTCGAAGGCCGGTCATCTGCTATTTCACGACTAAGCTTCTTGAAAGTCGCAGCTTCGCCCCAAACTCGCTGGCATGGGCCGGCAGACATACCGGCGGTCGCAAGAACCGTCGTCCACTGCCGATAAACTTCTGCTGCGCCACCCGGTCACAAAGTTGAGATCGGTCAACCCGGCACGTGCGAATGAGCGCATGCTGGTCTCGGCGCGAAATCGATAACGGATGGTGATTCCTTCGATGGACTTCAAAGACTATTACAAGATACTCGGCGTGGAGCCGACAGCGGACGACAAGGCAATCAAGGCTGCCTATCGCAAGCTGGCGCGCAAATACCACCCCGATGTCAGCAAGGAAAAAGACGCCGAGGCCAAGTTCAAGGACGCCTCGGAAGCCTATGAAGCGCTGAAGAGCGCCGACAAGCGCGCCGAGTACGACGACCTGCGCCGTTATGGCCAGCATGGTCAGCCGTTCCAGGGCCCGCCGGGCTGGCAGAGCCGTGGTGGCTTTGGCGGCGGCGGTGGTGACACCGGCGACTTCTCGGACTTCTTCAGTTCGATCTTCGGCAATCGTGGCGCCGGTTTCGGTGGCGGCGAAGGTCGGCAACAACGCAGTGCAGGACGGCGGGGACAAGACGTGGAAATGGAACTGCCGATCTTCCTTGAGGAGACGCTGTCGAACGAGTCGAAGAAGGTCAGCTTTCAGGTCCCGCAATACAACGCCAACGGTCAGCACGTCAGCAACACCAGCAAAAGCCTGAACGTGAAGATCCCGGCGGGCGTGACCGACGGCGAGCGCATCCGCCTCAAGGGGCAGGGCGCGCCGGGCATCGGTGGCGGCGCCAATGGCGATCTGTACCTGACCATTCGCTTTGCGCCGCACCCGAAATTCGATGTCGAAGGCGAAAACCTGATCATCACCTTGCCATTGGCACCGTGGGAGCTGGCGCTGGGCACCGAGGTGGCCGTGCCGACCCTGACCGGCAAGATCAACCTCAAGGTTCCGGCCGGCAGCCAGAATGGCCAGCGCATGCGCGCCAAGGGCCATGGCCTGAAAAACAAGGCCGGTGAGCGCGGTTATCTGTTCGTCCAGCTCAAGGCCGTGATGCCGAAAACCTCGGACGACGAGGTCAAGGCGCTGTGGCAGGAACTGGCGAAGAAAGCCGCGTTCAACCCACGCGAGAACTTCTGAATCCGACGACGGAGTAGCCCATCATGAGCAGCCCCCTGATCGTTCAACTGGACATGGCAGAATTCTGTGAGGCGGCCGATCTGTCGGACGTCTACGTGATCGAAATCGTCGAACACGGCATCCTCGAACCTCAGGGCGCGCAGCCCCGGGAATGGCGGTTCACCGACTACGAGCTGAGCCTGGCCAAGCGCGCCGCGAAGTTGCGGCGCGAGCTGGAGCTGGAGTGGGATGGGGTCGCGCTGGCCCTGAATCTGCTGGAGGAGGTGCATGAGTTGCGGGCGGAGAACCGGATGCTCAGGCAGCGCTTGGGGCGGCTGGTGGTCGAATAGGTTTTCCGTGGTATTGGCCGGCCTCATCGCTGGCAAGCCAGCTCCCACAAGGAACTATGTCGTACACAAAGTTTGTATTCGACGCCGGATCTGTGGGAGCTGGCTTGCCAGCGATGAATTCACCGCAGATTTTCCTGCTTAAACCTTTCTCGGCAACACCACACTGAACAGCGTCCCGTCAGCCTCGCTCGAGCTGACGTCGATCGTCCCGCCATGGGCGGTCACCACTTCCTTGACGATGAACAAGCCCAACCCGAGGCTGGTCGACGGCTGCCCGAGTTCTTCGTCGGCGCTGCGCACCAGCGGGTCGAAAATCGTGCCGATCGCCTCTTCGGAAATCGGCGTGCCGTAATTATGCACCGACAGGTACACGTTGTCGGCCTCGCCACGCAGATCAAGGGTCACGTCGCGCTGGCTGGTGCCATGCTGCAAGGCGTTGCCGATCAGGTTTTGCAGGAGCTGGTCGATTCGCCCGGCGTCCCACACCCCACGGGTGTCGCCGTGCACCGTGAGCTTCGGATCGGATAGCGGATTACCGGCGCAGGCTTCGGCAATCGCCGCCCGCGCCGCAACGGCCAGGTCCATCGCCGCCGGCTCGATCGGCAGGCTACGGCCCAGGCGACTGCGCACCAGCTCCAGCAGGTCGCTGACCATCGCCGCCATGTGCCGCGCACCGCGCTTGATGTGCAAGGCACAGGCCAGCGCATCGCCCTCGAGGCTGGATTTACGCAGCAGCAGTTCGGTGGACATGCTCACCGCCTGCAGCGGCGCGCGCAGGTCATGGCCGAGGATGGCGAGGAAAATGTCGCGCGAGCGGTTGACCTGCTCGGCGTAGGCAGCGGTGGATTCGGCGAGGGCTTCGTCGATGGCTTCGTTGAAGCGGATCATGTCCTGGAAATAGGTCACGTCCGGCGACTCAAGGCTGTCGACCCACAGGCGGATCACACAGGCGCGCAAATGGCGGAATTCGCTGGTCATCTGCACCAGATCGAAACCGACGGTGTGGCGCAGTTCGCCATGGCTGGCGCCGGCCTCGTCCAGACTCGGAGTCTTTTCCGGGCCCTCGCCCTTGGCTTTGGCAGCCTGTTCGGCGGGGCTCTGTGGCTTGCTCATGTCGCGGGCGGCGGCCCGTAGAATCTCGCTGGCGTGATCGCGCAGCGCAGTGGAATCCAGATGGTCGGCCGCCGGCGTAATGGTCGCGGCGAACTGTTCCCATTCATCGACGATAGGCTCGATGTTGGCCAGGATGAACTCGGAAAGACGCATGGGCAGTTCCTGAAAATAGGCGGAGCGAATCGAATATTAGCCCCTTTGGCGGGAAATACACGACCGTTTGCACATCGGTTTTCCTGCCCCATGAAAAAGGCCCCCGGCCCGTGCGCAAGACGCGGGTCGGGGGCCTTTTGCCGTGTGTCAGAACAGGAAGTAACGCTGAGCCATCGGCAAGGTTTCCGCCGGTTCACACCACAGCAGCACACCGTCGGCCTTGACCTGATAGGTCTGTGGATCGACGTCGATGTTCGGCAGGTAATCGTTGTGGATCAGGTCGGTTTTCTGCACATCGCGGCAGCCTTTGACCACGGCGATTTTCTTCTTCAAACCCAACGCGTCGGGCAGTCCCGATTCCTGCGCCGCCTGGCTGATGAACGTCAGGCTGGTGGCGTGCAGCGAGCCGCCGTAGCTGGCGAACATCGGGCGGTAGTGCACCGGCTGCGGAGTTGGGATCGACGCGTTGGCGTCGCCCATCAGACTGGCGGCAATGGCACCGCCCTTGAGGATCAGCGTCGGTTTTACGCCGAAGAACGCCGGGCGCCAGAGCACCAGGTCGGCCCATTTGCCGACCTCCACCGAGCCCACCTCATGGCTGATGCCGTGGGTGATCGCCGGGTTGATCGTGTATTTGGCGATGTAGCGCTTGGCGCGGAAGTTGTCGTTGCCTGCGCCGTCCTGGGGCAGCGGGCCGCGCTGCTTTTTCATCTTGTCGGCGGTCTGCCAGGTGCGCGTGATGACTTCGCCGACACGGCCCATAGCCTGGCTGTCGGAACTGATCATCGAGAACGCGCCGAGGTCGTGGAGGATGTCTTCGGCGGCAATCGTCTCGCGGCGGATGCGGCTTTCGGCGAACGCCACGTCTTCGGCGATGCTCGGGTCGAGGTGGTGGCAGACCATCAACATGTCGAGGTGTTCGTCGATGGTGTTGCGGGTGAACGGCCGGGTCGGGTTGGTCGAGCTCGGTAGCACGTTAGGGAAACCGCAGGCCTTGATGATGTCCGGTGCATGGCCGCCACCGGCACCTTCGGTGTGATAGGTGTGGATGGTGCGGCCCTTGAACGCGCCCAAGGTGGTTTCGACGAAACCGGACTCGTTGAGGGTGTCGGTGTGGATCGCCACTTGTACGTCGTACTGGTCGGCGACGCTCAGACAATTGTCGATGCTCGCCGGGGTGGTGCCCCAGTCTTCGTGCAGCTTGAGGCCGATGGCGCCAGCCTTGACCTGCTCGATCAGCGGCTCCGGCAGGCTGGCGTTGCCCTTGCCGGTGAGGCCGATGTTCATCGGGAACGCGTCGGCGGCCTGAAGCATGCGCGCCAGGTGCCACGGGCCGGAGGTGCAGGTGGTGGCGTTGGTACCGGTCGCCGGCCCCGTGCCGCCGCCGATCATGGTGGTGACGCCGCTCATCAGCGCTTCTTCGATCTGCTGCGGGCAGATGAAGTGGATGTGCGTGTCGATGCCGCCGGCAGTGAGGATCATGCCTTCACCGGCGATCACTTCGGTGCTGGCGCCGATGGCGATGGTCACGTTCGGTTGTACGTCCGGGTTACCGGCCTTGCCGATAGCAGCGATGCGCCCGTCCTTGAGACCGACGTCGGCTTTGACGATGCCCCAGTGGTCGATGATCAGCGCATTGGTGATCAGCGTGTCGACCACTTCGGCGGCGAGCAACTGGCTCTGGCCCTGGCCGTCACGGATGACTTTGCCGCCGCCGAACTTCACTTCTTCGCCGTAGGTGGTGAAGTCCTTTTCGACCTCGATCCACAACTCGGTGTCCGCCAGGCGCACCCTGTCGCCGACGGTGGGGCCGAACATGTCGGCGTAAGCTTGTCTTGAAATTTTCATCCGAATTCCTTGCACAAATTTATTGTGGCGAGGGGATTCATCCCCGATCGGGTGCGAAGCACCCGCCATTCAGCAAAAGTGATTTTGTGGTGGGGCAGGCGGCCGTTGGCGACCGCTGCGCGGTCGATCGGGGATGAATCCCCTCACCACAGATAAGTCCCCTCACCACAGGTGAATCAGCGTCAGTCGAGATCACCCATGACCCGCCCGGCAAAGCCGAACACCCGCCGATGCCCGGCGTACTCCACCAGCTCGACCTCGCGGCTTTGCCCCGGCTCGAAGCGCACGGCGGTGCCGGCGGGGATGTTCAGGCGCATGCCACGGCTGGCGGCGCGGTCGAAGGTCAGCGCATCGTTGGTTTCGAAAAAGTGATAGTGCGAACCGACCTGAATCGGTCGGTCGCCGCTGTTGGCGACTTTCAGGCTGAGGGTGCGGCGGCCGACATTCAGTTCGATGTCGCCGGGCTGGATCTGGTACTGGCCGGGAATCATGGCCGGGCTCCTTGCAGAATCTTGTAGTAGAGGGCGGTCGGGCGGTACGTGCCGTGCGGGTCGCAGGCGTAATCGGGAATTTCACCGGCACGGGTGTAACCCAGAGCCTTGTAGAACTCTTCGGCGGGCGAGCCGGCCTCGGTGTCGAGGTAGAGCATGCCGCGCTTGTGTTTGGCCGCTTCGAGCTCCAGCGCATTCATCAACTGCTGGCCGAGCCCACGCCGCCGGGCCTGTTCGCGCACCAGCAGTTTTTGCACTTCGGCGCGATTGAGGCCGTTGGCTTTCTGGCACAGACCCAACTGCACGCTGGCCTGCACCTCTTCATCCTTGACCACCACCCAGAGCAACACGCTGCCCTTGTTCACCTGTTGCTGCACTTCATCGAAATAGGCGCGGGCCTGCGCGGCATCGAGGTCGGCCATGAAACCGACGCTGGCGCCATAACCCACGGCGTCGAGCAGCAGATCAATCAGGCCCTGACGATAGTGCGCAAAACTTTCCGCATTGACGCGTCGCAGTTGGGCGGGGTTCATCGCGTGTCACTCCTTGTTGGCGACCGGGGGCTGCGCGCCAGGGTTGAGGATCCGTTGCATGAAGGTCAGGTCGAGCCAGCGGCCGAACTTGGTGCCGACTTGCGGCATCTGTCCGGTGATGCTGAAACCGGCGCGTTCATGCAGACGAATGGAAGCGGCATTGCCACTTTCGATGGCGGCGACCATCACATGCTTGTCGCAGGCTTTGGCCCGCTCGATCAGCACGCTCATCAATTGCGGGCCAAGGCCATTGCCGCGCTGGTCGCTACGGACGTAGACCGAGTGCTCGACGGTGTGACGGAAACCGTCGAACGGCCGCCAGTCGCCAAAGGAAGCGTAGCCGAGCACCACGTTGTCGGCGTCGACGATCACCAGAATCGGGTAGGCCTGGGCCTGACGGGCGCTGAACCACGCCTGGCGGTTGCCGAGGTCGACCGCCGATTCGTTCCATATCGCCGTGGTGTTGAGCACCGCGTCGTTGTAGATGTCACGGATCGCCGGCAGGTCGGCGTGCAGGGCATCGCGAATGGTGTAGGTCATGGCGAGTCCTCAAACGATCGGTTGGTGGACGGTGACCAGTTTGGTGCCGTCGGGAAACGTCGCTTCGACCTGGATCTCCGGGATCATTTCCGGAATGCCTTCCATCACTTGCTCGCGGCTCAACAGGGTGGTGCCGTAGTGCATCAGCTCGGCGACGGTCTGGCCGTCACGGGCGCCTTCGAGCAGCGCGGCGGAGATGTAGGCCATCGCTTCCGGGTAGTTGAGCTTCACACCACGGGCCAGTCGGCGCTCGGCGACGAGGCCGGCGGTGAAGATCAGCAACTTGTCTTTTTCGCGTGGGGTCAGGTCCATTTGTTTTTCAAATCTCGGCAGAAGAAAGTTAAGTCGTACACCCTGTAGGAGCTGCCGAAGGCTGCGATCTTTTGACGTTGATTTTTTACAGCAAGATCAAAAGATCGCAGCCTGCGGCAGCTCCTACAGGGGAATGCATTTCAGGTGTTCCAGATTCTGGGTGGCTGGGCCTCGCGGCCTAGCAGAGCCGGGCGTAACAAGCGCCATAAATCGATGAGCCAGGCACGGGCGAGCAGTGCTTCTGACGCCAGACACCGAGCCACCAACAGGCCGGGCAACTGGGTCAAATCCCCGCGCACGGCATGCCCCAGCGAACGACAGCGCTCCAGCAGCTCGGCATCAATCTCACCAGTGACCAACAATGTGGCGAACACCGGACGGCCATCCAGGCCGATGGGCGAATCCAGCAAACCGTCACCGCCAGTAATCCTCTGACGCTCGTGCCACAGCAATCGCCCGTCGCGGCGGATATCCAGATGCGCCTGAAAGTGTCCGAGGTCGAAGCGCTCGCCACTGGCCGGTCGGCCCAGTGCCACCACGTCCCAGTAGAACAGCCGCGCATCGCCTTCAAGCTCGATCGAGGTGGTGAGTTCAGCCTGAGCGGCGCTGTAGACGATGGTTTCCTGCGGCAGCCACTCCAGCGTCGCGCCGGCCGCGACTTGCAGATCGAGCTGTTGATACGCCGGCCCCGCCGCGCGATACCATTTGGCGGCGCCGGGGCTGGTGATCTGCGCCCAGGCGTCCTGTTCGACGCGGGCGCTGATGTTCAGCCGGTCACCGCCGGCGATCCCGCCCGGCGGATGGACGATGATGTGTTGGCAGACCTCGGGGCCTTCGGCGTACAGGTGCTTCTGCACCCGCAGCGGCCCCAGATGCCGGCGCTTGACCGGGCGCGTGCCGTCACCGAAGCGGGCGTAGGCCAGTTCCAGCTCGGCGTGCCAGCTTGGGGTAAACAGGGCAGTGGGAAGCGGTAAGTTCATGGTTTGTGATTATCGTTAGGAAGCTACAGATTAAATTGTTACCAGACCTCGTACACCCTCGGCCTCCATATTTTCGCCGCGACCCTGTTGCACGATCTCGCCCCGGGACATCACCAGGTATTGATCGGCCAACTCCGCAGCGAAATCGTAGAACTGCTCCACCAGCAAAATGGCCATGTCGCCCCGCGCCGCGAGCTTCTTGATCACCGCGCCGATCTCCTTGATCACCGAGGGCTGGATGCCTTCGGTAGGTTCGTCGAGGATCAGCAAACGCGGACGACTGGCCAGGGCGCGACCGATAGCGAGCTGCTGTTGCTGACCGCCGGACAGGTCGCCGCCGCGGCGCTGCTTCATTTGTAGCAGCACCGGGAACAATTCGTAGATGAAACTTGGGACTTCCTTCGCTTCACTGCCGGGAAACCGCGACAAACCCATCAGCAGATTCTCTTCCACCGTGAGCCGGCCGAAGATTTCCCGGCCCTGTGGCACATAGGCGATCCCGGCGTGCACGCGCTGGTGCGGCTTGAGTGTGGTGATTGCCTTGCCCTCCCAGTTCACCACGCCTTCCTTGGCCGGCAACAGGCCCATCAGGCATTTGAGCAGGGTGGTCTTGCCCACGCCGTTGCGCCCGAGCAGGCAGGTGACTTCGCCGACGTTCACGTCAAAGCTCAGGCCGCGCAGGATGTGGCTACCGCCGTAGTATTGGTGCAGTTTGTCGACTTGCAGCATTCTCAAAATCTCCTCAAATCCCTGTGTAGGAGCTGCCGAAGGCTGCGATCTTTTGATCTTGTTTTTAAGATCAAGATCAAAAGATCGCAGCCTTCGGCAGCTCCTACAGGGGATGGATCATCAGCGGCCGAGGTAGACCTCGATCACCCGCTCGTTTTCCTGCACCTGCTCCAGCGACCCTTCCGCCAGCACGCTGCCCTGATGCAGCACCGTGACGTGGTCGGCAATCGAGCCGACGAAGCCCATGTCATGCTCCACCACCATCAGCGAATGCTTGCCGGCCAGCGACTTGAACAGCTCGGCGGTAAATTCGGTTTCGGCATCGGTCATGCCCGCCACCGGTTCGTCGAGCAGCAGCAGTTGCGGGTCTTGCATCAGCAGCATGCCGATCTCCAGAAACTGCTTCTGGCCGTGAGAGAGCAAGCCCGCCGGGCGATTGACCGAGGTGGTCAGGCGAATGGTTTCCAGCACTTCGCTGATGCGCTCGCGCTGCTCGCCGCTCAGGCGTGCGCGCAAGCTGGCCCACACCGACTTGTCGGTTTTCTGCGCCAGTTCCAAGTTTTCGAATACGCTCAGCGCTTCGAACACCGTCGGTTTCTGGAACTTGCGGCCGATCCCGGCCTGGGCGATCTGCACTTCGCTCATTTGCGTCAGATCCAGGGTTTCGCCGAACCAGGCCTTGCCGTGGCTGGGGCGGGTCTTGCCGGTGATCACGTCCATCAGCGTGGTCTTGCCCGCGCCGTTGGGGCCGATGATGCAGCGCAACTCGCCGACGCCGATGTACAGGTTCAGATTGTTCAGGGCGCGAAAACCGTCAAAGCTGACGCTGATGTCTTCCAGGGTCAGGATCGTGCCGTGGCGGGTGTCGAGGCCCGGGCCGACGCGTTGGCCGAGGCCGATCGAGTCGCGGCTGGTGCCTTCGTCCTTGTTCGGTTCTACGGGGAAAAACGCCGGTTCGAGCATGAATTCAGCACTCGCTGTGACTCTCATTGTTCACCTCGTTTCTTCAGCAGGCCGATCACGCCTTTGGGCAAATACAACGTCACGACGATGAACAGCGCGCCGAGGAAGAACAGCCAGTATTCGGGGAACGCCACGGTGAACCAGCTCTTCATGCCGTTGACCACACCGGCGCCGAGCAGCGGCCCGATCAGCGTGCCGCGACCGCCGAGGGCGACCCACACCGCCGCTTCGATCGAATTGGTCGGCGACATTTCGCTGGGGTTGATGATCCCTACTTGCGGTACGTACAACGCC
Organism: Pseudomonas sp. F2; assembly: GCF_057174385.1. Lineage (NCBI taxonomy): Bacteria > Pseudomonadati > Pseudomonadota > Gammaproteobacteria > Pseudomonadales > Pseudomonadaceae > Pseudomonas > Pseudomonas sp. F2. The sequence goes on from NZ_CM169904.1 coordinate 5,169,526, forward strand.
CCGGCCAGACCGCACAGCACCGCGCTCAAGACCCAGACGAACAGCTTGAAACCGCGCGGGTCGTAGCCGCAGAACATCAGGCGGTTTTCCGCATCGCGCAGCGCGGTCAGCACCCGGCCGAACTTGCTCTGCGCCAGACGCCAGCCGATGAACAGACTTGCCACCAGCAACAGCACGGTGGTCAGAAACAGCACCGCGCGGGTACCCGGTTCAGTGATGCCGAAGCCGAGAATCGTGCGGAAATTGGTGAAGCCGTTGTTACCGCCGAAGCCGGTCTCGTTGCGGAAAAACAGGAGCATGCCGGCGAAGGTCAGGGCCTGGGTCATGATCGAGAAATACACGCCCTTGATCCGCGAGCGGAAGGCAAAGAAACCGAACACCAGCGCCAGCAGACCCGGCGCCAGCACCACCAGACACATCGACCAGATAAAACTGCTGGTGCCGCTCCAGTACCACGGCAGTTCGGTCCATGACAGAAAGGTCATGAACGCCGGCAAGCCGTCACCAGCGGCCTGGCGCATCAGGTACATGCCCATCGCATAACCGCCGAGGGCGAAGAACAGCCCGTGGCCCAGCGACAGCAGCCCGGCGTAACCCCAGACCAGATCCAGCGCCAGAGCAACGATGGCGTAGCAGAGGATTTTGCCGACCAGCGTCAGGGTGTAGGCCGAGACATGCAGCGCGCTGTCCGCCGGCAACAGCGAGAGCAACGGCAGGGCGATCAACAGCGCGAGGATCAGCGCGCCGATGGCGAGGGTGAGTTTCGGGCCGGCCTTTTGCGTGGCCGTGACAAGTAGAGGCTGGTTCATCAGTCGATCACCCGTCCTTTCAGTGCGAAGAGGCCTTGCGGACGTTTCTGGATGAACAGAATGATCAGCGCGAGGATCAGGATTTTGCCGAGCACCGCACCGATCTGCGGTTCGAGAATCTTGTTGGCGATGCCCAGGCCGAACGCCGCCAGTACGCTGCCGGCGAGTTGGCCGACACCGCCCAGCACCACCACCAGGAACGAGTCGATGATGTAGCTCTGGCCCAGGTCCGGGCCGACGTTACCGATCTGGCTCAGCGCCACGCCACCGAGGCCGGCGATACCCGAACCGAGGCCGAAGGCGAGCATGTCGACGCGCCCGGTGGGCACGCCGCAGCAGGCGGCCATGTTGCGGTTCTGCGTGACCGCGCGGACATTGAGGCCGAGGCGGGTCTTGTTCAGCAGCAGCCAGGTCAGCACCACCACGAACAAGGCGAAGGCGATGATCACGATGCGGTTGTACGGCAGCACCAGATTCGGCAGCACCTGAATGCCGCCGGACAGCCACGCCGGGTTCGCCACTTCAACGTTCTGCGCACCGAACAGCAGGCGCACCAACTGGATCAGCATCAGGCTGATGCCCCAGGTGGCGAGCAGGGTTTCCAGCGGTCGGCCGTAGAGGTGACGAATCACTGTGCGCTCCAGCGCCATGCCGATTGCTGCGGTGACGAAGAACGCCACCGGCAACGCGATCAGCGGATAGAACTCGATCGCCTGCGGCGCGTAGCGCTGGAACAGCAACTGCACCACGTAGGTCGAGTAGGCGCCGAGCATCAGCATCTCGCCGTGGGCCATGTTGATCACCCCGAGCAGGCCGAAGGTGATCGCCAGACCGAGAGCCGCGAGCAGCAGAATCGAGCCGAGCGACATGCCGCTGAACGCTTGACCCAACACTTCACCGATCAGCAGTTTGCGCTTGACCTGCGCGAGGCTGGTTTCGGCGGCGGTACGTACACCGGCATCGCTTTCGACGCCGGGTTCGAGCAGTCCTTCCAAGCGGGTGCGGGCCAGCGGATCGCCGGTTTCGCCGAGCAGGCGTACGGCGGCCAGACGCACCGCCGGGTCACTGTCCACCAGTTGCAGGTTGGCCAGGGCCAGGCTCAGGGCGGCGTGGACGCTTTCGTCTTTTTCGCCAGCCAGTTGCTGGTCGAGGAATTTCAGCTGCGCGGGTTTCGCGCTTTTCTGCAATTGCTGCGCGGCAGTCAGACGGGTTTTGGCGTCGGCGGCGAGCAATTGGTGGCTGGCCAAAGCGGTGTCGATCAGACCCCGCAGGCGATTGTTCAGGCGCAGGGTTTTGGTTTGGCCGTCGAGGGTCAATTCGCCTTGCTGCAGGGCGTTGATCAGCTCGACACGCGCCGGCTCGGGCTGCGCAGCCCAGGCTTCCAGCAGTTTGGCCTGTTGCACGGGATTGGCGGCGACGAAGTCTTCGGCATCGCCGGCGTGGCCGGCCATCGGCACCAACAGTGCGAGGGCGAGGATGAGACGGTAAAGGGCGGTGGGCATGGTAAGTCGCCTTGACACGGACATTGTGGGAGCTGGCTTTGTGGCGAGGGGATTCATCCCCGATCGGCTGCGAAGCAGTCGCAAAAACAGTCGCCGCGATTCACCGGTACATCGCGCCTGTAGCATTTGGGGTCGCTTCGCGACCCATCGGGGATGAATCCCCTCACCACGAAATATTGTTCCCACAGGGGAATCGAGTCGGCCTCACGCCAGGCGCGAGGCCGACACCCAATGGCTCAGTTGCTCTTCACCGCATAATCCGGTTTCTTGTCGTTGCCATCGATAAACGGACTCCACGGCTGCGCACGGATCGGGCCTTCGGTCTGCCACACGACGTTGAACTGACCATCGTTCTGGATCTCGCCGATCATCACTGGTTTGTGCAGGTGGTGATTGGTCTTGTCCATGGTCAGGGTGTAACCGGACGGCGCGGCGAAGGTCTGGCCGGCGAGTGCTTCGCGGACTTTGTCGACGTCGGTGGACTTGGCTTTCTCCGCCGCTTGCGCCCACATGTGGATGCCGACGTAGGTGGCTTCCATCGGGTCGTTGGTCACCGCTTTGTCGGCGCCCGGCAGGTTGTGTTTCTTCGCGTAAGCCTTCCAGTCAGCGACGAACTTCTTGTTCACCGGGTTCTCCACGGACTCGAAGTAGTTCCACGCCGCGAGGTTGCCCACCAGCGGTTTGGTGTCGATGCCGCGCAGTTCTTCTTCACCCACCGAGAACGCCACCACCGGTACGTCGGTCGCCTTCAGCCCCTGGTTGGCCAGCTCTTTGTAGAACGGCACGTTGGAGTCGCCGTTGACCGTCGAGATCACAGCGGTCTTGCCGCCGGCGGAGAACTTCTTGATGTTGGCGACGATGGTTTGATAGTCGCTGTGACCGAACGGGGTGTAGACCTCTTCGATGTCCTTGTCGGCCACGCCTTTGGAGTGCAGGAACGAGCGCAGGATCTTGTTGGTGGTGCGCGGGTAGACGTAGTCGGTGCCGAGCAGGAAGAAACGCTTGGCGCTGCCACCTTCTTCGCTCATCAGGTATTCAACGGCCGGGATCGCTTGCTGGTTCGGCGCAGCGCCGGTGTAAAACACGTTCGGCGACATCTCTTCGCCTTCGTATTGCACCGGGTAGAACAGCAGGCCGTTGAGTTCTTCGAACACCGGCAGCACCGATTTGCGCGACACCGAGGTCCAGCAGCCGAACACCACCGCGACCTTGTCCTGGGTCAGCAACTGCCGGCCTTTCTCGGCGAACAGCGGCCAGTTCGATGCCGGGTCGACCACCACCGGTTCGAGCATCTTGCCGTTCACCCCGCCCTTGGCGTTGATCTCGTCGATGGTCATCAGCGCCATGTCCTTGAGCGACGTTTCGGAAATCGCCATGGTCCCGGACAACGAATGCAGAATCCCCACCTTGATGGTCTCGGCGGCCTGGACAGTCCAGGTCATGCCCATCGCGGCAATGGATGCCGTGAGTGTGAAAGCCTTGATCAAACTGCGACGCTTCATTGTGCGATCTCCATGAACGTTAAAGTTTTTTATGGTTGGCAGATGCGGACGACTGAAGGGTGTTTTGCAAGGGCTGTGCCCGGTCGGGATCGGACAGGAAAATGTCGGTTTAGAGCGGTTGCGCGTGGGCAGTGCGCACCATGAAGGGACGAGTCACGTGTCACGGTGCACTCGTGTGCGCCAGATTAGGGCGCGCTCTGATCCTGTAGGAGCTGCCGCAGGCTGCGATCTTTTGACTTTGATTTTCAATGATCAAAAGCAAGATCAAGAGATCGCAGCCTGCGGCAGCTCCTACAGTTTTTGATCGGTGTTGGATCAGCGGCGGCGCATCAGGCCGATGAAGAACAGGCCGCCGATGGCCGCGGTGGCAACGCCGATGGGCAAGTCTTCCGGCGCGATCAGGGTTCGCGCGGCCACATCGACCCACACCAGAAACAGGCTGCCGAGCAGTACGCAGGCCGGCAGCAGACGGCGATGTTCAGCACCCACCAGACGGCGGGCAATGTGCGGCACCATCAGTCCGACAAAGCCGATCGAGCCACTGATCGACACCAGCACCCCGGTCATCAACGAGGCGATCACAAACACCCGCAAGCGCACCGCCCGAGCGTTCAGACCGAGGGTCACGGCGGTCTGCTCGCCAGCCATCAGTGCATTCAACGGGCGGGCCATGCCCAGCAGCAGGCCGAGGCCGAGCAACACGCTCAACGCGGGTATCGTCAGCAGCTCCCAGCGCGCCAGGCCGAGGCCGCCGAGCATCCAGAACATCACCGCCGAACTGGCGCGATGGTCGCCCATGAACAACAGCAGGTTGGCGATCGCCATCATCACGAACGACACCGCCACGCCGCACAGCAGCAAGCGATCGCTGTCGAGTCGACCCTGACGGTTGGCAATGCCCAGTACCAGAAACATGCTCAGCAATGCACCGATGAAGGCGGCAATCGGCAAGGTCAGCAAACCGACGATCTCTCCGATGTGCAGCACCACGATCACTGCGCCGAGGGTCGCGCCAGAGGTGACGCCGAGCAGGTGCGGATCGGCCAGAGGATTACGCGTCACCGCTTGCAACACCGCGCCGATCAACGCCAGCCCGGCACCGACCAACGCGCCGAGCAACATGCGCGGCACACGGATCAGCCAGACAATGTGTTCCTGCCCGGCGCTCCAGCTCACCTCGCCGAAACCGAAGGCCTTGTGCAGCAGAATCCGCCACACCACCTCCACCGGCACCCGCGCCGGACCAAAACCGAGCGAGACCACGCACGACACCAGCAACAGGGCGCCGAGGGCGGTGAGCAACAGGGCGTAGCGCCGGTCGATCATTCGCCGTGGAATCCTTTGGCCAGGGTTTCCACCGCCAGCACGTTATCGATCCCCGGTGTGGCCTGCACGTAAGGGATGACGATGAAACGCTGGTTCTTGATCGCGTCCACCGATTGCAGCGCCGGGTTGTTCAGCAGAAATTCGATCTTCTGCTCGGCAGTGATTTCGCTGTAGTCGACGATCACGATCACCTGCGGATTACGCTCGACCACGGTCTCCCAGTTGACCCGGGTCCAGCTCGCTTCGACGTCATCGAGAATGTTGCGCCCACCCGCCGCGTCGATCAGCGCCTGCGGCATGCCGAGTCGGCCGGAAGTCATGGCGCGGTCTTCGCCACTGTCGTAGAGGAACACACGCGGCTTGTCGGCGGGCAGGTCTTTACGGATCTCGGCGACCTGATTCTGCATGTCGGCGATCAGTGCGTTGGCGCGATCCTGTACGTCGAAAATCTTCCCGAGGTTGCGCAGGTCGTTGTAGGTGTCATCCAGCGTCGCCGCCGGGCGCTTCATCACGAAGGCGCAGGACTCGGTCAGCTCATACACGTTGATGCCCAGTGGTTGCAGGGTCTGCGGGGTGAGATCGCCGCCGACGCGCATGCCGTAATCCCAGCCGGCGAAAAAGAAATCGACGTTGGCGTTGAGCAGGGTTTCCACCGACGGGTACTTGGCTGCCAGCTCCGGCAGGCCGTCGAGCAGGCTCTGCATTTCAGGCGTTACCGACTTCCAGCCACTGACGCCGCTGTAGCCGGCCATCTTCGATTTGAGGCCGAGGGCGAGCATCATCTGGGTCATGTTGATGTCGTGACTGACCGCGTGCTTCGGTGCTTCCTTGAAGGTCACTTCGCGGTTGCAGCTCTGGATCGTCAGCGGGTACTTCGTGGCCTCGGCGAAGGCGTGGGTGGTGCCCAGCAGCAGAGCGAGGCAAAGCAGGGAGCGCAAAGTCATGGTCGGGTTATCCAGGTGATTCGCGGGTAGCCGTGGAGGGGGTGTGGATCAATCAATGCTTCGACGCCGAACACGTCACGCAGCAGTTCGACGGTCAGGACTTCTTGCGGGGTGCCGCTGGCGACGATGCGACCGTGGTTGATCACATACAAACGGTCGCAGAACGCGGCGGCCAGGTTCAGGTCGTGGATGCTCGCCAACGTGCCGATCTGCAAACGCTTGACCAGTTGCAGCAGTTCCAACTGATAGCGCGGGTCGAGGTGGTTGGTCGGCTCGTCGAGGATCAACAGTTGCGGTTGCTGGGTCAGGGCGCGGGCGAGGATTACCCGCTGCTTCTCACCGCCGGACAGGGTGGCGAACGCATGGTCTTCGAAGCCGTCGAGTCCGACGGATTTGAGCGCTTGCGTCGCCAGATTGCGATCTTCCAGCGTGTCGCCATCGAACAGGCCTTTGTGTGGCGTGCGGCCCATGGCGACCACTTCTTCGACGGTCAGGCCAAAGGCATCGGGGAATTCCTGCAGAACCACGGCGATGCGTTTCGCGCACCAGCGCGAGGACTGTTTCCAGACGTTGTGATGATCGAGTCTGACCTCGCCGCTTTCCGGCTGGCTGAAGCGATAGGCGCAGCGCAGCAGGCTGGTCTTGCCGCTGCCGTTGGGGCCGATCAGCCCGACAAACTCACCGGCGGCCACCTGCAACGAGGCATCACGCAGCTGGAACTGGTGATGGCAGTGGCCGTGGCCCAGAGGTGTCCAGGCGAGGTTGGCGAGATTTAGCGAGGTCATCAAATTCCTGAATTCGTTAGATCATTTGTGGTGAGGGGATTTATCCCCGATGGACCGCGCAGCGGTCCCAAAACCTGTAATCACGATTTGTCAGAAGACTGTATTCATCGGATTGCGACGGCTGCCGCCGATCGGGGATAAATCCCCTCACCACAGGAATGTTTGAGCTTTTAGAAGGTGTAATCCGCCGTGACGAAGAACGATCTCGGTTCGCCGAGAATCCATTGCTGGCCGTCATTGTATTGGCTTTGTGCGTACCGGCGGTCAAACAGATTGTTCAGCTGCAGGCCCAGCGTGGTGTTGCGCAAGGCTTGCCACGACAGCGTCGCATCGACCACGGTGTAACTCGGCAGCTCGTTGCGGTTGGCCATGTCGGCGTAGCGCGCGTCGACATAACGCACGCCGGCGCCAGCCTTCAGATCATCGCTGAGGTTTTTATTCAGCCACAGATTGGCGGTTCGACGCGGTACATCCACCGGGCGATTGCCGTTGTACGACAGCGTCTGTCCGTTGACCACTTCGGAGAAGTCATCGTACTTGGCTTTGACGATGGCGGCGTTGGCCTGCAGTTGCCAAGCGTGCGGCAGTTGCAGGTCGAGGCTGGCTTCAAGACCGTTGGACGATTGCTGACCGACTTGCTGCTTGAGCGTCGGGTTGCCCGGATCGTCGGTCAGCAGCTTCTTTTTGACGATGCGATAGGCCGCCAGGGTGAACTCGCCGCGTTGATCCCAGAACAACTGCTTCAGGCCGACCTCGGTCTGGCGTGCAGTCGACAGGTCGTATTGCTGCTGACTCGGGCTCAGGGATATCAGGCCGCCAATGCCGTCGGTGCTGGTCGCGACCTGAGCGTAAAACGAAGTCTCGGGCGTCAGGGCAAACACCAGTCCAGCCTTCCAGTTATTGCCGGTCAGGGTCTTGTCGCTCTGGCTGTCGTCGACCAGGTTGTTGCGATCCACCTGTACGTAGTCACGGCGCACGCCGGTCACCAGCGACCAGCGCTCGCTCAGTTGCGTGCGGTTTTCGCCGAACACTGACATCTGTTTGGTGGTGCTGTCGAACTGGTCGCGGTATGGATTGGCGCTTTCGAAATAGCCCGGCTGCGGGTGATACAGATCCAGCGATTGACCGTTGGGCAGCACATCGTTGAACGGCGAGTTGCTGTTGAGCTGAAAACGGATCCGGTTGTAATCGACGCCGGTCACGGTCTGGCTGTCGAGGCCGAACAGCGAGTGTTTGAAGGTGAAGGTCTGGCGGTCGCCGACCTGTTCCTGCTGATGGCCGATGCCGAAGTAGCCGCTGCGGCTGAGCTGTTGCGTGGCGGTGTCGAAGTTGTAGTTCTCGGCGTTCTGCCAGCGGCGCCGGGCCTTGAGGTAGTACAGCTCGTTGCTGGCACTGACGGCCTTGTTGATCTGCCAATCGGTGGTCAGGCGCGTCCACTGATCGTTGTAGTGCTGCTGGTCGTCGCGCACGTTGTAGTTCTTGTAGCGCAGGCTGTCTTTCAATTGGCCGTTGATCAACGGCGTGCCGAAGTCGTTCTGCGGGCGCTGATCGCCGTAATCGTGGGCGAGGGTGAAGGCCAGGTCGTCGGTGGCCTGCCAGCGCAGCGCGGCACTGATGAAGTCGCCGGAGGAATCACCGCGATCGACCCAGCCGTTGCTGCGCAGACGATTGAGATTGAGGCGATAGCTCAGTGTGTCGCTCAGCGAGCCGCCGCTGTCGAACGCCTGCTGCTGACGGTCGTAGGAGCCGTAGCCGAGGCGCAAGTGGTTTTCGATGTCGCCCTCGAACGGTTTCTTCGGAATCACGTTGACCACCGCACCGGTCGCGCCTTCGCCGTACAGCACCGAGGCCGGGCCGCGCAGCACGTCGACGCGCTGCACCGACCAGGTGTCGACCGGAAAGGTCACGGTGCCCATGCCGGTGTACATGCGGTTGCCGTCATACAGCTGCATCACCGAACTCTGCCCGGTAAAGCCGCGTGCCTGCAACGAGGTGCCGCCATCGCCCGGAGTGCCGGTGCGGCTGATGCCGGTGCTGCGCGACACGGCGTCCTGCACGCTGCGATCACCACGGGCGCGCACCTGTTCGCCACTGAGGCTTTCGACGCTGGCCGGGGTCTCCATGGCCGTCAGGTTCAGGCGCGAACCGGCGGTGGTCGGCGTGGTCAGGCTGACATTTTCTTCGTCAAGCGCAGGCGCGGTGATGGTGCCCGCGGGCAGCGTCAACGGCTGGCTGTCGGCGTTGGCGTTGTTCAGGGCGAACAGGCAGAGGCTGGACAAGAGGTACTTGTTCATCGGGGCGGTGAATCACTTCTTCAAAAGAAAGCCCGCCACTTTTGATCGCGGGCAGAGCGGCACATTTGCGTTATACAGTAACACTAAAATCTGCCGGAGTTTAAACCCCGGCAGTTTAAAGATCTGTCTGAAACGCGCATCTCGCCTGCTTCACGTTGAAGTTGAGGCAGATTCAGCTTGGCGGCCCAGACGCGACAACAGCAGGCGATCCAGCAACCAGACCAGCACCAGCGAAGCGCCCACCAGCGGAAAGATCACGGCCAGAGCGAGCATGATCGCCACGCCGGTTTTCCATTTCGGCAGGTCATGGCGCAGCGGCGGCACGCCGAACTTGCCCTGCGGACGGCGCTTCCACCAGATCACCACACCGCTGACGGCGCTGAGCAGAATCATCAGGCAGATCAGCAGCACGACGATCTGGTTGAAAGTGCCGAACATCTTGCCCTCATGCAGCATCACACCGATTTCCGTGGCCCGTGCCACCGCGCCGTACTGCTCGAAACGCACATCGGCGAGGACCTTGCCGGTGTACTGATCGACATGCAGGGTCGCATCGTTACGCGGGTCGTCGGCGAACACGGCAATGGTGAATACCCCGGTCGCGGTGGTCGGCAGAGTGATGCTGTAGCCGGGTTCGACCTTGCGCTCAATGGCGATGTTCTGCACGTCTTGCAGGCTGATCGCGGGCGCTGCGGGACCGTGTTGCATGCCGCCGTGGGCCATGTGCTCGGCGTGGTCACCGGACATCGGCATCGGCGTGTTTTCCATCGCCCATGGCACGGTCTGGCGCGCGGCGTTGTTGAGACTGCCGGCCTCGATGTCGGAGGTCGGCACGTTGTTCCACATCGCGGCCGGGAACACGTTCCAGACCTGGGCATATTGCTTGCCCCAGAAGCCGGTCCAGGTCATGCCGCTGAGCAGCATCACCAGCAACAGTGCGGCGCCCCAGAACCCGGTGACGGCGTGCAGATCACGCCACAACACCCGACCGCGACTGTTCAGCCGTGGCCACAGAATCCCGGCGGCCTGCCCGCGCGGCCACCACAGGAACACCCCGGACACCACCAACACCACACCCCAACCGGCGGCGAGTTCGATCAAGCGGTCACCCACTGTGCCGATCATCAACTCGCCGTGAATGGCGCGGGCGACGGCTTGCAGATTTTTCTTCGCATCCTGTTCGCCGAGGATGTCGCCGTGGTACGGATCGATGAAAACGTTGAGTTCATGACCCTCATTCTTGACGACAAACTGAGCGCTGCGTTCGGCGTTGGCCGGTGGCAGGTATTGGGTGATCTGACCTTGTGGATAAGCGCTCTTGACCCGTTGCAGCAGGTCATCGGCCGGCACCATGTGATGCCCGGCCGGAACCTTGAGCAGGCTGCTGTACATCAGTGAGTCGAGTTGCGGTTTGAACAGGTAGACGATGCCGGTCAGGGCCAGCATCACCATGAACGGCGCGACGAATAATCCGGCATAGAAATGCCAGCGCCAGGCCAGGTTGTAGACATTCGGTTTGGGCTTCTGCATCACGTTTGCTCCGCTTGGCGAATCATTTTTTTAGATCAAAAGATCGCAGCCTTCGGCAGCTCCTACAGGATCTACGCGCTCCCCTGCAGGAGCCTGCGATCTTTTGATTTTTTCTTGTCAGAAACTCATGTCGACCTTGGTCCAGAGCGTGCGCCCCGGCTCGTTGATCGCTTGCGGGTCGTTGGCCGGGTAGCCGAAACCGGCGTTACCGGCCAGGTTCAGGTGCTCGGCGTAAGCCTTGCCGAACAGGTTGTCGACGCCGGTGCTGACCTTCCAGTTCTTGTTGATCCGGTAGGCGCCGTTGAGCGAGAACACGCCAAATCCGCCGCTCTTGTCGTAGTCCTTGCCGACCACGTTGCCCTTGTTCTGGTCGATGCGGTTTTGCGCCGCGACCACGCGCCACAGCGCCCCGGCGCTCCAGTCGTCTTCGCTGTAGGTCAGGCCGAAGCGGGCATCCAGTGGCGGCATTTGCGGCAGGGCCTTGCCATCGCTGCTGTTCTTGCCCCAGGCGTAGGCCAGAGTCGCGTCGGCTTTCCAGTTATTGGTGAGTTTGTAGGCGGCGCCGAGTTCGCCACCCATGATCCGTGCGTCGATGTTTTCCGCGCGCGAAGTACTCATGCCCATCATCGTCGGCGTGTAGTCGAACAGGATGTAGTCGCGCACCACACCGACGTAGCCCGAGGCCCAGGCTTCGAGTTCGGCGGTCTTGTAGTTCACGCCGAAATCGAACTGGGTGGTCTTCTCCGGTTTGATCGAGTCGAACGCATTCAGTGAACCGGCCGGGCCGGACTTCGGTGAAAACAGCTCCCAGTAATCCGGAAAGCGCTGCGCGTGACCGAGGCCGGCGTACAGCGTGGCCGGTGTGTCGGACAGGTCATGCTCGTAGCGCACGAAGCCGCTGGGCAAGGTGTCGGCGCGGGTCTCGTCGGCGGTCGGATTTGGCCGGCTCATCATTCCCGAACCAATGCGCTGCCGGTAATCCTTGGCCGAAGCACGGTCGACCCGGGCGCCGGTAATCAGCCGATCGCGGTCGGCGGCGTACCAGGTCATTTCGCTGAACACGCCGTAGTTATGGAAATCGGCGTCCTTGGTGTAGGGCTGATCCTTGTAGGTGTCGATGCCCATGCCGCTGCGCTGGCGGTGTTCGTTGGTCTGCGCATCGAGGCCGGTGATCAGCTGGATGTCGGCCCAGCGCCAGGTCGCCTTGATCCGCGCGCCGAGGGTCCGGCGGTCGACGTTGGAGGCCATGGGCCCGGCCATCATCCCGGTGCCGGACGGTGTGCGCAGGGTGTAGTTGTCCATCACGTGGTCGGCGTAGTTGTAGTAGACCTGGGCTTCGAGTTTCTCCAGTACGTCAGTGATGTTGGATTTTTCGAAGCGCAGGCCGAGGCTTTCGCGCAGGAACTGCGAACCGTCCATGCCGCGTCCGGCGTAACGTGCTTCGCCGTCGCCCTTGCCGGCGGTGAGTTCGATCAGGGTGTCGGCGTCCGGGGTCCAGCCGAGCGCGATATCACCGTTCCACTTGTCGTAGCGCGAGGCAACGATGTCGTTGTTGCCGTCGCGATAGTCGTCGGAGTGCGCGGTGTTGCCGATCACTCGCACGTAGCCCAATGGCCCGCCGGCAGCCGCGTCGACGACCTTGTCGAAGCGTCCGTTGGAGCCGGCCAGCACGCTGGCATTCACCCGCGTGCCGAGTTCGCCGAAGCTTTCCGGCTCACGGTCGAAGAGGATCGTGCCCGCCGATGCCCCCGGGCCCCAGAGTACGGTTTGCGGGCCTTTGATCACCGTGAGTTTGTCGTAGGTTTCCGGCGAGATGTAGGAGGTCGGCGCGTCCATCCGCCCCGGGCAGGCGCCGAGCAGCATGCTGCCGTTGGTGAGAATGTTCAGCCGCGAACCGAACATGCCGCGCAGCACCGGATCACCGTTGGTACCTCCATTGCGCACCAGGGCGAAGCCGGGAATGGTCTTCAGGTAATCGCCGCCATCGCTGGCCGGCACCGGTTGGCGCGGGTCCTTGGGGTTGGTGACGATGGTCAATGGCGAACTGGGGGCGATGGCGGTGATCACCGTCGGGCTCAGTTCATCAACGTGACCGGCGTGGTCATCGGCCAGCACCAGCGGGGACAGCAGGACGCCGCAAAGGGCGGCGGTGGCGTGCGAGAAACGAATGCGTGATGCGTTCAGCGCGAAGGACGCCTGGGCAGAACCCGGGCGTGGAACAGCAGAAAACCTGGACATGACAATTTCCATCAAACAGTCGTAAACGACACGGCCGGCAGCCTGAAGCTGTCTTCTCGACCGTGTGCAATCAAAGGTGCGGTGTTTACGCTGCGACGGGCGGGGCGCGGGTGCGGGCGCCAGGGAAGAAGGTCTGTCGGGCATGGCCCAGACGCGGGGAGGATGGGACGAAGGTGTTGACGTGGGCGATGCTGAATGTGGCGAACGTGCCGCCACCGGTCAGCGCCGGGCAATTGAACAGCAGGCTGCAATAACCACACTTTTCCCACAGGGCGTGGTGCGAGGATTGCGGCGGACAGTGTTCGACAGCCGGTTGTGCGCCGTGCGCGGCGTGATCCATACCCGGCATGGCCATGTCCATGCTCATCGGCATGGAACTCGAAGCGTGCTGATCCATCGGCATCGACTGAGAAATCAGCGGGCCGATGAAGATCATCAACATGGCGAACAGGGCGATCCAGCTACCGCGGGTCAGAGCCTGACTCTGGCGATGCTTGCTGGACGCCCCGGCGCGTTGCGGGCGCACGGGCGTGGTCAGCCGGATCGGTTACTGGGCGTGATCGTGTGCCTTGGTTTCCGGCGGTTTCTTCTGCACCGCGACTTCGACGGTAACGTTGCCGGCCTTCTCGAAATGCAGGGTCAGCGGGAAGCGTTTGCCGTCGCTGAGCAGGCTGCGGTCTTTCGGGTTGAGCAGCATCACGTGATAGGCCATCGGCGCGAACGTCACTTTGCCGCCGGCCGGAATCACCACGTTGGGCACTTGTTGCATTTTCATCAGATCGCCCTGCATCACGTGCTCGTGCAACTGAGCCTCGTCAGTGATCGGCGAGTCGACGCTGAGCAGGCGATCGTCGGCCTTGCCGGGATTGCTGATCACGAAGTAAGCGGCAACCGTCGGCGCGTTGGGCGGCAGCTCCTGCGACCACGGGTGCGCGATTTCCAGCTCGCCGGCCTTGTATTCGTGGGCATGGGCGAAGCACGCCGGCAGCAACAGCGCAGCGATGACGAAGAGTTTGTTCAACATGGCAGTTCTCCAGAACGATTTGATACGCAGGTCAATTGCGAGAACAAATCAAACCAGAGGCGAGGCGCGCGGATTAAGGCTCGGCCATTGCTGGCGCGGTGTCGGTGTTTGCAACGAGGGCGGGGCCACGCTGCGATTGCTTTCGAAGCGGGCAAAATACAGCTGCGGCGCATGCCCCGGCAACGCTACCAGCGGCGCTGAACCCGAGCAGCACCAGCAATGCTGCATGTTGGAATGGCTGTCGTTGGACGGGGCTTTCTGCTCCGGGGTGCCGATGTTGATCGCCACCATTTTCGTCCCGCTGCCGGTGCAGAAACTGCTCCACAGCACCTGTTCGGCCGGTGAATTGGCCGCCTGCGCCAGCGCCCCGGTCATCGGCATGGCGAGCATGTTGAACAGCACTGCAAAGCAGGCGATCCAGGCAAATGCGAGCCGGTGTCGGTTCATGGGACAGATCCGTTGGGTGGGCGATCAGACGCGGGCTATTTAGCCTGATCAGGGCCGATAAGTAAAAAGGCGTCGTGCGGTTTGGTGTCGCAGATCAATCAAACCGCGACGGCGTGCAATCTCAAACCCAAAGCCTTCATGACCTTCATGATAGTTGCGAATTCTGGGTTACCAGTGCTGCTCAGCGCTTTATAGAGACTTTCACGACCCAGGCCAGCATCACGTGCCACCTGTGTCATGCCCTGAGCTCGGGCTATGTCATTCAGTGCTGCACGGATGAGCACGCCATCGCCTTCATCATCAAAGCAAGCGTCCAGATACGCCGCCATATCCTCAGGAGTTTTGAGGTATTCGGCGGCGTCGAAACGGGTGAATTTTTCGGTCATCGCAATGTTCACCTTTGGGCTCAAAAGCGGTGAGCATAAAACCGGGCATTTAATGCAGACAGTCAGTGGTTCTTTAAGTGGTTGTACGTAGCATCCGGTTTAGCTGTAGGGCGCTGGAGAGAGGATTACAGTACCGGCGCCTTCGCGAGCAAGCCCGCTCCCACAGGATCCGTGGCATACACAAACTATGCAGTCGGCGCGGACCACTGTGGGAGCGGGCTTGCCCGCGAAGGCGTATTCGAAATCTGCACCTGGCTAAAGCCGGGTGAAGGCGGCAAGGGCAGCGAAGACTTCAGACGTCGTCAGAAACTCCCGATCAACCCCCGGCAACACCGGCCGCTTCAACACAATCACCGGCACCCCCAACTCCCGCGCCACTTCCAGCTTGGGTTCGGTCGCAGTGCTGCCGCTGTTCTTGCTGATCAGGACATCGATCTGCCGGCGCTCGAACAGTGAGCGTTCGTCCTCAAGCAGAAATGGCCCACGGGCGCCGATCACTTCGCAGCGTTCGTTGCCGGGGTAGACGTCGAGCGCGCGCAGGGTCCAGAACTGGTGGGCAGGGATTTCATCGAGGTGTTGCAGCGGTTCGCGGCCGAGGGTGAACAGCGGGCGGCGGAATGGTTTGAGGGCTTTGGTCAGTTCGGTCCAGTCGCTGACTTCGCGCCAGTCATCGCCCGGTTGCGGCTGCCATGCGGGGCGGCGCAAGGCCCAGCAAGGGATGCCGCTCAGTTGCGCGGCGCGGGCGGCGTTGTGGCTGATTTGCGCGGCGTAGGGGTGGGTCGCGTCGAGCAGCAGGTCGATGCCTTCGTCGCGCATGAACTGCGTCAGACCTTCGGCCCCGCCGTAGCCGCCGACGCGCACCTGGCAGGTCAGGTCGGTCGGTACCCGGCCCACGCCGGCCAGGCTGTAGATGTGTTCTGGCCCCAACGTACGGGCGATGGCCAGGGCTTCGGTGACGCCGCCCAGCAACAGAATGCGCTTCATGCAAAACCTCCGGCGTGGCCGACAATGCCGCCCTGGCGATCAATCGCATACACCTCGACCTGAACCTGCGCCGGCACCACGCTGCGGGCGAAATTCAGCGCGTGGCGGCAGACCTCATCGCCGAGGGCAATGCCTGCCGCACTGGCCATCGCCAAGGCCTGCTGACTGGTATTCGCTTCACGAATACTTTGCTGCAACGCCTGATCGGCGCCAATCGCCGCCGCCCATTCGGCCAGTTGCGGCAGGTCGATGCTGGAATGGCGCGAGTGCAGATCCATGTGCCCGGCCGCCAGTTTGCTGATCTTGCCGAAGCCACCGCACAGGCTCAGTTTATCCACAGGCACTTTGCGCAGATGCTTGAGCACCGCGCCGACAAAGTCGCCCATTTCGATCAAGGCGATTTCGGGCAGGTTGTAGACCCGGCGCATGGTGTCTTCGCTGGCGTTGCCGGTGCACGCGGCGATGTGCAGGTAACCATTGGTTTTCGCCACATCGATGCCTTGGTGGATCGAGGCGATATACGCCGCGCAGGAAAACGGCCGGACGATACCGCTGGTGCCGAGAATCGACAGCCCGCCGAGAATGCCCAGCCGTGGATTCATGGTTTTCAGCGCCAGCGCTTCGCCGCCCTCGACATTGACCGTGACCTCGAAGCCGCCGGCATAACCGCTTTCGGCGGCGAGCAGGCTCAAGTGATCGCTGATCATCTTGCGCGGCACCGGGTTGATTGCCGGCTCACCGACGCCGAGCACCAGCCCCGGCCGGGTCACGGTGCCGACACCTGTGCCCGCGACGAAGCGAATCCCCGGCGCGGCCAGCAGCCGCACGTGCGAATAGAGCAGCGCACCGTGGGTCACGTCGGGGTCGTCGCCGGCGTCCTTGATCGTTCCGGCCTCGGCGCCGTCGGCGGTCAAGCGGCAAAACTCCAGACGCATCTGCACCTGCTTGCCCTTGGGCAGGACGATCTGCACTGCATCCGCCGAGGTGCCGCCGAGCAGCAGGCGCGCGGCGGCAAGGCTGGTGGCGGTGGCGCAGCTGCCGGTGGTCAGGCCGCTACGCAGCGGCGCGGGTTGTTCGGCGGTTTCGTCACGCATCGAGGGGTTTGACCAGATCGAGCAAGGTGATCGGCAGCGCCTGCCGCCACGTGTCGAACTCACCCAGCGGTTGCGCCTGGGCAACGTGGATTCGGGTCAGTTCGCCGCCGTGGCGTTCGCGCCAGTTCATCAAGGTGACTTCGCTTTGCAGGGTCACGGCGTTGGCCACCAGTCGACCACCGGGTTTGAGTTGATCCCAGCAGGTTGCAAACACGCCCTCACGGGTCACGCCGCCGCCGATGAAGATCGCGTCGGGGCGCTCCAGCCCGGCGAGCGCCTGCGGTGCGCGGCCCCGCACCAATTGCAGACCGGGTACGCCCAACGCGTCGCGGTTGTGTTCGATCAAGGCCTGTCGGCCTTCGTCCGCCTCGATGGCAATGGCACGGCAGCTGGGGTGCGTGCGCATCCATTCGATGCCGATCGAGCCGCAACCGCCGCCGACATCCCACAGCAGTTCGCCGGGGATCGGTGCAAGGCGGGCGAGGGTGATGGCGCGGACATCGCGTTTGGTCAGTTGCCCGTCGTGCTGGAATGCCGAGTCGGGCAGTCCGGCCAGGCGCGACAGGCGCGGTGCCTGCGCATCGGCCAGGCATTCGATGGCGATCACATTCAGATCGGCAATCGCCGGGTCGTTCCAGTCATCGGCAGTGCCGTCGATACGCCGCTCGGCTTCGCCGCCCAGGTGTTCCAGAACACTCAGGCGACTGCCGCCAAATCCGCGCTCACGCAGCAACGCCGCGACCGCCGCCGGACTCTGCCGGTCATTGCTCAGCAGCAACAGGCGTACGCCGCTGAACAGTTGCGCATTGAGTGCCGCCAAAGGTCGCGCGACCAGCGACAGTGTCACTACATCCTGCAACGGCCAGCCGAGCCGGGCGGCGGCCAGCGAACAGGAAGAGGGTGCCGGCAGGATCAGCATCTCGGCACTCGGCACGTGCCGCGCGAGGCTGGCGCCGACGCCGTAGAACATCGGATCACCACTGGCCAACACACACACCGCTTCGCCGCGCTGCTCCAGCACCGGCGCGAGGGAAAACGGGCTTGGCCACAACGCGCGTTCACCGCGTATGCATACCGGCAGCAAGTCCAGTTGCCGCTGGCCGCCGATGATCCGCGAGGCGCCCATCAGGGCGCGCCGGGCATTTTTGCCCAGGCCCTTGAAGCCGTCTTCACCGATTCCCACAACCGTCAGCCAGGGTGTCATGCCGTTCCTTAAATCCAGGGTAGATCTTCAAGGGCGGCATGATAACGCGGCGGCCGGCATCTGACGCGGGTCTGTCGTCGCGGCGTGCCCAAAGCCGCGCGGAAACGTGTTGTTGAGCAATATTGGTTTTTTCAACTGCTGTTTTTGTTAGTTTGCTTCAAGTCAGTTTTTTATAAGCCTGACGCAATAGACCGATAAATTAATCAATGCCAAGTTGGCAGGAGATGATATGGATATCAGTTCCAATACACGTTTAAGTCAGAATAACGCAGTGGCCGTTAACAATATGTTATTCACCGGCCTGGAAGGTCAGGCCGAGGCCGATAACAACTTTGTGAAGCACTGCATTTATCTCGCGCAGATCAAGGCGGACGGCGTTTATAACAGCAGTACTCAGCCTGCACAGTGGTTTGATCATTTTGCCGGCATCCTCTGGTCGTTTGGCTGGAGCCTTGAGGAACAGCCAGTGGTGCTTGTGCAGACGGCGTTTTCCGGGAGTGTGCAGGAGGCATGGCGGCGATTGACTGCGCCGTTGCTCGCGCGTTCTCAACTGACCCAGGTTGAAGCGGGACTTGCAGCGCTGGAAAAAGATGTCGCATTGTTGAAGCAGTTTTCCGCGCTGAGTGGCAAAACCTTCAACTCGCATATTTTGCCGGTCAGTCAGAACACCCGTGACGAGCTGGTGGTGGTACTCAGCCATATCCGCTTTATCAAGTTGGTACTCAATACCAACTATCTGTTCTGGCAGGTTCATCAACCGATGTCACAACTGGACATTCGCGCCAGAAAGCTGCTGATCAAGCGCCGGGCCATGGATGCCAACCGGGCAAGCGTGGAGCAAGCCATTGGCGCGCATGCGTCCAGGTTTGAGGAATACCAACTCTGAAGCAACGCCAGGCGGCGGGAATTGTTGCCTGGGTGCAGTTTCCGACCGGCAGGCATTTTCATGCGCTCGGGCAAAGCAGGCATAATGGCGACCTTTCGCCCACTACAGCGCTGCCAGCCAGCCGGTCATCCCTTGAACGAACGCCCTCTGTCCACCGCTCTGCGCCCCTCGGCTTGTCCGGGGTTGCTGCGTATCGTCCAGGCGCTGGACGGCGGCATCTGCCGGATCAAGCTCAATGGCGGCTCGATCACTGCCGATCAGGCCGACGCGGTGGCCAATGCCGCCGAGCGTTTCGCCCGTGGGGAAATCGAGGCGACCAACCGCGCCAACCTGCAGATTCGCGGCATCGGTGAGCAGTCAGCGGTATTGATCGACCGTCTGCTGGCCGCCGGCCTCGGGCCGCAAACCGCAGCGGGTGACGATGTACGTAACCTGATGCTCAGCCCGAGCGCCGGTATCGATCGGCGGTTGCTATTCGATACCCGGCCTCTGGCCGAACAGATTCTGCTGACATTGCAGACGCATCCGCGCTTTCCCGAGTTGAGCGCGAAGTTTGCCGTGCAACTGGACGGCGGAGAGGCGTTGGCGATGCTCGCACATCCGCATGATCTGTGGTTGTCGGCGTTTGAGCGTGACGGTGAAGTCATGTTGGCGTTCGGTCTGGCTGGCTGCCCGACCGATCGGGCGGCCGGTGCCGTGACCCTGGAAAACGGCCATGCGTTGGTGGTCGCGGTGCTGGAGTTGTTCCTCGAGCGGGCTCGGCCGGAGCAGACGCGTATGCGCCATTTGCTTGATGAATGGCCGATGCCGGCCTTCCTCGAACAGTTGCGCGAGCGCGTGGCGATCAAAGCCGTCGTTGCCCGACAGCGCACGCCGCTGGCGGAGGCTCTGCACATCGGTGTTCACCCGCAAAACGCTGCCGACCGGGTGTATGTCGGCGCGGTGCCGGCGCTCGGCCGTCTCGACCCGGTCATGCTGCGTGGCGCCGCCCGGCTGGCCCGCGAGTACGGTGATGGCAGCCTGCGTTTCACCCCGTGGCAAAGTCTGTTGCTGCCGAACGTGAAGCCCTCCGACGCGGCGCACGTCTTGCAAACACTGACGCAATTGCACTGGCTGACCGATGCCCGTGAGCCGCTGTCCAGGCTGATTGCCTGCACCGGCTCCAGCGGATGCGGCAAAGGCCTGGCCGATACCAAACACGACGCCCGATGGCTGGCGACGCTGTTGCCACAGGCGCAGAACGTGCACCTGTCCGGCTGCCCGCGCTCTTGCGCGGCGGCCCATTGCGCACCCGCCACCTTGCTGGCGATCAGCCCCGGTCATTACGACCTCTATTTTCGCGATGCAGCGCTGCCGGGTTTCGGCACGCTGCACGCACGCAACCTTACTATTGAAGCGGCCGCGATCCTGCTCGACGCCCGCTCACGGAGCCCCCTTGATGCTTGATTACATCCGCGACGGTCAGGAGATCTATCGCAACTCCTTCGCGATCATTCGCAGCGAGGCCAATCTGGCACGCATCCCGGCCGATCTGGAAAAACTCGCGGTGCGGGTGATCCACGCCTGCGGCATGGTCGAGGCAGTCGACGGTCTGCAATTCTCCGAGGGCGCCGGCAAGGCCGGGCGCGATGCGCTGGCAGCCGGTGCGCCGATCCTGTGCGATGCGCGGATGGTCTCCGAAGGCGTGACCCGTGCGCGTTTGCCGGCGAACAACCAGGTGATCTGCACCTTGCGCGACGACAGCGTGCCGGAGCTGGCCCGTGAGCTGGGCAACACCCGTTCGGCGGCGGCGCTGGAGCTGTGGCGTCCGCACCTGGAGGGCAGCGTGGTGGTGATCGGCAACGCGCCGACCGCACTGTTCTATCTGCTGGAAATGCTGGATGCCGGCGCACCGAAACCGGCGCTGATTCTTGGCTTCCCAGTGGGCTTCGTCGGCGCCGCCGAATCGAAAGCGGCGTTGGCGGCTGACAGTCGCGGCGTACCGTTCGTGATCATGCAAGGCCGGCTCGGCGGCAGCGCCATGGCCGCCGCCGCAGTCAATGCCCTCGCCACGGAGGTCGAATGATGCAGGCAACAGGACGTCTGATCGGCCTCGGCGTGGGCCCCGGTGATCCGGAACTGATTACCGTCAAAGCCCTGCGTCTGCTGCGCGAATCGCCGGTGGTGGCGTACTTCGTTGCCAAAGGTAAAAAAGGCAATGCGTTCGGCATCATCGAAGCGCACCTGCAGGACGCGCAGAACCTGCTGCCGCTGGTGTACCCGGTGACCACCGAAGTGCTGCCGGCGCCGCTGTCCTACGAGCAGGTGATCAGTGATTTCTACGACGCTGCCGCCGAAGAAGTCGCGGCGCATCTGGACGCCGGCCGCGACGTTGCAGTGATCTGCGAAGGCGATCCGTTCTTCTACGGCTCCTACATGTATCTGCATGACCGGTTGTCCACCCGCTACGAAGCCGAAGTGGTGCCGGGCGTGTGCTCGATGCTTGGCGGCGCCTCGGTGCTCGGCGCGCCGCTGGTGTATCGCAACCAGAGCCTGTCGGTGCTCTCCGGCGTATTGCCGCACGAGGATCTGAAGCGGCGTCTGGCCGACGCCGATGCGGCGGTGATCATGAAACTGGGGCGCAACTTTCCCAAAGTCCGTGCGGTACTCGAAGAGCTCGGGCTGGCCGAGCGGGCGCTGTACGTCGAACGCGCGACCATGGCCAATCAGAAGATCGTGCCGCTGGATCAGGTCGAGCCGATGTCCTCGCCGTACTTCTCGCTGATCATCGTCCCGGGCGAACGGTGGCAAGGTTGATGACGCAATCCACACCGGCCATTGTCATCCTCGGACAGAGCGCGCTGGCCACCGCGCGACGTATCCAGCGGGTGTATCCGACGGCGCAGATCCACGGCCTCGCAGGACGCGTCGAAGGCGCCGACCGCAGCTATCAGGAATTTGGCGCGACCCTGCGTGAGTTGTACCAGCAAGACACGCCGATCATTGCCCTGTGCGCGGCCGGTATTGTCATTCGCACCCTGGCACCGTTACTGATCGAGAAGGGCGCGGAACCGGCGGTACTCGCCGTTGCCGAAGACGGCAGCGCCGTGGTGCCGCTGCTCGGTGGCCTCGGCGGGGTGAATGTCATGGCCCGGGAAATCGCTGGCGCATTGCAGGTCGCAGCGGCGATCACCACCAGTGGCGAATTGCGCTTTGGCACTTGCCTGCTCAACCCACCCAGCGGCTATGCGCTGGCGGATCTGGAACTGGGCAAGCGTTTCGTTTCCGACCTGCTGGCCGGGCACAGCGTGCGCATCGAAGGTGCGGCGCCGTGGCTGGATCAGGCGCAGTTGCCGCAAGACCCGCAGGCGCAGCGCTCGATTCATGTCGGCAGTGCCGAACGTATCGCGAGCGCCTACGAGCTACTGATTTATCCGCGCAGCGTCGCGGTGGCGGTGAGTGCGCAGCTGGACGATCTGCCGAACGCTGTCCGCGCCGCGTTGCAGCAGGCCGGGGTTGCACAGCAGGCGCTGGCTTGTCTGCTGGCGGCTGACACGGAAATGGCGGCGGCCAAACTGCGTGAAGCCGCGCTCGAACTGGGTGTGCCACTGCGCTTTGTCGCGGCGCACAAAGACCTCGACGAGTTGGCGCGTCACGCACTGCCGCAGGCCACGATCAGCCGTGCCAACGGCTTGGCGATTGCGCGCGCCGAACAGCCGCTGGACGTCGCGCAGATCGGTCGTCAGCGTGGACGCCTGGCGGTGATCGGCCTCGGCCCCGGCGCTGCCGAACTGATGGTGCCAGCGGTCAAGGCGGAATTGGCGCGGGCCACCGATGTGCTCGGTTATGAAACCTATGTGCGCATGGCCGGCCCGTTTCGCGCTGATCAGGTGCAGCACTGCACCGACAATCGCGAAGAAATGCAGCGCGCCCGCCACGCCTTCCGGCTGGCGGCCGAGGGCCGTTCGGTGATCGTCGTTTCGTCCGGCGACCCCGGCGTGTTCGCCATGGCCGCAGCGGTGCTCGAAGCATTGCACGAGTCGACCGATCCGGCCTGGCACAGCGTCGAGCTGGAAATCCTGCCGGGAGTGTCCGCTTCGCTCGCCACGGCTGCGCAAGCGGGTGCGCCGCTGGGTCATGATTTCTGCGTGATGTCGCTGTCGGACAACCTCAAGCCGTGGTCGATCATCGAGAAGCGTCTGGATCTGGCGGCCGCCGCCGACCTGGCCCTGGCCTTCTACAACCCGATCTCCCGGGCGCGTCCGTGGCAACTGGGCCGTGCGCTGGAAATCGTCGCGCAGCATCGCACGGAGGCGACGCCGGTGGTGTTGGGGCGCGACATCGGTCGGCCGGGGCAGTCTCTGCGGGTCACCACACTGGGGCAACTGACTCCGGATCAGGTGGACATGCGCACGATGGTGCTGATTGGTTCTTCGACCACGTGCACCTTCCCCAAGGCCGAAGGTGGCGTGTGGGTCTACACGCCGCGCTGGTACGGCGAAAAGCCGCAGGCATGAGCGCAGGCGAGGGGGCTTGCTCCCTCGCCATGCCGGCCAGGACGGGGAGATTGTTTCCGGATTTGCCGATGTCATATCTTTCAGCGGTGCGTGTGAGATTTGCTCCACTACCGCGTGGGATCTTTCTTATGACTTACATTTTGTCGGACTTATCCTGAATCTTGATTGGCCGCAGTAAAAAGTCGATGCGCAGTTGTGCCGCCGACTTTCGCAGTCATATTGATTTTTTGATCAGGGTTGTCGCAATAAATTGTTGCGGTTACATGCGTTATCAGTTGTTTTTTAATTGTCTGTTTTGACATGTATTGAAAGTTCTGAAGTTTGAGTGCGAAGTCCCCATTCGTTAACTTTGCTGCCATTCAAGTGCCTATGTGCGCTCATGATGTCGGTCAGAATAACGGAGGAACTTTCATGCACGATCAAAGATTTAAAGATGCCAGTGGTTATGTCAGTTTTATCAATCTGTTCAAACAGGCTGATCTCGAACAAGCCCTTTTGGTACACCGGGACAGTGACGTTTATCCGTCAGTGTGGCGCTATTACTTTGCATGTATCGGTTTGCTCAATTCCCCGCGACTGATTGAACCCCTGACATTACTCAAGCATTCCCTGGAACAGTTGATCGGCGTGCCGCGCGTGCGCCGTGATACGCCAGGCCAGTCTGAACCGCCGAAGAGCTCTTTATCGGGCATTTACAACGCTATTCAGGCGTTCGAGACCCGTCTGCGAAACAGCGAGATTTACGCGAAGACTGCCGCCACTCCGGTTGTAAAAAATCTGCATTTCGTCTGGCTGGGCGGTGGCCTTGGCGAGATTCAGCGTGACTATCTCAACCTCTGGAAGCAGGTATTGAGCGGGCAGGGGTACAGCCTCAATCTCTGGTATGACAGTGACGCGCTACTGGCCTGGCAAACCAATAAGTTGATCGTCGAGGCCGCCAAGGCTGACGCCATGCAACATGGCGGTAGCGAGCGTATTACCGACACCAGGCTTGGGACGTTGTACGAAGAGCGGGTCATCGTCCTCAAGCAGCAGATGTTCATGCACATCAATGAGGCGCTGGCACGAGGGCAATCGGCGGATGAAGCGCGGATCGACTTGTTGTCTCGCGCCTACGGCCAGGACGCGGAACAACTGGAAGCCTTGATCGAGCAGAACCGGCGCAGTCTGCTCGATCTGGCAGGCGATGATTTGCAGTTGCGTGACTTGCGTGACCTCGACGCACCGCTGCGACTGCAAGCCATCTACGATCGCGAGACCCGCTTGCGCGGAAATCTGGCCGCCGCCTCTGACGTGGTGCGGGCCGAGGTCTTGTACGAGGAGGGTGGCCGCTACGTGGATGTCGATAACTTGCCGCCCCTGGTCAAAACCCTGGGCGGGGTCGACATCAGTGCGTTCGGCGGCGACGCGCGCCTTGGCGTTCTGCAACTGCTGCTTGATCACAATCCGCACTGGATGCCGGGACGCCAGGCATTGCGCGACCGATACACCGATTATCGGGGCCGGATTCCCGACGAACACCGCGCCGCGCTGGAGGCTTTCGCCCGGCAGCAACCGGCACTGCACGAGGTGTTCCAGGCGCCGGCCGAACTGCTTGTGCGCCCGCAGGACTTGCGCGCGGTTGCCGTGCAGGAAACGTTGAGCAACTCGTTCCTGATGGCTCATGCGCAATCGCCAATGCTCAACAGCGTGATCGAGCGGTTCCGGTTCAACTATGAGGCCATCGACCAGACAAACCGCCTCGCCGCCGAACGAGGCGTCGCATTGACCGATTTCGAGGGCATGACAGAGCTGGCGCGAGAAGTTCTCGAACAGGTATTTGGCCCTCTGGCCGAGCTGTCGATGACCGAGGACATGGCGGCCAGCTTTTTGATGCTGGCCATCGCGGGCTACTTAAGTGACGGCATTCGCCCGCAGAGCGAGGGGACGATTTATCTGACCGGACCTGGCGCGATGCGCGATGGCATGGCCGACTACGAACGGCGCAACTTCGTTCCGCGCGAGGTGGAAACCTTGCGTGTGGAGGCGGCGATCGAGCCGCTGTGGATGGTCAACGACAAGACCGAGGAAGAGCAGGACCACTCCTGGAAAAACAACGCCGTTGATGTCGAGCGGTGGGTGCTCGACGAGCAGCGGCGCTGGCAGGAAGGACAGTACAGCGCGCGCTACAGCGGTGATGTAAAGGCATTGCTGGACCAGCAGAGCATAGCGTTCGAGGAGGGCTGGCCGGTTATCGAGGGCCGGCCAGTGCTGTTGACGGATGTGCTGCAACGGATGATCGACAGACTCGGTGAACCGTTCGTGGCCGCGATGCGTGACGGACATAACGGCTCATTATGGTTTCCCGACGGGGCGGGGCTCGGCTTCGATGATCGCCAGGCCATCAAGGCCCAGCCCGTCACTTTGCAGGCTCCGGCGTCGCTCAGCGATGCGCGGATTCAGGGGCTGGCGCTGGATGAGTTGCTAAGCGGCATTGCCGAGGGTTCGCTGTCGTTCTTCCAGATCAGTCCGTTGCAACGGGTGGTGTTGGGACAGATGCTCGGCGCACGCTCACTGGATAACTCAAGTCTCACGCAACTTGCCACCGAGCTCGACAATCTGGCCAACAGCGTTGCCGAGGTAGGGGCGTCGGTACGTTATGCGGCCATTGAACGCCATCTGTATCAGCAGCGGGCCCCGCAGTTCATGGCCGGTCTTGCCAATCATGTCGATCAGCCGATGGTGGCGTCGGACAGCGCGTTGACGCTGAAGCGGGCCGCGCTGTCGCAGGCGTACACGCTGTTTCAATGGGGGCGTCATGTTGCCCATATTCAGACCGTTGCCACCCGCGAGCATCGCGAGCAGGTGATCCTGCGGCTGGGTCAGGTGCTGGGACAAATCGAAGCCAGTGACGTCAAACTGGTGCCGCAGGATCTGTTGCTCGAAGGGCCGGGCGATCCCGGTGGCCGCTGTTACCCGCTGGCGCTGATCATGAGTGCTGCTCTGGAGCAGGGCGTTGCGGCGTCGCGACGATTGCGCGAACGGTTCTTCCTAGCCTCTGCCGAGCCGCAGCAGCACGATTCAATGGTGTTTCTGGAGGCGCTCGAAGAGTTGCACGACGTGCAATTGCACGACATCGGCAAGCCGTTGGGGCGAGTCGATCTGCAACAGCTCGGCACCACGCTGGAAGCGTTCGCCAGCACGCGCACGCTGATGCTCAACTCGGACAATCACGCCATGCTGGTGGCGAAAACCTTCAAGGGTGGACAGGTCACCTATCACTTTTATGATCCCAATTTCGGCGTGTTCGAGTTCAGTCAGCCGGATCAGTTGCAGCTGGCACTGACTGACCTTTTCCACAAGCAGGGCATGGCGAAATACTATGCGGCCTATGGCGACGACGCGCGTCCGGCGTTTGATCTGATCGAGCTGCAGGGGCAAAAGATATCGGCCCTGAATCTGTCCGGCGGATTTAGCGTCGGGCAATTGCTGGAGTCCGACAATGTGTTGTCGGAGCAGGCACAGCGGCCCATCCGTCGGCGCCTGAACAGTGCCCGCGGCCATTCGCTGGTGAGCAATCCGCACCTGGGGCGCAGCCTGCGCGATCTGGACAGTCACTGGTGGGGACAGCAGATTGCCCAGGCGACCGACGCTTTACAGGACTTGCATGCTTCAGCAAAGCCGTTGGTGCCGTTGTTCGAAACCCTGGAGATAACGTCCGCCGGCGAGTACCGGATCAACCTGATCGATCCCGCGCAATCCGAGCATGTGGTGCAGGTCGTCAGCAGCGATCATCGCCTGCTGCGCATCAGAAATTATCTGTCGGAGCAGTTTTCGGCACTGGGCACCCGAGCCACGCCGCAGATGGTCGAGGCCGGTGCCGTTCACACCCTCAATACCGGCTTCACGATCCAGGCACTGATGAACGTCTTGCGTGGACGAGAGGGCGATGACCGCACCTTGACCACCGCCGTCAGGTTGCATGCTTACGTCAATTACGCGCAATTGGTGCACGGCAATGTCACCGACGTCGCCGGTCTGCTCAGTCTGATCAAGACCGCACTCAATGAAGAGAAAATCATCGCCCGTACCTGTGCGCCAGTGGTGGGCGAGGCGCTGGGACATGTCGCCAACGAAGGCGTCGGCGCGGTGCTGGGCCTGGCCAATGTCGGTTTCGACATCTATCAATTGGCGACGGCAGACAACGAGATCGAGCGCGCGCAGTTCGGCACTCAGTTGGCCTTCGATGCCACCAGTCTGGCGTTGACTGCCGGTGGTCTGGGAGCCGCCACGGCGGGCGCGGCGACTGCGGCAGCCGTGCTCGGCGGCGCCGGGGTGGTTCTGGGCGGATTGGCTGTGGGTGTGGCGGCACTGGCTCAGGGGTTCGCCAGGATCGCCGGGCAGGCGCAGGAGGTCGGGTTGTTTTTCGACGCTCTGGAGCGGGCCTGTCGCGGTGTCGGTTATCGTTATGACGACGGGCTTGGGGCGTGGGTCGCTCATCCTTCGCTGGTCGTTCGGAGCCTGGACTTCAATCGCGCGATGTTGGTCCTTGACAGTCCGAAGGTGTATCGGCTGCGCGACCATTTCGGGGTGCCGGGTATCAATCCGGATGATCAACAAGCGCTCGATCTGCGGCGTGAACTGGGGCTACCAGGTTACATCCGCTTCGATCCGCCCAGCACGCAATTGGTTGTCCTGCCCTGCACGCCGACCACCTACTACGGGTACGAATACAAGGCGCTGCCGTTCTCGACGTTGCGTCACGACACCGGTTTCGATACGGCCCGCAAGCTGGAGAAAAAGGATGCGGCAGGCCAGTGGCAGTTCCTGTTTTCGTTCTACTCTTTTCCCGCGCACTACATCATCAACCGTCTGATACCGTCGTATCGCTCAACCGTGATCGAGGTGCGGCTGGATGCCCGCGAGCGTGCGCTGGCGGTACCCATGACGCCGCCGGTCTGGCAAGACAAATTGTCATACCGCATCGAAGGAGCAGGTGGCGCCTGTTCGCTGATTCTCAATCGTGGGGCCAATCTCCAGTTGCAGTCTCCCAGCCTGCAGCTGTGTCACTGGAAGTTGTCCGCCACCTGGGCCACCGAGAGCGATGTGCAAATTGAAGCCGGCGGGGTGCTTTCGGTGGGGGGCGTGAAGGTGACCTTCACCGGCAGAGGACGGCATGACGTCACGCTGCAACTGACCGGGCGACAAACGTTCAAGGTCAACCGCGGTGACGCACGACTCGACGTTCTCGAGCAGGACGCGCCCGCCGGGGAGCATGAGCAATCGCTGCTCACGCACTACCAGACGCTGGCCCGGGAGCATCGGCTGGTGATGCCTTACACGCCGGTTCATCATTTTCCGATTCCTTTCGAGCCCGAGGAGCGACCGCGCTACACCACGGCCTGGTACGACGCTGCCAGGGATCGCTTTCTGTACATTCGCAATGAAGAGGTACTCGCGGCCGATGAAATGCTGCTGGGCGCCGTGGTCGACGATTCTGCGTTTTTCTACGAGACGCACAACTACGATATCTGGCAGGTCGATGCCGTCAGCGGTTTACTCGAATGCCGCTACCGACTGCTGGTGATGAAGGGGCAGTGCAGCGTGCGGCGTATCGATGTCGATGCCCAAGGGGTGATTCACATCGAGCAACAATGTCAGGGCGCCGATCAGCAAGTCACGCAGTTCAATTACCTGATCCGTGAGGGCCAGCTGCAGCTGGTTGCGGTGACTCGAGAGATGGACCGTGACTTGGGCCAGCGAGTGTTCGCCAATCCGACCCTGACACATTGGTCGGTGGTGTTGGGTCACTACTTCCCGTTATCGCCGGTGCCCGAACGCGCAGGCGTCACCACCGTCGACTGGCAACCGGCCGCTTACGTGTCGGTGTGCTGGAAGTTCAATCCGGACAAGCGCGATCTGGTCTGGATTCGCAGCCGTGACCTGTTGTGCATTCATCCGTTTGCCTCTGGACGAAACCGCGGCTGGGCCGATTCGATCAAGCATCTAGATGAGCTGTTGCTGCTGCCGGTCAACGATGAGCACACGCTGTTTTTCATCTACGACCGGCTGGCGCAAAAACTGTGCAGGGTGCAACGCCGTGTATCCGCAGGCAGCGAGCGCTGGCCGGCGCAATGGACGCATCAATGGCTTCAGCCCGACGGACTGAATGACGTGGTGCCGGTACAGGGCGGGTACCTGGCACTGACTGATGACGGCCTGTTCTTCAATCTGACCGCCGAGGGTGAAGTGCAGCTGGGTGGCTTGAGTGAGCGCTGGCTCAAGGGGCGGGCCCAGTGGTGGCAAGCATTGGAGGCGCTGGCGGCGAAATACCCGGTCGACAGTTTCGCCATTCTGGGGCTGCGTAACGCCAGCGGTGATCGCAACCTGTGTGCCTGGTACGTGGATAACCGCGTGCTGTTGTGCGACCTGGGGCACGACCGGGAAATGCGCCTGCTCGGAGTGACCCCGGACAATCAGGCGGTCTGGCTGTTCGACGTCGGCAGCGGTCAGGTCTGGCGTCAGCTGTTCTTCGACAGCCGGCAACTCGCAGCAGCCTTCGGCGATGGCGCACAGCTACTGGCGAGCGCGCTGCTGCCCGCACCGCAGCCCGATTGGGACAACTGGCGGTTCAACACCGTGAGCAGTGACGGCTCCGGTCTGCGCGGGACGTCCGTCAACGGCGTGTCACTCAAGCTGCCTTATCAGGAAGCTGAACGAATCATGGGCGTCAATCAGCGCTGGGCAAGCGAGCACGCGCAGCATTTGGCGGATTCTCTGCAGGCATTGCTGGAGACTGCCGAGCATGCTCCCTACATCGCCGTGGAGTCCGGCGCGGGCAAACTGCAGTGGTTCGACGCGGCGAATGCACAACTGATCCGGATCGCGGGCCAGGACCTGCCGCACGATTGCGAATTGCTTGGTACGCGCCATCAGCATGTGCTGTTGCACGAGCGCCCCGCACACCGCGTCTTCGTCTACCCCGGTCACGAGAGCATTGGCCCTTTCGAATATATGCGGCGCGACGCCCAGGTCTTGGTGGTCGAGGGCCAGAAAAAAGTCGAAGACCTCTTGCCACTGATCGCTGATGACGTGAGTTGTCTGGTGTTGCGCGTGGGGCAGGGCGGTGTGACGTATCACCTGTCCAAGGCCTGTTGGTTGCGGCTGGAATCGGTCGTCGTCGATTGTCGTCCGCCACTGGGCGAGGTGCCGATGATTCCCGGCAAGCTGGTCTGGGCGCTGGACGCTCCGCAAAAACTGCAACTGTCGTTTGTCGACGAGCACTTACTGATCGTCGACCCGGATCGCCAGCACAGCCTCATCCTGAGGGATGTGTGCTCGACGGATCCGGCGATGCGCGGCGACGTCTTCCTCGGCTTCGAGGGCAAGCGCTCCCATGCGGTATCGAGTCTGGTGCAAAGGCTGCGTGAAGTCGTCGAGGTCGATGATGCCGACGGCAGTGCAACGCTTGCGCAGTTGCTGGGAGCCGTGCCGGCCTGACGCAAAGTCCTGGTTGGTTTTTCAAGTTTGTTTTCTCTCTGTGTCGCGACGGCTGATGTCGTCGTGATGCGTTCGCTTGGCTGAAAAAAGGAAATTGCATTGAGTACTACGGATGAAATCTATATGGGCACTGTGTTCGTCGATCATGTCGCGCGCGCTGAACTTGAGTCGGTGAGTGGCAGCCTTGGCGAGGCTCCCTTGCGCTACTACGACGCCGCTGCGGCGGCTCCCAGTCTTTCAGAGCAACTGATAGCGGTCAGGTTGCTCGAGGGCGCGATGGAATCAACACAGCTGGATTCTTCGGATGCCCAGGTCAAGACGCTGCGCCTGAAACTGAGCGACTACCATCGCCGTCTGACCGCCACCTTGGAAATGCTGTCCGCTGGCAAACCGATACCGCGCATCATGCATTTTGTCTGGGTCGGTGGCAGTGAGGTCGGACCGAACCAGCGTGACTACATGAACATCTGGCGCAAAGTGCTGGCGGCGCAGGGCTATGCATTCAATCTCTGGTATGACAGTGATGCACTGCTGGCCTTTGAAATGAACCGGGTGATTCTCGACAGCGCTCGTGTGCACACGATGGAGTCGCCAGAGGCTGCAACGGCATCTCCGACCATGTTGTCGAGCATGATCGAAGACCGCGCCAGAGTGCTCAAGCAGCAGATGTTCGATTACCTGAATCAGCCGCGCTGGGCCGGGCGTGCGGACGAGGCGCGGATCGATCTGATGGTGCGCGGTTATGGCAAGGAACGTGCGACGCTCGAAGCCTTCCGCCAGAAATGTCTGGACTCGCATCAGGCCATGGTCGGTGAGGATCTGCGCCTGCGCGATGTTCGGCAGGAGTTTGCCAGTCACTTTCTGGCAGACGTCTACCAGCGCGAAGTCGCCATGCGCGGCAATTTTGCAGCAGCCAGTGATGTGGTGCGGCTGCAGGCCGAGTTTTTCGAAGGTGGGCGGTACAGCGATATGGATTATTTGCCACCCCTGATCGAAAGGCCGGGCGGCGTGGACATCAGTGGCTTCAGTGACCGCGCCAGGATCGGTGTCCTGCAGCTGCTCCTCAACCATGATGAAGCTTTGATGCCGGGGCGCGACCGGCAGCGCTATGCCGACAGAACCGGACATATTCCCGCCGAACATCTTGAGGCACTGAGCGCCTTCGCCCGAAGCAAACCGGGTGTGGAGAAGATCTTCGCTTCGCCATTGCCGGTGTCTTTGCCCAAGGATGCCATGCGGCGCGGCACCGCCTTTGGCAGTCCGACGGCCAATGAAATGAATGCCTATATTCTGGCTCACCCTGGCAGCGGCATGGTCAATGCGAGCATGCAATTGATCCGGGCAAATTATGACTGCCTGTATGAGGTTGAGCGCCGCATGAGCCTTGCGGGTGTGACGCGATCAGATGAGTCCTCGGTCCGGAATATAACGTCCGAGGTTGTACTTGAAGCTCAGGCTGACGGGCGCTTGCCGTCGACCGCCAACTTACCCTACAAACTCACCGCTGCCATCCTCGGTTATTACCAGGACGGGATTCGTCTCGACGCCTTGGGCACCATCGACATGACCGGACCCGGCGCGCTTCAAGGTGGCGTAATCGGCTATTTCGAAAGAGACCTGCAACGTGAACACCTGCCGGCGATTCGTAAATATCTGAAGCAGGTCGAGGGCTTCAACGTCTTCACCGAAGAGGAAATGATCTCCGGTTGGGCAGTAAAAGGTACCCCCGAAGACTGGCTGGCAAAAGAACATGAGAAGTGGAACTCGGGCAAGCTCAAGTCGCGCTACGCCGGCAATCTGTCCGATTTGCTGAAAGAGCGGACGCTTACGTTCAAACTTGGCTGGCCGGTCATCGAAGGCAAACCGGTGTTGCTGACGTCGGTCCTGCAGCAACTGCTGGATGATCTGGGTGAGCCGTTTGTGCGGGCGATGAATGACCGATTGACCGGTGATGTTACGTTCAACGCCCCCATCCGCCTTGGTTTTGATGCCCGACAGCAGGTGCTGAACCAGTCGACCGACGCTGTTCCGACGTCCATCGGGGCGGAGTCCCTGGGCAACCTCAACGAGGCCTTGGCGCGCATCGCTGCGGGCAAGTTGCCACTGGAACAGTTGAGTCCGTTGCACCGGGTGATGTTCGGTGGCCTGTTCGGCGCCGTGACGCTGGACCAGGCCGGGTTCGCGGAGGCATGGGCAACCACGGTCGCCTTTGCCGAAGATACGCGGGACCGTGGCTTGGTCGCGCGCTATGAAGTGATCGAGCAGTCCCTGCTCAGTCGCGATCCTGCAGCGGTCCAGACGCGAGTCAATGCATCGGAGCGCGAATTGCTCGGCCAGAACTCCAGAGCGCTGAAGGCCCAGGCATTTGCCGAGCCGATCAGCGTACGGCAATGGCGTGAGTACGTGAGTCGGATCGAAGTCGCTGCCATGCAGGAGCGCCGGGCGTTGATCCTGTCGCGGGGGGCGGCAGTGCGTGAGGCGTTTTTTCAAGCGGGTGCGCACACGGCCAGACAGTTGCCACAAGACTTGTTGGTGCGCGGTGCGGGCGATCCGGGTCGACGCTGCTATCCGCTGGCGCTGATCATGGCCGCCGCGCTGGAAAAGGGCGCTTCGGCGGAGCGTGCGCTGATCGGTAAACTGGCGCTGGCCAATCTCACACCCGACGCGCCGCAAGTCCATGCACTGCTCAAGGTGCTGGACGAGTTGCGTGGCGTACCCATGGCGCGGTTCGGCGAAAAAAGACCGGCGGTGAACCTGGCCGCTGTGATGCAGGCGCTGGAAGCGAAAAGCACGGCCGGCAGCCTGTTGCTCAACACCGACAATCACTCGATGCTGGTGAGCAAGGTCGTGACGCAGGGCGAGACATCGTATCGCTTCTACGATCCGAACTTCGGGCTGTATGCGTTCGCCCGGATCGAGGCGCTGCAGCAAGGGGTTCAGCGCTTCGTGCAGGAGGAGTCGATTGCCAGGCTTTAT
Organism: Pseudomonas sp. F2; assembly: GCF_057174385.1. Lineage (NCBI taxonomy): Bacteria > Pseudomonadati > Pseudomonadota > Gammaproteobacteria > Pseudomonadales > Pseudomonadaceae > Pseudomonas > Pseudomonas sp. F2. Next base: position 5,203,432 of record NZ_CM169904.1, read on the forward strand.
GGTCTGGAGCAGGCGGCTGCGAGCGTTTTCGAGGTCATCGAGCTCGACGGCGCAACTATTGCCGGTCATTCGTTGCCTTCGGATATCCGCGTTGAACATTTGCTCAGTGGTGACCCGCTGGGCGGTGGGCGTGCCGTCGAGCCGTGGAGTCAGCATGCCGCGTTGCGTGCGCGTTCCCTGTCAGAGAACGCGCGTCTGGGGCAGGCGTTGAGCAGTGTGGACAGCCACAAGTGGGTACGGACAATCGAAAGCGCGACCCTGCGGTTGCAGGACCAGCATCAGCTGTCCCGTGACTTCGTGCCGGTGTTCGAGTCACTGAAGAGCGCTGCACAAGGGCGCAGCGAAATCACCTTGGTCAGTGCCAGTGATCCACAGCGCACACGCACGGTGCAGACCGATGACCCGCGCCTGTCCGGAATCAAGTCTTACCTCAGCGATACATTTGAAGCGTTGTCCGGCAGACGCGCCGGGTCAGCCGTGATCGATCCGACGGACGCCGGTGCGGTACACACGCTCAATGCCGGATTTGCCATTCAAGCCTTGCTGCTCGGGTTGCAAAGTGCCGAGTCCGGGATGGGGGCGACGGCGCTGACATCGGCAGTGCGTATCCACGGTTATCTCGCCTACGCGCAGATGGCACATGGGCTTGTGGTTGACGCCGCACAACTGCTGAATCTGGTGCGGCATGCTTTTAGCGATGGTCTGCGGGTAGCCAAAACCACTTCGTCGATCGTCAGTAATGCACTGGGTAACGTATTGAACGACGGCGTCGGAAGCGTCTTGCAACTGGCCAGCATCGGCTTCGACATTTATCTGTTGGTCAATGCACAGGACGATATCCAGCGCGCGGTCTATGCCACTCAGTTGGCATTCGATGCCGGCGGGCTGGCGCTGGGTGTCGGCGCTTTGGGCGCGGGTATCGTGGGCGCGGGGACGGCGGCGGCCTTTCTCGGCGGTGCCGGGGTGATTCTGGGGGGGCTGGCGGTGGGCATCGGTGCGCTGGTCGAGGGCTTCAGTGCCAGGACCGAACGTGGGAAGCGGATCGGCCGGTATCTCAATGATGTGCATGCGGCCTATCGACCGGAAAGCCATTCGGTGCAGGGCGATAGCTACATTGCCAATCCGTGTGCGGTCTACACCGGCCTTGATTTGCGCAACGGACTCATTACCTTCGGCGGCCACAAAATTTTCGCCGCGGAAGACTACCACGCTCTGCAAAAGCCCAGGATCATCGGGGATCGCAGCAAGGCCTTCAGCATTCGAGAGGCCCTCGACCTTCGCGACTCGATTTCCTTCGATACGGCGCCGGGTATTGAAAGCGTCGTGCTGCCGAGTGTGCCGGAGTGCTTCCTGGGCTTCGTCCATGAAGGTCTGCCTTTTGCGACAACGCTCAGAGAAGACATGGAAACGGCGTTGGCACTGGAAAAATACAAGCGGGCAGGCAAGCAGCAATTCTGGTTCAGCTTTTACCAGGCACCGACCGAATACATCATGGAAAAAATGGTGCCCAACTACGTGGAAACCAATGTCAGCGTGGCGATTGGCACTGATCAGCGTTTTCTGCACATCCCCCCATTGCCGCAGGAGGTGCACGGATACCTTAGCTATGACATCGATGCTGCCGGCGGACACTGCGCGATCACCCTGGCCGAGGGCGTCAAATCATTGCGGCTGCAGGTTGCATCCGACCATGCGATGACATGGTCGCTGCGTGCCCCGTGGGTGAGTACGGCGGCGGTGAAACTGGAGCAGGACACGTTTCACCTGGGTTCGATACGGGTGCAGGTGCCTGCCAGGCATGTTGTGTATCTGCAACTCAAGGACGGTATCTATCAGATTGGCTGGGCGACGGGAACCTTGCTCTTCACTGAACTCGACGCGGTCAACGACGCCGACGCTCAGGCCACACGCGAGCACCTGCGCGAACTCGCGCGCAACCAGCGTCTGGCCGACAGCCCGACGGTCATCCGCAATTACCACGATGCCCTGACTGGCGTTCGTACCACTGCCTGGTACGACCACACCGAAGATGCCTTGCACCTGGTGCGGGGGCTGAACCTGAAGTACACGGCGGATATCTGCATGGGACCGAAGGTCGGCGAGGAGATGTTTTACTACAGCCCGGTGCAGGGATTTATCTGGCGCACGGATCTCGTGACCGGGCAGATCAGGCGCATTTACCGGTTGATGAATATCGATTCGAAAAACAACCCCTGCATTGTTTCCATTCAGCCGACGCCAGAGGGGCTGCTGCAGGTGGTCCAGCGTTTTGAAGACGCGATTAAAAATGTCTACAAGATGACTTACCTGCTCGGTGAAAATGTCCTGTCCCTCATTGCTATTTCCGATATGAATCCAGGCCACCCGTCGCTGATTCTCGATGGACGCAGCAATGTGGCGGAGTTTCTCCAACGGCACAGCTACCTGTTCCATGAAGCGCTGGATGAGCAGCGGGTGGAGTTCACGCTGGGCGCAATGATTACGATCCACGCCTTGGACGAGAACTTGCGCAAGGCCACCCGAACGTGGGTGCGCAGCGACGATGGGCGCTTGATTCGACCCCTGTTGCGTAACGTTGAAGGCTCAGCGGATTTTCATGATTGGGAGCTGCTTGATCCGCTTCAAGTGGCTGGCGATGGCGATACCGTGTTGTTTCATCATCTGGGTGATCGTCTGGTTTATCGCCAGCGCATCGCCACGGCGGATCAGGCACCCGAGACGTTTGCGCAAAGTGTCTTGCCGCTCAAGGTGCAGCAGGTGCACCGCCAGCACGGGCAATACATCTTGCTCACAGATGACGGCATGTTGTTCCAGATGAGCAACGACGGCAAGACGCGTCTGGTGGGCCTCAATCAGGCATGGCTGTCGGCGCAGCAGCTGCGTAGTGTCGGCGGATTCAGGTGGTGGTACACGGTCGCGACCGGCATTCAGAAATGGTCAGCCGAGGGTGTGGAGGTCGGAGGCATCAGTGACGCAACGGGCAAGACACCGCTGTATGTCGTGTATCTGGATCAGCAGTTCCTGATTGCCGACACAGCGGGCAAGGCCCTGCGCGTGTTAAGGCTGACGCCTGACAAAAGAGCGGCGTGGATGATGGACCGGGCAACCGGGCGAATCTATCGTCAGCCGGTCATGGAACCGGAGAACCTGGCGGCGGCATTCGGTTCGGGGACACGTCTGCTGCAGGCGGACTTGCTGCCACCGATGCAGCGCGTCATGCCGCGGCACACGGTTGCCTGGGCCGTGCCGCATGGATCAGGTCTGCGCGCCCGCCGGCATGACCATGTACTGGTCGATCTGATCGAAGGAGAGCCGCCGCGTATCGTCGGCGTGGAGGTCGAATTCTTCAACGGCGCCGATTCACTTCAGGCACGGGAAGAAAAGCTGGCACGATTGCTCGCAGGTCAGCACAGCACTTCTTACCTGACGGCGGGCAGGCGTGGTGATCTGTGCAGCTGGTATGACGTCGCTGCCGGTCGCCTGCTCAGCGCCACGGCATCAGGCCAGGAATGGCCGCACTATCTGGGCCTGGAGAACGGTCAGATTCCGGTGCTGCATGACCCGGTGACGGGCCGGTTGTTCAGCAACGCCAGAAACGACGACACACGCATGGATGACGGGATGACCGTGCAAGAGGTCAGTCGAGTGGCCAATACGCTGGTCATTGATGGTATTGGCTCATCGGGCAGGATGGCGCCGATTCCGGATGGCGTCGATACGCTGCTACTCAAGTTCGCACAATCCGCCGGTTTCATTTCGCTGGACCGGCAGACATGGGATCGGCTTGATTGCCTGATCGTCGACTCCGCAGAAGCAGGCATTCATCTGCTGCTGAGGCTGGAGCCGATGCATCGGTGGCTGGTCTCGGCTTCCGGCGGTCACTTGCTGCTGACGGATCCCGACTCGGGGAGCAGCATCATCTTGCGTGACGCCTCGAGCGCTGATGCGGCACGCCAACAGCAGGTGATATTCGATATTCCTTTACCTGACGAGCTCTCGGTGACCGTCAGCCTGGAGGAACTGATGAGTGCGATGGCCACCGAAACCTTGCTGGAGCTTGGTGCGCTGATCGGCCTGTCCAGCGATCAATAAGTCATTCTGCATGGACTGATCAGATCGGGCTGCGGGTATTTTTCTTCCGCAGCCCGTTTTCGTTCAGGATCCCAGGTAGCCCTTGATCCCGGTAAAGATGATTTGCGCCGCCAAGGCACAGACGAAAAGGCCCATCAGCCGACTGACGATCTGCAGGCCCTGATCACCGAGAACCCGTTCAATGTGATTGGACAGGTACAGCACGACGCCGACGGTGAAACTGGCCAGCGTGATACTCATGATCGCGGTCAGTTTATCGTCCCAGTGCGGCTGGCTGACGCCCATCACCAGCAGGGCGCCGATGGTGCCCGGGCCGACGGTCAGCGGGATGGTCAGCGGAACGATCGTCACGTCTTGCTGCACGTTGTCACTCTGCACCACCGGCCTGCCCTGGGCCATGCCCAACGCCGAGATGAACAACACGCTGCCGGCACCGATGCGGAATGCGTCCGCCGTGATCCCGAACACATCGAAAATCACCCGCCCGAACAGGTACAGCAAGACGCTGGATACCAGCGTGGCAATCGCCACTTTCCAGGCCAGGCGCCGCTGCTCCTTGCGCGAGTAGCCACGGGTCAGGCTGATGAAGCAGGACAACACGAAGAAGGGGCTGTAGAGCACCAGCATCTTCAGGTAAACGCTGAATAACACGTGGAGCATGGTGTTGGCTCGCGGCGGCAGATGGACAGAGCGGAGTCTATCAGCCGGTTTAATTTTTGGGGGGATGGCGAAAACAAATATCCTCGGAGTAACTAAACAAGTTGTAGTTTGAAGTGGGTGTTTTCGGTTCTTGTTATTAGCAAGTTACATGTTCTGGTTTGCGGTTTTTTATTGTTCTGTTTATTGTTCTTTCGCGGGTTCAAGAGGAGCTCGTTTTAATTAATAAGGATTTGATAATGAATATTCATGATGTTGAAGATTGCGCCGTTGCTGAGTGTGTCCACCGCTTGCAGAGTTATGAACTGGACGGCGCGGCTATTCGTCCTCGTGGTCTTTCGCTGCCGGCAATCGAAGAGCCGGGCAAGGGTTCCATCGTCGGTGAAGGCATTCTGTCCTTTACCGGAAATTTGAGTGAACAGAATCGCGAAGATGTGCAACACGCGTTCCTGTTCGCCACGCTGGTCGCCAACAAGAAATATCCGTACGAATATCAGGGCAAGGAATGGTACTACCTGTTTCTGCAAGTGATGACCGATGCTGGCTGGCTGCCAACGAGCAAGTATTACAACGACATGAACATCGGCGGGAACACCGTCCGGATGGATCAACTGGTGCTGGAGATCCTCGGCAGCGTCGTGGCCGGGCTTGCTGTACCGGGCTCGGCTTCGGTGTTGATGCTGAAAGTCGCAGGCGACGCCATTACCGCCCTGAAAAAGCGTGAAACCGCGCTGACGCTGTACGAGCGCAACATGCTGGAACATGGTGTCGGCGGTATGGCGGCGGGCACGTGTACCGAAATCAATGGCGAAGTCACCATGGCCCTGGGGACTGTGCGTTTCATCCGCAAGAACACGGCCAATCAAGTGTTGTTCATGGATTGGGATTCGCGCGAAGTGAAACTCTATCGGGGCGATTCGGTATTCCGCAAAGTGCCTTCGATTGTCGAGCAAACCCGCGATACCATCCGCGTCAAACTGGGTTTGAACGCAAAAACCAAGATCGAGGATTACGAGATCTGATTGAGTGTTATTGATAGGGCGGCCGTTATCGGTCCGCCCTTTTTCCATTGAGGGTTGATAATGACTCGGTTGTATCAGTTGTTGGCAGTGGGACATGCTGTTTTGGCATTGCCGGAATCCGGGCACAGCTCGGATTATGATGATCTCGTCCAATCAAGTCTGTTGGCGCAACTGGTCGCCAATAAAAAAATAGAAGACGCGAAAGTTGAAAGTTGGTACGACGCTTACATCGCCGTGCTGGATGACTTCTGGGTGCGAAGCCTGAAGTCGCGCGAGGATTTTTCTGTCGCTCAGGCAGGAACAGGGTCGGCGCTGGAGTGGGCCACGACAGTGTTGGCCAATAACGCTGGCAACGATCCGGCACTTGGCGGGCTGATGGCATATGCGGCGCGAATCACTGACGGTGTTTCGGCGGTGCAGACGTTGCCCGAGGCGCCTGGCGAAGCGCTCATGCAAACGCCGAGGCCTGCGCTTCAGGTGGTGCGCCTGCTGACCATTGCAGCGCAGAGTCCGACATCGATCAGCAGCCTTTATCTTGAGTTCAAGACGCGACAGACGCTGGCTGCCAATCCGTGGTCGCAGCGTTTCGCGAGCGCTGAAGTCGAAGGTCCGGTGTGCGTGCGTTATGCGCGAGCGACGCTGTCGCAAACGCTCTACGCACTATCGCGTCAGGCCGTGGCGCGAAAGCTTGGAGATCGACTGGCGCAGAACGTGGCGCCATTGGCTGAGGCGATCGAGCTCGGTGTCTGAGGCGGATTGCCTGGGTGCTGCAAGCGCTTTCGGGCGATGAACGGAATCGTCAGAATGTCGAGGCCGTGCGGTTCTGCTGATCACGCTGGGCCACCCAGTGCTCGATCAGCTCACGCAGTTGCGACAACTCCACCGGTTTGGCCATGTGCCCGTCCATCCCGGCCTGGCGCGCGCGTTCCTTGTGCTCGGCGAGGATGTGCGCGGTCAGCGCGACGATCGGTGTGCGGGTGCGCTGATTACTGACTTCCCACGCGCGCAATTGCTGGGTCGCCGAGAAACCGTCGAGGATCGGCATTTCGCAGTCCATCAGTACCAGGTCGTAACGCTGAGCCTTCATCGCCTGCAGGGCTTCTTCGCCGTTGCTGGCGGTGTCCGGTTGCAGGTTGAGTTTGCCGAGCATGCCGCGAATCACTTTGGTCGAAATCGTGTTGTCTTCGGCGACCAGAATGCGGAAATCGCTCGGCACCTTGGCCGCCGTCGCGGGAGTGACCACTTGCGGCTGGAACACCACCTGGCCCTTGTTGCGCTGGTTCAACTCGTCGGCCAGCGTGGTCTTGAGCGTGTAGCCGGCCACCGGTTTGGCGAGGATGCGTTTGATCCCGGAGTTGCGCGCGATGATCTTGCTCGGCGCGTTACTGATGCCGGTGAGCATGATCAACAGGATGTCGTGATTGAGGCTCGGGTCTTCCTTGATCTTGGCCGCCAGTTGCATGCCGGTCATGCCGGGCATGTTCTGGTCCAGCAGCACCACATCAAAGTAGTCACGCAGATGCGCCTTGGTGCGCAGCAGCGCCAACGCTTCCTTGCCCGAGGGCACCGCGCTGACGTTCAAGCCCCAGGCGCTGCATTGCTGCACCAGCACCTTGCGGCACGTGTCGTTGTCGTCCACCACCAGCACGCGCGCACCTTGCAACGGGCCGTCGAGGTCGGAGGTCGGGTGTTCCAGACGATCCGGGTCCAGTGGCAGGGTCAGCCACAAGGTGCTGCCCTGATTGGCGCCGCTCTTGATCCCGAACTCGCCGTGCATCAGGCGGATCAGTTGCCGCGCAATCACCAGCCCAAGGTTGCCACCCAAACGGTTGGCCGAGAGGAAGTGCTTGCTGTGCAGCTCGGCATGCAGCAGCGCATCGCGCTCTTCTGCCTCCATCGGCTGGCCACTGTCCTGCACGGCGATGCGCAGGCGCGGCTTGACGCTGCGCTCGTCGAGGGCGACGACGATCAGCACTTCGCCTTCGTCGGTTTTTTTCAGGGCATTTTCCAGCAGGCTCAGCAGGGTCTGGCGCAAGCGGGTCGGGTCGCCGCTGATCACGCGCGGTACCTGTGGCTGGATGAAACTGATCAGCTCGACGTTTTGCTGTTCGGCCTTGGCCCGGTAGATGCTCAGGCAGTCGTCGATCAAAGCATTGAGGTCGAACTGCACATCATCCAGCTCGATCTGCCCGGATTCGAGCTTGGAGATGTCGAGGATCTCGTTGATCAACGTCAGCAGTTCGTTGCCGGCACTGTGGATGGTTTGCACGTAATCACGTTGCTTGACCGACAGCGGTGTGCCCAGCAGCAGCTCGGTCATGCCCAGCACGCCGTTCATCGGGGTGCGGATTTCGTGGCTGATCTTGGCGAGAAATTCGGCCTTGGCGTTGATCTCGGCGTTGCTGGCGGCGAGGTCGCGGCTGATGCTGAAACGGCTTTCGGTGATGCTGCGCTGGCGTTCACCCAAGGCGATGCTCATCAGCAGGCCACTGATGCAGATGAAGCCCATCAGGGTCATGATCAGGCCTTGCGGCGCCACCAGGGTCAGCCCCAGCAGGGCCGGCAAAATAATCAGCGTGCCGATGTTGAATACCACCATCCCGGCCACGAACAGCCGCGCCGGACGGTAACCCTTCTGCCAGTGATAGAAGCCGACCAGCAACATGCTCAGGCCGGCCAGCGCCACCAGCGCGTAGGTGATGATGTTCAGCGGCAGGGTGTTGACGAACAACAGCAGCAGGCTGCAGATCACGATGAACAGAATGTCGCCCAGCAACAGTTTGTTCAGCGGGTGCGGGCCCAGCGGGGCGAAGAAGCGCAGGGCGAACATCAACCCGGCGGGGGCGGTCAGCAGCAGCGCCAGATAAGCACCCGGCGTCTGGATCGCGTGCCAGTTCGGCAGCCACGGGCCGGCGAGGTTGAGCAGCAGCAACAGACTCAGGCCCAGCAGGCCTTCGCAGACCGCCAGCCACAGGCTGCTGCGCGAGCGCGAGTAGGCATAGCGCACGAGGTTGTGCAGCAGCAACATGCCGAGGCAACCGAACAGCAAGCCGAAAATCAGCGTCTGGTTCTGATTGGCGGCACTCATCACCGCCGATTGCAGGGTGATGTGCGGGCGCAGCTGATGGTCGGAGACCATGCGCAGATAGATGTCGAGTGGCTTGTCGCTTTGCGGCAGCGGTAGCAGGAAATCGCTGCTGGGCAGTGGTCGCTCGGCCTGCGGCTGGTGGGTGCCGGAGAGGCGTTGCTCGATCAGCTTGTCGCCGTCCAGCACGTACAGGCTGAGGCTGGACAGGTCGGGCGCAAAGATACGCAGCACTTGCTCGTGCTTGCCCGGCGCCAGTTTGAAACGCAGCCAGAGTGCGCCATCGGGCTCGGCCGCCGTGAGGCGATCCAGTTCGATAGGGCTGAATTGATTGGTGTAGCGAGTCGAGCGGATGTCGCTCAGTTGCAGATTGCCCTGATCGTCAAGCAATACCGACCAGCCACTGCCTTGCGCGGCCAGCGCCGGAAGCATGCAGAGCAAGGTCAGCAGCGTGACGGTGAAGCTTATGGCAATCCTGAGCCAGCGCACGGCGAAATCCCTTCGTAGGTTGATGCCAGAATATAACGATGCGCAGCGGCGGAACAGCCCGGCGAGGGACTGCATCCCGCGCCGGACCTGAAGGACAACTTATTCCTGGGTTTCGCCACGTTCACGGGCAATGGCGCGGTAGCCAATGTCCTTGCGGTAGAAGCAACCTTCCCAGTCGATAGCGGCGGCCAGCTTGTAGGCTTGCTGCTGGGCTTCGCTGACGCTGGCGCCCATGGCAGTGGCGCAGAGTACGCGACCACCGGCCGTCACCACGTTGCCATCCTTGAGCGCCGTACCAGCGTGGAAGACTTTGCCTTCCAGGCTTGCGGCTGCGTCCAGACCGTTGATCGCTGCACCCTTGGCGTAGTCGCCCGGGTAGCCACCGGCGGCCAATACGATGCCGACGCTCGGACGTGGATCCCACTGGGCTTCAACCTTGTCCAGCGCTTGCGCCAGAGCGGCTTCGACCAGCAACACCAGGCTCGACTGCAGACGCAGCATCACCGGTTGGGTCTCCGGGTCGCCGAAGCGGCAGTTGAACTCGATGACTTTCGGGTTGCCGGCCTTGTCGATCATCAGACCGGCGTACAGGAAACCAGTGTAGACGTTGCCTTCTTCGGCCATGCCGCGCACGGTCGGCCAGATCACCTGGTCCATCACGCGCTGGTGCACATCGGCGGTGACCACCGGGGCAGGGGAATAGGCACCCATGCCGCCAGTATTCGGGCCGCTGTCGCCGTCGCCAACACGTTTGTGGTCCTGGCTGGTGGCCATCGGCAGGACGTTTTTGCCGTCGACCATGACGATGAACGAGGCTTCTTCGCCGTCGAGGAACTCTTCGATCACCACGCGCGAACCGGCGTCGCCAAAGGAATTGCCGGCGAGCATGTCGCGCACGGCGTCTTCGGCTTCGGCCAGGGTCATGGCCACGATCACGCCTTTACCGGCGGCCAGGCCATCGGCCTTGATCACGATCGGTGCGCCTTTTTCCCGCAGATAAGCCAGAGCCGGCTCGATCTCGGTGAAATTCTGGTAGTCGGCGGTCGGGATCTTGTGGCGGGCCAGGAAATCCTTGGTGAAGGCTTTCGAGCCTTCCAGCTGCGCAGCGCCGGCGGTCGGACCGAAGCAGTCCAGGCCACGGGAGCGGAACAGATCGACCACGCCTGCCACCAGCGGCACTTCCGGGCCGACGATGGTCAGGGAAACGTTTTTCTCGGCGAAGTCGGCCAGTTGCTCAAGGGCCAGCACGTCGATGGCGACGTTCTCGCACTTGGCTTCAATTGCGGTACCGGCATTGCCCGGCGCGACGAAAACCTTCTGCACACGCGGATCCTGAGCCACTTTCCAGGCCAGGGCGTGTTCACGGCCACCGCTGCCAATGATCAAAACATTCATTTCAAAAACCTCGGATGACGCTAATTCTGTTTTTAGAGCCTAAAGCGCTTCACGCTGTAGGAGGTCGCAATGAAGTCGGTAGATGCAAGGCGGAGTTGACCTCGATGAGCGGAGTTGCCTTTTGGCAATGAGCATCATCGAGGTCGGCTCCAACGCAGCAGATGCCGGCTTCAGTGCGGCCGTCGACTGGTTAGTGACGGAAGTGGCGCATGCCGGTGAAGACCATCGCGATGCCTGCTTCGTCAGCAGCAGCAATCACTTCAGCATCACGCATCGAGCCGCCCGGCTGGATCACTGCCGTGATGCCCACCTTGGCCGCATTGTCGAGACCGTCGCGGAACGGGAAGAACGCGTCCGATGCCATCACCGAACCGGCCACTTGCAGACCGGCATGCTCAGCCTTGATCGCAGCAATACGCGCGGAGTTTACGCGGCTCATCTGGCCAGCGCCGACACCGATGGTCTGACGGTTCTTGGCGTAGACGATGGCGTTGGACTTGACGTACTTGGCGACTTTCCAGGCGAAGATCAGGTCGTGGATTTCCTGTTCGGTCGGTGCACGCTTGGTCACCACTTTCAGGTCGTCGGCGCCGATCATGCCGATGTCGCGGCTCTGCACCAGCAGGCCACCGTTGACGCGCTTGTAGTCCCAGGCCGGAACGCGGTCCGCCGACCACTCGCCACAGGCCAGCAGGCGCACGTTGGCTTTGGCGGCGACGATGGCGCGAGCCTCTTCGCTGACGCTTGGGGCAATGATCACTTCCACGAACTGACGCTCGACGATCGCCTTGGCGGTCTCGGCATCCAGCTCACGGTTGAAGGCGATGATGCCGCCGAAGGCCGACTCGGTGTCGGTGGCGTAGGCCAGTTCGTAGGCCTGACGGATACCGCCCTCGGCGTCCGGGCTCACGGCCACGCCGCACGGGTTGGCGTGCTTGACGATCACGCAGGCCGGCTTGACGAAGCTCTTCACGCATTCCAGCGCGGCGTCGGTGTCGGCCACGTTGTTGTACGACAGCTCTTTGCCTTGCAGTTGGGTCGCGGTGGCGATACCGACTTCGGCAGGCTTGGCTTCCACGTAGAACGCCGCGCTCTGGTGCGGGTTCTCGCCGTAGCGCATTTCCTGGGCCTTGATGAACTGGCTGTTGAAGGTGCGCGGGAATTCGCTGCGGCCTTCGGTGCTCAGGGTTTCGGCAGCCTGATTCACGGTGCCCATGTAGTTGGCGATCATGCCGTCGTAGGCGGCGGTGTGTTCGAAGGCCTTGAGCATCAGGTCGAAACGCTGAGCGTAGGTCAGGCCGCCGGCCTTGAGGTTTTGCAAGACGTTGGCGTAATCGCTGGCATTCACCACGATCGCCACGTCTTTATGGTTTTTCGCCGCCGAACGGACCATGGTCGGGCCGCCGATGTCGATGTTCTCGATGGCGGTCGGCAGGTCGCAGCCTGGCTTGTTGATGGTGGCTTCGAACGGGTACAGGTTGACCGCAACCAGATCGATCGGCTTGATGCCGTGCTCGTTCATGATCGCATCGTCGATACCGCGACGACCGAGGATCCCGCCGTGGATTTTCGGGTGCAGGGTTTTCACCCGACCGTCCATCATTTCCGCGAAACCGGTGTAATCCGCGACTTCCACTGCAGCAACACCGTTGTCGCGCAGCAGCTTGAACGTCCCGCCGGTGGAGAGGATCTCGACGCCGAGGGCTTCAAGCTCTTTGGCGAATTCGAGGATCCCGGTCTTGTCGGAAACGCTGATCAAGGCGCGGCGGATCGGCAGGCGGGTAGTCTGGTCGGTCATCTCAATTTCCATCAAAAGCAAAGGAAGTCAGCAAAAAAGGCGACCGGTTTTACGCGGGCGCCTTTCTGGTTTGATTGAATGCTTACAGCAGATCGTACTGCTTGAGTTTCTTGCGCAGTGTGCCGCGGTTGAGTCCCAGCAGCTCACTGGCCTTGGTCTGGTTGCCCTTGACGTAGTTCATCACGCTTTCGAGCAGGGGAGCCTCGACTTCGGAGAGCACCAGGTTGTACACATCCGTGACGGACGCGCCCTCAAGGTGGGCGAAATAATTGTGCAGCGCCTTCTCGACACTCCCGCGAAGGGTCTGACCTTCTTCGCTTGGGGTATTGAGGTGCTGTTTCAAATTCACGTTGTCGCTCACGGGTGCTGTTCCACTCACTAAAGTCTCGGTCATCATCGTCATGCGGCCACCCCTTCTTCGTCCCCTGTCAGGCTCTTGTAACGCTCGGCGAAGAACTCCCGAACGTTGGCGCATTGTGTTTCCGTACCATCCAAACGATTGAAGTGGGCGCGAAACTCCCTGGCGCCCGGCAAGGTTGCGAGATACCAGCCCACATGCTTGCGGGCAATGCGCACGCCCATCACATCCCCATAGAAGGCGTGAAGGGCGGCCAGATGCTCCAGCAGGATGCGTTCCACTTCGTTCAGCTCCGGCGCCGGCAATTTCTCGCCGGTACGCAGGAAGTGTTCGATCTCGCGAAAAATCCATGGCCGCCCCTGGGCAGCCCGGCCTATCAGCAGGCCATCGGCACCGGTCGCGTCAAGCACGTAGCGGGCCTTTTCCGGCGAATCGATATCGCCATTGGCAAACACCGGGATCGACACCGCCTGCTTGATCGCGGCAATCGTGTCGTACTCGGCTTCGCCGGTGTACAGATCGGCGCGCGTGCGGCCATGCACGGCCAGCGCGGTGATCCCGGCCTGCTCGGCGATCTTCGCCACGGTCAGGCCATTCTTGTTGTCGCGATCCCATCCGGTGCGGATCTTCAGGGTCACCGGCACATCCACTGCAGCGACGACGGCCTGCAGGATCTCGGTGACCAGTGCTTCGTCCTTCAATAACGCGGAGCCGGCGGCCTTGTTGCAGACCTTCTTTGCCGGGCAACCCATGTTGATATCAATAATCTGTGCGCCCAGTTCGACGTTGGCCCTGGCCGCATCCGCGAGCATCTGCGCGTCGCCACCGGCAATCTGTACCGAGCGTGGCTCGGGATCGCCTTCGTGGATCATGCGCATGCGCGACTTGCGGGTGTTCCACAGGCTCATGTCACTGGTGACCATTTCCGAGACTACAAGCCCTGCGCCCAAACGCTTGCACAGCTGACGAAAGGGCTGGTCGGTGACGCCCGCCATCGGGGCGAGAATCAAACCGTTCTGCAATGTATATGGGCCGATGCGTACCGCCGACATAGGACTTCCCTGAAGTGGGGCCGGATCATGAGAGTTCGAAAAAGGGTTGGCATGATACCCGCTCTCGATGACTGGATAAAGGCTGAATTGAACAAAATCTGAACAGTTATTCTGTTATTGCCAGCGGTTTGGTTGGCGTGGGCGAAGTCAGAAAACTGCCGTCAAACCTGAAGCGATGAAGCGATTCACTCGGGGGAGTGGAAACTCAGGCTGTAATTCACCGCTTTGGGGCCTGGATCGAGGATGTCCAGTGCGATGTGGATCGGCGTCTGTGGCGGCATTTCCGCCATGCCCTCAAGGTCGCCGTTGAGGTATTCGCCGGGTTTGAAGCGACGACTGGCAATCAGGTGACCGTTGAGATCGGCGAAGCGCAACTCCAGCAGCGGGAACGGCTGGGAGAATGTTGCGCGGTTATAAATGATCGCGTCGACCACCAGCGCTCCACTGAATTCCGGATGGCTGCGCACCACCAGGTTGCTGCTTTTGATTTTGCCGATGTCGACCTTGGACGGCACCGTGCAGCCAATCTGCGGGCAGAACTGCTGGAACCACGGGCGGTACTGATCCTGGCGCGCCAGTTCGTCGAAATGATAGGCGATGTACTGACCGGCCAGACCAGCGGCAGCCAATAGAACCAGCAAACTCCAGAGCAGGCGCCGGCCCCAGGGCGAACGGCGCTTCTGCCAGTCCAGTTGCAGTGGATCGTCGGTCAGATCCTGCAGCACTTCGGCGCGTACGCCGGGTTCGGCACGTTCACGTTTTTTACGCAGCGGTTCGACCGATGGCAACTCGTCATCGTCCGGTTCGACGCTGGCCGACAGGCGTTCGCGGCGGGCATTCGGATCGATCGGGTCATGCAGGCGCAGTTGCGGGATCGGCGGCTCGTCGTCCAGATCCACCGGCTCCAGCGACAACGAAGGCTCGGTGCGCGCGGTTTTCAGCGGTTCGGCTTCGACGATCTCGGGTTCGATTTCATCTTCGGGCTCGGGCAGGCGTTCATCGTCGCGTGCGCTGAACAGGCTGTCGCGCCACACCGTTTCATCGGCTTCAGGGCTGTCGCGGCGGGCGCTCAGGGACTCTTCGCGCTGACGACCGAATTCGGTGGTCGGCTGGATTTCCCGTTGTTCGAGGCGGGCCAGTTCTTCGTCCAGATCGAGGCTGTCCAGGTCCAGCTCGCTGGCGCTCCATTGCTTTTGGCTGATGGCGCGCGGCGCGGGCGGTTCGTCATCGACAGGCGCTTCGACCACTGGCGGCGGTTCGCTGACCACAGGTTGAGACGGTGCTGGCTGGACAATGGCCGGCGCCACCGGCGTAACCGCTTCCTTGCCGGCGTGTTGTTCCAGCAGCTGTTTGGCGGCATTGAACACTTGCAGGCAGGAGCCACAGCGAACCACCCCGCGGGCCACGCTCAACTGAGCATGGCTGACGCGGAAGCTGGTTTGGCAATGCGGGCACTGGGTGACGAAGCTGTCGGTCATGCGGCGATCCGGTTTATGCAGGCGGCCATTCTAGCGCCGACGGCCGGTGATGCGCACCCAGCCATCACGATTGGCGATCGGGTCCAGATCGAAGTCCTGCGCATAGGCTGCAGCGACCTCTTCGCCTTGTTCGGCGAGGATCCCGGACAACGCCAGACGCCCGCCGGACTTGACCAGGCCGGACAGCTGCGGCGCCAGGGAAACCAGCGGGCCGGCCAGAATGTTGGCCACCAGCACGTCGGCTTTGACCTGCGGCAGATCTTCCGGCAGGTACAGCGGGAACAGCTCGTCGGCAATATTGTTGCGCCCGGCGTTATCGCGCGAGGCTTCCAGCGCCTGCACGTCGATGTCGGTGCCGACCGCTTCTTTGGCGCCGAGCAGCAGGGCGGCGATCGCCAGAATCCCCGAGCCGCAGCCGAAGTCCAGCACGTTGCAGTCTTTCAGGTCCTGACCGTCGAGCCATTCCAGGCACAGGGCGGTAGTCGGGTGAGTGCCGGTGCCGAATGCCAGGCCCGGGTCCAGCAGCAGGTTGACCGCATCAGGCTCGGGCGCGGCATGCCAGCTCGGCACGATCCACAGGCGCTGACCGAAACGCATTGGCTGGAAACCGTCCATCCAGCTACGTTCCCAATCCTGGTCTTCGATGACTTCGCTGTGATGCTCGGGCAGCGGGCTGCCGGTCAGCAGTTCCAGATGCGCCAGCACCGGCGCAGGCTCGGTGCCGCCCTCGAACAGGGCCAGCAGGTGCGTGTGCGCCCACAGCGGGGTGGTGTTGAGTTCCGGCTCGAAGATCGGCTGATCTTCGGCGTCCATGAAGGTCACCGAAACGGCGCCGACTTCAAGGAAAGCGTCTTCGTAGGTTTCGGCTTGTTCCGGGCTGATGGCGAGACGTACTTGCAGCCAAGGCATGGCGGGCACCTTTGAAAAAATATGATTGCAGCCTAGCGGCCAGCGAGAAGCGCGCAAGTTTACGCGAGCGCGCCAAAGAAGACGAACTTGGTTGAAAAGCAAAAGATCGCAGCCT
The DNA here is from genome assembly GCF_057174385.1 of Pseudomonas sp. F2. Taxonomy (NCBI): domain Bacteria; kingdom Pseudomonadati; phylum Pseudomonadota; class Gammaproteobacteria; order Pseudomonadales; family Pseudomonadaceae; genus Pseudomonas; species Pseudomonas sp. F2. Next base: position 5,219,882 of record NZ_CM169904.1, read on the forward strand.
TCGGCAGCTCCTACATTTCGAATGCATTCTCCTGTAAGAGCTGCCGAAGGCTGCGATCTTTTGACTTTGCTGCAGAAACAACAAAGCCGCCCGAAGGCGGCCTTGTCTGGTGCGGGCTGAAGCTTAGTGCTTGTCGCCAGCCAGCTTGTGCTCGAGGTAGTGAATGTTCACGCCCCCTTTGCAGAAGCCTTCGTCGCGGGTCAGATCACGGTGCAGCGGGATGTTGGTCTTGATCCCGTCCACCACGATTTCGTCCAGGGCATTGCGCATGCGCGCCATGGCTTCGTCGCGGGTCGCGCCGTAAGTGATCAGCTTGCCGATCAGCGAGTCGTAGTTCGGTGGAACCGCATAACCGCTGTACAGGTGCGAATCGACGCGAACGCCGTTGCCGCCTGGAGCGTGGAAATGCTTGACCGTGCCCGGGCTCGGCATGAAGGTTTTCGGGTCTTCAGCGTTGATCCGGCACTCCAGCGAGTGACCGCGGATAACCACGTCATCCTGGGTGAACGACAGCTTGTTGCCAGCGGCGATGCTGAGCATCTCCTTGACGATGTCGATACCGGTGACCATTTCTGAAACCGGGTGCTCCACCTGAACGCGGGTGTTCATTTCGATGAAGTAGAAACGACCGTTCTCGTACAGGAACTCGAACGTGCCGGCGCCACGGTAGCCGATGTCGATGCACGCCTTGACGCAGCGTGCCAGCACTTCCTGACGCGCCTGCTCGTCGATGCCCGGTGCCGGCGCTTCTTCGAGAACTTTCTGGTGACGACGTTGCAGCGAGCAGTCGCGGTCGCCCAGATGGATGGCGTGACCCTGGCCGTCGGACAGTACCTGAACTTCGACGTGACGCGGGTTGGTCAGGAATTTTTCCAGATAGACCATCGGGTTGCCGAACGCCGCGCCAGCTTCGGAGCGGGTCAGCTTGGCCGAGGCGATCAGGTCTTCTTCCTTGTGCACCACACGCATGCCGCGACCACCACCACCGCCAGCGGCCTTGATGATCACCGGGTAGCCGACTTCACGACCGATGCGCAGCGCCGTTTCTTCGTCTTCCGGCAGCGGGCCGTCGGAGCCTGGAACGGTCGGCACGCCAGCTTCGATCATCGCGTGCTTGGCCGACACCTTGTCGCCCATCAGACGAATGGTTTCGGCTTTCGGGCCGATGAAGGCGAAGCCGGAGTTCTCGACCTGTTCGGCGAAATCGGCGTTTTCCGCGAGGAAACCGTAGCCTGGGTGAATGGCGGTGGCGCCAGTCACTTCAGCGGCAGCGATGATGGCCGGGATGTGCAGGTAGGACTGAGCGGCAGAAGCCGGGCCGATGCAGACGGATTCGTCTGCCAGACCCAGGTGCATCAGCTCTTTGTCGGCCTTGGAGTAAACGGCGACGGTCTTGATGCCCATCTCTTTGCAGGCACGCAGAATCCGCAGGGCGATCTCACCGCGGTTAGCGATCAGAACTTTTTCCAACTTCGCAGTCATCAAAGGCTCTCCGCAGTTCAAACGATGGTGAACAGCGGTTGGTCGTACTCAACCGGCTGGCCGTCTTCGACGAGGATGGATTCGATCACACCGCTGGTTTCAGCTTCGATGTGGTTCATCATCTTCATGGCTTCGACGATGCACAGGGTGTCGCCTTTCTTCACGGTCTGGCCGACTTCAACGAAGGCTGGCGAGGTTGGCGAAGATTTGCGGTAGAAGGTGCCTACCATTGGCGAGCGGGCCACGGTGCCGTTCAGTGCCGGAGCAGCAGCGGCAGCCGGAGCGGCAGCAGCCACTGGAGCAGCAGCGGCGGCAGGTGCGGCGGCCGGAGCCTGCATCGGCGCCGGAGCGTAGTACTGCTGAGCCGGGGTCTTGCTGTGACGGCTGATGCGTACGGACTCTTCGCCTTCCTTGATCTCGAGCTCGTCGATGCCGGACTCTTCCAGCAATTCGATCAGTTTCTTAACTTTACGGATATCCATGAATCATCAACTCCCAAGGGTCGGTCAGGGGCGTTTAACGCTTGTGGTTCAAGTCGTTGCCTGTGTTTCAAGCTGCTCTAGTGCGGCCTCCAGGGCCAGTCGGTAACCGCTGGCGCCAAGGCCGCAGATCACTCCCACCGCTACATCGGAGAAGTAAGAGTGATGGCGGAAAGGTTCGCGCTTGTGCACGTTGGACAAATGCACTTCGATGAATGGGATGCTCACTCCCAGCAGCGCGTCACGTAATGCGACACTTGTGTGCGTAAAAGCTGCTGGATTGATCAGAATGAAATCCACACCTTCACCGCGAGCGGCGTGGATGCGATCGATCAATTCGTACTCGGCGTTGCTTTGCAGATACAGCAGATGATGGCCGGCTTCACGGGCGCGGCGCTCCAGATCCTGATTGATCTGCGCCAGGGTCGTTGAACCGTAAGTGCCGGGTTCGCGGGTGCCGAGCAGGTTCAGGTTGGGGCCGTGCAGCACCAGTAGCGTTGCCATCTGCATGTTCCTTGTTATGAATGAGCAGTCGTCAGAACCCGGCGACTATGCCGCAAAGGCTTTGTGACTGTCCAGTTCTCTGCAATAGCCAGCACGATGACCGATGTTTACGCGAAATTTGTGACTGAGTGATTTGATCTGGTCATTCATCTCGTCCTGTAGGCGCTGTCGAAGGCTGCGATCTTTTTATTTTTAGAAGCAAGATCAAAGGATCGCAGCCTTCGGCAGCTCCTACAGAGGTTGGTGTCAGACGCGGAAGGCCTGCACGGCGGTATGCAGTTGCCCACCCAGTACCAGCAAGTTCTCCCCCTGTTCGCGACCCTCGCCGATGCGCAGCAGGTTATCGCCGCCCAATTGATGGATCCGCTCGCTGTGATCACGGATTTCGCTGACCGCGCCGCTCTGCTGCGCGGTGATCTCGGCGATGCGGATCGCTGTGTCGGAAATGGTCTGGATCGCGCCGACGATTTTATCCAGCGCGCCGTCCGCCGCTTGTGCCTGATTGGCTGTGGCTTCGGCGTGTTCGACCTGCGCGCGCATGCCTTCGACCGATTGTCGGGCGGCGGCTTGCAGGCCGGCGATCAGCGTCTGGATTTCCGCTGTCGCGCCGGCCGTGCGTTGTGCCAGTGAGCGCACTTCCTCGGCCACCACAGCAAAGCCACGGCCCATTTCCCCGGCCCGCGCCGCTTCGATTGCCGCGTTCAGGGCAAGCAGGTTGGTCTGGTCGGCGATCGAACGGATCACCGTCAGCACGCCACCAATGGTCGCCGACTCTTCGGCCAGGTGCTCGATCATCTGCGCGTTGCCTTGCACTTCGCCAACCAGCGCGTGCAGGCCGGTGAGGCTTTGGCCGATCACGGTTTGCCCGTGCTCCACGGCCAGCCCGGCATGGCGGCTGGCATCGGCAGCTTGCCGTGCATCGCCGGCGACCTGCTGAATCGTCGCTTCCAGCTCACCCAGTGAATCGCGGATCAGCGCAGTGTCGCCGGCCTGATGCTCGGCACCGGAGTGCAGGTTGTTGCTCAGTTCGGCCAGGGTGCGGCTGCTGTCGGCGACCTGTTCGGCGTTACCGCGAATCGTCCCGACCAGATCTACCAGATACGCGCGCAAGCGGTTGAGCGAAGCCTCAATGTCATGCAGTTCGCGGTTGGTTTTGCCCAAATGAATGTCGCGACTGAAATCGCCTTCGGCCCAGGTCGACAGCGCCGGAGCAAGGTTGGTCAGGGTGCGCGCCAGGCGCCGCTGCAAGGTGTCGATCAGCAGCGCGATCAGCAGAATCAGGCCGATCATCACGCCCTGCATCAGGCGTACTTCGCCCTGGATCTGTCCGTGCTGGGCGCGCACCACCGGTTCGAGTCCCGCGATCGCCTGTTGCACGGCGGCGATTTTCAGGTGGGTCGCGGTGCTCAGTTCGGTGCGTTTCTGGATCTGCTCGCGGGTGCGTGCCAGCTCCGCCGGGTAGCGGCCGAGCAGGCTGTTAAGTTCACGCTTGAGGCCGATGCCGGCGTCTTCGGCAGCGGCTTTTTCGGTGCTTTCGATGCCCATCATCGCGGCGAAATCATCGCTGCCGGATTCATTCTTGGCGACCACGCCGAGCAGGGGCAGGGCATCGATGGCCTGAGCCTGGGTGCGGATATTGTCGACTTCACGCTCGACATCGGCCGCCAGTTCACTGCGGCCGCTGCTGACCAGTTTGTCGCGGGCCAGCGACAGCTTGCCTAGATGCTGCGCAGCGACGAGCAGCGGCGTCAGGTACGTCGCGTTGCCATTGGCGTAGGTGCTGAGTTGATCGAGGCTGGCGCTCAGTTCGCGTTCGGCTTGCAGCAGCAGTGCCTGCGGATCACCGGCCAGTTTGCCGGCGGCGAGCAGGTCGGTTTTGCTGAATGCTTCCAGGCTCGACAGGCTCGGGCGCAGGGTCTCGGTTAGCGCCGGTGGCAGTTCACCGAGTTCCCTCTGCAAGCCGTCGATGGCCTGGCTGGCACTGCTCAGGCGCAGGGCGTCGCCGCTGGCGAGGTAGTCCTCGACATTGCGCGCCACGTCATTCTGAAATTGCTGCGACAGGCCCAGGTAGCGCTCCATCAACAGATACGGACGCTCCAGGGCTTTTTGCGACCACCACAGCGTTGCGCCGAGGGCCACGCAGACGGCGACCAGCAGCAGGGTGTTGAGATTGGTGAGCAACTTCAGGCGCATGACGGCTACCAACGGCAGAAATGGTAAGCGCCTGAATTTATTGCGGTTCTGTTACAGGGTTATGACCGAATCGGTGGATTCCGATGAAAAGGTGGCACTTTGCTTTGAGTCGCGCGCGGTCTGCACCCGATTGCGTCCGGCACCCTTGGCGCGGTACAGCGCTTCGTCGGCCTGGCTGGCCATCATCAGGCTGTCGGAGTCTTCGTGCATTTCCACCACGCCGGCGCTGAAGGTGCACCACAAATCCTGCGGCTGCGCCGGATAGTGGATTTCGGCAAAGCGCTGGCGGATCTCGTCGAGCACTTTGTGCGCGGCTTCTATATCAGTGTCGGGCATGACAATGGCGAACTCTTCGCCGCCGTAACGACCGATGAAGTCGGTCTTGCGCAAGCGTTGCTTGAGGAACAGCGCCAGGCTCTTGATCACTCGGTCGCCCATCGGGTGGCCGTGGCTGTCGTTGACCCGTTTGAAGTGGTCGATGTCGAGCATGGCAAAGCTCAGCGGTTTGTTCTCGCGCCGGGCGCGGAACGAGCAGTCTTCGAGCAATTGCAGGATGTGCGTGTGATTGTACAGGCCGGTGAGGCTGTCGCGGACCATCCGCGCCTTGAGGTTGCGCGCACGGGCGGCGCGGTTGCGCACGGTGGTGATCAGATGTCGCGGCTTGATCGGCTTGGTCAGGAAGTCGTCGCCGCCCTCGCTCATCGCGTCGAGCTGCTTGTCCAGATCGTCCTCGGCGGACAAGTAGATGATCGGCACGCTGACGTAACGGTCGTTATGGCGAATGACCTTGGCCAGTTCGGTGCCGGTGCAGGCCGGCATGTACATGTCGAGGATGATCAGGTCCGGCTGGAAGTCCGCCAGTTCGGCCATCGCCTGGATCGGTTCGATCAGGGTACGCGTGACGATTCCGGCGCTGTTGAGCAGGCGTTCGGTGTGCAGGGCCTGGGCGCGGGAGTCGTCGATGATCAGCACTTTATAAGGTTCGTACTGGGCGACGCAGGTCAGGACTTCGATCTTCTCCAGCAGGCTCGACGCTTCAAGGGTGCCGGTGAGGAATTCCTGGCCGCCAGCGCGCACGGCGGCGAGGCGGGTCGGGGTGTCGGTTTCGTGCAGGCTGAAGAACAGCAGCGGCAGCGGTTCTTCCAGACCGACCTGGGCTTCGGCGGCCAGTTGCAGGCCGACACCGGCGCCGCTGAAGTCCACGTCCATGACGATTGCGGCCGGCAAGCGCTCGACCATCGAGGAGCGAAATGCGGCGACGCTGTCCAGCGCCTGTGCGGTCAGCCCGAAGAATTCCAGCTGCTTGGCCAGGCGTTCGGCGCGGTCGTGATCCTGCAGCATCACGTAGATTGGTTTGCGCAGCGGCGGCAGGAAGGTCTGGTCGAGTTGATCGCCATGGCGCAGACCGGTGCGGGACAGGCGCTGCATCAAGCGATTGAGGTCGGTGATCAGGCCGCTGCTCAGACGCCCGCGATTGGCGTCCACCGCTTCCAGCGACTGGCTGATGTGATGAGCCAGTTGCGTGTGCTCGGGCTGCTCGAAGCGCTCGGCAAAACGCAGCAGGCGCAAGTTCGCTTCGCTCAGTTCGGCGAGGTCGGCAGTGGACCACTCACTGCGTTGCAGGCGCTGCCATATCTCAAGAATCTGACGTGCCTGATGAATTACCCGCTGGGCAAAGTGGTGCTTGAGGCGCTCACGGCTGGGGTCTTCTGGCTCGGTCATATCCTGACTACTAGTTAGGGCGCATGCTGAGATCGACTGGTGGCTCTATGCTAGCACCTCTTTTCCCTTATATGAGTGTCGTGCGTCAATAATCTGCGGTGCTGCACAATTCAGTTTCTGACCAGTTGGTGCTGGATTCGACCCGTTCGTCGATGAAGTCCCCTGAAACCGGGCGCGTCGGGCGGCTTGGTCAGCGAAAAAAACTTTGGCAACACCGCTATGGTGCAGGTTTGGATTGATCCTTGACGACGGCGTGCCGACTTTTAGCGTGGACGATGCATCAGGGAAACCCTTAGAAAGTTCGCAGCTTGAAGTCGCGCTCTCCGTGGATTTTCTGCTTCTCTTCGATGGCGGGTGCCCGGCCTTGGCACGTTGTTGTATGGTTGTGGTCGAACCGTTGAACCCAAGTGATTGAAAGGATATCGCCATGCTGGACTGGAAGAACCGCGCGGGCAGCGCGCCTGAACGTGCCGCTGAACCGAAGTCGGCCACCCGCAGCTACGTGGGCGGGCTGCTGTTCAGCCGCGCGCTGGCCACGCTGATCGGCATTTATCTGCTGGTGACCATTGGCCTGGGCTGGTACTGGAGCCAGGAGCCCGCGCTGTTCCCGGTGGCACAAAATGCCCAGGCGGCTGCCGAGAAAGAAGGCAAGCAAATGGTGGTCGGCTACACCACGGTCGAAACCCTCAAGACTGTTGCCGGCACGCTGCTGAACAAGCCGGGTGGCTACATTTCCAACGACCGCTTCCCGCCAGGCCTGTGGATGGACAACACGCCGAGCTGGGAATACGGCGTGCTGGTGCAAGTGCGTGACCTGACCCGGGCGCTGCGCAAAGACTTCGCCCGTTCGCAGTCGCAGTCGGCTGAAGACGCCGATCTGGCCAAGGCCGAACCGCGTTTCAACTTCGACAACAAGAGCTGGATCCTGCCGTCGAGCGAATCGGAGTATCAGGAAGGCATCAACTCCCTGAGCCGTTATCAGGCGCGTCTGTCTGATCCAACGCAGAAAAACGCCTTGTTCTACGCCCGCGCCGACAACCTGAACAACTGGCTGGGCGATGTCGGCACTCGCCTGGGTTCGCTGTCGCAACGTCTGTCCGCCAGTGTTGGCCGGGTCAAGCTCAACACCGCACTGAAAACCGAAGTGCCGGCGGTGGGCGAAGTGCCGCAGGTTGACGAAGAAGTGGTCGAGACTCCGTGGATGCAGATCGACAACGTGTTCTATGAAGCACGCGGTCAGGCCTGGGCGCTGTCGCACCTGCTGCGCGCCATCGAAGTCGATTTCGCCGATGTGCTGGCGAAGAAGAACGCCACGGTCAGCGTGCGCCAGATCATTCGTGAGCTGGAAGCCTCGCAGGAGCCGGTCTGGAGCCCGATGATTCTCAACGGCAGCGGCTTCGGCGTGTTGGCCAACCACTCGCTGGTCATGGCCAACTACATCTCCCGGGCCAACGCCGCCGTGATCGATCTGCGTCAACTGCTCAATCAGGGCTGAGTCATGGACGAGAGCGCCAAAGAGGCGGCCCATCGCGCCGCCTCCGATGCTGAACAGATCGCCTGGGTCGACGAGCAGGACAACCTGCTCGGCGCCCTGGTGCGGGCCGATCTGCGTGAGCGTGGGCTGATCGGTCGCGGCACTTACATCATGCTGTTCAACAGTGCCGGTGAGCTCTGCGTGCATCGGCGCACCTTGAGCAAGGCGATCTATCCCGGTTACTGGGACGTGGCGGCCGGCGGCATGGTCCAGGCCGATGAGACCTACGCCGAATCGGCGGCCCGCGAGCTGGAAGAGGAGTTGGGGGTGAGTGGGGTGGAACTGACTGCCCACGATCATTTCTTCTTCGAGGACACCGGCAATCGCCTGTGGTGCTCGGCGTTTTCCGCGGTGTGGGACGGCCCGCTGAAACTGCAGCCGGAAGAAGTGCTGGAAGCACGCTTCATTCCGGTCGAACAGGTGCTGCTGGAAATCGAGCAAAAGCCTTACTGCCCGGACTCTCTGGCCGCGTTGAAGCGCTATCTGAAGGCGCAGCAAAGCGACGTCGCAAAGAACACATAAATTGGCGCCGATTGGCTCTTAGCAATTGCGCTTTTTGCCGTTACACTGCGCGACCTTTTCAAGCTGCACCGAATGGTTTGATGTGGGCCTGAACGATGACAGGCCTGTAGGAGCTGCCGAAGGCTGCGATCTTTTGATTTTTGAAGACCAGGATCAAAAGATCGCAGCCTCGTTGCACTCGACAGCTCCTGCAGGTCGAAGTCGAGCGGTTCAATTGTTTCGGTGCAGTAGCGCTGCCCCTGCCTGAGTGGGGCTTCGCGGTCGATGACCTTGCCCAAGGTCGCGATCAGTCTTTGTCCTCCCAAGAGGATTGCCGGTGGCCAAAAAAGCCGCATCCTTCGCCGCCCTGGGCGGCCTGGTATTTTCCACCGACGCAGGTCGTCATTGCCCGGAATGCAGCAAACCGGTGGACGCCTGTATCTGCAAACAAACCGTGATCCCGGCCGGGGACGGCATTGCCCGCGTGCGTCGCGAGAGCAAGGGCCGTGGCGGCAAAACGGTGACCACCATCACCGGCGTGCCGCTGGCCGAAGACGCCCTGAAGGAACTGGCGACAACGTTGAAGAAACGTTGCGGCACCGGTGGGGCGTTGAAGGACGGGGTCATCGAAATCCAGGGCGATCATGTCGAGCTACTCTTGGCAGAGCTGATCAAACACGGTTTCAAAGCGAAGAAGTCCGGCGGCTAGCAGCCTCTGTGAAATCCATCTGCGGCTTGATCCGGCACTGAAGCAGTTCAGATCCGGCGTCGTCTCCATGGTTTTCACAGAGCCTGTTCATGACCGGTTTCTAAACTACACGCGGTCAGCGCGGTCTACCGCCGCGCTGACGAACCGTCATTTTCATTCTTTAGACTGCGCCGGCCTGCGATCAGGCGACGCACTATGACTTCTTTATAGGGGACTTCGATGTCCGTACGACGCACACGCAAAGACGATGGCAGCCAATGGACAGTTGCGGACAGCCGCAGTGTTTACGGGATTCGCCATTGGGGGGCCGGGTATTTCGCGATCAATGACGCCGGTCGCGTCGAAGTTCGTCCGAACGGCCCGAGCAGTTCGCCTATCGACCTGTTCGAACAAGTCGACCAACTGCGCAAGAGCGGCTTGTCCCTGCCGTTGCTGGTACGTTTCCCCGACATCCTGCAAGACCGCGTCCGTCAGCTGACCGGTGCTTTCGACTCGAACATCGAGCGCCTGGAATACCAGAGCAAGTACACCGCGCTGTACCCGATCAAGGTCAACCAGCAGGAAGCGGTGATCGAGAACATCATCGCCACCCAGAACGTTTCCATCGGTCTGGAAGCCGGCTCCAAGCCTGAGCTGCTGGCGGTGCTGGCGCTGGCGCCGAAGGGCGGCACCATCGTCTGCAACGGTTACAAGGACCGCGAGTTCATCCGTCTGGCGCTGATGGGCCAGAAGCTCGGCCACAACGTGTTCATCGTCATCGAGAAAGAATCCGAAGTCGGCCTGGTGATCGAAGAAGCGGCCTCGCTCAAGGTCAAGCCACAGGTCGGCCTGCGCGTGCGCCTGTCGTCGCTGGCGTCGTCGAAGTGGGCGGACACCGGTGGCGAGAAATCCAAGTTCGGTCTGTCGGCGGCGCAACTGCTGTCGGTGGTCGAGCGTTTCCGCGCCGCGGGCCTGGATCAGGGCATTCGCCTGCTGCACTTCCACATGGGTTCGCAGATTGCCAACCTGGCTGACTACCAGCACGGTTTCAAGGAAGCGATCCGTTACTACGGCGAGCTGCGCAACCTTGGCCTGCCGGTCGATCACATCGACGTCGGCGGCGGTCTGGGTGTCGACTACGACGGTACCCACTCGCGCAATGCCAGTTCGATCAACTACGACATGGACGACTACGCCGGTGTCGTGGTCGGCATGCTCAAGGAATTCTGCGACGCGCAGAGCCTGCCGCATCCGCACATCTTCTCCGAAAGCGGCCGTTCGCTGACCGCACACCACGCGATGCTGGTGGTGCAAGTGACTGACGTCGAGAAGCACAACGACGACGTGCCACAGATCGAAAACAAGGAAGCCCTACCGGAAACCGTGCAGTGGCTGGTTGACCTGCTCGGCCCGACCGACATCGAAATGGTCACCGAGACTTACTGGCGCGCGACGCACTACATGAGCGACGTGGCCTCGCAGTACGCCGACGGCAAACTGACCCTTGCTGAAAAAGCCCTGGCCGAGCAGTGCTACTTCGCGGTGTGCCGTCGCCTGCATAACTCGTTGAAAGCCCGTCAGCGTTCGCACCGCCAGGTGCTCGACGAACTCAACGACAAGCTGGCCGACAAGTACATCTGCAACTTCTCGGTGTTCCAGAGCCTGCCGGATACCTGGGCGATCGATCAGGTACTGCCGATCATCCCGCTGCATCGTCTGGACGAAGAGCCGCTGCGTCGTGCCGTGCTGCAAGACCTGACCTGCGACTCCGACGGCAAAATCAACCAGTACGTCGATGAGCAGAGCATCGAGACCAGCCTGCCGGTGCACGGTCTGAACGAAGGTGAAGACTATCTGCTGGGGGTGTTCCTGGTCGGCGCCTATCAGGAAATCCTCGGCGACATGCACAACCTGTTCGGTGACACCGACTCGGTGAACATCTATCAGAACGCCGATGGCAGCGTGTACCACGCCGGTATCGAGACCCACGACACCATCGAAGACATGCTGCGCTACGTGCACTTGTCGCCGGAAGAACTGATGACCCACTACCGTGACAAGTGCGCCAGTGCCCGCATCAGTGCCAGCGAACGCACGCAGTTCCTCGATGCCTTGCGTCTGGGTCTGACCCGCTCCTCCTACCTGTCTTCCTGAGACAGGTGCTGTTGCACCGGGTTGTCTGAAATTTCCACGAAAGCGGTGGAAAATTCGGATGACCCGGTGGGACATCTCCCAAATTTCCCGCGAAATAACTGCCTGCCACAGCCGGTGAAGTGATCCCGTCTGCTTTTCGCGTAGGTCATTTCCTAAGTTGTACTTCAGCTCTCTACTCGGCCATGTCTCTCGGCGAGAATCCCCGGCCGCCCCTCCTGTAGAGATCCGCCCATGTTCGAATCAGTCAACGAGCCGTCGTTTCGTCTCGATGTAACGGGGCTGCCCGACCCCTTCGAGGTGCTGGCCTTTACCGGCAGTGAGGGCATCAGCGAACCTTTTGCGTTTGACATCGACCTGTTGATCGATGACCCGCAACTGGACCTGGCCGGTCTGCTGTACCGCTCGGCATTCCTGCATTTCGGCCCCAGGCACAATGGCCTGAGCGGGCAATTGCAGAGCGTCGTGCAGCATGAGCACGAGGCGGGGGTGCGGTTGTGCCGAGTGACGCTGGGACCGAAGTTGAGTTGTCTGGCGCTGCGTTTCAGTCAGCGCATTTTCAGCAGCCAGTGTGTGCCGCAGATCCTCGCACAGGTCCTCAAGGAGCACGGTATCGCTGGCGCGCAACGGCGTTTTGATTTGCACGGCGAATACCCGGTACGCACGTTTTGCACCCAATACCGCGAGTCGGACCTGCAGTTCGTGCAGCGGCTGTGCGCGCAGGCGCGAATTGACTACTACTTCGAGCATCGGCCTGACGGGCACTGCCTGGTCTTCGTTGATGATCCCGCAAGGTTTCCGCTGGCTGGCGGGGCATCTGTGGACAATGACGCGAACTCGCCGAGTGTCCGGCGCTGGCAGATGCAAGTGGATGCCAGCGATATCCAGGAGCGTTTGGCTCGGCCCGGCAAAGCCCACGGCCACAGTGATCTGCCAACCTTGCGCAGCGCGCGGTGGCTGGCACTGAGCGCACATCCGTTCGCCGAGTGCAACCGCCGCTGGCTGCTGAACCGGATCGAGCATCGTGCTGATCCGGCCAGCGAACCGCCATACAGCAACCGAATTCTTGCCTCGGCCCAGGCGCCTCTTGCCCCGCCGACGAGCCCTGCTACACCACCGCGCATGCACAGTCTGCAACGGGCCTGGGTGGTGACCGTCGCTGAGCCCCAACCTGACGAATGGCGGTCGGTAGCGGTGCAGTTTGACTGGCTCTATCAGGGGGAAGGCGCTGCTGCCAGTCACTGCTGGCTGCCCCTTTCTGCGGCGTTGAGCGAGACTTCGCCGGCAGCGTTGGACGAGGGCGTCGAGGTGGTGGTGAGTTTTCTTGAGGGCGATCCGGATCAGCCGGTGATCAGTGGTGTGTTGCAGGAACCGGCCCTGATCGAAGACTGCCAGGAGCCTCCGGTGCTGCCGGACGTTCTGCCGAGTGCAGGTCTGGCGCGGTGGTTGATGTCCGCCGAACCGCTGTTGCTGTTGTGTCTGGTGCCCGGCGGTGGCAGTTATAACCACTGCACGGCGACAATCTGCAGTTGCCGGCTGGTCGCGTCGCTGGGACAGGGCGGCGCCACTTGAGCGGCGCGCCATTCACCCCGCAGACACAGTGGCTGCTGCTCGATGGCGCCGATGCGCAGCAGGCGCTGACGACGTTGCGTCAGGGGTTCGCCGCCGTCCATTGCACGCGGCTGTTCGAGGGCACCGAATTTCAGGCGGTAAGCGAGCTCGGGCCGCTGCTGGTCGACCTGCACGAGTGCCCGGCACTGGCGGCGCTGTGTCACCGTGATCCGCAGACCTGGCGAGGTCTGCTGATCGCGAGCGATGCCTCGTGGCAGATTCTTCTGAGTCATTTGCGACGGATGCTGACCGTCTCGTTCGGGCTCAATCATCGCGCCTTGCTCGGTTACTACAACCGGCAGACAGCCAGTTACTTCTTCGATGCCTGTGATGCCGCCGACCTGAGCCGCTGGCTCGGGCCGATCCAACTGCTGCGCTGGTTCGGTGGTACCTGGGCTGACCTCGCCATTGGCAGTGAAGGCTGGCAGCAACTGCGCAATCCGCAATGGGCGGTCGAGCCGCTGAGCGTCGACGAAAGCCTGACCCGGCGCCAGCGCGAACGCTTGCAAAACTGTCTGCTGGAACAACACATCTGGCGCTGGTGCCAATCCATGGGAACCGACTATGCGCGGATGGCCTCCCATGTGCAGGAGGGCCTGAGCCTGGGTTTCAGCGACCGCGCGGTGCTGGATGGCTGGTTATGGCTACGCTTGCAGCATCCCCGGACGCAACTGCCGGACGTGCCGGGCGGGCTGAGCCAGCAGGCACGGCTCGACCATGTGCGGCGGCACTGGCAGAACGATCAATCTTGAGGTGTGGCACCCATGACAAACCCGCTGTGGCAACGGTTTGGTTCAATCCTCGGCGGGTGCCTGCTGCTGGTGCTGTCGGGGTGTTCGCCGGTCAAGGTGCTCAATGCGCTGACACCCGATGACACGTTCCAGCGAACGGCGGGCATTGCCTACGGCGAAGATCCACGGCAGAAGCTCGACGTCTACGTGCCACGCCAGCCACTGGAGGGCGCACCGGTGGTGGTGTTTTTTTACGGTGGCAGCTGGAACAGCGGTGATCGCGGCGATTACGCCTTTGTCGGCGAGGCGCTGGCGTCGCGGGGGATCGTCGCGGTGCTGGCGGATTATCGGCTGTACCCGCAAGTGCGCTATCCGCTGTTTCTTGAAGACTCGGCACGGGCAGTGGCCTGGACCCGGGCGCATATCCGCGCGTTCTCCGGCAACCCGCAACGCCTGTTCCTGATGGGCCACAGTTCCGGGGCCTACAATGCGGCGATGCTGGCGCTCGACCCTGCGCTGCTCGGTGCGGTGGGCATGTCGTCGAAAGACCTTAGCGGCTGGATTGGCCTGGCCGGGCCGTACGATTTTCTGCCGATCAAGAATGCCGATGTGCGCCCGGTATTCTTCTGGCCTGACTCACCGCCGCAATCGCAGCCGATCAACCATGTCCGGCAGGGCGAGCCTCCGGCGCTGCTGATCGCTGCGACCAAAGATAATCTGGTCAACCCGACGCGCAACACCGCCGGCCTCGCGCGCAAACTGCGCGAGGCCGGTGTGCCGGTGCAGGATCTGTACTACTCGCGCCCCAGTCATGTGACGCTGGTGGCGAGCCTGTCGCGGCCGCTTCGGCACCTGGCGCCGGTGCTTGAGCAGGTCGTCGCGTTCGTCAAACACACGCCGGCTCAGTGAGCGGCGCCGCTGAACCAGCCGTCGTCGCGGCGCAGCCACAGGGCCAATACGCCGAGCGTCAGGCTGCGCAAGATCATGAACAGCAGGAACGTTATCCACAGCCCGTGATTGCCCAACCCTTGCAGCGCCCAGGCAAACGGCAGCAGCAGAGCGACGGTCAGCAGCATGCCATTGCGCATCTCCCGGGCGCGGGTGGCGCCGATGAACAGGCCGTCGAGCAAGTAGCTCCAGACCGCAATCAGCGGCAACACCGCCAGATACGGCAGATAAATGAACGCGGTGTCGCGCACGCTCTGGATGTCGGTCTGCATTTCGATGAACAAATGCCCGGCCAGCAGAAACAACGCGGCAAATCCGAGGCTGGCCAGCAACGACCAGCCGCCGGCCACCACCAATGAGCGGCGCAGGGCGAGGCGATCGCGGGCGCCGATCGCGTGCCCGCATAAGGCTTCGACCGCATGCGCCAGACCGTCCAGCGCATGGGCGGTCAGCAGCAGGCCGTTGAGCAGCAGGGCATTGGCCGCCACCGTGGCATCGCCCAAACGCGCGCCTTGCACGGTGATCAGGAAAAATACCGATTGCAGCGCCAGGCTGCGGATGAAAATGTCGCGGTTGACCGCCAGCAACGGGCGCCAGTTCTGCCACAACTTCAAGGCCGCCCAGGCGATGTGCCCGGGATAGGCGCGCAAGGCGCCACGGGTCAGCCACAGGCCAAGCAGGGCACCGCTCCACTCGGCGATCACCGAGGCCCGGGCCGAGCCGACCACGCCCCATTCCAGGCCAATCACGAACCACAGGTTCAGAGCGATGTTGATCAGGTTGGTGCTCAGCAGAATCGCCAGCGGCGCCCGGGCGTTCTGAGTGCCGAGGAACCAGCCGACCAGGGCGTAACTGGCCAGCGCTGCGGGCAGCCCGAATAACCGGGTGTGGAAGAACTCGCGGGTCAGTTGATCAAGTTCCGCCGACGGCTGCATGACGTGCAGGGCCACGCCGCTCAACGGCACGCCGAGCGTGCCGAGCACGATTGCCAGTCCCAGCGCCAGCAGTAAACCCTGCAACAGAATCTGCCGCAACGCCGCGCCATCGCTGCGCCCGGCGGCCTGGGCGGCAAACCCGGTGGTGCCCATGCGCAGAAAGCCCATGGCCCAGGCGAGGAAGGTGTAGAGGCTGGCGCCTACCGCCACTGCGCCCAACTGATGGGCGTGGGGCAGGTGGCCGATGACGGTGCTGTCGACCAGCGCCACCAGCGGTACGGAAATATTCGAAAGAATCATCGGCGCGGCGAGCGCCCAGACCTTGCGGTGAGTCGGACGGTCGCGCCAGTCGGCAATCAGGTTGGACATGCGGGCTCCTTGGGGGAGCGGGGATTGTAGCGATTCATGCGGTCTGCGATGCAAACCAATGTGGGAGCGAGCCTGCTCGCGAAAGCGCTGTGTCATTCAGAACAGTTTTGACTGATCTGACGCCTTCGCGAGCAGGCTCGCTCCCACAAGGGCTAATGGATGATCCAGCTCAACAACCACAACCCCAACAGCAGCCAGATGATCCCGGCAATGATCGACGCATTCATGAACGCGCGAATCGCCGACCACAGCAGCATCAGGCCGACAATCAGCGCGAGGATGCTGATGATCGAGGTGTCCATGCCCAGCGTCTTCGCCAGGCCATCGACAAAATTGCCGCCAGCGTTGCTCAGTATGTTGAACAGGCCGCTGAGGCCATCGACGATGAAGCGGATGATCGAACCGAGTGCCTGGCCGAGCCATTCGAAAAAGCTTTCTACCTGCATGTGTGCATCCTGATGAAAGAGCTGAGCCTTGGGCCACAACGCGGGTGGCCGAGTTCCCTGACAGGAGTATGGCCCAATGCTGCGCCGAACGGAAAATCTGTAGGAGCTGCCGCAGGCTGCGATCTTTGGCTGTTGAGTTTCAGGGGCAAGATCAAAAGATCGCAGCCTGCGGCAGCTCCTACGTGGGCCTTGCCTTCAACGCGTATCCCCCCGAAGCTATACGCCTTCAGGAGAGCCCGATGAACCTTGTTGAACTGACCGAACGCCTGCACGCCATCCGCGACCGTAATGACTGGCGACAATTTCACAGCCCGAAAAACCTCGCCATGGCCGCCAGCGTGGAAATGTCCGAGCTGGTGGAGATTTTCCAGTGGCTGACCGAAGACCAGTCGCGCCAGTTGCCGGCGGACAAACTGGCGCATGCCGGGCAGGAAGTCGGTGACATCGTCCTGTATCTGTTGCTGCTGTGCAGCGAGTTGGGGCTGGACATGAATGAAGTGGTGCGCAGCAAGCTGGCTGACAGCGAACGGCGGTTCAGCTGATGAGCGACCGGCATTTCGATCAGTTGGCGACCCGTTTCGCCGAAAAAATCTACGGTGGCGCCAAAGGCGCGATTCGCCTGGCGGTGTTGCAGGCCGACCTGGCCGAAGCGTTGCCGGACCGGCCATTGCGCGTGCTGGACATCGGTGGCGGTCTGGGCCACATGTCGCTGTGGCTGGCCGAGCGTGGCCATCAAGTGACCTTCACCGAACCGGCCGAACCGATGCTCGAAGGAGCCCGCCAGCGCTTCGCCGAAGCCGGGCAGAGCGCGACGTTCATCCAGGCGCCGTGGCAGGAGCTGCTCGGTCAGCTCACCGAACCCTACGATCTGGTGATCTGCCACGCCGTACTCGAATGGCTGGCCGAACCCCATGCGATCCTGCCAGTGCTGCATCAGCTGACCAGCCCCGGCGGCTGGCTGTCGCTGGCGTTCTACAACCGGGATGCGCTGATTTATCGCAACCTGCTCAAAGGCCATTTCAAGAAAATGCGCAAAAACACCATGGCCGGTGAAAAGCAAAGCCTGACCCCACAGCAGCCGCTTGATCCGCGGGAGCTGGCAACGCAACTCGAAGGGTTGTGGCAGGTCGAAACCCAGAGCGGGATCCGGGTTTTTCACGACTACATGCCCGTGGAATTCCAGGCTCGCGCCGAACTCGTGGATTTGCTGGAGATGGAGCTCGCTCACCGTCGCCACCCAAGCTTCGCCGGGCTTGGGCGTTACTTGCACTGGATCTGCCGGCCGATCTGATCGGAGCATCGCATGAAAGCTCAATCCGGTTTATTGCTGATCTGCCTGGGGCTGGCCGCCTGCCAGGGCAGCAACCCGTACGTCGCGCAGTCACGGCCGTTGCCGCCGGCACCGCCGCAAGCGGCCAACACCTTTGATCGCAGTGCTTATCCGGCACCGCCACGCGATTACGGGCGCTATCGCAGTTGGGCCTGGCTCAACGGCCAGTTGCCGCCGGGCACGGCGTGGGCCGACTCGGCGCAAGTGGCCGAAGCGGTGAGCAATGCGCTGGATCAGCGCGGATTGCGGCCGTTGCACGACAACCGACCGGCCGACCTGTTGGTCAGCGCCAACCTGCGTCTGGAAACCCGCTTGCGTCAGGTGCAGGACGACTACGGCTACTACGGCGGATACGGTGGCTATGATCGCTACGGACACGGTTACGGCATGTATAACACTGTGCCGATTGTTCGCACCTATCAGGAGCAGGTCGTGGTGGTGCAGGTCAATCTGTTCGACGCCGGCACCGGGCAACCGGTGTGGAGCGCCAGCGCCGAAACCGCCAACCAGGGCAGCCAACTGGTGCGCACCGATGCCATTCGCGAGGCTCTGGAAAAAGCCCTGTCGGCCTATCCGCCGAGCTAGACTTCAGGTGAGAACGCTTCGCAGGTTCAGGCCTTCAACCGGAGAACAACCATGTTCCGTCGTCTCGCTTTACTGGCCATGGCCGCGCTGCTCAGTGCCTGCGCTGCCAACCAGGTCAATCACGACTTTGACGCCAGCCGCGATTTCGCCGCCTATCGCAGCTGGAGCTGGAAAGAACCCGCGCTGCAATATCGCCCGGATGATCCACGGATCAAGAGCGACCTGACCGAGCAACGCATCCGCCAGGCCGTCAGCGATCAGCTCGACCAGCGCGGTTTGCGTCCCGCCGCGGCGGGGGCCAAGGGCGACCTGAGCGTGCAGACCTACCTGATTGTCGAGGATCGCCAGCAGCAAGTGACCACCAACTACGGCGGCGGTTGGGGTGGCCCGTGGAACGGTTACTGGGGCGCGCCGATGTACAACGAAACCCGCAACATCACCTACAAGGTGGCAACAATCCAGATCGACCTGCTCGACGGCAAGGACGGCAAACTGGTGTGGCGCGGCAGCGACGAGCAGATGCTCAGCAGCACGCCCAATCCGCAGGATCGCAGCAACGCGGTGCGCGAAACCGTCAGCCGGATATTGGCCAACTATCCACCGCGCTAGTGCGCCGTAAAAAAGCGGGAGCCCAAGAGGCTCCCGTTTTTTTGCCCCGCCACAAATCTCCCTGTGGGAGCGGGCTTGCTCGCGAAGACGGCGTGTCAGCCACCTCCATGTTGAATGACACAGCGCATTCGCGAGCAGGCGAGGTCTGCAGGGTTTTGTGCAGCACCAAATGGCGCGTTGCCACTAGCGCCGTCTACACTCAATTCCACCATCGGAGGTAGCGCTCGGCAACGCGCCAGCAAAGGAGTGCGCCATGTCGCCTCGTACGCAGTTCAATGGCAAGGCCCGGCAACGCGGGGCGATCGGCTTGATGGCGGCTGCGACCCTCAGTCTGGCGCTGGTGTTGATGCTGTTGGTGGTCGACACCGGTCGGCTGTATATGGAGCAGCGCAAGTTGCAGCGGGTGGTCGACAGTGCCGCGCTGGAAGCCGTCAGTCGCGGCGGCAACTGCCAGTCCGGTCTCAGCGCCGCGACTTACGCCGGGCAAAGCGCCGTGCGCAATGGCTACATCGTCGATGGCAACAACACGCTGGTGACCACTTGCGGCAGCGTACAGACCGCCGCCACCGGACTGCGCGCGTTCACTGCCGATGCGACGCAGTCGACGGCGGTGAAAGTCGCTGCCAGCCACACAGTGACCACCAGTTTTGCCGGTGGGGTACAAGCGCTGTTCACGGGCTCGGCGGTCAGTCTGAACACCACGCTGAATGCTTCGGCTGTCGCCGCCCAGCCGACACCGACGGTTGCGCAACTGAACATCCGCAGCAACCTTGCGAGCATCAACACCGCACAATCGAACATCCTCAATCCGCTGTTCTCCGGGCTGCTCGGCGGCAACGTCAACCTCACGGCACTGGGCTGGGATGGCCTGCTCAATACCGACATCAACCTGCTCAGCTACCTCAACCAACTGGCAATCAACCTCAACGTCGCGGCCGGTAACTACACGCAACTGCTCAACACCCAGGCCACGGTCACCCAACTGATTCAGGCGGCCGCGACGGTGGTGCAGCTCAACGGCGCGACCGCCACGGTGATCACTGCGCTGGGGCAATTGCAGGTTGCGGCGATCAATGCGGCGCCGGTCAAGCTCGGCGACATCCTGCAGTTGCAGACCGGCACGACAGCGGCCGGGCTGGATGCCAACCTGCAACTGCTGCAATTGATTCAGGGCGTGGTGCAACTGGCCAACAGCAAGAGCGCGGTGGCTGCGACCTTGCCGATCAGCGTGCTGGGACTGGCGAATGTCACGGTGCGGGTCAAGGTGATCGAGCCGCCGCAGTTCTCGGCCATTGGCGATCCGGCGCGGGCCAAGGCCAATCCGTTGGGGCCGGACCGGATTTATGTGCGCACGGCGCAGATTCGCACGCTGCTCTCGGTGAATCTGCCGGTGCTGACCGGGGTGACCGGGTTGACCAACGCCGTACTGGGGCTGGTCGGTACTTTGACCCCGACCCTCAATGCGCTGTTGAGTCTGAATCTGGTGGCGACCCTCAACTCGGTCGGTTGTCTGCTGGGTGCCGGTTGCGAACAGCTTGATCCGCTGCTGTTGCCATCGCCGCAAATCGACATCGCCCTGGATGCCGGTGGGGCGGTCAGCTACGTCACCGATTACAGCTGCCCGGCAGGCCCGGGCACTGCGGGCACGAAAAGTCTGACCGCCCATACCCTCACCTCGATCGCGGACCTCAAGGTCGGCAAGATCGACCCGACCAATGCCTTTTCCTCACTCGCCGAACCGACGGTCACACCGTTGCCACTGGTCGATCTTGGCACCGTGACCTGCCACAAGATCCTCGGCATTGGCAGTTGCGACGAGAGCACCCACGTGCAGTACGGGGCGGGCGGGATCGCGATCATGATCAATACCAGCGTCGCGCAAAACGCTCAGGATCTGCTGTATTCCAGCAGCACGCCGTTCGCCACGCCGGCCAACCTCAAACTGCCGCCAAGCGTGATCTCGGCGGCGCCGTCGAGCAATATCGTCAACAGCCTGGCGAACACGTTGGCGGGGATCAATCTGATCGTTTACAAACCGCAGGGCAGCAATCCACTGGGCGCCATCGTCACTGGCGTGGCCAGCCTGATCAGTGATGTCACGGCGATTTTGCAGCCACTGATTACCAACCTCGTCAGCCCGTTGCTCGACCCATTACTCAACAACCTGCTGAAAAGCCTGGGCATCAACCTGATGGACGTCGACGTCGGCGCCAACATGACCTGCGGTCAGACCGGCAAGGCTTATCTGGTGATCTAAACGTCCGCCGCTATCGGCAACTCGATGCAGAAACGTGCGCCCTCCAGCGAGTTGCGCACGCTCAAATGGCCGCCCATGTTTTCAATGATGCCGTAGCTCACCGACAGCCCCAGACCGGTGCCGACGCCCACCGGTTTGGTGGTGAAGAACGGTTCGAATATGCGCTCCAGCAAACGCGGGTCGATGCCGCCACCGTTGTCCTCAACCCACAGCCGCACCTTGCTTTCATCGCGCTCGGCGTAAATCGAAATCCAGGGTTTGAATGACGCGTCCTTCTCGCGTTTGCCGAGCAGCGCATCGCGGGCATTGACCATCAGGTTGATCAGTACCTGTTCCAGCTGATCGACATAACCGCGCACCTGCACGCTAAAACCGGTTTCGCTGATCCGCAGGTCGACACCTTTGCCGCGCATGCCTTCGGCGAGCAACGACAGCGTCCCTTCGATGGCCGAAGCCGGATTGAACAGTTGCTGCTCGACCTCCGAGCGGCGACCGAACACGCGCATGTGATCGACCACTTTCGCCGCGCGCTGCACCTGGGCGTCGATGCGATTGAGTTTGTCGGTCAGGTAGTCGATCTGCACATCACCATTACCCAGACGCTTGAGCACGTTGACGATGGCCATGCGCATCACGTTCAGCGGCTGGTTGATTTCGTGGGCCAGGCCGGTGGCCATTTCGCCGAGGGTGGCCATTTTCGCGCTTTGTGTGAGTTGCTGTTGCGAGCGGCGTACCTCGGTGTTGTCGCGGCCCACGGCCTGCACTTCGAGCAGGCGCCCGTGTTCATCGAACACCCCGCGATCGGACCATACCCACCAGGCATGTTCGCGCCCAGGTAATTGCAGGCTGATTTCGGCAGTGCTCACCGGCAGCTCCGGAGTCAGCAGCGCCAGGCGTTGCACGAAGGCGGCGCGTTGTTCGTCGGACATCCAGCTGCCCAGATCGACCCCCGGCAATTGCTCCGGCGAGCATTCCAGATAAGTCGCCAGTGGCCGGTTGCCGAAGGTCAGGGTCAGGTCCGGACGATAACGGCAAATCATCGCCGGCGAGTCTTCCACCAGAATCCGGTAGCGCTCTTCGCTCTGTTTGACCTGTTCGGCGGCGAGGGTCGCTTCGGTGACGTCCAGCCACAGGCCGACGGCTTCGACCGGCAGGCCCAGGTCATTGCGCAGCAGCTTGGCTTCATCGAGCAGCCAGTGGTATTCGCCGCGCGCGTCGCGTAAACGAAAGCGCGCGCGCACCGAGCCTTCACGCAGCAGTTGGCGGGTGCGGGCGAAATACAGATCGCGGTCTTCAGGATGAATCAATTGCACCCAGTCAGTGCCAATGCCCTCGTCCGGCGTCCAGCCCAGCAGCGGCTGCAAACTGGCGCTGAAGAAATCGGGACGTAGCGCGCCCTCGACGTAACGCTGCACATAAATCACCGCTGGCGAACTGGCGATCAGGTTGTCCAGTCGCGCGTGCGCAGCTTCGGCTCGCTGCTGCTGGTTCCGGTTGTCGCTGATGTCGAGCATGAACCCCACCAGTCGCCGCTGTTCACCACTGCCGGCGACCTGACCTTGCACGCGATACCACAGCGGTGTTTGTCCTGATTCGCTGCGGTGCAGACGAACGCTCAGGCTCAGGGCTTCGCCGTGCAGTTGCAGGGCGTGCACACGGCTGCGCAGTTCTTCGCGGTCGGCCGGATGAATCAGCCCCAGCCAGGCTTGCAGCGAGATTCGAGCGCTGTCCGCCGGCAGCGCAGCGAGCAGCGACGGCGCCAGCAACACGTCGTCCCCGAGCATTTCCCACCAGCCGGTACCCAGCAGGATTTGCAGCGACTCGAGGCGCTCGGTGTAGTGATGATGTTGCTGATCTCGCAGACGGCTGAGCAGCGGGCCGGCGAGCGCGCCGGTCAGTGACATCCAGTCGCGGTCGCTCAGGTGTGGCGCGACAACGCCCACGGTGTAGAAACCACAGAGCAGCCATGCCGCCACCCCGCGATCATCGCTGTAGGGCACGGCGAAACCATCGGCGTTGCCGAAGATCGCTGCAACGCGCGAGTGTTCGAACAAACCGTGATGCGCGCCGAGACGCTGCGGTGCACTGCCGTTGAGGCTGTCGAGCGGCGTGCCCAGACGCTGGTTGTCCTGCCATAGCATAGGGGCATCGTGGGCGCGATAGTGTTGAAAAATCTGCCAGCCCTGTGCCTGTTCGTCGAGCAGGGCGATGGCCAGGCACGGGATTCGCCAGCGCTGGGCGATGGCCTGCAACTGCTCGCTGAGCACCACCGGCAGGCGCATCAGGCTGCAGGTGCGCAGGTGGTCGCTGATCTGCCCGGCAAGGGCCTGACAGGATTCGCGGTGGCGCGATTGCTGGCGCTCCAGCAGCAGGTCGCCGATGTCCATCAGTTGCAATACCCAGCCCGCCGCCGAAGGCTGCACCCAGCCGCGCAAATGCAGGGTCTGGTCACTGAGCCCGGGGAAATCCAGGTCGAGCATTTGCCCCTGCCAATCCTGCGGCCGGCCTTCGATCGCCAGTGTACTGTGGGCGAGTAAATAGGCCGCCAACGGCAGCGGCGAATCGTGTGGCGGCTGTTGCGCCAACAGATGACGCAACGGCCCGGCCATCTGCAGTACGCCGCCGTCGTGATCCAGGTGCAGGTGCAACCCCTGCGGCGGTGAGCCGAGGTGGTCGGGCAGTTCGCTGGCGGGCGCGGGCGCACGTTTGAGCAGGCGTCCGAACAGATGGTCGCCGGAGGTCAAAATTTCAGGCTCGACGCGGCGGAGAGGGTGGCGGGCAGGCTCGGCACGGCACCCACGCCCGGTAGCACCAGAAACGGAATGACCTGATTGAGCTTGCTGGTGGGGTAATCGACTCTGACCGTCAGCGTACCTTGAGTGGCGTCATACACCGCCGAGGTGTCGACGCCGACCACCAGGTTCAGCGCGGGTGGCACCCACTGCAACTGCTGGGTCAACGCGGTGTTGGCAGTGCTCACCACCACGGAGGCATAACCGGGCGTGTTGGGGTCGACTGCGACGCTGCGGCGCACCGCTTCGGATGTCGCCTCATTGAAGGTCTGCATCAATACAAACGGCAGGCTGTAACTGACCAGCGCGTAGAACACGGCAAAAAAAATCACGAATACCAGGGCGAATTCGATCGCCACTGCGCCTGCCTGTGATTTTGCGAAGCCGGTTTTCATGACTGCGTCTACCCTGACGTTCACTGCGTAGTATCAGCATAGAATCAATCAGCAAAATCGGACGGGATTTAACCGGATGCAGAGTTTCGTTCTCCTGATCTGGCTGGCCGTGTGCGCCGTCCAGGATGCCCGAAAACGGCGTATCGCCAATGCACTGACATTCGGCGCGGGAGCACTGGCGCTGATCTATCTGCTGGTGACTGGCACGACCTGGCTCGGTGCCGAAGCGCAGCAGGGACTGTGGGCGGGCGTGATCGCTCTGGTGTTGACCCTGCCGGGGTACTTCATGGGGCGCATGGGGGCCGGCGATGTGAAACTAATGACAGCCATGGGCCTTGCGACGAACGGTTTATTCATTCTTTGTGCGTTTATCGGCGCCGGCGTCGCCAGTCTGCTCTGGCTGCTTGTTGCGCCAAGAGTCTGGCTTCATATGAGTCAACGACTTAGAGAACATCTTCGATATATGGAACCTGGAGTGTCAAAGAAGCTGCCATTTGCACCGTTCGTGCTGCTGGGCGTACTGGCTTCGATTCATTGGATCCATTAGTCGCCAGGTGCCACTAGTTCTATGTACATAGTCGGAAAGTGCGTCTACTTTCAAATGAAGTCGTTACATTGCCAAAGTGCAGAAAAAGTCAGCTTTGGCCCGAGCAATGGAGTGGTTCGTGAACAAGCTTACGTCGGCGGTAAAAGTGCTCGTGGTCGATGATCAGCCGTTGATCGTCGAAGAGTTGTGCGAGTTTCTCGAAAGCAGCGGGTACCGCTGTGTGCCGTGTGAATCCAGTGCGCAGGCGATCGAGCGTTTCAGCGAAGACGCGGAAATCGGCCTGGTGCTGAGCGATCTGCACATGCCGGACATGGACGGCATTCAGCTGGTGCAGGAACTGCAACGAATCTGCGGCAAACACCGGGTGTTCGAAGCGATCATGCTCACCGGGCGCGCCGACAAACAGGACGTGATCAAGGCCCTGCGCGCGGGGATCGCCGATTACTATCAGAAGCCGATCGAGCTGGATGAACTGCTCGAAGGCGTGAAGCGTCAGGAAGCGGCTCTGCAGGAGCGGCACAAGAATGTGCAGTTGGGCCACCTGAACCAGAAGCTGCAGTTTCTTTCCGAATCCATCGATGACCTCTACCAGGACCTGGACAAGGTCCGGCGCAACCCGGCGGCGGTGGTCAAAGACATGCTCGGTGGCGACAGCGCCGAAGCCGAGCAGGAGATTCCGGCGATCTTCAATCAGTTGTCGCCACGGCAACTGGATGTGGCGCGGCTGGTGGGCAAAGGGCAGACCAACTATCAGATTGCCTGCGAGTTGGGCATCACTGAAAACACTGTGAAACTGTACGTTTCCCAGGTATTGCGCCTGACCCACATGCACAACCGCACACAGTTGGCATTGGCGCTGTCGCCCAGTGCTTCGGCCGCCCGTCAGCGTGTAACCGCACACTGATCGCGATTGCCTGCCTTCCACGGGCAGGCAGTCAATTCTTCCAAAAACACTTCAAGAGAATTACCCGACCTGCGTCTTCGGTTTAGGGAACAGATTGTCCAACGTTTCCAGCAGCCGCACGTGGTAGATCGGCTTGCGAAACAGGTCCAGAACCTGCAGGCGCAGCATGTCGCTGACGTCCTCCATGTCGGCATGTCCGGAGGTCACGATCACCGGCAGATGCTGGCGCGACGTGTGCTCGCGCAGGCGCTTGATCAGCGACATGCCGGACTCCTCCGGCATACGCAGATCGGTGATAACCAAGGCAATATCCGGATGGCGGGTGAGGTGATGCAGGGCGAGTTTCACCGACGTCGCGGTGTGGCAGACAAAGCCCTCGCCCTCCAGTAGCTCGGCCAGCTCAAGCAACGCGTCCTCTTCGTCGTCAACCAGAAGCAACTGTTGGCGGGGGAGTGAGGAAGCAGTCATGGGCAGTCCCTGAAAAGCTGAAAGTGCAATCGAGTGTAGCGCGACATTCGCTGGACGCGACTCACATCAGGGGGTTTGCACCGGAGCGGTCTGCGCGGTGCCGCCGAGGGATACCAGGACGCTATTGAAAATCGCAAAGATTTTCGCGCCCAGTGGTGTGATGAACACCACCACAACGACCGCTACCATCGCCACCACGATTGCATACTCGATGGCGGATGCAGCCTCTGTACTTGCCAGAAACGACCTCAGGCGCAATATCAGATATTCGAGGATCATTGACATTCTCCTTCGTAACGGCGGGTGATCGGACTTGTGAAATCCGAAGATTTGCCAGTGTCTGAGCGCTGCTGCTGGTCAGCATGGACCCGGACACTGGACGACGGGAGGGATGTTGATCAAGGCGTCGTTCTGACCTGTGCCGTGCCACCGAGCTTGGTCAGCACCACGTTGAAAATGGCCAGCACCTTGTCGCCGATGGGCGTCACAAACACCACGACCACCACCGCCACCATTGCCACCACGATCGCGTATTCGATGGCCGACGCACCTTCTTCACTTCTGCACAGCAGCCTGGCCCTGGCCAGTAGATAGTCGATGATCATCCGAAACATACGTCCACTCCTTCGCGCCTCTGGCGCCGATCCAACGCTACAGCGGCATGCTTTCACCGTGCTATCAGAGCATTGTCAACAAACCCCCGGTCAACAACTGTAAGAACGGATTAATCACAAAGGATTAACCGGATTGTTAATTGAGCCAATCCCTACAGTTAATTGGCCATGACTCATACTTTAGTGAGTTATTTTCCTGTCACTAATGGCGTTTTGGCTCGTATCAGCTAGCTTGGAAATAGCGAAATCGTTGCATGTTCATAGCTGCCTGATCGCGAAAAATTCTCTCGGCAGGAAGTACAGGCTGTCGGTGCAGCAGGAAAGGGAGAGCCGTCATGAACAGTCGCGTCACCATGGGCCTTGCAGCCGTGCTGCTGTTGGGCGCAATCATCGTCGGTTACTGGGGCCTGGTGCTCAGTCGGCAACCGGCTCCGGTTGCCCAGGTGCCTGCCGCTGCGCCCGTCGTGGTGGAAAAAACCGTCGCCGCCGCCGAAGATCAGACCCGTCAGCCCGTGGTCGTGTTGTTACACGATGTTCCGCCGTTCACTCCGCTGACCGCTGCCGATGTGACCGTGGAAAAATTGCGCAATGCGCCGGCCGGCAGCCTTGCCAGTGTTGATCAGGCAGTGGGTCGTACCCCGTGGCGGCATTTGAGCGCCGGCACCTGGCTCAACGATGAAAGCTTCGAGGCGGGCGGCTCACTGGCGCGGATGATCCACAGCGACGAGCGCGCTCTGACGGTGGCCGTGGATGAAGTGATCGGCGCTGCCGGGCAACTGCTCCCCGGCGACTATGTCGATGTGCTGCTCTACCTGCGCCAGGACGCGAGCAATCTGCAGCAGTCGGCGCAAATCGTCGTACCGGCCATGCGCGTGCTTGGCGTGGGTGAACAATACGGCCTGACCAACGACGGCCAGCCCGCCAATCCGGCCCTCAGCGCCGACGACAAACTCAAACAGGATCAACGCCGGATCGCTGCGCGCACCGTGGTCCTGGCCGTACCTGAACAATTGCTCAGCCGGATGATGCTCGCCACCCAGGTCGGCACTTTGCGTCTGGCCGTGCGCAGCAGCGAAGAGCAGCGGCTGGCGAAATACTGGGCCGGTGAACAGCAGGCGCCGGCGCACCTGGATAACGCCAACAGCCAACTCTTCCAGTTCACGCAACTGGCCTTGGGCGCCGCGCCGAAAGCGCCGTCCTCAGGTGGTCATGAACGCAAGCCGATGGAAGTGATCCGCGGTAATCAGGTTTCCCAACAAGCCCCATGACTGAGCAAGGATCCACGTGCATGCAGAGTCGATTCAGGCCGTTATTAAAACCGGTAGTCCCGGCCTTGATACTGATGGGACTGACGATGAACGCGGCCATCGCGGCCACCGGCAATTGCTCGGCGCTCGGTCGCATGCCGCCGGTGATCGAGATCGGCGAAGGGTTCCAGCAGGACATCCAGTCGCCCGTGGCAATCACCCGGGTGGCCATCGGTGATCCGAAGATCGCTGATGTGCATGACACCGGCAGCGCTTCTTTTTTGCTCACTGGCGTGGCCCCCGGCGCCACCAGCCTGATGGTCTGGACCGCGTGCTCCAGTGAGCCGCGTCAGAGCATGGTGTTCGTGCAAGGCAGCGCCACGGCGGCGTTGACCAGCACCAGCAGACTGCCTTCCGATGACCCGACGCTGCCTTCGCAAGTGCAGACCGACATTCGCTTCGTCGAAGTCAGCCGCACCAAACTCAAGGAAGCCACGGCCTCTTTGATCGGCGTACGCGGCAATTTTCTGTTTGGCTCGCCCGGCACGCTGCCCGATGTCGGTGGTGTGCCGACACCGAAGTTGCCGGTGAATAATGGCCAGTTCAATTTTTCCTGGATCGGCGGCAAGACCATGGCGATCATCAATGCGCTGGAAGGCAGCGGTTTTGCCTACACCCTCGCGCGGCCGAGTCTGGTCGCGCTGAGCGGGCAGAGCGCAAGCTTTCTGGCCGGTGGCGAAATCCCGATTCCGGTGCCCAGTTCCGGCAGCGATACGGTGACCATCGAGTACAAGGAGTTTGGCATCCGCCTGACCCTGACGCCGACCGTGATCGACCGCAATCGCGTGGCGCTGAAGGTCGCGCCGGAAGTCAGCGAACTGGATTACGCCAACGCCATCAATATCGCCGGCACCCCGGTGCCGGCCCTGACCGTACGCCGTACCGATACCAGCGTATCGCTGGCCGACGGCGAAAGTTTCGTCATCAGTGGCTTGATCAGCACCAGCAACACCTCGCAAGTGAACAAGTTTCCGGGGCTGGGTGATATCCCGGTGCTCGGCGCGTTTTTCCGTGATTCGCAGATCAAGCGCGAGGAGCGCGAACTGCTGATGATCGTCACCCCGCACCTGGTGCAGCCATTGGCGGCCGATGCGCAGCTGCCGTCGCTGCCGGGCGAAAAATTGCGCAACTACGATCCGAATTTCTACCGCATGTTCTTCCTCGAAAACGGCAACTTCGACAAGCGCAGTGGGTTGTCCCAATGAACCAGAACCTGAGCCAGACCTTTCTTGCGATCACCCGTAACAGCACCGATCTGGAGTGGCTGCAAGGCGCTCTCGCGCCGCTGGGCCAGGTGGTCAGCGCCGGGGCCGGGAGCCTGGACGAGTTGCTGGCGCTGGTCGATGTCACCTTCGCCAGCCTGGTGTTCGTCGGCCTCGACCGTGATCACGTGGTGGCGCAGAGTGCGTTGATCGAAGGTGCGCTGGAAGCCAAACCCATGCTCGCCATCGTTGCTCTGGGTGATGGCATGGACAACCAGCTGGTGCTCAATGCGATGCGTGCCGGCGCCCGGGATTTCGTCGCGTACGGTTCGCGGGCCAGTGAGGTCGCCGGGCTGGTGCGGCGCCTGAACAAACGCCTGCCACCGGTGACCACCAACACCCAACTGGGTGGCCTCACCGTGTTGTTCGGCACCCAGAGCAATTCCGACGGAGCGCTGCTGGCCAATCACATGGCGCTGGTGGTGCAAAAGAGCGGTCAGCAAACCTTGCTGCTGGATCTGGGCCTGCCCCGGGGCGACAGCCTGGCGCTGCTCGGGCTCGAGAGTTCGTTCCACTTCGGCGATGCCTTGCGTCACTTGCGCAGGCTCGATGCGACACTGATCGACAGTGCCTTCACCAGCGCTGAAGCGGGGCTGCGGATTCTGGCGTATGCCAGCAGCGACGAGCCGCTGGACAGTACCAGTGCCGCCGAGCTGTACATGTTGCTCAGCGCCTTGCGTCAACACTTCCAGCACATCGTCGTGAACCTCACCGGGCAGTCCGACAGTGAAGCCTTGCGTACGTTTGTCAGCCATTGCGACAAGCTGATCTGGTACACCGATCAGAACGTGCTCAACTGCCGTCGCAACCTTGCCGTGCTCAACCAGTGGCGCGAGAAAGGCATGAAACTCGACCACGCACGCTTGCTGGTGGACGGTTACTTGAGCAGCGTCGCCCCGGACGCCGAAACCCTTGGCAAGACCTTCAACCTGGAGGTGATCGCGGTGTTGGCAGCCAACGCCGAAGTGCGCTTGAACGCCAAGAACCAGGGCGTCAGCCTGTTCGAACTGGCCCCGCGGGAAAAACTCACACAGAGCCTGCGCACCCTCGGCGAACGTCTGGCCAAGCGCTCCGAAGGCCTGGCCAAACCCAAGGTCACCTGGTTCGACCGCTTGCGAGGCACCTCATGAGCGCGGAAAAACTGTTCGGCGCGGTGCAGCACGGCGCGACCGGCAACACCGATCACGAAGGCCTGAAGCTGGTCCTGCATCGCTACATCATTGACGCCATCGAAGAGTCGGGGAAGAACCTGCTGGAAGGCTCGCGCCAGTTGCTGGCGCAATTTGTCACCGACAAGGTCGCCGAATACATCGCCCGTCTGCACCTGGCGATTTCCCGTTACGAGATGGAGCGCCTGGCCGAAGAAATCGTCGACGAACTCACTGGTTTCGGCCCGCTGGAAGTGCTGCTGCGCGATCCATCGGTGACCGAGATTCTGGTCAACGGCCCGCACCGGGTGTTCATCGAGCGCGACGGTGTGCTGCATCAAAGTGACCTGCGCTTTATCGATGCGCATCACGTCGAGCGGGTCATGCAGCGGATTCTCGCGCCACTCGGGCGACGTCTCGACGAGTCTTCGCCGATGGTCGATGCCCGCCTGCCGGATGGCAGTCGGGTCAACGCGATCATCCCGCCGATCGCTCTCGATGGCCCGTGCCTGTCGATTCGCAAGTTTCGCAAGGACATGCTCAAGAGCAGTGACCTGATGGCGATGCAGACCATCGATCTGGCGATTTTCGAGTTTCTTCAAGAGGCGGTGGGCAAGCGCTGCAACGTGCTCATCAGCGGCGGTACCGGCACTGGCAAGACCACGCTGCTGAACATCCTCAGCCAATTGATCAACCCCCACGAACGTCTGGTGACCATCGAAGACGTGGCCGAATTGCAGCTTGGCCACCCGCATGTCGTGCGCCTGGAAACCCGCCCGCCAAATGCTGAGGGTCACGGTGAAGTCAAGGCCAGCGACCTGATTCGCAACGCCCTGCGCATGCGTCCCGACCGGATCATCCTCGGCGAGATTCGTGGGGTCGAAGTGGTCGATGTACTGACCGCGATGAACACCGGCCACGACGGCTCGATGAGCACCGTGCACGCCAACAATGCGCAGGATGCGCTGCTGCGTCTGGAGACGCTGGTGGGGCTGACCGGACGCTCGATCGCCGAGCGTACCCTGCGCCAGATGATCTGCGCCGCCCTCGACGTGATCATCCAGCTGACCCGCATGCCGGACGGCCGCCGTTGTGTCAGCGAGGTGGTGGAAGTGGTCGGCATCCGCGAAGACATCTATGTCACCAACACCTTGTTTCGCCTTGATCGGCGTACCGGTTTCGGCTTCCTGCGCGAAGCGGTCAATCCGGCCGGCGACAAGTTGCGCCACGAGATGAACCTGAGCTGAGAGCATGGGACGCACATCATGATCGGACCGGTCATTCTCATCCTGCTTTGTCTGATTCTGCTCGGGCTGTCGATCTGGCTGTTCGTGCACGGCATCCACAAGAGCGGCAACGAACGGGTGCTCAATCGCCTCGCGGCGGGGCAGCCACAACTCGTTGCCCAGAAACCGGCGTGGGTCGGGTTCGAACGCATGTTCCTGCGTGCGGGGCTGGGCCGTCCCAACGAACGTTTCGGCCTGTGGCTGACCTTGTGGGGCGTGGCCATTGCCCTCGGGTATCTGCTGGCGAGCTGGATCGGTCTGCTGTCGATGCTGTTGGCACCGCCGCTGATTCTGCGTCTGTACATGTCCTGGCGGTACCACCGGCGGATCAAACGCATGATCGAGCAGTTACCGCAGTTGCTCGACTACACCGTGCGCAGTCTCAAGTCCGGCCGCACCCTGAGTGACGCGGTCATGGGCGGCATCGAGTCGAGTGACGATCCGCTGAAAGAAGCCATGGGCCGGGTGCAACGCAACGTGCAACTGGGCGTCAATCTGCCGGATGCGGTCAGTGACTTTGCCGAGCTTTATGAACAGGACGAATTGCGCATGTTCGCCCTCGGCCTGAAGGTCAATCATCGCTATGGCGGCAATGCCAGCGAGTTGCTGGAGAACCTGATCAAGCTGATCCGCGAGCGTGACCAAGGTGCCCGGCAACTGCGCGCGCTCACCGGCGAAACGCGTATGACGGCCTGGGTGCTGGGTTCGCTGCCGGTGATCCTGGTGGGCTACTTCATGCTGACCAACCCCGGCTACATGCTTGGCATGTGGCACGACGGCGGTGGGCGGACCATGTTGATCATCGCCGTGGTGTTGCAAGTGACCGGCTGCCTGGCGCTGTGGCGCATGTTGCGGAGTGTTTGACATGGTCTATCTCGCCGCTCTGATGCTGCTGCTCGGCGCCCTGTTGCTGGTGGTCAATCACTTGCTGACGGAGCGGCGTCGGGTGCGCCAGGTCAACCAGCGGTTGCAGGGGCATCTGGTGCGTGAGAGCCGTTTCGGCAACTGGCTGCGAGCGTTGGGCAACAGCAAGTTCGGCCAGCGTTCGGTGAGCATCGACAGTGAAACCCAGACCCTGCTCAGCCGCCTCGGCTGGCGCCGCGCCAGTGAGCGTTCGCTGTACGCCGCGTGCCAGATCGGCACGCCGCTGCTGGTTTTGGGGCTGGCGATCTTTCTGCAGGAAGTGTTTTTCCCCCACGCCGCCAACCGCTGGATCGTGCCGATGCTCGCCACCGGTGCCGGTTACCTGTTGCCCAAGCGCTTGCTGGCGTACGCCGCCGGGCGTCGGCAGAAAACCATCGCCGTGGAAATCTCCACGTTCATCCCGTTGCTGCGCATCCTGTTCGAGTCGGGCATGGCGGTCGAACAGGCCCTGCGCGTGCTCAGCAGCGAAGGGCAGAAACTGCTGCCGGAACTGACCCGCGAACTGCGCCTGATTCTGGCCCGGGTCGACTCGGGACTGGAATTGGGGCAGGAGCTGAACAAGGCCTCGGTGATGCTCGCCGTCGATGAGTTCACCGACACCTGCGTGATCCTGCAACAGCTGATTCAGCAGGGCGGCGGGGCGATGAAATCGTTGCTGGCGCTCAAACAATTGCTCGACGACCGGCGCCTGACCCGACTGCAGGAATACATCTCGAAGATGTCGGCGAAGATGTCGGTGGTGATGATGCTGTTTCTGTTTCCTGCCTTGCTGATCGTACTGGCCGGCCCGGGGTTCACCGCGATTACCCGGGCGTTTGCAAACTGACGTGGGCTCATGGAGAGCGTTGATGAAAGCACTGATTGTCGTGGCAAGTCTGTTGATGCTCGGTGGCTGTGCCACTGACGGCCAGGCACCGTGGTCGGCAATGCTGGCGCCGAGCAGTTGCAGCAAGCTCGACTCCGAACAGGAACTGGCCCTGAACCTGGCGGATGATCTGGCCAACGACGGCAAGCTGCACGCCAGTCTGGCCAACCTGCAAAGCCTGCCCGACAACCTGGTAGAGGTGCGCTTGCGCAAGGCCAGGGTTTACCGCTTGCTCGGGCGCAACGAGGCCGAGCCGCTGTATCGCGGCCTGCTCGGCACGTGCCTGACGGCGGACGCCGAACATGGTCTGGGGCAGATTTATGCCGCCCGTGGCGATAACGGTCAGGCCCAGGCGCACCTGCAGCGCGCGGTGCGTCTGGCGCCAACCAATGACAAGATCCGCAACGACCTGGGCGTGGTCTACCTCAACCAGTTGCGTCTTGAAGACGCGCGCTTCGAATTCCTTACCGCTATTGAACTCAAGCAGAACGATCAACTGGCTCCGCTGAATCTTGTGACCTTGCTGCTGTACCAGAACAACTGGCAGCAAGCCGCCGAAATCGTCAGCCGCGCGCACCTGACGCCGGAGCAATTCTCCGAAGCCCAGGCCCGTGCGGAAAAACTCAAGGTGCCGGCCAAGGCCCCGACCGCGGCCGGTAATCAAGTGGCGGTGGTGGCTGACCCACAACCGTCGACGCTCAAGTGACATTGCGGGAGATCACCATGAACACCGTGCACCGCCTAAGCTGCCTGATACTGCTCAGCCTGCCGCTAGCAGCCCAGGCGATCGACGCCGGCCCGGCCTCGGCGCAGCAACAGGAAACCGAAGGCTGGCTGGTGCTGCAAAGCCGTAACCAGGCGGCCTCGACGAAACCGCAAACCGCCACGGCGGCCGAGCGGGAACAGGCGATGCAGCGCTGGCTGAAGAAGTACAAGTATGAGATTCCGGACTTCTACGACCCGGACGCGGGCGGCAAGATCGAGACCAAGAACTAGGTTGCTGGCGAGGCTCAATCCATTGCGTCATCGCCGCTAAAGCAGCGATGACGCAATGACTGAAGGTCTACAACTGATAACTGAAACTGATGCTGTAGCGCGCCCGTCGATTGAACGTATCCAGCGCCTCATCAGACATTGGCTTGGCGGCCTCCAATGCAATGTTGTAGTACTTGGCATCGCCAAAACGCAGCCCCACTGCCGCCGATGACAGGTCGTTGCTCTGTACCGCGAGCTTGTTGAACCAGGTTTTCGAACGGTCCAGCACCACATACGGCTGAAGGATGCGCACCCAGTTGCCGTCGCGGTTGAAGCTGTAGTTGACCTCGTAGGCCGCACCCCAGCCCTTGTCGCCCGACGCCTGGTCGTCCGGGTAGCCACGGCCGAAGTTCTGTCCGCCAAACACGGCGCGTTCGCTGTCGGGCAGGGTGTCATCGCTCCAGTACAACGCGGCCGACAACACGCCTTGCCAGTTGTCGAAGAACTTGTCGCTCTGCACGCCGGAGAGGCGCAGGCGCAGGAAGTTCAGGTCCAGTGCCGGGTTGTTGGAATGTGCGCCCATGCTGTCCAGCCCCTGATACAAGCCACCACTGACAATCCGCAGTTGGCGGGCATCGGTCTTGCGCCAGTCGCTCTCGAACGCGAGGGCACGCACGTTGGTGCGCTCTTCGATGCTGAGCGGATAGCCGACTACGTTGTAGCGGTTTTTGTCATCCACTGCATACAGCCGTGCACCGGCGTTGAGCAGCTCGTTGGAGGCCGCAATGAACGGGTGGCTGACACCGATGGAGTAACGGTCGTCTTCCTTGTGCGGTTTGAGTTCGAAGCCATCGCTGGTGAGCACATTGGTGCCCGGATCGGCCCGGTAGCGTGAGGCAAACAGGCTCAGTTGCGTGCCTTCGCTGTTGAGGAACTGGTTGTAGTCCAGTCGGTAGTAATGCTCGTGATCATCCCCCGGCGGAAACAGCCCGCTGAGGGTCAATTGCTCGCCCATGGCGGTCTGCGAGTTGCTGCTGACCCCGAGCAACGCCTGGGTGCCATTGCGGTTGTCTTCGGTGGTGCTCAGGGTGCTGGTGAACGGTTTGCGGCTGGCCTGGGCCACCAGTGTTGTTGCGCCGTCGGTGGTGCCGGGCGGCGGCACTTGAGCCTGCACCGTCACGCCGGGAATGCGGGTCATCAACGTGGTATAGCGCTCGAAGGTCTTGCGGGTCAGCGGCCGTTCAGCCTGGATTTTCGCTGCCAGCTTGTCGAGCAGACCTTTGACCCGGCCGACGTCGCCCTGCATCTGGATGTCCCTGACGTAGCCTTCCACCAACACCACCCGCGCGACTCCATCGTCGAATTTTTGTTGGGGCAAGAACGCGTAGGACAGCAGATAACCGTCCTGTTGGTAGCGGCGGGTAATGGTGCGGGTGGCTTCGATCAGGTCGGCGAGGCTGGTCGGGTGACCGATCAGGGGTTTATAGATCTCGGCCAGTTCGCTGAGTGGATAGATCGTCCCGCCTTCAATCTGGACCGTCTTCAGGGAGATTCTGGTTTCCATCATCAGCGGCTGGGCACTGGCCGCGCCGGGTTCCGGTACTTGCACCGGAGTAGTGGCCGGGCGATAGGCATCGGCCGGCAGGTTCGGCACGGGCAGGTTACGGGTGGTTTCGTTGCTGTTGAGAAAACTGGGCAGGGTGTCGGCGAGGGCGGCGGAACTGAGACTGAGGAACAGCAGGGATGCCATTACGCGCATAGGACACTCCATGGTCAGATCACAGCGTTGGGCTGAATTTTTCCTAAGAAAAAAGCGGAAGACTCGTGGGAATCTTCCGCCCTCAACCAAGCGTAGGCGCTGTAGGTGAGGCCGTCGAATCGGCCAGGTGCAATTTAGCGTTTGTTGCCTCCAAGCGTGCCGGTCAGGCCACCGAGTACACCGCCCAGGCCACCGGTTGCGGTGCCGCCGGTGCTGGTGCCACCGTTGAGCAGGCCGCCGACTGCACCAACGGTAGCGCCGACGTTGCTGACCACACCACCGACGGCGGTCGTGACCGGGTTGTTGGTGGACGCGAGGGTGGCGCCAACTGTGCTGACTGCGCCGCCGACCTGGCCGGTGAGACCGGCGACCGGCGCGCCCAGACCTGTGGCGGCGCCGACTTGTTGAGTGACGCTGGTGACCGCACTGGTGACCGGGTTCAGCCCTGCGCCGACGGTAGCGCCGACGGTGGCCAGCGGCGAGGTGGTGGCGGTGATCGGCGTGCCCGAGCCACCGAGAACGGTGTTGAGCGAAGCGATGGTGTTGCCCAGTCCGCCAGCCGTGACGCCGCCGGCGCTGACCACGCCGTTGGTGCTGCCGGCGTTCAGACCGGCACCCACATTGACCACGGCGCCGCCTACGGTTTGCAGCAGGCCGGTACCGCCCAGACCGCCACCGAGGCCGCCGCCCAAGCCACCACCGGAAGCGGTGCCATTGTCGACCAGACCGCCGGCTTTGCCGACCGTGGTGCCAACGTTGGTCAGGGCGCCGCCAACGGTGTTGGTCAGGGCATTACCGCTGCCGGCACCGGTAACTTGACCGCCCAGGCCTTTGACTGCACCACCGACCTGGCCGAGGACACCGTTGAGCGGAGCACCGAGGCCGGTCGCATCACCTACTTTGTCGGTGGTGCTTTCCACCATCGCAATCACCGGCACCAGACCGTTACCGACGCTTTTGGTCACTGAACCGAGCGGGCCTGTGGTGGTGGCCAGGCTCAATGTGTCGCCGAGCATGGTGACTTTCTCGCCGACGCCATCAAGCACCGGTGCCACTTTGGTCACCACGCCACCGACGACTGGAACGCTGCCGGTAGCGGTCGCCAGTTTGCCGCTCAGGTCCGAGACGCCGGTACCGACATCTGAAACCACGCCGCCGACCGAGGCTGCGGTGACGCCCAGGCCATTATCGACCGTACCCAGTTTGCCGATACCGTTGGCCACGCCGTCACCCAAAGTGCTGACCACATTGCCAGCGGTGTTGGCCGCGCTTTGCACGACGCCACCGACCACGGGAACCGTGCTGAGCGAATCGCCGACCTGGCCGACGCCGTCGCCGACGCCTGCGACGGTATTGCCGACATCCTGCACCAGGGTGGTGGTCACCAACGGGGTGGTGGTCGGGTTGGTCGGATTGGTTGGGTCCGTAGGGTCGGTCGGGTTGGTTGGGTTGGTCGGATCTGTCGGGTTGGTCGTGCCGGTACCGCCAGTGCCGCCAGTACCGCCTGTGCCAGCGGTATCGGTGCCGCCAGTGCTGCCGGAACCTCCGGTGCCGCCAGTGCCCGATGTCGCGCTGTCAGGCGAAGAGCTGCCGGAACTGCTGTGATGGCCGCCACCGCCGCTGCTGCAGCCCGCGAGGCCAAGGGAGAGGATCAATGCCAGAGCTGTTGCCGATTTGCACCACACTTGAGTTTTCATGATTGAGATTCCTTGCACCTGTAACAACATTCGTCGTTTTCGATGGCTCACCCGTCTGTCGCCGGTGATGCCTCGTCCGTGGTGTCAATCTCGATCGCGTCGCGGCTTGCCGCCATTCTCAAGTTGGTATTAACGCCTTTATATATAAGGCGCCACGCAGTGCCTAAGGACTAATACCCAGGATATAAACGCGCAAAAAAAAGCCTTGAAAATCAAGGCTGGGAGTTTTTCAGGGCACCGCGTGAAGGGCGGGAAAACTTAAGTGATATATACACAATTTACAGGCTTGCCCGGGGTGGAATCAGGCAACCGGTTGCCACTGACCAACCATATGCTCCAGATCGCCAGCACCGATCAGGCGTAATTCGCCACTCGACCCTGCCGCACTCGCCAGCAACGAAACCTCACTGGGCAAACGCACCGGTTTGCGAAAGTGCACGACGATTTCCAGGTTGGCTTTTGGCAAGTGATCGGCCAGTGCCGCAAGGGTTCGTGCCTTGTTCCACAAGCCGTGAGCAATCGCCGTGGGAAAACCGAACAGCCTGGCACTGGCGGCGCTCAGGTGAATCGGGTTGTAGTCGCCCGAGACCTTGGCGTACTGCCGACCGATATCGGCCGGCGCTTTCCACTGCGCCACTTGGGTCAGAGGCTGCGCAGGTTCCCACTGTTGTTCGACCGGTTCGCCGTCGAGTTTCACCCCGCGACAAAGCATCTGGCTTTCGGCTTCCCACAGCGGCCCGAGTTGATCATCGAGGGTGGTCAACACATCGAAGGTTGCCCCTTTGGGATGCGGCTGCAGGTTGTGCACGCGGACGCTGACTTGTGCGCGACTGATTCCGCCCATCGGCCGCCATACACGGACGCGGTTGCTCAGATGAATCAACCCCAGCAGCGGGAACGGAAAATCTTTCTGCGTGAGCAATTGCATTTGCAGGGCGAATGCGAGGATGTGTGGATAAGTCGGCGGCAGCAGGCCGTCATCGGCAAAGCCGCAGACCTTGCGATAGGCCGCCAGCTTCTGGCCGTCGACATCGATCCAGCAGCGCAAGCCGCTGTCGGGCAGTCGGGTGCCGGTAATCTTGCGTCGGGTCGCGGCCCGCGCATACAGGCCGGGCAGGCTCGGTTCGCGGTCGAGGGTGTGCCATTCAATGCTCATGTCTACGCCCCCAGAACACTTTGTCCACAGACCCGCAGCGCCTGGCCGGTGAACGCGCCAGTGCCCGGTTGGGCCAGCCACGCGACGGCTTCGGCGACGTCTTGCGGCAAACCGCCCTGGCCCAGTGAACTCATGCGTCGCCCGGCCTCACGCAGGCCGAATGGAATGTGTGCGGTCATCTGGGTTTCGATGAAACCTGGCGCCACGGCGTTGATGCTGATGCCGCGTTCAAGCAGTGTCGGCGCCCAGGCCTGGGCCAGGCCGATCAGCCCGGCCTTGCTCGCGGCGTAGTTAGTCTGTCCGCGATTGCCGGCGATGCCGCTGATCGAGGCCAGCAGAATTACCCGCGCATTGTCGTGCAAGGAGCCGCTGTCGAGCAGGGCCTTGGTCAGCACCTGCGGCGCATTGAGGTTGACCGCCAGCACCGCATCCCAGAATTCCGGGGTCATGTTGGCCAGGGTCTTGTCGCGGGTGATTCCGGCGTTGTGCACCAGAATGTCGAGACCGTCCGGCAGTTGTTCGATCAATTGCGCAGCGGCGTCTTCAGCGCAGATATCGAGGGTGATCGCCCGGCCACCGAGCCGCGCGGCGAGGGCTTCCAGATCAGTCCTGGCCGGCGGCACGTCGAGCAGAATCACCTCGGCGCCATCGCGGGCCAGGGTTTCGGCGATGGATGCGCCGATCCCGCGAGCCGCCCCGGTGACCAGCGCCTTGCGTCCGGCCAATGGCCGGGTCCAGTCGGTGACATGCGTGGCGCACGCGGTCAGGCGAATCACCTGCCCGGAGACGAAGGCACTTTTCGGCGAGAGGAAAAACCGCAGCGGGCCTTCCAGTTGCTCTTCGGCGCCCTCACCGACATAGATCAGTTGCAGCGTACCGCCGCTGCGCAACTCCTTGGCCAGCGAGCGTGAGAAACCTTCAAGTGCCCGTTGTGCGCTGGAGGCAAAGGGATCGCGCAGGGTTTCCGGAGCGCGGCCGAGAATCACCAGGTGCGCACTGTGGTCGAGGTTTTTCATCAGCGGCTGGAAGAATTCGCGCAGCTGTTTGAGCTGGTCGGTGTGCTGCAGGTCGCTGGCATCGAACACCACTGCCTTGAGTTTCGGCCCGTGCCCGGGAATCCACGCGGTGGCCAGCGACGGTTCTGTGCCGTAGCTGTAGATCGCATCGGTCAGGCGGTTGGCGAATGCAATGACCCGCTCGGCCAGCGGCCCGCCGCCGATCAGCAGCGCACCGTCTACCGGCCGCAGGCGCCCGGCCTGCCAGCGTTCCAGCCGCACCGGCGACGGCAGGCCCAACGCCCCGACCAGACGATGGCCGATGGATGAGTTGGCGAAGTCGATATAGCGGTCAGACATGGAACGCTCTCCAAAAGTTGGGGTTCAAAGTGTGGACTACCAACGGCAATCAATCGTTCGATCCACGCAATAAGGCCTACGCTAGAACAGCAGAGTAGACCACCGTCCCTGTGGGAGCTGGCTTGCCAGCGATGGCGCAGTGTCAGCCACTGGAAATGCTGGATGTGCCGGCCCTATCGCTGGCAAGCCAGCTCCCACAGGGATTTCCCTGAATTCGGATCAACAAGGAGCTTTTCATGAGTCAGCTGCGCCGCGTCGCCATCATCGGTGGTAACCGTATTCCTTTCGCCCGCTCCAACGGGCCGTACGCCACCGCCAGCAATCAGGTGATGCTCACCGCCGCCCTCGAAGGTCTGATCGAACGCTACAACCTGCACGGCCAGCGCATCGGTGAAGTGGTGGCCGGTGCGGTGCTTAAATTGTCACGGGATATGAATCTGACTCGCGAATGTGTGCTCGGCTCGCGGCTGTCACCGGCCACCCCGGCCTATGACATCCAGCAAGCCTGCGGCACCGGGCTGGAGGCGGCGCTGCTGGTGGCGAACAAAATCGCCCTCGGCCAGATCGATTGCGGCATCGCTGGCGGCGTCGACACCACCTCGGACGCGCCGATCAGCGTCAGCGAAGGCTTGCGCAAAATCCTCCTGCAGGCCAACCGCGCCAAGACCACCGGCGACAAGCTGAAAACCTTTCTGCAACTGCGTCCGCGGCACTTGATTCCGGAATTTCCGCGTAACGGCGAGCCACGCACTGGCCTGTCGATGGGCCAGCACTGCGAACTGATGGCGCAGACCTGGAACATTCCTCGTGAAGAGCAGGATCAACTGGCCCTCGAAAGCCATCACAAACTCGCCGCGTCCTACAGCGAAGGCTGGCACAACGATCTGATGACGCCGTTTCTCGGTCTGACCCGCGACAACAACCTGCGCCCGGACCTGACCCTGGAAAAACTCGCCACGCTCAAACCGGCCTTCGAAAAAAGCCCGAAAGGGACGCTGACGGCGGGCAACTCCACGCCGCTCACCGACGGTGCCTCGGTGGTGCTGCTGGGCAGTGAAGAATGGGCGAAAGAGCGTGGTTTGCCGATCCTTGCCTATCTGCGTGACGGCGAAGCGGCGGCTGTGGATTTCGTCAACGGCGCCGAAGGGCTGTTGATGGCACCGGTGTATGCGGTGCCGCGTCTGCTGGCGCGAAATGGCCTGACCTTGCAGGACTTCGACTACTACGAGATTCACGAAGCATTCGCCGCGCAGGTGCTGTGCACGCTCAAGGCCTGGGAAGACCCCGAATACTGCAAGACCCGTCTTGGACTGGATGCGCCGCTCGGTTCAATCGATCGCAGCCGCTTGAATGTCAAAGGCAGCTCGCTGGCGGCGGGGCATCCGTTTGCCGCGACGGGCGGGCGGATTGTCGCCAATCTGGCGAAACTGCTGGATGCGGCGGGCAAGGGCAGGGGGCTGATCTCGATTTGCGCTGCCGGCGGCCAGGGTGTCACCGCAATCATCGAACGCTGAGCGCAATTCCCCGGGGGAAATGCATGCGATGTCAGATTCTGTCGCAAATGCCCTCGACGACCGATCACTACAAGCCCGGTGGGCTCGGCTATGATCGGCAACGGTCGGTCGATTATTTCGGCACAGTGTGTGCATCCACAGGGTTCACAGGTCGGCAACCCCTCCCCGTAGCGCGAGGATTGCCGTATAACGAGTGACATTCGCGTGTTTGGTAATAAAGGACCCACAATAAAAGCTGATGAAGACTCCAAAACGCATTGAACCCCTGATCGAAGACGGTCTGGTCGACGAAGTGCTGCGCCCACTCATGAGTGGTAAAGAAGCAGCTGTTTATGTGGTGCGCTGCGGTAACCAGTTACGTTGCGCGAAGGTCTACAAGGAGGCGAACAAACGCAGTTTCCGCCAGGCAGCCGAGTATCAGGAAGGGCGCAAGGTGCGTAACAGCCGGCAGGCGCGGGCGATGGCCAAGGGTTCGAAATTCGGTCGCAAGGAGACCGAAGACGCCTGGCAGAATGCCGAAGTCGCGGCGCTGTTCCGCTTGGCCGGTGCCGGCGTGCGAGTGCCCAAGCCGTATGATTTTCTCGATGGCGTGCTGCTGATGGAACTGGTGGCCGACGAATACGGTGATGCCGCGCCGCGTCTGAACGACGTGGTGCTGGAGCCGGATCAGGCCCGCGAATATCACGCGTTCCTGATCTCGCAGATCGTGCTGATGTTGTGTACCGGTCTGGTGCACGGTGACCTTTCGGAGTTCAACGTGCTGCTGACCCCGACAGGTCCTGTGATCATCGACCTGCCGCAGGCGGTGGATGCCGCCGGTAACAACCACGCGTTCAGCATGCTGGAGCGGGATGTGGGCAACATGGCTTCATACTTCGGGCGCTTTGCCCCGGAGCTGAAGAAAACCCGTTATGCAAAAGAAATGTGGGCGCTGTACGAAGCCGGCACCTTGCACCCGAACAGTGTGCTGACCGGCGAGTTCGACGACCCTGAAGACCTGGCCGACGTTGGCGGAGTGTTGCGCGAGATCGAGGCGGCGCGTCTGGATGAAGAGCGCAAGCAGGCGATCCGTGCCGCCGACGATGCGCCCAAAGGCAAGTCCGACGAACCACCGCCGCCACCGTGGATGCAGTAAGCGCTTGAACACAAACCCGGCTTCGGCCGGGTTTTTTGTGCCCGCATGTTCCTTCACCACACCTCACTGTGGGAGCTGGCTTGCCAGCGATAGTGGAGGTTCAGCTGAAAAATTTTATCGGATGTACCGGCCTCTTCGCTGGCAAGCCAGCTCCCACAGGGGCCGGTGGTGTCTATGGACTTTATGTGGGAATCTTGTCAGCCCTCGCACACTCAAGGATTGAATGTGAACGCCCGCCTCATCATCAGCGCCCGGCTGATCTCCGACTTCGGCGCTTTCCTCAACATGGTCGCGCTGGCGACGTACGTTTACCTGCTGAGCAACAGCGCCATGAGCGTCGGGGTGTTTCTCGCCAGTCGTGTCGGCGGGGGGATTTTTGCCAGCCTGATTGGCACTCGCTTTTACCGGCGCTGGAACGGCCGGGGGCCGTTGATTGCCTTCGATCTGCTGCGCGCGGTGTTGCTGGGCCTGCTGTTGATCCTGCCGGTGAGCCAGCAGGCGTTGCTGTTGCCGGTGATCGCTTTCGGCCTGGGTTTTGGCAACTCGATGTTCGCTATCGGCCTCAACAGTCAATTGCCGAGGCTGATCGAAGCCGCGCAGCTACTGAAAACCAATGCCTGGCTCACCTCGGCTTCATCGGCGGCAATGGTTGGTGGCAGCCTGGTGTCCGGTTTGCTGGTGGCGGCGTTCGGTTTTGAAACGGTATTCGCGCTCAACGCACTGACCTACTTGCTGGCGGCGTTGTTGATTGCGCCGTTGCGCTTCGCCGCTGCAGACGTCAGCGAACAATCGACCAACGAACGCGGCGAGTGGTCAGCCCTGAAACAAGGCCTGCGCAGTGCTCCGGTGATTGCGGCGATGCTCGCCGTGACCATGGCTGACACCTTGGGCAGTGCCGCGCACAACGTCGGCTTCCCGATCATCTCCAGACTGCTGACACCCGATTCGGCCAGCACCACGCTCGGCCTGATGCTGGCGGTGTGGGCCAGCGGCAAACTGCTGGGTGCGCGGATTGCCAGTGGCCTCAAAGGTTCTGATAACCGTGATCTGGAGCGACGGTATTTCTTCGGCGTGGCGTTGATGTCCTGCGGCTTCATCCTGATGTTCCAGCAGCACAGCCTGCTCGGTCTGCTGCTGTTTTCCCTGCCGGCGGGGTTGGGTGACGGCATTTCCGAGGTCGGCCTGATGTCGCGCCTGCAACGCGAACCGGAGCATTTGCGCCTGCCG
Organism: Pseudomonas sp. F2; assembly: GCF_057174385.1. Lineage (NCBI taxonomy): Bacteria > Pseudomonadati > Pseudomonadota > Gammaproteobacteria > Pseudomonadales > Pseudomonadaceae > Pseudomonas > Pseudomonas sp. F2. The sequence goes on from NZ_CM169904.1 coordinate 5,264,287, forward strand.
GTTTTCAGCTTCCTGACCTTGCTGCAAATGACCGGGTTCGGTGTCGGCATGTTGATCGCCGCGCCGTTCTACGGCTGGTGGACGCCGGGTGCCGTGGTGCTGCTGTTCCACGGCATCCCGCTTGGTACGTTGTTGACCGTTAAGCTGTTGGCGCTCAGGCGCGGGCGGGTTGCGCGCAGCAGCCCGACGCCAGTTCCTTGAGGATCGGGCAGTCGGGGCGATGGTCGCCATTACAGTGCTCGACCAGGTCCTGCAGGGTGTCACGCAACTCGCCGAGTTCGCGGATCTTCTGGTTCAGCTCGTCGATGTGCTGCCGCGCCAGGGCCTTCACATCGGCGCTGGCGCGCTGGCGATCCTGCCACAAGGTCAGCAGCTTGCCGACTTCTTCCAGAGAAAACCCCAGGTCCCGCGAACGCTTGATGAACGCCAGCGTGTGCAAGTCGTCGTCGCTGTAGACCCGGTAGCCGCTGTCGGTGCGATGGGCAGCCTTGAGCAGGCCGATCGACTCGTAATAGCGGATCATCTTTGCGCTCAGGCCACTGTGCCGGGCCGCTTGGCCGATGTTCATCGGTGCTCCTCCAGATCCTTCGGTTTCCAGGTTTTCAACAGTAGCGCATTGCTCACCACGCTGACGCTCGACAGTGCCATTGCCGCGCCGGCCAGCACCGGGTTGAGAAAACCGAACGCCGCCAGCGGAATGCCGATCAGGTTGTAAACGAAGGCCCAGAACAGATTCTGGCGGATCTTCGCGTAGGTCTTGCGGCTGATCTCCAGCGCGGCGGGCACCAGCCGTGGATCACCGCGCATCAAGGTGATGCCGGCCGCGTGCATGGCCACGTCGGTGCCGCCGCCCATGGCGATACCGATGTCCGCTGCGGCCAGTGCCGGGGCGTCGTTGATGCCATCACCGACCATCGCCACCACCCCGGTTTTTTTCAGCTCGGCGACAGTGGCGGCCTTGTCGGCGGGCAGCACTTCGGCGTGCACGTTCTCGATGCCCAACGCCTCGGCGACGACTTTCGCGCTGCCGCGGTTGTCGCCGGTCAGCAGATGGCTGTGGATACCCCGGGCAGCCAGTTGTTGCACCGCTTGCAGTGCGCCGGGCTTGAGCGTGTCGCCGAAGGCGAACAAACCGAGCATTTGTGGTTCCGGGCTTTGCTCGATCAGCCACGACAGGGTCCGGCCTTCCGCTTCCCAGGCCTGGGCGGCCCCGGCGAGATCACCCGCGTTGAGGCCGCTTTCCTCCAGCATACGCCGGTTGCCCAGCGCCAGGCGCCGACCGTCAAGATGGCCGGCAATGCCGCGCCCGGTCAGGGACTGGCTGTCGCTGACATCGGGCACGTTCAGCCCGCGCTCGGCGGCCGCGTCCAGCACGGCTTTGGCCAGTGGATGCTCGCTGCCGCGCTGCAGGGCACCGGCCAGCGTCAGCAGGGTATTTTCATCGCCATCCAGCGCACTGAAATGGGCGATTCGCGGCGTACCGGACGTCAGCGTGCCGGTCTTGTCGAAGACCACGTTGTCGACCTCATGGGCTCGCTCCAGTGCTTCGGCGTCCTTGATCAGAATGCCGTGACGCGCGGCCACACCGGTGCCGGCCATGATCGCCGTCGGCGTGGCGAGGCCGAGGGCACACGGACAAGCGATCACCAGCACGGCGACGGCGTTGATCAACGCGGTTTCCATAGGCGCGCCGTACAGCCACCAGCCAATCAACGTGACGAGGGCAATCAGCAACACAGTGGGCACGAACACCTGGCTGACTTTATCCACCAGTTTCTGAATCGGCGCTTTCGCTGCCTGGGCGTCTTCCACCAGCCGAATGATCCGCGCCAGCACGCTTTCCGCGCCGAGGGCGGTGGTGCGCACCAGCAAGCGGCCTTCGCCGTTGATCGCACCGCCGGTGACCTGGTCGCCCGGCTGTTTTGGCACCGGCAGGCTCTCGCCGCTGATCAGCGCTTCGTCGGCGTGGCTCTGGCCTTCCAGCACTTCACCGTCCACCGGGAAGCGTTCGCCGGGTTTGACCAGAACAAGATCGTTGAGGCGCAGGGCGCTGATCGCCACGTCTTGCTCGCGACCATCGATGACTTGAATCGCCCGTTCCGGGCGCAAGGCTTCAAGGGCGCGGATGGCGCTGGCAGTCTGGCGCTTGGCGCGGCTTTCGAGGTATTTGCCAAGCAGCACCAGCGCAATCACCACCGCTGACGCTTCGAAATACAGATGCGGCATGCGCCCGGCGGCGGTGGCCCATTCGTACACGCTCAGGCCATATCCGGCGCTGGTGCCGAGGGCGACCAGCAAATCCATGTTGCCGGCGCCGGCACGCACGGCTTTCCACGCGGCCACATAAAATCGTGCGCCGAAAATGAATTGCACCGGCGTGGCAAGGGCAAATTGCACCCAGGCCGGAAGCATCCAGTGAATACCGAACGGTTGCAGCAGCATCGGCAGCACCAGCGGCAAGGCCAGAGCGATGGCGCAGATCAGCGCCCAGCGTTCATGTTGCAGGCGCTGTTGCTGGTTATCCGCTGCGGGATGTTCGGCTTGCCAGACGCTGGCCGAGTAACCGGCCTTGCTCACGGCGTCGAGCAGTAATTGCGGATCGATCTGACCGAGCAATTCGAGGTGGGCGCGTTCGTTGGCGAGGTTGACGCTGACGCTCCTCACCCCGGGGACTTTGTTCAGGGCGCGCTCGACGCGACCGACGCACGAGGCGCAGGTCATGCCGTCGATGCTCAGCTCCACGGTTTGTTGGGGGACGCTGTAACCGGCGCGTTCAACCGCCTCCATCAACGCCGGCAAGCTGTCACCGGGTGCCTGGACGCGGGCCTGTTCGGTGGCGAGATTGACGCTGACGCCACTGGCGCCGCTGACGTTGCGCAACGCCCGCTCGACACGCCCGGCGCAACTGGCGCAGGTCATGCCGGCAATCGGCAGATCGAAAGTGATGGAATCGGACATCGGTCTTACTCCCTGTAGAAGATGTCTACAAGGATCAACCTTGCCATGCGGGCAAGGTCAAGCGCCAATCTGAAAAGCAAAAGATCGCAGCCTTCGGCAGCTCCTACAGGTGGATTGCATTCCAATGCAGGAGCTGCCGAAGGCTGCGATCTTTTTCGTTGACTCAATATTCGAGGGCGGCAGGTCGCAGGTACAGCCCTTTGGCGTTGGCCGCGATCCGGTACTTGAGCACATCGCCGGCCTTGAGCGAGATCTGCTGCGCGGGCGGCGCGAGCATGCCTGCCTGGCACCCCGGCATCTGGCCAGGCAATTGTTTCAGACGAATGGAAATCGTGCCGTGCGGCAGATTGAACGAAGTGGTCTGCTCCTGAAGCAGGCGCGCCGCCAGTTCGTCATTGAGATATACGCCAATCTCACAGGAAGTCGGCACTTCCAGGCGCTCGCGCGAGATGATCAGAACCGCATAGTCCTCACCGGTCGCATTGGCCTGAGGCAGGGCGGCAAAGAGGCTGAGCAAGCCAAACAGGCTGAAAGCTGACCAGCGCATGGCTGAATCTCCTGAATTTGAGTCATTGATGCACGCAGCTTGGCTGAGCGCAGCGCCGATTGCCAGCCCGGCAGTTTTACGCAGAACTTGACCTTGCCATGGTGGCAAGCTCGACACTGCCGGCAACCTCACTCAAAGGAGTCCCTCCATGCAAGTGTTCAGCGTTCAAGGCATGTCCTGCGGCCACTGTGTCAAAGCCATCACCAACGCCGTGCAGGCGAAAGATCCGGCAGCCAGCGTGCGGGTCGATCTGGCAGCCAAAGAAGTCGGCGTCGAAAGCTCGCTCAGCCCCGAGCAGGTGATCGAGGTCATCAGCGAAGAGGGCTACCCGGTAAAACTCGCCGGATGATCAAAAGCCAAAAGATCGCAGCCTTCGGCAGCTCCTACAGGAAACGCATTCCAATGTAGGAGCTGCCGAAGGCTGCGATCTTTTGATCTTTGCAGGCAAACTCCACAGTGCAGTTCGTCTGACTTTTTAATAGTTAGCGAGCTATCGGAATGTTCAAGGTGTCTTTGCGCGGCTAGACTGTCGGGCTGCCGACTCCAATCCAGCCTGGATGCCTGATGAACTTCCGTACCATTCTGATTCTCGGTGCCTTGAGCGCCTTCGGTCCGCTGGCGATCGACTTCTATCTGCCGGCGTTCCCGTCAATGGCGCTGGCCTTTGGCACCGATGAAAAGCACGTCCAGCTGACCCTGGCAGCGTATTTCGCCGGTCTGTCGATCGGGCAGTTGTTGTATGGCCCGGTGGCCGACCGGTTTGGTCGGCGCCTGCCGCTGCTGGTCGGTGTCGGCCTGTTCACGCTGGCCTCATTGGCCTGCGCCTATGCACCCAATCTGCAATGGCTGATCGGGGCCCGCTTCGTCCAGGCCTTGGGCGGCTGCGCGGGGATGGTGATTTCCCGGGCGGTGGTCAGCGACAAATGCGATGCCGTCGGTTCGGCGAAAGTCTTCTCGCAGTTGATGCTGGTGATGGGTTTGGCGCCGATCCTTGCACCACTGCTCGGCGGTCTGCTGGTCAACACCACGGGCTGGCAGTCGATCTTCCTCGTGCTGACCGGCTTTAGTGCACTGGCCGGCCTCGCTGTGGCGCTGGGGTTGCCGGAAAGCCTGCCGGCCTCCGTGCCGCGCCAGCCGCTGTCCGGTGCGTTGCGTCAATACGGCCGGTTGTTCGGCGACCGGGTGTTTCTCGGCCACGCACTGACTGGTGGTATCGCGGTCGCCGGAATGTTTTCCTACATCGCCGGCTCACCATTTGTCTTCATCAAACTGTACGGCGTACCCGCCGAGCACTTCGGCTGGCTGTTCGGTACCAATGCAGCGGGTTTCATTCTGGTGGCTCAGGTCAACGCGCGGCTGTTGGCCAAGCGCGGTCCGTCCTTCCTGCTGGCGCGAGCGGTGTGGGTATACCTGTTGGCCGGCGTTTCGCTGCTCGCGGTCAGCGCGATGCACACCGAAGCATTGTGGCCGCTGTTGATTCCGTTGTTCGTGTGCATTGCCAGCCTCGGCTGCATCCTGCCCAATGCTGCGGCATGTGCGATGAACGGCCAGGGTGCGCGCGCCGGGAGTGCCTCGGCGCTGATGGGCTGCCTGCAATTCAGCGTGGCCTCCGGCGCGGCCTCGCTGGTGGGGGTCCTGCACGACGGCAGCGCCATGCCGATGGCCATGGTCATCAGCCTGTGCGGACTGCTGGTGGTGAGCATTGCGATGTACACCCGGCGTTTGCAGAATGCCCGGACACTGGCGCAAGCACAGGCCGAAGCCTGAACGTCAGCCGACGGCGCGTTGTTGTCCGGGCTGGGGAATCTGATGGGGCGCGTGCAGGCGCGCTTCGAGGGTACGGGTGAAGGCGAGGGCTTCGGCTTCACTGCGAAAGGTCACGGCGTGCTGGTCCAGACGAACCTGCCATTGAGACTTTGCCACTTCTTTTATCAGGATCTTCATTGCTGACCTCCCTTGTGTAAAAGATGCATCGCAGAGGGTTCGAGTGTAGACCTGAATACGATCGCATTTGTGACAACGATCAAGCATCTGACTGACGGCAAAAAACAGCGCCGGCCCTTAAAGGACTGGCGCTGATGACGACGTTCGGGTTTTCAGAAACTTTCTAAAACAATTTTGCCCTTGGCTTTGCCGCTTTCCAGTAACTCGTGCGCGCGTCGCAGGTTCGCCGCATTGATCGTGCCGAAATGCTCACCCACCGTAGTCTTCAAGGTCCCCGCATCAATCAGCTCGGCCACGCGGTTGAGCAGTTTGTGCTGCTCGATCATGTCCGGGGTTTCGAACAGCGAGCGGGTGTACATGAATTCCCAGTGCAGCGACAGGCTCTTGCGCTTGAGCTTGCTCACATCCAGTGACTTGGGATCGTCGATCAGTGCCAGTTTGCCTTGCGGCGCCAAGGCCTCGACCAGTTGATCGAGGTGCAGATCGGTCTGGGTCAGGCTGGCGACGTGGGTCACGTGGTCGATGCCGGCGCGCTTAAGCTCTTCGCTCAACGGCTGGCTGTGGTCGATCACCAGATCGGCGCCCAGCTCAGTCACCCAGTCGCGAGTCTGTGCACGGGACGCGGTGCCGATCACCTTCAGGCCGGTCAACTGGCGGGCCAGTTGGGTGAGGATCGAACCGACGCCGCCAGCGGCGCCGACGATCAGCAGGCTTTGACCTTCATCGGTCTTGCCCTCACGGATCTGCAGGCGTTCGAACAGCAATTCCCACGCGGTGATCGCGGTCAGCGGCAGGGCAGCGGCTTCGGCGAAACCCAGGGACTTGGGCATGTGGCCGACAATCCGCTCATCCACCACGTGCAGTTCGCTGTTGCCACCGGCACGGGCGATGGAGCCGGCGTAGAACACCTTGTCACCGGCCTTGAACAGCGTCACTTCACTGCCGACGGCTTTGACCACGCCGGCGACGTCCCAGCCCAGCACTTTTGCCGCGCCGTTTTCCGGCGCCACGTTCTGCCGCACCTTGGTGTCGACCGGGTTGACCGAGATGGCTTTGACTTCCACCAGCAGGTCGCGCGGGCCGGCGACCGGCTCCGGCAGTTCGATGTCTTGCAGGGATTTTTCGTCGCTGATCGGCAGGGAAGCGTAATAGGCGATGGCTTTCATGACTTGCTCCGTAGCGGTAATAGAAGAAGGGCTCAGGCGATGCTGCCCAGGCGTTTCAATTGGAAGTGTTCGATACAGTCGCCGGCTGTGGCCTGGAAATTCTGGAAGTGCGCGCTGGCGTTGTGCGTCTGGAGGATTTCTTCGCTGGCCCAGTGTTCGATCACATAGAAAGTCAGCGGGTCGGCGAGGTCGCGGTGCAGGTCGTACTGGCCGCAGCCTTCCTCGGCGCGGCTCGGCTCAACCAGTGCGCACAGAGCGTTTTCGAGGGTGTCCTGCTGACCGGGTTTAGCGATCAGGGTGGCGATGGCGGTGAATGCTTGGGACATGTTTGGCTCCAGTCGCGGGATAAATGGGCTTGGACCAATCATTGGCTATTTCTCGGCGCGATAAAACCGGCTAAAAGAGCAGTCTCTTTCAATTTTATTTTGATAATCGAGGCTGAGAATGCTGCGTTTCGACGATTTACAGTTGTTCGTTCGCGCTGCGGACCTGGGCAGTCTGTCGGCAGCCGCGCGGGTGATGGACATGTCTGCCGCGGTCGCCAGCGCCGCGCTCAAACGCATCGAGCAGCAACTTGGCGTGCGTTTGCTGGCGCGTTCGACCCGCAGCCTGCGCCTGACCGCCGAGGGCGAAGGCTTTCTCGAATATGCCCGGGCCGCGCTCGGTTCGCTGGACGAGGGCCGGCGCTTTCTCTCCAGCGCGCAGGATCAGGTCAGCGGCATCCTGCAGTTATCGGCGCCTTCGGATTTCGGGCGTAACCTGCTGTTGCCGTGGCTCGACGAGTTTCAGCGCGAGCACCCGAAGCTGACCGTGCGGCTGTTGCTCGGTGACCGTATCGCCGACCTGTTCCGCCAGCCAGTGGACATCGCCCTGCGCTACGGCGAACCGGAAGATTCGAGTCTGGTGGCCCTGCCCATCGCCCCGGACAATCGCCGCGTGCTCTGCGCCTCGCCGGCCTACCTGGCGCGCCACGGCGAGCCGCGTCAGCTCGAACAATTGGCGCAGCACAATTGCCTGCTGTACATGCTCGGCAGCCGCGTGCATGACCATTGGAGTTTTCATGACGGCAAGCGTGAAGTCGGTCTGACGGTCAGTGGCGATCGCTTCAGTGATGACGCCGACGTCGTACGGTTGTGGGCGGTGGCGGGGGCGGGGATTGCCTATAAATCGTGGCTCGATGTCGGCACCGATGTCCTCGCCGGACGCCTCAAAGTGTTGCTGCCGGAGCTTCTCTGCGAGCGTGCTCCGCTGAATCTGTTGTGCGCCCATCGCGCGCAATTGAGTAAGCCGGTAAACCTTTTAAGGGAAATGCTCGCCAGCCGATGCGTCGAATTGAGTAGTCAATTTCCCCATTTCCCGAAAGTTGATCATTAGTCGCAGGCAATTAGCGAAATTTCACTCAGGAACTATCACCATTCGCGTCAGCCACGGCGCAGGAAGCCGCGTGCATCCCGCTTATACTAGCGACCGCCTCAAACCTGCACCGACAACCGGCCAGGGCAGAATCAGGCCGGTTTTTCCAGGGCCGTGCCTGTGCCATACAAACGCTGTGAACACGCCATCGACGGGTGTGGCAGCGCTGACCTGGCTTGCACCGGCTCATGGCGTTTTACCCGTCTTGGCCGACGACACATTACTGGTCAAGATGTCTTCGAGCAGTAGACGATACGATTCAACAGGGAGTGAATACATGGAACATGCACCTTGCATCAGCCAGATCGCCACGCTGCTGGCCGACCCCAAGCGCAGCGCGATGATGTGGGCGTTGATGGATGGCTCGGCCCGCCAGACCGAGGAGCTGGCGCTGCTGGCAGGGCTGTCGCCGTCGTCGGCCAGTGCGCATCTGGGGCGTTTGTCCGCGGGTGGCCTGTTGAAAGTCGAGGTCCGTGGACGCAAGCGCTTCTTCCGCCTGGCGGCTCCGGAAATCGCAGCCGCCATTGAAGCCCTGGCCAGTGCCACGATCGCCAGTGCGCCGCGGGACGTCCCTCACGTATTCAAACGCTCGACGCCGATCAACAATCCACGAACCGCGCCGTCCTCGCTGCTGCGTGCGCGCTTTTGCGACGATCATTTGGGCGGCACGCTGGCCGCCGATCTGTACCAGCGTTTGCTCGATGCCGGTTGGATCGAACAGATCGAGCAGCGGGTCGTGGTGACGCTCAAAGGCTCGACGCAGCTGGCAAATCGCGGAGTGTTCATTCAGGCCCTGGCTCATCGCAAGGCCCAGGTGGCGTGTGCCTGTCCGGACTGGAGCGAACGCCGTCCGCATCTGGGCGGTTCACTGGGCGCCGCGTTGCTGCAATTGTTCATGCAGTCCGGCTGGCTGGTGCTGCCCAAGGATTCTCGCGCATTGCAAGTCACGCCGGCCGGACAGCGGGAAATCCACTGTTTCGCCAAGGAAGTCGAGCTGGAACTGGCGTAATAGAGCATTCGCCGGTCAACACTTCGGGGCTTGCGTCGTCTGTGACTGCGAACAGGTCGTATCCAGAAAAAGCGTTGAGGCGTTATCGCGCACACTCGGTCCGCACACTTCGTGGATGGGGGATGAGGTATGGATACGCGAAACTTCAGCGCGGCAGAACGCCTGGAACGGCTGCCGCTCAGCGGTTATCACCGGGGCATTTTCATCATCATCGCCTTGGCGTTCTTTTTCGATTCCATGGACCTGGCCATGATGACGTTCCTGCTCGGCTCGATCAAAAGCGAGTTTGGCCTGAGCAGTGCACAAGCCGGCCTGCTCGCCAGTTCGAGTTTTTTCGGGATGGTGCTGGGGGCATCGCTGTCGGGCATGCTCGCCGACCGCTTCGGGCGCAAACCGGTGTTTCAGTGGAGCATCGTGCTGTGGGGCGTGGCCAGTTATCTGTGTTCGACCGCACAAACGGTCGAGAGCCTGACGCTGTTCCGCATCCTGCTGGGGATCGGCATGGGCATGGAGTTTCCCATTGCGCAGTCGATGCTCTCGGAGCTGATCCCGGCGCAACGGCGCGGGCGCTACATCGCATTGATGGACGGTTTCTGGCCATTGGGTTTTGTCGCTGCCGGCGTACTGTCTTACTTCCTGCTGCCGTTGATTGGCTGGCGCGACATCTTCCTGGTGTTGGCGGTACCGGCGGTGTTTGTGCTGGCGATCCGTTTTTTCATTCCCGAATCACCGCGCTGGCTGGAGCAGGCCGGACGTCACGCAGCGGCGGACAAGGTTCTTGGCGCCATCGAGGCACGGGTGCGCACGTCTCTTGGCGTTGCGACATTACCTGAGCCGGTGCGCCTGCCAAGGACAGTGACGCCCCCGGGCAACTTCTTCTCGGCCCTGCAGCAGATCTGGTCGCCGCAATACCGCCAGCGCACGACGATGATCTGGAGTCTGTGGTTTTTCGCCTTGCTCGGTTTTTACGGACTGACGTCGTGGCTCAGTGCCTTGTTGCAGCAGTCGGGTTTCGCCGTGACCCAGTCGGTGTATTACACCGTGCTGATTTCACTGGGCGGGATTCCCGGGTTTCTGATGGCGGCGTGGCTGGTGGAGCGATGGGGGCGTAAACCGGTGTGCATCGTCACTCTGCTGGGCGGCGGGGTGATGGCGTTCATCTACGGCCAAAGTGCGGTGTTTGGGGGCAATGTCGCGCTGTTGATCGGCTCGGGATTGTTGATGCAGTTTTTCCTGTTCGGCATGTGGGCGGTGCTCTACACCTACACACCGGAGTTGTACCCGACTTCGGCGCGCGCCACGGGCTCGGGCTTTGCCTCGGCGATTGGCCGTGTCGGTTCCCTGCTCGGACCGCTGGTGACCGGGCTGGTGTTCCCGATTACCGGGCAGGGCGGGGTGTTTGCGCTGGGTGCGCTGTGCTTTGCGATTGCGGCGGGGGTGGTGTGGCTGTTCGGGATGGAGACGCGGGGCAAGACGCTGGAAGAGCTTACAGAGTCGACACCGGTGTAAATGTGGGAGCGAGCCTGCTCGCGAAAGCCGAGTGTCAGACAACTCAAACTGTGACTGACAAGAAGCCTTCGCGAGCAGGCTCGCTCCCACATCGGTTATGCGGTGTTGCTTACGGTTTTACCAGGCGCGCATCCAGGCTGTTCTGCGCCAGGCGCTTGGCCTGATCCTGAGTCATGCCCAGGTGTTCGTGCAGCGCGTGGAAGTTCTCGGTGACGTAACCGCCGAAGTACGCCGGGTCATCCGAGTTGACGGTGACCTTCACTCCACGCTCGAGCATGTCGAGGATGTTGTGCTTCGACATGTGATCGAACACGCAGAGTTTGGTGTTCGACAGCGGGCACACGGTCAGCGGGATCTGCTCGTCGATGATCCGCTGCATCAGGCGCTCGTCTTCGATGGCGCGTACGCCATGGTCGATACGCTGGATTTTCAGCAGGTCGATGGCTTCCCAGATGTACTCGGGCGGGCCTTCTTCACCGGCGTGGGCGACGGTCAGGAAGCCTTCGTGGCGGGCGCGGTCGAACACACGCTGGAACTTGCTTGGCGGGTGACCCATCTCCGAGCTGTCGAGGCCGACGGCGACAAACGCATCACGGAACGGCAGCGCCTGATCCAGCGTTTTCTGTGCTTCGTCTTCGCTCAGGTGGCGCAGGAAGCTCAGGATCAAACCGCTGGTGATGCCCAGTTGCTGTTCGCCATCCTTGAGTGCCGCGGCGATGCCGTTGAGCACCACTTCGAACGGGATGCCCCGGTCGGTGTGGGTCTGCGGGTCGAAGAACGGTTCGGTGTGAATCACGTTCTGCGCTTTGCAGCGCAGCAGGTAGGCCCAGGTCAGGTCGTAAAAATCCTGCGAGGTGCGCAGCACGTCGGCGCCCTGGTAATACAGGTCGAGGAATTCCTGCAGGTTGTTGAAGGCGTAAGCCTTGCGCAGGGTTTCGACATCGCTCCACGGCAGGGCGATCTTGTTGCGTTCGGCCAGGGCGAACAGCAGCTCGGGCTCCAGCGAGCCTTCCAGATGCAGGTGCAGTTCAGCCTTGGGCAGGGCGTTGAGCCAATCGTACATATTCTTTTCTCATCAGGTGCAGATGGCGGCCATTCTACAGATGCGCGCCGAAACAATTGGCAAAACCTGACCAAGCGATCCATCAGACCGCTTGCGGCTCGCGACGATAGGCGTAGGTATCGGCGAAGCGCGACAGCAGGAATTCGGCACAGGTGGTGGTCGGATATTTCGCCGGATGCTGTGCGTCCTGGCAACCGGGAAGGCATTCGATGCGGGTGTCCGGGTGCGGCTCGGCGAAGAACGGCATCGAATAGCGATCCACCCCCAGCGGGCTGATCACCCGGTGCGGGGTCGAGCGATAACGGTCATTGCTCCAGCGCGCCATCATGTCGCCGAGGTTGACCACGAAGGTGCCGTCAATGGGCGGCGCGTCGATCCATTCACCGTTGATGTTCTTCACTTGCAGGCCGCCGGCGCTGTCCTGATAGAGCAGGGTGATGCAGCCGTAATCGGTGTGCGCGCCGGCGCCTTGCTGCTCGGCGCTGCTGGCGGTGTGGCGCGGTGGGTAGTGGATCATCCGCAGCACGCTGACCGGTTCAACGAAGCGCGAGTCGAAGAAGTCGCGTTCGATCCCCAGCGCAATCGTCATCGCCCGCAGCAGGGTTTGCGCGAGGGCCTGCATGTCGAGGTAATGCTGCTCCATCAGCGCTTCCCAGCCCGCTTGCGCCGGATGGCGATTCGGCCCGCGCAGCGGTTTTTCCGCGAGCACGTCGGGATGATCCGCCGGCAAGTGCAGGCCCATGTCGAAGGTTTCCTTGAGGTCGCTGGGTTTGTCCGGGTCGAGCTGTTCGGTGGCGATGGCGCCGTAGCCGCGATGGTGGCGGGTCTGGGTGATGTCGATCCGCAGTTTTTCTTCTGCCGGTTGCGCAAAAAAACGCTGGGCGTGGTCGAGCAGCGAGTCGATGCGCTGCGCGGAAATCGGGTGGCCCTTGATGTAGAAAAAGCCCCATTCGCGGCAGGCCTGGTCGATCTGCGCGGCGACGGCGGGCCAGGCGTTTTGGTCGGTGGAATAGAGCGGGCTGATGTCGATGACCGGAAGCTGATCCATACACAATCCTTGAGAACGCTGAAGATCAAATGTGGGAGCTGGCTTGCCAGCGATAGCGGTCTGACAGGCAACAATGATGTTGAATGTGAGGACCCCATCGCTGGCAAGCCAGCTCCCACGGGGACGATGCAAGTTTGAAGAGATTACTTCGGCATCTCGGCCTTCATGCCTTCAACGTAGTAGTTCATCGACGCCAGTTCGGCATTGGTTGCGCTCACCCCGGCAGGGATTTTCTCCACGCCGGCCTGATCCTTGATCGGCCCGGTGAACGGTTGCAGCGCACCGCTCTTGATGTCAGCGATGATCTGTTCGGCCTCGGCTTTCACAGGTGCCGGCACCAGCTCGCTGATCGGCAGTTCAACCGTGCCTTCTTTCAGCCCGCCCCAGTAATCCTGGGATTTCCAGCTGTGGTCGATCACACTTTGGGTCGCTTGAATGTAATGCGGCGCCCAGTCATTGACGATCGAAGTCAGCACCGCTTTCGGGCCGAAGTGCGCCATGTCCGAGGCGTAACCCACGGCGTACACGCCACGCCGTTCAGCGGCCTGGATCGGCGCCGGGCTGTCGGTGTGCTGGAACACCACGTCCACGCCCTGATCGATCAAAGCGTTGGCGGCATCGGCTTCCTTGCCCGGGTCAAACCACGAGTTGACCCACACCACTTTGATCTCGGTGCCGGGGTTGTACTTGTTCAGGGCCAGTTGGATCGCGTTGATGTCGCGGATCACTTCCGGAATCGGGAACGAGGCGACGTAGCCGATTTTCTTGGTCTTGGTCATCTTCGCCGCGAGGAAGCCGCCGACGTAGCGACCCTCGTAAGTGCGCGCCAGATAGGTGCCGAGGTTCTTGTCCTGCTTGTAGCCGGTGGCGTGTTCGAAGGTCACTTTGGGAAATTGCCTGGCGACTTTCAGCGTCGGGTTCATGTAGCCGAACGAGGTGGTGAAGATCAGGTTGTAGTTGTCCTTGGCCATGTTGCGGATCACCCGCTCGGCGTCGGCGCCCTCGGCCACATTCTCAACGTAATTGGTGCTGATCTGCGCGCCGAATTTCTCCGCCAGCGCCTTGCGCCCCTGTTCATGCTGATACGTCCAGCCGTGGTCGCCGATCGGGCCGATGTAGACGAAACCGACCTTCAGCGGATCGGCAGCGCTGGCGCTCAGGCTGATCCCCAGACCGATGGCGGCGCACAGCAGTTTGTGCAGCGGACGTATTTGCATGAATTGGAGCTCCATTTTGTTGTGTGTGGTCAGGGGCAATGCAAATTGCTGACCAAAAGGACAACAAAGCAAAAGATCGCAGCCTGCGGCAGCTCCTACAGGGGAATGGGAAACCTGTAGGAGCTGCCGCAGGCTGCGATCTTTTCAGCGCCGGAACCAACGCAGTGCAAGTCAGCGGATTCACGCTATCGGCTGGTGCGCTAAGGTGTAACGAAACGTTAGCGCCGCGCCGCAGTCAGTAGCTCATTCGAACCTCTCGGCAAAAAGGCCCGCCATGCTCACGATTTTCAAGCAAGAAAGCTTTCTGCTGCTGGCGGTGATTGCCGCGTGCATCGCCTATCCGCTGGAACACTGGATGCTCCATAGCGGCCAGATCGTCGCGCTGATCTGCGGTCTGGTGCTGATCGCCTTCATCGTCGCGGCTTCGATGCGCGTTGCCCATCATGCCGAACTGCTCGCCGAAAAAGTCGGCGACCCCTACGGCACGATGATCCTGACCCTCGCTGCAGTGCTGGTGGAGGTGGTGATCCTGGCGATCATGATGAGCAACGAAGCGTCCGCCACGCTGGTGCGTGACACGATCTATTCGGCGGTGATGCTCGACATCAACGGCATCCTTGGCCTCGCCGCGCTGATGGGTGGACTCAAGCACGGCGAGCAGTCGTACAACGATGATTCGGCACGCAGCTACAGCGTGATGATCCTCACCGCCATGGGCGTGTCGATGGTGGTGCCGGAGTTTATTCCGGCAGCCAACTGGAAGGTTTATTCAGCGTTCACCATCGGTGCGATGGTGGTGCTTTACGCGTTGTTCCTGCGCATGCAGGTCGGCCCGCACAGTTACTTTTTCAGCTACAGCTACCCAGATAAACGCCGCAAGAAAGAGCCGGTGGAAAATGAACCGAAGCCTCTGAGCCTGGCGTGGTCGATCGGCATTCTGGTGTTCGGCGTGGTGGTGATCGGCGCACTGGCTGAAGTGATGTCCAAGACCCTCGATCTGGGCCTGGAAGGCACGGGTGCACCGCCGGTGATCACGGCGATTCTGGTGGCGGCGATTTCCGCCGCGCCGGAGATTCTGACGGCGTTGCGTGCCGCGTTGGCCAATCGCATGCAGTCGGTGGTGAACATTGCGATGGGCGCGTCACTGTCGACGGTGATTTTGACCGTGCCGGTGATGGAGGCGATGGCGCTGTACACCGGCCAGCCGTTTCAAATGGCGATGACCCCGGTGCAGACGGTGATGATCTTCATCACGCTGATCGTCAGTGCGATCAACCTGAATGACGGCGAGACCAATGCCATCGAAGGCATGACCCACTTTGTGCTGTTTGCGACGTTTATCATGCTGTCGCTGTTGGGTCTCTAAGCCCACCACAAATCCGGTGTAGGAGCTGCCGCAGGCTGCGATCTTTTGAACTTGTTTTCAAAATCAAAAGATCGCAGCCTGCGGCAGCTCCTACAGGGTTCTTTATTGGATCAGGTACCGGCGATCAACTGTCGAGCCGCCTGGCTGTGATCGGCGATCAGGCCTTTCAGATCCAGCCCTTCAACCTGGCCATCAATCACCCGCCACTGGCCACCAATCATCACCCGATCGGCACGATCGGCACCGCACAACAACAGCGCCGAAATCGGATCATGGCTCCCCGAGAAACGCAGCTCATCGAGCTTGAACAACGCCAGGTCCGCCTGCTTGCCCACCGCCAGTTCACCAATGTCGGTACGCCCCAACAGGCTCGCCGAGCCTTTGGTTGCCCAGCCGAGCACGCGTTCCGGGGTGATCTTCTCGGCGCCGTAACGCAGACGCTGGATGTACAACGCCTGCCGCGCTTCGAGGATCATGTTCGACGCATCGTTGGAGGCTGAACCGTCCACACCCAGACCGAACAGCGCGCCGGCATCGGTCAGATCGATGCTCGGGCAGATGCCGGAAGCCAGGCGCATGTTCGAACTCGGGCAATGGCAGATACCGGTGCCGGCCTGACCGAGGCGAGCGATTTCGTCCGGGTTGAAGTGGATGCCGTGGGCCAGCCAGGTGCGCGGGCCGAGCCAGCCGACGCTGTCCAGATAATCCACGGTGCGCAGGCCGAAACGCTGCAGGCAGAAATCCTCTTCGTCGAGGGTTTCGGCCAGATGGGTGTGCAGGCGTACATCGAGTTTGTCCGCCAGTTCGGCGCTGGCCGACATGATTTCCGGGGTCACCGAAAACGGCGAGCAAGGCGCCAGAGCGATCTGGATTTGTGCACCGTCGCCGCGCTCGTGGTACTCGTGAATCAGGCGCTGACTGTCGTCGAGAATCACCTGACCTTCCTGCACGGTCTGCTGCGGTGGCAGGCCGCCGTCCTTCTCGCCGAGGCTCATCGAACCGCGCGTGAGCATGGCGCGCATGCCCAGTTCACGCACGGTGTCGACTTGCACGTCGATGGCGTTTTCCAGACCGTCCGGGAACAGGTAATGATGGTCGGCGGCGGTGGTGCAACCCGACAGCAGCAATTCAGCCAAAGCCACTTTCGTCGCGAGGGCGAGTTTTTCCGGGGTCAGCCGCGCCCACACCGGATACAGAGTTTTCAACCACGGGAACAATGGCTGATTGACCACCGGCGCCCAGGCGCGAGTCAGGGTTTGATAGAAGTGGTGGTGGGTGTTGATCAGGCCCGGCAGGATCACATGCTCGCGGGCATCGAACACTTCATTGCACGGCGCGGACGGTTGCTGACCGGCCGCCAGCACTTCGACGATCACGCCGTCTTGCAGCACCAGACCGCCACGGGCATCGAGCGCGTTGGCCGTGAAAATGGCGAGGGGATTTTTTAACCAGGTACGGGTCGCAGGCATTGTGGCCGGCTCCTCTGAAAGTGGGGTTCAGGGTTGCCAGCTCAGTGTTGCCCTGTCTGCTGATCCAGGGTCGCCGCGATGGACGAGGTGCGGAGTTTCAAACAAATCGCGGCAGCGGGCAAGCCCAACCCGACAAGCCAACACATCACCCTCTGTAGGAGCTGCCGAAGGCTGCGACCTTTTGATCTTGTTTTTTACAATCAAAAGATCGCAGCCTGCGGCAGCTCCTACAGGTGGTTTTCAGTGCTTACCAGGGAATGGTTTCACCCTTGTAGTTGATGAAGTAATGCCCACCCTTGCCGGTATAAGCATTCACCTGATCAATCAGCCCACGGGTGCTGGTCTCGACATCCAGGTCAGCACCTTCACCGCCCATGTCCGTCTTTACCCAGCCCGGATGCAGCGACAGCACGGTGAGTTTCTGCTCGCCCAACTGGGTGACAAAACTGTTGGTCATGGAGTTCAGCGCAGCCTTGCTGGCCTTGTACAGCGCCAGCTCCGGCGCGTCCGGTACGGTCACGCTGCCCAGACCGGAACTCATGAACGCCAGCATGCCGCTGCCATCGCGGATTTGCCCGACGAAGCGTTGCGCGAGGTTGATCGGCGCCACGGCGTTGGTGAAGAACAACTGGCCGACTTCGGCCAGGGTCGCGCCGCCCGGGGTTTGCACTTCCGGGCCTTTGACCCCGGCGTTGACGAACAGCAGGTCGAAAGTCTCGCCCTTGAGCTGTTGGCTCAGGGCGATCACTGCTTGCTGATCGTCCATGTCGAGTTTCTCGATCCGCACCTTGCCCAGCGCTTGCAGCGCCTCGGCCTTTTGCGGATTGCGCACGGTGGCGGTCACTTGCCAGCCGTCGGCCAGCAGGGTTTTCACCAGCCCGAGGCCCAAGCCGCGGGAGGCGCCGATGATCAGTGCGTGTTTTGCCTGGGACATGACGGAATTCCTTGAAAGTTACGGTTCACGGATTCAATGGACACGCCTGACCGAGTCGTTGTTGCAACGCTCGTCGCAGCACATCGAACCGGCTCTCAAAAGAGCTGTTGACCCCGGAGCATACTCCAGGCTTTAGCATGCTTGCTTCTCAAATTCGCAGGCCGCTCAGCGGTGCTCGCACATCATGTAGACAACACCGCCACTGTGGGAGCTGGCTTGCCAGCGATGAGGCCAGTGACATCATCACCCTAATGCCCGGCCTGCCACGGTTGCCCCAACGACACCGGCGCATATAACCGAGTCCGCACCGCATCCCGCGACAACAGCACCAACACCACAATCGTCGCCACATACGGCAGCATCGCCAGCAGACTCGACGGAATCGCCAGCCCCAAGCCCTGCGCCACCAGGTGCAGGATGCTGGCGAGTCCGAACAGGTAAGCCCCGAGCAACAGCCGCCACACGCGCCAACTGGCAAACACCACCAGCGCCAGGGCAATCCAGCCGCGTCCGGCGGTCATGTTCTCGGCCCACATCGGCGTATAAGCCAGGGACAGATAGGCTCCGGCCAGACCGGCCATCGCCCCGCCAAACAGCACCGCCAGCGTGCGCACGGTCAGTACCGGCAGGCCCATCGCACTGGCCGCGTCCGGGTTCTCGCCGACTGCCTGAATGATCAAGCCGACACGGCTTTTGATGATCACCCACGCCACCAGCGCAAACAGCGCGAACGACAGATACACCAGCAGATCCTGGGCAAACAGCATGCGGCCGATCAGCGGAATCTCACTCAAGTACGGAATCGCCAACGGTTCGAATCCAGCCAGTGGCTTGCCGACCCATGCTGCGCCAACGAAGGTCGACAGGCCCACGCCGAAGATCGTCAGCGCCAGCCCGGTCGCCACCTGATTGGCATTGAACACCAGCGCCACCAAGGCAAACAGCGACGACAGCAGCACCCCGGCAAGCATCGCCAACAACACGCCGAGCCACAGGTTGCCGCTGTTGAGGGCGACGATAAAACCGATCACCGCGCCAAACAGCATCATCCCTTCCTGGCCGAGGTTGAGCACGCCGCTCTTCTCGCAGATCAGCTCACCCAGCGCCACCAACAACAGTGGCGTGCCGCAGCGCACCATGGCGTAGAAAATATTGCTCAGCAGATCGATATCCATCACAGCGCTCCGGCGGTTACGGCGGTGGTCGAGGTGCGCCGTGCCCAGCGCAGTTTCAGGCGTGGCCGATAGAGAATCAGCACGTCGCAGGCCAGCAGGAAAAACAGCATCATTCCCTGAAACAATTGGGTGATGGCTTGCGGCAGGTTGAGGGTCATTTGCGCGCTTTCGCCGCCGATGTACAGCAGCGCCATCAGCAGGCTTGAGAACAGAATCCCGATCGGATTCAGCCGGCCGAGAAACGCCACGGTGATTGCTGCATAGCCATAGCCCGGCGAGACTTGCGGCACCAATTGCCCAATCGGCCCGGTCACTTCGCAGACCCCGGCCAGCCCGGCCAAACCGCCGCTGATCAACAGCGCGAGCCAGATCAGGCGTTTCTCGCGAAAGCCGACAAACCCCGCCGCACGTTTATCCAGACCGAGCACTTTGATCTGAAAACCGACGAAGCTTTTCTGCAACAACACCCACACCGCGACCAGCGCAAGCAAAGCGAAATACACCCCGGCATGAACCCGACCATCCTCCATCAGAAGCGGCAGGCGACTGGCGTCGCCGAACATCGCCGACTCGGGAAAGTTGTAGCCGGCCGGATCCTTCAGCGGCCCGTGCACGCAGAACAGCAACAGGTTCAGTGCGATGTAGTTGAGCATGATGCTGGTGAGGATTTCGTTGGCGTTGAAACGCGTGCGCAACCACGCCGTCAGCCCGGCCCAGGCGGCACCGGCGAAAGTGCCGGTGAGCAGGATCAGCACCAGTGCCCAATGGCTTTGCATATCGATGATGTTCACCGCCAACGCACTGCCGGCGAGCGCGCCGAACAGCAACTGACCTTCAGCGCCGATGTTCCAAATCCGTGCTTGATACGCCACGGCCAGACCGAGTGCGCAAAGCAGGATCGGCAGCGCCTTGACCAACAGTTCGGAGACGCCATACAGGTCGCTGATCGGCGCGATCAACAGCGTGTGCAGGGTTTGCAGCGGGTCATGGCCGAGGGCAATGAACAGCAGCGAGCCGCAACCCAATGTCAGCAGCGCCGCCAGCAACGGCGAGCACCACAGCATCAGGCGCGATTGCTGGCCACGGGGTTCGAGGGAAAGCAACATAGGGGGAAACTCCGTCAAAGCGTGGCCGATGAAGGCGCGTCGTTGAATTGCCCGGCCATCCAGCCGCCGACGTCACTCAGCAGGCTGTCGGTGGTGTTTCGCAGCGGTGACAGACGCCCCGCGCACAGGGCGCCGAGGCGGTCGCTGATCTGGAACAGTTCGTCGAGGTCTTCGGAAATCACCAGAATCGCCGCGCCGGCATCGCGCAGGGCAATCAGCGCGCGGTGAATGGTCGCGGCGGCGCCCACGTCCACGCCCCAGGTCGGGTGCGCGGCGATCAGCAGTTTCGGTTGCTGGAGGATTTCCCGGCCAAGAATGAATTTCTGCAGATTGCCGCCGGAGAGACTGCGCGCGGCGCTCTGGCTATCGGGCGTTTTCACCCCGAAGCGCTGAATGATCTGTTGGGCGAGGGTTTCGACTTTGCCGCGCTTGATCAAACCGTTGCTGACCAGCCCTTGTTGAAAAGCCGTGAGCAAGGCGTTGTCGGCCAGGCTCAATTCCGGCACCGCGCCATGGCCCAGGCGTTCTGCCGGGACGAACGCCAGTCCGAGTTGGCGCCGCGCATCCGGGCGCAAAGTGCCGACCGCTTGCCCGGCAAAACAGATCGATGTCGCGCTGTCGCGGGGCAGGGTTTGCTCGCCGCTGAGCAGCGCCAGCAATTCATCCTGTCCATTGCCCGCGACCCCGGCGATACCGACGATTTCGCCGCTGCGAACTTGCAGGCTGATGTCGCTCAACGAGCAGCCGAACGGATCGGGGTTGTGCCAGCTCAAGCCGTTGACCTGTAAGTACGCCGCGCCACCGCTGACCTTCGGATATTCGCCAATCAGTGCCGCCGCTTCGCCGACCATCATTTGCGCCAACTGCTGATCCGAGCATTCGGCCGGTACGCAATGCCCGGCGACCCGCCCGCCGCGCAAAACCGTGGCGCTATGGCACAGCGCGCGCACTTCCGCGAGTTTGTGGCTGATAAACAGGATGCTGCAGCCCTCGGCGGCGAGACGGCGCAGGGTGATGAACAATTCCTCGGCCTCTTGCGGTGTCAGCACCGACGTCGGCTCGTCGAGAATCAGCAAGCGAATGTCCTGCATCAGGCAACGAATGATCTCCACCCGTTGCCGCTCGCCGATCGACAGGCTGTGGACAAGTCGCTCCGGCTCCAGCGCCATGCCGTAGCGGCGCGATACGTCGGCAATTGTCGGCTCCAGTTGTTTCGGCGTGCCGGCCGTGGCGCCCATTGCCAAGGCAATGTTCTGCGCGACGCTGAGGGTTTCGAACAGCGAGAAATGCTGGAACACCATGCCGATCCCCAACTGCCGGGCCTGCGCCGGATTACGAATATTCACCCGCTGACCTTGCCAGAGCATTTCGCCGGCATCGGCCTGGGTCACGCCGTAGATGATCTTCATCAGCGTGCTTTTGCCCGCGCCGTTCTCACCGAGCAGGGCGTGGATTTCTCCGGGCGCGATGTTCAGGTCGATGGCGTCATTGGCCAGACAACCGGGGTAGCGTTTGCTGATCTGGCGCAGTTGCAGGCGCGGCGTTGAATCTGGGCTTGGCATGACAGGCTCGACTGGCTTGGAGTTGTGCCTGTGGATAAAGCAATTTCCTGGCCATTGAGTCAGGAACCTTGGCGGCCCTCGTACGGCAACGGTTGCTGTAGAGCGTCGAAGGGCAAATGTTCGGGAGGTACGGCACCAATTGAGAGCAAAGCCGTTGATCAGGCTCCAGTTTTGCCCGTAGGCAACTGATCAAAAAACGAGCAAATGCGTGGGACCTATGCAGACCCTGCGACTGCGCCAGCCATGAACGGGTTATCCACAGGTTGCTCCACAGTATTTGTGTGCAATTGGGAATCCTTGGCATAAGCGCAGCGGTGCTATCTTCCATTGGTGATAAACAGCGCTAACTATTTGTTTTTACGCGGGATTAGTCTTTTTCCAGGTGGAGTGGACGAAAAATGAGCAAATCGCGCAAAGCCACGTGACAGAAGGGTTACAGCGGAATGTACTCAGGTTATCCACAGTCGGGTGCACAGCGGATGTGGGCAACTCTGTGGAATAAGCAGATTGTGGGCTGCCCTAAAAGATCGCAGCCTTCGGCAGCTGCTACAGGGAAGCGCTAAATCCTGTGTAGGAGCTGCCGAAGGCTGCGATCTTTTGCTCATCTAACGTTGCAGCACAATCCGCCCACGACTCAAATCCGCCAACTGCGTTTGCAGCAACTCGATCTGCGCCTCACCCACCGCCAACTGCAACTCAACACCATTGGCAGTGAAGTTTTCTTCCACGACCAAACCACCCAGGTCCGCCACCCGCAGCTTCACCAGCGCCAGCTCGGCAAAGCCGCAGGCACAACTGAGCGGCACACGGCTGATCAACTCGACTTTCGCCGCCGCTTGCAGGCACTTGTTCGCGCCGCCGCCATAGGCCCGGGCCAAACCGCCAGTGCCCAGTTGAATGCCGCCATACCAGCGGATCACCAGCACTGCGACCTGATCGCAATCCTGCGCCTCAATGGCTGCCAGAATCGGCCGTCCGGCAGTGCCGCCGGGTTCGCCATCGTCGTTGCTGCGGTATTGCGCACCGAGTTTCCACGCCCAGCAGTTATGCGAGGCATTCAGGTCGCTGTGTTGTTCGAAGAACGCCTGCGCGTCAGCGGGGCTGGCGATCGGCGCGGCGAAGGTGATGAAGCGGCTCTTGCGAATCTCTTCGCGGTACTCGCAAAAACCGCTGAGGGTGAAAGGCATAAACGTCTTAAACAGTCGGGGTGAGGCCGCAGCCTTTGAGAATGATGCGGATCAGGTTGTTGCCGGCGTCTTCCATGTCCTGCTTGGTCAACTTGCTGCGACCGCTGACGCGACAGATCTGCGTGGCGAAGTCGGCGTAATGCTGGGTGCTGCCCCACAGCAGGAAAATCAGGTGCACCGGATCGACCGGGTCCATTTTGCCCGCATCGATCCACGCTTGAAACACGGCCGCGCGCCCCTGAAACCAGGCGCGGTAATCCTGGTTGAAATACTCGGTCAGGCATTCGCCACCGCTGATCACTTCCATCGCAAAGATGCGCGAGGCCTGCGGCTGACGGCGGGAGAATTCCATCTTGGCGCGAATATAGCGGGTCAGCGCTTCGGCTGGATCGTCATCGGCGGTCAGGGTATTGAAGGTGCTGTCCCACAGCTCGATGATGTTGCTCAGCACCGCCACGTACAACCCAAGCTTGTTGGTGAAGTAGTAATGCAGGTTTGCCTTGGGCAGCCCGGCATTCTGCGCAATGGTGTTCATGCTGGTGCCTTTGTACCCGTGACGGGCGAACTCGTCTTCGGCGGCTTTGAGGATGGTCTCTTCGTTCTTCTGACGAATGCGGCTGGCGGGTTTGCCGCCATGGGCTGGGACTTCAAAGGTCATAGGCACTTCCGGTTTGTCTGTGGGTGCAACCAGTTGCGTTGATAACGCACCCACAGGCATCCGACAAGTCCTGATGCAATAAAACCGTTACGCCTGTTCGATCTTGTTCAACGATGCGCCGGATTCGACGGTCGAGGTTTTCGCCTCCGGCAGCAACAGGCAGAGGATGATCGCGGTCAGGCCACCGCTGGTAATTGCCGAGTCGAACAGGTTCTGCACCAGTTTCGGCAACAGGTGCAGCAGGTTTGGTTGCGCGGCAATGCCCAGGCCGACGCCGAGCGAGGTGGCGATGATCAGCATGCTGCGGCGGTCCAGCGGCGATTGCGCGAGGATCCGCACCCCGGCCGCCGCCACGCTGCCGAACATCACCAGGGTGGCGCCACCAAGCACCGGTTTCGGGATCTGCTGCAGCACCGCGCCGATCATGGGGAACAGGCCGAGACAAAACAGAATCGCGCCGATGTACAGCCCGACATAGCGGCTGGCCACGCCGGTCAACTGAATCACGCCGTTGTTCTGCGCGAACGTGGTGTTGGGGAAGGCGCTGAAGGTGGCGGCGATCATGCAGCTCACGCCGTCGCCGAGTACGCCGCCGCGCAAACGGCTTATATAAGAAGGGCCGCTGATCGGCTGACGGGCGAGCATGCAATTGGCCGTGAGGTCACCGACGGTTTCGATGGTGCTGATCAGATAAATCAGCGCGACCGGCAGGAACGCCGTCCAGTCGAAAGTGAAACCGAACTTGAATGGCGTAGGAAGGCTGATCAGCGGCAAGTCAGGCAATGCCTGCGGAACCAGTTTCCCGCTGAACCACGCGGCCAGACTGCCCAGCAGCAGTCCGATGATGATTGCCGACAGCCGCACCCACGGTGTGTTCGAGCGGTTGAGCAGGATGATCGTCAGCAACACGAACACCCCCAGCGCGAGATTGCCCGGTGCACCGAAGTCCGGAGCATTGAAACCACCGCCCAGATCGGTAATGCCGACCTTGATCAGGCTGATGCCGATCAGAGTAATGACGATCCCGGTCACCAGCGGCGTGACAACCCGGCGCAACTGACCGATGAAACGGCTGAGGACGATCTGCACCACGGCGCCGAAAAAGCACACGCCGAAAATCATCGCCAGAATGTCTTCCGGGCTGCCGCCGCGCTGCTTGACCAGAAATCCGGCCGACAGCACTGCGCCGAGGAAGGCGAAGCTGGTGCCCTGCAAACAGATCATCCCGGCGCCGATGCCGAACGGCCGCCGCGCTTGAATAAAGGTGCCGACCCCGGAAACCATCAACGCCATGCTGATGAGATACGGCAAGTGCGCGGTCAAGCCGAGAGCCGAGCCGATCACCAGCGGCGGGGTGATGATGCCGACGAAACTGGCGAGCACGTGTTGCAGGGCGGCGAGGATAGCTGCCGGTGGTTTTGGGCGGTCATCGAGGCCGTAGATCAGGTCGCTGGACGGTTCAGAATCTGGCTGCATGGATTTGGCTTCTTGTTCAGGGATCGAGTTCACCCTTCACTGCAAAAACCTGTCCACTTGCTCAGCTTTCTGCGTGTACACCTTCCAATGCAGGAGCTGCCGAAGGCTGCGATCCTTTGATCTCGCTGTTCGAGGCCGCAGCGATTGATCCTGGATTTACATTTTCAACGCGTCGCCGCCAGGCTCTCCAGAAAGCTCTCCAGCACCAAATGAGGGCGCCGCCCCTTGCGCGTGACCGATGCGAGGCTCAAGTCATAAAAACGCGTCGTCGATTTCAGCGCACGCAAGCGCCCTTGCTGCACCCACAGACTGGCGTAGTGATCCGGCAGATAACCGATATAACGCCCGGTCAGAATCAGAAACGCCATGCCCTCACGGTCGGAAGCGCTGGCGGTGCAATTTAACGCCTGGTAATGCGCCTGAATCTCCGCCGGCAAACGGAACGTTGGCGCAATCGCGTCCTGACTGTTCAGGCGTTCGTCATCCAGTTGCTTGTCATCGACATAAAACAGCGGATGACCCACCGCGCAGTAAAGCAGCGAGCGCTCGCTGTACAACGGTTGATACTCCAGCCCCGACAGCGCACTGGCCTGCGGCACCACGCCGACATGCAGGCGGCCGTCGAGCACGCCTTGTTCGACTTCGTTGGGGGCGATCATGCGGATCTGGATCTGCACGTCCGGCCCGCGCTCCTTCAATTGAGCGAGGGCATGGGTGATGCGCATGTGGGGCAGGGTGACGAGGTTGTCGGTCAGGCCGATGATCAGTTCGCCGCGCAGGTGCTGGTGCAATCCATTGACCTCGGTGCGGAAACTTTCCAGCGCACTTAATAGTTGCAGCGCCGATTGATAAACCTCGCGGCCCTCTTCGGTCAACGAGAATCCGGCGCGGCCACGTTGGCACAGACGCAGGCCGAGACGCTGTTCCAGATCGCTCATTTGCTGGCTGATCGCCGAGCGCCCGATGCCGAGCACGGTTTCCGCTGCCGAGAAGCCGCCGCACTCCACTACGCTGCGGAAAATCCGCAGCAGGCGAATATCAAAATCACTGACCTGGGCCAGCGGATCGGGGCGACGACTGCTCATGCTGTTGTTCTCATTGTTTAGCAGGTTTCTAACTGAAGGTTAGAAAAGTTGGATTTCATCGACTTTATCCGCGTGGCAACTTAGCTGCAACAACGCTTTTTTATCTCCCTGATGCTTATGCCCTGCGAGGTTTTGCCCGATGAACATGCCTGAAAATGCGCCGTCGCCACTGGCCAGCCAACTGAAGCTGGACGCGCACTGGATGCCGTACACCGCCAACCGCAACTTCCAGCGCGATCCGCGTCTGATCGTGGGTGCCGAAGGCAGCTGGCTGTTCGATGACAAGGGCCGCAAGATCTACGATTCGCTGTCCGGTCTGTGGACCTGCGGCGCCGGGCATACCCGCAAGGAAATCCAGGAAGCGGTCGCCAAGCAACTGGGCACCCTCGATTACTCGCCGGGCTTCCAGTACGGCCATCCGCTGTCATTCCAACTGGCGGAAAAAATCACTGATCTGACCCCGGGCAACCTGAACCACGTGTTCTTCACCGACTCCGGCTCCGAGTGTGCCGACACCGCGGTGAAAATGGTCCGTGCCTACTGGCGTCTGAAAGGTCAGTCGACCAAGACCAAAATGATCGGCCGTGCCCGCGGTTATCACGGCGTGAACATCGCCGGCACCAGCCTCGGCGGCGTCAACGGCAACCGCAAACTGTTCGGTCAGGCGATGATGGATGTCGATCACCTGCCGCACACGCTGCTGGCCAGCAACGCATTTTCCCGTGGCATGCCGGAGCAGGGCGGTATCGCTCTGGCCGATGAGCTGCTGAAGTTGATCGAACTGCACGACGCTTCGAACATCGCGGCGGTCTTCGTTGAGCCAATGGCCGGTTCCGCTGGCGTACTGGTTCCACCGCAGGGTTACCTGAAGCGTCTGCGCGAGATCTGCGATCAGCACAACATCCTGCTGGTGTTCGACGAAGTGATCACCGGTTTCGGCCGTACCGGTTCGATGTTCGGTGCCGAGAGCTTTGGCGTGACCCCGGACCTGATGTGTATCGCCAAGCAAGTCACCAACGGCGCGATCCCGATGGGCGCGGTGATTGCCAGCTCCGAGATCTACCAGACCTTCATGAATCAGCCGACTCCGGAATACGCGGTGGAATTCCCTCACGGCTACACCTACTCGGCCCACCCGGTGGCGTGCGCCGCTGGCCTGGCGGCACTCGACCTGCTGCAAAAGGAAAACCTCGTGCAGAGCGTGGCCGAAGTCGCGCCACATTTCGAAAATGCCCTGCACGGCCTGAAAGGTTCGAAGAACGTCATCGATATCCGTAACTACGGCCTGGCCGGTGCGATCCAGATCGCGGCTCGTGACGGCGACGCCATCGTGCGTCCGTTCGAAGCCGGTATGGCCCTGTGGAAAGCCGGGTTCTACGTACGCTTCGGCGGCGACACCCTGCAGTTCGGCCCAACCTTCAACAGCAAGCCGCAAGACCTTGATCGTCTGTTCGACGCGGTTGGCGAAGTGCTGAACAAGCTCGACTGATTTTCCCTCTATATATACCTGCGAATAACAGGCGCCCCATGCGGGCGTCTGTACACAAGAATTCAGGAGTTTTCGATGAGCGTTATCCCGCATTTGATCAATGGCGAACTGGTGACCGAGAACGGTCGCGCGGTTGATGTGTTCAACCCATCCACCGGTCAGGCGATCCACAAGCTGCCATTGGCCACCCGCGAAACCATTCAACACGCGATCGACGCCGCCAAGGCTGCGTTCCCGGCATGGCGCAACACTCCTCCGGCCAAGCGTGCCCAGGTGATGTTCCGCTTCAAGCAACTGCTGGAGCAGAACGAAGCGCGTATCTCGCAATTGATCAGCGAAGAACACGGCAAGACCCTCGAAGACGCTGCTGGTGAACTCAAGCGCGGTATCGAGAACGTCGAGTTCGCCTGCGCCGCCCCGGAAATCCTCAAGGGCGAGTACAGCCGCAACGTCGGCCCGAACATTGACGCTTGGTCGGACTTCCAGCCACTGGGTGTGGTTGCCGGTATCACGCCATTCAACTTCCCGGCGATGGTCCCGCTGTGGATGTACCCGCTGGCGATCGTCTGCGGCAACTGCTTCATCCTCAAACCCTCCGAGCGTGACCCGAGCTCGACGCTGCTGATCGCCCAACTGCTGCTGGAAGCCGGCCTGCCGAAAGGCGTGCTGAGCGTGGTGCATGGCGACAAGACTGCAGTGGACGCGCTGATCGAAGCGCCAGAGGTCAAGGCTCTGAGCTTTGTCGGTTCGACGCCGATTGCCGAATACATCTACGCCGAAGGTACCAAGCGCGGCAAGCGTGTTCAGGCGCTGGGCGGGGCGAAGAACCACGCGGTATTGATGCCGGACGCGGATCTGGACAACGCAGTCAGCGCATTGATGGGCGCGGCTTACGGTTCGTGCGGTGAGCGCTGCATGGCGATTTCGGTCGCGGTGTGTGTCGGCGATCAGGTGGCGGATGCGCTGGTGGCGAAACTGGTTCCACAGATCAAGGCGCTGAAAATCGGTGCCGGCACTTCGTGTGGGCTGGACATGGGGCCACTGGTGACCGGTCAGGCGCGGGACAAGGTCAGCGGCTATGTCGATGACGGCGTAGCAGCGGGCGCGACCCTGGTGGTCGACGGTCGCGGCTTGAGCATTCCAGGTAACGAAGAGGGCTTCTTCCTCGGCGGCTGCCTGTTCGACAACGTCACCCCTGAAATGCGCATCTATAAGGAAGAGATCTTCGGACCCGTGTTGTGCGTGGTTCGCGTGAACAGCCTGGAAGAGGCGATGAAGCTGATCAACGATCACGAATACGGTAATGGCACCTGCATCTTCACCCGTGACGGTGAAGCGGCGCGTCTGTTCTGTGACGAGATTGAAGTCGGCATGGTCGGCGTCAACGTACCACTGCCGGTTCCGGTGGCTTACCACAGCTTCGGTGGCTGGAAGCGTTCGCTGTTCGGCGACCTTCATGCTTATGGCCCGGACGGTGTGCGCTTCTATACCCGTCGCAAGGCCATCACTCAGCGCTGGCCGCAGCGTGCGAGCCATGAAGCTTCGCAATTCGCTTTCCCTAGCTTGTAAGTAGAAGGGAATGACGAAGGCCGACCCTTGAGGTCGGCCTTCGTGTTTTCGGGTGTTTTTGACCGATATGACAGAAATATGAAAAAAGCGGTTGACGGCAGATTCTGGAGGTCTATAATTCGCCCCACTTCCGGCGCAGTCGAAACGGAAAACTCCTTGATATTCAATGAGTTACGCAGTTTTCGACGGCGGATCGCTTCAGTTCATCGAAGCCTGGAGGGAGTTGAAAGAGCGGTGATGTTTGGCTCTTTTGACGGTTCGATCTTCTCGGTCGAAAGCGGTGAAAAAGAGGTGTTGACAGCAGCGTGTAACGCTGTAGAATTCGCCTCCCGCTAACGAGAGATCGGAAGCGCAAGTGGTTGAAGTTGTTGAAGAATTCTTCGAAAACTTCTGAAAATAATCACTTGACAGCAAATGAGGCTGCTGTAGAATGCGCGCCTCGGTTGAGACGAAAGATCTTAACCAACCGCTCTTTAACAACTGAATCAAGCAATTCGTGTGGGTGCTTGTGGAGTCAGACTGATAGTCAACAAGATTATCAGCATCACAAGTTACTCCGCGAGAAATCAGAGATGTAACCAACGATTGCTGAGCCAAGTTTAGGGTTTCTTAAAAACCCAAAGATGTTTGAACTGAAGAGTTTGATCATGGCTCAGATTGAACGCTGGCGGCAGGCCTAACACATGCAAGTCGAGCGGATGAGAGGAGCTTGCTCCTGGATTCAGCGGCGGACGGGTGAGTAATGCCTAGGAATCTGCCTGGTAGTGGGGGACAACGTTTCGAAAGGAACGCTAATACCGCATACGTCCTACGGGAGAAAGCAGGGGACCTTCGGGCCTTGCGCTATCAGATGAGCCTAGGTCGGATTAGCTAGTTGGTGAGGTAATGGCTCACCAAGGCGACGATCCGTAACTGGTCTGAGAGGATGATCAGTCACACTGGAACTGAGACACGGTCCAGACTCCTACGGGAGGCAGCAGTGGGGAATATTGGACAATGGGCGAAAGCCTGATCCAGCCATGCCGCGTGTGTGAAGAAGGTCTTCGGATTGTAAAGCACTTTAAGTTGGGAGGAAGGGTTGTAGATTAATACTCTGCAATTTTGACGTTACCGACAGAATAAGCACCGGCTAACTCTGTGCCAGCAGCCGCGGTAATACAGAGGGTGCAAGCGTTAATCGGAATTACTGGGCGTAAAGCGCGCGTAGGTGGTTTGTTAAGTTGGATGTGAAATCCCCGGGCTCAACCTGGGAACTGCATCCAAAACTGGCAAGCTAGAGTATGGTAGAGGGTGGTGGAATTTCCTGTGTAGCGGTGAAATGCGTAGATATAGGAAGGAACACCAGTGGCGAAGGCGACCACCTGGACTGATACTGACACTGAGGTGCGAAAGCGTGGGGAGCAAACAGGATTAGATACCCTGGTAGTCCACGCCGTAAACGATGTCAACTAGCCGTTGGGAGCCTTGAGCTCTTAGTGGCGCAGCTAACGCATTAAGTTGACCGCCTGGGGAGTACGGCCGCAAGGTTAAAACTCAAATGAATTGACGGGGGCCCGCACAAGCGGTGGAGCATGTGGTTTAATTCGAAGCAACGCGAAGAACCTTACCAGGCCTTGACATCCAATGAACTTTCCAGAGATGGATTGGTGCCTTCGGGAGCATTGAGACAGGTGCTGCATGGCTGTCGTCAGCTCGTGTCGTGAGATGTTGGGTTAAGTCCCGTAACGAGCGCAACCCTTGTCCTTAGTTACCAGCACGTTATGGTGGGCACTCTAAGGAGACTGCCGGTGACAAACCGGAGGAAGGTGGGGATGACGTCAAGTCATCATGGCCCTTACGGCCTGGGCTACACACGTGCTACAATGGTCGGTACAGAGGGTTGCCAAGCCGCGAGGTGGAGCTAATCCCACAAAACCGATCGTAGTCCGGATCGCAGTCTGCAACTCGACTGCGTGAAGTCGGAATCGCTAGTAATCGCGAATCAGAATGTCGCGGTGAATACGTTCCCGGGCCTTGTACACACCGCCCGTCACACCATGGGAGTGGGTTGCACCAGAAGTAGCTAGTCTAACCTTCGGGAGGACGGTTACCACGGTGTGATTCATGACTGGGGTGAAGTCGTAACAAGGTAGCCGTAGGGGAACCTGCGGCTGGATCACCTCCTTAATCGACGACATCAGCTGCTCCATAAGTTCCCACACGAATTGCTTGATTCATTGAAGAAGACGATAGAAGCAGCTTTAAGCTCCAAGCTGATAGCTCTGAGCTAATCAGTTACGCGCTCGAAATTGGGTCTGTAGCTCAGTTGGTTAGAGCGCACCCCTGATAAGGGTGAGGTCGGCAGTTCGAATCTGCCCAGACCCACCAATTTTGTATGGGGCCATAGCTCAGCTGGGAGAGCGCCTGCCTTGCACGCAGGAGGTCAGCGGTTCGATCCCGCTTGGCTCCACCATTAACTGCTTCTGCTTGTTAGAGCTTAGAAATGAATATTCCGGCGTGAATATTGATTTCTAGTCTTTGATTAGATCGTTCTTTAAAAATTTGGGTATGTGATAGAAAGATAGACTGAACGTTACTTTCACTGGTAACGGATCAGGCTAAGGTAAAATTTGTGAGTGACTCTTAAGAGTTTTGCGAATTTTCGGCGAATGTCGTCTTCACAGTATAACCAGATTGCTTGGGGTTATATGGTCAAGTGAAGAAGCGCATACGGTGGATGCCTTGGCAGTCAGAGGCGATGAAAGACGTGGTAGCCTGCGAAAAGCTTCGGGGAGTCGGCAAACAGACTTTGATCCGGAGATGTCTGAATGGGGGAACCCAGCCATCACAAGATGGTTATCTTGTACTGAATACATAGGTGCAAGAGGCGAACCAGGGGAACTGAAACATCTAAGTACCCTGAGGAAAAGAAATCAACCGAGATTCCCTTAGTAGTGGCGAGCGAACGGGGACTAGCCCTTAAGTGGCTTTGAGATTAGCGGAACGCTCTGGAAAGTGCGGCCATAGTGGGTGATAGCCCTGTACGCGAAAGTCTCTTAGTCATGAAATCGAGTAGGACGGAGCACGAGAAACTTTGTCTGAATATGGGGGGACCATCCTCCAAGGCTAAATACTACTGACTGACCGATAGTGAACTAGTACCGTGAGGGAAAGGCGAAAAGAACCCCGGAGAGGGGAGTGAAATAGATCCTGAAACCGTATGCGTACAAGCAGTGGGAGCAGACTTTGTTCTGTGACTGCGTACCTTTTGTATAATGGGTCAGCGACTTATTTTCAGTGGCGAGCTTAACCGAATAGGGGAGGCGTAGCGAAAGCGAGTCTTAATAGGGCGTCTAGTCGCTGGGAATAGACCCGAAACCGGGCGATCTATCCATGGGCAGGTTGAAGGTTAGGTAACACTGACTGGAGGACCGAACCGACTACCGTTGAAAAGTTAGCGGATGACCTGTGGATCGGAGTGAAAGGCTAATCAAGCTCGGAGATAGCTGGTTCTCCTCGAAAGCTATTTAGGTAGCGCCTCATGTATCACTGTAGGGGGTAGAGCACTGTTTCGGCTAGGGGGTCATCCCGACTTACCAAACCGATGCAAACTCCGAATACCTACAAGTGCCGAGCATGGGAGACACACGGCGGGTGCTAACGTCCGTCGTGAAAAGGGAAACAACCCAGACCGTCAGCTAAGGTCCCAAAGTTATGGTTAAGTGGGAAACGATGTGGGAAGGCTTAGACAGCTAGGAGGTTGGCTTAGAAGCAGCCACCCTTTAAAGAAAGCGTAATAGCTCACTAGTCGAGTCGGCCTGCGCGGAAGATGTAACGGGGCTCAAACCATACACCGAAGCTACGGGTATCACGCAAGTGATGCGGTAGAGGAGCGTTCTGTAAGCCTGTGAAGGTGAGTTGAGAAGCTTGCTGGAGGTATCAGAAGTGCGAATGCTGACATGAGTAACGACAATGGGTGTGAAAAACACCCACGCCGAAAGACCAAGGTTTCCTGCGCAACGTTAATCGACGCAGGGTTAGTCGGTCCCTAAGGCGAGGCTGAAAAGCGTAGTCGATGGAAAACAGGTTAATATTCCTGTACTTCTGGTTATTGCGATGGAGGGACGGAGAAGGCTAGGCCAGCTTGGCGTTGGTTGTCCAAGTTTAAGGTGGTAGGCTGAGATCTTAGGTAAATCCGGGATCTTAAGGCCGAGAGCTGATGACGAGTTACCTTTCAGGTGACGAAGTGGTTGATGCCATGCTTCCAAGAAAAGCTTCTAAGCTTCAGATAACCAGGAACCGTACCCCAAACCGACACAGGTGGTTGGGTAGAGAATACCAAGGCGCTTGAGAGAACTCGGGTGAAGGAACTAGGCAAAATGGCACCGTAACTTCGGGAGAAGGTGCGCCGGTGAGGGTGAAGGACTTGCTCCGTAAGCTCATGCCGGTCGAAGATACCAGGCCGCTGCGACTGTTTATTAAAAACACAGCACTCTGCAAACACGAAAGTGGACGTATAGGGTGTGACGCCTGCCCGGTGCCGGAAGGTTAATTGATGGGGTTAGCTAACGCGAAGCTCTTGATCGAAGCCCCGGTAAACGGCGGCCGTAACTATAACGGTCCTAAGGTAGCGAAATTCCTTGTCGGGTAAGTTCCGACCTGCACGAATGGCGTAACGATGGCGGCGCTGTCTCCACCCGAGACTCAGTGAAATTGAAATCGCTGTGAAGATGCAGTGTATCCGCGGCTAGACGGAAAGACCCCGTGAACCTTTACTATAGCTTTGCACTGGACTTTGAATTTGCTTGTGTAGGATAGGTGGGAGGCTTTGAAGCGTGGACGCCAGTTCGCGTGGAGCCATCCTTGAAATACCACCCTGGCAACTTTGAGGTTCTAACTCAGGTCCGTTATCCGGATCGAGGACAGTGTATGGTGGGTAGTTTGACTGGGGCGGTCTCCTCCTAAAGAGTAACGGAGGAGTACGAAGGTGCGCTCAGACCGGTCGGAAATCGGTCGTAGAGTATAAAGGCAAAAGCGCGCTTGACTGCGAGACAGACACGTCGAGCAGGTACGAAAGTAGGTCTTAGTGATCCGGTGGTTCTGTATGGAAGGGCCATCGCTCAACGGATAAAAGGTACTCCGGGGATAACAGGCTGATACCGCCCAAGAGTTCATATCGACGGCGGTGTTTGGCACCTCGATGTCGGCTCATCACATCCTGGGGCTGAAGCCGGTCCCAAGGGTATGGCTGTTCGCCATTTAAAGTGGTACGCGAGCTGGGTTTAGAACGTCGTGAGACAGTTCGGTCCCTATCTGCCGTGGACGTTTGAGATTTGAGAGGGGCTGCTCCTAGTACGAGAGGACCGGAGTGGACGAACCTCTGGTGTTCCGGTTGTCACGCCAGTGGCATTGCCGGGTAGCTATGTTCGGGAAAGATAACCGCTGAAAGCATCTAAGCGGGAAACTTGCCTCAAGATGAGATCTCACTGGAACCTTGAGTTCCCTGAAGGGCCGTCGAAGACTACGACGTTGATAGGTTGGGTGTGTAAGCGCTGTGAGGCGTTGAGCTAACCAATACTAATTGCCCGTGAGGCTTGACCATATAACACCCAAGCAATTTGAATGCTCGAAAGAGACCAGATTGCGGTGTGTGAAGACGCAATGAACCGAAAGTTCGCGCTGCTCACAAACACCTGTATCACATACCCGATTTGCTGAAGCGCGGCCAGCCGGTCACGAGTCAGTACCCGAATTTCTTGACGACTATAGAGCGTTGGAACCACCTGATCCCATCCCGAACTCAGAAGTGAAACGATGCATCGCCGATGGTAGTGTGGGGTTTCCCCATGTGAGAGTAGGTCATCGTCAAGATTAAATTCCGAAACCCCAATTGCGAAAGCAATTGGGGTTTTGTTTTGCCCGCAGGAAAGTTCCTACAGCGCGCGGTATGCCCTTCCGGCTGTCACAGCCTGCCGACAATGCTAAGGTTCTGCCCTGGCTTTGTACTTTTCCAAGGAAGTTTTTATGCCGGACGCCCAGTCCCTCAATGCTGCATTCATGGTGGTCCAGAGCAATAGCCTGGACGAACTGCGCAGCCTGGTGGTTAGTGTCATGCGGCGCTATCCATTGGCACCCTTGGAGAACGAAATCGCTCTGGTGCAGAGCAATGGTATCGCCCAATGGCTCAAACTGGCTTTGGCGGAAGACCCTGAGGACGACGACCTCGGGGGATGCGGAATAGCTGCGGCCATAGATGTGCAATTGCCTGGCAGTTTCATGTGGCAGCTTTACCGTATGGTGTTGGGCCGAGACGAAATTCCCGCCAAGTCCCTGCTCGACAAAGCCCCATTGACCTGGCGACTGATGCGCTTGCTGCCGCAGGTTATTGATCGCCCCCATTTTGAGCCGCTACAACGGTTCCTCACGCACGACACGGATTTACGCAAGCGCTACCAGCTGTCAGAGCGCCTGGCAGATCTCTTTGACCAGTACCAAGTGTATCGGGCTGATTGGCTCGAGGACTGGGCCGAAGGCCGGCACCAGTTGCGCAATGTTCGAGGTGAAGTGAAGCCACTGCCCCCGGTCAGTTGCTGGCAGGCTGAATTGTGGCGTGCTCTGCTGGAAGATGTCGGTGAGCAGGGTATGGCGCAGAGCCGGGCAGGTGTTCATCAGCGCTTTGTCGAGCGCATAAATGCCCTTGAAAACGCACCTGCGGGGCTACCCTCGCGGGTGATCGTGTTTGGCATATCTTCGTTGCCGGCCCAGGTGCTCGAAGCATTGGCCGGACTTGCGCGTTTCAGTCAGGTGCTGCTGTGTGTGCACAACCCTTGCCGACACCACTGGGCCGATATCGTTGCCGACAAGGATCTGCTGCGCCATCAATACAAGCGGCAAAGCCGCAAGACCGGCATGCCGGTTGTACTCGATCCGGAAGCGCTGCACCAACACGCGCATCCGTTGCTCGCAGCCTGGGGCAAACAGGGGCGCGACTACATCAACTTGCTGGACAGCTACGATGACCCCAATAGCTATCGTGCGGCATTCCGTGACGGGCGCATCGACCTGTTCAGCGAGACGCAGCCACAGACTCTGCTCAATCAACTTCAGGACGACATCCTCGAATTGCGGCCGCTCAATGAAACGCGTGAGCACTGGCCTGCCGTCGACCTGACGCAGGATGAGTCGATCCGCTTTCATATAGCCCACAGTGCTCAGCGTGAGGTGGAAATCCTTCACGACCAGTTACTCGCCCGCTTCAGTGCCAATCCCCATCTACGCCCGCGCGATGTAATCGTGATGGTGCCGGACATCGATAGCTATGCGCCCCATATTCGGGCGGTGTTCGGGCAACTGGATCGGCATGATCCTCGCTTTATTCCATTTACCTTGGCCGACCAGGGCCAGCGCGGTCGCGATCCGTTGCTGATTGCCGTCGAGCACCTGCTCAAACTGCCGGACAGTCGTTTCCCGGTAAGCGAGATCCTCGACCTGCTCGACGTTCCTGCATTGCGCGCCCGCTTTGGCGTTCAGGAACGCGACTTACCTACGCTGCATCGCTGGATCGAAGGCGCAGGGGTGCGCTGGGGAATGAACGCTGAACAACGTGCCGGACTGGGCTTGCCAGATGAGCTTGAGCAAAACAGCTGGCATTTCGGCCTGCGACGGATGTTGCTTGGATACGCCGTAGGCAGCTCCAACGCCTGCGCAGGTATCGAGCCTTACGATGAAATCGGCGGTCTGGATGCTGCGTTGATCGGGCCGCTGGTTGCCCTGCTTGATGCATTGGAGCTGGCCCATCACGAGCTCAATGAGGCTGCTCAGCCCAAGGCGTGGGGCCTGCGGCTGCAGATTCTGATGCAACTATTCTTCAAGGCCAGTAACGAGCACGACGATTATCTGCTCACGCAACTTGAGGAGCTGCGCGAGACTTGGCTGCAGACCTGCGAATCGGTGGGGTTGGTAGATGAGTTGCCGCTGACAGTAGTTCGGGAGGCCTGGCTCGCGGGTCTGGATCAGGGGCGCCTGTCCCAGCGCTTTCTGGCCGGCGCAGTAAATTTTTGCACACTGATGCCCATGCGGGCGATCCCGTTCAAGCTCGTCTGTTTGCTGGGGATGAACGATGGCGATTATCCCCGGGCGCAACCTCCACTTGATTTTGACCTCATGGGCAGCGATTACCGGCCTGGTGACCGTTCCCGACGTGAGGATGATCGCTATCTGTTGCTCGAGGCGCTGCTGTCTGCGCGAAATCAGCTGTACATCAGTTGGGTCGGACGCAGTATTCGAGACAATAGTGAACGGCCTGCTTCCGTGCTGATCGGCCAGTTGCGCGATCACCTTGCCAGTGGCTGGCAGTCGCTCGATGAGCACCAGGAATTGTTGCACGCCATGACCGAGGAGCATCCCCTGCAACCGTTCAGCTCGCGCTATTTCCATGAAGGCGACCAACTATTCAGTTATGCCCGTGAATGGCAGGTTTTGCACCAGGTGCATGAGCCACAACACGAAGCGGAGCTACTCGCGCCTTGTGTTCAGGAGGAGCCGCTGAGTCTGGCCCTACTGCAGGATTTCCTGCGCAATCCGGTCCGGCACTTTTTCACGCAGCGACTCAAAGTGTACTTTGAGGCCGCCGAGGCGCCCCTGGCTGACGAAGAACCGTTCGTGCTGGACGCATTGCAACGTTACACACTCAGCGAGAGCCTGCTCGAAGCCGCGCTCCGGCAGCCCGATAATGTTGATCATGCGCTCGAAGATCAGGCGCGTCGTTTGCAAAACAGCGGGTTGCTGCCTATGGCCGGTTTCGGCGAATGCCTGCAACGAGAGTTGATCGAGCCGTTACCGGACCTGCTGCAGCGTTACCAACAACTTCTGGCGTTATGGCCGACACCGTTGATCAGCGCACTCCCGGTCAATCTCGAGTTGCAGGGTGTGCGTATTGAAGGCTGGCTCGCGGGTTTGCATCAGCGTGCTGACGGTGGCGTGCTGTCCGTCACGGCCATTCCCAACAGCATCGGTTCGATCAAAAGTCGGAAATGGCATCGCTTGATCAAGCCCTGGGTCAACCACCTGGTGGCCTGCGCCAGCGGACTCATGCTGAGCACGGCGTTGGTGGCGAGTGACGATACGCTGTTGCTCGAGCCGATGGAGAAGGATCGTGCCACTCGTTTCCTTGGCGATCTTCTGCTCGCCTGGCAGGCCGGCATGCGCCAGCCGCTGCCGATCGCGGTCAAGACAGCCTTCGCCTGGCTTGCGCAGACTGATCCGCTCAAAGCCGAAGCGGCTGCCCGCAAGGCCTACGAAGGTGACGGCCAGACCAGTGAAGGCGAGCGCCGAGAGAACCCCGCGTTGCTCCGCCAATTTGCAGACTTTGATGCATTGCTGGCGGACGAAACATTCTCCGGTTGGTGCGACGCGTTGTATCGCCCTCTGTATGAAGCGCCTTGGCGTTCACTGAGCAGCGAAGGGGCGCGCGCATGAGTACCAGGACACCTTTGGCACTGGCCTTCCCGCTGCACGGCAGTCAACTTATCGAGGCCAGTGCCGGCACCGGCAAGACCTTTACTATCTCGGCGCTTTATCTGCGGCTGATCCTTGGGCACGGCGGCGAAGCGAGCGGCTTCGGCCGTGAGCTGCTGCCCCCGCAGATTCTTGTGGTGACGTTCACTGATGCAGCTACCAAGGAACTGCGTGAACGAATCCGTACGCGGCTGGCCGAGGCCGCGCGGTTTTTCCGTGAAGAAACCCCTGCGCCGGATGCCCTGATTGCCGAATTGCGTGAGCAATTTGACCCGGCGCAGTGGCCCGGATGCGCCAATCGTCTGGACATCGCCGCGCAATGGATGGACGAAGCGGCCGTCTCCACCATCCACAGTTGGTGCCAGCGCATGTTGCGCGAACATGCATTCGACAGCGGCAGCCTGTTTACGCAATCCCTGGAGACCGATCACAGCGACCTGCTCGGCGAAGTGCTGCGCGATTACTGGCGACTGTTTTGTTATCCGATGCAGGGCGATGCGCTGAACTGGGTTCGTACCCACTGGGGCGGGCCGGCCGCATTGTTGCCAAGGGTGCGCGGTCTGTTTGGCAGTGAGCATGAAAGTGGCGACGGAAAGGCTCCCGCAGAGCTGATCGACGAGTGTCTGCGGGAGCGACGTGCCGCGTTGCTCGAGCTGAAAATGCCATGGCGTCAGTGGGCGGATGAGCTGCTGGTGATTTGTCACGAGGGCGTCGCGAGCAAAGCCGTTGACGGACGCAAGATGCAGGCGCGTTACTTCGAGCCCTGGTTCGAGAAACTCAAGGCCTGGGCGCAAGACGAGTCCATGGAGCAACTGGACATCGGCACTGGTTTCACCCGACTGACCCCTGACGGGATGGCTGAAGCCTGGAAGGGGCAGGCGCCGAGTCATCCGGGGCTCGACGCGATGCCGGGGCTCAAGTCGAGCCTCGACGCGCTGCCCACCCCGGATGCCGCTGTCTTGCAGCACGCGGCGAGATGGGTGGGCGCGCGTTTTGAAGAAGAGAAGCGTCGTCGCGCGGAAATGGGTTTTGATGACATGCTGTTGCGGCTCGATGCGGCGTTGCAATCCGACAGCGGCGAGCGCCTTGCGGCGGTGATCCGCGAGCAGTTTCCGGTGGCATTGATCGATGAGTTTCAGGACACCGATCCGGTGCAATACCGGATCTTCGAAAGCATCTATCGCATCGAAGATAACAGTCCGGACACCGGCCTGTTCCTGATCGGCGACCCCAAGCAGGCGATCTACGCGTTCCGTGGCGCCGATATCTATACCTACCTGCGTGCGCGTCAGGCCACCACTGGCCGCCTGCATACACTGGGCACCAACTTCCGTTCCAGCCATGGCATGGTCAATGCGGTCAATCATGTATTCGAACGCGCCGAGTCCCGTGAGCAGGGACGCGGCGCGTTTTTATTCCGGGAAAAAACCGGGGAAAACCCGGTGCCGTTCCAGCCCGTTGATTCGCAAGGACGCAAAGAGCGGCTGCAGGTCGCCGGCGAGGATGTCGCGGCACTGAATGTCTGGCACCTGTCGACGGACCAGCCGCTGTCAGGGGCGGTCTATCGCCAGCAGTTGGCGGCGGCCTGTGCCAGCGAAATCACCGCATTGCTCAACGGCGGGCAAGCCGGCGCGGCGGGATTTGTCCGGGACGCAGAAGCCTTCCGCGGTTTGCGGCCCTCCGATATCGCGATTCTGGTACGTGACGGCAAAGAGGCCCAAGCCGTACGCACAGAACTCGCGGCCCGTGGCGTGCGCAGCGTTTATCTGTCGGACAAGGACTCGGTGTTCGCCGCCCAGGAAGCGCACGACCTGCTGTCCTGGCTCAAGGCCTGCGCCGAGCCGGATGTCGAGCGCTCACTGAAGGCCGCGCTGGCCTGCATCACCCTCAATCTGCCTCTGGCTGAACTTGAGCGCTTGAATCGGGACGAGTTGATCTGGGAAGCCCGCGTCATGCAGTTTCGTGGCTATCGCGAACTGTGGCGCAAGCAAGGTGTACTGCCGATGTTGCGACGCTTGCTGCACGACTTCCATTTACCGCAGACCCTGATCGCTCGCAGTGACGGCGAACGAGTGCTGACCAACCTTCTGCACCTGTCGGAACTGATGCAGCAGGCCGCAGCGGAACTCGATGGCGAGCAAGCGCTGATTCGTCATCTGGCCGAGTTGCTGGCACTGTCCGGTCAGGCCGGTGAAGAACAGATATTACGTCTGGAGAGCGACGAGCAACTGGTCAAGGTGGTGACCATCCACAAGTCGAAGGGACTTGAGTATCCGTTGGTGTTCCTGCCTTTCATCTGTTCGGCAAAACCGGTGGATGGCAGTCGCCTGCCGCTGCATTACCACGATGCCTCCGGCAAAGCCCAGGTGACACTGAAGCCTACCGCCGAATTGGTCGCCCTGGCGGATGACGAGCGTCTGGCCGAGGACCTGCGTCTGCTCTACGTCGCGCTGACTCGCGCGCAACATGCATGCTGGCTGGGTGTCACGGACCTCAAGCGCGGTAATAACAACAGTTCAGTGCTTCATCTTTCGGCGCTTGGCTATCTGCTGGGTGGCGGCGCCAGGCTGGATGAGTCAACCAGCCTGAGTCGTTGGCTGCAGGATCTGCAACAGAACTGCGCGGCTATCAGTCTGAGTGAGTTGCCTCAAGCGACGCAGGAGATCTACCAGCCCGAGCGCAATGAGGCGATCCTCAGCGCCACATTGGTGCCAAAGCGCAAGGCCAGCGAGAACTGGTGGATTGCCTCTTACAGTGCATTGCGCATCAGCGACGTGTTGAGTGTCGGCAGCGATGAGGCGCCGGACAGTCCGCAAGCGCAAAAGCTGTTTGACGATGAGCGCCTTGACCCGGATGCGCCGCGAGAGCTCGTGGTTGGTGGCGCCGATATTCATCGTTTTCCTCGCGGTCCGAACCCGGGAACCTTCCTCCATGGTTTGCTGGAGTGGGCTGGCGATGAAGGTTTTGCCGTTTCCGGTGAGTCGATCAAGGACGCAATTGGCCGGCGCTGCAATCTGCGCGGCTGGCAGGGCTGGATTGTCACCTTGAGTGACTGGCTGCAGCACTTGCTCAAGTCCCCGCTGCCAGCAGGTGGCGGACAGCCTCCGGTCGTGCTCGAGCAACTGAAGCAGTACCGCGTTGAAATGGAGTTCTGGTTTGCCAGTCACAAGGTTGATGTCCTCAAACTTGATGATTGGGTGCGCCAGTACACCCACAACGGTGTGGCGCGAGTAGCCGCCGAGCCAGTACAGCTCAACGGCATGTTCAAGGGCTTTATCGACCTGACCTTCGAGCACGCGGGCCGTTACTACGTCGCCGACTACAAATCCAACTGGTTGGGTGTCGACGATACGGCCTATACCGAGCAAGCCATGGAGCGTTCGATCCTGGACAACCGTTACGACCTGCAGTACGTGCTGTATCTGCTGGCCTTGCATCGGCAATTGAAGGCGCGTCTGCCCGACTACGATTACGACCGGCATGTCGGTGGTGCGTTGTATGTATTCCTGCGGGGAACCCGGGCAGACAGTAGTGGCGTGTACTTTGCGCGGCCGCCACGGGACTTGATCGAACGCCTGGATCGCCTGTTCCAGGGTAAGCCGGAAGCCAAGGCCGAACCCGCATGGGAACAGGGAGTCCTGTTATGAAGCGTACCTTCGCCGATCTGTCATCGGCTATCGACAACCCGTCGAGCCTGACGCCACTGACCAGAGCTTCGGATCTGCTGATCTTGCTTGAGCGCTGGGTCGAACGAGGCTGGCTTCGCTCGCTGGACAAAGCCTTTGTCGGTTTCCTGCACGAACTTGCGCCTGAGTCCGATCCTCTGGTGTTGCTCGCAGCCGCACTGACCAGCCATCAACTGGGTCACGGGCATGTTTGCCTTGATGTGTTCGAAACCCTCAAGGCCCCGGATTTCGCCCTCTCCCTGCCTCCCGAAGGCGATGTACAGAGTGATGTATGGCTGCTGCCGTCGCAGTTGCTTGAAACGCTGGATGGCGCCCATTGGTGCAAGGCGCTGGCGAGCAGTGCGCTGGTTGCACTGACAGCGGACACCCGCGACCCGGCGCAGCAGCGGCCGTTGGTGCTGTCCGGCAAGCGCCTGTATCTGCGGCGCTACTGGGCTTACGAGCGGCGTATCGATGCAGCGTTACGGACACGTCTGGCTCAGCCTGAAACGCCGCCGGATGACTTGCCTCAGCGCCTCGATGAGTTGTTCGGCCCTGCAACACCGGGGGCCGTGATCGACTGGCAGAAACTCGCCTGTGCCCTTGCCACTCGCGGTGCGTTCAGCATCATCACCGGCGGCCCGGGGACCGGTAAAACCACGACCGTGGTGCGTTTGCTCGCGCTGCTCCAGGCGCCGGCGGTCGAGGCCGGTCAACCGTTGCGTATTCGTCTGGCGGCGCCCACCGGCAAGGCCGCTGCGCGGTTGACCGAATCCATCAGCCAGCAAGTGCAATCGCTGACGGTCACCGAAGACGTGCGCGAGAAGATCCCTTGCGACGTCACGACAGTCCATCGTTTGCTGGGCAGCCGTCCCGGCACCCGACACTTCCGTCACCATGCTGGCAACCGCTTGCCGCTGGATGTGCTGGTGGTCGATGAAGCTTCCATGATCGACCTGGAAATGATGGCGAACCTGCTCGATGCATTGCCGACGCATGCGCGTCTGGTGTTGCTCGGCGACAAGGATCAACTCGCTTCGGTGGAGGCCGGAGCGGTACTTGGCGATCTTTGCCGTGATGCCGAGGCAGGCTGGTATAACCCGCACACCCGGCAGTGGCTGGAGTCGGTCAGCGGAGAGTCATTGCACGGCAGTGACCTGCACGTAGACCTCGATGGCTCTCATCCGCTGGCCCAACAACTGGTGATGCTGCGTCATTCCCGGCGTTTCGGTGAAGGTAGCGGCATTGGTCAACTGGCGCGGCGGGTCAATCAGCAGTTGCCGGATGAGGCGCGCCAGTTGCTGGCGGCCGGTCACTACGACGATGTGTTTTCACTGCCGCTCAAGGGAGAACACGATCACAAGCTGGAGCGCCTGTTGCTCGACGGTCATGGCGACGGTCCACAGGGTTATCGCCACTATCTGAACATCCTGCGCGAACAACGCCCGCCAGCAGGCAGACCGCTGGAACATCCAGACTGGATCAACTGGGCGCGGGCGGTGCTGCAGGCGTTTGACACCTTCCAGTTGTTGTGTGCCGTGCGCAAGGGACCTTGGGGCGTTGAAGGGCTGAATCTGCGGATCACCGAAACCCTGCTCAAGGCACGCCTGATCGAGCATGACCAACAATGGTACGAAGGCCGGCCGGTGCTGATGACCCGCAACGATTATGGTCTGGGACTGATGAACGGCGATATCGGCATCGCCCTCAAGTTGCCCGAACGCGAGGGCCCCGAAGCTGGCAGACCGGTACTGCGCGTGGCCTTCCCACGAAACGACGGGCAGGGCGGGGTACGGTTCGTGCTGCCGAGTCGGCTCAACGACGTTGAAACGGTGTACGCCATGACCGTGCACAAATCTCAAGGCTCGGAGTTCGCCCACACCGCGCTGATCCTGCCTGACGCCTTGAATCCGGTGCTGACCAAAGAATTGATCTACACCGGAATCACACGGGCCAAGCACTGGTTCACCTTGATCGAGCCCCGGTCCGGAGT
Organism: Pseudomonas sp. F2; assembly: GCF_057174385.1. NCBI lineage: Bacteria > Pseudomonadati > Pseudomonadota > Gammaproteobacteria > Pseudomonadales > Pseudomonadaceae > Pseudomonas > Pseudomonas sp. F2. The sequence goes on from NZ_CM169904.1 coordinate 5,308,390, forward strand.
GTTCGAAGAGGCCGTGCAGCGCAAGGTCAAGCGCCTGAGCGGATTGATGCTGGAACTGGAGGAAGGCGCAGAGGCTCTGGAATGAAATAACCTGATGTCTGGTACCGATTACTGACCGGCCGGTCAGAAGACACTGTCTCGCTGGTGTTACTTCGCTGTGCTATCGTTGCGGCATCATTTCGGTACGATCCAAGAGAATCCCTGCATGAAGGTGGCTGTCTGGGCGACAGAGCGCGTGGTTCGCTGCAAGCACGCATTGCTTGTCGGTCTGCTCTGTTTGCTGGCGGGCGCTGCCATCGCGCAGCCACAAACGCCAGCGGGCATGGCCGAGCAACGCGCCCAAGCGGTGACGCAGGTCGTGCTCGGCATTCTCAGCTATGCACGCTGGCCGGTTGAACCTGCGCAATTGCGCCTGTGCATCGTCGGCCCTACCGAATACACCGACGATCTGGTCAAAGGCACCACGCAGGCCACTGGTCGGCCGGTCGTCGTACGCCGACTGCTGGCCGACAACCCGGCGATCGTCAGCGAATGCGATGCGGTGTACATCGGCAAACTCACGGCGGATGAGCGCAGTCGGCTGTTTGCTTCATTGATCGGTCACCCGGTGTTGAGCATCAGCGAAGGAGGCGATCAGTGTACGGTCGGCAGCCTGTTCTGCCTGCGCGTCGGCGATGAACAGGTGTCCTTCGAGGTCAACCTCGACTCTGTCGCGCGCAGCGGTGTACGCATCCACCCGAGCGTACTGCAATTGTCGCGTCGCAAACCGGCGGCGCCATGAAACTGTTCCGTTCTGGAAGCCGCCCGACGCTGGGATCGGTCATTGGCCGTGGCCATTTGATTGTGGCGCTGGTAGCCGTGACGATGGCCAGCGTATCGCTGACCCTGCTGGGCGTTCTCGCGCTGCGGGTGTACGCCGATCACAACTTGCAGCTCATTGCGCGCTCGATCAGCTACACCGTGGAAGCGGCGGTAGTGTTCAACGACAAGGCCGCCGCGACTGAAGCGCTGGCCTTGATTGCGTCCACCGAAGAGGTGGCGGACGCGCAGGTGTTCGATGCGCAAGGTCAGGTGCTGGCGCGTTGGCAGCGGCCCGAGAACGGCCTGTTTACCGAACTGGAAATGCAGATCACGCGTACCGTTCTGGAAAAGCCGGTCAGGCTGCCGATTGTGCATCAGGAGCGCGAAATCGGTCACATTCTGCTGGTCGGTCATGGCGGCAGTCTCATGCGCTTTTTGCTGAGCGGTCTGGCAGGGATCATCCTGTGTACCGCCATCAGTGCCTGGGTCGCGCTTTATCTCGCGCGTCGACAATTACGCGGTATTACCGGACCGCTGCGTAGCCTCGCCGCGGTGGCCCACGCCGCGCGCAGCGAGCGCGCGCTGGATCGGCGAGTACCGCCGGCGCAGATTGCCGAGCTCGATAATCTGGGCAACGACTTCAATGCGTTGCTCGACGAACTCGAATCCTGGCAAACCCACCTGCAGAGTGAGAACGAAACCCTCGCCCACCAGGCCAGCCACGACAGCCTCACCGGCTTGCCGAACCGGGCGTTTTTCGAGGGCCGATTGATTCGTGCTCTGCGTAATGCCGGCAAACTCAACGAGCGGGTAGCGGTGCTGTTTCTCGACAGTGACCGTTTCAAAGGTATCAACGACAACTTCGGTCATGCTGCCGGCGATGCCGTGCTGGTGGCGGTCGCCAATCGGATCCGCGCGCAGCTGCGTGAAGAGGATCTGGTGGCGCGGCTCGGCGGCGATGAGTTTGCCGTGCTGCTTGCGCCGCTGCACAAGGTCGAAGACGCCGAGCGTATTGCCGACAAGATTCTCGACAGCATGGACATGCCCATCGCGCTGCCGGGCGATACCAGTGTGGTGACGTCGCTCAGCATCGGCATTGCGGTTTTCCCTGATCATGGTGCCACGCCAGGTGCCTTGCTCAACGCCGCCGACGCGGCGATGTACCAGGCCAAACGCCTGTCGCGTGGTGCTCAATTCACTGCCGGGTCGGAGAGCCCGGTTGTCAATCTGCAAACCAGGAGCTGATTCCCGTGTTCACATTTCCCGCTCGATTGTTTTCCGCCTTGCTGATGATCGCCGTACTGGCGCTGACCGGCTGTCAGACCGCACCGCAAAAAGGCCTGACCCCGGCGCAGATCGCCGTCCTCAAACAACAAGGCTTCGAGGCAACCGACGAAGGCTGGGAGTTTGGCCTGTCAGGCAAAGTGCTGTTTGGCAGCGATATCGAAAGCTTGAACGCGCAAAGCACCGAAATCGTCGAACGCATCGGCAAGGCGCTGCTGGGGGTCGGCATTGAGCGCGTACGGGTCGACGGTCATACCGACGCCTCGGGCAAAGAGACCTATAACCAGCAATTGTCGCTGCGCCGGGCCAAGAGTGTGGCCAAAGTGCTGACCACCGTCGGCATGAAGGAAGAGAACATCCAGTTGCGCGGACTGGGCAGCAGCGAGCCGGTGGCATCCAACAGTACTGCCGCCGGACGCACCGAGAATCGTCGGGTGTCGATTGTGGTCAGCGCCGATTAATCGGCAAACTGCATCTCCCGCGTCTGCCCCATCAACAGCGCCTGATTGCGCTCGGTCACCTCACGGATGTAATCCCACAGAAGGGTGATGCGCTTTAACTTCCTCAGATCCTCCCGGCAGTACATCCAGAACTGCCGGGTGATGTCGATTTCTTCGGGCAGCACCGGCAGCAGGCGCGGATCCTGCGCCGCGAGGAAGCACGGCAGAATGGCCAGTGAGCGCCCTTGTTGCGCTGCGACGAACTGCGCGATCACGCTGGTGCTGCGCAGGTTCGCGCTGGCGCCAGGCAGCACGTTCGCCAGGTACAGCAACTCCGAGCTGAACGCCAGGTCATCCACATAACTGATGAATTGATGCTTGCCCAAATCGGCCGGGCGGCGAATCGGTGGGTGCTGGTCGAGGTAGTCCTGGGTCGCGTACAGCTGCAAGCGGTAGTCGCAGAGTTTGCAGCACACGTACGGGCCGTGCTCCGGGCGCTCCAGCGCGATAACGATATCGGCTTCGCGTTTGGACAGGCTGATGAAGTGCGGCAGCGGCAGGATGTCTACCGAGATTGCCGGGTAGGCGTCGACGAAATGGCTCAGTTGCGGGGTGATGAAAAAGCTGCCGAAACCTTCGGTGCAGCCCATGCGCACATGGCCCGACAGTGCCACACCGGAGCCGGAGACCTGCTCGCAGGCCATGTGCAATGTGCTTTCAATCGACTCGGCGTAGCCCAGCAGACGCTGGCCTTCGGTGGTCAGCACAAACCCGCTGGTGCGCGATTTTTCGAACAGCAGCGTACCCAATGCCGCTTCCAGCGAACTGATGCGCCGCGACACTGTGGTGTAGTCGACGGCGAGCCGTTTGGCCGCGGTGCTGGCCTTGCGGGTGCGGGCGACTTCGAGGAAAAACTTCAGGTCGTCCCAGTTCAGCGACCCCAGGGAGGTGATGTTTTTTTGCATGATGGACGGGCTTATATGTGCGTTCTTATTAGAAGTTTGCACATCTATACTCCAAAAACAGTCCGACAACCAATTCGTGACACACGCCTCATCTCAAGGCGAACCCTTTCGCCTTGGCTCCTACGATAAAAACAAGTTTCGGAGACCAGCATGAACGCATCGCTTACGCCCAACGAAACCACGGTCCAGAAGGTCAATCTGCTGATCGACGGCGAGTGGGTCGAATCGCAGACCACTGAGTGGCACGACATCGTCAACCCGGCGACCCAGCAAGTGCTGGCCAAAGTACCGTTCGCCACCGCTGCTGAAGTCGATGCCGCCATCCGTGCCGCACACCGCGCCTTCCAGACCTGGAAACTGACCCCGATCGGCGCGCGGATGCGCATCATGCTCAAACTGCAGGCGCTGATCCGCGAGCACTCCAAGCGCATTGCCGTGGTGCTGAGCGCCGAGCAGGGCAAGACCATTGCCGACGCTGAGGGCGACATTTTCCGTGGCCTGGAAGTGGTCGAGCACGCCTGTTCCATCGGCACCCTGCAAATGGGCGAGTTCGCCGAAAACGTGGCCGGCGGCGTCGATACCTACACCCTGCGCCAGCCGATCGGCGTGTGCGCCGGCATCACCCCGTTCAACTTCCCGGCGATGATTCCGCTGTGGATGTTCCCGATGGCCATCGCCTGCGGCAACACCTTCGTCTTGAAACCTTCGGAGCAGGATCCGCTGTCGACCATGTTGCTGGTGGAACTGGCGATCGAGGCCGGCGTTCCGGCGGGCGTGCTCAACGTGGTGCACGGCGGTAAAGACGTGGTTGATGGCCTGTGCACCCACAAGGACATCAAAGCCGTATCGTTCGTTGGTTCGACCGCAGTCGGTACTCACGTCTACGACTTGGCCGGCAAGCACGGCAAACGCGTGCAATCGATGATGGGCGCGAAGAACCACGCCGTGGTGCTGCCGGACGCCAATCGCGAGCAAGCGCTGAACGCCCTGGTCGGCGCCGGTTTCGGTGCCGCCGGGCAGCGTTGCATGGCTACCTCGGTGGTGGTGCTGGTCGGTGCGGCGAAACAGTGGCTGCCGGACCTGAAAGCGCTGGCGCAGAAACTCAAGGTCAACGCCGGCAGCGAGCCGGGCACCGATGTCGGCCCGGTGATCTCGAAGAAAGCCAAAGCGCGAATTCTCGATCTGATCGAAAGCGGTATCAAGGAAGGCGCCAAGCTGGAACTTGATGGTCGTGACATCAAGGTGCCGGGCTACGAGCAAGGCAACTTCGTCGGTCCGACCCTGTTCTCGGGCGTGACCACCGACATGCAGATCTACACCCAGGAAATCTTCGGCCCGGTGCTGGTGGTGCTGGAAGTCGACACCCTTGATCAGGCCATTGCGCTGGTCAACGCCAACCCATTCGGCAACGGCACGGGCCTGTTCACCCAGAGCGGTGCGGCGGCGCGTAAATTCCAGAGTGAAATCGACATCGGCCAGGTCGGCATCAACATCCCGATTCCGGTGCCGGTGCCGTTCTTCAGCTTCACCGGCTCGCGCGGTTCGAAACTGGGCGACCTCGGCCCGTATGGCAAGCAAGTGGTGCAGTTCTACACCCAGACCAAAACGGTCACGGCGCGCTGGTTCGATGACGACAGCGTCAACGACGGCGTGAACACCACCATCAACCTGCGCTGAGGACTGGCCATGAAAATCGCATTTATCGGTCTGGGCAACATGGGCGCGCCGATGGCGCGCAATCTGATCAAGGCCGGCCATTCGCTGAACCTGGTGGACCTGAACAAGACTGTGCTGGCGGAACTGGAGCAACTGGGCGGCACCATCCGCGCCTCGGCCCGTGAAGCGGCGCAAGACGCCGAGCTGGTGATCACCATGCTGCCGGCGGCGGTGCATGTGCGTAGCGTCTGGCTCGGTGAGGACGGAGTGCTGGCCTGTATCGGCAAAGGGGTGCCAGCGGTGGATTGCAGCACCATCGATCCACAGACCGCCCGCGATGTGGCCGCCGCTGCCGCCAAACAGGGCGTGGCCATGGCCGATGCACCGGTCTCTGGCGGCACTGGCGGCGCGACCGCAGGCACGCTGACCTTCATGGTCGGCGCCACTCCGGAACTGTTTGCCACCCTGCAGCCGGTGCTGGCGCAGATGGGCCGCAACATCGTGCATTGCGGTGAAGTCGGCACCGGGCAAATCGCCAAGATCTGCAACAACTTGCTGCTGGCGATTTCGATGGTCGGTGTCAGCGAAGCGATGGCACTGGGCGATGCACTGGGGATCGACACTTCGGTGCTGGCCGGGATCATCAACAGCTCCACCGGGCGTTGCTGGAGTTCGGAAATGTACAACCCGTGGCCGGGCATCGTCGAAACGGCGCCGGCCTCGCGCGGTTACACCGGCGGCTTCGGTGCCGAGCTGATGCTCAAGGATCTGGGGCTGGCCACCGAAGCGGCGCGTCAGGCGCATCAACCGGTGGTACTCGGCGCGGTGGCGCAGCAGTTGTATCAGGCGATGAGCCAGCGCGGGGAAGGCGGCAAGGACTTCTCGGCGATCATCAACAGCTATCGCAAGCCGCAGTAACTTGGACATCAATACTTTTTGTGGCAACGCAGACTTTGTGGTGAGGGGATTTATCCCCGATCGACTGTGTAGCAGTCGCAACCACTGAGCCTGCGTTTCAACTGACACAATGCGGGGGGCGCTTTGCGCCCATCGGGGATAAATCCCCTCGCCACAAATCTCACAGACGCCACAACCATGGCGTCAGCCAGAATGCAGTAGGTGTTGCCGGGAAATCACGTCGGGTGGTTTCCCGGCTTTTTTGCATCAGGCAAAGACAAAATATTTGCGTACGGTCTCGACCACTTCCCAGGTGCCTTTCATCCCCGGTTCAACCACGAAGATGTCGCCGGCACGCAGGTGAATCGGCGCCATGCCGTCCGGGGTGATGATGCAATAGCCTTCCTGGAAGTGGCAGTACTCCCACTTCACGTAGTCGACTCGCCACTTGCCCGGGGTGCAGATCCAGGTGCCCATGATCTTGCTGCCGTCTTCGCTGGTGTAGGCGTTGAGGTTGACGGTGTGCGGGTCACCTTCGAGTTTTTCCCATTTGCAGGCATCGAGTACCGGCAGCGGGTGGGTGTCGCGCAGAACGGTGATGGGGGCGGTCGCGGTCATGGGAACTCCGGGCAGAAGGATTTGAAGGCGAACCCTATAGCGCCTGCTCGTCGTTCAGTTGTCTGTGCTCGACATCGAACTGCTCAGAAACGCGCGGATCAGTGAGCGCGTGTAACAACGCGCGGGCGTAATTCGGCAACGTAGCGAAGTCTCGGGCGCACAACATGAGCGTGCGGCGTGCCCACGCCTCATTGAGCGCCACCCATTTGAATGAACGCAATGCGCTTCGCTCGACCGCGGCCAGCGGCACAATTGCCAGCCCGACACCTCGGGCGACCATGCGTATTACCCCGTCGAATCCGTCGGCGCGGATACGGATCTGCATCCGCGAGCCGCTGTGCAGCGCTTGTTCTTCCAGATAAACCGCCAGCGCGCTGTCGGCGCGCAGTCCGACAAAGTCATGCTGCAGGGCGTCGCTGAAACGGACTGGCGCAGCGTCAGACAATGGGTGGTCGGAGGGGAGAATCAGCACCAGCGGATCGGCACGAAATGGCAGGGTCTGCAGGTCGCTGGTATCGACGGCGTCGGACACAATCCCGAGGTCCGCCGCGCCTTGGCGCAAGGCATGAGTGATGCGCGCGCTGGGCAATTCCTGCAGGTCGATGTCGAGGTTGGGATGCTCGCACAAAAAGTCCGCCAGCATTTCTGGCAGGTATTCAGTGATCGCGGTGGTGTTACACAGCAGCCGTACCTGGCCTTTGGCGCCTTGGGCGTAATCGGCCAGATCCTGCTGCATGCGTTCGGACTGTTGCAGGAGGACGCGCGCATGTTGCGCCAGCGCCTTGCCGGCCGGCGTCGGGCTCACGCCACGGCGCCCGCGCTGCAGGAACTCGGTGCCGAGCGAAGCCTCCATGGCCCGGATGCGCGCACTGGCGGCGGCCAGCGACAGATGACTGCGGGCGGCGCCGGCGGTGATGTTGCCGCTGTCGAGGATGTGCAGATAGAGGCGCAGGTCGGTGAGGTCGAAGTGCATGGGGGCAGCCTCTGGTCTTCGTGATTTCTGGGCGGGCCCTATCGCTGGCAAGCCAGCTCCCACAGGATGTGTGTTGTGCACAAAATCTGTAATCCACACTGAAACCTGTGGGAACTGGCTTGCCAGCGATGAGGCCAGAGGTCTCAATCAGGTTTCAGCCTCTTGTATTGGCAGAGGCAGCCTCAGTATATGGCAGATTTTCAGCGCACCCGCCAAGGCGCACAGTAGCGCCATGAACGCACTCGCAGACTTCTATCAAAACCTCGGCCTGGGCCTATCCTTGCTGGTCATCGCCACCTTCATCATGGCCGGCCTGGTCAAAGGGGTAATCGGTCTCGGCTTGCCCACTGTCGCGATGGGGCTGCTGGGTCTGGCTATGGCCCCATCACAGGCAGCCGCGTTGCTGATCATTCCGGCGACGCTGACCAACGTTTGGCAACTGGCTTTTGGCGGGCATCTGAAAGGGCTGATCAAACGCCTGTGGCCGCTGCTGCTGATGATCTTCCTCGGGACCGCCGTCGGCACGTTGTCGATCGGCATGGCGGGCGGGCATTGGGTGGTGCGCGGCTTGGGCGCGGCGTTGTTGCTGTATGCGTTGAGCGGGTTGCTGCTGCCGACCCTGCAGGTCAATCCACGGCATGAGCCGTGGCTCGGCCCGCTGTGCGGGCTGATCACCGGAGTCATCACTTCGGCCACCGGCGTGTTCGTGATACCGGCGGTGCCGTACCTGCAGGCGCTGGGTTTGCAGCGTGATGAACTGGTGCAGGCGCTGGGCCTGTCGTTCACCGTCTCGACCCTGGCGCTGGCCGGCGGCCTGTTCTGGCGCGGCGCACTGGGCAGTGGCGAATTGACTGCCTCGCTGCTGGTACTGATCCCGGCGATGCTGGGCATGGGGTTCGGCCAATGGCTGCGGCAGCGCATCAGTGCCGTGTTGTTCAAGCGGGTGTTCTTTATCGGACTGGGCGCACTCGGCGCCCATTTGCTGATCAGCGGCTAGCCGAAGAAGCGCTGAGCATGTCGATCCGCCGGATATCGAAATCGCGCTCCAGGTACGTCATGCGGTTGTCGAAAAACTCGCGCATGTGCGGCAGGTTCGAGTGCACGTCGAGGTGCGCCTGGCTTTCCCAGATCTCGTAAAAGATGAACAGCGTCGGGTCTTCCTGGTCGCGCAGCATGTGGTACTCGATGCAGCCCGGCTCGGCGCGGCTCGGTTCGACATAGGCGCGAAACAGTGCTTCGAAAGCCTCGGCTTTCTCCGGGCGGGTCTTGGCGTGCAGGATGAAACCGTGGCGTTCACTCATCAGAACAACTCCTCAAATGCAGATGGCAGCCAATGCTATTGCAATAATCTGCGTTCCATTCGTGCTTTTTGATCAAATGTATTTTGCGCCGACGCGGCTTATTCCGCGCGAGATGGGTGGTTAACCTGCCGCCATTCGTTTTCCCATCTTTCCCCAGCCCAATGGCTGCGCGAGGCGTTCTGATGAAAAAAGTGTTGTTGCTCAATGGCGGCAAGAAATTCGCCCATTCCGACGGTCGTTACAACGCGACCCTGCACGAAACTGCACTGAGCGTGCTGGATCGTGGTGGCCTGGATGTCAAAACCACGTTCATCGATGAGGGTTACGACGTCGCTGAAGAAGTGGCCAAATTCCTCTGGGCCGACGTGATCATTTATCAGATGCCGGGCTGGTGGATGGGCGCGCCGTGGACGGTGAAAAAGTACCTCGACGAAGTCTTCACCGAAGGTCATGGCAGCCTTTATGCCAGCGATGGCCGGACTCGTTCCGATGCGTCGCAGAAGTACGGCAGCGGCGGCCTGATTCAAGGCAAGCAATACATGCTGTCGCTGACCTGGAATGCACCGCAGCAAGCTTTCGACGACCCGAGCGATTTCTTCGAAGCCAAAGGTGTCGACGCGGTGTATTTCCCGTTCCACAAGGCCAACGAGTTCTTGGGCATGACCGGATTGCCGACGTTTCTCTGTGTGGACGTGATGAAGCGGCCGAACATCGAGAATGATGTGGCGCGGTATGAGCAGCATCTGAGAGAGGTGTTTGCTCTCAAGGCTTGAGATGAGTTCATGTGGTGAGGGTTTTAACTGTGGAGAGGGGATTTATCCCCGATGGGTCGCGCAGCGGCCCCCGATCTTGATCTCAAAAAGCGGGGGGCCTGCTGCGCAGTCCATCGGGGATAAATCCCCTCGCCACAGGGGTGTTCTCTCTCCACAATGGATTTTGTGCGATGACCAATAAGGGACGCCCGTGAAAGCCAGATCCGATGAGTTGCAGATTTTCGTCTGCGTGATCGAGTGCGGTTCGATTTCCGCCGCCGCCGAACAGGTCGGGCAGACGCCGTCGGCGGTCAGCCGCACGTTGTCGCGGCTCGAAGCCAAGCTCGACACCACGCTGATCAACCGCACCACGCGGCGCATGGACCTGACCGAGGAGGGCAAGTATTTCTTCGAGCAGGCCAAGCTGATTCTCGATCAGATGGATGCGCTCGAAGAGCGTCTGTCCTCACGCCAGCAAACCCCGTCCGGGCGTCTGCGGATCAACGCTGCGTCGCCGTTCATGCTGCACGCCATCGTGCCCTACATCGACGAATTCCGTGGCCTGTACCCGGACATTCAGCTCGAACTCAACAGCAATGACCTGATCATTGACCTGCTGGAACAAAGCACCGATGTCGCCATCCGCATCGGCACCCTGGCCGACTCCACGTTGCATGCGCGCTCGCTCGGTTGCAGTCCGCTGCTGATCGTCGCCAGTCCGGCGTATCTGGAGCAGCACGGCGCGCCGCAGCAGGTCGCCGACTTGAGTGACCACGCCCTGCTCGGTTTCACCCACAACGAAGGTCTCAATCAGTGGCCGCTGCGTTACGTGCACGGTGACCGTTGGCCGATCACTCCGGCGATCAGTGCTTCCAGCGGCGAAACGGTGCGCCAGCTGGCGCTGGAAGGCCAGGGCATTGCCTGCCTGTCGCACTTCATGACCATCGACGACATTCGCGCCGGGCGCCTCAAGGTGTTGCTGGCGGAGTTCAACAGCGGTTATCGCCAGCCGATCAACGCGGTGTACTACCGGAACTCGCAACTGGCGCTGCGCATCCAGTGCTTCCTCGACTTCATCCAGAGCAAACTCGCGGCGTACGCCAGTGCTGATTTCAAAGGCTGATTCGTGACCCCTGCGCAACAGTGATTTGGTCGAGGGCGGGTTTTTCCATCGGGGTGACCGGTCGATACTCGCTGCATCACTTATTCACGCAGGGAGTTTCTCCATGAACGTATTCATCACCGGCGCCGCCGGTTTTATCGGCGGCTCCATCGCCACCGGTCTGGTCCAGGCTGGCCATAATGTCACCGGCCTGGTGCGCAGCGCCGAGCAGGCTAAAGAACTGAAAGCACTGGGCATCACCCCGGTGATCGGCACTCTTGAAGACAGTACATTGCTGGCCGATCAGGCCCGCGCCGCCGATGCGGTGATCAATGCCGCCAGCAGTGACCATCGCGGCGCAGTCGAAGCGTTGCTCGACGCCCTGCGCGGTTCGAACAAAGTGTTCCTGCACACCAGCGGTTCGAGCATCGTCGGCGATGCCTCGGGCGGCAAGTCCAGCGACGTCATCTACTACGAAGACAATCTGCCGGAGCCCACCGTCGACAAGGCGGCGCGCGTGGCGATCGACAAGCTGATCCTCGCCGCCGCACAGGACGGCGTGAATTCGGCAGTGATCTGCAACACGCTGATCTACGGCCACAGCCTGGGCGTCAAGCGCGACAGCGTGCAGTTGCCGCGTTTGCTCAAACAAGCACGTAAAAGCGGTGTGGTGCGGCATGTTGGTACTGGCCAGAACATTTGGTCCAACGTGCACATCGAAGACGTCGTCGCCCTGTACCTGCTGGCACTGACCAAAAACGTGCCGGGCACCTTCTACTTCGTCGAAAGTGGCGAAGCGTCGTTCATCGACATGACCACCGCGATGGCTCAGGCCCTTAACCTCGGCCAGCCACAAGACTGGCCACTGCAGGACGCCGAAGCCGAATGGGGCTACGAAATGGCCAACTACGGCCTCGGCTCCAACAGCCGCGTACGCGGCAAACACGCCCGCGAACAGCTGGGCTGGGCGCCAAAACGTACGTCGGTGGTGGAGTGGATTCGTAACGAGATGGTGTGAGTCGTACTCCAGCCATCCAGACACCACCGAACCTGTGGGAGCTGGCTTGCCAGCGATAGCGGTGCACCCGTCAGCAAATATGTTGAATGTGCAGCCGCCATCGCTGGCAAGCCAGCTCCCACAAGTTTTTGTGTTTGCCTGGGAACCATGTAAATCCCGCCCCGCGATTTTCATTAATCGCGACAAGACATATCCAACAGCGACACGCCTTACCTCTCCACGAAAATTACTTTCATGGCGTTTGAAAACTCGATCTCGAAATGATTTATGAGTTTCACAACCCATTCGAACGTGACCCTTTCGAGGAGTACCGCATGACGCCTTCCTTCGGCTATTGGCTACTGATTTATGCCGCCGTAGCCATCATTGCCTTGATCGTGCTGATCGCCCGTTACCGGCTCAATCCGTTCATTGTCATCACGCTGATTTCCATCGGTCTGGCGCTGGTGGCGGGCATGCCGCCGTCGGGCGTGGTGGGGGCGTATGAGGCCGGGGTGGGCAAGACGCTGGGGCATATTGCGCTGGTGGTGGCGCTGGGGACGATGCTCGGCAAGATGATGGCCGAGTCCGGCGGTGCGGAGCAGATGGCCCGCACCTTGATCGAGAAATTCGGCGAAAAAAACGCGCACTGGGCGATGGTTTGCATCGCGTTTCTGGTCGGCCTGCCGCTGTTCTTCGAGGTCGGTTTTGTGTTGCTGGTACCCATCGCCTTCACCGTGGCGCGGCGGGTGGGCGTATCGATTCTGATGGTCGGCCTGCCGATGGTTGCCGGCCTGTCGGTGGTGCATGCGCTGGTGCCGCCGCACCCGGCGGCGATGCTCGCGGTGCAGGCTTATCAGGCCTCGGTCGGGCAGACCTTGCTGTATGCGATTGCCATCGGTATTCCCACCGCAATCATCGCCGGCCCGCTGTACGCCAAATTCATCGTGCCGCGCATTCAACTGCCGGCGGATAACCCGCTGGAAAAACAATTTCTCGACCGCGAGCCGCGCGACAAACTGCCGGGGTTCGGCATCACCATGGCGACCATTCTATTGCCGGTGGTGCTGATGCTGATTGGTGGCTGGGCCAACCTGATCTCCACGCCGGGCAGCGGTTTCAATCAGTTTCTGTTGTTCATCGGCAATTCGGTGATCGCACTGTTGCTGGCGACCTTGCTGAGTTTCTGGACGTTGGGCATCGCTCAGGGTTTCAACCGTGAATCGATCCTCAAATTCACCAACGAGTGCCTGGCGCCGACCGCCAGTATCACCTTGCTGGTCGGCGCCGGTGGTGGTCTGAACCGGATTCTGGTGGACGCCGGGGTCACCGATCAGATTGTCGGGCTGGCCCACGAATTTCACCTGTCGCCGCTGATCATGGGCTGGCTGTTCGCGGCGTTGATGCGGGTGGCCACCGGCTCGGCCACCGTGGCGATGACCACCGCATCCGGCGTGGTCGCGCCGGTGGCCATTGGTCTGGGTTATCCACACCCGGAATTGCTGGTGCTGGCGACCGGCGCCGGCTCGGTGATTTTTTCCCACGTCAACGACGGCGGCTTCTGGTTGATCAAGGAATACTTCAACATGACGGTCGCGCAGACGTTCAAGACCTGGACCGTGCTTGAGACCCTGATCTCGCTGGTCGCTTTCGCTTTGACCGTCGGCCTTTCTTACCTGCTGTAACCGGAGCCCGCCGCCATGGACATCCTTTATCAGATCCGCGCTCGTCAGGACTCCTTCAGCGCCGGCGAAGGCCGCATCGCCCGGCTGATGCTGGACGACGTCGGTTTTGCCGCGAGCGCCAGCCTCGAAGATCTCGCACAACGGGCCGAAGTCAGTACCGCCACGTTGTCGCGTTTTGCCCGCACGGTGGGCTGCCGCGACCTGCGCGATCTGCGCCTGCAACTTGCCCAGGCCAGCGGCGTTGGCAGCCGTTTTCTCGACCCGGCGGGTACCCCTGAACAGTCGGCGTTCTACGGGCAGATTGTCGGCGATATCGAAACCACGCTGCGCCAGCATCTGGCTGGATTCGACGAATCACGCTTCGCCGACGCGGTGAAAATGCTCGGCCAGGCGCGGATGATTCATGCGTTCGGCATGGGCGGTTGTTCGACCCTGTGCAGCGATGAATTGCAGGTACGCCTGGTGCGGCTTGGCTACCCGATTGCGGTGTGCCACGACGCGGTGATGATGCGCGTCACCGCCGCCAGCCTCAATGCCGAGCACGTGCTGATCGTCTGCTCGCTGACCGGCATCACTCCGGAGCTTTTGGAAACTGTCGAACTGGCGCGCAACTACGGCGCACGCATTCTGGCCATTACCCGCGCCGACTCGCCGCTGGCGGAACTGGCCGACATCGTTCTGCCGCTGCAAGGCGCGGAAACTTCGTTCATCTACAAACCGACGGCGGCGCGCTACGGCATGTTGCTGGCCATCGATGTGCTTGCGACCGAGCTGGCGCTGGCCAATCCTGAAGACAATCAAGAGCGTCTGCGGCGGATCAAACTCGCCCTCGACGAATACCGTGGCGGCGACGATCACCTGCCGCTGGGAGACTGACATGCAGTACGACACGCTGATCCGCAACGCCACCGTCATCGATGGCAGCAACACGCCCGGTTATCGCGCCGATGTGGCGATTCTCAACGGCCGCATCGAACGTATCGGCGACCTGCAGGATGCCCGCGCCACGGAAGACACCGACGCCGCCGGCCGCGTGCTCGCCCCGGGTTTCATCGACGTGCACACCCACGACGACACGGTGGTCATCCGCCAGCCCGAGATGCTGCCCAAGCTCAGTCAGGGCGTGACCACGGTGATTGTCGGCAACTGTGGGATCAGCGCCTCGCCGGTCAGTTTGCAAGGCAATCCGCCGGACCCGATGAACCTGCTCGGCACAGCCGCCGCATTCGTCTATCCACGTTTCAGCGATTACCGCGCCGCCGTCGAAGCGGCGAACACCACGCTGAACGTCGCCGCACTGGTCGGTCACACCGCGCTGCGCAGCAATCACCTCGACGACCTGTTGCGCACCGCCACGCCAGACGAAATCGCCGCCATGCGTGAGCAATTGCGTGAAAGCCTTGAGGCCGGCGCACTCGGTTTATCCACAGGCCTGGCCTATGCCAGCGCCTTCAACGCTTCCACCGATGAAGTGAAGCAACTGACCGAAGAACTGACCGCGTTCGGCGCGGTGTACACCACCCATCTGCGCAGTGAATTCGAGCCGGTGCTGGAGGCGATGGACGAAGCGTTCAGCATCGGCCGTCACTCGCAGTCCCCGGTGATCATTTCCCACCTCAAATGCGCCGGTGTCGGCAACTGGGGGCGCAGTCCGCAGTTGCTCGCATCGCTGGAGGCAGCGGCGAAAACCCAGCATGTGGGCTGCGATTGCTATCCCTACGCGGCGAGCTCTTCGACGCTGGATCTGAAGCAAGTCACCGATGCCCATCGCATCACCATCACCTGGTCGACGTCGCACCCCGAAGTCAGCGGTCGCGACCTGATCGACATCGCCGCCGAATGGAACGTGCCACTGCTCGACGCCGCCAAACGCCTGCAACCGGCGGGCGCGGTGTACTACGGCATGGACGAGGCGGATGTACGAAAAATCCTCGCGCATCCACTGTCGATGGTCGGCTCTGACGGACTGCCGGAAGACCCTTTCCCGCACCCACGCCTGTGGGGCGCTTTCCCACGAGTACTCGGCCATTTCAGTCGTGATGTCGGGCTGTTTCCGCTGCATACCGCCGTGCACAAGATGACCGGTCTGTCGGCGGCGCGGTTTGGCTTGAAAGGGCGCGGCGAGATTCGTGAGGGCTATTGGGCGGATCTGGTGTTGTTCGATCCTGAGACGGTGCGCGATGTGGCGGATTTCCATGATCCGCAGCGGCCAGCGCAGGGGATTGATGGGGTGTGGGTCAATGGCGTTTTGAGTTATCGCGACGGGCAGGCGAATGGTCGCCGGGAAGGGCGGTTTCTGGCACGCGAAGGTGATCTGCGCGAAGGATTTCATTGATGGTGATGGCGCCAAAAGATCGCAGCCTGCGGCAGCTCCTACAGGAGATCGCATTCCAATGTAGGAGCTGCCGAAGGCTGCGATCTTTTGAACTGTGTCTCATAGTGGCACTCTGAGATTAAAGAATGTCGAAGCCAAGCCGAATTGCTGACATCCAGCCCCGCTAAACGCTTGGGCCAACCAGTCAGGGAGCACCCCATGAGCTTCGGCAAAACCACCCCGATCCTGCGGATCTTCGATGAAGCCAAGGCGTTGGAGTTTTACGTCGACTTCCTCGGCTTCACGATCGACTGGCAGCACCGTTTCGAAGCGAACTTCCCTTTGTATCTGCAGGTGTCCCGTGGCGAATGCGTGCTGCACCTGTCCGAGCATCATGGCGACGCGACGCCGGGCTCGGCGTTGCGCATCGAGACCGACGAGCTGGAGGCGTTTCAGCAGCAGTTGCAGGCCAAGGATTACAAGTTCTCGCACCCACAGATTCAGGCGATGCCGTGGGGCAGTCAGGACATGACCATTGCTGATCCGTTTGGCAATCGACTGGTGTTTACCAACGCGATCAGTGTCTGAGTCGAGCCATACAAAAAAAGCGCTGCCAAACCATTCAGGTGGCCACTGACGCCATCGCTGGCAAGCCAGCTCCCACAGTGATCGCGTCGTACACAAAATTTGTGCTTCACCAAGAAACCTGTGGGAGCTGGCTTGCCAGCGATGAGGCCAGAACAATCACCCCCGATGCATCTGCCGAAACTCCCCCGGCGGCATCCCGCGCCGGCTCTTGAAGGTTCGGTGAAAAGAGCGCGGCTCGGTAAACCCCAGATACTGCGCAATGTCCTGAATCGGCAGCGTGCTGTTGAGCAAATAATGCTCGGCCAGCTCCTGACGCAAGTCATCCAGAATCTGCTGATACGACGTCCCCGCCTGATGCAACTGGCGTTGCAATGTGCGCACCGACACCGCGAGCTGCTCGGCCACCTGTTCCTTGCGCGGCAAGCCTTCCTTGAGCAGTTGACGCAGGATGCTTTTGACCCGTTGTTCCAGCGATGCATCCTCCAGCGTCGCCATTAATCCCATCGCGTGCTCTTCCAGGGTACGCAGCAATTGCGCATCGGCCTGGCGCAGCGGCAACTGCAGATACGGCAGTGGCACGATCAGCGCCGAATACGCCTGCTCGAACAGCACCGGGCAATCGAAAAACGCTTCGTACTGCGCCAGGCTGGCGTCTGGCGGGCACGGATGTTCCAGCCACACGGCGGCGGGCGACATCTGTGTGTCGGCGATCCAGCGCGCGTATTGCAGCCACGAGCCGAGGACGTTTTCTACCAGATGCCGGCGGATGCGCGGGCGTTCGTAGCGGCACGTCCAGATCAGGTGCACGTGACCGTTCTGCACGTCGGCGCGGCTGACGCCCATGTCGCCCACCAGTTTTTCGAACGGCATGATCCGGCTCATCGCATCGCCCAGAGTCGCGCAGTTCATGGTGATGTAACCGAGCACGCTCCAGGAATTGGGCAGGACGAAGTTTGCCGCGTTGAGACCAAACAGCGGATCGCCCGAGTGCTCGCAGAAATAATCGAGCAGGCGCTCATGGGTTTCGCCCGGCAGGCGCAGGCTGTTGTCGCTCAGTTGCTGCGCCTGCAAACCGGCAGCGGCCAACGCCGGCTCGATGGCCATGCCCAGTTGCTCGGCATGGCGCACGTATTTGAGCAGCGGCGGAACCGAGGTGAAGCCGAGCGATTGCATGATCCGAATCCCTTGATCAAGGCCTGCGTGAGCGAATGAATGCCTGAAAGGTAATTTGAAACCCCGACTAAAGTAAATGGCTGGCACTTGCGCGACGTTTGACTCAATTGGCTACTCGAACTGGCCGGATGCGACCGTGACACTTTTTGGCCGCTGACTAGTATGGAGGCCTGCAATATCACTGATCAGACTGCATAAGAAGGACACACGCATGCGACGCTGGAACGGCTGGGGAGATGCAACCACGGTGGTCGAACTGCCGGCCCAGGGCGCGAGTTTTCTCCATGAACGGTTGGGGGCCGGGCGCGCGCTGCCCGATGCCACGCTGGAGGCAGCATTGGCGCGGGTGCCGGTCTCACGGTTGGCGGCGCACGCCTTGTACAGCGTTGATGCCCATGATCGTCTGCTGCACGCTCGGGGCCAGAGTTTGCCGGACTGGCTGGCGCTGCGCGAAGGGGCGCTGGGCAATTATCCGGACGCGGTGGCGTTTCCGGAAACCGCCGGGCAGATCCGCCAATTGCTGGCGCTCGCCCACGAACAGGACTTGTGCCTGATTCCCTACGGCGGCGGCACTTCGGTGGCCGGGCACATCAACCCGCCGGATTCGGCGCGGCCAGTGGTGACGGTGTCGCTGGCGCGGATGAATCGCCTGGTCGACCTCGACGAGGCCAGCCAATTGGCGACGTTCGGCCCCGGCGCCAGTGGCCCGCAGGTGGAAAGTCAGCTGCGCGCTCGCGGCTACACGCTGGGGCATTTTCCGCAGTCGTGGGAGTTGTCGACGCTGGGCGGTTGGGTGGCCAGTCGCTCCAGTGGTCAGCAGTCGTTGCGCTACGGGCGTATCGAGCAGTTGTTCGCTGGCGGCACCCTGGAAACTTTCGCCGGACCCTTGGAAATTCCGACGTTCCCAGCTTCGGCGGCGGGGCCTGATCTGCGCGAAGTGGTGCTCGGTTGCGAGGGCCGTTTCGGGATCATTTCCGAGGTCAAAGTGCGGGTCAGTCCGCTGCCGGCCGATGAGCGTTTTTACGGGGTGTTCCTGCCCAGTTGGAGCAAGGCACTGCAAGCGATCCGCCAATTGGCCCAAGCGCGAGTGCCGTTGTCGATGCTGCGCCTGTCGAACGCGGTGGAGACCGAAACCCAACTGGCGCTGGCCGGGCATCCGCAGCAGATCGCCTGGCTGGAAAAGTATCTGAACCTGCGCGGCGCCGGTGAAGGCAAGTGCCTGCTGACCTTCGGCGTGACCGGCAATCGTCGGCAAAACGCGCTGTCGCTGAGCCAGGCGCGCCAGCATCTGAAAGCCTTCGGCGGCGTCTTCACCGGTACGTTGCTTGGCAAAAAGTGGGCGCAGAACCGCTTCCGTTTCCCTTACCTGCGCGAGAACCTGTGGAACGCCGGTTACGTGGTCGACACCCTGGAAACCGCCACCGACTGGAGCAACGTCGACCATCTGCTCAACCTGATCGAAAACAGCCTGCGCGACGCCTTGGCGGCAGAGGGCGAACGGGTGCATGTGTTCACCCATCTGTCCCACGTTTACGGCGAAGGCTCGAGCATCTACACCACTTACGTGTTTCGCCCGGCGGCGGATTATCCGGCAACGCTGGCGCGCTGGCAGGCACTCAAGCACGCGGCCAGCCAGACTATCGTCGACAACCACGGCACCATCAGCCACCAGCATGGGGTCGGCAAGGATCACGCGCCGTATCTGCCGCGCGAAAAAGGCGCGCTGGCGATGGAGACCTTGCAGGCGCTGAGCAAGCACTTCGATCCGGCCGGGCGCCTCAACCCCGGCACGCTGATGCAGGAGTGACGATCATGCACCCGGACTGGAACGCCGCGTGGCGCCAGCAAACCTTGCCGACATTGGCCGACGCAAGCTGGGACCTGATCGTCATCGGCGGCGGCATCAGCGGTGCCGGCATCCTGCGCGAAGCGGCGCGGCGTGGCTGGCGTTGTCTGCTGCTGGAACAACGGGATTTCGCCTGGGGCACCTCCAGCCGGTCGTCGAAAATGGTTCACGGCGGATTGCGTTATATCGCCAAGGGCCAGTGGCGCCTGACCCGCGATTCGGTACGCGAGCGCCAGCGCCTGCTCGACGAAGCGCCGGGGCTGGTGGAGCCGATGAGTTTCCTGATGCCGCACTATCGCGGCGGCTTTCCCGGGCCGCGTGTGCTCGGTGGATTGTTGTCGGTGTACGACGCGTTGGCCGGGCGACGCAGCCATCGTTTTTACGACGCGCAGCAACTGCGGTTTCTCGCGCCGGGGGTGAAGGAAACCCGGCTGCTCGGTGGCACCTGTTTTGTCGATGCGCTGACCGATGACGCACGGCTGGTGATGCGCGTGTTGAGTGAAGCGCGGGCCGATGGCGCAGTGGTGCTCAACGGGGTGCGCGTCGAACATTTGCTGCGCGAAGACGGCCGGGTGTGTGGAGTGCAGATCGAGGACTGTGAAGCGGGCGGGTCGCGGCAATTGCGTTGCGGCGTGCTGGCGGTGGCGACCGGGGCGTGGGCGCAGCGCCTGCGTTTGCCCGAGGCTCCGCGACAACTGCGGCCATTGCGCGGCAGCCATCTGCTGCTGCCGGGCTGGCGTTTGCCGGTGGCGCAGGCCTTCACTTTTTTGCATGCGCGTGACCGTCGGCCGGTGTTCGTTTTTCCCTGGGAAGGGGCGACGGTGGTTGGCACCACCGACCTCGATCATCGCGAGAGTCTGGATCAGAGCGCGAGCATCAGCGCTGAAGAACTCGACTACCTGCTGGCGGCTTGCACGCAACAATTTCCAGGCGCCGAAGTGACGGCGAGCGATGTGCTGTCGACCTGGTCCGGCGTGCGTCCGGTGGTGGGCAGCGCGGCGGGTGCACAGCAAGGCAAGCCGTCGAATGAAACCCGTGAACATGTGCTGTGGCAGGAGCCGGGTTGTGTCACGTTGGCCGGTGGCAAACTGACGACGTTTCGCCCGCAAGCCATCGAAGTGCTCAAGGCCTGTGCCGACATGCTTGGCCGCGCTTTCGAAGATGACGGCGCGCCGGTTTTCGCAACCGTACCGCCACTGATCATTCCGGGACTCAGCCCGCAACAGTGGCGACGCCTGGCCGGCAGGCACGGCTGTGATCTGCCACGACTGGCGCAACTGATCGCCGGGTTGGGCCACGAAACGGTCGGCAACACTGACACCTTGTGGGCCGAATTGGCCTTTGCCTGTGAGGCGGAAATGGTGCTGCACCTCGATGATCTGTTGTTGCGCCGCACCCGGCTGGGCTTGTTGCTGGCGCGCGGTGGCGAAGAACATTTCGCTGCCATCCGCCAACTCTGCCAGCCAAGACTGGGCTGGGACGATGCACGCTGGCAGCAAGAACTGCAGCGTTACCGGGCGTTGTGGCAACGTCACCACGGCCTGCCGGATGCCACGCCTTGAGGCCCCTTGAAGAGAGCGCCATGCATAACCACTCGAACAAGCGCTACCTGCTGGCGATCGACAACGGCACCCAGAGCGTGCGCGCATTGCTCTTCGATTTGCAGGGTAATCTGCTCGGTAAAGGCAAGGTCGAATTGCAGGCGTACTACTCGACGCAACCGGGCTGGGCCGAGCAGGACCCGCAATATTACTGGGCGAAACTCGGCGAGGCCTGCCAGCAGCTGTGGGCGCAAACCGGGATTGATCGCTCGCAAATTGCCGGGGTGTCGCTGACCACCCAGCGCGGCACGGTGATCAACGTCGATGCCGAGGGTAAACCGCTGCGTCCGGCAATTCTGTGGCTCGATCAACGCCAGAGCGAAGTCGAGGGCGGGATCAAGGGACCGTGGGGCTGGCTGTTCAAACTGGTCGGCGCACAGGCCACCGTGGATTACTTTCGCGCGCAGGCCGAGGCCAACTGGATCGCCAGACACCAGCCTGAAATCTGGGCGGCGACCGACAAGTTTTTGCTGCTCTCGGGCTTTCTCACCCATCGCCTGTGTGGGCGCTTTGTCGACTCGGTGGGTTGCTGCGTCGGCTACCTGCCGTTCGACTTCAAACGCCTGAAATGGGCCGCGCCCAGCGACTGGAAATGGCAGGCGCTCGCGGTGCGTCCGGAGCAATTGCCGACCTTGCACAAACCCGGCGAAACCCTTGGCTACATCACCGGCGAGGCCGCTCGCCATACCGGCATTCCCGAAGGTTTGCCGCTGATTGCTGCCGGCGCTGACAAGGCCTGCGAAGTAGTCGGTTCAGGCGTGGTCGATGCGAGCACGGTGTGCCTGTCCTACGGCACCACCGCGACCATCACCAGCACCCGCTCGCGCTATCTGGAAATCGTCCCGCTGATTCCGCCGTACCCCTCGGCGGTGCCCGATCAGTACAACTGCGAGGTGATGATTTATCGCGGTTACTGGATGGTCAGCTGGTTCAAGAACGAGTTCGGTCTGCGCGAAATGCAGCAGGCGCAAGAACAGGGCATCGAACCCGAGCAACTGTTTGATGCGCTGGTCAACGCGGTGCCGCCGGGATCGATGGGGCTGATGCTGCAACCGTACTGGTCGCCGGGGATTCGTGAGCCGGGCGTCGAGGCCAAGGGCGCGATGATCGGCTTCGGCGACGTGCACACCCGCGCGCACATTTACCGGGCGATTCTGGAAGGGCTGGCGTATGCGTTGCGCCAGGGCCTGGAGAACATCGAGAAGCGCTCGAAGGTGTCGGTCAAGCGTCTGCGGGTGGCCGGTGGCGGTTCGCAGAGTGATGCGGCGATGCAGCTGACGGCGAATATTTTTGGTCTGCCGGCGGAGCGCCCGCATGTGTATGAAGCGTCGGGGCTGGGCGCGGCGATCTGTTGTGCGGTGGGGTTGGGCTTGTATGCGGATTACCCGGCGGCGATAGCGGCAATGACCCGCGTCGGGACGGTATTCACCCCGCAGCCCGAGGCGCAGCAGGTTTACGAACGGTTGTACAAAGAGGTGTACCTGCGCATGTATCGCCAGCTCAAGCCGCTGTACCAGAGCATCCGCAAAATCACCGGTTACCCCGCGTAACCAGACACTGGAAATCCCCTGTAGGAGCTGCCGAAGGCTGCGATCTTTTGATCTTGTTTTTAAAGAATCAAAGTCAAAAGATCGCAGCCTTCGGCAGCTCCTACACGGATGGACGGTGAGCCTGAAATGGCGCTATCGGAGACTTTTTCTGGTGAGATCGGACAGTGTCAGCGCCGGGGGCGGTTGTTAGGCTCAACCCCCACAGCACCTCCAATAAGAATTAAAAGCAATGAAGCTGACCTTTCTCCTGTTGCTGCTTTGTGCCACGGCCCCGACGGCGTGGGGCTGGTCGAACCACACGGTGGGCAGCTATCTGGCGTTGCAGGCACTGCCGACGCTGCGCGATGCGCCGCCGGTCGAGGTCGAGCCGCTGGAGCGTTTTCTCGCCGAGCAGTATCCAGCCGTGGTCGCGCTGCTGGAGCAACAGGAAAGCTTCGCCCGTGAACACTTCACCCAGTACCCGCCGCGCCCCGACAATCTAAAGCTGCCCGCCGTACCGAGCGACCATCTGCGCCACGATTTTCTCACCGCGCTGCGGCTCAATCCGCGCATTCATCTGGCGATGGTCATTCAGCCGTTGCCGGGTCAAGACCTGCCCGAGCGTGAACACTTGTCGGCCGATCAGGTGATGGTTGAGCAGACGCTGTCACCGTGGAATCGTCAGCGCTTCATTCGCGTGGCGGATGGCGAGAACGTCGCGCCGCTGGCCGTGCTGGCAAGCGCCGCCGACGAGCCGGATTACGGTCACGACATCAATCTGTTCAGCGACAACCCGGGCGAGGTCGGCGCGCGGTACGGCTTCGGCCCGCAGCCGTTTGGTGATGATCGTTTCCAGTACAGCTCGCAGGCGCCGTTCCACATGGGTTTCTTCCATGAAAGCGCGGTGGTGTATGCCGCTGCCGGCTTTCTTCAGCGCAGTTGGCCGGACTGGCGCGCCTATCAGTACCTGGGGCTGGCGCGTCTGGCGTTCGCCACTGGTCATTCTTACTGGGGTTACCGGTTCCTCGGTTGGGGCGTGCACCACGTGCAGGACCTGACCCAGCCGTATCACGCCAAGCCGTTGCCCGGGGTCGAACTGCCGAGTCTGTTGTTGCTGGAAGGCAAGGCGCTGGCCGGTTTCGCCGACGATAAAAAAGCCTCGATCGAACGGGTCGCCACCCGCCATATGGAAGTCGAGAAGTATCAATCGACCTGGTTGCGCCGCGTGCTGCGCGCCGGTCAGGCGCATCCGATGCTCGCGGCCTACGCCGATGTCGCTCAGGACCAACAGTATCCGCCGTACTCGGTGGACTACCTGCGCGAAGTGGTCAGCGCCGAGTCGGTCGAGGACTCGGCGGCGTTCGATGAAGCCATCGGCCAATGGCTGGATACGGCGCCGGTGACCAGCGATTTCAGTAGCGGCAATCAACTACAGCGCGAGACCTTCGAGCATCCGGCACTCAATCAGCAGCTGTTCAAACTGCTCGGCCATTTCGGCGCGCACAGCCGGATTTATGTCCGTGCGGGGCTGGCACCGTAGCCATCGCGGCCACGCAAAAAACAATAAGAACAAGGAGGAACCCATGATCAACACTCGATTGCGCTTCACCGGCGTGGCACTGCCCGGTGTCGGCCTGGCGGGGCTGCTGCAACTCTGTGCGGTGGATGCGCTGCAGGCAGCCGAGTTCAGCGTGCTGGACAATCAAGTCACCGGTTCGATCGACACGACCCTGTCCTATGGCCGTTTGTGGCGGGTGCAGGGCCGCGATAAGAACAACGACGACGTCAACACCAACGACGGCAATCGCAACTTCGATACCGGGCTGGTTTCCGAGGTGTACAAGATCACTTCGGAGCTGGAAGCCAACTACCACAACTACGGAATGTTCCTGCGCGGCACGGCGTTCTACGACACCCAGTTGATGGACAAGCGCAACGATTACTACCGCAACAACAATCCGGCGCAGCCGAGCCAGAGCTATCCGCAGGACGACCGCTTCACCAGCCAGACCCGCGACATCGCCGGCAGCCGGATCGAGATGCTTGACGCCTATGTCTACGGCAACTGGGACGTGGCGCAGATGCCGGTGACCGCGCGGGTCGGGCGTCAGGTGTTCAACTGGGGCGAGGGGATTTTCTATCGCGGCGGCGTCAACACCACCAACCCGGTGGACGCCGCCAAGTACCGCTTGCCCGGCGCCGAGGTCAAGGAGGTGCTGATGCCGGTGGAGGCCGTGAGCTTCAATATCGGCCTGACCGATTCGTTGACCCTGGAGAGCTTCTACCAGACCAACTGGAAGGAAACCCGCATCGACCCGGTGGGCACGTTCTATTCGCAGACCGACCTGTTCGCCGATGGCGGCAACACCGGTTACAACAACTTCAGCGGCACCGCGCTTGATACCCCGGTGCCGGGGTTCGGCAACGTCATCGGGCTGTACAGCGCACTGGGCAACAACCCGTTGCTCGGCCCGGCGCTGAAAAGCACCGGCCTGTACGCCAACGGCGTGACACCGGCCTACGGCAACACGCTGAAAGTGGCGTCGATCGGCAAGGACTACAACGCGCGCAACGACGGCCAGTTCGGCTTCGCCTTCCGCTACATCGCCGAGGCGCTCAATAGCACCGAGTTCGGCCTGTACCTGGTCAACTACCACGCCAAGGAGCCGACCATCGCCGCAGATTTGGGTGGCTACAAGGGCATCGACATGAATGCCCTGACCAACATGCTCTCCACCGTCGCCGGCAGTCAGGCCGGGGCGCTGGCCAACGGTCTGGCGACGGCCGATGTGATGGGCAACATCCAGGCGCATCGACGTTATGCCGAAGACATCCGCATGTACGGTTTCAGCTTCAACACCACTTTGGGCCAGGCTTCGGTGTTTGGCGAGATCGCCTATCGACCGAACCTGCCGATCGGGATTGCCGCGACTAACGACTTGATCGGCGACCTGGCCAACGGTGCCGCCGTGGCGGTGACCGGCAAGCCCGTCAACGTCGGCGGGCAGATGGTCACCCTCGACAGCGAGATCAACAACGCCGAGCGCGTGGAAGCGTTCAACACCTCGCTGGGCAGCATCTACAACTTCGGCCCGACGCTGTCGTTCGACTCGATGTTCGGCATCTTCGAACTGGCCTCCGAACACCTGCACGGCAGCAGCCTGCAATACACCGCCTACGACGGCAGCAGGCGCTATTACGCCGGTACCGGCAACACCTCTTATGTGTCGGGCGGTGATCGAGATGATCAGGTCAATCGCAACTCCTACAGCTACACGGTGATGTTTAACGGCACCTGGAACGATGTGTACGCCGGGGTCAACGTCTCGCCGTACGTCGTTTACAAGGATGACTTCAAGGGCAACAGCTATCAGGCCGGCAACACCATCGACGGGCGCAAGGCTTACACATTGGGGATCAAGGCCAACTACCAGAACAAGCTCGAAGCCGAGGTGCAATACACCAACTTCTGGGGCGGCGGGCAGAACAACGGGATTCGCGACCGCGACAACGTCGGGTTCAACCTTAAGTATTTCTTGTGAGTTTCAGACGCAGATCCCGGGACAACTCATCCCCCTGTGGGAGCGGGCTTGCCCGCGATGACGGCAGCACATTCGACATCAACGGTGGCTGACCCACCGCTATCGCTGGCAAGCCAGCTCCCACAGGGCACGCATTCTGGAGAAGAACATGTTTCATATTTCAAGATTGACGAAGACAACGCTGGCGCTGGTTCTGGGCCTGAGCGTCGGCAGCACCTTCGCCGCCATCACCCCACAACAAGCCGAACAACTGAAAACCACCCTCACGCCCATGGGCGCCGAGCGTGCCGGCAACGCTGCCGGCACCATTCCAGCCTGGACCGGCGGCATCACCCAGGCGCCGGCCGGGTACAAACCGGGCCAGCATCACCCGGATCCCTACGCTGCAGACAAGCCACTGTTCACCATCACCAAGGCCAATCTGGACCAGTACAAGGCCCACCTCAGTCCCGGTCAGATTGCGTTGTTCAACAGTTATCCCGACACGTTCCAGATGCCGGTCTATCCATCGCGCCGCTCCGGTTCGGCGCCGCAATGGCTGTATGACAACACCTTGAAGAATGCGACCTCAGCCAAGCTGCTGGAGGGCGGCAGCGGATTCGCCGATGCCTACGGCGGTGTGCCGTTCCCGGTGCCTAAGGATGGCGTCGAAGTGCTGTGGAACCACATCACCCGTTATCGCGGGATCTACGTGGTGCGTCGTGCGTCCGAAGCCCCGGTGCAGCGCAACGGCAGCTTTGCCTTGGTCACCTCTCAGCAGGAAGCGTTGTTCAACTTCTACCGTCCGGGCGGGCAGTATGCCGACCTGAAAAACATCCTGTTCTACTACCTCGCTTTTGTGAAAAGCCCGGCGCGCCTGGCCGGCGGTGCGGCGTTGGTCCACGAGATGCTCGATCAGCTCAAGGATCCGCGTCAGGCCTGGGTCTACGACGCCGGCCAACGTCGCGTGCGCCGTGCGCCGAACCTGGCGTATGACACGCCGATCGCCTCATCCGATGGCCTGCGCACCGCCGACGACACTGACCTGTTCAACGGCGCGCCGGACCGTTACGACTGGAAACTCAAGGGCAAGCAGGAGATCTACATCCCCTACAACAACTACAAGGTCGGCAGCCCCGACGTGAAGTACGCCCAACTGCTGACCCCGGGCCACCTCAATCCGCAATTCACCCGCTACGAGCTGCACCGTGTGTGGGTGGTCGAGGGCAACCTGAAACCGGGCGCGCGACATGTCTATTCCAAACGCGTGCTGTTCCTCGACGAGGACAGCTGGGGCGCGGCGCTGGTCGATCAATACGATGGGCGCGGGGAATTGTGGCGGGTGTCGATGGCCTACCTGAAAAACTTCTACGACCTGCCGACCACCTGGAGCGCACTGGACGTGTTCCATGACCTGCAGGCCCGCCGTTACTACGTGCAGAACCTCGACAACGAAGAAGCCTCCACCGTCGACTTCTCGCAACCAGTGCCGGAAGACGCGTATTTCATGCCATCGGCGTTGCGCCAGCGCGGGACACGCTAAGGGGTACCGGACTGCAGATCGAACGCAATCCCTGTAGGAGCTGCCGCAGGCTGCGATCTTTTGACTTTGATTGTAAAAAACCAAGATCAACAGATCGCAGCCTGCGGCAGCTCCTACACAAGACGGGTTGTCTGGGGCATTGGGTTGACTGGTCGGACGCCATCGCGGGCAAGCCCGCTCCCACAGGTTTTTCGGTCGTTCACATATTTTGTGTTCGACTCGTTTTCTGTGGGAGCGGGCTTGCCCGCGATTGGATTTAAGCTTTGGCGCTGACTGAAGGTCAGACGCGGAAATGGCTGACCATCTGTTGCTGTGAGAATGGCCGTTCGGAAGATTGCCCGGTGTGAGCCAGACCGGATGTGCTAGCCTGCAATCAATGATTTCATTGATTGCAGGAGGCATCATGGCCAGCATCACCATTCGAAACCTTGATGAGAAGCTCAAGGAACAGTTGCGTATCACCGCAGCACACAACGGACACTCCATGGAAGAAGAGGCGCGCCTGATTCTCGGTCGAGCCTTGGCAACGGTGGATCGTGCCGGCGGACTTGGAAGCCGGATACGCAACAGATTCAGTGCTCTCGGCGGAGCAGAACTTGATCTGCCAGAGCGCTCAGAGAAAGCCACCGGGGTGGATTTTTCTGAATGATAGTGCTCGATACCAACGTGCTTTCAGAGTTCATGCGTATCGAACCTGAAGCCAGAGTGCTGGCCTGGGTTGATGCGCAGCCCGCCATGGATCTGGCCATCAGTGCGATAACGGTGGCTGAGATACTCCACGGCATCGCCCGACTTCCCTCAGGCAAGCGCAAACAGAATCTTCAAGCCAATGCGATGGCAATGTTCGAAGAGGATTTCGCCGGACGCATTTTGCCGTTCGATGCGCATGCCGCTGTCGAGTACGCGTCACTCGTCGCAGATTGCGAAGCAAAGGGGCGGGCGGTGTCGATGGCTGATGCGCAGATAGCCGCAATTTGCCGGGCTCATGGCGCGGCAATCGCCACCCGTAACGTGAAGGACTTTCGGTTCTCGGGAGTGGAAGTGATGAATCCGTGGGAGGTGTGAGCGTTGGAGCAGTGAGTATGGGCTGACTGGACTGACGCAATCGCGGGCAAGCCCGCTCCCACAGGTTTTTCGGTCGCTCACATATTCCGTGTTCGACTCGTTTCCTGTGGGAGCGGGCTTGCCCGCGATTGGATTTACCCTTTGGCGCTGACTGAAGATCAGACGCGGAAGTGGCTGACCATCTGCTGCAACTGACCGCCCAGGCGTGCCAGTTCAACGCTGGACGCTGCGGTTTCATCGCTGGCCGCGGCGGTCTGTTCCGACACGTCGCGCACGTTGATGATGCTGCGGCTGATTTCTTCGGCCACGGCGCTTTGCTGTTCGGCCGCGGCGGCGATCTGCTGGTTCATCGACTGGATGTTCGACACCGTGCGGGTGATGTTTTCCAGGGAGTCGCCAGCCTTGCGGGTCAGGGCCACGCTGCTGTCGGTCAGGGCGCGGCTGTTGTTCATCACGGCAGCCACTTGCTGGGTGCCGTTCTGCAGACCGGCGACCAGGCCTTCGATTTCTTCGGTGGATTTCTGCGTGCGTTGCGCCAGGCCACGGACTTCGTCGGCGACCACGGCAAACCCACGGCCTGCTTCACCGGCACGCGCGGCTTCAATCGCTGCGTTGAGCGCGAGCAGGTTGGTCTGCTCGGCCACGGCCTTGATCACGTCCATGACGCTGCCGATCTTGTCGCTTTCCTGTTGCAGCACGCTCATGGCTTCAGTGGAACGCACCACTTCGCTGGCCAGACGCTCGATCTGGGCGATGGCTTCATTCACCACCTTGTCGCCTTCACGGGCTTCGCCGTCAGCGGCGGCAGCGGCTTGCGAGGCTTCTTCGGCGTTGCGCGCGACTTCCTGCACGGTGGCGGTCATCTCGTGCATGGCGGTGGCCACCTGATCGGTCTCGACCTTCTGGCTGTTCACGCCGGCGCTGGTCTGCTCGGTCACGGCCGAAAGTTCTTCGGCGGCGCTGGCGATCTGGGTGACGCCGTCGCGGATCCCGCTGATCAGGTCGCGCAGGGTTACGCCCATACGCGCGATGCCTTGTTGCAGCACGCCGAGTTCGTCGCGGCGGGTGACGGTGACGTTCTGGGTCAGGTCGCCGCTGGCAATGCGCTCGACCACGGCCAGGGTGTCTTGCAGCGGACGGGTGATCTGACGGGTGATGATCACCGCAGCAATCACGCCGACCAGCAGCGCCAGCAGGGTGCTGATCAGCTGGAGCGTACGGGCCTGGGCGCTTTCGATGTCGCGACGGTCGAGCTGGATCTGGTACAGCTGCTCGCTGGTGGTGACGATGGCCGCACCTTGATCGGTCATCTCCTTACGCGCCTGCACCGCTTCGCTGTTGGCGTTCTTGTAGGCCTGCAACGCGCTGCGGTAGTTGGTCAGGGCGGTTTCCAGCTGACGCAGAGCGTCTTGCTGGGTCGCGGCGAAATGCACGTTCAGTTGCTTGAGGCTGGCAATCGCCGCGTCCAGTTGACCGACGGCTTTCTGCTCGGTTTCGGCGTTGGTGGTGGCGGTGTAACCGCGCACTTCATAGCGCGCGAGGATGAACGCCTCCTTGGCCTGGGTGATGGCCTGGAACTGCTCGAAGCGCTGCTCGCTCATGTCCATTTGCTGCACGCGCTTGCTGATCGCTTCGATCAGGTTGTAAGCGGTGTCGGCGTTGGTGCCCATTACGTCGCGGGCGCTGTTGCCGGTGCGGTAGGCGTTGCGCATCTTGTTCAGCGAAGTCTGATATTCGGCGATGGTCGCGGCCTGCTCTTTCAGCAGTTTGACGTTTTCCGGGCTCTTGAACTTGTTGATCAGCGCCTGTTGTTGCGCGGCAAAGCTTTCGAGGGTGGTTTGCACATTCTGCGCGGCGGTTTCGTCGCCGTTGGTCAGCATGTATTGCAGGCGCACCACGCGCAGCTTGGTCAGGCCGGCATTGAGCTGGGTGATGTCGCTCATCCAGTTGCTGCGGTCGATCAGACCGCCGAGGCTGGTCCAGCCAGTCAGGGCCAGTACGCAGGTCAGGGCCAGGACCAGGCCGAAGCCCAGACCCAATTTCATGTTCACGCTGATGTTGCCGAACCAGCTATTCATCACAATTCCTCCAGGAACGTAGAGCTACTTGATCGTCGGTCAGGCTGGAAGATTGTTGTTTTTTTGAGCCAGCAAGGGGGTTAGCAGGTCTGTATCGGCCGCAAACACGAGAGCTGAAAGGATTTTGTCCGACGGAATTTGTAACAAGGGCGTTTCAAGACTTTTTTCACATGCGTTTCACTCGCCACTTACGCCCGCTTCTCTACCCTCGCCGCATCGTATTGACTGTGATGGATGCCGACGAGGCGGCCCGATGTGGAATTGAGACTGAGTCTGTTCGGCGTCAAACGCTCGATTTCCCTGAGCGGATTGGCCCGCTATCGCAATACCTGGGTCGTGCTCGGCGCCTTGTTATTGGTGATTCCGCTGACCCTGTGGCTGCTCGCCCCGGCGGCGGTGCCTGACCTGGCCCACGGCAATGTGTCCGGCGCCCGCGCGCTGGCGGCCGGGTGGGCCAAGGGCGAGATGATTGTGCTGGTGCGTCACGTCGAGCGCTGCGATCACTCGCCGGCGCCGTGCCTGAGTGGTGACGACGGCATCACCGACCGCTCGCGCAGTGTCGCGGTCGGTGTCGGCGCACAGTTCGAGCATTTGGGCCTGAATAATGCCGATATCTACAACAGCCCGATGCTGCGCACGGTGCAGACCGCCGGTTACATGTTCAATCGCGCGGCCACCGGCGAAGACTGGCTGATCAGCTGCAAGGGCCACATCCTGCAGGAAGCGCTGGCGCACAAGCTCCCGGGACGCAATCTGATTCTGGTGACCCACAGCGAGTGCATGGCGGAGCTGGAAAAGGATCTGAATTCGCCGGTTTCGGACCCGGGCTATGGCTCCTCGCTGTTTGTTTCCGCTGCGAACAAAGCGGCCCCGCGCGTGCTTGGCTTCATCGAAGCCTCCGACTGGCATTCAGTGAGCACTCGATGAACTGAGGAGGGCAAAGCGTCGGCCCAAACAAAACCCGCCAGTGACGGCGGGTTTTTTATTGGCTGGCGCGAAGGGCGTCAGTAGCCGACGAAGTAGTACGCCTGGCGCCCGACCATCATGGTCTTCAGCACTTTGAGTGGTGCGACGGGTTCGCTGTCCGCCGAGATCACCGCGACGTTCGAGGGCGAGGCACTGAGGAAGTCATGCAGTTGCGCGTCGGTGTCCAGTCCCTTGAGCACACGTTGGGTGTAGAACACGCTGGCGCCGCCGACCCGCTCGTTGGCTTGGAACAGCGCGACCTGCTGACCGTTGGCCTGCAAGCTCTGAATGTGTTCGGTCAACGGCAGGAACGACAGCTCCTTGTCGGCGTTGGGCAGTGCCCACTGCGCGGCGCCGAGGTAGCTGGCGATCACCACTGTGAGCAGTCCTGCGGCAATTGCCTGACGATGACGGGCGACTTTTCCGATGAAACGGTCGGCGGTTTCGCGGGCCTGCAAGCGCTCGAAGAGTATGCGCGCATACTCGGCGGCAATCACCGCCGCCGCCGGGGTCATCGACATCAGGTACACCGTGCGTTTGCTGGAAGCGAGGGTCAGCATGATGAACTGCGCGACGATCCACAGGCTGAAAAACAACAGGTAACGGTTGGCCTTCAGCTCCTTGCGGAAATGCCACAGGCCCAGATACACCAGAATGTTCCACGGCAGGAACGCTTCCGGCAGTTTGGCCAGGTAGTAATAGAACGGCTCGTAATGCCCGGCCTCGACGAACGAGCCGCTGAAGCGACCGACGCTGTTGGTCAGCAGCACTTCAGCGACAGCGTGCGAACCACCGCGCTGATAGAGCACCGCGAGCCAGATCAGCAATGGAATCAGGCCCACGACGGTGAGCAAACCGGGACGCAACCACGCGCCGAGCTTCAGGCGTTTGTCGATCAGGTTATCGGCCAGCAGATAAGCGAAAATCACCACCCCCGGCATCGCCAATCCCAGCACGCCCTTGCTCAACGTCGCGATAGCGATCCCGACGATAAACAGCAGCGAGTTAGCCGCGTTCGGTGCGCGTTGCGCCTGAAAGAACGCCAGCAACGCGGTGGTCACGCCGAGCGCCAGCAGCGCATCCTCGCCGACCCCGCGCACGTTGCTCCAGTAGCTGGCCATGGTCGCCAGCAGAATCCCCGCCGTCCAGGCCAGCGCTTTCGGCCGTCCGAAGCGGCGCAGCATGCCGTACAGCAGCATCACGCTGAGCAACCCGGCCACCGCCGACGCCAGCCGCACCGCCCACGGCGAAACGCCGAACACGCGCATGGCGCCGGCGTCCAGCCACAGGCTCAGCGGTGGTTTTTCCAGAAACGGTTCGCCGAACAGGCGCGGCGTCACCCAGTCATCGTCCAGGTGCATCTCCATGGCGATCCCGGCGACCCGGGCCTCGGTGGAGCCTTGCAGCTGGTGGTTACCCAAAGCGAAAAAAAACAGCAGGGCGGCGAGTAGAAACAGCGAAGTGGCGGCACGCGGCATGGATTTCAGGCAACCGGAAAGGGCAGGAGCCTTGAGCATACTTCGCCAATGCTTAACAAATTGTGAAACTCACGCCAGTTGTCGTGACCAACGCTTTTCCGGCGCCTCGAACACCGGATTGACCAGCGCCGTCAGCACATGGTCCTGCCAGCGCCCGGCGATGTTCAGGTAGGCCTTGGCGTAGCCCTCGCGTTCGAAACCCAGACGCTCCAGCAAGCGCGCACTGCGCTCGTTGCCGGGTATGTAGTTGGCCATGATCCGGTGCAGGTTCTGCGTGTCGAACATGTAGCCGATGCCGGCCTCCAGGCCTTCCTGCATCAGGCCCTGCCCCTGATGCGCGTGGTCGATGTGATAACCCAGATAACAGGCCTGAAACGCCCCGCGAATGATCCCGCTGAAATTGCATGCGCCGATCATTTGCTGGCCGTCCGGCGTCAGCAGGGCGAAATGCATCGCCAGCCCGGCCTCGTAGGCACTGGCCTGAACTTCAAGGCGTCGGCGAATCTGTTCGCTGGAAAAGTATTCGGTGGTGCGGATCGGCGACCAAGGTGCGAGGTGGCGCTGGTTACGTGCATAGAACGCACTTTCCAGTTCGGCCTGTTCCGGGGCGAGGATGGCGAGCGTCAGGCGTTGGCAGGGCAAGGTCAGCAGCGGCATCGGGCGCTCCGGATGGCAGGGTCGAGGGACAGGATTGATCATGGGGCGGGAAAAAACAAACCGCGCGGATCGTTTCCGCAGCAAACACCAGGCAAAAAAAAGCCCGCGGGAGAGCGCGGGCGAACCGTAGTTTCTTGAATGAGCGAGCGGACTGTACCGTGTTGATCGAACGGGGGCAGTGAAGAAAAATTCATCTCGACAGCGAGCGCTCTGCAGCGCGTCAAGGCAAGTGATCCGCGGCGAAATCGGCCTCCGAACGTGCCCGCAGCCGGCCCTTGCGGCAAGCCTGCTGAAAACGTTCGAAGTCGCGCTCGTTCTGCGCGGTGTAACTGCGGGCGTATTTGAACAGGGCGTCGGCCAAGGCATCGCCCTTGCCGATATAGCCGCTGATGACCGCCGCATTGCCCGAGGCTTTGGCGTGGGCGCGGGCCAGTGCGCGACCGCAGACCCGGGCATAGGCGGCGAAGGTTTCGGCGTCGAAGTTTTCCAGTTCGGCGGAGATCTTCATGTCGCGCAATTGCCGCACATAAAAATGCCGACCGTGGGGGCCGGTGGTCCAGCCGAGAAACAGATCGCTGGCCGACTGCATCAGGCGCTGCCCCTCGACCACCCGTTGGCCTTCATGACGCGTGCGGGACTTGGCCTTCACATAGTCGGCGAGCACCGAGCGCCGCGCCTCCTTGAACTGCAGAAACAACGGAAATTCCTGATCGTCGGTCAGCAGCGCCACCAGACATCGGGTGCCCACACTGCCGACACCCACCACTTTGAACGCCAGATCCTGTACGTGAAACCGCGAGAGCAATTCTCGCCGGTCAGCCTGCAGCGTGGTGCGATAGTCACGCATGAATGTATCGAACAACGGCCGCCAGTCTGCCAGCCGCAACCAGTCATCGTCGGCGTCGAGCAGCGTGGTGTTCTTGTGCAGGTGGAAAATTTCCGGCAGGTCGTCACGAATGACCAGTCGCCCGTTGGCGTCGCGCTCACTGATTTTCGGCAGCAACTCGGCATGGGTGCGCCGTTCGGCTTTATCGACGGCACGCTGCACATGCTCCAGCGCACTCTTGCGTGCCTGATCGAGCAAGTCTTCGTACTTGATCGATTCGTACCAGGTTTCCAGCGCACTCTGTTCGGCGCACTCCAGCATCGTCGCCTGATAGGCACCGACCATCTGCCGACAGACCTCTTCCTCAACCGACTCGCCATGGCGCAAATCCCGCGCCGCCACCACAAAACTCGCCGCCAGCCGCTTTACGTCCCATTCCCAGGGCCCGGGATGCGCCTCGTCGAAATCATTGACGCTGAATAACAGATTGCGCTCGGGCGTGGCAAAACCGCCGAAGTTCATCAAGTGTGCATCCCCACAGATCGGCCCAACCAGCCCCATGTTCTGGGTGCTCGACAGATCATGGGCCTGCAGCAGCGCGTTGCCACGGAAGAACGTGAAGGGCGACACCAGCATTCGTCCGTAACGCAACTCCACCAGCGAAGCGACGCGGCCCTGACTCGAGGCCTTGATCAGTGGGATCGGATCGCGGTTCATCTTTCCGGTGGTGACGTGGGCGCTGCGCGAGCATTGCTTGCGGGCGTCCTTGCCTTGCTTGATGCGGTCTTGGTGGGTGGTCATGGGGGCGCGTCGTGGCAGTGGGGGCGGTGTGAGTGTAGAAGGGGCATTATTTTTTGCAGGGGCTGTCCGCTAGTGATTTACGCTTGTTTGCGATGTTCAAAAAGGCACAGGCGATATTCTCGTCTAATGCCTTTTTGCTTTGCTTGAAGAGTAAATTCGGATCAGCGACCGTGAAGAATGGTATCAATCAGCTGATTCAACTGTCCCGGCATATCGTGAGTCAGCCATATAGAGACGGCTCCAGATATCAGAGCGTATGCAAGAAGCAATAGTATCGGCATATAAATAATATTTTTTCTTTGGTTTGCATATTTTCGGGTTTTCTGAGTAATCCACGGTTCGGTGGCGCTCGCGGGATTGGCGAACCCAGTGGTAATAAAGTACGTCGATGAAAGCATCATTCGAATGCTTACATAAAAGAGAATGAGTACGCCGAATAAGTGAAGGATAAGCCAGTTGAAGTCTTCTGGATTGAAGTAGCGTTTAAGTCCGGTGATGCCGTATTTGTTAATAATTTCCTGTATATATATGAAGTTTTCAGGCGCGTGGGTAGGCCTAAAGGCCTCACCAGTCATGAGTGTCGCTGCAACACAAAATGCTACCGAAAATAGTAAGGAAGCAATCCAGGACCCACCGCTAAAGTAGCCTTTATAGAGACTGTGTAAAGTCCCTCCTGCCCAGAGCGATAGGGTGAAAATAGTAATCCATGACAGTATGTTGAGAATCTCGGCTCTATAAAACAGATAGATAAGTGCCGTAATTACCATGGCTGTGCAGATTACCGGCATCATGTCTTGATCTGGTTTAGAGGACGAGGCACTGGGAGGGTTTACTACGTTGCTAACAGTCAGATTAATGATTGGGGTTTGTTGTCCGTTGACTGCAGGGGATGATCCTTTTGTCAGGGTGTCTACTATAAAACCCAGGATAAGTCCGAGAATAGTGAAGAAAAGAGATATATAAATATCAACTTCTTTCGTTTGTATGATTTCGCTAATGCTCACGAGGATACGTCCTTTTAAGTTGTTTTCGAGGCGTCCAAATTTACAGGCTGTCCAGCGCCAGGCGCAGATAGCGTCGCTAGAATAATGGTGGCGCCATTATTTTGCCACTTCTGATGAGGGCTAGCTCCAGTGCTGCTTGGAATGCTCACTGTGAGCACATGGTTAATCGCCGAGTCCCGCGGAGAAACGTTGTGTATGAGATACGTATCGCGCTGTTCTGGTAAAAACTGTTGCCTGAGGGGGCCGAGGGAGGTCAAGCCTCTATGCCCAATAGGACTGACACTTGGAATATTAATATCGGATACGACAAGGCCCGCACTGGGCGGGCCTTGCCGCTAAGCGTCGGTGAGCGGAAGGTAGGTTAAATTCTACCGAGTAAGTTGCGCATGCCGCCCGTGGTTCGTTTGCCAAATCCCGTGGGTATGAGGATTTCGTGCTTTTTCATCTCTGACAAAACCGCCAACCATTCATTTTTGCTGAAGCGTAGTTTGGTGTCGTTCCAGCTATGCATGACTTCGTCCACGATGGCTTCATCGGAAACCGGGCGGCCTTCGAGGATAAAGTCGTTCCAAGCGGCATAGAGCGTCACAGTCATTTCGCAACGATCCGTATCCCAGTCCCGCATTAGCTCGATCGCCTGTTCAATGGTGGCGCGTTCAGCGACTGGCCAGGCGCTGCAATACTCCTGCCGATGCTGTCCTGCTTGGGAAAGCGGACGGTAAGCATGGCCAACGGTCTCGCGCTCGATGCGCTCATACCACTGAAGGTTTTGCATCTCGCCTTCTACCTTATTCATCAACTGGCGATCGTGGGGGCCGGCTGCGTCTCGCAGGTAGTCACCTTGGATCGCGGCGAGCTTGGCCGCGTGTTCGGCTAAGTAAATCACCTTCTGCAGTTTGCGTTGGCCGAAGGTACGTTGGCTATGCAGTCGATGAGTGATTTCTGCGGCGAGCAGGGTGCGGGATAGTTGCTGGTCCGTGGCAATGGGAGTCTGTTGGCCATACTCGGCGAGAGCTCGCTCGACCAGGGTGCTGGTCAACTGCTCGTTCAGTTGGCGGGCTTGGGTTAGATGGGTTTTGAGTTGGTCGCAGATGGCCATTAGTTGATCGATTTTGGCGATGATACGGTGTTGTTCGGGGAGGGGAGGCAGAGCAAAAGGCATGCTTGCGACTTGGCTCGTCGAAATGTGCGGGACACCATTACTTCTACCCGGATCGATGTTATCGACGAAGAAGCGCGAGTTTAGCCAGGCCGAAAGATAACGCACGCTCACAGCATCTGCATACGGAGCAATTTTAGCTACTCGCTGCAACAGCAGGCAGGGGAGATCAGTGTTGCGTATCACCGCATACTTTAGTCCTGTTGAAATAATCGGACGATCAAGCGTCAGTACTACATCATTCTCTTTAAGCGAAAAACCATGAAAATCTGCGGCCTGCTCTTTCGAAATGCACGCGGCTTCTTTCCAGTTAACTACTCCATGCGAGACATTGACGTTGCGCAGTAGTCGAACACCTTCTTGCTGGAACCATTCACTCTTGAAGGCATAGCCATTCAGAAAGTTGAAGACCTCCGCCTTTCTCACCCATTGCCACCCCTGTGGCAGTTTGAAGGCGATTTCATCCTCTCCAATTTGAGTCAGCGCTTTCTGCTTCTTGAGTTTGCTCTCGGCCACTAGTCGTGTCTTTTCCATGGCAATGCGCTTGAGCAGTTCAGTGGCTGGTTCATCTTTAGGGTCTTGCTGAACTAGTCTGCCCATCACGGCAAGTTGCAGCAGGGTTTGTTTGAGGGCGTCGATGCTGGGTTCGGTGGTGAACAACATGTGAAAATGTTCAGCCAAGCGCTGCCAGTTGGTAGCGAAGTCGGTGGCGTCGCTGGCTTGGGTCAGGCTGTCGAGCAGCGCTTGCACTAGTTGGGCGTGGGAGCTTTCGGCGTCGGCCTGCTGGGCTTCCAAGCGGTCGCATAGGGCCATCAGTTCATCGACTTTGGCGACGATGCGGTGTTGTTCGGCGAGGGGCGGTAAAGGGAATGTAATTGAGGCCAGGGCCTTGCTAGACATATTTGAAATGCCAATACCTTTCCGGTATTTATTTATTTCACCAGTAGCATTTATTTTTTCGAAGAATCGCTGGGCGTAATGCGGTGAAACCTCGCCATACAAGCGTGCGCGGTGAACATGGTTTTGAACGCAAATTTCTCTGTCTTCCTCCCAAACAGCCGCTCTACCTGCCTCGCCCCCTTCACATATCAAAAGATCATTTTTAGTTGCTGTGCACTTATCAAGCTCATCTTCTCGTATGAGCATTTGTTTAACATTTTCGAGCTCAAACCTTCCCCAATAGAGGTTTGATGTCGTGATGTAATCTCTGGGTATGCCGGTATTACGCCCCTTATCTAAGGTCTTTCCGGAGTTGTGCTGAGCGATCTCGCCAAATCGAACCCAGCTCCAAGATCTAGGTAAATTCGATAAGCCATCCACATTCGGGGGCTCCTCGATCAGCTTCAGCATTTTGATCTTGCCATTTGCCACCAACCGCGCCTTTTCCTCGGCAATGCGCTTTAGCAACTCACTGGCCGGCTCATCGCTAGAATCTTGCGGCACCAACTTGCCGCGCACCGCCAGTTCCAGAATCAGCTCACGCAGCTTCTTGATGCCATTCGGTGCGCTGGCCAGCAGCGGCAGATTTTCGGTCAGCAACCCCGTCATACCTCGCGCTCCTCTTTATCAGAGGCAAGGGCTTCAGCCAGCCCGGCTTTAAGCTGGTCGCGCAGCTGGCTGATTTCGCCTTGCAGGCTGGCGTAGTTGCGCAGCAGCTCATCCGGGTCATGGCTGATCTGCTCGCCGATATGCGGGTTCTTGCAGTCGAGGTTCCAGTTGCGTGCCTGCAACTCTTCAATACTGACCTTCCAGGCAAACTCGTTCTCCACCCGCGCGGCAAAGCCATCGGCTTCGTTGCCCCACCAGGCCTCCTCTACGGCGAACTCTTCGATGCGCATGGGCCGGGTTTTTGAGTAGTTCTTCACGCCTGCCGGGTACTGGTGTCCGTAGAACCACACCTGCTTGGTCGGCGTGCCCTTGGTGAAGAACAGCAGGTTGGTCTTGATGCCGGTATAGGGGTTAAACACTCCGTTGGGCAAGCGAACGATTGTGTGTAGGTTGCACTCAGTCAGCAGCTTTTCCTTGATACGACTTTTAATGCCTTCGCCAAACAGGAAGCCATCGGGCAGCACCACGGCGGCGCGACCACCGTCTTTCAGTAGCTGCATGATCAGCACCAAAAATAAATCGGCGGTTTCTCGAGTGCGGAAACTGGCGGGGAAGTTGGTTTCGATGCCATCTTCCTCCATGCCACCAAACGGCGGGTTGGCAACGATGCAGTGCACACGCTCGCTTGGCCCCCAACTGATCAGTGGTTTGCTCAGGGTGTTGTCGTGGCGGATCTGGTTGGGCACCTCGATGCCGTGCAGGATCATGTTCGTGGTCGCCAGCAGGTGCGGTAACGGCTTTTTCTCCACGCCAAAGATACTGGCTTGTAGGGTGCGTTCGTCTTCGGCGGTTTTTACATAGCGGCTGCGCTTGTGATCAATGGCACAGGTGAGGAAGCCGCCGGTGCCGCAGGCCGGGTCCATGACCTTTTCGTCCAACTTCGGATCGACCATGCGCACCATAAATTCGGTAACTGGGCGCGGGGTGTAGAACTCACCGGCGTTGCCCGCGTTCTGCAGGTCTCGCAGCAGTTGCTCGTAGAGGTTGCCGAACTCGTGGCGCTCTTGGGCCTTGTTGAAGTCCACGCCTTCCTGAATCTTGTTGATCACCTGGCGCAGCAACTGTCCGGACTTCATGTAGTTGTAGGCGTCTTCAAACACGCTGCGCACCACGAAGGCTGACGGCGTGTTGCTGTACTCGTGCAGGTTCTGAAGCTGGGGGAAGAGGTTGTTGTCGATAAAGTCCTTCAGCGCGTCGCCGGTCATGCCTTCCGGGTCGGCGGCCCAGGTACGCCAGCGGCAGCTGTCGGGAATGGGCGAACGATAGCTGTCGTCCATTAGCTCCCATTCCAGCTCGCGGTCATCGAAGATTTTCAGGAATAGCAGCCAAACGAGCTGGCCGATACGCTGCGCGTCGCCGTCTACGCCAACGTCTTTACGCATGATGTCCTGAATGGACTTGATGGTGGAGCTAATGGACATGAAGTTCTCTCAACGCATACCGCAAAGGGGGCGAAATTCTACAGGATAGTGTGGACAGCTGCTTTGGCAGGTCGTCGGTAGTTGGCCGTTAACTGGCGTAAAGCTCGTCTTCCAGCTCGTGTATGGCCTGGTTGTAGCCAGCCTTGCCGCCGAAGGCTTTGACCAATTCCATGGGGGCACCGAACTGGCTGAAAGGGTCAAGCTGAAGGATTTTGATGTCCTCGATATGCTCGATGCCGGTATCGGCGTATTTATCCAACAACCCCTCCAAAACCTGGCGGGCGGCACCGGAATACTTGGCGAAATAGTTGCGCTTTTTCACCTGCTCGGCTCGTTCGCGGCGCGACAGGGCTGGCTGGTCGAAGGCTACATGGCAGATCAGATCGAACGGATCGAGCGGCTTGCCCTGTTTCTTTTCCACTTCTTCGGCCAAGGCTTCCCACATCACACCCTGGACGGCCATCTCTTCGATGATGACTTTCTTTTGCTCAGCATCACTCCAGCAGCGAAGGAAGTCATCCAGCGAGGTGAATTGCTTTTGTACGCAGGTTCGGGTGTAGTCATGGAGCGATTCGGTAATCAGTCGGCCATCGGGGCCGTAGTACTGCACACGTTCGGCGACGACGTAAATCGGGACGGTATCGATCACGTACTTGATGCGTTTTTTGCCATCCTCCTCGCCGGTGAATTCCAGTCCATCGCCATCCGTATCGTCGCCAGCGCTGATGCCGTCTTCATCGGCAAGTGGATCGTCCGGCGGTACAGGAGAGTCATTGGTATCGGGGGCGTAGATCACCACCGGATCACCATCAAAGGCCGGGTCGGCAAATAGCTCGGTAGCTTTTTTGAAGTCCATGATGGTGAACCAGTACTTGCCGTAGTCCTCGTTGATGCGAGTACCTCGACCGATGATTTGCTTGAACTCGGTCATCGATTTGATGTGTTGATCGAGCACGATCAGCTTGCAGGTCTGCGCATCCACGCCGGTGGTCATCAGCTTGCTGGTTGTAGCGATGACTGGGTAGCGCTCTTCCGGGTTGATGAAGTTATCCAGTTCGGCCTTGCCTTCCTGATCATCGCCGGTAATACGCATGACGTATTTGCGGTTTTCGGCTACACGTTCGGGGTTGAGGTTGACGAGTGCTTGGCGCATGCGCTCTGCGTGGTTGATGTCGTCGCAGAAGACAATGGTTTTCTGAAACGGATCAGTGGCCTTGAGGAGTTCGGTAACTTTTTGCGCCACCAATTGAGTGCGCGCCTCGATAACCAGGGTGCGGTCCATATCTTTGAGGTTATAGATGCGGTCTTCGATCAGTTCGCCGTTTTTGTCGAGCATGCCCTTGGGCGGACGCCACCCTTGCAGATCTTTGTCGAAGTCGATACGCACCACTTTATAGGGAGCGAGGAAGCCGTCTTCGATGCCTTGCTTCAGTGTGTAGCTGTAAATTGGCTCACCAAAGTAAGTGATGCTCGATACCTCTTTAGTCTCCTTTGGTGTGGCGGTGAGGCCGACATGGGTGGCGCTGGAGAAGTAATCGAGGATTTCGCGCCAAGCTGAATCCTCCGAGGCGCTGCCACGATGACATTCGTCGATCACGATCAGGTCGAAGAAGTCGCGGGAGAACTGCTTGTAGATGTTCATCTCGTCATCAGTGCCGGTGACGGCCTGATAAAGCGACAGGTAGATCTCGTAGGAGGTATCGATCTGGCGTTTGGCGATTTTGGTCATCGTCTGGCCGAAGGGCTTGAAGTCGTTGTTCTTGGTCTGATCGACGAGGATGTTGCGGTCGGCCAGAAACAGGATGCGTTTCTTCTGTTTCGATTTCCACAGCCGCCAGATGATTTGGAAAGCGGTGTAGGTCTTGCCAGTGCCAGTGGCCATCACCAGAAGAATACGGTTTTGGCCGCGTGCCACAGCTTCGACGGTGCGATTGATGGCATTCATTTGGTAATAGCGCGGCATGCGCCCGGAGCCGTCGTCGTAGTAGGGCGCTTCGATCTTGTGCTGGGCGGTATTATCCAGCCCCTTCCACTGGCAGTAGCGTTGCCAGAGTTCAGCAGGGCTAGGGAATTGATCAAGGGTGAGTTCGGTTTCTACCTGGCTGCCTGTGCCACTGCGGTCGTGAAACAGGAAGCCATCGCCATTGCTGGAGAACACGAACGGTACGTCCAGCGCTTCTGCATAGCCCAAGGCTTGCTGCATGCCGGAGCCAACGGAGTGCTTGTTGTCCTTTGCCTCGATCACCGCGATAGGCAGGTTGGCTTGGTGGTAGAGGATGAAATCTGCGCGGCGTGCTTCTCCACGGCTGTGAAGTTTGCC
The DNA here is from genome assembly GCF_057174385.1 of Pseudomonas sp. F2. NCBI lineage: Bacteria > Pseudomonadati > Pseudomonadota > Gammaproteobacteria > Pseudomonadales > Pseudomonadaceae > Pseudomonas > Pseudomonas sp. F2. The sequence goes on from NZ_CM169904.1 coordinate 5,351,359, forward strand.
CCGGACAATAATGCGGCCTTTGGTAAAGCTGACTTCCTCGCGCACCTGCTTGTGCATGTCCCATCCAGCTTGTTGAACGGCTGGGACGATGTATTTGCTGCAGATGTCCCGCTCGGAAAGCGACTTTTTGTCCATAACCCCTATTCCCTTTCAAAACCGGACTGGTCGCTCCATTCCGGCACTGCTGATCGTGCTCGATGGGCGTAAATGTACCTTGTTTGATGGTGGCACGGGGGGGGAAGATCAGGTTTGGGTAGTAGAAGCTGTAGGCAAGAAGAGTCGAGGCGATGACAGCGCGAGAGTTTCGCGTAATCCCGATTCCTTTATCTTGGATCGTTCTCTGCAGCGGGCTGAAGATGGCTAGGATGGATAGGGCCACAAGCGAATCGTTGGTACTGAATTAACTTTCGTCGGCGTAAGTCACCAATTTGGCGGAGCATGTTCGGTCGTTCCCGATCCATGTAGGCAGTTGGATACAGCGCCGGATCGTAGGGGATGGCGTCCAGCACGTCGATTCCATATTCGACATAAACACGCTTGCCGAGCGTTGTCAGGGCCAAGGCCTTAATTCGGCGGACATGTTCTGATATGGCTCGGTATCCGTCATGTACAAGCAGGTCGCGCAGGTAATGGTTCGAGGCGCGAATTGCGATCTTCACCCGCACGGATTCCCTGTGCCGCCGATCCTGCCAGTGAGCAAATAGGTTGAACAGGCGAGACTTTAGGCATGTGATGGGGTCGATGACGGCGACTTGCACGCCTTCGATATCCAAGACGGATAAATACTTGAAAATCTCTTTTTTGGGCGCGCCCCCGACGCTGTCCATTTCTAGGATATCGACGATGACCTCTTTATCGTCAATCCAGTGAATGTACGCGGCTGCAATATTTATTGTGTTGTCTTCCATTTTCGCTTTGCGAAAAGGGACGCCCATCATGCGGGCGCAATAATCAATTGAGTTGGGCTTGCCGATAAAGTCCAAATCATCGCTGGTGACGAATCCGACATCCTCGCCTGTCATTTCATCGATGAGGTATTGCCGGGCCCAAAGCGTGAGCGATTGACCGCCCACGATCACAAGGCCGTAATCGTTAACAGCGGAAAGAACAGAGGGTCGGTAGACGCGCTGAATTAGATCGAGCAGAAAAGCGAAGAGATCTGAACGCTCAAGCTGGGTGAACGGAGCGTCTTCGTTCACCGCCTCGGGCATCAGTTGCTGAGCGCAGAGAAGCGTTGTGGGCGAGCGATTGAAGAAGAGTTGCCACGAAGTACGGCTTTGGCACGGGCAGCAGCCATCTCAAGCATCTGAGGGTCAGCTGCATAGACAGCATCAACCTGGCGGTCACGTGAGCTGCTTTTAAGGCTCATCATTTCCGCAAAGCTAAGGTCATTTGAATGCTGGTGGCCGCTGATCATGGCGAAAGTACCCATAAGGGTGAAATGGACTTGGGCTTGAGGTTAGCACACTCACTCGGCGCATTTACAGGCGGAGGGCTGTGATTGCGAGTCAGTGCCGACGAAATGCATTCTTCATCACGCCCTCTAGGTGCACCAACGGGCCGGCTACGCCGGCCCGTTGGTGCACCTAGAGGCTCTTATCAATAAAAAACTTGCAGGCTCTTTTGGCAGGTAATCAGCTGTCAAGCGAAATGTCAATCAAGTGGTAGTGCAGTTGACCCTGAACAAGTCGGCCTAAATATCAGATAGACAGCTAGCCACGCGCCATTCTCTTCATCAGGCAAGTGGTGGGATGGTGTTAAGCCCGTTTTTCTATGGCAGCGAATGGCGCTAAAGCCCGTTACTTCACTTGTTTCACTAGATTTCCAGGCACAAAAAAAGACGTCCGAGGACGTCTTTTTTCGTTGAGTTTGGTGGAGCCGGGGGGATTTGAACCCCCGTCCGCCAGTGCTCCGCTGTCGGTACTACATGCGTAGCCGTGTCTATTAAGTTAACCCTCAGCGACCCGACGGGCAGGGTGCTTTGGGCGAGTTGTGTAAGTTTTAGCCGCTTCGTCCACAACGTACTGCACGGCGATTCTGTTCTATATGACAATCATTTCGGGTTTACAGACATCCCCTGATGATTGCTGGGCCCGAAGGCACCAGGAGTGCATGTCAGCTGCAATTAAGCAGCGAGAGCAGCACCGTATTGGTCGTCATTGGCAACTATAAGAAGTTGCAACAGTGGATTTACGACTTCTGTTACCAAGTCGGCATGCACCTAAAGTTTCGTCACCGGCGTCGAATCCTAATCGGCCCCGAACTCATTGCCTCGTACATCAGGTGAGGCAACAAGCCTGCGCAGTGTACGCCAAACGGCCCCCGAGGCCAACCCGAAGGTTGGCCGGGGCGTGAATCAGTTGTTGGTGCCGGTGGATTTACGCAGTTCTATGATGGTTTGCGAGGTTTCCGCTACGCAGTCATCAATCTTGCCCTGGGCTTTCAGCGCCTGTGCCTTGCTCACACTGGCTTCGGCACGCTGACTTAGTTCCGGGTTCGCTGACAACTGCCCCTTGGCATTGTTGATGGTCTGGATGTTGGCATCGCACAGGTCGGCAGGCTTGTTGGCGGCGAACGAGGTGGAGGCCATCATCGAGGCAGTAACGAACAGACCTAACAGTACAGAACGTTTCATGTGTATCTCCTTGAACTGAGGGATCCAGACTGCGCTGGCCGTCAGGACGGGCAACCGATGGGAGGAAAAGCCCCGTTTTCCGGGGCCTATTCTGTGGACTACGGTCGCACGCAAGGGTTCTATTTTTCTTCAGCAGGCCTTGGCCCGGGTCACCCGATCCACCAGATAGACCAGCCCGTGATAGTCGATGCCGCCGTGTTGCGTCAGGCCGATCTCACAGGTGCGGCTGGTGGAAATGCCTTCGCTGCAATGCTGCACCGCGTCCTTGAGGGTGCGCAGCGAATGGCTGTTCAACTCCGGGGTGGTGAAGCCCTTGTCACCGGCAAACCCGCAACAATGAATGCCTTCCGGAATCACCACGTTTTTGCTGCATTTGCGCGCCAGATCGATCAGCGCCTGGCTCTCGCCCAGATGCTGGGTGCTGCAGGTCACGTGAACCGCAATCGGTGCCTCTTGCGGGGTGAACTCCAGTCGATCGAGAAGGTGCGTACGAATGAAGCGCACCGGGTCGTACAGATCCAGGCGAACATTTCCCACGTCCTGCACCAGGCGCAAGGTGCAGGGGCTGGTGTCGCAATAGATCGGATCGAGCCCGCCGCGACTGGCATGAAGGAGGGCGCTAATCAGTTCCTGGCGCTTGTGTTCGGCTTGCTCGGCGTAGCCTTTGGAGGCAAACGGCTGACCGCAGCAGAGGTTGTCCTGATTGTCCGGGATCACCACCTGGTAACCGGCCTTTTCCAGTAGGCCACGGGTTTTGTCGTACAGCGACATCTGCTCCTTGTCACCCGCCGCCGGGCCCATCACCCGCGATACGCACGCCGCCAGATACACCACCCGCGGGCGCTCATCCGACACACTCGGGTTGAAGCGAATGGCTTTTTCCGGTTGCGGCATCGCGTTGGTCCACAGCGGCACCTGGCCCTTGGACAAGCGCGTCAGGGTTGCCGACAGCTTCGCCAGACGCGGTGCGCCCAGCAGCATCCGTGCGCCATTGGCCACGTGCAAAGTGAAACGTGCACCTTGCAGGGTCTTGGCGAAATTTCCTTCGATCCAGTCAGCGGTTTTCTGATGCGTCGCGTGTCGGCCGCGAAGCTTTTTCACCAGTTCGCCGGTATTGATGCCCACAGGGCAACGCTGAGCGCACAAACCGGTCGCGGCGCAGGTCTCGATGCCTTGGTATTCGTAGGCTTGTTCCAGCTCGGTGGTGTCAACGCCGGCGCGTTTTTTCGCCTGAATGTCACGCCAAATGACGATGCGCTGGCGCGGGCTGAGGGTCAGGCCTTTCGACGGGCAGACCGGTTCGCAGAAGCCGCACTCGATGCATTTATCAACAATCTCGTCCGCCGCTGGCAGCGGCTTGAGATGCTTGAGGTGGATCTGCGGATCTTCGCTGAGCACCACGTCCGGGTTGAGGATGCCGTTGGGGTCGAGCAGGCGTTTGAGCTGCCACATCAACTGATACGCATCGCTGCCCCATTCCAGCTCAACGAACGGCGCCATGTTGCGCCCGGTGCCGTGTTCAGCCTTCAACGAACCGCCGAATTCCACCGCTACCAGTTGCGCGACGTCGTCCATGAACGCTTGATAGCGTGCGACTTCTTCCGGACTGTTGAAGCCTTGGGTGAAGACGAAATGCAGATTGCCTTCCAGCGCGTGTCCGAAAAGGATCGCTTCGTCGTAGGCATGTTTGTCGAACAGCTCAATCAGGCGGTTGACGCCGATCGCCAGTTGCTCGACCGGGAAGGTCACGTCTTCGATGATCACCGTGGTGCCGGTTTTACGCACGGCACCGACGGCGGGGAAGGTGTCCTTACGGATGGCCCAGAGCTTGGCGTTCTCGGCCGGGTCTTCGGTGAAATCGACCTGTTTTTCCACCGGGAAACGGGTCAGCGAAGCCATGATCTGCGCCAGTTGTTCCTGCAGCAAAGAGGAAGAGGCGGCGCGGGATTCGATCAGCAGCGCGCAGGCATTGTTCGACAGGTGTTGTACGAAATCCGGCATGCCGGGTTTGTCCTGCACCGAGCGCAGGCTGCGTCGGTCCAGCAGTTCCACCGCTGATACCGGTTGGTTTTTCAGCACCGTGACCGCGTTGCAGCAGGTTTCCACATCCGGGAACACGATCAGTGCCGACGCCTTGTTCGGGTGGTCGATCACTGTGTCATAGGTCACCGCACTGATGAAGCCGAGGGTGCCTTCGGAGCCGACCAGCAGGTGGCTCAAGATATCCACAGGCTCGTCGAAATCCACCAGGGCGTTGAGTGACAGGCCGGTGGTATTTTTCAGACGGTATTTGTGGCGGATTCTCGCCGCCAGTTCGGCATTGGCGCGGGTCTCACGGCCCAACGTCGCCAGACGCTCCAGCAGTTCGCCGTGGCTTTCGCGAAACGCGGCGACACTGGCTGCGTCTTCAGTGTCGAGACGGGTGCCGTCGGCCAGTACCAGACGAATTCCGGCCAGTGTGTGATAAGTGTTTTGCGCGGTGCCGCAGCACATGCCGCTGGCGTTGTTGGCGACGATGCCGCCGATCTTGCAGGCGTTGATCGACGCCGGATCCGGGCCGATCTTGCGCCCGAACGGTGCCAACCACGCGTTGGCTTGCGCGCCGATCACGCCCGGCTGTAGACGAATCTGCAGGCCTTGATCACGAATCTCGCGAGCGTTCCAGTTATCCCCCAGCACAATCAGCACCGAATCGCTGATCGCCTGCCCGGACAAACTGGTGCCGGCGGCGCGGAAGGTCACCGGGACTTGATCGCGCTGGGCCAGTTTCAGCAGCGCTATCACTTCGTCTTCGGACTCGACGCGGATCACCAGTTTGGGAATCAGCCGATAAAAACTGGCGTCGGTGCCGAAGGCCAAGGTCGACAGCGGATCGTCGAAGCGGCGCTCCGCTGGAATCAGTTGCTGCGCATCACGCAGGAAATTCACCGGAAGCGTCATTGGTCCTCCAGGATCAGTACCACCAGGTCTTTCGGGCCGTGAGCGCCGTAGGCCAGCACTTGCTCGATGTCGGCGGTTTTCGACGGGCCGGATACCAGCAGCGCATTGGTCGGCATGCCTTGTGCCCACTCGAATTCCTGTTGCACCTGATAGAAGTTGTCGCGGATTTCGCTGGCCTTGAGCAGGGCGAAATGCACCGGCGGCACCAGGCTCATCAGTCGCGGCTCTTCACGGGTTGGCCAGAGAATCAGGCTGCCGGTGGCGGCGATGGCGCCGAGGGTGCCGGTCAGGCTGGCCGGAGTGTCGTTGAACAGTTCGGCTTTCCACTCCTCCATCGGCCGGTTGTAGTACTTCAGCGTCGGCAGATCAGGATTGTTCGCCCAGTGTTGTGAGACGCGTTGCCCGTGAGGCGTCGTCGGTGCAATCAGCAGGCTCGGCATCTGACGGTCACGCAGTAATTGCGCGAGTAGCGCCGGCCAGTCTGCGCCGGTGGTCACATGGATTTCGGTGTGCACCGCTTCCATAAGTTTGCGCAGCTGCGGGATACGTTGCTCGGCGCTGTAGGTGTAAGGCTGGGTCACCAGATCGACGTCGAAGTCGTCGGCAATCGGTGTGGCACCGGTCAGACTTTTCCGCAGCTTGGCGAGGATATTTTGCTTGGCGCTCATCAGCGGTCTCCCTGTTTGCCCAGATGCTCGCGGGCCATGTCGTGCAGTGAGCGGGCGGCGGGTTTTGGTGCGCTGTGGTTTTGCGTCCACGGGCCGACATTGCTCGGGGTCATGGCACGCAGGCGCGTGGCGAAGAACCCGAACAACCGATACAGCGTCGGCGAGCTGTTGAGTTTCGCCCAGGCGTTCCAGATGAAGCGTTCCTTGCGCGAATACTTGCTGCCCTGGCCGCGCATCACTTGGTGTGGAGCGTCCGGGGCTTTGACGTTTTCTTCGCGCAATCGGCGCAGAATTGCCGGGATCGGAATTTTCACCGGGCACACTTCACCGCAGGCACCGCACAACGACGAAGCGCTCGGGTGGTCCGGGACTTTCGCCAGACCGACCATGTGCGGGGTGATGATTTTGCCGATCGGTCCCGGATAAACCTCGCCGTAGGTGTGACCACCGACGCGGGTGTAAACCGGGCAATGGTTCATGCACGCGCCACAGCGGATGCAGTTCAGGGTCTGGCGCAGTTCGCTGTCGGCGAAGGCCTGGCTGCGACCGTTGTCGAGCAGCACCAGATGCACTTCCTGCGGGCCGTCGAGTTCATGTTCCTTGCGCGGGCCGGAGATCATGTTGACGTAGGTGGTAATCGGAATGCCCAGCGCCGAGCGGGTCAGCAGCGACAACAGCGGCACCACGTCGCGCAGGTTTTCCACGACCTTTTCGATGCCGGTGACGGCGATGTGCACCGGCGGTACGGTGGTGGTCATGCGCCCGTTGCCTTCGTTTTCCACCAGCAGCAGGGTGCCGGTTTCGGCCACGGCGAAGTTGACGCCGGAAACGCCGATGTCCGCTTCGAAGAATTTCTGCCGCAGGACTCTGCGACCGATCTGAATGAGTTGGTCAACGTCCTTGGTGTACTCCACGCCAAGTTTGTCGTGGAACAAGGACGCGACCTGACCGGCATTCTTGTGGATCGCCGGCATAATGATGTGTGAAGGCTTCTCGTGGTCGAGCTGGACGATGTATTCCCCCATGTCGGATTCCAGGCATTCAACACCTTGAGCCTCGAGGAAATGGTTCATCTCCATCTCTTCGCTGACCATCGATTTGCCCTTGATCACTTGCCGCGCCTCGTGAGCGCGGATGATCGAAAGGACGATGCCATTGGCTTCGTCCACCGTTTCCGCCCAGTGCACTGTCACACCGTTGCGGGTCAGGTTCTGTTCCAGTTGCTCGAGCAGGTCGGGCAACTTGGAGAGCGCGCGCGCCCTGATCGAGTTGCCCAGGGCACGCAAGTGTTCTCTTTCGTGGGCATCGCTGAACGCCGCTGCCCGCTTGGTCATCAGTGAATCCATGGCAGTACGGAAGTTGTTCCGTAACTGCTGATCACCCAAGGCGTTGTGCGCCCGGGTGCGGAAGTCTTCTTCTACGGCAACCGTAGGAATAATCGTCGAGGTGCTCATTGCGCACCTCCGGTTCGTTGCCACAGAAAGCTGGCGAGATGTTGCCCGCGCAGCGCTTCTTTTTGTTTCTCCAATGCGCCGTTGATGTTCATCAAACAGCCACAGTCGGCGCTCAACACTTTGTGTGCGCCGGAATCCTTCAACGCTTTGGTCTTGTCAGCCACCATCGCGCCGGAAATGTCTGGCATACGGACGCTGAATGTCCCACCGAAGCCACAGCATTCGCTTTCGTGATCGTGGTTGACCCGTTCCACGTTGCTCAACTGCGCCAACAGCTCGCGGCCGTGCAGGTGGGTGTTCATTTCGCGACGTGCCGAACACGAAGTGTGCAGCGCCACTTTGACCGGTTCGCCGCTGTCCTTGAGCTGCACCTTGCAGACAAGCAGCAGAAACTCAGCCAGTTCATAAGTGCGGGCCGCGAGGGCCTGTACCTGTTTCAACGTTTGCGGCTCGTCCTTGAACAAGTCCGCGTAATGCTCGCGCAGCATGCCCGCGCAGGAACCCGACGGCACCACCACCGGATAATCCCCGGCAAACAACGCCAGTTGCGCGCGCGCGACCGTCCGCGCCTGCTCGGTGTAACCCGAGGTGTAGGCCGGTTGCCCGCAGCAGCTCTGCCCTTGCGGGTACTCGACGCGGATGCCTTCGCGCTCCAGCAAATGGATCGCGTCCATCCCGGCTTCGGGGTAGAACAGGTCGACCACGCACGTGCCGAACAGGTAGACCCGCGACGGTTTCTCGCTGGGGTATTGCCGAGGTTCGGGCAGCGGCGGTGCGACGCGCGTGGCGTTGGGCACAGCGTTGTAAAAAAGCTCGCTCATCAGGCGTGTCTCCGGGTGGGCCCGGTTATCCGTCTGTGGCGGCTGCTGAATATAAAGCGCCTTGCTTTCAGCAGCCTTACAGACCGGGTGGTGAATTGCTGACGCCGGAATCACGAACCGGCGTCGGTTATTTCCGTTTTGTTTATAGGATCAGTGCACCAGCATGCCGGTGAACCAGTAGGCCTGGGCCAGCGTGATCAGGCCTACGATCGTGGCAAAGAATAGGCTGTGCTTGAGGGTGAAGCGGAACAGATCCGATTCCTTGCCCACCAGCCCGGTCGCGGCGCAGGCCACGGCGATCGATTGTGGCGAGATCATCTTGCCGGTCACGCCGCCGCTGGTGTTGGCTGCCACCAGCAAGGTGTCGTTGACGCCGATCTGGTGTGCGGTGGTCGCCTGCAGCGAACTGAACAGCGCGTTGGACGAAGTATCGGAACCGGTGAGGAACACGCCCAGCCAGCCGAGGAACGGCGAGAAGAACGGGAAGGCTGCGCCGGTCGCGGCCAGGACCAGCGCCATGGTCGAAGACATCCCCGAGTAGTTGGTGACGAAGGCGAAGGCCAGCACCATGCCGATCGACAGAATAGGCCAGCGCAGTTCGTAGAAGGTCTCTTTCAAAGTGGTCAGACCAGTTTTGAAGTTGATCTTCAGCACCAGCATCGAGATCAATGCCGAGAAGAAGATCGCTGTGCCGGTCGCGGAAATCGGGTCGAGTTTGAACACCGCCGGAATCGCAGTCGGTGTGGCCACGATCGGCGCGGTCTTGATCACCAGTTGATCCAGGTGCGGGATGGCGAAGTTGAATACCCAGGCGTACATCGAACCGCCAGCGGCGAACATGGCTTTGAAGGGTTTCAGCGTCCAGATGGTTACCAGCACGGTAAGGATCAGGAACGGCGACCAGGCGATGAAAATTTCCCAGAGGCTGTAAGGCGACGCCACGGTGCTGCGCTTCTGGCCGAAACCGCCAGCGCTGGCGGTTACCACCGAGGCCGACACGGCGCCGGCGATGTGCTGACCGGCGGCGCGTTTTGGTTGCCAGACTTTGAGGAACAGGGTCAGGGAAATCAGGCTGGCCAGGGCCGAGGTGATGTCCGGCAGCTCCGGGCCGATGAAGTTCGAAGTGAAGTACTGGGTCACGGCGAAGCTCAGGCCTGCAACCAGTGCTGCCGGCCAGGTTTCACGCACACCACGCAGGCCGTCCATCATGAACACCAGCCAGAACGGTACGAACAGCGACAGCAGTGGCAGTTGGCGACCGGTCATGGCGCCGATCTTGAACGCGTCGATGCCCGTCACCTGACCGGCCACGATGATCGGAATCCCCAGTGCGCCGAACGCCACCGGCGCGGTGTTGGCAATCAGGCACAGGCCGGCGGCGTACAGCGGGTTGAACCCGAGACCGACCAGCAGCGCGGCGGTAATGGCCACTGGCGCGCCGAAGCCGGCGGCACCTTCGAGGAACGCGCCGAAGCAGAAACCGATCAGCAACACCTGCAGGCGCTGGTCGTCGGTGATCGACAGCACCGAACTGCGAATGACCTCGAACTGACCACTCTTGACCGTCAGTTTGTAGAGGAACACCGCCGCGACGATGATCCAGGCAATCGGCCACAGACCATAGGCAAAGCCGTATCCGGCAGCGGCGAAAGCCATGTCGACCGGCATGTGAAAGGCGAAAATCGCCACGGCAATCGACAGGGCGAGCGTGATGCTGCCGGCCACATGACCCTTGAGGCGGAACACCGCCAGAGCCAGGAAGAAGAAAACGATGGGGATGACGGCCGCGAGTGCGGAGACGCCGAGACTGCCGAGCGGGGTGTAGAGCTGTTGCCAGGTTTGCATATGGGGTGGCCCCTAATTGTTGTTGGTCAGGCACTGTCAGCGTTCTTGGTTAATTGGTAATACCAATTTACAATCGCTGTTGGCTAGGGTAAAAGCCTTGATATCGGTGTGTCAATTTGTCGCCCTGAAACTTTTGTCGAATAAGCGGTGCAGAAGGCATCTGATCCGGTCGGGCAAATGTGCTCTGACAGGTGTCGGCGGGGCGCCGATAGGCCAGAATAGAGAGCCCGGCGAGCGGTCGGGATCGTGGAGAAATGAGTTATGGGGTTTGATCAGATTCGTCAGCGCCGTTTGTCTGACGATATTGTCGAGCGCCTCGAGGGGATGATCCTCGAGGGCACGCTGAAGTCCGGCGAGCGGCTTCCGGCTGAGCGCACCTTGGCCGAGCAGTTCGGCGTGTCGCGTCCGTCGTTGCGCGAAGCGATTCAGAAACTGGCGGCCAAGGGCTTGCTGGTCAGTCGCCAGGGCGGCGGCAATTACGTGGTGGAAACCCTCGGATCGACCTTCAGCGACCCCCTGCTATTGCTGCTGGAGAGCAACCCCGAAGCGCAGCGCGACTTGCTGGAGTTTCGGCACACTCTGGAGGCATCGTGTGCCTATTACGCAGCATTGCGCGCCACGGATGTGGATCGTGAGCGCCTGACCGCAGCGTTCAACGAGCTGCAGGATTGCTACACGCGGCATGACGAAGTGAGCCGGGTGGAAGAGGGCGCGGCGGACGCGAAGTTTCACTTGGCGATTGCCGAAGCCAGTCACAACGCGGTGCTGCTGCACACCATTCGCGGGCTTTTCGATTTGCTCAAGCGCAACGTGGTGACCAACATCGGCGGCATGTACAAACAGCGCACGGAAACCCGCGACATGCTGATCTCTCAGCACCGGGAGCTGTATCTGGCGATTATCGAAGGGCGTGCGGAGCAGGCGCGGGAGGTTTCCAGTCGGCACATTCTGTATGTGCAAGAGGTGCTGGAAGAGGTGCGGCAGGAAGTTCAGCGCATGGCTCGGGCGGAGCGGCGCAAGGGAATGTAGTTTTTAGAAGCAAAAAGATCGCAGCCTTCGGCAGCTCCTACACAGGAATGTGTCTTTCCCTGTAGGAGCTGCCGAAGGCTGCGATCTTTTCAGGCAGAAGAAATTTATTCTTCCTTGCCCTTGTTGCGCACGGCGCGCTGCAACTCACGACCGGCGTCGCGTTCGCGCTCGGTGTCACGCTTGTCGTATTCCTTCTTGCCCTTGCCCAGAGCAATCTCGCACTTGACCATGTGCTTGCTCCAGTAGAAGGACAGGCACACGCAGGCGTAGCCTTTCTGTTGCACGGCAGCGGCGAGTTTTTCCAGCTCGCGCTTATTGAGCAGCAGTTTGCGGGTGCGGGTCGGATCGGCGATGACGTGGGTGCTGGCGGTCATCAACGGCGTGATGTGACTGCCGAGAAGCCAGGCTTCGCCGTCCTTGAGCAGCACGTAACTGTCGACCAGTTGCAGCTTGCTTGCCCGCAGACTTTTTACTTCCCAGCCGGCCAGGACCAGACCAGCCTCGAAACGATGTTCGATGAAGTAATCGTGTCGCGCCTTTTTGTTCTGCGCGATGGTCCCTGTTGGGTGTTTCTTCTGTTTAGCCATAGGGGCGGCATTATATGGAGATAAATGATCCTCGGCTACGGTGATGCTGCGTGCTTGAGCAGGTTGAGTGAATCCCGGACAATGCGGCCTCTTTTTCTAACGCTTGGGCGTGATATTCAATGTCGACAGACAAGGTTTCTGTCCACGGCAGTTGGGCTAGCCGCTGGGTTTTCATATTCGCCGCGACCGGTTCGGCCGTGGGACTGGGCAGCATCTGGAAATTCCCCTACATGGTCGGGGTCTACGGCGGCGGCGCCTTCGTGCTGATGTTTCTCGCCTGCATCGCATTGATCGGGATCCCGGTCATGCTGGCGGAAACCCTGATCGGCCGTCGCGCACGGCAGAGTCCGGCGAACGCCTTGAAGGTGCTCGCGCGGGAGGCCGGGCATTCGGGCAAGTGGTCGTGGGGCGCGTTTGCCGGGATGATCACGGCGCTGCTGATCCTGTCTTTCTATAGTGTGGTCGGCGGCTGGTCGCTGGATTACATCATCGACATGGGGCGCGGCGACTTCCAGGGTGCTACGGCGGAGCAGGTCGGCGCTTATTTCGGCAATGTGATCTCCGATCCTTGGCGTCTGACACTTTGGCACACAGTTTTCATGCTGTTGTCGGCCGTGGTGATCGCCAAAGGCGTGGTTGCCGGGCTGGAGCGCAGCCTGCGGATCATGATGCCGCTGCTGTTCGTGATGGTGTTGGTATTGCTGGGTTACAGCATGACTACCGGGCATTTCATGGAAGGCGTGCATTTCATGTTCGACTTCCATCCGGAAAAAGTCCTCGACGGCTTGCTGCCCGCCATGGGCCACGCGTTCTTTTCCCTGAGCGTGGGCGTCGGCTCGATCATGATCTACGGCGCTTACATGACCAAGGAAGCCTCGCTCTCTGGCACCGTGGTCGGTGTGGCGCTGCTGGATACCTTTGTATCGCTGGTGGCCGGTCTGGCATTGTTTCCGATTGTGTTTGCTGGCGGTTTGAACCCTAGCGAAGGCCCAGGCCTGATGTTTGTCAGTCTGCCATTTGCCTTCGGTAACGTGGTTTTCGGCCAGTTGATGGGCGTGGTGTTCTTTGTGCTGGTGGCGATTGCCGCCTGGAGCTCGGCGATTTCCTTGCTTGAACCGATGGTGGCCTATCTGGTTGAGCGCACGAAAATCAGCCGTGGCTGGGTGACTTTCTGGCTGGCGTTCATCTGCTGGTTCGTCGGTCTGGGTACGGTTTTCTCTTTCAATATCTGGAAGGAAGCCAAATTTTTCGTGAACGAAGGCGGGCTGTTCCATCTCTACCAATGGGGTGCGGCGGGCGGTCTGGACTTCTTCGGCGTGATCGATTTCTTCACCTCGCGGATCATGTTGCCGCTCGGTGGCCTGTGCTTCGTGCTGTTTGCCGGTTGGGTGATGGGGCGTGATGCGGTGCGGGAGGAGTTGTCGATTCGTAACCCGGCGCTGTTTGCCCTGTCCTTGTTCTTGATGCGCTACGTGGCGCCTATCGGCATTCTTGTAGTGTTTGCCGCTCAGCTCTGGAAGTAACGCTTACATGACGACACATATTCAACGTTCGGCGTTGCTGCCATACCCGGCGCAATTCCTCTACGACCTGGTCAACGACGTCGCGCGTTACCCGGAATTCTTGCCATGGTGCTCGTCCGCCGAAGTGCTGGAAAGCTCGCCCGAGCACATGCGCGCCAGCGTTGGCGTGGCCAAGGGCGGTCTCAGTCAGCACTTCGTCACGCGCAATACGCTGGTGCCGGGGCAATCGATCGAGATGAACCTGGAAGAAGGCCCGTTCAACCAGCTGCATGGTGTCTGGGTCTTCAAGGCATTGAACGAGAAGGCCTGCAAGATCAGTCTTGACCTGTCTTTTGACTACGCCGGCCCGCTGGTGCGCGCGACGCTTGGCCCGCTGTTCAATCAGGCGGCGAATACGTTGGTGGATGCGTTCTGCCAGCGTGCCAAGCAGATGCATGGTTGATCCGGTGATCGAGATTGAAGTGGTGTATGCCGCCGTGGATCGTCAGCTTCTGCGCACTTTGAGCGTCCCGGAAGGGACGACAGTGCGAGAGGCGGTGCTCAAGTCAGGTATTGGCGATGAATTCCCGGAGCTGGATCTGAGTGATTGTCCGCTGGGGATCTTCGGCAAGGTGGTGGCTGATCCACGGGCTCGCTTGATTCAGGCGGGGGAGCGCATCGAGATCTACCGGCCGTTGCTGGCGGACCCGAAAGAGGTTCGACGCCTGCGGGCGGCCAAGGCTGCCGAGGCCAAAGCGCGAAATCAGTAGCCTGGCCAGATCGCAGGCAATAAAAAACCCGGAAATTCCGGGTTTTTTATTGCCTCGCGCATTACTGCGGCGAGGTGTCCAGCGGCTCAGGCGTCGGAACCGGAACGGTTTCAACACCGTCCACGTCCTTCTGGATCGAATCCAGCAAGGAGCCTGGTTTGGCGGGTTGTTCCGGCTTCGGCTTCTCGGCGTTTTCAGCAGGGGCGGTCACGCTGGTGCCACTGTCCTTTCCGAGAATGGCCTCGTCACGGCTTACGCCCGGCATGAAGTCACCGGACAGGCTGACAAGCTGGTCGTTGGAGTTGAAATTAACACTCACGCGCTCCTGCTGGCGTTCACCGCCACCAGGTTGCAGGCTGTACAGATAATCCCAGCGATCGGCATGGAACGTGTCGGTCAGCAGAGGGTTACCCATGATAAACCGTACTTGCCGACGGGTCATTCCCGGGCGTAACTGGTCTATCATGTCCTGCGTGACGACATTGCCCTGCTGGATGTCGATTTTGTAAACCCCGGGGAATGAACAACCGGCGAGTGCGAGCAGTCCCACAAAGGTGAAACTGGTTAGCAAGAGCTTGGTGTTTTGCATCGGTGGGCGACTTCCACTATCTTGGCTGGGACAACGTAAACGCCGATCATACCCGCATTAAGAGAAGCTGCGAAGCAGCATCGCGAGAAAGCTGACCATGGTTGAAAATAGCGAACTACGCAAAGCCGGCCTCAAAGTGACCCTGCCACGGGTCAAGATCCTGCAAATGCTCGATTCTACCGAGCAGCGTCACATGAGTGCCGAAGACGTCTACAAGGCGTTGATGGAAGCGGGCGAGGACGTCGGTCTGGCCACGGTTTACCGTGTTCTGACCCAGTTCGAAGCTGCTGGCCTCGTGGTCCGTCACAACTTCGACGGTGGCCACGCGGTATTCGAATTGGCTGACGGTGGCCACCACGACCATATGGTCAACGTGGAAACCGGTGAAGTCGTCGAATTCGTCAGTCCGGAAATCGAAAAGCTCCAGAAGGCAATTGCCGAGGAGCACGGTGTTGATCTGGTAGATCACAATCTGGTGCTGTACGTACGCAAGAAAAAGTAAGCATGTCGCGCGAATTTCAGGTTCGCGAAACGAACGAAGGCGACCCAAGGGTCGCCTTCGTGCTTTCTGCCGTTCTTAAACTTTTGCCGTGACCACCATTTTTTTCGCGTGAGCCAAGGACTCTTTGGTCAAGTCGATGCCGCCCAGCATCCGCGCCACTTCTTCTATGCGGTCGTTCTTGCTCAGCTTGGACACGGCAGTGTGAGTCGCCTGCTCGCCGCGAACCTTGTGCACAAATAAATGCTGATGACCCTGCGCCGCCACTTGCGGCAAATGCGTCACGGTCAGCACTTGGCCGCGATCGCCAAGACGCCGCAACAACTGACCGACGATTTCCGCTGTCGGCCCGCCGATACCCACGTCCACTTCGTCGAATACCAGGGTTGGCACCCGTGAGGTCTGCGCAGTGATCACTTGAATCGCCAGGCTGATCCGCGACAGCTCGCCACCGGAGGCTACTTTGGCCAGCGTCTTGAGCGGCTGGCCGGGGTTGGCGCTGACCAGCAGTTCGACTTGTTCCAGGCCGTTAGGCTGCAGTTCGTCGCTGGTATTGGCGCGCAGCTCGATGGTGAAGCGTCCGCCCGGCATGCCCAAACGCTGGATCTCTTGCTCCACGGCGCTGGCGAGGCTGCTGGCGGCCTGATGGCGCAAGTCGCTCAGTTCCCGGGCCTTCTCTTGATAATGGCGGGCATAAGAGGCCAGTTCATCACCCAGGCGTTCGATGGATTCGTCGTTGGCATTCAATGTCTCGATTTCATCGAGCAATTTCTGCTGCATCTCGGCGACTTCGGTTGGCTGGATCCGGTGCTTGCGCGCCAAGGTGTAAATCGCGTCGAGGCGTTCTTCCAGATACTGCAGGCGCGCCGGATCGGCATCGAAGTTGTCGAGGAAACGATTGAGCTCGCCCACGGCTTCTTCGACCTGGATCTGCGCGCTGGTCAGCAGGCTGCTGGCTTCGCCCAGCGCGCCGACCGAGTTGTTCACGCTCGACAGGCGATTGAGACTGGCGGTCAGTGCATTCAGTACATTGCCGGAATCGCTTTCGCTGCACTGCTCGACCACCTGTCGACAAATGCCAAGCAGGGTTTCGGCGTTGGTCAGATTCTTGTGTTCCTGCTCCAGCTGTTCCAGCTCGTTTTCGCCGAGGCCGAGGTTCTCCAGTTCTTCGAGCTGGTAGCTGAGCAATTGGTGACGCGCGCGTTGCTCGTCACCCGAGTTGGAGAGGCGCTCCAGTTCCTGGCGGGTCTGGCGCCAGCGCTGCGCGGCGAGTTGCACCTGGCGGGCCAGATCGGTAGCGCCGGCGTATTCGTCGAGCAGGCGCCGGTGAGTGTCGGTTTTCAGCAGGGACTGGTGTTCGTGCTGGCTGTGGATATCGATCAGCAGTTCGCCGAGGGCCTTGAGATCACCGAGCGGGCAGGGTGTGCCATTGATATAGCCGCGCGAACGGCCTTCGGCGGTGATCACCCGGCGCAGGATGCACGGGCCGTCGTTTTCGAGGTCGCGCTCGGCCAGCCAGGCGTGGGCTTCGGGAATGTCGACCAGGTCGAAGGTGGCCAGAATGTCGGCCTTGTCGGCGCCCGGGCGAACCACGCCGCTGTCGGCGCGGTCACCAAGGGTCAGGCCCAGGGCGTCGAGCATGATCGACTTGCCGGCGCCGGTTTCCCCTGTGATCACGCTCATCCCGCGATCAAGTTCGAGATCGAGATGTTCAACGATGGCGTAGTTGTGTACGGACAGGTGCACCAGCATAAAGGCCGCTCCCAGGCTTTAGGTCTGGTTATTTATACAGTGTTTTGTTTCGGCCTGACAATGCCCTCGTTTAGCTCGATTTGCTTGATCCGATCAAATGCTTAGTCCGAGCAGGAATGACAATGCAGCACTTTTTTGTAGGGTTAATCATTGCAGGCCCTTGAAGCCTGATTTTGCGGCCCCATATATCGGGGCAGAAGCGCGAGTACAGCTCGCGGACGTAATTGAAAGGAGAATTCTATGGCTGACGAACAG
Source organism: Pseudomonas sp. F2 (assembly GCF_057174385.1). Classification (NCBI taxonomy): domain Bacteria; kingdom Pseudomonadati; phylum Pseudomonadota; class Gammaproteobacteria; order Pseudomonadales; family Pseudomonadaceae; genus Pseudomonas; species Pseudomonas sp. F2. Next base: position 5,368,705 of record NZ_CM169904.1, read on the forward strand.
ACAGTAGATACGCAAAATCCAGAAGCCAATCAGGCGCCCGAAACTTCGGGTGACGACCTGGCGACCCGTGTACAAGTGCTCGAAGAGCAGTTGGCCGCCGCGCAGGATCAGTCTCTGCGCGTAGCTGCCGATCTGCAGAACGTCCGCCGCCGTGCCGAGCAGGATGTCGAGAAAGCGCACAAGTTTGCGCTGGAAAAATTCGCCGGTGACTTGCTGCCGATCGTTGACAGCCTGGAGCGCGGTCTCGAATTGTCGAGCCCGGACGACGAAAGCATCCGTCCGATGCGTGAAGGCATCGAGCTGACCCTGAAAATGTTCCACGACACCCTCAAGCGTTATCAGCTTGAAGCGATCGATCCGCATGGCGAACCGTTCAACGCCGTTCACCATCAGGCGATGGCCATGCAGGAGAGCGCCGACGTTGAACCGAACAGCGTTCTGAAGGTGTTCCAGAAGGGCTACCAGCTCAACGGTCGCCTGTTGCGTCCGGCCATGGTTGTGGTCAGCAAGGCGCCGGCGCCAATTTCGCCTTCGATTGACGAGAAGGCTTGAAATTAGCCGCAAGGCCCCCATTTAGAAGTCAAGCGTTTAAGTATTACCGCAGTTAGCCACCACTGCTGCGGCAACAAAATCCAAAGTTTCGGGAGAGTGAACATGGGCAAAATTATCGGTATCGACCTGGGGACTACCAACTCCTGCGTCTCCGTGCTGGAAAACGGCGTAGCCAAAGTTATCGAAAACGCCGAAGGCGCGCGCACCACGCCGTCGATCATCGCTTACGCCAACGATGGTGAAATCCTCGTTGGTCAGTCGGCCAAGCGTCAGGCAGTGACCAACCCGCACAACACCCTGTACGCGGTGAAGCGTCTGATCGGTCGCAAGTTCGACGAAGAAGTCGTACAGAAAGACATCAAGATGGTCCCGTACAAAATCGCCAAGGCTGACAACGGCGACGCCTGGGTTGAAGTGAACGGCCAGAAAATGGCGCCGCCACAAATCTCGGCTGAAATCCTGAAGAAGATGAAGAAGACTGCCGAAGATTACCTCGGCGAGCCTGTGACTGAAGCGGTGATCACCGTTCCGGCCTACTTCAACGACAGCCAGCGTCAGGCGACCAAAGACGCCGGCCGCATCGCCGGTCTGGACGTTAAACGTATCATCAACGAACCAACCGCAGCGGCTCTGGCTTACGGTATGGACAAGGCCAAGGGCGATCACACCGTGATCGTTTACGACCTGGGTGGCGGTACTTTCGACGTGTCGGTGATTGAGATCGCTGAGGTTGACGGCGAGCACCAGTTCGAAGTGTTGGCCACCAACGGTGACACCTTCCTCGGCGGTGAAGACTTTGACATTCGTCTGATCGACTACCTCGTTGACGAATTCAAGAAAGAAAGCGGCATGAACCTCAAAGGTGACCCGCTGGCCATGCAGCGCCTGAAAGAAGCCGCTGAGAAAGCCAAGATCGAGCTGTCGTCCGCGCAGTCGACCGACGTCAACCTGCCGTACATCACTGCAGACGCCACCGGTCCTAAGCACCTGAATGTGAAGATTTCGCGTGCCAAGCTCGAAGCACTGGTTGAAGACCTGGTTCAGCGCACCATCGAACCTTGCCGTATCGCCATGAAAGACGCCGGTATCGACGTTGGCGCGATCAACGACGTGATTCTGGTCGGCGGTCAGACCCGTATGCCGCTGGTACAGAAGCTGGTGACCGATTTCTTCGGTAAAGAAGCACGTAAAGACGTGAACCCGGACGAAGCGGTTGCCATGGGTGCTGCGATTCAGGGCGCCGTTCTGGCCGGTGACGTGAAAGACGTTCTGCTGCTCGACGTCAGCCCGCTGACCCTGGGTATCGAAACCATGGGTGGCGTGATGACCGCGCTGATCGAGAAAAACACCACGATTCCTACCAAGAAATCGCAAGTGTTCTCGACTGCCGACGACAACCAGGGCGCCGTGACCATTCACGTCCTGCAGGGTGAGCGTAAGCAAGCTGCGCAGAACAAGTCCCTGGGCAAATTCGACCTGGCCGACATTCCACCTGCTCCACGTGGCGTGCCGCAGATCGAAGTGACCTTCGACATCGACGCAAACGGCATCCTGCACGTTGGCGCGAAAGACAAGGCGACCGGTAAAGAGCAGAAGATCACCATCAAGGCCAACTCCGGTCTGTCGGATGAAGAAATTCAGAAGATGGTTCGCGACGCCGAGCTGAACGCCGAGGAAGACCGCAAGTTCGCGGAGCTGGCTGAATCCCGTAACAAGGGTGACGCACTGGTTCACTCGACTCGCAAAATGGTCACCGAAGCGGGCGACAAGGTCAGCGCCGAAGAGAAGACCGCGATTGAAGCTGCCGTGGTTGCACTGGAAGCCGCTGTGAAAGGCGACGACAAGGCTGCCATCGAAGCGAAGATCGAAGAGCTGTCGAAAGTCTCGGCTCCGGTTGCCCAGAAGATGTACGCCGAACAGGCTCAGCCTGCTGAAGGCGCGGCGCCGCACGACGAGAAAGCTGAAAAGGCTGACGATGTTGTCGATGCCGAGTTCGAAGAAGTCAAAGACCACAAGTAAGTTGTTGGTCGGCCGGTTGACTGCCTTGCGGCGGTGACTGGTAGGATGTCGCCGCGCGGGAGCTTGCTCCCGCGTTGGCGTATCTGGAATACGTGAATTTTTACAGCATGCGACAAGCCTTGCATGCTGTTGGTATGGCCGGGAATGCTCCTGCTTTTCGTGCCGCAAGTACCACAAGAAACAAAGACCAGGATCGTTGAATTGACGTGAGTTGGGTCCGGGCCTGTATTGGGGCTCAACGAGTTTGGCCATCCTCAGGAGGGGTTTGCCGAACGTCCTCAAGAGTGCAAAGACTTATGGCAAAGCGTGACTATTACGAAGTATTGGGTGTCGAGCGTGGTTCAAGCGATGCAGACCTGAAAAAGGCCTATCGTCGCCTGGCGATGAAGCACCACCCGGACCGTAATCCCGATGACAAAGCGTCGGAAGAACTGTTCAAAGAGGCCAACGAAGCCTACGAAGTATTGTCCGATTCGAGCAAGCGCGCGGCCTACGACCAGTACGGTCATGCTGGCGTCGACCCAAGCATGGGTGGCGGTGGTGCCGGTTTCGGCGGGCAGAATTTCTCTGACATCTTTGGCGATGTCTTCAGTGACTTCTTCGGTGGCGGTCGCGGCGGTTCCCGTGGCGGCGCCCAGCGCGGCAGCGATTTGCGCTACACCCTGGAGCTGAATCTGGAAGAAGCGGTACGCGGTACCACCGTGAATATCCGCGTTCCGACACTGGTCAATTGCAAGCCATGCGATGGTTCCGGCGCGAAGAAAGGCTCGTCGCCATCGACTTGCCCGACCTGCGGCGGCATTGGTCAGGTGCGCATGCAGCAGGGCTTCTTCTCGGTGCAGCAGACCTGCCCGCGCTGCCATGGCCAAGGCAAGATCATTTCCGATCCGTGCGATTCCTGCCACGGCGACGGTCGCGTCGAAGAATACAAGACCCTGTCGGTCAAAGTGCCGGCTGGTGTTGATACCGGCGACCGCATTCGTCTGTCCGGCGAGGGCGAGGCGGGCACCCAGGGCGGCCCGACCGGCGACCTGTACGTGGTGATCAACGTGCGCGAGCACGACATCTTCCAGCGCGATGGCAAGCACCTGTTCTGCGAAGTGCCGATCAGCTTTGTTGATGCGGCGCTCGGCGGCGAGCTGGAAATCCCGACCCTCGACGGTCGCGTCAAATTGAAAATCCCCGAAGGCACCCAGACCGGCAAGCAGTTCCGTGTACGCGGCAAAGGCGTGGCGCCGGTGCGTGGCGGTGGTGCGGGCGACTTGATGTGCCGCGTAGCGGTCGAGACCCCGGTCAATCTGAATCGTCGTCAGCGCGAACTGCTCGAAGAATTCCGCAGCTCGCTGGCGGACGATAACAGCCACTCGCCGAAAACCACTGGTTGGTTCGATGGTGTGAAGCGCTTCTTCGGCGATCTGTAAGGAGTCGGCATGCGACGTATAGCTGTGATGGGCGCCGCCGGGCGCATGGGCAAGATTCTGGTCGAAGCCGTGCAACAGCGCGCGCCATTGACCGGCCTGACTGCGGCGATCGTTCGTCCCGGCAGTACGCTGATCGGAGTGGACGCCGGTGAGCTGGCTTCGCTGGGTCGTATCGGTGTGCCGTTGTCCGGCAACCTCGAATCGGTGGCTGAAGAGTTCGATGTGCTGATCGACTTCACCCTGCCGGAAGTGATGTTGAAAAACCTCGCGTTCTGTCGCAAGGCTGGCAAGGCCATGGTCATCGGCACCACCGGGCTCGACGCTGCGCAGAAGCAACTGCTGGCCGAGGCGGGCAAGGATATTCCGATCGTGTTTGCGGCCAACTTCAGTGTCGGGGTCAACCTGTCGCTGAAGCTGCTCGAAATGACTGCCCGGGTGCTGGGCGACGATGCCGACATCGAGATCATCGAGGCGCATCACCGGCACAAGATTGACGCGCCTTCGGGCACGGCGCTGCGCATGGGTGAAGTGATTGCCGATGCGCTGGATCGTGATCTGCAGAAAGTCTCGGTCTATGGTCGTGAAGGTCACACCGGGGCGCGCGAGCGGGAAACCATTGGTTTCGCCACCGTTCGCGGTGGTGATGTGGTCGGTGATCACACCGTGCTGTTTGCCTGCGAAGGCGAGCGCCTGGAGATCACGCACAAGGCTTCCAGTCGCATGACCTTCGCCAAGGGCGCGGTGCGTGCGGCGTTGTGGCTGGATGGCCGCGAGCCGGGTCTGTATGACATGCAGGACGTGCTCGACCTGCATTGATTGAATGTTTTACCCAGCGCAAACGCCCGGTTTGCGCTGGTTTTTCTCCACCGCGCGACGCCCTGTCGCATTCTCCGGCCTTTTAGGCTCTTTAGCGGTGGACCAAAAAAGCCTTTTTCTGTAAGCTACAGCTTTAGTGTGTCCACTAAAAGCGCGCAGAATAATTCAGTGAAGAAGCGGGGTGACGTGTCCATACGTCACTCCGCTTTTTTACAACCTGCGATTGCCCTTTCATGCGTTATTTACGGGAGGTCTTCTTGACTAAGCCAGCCATACTCGCCCTTGCTGATGGCAGCATTTTTCGCGGCGAAGCCATTGGAGCCGACGGTCAAACCGTTGGTGAGGTGGTGTTCAACACCGCAATGACCGGCTATCAGGAAATCCTTACCGATCCTTCCTACGCCCAACAGATCGTTACCCTGACTTACCCGCACATCGGCAACACCGGCACCACGCCGGAAGATGCCGAGTCCGACCGCGTATGGTCCGCTGGCCTGGTCATCCGTGACCTGCCGCTGGTAGCGAGCAACTGGCGTAACACGATGTCCCTGTCCGACTACCTGAAAGCCAACAACGTTGTGGCAATCGCCGGTATCGACACCCGCCGCCTGACCCGCATCCTGCGTGAAAAAGGCGCCCAGAACGGCTGCATCATGGCTGGCGACAACATCTCCGAAGAAGCTGCCATTGCTGCTGCGCAAGGCTTCCCGGGCCTGAAGGGCATGGATCTGGCGAAAGTCGTCAGCACCAAGGAAAAGTATGAATGGCGCTCCACTGTCTGGGATCTGAAGACCGACAGTCACGCGACCCTCGAAGCGTCCGAGCTGCCATACCACGTGGTTGCCTACGACTACGGCGTCAAGCTGAACATCCTGCGCATGCTGGTCGAGCGCGGCTGCCGCGTGACCGTGGTGCCGGCGCAAACCCCGGCAGCCGACGTGCTGGCGCTCAAGCCGGACGGTGTGTTCCTGTCCAACGGTCCTGGTGATCCGGAGCCTTGCGACTACGCGATCAAGGCGATCAAGGAAGTGCTGGAAACCGAGATTCCGGTCTTCGGTATCTGCCTTGGTCACCAGCTGCTGGCTCTGGCCTCCGGCGCCAAGACCCTGAAAATGGGCCATGGCCACCACGGTGCCAACCACCCGGTACAGGATCTGGACACAGGCGTCGTGATGATCACCAGCCAGAACCACGGTTTCGCGGTTGACGAAGCGACCCTGCCGGCCAACGTGCGTGCGATCCACAAATCGCTGTTCGATGGCACCCTGCAAGGCATCGAGCGCACCGACAAGAGCGCGTTCAGCTTCCAGGGCCACCCTGAAGCGAGCCCGGGCCCGAACGATGTGGCGCCCCTGTTCGACCGCTTCATCAACGAGATGGCCAAGCGACGCTAAGCGTTCGCCTTGAGACTGTAGCGAGAAGCCCTCGAGGGCGGCCCCGACACCGGTGGCGCCCCTCAGGGCTTCAGAAATCGATCAAGACGGCTTGCCGACTGACCTGCGGATTTGAGTGACAAACCCATGCCAAAACGTACAGACATTAAAAGCATCCTGATTCTCGGCGCTGGCCCGATCGTTATCGGCCAGGCCTGCGAATTCGACTACTCCGGCGCCCAGGCCTGCAAAGCCCTGCGCGAAGAGGGTTACCGCGTCATCCTGGTGAACTCCAACCCGGCCACCATCATGACCGACCCGGACATGGCTGACGCCACGTACATCGAGCCGATCAAGTGGCAGACCGTGGCCAAGATCATCGAAAAAGAGCGCCCGGACGCGGTGCTGCCAACCATGGGTGGCCAGACTGCACTGAACTGCGCCCTGGATCTGGAGCGCGAAGGCGTTCTGGAAAAGTTCGGCGTGGAAATGATCGGTGCCAACGCCGACACCATCGACAAGGCTGAAGACCGTTCGCGTTTCGACAAGGCCATGAAATCCATCGGCCTGGAATGCCCGCGTTCCGGTATTGCCCACAGCATGGAAGAAGCCAATGCCGTTCTCGAGCGTCTGGGTTTCCCATGCATCATCCGTCCGTCCTTCACCATGGGTGGCACCGGCGGCGGTATTGCCTACAACCGGGAAGAGTTCGAAGAAATCTGCGCCCGCGGTCTGGACCTGTCGCCGACCAAAGAGCTGCTGATCGACGAATCGCTGATCGGCTGGAAAGAATATGAAATGGAAGTTGTCCGCGACAAAAAGGACAACTGCATCATCGTCTGCTCGATCGAGAACTTCGACCCGATGGGCGTGCATACCGGTGACTCGATCACCGTTGCTCCGGCACAGACCCTGACCGACAAGGAATACCAGATCCTGCGTAACGCCTCGCTGGCGGTACTGCGCGAGATCGGCGTCGAGACCGGCGGCTCCAACGTGCAATTCGGTATCTGCCCGGACACTGGCCGCATGGTTGTGATCGAGATGAACCCGCGCGTATCGCGTTCCTCGGCACTGGCTTCGAAAGCCACCGGTTTCCCGATTGCCAAAGTCGCGGCCAAACTGGCTGTGGGCTACACCCTCGACGAACTGTCCAACGACATCACCGGCGGCAAGACCCCGGCGTCCTTCGAGCCGTCGATCGACTACGTTGTGACCAAGCTGCCACGTTTCGCCTTCGAGAAATTCGCCAAGGCTGACGCGCGCCTGACCACGCAAATGAAGTCGGTCGGTGAAGTCATGGCCATCGGCCGCACCTTCCAGGAATCCCTGCAGAAAGCCCTGCGCGGTCTGGAAGTGGGCGTTTGCGGGCTGGACGAGAAGCTCGACCTGAGCAACCCGGAAAGCATGAGCATCCTCAAGCGCGAGCTGACCGTGCCGGGCGCCGAGCGTATCTGGTACGTAGCGGACGCATTCCGCGCCGGCATGACCGTCGAAGACATTTTCGGCATGAACATGATCGACCCGTGGTTCCTGGTGCAGATCGAAGATCTGATCAAGGAAGAAGAGAAGGTCAAGACCCTCGGTCTGTCCGCTATCGACCGCGACCTGATGTTCAAGCTCAAGCGCAAAGGCTTCTCCGATCAGCGTCTGGCCAAACTGCTGGGTGTGACCGAGAAGAACCTGCGTACGCACCGTCAAAAACTGGAAGTGTTCCCGGTCTACAAGCGCGTTGACACCTGTGCCGCCGAGTTCGCCACCGACACCGCGTATCTCTACTCGACGTACGAGGAAGAGTGCGAAGCCGCGCCGTCCGGTCGCGACAAGATCATGATTCTGGGTGGTGGTCCGAACCGTATCGGCCAGGGCATCGAGTTCGACTATTGCTGCGTACACGCCGCCCTCGCACTGCGCGAAGACGGCTACGAAACAATCATGGTCAACTGCAACCCGGAAACCGTTTCCACCGACTACGACACGTCCGACCGTCTGTACTTCGAGCCGGTAACCCTGGAAGACGTACTGGAAATCTGCCGCGTCGAGAAGCCGAAAGGCGTGATCGTCCAGTACGGCGGCCAGACTCCGCTGAAACTGGCGCGTGCCCTCGAAGCCGCTGGCGTGCCGATCATCGGTACCAGCCCTGACGCCATCGACCGCGCCGAAGACCGTGAGCGCTTCCAGCAAATGGTTGAGCGCCTGAACCTGCGTCAGCCGCCAAACGCCACCGTGCGCAGCGAAGACGAAGCCGTTCGCGCTGCCGCGAAAATCGGTTATCCGCTGGTGGTGCGTCCGTCCTACGTACTGGGCGGCCGCGCGATGGAAATCGTCTACAAGGAAGACGAACTCAAGCGCTACCTGCGTGATGCGGTGCAGGTGTCCAACGACAGCCCGGTGCTGCTCGACCACTTCCTCAACTGCGCCATCGAGATGGACGTGGATGCGGTCTGCGACGGCAAAGACGTGGTGATCGGCGCGATCATGCAGCACATCGAACAGGCGGGCGTTCACTCCGGTGACTCCGCGTGCTCGCTGCCGCCGTACTCGCTGCCGGCGCACATCCAGGACGAGATGCGCGAACAGGTCAAGAAAATGGCCCTGGAGCTGGGCGTTGTCGGCCTGATGAACGTGCAACTGGCCCTGCAGGGCGAAGACATCTACGTCATCGAAGTCAACCCGCGCGCTTCGCGTACCGTACCGTTCGTGTCCAAGTGCATCGGTGTTTCCCTGGCAATGATCGCTGCACGCGTCATGGCCGGTAAGACCCTGAAGGAAATCGGCTTCACCAAGGAAATCATCCCGAACTTCTACAGCGTGAAAGAGGCGGTGTTCCCGTTCGCCAAATTCCCTGGCGTTGACCCGATCCTCGGCCCGGAGATGAAGTCCACCGGTGAAGTGATGGGCGTCGGCGACACCTTCGGTGAAGCCTTCGCCAAGGCCCAGATGGGCGCGAGCGAAGTGCTGCCGACCGGCGGTACCGCGTTCATCAGCGTGCGTGACGATGACAAGCCGCTGGTTGCAGGCGTGGCCCGTGATCTGATCAACTTGGGCTTCGAAGTGGTCGCCACTGCCGGTACTGCCAAGCTGATCGAAGCCGCAGGCCTGAAAGTGCGCCGCGTGAACAAGGTGACCGAGGGGCGTCCGCACGTGGTCGACATGATCAAGAATGACGAAGTCACCCTGATCATCAACACCACCGAAGGTCGTCAGTCGATCGCTGATTCCTACTCCATTCGTCGTAATGCCCTGCAGCACAAGATCTACTGCACCACTACCATTGCTGCGGGCGAAGCTATCTGTGAAGCGCTGAAGTTCGGTCCCGAGAAGACCGTACGCCGCTTGCAGGATCTACACGCAGGATTGAAGGCATGATCAAGTACCCAATGACCGTCCAGGGCGCAAAAGCCCTGGAAGAAGAACACGCTCACCTGACCAAGGTCGTTCGTCCGAAGCTCAGCCAGGACATCGGTACGGCTCGCGAGCTGGGTGATCTGAAGGAAAACGCCGAATACCATGCCGCCCGCGAACAGCAGGGCATGGTCGAGGCGCGGATCCGTGATATCGAAGGCCGGATCCAGAATCAGGTCATCATTGATGTCACGACCATTCCGCACACCGGCAAAGTGATCTTCGGTACCACTGTCGAAATCGCCAACGTCGAGACGGATGAAAGCGTCGCTTACCACATCGTGGGTGAGGATGAGGCTGACTTCAAACTCGGCAAGATTTCGGTCGGCTCGCCCTTGGCCCGTGCCTTGATCGGCAAGGAAGAGGGTGACGTGGTTGCCGTGAAAACGCCGAGTGGTGTTATCGAGTACGAGATTGTCGAAGTCCGTCACATCTGAAGGCAGGCGCCCGCTACGTGCGGGCACCATGCTTTGGCAGCTGACCCAGACGTTGTGGGTCGGCGGCTTCTGGCTGATTCATCTCGGTTTGCGACCGGTGCTGGGCAAGATTGGTCTGGCACCGTTGCTGATCGATGAGATTGCCGATGCGTTCGAAGTGTCGCTGGTGATTTTTGCCGCGGCCTGCGTGATTTTTCAGGCTTTGGTGCTGGTACGGGCCGAGGGCCTTGCCAGTCTGTGGCGGGATTTTCGCGGGCAGGTGTTGTTGATGGCACTGTATGCGTGTGCGATGTTTGTCGCCGTGCATGTCGGCTGGCCGCAAGCGCAGCGCTGGCAGGCATTCAGTTTTCTGCTGTTGGGCTTCTCTGGACTGGTGCTGGTGTTGCAGCCGCTACCGGGATGGAGTGGCAGGGTGCGCGAAGCACACCCTTGACCCTTGCCATCACTTGAAGCGATGAACGTTCGACAGCTGCTTGTTGACGCTGAAGTTCTTGCGATAAACCAGCGCCATCTTGCCGATGACCTGTACCAGATCAGCCTTGCCGACCTTGCACAGCTCTGCAATGTGCGCCAGGCGCGACTCGCGGTCGAGGATGTTGAGCTTGATCTTGATCAGCTCGTGATCCGCCAAGGCGCGTTCAAGTTCGGCTAATACACCTTCAGTCAGACCGTTGTCCGCCACCGTCAAAACCGGTTTCAGGTGGTGGCCAATGGATTTGTACTGTTTCTTCTGCTCTGGAGTGAGCGGCATAATCTGACCCTTTCGTCTGGATTCTGTAAAATGGCGGCCATTTTACCCGAGGGTTCGTGGATCCGCCCAATTAATCACGACCCTTATTATCGAGGTGCCCAATGGCGCGTTCCAAGACAAGCCTTGGTTGGCTGAAACGACATGTCAACGATCCTTATGTGAAGCAGGCGCAGAAGGATGGCTACCGCTCGCGTGCGAGTTACAAGCTTCTGGAGATCCAGGAGAAATACAAGCTGATCCGTTCCGGCATGAGCGTTGTCGACCTGGGTGCGGCGCCCGGCGGCTGGTCGCAGGTCACCAGCCGGCTGATCGGTGGTCAGGGGCGACTGATCGCTTCGGACATCCTGGAGATGGACAGTATCCCTGACGTGACCTTTATTCAGGGTGATTTCACCGAGGACGAAGTGCTCGCGCGAATCCTTGAAGCCGTGGGTAATTCACAGGTGGACCTTGTGATTTCCGATATGGCCCCCAATATGAGTGGTACGCCTGAAGTGGACATGCCAAAAGCCATGTTCCTTTGCGAGCTGGCGCTTGATCTGGCGGAGCGGATACTCAAGCCGGGTGGTAATTTTGTGATCAAGATTTTTCAGGGCGAAGGTTTTGATGTCTACCTGAAGGATGCTCGGAAGAAGTTCGACAAGATCCAGATGATCAAGCCGGACTCCTCCCGTGGCAGCTCCCGCGAGCAATACATGCTGGCTTGGGGTTACCGTGGCGGTAATGAGTAAAACGAGGTTTTTTGCCGGGGCGATAGGTTTTTCGTATTTTGCCCCGCGTGCATAAGCGAATATTGTGTAGAAAGTGTTTCACAAAGGGTTACAGACGGCGCCTGCAAGAGTTGTAGGTAATGTAGTAAGTTAGGCCGGTGAATATCATGCGAAGCGCGCGCCAGTAGCGGAGCTTGCTTCAGAGGGTAGTTAATTGAACGATATGGCAAAGAATCTGATCCTGTGGTTGATCATCGCGGCAGTCCTCGTGACGGTGATGAACAACTTCTCCAGCCCTAACGAGCCGCAGACCCTCAACTATTCCGACTTCATCCAGCAGGTCAAGGATGGCAAGGTCGAGCGCGTAGCCGTTGACGGCTATGTGATTACCGGCAAGCGCAACGATGGCGACAGCTTCAAGACCATTCGTCCGGCGATCCAGGACAACGGCCTGATCGGCGACCTGGTCGACAATCACGTTGTGGTTGAAGGCAAGCAGCCTGAGCAGCAAAGCATCTGGACTCAACTTCTGGTGGCCAGCTTCCCGATCCTGGTGATCATCGCGGTGTTCATGTTCTTCATGCGCCAGATGCAGGGCGGTGCCGGCGGCAAGGGCGGACCGATGAGCTTTGGCAAGAGCAAGGCACGCCTGCTCTCCGAAGACCAGGTGAAGACCACGCTGGCTGACGTTGCTGGTTGCGACGAAGCCAAGGAAGAAGTTGGTGAGCTGGTTGAGTTCCTGCGTGATCCGGGCAAGTTCCAGCGCCTCGGCGGTCGTATTCCTCGCGGCGTATTGATGGTCGGCCCTCCGGGTACCGGTAAAACCTTGCTGGCCAAGGCGATTGCCGGCGAAGCGAAAGTGCCGTTCTTCACCATCTCCGGTTCCGACTTTGTTGAAATGTTTGTGGGTGTTGGTGCAAGCCGCGTTCGCGACATGTTCGAGCAGGCCAAGAAGCACGCGCCGTGCATCATCTTCATTGACGAAATCGACGCCGTCGGTCGCCACCGTGGCGCCGGCATGGGCGGCGGTCACGACGAGCGTGAGCAGACCCTCAACCAGTTGCTGGTAGAGATGGACGGCTTCGAAATGAATGACGGCATCATTGTGATCGCTGCCACCAACCGTCCTGACGTACTTGACCCTGCGCTGCTGCGTCCGGGCCGTTTCGACCGTCAGGTCGTTGTAGGTTTGCCGGATATCCGCGGTCGCGAGCAGATTCTCAAGGTTCACATGCGGAAAGTGCCAATGGGTGATGACGTGGCTCCAGCCGTTATCGCCCGTGGTACCCCAGGCTTTTCCGGTGCCGATCTGGCCAACCTGGTCAACGAAGCGTCGCTGTTCGCGGCACGTAGCGGAAAGCGCATCGTTGAAATGAAAGAGTTCGAATTGGCCAAAGACAAGATCATGATGGGCGCCGAGCGCAAATCCATGGTCATGTCCGAGAAAGAGAAACAGAACACTGCTTATCACGAAGCGGGCCATGCGATCGTTGGGCGCGTTGTGCCTGAGCATGATCCGGTCTACAAGGTTTCGATCATTCCGCGTGGCCGTGCGCTGGGCGTGACCATGTTCCTGCCTGAAGAGGATCGTTACAGTCTGTCCAAGCGTGCGCTGATCAGCCAGATCTGCTCGCTGTACGGTGGCCGTATCGCCGAAGAGATGACCCTTGGTTTCGATGGTGTGACCACCGGCGCTTCCAACGACATCATGCGTGCCAGTCAGATTGCGCGGAACATGGTGACCAAGTGGGGCCTGTCGGAAAAACTCGGTCCGCTGATGTACGCCGAAGAAGAGGGCGAAGTGTTCCTCGGTCGCGGTGGTGGTGGTCAGAATGCCAGCTTCTCCGGTGAGACAGCCAAACTTATCGACTCCGAAGTGCGCAGCATCATCGACCAGTGTTACGGCACGGCCAAGCAGATCCTCACGGACAACCGTGACAAGCTGGATGCCATGGCTGATGCGCTGATGAAGTACGAAACCATTGATGCCGAGCAGATCGACGACATCATGGCGGGTCGTACGCCACGTGAGCCGCGTGACTGGACAGGTGGCACGGGTACGCCTCCGCCTCCGGTGATTCAGGATGAGCGTCCGGAAACACCGATCGGCGGTCCGGCTGCTGATGTTTAAGGTTTGAAATGACTTCTGCACAGTCCCTGACCCGGTTGCCTTGCGGCAACCGGGTTCTTGATTTGGCCCGGACGCATGTCATGGGCATTCTCAATGTCACTCCCGATTCCTTCTCCGATGGTGGCCGGTACAACCAGCTCGACGTGGCCTTGCGTCACGCCGCAGCCATGGTGGCTGCTGGGGCGACGCTGATCGATGTCGGCGGTGAGTCGACCCGGCCTGGCGCGCGTGCGGTTTCACCGCTCGAGGAATTGGAACGCGTAGCTCCGATCGTGGAGCTGATCAATCGCGAGCTGGATGTGGTCATCTCGGTCGATACTTCGACACCTGCGGTGATGCGTGAAACAGCGCGCCTGGGTGCCGGGTTGATCAATGATGTGCGCTCGTTGCGCCGCGATGGTGCGCTGGATGCCGCAGCCGCGACCGGGTTGCCGGTCTGTCTGATGCATATGCTCGGCGAGCCGGGTGACATGCAGGACAACCCGCGCTATCAGGACGTTACCCGGGAAGTCGGTGAGTTTCTGGCAGAGCGCATGGCTCAATGTGCGGCGGCAGGTATTCCGGCAGAGCGGATTATTCTTGATCCCGGTTTCGGTTTCGCGAAAACCCTGCAGCACAATCTAAGCTTGTTCAAGCATATGGAAGCCCTGCATGCGCTGGGGCGTCCGCTATTGGTCGGTGTCTCACGCAAAAGCATGATTGGCCAGGCTTTGAGCCGACCCGTGGGTGAGCGTTTGCACGGCGGTCTCGCACTGGCGGCACTGGCATCGATTAAAGGAGCGCGTATATTGCGCGTCCATGATGTGGCGGAAACGGTAGACGTGGTGCGTATGCTCGCGGCCGTGGAATCAGCCGAATAAGAATGATGGAGCACTTATGAGCAAGAAATACTTTGGTACTGACGGTATTCGTGGTCGTGTCGGTGAATATCCGATCACTCCTGACTTCATGCTTAAGCTCGGCTGGGCGGCCGGTATGGCCTTTCGCAAGATGGGCGCGTGCAAGGTGCTGGTTGGCAAGGACACGCGAATCTCCGGCTACATGTTCGAATCGGCGCTTGAGGCAGGTCTGACGTCGGCGGGCGCCGATGTGATGCTGCTCGGCCCGATGCCGACGCCCGCCATTGCCTATCTGTCGCGCACGTTTCAAGCCGAAGCCGGGATCGTGATCAGTGCTTCACATAACCCGCATGACGATAACGGCATCAAGTTCTTCTCGGGTAAAGGCACCAAGCTGCCTGACGAGTTGGAGCTGATGATCGAAGAATTGCTCGATACCCCGATGACCGTGGTTGAGTCGAGCAAGATTGGCAAGGTGTCGCGTATCAACGACGCTTCGGGTCGCTACATCGAATTCTGTAAAAGCAGCGTGCCTACCGGTACCAGCTTTTCCGGTTTGAAAATCGTGATCGACTGCGCACACGGAGCGACCTACAAAGTTGCTCCTAGTGTCTTTCGTGAGTTGGGCGCCGAAGTGGTCGTGCTGTCGGCTCAGCCCAATGGTCTGAACATTAACGATAATTGCGGTTCGACTCATATGGGGCCGCTGCAAGCCGCTGTTCTCGCCGAGCACGCTGATCTGGGCATCGCCTTTGACGGTGACGGTGATCGGGTGCTGATGGTGGATCACACTGGCGCCATCGTTGATGGTGACGAGTTGCTGTTCATCATCGCGCGTGATCTGCACGGGCGTGGCAAATTGCAGGGCGGCGTAGTCGGCACGCTGATGAGTAACCTCGGTCTGGAGCTCGCTCTGGCAGAACTCTCGATTCCATTCATTCGTGCCAATGTCGGTGACCGTTATGTGATCGCCGAACTACTGGAGCGCAACTGGCTGGTAGGTGGTGAGAACTCTGGGCATATCGTCTGCTTCAATCACACCACCACCGGTGATGCAATCATTGCCGCGTTGCAGGTGCTGATGGCACTGAAAACCCGCAATGAAGGCCTTGCCCAAACGCGTCAGGCGTTGCGCAAGTGCCCTCAGGTACTGATCAATGTGCATTTCGGTGGTGGCGAAAGTCCGCTCGAGCACCCGGCGGTCAAGGAGGCCAGTGCGCGTGTAACCCAGGCAATGGCGGGTCGTGGTCGCGTGCTTCTACGCAAGTCCGGCACAGAGCCATTGGTGCGTGTGATGGTCGAAGGCGAGGATGAAACTCAGGTTCGCAGCTACGCCGAAGAACTGGCAAAACTGGTAACTGAAGTTTCTGCCTGATTCGGCTTGCCAGCCATGATTGTGTTGGGTAACATCTGCGCCCACTTTGACCGACGAGGTACAGCATGCGTCGCCCTATGGTAGCTGGTAACTGGAAGATGCACGGTACCCGCGCCAGCGTCGCTGAGCTGATCAACGGCCTTCGTCATCTGGCCTTGCCAAGCGGTGTTGATGTCGCGGTATTCCCGCCTTGCTTGCATATCAATCAAGTGATTGATGGCTTGAAAGGCAAATCGATTTCGGTCGGTGCGCAGAATTCTGCGGTGGAATCCATGCAAGGTGCATTGACCGGTGAAATTGCGCCGAGTCAGTTGGTGGATGCAGGTTGTTCCCTGGTGCTTGTCGGGCACTCCGAACGCCGCCAGATAATGGGCGAGCGAGACGGGATGCTGAATCGCAAGTTCGCAGCGGCACAGGCATGTGGCTTGATTCCGGTGTTGTGTGTAGGGGAGACCCTCGAGCAGCGCGAAGCCGGAAAAACTCTTGAGGTTGTCGGGCGTCAGCTGGGCAGCATCATCGAGGAGCTGGGTGTTGGTGCCTTTGCCAAGGCGGTCATTGCTTACGAGCCTGTCTGGGCCATTGGTACCGGACTGACTGCAACGCCGCAACAGGCTCAGGATGTGCATAAAGCCATTCGCGAGCAGTTGGCGGCAGAGAATTCTGAAGTCGCGCGAGGTGTGCGGCTTCTATACGGCGGCAGCGTGAAGGCGGCCAATGCGGTCGAACTGTTCGGCATGCCGGATATCGATGGGGGGCTCATTGGTGGAGCTTCCCTGAATGCAGATGAGTTCGGTGCGATTTGTCGCGCCGCGGGAAACTGAAAAAATGCTGGAAACAGTCGTAGTCGTTTTTCATCTGCTGGGTGCATTGGGCGTAGTTGCTCTGGTTTTGCTGCAGCAGGGTAAAGGTGCGGACGCTGGCGCGTCTTTCGGAGCAGGTGCTTCAAATACTGTGTTCGGAAGCCAAGGTTCCTCTACCTTTCTTAGTAAGTTTACTGCTATACTTGCCGCCGGTTTCTTCATAACCAGCTTGGGGTTAGGTTACTTTGCTAAAGAGAAAGCTCATCAGCTGACTCAAGCAGGTTTGCCAGATCCAGCAGTGTTGGAAGTACCAAAGCAACAACAACCGGCTTCTGATGATGTCCCGGTGCTTCAAGAGCAAAAGTCGGCTACTCCAGCGACTGACGTACCTCCAGCTCAAGAGCAGAAGTAAGAAGGGTTTCAAACGTAGTTTTGCCGAGGTGGTGGAATTGGTAGACACGCAACCTTGAGGTGGTTGTGCCCATAGGGTGTAGGGGTTCGAGTCCCCTTCTCGGTACCAATTAGTCAGGAGAGCCCGCTGTTGCGGGCTTTCTTGCAGGTGGAAGGTTACATTGACCCTATAAGGGATCGGTCGTATACTTCCGCCCCAGCTTTGTCGCGGGGTGGAGCAGTCTGGTAGCTCGTCGGGCTCATAACCCGAAGGTCGTCGGTTCAAATCCGGCCCCCGCAACCAGTTTAAGGAGCCCCTTTTCAGGGGCTTTTTGTTAGCTGGATACTTTCTGCGCCGCTGTTCGACGGCGTTTCAAGGATGGGCGTTTCGCCCATTTTTTTATTTTGCAGCGCATGCATTTACATGCACGAGGGGGTTCAGGTGTCGAGCAAGCTAGAAGAGTTGCAGGCCTTGTTGGCCCCGGTGGTCGTGGCCCTAGGCTATGAATGCTGGGGTATCGAGTTTTCGGCTCAGGGTCGTCACTCGATGTTGCGTGTTTATATCGATAAAGAGGGTGGCGTGCTGGTGGACGATTGCGCCATTGTCAGCCGTCAGATCAGCGGTGTCCTGGATGTTGAAGATCCGATCTCCGTTGAGTACACCCTCGAAGTTTCCTCGCCTGGCATGGAACGCCCACTGTTCACTCTTGAGCAGTTTGCAAAATTTGCCGGTGAACAAGTGAAGATCAAGCTGCGCTCGCCTTTTGAAGGTCGACGCAACTTTCAGGGCCTTCTGCGCGGTGTAGAAGAACAGGACGTCGTGGTGCAGGTAGAAGACCATGAGTTCCTGTTGCCGATCGATATGATCGACAAGGCCAACATTATTCCCAGTTTTGACTGAGACGCGGATCCCGCGGATCCAATGGCTTGCGAAAGGCGAGGCGTACGATGAGCAAAGAAGTACTGCTGGTTGTTGAGTCGGTATCCAATGAAAAGGGTGTACCGGCAAGCGTGATTTTTGAAGCGCTGGAGCTGGCTCTGGCCACTGCTACCAAAAAGCGTTTTGAAGACGAAGTTGACCTGCGTGTGGAAATTAACCGCCACACCGGTTCCTACGAGACTTTCCGTCGCTGGACGGTCGTCGAAGAGAATGATCTCGACGATCCTGCGATCGAAACCTGGCCAAGCAAGGTTGCCGAAACGCATCCGGGCGCCAAGGTCGGCGACGTCGTCGAAGAAAAGATCGAATCCATCGAGTTCGGCCGCATTGCTGCACAGACCGCCAAACAGGTCATCGTGCAGAAAGTCCGTGAAGCCGAGCGCGCTCAAGTGGTCGACGCCTATCGCGAGCGCCTGGGAGAAATCATCTCCGGCACCGTGAAGAAAGTCACCCGCGACAACGTGATCGTCGATCTGGGCAACAACGCCGAAGCGTTGCTGGCCCGTGAAGACATCATTTCTCGCGAAACCTTCCGTGTCGGTGTGCGCCTGCGTGCACTGCTCAAGGAAATCCGCACCGAGAACCGCGGCCCGCAGTTGATCCTGTCGCGTACCGCGCCGGAAATGCTGATCGAGTTGTTCCGCATCGAAGTGCCGGAAATTGCTGAAGGCCTGATTGAGGTCATGGCGGCGTCCCGTGATCCGGGTTCGCGTGCCAAGATCGCTGTCCGTTCCAAGGACAAACGCATCGACCCGCAGGGCGCGTGCATCGGTATGCGCGGTTCGCGCGTCCAGGCCGTGTCGGGCGAGTTGGGTGGCGAGCGTGTCGACATCGTCCTGTGGGACGATAACCCGGCGCAGTTCGTGATCAATGCCATGTCGCCGGCAGAAGTGGCGGCCATTATCGTTGACGAAGATGCCCATGCCATGGACATCGCCGTTGGCGCAGACAATCTGGCTCAGGCCATCGGTCGTGGTGGTCAGAACGTGCGTCTGGCGAGCCAGTTGACAGGCTGGACCCTGAACGTGATGACCGAATCGGACATCCAGGCTAAGCAACAAGCAGAAACCGGCGACATCCTGCGCAACTTCATCGACGAGCTGGAAGTCGACGAAGAGCTGGCTCAGGTGCTGGTAGATGAAGGCTTCACCAGCCTGGAAGAGATTGCCTACGTACCGTTGGAAGAAATGCTCAACATCGACGGCTTTGACGAAGACATCGTCAACGAGCTTCGCGCTCGTGCCAAGGATCGTTTGTTGACCAAAGCCATCGCTACTGAGGAAAAGCTGGCAGACGCCCATCCGGCCGAAGACCTGCTCTCGCTTGAGGGTATGGACAAGGATTTGGCGATGGAACTGGCGGTGCGCGGCGTAATTACCCGCGAAGACCTGGCCGAGCAGTCTATTGACGACCTGCTCGACATCGACGGCATTGACGATGATCGTGCCGGCAAGTTGATCATGGCCGCCCGAGCCCACTGGTTCGAGTAATTAGGCGCGGCCTGAGGAGAGAAGTGCATGACGCAAGTCACGGTGAAACAACTGGCCGATGAGGTCAAAACACCGGTAGAGCGCCTGTTGCAGCAGATGCGTGAGGCAGGTCTGCCGCACACCGCCGCCGAAGAACATGTGACTGACAGTGAGAAGCAATCCCTGCTGACTCACTTGAAAAGCAGCCACAAGGCGAAAGTGGAAGAACCACGCAAAATCACGCTGCAGCGTAAAACCACCAGCACCCTGCGTGTGGCTGGTAGCAAGAGCATTAGCGTAGAAGTTCGCAAGAAGAAGGTTTTCGTACAGCGTAGCCCGGAAGAAATCGAAGCCGAGCGCCAGCGTGAACTGGAAGAGCGTCGCGCAGTAGAAAATGCTGCCCGTCAGAAGGCTGAAGAAGAAGCCAAGCAGCGCGCTGAAGAAGAAGCGCGTCGCCAGCCTGCTGCTGCGCCGAGCGCTCCTGCCGAAGCTGTTGCAGCACCTGCGCCAGTCGCTGAACCTGTGCGCGAAGCCGCACCGGTTGTCGCTGCTGCGCCAGCTGCCGACACTCGCAAGCGTGACGAACAGCGCCGTCCGGACAAACCACGTGCCGACGATAACAATCGTCGTGGCGGCGGCGGCGACGGCGAGCGCAAAAACGCTCCGCATCGCGCATCGGTCAAAGAAAAAGCGCCGGCGCCACGTGTGGCGCCACGCACAACCGACGAAGAAAGCGACGGCTTCCGTCGTGGTGGTCGCGGCAAGGCCAAGCTGAAGAAGCGCAACGCTCACGGTTTCCAGAACCCTACCGGTCCTGTCGTGCGTGAAGTGAAGATCGGCGAGACCATCACTGTTGGCGATCTTGCCCAGCAGATGTCGGTCAAGGCTGCTGAAATCATCAAGTTCATGTTCAAACTGGGCACTCCAGCGACCATCAACCAGGTACTCGATCAGGAAACTGCTCAACTGGTCGCTGAAGAATTGGGCCACAAAGTGACCCTGGTCAGCGACACCGCCCTGGAAGATTCCCTGGCCGAGTCCCTGAAGTTTGAAGGCGAGGCTGTTTCCCGTGCGCCAGTCGTGACCGTAATGGGCCACGTTGACCACGGTAAGACTTCCCTGCTCGACTACATCCGTCGTGCCAAGGTAGCAGCGGGCGAAGCCGGCGGCATTACCCAGCACATCGGTGCATACCACGTTGAAACCGACCGTGGCATGGTGACGTTCCTCGACACCCCGGGTCACGCTGCGTTTACCGCAATGCGTGCCCGTGGTGCCAAGGCGACCGACATCGTGATCCTGGTGGTTGCGGCGGACGACGGCGTGATGCCGCAAACCATCGAGGCTGTTCAGCACGCTCAGGCGGCTGGCGTTCCTCTGGTGGTCGCGGTGAACAAGATCGACAAGCCGGGTGCCGACCTCGATCGCATCCGTAGCGAACTGTCGGTTCACGGCGTGACTTCCGAAGACTGGGGCGGCGACACGCCATTCGTACCGGTTTCGGCGAAAATGGGTACCGGCGTTGACGAACTGCTCGAAGCCGTTCTGCTGCAGGCCGAAGTGCTCGAACTGACCGCCACCCCATCGGCTCCTGGCCGTGGTGTTGTCGTTGAATCGCGTCTGGACAAGGGCCGTGGCCCGGTGGCCACCGTGCTGGTTCAGGACGGTACGCTGCGTCAAGGCGACATGGTGCTGGTCGGCTCGAACTATGGCCGCGTGCGCGCCATGCTCGACGAGAACGGCAAGCCGATCAAGGAAGCCGGTCCGGCCATTCCGGTCGAGATCCTGGGTCTTGACGGTACACCGGACGCTGGCGACGAGATGAGCGTGGTTGCCGACGAGAAGAAAGCCCGTGAAGTGGCTCTGTTCCGTCAAGGCAAGTTCCGCGAAGTCAAACTGGCTCGCGCTCACGCCGGCAAGCTGGAAAATATCTTCGAAAACATGGGCCAGGAAGAGAAGAAGACGCTCAACATCGTCCTCAAATCCGACGTCCGTGGTTCGCTGGAAGCTTTGCAGGGCGCTCTGAACGGCCTGGGCAACGACGAAGTGCAAGTGCGCGTGGTCGGTGGCGGTGTCGGTGGTATCACCGAGTCCGACGCCAACCTGGCACTGGCTTCCAACGCTGTACTGTTCGGCTTCAACGTGCGTGCCGATGCTGGCGCACGGAAGATCGTCGAGCAGGAAGGTCTGGACATGCGTTACTACAACGTGATCTACGACATCATCGAAGACGTCAAGAAAGCCCTGACCGGCATGCTCGGCAGCGATGTTCGCGAGAACATCCTGGGTGTGGCCGAAGTGCGCGACGTGTTCCGTTCGCCGAAGTTTGGCGCGATCGCCGGTTGCATGGTGATCGAAGGTGTTGTGCACCGTAACCGTCCGATCCGTGTACTGCGTGAAGACATCGTTATCTTCGAAGGCGAGCTGGAATCCCTGCGCCGCTTCAAGGATGACGCTTCCGAAGTACGTGCCGGCATGGAATGCGGTATCGGCGTGAAGAGCTACAACGACGTCAAAGTCGGTGACAAGATCGAAGTCTTCGAGAAGGTTCAGGTTGCTCGCAGCCTCTGACTCGCGCACTTCAAGGGCCACGCCGAGCCGCCGCATGCAGATGCGCGCCACGGCGTCAGGACTCTAAACGCAACGCCCGGTCTGGCTTTTGTCAGGCCGGGCGTTTGCCGCTTTCAGACCTTGCGGGTTTCACCGTGGGGCAGTAACAGGTAACAAAATCATGGCAAAAGAATACAGCCGTACCCAACGTATCGGCGATCAGATGCAGCGTGAGCTGGCCCAGCTGATCCGTCGTGAAGTCAAAGACCCGCGCGTCGGCCTGGTCACCATTACCGCTGTAGAAGTCAGCCGTGACGTCGGTCACGCGAAGATCTTCATCACCGTGATGGGGCAGGACAACGCCGAAGACATCGCGCAAAGCATCAAGGTGCTCAACGCTGCCGCAGGCTTCCTGCGCATGCAACTGGCCCGTGAAATGAAGCTGCGCAGCGTGCCGCAATTGCATTTCCACTACGACGAAAGCGTCGTGCGTGGCGCGCACCTGTCGGCCCTGATCGAGCGCGCCGTGGCTGAGGACAATCAGCACGTGGCCGCTGCACCTGAAGACACCAAGGAGTAATTCGGTGGCTCAGGTCAAACGTATCCGTCGTAACGTCAGCGGTATCATCCTGCTCGACAAGCCGCTGGGGTTCACCTCCAACGCCGCGTTGCAGAAGGTTCGCTGGTTGCTCAACGCCGAGAAGGCCGGTCACACCGGCAGCCTCGATCCGTTGGCCACCGGTGTATTGCCGCTGTGCTTTGGCGAAGCAACCAAGTTCTCGCAATACCTGCTCGATTCCGACAAGGGTTATGAAACCCTCGCGCAACTGGGCAAGACCACCACCACGGCGGACGCCGAGGGTGAGGTTTTGCAGGAGCGCCCGGTGACCGTTGGTCGCGCCGATGTCGAAGCGGTTCTGCCGAAATTTCGCGGGCAAATCAGTCAGATACCGCCGATGTACTCGGCACTCAAGCGTGATGGTCAGCCGTTGTACAAGCTGGCTCGTGCAGGCGAAGTAGTGGAGCGCGAACCGCGTTCTGTTACTATTGCGCGCTTGGAATTGCTGGCCTTCGAAGGCGATACTGCGCGTCTTGCGGTGGATTGCAGCAAGGGCACCTATATTCGCACCCTGGTGGAGGATATCGGTGAGCAGCTCGGTTGTGGTGCGTACGTCGCGGAACTGCGTCGTACCCAGGCCGGACCTTTCACCCTGGCGCAGACCGTGACCCTCGAAGAGCTGGAAGCGGTACATGCCGAAGGCGGCAACGAAGCGGTCGACCGCTTCCTGATGCCATCGGACAGCGGCCTGCAGGATTGGCCGCTGCTGCACTTCTCCGAAGCGAGTGCGTTCTACTGGCTCAACGGCCAGCCGGTACGTGCCCCGGATGCTCCGAAGTTCGGCATGGTACGGGTACAGGATCACAATGGTCGCTTCATCGGTATCGGTGAAGTGAGCGAAGACGGGCGCATCGCGCCGCGTCGACTGATTCGGTCAGAATGACCGGAAACCGGTCTGTGTAACAGCAGGCCGGCGAGTGTGGCTGTCAACAGGCACGGTCACTACTCATTTATAGATACAGGGATTTGTCCCTGGCCTGTTGAAACTGTTTTTGAAACAGTTTCCTGATAAAAGGATTGCCTCATGGCTCTCGACGTTCAAGAAAAAGCTCAAATCGTTGCCGACTACCAGCAAGCTGTTGGTGATACTGGTTCGCCAGAAGTGCAAGTTGCACTGCTGACCGCCAACATCAACAAACTGCAAGGTCACTTCAAGGCCAACGGTAAAGACCACCACTCCCGTCGTGGTCTGATCCGCATGGTAAACCAGCGTCGCAAGCTGCTGGACTACCTGAAAGGCAAGGATCTGAGCCGTTACAGCGCTCTGATCGGCCGCCTGGGTCTGCGTCGCTAATCAGCGATTGCGCTATGAGGTTGGTTGTCTGTCAGGCATCAGCGGTTTTCCGCTGGTGGCTGGCAGGCTCCCAGCCTCAAGTTTTATCTGCACTACCGTTTTACCCGGACAGTCAGCGGGCCGATTCCCGACATTGCCCAAGAATTTCGCAAGAAACCAGTTCCCCCAAGAGCCACAAAGAAGGTAGGACACCGTGAACCCGGTAATCAAAAAATTCCAGTTCGGTCAGTCGACCGTTACCCTCGAGACCGGCCGTATCGCCCGTCAGGCCTCCGGCGCAGTATTGGTCACCGTTGACGACGACGTCAGCGTATTGGTGACCGTAGTCGGTGCCAAGCAAGCCGATCCAGGCAAGGGCTTCTTCCCTCTGTCCGTTCACTACCAGGAAAAAACTTACGCTGCCGGTAAGATCCCTGGCGGTTTCTTCAAGCGTGAAGGCCGTCCTTCCGAGAAAGAAACCCTGACTTCCCGACTGATCGACCGTCCGATCCGTCCGCTGTTCCCGGAAGGCTTCATGAACGAAGTGCAGGTTGTCTGCACCGTCGTTTCCACCAGCAAGAAGACCGATCCGGACATCGCTGCGATGATCGGTACCTCGGCTGCCCTGGCCATCTCGGGCATTCCGTTCGACGGCCCGATCGGCGCCGCTCGCGTCGCTTTCCACGAAAGCACCGGCTACCTGCTGAACCCGACCTACGAGCAGCAAGCTGCTTCGAGCCTGGACATGGTCGTCGCCGGTACTTCCGACGCCGTACTGATGGTTGAATCGGAAGCCAAAGAGCTGACCGAAGACCAGATGCTGGGCGCAGTACTGTTTGCTCACGACGAGTTCCAGGTGGTGATCAACGCCGTCAAGGAACTGGCCGCTGAAGCCGCCAAGCCAACCTGGACCTGGGCTCCGGCTCCAGAAGCCACCGAACTGCTGGGCGCGATCCGTGCCGAGTTCGGCGAAGCGATCTCCCAGGCTTACACCATCACCGTCAAGGCTGACCGCTACGCACGTCTGGGCGAGCTGAAAGACCAGGTTGTGGCCAAGCTGTCCGGTGAAGAAGGCCAGCCTTCGGCTGCCGACGTCAAAGCCGCTTTCGGCGAGATCGAATACCGCACCGTTCGCGAAAACATCGTTAACGGCAAGCCACGTATCGACGGCCGCGACACCCGCACCGTACGTCCGCTGAACATCGAAGTCGGCGTGCTGCCGAAGACTCACGGTTCGGCGCTGTTCACCCGTGGTGAAACCCAGGCTCTGGTAGTCGCGACACTGGGTACTGCCCGTGACGCACAGCTGCTGGACACCCTGGAAGGCGAGAAAAAAGACCCGTTCATGCTGCACTACAACTTCCCTCCGTTCTCGGTGGGCGAGTGTGGTCGCATGGGTGGCGCCGGTCGTCGTGAAATCGGTCACGGCCGTCTGGCCCGTCGTTCGGTTTCGGCCATGCTGCCGGCCGCTGACGTGTTCCCGTACACCATCCGTGTCGTGTCGGAAATCACCGAATCCAACGGTTCCAGCTCGATGGCTTCCGTTTGCGGCGCTTCCCTGGCGCTGATGGACGCTGGTGTTCCAATGAAGGCGCCGGTTGCCGGTATCGCCATGGGTCTGGTCAAGGAAGGCGAGAAGTTCGCCGTCCTGACCGACATCCTGGGTGACGAAGACCACCTGGGCGACATGGACTTCAAAGTAGCCGGTACCGCCAAAGGCGTTACTGCGCTGCAGATGGACATCAAGATCAAGGGCATCACCGAAGAGATCATGGAAATCGCTCTGGGCCAGGCCCTGGAAGCGCGCCTGAACATCCTCGGCCAGATGAACCAGATCATCGGTCAGTCGCGTACCGAGCTGTCGGCCAACGCGCCGACCATGATCGCGATGAAGATCGACACCGACAAGATCCGTGACGTTATCGGTAAAGGTGGCGCGACCATCCGTGCGATCTGCGAAGAAACCAAGGCTTCGATCGACATCGAAGACGACGGTTCGATCAAGATCTTCGGCGAAACCAAGGATGCCGCAGAAGCTGCTCGTCAGCGCGTTCTGAGCATCACTGCAGAAGCCGAGATCGGCAAGATCTACGTCGGCAAGGTTGAGCGCATCGTCGACTTCGGCGCATTCGTCAACATCCTGCCGGGCAAGGACGGTCTGGTGCACATCTCGATGCTGAGCGACGCTCGCGTAGAGAAAGTCACCGACATCCTGAAAGAAGGCCAGGAAGTGGAAGTGCTGGTACTGGACGTGGACAACCGCGGCCGTATCAAGCTGTCCATCAAAGACGTGGCAGCGGCCAAGGCTTCGGGCGTTTAATCAGCCCCCAGCTTCAGCGCAATGAAAATGCCCCGCCGTGAAAACGGCGGGGCATTTTTTTTGTCGCGCTTAAAGATCAAAAGATCGCAGCCTGCGGCAGCTCCTACACAACAGGTGTGTTAACGATCGTGTAGGAGCTGCCGCAGGCTGCGATCTTTGCTTTTATGAAAACCGGTGCTAGGTTTAGCCCACCGCCCGTGTAGCTCAGCCGGTAGAGCAGCGCACTCGTAACGCGAAGGTCGCAGGTTCGATTCCTGTCTCGGGCACCACTTCCCTTATTTCACTTTGCGGCTCAGATCCTCGACGGTACGTTTGAGCTGATCCATGGCGCGATCCTGATCATTGATTTTCTGCTTCAGGCTGGAAATCTCGCTGCTGGCGGAATTCGAGCTCGAGCCGCTGTTGCGCTTGAGGTCTTCGACCTGGCGTCCGAGGGTATCCAGTTGCCGGTCCTGATCCTTGACCTTGCTCTTCAGGTCATCGATTTCCTTGCTGCTGGAGTTCGAGCTCGAACCGCTGCTGCGTTTGAGTTCTTCAATCTGGCGTGACTGATCGCGGACGGTATCGCGGATCTTTTGCAGTTCATCAATGCTGATATCGCTTTTGATGACAACATCCTTGCCGTAGTCATTGTGAATCAGCGAAACCTTGTCGCCATAGGATGAGCTGCTGTTGCTCAATTCAAGCGCCATGGCGCTGGCCGGCAACAGCATGGCGGCGAGCAAGGCACTGGCAGACACAACGGAACAATTCTTCGAAAAGCTGCGCATCACTGGTTTTCCTTGTGAACAGCAAGAGTGAGTGCCGAAGTGGCACATCGCTATGATTCAAAATCCGGATTTATGTTCCGCAGGTCAAGTTTTTGTTCGAGAGATGTAAAGAGCCGTGTAATTCGTCATGCAAACGTCCTATATTCGATGCCTGCATGAGCATCGCCCAGCAGTTTTCAGATGATCCCGAATGGTTCCGAAGGCCGGACAGTCCGCGTCAGAGAGATCCTTGATGATCCAGATCCATCCTCCATTCTTACGATCAGCGAGAACGCCATGACCGAATTAACTCAAGAGCAACGTCACGAACAAGCGCTGGAGAAATACAAGCTCGATGCGCCCCAACTGCTGGAAGAGATCAAGGACCTGAGTCCTGATGAGCAGAAGGACCAGATCCAGTGGGCGTTCGAGGACGAAGCCGAGGCCCAGGGCTTGCAGCCGTGGGAGTTGACGCTCAAGTACACCAGCACCCCTGAAGAGTTTGAGGCCAAGCGTCTGGAACTGCACAAGGAGGCGGCCGAAGTGTTGGGCGTCGATTGGGAAGAGTACTGCGAGATGAACAATCTGGTGGTCTGAAACAAAAACGCCAGCCTTGACCGGGCTGGCGTTTTTTATGGCGTGAGGGCCTCAGAGGCTCAGACGCATCGACAGGTCCACTGCCTTCACATCCTTGGTCATCGCACCGATCGAGATGTAATCGACCCCGGTCTCGGCGATCGGCAGCAGCGTGCTTTCGTTGATGCCGCCACTGGCTTCCAGTTTGGCCTTGCCGCCGTTCAGGCGCACGGCTTCGCGCATGTCGTCCAGGCTCAACTCGTCGAGCATGATGATGTCGGCGCCGGCTGCCAGCGCTTCTTTCAGCTCTTCCAGGCTTTCCACTTCGACTTCCACCGGTTTGCCCGGCGCGATCTTGTGCGCGGCGGCGATGGCCTGCGCGATGCCGCCGCTGGCGGCGATGTGGTTTTCCTTGATCAGAAACGCATCGTAGAGGCCGATGCGGTGGTTGTGGCAGCCGCCGCAGGTCACTGCGTATTTCTGTGCCAGACGCAGGCCCGGCAGGGTCTTGCGGGTATCCAGCAGCTTGACCTGGGTCTGGGCCACGAAGTCCGCCAGGTACTGCGCACGCGTCGCCACGCCGGACAGCAGTTGCAGGAAGTTCAGCGCGCTGCGCTCGCCCGTCAGCAGTGAACGCGCCGGGCCCTCCAGGTGAAACAACGGCTGATTGGGTTTGACCCGTTCGCCATCCCGCACCTGCCAATGCACCGCGACGCGCGGATCGAGCTGGCGAAACACCGTGTCGACCCACGCCGTGCCGCAGATGACGGCGTCGTCACGAGTAATGATGGTGGCTTTGGCCAGACGTTCGGCCGGGATCAGTTGCGCGGTGATGTCGCCGCTGCCGACGTCTTCGAGCAACGCGCGGCGCACGTTGGCTTCGATTTCGGCGGTCAGATCAGCGAGACGTAGATTCGGCATAACGGGCTCCACAAACTAAGTGCGCCGATTATAGGGGCATGGCGAGAGCCAACCCAAGGCGAGAACGCGCGTGGCAGACTGCAACTGGTCGATTTTCTGTGAGCAAAGCAATGCTTCTCGTGGTCACTGGAAGGTGTTGCAGGCATAGGGGAAACCCTGATGGCTATAGCGCCCGCGACAAGTTTTGCAAGATAATCCGCCTTGCATTTGACGTCATGGCTTTGACGCTGATGTGAGAGCAAGCCCGCTCCCACAGGGAATCGCGCGGTATCTGCCCAGTGGAATCACCGTTTCAGGAGGCTTGGATGCACAACGACGGGAATGTAGTGCCTTTGCACAAGGCCGCTACCGATCAGGCGAATCACTCGCCGCTCGCCCGCCTGCCTGTGATTCTGCTTCAGGTCCGCGACAAGGCGGCCCAGCAACTGCGCCACGGTTTGCAGGAGTTGTTCGATAACGCCGACGACACCCTGTTCGAAATGGCCGACCGGGCGCGCAACGATGTCGAACAGAACATCTTTTTCGAAGCCATGCGCGACCTGCGCCTCAAACGCAAAAACATCGAGCGCGGGTTTCTCGAACAATTTTTCGAAGCCTTCGTCGCCCTCATCCAGTACGACCCCGTTCAGCACACGTTGCCCGATTCGTTGATGTTCGAAGAGTCGGCACCGCGGACCGACGACATGGAGCGCAATGTAGCGGTCGAGACCATGGTCGGTCGGGTGCTCAAGCGTGACGGCTTTGCCCTCGATCAACTGACTGCGCGGCTCAACGTGTTGCTGGGCAAGAATTTCGACAACCAGCACAACCCGCTCGGGCCGACGATGCTCTGCGAGTTTTTTCTGCAAGCCGGGCGCAACCTGGGGGTGGAGATCAAGGTCAAGCTGATCTTGCTCAAACTGTTCGAACGCTACGTGCTGGCCGACACCGAGCCGTTGTACGCCGAAGCCAATCAATTGCTGGTCGCCACTGGCGTGCTGCCCGAGTTGAAACCGGCACCTGCGCGTCGCGCGGTCGAGCGTGCGGCAGCGAGCATCAGCAGCGAAGAAAGCGACGAGCCGGCTCCCGCCGACGAAGGCGTACAGGAAGTTTTCGCCGCGTTGCAGGAGTTGCTCCGGCACGTGCGCGGCAGCGTCGCGCCGACCCTGGAGCCGAGCGTCGCGACGCAACCGATCAGTACCCGCGATCTGCTGCGCCTGCTCTCGCATCTGCAGCAATACGTACCGGCGCTGGCGGCGCAGGATGACTTCGACCTGCGCAACCAGCTCGAACAGTTGCTGACGCGGGTCAGCGTCAGGAGCGGCAAATCGCGCATCGTCGACGGTGCGGATGAAGATGTGATCAACCTGATCGCGATGGTCTTCGACTGCATCCTCGAAGACCCTAACCTGCCGGATTCGCTCAAGGCGTTGATCGCCCGTTTGCAGATTCCGATGCTCAAAGTGGCGGTGCTCGACAAAAGCTTCTTCAGCCGCGGCAGCCACCCGGCGCGACGCCTGCTCAATGAAATCGCCGATGCCGCCATGGGCTGGGGCGATTGCAGCGGCGAGGCGCGTGACAGCCTTTATCTGCGCATCGAACAAGTGGTGCAGCGCCTGCTCACCGAGTTCGTTGACGACCCGGCGATCTTCTCCGAATTGCTCGCAGACTTCCTCGCCTTCACCAGCGATGAGCGGCGGCGCAGCGAATTGCTTGAGCAGCGTTTGCGCGACGCCGAGGAAGGGCGAGCGAAAACCGAGTTGGCCCGGCAGCGGGTCGAGCAGGTGTTGAATCTGGCGCTGCTGGGGAAAGTCCTGCCGCCTTCGGTGGTAATGTTCGTGCGTGATGCGTGGAGCAAAGTACTGCTGCTGACGTGCCTCAAGCATGGCGACCAGTCGGCTGAATGGCAGGCCGATGTCCAGACCATGGAACAATTGATCTGGAGCGTGCAGCGTCATGACGAGGCGGACGCCGGTCTGCGATTGCTGGCGCTGGTGCCCGGTTTGCTCAAATCATTGCGTGATGGCCTGAGCAGTTCGGCGTTCGATCCGTTCGCCACCAGCGAATTTTTCAGCGAGCTGGAAGCGTTGCATGTGCGGGTGCTTGAGCCCTCAACCGAGCCGCCAACCGATGCGCCGGCGCTGGTTGAAGTGTCGCAGCACATTACCCTGCGCAGCGCCGATGAGGGCGCGACCGGCCTGAATGCCAGCGGCCTGGCGCATGACGACCCCGGCCTGCGTCAGGTGGAGCAACTGCGTCTGGGCAGTTGGGTCGCCTTCCAGGAAGACGACGAGCACAGCCTGCGCTGCAAGCTGGCAGCGATCATCGAGGCTACCGGCAAATACGTGTTCGTCGACCGCACCGGGATGAAAGTGCTGGAGCGCAGCCGCATCGACCTGGCCCTTGAATTCCGCCGGGGCGCGGTACGGGCACTGGATGACACTTTACTGTTCGATCGGGCGCTGGAGTCGGTGCTTGGCAATCTGCGGCGACTCAATCGCGGCAAGTGATCGCGCGCCGGGGGCTGATCACGGCATACTGGGCGCCAACACAGTCGGCGTTGAAGGAATCGGTATGCAGTTGGATCCCGCTAGCGGGTGGTGTCACGGGGTGCAGGTCTGCCCATCACCCAACTTCAATGAACGCCCCGCGGGCGAAATCTCCCTGTTGGTGATCCACAACATCAGCCTGCCGCCGGCGCAGTTCGCCACCGGCAAGGTGCAGGAATTTTTCCAGAATCGTCTGGATGTCACCGAGCATCCCTATTTTGCTGGGATTGCCGACTTGCGCGTCTCGGCGCATTTTCTGATCGAACGTGACGGCAGCGTCACCCAGTTTGTCTCCTGTCTGGAGCGGGCGTGGCATGCTGGCGTGTCGATGTTCGAAGGCCGGGAAACCTGTAACGATTTTTCCGTGGGCATCGAGCTCGAAGGCACCGATGATCTGCCCTTTACCGATGCGCAGTATCAGGCGCTGATCACGCTGACGCGTCAGCTGCAAACCGCATTTCCGGCCATCACCGGCGCCCGTATCTGCGGGCACAGCGACATCGCACCCGGGCGCAAGACCGATCCTGGCCCGGCATTCGACTGGGCGCGTTACCGCGCAGCCCTGGCACAAGAGGAAGGACAATGAGTTTTCTGGTGTTACTGCTGGCGGTCTGGATCGAGAAGTTCTCGGCCTTGCGCCATCGGGTTCAACGCGATGGCGGATGGATCCGCGAGCTGCACAAACTCGAAAGCAGCCCACGATTATCGAATCGGCCGTGGCTGGTGCTGATCATTCTGGTGTTGCTGCCGGTGGCGCTGCTCGGCTTGTTGCTGCTGGTGCTGGAACCTGTCGCTTATGGCCTGCTGGCGCTACCGGTGCATTTGCTGGTGGTGATTTATGCGCTGGGACGCGGTGATCTGCTCGGTGGCCTCGGGCCGTTTCGTGACGCCTGGCGTCGCGAAGACCTGCAAGCGGCCGCGCATGTGGCCAAACGTGATCTGGACATCTGCGCCGACAGCGGCGAGCAGTTGCTGGATAGGGTCCAGGGGCATCTGTTATGGGAGGCCTATCAGAGCTTCTTCGCGGTGATTTTCTGGTACTTCGTGCTCGGTCCTGTGGCGGCGCTAGCTTATCGCTTGCTGGCGTTGGCGGAAGAAAACAGCCAGAACCCGGCGCTCGCCGAACGTGCCGCCCAGTTACGTCACGCCTTTGACTGGTTGCCGGTGCGCCTGCTGGCTGCCAGCCTTGCACTGGTTGGCAACTTCGTCGCGGTCAGCCGGGTGATGTTGCACGAGCTGTTGAACTGGAACATCAGCGCCGCGCATCTGATCAACAAGGTCGGTCTGGCAGCAGGCGAGATCCCGCCGCCGGTGGTCGGCCCTGAAGGCATCAACACCCTCGATTGCCTGTGGGAACTGCTGCTGCGCGCGGCAGTGCTGTGGTATGCCGGGTTTGCCTTGTGGACAGTCTTGATTCACTGATACTCGCCCGTGAAATTCATTGTGGTGAGGGGATTTATCCCCGATGGGGCGCGCAGCGGCCCCAATATCTTAATGGGCTGCTGCGCAGCCCATCGGGGATAAATCCCCTCGCCACAGGTCAGTGACCGGCGCAGCGTAGTCGTTAACCTTAAGTTACAAAACCTCCCGCCGATTTGAGCTATACAGAGACAGCGCCCGATAGTGGCTATCTGCTGTCGCCCTGCGCCTGCCAATAAAAACAAGAAAAACCAAGGGAGACTTCCAGTGAAGAGCTTGCTCTATCCCGCCGTCTCGCTGATGAACCGTCTGAGCTTCGGCATGAAGTTCAGCCTGATCAGCGTGCTGTTTCTGGTGCCGATGCTGGTGACCAATTTCTATCTGGTGCGCGATTCCTACCGCGAATTCCAGGGCACCCGGGTCGAATTGCAGAGCCTCGATCTGCTGGGCAGCAGCCTGAGCCTGCGCCGGGATCTGGAAACCCTGAACAATCTGGTACAGATCAACGTCGTCCTCGGGCAGTCCGGCAAGGCCGACAACCTCGAGGCGCAGATCAGCAGCTTGGAGCAAGCCGTGCTGGCGCGCTTGCAAGGTCTGCAGGCGATGACCGACGATCCCGAGCAGGTCAAACTGTTCGACGGCAAACGCGACGAAATGATCAGCGCGTTCAAGGCGCAACAGGCGGAAAGCTCCCTGCAAAGCAAAAGCGCGATGATCGGCAAATTGCTTGGTAATGCGCAGATATTCAGCCAGATCATCGCCAGTCAGGCCGGACTGAGCCGCGACAATCAGAGCGACATCCGCCAGCTCAGCGAATTGCTCACCAACATTACCCCGGGCGTCACCCAAACCCTCGGCGAAGGCCGGGCCATCGGCTCATATTCGTTGGGGCAGGGCTTTCTCAACAGCTCGTCGAGTACCCGTTTCGACGAGTTGCTGGCGCAGATCGAAAAGCTCCAGGCCGAATACGCACTGAAATTGCAGGATGCCCTCGATTCCAGCAAAGCCGCGCGCGCCAGCCTCAGCGCGCCGTCCGACAGCAGCAAGACCTCGCTCAAACAGGCCAGTGAACTGTTTGAAGCGAAAGTCGTGGTGGCCGAGACCCTCGATACTCCGTGGCAGGCGTTTTACGACCAAGTCACCGGGCTGATGGCGCAGACCTACCAGCTCAATGACGCGACCTTGAAATTTCTCGATACCCAACTGCAACAGCGCCTGGCGCAAAACCGCACGCACATGGTGTTGCAGGCGGTGGCGTTGTCGGTGGTGTTCGTGCTGATTTTCTATCTCTACGCGGGTTTCTACGCCTCGACCCGCACCACGCTCAAGCGTTTGGGCGCGATGATGGACAAGGTCGCGGCCGGTGACATGACGGTCAATTTCAAGGCCAGCAGCCGCGATGAACTCGGCGAGCTGGGCGAGGTGTTCAACGGCACCGTAAGGAAGATCCACGACCTGATCGAACGGGTCGGCCAAACCGTGGCTGAGGTCGAGCGCCAGGCCGGGCAGGTGGAAAACGTCTCCGCGCAAAGCAATCAGGCGGTGGCCGGGCAGCGCACGCAGATCGAGCAAGTGGCGACCGCGATGAATCAGATGTCGGCGACCTCGCTGGAAGTTGCACGCAGCGCAGCGGCAGCGGTGAGCAGTGCGCACAGCGTCAACGATGAAACCGTCAGCGGC
Organism: Pseudomonas sp. F2; assembly: GCF_057174385.1. Lineage (NCBI taxonomy): Bacteria > Pseudomonadati > Pseudomonadota > Gammaproteobacteria > Pseudomonadales > Pseudomonadaceae > Pseudomonas > Pseudomonas sp. F2. The sequence goes on from NZ_CM169904.1 coordinate 5,402,768, forward strand.
CGCACACTGGTGGAGTCGCAGCAGGGCAGCATTGCCGCGTTGGCCAGCGAGATCGACCAATCGGTGCTGGTGATCAATCAGTTGGCCAGCGACAGCCAGTCGATCAGCCGCGTGCTGGAAGTGATCAAGAGCATTGCCGAGCAGACCAATCTGCTGGCGCTTAACGCGGCCATCGAAGCGGCCCGTGCCGGCGAGCAGGGCCGTGGCTTTGCCGTGGTGGCAGATGAAGTGCGTACGTTGGCCAAACGCACTCAGCAATCGACCGAAGAAATCGAGCAGATGATCGCCAAACTGCATGGCGGCGTCGGTGCGGCGGTGAAAGCCATGGGCGTCAGCCATCAGATGGCCAACGGCACGGTCGGGCAGTCGGAAAAGGTCCAGCAGGCGTTGGAAAATATCCTGGGTGCGGTAGGCATGATCGTCGATCAGAACCAGCAGATCGCCGCTGCCGTGGAGCAGCAGACCGCCGTCGCGCATGACATCGACCAGAACATCGTCGAGATCAACCGCGCCGGTGAACGCACGGCCCAAGGTGCGCATCAGACCGAGGACGCCAGCCGGGCATTGTCGGCGCAGGTAGTGGAACTCAAACAGCTGATCAGCGCGTTCCGCGTCTGAATACTGCCGAGAAACCTGTAGGGAGGGGATTCATCCCCGATGGGACGCGCAGCGTCCCTTCATGCCTGCAAGTGATCAGGGACTGCTGCGCAGTCCATCGGGGATGAATCCCCTCACTACATGCTCATTCCAACAGGAGGAGCAGGGCAGATGTCAGAACATGTTGTAATGCATTGATACCTACGCGTGTAAGCCAATTCCTGTTTTCTTCCGACGGCTGGCTTTTCGTCATTAATGAGCCAGTATCCGTGTTCCGCTGATTGCGTCGAGGAGGCCGCTCATGTCCGTTGCAACCCTGGGAGTCCAGGGCCGTTGTGCTCATTGCCAGACCACGCAGCTACTCAAGCCATGGCAACTCAACGCCATCGCAATCAACGAACCGTTCACTTGCGCGCACTGCCAGAAAACTCTGGAGTTGCGTTGCCCGAAACAGATTAAACGCTTCAAGTCCCTCGATTCGCTGGGATTGCTGCGCTTCAGCGCCTCGGTAACCGTGTGCACCGCGCTGCTGGTGGCGCTGGTCATGGAATGGATCGGGCTGCTCAGCGTGACTGAACAGTTGAATGCGTCACTGATCGTGCTTTTCGCGTACTTCGCGCTACTGCGTTTTTTTCACCACCGTCAGCACATGACCCTGATCCTCGACGCAGCCAGAGCGCATGCAAACCGACTGTAGGAGCTGCCGAGTGAAACGAGGCTGCGATCTTTTGATCTTGTTTTAAGGGCGAGGAGCAAAAGATCGCAGTGCCGCAGCTCCTACAGAAGGCGTGTTACCAACCGAATACTTCGCAGCTGTTGGCGGTGCTGGCGACAGCCAGTTGTTCCGGGCTGATGTTCATCAACTCGGCGAGCGCCGCACAGATCGCCGGCAAGTGTGCCGGTGTATTGCGTACGCCGGGAAACATCGCCGGGGCCATGTCTGGCGAGTCGGTCTCGAGCACGATCGAATCCAGTGGCAACTCCGCCAGCACCCGATGCATGCGCAACGCCTGCGGCCAGGTTGGCGCGCCGCCCAGACCCAGTTTGAACCCGAGTTTGATGTATTCGCGTGCCTCTTCGCGGCTGCCGGCGAAGGCGTGGATGATCCCGGCGCGTTTGAGCTTGAAGCGCTTGAGCGTGGCGATTACGGCTGCGTGGCTGCGGCGGACGTGGATCAGCGCCGGCAAATCGAAGTCTGCCGCCAGTTGCAGTTGCGCGTCGAACAGCGCTTGCTGGCGTTCGCGGTCGAGGGTTTCGATGAAATAATCCAGACCGATCTCGCCCACCGCACACAGTTGCCGATGGCCGCGCAGCCGCGTCAGCCAGTCGCCGAGTGCGCGCAGGTCTGCGGGTCGATGCTGATCGAGGTACACCGGATGCAGACCGAACGCTGCATACAAGTCGGCATCGCTCTGCACCAGATCCCACAGCCGTTGCCAATTGCCCTGATAAACCCCCAGCAGCACCATCCGCCGCACGCCGAGAGCGCGGCTTTCGGCGAGCAACGCCGCGCGATCGGCGTCGAAGTCGGGGAAGTCGAGGTGGGTGTGGCTGTCGATCAGCTCCACGTCTCAGTCCCGGTGAATACGCTGCTTGAAGGTCCGCGCGATGGCCTGCACGCCAGGCTTGTATTCGGCTTGCTCAACCGCAGCCAACGCCAGCTCCAGCGCCTTGTCGGCGATCAACTGGTGCTGCTGGGCCATGGCGTTGACCGGCAATGGCAGGAAGTCCAGCAACTGCGTGTCACCGAACGTGCCCAGGCGCAGCGGACGGGATTTGAGCGGGAAGTCATGCAGCGCATCGAACACGCCCTGCAGCAGCACGTAGGAGGTGGTCACCAGTGCATCCGGCAAATGCCCCAGCCGTTGCAGGAGTTCTTCCATCAGTTGCTTGCCGCATTCGCGGCTGAAGGACTCGGCGTGCTCGATCAGCACTTCGCCTTTGAAGTCGAGCAGTGCCTGCTTGAAGCCGGCCGCACGTTCCTGACTGATGCTCAGCTCCGGACGTGCGCCGAGCAGCACGATCTGTTTTGGCTGCGGGGCGAGCAGGCTCTGGGTCAGGTGCAGGCTGGCTTCGCGGTCGTCACTGATCACCGAGCAGAAGTGCTCGGGTTCCATGACCCGGTCGATGGCGATGATCGGCAGACCCTTGGCCTGCAACTGGCGATAGCTGTCGTCACCGGCCGGCAGGCAACTGGCGACAATCAGCGCATCGCAGCGGCGCGCCTTGAACAGTTGCAGCAACTGGCGCTCGCTGTCCGGCGCGTCGTCGGAGCTGGCGATCAGCAACTGATAACCCCGCGCGCGCGCGCCTTGCTCGAGCAGTTTGGCGATCCGCGCGTAACTGGGGTTTTCCAGATCCGGCAGAATAAAGCCCAACGTGCGGGTGTGCCGACTGCGCAACCCGGCCGCTTGTGGATTGGGGGTGAAGCCGTGCTGTTCGACGACCGCACGCACCCGCTCGACCGTGGCGTTGCTGATGCGTTGCTGTTCGGCCTTGCCGTTGATGACGTAGCTGGCGGTGGTCACGGACACTCCGGCCAACCGCGCGATATCACTGAGTTTCAACCCGGTATTTCCTTGTTTTTTCGAGCTTGCCGCGACATTTTCGCCAATCCTACCCGATTCAGGCAGACGACTATTGTCGCAGCGCATCCGACAAGTTGGACTTCAAGGATGAGACATTATCGAGTAACGTGCCGATCAATCTAGATTAAACGTTTCAGCAAGCGTATTTTCTACGTTTTAGACGCCTTTGGCCGGTTCTGCCGTGAAACCGCCAAAACGGCCGCTGAAAAGCAGGCTGACCAGCGCCTAAGCTGTGACCATTCAAAACAATATCCTGGCGCATCCATGTGCCAAAAAGGAGATCGCATGCTCGAGCTCACTATAGAGCAGATATCCATGGGCCAATCGGCTGTGGATAAACCCGCCGCCCTGCAATTGCTCGCCAATCATCTGGTGGCCGATGGCCTGGTCGCCGACGGTTACCTCGCCGGCTTGCAGGCCCGGGAAGCCCAGGGCTCGACCTTTCTCGGCCAGGGTATCGCCATCCCCCACGGTACGCCCGAGACCCGCGATCAGGTGTTCGCCACTGGCGTGCGGCTGATGCAGTTTCCCGAGGGCGTGGATTGGGGCGATGGCCAGATCGTTTATCTGGCGATCGGCATCGCTGCCAAATCCGACGAACACCTGCGTCTGCTGCAACTGCTGACCCGCGCCCTCGGCGAGACCGATCTGGGCCAGGCCCTGCGTCGCGCGAGCTCGCCGGAAGCGCTGCTGAAACTGCTGCAAGGTGCGCCGCAGGAATTGGCGCTGGATGCGCAGATGATCGGCCTCGGCGTGTCGGCTGACGATTTCGAAGAACTGGTCTGGCGTGGCGCGCGTCTGCTGCGGCAGGCCGATTGTGTGAGCAACGGGTTTGCCGGTGTGTTGCAGCAAGTCGAAGCGCTGCCGCTGGGCGATGGCCTGTGGTGGCTGCACAGCGAGCAAACCGTGAAGCGTCCGGGCCTGGCGTTCGTCACTCCGGACAAACCGATGCGTTACCTCGGCCAGCCGCTCAGCGGTCTGTTCTGTCTGGCCAGTCTGGGTGAGGCGCATCAGGCGCTGCTCGAACGTCTGTGCGCGTTGTTGATTGAAGGTCGCGGCCATGAGCTGGGCCGTGCCACCAGCAGCCGCAAAGTTCTCGAAGTGCTCGGCGGCGAACTGCCCGCCGATTGGCCGAGCGCGCGAATTGCGCTGGCCAACGCTCACGGTCTGCATGCACGTCCGGCGAAGATCCTTGCGCAACTGGCGAAGAGTTTTGACGGTGAAATCCGTGTGCGCATCGTCGACAGCGCGGACAGCGCGGTGTCGGTGAAAAGCCTGAGCAAACTGCTGAGCCTCGGTGCGCGGCGTGGTCAGGTGCTGGAGTTGATCGCCGAACCGAGCATCGCCGCCGATGCCTTGCCGGCGCTGCTGGCCGCTATCGAAGAAGGCCTCGGTGAAGAAGTCGAACCGCTGCCGGCCGTGAGTCAGCAACGCGAAGTCATCACCGATATTGCCGAGGTGCTGATTGCCCCGGCGTCCGGCGCGCAATTGCAGGCGATCCCGGCGGCACCGGGCATCGCCATTGGACCTGCGCACATTCAGGTGCAGCAAGCCATTGATTACCCGTTGCGCGGCGAGTCCGCCGCGATCGAGCGCGAACGCCTCAAGCAAGCTCTGAGCGACGTGCGCCGTGACATTCAGGGCCTGATCGAACGCAGCAAGGCCAAGGCCATCCGCGAGATTTTCATCACTCACCAGGAAATGCTCGACGACCCGGAACTGACCGACGAAGTCGACACTCGCCTCAAGCAAGGCGAAAGCGCCGAAGCGGCGTGGATGGCGGTGATCGAAGCGGCAGCCAGGCAACAGGAATCGCTGCAGGACGCGTTGCTCGCCGAGCGGGCGGCGGACCTGCGGGACATCGGTCGCCGGGTGCTGGCGCAACTTTGCGGTGTACAAACGCCGAACGAGCCGGAGCAGCCGTACATTCTGGTGATGGATGAGGTCGGCCCGTCGGACGTGGCGCGACTCGATCCGTCCCGCGTGGCTGGGATTCTCACCGCGCGTGGTGGCGCCACGGCGCACAGTGCAATCGTCGCCCGTGCATTGGGGATTCCGGCGCTGGTTGGTGCGGGCGCAGCAGTGTTATTGCTGGAACCCGGCACGCCGCTGCTGCTCGACGGCCAGCGCGGTCGCCTGCACGTCGATGCCGATGCCGCGACCCTGCAACGTGCCGCCGAGGAACGCGATACCCGCGAGCAGCGTCTCAAGGCTGCCGCCGAACAACGGCATCAACCGGCGCACACCAGCGACGGTCACGCCGTGGAAGTGTTCGCCAACATCGGTGAAAGCGCCGGAGTTACCGCCGCAGTGGAGCAGGGCGCCGAAGGCATCGGCCTGCTGCGCACCGAACTGATTTTCATGGCCCACCCGCAGGCGCCGGACGAAGCCACTCAGGAAGTCGAATACCGCCGCGTTCTCGATGGCCTCGCCGGTCGGCCGCTGGTGGTTCGCACCCTTGATGTCGGTGGCGACAAACCGCTGCCGTATTGGCCGATCGCCAAGGAAGAAAACCCCTTCCTCGGCGTGCGTGGCATTCGCCTGACGTTGCAGCGTCCGCAGGTCATGGAAGCGCAGTTGCGCGCCTTGCTGCGTTCGGCGGACAACCGGCCGTTGCGGATCATGTTCCCGATGGTCGGCAGCGTTGAAGAGTGGCGTCAGGCCCGCGACATGACCGAACGCCTGCGCCTGGAAATCCCGGTCGCGGACTTGCAACTGGGGATCATGATCGAGGTGCCGTCCGCTGCGTTGCTGGCGCCGGTGCTGGCCAAGGAAGTCGACTTTTTCAGCGTCGGCACCAACGACCTCACGCAATACACCCTGGCCATCGACCGTGGTCATCCGACGCTTTCGGCCCAGGCTGACGGCCTGCACCCGGCGGTGCTGCAACTGATCGACATCACCGTGCGCGCCGCGCATGCCCATGGCAAATGGGTCGGTGTCTGCGGCGAACTGGCGGCGGATCCGCTGGCGGTGCCGGTGCTGGTCGGCCTCGGTGTCGATGAGCTGAGCGTGTCCGGGCGCAGCATCGCCGAGGTCAAGGCGCGCATCCGCGAACTCAGCCTGAACCAGGCGCAAACCCTTGCTCAACAAGCCCTCACCGTGGGCAGCGCGAACGAAGTGCGTGCATTAGTGGAGGCCCTGTAATGGCCAAGATTCTCACTCTGACCCTCAATCCGGCGCTGGACCTCACGGTCGAGCTGTCACGCCTGGAGGCCGGTCAGGTCAACCGCAGCGACGAGATGCACACCCACGCCGCCGGCAAAGGCGTGAACGTCGCGCAAGTGCTGGCGGATCTCGGGCATCAACTGACGGTCAGCGGCTTTCTCGGCGAAGACAATCTGCAGGCTTTCGAAACCCTGTTTGCCAAGCGCGGCTTTATCGACGCGTTCATCCGCGTGCCGGGGGAGACGCGCAGCAACATCAAGGTCGCCGAGCACGATGGGCGCATCACCGACATCAACGGTCCGGGACCGGTGGTCGACGCCGCGGCGCAGCAAGCGTTGCTTGAGCGTCTGCTGCAGATTGCTCCGGGGCATGACGCGGTGGTGGTCGCCGGCAGTCTGCCGCGTGGCGTCAGCGCGCAGTGGTTGCGCGAGTTGATCGAACGCCTGAACGGCCTCGGCCTGAAAGTCGCCCTCGACAGCAGCGGCGAAGCCTTGCGCGCGGCCATTGAAGCGCGCCCGTGGCTGATCAAGCCGAACACCGAAGAACTCGCCGATGCGCTCGATTGCGATGTGGTCTCCCACGCCGCCGAAGCCCAGGCTGCAGCGTGCCTGCATGCCAAAGGCATCGAGCACGTGGTGATCTCCCACGGTGCCGACGGTGTGAACTGGTTCAGTGTCGGCTCGGCGCTGCATGCCACGCCGCCGAAGGTTACGGTCGCCAGCACGGTAGGGGCCGGCGATTCGCTGCTGGCCGGCATGCTCCACGGTCTGCTCAGTGCCGAGACGCCCGAGCAGACTCTGCGCACGGCCACGGCGATTGCCGCGATGGCGGTGACGCAAATCGGCTTCGGTATCAACGACGCGGCGCAACTGGCGCGGCTCGAACAGGGCGTGCGCGTGCGTCCCCTGACAGAACAATAAGAGGGTTTGTCATGAAATTAGCCATTGTCACGGCCTGCCCGAACGGCATGGTCACCAGTGTGCTGTGCGCCCGTCTGCTCGACGCGGCGGCTCAGCGTCAGGGCTGGAGCACCAGCGTTGAAGTGGTCGATGCGGCGCATCCGGAACGTGAGTTGTCGGCCGCCACCATTGAGGCGGCGGAGTGGGTGTTGCTGGTCGCCACCGGTGACATCGACATGACGCGTTTTGTCGGCAAGCGCGTGTTCCGCATCGCCCCGGCGCAAGCGCTGCAAGATGTCGAAGCGGTGCTGCGTCGCGGTGCGCAAGAGGCTGAAGTTTATGTCGCCAGCGAAGCCGCCCCGCTTACCGCTGCGCCACGTGCGCCGCGCATCGTCGCCATCACCGCCTGCCCGACCGGTGTTGCCCACACTTTCATGGCGGCCGAGGCGTTGCAGCAGACGGCCAAGCGTCTGGGCTATGAACTGCACGTCGAAACCCAGGGTTCGGTCGGCGCGAAAACCCCGCTCAGCGCGACGGCGATTGCCGAGGCTGATGTGGTGTTGCTGGCGGCGGACATCGAAGTCGCCACCGAGCGTTTTGCCGGCAAGAAAATCTACCGCTGCGGCACCGGCATTGCCTTGAAGCAATCCGAAGCCACACTGAAAAAAGCCCTCGCCGAAGCTCAGGTGGAGAGCGCTGCGAGCGACGGCAAGGCGCCGGCCAAACAAGAGAAAACCGGCGTTTACAAACACCTGCTGACCGGTGTCTCGTTCATGCTGCCGATGGTGGTGGCCGGTGGTCTGATGATCGCGCTGTCGTTCGTCTTCGGCATCACCGCGTTCAAGGAAGAAGGCACGCTGGCGGCGGCACTGATGCAGATCGGCGGCGAGACCGCTTTCAAATTGATGGTGCCGCTGCTCGCCGGTTACATCGCCTACTCGATCGCCGACCGTCCGGGCCTGGCACCGGGGATGATTGGTGGTTTGCTTGCCAGCACATTGGGCGCCGGGTTTATCGGCGGGATCGTCGCCGGTTTCATCGCCGGTTATGCGGCCAAGGCCATCAGTCGTTATGTGGCGTTGCCGCAGAGTCTGGAAGCGCTGAAACCGATTCTGATCATCCCGTTGTTCGCCAGCCTGTTCACCGGTCTGGTGATGATCTACGTGGTGGGTAAACCGGTCGCCGGGATGCTCGCGGCGCTGACGCATTTCCTCGACAGCATGGGCACCACCAACGCGATCCTGCTCGGGGTATTGCTCGGCGGCATGATGTGCGTCGACCTCGGCGGACCGATCAACAAAGCCGCGTATGCCTTCTCGGTGGGGCTGCTGGCTTCGCAGAGTTATGCGCCGATGGCCGCGACCATGGCTGCCGGTATGGTGCCGCCCATCGGGCTGGGCATTGCCACGTTCATCGCTCGCCGCAAGTTCGCCCAGACCGAGCGCGAGGCCGGTAAAGCGGCGCTGGTGCTGGGGCTGTGCTTTATCTCTGAAGGGGCAATTCCGTTTGCTGCCAAAGACCCGCTGCGGGTGATCCCGGCGAGCATCGCCGGCGGTGCGCTGACCGGCGCGTTGTCGATGTACTTCGGCTGCAAACTGATGGCGCCGCATGGTGGCTTGTTTGTGCTGGCGATCCCCAATGCGATCAATCATGCGTTGTTGTATCTGCTGGCGATTGTCGCGGGGAGTCTGTTGACGGCTGTTGTCTATGCGACGGTCAAGCGTCCGGAAGCCGTTGAGTTGGCGCTGGAACCGGTAAAAGCTTAAGGGCAAAAGATCGCAGCCTTCGGCAGCTCCTACAGGGGATCGAGGTTCTCTGTAGGAGCTGCCGCAGGCTGCGATCTTTGTTTGTGTCATGCCGGATTCATGATCCCGTGCTTAAGTTTTCCTTTTTTCAGGGAGAACACGCATGAGCGATTTCAACGTTGGTCGCCGACGGGTCATGCAGGTTGTCGGTGCCGGGCTGCTGATGCCGGGGCTGGCGCCGGCAGTGATCGCGTCGGTCAAGGATCGGCCGCAACTCACCGACGGCGTGCAGTCCGGCGACCTGCAAGGCGACCGCGCGATGATCTGGAGCCGCAGCGACCGTCCGGCGCGGATGGTGGTCGAGTGGGACACCCGCAGCCAGTTTCGCCACCCGCGCCGTGTCGTCTCGCCCCTGGCTGACGCGCGCACCGATTTCACCGCCCGGGTTGAGCTGACCGGGCTGCCCGCCGATCAGGCGATTTTCTATCGGGTGTATTTCAAGGACGCGCAATCCGGCGTCGCCAGCGAACCGTGGCTCGGCCATTTGCGCAGCGCTCCGAAGGCGCGGCGCAATATCCGTTTCGTCTGGAGTGGCGACACCGTCGGCCAGGGCTTCGGCATCAACCCGGACATCGGCGGCATGCGCATCTACGAATCCATGCGCCTGCGCCTGCCGGACTTCTTTATCCACAGCGGCGACACCATCTACGCCGACGGCCCGGTGCCGGCGCAAGTAACCACCGAAGGCGGGCGGATTTGGCGCAACCTCACCACCGAAGCCAAGAGCAAAGTGGCGCAGACCCTCGACGACTATCGCGGCAATTACCGCTACAACCTGATGGATGAAAACATCCGCCGCTTCAATGCCGAAGTACCGCAGATCTGGCAGTGGGACGACCACGAAGTGGTCAACAACTGGTCGCCGGGCAAGCAGCTCGACGAGCGTTATCAAGAGAAAGATATCCACACCCTGGTCGGCCGTGCGCGCAAGGCCTGGCTGGAATATTCGCCGATGCGTTTGCAGGCGGCCGATGGCGGCGGGCGGATTTATCGCAAGCTCAGCTACGGGCCGATGCTCGACGTGTTCGTGCTCGACATGCGCAGCTATCGCGGGGCCAACGACGACAACCTTGGCGCGGCCAAACCGTTTTTGGGACGTGAACAACTGGACTGGCTCAAGCGCGGCTTGAAGCACTCCAAGGCACAGTGGAAGGTGATCGCCGCCGACATGCCGATCGGCCTCGGCGTGCCCGACGGCGAAGTCAGCCCCGGCGTCGCACGCTGGGAGGCGGTGGCCAACGGTGATCCCGGCCCGGCGCAAGGGCGTGAACTGGAAGTCGCCGAACTGCTCGGTTTTCTGCGGGCGCAGCACGTGCGCAATTTCGTGTTTCTGACCGCGGACGTGCATTACTGCGCGGCGCATCATTACCACCCGGATCGCGCGGCGTTTCAGGATTTCGAACCGTTCTGGGAGTTTGTCGCCGGGCCGCTGAATGCCGGCAGTTTCGGGCCCAATCCGCTGGACAAGACCTTCGGCCCGGAGGTGGTGTTCCAGAAAGCACCACCGACGCAGAACGCTTCACCGTTTGCCGGGTTTCAGTTTTTTGGCGAGGTGAATATCGAAGCGCAGAGCGGGGAGATGAGTGTGGTGTTGCGGGATTTGAATGGGGTGGCGGTTTTCGAGCAGAAGTTGCAGCCTGTCTGATTTCACAGGCACTGCAATTTCCTTGTGGGAGCGAGCTTGCTCGCGAAAGCGGTGGATCAGTTGACAATTAGGCCGACTGGCACGACGCCTTCGCGAGCAAGCTCGCTCCCACATGGGGTATGAGTAGTGTCAGTACACGTCGCGGCGGTAGCGACCCTGTTCGATCAGGCGTTCGACTTCGGCGCTGCCGAGGATGTCGTTGAGTGCCTGATCGACGCCAGCGGCCATGCCCTGAAGGCTGCCGCAGATATAGATCACCGCACCATCGGCCAGCCACTTCTTCAGCTCTTCAGCGGATTCGCGCAGGCGATCCTGGACGTAAATCTTCTGCGCCTGATCCCGTGAAAACGCCAGATCGAGTCGCGCCAGATCGCCATTGATCAACCACTCTTCCAGCTCCGCGCGGCAGAGGAAATCATGCTCGCGATTGCGCTCGCCGAACAGCAGCCAGTGACGCTGCTGACCGTCGGCGATGCGTGCCTTGAGCAGGCTGCGCAGCCCGGCGAGGCCGGTGCCGTTGCCCAGCAGAATCATCGGCACCGGTTCGTTTGGCAGGTGGAAGCCACTGTTGCGACGTACACGCAGGCTGATGCTGCCGCCGACCGGAGCATGCTCGGTCAGCCAACCGGAACCGATGCCCAGGCTGCCATCGCTGTGCTGCTCCTGGCGCACGATCAACTCCAGCACACCGTCAGCGGCAATCGAGGCAATCGAGTACTCGCGCATCGCCAGCGGCACCATTGCCTCCACCAGCGCTTGCGCATGCAGGCCGACCAGATGCGCGCGATGCTCGGGCAGTTGGCGCGAGGCGAGGGCGACTTCCAGCGGCTCTTCCAGGCCGTTGATCGTCACGCGGGTTTCGCCGCGAATGCCGAGGCCGTCGAGGAAATGTTCGACCGCCCACGCGCAATTGCGTGGCAGCACCTCTACCAGATCCCCGGCCAGCCAGCTGCTGGTACTCGGCGCCTTCAGGCCCAACAGGTAAACCGGCGCGCCGCTGCTGTCGGGGTTCATCAGTTCGCGGCTGACCAGCGTCCAGTTGTCGTAGCTCGGCGCTTGCCAGGTGTCGACCGGCGCTTGCCCGGTGATCAGGCCGAGCTGCGTCTGCCAGTGACGCAGGGCGTACGGGTCGCCGCTGTCGACTTCCACCGGAGCGAACAGGGTCTTGCCGCCGTGATCGTCAAGCCACTGATGCAGGCGTCGGGCGAAGCCGCAGAATTGTGGGTACTGGCGATCGCCGAGGCCCAGCACCGCATAGTTCAGGCCGTCGAAGCTGGCAGCGGTGCGCAGCACTTTGCGTTCGAAACCGCGCGCGCTGTCCGGTGCTTCGCCGTCGCCGAACGTGCTGACCACGAACAACGCATTGCTCGATTCGCGCAGATCCTCGGCGCTGACGTCCGCCAGCGGCTGCACCTTCACCGGCAACCCGGCGGCCTGTAATTGCCCGGCGGTCTGCCAGGCCAGTTGTTCGGCAAAACCACTCTGAGTGGCAAAACCCACCAACCATGCCGGTGCATCGCCGGCCGGAGTCTGAAGACCTTTGCGTGCGTCCTGAATCTGTTTTTTCTTGCGCCGGCGGTCCAGATACAGCAGCCATCCGGTGATGAAAAACAGCGGCATGCACACCGCCGCGAGGGTGACGATGATCCGTCCGGCCAGACCGAAATAGCTGCCGACGTGCAGCGCGTAAATGCTGGTCAACAGCTGCGCTTTGAAGCTCTTGTCGGCGTAGCGGTCGACACGTTTGACCACGCCGGTGGCCGGGTCGAGGGTGATCTGGTTCAGCGCGCGATCATGCGGCGAGCTGTCGAGCAGGTAGAACACGGTCGCCGGTTGCCCGGCCACTGGCGGCATGCGGATGTTATACGCCGACAGGCCCGGGCCGGCAGCGCTATAGATGCTGCTCCACATCGCCGCGTAGTCGGCCGTCGGTGCCGGGCCTTCCGGCGCCGGGCCACGACCGCCGCGCATGCGTTCGTTTTGCGGCGCATCGGAAAGCAGTCTGGTCAGGCCTTTGTTGTACCACTCGTACGACCAGGACAACCCGGTCAACGCCAGCAGCAGATACACCAGCAGGCACCAGGTGCCGGCCACCGAGTGCAAATCCCAGTTGAAGCTGCGGCCCTTTTTCTGCCAGTCGAGGGTCAGCCACACGCGCCAGCTGTTCCACTGGCGCGGCCAGCGCAGGTACAGCCCGGAGAGGCAGAAGAACACCAGGATCAAGGTGCAGGCGCCGGTGATGTTGCGCCCGGTATCGCCCATGGCGAGGAAGCGGTGCAGTTGCAGCATCAGACCGAAAAAGTCCTGGCCCACAGCGTCGCCCATGAACTCGCCGGTGTACGGATCGAAGTAGCGCATCTCGCCGCGACGTTCGCCTTTGGGCGGGGTGAAGTAGACACGTGCGGCGTTGCCGCTGTCGGTTTCGACCCAGAGCATCGCGACTTTCTTGCCGGCGCTTGCTTCGATGTGTTCCACCAGCTCGACCGGGGGCAGGACGCCAGCGACCTGTTTTTCCACCTGCAACACCGACGGGTTCAGCGCCCGCAGGATTTCGTCCTGGAACGAGTAGGCGGCACCGGTAATGCCCATCAGGGCCAGCACCAGCCCGGCAGTGATGCCGAAAAACCAGTGCAACTGGAACAGGGTTTTCTTCAACACGTCGCTCGCCTTGTCCGTTCGAAAATTGTCATCACGGCGCGCATTATGCCGTGGGTTGTCGAGAGCTTCTTTGATTACGCACAAAGGCCCCGTTCAGTCGATGAACGGGGCCAAGCCTTGCGGCGCATACCTTGTGGGAGCGAGCCTGCTCGCGAAGACGTCGTGTCAGTCAGCCTCTACTTGACTGACCCACCGCTTTCGCGAGCAGGCTCGCTCCCACAGGTTTCCACATCGGTCAGAAGTGGAAGTTGGTGCTCAACAATGCAGTACGGCCCGCCGCCTGGTTGGCGAAGTGCGTCGAGAAGGCTTTGTCGTAGTAGACCTCGTTGGTCAGGTTCTGCACGTTGAGTTGCAGGTCGACGTTCTTGCTCAGCTTGTAGGCGGCCATCGCGTCGTAGCGGACATAGGAATCGACCATCGTGGTGTTGGCCACGCTGCCGTAGACGTCGTCGACGTAGAACGCGCCGCCACCGAGGGTCAGCTTCGGCGTGACCTGGTAAGTGGTCCATAGGCTGGCGCTGTTTTTCGGCGTGTTCGGCAACTCGTTACCGTTGTTGGCCTTGTTGGTCGGCAGGTCGCCACCGTCCACCTGTTCGCTGTCCATGTAGGCGTAGCCAGCGAACACTTGCCACTTGTCGGTGATCTTGCCGCTGGCCGACAGCTCGATACCTTGCACGCGGGTCTTGCCGGCGTTTTCGTACGAGGTGGTGTCGACTTGTACGCGAGCGTTTTCTTTCTCGGTGCGGAAGAGGTCAGCGGTCAGCGACAGGCGATCGTTCAGCAGATCCCACTTGGTACCGATTTCGTAGTTCTTGGTGGTTTCCGGCTCCATGTCGCTCTTGAGCAGGTTGCCATTGCGGTCCGGAGTGCCGCCCAGCGGGTTGCCTTCCTGGCCTTCGCCGAGGGTGTTGCCCGGTGGCGTCGCGGAGGTTGCGTAGGAGGCGTAGATGCTGCCGTTTGGTGCCGGTTTGTAGACCACGCCGAACTGACCGGTGACGAACTCGCTGGTGTCATCACCCTTGGAAGTGGTGGTGCCTGCTTTGTTGTAGGTCTTGTAGTCGGTATCGAAGTGGTCGTAACGCAGGCCCATGTTCACCAGCCACTGCTCGGACAACTCCAGGGTGTCGAACGCATACAGCGCATAGGTGTTGGCCTTGGTGTCGGTGCCGGCGTAGTTGCGCGAGATCGCGCCGTTCCACGGATCGTTAGGGTTCGGATTCGACAGCGAGGTGCAGTTGTAGCCGCTCGATGCGCCAATCATCGACGGGGTGCAATTGGTGGTCGCGGCGCTGGTGCGCGGCGTGGTGTCAGTGTTGACGTTGTACGAGGATTTCTGGCCTTCCTCGCGGGTGTATTCGACACCGGTGGAGAAGCTGTTCTTGAAACCGGCGACATAGAAATTGCCGAACAGATCAGTCTGATTGGTGGTGGTCTCGGTGTTGCTGACCCGCGTGTTGGCACGGCGCCAGACGCTGCCATTGTTGACGTTGCCCTTGCTGTCGTCCGGCTGAGTCAGGATGTAATCCTGCATGCTGGTGCCGTGCCGCAGGGTGTTCTTGATGGTCAGCGAGTCGCTCAGGTCATGCTCGATGGCGAAAGTCGCGGTGTCGGTGCGGCCCTTGCGGAAGTCCCGATCCAGACCGTAGAAGTTGCTGTGATCGCCACCGGCGTACGGCTTGTCCGGGTTGGACTTGGTACGTGCCGCCGAACCACCGGCCGGAATGGTGTAAGGAATGCCCGAGTCCGGGGTGTCGTTGCTTTCCAGATGGTAGTAGTCGAGGTTGACCCGGGTGTCGGTGCCCAGACCAAACGCCAGGGACGGCGCGATGCCCCAGCGATCGTAGTCGACCTTGTCGCGACCGGCGACATTGCTCTCGTGGCTCATCAGGTTCAGGCGGCCGGCAGCGGTGTCGCTGAACTGGTAGTTGCCATCCAGGGTGTATCGCTGGGTCTGGTCGGAACCCCAGGTGAAACCACCGTCGAACGAGTTGCCCAGGTGTGCTTTTTTGCTCACCAGGTTGATGCTGCCGCCGGCTGCGCCACGACCGCCGATGGCCGAGTTCGGGCCTTTGCTGACTTCAATGTTCTCCACAGCGAAGATTTCGCGGCTCTGCGAACCGGTGTCGCGCACGCCGTCGAGGTAGGTGTCGCCTTGAGCGTCGAAGCCGCGGATGAACGGACGGTCACCCTGCGGGTTGCCGCCTTCACCGGCACCGAAGGTGATGCCCGGCACGGTGCGCAGCGCGTCCTGCATGTTCAGGGCGCCGGTGTCTTTGAGCACTTGTTGCGGGATGACGGTGACCGAGCGCGGGGTATCAACCAGCGGCGCGGTGTACTTGGGCGAGGAGGCTTTTTCGACCTGGTAGGACGTCGAGTCCTGCGCTTCGCCGGTGATGGCGGTAGCGTCCAGGGCGATGGCATTGCCGGAGGCTTTGCTGTCGGTCTTTTCTGCGGCGAAGACCATGTGGCCAGCGGAACCGGCGGTGATGGCGACACCAATGGCCGAAGCGAGCAGGCGTGGTGAACTGACCGGCAATTGTGCGTGTTGACGTGACATTTTTATTCCCCTCCCCAAGGATTTGAGGTCGCGGAATATAGGGTAAACAGGTATTCGTATCAATTGCGAAACATTGTTATTCGCGACGAATTTACATTCTTTACAATTTAACCTTACGGTTTTTACCGGTTCATCCGTCACGCGGGTTTTACACAGACAATAAGAATCAATACCATTGGCACCCCTTTACCATCAGGTACGATCGCCATGCTGTTGCATATCCCCGGCCTGTTCGGCAAAGAAGAGGTGCAGCGCATCCGCGAGGCGCTGGAGCAGGCGGATTGGGCCGATGGCAAAATAACCGCCGGCTATCAGTCGGCCAAGGCCAAGCACAATCTGCAACTGCCGGAAGGCCATCCGCTGGCCAAGGAAATCGGTGCCGCGATGCTCGAGCGGCTGTGGAAAAATCCGCAGTTCATGTCCGCTGCGCTGCCGCACAAAGTATTCCCGCCGTTACTCAACTGCTACACGGCGGGCGGCAGTTTCGACTTTCACATCGACAACGCCGTGCGTCAGCCCAAAGGCAGCATCGAGCGGGTGCGCACCGATCTGTCGGCCACGCTGTTTTTCAGTGAGCCCGAGGATTACGACGGCGGCGAACTGGAGATTCAGGACACCTTTGGCACGCAACGGGTGAAACTGCCCGCCGGCGACATGGTGCTGTACCCCGGCACCAGCCTGCACAAGGTCAACGCCGTCAGCCGTGGTGCGCGTTATGCGTCGTTCTTCTGGACGCAGAGTCTGGTGCGCGAAGACAGCCAGCGCGCCTTGCTGTTCGAGATGGACGGGGCGATCCAGCAGCTCACTCAGGACATGCCTGATCACCCGTCGCTGATTCGCCTGACCGGCACCTATCACAACCTGCTGCGGCGCTGGGTTGACGTATGAGTTTTCAACTGCGGCGCGAGGAAGTGCTCGACGTTGCGCAGCTCAGCGCCATGCTCGAAGAAAGTCCGGCGCGTGCGGCGCAGGCGATTCTGCTCGCCGCCGGCCAGGGCATTGTTGAAGCGCAGGCGTTGCTCGGGCAGATCCTGCTCGATGGCCGTGGCATTGCTCAGGATCAAACGTTGGCACTGCGCTGGTTCGCCATCGCCGCCAGGCAAGGGCACTTGATGGCGCGCAACATGCTGGGCCGTTGTCATGAGCATGGCTGGGGATGCGTCGCGAATGCCGCGATTGCCGCGCAGCATTATCGAATCGCCGCTGACGCGGGGCTGGATTGGGCGATGTACAACCTCGCCAATCTGCTGGCGACCGGGCGCGGTGTCATGGTCGATCAGCGTCAGGCATTGGCGTTGTATCGGCGCGCCGCTGAAGCGGGTCATGCGAAGTCAATGAACCTGCTGGGACGGTATCTGGAGGAAGGGCGGGCAGGCCCGATGGATCTGCCAGCAGCACACGACTGGTATCGACGCTCCGCCGAGGGTGGGGATTTTCGCGGGCAGTTCAGTCACGCCGCGATCCTGGCGCAAGCGGGGCGAATCGAAGAGGCGCTGCAATGGCTGCGCAAGGCTTTATGGCTCGGCAATGTGAAGTTCCTGCGCGTCAGCGGCGAATCGCTGCTGGCATCCGCGCATCCGCAGATACGCGCCATGGGCGCCGAGTACCGTCAGCGTCTGGCGGCCCTTGACGCCGAGGCGCCTGCTCTCCATCAGTAATCGAGGGCAGGCGCCTTCGATCACCCGCGTAACCAGCGTCCCTGCAGCGGTATCAGGTAATTGCGCAGGGACTGGCTGTGTTCCAGCAATCGTTCGCCACGCCGCAGAACGTCTTCATTCGGCACAGCCGTGACCGCACCGAGAAACGCGGAAAACGCAGCCGTCAGTTTGCCGGCCTCACTGACATAGGTTTGCTGGTGTGGCACAACCTTCTGGGTATCTTTCAACTGGCGGGTCTTGTCGTCGTTGTCGCGCAGTTGCCTGGCCAGCGACGCCACGCGCTCCTCGCGTTGTGCAAGGCGCGTCTGGATGATCTGACGCGCCTTGATCAGATCCTTGTATTTGATCAGCTCGTTGGCTTCGTCGAGAAACTTGTTGGCGATAATCAGTCCGGCCTCCAGTGCCGCCGCCTCAGGGGTGGTCGGTTTGTTGCCGATGATCGCCTTCAGTTGTTCAAGCAATGGCTTGATTCGATCAATGAATGTCAGCTTTTCGAACTCGGCAATGGCCAGATTCAGAACGGTTTCATCGTCTTTCAATTCAGCCAGCGGGATTTTCTCGGCGTCGTACTCTTGGGTCAGACTGATTTTGGCCGCAGCCAATTCTTCAAGTCGGAAACGATTGTTGCTGATGGCGATGCTCTGTACGCCGAACACACCGTTGTGCAGTGAAGCGTGCAACCTGGTCATGTGTTCAGCGCATAGCTTGATCAGTTGCGTGACGATGTGCGAATACTGCTGGCGTGCTTTTTCAACCTGAGCACTAGTTTCACTGGCGTTGAGGCTGGCCAGTGCCTGCAGGTTTTCGTTCAGGTCGTCGGTCTCCAGCGCTGTAATTGCCGAAGTGAAGATATTCGCGGCCGTAAGATCAAGGTCGCTGACGGCGGCATTCAAAGCGATCAACTCATCGCTCAAGGCTTTGATATACAGGTTGGCAGAGCCAACGAGCGCTTGATAACGAATTGCCTCGCGGCTTTCTTGAATACGGCCGAGGTCAGGCTGGGCGTAAATAAGGTTGGTCATGATGAATATTTCCTGAATGATTGGATGGTGTCAGTCGAATGCGTGGATGAGTTGATTCGCGTTGGCTTGAACGGTTTTCCAGTTTTTAATAACAATCTTGAAACTGGAGACAAAACTTCTGAGGGTCAGAAATTCGTGCATACCCATGACTTTATTTTGCGAAGCATTGATGTAGTCAGTAATGGAGATCCATAGCGTCTCCAGTTGCGAGGTACTCTGGATGGCTCCTTCGACATACAGCGACATGCTGTCCAGACCCGACTGGAATTCCAGAAGCGTGCCGGCCAGGATGTTGGTTTGTTTGATCTGCTCCGCGAGTTGATCTCGCTGGGCGATCAATGGGCGTAAATGGGTACTCTGCTGAAGTTCGAGCGTTTTGTAATAAACGCTCGAGCCGAGGGGGCCGCCTTGGTAAGCGGTGAAAAAACCAAGAATGTGATCAAAAAAATCCGGCGCCGTCTCGCGGGTTTTTTCCTGTATGAGTTTGTTCGCCCGATCAATCGAAACGTTCAATTCGGTCAGTTGTCGGTTGAGTTGCGCATCGCCGGCCAAACGTAGTTTTTCGCCAATACTCACGGCAACGTTGTCGTTAAGATCGGTCCTGAAATACTTCAAACGTTCGCTGACATCCAGACTGCTGAGCTGCTTCTCGCCGATCGATCTTGCAATGAATGCGAGAGATTCCTGAATGGAGCCAAATCGATTCTTTTCTGCCGTGCCGATCTCCAGTGGCGGGAGCCTGGTTATTTCTTCTTCGCTCAGCGAGTCGATGGTGCCCAGGTAATTTATGTAGCCCGGCATCGTCACGATGGCGTCGATAATTTCCTGACCAAAACTTTCCAGGTCCTCCGAAAAGGTCGAGAGACTTCCGGCCACACGCTTCATCGAATACTCGATATCGATCCACGAATTGGCATTGTTGATGATCGTATGATTAAGCTGAACAATGTCAGTAAGTTCCAGGCCGGTAATGCCGGTGTGTTTGGTTTTTAATTGGCGTTCTACATCTTCGACATTGCGTGGCAATGCTTTGGCGGCAGAGATGTAGTTCTTTATTTTTCGAATGTCGTCCTTGGTGATGAGCGGATTTGGACTGGGTTGCACTTTTTAATTCCTTGAGTGGTTGTAAGAGTCTCAAGGTTAATATTGCTTTTGCTTGTGAGTATAGGTATTGAGTGTGACTTCTTGTTGTTTATTATTTGTCGTTTTTTGAAATCTCTTGCATAAGTGGTGGATGAGTTTTGGTTGTTCGGGATGTGTGTATTTTTTAATATTTAACGGCTTGTGGGTATTTGTTTTCGTGAACTAAGTTGAATGGCAGATTATCAATAGGAGCGCTCACAGAGAAATTTGCGATTGCTAAAGGAGGAGGTTGACGACCTTGCAGACGCTGACGACGTTCGTGAAGACAGGGAGGCTGAATTGTCGGCTATTGGCAAAAAGATCCATGCGCAGTTGACCCGTATCGAGTCATGGCTGCGCCAATAAAAAAGGCCCATGAAAACATGGGCCTTTTTTCAATCGACGTGGGTTACACGTAGAACGATTTCAGCGGTGGGAAGCCATTGAATTCGACGGCGCTGTAACTGGTGGTGTAGGCACCGGTCGAAAGCCAGTACAGACGATCACCGATCGCCAGGTTCAGTGGCAGGCCGTACTTGTAGTTCTCGTACATGATGTCGGCGCTGTCGCACGTTGGACCGGCGATCACCACTTCTTCCATCTCGCCTTTCTTCTCGGTCCAGATCGGGAACTTGATGGCTTCGTCCATAGTTTCGATCAGCCCGGAGAACTTGCCCACATCGGTGTAGACCCAACGCTCGACGGCGGTGCGCGATTTACGTGCGACCAGTACCACTTCGCTGACCAGAATGCCGGCATTGGCGATCAGCGAACGGCCCGGTTCCAGAATGATTTCCGGCAGGTCATCACCGAAGTCTTCTTTCAGGAAACGGATGATTTCTTCGGCGTAGGTTTCCAGGCTGTTGGTACGGGTGATGTAGTTGGCCGGGAAGCCACCGCCCATGTTGATCAGCTTCAGGTGGATACCGTCTTCTTCCTTCAGGCGCTCGAAGATCACTTTGACCTTGGCGATCGCCGCGTCCCAGACGCTGATGTCGCGCTGCTGCGAACCGACGTGGAACGAGATGCCGTAAGGCACCAGACCGAGGTCGCGGGCGAGGATCAGCAGGTCCATGGCCATGTCGGTCTGGCAGCCGAACTTGCGCGACAGCGGCCAGTCAGCGGTGGTCGAGCCTTCGGTGAGGATGCGCACATAGACTTTCGAACCCGGCGCGGCTTTGGCGATGTTGCGCAGGTCGGCTTCGGAGTCGGTGGCGTACAGGCGCACGCCCTTCTCGAAGAAGTAGCGGATGTCCTTGGACTTCTTGATGGTGTTGCCGTAGCTGATCTGATCCGGGCTGACGCCACGGCTCAGGACTTTGTCCAGCTCATAGATGGAGGCGATATCAAAGCTCGAGCCTTTCTCTTTGAGCAGGTCGATGATCTCGACAGCCGGGTTGGCCTTGACCGCGTAGTAGACCTTGGCGAATTCGAAACCGGCGCGCAGGTCATCGTAGGCCTGGGCGATCATCGCGGTGTCGATCACCACGAACGGGGTTTCCTGTTTGTCGGCGAACGCCTTCATTTTCTGAAAGGTTTCGCGCGCGAAATAGTCTTCGACCTGGATCGACATGCTGGAGTGCTCCTATGGGCAAACGGGTAAAAACATGGGTGTAAATGAACGTCCTCCGTATCCCCACTTTGGTTCGCCTACTTCCCAAGGCATGTCGCCGAAAGCAAAAAGGCCACGGGCGTAACTGCCCTTGGCCTTGCTGTCTCGTCGTCAGTACTTGAGCCGGATGGATCGTTTCCAGCATGGACGTTCGGCGCGAACTTTAGGGCGTGAGGGGCCTGAGATCAACTAAAAATGTCGCGTTTTTGCACGCTTCTGACGTACGTCGCGGATATCACTCTTTGTAGCCGACCGAGATGACGGACAGATGTTCCCCACCAATTTTCATGTGTTAAAAATACCTGCACGTTCGCCGCTTTTGTCAGCTAACTCAAGGGCAAGTACGTTAGGCGCAACATCGGCGACGTTGGCGGCGAGAGGTGGGTGTGAGGGGGATTTTGATAAATATGGCGGGTGCTTTAGGAGTGCCAGAGCTCACCTCGGTGTTGATATTCTTTTCCAGTCTTTGAATACACAAAAAAACTGTGGCGAGGGAGCTTGCTCCCGCGGGACTGCGAAGCAGTCCCCGCTTTTTTAAAAGCAGGGCCGCTTCGCGACCCAGCGGGAGCAAGCTCCCTCGCCACAGGGTAGATATTCGACCTTTTAATTGATCAGGCGACCACGGCCTCAGCCGGCGAAACGATATTGGTCTTCATGCCCCGCGAACGTCCCGAGCTCAGGTAAGCCGCAATCGACTCCTGCGTCACCTCGCCAAGGAACACCCGCTCGGCATCCATCACCGGCAGCCACGAACGATTGAACTCGTACATGCGCGACAACAGGATGCGCAGGTGCTCGTCGTACGCTGCAGTGGCGTTGAACTCACGGAGGAATTGCGCGCAGGTGCCGGTCTGGCGATGCAGGTCGCGGCGTCGCACATAACCCAGCGCCTTGTTCTCGGCACAGGTGACCACCACGTAGCGGCGGTCGTGCTCGTCCATCAACTCCAGCGCATCGGCCACCGGGGTTTCCGGACTGACCGACGGGGCGTTGTCCGCCGCGTCTTCCGCCTTCACCAGCAGCAGACGCTTGAGGGTGCTGTCCTGGCCGACGAAGTTGCTGACGAAGTCGTCCGCCGGGTGCGCGAGCAGGGTGTCCGGGTGATCGATCTGCAGCAGCTTGCCGGCGCGGAAGATCGCGATCTTGTCACCGAGTTTGATCGCTTCGTCGATGTCGTGGCTGACCATGATCACGGTCTTGTTCAGCGCGCGTTGCATCTCGAAAAACTCGTTCTGGATCATCTCGCGGTTGATCGGGTCGACCGCGCCGAACGGCTCGTCCATCAGCAACAGTGGCGCATCGGCCGCCAGCGCACGGATCACTCCGATGCGCTGTTGCTGACCGCCGGACAGTTCACGCGGGTAGCGATGCAGATACTGCTTGGGTTCCAGCTTGATCATGCTCATCAATTCGCGGGCGCGGTCGTGGCATTTCTGTTTGTCCCAGCCGAGCAGTTTCGGCACCACGACGATGTTCTCTTCGATGGTCATGTTCGGGAACAGACCGATCTGCTGGATCACGTAGCCGATGTTGCGGCGCAAGGTCACTTCGTCGAGGTCGGTGGTGTCTTCGCCGTTGATCAGGATCTTGCCCGAGGTCGGTTTGATCAGACGGTTGATCATTTTCAGCGTGGTGCTTTTGCCGCAACCCGATGGCCCGAGGAACACACAGATCTCGCCTTCATTGACGGTCAGGCTCACCGAGTCCACGGCTTTGACATCTTTGCCGTTGCTCTGAAAGGTCTTGCTGAGGTTTTGAAGTTCGATCATTTGAGGAGTCCTTTTGGAGTCAGCGTACGTTGCAGCCACTGCAGGAGAAGGTCGGCGAAGATCGCCAGAAGACTGACCAGCAGCGCGCCGACGATCAGCATCGACATGTCGCTGCGGCTGATGGAGGCGAGGATCAGCACACCGAGGCCTCCGGCGCCGATGGTCGCGGCGATGGTCATCACGCCGATGTTCATCACCACCGCAGTGCGCACGCCGGCGAGAATCACCGGCACCGCAATCGGCAGCTCGACCATGCGCAGGCGCTGGCCGAAGGTCATGCCGATGCCGCGCGCGGCTTCACGAATGCCCGGTTCGACGCCGGTCAGGGCGAGGTAGGTGTTGCGCATGATCGGCAGCAGCGAATAGAGGAACACCGCAGTGATCGCCGGCATCGGCCCCAGGCCCTGGCCGAATTTGGAATAGAACGGCAGCAGCAGGCCGAACAGGGCAATCGACGGCACGGTCAGCAACACTGTGGCGCTGGCTTGCAAGGGACCTGCGAGTGTCGGGAACCGCGTCATCAGAATGCCCAGCGGCACGCCGATGAGAATCGCCAATGTCACCGCGATGCCGACCAGGGTGATGTGCTGCCAGGTCAGGTGCATCACCTGCTGCCAGTCGAGGTGGGAAAAGGCGTTCAGAAATTCCATGACTTTTCCTCCTTAGTTGAGTGGATGCTGGCGCAGGAAATCGGCGGCCACTTTCGATGGGCTTTCGTGATCGACGTCGACCCGCGCGTTGAGCTGGCGCATGGTTTCGTCGTCGAACAGTTGCGCCAGCGGCTTGAGTTGCTCGGCCAGTTGCGGGTGCGCGTCGAGGTAGGCCTGGCGCACCACGGGCGCGGCGGTGTAGTCGGGGAAGTAGTGCTTGTCGTCTTCCAGCAGTTTCAGGCCGAACGCATTCAAGCGGCCGTCGGTGGTGTAGACCAGACCGGCAAACACTTGGCCATTGCGCAGCGCGGTGTAGACCAGCCCCGCGTCCATCTGCCGGATGTTCTTGCGGGTCAGGTTCATGTCGTAGAGCTTGACCATGCCGTCCAGACCGTCGGAGCGGTTGGCGAACTCGGTGTCCAGCGCCACCAGGTGATTGGTCCGGGCTTCATCGCGCAGCACCTTGTTCAGGTCGCTGATGGTGTTGATCTGCGGATACTCCTCGGCGACTTTTTTCGGCAGGGCGAGGGCGTAGGTGTTGCTGAATTTCGACGGGGTCAGCCAGACCAGGCCTTTTTTCGCGTCGAGTTCTTTGACCCGGGCGTAGGACTGTTCGCTGTCGAGTTTCTCGGTGACATGGTTGTAGGCCACCAGCGACACGCCGGTGTATTCCCAGAGCATGTCCAGCTGTCCGCTTTCGTGGGCGCTGCGGGCGAGGTTGCTGCCCAGACCGCCGGTGATCTGCGCGTCGTAGCCTTTGCTGCGCAAGTATTGCGCGGTGATTTCCGCGAGCAGGGTCTGCTCGGTGAACACCCGGGCGCCGAGGCGGATAACCGGTTTTTCGGCGGCTTGGGCCAGTCCTGCAAACAGCAGGAGGCAGCTCAAGATCAAGCTAAATCGTTTCATAACTATTCCTTCGCAAAAGCCTTAAGACGGGCGCAGACCGCGTTCCAGCCAGAGACGGCTGGCGAGGGTGACGACGCCATCGAGCAGCAGGGCCAGCAGCGCGGTACACGCAGCGCCGAGCAGCAGTTGCGGCTGATTGTTCAGGGCGATGCCGGGGAAGATCAGGCTGCCGAGGCTGTTGGCGCCGATCAGGAAGGCCAGCGGTGCGGTGCCGACGTTGATCGCCAGCGCCACGCGCACGCCACCGATGATGATCGGCACGGCGTTAGGCAATTCGACTTTCCACAGCACCTGGCGCGGGGTCATGCCGATGCCGACGGCGGCTTCTTTGAGCGACCCCTGAACGTTTTTCAGGCCTTCGTAGGTGTTGCGCACAATTGGCAACAGAGAAGCGAGGAACAAAGCGAAGATCGCCGGACCACTGCCGATGCCGAGAATCCCCAGGGCAATCGCCAGTACCGCCAGCGGAGGCACGGTGTTGCCGATATTGAAGATTTGCATGAAGCGTTCAGCGCGGCCGACCATGCTCGGGCGGCTGAGAAAGATACCGGCGGGGATGCCCACGACCATGGCGGCCAGCATTGAAGCGAGGACGAGAATCAGATGAGCTTGCAGGTAAAACAACAAATCGTCGCGGTAGTGTTCGATCGTGTTGATGCCGATCCAGTGGACCAGCAGGGCCAGGAGCGCGATCACCACCGCACCTCCCATCAGCCCTTTGCCATAGCGGATAGCCACAGGCGGACTCCTTTTTTTGTAGTCGGCGAGCGCAGCTCCGTGTGGCAAGGCCATTCCTGGCTGCCGAAGTCAGCGTTCGCGAAAAGTAGCCGTTTTTCAGGACCGGCAAAGCGATCTGAAAGCGAGCCATGAGCGCAGCCTCGTCAGGCTAACTTGCTGATTTTTCAGCCCCTGACGAAATGTCGTAACAGGGGATGGACGTCTCCGTGCTTTAAAAGGTTCCCACGTTAGACACTGTTTGGCCACCTGTAGGAGCTGCCGCAGGGGTTTTGCGCGACCGAGGGACGGTGGTTCGGCGGTTACTTTTTAAGCTATACTCGCCGCCCTTTTTTGAATCACCGCCAGGCGATTTCCCATGACCAACCAGGCCGCCGAAGTCGCGAAACGCCGCACTTTCGCCATTATTTCCCACCCCGATGCCGGTAAAACCACGATCACCGAAAAGCTCCTGTTGATGGGCAAGGCGATTGCAGTGGCCGGCACGGTGAAATCCCGTAAATCCGACCGCCATGCGACATCCGACTGGATGGAGATGGAGAAGCAGCGGGGTATTTCCATTACCACGTCGGTCATGCAGTTCCCGTATCGCGAACACATGATCAACCTGCTCGACACCCCGGGCCACGAAGACTTCTCCGAAGACACCTACCGCACCCTGACCGCAGTCGACTCGGCGCTGATGGTGCTCGACGGCGGTAAAGGTGTCGAGCCACGGACCATCGCCCTGATGGACGTCTGCCGTCTGCGTGACACGCCGATCGTCAGCTTCATCAACAAACTCGACCGTGACATCCGCGACCCGATCGAACTGCTCGACGAAATCGAAGCCGTCCTCAAGATCAAGGCAGCGCCGATCACCTGGCCGATCGGTTGCTACCGCGACTTCAAGGGCGTGTACCACCTGGCCGACGACTACATCATTGTCTACACCGCCGGTCACGGTCACGAACGCACTGAAACCAAGATCATCGAGAAACTCGATTCCGACGAGGCGCGTGCGCACTTGGGCGACGAGTACGAGCGCTTCCTCGAACAGCTGGAACTGGTGCAGGGCGCCTGCCACGAGTTCAACCAGCAGGAGTTCCTCGACGGTCAACTGACTCCGGTGTTCTTCGGTACCGCACTGGGCAACTTCGGGGTCGACCACGTACTTGACGCCGTTGTGGACTGGGCGCCGCGTCCGCTGGCCCGTGTCGCCAACGAGCGCACCGTCGAGCCGGTGGAAGAGAAGTTCTCGGGCTTCATCTTCAAGATCCAGGCGAACATGGACCCGAAACACCGCGACCGTATCGCTTTCATGCGTATCTGCTCCGGCAAGTACGAGAAAGGCATGAAGATGCGCCATGTGCGTACCGGCAAGGACGTGCGCATCGGCGACGCCCTGACGTTCTTCTCTTCCGAGCGTGAACAGCTGGAAGAGGCGTACGCCGGCGACATCATCGGTCTGCACAACCACGGCACGATCCAGATCGGCGACACCTTCAGCGAAGGCGAAGTCCTCGGTTTCACCGGCATCCCGCACTTTGCGCCGGAACTGTTCCGTCGCGTACGTCTGCGTGATCCGCTGAAGTCCAAGCAATTGCGTCAGGGTCTGCAGCAGTTGGCTGAAGAGGGCGCGACTCAGGTGTTCTTCCCGGAGCGCAGTAACGACATCATTCTTGGCGCCGTCGGTGTGCTGCAGTTTGATGTGGTCGCCAGTCGTTTGAAGGAGGAATACAAGGTCGAGTGCTCGTATGAGCCGATCACTGTTTACTCGGCGCGCTGGATCGAATGCAGCGACAAGAAGAAGCTTGAGGAGTTTTCCAACAAGGCGGTGGAGAACCTCGCGCTGGATGGCGGTGGGCACCTGACCTACCTGGCGCCGACGCGGGTTAACCTGGCGTTGATGGAAGAGCGTTGGCCGGATGTGAAATTCCGTGCGACGCGTGAGCATCATTAAGCGCTGAGCTGGGTTGTTCGAAAGCCCCTGAGGTGTAGGCCTTGGGGGCTTTTCTTTGGGACTTTGTCTTGGCGGCCTTTGGGCCGGCCAGGCTTCGGGTGGTTTTGGGTGTATATCCGTTTTTTCGGTGATGGCGGCTTAGGGTTTCGCCCTGACGGCGACTCACTTTTTTGACAAACGCCTCAAAAAAGTAAGCAAAAAAAGGCTTGCTCCTGCGTTCGGCCCGCTCGCTGGGGCTCGGGGTCCCTTCGTTGCGGGATTGATCCGGGCGCAGCGCCTACGGTTTGCTTCGCTGCACCTCCTCTCGCTGTGTTTGGCTTCGCCAAACGGTCGCTGCGCTCCCACCCCCGGATCAATCCCTCCACTCAGCCTTCCGATGTCGCCCGTGGATCAAGATCAAAAGCGGTACTCGAGCTAACGCTCATCGTGTTGAGTGGTGAGGAGCAAGAGCGGTGCGCGTTCTGCTCTTGCTCTTGTGTGGGAGCTGGCTTGCCAGCGATGGCGGCCTGTCAGCCGACCAATCTCCCACTGAAGTCACTCAATTTCCCTGTGGGAGCGAGCCTGCTCGCGAAGGCGCCCTGCCAGCCAACCGTTCTCCAAATGAATACCCCAATCCGTTGTGGGAGCTGGCTTGCCAGCGATGGCGGCCTGTCAGCCGACCAATTTCCCACTGAAGTCACTCAATTTCCCTGTGGGAGCGAGCCTGCTCGCGAAGGCGCCCTGCCAGCCAACCGTTCTCCAAATGAATACCCCAGTCCATTGTGGGAGCTGGATTGCCAGCGATGGCGGCCTGTCAGCCGACCAATCTCCCACTGAAGTCACTCAATTTCCCTGTGGGAGCGAGCCTGCTCGCGAAGGCGCCCTGCCAGCCAACTGTTCTCTAAATAAATACCCCAATCCATTGTGGGAGCTGGCTTGCCAGCGATGGCGGCCTGTCAGCCGAGCAATCTCCCACTGAAGTCACTCAATTTCCCTGTGGGAGCGAGCCTGCTCGCGAAGGCGCCCTGCCAGCCAACCGTTCTCCAAATGAATACCCAATCCATTGTGGGAGCTGGCTTGCCAGCGATGGCGGCCTGTCGGCCGACCAATCTCCCACTGAAGTCACTCAATTTCCCTGTGGGAGCGAGCCTGCTCGCGAAGGCGCCCTGCCAGCCAACCGTTCTCCAAATGAATACCCAATCCATTGTGGGAGCTGGCTTGCCAGCGATGGCGGCCTGTCAGCCGAGCAATCTCCCACTGAAGTCACTCAATTTCCCTGTGGGAGCGAGCCTGCTCGCGAAGGCGCCCTGCCAGCCAACCGTTCTCCAAATGAATACCCAATCCATTGTGGGAGCTGGCTTGCCAGCGATGGCGGCCTGTCGGCCGACCAATCTCCCACTGAAGTCACTCAATTTCCCTGTGGGAGCGAGCCTGCTCGCGAAGGCGCCCTGCCAGCCAACCGTTCTCCAAATGAATACCCCAATCCGTTGTGGGAGCTGGCTTGCCAGCGAAGGCGGCCTGCGAGCCGACCATTTTCTAATCGAACTGAGCGACCGAGGGCTGCGATCTTTTGGATTTGAAACGCGAAGTCAAAAGATCGCTGCCTACGACAGCTCCCACAGGGTTGTAGGGCGACTCTGTATTTTCAGATATCGATGTTCTTGAGCGCGACAACCGGTGTGCTGGGCGTTAGTGTTTCAGGTCCCCGCCAGTCGCTTTGAGAGGTCAATGGAATGACGCGCAACCTCGTCCATCTGCTGCGCCCCAACGGCTATTTCAGCCTGATGGCCTGGGTGCTTGCGGCGCTGCTGTTCATTAATCGCTTGAGCAGCATGGTCAAATTGTTCATGGCGCTGTATCTGCGTCAGGAGCTGGGGCTGGCGATCGAGACGGTGGGCTGGCTGTTGTCGGCTTACGGTGCCGGGTTGTTGATCGGTTCGATGCTCGGTGGGTTGCTCAGTGATCATGTGCGGACGGCGCGGCTGACCGCCGCGTTGTTCTTTGTTTCCATGTGGGTGTTGATCCTGTTGGGGCTGGTGACGCAGGTGGCGTTGCTGGCCGTGTTGCTGTTGCTCAGTGGTGCCGTCGACGGGGCGATTAGAACGCTGCATCAGCGGCTGATCATGGAGTATTGCGAGCCTGCGCAGCGCTCCCGTGCTCAAGCCTTGAGCCGGGTGGCGCGAAACCTTGGTATGGCGGCTGCCGGGGTGGCCGGCGGGGTGTTGGCGCAGACGGATTTCCGTTGGGTGTTTTTTGTCAGTGCGGCGATGACGCTGCTCGCGTTGCTGTGGTTTGTGCGCACCACCTGGCGCCGCGTGGTACTCAAGCCCGATGAGGTGACCGAAGCTGGCACTCGTACACCGTTGCGCGACGCGGCATTCCTCTGGCTGCTCGGTGCGGCCGTGTTGCTGGGGATGGCCTTCGACACGGTTTACAGCACGCTGGGCAACTATCTGCGCGATTACTACCACTTGAGCACCGAGGCCATCGGCTGGCAGTTCGGGCTTAACGCGATGCTGGTGGTGGCGCTGCAGATCCCGCTTACGCACTGGGGCGAGCGCTGGGGCTTGCGTCGGCAATTGCTCGCGGGTTGTGTGTTGTTGGCGGTCGGGTTGGGGATGTTGCCGTTTGGCTCCGGCTTGTTTTACGTGTGTCTGTCGACGGTGATCTGGACCTTGGGTGAAGCTTTTTTCATGCCGCCGCTGAATGTGCTGGTCATGCGGCACGCGCAGGGTGGCAAAAGCGGCCAGTATTTCGGTCTGTTTTTCATGAGCTGGAGCGCCAGTGCATTGTTGTCGCCGGTGTTGAGTGGTCAGCTGTATGGGCACTTCGGCGGCCACAGTGTATGGCTTGCGAGCGCGACACTGGCGTTGTTGACCTTGCCGCTGATTTGCCTGGCGACGCGCTCGTCGACCCAGGCCAAAGCGCTGGCCACCAGCGAACGCACGGTCTCGCTTAGCTGATTCGGTTATAGCGGTTATTCACAAGTGATCTCTCGTACCAGGGCATTTCCCGGGGTTGGTCAGCGTCCTATCTGGTGAACCGGACTGATCGGAACTAGATTTCATTCAGCGCCGGATCGGCACCCCAGGCTTCAACCACGAAAGGATGGAAATGGCTATGAGCATTTTTCAACGCATTGTGCTGTTGCTTAAGGTTTTGGTGATGTTGACGCTTGGCACTACGGCGGCGTGGGCAAGTTCTGCCACACCATCACAGGGGTTTAACGCAGCCCACGGGCAAGCCGGTGTGGTCATGCTGGCCAAGTCTGAATCCGAACCGGGCGATCAGGATCAGGGCGGCAGCAAGGATGATGACGACTCGACCACTGACGAGCCGGACACTGACGATGACGAAGGCGACAGCCAGTCGTAAATCGCCGGCAAAAGAAAACCCCTTCTTCCCCGACTGATGCGCAATCGGGGGAGAAGAGGTTTGGGTTAACACATTATTTCCGGATAAACACGATTCCTGCAGGAGCTGCCGCACGCTGCGATCTTTTGATCTTGATTCTGAAACTCAACAGATCGCAGCCTCGTTTCACTCGACAGCTCCTACAGGTTGAGTGGCGGTCTCCGGTTTTGCTTACGCCGCGCCATCGAGGAACTGTTCGGCGTAATGGCAAGCCACCTGCCGGTTGTCGAGCGGGCGCAGGGCCGGCTCTTCAGTGCTGCAACGCTCGGTCGCGTACGGGCAGCGCTTGTGGAACGCACAGCCCGGTGGCGGGTTCAGCGGGTTAGGCAGTTCGCCGACAATCTTGATTTTCGGCTTGTCGGGATCCGGGTGGATCGTGGGTGTAGCCGACAACAAGGCCTGGGTGTAAGGGTGCAGAGGCCGGGTGTAGATGTCCTCTTTCGGGCCCATTTCCACCGGACGGCCGAGGTACATCACCAGCACCGAGTCGGCGACATGCCGCACCACCGCCAGGTTGTGCGAGATGAACACGTAGGCGGTGTTGAACTCCTGCTGCAGGTCCATGAACAGGTTCAGCACCTGCGCCTGAATCGATACGTCGAGCGCCGAGGTCGGTTCGTCCGCCACCAGCACTTTCGGTTGCAGCATCATCGCCCGCGCCAGGGCAATACGCTGACGCTGACCGCCAGAGAACATGTGCGGATAGCGCTGGTAGTGCTCAGGACGCAAGCCGACCTGCTTCATCATCGCCTGGACCTTCTCGCGACGCTCGGTTGCACTCAGGTTGGTGTTGATCAGCAGCGGCTCGGCCAATTGATCACCGATTTTCTGCCGCGGGTTCAACGACGCGTACGGGCTCTGAAACACCATCTGCACGTCTTTGCGCAGTTGCTTGCGCTGGGCCTTGTCGGCGCCGGCGACTTCTTGCCCGGCAATTTTCAGCGAGCCGGAAGACGGCTCTTCAATCAGGGTCAGGGCGCGGGCGAGGGTGGATTTGCCGCAACCCGATTCGCCTACGACAGCGAGGGTCTTGCCGGCTTCCAGTTCGAACGACACGCCGTTGAGGGCGCGCACGGTCGCGTGGCCCTTGAACAGGCCACGGGAGACTTCGTAGTGACGGGTCAGGTCGCGGGCGGTAAGTACGACGGCCATTACGCCACCTCCTGGTTCAGCGGGTAGAAGCAACGGGCGAGGCTGTTGGCTTTCGGATCAAGGGCTGGACGCTGCACGCGGCAGCTGTCCTGCACGTACGGGCAGCGCGGCGACAGCAGGCAACCCTGCGGACGGTCGTAGCGGCCTGGAACGATGCCCGGCAGGGTCGACAGGCGCTCGGCGCCCAGACTGTGCTCGGGAATCGCCTTGAGCAGCGCTTCGCTGTAAGGGTGTGCCGGGATGTCGAACAGTTGCGGCACCTGACCGACTTCTACCGCTTGGCCTGCGTACATCACACAGACGCGCTGGGCGGTTTCGGCCACGACCGCGAGGTCGTGAGTGATCAGCACCAGGCCCATGTTCTGTTCTTTCTGCAACGCCAGCAGCAGATCCATGATCTGCGCCTGAATCGTCACGTCCAGCGCCGTGGTCGGTTCGTCGGCGATCAGCAGTTTCGGCTCGCCGGCAATCGCCATGGCAATTGCCACACGCTGGCTCATGCCGCCGGACAGTTGGTGCGGGTAGGCGTCCATGCGGCTGGCGGCGCCCGGAATTTCCACTTTCTCCAGCAGTTCGATGGCGCGTTTACGCGCTTGCTTGCCGGACATTTTCAGGTGCAGGCGCAGCACTTCTTCGATCTGGAAACCGACGGTGTAGCTCGGGTTGAGCGCGGTCATCGGATCCTGGAACACCATCGACAGGTCTTTGCCGACGATTTGCCGACGCTGACGATTGCTCAGCTTGAGCATGTCTTTGCCGTCGAAGCTGAGCGAGTCGGCAGTGACGATGCCGGGATGCTCGATCAGCCCCATCAGCGCCATCATGGTCACGGATTTACCCGATCCCGACTCGCCAACGATGGCCAGGACTTCGCCCTTGTCGACTTTCAGGTCGAGGCCATCGACCACGGGCGTCGCGTTCTTGTCGCCGAAGCGGACGTTGAGATTCTTGATTTCTAGCAGTGACATGGGAATCTCCTCAGGCGGCGTTCTTGAGTTTCGGGTCCAGCGCGTCGCGCAGGCCGTCGCCCATCAGGTTGATTGCCAGCACGCTGAGCAAAATGGTCAAACCAGGCAGACTCACCACCCACCAGGCACGTTCGATGTAGTCGCGGGCCGAGGCCAGCATGGTGCCCCACTCAGGGGTTGGCGGTTGTACGCCAAGGCCGAGGAAGCCCAGCGCCGCCGCGTCGAGAATCGCCGAAGAGAAACTCAGGGTGGCCTGTACGATCAGCGGTGCCATGCAGTTGGGCAGCACGGTGATGAACATCAGGCGCGGCAGACCGGCACCGGCCAGGCGCGCGGCGGTGACGTAGTCGCGGTTCAGTTCGCCCATCACGGCGGCACGGGTCAGACGCACGTAGGACGGCAGCGAAACCACGGCGATGGCGATCACGGTGTTGATCAGGCCAGGGCCGAGGATGGCGACAATCGCCACCGCCAGCAGCAGGGACGGCAGGGCCAGCATGATGTCCATCAGACGCATGATGGTCGGGCCGATCATCTTCGGGAAGAAACCGGCGAACAGACCCAGCAGGATCCCCGGGATCAACGACATCACCACCGACGACAGACCGATCAGCAGCGACAGGCGCGAACCCTGGATCAGCCGCGACAGCAGGTCGCGGCCCAGTTCATCGGTGCCGAGCAGGAACTGCATTTGCCCGCCTTCGAGCCACGCCGGTGGCGTCAGCAGGAAGTCCCGGTATTGCTCGCTCGGGTTATGCGGGGCGACCCACGGCGCGAAGATCGCGCAGAAAATCACCAGCAGCATGAACAGCAGGCCGGCAACCGCGCCCTTGTTCTTCGCGAAGGCTTGCCAGAATTCTTTGTACGGTGACGGATACAGCAGGCTTTGATCCGCGCTTGGCGCGGAAGTGGCTACTGAGGATGTTGGAGTGCTCATGGTATGGACCTCAGCGCTGATGACGGATGCGTGGGTTGGCAAAGCCGTAGAGGATGTCCACTACGAAGTTGACCAGAATCACCAGGCAGGCGATTAACAGGATGCCGTTTTGCACAACCGGGTAGTCCCGGGCGCCGATGGCTTCGATCAGCCATTTACCGATGCCGGGCCAGGAGAAGATGGTTTCGGTCAGGACCGCGCCGGCCAGCAGGGTACCGACTTGCAGGCCGACCACGGTCAGGACCGGGATCAGCGCGTTACGCAGGCCGTGCACGAACACCACGCGCGACGGCGACAGGCCTTTGGCCTTGGCGGTGCGGATGTAGTCTTCACGCAGCACTTCGAGCATCGACGAACGGGTCATCCGCGCGATCACTGCCAGTGGAATGGTGCCGAGCACGATGGCCGGCAGGATCAGGTGATGCAGGGCATCGAAGAACGCGCCCGTGTCATCGGCCAGCAGCGTGTCGATCAGCATGAAACCGGTGCGCGGCTCGATGTCGTAGAGCAGGTCGATCCGCCCGGATACCGGGGTCCAGCCCAGGCTCACGGAGAAGAACATGATCAGGATCAGGCCCCACCAGAAGATCGGCATCGAATACCCCGCCAGGGAGATGCCCATCACCCCATGGTCGAACAGGGAGCCTCGCTTGAGGGCCGCGATCACCCCGGCCAGAAGACCGAGAATGCCGGCGAACAGCAGGGCGGCCATGGACAGTTCCAGGGTCGCCGGGAAGAGGGAGGTGAACTCGGTCCATACGCTCTCACGCGTACGCAGGGATTCGCCGAGATCGCCGTGGGCCAGTTTGCCGATGTAGTCCAGGTACTGGGCATACAGCGGTTTGTTCAGACCAAGGCGTTCCATTGCCTGAGCGTGCATTTCGGGGTCGACCCGACGTTCGCCCATCATCACTTCCACGGGGTCGCCGGGAATCATGCGAATCAACGCGAAAGTCAGCAGGGTGATGCCGAAAAACGTGGGGATCAACAACCCCAGTCGGCGGGCAATAAAACTAAACATCTTGTGTGGTACCTCATCAGCCGGTTAGGCGTGCCCGGCGACCCTGGGGTCAGGGAGGCCGGGAGTTTCTTATCTACTTCACCTGGGTGGTGGCGAAGTTATTCGTGGTCAGAGGGCTGATGTGGTAACCCTCTACGTTATTGCGCATTGCGGTAAACATACGGGTGTGGGCCATGCTGATCCACGGTTGGTCCTGATTAAACAGCACCTGGGCCTGTTCGTAGAGCTTTGCGCGTTCGGCCGGATCTACTTTAGCCCGTGCTTCGTCGAGCAGTGCCTGGAATTTCTCGTTGCACCAGCGCGCGTAGTTTTCGCCGTTCTTGGCCGCTTCGCAACTGAGCATAGGCGTCAGGAAGTTATCCGGGTCGCCGTTGTCGCCCGCCCATCCGGCCGACACCATATCGTGTTCGCCGGCCTTGGCGCGCTTGAGCATCTCGCCCCATTCCATCACACGGATGTCGACCTTGATCCCGACTTTCGCCAGGTCGGCCTGCATCATCTGTGCGCCGAGCATCGGATTGGGGTTGGTCGGGCCGCCGCCGTTACGGGTAAACAGAGTAAACACGGTGCCTTCCGGGACCCCGGCTTCCTTGAGCAAGGCGCGGGCCTTGTCGAGGTCACGTGGCGGGTTCTTCAGGTCGTGGTTGTAGCCCAGCAGGGTCGGCGGGTAGGGGTTGACCGCTACGGTCGCGTTGCCTTTGCCGAACAGGGCGTTGACGTAGGCTTCCTTGTCGAAAGCGATGTCGATCGCTTTGCGGACACGCACGTCGCTCATGTATTTGTGCTGAGTGTTCATGGCGATGTACGAGACGGTCATCGCGTCCAGCTCATCGACCTTCAGGTTGCTGTCTTTCTTGATGCTCGGAATGTCATCCGGCTTCGGATACAGCGCGATCTGGCACTCGTTGGCCTTGAGCTTCTGCAGGCGCACGTTGTTGTCGGTGGCGATTGCCAGGATCAACGCATCAGCCGGTGGCTTGCCACGGAAGTAGTCCGGGTTGGCCTTGAAACGCACCTGCGCATCCTTGGCGTAACGCTGGAAGATGAACGGGCCGGTGCCCACAGGCTTGTTGTTGAGGTCGGCGGTCTTGCCGGACTTGAGCAACTGGTCGGCGTATTCGGCCGGGTAAATCGAGGAAAACGCCATGGCGATGTCGGCCAGGAACGGCGCTTCGCGGCGGGTCAGGGTGAACTTGACCGTGTTGTCGTCGACTTTTTCGACGCTTTTGAGCAGTTCCTTGAAGCCCATGCTTTCAAAGTACGGGAAGCCCACGCTCGACAGTTTGTGCCACGGGTGATTCGGGTCCAGCTGACGCTGGAAGCTCCAGACCACGTCGTCGGCGTTCATGTCGCGGGTCGGCTTGAAGTATTCGGTGGTGTGAAACTTGACGCCTTTGCGCAGGTGGAACGTGTAAGTCAGGCCGTCTTCACTGATGTCCCAGGATTCGGCCAGTGCCGGAATCACTTCGGTGGTGCCGGGCTTGAAGTCCGCCAGACGGTTGAAGATCGTTTCGGCCACCGCATCGGCAGTGACTGCAGTTGTGTACTGGACCATATCGAAGCCTTCCGGGCTGGCTTCGGTGCAGACCACCAAGGGTTTGGCCGAGACGCCGATGGCGGCGCTCAACAACACAGCCGTGACGGCCGCACGTAGGGGAAGCATTTTCATCGATAACCCTCTGCAATCGGTTGAAGACAAAAAACCGAACGGCCGACTCGTCATGAGTCAGCCGTCGGTCGGCGGTTTTTACAGGATGTTGAATGGAATCGTGGTCACGAGACGGAACTCGTTGATGCTGCCGTCAGCCTGGTTTTCGCTGGCGCGGTGAGCGGTATAGGTCGCACGAACGGTGGTGGCTTTCAGAGGACCGCTCTGTACGGCATAAGCAGCACCGATGCCGTATTCATAGTGGTGCTCGCCGTCCATCGACTGCACGCCGTCGTAGCCGCCACCCTTGTAGTGAGTGCCGTCGATGCCCCAGCCGCGGGCCTGGTAGATGTTGAACTTCAGGCCTGGCACGCCGTATTCGGCCATGTTCAGACCATAGGCAACCTGGAAGGATTTCTCGTTCGGGCCGTTGAAGTCCGACAGCAGGGAGTTGGCCAGGTAGATGCCGTTGGTTTCGTGCAGGTAGTCGAAGTACTCGTTACCGTTCACTTCCTGGTAAGAGAAGGTCAGGGTATGCGCCTGGTGAGTCAGGCCGAACGACAGGGAGTAGGTATCGTTGTCGATTTCACCCAGTTTTTTCTTACCTTCGTCCACGGTCTTGTAGTAGTTCAGACCGGTGGTCAGAGCCAGAACCGAGCTGTCACCCAGCACGTGGGTGGCGCCGAAGTAGTACTGGTTCCACAGGTCTTCGGCCTGGGTGCCCCAGAGGCTGGTGGTCAGGCTGGCGAACGGCTGGTACGAGATGCCGCCGGTGTGAACGTGGTCGGCCTCGGCATCAATCGCGCCGTATTCGGAGCGAAACTTGCTCAGGCTTTCTTCGGTACGCGGCGAAACGCGGTCGAACGAGGCCAGGTCGAAGGACAGATTGTTCAGCTCTTCGCTGTGGATCGCGATACCTTCGAAGCTCGATGGCAGCGGACGGTTGCCGATCACATCAACCTGCGGGCTGCTGAAGTTCATGCGGCCGGCGGTCAGGGTGGTGTTGGAGATACGCGCCTTGACGTTGGCCAGGCCGACTTTGCTCCACTGGCCCTGGGCTTCGCCGCCTTCACGGGTCAGGGTACGGTTGTTACCTGCGCCTGGACGGGTGCCCGGTGCGCCACCGTTGTTGGACGCCAGGTTCTCGCGGTCACGCTCCAGCGCGATGGCGTTGTACGCCGCCACTTCGGTGCTGAAACCGACGGTGCCTTCGGTGAAGCCCGAGTTGTACTTGACGATGGTGCCTTGCACCCAGTTGATACGGCGATCGGTCGGGGTGGCCACGCCATCCTTGCGATAGGTGAACTTGCCGCCGCGCTTCAGTTGTTCGTTGGCGTACCAGTTGCGGGTCGAGCCGCTGATCGACTGACCTTCGAGGAAGCCGGTGGCTTCAGCCTGGGCGCTCTTCTCGTTAACGGTCACCGGAGTGAACGCCTGGCTTTGGGTTTCCGCGTAAGCCGTGGCGGTGATGCTGCTGATGGCCAAGGCCAATATCGCGGTATTGCTCAGTTTCATGGGTGAAGCTCCTTTACTTTCTTTTTATGCCGGCTTTTTTGGGTGGGCCGGTTATTGGTTTAGAACTCATTCACACATCGCAAACGTTTGCAAAAGGCCTGATTGGCGAATTTCGGCAAAGCGCTTGCGTGAGGGGGATAGACAGCCCCCTCAGCATTGCGGCTAATCGGTTGGGTTAATCGATACTGACGCCCGAGAACACATTGCGACCGAAGGGGCTGACCTTGAAGCCTTCAACCCGGGCGCTTAACGGCTGGTTGACCGTCGAGTGGGCGACAGGCGTGATCGGCACTTGCTGCTTGAGCAACTGCTGCGCCTGTTTGTAGAGCGTGGTGCGCTGGTCGCGGTCGGTGACGACCTTGGCCTCTTTGATCAGCTTGTCGTAAGCCGGATCGCACCACATGGAGTAGTTGTTGCCGCCGATGGCATCGCAGCTGTACAGGGTGCCCAGCCAGTTGTCCGGATCCCCGTTGTCGCCGGTCCAGCCAATCAGGCTGATGTCGTGCTCGCCATTCTTGGTGCGCTTGATGTACTCGCCCCATTCGTAGCTGACAATCTTCACTTTCAGACCGATCTTCGCCCAGTCAGCCTGGAGCATTTCGGCCATCAGTTTGGCGTTCGGGTTGTACGGACGCTGGACCGGCATCGCCCACAGCGTGATCTCGGTGCCTTCCTTGACGCCGGCGGCCTTGAGCAGCTCTTTGGCTTTTTCCGGGTTGTAGGCGGCATCCTTGATGCTGTCGTCGTAGGACCACTGGGTCGGCGGCATGCCGTTGACCGCCAGTTGTCCGGCGCCTTGATAAACAGCGTTGAGAATCCCTTGTTTATTCACCGCCATGTCCAGCGCCTGACGCACTTCGAGCTGGTCGAAGGGCTTGTGACGGACGTTGTAGGCAATGTAACCGAGGTTGAAGCCAGGCTTGGAAATCAGCTGCAGTTTCGGGTCGGCCTTCAGCGCTTCAACGTCGGCAGGGCGCGGGTGCAGGGTGATCTGGCATTCGCCGGCCTTGAGCTTCTGCACGCGCACCGAAGCGTCGGTGTTGATCGCGAAGATCAGATTCTTCAGCTTGACCCGGCTCGGGTCCCAGTAATGTTCGTTGCCGGTATAACGGATGTTCGAGTCCTTCTGATAGCTCTTGAACACGAACGGCCCGGTCCCGATCGGCTTCTGGTTGATGTCGCTCGGCTTGCCTTCGGCCAGCAACTTGTCGGCGTACTCGGCAGACAGGATCGCGGCGAAGCTCATGGCAATGTTCTGGATGAACGCGGCGTCGACGCTGTTGAGCGTGAACTCCACGGTCAGCGGCCCGGTCTTTTCGACCTTGGCGATGTTCTTGTTCAGGCTCATCCCGTTGAAATACGGGAATTCGGTCGGATAAGCCTTACGGAATGGCTGCGCGGGATCGAGCATGCGGTTAAACGTGAACAGCACGTCGTCGGCGTTGAAATCGCGCGTCGGTTTGAAGTACGGCGTTGTATGAAATTTCACACCTTCACGCAGGTGAAAGGTGTACTTGAGACCATCCTCGGAAATATCCCACTGGGTTGCCAGTCCCGGTACGACGTTGGTCGCGCCTTTTTCGAACTCGACCAGACGGTTGTACAGCGGCTCGGCGGCATCGTTATCGGTCGCCGTCGTGTATTGCGCGGTATCAAAACCCGCCGGGCTGCCTTCGGAGCAGAACACCAGGCTCTTGCTGGCGGCAAAACTGGCGGACGTGGCGGCCAACAGGCCGGCGCCCAGCAATGCGGAAAAAACCAAGGTATGGCGCATGACGCTCCCTCTTTTTGTCGTGTTGTTCAATGCACCGCGATCCCGTCCAGGGAAGTTGAGGTGGCACTGAGCTCAATCCAGTACGTACAGCAAGCCGATGGCCCACGCAGAAACTGGTCAGAACCCGACGGTAGGGGCCGTGGGTCTGGCAGTAAATGCGTAATTGCCTGAATGCTCGTAGGAAAAGTCGACACATCCCCTGCCGTTGCAGTCATCCGCAACGGAATTGGCTGTAGGCAAATTCCTGACTTCCGGCAGCTAAAGCAGCGGCGACGTCATGAACGTCGCCGCTGCGATGGCTTAATTGCTGACGCTGACGCCGTAGAAGGAATTCAAGCCGAATGGGCTGATCTTGAAGTCCTGCACGTTGGCGCGCATGGGTTGGAACACCGTCGAGTGAGCGATAGGTGTGTAGGGAACAGCATCTTTGAGGACGTGTTGCGCCTGTTTGTACAGTTCGGTGCGCTTGGCCTGATCGGTGGTGCGCTTGGCATCTTTGACGAGACCGTCGTACTTCTTGTCGCACCACTTGGAGAAGTTGTTGCCGTTGAGCGAGTCGCAGCCGAACAGCACGTTCAGCCAGTTGTCGGGATCACCATTGTCACCGCTCCAGCCAATCAGCATGGCCTGGTTCTCGCCACCTTTGGAGCGCTTGATGTACTCGCCCCATTCGTAGCTGGTGATCTTCACGTTCAGGCCGATCTTCTTCCAGTCGGACTGGAGCATTTCAGCCATCAGCTTGGCGTTCGGGTTGTACGGACGCTGTACCGGCATCGCCCACAG
Organism: Pseudomonas sp. F2; assembly: GCF_057174385.1. NCBI lineage: Bacteria > Pseudomonadati > Pseudomonadota > Gammaproteobacteria > Pseudomonadales > Pseudomonadaceae > Pseudomonas > Pseudomonas sp. F2. The sequence goes on from NZ_CM169904.1 coordinate 5,443,292, forward strand.
AACGATTTCGGTCCCTTCCTTGACGCCGGCTTCCTTGAGCAGCTGTTTGGCTTTCTCAGGATCGTATTTGGCGTCCTTGATGGTGGTGTCGTAGGACCACTGGGTCGGCGGCATGGCGTTGACGGCCAGCTGACCGGCGCCCTGGTAAACCGAATCAATGATCTGCGGCTTGTTCACCGCCATGTCCAGCGCCTGGCGCACGCGCAGGTCGGCCAGCGGGTTAGGCTCGTTGCTGCCCTTGACCTTGTCCATCACGTTGTAGGCGATGTAGCCCAGGTTGAAACCGGCCTGGTCAGGCATCTTCAGGGTCTTGTCGGCCTTGAGCGCCGCGAGATCCGCCGGACGCGGGAACAGGGTGACCTGGCATTCGTTCTTTTTCAGCTTCTGGATGCGCACCGACGGGTCGGTGGTGATAGCGAAGATCAGGTTGTCGATCTTCACGTCCTCAGGCTTCCAGTAGTCCTTGTTGCCGGTGTAGCGGATGTTCGAGTCTTTCTGGTAGCTCTTGAACACGAACGGACCAGTGCCGATCGGCTTCTGGTTGATGTCGGCAGCCTTGCCTTCCTTGAGCAGCTGGGCAGCGTACTCGGCGGACTGGATCGAGGCGAAGCTCATGGCCATGTTCTGGATGAACGCGGCGTCGACTTCTTTCAGCGTGAACTTGACGGTGTGGTCGTCGACTTTATCGATCTTGGTGATGTTGGTGTCCATCCCCATGTCGGTGAAGTACGGGAATTCGGTCGGGTAGGCCTTACGGAACGGGTCATCCTTGTTAATCATGCGATTGAAGGTGAACAGCACGTCGTCGGCGTTGAACTCACGAGTCGGCTTGAAATACGGGGTGGTGTGGAACTTGACGCCTTCACGCAGGTGGAAGGTGTAATTCAGGCCGTCCGGGGAAATGTCCCAGCTGGTGGCCAGGCCCGGGATAACGGCGGTGCCGCCACGCTCGAACTGGCTCAGACGGTTGAACATGGTTTCGGCTGAGGCGTCGAAGTCGGTTCCGGTGGTGTACTGGCCTGGATCAAAACCGGCCGGGCTCCCTTCGGAGCAGAACACCAGGTTAGTCGCAGCGGATGCGAAAGGTGCGGAGGCTAACAAGCCTGCGCCGACTAAAAACGGAATGACCGCGTGTTTAAGCATGTTGGCCTCATGATTTGTTGTCATTTTTTAATATTGAGGTACGACCTCGTGAGTCGTGCCTGCGGATACTTATGCAGGGGCCATACCCAATGCAAGATCCAGAGCGACTGCCGGCCTCAAAGCGTGGCACGAACGTACCTTAATGTCGCATTTGTATAAGAGTTGACGCATTTGACCGTTTGCGGCCGTTTTTTACGGTGCAAACGAAGCCCCAAAACGGTGCGCCGGTCACGTTGTGCGCGCCGCATTGGGGCCTGGTGTTACTTATTTATACCCACGCCGTAGAAGGGTGTAAGGCCAAACGGACTGATCTTGAAGTCGCTCACTTCCTTGCGCAGCGGCTGGAACACCGTGGAGTTGGCAATGGGCGTGATCGGCACCTGCTGTTTAAGGATCAGTTGCGCCTGTTGATACAGTTTTACCCGTTGCGCTTTATCCGTGGACACCTTGGCCTGCTGAATCAATTTGTCGTAGGCCGGGTCGCACCACTTGGCGTAGTTGCTGCCCTTGACTGCCGCGCAGCTGTAGAGCACGCCGAGCCAGTTGTCCGGGTCGCCGTTGTCTCCTGTCCAACCATAGATCATCGCGTCGTGTTCGCCATTTTTAGCGCGCTTGATGTATTCGCCCCATTCGTAGCTGACGATGTTGGCCTTGATCCCGATCTTGTCCCAATCCTGCTGGATCATCTGCGCCGACATCCGCGCATTCGGGTTGGAGGCGCGCTGCACGGTCATCGCCCAGAGATTGATGGTGGTACCCGGTGCAACCCCGGCTTCCTTGAGTAGCGCCTTGGCTTTCACCGGGTCGTACGGCGCGTCCTTGATGTTCGGGTCATACGACCATTGCGCCGGTGGCAAGGCGTTCTGCGCCAGTTGCCCGGCACTCTGGTAGACGGCTTTGATGATCGCCGGTTTGTCGATGGCCATGTCCAGCGCCTGACGGACCTTGAGCTGATCGAGTGGCGGGTGAGTGGTGTTGTAGGCGAGGAAGCCGAGGTTGAAACCGGCCTGCTTCAATACGCGCAGGTTCGGGTCTTGTTCCATCACTTCGATGTCGGCCGGGCGCGGGTAGCCGCTGACCTGGCATTCGCCGGTCTTGAGCTTCTGCAGACGGACAGCGGCATCCGGGGTAATCGAGAACACCAGGTTGTCGATTTTCACGTCCTCGGGTTTCCAGTAGTCCTTGTTCGCGGCGTAGCGGATCTGCGCGTCTTTCTGGTAACGCTTGAACACGAACGGGCCGGTGCCCACCGGTTTCTGATTGAGGTCGGCGGCTTTGCCCTCCTTTAACAGTTGGGCGGCGTATTCGGCCGATTGCACCGAGGCGAAGCTCATGGCGAGGTTTTGCACGAACGCGGCGTCGACGTTGTTCAGGTTGAAGCGCACGGTGTTGTCGTCGAGTTTTTCCACTGATTTGATCGTGGTGTTCAGGCCCATGTCGGTGAAGTACGGAGACTCGGCGGGGTAGGCTTTGCGGAAGGCGTTGTCCGGGTCGAGCAGGCGCTGGAAGGTGAACAGCACGTCGTCGGCGTTGAAGTCGCGCGTCGGGGTGAAATATTCCGTGGTGTGGAATTTCACGCCTTGGCGCAGGTGGAAGGTGTATTGCAGGCCGTCGTTGGAAACGTCCCATTTTGTCGCCAGGCCGGGTTCGATGTCGGTGCCGCCGCGCTGGAATTGGGTGAGGCGGTTGAAGACGGTTTCGGCGGAGGCGTCGAAGTCGGTGCCGCTGGTGTATTGGCTGGGGTCGAAGCCGGCGGGGCTGGCTTCGGAGCAATAGACCAGGGTGGTGGTGGCGTTGGCGATGGGGGCTATGGCTGTTAGTGCGAGAGTGATCAGGAGTGGCTTGAGGGTGAATCTTTCCATGGAGTCCCCGGGTTTTGGAGGTGGTTGTTTTTTCAGGGTAGCGGGGATTTGGGTGTGTTCGGAAATATCGTTTTTCTTGTTGGGGTGTCTATCTCGGTATATCTGGGCCGTGGGTACATATCCGTTGCTGCGGTAACGGCGGCTTGGGGTTCCGCCCTTACGGCGGGTCACTTTTGGCAAACGCCCCAAAAGTAACCAAAAACGCTTGCTCCTGCGTTCGGCCCGCTCGCTGGGGCTCGGGGTTCCTTCGCTCCGGGATCGATCCGGGCGCAGCGTCTACGGTTTGCTTCGCTGCACCTCCTCTCGCTGTGTTTGGCTGCGCCAAACGGTCGCTGCGCTCCCACGCCCGGATCAATCCCTGCGCTCAGCTTTCCGACGTCGCCCGTGGATCAAGATCAAAAGCTTTCGGCGAGCTGGCACTCGGCCTATTGGTTGAATTCCACCACTGTGGGAGCTGGCTTGCCAGCGATGTCGGCCTGACAGCCGACCGGTCTCTAACTGAATAAACCCGATCCCCCTGTAGGAGCTGCCGAAGGCTGCGATCTTTTGATCTTGCTTTTAATTGTGAGAGTCAAAGTCAAAAGATCGTCCGAACGCGGCCCGAGCCTTCGGCAGCTCCTACAGGGAGTGGGGTTGTGTTTAAAGGTGTGTGGGATAACCAGAACCTTCCCACAAGATTTTCAGGTTGTCCCTCGGACGCTGGCTCTCTAGCCTTGAGCTGTCGCTGAAAACTCAGCGATCGGGTGTGAGAGCCTGGAAAAATTAGTGATTCAGTCCATGTGTCCGCATAATTGCAGGCGGCTTATCTTTTGCCTGCAAATGCGTCATGGCGGCTGTGTGCGGGCAGACTTCGGTCTGGCCGGTTTCCTATTTTTCCGGTTTCTCACCCCGCACATAGCTGCCACCCACTTCGCCGCGTGAGAAACGGCAAGTGCTGGCGTTCATTTGCAAAAATAGGGTTATCCAATGACTAAGCCAGTCCCAGATCCACCACTCGAACCCACAACCCCACTCACCGAAGCCCTCCACGCCGAAGACCTCGCAAAAAACCGCGAAGCGATCAAACGCGCCCTCGATTTCTACTTAAGCCCCGAAGCCACAAAACCGCGTCCACCCAGCTCGATGTTCCTCGTCCATCCGGGCATCGACACGGAAAGTCTGTTGGCCCACGCCTGTGAGTCCCTGGCCTCGGCCAACACCATGGCCAGTGATTTCGCCGATCAGCTCAGTCGCCCGCAGCGCAATACGGCGCTGGCGATCCAGCAGATCATCATGCTCGCTGAACTGGCGGTGAATCGGGCGCTGGATCGGGTTGATCCGCCGGCTTGAGACCGCGTTATCGTTCTTCGCGAGCAGGCTCGCTCCCACAGGAGTGCGCATTTCAAATGTGGGAGCGAGCTTGCTCGCGAAGGCGTCAGATCAAACAACACAACTCCCAGGCACAAAAAAACCGGCGATCATTCTCTGATCGCCGGTTTTTCATTCAGCCCACATCAATTCACTGCATCAGCACTTCAATCGAGCCATCGGCAGTCAGGCTGACCTGGCTGGTGCCGGCTTCGACTTCCGGTGTGACCGGTGCCGAATCCGCCATGCCGGCGGCTTTCATCATCATCGGGGCGCGCATGTACGGTTGTGGGTAGCCGTTGCTGTTGAGGTTCAGGTTGACGATTTTGTAGCCTTTGCCGCCCAGTGCATCGGTGGCCAGTTGCGCGCGGGCCTTGAAGGCGTTGACGGCTTCTTTGAGCAGTTGGTCTTCGCTGGCCTTGCGGGTCGGCTCGGCGATGGCGAAGTCCATGCCGCCCATTTTCAGGTCGGTCAGCAGTTCGCCAGTGAGTTTGGACAGGGCGGCGAAGTCGGCGCTTTCCAGGCGCAGTTCGGCGCGTTCGCGCCAGCCGGTGATTTTCTGGCCCTTGGTGTCGTAGATCGGGTAGCTGTTGCGGCTGCCCTGGCGCAGGGTGATGTCTTTGACTTGCTTGGCTTGGGCCAGCGCCTTGTTCATGGTGGTGCTGACGTCGGCGGCGAGTTTGGCCGGGTCGGTGTTTTGCGCTTCGGTGTAGAGCGTCACGATCATCAGGTCGCGGGCCACTTCCTGGCTGACTTCGGCGCGCAGGGAGATCTGGTTGTAGTGCAGCTCATCGGCGGCCAGCGCCGGAAGGCTGGCGATGCTGCCGACGGTCAGGGCGAGAAGGGCGGCGCTGCGGCGAAATGTGTGCATGAAGGCTCCTTGAATAATGCGCAGGTGTTGGTTCGTCCCTGCGTGAAACCATCAGACTCTAGCTTCTGCGCTGCGGTTCGCCCAGTTACAACTTCTATACAGATGCGCCGGATTGGCCTGGAAGTGTTTTTGTAGCGAGGGGATTTAGCGAAACGTCGCACCGCCCCGATCGGCTGCGAAGCAGTCGCAATTCTGCGGATGCGGTCTGCCCGTGAAAAGCGGATTGCAGTGTTTGGGGCGGCTTCGCCACCCATCGGGGATAAATCCCCTCACCACACTGATCTCGGACAGCCATGCGCTGTAGCCCAATTTACCGCCAGCGCCATGTGGTCATTTGCCGCACTTTCGCCTCTCAAAGCCGCGGCTTGGTTATACTCCGTGCGATCCGCCTGGAGCGCTCATCAGGAGAGCTCATGCTCGCCCCCGTACAACTGACTTCCGCCACTCGCCAGAACCTCTGGCGGCTGACGTTCATCCGCACCCTGGTGCTCGCCGCGCAGGCCGGTTCCGTTGGCCTGGCCTACTGGCTGCAACTGCTGCCGTTGCCGTGGGTGCAACTGGCGATGACCCTCGGCTGCTCGATACTGCTCTGTGTGTTCACTGCCGTGCGTCTGCGCACCTCGTGGCCGGTGACTGAACTCGAATATGCGCTGCAACTGGCCTGCGATCTGGTGATCCACAGTGCGCTGCTGTATTTCTCCGGCGGTTCGACCAACCCGTTCGTTTCCTACTATCTGGTGCCACTGACCATCGCGGCGGTGACGCTGCCGTGGCGTTATTCGGTGATTCTGTCCGGCATCGCGCTGGCGCTGTACACCGTGATGCTCACGCGTTTCTACCCGTTGGAAACTCTGCCGGTGGCCCGCGAGAACCTGCAGATCTACGGCATGTGGCTGAGCTTTGCGCTGGCGGCTGCGGTGATCACGTTTTTCGCTGCGCGCATGGCTGAAGAGCTGCGTCGTCAGGAAGAATTGCGCGCGATTCGTCGCGAAGAAGGCCTGCGCGATCAGCAATTGCTCGCCGTCGCCACCCAGGCCGCTGGCGCGGCGCATGAACTCGGCACACCGCTGGCGACCATGAGCGTGTTGCTCAAGGAAATGCAGCAGGACCACCCCGACGCGATGTTGCAGGACGACCTGAAGGTGCTGCAGGATCAGGTCAAACTGTGCAAAGAAACGTTGCAACAACTGGTGCGCGCCGCCGAGGCCAACCGCCGTATGGCCGTGGAGATGCAGGACGTCACCCAATGGCTCGACGAAGCGCTGAACCGTTGGCACCTGATGCGTCCGGAAGCCAGTTATCGCTTTCAGCGTCTCGGCCAGGGCACAGTCCCGCGCATGGCACCGCCGCCGGATCTGACCCAGGCGCTGCTCAATCTGCTGAACAATGCCGCCGACGCCTGCCCGGAAAATCTTCAGGTGACGCTGGACTGGGACGCGGAAACCGTGACCATCAGCATTCGTGACCACGGTGCCGGCGTGCCGCTGGCCATCGCCGAGCAGATCGGCAAACCGTTTTTTACCACCAAGGGCAAAGGTTTCGGCCTGGGCCTGTTTTTGAGCAAGGCCAGCGTGACACGCGCCGGCGGCTCAGTGAAACTCTATAGTCATGAGGAAGGCGGCACGCTCACCGAGCTGCGCCTGCCCCACGGCGCCCGAGGAGACCAACATGAGTGACGAAATCCAAGTCGAAGGCGAAGAACTGCCGCATTTGCTGCTGGTCGACGACGACGCGACCTTCACCCGGGTAATGGCCCGTGCCATGGCCCGCCGTGGCTTTCGCGTCAGCACTGCCGGTTCCGCCGAAGAAGGCTTGACCATCGCCCAGGCCGACCTGCCGGACTACGCCGCGCTGGACCTGAAAATGGACGGCGACTCCGGTCTGGTGCTGCTGCCCAAGCTGCTGGAACTGGACCCGGAAATGCGCGTGGTGATCCTCACCGGTTATTCGAGCATTGCCACGGCAGTCGAAGCGATCAAGCGCGGCGCCTGCAACTACCTGTGTAAACCGGCCGACGCCGACGACGTGCTGGCTGCGCTGCTCTCCGAGCACGCCGACCTCGACAGCCTGGTGCCGGAAAACCCGATGTCGGTGGACCGTCTGCAATGGGAGCACATCCAGCGCGTGCTCACCGAGCACGAAGGCAACATCTCCGCCACTGCCCGCGCCCTGGGCATGCACCGCCGCACCCTGCAGCGCAAACTGCAGAAGCGCCCGGTTCGTCGCTGAACCTGCGCTGAACGGCCATCGCCAACTCTCGCGATAACGCGCACCGATCAACTATGATCGGTGCGTGTCTGTTCTTTTCTTTATCGAGCCTTTTCCATGAATCAGAACGCTGAATATTCCGCGGTCAACGATGCTGTGCGCGGGCAGTTTTTTCGCAAGGTGTGGGGGATCATCACGCCTTACTGGCGCAGTGAAGAGAAGGGCAAGGCCTGGACATTGCTGATTGCGGTGATTGCGCTGTCGCTGCTCAGCGTGGGGATTTCGGTGTGGTTCAACACCTGGTACAAGGATTTCTACAACGCGCTGCAGAAGAAAGATGAAGCGGCGTTCTGGCAGCTGATTCTGTATTTCTGCGCGATTGCAGCGGTGGCGATTGTTGGTGCGGTGTACCGGCTTTATCTGACCCAGATGCTGACGATTCGCTGGCGGGCCTGGCTCACCGAAAAGCATTTCTCCCGTTGGCTCGCCGACAAGAATTACTACCAGCTGGAGCAGGGCGGTTACACCGATAACCCGGACCAGCGGATTTCCGAAGACCTCAATAACTTCACCTCCAATACCCTTGAGCTGGGGATCGGCCTGCTGCGCAATATCGTCAGCCTGGTGTCGTTCTCGATCATTCTGTGGGGCGTGTCGGGCAGCATTGAGGTCTATGGCATCACCATTCCCGGCTACATGTTCTGGTGCGTGCTGGTCTATGCCGTGGTGGGCAGCTGGCTGACGCACTTGATCGGTCGCCGCTTGATCGGCCTGAACAACCAACAACAACGCTTCGAAGCCGACCTGCGTTTTTCCATGGTGCGGATTCGTGAGAATGCCGAGAGCATCGCGTTGTACAACGGCGAGCCGAACGAAAACCGTCGCTTGAGCGGTCGCTTCGGTAATGTCTGGCACAACTTCTGGGACATCATGAAAGTGTCCAAGCGCCTGACGTTCTTCACTGCCGGTTACAGCCAGGCTGCGATCATTTTCCCGTTTATCGTGGCGTCGCCGCGTTACCTCGCCGGCAAGATCGAGCTGGGTGAACTGATGCAGATCAGCTCGGCATTCGGCAACGTCCAGGAGAGTTTCAGCTGGTTCATCAGCGCCTATCAGAGCCTCGCGTCCTGGCGCGCCACCTGTGATCGTCTGCTGAGCTTCCGTCAGGCCATGACCGATAACGAACAGCGCGCTCCGGCCATCGATGTGCAGAATCAGGGCAGTGAATTGCAAGTGCACAATCTTGGCCTGGACCTGGCCGATGGTCGTCACCTGCTGACCAATGCCGACATGACGGTGGAGCCGGGCGAGCGGGTGATGCTCAGCGGCCGATCCGGCAGCGGCAAGTCGACGTTGCTGCGGGCGATGGGGCACTTGTGGCCCGCGGGCCACGGCGCTATTCGCCTGCCGGCGGCGCGTTATCTGTTCCTGCCGCAGAAGCCGTATCTGCCGATCGGTACCCTGCGCGAAGCCTTGAGTTATCCACAACCGGGCGACACCTACGCGCCAGAGCGTTACGCGCAGGTGCTGGAGACTTGCCGTCTGCCGCATCTGGTCGCACGTCTGGACGAAGCCAATCACTGGCAGCGCATGCTGTCGCCGGGTGAGCAGCAACGCCTGGCCTTCGCCCGCGCCATGCTTTACGCACCGCAATGGCTGTACATGGACGAAGCGACGTCGGCGATGGATGAAGAGGATGAGGCAACGTTGTATCAGGCGCTGATCGATCAGTTGCCGGGCCTGAGCATTGTCAGCGTCGGCCACCGCAGCAGCCTCAAGCGCTTCCACCCACGGCATGTGCGGATCGACAGCGGGCATCTGGTGGAACAGGCCGTGACCGCTTGAACACCACACCCCTGTAGGAGCTGCCGCAGGCTGCGATCTTTTGATGTTGTTTTTCAAGATCAAAAGATCGCAGCCTGCGGCAGCTCCTACAGGGGCGGTGTTTCGACTCGACAGTGATCGTACAACCCGCGTGCGCTATGATGCTCACCAAGCCGAATTTTCGAGACCAGACGTTGACCATGGAAAACCCGATCGACACCCCTCGCCTCCCGCGCAAGCGCCGCAGCCTGGCCCAGGAACTGGTGACGGTGCTGAGCGAGCAGATCCGCGATGGCCTGCTCAAACGCGGTGACAAACTGCCTACCGAGTCGGCGATCATGGAAGCCCATGGCGTCAGCCGCACCGTGGTGCGCGAGGCCATTTCCCGTTTGCAGGCGGCCGGTCAAGTTGAAACCCGCCACGGCATTGGCACTTTTGTGCTCGACACGCCAAGCCCGAGCGGTTTCCGTATCGATCCGGCCACGGTGGTCACCCTGCGTGATGTGCTGGCGATTCTCGAATTGCGCATCAGCCTGGAAGTCGAATCTGCCGGCCTCGCCGCGCAACGTCGCAGTCCCGAACAACTGGCGACCATGCGCGCCGCCCTCGATGCACTGAACGACAGCGTGGCCCACGCCAGCGATGCGGTAGCGTCGGACTTCGCCTTCCACCTGGAAATCGCTCTGTCCACCGGCAACCGCTACTTCACCGACATCATGACCCACCTGGGCACCAGCATCATTCCGCGTACGCGGTTGAATTCGGCGCGCCTGGCCCACGATGATCAGCAGCACTACATGAACCGCCTGAGCCGTGAGCACGAGGAAATCTACGAGGCGATTGCCCGCCAGGATGCCGATGCGGCGCGGGCGGCGATGCGCCTGCATTTGACCAACAGCCGTGAAAGGCTGCGCCAGGCCCATGAAGAGGCGCAGGCGCAGCGCGGCTGAGTGTCTGGCGGTTTATGTGCGCCTGACATACCGCCATCGCTGGCAAGCCAGCTCCCCCAAGTTGAAGTGTTGAAGCGGCTTTCGCGTACGACATCCGTCACTGTGGGAGCTGGCTTGCCAGCGATGAGGCCGGTGAATTCAGCGCGGCAATATCGAGCGATCCACCCTCACCGCCAGTTTTGCTTTGCGCGGCTTGGCAGCAAACGCCACCAAACCGTCCTCATCCACAATCCCTCGCGCAATCGGCTTGCCGTCCGCCAGCAGCTCCAGCGGTGCGCCCTGCAGCGACTGCCCCGACGCCAGTTCCAGTTTCAATGTGATCGTCATTGCTCATTCTCCCTGATTGACGTTGCCCGTCGGGTGGTAGTCCTTGAGCAGCAAGTACGTGCTCCAGCCCCACCAGTCATCGATGGTGGCGGTGTCGTTGAGGTTGTTCACATCTTTGCGCCGCAGCACCTTGCCGCCCTCGACGCGGAACAGCGGCGAGAAGTTGCTGGAAAGATTCAGCACCGCCGTCAGATCCGGCAGGCGTTGCAGCGCGGCAAACGTTGAAGGGGCGGGCACGTTACCGCTGAGGTAGGCAGCAAAGATTTCGTCCGCTGAAGCTTGCACTGCCAGATTGACCTGGGTGCGGTTGTCCGCGTCGCTGGCGTCGAAGTAGCGCTTGTCGCCGTAGGCACGCCATTGATCGCCGTGGGCGTTGCGTACCTTGAGGCCGAACTTGCTGTCCTCGTCGTGCATGAAACGGGTGACCAGCGAGCCGAGATCGCTCGGCGTGACCACCGCCGCCATCTCTTTGCGTGGCACACGCAGGTGGCCGGCAGAGAACAGGTCGGTGAGGAAGTGGTCGGCAAACGCGTTCATCGCGTAGGCCCGTTCCAGTTGCTGCTCATCGTGATCGGTGCGGGCTGCGACTGCGGTTTGCAGGGCGGCGGTGTGGCCGGCGATGTAGGCCAGTCTGGCCCATTCGCCGAAGTGGTCGGTGTTGTTCGCCGCCAGTTTCAGATAACGCCCAAGCGGAAACAGCGCGGAGACGAAACTGCCGCCGCCGGTGAGCTTGTTCCACTCTTCGGACAACGTATCTCCGAGCGCGTCGTAGGCTTCGTGCGGTGCTTTGCCGTCCTTGATCGCCTGTTTGACCGCGTCGATCTCCTTTTGCATGACCGCGAGAATCTGTGTGGCCTCGGCGCGTGAGGCCGGCAGCACGGCGAGAGAATCAAATGCAGCGTGGAAGCGGTTCAGGCGATCAGCCGGGGTCGCGCCTTCGTTGATCGGTCGATCGACCACACCGTAGAAATCTCCAGCCAGCGCCACCACCTGGCCGTAGGTCAGCGCAAGGCCATTGGGCAAGTGCAAGGGCTTGTTTTGCGCGCGGATCGGTTCGGCATTTTCGCTGAAGCGCAGCAGGGTGTTGTCGCCGATGGCTGTGTGTTCAGCGCCTTCGAAGCGCAGTGGCGGTCGAATGTTCAAGGCGTTGCCGGGGAGGGCGGTAGCCGGTGCGACATCGCTGTGGGCGTCGGCGATGTGCAGCAGCAGATGCGGATTGTCGGCGTTGAAGCGGATGCCTTTTACAGTGAAAAGATCATCGAGTCGAGCGACGACCGGGTTGGGTCGTTCCTGTGGTTTTGCATGCAGTCCGGACATTTCTGGCTCCTTGATATGTCGTCGGTGAATTTATTTTTAACTGTATGTATATACAGTTAAATCGAGCCTAGACCAGATTTTTCCTACGTCAAGAAGGAATCTTGTCCGACAAAAAGTGCGGGGCAACGATGAAATGCAGTTGACGGTTGTCTTTTAAGTTGTACGATGACCTACAACTTCAGCGTTGGCTGAATCATAAAACTCACAAAAAACGTTGCTACCCAGGGTGTTCGAATAATGAATCCACAAGAACTGAAGTCCATCCTCTCTGCCGGCCTGCTGTCGTTCCCGGTCACTGATTTCAACGCGCAGGGCGATTTCAACCGCGCCGGCTACATCAAGCGTCTGGAATGGCTGGCTCCGTATGGCGCTTCAGCCTTGTTCGCCGCCGGCGGCACCGGTGAGTTCTTCTCCCTGGCCGCCAGCGAATACTCGGAAATCATCAAGACTGCCGTCGATACCTGCGCCAGCAGCGTACCGATTCTGGCCGGTGTCGGCGGTTCGACCCGTCAGGCCATCGAGTACGCCCAGGAAGCCGAGCGCCTGGGCGCCAAAGGCCTGTTGCTGCTGCCGCACTATCTGACCGAAGCCAGTCAGGACGGCGTCGCCGCCCACGTTGAAGCCGTGTGCAAATCGGTGAACATCGGGGTGGTGGTCTACAACCGCAACGTCTGCCGCCTGACTGCGCCATTGCTGGAGCGACTGGCCGAGCGCTGCCCGAACCTGATCGGCTACAAGGACGGTCTGGGCGATATCGAGTTGATGGTGTCGATCCGTCGCCGCCTCGGTGATCGCTTCAGCTACCTCGGCGGCCTGCCGACCGCGGAAGTCTACGCCGCTGCCTACAAGGCACTGGGCGTGCCGGTTTACTCGTCGGCGGTGTTCAACTTCATCCCGAAAACCGCGATGGACTTCTACCACGCGATTGCCCGCGACGATCACGCCACCGTCGGCAAGATCATCGACGACTTCTTCCTGCCGTACCTCGACATCCGCAACCGCAAGGCTGGCTACGCCGTGAGCATCGTCAAGGCAGGCGCGAAAATCGCCGGCTATGACGCAGGCCCGGTGCGGGCACCGCTGACCGACCTGACCGGCGAAGAGTACGAAATGCTGGCTGCGCTGATCGACAAGCAAGGTGCGCAGTAACACCCGACAAAAACGCGGCCGCTGAGTAATCAGCGGCTTTTTGCGTAAAGGCTTTGAGATTTGAGGGCTGCCCTGTGACAACTGCAAAACGCTACGACAACTACATCAACGGTGAATGGGTCGCCGGTGCCGACTACTCGGCGAACATCAACCCGTCCGAACTGAGCGATACCATCGGCGACTACGCCAAGGCTGACCTGACGCAGGTTCACGCCGCCATCGATGCGGCCCGCGCCGCGTTCCCGACCTGGTCGGTTTCGGGCATTCAGGCCCGTCACGATGCGCTGGATAAAGTCGGCACGGAGATCCTCGCCCGTCGCGAAGAACTCGGCACCCTGCTGGCTCGCGAAGAGGGCAAGACCCTGCCCGAAGCCATCGGCGAAGTGACCCGCGCCGGCAACATCTTCAAGTTTTTCGCCGGTGAATGCCTGCGTCTGTCCGGCGACTATGTGCCGTCGGTGCGCCCGGGCGTCAACGTCGAAGTCACCCGCGAAGCCCTCGGCGTGGTCGGTCTGATCACCCCGTGGAACTTCCCGATTGCCATCCCGGCCTGGAAGATTGCTCCGGCGCTGGCCTACGGCAACTGCGTGGTGCTGAAACCGGCGGATCTGGTGCCCGGCTGTGCCTGGGCCCTGGCGGAAATCATCTCCCGCGCTGGCTTCCCGGCCGGCGTGTTCAACCTGGTGATGGGCAGCGGTCGGGTGGTCGGCGAAGCGCTGGTCAACAGCCCGAAAGTTGATGGCATCAGTTTCACCGGTTCGGTCGGCGTGGGTCGGCAGATCGCCGTTAATTGTGTGTCGCGCCAGGCCAAGGTTCAGCTGGAAATGGGCGGCAAGAACCCGCAGATCATTCTCGACGACGCCGACCTCAAGCAGGCGGTCGAGCTGTCGGTGCAGAGCGCGTTCTACTCCACCGGCCAGCGTTGCACGGCGTCGAGCCGCTTGATCGTCACTGCCGGGATTCATGACAAGTTCGTCGAAGCCATGGCCGAGCGCATGCAGTCGATCAAGGTCGGCCACGCGCTGAAATCCGGCACCGACATCGGTCCGGTGGTTTCCCAGGCGCAGCTGGAACAGGACATGAAGTACATCGACATCGGCCAGTCCGAAGGTGCACGTCTGGTCAGCGGCGGTGGTCTGGTGACCTGCGACACCGAAGGCTACTTCCTCGCGCCAACGCTGTTTGCCGACAGCGAAGCGTCGATGCGTATCAGCCGTGAAGAAATCTTTGGCCCGGTGGCCAACATCGTTCGCGTGGCCGATTACGAGGCGGCGCTGGCGATGGCCAACGACACCGAGTTCGGTTTGTCCGCCGGTATCGCCACCACGTCGCTGAAGTACGCCAACCACTTCAAGCGCCATTCGCAGGCCGGGATGGTGATGGTCAACCTGCCGACCGCCGGTGTCGATTACCACGTTCCGTTCGGGGGCCGTAAGGGTTCATCCTATGGCTCACGTGAGCAAGGCCGCTATGCGCAAGAGTTCTACACGGTCGTGAAGACCAGCTACATCGGCTCCTGATACACGCAATACCTGTGGGAGCTGGCTTGCCAGCGATGCGGACGACGCGATAGTTCGTCGTACCGCGGTGATGCCATCGCTGGCAAGCCAGCTCCCACAAAAGCCAGACCAAAGAAAGATTCACCCGCGCATAAAAATAATCAGTGGGAGTACATCTACATGCAATCGTCCAAGCCGACTCACGTCCGCTATTTGATCCTGCTCATGCTGTTTCTGGTGACCACGATCAACTACGCCGACCGAGCGACCATCGCCATCGCCGGTTCCAGCCTGCAAAAAGACCTCGGTATCGACGCGGTCACCCTCGGTTATATCTTCTCCGCTTTCGGGTGGGCCTACGTTGCCGGACAGATTCCCGGTGGCTGGCTGCTCGATCGCTTCGGCTCGAAAAAAGTCTACGCCCTGAGCATTTTCACCTGGTCGCTGTTCACCGTGCTGCAAGGCTTTGTCGGTGAATTCGGCATGTCCACGGCGATCGTTGCGCTGTTCATGCTGCGCTTCCTGGTCGGTCTGGCGGAGGCGCCATCTTTTCCCGGTAACGCACGGATTGTCGCGGCCTGGTTCCCGACCGCTGAACGCGGTACGGCCTCGGCGATCTTCAACTCGGCGCAATACTTCGCCACTGTGCTGTTTGCACCGCTGATGGGCTGGATCGTGTATCGCTTCGGCTGGGAGCACGTGTTTATTGTCATGGGTATCCTCGGCATCATCTTCTCGCTGGTCTGGCTCAAGGTTATCCACAGCCCGCGTCAGCATCCGCTGGCCAACGAAGCCGAAGTGCAGTTCATCGCCGACAATGGCGGCATGGTCGACATGGACGTCAAGCAAGGCAAAAAAGCCGACGGGCCGAAGTGGGATTACATCCGTCAGTTGCTGACCAACCGCATGATGCTCGGCGTGTATCTGGGCCAGTACTGCATCAACGGCATCACTTATTTCTTCCTGACCTGGTTCCCGGTGTACCTGGTGCAGGAGCGCGGCATGACCATCCTCAAGGCCGGTTTCATTGCCTCGTTGCCGGCGATCTGCGGCTTTATTGGTGGGGTGCTTGGCGGGGTGATTTCCGATTACCTGCTGCGCAAAGGGCATTCGCTGACCTTCGCCCGCAAGGCGCCGATCATTGCCGGCTTGCTGGTATCGAGCAGCATCGTGGCCTGCAACTACGTTGACGTGGAATGGATGGTCGTTGGTTTCATGGCCCTGGCCTTCTTCGGCAAAGGCGTGGGCGCGCTGGGTTGGGCGGTGGTGTCCGACACTTCGCCAAAACAGATCGCTGGCCTGAGCGGCGGGTTGTTCAACACCTTCGGCAACCTCGCTTCGATTACCACGCCGATCGTGATCGGCTACATCATCAGCTCCACCGGTTCGTTCAAGTGGGCACTGGTGTTCGTCGGTGCCAACGCACTGGTTGCGGTGTTCAGCTACCTGGTGATCGTCGGCCCGATCAAACGTGTGGTGCTCAAAGAGCCGCCAACCAACGGTGGTTCTGAAATCACTGGCAAATTGTCTCAAGCGCATTCCTGAGGAGCGGCGTCATGCAGTTGATTGAACATTCCGACTCGCCGCGCTACATCCGCCTGCACGAGCGGGACAACGTAGTGATTGTGGTCAACGACCAGGGCGTACCGGCCGGCACCGAGTTCCCGGACGGTCTGGTGACCGTGGACTTTGTGCCGCAGAGCCACAAGGTGACTCTTGAGGACATTCCCGAGGGCGGCCAGGTGATTCGCTACGGCCAGACCATCGGCTACGCGTTGCAGCCGATCCCGCGGGGCAGCTGGGTCAAGGAAGATCAACTGCGCATGCCGACCGCGCCGCCGCTGGACAGCCTGCCGCTGTCCACCGAAGTGCCGGCCGCGCAGGCCCCGCTGGAAGGCTTCACGTTCGAGGGTTATCGCAACGCCGACGGCACCGTCGGCACACGCAATATTCTCGGGATCACCACCACGGTGCAGTGCGTGACTGGCGTGCTTGATCACGCGGTAAAGCGCATCAAGGACGAGCTGCTGCCGAAGTATCCGCACGTTGATGACGTGGTGGCGCTGACCCACAGTTACGGCTGCGGCGTGGCGATCACCGCCACCGATGCGTACATCCCGATCCGCACCGTGCGCAATCTGGCACGCAACCCGAACCTGGGTGGCGAAGCGCTGGTGATCAGCCTGGGCTGCGAGAAATTGCAGGCCGGGCAGGTGATGCACGAGGATGACGCCTCGGTGGATCTCAGCGAGCCGTGGCTGTATCGCCTGCAGGATTCCAGTCACGGTTTCACCGAGATGATCGAGCAGATCATGGCGCTGGCCGAAGTCCGTTTGCAGAAACTTGACCAGCGCCGCCGCGAAACCGTGCCGGCCTCCGAGCTGATACTCGGCATGCAGTGCGGCGGCAGCGATGCGTTCTCCGGCATCACCGCCAACCCGGCGTTGGGGTATGCCTCGGACTTGCTGCTGCGCGCCGGGGCGACGGTGATGTTTTCCGAAGTCACTGAAGTGCGCGATGCGATCTATCTGCTGACGTCCCGTGCCGAAACCAAGACCGTGGCGCAGGAACTGGTGCGCGAGATGGACTGGTACGACCGCTATCTGGCCAAGGGCGAAGCGGATCGCAGCGCCAATACCACGCCGGGCAACAAGAAGGGCGGTTTGTCGAACATTGTCGAAAAGTCGCTGGGCTCGATCGTCAAATCCGGCAGCAGCGCGATCAATGGCGTGCTCGGCCCTGGTGAGCGTTTCAAGCAGAAGGGTTTGATTTTCTGCGCGACGCCGGCGAGTGATTTTGTCTGCGGCACCTTGCAGTTGGCCGCGGGGATGAACCTGCATGTGTTCACCACCGGGCGAGGTACGCCGTATGGCCTGGCGATGGCGCCGGTGGTGAAGGTCTCGACCCGGACCGAGCTGGCGCAACGCTGGCCGGATCTGATCGACATCGACGCCGGACGTATCGCCACCGGGCGCGCGACCATCGAGGCGTTGGGCTGGGAGTTGTTCCACTATTACCTGGATGTGGCGAGCGGCAAGCAGCAGACATGGGCGGAGAAGCACAAGCTGCATAACGACATCACCCTGTTCAATCCGGCGCCGATTACCTGAGTCCAAAAAAGATCGCAGCCTGCGGCAGCTCCTACAGGGAAACGCGAATTCCACTGTAGGAGCTGCCGCAGGCTGCGATCTTTTGATCTTCAATGGCAACTCAGTGGCTTATCATTAGCCCCTGACGACGCTCACCCAAAGGCTCCCCCGGCATGCTGGCAATCTTCCTCGAAACCCTGAACATCACCGCGCCGGTGTTTGCCATGCTGTTCCTCGGGGTGTTGCTCAAGCGCATCGACTGGATCAACGACAACTTCATCCACACCGCCTCCTCGCTGGTGTTCAACGTCAGCATGCCGGCGCTGCTGTTTCTCGGCATCCTGCATGCCGACCTGCACGCCGCGTTGCAACCGGCGCTGCTCATCTATTTCGCCCTCGCCACGCTGGTCAGTTTTGCCCTGGCCTGGGGCTGGGCGATTTTCCGCTGCCCGCGTGAAGACCGGGGCATCTACACCCAAGGCGCGTTTCGCGGCAACAACGGCGTGATCGGCCTGGCGCTGGCGGCGAGCATGTATGGCGACTACGGGATTTCTCTCGGGGCAATTCTCGCGGCGCTGGTGATCCTGTTCTACAACACCCTGTCGACCATCGTGCTCGCGGTGTACAGCCCGGTGATCAAGTCCGATCCGTGGAGCATCTGCAAAAGCGTGTTCAGCAATCCGCTGATTATCAGCGTGATCGCGGCGGCGCCGTTCGCTTATTTCAAGATCGGTCTGCCGGGCTGGCTGGAAACCTCCGGCCAGTACCTGGCGCAAACCACGCTGCCGCTGGCCCTGATCTGCATTGGCGGTACGCTGTCGCTGGCGGCGCTGCGCAAAAGCGGCAACATGGCGCTCAGCTCGAGTCTGGTGAAGATGATCGGCCTGCCGGTGATTGCCACGCTGGGCGCATGGCTGTGGGGCTTTCGCGGGGCGGAGCTGGGGATTCTGTTTCTGTACTTCGGCAGCCCGACCGCCGCCGCCAGTTTCGTTATGGCCCGTGCGGCGCAGGGCAATCATGAGCTGGCAGCGGCGATCATCGTGCTGACCACGCTGATGGCGGCGGTGACCACCAATATCGGGATCTTTCTGTTGCAGTGGGGTGGGTGGATCTGAAGGGCAAGATCAAAAGATCGCAGCCTGCGGCAGCTCCTACATTGGAATGCGTTCTCCTGTAGGAGCTGCCGAAGGCTGCGATCTTTTAGTTTTTCTGGTAACTGTCGATCACTTCCTGCGCCGCGCGGAACGCGTCGATCGCCGCCGGTACGCCGGCGTACACCGCGCAATGCAGCAGCGCCTCACGGATCTCATCGACCGTGCAGCCATTGTTCAACGCGCCACGTACGTGACCCTTCAATTCCTGCGGGCACTTCAACGCGGTCAGCGCGGCGAGGGTGATCAGGCTGCGAGTCTTCAGCGGCAAACCTTCGCGATTCCACACGCCGCCCCAGGCGTGTTCGTTGACGAAATCCTGCAAGGGTTGAGTGAACTCGGTGGCATTGCCCAGCGCGCGGTCGACAAACGCGTCGCCCATTACCTGGCGGCGGATTTCAACCCCGGTTTTCTGCGAATCGGTCATGGCACATCCCTCTTGTGGTGTTGGCGGCGCCAGGCGCGTACGGACGTGAACAACAGAAACGCCAGCAGCGTTGGCAGCACGTAAAACAGCATCAGCTTTTCCAGTTTGCCGGCCAGTGGCATGCCGGTGGTGAACGACACCACGTGCAGCCCGTAAACCGCGTACAAACCGAGCAACAACAAACCTTCAGCGCGGGTCACGCGATAGCCGGAATAGAACACCGGCAGGCACAACGCGGCGACGCCGAGCATCACCGGCAGGTCGAAATCCAGTGCGTTGGGCGAGACCGACAACGGTGTCGGTGCGATCAGTGCGGTAACGCCGAGCACCCCGAGCAGGTTGAACAGGTTGGCGCCGATCACGTTGCCCACGGCGATATCGCGCTGTCCGCGCAGTGCGGCGATCAGCGAGGTGGCAAGTTCCGGCAGCGAGGTGCCGACTGCGACCACGGTCAGGCCGATCACCCGTTCGGAAAAACCCAGGTCCGTCGCCACCGCCACCGCTGCGCCGAGCAGCAAATGCCCGGCGAACACCAGCAGCGCCAGGCCGACAACGATCATCAACAGACTGCTGAACCACGGCACCTGCGGGGCTTGCGGCAATTGCGAATGCGGACGCGCCGAGTGCCGCGACTGGCGCAGCAACAAACTGAGGTACAACGCCAATGCCGCAAGTAACAGTACGCCGTCGAAGCGACCGATCTGTTCGTTCCAGGCGAGGACAAACACCAGCAGGCTGGCGCCGATCATCAGCGGAATATCCAGGCGCACCAGTTGCCGCGAGACCCGCAGCGGAATAATCAGCGCCGACAGACCGAGGGTCACGAGGATGTTGAAGATGCTGCTGCCGATCACGCTGCCGACGGCGATGTCGGGGTTGTGCGTCAGGGTCGCTTGCAGGCTGACCGCCATTTGCGGGGCGCTGCTGCCGAGGGCGACGATGGTCAGGCCGATGATCAGCGGGCGCACATGCAGGCGCGCGGCCAGGCGCACCGCGGCGCGCACCATCAGTTCGGCGCCGAGGATCAACAGGATCAGGCCGCTGAGCAACTCGATCACGTTGATCAGCGGTAAATCGGCCAGAGCAAAAATGGTCAGCGCTCCATCAGTCGTCGAGGGCCTGTACGCGCACGCGTGCCGTGCCGCTGCCGAGCATGCCAAGGCGTTCGGCGGCTTCACGGGAGACATCGATCAAGCGGCCACGGGTGTGCGGGCCGCGATCGTTGATGCGCACAACGCAGGATTTGTCGTTTTTCAGGTTGGTGACCTTCACCCGCGTGCCGAACGGCAGTTGGCGATGGGCGGCGGTCAGGGAGTTCTGGTTGAACGCTTCGCCGCTGGCGGTGCGTTTACCGTGGTGTTTGGCACCGTAATAGGAAGCGACGCCAGTCTGGTCGTAACCGTGCGGGTCGATGATGTCGTTGCTGGCGCAACCGGCGAGCAAGGAGAGCAGGGCGCAGGCGCCGAGCAGGCGTTTCATTCGAAAGCTCCACAAAACAAATGTGGAAACAACACAATGTGGAGATCAGCGTCTGTGGCGAGGGGATTTATCCCCGATGGGGCGCGCAGCGCCCCCAAATTCCAGATACAGAAGAATCGGGGCCGTTTCGCAGCCCATCGGGGATAAATCCCCTCACCACAAAACCCCTTCAGCCATAGATTGTTCCCACAGGGGATGGAGCCAGGCTGTTTGTCTGGCTCCATTTTCATCAGCCTTCGAGCTTGCTTTTCAGCAGTTCGTTCACTTGCTGCGGGTTGGCTTTGCCTTTCGAAGCCTTCATGGCCTGACCGACGAAGAAGCCGAACATCTTGCCGCGTTTGGCTTCGTCGGCCGCGCGGTATTGTTCGACCTGCTCGGCGTTGGCCGCGAGCATTTCGTCCAGTACCGCCGAGATCGCGCCGCTGTCGGTCACTTGCTTGAGGCCGCGCTTGTCGATGATCTCGTCCGCCGTGCCTTCGCCGTTGGCCATCGCTTCGAACACCACTTTGGCGATCTTGCCGGAGATGGTGTTGTCCTTGATGCGCTGCAGCATGCCGCCCAACAGCTCGGCGGAGACCGGCGAGTCCTCGATGTCCAGGCCTTGCTTGTTGAGCAGGCTGCCCAACTCGACCATCACCCAGTTCGCCGCCAGTTTGGCGTCGCCACCGATGGCCGCGACTTTTTCGAAGTAGTCCGCTTGCTCACGGCTGGTGGCCAGCACGTTGGCGTCGTAGGCCGACAGACCGAACTGGCTCTGGAAACGCTCGCGCTTTTGCGGTGGCAGTTCTGGCAGGGTGGCGCGCACCTCGCCGAGGAACGACTCTTCGATGACCACCGGCAGCAGGTCCGGATCGGGGAAGTAACGGTAGTCGTTGGCTTCCTCTTTGGAACGCATCGGACGGGTCTCGTCCTTGTTCGGATCGTACAGACGGGTCTGCTGGATCACTTTGCCGCCGTCTTCGATCAGCTCGATCTGCCGCTGGATCTCGGAGTTGATCGCCTTCTCGATGAAGCGGAACGAGTTGACGTTCTTGATCTCGCAGCGGGTGCCGAATTCGACCTGGCCTTTCGGGCGGACCGAGACGTTGCAGTCGCAACGCAGCGAGCCTTCGGCCATGTTGCCGTCGCAGATGCCCAGGTAACGCACCAGCGCGTGGATCGCTTTGACGTAAGCCACGGCTTCCTTGGCGCTGCGCATGTCCGGCTCGGAAACGATTTCCAGCAGCGGCGTGCCGGCACGGTTCAGGTCGATGCCGGTGGCACCATTGAATTCTTCGTGCAGGCTCTTGCCGGCGTCTTCTTCCAGGTGCGCGCGGGTGATGCCGACGCGCTTGACCGTGCCGTCTTCCAGGGCGATGTCCAGGTGGCCCTTGCCGACAATCGGCAATTCCATCTGGCTGATCTGGTAGCCCTTCGGCAGGTCCGGGTAGAAGTAGTTTTTACGCGCGAACACGTTGTGCTGACCGATCTCGGCGTCAATCGCCAGACCGAACATCACCGCCATGCGTACCGCTTCCTGGTTCAGTACCGGCAATACGCCGGGCATGCCCAGGTCGATCAGGCTGGCCTGGGTGTTCGGCTCGGAGCCGAACTGGGTGGAACTACCGGAAAAGATTTTCGACCGGGTAGTGAGCTGAGTGTGAATCTCCAGCCCGATCACGACTTCCCATTGCATGTGTGTCTCCTAGCCTTTTGCTGGGGATTTTGAAACGTTGCGAGCGAAGGTAAGGCAAGGCGAAAACTGGCGAGTAAGCGGAGTTGACTTTAGTCAATGAGCATTACGAGCCAGTTTTCAACGCAGCATTACCGAGCGCAGCAGTTTCAAAACCCCTGCGGGGTGCGGGTGTGCCAGTCAGTGTGTAACTGATACTGGTGGGCAACGTTCAACAGGCGACCTTCCTGGAAATACGGCGCGAGCAACTGCACGCCCACCGGCAGACCGTCGACAAAACCGGCCGGCATCGACAGACCCGGCAGGCCCGCGAGGTTGGCGGTGATGGTGTAGACGTCTTCCAGATAGGCAGCGACCGGATCGCTGTTCTTTGCGCCGAGCTTCCAGGCCGGGTTCGGCGTGGTCGGGCCGAGGATGATGTCGACTTCATTGAAGGCCGCCATGAAGTCGTTCTTCACCAGGCGACGGATCTTCTGCGCTTTCAGGTAGTAGGCGTCGTAGTAACCGGCGGACAGCGCGTAGGCGCCGACCATGATCCGGCGCTGCACTTCAGGCCCGAAGCCTTCGCCACGCGAGCGCTTGTACAGGTCGATCAGGTTTTCCGGGTTCTCGCAGCGATGGCCGAAGCGCACGCCGTCAAAACGCGACAGGTTCGAGGAAGCTTCGGCCGGGGCGATCACGTAGTACGCAGGAATCGCGTGTTGCATGTTCGGCAGGCTGATTTCCTTGATCACGGCGCCGAGCTTCTGCAGCTCTTTGATGCTGTTCTGGATCAGTTCGGCGATGCGCGGGTCGAGACCGGCGCTGAAGTATTCCTTCGGCACGCCGATGCGCAGGCCTTGCAGCGAAGTGTTGAGACCCGCGGAGTAATCCGGAACCGGCTCATCGATGCTGGTCGAATCGTTCTGATCGAACCCGGCCATACCTTGCAACAAAATCGCGCAGTCTTCGGCAGTGCGCGCCAGCGGGCCGCCCTGATCGAGACTGGAGGCGTAAGCGATCATGCCCCAGCGCGATACGCGACCGTAGGTCGGTTTCAGGCCGGTGAGGTTGGTGAACGCGGCGGGCTGACGGATCGAACCACCGGTGTCGGTGGCCGTGGCCGCCGGCAACAGGCGCGCGGCAACCGCCGCGGCCGAACCACCGGACGAACCGCCCGGTACGTGTTCCAGGTTCCACGGGTTTTTCACCGCGCCGTACCAGCTCGACTCGTTGGCCGAACCCATGGCGAACTCGTCCATGTTGGTCTTGCCCAGCGTCACGGCACCGGCAGCCGCCAGTTTCGCAACCACGGTGGCGTCGTATGGCGCTTTAAAGTTGTCGAGCATCTTCGAGCCGCAACTGGTGCGGATGCCCTGGGTGCAGAACAGGTCCTTGTGGGCGATCGGCGCGCCAAGCAGGGCACCGCTCTCACCGTTGGCCCGACGCGCGTCGGCGGCTTTCGCCTGCGCAAGCGCCAGCTCTTCGGTGAGGCTGATGAAGCTGTTGAGCTGCGGATCGAGCTGGGTAATACGCGCCAGCAGGACTTTGGTCAGCTCTTCGGAGGAAAACTTTTTATCGGCGAGACCGCGGGCGATCTCGGCCAGAGTCATTTGATGCATTGCAGGCTCTTTCCCTTTAGTCGATGACTTTCGGAACCAGATACAGGCCGTTTTCGACCGCTGGTGCGATGGACTGATAGGCCTCGCGGTGATTGGTCTCGGTCACGACGTCGGCGCGCAGGCGCTGACTGGCTTCCAGCGGGTGGGCCAAAGGCTCGATACCGTCGGTATCGACGGCCTGCATTTCGTCGACCAGCCCGAGAATGCTGTTGAGGGCGGAAGTAATGTGCGGAAGATCGGCATCATTCAGGCCAAGGCAGGCCAGATGCGCGATTTTTTCCACGTCGGAGCGTTCTAGCGCCATCGGGATTCTCCAGTGGAAAACAGAACGGACGGCGTCCGTGTGTTAGATTGTCGGAACACTACCGCACTTCTACGGTCATAAGGCCGCGATTGTGGGGCTTGGTGCACAGAAAAGCGGCCAATTTAACATATTGGCGCCTTGCCCAAAATCCCTGTCGTTGTTAGAGTTTGCCGCACTTTTTTACCCACGCGTTGCCTAGGGTCCCTTTCCCATGTTCAAGAAACTGCGTGGCATGTTTTCCAGCGATCTCTCCATTGACCTGGGCACTGCCAACACCCTTATTTACGTGCGCGAGCGCGGTATCGTCCTGAATGAGCCATCGGTTGTGGCCATTCGGACACACGGTAACCAGAAAAGTGTCGTCGCTGTCGGCACCGAAGCCAAGCGCATGCTCGGCCGTACGCCGGGCAACATTGCTGCCATTCGTCCGATGAAGGACGGCGTGATTGCCGACTTCAGCGTCTGCGAAAAGATGCTGCAATACTTTATCAACAAGGTTCACGAAAACAGCTTTCTGCAGCCCAGCCCTCGTGTGCTGATCTGCGTTCCATGCAAATCCACCCAGGTTGAGCGTCGTGCCATCCGTGAATCGGCCCTTGGTGCCGGTGCCCGTGAAGTGTTCCTGATCGAAGAGCCGATGGCTGCTGCGATCGGTGCCGGCCTGCCGGTTGAAGAAGCCCGTGGCTCGATGGTCGTCGATATCGGCGGTGGTACCACCGAAATCGCGCTGATCTCCCTGAACGGTGTGGTCTATGCCGAATCCGTCCGCGTTGGCGGCGACCGCTTCGACGAAGCGATCATCACCTACGTGCGCCGTAACTACGGCAGCCTGATCGGTGAATCGACGGCCGAGCGCATCAAGCAGGAAATCGGTACGGCCTACCCGGGCGGCGAAGTTCGCGAAGTCGACGTTCGCGGTCGCAACCTGGCCGAAGGCGTTCCACGCGCATTCACCCTGAACTCCAATGAAGTGCTGGAAGCTCTGCAAGAGTCCCTGGCAACCATCGTTCAGGCCGTGAAAAGCGCCCTGGAGCAGTCGCCGCCAGAACTGGCTTCCGACATCGCCGAGCGTGGTCTGGTGCTGACCGGTGGTGGCGCGCTGCTGCGTGACCTCGACAAGTTGCTGGCTCAGGAAACCGGTCTGCCGGTGATCGTTGCCGAAGACCCGCTGACCTGCGTTGCTCGCGGCGGTGGCCGTGCATTGGAAATGATGGACAAGCACACCATGGACCTGCTCTCCAGCGAATAAGCGCTGGGTTGCAATACGTGGGTGAGCGCACAGGCAGCACTTTGCAGTGCTGCCTGTTGGCGTTTATCTTCTGTCAGTCTTCATCCAGGCCGGTTTGATGCCGTATGAATAAACAGAACATTTGCCTGGGAGGAGCGGCTTATTAAACCGCTTTTCGCCAAGGGCCCTTCGTTGGGCGTGCGCCTGTTGGTGCTGGCCGTGCTGTCGATCGCGCTGATGGTGGTCGATGCCCGCTTTGACCTGCTCAAGCCTGCGCGCAAGCAAGCGTCGCTGGTGCTGATGGATGCCTACTGGATCACCGACCTGCCCGGCCGGTTGTGGGACGGTGTCGCCAGTCAGTTTGGCAGTCGCACCGAGCTGGTCGCCGAAAACGAAAAACTCAAGACCGAGAACCTGCTGTTGCAGGGCCGCATGCAAAAGCTCGCCGCTCTCACCGAGCAGAACGTGC
The DNA here is from genome assembly GCF_057174385.1 of Pseudomonas sp. F2. Taxonomy (NCBI): domain Bacteria; kingdom Pseudomonadati; phylum Pseudomonadota; class Gammaproteobacteria; order Pseudomonadales; family Pseudomonadaceae; genus Pseudomonas; species Pseudomonas sp. F2. Next base: position 5,469,209 of record NZ_CM169904.1, read on the forward strand.
GGCTGCGCGAGTTGCTCAATTCCTCCGCACTGGTCAACGAAAAGGTCGAAGTGGCCGAGTTGATCGGCATGGACCCCAATCCCTTCACCCATCGCATCATCATCAATAAGGGTGAGCGCGATGGCGTGGTGCTCGGTCAGCCGGTGCTCGATGCGCGCGGTCTGATGGGCCAGGTGGTCGAATTGATGCCGTACACCTCCCGTGTGCTGCTGCTGACCGACACCACGCACAGCATTCCTGTCCAGGTGAACCGTAACGGTCTGCGGGCGATTGCCAGCGGCACCGGCAACCCGGAACGTCTGGAACTGCGGCACGTCGCCGACACCGCTGACATCAAGGAAGGCGATCTGCTGGTCAGCTCCGGTCTCGGGCAGCGCTTCCCGGCCGGCTATCCGGTGGCAACGGTCAAGGAAGTCATCCACGACTCCGGTCAGCCTTTCGCGATTGTCCGTGCGGTGCCGACCGCTGCGTTGAACCGCAGCCGTTATCTGCTGCTGGTATTCAGCGACAACCGCACCGCCGAAGAGCGCGCCAACGATGCGGCGCAGGCTCAGGAAAATCTTGATGCGCAGGGCGGTGGACCGGTGATTCCGGCCACGGTGCCGAAAACCGTGACACCGCCTGCAGCGGTGACTGCGCCGGCCGCGACCGCCACGCCGGCGGTCAGTGCTACGCCGGCCAAACCGGTCGCCAGCAAGCCGCCTGCCAAACCAACTGCAGCCACGCCCGCGAATAGCCGGCCTGCAGCGTCCCAGCCGGCGGTTCGACCAGCGGCCAAACCGCCTGTCACCACGCCGGCCAACACCGGGAGACAAGAATAATGGTCGGGGCTACCGCTTCGCGTAACGGTTGGATGGTCTGGCTGACGTTTCTCATCGGCCTGCTGCTCAGTGTGTCGCCGATGCCGCAATTCATGGAGATCCTGCGCCCGCTGTGGCTGGCGCTGCTCCTGGCGTTCTGGGCTCTGGCCCTGCCGCAAACGGTCGGCATGGTTACCGCGTTTTGCCTGGGACTGGCCGAAGACGTGCTGTACGGCACGCTGCTTGGGCAGAACGCGTTGATCCTGACGCTGATCACCTTCCTGGTGCTGTCGTTGCAGCAGCGTCTGCGGATGTTCCCGATGTGGCAGCAATGCCTGGTGATCCTGGTGATCTTCGGCCTCGCTCAGCTGGTTCAACTGTGGCTCAGCGCCCTGACCGGCAACCGCCAGCCAACGCTGGCACTGGTACTGCCGGCATTGACCAGCGCGTTGCTCTGGCCTTGGGTCAGCTTCGCTTTGCGTGGATTGCGCCGACGCTACAAAATCAACTGATTCGGTCAGGCATGTGCCCGCACCTCGACAAGGGAGATGTCTTGATGAAGCCGCTTTACCTCGCCTCTGGTTCGCCGCGCCGGCGTGAATTGCTCACGCAGATCGGCGTGCCGTTCTCCGCCATCAGCGCGGAAATCGACGAAACCCCGCTTGCCGAAGAATTGCCTTCGGCCTATGTCGAGCGCCTGGCGCGTGGCAAGGCCGAGGCCGGTCGACGCGCGCTCGCCTGCGACGCGGCGTTTTGCGTACTGGGGGCGGACACTGCCGTGGTACTCGACGATAAAATTCTTGGCAAACCGGTGGACGAAGCCGACGCATGCGCCATGCTGATGATGTTGTCCGGCAAAGAGCATGAAGTGCTGACCGCCATCGCTGTGCTGGACGGCCAGCGTTGCGAGTCGCGCGTGGTGCGCAGTCTGGTGCGCTTCCGCCCGATCAGCCGCGAAGAGGCGGCGGCCTACTGGGCCAGTGGCGAACCTCGGGACAAGGCCGGCGGATATGGCATTCAGGGCCTCGGCGCGGTGTTTGTCGCCGGGCTCAATGGCAGCTATTCGGCGGTGGTCGGGCTGCCGGTTTGCGAAACCGCAGAACTGTTGGGCCATTTCGGCATACCCTGTTGGCAAAACCTGAACGCGCAATGAGCGTCGTATGGATCAAGATGCGGCCATTATCGTGAACATGCCTGAACGAGACCCTGCCATGAGTGAAGAGATTCTGATCAACATCACGCCGATGGAATCGCGCGTGGCGGTGGTCGAAAACGGTGTGCTGCAAGAAGTCCACGTCGAGCGCACGCAAAAACGCGGGATCGTCGGCAACATCTATAAAGGCAAGATCGTCAGGGTGCTGCCGGGCATGCAGGCGGCATTTGTCGATATCGGTCTGGACCGTGCGGCATTCATTCACGCCTCGGAAATTTCCCTGCGCGAAGGCCCAGCGGTGGAAAGCATCAGCGCGCTGGTGCATGAAGGCCAGAGCCTGGTGGTGCAGGTCACCAAGGACCCGATCGGTTCCAAAGGCGCGCGCCTGACCACGCAGCTGTCGATTCCGTCGCGCTATTTGGTGTACATGCCGCGCACCGCCCATGTCGGCATTTCCCTGAAGATCGAAGACGAAGCCGAGCGCGAGCGCCTCAAGCAGGTGGTCAGCGATTGCGTGGCCAAGGAAGGGATCAAGGAGGCTGGCGGCTTTATCCTGCGTACCGCCGCCGAAGGCGCCGGGGCCGATGAAATCCTCATGGACATCCGCTACCTGCGGCGCCTGTGGGACCAGATCAACGCGCAGATCCAGACCATCGGCGCACCGAGTGTCATCTACGAAGACCTCGGTCTGGCGCTGCGTACCCTGCGCGATCTGGTCAGCCCGAAGATCGAGAAGATCCGTATCGACTCCCGGGAAACCTTCCAGAAAACCACACAGTTTGTCGCCGAACTGATGCCGGAAATCGCCGATCGTCTGGAACACTACCCGGGCGAGCGGCCGATTTTCGACCTGTATGGCGTCGAAGACGAAATCCAGAAAGCCCTCGAGCGCAAAGTGCCGCTCAAGTCCGGCGGCTATCTGGTGGTCGATCCGGCGGAAGCCATGACCACCATCGACGTTAACACCGGCGCGTTTGTAGGCCATCGCAACCTTGAAGAAACCATCTTCAAGACCAACCTCGAAGCCGCCACCGCGATTGCCCGGCAGATGCGCCTGCGCAATTTGGGCGGGATCATCATCATCGACTTCATCGACATGGAAGATGAAGAACATCAGCGCCAGGTGCTGCGCACCCTGGAGAAACAGCTCGAACGTGATCACGCCAAGACCAACATCATTGGCATCACCGAGTTGGGCCTGGTGCAGATGACCCGTAAGCGCACCCGCGAAAGCCTTGAACAAGTGCTGTGCGAGCCGTGCAGCAGTTGCCAGGGCCGGGGCAAGTTGAAGACCCCGGAAACCATCTGTTACGAGATTTTCCGCGAGATTCTGCGTGAAGCCCGGGCCTATCAGGCCGAGGGTTATCGGGTGTTGGCGAACCAGAAAGTAGTGGACCGTTTGCTCGATGAAGAGTCCGGTAACGTCGCCGAGCTTGAAGGGTTCATCGGTCGCACCATACGCTTTCAGGTCGAAACCATGTATTCCCAGGAACAATATGATGTGGTGCTGCTCTGATCCCCTGCGGCACATTTAATCCACAACGGCTGGCCTCAGCTTTTCGCAGTTTTTTCGCCATGGGAGCCAACTGACATGGAGCGTCTGACACGCATTTTGGCCGCACTCACCCGCTGGGGACTGGGCCTGTGCGCGTTGGTTCTGGTGCTGTTGGCGTTGTACGTCAGCCTCGGTCGGGAATTGACGCCGCTGGTGGCGGAGTACCGTACCGACATCGAAGACAAGGCCAGTGCCGCGCTCGGCATGCCGTTGCAGATCGGCGAACTGGAAGGTGACTGGAGCGGATTTGCACCGATCCTGCTGGCCCATGACGTGATGGTCGGTGACGGCGCGAATGCCTTGCGTCTGGACCGGGTACGTGCGGTGCCGGATCTCTGGGGCAGCCTGCTGGCGCGCGAAGTGCGTATCGCCCATCTGGAATTGAACGGTCTGAAAATCAGCGTCAAGGAAGCGCAGGACGGTAGTTGGGCGCTGGAAGGCCTGCCGGTGCAGAACGACCAGCCGCTTGATCCCGAACAACTGTTCAAGCGCTCGCAGATCGTTCAGCAATTGTCGGTGCTCGACAGTCAGGTGACCGTGCAGCCGCTGGACCATGCGCCGATGACCTTCACCTACGTCGGCCTCAATCTGAAAACCGGCAGCAGCCGGCAGCGCCTCGACGCTCGTCTGACTTTGCCCGACGGGCAGCCGATGGCGATGAGCCTGCGTACACGGATTCGCCCCTCCCGACTGCCGGACAGCTCGGTGGAAGGCTATGTCAGCCTGCCGCAAAGCGACTGGTCGAAGTGGCTGCCCGAGCGTTTGACCCAGCAATGGAATTTTTCCGAGATCAAGGCGGGCGGCGAGCTGTGGGTGAACTGGAATGACGGCGCCCTGCAAAGCGCCGCTGTCCGTTTGAACGCACCGCAGGTGACCGGCGCTTATGCCGAGCGCAAGCCGATCAAGATCAGCAATCTGGCGCTCAATGGCTATTACCAGCGCGACGATGACGGCGCGACCGTTACGCTCGATTCGCTGGCGATGAGTGTTGGCGAAACCCGCTGGGAAACTCACGTGCAGCTCAAGCAGACGGCAGCCACTGATACAGTCGACGAGCTGTGGCATCTGCAGGCTGATCGCCTCGATTTGCAGCCGATCACCCCGTTGCTGAATGCACTGGGGCCGCTGCCTGAAGGCTTCGCCACTGTTGTCGATCACCTGAAAGTGACCGGCGGGTTGCGCAACGTGTTGCTGGATTTTCGCCCGAACGCTACCGATGGCTCGAAATTCGGCTTCGCGGCCAATCTGGATAAAGTCGGGTTCGACGCCTATCACGGTGCTCCGGCGGCGCGGAACGTCAGTGGCAGCCTCAGCGGCAACCTTGACGGCGGCGAGCTGCGCCTGGACAGCAAGGATTTCGTCCTGCACCTCGATCCGATCTTCGCCAAGCCGTGGCAATACATTCAGGCCAATGCCCGACTGACCTGGAAGCTCGATAAAGAAGGTTTCACCCTGATCGCGCCTTACCTGAAAGTGCTGGGCGAGGAGGGCAAGATTGCCGGCGATTTCCTGATCCGCCTGCACTTCGACCATAGCCAGGAAGACTACATGGACCTGCGCGTCGGGCTGGTCGATGGCGACGGTCGCTACACCGCCAAATACCTGCCCGAAGTCTTGAGTCCGGCCCTCGACGAGTGGCTGCGCACGGCGATCCTCAAAGGCGCGGTGGACCAGGGGTTTTTCCAGTACCAGGGTTCGCTGAGCAAAAATGCCAAGGATGTCGATCGCAGCATCAGCCTGTTCTTCAAGGTGCATGACGCCGAGCTGGCGTTCCAGCCAGGCTGGCCGCACGTGAGCAAGGTCAGTGGCGACGTGTTCATCGAGGACAGCGGTGTGCGCATCGTGGCCGACAAGGGGCAGTTGCTCGACACCCAGGTCAGCGATGTTTTCGTCAACATTCCCCATGTCCCGGCGGGGCAGCATACGCATCTGTTCCTCGACGGCGGGTTTGCCGGTGGATTGGGCGATGGCCTGAAAATTCTCCAGACCGCGCCGATCGGCACTGGCGAAACGTTTGCCGGCTGGGAAGGCGAGGGCGATCTGCAGGGCAAGGTCAAACTCGATATCCCGCTGGAAAAGGGCGATTTGCCGAAGATCCTCGTCGACTTCAAGACTGCCAATGCGCGCTTGAAACTGGCGGAGCCGAAACTTGAGCTGAGCCAGCTCAAAGGCGATTTCCGTTTCGACAGCGCCAAGGGATTGAGTGGGCAGAACATCGCCGCCAAGGCTTTTGACAAGCCGGTGACCGCGCAGATTTTCGCGGATGGCAGCCCGGGCAAGCTCAAGACGCGGGTCTCGGCTTCCGGGCAGGTCGAGGTCAAGAAACTCACTGACTGGCTGGGCGTGACTCAGCCGTTGCCGGTGTCTGGGACCCTTCCCTATCAGTTGCAGGTCAACCTCGACGGCACCGACAGTCAACTGACGGTCAACTCCAGCATGAAAGGCGTCGCGGTGGATCTGCCGGCGCCGTTCGGCATGTCGGCCCAGCAAGGGCGTGACACGGTGTTCCGCATGAGCTTGCAAGGTCCGGAGCGGCGTTTTTGGGTCAGTTACGATCAACTGGCCAGCTTCACCTTCGCCGCACCGCCGAGCAGTTTCGCCGATGGTCGTGGCGAGCTGTTTCTCGGAACTGGCGACGCAGTCCTGCCGGACGCCAAAGGCCTGCGCATTCGCGGTGTGCTGTCGGAGCTGGACGTCGCGCCGTGGCAGGACCTGGTCAATAAATACGCCGGTAACGACCCGGGTGGCAGCGCCAAGCAATTACTCAACAGTGCCGACTTCAAGGTGGGCAAGCTCACCGCATTCGGCACCACCCTCGACCAGGCGGCAGTTCAGGTCAATCGCAAACCGTGGGCGTGGAATCTGGCACTCGACAGCCAGCAGGCCAAAGGCTCGGCCAGTCTTCCCGATGCCAAGGGCGCGCCGATCGCGGTCAATCTGCAATACGTGCGGCTGCCGGCACCGGATCCGACGGTGCAGGCCGACGAGAACTCGCCTGATCCGCTGGTTTCCGTCGACCCGACGAAGATTCCCGCGCTGGACATCACCATCAATCAATTGTTTCTCGGCGCGGATCTGGTGGGCGGCTGGTCGCTCAAGGTACGGCCAACGGCCAAAGGCCTCGCCCTGAACAATATGGACATGGGCCTCAAGGGCATCCTGTTGCAAGGCAATGGCGGCTGGGAAGGTACCCCGGGTTCGACCAACAGCTGGTTCAAAGGCCGGGCCAGCGGCAAAAACCTCGCTGATGTGCTCAAGGGCTGGGGTTTTGCGCCGAGCGTGACCAGTGAAGAATTCCACATGGACGTCGATGGCCGCTGGCCGGGATCGCCGGCGTGGCTGGCGACCAAGCGTTTCTCCGGCACGCTGGATGCCTCGCTGAATAAAGGTCAGTTCGTTGAAGTGGAGGGCGGCGCGCAGGCGTTGCGGGTGTTCGGTCTGCTCAACTTCAACTCCATTGGGCGCCGTCTGCGTCTGGACTTCTCCGACTTGTTCGGCAAAGGCTTGAGCTACGACCGGGTCAAGGGTCTGTTGGTGGCAAACAACGGCGTGTATGTCACCCGCGAGCCGATTCGGCTGACCGGTCCTTCAAGCAATCTTGAGCTGGACGGTACTCTGGATCTGGTTGGCGATCAGGTCGATGCAAAATTGCTGGTGACCTTGCCGGTGACCAACAATCTGCCGATCGCCGCGCTGATTGTCGGCGCGCCAGCGGTCGGCGGGGCATTGTTCCTCATCGACAAGCTGATCGGTGACCGCGTGGCACGCTTCGCCAGCGTCAAATACACCGTCAAGGGCCCATGGAAAGAGCCGAAAATCACCTTCGACAAGCCTTTTTGAGTAGCATGAGGCTTTTCCCCGTATAGGAGCTGCCGCAGGCTGCGATCTTTTGATGTGGTTTTTAAAAGCAAAATCAAAAGATCGCGGCCTGCGGCAGCTCCTGCAGTGATAAGTGGACTCCCTGTCAGGAAGCGGCCATGTCTTTAGCGGTGATTCAAATGGTCAGCCAGAGCGATGTGCTGGCCAATCTGGCGCAGGCCCGACGCCTGCTTGAGCAGGCGGCAACCGGCGGCGCGAAGCTGGCAGTGCTGCCGGAAAACTTCGCCGCCATGGGTCGTCGTGACATTGCCGACATCGGCAGGGCCGAAGCGCTCGGTGAAGGCCCGATCCTGCCATGGTTGAAACAGACCGCTCGCGACCTCAAGTTATGGATAGTTGCCGGCACCTTGCCGTTGCCGCCGCTCGGGCAACCGGACGCCAAGTCTCACGCCTGCTCGCTGTTGGTCAATGATCAGGGTGAAACCGTTGCACGGTATGACAAGTTGCACCTGTTCGATGTCGATGTGGCGGACAATCGCGGGCGGTATCGTGAATCCGATGACTATGCTTATGGCAGTGGCGTCGTGGTGGCGGACACACCGGTCGGCCGAGTCGGCCTGACCGTGTGCTACGACCTGCGCTTTCCGGAGTTGTACAGCGAATTGCGCGCTGCCGGTGCCGAGTTGATCACCGCCCCGTCGGCCTTCACCGCTGTGACCGGTGCGGCGCACTGGGAGGTACTGATTCGCGCCCGGGCCATCGAGACCCAGTGTTATGTATTGGCGGCAGCACAGGGCGGGACTCACCCGGGACCGCGTGAAACCTTCGGTCATGCGGCGATTGTCGACCCGTGGGGCCGGGTGCTGGCGCATCAGGATCAAGGCGAGGCGGTGCTGTTGGCCGCACGCGACAGTGACGAACAAGCGTCTATCAGGGCGCGAATGCCGGTGACGAGTCATCGGCGGTTTTTCTCGCAGGGCGCCCAGCGGCCTGCTTCAGAACATGAATTTAAGGCGTAAACCTATGAGCGAGTTGTTGTCCTCAGTCAGTGATCACCTGTTGGCGCCCGGCGGCGTGACCATCGAGAGCCTGCAAGGCGTGCTCGGCGATCTGGCCGGCCCGGGGATCGATGCGGCCGACCTGTATTTCCAGGGCCAGATCTCCGAGTCGTGGTCGCTGGAAGACGGTATCGTCAAGGAAGGCAGCTTCAACCTCGACCAGGGAGTTGGCGTGCGTGCGCAGTCCGGTGAGAAAACCGGTTTTGCCTACAGCAACGCGATCACGCTTGAAGCCCTTGGTGCGGCGGCGCGTGCTGCGCGTTCGATCTCCCGCGCCGGGCAGAACGGCACGGTGCAGGCCTTCAGCACTCAGGATGTCGCACAGCTGTACGCGCCGGACAATCCGCTGGAAGTGCTGAGCCGCGCCGAGAAAGTCGAGCTGCTCAAGCGCATCGACGTCGCTACCCGCGCCCTTGATCCACGGATTCAACAGGTCAGCGTGAGCATGGCCGGGGTCTGGGAACGGATTCTGGTGGCGTCCACCGACGGTGGCCTGGCTGCTGACGTGCGTCCGCTGGTGCGTTTCAACGTCAGCGTGATCGTCGAGCAGAATGGCCGTCGCGAGCGCGGCGGGCATGGCGGTGGCGGGCGTACCGATTACCGCTATTTCCTCGCCGAAGACCGCGCCATGGGCTACGCCCGCGAAGCGCTGCGCCAGGCGCTGGTGAACCTGGAAGCGATTCCGGCACCGGCCGGCACCTTGCCTGTCGTCCTCGGTTCGGGTTGGTCCGGCGTGCTCCTGCACGAAGCGGTCGGCCACGGTCTGGAGGGGGATTTCAACCGCAAGGGCAGTTCGGCCTACAGCGGGCGAATGGGCGAAATGGTCGCCTCCAAACTCTGCACCATCGTCGATGATGGCACCTTGAGCGGCCGTCGCGGTTCGCTGAGCGTCGATGACGAAGGCACTCCGACCGAGTGCACCACGCTGATCGAGAACGGTGTGCTCAAGGGTTACATGCAGGACAAGCTCAACGCGCGCCTGATGGGTGTAGCCCGTACCGGCAACGGTCGTCGTGAGTCATACGCGCATCTGCCGATGCCGCGCATGACCAACACCTACATGCTCGGTGGCGAAAGCGATCCGGCAGAAATCATCGCATCGGTGAAGAAAGGCATCTACTGCGCCAACCTCGGCGGCGGTCAGGTTGACATCACCAGCGGCAAGTTCGTGTTCTCCACCAGCGAGGCGTACCTGATCGAGGACGGCAAGATCACCGCACCGGTCAAGGGCGCGACGTTGATCGGCAACGGCCCCGAGGCGATGAGCCGGGTGTCGATGGTCGGTAACGATCTGGCACTGGACAGCGGTGTGGGCACGTGTGGCAAGGACGGGCAGTCGGTACCGGTGGGTGTCGGTCAGCCGACGCTGAAGATCGATGCGATTACCGTGGGGGGCACGGGCGCATAAAAAAAACAGCTGTAGGAGCTGCCGCAGGCTGCGATCTTTGTTTTTACAAGATCAAAAGATCGCAGCCTGCGGCAGCTCCTACAGGGACGAATCTCAACGCAGACCGCGTTGCGTATCGTCCAGCTCACGGATGTACTTGAAGATCTTGCGGCTGGAAGCAGGAGGTTTGTTGTGTGCAACCTCGTGCTGAGCCTGACGGATCAGCGAACGCAGTTGCTGGCGATCGGCATCGGGGTATTCGACGACGAATTTCTCCAGCACGGCATCGTCACCGGCGATCAGCCGGTCACGCCAGCGTTCGAGGTTGTGGAAACGCTCGTTGTACTGACGGGTGGAGGCATCGAGTTGATCGAGCAGGACCAGAATCGCGTCAGTGTCCTGATCGCGCATCAGTTTGCCGATGAACTGCAGGTGCCGTTTACGCGCGATGTTCGCGGTGTGCTTCGGCGCATCGGCCAGGGCCCGGCGCAGAGCGTCGGTCAATGGCAGTTTTGCCTGCAAGTCGGGCTTGAGTGTTGTAAGGCGCTCGCCAAGGTCAACCAGAGCATGCAGCTCGCGTTTGACCTGAGATTTGCTTTTTTCTCCCGTATCGAGGGAGTCGTCGTAAGAATCAACCATGGTGGCAGTCCGCAAAGAAACGCCGCCATGATAACCAGTCGGGGGCCGCTTGTCCGGCCCGGTCGCTCGATGACCCCAGCCGAAAGCAGAATTTGAGTGGAGATGAGCATGAGTGCAGTTCAAAGCGTCGGCCCGCAAGCATTGCCGGCACTGCAGGAACAGGTCGAGCAGATCATCGCCGAAGCCAAGCGTCAGGGCGCCAGTGCCTGCGAAGTTGCGGTGTCGCTGGAGCAGGGTTTGTCGACCTCGGTGCGCCAGCGTGAGGTCGAGACGGTCGAGTTCAATCGCGACCAGGGCTTTGGCATCACCCTGTACGTCGGCCAGCGCAAAGGCTCGGCCAGCACCTCCGCCACCGGGCCGGATGCGATTCGTGAAACCGTTGCTGCCGCACTGGCGATCGCCAGACACACCTCTGAAGACGAAGCCTCGGGCCTCGCCGATGCCGCGTTGATGGCCAGGGAGGTGCAGGATTTCGACCTGTTCCACGAATGGGACATCACCCCGGAGCAGGCGATCGAGAAGGCGTTGCTCTGTGAAGCGGCGGCGTTCGACGCCGATGCGCGAATCAAGAACGCCGACGGCACCACCCTCAGCACCCATCAGGGCTGCCGCGTGTATGGCAACAGCCACGGTTTCATCGGCGGCTACGCGTCGACCCGGCACAGCCTGAGCTGCGTGATGATCGCCGAAGCTGATGGCCAGATGCAGCGCGATTACTGGTATGACGTCAATCGTCAGGGCAGCCTGCTGGCGGATCCGGTGAGCATCGGCCAGCGTGCCGCGCAACGGGCCGCGAGTCGTCTGGGCGCGCGTCCGGTGCGGACCTGCGAAGTGCCGGTGCTGTTTTCCGCTGAGCTGGCGGGCGGGTTATTCGGCAGCTTCCTGTCGGCGGTGTCTGGCGGCAGTCTGTATCGCAAATCGTCGTTCCTCGAAGGCACGCTGGGGCAGAAGCTGTTTCCGGAATGGCTGACCATCGATGAGCGTCCACATCTGATGCGCGCCATGGGCAGTGCGTCCTACGACGGTGATGGTCTGGCCACCTACGCCAAACCGTTCGTCGAAAAGGGCGAATTGGTGTCGTACATCCTCGGCACGTACTCCGGGCGCAAACTCGGCATGCCAAGCACCGCCAACGCGGGGGGCGTGCATAACCTGTTCGTGACGCATGGTGATGAAGACCAGGCGGCGCTGTTGAAACGCATGGGTCGTGGCTTGCTGGTTACCGAATTGATGGGTCATGGCTTGAACATGGTCACCGGCGATTATTCGCGCGGAGCGGCGGGGTTCTGGGTCGAGAATGGCGAAATCCAGTTCGCCGTGCAGGAAGTGACCATCGCCGGCAACATGCGCGACATGTTCAAGCAGATCGTCGCCGTCGGTAATGATCTGGAGCTGCGCAGCAATATTCGCACGGGCTCGGTGTTGATTGAGCGGATGACTGTGGCGGGCAGCTAAAACCCGGCGGTTACAAAAAGGCGCGCCACCCAATCGGGTGGCGCGCCTTTTTTCATGGCTCGACACAAAACCCTGTGGGAGCGAGCCTGCTCGCGAAAGCGATTTAACAGCCGACCGCAGCGGTGACTGACACGACGCCTTCGCGAGCAGGCTCGCTCCCACAATGGAGTTTGTGTAACCAAGCGCTCTTGTTTTGGTTCTCATTATCATCTAATAATGAATCTCATCTCCGCACGAGTCCCGGATCATGAGTTCTGCCTTGCACGAGCAGCCATACCTCGAAAGCTGGCGCTGGATGAGTCGCCAGATCCGTTGCGCGATGGACCCCGACGAACCGCGCCTGATCGAACATTACCTGGCCGAGGGCCGTTATCTGGCCTGCTGCACGGCGACTTCCCCGTGGACCATCGCTGAAACCTCCTTCCGCTTGCTGCTCGACACAGCCACCGACATCGCGTTGCCATGGCACTGGCGCAGCTTGTGTCTCGATCAAGCCTGGCGCCCGCTGCGTGAAATGGAGCGCCTGTCGCTGTGCAACTGCCGACTCCAGCGTTGGCAGCGCTACACCTGGCAACTGGCGACCTGCGAGTTGCAACCCTCGATTCCTCTCATTGAATCAGTCCAAGGATTTTCAGATGACCAAGACTCGTATTGAGCGCGACAGCATGGGCGAACTGCAGGTGCCGGTGGACGCTCTCTACGGCGCGCAGACCCAGCGCGCAGTGGATAACTTCCCGATCAGCGGCAAACCGATGCCAACGCAGTTCATCCGTGCGCTGATCCTCGCCAAAGCCGCCGCCGCGCGGGCCAACGTTGAGCTCAACCAGCTCAGCGCCTCGCAAGGCAAGGCCATCAGCGACGCCGCGCAAGGCCTGCTCGAAGGCGATTTCATGCAGCATTTTCCGGTGGAAATCTTCCAGACCGGCTCCGGCACCAGTTCCAACATGAACGCCAATGAAGTGATCGCAACCCTCGCCAGTCGCTTGCTCGGCGAGCCGGTCAACCCGAACGATCACGTCAACTGCGGCCAGAGCAGCAACGACATCATCCCGACCACCATTCACGTCAGCGCTGCCTTGGCGTTGCACGAACAACTCCTGCCGGCGTTGCTGCATCTGGTGCAGGTCATCGAAAACAAAGCCGTGCAAGTGCATCACCACGTTAAAACCGGCCGCACGCACCTGATGGATGCGATGCCGGTGCGCATGAGTCAGGTGCTCAACGGTTGGGCGCAGCAACTCAAGGCCAACATTGCCCACCTGCAGGATCTGCTGCCGAGCCTGCAATCGCTGGCGCAGGGTGGCACGGCCGTCGGCACCGGGATCAATGCGCACCCGGAATTCGCCGCGCGTTTCAGCCGCCAATTAAGCCAGCTGACCCATGTGCAATTCACTCCGGGCAAGGATCTGTTCGCCCTGATCGGCTCGCAGGACACCGCCGTCGCCGTCTCCGGCCAGCTCAAGGCCATTGCCGTGTCGCTGATGAAAATCGCCAACGACTTGCGCTGGATGAACTCCGGCCCGCTCGCCGGTCTCGGTGAAATCGAGCTGGAAGCTTTGCAGCCGGGCTCCTCAATCATGCCGGGCAAGGTCAATCCGGTGATCCCGGAAGCCACCGCGATGGTCGCCGCGCAAGTCATCGGCAACGATTCGGTAATCACCATCGCCGGCCAGTCGGGCAACTTCGAACTGAACGTGATGCTGCCAATCATCGCCCAGAACCTGCTGAGCAGCATCGAACTGCTGGCCAATGCCAGCCGTCTGCTCGGCGACAAAGCCATCGCCAGCTTCAAGGTCAACGAGGCGCGGCTCAAGGAAGCGCTGTCGCGCAACCCGATTCTGGTCACCGCGCTCAACCCGATCATCGGTTACCAGAAAGCCGCGGAAATCGCCAAGCAGGCCTACAAACAGGGTCGCCCGGTGATTGACGTCGCGCTGGAGCACACCGACCTGTCGCGCAGCCAACTGGAAGAGTTACTCAACCCCGAGAAACTCACTGCCGGCGGCGTGTAAATCCCGCAACTGCTTTGGAGGTTCACCATGGAGCACTGGAAACGCACGATCGAACGGGCCAATCGCTGCTTCATGCTCGGCGAACTGATTGATGCCCGTGAGGCTTACCTGCAAGCCCTGGCCTTGGCGCAAGTGCTGTTCGAACGCTGGGCGGACGCCGACGAAGCAGTGGCGGCCTGCGTCATCTCCCACCACAACCTGGCGGATCTGCACCTGCGCCTGAACCAGCCGGAGGAGAGCGCCGAGTACCTCTGCGCGATTCATCAACGGTTATTGCAGACCATGCAGGACGAGCGCCTGCGCCCGGCCCTGCGGGAAGCGGCGTTGCGCCAGAGCAGCAAGACCTACGTCGAGCTGCTGAATTTCATCGGCGAACACGGCGAATACCCGCGCACCCAGCGCCTGCTGCACCCGGACATCGGCAATGCACGCCGCGCGTCAGCCTCACATCACCATGGAGTCCACTGAAATGGCTTTTACCTTGCCTGCCTTGCCGTACGCCTACGACGCCCTGGAACCGCACATCGATGCGCAAACCATGGAGATTCACTACACCAAGCACCACCAGACCTACATTAACAACCTCAACGCTGCCGTCGAAGGCACTGAGTACGCCGAGTGGCCGGTGGAAAAACTGGTCGCCAGCGTCCAGCAGTTGCCGGAAAAACTCCGTGCGGCCGTGATCAATCAGGGTGGCGGGCATGCCAACCATTCGCTGTTCTGGGAAGTCATGGTGCCCAACGGTGGCGGCAAGCCTGACGGTGCACTGGCCAAGGCGATCGAGGAGCAATTGGGCGGTCTCGACAGCTTCAAGGAGGCCTTCACCAAAGCCGCGCTGACCCGTTTCGGCAGTGGCTGGGCCTGGCTCAGCGTGACCCCGGAAAAAGAACTGGTCGTGGAAAGTAGCGGCAATCAGGACAGCCCGTTGATGAACGGCAACACGCCGATTCTCGGTCTGGACGTCTGGGAACACGCCTACTACCTGCGTTACCAAAACCGTCGCCCGGAATACATCAACGCGTTCTACAACGTGATCAATTGGCCTGAAGTTGCCGCGCGTTATCAGGCTGCTCTGGTTTTAAGTCATCCATAAAAACAATCCAAGGCTGACTATGAGCACTGAAACACTGGCGGCTGGCGGTGGACGCATGTTTCGTTACGCGATCGGGTCGCTGTTGCTGCTGGCGGGCATGACTTTGCTGGCGGCGCATGGGCTGGAGTGGCTGGATCTGCAGCCGAAACTGTCGCGGGCCTTGCAGGGTGGCGCGATTTGCGCCCTCGGCACGGCGCTCGGCGCGGTGCCGGTGCTGGTGATCCGGCGCATGCCGCAGAGGCTCAGCGATACGCTGTTGGGGTTCGGCGCCGGCGTGATGCTGGCGGCGACTGCGTTTTCGCTGATCGTGCCAGGTATCGCTGCTGCTGAAAGTCTGGGCCTGACACCGTGGGCTGCCAGCGGGTTGATCTGCTTCGGCATCATGCTCGGTGCATTCGGTCTGTATCTGGCGGACCTGAAACTGTCCGGCGCCTCACCGGAAATGCTCGTCGGTACCCCTGAGCGCCCGATGATTGCGCCGCGGATCTGGCTGTTCGTGTTTGCCATCATTGCCCACAACATCCCGGAAGGCATGGCGGTGGGGGTGTCTGCTGGCGGCGGCATGCCGGATGCCGACAGCCTGGCGATGGGCATCGCCTTGCAGGATGTGCCAGAGGGGTTAGTGATTGCGCTGGTGTTGGCCGGGGCCGGGATGTCGCGGGTCAAGGCGTTTTTGATCGGTGCGGCGTCAGGGCTGGTCGAGCCGGTGTTTGCGCTGCTCTGTGCGTGGCTGGTCAGCCTGGCAGAGTTGTTGTTGCCGTTGGGGCTGGCGCTGGCCGCGGGAGCGATGTTGCTGGTAGTGACGCATGAGGTGATCCCCGAGTCGCGACGCAATGGTCATGACAAGCTGGCCAGTCTTGGCTTGCTGATCGGGTTTTGTCTGATGATGGTGATGGATACCGCATTGGGCTGAATATCAAAAGATCGCAGCCTGCGGCAGCTCCTGCATTTGGAATGCGTTCACTGTAGAAGCTGCCGCAGGCTGCGATTTTTTGATCTTTTGATCTTTAACGATCAACCACCCTCATCGAAGTAGTTGTTGATCAACGCCACCAGCGCATCCAGCGCTTCTTTTTCCTGATGGCCTTCGGTGCTCAGATAGATCTTCGTGCCCTTGCCGGCAGCCAGCATCATCATCGCCATGATGCTTTTACCGTCCACGGTTGTTTCTGGTGTACGACCCACTCTGATCGTGCAATCCGGGAACTGACCCGCCACCCCGACGAACTTGGCCGACGCTCGGGCATGCAGGCCCAGTTTATTGATGATTTCGATTTCCAGAGCAGGCATCGCGGTGTGAATCCTTTAAGTGAGGTCGCGGTGGCGAACCTGGACGTTCTTCAGGGTTTTCTGCAGGGCCTGACCCAGGCGTTCGGTCAGGTAAACGGAGCGGTGATGCCCACCTGTGCAGCCAATGGCAATGGTGACGTAGGCGCGGTTGCTCGCCGCAAAGCGTGGCAGCCATTTATTCAGATAGCCGAAGATATCCTGATACATCTCCTCGACTTCCGGCTGCGCCGCCAGGTATTCGGCGACTGGTGCATCGAGACCCGATTGGGCGCGTAGCTCCGGCTTCCAGTACGGGTTGGGCAGGCAGCGCACGTCGAACACCAGATCCGCGTCCACCGGCATGCCGCGCTTGAAGCCGAACGACTCGACCAGAAACGCCGTGCCCGGCTCCGGCTGGTTCAGCAGGCGCAACTTGATGGTGTCACGCAGCTGGTACAGATTCAGGTTGGTAGTGTTGACCTTGAGGTCGGCCAGGTCGGCAATCGGGCCGAGCAGGGCAGTTTCGTCGTTGATCGCTTCGGCCAGCGAGCGGTTGGCAGTGCTCAGCGGATGGCGTCGGCGGGTTTCCGAGAAGCGCTTGAGCAGGGTTTCTTCGTCAGCATCCAGATACAGCACATCGCACTGGATGTGGCGGGCGCGGACTTCTTCAAGCAGTTCGGGGAAACGCGACAGGTGGCTCGGCAGATTGCGTGCATCGATCGACACGGCCACCAGCGGCTGGGCCAGCTCCGTATGAATCAGGGCGCGTTCGGCGAGTTCCGGCAGCAAGCCGGCCGGCAGGTTGTCGATGCAGTAGTAGCCGTTGTCCTCAAGGACATCCAGGGCAGTACTTTTACCCGAGCCGGAGCGGCCGCTGACGATGATCAAACGCATGATTAATGACCGTTCTGCTCGCTCAGGACGACATGATACAAGGCTTCATTACTCGGTGCGCTGCGCAGTTTTTCGCGCACTTCCTTGCGATCGAGCATGCTGGCGATCTGGCGCAGTAATTCGAGGTGAGCATCGGTGGCCGCTTCCGGGACCAGCAGGACAAACAGCAAGTCAACCGGAGCGCCGTCGATGGCATCGAAATCAATGGGGGCATCAAGGTGCATCAATGCGCTGATAGGCGCTTCGCAGCCTTTGAGGCGACAGTGGGGAATGGCGATGCCGTTGCCGAAACCGGTGGAACCGAGTTTCTCACGGGCGATCAGCGCATCGAACACATCCTGCATGGCCAGATCCGGCACTTCTTTATGGATGAGGTTGGCAATCTGTTCGAGGGCTTTCTTTTTACTGCCGCCCGGCACGTTCACCAGGGAACGGCCGGGGGTCAGGATACTTTCAAGTCGGATCATGGGTTGGGAGTGTTAACGACCGGTTGCGCCCTGAAGGAGGCTCTGGGTCTTTTCCTTATGCTTTTTGAGTTGGCGATCCAGCTTGTCGGTCAGTGAGTCGATCGCAGCATACATGTCGGTATCTTCTGCGTTGGCGACCACTTCGCTGCCGGGTATATGCAAGGTGGCTTCGATTTTCTGCTTGAGCTTTTCGACGCACATCGTGACCTGCACGTTAGTGATCTTGTCGAAATGGCGCTCCAATCGTTCGAGTTTCTCGTTGATGTAGGTGCGCAGAGGTTCGGTCACTTCCAGTTGGTGTCCACTGATGTTGACTTGCATACAGCTTCTCCTTCGTTGCCAGTGCATAAAGCGGCAGGCCGGATAGCCTGCCACTGGAACGCTGTAACGTGGCTTACATCAACCGCTTGCGTTCGCTCGAAGGCGCGATCCCGAGGGATTCACGGTACTTGGCGACGGTGCGGCGAGCCACCTGAATGCCTTGTGCCTCCAGTAAACCAGCGATCTTGCTGTCACTCAATGGCTTTTTCTGATTTTCCGCCGCGACCAGTTTTTTGATGATCGCGCGGATCGCCGTGGATGAGCATTCACCGCCTTCAGAGGTGCTGACGTGGCTGGAGAAAAAGTATTTCAGTTCATAAATGCCCCGAGGGGTATGCATGAATTTCTGCGTGGTGACCCGGGAAATCGTCGATTCGTGCATGCCGACCGCCTCGGCGATGTCATGCAGGACCAACGGTTTCATGGCTTCGTCGCCGTATTCCAGGAAGCCACGTTGGTGCTCGACGATCTGGGTGGCCACCTTCATCAGGGTTTCATTGCGGCTTTGCAGGCTCTTGATGAACCAGCGCGCCTCTTGCAACTGGTTGCGCATGAAGGTGTTGTCGGCGCTGGTGTCGGCGCGTCGCACGAAGCCGGCGTACTGCGCATTGACCCGCAGACGAGGCACCGACTCCTGATTCAGCTCGACCAGCCAGCGTTCGTTGTCCTTGCGCACAATCACGTCAGGCACCACGTACTCGGCTTCGGTGGATTCGATCTGTGAACCCGGGCGCGGATTGAGGCTCTGCACCAGTTCGATGACCTGACGCAGCTCGTCTTCCTTGAGCTTCATGCGTCGCATCAGCTGGCTGTAGTCGCGACTGCCAAGCAGATCGATGTAGTCGCTGACCAGACGCTTGGCTTCGTTCAGCCAAGGAGTCTTGGCCGGGAGTTGACGCAGTTGCAGCAACAGGCATTCGCCGAGGTTGCGCGCGCCGATGCCGGCGGGTTCGAATTGCTGAATGCGGTGCAGAACGGCTTCGATCTCGTCCAGCTCGATGTCGAGCTCCGGATCAAAGGCGTCGAGAATTTCTTCGAGCGTTTCGTCGAGATAACCCTGGTTGTTGATGCAATCGATCAGGGTCACGGCGATCAGGCGGTCGGTGTCGGACATCGGCGCCAGGTTCAGTTGCCACAGCAGATGGCTTTGCAGGCTTTCCCCGGCGGAGGTGCGGGTGGTGAAATCCCACTCGTCGTCATCGCTGCTGGGCAGGCTGCTGGCGCTGGTCTGGTAGACGTCTTCCCAGGCGGTATCGACGGGCAATTCGTTAGGAATGCGCTCGTTCCATTCGCCTTCCTCCAGGTTGTCCACCGTCGGGGCGGTTTCCTGATAGGAGGGTTCCTGAATCTCGGTGTTGGGTTTTTGTTCGGCGTTGTCGGCCAATGGATCGGAGTTGTCGAAGTCGTCGCCTTCTTCCTGGCGCTCGAGCATCGGATTGGATTCCAGGGCCTCCTGGATTTCCTGTTGCAGGTCCAGGGTCGACAATTGGAGCAGGCGGATGGCCTGTTGCAGCTGCGGTGTCATCGTCAGCTGCTGGCCCATTCTCAAGACTAGCGATGGTTTCATGGCAGGGGCTTAACACCTTATTCGCCGGCGCGCATGCGCCATCCACTACAGGGCGCCGAAGCGCCAAACTTAAGCAAATTATATGCCTGAAACTGTCGTGTTTGCCTAGAGCGCTGTAACAATAAAGCGTATAAAAAAAGCGCTTCAACGTTACAGCACCCGGACGGCTGGCCGAATGCGCTCGCGCTTTAGAGGCGGAACTCGTGGCCCAGGTACACTTCCTTCACCAGGTCGTTGGCAAGGATGGTTGCCGCATCGCCTTCAGCGATCAGTTGACCGTCGTTGACGATGTAGGCGGTCTCGCAGATATCCAGCGTCTCACGCACGTTATGGTCGGTGATCAGCACACCGATGCCCTTGGCCTTGAGGTGATGGATGATCTGCTTGATGTCGCCGACCGAGATCGGGTCGACACCGGCGAACGGTTCGTCGAGCAGGATGAATTTCGGGGCGGTCGCCAGGGCGCGGGCGATTTCCACCCGACGGCGTTCACCACCGGACAGGCTCATGCCGAGGTTGTCGCGGATGTGGCTGATATGGAACTCCTGCAGCAGGCTTTCCAGCTCCTTGCGACGACCGGCCTTGTCGAGCTCCTGACGAGTCTCGAGGATGGCCATGATGTTGTCGGCCACCGACAGTTTGCGGAAGATCGACGCTTCTTGCGGCAGATAGCCGATACCGGCCTTGGCGCGACCGTGCATCGGCTGGTGGCTGACGTCCAGATCGTCGATCAGTACGCGGCCCTGATCGGCCTGCACCAGGCCGACGATCATGTAGAAGCAGGTGGTCTTGCCGGCGCCGTTCGGGCCGAGCAGGCCGACGATCTGGCCGCTGTCGATCGACAGGCTGACGTCACGCACGACCTGGCGGCTTTTATAGGCCTTGGCCAGGTGCTGAGCTTTCAGAGTTGCCATTACTGGGTTTTCTCGTCGGTTTTCTTCTTCGGCTGGATCACCATGTCGATGCGCGGACGCGTCTCGGTGACCTTGTTGCCGGTAGCGCGACCGGCGCTGGCCAGTTTTCTCACCGTGTCATAGACGATTTTCTCGCCCTGGGTGGTGTTGTTGTCCTTGTCGACAACCTTGGCCTTGTCGATCAGCACGACGCGGTTTTGCGCGGCGTGATACTGGATCGTCACGCCCCAGCCCTGTACAGGCTTGGTGTCACCCTGGGTTTGCAACTGCTCGAAGTAGGCAAGGTTACCCACCGAGGTCACCACGTCGATGTCGCCGGTCGGGGTACGGGTGATGGTCACCGTATTGCCCTTAACGATCATCGAACCCTGGGTGATGATCACGTCACCTTTATAGGTGGCGATGCCATTCTTGTCGTCCAGTTGGGCGTCGTCGGCCTGAATGCGGATAGGTTGCTGCTGATCGTTCGGCAGAGCCCAGGCGCTCACGCTTCCCAGTGCTGCGCCCAGACTGAGCAAAATAGGGAGGGTTTTAACGAGCCTCATACTGTCCTCTTACGTTCGATTGCAGGTGTATCCTGCTTTCCTTCAAATACGCCTTCATTCCCACGCCAGTCGATACACCGCCAGCGCCGTCGATTCTAACGGGTTGCTCGGTCTGCGCATATTGCTGCTGAGGGAACACCGTCATGCGGGTGCTGGTGATCAGGGTGTCGCGGTTCTTTTCATCGGTGCGCTTGATGCGTACCGAGTCGATCAGTTCTACCTGGGTTCCGTCCGGGTTTACTTCGCCACGCTCGCTGGTCACATGCCACGGAAAGTCTGTGCCGCGGAACATGTTGAGGTCGGGTTTGGTGACCAGTGTCACGTCCGTCGCTTTCAGATGCTCGGCCTTGTCCGACGTCATTTCGTACTGCACCTTGCCGTCCGGAAGGTATTGCAGGGTATGCGTGTTCGTGGCGTACCAGTCGATGGCGGTGTCTTCGACCTTGGTCACAGGTTTGTCGAGGAACCGTTCAGGGCTGATGTTCCAGTAGCCGACCGCTGCAAACAGGGCAGCGATACAGCCGAACAACAGGAAGTTGCGAAATTTTTTGCTAAACATGGTTTGGCTCACAGGTACGCGGCGTTGGCCGCATCGAGGCGGCCCTGGGCGCGCAGGATCAATTCGCAGAATTCGCGGGCGGCACCTTCGCCACCGCGGGCCCGAGTGACGCCATGGGCGTGTTCGCGCACGAAGTCGGCAGCATTGGCCACGGCCATGCCCAAGCCTACGCGGCGGATCACCGGCAGGTCAGGCAGGTCGTCACCGAGGTAGGCGACCTGTTCATAGCTTAGGCCCAGTTGCGCCAATAGGCCGTCCAGAACCACCAATTTGTCTTCGCGGCCCTGAAACAGGTGCGGGATGCCGAGGTTCTTCGCCCGGCGCTCGACCACCGGCGTCTTGCGGCCGCTGATGATGGCGGTTTCTACGCCGGCATTCATCAGCATCTTGATGCCCTGGCCGTCGAGGGTGTTGAAGGTCTTGAATTCGCTGCCGTCTTCGAGGAAGTACAGGCGCCCGTCGGTGAGGACGCCATCGACGTCGAACACCGCCAGTTTGATCGCTTTGCCGCGTTGCAGCAGATCGGTTGTCATTACATCACTCCTGCACGCAGCAGATCGGAGAGGTTGAAGGCGCCGATTGGGCGATCTTCTTCGTCCACGACCACCAGTGCGTTGATTCGGTGGTCTTCCATGATTTTCAGCGCTTCGGCGGCGAGCATCTCCGGCCGTGCGGTCTTGCCGTGTGCGGTCATGACCTGGTCGATGGTGGCGCTGCGGATGTCGATGCTGCGATCCAGGGTGCGGCGCAAGTCGCCGTCGGTGAAGATCCCGGCGAGTTTGCCATCGGCTTCAACGATCGCGGTCATGCCCAGGCCCTTGCGGGTCATTTCCATGAGCGCGTCCTTGAGCAGGGTACCGCGTTGCACTTGCGGCAGCTCCTGGCCGGCGTGCATGACGTTTTCCACTTTCAGCAACAGGCGTCGACCCAGGGCGCCGCCCGGGTGGGAGAAAGCAAAATCTTCGGCGGTAAAACCCCGGGCTTCCAGCAGCGCCACGGCCAGGGCATCGCCCATGACCAGCGCAGCGGTGGTCGAGGAAGTCGGTGCCAGGTTCAGCGGGCAGGCTTCGTGCTCGACGTGAACGTTGAGATTGACTTCGGCGGCCTTGGCCAGCGGTGACTGTGGATTGCCGGTCAGGCTGATCAACTGGATGCCCAGGCGCTTGATCAACGGCAGCAGGGTGACGATTTCGTTGGTCGAGCCGGAGTTGGAGAGGGCAAGGATCACGTCATCGCGGGTGATCATGCCCATGTCGCCGTGGCTGGCTTCGGCTGGATGAACAAAAAATGCCGGGGTGCCGGTGCTGGCCAGGGTCGCGGCAATCTTGTTGCCGACATGCCCGGATTTGCCCATGCCGACCACGACCACACGGCCCTTGCTGGCCAGAATCATCTCGCAAGCGCGTACGAAATCGGCGTCGATATGGGGCAACAAGCCTTGTACGGCTTCCACTTCGAGGCGGATGGTGCGTTGTGCCGATTGAATCAGGTCGCTGGATTGGCTCATGTCAGAAATCGTATAGCCCGATGAAAAGGCGGCGATTATAGCGGTTATGTTGAAAAGCCTCACGCAAGTTCGTCGAGCTTTGTCATTCCTGGCAACCAAAACCCTGAAAAAGTGCCATCGGGCCTGTCATATCGTTGAACGCGGAAGGGCATGGGCCTTGGGCGCTTGGCGTTTGCAGTGATATAGTTCGCCGCCAGTTCGGCCTGCCCGGGAGGTATGTGCTTTCTGCGGAAAGCCAGGCGTCCGAGTGAGAGGCTGCATCGCAAGGAGTTTAGATGAGTGCCGATAACGCCTACGCGGTCGAGCTGAAGGGAGTCTCCTTCAAGCGCGGTGCGCGCAGCATTTTCAATAACGTCGATATTCGCATCCCGCGCGGCAAGGTTACCGGCATCATGGGGCCTTCCGGGTGTGGCAAGACCACGCTGCTGCGATTGATGGGCGCGCAATTACGGCCCTCCAGCGGGGAAGTCTGGGTCAACGGTCAGAACCTGCCGTCGCTGTCGCGCAGTGATCTGTTCGATGCGCGAAAGCACATGGGCGTGCTGTTTCAGAGTGGCGCGCTGTTCACCGATCTCGATGTCTTCGAGAACGTCGCTTTCCCCCTGCGGGTTCATACCCAATTACCGGACGAGATGATCCGCGACATCGTCCTGCTCAAATTGCAGGCGGTTGGACTGCGCGGTGCGATCGAGTTGATGCCGGACGAGCTGTCGGGCGGCATGAAACGTCGCGTGGCGCTGGCGCGGGCGATCGCGCTCGATCCGCAGATCCTCATGTATGACGAGCCTTTCGTTGGTCAGGATCCGATCGCCATGGGCGTACTGGTGCGCCTGATCCGTCTGCTCAACGATGCGCTGGGCATTACCAGCATTGTGGTTTCCCACGACCTGGCCGAAACCGCGAGCATCGCTGACTACATCTATGTCGTGGGTGATGGTCAGGTGCTGGGACAGGGCACGCCGGACGAATTGATGAACTCGGATGAACCGCGTATTCGCCAGTTCATGACCGGCAACCCCGATGGCCCGGTGCCGTACCATTTTCCAGCGACGGATTACCGCGCAGATCTTCTGGGGAAGCGCTGATGCGCAGAATTTCATTGATAGAACGCGTCCGCCGCTTCGGCGAGACGGCGATCGACGCCGTGGCGGTGTTTGGCCGCGCGACCCTGTTCCTGTTTCACGCCCTGCTCGGTCGTGGCGGCATCAGCGGCGGTTTTGGTCTGCTGGTCAAGCAACTGCATTCGGTTGGCGTGATGTCGCTGGTGATCATCGTCGTCTCCGGGATTTTCATCGGCATGGTGCTGGCGCTGCAGGGCTTCAGTATTCTGTCGAGCTACGGTTCGGAGCAGGCAGTGGGGCAGATGGTTGCCCTGACCTTGTTGCGAGAGTTGGGTCCGGTGGTGACGGCGCTGCTGTTTGCCGGGCGTGCCGGTTCGGCGCTGACGGCCGAAATCGGCAACATGAAGTCCACCGAACAGCTTTCCAGCCTGGAAATGATCGGCGTCGACCCGCTCAAGTACATCATTGCTCCGCGCCTGTGGGCCGGTTTCATTTCCCTGCCGGTGCTGGCGATGATTTTCAGCGTGGTAGGCATCTGGGGTGGTTCATGGGTGGCTGTCGACTGGCTGGGTGTGTATGAAGGCTCTTATTGGGCGAACATGCAGAACAGCGTGAATTTCACCAGTGACGTGCTCAACGGCGTGATCAAAAGTATTGTTTTTGCCTTTGTAGTGACCTGGATTGCCGTATTCCAAGGCTATGACTGTGAGCCCACTTCCGAGGGTATCAGTCGTGCCACCACCAAGACCGTGGTGTTTGCCTCGCTGGCAGTGCTCGGCCTGGACTTTATTCTGACCGCTTTGATGTTTGGAGATTTCTGATGCAAAACCGCACCCTGGAAATCGGTGTCGGCCTGTTCCTGCTGGCAGGGATCCTGGCCTTGTTGCTGCTGGCGCTGCGGGTCAGTGGCCTGTCTCCGACCTCGACCACCGACACCTATAAGCTGTATGCCTACTTCGACAATATCGCCGGTTTGACGGTCAGAGCCAAAGTGACCATGGCCGGTGTAACCATCGGCAAGGTCACGGCCATCGATCTGGATCGCGACAGCTTCACCGGTCGGGTCACCCTGCAAGTGGATAAAAAGGTCGACAACCTGCCGACCGACTCCACAGCGTCTATCCTGACCGCTGGCCTGTTGGGCGAGAAGTACATCGGTATCAGCGTGGGTGGGGAGGACACTCGTCTGAAGGATGGTGGAACCATCCACGACACGCAGTCGTCTCTGGTACTGGAAGACCTGATCGGTAAATTCCTGCTCAATACCGTTAGCAAAGACGCCAAATGAGGAGCTTTTGAATGATCTCTACCTTGCGACGTGGCCTGTTGGTGTTGCTCGCGACACTGCCACTGCTGGCTAACGCTGCGCCCGGGCAATCGGCGCACGATCTGGTTCAGGACACCACGAACCGGATGCTGGCCGACCTGTCGGCCAATAAAGCGAAATACAAGCAGGATCCGGCTGATTTCTATGCCGCGTTGAACAACATCGTCGGCCCGGTAGTGGATGCCGAGGGCATTTCCAAGAGCATCATGACGGTCAAGTATTCGCGCAAGGCCACGCCCGCGCAGATGCAGACTTTCCAGGAAAACTTCAAGAAAGGCCTGTTCCAGTTCTACGGCAATGCCTTGCTCGAATACAACAATCAGGGCATCACGGTTGATCCGGCCAAGGATGAATCGGGCGATCGCACCAGCGTCGGCATGACCGTCAAGGGCAGCAACGGCGCGATCTATCCGGTGCAGTACACGCTGGAGAAGATCAACGGCGAGTGGAAGCTGCGCAACGTGATCATCAACGGCATCAACATCGGCAAGCTGTTCCGTGATCAGTTCGCGGATGCGATGCAGCGCAATGGCAACGATCTGGACAAGACCATCAACAATTGGGCTGGCGAAGTGGCCAAGGCCAAGGAAACCACCGAGAAAGCTGCCGAGAAGCCAGCGCAATGAATGAGGCGGCAGTTCGTATGAGTGATGTCGACGAGCTATTGCTCAGCGGAGTGCTGGACTATCGCACAGGCCCCGACCTGCGCAAGGAAGGCCAGGCGCTGATCAAGTCCAGCAAGGCGGCATCGCTGGTGATTGATTGTTCGGCAGTGAAGAAGTCCAGCAGCGTCGGCTTGTCCTTGCTGCTGTGCTTCATGCGCGATGCCCGGGCGGCCGGCAAGGCTGTCAGCATCCGCGCGATGCCGGAAGACATGCGCGAAATCGCTCAGGTCAGCGAACTGACCGAGTTGCTGGCGCACCCCTGAACCCGCATCGACAAACAAGCCCCCCGTCAGAGTCCTGCCAATGCGGGGTTCGCAGGCGCGGGGCTTTTTTGTATGATGTCCGACCCGTGCGCACAGGGCGCCGATTGAGGTTGAGCATGCAGGCCGTAGAAGTGAAGAGCTTCCTTGAAGGAAAGCTGCCAGGAACGCAGGTGGAAGTTGAAGGCGAAGGCTGCAACTTCCAGCTGAACGTGATTAGTGATGAACTGGCGGCGTTGAGCCCGGTCAAGCGTCAGCAAAGCATCTATGCCCATTTGAACCCTTGGATCGCTGATGGCAGCATCCACGCGGTCACTATGAAATTTTTCAGCAGCGCGGCCTGGGCCGAGCGCACCTGAGCCCTAGGGCGTCGAGATTCTTATGGATAAATTGATTATTACCGGTGGCGTTCGTCTTGATGGCGAAATCCGTATCTCCGGGGCGAAGAACTCCGCCCTGCCGATTCTGGCCGCCACCCTGCTGTGCGATGGCCCGGTGACCGTTGGCAACCTGCCGCACCTGCACGACATCACCACCATGATCGAGCTGTTCGGTCGCATGGGCATCGAGCCTGTGATCGACGAGAAACTCAGCGTTGAAATCGACCCTCGCACCATCAAGACCCTGATCGCGCCGTACGAACTGGTGAAAACCATGCGTGCCTCGATCCTGGTTCTGGGGCCGATGGTTGCCCGTTTCGGTGAAGCCGAAGTCGCCCTGCCTGGCGGTTGCGCCATCGGTTCGCGCCCGGTTGACCTGCACATCCGTGGTCTCGAAGCCATGGGCGCGGTGATCGACGTCGAAGGCGGCTACATCAAGGCCAAGGCGCCTGAAGGCGGCCTGCGCGGCGCAAGCTTCTTCTTCGATACCGTCAGTGTGACCGGTACCGAAAACATCATGATGGCTGCAGCCCTCGCCAAGGGTCGCAGCGTGCTGCAGAACGCTGCGCGCGAGCCGGAAGTGGTTGACCTGGCGAACTTCCTCAACGCCATGGGCGCCAAGGTTTCCGGCGCTGGTACCGACACCATTACCATCGATGGCGTCGAGCGCCTGGGCTCGTGCTTCTACAAAGTCATGCCTGACCGTATCGAAACCGGCACCTACCTGGTGGCCGCTGCGGTCACCGGTGGCCGCGTCAAGGTCAAGGACACCGATCCGACCATCCTCGAAGCCGTTCTGGAAAAGCTCCGTGAAGCCGGCGCTGAAGTCACCAGCGGTGACGACTGGATCGAGCTGAACATGCACGGCAAGCGCCCGAAAGCGGTCAACGTGCGCACAGCGCCGTACCCGGCGTTCCCGACCGACATGCAGGCGCAGTTCATCTCGCTCAACGCCATTGCCGAAGGCACCGGTGCGGTAATCGAGACGATCTTCGAAAACCGTTTCATGCACGTCTACGAACTGCACCGCATGGGCGCCAAAATCCAGGTCGAAGGCAACACTGCGATCGTCACCGGTACTGAAGTGCTGAAGGGCGCGCCAGTGATGGCCACCGACCTGCGTGCTTCGGCGAGTCTGGTCATCTCGGCCCTGGTGGCCGAAGGCGATACCCTGATCGACCGCATCTACCACATCGACCGTGGTTACGAGTGCATCGAAGAAAAACTGCAGATGCTGGGCGCCAAGATCCGTCGCGTTCCGGGCTAGTCGCTGCACTGGGCACAGGGAGGTGTCCACTGAATTAGTTTCGAGTCGAGCCGGTATCCGGCTCGATGTGTGTCCGGCGCCGATTGCGACCGGACATGAGTACCTTGATAAGGACTGACGTTTCCCATGTTGACCATCGCACTGTCCAAGGGCCGCATCCTTGACGATACCCTGCCGCTTCTCGCTGAAGCCGGCATCGTGCCGACCGAGAATCCGGACAAGAGCCGCAAACTGATCATCCCCACCACTCAGGATGACGTACGTCTGTTGATCGTGCGTGCCACCGACGTGCCGACCTATGTCGAGCATGGCGCGGCCGACCTCGGCGTCGCCGGTAAAGACGTGCTGATGGAATACACCGGCCAGGGCCTCTACGAGCCGCTGGATCTGCAGATTGCCCAGTGCAAGCTGATGACGGCCGGCAAGATCGGCGCAGCCGAGCCCAAGGGCCGTTTGCGCGTGGCGACCAAGTTCGTCAACGTTGCCAAGCGCTACTACGCCGAGCAGGGCCGTCAGGTCGACATCATCAAGCTCTACGGCTCGATGGAGCTGGCGCCGCTGATCGGTCTGGCCGACAAGATCATCGACGTGGTCGACACCGGCAACACACTGCGCGCCAACGGCCTGGAACCTCAGGAACTGATCGCCACGATCAGCTCGCGCCTGGTGGTCAACAAGGCTTCGATGAAGATGCAACACGCCCGAATCCAGGCGTTGATCGATAACCTGCGCACGGCAGTGGAATCGCGACACCGCGGCTGATGTACCTGCGCGACCTTGAGTCGCGCCCGTCTATCCGCCTCATAGCCAGAATCTCAGGTGCCCAAGCGGAAACGACTGCTAAGTTAGGGCGCCTGAGTTTTTGCCATTCCTATGAGGCTCTCGCTATGACCGCACCGACTGCAATTCGCCGACTCAACGCTGCTGACCCGGATTTCGCGCATCATCTGGATCATCTGCTGAGCTGGGAAAGTGTGTCTGACGACTCGGTCAATCAGCGCGTGCTGGACATCATCAAGGCGGTGCGCGAACGCGGTGACGCCGCGCTGGTCGAGTTCACCCAGAAATTCGACGGTCTCGAAGTCGCCTCGATGGCTGACCTGATCCTGCCGCGCGAGCGTCTGGAACTGGCCCTGACTCGCATCACCGTGGCACAGCGCGAAGCGCTGGAAAAAGCCGCGGCGCGGGTGCGCAGCTACCACGAAAAACAGAAACAGGACTCCTGGAGCTACACCGAGGCCGACGGCACCGTGCTCGGGCAGAAGGTCACACCGCTGGATCGCGCCGGCCTGTACGTGCCGGGCGGCAAGGCGTCATACCCGTCGTCGGTGTTGATGAACGCGATTCCGGCCAAGGTCGCCGGCGTGGCCGAAGTGGTCATGGTGGTGCCGACCCCGCGCGGTGAAATCAATGAGCTGGTGCTGGCGGCGGCGTGCATTGCCGGCGTTGACCGGGTGTTCACCATCGGCGGCGCACAAGCGGTTGCCGCACTGGCTTACGGCACCGAAAGCGTGCCGCAGGTGGACAAAGTGGTCGGCCCGGGCAACATCTATGTCGCCACTGCCAAACGCCACGTATTCGGTCAGGTCGGCATCGACATGATCGCCGGCCCCTCGGAAATTCTCGTAGTGTGCGACGGCCAGACCGATCCGGACTGGATCGCCATGGACCTGTTCTCCCAGGCCGAACACGACGAAGACGCGCAGGCGATTCTGGTCAGTCCCGACGCCGAGTTCCTCGACAAGGTCGCGGCGAGCATCGACAAACTGCTGCCGACCATGGACCGCGCAACCATCATCGAAACCTCGATCAATGGCCGTGGTGCGTTGATTCACGTGAAGGACATGGCGCAGGCGATCGAAGTCGCCAACCGCATCGCCCCGGAACACCTGGAGCTGTCGGTCGCTGACCCACAAGCGTGGTTGCCGCAGATCCGTCACGCCGGCGCGATCTTCATGGGCCGCCACACCTCTGAAGCGCTGGGTGATTACTGCGCCGGCCCGAACCACGTGCTGCCAACCTCCGGCACCGCGCGTTTCTCCTCACCGCTGGGCGTGTACGACTTCCAGAAACGTTCGTCGATCATCTTCTGCTCCGAGGCCGGTGCTTCCGAGCTGGGCAAGACCGCGTCCGTGCTGGCCCGTGGCGAATCCCTGAGCGCGCACGCACGCAGCGCCGAATATCGCATCAAAGACGAAGTGAAGGGGAATTGAACATGAGTAAATTCTGGAGCCCGTTCGTCAAGGATCTGGTGCCGTATGTGCCGGGCGAACAGCCGAAGCTGACCAGACTGGTCAAGCTCAACACCAACGAAAATCCGTATGGCCCGTCGCCCAAAGCCCTGGCGGCGATGCAGACCGAGCTCAACGACAATCTGCGCCTGTACCCGGACCCGAACAGCGATCTGCTGAAAACCGCCGTCGCCCACTACTACGGCGTGCAGAGCAATCAGGTGTTCCTCGGCAACGGTTCGGACGAAGTGCTTGCGCACATCTTCCACGGTCTGCTGCAACACGAGCAGCCGCTGCTGTTTCCGGACATCAGCTACAGCTTCTATCCGGTGTATTGCGGTCTGTACGGCATCCAGTTCGACGCCGTGCCGCTGGACGCACAGTTCCAGATCAACCCGGCGGACTACGCCAAACCCAGCGGCGGGATCATATTCCCCAACCCGAACGCACCCACCGGTTGCCTGTTGGCGCTGGAGGCGGTCGAGCAGATCCTCAAGGCCAGCCCGGATTCGGTGGTCGTGGTGGATGAGGCCTACATCGACTTTGGCGGCGAAACCGCGATCAGCCTGGTGGATCGTTATCCAAACCTGCTGGTGACCCAGACCCTGTCCAAGTCGCGCTCGCTGGCCGGCCTGCGCGTCGGCCTGGCGGTGGGGCATCCGGATCTGATCGAAGCGCTGGAGCGCATCAAGAACAGCTTCAACTCCTATCCGCTGGATCGCTTGGCGATTGTCGGGGCGGCGGCCGCGTTCGAGGATCGCGAGTATTTCGACAAGACCTGCCGTCTGGTCATCGAGAGTCGTGAGTGGGTGATTGCGCAGTTGCAGGCCAAGGGTTTCGAAGTGCTGCCGTCGGCGGCGAACTTCATCTTTGCCCGTCACCCGCAACACGATGCGGCAGGGCTGGCGGCCAGGCTGCGCGAGCAGGGCGTGATCGTGCGTCACTTCAAGCAGGAGCGGATTGCCCAGTTCCTGCGGATTTCGATCGGTACGCCGGAGCAGAATCAGGCGCTGATCGACGGCCTCGGCGACCTCTAAACCGCCGCTGAACCTGTGGGAGCGAGCCTGCTCGCGAAAGCGGTCTGTCATTCAACATTATTGTTGACTGTGACGACCTCTTCGCGAGCAGGCTCGCTCCCACATTGGTTTGTACTGGCGCCTTACTCTTCTTCCTTGACCGGCGCCGGCGGTGGACGCAGGCCGATTTCCGCGGTCAGCTTCAGCTCCTTGCCATTGCGCATCACTTGAATCGTGACCTTGTCGGTCGGTTTGATCCGCGCCACCTGGTTCATTGACTTGCGGCCATCACCCGCCGGTTCGCCGTCGATACTCAGAATCACGTCACCCAACTGCAGGCCGGCCTTCTGTGCCGGGCCATCGCGGAAGATTCCCGCCACGACAATTCCCGGACGCCCGGACAGGCCAAACGACTCGGCCAGCTCCTGAGTCAGCGGCTGCACTTCAATACCGAGCCAGCCACGAATCACCTGACCGTGCTCGATGATCGACTTCATCACTTCCATCGCCAGTTTCACCGGGATCGCAAAACCGATGCCCTGCGAGCCGCCGGACTTGGAGAAGATCGCGGTGTTGATGCCGGTGAGGTTGCCGTTGGCATCGACCAGTGCGCCGCCGGAGTTGCCCGGGTTGATCGCCGCGTCGGTCTGGATGAAGTCTTCGTAGTTGTTCAGGCCCAACTGGTTGCGCCCGGTGGCGCTGATGATGCCCATGGTCACGGTCTGGCCGACGCCGAACGGGTTGCCGATGGCCAGCGCGACGTCGCCGATACGGATGTTGTCGGAGCGGCCGACGGTGATCGCCGGGAGGTTTTTCAGGTCAATCTTCAACACCGCGAGGTCGGTTTCCGGGTCGCTGCCGATGACGCGGGCGAGGGTTTCGCGACCGTCCTTGAGCGCCACGACGATCTGATCGGCGCCGGTGGTTACATGGTTGTTGGTCAGGATGTAGCCTTCCGGGCTCATGATCACGCCGGAACCGAGGCTCGATTCCATGCGTTTCTGCTTCGGCGAGTTGTCACCGAAGAAGCGCCGGAACTGCGGATCCTCAAACAGCGGGTGCGCCGGTTTGTTGATGACTTTGGTGGTGTAGAGATTGACCACCGACGGTGCGGCGATGGTCACCGCGTCGGCATAGGACACCGGGCCCTGCTGCACACTGGTGGTTTGCGGGGCCTGTTGCAGGTTGACGTCGAGGCTCGGAAGCCCGACCCACTGCGGGTAACGCTGAATAATCAACAGAGCGATAAGCACGCCGGCCAACAGCGGCCAGCCAAAAAAACGCAGCGCCTTGAGCATTAAGCACGTCCTGGAAAAGTTGCAGGCGGGGGCAGACCGCCGATAATGTCGCGCATTATACGAGGCCGCGCGCGCCTCTGAACGGGATATTTAGGAGTCTTTCATGGCCGTCGCCCTCAGCACCCTGGTCGAAGAAGCCGACCGTTACCTCGGCAGTGCGAAAATCGCCGATTATTGCCCCAATGGCCTGCAGGTGGAGGGGCGTCCGCAGGTGATGCGCATTGTCAGTGGCGTCACCGCCAGTCAGGCCTTGCTCGATGCTGCAGTGGAAGCCGAAGCCGATCTGATACTCGTGCATCACGGCTATTTCTGGAAAGGCGAAAACCCGTGCATCACCGGCATGAAGCAGCGCCGCCTGAAGACCCTGCTCAAGCACGACATCAGTCTGCTCGCTTATCACCTGCCACTGGACCTGCACCCGGAGGTTGGCAACAACGTGCAACTGGCGCGTCAACTGGACATCACCGTCGAAGGGCCGTTGGACCCGGACAACCTGAAGATCGTCGGGCTGGTCGGCTCGTTGAACGAGCCCATGACCCCGCGTGATTTCGCGCGCAAGGTTCAGGATGTCATGGGGCGCGAGCCACTGCTGGTCGAAGGCAGTGCGATGATTCGCCGGGTCGGCTGGTGCACTGGTGGCGGGCAGGGCTATATCGATCAGGGCGTGGCGGCGGGCGTTGATCTGTTCCTCAGTGGCGAAGCCTCCGAGCAGACCTTCCACAGCGCCCGGGAAAACGACATCAGCTTCATCGCCGCCGGCCACCATGCCACCGAGCGCTATGGAGTGCAGGCGCTGGGCGACTACCTGGCAAAACGTTTTGCTCTGGAACACATCTTCATCGACTGCCCGAACCCGATCTGACGACTCCCGGCGAGCCTGATCTGAGATGCTGTCCTACAGGGTTAGTGGGGCAAACTGGTGGGCATATTCATATGCCCTTTCGATCTAGTTGGCGTCCTGATTAGAAGAGGGCGCTGTGCTAGGATTCCCCGCTCGAACACGGCCCGCTGGCCGTTCATAAGAAAGCTTTCGTGAGTAGCCATGGTCGACAAACTGACGC
Source organism: Pseudomonas sp. F2 (assembly GCF_057174385.1). NCBI lineage: Bacteria > Pseudomonadati > Pseudomonadota > Gammaproteobacteria > Pseudomonadales > Pseudomonadaceae > Pseudomonas > Pseudomonas sp. F2. The sequence goes on from NZ_CM169904.1 coordinate 5,502,789, forward strand.
ATCTGAAACAGCTGGAGGCGGAAAGCATCCACATCATCCGCGAGGTGGCCGCCGAGTTCGACAACCCGGTGATGCTGTACTCCATCGGTAAAGACTCCGCCGTGATGCTGCACCTGGCACGCAAGGCGTTCTTCCCGGGCAAACTGCCGTTTCCGGTGATGCACGTCGACACTCGCTGGAAATTCCAGGAGATGTACAAGTTCCGCGACAAGATGGTCGAAGAGCTGGGCCTGGACCTGATCACCCACATCAACCCCGATGGCGTGGCGCAGAACATCAACCCGTTCACCCATGGCAGCGCCAAACACACCGACATCATGAAGACCGAGGGCCTGAAGCAGGCACTCGACAAGCATGGTTTCGACGCCGCGTTCGGTGGTGCCCGTCGTGACGAAGAGAAGTCCCGCGCCAAGGAGCGCGTGTACTCGTTCCGCGACAGCAAGCACCGCTGGGACCCGAAGAATCAGCGTCCGGAGCTGTGGAACGTCTACAACGGCAAGGTCAACAAGGGCGAATCCATTCGTGTGTTCCCGTTGTCGAACTGGACCGAACTGGACATCTGGCAGTACATCTACCTCGAAGGCATCCCGATCGTGCCGCTGTATTTCGCCGCCGAACGCGAAGTGATCGAGAAGAACGGCACGCTGATCATGATCGATGACGAGCGCATCCTTGAGCATCTGTCCGACGAGGACAAGGCGCGTATCGTCAAAAAGAAAGTGCGTTTCCGTACCCTTGGCTGCTACCCGTTGACGGGCGCGGTGGAGTCCGAGGCCGAAAGCCTCACGGACATCATTCAGGAAATGCTCCTGACGCGAACTTCCGAGCGCCAGGGCCGGGTCATCGACCACGATGGCGCCGGCTCGATGGAAGATAAAAAACGTCAAGGCTATTTCTAAGGGGTTGTCATGTCGCACGCATCTGATTTGATCAGCGAGGACATCCTCGCCTACCTGGGCCAGCACGAACGTAAAGAGCTGCTGCGCTTTTTGACCTGCGGTAACGTCGACGACGGCAAAAGCACCCTGATCGGGCGCCTGCTGCACGACTCCAAGATGATCTACGAAGATCATCTGGAAGCCATCACCCGCGATTCGAAGAAAGTCGGCACCACCGGTGACGACATCGACCTGGCGTTGCTGGTCGACGGCCTGCAGGCCGAGCGTGAGCAGGGCATCACCATCGATGTCGCCTACCGCTACTTCTCCACCGCCAAGCGCAAGTTCATCATCGCCGACACCCCCGGCCATGAGCAGTACACCCGCAACATGGCCACCGGTGCATCCACCTGTGACCTGGCGATCATCCTGGTCGACGCGCGTTACGGCGTGCAGACCCAGACCCGTCGCCACAGCTTCATCGCCTCGTTGCTGGGCATCAAGCACATCGTCGTCGCCATCAACAAGATGGACCTGAAAGACTTTGATGAAGGTGTGTTCGAGTCGATCAAGGCCGACTACCTGAAGTTCGCCGAAGGCTTGAAGATGAAGCCGACCAGCATGCACTTCGTGCCGATGTCTGCTCTCAAGGGCGACAACGTGGTGAACAAGTCCGAGCGCTCGCCTTGGTACAAAGGGCAGTCGCTGATGGAAATTCTCGAGACCGTGGAGGTGTCGGGCGATCGCAACTTCACCGATCTGCGCTTCCCGGTGCAATACGTCAACCGTCCGAACCTGAACTTCCGCGGCTTCGCCGGCACCCTCGCCAGCGGCATCGTGCACAAGGGCGACGAAGTGGTGGTGCTGCCGTCGGGCAAGAGCAGCCGCGTCAAATCCATCGTCACCTTCGAAGGTGAACTGGAGCAGGCCGGTCCTGGTCAAGCGGTGACGCTGACCATGGAAGACGAAATCGACATCTCCCGTGGCGACTTGCTGGTGCATGCCGACAACGTGCCGCCGGTCACCGACAGCTTCGAAGCGATGCTGGTGTGGATGGCTGAAGAGCCGATGTTGCCGGGCAAGAAATACGACATCAAGCGCGCCACCAGTTACGTGCCCGGCTCGATTGCCAGCATCGTCAACAAGGTCGACGTCAACACCCTCGAAGAAGGTCCGGCGAGCGCGTTGCAGCTCAATGAAATCGGCAAGGTGAAGGTCGCGCTCGACGCGCCGATCGCCCTCGACGGTTACGACAGCAACCGCACCACCGGTGCGTTCATCGTTATCGATCGTCTGACCAACGGCACCGTTGGCGCCGGCATGATCGTCGCTCAGCCACTGAGCCACGGCACGGCCACCCACCACGGCAAACTGGCTCACGTTGCTACCGAAGAACGTGCCCAGCGCTTTGGCCAGCAACCGGCGACCGTGCTGTTCAGCGGCCTGTCGGGCGCGGGCAAGAGCACGCTGGCCTATGCGGTCGAGCGCAAGTTGTTCGACATGGGCCGTGCGGTGTTTGTGCTGGATGGTCAGAATCTGCGTCACGACCTGAACAAAGGTCTGCCGCAGGATCGTGCCGGTCGTACCGAGAACTGGCGTCGTGCCGCACATGTGGCGCGTCAGTTCAACGAAGCCGGTCTGTTGACCCTGGCGGCGTTTGTTGCGCCGAGTGCTGAAGGTCGCGAGCAGGCCAGGGAGCTGATCGGCAAGGATCGTCTGCTGACGGTTTATGTGCAGGCTTCGCCGGCGGTGTGTGCCGAGCGTGATCCGCAGGGCTTGTATGCTGCGGGTGGCGATAATATTCCGGGTGAGTCGTTCCCGTATGACGTGCCGCTGAATGCCGATCTGGTGATCGACACGCAGTCGCTGTCGTTGGAAGAGAGCGTCAAGCAGGTGTTGGATCTGCTGCGCAAGCGTGGCGCGATTTAAGCGTTTGCCGGAAATGAAAGGCCCGCGGATGAGTGATCATCGGCGGGCTTTTTTATTGGGGGCGATTTGGTTTTCGGCGATGGCGGCTTTTGGGCCGACCATGCTCTTGTTGATTGAGTACATATCCGTTGCTGCGGTAACGGCTGCTTAGGGTTTCGCCCTTACGGCGAGTCACCTTTTCCAAACGCCGAAAAGGTAACCCAAAAGGCTTGCTCCTGCGTTCGGCCCGCTCGCTGGGGCTCGGGGTCCCTTCGCTGCGGGATTGATCCGGGGGCAGCGCCTACGGTTTGCTTCGCTGCACCTCCTCTCGCTGTGTTTGGCTGCGCCAAACGGTCGCTGCGCTCCCACCCCCGGATCAATCCCTTCGCTCAGCCTTCCGACGTCGCCCGTGGATCAAGATCAAGAGCTGCAGCCGAGCTTGCGCTCATCCTGGAGTGGGGCGGCATGCGCCGCGTGCGGGTTGTATTATCTTCCCTGTAGGAGCTGCCGCAGGCTGCGATCTTTTGATCTTGTTTTTGCTTTTGCTCTTTTGTGGGAGCTGGCCTGCCAGCGATGGCGGTGTGTCATTCACCAATGACGCTAGCTGATCTCGGCCATCGCCAACAGGCTGGCTTCCACAAGGTTAGTGCCGGTTCGGGAATTCGCAGTGCATCTGCTCCAGCAGCGCATCCTTGTCCTGCCACAGCTGATTGATCCAGCCCTGAAACTGCAGACGGTATTCGCCGTCCTGGTCGTAGTTCTTGCCGATGAAGGCCGGCGGGATTTTCAGTTCTTCAAAGTGCACTACCACGTCGCGCACGTTGCCGCACAGCAGGTCCCAGAACCCCGGGCGCCCGCCCGGGTAGTGAATGGTCACGTTGACGATCGACTCAAGCTGCTCACCCATCGCATCCAGCACAAAGGCGATGCCGCCAGCCTTGGGCTTGAGCAGGTATTTGAACGGTGATTGCTGCTGCGCGTGCTTGCCTTCGGTGAAGCGTGTGCCTTCGACAAAGTTGAAAATCCCCACCGGGTTGTCGCGAAACTTCGCGCAGGTCTTGCGCGTGGTTTCCAGGTCTTTGCCTTTCTTCTCCGGGTGTTTTTCCAGATAGGCCTTGGAGTAGCGTTTCATGAACGGAAAGCCCAGCGCCCACCACGCCAGGCCAATCACCGGGACCCAGATCAGCTCCTGCTTGAGGAAGAATTTCAGTGGCTGGATGCGCCGGTTGAGCACGTATTGCAGCACCAGAATGTCGACCCAGCTCTGGTGGTTGCTGGTGATCAAATACGAGTGTTTGTAATCCAGGCCTTGCAAGCCGCTGATGTGCCAGCGGGTGCGGCGTACCAGGTTCATCCAGCCCTTGTTGTTACTGATCCAGGCTTCGTGGGTGTGGCTCATCAGCCACAGCGAGGCGCGGCCGGCGAGGTCGAAGGGCAGCACTTTGATCAGCGCCACACAGAACAGAAACGAGCACAGCAGAATCGTATTGAGCGCCAACAGCAGTGCGGCGATCACGCCGCGAATCGGGGCGGGCAGGAAGTCCAGCATTTACACATCCATAGGTCGGTTGGCGGCTTGAATCGCGGTCAGGGCGATGGTGTAGACGATGTCGTCGACCTGCGCGCCGCGCGGCAGGTCGTTCACCGGTTTGCGCAGGCCTTGCAGCATCGGGCCGAGGCTGACGCAGTCGGCGCTGCGCTGCACGGCTTTGTGGGTGGTGTTGCCGGTGTTCAGGTCGGGGAACACGAACACCGTGGCGCGGCCGGCCACCTGGCTGTTGGGCGCCAGTTGCCGGGCCACATCGGCGTTGGCAGCGGCGTCGTATTGCAGCGGCCCGTCGATCAGCAGCGAGTGCTGTTGCTCGTGGGCGAGCAGGGTGGCTTCGCGGACTTTCTCGACTTCTTCGCCGCTGGCCGACTCGCCGCTGGAGTAACTGATCATCGCCACGCGCGGGGTGATGCCGAAGGCCGCTGCCGAGTCGGCGCTTTGCAGGGCGATCTCGGCCAGCTCAGTTGCGCTTGGGTGCGGATTCATCACGCAGTCACCGTAGACCAGCACTTCTTCGGGGAACAGCATGAAGAACACCGAAGACACCAGCGTGCAGCCCGGCGCGGTCTTGATCAGTTGCAGCGCCGGGCGGATGGTGTTGGCGGTGGTGTTGATCACGCCCGACACCAGCCCATCGACTTCATCCAGCGCAAGCATCATGGTGCCAATGACCACGGTGTCTTCCAGTTGCTGTTCGGCCATCGGCGCGTTGAGGCTTTTGCTTTTGCGCAGGGCGACCATCGGCTCGATATAGCGCTCGCGGATCAGGTCCGGATCGAGAATCTCCAGCCCCGGCGGCAGCTCGATGCCTTGCGCGCGGGCCACGGCTTCAACGTCCGCCGGTTTGGCCAGCAACACGCAACGGGCGATGCCGCGCTCCTGACAGATCGCCGCCGCCTGCACGGTGAGCGGCTCGCTGCCTTCGGGCAGGACGATGCGCTTGTTTGCCGACTGCGCCCGTTGAATCAGTTGATAGCGGAATACCGCTGGCGACAGGCGCATTTCCCGCGGGGTGCCGCAGCGCTGGTGCAGCCACTTGGCGTCGAGATGGCTGGCGACGAAGTCGGTGATGATCTCCGCGCGCTCGCGGTCATCAATGGGGATTTCCTTGTTCAGGCCATTGAGCAGGTTGGCGGTGTCGTAGGAGCCGGTGCTCACCGACAATACCGGCAGACCGGCCTGCAACGCGCCACGGCACAAGTCCATGATGCGTGGATCGGGCAGGGTGTCACTGGTCAGCAACAGCCCGGCCAATGGCACGCCGTTGAGCGCCGCAAGACTGACCGCAAGAATGATGTCGTCGCGATCGCCCGGGGTTACCACCAGCACGCCGGGCTTGAGCAGTTCTACGGTGTTGCGCATGGTGCGCGCGCAGATAATGATTTTGGTCATGCGCCGGGTTTCATAATCGCCGGCATTGAGTACCTGTGCGCCCATCAGGTCGGCAACGTCGCGGGTACGTGGGGCGTTGAGTTCGGGCTGGAACGGAATGCAGCCGAGCAGGCGGAAGTCACCGCTGCGCAGCAACGGCGAATGCTCCTTCAGCCGCGTGGCGAAGGCCTCCATGCTCTCCTCGGTCTTGACCTTGTTGAGGATCACGCCGAGGACTTTCGGATCTTTCGGACCGCCGAACAGTTGCGCCTGCAATTCCACGCGGCCGGAGAGTTCGGCGAGCACTTCGTTTTCCGGAGCCGAGACCAGAATCACCTCGGCATCCAGGCTTTTGGCCAGGTGCAAATTGACCCGCGCGGCGTAGCTGGCGCTGCGGGTCGGCACCATGCCTTCGACCACCAGCACGTCCTTGCCGACAGCCGCTTGCTGATACAGGGCGATGATTTCTTCGAGCAGCTCATCGAGCTGACCGTCGCCGAGCATTCGCTCGACGTGGGCCAGGCCCAGTGGTTGCGGCGGTTTCAGGCCGTGAGTACGTGCCACCAGTTCGGTGGAGCGTTCAGGGCCGGTGTCGCCGGGATGCGGCTGGGCAATCGGTTTGAAGAAGCCGACTTTCAGTCCGGCCCGCTCCAGGGTACGCACCAGCCCCAGGCTGATGGAGGTCAGACCCACGCCAAAATCGGTGGGTGCGATAAAAAAAGTTTGCATGCGGATTCTCTGAGGGTGCATGGCAAGGGTGGCGATCTATATGTGACCGCCTACCGAAATTCAGTCGCCAAGGTTATCGCTAACCGAGCCTTGTGCGCACCAACCGCAGGTAAAGGGTTGGCCTATTTTTTCAATACGTTGCGCCGGGTCAAGGACCCAGGCGCGCGATTGCCAGGGCGGCTGATGACGCACGTGCTGGGTGTGGCCACAGGATAGCTCGGCCACCCAGTGTCCCTCCTCGTCCTGATGGAAGCCGGTGATCGTTGATTCCCGTTTGTCCGGGTTGTGTTCGCTTTCGCGCGATTGCTTCGCTAAACTGGGTCTTTCTATATTCTTATACAAAAGGTTTCGCCCCATGCTGATCGCCGCCAACAAGGCTGTCTCTATCGACTATACCCTGACCAACGACGCTGGTGAGGTCATCGACAGCTCCGCCGGCGGCGCTCCGCTGGTCTACCTGCAAGGCGCCGGCAACATCATCCCTGGCCTGGAAAAAGCGCTGGAAGGCAAGGCTGTTGGTGACGAGCTGGAAGTGTCCGTTGAGCCGGAAGACGCTTACGGCGAATACGCTGCCGAACTGGTCAGCACCCTGAGCCGCAGCATGTTCGAAGGCGTTGACGAGCTGGAAGTCGGCATGCAGTTCCACGCTTCGGCGCCGGACGGCCAGATGCAGATCGTGACCATCCGTGACCTGGACGGCGACGATGTCACCGTTGACGGTAACCACCCACTGGCCGGTCAGCGCCTGAACTTCAAAGTGAAGGTCGTTGCTGTCCGTGACGCCAGCCAGGAAGAAGTCGCGCATGGTCACGTCCATGGCGAAGGTGGCCATCACCACTGATTTTCTGCGCTAAGCTTCGAGTACTGGAGAGGCGCCTGCGGGCGCCTTTTTAGTCCGCGGCTGTCCTTGGTGGCCTCGCCAAGTGGCTGTTTCGAGTAGAACACGGGAATCCTGGAGTACGTCATGAGTGCTTTTCACGACCTTAAGTTGACAGCCCTGGATGGTCAGGAGCTACCGCTGGCGCCGTTCAAGGGCCAAGTCGTGCTGGTGGTCAACGTCGCCTCCAAATGCGGCTTGACTCCACAGTACGCGGCACTGGAAAACCTCTATCAGCAATTCAAAGACAAAGGCTTCACTGTGCTGGGCCTGCCGTGCAACCAGTTTGCCGGCCAGGAACCCGGTAGCGAACAGGAAATTCAAGAGTTCTGCAGCCTCAACTACGGAGTGACATTTCCGTTGTCGAGCAAGCTCGAAGTCAATGGTCACGAGCGCCATCAACTGTACCGTTTGCTGGCGGGCGAGGGTGCGGAGTTTCCGGGTGATATCACCTGGAACTTCGAGAAATTTCTGCTTGGCAAGGACGGCCGGGTGCTGGCGCGGTTTTCGCCGCGTACGGCGCCGGATGATCCGACCATCGTTCACGCGATTGAAAAAGCGTTGGGCTGAAATAGTCAGAGCGAAAGATCGCAGCCTGCGGCAGCTCCTACAAGGACTGTCGAAGCTGCGATTTTTTCGTTTCTGCACTGACCGTTGCAGGCGCTGCCGCAGACTGCGATCTTTGCTTTGTGTCTTTTGATCCTTGATCACTCAAATCAATAATGCTGTTCAAGGCTTGCGACTCTCCATATTATCGCCGTCATAAAGTCATTCCCTGTGGAGCCTTCCAATGCCGGTGCAAGCCCTGTTCAAACCGTTCCACCTCGGTGCCCTCGAACTGCCGACCCGCGTGGTCATGGCGCCAATGACCCGCTCGTTTTCCCCGGGAGGCGTGCCCAACTCCAAAGTGATCGAGTACTACCGTCGCCGCGCCGCGGCCGGTGTCGGTCTGATCATCACCGAAGGCACCACGGTCGGTCACAAGGCCTCCAACGGTTATCCGAACGTGCCGCAGTTCTTCGGTGAAGCGCCACTGGCCGGCTGGAAAAAAGTGGTCGACGCGGTGCATGCCGAGGGCGGCAAGATTGTTCCGCAACTGTGGCATGTCGGCAGCGTGCGCCGTATCGGCACCGAGCCGGACGCCAGCGTGCCGGGTTACGGCCCGACGGAAAAGCTCAAGGACGGTCAGGTCGTGGTGCACGGCATGACCAAGCAGGACATTCTAGACGTGATCGCCGCATTCGCCCAAGCTGCCAAAGACGCCAAAAGCATCGGCATGGACGGCGTGGAAATCCATGGTGCCCACGGTTACCTGATCGACCAGTTCTTCTGGGAAGGCAGCAATCAGCGCAGCGACGAATACGGCGGCAGCCTGGCCAACCGCTCGCGTTTCGCCATCGAATTGATTCAAGCGGTGCGCGCCGCCGTCGGCGAAGGCTTCCCGATCATCTTCCGTTTCTCGCAGTGGAAGCAGCAGGATTACACCGCGCGTCTGGTACAAACGCCCGAGGCGCTGGGCGAATTCCTCAAGCCGCTGGCCGACGCCGGTGTGGATATTTTCCACTGCTCGACGCGGCGTTTCTGGGAGCCCGAGTTCGACGGTTCCGAGCTGAACCTGGCCGGCTGGACACGCAAGCTGACCGGCAAGCCGACCATTACCGTTGGCAGCGTCGGCCTGGACGGCGAGTTCCTGCAGTTCATGGTCAACACCGACAAGGTCGCACAACCGGCGAGCCTGGAGAAACTGCTGGAGCGTCTGAACAACGACGAGTTCGATCTGGTGGCGGTGGGCCGTGCGCTGCTGGTGGATCCGGACTGGGCGCTGAAAGTCCGTGAAGGGCGTGAGCAGGACATTCTGCCGTTCAGCCGTGAGGCGTTGATGACGCTGGTTTAAGCGGCGCTCAAACTGATGCTATCGCTGGCAAGCCAGCTCCCACAGGTATTGCGGGTGTTCACAAAAATTGTGTTCACCGCAGGCCCTTGTGGGAGCTGGCTTGCCAGCGATGGCGGCTTCAAAATCAGCAAAGATCTAAGGCAATGTCTGCGCATTCGGCAACACCTGCTCCCGCAGACACGCCCCACGCAAATGCTTTTCAAATTGCTCGATGATCGCCGCCCACCCCTGGCGACTGGCATGCTGGCGCGCATTCAGGCGCACGCAGCGCAATCGCTCATCTTCTTCCAGCAGCCAAGCCGCCGCATCGCAAAACGCCTCTTCATCACCCGGCATCGCCAGCACACCGTTGTAGCCGTGGCGAATATGCTGCGCCGCCGCTGCCTGATCGTACGCCACCACCCCCAGACCTGAAGCCAGTGCTTCAAGCACCACATTGCCGAAGGTTTCGGTCATGCTCGGGAACAGAAAAATATCCCCCGAGGCATAGTGCGCCGCCAGCGCTTCGCCGCGCTGTGACCCACAGAAAATCGCCTCAGGCAGCTCTTTTTCCAGCGCAAGCCGTTGCGGTCCATCGCCGACCACGATCAGTCTCAGGTTGCGCTGTGGATAAGTGCTGCGGAGTTTATCGAAGCAGCGCTTGAGCAGGCCCAGATTCTTCTCCGTGGCCAGACGTCCTACGTGAATCACCGCGATGTCCTGCTCGCTCAGGCCCCATTGCTCACGCAACCCGTTCAGGCGCCTGGCCGGGTGAAACAACTGGCTGTCCACGCCTCTGGAGAGCAGGGCGAGGCGGTCGAAATGCCGGCGCTCCAGTTCCAGACGCTGACTGACGCTCGGCACCAGGGTCATCGACGAGCGATTGTGGAACCAGCGCAGATAATGCGTCAGCAAGCGCGTCAGCAAACCCAGCCCGTACTGATGGGTGTACTGCTGGAAATTGGTATGAAAACCGCTGACCACCGAGATCCCCAGGCGCCGCGCCGCCCGCAAGGCTGACAAGCCGAGCGGACCTTCTGTGGCGATGTACAGCACGTCCGGGCGATGACGCTGCCAGCGCCGCAGCAGCTTGTGCATCGACGACTGACCCCATTGCAATCCCGGATAACCCGGCAACGGCCAGCCCCGGCACAACAGCAAGGCATCGTCCTCGACACGCTGTGGATCTCCCGCCTGGCGCGGTCGCACCAGTTCCACCTGATGCCCACGCGCGCGCAAACCATCGCACAAGCGGCCAAGGGTATTGGCCACCCCGTTGATTTCCGGTGGAAAGGTTTCGCTGATCAGAGTGATATGCAGAGCTGTCGTCATGACCTCAGTGTCGGCTGAGGCCATGTCGTGCTTGTGACGTTCGGATGATGGATTTGTGACTGGCGGTCTGTGAGCGGCTCAGCGCTGTGCGACAAGGTTCTCCGCGCCGCGCTCACGTACCCAGAACAAGGTCGCGCCCGCAACAGCGGCCGGCATCATCAGAATATTCACCACCGGAATCAGCAGCACCAGATAGACGATCCCGCCAAAACTCATGCTCTGCCAGCGCTTCTGCCGCAGCCAGGCGAGCATCTCGTTCCAGCCCAGTTTGTGGTTGTCCGCCGGGTAGTCGATGTACTGAATCGCCATCATCCACACGCCGAACAGCAGCCACAGCGGTGCGGCGACGATATTGACCACCGGGATGAACGAGAGAATGAACAGGCCGATCGCCCGGGGCAGGAAGTAGCCGAGCTTGCGCATTTCCCGGGCCAGGGTGCGCGGAATCATCGCAATCAGTTCGCCCCAGCTGAAGGCCGGGAAATCATCGGTGCCGCGTACCACCACTTCGACCTTCTCCGCGAGGAAGCCGTTGAACGGCGCCGCGATCACGTTGGCGAGCATGGTGAAGGTGAAAAACACCATCAATGCCACCAGCACCACGAACAGCGGCCACAGGATGTAACTGAGAAAACTCAGCCAGTCGGGCAGCGACGGCATCAAGTTGTCGACCCACAGGCTGAACTGATGGCCGGCCAGATAGATCAATCCGACGAACAGCACCAGGTTGATCGCCAGTGGCAGCAGCACGAACAGGCGCAGGCCCGGGCTGAGAACCAGTTTGAGGCCTTCGCGCAGGTATTGCGGGCCGGACAGAACAGGGGCGGGCATAAGGTGCTCCGAGCAAGGGAAAACGCGCCGACCTTACCGACTTTGCAACCGGTGCGAAAGCGCGGCAGAGCGATCGACATTCACTGTAACAAAGACGTCGATCTGGTCGGAGTCTGCGCATAGAGACCACCTATGAGCTGGATTGTTAAACCGTATTTCCTTAATCTTGCCCCCCTCGATACGCTGCACCCAACTTTTTACAGGACTGTCGAGCTCATGCCTTCCCCAAGGTTATCCACAGTCCTTTTTTATTCCCGCCGGCAGTCCGGCGTTCCGCGCCAGTGTTTCGGCCCGGTCAACAGGAGCAGGTCATGTCTGAAGTCCGTCATTCGCGAGTGATTATTCTCGGTTCCGGCCCTGCCGGTTACAGCGCTGCGGTCTACGCCGCCCGTGCCAACCTCAAGCCACTGCTGATCACCGGCATGCAGGCTGGCGGTCAGCTGACCACCACCACTGAAGTCGACAACTGGCCGGGCGACGTGCACGGCTTGACCGGTCCGGCGCTGATGGAGCGCATGCGCGAGCACGCCGAGCGGTTTGAAACCGAGATCGTTTTCGATCACATCAACGCCGTGGACTTCGCCGTCAAGCCGTACACCCTGACTGGCGACAGCGCGACCTACACCTGCGACGCCCTGATTATCGCCACGGGTGCCAGCGCTCGTTACCTGGGCTTGCCGTCGGAAGAGGCGTTCATGGGCAAAGGTGTTTCCGCCTGCGCGACCTGCGACGGTTTCTTCTACCGCAACAAGCCAGTGGCTGTGGTCGGCGGCGGCAACACCGCAGTAGAGGAAGCACTGTACCTGGCCAACATCGCCAGCACCGTGACCCTGATCCACCGTCGCGAAACTTTCCGCGCCGAGAAGATCCTGATCGACAAGCTCAACGCCCGTGTGGCTGAAGGCAAGATCATCCTCAAGCTGAACGCCAACCTCGACGAAGTGCTGGGCGACAACATGGGTGTGACCGGTGCGCGCCTGAAAAACAACGATGGCAGCTTCGACGAAATCAAGGTCGACGGCGTGTTTATCGCCATCGGCCATACTCCGAACACTTCGCTGTTCGAAGGCCAGTTGACTCTCAAAGACGGATACCTGGTGGTGCAGGGCGGTCGTGATGGCAACGCCACTGCCACCAGCGTCGAAGGCATCTTCGCTGCCGGCGACGTCGCTGACCACGTTTACCGTCAGGCCATCACTTCGGCCGGTGCCGGCTGCATGGCGGCACTGGACACCGAGCGTTACCTGGACGGTCTGCAGAACGCTTCGTTCTAAGACCGCAGGCACAAAAAAACCGGCTTCGGCCGGTTTTTTTATGAGAGTCAAAAGATCGCAGCCTGCGGCAGCTCCTACAGGGATCAGTGTAGGAGCTGCCGCAGGCTGCGATCTTTTGATCTTGAATCAGCGGCGGGTCAGCGGCTGTGCTTCGAACTTCACACCGGCCAGACCGTGCTTGATCAGCGCACGGATATTGCCGTGGTCACTGCCTTCAGGCGTCGCCAGCACCGAGCGGTAATGCTCGCCGAATGCCAGCAGCGCTTCTTCATCGCTCAAGCCTTCCAGCAGTGCCAGACCCAGGGTCTTGCACGAACCTTCGTTCTGCCCGGCAGCGTTTTCCACGCCACCATTGTTGAACGCTTGCGGCTGGTAGTCATAACCGGCAGCGATGAAGGCCAGGGTATCGGCGAAAGCGTGTTTGCCGCTGTTGAGGCTGGCGCGCAGGGTGTTCAGATCACTCATTGGGTTTTCCTTTGGCGAACGCCGCCTGTTGTTCGGCGCTGGCTTCTTGCTGGTATTGGGCTTTCCATTCGGCGTACGGCATGCCGTAAACCACTTCGCGGGCGTCATCGAGGCTGACCTCGATCTGACGGTCATCGGCGGCGGCCTTGTACCACTTGGACAGGCAGTTGCGGCAGAACCCGGCAAGGTTCATCAGGTCGATGTTCTGCACGTCCTTGCGGCTGTCCAGATGGGCGACCAGCCGGCGGAAGGCGGCGGCTTCGAGTTCGAGGCGTTGTTGCTCGGTCATGATGGGCTCTGTGCAGTCTATTCGTGGCGCGGATGATAAAAGTCTGGCGAGCAATGCGCCAGACGCGCTCAGCGGCTGGCCGCGAGGGTGATCGACACCGATTCGGCAAATCGCAGGGCATGCGGCTTGTCGACTTCGACTTCGGCGTAAAGCACGGCGGTATTGCTCATCACCAGATCCAGCAGCTCCTGGGTCAGGCGTTCGAGCAGCGCAAAGCGATTGCCCTCGACGTGGGCGATGATCGCCTTGGTGATGGTGCGGTAGTTCAGCGCATGATCGATGTCGTTGTCGCGCACCGCTTCCTGCGCGGCGTACTGAATGGTCAGGTTGATCAGTACATCCTGTTTGTTGAGGATCTCGTCCTCGTTGATCCCGATAAAGGTGCGCAGGCGCAGATCCTTGACCCGGATGCGCGCCATTCCCGGTTGAAGTTGTGACATTTACTTGCTCCGTCCAATCAATTGCAGGAACTCCTGGCGGGTGTTGCTCGAGTCGCGAAAGGCGCCGAGCATGACCGAGGTGTTCATGGTCGAATTCTGTTTCTCGACACCGCGCATCATCATGCACATGTGCCGGGCCTCGATGACCACCGCGACGCCAGCGGCATCGGTGACCTGTTGCACTGCGTCGGCAATCTGCCGGGTGAGGTTTTCCTGAATCTGCAGGCGCCGGGCGAACATGTCCACCAGCCGCGCGATCTTCGACAGCCCCAGCACCTTGCCGGTTGGAATATAAGCCACATGGGCCTTGCCGATGAAGGGCAGCAGGTGATGTTCGCACAACGAGTAGAGCTCGATGTCGGCGACGATGATCATCTCGTCGCTGTCGGAAGCAAACAGCGCGCCGTTGACGATCTCCTCCACACGCTGTTCGTAGCCGTGACACAGGTATTGCATGGCCCTGGCCGCGCGCAGCGGGGTGTCGAGCAGGCCTTCGCGGTCGGGGTCTTCACCGAGGCCGATGAGGATCTCGCGGTAATTCTCGGGCAGGGAACGGGTCATGGGAGAGCCTCGCGCAGCAGCTTATTTGACGTGCCGTCCGCCATTGACGGTCAGGGTCGTACCGGTGACATAGGGGTTGTCGAGCAGATAGCGCAGGCTCTGGTAGATCACTTCGCTGCCGGGCTCGATGCCCAGCGCGGATTTGGCCAGCGCCTTGGCGCGGTACGCCGCGTCGTCGTCGGGATTGAACAATAGCAGGGCCGGCGCGATGCCGTTGACCTTGATCGCCGGTGCATAACGCGCGGCGAACGACAGGGTCAGGCTGTCGAGCCCGGCCTTGCTGGCGCAATAACCGATGTGTTTGCTGCTGCCCTTGCGCGTGACGTCGTCACTGATATGGATGATGTCGGCCGGTGTCGAGCGCTTGAGCAGGTCGGCGCAGTGCAGGTTGATCAGGTACGGCGCGAGCAGGTGCACGTTGAGCATGCGTACGAAGGCTTCGGCTTCGTTGCCCGGGGTTTCCGCCAGCCATTCGGAGGCGTTGTGGACGATGGCGCGCAAGCGGTCGGTATGGGTTTTCAGTTCATCGATGAAGGCGAGAATGGCCGCTTCGCTGGAGAAGTCGGCGAACACTCCGATCGCGCCCAGATCCCGCAGCGCTTGCACGCCGGGACGTTCGCTGCGGTAGGTGAAAATGACCTGATGGCCGTCTTCAAGCAAACGCTGCGCGCAGTGCAGACCGACACGCTGGCCGGCACCGGTGATGAGAATCGGGGCGGAGGAATTGGTCATGAATGGCTCGCGTCGCGGTTGGAGCAAAAACTATAACAGCGACGCTGGCGAAAAGATCGCAGCCTTCGGCAGCTCCTACAGGGGCGCCTTCATCCGTAGGAGCTGACGAGTGCAACGAGGCTGCGATCTTTAGCGATTCTGCGTAGAGGGTGTTGCAGGCAAAGGTCGCGCTGGCACAGCGTTCAACCAGTTGGCCAGCAGCCGCGTCGACAGCGGAATAAAGAAATACACCATCAATGGCGTCAGGCACGCCGTGCTGATCAACACCCGCGGCAGCAGGCTCATGTCGCCGAGCAACGGCCCGAGAACAAAGTTGAACAGCAGCGATACCGGAAAGAACGCCAGCCAGATGGCCACGGCCTGTTTCCAGCGCGGTGGCCGCTGACCGGCCGCGCCGAACCAGCCTTCGATGCCGCTGACCCGATGTTCTTTGGGATGCGCGAACAGATCGCTGCCCCGCGCGAGCCACGCGGTACGCGAGACCGAGTGCTCCCAGGCATGCAGGGTCTGTTCGTCGACAAAGCGGAAAATGATCTGGAATTCGTTGTCACCGGGTGGCGGAGCGAGCACGCCGGAGCCCAGGTAACCGGGAAAGTCAGTGGCCAGTTGTTCGCCTTCGCGCAGCCAGGCAATCAGGTCCTGATAGCGTCCGTCGGCGACGCGACGCGCGACCATCAGTGTGACGGGGGAAGTAGACATTATGTATCTCCATGTTTCCGAGTGCGTCGCTTCGGGTAGAAGTTTCGCGATGCGCAGGCCCGGGGTAAGGGCCTGCGTTTTTCGACTAGCAAGGATTATTCCTGATTTTGCGCGCCGTTTCAGAGACTTTCGTCTCTATTGATGGGTTGAACCGATACAGGGCATCGGAGGTAGAATGGGATCCAAATCTACCGAGTGGATGCACCTGCACAATGGCTGTTATCACGGACGCTGACTCTGCTTTGCAGGCCTCTGTCGCATTTGAGCGCGAAGAGTTGTTCCCTATTCGTGAGGTGTCGCGCCTGACCGGCGTCAACCCGGTAACGCTGCGTGCATGGGAGCGTCGCTACGGTTTGATTCAGCCGACGCGCACCGAAAGCGGGCACCGGCTGTATTCGATGACCGAAATCGAGCGCGTGCGCAGCATCGTCGACTGGATCGACCGCGGCGTGGCGGTGAGCAAGGTCGGCAAGATCCTCGCCAAGACCGAGCCGCTGAAAGTGCTGGCGCATATCATTCCTGATGATCTGGTGCAGGCTGATTACGCGCAGTGGCAGCTACAGGTGCAGGTTGCAGTCAGCGCGTTCGATGACCGCGCGCTGGATCAGGTCTACAACCAGATTTTCTCTTCATATTCGCTGTCAGTGGTGTTCCAGGACATTCTCATGCCGTTGTGGCTGCAGATGTTGCAACGCCAGGATGCCTTTGGGCAGACCAGCGAGTGGCTGTTTTTCGACGGGTTCCTGAGGGCGCGGGTTCTGCAACGCATTGTCACGCTGCGCGGCACGCAACCGCGCAAGGTGATTGTCAGTGCGCTCGCCGGTCAGTGCCGTGAACTCGAGTTACTGGTTGCCGCGTTATTTCTCAGTGGCAATGATGCGGGGGTGCGAGTGCTGACCACTGGTCAGCCATTCGATGAATTGGCGTTGGTCTGCGAGCGGATCAAGCCACAGGCGCTGGTGCTGTTTTCCAATCACGCCCCCACCCCGGATTTGCCGCGCCGTCTGAATCGGCTGGCCTTGAGTCTCGACTGTCAGGTAATGCTCGCGGGCGACGCTGCCGATCTGGCACAGGATAGTCTGGCCGGATCGTCAATCGGTTGTCTGGGCAATGAAGGGGCGACGATGCGTCAGCGCATGACGCAGTTTCTCGCGGGGACGCTGGATACCTGAATATCAGGTGTGCAGGGCGGGGTGGGTCAGACGGTGTTGTTGCAGGATGAACTGACGCAGGCGTTCGGTTTCATCGGCATCGGTCTGGCTCAGTTCGTAGGCGTAGAAGCCGTGCTCGGTTTCGCGCTCGAAATTGCCGCGCAGGGAGATCCGCTCATAACCTGAAGGGCTGAACCACAGGGCGAAATGCTTGGGCGGTTTGGTCTTGTTGCGCATTTCCAGCAGCACGCCTTTGTGCGACACCTCGTGCACCCACATCATCCCCGGTTGGCCCTTGGCATTTTCCAGCGCGACCGGCTCTTCGAGGGTCAGACGCCATGGGCGAACCATCGGCCCGTCTTCGTAAATGCTGGGTACGCCCAGACGCAGGTGCAACGCGTGAAATTCGTCTTCCACCAGGTGCAACGGGAAGGTCATCTGCTGATTTTCGAAGTTGGCCTGGATGGTCACTTGCTCATGAGCCGCCAGGCGCGTGAGCAGGTCACGGATCTGCGAGCCACCATTGACCAACAGGCTCGACGTCGCATCCCGCACATTGAGTTGCGGGTTGTGCTGCATGGTCTGGATGAAATCCAGCTCATCCTGGGTCAGGAGGGCGTCGCGTTGCATGGCCTGGCTCGAAAGAATTAGTTACAAAGTCATTGGTGATTGTAGTTACTGACACTTAGTTCGCCGTTTTGTTTGCGCCGTTCGTCGCTTTCAGGGCAGAGAGTTCGGCTTGCAAGGCGGCAACCTGTGCTTCCAGTTGCGCGACGCGTTGCTGCGCCTTGACCTGAACCGTGACGTCCTTCTGCACGCCGACGAAATAAGTCTGGCCATCATCGGCGTTTTGTACCGTCGATAGCGACAGTTCATTCCAGAAAGGCGTGCCGTCCTTGCGATAATTGCGCAATGTTTCGCGACACGCGCCACCAGCGCGCAGCACTTCGCGAATCCTTTCCAGACTTGGCTGATCGCGGTCGCCGGACTGCAGAAAACGGCAATCCTGGTAGAGAATTTCTTCGCTGCTATAACCGGTCAGGCGCTCGAAGGCCGGGTTTACGTAAATCAGGATGTTGTCCTGTTCGCCTTCCTTTTCTGCAACCACGATCCCGTCGTTCGAAGCGTTGATCACCATTTGCAGCAGACTGGCGTTGATCATCAATGAATCCTTTCAGTGTCGATATTGGCTGGCATTCTAGAAGTTCCAGCCAGTCTGTCTACTGGCCATCACGGCTATTCGGGCCTGGATCGCGGCTTTTGCGTCGGACTGCTACTATCGCCGCTCTTTTTTTCAGCTCCAGGATCAGATTGATGAAAGTCGCCATCCTCTCCGGCTCGGTTTACGGCACGGCCGAAGAAGTCGCCCGTCACGCGCAGAACCTGCTGAAAGACGCCGGTTTTGAAACCTTCTACAACTCGCGCGCCAGCCTGGCGGATATTCAGGCGTTCGGCCCTGAAGCGATTCTCGCGGTGACCTCGACCACCGGCATGGGCGAGTTGCCGGATAACCTGCAGCCGCTGTTTTTCAGCCTTCGCGATCAATTGCCAATGGCCTGGCGCGGCTTGCCCGGCGCGGTGATCGGTTTGGGCGATGCCAGTTACGGCGATACGTTTTGCGGCGGTGGCGAGCAGATGCGCGAGTTGTTCGCCGAGCTGGGCGTGCGCGAAGTACAGGAGATGCTGCGTCTGGACGCCAGCGAAAGCGTGACCCCTGAAACCGATGCCGAGCCTTGGCTGGCGCAACTGATCGCCGCGCTCAAGGGTTGATCGCGCGTTCGCGCAGCAGGGCCAGCCAGGCCTGGGCAGCTTTCGACAGGTAGGCGCCGCGACGCCAGATGAACGCGATATCCCAACGCAGATAATCTGGCGCGCGCAAGGTCAGGCGCACCACGCCCGGACGCTCCAGTGCCCGGGCGACCACGCTCGGCAATAACACCACGCCTTGTCCGGCTGCCACCAGCGCCACGAGAAAATCCGCCTGACCACTGCGTCCGCCTTCTTTCGGGGTAAAGCCCAATTGCTGGCACGCCTGCAATAGACGGTCATTGAGTACGAAGCTGCGCTGATACAGCAGGAACGGTGTTTCGGCCAACTCCTCCAGAGCAATTTCACCACGCGCCGCCAGTGGATGATCCACCGGCAGCAACGCGTCGAGCTTCTCATCGCAGAACGGCTGAAAATCGAACTGCGGATCCTTGGGCAGCAAGCTGCCACCCAACTCCAGTTCTCCGCTGAGCACCGCCTGCTCGACGTTACGGCTACCGCCCTCAAGCAATTGAATGCTGATGTTCGGATAGCGCCGCCGATATTCGGCGAACAAACCGGCGAACAACGCATCGCTGCCCAGCAGCGGCAGACCGAGGCGCAATTCGCCGCGCGCCAGCTGGCTCAGATCATCCAGTTCGCTGAGCAACTCCTGACGCAAGCGCAGCATGCCCTCGGCGTGTGACAGCACCACGCTGCCCGCAGCGGTCAGGTGTAACTGGGAGCCGAGCCGTTCGAGCAACGGCGTGCCGAGACTCTGCTCCAGTTGCGCGACTTGTTTGCTCACCGCCGACTGACTGACGTGCAGGGTTTTCGCCGCCTGGGTAAAGCCGCCTTGACGCATGACTTCGACAAAACTGCGCAGCTGTTTGAATTCCATTGTCCGATTCCGTTTTGGAATAGCCATGAGTCTAACAATTCGCTTCTGGGATGGCAGGCCGCTTCGTAAAATAAGCCCCTGTAAGGAGCCCATCATGAACGCTGCGTCCCTCACGTATGTTTCCCGTCTGATAGCAGAACTGGGCGTGTTGCTCGGTCTCTATCTGCTCGGCTGCCAGATCGCCGCGTGGCTGGCCTGGCCAATCCCCGGTGGCGTTATCGGCATGGCCCTGTTGCTGCTGGCGTTCGCGTTTGGCTGGGTCAAACCGGCGGCGCTGCAACTGGGTGCCGGCTTGCTGATGGCCGAGATGCTGCTGTTCTTTATTCCGGCACTGATGAGTCTGCTCGACTACGGCGCACTGCTGCGTGATGACGGTTGGCGAATTCTGCTGGTGATTGGCGCCAGCACCCTGATGGTGATGCTGGTGACGGCCTTTACCGTGGAGTTGGCTGTGCGCCTGAGGCGGTCTCATGAAGCTTGAATGGATGCCGATGTTCTGGCTCGCTTTCACTCTGTTGGCGTATCTGTTCAGTCGCTGGATTTATCGGCGTACCGGGCGTTATCTGCTGTCGCCGCTGATTTTGGTGCCGGCGCTGCTGCTGGCGCTCGCCATACCGTTGCACACGGCGTATGCCGAATACGCCAGCAACACCCATTGGCTGATGCTGGTGCTCGGGCCGGTGACGGTCGCTTTCGCGGTGCCGATCTGGCAGCAGCGACGTCTGCTGGTGCGGCACTGGTCAGCGCTGTTGCTGGGCATGCTCGCCGGCAGCGCGGCATCGATCGCTACCTCGTTTGGCCTGGCCAGGGCGCTGGCGCTGGATATCTCAGTCACGATGTCGCTGGTGCCGCGTTCGATCACCACGCCGTTCGCCATGCCGCTGGCGCAGGATCTGGGTGGCGTGCCGGAACTGACGGCCGTGTTCGTGATGTTCACCGGTGTGTTCGGTGCGATGCTCGGCGGCGTGCTGCTCAAGTGGCTGCCGCTGCGCAGTGCCTTGGCGCGCGGTGCATTGTTTGGGGTTGGCGCGCACGGTGCCGGCGTCAGTCGGGCGCATGAAGTGGGCGGTGAAGAGGGCTCGGTGGCCGGGCTGGTGATGGTGCTGACGGGACTGCTCAATCTGTTCGCCGCGCCTTTGTTGGCGTCGTTGCTTTGACATGGATCCAAGCTGTTTGCATGGCTGACCCGCTCAGTCATCAAGCTGGCTGGCAATGCAACTACGTGAGCCCCGGGAGCTGACTAGACTGCTGACACGTGCCAAACAATAAGAACGCAGAGGTGCATACAGTGAGCGTAGCCCCCGTCCAGTCGCCCGTTAATGTCAAAGACCAGGTCAGTGCTGCGGAGTGGCAGACCCGGGTCGATCTCGCCGCCTGTTATCGACTGGTCGCCCTGCATGGCTGGGACGACCTGATCTTTACCCACATTTCCGCCAAGGTCCCGGGCACCGAAGACTTCCTGATCAACCCGTTCGGCTTGATGTTCCATGAGATCACCGCGTCCAGCCTGGTCAAAGTCGATCAGGCCGGCAACAAGCTCATGGACAGTCCCTACGATATCAACCCCGCCGGTTACACCATCCACAGCGCCGTGCACGAAGTGCGGCACGACGTGGTGTGTGTATTGCACACGCACACCGCGTCCGGCGTGGCCGTTTCAGCGCAGAAGCAGGGCGTGTTGCCGATCAGCCAGCAGTCGCTGTTCGTGTTGTCGAGCCTGGCCTATCACGCCTACGAAGGCGTGGCGCTGAATCACGAAGAGAAAGCGCGCTTGCAGGCCGACCTGGGCGAGAACGATTTCCTGATGCTGCACAACCACGGTCTGCTGACCTGTGGCGGCACCATCGCCGACACCTTTTTGATGATGTTCACCTTCCAGCGCGCCTGCGACATTCAGGTCATGGCGCAGACCGGCGGTGCTGAACTGATCGCCATCGAACCGCAGATCCTGGCGGGCGCCAAAGCGATGATCGCCGGCGTCACCAAAAGTGCTCAAGGCATGGGCGGCGCGCTGGCCTGGCCGGCGTTGCTGCGTAAACTCGATAAACAAGACCCCGGATATAAACTCTGATGCCTCTTGCCGAGATTCCTCTGTGTGTCTGGCGCAAACGCAGCCGGACGTTTGTCTTTCGCGGCCAGTCGATCCGTTACTGGACGGCGGGGCAGGGTGAGCCGCTGTTGCTGATCCATGGCTTTCCAACGGCCAGTTGGGACTGGCACTACTTGTGGCAGCCGCTGGCCCAGCGCTATCGGGTGATCGCCTGTGACATGCTCGGTTTCGGTGATTCGGCCAAACCGTTGAGTCACAGCTACAGCCTGCTGGAACAGGCCGATTTGCAACAGGCACTGCTGGCCCATCTGCAGGTCGAGCAACCCCTGCATATTCTGGCTCACGATTACGGCGACAGCGTCGCCCAGGAACTGCTCGCGCGGCATTACGAAAACCGGCTCGCCGTCGCCAGTTGCGTGTTCCTCAACGGCGGGCTGTTCCCGGAAACCCATCGCCCGGTGTTGATGCAAAAGCTGTTGCTTAGCCCTTTGGGCTGGATGATTGGCCGGGCCTTCAGCCGTGATGCGTTGGTGAAAAGCTTTCGGCAGATTTTCGGTCCGCAGACCGGCCCCAGCGAAAGTGAGCTGGATGATTTCTGGAGCCTGATCGAGACCCATCGCGGTCCGCGCATCCTGCACAAACTGATTGGCTACATCCCCGAGCGCCGGGCGCAGCGCGACCGCTGGGTAGCGGCCATGCAGCGTGATGACATCCCGTTGCGGGTGATTGATGGCGAAGTCGATCCGGTCTCCGGTGCGCACATGGTCGAGCGTTACCGCCAGTTGATCGCGGGCGCCGACACGGTGTTGTTGCCGGGCATCGGCCACTATCCACAGATCGAGGCGCCGGTGCAGGTGCTCAAACATTATCTGGCGTTTCGTGACCGCCTGGCGTTGCCGCCGCGCAAGGTGGCGTGCTCCTGAGAGATCAAAAGATCGCAGCCTGCGGCAACTCCTGCACAAATTAATGCAGGCGCTGCCGCAGGTTGCGATCTTTTGATCTTTTGACGCCCTCATCATCCCCCACCCTTATCGCGCACCATTCAGCCTCAGCCGTATTTGTTGTGACCCAAAGCCCTGTGCCTGACACTCGGACTCAATACTGGCCTGCTGGAGTTCCTGCGATGAATGAGTCCGTACGTTTCGAAGATAAAGTCGTGATCGTCACCGGCGCCGGTGGTGGCCTGGGCCGGGCGCATGCTTTGCTGTTCGCCCGGCACGGCGCCAGAGTGCTGGTCAACGACCTCGGCGGCTCGACCCAGGGTGAGGGCGCCAACGCCTCCGCCGCCGACCGTGTGGTGGCGGAAATTCGCGAAGCCGGCGGCATTGCCGAGGCCAACCACGACTCGGTCACCGACGGCGACAAACTGGTGCAGAACGCCCTCGATGCCTTTGGCCGTGTCGACGTGGTGGTGAACAACGCCGGGATCCTGCGCGACAAGACCTTTCACAAGATGGACGACGCCGACTGGGACCTGGTCTATCGCGTTCACGTCGAAGGCGCTTACAAAGTGACCCGCGCCGCTTGGCCGTACCTGCGCGAGCAGAACTATGGCCGGGTGATCTTCACGGCATCGACCTCAGGCATCTACGGCAACTTCGGTCAGTCCAATTACGGCATGGCCAAACTCGGCCTGTACGGATTGACCCGGACGCTGGCCATCGAAGGGCGCAAGAACAACATTCTGGTCAACGCCATCGCGCCCACTGGCGGCACACGCATGACCGAGGGGCTGATCCCGCCGCAAGTGTTCGAACAGCTGAAACCGGAACTGGTCAGCCCGCTGGTGGTGTACCTGACCAGTGAACAGTGCCAGGAAACGTCCGGTCTGTTTGAAGTCGGTGGTGGCTGGATGGGCAAGGTGCGCTGGGAGCGCAGCCTCGGCGCCGGGTTCGATCCACGCAGCGGTTTCTCTCCGGAAGACGTCGCGGCGCATTGGCAGCAGATCTGCGATTTCGAAGGCGCGGCGCATCCCAATGACAACATTGAAGCGCTGAAGGAAATGATGGCGAATCTGCAGAAGTATTCGCTTTGACATCTGCCATGACCGTCAAGCGACCTGTCCCACCGGCATAAATCCCGCCCATAAAAAAGGCCGCTGCAAACGCAGCGGCCAAGGTAAGACGTTGGATCAAGGAGCTACAAATCAACGTCAGTGAACACCGGGGCGATCAATCGAAGCATCGACTCATCTGAAATCGGTCAGCGCTGGCGCGAGTTGCTCGGCAGCCAAGGCCGGGGCTTTGCGGCGTGTGCCGTGAAAGCCCGCTCAGAATAAGCACTTGAGATCGAAGGAAACAGAGCGATTCCGGACATGCACTGTTACGGGGCATGCAACAGTCGTGTCCGGCTACGCTATTGGGTCACTGAAGGGATTGTGGCTGTTGTTTCAAGGGCGCAGGTCGTCGGCCTGATAGCCCATGCGCCAACTGACGGCGCGTGCCGCCGCCAGCAATCGCCGGGCGGCCGGGCCGTTTTCATCGGCGTGGAACAATGAAGTCGGGCCGACAATCGTTAGTACCGCTGCGATCTGCCCGACGGCGTTGAACACTGGCGCCGACAACGCATCCACGCCCGGCATCAACAAACCGTGCACATGATGCAGACCGCGTTCACGGATCTGTTCACACAGGCTGACGTAGTTTTTTTCATCGGCCAGCGGATGGTCGGCGATGGCGGTTTCCAGTACGCGCAGTTCATCGGTTTCGCGATGCGGCAGATAGGCACTGAACACCAAGCCAGTGGATGAACTGAGCAGCGGTAATACCGAACCCAATTGCGTGACCACCGTCACCGCGCGCACCGCCGGCTCGATGTGCACCACGGTCGCGCCCTGATTGCCCCACACCGCCAGAAAGCAGGTTTCATTCAGTTCATCACGCAACTCCGACAGCGGCAGGGCGGCGACTTTCAGCACGTCCATACTGTTCAGGGCTGCCAGGCCCACGCGCAACGCTTCACGGCCGAGTCCGTAATGGTTGGTGGCGGCGTTCTGCTCGGCGAAACCACTGGCGATCAGGGCCTGAAGATAACGGTGCACCTTGCTCGCCGGCATCTGCACATGTTCGGCCAGACGCGACAACGAGGTGGAGGGCGACAACTCGGCCAATGCCTTGAGGATGTCGGTGCCGACCTCGGCGGAGCGGACTTTCTGTTTGCCGTTGCTGTCGCTGGTTTTTTCCATGGTGCGGCCGGGATCCGAAAACGAATGGGCGTCTTTATAGCTTGACGCTGGTTAGCGAGCAAATTACGTTATGCGTAATTGGATTACGATAATAACAACCCCGGCGTGCGCAAAGCTTTGAGCCAGAGCGATGGGCCACTGCCGACTCCCTGTTCAGGAGGCTCCATGAACCTCGATTCAAACGCGTCGGCGCTGGCGTACCAGTCCGGTTTCGGCAACGAATTTTGCAGTGAAGCGTTGCCCGGCGCCTTGCCCATCGGCCAGAACTCCCCGCAAAAAGCGCCCTACGGCCTCTACACCGAATTGCTCTCCGGCACGGCGTTCACCATGACCCGCAGTGAAGCGCGACGTACGTGGTTGTACCGGATTCAACCGTCGGCCAATCACCCGGCGTTCGTCAAACTGGAGCGGCAACTGGCTGGCGGCCCGCTGGGTGACGTAACCCCGAATCGTCTGCGCTGGAATCCACTGCAAATGCCCGCCGAGCCGACCGACTTCATCGACGGCCTGGTCGGTATGGTCGCCAACTCGGCAGCGGAAAAACCGGCCGGCATCAGCATCTATAACTACGCCGCCAATCGCTCGATGGATCGGGTGTTCTACAACGCCGACGGCGAACTGCTGCTGGTGCCGCAACTCGGGCGACTGCGGATTGCCACCGAACTCGGTGTGCTCGAAGTCGCGCCGCTGGAAATCGCCGTGTTGCCACGCGGTCTGAAATTCCGCGTCGAACTGCTTGATCCGCAGGTGCGCGGTTACGTTGCCGAGAACCACGGCGCGCCGCTGCGCCTGCCGGACCTGGGGCCGATCGGCAGCAACGGTCTGGCCAATCCACGGGACTTCCTCGCGCCGGTCGCTGCCTACGAAAACCTGCAGCAGCCGACGACGCTGGTGCAGAAATTCCTTGGCCAGTTGTGGGGCACCCAACTCGATCATTCGCCGCTGAACGTGGTCGCCTGGCACGGCAACAACGTGCCGTACAAATACGATCTGCGCCGTTTCAACACCATTGGCACCGTGAGTTTCGATCATCCTGACCCGTCGATTTTCACCGTGCTGACCTCGCCGACCAGCGTGCATGGCATGGCCAACCTCGACTTCGTGATCTTCCCGCCACGCTGGATGGTCGCCGAGAACACCTTCCGTCCACCGTGGTTCCATCGCAACCTGATGAACGAGTTCATGGGCCTGATCCACGGCGAATACGACGCCAAGGCTGAAGGCTTCGTGCCCGGCGGTGCCTCGCTGCACAGCTGCATGAGTGCCCACGGCCCGGACGGCGAAACCTGCACCAAAGCGATCAACGCCGAACTCAAACCAGCGAAGATCGACAACACCATGGCCTTCATGTTCGAGACCAGTCAGGTGCTGCGCCCAAGCCGTTTCGCCCTCGACTGCCCGCAACTGCAATCCAATTACGACGCCTGCTGGGCCACGCTGCCCGCCACGTTCGACCCGACCCGGAGATAACCCATGACGCAGAATTCCATCACCCGCAGCTGGGTTGCTTCGGCCAACGGCCACGCGGATTTCCCGTTGCAGAACCTGCCGCTGGGCGTGTTCAGCATCAACGGCTCGGCGCCGCGCGCGGGCGTGGCGATTGGCGAGCATATTTTCGATCTGCAAGTGGCGCTTGAAGCCGGTCTGTTTGACGGCGCCGCGCGCAGTGCGGTCGAGGCCATGCACGGCGGCCTGTTGAATGCTTTCTTCGACCTCGGTCGCGAAGCCCGTGTCGCCTTGCGTACGCGCTTGCTGGAACTGTTCAGCGAGGGCAGCAGCCATCGCGGCGCCATCGAAGCCCAAGGCGCAAAACTGCTGCCCTTGGCTGCCGATTGCCAGATGCACCTGCCGGCCCGCATCAGCGATTACACCGACTTCTACGTCGGCATCGAACACGCGCAGAACGTCGGCAAACTGTTCCGCCCGGACAACCCGTTGTTGCCGAACTACAAGCACGTGCCGATCGGCTATCACGGTCGCGCCTCCACCGTGCGCGCCTCCGGTACCGACGTGCGCCGCCCCAAAGGCCAGACCCTGCCAGCCGGTGCCAGCGAGCCGACCTTCGGCCCGTGCGCACGACTGGACTACGAGCTGGAACTGGGCATCTGGATCGGTCAGGGCAACGAGATGGGCGAGTCGATTGCCATTGGTGACGCGGCTGATCACATTGCCGGTTTCTGCCTGCTCAACGACTGGTCGGCCCGCGATATCCAGGCCTGGGAATACCAGCCGCTGGGCCCGTTCCTGTCCAAGAGTTTTATCACCAGCGTCTCACCGTGGGTGGTGACGGCCGAAGCGCTGGAGCCTTTCCGCACGGCACAACCGGCGCGCCCTGAAGGTGATCCGCAGCCGCTGCCTTACCTGTTCGACAAGCGCGATCAGGAGGGCGGTGCCTTTGACATCGAACTGGAAGTGCTGCTGCTCACCGAAGCCATGCGCGAGCAGAATCTGCCGGCTCATCGCCTGACCCTGAGCAACACGCGCTACATGTACTGGACCGTCGCACAAATGGTCGCGCATCACAGCGTCAACGGCTGCCAGTTGCAGGCCGGTGACCTGTTCGGTTCGGGCACTTTGTCCGGTCCGCAAAGCGGTCAGTTCGGCAGCCTGCTGGAAATCACCGAGGGCGGTAAAAAGCCGATCGAACTGGCTTCCGGCGAAGTGCGCAAATTCCTCGAAGACGGTGATGAAATCATCCTGCGCGCGCGTTGCGCCCGGGACGGTTTTGCCTCGATCGGCTTCGGCGAATGCCGCGGCACAGTGCTGGCGGCGCGCTGACAGGAGCGGCTCATGGATCTCTACACCTATTACCGTTCCACCTCGTCGTACCGGGTGCGTATCGCTCTGGCGCTGAAGGGGCTCGACTACAACGCGCTGCCGGTCAACCTGATTGCGCCGTCCGGGGGCGAGCATCGGCAGGCGGCGTATCTGGCGATCAATCCGCAGGGCCGGGTGCCGGCTTTGCGTACGGATGACGGCGAGTTGCTGATTCAGTCGCCAGCGATCATCGAGTACCTGGAAGAGCGTTATCCACAGCAGCCGCTGCTGCCGGAAGACCTCGCCGCCCGCGCCCATGTGCGTGGCGTCGCGGCGGTGATTGGCTGCGACGTGCATCCGCTGCACAACGTCAGCGTGCTCAATCGTCTGCGCCAGCTGGGCCACGAAGAGCCGCAGGTGGTGGAGTGGATTGCGCACTGGATCAGTCAGGGGCTGGCGACTGTCGAGCAGTTGATCGGCGACAGCGGTTTCTGTTTCGGCGAGTGGCCGTGTGTGGCGGACGTGTACCTGATTCCACAGTTGTACGCAGCGCAGCGCTTCGGTGTTTCGCTGGAGGCTTATCCACGGATTTGTCGCGTAGCCGCGTTGGCGGCTGAGCATCCGGCGTTCATCAAGGCGCATCCGGCCAACCAGCCCGATACACCGTAAGACCCTGTGGGCGCGAGCCTGCTGGCGAAGAGGTCGTATCAGCAGACATTCTTTTGGCTGGCACACCGTTTTCGCGAGCAGGCTCGCTCCCTCATGGGGTCCGTGTTGCACCTAAAACATCATAAAAACAAAACAGGTACCTTGCGATGCACAACCAGATTGCCAGCTTCCGGGCGGCACTCGACGCCCGTCCTGTGTCCCGCTATCAGTGGTTGCTCTTGATCCTGCTCGCCTTGTTGCTGGTCACCGACGGCTACGACGCCCAGGTGCTCGGTTATGTGGTGCCGGCCCTGGCGCAGGACTGGGGCCTGGAGAAAGCCGCCTTCGGGCCGGTTTTCAGTGCCAACCTGTTGGGCCTGACCCTTGGTTCGCTCGCGGTGACGCCGCTGGCTGACCGCTTCGGCGTGCGGCGGATTCTGCTGGCGTGCGTGCTGATCTACGCCACCCTCACGGTGCTGATGGTGTTCGCCGATTCCCTGAATACCCTGATGATCGCGCGCTTTATCTGCGGCATCGGCATGGGCGGGGCGATGCCCAGTGCCATGGCCCTGATGTCGGAGTATTCGCCGCCGCGCCTGCGCACCTTGATGGTTACGCTGGCCGCTTGCGGCTTTTCCTTTGGCGGTGCGGCGGGTGGTTTTGTTGCGGCGGGGTTCATTGATCGCTTTGGCTGGCAAGCGGTGTTCCTTGCCGGTGGTGTCACGCCGCTGCTGCTGTTTCCGTTTCTGTGGTGGATGCTGCCTGAATCGCTGCCGCGACTGCTGCGCGATGCACCGCCCTATGCGCGCCTGCGCAAAGTCACCGCGCGAATGCTGCCGGACTGGCAGCCACCGGCCGCCTCGGTCGAGCAGAACGAGCGCGAGCAGGGCAGCAAACTGACCGTGGTCGAGCTGTTCCGCAACGGTTATGCACGACCGACCCTGCTGATCTGGGCGACGTTTTTTGTCAGCCTGATTCTGCTGTATTTCATGATCAGCTGGCTGCCGACGCTGTTGCTCGAAAGCGGTCTGAAACTCAATGAAGCCAACCTGGTGACCTCGATGTTCCTGTTCGCCGGCACCTTGGGCGCGGTTTGCATGGCGTGGTTCGCTGACCGGCTCAAGCGCAAGGTGCGCCTGCTCTGCGCAGTGTTGGCCGGGGCGGCTGTGTGCACGATTCTGCTGGGCCTGAATCACGACAATCCGCGCTATCTGGTGGCCTGCGTGTTTGCCGCCGGGTTTTGCATCATTGGTGGGCAACTGACGCTGAACGCCTTCGCCAGTAACTTCTATCCGGCGCAGGTGCGTGCCACGGGCACGGGCTGGGCGTTGGGGGTAGGGCGCTTCGGTTCGATCCTCGGGCCGCTGTTCGGCAGCCTGCTGCTGGCGATGCACATTCCGGTGGCGCAGATTTTCTTCTTCTGCGCGATTCCGGCGGTCATTGCGGCACTGCTGATCATCCAGGTGCGTTCGCCCTCAGATATCCCGCAACCCAATGTGGGAGCGAGCTTGCTCGCGAAGAACGATAACGCGGTTTAAAGGATAAACCGAGGCGCCTGCTTCGCGAGCAGGCTCGCTCCCACACAGGAATTAGTGGACCACGGAATTCGGAGGCAGGTGCCCGAGCCGTTCGGTCAGGCGCAGGCGCTGGATCGGATCGTCACTGAGCAGCAACGCATGCTCCAGATCGAAACGCTCGGCGTTCGGGCAGTCGAGGCGCTGATACAGGCTGGCGCGGGCCAGATAATCGGCAGCGCTGGCACCGCCCAGTTCCAGCACGCGTTCGGCATCGATCAACGCAGCGATGTAATCCTCGTGCGCCAGATGCAACTGGCGCAGGTTGCGTGACAGGCGCTGCAGCATTTGGACCGGGGTGGCGACCAATAGATGCTCGGCGTTGAGTTTCATGTGCGCGCCGTACTGCCGCTGCAACAACTCGCGGCAATCATTCGGGTAAAGCCGCCGACCGCCGCAGGGATCCAGCAAGTGATCAGCGCCGGGCACCCGCAGCAGGAAATGCCCGGGGAAGTTCACGCCGACCAGCGGAATCTCCAGACTGCGCGCCAGTTCCAGGGCTATCAGGGACAGGCTCAGTGGCTGGCCGCGACGGGTCTGCAACACCTTGTGCAACAACGCGACCTGTGGGCGCAGCGGCAGAAAATCGTCCTGAGAAAAGCCCAGATCATTCATCCGCCGCAGCAACGGTTGCGCCAGTTCGCTGACTGGCAGCATCGGCAAGCCGTAGCTGACGCGCTGTTGCAGCTCCTTGAAGTCGTGTTGCAGTGCTTCGACATCCAGGCCTTTTTCGTGCTCGGCAGCCATCCACAGCGCCGCTTCGAACAGTGCGGGCGGTGAACGGTGCAGACACTCGAAAAAACGTTGGCGCGGACTCATCGAAATCTCCGGGGCATGCCTCGTTTTAGCCCCGTCCGTGCCATTCGTCCAGTACCGGCCAGGTTATGCCGCAAAGTCGCCGTTGGCGCCGACGCTTATTCCGGTGCGCTTCAGCAATTTTTGGGCGCAAGCCTATACTGGCGACTACCAGAAGTGATTCGGGAGCCTGCCGATGTTCGCTCTCATGCAAAGCACTCGCCTGGAATCGCTGCACCTCAGCGTTGACCCGGTCACCGGGTTGAAGGCGGTCATTGCCATTCATAACAGTCGCCTCGGGCCTGCCCTGGGCGGTTGCCGTTATCTTGCCTATCCCAACGACGAATCCGCAGTCGAGGACGCCATTCGCCTCGCGCAGGGCATGAGCTACAAAGCGGCGCTGGCCGGACTGGCCCAGGGCGGCGGGGTGGCAGTGATCGTACGCCCGGCGCATGTGGAAAACCGCGGTGCGCTGTTCGAGGCTTTCGGGCGCTGCATCGAGCAGCTCGACGGTCGCTACATCACCGCCATCGACAGCGGCACGTCGGTGGCGGACATGGATTGCATCGCCCAGCAGACCCGGCATGTCACCAGCACCACCTCGGCCGGTGACCCGGCACCGCACGCGGCGATGGGGGTGTTCACCGGCATTCGCGCCACCGCCATGGCGCGGCTGGGCAGCGACAACCTCGAGGGCCTGCGCGTGGCGATTCAAGGTCTGGGCAACGTTGGTTATGCACTGGCCGAGCAGTTGCACGCGGCGGGCGCGGAGTTGCTGGTCAGCGATATCGATCACGGCAAGGTGCAACTGGCGATGGAACAGCTCAACGCGCATCCGATCGCCAACGATGCGTTGCTCAGCACACCGTGCGACATCCTTGCGCCGTGCGGCCTCGGCGGGGTACTCAACAGCCACACAGTGACGCAACTGCGTTGCTCGGCGGTGGCGGGATCGGCGAACAATCAGCTGACGCATCTGGATGTGGCCGATCAACTGGAGCGTCGGGGGATTCTGTATGCGCCGGATTACGTGATCAACGCGGGCGGGTTGATTTATGTTTCGCTCAAGCATCGCGGCGAAGAGCTTGGGACGATTACTGCGCACCTGTCGAAGATCAGCTCGAGGCTGACCGAGGTGTTTGCCCATGCGCAGGCCGAGAAACGCTCGCCGGCGCGGGTGGCGGATGAGTTGGCGGAGAAAGTCCTGTATCGCTGAAAGCAAAAGATCGCAGCCTGCGGCAGCTCCTACATATGGAATGCGTATTCCCTGTAGGAGCTGCCGCAGGCTGCGATCTTTTCGATTCAAACGTTGTTATTTGGCAGCTTTCGCCGCTTTGACCGGCTTCACGGGAGCCTCTTCCGGCTCGGCCGTTTCAGCTTTTTCAACGACGTCTGCCGGTGCATTGATCAGCTCCGACAGCGCATCAGGCTGGCTCTTGAACGCCTTGGCGAACACATCGCGGTTCTTCGCCATGTAGATCCCGACTTCTTCAACCTGTTGCTCGTTCAGCGACGGCACGGCTTTTTGCAACACTTCGGACAGCATCTCGGCCAGTTCGAGCATTTTGTCATGACGGTCAGCTTCGGCTTTATCCATGAACAAGCGCTCCAGATCTCGGCTGCTGCGGTATACCACTTCGACGGCCATTCACCACCTCACATGCCTTCACATTTAGTTGTCTTAGCGACTACTGTATTTATATACAGCGAAAGGATAAGCGAATCCCTGCGCTTTGGGTAGTGGCTTTTCAATGTAGACCGGATTCGGCGATTTTCCTGATTTACGCCCCTCAAACAAAACGACCCGCACGCGGCGGGTCGTTGGTTTGTTTGATTTCAGAACTTGCCGCTGGCGTACCCCCCATCGATGGGCATGATCACACCCGTGACGTAAGCGGATTGATCGCTGAGCAGCCAGAGCACCGCGTTGGCCACTTCGTCCGCCGTGCCGAAGCGTTTCATCGACGTCACGTTGATTTTGCGCTGGGTGTTTTCCGGTGCGGCTTTCAGGCGTGCCTCGCTGTTCATGCCGCCGAGGATCGGTCCCGGGGCGACCGCATTGACGCGAATGCAGCCACCGTCTTCCAGCCGCGCATTTTCGATCGACGCCACTTGGGTCATGCCGTTGATCGCCTGCTTGCTGGCGACATAGGCCACCTGGCCGCCAATCGGTACCACGCCGGCGCAGGACGAGGTATTGACGATGGCCCCGGTGCCGCGGGTGAGCATCAGTTGCAGTTCATGACGCATGCAGTGATAGGTGCCGTTGACGTTGATGTTCATCACCTTCATCCAGTCATCCGGGCACGATTGCGCGAGCGCTCCGTACTTGGCGGTCACGCCGGCATTGTTGAACGCGCAATCGAGGCGGCCGTAGGCCGAACGAATGCTCGCGAACGCCTGCTCGACCTGCGCCGGATCCCCGACATCGCAGGCGATGAAGCGGCAGTGTTCACCCAGCCGATCGGCCAGCGCCGCGCCTTTTTCCTCGTCCCGGCCGAACACGATCACCTCGGCGCCGGCCTTGATCAGGCGTTCGCTGACGGTCTCGCCAATGCCGCTGGTGCCGCCGGTGACCAGGCATACTTTTCCCAGAAAATCGTACATATGTCGCATCTCCTTATGCCAACGCGGGGCGTAAATATTTCGGGTTCACGCAGCAATACACCCGATCCAGTCGCGGATTGCTCTTGTCGCTGAAGCACTGGCTGTCCCACCGGCATTTGTGGATATCGGCGGAGCGGCCCTGCAGGGTTTTGTTAATCAGGTCGTTGTCGGCAAACAGCGCCCGCGACATGCCCACCCAATCGCATACGCCGTCGGCCAGCAACTGCTCGGCCTTGTCCAGACCGTCGATGAAACCGGCGTAACCCACCGGCACTGTCGCCACGGACTTGATCGCCCGCACGCCGGCTTGCAGGTAGGCGTCCATGGTCTCGGAATGCACAATCAACTGGCCGAAGGTCGCGCCCATGCACATCGAACATTCCAGCGCGGCAACGCCGGCCTGACAGAGTGCCTGCACGGTTTCCTTGATGTCCGGATATTGCAGCCCTTCCGCGCCCAGACGGTCGTCGATGCCCAGACGAATGGTGACGATCAATTGGCCCTGGGTGCGCTCGCGAATGGCCCTGACCACGTCAAGCAACAGCCGCGCGCGGTTCTCTTCGCTGCCGCCATAGCGGTCGGTGCGCTTGTTGGTGTGCGGCGAGAGAAAACTGCTCAGCAGGTAGCCGTTGGACGCCTGCAACTGCACCAGGCGTGCGCCGTTGGTCCAGGCCAGCCAGGCGGAATGGGCGAACTGCTCGATCACCAGGGCGATGTCGGTTTCGTCCATGATCCGCACGCGATAATCCGGATCAAGTTTCGACACGCGCGGGCAGGGCACGCCGCTCGGGGTCAACACGGCAACCCCGGTGTGGGTGGTGGTGCCCTGGCCGCCGTAATGCTGCAGTTGCACACCCACTGGCGTGTTGACCTGCTCGGCCATGGCGAACATCGCCCTGAGCGATTCGCCCTGATGTGCTTCGAACAGGCCGAGCCCGGTGCTCTGCAAGCGTGACTGCGGCGAGACCGTGGCGTTGCACAGAAACGCCATGGAGCAGCCGCCCTCCATGATGCCCTGATAAAACTCGATCATGGCGGGTGTCACGCACCCGCTGTGATCGGCCAGGTCCACGCCCATCGACGCGAAGAACAGCCGATTGCGCAACTCCAGCCCGCCGGCCAGCCGCAGCGGCTCCAGCACGTGGGGATAGCGCGTCATCATGCTTCCTTCCTGTGTTCGGGCATTGCGCTGGTCTGATCGAAGGTCATCCACACCGGTTGTCCGAGAGCGGGCGCCGGGGCCGGAGCGGTTTCTTCGTGGGAGAAGTAAGCGAACTGTTTGAGCACTTCGCGCCACTTGAAGCGCAACGGCGAATCCAGCTCTGCCAGATGCAGTTTGAGCGTGCCGGCCTTTGTCGCGTCGCTGGCGTGCAGCGATTGCAGCGGCAGACTGAGCATCCCTTCGCTTTCCAGATACAGGTAAACGTGGCCGCGCTCGGAGGCGTCGAGCGGGCTGTCGCATTGCACTTGCAGGCCGGCCATCGACAGCAGCTCCAGACGGGCGGAGAGGTGACGCCCGGAATCCAGGCGCACCAGCACTTCATGGCGTATGCCCTTGAGCGGGCGGAACCAGCAGGCCGGGTCGATGTTGATATTCCGCATGCGCTTGAACACCGGCATCTTGATCACTTCGCCATGCAGGCGAATGTCGGCCACCAGTTCGCCGCGCTGAAAGAAGCGTGCACGCTTGTCGACCTTGCGCGCCCGTGGCTGCGCCATGCCTTCGTAGTCGCCGACCAGCACATCCACCTGAAACGAAGACTCGGTGTAACGGGGAAAACTCGACAGCAGATCAACGATGGAAATCGACACCTCGCCGCGGGCGTAACCGCTGTGCTCGTAGAACTGCGCGTACATGGCCTGGCGTGCCGCTTCGATCAGCATCAGGCCCGGGACATGCTCGTGGTGCTTGCGGTAGAAAAAGTAATTGGCGGTGTCGTTGAACAGGGTGAAATACAGCAGACCCTGCTGCGGGCAGCCGTCCAGGTTTTTCAGGACATCATGCACCTGCCGGCGCTGATCGAGGCTCAGGCCGTTGTCGCAACCGGGCAGTCGAGCCAGTTTGGCTTCGGTGCTTTCCAGCACCCAGACGCCGCTGAGGATCAGGTGGTCGGTGGTCTTTTCGTAATTCGTCAGCAGCTCCGGTAGACAGTCGGACAGGCCCGCCTGTTCGAGCGCCTGCAGGTCGATGATGGTTGGCAGTGAGCGCAGCACCAGGCGCTCGCTGTCCAGCCGATAGGCCTGATTGATTATCTCCAGATCCACCGGATCAAGGTTCGCCCGTTGCACGATGGCGGCAGGCAACCAGGCCGGCAGCAAGTGGTGAGCGTCGTAAATCAGCACATCGTCGTCGTGGCCCTTGTGGACGATGTCTTTGGCAACTTTCCTGTGCATGTCGATCATGATCATCCCTCTGTGTTGAACGTTGGTTTAAGGCAGTTGCTATCCATGGCGTGAAATCGACCCACACCGAAAGGGGCTGCTCGACGCGTGTCAGCAGCTTCAGTTGATGTGTTTTTTGTTATCGCGTGTCGGACAGTTTTACTGCACCGTGATGTAGCAGGCGCCGAGGGTTCGGTTGTCCAGGACCTGTGGCGGTGCCAGCCATTTGTAGTCGATGCCGCCACGTTTGAGCAGGCGGCCGATGGCGATCGGGGACACCGACACCAGATGTGAAACACCGCAGGTTCGGGCGTACTCGAGCGTGGCCATGAACAGGCCGACGGTATTTTCGTCGGACATCACTTGTTCGTTTTTGCCGCCCTCGGCATCGAGGTCCAGTGAGGTGAAGCGCGACAGCTCCCAGATGTCATCACCGCACGGTGCAGGCTGGTCACCGAGCAACGCGGTGAACACCTCACTCAGCAAATACGGCTGGGTGGTCGGCAACAGGCGTGCGCAACCTTTGATGTTGCCGTCTTGTTCTTGCGCAACGATGTAATGGGTGCCGCTGTGGTCGAACTGATCAAACTCGAAATCGTTCGGTGTTGATAATTGCCAGCCGAGGCGTTCGACAAAGACCTGATAGCGATATTGAGCCAAGCGTTGACGCTTTACTGTCGTCAACTGGTCATAACGTCCTGACAAGTAATCCATCACAGATTCCGTTTAGTGATTGGTTGGGTGGCGATTAAAGTGCACACTGCGCTCGCAGACTACCTGTCACCCTTGACAGCTAGCGGAAACATTTGGAAATATGCTAGGCATGTTGGCAAGAGGCCGACAGCAATAACTGTGGGAAAGGAATCTCTATGTCGTATCGGCAGGCTGAACTGTTGGAAAACGCCATGTCTGCAACGGATGTCGAGTTGTTGTTCGACAATATCAAGACCGTTGCCAGGCAGTTGGAGTTTGATTATGTGGCCTATGGTTCACGCAGGCTTTTTCCCATCACCAAACCTTGCCTGTTTCTCGCCAATAACTATTCGCCGGCCTGGCAAGCTGCCTATTCCGCCAATCGTTACCTGGACATCGACCCTTACGTGATGCGCGCAATGCGCAGCGTGAGACCGGTGTTGTGGGACGCGGAACTCAAGGCTCAGGCGCCCGAATTCTGGCAGGAAGCGCATGCTCATGGAATCTGCGAAGGTTGGGGGCAGACGCTGCTGAACAGCGAAACTCAAGGGCTGGTGACGTTTGCCCGGGGCAGCGAAGCGATCACCGCACTAGAACTCGAAACCA
The DNA here is from genome assembly GCF_057174385.1 of Pseudomonas sp. F2. Classification (NCBI taxonomy): domain Bacteria; kingdom Pseudomonadati; phylum Pseudomonadota; class Gammaproteobacteria; order Pseudomonadales; family Pseudomonadaceae; genus Pseudomonas; species Pseudomonas sp. F2. The sequence goes on from NZ_CM169904.1 coordinate 5,539,691, forward strand.
AGCAGGCAGCGCTTTCATGGCTGGCCCAGATCACCCATCTGGGCCTGACGCGCCTGCAAATGCGCGGCGCCGATTCGGTAATCCCGGTACCGATAGAACTGTCGCAAAGGGAAAAGGAAATTCTGCAATGGACCGCTGACGGAAAGTCATCGGACGATGTTTCGGTGATCCTCGGCATCAGCAAAAGGACCGTAAACTTCCATATAAACCATTGCCTGAAGAAACTCGGTTGCCAAAACAAGATTGCTGCTGCCGTTAAAGCTTCGTTGATGGGTCTGCTCTGGAAATAATTACACGAGTAATTTATTGGATAACTAACTGGTGAATTACCGGGGAGGGTGTGCGCGAGTTCACAGAATGACCCGGTCAATAAATATTTCATTTATAAGCTAATGCCTTTTCAGCGTAACGAACTTATCAAGAAACTTTAGTTGGATCGTCACAATCGTTCTTGTCGACGGTGTCTGTTCAACGGTGCGACCAAACGCCACGGCGCAGGTTTCATGCCGGCTCGCCATGATGCGTGGCCTCGTTTCTGCATGGCGCACAGCGCATACGGAAAACCGTCACGTCCAACCGGCATCATCCGCTCGCATCGGGCTAAGGAACATCATCGTGAAAATCAACTGGGCCGAGAAATTGCGGCAAAACGTGCATCAACTGGCCGAGTCCCTGGGCAACCTGTTTGTCGAAACCTTCCACTACCTGGCGCTGTTCGCCATCGGTGCGGTGACCGCGTGGGCGGCGGTGATGGAATTTCTCGGCATGCTCGAAGAAGGCCACATCAAGATCGATGACATTCTGTTGCTGTTCATCTATCTGGAACTGGGCGCAATGGTCGGGATTTATTTCAAGACCAACCACATGCCGGTGCGCTTTCTGATCTACGTGGCGATCACTGCGCTGACCCGCCTGCTGATCTCCAACGTCTCGCACCACAATCCGCCGGACATGGGCATCATCTACCTGTGCGGCGGCATTCTGCTGCTGGCGTTCTCGATTCTGGTGGTGCGCTACGCCTCGTCGCAATTCCCGTCGGTGAAGATCGAAAAACCGCAACGCAAACTCGGCGCCGGTTCCGGTGAACACCCCGAGATCGAGAAGGGTGAGCTTTAAAGGCCCATCGACGGCCGAGGCTGGCCATTGTTCTGCTGCGGTGGCGGGGGCAACCCGTCGCCGCTGGTCATCGCTTCGAGGATCGCCATGGCACTGTGGCCCTGTTCGATGGCGATGCCGAATTGAATGCTTTGCACCAGCCGCTTGAGCCGTAACGGGTCGTTGCGCTGTTCGGCGCTGATCATCCGTTTGGCGACGATTCGGCCGCTGTTGGACAGGGTCAGCATGATGCTGCCGTCCAGTCCTTGAATGCTCAGGTTGATCTGATAGTCCGGCGCGAAGGCATCGGTAATGATCTGAAAAGGGTTGTCCATGATGCGTCACCGCCTGATTGAACGTGCAGTTGTTGACCGGCCGTGATCGGGTTGGTTCGCCATACCGGACCATCGGCGATTCCGTGGCCTGTGTTGTTGCTTCGTGTAGGAGCTGCCGCAGGCTGCGTTCTTTTGATCTTCAGTGTTTTGATTTCGGTCACAAAGATCAAAAGATCGCAGCCTGCGTCAGCTCCTGCACAGGTCATAGCAAGGGCTGTGCCGGGAAAATTGTTGGACAATGGATACGGCATAAAAAAGGCGAGCCCATGGCTCGCCTTTGTCATTTATGGCCCGTTTCAGGGCAGAACCGAGTAGATGATCGCCGACAGTGCAATCAGGCCGATCAGCACCACGAACACGTTGGAGGCCTGTCCCGAGTACTGGCGCAAGGCTGGCACTCGGCGGATGGCGTACATCGGCATCAGGAACAACAGGCAGGCGATCACCGGCCCGCCGAGGGTTTCGATCATGCCCAGAATGCTCGGGTTGAAGGTGGCCACGGCCCAGCAACTGAGGATCATGAACAGCGCGGTCGCACGGTTCAGCCAGCTCGCCGACATCACCTTGCCATGGCCACGCAAACTCTTGACGATCATGCCCTGAAAGCCTTCGCTGGCGCCGATGTAGTGGCCGAGGAAGGATTTGGTGATCGCCACCAGCGCGATCAGCGGCGCGGCGTAGGCGATGACCGGGGTCTGGAAGTGGTTGGCCAGGTACGACAGGATCGAAATGTTCTGCGCCTTCGCTGCTGCAAGATCGGCCGGCGACAGCGCCAGCACGCAACTGAAGCAGAAGAACATCACCGTCACCACCATCATGCCGTGGGCCATGGCGAGGATGCCGCTGCTCTTGCGTTCCGCCCTGGCGCCGTAACGCTGTTTCTGGTCGACCGCGAAGGCGGAGATGATCGGCGAGTGGTTGAACGAGAACACCATCACCGGGATCGCCAGCCACAGGGTCTTGAGGAATGTCGACAGCGGCATTGCCTCTTGTGCGCTGGCGAAGAACGCGCCATTCCAGTTCGGAATCAGACTGAGGCCGAGTAACAGCAGCGCGGCGACGAACGGGTAAACCAGCACGCTCATGGCTTTGACGATCACGTTCTGGCCGCAGCGCACGATCGCCATCAGGCCGAGGATCAGCACCAGCGACAGGATTGCCCGTGGTGGCGGGGCGATGTGCAACTGGTGTTCGAGAAAACTGCTCAGGGTGTTGGTCAGCGCCACGCTGTACACCAGCAGGATCGGAAAAATCGCAAAGAAATACAGCAGGGTAATCAGCTTGCCGGCGCCGATACCGAAGTGTTCTTCGACGACTTCGGTGATGTCGCCGGAACGCCCGGACAGCACGAAGCGGGTCAGGCCTCGGTGGGCGAAGAAAGTCATCGGGAAGGCCAGCAGCGCCAGAATCAGCAACGGCCAGAAACCGCCGACGCCGGCATTGATCGGCAGAAACAATGTGCCGGCACCAATCGCGGTGCCGTACAGACCGAGCATCCAGGTGGTGTCGGATTTGCTCCAGCCCTTGTGGGCAACGTCGGTGTTGCGTGTGCGATCTACAGCGGGATTTTCGGCAGCAGGTGTACGTACATCGGTCATCGTTTTTGCCTCGTTATTATTTTTGCTCGGGCTCACGGTTGGCAGGCCGCAAGTTGCGGCCTGCCGGGGCGGTCAGGGAATGCGCGTTAGCACTCCACCCAGCTCACGGCCAGGCCTCCCCGTGAAGTCTCTTTGTATTTGTCGTGCATGTCGGCGCCGGTGTCGCGCATGGTGCGGATCACCCGGTCGAGGGAAATGAAGTGTTTGCCGTCGCCGCGCAGGGCCATTTGTGTGGCATTGATCGCCTTCACGGCGGCGATGGCATTGCGTTCGATGCACGGCACCTGCACCAGGCCGCCGACCGGGTCGCAGGTCAGGCCGAGGTTGTGTTCCAGGCCGATTTCGGCGGCGTTTTCCAGTTGTTCCGGAGTCGCACCCAGCACTTCAGCGAGGCCCGCCGCGGCCATCGCGCAGGCCGAACCGACCTCGCCCTGGCAGCCGACTTCAGCGCCGGAGATCGAAGCATTTTTCTTACACAAAATGCCGACAGCGGCGGCGCCCATGAAGAACGCGACCACGTCATCGTCAGAAGCGTCCGGGTTGAATTTCATGTAGTAGTGCAGCACCGCCGGAATGATCCCGGCCGCGCCATTGGTCGGCGCGGTCACCATGCGCCCGCCGGCCGCGTTCTCTTCGTTAACGGCGAGGGCGAAAAGGTTGACCCACTCCATCGCCGACAGCGTTGAACTGATCACGTTCGGCTTGCCGATTTCCAGCAGGCTGCGGTGCAGTTTCGCCGCCCGGCGCGGCACGTTCAGCCCACCGGGCAGGATGCCTTCGTGGCGCAGGCCCTGTTCGACGCACTCGCGCATCACCGACCAGATGTGCAGCAAACCGTTACGGATTTCAGCGTCACTGCGCCAGGCCCGTTCGTTGGCCATCATCAGCTCCGACACGCGCAAGTTGTACTGCTTGCACAGGCTGAGCAATTCGGCGGCGCTGGAAAAATCGTACGGCAGCACCACGTCGCCGGCCGGCGCCACACCGGACTCGGCTTGCGCCGCTTCGACGATGAAACCGCCGCCAATCGAGTAGTACGTTTGCGTGAACAGCTCGGCGCTTTCGCCAAAGGCTGTCAGCGACATGGCGTTGGGGTGGTAGGGCAGGCTTTCGTCCAGCAGCAGGAGATCGTGCTGCCAGTTGAAGGAAATTTCTCTCTGACCGGCCAGAAGCAACAGGCCGCTTTCGCGCAGTTGCTGGATGCGTAGGTCGATGGTCGAGGGATCAATGCTGTCCGGCCATTCGCCCATCAGGCCCATGACCGTGGCGCGGTCGGTGGCGTGGCCGACACCGGTGGCCGACAACGAGCCGTATAAACGGATTTCCACCCGACGCACATCGTTGAGCAGGCGGTGCTCGATCAGCGCCTGGGCGAAGGTCGCAGCAGCGCGCATCGGGCCGACGGTGTGGGAACTGGACGGACCGATGCCGACTTTGAATAGATCAAAAACACTGATAGCCATGCTAAACCCTTACAAGCAATGGAGTAGGAATCGCTGCCATTTTTTGTAGGACAAGCGCAATGTCGGCGATACTGCCTACCTCGGTCCTACGTGACCAACGAAACTTCCTAAGAAAGCCTTTAGCAGGACTAAACGATGAGTCGTCAATTGCACGCCCAGACCTACGTCTGGCTGCAGGTGTTTTCCTGTGCCGCGCGGCACCTGTCGTTCACCCGTTGCGCGGAAGAGCTGCACATCACCCCGGGGGCGGTCAGTCAGCAGATTCGCCAACTGGAAGAGCGTCTGGGCTTTCGCCTGTTTCATCGCCGGGCGCGGGGTGTCGAGTTGAGTGCGGAAGGCCAGCGGCTGGCCATCACCGTCAATGAGGCCTACGGCAACATCGATGCTGAATTGCGTCGTCTGGATGCCGGGATGATCAGCGGGATTTTGCGCGTGCGTTCGATTCCGTCGTTCCTGAGCAAATGGCTGACTCCGCGTCTGCCGCGCCTGCAACAGCGCTATCCGGACATCCAGTTACGGCTGGTGGCCGAGGACAGCAGCGTGCCGTTGCACGAGGGTGACTTCGATTTGGCGATCGATCTGAACGACGGCAGCTATCCGGGGCTGTTATCCACAGCCTTGCTCGATGAGCAGATTTTTCCGGTGTGTGCGCCGAGCCTGTTGCGCGGGCGCCCGCCGCTGCATGGGCCGGCGGATCTGGTGCATTTCCCGTTGTTGCACGACATCACCGCCTGGCGCGGCAGTTATGAATACGCGGAATGGGAGTTTTATCTGAACGCGATTGGCTTTGAAGGCGCCGACGTACGGCGGGGGCACACGTTCAATCGCAATCACCTGACCATCGAAGCGGCGATCGCCGGTATGGGCGTGGCGATTGCCCGGCGCACGTTGCTCAACGATGAACTGGAGCGCGGGACGTTGATCGTGCCGTTCGGGCTGTCGGTGCCGAACCACAAGCGCTATGTATTGCTCTATGCGCCGGGGGCATTGAGCCATCCGGGCGTGCGTGCGGTGCATGACTGGCTGGTGGAGGAAGCGGGGATTTTCCGCAGTTTACATCCGTTGAACGACGGGCAATTGTGAGCAGATTTTGCAGGGTTGCGAGGCAACCCAACTCCCGACCTTACCAGTGACTTGCTCGGTTGTCCGGCTTTTTTTGCGAATGAATATTTATCTTTTTTCAGGGGTTGAAATGTTCGTCAGTCGGGCCGATTGTTGTAACCAAGGGGTCAGGAAATTCAATTCAAGGCCTCTCGCGAGCTAGCTGAAATAAGGGATGAACTATGCAAATCCAAGTCAACAGCGATAACCATATTCAAAGCAGTAAACGACTGGAGGAGTGGGTACGTACAACCATTGAGAGCACGCTCGACCGTTATGAAGAAGACCTGACCCGTGTCGAAGTCCACCTGAGCGACGAGAACGGCGACAAACCAGGTCCCCATGACTTGCGCTGCCAACTGGAAGCGCGGCCAAAAGGCCATCAACCGATTTCCGTCACCCATAAAGCCGATTCGCTGGAACAGGCGATCGACGGTGCAGCCGAAAAACTGGAACATGCGCTGGAGCACCTGTTTGGCAAACTGCGGGGTAAACCGCGCGCTGCCATCGTGCCATTCAGCAAGGCGAACGACGCACTGCTGGAAGAAGAGTTTCTGGAGAACGAACAGGCAGCGATCAACAGTTGATGCGCTGATTTTTCAAGCCACCCCATGAGAACGGGCCTGCGCAAGCAGGCCCGTTTTTGTTTGTGTTGCTGAGCAGTGTGGCGAGGGAGCAAGCTCCCTCGCCACAGTTTTTCAGAAAGCTACAGACGTTTGTACATACACCGTGCGCGGTTCACCCACGTACTTGCCCTTGTTGTTGTCATCAAACGAGCGGGTGAAATACTGCGTGTTGAAGATGTTCTTCACCCCCACTGCCACGTTCAGATCCGATAGTTGCGGGCCGAAGTCGTAACCGGCGCGGCTGCTGAACAGCATGTAGCCGGGGATTTTGCCGGTGCTGCCGTCAGCACTCTCCTTGGAGGTGTTGGCGTTGTCGGCGAACTGGTCGCTCTGGAAGCTACTGTCAACGTTGAGCTTCCACGGCCCTTCGATGTAACCGACGCCAATCGTGCCTTTGTGTTTTGAGGAGAACGGCACGCGGTTGCCCTTGTTCGGCCCGTCTTCGCGGATGGTCGCGTCGACATAGGCATAAGTGGCGTACACATCGAAACCGGCCAGTGCCGGGCTCAAGTCATCCAGTGCGTAATTGACGCTGGTCTCAATGCCCTGATGACGGGTCTCGCCACGGGCGATCACTGAATCATTGGTCTGGTTGCTTTCGTATTGGTTGTCGAAGTTGATCAGAAATGCACCGATCTCCGCGCGCAATGCACCGTTGTCGTAACGGGTGCCGAGTTCCCAGGTGCGAGCCTTCTCCGGTTTCACTTCGCCGCTGCTCACGCGGTTAGGCATCTGGCTGTACTGCACGCTGCCGAACGAGCCTTCGGTGTTGGCGTACAGATTCCAGCTGTCAGTCAGGTGATACAGCACATTCAGTGCCGGCAGCGCGGTGTTGTAGTCGCCTTGGTATTTGACGTTGGTCAGGTTGTTGGTCTGCTGCGACTCGATCATCTCGTAGCGCACGCCCGGGGTGATGGTCCATTTGCCGATGTCGATGCGATCGTCGACGAACAACGCATTGGCTTCGGTGCCACCGCGGGTGTCGCGGTCGTTGCGGCTGTTAGTGGTCGGGTATTGGTTGCTGCTGATCGGCGTGCGATAGCGCAACTCGTGGCCAGCCTCGTTGATGTAGCGATAACCGACGCCGACTTCATGGCTGGTCGGGCCGAGATCAAAACCTTGGGCGAAGCGCGTTTCGAAACCGCGTACCCAATACTCGCGCGGCGACAGCGAGAGAAAGCTGCCCTGATCCAGATAACCGCTGCGCAAGGTTTTGGTGAAGAAGGTGTTGGCGGTGAATTCGCGGCGATCTTCCTGATAGCGATAGCCGAAGTTGAACATTGTGCGGCGACCCCAGAACTGGTCTTTCAGGCGCGTCGACTGGTACGGATCGGCGTCGTAATCGGCGACGCTCAGGCCACCGGGCATGTCGGCCTTGCCTTCGTAATACTGGGCCATGGCGTTGAAGCTGTTGGCCTCGTCGAACTGGTATTTACCCTTGAGAATCAGGTCGTCGATCTCGCTGTCGCTGTGTTCACGCCAGTCGCCACCGCGAGTCCCGGAATACAGCAACGCGCCGCCCAGACCGTTGGCATGGGTGCCGCCGGCCAGCAGATTGGCGCTGGTCTTGAAGCCGTCATGGCTCGACGACGGACTGGTTTCTGTCTGGAACCCACCCTTGACCGTCGGCTCATCGGGGATGGCGCGGGTCACGAAGTTGACCACACCGCCGACGTTTTGCGGGCCGTAACGCACCGCGCCGCCGCCACGCACCACATCCACCGCGTCCATGTTGCCCATGCTGATCGGCGCAAACGACAACTGTGGCTGGCCGTAAGGGGCGAACGGCACGGGAATGCCGTCCATCAGTACCGTCGAGCGCGCCGCCAGGCGCGGGTTAAGACCGCGAATGCCAAAGTTCAGCGCCATGTCGTGGCTGCCGGTGCCGTTGTTTTCCGGCGCGTTGACCCCGGGGATGCGGTTGAGTACATCGCGCGCCTGGGTCGCGCCTTGGCGTTCGAAGTCTTCACGGCGGATCACGTCGCGGGCGCCCGGATGCTCGAACACGTTGACCTGCGCCGCGTCACCGAGCCAGTCACCGACGACTTTCGAGGCGTCCAGCTCCAGCGCGGTGTCGCCGACCGGTTGCAGGCTGAACGCGTTGTTACCTTCGGCGCGGGCTTGCAGGCCGGTGCCCTCGAGCAATGCATCGAGACCTTGGGCGGCGGTGTAGCTGCCTTCCAGGCCACGGCTTTGCACGCCGCTGGTGATCTGCGAACCGAAGGAGATCAGCACGCCGGCTTCACGACCAAACTGGTTGAGGGCGTTTTCCAGCGACGCCGGGGCGATGTGGTAAACCTTGGTTTCGGCGGCCATGGCTGGCAGAGCGCTGAAGCTCAGGCTGGCGCCCAGTACGAGGTTGCGCAGGTGGCGGGCCAGTGGCGTGAGGCGGGTGGGGTGCATGAAGGGTGATCCTGAGAAGGTTGAATCAAGGGGGCTTTCCTTCTCTGTCACGCCAGATCTGAAAAACGGCTCATTTATTTTCGAGAGCAAAAGATCGCAGCCTTCGGCAGCTCCTACATTGGCTTGATGTACATCCTGTAGGAGCTGCCGCAGGCTGCGATCTTTGGATTTTGCCTCTAAGCCCGCGCTTCGACGCTGACCCAATAGCGGGTAAACCGCCGCACGTTCACCGGCAGACTGACTTGCAGCAGATCCAGAATCCGCTCGCTGTCGTCCAGTGGATAAGTCCCGGAGATCAGCAGATCGGCCACTTTCGCATCGCAATGCAACTGGCCGCGCCGGTAGCGTGCGAGCTCTTCAAGGAAGTCGCCCAGGCGCATGTGCGCGGCGATCAACATGCCGTCGGCCCAGGCGCCGCTGTTGGCGTCCAGTGGCCTGGCTTCGCTGATCGAGGTGGCGCTGAAGCTCAGCTGACGGGCGATGGGCAATAACATCGGCGCACACCCTTGGGCATTCAACTCCACTTGACCCTCAAACACTGCCACCTGCGTGCGATCGGCGAACTGCCTCACGTTGAGGCGTGCCGCCCGGGTTTGCAGAGTGCCTTGCGCCGTGCGCACTTCGAACGCTTGCGTGGTGCTCAGGAGGATCTCGCCTTCCAGCAGACGGATCAGTCGTTGCGTGCTGTCCACGTCCGCTGCACTGGCGGTGTTGAGCTGCAACTGGCTGCCCGCACCCAGCGCCACCTTGCGGCGCTGACCCAGCGGGCTGCGGTAATCGGCGAGCAGTGTCGGCAGCGGATTGTGCTCGCGCATGCCCCAGGTGACGGCGGAACCGGCACCGAGAAGCAGCAGCAATTTGAGCGCCTGACGGCGGCTGGAGGACTTCGGCCCGTTCAACGCGGCATGGGCCAATGGCGAAGATACACCGCGCAAGCGCTGGTTGACCCGCTGCATGTGCTCCCACGCCCGACGGTGTTCGCTGTGGGCGTCCAGCCATTGCTGCCAGGCGTGTTGCTGGCGCGGGGAGAGCGACCCTTGCTGCATTTCCATCAACCAGTGCACGGCCTGCTCGGCCACTTGCGCAGAGAAATCCGGGTTGCGGTTCATAGGGCGAAATAGCAGCGCAGGGCGGCTTTGTGCAGATGACGTTTGACTGTGGCTACGGAGATGCCCAGTTCGGCGGCGATTTGCGGATAGGTCAGGCCATCAACCTGCGCCAGCAGAAAGGCGCGTTTGACCAGGCGCGGCAAGCCGTCGAGCAACTGATCCAGTTCGATCAGGGTTTGCAGGATGATCGCTTTGTCTTCTTCCGATGGCGCAAGCATTTCCGGCATCTGCGCCAGGGTCTCGAGATAGGCGCGTTCCAGGTCCTGGCGACGGTAATGATTGAACAGCACGCGTTTGGCGAGGGTGGTCAGGAAGGCGCGCGGCTCGATGATCACCGGTTGTTCACGAGCGCTGAGCACGCGGATGAAGGTGTCCTGCGCCAGATCCGCGGCGCTGTCCGGGCAGCCGAGCCTGCGCCGCAACCAGCCGGTGAGCCAGCTGTGGTGGTCGTGGTAAAGCGATTCGACGGGATGGGCGGACGACAAGGGTATTACTCCGGGCGCATGATCGATGCGTTAGAGAACAAGAACTGTTCGCATTGTAGGGGTGTGTAGCGCTGCCCGGCAATCAGATGCTTTTGCGTATGAGAATATTTATCATTAATATTGCTCGCCTGTTGGTTCGGCTTTATCGGCTGGACGTTTTTTCGTTTCAGGGTCGAAACATGAAAGGCAAACTCGCCTCACTTCCCATGTCCTATCGTCTGGCCATCACCTCGCGGGTGCTGGCGGCGGTGTTCGGCGGCTATCTGGTTGCGGCGCTGGCCAGTGTCGCCCTGACGCTGTGGCTACCGTTGAGTCGTGCCGAAGCGGTGGTGACCGGCATGACCATTTCCTTTCTGGTTTATCTGGTCGCGGTGCTCTGGTGCTTCGCCTGTCGCACGGCGTGGTCGGCGTGGGTCGGTCTGCTGGTGCCCAGCGTGATTCTGGCGACGGTATTCGGCGCCGCGCGGGGCTTGGGCTACGCATGAAAGAGGGCTTTCGTCAGTCGATGGCCTGGCTGCATACCTGGACGGGACTGGTGTTTGGCTGGCTGCTGTTTGCGATTTTCCTGAGCGGAACGCTGGCCTATTTCAAGGCTGAAATCAGCCACTGGATGCAGCCGGAAATTCCCGTGCACGCCATCGATTCAGCGAACAGCCTGAGCCTGGCGCAAGGCTATCTGCAGCAGCACGCGCCGGCTGCTTCGCGTTGGTTGATTGATTTGCCGAATGCCCGTGATCCTGCGTTGACTGTGCGTTGGCAAAACACACCGGCCGAAGCCGGCAAGCGTGGAAGCTTCACGCAAAAAACGCTCGATGCGCAGACCGGTGCAGAAATACAGGCCCGGGACAGCCGGGGCGGCGAGTTCTTCTACCGCTTCCATTTCCAGCTGCAAATGCCGTATCCGTGGGGCCGCTGGCTGGCGACGACGGCCGCGATGGTAATGTTCATTGCGCTGATCACTGGCATCATCACCCACAAGAAAATCTTCAAAGACTTCTTCACCTTTCGCCCGCGCAAAGGCCAGCGTTCATGGCTCGACGGGCATAATGCGGTCGGCGTGCTGGTACTGCCGTTTCATCTGATGATCACTTACAGCAGCCTGGTGATTTTCATGGCGATGGTCATGCCGGCCAGCATTCTGGCGTCCTACGGCACTGATCGCGAAGCGTTTTACCAAGAGATGTTTCCCGAAACGCCAACTCCGCAACGCGCCGCTCAAGCGAGTTCGCTGCCACCGCTGGCACCCTTATTGGTACGGGCGAGCGAGCAGTGGGCGGGGGGGCATACGGCGCGGGTCAGCGTCATCAACCCCGGCGACGCCAATGCCACGGTGCAGCTGTCGCGCGCGAGTTCCGACCGGATCGCCTATGAGTACGGCAGCAACCTGACCTTCAACGGCGTCACCGGGCAGATGCTCGGCGCCACGCCCGACAAGCCGCTGCCGATGACGATCGTCAGTGGTTTCTACGGTCTGCACATCGGTCATTTCGCCGGCCCGATCCTGCGTTGGCTGTACTTCATCTGCGGTCTGGCGAGTGCCGCGATGATCTGCACCGGGCTGGTGATCTGGCTCGGCAAGCGCCAGCTCAAACATGCCAAAAGCGGTGTGCTCCCATTCGAATTGCGCGTGGTGGAGGTGCTGAACATCGCCAGCATGGCCGGGCTGACAGCGGCGGTGGCGGTGTTCTTTTTGGCCAATCGCCTGTTGCCGGCGGACCTGGCCGGGCGCGCCGATCAAGAAGTGAATGCGTTTTTTATCGCCTGGGCCTTGAGCGTGGTGCATGCGCTGCTGCGCAAGGGGCGAACGGCCTGGGTCGAACAGCTGGGGCTGGCTGGCGTGCTGTTTATCGCGGTGCCACTGATCAATCTGGCCACGCCATGGAGTCTCGGCGTAACGCTGGCGCAAGGCGACTGGACGCTGGCGGGTTTCGATCTGACGTGCCTGGGCGCAGGCCTGTTCCTTGGTTGGGCCGCCTGGAAAATGCAGCGTGCCGGCAGCGCCGTCAGCGTGAAAAAAACTCCCCGCGAAAAGCCGCGGCCGATCACGCTTGAGCAGGAGGTGAGCTGATGTTGCTGGCGTTGTTGCTGTGCTATGCCGGGTTCAGCGCGTTGTGTCTGTCGATGCCACGGCACCACGATGAGCTGCTCGGCAACAAACCCTCGGCCCGACGTGCACGGGTTCTGAAACTCGCCGGGTGGCTGTTGCTCGGCTTATCGCTCTGGTCAGCTGTCGGGGCAAACGGCTGGGGTTTCGGTCTGGTCGACTGGTTCGCGGTGCTCATGCTCAGCGCCTTGGCGTTGGTGTTGTTGCTGCCCTATCGGCCACGTCTGGCCCTCGCACTGGCCGGGTTGAGCCTGCTCGCCAGTCCGGTCGCCGCCTGGGCGCGGTGCTGAGATGCTGATCGGTCATCCGCCGGAGTCCCGCGACGACGAGCCCCATGGCGCGCGTGCGCATTTTCTTCAGGTGTTCCTCTCGCAGCGCTCGCAAATGGAAGCGCTGGTCAACCGGCGCGTCGGTTGCCGGGCCACGGCAGCGGATCTGGTGCAGGACCTGTTCCTGCGGTTCTGGCGCAGGCCGCTGGTGCAGGTCGAAGAACTCAGCACCTACCTGTTGCGTTGCGCCGGCAACATCGCCATTGATCATTTGCGCAGCGAAGGCACGCGGGTGCGGGTCAACGAGGGCTGGCAACCGGATGCGCCGGACAGCCACGGCAGCGAACCGCAAGCCGCGCTCGAAGCGGGCAATGACCTGCGCCATGTCGAAGCGGCGTTGCGCGCCTTGCCCGAGCGCACCCGGCAGATTTTTTTGCTCAATCGCATTCACGGTCGCAAGTATGCAGACATCGCCAAGGCGATGGGCCTGTCTCAAAGTGCCGTGGAAAAACATATGATGCGCGCCCTCGAGGCCTGCAAGGCCAGCCTGCGCGAACCCGCACCACGCCTGCCAGGGAAAGCACCGTGAAAGCCACCGACCGCATCATCCCTACACCCGCTCAGGAACAGGCCGCACTCGCCTGGCTGAGCCTGTTGCACGACCGCCCGAGCACTGGCGATCAACTGACGTTCAGCCAGTGGCTGCGCGCCGACCCGGCCCACGCCGAGGCCTACGCCCAGGCGCAAGTCGTGTGGGAGTTGAGCGAAAGTCCGGCGCGCGCCCTGGCCGATGAGGACGCGTTTGCGTTGCAGGGCTACCTCAATGCAATGGAGCGTCCGCGTCGCTCGCCGCTGTTGCGCTGGTCGGGCGCGCTGGCAATGGCCGCGTGTCTGTTGCTGATGCTCAGCCTCGGCACGGGCTGGCAGCCGCAGCGCTGGATCGACGATCTGGGCGCCGATTACGTTTCGGCGCCGGGGGAAATCCGCACGGTGACCTTGGCCGACCAATCGCAAGTCACGTTGGACGCCGACAGCGCTATTGCCGTGGATTTCAGTCGAGGTGAGCGGCATGTGCAGTTGCGGCGTGGCGCTGGTTTTTTCAATGTGACGCACACCGGTGATCCCTTTGTGGTCGAGGCCGAGAATGGCCAGGCGCGGGTCCTCGGTACGCAGTTCGAAGTGCGTCTGCAACCGCGGGGCGCGCAGGTCACGGTGCTGTCGGGGCGCGTTGGCGTGACGGCGGATCGCAATGCGCAACAGCAGATTCTGACGGCTGGCCAGCAAGTGGCTTACGGACAAGGCCGCGCAGAAAAACTGCACGCCGTGGACAGCGAAGCACAATTGGCCTGGCGGCAAGGCTGGCTGACGTACTACAAGGCGTCGCTGGCCGATGTGGTGCAGGATTTGCGGCGCTATTACCCAGGGCGGATTGTTGTGCTCAACGATGAGTTGGCTGCGCGCAAGGTCAGCGGCAGTTTTCCGAGCAAGGATCCGCAGGCGGTGTTGAGTTCTTTGCAGGGTGTGCTGGGGTTTGAGCAGCGTCAGGTGTTGGGGCATCTGATTATTCTGCGTTGAATCAACGTCAAAAGATCGCAGCCTGCGGCAGCTCCTACAGGGGATCGCGTAACCTGTAGGAGCTGCCGCAGGCTGCGATCTTTTGATCTCCAAAAAAATTTTCAAAATTGTGGTGAGGTAAACCACAGCCCCATCCGTGTAGTGACTGAAACTGCGATTCATTCGCATCCGTTGCGGTTCTACACAGGTCATTGAGCAATGAAGTCCAGGGCAAAATCGGGTTCGGTCAAACAGTGGTTAGGCGTTTCGGCATTGAGTTTTTCCGCATTGGCGCTGTTGCCGATGAGCGTTGCACTCGCCGCTGAAGCCGTCAGCAGCCCCGCGCAGAAGCCGTTCAATTTTTCCCTGAGCGCCAAACCGCTGCCCCAGGCCCTGAGCGATTTCAGCCGCGTCACCGGGCAGAGCGTGGTCTACACCGATGAGGCGCCGTACGGCATCAACGCCCCGGCCGTCAGCGGCCAGATGAGCGCCGAACAAGCGCTGCAACGCCTGCTCAGCGGTTCGGGCATGACCTTCCGCCGCACCGACAGCCACACCCTGGCGCTGGAACCGCAGCCCACCGCCGGTGCGCTTAACCTCGGCGCCACCACCATCACCTCGACCCGCGACGAGTCGATGAGCTACCAGCCGCCGCAGACCAGTTCGGTGATGCGCTCCTCGGCTTCGCTGCAGGAGATTCCGCAGACCGTCAACGTGATTCCGGCCCAGGTCATTCGCGATCAGACCCCGCGCAATCTCGACGATGCGCTGGCCAACGTCAGCGGCATCACCCAGGGCAACACCTTGGGCAGCACTCAGGACTCGGTGATGACCCGCGGTTTCGGCGACAACCGCAACGGCTCGATCATGCGCGACGGCATGCCGATCGTGCAGGGCCGTGGCATGAACGCGACAGTCGATCGGGTCGAAGTGCTCAAGGGCCCGGCCTCGTTGCTCTACGGCATTCAGGACCCGGGCGGGGTGGTCAACCTGGTCAGCAAAAAGCCGGAATTGACCCAATACAACGCGCTGACCCTGCGCGGTTCGAGCTACGGCGACGGCAAGAATGGCAGCGGCGGCACCTTCGACAGCACCGGGGCACTGGGTGAATCCGGGCTGGCCTACCGGTTGGTGCTGGACCATGAAGACGAAGATTACTGGCGCAACTACGGCACCCACCGCGAGACGCTGATCGCGCCGTCGCTGGCCTGGTTCGGCGAGCGTACCCAGCTGTCGTTCGGCTATGAACACCGCGAGTTTCTCACCCCGTTCGACCGGGGCACGGTCATCGATCCGCGCACCAACCATCCGCTGGACATCTCGCGCAACGAGCGTCTGGACGAGCCGTTCAACGACATGGAAGGCCGCTCGGATCTGTACCATTTCGAGGCCGACCACGAACTCAACGACGACTGGAAAGCCCACTTCGGCTACAGCTGGAACCGCGAAACCTACGACGCCAGCCAGGTGCGCGTGACCGCCATCGATACCAAAAAAGGCACGCTGACCCGCAGCATGGACGGCACGCAAGGCGCGATCAGCACCGACCGCTTCACCACCGCCAGCCTTGAGGGCAAGGTCAACCTGCTGGGCATGCAACATGACCTGGTGTTCGGCGTCGACGACGAGTACCGCAAAATCTATCGCGCCGACCTGATCCGCCAGAAAAGCCTGAGCACCTTCAGCTACGTCAATCCGGTGTATGGCCGTGAAGTCGAAGGCACCACGGTCAGCCCGGCGGACAGCGCGCAGACCGATCTGCTGCGCAGCGATTCGGTGTTCCTGCAGGACTCGATCCATCTCAATGATCAGTGGATTCTGGTCGCCGGCGGGCGCTTCCAGGAGTACGACCAGTATGCCGGCAAAGGCGTGCCGTTCAAGGCCAACACCGACAGCAACGGGCAGAAGTTCGTACCGCGCGCCGGTCTGGTGTATCGCTACACCGACGAGTTGTCGTTCTACGGCAGCTACACCGAATCGTTCAAACCCAACTCGACCATCGCCCCGCTCAGCGGCAGCAGCACTGTGCTCGACGGCAGTATTGCGCCGGAAGAAGCCAAGTCGTGGGAATTGGGGGCGCGTCTGGATATGCCGGGGCGCATCACCGGCAACATTGCATTGTTCGACATCAAGAAACGTAACGTGCTGGTGGCCAACGCCGAAGGCCCGACCACGATCTACAGCGCCGCGGGCGAGGTGCGTTCCCGTGGTCTGGAACTGGACCTGACCGGCCAGTTGAGCGATCGCTGGAGCCTGATCGGCGCCTATGCCTACACCGATGCCGAGGTCACCGAAGACCCGGACTACAAAGGCAATCGCCTGCAGAACGTGGCGAAAAACAGCGGCTCATTGTCAGCGGTGTATGACTTCGGCAGCGTGATCGGTGGCGACCAACTGCGGGTCGGTGCCGGGGCGCGGTATGTCGGCGAGCGCGCGGGCAACGCGGTGAATGATTTCGACCTGCCGAGCTACACCGTGGCCGATGCATTCGCCACTTACGACACCCGACTCGAAGGGCAGAAGGTCAAGTTCCAGCTCAACGTGAAGAACCTGTTCGACCGCACGTACTACACCTCGGCGGCGAGCCGGTTCTTTGTGTCGATGGGTGATTCGCGGCAGATTTCGCTCTCCAGCACGCTGGAGTTCTGATCGGGGACCGCGTCATCGTTCATCGCCGGCAAGCCAGCTCCCACAGGTTCTCGGTCGGGACACAGACGTCTTGAACGGGCGGAGACATTGTGGGAGCTGGCTTGCCAGCGATAAGGCCCTGACAGACACCTGAAAAATTCGCCTCTAACGCAAAAACGCCTGCCGATAATCCCCCGGCGTCCCACCCAACACTTGGCGAAACCGGTTGGTGAAATGACTGGCACTGGCAAACCCGCACGCCAGCGCAATTTCCCCCAGCGGCAACGCCGTCCCGCGCAGCAACTCCCGCGCCCGGCTCATGCGTCGCGCCAGCACGTACTGATGCGGCGGCAAGCCGAAGCTCACGCGAAACATCCGCGCAAAGTGGTATTCCGACAACGCACACAGACCGGCCAGTTGCCCTAGGCTGATCGGTTCGGCCAATTGACTGTCGATGAACTCCACCAACTGCCGGCGCTGGTGGGGCGCCAGTCCGCCCTTGAGGCGCACACCCTGACGGGCGCCGACCTGGCTGAGCAGGGTGTGGCTGATCAACTCGTGAGCGAGGCTGCTGGTCAGCAAACGTTCGGCCGGCTCGTCCCAGTTCAGCGTGAGCAATTGCCGAAAGCGCTGTGCCTGTTGCGGATCTTCGAGAAACGTCTGCTCGCGCAACTGCATTTCTCGCGGCTCGCGATCGAGCAAGGTGACGCAGCCCAACGCAAATTGCTCGGCACTGAAGTACAGGTGAGCGAGGCGAATGTCACCGTTGATCACCCAGCCGGATTGGTGATCGGCGGGCAGGATGCACAGTTTGTCCGGTCCACCCTTGTGCCCCGGCTGCCCGCGCCGAAAGGTGCCGGTGCCACCGGCGATGTAGCAGGACAGCGTGTGGTGGCTCGGCGCTTCGTATTCCTGGGCGTCGTGGTGGTTGGTCCACAGAGCCGCAGACAAGCCGTCACCGAGCTCGGCGCTGTGCACAAGGCGTGCGTTCGGCGAGCGGTTGAGGGCTTGAAAGACTTGCAGGGTATCGATAGCGGCCATGTGCGGTTCTCTCCAACGCCTTGCATCCTACTCCGTAGCCTTGGCGCTGCCAGCCTGTCGGGCGACAAAAGCGCAAGAATCTGCAAGCGCCCCGATCGTTGCTGCCGCACCCTGAATCTCCATACAACACAACCCTGTGGCGAGGGAGCTTGCTCCCGCCGAGTGCGCCGCACTCATGAACGGAGCTGCTGCGCAGCCCGGCGCGAGCAAGCTCGCTCGCCACAGAGGTCTGGTGTCCTCAGGAGTCTCGCCATGAACCTTTCGCTGTATCTGCTGACCGTGCTGATCTGGGGCACCACCTGGATTGCCCTGAAATGGCAATTGGGGGTGGTGGCGATTCCGGTGTCGATCGTCTATCGCTTCGGCCTCGCCGCGCTGGTGCTGTTCGTGCTGTTGCTGCTCAGCCGGCGCCTGCAACCGATGAATCGCCGTGGTCATTTGATCTGCGTGGCGCAGGGGTTGTGCCTTTTCTGCGTCAACTTCATGTGCTTTCTGACGGCCAGCCAGTGGATTCCCAGCGGTCTGGTGGCGGTGGTGTTTTCCACCGCCACCTTGTGGAACGCGCTCAATGCGCGGGTGTTCTTCGGTCAGCGCATTGCGCACAATGTGCTGATGGGGGGCGCGCTCGGTTTGTTCGGTCTGGGGATGTTGTTCTGGCCGGAACTGTCCGGCCATCAAGCCAGTCCGCAGACCTTGCTCGGTCTGGCGTTGGCCCTGTGCGGCACGCTGTGTTTCTCGGCGGGCAACATGCTGTCGAGTCTGCAGCAGAAGGCCGGTCTGAAACCGTTGACCACCAATGCCTGGGGCATGGCCTACGGGGCGGCGATGTTGTCGGTGTGGTGCCTGGTCAAAGGCATTGCGTTCGACATGGACTGGTCGCCACGTTACGTCGGCGCGCTGTTGTATCTGGTGATCCCGGGTTCAGTGATCGGTTTCACCGCCTACCTGACGCTGGTCGGGCGCATGGGCCCGGAGCGCGCGGCCTATTGCACAGTGTTGTTCCCGGTGGTGGCGCTGAACGTTTCGGCGTTTGCCGAAGGCTACCAGTGGACGGCTCCGGCGCTGCTCGGCCTGGTGTTGGTCATGCTTGGCAACGTCTTGGTATTTCGCAAACCTCGTGCCCTGGCTTTGCCCCGTCAGGGCAAGTTGGCTTGAGCCTGTCACTGTGCGAGCGCTGATGTTCAGCGCTCGACTTTTATCACGATGTAAATCAGCAGCGGCAAGATAAAGTCGACAATATGTCGGGCCCAATCCTTGGCGTTCCAGATGTTTGAAGTGTCCATGTCGAACCATTCGACGCCGACAACTTGAAAACATACGTAGTAGATGAAAACAGCTATTAAAAGGCCAATGATCGAAAACTTCTTGGCTTCATGAAATTCCTCGCTGGAGCCGTTGATGTTCTTGAGTAATTGATAGACACCCAACATGCAAAATGCGCTGAAAGTGACTTCCAGGGTAATGATCAGCCAGTAGATACGGTGGTGCAGCGTTGGCGAGGTGATGGCGCGGTAGCGCAGGTTGGGGTTGTGTTCGGTCGTGTCCATGCTCAGGA
Organism: Pseudomonas sp. F2; assembly: GCF_057174385.1. Taxonomy (NCBI): domain Bacteria; kingdom Pseudomonadati; phylum Pseudomonadota; class Gammaproteobacteria; order Pseudomonadales; family Pseudomonadaceae; genus Pseudomonas; species Pseudomonas sp. F2. The sequence continues at coordinate 5,559,057 of NZ_CM169904.1, forward strand.
CGTGCGCGACATATTCGTAGTTTGAACCGTAGTCGGTGAAATTGCTGAACATCATCAGCAAGCCAAAAAAACTGAAGTAACTCATCAGTATGACTTTGCTGTAGCGGATAATTTTATCCATGGTCAGAGCGTTCAAGTGTGTTCTCCATAACATTTGTCGAGGGTTCGATATGTCGGGAGAGTTTATAGCGGGGTCTATTGTTTTGGTGTCGGGTTGAATTGCAAAGTATGTGGGCGTGCATAACGTGTCGGGCAAGTGTCTTTTGGCACTTGCCCGATTTTGTTTAACCGCGCCAGACCTGCGGGTTTACCAGATCCCGTGGACGCTCGCCCATCAAGGCGCTGCGCAGGTTGGCCAGCGCGCGATTGGCCATGGCTTCGCGGGTTTCTCCGGTGGCCGAGCCGATGTGCGGCAATGTCACAGCATTTTTCAACTGGAACAGCGGGGACTCGGCCAGCGGTTCTTTTTCGTAGACGTCCAGACCGGCGCCACGGATGCGATTGTTCTGCAGCGCCTCGATCAGCGCCGGCTCGTCGACCACCGGACCACGGGAGATGTTGACCAGGATCGCGCCCGGCTTCATCAGGCCCAGTTCGCGATGGCTGATCAGGTGGCGGGTCTTGTCGCTGAGCGGCACCACCAGGCAGACGAAATCGGCTTCGGCGAGCAACTCGTCGAGGCTGCGAAAGTGTGCGCCGAGTTGTTGTTCCAGTTCGGGCTTGCGGCTGTTGCCGCTGTAGATAATCGGCATGTTGAAGCCGAAGTGGCCACGGCGGGCGATGGCGGCGCCGATGTTGCCCATGCCGACGATGCCCAGGGTCTTGCCGTGGACATCGCAGCCGAACAATGGCGCGCCGACGCTGGCTTGCCACTGCCCGGCCTTGGTCCAGGCATCGAGTTCGGCGACGCGGCGGGCGCTGCTCATGATCAGGGCGAAGGCGAGGTCGGCGGTGCTTTCGGTGAGCACGTCCGGGGTGTTGGTGAGCATGATTCCGCGTTCATTGAAGTAGTCGAGGTCGTAGTTGTCGTAGCCGACGGAGACGCTGGAGACCACTTCGAGTTTTGTGGCGGTTTCGAGTTGGGCTTTGCCGAGTTTGCGGCCGACGCCGATCAGGCCGTGGGCGTGGGGCAGGGCTTCGTTGAACTGGGCGTTGATGTCACCGTTCTTCGGGTTGGGAACGATGACGTCGAATTCCTGTTGCAGGCGTTCGATCATGGGTGGGGTGATGCGGCTGAAGGCCAGGACTGTTTTTTTCATTGGGCTTGGGCTCGGCTGTCTTTATTACCAAGCACGCTAACATTTCTTTGTGGGGTTTGGCTTGTCTTGGCGGCCTCTGGGCCGACCATGCTCTTGGGGTTTTGGGTGTTTATCCGTTGCTTGGGGTGTTGCGGCTGGCGGTTTCGCCCTTACGGCGAGTCACTTTTGCAGACGCCCAAAAGTAACCAAAACGCTGGGCCCCGGCGTACGGCCCTCGCTTAGGCTCGGGTTCCTTCGTTGCGGGGTTTATCCGGGGGCATCGCCTCCGGTTTGCTTCGCTGCACCTCCTCTCGATGCCTTTGGCTGCGCCAAACGGTCGCTGCGCTCCCACCCCCGGATAAACCCCTCCACTCAGCCTGCCGAAGGGGCCGGCACGGCAAGATCAAGAGCTGCAGCCGAGCTAACGCTCATCCTGTGTAGGTGCTGCCGGAGGGTGCGATCTTTTGATCTTGATCTTGTCGGAGCTGGCTTGCCAGCGATGGCGGCCTGACAGCCGACCTGGATCTAACTGAATCCACTCAGTCCTTGTGGGAGCTGGCTTGCCAGCGATGGCGGCCTGACAGCCGACCAGGTTCTGGCTGAATGCACCCGATTTACCTGTGGGAGCGAGCCTGCTCGCGAAAGCGGTGGGGCAGGCAACATAAATACTGAATGCGCTGGCGCCTTCGCGAGCAGGCTCGCTCCCACAGGGGGATTAGTTATGTGTTGGAGATTGCGAGATTTCGTGGTTATCCAGCACCCGGTTCACCGCCAGTTCGGCGAGCATGATGATTTGCTGGATCGCCAGTATCGTTTGTCGCTGCGGGCTGTCGACGTAGGCCGCAATGTCGCTGGTCATGATGCTCGCCGAGGCCAGTGATTCGCAGGCGTGAACCAGCAGGCTTTCGTTGTCCATGTCGGGGGCGACCTGGAACATGCTGCTGGGTTTGTGGATTCTTACAGCGGCGGCGGAAGGTTTCAGGTAGTGGTCGAGGGCGCGTTCGGCGGCGTCGTGGAGCTTTTTTGAATCGAGGGATTCGTAGGGGGACGTGCTTTCCGCTGGGGGCGGATTGGGTGAAGGCTTAATCATGGCAAAGATCCTTTTAACGAAATGGAGCTGCCACTTTTCGTTTCCAGGCGAAGTGGGTGGCAGCTGTACGCAGGCTGGAAAAACCGGCAAAGGATCAAACCCGGCAGACCCGAGGGTCTCCCACGTACAGCCGCCATAACTGAAACACCGGCGCTGAAAAAGCGCGGCATTATGTCATGTGCTTTGATCCTTCGGGTTTTCCAGACCCGGTCGCTGATGTGTCAGCGACCGAACCAGCCTATCCACCCCACTTCCGAGCCACAACCGTCAAAACCTGTCGGAAAACTCCCTTCAAATCACCGCTTCTGTAGGAGCTGCCGTAGGCTGCGATCTTTTGATTGTTAAACATCAAGGGCAAAAGATCGCAGCCTGCGGCAGCTCCTACAGGTTTAGCGATGTGTTGAAAATCAGTTGGCGACACGGGCTCCGGCGAGGCTGCCACTCAACTCATAAGCCGCCAGTTCCGCTTGGTGCGCCGCCAATATCTCCGGCAGTGACCCGCGCAAATACTCGACCCAGGTCTTGATCTTCGCATCCAGGTATTGCCGCGACGGATAGATCGCGTACAGGTTGAGTTCCTGCGAGCGGTAGTTGGGCATCATCCGCACCAGCGTGCCGTTGCGCAGGCCTTCGATGGCGGCGTAGACCGGCAGGACGCCGACGCCCATGCCGCTGATGATCGCGGCTTTCATGGCGTCGGCGGAGTTCACCAGGAACGGCGAGCTGTTGATGGTGACCATTTCCTGGCCGTCGGGGCCGTTGAAGGCCCATTTTTCCAGGGGGATCACCGGGCTGACGAGGCGCAGGCAGGCGTGGTTCAGCAGGTCGCTGGGTTTTTGCGCGCAGCCGTTGGCTTTCACGTAGGCCGGGGAGGCGCAGACGATGCTGTAGGTGATGCCCAGGCGTTGCGAGACGAAGCCCGAGTCCGGCAGTTCGCTGGCCAGCACGATGGACACGTCATAGCCCTCGTCGAGCAGGTCCGGCACGCGGTTGGCCATGGTCAGGTCGAAGGTCACGTCCGGGTGGGTCTTGCGGTAGCGGGCGATGGCGTCGATCACGAAGTGCTGACCGATGCCGGTCATGGTGTGCACTTTCAGTTGGCCGGCGGGGCGCGCGTGGGCTTCGCTGGCCTCGGCTTCGGCTTCTTCGACATAGGCCAGGATCTGCTCGCAACGCAGCAGGTAGCGCTTGCCGGCCTCGGTCAGGGCGATGCGCCGGGTCGTGCGATTGAGCAGGCGGGTTTGCAGGTGGGCTTCCAGGTTGGAGACCGCGCGCGAGACGTTGGCCGTGGTGGTGTCGAGTTGCACGGCGGCGGCGGTGAAGCTGCCAGCTTCGGCCACACAACTGAAGGCGCGCATGTTTTGCAATGTGTCCATGGGGTGCTCTCAAGGGAGATGGCAAATTGTGACACGAAGTTTCAGGGGCTGAGACCCCCGACCAAGGGATTATCTCGTTAACGGTAACAAAGATTCACAGGAATCCCAGCTTATCGCCGAACAGGGCGTTCCCTAGAATTGCGCCGTTCCCTGTAGGAGCTGCCGAAGGCTGCGATCTTTTGATTCTGTTTTAAGGGAATCAGGATCAAAGATCGCAGCCTTCGGCAGCTCCTACAGAAGGGAACACGTCCCGCCTTATCCTCTTTCAGGAATTCGCAGCTGTGCCGCGTCGCATCAACAGAGCGCTTTTGCCGCTCAGTGTTCTGGCTTTTACTTTGGGTCTTGGCGGCTGCATCGGTACCGGAGGAATTGCCCCGCAGGGCAAGGCACTGGAGGCCAATACCCTGGCCACCGACGACGCGATTGCCCACGCCGCCAAAGACGCCAATTGGCCCACCGCACAATGGTGGCAAGCCTACGGCGACCCGCAACTCAATCGCTGGATCGACCTCGCCGTGCAGGGCAGTCCGAGCATGGCCATGGCCGCGGCGCGGGTGCGTCAGGCCAAGGCGCTGGCCGGTGTCGCCGAAGCGGCCGAGTCGTTGCAGATCAATGGCGAGTCGACGCTCAAGCGCCACAACTGGCCGACCGACCAGTTCTACGGCCCGGGCGAGCTGGCCAACACCACCACCTGGGACAACAACGCCGCACTGGGCTTCAGCTACGCCCTCGACCTCTGGGGCCGCGAAAGCAATGCCAGCGAACGCGCGGTGGATCTGGCGCACATGAGCGCCGCCGAAGCGCGGCTGGCGCAGCTGGAATTGCAGAAGAATATCGTGCGCGCCTACATCGAGCTGTCGCTGCACTATGCCCAGCGCGATATCGTCGCCGCGACCCTCAAGCAGCAACAGCAGATTCTGGATCTGGCGCAGAAGCGTCTGGATGGCGGGATCGGCACGCACTTCGAAGTCAGTCAGGCCGAAACACCGTTGCCGGAAACCCATCGGCAACTGGATGCGCTCGACGAAGCCATCGCCCTGAGCCGCAACCAGATCGCCGCGCTGGCCGGTAGGGGCCCGGGCGACGGCGCGCAGTTGCAGCGCCCGACTTTGGCGCTGGGGGCTGCGTTGAAGCTGCCGTCGGCATTGCCCGCCGAGTTGCTCGGTCAACGCCCGGACGTGGTTGCCAGTCGTTGGCAAGTGGCAGCGCAGGCACGCGGGATCGACGTGGCGCACGCCGGGTTTTATCCCAACGTCGATCTGGTCGGCAGCCTCGGCTACATGGCCACCGGCGGCGGGGCGCTGGAGTTTTTGACTGGCAAGAAGCTCAACTACAACGTCGGCCCGGCGATCTCGTTGCCGATCTTCGACGGTGGACGTTTGCGCAGTGAGCTGGGCGAAGCGTCCGCCGGGTATGACATCGCTGTGGCGCATTACAACCAGACGCTGGTCAATGCGCTGAAGAACATCTCCGACCAGTTGATCCGCCGCGAGTCGATGGACAAGCAGCAAGCCTTCGCTGCCGAGTCGGTGGCCACCGCGCAGAAGACCTACGACATCGCGATGATTGCCTATCAGCGCGGCCTCACCGATTACCTCAACGTGCTCAATGCGCAGACCTTGCTGTTCAAGCAACAGCAAGTGCAGCAGCAAGTGCAGGCGGCGCGCTTGAGTGCGCATGCCGAGCTGGTGACGGCGTTGGGTGGCGGCCTCGGGGCGGGTAATGACGTGCCGACTGCCGAGCAAACAGCAGCCCCGAAAACCCCGACTCTGCTGCGGTGAACACACAACTCACTACACAAAACCTTTGTGGCGAGGGGATTCATCCCCGATGGGCTGCGGAGCAGCCCCAAAACCTGCAAACCGGTTCTGCTTGGCACACCGCATTGGCTTTTCTTGGGGCTGCTGCGCAACCCATCGGGGATAAATCCCCTCACCACAGAGTTTGTGTTCACCACAAAAATTGATGTTTGCCACAGATAACTCTTCAGTCCTCAATCATTGAGCAGATTTAATGACTCCCTTGCCCGCACCTCTACGCTGGCTCGCCTCCCTGGAATGGCGCCGTGGCTTCTTTGACTGGGCGCGCAGTGATGGCGTGACCTGGGTCTACATCTTCAAGGTATTGCTCGCCGCGTTCCTGACGCTGTGGCTTGCGATGCGCCTGGAGTTGCCGCAACCGCGTACGGCGATGATCACCGTGTTCATCGTCATGCAGCCGCAGAGCGGGCAGGTGTTCGCCAAGAGTTTCTATCGCTTCCTCGGCACTCTGGCCGGGTCGGCGATGATGGTCACGCTGATCGCGCTGTTCGCGCAGAACACCGAATTGTTCTTGGGCTCGCTGGCAATCTGGGTCGGCATTTGTTCGGCGGGTGCGGCGCGCTGCCGTAATTTTCGTGCCTACGGTTTTGTCCTCGCTGGCTACACCGCGGCGATGGTCGGACTGCCGGCGCTGGCGCACCCGGACGGTGCGTTCATGGCCGCTGTGTGGCGGGTGCTGGAAATCTCGTTGGGGATTCTCTGCTCGACCGTGATCAGCGCCGCGATCCTGCCGCAAACCGCCAGCGCAGCCATGCGCAACGCCCTGTATCAGCGCTTCGGTGTGTTCGCGCTGTTCGTCACCGATGGCCTGCGCGGGCGCAGCAAGGCCGAGTCGTTCGAAGCGAGCAACGTGCGCTTCATCGCCGAAGCCGTAGGCCTGGAAGGGCTGCGCAGCGTGACCGTGTTCGAAGACCCGCACATGCGTCGGCGCAACGGTCGCCTCAGTCGTTTGAACAGCGAGTTCATGGGCATCACCACACGCTTCAACGCCCTGCATCAGTTGCTCGAGCGCCTGCGCGGCAATGGCGAAGAACATGTGGTGGCCGCGATCAAACCGGGCCTGCAGGACCTGGCCGAAGTGCTCGACGGCTTCAGTGGCCGTGCCTTGACCAGCCCGGACGCGGCACGCTTGGCGACGGCGTTGGCGACTTACAAGGAAGGCCTGCCGACACGCGTGCGAACCTTGCGCGGCATTTTCCAGGAAACCGCTCCGAGTGAAGCCGAGCAACTGGACTTCCACACCGCCTACGAATTGCTCTATCGCTTCGTCGATGACTTGCACAGTTATGCACAGACCCACGCCTCGCTGGCCGATCACCGCCACGAGCGTGAGCGCTGGGACGAGCCGTTCACCCCGCAAACCAACTGGTGGGCCGCGGCGGCTTCGGGGATCCGCGCGTCGTTCATCCTGATTGTGCTGGGCAGCTATTGGGTGGCCACCGCGTGGCCGAGTGGCGCGACCATGACCTTGATTGCCGCCGCCACCGTGGGTTTGTCCGCCGCCACACCGAACCCGAAACGCATGGCTTTTCAAATGGCCTGCGGGACGTTCCTCGGGGCGCTGATCGGCTTCGTCGAGATGTTTTTCATCTTCCCGTGGATCGACGGTTTTCCGCTGTTGTGCGTGATGCTCGCGCCGGTGATCGTGCTCGGTTCGTTCCTCACGTCGCGGCCGCAATATGCCGGGGTCGGCCTGGGGTTGCTGATCTTCTTCAGCACAGGTTCCGTGCCGGACAACCTGACCGTCTACAACCCTTACACCTTCATCAACGACTACATCGCCATGGTCATGGGCATGCTGGTGTGCGCGGCGGCGGGGGCAATCATTCTGCCGCCGAACAGCCGCTGGTTGTGGAAGCGGCTGGAGCAGGACCTGCGCGGTCAGGTGGTCTACGCCATCAGCGGCAAACTCAAGGGGCTGGCGTCGAGTTTCGAGAGTCGCACCCGCGATCTGTTGCATCAGGCATACGGCCTCGCTGCCGGTCAGCCGAAGGTACAAAAAAACCTGCTGCGCTGGATGTTCGTGGTGCTCGAAGTCGGCCACGCGATCATCGAGTTGCGCAAGGAACAGGCGATCCTCCCGGTGCACCCGGCGTACGCCGAATCGCAGCCGTGGCGTCAGGCGATCCGCGTCATGGGCCGGGCGCTGGTGCGGCTGTTTCTGCAACCGAACCCAAGCAATCTGGAGCGTGCACTGGTCGCGGTCGATCACGCGATCAGCCGGGTCGCCGCGACCGACGAGCCGTTCGCGCCGCACTTCGACACCTCCGCGCTGCGTCGGGTGAAGAGCTACCTGCACTTCATCCGCACCTCGTTGCTCGACCCGCAATCACCGCTCGCCGCCTATGCCGTCGCCAAGCCCGAAGGACTTGCCCATGCCTCGTGAAATTGCTTTCCACGGCGTGTACATGCCGACCATGACCCTGATGTTTTTTGTCGCCGCGGCGCTGGCCTGGGCGCTGGACCGGTTCCTTTCGGGGTTCGACCTGTACCGCTTTTTCTGGCACCCGGCGCTGCTGCGCCTGAGTCTGTTTACCTGTCTGTTCGGCGCGATGGCGCTGACTGTCTACCGTTGAGAACGTTCTGATGAAAAAGTTTTTCAGCCTGCTCGCGACCCTGCTGGTGCTGGCCCTGGCACTGTGGATTGGCCGGACCCTGTGGGAGCACTACATGAACACCCCGTGGACCCGTGACGGCCGGGTTCGTGCCGACATCATCAACGTCGCGGCCGACGTCACCGGTGAAGTCATCGATGTACCGGTGCGCGACAACCAGTTGGTGAAGAAGGGCGATCTGCTGATGCAGATCGATCCGGAGCACTACCGCATCGCGGTCAAGCAGGCGCAGTCGCTGGTGGCTTCGCGCAAGTCGACCTGGGAGATGCGCAAGGTCAATGCCCATCGCCGCGCTGACCTGGACAACCTGGTGATCTCCAAGGAAAACCGCGACGACGCCAGCAACATCGCCGACGCCGCGCTGGCCGATTACCAACACGCACAAGCGCAACTGGAAGCCGCGGAACTGAACCTCAAACGCACTGAAGTGCGCGCGGCAGTGGACGGTTACGTGACCAACCTCAACGTGCATCGCGGCGACTACGCGCGCATTGGCGAAGCGAAAATGGCCGTGGTCGACATGAACTCGTTCTGGGTCTACGGCTTCTTCGAAGAGACCAAACTGCCGCATGTGCGCGTGGGTGACAAAGCCGACATGCAACTGATGAGCGGCGAAGTGTTGAAGGGCCACGTGGAAAGCATTTCCCGCGGCATCTACGACCGCGACAACCCGGAAAGCCGCGAGCTGATCGCCGACGTGAACCCGACGTTCAACTGGGTGCGCCTGGCACAGCGGGTACCGGTGCGCATTCACATCGATGACGTGCCGGAGGGGGTGTTGCTGGCGGCGGGGATCACTTGCACGGTGGTGGTGAAGCAAGAGTCGGTGGACAACTGACAGACCGCGTCGCTGCCATCGCGGGCAAGCCACGCTCCCACAGATGTTGTGGCGTGCGCAAATTCTTTGAACGCCGTGATACCTGTGGGAGCGTGGCTTGCCCGCGATTGGGGCGACGCGGTTTCTCAGGAAATCTATTCGCTGCAAAACGTCTCCTGCAAATGCCGCCACAGCACCCGCCCGTCTTCGCTCTTTTCAAACACCACTGTCGACCGGCGATCAGTGTGCAACCCGCTCGCATCGCTCTGCTGTTCGCGATAACTCAGCGTTGCGCCATGCGCATGCAGGGCAATCCCGCGCAGCTCACTGAGCTCGATCCGGAACCCGGGCTTCTTCCCGCCTGCTGACTGAAACAGCCCGCGCAAGGCTTCGATATCCAGCGCCCGACCCAGCCGCGTGACCATGGAAAAATCCGCCGAGAACCGGCTCAGCAAGCGCGCAAGTTCCGCCGAATCCTGCTCCACGGCAAACCAGCGTTCGATGACCAGGTGGGCCTGGATCACTTCATCAAAATATTCGTTGTAGTCAATCATGTGGGTTTTTCCTGAAGGGAAGGTGGGCTCAGTAGGGCGAGCACTGTGGAGGCGTCGAAACGCAGCGCGGCGACCATCGGCAACAGCTTCAGCAGAGCGGCGGCGAGAAAGCAGTAAGCGGAAATCATTGCCGCCCAATGCGCCCAACAGCGAACTGAGCAGCAGTGGCTGATTCAGGACGATCTGGAAGCGGGGCGATTGGTGCGGTTGCTGGTCGATCACCGCTTCGCCCGGTAGGGGGTGTATGCGCAGTACCCGGATACCCGGCATTTGCCGTTGAAGGTGCGGGCGTTCATTGATTTCATGAAGGGCTGGGGCTGAGTGTTGGCTGATCTGGCCCCTTCGCGAGCAGGCTCGCTCCCACAGGGGATCTTCGATGTGTCACAGATCCAGTGTGGGAGCGAGCTTGCTCGCGAAAGCGTCAATCCGGTCTCAGAGCTTCCCACGCAACCCGAACCGCCGCATCAACGTCGACTCCAGCAACCCCTTGGGCAACACCGTCGCCAGCAACGGCAACGCGCGGCTGCCATTACCGATACGAATCAAGCGTGGCGGCTTGTCCCGCTGCACAGCCTTGAGCAACTCAGCCGCAAACTCACTGGCTGGCGTCGGCTTGTCCTGCGAGGCCTTGGCCCGTGCGCGGATCCCCTCACGCAAGGGAAACCACGGCGATTGCTCGTTGATCAGTTGCTCGGCTTCGTGCCCGGCATTCTTGGCGAAGCTCGACTGAATCGCCCCGGGCTGAACCTCCATCACGCGAATGCCGAACGGCGCCAGCTCCATGCGCAGTGCATCGCTCAACGCATGCACCGCCGCTTTCGAGGCGCAATACGCGCCAGCGAACGGCGTCACCAGCACGCCTGAGACACTGCCGATGTTCACCACCAGCCCCTTGGCCCGACGCAGTACCGGAAACAGTGCGCGGGTAACGCCGACAATCGAGAACACATTGGTTTCGAACTGGCGCTGCATGGCCGGCACGCCGCCGTCGAGCAGCGGCCCCATGGCGCCATAACCGGCGTTGTTGATCAGCACATCGAGGCCGCCGTGTTGCTGGTTGAGGCGTTCGGCGAGCTGTTCCAGCGCCAGGCTGTCATTGACGTCCAGCGCGATGGCGGTGAACCCGGCAGCGGCGACGGCCGCGACATCTTCGGTTTTGCGCGCAGTGGCCCAGACTTCGTAGCCGGCGGCTTTGAATGCATCGGCGAGGGCGCGGCCAATGCCGCTGGAGCAACCGGTAATCAACGCAACGGGCATGGCGCATTCCTTGTGCAAAAAGGTGGGGAGGGGGATCAGTCGGAGAAACTGCCCTGCAAACGCTCTGCGCGAAACTCCAGGGTTTGCGGACGGTAACCGGGGCGCAGCGGTGGCATCGGCAGGCAGTCTTCCCAGTTACCGCCGGCCTGCAGTTCGCCGGGGCCGCGATAGCGTGGGGCGGAGTATTGGTTGTCGGCCAGATTGACCGTGTCCCCGGGCGCGTAGGCTGCGATGCGCCAGCGCAGTTCGGTCAGCGGCACGTCGTTGCCGTTGTTCATTTTCAGTTGCAGCGGGCGATCCGCCGGGCATTGTTCGGGCGCATAGACAATGCGCATCTCCAGGCGTGCCAGTTGCTTGAGCTCGCGGTTGTCCAGCCACACCACCCAGACCGCGACCAATCCCAGACCTACGGCGGCCGCGACCGACACCGGCACGGCCTTGGCCGGATAACGCAGCAAGAGGATCAGCCAGGTAATGACCAGCAAGACGCCGATGAACATGTCGCACAACCTCGCAGGGATAGAGGGGCATCCTACCTAACCGTAGGTGAGGTTGGCGATGGGCAGGGTAAAGTCAAAAGATCGCAGCCTGCGGCAGCTCCTACAGTTTGAACGCGTTTTCCCTGTAGGAGCTGCCGCAGGCTGCGATCTTTTGCTTCTAAAAAAAGCCCCCGCCCAACCCACTGCGGATAGGGGACGCAGCGGGCTGGACGGGGGCTTCTTATTGCCGGGAGATCACTGCGCGATGGTTTTCACCGACACGCCGCGTTCGATCGGGGTGGAGCGACCGTAGATGTCTTCGAAGCGCTCGATATCGTCTTCACCCAGGTACGAACCCGACTGCACTTCGATGATTTCCAGCGGGATCTTGCCCGGGTTGCGCAGGCGGTGCACCGAGGCGATCGGGATGTAGGTCGACTGGTTCTCGCAGAGCAGGAACACGTTGTCATCGCAGGTCACTTCGGCGGTGCCGCTGACCACGATCCAGTGTTCGGCGCGGTGGTGGTGCATCTGCAACGACAGGCAGGCGCCCGGCTTCACCGAGATGTGCTTGACCTGGAAACGGCCGCCCATGTCTACCGAGTCGTAGGAACCCCATGGACGGTAGACCTCGCAGTGGTTCTGGGTTTCGCTGCGGCCCTGCTCGTTGAGGGTGTTGACCATCTGCTTGACGCCCTGGACCTTGTCCTTGTGGGCGATCATCATCGCGTCCTTGGTTTCGACCACGACGATGTTTTCCAGGCCGATCACCGACACCAGTTTGCCGTTGCCGTGGATCATGCAGTTCTTGCTGTCCTGGATCACCACGTCGCCTTTGCTGACGTTGCCGTTGGCATCCTTCTCGTTGACTTCCCACAGCGACGACCAGCAACCGACATCGCTCCAGCCGGCGGTCAGCGGCACCACGCAGGCGCGCTGGGTTTTTTCCATCACCGAGTAGTCGATGGAGTTGTCCGGGCAGCAAGCGAAGGTGGCTTCGTCGAAGGTGATGGTGTCGGCGTCCTGCTGGCTGCGCTCAAGGGTCAGCAGGCAGGTGTCGTAGATGTCCGGATCGTGCTTTTTCAGCTCTTCGAGGAAGCGACTGGCGCGGAACAGGAACATGCCGCTGTTCCAGTAGTAGCCGCCTGATTCAACGTACTCAGTGGCGCGTTTGACGTCAGGTTTTTCAACGAAGTGCGAAACGCGGCTGACGCCTTCTGGCAGCAGCGAGTCGCCGGTGGATTTGATGTAGCCGTAGCCGGTTTCCGGTTTGGTCGCCGGCACGCCGAACAGCACCATCTCGCCGTTTTCGGCGGCGACGGTGGCCAGGGCGAGGGCGCGTTGCAGGGCTTTCTGGTCTTCCAGTACGTGATCGGCCGGCAGCACCAGCATCAGTTCGTCACGCCCTTCATTGACCAGCATCATCGCGGTCAGCGCTACCGCTGGTGCGGTGTTGCGGCCGAACGGCTCCATGAGGATGCGCTGGCATTCGAGGTTACGGTTGGCCAACTGTTCGTTGACGATGAAACGGTGATCTTTGTTGCAGACCACGATCGGCGTGTCCATGCCTTCGAACACCAGGCGCTCCAGCGTTTGCTGGAACAGCGTGTGTTCACCGGTCAGGGCCAGGAATTGTTTAGGGAATTGCTTACGCGAAAGCGGCCAAAGACGTGAACCGCTACCACCTGACAAGATCACCGGAATCATGTTGTTTACTCCATAAAAATCGATTGGTTAGAGGCACGAACGTTGTGTCGTTTCACTCTTGTTGTTGTCGCGTATCCGAACTCTTGCCTCGGTCCCTGTGGGAGCCTGGCTTGCCAGCGATGGCATCACCTCGGTGTATCTGCAGAACCGAGGTGTCTGCATCGCTGGCAAGCCAGCTCCCACAGGAGGCCGGGTCAGTTCATGAAATGTGTTAGCGCGTCGACACCGGGCGTTTCACCCAGACTGGCGACAGGCTGCTGCCGGAGCCGGTGACGTACAGCACCGCGGCCTCACCGCGCTCCAGCGCGACCGGTTTCACGTCGCCGACTTTCTTGTCACCTTCGTACAGCGCCAGGCTGACTTTCACCGGGTTGATCTCACGCTCGCCACGGCCCTTGGCGGCCACGTTCGGCACCACCTCGGTCTTGCCGTCGGCGGTCTTCAGGGTCAGCGGCTTGTCGCTGAGGTTCTGCACGCGCACCAGGGATTTCTGCTTGTTCTTGAACGGCGGTTCTTCGATCAGTTGCGGCGCGCCGGACGCGTTGTTGACCAGGGTGTAGTAGTGGTCACCGGCCAGTTTGACCGGCAGGGTCTGGCTGCCGACTTTGGCGCTGTAGTCACCGCCCGGCATGAAGCTGAAGTCGCTGCTGGCCAGTGGCGCTACGTCACTCAGATTGGTGCTGCCGACGGTGGCGCTGACTTCGGCGTTGCTGGCGTTGTAGACCCGCACGAAGGTCGAGCCTTTCGGTGCGGTCGGGCCGTACAGCGCGGCGTCGCCACCGGCGAAAGCCTGGACGGAAAGCACGCTGAGGCCTGCAACCAGTGCGAAGCGTTTGGCGAGACGACGAGGAGTAGTAGTGAAAGTCATGGTGTTACCTCTCTTTCAGTTTTGCGCCCGATCGGGCGTCTCGGATTTAGTGTTGATGGCTACGTTTTGTTGGCGAGCACCGGCTTGTTTGAGCTCTGCGACCCACTGCGGGTCGGCGTCGCCGATTTCGTTGTTCACAGGCAGATATCGTTCAGGAAACTCCCAGATCAGCACCTGCGGCGGGCTGTTCTTGAAGTCATCGCTTTTCAGGTAGCTGAGCATCGGCAGGATCGGGCCGTGGCCGTCCTCGGCGTAATTCACGACGTCGCTGTGCAGCGCTTGTTTCAGCGCACCGACGAAGTTCCAGTTGGGGTTGGCGCTGTAGCTGGTGCCGATCAGTGCGACCGGTACTTCGCTGCTGGCGAACAGCGCGTCGTCACCGGCCGGTTGCTCGGCGGCCACGGTGTTGCGCTTTTGCAGCGGCTCTTGCGCCGGCATCAGGTTTTCGAACAGCGGATCCAGCGGCAGGAACAGACGCAGGTCGCCCTTGTGCGTGACCTTCTCCGCTGGCGTGGTGACGAAGCGCTGCGGCTCGCCGCTGAGCGGGAACTTGTCGGCGATGGTCTTGGCCAGGGTGTTGGCGGCGATTTCGGCGCCTTCCGGAGTCCAGTGGGTGTCGGTGCGCAGGAACACTTGCTGACCGTTTTGCTTGGCCTGTTGCAGCGGGCCGAGCAGGTCCGGGGCGAGGATCTTGTCTGCCGCGACACGGGCGTGGAAATCCTGATAAAGGTTGGCGTGAATGCTCGCCGGTTTCACTTCACCCAAGTGTTCCGGGTACAGGCGCACCTTGGCCGGCACGATCGCCATCACCAGTTTCACGCCTTTCTCTTTCAGGGTCTGGCGCACGCCTTCAACCAGCGCGTAGTTGCCTTGCAGGTTCAGCTCTTCGTTGACGATCGGGTTGAATTCTTCGTCGCTGTACAGCCACTGATCGCGACCGAGCACCACGCCCGGACGCCCTTCGTTGAACAGTTTGAAATCCAGCGCCGCCCAGAGGTTGGTGCCCAGTCGCTTGATCGGAAACTGATCGTCGTAGTGGGTTTCCACGGCTTTGGTCCAGCGGCCGTTGAGCACCGTCGCGTCGGCATTGGTGTTGAAGCCGAAGAAGCTGCGCACCGACCACAGACCGAGTACCAGCAGGGTCAGCAGAAACAGAGCGATGTAGAAGATGCGTAATGAGCGGGTCATGTCAGATCCCTCAGAACTGGAAGTAAAGGAACGGCGAGAAGCTTTGCGCCGAGAGTTTGAGAATCGAGGCGATGAACAGCAGCAGGATCAGCCCGCGCATCACGTAGCGCGACCAGTCCGCCGTCCAGTACGCCGGTTGCACCTGGGCTTCGACGCCGACGGTGTAGCCAGGCTCGTGGATGCTCGCCGGGTTTTCGCCGGGTGCGGCTTTGATGATGCCCGGGGTCGCAGCGGCAGGGCCGTCGGTTTCGACGTTGACTACTGGCTTGGTTTTGACCGGAGGCTGGTTGGTGTACAGATCACGCAGGCCGAAGAACGCCAGCGTTGCGTACGCCACCACCAGGGTTGCCACTTGCAGACCGGTGAGGCTGGCGCGGTTGAGTTCCGACAGCGACCAGTCGCCGAAGCTGAACATCGCGCCGTACATGCGCCCGGCGACGTGCAGGTTCTCGGCACGGAAGATCACCCAGCCCATCACCACCAGCAGGAAAGTCAGCGCCCAGCGGATCGGGTTGAGGCTGCGCGGCGAGGTGTTGATGCCGAGCATTTTTTCGATCGCCAGCCACATGCCGTGCCAGGCGCCCCAGACGATGTAAGTGATGTTCGCGCCGTGCCACAGACCACCCAACAGCATGGTCAGGAACAGGTTGCGATAGGTCATCAGCGTGCCTTTGCGGTTACCGCCGAGGGTGATGTACAGGTAGTCACGCAGCCAGGTCGACAGGCTGATGTGCCAGCGACGCCAGAACTCGGTGATCGACTGGCTGATGTACGGCTGCTTGAAGTTTTCCATGAAGCGGAAACCCATCATCAGGCCCAGACCGATGGCCATGTCGCTGTAACCGGAGAAGTCGAAATACAGCTGCGCGGTGTACGCCAGCGCGCCCAGCCAGGCATCACCCGTAGTCGGGTTTTGCAGGGCGAAGCAGTGGTCGGCCACTACCGCGAGGGTGTCGGCGATGAACACCTTCTTGATGAAACCCTGCATGAACCGCGTGCAGCCCTCGGAGAACTTGTCGAGGGTGTGGGTGCGGTTGTTGAATTGATCGGCGAGGTCGCGGAAGCGCAGAACCGGGCCGGCAATCAGGTGCGGGAAGATCGCCACGAACGCCGCGAAGTCGATCAGGTTGCGCGTGGCCGGGGTGTCGCCGCGGTACACGTCGATGATGTAGCTGATCGATTCGAAGATGTAGAACGAGATACCGATCGGCAGCAGCACGTGGGTCAGGATGAACGGTTCCAGACCGAACGAGGTCATGATCGCGTTGATGCTGTCCACGCCGAAATTGGCGTATTTGAAGTAGCCGAGGATGCACAGGTCGACCGCGACGCCGAGCAGCAGCCAGCGCTGCGCCGGTTTGGTACGCACGCCGGCGGCACCGACTTTCAGGCCGATCCAGTAGTTCCACAGGGTGACGCCGGCGAACAGCGCCAGGAAGTCCACCCGCCACCACGCGTAGAACACGTAGCTGGCGATCAGCAGCAACAGGTTGCGATAGCGTTGCCCGCTCAAGTAGTACAAGCCGAGAAAGATCGGCAAGAACAGAAACAGGAACACGTTGGATGAAAATACCATCCCGATCTCTCCATGTTTGAACCAACAGTCAAGGGCCAAAGCCCCCCCAAACCCCCCATGAAAATTCCGGGGGATGTATTGCATCCAGATTCACCACAACCCGTGTGGGAGCTGGCTTGCCAGCGATAGCGTCAGGTCGTTCGACATCCGTGTTGAATGTCGGATTGCAATCGCTGGCAAGCCAGCTCCCACAGGGTTTTGTGTCCTGTCCTACGAACCCTTGTTGCCCTTCTCATGCGACGGGTCGTAGACCTTGGTCAGGTCGCCGCCGAGGCGGAAGGTCTTGAACGGTTGCATGCCGTGCTTCTTCTCGATCACATCTGCCGGGCAGGTGTAGAGGGTGCAGAACGGTTCAAGCCAGGCGAATTTCATGTCCTCTTTCAGGTCGGTCATGTCCTGTTTCTTGCCGTTCTTTTCCTCGAACTGATCCGGGTCTTTCACCCCGGCCAACACCCGATCACCCAGACGCTTGAGCGCGCTGTTGTTTTCCTGACGCAGATCCACCCCGTTGACCTGGGCGAAGCTGGCAATCATCGCCAGTGGCGGCAGGGCGTAGTTGTGATAGGCGAGGGCGCGTTGCTGGCGCTTGAGTTCGTTGGGCAGGAAGCCGTCGGCGTCGACTTGATTGACCCCGACCTTGTATTCCTTCACCGCCCAGTCGAACAGGTCGCGACGGTTGGTGGCGACGGCGGTGGCCATCACCGACCAGGCGGCCCAGTACGAGTGGTTGTTGGTTTTTTCCAGCGGCAGGTTGTCCCAGTCGCTGACCACCTGATCGGCCATCTTGCTGAACCACGCCTCGATCTGCTGCGCTTCTTGCTGATGCGTGGCCAGCGGATGCGAGTCGGAGAACTTCAGGCGGATGTACGAAGAGGCCATGCTGCCCAGCGCCCATTTGCGCATCGACTTGCCGGTGTGGTTGAAGTCTTTCGACATCAACGCATCGGCCTTGGCCCACGCGGTCAGCCAGTTCAGCGTGCAGTCGAGCTGCTCCGGACGGCCGTCGCGCATGAACTGCATCACTCGTTTGGCGGTGCCGCGCTCCAGGGTGGTGATGTCCTTGGTGGTATCGCGGAAGGCTTTTTCCGACTGCACGTTCAGGGTCGCGCGGGCCTTGTCCGAGCCTTCGTATTTGCTGCGAAATTGCAGCGGTCCGGTGTACGGCGCCGGCATCGCGTCGCAGCCTTCGCTGTTGTCGCCGCTCTTGAATTTATCCACCGGGGCGAAGTAGCCCTGCGGCGGGCGCAATGGCGCGGCGGCCTGAGTGGCCCCGGCGAACATCGCCAGGGTCAGCAGGGATGGCGCAAGCAGGTGTTTGATCGTTCGATTTCGCATAGCAGACCTCATTGCCCGACTTGCGCGGTTTGTGGCCCAGCGCCCGGGAATACGTTGCGTTTGCAGATTTTCGCTTCGACTTTTTGCGGCGCGGTACCCGCTTCCGGGCCCTGGACTTCGACGGCCAGCAGATTTTGCGAGGCCCAGTCTTCGTCCGTGCGCAGCTCAAAGGCGAAACGACCGTCGGTGTCGGAGGTTTCCGGTTTCTCGATCTTGATGTCCTCGTGGCGACCGTTCATGTACCAGAGGGTGGCTTGCAGGGTTTTCACCGAGGTGTCGGCGAAGCGGATGTCGACCTGATGGCTGCTGTTCTGCAGGTTCAGGTTTTTGCTGTTGACCAGCAGTTCCTGTTTGCCGCCAGGCTTGAGCGTGGTGCTGGCGGACATTTGGGTTTCCTTGCCTTCACATCCGTTATCCAGCAGCGCCATCATCTGGCGATAGATGGTTTCCTGGTCGAGGCGGTACAGCGGCGAGAATTCCCAGATCAGAATCTTCGGCGGGGTCTTTTGGAATTCATCGCTACCGAGGTACTGCAGCATCGAACCTTCGAGACCACCGCCGGGGAAGGCGACATTGAGGATGTCGGCGCCAATGGCCTCTTCGAGGAAGCCGGCAAAGTTGTAGTTCTTGCCGCTGTGCGAGGTACCGACGAGGGTGATTTGCGGGTTGCCGGAATCACCGAACAGGTCGCCGTCACCGGCCTCGCCTTTCGGCTCGGTGGTGAACTGGTCCATGTACTGGATCGCGTAACTGGTGCCGCACAGTTGCCCGGCCATGTTGTGCAGGGTGCCGGTCTTGCCCATGCGCCCGGTGCGCTTGGTCTCGAATTCACGCTTGGGAATGTCGGCGAAGGCCGGGATCTGCTTGACCTTCTCGGCGACGATTTTCGCTGTGCGCTGAGCACCGTATGGGGTCCAGTGCTGGTCGCCGCGGAAGTAGAAATCGTGGGCGGGCAGGGTGTCCGGCAGCGATTCGTTGGTCAGCGGCGACAGGTCCGGTACCACGTAACCCATCTTGGCGAAACGGCCGAGCATGGTCTTGTAGTTGCCCAGCGCTTTCTCGTAATCGAACGCGGCTTTTTCCTGCGGGTTGAGCTTGTTGCGGTTCACCAGGCCACGGGTCGGCTGGTAGACGATCACCAGTTCGACGCCTTTGGCCTTGAACGCATCGTGCAGTTGTTGCAGGCGTTTGTAGCCGGCCGGGGTGGTGTTGAACTCGGTGCGCAAATCTTCCTGGGTACGGAACAGCCAGTCGCCCTGCGCCTGCACCAGGGTGGTGAAGTTCTGCTGATAACGCGTGGTGTAGTTCTTCGCATCGTGCGCGGCCGGGCACAGGTTGCAGCACGGTTCGGCGCTGAATTTTGGCGCGGTGGCGCCCGCCGCTTCATCGGCGCGAGCAGCATTGCTGGCCGCCAGAATGCCCACGGTCAGGGCCGACAGGCTGAGTAATTTGATCAAGTGTGGGTGCATAAAATTATCCTCAGTCCCGCAGTTCGGTCTGGCGTTCGACAGGGTCGATCAGTACGGCTTTCTGCTGGCGCACCAGCAGGTCGAGAATTTCATCCTGGCGCTCGCCGAGGATGCCGTTGAAGCTGATGCCGCTGGACTTGGTCGGCGCCAGCATCGATACGCGATACAGCTCGACGCTCAACGGCGAGTCGATGGCCATCGGGCCGCTGCCGTTGGCCGCCAGTTCACCGCCGACCACGATCAGCGAGACCTGGGCGTCGAACGGGTCGAGCTTGATGTCGCGGTCGGTGTCGGTCAGGTCCTTGATGTGGCCGTAGACGCCGGTCAGCCCGTTGGCCATGGCGACGTTTTCGTAGAGGCGGATGTTCACGCTGTTACGAATGCGGATGCCGTGGCGCTTGTTGCTGATGACCTTGTTGCCCCACAGCAGGTTGTCGGCGGACTCGTAGAGGGTGATGCCGTCCGTGTGGTTCTTGTAGATCTCGTTGTAGGCAATGATGTTGTTGACGCTGTTACGGTCGATCACCAGGCCCGAGAGGTGGTTGTCGTAGCTCTTGTTGTTGAAGATGAAGCTGTCGTTCACCTCACGGGAAATGATGATGCCGTGCTTCTTCTTCGTGCCGTGGACGGTGTTCTCGGCAATGATCAGACCGTGGGAACGGTCGTGCGGGTCGATGCCGTAGACGATGTTGTCCTTGTAGGTGTTGCCCTTGACCACGAAGTCGCGGGTCTCGTAGCAGTAGAAGCCGTACCACATGTCGGAGAACTCGGAGCCGACGATCCAGCCGGTCGGCTCGGGACGCTTGAGGACCTTGGCCATGTTCGGCGTGTACTGGGAAATACTCACCCCGTACGACTTACTGTTGGCGTAACCGAAACTGGCCATCTTGCTGTTGACGATGTAGGTCTCGGTGCCGCCCCAGGCCAGCAGGAACGGACGGAATTCCTTCGGCGAACGGAAGGTGGCCGGGCCGTTGTCCTTCTCGCGCCAGCCAGTGACTTTGGTGTCACGCACAAACAACTGACCGTCGTTGACCAGGAACGAACCGGCCTCTTGCGACAGGCGCAACTCCTGGGTCTGACCATCGATTTCGAGGATGCCTTTGCGGCCGACCACAATCGGCAGCTTCGCCAGGTACACGCCCGGCGAGGTCTCGCTGAAGTACTGCTTGGGCAGCTTCTGCGCCAGATCCTTGAGGTTCAGGTAACCGTCGTCGACGAAGATCGCCTGCGGGATACCGTGCTGACGCACCACCCATTCGGCCATCTTGTTGTCGCCGCCGATGAAGTCCTTCAGGGCGTCTTCCTGCATCATCCGGCGCACGCTGATCTTGCCTGCTTTGCTACGGACGATTTTCGCCGCAGCAGCCTCGGCGGTGAAGCCGGACAGGTCGGGCAGTTTCGGCTTGGCCAGCTCCAGCGCCTCGGTCGGCGCGCTGCTGACGGTGTAGGTCTTGGCTTGTTGCAGCTCTTTGGCGGTGGTCACCGGCTTGGCCGGTTCCACCGTGGCGAACGCGCCAGCGGAGGCCAGCAGCATGGCGCCGGCCAACAGGCTGAGCGAGCCTTTCCTTGCATGGTGCATGTCGGGCACTCCCTTGGCGGTTTGCATCAGAAGCGCCAGATCACGTCGATGAACGCGCGGTGCATGTACGAATCGACCTGGCTGCCATAGGCATCACCCGGCTTGAACACACCGCCACGGAAACGCACCAGCGCCGACGGCTCGTCGATCGACTGGCTCAACGCCGCCGGCAGCAAGCCTTGCTTGAAGTACTTGGTCACCACCAGGTCCATTTCCTGACCCAGGTCCTTGTTGCCATCCTGCAGTGGCAGCGAGGTGCTGGAGAGGATTGCGCCGGTGACGTCGTCGGTGTTGTTTTCCACGGCGTTGATGCCGTTGCTGCCCACCGGCTTGTTGCCGTCCACGCGCCAGAACTTGTGGTAGATCAGGCTGGCGTCGTACTGGTCGTTGAGCATCCATGAACCGAACAGGGTCGCGGTCTGCATGTTGTTCATTTCGCCACGGAATGCTTCGCCGAAACGGTGCACGCGCGAGCGGGTACCGGTGTAGTTGGAGCGGTTGCTTTCCAGACCGTTCTGCTGGTAATCGGCGCTGGCGCGGGCGTAGGCCGCACCGACCTGCCACTGCGGATCGAGGCGCAGGCGCACGCCAAGGTCAGTGGCCCAGCCGTTGATGTCATCACTGCGCTTGGCTTGGGCCGGACGGCTGCCATCAGCGTTCAGCGGGTTGACCGAATCAAGGTCGCCGCTCATGCCGGTGATGCTGCCCCAGTAGTTGATGGTGTTGGTGTTGCGCCAGTTGTAGGCGTCGCTGTCGGCGGTCAGACCGAGCCAGCTGATGTCGCCGTTCTGGGTTTTGTCGAGGGTGTCGCGGGGCACGCCCGGTTCGGCGTAATCGAGCTTGCCGTTGTCGTGGGTGTGATGACCGCGAATGCCGACCCAGTTACCCGGCGTCCACTGGTAGGCGGCATCGGCGTAGGCGTGCAGGCGATCCTTGTCTTTCGGCGCCAGCTCTTTGAGGTCGGTGCGGTATTCGCTGAAGCGTTCGGCGACACCGACGTTGGCGCGCAGCAGGGTGGTGTCGAAGGTCCAGTTCAGCGCTTCGATGTTGGTGTCACGCCATTGGCCGTCGTCATTGCGCAGACGCTGGCGACCGAACTTGAGCATCTCGCCGGGGTACGGCGTCAGGCCGCTGTAGCCGACCCAGAATTCGCGCATCGCCAGGTAGTTTTTCTTGGTTTTGCGGTCGCTGTTGTCGGTGGTTTGTTCACCGTCGGACTGCTGCAGGGTGTCGGTTTCGATAATGTCGGTCGAGGTCACGGCCTGGCCCATGGCGTAGGCACTCCACGCACCGCTTTCGCCGTAGACCCACGGACGCAGGTCCAGGCCCACACCGTTGACGTCGCCGCCGCTGGCGGTGCCGAGGTCGCGGTCGTCTTCGGACTGGCCGGTGATTTTCACTTCCAGACCGAAGTTCTTGGTTTCAGTGATCGCGGCCAGTGTCGGGCAAGACCAGATCAGCGCGAACGTGAGGCCAATGCCAGCCTTCACAAAGGGATTCAACTTCATAGGGATTCCTCGCCGTCTTCTTCTTGCAGGGCGTGCAGTTGCAGCGTGTTCTGGTTCAGGGCGCCACGGCTGGCCTGTTCCTGTTGCAGCAGGCGCTGGGCTTCGGCCAGACGCTCGGGCGGCAATTGCGCTGCGAGGGTGGTCGCCAGTTCATCGGCTTGCGGGGTGTTCTGCGCCTTGGCCAATTGGCTGAATACATAGGCGTTGAGCGGATCGGGCTTGGTGCCCTTGCCTTGGGAAAACAGTTGGGCGATGGCGAAATCGGCGCTGTTCTGGCCGTTGCGCGCAGCGGTCAGCAGGTGGTCGAGAGCCTTCTGCGGATAGACCTTGCCCAGGTAACCACGGCGATAGATCTGGCCGAGGTAGTAGTCAGCGGCGACTTCGCGGCCGACGGCTTTCTGGAAATGTTCTTCGGCGACTTTTGCGTCGGCCGGCACCAGTTTGCCTTCGTAGTAGAGCTTGCCCAGCAACAGTTCGGCGCGCGGCTGGTCGGCGGCGCGGCCGTTGTCCAGGTACTTCATCATCTGATCGACGTCGCCCAGTTCCGGGAAGTCGTAAAGCAGCTGCGCGAGGGTCACCCACGATGCCGGGTAGCCCGGGGCGATCGGTTCGAGCAGCGACTGCGCGGTCTTCTCGTCGGTTTTGCCGAGGGTCGAATCGGCCAGCACGCGGGCCACCGAATCGACGCGCTGCGCGCTGACCGTGCCGCGGCTGTAACCGGCCTGCATCTGCTTGAGCAGCTCGGCCTGTTGCTCAGGCTGGGCACGTTTCTGATACACCGTGGCCAGTTCGACGTAGCAGATGTCGGTGGTGTTGAGCGCGGCCTTGCAGATCTTTTCCACGTCATCCAGATGCTGGTCGTAAGTGCCTTGGGTGCGATACAGCAGCACCTGCGCCAGACCCGCTTCCGGGTAACCGGATTTGCGCCACTGATCGATCTGCTGCTGCGCGTTGATATTCGGGAAGCTGTGCGGGAATTGCAGGTACAGCATCGCCAGCGGGATCAACGTGTTGCCTTCGCCGTTGGCGGCGGCTTTTTTCAGCAGGCTTTCAGCTTCGTGGTGCTCGGCTTCGGTGGAACCGGGCTTGGCCACCAGCAGGCGACCGAGACGGGCCTGGGCCCGTGGCGACACGTCGGCGGCGGCGCGGTAGGTCGCTTCGGCCTGTTTGATCTGCTCGGGGTCGCGGCTGTCGACCTGGATATCGGCGAGACCGACTTGCGCCTCGCTGTAACCCAGATCGGCCAGTGCGCGGTAGTTCTGCGCGGCAGTGGCAGTGTCGCCACGCTTGAGCGCTTCGTTGGCCAGGCGCTGGTCGGGCAGGCCGGCGCAACCGGCGAGGCTGACGGCCAGTGCCAGCGAGCACACCATATGACCTTTGTGGGAGCTGGCTTGCCAGCGATTCAGGCGGCTCGGTGTGTCAGACAGACCGCGTTGATCCAATCGCTGGCAAGCCAGCTCCCACAGGGATCGCGGTGTTCTCAGGAGACGGATGATAGTCACAGGCATGTCCTCGACTTAAAGACCGGCAGCCATGGCTTTGTCGATCAGCCAGTTCAGGTTCGGACCACGGTCGCTGTTCACTTCCACCGGACGGCCGGCGAAGCTGCTGTCCAGCGGTTCGTCCGGCTGGATCTGCACGCGGATGTCGGAGGACAGGTCGGCGCTTTTCAGGCTGGTGCTGCTGACGATCTTGCCGGTGCGGGTCTGGTCTTCGCCGGCGATCTGGAAGCTCACTGGCGTACCCGGACGCACGTCGCCGAACTGGCGATAGGAGAAGCGCGCATCGACGGTGGCCTGGGTGTTGCGCGGTACCAGGGTGAAAATCACGTCGCCTTTGCTTGCGTACTGACCGTCAGCCACCAGTTGCTGGGCCACGGTGCAATCGCACGGCGAGGTCAGGGTGCCGGTCATCTGCTTGCCGAACAGTTCTTCCACCTTGGCCGGTTGCAACTGGTCTTCGTCGAGATGGCCCTTGAGCACGTCGAGCATGCTGGTGCTGAAGGTCGCCAGCGGGGCGCCTTTGGCGGCGACGCCGTCGGACTTGACCAGGCTCTGCACGGTGCCGTCACGCGGCATGGTGATGTTCATTCCCGGTACGCTGACCAGACCGGCCTGCGCATGGCTGACGAAGTACATGCCGTACACCGACTTGAAGACGAAACCGAACGCCACCAGGCCGATGGCGAATACCCCGGCGCTGAAGGTCACCGCTTTCAGACGCCCGAACGGGGTCATGCCGCTGCCGCCGTCCTTGACCTTGCGCGCCTTGGTGAAGTTGTCGCGCTGCAGCGTCGCCAGCACTTCACCCATGCTGACGATGTCGCCGGCCAGGTGCGACGTGATCAGGTGACGCAGGGTCGAGATGTCTTGCGGTTCGAGGTTCTGGAACTGGCAACCGACGCGGCCGCTCTGGCGGTCGTAGGAGCGCACTTGCAGTTCGACGTCCATGGCCAGGCCGAGGTTGTCGATCACAAATTGCAGGCGTGCCTTGTACACGTCGCCGGTCTTGAGCGGCAGTTGTCCGGCGTTGAACGCCAGACCACCGGCGGACAGGTCCAGGACCCGCGCCTCGACCGGCGTCCGGTCCGGGCCGAAGAAGCGCAGTTTGGCCGGGATTTTCACTCGGGCGTGCTGACGCTGGGCTTCGGATTCATGCACTACGTTGGCGTTGACGGCGGTATTCATGGGGGCGATTTCCTTGTTAATTCAATAGGGGCAGGTCAGACCATCATCAGCAGCACGGCGACGAAAATGCTGCCGGCGGAGAAGGTCATGGTCCGAGACGACCAGGTGTTGAACCAACGTTGAAAGCTGGCGAGATCACGGGTCAGGGAAGTGGGTTGGCGCGTCCAGGATTGCTGGTCGAGGCGGAAGAACACGTAGATCTTCACCAGCGCACCGACGATCTGGTTGTAATACAGAATCACGGGATAGGCCGGGCCGATCCGGTGACCGGAGCACGACAGCAGCAAGGTCAGAATCAGGCGCGTGATGCCGATCCACAGCAGGTAGGCGAGGATGAACGCACCGCCGTACTTGAAGCTGGCGATGATCGCCACGGTCAGGCCCAGCAGCGAGGTCCACATCGACACACGCTGATCGAACAGCACCACCGAGGTGAAGGCGCCGAGGCGTTTCACACCCAGGCCCAGCGCTCGCGAGTTCTGGCGCAGGTTGTTGCCGTACCAGCGGAACATCAGTTTGCGGCTGGCCTTGATGAAGCTCTTTTCCGGCGGGTGTTCAACGGTGTTGATCGCGGCGTCCGGCACGTAGAAGGTGTCGTAACCCAGGCGCATCAGGCTGAACCAGCTCGATTTGTCGTCACCGGTGAGGAACTTGAAACGACCCAGGCGCCAGTGCTGCAGCGAGTCGCTTTCGACGTCGGCGATGAATTCCGGGTCGGTCACCACGGTGGCACGGAACACCGACATACGCCCGGTCATGGTCAGTACGCGCTTGGACAGGGCCATCGAGCACATGTTGATGTGACGCTGGGCGAAACGCAGCTTGTGCCATTCGCTCATGATGTAGCCGCCGCGCACTTCGCAGAATTCGTTGGTGGTCAGGCCGCCGACATTGCCGAACAGCTGGAACCACGGCACGGTCTTGCGCACGGTGCCTTCACCGAGCACGGTGTCACCGTCGATCACGGCCACTACGGCGCGGTCGTCCGGCAGGTGACGGGAGATCGCGCGGAAACCGTAGGCCAGGCCATCACGCTTGCCGGTGCCGGGAATGCGCACGAAGTCGAGCTTCACCCGGTCTGGCGGATTCATCCGCGCCCACAGCGCCTTGACCAGCAGCTCATCGGACATTTCGACGATCGAGCAGACCACGGTGGTCGGCAGTTCGCAGTCGATGGCTTCGCGGATCACCGAGCTGTAGACCTGCGCGGTGGTGAGCGCGTCGATACGGAAACTGGTGACCATCAGAAACACATGCGACGGGTCCGCCGCTTTACCCAGCTTGCGCACTTTGCGGCGCAGGTGCGGGTAAACGATGTAGAGAAAAATCATGCCGCGCACAAAGTGCGTTGCACCCATCGAGTAGCGCCAGATACCCACGGCGCCAATCAGGAAAATGAAGTCCTTCGACTCGGAGTCGAATGTGGACGTGGGCAGCATCAAGGCCAGACCCATCAACAAACTGAGGTAAAACAGCCAACCGGCGGCCTGAAGTAGGCCGTGCTTTAGCCTGTGCATAATCTGCATCCGTCTCTATCTCGGGCGAGCCTGTCGGGTGGCCCGATGGGGTTAAGGCAGGCTTACAAAGAACTGCAATGTCACGTGCAATTCGGGCGAACCCTGTGTAGGAGCTGCCGAAGGCTGCGATCTTTTGATCTTTTCGGGTTCACTCAGGACTCAAGTGCGCCGGGTAAAGATCGCAGCCTGCGGCAGCTCCTACATTCCGGGATCACACATTGGTTGCGCGCCGCCTATGAGTTACGCGGCGGCGCGCAACGTCTGTGTTACCAGCAGATACCTTCAGTGCGAGTACCTGGGTTGGTGGCTTTGGCCATGAAGCCGACCAGGTCGATGACCTGTTTGCCTTGCGGAGCTTCCTGGGCCAGCGCGCGGAATTTCTCGTCGCGGTTGCCGAGGATGATCACGTCGGAGTTGTCGATCACCGAATCGAAGTCCGCGTTGAGCAGGGACGACACGTGCGGGATCTTCGACTCGATGTAGTCCTTGTTCGCGCCGTGAACACGGGCGTACTCGACGTTGCTGTCGTAGATGCTCAGGTCATAGCCCTTGCCGATCAGCATTTCGGCCAGTTCCACCAGCGGGCTTTCACGCAGGTCGTCGGTGCCGGCCTTGAAGCTCAGGCCGAGCAGGGCGACTTTGCGTTTGTCGTGGCTTTCAACGATGTCGAAGGCGTTCTGCACTTGCGATTCGTTGCTGCGCATCAGCGAGTTGAGCAGCGGTGCTTCGACGTCCAGCGAACCGGCGCGGTAGGTCAGGGCGCGTACGTCTTTGGGCAGGCACGAACCGCCGAAGGCGAAGCCAGGGCGCATGTAGTACTGGGACAGGTTGAGGGTCTTGTCCTGGCAGACCACGTCCATCACTTCACGGCCATCGACGCCGACCGCTTTGGCGATGTTGCCGATCTCGTTGGCGAAGGTGACCTTGGTTGCGTGCCAGACGTTGCAGGTGTACTTGATCATCTCGGCGACGGCGATGTCCTTGCGGATGATCGGCGCGTCGAGTTCTTCGTACAGCGATTGCAGAACGTCGCCCGAGGCCTTGTCGAACTCGCCGATGACGGTCATCGGTGGCAGGTCGTAGTCCTTGATCGCGGTGGATTCACGCAGGAATTCCGGGTTGACCGCGACGCCGAAATCGACACCGGCCTTCTTGCCCGAGCAGTCTTCGAGGATCGGGATGACCACGTTGGCGACGGTGCCCGGCAGCACGGTGCTGCGCACCACGATGGTGTGGCGGGTGGATTTTTCACGCAGTACGAAACCGATCTCGCGGCACACCGCCTCGATGTAGTTCAGTTCCAGGTCGCCGTTCTTCTTGCTCGGTGTACCGACGCAGATCATCGACAGGTCGGTGTCACGAATTGCTTCGGCGAAGTTGGTTGTACCGCGCAGACGACCGGTCTCGATACCCTGGGCCAGAAGTTCGCCCAGACCCGGTTCAACAATCGGCGACTTGCCGGCGTTGATCATGTCGATCTTGTCTTTGGCAACATCGACGCCAACCACGTCATGGCCCCGTGCAGACAGGCAACCGGCACATACTGCGCCAACGTAACCCAAACCAAATATGCTGATGCGCATCGCAAATACCTCTGTGTTTTATCAAGCCATTAGATGGCCGGAGTTAATGGTGTTCAGCGGTCATAGTGCACTCGAAAGTGCGGCAAACAGGCGCCACAATGCCGTGTGCAGGCATACTAAGTTCCGAGTGTCTAAATAAGTGCACTCAAGATGTGCGCAACTAGGCCTGGTTGTTATGACTTGCCCTGTTATGCAGCGGATCTTCTTGCTGGAAGACTCTCGTGCATGTTTTCAGTCCACCTGATGTCGGACGAAAAGCCCGTAGATCAAGCGGTTGGGTGCTCAGGCGAGCACGTTTACAGGGGCGCAGCCTTGGCCTTGTAGAGGATGTTTATGGTGCGTATCACCTATCCATCGTTAGTTGATCAGATGAGTGAACCATCTAGGCAAGTTGCTGTGACAACTTGGTTACATGGTTCTCCGCTCTGCGTAAGTTATCTCGTACAAACTCGGCGAGAATCGTTACCGGTGGTATGAGCTATGCATTTGGACATAGTTCCTACCCGCTCATCGCGAAATCTGAAATTTTTTGAAATATTGACAAAGATGGCACTGGTCTCAAATTGATAGCACTTTCGATTTGGCCCTTTATTAATCGGTGCGCAATCCAGCTAGATAGTTTTGTGCCACTACCGTAAAAAAATTTACGTGCCACTACTGAAAAAAAGTGCGGGTGTCGAGTGAAACTAAAATTAGAATCGGGTGGGACGATTTTATGGCGCCAATAAAACGGCGAAATGAGGCGGGGGATTTTTGACGTCGTGCGAGCTGCACGACTCCTTATAGAAAGAGTCGTGCATTGGGCATGCTTTATTCCGGGGCGTGGTCGCGCAGAAACACCAGATTGTCCGGTTTCGACTGCTCGGCGCTGTACTGATAACCCTGCACGTCGAACTGTTTGAGCAGGGCGGGATCATTGATTTTTTCCTGAATCACGAAACGGCTCATCAGCCCACGAGCCTTCTTCGCGTAGAAACTGATGATCTTGTACTGACCGTTCTTCAGGTCCTTGAACTCGGTGTTGATGATCCGCGCGTTCAGGGCGCTGCGCTTGACCGCCGAGAAGTACTCGTTGGACGCCAGGTTCAGCAGCACGTCGTCGCCTTGCTCGGCCAGCGCTTCGTTGAGCCATTCACTGATACGGGTGCCCCAGAACGCGTAGAGATCCTTGCCACGGGCGTTGGCCAGTTTGGTGCCCATTTCCAGACGGTACGGCTGCATCAGATCCAGCGGACGCAACAGACCATAGAGCCCGGAGAGCATGCGCAGGTGCTTTTGTGCGTAGTCGAACTGGGCTTCGCTGAAGGACTGGGCGTCGAGGCCGGTGTACACGTCACCTTTGAAGGCGAGCAGCGCCTGCTTGGCGTTTTCCGGGGTGAAGGCAGGCGTCCAGCTGCCGAAACGCGCGGCGTTGAGGCCGCCAATCTTGTCGGACACGTGCATCAGTTCGCTGATTTGTGCCGGGCTCAGTTCGCGCAGTTGCTGGATCAGCTCCTGGGAATGGTCGAGGTATTGCGGCTGGGTAAAGCGCTGGGTCGCCGGCGGTGTTTCGTAATCGAGGGTCTTGGCGGGGGAAATCACCATCAGCATGAAGTCGTCTCCTTTGATCGTGGGGGCGATTCTAGGGGGTTGGCCGGGTTGACTCCAGCTATCAAGCCCATAGGTGATCGATGGTGTGCTGGAAAAGATCGCAGCCTTCGGCAGCTCCTACAGGTTACGGTCGACTGTTGGCTGCCTTTGTAGGAGCTGCCGAAGGCTGCGATCTTTTGATCTTTCTTTTGATTGTCCTGCGGCCACCCGCGATATAGTGCCGCGCGGGTTTGGTTATGGAGACACCCCTTTGCGCATTGTTCTTTTATTCACGGCGTGGCTGATGAGCTGCGGGGCCATGGCGGCACCGGGCGATGTGGCGACGCTGGATCGCAGCACCTGGCCGGAGCAGCTCAGCAATCCGACGCTGTTCGACGTCGCCTCGCGCGCGGAAATCCTCATGTTCGCCCGGGGCCTGCTCGGCACCGAAGCGCTGGACGAGGCTGCGCTGGCCCAGCGTCTTGGCCTGCGCACGGTCAATGTCGACGCGATCAGCCGCCTGCGGCAGCGGCTCTGGGAACGTCTGTTGGCCAACTACAACTTCGCCCAGCAGAGCTGCGATCAGGATGCCTCGTTCTGCTTCCTCGTCGAAGACCTGCCGACCCTGCGCGAGCAGGCCGCCAAGTTCGTGGTCAGCGACGACAGTTATTACACCAAATGGGCCGAACCGAGCCGGTTGTTTCATCTGCAGTACCTGGACGAGCTGATGCGCAAGGCCGCACTGTCGCCGCAGACCAGCAGTGAAATCGATCGTTTCGGCGACTATGAACGCAGCGGCGACGAGATGCACGACCGGCTGTTTCTGCTGAGTTTCGACAGCGCCGCCAATCTGCAGCCGGACAACACCGACTGGATCGCCGACTACCTGCGCAAAGCCAATCTCAGCGGCACGTTCTTTCTGTTGGGCAAGGACGTGCAGGCGCGACTGGCGGATCGCTCAGTGAGCAATCTGCAATCGGAGTTCTCGAAACAGTGTGTCGGCGTGCAGGGTTGGGAGTTCCGTTCCCACAGCTATTGGCAGGACTGGCAGGACTCGGTGCGCCGCAGCGCCGATCTGGTGAAGAACAAGTTGCCGGAAAACTACGTGCCGCTGTTCCGCCCGCCGGAGGGACAGCGTCGTTCTGATGCTGGCAGCTTCTTGCGCAGTCAGGGCCTGCAAGTGGCGCTGTGGGACATCGATGCCCAGGATGGTGCCGGCAAGCTCAAGGGGGCGCAGAGCGCGCAGCGAGTGCTGACCCTGATGTTTTTATGGCGCCACGGGGTGATCAATTTCAACATGAAACAGGATGCGGTGAGGACCGCGTTGCCGTGGTTGATCACGCAGACTGCGCAAAGCGGCATCGGCTTTGAAGATTGTCAGGACGGGTTTCGCTAGTAAACGGAAAAAGCCCGGAAACATTGGGCTTTTGGCGATTTTTTCAGAGAATTCGATGCAGGCGGACTTCCGACTTTAGCGGGGTCTGCACGGTCCGCCAAGGGCTTTTCGTCACTCTGCAAAATAAACTTAAAAAAACCGTCAAAGTGCTTTTTTATGTCATGGGTTTTGGAGTATTACGAAGACAGACCGCCGAAACCTGCAACACAGGTGGCGTCTTCCAAGACTCCTTTTGTGTGCAGTTCATCCAGGCCCTCGTGGATGAATTCGGCAGTCACTTCGAGGCGCAGCACCGCCCAGGTATTGCGTCGAATGGCTCCCACAAAGGTGACCGAGTATGGATGATCACGGACGTAGCCCTTCTTCCAACCAGCCAATCCTTTATGTACTCGATACCAACGTATTGATTCACGATCCAAATGCCCTGCTGAATTTCGAAGAACACCACGTCGCGATCCCGATGACCGTGCTTGAGGAGCTGGACAAGCTCAAGAGCGGCCATCACAGCGTTGCTGCCGAATGCCGCCAGGCGATCCGCCTGATCGACAAGACCCTGGGCGATGCCTCCCCCGAGGACGTCGAGCTGGGCGTGCCGATCCAGCGCGGCAAGGGCGGGCCGAAAGGCTTGCTGTCAATTCTGATGAGCAAACAGGCCGAGTCGAACCTGATTCTGCCCGAGCACCTGAACGACAACAAAATCATCAACCAGTTGATCGACCTGCACACCCGTGATCCACAGAAGGCGGTGGTGCTGGTCACCAAAGACATCAACATGCGCCTCAAGGCGCGCGCCTGCGGCATCGATGCCGAGGACTACAGCACCGACCAACTGGTCGATGACGTGTCCCTGCTGCCCAACGGTTATCACAACATGACCGGCTCCTTCTGGGACCGCGTGAGCAAGGTCGATACCCGTCAGGATCACGGCCGCACCTGGCATCAGGTGCAGCTGATCGACAACCTGCCAGCGGTGCACATCAACGAGTTCATCATTGACGAACAAGGCTTTGTCGGCTGGATCAAGGAAATCCAGGAAGACAAGCTGCTGATCCTCGACCTGCACCAGGAACCGCTGCTGCACCAGGAAGCCTGGGGCCTCAAGCCGCGGGACATCTATCAGAGTCTGGCGCTCTACGCGCTGCTGGATCCGGACATTCATCTGGTCAACCTGTCGGGTGCGGCAGGTTCCGGTAAAACCATTCTGGCGCTGGCCGCGGCGATCGAGCAGACCATGGTCAGCAAGCGCTATCGCCGCATCATCGCGACCCGCAGCGTGCAGGGCCTGGACCAGGAAATCGGCTTCCTGCCCGGCACCGAAGCGGAAAAAATGGAGCCCTGGCTGGGCGCCATCACCGACAACCTCGAAGCTTTGCACATGGATGATGAAAACACCCATGGCAGCGTCGATTACATCCTCAGCAAAGTGCCGTTGCAGTTCAAATCGCTCAACTACATTCGCGGTCGCAGCTTCCAGCAGAGCCTGATCCTGATCGACGAATGCCAGAACCTTACGCCGCACCAGATGAAAACCATCATCACCCGGGCCGGCGCCGGTTCCAAAGTGGTGTGCCTGGGCAACCTGGCACAGATCGACACCCCTTACCTGTCCGCGACCAGCTCCGGGCTGACCTATCTGACCGAACGCTTCAAGGATTTCCCCAACGGGGTGCACATCACCCTGCAGGGCGTGCCACGCTCGATCCTGGCCGAATACGCCGAATCGCATCTGTAACCCTTCCAACAAAACCGGGCGGCCGCAAAGCCGCCCGGTTTTTTATGCCTGAACCACAATTCCATTGATTGATGCCAGCCTGATGAACACCACTGATCCACTGTAGGAGCTGCCGCAGGCTGCGATCTTTTGATCTTGTTTCTAAAAATCAAAGTCAAAAGATCGCAGCCTGCGGCAGCTCCTACACGAAGAATTCGTGGGTGCGGAAATTTGACCCACAGGTTTACAATCCACGCTCCTGATCAGGAGTAATCCCGTGCTGACTCATCTCGATTCCCAAGGTCGCGCCAACATGGTCGACGTCACCGAAAAAGCCGTGACATTCCGTGAGGCGACCGCCCAGGCGCTGGTGCGCATGCTGCCCGAAACCCTGCAGATGATCGTCAGCGGCGGCCACCCCAAGGGTGACGTGTTTGCCGTCGCTCGCATTGCCGGCATTCAGGCCGCGAAGAAAACCAGCGATCTGATCCCGTTGTGCCATCCGCTGATGCTCACCGGTGTCAAGGTCGAGCTCAGTGCTGAAGGCGACGACAGCGTTCGCATCGTCGCCCGCTGCAAGCTCTCCGGGCAGACCGGCGTGGAGATGGAGGCACTGACCGCTGCCAGCGTTGCCGCGCTGACCATTTACGACATGTGCAAAGCGGTGGACCGGGGCATGACCATCGAAAGCGTGCGTTTGCTGGAAAAGGTCGGCGGCAAGAGCGGGCATTTTCAGGCGGAGCAACCATGAAACTGACGGTTAAATTCTTTGCCCGTTACCGTGAAGCGCTGGGCGTGGACTCGGTCAAGGTCGAAGGCGATTTCGCCACGGTCGACGATGTCCGTACGCTGCTCGCGCAACGCGATGGCGCCGAGGTCTTGAGCGAGCAGAACCTGATGTGCGCGCGCAACGAAGACCTGTGCCAGCTCGACGAACCGGTGAGCGACGGCGACGAGGTGGCGTTCTTTCCCACCGTGACCGGAGGCTGACGGATGGCGATTCGTGTGCAGTCCACGGCGTTCGATCCCGGCGCTGAAGTCAACGCGATGCACGCGGCGAATGTCGGCGTTGGCGCGGTGGTGAGTTTTGTCGGCTACGTGCGCGACTTTAATGACGGGCTGGATGTGGCCGGCATGTTCCTCGAACACTATCCGGGCATGACCGAAAAAGCCCTTGGCAAGATCGCCATCGAGGCTGAGCAGCGCTGGCCGCTGCTGAAGCTGGAAGTGCTGCACCGCATCGGCGCGCTGGAGCCGGGCGAGCCGATTGTGTTTGTCGGCGCGGCCAGCGCCCATCGCCAGGCGGCATTCGACGCCTGCGCCTTTGTCATGGACTACCTGAAAACCCGCGCGCCGTTCTGGAAAAAAGAAAACACCAGCGATGGCCCGCGTTGGGTGGAAGGGCGTGACAGTGATCATGCTGCGGCGGATCGCTGGAAGAAGTAATTACTGCATCGCCCTCTAGTCAGTCATCGCTGGCAAGCCAGCTCCCACAGTGTTTTGTGTCATGCACATATTCATGTACACCTCTGAACCCTGTGGGAGATGGCTTGCCGGCGATTAGGCCATCCGCAACACCAAATACCTTTCTTCAGCTAATTGACGATTTGTACGTGCGAGTCCAATATGGATTTATAAGTACAAAAAAAGGCATTCCCCTTTCCAGCTCTTTTCTTCTGTCTTGCCAAACCAACAACAACCCGCGAGAGAACGAACATGAAGAAACTCCCCCTCATCACCGGTCTGGCCCTGAGCCTGTTGGCGTGCACCCATTCCTTTGCCGCTGAGAAAGCCCTGCGCATCGGCATTGAGGCCGCTTATCCACCGTTCGCCTCGAAAACCGACAAGGGCGAGATCGTCGGTTTCGACTACGACATCGGCAACGCCCTGTGTGCGCAGATGAAGGTCAAGTGCGTATGGGTCGAGGGTGAGTTCGATGGCCTGATCCCTTCGCTGAAAGTGAAGAAAATCGACATGGCGCTGTCGTCGATGACCATCAACGAAGACCGCAAGAAGTCGGTGGATTTCACCCACAAGTACTACTTCACTTCGTCGCGGCTGGTGATGAAGGAAGGCGCCACGGTCGATGACCAGTACGCCAGCCTCAAGGGCAAGACCGTCGGTGTGCAGCGTGCGACCACCACCGACCGGTATGCCACCGAGGTGTTCGAGCCCAAGGGCATCATCGTCAAGCGCTATGGCAATAACGAAGAAATCTACATGGACCTTGCAGCAGGGCGGCTCGATGCGATTTTTGCCGACACCATTCCGCTGACCGACTTCCTGTCGATGCCACGCGGCAAGGGTTACGCGTTTGTCGGGCCAGAACTGAAGGATCCGAAGTACGTGGGCGAAGGCGCGGGGATTGCGGTGCGCAAGGGCAATACCGAACTGGTCAGCCAGTTGAATACGGCCATCGACGGGATTCGTGCCAGCGGCGAATATCAGAAGATTTCCGAGAAGTATTTCAAGTCCGACATCTACGGCGACTGACAGTCCGCTATCGCTGGCAAGCCAGCTCCCACAGCGACCGAGTCGTGCACAGATTTTGTGTACACCCAAAAAACTGTGGGAGTTGGCTTGCCAGCGATGGGGCCGGAAATGCCAATGCAGATCTTCAGCCCTTCAATTCCTTCAAATGCTTGTACACCGTCGCCCGCCCCATGTTCAGCACGTTGGCCACATAGTTCGAGGCGCTCTTGCCCTTGAACGCGCCTTCGGCGTGCAGCGCCAGCACCAGTTCGCGCTTGTGGTCGCGAGTCAGCAGATTCAGGCTCAGCTGGCGCTCGCGCAGCCAGGCGTGGAGGAAGGTGTTGATGCGCTCCTGCCAGTCATCGCGAAACAGTGAATCCGGCTGCGGGATCAGTTTGCTCGGTGACAGGAACAGGTCCAGCGCAGCCTTGGCATTCTCGAACAACGAAATATTCAGGTTGATGCACAGCACCGCCAGTGGCCGCTCTTCGCTGTCGCGCAGCACCGTGCTCAGGCTGCGTATCTTCTGGCCGTCCCAATTGAGCTTTTCGTACGGACCGATGTTGCGCTCACTGACCTCCTCGCTGAGCATGTCTTCAAGCGATGAATCGTCGCCGATCTCGCGTTTGGACAAGTTGTTGGCGATGTAGTCGACCTTCTGCGTGCGCAAGTCGTGCAGCACCACTTCGGCGTGGGGAAAGAACAGCGTGGCGATGGCGTCGGCGATGGCGCGGAAATTATCCAGTGCCGGATCGAATTCGGGGGCGGTCATGTTTGTGGAGCTCCAGGCGGCGTCAACGCACCCGTGCACGGGGGCGCTGCGAGTGTGCCGCAATCCGTTGGGCGCGTCATCCGCCAAGGGTCTTAGCCGAGCCTTGCGAGGGAGAGCATGGCGCTGCTCAGGCCGAACTGCTGCAGATGTTCAGGCAAGGCTTCACCGCGTACCAATGCCGCACTGGCCTGGCCCATGGCCGGTGAGGTCTGAATACCGTAACCGCCTTGAGCCGCGACCCAGAACAGCCCGGGCACCTGCGGATCGAAACCGCTGAGCAGATCACCGTCGGCGACAAAACTGCGCAAACCGGCCCAGGTGCGGGTCGGGCGGCGGATGGTCAGGGTCGTGGCCTCTTCGATCTGGTAGATGCCCATGGCGATGTCCAGCTCTTCCGGCTGCACATCGTGGGGTTCGACCGGGTCGGCGTTGGCCGGCGAACCGAGGAACATCCCGGCGTCGGGCTTCATATAGAACGACTCATCGAGGCTGACCAGCATCGGCCAGCGATGAATGTCTACGCCCTCGGGACCGGCGAAAATGAACGCCGCGCGGCGCTTGGGTTGCAGGCCCAGCGCTTGTGCACCGGCCAGTGCGCCGATCTTGTCGGCCCAGGCGCCGGCGGCGTTGATGATGACCGGCGCGCTGAAGGTCTGACCGTTGGTCTGCACTTGCCACTGGCCGTCAGTGTCACGACGCAGGCCCAGCACTTCGCAATCGGTGTGCACCTGGCCGTTGTTGCGGCGGATACCGCGCAGGTAGCCCTGATGCAGGGCGTCGGTGTCGATGTCGCTGGCGGTCGGGTCGTAGATCGCGCCATGGACTTTTTCCCGACGCAGGATCGGCAGACGGGCACAGGCTTCATCGGCGCTGAGCAATTGCATCTCTGGCACCGTGGCTTTGGCGCTGAGGTACTGATTGTTCAGTTCGGCGGCGTCACCGGTGAAATCCACGGTCATTTCGCCGCGTGGCGTGAGCAATGGGTGCTCGCAAAAGCCGCTCGGCGGATGGTCGAAAAACTCACGGCTGGCCAGCGTCAGCGCGCGCACCTGCGGCGTGCCGTAGGCGGCGGTATAGAGCGCCGCAGAACGTCCGGTGGAGTGATAGGCCGGGTGTGATTCGCGTTCGAGCACGATCACTTTGGCGTGGCGCGACAGCCAGAAACCGGTGGAAGCGCCGGCAATCCCGCCGCCGATGATGATGAAATCTGCCTGGCTCATGAAATCTCCCAATTTATCTGGAATCCTGTAGGAGCTGACGAGTGAAACGAGGCTGCGATCTTTTGATCTTGTCTTTTGAAAATCAAAAGATCGCAGCCTCGTTTCACTCGTCAGCTCCTACAAGGGATCGAGGTGTCAGTGCTTGAGGTGATAAATAGCATTGGCCAGCGCAATGTCTTCCAGGCCCAGGCCGATTGAACGGAAGAACACGTGACGGTCGTAACCGGGGCGCTGCACTTTCTCGCTGAGCAGATCGGCCAGGTCGCCGATGATCAAATCCTTGTTCCAGCCATGCTGCTCGGCGGCGATCAGCATTTCACCCGCCGAGCCCGGCGTGGTCAGCCGATAGTCGCAGAACACCTGCATGTCGCCCAGAGTCTTTGGCGGTACTTCATGGGCGCGGGGGGCGTTGGTGCTGATCGAGGTGATCAGTGCCGGTTTGCTCAAGCTGGCCGGGTCGATGACCGGACCGGCAGATGACGTGCAGAGCATGATCACGTCGGCCTCGGCGAGGGCGGCTGCGCGGCTGTCGGCAATGTTCAACCCGGGGTAGATCTCTTTCAGCAGCGCCCGGGTTTCAGCGTCTTCAGACAGGCTCGGTGAGTACACGCTGATGCGCTGCCAGTCGCGCAGCCCTTTCACGTAATGCAGATGCGCCTGGGCAACCTTGCCGCTGCCGATGATCGCCAGTCGTGTGGCATTCAGCGGGGCGAGGGCATCGACAGCAACGGCGGTGGTCGCAGCGGTGCGTGCGGTGGTCAGTTCGCCGGCGTCGCACAGCAGCAGTGGCTGGCCGGTTTGCATCGACATCAACAGTGTCCACGCCGTCACCAGCGGCCCTTGTTCGCGGACGATGTACGGCGAGGTCTTGACCCCGTACACACCGTCCTCGGCCAGCACGCCCAGGTAGTTGATAAAGTCGCCGGCGCCCTGCGGGAACTCCACCAGTTGCTGCGCGGGTTGTACGGCGTGGCCGGCGGCAAGGTCGCGAAACAGTTTGCGCAGGATCTGCGGCACGTCAATGCGCGCCAGCAGCTCGCGGGCCTGGGTGTGGTCGATCACGTAGGGTGTACTGGACATGTCAGGCTCCGCGGTCTGGATATAAACTTATTTGTCCATTATGGACTTTTAGTTATCTATCGCAAGCGCCTGGTGAAAACGTCGGGCAAAAAAAAGCGCAGTCCGTTGCCGGCTGCGCTTTTTGCTTTCGGGTCGTTTACTGCGGCTGCGGACGCTTGCGTTCGACTGCGCGCAGCAGGTGCGTCGGCGGTGTTTCGCAGCTGATCTTGCGACCGAGCTTCTCTTCGATCGACGGCAACTGGTACGAGTCGTCCTCACCGGCGAAGCTGATCGACACGCCATCGGCGCCGGCGCGACCGGTACGGCCGATGCGGTGCACGTAATCGTCCGGGACTTCCGGGAGGGTGAAGTTGATCACGTGGCTGATGCCGTCGATGTGGATGCCACGACCGGCGACATCGGTGGCCACCAGCACGCGAATCTTGCCTTCGCGGAAGCCTTCCAGGGTCTTGATGCGCTTGTGCTGCGGCACGTCGCCGGACAGTTGCGCAGCGTTGATGCCGTCACGTACCAGACGCTCTTCGATGCGGCGCACTTCGTCCTTGCGGTTGGCGAAGACGATCACGCGCTCCCAGCCGTTGTCGTTGACCAGGTTGAACAGCAATTTGTACTTGTCCGCACCGGCTACCGCGTAGATGTGCTGCTCGACGTTTTCGTTGGCCACGTTGGTGACTTCGATTTCGACGATTGCCGGATCGGTGGTCCATTGCTTGGCCAGGTTCATCACGTCTTCGGTGAAGGTCGCGGAGAACAGCAGGGTCTGACGCTCGGACTTCGGCGGAGTCTGGCGAATGATCTGCCGCACTTGCGGGATAAAGCCCATGTCGAGCATGCGGTCGGCTTCGTCGAGCACCATCACTTCGACCATGTCCAGGTGCACGTCGCCGCGCTGGTTGAAGTCGAGCAGACGGCCCGGTGTGGCGACGAGGATGTCGCAGTGGCGTGCTTCGAGGTGCTTGAGCTGCTTGTCGAAGTCCATGCCGCCAACGAACGTCATCACGTTGAGGCCGGTGTACTTGGTCAGGTCGGCCGCATCCTTGGCGATCTGCACCACCAGCTCACGGGTCGGCGCGATGATCAGTGCGCGGGGTTCGCCCATGTAGCGTTCTTTCGGCGGCGGGGTCTGCAGCAGTTGGGTGATGATCGAGATCAGGAACGCGGCGGTCTTGCCGGTGCCGGTCTGCGCGCGGCCGATGGCGTCTTTGCCGGCGAGGGTGAAACCCAGCACCTGCGCCTGGATCGGCGTGCAGTACGGGAAGCCCAGGTCCTGGATGGCGTGCATCAGTTCCGGAGCCAGTTTGAAATCGTGGAAGCGGGTTTTGCCCTCCTGTGGCTCGACGACGAAGTCTTCGAGTTTCCAGGGGATGACCGGTGCCTTGGGCTTCGGTTCGCGGCGCGGACGGGCCGGTTTCGGCGCTTCGGCGCGGGCAGGTTCGGCGGCGCTGGCGGGTTTCGGCTCGGGCTTGGGTGTCGCTACCGGAGCCGGACGTTCAACCTTGGGCGCTTCACTGCGAGGGCCGGGGGCGTGCGACGGCGCACTGGGGACTGGCGCGAGCTGCTCAGCCTCGCTTTTACCGAACATTTTCTTGAGTGCTTTGAGCACGGTCATCTCATCAATTGGTTAAGGAATGTACGCCGGCCAGTGTAATGCAAGAAGCGGGCTCGGCGTAGTGGGATGATCAAAGGGACGTTCGAACTGAAACGATCAACGCAGGTGTTCACCCAGCCAGACCCCGATGTC
This sequence comes from Pseudomonas sp. F2, assembly GCF_057174385.1. Taxonomy (NCBI): domain Bacteria; kingdom Pseudomonadati; phylum Pseudomonadota; class Gammaproteobacteria; order Pseudomonadales; family Pseudomonadaceae; genus Pseudomonas; species Pseudomonas sp. F2. Next base: position 5,599,284 of record NZ_CM169904.1, read on the forward strand.
GCGAATTTCTTCGGGTAACACTTCGTGCTCCATTGGGTATTCCTGCCATGTCACGGTGACACCATGCTTCACCAAATGCTCATAGGCGCTGCGCCCCATCGAGTTCTGCACCACGCCGTCGAATTGACCGTGCAGGCACAGCGCTGGAATGCGCTGCTGACTGGCTGAAAGCTCCATCTCGTGAGTGAAGGTCGGGGCATAGGTGGACAGGGCGAGTACACCACCCAACGGGCCTTGCCACTTTATATAAGCGGTGTGCAGCACAACGGCGCCACCCTGGGAAAACCCGGCGAGAAAAATCCGCGAGGCGTCTATTCCGCTGGCGCGCTCCTTTTCGATCAATTCGATGATGCGATCCGCCGACGCTTCCAACTGCTCACGGTCAATCGACCGCGCCGGACTCATTGCTTTTATGTCGTACCAGCTCGGCATCGCGTAACCGCCGTTGATGGTGACGGGCAGGGTTGGCGCTTGCGGCAATACGAAGCGCGTACTCAGCAGGCTTTCCTGCAGCGCTTCAGCCACTGGCAGGAAGTCATAGCGATCCGCGCCGAGACCGTGCAGCCAGATCACACAGGCGTCTGCGGGCTTTTGGGGTTGAAGAATCAGGGGCTCGTGCATGGCTGCTCCAAAAATGTGCGGGCGCTCTCAATAAGTGCGTGATTTGCGTGCGCGCCCGGTCGATCCGTTAACAAGATGTCGCAAGGCTACAAGTTTTGCTATTGACCTGTCGCGCAACCGCTTCAGCAAGCGGTGTGGTACGGGCTTTGCTATGGAGGATTCTGTATGAAGCGTCCTACGCCTTGCGGTAACACTATCAGTGTACGTCGTGCGAAGGGATTGCAAAGAATCCGGTGATGGATGTTCGCCAATGGCCGCTACGGGCAACGCGAACGTGAAAGGGCTACAGCCCGTTCGGCCGACTGGTGAGAAGTGAGTTGTCCATGATGTGGATTTTCTCCTACTAGACTCATAGCGAAGGTCTTACGTCGGTTGACCCCAAAAAAAGCCAACACGGGTCAACAACGCCTCAAAAGGGTGCGACTGGACTCAAGCTCCGACACAACAAGAGCAAAACTGGAGGTTTGAATGAAGATGTTGAAATCCACTCTGGCGGTCGTGACTGCTGCAGCAGTACTCGGCGTCAGCGGGTTCGCTCAGGCGGGTGCAACCCTGGATGCCGTGCAGAAGAAAGGTTTCGTGCAATGCGGCGTGAGCGACGGTCTGCCGGGTTTCTCGGTGCCGGACGCTTCGGGCAAGATTCTCGGGATCGACGCTGACGTTTGCCGCGCTGTGGCCGCTGCCGTGTTCGGCGACGCCAACAAGGTCAAGTTCAGCCAGTTGAACGCCAAGGAGCGCTTCACCGCGCTGCAGTCCGGCGAAATCGACCTGCTCTCGCGCAACACTACCATGACCAGCTCGCGTGACGCCGGCATGGGCCTGAAATTCCCGGGCTTCATCACTTACTACGACGGCGTGGGCTTCCTGGCCAACAACAAGCTGGGCGTGAAAAGTGCCAAGGAACTGGACGGTGCAACCATCTGCATCCAGGCCGGTACCACCACCGAACTGAACGTCTCCGACTACTTCCGCGCCAACGGCCTGAAGTACACCCCGATCACCTTCGACACCTCCGATGAAAGCGCCAAGTCGCTGGAATCCGGTCGTTGCGACGTGCTGACCTCCGACAAGTCGCAGCTGTACGCACAGCGCAGCAAGCTGGCCTCGCCAAAAGACTACGTGGTACTGCCGGAAACCATCTCCAAAGAACCACTGGGCCCGGTCGTGCGTAATGGCGACGACGAGTGGCTGGCGATCGTTCGCTGGGTTGGCTACGCGCTGCTGAACGCCGAAGAAGCCGGCGTGACCTCGAAAAACGTGCTGGAAGAAGCCAAATCCACCAAGAACCCGGACGTTGCTCGTCTGCTGGGCGCTGACGGTGAATACGGCAAGGACCTGAAACTGCCGAAGGACTGGGTTGTGAAAATCGTTTCGCAGGTCGGTAACTACGGTGAAATCTTCGAGAAAAACCTCGGCAAGAGCACTCCGCTGGAAATCGACCGTGGCCTGAACGCGCTGTGGACCAACGGCGGCATTCAGTACGCACCACCAGTGCGCTAATGGTTCTATCACCCGGCGGGCCAACCGCCGGGTGATGTTCTGTTCCATTTTTTCCGGGGCACTTCATGCAAAATTCAATCGGCGCACCAAAGCAGAGGTTCAGCCTCAGCGATCCGCGAGTGCGTGCGTGGCTGTTTCAGATCATCACTGTCGTGGCGGTGGTCGCCATGGGCTGGTATCTGTTTGATAACACCCAGACCAACCTTCAACACCGGGGCATCACGTCCGGTTTCGACTTTCTCGAGCGCAGTGCCGGGTTCGGCATCGCTCAACACCTGATCTCCTACACCGAAGCGGACAGTTACGCGCGGGTGTTCGTGATCGGCCTGCTCAATACGCTGCTGGTGACCTTCATCGGCGTGATCCTGGCGACCCTGCTGGGCTTCATCATCGGTGTGGCGCGGCTGTCGCCGAACTGGATCATCAGCAAACTGGCGACCGTGTATGTGGAAGTGTTCCGCAACATTCCGCCGCTGCTGCAGATCCTGTTCTGGTACTTCGCGGTGTTCCTGACCATGCCGGGACCGCGTAACAGCCACAACTTCGGTGACACCTTCTTTGTCAGCAGCCGGGGCCTGAACATGCCGGCCGCGCAGATGGCTGACGGCTTCTGGGCATTCTTCATCAGCGTGGTGCTGGCCATCGTCGCCATCGTGCTGATGTGCCGCTGGGCCAACAAGCGATTCGAAGACACCGGCGAACCATTCCACAAGTTCTGGACCGGCCTGGCGATCCTGCTGGTGATCCCGACCTTGTGCACGCTGATCTTCGGTGCACCCCTGCACTGGGAAATGCCGCAACTCAAGGGCTTCAACTTCGTCGGCGGCTGGGTGCTGATCCCGGAACTGCTCGCCTTGACCCTGGCGTTGACTGTGTACACCGCAGCATTCATCGCGGAAATCGTCCGTTCCGGGATCAAGTCGGTCAGCCATGGCCAGACCGAAGCGGCGCGTTCGCTCGGCTTGCGTAACGGCCCGACCCTGCGCAAGGTGATCATTCCGCAAGCCCTGCGGGTGATCATTCCGCCGCTGACCAGCCAATACCTGAACCTGGCGAAGAACTCGTCGCTGGCCGCCGGTATCGGTTATCCGGAAATGGTTTCGCTGTTCGCCGGTACCGTGCTCAACCAGACCGGTCAGGCGATCGAAGTCATTGCCATCACCATGAGCGTGTACCTGGCGATCAGTATCAGCATTTCCCTGCTGATGAACTGGTACAACAAGCGCATTGCGCTGATCGAGCGGTGAGGAAACGCGCATGACAACCCATACTTTCAAACCCGACATGCCACCGCCGGCCAAGGTTTTTGGCCCGATGGCATGGATACGCGCCAACATGTTCTCCAGCTGGCTCAACACCCTGCTGACCCTGTTTGCGTTTTACCTGATCTATCTCGTCGTGCCGCCAATCCTCAGCTGGGCGATCCTCGACGCCAACTGGGTCGGCACCACCCGCGCCGACTGCACCAAGGACGGCGCCTGCTGGGTGTTCATTCAGCAGCGTTTCGGCCAGTTCATGTACGGCTACTACCCGGTGGAACTGCGCTGGCGTGTAGACCTGACCGTGTGGCTGGCAGTGCTCGGCGTGGCGCCGCTGTTCATCTCGCGCTTCCCGCGCAAAGCGGTGTACGGCCTGAGCTTCCTGGTGATCTACCCGATCGTTGCCTGGTGCCTGCTGCACGGCGGCGTGTTCGGCCTCGACACTGTGGCGACCAGTCAGTGGGGCGGTCTGATGCTGACCCTGGTGATCGCCACCGTCGGTATCGCCGGCGCGTTGCCGCTGGGGATCATTCTGGCATTGGGCCGTCGCTCGAACATGCCGGCGATTCGCGTGGTCTGCGTGACGTTCATCGAGTTCTGGCGTGGCGTGCCGTTGATCACGGTGCTGTTCATGTCCTCGGTGATGCTGCCGCTGTTCCTGCCCGAGGGCATGAACTTCGACAAGCTGCTGCGGGCGCTGATCGGGGTGATTCTGTTCCAGTCGGCCTACGTCGCCGAGGTGGTGCGCGGCGGTCTGCAAGCGATCCCCAAAGGGCAGTACGAAGCGGCTGCGGCGATGGGCCTCGGTTACTGGCGAGCCATGGGTCTGGTGATTCTGCCGCAAGCCCTGAAGCTGGTGATCCCGGGCATCGTCAACACCTTCATTGCGCTGTTCAAGGACACTAGCCTTGTGATCATCATCGGCCTGTTCGACCTGCTCAACAGCGTCAAGCAAGCCGCTGCCGATCCGAAATGGCTGGGCATGGCCACCGAAGGCTACGTGTTCGCCGCCCTGGTGTTCTGGATTTTCTGTTTTGGTATGTCGCGCTATTCCATGCATCTGGAACGCAAGCTCGACACTGGCCACAAGCGTTAGGAGTTCTTTGTAAATGAGCGAAGCAATCAAAAAGCCTGTGGGCCCTGAAGGCATTATCCAGATGCAGGGCGTGAACAAGTGGTACGGCCAGTTCCACGTGCTCAAGGACATCAACCTCAACGTCAAACAGGGCGAGCGTATCGTTCTGTGCGGCCCGTCGGGTTCCGGCAAATCGACCACCATCCGCTGCCTCAATCGCCTGGAAGAACACCAGCAGGGCCGCATCGTGGTTGATGGCGTGGAGCTGACCAACGACCTCAAGCAGATCGAAGCGATCCGCCGCGAAGTCGGCATGGTGTTCCAGCACTTCAACCTGTTCCCGCACCTGACCATCCTGCAGAACTGCACGCTGGCGCCGATGTGGGTGCGCAAGATGCCCAAGCGCAAGGCCGAGGAAATCGCCATGCATTACCTGGAGCGTGTACGCATCCCGGAGCAGGCGCATAAATTCCCGGGGCAGTTGTCCGGCGGTCAGCAACAGCGTGTAGCGATCGCCCGCGCGCTGTGCATGAAACCGAAAATCATGCTGTTCGACGAACCGACTTCGGCACTCGACCCGGAGATGGTGAAAGAGGTGCTCGACACCATGATCGGCCTCGCCGAAGACGGCATGACCATGCTCTGCGTGACCCACGAAATGGGCTTCGCCCGCACCGTGGCCAACCGGGTGATCTTCATGGACAAAGGCGAAATCGTCGAGCAGGCAGCGCCCAACGACTTCTTCGACAACCCGCAGAATGACCGCACCAAACTGTTCCTGAGTCAGATCCTGCATTGATCCCAAGCGGACGTGCAAACCAAACCCGGCCCTGTGCCGGGTTTTCTTTTGCCGCGATTTTCATTTTTCCCCTGTAGAAGCTGCCGCAGGCTGCGATCTTTTGATGTTGATCGTTAAACACAAGATCAAAAGATCGCAGCCTGCGGCAGCTCCTACACGGGGTTGTATGAACCCGGCCAGCTGACTAAGATGTCAGAAAATTCATCCTATGATTGGATGAAAGGGCGAATTTCATGACAGACACCTCACCTTTGATCAAGCGATCCCTGGTCGATCAGGCCCTGGATCAGTTGCGCCAACGCATCACCGATGGCGTGTGGCAGGTTGGCGAACGGCTGCCCACCGAGCCTGAGCTGTGCGCCGAACTGGGCATCAGCCGCAACACCGTGCGTGAAGCCATGCGCGTGCTGGCGTTTTCCGGGTTGATTGAAATCCGGCAGGGCGACGGCAGTTATTTGCGCGCGGTGGTGGATCCGATGGACACGCTCAAGGCGTTGTCCCGTTGCTCGCTGGAGCAGGCGCGGGAAACCCGCCACATCCTCGAAGTCGAGGCGATTGGTCTGGCCGCGCTGCGTCGTACCGATGAGGATCTGGTCGCACTGCGCGAGGCACTTGGCGCCAGTGGCAGTCATTACCACGGTGATCTCGACACTTACATTGCCTGCGATCTGGTGTTCCACCGCCGTCTGGTGGACGCCGCGCACAACCCCACCCTCAGCGAGTTGTATCGCTATTTCTCCAGCATCGTCGGCGCGCAATTGCGCCAGACGCTGAACATCGTCCCGCGCCGTCAGGAAGTGTTCGACCTGCACATCGAGTTGCTCGATGCCGTCGAACAACGCGACCCGGAACGGGCCAAAGCCATATCGAGGCAGTTGATCAATGAACCTTGAAAGCGAGAAAAACTTTTCAACCCCCAAGCGCACGGCGGAGCTCGAAGAGCTGCTGATCGATGCCGAGGCTGACGACGAACAAGTACAGCAAAGCCATCCGCTGGTGCGTCGGCCGTGGCTGTTGCTGCTGGGGCTGATTCTGGTGGCGCTCAACTTGCGCCCGGCACTGTCGAGCATGGCGCCGTTGCTCAGCGAAGTGTCGAAAAGCCTTGGCCTGTCTGCGGCGCAGGCCGGTCTGCTGACCACGCTGCCGGTGTTGTGCCTCGGTTTGTTCGCACCGCTGGCGCCGATTCTGGCGCGGCGTTTCGGCGCTGAACGGGTGGTGCTGGGGATTCTGCTGACCCTGGCCGCCGGGATCATTGTGCGCAGCAACTTCGGTGAGATCGGGCTGTTTGCAGGTAGCGTGCTTGGTGGCGCGAGCATCGGCATCATCGGTGTATTGCTGCCGGGCATTGTCAAACGCGACTTCGCCAGACACGCCGGAACCATGACCGGCGTGTACACCATGGCGCTGTGCCTGGGCGCGGCAATGGCAGCGGGTTCGACTGTGCCGTTGAGCGAGCACTTTGATAACAGCTGGGCACTGGGCCTGGGCTTCTGGGTGATTCCGGCGCTGGTGGCGGCGCTGTTCTGGCTGCCGCAAGTCGGGCAGAAACACGGCGCGCACAACGTTGCCTATCGGGTGCGTGGGCTGCTGCGCGATCCGCTGGCGTGGCAAGTTACCTTGTACATGGGCCTGCAATCGTCGCTGGCGTACATCGTGTTCGGCTGGTTGCCGTCGATCCTGATCGGTCGTGGTCTGACTCCGACCCAGGCCGGCCTGGTGCTGTCCGGCTCGGTGATCATCCAGCTCGCCAGCTCCCTCGCGGCGCCGTGGCTGGCGACCCGGGGCAAGGATCAGCGTCTGGCGATCGTGGTGGTGATGGCGCTGACCCTCGGCGGTCTGTTCGGTTGCCTGTATGCGCCGATTGAAGGGCTGTGGGGCTGGGCGATTCTGTTGGGGCTGGGGCAGGGCGGTACGTTCAGTCTGGCGCTGACCCTGATCGTGCTGCGCTCGCGGGACTCGCATGTGGCAGCGAACCTGTCGAGCATGTCCCAGGGCTTCGGCTACACCCTGGCGTCGATGGGGCCGTTCGCCGTCGGCGTGGTGCATGACTGGACTGGCGGCTGGAATGCCGTGGGCTGGATTTTCGGCATCATCGGCACCGGTGCGATCGTTGCCGGCCTTGGTGCCGGCCGGGCGCTGTACGTGCAAGTGCAAAGCGAAAAGATCTGACGCGTAACCCTTTTTTGGGGCCAGTGATATCCCATGTGTGAGCGAGCCTGCTCGCGAAGACAATGGTTCAGGCACCGATCATGTTGAATGTGCCGGCTTCTTCGCGAGCAGGCTCGCTCCCACAGTTTTTGCGGTGCTTTAAATCTTGCGTGGTATTCGCTTTGCGAATGCCGATAGTGTTTCTGCGATTTGCAGCTTATCGTGCTGGCAATCTGTCCATTTCCCGGAGTTTGCCCATGAGCGAAGCCCACGCCGCCCTGATCACCCGCTTCTACCAGGCCTTCCAGCGCCTCGACGCCGAGGCCATGGCCGCGTGCTACACCGATGACGTGGTGTTCAGCGATCCGGCCTTCGGCGAGTTGCGCGGGCGCGATGCCGGGGACATGTGGCGCATGCTCACCACTCGCGCCAAGGACTTCTCCCTGACCTTCGACAATGTCCGCGCCGACGAGCGCAGCGGTGGCGCGCACTGGGTGGCGACGTATCTGTTCAGCCAGACCGGCAACGTGGTGATTAACGATATTCAGGCGCGCTTCGTCTTTCGTGACGGCAAGATCTGCGAGCATCACGATCACTTCGACCTGTGGCGCTGGTCGCGTCAGGCGTTGGGTTTCAAGGGCTTGCTGCTGGGCTGGACATCGCTGGTGCGCAATGCCGTTCGCGCACAGGCGCTGAAAGGGCTGAAGGCATTTCAGGCCGGTCGCTGATAAGATCGCGGCCTGTTTCCTGCACGTCCAGATCCCGAAGTGACCAGCCTCAGCGAAAAACCGGTTGATGTTGTCGAACCCGTGAGCAAATCCTGGTTCGTCTATCTCGTGCGCGCGGCCAACGGCTCGCTGTATTGCGGGATCAGCGACGATCCGGTGCGGCGCTTTGCCAAGCATCAGAGCGGCAAGGGCGCGCGCTTCTTCCTGTCCAGCCCGGCGATGGCGCTGGTCTACACCGAACGTTGCCGCGACAAGAGCGATGCGTTGCGCCAGGAACGCTTGATCAAGAAGCTGCGCAAAAGCGCCAAGGAATGCCTGGTCGCGTCTTATCAATCTGACTGATCGGTTCCCATCAGCCAGATCTGTAGGCTGCTAATCAAATGCACGCTAAGCTGCCGATTCACTTTCTGTGCGGCGGAGCCGAGCATGTCCGAGTTGATTCTGCATCATTACCCGACCTCTCCATTTGCCGAAAAGGCTCGCCTGCTGTTGGGCTTCAAAGGCTTGTCCTGGCGCTCGGTGCACATCTCGCCGGTGATGCCCAAGCCGGATCTGACCGCGCTGACTGGCGGCTACCGCAAGACTCCGGTGTTGCAGGTCGGCGCCGACATCTATTGCGACACCTCGTTGATCGCCCGTCGCCTGGAGCAGGAAAAAGCCCTGCCGGCGTTTTTTCCGGAAGGTCAGGAAATGATCAGTGTCAGCTTCGCGGCATGGGCCGATTCGGTGGTGTTCCAGCATGCGGTCAGCCTGGTGTTCCAGCCAGAATCGGTGGCGGTGCGTTTCGGCAAGTTGCCGCCGGAAGCGATCAAGGCGTTCATGGCTGACCGTGCCGGTCTGTTCAGTGGTGGCAGCGCCACGCGGTTGCCGGCCGAACAGGCCAAACACCAATGGCCAACGATCATGTCGCGCCTGGAGCAGCAGTTGCAGCGCGAGCAGGGCGACTTTCTGTTCGGTGAGCCGTCGATTGCCGACTTCGCCCTGGCGCATCCGCTATGGTTCCTCAAGGCGACGCACGTCACTGCGCCGTTGGTCGATGAATATCCGGCCGTGACGGCCTGGCTTGGGCGTGTGCTGGGCTTTGGCCATGGCGCCGCGAGCGAAATGAGCGCCGAGGAGGCGCTGCAAGTGGCGCGCACCTCGACGCCGGCGGCGTTGCCGGATGAGCAGTTTGTCGATCCGAACGGGTTCACGGCCGGGCAGCAGGTGGCGATTGCTGCCATTGACTACGGGGTGGATCCGGTGGAAGGCGAGTTGCTGTTTGCTGGCCGCGAAGAGCTGATCCTGCGCCGCGAAGACCCGCGTGGCGGCGTGGTGCACGTGCACTTCCCGCGCTTTGGTTTCCGCATCGAAGCCCGCTAAAAGCAAAAGATCGCAGCCTCCGGCAGCTCCCACACCGATCTCATGTAGGAGCTGCCGAAGGCTGCGATCTTTTGATCTTGATCTTGCTGTTACTGCAGGGCAGCGAGGATTTCGTCCGGGTCGAATCCGCGAATCAACGTGCCATTCACGTCGATCAGCGGAATCCCGCGCCCGCCCAGCGCCTCATACGCTTTACGCGCCTCGGCGTCCTTCTCGATATCGAATTCCCGGAAAGCAATCCCCTTGCTGTCGAGAAAACGCTTTGTCTGCTTGCAGTAGCCGCACCAGTCGGTGGCATACAGCACGACACGGGCCTGCGCCCGCGTCTGCTCAGAAACCATCTGCGACGGGTTGAACACCCGCTCGATCTTGCCCCAGTTCTGATAGATCACCACCACCAGCAGAACCAGCGCAACCTTCTTCAGCACATTGCCCAGCATCAGTTGCGGCGCTTGAGCTGATCGGTGAGCGAGGTCGGCAGGCCCTTGATGATCAAGGTACCGGCCTCTTCGTCGTATTCGATCTTCGAACCCAGCAGGTGCGCTTCAAAGCTGATTGACAGGCCTTCGGCGCGGCCGGTGAAGCGGCGGAACTGGTTGAGGGTGCGTTTGTCCGCCGGAATTTCCGGCGACAGACCGTAGTCCTTGTTGCGGATGTGATCGTAGAAGGCCTTCGGGCGCTCCTCGTCGATCAGCTCCGACAGCTCTTCCAGGCCCATTGGCTCGCCGAGCTTGGCCTGGCTGCTGGCGTAATCGACCAGAGTCTTGGTTTTCTCGCGAGCGGAATCTTCCGGCAGGTCTTCGCTCTCGACGAAGTCGCTGAAGGCCTTGAGCAGGGTGCGGGTCTCGCCAGGGCCGTCGACGCCTTCCTGGCAGCCGATGAAGTCGCGGAAGTACTCCGAAACCTTCTTGCCGTTCTTGCCCTTGATGAACGAGATGTACTGCTTGGACTGCTTGTTGTTCTGCCACTCGGAGACGTTGATCCGCGCCGCCAGGTGCAGTTGGCCGAGGTCGAGATGACGCGACGGGGTGACGTCCAGCTCGTCGGTCACCGCCACGCCTTCGCTGTGGTGCAGCAGGGCGATCGCCAGGTAGTCGGTCATGCCTTGCTGATAGTGGGCGAACAGCACGTGGCCGCCGACCGACAGGTTCGATTCCTCCATCAGTTTCTGCAGATGCTCGACCGCGACTTTGCTGAACGCAGTGAAGTTCTGGCCGCCTTCCATGTATTCCTTCAGCCAGCCGCTGAACGGAAACGCGCCGGATTCCGGATGGAACAGGCCCCAGGCTTTGCCTTGCTTGGCGTTGTAGCTCTCGTTGAGGTCGGCAAGCATGTTCTCGATGGCCGCGGACTCAGCCAGTTCGGAGTCGCGGGCGTGCAGAACTGCGGGCGTGCCGTCGGGTTTTTTGTCGATCAGGTGGACGATGCAATGACGGATCGGCATGGGCTTCTCGGCTGGTGGAAGGGAGGAGGGCGGGCTCCCCCGAAAAAGCGCCCAGTGTACCGCAAACTCCATCCGAGGCTCCCTGTAGGAGCTGCCGAAGGCTGCGATCTTTTGATCTTGTTTTTGAAAAATCAAAGTCAAAAGATCGCAGCCTTCGGCAGCTCCTACATGAATGGGGGATGACTTGAAAATTGTGGCCCGTGGTCGCGTAATCACGGGGTTGAAGGCTAAATCCGGGGCAAGCGCCTGTGCTTATGCAGTTTTTTACCGATTTAGAGCAATAAACCTGACCAAATGGGTAGCTAGAGGCGGATATTTCCCCGTCTCTGTGCTAGTTTTGCCCGGTCTTACGCGAAGTCACTGCGTTAAGCGTGCAATCAGCATTTGTCAGGTCGAACCAAACCCTGATTTCGGTATCTATAACCCGACTCGTCGTGGTTATCGCCGAGGGTGCCAGATCCAGAAGATCGGGCTCGATGGCTGACACTGCACTCTGCAATCCATATGAATTTGATAGGGAAGGAACACTACATGGCTCTTACTAAAGACCAACTGATCGCCGACATCGCTGAAGCTATCGACGCGCCGAAAACCACCGCGCGTAACGCTCTGGACCAACTGGGCCAAATCGTTGCCGATCAGCTGGAAAACGGCGGCGAAATCACCTTGCCAGGTATCGGCAAGCTGAAAGTGACCGAGCGTCCTGCCCGCACTGGCCGTAACCCTTCGACTGGCGCTGCCATCGAAATCCCTGCCAAGAAAGTGATCAAGCTGGTTGTGGCCAAAGGCCTGACCGACGCTGTGAACAAGTAAGACGCAGCGATAAAAAACCGTGCACCGGAGCGATCCGGGCACGGTTTTTTTGTGCCTGCGATTTGGCAAGGCGTTACGCCGCCCTGTAGGAGCTGTCGAGTGAAACGAGGCAGCGATCTTTTGATCTTGTTTTCAAGCAGGATCAAAAGATCGCAGCGTGCCGCAGCTCCTACAGAATCAGCGAACCCAGCGCTCGCGACGCCAGATCTGCTGCTCGGACTTGGTCTGGAAGGTCCACGCCACGAAGCGGCTCTGTTTCTGCCCCTGCGACATCTCCACCACCTGGCTTTCCAGCACGCCGGCCTTTTTCAGGGCGGTTTCGATGGCCGGAAGGTTCGAGGCTTTCGAGACCAGGGTGCTGAACCACAGCACCTTGTGCTGGAAGTTCGCGCTCTCGGCGATCAGTTGCGTCACGAAACGCGCTTCACCGCCTTCACACCACAGCTCGGCAGACTGACCACCGAAGTTCAGCACCGGCAGTTTGCGTTTCGGATCAGCCTTGCCCAGTGCGCGCCATTTGCGCTCGCTGCCCTTGGTCGCCTCTTCCATCGAGGCGTGGAACGGCGGGTTGCACATGGTCAGGTCAAAGCGCTCGCCCGGCTCCAGCAAGCCAATCAGGATGTGCTTGCGGTTCTCCTGCTGGCGCAGCTGGATCACCTTGTTCAGCCCGTTGGACTGGACGATGGCTCGGGCGGCAGCCACGGCGGTCGGGTCGATTTCCGAGCCGAGGAAGTGCCAGCGGTATTCGCTGTTGCCGATCAGCGGATAAACGCAGTTGGCGCCCATGCCGATGTCCAGCACGTTCACGATCGCGCCGCGCGGCACCTTGCCGTCGTTCATGCTGGCCAGCAGGTCCGCGAGAAAGTGCACGTAATCGGCACGGCCCGGCACCGGCGGGCAGAGGTAATCGGCCGGGATGTCCCAATGCTCGATCCCATAAAACGCTTTGAGCAGCGCCCGGTTGAACACGCGCACCGCGTCGGGGCTGGCGAAATCGATGCTTTCCTTGCCATACGGGTTGGTGATCACGAATTTCGCCAGTTCCGGCGTGGTCTTGATCAGCGCCGGGAAGTCGTAGCGGCCCTGATGGCGATTGCGCGGGTGCAGGCTGGCCTTTTCACGCGGCTCGACGGCTTTGGCCGGGGTCGCGGCATCAGGCTTGTTGCGCGCAGGTTTGGGTGTGCGGGGGGCGTTCATGGGTGTGATCGATTCGGGTATGGCTGAAAGTGGCGGGTATTGTCCCACATTGATGAGTCATGCGCCGAACGCATGTAGGAGCTGCCGAAGGCTGCGATCTTTTGATCTTGTTTTTAAAAAAATCAAAGTCAAAAGATCGCAGCCTTCGGCAGCTCCTACAGGGGATTGGTGTTCTGGAATAAAAAAGGGAGGCCACTTGGCCTCCCTTTGTCATTGCGGCTTGCCCTTACAGGCTGGAAATCCGCGCGTGTTGCTCGGCCAGTTTGCCCAAGGCCTGTTCCGCCTCGGCCAGTTTGGCGCGTTCCTTCTCGATGACTTCGGCCGGGGCCTTGTCAACGAAACCGGCGTTCGACAGCTTGCCGCCAACTCGCTGGACTTCACCCTGCAGACGCAGGATTTCCTTGTCCAGACGCGCCAGCTCGGCGCCCTTGTCGATCAGGCCGGCCATCGGCACCAGCACTTCCATCTCGCCAACCAGCGCGGTGGCGGACAGTGGCGCTTCTTCGCCAGCGGCCAGCACGGTGATCGATTCCAGACGCGCCAGCTTCTTCAGCAGCGCTTCGTTCTCGGTCAGACGACGCTGGTCTTCAGCACTGACGTTCTTCAGGTAGATCGGCAGCGGTTTGCCCGGGCCGATGTTCATCTCCCCACGAATGTTGCGCGTGCCGAGCATCAGACCTTTGAGCCATTCGATGTCGTCCTCGGCGGCCGGATCAATGCGCTCTTCGTTGGCCACTGGCCAAGGCTGCAGCATGATCGTCTTGCCCTGAATACCGGCCAGCGGCGCGATGCGCTGCCAGATTTCTTCAGTGATGAACGGCATGAACGGATGCGCCAGACGCAGCGCCACTTCCAGCACGCGCACCAGCGTGCGACGGGTGCCGCGCTGGCGCTCGACCGGCGCGTTTTCGTCCCACAGCACTGGCTTGGACAGTTCCAGGTACCAGTCGCAGTACTGGTTCCAGATGAACTCGTACAGCGCTTGCGCGGCGAGGTCGAAACGGAACTGATCCAGTTGACGGGTCACTTCGGCTTCGGTGCGTTGCAGTTGCGAGATGATCCAGCGATCCGCCAGCGACAGCTCGTAGGCTTCGCCGTTCTGGCCGCAGTCTTCACCTTTGTCCAGAACATAACGCGCGGCGTTCCAGATCTTGTTGCAGAAGTTGCGATAGCCTTCGACGCGGCCCATGTCGAACTTGATGTCGCGACCGGTCGAGGCCAGCGAGCAGAAGGTGAAGCGCAGGGCGTCGGTGCCGTAGCTGGCAATGCCGTCGGCGAACTCGTCGCGGGTCTGCTTCTCGATCTTCTTCGCCAGTTTCGGCTGCATCATGCCGGAGGTGCGTTTCTGCACCAGGGCTTCCAGCTCGATACCGTCGATGATGTCCAGCGGGTCAAGGACGTTGCCTTTGGACTTGGACATCTTCTGGCCCTGGCCATCACGCACCAGGCCGTGCACGTAAACGGTCTTGAACGGTACCTGCGGGGTGCCGTCCTCGTTCTTGATCAGGTGCATCGTCAGCATGATCATCCGGGCGACCCAGAAGAAAATGATGTCGAAACCGGTGACCAGCACGTCGGTGGAGTGGAATTTCTTCAGGAACTCGGTCTTTTCCGGCCAACCCAGAGTGGAGAACGTCCACAGGCCCGAGCTGAACCAGGTGTCGAGCACGTCGTTGTCCTGTTGCAGCGCAACGTCCGGGCCGAGGTTGTGCTTGGCACGCACTTCGGCTTCGTCGCGACCGACGTAGACCTTGCCCGACTCGTCGTACCACGCCGGAATCCGGTGGCCCCACCACAGTTGACGGCTGATGCACCAGTCCTGGATGTCGCGCATCCACGAGAAGTACATGTTTTCGTACTGCTTGGGCACGAACTGGATGCGGCCGTCTTCAACGGCGGCAATCGCCGGCTCGGCCAGAGGCTTGGTCGACACGTACCACTGGTCGGTCAGCCACGGCTCGATGACGGTGCCGGAACGGTCGCCTTTCGGCACTTTCAGGTTGTGATCGTCGACGCTGACCAGCAGGCCGGCGGCGTCGAACGCAGCGACGATCTGCTTGCGCGCTTCGAAACGCTCGAGACCGGCGTACTCGGCCGGGATCTTGCCGTCGATGCTGTCGTTCAACGTGCCGTCAAGGTTGAACACCTGGGCTGCGGGCAGCACGTTGGCGTTCTTGTCGAAGATGTTCAGCAGCGGCAGGTTGTGGCGCTTGCCGACTTCGTAGTCGTTGAAATCGTGGGCCGGGGTGATCTTCACGCAGCCGGTGCCGAATTCAGGGTCGCAGTAATCGTCGGCGATGATCGGGATACGGCGGCCGACCAGTGGCAGCTCGACGAATTTACCGATCAGGGCTTTGTAGCGTTCGTCGTTCGGGTTAACCGCGACGGCGGAGTCGCCGAGCATGGTTTCCGGACGGGTGGTCGCGACGATCAGGAAATCGTTGCCTTCAGCGGTTTTCGCGCCGTCGGCCAGCGGGTACTTGAGGTTCCACAGGAAACCTTTTTCGTCGTGGTTTTCCACTTCGAGGTCGGAAATCGCCGTGTGCAGCTTGGTGTCCCAGTTGACCAGACGCTTGCCGCGGTAGATCAGACCGTCTTCGTGCAGGCGTACGAAGGCTTCCTTGACCGCTTCCGAGAGGCCGTCGTCCATGGTGAAGCGCTCGCGGCTCCAGTCCACGGACGAACCGAGGCGACGGATCTGACGGCTGATGTTGCCACCGGACTGATCCTTCCACTCCCAGACTTTCTCGAGGAATTTTTCGCGGCCCAGGTCGTGGCGGTTCTGGCCGGTGGCTTCCAGTTGGCGCTCCACCAGCATCTGCGTGGCGATACCGGCGTGGTCGGTGCCCGGCTGCCACAGGGTGTTGCGACCCTGCATGCGGCGGAAACGGATCAGGGCGTCCATGATCGCGTTGTTGAAACCGTGACCCATGTGCAGGCTGCCGGTGACGTTCGGCGGCGGGATCATGATGGTGTAGGAATCGCCCGCGCCTTGCGGTGCGAAATAGTTCTCGGACTCCCAGGTGTTGTACCAGGAAGTTTCAATGGCGTGCGGCTGGTAGGTCTTATCCATGCGCGGCGGGACCCTATTGGCATTTATTCAGGAAAAGCCGGGAAGTATAGCGGGGCATGGGGCCGAGGGCGAGCGGGGGGAGGCTGGGCGGACACTAATGTTGGGGGGAACCCTTGTAGTGAGGGGATTTATCCCCGATGGGCCGCGCAGCAGCCCCAAATAACTCAATCACGCTGCGTATTCGCAGGGTTCACGACTGCTGCGCAGCCGATCGGGGATAAATCCCCTCGCCACAAGGGGATCTATCCGGGTTATTCGTACTGGCTGAGCAACCGTTCCATCCGCGCCTCGAGGCGGCGTTTGATTTCGGTTTCAATGTGCGGTGCGAAGTCGTCGATCACGTCCTGCATGATCAATTGCGCGGCGGCGCGCAGTTCGCTGTCCAGGTGCAGCAGGGCGTCCGGGCCTTTATCCACAGGTGCGGCAGCGGGTGCCGGAGCCGGAGCAGGTGTCGGTTCGATGGTCGGCGGCGTGGCGTCGACGGCCTCGAACAGCATAGGAATCTGTTCCTGTTCACCGTCATCGACCGTGTCGGTCAGCAGTGGCGGTTGCAGGTTGTCATCGCCGAGCAACTGGCGGATCGATTCGAGATCGTCCAGCAGGTGCGCAGGCTTTTGCAGCGGTTTTGGAGTGTCCATCGGCGTACTCAGAGTCGCTGTAAACGGTGATCTTGCAGAGGATAGCCCTGTTCGCGGTAGAAACGGAAACTCTCCCGTGCCGCCGCGCGAATCGTCGGATCTTCCACCACCACTTCCGCCACACGGGCAAATTGGCTGGCAAAGGCCGGGACTTTCAGGTCGAGGTTGACCAGCAGATCCTGATGCGCGCCGCAGTCCGCGCCGACTCCCAGCACAATCAAACCGTCCGGTTCGCTATCGGCAGGGCCATGAGGGACGAAGGTTTCGCCCTTGAATGCCCACAGGCGCGCATCGAGATCATCACGCTGAGCAGCATCGCTGCAATGCAGGTAGATGCGGTGGCCCATGCGCCAGGCTTTTTCGGTGAGCTTGCAGGCAAAGTCCAGGCGAGCCGAAGGATCGGCGCTGGGCAGGATATAGAAGTCGACTTTGGTCATTGCGGTTCCTGAGCCTGGAACGGCGTCACCGTAGAGTGACGCCGCCCAGGTTCATCGGTTTCAGGCTTTGGCGCGGTCCAGCAGGTATTGGGTCAGCAGCGGAACCGGACGGCCAGTGGCGCCTTTGTCCTTGCCGCCGCTGGTCCATGCGGTGCCGGCGATGTCCAGGTGCGCCCAGTTAAGGTTCTTGGTGAAGCGCGACAGGAAGCATGCGGCGGTGATGGTGCCGGCCTTCGGCCCGCCAATGTTGGCGATGTCGGCGAACGGGCTGTCCAGCTGCTCCTGGTATTCGTCGAACAGCGGCAGTTGCCAGGCGCGGTCGTCAGCGGCCTTGCCGGCACTGAGCAGTTGCTCGATCAGCTCGTCGTTGTTGCCCAGCAGGCCAGACGTGTGTGCACCGAGTGCAACCACACAGGCACCGGTCAGGGTGGCGATGTCGATCACCGCTTGCGGCTTGAAGCGCTCGGAGTAGGTCAGCGCGTCGCACAGCACCAGACGGCCTTCGGCGTCGGTGTTGAGGATTTCCACGGTCTGGCCGCTCATGGTGGTGACGATGTCGCCCGGACGCGACGCAGTGCCGCTCGGCATGTTTTCCGCGCAGGCGAGGATGCACACCAGATTGATCGGCAGCTTCAGCTCAAGGACGGCACGCAGGGTACCGAACACGGAGGCCGCGCCGCCCATGTCGTACTTCATTTCGTCCATGCCGGCGCCAGGCTTGAGGCTGATACCGCCGGTGTCGAAGGTGATGCCTTTGCCGACCAGCGCGTAAGGCTTCTCGGACTTCTTGCCACCGTTGTATTGCATGACGATCAGGCGCGGTGGCTGGGCGCTGCCCTGACCGACGGCGTAGAACGAACCCATGCCCAGTGATTTGATCTTCTTCTCGTCGAGGACTTCGACTTTCAGATCCTTGAACTCTTTGCCCAGGTTCTTGGCTTGTTCGCCAAGGAAGGTCGGATGGCAGATGTTGGGTGGCAGGTTGCCCAGATTGCGGGTGAACGCCATGCCGTTGGCGATCGCGGTCGCGTGGTTCACCGCGCGCTGCACTTCGGCCTGGGCGGCTTTGATGGTCAGCAGGGTGATTTTCTTCAGGGCGCGCGGTTCGGCTTTCTGGCTCTTGAACTGGTCGAACGTGTATTCGCCATCCACCAGGGTTTCGGCCAGCAGGCGGGTCTTGCCGTAGCTGTCGCGGTTCTTGACGATGATTTCATCCAGGGCCAGTACGGCGTCGCTGCCGCCCAGACCTTTCAGGGTGTTGAGGATGCCGGCAACGATTTTGCGGAACGGACGGTCACCCAGTTCTTCATCCTTGCCCACGCCGACCAGCAGCACGCGCTCGGCCTTGAGGTTCGGCAGGCTGTGCAGCAGCAGGCTTTGACCGACCTTGCCGGCCAGATCGCCACGCTTGAGTACGGCGCTGATCGCGCCACCGCTCAGCTCGTCGACCTGTCGGGCGGCAACGCCGAGTTTGCGGCCTTCGCCAACGGCAACCACCAGGGTGGCGGTTTTCAACGTTTCTGGGCTAACGCTTTTTACAACCAGTTCCATGTCCGGATCCCTGAATGAATGGTCAACACGCAGGCGTTCGACGGTGTCCGCAGTCGCCTGCCTATAGATAGAAGAGGCGCAGGTCTGTGCCTGCGACGAAGGCGGCAGTTTGAACCTCGCTCACCGCGCCTGACAACCCTCGGTTGTGCGATCTTCAACGGAATCTACGCTTGGGTGAGTGTGCGCAGTGACAGGCGCCCTCAATCACAGGATAATGCCGCATCTTTTTTCGACGGCTCTGCCTTGCGGGTCGCTCGAAACGTTTGCTTGTTTGGCCGCCTTAGCCTGACAACCCTGGAGTGTCTGGTTTGATCGTCTTCCGTTATCTGTCCCGTGAAGTGATGTTGACCCTGAGCGCCGTCAGCGCCGTGCTGCTGGTCATCATCATGAGCGGTCGCTTCATCAAATACCTTGCCCAGGCCGCTGCGGGCCAACTCGATCCGGGATCGCTGTTCCTGATCATGGGTTACCGCCTGCCGGGTTTCATGCAGCTGATCCTGCCGTTGGGCCTGTTTCTCGGGATCCTGCTGGCTTACGGCCGGTTGTACCTCGAAAGCGAAATGACCGTGCTCTCGGCCACCGGCATGAGTCAGCAGCGTCTGCTGCGCATGACCCTGTTCCCGGCAACGCTGGTGGCACTGGCCGTCGCGTGGCTGAGCCTGAGCCTGGCCCCGCAGGGCGCCAATCAGTTTCAGCTGCTGCTGAACAAGCAGGACGCGCTGACCGAGTTCGACACCCTCGAACCCGGCCGTTTCCAGGCATTGCGTGACGGTACCCGGGTGACCTACACCGAAAGCCTGACCGACGATCGCGTCAACCTCGGCGGCGTGTTCATCTCGCAGAAGAACCTCGGCTCGGATCAGAAAGACCGCGGGATTTCCGTACTGGTGGCCGAGAAGGGGCGGCAGGAAGTCCACTCGGACGGCAACCGCTACCTGATCCTGCACAACGGCTATCGCTATGACGGCAGCCCGGGTCAGGCCGATTACCGCGCGATCAAATACGACACCTACGGTGTATTGCTGCCCAAGCCCGATGCCAGCGACGAAGTTACCGACCGTGATGCGATCCCGACTTCGACCCTGCTGAGCGCCGACGACGAGCGATCCAGGGCCGAACTGCAATGGCGGATTTCGCTGCCGTTGCTGGTATTCATCGTGACCCTGATGGCGGTGCCGCTGTCGCGGGTCAATCCGCGTCAGGGCCGTTTCCTGAAGCTGCTGCCGGCGATTCTTCTTTATATGGCTTACCTGACCATCCTGATTGCCGCCCGCGGCGCCCTCGAAAAAGGCAAGATTCCACCGGCCCTTGGCCTGTGGTGGGTGCACGGGATCTTCCTGTTCATCGGTCTCGGCCTGTTGTACTGGGAACCGTTGCGCCTGAAGCTGGCCAGTCGTCGCAGCGCTGCGCTGGAGGTGGCCCGTGGTTAAACTCGACCGCTACATCGGCAGCAGCGTATTCGTGGCGATCATCGCGGTGCTGGCGATCATTCTGGGTCTGGCGACCCTGTTTGCCTTCATCGACGAGATGAGCGACGTCAGCGATACCTACACCCTGACCGATGTGCTGAGCTTCGTCCTGCTCACGGCGCCACGCCGTCTGTATGAAATGCTGCCGATGGCCGCGCTGATCGGCTGTCTGATCGGCCTCGGCAGTCTGGCCAGCAGCAGCGAGCTGACGGTGATGCGTGCCGCGGGTGTGTCCATCGGGCGCATTGTCTGGGCGGTCATGAAGCCCATGCTGGTGCTGATGCTGGCCGGTGTGCTGATCGGTGAATACGTGGCCCCGGCCACCGAAAGCATGGCGCAGGCCAATCGCTCGCTGGCGCAAGGCAGCGGCGATGCGCAGAGCGCCAAACACGGTATGTGGCACCGTCAGGGCGAGGAGTTCATCCATGTCAACGCCGTGCAACCCGACGGCCTGCTGTATGGCGTGACCCGCTATCACTTCGACAAAGAGCGCCACCTGCTCAGCTCCAGCTTCGCCAAGCGTGCGGAGTTCGACGGCAAGCGCTGGCTGCTCACTGACGTGACCACCACGGTGTTCCACGAGCGCAGCACCGAAGTGGTGAATGCGCCGAGCGAGGAGTGG
Organism: Pseudomonas sp. F2; assembly: GCF_057174385.1. NCBI lineage: Bacteria > Pseudomonadati > Pseudomonadota > Gammaproteobacteria > Pseudomonadales > Pseudomonadaceae > Pseudomonas > Pseudomonas sp. F2. The sequence goes on from NZ_CM169904.1 coordinate 5,620,020, forward strand.
GACGTGTCGCTGAGCCCGCAATTGCTCAACACGGTGGTGATGGCGCCTGAGTCGCTGTCGATTTCCGGTCTCTGGGGCTATATCCACTATCTGGCGGATCAAGGCCTGAGCAACGGTCGTTACTGGCTGGCATTTTGGGTCAAGGTGTTGCAGCCGCTGGTCACCGCTGCGCTGGTGCTGATGGCGATTTCCTTCATCTTCGGCCCGTTGCGCTCGGTGACCCTCGGTCAGCGGGTGTTCACTGGTGTGCTGGTAGGCTTCACCTTCCGCATCGTCCAGGATCTGCTCGGCCCGTCGAGCCTGGTGTTTGGCTTCTCGCCGCTGTTCGCGGTGCTGGTACCGGCCACGGTCTGTGCGCTGGCGGGTGTCTGGTTGCTGCGACGCGCCGGTTGATGACCGCGTTGTTGCCAATGCTTTAACCGCGAAAACGCCTCGATCGACAGATCGGGGCGTTTTCGTATGCAATCCGGGTGACAGGCGAACGTGACGCTTGCGCCGTGTATCAGGTACAATTCCCGGCTATTTTTCGGCGGGCCAAGCCTGCAGCCTTTTTGAGTGTTGATCCGTGAGTGATTTGAGTCATATCCGCAATTTCTCCATCATCGCCCACATTGACCATGGCAAGTCGACGCTGGCTGACCGTTTCATCCAGATGTGCGGTGGCCTGGCCGAGCGTGAAATGGAAGCCCAGGTACTGGATTCCATGGATCTGGAGCGCGAACGCGGGATCACCATCAAGGCCCACAGCGTTACCCTCTATTACAAAGCCAAAGACGGCGTCACCTACCAGCTGAACTTCATTGACACCCCGGGTCACGTCGACTTCACCTACGAAGTCAGCCGTTCCCTGGCCGCGTGTGAAGGCGCATTGCTGGTGGTCGATGCCGGTCAGGGTGTTGAAGCCCAGTCCGTGGCCAACTGCTACACCGCCATCGAGCAAGGCCTCGAGGTCATGCCGGTGCTGAACAAGATCGACCTGCCACAGGCCGAGCCGGACCGCGTCAAGGACGAGATCGAGAAGATCATCGGCATCGACGCCACCGACGCCGTTACCTGCAGTGCCAAGACCGGCCTGGGTGTCGACGAAGTGCTCGAGCGTCTGGTCGCGACCATTCCTGCGCCGACCGGCAACATCGAAGATCCGCTGCAAGCGTTGATCATCGACTCCTGGTTCGACAACTACCTGGGCGTTGTTTCCCTGGTGCGCGTGCGTCATGGCCGCGTGAAGAAAGGCGACAAGATCCTGGTGAAATCCACCGGCAAGATCCACCTGGTGGACAGCGTCGGTGTGTTCAACCCGAAACACACTGCCACTGCCGACCTCAAGGCCGGCGAAGTGGGCTTCATCATCGCCAGCATCAAGGACATTCACGGTGCACCGGTCGGTGACACCCTGACCCTGAGTTCGACCCCGGACGTTGAAGTGCTGCCCGGCTTCAAACGCATCCAGCCACAGGTTTACGCCGGTCTGTTCCCGGTCAGTTCCGACGACTTCGAGGACTTCCGCGAAGCGCTGCAGAAACTGACCCTGAACGACTCCTCGCTGCAGTACACCCCGGAAAGCTCCGACGCCCTGGGCTTCGGCTTCCGTTGCGGGTTCCTCGGCATGCTGCACATGGAGATCATCCAGGAGCGCCTGGAGCGCGAATACGACCTGGACCTGATCACCACCGCGCCAACGGTAATTTTCGAGTTGGTGTTGAAAACCGGTGAAACGATTTACGTCGACAACCCGTCCAAGCTTCCGGATGTGTCGGCCATCGAAGACATGCGCGAACCAATCGTGCGCGCCAACATCCTGGTTCCGCAGGAACACCTGGGCAACGTCATCACCCTGTGCATCGAGAAACGCGGCGTACAGGTCGACATGCTGTTCCTCGGCAATCAGGTCCAAGTGACCTACGACCTGCCGATGAACGAAGTGGTCCTGGACTTCTTCGACCGTCTCAAATCCACCAGCCGCGGCTATGCTTCGCTGGATTACCATTTCGATCGTTACCAATCGGCTAATCTGGTGAAACTGGACGTGCTGATCAACGGTGACAAGGTCGACGCCCTCGCGTTGATCGTGCACCGTGACAATTCGCACTTCAAAGGTCGCCAGTTGACCGAGAAGATGAAAGAACTGATTCCTCGTCAGATGTTCGACGTGGCGATTCAGGCTGCCATTGGCGGTCAGATCGTCGCCCGGACCACCGTCAAGGCACTCAGAAAGAACGTATTGGCCAAATGCTACGGCGGTGACGTAAGCCGTAAGAAAAAGCTGCTTGAAAAGCAAAAGGCCGGTAAGAAACGCATGAAGCAGGTCGGCAACGTGGAAATTCCACAAGAAGCCTTCCTCGCCGTGCTCAGGTTGGAATAGTCAGGTCCTATGTCACTAAATTTCCCGCTGTTGCTGGTCATCGCCGTGTTCGTCTGCGGCCTGTTGGCGTTGCTCGATCTGCTGTTCCTGGCGCCGCGTCGGCGTGCTGCGATTGCCTCTTATCAAGGCAGTGTCAGCCAGCCGGAGCCCGTGGTGGTCGAGAAGCTGAACAAAGAGCCGTTGCTGGTTGAATACGGCAAGTCGTTCTTTCCGGTGCTGTTCATCGTGCTGGTGCTGCGTTCGTTCCTGGTGGAACCGTTCCAGATTCCGTCCGGCTCGATGAAACCGACGCTGGACGTCGGCGACTTCATTCTGGTGAACAAGTTTTCTTACGGGATCCGCCTGCCGGTGATCGACAAGAAAATCATCGAAGTCGGTGATCCACAGCGTGGCGATGTGATGGTATTCCGCTACCCGAGCGATCCGAACGTCAACTACATCAAGCGTGTAGTCGGCGTACCGGGCGACACGGTGCGTTACACCGCCGACAAGCGTCTGTTCGTCAACGGCGAGTCGATTGCCGAGCAACTGGTCGGCTCCGAGCCGGGCACGCTGGGCAGCGCGGAACTCTACAAGGAAAAACTCGGCGCCGCCGAGCATCTGATCCGCAAGGAAATGAGCCGCTACCGCGCGACGCCGGACCATACCTGGACCGTGCCGGCCGGGCACTACTTCATGATGGGCGACAACCGCGACAACTCCAACGACAGTCGCTACTGGGACGACCCGAACATTCCCAAGGATCTGCTGGGCATGGTTCCCGACCAGAATATCGTCGGCAAAGCCTTCGCTGTCTGGATGAGCTGGCCGGAACCGAAACTCAGCCACCTGCCGAATTTCTCGCGGGTTGGCCTGATCAAGTAATCAATCACGGCGCTGTTGACCACAGCGCCGAATGCATTTCTGGCGTCGACACAAATTGGCGCCAGGGCATGAAGCCACGATATTCAGGACGTCATTTTTGAACACAGCGTTAATTGTCCCAGGCCTGCGCCGTACCCCGGCGATGGCAGTGGAATCCAGCCACGAACTCAGCGTGGGTAAACCGTGAGCGTTTCTCTAAGCCGTCTCGAGCGCCAGCTCGGTTACACCTTCAAGGATCAGGAGCTGATGCTGCTGGCCCTCACGCACCGCAGCTTTGCCGGGCGTAACAACGAACGCCTGGAATTCCTTGGCGATGCCATCCTCAACTTCGTCGCCGGCGAGGCGCTGTTCGATCGCTTCCCGCTGGCTCGCGAAGGCCAGTTGTCGCGTTTGCGCGCACGCCTGGTGAAGGGTGAGACACTGGCCGTGCTGGCCCGTGGTTTCGATCTGGGTGACTACCTGCGTCTGGGTTCGGGCGAACTGAAAAGCGGTGGTTTCCGTCGCGAATCAATTCTGGCCGACGCCCTCGAAGCGCTGATCGGCGCGATCTACCTGGATGCTGGCATGGACGTCGCTCGTGAGCGCGTGCTGGCCTGGCTGGCCGGTGAGTTCGAAGGCCTGACGCTGGTCGACACCAACAAGGATCCGAAGACCCGTCTGCAGGAACACCTGCAATCGCGCGGTTGTGAACTGCCGCGCTATGAAGTGGTGGACATCCAGGGTGAGCCGCACTGCCGTACCTTCTTCGTCGAGTGCGAAGTGGTCTTATTGAATGAAAAAAGCCGAGGTCAGGGTGTGAGCCGTCGTATTGCCGAACAGGTAGCGGCCGCCGCAGCACTGATTGCCCTGGGCGTGGAGAATGGCAATGACTGATACAAACGCAACTCGCTGTGGCTACGTTGCCATCGTCGGCCGTCCCAACGTCGGCAAGTCGACGTTGCTCAACCACATCCTCGGCCAGAAGCTCGCGATCACCTCGCGCAAGCCGCAGACCACCCGTCACAACATGCTCGGGATCAAGACCGAAGGTGACGTGCAGGCGATCTACGTCGACACCCCCGGCATGCACAAGGGTGGCGAAAAGGCCCTGAACCGCTACATGAACAAAACCGCCTCGGCGGCGCTGAAAGACGTCGACGTGGTGATCTTCGTGGTCGATCGCACCAAGTGGACCGAAGAAGACCAGATGGTGCTGGAGCGCGTACAGTACGTGACCGGTCCGCTGATCGTCGCGCTGAACAAGACCGACCGCATCGAAGACAAGGCCGAGCTGATGCCACACCTGTCGTGGTTGCAGGAACAGTTGCCGAACGCGCAGATCATCCCGATTTCCGCGCAGCAAGGGCACAACCTCGACGCGCTGGAAAAGGTCATCGCCGATCACTTGCCGGAGAACGATCATTTCTTCCCGGAAGACCAGATCACCGATCGCAGCAGCCGCTTCCTCGCTGCCGAACTGGTGCGCGAGAAGATCATGCGTCAGATGGGCGCCGAACTGCCTTACCAGATCACCGTCGAGATCGAAGAGTTCAAGCAGCAAGGCAAGACCCTGCACATCCATGCGCTGATCCTCGTTGAGCGTGACGGCCAGAAGAAGATCATCATTGGCGACAAGGGCGAGCGCATCAAACGTATCGGCACCGAAGCGCGCAAGGACATGGAGTTGCTGTTCGACGCCAAGATCATGCTCAACCTGTGGGTGAAGGTGAAGGGCGGCTGGTCCGACGACGAGCGTGCTCTGCGTTCGCTGGGTTACGGCGACCTGTAAAAAATCTCGGTTCCTGTTTAAACCAGAGAACCCTGTGGGAGCGGGCTTGCCCGCGATGAGGATGTAATGTTCAACAGAGATGTTGAATGTGAATCCGCCATCGCGGGCAAGCCCGCTCCCACATTTGGTTTATGTTGATCTCAAGACTGCGTTTCTTCATCGAGAACTCCATGTCGCAAACCCCACCTCCTGCCCAACCCGCCTACGTCCTGCATTCGCGCGCCTACCGCGAAACCAGCGCGCTGGTCGATTTCCTCACGCCGCAAGGTCGGCTGCGGGCGGTGTTGCGCAGTGCGCGGGGCAAGGCCGGGACATTGGCGCGACCGTTCGTGCCGCTGGAAGTCGAGTTTCGTGGCAAGGGTGAGTTGAAGAATGTCGGGCGCATGGAAAGTGCCGGCAACGCGACCTGGATGGTCGGTGATGCACTGTTCAGCGGCCTCTATCTCAATGAGCTGCTGATCCGCCTGCTGCCCGCCGAAGATCCGCACCCGGCGGTGTTCGATCACTACGCTGCAACCCTGCTGGCCCTGGCCGAAGGCCGCCCGCTGGAGCCGTTGTTGCGCTCGTTCGAATGGCGCCTGCTGGACGATCTCGGTTACGGCTTCTCGATGAGCACTGACATCCACGGCGAGCCAGTGGCTGCGGACGGCCTCTATCGCCTGCAAGTGGATGCCGGGCTAGAGCGCGTCTTCCTGTTGCAGCCGGGTCTGTTCAACGGCGTCGAGTTACTGGCCATGGCTGAAGCCGACTGGACCGCGCCCGGTGCACTGTCGGCGGCCAAGCGTCTGATGCGTCAGGCACTGGCCGTTCATTTGGGCGGTCGGCCCCTCGTCAGCCGCGAGCTATTTCGCAAGCCCTGATATGCTGTGCGCCGAATCTTTCCCTTCAGGAGCGCATCCGTGACCACCAGCAATCGCATTCTTCTTGGCGTGAACATCGACCACGTCGCCACCCTGCGTCAGGCCCGTGGCACACGCTACCCGGATCCGGTCAAGGCAGCGCTGGACGCGGAAGAGGCGGGCGCCGACGGCATCACCGTGCACTTGCGTGAAGACCGCCGGCACATTCAGGAGCGCGACGTGTTGCTGCTCAAGGATGTGCTGCAGACCCGCATGAACTTCGAAATGGGCGTCACCGAAGAAATGATGGCGTTCGCCGAGCGCATCCGTCCGGCGCACATCTGCCTGGTCCCGGAGACCCGTCAGGAACTGACCACTGAAGGCGGTCTGGATGTAGCGGGGCAGGAAGAGCGGATCAAGGCGGCGGTCGCGCGCCTGTCGAAGATCGGCAGCGAAGTGTCGCTGTTCATCGATGCCGACGAGCGCCAGATCGCTGCGTCGAAGCGCGTTGGTGCACCGGCCATCGAGCTGCACACCGGGCGTTACGCCGATGCCGAAACCCCGACCGAAGTTGCTGAGGAATTGAAGCGTGTGGCGGACGGCGTAGCATTTGGTCTGGCGCAGGGCCTGATCGTCAATGCCGGGCATGGCCTGCATTATCACAACGTCGAAGCAGTGGCAGCGATCAAGGGCATTAACGAATTGAACATCGGCCATGCGCTGGTGGCACATGCGTTGTTCGTGGGCTTCAAATCTGCGGTGGCCGAGATGAAGGCGCTGATTCTGGCAGCTGCGCTCAAAGGCTGAAGATCAAAAGATCGCAGCCTTCGGCAGCTCCTACAGATGTACGCAAAACCCTGTAGGAGCTGCCGAAGGCTGCGATCTTTTGCTTTTAGAGCGGGGCAGGCTCTTGAGCCGGTTTTGACTTGTCGATCCCCGGCACATGCAGATTGCCTTCGGCCACCTGATCGCCCTCAAGCTGCGGCTGGGTCACCCAGGTCAGGATGTCGTAGTAGCGACGGATGTTCGCCACGAAATGCACCGGCTCGCCGCCCCGGGCATAGCCGTAGCGGGTCTTGCTGTACCACTGCTTCTGCGACAGGCGCGGCAGCATCTTCTTCACGTCCAGCCACTTGTCCGGGTTCAGGCCTTCGCGGGATGCCAGTTTGCGCGCGTCATCGAGGTGGCCGCTGCCGACGTTGTACGCCGCCAGCGCAAACCAGGTACGGTCCGGTTCCTGAATCGACTCGTCGAGCTGATCCTTCATGTAGGCCAGGTACTTGGCGCCGCCCATGATGCTTTGCTTGGGATCGAGCCGGTTCGACACGCCCATCGCCTGAGCGGTGTTCTGGGTCAACATCATCAAACCGCGCACGCCGGTTTTCGAAGTGACCGCCGGTTGCCACAGCGATTCCTGATAACCGATGGCCGCGAGCAGGCGCCAGTCGATTTTCTCTTTCTTGGCGTAGGCCTTGAAGTGCTGTTCGTATTTGGGCAGGCGCTGCTGCAGGTGCTGGGCGAAGGTGGTGGCGCCCATGTAGCCGAGGACATCGACGTGGCCGTAGTAACGGTCTTTCAGGCGCTGCAGGGTGCCGTTCTTCTGCACCTTGTCGAGGTAGGCGTTGATCTCGTTGAGCAGGCTGTTGTCTTCGCCGGCGGCCACCGCCCAGCTCTGGCTGCGCGCATCCCCGAGGTCGAAGGCCACACGGATGTTGGTGAAGTACACCTGGTTCATTGCCACTTCGTTGGAATCAACCAGCGTCAGGTCGATCTGGCCTTCATCGACCATGCGCAACAGGTCGACCACTTCCACGGCGTCGGATTCTTCGTATTCGATGCCGGGGAATTTCTTTTTCAGCTCCGCTAGCTGTTCGGCGTGGGTGCTGCCCTTGAGCACCATGATCTTCTTGCCGACCAGATCGCCCGGGTCGGTAGGCCGCGACTGGCCGTTGCGATAGATGATCTGCGGGGTGACTTCGAGGTAGGAGTGGGAGAACCGCACCTGCTTCTTGCGCTCCTCGCTGCTGACCAGGCCCGCCGCCGCCAGTACCGGGCCGTTCGGCTTGCCGATCTGGTTGAACAGGTCGTCGAGGTTGTCGGCGGTCTCGATCTTCAGTTCGACCCCCAAATCGTCGGCGAAGCGCTTCACCAGCTCGTATTCGAAGCCGGTTTCACCGCTGCGATCCTGAAAGTAGGTGGCGGGGCTGTTACGGGTAATCACCCGCAGCACACCATCCTCCTTTACGCGCTCGAGTGTGTTGGGTTTATCAACACAGCCGCCGAGCATCAGGAAGAGTCCGGTTGCGATCAGCCATTTGGCGTACCGCGGACGCAAAGCCGTTGGGAAAAACATGTGCGCAGTATACGCAAACGGCTGCGGGCGCCATATCTCGACAGTGAGGGGCTTGTCTGCTAGAGATCACAAAACCGCACGAAACCCCGCAGGAATGGGGCTGAACGGCATTTTGTGACAGAAAAAATAAGCGTGGCCCGCACACGCTCGAAATTTGACTTCAAAGGCAGAAACACAGATTGATATCCGAGTGCAACCGTGCGTAGCGTTTCGGGTGATGTTGAGGGCGGTTTAGGCTAGAATGCACGGCCTCAAAGCACACCCCTTCCCGAGGCTGTCCCGAAGATGTTGATCCTGCGCGGCGCTCCTGCCCTTTCTGCCTTTCGCCACAGCAAACTCCTTGAGCAACTGAGCCAGAAGGTTCCAGCTGTCAATGGCCTGTATGCTGAATTCGCTCACTTCGCCGAAGTCACCGGCGTCCTGACCGGCGACGAACAGCAGGTGCTTGCGCGCCTTCTGAAGTACGGCCCAAGCGTTCCGGTACAAGAGCCGACCGGCCGTCTGTTCCTGGTGTTGCCGCGTTTCGGCACCATCTCGCCATGGTCGAGCAAGGCCAGCGACATCGCCCGCAACTGCGGCCTGAGCAAGATTCAGCGTCTGGAGCGCGGCATCGCGTTCTACGTGGCCGGCCAGTTCAGCGACACCGAAGCCCAGCAGATTGCCGACGTGCTGCATGACCGCATGACCCAGATCGTCCTGGGCAATCTGGAACAGGCCGCCGGTCTGTTCAGCCACGCCGAACCGAAGCCGCTGACCGCCATCGACATCCTCGGTGGCGGCCGCGCCGCGCTGGAAAAAGCCAACACTGAACTGGGCCTGGCCCTGGCCGAAGACGAAATCGACTATCTGGTCAACGCCTTCAACGGTCTCAAGCGCAACCCGCACGACATCGAACTGATGATGTTCGCCCAGGCCAACTCCGAGCACTGCCGCCACAAGATCTTCAACGCCAGTTGGGATATTGACGGCGAGAGCCAGGAAAAAAGCCTGTTCGGCATGATCAAGAACACCTACCAGATGCACAACGAAGGCGTGCTGTCCGCTTATAAGGACAACGCTTCGGTGATCGTCGGTAACGTCGCCGGCCGCTTCTTCCCGGATCCGGAAACCCGCCAGTACGGCGCGGTGCAGGAGCCGGTGCACATCCTGATGAAGGTCGAGACCCACAACCACCCGACCGCGATCGCCCCGTTCCCGGGCGCCTCCACCGGTTCCGGTGGCGAGATCCGCGACGAAGGTGCCACCGGTCGTGGCGCCAAGCCAAAGGCCGGCCTGACCGGTTTCACCGTGTCCAACCTGCAGATCCCGGGCTTCGAACAGCCATGGGAAGTGCCGTACGGCAAGCCTGAGCGCATCGTCAATGCGCTGGACATCATGATCGAAGGCCCGCTCGGCGGCGCCGCGTTCAACAACGAATTCGGCCGTCCGGCCCTGACCGGCTACTTCCGTACCTTCGAACAGTCGATCACTACTCCGCACGGTGACGAAGTTCGCGGTTACCACAAGCCGATCATGTTGGCTGGCGGCATGGGCAACATCCGTGAAGAGCACGTCAAGAAAGGCGAGATCGTCGTCGGCTCCAAGCTGATCGTGCTCGGCGGCCCGGCGATGCTGATCGGTCTGGGCGGCGGCGCCGCGTCCTCGATGGCCACCGGCACCAGCTCGGCGGATCTCGACTTCGCTTCCGTACAGCGTGAAAACCCTGAGATGGAGCGTCGCTGCCAGGAAGTCATCGACCGTTGCTGGCAGCTGGGCGACAAGAACCCGATCAGCTTCATCCACGACGTGGGCGCGGGCGGTCTGTCCAACGCCTTCCCGGAACTGGTCAACGACGGCGACCGCGGTGGCCGTTTCGAACTGCGCAACATTCCAAACGACGAGCCGGGCATGGCCCCGCACGAAATCTGGTCCAACGAATCCCAGGAACGTTACGTTCTGGCAGTCGGCCCGGCTGACTTTGAGCGCTTCAAGGCGATCTGCGAACGTGAGCGTTGCCCGTTTGCCGTTGTTGGTGAAGCCACCGCTGAACCGCAACTGACCGTGACCGACAGCCACTTCGGCAACAACCCGGTGGACATGCCGCTGGAAGTGTTGCTGGGCAAGGCGCCGCGCATGCACCGTTCGGTGGTGCGCGAAGCCGAGCTGGGCGATGATTTCGATCCGTCGAACCTCGACATCGCCGATTCCATCGAGCGCGTCCTGCACCATCCGGCCGTGGCGAGCAAAAGCTTCCTGATCACCATCGGCGACCGCACCATCACCGGCCTCGTGGCCCGTGACCAGATGGTCGGCCCTTGGCAGGTTCCGGTGGCGGACGTGGCCGTCACCGCCACCAGCTTCGACGTCTACACCGGTGAAGCGATGGCGATGGGCGAGCGTACTCCGCTGGCGCTGCTGGACGCTCCGGCGTCGGGCCGCATGGCCATCGGCGAAACCCTGACCAACATTGCCGCCTCGCGCATCAACAAGCTCTCCGACATCAAGCTGTCGGCGAACTGGATGTCCGCTGCCGGCCACCCGGGCGAAGACGCGCGTCTGTACGACACCGTGAAAGCGGTCGGCATGGAACTGTGCCCTGAGCTGGGCATCACCATTCCGGTCGGCAAGGACTCGATGTCCATGGCCACCCGCTGGAACGACAACGGTGAAGAAAAAACCGTGACCTCGCCGATGTCGCTGATCGTGACCGGTTTCGCCCCAGTGGCTGACATCCGTCAGACCCTGACCCCGGAACTGCGCATGGACAAAGGCACCACCGATCTGATCCTGATCGACCTCGGTCGCGGCCAGAACCGCATGGGCGCCTCGATCCTCGCTCAGGTTCACGGCAAGCTCGGCAAGCAGGCACCGGACGTCGATGACGCCGAAGACCTGAAAGCCTTCTTCGCGGTGATCCAGGGCCTCAACGCCGACGGTCACCTGCTGGCGTACCACGACCGTTCCGACGGTGGTCTGCTGACCTCCGTGGTGGAAATGGCCTTCGCCGGCCACTGCGGTCTGAGCCTGAACCTCGACAGCGTTGCTGAATCCTCGGCAGAAATCGCCGCCATCCTGTTCAACGAAGAACTGGGTGCCGTGATCCAGGTTCGCCAGGACGCGACCCCGGACATCCTCGCCCAATTCAGCGCTGCCGGTCTGGGTGACTGCGTTTCCGTGATCGGTCAGCCGATCAACAATGGCCAGATCAACATCACCTTCAACGGTGACACCGTGTTCGAAGGCCAGCGTCGTCTGCTGCAACGTACCTGGGCTGAAACCAGCTACCAGATCCAGCGCCTGCGCGACAACGCCGACTGCGCCGAGCAAGAGTTCGATGCGCTGCTGGAAGAGGACAACCCGGGCCTGAGCGTCAAGCTGAGCTACGACATCAACCAGGACATCGCCGCGCCTTACATCAAGAAAGGCATCCGCCCACAGGTTGCCGTGCTGCGTGAGCAGGGCGTCAACGGTCAGGTGGAAATGGCGGCGGCGTTCGACCGCGCCGGTTTCAACGCGATCGACGTGCACATGAGCGATATTCTCGCCGGCCGTGTTGACCTGAACGAGTTCAAAGGCCTGGTGGCCTGCGGTGGTTTCTCCTACGGCGACGTCCTCGGCGCCGGTGAAGGCTGGGCCAAGTCGGCACTGTTCAACAGCCGTGCCCGCGATGCATTCCAGGGCTTCTTCGAGCGTAACGACAGCTTCACCCTCGGCGTGTGCAACGGCTGCCAGATGATGTCCAACCTGCACGAGCTGATCCCGGGCAGCGAGTTCTGGCCGCACTTCGTGCGCAACCGCTCCGAGCAGTTCGAAGCGCGCGTGGCGATGGTGCAGATCCAGGAATCGAACTCGATCTTCCTGCAGGGCATGGCCGGTTCACGCATGCCGATCGCCATCGCGCACGGTGAAGGCCATGCCGAGTTCTCCAGCGAAGAAGCCTTGCTGGAAGCCGATCTGTCCGGTTGCGTGGCGATGCGTTTCGTCGACAACCACGGCAAGGTCACCGAAGCCTACCCGGCCAACCCGAACGGTTCGCCGCGCGGGATCACCGGCCTTACCAGCCGCGACGGTCGTGTGACGATCATGATGCCGCACCCGGAGCGGGTATTCCGCGCGGTGCAGAACTCGTGGCGTTCGGAGGACTGGACCGAAGATGCTCCTTGGATGCGCATGTTCCGTAACGCGCGCGTCTGGGTGAACTGAGGCCTGTGTACAAGCTCGCGTTTTTTGTTCCCGACAGTCATGTCGAGGTGGTCAAGGACGCTGTATTCGCTGCCGGTGGTGGGCGGATCGGGGACTATGACCACTGTGCGTGGCAGGTGCTTGGGTCTGGTCAGTTTCGGCCTTTGGACGGCAGTCAGCCGTTCATTGGCGAGGCGGGGCGGGTTGAGCGGGTCGAGGAATGGAAGGTTGAGCTTGTGGTTTGTGATGAGCTGATTCGTGAGGTGGTGGCGGCTTTGAAGTTGAGTCACCCTTACGAGACGCCGGCTTATGAGGTGTGGCGGCTGGAGGATTTCTGATCTTTCTGCCGCTGGAACGGGAAACCCGCAGATGAGTGATTGTCTGCGGGTTTTTTGTTACCTGCGATTTGAGGGGGGACTGCGTTTCATTGTGGGAGCTGGCTTGCCAGCGATGGCGCCCTTATAGGCGACCATGCTCTGTCTGATTGAGTGAGTATCCGTTGCTTCGGGTGCGGCGGCTGGCGGTTTCGCCCTTACGGCGACTCACTTTTTTTACAAACGCCTAAAAAAAGTAAGCAAAAAAACGCTTGCTCCTGCGTTCGGCCCGCTCGCTGGGGCTCGGGGTCCCTTCGCTGCGGGATCGATCCGGGGGCAGCGCCTACGGTTTGCTTCGCTGCACCTCCTCTCGCTGTGTTTGGCTGCGCCAAACGGTCGCTGCGCTCCCACCCCCGGATCAATCCCTCCGCTCAGCCTTCCGATGTCGCCCGTGGATCAAGATCAAAAGCGGTACTCGAGCTAACGCTCATCGTGTTAAGTGGGCGGCTGCGCCGCATGGGGTATACACAAATCAAAACTGTGGGAGCTGGCTTGCCAGCGATGGCGGCCTGAAAAACGACCAATTTCTATCGGGTGCAGTACTCACCTGTAGGAGCTGCCGAAGGCTGCGATCTTTTGACTTTGGTTTTTTACAGTCAAAGGCCAGATCAAAAGATCGCAGCCTTCGGCAGCTCCTACACGGGATGTTTTGTGTTTAAGAGTGTGTGGAACTACCAGAACCTTCCCACAAGGTTTTCAGGTTGTCCCTCGGACGTCCGGTCTCTAGGCTTTGTCTGTCGCTGCCAATTCAGCGATCGGGAGGTGAGATACCCGATTTGGATCCCCAGACAAGTGCCCCCATAATTGCGGCCAGCTTTCGCTGTCAGCAATTCCTTATGGCGGCTATGTACGGGCGGACTTCGGTCCGGCCGGATTTGGGGTCCTTACCGGTAATCTCACTCCGTACATGGCTGCCACCTCTTCTCCGAGTGAGATCGGGAGCAAGTGGCTACAACACTTAAAAGGACTTGTTCGATGGACAAACTGATCCCCGACCCACCCCACAGAGCCACATCTCCACCCGCCGACGCCATCCGCGTCGAAGACCTGACAAAAGACCGTGAAGCCATCAAGCGCGCTGTCGATTTCTACTTCACCCCGCAATCCGCTGAGGCGCATCAGCCCAGCACGATGTTCCTGGTCAACCCCAGCATCGACACAGAAACCCTGCTAGCCCACGCCTACGAATCGTTGGCCTGCGCCAGTGCCATGGCCAGCAACTTCGCCAACGAACTCAGCGGTCTGCAACGCAGCACCGCACTGGCGATCCAGCAAATCGTCATGCTCGCCGAACTCGCGGTAAACCGCGCGCTGGATCGAGTCGATCCACAGACCTGATCTCTCAGGATCACCGCGTTATCGTTCTTCGCAAGCAAGCCCGCTCCCACATTTGACCGGCGTACACAGGTCAATGTGGGAGCGAGCTTGCTCGCGAAGAGGCCCGCCCAGACGCCGGCGAGTCAAACCTTGGCGCTGACCTCACTCCGATTAACCAACGCCTCAATCGCCCCACTCAAACTCGCCGCTTTCTCACCAATCAACAAATGCCAGACCCCACCTTCCAACGGGCTGACACCCTGGCAACCCAGCTCTTTCAACTGAGCCTCGGACAACGCTTTACCATCGGCCAGTTGCACACGAATACGCGTCAGTGCGATGCAGTCCAGCTGCAGCATATTCTCGCTACCGCCCAACGCAGTCAGCCATTGTTGAGCTTCCGGTGCAGCGACCAATACAGCTTTCGATTCTTCGACCACCGCAGCAGGCGCCGCCGCCAACGCACGCCCCAGCGCTGGCATGGCGAGGCGGATTTCGTCGGCGATGCTGTCGGCCAATGGCCCGACCACCACCTGCAAGCTGCCGCCTTTGCCCGGGCGTACCACGGCCATCGCGCCTAATGCCTTCAAGTCAGCGTCGGAAGCCTTGTTGCGATCAACCATTTCCAGACGCAAACGGGTGGTGCAGGCACCGACAGTCACCAGATTCTGCGCACCACCGAGTGCCTTGATGTAAGCCGCGGCGCGCTCATTCTCGGTGAGAACAGCCTTGTCCGCCGCTGCCACATCCTCACGCCCCGGCGTCTTCAAATTGAAGCGACGAATACAGAAATCAAACACCGCGTAATACACCACGGCGTACGCCAGCCCGACCGGAATCACCAGCCAGCCATTGGTCGAGCGCCCCCAACCCAACACCATGTCGATGAAGCCGCCGGAGAAGGTGAAACCGAGGTGGATGTTCAGCGCATTGGTGATCGCCATCGACAGGCCGGTCAGCAGCGCATGCAGCAGATACAGCAGCGGGGCGAGAAACATGAAGGCGAATTCGATGGGCTCGGTCACCCCGGTCAGAAACGACGTCAGGGCCATCGACAGGAAGATCCCGCCCATGACCTTGCGCCGCTCCGGCAGCGCGTTGCGGTACATCGCCAGGCACGCAGCAGGCAGACCGAAGATCATCATCGGGAACATGCCGGTCATGAACTGGCCGCCCTTTGGATCACCGGCGAAGTAACGCGACAGATCACCCGTCACCAAAGCACCGGTGGTCGGATCAGTGAAGTTGCCGAACACGAACCACGCCATGTTGTTGAGGATGTGGTGCAGGCCGGTGACGATCAGCAGGCGGTTGAACACGCCAAAGACGAACGCACCAATGCTGCCGCTTTCCATCATCAGCGCGCCGAAGGCATTGATGCCGTGCTGGATCGGCGGCCAGATGTAGCCGAACACTACGCCCAGCCCGACGGCGGCGAACCCGGTGACGATCGGCACGAAGCGCCGGCCGCCGAAGAACGCCAGGTACTCCGGCAGCTTGATGTCTTTGAAGCGGTTGTACAGCGCCCCGGCCATCAGGCCGCTGACGATCCCGGCGAGCATGCCCATGTTGATGCTCGGGTCGAGCACCTTGAGCGTGGAGATCATCACCAGGTAACCGATCACTCCGGCCAGGCCTGCGGTGCCGTTGTTGTCCTTGGCGAATCCGACGGCGATGCCGATGGCGAAGATCATTGCCAGGTTGGCGAAGATCACCTGGCCGGCATCGTGAATGATCGCGATGTTCAGCAGGTCGGTGTCACCCAGACGCAGCAGCAAGCCGGCGATCGGCAGGATCGCGATCGGCAGCATCAGCGCGCGGCCGAGGCGTTGCAGGCCTTCGATGAAGAGTTGGTACATGGTGGTTCTCCCTGCTCTTTATAGAGAGCTTGTTGTTAGTGCAGAGGCCAATGCTGGTGGCAGGCGTGACGAACCGCAGCGGCGCTGTTGAGTTTCAACAGGTCGAGGCTGAGGCGTTGGCATTCGGCCTCGTGCAACTGGCGCACGCGATCCTTGATTTCACCGATTTGCACCGGGCTCACCGACAACTCGGTTACGCCGAGGCCGATCAGTACCGGCGTCGCCAGTGGATCGGAGGCGAGGGCGCCGCAGACGCCGACCCAGCGTTTGTGCACCGCCGCACCTGCGCAGGTCATGGCGATCAGCCGCAGCAGCGCCGGATGCAAGGCATCGACCCGAGCGGCCAAACCTGCGTGATCTCGGTCCATGGCCAGGGTGTATTGCGACAGGTCGTTGGTGCCGATGGACAGGAAGTCCGCGTGTTCGGCCAGTTGTTCGGCTTGCAGGGCAGCGGCCGGGACTTCGATCATCACGCCGATTTCCGGGCGCTGATGGATGCCCAACTCCAGGCACAGCGCATCGACCTGTTGGCGGATGTGCAGCAGTTCATCGACTTCGGTGACCATCGGCAACAGGATCCGGCAACGGCGCAGCGGGCTGACCTGCAGCAGTGCGCGCAGTTGCTGATCGAGAATTTCCGGACGGGCCTGAGCCAGACGAATGCCGCGCAGGCCGAGTACCGGATTGGCTTCGGCGGGCAGCGGCAGGTAGTCGAGTTGCTTGTCGCCGCCGACGTCGATGGTGCGGATGATCACCGAGTGCTCGCCCATGGCATCGAGCACGGCTTGATAGGCGGCGCGCTGCTCTTCGACGTCCGGCGCGGTCTGCCGGTCGACGAACAGAAACTCGGTGCGCAGCAGGCCGACGCCATCGGCACCGTTGGCAAAGGCGTCTGCCGCTTCATGGCAGGAGGCAACATTGGCGACCACTTCGATGTGCACACCGTTGCGGGTTTCGGCCGGCAAGTGAGCTTGGGCTTGTTGCGCATCGCGGCGTTGCTGACGGTCCATTTGCGCCTGCTGCACTTCGGTCAGGCGTTCGGTGCTCGGCGCCAGTTCGAGGCGGCCACCATCGGCATCCAGCACCACCGACTGACCTTGCGGCTGATCGAGCAGAGCGGCGCCCAACGCCACCAGGCATGGCAGGCCTTTGCCGCGCGCCAGAATCGCCACATGCGACGTCGCGCCCCCCTCGGCCATGCACAACCCGGCGACACCCTGCGCGCTGAGTTGCAGCAGATCCGACGGCGTCAGTTCATGCGCAGCAACGATGGCGCCGGCCGGCACGTCGTAATGCCAGGCTTCGCCGAGCACGGCGCGCAGCACCCGTTGCTTGAGGTCGCGCAGGTCGTTGGCACGTTCGGCCAGCAGCGCGCTGCCGGTGTGTTGCAGCACTTCGCACTGCACATCGATCGACTGGCTCCACGCGTGGGTCGCCGCTGTGCCTTGGTCGATAGCATGCTGCGCGGCGTCGAGCAGGGCCGGATCTTCGAGCAGTGCCAGATGCGCGGCGAAGATCGCTTCTTCATCGATGTTCTTGTGCTTTTTTGCTTGGGCGAGCGTGGCGTTGATTTCGCCGCGCACCTGATTCAGCGCCGACTCCAGCACCTGCTGTTGTACCCGCGGATCATGACTGCCTGTATCTGCCGGCAGGCTGATCGCATTCAAGCGAAACAGCGGCCCGCCGACCAGACCCGGTGCGGCGCACACACCCTGCAATACACCAGCCTCGGAGGGACGTTTGCGCGGTGTGGCGCTGGCCGGCGCAGCGGCGTGATGATCGTCGGGCAGGGCGGTCGCCAGCGCATTGAGCAAAGCCTGCAGCGCAGCTTCGGCGTCCGGTCCCTGGCAGCTGACTTGCACTTCATCCCGTTCACCGATGGCCAGTCCCATCAGGCCGATCAGGCTGTTGCACGGCGCCGATTGGCCGGCGAAGTGCAGCTGCGACTGGCTATTGAAACCTTGTGCGGTCTGGCGAATCAGTGCCGCAGGACGTGCATGCAGACCGCCACGATGGGCCACCAACACCTGACCCTGAACCGCTGGCCCACCCAGCACTTCAGCATTCGCCGCCGTACTGGTGCGGGCAATGATGTGCAGCAGCGGCTCGCCGACTTTCACCGCTTTGAGCGTGATCGGGCGTACCTGGAAGTCCTGGCTGTTGGTCAGGATCAGCAGGCTGACCAGGCTTTTGCACTGCTGGCCGACCTTGTCCAGGTCGTAGCGCAACAACGGTTGGCCCTTGTCGACCCGCGTGCCTTGCATGACCAGCATCGAGAAGCCTTCGCCGTTCAGTTCGACAGTGTCGAGGCCCAGGTGCAGGAGGATTTCCGCGCCGTTGTCGGCGCGCACGGTCAGCGCGTGGCCGGTGCGGGCGACGTGGATGATCTCCCCGGCGCAGGGCGAGTACAGGGTGTCATTCAACGGGTCGATGGCGATGCCGTCGCCCATCGCGCCACTGGCGAACACCGCGTCCGGGACTTTGGCGAGCGTGAGCACCGGGCCGCTGAGCGGGGCGCTGAGGGTCAGCTCTTTATTGTTGTTGTGCATGGCTCGGTCTCATCGGTTAAATCTCGGTTCGATGTCCCTGTAGGAGCTGCCGAAGGCTGCGATCTTTTGATGTTGTTTTTTGGATCAAAATCAAAAGATCGCAGCCTTCGGCAGCTCCTGCAGGCTTGCTTCAGTTAATGCGTACGGGTCACTTTGCTCAGGTGGCGCGGCTGATCCGGGTTCATGCCGCGGGCCACGGCCAGGCCAGCGGCCATCACGTAGAAGCTCTGGATCGCCAGAATCGGGTCGAGGGCCGGGTGTTCGGCGCGGCTCAGGGTCAGGTCGCGCTCGAGGATGTCGTCCGGTGCCGCGAGCAGCACACGGGCGCCACGTTGACGCATCTCTGCCGCGAGGCTGATCAGGCCGGCCTGTTCGGCACCGCGCGGGGCGAATACCAGCAGCGGGTAATGCGCGTCGATCAGCGCCATCGGGCCGTGACGGACTTCGGCGCTGCTGAACGCTTCGGCCTGAATCGCCGAGGTTTCCTTGAACTTCAGCGCGGCCTCTTGGGCGATGGCAAAACCGGCGCCACGGCCGATGACCATCAGCCGTTCACAGTCGCGCAAGGCGTCGATCGCGCTGCTCCAGTCCTGTTGCGCCGCGTCGCGCAGTCCTTCGGCCAGGGCGTTGTGCGCTTCCAGCAGTTCGCGGTCTTCTTTCCAGTGCGCGATCAGGCGGGCGCTGGCGCTGAGGGTGGCGATGAAACTCTTGGTCGCGGCGACGCTGCTTTCGGTGCCGGCGAGCAGCGGCAAGCTGAATTCACATGCGGCTTCCAGTGGCGAATCGGCGGCATTGACCATCGATACGCTCAGCGCGCCACGCTTGCGCAGCAGACGCAGGCTGTTGACCAGATCCGGGCTCTGCCCCGATTGCGAGAACGCGAACGCCACCTGACCGCTGACCTTCAACGGTGCCTGCTGCATGGTCACCACCGACATCGGCAACGACGCCACCGGCACACCCAGTTGCTGCATGGTCAGGTAGGCGAAGTAGCTCGCCGCGTGGTCGGAACTGCCGCGCGCGACGGTCATTGCCACTTGCGGCGGCTGACGGCGCAGGCGTCCGGCGATCTCGATCATCTGCGGGTCGAGCTGTTGCAGTTGGGCTTGCACGGCCTCGAACGAGGACAGCGCCTCTTCAAGCATTTTTGAAGTCAATGTCTTCTCCTTCGACCATGACGGCGGTCAGTGTGAGTGAGCGATCCAGCCGCACGCAGTCGGCCCAGGCGCCCGGTTGCAGGCGCCCGCGTTCGGTGATGCCGAGGTAGTCGGCGGGGAATTGCGAAAGACGTTGCGAGGCTTCGGCGATCGGCAAACCGATCTTCACCAGGTTGCGCAGGGCCTGATCCATGGTCAGGGTGCTGCCGGCCAGCGTGCCGTCGGGCAGGCGCACGCCGCCCAGGCATTTGGTCACGGTGTGGCTGCCGAGCTTGTATTCACCGTCGGGCATGCCGGCGGCGGCGGTCGAATCGGTGACGCAGTACAGGCACGGGATCGAACGCAGGGCCACGCGGATCGCACCGGGATGCACGTGCAGCAAGTCCGGAATCAGTTCGGCGAATTTGGCGTGGGCCAGCGCGGCGCCGACGATGCCCGGCTCGCGGTGATGCAGCGGGCTCATGGCGTTGTACAAATGGGTGAAGCTGGTCGCGCCGGCATCGAGGGCGGCGACGCCTTCCTCGTAGCTGCCGAGGGTGTGGCCAATCTGCATGCGGATGCCGCGGCTGCTGAGTTCGCGGATCAACCCGTCGTGGCCGGCGATTTCTGGGGCGATGGTGATCACCCGGATCGGCGCCAGCGCCAGGTACTCCTCGACTTCGTCCATCAGCGCGGTGTGGGCGAAATTCGGTTGCGCGCCGAGTTTGCCGGGGTTGATGTACGGGCCTTCGAGGTGTACGCCGAGGACGCGGGCGGCACCGTGCGGACGCTGTTCGCAGAACTCGCCGACCTCTTTCAGCACGCTGGAAATCTCGGCACTCGGCGCGGTCATGGTAGTGGCCAGCAGCGAAGTGGTACCGAAACGCACGTGGGTTTTGGTGATGGTTTCGAAGGCGCTGGCGCCTTCCATGATGTCTTTGCCGCCACCGCCGTGGACGTGCAGGTCGATGAAACCCGGCAGCAGGTACGGCAGGTCATTGTCGGCCGGATCGCAGGGCACGCCTTCGACCGACACGACTTTGCCGTGTTCGTGGATCAGCCGGCCGCGAACCCAGCCGTGAGCGGTGAGGATGTTGTCTTCGGACATTTTGCTTCTCTCGTTTGGCCTGGCTGCCGGTCAGCGGCGAAGCTCTGCAACAAAGTCGTAGTAGTCGTTGCGGCAATAGGTGTCGGTGACTTCGATCGGCGTGTTGTCTTCCAGGTAGCCGACCCGGGTCATCAGCAGCATGGCGGTGCCGGGGGCGATGCCGACCAGTGCGGCGAACTCGTCCGAGGCGTTGATCGCCTGGATGTGCTGCAGGGCGCGGACGATCGGTTTGCCGATGCCGTCGAGGTACTCGTAGAGCGAATCGCCGACCAGGTGCGGCTTGGGCATGATCGAGGCGGGCAGGGTGCTCATCTCGATGGCCATCACCGTGTCGTCGGCCTTGCGCAGGCGTTTCATGCGCGCCACCTTGTCGTTCGGCGACAGGCTCAGGCGGATCAGTTCTTCGTGAGTCGGCAGGGTGATTTCGCGCTCCAGCCACTGCGAGCTGGGGACGAAACCCTTGAGGCGGAGCATTTCGCTGAAGCCCGAGAGGCGTGACAGCGGTTGTTCCAGGCGTGGGGTGATGAAGGTGCCGGAACCTTGCAAGCGGCGGATCAGACCTTGATCGAGCAACACCTCCAGCGCCTTGCGCGCGGTGACCCGGGAGATCCCGAGTTGCTCGCTGAGGTTGCGCTCGGAGGGCATGGCCTGCTCGGCCTTCCACTGCCCGGAATGGATCGCCGATTCCAGATTGCGCGCTAGCTGCAGGTACAGCGGCGTCGGCTGGGAGTCATCTGGGCGTAGGGCCTGGAGGTCGTTCATGTAGGTCATTTCCGACGCGAGTATAGGATTGTTGTGGCTCGCTTGTGGGGCGGAAATTAATACCACTTGAATACCATGTCAACGCAGTGAATTGGCGTGTAGCCCAATGAAATGGCGGGTTTCGGGGTTTGTGGTTTTAAGTGGTATTAGGGGTGGGCTGTAAAAAACAAAAGATCGCAGCCTGCGGCAGCTCCTACAGTGGGAAGTGGTATCAACCCTGTAGGAGCTGCCGCAGGCTGCGATCTTTTGATTTATTTTTTTTCTGGTGACCAGTGGTCGCTGGTTAAGGACGAATCTCGATCATCGTGCCGTCCGGCACCAGACCCCAGACTTCACGCATGTCCATGTTGCGCATGGCGATGCAGCCGTCGGTCCAGTCCAGGGTGTGGAACAGGTCTTCGGGGGTTTCTTCCGAATCCGGCGTGCCGTGAATCATGATCATCCCGCCAGGCTCGACGCCTTCGCGGCGGGCACGGGCCGAATCGCTGATGTTCGGGTAGGAAATGTGCATCGCCAGGTTGAATTTCTCGCTGACCTTGCGCCAGTCGATCCAATAGAAACCTTCCGGCGTGCGCTTGTCGCCTTCAATCAGTTTCGGCCCCTTTTTCGCGCCCTTGCCCAAGGAAATCCGATAGGTCTTGATCGGTTTGCCGTCGGCAATCAACTGCAGTTGATGCGCCGATTTGAGCACCAGGATTTTTTCGATCAGCGGGGTGTTCGATGGCGTCACGGTGGTCACGAAGGACGCTTGGGAGACTGAGACGAATGACAGGCAAAACAGAGCAAACAACCAGCGCATTGAAACAATTCCCCAAAGAATGACGCAACGTTAAGTGTAGGAGCTGCCGAAGGCTGCGATCTTTTGATCTTTTGATCTTTGGATTTTTTGAGTCAGCTAATGGCAGGCTGAGCCAGCGGCGGAATCGATTCGGAGCGAACCGGGTAGGTTTCGGCGCGGCGGTCAGCGAAGAAGCATTCTAAGGTACGCCCCACGGTGCGGAAAGCCAGCTCGTCCCAGGGAATGTCGGCTTCGTCGAATAGTTGCACTTCGAGGCTTTCGGGGCCGGCCGCGAAGTCCAGGTCGGCCAGTTCGGCGCGAAAGAACACATGCACCTGGCTGATGTGCGGCACATCGATCAGGGTATAGATGCTCAGATTGCGCACTCGGGCGCAGGCTTCCTCGGCGGTTTCGCGGATCGCGGCCTGTTCGATGGTCTCGCCGTTTTCCATGAAGCCGGCGGGCAGCGTCCAGTAACCCAGGCGTGGTTCGATGGCACGGCGGCAGAGCAGCACCTGGCGACCCCAGGTCGCGACGCAACCGGCGACGATATTGGGGTTTTGATAGTGAATGGTCTGACAGCTGTCACAGACAAATCGCAGTCGCGAGTCGCCTTCGGGAATGCGCTGGGTCACCGGGTTGCCGCACTGGCTGCAAAATTTCATGCTGGGGTTCCTGAATGCTGCGCCTATCTTGGCGTGCAGCGGTGCCGGTCGGCAAGTTGTCGTTTCGCGACATGGCCCGGCGAAGGGCTTGGGCGGCTGCAATGATTGGTGCATGATGCAGGGTAAGGCACAGATCGAGAACACTCATGCTGGACGAGCTACTGCATAGGGTAAGCAACCACACACCGCGCACGCTGGAGACCGATAAACGTTTCCCCGAGGCCGCTGTTCTGGTGCCGATCACCCGCAGTGACGAGCCCAAGCTGGTACTGACCCTGCGGGCCAGCGGCCTCTCGACCCATGGCGGCGAAGTGGCCTTTCCCGGCGGTCGCCGCGACCCGGAAGACCCTGACCTGATTTTTACCGCGCTGCGCGAAGCCGAAGAAGAAATCGGCCTGCCACCGGGGCTGGTTGAGGTGATCGGCCCGCTCAGCCCGCTGATCTCCCTGCACGGCATCAAGGTCACGCCGTATGTCGGGGTGATTCCCGACTTCGTCGAATACCAGGCCAACGATGCCGAGATCGCTGCCGTCTTCAACGTGCCGCTGGAGTTCTTCCGTAAAGACCCGCGGGAACACACGCATCGTATCGATTACCAGGGCCGCAGCTGGTATGTGCCGAGTTATCGCTACGGCGAATTCAAGATCTGGGGTTTGACCGCTATCATGATTGTCGAACTGATCAATCTGCTCTATGACGAACAGATCAGCCTGCATCATCCGCCCAAAAGCTATATCAACACCTGAAGCCATCGCTCGAATGGCCCGTCATCGTGAGCCCTGAGGAAAACAAGATGAAATACCGCCTGGGCGACGCCCGCGTCGACACCCATCCGCAGAGCTGGGTTGCACCCAATGCCGTGCTGGTGGGCAAGGTCAGACTCGAAGAGGGCGCCAACGTCTGGTTCAACGCCGTGCTGCGCGGCGACAACGAGCTGATCCTGATCGGCAAAAACAGCAACGTCCAGGATGGCACGGTGATGCACACCGACATGGGCTTTCCGCTGACCATCGGCACCGGTGTGACCATCGGCCACAACGCCATGCTGCATGGCTGCACCGTTGGCGACTACAGCTTGATCGGCATCAACGCGGTGATCCTCAACGGCGCGAAAATCGGCAAGAACTGCATCATCGGCGCCAATTCGCTGATCGGCGAAGGCAAGGAAATCCCCGATGGCTCGCTGGTGATGGGGTCGCCGGGCAAGGTCGTGCGCGAACTGACCGAGCCACAGAAGAAAATGCTTGAAGCCAGCGCCGCGCACTATGTGCACAATTCCCAGCGCTATGCGCGTGATCTGGTAGAGCAGGAAGAATGAGCACGCCCGAAAGACCGGTTGCCTCGCCGTGCGTGAATATCTGTGCGCTGGATGAGGACGATATCTGCACCGGTTGCCAGCGCACGGTCGCGGAGATCACCCGCTGGGGCCGCATGACCAACGACGAGCGGCGGGTGGTGCTCGGCTTGTGTCATGAACGGGCGAAGGCGAGTGGGTTGGTGTGGATGATCCCGGCCAAGCGCTGATGGATCGGCTGAACAGCTTTTGTGGCGAGGGAGCTTGCTCCCGCTGGGCTGCGCAGCAGACCTCGCTTTTCAAGATCAAGAGAGGGGCCGCTTCGCGCCCCAGCGGGAGCAAGCTCCCTCGCCACAGATAAGTCGCTTGGCTCGACGGTTGTATACAGTTCACTTGCCGACTTGGCCGAACTCTCCTCCTCAAGTAACCTGTGCGCCAATCTGACAGGTCACCGCCATGATTTTCCTCATCGCCTACATCAGCAGTGTCGTGCTGATCAACTTCGCCTTCTCCACCGCGCCACACCTGGACATCATCTGGTCGGCCTGGGGCGGATTGGTGTTTGTGTTGCGCGACATGGTGCAAACCCGTTTCGGCCACGGTGCCATCGTGGCGATGCTGGTGGCGCTGGTGTTGTCCTACGTCACCTCGGATCCTTCCATCGCCCTGGCCAGCGCCACGGCGTTTGCGATCTCCGAGTGCATCGACTGGCTGGTCTTCAGCATCACCAAACGGCCGCTGCGGGATCGCCTGTGGATCAGTTCGGCGCTGAGCATTCCCCTCGATACCTTCATCTTTTTCGGCATGATCGACCTGATGACGCCACCGGTGATCATCACGGCATTGGCCTCGAAGTTCGCGGGTGTTACTGCCGTCTGGCTGATCATGGCCTGGCGCGAGCGCAAACAGGCTGTCGCCAGCTGAGCCAAACCCTGCGGTTCATGTAAAATGCCGCGCTTTCTCCCCATGGAAAGCGCGTCTGGCGTTGCTTTCCTCGATGATCCGCTTCTTTGAGGACCTGAGATGACCCGTATCGGAACTCCATTGTCGCCGACCGCGACCCGCGTATTGCTGTGTGGCTGTGGTGAGTTGGGCAAGGAAGTGGTGATCGAGCTGCAACGCCTGGGCGTTGAAGTGATTGCCGTCGACCGTTACGCCAACGCGCCGGCCATGCAGGTGGCGCACCGCAGCCACGTGATCAACATGCTCGATGGCGCCGCGCTGCGTGCAGTCATCGAAGCCGAGAAGCCGCACTTCATCGTGCCGGAAATCGAAGCCATTGCCACCGCCACCCTGGTCGAACTGGAAGCCGAAGGCTTCACCGTGATCCCGACCGCCCGCGCCGCGCAACTGACCATGAACCGCGAAGGCATCCGTCGCCTGGCCGCTGAAGAGCTGGATCTGCCGACCTCGCCGTACCACTTTGCCGACACGTTCGAGGATTACAGCAAAGCCGTTCTGGACCTGGGCTTCCCATGCGTGGTCAAGCCGGTCATGAGTTCGTCGGGCAAAGGCCAGAGCTTGCTGCGCAGCGCCGATGATGTGCAGAAAGCCTGGGATTACGCGCAAGAGGGCGGTCGCGCCGGCAAAGGTCGGGTGATCATCGAAGGCTTCATTGATTTCGACTACGAAATCACCCTGCTGACCGTGCGCCACATCGGCGGCACCACGTTCTGCGCACCGGTCGGTCACCGTCAGGAAAAGGGCGACTATCAGGAATCCTGGCAGCCGCAGGCCATGAGCCCGATTGCTCTGGCTGAGTCCGAGCGGGTGGCCAAAGCCGTGACCGAGGCGCTGGGTGGTCGCGGGTTGTTCGGCGTCGAGTTGTTCATCAAGGGTGATCAGGTGTGGTTCAGCGAAGTCTCGCCGCGCCCGCATGACACCGGTCTGGTGACCCTGATTTCTCAGGACCTGTCGCAGTTCGCCCTGCACGCCCGCGCCATTCTCGGTCTGCCGGTGCCGCTGATCCGTCAGTTCGGCCCATCCGCTTCGGCGGTGATTCTGGTCGAAGGGCAGTCGACCCAGACCGCGTTCGCCAACCTTGGCGCAGCGCTGAGCGAGCCGGATACCGCACTGCGGCTGTTCGGCAAGCCTGAAGTCAACGGTCAGCGCCGGATGGGCGTGGCGTTGGCGCGGGATGAGTCGATTGAGGCGGCTCGTGCCAAGGCGACCCGTGCGGCTCAGGCTGTTGTTGTAGAGCTGTAAACCGAGGCGCGGCATTCGCGAGCAAGCTCGCTCCCACAGGTTCGGCGGTGTTCACAAATTTTGTGTACTGCGCGGACACTGTGGGAGCGAGCCTGCTCGCGAAGCTTTTGATCTTCCGTCAGGCAACCTGATTCAGATCGTTATTGCGCGTTTCCTTCAGGCACAGCACAGCAATCAAGCTGAGCACCGCTGCCGCCGACACATTCCCGCCGACATAACTCAAACCGCCCATCGCCACCAGTTTCTGCGCAAAGAACGGTGCCGCCGAGGCGCCGACGATGCCGCCCAGATTGTAGGCCGCCGATGCGCCGGTGTAGCGCACGTGGGTCGGAAACAGTTCCGGCAGCAGCGCGCCCATCGGGGCAAACGTCACGCCCATCAGGAACAGCTCAATGCACAGGAACAGTGCCACGCCCCAGGTCGAGCCCTGTGTCAGCAACGGCTCCATCAGGAACCCGGACAGGATCGCCAGCACACCGCCGACGATCAGCACCGGTTTGCGTCCGTAACGGTCGCTGGCCCAGGCGGACAACGGTGTAGCCGCGGCCATGAACAGCACGGCAAAACACAGCAGCCCAAGGAACGTCTCACGGCTGTAGCCGAGGGTGGACACACCGTAGCTCAGGGAAAACACCGTCGAGATGTAAAACAGCGCATAGCACACCACCATAGACGCTGCGCCGAGCAGGGTGGGCGCCCAGTACTGGCTGAACAGCTCGACCAGCGGCACTTTCACTCGTTCCTGACGGGCAATCGCGTTGGCGAACACCGGCGTTTCGTGAAGCTTGAGGCGTACATACAGACCGACCATCACCAGCACTGCGCTGAGCAGGAACGGAATCCGCCAGCCCCAGCTGCGGAACTGCTCGTCATTGAGGGTCATGGCCAGGGTCAGGAACAACCCATTGGCCGCGAGGAAACCGATTGAAGGCCCCAGCTGCGGGAACATGCCGAACCACGCCCGCTTGCCCTTCGGCGCATTCTCGGTGGCCAGCAACGCCGCGCCACCCCATTCTCCGCCTAGCCCCAACCCCTGACCGAAACGCAGCACGCACAGCAGAATCGGGGCCCAGGCGCCAATGCTGTCGTAACCCGGCAGCGCCCCGATCAGGGTGGTGCACACGCCCATCAGCAAGAGTGAAGCGACCAGCGTCGATTTGCGCCCGATGCGGTCACCGAAGTGGCCGAACAATGCTGAACCCAGGGGGCGGGCGAGGAAGGCGATGCCGAAAGTGAGAAACGCCGAGAGCATTTGCGCGGTGCCGGACGTCTGTGGAAAGAACACCGGTCCGATCACCAGTGCGGCAGCAGTGGCGTAAACGTAGAAGTCGTAAAACTCGATGGCGGTGCCGATGAAGCTCGCCGTTGCCACGCGGGTGGTGGAGTTGGTCGGCTGGGCAGGCGCGGTGGCGCTGTAAGCGGTACTGGTCGTCATGCGGTGATCCCTGACAGTCATGAGCTCCGTTGGAGCGAATTATTATGGTTGAACACCCAGGGATGTGGGATGAGGCACAGGCGCTGTTTCGAGTAGGAACAGTCGCCGGAGTAGTGCGGAAAATTACCGAAACCGCTTTCGTGCGGGGTAAGCACGGGGCTCGGCAGCGCTTGGGTAAGCGGCTCGATTATAGGAAGGGAGCTAACAATCAAACAAGAGCAAAGGATCGCAGCCGTTGGGCTTTCTGTGGCGAGGGAGCTTGCTCCCGCTCAGGCGCGTAGCGGCCGCATGAATCTGTGGGTAAATCAAAAGCCAGGGCTGCTTCGCAACCCAGCGGGAGCAAGCTCCCTCGCCACAAAAGCGCTTAGATTTTGGCGGGCACCGAGCTCGTATGCCAGATCAACACCTTGCTCACCCGGTTGTCCTCGGTCTCGAGAATCTCCAGCCGATAACGCCCGATCTTCAGGCACACCGCGCTTTCCGGAATGGTCTCCAGCGCCTCGGTCACCAGACCGTTGAGGGTTTTCGGCCCGTCGCTCGGCAAATGCCAGCCCAGGCATTTGTTCAACTCGCGGATCGACGCGGTGCCGTCGATCACCATGCGCCCGTCGGGCTGCGGATGGATGTGCGGGTTGTCGAGACTGTGCTCGCTTTCGAATTCGCCGACGATCTCTTCGAGAATGTCTTCCAGGGTAACGATGCCCAGCACTTCGCCGTACTCGTCCACCACCATGCCCAGCCGGCGCTGCTGCTTGTGGAAATTGAGCAGTTGCAGTTGCAGCGGCGTGCTTTCCGGAACGAAGTACGGTTCGTAGCTGGCGGCCAGCAGCGCTTCGCGGGTCAGCTCGCCATCGTTGAGCAGATGGCGGATTTGTCGGGTGTTGAGCACTGCTTCGACCTGGTTGATGTCGCTGTGGAACACCGGCAGGCGCGTGCGTTTGTTGTGGCGCAGTTGTTCGATGATCTCCTCGATCGAGTTGTCGAGGTTGATACCGTCGACATCGCTGCGCGGCACCAGAATGTCGTTGACCGTGATGTTGTCCAGCGCGTGGATCCCGGAAACCGGGTGGGCGCGTGACGGGTGTTCCGGGGCGTCGTTCGGGTCGGCAGGTTCTTCGTCTTCGCTTTGCTGCACCACTTGGGTTTTGCGCGCGAAGGGACGCAGCAGCAAACCGCTGATGCGGCTCAGCAGCCAGGCCAGCGGATAAAGAATCTTCAGCGGAACGGCCAGCAGGGTATTGCCGAAGGACAGTACGGCCTCCGGATAGCGCTGGGCCACCGTGCGCGGGAAGTAATCGGCAAACACCAGCAACACGGCAGCGGCGCCGAGGCAGGCTGCCCACGGGCCGTTTTCTTCGCAAAGGAAGATTGCTAGCAGCGTGGCAATGACCACCGCAAGGGCGCGGCACAGGGTGTTGCACAGGATCAGACTGTCGAGCGGGAAGCTCAGCTTCGCCAGCGGTTTATCGCTGGCGCGCGAGGCGGTGCGTTGCGCGAGCAAGTGCTGCTGCGCGATTTCGACGGCGGTAAAGAGTCCCGACCATAAAATCAGCAGGACAAATACCGCGAGCATCGGCCCTATGGGCAAACCGTCCATTTATGCCGCCCGTCAGATGTGCAGGATGTATTCACGAACCAGTTTGCTGCCGAAATACGCCAACATCAGCAGGCAGAAACCGGCGAGGGTCCAGCGGATCGCCTTGTGGCCGCGCCAGCCGAGGCGATTGCGCCCCCACAGCAGCACGCTGAACACCACCCAGGCCAGACACGCCAGCAGGGTCTTGTGCACCAGATGCTGGGTGAACAGGTTCTCGACGAACAGCCAGCCGGAGATCAGCGACAGCGACAGCAGCGTCCAGCCGGCCCAGAGAAAACCGAACAACAGGCTTTCCATGGTTTGCAGCGGCGGGAAGTTCTTGATCAGGCCCGACGGGTGCTTGTGCTTGAGCTGGTGATCCTGCACCAGCAGCAGCAAGGCCTGGAATACTGCGATGGTGAACATGCCGTAGGCGAGGATCGACAGCAGGATGTGGGCGAGGATGCCCGGCTCTTCGTCGATGATCTGCACCGTACCGGCCGGCGCGAACTGCGCCAGCAGCACCGTCGCCGCGCCGAGCGGGAACAGCAGCACCAGGAGGTTTTCCACCGGGATCCGCGAGCAGGCCAGCAGCGTCAGGGCGATGACGGCCGCGGCGATCAGGCTGGCGGCACTGAAGAAGTCCAGGCCCAGGCCGATCGGGGTCAGCAGGTGAGTGAGCAGGCTGGCGCTGTGGGCGAGCACGGCGAGGATGCCGAGCGTAACCAGCAGGCGCTTGTTCGCCTTGGCGCCGGAGGCCAGGCGGGTGCCCTGATAAAGGGTCGCAGCGGCATAAAGAAGCGCGGCGGCGATGGTAGTCAGCAAACTGGGTGACAAGGGGAGCATAAATCCTGTTAAGCAGGCCCGAAAGGCGCTGAGTTTGGCATAGAACCGCCACACCACGAAAGTGCGAGGTGTCCGCCCGACGCAGTCTTCGCTATAATCCGCGACCTGCCCACGCCGCAGGCTCGCCGAGCACATGTTGAATCCGGTCTGGGCCGCCATTATCCCGGTCTACACAGGGCCTGAAAGGATCGCGCAATGTTTGAAAACTTAACCGACCGTCTCTCGCAGACGCTGCGCCATGTCACCGGCAAAGCGAAGCTGACTGAAGACAATATCAAAGACACCTTGCGCGAAGTGCGCATGGCGTTGCTCGAAGCCGACGTCGCCCTGCCGGTGGTCAAGGACTTCGTCAATTCGGTCAAGGAGCGCGCTGTCGGCACCGAGGTGTCGCGCAGCCTGACGCCGGGCCAGGCATTCGTGAAGATCGTCCAGGCCGAACTCGAAAGCCTGATGGGCGCGGCCAACGAAGACTTGAACCTGAGCGCTGTGCCGCCCGCCGTCATTCTGATGGCCGGTCTGCAGGGTGCCGGTAAAACCACCACCGCCGGCAAGCTCGCGCGCTTCCTTAAAGAGCGCAAGAAGAAGTCGGTGATGGTCGTGTCGGCGGACATCTACCGCCCGGCGGCCATCAAGCAGCTGGAAACCCTGGCCAACGACATTGGCGTGACGTTCTTCCCGTCCGATCTGAGCCAGAAGCCGGTCGACATCGCCAGCGCGGCTATTAAAGAAGCAAAACTCAAATTCATCGACGTGGTCATTGTCGACACCGCCGGTCGTCTGCACATCGACGAAGAGATGATGGGCGAGATCAAGGCGCTGCACGCCGCGATCAACCCGGTCGAAACCCTGTTCGTGGTCGACGCCATGACCGGTCAGGACGCCGCCAACACGGCCAAGGCCTTCGGTGATGCGCTGCCGCTGACCGGTGTGATCCTGACCAAGGTCGACGGCGATGCCCGGGGCGGTGCGGCACTGTCGGTACGCGCGATCACCGGCAAGCCGATCAAGTTCATCGGTATGGGCGAGAAGAGCGAAGCGCTCGATCCGTTCCATCCTGAGCGTATCGCTTCGCGGATCCTCGGCATGGGTGACGTGCTCAGCCTGATCGAACAGGCTGAAGCGACCCTCGACAAGGACAAGGCCGACAAGCTGGCCAAGAAGCTGAAGAAGGGCAAGGGCTTCGACCTCGAAGACTTCCGCGATCAGCTGCAACAAATGAAGAACATGGGCGGCCTCGGCGGGCTCATGGACAAGCTGCCGAGCATTGGCGGCGTCAACCTGTCGCAAATGGGCAATGCCCAGAACGCGGCAGAGAAACAGTTCAAGCAGATGGAAGCCATCATCAACTCCATGACCCCGGCCGAGCGTCGCGACCCTGAGCTGATCAGCGGCTCGCGCAAACGCCGGATCGCCATGGGTTCCGGCACCCAGGTGCAGGACATCGGTCGCTTGATCAAGCAGCACAAGCAGATGCAGAAGATGATGAAGAAATTCACCGCCAAAGGCGGTATGGCGAAAATGATGCGCGGCATGGGCGGTATGTTGCCCGGCGGCGGCATGCCAAAAATGTGATACAGGACACTCAGACTTCGCCGGTCGTCGCACCGGCGCAGACCCTGCAAGGACGCAGGATCAACAGCAAACCCGCACTCGGCGGGAGCTGACCGGCCGTTTTCATCGACGGCTCTATATGCAAATCCGCACGGCATGCCATAGGCGCCGGAAAAAGTCATTTGCAAAAGTCCGGATATTCCTTAGAATATGCGGCCTTTCGGGCACCCATGCCCGCTGTGCATTTAGATTTGCAGCACCGACTACAGGAACGATGTTCACATGCTAACAATCCGTCTTGCCCTTGGCGGCTCCAAAAAGCGCCCGTTTTACCACCTGACCGTAACCGACTCGCGTAACCCGCGTGACGGCTCCCACAAAGAACAGGTTGGTTTCTTCAACCCTGTTGCCCGTGGTCAGGAAATCCGTCTGTCCGTGAACCAAGAGCGCGTAGCCTACTGGCTGAGCGTTGGTGCACAGCCTTCTGAGCGTGTTGCTCAGTTGCTGAAGGAATCTGCCAAGGCTGCAGCCTGAGCAGTATGAGCGCGACGCCAGAAAAAGCTGATGACCTGATCGTTGTCGGCAAGATTTTTTCGGTTCACGGCGTTCGCGGCGAGGTGAAGGTCTTTTCCTTTACCGATCCGATTGAAAACCTGTTGGACTACCGCAACTGGACGCTTCGGCGTGAAGGCGTGGTGAAACAGGTCGAGCTGGTCAGCGGCCGATCCACTCAAAAGGATCTGGTTGCCAAGCTCAAAGGCCTCGACGATCGCGATGAAGCCCGTCTTCTGAGCGGTTATGAGATTTGCATCTCGCGAAGCCTTTTGCCCAACCTGACAGGCGACGAGTACTACTGGTACCAGTTGCAGGGTCTGAGCGTCATCAACCAGGACGAGCAATTGTTCGGCAAGGTTGATCACCTGTTGGAGACCGGCGCGAACGATGTATTGGTGGTCAAGCCCTGCGCGGGCAGCCTGGATGATCGTGAGCGGTTGTTGCCCTACACGGAGCAATGCGTGCTGACAATCGATCTGGATGCAGGCGTGATGAGGGTGGAATGGGACGCGGACTTCTAAGCAATGGCCAGCCTGCGCGTAGACGTCATAACGTTGTTCCCCGAGATGTTCTCGGCCATCAGTGAGTACGGCATTACCAGTCGTGCGGTCAAACAGGGGCTGTTGCAGCTGACCTGTTGGAATCCGCGGGATTACACGACGGATCGGCATCACACTGTGGACGATCGCCCGTTTGGCGGTGGTCCGGGCATGGTGATGAAGATCAAGCCCCTGGAAGATGCTCTGGTTCAGGCCAAGGCAGCAGCCGGGGAGGCGGCGAAGGTGATTTACCTGTCCCCCCAAGGCCGTCAACTGACTCAGTCGGCGGTACGCGAACTGGCAAAATCGGATGCATTGATCCTGATTGCCGGCCGCTATGAAGGCATTGACGAGCGCTTTATTGAGGCTCATGTCGATGAAGAGTGGTCGATTGGTGACTATGTACTGTCTGGCGGCGAGCTGCCGGCCATGGTCA
This sequence comes from Pseudomonas sp. F2, assembly GCF_057174385.1. Taxonomy (NCBI): domain Bacteria; kingdom Pseudomonadati; phylum Pseudomonadota; class Gammaproteobacteria; order Pseudomonadales; family Pseudomonadaceae; genus Pseudomonas; species Pseudomonas sp. F2. Next base: position 5,653,352 of record NZ_CM169904.1, read on the forward strand.
TGATCGATGCGGTTACACGACTGCTGCCCGGAGCTTTAGGGCATGCGGATTCCGCTGAGGAAGATTCCTTTACGGATGGTCTGCTGGATTGCCCGCACTACACCCGACCTGAGGTGTATGCGGATCAGCGTGTTCCCGACGTGTTGCTAAGTGGCAATCACGCGCATATCCGGCGTTGGCGTTTACAGCAGTCCCTTGGTCGGACCTATGAACGACGCGCCGATCTTCTGGAAAGCCGCTCGCTTTCTGGAGAAGAGAAGAAGCTGCTCGAGGAATACATCCGCGAGCGGGACGATAGTTAACAACGTATCGATGGTAGATCAGTTGATTTACCTTAGGAGCACAGCATGACCAACAAAATCATCCTTGCACTCGAAGCAGAGCAGATGACCAAAGAAATCCCTACCTTTGCCCCAGGCGACACTATTGTCGTTCAGGTGAAAGTGAAGGAAGGCGATCGTTCCCGTCTGCAAGCGTTCGAAGGCGTTGTCATCGCCAAGCGTAACCGCGGCGTGAACAGTGCGTTCACCGTTCGTAAAATCTCCAACGGTGTTGGCGTAGAACGTACTTTCCAGACCTACTCCCCGCAGATCGACAGCATGGCTGTCAAACGTCGCGGTGACGTACGTAAAGCCAAGCTGTACTACCTGCGCGACCTGTCGGGTAAAGCAGCTCGCATCAAGGAAAAACTGGCTTAAGTCCAGCTTCCGATGCAGAAAAAAGCAGCCTACGGGCTGCTTTTTTGTTGCCCGCAATTCAACCCGCCTCCCCTGTAGGAGCTGCCGAAGGCTCGGGCCGCGTTCGGACGATCTTTTGATCTTGCTTTCAATTCGGAAGCCCGCGATTTACGAGCAATAACCCATGACCACCCGCGACCAGGAAATCCAGCGCCGTACCGAACTCTCGGTAACCCGCGTGACCAAAGCCGTCTTCCCGCCGACCACCAACCATCACAACACCCTGTTCGGCGGCACCGCGCTGGCGTGGATGGACGAAGTGTCGTTCATCACCGCCACACGCTTCTGCCGTCTGCCATTGGTGACTGTGTCCACCGACCGGATTGACTTCAATCATGCGATCCCGGCTGGTTCGATCGTCGAGCTGGTAGGGCGGGTGATCAAAGTCGGCAACACCAGCCTCAAGGTCGAGGTTGAGGTGTTCGTCGAGAGCATGAGTTGTGACGGCCGCGAGAAAGCGATCCACGGGCAGTTCAGCTTTGTGGCAATTGATGATGACAAGCGGCCGGTGCCGGTGCTACCCGGATTTCCTGCCTGATCCGGAACCGAGTCGCGCCATTCGCGAGCAGGATCGCTCCCACAGGTTTTGTTTCGGACACAATTTCCGATCACAGTGGGAGCGAGCCTGCTCGCGAAGGTGTCAGCTCAGACGCCGCTGGCCTCCGGCTGAATCAATGCCAACAAGGTCCATCCTGATCCTGGTTTCACAGCAGTCTCCGGCGTCACCACATGCACCCAGCCGCTGTCATCACGCATGAACAGCAGGGTCGCCCGATTGCCATGCAATGCCTGGTAATCCTCCCAGCCAAAACCGTCGGTCAGCGTCGTGCTGTACAGTTCGGCGCCGTTGCTGATCAGGCTGGCCAGCTTGGCATAGGTCAGCGCCTCGCTGCCCAGCTGATTACCGCGATGCTCCAGACTCGCGCGATGCTTGTCAGTGCGACGAGTTTCCTGACCGCTGGCCAGACCGAACAAACGCTGGTGACCAAAGTCGTGGCGAAAGCGCATTGCCGCCAAAGTATTCAGTTCGCCCGAGGGCGATAGCGCCAATAGATGCCCCAGCCCCACCAGATCCAGATGCGCATCGGCATGCTGCGACGCCGGGTTACCGAAGTACGTCGGCAAACCCTCCATGCGTGCTGCACGAATATTTTCCCAACTCGAATCGGTCAACAGCACGCGGCTGCCCAGTTGCTGCAACGATTTGCCCAGCAGACGCGCCGGGCCGTTGGCGCCGACGATCAGGAAGCCGCTCGGCGCCGGTTCGGCAACGTTCAGCAAACGTGCCAAGGGTCGTGCTGTTGCGCTTTGCAGCACCACAGTGCCGATGATTACCGCGAAAGTCAGTGGTACCAGCAGCAACGCGCCTTCGTGTCCGGCTTGATCCAGGCGAATCGCGAAAATCGCCGACACCGCCGCCGCCACGATCCCGCGCGGGGCGATCCAGCACAGCAAGGCGCGTTCACGCCAGCTCAGGCTGGAGCCGGCAGTGCTCAGCAGCACGTTCAGCGGGCGCGCGATCAGTTGAATCACCAGCAGCAGAATCAGCACCAACGGCCCGAGGCTGATCAGTGCATGCAGATCCAGCCGCGCTGCGAGCAGAATGAACAGTCCGGAAATCAGCAGCACGCTGAGGTTTTCCTTGAAGTGCAGGATGTGCCGCACATCCACGCCCTTCATGTTCGCCAGCCACATGCCCATCAGCGTCACCGCCAACAGACCGGACTCATGCATCACCTGATTGGCGGCAATGAAAATCCCCAGCACGGCTGCCAGCGAGGCGAGGTTGTGCAGGTATTCCGGCAGCCATTGGCGACGGATGATGGTGCCGAGCCCCCAGCCGCCGACCACTCCGAATACGCTGCCGCAGGCAATCACGCCGCCGAAGGTCAACAGGCTCTGTTCGAGGCCGTTACCCTCGGAGCGGGCGATGATGAAGCTGTAGACCACCACCGCAAGCAGGGCGCCGATCGGGTCGATGACGATGCCTTCCCAGCGCAGAATGTTGGCGATCGAGGCTTTCGGTCGCACCACCCGCAGCATCGGCACGATCACTGTCGGCCCGGTCACCAGCGTCAGGCTGCCGAACAGAATTGCCAGCAACCAGTCGAAGCCGAGCAAGTAGTGAGTCGCGACGGCAATCACCACCCAGGTCGTGAGCGCGCCGATAGTCACCAGGCGATGCACGACGCTGCCGATCTCGCGCCATTCCGACAGATGCAGGGTCAGACTGCCCTCAAACAGGATCAACGCGACCGCCAGCGACACCAGCGGCATCAGCAACGGGCCGAACATTTCCTGCGGGTCGAGCCAGCCGAGCACAGGGCCTGCGAGAATCCCGGTCAGCAACAAAAACAGAATGGCCGGCAGCTTCAGGCGCCACGCCAGCCACTGGCAACCCAGCGCAGCGGCGCCGATCCCGCCAAATGCCAAGAGAATTTGTTGTTCGTTCATTGAAGCTCCTTGTTCCTTGAAATGGCGGGCTATGAAAGACTAGCGGCCATTCCTACAGTTCACTCGACATTTGCGCGCAGCCCCGGAGGTTGTGTGTCTTGAGCGCCCATGCCTGCCATCGACCACCCGCTGATTGACCAATTCCTCGACGCCCTGTGGCTGGAAAAGGGCCTGTCCGACAATACCCGCGGCGCCTACCGCAGCGATCTGGCGCTGTTCAATGGCTGGCTGCAGGAGAAAAACCTCGAGCTGATCAATGCTGGTCGCGAGTTGATCCTCGATCACCTGTCCTGGCGTCTGGAGCAGAATTACAAACCGCGCTCCACCGCCCGGTTTCTCTCCGGTGTGCGTGGCTTTTATCGCTATCTGCTGAGGGAGAAGCTGATTACGGTCGATCCGACCTTGCGCGTCGACATGCCGCAACTGGGCAGACCACTGCCCAAATCGTTGTCGGAAGCGGACGTCGAAGCGCTGCTCAAGGCGCCGGACCTGAGCGAAGCCATCGGTCAGCGTGATCGCGCGATGCTTGAAGTGCTGTACGCCTGCGGGCTGCGCGTGACCGAACTGGTGAGCCTGACGCTGGAGCAGGTCAACTTGCGTCAGGGCGTGCTGCGGGTGATGGGCAAGGGCAGCAAGGAACGCCTGGTGCCGATGGGCGAGGAGGCGATTGTCTGGGTCGAGCGCTACCTGCGTGATGGCCGCAGCGAGCTGCTGGGCGGACGCCCCAGCGATGTGCTGTTCCCCAGCCAGCGCGGCGAACAGATGACGCGCCAGACCTTCTGGCACCGGATCAAGCATTGGGCCAAGGTCGCCGGGATCGGCAAATCACTGTCGCCGCACACCTTGCGTCACGCGTTTGCCACGCACCTGCTCAACCACGGCGCCGACCTGCGGGTGGTGCAGATGCTGCTGGGGCACAGTGATCTGTCGACCACGCAGATTTACACCCATGTGGCGCGGGCTCGTCTTCAAGACCTGCATGCCAAACATCATCCAAGAGGCTGATTGCCCCCCCCTGTAGGAGCTGCCGAAGGCTGCGATCTTTTGATCTTGCTTGTGATTCCAAAAGCAAAGTCAAAAGATCGCAGCCTTCGGCAGCTCCTGCATGTCTTGTGTCAGGCGCATTCGGCCACCGTGACCTTATGTGTTAGGCTTTGCCGGTTTGCACGATGGACGGTTATGACCCGGTGTTCCGGCACGGGCGTTCTGACCGTTTCATTTGTCCGCCTTCAGGAGTTCTCATGCGTCTGACCCAGATTTTCGCCGCCGCAGCCATTGCGTTGGTCAGCACCTTTGCCGTCGCCGATGACGCGGCCGACAAAGCCATTCGTCAAAGCCTGGAAAAGCTCGAACTCGAGGTTCCGGTAGAAAGCATCAGTGCCAGCCCGTTGCCGGGCATGTATGAAGTCAAGCTCAAGGGCAGCCGCGTGCTGTACGCCAGCGCCGACGGCCAGTACATCGTTCAGGGCTACCTGTTCCAGCTCAAGGACGGCAAACCGGTCAACCTGACCGAGAAAACCGAACGCCTGGGCATCTCCAAACTGATCAATGCCATTCCAGTGGCCGAAACCGTGGTGTATCCGGCTGTCGGCGAGACCAAATCGCACATCACCGTGTTCACCGACACCACCTGCCCGTACTGCCACAAACTGCACGCCGAAGTGCCCGAGCTGAACAAGCGCGGTATCGAAGTGCGTTACGTGGCGTTCCCGCGTCAGGGCCTCGGCTCGCCGGGTGACGAGCAACTGCAGGCCGTGTGGTGCTCGACCGACAAGAAAGCCGCCATGGACAAAATGGTCGATGGCAAGGAAATCAAAGCCGCCAAGTGCGCCAACCCGGTTTCCAAACAGTTCGCTTTGGGCCAGTCGATTGGCGTGAACGGTACACCGGCCATCGTTTTGGCCGACGGACAAGTCATTCCGGGCTACCAGCCGGCGCCACAAGTCGCCAAACTGGCGCTGGGCGCCAAGTAATTCGCATCGTCACGGTCCGCCGTTGACGATCATGGTCCGGCAGCAGCATCGCCGGGCCATTAATAGAGAGCCGCGAATGCGCGGTTGTTTTCCGGCCGACCTTGCGTCGGCCGTTTCATGGGGAGTTCACAGTGAATCCGGTCAAAGTAGGCATCTGTGGGTTAGGGACCGTCGGTGGCGGTACCTTCAACGTACTTCAGCGCAACGCCGAGGAAATTGCTCGTCGTGCCGGGCGTGGGATCGAAGTGGCACAAATTGCCATGCGCACGCCAAAGCCTCAGTTCCAGACGACCGGTATTGCGATTACCAACGATGTCTTCGAAGTGGCCACGAACCCTGAGATCGACATCGTCATAGAGCTCATGGGCGGCTACACCGTTGCCCGCGAGCTGGTACTCAAGGCCATCGAGAATGGCAAGCATGTGGTCACCGCGAACAAGGCACTGATTGCCGTTCACGGTAATGAGATTTTCGCCAAGGCACGCGAGAAAGGCGTGATCGTGGCGTTCGAAGCGGCCGTGGCCGGTGGCATTCCGGTGATCAAGGCGATCCGTGAAGGTCTGTCCGCCAACCGCATCAATTGGGTGGCCGGGATCATCAACGGTACCGGTAACTTCATCCTCACTGAAATGCGCGAGAAGGGTCGCACCTTCGAAGACGTGCTGGCCGAAGCGCAAGCGCTGGGCTACGCCGAAGCCGATCCGACCTTCGACGTCGAAGGCATCGACGCGGCGCACAAGCTGACGATTCTGGCGTCGATCGCGTTCGGCATCCCGCTGCAATTCGACAAGGCCTACACCGAAGGCATCACCCGGCTGACCACCGCTGACGTGAACTACGCCGAAGCGTTGGGCTACCGCATCAAGCACCTCGGTGTAGCGCGCAGCACCGCTGCCGGTATCGAGCTGCGCGTACACCCGACGCTGATCCCGGCCGATCGTCTGATCGCCAACGTCAACGGCGTGATGAACGCCGTGATGGTCAACGGTGACGCTGCCGGCTCGACCCTGTTCTACGGCGCTGGCGCCGGCATGGAGCCGACCGCTTCGTCGGTGATCGCCGACCTGGTGGACGTGGTTCGCGCGATGACCTCCGATCCGGAAAACCGCGTACCGCACCTGGCCTTCCAGCCGGACTCGCTGTCGGCCCATCCGATCCTGCCGATCGAAGCCTGCGAAAGCGCCTACTACTTGCGCATCCAGGCCAAAGACCATCCGGGCGTTCTGGCTCAGGTGGCAAGCATCCTCTCGGAGCGCGGTATCAACATCGAGTCGATCATGCAGAAGGAAGTCGAAGAGCATGACGGTCTGGTGCCGATGATCCTGCTGACCCACCGCGTGGTCGAGCAGCGCATCAACGACGCGATCGCTGCCCTCGAAGCGCTGGCGGGCGTCAACGGTCCGGTTGTGCGGATCCGCGTCGAGCACCTGAACTAAGTCGCCATCATTGACCGGGCCCGTGCGCGGGTCCGGCATTGCGAACACTCTGCATTGGAGTCAGTCATGCGTTACATCAGTACCCGCGGCCAGGCACCGGCCCTGAATTTCGAAGACGTCCTGCTGGCGGGTCTCGCGACCGACGGCGGTCTGTACGTCCCGGAAAACCTGCCACGTTTCACCCAGGAAGAAATCGCTTCCTGGGCCGGCCTGCCGTATCACGAGCTGGCTTTCCGGGTCATGCGCCCGTTTGTCACCGGCAGCATTCCTGACGCGGATTTCAAAAAGATCCTCGAAGAAACCTACGGCGTGTTCTCGCACAGCGCCGTGGCGCCGCTGCGTCAGCTCAACGGCAATGAATGGGTGCTGGAGCTGTTCCACGGTCCGACCCTGGCGTTCAAGGATTTTGCCCTGCAACTGCTTGGTCGTCTGCTCGATTACGTGCTGGAAAAGCGCGGCGAGCGCGTGGTGATCGTCGGCGCCACCTCCGGTGACACTGGTTCGGCCGCCATCGAAGGCTGCAAGCACTGCGAAAACGTCGACATCTTCATCCTGCACCCGCACAACCGCGTGTCCGAAGTGCAGCGTCGGCAGATGACCACCATTGTCGGCGAGAACATCCACAACATCGCCATCGAAGGCAACTTCGATGACTGCCAGGAAATGGTCAAGAACAGCTTCGCCGACCAGAGCTTCCTCAAGGGCACGCGCCTGGTGGCGGTGAACTCGATCAACTGGGCGCGGATCATGGCTCAGATCGTTTACTACTTCCACGCCGCCCTGCAACTGGGCGGTCCGGCGCGTTCGGTGGCGTTTTCGGTGCCAACCGGCAATTTCGGCGACATCTTCGCCGGGTACCTGGCGCGCAACATGGGCCTGCCGATCAACCAGTTGATCGTCGCCACCAATCGCAACGACATCCTGCACCGCTTCATGAGCGGCAATCAGTACGTCAAGGAAACCCTGCACGCCACGCTGTCGCCGTCGATGGACATCATGGTCTCGTCGAACTTCGAACGCCTGCTGTTCGACTTGCACGGTCGCAACGGTGCGGCGATTGCCGGGTTGATGGATTCGTTCAAACAGGGCGGTGGTTTCAGCGTCGAGCAAGAGCGCTGGACCGAAGCCCGCAAGCTGTTCGACTCACTGGCCGTGGACGATGCACAAACCTGCGAAACCATCGCTGAAGTTTACGCACAGTGCGGTGAAGTGCTGGACCCGCATACCGCTATCGGCGTCAAGGCCGCCCGCGAATGCCGTCGCAGCCTGGACATCCCGATGGTGATTCTGGGCACTGCACATCCGGTGAAATTCCCGGATGCCGTGGAGAAAGCTGGTGTAGGAAAAGCTCTCGAACTGCCTGCACATCTTTCTGATTTGTTTGAGCGAAACGAGCGTTGCACCGTTCTGCCGAACGAACTGAAAGCCGTACAGGCCTTTGTCAGCCAGCATGGCAACCGCGGCAAGCCGTTGTAAGCCTGAAAAGCTGTCACATTTTGAAGCCCGTCTCCTGACGGGCTTTTTTGTTTCTGCTGCCACACTGCTCGGGTTACCGCCCATGAAGGACGGGTGAGTCGATCACGAAGGAAGTGGCAATGCTGTTTGAAAGAGGATGGAAACACACCCTGAAGCAGGTTCTGCTGTTGTGCCTGTTGTACGGCTGGCGCATGAGCGCGGCGGCGCATCTGGCGTATGAGGAAGAGAAGTTGAACATCGGCACCGTGGTGCTGGATGAGGAAGAGCAGCAATGGATTCGCGATAATCCGACAGTGATTGTGGCCGCGGAGCAGTACCCGTTGTACCTGTTTCTCGACGAGCACGGTCATTGGAGCGGCCTCAACAGCGATGTGCTCAAGCGCATCAGCGCCATGACCGGCTTGCAGTTCATCTACCGGGAATCCTTTTCCACCGCGCAAATGCTTGAGCGCCTGGAAACCGGTGCTGCGGACATCAGCACAACCCTGGCGATGAATGATGAACGCCGATTGAGCCTGGATTTCAGTCATGCCTTTGGCGGTGCCGGTTGGGTATTTGTCGGCCGCGCCGGCGAGCCGCAGGTGCAGTCGCTGGAGCAGTTGGCCAAACGGGTGCTGGTATTGCCGGGTCGGCATGCGCTGGAGGGGGTGATCCGGCGCGATTATCCGTCCATCGAATTACGTTCGGTGAAAACCTATGCCGAGGCGCGGGCGCTGGTCGAAAGCGGTGAGGCCTATGCCACCATCGAAAATGAAATCGGTGCGCAACTCTATCCCTCTGGTCTGCTGAAAGTCGGCGAACTGCTGGAAGGCAAATGGGAGGCCGATCTGTTGGCGGTGCGCAGAGGCCAGCCGCAATTATTGAGCATTCTGAACAAAGCGCTTGAAGCATTCCCTGCCTCCGAGCTGCGCGCCATTCGCCTGAAATGGCTGGGCGGCATCGGACCTAAACCAGCCGCCGGTTGGCAGCACTGGCTTCGCTCGAGCTGCTGGGGGGTGGTTTTGGTGGGGGGCTTTTGCGTGATGTCGCTGTTATGGAATCGACGAATGGCGGCTGTGATCAAGCGGCATCGAGACGTGCAAAGCGAGCTCGACGATCGGCTGGTTTTTCAGCGCGCATTGATTGATGCGATGCCTGATCCGGTGTTCGTCCGTGATCTGGAAGGGCGCCTGATCCTGTGCAACAAAAGCTACGAAGAGGCGTTGTCGCTGCGCTTTGAGCAGGTGCAGGGATGCCGGTTGATTGATGTCGATGCGCTCCCGCGCGCTACCGCCGCCGCGCTGCATGAGGAGTTCATGATCCAGTTGAGAACACGCAGGACCCGCTTCAGCAAACGCCGTTTGCAATTCAATGATGGCAGTCGGGAAATCTACCAGTGGACTGTGCCGTTCTACAGCGCCAATGGGGAATTGCGCGGCCTGCTCGGGGGCTGGACAGATATTACCCAGCGCGATGCGGCGGCGGAATAAGGTTCGCACTGACATAGGGAAATTTCCTATGTCACACGTCTCTTTTTCCGATGGGGGGCTGAAGGAGGCTCCCCTAAAGTGAGCAACCACTGCGGACGAGTCCGCGATTGCCGTTTCCGAGGTCGCCCATGCGCTCGCTAAAAGTCCTGATTCTCGAACCAGATCCTTATCGAATGATGGCGTTGCACCAGATGCTCAACGCGTTCGGTATCTACGACGTACTCACGGCGCCATCGCTGGCCGCGGCACGCTGCTCGCTGGAGCGTCGCACCCGGGTCGACATCGCGATCTGCGATCCGCAACTGAAAGGCGGGGAGGGTCTGGCGCTGATCCGGCATCTGGCGGCCGAGCGGGAGGCCAGTGCCCTCATTCTGCTGGGGCGAGTAGCACCGGGCCTGCTGAGCGATCTCGAAAGCCTGCTGCAAACGCAGGAGTTGATGCTGCTGGGGCGTTTGCAAACGCCGGTTTCGGCAGTGCTGATGCGCGGGCTGCTGGATCGCTACCTGCAAACGGCAGCCCATCCGGCCGGTGCCTGAACCGACGGTTATGTTTCTGTCATCTTCACCGTGCATGCTCTGACAGACCGCTAACGGCTTCGTGAGCAGCGCGGCATGCAGAACTTTCTTCTCGGGCCGGTGGTCACTTAATGTGAACACGCCCCAGGCACAATGTTTTCGGACTATTGAGTGGAGATCGAGATGGAAAGTATCAGTCTATTGCTCGGTGAGGCTCTGAGCCCGTATCAGGTGACGTTGACTCCGTGTGGCGCCCATGGCGAATGCCTGGTGACGCTGAAGAACAGCAACGGCGCCCTTGTGGTCGAGCGCGAATTCAATCAGGCGCAGTTGAGCGACAAACGTCTGCTGACCGATGTGGTCGACGGGTTGCACCGCGACGTCTTGATCGCTGAAGGGCGGCTGGAGCCCTGTGTCATCGCGGCTTTGCGCAATGCGGCGCTGGATAAGCGTGCGGCACTGTAAAGATGAAATATTTTTTGTGGGAACCTTCCTGCATCCCCGTCAGTCAGACCCCGTAACAGCAGGATCAAGCATTGTGCTCCGGTGCTTGTCGCTTGCTGCTACGGGTCTTTATGTAGACCGCGTTTAACCCCGAGTCGTCTCCCCACTTCTCGGGGTTTCTTTTTGCCCGCAGGTTTTTATTGCGCGGCCTGTTGTTCGAAAAAGATCCGTGCCTGATGCAGGTAATCCGTGCGCATTTCGGGGTCCAGCCAGTCGGCATACGACTGGTTAAGTTGCTCATGGGGCAGGGTACGCAGCAGTTGGTTGATCTCACTGATCGCCTGACGGCCCTGAGGCGTATCGGAACACCCGACATAGCCGGACAGATATTTGCCGGTGCCACGAATCGGATAGAACACCAGTTGGTCTTCGGCGATTTGCGCCTGATGCGCCTGATAGCGGATCTCCGGCCAGTAACCCAACACCACTTGCAGACGCCCCAGGCGCTGCATCGATAGCAGGCTGCTCAGGGCGTCGTTGCCATAATGCGGCGTCAGCGCACCGTCCGGGGCCTGCTTGAGCAGCGTGTCGAGATACTCGCCGTAACTGCGTTCTGCGACGACGCCGACCTTGATTTCGCCGTTGGCCAGAAATGCCGTCAGATCAACTTCACCGTCGACCAGGTATGGCGCCAGTACCTCGCGATCTTGCTGACGCACCACCAGACCATTACTGACAGCGCGAAACGCCGGAATAGAGAAGGCGATCCATTGCGTGCGCTCCTTGCTCCAGATCAGCGACGGATCGCAAGTGAAGGTCGGCTCGTGCAGCATCTGCATGCCCCGGGCGCGATTGACCCGCATCAGTGTGTGTTCGTATTGCGGCATGCCGGCGATCAGCATCGGCATCAGTTGATCGATCACGCCCTGGCCCTTTTTCGGGCCTTCGAAAATGGTCAGGGGCGGCAGGTCGCGCAACAACCAGATCAGCGTGGGTTTCGCTTGCGCCCAGGCGGGCAGGGCCAGCAGAAACAGTAGGCCGAACAGCCGCCACGTCCACCATGGGTGGGCGCGGTTGGCGGCCGATGTCTGGCGATGTTTCAGCTTAAATGGCTCCGTCTGTGCGCAACCGGGCGATCTGCTGTTCGTCGTAGCCAAGATCGTGCAGCACCTGCGCATTGTGTTCACCGAGCTGTGGCCCGACCCATTCGGAAGTGCCCGGCGTCTCGGAGAGTTTCGGCACGATGCCCGGCATCTTGAAAGGTTTGCCGTCCGGCAGTTTCGCCTGCAGGAACATTTCCCGGGCGAGGTACTGCGGATCGCTGAACATGTCTTCGGCACTGAAGATCCGGCTGGCCGGCACTTCCGCCTGGTTGAGCAGGTCGAGCACGCTTTGCAGCGGTAGCGAATTGACCCAGCGGTCGATCACCCCATACAGCTCGTCACGGCGAGTGTCGCGCCCGTCGTTGCTCGCCAGCGTCGGGTCGTTGGCCAGATCCTCGCGGCCGATGATCAGCATGAAACGTTTGAAGATCGCGTCGCCATTCGCGCCGATCTGCACATGCTTGCCGTCGGCACTGGTGTGGATCGATGACGGCGTGATACCCGGCATGATGTTGCCGGTGCGTTCGCGGATGAAGCCAAACACGTCGAACTCCGGCACCATGCTTTCCATCATGGCGAAAATCGCCTCGTACAACGCGACATCGACGACCTGGCCGAGACCGCCGTTGACCTCGCGGTGACGCAGGGCCATCAGCGCACCGATCACGCCCCATAACGCGGCAATCGAATCACCGATGGAAATGCCGGTGCGCACCGGTGGCCGATCCTCGAAACCGGTGATGTAGCGCAAACCGCCCATGGATTCACCGACCGCGCCGAAACCCGGTTGATCCTTCATCGGCCCGCTCTGGCCGAAGCCCGAGAGACGCACCATCACCAGTTTCGGGTTCAGGGCATGCAGGGTTTCCCAGCTTAGCCCGAGTTTTTCCAGGACGCCGGGGCGAAAGTTCTCGATCAGGATGTCGGCTTCGCCCAGCAGTTTTTTCAGGATCGCCAGACCCTCGGGGTGCTTGAGGTTCAGCGTCAGCGACTTCTTGTTGCGCGCCTGGACGAACCACCACAACGAAGTGCCTTCATACAATTTGCGCCATTTGCGCAACGGATCGCCGCCGTCGGGCGATTCGACCTTGATCACTTCGGCGCCGAACTCGCCGCAAATGCGTGAGGCGAACGGCCCGGCAATCAACGTACCCAATTCAATGACTTTCACACCGCTGAGCGGTTTGTTGGCGAACGGCATACTGAATCCTGTAGGACAAGGCTGAGCAGATACAGCGTTTTAACATAGCCGGCTGTCAGACGCCGCAGCTTGATCGCCATCAATTCGATGATTGCCTACCGCATCGGTTAGACTTGCCGACTTTCCTCGTATCAAGAAGCCCGTTCATGGCCCAGCCGTCTACCACTTACAAATTCGAACTGAACCTCACTGACCTCGACCGTGGTGTCTACGAGAGCGTCAAGCAGACCATCGCCCGTCACCCTTCGGAAACTGAAGAGCGCATGACCGTGCGGCTGCTGGCCTACGCCCTCTGGTACAACGAACTGCTGTCGTTTGGCCGTGGTCTGTCGGATGTGGATGAACCTGCGCTGTGGGAAAAAAGCCTGGACGACCGCGTTCTGCACTGGATCGAAGTCGGCCAGCCGGATGCCGATCGCCTGACCTGGTGCTCGCGTCGCACTGAACGCACCAGCCTGCTGGCCTATGGCAGCCTGCGCGTATGGGAAGGCAAAGTGGTGCCGGTGGCGAAGAACCTGAAAAACGTCAACATCGCCGCCGTGCCGCAAGAGGTGCTGGAAACCCTGGCCAAGGACATGCCGCGTGTCATCAAGTGGGATGTGATGATCAGCGAAGGCACGATTTTCGTCACCGACGACCGTGGTCAGCACGAAGTCCAGCTGGAATGGCTGGCAGGCGAGCGCGGCTGATCCCGCGTCGTCCGCTGATTAATCCCACGTATTCAAGAGAAGTTTCCGTTACCCCATGCGTATTGATCCTCGACCGTTGCCTGCCACGCTGCCGTTTCTCGGTGACCTGCCACCTCTGCTGACCCGTTTGTACGCGGCACGAGGCGTTCAATCCGAGGCAGAGCTGGATAAAAGTCTGGCGCGGCTGATTCCGTTCCAGCAGCTCAAGGGCATCGAGGCGGCGGTGGATCTGCTGGTGACGGCGCTGGAGCAGCGTCAACGGATTCTGATCGTCGGTGACTTCGATGCGGACGGGGCGACGGCCAGTACGGTCGGCGTGCTCGGCTTGCGTCTGCTGGGCGCGGCACATGTCGATTATCTGGTGCCGAACCGCTTCGAATACGGCTATGGCCTGACCCCGGAAATCGTCGAAGTCGCCCTGACCCGTGAGCCGCAATTGTTGATTACTGTCGACAACGGCATCTCCAGCGTCGAAGGCGTGGCTGCTGCCAGGCGCGCGGGATTGAAGGTGTTGATCACCGACCACCACTTGCCCGGCGATGAACTGCCGCTGGCCGATGCACTGGTCAACCCGAATCAGCCAGGCTGCGAGTTTCCGAGCAAGGCGCTGGCCGGGGTCGGGGTGATTTTCTACGTGCTGATGGCCTTGCGCGCGCGCCTGCGCAGCCTCGGCTGGTATGAGAGCAAGCCACAGCCGAACATCGGTGAACTGCTGGATCTGGTGGCACTGGGCAGCGTCGCCGACGTGGTGCCGCTTGACGCCAACAACCGGATTCTGGTGCATCAGGGCCTTGAACGGATTCGCGCCGGGCGCGCACGGCCGGGGATCAAGGCGATTCTTGAAGTGGCCAAGCGTGACGCGGCGCGGATTACCTCCACCGATCTGGGTTTTATTGTCGGCCCGCGCCTGAACGCGGCGGGGCGCCTTGACGACATGAGCCTGGGCATCGAATGCCTGCTCACCGCCGACGCCAATCTGGCGCGAGAAATGGCCGCGCAACTGGACGGCATGAACCAGGACCGCAAATCCATCGAGCAGGGCATGCAGCGCGAGGCGCTGGCCCAGCTCAAGGATTTGCCGGTGGAGTCGATGCCGTTCGGCCTGTGCCTGTTCGATCCCGAATGGCACCAGGGCGTGATCGGCATTCTCGCCTCGCGCATGAAAGAACGTTATTTCCGTCCGACCATTGCCTTCGCCGATGCTGGCGACGGGCTGCTCAAGGGCTCTGGGCGTTCGGTGCAAGGCTTCCACATTCGTGATGCGCTGAGCGTGGTGGCCGCGCAGCATCCGAACCTGATTGCCAAATACGGTGGTCACGCGATGGCGGCGGGCCTGACCTTGCCGCAGGAGAATTTTGCGCTGTTCGCCGAGGCTTTCGATGCCGAAGTGCGTCGGCAACTCCGCGAAGAAGACCTGACCGGGCGGATGCTCTCCGACGGCACGCTCGCCGTCGAGGAATTCCACCTCGAACTGGCCCGCGCCCTGCGCCATGCCGGGCCTTGGGGCCAGCATTTCCCGGAGCCGCTGTTCCATGGTGTGTTCCAGTTGGTCGAGCAGCGCGTGGTCGGCGAGCGCCATCTGAAAGTAGTGCTGAAAAGCGAGTGCGGGTCGGTGAAGCTGGATGGCATCGCTTTCGGCATTGACCGCGATGTATGGCCGAACCCGACCATTCAGTGGGTCGAGCTGGCTTACAAGCTCGACGTCAACGAGTTTCGGGGCAACGAGACGGTGCAGTTGATGATTGCCCACATCGAACCACGCTGAAATCAAAAAATCGCAGCCTGCGGCAGCTCCTACAGGGGATCGCATTCCATTGCAGGAGCTGCCGCAGGCTGCGATCTTTTCAGGAACCCCCCGAGAACCCCCGTTGTCGACTAGGCTCTAAGCACTGCTTGATTGGCCTTGTGACGTCTTGTCGAATTTTTTGCCCGCGGGGGCGGGTGCTGCGCCTTTTTTGTCACTCGTCGACTTTTCAAACAGAACCCTGGAGCCTGCCCACTGATTTGAGAGGTGCCCCATGAGTCTGCTGCTCGAACCCTTTACCCTTCGCCAACTGACCCTACCCAACCGCATCGCCGTGTCACCGATGTGCCAGTACTCCAGCGTCGACGGTCTGGCCAACGACTGGCATCTGGTGCACCTGGGCAGCCGCGCGGTGGGCGGTGCCGGACTGATTTTCACCGAGGCCACGGCGGTCACCGCCGACGGGCGAATCACCGCCGAAGACCTCGGTTTGTGGAACGACAAACAGATCGAACCGCTGCAACGCATCACCCGTTTCATCACGGCCCAGGGCGCGGTTGCTGGCATTCAACTGGCCCACGCCGGGCGCAAGGCCAGTACCCATCGGCCATGGATCGGCAAACACGGTAGCGTCAAACCGGAGGATGGCGGCTGGACCCCGGTCGGGCCATCGCCGATAGCCTTCGATCCGCAACACACGCAACCGAAACAGCTCGATGAAGCGCAGATCGCCGACGTCATCCAGGCCTTCGTGGCCGCGGCCAAACGCGCACTGACCGCAGGTTTCAGCGTGGTCGAGGTGCATGCCGCCCACGGTTATCTGCTGCATCAGTTTCTGTCGCCATTGAGCAATCAGCGCCGCGATCAATACGGTGGTTCGTTCGAAAACCGTATTCGGCTGGTCTTGCAAGTCACCGAGGCCGTGCGCGAGGTCTGGCCGCAAGAGTTGCCGGTGTTTGTCCGGGTCTCGGCCACCGATTGGGTCGAAGATGGCTGGAACCCGGATGAAACCGTCGAACTGGCGCGTCGCCTCAAGGCACTGGGCGCGGATCTGATTGATGTCTCGTCTGGTGGTACCGCCGCCAACGCCGAGATTCCCGTAGGGCCGGGGTATCAGACACGCTTCGCCGAACGGGTGCGCAAGGAGTCAGGCATCGCCACCGGCACCGTCGGCATGATTACCGAGCCGGCGCAGGCCGAGCACATTCTGCGCACCTGTCAGGCTGACATCATCTTCCTCGCCCGCGAACTGCTGCGTGACCCTTATTGGCCGCTGCACGCCGACGATGACCTGGGCGGGCGCAAAGCGGTGTGGCCGGCGCAGTATCAGCGCGCAACCCATCGTGATCAGCCGATCCATGAGTCTGACCTGCGCGATTGATTTCAAAACCGCGTAAGGTCTATAAAACCCGCCATTGAACCGGCGGGTTTTTTCTTGCCTGCCATTTGCCAAGGAAGTCGAGCATGTTGATCGAACGAGAACTGAGCGAACACGACTTGCCGTTGCTGGCGCAGATCGACCGCAGTGAGCGGGTTGAGGCGAACTATCGTTTGGAAAACGGTGCGCTGATTCTGTACCCGGTGCATGTCGACATGCGTGGTTGGCCGGAAGGGGAGGCCGAAGAAAACGCGTGGGTGCTGGAAAAGTGTTTGCGGCGCGGAGGTTGGCTGTATGGCGTTTTCGACGGGCAGGCGCTGGTCGCGGCGGTGGTTGTGGATAACCGGGTTATCCTCAATCAGGGGCTGAGCATGCGGCAATTGACGTTTCTGCACATCAGCCGCGACTACCGGGGGCAGGGACTGGGGGCGAAACTGTTTGCATTGGCCTGTGAACAGGGGCGGCGGTTCGGTGCCGAGGCGTTGTATGTCTCAGCGACTGAATCGCGCAACACTGTGGAGTTTTATCAGCGACAGGGTTGCCGGTTGGTTGATCAACCGGATCCGGAGTTATTCGCTCTGGAACCCCGCGACATCCATTTGTATTTGCCGCTGACCTGACGGACGCCATCGCTGGCAAGCCAGCTCCCACAGTGGTCGGTGTCGATCACGAAATGTGTGTACGGCACCGAACTTGTGGGAGCTGGCTTGCCAGCGATGAGGCCCGATCAGACGCTAGACAACCCTCAAGGATACTTGCGCTTGTCCGGCGCCGGCGGGAAGTACTGGTACAACCAGGTCTCGCTCAGCGTGCGGTCATTGGTGCGGATGAACAGGCGCAGTTCCACCGGGTCGACGCTGTCGCTGGTCGGGTACCAGTCGAACAGGATCCGGTAACCCTTGATGTCATCGAGCACCAGCACGCTGAAGTCCTGCACCTTGCCGTTGGAGCAGGTGACCACCGGTTCGATCCCGGTACCTTGCGGCAGACGATCCAGGCCTCCGCCGGTGAAGTCCACGGCAAAGCGTCGTGCCCAGACCGGCGGGTAATGCTCGCCCGGTGCCCAGCCTTCGACGAAGCCCCCCATCCCCGAGCGGGTCGCATGCACCCGCGCCAGCGGTGTGCCGACCGGCGGCAGAGCGCTCCAGTAGAGCTTGTAGCCGTAATTCAGCGAGTCGCCGGCAGCCACTGGTTTCTTCGGGGTCCAGAACGCGACGATGTTATCGAGGGTTTCGCCGGTGGTCGGAATTTCCAGCAGATCGATCGAGCCTTCGCCCCACGCGGTTGTAGGCTCGACCCACAGGCTCGGGCGCTTGCTGTACCAGTCGACAGTGTCCTGATAGTTGGCGAATTCGTGGTCGGTCTGTACCAGACCGAAGCCTTTCGGATCGGTGTCGGCAAACGCGTTGAACTGCAGGGTCGCCGGGTTGTTCAGCGGACGGCAAATCCACTCGCCATTGCCACGCCACATCGCCAGGCGATCGGAGTCGTGGATCTGCGGGTGAATGGTGTCGCACATGCGGCGTTCGTGGGTGCCGCAGCTGAACATGCTGGTCATTGGCGCAATGCCCAGCTGTTCGATGGCAGTCCGCGCGTTGATGTGGGCGTCGATCTCCATCACCACGCGCTCGGCCTGGCAATCGATGTCGAAGCGATAGGCGCCAGTCGCACTCGGCGAGTCGAGCAACGCATAGACCACAAAACGCGTGGCGTTCTGCTCCGGTGTCTCGAACCAGAACTTGGTGAAGTCAGGAAACTCTTCGCGCTTCTTGGCGTAGGTGTCGATGGCCAGACCCCGGGCGGAGAGGCCATATTGGCCAGTGGCGTCCACCGCGCGGAAATAACTGGCGCCGAGGAACGACACTACGTCGTGACGATCCAGCTCCGGCGCCTTGAACAATTTGAAGCCGGCAAAGCCCAGGTCGCCCTTGAGCTGCTGGGTATCGACCGAGGTGTTCTCGTAGTTGAACAACGTCGGGCGGAAATGCACTTCGCGGGCGGTACGGTTTTTTGGATCGACGCTGTACATGCGCACTGGCTGGCGGAAACCCATGCCGACGTGGAAGAACTGCACGTCCAGCTGACCCTTGTTCTCTTTCCACAGCGAATGATCGCCGTCGTAGCGGATCGCGTTGAAATTCTGCGGGGTCATGGTCGCCAGGGTCGGCGGCAGCACCTGTTTAGTGTCCTGATAGGCCGAACCGGCCAGTTGCTTGGCCTGACGCTTGAGCGCTTCGAAATCGAAGGCCTGCGCTTCGCCATCAGCGGCGCCACCATTGGCGGCCCAGGCACGGGCGGCCAGCAGGCCGGAAGCCGAGAGACCGGTGTAAGCCGCAATGGCCATCGACGCTTTGAGCAAATTCCTGCGGTGCATAAATACAACCTGTCGTGAGCAATCCCGCGCCGTTCCTGGCACGTGCTGGATCAGAAATTACGGTTCGGACAAGCCTTCGGCCAAACGCAACGGACTATAAACAGATGCCGGCTAGCTTAAACGGTTCGCTCGCCGAGCAAAATTCGTTGATACACGATGACAGCGTGTCAATGAAACAAGACATGTCGGTTAAACGTCCTACGGCACTTACTGATTTACAGGGCATATCTGCTTTTTTCGACTAATTACTCTAAAAACCGCTTTTCAGCGCCGATTAAATTTCTATTCTATGGGCATGGCCGGTGCGACCGGCAGGGCACAGGCGCTGCTGTAAGGGGCAGGGCGATGTGGTGATCAAGCAATTCTTCGACGTATCAGAGAAGGACATCGTCCATGGCAAAAATACAAGGCATCGCCGAAATGCTCGGCATCTTTCCCTGCCTGAGCAGCGGACGCAGAAGGCGTCGATTGAGTTCTGAAGAGCTGAAGCTGGTGGAGCGTTATCGCGAGTTGTCGGAGAGTGACCGGATTGCGATGCGCTATCTGGTGGATGCGATGCGCAGTGTTTCGCGGTTTTAACGGCGCGTAAGACTGTGGCGAGGGAGCTTGCTCCCGCTGGACTGCGCAGCAGTCCCCTGCTTTTTGTAGAGGAACCGCTGCGCGACCCAGTGGGACGGTGCGAAGATTCGACAAGCTCCCTCGCCACAGGTTTTTTTATTGAATGGACTTCAGCTACACGTTCCCAAAACCGGATACGGCCGCTGGCCGTGCATCAATTCAGGCACATCCCGCCATTTGACCCACGCCTGCTGTTGCCAGTGCAACAGCGGCACGGTAACGCCCGCCCAATGCATCGAACTCAGGCTCGGTTGGTTTTCCACAGGGCTTGATTGGGCTTCGCGCAGCATCGGGATCACTTCATGACTTAGCCATTGGCGCAGGTTGCGGTTTTCCGGGACGAAGTGGTGGACAAGCAGGGCGTATAGGCCGGACTCGCTGACTATCGCGCAATCGACGATTTCGCCGTCCTTGCGCAGGAGAACATTGCGACGCTGGTCGGGATCGAGTTTCAGCGTAAGGCGTTCGTTTAGCGGATAGCCCATCAAGCGACCGAGACCCTGAACACAAAACCAGGCTTCATGGTTTTGCATGAACGCATGGAGGAAGCGGTTGTGGCGGGTGAAGACGGTGGGGGTGAAGTGCGGATGGATTAAAGGTGGATTTGGCGTGTGCTTAGGCATTTCTGACTCCATGTTGAAATGAGAGTCGCCACGAATCCTTCGACAGATTTTTGGGTGGCGAACCGTGTGGCGTTCGAAGTCGGAATTCTCGATCAACATGTAAGCCGAGAGGCCCGCACCACACGATCCGCCATAACGCGAAACTGAAAGGCAAGAAGCCTTGGTTTCTATGGAGGACGCAGTTGCGCCATGTTGATGATGTTCCGGCTTCGACCCCGGGCCGCTGATTTGGCAGCGACGGGATAAAGCCTATCGGTCAGGCGCTAGCGGCGCCAAGTCTACTCTTTCGATGCACAGCGTAGGAAATGGAGCTTTCTCGGGAAGGCTGTATCTGTAGGAAATGCCTGTTTTTGCACTGAGGATGGTGAGTCCATCCCTAACCGGTACTTTTTCCGTTATTCATTTGATTCACGTGCATTGCCGCGGAAAATTTGAACTCAATGACCACTGTATTTATTGCCGGCTCTATCAACATCAAGAACCTTGATCCGAAGGTTAAAGAGCGTATCAATAATATCGTTGCGTCCGATTTTGAGGTGGTGGTGGGTGATGCGGGGGGGGCCGACACTTCCATTCAGGAGTATCTGCTGAGTCTTGAGCGATCCAGAACCACGGTGTTCTGCAGCGGTTCGGCACCGAGGAATAACCTTGGGAAATGGCCCGCCAGAACAGTCGACTCCAAACACTCCAAAGGGTCGAGAGCCTTCTTCACCGAAAAAGACGTGGTGATGGCTGAAGCGGCTGATTACGGTCTGATGATCTGGGATGCAAAGAGCACCGGCACGCTCAGCAACGTCATTGAACTGTTGTCGAGAAAGAAGAAGTCGCTTGTCTTCGTCAACAAGGAAAAGGAATTCAAAGTGGTCGGAGACGTCAGTCAGCTCGAAGAGTTGATTGCATTCATGTCCGATCACGCCAGGCAAAAAGCCAATGAAAAAATCAGGTTGTTCGATCGTATTTCCTTGCTGAAGCACGATCAGGCAGAGCTTTCTTTTTGATGTTTTTTCTCGGCCTTCCTGAACCCCGGCACCTTGTCGGTGCCGGGATGGCAGGTTCTTAGCGACTCACCTTCCAAGCATCCCCAGCCGGCGCCTTCCCATGGTCATACGGCTTGCCAATCCACATGTAAATCAACCCCAGTCCAATCACGATCGCCGTGCTCAGCACCATCGCGTAGTTGATGTACCACGCCGCATCCGGCGTGCGTGGCCAGGCCATGTTGATGATTGCGCCGACGCCGTACACCAGCGCGCCGATGTTCACTGGCCAGCCCCACGCGCCGAGGGTGAATTTGCCGCTCGGTTTCCAGCCTTTCATTCGCGCATACAAAGCGGCCAGCACGATCATCTGGAACGCGAGGTAGATGCCGATGGCGGCGAAGCTGACGATGGTGGCCACGGCGTCCTGCAGGAAGAAGCCGAGGGCGATGATCAGGGCGGGCAGGACGCCGGACACGAACAGCGCGGCAACCGGCACCTGAGTGGTAGGAGAAATCTTTTTCAGCAGTCGGCTGCCGATCACCATTTCATCGCGAGCGTAGGAGTACAGCAGACGACTGGCTGCTGCCTGCAGGCTGATGACGCAGGAGATGAAGGAAATCATCACCACGCCCATCACCACTTTCGAGCCGATCGGGCCGAAGGCGTTGTTGAGGATGGTGGTGACCGGGTCCTTGTCGGTGCCGTTGATCACCGCTTGCATGTCCGGCACGGCGAGGATCAGCGCCAGGCAGGCGAACATCGCCGCGATGCCGCCGATGTAGATGGTCATGCGCATGGCCACCGGGATTTTTGCGCTGGGGTTCGGGGTTTCCTCGGCGACGTCGCCGCAGGCTTCGAAACCGTAGTAGAGGAACATCCCTGCCAGCGAAGCGGTGAGGAACGCCGGCAGGTACGAGCCGTCAACGCTGATGTCGAAGGTGTTGAACAGCACGCTCAGCGGCTGATGACGTTCGAAAACCAGCAGGTAGACGCCGACGATCACCGCGCCGACCAGTTCGCAGAGGAAGCCGAACATGGCGATCCGCGCCAGCACTTGGGTGCCGCTCAGATTGACCAGCGTGGCGAACAGTGTCAGCACCAGCGCGATAACGATATTGGTGTTGTTGCTCGGCTCAAACCCGAGCATCGCCGCCAGATACGGGCCGGCACCGACAGCCACTGCCGCAATAGTCACGCACAGGGCGATGGAGTAGATCCAGCCGACCATCCATGCCCATTTCTTGCCAACCAGACGCCGTGCCCATGGATAGACGCCGCCGGAAATCGGGAACTGCGACACCACTTCGCCGAAGATCAGGCACACCAGCAACTGGCCGCAACCGACCAGCAGGTAAGCCCAGAACATCGGTGGTCCGCCGGCGGCGAGGCACAGGCCGAACAGGGTATAAACCCCTACGACCGGTGACAGATAAGTGAAGCCCAGCGCGAAGTTTTCCCACAGGCTCATGCTGCGGTTGAAGTTGGAGGTGTAGCCCAGTTTGCGCAGTTGTTCGGCATCGCTGTCGGCAACGGCGGCCGCGAATTCGGGTGAGGCACTCATGTGTGTTTGCTCCGTGAAATCGGCAGATTTCGGATGGCCGAGGCCGTGGCGGTGCTTTGCGGGCGCCGCCCGGTTCGGTAGTTATTGTTTTGGTGTCCTGGTGGTGCGTAATGCCGGTTTCCTTCCTGAAACCGGGGTGACGCCTTCGCTGGCAAGCCAGCTCCCACAAGAGCTGCATTGAACCTTGTGGGAGCTGGCTTGCCAGCGATGCTTTTAGTGCTTGAACATCACATGCCGAACCGTGGTGTAGTCCTCCAGCCCATACATGGACATGTCCTTGCCATAACCGGACAATTTCTGACCGCCGTGAGGCATTTCGCTGACGAGCATGAAGTGCGTGTTGACCCAGGTGCAGCCGTACTGCAATCGCGCGGACAGGCGATGCGCGCGTCCGACATCCGCCGTCCACACCGAGGAGGCCAGGCCGTAGTCGGAATCGTTGGCCCACTCCAGCGCCTGGGCTTCATCGGTGAACTTGGTCACCGACACCACCGGGCCGAAGACTTCGCGCCGGACGATTTCATCGTCCTGCTGGGCGTCGGCCAGAACGGTCGGTTCGAAGAAGAAGCCGTTGCCTTCCACAGCCTTGCCGCCGGTGATCAAGCGAATGTGCGGCTGCGCCACGGCACGTTCGACAAAACCAGCGACGCGGTCGCGATGTTGCGCGGTGATCAACGGCCCAAGCTCAGTCGACGGATCTTCCTGCAAGCCATACTTGATGCTGCTGACCGCTGCGCCGAGTTTCTCGACGAACTTGTCATAGATGCCTTGCTGGGCGTAGATCCGGCACGCGGCGGTGCAGTCCTGCCCGGCGTTGTAGAAACCGAAGGTGCGGATACCTTCCACCGCAGCATCGATATCGGCGTCGTCGAAGATGATCACCGGCGCCTTGCCGCCCAGTTCCATGTGCATGCGTTTGACGCTGTCGGCGGTGCTGGAAATGATGTTCGAGCCTGTGGCAATCGAGCCGGTCAGCGAAACCATGCGCACTTTGGGATGCGTGACCAACGGGCTGCCGACGGCAGGGCCGCGACCGAACACCAGATTGAGCACACCGGCCGGGAAGATGTCCGACGCCAGTTCGGCCAGACGCAACGCGGTCAGCGGGGTTTGCTCCGACGGCTTGAGTACCACGGTATTACCGGCAGCGAGGGCCGGGGCGATTTTCCAGGCGACCATCATCAGCGGGTAGTTCCACGGCGCAATGGACGCGATCACGCCCACCGGGTCGCGGCGAATCATTGAGGTGTGGCCGGGCAGGTATTCGCCACCGGCCGAACCGCTCATGCAACGGCTGGCGCCGGCGAAGAAACGGAACACGTCGGCAATCGCCGGAATCTCGTCGTTCAGCGCAGCGCTGTAGGGTTTGCCGCAGTTGTCCGATTCCAGTTTGGCCAGTTCTTCGCCGTGGGCTTCGATGGCATCAGCGAGTTTGAGCAGCAGCAGCGAACGGTCTTTCGGCGTGGTCTGCGACCATTCGGCGAAGGCACTGTCGGCGGCGCGCACGGCGGCATCGACCTGGGCCTCGGAGGCTTCATTGATTTCCACCAGTACGCTGCCGAGCGCCGGGTTGAGCACCGGTTGCGCCGGGCCTTCGCCGTTGACCAGGTGGCCGTTGATCAAGAGTCTGGTTTGCATTTCATTGTCCTCGCTAACACTTTTATTGTTCTGTCCGAATCGAGATCCCTGTGGGAGCGAGCTTGCTCGCGAAAGCGGTGCGCCAGTCGACATCAATGTTGGATGTCATGGCCTCTTCGCGAGCAAGCTCGCTCCCACAGGGGGAAAGTGGTGTCTGTCATGAATTATTTGCCACCGCTACCGGCGACACTCTCGCCACCCCGGGTCAGGTAATACGCGCCAAGAATCGGCAGCATGGTCACCATCATCACCAGCATCGCGACGACATTGGTCACCGGCACGTCTCGAGGACGGCTGAGTTGATTGAGCAACCACAGCGGCAATGTGCGCTCATGCCCGGCGGTAAACGTGGTGACGATGATTTCGTCGAACGACAGCGCAAAGGCGAGCATGCCGCCGGCCAACAGCGCCGAGCCGAGGTTCGGCAGGATGATGTAGCGGAAGGTCTGCCAGCCATCGGCACCCAGATCCATCGAGGCCTCGATCAAGCTGTGCGAAGTACGCCGCAGGCGGGCGATGACGTTGTTGTAGACGATCACCACGCAGAACGTCGCGTGACCAACAATGATGGTGAACATCCCCGGCTCGATCCCCAGCGTCTTGAACGTCGCCAGCAGCGCGATCCCGGTGATGATCCCCGGCAACGCAATCGGCAAGATCAGCATCAGCGAAATACCCTGCTTGCCGAAGAAGTCCCGGCGATACAGCGCGGCTGAAGCCAATGTGCCGAGCACCATCGCGATCAACGTGGCAATGGCGGCAATCTGCAACGAGAGCTTGATCGCCTCCAGCACATCCGGGCGCGAAAACGCGACGCTGAACCAGTGCAGGGTGAAGCCCTTTGGCGGAAAGCTGAACGCCGCTTCCTCGGTGTTGAAGGCGTAAAGGAAGATGATCAGGATCGGGAAGTGCAGAAACACCAACCCGCCCCAGGCTGCGATGCGCAGACCGAGAGAGGCTTTTTCAGAGTGCATCGAAGGCCCCCAGTCGTTTGACGATGGACAGGTAAATGGCGATCAACACAATCGGCACCAGCGTGAACGCCGCCGCCATCGGCATGTTGCCGATCGCGCCTTGCTGGGCGTAGACCATGCTGCCGACGAAGTAGCCCGGCGGGCCGACCAGTTGCGGCACGATGAAGTCGCCCAGAGTCAGGGAAAAAGTGAAGATCGAGCCGGCAGCAATACCCGGCACCGACAGCGGCAGAATCACCTGCATGAAGGTCTGGCGCGGCTTGGCCCCGAGGTCGGCGGAGGCCTGCAGCAGCGACGGCGGCAGACGTTCCAGCGAGGCCTGAATCGGCAGGATCATGAACGGCAACCAGATATAGACAAAGACCATGAAGCGTCCCAGATGCGAGGTCGACAAGGTGCTGCCGCCGACCCCGGGAATGCCGAGGATGAACTGCAACACCGGCTCCAGCCCCAGATGCTGCACGAACCACTGCGCCACACCGCCCTTGGCCAGCAGCAACGTCCACGCATAGGCCTTGACGATGTAACTGGCCCACATCGGCAGCATCACCGCGATGTAGAAAAACGCCTTGGTCTTGCCCGTGGTGTAGCGCGCCATGTAATAGGCAATCGGGAACGCGACGATGGCGCTGGCGATCGACACCACGATGGCCATGCTCAGCGTGCGCAGGATGATGTCGAAGTTCGACGGCTGGAACAGCGCGGCAAAATTGGCCAGGGTCAGGTCAGGGGTGACCGCCATGGTGAAGTCGTCGAAAGTGTAGAAACCCTGCCACAACAGCACCAGCAGCGAGCCGAGGTAGATCGCGCCAAACCACAGCAACGGTGGTACCAGCAGCAGCGACAGATACAGATTCGGCTTGCGGTAGAGCAGGTTGGAAAACCGCCGCAACGGCGGTGCTTGAGTCATTGCGAGCGTGCTCATCTCACACCCCGCTCGAGACAGTGTCGTGCAGCGCAATCATGGCTTCCCGCGCCCAGCGTGCACGCAGACGCTGGCCGGTCTGGTGCTGCGCGCTGCTGTCGATCCACTGATTGTTGGCGTGGCTGATGCTCAGGGTCTGGCCGTTTTCCAGGGTCAGTTCATAGCGCGTCGCGCTGCCCTGATACTGGATGTCATGCAGCACGCCACTGACTTCGATTTCGTGGCTGGCCAGCGGGCCGTCGGCGAAGCGCACGTGCTCGGGGCGAATCGAAAACGGCTGCGGATGACCGCTGAGCTGGCGCGCCAGGTCGCCGCGAATCACATTGGAAGTGCCGACGAATTCGGCGACGAAGGTGGTGGTCGGTTTCATGTACAAATTGCGCGGGGTGTCGACCTGTTCGATGCGGCCCTTGTTGAACACCGCCACGCGATCGGACATCGACAGCGCCTCGGTCTGGTCGTGAGTGACGAAGATGAAAGTGATGCCGAGCTGGCGTTGCAGCTTCTTCAGTTCGCTCTGCATCTGCTCGCGCAGTTTCAGGTCGAGGGCGCCGAGCGGCTCGTCGAGCAGCAGCACGCGCGGGCGATTGACCAAGGCGCGGGCGAGGGCGACACGCTGGCGCTGACCGCCGGACAACTGCACCGGTTTGCGTGCGCCATAACCACCGAGCGCGACCATGTCCAACGCCTCTTCGGCGCGCTTGTGGCGCTCGGTTTTACTCACGCCTTTGACCTTCAAGCCGTAGGCGACGTTGTCCAGCACGTTCATGTGCGGGAACAGTGCGTAATCCTGGAAGACGGTGTTTACATCACGTTGATACGGCGGCAGACCGGCCGCTTCGGCGCCGTGAATGCGGATTGAGCCGGCGCTCGGTTGTTCGAACCCGGCGATCAGGCGCAGGCAGGTGGTTTTGCCCGAGCCGGATGGGCCGAGCATGGAAAAGAACTCGCCGTCCTGGATATCGATGGAAACCCGGTCAACGGCCTTCACCTCGCCGAACTGCCGGGAAACGTTGGTGAACTGGACTGCAAGCGTCATGGTGCGGTGCTCCGGTAAAGCAGGCTTTCAAAGAATGATCAGGTGTTGCGTCGAAAAGATCGCAGCCTGCGGCAGCTCCTACAGGAGAGCGGTGTCCATTGATGTAGGAGCTGCCGCAGGCTGCGATCTTTTGATCTTGAAAGGGCTTACCTGCCGCCCATGATCGCGATGTAGTCCTGGGTCCAGCGGCTGTACGGCACGAATTTGCCGCCTTCAGCCTGCGGGGTTTTCCAGAAGGCGATCTTGTCGAACTGGTCGAAGCCATTGGTCTTGCAACCCTCGGCGCCGAGCAGTTCGCTTTCCTTGCACGCTGCCGGCACGGCTGGCAGCGAACCAAACCACGCCGCCACGTCACCCTGGACTTTCGGCTGCAGTGACCAATCCATCCACTTGTACGCGCAGTTCGGGTGTTTGGCCTCGGCGTGCAGCATGGTGGTGTCGGCCCAACCGGTGGCGCCTTCTTTCGGAATGGTCGAGGCAATCGGCTGTTTCTCATTGATCAGGCCGTTGACCTGATACGGCCAGGCACTCGACGCCACCACACCTTCGTTCTTGAAGTCGCTCATCTGCACCGTGGTGTCATGCCAGTAGCGGTGGATCAATGGCTGCTGCGCACGCAACAGATCGAGCACCGCTTTGTACTGTGCTTCGGTCAATTGATACGGATCCTTGATCCCCAGCTCAGGCTTGGCGGTTTTCAGGTACAGCGCCGCATCAGCGATGTAGATCGGCCCGTCATAGGCCTGCACGCGGCCCTTGTTCGGCTTGCCGTCGGGGAAGTTCTGCGCGTCGAACAGCACATTCCAGCTGGTCGGCGGCGTCTTGAACACGTTGGTGTTGTACATCAGCACGTTCGGGCCCCACTGATACGGGGTGCCGTAGGTCTGCTTGTTGACCACGTACCATGGCGCATCTTTCAGGCGTGGATCGAGAGTGTTCCAGTTCGGGATCAACGCGGTGTTGATCGGTTGCACGCGTTTGCCGACGATCAAGCGCAACGACGCATCACCGGATGCAGTGACCAGGTCGTAACCGCCCTTGGCCATCAGGCTGACCATTTCGTCGGAGGTGGCAGCAGTCTTCACATTGACCTTGCAGCCGGTTTCTTTTTCGAAACCGGTGACCCAGTCGTAAGCCTTGTCGCTCTCGCCACGTTCGATGTAACCGGGCCAGGCCACGATATCCAGCTGACCCTCGCCGGCGCCGACGGCCTTCAGCGGCTCGGCGGCTTGCAGGCTGGCGCTGGCCAGCAGGGCCGTGGTGATTGCACTGAGCAGTGCGGTCTTGTGCACGAACATGGTTGAACCCTCTTCTTTAAATTATGGTCGGGGCAGTTGTGAACGCGGTGCAGCATGCCGTTGGCGGCTTGTTATTAGCGTAGTCAGAGATGCTGGCCGTGGCGGGCCATGATGTGCCGCACCACGCTGTAGTCCTGCAGCGAATCACTGGATAAGTCTTTGCCGTATCCGGAGCGTTTCAGCCCGCCGTGGGGCATTTCGCTGACCAGCATGAAATGGCTGTTGATCCAGGTGCAGCCGTACTGCAAGCGGGCGGCGACCTGCATTGCCTTGTCCAGATTCTGTGTCCACACCGACGAGGCGAGGCCGTATTCGGAGTCGTTGGCCCACTCCACCGCTTGTGCGAGTTCGTCGAAACGGGTCACGGTCACCACCGGGCCGAACACTTCGCGCTGGACGATTTCATCCGTTTGCTTGCAACCGGCCAGCAGCGTCGGCTGGTAAAAGAACCCGGCGCCGGAATGCACCGCCGCGCCGGTCACCCGCTCGATGTGCGGCTGGCCGAGGGCGCGTTCGACGAAACTGGCGACGCGGTCGCGCTGGCGGGTACTGATCAGCGGGCCGATCTCGTTGTCGGCATCGCGCTTGCCGGCGAAGCGCAGGCTGCTGACTGCCGCACCCAGTTCGGCAACCAGTTTGTCGTGAATCCCGGCTTGCGCGTAGATGCGGCACGCGGCGGTGCAGTCCTGACCGGCGTTGTAGTAACCGTAGGTGCGCACGCCGTCGACCACCGCTTGCAGGTCGGCGTCGTTGCAGACGATCACCGGGGCTTTGCCGCCGAGTTCCAGATGCGTGCGTTTGAGGGTTTTTGCAGCGGCTTGCAGGATTTTCTGCCCGGTGACGATATCGCCGGTCAGCGAGACCATGCGCACTTTGGCATGCCCGACCAGATGGCTGCCGACGCCTTCACCGCCACCGCAGAGGATGTTGATCACCCCGCGCGGCAGGATCTCGGCCAGCGCTGGCGCCAGCGCGAGGATCGACAGCGGTGTGTGTTCCGAGGGTTTGAACACCAGCGTATTGCCAGCGGCGAGGGCCGGGGCGATTTTCCACGCGGCCATCATGATCGGGTAGTTCCACGGCGCAATCGAGGCGACGACCCCAATCGGATCGCGGCGCACCATGCTGGTGTAGCCCGGCAGGTATTCGCCGCTGAGCTGACCGGTCTGGCAGCGTACGGCACCGGCAAAGAAGCGGAACACATCGACGGTCGCAGTCAGGTCGTCCTGCCGCGCCAGGTGCAGCGGCTTGCCGCAATTCAGCGCTTCGAGGCGGGCGAGGTGATCGGCGTGTTTTTCCACCGCGTTGGCGATGTCCAGCAACAGATTCGAGCGTTGTTGCGGTGTGGTGCGCGACCATTCGGCAAACGCGCGGTGGGCGGCGAGAATCGCGGTTTCGACCTGCTCGGTGCTGGCCTCGGCGATGTGGGTGAGGATTTCACCGGTGGCCGGATTGAGGATCGGTTCGACAAAACCCTGCCCGGCGACCAGTTCGCCGTCGATCAGCAACGCGGTACACATCGGGGTCTGCACGCCAGCCATTTTCCGCGATCTCTTTTCTTGTGTGGTCATTGTGGCTCCCATGCCCGGGAGCCGACCGTCTTATAGATGCAGCAAGACTAGTGCGCGGCTCCGAGGTCGACAAATTCTAAATACTGAAGGTGGCATTCGATTAAATAGATGGCTTGCGTCCGCCGTGCGGTTGCTCGCGGGCCACGGTCAGGAATGGATCGACCAGAGCGGGGCGCGCTGTCCCACGGCGCCAGGCCAGACCGACGTCGAGGGTCTGGTTGAGGTCGGCGATCGGCCGTGCTTCGATGATGTCGCCCTCCAGTGACCACGGGCGGTACGTCATGTCCGGCTGGATCGACACGCCCAGACCGGCTGCGACAAGGCTTCGCACGGCTTCGGTGGATGCAGTGCGCAGGGTGATCTTCGGTTGCAGCCCGGCACCGCGCCACAGGCGTTGGGCATTGCGATCCATCTCGTCGACGTTCAGTTGAATCAGCGGTTCGCGGGCAACATCGGCGAGATTGATGCTGTCGTGCTCCAGCAGCGGATGCTGGGCCGGCAGCCACAGACGGTGCGGCGAGTGCGTCAGCACTTCGGTTTGCAAGGCGTGGCGGTCTTCGAGGTTGGACAGGATCAGCACGCCGACATCGATCTCGCCGCTGACCAGCAAATGTTCGATGTACGGCCGCTCGTCCTCCATCACCCGGATCTCGACATTGGGATAGGCGCGCTGAAAACGGGTGAGCAAATCGGCGAGGTAATAACCGGCCACCAGACTGGTCACGCCGACAATCAACTGCCCGGCCACCTGGTCGGTGCTTTGTTGCAGGCTGCGCTTGGCGTTATCCACCGTTGCCAGAATCAGATGCGCCTGGCGCAGGAATTGATGACCCTGATGAGTCAAGGTCATGCCCTTGGCGTGACGGTTGAACAGGCTGACGCCGATTTCCTCTTCCAGTTGCTGAATGGCGAGGGTCAGGGTCGATTGGGAAATAAACGCGGTTTGCGCGGCGGCGGAAATCGAGCCGGTCTCGGCCACCGCGATGAAGTGACGGATCTGACGCAGGGTCATCATGAGGAGGGTACCCGGTGGGCAGTTTTTATAGATTGGCCTGAGTGTATATCTATTTTCACGAAGGGCTGCTGCAGGCGGAGCAACATCTGGAAGCACACTCGCAGGCCGGGCCAGGGCACTTTCGAACTAGGCTGAGGGCCTGATAGATCCGGATAACCCCTGCTTTGGAGGCGGAACATGAACACCCGTGGATTGCTCGACCAACTACTCAAATCCGGCCAGGATCTGTTGCAGAACAAGGCCGGCGGCGCGCAGAACAAACCGACGGCTGGCGGCCTGGGCGGTTTGCTTGGTGGGTCTTCAGGCTCAGGGGCGCTGGGAGGTCTGCTGTCGGGAGCCGGCGGTGGTGCGCTGGCGGCCGGAGCGATGGGGCTGCTTCTCGGCAACAAGAAAGTACGCAAGGTCGGCGGCAAAGTCGCGATCTACGGCGGCCTCGCAGCACTGGGTGTGCTGGCCTACAAGGCCTACGGCAACTGGAACGCGCAAAAAGGCACCGCCCCACAAACCGAACCGCAAACCCTCGACCGCTTGCCACCGGCGCAAGCCGAGCAACACAGCCAGGCCATTCTCAAAGCACTGGTCGCCGCTGCAAAGGCTGATGGCCATATCGATGATCGCGAGCGCCAATTGATCGAAGGCGAATTCATCAAACTCGACAACGATCAGGAACTGCAACACTGGCTGCACGCCGAACTCAACAAACCCCTCGACCCAAGCGACGTAGCCCGCGCCGCGAGTACACCGGAGATGGCGGCGGAAATGTACATCGCCAGCGTGATGCTGGTGGATGAGGAGAGCTTTATGGAAAAGGCGTATCTGGAGGAACTGGCCAAGCAACTGAAGCTGGAGCCGGGGTTGAAGGTAGAACTGGAGAAGCAGGTGCGCCTGGCATCGCAATAGAACTGCCTGAACACGGTATTCATGTAGGAGCTGCGGTACGCTGCGATCTTTTGATTTTTTAAGCCAACAGCAAAAGATCGCAGCGTGCCGCAGCTCCTACAAGGTTTTGGGCCAGACGCCGAAGCCTGCTCACGATTGCGTTTTCAGCCGCGCATCCACAGCAATGGCCGATCCAGCGCCCCTTTTTGCCGTTCCGGCACTGGCACGCCAGCCCCGGATTGTCGGACAGTCCCACCCCAGAGCCTCCCGGCCATCCATGCCTGGCAGGCCCGAGGGTTAAAAAGCGTCTTATAAATGAAACACCGCCCTCGGCTATACTCCCCGCATTTCGACTTAGGCACGAGGAATCACTGTGAAGAACTGGACGTTGCGCCAACGCATTTTGGCGAGCTTTGCGGTGATTATCGCCATCATGTTGCTGATGGTCGTTGTTTCGTATTCCCGCCTGCTGAAAATCGAAGCCAGTGAAAGCAGCGTGCGTGATGACGCCGTTCCCGGCGTCTATTACAGCTCGATGATTCGCGGTGCGTGGGTCGACAGTTACCTGCAGACCCAGGAGTTGCTGGGGCTCAAGGAGGGGCAGGGCATCAGCAGTGAAGATGCGGCGGACTACAAGGCGTTCGAGACGCGCCTGCAAGAGCAGATGGCCAACTATCGCAGCACCGTCACCACCGACGAAGACCGGGTCGAGTTCGCTGCGTTCGAGAAGGATCACGACACCTACATGCAGATTCAGGATCAGGTACTCGATCTGCACAAGCGCAATCTCGAAGCCGAGGCGGTCAAGCTGTTTACCGAGAAGCTGACCCCGGCCTGGTACACCGGCCGCATGAAACTCAACGACATCATCGGTGAGAACAAGCGGGTCGCCGATCAGGCCATGGCCAACATCGACGAGGCGGTAGCGGCGGCCAAGGTCAGCATGTTTGTCTCGCTGCTGGTGGCCGTGCTGGCGGCAGGTGCCTGTGGCCTGCTGCTGATGCGCGCAATCATGGCGCCGATGAACCGCATCGTGAAGATCCTCGAAATCATGCGCACCGGTGACTTGAGCAGCCGTCTGAATCTGGATCGCAAGGACGAGTTCGGCGCGGTGGAAACCGGCTTCAACGACATGATGACCGAGCTGACCTCGCTGGTGTCTCAGGCCCAGCGTTCGTCGGTGCAGGTGACCACCTCGGTGACCGAGATCGCCGCCACATCGAAGCAGCAACAGGCCACCGCCACCGAAACCGCCGCCACCACCACCGAAATCGGCGCGACCTCGCGGGAAATCGCCGCCACCTCGCGGGATCTGGTGCGCACCATGACCGAAGTGTCCACCGCCGCCGATCAGGCCTCGGTGCTCGCCGGGTCCGGCCAGCAAGGCCTGGCGCGCATGGAAGACACCATGCACTCGGTGATGGGCGCGGCTGACCTGGTCAACGCCAAACTGGCGATCCTCAACGAGAAGGCCGGCAACATCAATCAGGTGGTGGTGACCATCGTCAAGGTTGCCGACCAGACCAACCTGCTGTCGCTCAACGCCGCCATCGAGGCCGAGAAGGCCGGTGAGTACGGCCGTGGTTTTGCCGTGGTCGCCACCGAAGTGCGGCGTCTGGCGGATCAGACCGCCGTCGCCACGTATGACATTGAACAGATGGTCCGCGAGATCCAGTCGGCGGTGTCTGCCGGTGTGATGGGCATGGACAAGTTCTCCGAAGAAGTGCGCCGGGGCATGGCCGAAGTGCAGCAGGTCGGCGAGCAACTGTCGCAGATCATCCATCAGGTGCAGGCGCTGGCGCCGCGGGTGTTGATGGTCAACGAAGGCATGCAGGCCCAGGCCACCGGTGCCGAACAGATCAACCATGCGCTGGTGCAGTTGGGCGACGCCAGCAGCCAGACCGTCGAGTCGTTGCGTCAGGCCAGTTTCGCCATCGACGAACTGAGCCAGGTGGCCGTCGGGCTGCGCAGTGGCGTTTCGCGATTCAAAGTCTGATGAGCGAAATCACTGCCAAACGCAGCGCTGCGCCAGTGGCCAGACAGGCGCTGTTTCTGCTGTTTCGCATCGGCAACGAACGCTATGCATTGCGCGCCACTGAAGTGGCGGAGGTTCTGCCGCGCGTACCGTTGAAGCCAATTGCCCAGGCGCCGAAGTGGGTGGCCGGGGTGTTCGCCTATCGCGGTGCGGTGGTGCCGGCTATCGACCTCAGTGCGCTGACCTTCGGTCAACCGGCCGAGGCGCGCACCAGCACCCGGTTGGTGCTGGTGCATTACCGCCCGGATCAACGGCAGCCGCCACGCTGGCTCGGACTGATACTCGAACAGGCGACCGATACCCTGCGCTGTAATCCCGAGGATTTTCAGCCGTATGGTCTGGACAATCGTCAGGCGCCGTACCTCGGCCCGGTGCGCGAAGATGCCCAGGGGCTGGTGCAGTGGGTGCGGGTCAACGACTTGCTGGATGACGCCGTGCGCAGCCTGCTCTTTCCCGCGCCGCATGAGACGCCGTCATGAGCAGCGATCAGCGTTTTTTCGATTTCCTCAAGGAACGCATCGGTCTGGATGTCACGTCGGTGGGACCGGCGATCATCGAGCGCGCGGTGCGCCAACGCACCACGCTCTCGCAGGCGGCGCACAGCGATGAATACTGGCAACTGCTGCAAGGTTCGCGGGATGAACAGCAGGTGTTGATCGAAGCGGTGATCGTCCCTGAAACCTGGTTTTTCCGTTACCCGGAATCCTTCGCCACGCTCGGCAAGCTGGCGCGCAAGCGTCTGGACCAATTGAACAACATGCGTGCGCTGCGCATCCTCAGCCTGCCGTGTTCGACCGGTGAAGAACCCTACTCGATTGCCATGGCCTTGCTCGATGCCGGGCTCAAGCCCCATCAGTTCAAGGTCGATGGCATGGATGTCAGCCCGCTGTCGGTGGACAAGGCGCGGCGCGGGCTGTACGGCAAGAACTCGTTTCGGGGTCAGGATCTGGGCTTTCGCGAGCGTCATTTCACCGCCGAACAGGACGGCCATCGGGTCAGCGAAGCGGTGCGTGAGCAGGTGCGCCTGCAGGCCGGCAATGTGTTGGATCCGACGCTACTGGCGGGTGAGCCGCCGTTCGATTTTGTGTTCTGCCGCAACCTGCTGATCTATTTCGACCAGCCGACCCAGAAGCAGGTGTTTGAAGTGCTCAAGCGTCTGACTCACGTGGATGGCGTGCTGTTCATCGGCCCGGCCGAGGGCAGTCTGCTCGGGCGTCTGGGCATGCGCTCGATCGGCATCCCGCAGTCGTTTGCCTTCAGTCGACACGCTGAACCCATGCCCGAACCTGTGGCATTGCCGACTCCGACCCCTTTGCCGGTGCGCCAACCGCTGCGCAGTCCGCCGCCAGTATCGCCGCCGGTGCGTCCGCGGCCGTTTGCCAGCGTTGCATCGTTGCCCGTCAACAGCAAAAGCGCCAACCCGGACGCGGCGACCTTGCTCGCCAACATCGCCGCGCTGGCCAACGAAGGCAAAAGCGCCGAGGCCCGTGCGGCGTGCGAGCAGTACCTGCGCAGTCACGAACCGGTGGCGCAGGTGTTTTACTGGCTCGGCCTGCTCAGTGACGTGGCCGGCGCCACCCTCGAAGCCCAGAGTCATTACCGCAAGGCCTTGTACCTTGAGCCGCAGCATCCCGAAGCACTGATGCACCTGGCTGCGTTGCTGCAGGCTCAGGGCGACAGCGCCGGAGCCAGACGATTGCAGGAACGCGCCGCGCGCAGCGGTCGTACCGCCGACAGTGAGCGTAAACGATGATCCCGTCCGACACCTTGAACGTCACCCACGAAGACGCGCGGGCCATCGATGACTGCTGGAACCGCATCGGCATTCACGGCGACAAGTCCTGCCCGTTGCTGGCCGAGCACATTCACTGCCGAAACTGCGCGGTGTATTCCGCTGCCGCCACGCGTCTGCTCGACCGCTATGCGTTGCAGCAGGATGAGCGCGACCCGGTCGCCGTGGCGGTCGAAAGCGATGTGAAAACCCGTTCGCTGCTGATGTTCCGCCTCGGCGAAGAGTGGCTGGGGCTGGCCACTCGCAGTCTGGTGGAAGTCGCTCCGCTGCAGGCGATCCACTCGTTGCCACACCAACGCTCGCGGGCCTTGCTCGGTGTGGCGAACGTTCGCGGGGCGCTGGTGGCGTGCCTGTCGCTGGTCGAGTTGCTCGATCTGGATGGCAACGCCGCACCGGCCACGGGCGCACGGATCATGCCGCGCATGTTGATCATCGCCGCCCACGGCGGGCCGGTGGTGGTGCCAGTGGATGAGGTCGACGGCATCCACGCCATCGACGAACGCATTCTCGACGCTGCGTCGCGTGCCGGTGCTGAACACAGCAGCACGGTCAGCGCCAAATACACTCGGGGCGTCCTGCAATTCCGCGGGCGCAGCCTGCGTTGGCTGGATGAAGAACAGTTGCTGTCCGCCGTGACCCGGAGCCTCACATGACCCCCGAGCAAATGCGCGACGCCTCGCTGCTGGAACTGTTCAGCCTCGAAGCCGAGGCCCAGACCCAGGTGCTGAGCAGCGGGCTGCTGGCGCTGGAGCGTAATCCGACCCAGGCTGACTATCTGGAATCGTGCATGCGTGCGGCGCACTCGCTCAAGGGCGCGGCGCGGATCGTCGGCATCGACAACGGCGTCAGCGTTGCCCACGTGATGGAAGATTGTCTGGTCAGCGCTCAGGAAAAACGGCTGTTGCTGCGCCCCGAACACATCGATGCGTTGTTGCAGGGCACCGATCTGTTGATGCGCATCGCTACGCCGGCAAATGCCCCGCAAGCGCCGGACATTGAGGCGTATGTGGCGTTGATGGGCCGCCTGCTCGACCCTTCGACACCGCCCGCCGTGGCGTCGCCGCCCATGGCCGAATTGCAGATGCAGGCACCGTCTGCGCCGATTGAAACGCCACCGCCAGCGCCCACGCCGGCGGTTGATACAGCGCCGGAAACCTCCGACCCGGCACCGCGCAAGAACAAGCGCACCACCGAGGGCGGCGAGCGCGTGCTGCGGGTCACTGCCGAGCGTCTGAACAGCCTGCTCGACCTGTCGAGTAAATCACTGGTCGAAACCCAGCGCCTCAAGCCGCATCTGGCGACCATGCAGCGCCTCAGGCGCATGCAGAACAATGGTCTGCGGGCGCTGGAAAGCCTCAACGTACACCTCAAGGAACACGCGCTGAGCCTCGAAGCCCAAGAAGCCCTTGAAGAGGCGCGGCGCCTGTTGGCCGAGTCCCAGCAATTGCTCGCGGAAAAGAACGCCGAGCTCGACGAATTTGCCTGGCAGGCCAGCCAGCGCGCACAAGTGCTCTACGACACCGCGCTGGCCTGCCGCATGCGTCCGTTCGCCGATGTGCTCACCGGGCAAGTGCGCATGGTGCGGGATCTGGGGCGCAGCCTTGGCAAACAGGTGCGGCTGGAAATCGAAGGCGAGAAGACGCAGGTCGACCGCGATGTACTGGAAAAACTCGAAGCGCCGCTGACCCATCTGCTGCGCAACGCGGTCGACCACGGCATCGAAACCCCGGAAAAACGCCTGCTCAAGGGCAAGTCCGAAGAGGGCCTGATCCGCCTGCGTGCTTCGCATCAGGCCGGTTTGCTGGTGCTCGAACTGAGTGACGACGGCAATGGCGTCGACCTGGAAAAGGTCCGCCGCAGCATCGTCGAACGCCAATTGTCACCGGCCGAAACCGCCGCACAATTGAGCGAGGAAGAGTTGCTGACGTTCCTGTTTCTGCCGGGTTTCAGCCTGCGCGACACGGTCACCGAAGTGTCGGGGCGTGGCGTCGGCCTCGACGCG
This sequence comes from Pseudomonas sp. F2, assembly GCF_057174385.1. Classification (NCBI taxonomy): domain Bacteria; kingdom Pseudomonadati; phylum Pseudomonadota; class Gammaproteobacteria; order Pseudomonadales; family Pseudomonadaceae; genus Pseudomonas; species Pseudomonas sp. F2. The sequence goes on from NZ_CM169904.1 coordinate 5,691,295, forward strand.
GTGCAGCACATGGTCCGGCAGCTGCGCGGCGCAGTGGTGCTGGAGCAGACGGCGGGCGAGGGCAGCCGCTTTCATCTGGAAGTGCCGCTGACCCTGTCCGTGGTGCGCAGTCTGGTGGTGGAGGTCGGCGAGGAAGCCTATGCGTTTCCGCTGGCGCACATCGAGCGCATGTGCGATCTGGAGCCACAGGACATCGTGCAGATCGAAGGTCGCCAGCATTTCTGGCACGAAGGCCGACATGTCGGGTTGGTCGCCGCCAGCCAGTTGCTGAATCGTCCGGCCAGTCAGAGCAGCGGCGAAACCCTCAAGGTCGTGGTGATCCGCGAGCGCGATGCGGTCTATGGCGTGGCGGTCGAACGGTTTGTCGGCGAGCGCACTCTGGTGGTGCTGCCGCTGGATGAACGTCTGGGCAAAGTGCAGGACATCTCCGCCGGGGCGCTGCTTGACGATGGCTCGGTGGTGCTGATCGTCGATGTCGAAGACATGTTGCGCTCGGTGGACAAGCTGCTCAACACCGGGCGTCTGGAGCGCATCGCGCGTCACGGCAATCAGGCCGCCGAGGTGGCGCGCAAACGGATTCTGGTGGTCGACGATTCGCTCACGGTGCGCGAGCTGCAGCGCAAGCTGCTACTCAATCGCGGCTACGACGTGGCGGTCGCGGTGGATGGCATGGACGGCTGGAACGCGCTGCGTTCGGAGGACTTCGATTTGCTGATCACCGACATCGACATGCCGCGCATGGACGGCATCGAGCTGGTTACGTTGCTGCGCCGTGATACCCGTCTGCAATCGCTGCCGGTGATGGTGGTCTCGTACAAGGACCGTGAAGAGGACCGCCGTCGTGGACTGGATGCGGGCGCCGACTATTATTTAGCCAAGGCCAGTTTTCATGACGACGCCCTGCTCGATGCAGTGGTTGAGCTCATTGGAGGAGCGCGGGCATGAAAATCGCAATCGTCAACGACATGCCACTGGCGGTGGAGGCTTTGCGCCGTGCGCTGGCCTTCGAACCGGCGCATCAAGTGGTCTGGGTGGCCGGCAACGGCGCCGAGGCCGTGCGTCTGTGCGCCGAAAACACCCCGGATCTGATCCTGATGGATCTGATCATGCCGGTCATGGACGGCGTCGAGGCCACGCGACGGATCATGGCTGAAACCCCGTGCGCGATCGTCATCGTTACGGTTGACCGCCAGCAGAACGTGCACCGGGTCTTCGAAGCCATGGGCCACGGTGCGCTGGATGTGGTCGATACCCCGGCTCTGGGGGCCGGTAACGCGCAGGAAGCGGCGGCGCCGTTGCTGCGCAAGATCCTCAATATCGGCTGGCTGATCGGCGAGAAAACCCCGCGCTCGCGTCCGGTGGCGACACCGCACCGCAGTTCGGCGTCGTGCAAGCGGCTGGTGGCGATCGGCTCGTCTGCCGGCGGGCCGGCAGCGCTGGAAGTATTGCTCAAGGGCCTGCCACGCGATTTTTCGGCGGCCATTGTGCTGGTGCAGCACGTCGATCAGGTGTTTGCGGCGGGCATGGCCGAATGGCTGGCCAGCGCCAGTGGCCTGGACGTGCGCCTGGCCCGCGAAGGCGAGCCGCCACAGGCCGGCGCGGTGCTGCTGGCTGGCACCAATCACCATATTCGCTTATTGAAAAACGGCACGCTGGCCTACACCGCCGAGCCGGTCAACGAGATCTACCGACCCTCGATCGACGTCTTCTTCGAAAGTGTCGCCAACTATTGGAACGGTGATGCCATCGGGGTTTTATTGACCGGAATGGGACGCGACGGGGCGCAAGGGCTTAAGCTCATGCGCCAGCAGGGATACCTGACCATCGCGCAGGATCAGCAAAGCAGTGCGGTGTACGGCATGCCCAAGGCCGCAGCGGCGATCGATGCAGCCGTCGAAATCCGTCCACTGGAAAAGATAGCGCCACGATTGCTGGAGGTTTTCCCCAAATGAACAGCGTTTTCCGCAATCCTGGCCCCCGCAGTACTCAGGTGACCGCCCATGAATGATTTACAGATCGACGACATTAAAACCGACGAAAACGCCGCCATGGTGTTGTTGGTGGACGATCAGGCGATGATCGGCGAAGCCGTGCGCCGTGGGCTGTCGAATGAAGAGAACATCGACTTCCACTTCTGTTCCGATCCGCACCAGGCCATCGCCCAGGCGGTCCGGATCAAGCCGACGGTGATTTTGCAGGACCTGGTGATGCCCGGCCTCGACGGCCTGAGCCTGGTGCGCGAATACCGCAATCACCCGGCGACCAAGGACATCCCGATCATTGTGCTGTCGACCAAGGAAGATCCGCTGATCAAGAGCGCGGCGTTCTCCGCCGGGGCCAACGATTATCTGGTGAAGCTGCCGGATACCATCGAGCTGGTGGCGCGCATTCGCTATCACTCGCGCTCCTACATGACCCTGCTGCAGCGGGATGCGGCGTACCGTGCGTTGCGCGTCAGCCAGCAGCAGTTGCTCGACACCAACCTGGTCCTGCAACGGCTGATGAACTCCGACGGCCTGACCGGGCTGTCCAACCGCCGGCACTTCGACGAGTACCTGGAGCTGGAGTGGCGCCGCTCGTTGCGCGATCAGAGCCAGTTGTCGTTGCTGATGATCGACGTCGATTACTTCAAGTCGTACAACGACAGCTTTGGCCATGTCGAAGGCGATGAGGCGCTGCGCAAAGTCGCCACGGCGATCCGCGACGCCAGCGCGCGACCGTCGGATCTGCCGGCACGCTACGGCGGTGAAGAGTTCGCGCTGGTACTGCCGAATACCTCGCCGGGCGGTGCCCGGCTGGTGGCAGAGAAGCTGCGCCAGACCGTGGCGGCGCTGAAGATTCCGCACAATACCCCGAGCGAAGGGGCGAGCCTGACCATCAGTATCGGCCTGGCGACCATGGTGCCGCAGGCGGGCAGCGACTGCCGATTGCTGATCTCGGCGGCGGATCGCGGGTTGTATCAGGCGAAAAACAATGGCCGTAACCAGGTGGGTATCGAGTAACCCATCAATTGCTGTAGGAGCTGCCGCAGGCTGCGATCTTTTGATCTTAAAATGCAAAATCAAAAGATCGCAGCCTGCGGCAGCTCCTACAGGGCAATGTGTCAAGTGATTCACCCCGACAGCCGCCAGACGGGCTGCCGTGACCGCGTGATTACGTTATACTCGCCGGCTTTCAAAAGTTCGCCAACGAGTGCTGCCCGTCATGGAAATCAACCCGATCCTGAACACCATCAAGGACCTGTCCGAGCGCTCCGAAACTATTCGGGGGTATCTTTGACTACGATCAAAAGCATGAGCGTCTGATCGAAGTCAATCGCGAGCTTGAAGATCCTGCAGTCTGGAACAAACCTGAATACGCCCAGGAACTGGGCCGCGAGCGAGCATCGCTGGCGCAGATCGTCGACACCCTGGATGAGCTGTCCAGCGGTCTGGCCGATTCCCGCGAGCTGCTCGACATGGCCGTTGAAGAAAACGACGAAGGCGCGGTAAACGACGTCGTTGAACTGCTTCAAGGGCTTGAAGAGTCACTGGCCAAGCTTGAATTCCGCCGCATGTTCAGCCACGAGATGGACCCGAACAACGCCTACCTGGACATCCAGGCCGGTTCCGGCGGCACCGAGGCCCAGGACTGGGCCAACATCCTGCTGCGCATGTACCTGCGCTGGGCGGACAAACGCGGGTTCGACGCGACCATCATGGAGCTGTCGGCCGGTGAAGTCGCCGGTATCAAAGGTGCGACCGTGCACATCAAGGGCGAATATGCCTTTGGCTGGCTGCGCACCGAGATCGGCGTGCACCGTCTGGTGCGCAAGAGCCCGTTCGACTCCGGCAACCGTCGCCACACTTCGTTTTCTGCGGTTTTCGTCTCGCCAGAGATCGACGACAAGGTCGAAATCGAAATCAACCCGGCAGACTTGCGGATTGACACCTATCGTTCATCCGGTGCCGGTGGTCAGCACGTAAACACCACCGACTCGGCCGTACGTATCACCCACGTACCGACCAACACCGTGGTCAGCTGCCAGAACGAACGTTCCCAGCACGCCAACAAGGACACCGCGATGAAAATGCTGCGGGCCAAGTTGTACGAGCAGGAAATGCAGAAGCGCAACGCCGCTTCCCAGGCGCTGGAAGACACCAAGTCGGACATCGGCTGGGGTCACCAGATCCGTTCGTACGTGCTCGACGCGTCGCGGATCAAGGACTTGCGCACCAACATCGAACGCAGCGACTGCGACAAGGTACTCGACGGCGATATCGACGAATACCTGGAAGCCAGCCTGAAATCGGGGCTGTAACAGACGCACACAGGATCGCTGATGCAACGCGATCCCTGTAGGAGCCAGCCCTGCTGGCGATTCCCGGGCCGCCAGGCCCGGGGGCAACGAACCTGATGGAATATCTGAAGACATGAGCGACCAACAACTCGACCCGCAAGCCCTGCAACAGGAAGAAAACTCCCTGATCGCCCTGCGCAAGGAAAAGCTGGCTGCCGAGCGCGCCAAGGGCAACGCCTTCCCGAACGACTTCCGCCGCGAAAACTACTGCGAAGATCTGCAGAAGAAATACGCGGACAAGACCAAGGAAGAGCTGGCCGAGGCTGCAATCCCGGTCAAGGTTGCCGGTCGCATCATGCTCAACCGTGGCTCGTTCATGGTGATCCAGGACATGACCGGGCGCATCCAGGTCTACGTCAACCGTAAAACCCTGTCCGAAGATACCCTGGCCGCCGTCAAGACCTGGGACATGGGCGACATCATTGCCGCCGAAGGCACCCTGGCGCGTTCCGGCAAGGGCGACCTGTACGTCGAAATGACCAACGTGCGCCTGCTGACCAAGTCGCTGCGCCCGCTGCCGGACAAGCACCACGGCCTGACCGACACCGAGCAGCGCTACCGTCAGCGTTACGTTGACCTGATCGTCAACGAAGAAGTACGCCAGACCTTCCGCGTGCGTTCGCAAGTGATCGCGCACATCCGCAGCTTCCTGATGAAGCGCGACTTCCTCGAAGTCGAAACGCCGATGCTGCAGACCATTCCTGGCGGCGCAGCGGCCAAGCCGTTCGAAACCCACCACAACGCGCTGGACATGGAAATGTTCCTGCGTATCGCGCCTGAGCTGTACCTCAAGCGTCTGGTGGTTGGCGGTTTCGAGAAGGTGTTCGAGATCAACCGCAACTTCCGTAACGAAGGTGTTTCGACCCGTCACAACCCTGAATTCACCATGTTGGAGTTCTACCAGGCTTACGCCGACTACGAAGACAACATGGACCTGACCGAAGAGCTGTTCCGTGAACTGGCGCAACTGGTGCTGGGCAGCACCGACGTGCCATACGGCGACAAGGTGTTCCACTTCGGTGAGCCGTTTGCCCGTCTGTCGGTGTTCGACTCGATCCTCAAGTACAACCCTGAGCTGACTGCCGATGACCTGAACGACATCGACAAGGCGCGCGCCATCGCCAAGAAGGCCGGCGCCAAGGTGCTGGGCTTCGAAGGTCTGGGCAAATTGCAGGTGATGATTTTCGAAGAACTGGTCGAGCACAAGCTGGAGCAGCCGCACTTCATCACTCAGTACCCGTTCGAAGTGTCGCCGCTGGCTCGTCGTAACGACGAGAACCCGAACGTTACCGACCGTTTCGAGCTGTTCATCGGCGGCCGTGAAATCGCCAACGCCTACTCCGAGTTGAACGACGCGGAAGACCAGGCCGAGCGCTTCATGGCGCAGGTGGCCGACAAGGACGCCGGCGACGACGAAGCCATGCATTACGACGCCGACTTCGTGCGCGCGCTGGAGTACGGCATGCCGCCAACGGCCGGTGAAGGTATCGGCATCGACCGTCTGGTGATGTTGCTGACCAACTCGCCATCGATCCGCGATGTGATCCTGTTCCCGCACATGCGACCGCAAGCGTAAACGTTTCAGTTAAAAAGCCGCCTAAAACAGGCGGCTTTTTATTGCCTGTCTGGTACAAATGTATCAATTGGTTAATTTTGCAATAGCAGAGGAAGTCCAGTCGTGATGGTTGCAATCGCTCAAGAAGGTGCAGCGGGTATCGCCACTGCGGTCGCTGAAAGTGTTCAGTACCAGGGCCGCAAGGCCAGCCGACAGGGCAGTGAGCAGCGTCGACAGGACATTCTCGACGCGGCGATGCGCATTGTCGTGCGCGACGGCGTGCGCGCCGTGCGCCACCGGGCCGTGGCGGCCGAGGCCGGTGTGCCGCTGTCGGCCACCACCTATTACTTCAAGGACATCGATGACCTGCTCACCGATACCTTCGCCCAATACGTCGAACGCAGCGCGGCCTACATGGCCAAGCTGTGGATCAACAACGAAGGCCTGCTGCGCGAGATGGTCGTCAGTGGCGACGGCAGCCCCGAGTCGCGCTCGCAACTGGCCGACGACATCGCGCGGCTGATGGCCGACTATGTGCACCGGCAACTGGTCAACCGTCGCGAGCACCTGATGGCCGAGCAGGCGTTCCGCCAGGAAGCACTGCTCAACCCGCGCCTGGCGGATCTGGTGCGCTCCCACCAGCAGATCCTCCTGCAGGGCACCTGCCAGTTGTTCCAGGTCCTGGGCTCACGTGAACCGCAACAGGATGCCAAAGTGTTGACGGCGATTATCGGACGGATGGAATATCAGGGCCTGCTCAACGATGCCGAGCCTTTGGCCGAACAGGACATGCTCGGGATTCTGACGCGGTACATGCATCTGGTCCTGGCCTCGGTGTAAGCCCTGTTGTCCGTCTGACACCGATCCCAATGTAGGAGCTGCCGCAGGCTGCGATCTTTTGATCTTGCTTTAAGAGATCAGGATCAAAAGATCGCAGCCTGCGGCAGCTCCTACAGGGAGGTATTGCGAGTTCATGGGAGTATTGAATGAAAGCCTGGCGTGGCGTGCTGATCGCCTTGTCGTTCCTGCTGCTCAGCGGTTGTCTGGTGACTTTCAAGGATCCGCTGCCCGCCAGTGAGTCGGCGCCCAAGGGCCTGCTGGGCACGTGGTCGAGCACCAATGCCTGGGGCGAGCCGATGAACCTTGAGCTGACCCGCGTCGGCCATGATCGCTATCAGGCGATCACCTGGTTCAAGGCCCGGCCTCACGAGCGTGAGGCGTACCCGTTCACGGTGTCGCGCCACGGCAGCCGCTGGTACCTGTCGGCGAAAGTGCCGGCGCGTTACGGTGGCCAGTACGCCATCGCCGGTTTCGAACTCACCGACAAACACGAGCTGGTGGTGTACAACCTCGACCTCGAACAGATCAATCAGGCGATCAAGCAGCAAGTCTTCGACGGCAAGGCTTTCCAGACCGAGGACGACGGCGACGGCGTGCAAGTCGACAGTAGCCTCGACAAGGTCTTTGCTTACCTCGACGATCCGGCCAATTCCGATGTCTTCGTCGAGGCCGCGCGCTATCAGCGCCAGGCCCGCGCCAAATAATTCAGTTTTCTACAGGAGTTTCGGGTGGACGATTACCAGCAGACGATACGCACGTTGTCCGATCGCATTGTGCTGGCGCAGACGCCGATCCGCGTGCTCGATGCGGTGAAGTGGGACGAGAACATCCGCAAGGGCTTTCTTAAGGCCAAGGGCAAGGAAATGCCGGCGGTGGATCGCGACTACTACCTCAATCGGCCGCTGAGTTTCGATTCGAGCAAGGTCAAACTCGAGTTCCAGAACATCGAACGCGACATCACCCGCCAGCTCGGCCAGTTCAACCCGGTCGGGCAGATCATGCGGCGCATGTGCAAGGAATACCGCATGGTGGTGCGCATGCTCGAAGCGCGCGGCACCGAAGATTTCGGCCTGATCTCGCAAGAGCTGTACGGCGCCGCGTCCGATGCGTTCCACGCCGGCGACCCGACCCTGGCCGACCTCGGCCTGATGATGTCTGACTACCTGAACAACATCGACGGCCGCGGCGACCTGAAAGACGAACCGAAGGTCCTCACCGCCAAGGATGCCGTACACCTGTTGCAAACCCGTTTGAACAAGGTGTTCGGCGAGGCCGAGGAAACCATCCGCGTGTTCGAGTCCGACGGCATCGTCGCCGACGCGGCAGCAGGCGCCGACTACATCAAGATCCGCACCGACGCGCTGTTCAACGACCGCGACGTGCGTGCACTGGAAGTCCACGAAGGCCTGGTGCATGTCGGCACCACGCTTAACGGCCTGAACCAGCCGATCTGCACCTTCCTGTCCAAGGGCCCACCGTCGTCGACAGTGACCCAGGAAGGCCTGGCGATCCTGATGGAAATCATCACCTTTGCCTCCTACCCGAGTCGCTTGCGCAAACTGACCAACCGCACCCGCGCCATTCACATGGTCGAGGAGGGCGCGGACTTTTTGCAGGTGTTCGAGTTCTTCCGCGAACAGGGTTTCGAAATGGCCGAAAGCTACGGCAACGCCAGCCGGGTGTTCCGAGGCTCGACGCCAACCGGTCTGCCATTCACCAAAGACTTGTCCTACCTCAAGGGCTTTATCATGGTTTACAACTACATTCAGTTGGCCGTGCGTAAGGGCAAGCTTGAACAGGTACCGCTGCTGTTCTGCGGCAAGACCACCCTGGAGGACATGCGTACCCTGCGTCAACTGGTCGATGAAGGTCTGGTGGTGCCGCCGAAATACCTGCCGGAACAGTTCCGCGACATGAACGCGCTGTCGGCGTGGATGTGCTTCTCCAACTTCCTCAATCACTTGAGCCTGGACCGGATCGAGGCGGATTACTCCAATATCCTCTGAACCACATACAAACCCTGTGGGAGCTGGCTTGCCAGCGATTGCAGTCTGACAGTCAATATTGATGTTGGCTGACCCACCGCTATCGCTGGCAAGCCAGCTCCCACAGGGTTATTTGTTGACACAATTATTGTTTTCAACCCGAATCCTGCGAGGTTTCACCGGATGAGAATCCTCGGCATCCTTTGCCTGCTCCTGACCCTCGGCGGTTGCAGTTCGCTGTTGTTTTACCCCGAACCGGGCCAGATCTTCACCCCGGAAAAAGCCAGGCTCGAATACCGCACCGTCACCCTGACCACGGCCGACGGCCTCAAGCTCAACGCCTGGTGGCTGCCGGCCAAGCCTGGTGTCGAGGTCAAAGGCACAGTCCTGCACCTGCACGGCAACGGCGGCAATCTGCCGATGCACTTGGGTGGCAGTTGGTGGTTGCCGAAGAACGGCTATCAGGTGCTGCTGGTGGACTATCGCGGGTATGGCTTGTCCGAGGGCAAGCCGAGTCTGCCGGCGATCTATCAGGACATCGACGCCGCGTTTGCCTGGCTGGATCAGGCGCCAGAGGTCAAAGGCAAGCCGCTGATCCTCCTCGGCCAGAGCCTCGGCGGCTCAATGGCCGTGCATTGGCTCGTGCAGCACCCCGAGCGGCAGAAACAGCTGAAAGCCTTCGTGCTCGACGGTGTACCCGCCAGTTACCGCAGCGTCGGTCAGTACGCCCTCAGCACGTCGTGGCTGACCTGGCCGTTTCAAGTGCCGTTGTCGTGGCTGGTGCCGGACGGCGACAGTGCGATCAACTCGATGCCGCAGCTTAACGGCGTGCCGAAACTGATCTTTCACAGCATCGACGACCCACTGGTGCCAATGTCCAACGCCATCCGCCTGTATCAGGCAGCGCCACCACCACGGGTGTTGCAGTTGACCCGCGGCGGCCACGTACAGACCTTCGGCGACCCGGTCTGGCGCCAAGTGATGCTGCGTTATCTGGAAGATCCCGAGCACTTCAACGGCCTGCGGCGCCTCGGCGAGATCCCCAATTATCCGCAACCCCCGAATTCTGAAGATGAGAGTCCGCAATGACTGAAGAACGTAACGCCATCCCGCTGATCATCACCGGTATCTGCAGCATCCTCGGCACCGTTGGGGCGCTGTGGTATTACGGCTACCTGCACTTCGCCAAACCCGAGGATGCGCTGCTGCTCAACGAATTCACCATGCTCAAGACCGTGCCGGGCGAAGACTACAAAGTCTCGCTGGACCCGGCGCCGCAGGTGGCGCAGTGCATCGACGGCGTGCTGGTGCTGTTCGACACCGAGCAGAAAGGCCTGACCGGGGTGCTGATCAATGCGCAGAAAAAAGCCGTGCGCTGCATGGGCCAGGAAACCCCGCAGAAACTCGAGCCTTAAACGCAAAAGATCGCAGCCTTCGGCAGCTCCTGCATTGGAACACGATCCCTGTAGGAACTGCCGAAGGCTGCGATCTTTTGATCTTGAAAAAGCCCCGCCTGATCACTCAGGCGGGGCTTTTGCGTTAGCGCGTGTTGCTTAGTTCGAGCTGACCGCCGAACGTGGCATCACTGGCTGGTTGTCGTTGGAAATGGTCACTTCCACACGACGGTTCATCGCACGACCGGAAACGCTGCCGTTGTCGGCAACCGGGTATTCCTTGCCGTAACCCTGAACCACGATGCGCGAAGGATCTACGCCCATCTTGATCAGCGCGACTTGAACCGAAGTCGCGCGACGCTCGGACAGCGACTGGTTGTACGAAGCCGAGCCGGTGCTGTCGGTGTAACCCTCGACGATCACTTTACGATCCGGATTTTCCTGGAGGAACTGCGCCAGTTTGTTGATGTTCACCAGACCGCTGGACTTCAGATCAGCCTTGTTGGTGGCGAACAGCACGTCACCGAAAGTCACCAGGGTACCGCGATCGGTCTGCTTGGCGTTCAGGCTCTGCTGCAGTTGTTTGATCTGCTGATCGCGAGCGTCCAGCCGGGCCTGGGCACGTTGCGCGGCAGCGTTCTTCAGGTTGTTTTCAGCGGTGCGCAGGGCAATGGTCTGCTTGGCCACTTCCACGCGCTGGTTGGTCAGGTAGGCCAGTTGGTCAACCTTGGCCGCGTCTTCCTTGTCCAGGTAAGCCTTGTCGGCCTTGTCCAGGTAATCGCTGGCGTCTTTGGTTTCCAGGGCCGCGACTTTGCTTGCCTGTGGGTTGGCCTGCAGGCCGGCGTAGTTGGTACGTGCCTGCTCCAGGTTCGGGTTAGGCGGGGTGGAGCAGGCAGCCAGGGCAACGCTTGCGGCCAGAAGAGCGGGGATCATCAGTTGCTTACGCATAATTTGTCGTCCTTTCTATCGATAAAAGTTTCAGCTTTGCGATTCGGGATGCGCGCTTACTGCACGGTGCGCTGACTTTCCTGACGCAGTTCCTGAACACCTTTCTGGGAATCCTTCACAGCCTGTTCGGCCTTGGCAGCCTGAGCCTTGCGTTCTGCTACGCGAGCGTCCCATTCGGCTTGCTCGGCGAGGGTGCGAGCTTGTTCATACTTCTTGTCGTGCATGGCGATTTCGGCTTGCTTGAGCTTGTCCTGCGCCTGCTTCATTTCCACAGAAGCGAACTCGGTACCACCGGCGCTGACCGCACTGTTGACCGCCGATTGGGTCACGGCGTACTGCTCGGTTGGCGGGTTACCGGCGCAACCGGCCAGTACGAAGCTGGTACCGATGGCCAGAGCAGCCAGTTTCAGACCGCGCAGGTGGGAGAACGAGGTTTGGGTCTTCATGGTCTTCAACTCCATTGTTTAACTCCTGATAAAACCGAAAATCCATCCTGGTCGAGGAGCCGCAAGCGTCGTGTAAAAGCGCGTTTTTGAAACGCTCGTTCCAGGCGTGGTTACAGCTTCCGACCGAAGGCGTTTTTCAAAAGTTCAGAAAAGATGGCCTATCGCCAAAAGTTTTTTTGACCAAGTCGACAAGGCTCTAAACCGGGAACTTTGGAGGCGTGGAGAGGTACGCGCGAGGTAAAAAGCGTGCAGAAGCGGAGAAGGATACGATCCCTGTGGGAGCTGGCTTGCCAGCGATGAGGCCATCAAATTCAACACTGATGTGACTGAACTGACGCCATCGCGGGCAAGCCCGCTCCCACAGGTTTTTGTGTTGTCTGATCAGTGTTTTTGCTTGCCGGCAGCGGCGGACAAATCCTGCAAATGCCGGCGTGAAAGCGCCAGAAACCGTGGCGTCGGCCCGACGTCCTCATACAGCGGATCACCTTCTTCATCCGTCGCCACCACCGTCGAACCTTTCACATACGGCAGGCTCGCCTCGAACTCTTCGAGCGCGGCGCCGATCAGTTCGCCGAGCAGTTCTTCCGGATGACGTTTGGGGTACATCTCGGCAATCGCCGCCAGTCGCGCAGCGGCCTCGACGTCCAGATGAATCGTGTAGCCAGTGTCGGTCAGGCGACCCTTGGCGTTTTCTTCCCAATGCTGGGCGAGTTCACGGATTTTCATGATGACCTCATGTCGTACCTGCTCATGGCAGGATCGGGTGAGTGTCCGGCGCGGCCGGCAAGCCGTTGTGCGGCTTACTGTTGAGACTAGCTTCAAGCCGCAAGGTTTAAAGTCCCTTCGTCGTCTGCTTGTAAGAAGCGCCGTAGAGCGGCACTCTCTGGGCAAAGCATTCGTTTCTGCGCCGTCCCGATTACCGCTGGAGAACTGCTGATGACCGATATTGATGCACGCTTGCGCGAGGACGTTCACCTGTTGGGTGAACTGTTGGGCAATACCATCCGCGACCAGTACGGCGAGGAATTTCTCGACAAGATCGAGCAGATCCGCAAGGGCGCCAAGGCCGACCGCCGTGGCTCGATGGACGCAGAACTCAGCGCCAGCCTCAATCAGTTGAGCGAAGACGAACTGCTGCCGGTGGCGCGGGCGTTCAACCAGTTTCTCAACCTGGCGAACATCGCCGAGCAGTATCAATTGATTCATCGCCGCGAAGAGTCGCAGCCCGCGCCGTTCGAATCCCGCGTACTGCCGGAACTGCTCGCCCGCCTGCGCAACGAAGGCCACAGCGCCGAATCTCTGGCCCGGCAACTGGCGCGCCTGGAAATCGAACTGGTGCTGACTGCGCACCCGACCGAAGTGGCGCGGCGCACGCTGATCCAGAAGTACGACGCGATCGCCGCGCAATTGGCCGCCCAAGATCACCGCGACCTGACCAGCGCCGAACGCGAACAGATCCAGAACACCCTGCAACGGTTGATCGCCGAAGCCTGGCACACCGAAGAAATCCGCCGTACCCGGCCGACCCCGGTCGATGAAGCCAAGTGGGGTTTTGCGGTCATCGAACACTCGCTGTGGCAGGCGATTCCCAACCATATGCGCAAGGCCGACAAGGCGCTTTATGAAGCGACGGACCTGCACTTGCCGCTGGAAGCGGCGCCGATCCGCTTTGCCTCGTGGATGGGCGGCGACCGTGACGGCAACCCGAATGTCACGGCAGCGGTGACCCGCGAAGTGCTGTTACTGGCGCGCTGGATGGCGGCCGACCTGTACCTGCGCGACGTCGATCATCTGGCCGCCGAGCTGTCGATGCAGCAGGCCAGCGATGCACTCAAGGCCAAGGCCGGTGACAGTGCCGAACCTTACCGGGCGGTGCTCAAGCAATTGCGCGAACGCCTGCGTGCCACGCGCAATTGGGCGCATGCCTCGCTCAGCGCCAGTACACCGGCGCCGGCCGACGTGTTGCACAACAACCGCGATCTGCTCGATCCGCTGGAACTGTGTTTCAACTCCCTGCACGAATGCGGCATGGGCGTGATTGCCGACGGGCCGTTGCTCGATTGCCTGCGCCGGGCGGTGACCTTCGGCCTGTTTCTGGTGCGCCTCGATGTACGTCAGGATTCGACGCGGCACAGTTCGGCAATGACCGAAATCACCGATTACCTGGGCCTCGGTCGCTACGAAGACTGGGACGAAGAACAGCGCATCAGCTTCCTTACCCGCGAATTGAGCAATCGCCGGCCACTGCTGCCGGCGCATTTCAAACCGTCCGCCGACACGGCGGAAGTGCTCGCCACTTGCAAGGAAATCGCCGCCGCACCGGCCGCGTCCTTGGGTTCCTACGTGATCTCGATGGCGGGCGCCGCCTCCGACGTGCTGGCAGTGCAGTTGCTGCTCAAAGAGTCCGGCGTGTTGCGGCCGATGCGTGTGGTGCCGCTGTTCGAAACCCTCGCCGACCTCGACAACGCCGGGCCGGTGATGGAGCGTCTGTTGCTGTTGCCGGGCTACCGCGCAAGGCTGCAAGGCCCGCAGGAAGTGATGATCGGTTACTCCGACTCGGCCAAGGATGCGGGCACCACCGCCGCCGCCTGGGCGCAATACCGCGCGCAGGAGCGGCTGGTGGAGATCTGCCGCGAGCAGCAAGTCGAACTGCTGTTGTTCCACGGTCGCGGTGGCACCGTGGGCCGCGGCGGCGGACCGGCGCACGCGGCGATTTTGTCGCAGCCGCCGGGGTCGGTGGCGGGGCGCTTCCGCACCACCGAGCAGGGCGAAATGATTCGATTCAAATTCGGCTTGCCGGACATCGCCGAGCAGAACCTCAATCTGTATCTGGCCGCGGTGCTCGAAGCGACGCTGTTGCCACCACCACCGCCGACGCCGGAATGGCGGCACCTGATGGATGAACTGGCCGCCGACGGCGTCGCCGCGTACCGCGCCGTGGTGCGGGAGAATCCGCAGTTCGTCGAGTATTTCCGCCAGTCGACACCGGAGCAGGAGCTGGGACGCTTGCCCCTCGGCAGCCGTCCGGCCAAGCGCCGTGCGGGTGGGATCGAGAGCCTGCGGGCGATTCCGTGGATCTTCGGCTGGACCCAGACTCGTCTGATGCTGCCGGCCTGGCTCGGCTGGGAAACTGCATTGAGCAAGGCGCTGGAGCGCGGCGAGGGCGAACTGCTCGGGCAGATGCGTGAACAGTGGCCGTTCTTCCGCACCCGTATCGACATGCTGGAAATGGTCCTGGCCAAGGCCGACGCCGACATCGCGCTGTCGTACGACCAGCGTCTGGTCGAGCCGGACTTGCTGCCGTTGGGCGCACAGTTACGCGACCTATTGTCGCAGGCGTGCACGGTGGTGCTCGGCCTGACCGGTCAGTCGCAACTGCTGGCACATAGCCCAGACACCTTGGAATTCATCCGTCTGCGCAACACTTACCTCGACCCGCTTCATCTATTGCAGGCCGAGCTGCTGGCCCGTTCGCGGCAGCAGAATGTCGAGCAGGGCAGCCCGGTGGAGCAGGCGCTGCTGGTGTCTGTGGCGGGGATTGCCGCCGGTTTGCGCAATACCGGCTAAGGTTTCTGCGGTGCTATCAGGCACCCGGTGCACAGGCCGGGTGCCGCTTTGTACACAGGCAGAAAGTGCGGGCAGGCGACAGTTAATGATGGGGTTGCGACTTGGGTTACCGCGTCGCAAGGTCGCGGCGGGCGCCGGTTTCTCCGACTTTTGGCGTCTTGTGTGGGCGCAGCCTGCTGTGTATCTTGATCAGCCTTTGGCCGTTTGTGCGGCCACGACCCGTTTTTTTGAGATTGGCCCAAAGAGGCGAATCCCGTTGTTTTCTATATAAAAAATTGAGGAGCACATCGATGCGCGTCATTCTGCTGGGAGCTCCCGGGGCCGGTAAAGGTACTCAGGCTAAGTTCATCACCGAGAAATTCGGCATTCCGCAAATCTCCACCGGCGACATGCTGCGTGCTGCGGTCAAGGCCGGCACTCCGCTGGGCGTTCAAGCCAAGAGCATCATGGATGCCGGCGGCCTGGTGTCGGATGACCTGATCATCGCGCTGGTGCAGGATCGCATCGCTCAACCCGACTGCGTCAATGGCTTCCTGTTCGACGGCTTCCCGCGCACCATTCCGCAAGCCGAAGCCCTGGTGACTGCCGGTGTCGAACTGGACGCCGTGGTTGAAATCGCTGTTGAAGACGAAGAAATCGTTCAGCGTATCGCCGGTCGTCGCGTTCACGAGGCCAGCGGCCGCGTTTACCACATCGTCTACAACCCGCCGAAAGTGGCTGGCAAAGACGACGTTACCGGCGACGATCTGGTGCAGCGCAAGGACGACACCGAAGAAACCGTGCGTCATCGCCTGTCGGTCTACCATTCGCAGACCAAGCCGCTGGTGGATTTCTACCAGAAGCTCTCCGCTGCAAACGGCAAGCCGAAGTACAGCCACATCCCGGGCGTTGGCTCGGTTGAAGCGATCACCGCCAAGGTGCTCGAAGCGCTGAGCTGAAAAAGCCGATCCGCTGCATCATCCACGGCCCGCTTGCGGGCCGTAGTTGTTTATACTGACGCCCTTTTTCTCCCACCTGTTTTGGAAACATCGATGAGCACCTTGCTGGCCCTGGACACCGCGACCGAAGCTTGCTCCGTTGCCTTGCTGCATGACGGCAAGGTCACGAGCCATTACGAGGTGATCCCGCGTCTGCACGCGCAGAAGCTGCTGCCGATGATCCAGCAACTGCTGGCCGACGCCGGCACCACGTTGCAAGCGGTGGACGCCATTGCCTTCGGTCGTGGGCCGGGGGCGTTTACCGGTGTGCGGATCGCCATTGGTGTGGTGCAAGGTCTGGCCTTTGCGCTGGATCGCCCGGTGCTGCCGGTGTCGAACCTGGCGGTGCTGGCACAGCGCGCGTATCGCGAACACGGTGTGAGCCAGGTCGCGGCGGCCATCGATGCGCGGATGGATGAAGTGTATTGGGGCTGCTACCGCGAGACCGCCGGCGAGATGCGTCTGGTCGGTGCCGAAGCGGTGCTGCCACCGGAAGCCGCGGCGCTGCCGGCCGATGCCAGCGGCGATTGGTTCGGTGCGGGCACTGGTTGGGGCTATGGCGAGCGGATCGCGGTCAGCCTGAGCGGCTCGAATGCCGGCATGCTGCCTCACGCCGAAGACCTGCTGACCCTGGCGCGGTTTGCCTGGGAACGCGGTGAGTCGATCCCTGCCGATGATGCGCAACCGGTTTACCTGCGCGACAAAGTCGCTACTCCAAAGGCTCGCTGAGTCCTGACTTCTAGCGGGGTAGCTTCTGTGGTGAGGGGATTTATCCCCGATGGGCTGCGAAGCAGTCGCCGATTTTGGGGCCGCTTCGCGACCCATCGGGGATGAATCCCCTCACCACATAAGGCTCTCCACAATCCCACTGCTTATTCCAAATTCTGCCAATCGTCAGTTTCCAACCCCGCGCTTTAAACCTTTTACGCTTTATGTGTTCTAGTTATCACTCGGCGGTTTGCTAAGTCGGTCAAGTGCCGCTAAATTGCCATCATCGATACCGAGCATGAAATTATGCGTATAGACGGCCTTTCCTCTCAGTCCTACCCCATCAAGCGCAAGCCTCGCAAAGGCAATGTGGCGCTGGATGAGTCCGTCGACGATATCGATGGCGAGCTGGAATTCCCGACTGAAGAGCAACTGGCCGCCCGCGCTGCCAAAGCCTCCGCACAACGTCTGGCCAATCTGCCTGCCCGTCAGCAAGACATGATTTATCACCGCGCCATGAGCAAAAGCGTAGCGATGGCCCTGGCCAGCTACCTGAGCACCGCCGGTTTTGTCGATTGGGATGCGGATGTGCTGGGCCTCGACCTGTACATCTGATGGATCTGCCTTACTACCTCGGTTGTCCGTCCTGGAGCGAAAACGCCTGGCGCGAGTATCTGTACCCCGAAGACGCCAAGACTTCCGACTTCCTCAGTCTCTATGCTCAAGTGTTCAATGCCGTCGAAGGCAACACGACCTTCTACGCCAGCCCGTCGCCGGCCACCGTGCAGCGTTGGGCCGAGACCATGCCCGAACACTTTCGCTTCACCGCCAAGTTTCCCGGCGACATCAGCCACAGCGGTGACCTGCGTGATCAGCTGACCGCCGCCGAAACCTTCGTGAATCTTCTCAGCCCGCTCGGCGAACGGGTTTCGCCGCTGTGGCTGCAACTGTCGAAAAGCTTCACCCCGCATCGATTGCCCGAGCTGACGGCGTTCATCGACGCGCTGGACCGGCCACTGGCAGTGGAAGTCCGTCACGAACAGTTTTTCGCCAAGGGCGAGAGCGAGCGCCTGCTCAATCGTCTGCTGCTTGAGCGTGGCGTGGAGCGCATCTGCCTCGATCCGCGGGCGCTGTTCAGTTGCCTGTCGACCGAGTCTTCGGTGATCCACGCGCAATCGAAAAAGCCTCGGGTGCCGACCCGTCCGGCGGCGTTTACCCAATCTCCGCAGGTACGTTTCATTGGCCATCCGGAGCTGGAAGCCAACGATCCGTTTCTCGTGCCGTGGGTGGCGAAAATCGCCGAGTGGATTGAAGAGGGCCGCACGCCGTACATCTTCCTGCACACCGCCGACAACGTGATGGCGGCGAAGCTGGCGCAACGTTTTCACGCACAATTGATGCAACGTTTGCCTGGCCTGCCGTCCCTGCCTGAGCTATACAGAGAACCCGCCGCCGAGCAACTCGGCTTGCTCTGAAGGCGGATTTTTCCCCTGCCCAGGAGCCTGCCGATGAACGCCCACGCCCTTCAAGAACAAGCCCGCAAAGCCCAGGCCTTCAAGGCCCTGCATGAAGGTGCGGGGATTTTCGTCATCCCCAACCCGTGGGATGCCGGCTCGGCGAAAATGCTCGCCAGTCTGGGCTATCAGGCGTTGGCGACCACCAGTGCCGGTTATGCGTTTTCCCAAGGCAAGGCCGATGGCGCCCTGAGTCTCGATGAGACCTTGGCCAATGTCCGGGCAATTGTCGCGGCCACCGATCTGCCAGTGGCGGTGGACCTGGAAAACGGTTTCGCCGATGACCCGGCCGAGTGTGCGAAAAGCTTGCTGCGTGCCGCCGAGGCGGGCGCGGTGGGCGGTTCGATCGAGGACGCCACGGGCCGTGCCGACGCGCCGATCTACTGCTTCGAACACGCTGTGGCGCGCATCGAAGCCGCCGTCGCCGCAGTGCGCACGCTGCCATTTCCCTTCACCCTGACCGCCCGTGCGGAAAACTACTTGCACGGCAATCCCGATCTCGACGATACCATCCGCCGCCTGCAGGCCTTTGCCGCAGCGGGCGCCGACGTGCTGTACGCGCCGGGTTTGCGCAGCGCCGAAGAAGTGCTGGCGGTGGTGCGCGCGGTGGCACCAAAACCGGTCAACGTGCTGATGTCCGGCGGTTTGAAACTGACCGTGCAGGCGCTGGAAGAAATGGGTGTGCGCAGGATCAGCACCGGTTCGGCGCTGGCTTTGGCAGCGTTCGGCGAGTTTTACCGCGCGGCTGAAGAGATCCAGCAGCACGGCACCTTCGGCTTCACTGCGCAATCGATGCCGTACGCTCAGGCCAATCAGTTCTTCAAAGGCTGAGCATGGGCCGCTGGATCGCGCTGTCGGTACTGTTGATGATTGCTGGCGCCGTGGTCAGCGTCTGGCGCGGCTGGGTCGACGTGCCGGCCGAGTGGAACCCGTGGGCGCCGCTGGACGTGAAGGCCGCGCCGAACTGGCTGACCGGTTTCAAGCTGATGCGCCTGCGTGGCAATCCCGAGTTATGCGCACAAGTGCTCAGCAACTCGGGTCTGCGCATCACAGCGCAAGCCGACAGCCCCGACGCCAAGTGCCCGCTGATCGGCGCCGTGCGCGTGCAGAGCGGCGAGGTGGCGCTGAGCAGCAGCTTCCTCGCCAGTTGTCCATTGGCGGTGGCTTACGCGATGTTTGAACGACATACCCTGCAACCTGCCGCGCAAGCGCTTTACGGCCAGTCTGTGGCGCGTATCGATCACCTCGGCAGCTTTGCCTGCCGCAATGTCTACAACCGCGAGAGCGGGGCGCTCAGTCGCCACGCCAGTGCCGATGCGCTGGACATCAGCGGTTTTCGGCTGGCGGACGGGCGCAGCGTCAGCGTGCTCAAAGACTGGCCGAAGCAAAATCAGGACGCGCAGTTTCTGCGGCAGGTGCGCGATGGTGCCTGCGAGGCGTTCAGTGTGGTGTTGAGTCCGGATTACAACGCCGCCCACCGCAGTCACTTTCATGTCGATGTCGGGCGCTGGAGCGTGTGTCGCTGAGGGATCAGGCGGCGAGGCGCAGGTTCTGCAACACGATCGGGCGCGCCCAACCGTTATCGAAGTCCAAAGCCTTCTGCTGCTCGACGATTTCTTCCGGCGGGAACGGCGGATAAGGTTTTTGCAGCAGGTCGAGATCGAACTCGGCAATCGGCAGGTACAGCGGCTTCTTCTGCGGCGCCGGACCCGGCTCTGGCACAGGCTGACCGTTGTTGATCACGATCGGGCGAACCCAGCTGCTGTCGAAGTCTTGCTGCTCCTGCTGAGCCTTGAGTTCTTCTGGCGGGAACGGTGGGAACGGCTTGTCCAGCAGATCGGTTTCGAACTCGGCGATCGGCAGGAACAGCGGCTCCGGCGGACGCACTTCGGTCTCGACCACATCGCACTGACGCTGCTCGACGATGTGCGCGTGCAGCTCGCTGCCAAGCGTCGGTTCTTCCGGGCTGTTCAGGTCAACCGGCGGGAATGTGCCGCAGGCTGGCACCACATCACTCGTCTGTTCGGCCAGGGCCTGGGCAAAGAAATCCTGCCACAGGTGACTGACGCCGCCCAATGCTTGAGTGTTATGACGGCTGAAGTCGCCCTTGGGCGAAATGTAGCCAATCGATGTGGGAAGAATGCCTGACATTTTTTTCGGTTGACGCTCAGCTCTGGCAAAATGCGCGTTGATTGGTTTATCGGCCACTTTTTGCCGATCCTTAACTTTTTTGAGCGTGTTTTCATGATTGAGCAACCCGCGGCCTGCCGCATCCATGTCCAGGCCCTCGGCCCGACGTTTGAAGCGCAAGCCGAGCAATGGGCCGAGCGCCTGGGCCTGCCGCTGAAGGAGGACGACGGCGAGTTCGCCTTGCAGGTCGGCGAGCAGGGCTTGCAGCTGCAGCAGCTCGGCCCGGATGCGCCGGGACCGGTGCGGGTGGACTTTGTCGAGGGGGGCGCGGCGCACCGGCGTCTGTACGGCGGCGGCAGCGGGCAGATGATCGCCAAGGCGGTCGGCATCGCTCAAGGCGTGCGCCCACGGGTGCTGGACGCCACGGCGGGGCTGGGCAAGGACGCGTTCGTGCTGGCCAGTCTGGGCTGCGAGATGAGCCTGATCGAGCGCCAGCCGCTGATCGGGGCGTTGCTGGAGGATGGTCTGGCGCGGGCGGCGGAAGATTTCGACGTGGCGCCGATTGTCGCGCGGATGAAGCTGCTCAAGGGCAACTCCATCGAGGTAATGCGCAATTGGCAAGGCGAGCCACCGCAGGTGATCTACCTCGACCCGATGTTCCCGCACCGCGAGAAGACGGCGCTGGTGAAGAAAGAGATGCGTCTGTTCCGGCCGCTGGTCGGGGATGACCCGGATGCGCCGGCGTTGCTCGAAGCGGCGCTGGCCCTGGCGACACACCGGGTGGTGGTCAAGCGCCCGCGCAAGGCGCCGTGTATTGAGGGGCCGAAGCCGAGCCATGCGCTGGATGGCAAATCCAGTCGGTATGACATCTACCCGAAGAAAGCACTCAAGGCTTGATACCGAGTCGCCTCAATCGCTGGCAAGCCAGCTCCCACAAGTTTTTGTGTCGTTCGCACAATTTGTGTTCAGCACGATCAATGTGGGAGCTGGCTTGCCAGCGATGACGTCAGATCAGGCGCTAAAAAATCAGGGCCGATACGCCCGCATGAACAACCCCACCACTTCCTGCACATGACTTTCTGCCGCTTCTTCGCTCAGCGGCTCACCACAGCAATACAGCAAACGAAAATTCCCCGCACCCTTGAGCAGGCAGAAGAAATGCTCGGCGGCATTGCGCGGCAGGTCGATGCTCAGCACGCCGGTCTCGTCGATGCGTTTGAGCAGCCGCTCCATGCCTTGCACCATGCGTTCGGGGCCAGCGTCGAAGAAGATCTGCGACAGCTTCGGATCCTGGGTGCCCAGCGCCATCATCAAGCGATGCAAATTCACCGACTCGTCGCTGTTGATCAGCTGATGAAAGCCCCGGGCAATGTTCAGCAACACATTTTCCACGGGGATGCCGGCGGGCAATTCGAAGAACAGCGGCGGTAACTGCTCCTCGCATTTGGCCATTACCGCGGAGGAGAACAGCGTCTCCTTGTCGTTGAAGTGGCTGTAAACCGTCAGTTTCGACACGCCCGCCTCGGCGGCGACCGCGTCCATGCTGGTGTTGGCATAGCCGTGACTCAGGAACAGGGTTTTCGCCGCATCGAGGATTGCCCGGCGCTTGGCCGGATCCTTCGGACGGCCCGGGCCGTTTGGAGCTGAAAGATTGTTCGACATTCTTCGCTTTTAATACTGGACTGGTGAGTTTGCTATTAATACCATACCGGCCAGTATAAATATTCCAAGCACCATAAGCGAAAGGTCCGTCACCATGTTCCGCTATGCGTTGTCCTTTGCCGTGCCAGTCAGTCTGGCTGTTTTATTGTCCGCATGCGGTCAGGAAGAGGCGACGTCAGTCAGCGTTCGACCGGCCATGGTGGTGCAGCCAGAGCCTTCGGCGCAGGCGATGGAAAGTTATCCGGGTGAGGTTCGCGCCCGCTACGAACCCGATCTGGCGTTCCGCATTGGCGGCAAAGTCAGCCGACGACTGGTCGAGGAAGGCCAGCGCGTGAAGGCGGATCAACCATTGGCCGAACTCGATCCGCAGGACGTGCGCCTGCAACTGGAAGCCACTCGCGCCCAGGTCGCTGCCGCTGAAGCCAATCTGAATCTGGTGCGCGCCGAGCGTGACCGCTACAAGACGCTGATGGAGCGGCAGATGGTCAGCCGTTCGGCCTACGACAACGCGGAAAACCTCTACCGCTCCGGCGAAGCCCGCCTCAAGCAAATCAAAGCCGAATTCAACGTCTCGACCAACCAGGCCAGTTACGCCGTGCTGCGCGCGCCGCAGGACGGCGTGGTGGCCAAGCGTTCGGTGGAAGTCGGGCAGGTGGTCGCCGCCGGGCAAACCGTGTTTACCCTCGCCACCGACGGCGAGCGCGAAGTGTCGATCAGCCTCCCGGAGCAGAGCTTCGGGCGGTTCAAGGTCGGCCAGCCAGTGACCGTTGAACTGTGGACCCAGCAAAACCAGCGCTTCGCCGGGCAGATTCGTGAGCTGTCGCCGGCGGCCGATCCGAAATCCCGTACCTTCGCCGCGCGCATCTCGTTCACCAGCGGCAAAGTCCCGGCTGAACTCGGGCAGAGCGCCCGGGTGTTCGTGCAATCGGCAGACAGTGTGCCGCTGTCAGTACCGCTTTCGGCCCTGACTGCCGAGAACGGTGCGACCTATGTCTGGGTCGTCAGCGCCAACAACACCCTGAAAAAGACCCCGGTGCGCATCGGCCCGTTCGGCGAGAAAAGTGTACCGGTGCTCGAAGGCTTGAATGCCAGCGACTGGGTAGTCGCCGCCGGGGTTCACGTATTGCTCGACGGTCAGCAGGTGCGGCCTGTGGATCGCTCCAACCGTGTGGTCAATCTGGCGGACAAGGAGTAAGTCCCGATGCGCTTCAACCTTTCCGAATGGGCGTTGCGTAATCGCCAGATCGTCCTGTTCCTGATGCTTTTGCTGGCCATCGTCGGGGCCTTGTCCTACACCAAACTCGGCCAGAGCGAAGACCCGCCGTTCACCTTCAAGGCCATGGTCATCCAGACCCGCTGGCCGGGGGCGACCGCACAGGAAGTCTCACGGCAGGTCACCGAACGTATCGAAAAGAAATTGATGGAAACCGGCGAGTACGAACGCATCGTGTCGTTCTCTCGCCCCGGCGAGTCGCAGGTCACCTTCATTGCCCGCGACTCGATGCACTCCAAGGAAATTCCGGACCTCTGGTATCAGGTGCGCAAGAAGGTCAGCGACATTCGCCAGACCTTGCCGCCGGGGATTCAGGGACCGTTTTTCAACGATGAATTCGGCACCACGTTCGGCAATATTTACGCGCTGACCGGCGACGGTTTCGATTACGCAGTGCTCAAGGATTACGCCGACCGCATCCAGATCCAGCTGCAGCGGGTCAAGGATGTCGGCAAGGTTGATCTGCTCGGTTTGCAGGACGAGAAAATCTGGGTCGAGCTGTCCAACGTCAAACTCGCCACCCTCGGTTTGCCACTGGCGGCGGTGCAGCAAGCGCTGGAAGAGCAGAACGCGGTGTCCACTGCGGGGTTCTTTGAAACCGGCAGCGAACGTGTACAGCTGCGGGTCTCGGGGAATTTTCAAACGGTCGAGGAGATCAAGAACTTCCCGATCCGCGTCGGTGACCGGACGTTCCGTATCTCCGATGTCGCCGATGTGCATCGCGGTTTCAACGATCCACCGGCGCCACGCATGCGCTTTATGGGCGAAGACGCCATTGGCCTCGCTGTCGCGATGAAGGACGGCGGCGACATTCTGGTGTTGGGCAAAGCGCTGGAAGGCGAGTTCTCGCGCCTGCAGAAAAACCTCCCGGCCGGCATGCAACTGCGCAAAGTCTCCGACCAACCGGCGGCGGTAAAGACCGGTGTCGGCGAGTTCGTCCAGGTGCTGGTCGAGGCGTTGGCGATCGTGTTGCTGGTGAGCTTCTTCTCCCTCGGCGTGCGCACCGGCATGGTGGTCGCGCTGACCATTCCGCTGGTGCTGGCGATGACCTTCGCCTGCATGTATTACCTGGGTATCGGTCTGCACAAAATCTCGCTCGGCGCGCTGGTGCTGGCGCTGGGCTTGCTGGTGGACGACGCGATCATCGCCGTGGAAATGATGGCGATCAAAATGGAGCAGGGTTTCGACCGGATCAAGGCCGCGAGCTATGCCTGGACCAGCACCGCGTTCCCGATGCTCACCGGTACGCTGATCACCGCCGCCGGGTTTCTGCCGATTGCCACCGCGCAGTCCGGCACCGGTGAATACACCCGTTCGATCTTCCAGGTGGTGACCATCGCCTTGCTCGCCTCATGGGTGGCAGCGGTGATGTTCGTGCCGTATCTGGGGGAAAAACTCCTGCCGGATCTGGCGAAAATTCATGCGGCCAAACACGGCACAGCTGACGGGCAAGCCGACCCGTATGGCACGCCGTTCTATCAACGGGTGCGGCGTCTGGTGGAGTGGTGCGTGGCGCATCGCAAAACCGTGATCGTGCTGACGGTGGGGCTGTTCATCGCGTCGGTGATGCTGTTCCGTTTCGTGCCGCAGCAGTTCTTCCCGGCCTCCAATCGACTGGAGTTGATGGTCGATCTGAAGTTGGCCGAAGGGGCGTCGCTGGCCAACACCACGGCCGAGGTCAAACGCCTGGAAGCAATGCTCAAGGATCACGCCGGCATCGATAACTATGTGGCGTATGTCGGCACCGGTTCGCCGCGTTTCTACCTGCCGCTGGATCAGCAACTGCCGGCGGCGAGCTTCGCCCAGTTTGTGGTATTGGCGAAAAACATCGAGGAGCGCGAGACCCTGCGCACCTGGTTGATCGAAACCCTCAACGAGCAATTCCCGGCCCTGCGCTCGCGGGTCACGCGTCTGGAAAACGGTCCGCCGGTGGGCTACCCGGTGCAGTTCCGCGTCACCGGTGAGCACATCGAAGAGGTCCGCGCGTTGGCGCGCAAAGTAGCAGCCAAGGTGCGCGAGAACCCGCATGTGGTCAACGTGCACCTGGACTGGGAAGAGCCGAGCAAAGTGGTGTACCTGAACATCGATCAGGACCGCGCCCGGGCGCTCGGTGTGAGCACGGCCAATCTGGCGAAATTCCTCCAGAGCTCGCTGACTGGTTCGAGTGTCAGTCAGTACCGCGAGGACAACGAGCTGATCGAGATCCTGTTGCGCGGCACGGTGCATGAGCGCACCGAGTTGTCGTTGCTGCCGAGTCTGGCGGTACCGACCGATAACGGTCGCAGTGTGGCGTTGTCGCAGATTGCCACGCTGGAGTACGGGTTTGAGGAAGGGATTATCTGGCACCGTAATCGTCTGCCCACCGTGACGGTGCGGGCGGACATTTACGGTAAAGAGCAGCCGGCGACGCTGGTGAAGCAGATCGCTCCGACGCTGGATCCGATCCGTGCCGAATTGCCTGACGGGTATCTGCTGGATGTCGGCGGCACGGTGGAGGATTCGGAGCGTGGGCAGAAGTCGGTGAATGCCGGGGTGCCGATGTTTATCGTGGTGGTGCTGACGTTGCTGATGGTGCAATTGCGTAGCTTCTCGCGCACGGCGATGGTGTTTCTGACGGCGCCGTTGGGGTTGATCGGGGTGGTGTTGTTTCTGATGGTGTTCCGTCAGCCGTTCGGGTTTGTGGCGATGCTGGGGACGATCGCGCTGTCGGGGATGATCATGCGCAACTCGGTGATTCTGGTGGATCAGATCGAGCAGGATATTGCTTCGGGGCTGACGCCTTGGGAGGCGATTATCGAGGCGACGGTGCGGCGCTTTCGGCCGATTGTGTTGACGGCTTTGGCGGCTGTGTTGGCGATGATTCCGTTGTCGCGCAGTGTGTTTTTCGGGCCGATGGCGGTGGCGATTATGGGGGGGTTGATTGTGGCTACGGCGTTGACGCTTTTGTTTTTGCCTGCTTTGTATGCGGCCTGGTTCCGAGTGCGTCGGGAGGGGTGAGGCTTTTGGACTTGGCGGCCTTTGGGCCGACCATGCTCCTGGGGTTTTGGGTGTTTATCCGTTGCTTCGGGTGTTGCGGCTGGCGGTTTCGCCCTTACGGCGACTCCCTTTGGCAAACGCCCCAAAGGAAGCAAAGGTCTTGGCCCCGGCGTACGGCCCTCGCTTAGGCTCGGGTTCCTTCGTTGCGGGGTTCATCCGGGGGCATCGCCTCCGGTTTGCTTCGCTGCACCTCCTCTCGATGTGTTCGACTGCGTCGAACGGTCGCTGCGCTCCCACCCCCGGATAAACCCCTCCACTCAGCCTGCCGATGGGGCCGGCACGGCAAGATCAAGAGCTGCAGCCGAGCTAACGCTCATCCTGTTGAGTGGTGAGAAGCGGATGCGGTCTGCTGTTGATTTTTGTGGGAGCTGGCTTGCCAGCGAAGGCGGCCTGACAGCCGACCAATCTCCAACTGCCCGCACCCAATCTCCTGTAGGAGCTGCCGAAGGCTGCGATCTTTTGATCTTGATCTTGTGGGAGCTGGCTTGCCAGCGAAGGCGGCCTGACAGCCGACCAATCTCCAACTGCCCGCACCCAATCTCCTGTAGGAGCTGCCGAAGGCTGCGATCTTTTGATCTTGATCTTGTGGAAGCTGGCCTGCCAGCGATGGCGGCCTACGGGCCGACCGGTTTCCAACTGACCACCTCCAACCCCACTGTGGGAGCTGGCTTGCCAGCGAAGGCGGCCTGACAGCCGACCAATCTTCAACAGACCACACCCAATCTCCTGTAGGAGCTGCCGAAGGCTGCGATCTGTTGACTTTGGCATTTCAAAATCAAAAACATGATCAAAAGATCGCAGCCTTCGGCAGCTCCTACATTGAGTCAGGTTGTATTTAATGCTGGCCCATGCCGGTGAAACGCCGGCCTCGGCCAATGTCATGGCCAGTGAGTTGGCGTTTACCCTGAGCGGCCAGACGTGCAGTCAGCTTCTCGGTATCCAGCAGATGATTTCGCTCGCTGAGCTGTCGGTAAACCGCGTCCTTGATCAAGTCGATCCGCAAGGCTGACACGCAACAAAAAGCCCGCTGACCTTCACAGGTTCAGCGGGCTTTTGCGTGCAGCGGCAAAAATTACAATGTACCGAACACCTTCTTCGCCAGACCGGTCGCCGCAGCCGCCGGGTTCTTGCGGATGGTTTCTTCCTGTTTGCCGATCATTTCGAACAGGCCGTTCAGTGCCTGCTCGGTGACGTAGCTTTCGACGTTGGCGCTTTTCGCATCCACCACGCCGAGGGTCGCGGCCTGGCCGGCGAAGGCGTTGTATTTCTGCGCTACGCCGACTTTGTCGGTGGCTTGTTTGACGATCGGCAGGAACCTGGCGCGGATCTGTTCGCGGCTGGTTTTGTCCAGGTATTGGGTGGCCGAGTCGGTGCCGCCGCTGAGGATGCCCTTGGCGTCGGCCACGGTCATTTTCTTCACGGCGTCGACGAGGATCGGCTGGGCCTGGGTCACGGCGCTTTCTGCGGCCTTGTTCATCGCGGTTTCGAGTTCGTCGACCTGGGCGCCCATGCCGAAGGCTTTCATCTTGCCGGCGACTTTGCCGAGTTTGCCCGGCAGTTCGATTTTCACCTCCGGGTTGTTGCTGAAACCGCCCGGGGTGCCGAGTTGTTTGACGGCGATTTGCGCGCCTTGGGTCAGGGCGTCCTTGAGGCCGCCGGTGGCGTCTTGTTGCGAGAGGTCGCTGAGCGACAGCGCCAGGGCGCTGGCAGAGATCATCAGGCCCGCGCACAGGCTGGCGAAGCGAAGGGTAGGGCGGAGCATGGCAGCTTCCTTGAAAGACAGTTAGCGAATGGCGTCGACGCGGATTTTCAGCGGCTGCGGATCATTACCGTCCAGTTGCACGGCGTGGTTCTCGGTGGTGATGAACATCAGCTCACCGTTGACCTCGATGCGCGCGCTGACCGAGTAGCGGTGACCGGGTTTGACCTGGGCCGGATCGTAACTCAAGTGGAACGGCAGCGGCACCTGGCCTTTGACCGGGCCTTTCTGCTCGTCGAGGACCACCGCCGGGGCGTCGGCCAGCGATACGTCCTGCAAGCTCACGCTCAGTGTCGCGCTCGGTGGCAGGGCGATGCGTTGCAGGTAGAACACTTCACCGTCGAGACCGACCTTGCCGGCGGGTGTGGTTGATTGGCAGGCGCTGAGAAGGGTGGCGGCGGCGAGGGTCAACAGTTTTTTCATGGGTAGAGCTCCTTTCAATGTGGGAGCGAGCCTGCTCGCGAATGCGGTGATTCAGTCAATATTTCCAGTGACTGATCAACCGTCTTCGCGAGCCGGCTCGCTCCCACCGGGGTAATGCATCAAGCCTCAGGCAGTGGCGTGATCTGATCCGCCGCATCTTCACTGCGATGCAGCGCCACCTGACGAATCGACAGGCGAATCTCCGCCGGCAATACGCGTTTGGCCGCGCCCTCCGCCAGTTCGCCGAGCAGTTCGTGGTAGCTCAACTTGCCGGCTTCGTCGCGGCGCAGGACGTCGAGGTCGAGCATCGTCTGGATGAAATGACGGAACAGACTCTTGTCGAAGAACTCCGGGGCATTCAGGCCGTGCAGGATCGACAGACGCTGGGCCATGACCGTGCACAGGTCTTCCAGCTCTTCGGCGCTGATGCTGTTCTGCCCGGCGTTGAGCAGCAGCGAGACGGTCATGTAGAAGCGCTGCAGGGTCTGCGCGATGCTTTTCGACAGCAGGGTCAGCAGCACAAAGTGCCGCGAACTTGGAGCGGGGCGCAGGTACACGTCCTTTTCGAAACGCAGCAGGCCTTGCTCGACGAACGCTTCCAGCCATTGATCGATTACTGCGTCCAGTTCCTCCAGGCTCCAGCGGATGAACAGCTCCGACTGCAAGTACGGATACAGCGCGCGGGTGTAGCGCAGGATCTGCTCGCGGCTCATGCGCGAAGTGCTCTGGAAGAAGCTCGCCAGCAGCGCCGGCAAGGCGAAGATGTGCAGCACGTTGTTGCGGTAGTAGGTCATCAGGACGGCGTTCTGCTCGTCCAGATACAGAATCTTGCCCAGCGCATCGTTTTGCTCGGACAGCAAATCCATGTCCTTCACATGCTCGATCAGCGCGCGGCCGTCGCCTTCCGGCAGGGTCGTGTGCGGCGAGTACGGGACTTTGCGCAGCAGCGCCAGATACAGATCCAGCACCCGCGCCATGGCCCGATCGTCCAGTGCCAGGCGGGTGGTGGACAGCAGCGCCAGCGCCACCAGATTGACCGGGTTGATTGCCGCCGCTTCGTTCAGGTGCTGCGCGACTTTCTCGCCGAGGCGGTTGGTGGTTTCGTTAAGCCAGGCCGGTTTGTACTGCGGGCCGAGTGCCTGCTGGCGCCAGTCTGGCTGTTCGCTGTCGAGGAACTCTGCAAGTTTGATCGGTTCGCCGAAGTTCACCGCGACTTGACCGAAGCGCTGCTTGAGCGCGCCGATGACTTTGAAGATGTCGAAGATCGACTCTTTCTTCTTGCTCGCGCCACGCAATTCGCCAAGGTAGGTACGACCTTCCAGCACGCGCTCGTAACCGATGTACACCGGTACGAAGACGATCGGCATCCGCGACGAACGCAGGAAGCTGCGCATTGTGATCGCGAGCATGCCGGTCTTCGGTTGCAGCATGCGCCCGGTGCGCGAGCGGCCGCCCTCGACGAAGTATTCGACCGGGAAACCTTTGGTAAACAGGGTGTGCAGGTATTCGTTGAACACCGAGGTATACAGCGGATTGCCCTTGAACGTGCGGCGCATGAAGAACGCGCCGCCTCGGCGCAGCAGGCTGCCGATCACCGGCATGTTCAGGTTGATCCCGGCGGCAATGTGCGGCGGGGTCAGGCCGTTGCGAAACAGCAGATACGAGAGCAGCAAGTAGTCGATGTGGCTGCGGTGGCACGGCACGTAGATCACTTCGTGACCCTGAGCGACCTTCTGCACGCCTTCGATGTGGTTGACCTTGATCCCGTCGTAGATCTTGTTCCAGAACCAGCTCAGTACCACTTCGAGGAAACGGATCGCGGTGTAGGTGTAGTCCGAAGCGATCTCGTTGCCGTAGCGCAGGGCCTGGGCCTTGGCTTTTTCCAGGGAAATGTTCTCGCGTTCGGCTTCTTCGACGATCGCTTGCTTGACCAGTGGTTGATTGAGCAGCCCCTTGACCAGATTGCGCCGGTGCGAGATGTCCGGGCCGATCACTGCCGCCTTCAGGTTGCGGAAGTGCACGCGCAGGATGCGCTGGGCCATGCGCACGGTGCGTTCGTGGCCCTTGTTGTGTTCGATCAGTTCGCGCAGGTGGATCGGCGCGGAGAACTGCACACGGGTCTTGCGCCCCAGAACGATGATGCTCAGCAGCCGACGCAGGCGCCCGGTGACGGCCCAGCTGTCGGCGAACAGCAGCTTCCACGGACTGTTTTCGCTGTCCGGCGACTGGCCCCAGAACACGCTTACCGGAATGATCTGCGCGTCTTCGGCGGCGTTCTGGGTCAGGGCGCTGACCAGACGGGTCAGGGTCGGCGGTGCACCGCGCTTGTCCTGACGGCCAAGCCAGTCCGGGTCCGGCGTCAGGTAGAAAAACGCCGCCGGTTCGATCAACGGCCCCACCGACACTGGCAGCACCGGACGCGGCAGACCGGCCTTGGTGCACTCGGTGTCGACCACCGCCAGATCAGTCAGCGAGGGGTTTTGCAGGACGTAGAACACCGGGCGACTGCGGTCGAGGTTGAGGGTGAGCGACGACTGGTTGATCGTCTCCGAGCGAACCCAGAGGTACAACAGTCGGCGCAAGGTGCCAAACACTAGACGGCGGAACGGGGAGCGGGTCATACGGCTTCTGCGTGAGTTGATAAAACCGAGCAGATGCTCGGGCGGTCGACAGTTTGCCGTATTCACCGAAAATCGGCAAAAAAGCGGCGAAGTAATCTCCTGTTGAGAGTTTTTGCGCCTGTCATATACTCGGCAATCTGTCGCCGGGGCCCTTTATGGACGTCGGGCGCAGGCTGACGTTCCGCAAAGGCTTTCCTGCGAAAAGCCTGTTCAATAATAAAAAAGGAGTATGAACAGATGGCAACACGTGAAACCGGCAATGTGAAGTGGTTCAACGACGCCAAGGGCTACGGCTTCATTCAGCGCAACGACGGGGTGGACGTGTTCGTGCACTACCGCGCGATCCGCGGTGAAGGGCATCGCTCGCTGACCGAGGGTCAGCAGGTTGAATACGCGGTGGTGGAAGGGCAGAAGGGGTTGCAGGCTGAGGATGTTGTAGGCCTGTAACTTTCAAGATCAAAAGATCGCAGCCTGCGGCAGCTCCTACAGTTTGGAATGCATTCCCCTGTAGGAGCTGCCGAAGGCTGCGATCTTTTGCTTTCAGGCAGTCTTCCAGGTGATTTCTTCTTCACCGTCGGCGCTGATGCGAATCCAGCGATCCGCCGTTTCCTCACCTTCTTCCTCGACCCACGTGCCCGGTGCGCAACGTACTTCCACGTTCAGCGCGGCAAAGGCTGCACGGGCGCAGGCGATGTCGTCGTCCCACGGCGTCGCGTCGCTTTCCAGGTACAGGCTGTTCCATTTGCCCACGGCCTTCGGCAGCCACGTCACCGGGATGTTGCCGGCCTTGCACTTGTAGGTCTGGCCTTTCTGTACCCAATCGCTGCACGGGCCTAGAGCCTCACCGAGCCAGGCGGAAATCGCCTTGTGGTCGACGTCGGCGTCTTTCAGGTAAATCTCGATATCCGGTTGGCGCATGGATGTCCTCACTGCGGGTCTGAAAAATCCATTCGCGGATTTAGCCGGCCCCGGGCACTCGCCCAAGACCAAAAGTTATTGAAGAACGAAATAATCGTAGCGCATCGACACAGTGGTC
Organism: Pseudomonas sp. F2; assembly: GCF_057174385.1. Lineage (NCBI taxonomy): Bacteria > Pseudomonadati > Pseudomonadota > Gammaproteobacteria > Pseudomonadales > Pseudomonadaceae > Pseudomonas > Pseudomonas sp. F2. The sequence goes on from NZ_CM169904.1 coordinate 5,723,508, forward strand.
ACGAACGGCTCGGCCTGCTCGATCACTGCGGCGCGGCGTTCGGCACTGGCGCGCCAGCCGTGGGGTGTCATCGCCAACAGGTTGGCGCGATCCTCGGGCTTGTCCAGCGTCAGTTTGAATTCCAGGGTTTCGCTGTGCGCCAGCGCCATGCCTTCGGGCACTAATGCCAGATGCTTGTCGTCGGTGTATTCGCGCACTTCGTCGTACAGGCGTTCGCGCAGTTCCATCAGATGGCCGCTGGTCGGGCCGACCTTCATCAGGCCGCCGCCGACGCTGAGCAGACGCTTGGCTTCTGCCCAGTCCAGCGGACTGAAAACGCTGGCGAGAAACTGGCAACTGCCCGACGCCAATGGCACGCGGGCCATGCTGGCGATCAACCAGGTGAGCGCCGGGTTGCGCTTGCAGGCGCGTTTCACCGCCTCGCGGGAGATGTCCAGCGCGTAGCCATCGGCATCCGGCAAGGCATCGGCAATCTGCGCGGTGTAGTAACCCTCACCGCAACCGATATCGACCCAGCGTGCCGGCGCATAACCCGCCGCCAGCTCGGCCAGACGTTTGGCCACTGGCGCGTAATGCCCGGCATTCAGGAAGTCGCGACGCGCCTCGACCATCGCCTGGTTGTCGCCAGGATCGCGGCTGTTCTTGTGCTGCACCGGCAGCAGGTTCAGATAACCCTGCCGCGCGCGGTCGAAGCGGTGGCCGGCGGGGCAGACCACACCGTTATCGACGCTGTTCAGCGGTTCACTGCAGATCGGGCACGCGAGCATCAGGCGAGCAACTTGATCAGGGTCTGGTAGTAGATCTCGGTCAGCACGTCGAGATCGGCCGCCAGCACACGCTCGTTGACCTGGTGAATGGTCGCGTTGACCGGCCCCAGCTCAACCACTTGCGTACCCATGGTCGCGATGAAACGACCGTCGGAAGTCCCGCCGCTGGTCGACGCGTGGGTTTCGCGGCCGGTGATGTCCTTGATGCTCGACGACACCGCGTCGAGCAGCGCGCCCGGCTCGGTGAGGAACGGCAGACCGGACAGCGCCCAGTCGATGTGCCAGTCCAGGTTGTGTTTGTCGAGGATGTCGGCCACGCGTTTTTGCAGGCCTTCGACGGTGGATTCGGTGGAGAAGCGGAAGTTGAACACCGCCACCAGATCACCCGGAATCACGTTGGTCGCGCCGGTGCCGGAGTTGAGGTTGGAAATCTGGAAACTGGTCGGCGGGAAGAAATCGTTACCGTGATCCCAATGCTCGGCGGCCAGCTCGGCCAGCGCCGGAGCCGCGAGGTGGATCGGGTTCTTTGCCAGATGCGGATAGGCCACGTGCCCCTGCACGCCGCGCACGGTGAGCTTGGCGCCCAGCGAGCCGCGACGCCCGTTTTTCACCACGTCACCGACCAGCGTGGTGCTCGACGGTTCGCCGACGATGCACCAGTCCAGACGTTCCTTGCGCGCCACCAGACGTTCAACCACCGCTTTGGTGCCGTGGTGCGCCGGGCCTTCTTCGTCGCTGGTGATGAGGAACGCGACCTTGCCCTTGTGATTCGGGTAGTCGGCAACGAAACGCTCGGCGGCGACGGTCATCGACGCCAGACTGCCTTTCATGTCCGCTGCGCCACGGCCACAGAGCATGCCGTGTTCATCGATGACGGCGTTGAACGGGTCGATCTGCCAAGCGGTCACCGGACCGGTCGGCACCACGTCGGTGTGGCCGGCGAAGCACAGCACCGGGCCGTCGTCGTTGCCGTGGGTGGCCCAGAAGTTATCCACATCTTCGATGCGCATCGGTTCGAGGGTGAAACCGGCATCGCCCAGGCGCTGCATCATCTGCTTCTGGCAATCGGCGTCGACCGGCGTCACGGACGGACGGCGGATCAGGTCGATGGCGAGTTGGAGGGTCGGCGAAAGGTCGGCGTGGGCCGTCATGGAAAACTCCGGAGTCATGAATGTGGGCGCGGACTAACAATGTGGGAGCGAGCCTGCTCGCGAATGCGGTGTGTCAGTCAACATAATCGGTGAATGTTACAAAGCCTTCGCGAGCAGGCTCGCTCCCACAGGGATTAGAGGAGTGCCCCGCAAAATGGCGGTTATCTTAAAGCAAAACGGCGACCATTGGCCGCCGTTTAGTGGATCAAGGAGGAATTAGACGACAGGCGCCGGTTCAGGCTCCGCCGCCGGTTTTGGCAGCGACGAGAGGAACGCCATGATCAGCGCCGCGACGTACGGCAGCGACTGCACCAGCAGCATCGCCACCCAGAAGCGCATGTCGTTGCTCGGAATGCCTTGCACCAGGTAAATCCCCAGCGCCGCGCCCCACAACAGCAGCATGATGAACAGCTCTTCCCGCGCTTCGGAAATCGCCACCCAGAAGCCGTGGTTGTCGGCATTTTTCGGAGTGCGGAAGAACGGAATGCTGCTGGTGAAGAAGCCATACAGCACCGCTTTGGCGATGGTGTGCGACAACGCCAGTCCGGCCAATGCCGCGCAGAACGCATCCTTGAGGTTCACGCCGACGGCGCGACGGTAGAGGAAGATGATCTTGCCGACCTTGAACACGAACAGCGCCAGCGGCGGGATGGCGAAAATCAGCAGCGGCGGATCGACCCGTTGCGGCACGATGATCATCGCCGCTGACCACAACAACGCGCCGACGGTGAAGAAAATGTTCATGCCGTCCGCCACCCACGGCAGCCAGCCGGCAAGGAAGTGGTAACGCTGGCCACGGGTCAGCTCGGTGTCCTTGCCGCGCAGCAGGCTGCGGGTGTGGCGCTTGATGATCTGGATCGCGCCGTAGGCCCAGCGGAAACGCTGCTTCTTGAAGTCGATGAAGGTGTCCGGCATCAGACCCTTGCCGTAGCTGTCGTGGTAATACGCCGCCGACAGGCCTTTCTCGAACACGCGCAGGCCGAGTTCGGCGTCTTCACAGATGCACCAGTCGGCCCAGCCCAGCTCTTCCAGAACCGAACGGCGGGTCATGGTCATGGTGCCGTGCTGGATGATCGCGTCGCGGTCGTTACGGGTGACCATGCCGATGTGGAAGAAGCCTTTGTATTCGGCGTAGCAGAGCTTCTTGAAGGTGCTTTCGTTCTGGTCGCGGTAATCCTGCGGCGACTGCACCACGGCGATTTTCGGGTCGGCGAAGTGCGGCACCATGTGCTTGAGCCAGTTCGGGTGTACGCAGTAGTCGGAGTCGATCACCGCGATCACTTCGGCGTCCTTGGCGGTGTGCGGAATCAGGTAGTTCAGCGCGCCGCCCTTGAACCCGGCCAGGGGCGAGACATGGAAGAACTTGAAGCGCGGGCCGAGGGTCGCGCAGTAGTCGCGCACCGGTTCCCAGACTGCCGGGTCCTTGGTGTTGTTGTCGATGATCAGGACTTCATAGTCCGGGTAATCGAGGGCCGCGAGGGCGTCGAGGGTCTGTTTGACCATGTCCGGCGGCTCGTTGTAGCAGGGCACGTGGATCGAGACTTTCGGCCGGTAGTCCGAATCACCGATCACCGGCAGGAATTCCCGCCGACGCTTGTGAATCCACACGGCTTCGGCCAGTTCATGCGCTTCGGTCAGCAACACGATGAACACCCCGAGCGCACCCAGCGCCAGGAGGAAACCCACCGTCAGGCTGAACCACGTGCTGTATTGCTGGCTGTAGTCGTAGCCGATCCACACCAGCACCGAACCGCAAAGGAACGCGATAAAGGTCAGGAAGGTCCGGCCGCGCTGACGCAGGGCCGAGCCGTCGATCATCAGCAGGGTCAGCGACAACAGCGCCAGCACCACCGAACCGATGGCCAGCACGCGCCATTGCGGGATGGCGACGACCGGGCCTTCGAAGTTGAATTTCTGCTGGCGCGCGGCGTTGAACACGCCCCAGTAGGCGCCCACCGAACCTTCGTCACTGGCCTTCCACGGCTGGTCGAACGCTTCAATCACGAAGTAGTTGAAACCTTGACGGTTGAGTTTGTTGACCAGCGTGCGCAGGTAGATCGCCTGATCCGCTGGCGACGCATCGGCGCCACCGCGCATGCGACCGTTGCTCGGCCAGCCGACTTCGGACAGCAGCAACGGTTTTTTCGGGAACAGCTTTTTCAGGTCGCGGGCGCGGTCGAAGACAAACTGCCCGGCCTTGTCCACCGGAATGAATTCCCAGTAAGGCAGCACGTGCGCGGCGATCAGGTCGACGTGTTTGGCCAGTTCCGGGTGTTCTTCCCAGACGTGCCATTGCTCGGAGGTGGTCACCGGCACTTTCACCGCAGCGCGCACGCGATCCAGCAGCACGCTCAGTTGTTCGGCGGTGATTTCCTTGCGGAAAATCGCCTCGTTACCGACCACCACCCGCACCACGCTGCGCGAGGTGTTGGCCAGTTCGATGGCGCGCTGGATCTCGCGCTCGTTGCGTTCCTGATCGGGGCTGATCCAGATCCCGAGGGTCACGCGCAGACCAAACTCTTCCGCCAGTTTCGGGATGTCCTGCAGCGAACCGTCAACCGAATAGATGCGGATGTTGTCCGTCAGCTTGCTCATGATCTCCAGGTCGCGGCGCATTTCATCGTCAGTCGGATACTGATCCTTCTGCGGGAATTGGCCCTGCTGGAATGGCGAATAAGAGAAACCGGAGATCTGCTCCGGCCAGTTGGGCGCGGAGACCGGGCGGTTGATCAGCGCCCAGAAACCGGTGAACAGGGCGGCGATTGCCAGAACCACCACCAGGTTGAGACCAAATTTACGCGATGACATAGCTATTTCGGGTTCCAAAGGCTGTGGAACGAAGGAACGGTTGGCAAGCGCCAAAAGGGCGCGAATCCTACACCGGCAGTTCACTGCTCGTACACCGGACAGGGAAATGCCCGACATTGGGCAGTCCAACCTGATTTAAGTTCTTTAGTAACAGCTTGTAAGAGAAAACTTTGTTATTCAGTTATAGCAATTCCCGGTGGCGAGGGAGCTTGCTCCCGCTGGACTGCGAAGCAGTCCGCTTTTTGAGGGCCGCTTCGCGACCCGGCGGGAGCAAGCTCCCTCGCCACAAAGGTTGTGTGAAAACGCCTGCGTTCACCGTTCATAGCGTCAAAGATGCTCTTGGCCGTCGACGGCCCTATAATGCGCGCCGGTTTTTGGGGTAATGGTCATGAGTACAGAAGATCCGCGGTTTGCAGGCATCGCCCGTTTGTATGGCATCGAGGGCCTCGAGCGCCTGCGTGCGGCCCATGTGGCGATTGTCGGCGTCGGTGGCGTTGGTTCCTGGGCGGCGGAAGCCATGGCCCGCTGTGGCGTGGGTGAGATTTCGCTGTTCGACCTCGACGACGTCTGCGTCAGCAACGCCAACCGCCAGTTGCACGCACTGGACAGCACCGTCGGCAAACCCAAGGTCGAGGTGATGGCCGAGCGTCTGCGCGGGATCAACCCGGATTGCACCGTGCACGCGGTGGCGGATTTCGTCACCCGCGACACCATGGCCGAATACATCACACCGAACATCGACTGCGTGATCGACTGCATCGACGCGGTCAACGCCAAGGCTGCGCTGATCGCCTGGTGCAAGCGGCGCAAGATCCAGATCATCACCACCGGCGGTGCCGGCGGACAGATCGATCCGACGCTGATTCAGGTCTGCGACCTCAACCGCACGTTCAACGATCCACTGGCCTCGAAGGTACGTTCGACGTTGCGTCGCGACTACGGCTTCTCGCGCACGGTGACCCGTCATTACAGCGTGCCGTGCGTGTTTTCCACCGAGCAACTGCGCTATCCGAAACCGGACGGCAGCATCTGCTTGCAGAAGAGTTTTGTCGGCGACGGGGTGAAGCTCGACTGCGCCGGCGGGTTTGGCGCGGTGATGATGGTCACGGCAACGTTCGGCATGGTCGCGGCGACCAAGGCGGTGGACAAGATTGTGGCGGGTGTGCGGCGGCCGGCTGACCGAGTAAAACCTCAGGTTTGATCTGTGAGGCTGATGACCTCATCGCTGGCAAGCCAGCCCCCACACTTCCCTTGTAGGAGCTGCCGCAGGCTGCGATCTTTTGATCCTGATTTTAAAAAACAAGATCAAAAGATCGCAGCCTGCGGCAGCTCCTACGGGGTGGTGGCCAATTCATTCATGCGTTTGAGCACGGCATTCAAGCCATTACTGCGCGACGGCGACAACTGCCGCGACAGTCCCAGCTGATTGAACCAGTCCGACAGGTCCACTTGCTGCAACTCGACAGCGCTCAAACCGTTGACCCGCAACAGCAACAACGCCACCAGCCCGCGAATCATCCGCGCATCGCTGGCAGCGCTGAACTGCCAGTGGCCGTCCTGCAGCTCACCCACCAGCCACACTTGACTCTCACAGCCATGCACCCGGTTGGCTTCGCATTTGTCCGCGTCATTCAGCGGCGGCAGACGATCGCCAAACTGCATCAGCAACCGTGCGCGTTGTTCCCAACCAGCGGCATTCTGAAAGGTCTGCAGCGCTTCGGCGGCGGCGAGCGGCAGGTTCATCGCAGCAACTCCAAGGCCTGATCCAGCGCGTCAAAGAAACGCTCCAGATCCTCGGAATCGTTGTACAGCGCCAGCGACACGCGGATCGCCCCGGCCAGTTCGAAGCTTTTCAGCAACGGCATGGCGCAGTGATGCCCGGCGCGCACGGCAATGCCTTGCTCGGTGAGCAGGTGTGCCAGATCGGCGTTGTGCACACCCTCGACGATAAAACTGGCCAGCGCCAGTTGCGGCTTGCCCAGCAGACGAATGCCGTTACGCGCGGCCAGACCTTGCAGCAGGTAGGCGTGCAGCGCCGCTTCATGGGCCGACACCGCGTCCTGATCCAGCCCGGCCAGATAATCGAGCGTGGCACCGAGGCCAATCACACTGGCGATCGGCGGTGTGCCCGCTTCGAAACCCAGCGGGGCAGGGCGGAAGCGTGCATCGTGATAATTGGCTTCCAGGACCATTTCGCCGCCGAACTGCCACGGCTGCAGTTGCTCAAGCGCCTTGTTGCGTCCGAACAGCACGCCGAGGCCATCAGGGCCGTACAGCTTGTGGCTGGAAAACACATAGAAGTCGCAACCGAGCGCCTGCACGTCGTGCCGACCGTGCACCACACCCTGGGCGCCATCGACTACGGTCAGCGCGTTGTGCGCCTTGGCCATCGCCAGCAGCGCCGGCAAGGGTTGCCAGGCACCAAGCACGTTGGACAGCTGACTGACCGCCAGCAAGCGGGTACGCGGATTGATCAGGCGCACAGCGGCGCCGAGGTCGATCACGCCGTCTTCGTCCAGTGGCAGGATCACCAGTTTCAGCTCGCGACGCTGCGCCAGTTGCTGCCACGGCAGCAGGTTGGCGTGATGCTCCAGGGCGCTGATGACAATTTCATCGCCCGGGTGGAAAAGAGGTTCCAGGCCATAGGCCAGGAGATTCAGCGCGCTGGTGGCGCCGTGGGTGAAGATGATCTGCCCGCTGTCACCGGCATTTAGCCACTGGGCTACCTTGAGCCGACTGTCTTCGAACGCCTGCGTGGCGTGGGCGCCGGGCAGATGCTGCGCACGATGCACATTGGCCGCGCCGTTGGCGTAGTAATGCGTCAGTGCGTCAAGCAGGGCCTGGGGTTTTTGCGTGGTGGCGGCGTTGTCCAGATAGGTCTGGTCTTGCCGTTGCAGGGCGGCGATGGCCGGAAAGTCGGCGCGCCAGGGGGAGGGAATCATCATAGGTTCAGCCCTGTGAACTTGGGCGGGGGTACATCGAACCTTGTGGGAGCGAGCTTGCTCGCGAAAGCGTCGTGTCATTCAGCTCTGTTGTTGACTGACCGGACGCCTTCGCGAGCAAGCTCGCTCCCACAGGGGGATCGTACGGCTGCTTAGTTGTGCGCGTGCAGCGCTTCGTTCAGCTCGATCGCCGATTTGTGGGTTTTGCACTCCACGGCACCGGTTTCCGAATTGCGACGGAACAGCAGGTCGGTCTGGCCGGCCAGCTCACGGGCTTTTACAACCTTGACCAGGTTGTTGTGCTCGTCCAGCAGCGCGACTTTGGTGCCGGCGGTCACGTACAGGCCCGACTCGACAGTGTTGCGGTCGCCCAATGGAATACCGATACCGGCGTTGGCGCCGATCAGGCAGCCTTCGCCAACCTTGATTACGATGTTTCCGCCGCCTGACAGAGTGCCCATGGTCGAGCAACCGCCGCCCAGGTCCGAGCCCTTGCCAACGAATACGCCAGCGGAAACGCGGCCTTCGATCATGCCCGGGCCTTCGGTGCCGGCGTTGAAGTTGATGAAGCCTTCGTGCATCACGGTGGTGCCTTCGCCCACGTACGCACCCAGACGCAGGCGCGCGGCGTCAGCGATACGCACGCCGGCCGGCACCACGTAGTCGGTCATTTTCGGGAACTTGTCCACCGAGAACACTTCCAGCAGCTCGCCGCGCAGGCGGGCTTCGAGTTGCAGCTCGGCCAGTTCGCTCAGGTCGATCGCGCCCTGGCTGGTCCAGGCCACGTTCGGCAGCAGCGGGAAGATCCCGGCCAGGCTCACGCCGTGCGGCTTGACCAGACGATGGGACAGCAGGTGCAGCTTCAGGTACGCCTCTGGCGTCGAGGTCAGCTGTGCGTCTTCGGCCAGCAGAGTGGCGACCAGTGGCTTGTGGCTTTCGGCCAGACGGGTCAGCAGTTTGCCTTGAACGGCGTCGATGCCTTTGACCGCTTCAGCCAGTTGCGCAGCCTGGGCGGTGGTGAAGGTGATGGCCTGGTTGCCTTCGGTGTAGCCGAGGATCGGCGCAACGGCAGCGACCAGTTCTGCCGACGGGTTGAGCAGTGGCTGGGCGTAGAACACTTCCAGCCAGGCACCTTGACGGTTTTGCGTGCCGACACCAAAGGCGATGCTGAACAGAGAGTTGGACATGTGAATACCTCTAGCAATAAGTGACGGGCTGCTTACTTGAGTGCGGCCGCGTAGATGTCTGGCTTGAAGCCAATCAGGGTTCGGTCACCGAGATCGAGCACCGGGCGCTTGATCATCGAGGGTTGAGCGAGCATCAGTTCGATGGCTTTCGACTGGTCGAGATCGGCTTTACGTTCGTCGTCGAGTTTGCGAAAGGTCGTGCCGGCACGGTTCAACACCGTTTGCCAGCCGTGCTCGTTGCACCATTGGGTCAGGTGCTCACGGTCGATACCGGCGGTTTTGTAGTCGTGAAAGTCGTAGCTGACAGCGTGTTCATCGAGCCAGGTGCGCGCCTTCTTCATGGTGTCGCAGGCTTTGATGCCGAAAAGGTGCAACGTTTTACTTGAAACGGTCAAGGAATCGCCCCCTTTACAGGTGCTGGAAAAAAATGGTGTCGGATTATGCCATGACCAACGCGTTTCGGGCGGCCACGGTTGTCGTAACGCTGCAAAACCTGTGGGAGCGAGCCCGCTCGCGAAGGGGCCGTGTCAGGCAATATCTCTGTTGAATCAGACACCGCATTCGCGAGCAGGCTCGCTCCCACAAGGGGACTGCGTTCCAGCAGTGCGACATAGGTGCAACGGTCAGACGTATCCTGAGCGGCTAATATGACCGTTCAACGCTGTCGATTGTCTGAGATTTCCGCTTTATGCAAACCGCTTACACCGTCCTTATCCTGTTGATGCTGGTCAGCGTCTCGCGGCTGGTCGGACGGGTCATCCCGCTGCCGCTGCCCCTGGTGCAAATCGCCGCCGGTGCCTTGCTGGCCTGGCCGACATTGGGCCTGCACGTGGCGCTGGATCCGGAGCTGTTCCTGTTTCTGTTCCTGCCGCCGCTGCTGTTCTCCGATGGCTGGCGAATGCCCAAACGCGAGTTCTGGCATTTGCGTGGGCCGATCCTGACGCTGGCGGTCGGCCTGGTGCTGTTCACCGTGGTCGGTGCCGGGTACTTCATTCACTGGCTGTTGCCGACAATTCCACTGCCGGTGGCCTTCGCGCTGGCCGCGGTGCTGTCGCCGACCGACGCCGTGGCGGTGTCGGCGATCTCGCAGAACCGTTTGCCGACACCGCTGATGCACATACTGCAGGGCGAAGCCTTGATGAACGATGCTTCGGGTCTGGTGACGTTCAAGTTTGCCCTGGTTGCGGCGGTCACCGGAGTGTTCTCACTGGCCAATGCCAGCCTGACCTTCGTGCTGGTGGCGGTCGGAGGCTTGGCCGTCGGCGTGGTGCTGAGCTGGCTGGTCGGGCGTTTGCGCGCGTGGATGATCGCCCGGGGCTGGGACGATCCGGCCACCCACGTGGTGTTCATGTTGCTGCTGCCGTTCGCGGCTTATGTGTTGGCCGAGCGGTTGGGCGCTTCGGGCATCCTGTCGGCGGTGGCGGCGGGAATGATGCAGAGCTGGCTCGATCTGTTGCCACGACAGACCAGCACTCGCTTGCTCAACCGTAGCGTCTGGTCGCTGCTCGAATTTGCCTTCAACGGTCTGATCTTCCTGCTGCTGGGTCTGCAATTGCCGGACATCATCAAAGCGGTGGTCAGCCACGAGCCGACGTTGTGGCCGACGCTGCTGTACCGAGGTCTCGACGTGGTGGCGATTTTCCTCGCGCTGGTGCTGTTGCGCTTTATCTGGGTGCAGAGCATCTGGCGCCTGTCGGTGCTGCTGCGCCGTTTGCGCGGCAAGGGCGACCTGACGCAAGTGCCGACCGCGCGATCCTGCTGGCTGCTGACCGTCGGCGGTGTGCGCGGTGCGGTGACGCTGGCCGGTGTGATGTCGGTGCCGATGCTGATGGGGGCCGAGGCGTTCCCCGAGCGCGATCTGCTGATCTTCATCGCCGCCGGGGTGATTCTGTTGTCGCTGATTTGCGCCTGTATCGCTTTGCCATTGCTACTGCGCGGCATCGAGAAAAGTCCGGACGACAAGCGCCGTCAGGAAGTGCGCGACGCCTGGCGCAAGACCGCCGAGGCGGCGATCCATGCGCTGGAAACCGAAGAGGTCGCGCCGCAGGACGCTGCGCAGGCAGCACTCTCGGCCGAACTCAAGGCGCGGATCATGTCCGAGTACCGGCATCAGCTTGAGGTGTTCAACGATTCGGCGGAAGCCCAGGCGCTGGCGTTCCAGATGGATCTGCTGGAGCGCCGTTTGCGACTCAAGGCGTTGCGGGCGCAACGCCTTGAGTTGTATAGCCTGAGCCGTCATCACCAGATTGGTGATGACGTGCTCAGAGAAGTATTGAGCGAGCTTGATTTGAGCGAGGCAAATCTGGGGCAGGTCAAATAGTCCGATACGGACCTGGCGCGCTCACTGACTCGCGGGGTAGGGGTAAGCGTTCGACATGAAGGTTTTATCCTGTTCGCTGAGGTCCAGATTAATGAAGATCTGGAAGTCACCGAGCGTCCACGACTGGCTGACGGGATAGTGCATGATCGACTTCTGGTCGTACTCTGAGTAAATGCTTTCGTCGGGATTGCCGAGGTCAAAATACCAGTCGTGCAGTCGTTTGCGCGTCACGCTGGCCTGGTAGTTGTCCTCTTCCGGGTCGGCGGTTATTCCGTGTTGTTTATAAATGGCTGGTTTATCCCAGGGAATGTTTGCCGTGGGGTTGGTCTGTTCATGTTCTGCGCCGAGCATGTGACCGAATTCATGCATGACATTGGCCGCAAAGTATCGTGCCTGACTGGGCGGGTGGGGCCAGAGTCGCATGGTCGGCTCACCGGGATGTAACAGAGCATCGGTACCGATCAGAGAGGAAAACGTTCCCGGTTGACTGAGTATGCGGATATCGCCTTCTTCACCTTCGACGAAATCGAACTTCAAGTTGATGTGCGGCAACCAGTTGCTGGCGGCGGCGATCGTTTCGTCCTTGAATGCCTGCGTACCGTTGAGGAACGCGATGCGAAGTGTGCTGCCGGGAGTCCAGAATTTCGCCGGATTATTTTTAGCCCACATGTTTTTGAATCTCCCAAGTACATTTAATGTTGCGGGAGATGCGTGTGTGTTCGAATTGTTTGTTTGGCTGAAGCCAGGTTGATTGCATTACGGAACATCCATGTTTTCATTCTTCAGGTTTAACTTCTCGGGTTGCTTGTTGTTCCCGACAAGTTGCTTTGAATGACGGATGCTAGGGGCTAAGGTTGAATCGGTAAATTGAATATATGTACGGTTTTATGACCGGTTACCGTGCCAGCAAAACTGGCACGGTAAAGACACTTACGACTGGCGAGAGACAAACGCGCGAATCCGCTCTGCGGCCTCGACGCATTCAGCCAGTGGCGCAACCAGGGCCATGCGCACACGACCGGCGCCCGGATTCACACCGTCTACCTCGCGGGACAGATACGAGCCCGGCACTACGGTCACGTGTTCCTGCTCGAACAGGTCGCGACAGAACGCCGCGTCGTCACCTTGTACGTTCGGCCACAGGTAGAAACTGCCGTCCGGACGCTGCACGTCCATCACCGGGCTGAGGATCGCCAAGACAGCGTCGAATTTCTCGCGGTACAGCGCACGGTTGGCACGCACGTGCACTTCGTCATTCCACGCCGCAACGCTGGCCAGTTGGGTTTGCACCGGCATCGCGCAGCCGTGGTAGGTGCGGTAGAGCAGGAAGCCTTTGAGGACATCGGCGTCGCCCGCGACGAAACCGGAACGCAGCCCCGGCAGGTTGGAGCGCTTGGACAGGCTGTGGAACACCACGCAACGCTTGAAGCCCTTGCGACCCAGTTCGACACACGCGCTGAGCAGGCCCGGCGGTGGGGTCTGTTCGTCGAAATACAGTTCGCTGTAGCACTCGTCGGCGGCGATCACGAAGTCGTGTTCGTCTGCCAGGGCGATGAGTTTTTTCAGCACATCGACCGGGATCAGCGCGCCCGTCGGATTGCCCGGCGAACACAGGAACAGGATCTGGCAGCGTTTCCAGATGTCTGGCGAGACCGCGTCGAAATCCGGGTTGAAGCCGTTTTCGTCCAGGCACGGCAGGTAGTGCGGCTTGGCGCCGGCGAGGAACGCTGCCCCTTCGTAGATCTGATAGAACGGGTTCGGGCTGACCACCAGTGCATCGTCACCGCGATTGACCACGGTCTGGGTGAAGGCGAACAGCGCTTCACGGGTGCCGTTGACCGGCAGTACGTTGCGCGCCGGATCAATCCAGCCGCTTGGTACGCCGAAGCGACGTTCGCACCAGCCGGCGATGGCTTCGCGCAGGGCCGGGATGCCGAGGGTGGTCGGGTACACCGCCATCTGATCCAGATTGTTCGCCAGCGCTTCGGCGACAAAGCTTGGCGAACGGTGTTTCGGCTCGCCGATCGACAGGGCGATCGGGCGTTTGTCCGGGTTCGGCGTCACGCTGCCGAGCAAGGCGCGGAGCTTTTCGAACGGGTAGGGCTGGAGCTGGTTCAGAGCGTTGTTCATGGGGGCCTCGTTCAATGTGGAGAGAACTCTGTGGCGAGGGGATTTATCCCCGATCGGCTGCGCAGCTGCCGCAAAACCATCGCTTGCGGTGTAACGGATACTCCGCGATTGCCGGTTCGGGGCTGCTTCGCAACCCATCGGGGATGAATCCCCTCACCACAAAAGCCCCGGCAGCTATTATCTGCCTCCACAGGGGTAGTTTGCTGATTCAAATACTGATGCGCGAAAGCTTGATATCCGGTTCCTGATTGACGCTCAGTTGCTCGACGATTGCGTCCTGCAGGCGGCTGCACAGCAGCGGGTCGGAGAGCGGCTGGTTGTGGGCGTCGGTGATGAAGAACACGTCTTCCACGCGTTCGCCCAAGGTCGCAATCTTGGCGTTCTGCAGCGACAGGTCGAACTCGAGGAAGATCCCGCCGACCCGCGCCAGCAGGCCCGGGCGATCAGGGGCGGTGAGTTCCAGCACCGTCACCGGACGCTGAGCGTCGTTGTGGATCGTTACCTGCGGCGCGAAGGCGAAGTGCTTGAGCTGGCGCGGCACCCGGCGCTGGATGATCGTCGGGTAGTCGTCCGGGTTGCGCAGCGCTTCGGTCAAACCGTCGCGAATCTGTTTGATCCGTGTCGGGTTGTCGCCGATGGATTCACCGTCGTTGTCGAGCACGATATAGGTGTCGAGGGTGAACTGGCTGCTTGAGGTGATGACCCTGGCGTCATGAATGTTCAGGTTGAGCTGATCCATCGCGGCCACGGTCACGGCGAAGAAATCGTGCTGATCCGGCGCATAGATGAAGATCTGCGTGCCGCCCTCGAACTCGCGCTGGGTGGTTTCCTTGATCAGCACCAGCGGGCCGCCATCGGCCGGTTGCTGCAGGATCGCGTCACTGTGCCAGGCCACGTCGCCGGCGGTATGACGCAGGAAATAGTCATCGCCCAGTTGCGCCCACAACTGCTCGACGTCGTCCGGATCGGTGCCGCCACGCACGAGAATGTCCAGTGCGGCGCTCTGGGTCTGGCGGATCTGCTCTTCGCGATCCACCGGGTTTTCCAGGCCACGACGCAGAGCGCGTTTGGTCTCGGTATAGAGCTGGCGCAACAGGCTGGCGCGCCAGGAGTTCCATAGCGTCGGGTTGGTCGCGTTGATATCGGCAACCGTCAGCACGTACAGGTAGTCCAGACGGGTTTCGTCGCCGACGATCTGCGCGAAATCATGGATCACCTGCGGATCGGACAGATCCTTGCGCTGCGCGGTGGTCGACATCACCAGGTGATTCTGCACCAGCCAGACGATCAGGCGGCTGTCCCACAGCGGCAACTGATGGCGCTGGCAGAACGCTTCGGCATCGACCGCGCCGATGTCCGAGTGATCGCCATGCCGGCCCTTGCCGATGTCGTGGTACAGGCCGGCCATGTAAATGAGCTCAGGCTTGGGCAGTTTGGCCATGAGCTTGGCGGCCAGCGGGAATTTTTCCGACACCTGGGTGTACTGCAATTTACGCAGGTGTTTGATCAGATTCAGCGTGTGCGCATCGACCGTATAGATGTGGAACAGGTCATGCTGCATTTGCCCGACGATAAAGCCGAACTCCGGCAGATAACGCCCGAGGATGCCGTAGCGGTTCATCCGGCGCAGGTTGCGGTGCACGCCGATCTTGCACTTGAAGAGCTCGATGAACAGGCTGGTATTGCGGATATCGTTGCGGAAATTGTCGTCGATCAGGTGCCGGTTCTCGCGCAGCAGACGAATGGTGTCGGCGCGCACACCTTTGATTTCCGGCTGCTGGGCCATCAGCACGAAGATCTCGAGCATGGCGAACGGCGTGCGGCGGAACACGTTGTCGTTGCGCGCTTCGATGTAGCCGTCGTGCAACTGGAAGCGCGAGTTGATCGGCTGCGGCGGCGCTTCGTCTTCCGGGGCGAGGATGACTTCCTCGAAATGCTGGATGATCAGGTCGCTGAGCTGGGCGATGCTCATCACCACGCGGAAATACTGCTGCATGAAGTTTTCGACCGCCTGTTTGGCGTCGTCGCCTTCAAAGCCGAGCAGGCCGGCAATGGTCCGTTGATGATCGAACAGCAGACGATCTTCGGAGCGACCGGCGAGCATGTGCAGGGCGTAGCGCACTTTCCACAGAAATTCCTGGGACGACGCCAGCAGGGCGTTTTCGCTCTCGACCAGAAAACCTTCGCCGGCGAGGGCGCGCAGGTTCAGGGTGCCGTACTGACGCCGGGCCACCCACAGAATCGTCTGGATATCCCGCAGGCCGCCGGGCGAGCCTTTGACGTTGGGTTCCAGGTTGTATTCGGTGTCGTTGTACTTGTGGTGACGGGCCTTCTGTTCGGCGCGCTTGGCCAGGAAAAACTCCTTGGCCGGCCACATGTGGGCCGTGCTGGTGACATCAAGCATGCGCTGACGCAGGCGTTCGGGGCCGCAGATGGTGCGGCTTTCCATCAGGTTGGTGACCACGGTCAGGTCGGCGCGGGCTTCCTCGGCGCATTCATCGACCGAGCGTACGCTCTGGCCGACTTCCAGGCCGATGTCCCACAGCAGCGTCAGAAAACGCTCGATGGAGTCGCGGAAAACTTCGTGATCGGCGCTGTCCAGCAGGATCAGCAAGTCGATGTCGGAATAGGGATGCAGCTCGCCCCGGCCGTAGCCACCGACCGCGACCAGCGCGATGTCGGCGTCTTCGCTCCAGTTGAACTGCTCCCAGGCCTTTTGCAGGATGTTGTCGACGAACCATGCGCGGTCTTCGATCAGGCGGCGGATGTCGCGGCCATTGCGAAAACGCGTGTCGAGGACCTCGCGCGCCTGGCGGATCGCCTTTTTGAACGCCGCGATAGGACTCGCTTTCAGGGCCAGTTCAGCCTGGAACTGGCCGCGGTCGAAGAGTTCGGGATCCACCTGCGGCATCGATTGGCTTTCCTTCTATAAAGGTGGGAGCGTTCTAGGGGTCAGGCCGAGACGCGCGGGATCGTGTCGTCGGCGCGCAGGGTGAAGATCTCGTAGCCGGTGTCGGTCACCAGCAGGGTGTGTTCCCACTGCGCCGAGAGCTTGCGGTCCTTGGTGATCGCGGTCCAGCCGTCGCCCAGCACCTTGGTGTCGGCCTTGCCCTGGTTGATCATCGGCTCGATGGTGAAGGTCATGCCGGCCTTCAGTTCCATGCCGGTGCCGGCGCGGCCGTAGTGCAGGATCTGCGGTTCTTCGTGGAACACCTTGCCGATGCCGTGGCCGCAGAACTCGCGAACCACCGAGAAACCGTTCTTTTCCGCGTGCTTCTGGATGACTTCACCGATGTCGCCGAGGCGGCAGCCAGGTTTGACGATCTCGATTGCCTTGTACATGCATTCCTGAGTGACCTGCGACAGGCGCTCGGCCCAGACGGGCACTTCGCCAACGTGGAACATGCGGCTGGTGTCGCCGTGGTAGCCGTCCTTGATCACGGTGACGTCGATATTCAGGGTGTCACCGTTTTTCAGTGGCTTGTCGTTCGGGATGCCGTGGCAGACCACATGGTTGATCGAGGTGCAGATCGACTTCGGAAAACCCTTGTAGTTGAGCGGGGCCGGAATGGCCTGCTGCACGTTGACGATGTAGTCGTGGCAGATCTGGTTCAGTTGATCGGTGGTCACGCCCGGTTTGACGTGTTCGGCAATCATTTCCAGCACATCGGCGGCCAGTTTGCCGGCGACACGCATGCCAGCGATGTCCTCGGGGGTTTTGAGGTTGACGGTCATACAGGCTCTCTCTGCGCTCGGCGGCGCTTGCTGATACGGATAGGGTGGCAGGTGTACGTTTTGCGACCCTGAAAAACCCGATTCTAACAGACGAAAGGCGCAAATCCGCGCCTGCGTACATCGTCTCTCTCTATACAATGGTGTGCCTGACGGCGATTCCAAGGGGGCTGCGCCCATGTCCCTGGTGCGAATACAGATTCCGGGTTCCGTTTCTGCGCGCCCTGTGGTATAAAATGCGCCGCTTTCCGGGGATGCCCCGAGAAGCTTAAATCCACACACGTGTCGACACGATGACCTGGGTGCCTTTGGCTTTATGCCACTGGTTGGTCATTGGGATACGTGGAGGCCAAACCCGACTTATTAAGGAACTATCATGTCCCAAGTCAACATGCGCGATATGCTGAAGGCCGGTGTGCACTTCGGTCACCAAACCCGTTACTGGAATCCGAAAATGGGTAAGTACATTTTCGGCGCGCGTAACAAGATTCACATCATCAACCTTGAAAAAACCCTGCCAATGTTCAACGAAGCTCTGACTTTCGTAGAGCGTCTGGCCCAGGGCAAAAACAAGATTCTGTTCGTCGGCACCAAGCGTTCCGCTGGCAAGATCGTTGCTGAAGAAGCAGCACGTTGCGGTTCGCCGTACGTCGACCACCGCTGGTTGGGCGGCATGCTGACCAACTTCAAAACCATTCGTGCTTCCATCAAGCGTCTGCGTGACCTTGAAGTTCAAGCCGAAGACGGTACTTTCGCCAAGCTGACCAAGAAAGAAGCGCTGATGCGCTCCCGTGACCTGGAAAAGCTGGATCGCTCCCTGGGCGGCATCAAGGACATGGGCGGTCTGCCAGACGCACTGTTCGTGATCGACGTTGACCACGAGCGCATCGCGATCACCGAAGCCAACAAGCTGGGCATCCCGGTCATCGGCGTTGTCGATACCAACAGCAGCCCGGAAGGCGTTGACTACATCATCCCAGGCAACGATGACGCAATCCGCGCTATCCAGCTGTACATGGGTTCGATGGCTGACGCAGTGATCCGTGGTCGCAACAATGTTGCTGGCGGCACTGTTGAATTCGCAGCTGAAGAAACTCAGGCTGCAGCTGAGTAATCGACGCCCTGGCGTTGACTCAGTAAGCAAAAAGGGGGCTTGGCCCCCTTTTTGCCACCTCGAAAACCGTTTGTTGGCGCCCACGTGTGGCAGCGCACCTCCTGCATTTGTAACGTGCAGCAGCTACAAGGTGTTTCGGGAAGAATTGAACGCCCGTTCGATCGGGTGGAATGGTTGAAAACCTATCCAAGAGGAATTTGAAAATGGCAGCAATTACTGCAGCGTTGGTTAAAGAACTGCGCGAGCGTACCGGCGAAGGCATGATGGACTGCAAGAAAGCCCTGGAAAAGGCTGACGGCGACATCGAAAAAGCCATTGATGACATGCGTGCTTCGGGCGCGATCAAGGCTGCGAAAAAGGCTGGCAACGTTGCCGCTGAAGGCGCAATCGCAATCAAGGACGACGGTAAAGCTGCCGTTATCCTGGAAGTGAACTCGCAGACCGACTTCCTGGCTCTGCAAGACGACTTCAAAAACTTTGTTGCTGCCAGCGTAGAAAAAGCCTTCGCTGACAAGCTGACCGACGCTGCTCCGCTGATCGCTGCTCAAGAAGCCGCTCGCGAAGCACTGGTTGCCAAAGTAGGCGAAAACGTCAACATCCGTCGTCTGACCCGTATCGAAGGTGACGTTGTAGGTTCCTACCTGCACGGCAACAAGATCGGTGTTGTTGTGGCTCTGAAAGGCGGCGACGTCGAGCTGGCCAAAGACATCGCGATGCACGTAGCTGCAAGCAACCCTGAGTTCCTGCTGCCTTCGCAGGTTTCGGCTGAAGCGATCGAGCGTGAAAAGGCTGTGTTCCTGCAGCTGAACGAAGAGAAGATCAAAGGCAAGCCAGAAAACATTGTTGAGAACATGGTCAAAGGCCGTATCAGCAAGTTCCTGGCAGAAGCGAGCCTGGTTGAGCAGGCGTTCGTCAAGAACCCTGAAATCAAGGTTGGCGAGCTGGCCAAGAAAGGCGGCGCAGAAATCGTTTCCTTCACCTACTTCAAAGTAGGCGAAGGCATCGAGAAGCCGGTCGACAACTTCGCTGAAGAAGTTGCTGCCCAGCTGGCTGCCGCCAAGCAATAAGACGGTTTTTCAACTGTCGCCCGAAAGAGGCTGCCCGCTCACGCGCGCAGCCTCTTTTCAGATGGGGTTACCAGTTTTTAATTGGTTTCCACTGGGAACTGACTTACAAAGCCAGGTTCCGATGGCGCTGAAGCAGCGCCAAGCTAGAGTGAACGGCAGCTGTAAAACAGCTTGCACAGAATTTTTTAAATACGCCGCAGGAGAGATTCGCAATGGCTCAGCAGGGCAGTGGTTATCAGGCTCGCTATAAACGCATTCTACTCAAGCTTAGCGGCGAGGCCCTGATGGGCTCGGAAGAGTTCGGGATCGATCCAAAAGTGCTGGATCGGATGGCGCTGGAAGTCGGCCAGCTGGTCGGCATCGGCGTACAGGTCGGTCTGGTGATCGGCGGTGGCAACCTGTTCCGTGGCGAGGCCTTGAGCAAGGCCGGCATGGATCGGGTGACAGGCGACCACATGGGCATGCTGGCCACTGTGATGAACGCCCTGGCCATGCGCGACGCGCTGGAACGTGCCAATATCTCGGCCATCGTGATGTCGGCCATTTCCATGGTTGGCGTGACCGATCACTATGATCGCCGCAAAGCCATGCGCCACCTGAACTCCAAGGACGTGGTGATTTTCGCCGCCGGTACCGGCAATCCGTTCTTTACCACGGATTCGGCAGCCTGCCTGCGTGCCATCGAAATCGATGCCGACGTCGTGCTGAAAGCGACCAAGGTAGATGGCGTCTACACCGCAGACCCGTTCAAAGACCCGCATGCCGAGAAGTTCGATCATCTGACTTATGATGAAGTGCTGGATCGCAAGCTGGGCGTGATGGATCTGACTGCTATCTGCCTGTGCCGCGATCACAAGATGCCGCTGCGCGTATTCAACATGAACAAGCCCGGCGCCCTGCTGAACATCGTGCATGGCGGCGCTGAAGGCACTCTGATCGAGGAAGGTCAACAATGATCAACGAAATCAAGAAAGACGCCCAAGCGCGTATGCAGAAATCCCTGGAATCTCTGAATCACGCGTTCGGCCAGATTCGTACCGGCAAGGCTCACCCGAGCATTCTCGGTAGTGTCATGGTGCCTTACTACGGCACTGACACCCCGCTGAGCAGCGTCGCCAACGTCACCGTGAAAGATTCGCGTACCCTGCAAGTCGTGGCTTTCGAGCGCAACATGCTCGCTGCCGTCGACAAGGCGATCCAGAGCGCCGGTCTGAACCTCAATCCGACCAACCTGGGTGAGTTGCTTTTGATCCCGATGCCTGCCCTCACCGAGGAAACGCGCAAGGGCTTCACCAAGCAGGCTCGTAGCGCAGCGGAAGACGCGCGCGTTGCCGTGCGCAACATTCGTCGTGACGCATTGGGTGAGCTTAAAAAACTGGTCAAGGACAAGGAAATCAGTGAAGACGAAGAACGTCGTGCCATCGCTGATATCGATAAGCTGACCAAAGAATCCGAGGCCCAGATCACCAAGGCCACGGACGAGAAAGAAAAAGACCTGATGGCCGTATAAGGGTCGCGTTTCAATGGAAAAGACCAAGCAGTCTGCGCCGTCCGCGGTGCCGCGCCATGTCGCGATCATCATGGATGGCAATAATCGCTGGGCGAAAAAACGCTTTATGCCGGGTGTCGCCGGGCATAAAGCCGGCGTGGATGCTGTGCGGGCGGTAATCGAGGTGTGCGCCGAGGCCAAGGTCGAAGTGCTCACCCTGTTCGCCTTTTCCAGTGAAAACTGGCAGCGCCCGGCCGATGAGGTCAGTGCCTTGATGGACCTGTTCTTCAAGGCCCTGCGTCGTGAGGCCAAGCGCCTCAACGACAACAACATCAGCTTGCGCATCATCGGTGATCGCTCGCGCTTCCACCCTGAGCTTCAGGCGGCGATGCGCGAAGCCGAGGCTATGACCGCCGGTGCCAACCGCTTTATTCTGCAGATCGCCGCCAACTACGGCGGTCAGTGGGATATTGCCCAGGCGGCGCAACGTCTGGCGCGTGAGGTTCAGGCCGGGCATCTGCGTCCGGAAGACATCACTCCGGAGCTGTTGCAAACCTGTCTGGCGACCGGCGACCTGCCGCTGCCAGACTTGTGCATCCGCACTGGTGGCGAGCACCGCATCAGCAATTTCCTGCTGTGGCAACTGGCGTATGCCGAGTTGTACTTCTCCGACCTGTTCTGGCCGGACTTCAAACACGAAGCCATGCGCACTGCGCTGGCCGATTTCGCTTCGCGCCAGCGTCGCTTCGGTAAAACGAGCGAACAGGTCGAAGCTGGAGCCCGGGTTTAATGCTTAAACAACGAATCATCACTGCGCTGATCCTGCTGCCGATCGCTCTGTGCGGTTTCTTCCTGCTCGAGGGATCCGGTTTTGCGCTGTTCATCGGTCTGGTCGTGAGCCTGGGTGCCTGGGAATGGGCGCGTCTGGCGGGCTTTACCGCGCAGTCGTTCCGTGTCGGCTTTGCCGCCGTCGTCGCGCTGATGCTGTTCGTCATGTACGTCCTGCCGGGCCTGGCCCCTTGGGTGTTGGGCGCTTCGGTGTTGTGGTGGGCGGTGGCGACTTACCTGGTGCTGACGTATCCACGCTCAAGCGAGCATTGGTCCACAGCAGCCACCAAACTGGTGATCGGCTTGCTGATCCTGCTGCCGGCCTGGCAGGGACTGGTGCAGATCAAGCAATACCCGCTGGGTAACTGGCTGATCATGGCGGTGATGGTGTTGGTCTGGGGTGCCGACATCGGTGCTTACTTCTCCGGTCGTGCTTTCGGCAAGCGCAAACTGGCGCCGCAAGTCAGTCCGGGCAAAAGCTGGGAAGGCGTTTACGGTGGCCTGGCGCTGAGTCTGGTGATCACCGCGATCGTCGGCCTGGTTCGCGACTGGACGGTGGCTGAACTGCTCAAGGGGCTCATCGGTGCTGCGCTGATCGTCTTCATTTCGGTGGTGGGCGACCTCACCGAAAGCATGTTCAAGCGCCAGTCCGGCATCAAGGACAGCAGCAACCTGCTGCCCGGTCATGGCGGTGTGCTTGATCGCATCGACAGCCTGACCGCGGCGATCCCGATTTTCGCTGTATTGCTGTGGATGGCTGCACCGTGAGCCGTCCTCAACAGATCACTGTTCTGGGGGCCACCGGTTCGATTGGTCTGAGCACCCTCGACGTCATCGCGCGTCATCCCGAGCGCTATCAGGTGTTCGCCCTGAGCGGTTTCACGCGTCTGAGCGAATTGCTGGCCTTGTGCGTGCGTCATGTGCCGCAATTCGCAGTCGTGCCGGAAGTGGCGGCGGCGCGTGGTTTGCAGGACGACCTGCGGGCTGCCGGTCTGTCCACTCGCGTATTGGTGGGGGAGGAGGGCCTGTGTCAGGTTGCCTCTGCACCTGAAGTCGATGCCGTGATGGCCGCCATCGTCGGTGCCGCAGGCCTGCGACCGACCCTGGCGGCGGTGGAGGCTGGCAAGAAGATCCTGCTGGCCAATAAAGAGGCGCTGGTGATGTCCGGCGCGCTGTTCATGCAGGCCGTGCACAAGAGCGGCTCGGTGCTGCTGCCGATCGACAGCGAGCACAACGCGATCTTCCAGTGCATGCCGCAGGATTTTTCCCGTGGGCTGAGTACAGTCGGTGTGCGACGGATTTTGCTCACGGCTTCGGGCGGGCCTTTCCGCCAGACGCCGTTGAGCGAGCTGGCGCACGTTTCGCCTGATCAGGCGTGTGCGCACCCGAACTGGTCCATGGGGCGCAAGATTTCCGTGGACTCGGCCAGCATGATGAACAAGGGTCTGGAATTGATCGAGGCCTGCTGGCTGTTCGACGCCAAGCCGTCGCAGGTCGAGGTGGTGATCCATCCGCAGAGTGTGATTCACTCGCTGGTCGATTATGTCGATGGCTCGGTGCTGGCGCAGTTGGGCAATCCCGACATGCGCACGCCGATTGCCAATGCACTGGCCTGGCCTGAGCGTATCGACTCCGGTGTAGCGCCCTTGGATCTGTTTGCCATCGCGCGCCTGGATTTCGAGGCGCCGGACGAAGAGCGTTTTCCTTGCCTGCGCCTGGCGCGACAAGCGGCCGAGGCGGGTAACAGTGCGCCGGCGATGCTCAATGCGGCCAACGAAGTGGCGGTCGCCGCGTTTCTCGACGGACGTGTGGGTTATCTGGAAATCGCGAGTATCATCGAGGACGTGCTGAGCCTCGAGCCAGTGGTTGCGCTGGAGGATCTGGACGCGGTGTTTACCGCAGACGCGAAAGCGCGGACTCTGGCCGGGCAGTGGCTGAATCGTCACGGGCGATAGCCGTTGCAGTACCATGGCGTCACGCGGCACTGAACAGGATTGCGGAGAAAGTAGATGAGCGCGCTCTATATGATTGCCGGCACCCTGATCGCTTTGGGTGTGCTGGTCACCTTTCACGAATTCGGCCACTTCTGGGTCGCGCGTCGCTGTGGCGTCAAGGTTCTGCGTTTTTCCGTCGGCTTCGGCATGCCCCTGTTGCGCTGGCACGACAAGCAGGGCACTGAATTTGTCGTCGCCGCGATTCCGCTGGGCGGCTACGTCAAGATGCTCGATGAGCGTGAAGGCGAAGTCCCGGCCGATCAGCTTCATCAATCCTTCAATCGTAAATCGGTGCGCCAGCGCATCGCCATTGTCGCGGCGGGGCCGATTGCCAACTTCCTGCTGGCCCTGGTGTTTTTCTGGGTGCTGGCCATGCTCGGCAGCGAGCAGATCCGTCCGGTGATCGGTGCCGTCGAGTCCGGCAGCATTGCGGCCAGGGCCGGTTTGAGCGCGGGCCAGGAGATCGTCGCCATCGATGGTGAGCCTACCTCCGGTTGGGCTGCCGTCAATTTGCAACTGGTGCGTCGTCTGGGGGAAAGTGGTTCCCTGCAATTGCTCGTGCGCGAGCAGGGTTCGACCGTCGACGCGCCGCGTGAGCTGGCGCTGGACCATTGGCTCAAAGGCGCTGACGAGCCCGATCCCATTCGCTCGCTGGGTATTCGCCCATGGCGCCCGGCTTTGCCGCCAGTACTGGCTGAACTCGATCCAAAAGGCCCGGCACAAGCCGCCGGTCTGAAAACCGGTGATCGCCTGCTGGCGCTCGACGGCCTGGCGCTGAATGACTGGCAGCAAGTGGTCGACAGCGTTCGTACGCGTCCTGATACCAAAATCATGCTGAAAGTCGAGCGTGATGGTGCTCAAATCGACGTCCCGGTGACCCTGGCGGCGCGCGGCGAAAGCAAGTCGCCAAGCGGTTATCTCGGGGCGGGCGTAAAAGCCGTGGACTGGCCGCCGGAAATGATTCGCGAGGTCAGTTATGGTCCGTTGGCCGCGATTGGCGAGGGTGCCCGTCGTACCTGGACCATGAGCGTGCTGACGCTGGACTCGTTGAAGAAAATGCTGTTTGGCGAGCTCTCGGTAAAAAACTTGAGTGGGCCGATAACCATTGCTAAAGTGGCGGGCGCTTCTGCCCAGTCGGGCGTTGCTGATTTCCTGAATTTCCTTGCTTATCTGAGTATTAGCCTGGGGGTTCTGAATTTGCTGCCCATTCCTGTACTGGATGGGGGGCATTTGTTGTTTTATCTGATTGAGTGGGTGCGTGGTCGCCCCTTGTCGGATCGGGTGCAAGGTTGGGGGGTGCAGATCGGTATCAGTTTGGTGGTCGGAGTGATGTTGCTTGCTCTGGTCAATGATCTGGGTCGACTGTAAAGCTTCGCTGAATTGCGAATCTGCCGCATTTTGCGGCAGTTTGTTTATTGCCAGTTGGAATAAGAAAGGACTTCATGAAACGTCTGCTGCTAACTGCGGTTCTCACCGTATTGATGATCGCCGAAGTTCACGCCGAGTCCTTCACTATCTCTGATATTCGCGTCAACGGCCTCCAGCGGGTCTCCGCGGGTAGCGTCTTTGGTGCCTTGCCGTTGAACGTCGGCGAGCAGGCGGATGATCGTCGCCTGGTGGAATCCACTCGTGCGTTGTTCAAAACCGGTTTCTTTCAAGATATCCAGCTGGGCCGCGAAGGCAACGTTCTCGTGATCACGGTCGTCGAACGTCCGTCGGTCGCCAGTATCGAGATCGAGGGTAACAAGGCGATCTCTACCGAAGACCTGATGAAAGGCCTGAAGCAGTCCGGTCTGTCCGAAGGTGAAATCTTCCAGCGCGCCACCCTCGAAGGTGTCCGTAACGAGCTGCAGCGTCAGTACGTTGCCCAGGGCCGTTACTCGGCGACCGTCGATACCGAGGTGGTCTCGCAGCCGCGTAACCGCGTGGCGCTGAAAGTGAAGATCAACGAAGGCACCGTGGCCGCGATCCAGCACATCAACGTGGTGGGTAACACGGTCTTCCCTGATGACGACCTGATCGACCTGTTCGAGCTGAAAACCACCAACTGGCTGTCGTTCTTCAAGAACGATGACAAGTACGCCCGTGAAAAACTGTCCGGCGACCTGGAGCGTCTGCGTTCCTACTACCTGGACCGTGGTTACATCAACATGGATATCGCTTCGACCCAGGTATCCATCACCCCGGACAAGAAGCACGTCTACATCACCGTCAACATCACCGAAGGCGAGAAGTACACCGTACGTGACGTCAAGCTCAGCGGTGACCTGAAAGTCCCTGAAGACCAGGTCAAGTCGCTGTTGCTGGTGCAGAAAGGCCAGGTGTTCTCGCGCAAGCTGATGACCACCACTTCCGAACTGATCACTCGTCGCCTGGGTAACGAGGGTTACACCTTCGCCAACGTGAACGGCGTTCCTCAGCCGCATGACGACGATCACACCGTGGACATCCTGTTCGCCGTCGACCCGGGCAAGCGTGCCTACGTCAACCGTATCAATTTCCGTGGCAACACCAAGTCCGAAGACGAAGTGCTGCGTCGCGAAATGCGTCAGATGGAAGGCGGCTGGGCTTCGACCTACCTGATCGACCAGTCCAAGACCCGTCTTGAACGTCTGGGCTTCTTCAAGGAAGTGAACGTCGAGACTCCGGCTGTACCGGGTGTCGACGACCAGGTGGACGTGAACTACGCCGTTGAAGAACAAGCTTCCGGTTCGATCACCGCCAGCGTCGGTTTCGCCCAGAGCGCCGGTCTGATCCTCGGTGGTTCGATCACCCAGAACAACTTCCTGGGTACCGGTAACCGTGTGAGCGTGGGCCTGACCCGCAGCGAATACCAGAGCCGCTACAACTTCGGCTACGTTGACCCGTACTGGACCGCCGATGGCGTGAGCCTGGGTTACAACGCGTTCTATCGCACCACCGACTACAAAGACCTCGACGTCGACGTAGCGAGCTATGCGGTAGACAGCCTGGGTGCCGGCGTCAACGTTGGCTACCCGATCAGCGAGACGTCGCGTCTGACCTTCGGTCTGTCCGCTCAGCAGGACAAGATCAAGACCGGTCAGTACACCGTTGACGAAATCTTCGACTTCGTTAACAAGGAAGGCGACAACTATCTGAACTTCAAGGCTTCGGCCGGCTGGTCCGAGTCGACCCTGAACAAGGGCGTACTGCCGACCCGTGGTCGTTCCCAGAGCCTGACCCTGGAAACCACGATTCCGGGCAGCGACCTGTCGTTCTACAAACTCGACTACCGTGGTCAGTTGTTCCAGCCGATTACCGAAAACTACACCCTGCGTCTGCACACCGAACTGGGTTATGGCGACGGTTATGGTTCGACCGACGGCTTGCCGTTCTATGAAAACTACTATGCTGGTGGTTTCAACTCGGTACGTGGCTTCAAGGACAGTACGCTGGGTCCTCGCAGTACCCCGAGTCGTGGTCAGGCGGTCACCGGTAACGCCGGTACCATTGCCGACCCGGATCAGGATCCGCTGCCGTTCGGTGGCAACGTATTGATCCAGGGTGGTGTAGAGGTTCTGTTCCCGCTGCCGTTCGTGAAAGATCAGCGATCCCTGCGTACCTCGGTATTCTGGGACGTCGGTAACGTGTTCGACTCGACTTGCAAGTCGACCACCAATGCTGACGGTACAAAAGCCAACACACAGTGCAACGACATCAGCCTGAGCAACATGGCCAGTTCCGTCGGTGTTGGCGTGACCTGGGTAACCGCACTGGGGCCTTTGAGCTTCGCGTTGGCTACACCGATCAAGAAACCGGATAACGCTGAAACTCAAGTGTTCCAATTCTCCCTCGGCCAGACGTTCTAAGCGTCTGACCCAAGATAACGACAATGGATTTTGTAGGAGTGCATCGTGCGTAAGTTGACTCAATTGGTTCTCCTGGCCTCCGTACTGGTGGCAGGCCCGGCGTTCGCCGACATGAAAATCGCCGTTCTGAACTATCAGATGGCATTGCTGGAATCCGATGCGGCCAAGAAATACGCGGTGGATGCCGAGAAGAAGTTCGGTCCGCAACTGACCAAGCTCAAGACGCTGGAAAGCAGCGCCAAGGGTATTCAGGACCGTCTGATGGCCGGTGGCGACAAGATGCAGCAGGGCGAGCGTGAGCGTCTGGAGCTTGAGTTCAAGCAAAAGGCCCGTGACTTCCAGTTCCAGTCCAAGGAACTGAACGAAGCCAAGGCAGTTGCCGACCGCGAAATGCTCAAGCAACTGAAGCCGAAACTGGATAGCGCAGTGGAAGAAGTCATCAAGAAAGGTGGTTTTGACCTGGTGTTCGAGCGTGGCGCAGTGATCGATGTCAAACCTCAGTACGACATCACGCGCCAGGTTATCGAGCGCATGAATCAGCTGAAGTAACCCATGACCGTGACTATCAAGCTCGGCCAGTTGGCCGAGTTCCTCGGCGCCACCCTGCGTGGCGACCCCGAGACGCAAATTACTGGGCTAGCCACCTTGCAGGAGGCTGGCCCAGCTCAGTTGAGCTTTCTGGCAAATCCTCAATATCGCAAATACCTGGCAAGTTCCCAGGCGGCTGCGCTATTGCTCAAGGAGGCCGATGCCGACGGTTTTACCGGCAACGCGCTGGTGGTGCCGGATCCTTACCTGGCTTATGCACGCATCTCGCATCTGTTCGATCCGAAGCCGAAAGCCGCTGCGGGTGTTCATCCCACAGCGGTGATTGCGCCGGATGCGGTGGTTGATCCAAGCGCCAGCATTGGCCCGTTCGTGGTGATCGAGGCGGGTGCTCGCATCGGTGCGCAGGTCACGTTGGGTGCCCATTGCGTCATCGGTGCCCGCAGTGAAATCGGTGAGGGCGGCTGGCTCGCTCCGCGGGTGACGCTGTACCACGACGTGCGCATCGGCAAGCGCGTAGTGATCCAGTCCGGTGCCGTGCTCGGTGGTGAAGGTTTCGGTTTTGCCAACGAGAAAGGTATCTGGCAGAAGATCGCCCAGATCGGTGGCGTGACCATCGGCGACGATGTCGAGATCGGCGTGAACACCGCCATCGACCGTGGCGCGTTGGCGGACACCGTGATCGGCAACGGCGTGAAGCTCGACAACCAGATCCAGATCGCGCACAACGTCCAGGTCGGTGATCACACCGCCATGGCGGCGTGTGTCGGTATCTCCGGCAGCACCAAAATCGGCAAGCATTGCATGCTCGCCGGTGGTGTCGGCCTGGTTGGGCACATCGATATTTGCGACAACGTTTTCCTGACCGGGATGACCATGGTGACCCACTCGATTACCGAGCCGGGTGCCTATTCGTCCGGCACAGCCATGCAACCGGCGGCCGAATGGCGCAAAAGCGCGGCCCGCATCCGTCAGCTCGATGACCTCGCGCGACGTTTGAAGCAGCTGGAAAAGCGCGTCGGGGAAGTGACCCCCGGCAGCAATGCTTCATCTGATGGCTGATACCATTTCCATATCAAGTGTGCACAGCCTCTAGACTGCCTCCTTGATTTGCTAGAGGAGTGCGCGTCAGTCGCGCTCCCAATCTTTACATAGGCTTCCCCCCGAAATGATGGACATCAACGAGATTCGCGAATACCTGCCTCACCGTTACCCGTTCCTGCTGGTGGACCGGGTGGTGGAACTGGACACTGAAGGCAAGCGCATTCGCGCCTACAAGAATGTCAGCATCAATGAGCCATTCTTCAACGGCCACTTCCCGGCGCACCCGATCATGCCGGGCGTACTGATCATCGAAGCGATGGCCCAGGCTGCCGGGATCCTCGGTTTCAAAATGCTTGACGTAAAACCGGCCGACGGCACCCTGTACTACTTCGTCGGTTCCGACAAACTGCGTTTCCGCCAGCCAGTGCTGCCGGGCGACCAGTTGATCCTTGAAGCCAAGTTCATCAGCTGCAAGCGTCAGATCTGGAAATTCGAATGCCAGGCCTCGGTCGACGGCAAGCCGGTCTGCTCGGCGGAAATCATCTGTGCGGAACGCAAGCTATGAGTTTGATTGACCCTCGTGCAATCATCGATCCGTCGGCCGTTCTGGCTGACGGCGTCGAAGTCGGCCCGTGGTCGATCGTCGGCGCAGGTGTGGAAATCGGCGAGGGTACTGTGATCGGGCCGCACGTGGTCCTCAAAGGCCCGACCCGCATCGGCAAGCACAACCGCATCTACCAGTTTTCCTCGGTAGGCGAAGACACGCCCGATCTGAAGTACAAAGGTGAAGAAACCCGTCTGGTGATCGGTGACCACAACGTCATCCGCGAAGGCGTGACCATTCACCGTGGCACCGTGCAGGACCGTTCGGAAACCACGCTGGGCGATCACAACCTGATCATGGCCTACGCCCACATCGGGCATGACAGCGTCATCGGCAACCACTGCATTCTGGTCAACAACACCGCGTTGGCCGGGCATGTGCACGTTGACGACTGGGCGATCCTGTCCGGGTTCACCCTGGTTCATCAGTATTGCCATATTGGCGCGCACAGCTTTTCCGGCATGGGCACTGCCATCGGCAAGGACGTTCCAGCGTTCGTCACCGTCTTCGGCAACCCCGCCGAAGCGCGCAGCATGAATTTCGAAGGCATGCGCCGCCGCGGTTTCAGTGAAGACGCGATTCATGCGCTGCGCCGCGCCTATAAAACGGTGTATCGCCAGGGGCTGACCGTGGAGCAAGCGCTGGCCGAACTGGTCGAACCTGCTGCGCAATTCCCGGAAGTCGCGCTGTTCCGTGATTCGATCCAGTCCTCGACTCGCGGCATCACCCGCTGATCATGGCCAATCTGCGTATTGCGCTGGTGGCGGGCGAAGCTTCCGGGGATATTTTGGGCGCCGGTCTGATGCGCGCCCTCAAGGCGCAACATCCGGCAGTCGAGTTCATCGGTGTCGGCGGTCCGTTGATGCAGGCCGAAGGCCTGACGTCGTATTTCCCCATGGAGCGCCTGTCGGTCATGGGGCTCGTGGAGGTGCTCGGGCGGCTGCGCGAGTTGCTCAAGCGCCGCAAGGAGCTGATCGCTACGCTGATCGCCGAGAAACCGGACGTGTTCATCGGCATCGATGCCCCGGATTTCAACCTCAATATCGAACTCAAGCTGCGTCAGGCCGGGATCAAGACCGTGCACTACGTCAGCCCGTCGGTGTGGGCATGGCGTCAGAAGCGTGTGCTGAAGATTCGCGAAGGCTGCGATCTGATGCTCACCCTGTTGCCATTTGAAGCAAAATTCTACGAAGAGAAAGGCGTGCCGGTGCGGTTCGTCGGTCATACGCTGGCCGATACCATTGCGCTGCAGGCCGACCGCGCCGCAGCGCGTGCCGAACTCGGTTTGCCCGACGGTCCGCTGGTGGCGTTGATGCCCGGCAGTCGCGGTGGTGAAGTCGGCCGTCTCGGGGCGCTGTTCCTTGATACGGCCGAGCGTCTGCGGGCCATGCGCCCGGGGCTGCGCTTCGTCATCCCGTGCGCCAATGCCGAGCGTCGTGCACAGCTCGAAGCGTTGCTGGTTGGCCGCGACTTGCCGGTGACCCTGCTCGATGGCAAATCCCATCTGGCCCTCGCGGCGTGCAACGCGGTGCTGATCGCCTCCGGCACGGCGACGCTTGAAGCGTTGCTGTACAAGCGGCCGATGGTCGTTGCGTATCGCCTGGCACCGCTGACGTTCTGGATCCTCAAACGCATGGTCAAGAGCCCGTACGTGTCCTTGCCCAACCTGTTGGCCCAGCGTCTGTTGGTGCCAGAGTTGTTGCAGGATGATGCGACGGTCGAGGCGTTGGCGCAGACCCTGTCGCCGTTGATCGACGGCGGCGAAGAGCAGACCCGTGGCTTCGACGAGATCCACCGCACGTTGCGGCGGGACGCTTCCAATCAGGCGGCGGATGCCGTCCTTAACCTGATCGGTCGGAAACAATGAGCAAGACGATGCAAATGGGCCTGGATTTCACATTGGTCGCCGAAGTCGAAGAGCTGGTGGCCGGTGTCGACGAAGTCGGTCGTGGTCCGTTGTGCGGCGCGGTGGTGACGGCGGCGGTGATCCTCGATCCTAACCGGCCGATCCTTGGTCTCAACGACTCGAAGAAACTCACCGAAGCCCGGCGCGAGAAGCTCTACGACGAGATCATCGAAAAATCCCTGAGCTGGTGCATCGCCCGCGCCGAAGTCGAGGAAATCGACGAGCTGAACATTCTGCACGCGACCATGCTCGCCATGCAGCGCGCGGTGGCCGGGCTGCATGTGCAGCCGAAACTGGCGATGATCGACGGTAATCGTTGTCCGAAACTGCCGATGCGCGCCGAAGCGGTGGTGCAGGGCGACGGCAAGGTGCCGGCCATCGCTGCCGCGTCGATTCTGGCCAAGGTCAGCCGCGACCGGGAAATGGCGGCATTCGAATTGATCTACCCGGGGTACGGCATCGGCGGCCATAAAGGCTATCCGACGCCCGTTCATCTGGAAGCGTTGGCACGGCTGGGCCCGACACCGATTCACCGGCGCTCGTTCGCCCCGGTGCGACAGGCTTACGAGGCGCGCGAAGGCCTGACACAGGTTTAGTCGCAAGGCTGATGTTTTGTTCGAGGCCCGGTACAATCCGGGCCTTGTTGTCTCTATGTAACTGGACAGGATCACTATGCCGGCTTCATTCGTTCATCTACGCCTGCACACTGAATACTCCCTGGTCGACGGGCTGGTGCGGATCAAGCCACTGGTCAAGGCGCTGACCGGCATGAACATGCCGGCCGTGGCGGTCACCGATCAGAACAACATGTGTTCCCTGGTCAAATTCTATAAAAACGCCATGGGCGCCGGCATCAAGCCGATCTGCGGCGCCGACCTGTGGCTGTCGAACAAGGATCCGGACGGGCCATTGAGCCGGATCAGCCTGTTGGTAATGAACGCCAAGGGCTATCGCAATCTCACCGAGCTGATCTCGCGCGGCTTCATCGAGGGTCAGCGCAATGGCATGATCATCATCGAGCGCGAATGGGTCGCCGAGGCCAACGAAGGTCTGATCATGCTGTCCGCCGCGAAGGAAGGCGAAATCGGCATGGCCATGATTGGCGGTAACCCGGCCGAAGCCGAGACGTTGGCGCGCGAGTGGATGGCGGTGTTCCCTGATCGTTTCTATCTGGAAATCCAGCGCACCAATCGCCCCAACGACGAAGAGCAATTGCACGGCGCCGTGGCCCTGGCCGACAAGCTCGGTGCGCCGCTGGTGGCGACCAACGATGTGCGCTTCATCAAGCAGGAAGACTTTGCTGCCCACGAAACCCGCGTGTGCATCGGTGAGGGCCGCGCCCTCGACGATCCGCGGCGCTCGAAGAATTACAGTGATCAGCAATACCTGAAAAGCGCCGAGGAAATGGCCGAGCTGTTCAGTGACATTCCCGACGCGATCGAAAACACCGTCGAGATTGCCAAGCGTTGCAACATCGACGTGAAGTTGGGCAAGCACTTCCTGCCGGACTACCCGATTCCCGATGGCATGACCATCGATGAATACTTTCGCAAGGTGTCGTTCGACGGTCTGGAAGACCGCCTCAGCGTATTGCTGCCCAAGGACACCACCGAAGACTATGAGGCCAAGCGTCAGGTCTACGTCGACCGGCTGAATTTCGAGCTGGATATCATCATCCAGATGGGCTTCCCCGGTTACTTCCTGATCGTGATGGACTTTATCCAGTGGGCCAAGAACAACGGCGTGCCGGTAGGCCCGGGCCGTGGGTCGGGTGCCGGATCGCTGGTGGCCTATGTGCAGAAGATCACCGACCTCGACCCGCTGGAATACGACCTGCTGTTCGAACGTTTCCTCAACCCGGAACGGGTCTCGATGCCCGACTTCGACGTCGACTTCTGCATGGACGGTCGTGACCGGGTGATCGACTACGTGGCCGAGAAATACGGTCGCAACGCGGTAAGCCAGATCATCACCTTCGGCTCCATGGCCGCCAAGGCAGTGGTGCGCGACGTGGCGCGGGCCCAGGGCAAGTCATTCGGCTTGGCGGATCGTCTGTCGAAGATGATTCCGTTCGAAGTCGGCATGACCCTGGAAAAAGCCTACGAGCAGGAGGAGATCCTGCGCGACTTCATCAAGGTCGATGAGGAAGCGGCGGAAATCTGGGAGATGGCGCGCAAGCTCGAGGGCGTGGTGCGTAACGTCGGCAAGCACGCCGGTGGTGTGGTAATCGCCCCGACCAAACTGACCGATTTCTCGCCGATCTATTGCGACGAGGCCGGCGATGGTCTGGTGACCCAGTTCGACAAGGACGACGTCGAGGCGGCCGGTCTGGTGAAGTTCGACTTCCTCGGCTTGCGGACCCTGACGATCATCGACTGGGCGCTGAAAACCATCAACCGCGACCGCGCCAAGGTCAACGAGCCGCCGCTGGACATCGCGTTCATCCCGCTGGATGACAAACCGACCTATCAGCTGCTGCAAAAAGCTGAAACCACCGCGGTGTTCCAGCTCGAATCCCGGGGCATGAAAGAGCTGATCAAAAAGCTCAAGCCTGACTGCCTCGAAGACTTGATCGCACTGGTGGCCCTGTTCCGTCCGGGCCCACTGCAATCGGGCATGGTGGATGACTTCATCAACCGTAAGCACGGTCGCGCCGAATTGGCTTATCCGCACCCGGATTACCAGTATGAAGGCCTGCAACCGGTGCTGGCGCCGACGTACGGCATCATCCTGTATCAGGAACAGGTGATGCAGATCGCCCAGGTCATGGCCGGTTACACCCTCGGTGGTGCGGACATGCTGCGTCGGGCGATGGGTAAGAAGAAACCCGAGGAAATGGCCAAGCAGCGCGGCGGTTTCATTGAAGGTTGTGCGTCGAACAATATCGATGCGGATCTTGCCGGTAACATTTTTGACCTGGTGGAGAAATTCGCCGGTTACGGCTTCAACAAGTCTCACTCCGCCGCTTACGGCCTGGTGTCGTACCAGACTGCTTGGCTGAAAGCCCATTACCCGGCGCCGTTCATGGCGGCGGTGCTTTCGGCGGATATGCACAACACCGACAAGGTCGTGACCTTGATCGAGGAAGTGCGCACGATGAAGCTGCGCCTCGACGCGCCGGACGTGAACACTTCGGAGTTCAAGTTCACGGTGAACGACGAAGGCCGCATCGTATACGGTCTGGGCGCGATTAAAGGCGTCGGTGAAGGCCCGGTGGAAGCGATTACCGAAGCCCGTCAGGCCGGTCCGTTCAAGGATCTGTTCGACTTCTGCGCCCGGGTTGACCTCAAGCGCATCAACAAACGCACGCTGGACGGTCTGATCCGCAGCGGCGCGCTGGATCGCCTCGGCCCGTACTTCCACGATGAACAAAAGGCTTATCAGGCCAACATCGACCGCAACCGCGCCGTGCTGCTGGCGGCGATGGAAGAGGCAATCAAGTCGGCCGAGCAGACAGCGCGCACCCGCGACAGCGGCCATGCCGACCTGTTCGGCGGGCTGTTCGTCGAGGAAGATGCCGACGTCTATGCAACGCACCGCAAGGCCAAGGAGCTGACCCTCAAGGAACGCCTCAAGGGTGAGAAAGACACCCTGGGTCTGTACCTGACCGGTCACCCGATCGACGAATATGAAGGCGAGATTCGTCGCTTCGCCCGTCAGCGCATCATCGACCTGAAACCGGCTCGCGACACGCAAACCGTGGCCGGGATGATCATTGCCCTGCGCGTGATGAAGAACAAAAAGGGCGACAAGATGGGCTTCATCACCCTTGATGACCGCTCGGGACGGATCGAGGCCTCGCTGTTTGCCGATGCGTTCCATTCTGCGCAGTCGCTGTTGCAGACCGACGCGATGGTGGTGGTCGAAGGCGAAGTCAGCAACGACGACTTCTCCGGCGGCCTGCGCCTGCGGGTCAAGCGGGTGATGAGCATGGAGGATGCACGGACCAATCTGGCCGAAAGCCTGCGCCTGAAGCTGCACACTCAGGATTTGAAAGGCGATCAGCTACGCTGGTTGGGTGAGCTGCTCAAGCGTCACCGCGGGGCGTGCCCGATCACCATGGAGTACACCAGTCCCGATGCGAAGACCTTGCTGCAGTTCGGCGAGACCTGGCGAATCGATCCGGCAGATGCGTTGATTCAAGCCCTGCGTGACCAGTTCGGGCGAGACAACGTCTTCCTCCAATACCGTTGACCGGCAAGTGCCATCATTGCGCTTGCCCACAACCTGAATTTTTAATCTCGACCTCAGCGCGCCTCTCCCTTAAGGTAGGGCGCGAATAGACAACCGGCCGGCCCAAGCTCATTTGGGACACGACCCAAGACGGACGCCTATGAACCCGAATTTTCTAGATTTCGAACAGCCGATCGCCGACCTGCAAGCCAAGATCGAAGAGTTGCGCTTGGTCGGTAATGACAATTCGCTGAATATCGGCGATGAGATCTCCCGCCTGCAGGACAAGAGCCGCACGCTGACCGAAGACATCTTCGGCAAGCTGACCAGCTGGCAGATCGCTCGCCTGGCGCGCCACCCGAAACGCCCGTACACCCTCGATTACATCGAGCACATCTTTACCGAGTTCGACGAACTGCACGGTGATCGTCACTTCTCCGACGACGCCGCCATTGTGGGTGGCGTGGCCCGTCTGGAAGACCAGCCAGTGATGGTCATCGGTCACCAGAAGGGGCGCGAAGTGCGCGAGAAGGTACGCCGTAACTTTGGCATGCCGCGTCCGGAAGGTTACCGCAAGGCTTGCCGTCTGATGGAAATGGCCGAGCGTTTCAAGATGCCGATCCTGACCTTCATCGATACCCCGGGCGCCTACCCGGGTATTGACGCCGAAGAGCGCAACCAGAGCGAGGCCATCGCCTGGAACCTGCGCGTGATGGCGCGCCTGAAAACCCCGATCATCGCCACCGTGATCGGTGAAGGTGGTTCCGGCGGTGCGTTGGCGATCGGTGTCTGCGATCAATTGAACATGCTGCAGTACTCGACCTACGCGGTGATCTCGCCGGAAGGTTGCGCTTCGATCCTGTGGAAAACCGCCGAAAAAGCGCCGGACGCTGCCGAGGCGATGGGCATCACCGCCGAGCGCCTGAAAGGTCTGGGTATCGTCGACAAGGTGATCGGCGAGCCACTGGGCGGCGCCCACCGTGATCCGGCCGCTGCTGCTGCCTCGATCCGTGCCGAACTGAGCTCGCAACTGGCGATGCTGAAGAAGTTCGACAACGAAGCGCTGCTCAAGCGCCGTTACGATCGTCTGATGAGCTACGGTCTCTAAGTCGACGGCGCAGTAACCCTGTAGGAGCTGCCGCAGGCTGTGATCTTTTGATCTTGATACAGCAAAATCAAAAGATCGCAGCCTGCGGCAGCTCCTACAGGTTTTTTAAGAAGCGACCTTCTCTATGAATCCTTCGAAGAGTGATTTGCCGTCGCGGCTTATGTCGAGCCTTGAGCCTTGGTGCAACGCCGCTCAGTGGCGCATCGCCTTCTCCGGTGGTCTGGACTCCACCGTCCTCCTGCATCTGCTTGCGCATCTCGCTAAACACCATTCCCTGCCGGCGCTCAGCGCCATCCATATCCACCACGGCCTCCAGGCTGCGGCCGATGCGTGGCCGGCGCATTGTCAGTCGGTCTGCGATGCGCTGGGCGTTCCCTTACAGGTTGTTCGGGTGACTGT
Source organism: Pseudomonas sp. F2 (assembly GCF_057174385.1). NCBI lineage: Bacteria > Pseudomonadati > Pseudomonadota > Gammaproteobacteria > Pseudomonadales > Pseudomonadaceae > Pseudomonas > Pseudomonas sp. F2. Next base: position 5,760,647 of record NZ_CM169904.1, read on the forward strand.
GCAACCCGGCGCCAGCCTGGAGCGGGCGGCGCGGGAGGCGCGTTACGCGGCGTTCATGTCGCTGACCGAAGCGGATGACGTGCTGTTGACCGGGCAGCACCGTGATGATCAGGCCGAAACCCTGTTGTTTCGCCTGATGCGCGGTGCCGGCGTCCGCGGACTTTCGGCGATGCCGGCGCAGCGGCCGTTGGGGCAGGGCACGCTGTTGCGGCCTCTTCTCGATGTCTCGCGTGCCGAGCTTGAGGCGTACGCCCGTGCGCATCAGTTGCACTGGATCGAAGACCCGTCAAACCAGGATCGACAGTTCTCGCGCAACTATCTGCGTCATCAGGTGCTGCCGCTGCTCACCGCGCGCTGGCCGCAAGCGCAGGCGAGCATGGCGCGCAGCGCGGCGCACCTGCGTGAGGCGCAAGGCCTGCTCGATGAGCTGGCGCAGCTCGATCTGGCACACGCCGCCACGCCGAGCGGGTTGCCATGGCTGGCCCTGCCGTCGCTGGAGTTGGCGCCGCTGGCGAAGTTGTCCGCCGCTCGTCAGCGCAATGCACTCAGCCACTGGCTCGAACCGCTGACCCGCCTGCCCGATACTGACCATTGGTCGGGTTGGGACAACCTGTGCGGCGCTGCCGGCGATGCATCCCCGGTCTGGCGTCTGGCCGATGGCGAGGTCCATCGCAGCGCCGGTCGGATATGGTGGTTGAGCGGCGACTGGCTGTGTGTGCCAGCGGCCAGCGTTGACTGGCATGACCCGTCGACGCCGCTACGCTTGGCGAATAACGGGCGTGTCATGTTCAGCGGGCAGACTCCCATCGGGCCGTTGCGGATTGGCTATCGACAGGGCGGCGAAGTCATGCACCTGGCCGATCGCGGGCACCGCGATCTCAAGCGCCTGCTCAATGAGCGCGCGCTGCCGGGCTTCGTCCGTGGCAGATTGCCGCTGCTGTTTCGCGGCGCAGAATTGCTCGCCGTGGCGAACCTGCCGGGCCTTGACGGGCAGGGGCCGGACGGCTGGAAATTGCATTGGCAGCCAACAGACGAAGATCAAGGTTTGAGATGAAAGGGGCATTCCGGTAGACTACGCTCCCTTCTTGATACAACTTCTGTGGATTCGCCTGAATTGCAGGAGTTGCCGATTACCAAGCAGTCTTTGCTGGGCGATTCCAAAAAATGTGTAGCGAGCAACGTACCGGTGTTTCATCTGCCGGTCTGTCCCAACGCGGCGGTTTTTTTGAAAGGTGCACTGTGATTAATGCAGGTGATCGGGGGCTTCGGCCTTCCTTCGCTTTCCCCGGCGGCTCGTACCGCTTTAACGCAGACTTCTAGGGTTTTTCATGACGCGCTACATATTCGTCACGGGCGGTGTTGTTTCTTCATTGGGGAAAGGCATTGCCTCGGCTTCATTGGCGGCCATCCTGGAGGCGCGGGGGCTTAAGGTCACCATGCTTAAGCTGGATCCGTACATCAACGTCGACCCGGGCACCATGAGCCCGTTCCAGCACGGTGAAGTGTTCGTCACCCACGACGGCGCCGAGACCGACCTGGACCTGGGCCATTACGAGCGGTTCATCCGCACGACCATGACCCAGAACAACAACTTCACCACCGGCCGTGTCTACGAGCACGTGCTGCGCAAAGAGCGCCGTGGTGACTACCTGGGTGCAACCATCCAGGTGATTCCGCACATCACCGACGAAATCAAGCGTCGCATCATCAAGGGTGCCGGCGATGCCGACGTGGCCCTGGTGGAAATCGGCGGTACCGTGGGCGACATCGAGTCGCAACCGTTCCTCGAAGCCATCCGTCAACTGCGCGTGGAAGTCGGTTCCAAGCGCGCGATGCTGATGCACCTGACCCTGGTTCCGTACATCGCCACCGCTGGCGAAACCAAGACCAAGCCAACCCAGCACTCGGTTAAAGAGCTGCGCTCGATCGGCTTGCAGCCAGACGTGCTGATCTGCCGCTCCGACCATCCGGTGGATGTGTCGTCGCGTCGCAAGATCGCGCTGTTCACCAACGTTGAAGAACGTGCGGTGATCTCCCTGGAAGACGTCGACACCATCTACAAGATCCCGGCCGTGCTGCACGCCCAGGGTCTGGACGATTTCGTCGTCGAGCGTTTCGGCCTGCAATGCAATGGCGCCGACCTGTCCGAGTGGGAAAAGGTTGTCGATGCCAAGCTCAATCCTGAGCACGAAGTGACCATCGCGATGGTCGGCAAGTACATGGAGCTGCTGGACGCCTACAAGTCGCTGATCGAAGCGATGAGTCACGCCGGCATCACCAACCGTACCAAGGTCAACCTGCGTTACATCGATTCCGAAGACATCGAGAACCAGGGCACTGCGCTGCTCGAAGGTGTCGACGCGATCCTCGTCCCGGGCGGCTTCGGTCTGCGCGGCGTGGAAGGCAAGATCACGGCCGTTCAGTACGCTCGTGAGAACAAGGTTCCATACCTGGGCATCTGCCTGGGCATGCAAGTGGCGGTCATCGAGTTCGCCCGTAACGTGCTGGGCTGGAAAGATGCCAACTCCACCGAGTTCGATCGCGCCAGCGGCCATCCGGTCGTGGGTCTGATCACCGAGTGGGAAGATGCCACCGGCGCGGTTGAAGTGCGTACCGAAGCGTCCGATCTGGGCGGCACCATGCGCCTCGGCGCTCAGGAATGCCTGCTCGAAGCCGGCTCCAAAGTGCACGACTGCTATGGCAAGGACGTGATTGTTGAACGTCACCGTCACCGCTACGAAGTGAACAACAACCTGCTGCCACAGATCATCGAGGCCGGCCTGAAAATCTCCGGTCGCTCCGCTGACGCCGCGCTGGTTGAAGTGGTTGAAGCACCGGATCATCCATGGTTCGTCGCTTGCCAGTTCCACCCGGAGTTCACCTCGACGCCTCGTGACGGTCACCCGCTGTTCAGCGGTTTCGTAAAAGCAGCGTTGGCTCAACACCAGAAGAAGGCGTAACCCGATGGCACAGAAGATCATCCGCGTCGGCGACATCGAGATTGCCAACGACAAACCCATGGTGCTGTTCGGCGGCATGAACGTGCTGGAAAGCCGCGACATGGCCATGCAGGTTTGCGAGGAGTACGTGAAGGTCACCGAGAAGCTCGGTATCCCTTACGTGTTCAAGGCCAGCTTCGACAAGGCCAACCGCTCTTCTGTGACCTCGTATCGCGGCCCTGGCCTGGAAGAAGGCATGCGCATCTTCCAGGACATCAAGCAAGCCTTCGGCGTGCCGATCATCACCGACGTCCACGAGCCTGATCAGGCCGCGGTCGTCGCTGAAGTCTGCGACATCATCCAGCTGCCGGCCTTCCTGTCGCGTCAGACCGATCTGGTCGTCGCGATGGCCAAGACCAACGCGGTGATCAACATCAAGAAAGCCCAGTTCCTCGCGCCTCAGGAAATGAAACACATCCTGAACAAGTGCGTGGAAGCGGGTAACGATCAATTGATCCTCTGCGAGCGCGGTTCGAGCTTCGGCTACAACAACCTCGTGGTCGACATGCTCGGCTTCGGCATCATGAAGCAGTTTGAATACCCGGTATTCTTCGACGTGACCCACTCGCTGCAAATGCCTGGCGGTCGTTCCGACTCCGCCGGCGGTCGCCGCGCCCAGGTCACCGATCTGGCCAAGGCAGGCATGAGCCAGTCGCTGGCCGGTCTGTTCCTTGAAGCGCATCCGGATCCGGACAACGCCAAATGCGACGGCCCTTGCGCCTTGCGTCTGGACAAACTGGAGCCATTCCTGGCCCAGCTCAAAGCCCTGGACGAACTGGTGAAGAGTTTTCCGACGGTAGAAACCGCGTAAACCTCAATTCTCCGGTAAAGTACCGCACGATTTGTCGCACATGCCCTCGGGCATGTGCGTTGTCGTCTGCAAGCTGCCCGCTGCACACCACTTGCCGACGGTAAAAAGATTTCCTCTAGCTGCGTCGTTTTCGTCAACTTTGGAGTGTTTACAACAATGGCAAAAATCGTCGACATCAAAGGTCGTGAAGTTCTCGACTCCCGTGGCAATCCCACCGTGGAAGCGGACGTGCTTCTCGACAACGGCATCATCGGCAGCGCCTGCGCGCCGTCCGGTGCATCCACTGGCTCGCGTGAAGCGCTCGAGCTGCGTGATGGCGACAAGAGCCGTTACCTGGGCAAAGGTGTGCTCAAGGCGGTAGCCAACATCAACGGTCCGATCCGCGATCTGCTGCTGGGCACTGACCCAAGCGACCAGAAAGCCCTCGACCACGCGATGATCAAGCTCGACGGTACCGAAAACAAGGCAACCCTGGGCGCCAACGCCATCCTCGCCGTGTCCCTGGCTGCGGCCAAGGCGGCTGCACAGGACCAGGATCTGCCACTGTACGCCCACATCGCCAACCTGAACGGCACTCCGGGTGTGTACTCGATGCCGGTGCCGATGATGAACATCATCAACGGTGGCGAGCATGCCGATAACAACGTCGACATCCAGGAATTCATGGTGCAGCCGGTTGGCGCCAAGACCTTCTCGGAAGGTCTGCGCATGGGCACCGAGATTTTCCATCACCTCAAAGCCGTGCTGAAGGCCCGTGGCCTGAGCACCGCCGTTGGCGACGAAGGCGGTTTCGCACCGAACCTGGCATCCAACGAAGACGCGTTGAAAGTGATCTCCGAAGCCGTGGCCAACGCCGGTTACAAGCTGGGCACCGACGTGACCCTGGCGCTGGACTGCGCTGCCAGCGAGTTCTTCGAAGACGGCAAGTACAACCTGTCCGGCGAAGGCCAGGTGTTCACCGCTGAAGGTTTCGCCGATTATCTGAAAGGCCTGACCGAACGTTATCCGATCATCTCGATCGAAGACGGTCTGGACGAGTCCGACTGGGCTGGCTGGAAGATCCTCACCGACAAGATTGGCGAGAAAACCCAACTGGTCGGCGACGACCTGTTCGTGACCAACACCAAGATCCTGAAAGAAGGCATCGATAAAAAGATCGCCAACTCGATCCTGATCAAGTTCAACCAGATCGGCACCCTGACCGAAACCCTGGAAGCCATCCAGATGGCCAAGGCCGCCGGTTACACCGCCGTGATCTCGCACCGTTCGGGCGAAACCGAAGATTCGACCATTGCCGACCTGGCCGTTGGTACCTCGGCTGGCCAGATCAAGACCGGTTCGCTGTGCCGTTCCGACCGCGTTTCCAAGTACAACCAACTGCTGCGTATCGAAGAGCAGTTGAATGGCAAAGCCAAGTACAACGGTCGCGCCGAGTTCCGCGGTTAAGCTGTAGATGGTAAAAAGACACCGGATTGTGTCGGAAAAGTCGTGACAGCGATGGATTTGCCACTAATCTGATGCCTTATATGCACAAGCCTGGATCTTCCAGGCTTCGTGCTATCAGACGTTTCAAAGTTTTCGCGTGGCTGTCTTTTTTCACTGGATACCTGATATTCGATGCGCAGTCCTTACTGGTTGTTTCTCGTTTTGCTCTTGCTGCTGGCCGGTCTGCAGTACCGCCTGTGGGTGGGCAATGGCAGTCTGGCGCAGGTCGCCGAGCTGAAGCAGCAGATTGCTGATCAGCACGCCGAGAACGAAGGCCTGCTGGAGCGCAATCGGGTGATGGATGCTGAAGTCAGCGAGTTGAAAAAAGGCATGGAGACCGTTGAAGAGCGGGCTCGCCATGAGCTGGGCATGGTCAAGGACGGTGAAACCCTTTACCAGCTCGCGCAATGATCGATTCCCTGCCGGCCTTCTGGGCCGTGATTCCTGCCGCGGGCGTCGGTGCCCGAATGGCTGCGGACCGTCCCAAGCAATACCTGCAACTGGGTGGGCGCACAATTCTTGAACACAGCCTCGGCTGTTTCCTCGATCACCCAAGCCTCAAGGGGCTGGTGGTCAGTCTTGCTGTTGATGATCCTTACTGGCCAAGTCTGGTCTGCGCAAGCGACCCGCGGATTCAGCGGGTCGAGGGTGGTGCGGAGCGTTCCGGGTCGGTGCTCAATGCCTTGCTGCATTTGCATGCGCAAGGTGCCGACGATGAAGACTGGGTGCTGGTGCACGATGCCGCGCGGCCGAATCTGAGCCGTGACGATCTGGACAAACTGCTGATTGAACTGGCGGATGATGCCGTCGGCGGTCTGTTGGCCGTGCCGGCGCGCGATACGCTGAAGCGGGTCGACAAGCACGGTCGTGTGCTCGAAACCGTGGATCGCAGCGTGATCTGGCAAGCCTATACACCACAGATGTTCCGCCTCGGTGCGCTGCATCGGGCGTTGGCTGACAGTCTGGTGGCGGATGCGGTGATTACCGATGAAGCCTCGGCAATGGAGTGGGCTGGTCTGGCACCGCGTTTGATCGAAGGGCGGGCGGACAACCTCAAAGTCACCCGGCCGGAAGATCTGGAGTGGTTGCGTCAGCGTTGGGCTAACCGCCGCTGAAAGATCAAAAGATCGCAGCCTGCGGCAGCTCCTACAGGGAGTTCGCGGTTTCCCTGTAGGAGCTGCCGCAGGCTGCGATCTTTTGCTTTTAAATTCGATACTCGGGCCGCTCGGCCAACCCTTCCTTCAAAAAATCCACCAACTTGCGCACCTTCGGCGACAAATGCCGCTGCTGCGGATACAAGGCCCACACCGCCGTATTCGGCGGCTGATGCGCCTCCAGCAGCGAAATCAGTGCCCCGCTGTGCAAATGCTCAAGCACGTAATAGTCCGGCAACTGACATAAACCGACCCCTTGCAGCGCCGCATCCAGTACCGCCTGCCCACTGTTGCAGCGCCAGTTTCCCTGAACACGTTGGGAAAATTCCCGCCCGTTCTGTTCCAGTTGCCACAGATCCGAGCTGCCGATCAGGCAATTGTGCCGGCTCAGTTCCGACAAACTGTGTGGGCGGCCATACCGTTCCACGTAGGACGGAGACGCGCACAGGTACATCCGACGCGGCGCCAGGCGAGTGGCGACCAATCGCGAATCCTGTAACCGGCCCAATCGGATCGCCAAATCCAGCCCCTCATGCACCAGGTCGAGTTGGCGATTGGTTAACTCGACGTCGACGCGCAGTTGCGGGTATTGCCCCATGAAGCGTGTCACGAGCGGCACGATGAAGCGCTCGCCATAGGCCACGGCGCAGGTCATGCGCAACATGCCTTTGGGCTCGCTGGTCAGATCGCCAACCGCGCGCAGGGCTTCTTCGCGACCGTCCTGCAGGCGTTGGCAATGCTGCAGGAAGGTTTGTCCGGCTTCGGTCAGCGTCACGCGGCGGGTACTGCGATAGAGCAGACGCGTCTGCAAGCGCTCTTCCAGTCGTACGATCTGTCGACTGATATGCGAGGAAGAAACGCCCAGACGTTCCGCAGCGGCGGTGAATTGGCTGCATTCGGCAACGGCGACGAACTCGTCAATGCCTTCCCAGCGGTTTTCCGACATTGGGATTATCCCTGTATGGCAATAATGTTTTGCTTTGGCTCGGATTATTCACCAGATCGCGCTGTACTACACTTCCGGTCTGGTTTTTTATTCAATGGATTCACTGGAGAGTCAGCATGATCAAGTCGCGCGCCGCCGTTGCCTTCGAGGCCAAGAAGCCGCTGGAAATCGTAGAAGTCGATGTGGCCATGCCCAAGGCCGGTGAAGTGTTGTTGCGCGTGGTGGCTTCCGGAGTCTGCCACACGGACGCCTACACCCTGTCCGGTGCGGATCCGGAAGGTATCTTCCCGTCGATCCTCGGCCACGAAGGTGGCGCAATCGTTGAAGCGATCGGCGAGGGCGTTACCTCGGTCGCCGTCGGTGACCACGTGATTCCGCTGTACACCCCGGAATGCGGCCAGTGCAAATTCTGTAAGTCGGGCAAGACCAACCTGTGTCAGGCGATTCGCGCTACGCAGGGCAAAGGTCTGATGCCGGACGGCACTTCGCGCTTTTCCTACAAGGGCCAAACGATTTTCCACTACATGGGTACTTCGACCTTCTCGGAATACACCGTACTGCCGGAAATCTCCGTGGCGAAAATCGCCAAGGATGCGCCACTGGAAAAGGTCTGCCTGCTCGGTTGCGGCGTGACCACCGGTATCGGTGCGGTGATTAACACCGCCAAGGTCAAGCCGGGTGACACCGTGGCGATTTTCGGTCTGGGCGGCATCGGTCTTTCGGCCGTCATTGGTGCGGTGAAAGCCAAGGCCGCGCGGATCATCGCCATCGACATCAACCCGGCCAAGTTCGAAATCGCCAAACAGTTGGGCGCCACCGATTGCGTCAATCCGAAAGATTTCGATCGTCCGATCCAGGAAGTGATCGTCGACATGACCGACGGCGGCGTCGACTTCTCCTTCGAGTGCATCGGCAACGTGCAACTTATGCGCGCAGCGTTGGAATGCTGCCACAAGGGCTGGGGCGAATCGGTGATCATCGGCGTGGCCGGTGCCGGTCAGGAAATTTCGACCCGTCCTTTCCAATTGGTGACCGGGCGCGTCTGGCGCGGTTCGGCGTTTGGCGGCGTGCGTGGCCGTACCGAGTTGCCAAGCTATGTCGACATGGCGCAAAGCGGCGAGATCCCGCTGGATACCTTCATTACCCACACCATGGGTCTGGAAGACATCAACAAGGCCTTCGACCTGATGCACGAAGGCAAGAGCATCCGCACCGTCATTCATTTCTGATCAATCGCGACGTCCCGGCTATAGAACCTTGAAAGGTTTGTAGCCGGGGCCGCGTAGGAGTCTTTACATGAGTCTGGAAAACATCTCCTGTCAGAAAAGTTTCGGCGGCTGGCACAAGCGCTATCGCCACCGTTCCGATGTGCTTGGTTGCGACATGGTGTTTGCCGTGTACCTGCCGCCGCAAGCGGAACAGGGCGGTAAGTTGCCGGTGCTTTACTGGCTGTCCGGTCTGACCTGCACCGACGAGAACTTCATGCAAAAGGCCGGCGCGATGCGCATGGCCGCCGAACTTGGCCTGATCATCGTCGCACCGGACACCAGTCCGCGCGGCCCGGATGTCCCGGGTGATCCGGATGGCGCCTGGGATTTCGGCCTCGGCGCCGGGTTCTACCTGAATGCCACGCAGGAACCATGGGCGCGGCACTATCGGATGCATGACTATGTCGTGCAGGAATTGCCTTCATTGGTTGAAGCGCATTTCCCGGCGTCGGACAAACGCAGCATCAGCGGCCATTCAATGGGCGGCCACGGCGCTTTGGTTTGTGCGCTGCGCAATCCGGGGCGTTACCAGTCGGTGTCGGCGTTTTCGCCGATCAACAATCCGATGGATTGCCCGTGGGGACAGAAGGCGTTCTCGCGCTATCTGGGCGAAGACCGTTCGAAGTGGAAAGAATGGGATGCCTGCGCGCTGATTGCCGAGGCCGGCGAAAAACTGCCGTTACTGGTCGATCAGGGTGATCGCGACGACTTCCTCGAAAACCAGCTCAAGCCCGAAGCCCTGCAACAAGCGGCAAAACAAGCGGGTCATCCGCTGACGTTGCGCCTGCAACCGGGCTACGACCACAGCTATTTCTTCATCTCAAGCTTCATAGATGACCACTTGCAGCATCACGCACGCGCCCTGCGCGGTTAATGCAGGTAGAATCACGCCCTGACAAAAATCGGGGCGTTTTTTTTATGCGTATTGGCCACGGCTACGATGTGCACCGTTTCGCTGAAGGCGATTTCATTACTCTGGGCGGCGTGCGCATTGCACACGGCTTCGGGCTGCTCGCTCACTCCGACGGTGACGTCCTGCTGCACGCCTTGAGCGATGCCTTGCTCGGCGCGGCCGCGCTGGGTGATATCGGCAAACACTTTCCGGACACCGACCCGCAATTCAAGGGCGCCGACAGCCGCGTGCTGCTGCGTCATGTGGTCGCGCTGATCCACGCCAAGGGCTGGAAAGTCGGCAACGTCGACAACACCATCGTCGCCCAGGCACCGAAAATGGCCCCGCATATCGAAGCGATGCGTGCGTTGATCGCCGCCGATCTTCAAGTTGAACTGGATCAAGTGAACGTGAAAGCTACCACCACTGAAAAGCTCGGCTTTGTCGGTCGCGAAGAAGGCATCGCCGTGCATTCCGTTGCCTTGTTGCTGCGCGCATGAACGAACTGCAACTGCTCGGCCCGCGCGCCTATGGCGAACCCCTCGGCACTGCGGTTCTGAAAGCCATCGCCGAAGATTTTCAGGTCGATGAGGTGCTCGACATCCCTTTCAGCGGTGATGGCGAACACCTGTGGATCTGGGTGGAAAAACGCGGTTTGAACACCGAAGAGGCAGCGCGGCGGATTGCCAAGGCCGCCGGTGTGCCGTTGCGCACCGTCAGTTATGCCGGGCTCAAGGATCGTCAGGCGCTGACCCGTCAGTGGTTCAGCGTGCAACTGCCGGGCAAGGCTGATCCGGATCTGTCGGCGGCGGAAAACGACACGCTGAAGATCCTCAAGACCACGCGCCACAAACGCAAGCTGCAGCGCGGCGCGCATTCGGCCAACGGCTTCACCTTGCGCCTGACCCAGTTCGCCGGCGACAAGGACGCAATCGAGCAGCGTCTGCAACTGATCGCCAGGCAAGGCATTCCCAATTATTTTGGTGCCCAGCGTTTCGGCCATGATGGCGGCAACGTCGTCGATGCGCGTGCGTGGGCGGCGCGCAAGGCGTTGCCGGAGCAACGCAATGTGCGCTCGCGATTGCTGTCGACGGCGCGCAGTTTTCTGTTCAATCAAGTGCTGGCGGCGCGGGTGGCCGATGGCACCTGGCAGCAGGCGCAAGTCGGCGATCTGCTGGCGTTCACCGACAGCCGCAGTTTTTTCCCGGCCGGTGAGGCCGAATGCAGCGATCCGCGCCTGGCGATTCTCGACCTGCACCCGACCGGCCCGCAGTGGGGCGAAGGTGACTCACCGGCCACCGGCGCTGTCCATGATCTGGAGCAGGGGATTGCTGCTCGCGAGGCGGATCTGCGCGATTGGCTGATCAATGCCGGAATGAGCCACGAACGTCGCATCCTGCGGCTGCCCATTGGCGGGTTGTCGTGGCATTATCCCCAGCCTGACATTCTGCAACTGGAATTCGTCCTCCCGGCCGGATGCTTCGCCACCGTATTGGTGCGCGAACTCGTTGATCTGGTGCCGGTGGGGCAGACGGACAGCCCATGCGTATTCTGATTTCTAACGACGATGGGGTAACCGCACCCGGTCTCGCCGCGCTTTATGCTGCGCTGGCGGATTACACCGAATGCGTGGTTATCGCCCCGGAGCAGGACAAAAGCGGCGCCAGCAGTTCGCTGACGCTCGACCGTCCGCTGCACCCGCAATACCTGGCCAATGGTTTCATCAGCCTCAACGGAACACCGACCGACTGCGTGCATCTGGGCCTCAACGGCCTGCTGGAGCGTGAACCGGACATGGTGGTTTCCGGGATCAATCTCGGTGCCAATCTGGGCGATGACGTGCTGTATTCCGGCACGGTGGCCGCCGCCCTCGAAGGGCGCTTTCTCGAGCGCCCTTCGTTTGCGTTTTCGCTGTGTTCGCGCCAGGTGGACAACCTGGCGACAGCCGCACATTTCGCGCGCAAACTGGTCGAGGCCCATGCCGGGCTGGACCTTCCACCGCGCACGGTGCTGAACGTGAACATTCCCAATCTGCCGATCGACCATATTCGTGGCATTCAACTGACCCGTCTGGGCCATCGCGCCCGCGCCGCAGCCCCCATGAAAGTGGTCGACCCGCGTGGCAAGGCCGGTTACTGGATTGCCGCTGCCGGCGATGCCGAAGACGGCGGGCCAGGTACCGACTTTCATGCAGTGATGCAGGGCTACGTTTCCATTACCCCGCTGCAGCTCGATCGCACCTTCAATGATGCCTTCAGGCATCTCGACGGCTGGCTGGAGGGACTGCGCTAATGGCTCGTGAACACGAAGACAGAATGCGCAGCGGCATCGGCATGACGTCGCAGCGTACGCGCGAACGTCTGATCCAGCGCCTCTATGAAGAAGGCCTGTCCAACGCCAAGGTGCTGGAAGTGATCCGCCGTACGCCGCGTCATCTGTTTGTCGATGAAGCGCTGGCGCACCGTGCCTATGAAGATACCGCGCTGCCGATTGGCCACAACCAGACAATCTCCCAGCCTTATATGGTGGCGCGCATGAGCGAGCTGCTGCTGGAGGCCGGGCCTTTGGACAAGGTGCTGGAAATCGGTACCGGTTCGGGCTATCAGACGGCGGTGCTGTCGCAACTGGTTGAGCGGGTGTTCTCGGTCGAGCGAATCAAGGTCCTGCAGGACCGGGCCAAGGAACGTCTGGTCGAGCTGAACTTGCGCAACGTGGTGTTCCGCTGGGGCGATGGCTGGGAAGGCTGGCCGGCGTTGGCGCCGTACAACGGCATCATCGTCACCGCCGTTGCGACCGACGTGCCGCAGGCGTTGCTCGATCAGCTGGCACCGGGCGGGCGGATGGTGATTCCGGTCGGCTCCGGAGAAGTGCAGCAACTGATGCTGATCGTGCGTGAAGAACACGGTTTTTCCCGTCACGTGCTGGGGGCGGTGCGCTTCGTGCCATTGCTCAATGGCCCGTTGGCCTGAGCATTTATTTGCGCGCGCTGAATTCCTTGCGTTGGCCTGTGTCTTACACCGGCAGCGAAGGTTTAAACGCTACGAATTGCCCAAAGGCAAACGTGTGCGTGAAGCGTTTTCGCATCTTTAACGGTAAAGCCCATTCGGCCCGTTATACTTGCGACACTACTTGCCGCGATTCGGCATTCCACATATTTAAGCCACCACAAAGGGAGCGGCGGGTGAGTCTCACAGTCATTGCGCAGCGTATGGGTAACACGAGCTTTCAGCGCCTGGTGACTGGCCTTGTATTGAGCACCTTGCTGGTCGGTTGCTCCAGCACCAAATCGAGCAACGTGCGGGTGGTCGATCGCAACAGTGCGGCGGCTCAACGTCCCGTGGTAACGACCGGGCAGTATGTAGTCCGTCCGGGTGATACGCTGTTTTCCATCGCTTTTCGCTACGGCTGGGACTACAAAGCCCTCGCGGCCCGGAACAATATTCCTACGCCGTATACGATCCACCCGGGTCAGACAATTCGCTTTGACGGCCGCACCGGCTCAACGCCGACGGCCGTGGTCAGCAACAGCAGCTCTTCGCCGTCTTCGTCGAGTAAAACCACGGTAATCCGGCGTCAGGCGAATGGCACGACGACCACTACCGTGACCGGTTCCGGCTCCGGTTCTGCGGGGGCTGCACCGTCCGTCGCGAGCAAACCGGCCCCGGCTCCGCTGCCTCCACCGGGGCCAGCCCCGACCGGCTGGGGATGGCCATCTAATGGCATTCTGATTGGAAAATTCTCTTCAAACGGTAGTTTGAATAAAGGAATTGATATCGCCGGAGATTTGGGACAGCCTGTTTTAGCTGCGTCTGATGGGACGGTGGTTTACGCCGGGAGTGGCTTAAGGGGCTACGGCGAATTAGTCATCATCAAACACAGCGAAACCTACGTCAGTGCCTACGGACATAACCGCAGGCTGTTGGTACGGGAGGGGCAGCAGGTCAAGGTCGGACAGACAATTGCCGAAATGGGGTCAACGGGTACAGACCGGGTGAAACTGCATTTTGAGATTCGCCGACAAGGTAAACCTGTAGATCCGCTGCAGTTCCTGCCCAGACGTTGATTTGAGGCCAGCCTGTTCCGTCGCGTAGAGGGGACAGGCTCCAGCGCTGCCAAGGATAAAGGCGTCGCTTGAGCTTGGGGTCGAACTCACCAAAGGACTATAACAATGGCTCTCAGTAAAGAAGTGCCGGAGTTTGACATCGACGATGAGGTTCTCCTTATGGAGGCCGGCATCGATTCGGAATCTTCGATGTCGAATGATGAAGGGGCTGCTCCACCTTCCGTTCGTTCCAAATCCAAACACTCCGCTTCACTTAAACAACACAAGTACATCGACTACACTCGGGCACTCGATGCCACGCAGCTGTATCTCAACGAAATCGGCTTTTCACCACTGCTCTCCCCGGAGGAAGAAGTTCATTTTGCGCGTCTGTCGCAAAGTGGCGACCCTGCCGGGCGCAAGCGCATGATTGAAAGTAACCTGCGGCTGGTCGTGAAGATTGCCCGGCGTTATGTCAATCGGGGGCTGTCGCTGCTGGATCTGATCGAAGAGGGCAACCTCGGCTTGATCCGCGCGGTGGAAAAGTTCGATCCCGAGCGCGGTTTCCGCTTCTCGACCTACGCCACCTGGTGGATTCGTCAGACCATCGAGCGTGCGATCATGAATCAGACCCGGACCATCCGGCTGCCGATCCATGTGGTCAAGGAGCTCAACGTGTACCTGCGGGCGGCACGCGAGCTGACGCAAAAGCTCGATCACGAACCTTCACCCGAAGAAATCGCCAACCTGCTGGAAAAACCGGTGGGCGAGGTCAAGCGCATGCTCGGCCTGAACGAGCGGGTTTCTTCGGTCGATGTCTCGCTGGGTCCGGATTCGGATAAAACCCTGCTGGACACCCTGACGGATGACCGTCCGACCGATCCATGCGAACTGCTGCAGGATGACGACCTGTCGCAGAGCATTGATCAATGGCTCTCGGAACTGACCGACAAGCAGCGTGAGGTGGTCGTTCGCCGCTTTGGCCTGCGCGGCCATGAGAGCAGTACGCTGGAGGATGTCGGCCTGGAAATCGGCCTGACCCGCGAACGGGTGCGGCAGATCCAGGTAGAGGGCCTCAAGCGCCTTCGTGAAATCCTTGAGAAGAATGGCCTGTCGAGCGAGTCGCTGTTTCAGTAAGCGCCTCTGAGAACCATCCATAAAAGCCCCGAATGGTTCGGGGCTTTTTTATTGCCTGAAATCTCTCCCTGTAGGAGCTGCCGAAGGCTGCGATCTTTTGATTTTGATCTTTAAAGCCAGATCAAAAGATCGCGGCCTTCGGCAGTTCCTACAGATACAGAGGAAAGGGCTGGGATTTGTAGTCTCGCGGCGTAAGCCTTGGCTTACTCTTTCGTAAGCGTTCCCTATTTTTGCAGGACGGCAGACGTCGATTGCTTCCCGACAATAAACATAACCTACTGATTCATATACTTATTTTTTAATGTGAAGGACTTATTTCAGTACTTTCCAGCCTTAAAGGCCGATTGCTCTCGGCAGGGAACTCTCTAATATCAGCACTGTGTCGACGGACAGACACGCCCTTCAAGGAAGAGGGGAACGGACATCGCAGGACGCGATTCATCAGGACGATGAAAAGGAATACAGGGAATAGGGAAAAAATGTGGGCGGGTCAAACCGCCCCTTTTTTTGCCTGTAGAAAAGTAAAACCCGCAAAAGCAAAAAGGCCCGCAAGGGGCCTTTTCGTAACGCGCGACAGATCAGCGTTCGAGGTCTTTGATCTTGCCTTTGACGCCATCCCACTCTTCGGCGTCCGGCAGCGATTCTTTCTTCTCGGTGATGTTCGGCCAGATTTCGGCCAATTCAACGTTCAGCTGAATGAACTCCTGCATATCCTCCGGAACTTCGTCCTCAGAGAAAATCGCGACGGCCGGGCATTCCGGCTCGCACAGGGCGCAGTCGATGCACTCGTCCGGGTGAATCACCAGGAAGTTCGGGCCTTCGTAAAAGCAGTCCACCGGACAGACTTCTACGCAGTCGGTGTACTTGCACTTGATGCAGTTGTCGGTGACGACGAAGGTCATTTCTAATTTTCTCCTCAGGCGGCGGCAGCGTAGCCCCTTCACGGTTGGGGTCGCCAGGTTCGGGAGCGATGTCTGCCAGCCAGGCTATTAACCGGCAGCATCCCGAACCGCGCGAGATTCTAACAGCTTGAAGCCGTTTGCGTTATATCCGGTTCTTTGCTGCTTAGATCCGGTTCTTAAGTGCATATAACAATTCGAGTGCTCGACGCGGGGTCAGGTCATCGAGATCCACTTTCGCCAACTCATCCAGTACCGGATGCGGCAGGCTGGCAAACATGTCGCTTTGCTGCGGGGCCGCCGGTTTG
Organism: Pseudomonas sp. F2; assembly: GCF_057174385.1. Classification (NCBI taxonomy): domain Bacteria; kingdom Pseudomonadati; phylum Pseudomonadota; class Gammaproteobacteria; order Pseudomonadales; family Pseudomonadaceae; genus Pseudomonas; species Pseudomonas sp. F2. The sequence continues at coordinate 5,776,588 of NZ_CM169904.1, forward strand.
CCTTTGATGGCAGGTTTCGGCGCTTCGTGCGGCAATGCGGTGTCTTCCAGTCGGCTCAGATGCTCACGGGCACGCACGATGACTTCGCTCGGTACGCCGGCCAGTTGCGCCACGGCCAGGCCGTAGCTTTGGCTGGCAGGTCCCGGCAAGACGTGGTGCAGGAACACGATGCGCTCGTTGTGCTCGGTCGCGTTGAGGTGCACGTTGGCCACCAGCGGCTCGGCTTCCGGCAACACGGTCAGTTCGAAATAGTGTGTGGCAAATAAAGTATAGGCGCGCAGATGTGCCAAGCGTTCGGCAGCGGCCCATGCCAGCGACAGACCGTCAAAGGTGCTGGTACCGCGACCGACTTCGTCCATCAACACCAGACTGCGTTCGGTGGCGTTGTGCAGGATGTTGGCGGTTTCGCTCATCTCGACCATGAAGGTCGAACGGCCGCCGGCCAGGTCGTCGCTGGAGCCGATCCGGGTGAAGATCCGGTCCACCAGCGACAACTCGCAACTGGCCGCCGGGACGAAGCTGCCGATATGCGCCAGCAGCACGATCAATGCGGTTTGGCGCATGTAGGTGGATTTACCGCCCATGTTCGGCCCGGTGATCACCAGCATCCGGGTGTTGTCATCCAGGCTCAGGTCGTTGGCCACAAACGGCGTGGTCAGCACCTGCTCAACCACCGGGTGACGCCCCTGGGTGATACGCATGCACGGCTCGCTGACGAAACGCGGGCAGTTCAGGTCAAGGTTCAGCGCACGCTCGGCAAGGTTGCTCAGCACGTCCAGCTCGGCCAGTGCAGCAGCGGTGTCCTGCAACGGCGGCAACTGGCTGATCAGATCTTCCAGCAGCGCCTCGTAGAGCATTTTCTCGCGGGCCAAGGCACGGCTCTTGGCCGACAGCGCCTTGTCTTCGAATGCTTTCAGTTCCGGCGTGATGAAGCGCTCGGCGCCTTTGAGAGTCTGGCGACGGATGTAATCGGCCGGCGCGGATTCTGCCTGCTTGCTCGGCAGTTCGATGAAGTAACCGTGAATGCGGTTGTAACCGACTTTCAGGTTAGCCAGGCCGGTGCGGGCCTTTTCCCGGGCTTCGAGGTCGATCAGGAACTGCCCGGCGTTTTCGCTCAGCGATTGCAATTCGTCGAGTTCGCTGTCGTAACCGGTCTTCAGCACGCCGCCATCGCGGATCACCGCGGGCGGGTTGTCGATGATGGCTTTTTCCAGCAGCGCCGCCAGTTCCGGGTAGGTGCTGGTGGTGGTGGCCAGGCGTTGCAGGTGCGGCGCTTCCAGGTCGGTCATTGCCACTTGCAGTTGCGGCAGGGCACCGAGCGCGTCGCGCAGGCGCGCGAGGTCACGAGGTCGCGCATTGCGCAGGCCGATCCGCGCCAGAATCCGCTCGATGTCGCCGATTTCCTTGAGCTGCGGCTGCAGCTTTTCGAAACGATAGCCATCGAGCAGACAAGTGATCGAGGTCTGCCGCGCCAGCAGCACGGTCAAATCGCGCAGTGGACGGTTCAGCCAACGAGTCAGCAGGCGGCTGCCCATCGCGGTCTGGCAACGATCGACCACCGATTGCAACGTGTTGTCGCGCCCGCCGGCCAGGTTGGTATCGAGTTCTAGATTGCGGCGGCTCGCGCCGTCGAGTACCACGGTGTCGTCCAGACGCTCATGACGCAGGCTGCGCAGATGGGGCAGGGCGGTGCGCTGGGTTTCCTTGGCGTAGGCCAGCAGGCAACCGGCGGCACCGATGGCCAGGGTCAGGGTTTCGCAACCGAAGCCTTTCAGGTCTTGCGTGGAGAACTGCTGGCAGAGACTTTTCAGCGCCGAATCACGCTCGAAATCCCACGGCGCGCGACGACGCACACCACGGCGTTTTTCCGCCGGCAGGTCTTTTGGCCAGTCGTCCGGAATCAGCAGTTCCACCGGGTTGACCCGCTCCAGTTCCGCCAGCAGGTTTTCCCAGCCTTTGATCTCCAGCACGGTGAAGTTGCCGCTGGTGATGTCCAGCACCGCCAGACCGAACAGACGCTCATCGCCCAGTACCGCTGCGATCAGGTTGTCGCGCCGTTCATCCAGCAACGCCTCATCGCTGACCGTGCCCGGGGTGATGATGCGCACCACCTGACGTTCCACCGGGCCCTTGCTGGTGGCGGGGTCGCCGACCTGCTCGCAGATCACCACCGACTCGCCGAGCTTGACCAGTTTCGCCAGGTAACCTTCCGCCGCGTGATAGGGAATTCCACACATCGGAATCGCCTGGCCCGCCGACTGACCGCGCGCGGTCAGAGTGATGTCGAGCAACTTGGCAGCCTTCTTCGCGTCTTCATAGAAGATCTCGTAGAAGTCGCCCATGCGATAGAACATCAGCTGATCCGGGTGCTGATTCTTCAGGCGCCAGTACTGCTGCATCATCGGGGTGTGGGAGGACAAGTCTGAAATTGCTTTATTCATCAATAGCTTAGCTTTATCGTGAAAAATTGCTGGGGCATAAATGGGGCATTTCGAATTGCTGTTGCCTACCCAATCATGCTGCCCGAGAGTGTGTCATTGGCCTCAGTATGAAGATTTTTTGAGGTGCATGCGCAATCAAGTGATAATGGGCCGTTCACAGGGAGCGACGCCATTGGCCGGAAATCAGTTTCGTCAAAAATACATTGATCATGCAGAAGCCCTTTTTCCTATCATAGCGGCGATGATAAATGAGGATTTGCCCGAGCCCCTCTTTCTGACGACTATTCTAGAGCCTCAACTCAAGGAGTCCGAAGCATGGCATGCGCATCCTTCTCGGCTAGTAGCTTGGGATTGGAGGACCATCCTTCACAAATTTAGAAAGAAGCCTAGGCGATTGGACGTGGCTTTCTATTGCAGAGAGATTCTCTGCGGGCTGATGACTGCTTCTATTTCCCGTGGAAGAGTTAGCATCAACATTCGTTATGTTGAAGCGAGCCCCGACAAAAATCATCCATTGAAGCGTAACTTCCTATTCCTGGCCCTGCGGCAAGCGGAATTGTTCGCGGTATTTTCGAAATGCAAGACAGTGACCGTCTCACAGCCGAATCCCATATTAGTCACCACCTATAAAGCTCTTGGCTATGGCTTGGTTGAGTCTGATAGAAAGCGAGAGGAGCGTCAGGTGGCGCCGAGGCATGCGCTCCTTGTCAAGGACCTACGAGAGGCTTCCTTTGACCAGCTAGCCGAAGTGGCGTAGTTTCAATTTCATGCTTTGGTGCGTCAAACGGAGGTTCCTTTGGCCAAGTTATCAAAAATGACAAGCGGTGAGACGCAGAAAGAGACCAAGGAATTGGCGGTCTCTAACGACAAAGCTATTGTATTTGGCGTGGCGGAGCCTGTTCGCCGTTTTGCTGGGCGAGTCAAAAGAGATGAGTCCGGCAAGATTGTAAAAAAGGAAGGTGTTGCTCGCGTAAAAAAAGAGAAAACGTCATCCAAAATGAACGGTGGTCATACCGGTTCGGCGGCAGCAAAGCGTGAGGATTCTGGCCGCATCGTTGAAAAAAATACTGACGGCGCGAGACGCAAAAAAAACAGAACCACTCCTAAGATCAAGGCCGGATCTTCGAAGTCAGTCTCTGAAAGCAAGGTTCAGTCCAGCGTGATCCCTATTCAAAATGACGCTGTTTTCATCATGGCGCAGAACGGTTCGGGATTTATGGTTTACCAACCTAGCACCGGGAAATTGAAAGACACGGTCTCTGCTGAATTTAAGGCGGGCATTGAGCGAATGGCCTTGTATAACGCCAAGTCAAAAGCGCTTTTTGCAACGTACATGAAAGGCGGTCATGAGACTGAATTTACGGGCGCGCTTGCTGGAGATACTCGAAAGAATCGAGTTAAAAAGAAAGCTAAGCACCACGATAGTAGTGAAATAAAAAAAGCGCATTGAGCGCTTTTTTTATGCTGATAGATTACTCCAGATATGTTGGAGCTCAGTAGGCGACTCATCGTCCATCCATTTCGCATAGACGTCCACGAGCATAGTGAAGTCTTTGTGTCCCATCTGTTTCGCAATGAACGCCAAATTGCCACGCGCAGTCAGGCACCAGCATGCATATGTATGTCTGGTCTGATAGGGGCGACGCGGACGTATCTCCGAGCGTTTCTGTATAGCGGCCCATTTGGTATTCCATGACGTTGGAACGTACCAGGCGTTGATGATTTTTTTTCTAGCCTGCGTGGTGGGTGACAGCAGTGGCGTTACCGTTTCCAGCCGGCTCTCATGCCGATTCATATAGATCTTGATTGTACGTGGCTGATGACTGGCAACGAGACCGATAAGAGTTTTGCACGCGTCCAAGGCTGGTGGCATCAAAAACACGGTGCGTGGTTTACCAGTTTTCGGAACTTTGAATGTGCCATCCGCAGTGATGGCTCGGGTTATGTTTAGTTGGCCTGACACTAGGTCAATATCCTCCACCGCGAGCCCGCACAGCTCCCCGGGCCGCAGGCCTGTGTAAACGGCGAGTGTGATTGCAGCCGAGTCCTGAACGTGTAAACAGCCCTTATTTATCAACTGGTCGAACTCTGCCTTCGTCAGGGGATCTGGTTCACGTCCGATCATTGCGAAACGGACGCAAGCCGCTGACAACCCCTCACGGCAATATCTGTTGTCTTCACACCACACTAGGAAGCCGGCGAAAGTAGCCAAGTAATGGTTCGCCGTCGACGGCGCCCTGGTGGCGATCAGTTGAGTCCTTAGTCGCTGGATGTCCTCGGGTAACAAAATGCCTGCGAGGCGTTCCGAGCCGAGCAGATCTGCGCAGATATCCAATGCGTAGCCGTATTTTTCTTCGGTCATCGGAGTTATGTCGACGGCCTTCAGCGGTTTGTAACGCTCCATCAACGCCCCGATCCGCTCATCTTTTACGGCGGTGTAATTGGTCGCGTTCTTTGAGTTTGGGAAGTGACGACCGTATTCAAAATGTCCCGTCTTAATCTCGTGAAGAATTGCCGCCCTGAGTAGGGCGGCGTGCTTGATGTTGGCCTTGGTTACAGGCAGGCCAAGGGTCTCGCGGCAGCGAATGCGCCGCCACATGAACACGACGCGAATGCTTCCGCCGTGTATTTCAATCCCTTTGTGTTTGGCCAGCTCTGCCTCTAGGCCGCTTGCTGCGGTGCGCTCTCGGCCCACTTGTCATACTCCGTCATGTTGATTGCGATTCGGCCGTCTGGCGTCTTGCGCCAGACCCTGCCTTGAGCCCACGTACCGTTTTTAACCTTGTGGCGAATTGCGTCTTCGCTATATCCGGTGAGTTCAGAGGCTCGGTTGATCATTACCCAGCGAGGGAGGCTCATGATTGTGTCTCCCGCAGCATCAAGCGCAGGACGAATGTCAGAGGCTGCATGGGCACGCCCCTTCTTGCTGAGTAACGAGCGCGGCATGCTTCCATGCTCTACGGCTCCACGCGGCGAAGCCGGCCCGGTACGCGTAATGCTCACGGGCGAATGAGTCGGATGTCTTCGCGCCTGGTGTGGTGATGTACGTGCCTCGCTGTGTGCAGTACTGCAGTCCTTCGGGCACTGGGAACTCTTTCTCAAACTCGGCACGCTCATCGATCTGCACCTTGTTGGCTGCAATTTTCGCGGAGTGTTCGGACACGCAAGCGGGGTGCTTATACCCCTGTGCAAGCTGCGCGGGCGGGCGATTCTGAGCGTTTAGCGTGGCATTGGGGGTCGCTGCCTCGCGCAGCTTTTCGTGGGGTATAAGTGCCTCGGTGGAGCTGCTGGAAGGAGCAATAATGCCTGCTGCTGCGCAGCAGAGACTGTTTGTTTCTGTTGTGTCGACGCTGGTTTCTTTGCGAAGCAAAGCGGTCGTGGTTTGGGTGTCGTGCTGGTCCATATGCATACCGCTTTCCTCCGAAATTTGAGTGCGCGTTGGTGCATCAATCGCTGATGGGGCGTTAGCCGGGTTGCGGTGGGTGCTGGATTGGGGACGGATTTCGCTCATGCGGCGTTCTCCTGCTCGGCCGGTTCCAGCAGAGCAGCCATGGCTAGCGCCTGGTCACGGAGGACGCTGGTATCGCGTTCCAGCTTTTTGCCGGTGCGAAAGGCGCTGAACGTTTCAGATGCAATCCGGAGTTTCTCGGCGATTTCCAATAGGGTCAGTCGTTCCTGTTCGCCAAGTTTTGAGGCAGCCAAGGCGCGCTCATAGTGGGCGTAGAGTTTCTTGCGTTGGTCGTGCGCCTGATCAAGGTTGTGCTGCAAGTTGCGGATTTCTTCCGCGCTATCAGCGCTCTGGATCGCTTGGCCGTCTCGATACCCAACACAGCCGCCAACGTCATAGCCTTCGCTGTAGCCCTCTGAATGTCCCTCGGCTCGGCCGCTGTTGAAGCCGTGCCGGTAGGCGAGCCAGTAAACGCCGGCGACCATTAGGACGATCGCTATCAGCGCGTAGATTTGAACTGCAGTCATGTGGTGTGCTCCTGGTGAAGTCTTCGGCTGGTGGTGGCAGCCGTTCGGTTTTGGGTGTTACTCGTTGGCGTCGTCCTGCTGCCGCTGCATGTCTTCGTCGGCCTTGTAGGCGCGGATGTCGATCAGGGAAGCGATGTGCCGGATGTGTGCGTACTTCGGTGCCTTGCGGCTGGTGTCCAGCGTGGTGATGGGGAGCTGGATGCGGCCGCTGCTGATCTCGGCTACGAACGATTGCTCGTTGAGGTTGCGGAAATACTGCTCGCGCACTTTGTCGAGCGGGATCAGGACGTCACCGAAAATGCGGTAAAGCAATTCGACAGTGGCTGATTCCGGCGCCGGGTGCAGGCGCAGCGGGTTTTGTGCTGTGTTACTCATGGCTTTGTTGGGCCTCCTTGCGTTGTTTTCTGGCCGGGTGGTTCCAGGCGTTCAGGCAATGCGTTCTGGTCAGCTCGCGCAGATGTTCGGGCACTTCGAGAAGCGCGGCGTTGCGCTCCTCTCGTGTCCTCATGGCGATGATCTGGCGGGCGTATTCCCTAGGCCACGTCACGGTTGTCTGCCGGGATGGCGGGTAGATCGATCCCCAGCTGGTCGGCCAACCAGCGAATTCCGGGCTGCTTGATCCGGGTCGATTGGCTGTATTGCATGCCGAGCTGATCGTGATACCAGTGGCCATCCTTGATCCGCAGGTAGTCGCGGTCACGGTTGGGGTAGGCCGGTAGGTTCCGATCGTTGAGCAGACCTTTTTCACGCATGCGTGCGATGAGCTTCGGGCGGGTCAGGCCGAGGTGGGTTGCGGCTTGGGCGAGGGTGCGTTCCATGGTGTGCCCCTCATGCCGCGTGCGCAGCTGGTGTTGCCGCTGCAGCAAGGTGGTTGATGGACTCGCTGACTTTTCCGTAGATCTCGACATCGCTGCCGTACACGGTGAAGCAACGGGTGTGCGGGCTTTTGTTACCGATGCTCAGGATGGTGGTGACACCTGATCGAGAATGAGTGCGATGAAGCGCGACGATTAGCGGGTAGTCGAAACCCATATCGAGGTTCAGCACGCCGCCGGTGCGCACCAGCTCAAACACTCGCTGCTTGTCCGAGACTTCAAAGCGGCCATATTCGCGGCTGGCGTGGGGGCGGTGCAGCAGGTCGCTGGTATTGCTCGCATCGAACGGGCCGTTGGCGATCTCTTCGATGAAGTCGGCCAGCTTGAGATGCATCTTCTTTTCGTTCGGCAGGGTCAGCGTGTGGCGCTCGCTGCCCAGCTCCACGACGAAGGTGCTTTCCGAGATGCCACGCTCAACCTTGAGGCGAAACGCCAGGCACTCGCGCCTAGGTGCAGTCCGCAGGACGTGGTTGAAGGTCTCGGTCAGATTGACCTGAGCATTGAGCAACTGCAGGGTACGGTTGTCGATTTTGTACTTGATCATGCTGCGTGCCCTCCGCCGTTCGGATTGACCGGGGCAGGAGTGGTGCGTGCTGTCAGCTTCGGTTTGCTGATGGCAAACGCGCAGCCGCACTCGCGGGCTAGGCGCCGGATCTCAAAGATTTGGAAGGGGTTGGCAGCCGCCGGGTGGACGTGCAGGGTTGCTGTGGTGTGCATGGTGTTGCCTCGCTCTGTGGTGGAAGAGTGAGGCAAATATCAACCAATGGTTGCTAAAAGTCAACCTTAGGTTGATTTTGGTTTTTCTGCAATTCAAGAACACAGATTGCTATTATTGGGCGATGCTGACGGGAGCCCTATGAAAAAAATCTACCACTATACCTCTGCTTCTTCGTTGATCGGAATGTTGACCCACAGTCAATTTTGGGCGACTGACATTGCATTTCTGAATGATCATAAGGAGCATGTCTATGGATATACTGCGGCACTAGCCTTTATCGACAATAAGATTGAAACAATAGAGGATCCCTATAAGGATGTGCTCATAGGTTTTTACAAAACTCTTCGCGAGTTTATTGAGCCTAATATACTTGGTAGAGATACATACGTTGTCTCGTTCGCCACAGATCGGGACAGTATTTCTCATTGGTTTAGCTATTGCGAAAAAAACCAAGGTTATTGTATCGGCTTTGACGAAGATTCTTTTTTTGATCCGTCCGAGAAGCTTGAAGTATCGATGAAGTACGCTTTGAAGTTTGAAGGCGTATTATATGAGTCGGGAGATTTCAACGCTCGATTGGAAAAAATTCTGTCTAAAGATGTAATTGTCAAGGCAATTACTAGAGGAATGAGGGCGGGAGCTTATGGATCTGCTCAAGAAAAGGAGAAGTCGAATAAAACGATTTTAGATGAAATCATTGAAGAATCCCATCCGCTTGGCCCATTGAAGCAACTGGAGAGGATTTTTAATGAGATTGTTTTTTTATGTGGAGCTTACAAGTTCGAAGGCTTTAAGCACGAGGTAGAGCGTCGGCTAGTGCTGTCATCCAAAAAATTCAAGCTTCACGAAGACTATGATTATAAGGAAAGTGACGTCAATTTCAGGGAACGTAACGGGGTGATCTTTCCCTACGTGCCTGTTAAATTCAACAGAAACAGTATTCGCGAAATTATCATAGGTCCATCTGGTGATTTTCAGTTGCGAAAAGCTGGCCTGCAAAGAATGTTGGATAAACTGGGTGTGGAGTGTGAGATTACACCATCATCAACTCCATTAAGATTTTCTTGAATTTTTACTCGGGAATAAAGGAGCCGACAACTTTTCCGCAAATATGCGTCTCCTCTGTGATTTCAATTATTGGATACTGCGGGTTGATAGGCTTTAAAAATTGTCGTCCCGCATCTTCTACTAGAACTTTGAATGTGGCCTCATTAGTTCTGGGAACTCTTGCGATGACTCTGTCACCTGTTTTTGTTTCTGCTTCAGGGTCAACAAAAATAATACATCCCGTTGGATAGCTGCGCCCAGGTCCTGGATTAGTCATTGAATCACCCAATACTTTCAATGCGTAGCCATGTGTGCTGATCGGAACCGGGCACGACAACCAAGAATCACTGTCATAGTTCTCAATGTTTGAGATCGCCTCACACCAAGCCCCCGCCTGAACCCAAGAGATCAATGGAACCTTGCCAAAGCGCTGATTGATCTCACTAACATTACTCAAGTCACTAGGAGCTAGAGCGCGAACGTTGCTATGGCCAGTCTGCTCCTTAGGCAGAACCCCGTACTCAAGCCATTCCCGCCTGACACCAAGCCATGAGCAGAGGGCAGACATGCTATCTGCCTCAGCCATCGCTTCGCCATTCAGCCATTTGCTGATGGCCTGGGTTGTTTTATCAACGCCCACGCTTTTCAACTGACGATGAATATCCACTCCACGACCACGGGCGCGGACGCCAGCATCGTTGAGTGCTTCGTGTAGGCGCTCGCTGAATGCTGCGCGGAGAGAATTTTTATCAACCATGAGTTGAGAGTCTCATAAAGGTTGCGCAATAGTCAGTTGAGCTATAACATCAACCGCAAGTTGATAAATGGAGGTTGTCATGTTGGACCCCGCAGATTTTCCGAGCGCGATTGCGTTTGCGTTTGAAGCCGTAGGCGGCATCGGGGCCGCTGCGAAGGTATGCAATAGAAGCTACCAAGCACTGAACAAATGGCGTCAGGCTGCATGCCTGCCGCGAACTGATTACACAGGTGAAACCAAATACGCCGAGCTATTGGCGACGGCTGCGAAGCAGAAAGGCAACGGATTCCAAGCTGCTTGGCTATTGAACGCTTCGGCTCCGCAAAAAGCAGCTGCGTGATAAGAAAAAAGGCGACCTAAAGGCCGCCTGGTTCCTCCCGGCACGCACCACCACAGCGCTGTCGGGTCGCGATATAGAAAGGCGGGCACACCACATGCAACCACCGCTCTTTATCGCGCTTTTCCAAGGCTCGGAAGCCTTGGTGTTGCTGCCTCTTCCACCACAGATTTGGCAGCTGTTGCGCCAGGGGTGAGCAACGGATTGCTCGCCCCGGCACGGTGCCGGTATCGATCCCTAAGATCTAGCCGGCGTTTGGGCCCTTTCAAGCCACGCGGCAAATGTATCACCACTGCATGTCGCGCGGCACTGGCAACTTACAAGGATTAATGCCATGAGCCGTATCGCTCTGAGTTCTGTTGAGCGGGCGCAGCGGGAAGTTTTGCCGCTCGATCTCGCGCTTTACCATGCCGCTCGGGACTACCCCGGCGGCGCCGCAGCCATCGCCGCCACCACCGGCCGAAATGCGACCACGCTGCAGCACAAACTGTCCCCAACCCACCCCAGCCACACGGTGAACATTCAAGAGTTTGGCGAGATTCTGGAGCTGACCAAGGATCGCCGCATTCTGGATGCAGTGCATGCGTTGGTCGGTGACACGACTTGGCAGGAGCTGGCTGAGGCATACACCAACGACATGCCTGAGACATTGACCACCGGTATTGCTGAATACTTCCGGCAGGTTGCGGATCTGGCGGATACCTGGGCCAAGAGCATTGGCGACGGGGTTGTTTCCGATGAGGAACTGGCCGCGATTCGCCTGCAGGTGTTCCGTGGGATTCAAGGGCTGTTGGGATTATTCAACCGCGCTACCTACGTCAATCAGACGACGCGGGGTACTGATCGTGGTTGATATCGTCGACTTCGCTAATGACCTGGTGCAAGAGAGTATCGATCAGGCACTCGCTGCACGTCTCCTCGCTGCCAAGCCCGCTCTGGCGGCGCATTCGTTTCTGTTCTGTGAAAGCTGTGATGGTCCAATTCCGGAAGCGCGACGTTTGGCGCAGCCCGGCTGTACCCAATGCGTCGACTGCCTTTCCCTCGCGGAATTGAAAGGAGCACGCCATGCTCGATGAGGTGCTAGGGCAATTCGCGGATTACGGTCTTGAGCCTGCGCAGCCATTGGTTTTCGGCAAGCTGACCCGCTGCAAAACGATGCAAGACAAGGGCAAGGAAAAGAACGGTTGGTATGTCGTTCACGAGCAGCGCACTGAGAAAGGCGAGACGCTGATCTTCGGTGCGTTCGGTGACTGGCGTTCGGGCGAGTCTCAGAAGATCAAGGTCAAGGCTGGCCGAATGTCGCCTGAAGAGCGCGAAGTTATGCGCGCTCGGCAGGAAGAGGCCAAACGGCGGGCGGCTGAGATTTCAGCCAACGCGGCACGTCGTGCGGCCAAGCGGGCGGCGGGTATGTTCAAGCGCATGCCGGAGAAGGGGCGTAGCGACTATCTGGATCGCAAGCAGATTGTCGGCTTCGGCGTTCGGTATGCGCCGCGCACCGGCGCTTTCTTGGTGCCAATGAGCAATGTCCGGGACGAGATTGTTGGCCTGCAGGTGGTGTTCCCAACCAAGCAAGAGGATACCGGCCGGGACAAGTCCTATTGGCCTTACGGCATGTCGAAGGAGGGCGCTTTCCATCTGATCGGGCCGCACCCGGATCCGGGCGAGCCGGTGCTGGTGTGTGAGGGTTACGCAACCGGCGCAAGTCTGCATATGGCCACGTCTCTGACCGTGGCGGTTGCGTTTGACGCGGGCAACTTGTTGGTGGTTTGCAAGGCCATGCGCGAGCGTTTCGCCGGTTGCCCGCTGATCATCTGCCGGGACGATGACTGGAAGACCACCAAGCCGAATGGCGATGCGTGGAACCCTGGTGAGGAAAAAGCAAACAACGCGGCGCTGATCGTCGGTGGCCAGGTGGTCGCGCCGATCTTTTCCGGTGAGCGTGAAGCCAAGTGGACCGACTTCAACGATCTGCATGTCGCAGAAGGTTTGGAAGCGGTGCGCCGTCAGGTGTTGGCGGTGGTCAAACCCCCGGCCGCTGGTGGTTGGAAGGATCTGCTGGCACGCAGCGAAAGCGGCGCGCTGATTGCGCACATGCAGAACGTCGAATTGATCCTGGCCAACGATGAGCGTTGGGCCGGTGTGATCAGCTACAGCGCGTTCAGTTCGAAGATCGTCAAGCTGCGTGCGGCGCCTTATGGCGGCGGCACGGGTGATTGGGCGGACATTGATGATGTGCGCGTGATGAAGTGGCTCGCGCAACAGTACAACTTGCGGGTCAAAGCCTCGCATGTGATCGAGGCGGTGAGTGTGGTTGCGCATGACCATGCGTTTCATCCAGTGCGCCAGTACCTGCGCAAGCTGCAGTGGGATCAGGTGCCTCGGCTTGAAAGTTGGCTTACCGACGTCATGGGCGTGAAGGCGACAGATTATTCGGCAAAGGTCGGCAAGCGCTGGATGTTATCGGCGGTGGCGCGGGTGATGAAGCCCGGTTGCAAGGCTGACTCGGTGATGATTCTGGAAGGTGCGCAGGGCGCTGGTAAGTCGACCGCGATGAGCATTCTCGGCGGCGAGTGGTTCATGGACACGCCGTTTGCGCTGGGCGACAAGGACGGGTTTCAGGCAATCCGAGGCAAGTGGATTGTCGAGCTGGGCGAGCTGGACAGCTTCAACAAGGCTGAGAGTACGAAGGCCAAGCAGTTCTTTTCGGCGTCCACCGACACTTACCGCGAGAGCTACGGCCGCAGAACGATGGACGTGCCACGCCAGTGTGTTTTCGTGGGTACGACCAACCAAGACGAGTACCTGAAGGACGCCACCGGCAACCGGCGTTACTGGCCGGTCGCGTGTACCAAGGTGGATCTGGAGTTGTTGCGCTCGATGCGCGATCAACTGTGGGCCGAAGCGGTGTTCTGTTACGACGCGGGCGACCTCTGGTGGGTGACGTTGGATGAGGCGGCAATGTTCGGCGAAGAGCAGGACGAGCGCTTTGTGGTGGATGAATGGGAAGGGCCGATTCTGACCTGGCTCGAGGAGTCGCAGATCGGCGAGACCACCACCGGGAGTGACGTGCTTACCAACGCATTGAAGTTGGACTTTGGGCATTGGGGCAAGCCTGAGCAGATGCGCGTCGGCGCGATCATGCATCGGTTGGGTTGGCGACGTGTGCGGTTGCCGGCGTTGGCTAAGAGCGGCCAGCGGCCTTGGGCATACAAGAAGCCGGCAGGGTGGGGCGGTGCGTCGGCTTTGCAGCGTGAACCGATTGAGGAGCCTTGCTTTGATTAAGGAAATCGATTCGCTGCTTCGGTTGTGGGCGCAGGAGCTTCATTCGGAACATTCAAAAGGGGGGCTGGCTGGGGGAAATATGGTTGCCATGATGATGGAGAGCAACGGGCAACTGATCAGGGGGCGTCGCGCCTTTCGTGCGCCGCTGGAGAGTTCGCTGGACATCGAACTGATCGTGACCAAGCACCTCGCGCCAGAGCTGGTGACGGTGGTGCGTGAGCATTACTGCACGCTCGATGTGGATATGCGACTGCGGTATGCCCACTGCGGTTGTGGGCGAGATACGTACTACCAACGTTTGCATGATGCGCATCTGCAGATCTACTGGGTGCTGATGGGGAAGGCTGCGTGACCCCAGGCATCGCTTCGGTTGTGGTTGTCCCACTGGCCCGTCTTGTCTTGCTGCGTTTTGATGCAGTGGGACAAGCGCGGGCCTTGTCGTTGTTGGGCTGTCCCACCGTCCCGCCTAGTAGTGACTCCCGCCCGTGTGAGCGTAGCGGGCGAGCACTACGCGCTTACGCGCGAACGCGTGTTCTTTAAAATTCTTCCTTTACACGAGAAAGAAGAAAGAAAGGTAGGACAGTGGGGCGAAGCCCCGAATTCAGGCGCTCTCAGGCGTCCCACTTCGATTCTGAGAAGTGGGACGTATGGGACACCATAGAAACAACAGAATGCCGTGGTGGTGTATTCGCCGACATTCGCTAGGCGTTCATCCTGCGTTACCCACTTATTCACCGGGTGGCATTAAAACAGGGTTGCTGCCACCGGAATCGACCTGTAAAAAGTAGTCATCTTCGATAGGTGCGACCGCAGAGAGCGGCAGGCACCACACCACCAAACCCGGCCATTGCGCCGGGTTTTTGCGTTCATGGGGTAGGCGATGACAAGCGAGCAACAAGCACTGGCAGAAATGCCGATCTGGTTAGTGATCGTCCTGGCTCTGGTCGGCGGCGTATCGGGGGAGATGTGGCGGGCGGACAAGGACGGGGCGCGGGGCTGGGCGTTGTTGCGCAGGCTCGCGCTTCGGTCGGGGGCCTGCATTGTCTGCGGGGTGACGGCGATGATGTTGATGATTGCCGCCGGCATGACGATCTGGACGGCGGGTGCCTTAGGTTGCCTTACAGCAATGGCCGGCGCCGATGTTGCTATCGGGTTGTACGAACGCTGGGCTGCCAAGCGGCTTGGCCTTTCCGAATCGGCATCGACCGACCGCACCTAAGAGGCGGGGGCGGAGCGGGGGTACCGGTTTTTCCGGGTCCTCCCCGAGGGCCGCCCCCTACACGGGTTACGGAACTCGCGGGATCTCTGCAGCTGAGAATTTCACAGGGATGTCCGTCTTTTCAAAGGGTTAGATATGGGAAGGACAGTCAGCAAGGCCGACTTGAGCGAGATCGTCGGTCGCGATGAACGCACCCTGACCCGATGGCAGAACGACGGCATGCCTGTGACCGAGTTCGGCCTCGGTCGGGGCAACGAAAACCAATACGACACTGAAGCCGTGATCCAGTGGCTGATGCACCAGGCCGCACTCAACGGCAAAAAAGAATCTTCCCGCGACCGACTAGACCGGATCCGCGCCGACCGCGAAGAACTCGCGATGGCCAAGGATCTTGGCGAGGTGGTCATTGCTGCCGATCTGATCGAGCGCTTCGAAGCAATGATCACCGCTGCAAAAGTGGAGCTGCTCAACTCTTTCCCTGACGTGCTGGCCGCCGAACTTTCGGCGCGATACGACGTGGAAGTCGACGAGCAACTGATTCGCGACCCCATTGAAGCCATCCTGAGGAGGCTTTCTGACTATGACAAGGATGATGCCGCGTCAGATGGATATTCTGACGAACCGGACGATACGGAGGGCCTTGAGGAAGACGGCGACTAAAGCGCTGCGCGGCGCTTGCCGCAAGTGGGCGCCGCCGCCTCGCATGAGCATTATCGAGTGGGCGGACAAGTACCGCTGGCTCGCACCAGAAGAGGCAGCGCGCCCCGGCAAATATCGCTTTGACGTTACGCCTCACCTGATCTGGCCCGGCGGTCCATTGGAAGCGCTGGATGATCCCGCTGTCAGTGAGATCGTCGGACGCAAGTCGGCGCAGGTGGCATGGACGTCGGGTGTTCTGGGTAACGCCCTGGGCAAGTGGATCGACATTGATCCGTCACCCATTCTGGTGCTGTTTCCCAAGGCCGAAGCGGCCAAGCAGTACGTTGGTGAAAAGCTCGAGCCGATGATCGAAGCCACGCCGCGCCTGCGCAAGAAAGTCGACCTGCGAAGCCGCAAGCTACAGCAGCGACAGGACTTCAAGCGCTTCCCTGGTGGCTTCCTGAAAATGGTGGGTTCCAACAGCCCGGCCAGCGTGAAGTCCACGCCGGTGCCGCGAGTTGCCATTGAGGAGCCGGACGACTGCAACCTCAACCTGCGAGGTCAGGGCGACAGTATCAAGCTGGCCAAGGAACGTCTGAAAACGTTTCGCCGTTCGAAGATCATCATCGGCGGTACACCGACCATCAAGGGCTTGTCCGCCATTGATGCGGAGCTGGAACTGTCGGACAAGCGCGTCGGCCTGGTGCCGTGTCACGAATGCGGCCAAGAACACGCGTTGAGCTTCGACAACCTGCACTGCGACGAGGATCCGGAATACCTGCATGAGGTGTACGGCAAAAAGCGGCCGGAGAAAACGTTCTACTCCTGCCCGCACTGCGGCGGTATCTGGGATGACAACCAGAAGAACGCCAACCTCAAGCACGGTCGCTGGTCGGCTACAGCAGAGTTTCGAGGTATCGCCGGTTACATCCTCAACGAGCTGTATGCGACGTTCTGGGGATCGCGTTTTCAGGTGCTGATGGAGAAAAAACTCCAAGCCGAACACGCGGCTTCACAAGGCAACATCGGTCCGATGATCGCCTTCGTCAACAGTTCCAAGGGTGAAAGCTACGAATACCAGAGCGATGCACCGAAGACCGATGAGCTGGAAAAGCGAGCGGAGCCTTACGCGGAGCTGACTGCGCCCAAAGGTGTGCTCTTGGTCACCGTGGGCGTCGACGTCCAAGGCGACCGCCTCGCTCTCACAATCATCGGTTGGGGACGAGGCGAAGAGTCGTGGCGCTTGTACTGGGGTGAGCTTCACGGCAACCCCATCGATCCCCATGACGCCGTTTGGCAAGAGCTGGATCGGGTTATTTCTCAACCCATACCGGTCGAGAGCGGTGCGCAACTGGCGGTATCGGCGGTCAGCATCGACAGCTCTGACGGCAATACCAGTGACGCGGTGTATGCCTACGTGCGGGATCGTCAACGCTACAACGTTATGGCGATCAAAGGCGCCTCTATCGACAGTCGCGACAAGGAGATCTTTACCAAGCCTCCGCAGTCGGTGGATACCTCACAGGACAACACCAAGGCTGCGAAATACGGTCTGCGAGTCCACATCGTCGGTACGCACAAAGCGAAGACGCTCATTGATGGGCGGCTGCGCCTAAAAGGTGCTGGACCGGGGCGCATGCATTGGTACAGCGAGATCCGCTCGGACTACTACGAGCAACTCACCAACGAAGTCCTGGCACCGCACCCGCGTAACCCCAGCAAAATGGTTTGGCAAAAGAAAGCCGGCCGTCGCAACGAAGCGCTGGATTGCGAGGTGTATGCCTTGCACGCCGCTCGCAGCCTGAAAACTCACCTGTTACGCGATCACGAATGGGACCAGTTGGAGCAGCAGTTGCTGCAGCCAACCCTGTTCAGTACCGAACAACCGGTCGCACCGGTACCGCGCCGAGCTGCCGCTCGTGGGCGGGGCACCCGCAGTCGCGCGGGCTATTAAGGAAATACACATGACAGACGCACAACAGCGCCTCGCGGAAGTCCGGGCGGCGATCTCTGACGTCCTGAAAAAAGGCCAGCGCCTGCGCCGTGCGGATCGCGAACTTTATCGCGCCGAGCTGAACAGCTTGCGTCTTCTGGAGCAGCAGTACGCCAGAGAGGTCGCGTTGGAACAGGCTCAACAACAGGGACGTGGCCGCAACCGCGTCTCCTACATGAAGATCTGACTATGGGATTTTTTCGAAAAGATCCGGCCGAGCTGCTGATGCGCGAGGCCCTCAAACTCGCCAAGTCGGCAAGCGAGTCCAAGCCTATCGTAGCTCAGGGGGGCGGGGGTGGTGTTGAGACGCGGTGGCGCGGGGCTTCGCGCGTACTGCGCAGCATGGCCAGCTGGATTCCCGGTCTTGGCAGTCCGCGTCGAGATCTCGACCAAAACGAGCGTCGAATGCTGGTTGCTCGTTCGCGAGACGCCATGCGCAATCACTTGATAGCCCGTGCGGCGATCACGCGCTTGCGCACCAATGTTGTAGGAACCGGGCTGGTTTGCCGGTCACAGATCGATCATGACGCATTAGGTCTCGACGAGACGCAGGCTGAGAAAATCAACAATCAGCTCGATCGTTTGTGGTCGCTGTATGCCGACGATCCACGCGAATGCGATGCCGAAGCGACACTCAACCACTACCAGTTACAAGCTCTGGTATTGATCTCGTCCATGGTGGGTGGTGACGTGCTGATTGCCAGTCCTGACGATGAGCGCCCCGGCTGCATCTTCAGCACGCGCTTGCAGTTGATCGAATCTGACCGGGTCTGCAATCCAGCCGGGCAACTTGACGGCGCAAACCTCGTGGACGGTGTCGAGTTCGACCGGCTGGGGGCGCCGCTGGCGTATCACGTCTGTACCGGATACCCCAACGAATACACCGCCGGCCAGGCGCTTAAATGGGAGCGTCTGCCAGCCTTTGGCGAGGCCACGGGCCGGCGCCGCGTCATGCACGTCATGGCCGACAAGGAGCGTCCGGGACAAAAGCGCGGAGCGCCTTACCTGGCACCGGTACTGGAACCGTTGCAGAAGCTGGAGCGCTATAGCAGCGCCGAACTGATGGCGGCGGTGATCTCCGCAATGTTCACGGTGTTCATCAAAAAGACCAACGACTTTCAAGTCGGGAATCTCCCGCTGACCGCATTAGCCAACGAAGGCGACGGTCCTGCAGGCGACACAACGGCTGACGGCGAACTGGCTCTGGGCGAGGGGGCGATTGTTGACCTGGGCCAAGGTGAGGAACCGGTAATCGCCAATCCTGCGCGGCCTAATGCGCAATTCGATCCGTTCTTTACGGCAGTGGTCAAGGAAATCGGCGCTGCTTTAGAGCAACCGATGGAAGAGCTGTTGCTCCACTACAGCAGCAGCTATAGCGCAGCCCGTGCGGCGATGTTGCAGGCGTGGCGTTTTTACAGCCTGCGCCGCTGGTGGTTGATCTGTGACTTTTGCCAGCCCAGCCGGGAATTGCTGATCGATGAGGCGGTGGCCCGTGGATTGATCAGCCTGCCGGGTTACGCGGATCCGGCGAAACGCAAAGCCTACTGCCAGGCGATCTGGATCGGCCCGGCACGTGGCGCCATTGATGAGCTGAAAGAAGCCAACGCTGCCGGTAAGCGCATCGAGATTGGTGTCAGCAACGAAACACTGGAAACCGCCGCAATGACCGGCGAGCCGTGGCAGCAGGTGTATCGGCAGCGCGTGCGCGAAGTCACCCAGCGGCGCAACGATGGCCTGCACGTTTTACCCAAAGGGCGGGAGCAGGAAACACCGCCGTCCGCCAACCCCAACGAGGAATAACCATGCCCCGCGCATTCGAGCTGGCTGCATCGCAGCCGTGGCTGATGCTGCCCGGCGCCCTGGATAACTTGCTGACCATTGCAGACCGCATGGGCGATCCGGCGGCGCTGGAAACACGCACTGGCATGCGACTGGATAACAGCCGCACTGTCAGCGTACGCAATGGTGTGGCGATCATCCCGGTAGTCGGTCCGGTGTTTCGCTATGCCAACCTTTTCACCGAGATCAGCGGTGCGACCAGCACTCAGGTGCTGGCCACCGACCTGCAGGCCGCGCTCGATGATCCCAAGATCAGCGCGATCATCCTCAACATCGATAGCCCAGGCGGCGTTGCCGCCGGCATCAACGAACTGGCTGACCAGATCCATGCGGCCCGTGACCGTAAACGCATCGTTGCCTACATCGGCGGCACTGGTGCAAGCGCGGCCTATTGGATTGCGTCAGCTGCCAGCGAAATCGTCATCGACGAAACGGCGCTCGCCGGAAGTATCGGTGTGGTCGTCGAAGCCGTGGTCGGCGGCGAGGAAGGCAACGGCCGTAAGCGCTATCAGATCGTCAGCCGCAATGCCCCGAACAAGCGCGTGGATCTCTCTACAGAAGAGGGGCGGGCCAAGGTCGGCGAAACAGTCGATGCCATGGGCGATGTGTTCGTAGCCAAGGTGGCCCGCAACCTGGGCGTGGAGCCGGAGCGTGTCCCAGAGATGGGCGACTTCGGAGGCCTGCGCGTGGGCGTTGCGGCTGTCGAGTCCGGCTTGGCTCACCGTCTGGGGTCGCTTGAAACATTGATTACCGAACTGGCCAAACCGGCCGCCACTCAACCGAGGAAATACAACATGACCACCGTCAGCAGCACGGCGGAGTTGCGTGAGGCGCTGGCCGCCGGCACGGATCCGCAAACCATCGAAATCGCTCAGGCCAATCAGCCGGATCTCGAAAGCATCCGCACCCAAAGTCGCGAGGAAGGCGCTACTGCAGAGCGGCAACGCATTACCGGCATCAATGCAATGGCCAGCAAGGGTTTCGAAACTGAAATCTCCGCTGCCATTGAAGCAGGCACAACGGTTGAAGCCACAGCGCTACAGCTGTTCAAGGCAGCGCAGGATCGCGGCATTTCTCTGAACGCCATCAAGGCCGATGCCACTGGTGCATCGACGTCCACTCCGACGGGCGATGCCGCTCAGGGTGAGCGCAAGGCCGTCGTAAACGCCATTGTCGAGGGCGCCTCGCGCCGCTGATTGGAGAACATCATGAGCAACCCAGAACGCCAAACCTATGTCCCGGACCAGCTGTCCGCCGGTGCCTTCCCGGTGATGATCGACACCGCCGTGATCGCTTCCGGCCAGAAGCTCAGTCGAGGCGCCGTCCTTGGGCAAGTAACGGCCAGTGGCGAATATGTGCTGAGCAAGGCCGCAGCAACCGATGGCTCCGAAGCTCCTGTGGCTGTACTGGATCAGTTCACTGATACGACCTCAGGCGCGCAGGTAGCGCCAATCCGCCTGACCGGTGAAGTGCTGGCCAGTCAACTCACACTCGGCGAGGGTTTTACTTTGGCGCAGGCAAAAGCTGCGCTGCGTTCCCTGTGCCTTTTCGTTCGTTAATTCGGAGTCTTTGATGGATATTTTTGATACCCGCACCATGCTTGAAGCGGTTGAGCAGATGCCAACCGCGCGGCGCTTTTTGCTGAACACCTTTTTCAACGGCGGCAGTCCTGTCACGTTCCCGACCAAAACCGTGGACATCGACATCATCAAGGGCAAACGCAAAATGGCGCCGTTTGTTAATCCGCGCCTGCCGGGCAGTGTGTCGTTGCGTGAAGGCTATACCACCAGCACTTACAGCCCGCCGTACATTCAGCCAAAACGTGAGACCACCGCCGAGCTGGTGCTCAAACGTTCGGCCGGTGATAACCCGTTTTCCTCACGCACACCGCTGGAGCGTGCCGGGCAATTGCTCGGTAAGGACCTGCGCGATCTGGACGACGAAATCATCCGCCGGGAAGAGTGGATGTGCGCCCAGGCACTCACCACCGGAAAGGTTCGCGTCGTGGGAGAAGGGGTGGATGACACCATCGACTTCCTGATGGCCAGCGATCACAAGATCAGCCTGGGCAGCGGTCAGTGGGGCACCGAAGACGGTGACCCGATTGCCAATCTTCGTAGCTGGAAGCGCAAGATCGCCAAGGACTCCGGCCGCACGGCAAACACCGTAGCCATGAGCGGCGAAGCGCTGGACGCCTTTCAATCCAGTGCTGCAGTGATGAACCAACTCAACACTCGCCGCGTTGACATGGGCTTGATCAAGCCCGAAGAACTCCCGGACGGTGTGACCTATCTGGGTTACCTGAACGATCCCGGTGTCGATCTCTATGGTTACGACGAGTGGTATCTGGACGACGAGGATGACGAGCAGCCAATGATTCCGGCAGGTGGCTTGATTCTCGGCTCGACGTCCACGCGCAACGCCATGCTGTACGGGGCGATTCAAGATCTGGAAGCCGTGGAAAGCGGCTTGGTCGAAGCGGCGCGCTTCCCGAAGAGCTGGGTGACCCAAGAGCCGAGCGCTCGTTGGCTGAAGCTGCAGAGTGCGGCATTGGCTGGCCTGCTCGAACCGGATGCGTTCATTTACGCCAAGGTGGTGTGACATGGCCAAGAAAGCCGATTTTCTGGTGATCGACGGTTGCGTGCAGGATGGCCGCGTCGTTGTTGTGAAGGGCGAGCCTTACAGTCCGCCAAGTAAAGGGGTTGAGGAAGCGTTACTCGCCGAAGGGCGTATCGCTCCGCTCAAGGACCCCCGAGCCCAAGAACTGCTGCGCCAGAAATCGGGCGTTGCCAATGAGGACGACGACAGCGGCGGTGAGTGATGGGTTTTCGCGAATTGAGCGACGACATGGACGCCCTGGTGTTGGATGGCTTGGGCGACATGGCAACGGTCGGCGGTCGAGAGATCGCCGGTTTCTTTTCCGCGCCATGGCTGCAGCCGCGCATGGGGCGGATCAACACCGCATTGCGCGAGCCGCAATTTGAGATTCGCGTCGTCGATGCGGCGGGTGTTGAGCCGGGGCAACTGGTCGTTGTAGATCTGGCAAAGCAGGACGGGGGAGGCCAGTACGATCTGGTCAAGCTGGAGCCAGATGGTTCAGGCTGGGTGGCATTGCTTTTGAGGGCTAAAGCATGAGCGTCGGCAGCTATTTCAAACCCTCAGCCAGTGGCGGGATGATCTCGCTGCAAACCTCGGCGGCAGACTTGAAAGCCTTTCAGGACTTTGCCGCCCTGGTGCCGAAGGCAGCATCCAATGCCCAGCGTCGCGCGATCAACAAAACTTTGCGCTGGCTTGCCACCCACATCGCTCGCGCCGTCGGCCGGCAGGAACGCATTGCGGTCGCCGCAGTTCGACAACGTCTGCGGGCCTACCCGGTCAGCGGCGGCGCGAACAGCGGCAAATTGTGGTTCGGCCTCAACGCCATGGAAGCCAGCCGCATAGGTCGGGCACGGCAAACCCGATCCGGCGTGTCAGTCGCGGGGCGACGCTTCCAGGGCGCGTTCCACAAGCGAGTCTATGGGAGCAGCGCTGATGTCTGGATCCGCGTCGGCAGCAAGCATTTCAAATCTTCGGATTACCCAGATAGCGATGTCAGTGCAGCAGGCGGCGCGAGTTCGGGCTGGATTGCCGAACATGACAACCGCTTCCCGCTGGCCAAGGCCAAGGTGTCGCTGGAGCAAGCCCGACCGCACTTCGATAACTGGGTGCGTAAAGCAGACGAACACCTCGTGCATGTCCTGCAGCAGGAACTCAATTTTGAAGTGCAGAAGTACTTGAAGGGGAAATGACGTGATGGATTCAGTCGACGAACCATTCAGTCTTGAGCAACTGTATCGAGCCATCGAACGACATCTTCATGATCATTTGCCGGGCGTTCAGACGGTCGCGGTCTGGCCCAACATTGATGATCGCATCGCCTTGCCGGCGGTGCTGGTGGAACTGGCAGAAATGGAGCCGGGCGTTGATCCGGGGACGGGAGAAACCTGCTTGGCCTGCAAGTTTGAGGCGCGGGTGATCACCGATCCGATCCAGCCCGACCATCATCAGCAAGCAGTGTTCTTGGCGGGTCAGTTGGCCGTTCTACTACGGGCGCAGTCTTGGGGCGTAGAGGTCGAGCCAGCCGAGTTCGTTCAGGCCATGCAGGACTGGACCAAACCCGAACTGGACGGCTACACGGTCTGGGTCGTGGAATGGACACAGCAGATCTACCTCGGTGAAACCTGCTGGCCTTGGCCGGATCAGCCACCGGGGACGTTGGTGTTTGACGTTGAGCCGGGTGACGGACCATTCAGGCCCGAGGATCTTCCGTGAGTTACGCAAGCGCCCAGCATGACCGCATGATCGCGGGGGCGGTAAAGGCTTGCTACGTGGTCGCGGTGGATCTGTCTGCTTCGCCGCCGGTATGTCGCGTGTCGGATGGCAGTGAATGGGTCAGCGCCTGGGTGCGGTGGCACAGCATCGCCGCCGGCAAGGCCAGGCACTGGCGGGCGCCGTCTTTGGGCGAGCAGGGCAGTTTGATCAGTCCCAGTGGTGACGTGTCACAAGGCACGTTTGTCCCGGGCTTGTATGGCAATGCCGGACCGCCGCCAGATAATCGCGACCACGTCGAGGTCTGGCGTTTTGATGATGGCGGCTCGCTGATCTACGACTGGCAGGCCAAGAGCTACAGCATCACCCTGCCCAGCGGCACGGTCACCATCAAAGTGGCCAGCACGGAAGCGGTCGTGACCGATAGCGCGGTGAACGTGACCACCGGCAACATCAATTTGAAAGCGGCGGTAATGATCGACGGCGCGCTACACGTTACCAAGGGCATCACTAGCGCCGGCGCAATCATTGATACCATCGGCAACAGCAACCACCACACGCATTAATTTCAACTCACCACAGCCCGCCCAGTGCGGGCTTTTTCATGCCTGGAGAATCACATGGCCAAGATCGATACGACCTCAACCGATGCGCAAACGTCCTCGGAACCGGCATTGTCATCCTCAACGTTCTCATCGCCTGAGTCCTTGAAATTCCGCGACAAGCTCTACACGTCGCGACTGTTGATCGTGCCCGGTACTGACCGTTCCTATCCGGTGGAGAAGGCGACGGTGGTGGTGCCGGTATCCGACATCGAAGCGGTCAAGTTCCTGAAAGCCAGCGAAGAATACGAGCCGTTCAAGGAGTGACATCGATGATCGGAATGGATCGCCACACCGGCCTACCCATATCCGGCATCGAGCACCTGCGCCAATCCATTGCCGACATCTTGAGCACGCCGCTGGGCAGTCGTCGGCACCGTATGGAATACGGCAGCAAGCTACGGCGGTTTATTGATTTGCCCATCAACGAAGGCTGGAAAAGCGCCGTACAGGCTGAGGTCGCCCGCGCTCTGGGACGCTGGGAGCCGCGTTTGAAGTTGGATCAGGTGCGCGTCATTTCCGTCATTGACGGGCAAATCAATTTGCAAATCGTCGGGACGTACCTGGGCGACAGCGTCACGTTGGAGGTGGCTGCATGAGTACCGTAGATCTGTCGTCGCTGCCAGCGCCGACCGTGCTGGAGCCTCTGGACTTCGAGGAGGTTTATCAGGACGGGCTGAGTGTGTTTCGCGGGTACATGGGCGGTAACTGGACGGCCGCGCTGGAAAGCGATCCGGTAGTAAAAGTGCTTGAGGTCGGGGCATACAACAAGGTCGGCAACCGCGCCCGAGTCAATGACGCCGGCAAGGCGCTATTACTGGCGCACGCCATTCGCGGCGACCTCGATCACTTGGGGGCCAACGTCAATCTGAAGCGCCTGGTCATTCAGGCCGAGGATCTGCTGGCGGTGCCGCCGGTGCCCAAGGTCATGGAAGACGACGATCCGTTTCGCGAACGCATCCAGTTGGCCTATGAAGGGCTGACTACGGCCGGCCCGCGCAACAGCTACATCCTGCATGCGCGTAACGCTTCTGGGCTGGTGGCAGACGCCACGGCCGAAAGTCCGGCGCCTTGCTACGTTACGGTAACGGTGCTGGGGTTTGATGGGGAGGGTGAAGCGCCGCCGGAGCTGCTGGCGACGGTGGCCGCTGCGCTGAATGACGATGACGTTCGTCCGGTCGGTGATCGTGTGACCGTGCAGAGCGCGCAGGTGATCCGCTACGAGATTGACGCCATCCTGCACATGGCCGGCGCTGGCCCGGAAGCAGATGCCAGTTTGGCCGAAGCGAAAAGCCGATTGGCAGCCTGGATCAATCCACGCAAGCGGCTGGGCGTCGAGGTCGCTCGCTCCGCTGTTGACGCCCAGCTGCACGTTGCCGGTGTTGCCCGGGTTGAGTTGGTCGGTTGGCAAGACTTGGCCCCGACCAAGGCGCAAGCGGCGTTCTGTACGGGCTACAGCGTGAGGCTGGCGGGCTGATATGAAAAGTCTACTGCCGCTCAACAGCACGCAACTGGAACGGGCCATGGAGGCCGCGTTTTTCGAAAAGACGATTGTCCCATTGCGCGATCTCTACAACCCCGACACCTGTCCGGTGCATCTGCTGCCGCATCTGGCGTGGGCGTGGTCGGTCGATCGCTGGGACTACCGATGGTCTGAGGCGACCAAGCGCGCGGCCATCAAGGCGTCGTACTACATCCATAAACACAAGGGGACCATCGGCGCGCTGCGTCGCGTGGTCGAGCCGCTGGGCTATCTGATCGAGATCGTCGAGTGGTTCCAGACCGTGCCCGAGGGCGTACCGGGCACCTTCGCGCTGAAGGTCGGAGTGCTGGATACCGGCATCACCGAAGAAATGTATCAGGAGCTTGAGCGCCTGATTGACGATGCCAAGCCCGTCACCCGGCAACTGACCGGGCTGGCGATCAGCCTGGAAACTCAAGGCGATTTGAATATCGCCGTGTCCCTCTACGAAGGCGACGAAATCGACGTTTACCCGCCCGTCATGCGTGACATTGAGGTCACTGGCAGCTTTGGCGTGGTCGGTCGCGAACACACCATAGACACCCTGGACGTTTATTATGATTGATGCGAATTCGCAGTTTTTCGCGATCCTCACGAACGTGGGGATGGCCAAGCAGGCGAACGCCGACGCGCTTGGCATTCCCTGGCTGATCACGCAAATGGGCGTGGGTGATGCCAATCCGAACGGGCTGGCAGATCCGCCCAACCCGGTGCCGTCGGCCGGTCAAACCAAGCTGATCAACGAGTGGCGACGCAAGCCGCTCAACCAACTGAAGATCGACCCGGTCAACCCGGCGGTGATCATCGCCGAGCAGATCATTCCAGCCGATGAGGGCGGTAAGTGGATTCGCGAAATCGGCCTCTACGATGCGGACGGCGATCTGGTGGCGGTGGCCAACTGTGCGCCGAGCTTCAAGCCGCTACTGTCGCAAGGCTCGGGTCGCACGCAGATCGTGCGGATGAACTTCATTGTCACCAGCACCGGCAACATTCAGCTCAAGATTGACCCAGCGATTGTGCTGGCCTCGCGGGCCTACGTTGACGCGGCGATTCTGGAAGTGCTGCCGAAGAACAAAACCCCCGGCGAATATACGCGGGTCAAGGTCAACGATCGCGGGATTGTGGTCTCAGGCGACAACCCAGACACGCTGGCCAAGATGGGCATCAAGGACAGCTATACCAAGGCCGAGATCGAGGCAATGATTGCCCAGGCCTCGGCCTTGCCAGTGGGTGCCACGGTAGCGTTTCCGTTGGACAAAGTGGCGCCCGGCTTTCTGGAGCTGGACGGCAGCGTCAAGAGTATTGCGGTCTATCCCGATCTGGCGGCGTTCCTCGGTACGGCCTTCAACAAGGGTGACGAGGGTGCCGGCAATTTCCGCTTGCCGGAATCACGAGGCGAGTTCCTGCGCGGCTGGGATCATGGGCGCGGCGTGGATGGTGGTCGAGCAATAGGTAGCTGGCAGGTGGGTACGGCGACTTACGGTGACGGTGATGGCGTTAACCTGCCGATCCCGAACCTGAATGACCCCAAGCATGTAAGGGTGCTGGGGCTTGAATACGATTCGACGGCGGTTGTCGAATCAGTCACGGTTAATTCAACGCCAACTGCTGCGAATCCGCTCAGTATGGACGGCGTTCAGGCCCCCGGATCTGCCTTTGTGGGCGTCGATTTTATGCGCTCAAGACCGCGTAACTTGGCGGTGATGTGGTGCATTAAGGCCTGGAACGCGCCGATCAATCAGGGGAACATCGACGTTGCGGCACTGCTGCTGGAGGTGCAAAAGCTGCGCAGTAATGGTCCGGTGGCGGGCACTGCGAGAAACGCGTCGCTGCTTGTGACCGCTGCGTCTGCGACGGCTAACTTTACGGCAGATGAACTGATTGTCGAGGACGCTGCCGGCTCCTACCGGCTTAACAACTTCAATAAGCCGATCAATCTGGCCGCTGTGGGTCTGGGCGGGATGGATACCGGCGCGGCCCCGGCAAATGGTTATGTCGGGCTGTACGCGATTTATAACCCGGCTTCGGGAGTGAGCGGGCTGTTGGCGGTCAACGCAGTAACAGCGGTTTTGCCCAATCTTTACGCAGGTCTTTATATGCCGGCTGGGTTTACGGCTTCGGCGCTGGTGTCCATTTTGCCCACGCAAACCACGGGTATTTTTGCCGTTTGCGAGCAATATGATCGTCACGTCGACTGCCCCAGTATTTCAATTCTTAATACAACAGTGCAGACGGGCGCCATTACTGCCGTGGTGGCAGGGTTGCCGAAAAACGCCCGGATGATCGGTGGTTCTTCAACGGTAACGTCAGGCACTGCGGCATCCGTATCATTGAGTCTTTTTGCGTCTGACGCGAGCGTCGGGCAAAAAACAAATAACGGCTCCGTTCCGGCGGGAGGGCAGCAGACAGTGCCTTTTGATCGCTTGCATATCAGGACACCGCAAACGATTCGCTATGCAACTTCGACGATTGGCGGGACGCCTACGTTCATGGCAACCGCCTCGTCTTACGATTTTTAAGAGGTGATCGGATGTTTGTGCAATTTGAAGATGAAAGTCTGCAAAAGGTGGTCGCGGTTTTTGGTTGCTCTCAGGACGCCGAGTTGTACCCCAATCAAGGAGAAATTGAATGGGATGATCCGCGATTTTTGGCCTATCACGACGCGCAAATCCCGTTGGGGCAGGAGTCGCTTAAGGGCATGCGTCAAGATTTTGCGCCGCCGATTGAGTCCGTAGAGCCGCAGTAGACGCCCCGCACTGACGGGGCGTTTTCTTTTCCGTTACGCGTAACACGCACACCCTCACAGCCTCGCTTATGCGGGGCTTTTTCGTTTCTGGAGAACGAGCCTTATGAGTTTTTTCCACGGCGTCACGACCACGTCGGTCGACACTGGCGCGCGCACCATCTCACTGCCGTCGTCGTCGATTATCGGTCTGTGTGACACGTTTACCCCGGGCGTCCTCGGCGGCGGTACTGCCAAGGCCGGCGAGCTGAAGTTGATCACCACTGAGCGCGAAGCCATCGCAGCTTTCGGCCCCGACTCGGCGATCACCAAGGCCTGTCAGGCCATCTACGTCAAGGCCAAAGCGGTGATCGTCGCCATCGGCGTGGCCAAGCTGGAAGACCCTGCGCTGCAAACCTCGGCGATCATCGGCGGCGTGCTGGAGTCGGGGCAGCGTACTGGCTTACAGGCGCTGCTCGACGGCAAGAGCCTGTTCAACGCCCAGCCGCGATTGCTGATCGCTCCGGGCCACACCGCGACTCAGGCGGTGGCCACGGCGCTCGACAGCGTGGCGCAGAAGCTGCGCGCTATTGGCATCATCGACGGCCCGGGTACGACCGACGAGGCCGCTATTGCCTACGCCGAGAACTTCGGCAGTCGCAACCTGTTCATGGTCGACCCGGGCGTCAAGTATTGGGACACCATCACCAGCAAGACCGTCGACGCGCCCGGTTCGGCTTGGGCGGCAGGGCTGTTTGCCTGGACGGATGCTGAATACGGTTTCTGGGCGTCGCCGTCGAACAAGGAGTTGACCGGCATCACCGGTACCGGCCGCGCGGTCGAGTACCTGGACGGCGACGAAACCTGCCGGGCCAACCTGCTCAACAACGCCAATATCACCACGATCATTCGCGACGACGGTTATCGCCTGTGGGGTAACCGCACGCTGTCGAGCGATCCGAAGTGGGCGTTCGTTACCCGCGTTCGCACGCTGTTCATCCTCATGGACGCGGTGCAGGCCGGGCACAAGTGGGCGGTTGACCGCTCGATCACCAAGACCTACGTGACCGATGTCACCAACGGTCTGGATGCATTCATGCGCGACCTGAAAGCCCAGGGCGCAATCATCAACTTTGAAGTGTTCCCCGACACCGAACTGAACACGGCCAGCCAGATCGCCCAGGGCAAGGTGTATTGGCGCATCCGTTTCACCGACGTGCCGCCGGCAGAGAACCCGAATTTCCTTTTCGAAGTCACCGATCAGTGGATGACCGAAGTGCTTGAAGCAGCCTAAGGGGGCGTAACCAATGATTCCTCAAACTTTGTACAACACCAACCTGTTCGTCGACGGCGTGAACTTCTCCGGCGACGTGCCGAGCCTGACGCTGCCCAAGCTGACCACCAAGACCGACGAATATCGTGGCGGCGGCATGGCTGGCCCCATCGATATGGATCAGGGGCTTGAAAAAATGGAAGCCTCGTTTGTCACCAAGGGCGTGCGCCGCGAGTCGCTGAAGTACTTCGGCCTAGCCGACGGCACGGCGTTCAACGCCACGTTCCGAGGTGCCTTCAAGGGCCAAAAGGGCGCTGTGACAGCAGTCGTTGCCACCCTGCGCGGTCGCCTCAAAGAGGTCGATCTCGGTGACTGGAAAGCCGGTGATGCGGCCGAGATCAAACACGCCGTTTCGGTCACGTACTACAAGCTCGAAATCGACGGGCGCTTGATGTACGAGATCGATATGGTCGCCGGCATTCAGGTGATCGACGGCAAAGACCAACTCCTCGAAGTGCGCCAGGCGCTCGGCCTGTAAGGAATAGATTCAGATGACTCAAGCATTCGCTAAAAACCTTCCGGCCTGGCTGTCGCTCAGTGCAGTCGGTGCCGTCGTAACGCTGACCCGCCCAAGCCAAGCCAATAGCATCGACGTCGAGACGTTGAACCTGCGCAACCCGACAGTGCGTGAAGTGCGCGCGGCTGATCGTGCTGCCAACGGCGATGATGAACAGCGCGAACTGATGCTGTTCGCCGGTCTCGCCGAAGTCGGACTGAAGGATCTGGAAGGCCTCAAGCTGACGGATTATCGCCGCGTGCAAACGGCGTATTCGCACCTGGTACCGAAAACCGATTATTCGGACTCGATGCCGGCGTGGTTGTCGCTGACCACCGATCAGGTGCTGGTAACGCTGTCGTGTCCGAGTGAAATCAACGGCGTGACCGTCGACAAGCTGGCCTTGCGTTCGCCGACCGTGGGCGACGTGCGGGCGGCCAACCGTGAAGTGGGTGGCGATGACGAGCAGCGCGAGCTGGTGTTGTTTGCTGCGTTGTCCGGTGCGCCTGTCGCGGATCTGGAGGGGCTGAAGCTGGTGGATTTTAACCGCTTGCAGGCCGGCTATTTTCGCATGGACAACGACGACGGGCTTTAACCCCAGCGTGATCAAGTCGGCGGCGAAACGTCTGGCGGCGGAAACCGGATTTTCCGCCGCCGAGATCCAGTCGATGCCGTTCGCGGATATGGTGTGGTGGCTCACGGATTGAGCCGCCACCGGTAGTGTTGGGCACATGAGGGCCATGACATGGCAAACAAACTCGCCCTCGGGCTGGTGATCGGCGGTGCCGTCAGTTCCACGGTCGGGGCCGCGTTCAAGGACGTGACCGGGCGCATCAAGCGCCTCGAGGCAGAAGGCAACAAAGCGCGGGTGCTGCAGCGCACGATTGGCGACACCATCCGCCTGCGTGAAGAATGGAAAAAGGCTCACGACACCGGCGCTGCCGGCGCGTCCAAATTACTCAACCGCTTGAACTCGAACCTCGACAGCCTGAAAAAGCAGGGGATCGAGGTTGGCCGGCTGGAAAAAGCCTATCGCTCGATGGGGCAGACGGCCAACAAAGCCGAGCTGAAAGCCAAGGGGCATCAGCAGATCGATTCTGGCGTAAAGGGCATGAAGGGCGCTGTCGGTGCTGCGGTTGTAGGTGTCGGTGCCATGGCGGTACCGGCCAAGGTCAGCGCTGATTTTGGCGCCATTGTGCGAGACATCGCGATCAAGGCCGGCATTGCCAACAAGCCGCAAGAGCAGGAGATGTCGCGCAAGATCATCGACACCTCACGCGACACCGGCATGGCGCGCAACGATGTGGCCGACGTGGTCAATCAGTTGGTCGGTGCCGGTATGGACCTGAGCAAGGCGCTGGAATATGCACCCGTCGCGGCCAAGTTTGTCGTGGGGCAGGGATCCAGCGGCGTCGACACGGCGAAGATGATCAACGCACTCGGGCAGAACGCCAAGATCACGGACCCCAAGCAAATGCAGCAGGCGCTGGAGGCGATCGCCTACCAAGGTCAAGCGGGCAGCTTTGAAGCGGCCGATATGGCCAAGTGGTTCCCGGAACTGTTGGCCAACATGGCCAGCAACGGCATCACCGGCTTGGATGCGGTGACGCAACTGGGTGCCATGTTGCAGGTCCAGATGAAGCAGGCCGGCAGTTCGGACGAAGCGGCCAACAACCTAAAAAACTGGATGGGCAAAATCGGCTCGACCGACACGGTCAAGGCCTACGAAAAAGCAGGTATTGATTACAAGGGGTCAATGCAGACCGGTTTGCAGAACGGCATGTCGACGCTCGAAACCAGTATGGCGCTGGCTCAGAAATACATTCAGGCGACCGATCCGAAGCGTGCGGCGGCCATGGCCGAAGCGACTTCAAGAATCAGCAAGGAAGCCGACCCGGAGAAGGCCAAGGCCATGATGGCCTCGCTGGAAGAATCCCTGCGCACCGGCGACCTGTTCGCCGACATGCAGGTCAAGGCCGCACTGTCGGCCTACATGCAAAACAAGGCGCTGTACAGCCAGCTCAAAAACGATTCGCGTGACGCGACCGGGATCCTCGACAAGAACCTCGCCGAGCGGCGCGAGTCGTCATCGCAGAAATGGGCGGAAATGGCCCAGTCGATGGATGACGCCATGCGCAGCATCGGTGATGCGCTGCGCCCGGTGACGGACACCGTGGCCGAGTCGTTGACCAAGGTTACTAAAGGCATTACGTCGCTGACTGATAGCGCGCCCGGGGTAGTTGCCGGTATCGCCACGGTCGGGGCGGGGCTGATCGCCTTAAAGGGTATCTTCAGCACGATCAAGATCAGCAAGGGGCTGCTAAACCTTGCGCGTGGGTCGCGCGGTGGCAGAAATGGGAGCGAAGCCCCAAATAAAAACCCCGGAGAACTTGATCTGGTAGCTACTGGCCTGGATGTTGTTTCGCGGGTGAAGGAAGCGGCAACAGGCGGCGGCCTTGGTACTGACAGTGGTGCAGGTAACGACGGCGTCAAGAAGGTATTCGTCGTCAATGCCGGCGCTATGGGTGGCGGTGTGGATGCGTCGGGCGAATCGCGCCGACGTGGACGTGGGTCAAGGCGCAGCGCTCGGCGCCGGTCGTTGCCGAGTTCGAGAGGCCCTCGCCCGTCTGTGCCTCGTCCACCTGTTCCGGTTTCACGTCCCCCTGTTTCGATCCCATCGCCATCAGTCCCTTCCGTTCCAAGTGGAGCATTGTCCAAGCTCGGCGTCGTCGCAGGAACCGTCGGTAAGGTCGGCAAGGCGGCCAAGGTCATTCCTGGCAGCACGCTGCTGGAGTCCGGCGCGATGGCTTTTGAAACCTTTCAAAACGCCAAGACCAAGGACGAAAAAGCCGAAGGTTATGGCTCGGCCGCCGGCAACCTGGCCGGCACCATGGCCGGTGCAGCAGCAGGCGCCGCCATCGGTTCGGTCGTGCCGATCATCGGCACCGCTATCGGCGGCATGATCGGTGCTTACCTCGGCAGTCAGGGCGGTGCGGCGCTGGGCGGGTCATTGGGTAAGTCGCTGTTCGGTGGTGAGGATGAAAAGCCCGAGCAAACGGCAAAGGCGCCGGTACCGACCACGCCGCTCATGATGGCGTCAGCGGGCCAGCAAGGACCGGCGCTGGGGGATGTCGCGCGCTCGATGGCGGTGACGGCGCCGCTCAAGTCGGCGGCGCTCGCCATTCAACCCAAGGAGCCAGAAAAACCGGTACCGGCCAAGGTGGATCAGCAGTTTCAGTATTCGCTGAGCATGCCGGTCACGGTGCAGGGCGACGTGAAAGACCCGCAAACCTTGGCGCAGGATCTGCTGCCGCACATGCAGCGAATGATGGAAGGCGCTGCGAAGCAGAATGCCGCCAAGCTGTACGACGAACCCCATGTGTAAGGAGGCCTCATGGCTTACATGGAGCAAATGCAATCGAGCCTGAAGTATTTGGTCGAGGCAGCGGAAACAGGGCGGCGCAGTGCTGACGGCATGCTGACTCCGGTCAACGGCGCGATCCGTGAACTAACCGGCGCCGCGTCCGAGCTGGAGAACATCCCGTTTGTTGGTCCGGCAATCGGCGCCAAACTTCAGCGAGTTATGCGCGGCGTCGACGCGGCTCAGGCCAAGGTCGGTCAGGTGGTAGCGGTGTACGGCCGCGCCACCCGCGCGGCGGCTGAAGTGCAGGATCGGCTGGGTACGTTGAAGGAACAGGCGGGCAAGGCGGCCACGGCGATCAACAACGTCGCCGGCAAGGTCAGCCCGTCGCTGGCCAACATCGTGCCCACCAGTTCCTTTGCTGGTGAGGCCACGCCGGCGCCGGAGGCGGTAAAGCCTTTCCCGCACCTAATGATCATTCAGCCGCGCGATCCGAAGATTGAGCCGTACTACTTCAACCTGGACACGGCGGCGTTTGATGAGCTGAGCCGTTCGACCGAATTCCGCTGGGCTTCGCAGGAGCGGCTGACGCGTCGGCCGGCGAAGCAGGCCATCGGTATGGGCGATGAAAAGTTGACGCTCAAGGGCACGATCTACCCGGGCTTCAAAGGCGGTTTAAAGCAGCTCGACACGCTGCGTTCCATCGGGGCCAGGCTGCAACCGCTGACCCTGACCACGGGTTATGGCGAGGTGATCGGGACGTGGTGCCTGAAGACGATCAACGGTGAACAGACTGCGTTTTTGCACGGCGGGATTCCCCGCAAACAGGGGTTCACTTTGGAGTTTGAGCGCTATGGCGACGACATGCAGGACGTCTGATGGCGACATGCTCGATGTCATTTGCAACAACGTTTACGGCCATCTGAATGGCAGCGTCGAGGCCGTGCTCGATGCCAATCAGGGGCTGGCCGATGAGCCTCAGCCGTTCCGGTCGGGCGTGATTATCGTCCTGCCGGATCTGCCGAGTCCGACCAATGAAGGCGTCAGCTTGTGGGATTGACCCGGGGAGATGCCTTCGCCGGGGCCGCGTCGCGTTACGCGTAACGCGTAACGACACCTTGTTTTTCTGGCCCGCCTTGTGCGGGTTTTTATTGGAAAAAATCCATGACACCGATGTTTCGAATCGTCGCCGATGGGGCCGACGTCACGGCCAAGATCAATGATCGGCTGTTGTTATTGCGTACCTCTGACAAGCCGGGCATGGAGTCCGATGAGTTTGAGTTGCGTATCGACGACCGTGACGGGCAGGTGCAACTGCCACGGCGTGGCAGCTCCATCGAGATCTACCTGGGTTATGCCGAAACGGCCTTGACGCGTATGGGCAGTTACACCGTCGACACGGTCGAGGTGTCAGGGCCGCCGGATACCATCGTGATCAAGGGCAAGGCCAGCGACATGCGTGGCAGCGGCAAAACCATCCGTAGCGGAAGCTGGGAAGACGTACCGCTGTCGAAGATCGTGGCTGACGTTGCCGCGCGCAATGGCTGGACACCGGTGTGTCCGGTGTCGACCAAGGTCGCCCGGGTCGACCAGCTCAACGAGTCCGATTTTAATTTCATCACCCGTCTGGCCAAGCAATATGACTGCACAGCCAAGGTGGCCGACGGCAAGCTGTTGGTGATGCCGCGCCAAGGTGGCCAGACTGCTAGCGGTAAGGCGTTTGGCGCTATCACGCTGACCCGTCGCGACCTCAGCCGCTGGCAATTCAGTCTCGGTGATCGCAATTCGCATAAGGCGGTGGCCACCAAGCATCAGGACAAAAAGAACGGCAAGCTCGCGGTGGTCACCATCGACAATGATGACGCGCCGGACGGCCTGCCGGCAGTGCATACCGACCGCCATATCTATCCAGACAAAGGTGCTGCTGAGGCGGCGGCAAAGGCCCGTCTTTCGGCGTTCAACCGCTCGACTGCCGATGTGCGGCTTGAAATGCCCGGCCGGACGGACATCTTCGCCGAGCGTCCCATCATCGCTGAGGGGTTCAAGGTCGGGCTTGATGGCGAGTATCTGGCGGATTCGGTGGAGCAGGTATTCACCCAGTCTGGCTGGTCCACCACGGTCGAATGCAATGCCGGCAAAGCCGGTAAATCCAAGGGCAAGAAAAAGAAGGGGCCGAAACCACCACTCAAGGTTGTGAACATCGAGAAGCAGTAACCACATCCATCGCCGCCTGAGTGCGGTTTTTTTATGTCTGGAGTTTGTATGTCCATCACTGAAAAGCAGCTGCAAAGCATCATGCCCAACGCCCGCCGCCAAGCGGGCGTTTTTGTATCCCCCCTCAACGCAGCCATGGCTCATCGGCAGATCAACACACCGAAACGCCAAGCCGCATTTCTGGCGCAAGTTGGTCACGAGTCGGGTCAGCTGCAGTACGTCCGGGAACTGGGCGGCGATCAGTACCTGAGCAAATACGACACCGGCAACCTAGCTGCGAAACTGGGCAACACGCCGGCAGCGGATGGTGATGGCCAGCGCTATCGCGGTCGCGGCCTGATCCAGGTAACAGGCCACGACAATTACCTGCGCTGCAGCTTGGCGCTGTTCGGTGACGAGCGATTGCTGCGCACGCCTGAGCTGCTGGAACTGCCGCAGTGGGCCGCTGAGTCGGCCGCATGGTTCTGGTCAGTGAATGGTCTGAACGCGCTGGCCGATCAAAATGAATTCAACACGATCACCCGCAGGATCAATGGCGGTCTCAACGGCCTGCAGGATCGGCTGGAGTTGTGGGGGCGGGCGAGGGCGGTGCTATGCGTCTCGGCGAATTGATCCCGGCGCCGTATCGGCTGCTGGCAAAAGGAGTGCTGCTGGTCCTCTTGGTCGGTGGTTTCGCGGCCATTACTTGGCAAGTCCAGGATTGGCGCTACGGCAAACAGCTCGCAGAGCAGGCCCGACTCCACACCGAAACCCTAAACGAACTGAATCAGGCCTCAGCCGAGCAGCAGCGTGCCGAACAGGACAAACGCCTCGCGCTTGAGCAGCGCCTGGCAACCAGTGAACAAATCCATTACCGAGCCTTGAGCGATGTCCAACGTGATCAAGGTCGCCTGCGCGACCGCCTTGCCACTGCTGATCTGCGCCTGTCAGTCCTACTCGACGCCACCACCGGCGCTAACAACCGATCGGTGTCAGCCACCACCGCCACCGGCGGCGTGGTTCATGGCCCCACAAGAGCCGAACTTGACCCAGCGCATGCTCAACGAATTATCAGCGTCACCGATGACGGCGACCGGGGGCTAATTGCCCTCGCGGCCTGTCAGGCATACGCCAAAGAAGTCTCAATACCGAAGTGAAAAAAGAGCGGCCGGTTCAGATGCGTCAACATCCGGATCGACCGCCGTCCCTGCAGATGGTCCCTGCAAGTCCAGCCAAGGCTCTTGCTCCGTGCACAAAGCGCGGCGAGCCTAGCACCTGTTTATCCATACAGTAAAGGTCTTGCTTTCATGTCTACACCCATCATCCCTTGGATGGGCGGCAAACGCCGCCTGGCCGACCGCCTCATTCCGCTTTTTCCGCCACATGAATGCTACGTCGAAGTCTTTGCCGGCGGTGCCGCGCTCTACTTCATGAAGCCCCAACCATCGCCGGTCGAAGTCCTCAACGACATCAACGGCGACCTGGTCACGCTTTACCGCGTCGTGCAGAACCACCTCGAAGAGTTCGTGCGCCAATTCAAATGGGCGCTCAGCTCGCGGCAGGTGTTCGAATGGCAGAAAATGACCCGCCCCGAAACCCTCACCGACATCCAGCGCGCCGCCCGATTCTTCTACCTGCAGCACCATGCCTTTGCCGGTAAGGTCTCGGGACAGACGTTCGGCACGGCGACCACCGCACCGGCCATCAACCTGCTACGCATTGAGGAAAACCTCTCGGCCGCGTGGCAGCGTCTGACCGGCACCTACGTCGAAAACCTTCCCTGGCTTGAATGCGCTGAACGCTACGACCGTGCCCACACCTTCCATTACATGGATCCGCCTTACTGGCAGACAGCCGGTTATGGCGTGGACTTTCCATTCGAGAACTACGAACGGATGGCAAACTTCATGCGCCGCTGCAAGGGCAAGGTGATGGTCAGCATCAACGACCATCCGGATATCCGCCGTGTGTTCGAGGGCTTCCATTTTGAGACCTTGGACATTCGTTACACTACAACCAACCAGCGACAGGGCAGCGCCGAAGTCAGTGGTGAGCTGGTGATCATGAACTGGGAACCGGCGGCGCTTGGTGGATTGTTCTGATCACCATGGGGCATACCCGGGACACCCGATGCCCCAGAGCTGCAACAGTTCGGTGAGTTTGATAAGAAACTCGACAGTCGCCATCAGAAGAATCAGAACATTCATTTTTTATTCTCGCAAAGAAACATGCCGCGCTTATGGGCGCGGTAGCGGAAAGGAGTAGGTCGATCTGTTTTTAAACTAGATGTTTATTGCGGTATTCGTCAATGGTTGATCGAAATTAATTACGTCTGCTTCCGCGACTCCACTCAGGGAAGTTGTAGTAGGGCTGAATGTGTATGCGCCCGCGTCACCTTGTAGGTACTAGGGCTAAGGGTGTATATGGCGGTCGGGGATTAGGGCAATGGGTGTATATCGCAAGCTGGTATCGGGCAAAGGGTGTATATGACTGATCTGACCTATTTTTCGAATTCGTCCTACATCTGTTTATTACACGCAAAGTGGAAATTACGTACATACGTATGTAAGTAAGGCGTGGTCTTTTTCCGGCTGAGGGAGAGCGAAGCGCTTGTTATTACTGGCTTCGCAAGTATTCGCCACGCGTAAACAGTTAATCTGTTATTTACACGAAAGTTGTAAATCGTGTTGCAAGCAATCAACGTGCGCAGGTTAGCCCGGTGTTGGGTTCGCGGGTGCGATGAGCGCAGCCCCTTGGTTGCGAACGTTGCCAATCGCTCGATCCACCTTGAACCATTCAAATACATCTGTCGGCTCGCCCTCATTCAGCACCAACTCTTCGGCGCGCTCTTTGGGTGTTGCTGGATCCAGCCATTCACGCGCTAGCTCAGGTGAAAGCGCTACCGGCCGTCGATCATGGATATCCACCATACCGCCGGCACTGTCGGCGGTGATGATCACGAAGCCGTCGTGTTAGCTGGGTGCTCGCCCAACGCTTGGATATTGCCCAATTGCAGCGCACAGAATTGGCGCCCGGTCCCGGCGGCGAATCAAGTACGGCTGCTTTTTAGGCCCTCCTTCATCCACCCACTCGAACCAGTTATTGATCGCGACAATAGCTCGATGCGGCCAGATGGCACGGAAAAATGGGCCGTGAGCGACTTTCTCTACTCGAGCATTGATGGGGGTCGCACGATCTTTCGCCCAATGCGGACGCCAGCCCCAGCGCACCATGTCCGCATGCAGAAATCCTTCCTCCTGGTGAAAGAGCGCAAGCTGTGTTGTGGGAGCTGCGTTGTAGCGTTCGAGCGGCAAATCCCCGATGTGGTTGACGAGCGCGTTGGGCATGCTCAATGCGGCAACGAAGTCGTGAATGCCGCTGTACTGCGAGAGTCGTCCGCACATTGCCCGCCCGCCTATCTGATATTTCCTACAAAAATTGACCGCAAGCCATTCAGAAAGTTAACTGTATATTCGTACAGTTCTGGAAGTCGTGCGTCATGAGTTACTCAATTCTAGGTCCCATCAGTCAGGGCGGCTTGAAGGTGCCGCTGTGTCTCTTCCGAGTCCCGGCCGGCTTTCCTTCGCCGGCAGCGGATCACATCGAAGCGCAGATATCGTTGGACGAAGTGCTGAACATTCGTGCGCCACATGTCTATCTGGTGTCGCTCACAGGCGAAAGTATGCAGGGCGCCGGGATCTACGAAGGAGACCTGGCCATTGTCGATCGATCAATCGAGCCAGCTCACGGCCACATCGTCATTGCGTTGCTGAACAACGAACCCGTGTGCAAGCGCCTGTGCCTTCGCGGTAGAGACGTCATCCTGATGTCGGAAAATCCCAAGTATCCGCCACGGTATGTCCTCGAAGGCGACGAGCTGGCAATTTGGGGTGTGATCACCAGCAGCGTGCGCAGCCATGTCTAAGACGCTGCCAGTATTCGGCCTGATCGATTGCAACAGCTTCTATGCCAGCTGTGAACGCGTGTTCCGCCCAGACCTGGCCAAGGTGCCTATCGTGGTTCTGTCGAACAACGACGGCTGCGTCATCGCGCGGAGTTACGATGCCAAGCCCTACGTGAAAATGGGCGAGCCGTACTTCCAGATCAAGCACAAGCTCAAACAGCACGGCATCGTCCCGTTCTCCTCTAACTACGCGCTATACGGCGACATGAGTGAGCGTGTCATGACACTTATCGAGTCGATGGTACCGGCCGTTGAGGTCTACAGCATCGACGAAGCCTTCGTCGACCTAACCGGCATTAATGACCTGGACGCCCTCGGCCGCAAGATCCGGAGCCGGGTGCTGCGCTGCACGGGCATCCCGGTCGGTGTCGGCATCGCTCACACCAAAACCTTGGCCAAGCTGGCCAACCACACCGCCAAACGCCTGCAGGCGCAAACCGGTGGCGTCGTGAACATCTGCGACCCAATCAAGCGCGACTGGGTACTGCGTAATACGGACGTAGCGGAGGTGTGGGGAGTAGGCCGGCGCATGAAAATGCATTTGGATGGCATGGGTATCAAAACCGCCATGGATCTGGCCAAGGCCGACCCGTGGACGTTGAGAAAAAACTTCAGCGTTGTGATCGAGAAAACTGCTCGGGAGTTGGCTGGCACGCCGTGCCTGGAGCTGGACGAGCCGGATCCGCCAAAGCAGGAGATCTGCTGCAGCCGGATGTTCGGCAAAAGACTGAAGGAGCTGCCGCCAATCAAGGAGGCAGTGGCAACCTACATGATGCGGGCATCGGAAAAGCTGCGGGCACAAAAGTCTCTGTGCAAGAAGATCCGCGTCAGCATTCGCACCGGCATGTTCAATCCCGATGAGGCTAAATACGCAAACGGTGTAGTGATTGATCTACCGTACCCAACGGATGACGTTCGGCTGTTAACGACGGCGGCCGTCGACGCACTTGATCGCGTGTTCCGTCCTGGCTTCAGTTACAGCAAGGCGGAAGTCCTATTGCTGAATCTGTGCCAGCCGGGTGAATACACGGATGATCTGTTTGCCATTTCTCAGCCCACTGAAGCAACAAGGGTGATGGCGGTGTTGGACGAAATCAATAGACGGTGGGGGAGGGGTATGCTCCGGTCCGCCAGTGTGCCGAGCAATCCAAATTGGGGCATGCGTCGGGAAATGATGAGCCAGAGCTATACCACGCGTTTAGATCAGTTGTGGACAGTTAACTGTCGGTAATAAGCGCCTGCCTACTACCTAGGATTGCCCTGATGTATTACGTGGCTTAGGGCGATTACGTGAGTTCGTAGGCCATTTCGAAATCACCAGTGTTAATCGGTCAATGAACCACCTCCTGGATTGCCGGAGCAATGTGAGTTTTCCAGATGCTCACGAGGGGGCAGCAGGTAATGTGGAACATTAGCCAGCATGCGTAGATGCATGGAGCGCTATAGCAGTTGCCAACAGTTAGCTTTCCGTGAGCCATTTCATGTCTCAACATAGGTCCGCCTTTCAAGTTGAACAGCAAATGGACCAAGTAGGTGATGTTTTTGCCAAAAGCCTGTTCGAGTTCTTCTTTGCGGTTTGAGTACATTTGGCTGAGTGACTGATCTTCCTGAGTTAGGTCAACATTGAGTTTTGCGGTTCTGGAACCACGGTTAGTCAGTACGTACCTTAGAGAGTTTTCCAGCTGAGGAATGAGCGCGTGCACAGCCGAAACCATGTCCCCTTGGATCATCCGAGCAAAGCCCAGTGCAAAAATGGCCTCGTGCCCTGGCGGTACAAACGCGCTGTGGAAAACGAGCGGCTCCAAATGTCTCTCGTCGATACATTCATATTGAGCCATGGTGATGCAAGCAGGCTTAATGAACGCCTCGGTTTCAACATGATAATGAAATCCAACTTCCGTCAGACTTTCATGGTCGAACCAAGCTTCAGAAGGTTTTTCTCCTAAACCGGCTGATGGTGATTGCGCAATCATCTTGCCTTCTTGATCAGAATAGCTTTTCCCCATAGTTGAAGATAAGACGTACTTATCCTTTTTCTTAAGGCAGTTTTTATGTAGAGCGATTTTTTCAGGAGGCCTCGAAGCGAACGCCAGTCGGTATAACATTTCGTTAACATCTAGCTCCTCAAAATCCTCAATCGTTGCCTGTCGCGCGTCGGTTAAATCAACTGGGATGCTGAATTCGCCTAATTCAGATAACGAGTCTTCCTCGTATTGCTGTAATTCTAACTTTAATGCCTTGATTTGCTCAGTCATACCCCCTA
Source organism: Pseudomonas sp. F2 (assembly GCF_057174385.1). NCBI lineage: Bacteria > Pseudomonadati > Pseudomonadota > Gammaproteobacteria > Pseudomonadales > Pseudomonadaceae > Pseudomonas > Pseudomonas sp. F2. The sequence goes on from NZ_CM169904.1 coordinate 5,818,474, forward strand.
TAGCCCTGAGTTCACCAATTGCATCCCTCGTCCATGACGCTTTCGCCATAGATGAGCTTACTGCGTCCCTCATTCTTAGTGTTTGATCTACTGCACTTATCTTGCACCGAGTTGAAGCGTCCTGTTCGCCAATTTTGGAGTATGCATATGCTGCATGGAGCCAGATTTTTTTCACCGCCTCAGCATATTGTTTGTCTTTGGTCGCAATGGCCATTGACTCAGCATCTTCAGCAATTTCCCGCCATTCAAGTAATTCAAAATTCTGACCAAGAGACGAAAGTCTGTGGAATGCGATTAGATTCAATTTTTGTTTTGATGTGTCATAAGCTTTTGAAAAGGTATCTTTGCCGTGGTTTGGAATGGATTTTCTCTTTCCGGTTGAGGCGTATAGCGCAAACGCTCGCTCAATCAGGTCAACAACTTTTGATGGTACTTCGAAATCTGACTCATATTGATAGAGCAGACCTCCAGTAAAAAATAGATTTACGGCGTCAAGGTAAGAGCTGGAAGCAAGTTCAGCCATTTTATGGAGCTTTCTGTTCGTGTACCAACAACTATCAGCAATCCGTGCTCTTAGTAATGGGTGATCGATTCGCTCCGTGACCTGAATGAGGGCAGACTGTTGCTCCCCAACGAAGTCGCTCGGTATGAGTGACCTCCGACCATCCATGATCATTTGAGGCCTAAATGCGTCAGTCCGATTAGGATCGAAGTGGTAACTGCAAATCACAGATAGGACTCTGTAGCCACGTTCGGCAGCGGCATCCCCTGACTCGCTGGCAGCACGAGCCGCCACATGAAATACGTCCTGCAATGTATGGAAGTGGAGACTGTTCGTCATTGTAAGAATCGACGAAAGATTGATGCGCTCAAGGTCGTCGACGGTCGCCACGGGGATCACTGGTTCGTTGTCCTGCTGATCATGATCGCTCACGTTCCCATTCTCCACAGTTAATGTGGAATCAGCTTATCCGAATTCCCCGTGTTGGCTAGGAGCTGTTTGGCCGCTTTGGGTAGAAATTTAAGGGAAAATGCCCGTCCGCAATACCGCGAGTGGGCATGAACATCTGATTGGCGTCCCGCGTGTTAGCGCAATCTGAGTGATCACAAGTACAGAATGGGGATTCCAAACTAGCTCATCACTTTGTTCCAGTCGATCTCATAACCGGCTACTTTAAGTTCGCGTGCGAGAGCAGTCTTCCAATCACCCGACATCTGAGTCCAAACTACACCGGCGAAGTCTGTTGGTATATCTACATCACCGGACTTTAGGGCGCAAACTTTACTGCGACCTAGTGCCCCAATAAAGTATCCGAGCTCCAATAGTACGTTTTGTCTGACACGGGGTTCTAGCTTTCCTCCAATCTTACTTCCAACATCATCCGGCGTTAGTAACACTACCGCCATTCCAACCTCTGAATGGTGCTCAATTTTCTCGATTATGGTGCGGCCGCTGTTCGCCTGCTCGTGAAGAATGATGACTTCAATACCCAACCTCTCAATGAAACGTGCGACGGTTTCCCTAACGGCCTCATCATGTCCGTGAACAAGGAATACTCTGGGTGAGCTATCTTTAGACTTTGTTTTTGAGGCAGCATTGAGGTGGGGGGCGCCGTCTAAATCCTCCAGATCCGTGTTTAATGCATTGATAGCTTGTTCTAGCGATGCTTTTGCATGGCTAATCTTTTTTCCCGTAATACCCTTGTAATCAGGGTCGGGCATGCCAGAAACCCATATTGTCGGTTGATAGTGAAGATTATGCGCCTCGTTATATCGAATTGAGGCAGACGTATTCGTGCCAAAACACCGCTCTAGAGTGTCTTCAATGCTACGTTCAAGAGCTTTGAGCTCAGGCGAGGTGCTCCCCTGCATGGTATTCAGGTCGAATGCATCAAGATCTGCGATTCGTTGCTGTAGCCGCTCAATTCCACGCCTAATCTGCCCTTCATTCAGAGATAGCTTCGGCTGCATTACAGTCTGTGGTGTCGCCTTCCTCGCCATACCTGTTCCTTGTTATTTATGATGAACTCATCATGCCTTCTCGCGCGTCACGAACGACGCTGATCCTAACTAAACTATAGCTTCCCGATCTCAGTCGAGCTATTGCCTAGACATGACACTGTTTCGTACCGGACGCTGGAAGTAAATCAGAGGATGACGCAGTGCCCTGGTTATGGACCTTTCCTCGGATCGACAGGATATGGATGGGGCAAAAATGGGGCAAACCACACGCCGATCTATGCCATTCAATGCCAAATATGCATTTATGCAACGTGCCTTGGTCGTGCGCGACCGCCCGCAAACATGGGCCCGCCGCTAAAAATCCACAAATACTACTCCACAATCGGGGTGTGGGAGGACAGGTCGGAGACGGCTTTATTCATCGGATTGTCAGGTAACTCGTTAAATGATGTAGGGCAAAAGCGAGGGCAACCGCCGGGCTTTTCCGCGATGGGCGCAAGGTTACCATGGGCCGTCGGCTCGACGCAGGCATGACGGCCTGCTGGCACTTTCTGTGTTTAATTGTGATATATGCACGACTTATGCAAATCAGCATTTGTCTTCGGAAAAAACTTCAAGCAATATGCGCGTTATGCAAAAACGCAACGTATCCTCCGTCTTAAGAGCACTGCTCGACCAGCACGGGATCTCCCCCACGGAGCTCCACCGTCGCACCGGCGTGCCTCAATCAACGCTCTCGCGGATTCTCAGCGGGAAGATCGTCGATCCTTCGGATAAACACATTTCGAAGATTGCCGAATACTTCAATGTGAGCACCGATCAATTGCGCGGCCGCGCCGATGTCCCGACCGCGACCGGCGGCGCGCGCGATGACGTGCATGCGGAACTCAAGGACATAAGCCTGTGGGACGACGATACCCCTGTCGATGACGACGAGGTGTCGGTGCCCTTTCTTCGCGAGGTTGAATTGGCTGCTGGATCAGGAAGATTCGTCATCGAAGAGAGCGAACGCTCTAGCCTGCGCTTCGGCAAGCGCAGCCTGCGCCATAACGGTGTGCAGTTCGACCAGGCCAAATGCGTGACAGTGCGCGGTAACAGCATGATGCCGGTGTTGCGGGACGGCGCCACGGTCGGAGTCAACGCCGGCAAGTGCGGCATTGGCGACATCATCGATGGCGACCTGTACGCGATCAACCACAACGGTCAATTGCGCGTGAAGCAACTCTATCGCCTGCCGACCGGCATCCGTCTGCGCAGCTTTAACCGCGATGAGCATCCGGACGAGGACTACAGCTTCCAGGACATGCAGGAAGAGCAGATTGTCATCCTCGGTCACGTCTTCTGGTGGGGCATGTACGCCCGATAGTTTCACCGTCTCGGAAAACCCGCCGCATGGCGGGTTTTTTTTCGCCTGAACAAAATCCTCGACGCCTTGATTTATGCGGTCCGCATGCGTCAGTGCATTTCTTGCGCATAAATAAATGCATTTATGCATTGACTGTATATGCATCCATGCATATTCTTGCCACCAAGCCGCTCGACAAAGCGGCTGGCAACAACAGCTCTTTAGTTCCACAAGAACAGGCAGCGATGAACCGGCCTCAACGGTTCAGAGGGTTGGCAACTGACCCGGGTGTGCAGCGTAAAGCACCAAGAGCAGTTATCCGGCGGGCAGGGACCGCGGTCGGAAAAACATTTTGAATGGACTCGTACCGCGCCAGTAGCGCCGAAAAGTCAGCTTCCTTCTCGAATACAGGATTTGAAGGAAGGCGAAGGAGCGCATTACTGAAAAGCCCGGTGCATTGCCGGGCTTTTTGGAATGCCTGCCTGATTTCATCGCGGCATTCATGAACAAAAACCGGGGGTATGAAATGAATCTCTATGCACTAGTTGAATACATCAAAGTCACTCAACTGAAAGAAAGCGAAGTAGCGCCCGATCCAACTCTTTCGCCGGGATCGACATGGGTAGATGTCACAGGCAACACAGACATTCGTGTTGGGTGGAAAGCAGAATTTGCCGGTTCCTGGACATTTACAGCTCCCACTGACCAAGACTATCGCAACGAAGCTCAGGCGCAGAAATGGCAATTGCTCAATGTTGCCAGCAACTGGCTGCTCTTGAACTCCCTGGGTTTCAAGGTTGAAACCGGTGTAGCTACCCCAGAAGAACAGGCGTTGCTACTGGCTCACAAGCAGTATTCCATCGCTGTCAGCGACATTGAGAAACAGTCCGGCTATCCGACAAATATCATCTGGCCAGTTGCGCCTTACTGAATAGTTGCGGCGCATCGAGAACTCAATCTCGACCCATTTAGTTATAAGGAAATATTATGAAGAAATACGTTTTCATTGAAATGAGCAATATTGCTGCGTACCCCAAAGCCGTAATGATTCAGGTCTCTGAGGAACAACCTGACACCAATCCCCCGGGCATATCCGGCAGTTGGTCCGGATTTGCAATCGACACCGTCGTTCAAGTGGGCTGGAAGGCTACATACGGCGCGAATGGCTGGGAGTTTTCTGAGCCCACTTATCAAGACCATGTTGATCAGGTAATGCTGTTTGTACGACAGCGGCTCGGTGTAGCCGCTGGCTGGCTTGATATCAACCCGGTCAATTACAAAGTGAATCTCGGTGTTGCCACGCCAGAGGAAGAAGCTGCTTGGCTCGCTTATCAGCAATATTACGTTGCAGTCAGCGACGTGAAGAAACAGGCTGGCTATCCCTACACGATTGACTGGCCAGTGGCTCCGTTCTGATTCAGGCATAAGCGTCAACCCCGTCAGCGGGAGCGCATTACTGAAAAGCCCGGTCTCACCACCGGGCTTTTTGGAATGCCTACCTGAAGAGACATCGCTTGAACCCAACACACATCACTCATCAACTGAAACCAGGAGGCGTGACATGACAAACGAGCAACAAGCGTTGGCGGACATGCCGATCTGGCTGGTCATCCTCCTCGCCGTGGTGGGCGGGGTGTCCGGCGAAATGTGGCGCGCCGACAAGGAAGGCGCTCGTGGCTGGTCATTGCTACGGCGTCTGGCGCTGCGCTCCGGCGCCTGCATGATCTGCGGCGTCTCGGCGATCATGCTGCTGTATGCCGCCGGATTATCCATCTGGGCCGCTGGTGCCTTCGGTTGCCTGACCGCCATGGCCGGTGCCGACGTGGCCATCGGTCTTTACGAACGCTGGGCCGCCAAGCGCATCGGCGTCTGCGAAGTTCCCCCGCCGCGCGATCCCCAGTAACTCAACACTTTCCTGCCTCGCTGCAACTGATGCGGCGGGGCTGCGCGTGGACAATTGAAAAGGAGGTCATGCATGCCCGCACCGATCCAGCAGCCTTCGCAGCTGTTCACGGCGATGGCGACAACCTTGCGCAACAGCGCCGGCCTGACTCTGCAGGTTGGCAATCACGACGACTTCACAGCACCCGGCGCTCAGGCCTGGGCATTGATTGACTTCGACCGTAATGCGCCCGGAGTGCGTGGCGCCGACGGACGTATCGCCCACGTCATGACCGTATCGCTGCAAGTCATTCCGGCACTTTCTGCGAGTGCATTTGCCGCGTGCGATCTGATCGCGGTGCTGAAAAACCTGATCACCGACAACCGTTGGAACCTGCCCGGCGATCAATGCGATTTGCCGATGAACATTGATGGTTTGCCGTCAGTGCTCATCCGCGCCGAGCAGCAATACAAGGCGTGGACCCTGACCTTCACCCAGACCCTCTACCTCGGCCCGACGCTGCTCGACGACCCGCTCGGTACGCCCAAATTCGCCCGTACCTGGGAAGTCAGCAACATCGACGACCCCGACCAATACACCGTGCTGGAGGCCTGACCGATGTTCGACGCAGTACTGCGCATGCAACTGGGGCCGATCATCGAGCGGCTGGCGGAGATGGAAGCGGAGATCGACGACTTGCACCGCCGCGCCGAGAGTTTCTGTCGCATCGGCATCTGTCAGACAGTCGATGCGGCGAGCAACACTTGCCAGGTCAGCCACGGTGGACTGCTGACACCAGCCATCAAGTTCTTCAACCCGAGCGCCGGAACGCAGAGCGAATCGCGGATTCCTAGCGTGGGCGAGCAGTGTCTGTTGCTCAACTACGGCAGCGGTGAAAGCGGCGCGCAGAGCGTGGCGTTGTTCGGCCTCAACAGTGACCGATTTCCGCCGACGGCGACGGTACCGACGCTGACGCGCCGCGTTTATGTCGACGGCACTGAAAGCGGTTACGACGACGCCACACACATTCTGCACTGGCAGAACGGCCCGGCGGCTTTCACCGGTTCTCGCGAGTCGCTTGCACTGAGCATCGGCCCGGCGCAACTGACGATGACGCCGCAGCTGATCAGCCTGCAACTGGGCGGCGTCGGCCTGAGCATCGACGCCTCGGGCGTGCACTTCAGCGGCCCGTTGGTGGATCACCAGGGCCGCGTCATCAGCCCCTGAATCAAGAGCTTCCCATGATCGGAATCGATAGAGACTCCGGGGCCACGGTCGACGACTGGCTGCAGTTTGTGCAGCGCGCGACACGAGCCCTGACCACGCCGCTGGGCACCCGGCAAAAAAGGCCCCTTTATGGCTCGCTGATCCCCACGCTGCTGGGGCAGAACCTCGGTGACGACGTTTTGCTTCTGGCCCAGAGCCACGCGGCTCAAGCGTTTTACAACACGCAGAACGGGATCAGCGATTTTCAGCCGAGCGTGATCGTCGCCAGCCGCCAGGGCGCGGGTCTGCTGCTGCGCTTCGCCGGTACCTGGAAAAACCGTCAACAGACATTCGAGGTCGTGACATGAGCATGTTGATCCCCGGCCAGAATCAATTGGCCGAACCGGCGCTGATCACTGTCGACGCCTTCGAAGACTTGCTCGCCGAGTTCAAGACCTTCGTCGTCGAGTACGTCGGCGCCCGAGCGCCGGACAGCGCAGCGAAACTCAAGACCAGCCTCGACAACGAGAGCGAACTGCTGACCCTGGCGCTGGAAGCCTTCTGCGTACGCCTGCAAACCCACGAGCGCAAATACAACGCCCGCATCAAGCAGATGCTGGCGTGGTGGGCGACCGGCAGCAACCTCGACGCACGCCTGGCGGACATGGGCCTTGAAAGGCAGTTGCTCGACGCGGGCGACCCAGCAGCCTTCCCGCCAATACCACCGATTTATGAAAGCGACGACGACGCCCGGCTGCGTTATTACCTGGCGCCACATGCCCCGGCTGCGGGCTCGCGGATGCAGTATCGCCGCGAGGTATTCACCCTCGGTGAACGGCCAACGGTGAAGGTCGAATCGACGGATGGAGGTGTGGTGAATGTCACCTACACCTTCAACCCGGACGGCCTCGCCGCACAGGTCAAGGACGGCAACGGTCGCCGCACCGCACCGGGCGAAGTGCAGGTCACGGTGCTCGCTCGGGAGGGAGATGGGACACCGTCGCAAGCCCTGCTTGATGGCGTGCGTCAGCACTTCGCCCGCCCTGATGTGCGACCGGAAACCGACCTCGTCACGGTCAAGGCTGCCGACATTCAGCGCTACAAGATTCGCGTGGTGGCGAAGATCAATTCCGGCCCCGACTCGGGCCTGACCAAAGTCGCCGCACAACAGCAATTGCAAGCCTACGCCGACAGTTGCCATCGCCTCGAAGGGCGGGTCGATCCGAGCTGGATCGACTACACACTGCACAGCGCCGGCGCCGTGCAACTGCAGATTCTTGAGCCGCTGGCGCCGATCATCACCAGCGCCTTCGAGGCGCCGTACTGCACGGCGGTCGAGGTCGAGGTGCTGACGCTATGAGTGAGCCAACGCATCGCCCGACGTTGCTGCCGGCCAACAGCTCGGCACTCGAACGTGGACTGGATCTGGGCTTCGGCGCACTGCTTGATCGCATCGCGCCGCCGTTCCCCGAACTGATGAATCCGAACGAAACGCCGGTCGCCTTCCTGCCGTATCTGGCAGCGGATCGCGGTGTCGCCGAATGGAGCACCAGCGCACCGGAAACTGAGAAGCGCCTGACCGTCGAACTGGCCTGGCCCACTGCGCGCCAGGCGGGCACCCGCAAGGCGCTGGAGAACGCGGCCAAGGGTTTGCAACTGCGCCCCGAAGTCCGCGCCTGGTACGAACAGACGCCGCCCGGCGTGCCATACAGCTTCAGCGTGCGCGCCTTTAGCGACCAGCCTTACAGCGCAGAAATCGACGCCCGTCTCGACCGGCGTCTGGCCGATGCCAAGAGCGAGCGGGACATTCTTTCGGTGACGGTGGGCTTGAGCGCGTTCGGCAGTCATTCCATTGCCGCTGCGACCTTTTGCGGTGAGCTGACCACGGTTTATCCGGTGTTCATCGAAGGGCTCGAAACCTCGGGAGAGGCGTTCCTGGCTGCCGGCATGTACACCGTCGAAACATCCACTATTTATCCTCAGGGGGCCTGAATGGCTGACTATTACACCCTGCTCACCAACGCAGGGATTGCCTACGAAACGGCGTGCAAGGCTGCGGGCCTGCCGATCAAGCTGACGCAGATTTCCGTCGGCGACGGCGGCGGCGCGGTCTACAACCCGGCCGCGACGGCTACCGCGCTGAAACGCGAAGTCTGGCGCGGTCCGCTCAACGCGCTGTTCCAGGACGAGAAGAATCCGAGCTGGCTGCTCGCCGAAGTCACTATTCCGCCGGATGTTGGCGGCTGGTACGTGCGTGAAGCCGGGCTGTGGACCGACACCGGGATTCTCTACGCCATCGTCAAATACCCTGAGTCGTTCAAGCCGGTGCTGGCGACGTCGGGGTCGGGTAAAGAGTTCTACATTCGCTCGATTTTCGAGACCAGCAATGCGTCGCTGGTGACGTTGCTGATTGATGACACGGTGGTCAAGGCCACCCGTGCGTGGGTGGCTGGTTACGTGGCGGATGAACTGGCTAAGCTCGACAAAAAACAGTCGGTACGGGTCGCAACCAAGGCAAATATCGTATTGAGCGGCGCCCAAATGATTGACGCGGTTGCTGTCATTTCAGGCGATCGCGTGCTCGTTAAAAACCAGACGCAAGCAAAAGACAACGGAATTTACATTGCGGCAAATGGTTCCTGGATTCGGGCGAAAGATGCCGATACCAGTGCGAAGGTAACGCCTAATCTAGAGGTTACGGTGGAAGCAGGGGCAACCCTCGCTGATACGATCTGGCAGCTGACTACAGATGGCCCGATAGTACTTGATACAACCCCATTGACGTTCCAGGACGTGACGGCAGGTTTTGCCCGTTTGATGTCGCCCGCGTTTGAGGGGGGGCCGATCTGTCCAACGCCGGCGCAATTCGATGGTAGTCAGTTGCTGGTCAACTCTGAGTTCGTGCGGCGCCATGGATTGCAATATTCGTCGTTCAAATCGGTTGGTACTAGTTATGTCGTGACGCTGGCTGACATTGGTGGACTAGTCAGTCTTTCGAATGTCGGACCGATCACTTGCACCCTCCCGCCGACCTCGTCGGTTCCCGCTACGGCAGCTGCGATCATCACGATAGTCAGCGCTGGTACCGGGGCTGTAACGATTTCCGCCAACGCCGGTGGAGACACCCTGAATACGTCGACCGGGGTTGTTGGGCCAATTGTTCTTGGTCTGGGGGATACGGCAGAGTTCATCAGGTTAAATGGACAATGGCGTTTGATAGGTGGAAGCATCGCCATCCGCTACACAAGTGTTATCAGCGCACCTGTATTCACCACTCAGCCACAGTTCGACACCGGCAAGGCACTGGCCACCACAGAGTTCGTTCAGCGTGCGCTAGGAAATTTCAGCGGTCAGACGAACATCGTGACTTTACCGGCTTCGCTGACTCCGGCCATGGCCGGGCGCAGAATCGTTATCACTGGGCCGGGCGTCGTGACACTGCCTCCGCTGGTCGCCAGCCCCGTTGGGTCCAAGTTCTACGTCCTGAACATCGGAACAGCTGACGTGACACTGAATCGTCAGGGCAATGACACCATCGTAGCGCTAGCTAAAACGCTTACCAGTGTTACGGTTCAGAGCGGTTCCAATCTTGTTGTTACTTGTGGCGACAACAATTATGTCGTTGAGGAAGGCGCTGCTTCACTGAAGTACTCCAATGAGTTTTCGGCGTCGTTGCTGCAGAACGGCTACCAGAAACTACCAGGAGGAATGATTATTCAAAGAGGTTCGGGAACCACTAATCTCGGTACTGTATCCATAGTGTTTCCGATTGCATTTCCCACAGCCTGCCGGCAAGTGGTTGTCAACGAAAGTACAGCTAGTGGGTGGAGTGGTTCAAACTTTACGACCTATGGCACAACTGGGAAAAGTCAGTTTGGGGTTACGGTCAGGTCGGTGAACTGGAGTGGAAGCTCCTTTGCATTGAGCAGTGGAAATTTTGACTACATAGCCATAGGGGATTAATGATGTATTTCAGTAAAGACACCGGTGGTTTTTATGATCGGACTGTACACAGCGTTATTCCCGCGAATGCGGTAGAAATCACCAATGAACTGCATGCGCAAATTCTCGAAGGACAATCGAAAGGTAGGGTTATTTCTGCTGGCGAGGATGGTTATCCATTGTTGATTGATCCTCCGCAATCATTTACGTCACTCAAGTCCAATGAGCGCAGTTGGCGTGATGCTCAACTTGTCACTACCGACGGTATTATTTCGCGTCATCGGGATGAGTCAGAGGTCGGAGACAGCACGACGTTGACTGTTCTTCAGTACACGCAATTACAGGCATACCGTCGCTCGCTGCGAAATTGGCCGCAGTCTGACGAGTTCCCCCAGCTTCAATACCGACCGTCAGCGCCTCAATGGCGTGCTCCCGAACCCGAATAAACGCCCCGCACCCCGGGGCGTTTTCTTGTCCGCCCAATACATTCAACACCCGCCAAGCCCCTCCCCACGAGGGGCTTTCCCGTTTATGGAGAAACGAAAAATGGCAACCCGCCAAACCTACACCGTGCTCGTTCCATTCCCCACCGGCGGTGGGCACTGGTCGAGCGTCGGTCAAGACCTTGATCTGCTCGACGTCGAGGCCAGTGCCCTGCACAGCGCCGGGCGACTGGAACTGAAAACACCTACCACCCAGGCCAAAAAGGCCGCTGCCAAGAAGGCTGACTAACCATGGCTGAGGTTTTGAACTTCGAGCACAACGGCATTAGCGTCAATGCCACTGAATCCCCCGAGGCCATGGGTGGCCTGGGTGACAACGTCATCGGTCTGGTCGGCACCGCGCCGAAAGCCGATCCGCTGATTCCGCGTAACGCACCGTTCCGCATCAACAGCTTCACCACCCACGCGCTGCTCGATCCGACCGGTGCCGAAGAGGGCACGCTGTACCACGCGGTTTACCAGATTCTCAAAGTGGTCAAGGTGCCGGTCTACGTGGTGATCGTCGAGGCGGGCGCGACCCCGGCCGACACCGTCAACGCAGTGATCGGCGGTGTCGAGCCAGCCACCGGCCGCAAGCTCGGGCTGGCCGCACTGGGCAGCGTCCCGGAAGACCTGACCATCATCGGCGCGCCAGGCTTCACCGGCACCAAAGCGGTGGCCAGTGAGTTCGCCTCGTTCGGCAAGCGCATCAAGGCCCGTGTGGTGCTGGATGGCAAGGATGCCTCGGTCGCTGATCAGGTGACTTACAGCCAGGAACTGGGCGGCGCCGACCTCGGTTTCGACCGTTGCCTGGTGGTGCACAACATGCCGGCGGTGTACTCGAAAGCGGCGAAGAAAAACGTGTTCCTCGCGCCGTCCAGCCTGGCGATTGCCGCGCTGGCCAAGGTCAAGCAGTGGGAAAGCCCGGGCAACCAGGTGACCTACGCCGAAGACGTGTCCCGCGTCGTTGAATACAACATCCTCGACACCTCCACCGAAGGCGATCTGCTCAACCGTTACGGCATCAGCTACTACGCCCGCACCGTGCTCGGCGGCTTCTCGCTGCTGGGTAACCGCTCGATCACCGGCAAGTTCATCAGCTACGTCGGCCTCGAAGACGCGATCAGCCGCAAGCTGGTCAAGGCCGGCCAGAAAGCCATGGCCAAGAACCTGACCAAGTCGTTCATGGATCAGGAGGTCAAGCGCATCAACGACTGGCTGCAGACCCTGGTCGCCGACGAAACCATTCCTGGCGGCAGCGTGTACCTGCACCCGGAACTCAACAGCGTCGAGAAGTACAAGAACGGCACCTGGTACGTGGTCATCGACTACGGCCGCTACGCGCCGAACGAACACATGGTTTATCAACTCAACGCCCGCGATGAAATCATCGAGCAGTTCCTGGAGGACGTTCTCTAATGTTTACCAACCGCGTAAGACAGGCCATCGCGGCCACCCTGCAAGGCCTGCCGTTGTCGGCGACCGTTGAGGAATTCACGCCACCGAAGATCGAATTCGACGTGGAAGAAATGCGTGGCGGCCGTTTCATCGTCGAAGAAATGGCCAAGGGTGGCAAAGCGCTCAACGCCAAGCTGACCCTGCAGGGCCTGGGTGCCGAAGTCATGCTCGCACTGGGCGTGAAGCTGGGCGACGACATCCTGCTGAACGTGCGTGAAGCCGGTCAGGATCAGGACGGCAACACTTGGTTCACCTATCACACGGTCGGCGGCAAGCTGAAATCTCTTGAAGAAACCGCCGTGAAAATGGGCGAAAAACCCAAGACCAACCTGGAGCTGTCCTGCCGCACCTACAACCGCCTGGAAAACGGCGTACCGGTGATCGACATCGACGTGCGCACCCAGAAATTCGTGCTCAACGGCGTTGACATCCTCGGTGATGCGCGTCGTGCGGTGCTGATGCCGTAACCCCGGCTTACAGGCAATCATAAAACCCTGTGGGAGCGAGCTTGCTCGCGAAGGCGCCAGGTCAGTGGCCATCAATGCTGAATGTCTGGCCGCTTTCGCGAGCAAGCTCGCTCCCACAGTGGATCTAAAAGAATCACCAAGGAATTCATACATGTCGTGGATGCCACCCCAGCATGACCTGCTGTCGCCGATCACCGGCGACGACGGCGCGCAGATCGAGCAGATCCAGCTCAAGCCACTGTTCTACGCCGCGCAAAAAGAAGCGCTGGAGCGCGCCGGTGATGATGAAGACGATCAGTTCTTCGAACTGGCGCTGCTCGCCACCGGCCTGTCGGTCAAGGAACTCGACCAGCTCAAACGCCCGGACTACGTGAGCATCGCCCAGTACGTGCACGAGATGTCGACCCGTCCGGCGTCGTACTTTCTGGAGCAGGTCGAGGACGCGGAAAAGTCCGACGATCCTGACGAAGTGCAGCTGCTGCAACCGCTCGCCGTGACCGGCCGTACCGTGACCTCGCTGTCGCTGGAAATGCCGGCACTGCGCGCGACCAAAGTGATGAAGAAACTGAAAACGGCCAAGGAACGCGCCGAGTTCATCACTGCCCACTGCACCGGTCTGATGATCCCCGATCTGGCCCACATGAGCGTCCCGGACTGGACCCAATTGCAGGTGCGCATCGACGATTTTTTAAACCAGCCGGCGGCCTACTTTCGGAACGCGACATCGAAGTAATCCTCGATATCGTCCCGCTCATTTACCCGGTAAGTGAAGCGGAGATTCTGGAATGGGACGCCGAAAAGGCGTTGCGCCGCTACGACATAGCGATCACTCGCCTTGGCGTGAAACAGGAGTAGAGCGGCATGGCAGAGAGTAAATATGCGCTCGCATACGCCGGTGAGAGCGGTAACACAAACGGCGGATTTACGTTGCCCGATAACCTCGGCAAACCGCTGCAGGATCTGAACCTGACACTGGCGTTGGCAAGCCAGGACATTCGGTTGCTGACGCAGGAGCAGATCAAGTTGCGCGAGCTGCTGGTCAGCCAGCAGTCGTTGTTCAAGGTCATCGCGGCGCCGCCAGCCGCCAACAGTGAGCCGAAGTCAAAACTCAAGGCGGAAATCGAGCAGCGTCCACCCCCGAAAAAACTGCAGCCGGCGATGGCTAACGAGACGGCGCTGGTTGAGCTCAATCAGTTGATTGGACTCAACAAAGACCAGCTTCAAGCGCATTCGGAGCAAACGCTGGAACTCGCGACTCAGCGGTCGGTTGCAGCCAGTGGCGCGACGGGTGCGGATCTGTTGCAAATCCAGCAGGTCGGGGCGCGAGCTGGTATTGCCGACGGCGCCAAGGGTGATCAGCGAGCGACAGAGTTGAGAGCGTACTCCGGCGACGCGGCGATCAATGCCACGGCCTTCCGGCTTGACGTCAAGGCCGCGGGGGAAATGCTTGCGGTCTGGCGTTCCTCCTTGAAGCTGGATCGATACCAAGGTCAGGATCTGGCCGATGCGGTCAGTTATCTGGGCAGCAGCGGTCTGGACGCCAAACCTGCCGATATCGGCGTGGTCGTTCAACGCTCTGGCGAGAGCGCTGTTGCATCGGGAATGACACCGGAACAGGTTGCAGCATTTGCCACTGCGCTGTTGAACAGCGGGGCCGACAAGGACGCTGCGAGTACGGCGTTGAAGAGCTTTACCTCGGTCTTCGGCAAGGAAAATGCTGCGTCAACCGAACAGCGTTCGGCGATGACCCGGTTGCACCTGGACCCCGATTCATTGCGTGAGAAGATGCGCACGGATGCGCCGGGTGCGATTGATTCGGTACTCGCAGCACTTGGCAAACAATCCGTACCCGAACGTGCAGCCACGGCGAAGACGCTGTTTGGCGAGAGCAGTACCAGCATTCTTGAGTTGCTGAAGAAGCCCGACGACGTCAAGACCGCCTTCACTCGGGTGTCCGACAAGCACCACTACGCAACGTCGGAACTGGGTTCTGGCGCCGGTGCCGCGACGAAAACGGCCGAAGCCTTTGGCGATACGTCACAAGGGCGCTGGAATGCGCTGGATGCGAGTCTTAATCGTTTGTCGACAGCGGTGGGAAATGCACTCGCGCCCATGACTGACGCGCTGGCAGTGTCGCTAACGGCTGTGGTCAATGGCTTGAGTTCAGCTGCTGAAGCACTGCCGTTCCTGGCGGCTGGCCTCACGCTGGCCGGTGTGGCCGCCATGCCGTTCGTCGGTGGTGTCCTGAAGACCGGGGTCGCCTCGGTGCTGGATGCGGTCAACTCGAAACTGTTGCGTCTGGCGACGGCGCGATTGCCCGCTGATATTGCCGATGTGATCAATGGCGGTGACGACGGCGGCGGCGAGGGGCCTAAAAGAAAGCGCCCCGGTCGACGCGCATCTTCCAGCGCGCGGTCTCGTGTTCCTTCCTCTGGCGCCGGTCGAGGCGGACGTTTGAGCACGATGACGGCCAAAATCGCCCCGATGTTTGACGATGCGATAACCCGCGTGAAAATGGTCGGCGAGATGGCCAAAAGCATGCGCCCGAGTTGGCTCAGCGGCGCGACTGCCAAGCTCATGCCGCTGGTCGATGGCGCCAAATCCAAGCTTCTACCGCCGCTGGTCAAATCATTGCCCGCCTTCAAGATGGGCGCTCCGCTGGCGATTGGTCATGCCGCTTACGCAGGTTTGAAGGGCTGGCGTGACGGCGATGATCAAGCTGTCAAAGGTGCTGCCGGCGAGTTGGCTGGAACGGCGATTGGTGCCACGATCGGCTCGTTCATTGCACCTGGTATTGGCACATTCATCGGCGGCACTCTGGGCGGAATGCTCGGCTCCTATGTGGGGGAACAATGGGGGAAACCTGCCGATGACAAACTCGCGCCCCCCGCGCAAGTGGTCAAGGATCTGACCAGCGCTCAGACGCAACTGTCCAATTACACCTACTCGCCGTTAGTGCAGATCAGCGGCGGTGATGTGCTCAATGCCGAAAAAATCGGCGATGTGGTTTCGCAGGTTATGCGCAACCATTTCGATACCGCATTCACACCCGCAGTAGGCACCAACGCTCTCGCCACCCGCCGTGACGCAGCCCTGACCGATGGAGTCGCCTGATGAAACAACAAATGGCGCTGGGCAGTTTCATCTTCGGCCTGTCGCGCGACTTCGCTTACAGCTCGCTGGCGCGCAAGTCCGATGGAGGCTGGAGCGAAATCCAGATTCTCACCAGCAAACCCAAGTCCAGCCAGACCGGGCAAAAACCGGAAACCCTGACTATCACCGGCAAGTCGATGTATGCCGTGGCCATGGATCGGCTCGACGAATTGCGCGCGTTGCAGGCCCAGCGTATCCCGCTGCCGTTGATTGACGGCATCGGTCGCAATTGGGGCCTGTGGCGAATCAACAATATTCAGGAAACCCAGAGCCAGATCATCGATGACGGCACGGCAATGGTCGTTGACTGGGTCATTGAGCTAGCGGAGTTCAACAATGCGTAAAGTCCGAAGCGTGGCCGGTGATTCGGTGAATCTGCTGCTCTACCGCGAAACCGGGCGCAGTGATGACACCGCCGAAGAGGCCCTGTGGACACTCAACCCGACCCTGGCCGAACACGGCCCGATCCTGCCTGCGGGCGTCTGGGTCACGTTGCCGGAACTCGACTCGAAACCGGCCACGATCAAACCGCTCACGGCGTGGGATTAAGGAGGTTTGCATGGCACTGGGTTTCACCCCGGCGGTAAGACTCTACGGGGCCCATTCGGCCCTGCTCAATCAACGCCTGATCAGTTGGGAACACATCGACGCTGCCGGTTTCGAGTCTGATCAACTGACGTTGACCATCGATCTTGAAGGCCTCGAAGGGCTGCCGGATCTGGGCGGGAAAATCGGCCTGGAGGTCGGTTATCTGGAGTCGGGGCTCGTCGACAAGGGCCAGTTCAAAGTGACACGTCTGACGCCGACGCTGTTCCCGTTTCGCCTGACGCTGGTGGCCACGGCGGCGCCGTTCAGCAAGGAGGATGAAACGGGCTTCAAGCAACGTCGCACGGCCAGTCATGGCCCGACCACTTTGGGTGCGCTGTTTCGCAAACTGGTGTCGAGCCATGGCTTTTCACCGCGCGTCGCGCCCGAGGTGGCGATGATCAGGATCGAGCACGTCGACCAGTCCAACGAAACCGACATGAGCTTTCTGACGCGCCTGGCAAAAAAGTACAACGCGGTGACCAAACCCTACAACGACGTGTACGTGCTGGCCCGTCCCGGCCAGACCAAGTCGTTGTCGGGCCAGGTGCTGGCGGACGTGACTTTGTCGGTGACCAGCAACAACCGTCCGGGCGATCACGCGTTCGTCAGCGCCACGCTGGAGGAGTCTGCCCGCGAGCAGACCAAGGGCTGCAAGACCTGTTTCTGGGATGGCGCCGCAGGTGTGTTGCGCTGGGTTGAAACGGGGCTTGCGCCGTTCAAGACCCTGCGCCAGAAACAACCCACTGAAGCCGATGCGATCGCCGTCGGCGAGGGCGAAGTGCGCAAGATGCTCCGGCAGAAGTACAAGGTGAAGATCACCTGTCCCGGCAATCCACTGCTGGCGGCCGAAGGTCTGGTGCTGCTCGATGACACCTGGCCAGACTTCATGCGCGGGCGCTGGTCGATTGAAAAAGTCACCGCCAGCGGCAATCGCGAGAACAGCTATCGCTGCGTGATCGATGCCAGCGGCCTTGATCCCAAGGCCGCAGCCAAGGACTGATTCCCCGCTTTGTCACTGCGATGAAGATCCCTGTGGGAGCGGGCTTGCCCGCGAAGAGGCCAGCCTATTCAAAAGAGACGCCGGTTGATCCACCGCCATCGCTGGCAAGCCAGCTCCCACAGGTTTTGCAGTGTTCTGCAGACCGCTTTTCATTCAACTCTGGAACACCCCAATGAAGATCACCCCGATCCTCACGCAACTGCGTGCGCAATGCCCTGGCTTTGCCAATCACATTTCGGTGGGTGTCGATCTGGCTTTGCTGCAAGGCAATGCCGATCTGCCAACACCCTCGGCCCACGTGCTGCCGCTGGCCGATCTGGCCAGCAACAGCACCGCACAAAACCTCACCACCCAACCGATCCGCGACCGCTTCGAAATCGTCCTCGCGCTTGACGCAACCGACGCTACAAAAGCGCTGGATCTGTTGCACGACCTGCGCGCCGAACTGTGGCGCGCGCTGGTGGGGTTCAAGCCCGGCACCGACTACAGCGCCATCGTCTACGACGGCGGCGAAATGGTCTCGATCAACAGCAGCCGCGCCTTTTACCGGCTGCGCTTTTTTGCCGAGTTCCAGCTCGGCCGCAATCTGCCCAGTCAGCCTGCGGAGAGTTGGCACGAACGTGAACTGGACGGTTTGTCGTCCTTTACCGGGGTCACCGTGCGGGTCGATGCGATCGACCCGGCCGACCCCAATCTGAAACACCCGGGCCCTGACGGGCGCGTGGAACTGACTTTCTCTGGAGACGTAACCCCATGAGCAATCGCATTACCGTACTGCCGGCCGCTGGCCGTGCCGTGCCTGACCCGGAAGCGGGCGATCTGCTGCCCAAGGAAGGCCGTGAAGTGCTGGACAGCGCCTGGTGGCGCCGGCGTCTGGCCGACGGCGATATCACACTCAAAACCGCAAAAGCGGCTAAACCACAGGGAGCCAAATGATGGCGATCGGATTCAGCAACATCCCCGCGGACATTCGTGTACCGCTGTTCTATGCCGAAATGGACAACTCGGCCGCCAATAGCGCGAGCTCGAGCCTGCGTCGCTTGATCGTCGCTCAGGTCAACGACAACATCGCCCCGACTGAAGTCGGCAAACTGGTGCTGGTCTCCAGCGTTGCACTGGCAAAAAGCATCGGCGGTCAGGGCTCGATGCTCGCCTCGATGTACGAGACCTTCCGCAAGGCCGACCCGATCGGCGAGATCTGGTGCCTGCCGCTGCACAACGCTGAAGGCGCCATCGCCAAAGGCGTGCTGACGCTGACCGGCACCGCGACTCAGGCTGGCGTGCTCAACCTGTACGTCGCTGGTGTGCGTGTGCAAGCCACCGTGGTCAACGGTGCCACCGCTGCTCAGGCAGCCACCGCACTGGCGCAGAAAATCAACGCCACCGCCGATCTGCCAGTCAGCGCTGCGGCTGCTGAAGGCGTGGTCACTCTGACCGCCAAATGGACCGGCGACAGCGGTAACGACATCAGCCTGCAGTTCAATCGTCTGGGCAAGAGCAACGGCGAAGAAACCCCGGCCGGCCTGACCACTGCGATCACCGCCATGACCGGTGGCGCCGGTGTACCGGACCAGGTCGCAGCCGTGGCCGCACTGGGCGACGAGCCGTTCGAGTTCATCGCTCTGCCGTGGTCGGATCTGTCGACCCTCAACACCTGGCAAGCGGTGATGGATGACAGCACCGGTCGCTGGTCCTGGGCCAAGCAACTGTTCGGTCACGTTTACAGCGCCAAGCGCGGCACCGTCGGCACCCTGGTTGCTGCTGGCCAGGCACGCAACGACCAGCACATGACCATTCAGGCGCTGGAGCCGGGCGTCCCGCAACCGTTCTGGGTACAAGCTGCCGCACTGGCTGCGCGCACCGCGGTGTTCATCTCCGCCGATGCCAGCCGTCCGACCCAAAGCGGCAGCCTGCCGGGTGTTGATCCAGCGCCTGCCAGCGAGCGTTTCACCCTGACCGAGCGTCAGTCGCTGCTCAACTACGGCATCGCGACTGCGTACTACGAAGGCGGTTACGTGCGCATCCAGCGTTCGATTACCACCTACCAGAAAAACGCTTACGGCCAGGCCGACAACTCCTACCTGGACAGCGAAACCATGCACCAGTCGGCGTTCATCGTGCGTCGTCTGCAAAGCGTGATCACCAGCAAATACGGCCGGCACAAACTGGCTTCCGACGGCACCCGTTTCGGCGCTGGCCAGCCGATCGTGACGCCAGCGACCATTCGCGGCGAGCTGATCGCGCAGTACGCCAAGCTGGAACTGGAAGGCCACGTGGAGAACGCCGAGCTGTTCGCCGAGCACCTGATCGTCGAGCGTGACGTGCAGGACCCGAGCCGCGTGAACGTGCTGTTCCCGCCGGATTACATCAACGGTCTGCGCGTGTTCGCACTGCTCAACCAATTCCGTCTGCAATACGACGACGCGGCCTGATCGCCGCGCTTGGCCGTAAGCATTCAGCCCACCTCGGTGGGCTTTTTTATTTGAAGGGAGTAACACCATGGGTCAAGTGATTGCAGGCACCTGCTACGTCAAAGTCGACGGTGCACAACTGACTATCAACGGCGGCTGCGAAGCCCCGCTGATGGCCGTCAAACGCGAAACCGTCATACCGGGTTTCTACAAGGAAACCGACGTCGCGCCGTCGTTCAAAGTGACTGCGCTGCACACCGCCGACTTCCCGCTGAAGAAGCTGATCGAAGGCACCGACATCACCGTCACCTGCGAATTCAGCAACGGCAAGGTCTACGTGCTGGCCGGTGCCTACCTGGTCGAAGAGCCGGTGTCCAAAGGCGATGACGCCACCATCGAACTGAAATTCGAAGGCATCAAGGGGACTTGGCAATGAGCGGCGCCGTGAAGCTTCAGGTTGCGATCGAAGCTCACGGCGAGCCCCTGACCGAACTCGTCCTGCGCCGTCCGACGGTGCAGGAAGTGCGAGCGATCAAGGCGCTGCCGTACAAGATCGACAAGAGCGAAGAAGTCAGCCTCGACATGGACGTGGCGGCCAAATACATCGCCGTGTGCGCCGGCATCCCGCCGTCGTCGGTCAACCAGCTCGATCTGGCTGACCTCAATGCGCTGAGCTGGGCCGTTGCGAGTTTTTTCATGAGTGCGGCGTCGGCGCCATCACCGACCTGATCGCAGTCGCCTATGACCTGGCCTGGTTCTGGAAGGTTGACCCCGAACAGATGATGGCCAGGCCACTGGATGTGCTCCGCGAGTCGCTGGAGCACGCGCAACGGATCAATGCGATGCAGCAGGTGCAGTGATGGCGAATACTAATTTGAGCCTGATCCCGCAGAACTTTCCCGTCACGGTCAACATGCTTGTGGTGCTCAAGGGCGCCGAGAAGATGGAGGCCGAGATGAAGGGGCTGCGCGGCAAGGTCGCAGCATTCAAGAAAAGCATGGAAGACAGCGGCCTTGAGCCGCTGGACGTGGCCGGTTTCATTGCCGAAGGTGGTTTGCTCAAGCCGTTTCAGGACGGCATCAAAAAAGCCATCGAAGCGCAGGATGCGCTGGCGAAGAAAGCCAGGGCACTCAAGGGCCTTAAAGTGCCGAAGGTGGTGCAGGGCGAAACCTCGGCCAACCTGGAAAAATTCAACAAGGCACTGGATAACATCTCGCTGAAAATCGGTCAGGCGTTGTTACCGGCGGTTAACGGCATCGTCACGGCATTGACGCCGGTAATGACTTCGATAGGCCAGTTTGTCGCCAACAATCCGTATCTGGTCGAAGGGCTGGCGGCCGCTGCCGTAGCGTTTACGGTGGTCACGGTCGGGGCGATGGGGCTGGTCGCGGTGCTGGGGATTTTGACCTCACCCATCGGGCTGATTGCGGCGGCTATCGCCGCAGCGGTGGCCATCATCGTGATCGGCGCGCGGTTGATTACCAATAACTGGGCGTCGATTTCCGGATTCTTCGGCGGGATGTGGGACTACGTCTCGACGAAATTCAAGGCTGGAGTCGCGGCGACCACACAGGCAATCGAGTCGATGAGCGCATCGATCAGCAAAACATGGGGAGAGATCAGCGCGGACTTCTTTGCCGGCGTCGACAGCGTCGTCAATATTTACAACGGCTTGGTATCGAAAGCGCAGGCAGGCACTGACAAGCTCGCGGCGGCTTTCGACTTCTCGCCGCGTGAGCTGTGGAACAAGGCGTTGGCGAAAGCCAGCAGCGTTGTCAGTGATTTTTTCGCCAGCACCATGGCGGATGCGCAAGCAGGGATCGACAAGCTCAGTGCGAAGTTCGCTTTCTCACCGCGTGAGGTGTGGAACAAGGCATTGGCGAAAGCCAGCAGTGTTGTGAGTGAATTCTTCGTCAGCACCATCGCGGATGCGCAAGCGGGTATCGACACGCTCAGGGCGAAATTCGGTTTCTCGCCGAGTGAAGTGATGAGCAAGGCTTTTGCAACTGCGAGCAATGTCGTCAGTGATTTCTTCGCTGGCGCACAGGCCAAAGCTGCTGCCGGTGTGGACACGCTCAAGGCGAAGTTCAGTTGGTCGCCGGTGCAGACGATTACCGGCGCCTGGGGTTCGCTGAACAATGTGTTTGGCAATCTTGTTGGCGGTGTTGCAGGTAACGCCACCGCGCAGTGGGAGCAGGTCAAATCGATTTTCACGCAATCGCCGGTGGCGACGATTGAATCGGCTTGGCAACCCGTGGTTGGCGTTTTTTCGGCGCTTTGGGATGTCCTGCGGGCATCGATGGCCACGTTGCAGGAAAACCTGCGCAGCGTATTCGACGTCTTGCCGGTGGAGTCGGCAACGGCGGCCTGGAGCGGCGTGAGCGGGTATTTCTCCGGTTTGTGGGCGTCGTTGACCACGGATGCACAGGTGCTGAAGAGCGTCTTTGGCGATCTGTTCAGCCAGTCGCCGCTGGAGTCGATCCAGCAGAAATGGCAACCAGTGCTGACCTGGTTCGGTGAGATGTGGACCAAGCTGCAAGGCATCTTCGGGCAGGTCAAAGAACTGCTCGGTGGCAACTTCACCGCTATCTTCGCCACCCTCACCGGCACCAGCACGGCGGCACCTGCCGGCGGCGCGGCACTGAACAGCACGTTGCCGCAATCCTCCAGCGCCCTGATCCAGCAAAGTGCTGCCAACAACCGCACGCAACTCGAAGGCGGCCTGACCGTGCGCTTCGAAAACGCACCGGCGGGCCTGCGTACCGATCAACCACAAACCAATCAACCGGGCCTGGCGTTGTCGTCGCGCATCGGCTATCGCTCGTTGTCGGCAGGAGGTTCCAATGAACTGGCGTGACCGCTTGTTGCCGGCATCGTTTCGCGGTGTCGGGTTCTGGATCGATCAGGCGAAAACCCCGGTCGGTCGTAAAGGTCAGTTGCACGAATACCCGCAACGCGACCTGCCGTATTTCGAGGATCTCGGCCAGCAGGCCAAGACCCACGACATTACGGCGTTCATCATCGGCGCCGATTGCCTGGAGCAGCGCGACAAGCTGCTCAAGGCCTTGGAGGCGGGCAGTGGTGAACTGGTGCATCCATGGCTTGGACGTTTGCAGGTCAAGGTCGGCGAATGCGACATGACCCACACCCGCCAGGACGGCGGGCTGGTGACGTTCAGTCTGAAGTTTTATCCCGACCGGCCATTGCCGTTTCCGACTGCCACGGTCAGTACGCAAAAAGTCCTGTTGGCCAAAGCTGACACGCTGTTGGGTTCGGCGGTGGCGCGCTTCGAGCAGGCGATGACGCTGATCAAGGCGGCGCGCATCGGCATCGCCAATTTGCGCAATAGCCTGACCGGGGTCTACGAGGTGATCAAGGAGCAGCTCAAACCGCTGATCGAGCAGTATCGGCAGATCACCGAACTGGTCAAAGCGGTCAAGGAGTTGCCCAAGGAAGTCGCGGCGGAGTTCAAAGGCTTGCTCGGCGATATCAAGGAACTGAAGGCATTCGCGAAGGAGGGCTACCGTGGCGTGATTGCCGACGTGTCCCAACAACTCGAAGCCATCCGCAAGGCCGATGCGCCGAAGATCACCACCGGCAAGGACACCAACGCGGCGGCACAAGCCATGGCCGATCTGGTGCAGGACACGGTGCTGGTCAAAGTTGCGCAATGGGTGGCGTCGATGCCGGTGGCGACAAGCCCGGTGAAACTGTCATCGACGCCTGCGGTAGGGCAGCAGGCGACGAGCCCGGTGACCCGCCAGGAAGTCCCGGTCAGTGACGACATGCAGGCATTGCGTGACGCCGTGGCGGTGGCAATCAACCCGATGCTGGACAAGGCCGACCCGGCGCACTACCAGGCCATCAGCGATGTGAAAGAGGCGCTGCTTGCGCACCTCAAGGCCGTCGCGTCGTCGGGTGTGCGGCAAGTCAGCAAGTCGTTCCAGGAAAGCTTTCCGGCACTGGTGGTGGCCTACAAGTACCTTGGAGATGCAACGCGGGTCACGGAAATCACTCAACGCAACGGGATCACCCATCCCGGTTTCTCACCCAACGAAGTGAAAGTCTCCGGGGAGTAAACCATGAGCGAGATAGACAACCGCGTCACGCTGACCGTCAACAATATGGAATACGGCGGCTGGAAAAGCGTGGAAATCACCGCCGATCTTGAGCGTCAGTTCCGCACCTTCAAACTCGACATCACCTGGCAGTGGCCGGGGCAGACGGTGGATCAGCGGATCAAACCGGGTGACCCGTGCGAAGTGAAAATCGGCCAGGACCTGGTGCTCACCGGCTACGTGTTCAAGGCCCCGATCAGCTACGACGGACGCCAGATCAGCCTGAGCATCGAGGGCAGCTCCAAGACTCAGGATCTGGTCGATTGCGCAGCCACCAACCGGCCGAACCAATGGCAGGAGCAACCGCTGCTGGGCATCGTCCAGGCTCTGGCGGCGGAATACTCGCTGTACGTGGTCAACGAAATTCCCGAGACCGCGCGGCTCGCCAAGCACACCATCGTGCCGGGCGAAACGGTGTTCCAGTCGATCGACCGTCTGCTCTCGCTGTTCCGGGTGTTTTCCACTGATGACGAGCAAGGCCGGCTGGTGCTGGCCAAGCCCGGTAGTGGTGGTCGGGCCAGTGACGCGCTGGAGTTGGGCAAGAACATTCTGTCGGCGAACGCGCCGATGGATCAGAGCCAGGTATTTTCTGAATACCGAGTGATCGGTCAGCAGAAAGGCTCGGACAAGAAGAGCGGGGCGGCCGTCAGCGAGGTTCAATCCAGCGCGGCTGATCTGAGCTTCAAGCGCCGACGCACCACGATCATCAACGAAGGCACCGCACTGACGTTCGAGTTGGCCCAGCAACGCGCCCAATGGGAAAGCGCCACCCGCATGGGCCGGGCGCAGACCACCACCTATCAGGTGCAGGGCTGGCGTCAGTCCAATGGCGATCTGTGGCGCCACAACACGCTGGTGAAGGTCACGGATCCGGTGCTCGGGTTCGACAGCGACATGCTGATTTCCAAAGTCACGTATTCGCTGTCGTCTCAAGGCTCGGTGACCACGCTGCAAGTGGCGCCACCGCATACCTTCGATCCTGATCCAACGCCCCCGAAAAAAACGCCGGCCTGACACCGAAACCGAAGGGCATCACCTGATCCTGTGGGAGCGGGCTTGCCCGCGATAGCGCAGGTTACCGCAAACACTTCTTTGCCTGACACGCCGCCATCGCGGGCAAGCCCGCTCCCACAGGTTTTGTGTTGGCAAAGTATCGAGGATCAATTCATGAGCCTACTGACACGCCTGCTGGCGCGCGGCACTGTCGTGCTCGCCAACTCGGCTTCCAAGCTGCAATCGCTGCAAATGCGCCTCACCGCCGGTGAAGTGAACGACGACCTGGAGCATTTCGAACCGTACGGTTTCACCAGCAACCCGCTGGCCGGCGCCGAGGGCATCGTCACGTTTCTCGGCGGCGACCGTTCCCACGCCATTGCCCTGGTGGTCGCCGATCGCCGTTATCGCCTGCAGTCGCTGGCCTCGGGCGAAGTGGCGATCTACACCGACGAGGGCGACAAAATTCACTTCAAGCGCGGGCGCATCATCGATATCGAAACCGCCACCCTGAACATCCGCGCCAGTAGCGCGGTGAACTTCGACACGCCGGTGATCAACCAGACCGGCAAGATCGTTTCCACCGGTGATCAGCTCGCCGGCGGTATCAGCCAGATCAAACACGTGCATGTTGGCGTGCAGGCCGGCAGCGGCCAGACCGGTGCGCCGGCAGGAGGCCAATGATGTTCATCAGCCAGAACCTCCACGCCGCACTGACCCGCGCCGTGCTCATCAGCCTGTTCACCTGGCGCCGCGCCGCCGATGACGACGCCCTCGACGACGAGGAGCGCTTCGGCTGGTGGGGCGACAGCTTTCC
This sequence comes from Pseudomonas sp. F2, assembly GCF_057174385.1. NCBI lineage: Bacteria > Pseudomonadati > Pseudomonadota > Gammaproteobacteria > Pseudomonadales > Pseudomonadaceae > Pseudomonas > Pseudomonas sp. F2. The sequence goes on from NZ_CM169904.1 coordinate 5,844,298, forward strand.
CACCGTCGCCGACGATCGCATCGGTTCGCGGCTGTGGCTTTTGCGTCGGGTCAAGCTGACCCGACAGACCCAGATGGACGCCGAGTTCTATGCCCGCGAAGCCCTGCAATGGCTGATCGACGACGGCCACTGCAACGCCATCGACATCATCAGCGAACGCCTCGACGCCCAGCGCCTGAACCTGCGCACGGTCCTGACCCTGGCCGACGGCGAACGTCTGGACATCAACCCCGATAACAGTTGGCAGGTGATCTATGCCGTTTGAAACCCCTTCGCTGCCGGTGCTGATCAAGCGCACCCAAAGCGACCTGGCCGGCGATTCGCTGCGCCAGTCCGATGCGCAAGTGCTGGCCCGCACCCTCGGTGGCGCGGCTTATGGTCTGTACGGTTATCTCGACTGGATTGCCGAGCAGATCCTGCCGGACAAGGCCGACGAATCGACCCTGGAACGCATTGCCGCACTGCGTTTGAACCAGCCACGCAAACCGGCGCAAGTCGCCACCGGCAGCGTCAGTTTTACCGCCACTGCCGGCGCGGTGCTCGACGTTGACACGCTGCTGCAAGCAAGCGATGGCCGTACCTACAAAGTCACCGCCGCGCGCACTACCGTCAGTGGCGGCAACACCACCACGATTGCTGCACTCGACGCTGGCAGCCTGGGCAATGCCGACGCCGGTCTGGCGCTGAACCCGGTGCAGCCGATCGCCGGCGTGGTCGGCAACAGTTTTGTAGTGCTCGCACCCGGCCTCAGTGGTGGCGTGGCGCGAGAAAGCCTGGAGTCGTTGCGCTCGCGGGTGATCCGCTCTTATCGCGTGATCCCCCACGGCGGTTCGGCGAGCGATTACGAGACCTGGGCGCTGGAAGTGCCGGGTGTGACGCGGGCCTGGTGCCGTGGCGGCCTGCTCGGGCCAGGCACAGTGACGGTGTTCATCATGCGTGATGAAGACCCGCAACCGGTGCCCAACGATGAACAACTGGCGGAGGTTCAGGCGTACATCGAACCGCTGCGTCCGGTGACCGCGGAAGTGCATGTGCAGCGGCCGATTCAGGTACCGGTGGTGTACCGTTTCAAGAGCGTCAATCCGGACACCACCGCTGTGCGCGCCGCCGTAGAAGCGCAGCTGCGCGACTTGCATAACCGCGAGGCCGACCTCGGTGTGGCGCTGCTGATCAGCCATATCCGCGAAGCCATCAGCAGCGCCGGCGGTGAGTACGATCACACGCTGACCGCACCGGCCGCTGACGTGCCTGCCGGGCAAAGCGAGCTGCTCACCTTCGGAGGTTGCGTATGGGGGGCATAAGAACCGCCGCGCAATACCAGGCGCAACTACGCGCCTTGCTGCCGAGCGGCCCGGCATGGGATCCGGAACGCGTCCCGGAACTCGAGGACGTGCTGCAAGGCGTCGCCGTCGAGCTGGCGCGCCTCGACGCCCGCGCCGCCGACCTGCTCAACGAGATGGACCCGGCAGGCGTCAGCGAACTGGTGCCGGACTGGGAGCGAGTGATGGAGCTGCCCGACCCGTGCCTGGGCGCCACGCCGCTGTTCGACGACCGCCGCCTCGCCGTACGCCGGCGCTTGCTCGCGGTCGGCAGCCAGGCCGTCGGTTACTACCTCGACATCGCCAAAAGCCAGGGCTACCCCAACGCCAGCATCACCGAACACGAAGCCCCACGCATGGGCCGCTCGCGTTTTGGCGCAGCGCACTGGGGGACCTGGGAAGCGCAGTTCATGTGGACCCTCAACACCGGCGGCCGCCTGCTGCTGGGTCGGCGCTACGGCGCGAGTTACTGGGGAGAGCGCTTTGGCGTGAACCCGGGCTCGGCGCTGGAGTGCCTGATCCACCGCAGTGCGCCGGCGCATACCAAGGTGCACATCAATTATGACTAGGGAGGAATGAGGGGATGGATTATCCGAAAAGTGTGCCCAGCGCCGGTCTGGTGAATGGGAAATTTGTTGACGAGGATGCCATCAATGGCAAACCGGGTTCGCTGATTCCGGCTGCGTGGGGCAATGGCGTGACGGAAGAAATCGTCAATGTCATCAAGGCAGCTGCCATCGTGCCGGATGAACAGAATCACGCTCAGCTTCAGCAGGCGATCACAAAAAGCATCAGCGACCGGTTGCCTGGACAGGCGAGCGAAACAGCTGCCGGGGTGATGAAAGTCGCGACTCAGGATCAGGTGGGGACGGGTGTTGATGACACGGTGGCGGTGACACCGAAAAAGCTCAAGCTCGGGTTCAGTCTGGCTAACACTGGAGGCACCGGGTACCTCGCCTTTCCGTCCTGGATGGGCGGCTTGATTATTCAGTGGGGATGGATCAATAGCGCCACCACAGATGTCATCACCACGCTTCCGGTGAGCTTCAACTCAAATTTCTTCCGGGTGATGGTTTGCAACGATTACACCGCATCCTCTGGATCAATCGGTTATATCGCGGCCAGCACCCGAAGCCTGTCCACCATTGTTTCCCGGGGCTCTAGTCCGTCTCTGGGCGCGCAGTACATCGCCATAGGCAAGTAGGTCGTTCATGAAAATTTATTGGAGCCCTTCGGTTCAGGGATTTTTTGATTCTCGTGTCAATTCGACGATTCCCAAAGACGCCGTCGAGATCTCGCCGTCTCACCGCAACGAGTTGATCGAAGGATGCAAGCGCAATCAGGTAATTGTGTGTCGCGCCAATGGCTTTCCCATTCTGGCCGATGCACCGACCGCTACGCCGGCAGAGTCCACGACCGCTGAACGCCAATGGCGGGATGCGCAATTGAGTGAAACAGATCCCCTGGTTGCACGTCACCGCGACGAGTTGGAAAACGCGCAAGGCACCACTTTGTCCGCCGAGCAATACACAGCGTTGCAGCAGTATCGCCGCGACCTGCGCAACTGGCCCTCATCGACGCAGTTTCCTGCCATTGCACAGCGCCCCATGCTGTCGGTCGCAGGTGAGGTCGTGGTGAAAAAGCCCCGGGCAAGGTCCAGAGCCAAACCGTGACGCTCATGACGCAAGCGTTCGGGAGTCGAGTCAGTCAATTATCCGAAAAGTGTGCCCAGCTCCGCACGGGCGAACGGCAAACTTGCCGATGAGCCTCCGCTGACCTGACGCCGAAGCCCACCGGCAGGAATCAAGCACCCAAGCCCACGTCACCGTGGGCTTTTTATTTTCAGAAAACAGACCGCCGCTGGCTCGTACTCGCGATCGCCACGACGCGGTTCATTTGTTATTTCAGAGGAACGAAAGACCTATGGATTATCCAAAAAGCGTCCCCAGCGTCGGCCTGGTCGATGGTCGCTTCGTCGATGAAAACCCTGTGGCTGGCACGCCGGGTTCGTTGATTCCGGCGGTGTGGGGCAACAGCGTGACTCAGGAAATTCTGAGTGTGATTAACGGTGGCGGGTTGGTGGCTGCTGAAGCCGATACCGGTCAGTTGTACAAGGCGATTCAGTCGATTATCGGCAGAGCCAGCCCGATGCGTTCAGTCATCACCCGATTGTCCGCGTCGAAAACCCTGACCGAGGCCGAGCTCGGCCTGGTGCTGATCGACGGCAGCCCGGGGGCTGTGACCGTGCTGCTGCCACCGGCCAACGCCGCACTCGGTGTGCGCGACGTGATTGTCCGGCGGGTGGACAACAGCGGCAATCGCATGGTCATCCAGGCGTCCGGTACTGACGGGATTCGTTTTCACACTCACCTTTCGGCCAGCGGTTATCCGTTCTTCGTATTGATGGGCGGCGGTGACTGGTGGCACCTGCGCAGTGATGGGGCGGGGAGTTGGTGGCCGGTCGGGCGCTTTGACAATACCCCGCTGGGACGGCCGTTTTTCGAGACGACCCTGATGCTCAGTCCCGGCGGGTACGGTGCATTGAATGGCACCGTGATGAAACGCGCGGAATGGCCGTGGCTGTGGGATCACGCCCAGCAATCGGGAATGCTGGGGACTGAAGCCTTACGCGTAGGCTCCGAGGGAAAATGGACCACGGGTGATGGTGCGACGACCTTTCGTGGCCCCGAAGGGCGAGGCGAATTCCTGCGGGTTCTGGATGAAGGTCGTGGTGTTGATGCCGGGCGGGCGATGGGTACTTTTCAGACTGGATCGACGCATTCCTATGCGCAAGGTGCCAATGGCGCAGGCGCTGTGGGCGCGTACTGGTCAGATAGCCTGACCAGTTTTGGCGCGGATACCCGAGAAGAACCGCAATACGTTACAGGGCTGGTCAATGGCGGCCCGATCTTTCCGGTCAACACCACCTACCAGAGGGATACCGCAGCAGTTTTGCTCTACGCCTTCAAATCCCGCCCGCGCAACATCGCCTATCCCGGCCGCATCAAACTCATCTGAGGCACTTTATGTTCAATTATCTATTTGATGGCTCGGGCGCTCTTTCCGGGCCTGTCGAGTTCATTGTCACGCCGGGCATTGGCATCCAGTTACCCGGTAATGCTGTTGAGCTGGCGTACGAGTTGCCTGAGCCGGAAACCGGTCGTAGCTGGGCACTGATCAACGGTGTACCGCGTGAAGTGATCGACCGCCGTGGCATGGTTTATCGCAAGGACGGCGGCGCGCAACAGATCTGGACCGAGCTGGGTGAGTTGCCGGACACCCTGACCGCGCAACCATGGCCAGGTGAATTCCACATCTGGCGCGACAACGCCTGGGTGCTGGATGAGCAGGCGCGTTTGGCCAGTGTCAGGCAGCAATGTCTTGGCCAGCGCGACGCACTGCTGCGCGACGCCGTCCTGCGCATCGCGCCGCTGCAATACGCCGAGGATATCGGCGATGCCGATCATGACGAACAACTGCTGCTGATCGAATGGAAGCTTTACAGCGTGGAGCTGAACCGCATCGAAAAGCAGGCCGGCTTTCCCGATGAAATCACCTGGCCGGTCGTTCCCGGCGCAGCCGTAGCCAACTGATTCAGCACAGGGAGCAGTGCAATGGATTATCCAAAAAGCATTCCCGGCGTTGGCCTGGTCAACGGCGGCTTCGTCGATGAAAACCCGATCGCCGGTTCACCGGGCTCGTTGATCCCGGCCGCGTGGGGCAACAGTGTCACGCAAGAAATTCTCAACGCGATCAAGGCTGCCGGTCTGACGCCTGATGAAGCGAAAACCGATCAGCTGGCAGCGGCCATCGGCGCGCTGGTCGACTTCAGCAAACTGAAAAACACCCCGACCACATTGGCCGGTTACGGCATCACCGATGCGGTGGGGCGGTTGTTGGCGGTGCGGCAGATCGAGACGGTCGGGATCACGGTTTACAAGCCCAATCCCAGGGCCAAACGGATTCGCGTGCGGTTGGTGGGGGCGGGTGGTTCGGGTGGAGGTTGTGCGCCTGTTGCCGCCGGTAATTTGCGTATTGGCGGAGGAGGTGGTTCGGGTGCCTATGCCGAAAGCCTGTATGACGTGACACCTCAAATGCTTGCCGGCGTGCCTGTTTCTTTGGGTGCGGGTGGTGCAATCAGCCCCACGATGGGGTTGGGCGGCGGCGGGGCCTCCTTCGGCTCATACATGAGCGTGGGAGGCGGGGGCGGTGCACAGATCCTGAACATTGATACGTCAACCTCTGCCTCAGGGTACGTCCAAGGCGGCCTCGGAGGCCAAGACGCGGTGGGCGGCAATCTTGCCAACGCACGTGGCAACACCGGCGGCTACGCAATGTTCAACGGCAATTGGGGAGTGCTCTCCGGTGGTGGAGCCGCAAGCCCGTTCGACGGCGGCGCCCCGTACAAGGGCGTAAACAACCCTGGTGTTGCGGGTATTCGAGGCTCAGGAGGCAGTGGCTCCTGTTCGTCGCATCCTACGAATTCTTTCGCTGGTGGTGCTGGCGGCAACGCCTTCTGTGAAATCTGGGAGTACGAATAATGGCTCGTTATGCACGAGTAGAAAACGGTGTCGCGGTCGAATTGATCGACACCGGTGACTACGCGATCACCCAACTGTTTGCCCCCGCTTTCGTCGAGTCGATGGTGCAAGTGCCAGAGGGCATGCAGATCGAAATCGGCGCACCTGTCGGCGAACTGCGCGAGGAGATTGCTCCGATGCCGGTGATGGAAAGTCCGGTCGTTATCTCTGACGTCGTCGTAGAGGACCAAGACCCCTTGGCGGCAGCACGCACCTGGCGCCAGTCCAGCCTGTCGGCCACCGAATGGTGGGTGACGCGGCATCGCGATGAGCAAGAGCTGGGGCGCGGAACGACGCTCAAGGCTGGACAGTATCTGGAGTTGCTTGAGTACCGCCAGGCGTTGCGCGATTGGCCGGATTCGAGTCAATTTCCCTCGACAGTTTCCCGGCCTTTGGTCCCGACTTGGCTCACTTGCATAGCAGGAGAAAAATAATGGATTACCCAAATAGTGTTCCCAGCGCCGGGCTGGTAAACGGCAAGTTTGTCGATGAGGACCCGCTAAACGGCTCGCCGGGTTCATTGATTCCGGCAAGTTGGGGCAACGGCGTTACTCAAGAGATTCTCGGCGTAGTGCGGGCCGGTGGACTGACGCCGAGTGAGGCGTCGAATACTCAATTGCTCGGCGCCCTGCGCAGCAATCAATTGTTCCAGACGGCTGCGCCATTCGATGTCAGTCGTTCGGCGGCAACGTCCGAGTTCGTTCAGCGCGCTCTGGGTAACTATGCCGGAGCGCGGGGCGTGTCTGCTGCAACACAGTTGACGGCGGCGGATGTGGGATGGGCGATCGGTCTTGGAGGCAATTCGGCGTACACCGTAACCCTGCCGGATATCACTACTGTTCCGAATGGTGCAACGATCGGCTTTCACTGCCGCAGCAATGCCGCGATCACCATCGCCTGCCTGAGCGGTAGCCAAATTAGCCCGCAAGGCGCCTATCTGACTTCGATTGTGATCAACAGCGGTGAAAGTGCCAACGTTGTCAAAGAGAACGGCATCTGGACGGTCCAAGGGACCGCCAGTCTGAAATATGCCGCGCTGTTTTCCGGACTGGTGAATAACCCCGGATATCAGAAACACGCCAGTGGAAATATAGATCAGTGGGGCTCGGGACTGTCGAATGCCACCGGCATCGTCAACGTGACATTCCCGGTTCCATTCCCGAGGGGCTATTTCTCTCTTGTGGCCACCCATGCGGGAGGCGATGTAGCAATGGTCGCATTGATTGCCGTCAGCCAAGTGGGTTGCACGCTGAAAATTCGCGATGCGTCCGGCGCTCTGGCCGGCAATTGCACCGTAAATTATTTTGCAAAGGGCTATTGAATGAACACCTTCAATGTTTTGTTCAGCGCCAGCACTTTGGGCGCGTATGTGCCGGGTATCAATTCAACGGACATTCCCGACGACGTTATCGAAATTCCCCAGGGCTACTGGATCTCGCTGCTGCAGCAAATGGCTGTCACCTCGAAAGTGATCGGTGTGCGAGCGGATAACGGCTATCCGATCTTGGTCGATCCACCGCCTCCTTCACCAGATGAAGCGGCTGATATCGAGCGCTCATGGCGTACGGCGCAACTGTCTGCCACCGACGGTCTGGTAGCACGTGACCGCGATGAACTCGAGGACGGCGGCGGCACTACATTGACCACCGAGCAATACGCCGAACTGCAAACCTATCGCCGTGAGTTGCGAGACTGGCCGCAAGATTCTTTTTTTCCGTTCACCGAGCACCGGCCGGTAGCGCCGAGGTGGCTGGCTGCTGCGCTGTAATTCATCAGGGAAGTTGAAATGGATTATCCAAAAAGCGTTCCCAGCGTCGGGCTGGTGAACGGCAAGTTCGTCAATGAAGACGCCGTCGCTGGCCTGCCCGGATCGCTGATCCCGGCAACCTGGGGCAACAGCGTTACCGATGAACTGTTGAATGTCGTCAAATCTGCAGGTCTTGAACCCAGCGAAACCGATGCCACACAACTGTTGCAGGCGCTGAAAAAAATCAGTCAGGCCGGTGAAGACAAGCATGCGACTGATATCGGTGCGACCAATCTGTACATGGCCAACTACCTGCCCGCCATCACTACGTTGAAGGACGGTCTGGCGCTGCGCTTCACCGCTGGCAACGCCAACACCGGGGCGAGTACGTTTGCTCCGAATGGCTTGCTGCCCAAGCCGCTGGTGAGCCTGGCGCTGAGTGCGTTGCGGCCTGCCGAGATTGTCGCCGGCAGTGTGTGTTCGGTGGTGTACAGCGCGGCGCTGGACAGTTGGGTACTGGTGTATGCCAGCGGTGCTGGTGCGGCGAGTGGACGGTTATTGGGAGTGAAGACGTTTACCTCGTCTGGCACTTATGTGCCGACGGTGGGGATGAAGAATGTGTTGGTGAAAATTGTCGGCGGAGGTGGCGGGAGTGCAGGCATTGTTGGGACAGCTGCTTCCCAGTATTCGCTTGCAGGTGGAGGGGCCTCTGGTAGTTATGCGGAAGCCTGGCTTTCGGCCGCCACGGTAGGAGCCAGTCAGATCGTCACGGTGGGCGTTGGTGGCGCCGCAGGTTTGATCGCAGCCGACGCTGGAACGGGCGGAACCAGCTCCTTGGGATCGCTGGTTTCAGCGCCTGGCGGTGCTGGTTCGACCTCGTTGGGTTACACCAGCTTCCCAGGGACCGGTCTGTATGTTGGTGGGTATCCCGGCCAAGCTGCGAAAGGCGGAAACATAGTCAGCATGGCCGGTTCTGCCGGTTCGACAGGTATTTCCATCAATGCGTCGACCTTGGCCGGACATGGTGCCAACTCACCCTTGGGCAATGGAGGTGTTGCCAGCAGTGTGCAGGGAGCAATCGCGTCACCTGGCTCCGGGTTCGGTTCCGGGGCGGGAGGCATTGCCAACGCCCCCAGTCAATCTGGCAGGCCGGGTGCCTCCGGTGCCCCTGGTGCAGTGATCATCTACGAGTACGCCTGATGAAAACCTACGCACGCATCGTCAACAACACTGTGGCCGAACTGTTCTCGACTGACGGCAACATGGCCGAGATGTTTCACCCGGATCTGATCTGGGTCGATATCACCGACATTACTCCGCTACCGCAAATTGACTGGAGCGCCAACTTCGGCACCCTCGGCTGGGTGTTCACAGCCCCCGAAGTCGCGGCACCGAACAACACCCTGACAACTCTGGCAAAAAAATGGCTGGGGGGCGTTGTCCGCCATCCATGATTCAATCGGAGCATCCAGGGAGGATTACGCATCATGCAAATAACTGAAGACAACCTTAAAACCATCATGCCCAACGCCCGCTCCCAAGCGGGCGTTTTTGTTTCTGCACTGAATAACGCAATGACTCGCCGCCATATCGACTCGCCAAAACGCATCGCCGCGTTTCTCGCGCAAATCGGCCACGAGTCGGGGCAGCTGCAATACGTGCGCGAGCTGGGCAACAACCAGTACCTGAGCAAATACGACACCGGCACGCTGGCCTTGCGTCTGGGCAACACGCCCGAGGCCGACGGCGACGGGCAGAAGTACCGCGGTCGCGGGCTGATCCAGATCACCGGGCGCAGCAACTATCGCCAGTGCAGCCTCGGCCTGTTCGGCGATGAGCGCTTGCTGTCCTTGCCGGAATTGCTCGAGCAACCGCAATGGGCGGCCGAATCCGCTGCGTGGTTCTGGGAGCAGAACGGCTTGAATGAACTGGCCGATCGCGACCAGTTCAACAGCATCACTCGCCGAATCAACGGCGGGTTGAATGGCCTGCAGGATCGGCTCGACATCTGGGCGCGGGCGAGGGCGGTGCTATGTCCATCTCCTGGCGCCTGATCGGCATTTTGCTGTTGGCTGCGGTGGCCGCTGCGCTGGTCTGGCAGTTTCAGGACTGGCGCTACGGGCGGCAACTGGCCGAGCAGGCTCGGCTGCACGCCGACACCCTCAATCAACTGACTTCGGCCGCCGCCACCGCGCAGCAGATCGAGCAGGATAAACGTCTGGCCCTTGAGCAACGCCTGGCGGCCAGTGAACAAACCCACTATCGAGCCATGAGCGATGCCCAACGTGATCAAGATCGCCTGCGCGATCGTCTTGCCACTGCTGATCTGCGCCTGTCAGTCCTCATCGACGCCGGCGATGCTGCCCAAGGCTGCGGGGTGCCAGCCACCGCCGGCGCCGGCGGCGTGGATCATGCAGCCGTACGCGCCCGACTTGACCCGGCGCATGCTCAACGAATTATCGCCATCACCGACGCCGGCGACCGCGGACTGATTGCCCTGCAGGCCTGTCAGGCCTATGTCAGAGCGTTGGCGCCCGAACATTTTGAATGAGTCTGTGTATTGAAAGCGCAACCGGGTCGTGTACGGTGGTAGTCATTCCACCCGATCCGGAGCGCACCGTGAAAGAGATCACTCAACTGGCTGCCGAGCTTGGCCGACGTTTGCAGTTGCTCAACGCCCACGTCACCACGGCCGAGTCGTGTACCGGTGGCGGGATTGCTGAGGCGATCACGCGGATTCCCGGGAGTTCGGCGTGGTTCGAGGCCGGTTACGTGACCTACTCCAACCGGCAGAAGACCCGGCAACTGAATGTGCCCGCCGACTTGTTCGGCACGGTGGGTGCGGTCAGTCGCGAAGTTGTCGAGTCGATGGTGCGGGGCGCACAGAAAAACAGTCTGGCGCGGTTTGCCGTCGCCGTCAGCGGCGTGGCCGGGCCCGATGGCGGTACACCGAACAAGCCGGTGGGCACGGTGTGGCTGGCGTGGGGCGTGGGCGATGCGATTTCCAGCGAGGTTCAGCACTTCCCCGGCGGCCGCGACGAAGTGCGCCGACAAACGGTGAAGGCCGCGCTAGAGGGGCTGTTGCGACTAGCGGCACGAGAAATCGAAAATCAGGGGTAGGCGATCCGCGAACGCTGTGGAATAATACTGGCTACTTATACAGGTGTTGGCCGTCAGGCCTTATTGATTACGTGAGGACTTTAATGGACGACAACAAGAAGAAAGCCTTGGCTGCGGCCCTGGGTCAGATCGAACGTCAATTCGGCAAGGGTGCCGTAATGCGTATGGGCGATCAGGACCGTCAGGCGATCCCGGCCATCTCCACCGGCTCTCTGGGTCTGGACATCGCACTCGGCATCGGCGGTCTGCCAAAAGGCCGTATTGTTGAAATCTACGGTCCTGAATCTTCCGGTAAAACCACACTGACGCTGTCCGTGATCGCCCAGGCGCAAAAAGCCGGTGCGACCTGCGCCTTCGTCGACGCCGAACACGCCCTCGACCCTGAGTACGCCGGCAAGCTGGGCGTCAACGTCGACGATCTGCTGGTTTCGCAGCCGGACACCGGCGAACAGGCACTGGAAATCACCGACATGCTGGTGCGCTCCAACGCAGTCGACGTGATCATCGTCGACTCCGTGGCGGCACTGGTACCGAAGGCTGAAATCGAAGGCGAAATGGGTGACATGCACGTGGGCCTGCAAGCCCGTCTGATGTCCCAGGCGCTGCGTAAAATCACCGGTAACATCAAGAACGCCAACTGCCTGGTGATCTTCATCAACCAGATCCGCATGAAGATCGGCGTAATGTTCGGCAGCCCGGAAACCACCACCGGTGGTAACGCGCTGAAGTTCTACGCTTCAGTCCGTCTCGACATCCGCCGTACCGGCGCGGTGAAGGAAGGCGACGAAGTGGTCGGCAGCGAAACCCGCGTCAAGGTTGTGAAGAACAAGGTGGCGTCGCCGTTCCGTCAGGCCGAGTTCCAGATCCTTTACGGCAAGGGCATCTACCTTAACGGCGAGATGATCGACCTGGGCGTGCTGCACGGTTTCGTCGAGAAGTCCGGCGCCTGGTATGCCTATGAAGGTACCAAGATCGGTCAGGGCAAGGCCAACTCGGCCAAGTTCCTGGCAGACAACCCGGAAGTCGCTGCCAAGCTCGAGAAGCAGCTGCGTGACAAACTGCTGTCGCCAGCGGTGATCGCCGACTCCAAGGCTTCTGCGGTCAAAGAGACCGAAGACGACCTGGCTGACGCTGATATCTGATCGCAGCGATGACCACCGCTGTACTCGATACCCTCGTCGCGGTGCGGCGAACCGCCATGGACCTGCTTGCTCGACGCGAGCACGGTCGAGTTGAGCTGACGCGTAAACTGCGTCAGCGCGGCGCTGAGGCGGAAATGATCGAAACAGCCCTCGACCGGTTGACGGAAGAGGGGCTGCTTTCTGAAGCCCGTTACCTTGAAAGCTTTGTTTCCTACCGTGCCCGCTCCGGTTATGGCCCCTTGCGCATTCGCGAAGAACTGGGGCAGCGTGGTTTGCAACGCGCCGACATCGAACTCGCACTGCGTGAGAGCGGTATCGACTGGCAGGAGCAGCTTCGGGACACATGGCAGCGCAAGTTCTCCGGACACTTGCCGATCGATGCCAAGGAACGCGCCAAGCAAGGTCGATTCCTCGCCTATCGGGGCTTTTCGATGGAGATGATCAACCGCTTGTTCAGCGGCAGAGGGATGGACGACTAAGTCGGTTTAAATAGAAACGGCCTGCTATGAAAATAGCGGGCCGTTTTTTTTTGCCTTCAAATAACCTTCGAAGGTTCGCGTGTGCGTTGTGTGGTCTGCGGTTTGCTATGGGCCCAATTTTCCGGAAGGTTGATGTAATCCACCAGTTCCCTGAGTCGGCCGTGGTCCCGGGCGTTGAAGGCGAACGCCAGCCGCACCAGATGGCTGTACTGCGCTTCGTCGTGTTCTTCACCGCTGTAGGCGTGTTGATGGAACTGGTCACTCAGGCACAGATCGGCGAAAGCCTCCTGCATACGCGCCAATGCCTGGTCGCTGAGCTTGTGGTGCATACGAATAACGAATTGACGCTTGAGCCAGCGGCTGGAGTGGAAGTTGCTGTAAAACTGGTTGATTTGCTGCACCGCCTCATCGACGTTATAGACCAGTCGCATCAGTTTCAGGTCGGTGGGCAGGATGTAGCGGTTTTCTTCAAGTTGCTGGCGAATGAAATCCAGTGCTCCCCGCCAGAACGTTCCACCCGGTGTATCCAGCAATACCACAGGCACCAGAGGACTTTTGCCGGTCTGGATCAATGTCAGGACTTCCAGTGCTTCGTCCAGTGTGCCAAACCCGCCAGGGCACAGCACCAGCGCATCGGCTTCCTTGACGAAGAACAGTTTGCGGGTGAAGAAGAAGTGGAACGGCAGCAGATTGCCTGTGCCGTCCACAGTCGGGTTGGCATGCTGTTCGAAGGGCAGGGTGATATTGAACCCGAGGCTGTGGTCACGTCCGGCACCTTCGTGCGCGGCGGCCATGATTCCGCCACCAGCGCCGGTGATGACCATCATGTCTGAACGTGTCAGGGCCGCGCCGAGTTCCCGGGCCATTGCATACAGAGGATGCTCGACCGGCGTGCGTGCCGAGCCGAACACGGTGACCTTGCGTCGCCCCTTGAATTGTTCCAGCACCCGGAACGCCTGCTCCAGTTCACGCAGGGCCTGCAGGGTGATCTTGGCGTTCCAGCGGTTGTGATCTTCCTGGGCCATGCGCAGTACGGTCAGGATCATGTCGCGATAGATCGGCAGGTTCGGGCTGTTGGGAGAAACCTGGTTGAGTTGTTCTTCGACCTTGTTGATGAGGTCGGGAAGTTGTTCCTGAAAATGCCGGCTGAGCAGGTCATTCGGTTGGTAAGGCATTCAACGTCTCCTTCTGCACAGAGCTTGTGGCCCTGACGTGCGGCGTCAGTGCCGCGCTGCAAAAAACACACATTCGGCAGCTCCTTGTCCTGCCGTGAACAGATGATCGGGAATACTTTGAATCTAGACCCTCGCGAGCCATTGCGCTGAGTTGATCATTACGCCGAGCAGTATTTTCTGGCAGGCCTTGGGTATCGATTGGCAAAGAATGTTCACCGCTCGTCCGAACGTACGCCGTAGAGCAATCGCTCTGATTTACTAACTTACAGGCACTGTACGACAGCTTGGAGTCAGCCGACGTACGCAGGGTGCGCGCTTTTCAGGGATTCGCGGGTAGCAGGCAAGGAGGCGGGATAGATGGCCAGAGTGGTTCTGGAAATCGATACGCAGCTGTATCGGATGTTGAAAGCGTCAGCCGAGGCCAATCAAGTCAGTCTCGAAGAGGAGTGCTGCCGACGTCTGGCGGGTGGTGAACGGCGTTCACGCTATTTACAGGCCCTGGTGGCCGAATTGCGCGCCGAGGATGAACAGCGGCGCGCCAATACCCGGTGATTACTTCTTCTTCGCCGGGGTTGCTTTCGGGCAATCGGAATCCTGATAGCTGGCCGAGCCGATGGCTTTGTTGGTTTTATATTCAGTGAAGTCGTAACGCATGACCGCGCCTTTGGCCATCAGCTTGCGGTACGACGGGTTATTGCACACCGAAGCACCCAGCTGGAAATACACCGCTTTTGGATCAGCGCGCATCTTTTCGGCGTGGCTGGCCTGCACGCTCAGGTGGTTGATCAGGGTGATGCCTTCAACGGTGTAGCCCTGATCGAGAATGTCTTCGTTGATCGCCCGTGGCGTACCGACGCTGCTTTGTTCGGCGATGTTGCGCAGTTCTTTGTTCAGATTCTGCTCTTTCAACGACGCTGCTTGTGCGCTGAAGGACAACGCCAGCGCGATGGCGGCGGTGGGAACGATAAGGCGCAGCATGAAACTCTCCTGATTCAGTGACTGGTGGTTCGACCAGCCCTGTGGCTGTGCGTTCAGTGGCGCAGGATTATAGGGGAGCCGGTCGGGACGGTACAGGTTTGCGCTCGCCGCTCTGGTAAACTGCCGGCCTTTATTACCTTGCCGAGTGCTGTGCGTGTCGAGTTTTCCTGCTGTGGTGCGTTGCCTGTGATCAAACATGCCCCCAACGCTGTAGCCCGTTTGCGCGACCAGCGCGAGGACGAGGGCATCAAGCCGATTCAGGCCCGAGGTTTTCGCTCCGAACGTTGCCGCGACTGCCGGGTGATCATTAGCCATTGCCTGTGCGCCTGGCGACCAACGGTCGAGTCCCGTTCCGGCGTGTGCCTGATCATGACCGGCAAGGAAGTGTTCAAACCGAGCAACACCGGCTGGCTGATTGCCGATGTGGTGCGCGACAACCACGCGTTCATCTGGTCGCGCACCGAGCCTGACCCGCAGATGCTCGCGCTGCTCAACGACCCGCAATGGCAGCCGTACCTGGTATTTCCTGGCGAATACGTAGAACCGTCACGGGTGACCAACACCGTCGCCGTCGATTGCAGCAAGCGTCCGCTGTTCATTTTGCTGGATGCAACCTGGACCGAGGCGCGCAAGATCTTCCGCAAGAGTCCGTATTTCGATCGCTTGCCGATTCTCAGCCTGTTGCCCGACAGACTCTCGCGTTATCGCCTGCGTCGCTCCACCCGTAGCGAACACCTGTGCACTGCCGAAGTTGCGGCGTTGTGCCTCGAATTGGCGGGGGACAGCGATGCGGCTTCGGCACTGGACGCGTATTTCGATGTGTTCAGCCAGCATTACCTGGGCGCCAAACAACAGCTGGACATGAACGAGTCGACCCCGGCCCACGCCGAGTTGTTGCCTTATATACGAAAGCCGCAGGCAGTGTTGGCGCCATAGTGGCCCATACTTCACACAGCGGCGGCGGTGCTGCTTGACCACCCCGGCTTCGCTGGGCATGCTTGGCGCCGATTAGGGTGCGGCCAAGGTTTGAAACGCCGTGTTTGCTTGTGATTGGCGTTGAACGTGCCCCTGTGGATAGCGCTGTGCAGCGCTCTCTTGAGTTGCTTTGGCGAGGCCCGAATGCGTCGGGTCTGCCATCAAAAACAGGATCATTTGAATAATGGCCACATACGACATCCTGATTGCCGATGATCACCCTCTGTTTCGTAGCGCACTGCATCAAGCGGTGACGCTGGGCCTTGGCCCGGATGTACGACTGGTGGAGGTGGCGAGCATCGCCGAGCTGGAAGCGCGCCTGACCGAAAAGTCCGACTGGGATCTGGTCCTGCTGGATCTGAACATGCCCGGCGCTTTCGGCTTTTCCGGTCTGGTCATGCTGCGCGGTCAATATCCGCAGATTCCGGTGGTGATGGTCTCGGCGCAGGAAGAGGCCTCGGTCATGGTCAAGTCCCGCGAGTTCGGTGCCAGTGGCTTTATTCCCAAGTCCAGCGACCTGAGCATGATTCAGCAAGCCGTGCGCAAGGTGCTCGATGGCGATGTGTTCTGGCCACCGCAGGCGTTCGAAGCGGTCAGCGTCTCCGCCGAAGCCAAAGCTGCCAGCGACGGCCTTGCCAGCCTGACTCCGCAACAGTTCCGCGTATTGACCATGGTCTGCGAAGGCCTGCTGAACAAGCAGATTGCCTATGAGCTGAACGTGTCCGAAGCGACCATCAAGGCTCACGTTACGGCGATCTTTCGCAAGTTGAACGTACGCACCCGGACACAGGCGGCATTACTTCTGCAACAACTTGAGTCAATTCCGAGCCAATAAAGGCTGGCGTCTTCACGCTTTTTTGACTTTTGTTGCTCTAGCTTTCCCACTCCTTTCTGGTTGGTTTTTACCTTATGTCACCTTTCAAGGGCCAGACCGGCCTGAAACGCATCCTCAACGCTTCCGGTTATTCGCTGGACGGCCTGCGCGCAGCCTTCACCGGCGAAGCGGCATTTCGCCAACTGGTGCTGCTCAATGTGGTGCTGATTCCGCTGACGTTTTTCCTGCATGTCAGCCGCGTCGAACAGGCAGTGCTGATCGCCGTCTGCCTGCTGGCGCTGATCGTCGAGTTGTTGAACTCGGCAGTAGAAGCGGCGATTGACCGCATTTCCCTGGAACTTCACCCACTGTCCAAGAACGCCAAGGACATGGGCAGCGCCGCGCAATTCGTGGCCCTGAGCATGATTGCCCTGGTGTGGGCGGTGATTCTGCTTTAAGCGATACTTGGCAAGACGATCTCGTCGCTGCGCTGCACCCCGGCGGTGAAAGCGCGGCACAGCTCGAGAAACTCGCGCATGGCCGACGTCTGATACTTCTGCTTGTGCCAGATGAAGTAGAACTGCCGCGCCAGATCCAGATCCGGGGTTTCCACCGCCACCAGGCTGCCGCGCCGAAACGCATCGCGTAGCGCCAGCCGCGAAATACAGCCAATCCCCAATCCTGATTCCACCGCGCGTTTGATCGCTTCAGTGTGCTCCAGCTCCAGACGGATATTCAGCGCACTGCGATGGTGACGCATGGCCTGATCGAACGTCAGCCGTGTGCCAGAGCCTTGTTCGCGCAGAATCCACGCTTCGTGCGTCAACTCTTCCATGGTCGCGCTGCCGCGTTTGGCCAACGGATGTTGCGGCGCGCAGAACACCACCAGCTCATCTTCGACCCAGCTCTGCACTTCGATGTCCGGGTGGCTGCAGTCACCTTCGATTAGACCCAGATCAATTTCGTAGTGGGCGACTTGATGCACGATATTGGCCGTGTTCTGCACATGCAGCTTTACCTGGCTTTCGGGATGGCGCTGCATGAAGCCGCCGATCAACAGGGTCGCCAGGTAATTGCCGATGGTCAGGGTGGCACCCACCGACAGTGAGCCGAAACCGGATTTACCGTTGAGCAGGTCTTCGATTTCCTTGGACTGATCAAGCAGGGCCACCGCTTGCGGCAGCAGCTGTTTGCCCAGAGCATTGAGGCTCAGGCGTTTGCCGGCGCGGTCGAACAGTTGGCAGCTGGACTGGCGCTCCAGTTCGGTGATAGAGGTGCTTGCCGCCGATTGCGAGAGGTTGAGCAGACCCGCAGCACGGGATACGCTTTCCTGCTGGGCGACGGCAACGAAGACTTGCAGTTGACGAAGAGTAAATCGCATATCGATATAACCGATAACCCTTATCTTAATAATCCAGTTAACAGATATTGTCGTCGCTATTAGAATGCGTTGCAATTGCGCACTGTCAGCCGCAAAGGCGAGCGCAGACCCAATATCCAGGAGTCCCACGTACATGAGCAACATGAACCACGAGCGTGTCCTCAGTGTTCATCACTGGAACGACACTCTGTTCAGCTTCAAGTGCACCCGCGATCCGGGCCTGCGCTTCGAGAACGGTCAGTTCGTGATGATCGGCCTGCAACAGCCAAATGGCCGCCCGCTTATGCGCGCTTACTCGATCGCCAGCCCGAACTGGGAAGAGCATCTCGAGTTCTTCAGCATCAAGGTGCCTGATGGTCCGCTGACTTCGCAGTTGCAGCACCTGAAGGAAGGCGACGAGATCATCATCTCGAAGAAGCCTACCGGCACCCTGGTACTGGACGACCTGAACCCGGGCAAGCACCTGTATCTGCTGAGCACCGGCACGGGTCTGGCGCCGTTCATGAGCGTGATTCAGGACCCGGAAACCTACGAGCGCTTTGAAAAAGTGATCCTGGTGCACGGCGTGCGCTACGTCAACGAAGTCGCCTATCGCGAGTTCATCACCGAGCACCTGCCGCAGAACGAGTTCTTCGGTGAAGCGCTGCGTGACAAGCTGATCTACTACCCGACCGTGACCCGCGAGCCGTTCGAGAACCAGGGCCGTCTGACCGATCTGATGCGCAGCGGCAAGCTGTTCAGCGACATCGGCCTGCCACCGATCAACCCGCAGGACGACCGTGCGATGATCTGCGGCAGCCCGAGCATGCTCGACGAGACCAGCGAAGTGCTCGACAGCTTCGGCCTGAAGATCTCGGCGCGGATGCGCGAGCCGGGTGATTACTTGATCGAGCGTGCGTTCGTCGAGAAGTAAGCCCCACGAAAAAGCCCCCATTGCCGGCGAAGGCAATGGGGGCTTTTTCATGCCCGAAATATTCCCTTCCTTCCTGCCTGCCACAATCAATGTAGGAGCTGCCGAAGACTGCGATCTTTTGATCTTGAAAAGACAAAATCAAAAGATCGCAGCCTGCGGCAGCTCCTACATTGAGCGAGGTCTCAGGTGTTGGCCGGGATGACTTCCAGCACGCAAATCTGCTCCGGCGTCGGGTAATGCCAGCGCACGTCCAGATCCCAGAATTGCGCACCGTACTCGCGCTCCGGTGCTGGCGTCTGATACGCCGGACGCGGATCCTGCGCCAGACACTGCTCGATCAACTCGACCAGTGGCTCGTCAAGGCGCTGGGCATGCCCGTGCGCCTGTTGCAGCGCGGCGTCCGTCCACTGCACGTCAATCAGCTGTGGCGCGGCGCTGGCGATGCTGTTGGAGGCTTCGGGGATGATGTCGGCGTAAGGCACATAGGGTTTGATGTCGAGGATCGGCGTGCCGTCGAGCAGGTCAATGCCCGAGATGAACAGCCGATGCGCCTCGACCTTGTCCAGCTTTACCACCGACTGACCGATGCCATTGGGACGGTGAGTGGCGCGGGTGGCGAATACGCCCATGGACTTGTTGCCACCCAGACGCGGTGGGCGCACTTTCAGGCGCGGTTTTTCTTCCAACGCCTGATGAAACAGGAACAGCAGCCAGACATGGCTGACCTGTTCCAGACCCTGCACCGCGTCACCCTGATCGAACGGCGCCACCAGCTCCAGCACACCACGAGCGGCGGGGGCCAGTTGTGGCTGGCGCGGGATGGCGAACTTCTCCTTGAAGCAGGAGCGCACAAAGCCAATGGGGGAGACGCTGTAAGTCATGTTGCGTGATCAGCCACGAACGCGCAGGGTCAGGCCCTTGAGGAAATTGCGCAGCAACTGATCGCCGCACGGGCGGTAATTGGTGTGGCCGACCTTGCGGAACAGCGCGCTCAGCTCAGGCTTGGACACCGGGAACTCGGCAGCCTTGAGGATCGCGTGCATGTCGTCTTCCTTCAGTTCGAAAGCCACGCGCAGCTTCTTCAGAATGATGTTGTTGGTCACCGGCACTTCGATCGGCTGCGGCGGACGGCTTTCGTCCTTGCCACGCTTGAAGATCACCAGGCCATCGAGAAAGTGCGCCATGACCTCGTCCGGGCAGCGCACGAAGCCTTCTTCGTCTTCTTCTTTCTTGTCGAGGTACGCGACGACGTCTTTCAGCTCCACGTCCATGCCGCCGAGCTTGATGATCTCGACGACTTTCTTGTCGCTGATGTCGAGCATGTAGCGCACGCTACGCAATACGTCGTTATGAATCATGTGGGTCATCCTGATAATCGTTGTGGGCAACGCGCAGGCACGCTGCCGGAATGTGTGGCGGCAACAGAGGTGTCAGAACTTCTCTTTGCCGGACAGGTAGCGCCATTGGCCGACTGGAACCTTGCCGATCGACACGCCGCCGATGCGGATGCGGCGGATGCCGACGACCTTCAGGCCAACCGCTTCGCAGAACTGCGCGATGATCCCCGGCTGCGGGTTCTTCATGGCGAAGCGCAGGCGGTTTTCGTTCTGCCAGCTGGCCTTGACCGGCGGCAGCTCCTTGCCCTTGTGGGTCAGACCATGCTGCAGGCGATTGAGGCCGTGGGCAACCATGTCGCCTTCGACCTCGACCACGTATTCCTGCTCGATCTTGGCCGCATCGGCAGTCAGTTTGCGCAGCACTTTCCAGTCCTGGGTGAATACCAGCAGGCCACTGGCCTTGGGCTGCAGGTCGGCGCTGGCGGTCAGACGCAGGAAGTGTCCGCGCAACGGCCGTTTGCCGTAGCGGTGCTCTTCGCTGAGGGTGTCGGCGCTGAGCGATTGCATGGCGGTGTCGACGTCCATACCGGCCGGCACGTTGAGCAGAATCGTGACCGGCTCCGGCGCGGTGGCCTTGGCGTCCTTGTCGAGTTCGACCTTCTGGTCGCCGACCTTGAACTGCGGTTCGTCGATCACTTCGCCGTCCACGGTGACCCAGCCGCCCTCGATGAACAGCTCGGCCTCCCGGCGGGAGCAACCGACCAGTTCGATGAGGCGTTTGGAGAGGCGAATCGGGTCAGTCATGACAGGGCCGTAACAAAAAAGGGGTGGGCATTGTACCTGCCTGGCGCCGGTTAAGCCCGGTTCCATTTGTAGGGTGTTCGCAATTCCTGTGGGAGCTGGCTTGCCAGCGATGGCATCACCTCGGTGCATCTGTCAGACCGAGTCGCCCGCATCGCTGGCAAGCCAGCTCCCACAGGGTTCTACGATGTGTCAGCCGTTACTTGAGCGCTGCTGGCTCTGGCGCAGGCGCATATGCAGCAGCGGGTACGGCTGGCCCATGCCGTCGACTTCTGAGCGGCCGATCACTTCAAAACCCTGTTTGAAGTAAAACCCCAGCGCCTGCGGGTTCTGTTCGTTGACGTCCAGTTCATCGGCATTCAGATGTTGCATGGCGTAATTCAGCAACTGCTTGCCCAGCCCCTGACCGCGATGCGCGGGATCGATGAACAGCATCTCGATCTTGCCCGCCGCGACCCCGGCGAATCCGGTGATGCGCTGCTGATGATCCTTGGTGCAGATCAGCATCACCGCATCCAGGTAACGGGTGAGCACCAGATTACGCAGCAATTCGATGTAACTGTCCGGCAGAAAATCATGGGTCGCGCGGACCGAGGCCTCCCAGACCCGGGTCAGTTCCTGATAGTCGCTGAGTTTCGGCGTGTGAATGACCGAATGCTGACGCATGCCCGTCGCCTCTTTCCAGTGGATAAGCGGGATTCCTTCCCACAGCAAACAATAGCCGTAAAAAAGCCCCGCATCTCGTAAAAAGAGCGGGGCTTTTGATATCAGCGCAATCCCTGTAGGAGCTGTCGAGTGAAACGAGGCTGCGATCTTTTCAGATCAAAAGATCGCAGCCTTCGGCAGCGCCTACGGGTGTGCGGTGTTTAGATCTGCTCAGCCCACAGGTCGTATTCGTCAGCGTCAGTCACCTTGCACCAGACCTTGTCGCCCGGCTTGAGGTTGCTGCCGTTGTCGATGAACACGTTGCCGTCGATTTCCGGGGCATCGAAGAAGCAGCGGCCGACGGCGCCTTGCTCGTCGACTTCGTCCACCAGCACTTCGATCTCGCGGCCGATGCGCATTTGCAGGCGTGCCGAGCTGATCGCCTGCTGGTGCGCCATGAACCGCTCCCAACGATCTTGCTTGACGTCGTCCGGGACCACTTCCAGGTCCAGGTCATTGGCCGGCGCGCCATCGACTGGCGAATACTGGAAGCAACCGACGCGGTCGAGCTGGGCTTCGGTCAGCCAGTTGAGCAGGTACTGGAAATCTTCTTCGGTTTCGCCCGGGAAGCCGACGATGAAGGTCGAACGGATGATCAGGTCCGGGCAGATTTCACGCCAGTTCTTGATCCGCGCCAGGGTCTTGTCTTCGAACGCCGGGCGTTTCATCGACTTCAGGACTTTCGGGCTGGCGTGCTGGAACGGGATGTCCAGGTACGGCAGGATCTTGCCGGCGGCCATCAGCGGGATCAGCTCGTCAACGTGCGGGTACGGGTAAACGTAGTGCAGACGCACCCACACGCCCAAGGTGCTCAGCGCTTCGCAGAGTTCGGTCATGCGGGTTTTCACCGGCGCGCCGTTCCAGAACCCGGTGCGGTATTTCACGTCGACACCGTAGGCGCTGGTGTCTTGCGAAATCACCAACAGCTCTTTGACGCCGGACTTGACCAGGCGCTGGGCTTCGTCGAGCACATCACCCACCGGACGGCTGACCAGTTTGCCGCGCATCGACGGGATGATGCAGAAGCTGCAGCTGTGGTTGCAGCCTTCGGAAATCTTCAGGTACGCGTAGTGGCGCGGGGTCAGCTTGATGCCTTGCGGCGGCACCAGGTCGATCAGCGGGTTGTGGTCCTGTTTCGGTGGCACCACTTCGTGCACCGCGTTGACCACTTGCTCGTACTGCTGTGGACCGGTCACGGCCAGCACGCTCGGGTGCACGTCGCGGATGTTGCCTTCTTCCACGCCCATGCAACCGGTGACGATGACCTTGCCGTTTTCCTTGATCGCTTCACCGATCACTTCCAGCGATTCAGCCTTGGCCGAGTCGATGAAACCGCAGGTGTTGACCACCACCACGTCGGCGTCCTGATAGGTGGACACCACGTCATAGCCTTCCATGCGCAGCTGGGTCAGGATGCGCTCGGAGTCGACCAGTGCTTTCGGGCAACCCAGAGATACAAAGCCAACCTTTGGATTGGCCGGCGCAGGAGTGGTGGACATGTCTAACCTCGGTGTTTTGTGACGTCGCTTGCCGTGTGGAAAAGTCGACGGACGGGCGCTCAGGATGCGCCTCTGATCAAAAAGTGCGCAATTCTAGCGATGAGCAACGCACTTGACCAGCTTTATGCAGGGAAATACGACGAGTGCTGCGCTATGCTTCGCGCCGTTGAGCTTTACCAATTTTTTACAGTCAACAAAACGTCTGTAACAACAGGTAAAACAGCGCATGCTGCACCATAAAGCATAGTGCTTCATTCAAAGAAGCCGGTTTGAGAATCAGGAGTGTTGGATGGGTCAGGCAAGTAGTCAGGCGGCGGGCGCCGAGCATTCGGCTGCAAAACCGCTGAGCATGCTGGTCGCGGCAGTCGGGGTGGTTTACGGCGACATCGGCACGAGCCCGTTGTACACCCTCAAAGAAGTGTTTTCCGGCGCATACGGCGTACCCGTCAATCACGATGGAGTGCTGGGCATTCTGTCGTTGATCTTCTGGTCGCTGATCTGGGTCGTTTCAATCAAATACATGATGTTCGTCCTGCGCGCCGACAACCAGGGCGAGGGCGGCATCATGGCGCTTACCGCACTGGCACGTCGTGCGGCGGGCAAGCGCAAGCGGTTGCGTTCGTTGCTGGTGGTTTGCGGGCTGATCGGCGCGGCGCTGTTTTACGGTGACAGCATGATCACCCCGGCGATTTCCGTGTTGTCGGCGATCGAAGGCCTGGGCCTCGCGTTCGACGGCATCGACCACTGGGTGGTGCCGCTGTCGCTGGTGGTGCTGGTCGGATTGTTCCTGATCCAGAGCCACGGTACGGCGCGGATCGGCATTCTGTTCGGGCCGATCATGGTCACCTGGTTCCTGGTGCTCGGCGCCCTCGGGGCGTATGGCATCAGCCATTACCCGGAAGTGCTGCATGCGCTGAACCCGGTCTGGGCGGTGCGTTTCTTCATGGTGCACGCCGGCATGGGCGTGGCGATCCTCGGCGCGGTGGTACTGGCGCTGACCGGTGCTGAAGCGCTTTACGCCGACATGGGCCACTTCGGGCGCAAGCCGATTGCCCGTGCGTGGTTCCTGCTGGTGCTGCCTGCACTGGTGCTGAACTACTTCGGTCAGGGCGCCTTGCTGCTGGAAAACCCGGAAGCGGCACGTAACCCGTTCTACTTGCTGGCACCGAGCTGGGCGCTGATTCCGCTGGTGGGGCTGTCGACCCTCGCCACCGTGATCGCCTCGCAAGCGGTGATTTCAGGTGCGTTCTCCCTGACCCGTCAGGCGATCCAGCTCGGTTACATCCCGCGCATGTACATCCAGCACACTTCCAGCGATGAACAAGGCCAGATC
Source organism: Pseudomonas sp. F2 (assembly GCF_057174385.1). Lineage (NCBI taxonomy): Bacteria > Pseudomonadati > Pseudomonadota > Gammaproteobacteria > Pseudomonadales > Pseudomonadaceae > Pseudomonas > Pseudomonas sp. F2. The sequence goes on from NZ_CM169904.1 coordinate 5,868,596, forward strand.
TACATCGGCGCGGTGAACTGGTCGCTGATGGTCGGCGTAGTGCTTCTGGTGCTTGGCTTTGAATCCTCTGGCGCCTTGGCTTCGGCGTACGGCGTGGCAGTGACCGGCACGATGCTGATGACCACCATTCTAGTGTCGGCCGTCATGCTGCTGCTGTGGAAATGGCCGCCGATTCTCGCGGTGCCGGTGTTGATCGGTTTCCTGTTGGTGGACGGTTTGTACTTCGCCGCCAACGTGCCGAAAATCGTGCAGGGCGGTGCGTTCCCGGTGATCGCCGGTATTGCGCTGTTTGTGCTCATGACCACCTGGAAGCGCGGCAAGCAATTGCTGGTCGAGCGCCTGGATGAAGGCGCGCTGCCGCTGCCGATCTTTATCAGCAGCATCCGCGTGCAACCGCCGCACCGCGTGCAGGGCACTGCGGTGTTCCTCACCGCGCGTTCCGACGCCGTTCCGCACGCTTTGTTGCACAACCTGCTGCACAACCAAGTGTTGCACGAGCAAGTGGTGCTGCTGACCGTGGTCTACGAAGACATCCCGCGCGTGCCGCCATCGCGACGCTTCGAAGTCGAGGCCCACGGCGAAGGCTTCTTCCGGGTGATCCTGCACTTCGGCTTCACCGACGAGCCGGACGTGCCGCAGGCGCTGAAACTGTGTCACCTGGAGGAACTGGACTTCAGCCCGATGCGCACCACCTACTTCCTCAGCCGCGAAACGGTGATCGCCTCGAAACTCGAAGGCATGGCCCGCTGGCGCGAGGCGCTGTTTGCGTTCATGTTGAAGAATGCCAACGGCAACCTGCGGTTCTTCAATCTGCCGCTGAACCGGGTGATTGAACTGGGGACGCAGGTGGAGATGTAGTTCTACATCCACTGAAAAGCCCCCGTAAGCCTTGTGGCTGGCGGGGGCTTTTTTGTGGGCGGCAACTTCAGATCAAAAGATCGCAGCCTTCGGCAGCTCCTACAGGTTTCGCATTCCATGTAGGAGCTGCCGAAGGCTGCGATCTTTTGATCTTTAAACCTCTACAGGCTTTCAGGTATCTCTGTTTCAGACTCGGTCTTCGTGCGCGCAGGTCGCGGTATCAATGCCTGGATCACATCATCAAGCAAAGCCTTGCCCATCACCGTCAGGTAATGCGCAGCCCAGGCATGGCGGTCGGTGTCTTTGATGAAGGCGGCGTCCTCGGCGAAGGATTTGGCGAGGGACAGCAGGTCGGAAGATTGGGACAGGGCATCGATGATCGGGATGCCGGCGCGGACGTTGAAGAACGCTTGATCCGAGTGGTAGAGGAAGGGGGTGCAGCCGATGGTTTTAACGTTTGCGGGTCCGTGCAGATCAGTTTCGGTCATCGTGTTACTCCTTGGTTCGAAGTGCCGCGACTTTCGTTACCACACGAAAGGGAGGCAACTGTACGCGGGGTGGTAAACCGGGAACCAAGGAAACCGGCACGCTCGAAAGCGTCCCACGCACAGCCGCCATTACTCGATGAGCGGGCTCTTGCGCTGGTTTCTCCGGGTTACCACACCCGATCGCTGAATGGGTCAGCGACGTCCGGAGAGTATCTCGTCAAAAAACAGCGCAATAGAGCCGCAAAGCGCCCGAACACGAGTATCGGAGTTTGCCTACAAGGTCTGTGGGCGTCATCTGATATTGCGAAACTGGAAGTAAACGATACTAAACGTCTGACACGAACTGGCGTGTGCAAATGAGCGAGACGCGTATGACGGAATCATCGAAACAAGAAAAGCAGGATGATCTCGAGAACCTTCGGATTGAAGCGCAAGCTATGGAGCGATTGATCAACTTCGATCCGGCTCAAGCGATCAGCCATTACGATATGCGGGCAAGATACGCCTGCCGGGGCTAATGATTACTTGAGTCCAGCGCAATTCCACTGTGGGAGCGAGCTTGCTCGCGAAGGCGTAGTGTCAGCCGGCGAATCTGTTGACTGACCCGCCGTATTCGCGAGCAAGCTCGCTCCCACAGGGAATTTAGCTGGAGGCTGGAATGTAAAAGCCCCCGCAACCGTGAGGCTGCGGGGGCTTTTTTATCAGCTCAGATCACTCTGCCGGCTGATCCTTGCTCTGACGCTTCTCGATCAAGTCCACCAGACGCTTGGCCAGCGCCGGGTAGTTCTCGTCGAAGTGGTGGCCACCAGGCAGTTTCACTGCTTCGCCCACCGCAGTCTTGTCGGTGCAGCCGCTCTCGTCGGTCTCTTCGGCGCCGTAGATGCACACCACTTTGGCCGCTGGCAGCTTGGCCATTTCCGGGCCGGTGGCGGCTTCTTTGCCGGCGTTGCCGAGCCAGCCTTCGACTTCGATTTCGAAGCTGCCGGTGCGGGCGAAGGCCAGCAGGATGATGGCGTCGACGCGCTGCTGCTCGGTCTCCGGCAGGCGGTTGTAGATCGCCGGCAGGACGTCGGCACCGAACGAGTAACCGGTGAGGATGAAGCGCTTGGTGCCCCATTTCTGGCGGTAGTGCTGCATCAGTTCGGTCAGGTCCAAGGCGCTCTGTTCCGGGCTCTTGTGCTGCCAGTAGTAGCGCAGGGTATCGATGCCGACCACCGGGTAACCGATCTTGGCCATCTCGCCGGCGACGTCGCGGTCGAGGTCGCGCCAGCCGCCATCACCGGAAAGGAACAGGGTCACGGTGTCCTTGGCCTGACCGGCCGGCACTTCAACCACCGGGATCGCCAGACCACCGTTGGCCTTGTCGCCGCCGACGAGGATCTTGCGCAGTTCGTTGTTCAGCACTTGCGGCAGGTTGATGTCGTAGTCGCTGATGCTGGTTTCGGCGTTCGGTTGATCGCGCACGAAACCGGCGCTGGTGTCGTCCGGGTTGTCGTTCCACGCCACCAGCCAGTGGCCGTGGGCGGCAGATTTCGGCAGCAGGTGGGTGCAGCCAGGTTTTTCCAGGGCCAGGTCAACCGAGATCGCCTGGGCCTTGTCGTCCTTCTGCTCGGACAACCAGCGCCAGGCCAGCACCGCGCCAGGGCCGATACCGCTGACCAGCGTGGCCGGGCCATTCAGTTCGCGCAGGCCGGTTTGCAGGGCGCGGCTCTGTTGCAGGCAGTCCTTGGGCAGAATCACCTGAACGATCTGCGCCGAGGCGCTGCGGCTCAGGGTGCTCAATTGGTTGTCGGTCAGCTTCTGGTCGTCATTGACCGCGACCAGCACCTGAGCCTTGGGCTGGGTGCCGGGAATGACGCGGGTCATGACCGTGCCGTCGGCAGCCGTCAGTGGTTGCAGTGTCGGTTGCGGTGCCGGGCGTTTGAGGTACCAGTAACCGCTGCCGGCAATCACGGCCAGCACGATCAGTGCGGCCAGGATGTACTTCAGGGAGCGTTGAATCATCAGCGTTTCACCAATCCAGTCAAGCCGCCCGCGATCAGGGCAGCAGTATCGGCCAGCGCCACCAGCGGATCGAGTCCGGCGGGCACTGCCATATAACGGGGTTCCCAGTCAGGCTGGAACTTGTCTTTGAAGCGGCGCAAGCCTTGGAAGTTGTACAGCTGCTCACCACGGCGGAAGACCATCGAGCCCAGACGCTGGGTCAGCGGTGCACCTCGCCGGGGTTGCAACCCCGACAACGGCACCATGCCCAGGCTGAAGCGCGCGTATCCGTGACTCTTATAGTGTTGAATCAGGCCGACCATGAGGAACTCCATGGTCAGCTTGGGGGCGTCCGGGTGCGAGCGCATCAGGTCGAGACTGGCCAGGTCATGGCTGTAAGTCTCGAGCAGGTTGGCGAACGCCACCGGGCGGCCTTCGAAGCGAATCACCGCAATGCGGAAATGCTTCAGGTAATCGTCGCTGAAACGGCCGAGGGAGAAGCCTTTCTCGCGCACGTTCTTGCCGGTCAGCCACGCATCGGAAATCTCTTTCAACTCATCCATCGGCGCCTGGCCCGGCTCATGGATCTCCAGCGACAGACCGTCGCGGGTACCACGGTTCCAGGTGTAGCGCAGGTCCTTCATCTCCTTGCCCTTGGCCTCCAGGTCAAAGCGATGCAGATCGACCCGGGCCTCTTCGCCGAGCTTGATCGCGGTCAGGCCGATGTCCATGTAGTACGGCAGGTTTTCCGCACGTACCTGATAGAACACCGGACGGGTGTGATGGATGTCGCACAGGTCGCGGAACTGCCAGATCATCTCGGCACGCTGCTGGCCGGGGCCGATCGGGTCGTACAGCGCCACCAGGCTGCGGCCGCGACGGGCGTACATCAGGAACGCCTCGTCGTTGGGGTGAAACAGCAGCGCCTTGTCACCGGTCAGGGCGAGACCGCCATCGGGTTGCGACGAGGCCATCAGGATTTTCGCGGCGCGATCCAGTTCGTCCGGGGTGGGCAGATGAATCACCGGGCGAGCGGTGCGCAGCAGCCAGGTCAGGGCGATCACCAGCAACAGCACCGCCGCGCCGAGCAGCGAGCGCAGGCCGCGCGGGGCGTCAGCGTCGAGGGTGAACTGCCACCACAGTTGATGGCTGTAGGGCACGTCCTGATAGGCGAACAGCAGCAGCCAGGTCGAAGCGCCCAAGACACACAGGCTGGCCACCAGATACAGCGGCGAGAACGGCAATTCGGTCAGGCGACTCGGACGATAGAACGAACGGCGGAACACCCCGAGCAGCGCCGCGGTGAGCGTCATCAGCGTGGCTTCTTCCCAGTCGAAGCCTTTGAGCAGCGAGAGCAGGGCGCCGACCAGCAACAGAATGGTGGTCAGCATCCACGCGGCCGACAGGCGACGGCGCAGGCCCTGAGCGAGCAACAGACACAACACGCCAATCAGGCTGGCGCCGAAGTGCGAGGCGTCGACCAGGCGATGCGGAATCAGAAACCCGATGTGTTCAAGGCGCGTATCGATCTCCGGGGTGGCACCGGAAAACAGCAGCACCACGCCGGACAGGAACACCAGCACCGCCAGAATCGGCGCGGCCAGACCGGACGCGGCGCGCATGGTCTGGGTCTGGAACAGGCGCTGGCCTTCGTTGATGAGCAAAAACAGGCAGGCCACCAGCAGCGGCAGCACCACGTAGATCAGGCGATACAGCAGCAGGGCGGCGGCCAGTGGCGCGGCCCCGAGGGTATCGGCGAACGCGGCGAGCAGGATCGCTTCGAAGACCCCGACACCTCCCGGTACATGGCTGAGGACGCCAGCGGCCAGGGCCAGCAGGTACACCAGCAGGAAGGCGCCGAACGGCGGGGCTTCCGGCAGCAGCAGATAGAGCACGGTGGCGGCGGCGGCGACGTCGAGGGCGGTGATGATCAGTTGCAGGAAGGTCAGGCGCCGGCCCGGCAGGCGCAATGTGCGGCGACCGACCCTGACCAGCAGGTTGTCGCGGTATGGCTGTTCCGGCAGGCGGCGGCGATAGATGCCGACGGCCAGAATCGCGCCAAGCCCCAGCACCACCGCGGCGATCGTGCCGAGCAGGCCTTCTGACAAACCCAATGCAGTGGAGGCGGCGGGCAGATCGCTCAGGGTCGCGAGGGCGGCCAGCGGAGGCAGGGCGCAACCCAGCGACAGGCTGGCGAACAGCGTCATGTGCGCGACTTCCGATGCCCCCAGACCATGTCGTGCATACAAACGGTAGCGCACCGAGCCGCCGGACAGCAGCGACAGGCCGATGGCGTTGCCAATCGCAAACGCGGTGAAGCCGCCCAGTGCCAGGGTGCGCGGCGGCAAGGCCACGCCGGCATAGCGGCTGGCCGACCATTCATAGCCGAGCAATATGATGAAGCCGACCACCGTCGCACTCACGGCTCCCAGCAGGGCCGGTTTCGGCACGGCCAGGATCGAGTCATGCAGGGCGTAGAGATCGAGTTCGCTCAGCAGATGGCGGCAGGCAATCAGCGCAATGGCAAACAGCAGCAACGTGACCGCCAGACCGATCGGCTGGCGATATTTGCTCAACCGATCCAGCAAGCGCAGGCGCTCGGGTTTGATCGGATGTTCTGCTGTGACGGTGTCTTGTGAATCAGACGAGTTGGCGCGCATCAATCACCTCTTGGATTGTGCGCGACAGGATGGAGGTATCCAGCCAAGTTACCAATCCCTGTAGAAAAAAATAATCACAAAATACTACGCCTCTCATCCGGGATCGGCGAGGGCGGGTCATGGATTGCAGACGTCTTGCCTGCGACTCAAGCATAGTCGCAACCGGGCGGGTCTGATGATCCTGAGCGTTTCACTGCAGCGTGACAGATCATTGTTGCGAAAGGACTTTTTCCACAGATACAAAAAAGGCCACTCTTTCGAGCAGCCTTTTTTGATGTTTGGTTGCGGGAGCCGGATTTGAACCGACGACCTTCGGGTTATGAGCCCGACGAGCTACCAGACTGCTCCATCCCGCGTCTGTGTGGCGGCATTCTACAGGCGAACGGCGGGGTGTCAACCGCTAATCCCGTAAAGGGTCAAATAAGTGTGAATTTGCGTCAAACGGTCGCAGCGCAACGGTAAGTTTCGGAAATGCAACGAATTCCTGTTCGCTCGGCTGCGCGTTTGATTGAAAAACAGACGCGCACAAAAAAGGCCACTCTTTCGAGTAGCCTTTTTTGATGTTTGGTTGCGGGAGCCGGATTTGAACCGACGACCTTCGGGTTATGAGCCCGACGAGCTACCAGACTGCTCCATCCCGCGTCTGTGTGGCGGCATTCTACAGAGGATCGCCGAAGTGTCAACCTTGAATCTGGATAAATCTGTTCCTGTTCAATCGCTTAGCGCTTTTTGCAGGGCGGGAGAAGGCACGCAGGGCAGGTGGGGCAAGGCTTTCAGCTCTATCGTCCAATGATTTTCAATTGAGAAAATAAATTCATTGTCGTTGTCCTACAGACTGAAAAGAACATTCGGACCACTGGTGCTATATACAGTTGTCAGTGAGATACTGCGTTTCCGGCTCACCATGTTGCTTTTTCTGTCATGACCCAGCGAAAAATCATCCACGTCGACTGCGACTGTTTCTACGCCGCCATCGAGATGCGCGACGACCCGAACCTGGCCGGCAAGCCGTTGGCGGTGGGTGGGTCGGCGGATCGGCGTGGAGTGATTGCGACCTGCAACTATGAAGCGCGGGCCTATGGTGTGCGCTCGGCAATGTCATCCGGGCACGCCTTGAAGCTGTGCCCCGACCTGACCATCGTCAAGCCACGCATGGACGCCTATCGCGAAGCCTCGAAGGAAATTCATACGATCTTTCGCGATTACACCGACCTGATTGAGCCTCTGTCGCTGGACGAAGCCTATCTTGACGTCTCCGACAGTGCGCATTTTGGCGGCAGCGCCACGCGTATCGCTCAGGATATCCGCCGGCGCGTTTCCAATCAGTTGCACATCACCGTGTCTGCGGGTGTGGCGCCGAACAAGTTTCTGGCCAAGATCGCCAGTGACTGGAAGAAGCCCAACGGGCTGTTCGTCATTACTCCGGATCAGGTGGAAGATTTCGTCAGCGGTTTGCCGGTGAGCAAGTTGCACGGTGTTGGCAAAGTCACCGCGGACAAGCTGGGCAAACTCGGCATTGTCGATTGTCTGCAATTGCGCGAGTGGGACAAGTTGGCGCTGGTGCGCGAATTCGGCAGTTTCGGTGAGCGACTCTGGAGTCTGGCCCGTGGGATTGATGACCGGCTGGTGCATAACGACAGTCGCCGTCAGTCAATCAGCGTGGAAAATACCTACGATGTTGATCTGCCGGATCTGCGCAGTTGCCTGGACAAGTTACCGGAGCTGCTGGAAACCCTGAAGACCCGCATGGAACGGATCGACAGCAGCTATCGGCCGGGCAAGCCGTTCGTCAAAGTGAAGTTTCATGACTTTACCCAGACCACATTGGAGCAGGCCGGGGCAGGGCGGGATCTGGGCAGTTATCAGTTGATGCTGACGCAGGCGTTCAACCGTGGCGGGAAACCGGTGCGCTTGTTGGGCGTGGGGGTAAGGCTGGAGGATTTGCGCGGTGGGTTTGAGCAGATGGAGTTGTTTGAGCGTTAAAAGTCAAAAGATCGCAGCCTGCGGCAGCTCCTACATTGGAATGCGTTCCCTGTAGGAGCTGCCGCAGGCTGCGATCTTTTAAGGCTTAATTCGGTCCCGGATCTGCCACCAGGCGCCCGGCATCCTTGGTCAGCGACTTGAGAAACTCGGCCTGCAACTCAGGATCGTTGCGCGTCAGTTCGATCAGGCTTTGCTCCAGCTCGCTGGCTTCTTCTTCCAGACCCAGCTCCGACAGGCGCTTGACCCGGTGGACCCACTGGCTCACTTCGTCGTCTTCCAGATCGTCGTAAATCAACCCGTGGGCTTCGAGTAACTTGCTGCGCAAATGACTGCTGATCGCCAGGGACGAATCGCTGTGCACGTCATCCTTGCCGTCTTCGACGCTGATTTGCAGCTTGCCGATATGATTCAGGTCATTTTCGGCGAACGGACTGTCCAGCAGGTTCAGGCGCAGCACGCCGTTGCGGTCAGTGGTCATGTCAAAGGTCTGCTTGCCAGCCTTGACCTGCACCGGGCGTTCGCTCCACGGCAGGCTCGAATATTCCGTGCGCTTGTCGCGCTGGACTTCATCGATACCGGCCAGGTTCTGTTGTGCACGACCGTGAGACTGCACGTTCATGAACGGGTTGACCCCGGCAATGCCGTAGTTCAGCCAGTCCTTGGTCACGCTATCCGGCAGATTGCCCAAAGCGAACACATTGACCACATTGGCGCCGAGACCGGCAACCACCGCCACTGCACCCAACGGAATCTCATAGATTTCGCGCCAGGGCTGGTAAGGCGTGTAGCGGTCGTAACGGCGTGTGACTTCGAACTCGGTGACTTCGAAGGTCTTCTGTTCGTTGATCTTCACACGTCGTTGCGGCAGTTCGAGCACCTTAGGCTCACCGACATCGATCTGCAGGCTGTGGTCGAGCAGTTTGCGCTCGACCCGCTCTTCGTGCTCGCTGCGCTGTGACATCTGATTGGCGCAGCCGCTGACCAGCAGGGCGCCGCACAAGGCGGCGCCACCGAGGCCCAAGGTGTTTCGCTTGAACATGAGGTCTCTATCTGGATTCAGCGGCGGATACGGGCCTGAAGGAAGGACAGCACATCGGCGACCGGCAGCGCTTGCGCTTCGGCCTCGGTGCGGCTCTTGTATTCCAGGTTGCCTTCGGCGAGGCCGCGGTCACTGACCACGATCCGGTGAGGAATGCCGATCAGCTCCATGTCCGCAAACTTGATGCCCGGGCTGGTTTTCTTGTCGCGATCGTCCAGCAACACTTCGAAACCGGCCGCCGTCAGTTCTGCGTACAGCTTGTCAGTGGCTTCGCGCACCTGCTCGGTTTCATAGCGCAGCGGTACCAGGGCGATCTGGAACGGCGCCAGGGTGTCGCTCCAGATGATGCCTTTGTCGTCGTTGTTCTGCTCGATGGCGGCAGCGACCACGCGGGATACGCCGATACCGTAGCAACCCATCTCCAGCGTGACCGGCTTGCCGTTCTCGCCCAGCACTTCGCACTTCATCGCCTTGCTGTACTTGTTGCCCAGCTGGAAGATGTGCCCGACTTCGATGCCGCGCTTGATTTCCAGCGTGCCTTTGCCGTCCGGGCTTGGGTCGCCGGCCACGACGTTACGCAGGTCGGCGACGGTCGGAACCGGCAGATCGCGCTCCCAGTTCACGCCGAAGTAGTGCTTGTCGTCGATGTTCGCACCGATGCCGAAGTCGCTCATCAGTTCGACCGAGCGATCGATGATGATCGGCAGTGGCAGGTTCAGCGGGCCGAGGGAACCGGCGCCGGCGCCAATGGCGTCACGCAGTTCGGCATCGGAAGCCATGACCAGCGGGCTGGCGACGCCTGGCTGGTTGGCCGCCTTGATTTCGTTGAGCTCGTGGTCGCCACGGATGATCAGGGCAATCAGCTTGCCTGGCTCTTCGGCGTGGACGATCAGGGTCTTGATGGTCTTTTCAATCGGCAGATTGAATTTTTCCACCAGCGCGGCAATGGTCTTGGTCTCCGGGGTGTCGACCAGGCGCAGCTCTTCGGCCGGTGCCGGACGCGAGGTTTCGCGTGGCACGGCTTCGGCTTTCTCGATATTCGCCGCGTAGTCGGAACCGTTGCTGAAGACGATGTCGTCTTCGCCGGACTCGGCCAGCACGTGGAACTCGTGAGAGCCAGCGCCACCGATCGAACCATTGTCGGCCTCAACCGGACGGAACTTCAGGCCCAGGCGGGTGAACACGTTGCAGTACGCCTGATGCATGCGGTCGTAGGTGACCTGCAGCGAAGCCTGATCGGCGTGGAACGAGTAGGCGTCCTTCATGATGAATTCACGGCCACGCATCAAGCCGAAGCGTGGGCGGATTTCGTCACGGAACTTGGTCTGGATCTGGTACAGGTTGATCGGCAGCTGCTTGTAGCTGCTCAATTCGTTGCGCATCAGATCGGTGATCACTTCTTCGTGAGTCGGGCCCGCGCAGAAGTCGCGACCGTGGCGGTCTTTGATGCGCAGCAGCTCAGGGCCGTATTCTTCCCAGCGCCCCGATTCCTGCCACAGCTCGGCCGGTTGGGTGCTCGGCATCAACACTTCAAGAGAACCGGCAGCGTTCATTTCTTCGCGAACGATGGCTTCAACCTTGCGCATTACCCGCAAGCCCATCGGCAGCCAGGTGTACAGGCCCGAGGCGAGTTTGCGAATCATGCCGGCGCGCAGCATCAGCTGGTGGCTGACGACGACCGCATCGGAAGGCGTTTCTTTCTGTGTGGCGAGCAAAAATTGACTGGTGCGCATGGTTGGCCGTTGTCGGTTGCTATGACTGGAAATGACGGAGCAGTGTACCGGCGAGATTTGCCGACGTACAGGATTGCGCTTGGCGGTGAGGCTCGACGGCGGGAATCCTCCCGCCGTATCTGAAATGTCCTACGACTCTTCGACGACGGAGGTCGGTGCAGGCTCGGGCGTTGGCGTCGGGCCCGCACGGCGATTTTCCTGGAACCAGTGCAGGGCGATCAGCACCAGCGTCGGCACACCGAGCAGCGCGGTGATCATGAAAAAGTTGTGGTAGCCGAACTTCTCGACCATGACGCCGGAGTAACCGCCCATCAGACGCGGTAGCAACAGCATGATCGAACTGAGCAGGGCGTACTGGGTGGCCGAGAACTTGAGGTTGGTCAGGCTCGACAGGTAGGCGACGAACGCCGAGGTGGCGAGCCCGGAACTGAAATTGTCGAGGGAGATGGTCACCACCAGCATCTGCAGGTTCGGCCCCATGTCGGCCAGCATCACAAACAGCAGGTTGGTCGCCGCCGAAGCCGCGCCACCGATGAACAGGATCGGCAGGATGCCGAACCGCACGATCAGCAGGCCGCCCATGCCGGCACCGACGAGGGTCATGATCAGGCCAAAGATCTTGCTCACGCTGGCGATCTGATCCTTGGTGAAGCCCTGGTCGATGTAGAACACGTTGGCCATCACGCCCATTACCGTGTCGGACATCCGATACGTGGCGATCAGTCCGAGCAGCAGCAACGCCTGCCAGCGGTAGCGCAGGATGAAGTCGTTGACCGGCGTCAGCACTGGCGCCAGCCCACGACGGCCCATGGTCGACAGGCACAGGCCGGTGAGCAGGGTATAGAGGATTGCACGCAGGAAGGCGCGGTCTTCGAGCAGCAGGTCGAGCGGACTCATCTGACCGAACAGTACGCTGGCGAAATCGGTGTTGTAGAGCTGAGTGAACATTGCCGGAACCGACACCAGCAACACGATCAGCACGAATACCGAGGCCAGTTGATGGACGAAGCTGTAGCGACCGGCCTGCAACTGCGTGCGCAATGGCACGGGCGGTTCGCGCATCAGCAGCGAGGTCAACAGGGCAGGGACCATCAACAACCCGAACAGGGCGTAGGTGCCGGTCCAGGCTGAATGTTGGTAGTTGAAGCCGGTGGAGCCGAAGCCTTCGGCGAAGAACAGCGCGCCCGCCGTGGCCAGCAGGGCGGCGACTCGGTAGCCGGACATGTAACTGGCGGCCAGTGCTGCCTGACGGCTGTCGTCGGCGATTTCCAGGCGATAGGCGTCGACCGCGATATCCTGGGTGGCGGAGGCAAAGGCGACGATGACGGCAATGGCGATCAGCCAGGACAGGTGTTTCTGCGGATCACAGAAGCCCATGCCGATCAGGCCCAGAATCACTAACGACTGCGAGAGCACCAGCCACGAACGGCGGCGGCCCAGCTTGCCCAATAAAGGCAGGCGCCATTGGTCGAGCAGCGGTGACCAGACCCATTTGAAGGCGTAGGCCAGGCCGATCAGGCTGGCGTAGCCGATGGTTTCACGGGCAACGCCGGCTTCGCGCAGCCAGACGGACAGCGTCGAAAACACCAGCATGTACGGCAGGCCGGCAGCAAAACCGAGCAACAACAGCACGAGCGTCGAAGGACTGGCATAGGCGGCTAGCGCGGCGCGCCAGGTTTTACGGGGCATGGGCTGAAGTCTGCCTCAAGATTGCGAAAACAAAGCGCGCACTCTAACCGCTGTGCTCTATCGGACGCCAGCCATGGCGCTGAATATCCACACGATTGTTCAGGATGGTGACGCCTTCAGAACGTAATCGTGCCCGTTGTTCGTCCCCCGAAGGGCTGCCCAGCGGCAGGCTGATCCGACCGCCGGCACCCAATACCCGGTGCCACGGCAGTCTGGTATCGCCGGGTAGTTGGCTGAGGGTCCGGCCAACCCAGCGGGCGGCGCGCCCCAGACCCGCGAGTTCGGCCAGCTGACCATAGCTGACCACTTTGCCTTCAGGTACTTGGGCAAGGGTCGAATAAAGCGCCGTGCGTCGGATTTGCACTTCGCTTTCATCGGGAGGGTTCGGCTCTTTCACCGGTGCGGTTCCTGAACATCAGTCGTGTGGATGGGCTTAAGCGTAATCGCTCGTCGGCCAGATGAGAAATGAACTCAATGGAAATCGTCCGGTCAGTCCTTGTCAGGGTCTTATTCCTCCGGATAATGCCGACCTTTTTTCGCAAACTTGAGCCCTTGAACTGCTTATGCTGTCCAGAACCCTGCTGTGCCTTGCTGTTTTCAGTGCATCCACGCCCCTGCTTGCCGACACCGTCTGGTTGAAGAACGGTGACAAATTGAGCGGCAAGATTTCCGTTTTCGATGGCGGCAAATTGCTGATTCAGACCCAGTACGCGGGTGCGGTCACCATTGACTGGAAAGAGGTCAAGACCCTGCAGAGCGATCAGGAACTGCTGGTCAAACAGGACGCATACAACGGTGAAAAGGCCAAGTCGCTGACCGCCGCCGATGACGGCAAGGTCACTCTGGCCAACGGCGAGGCGCCGAAAACCGTCGAGCTGGCGAGTATCCAGCAGATTCTCAAACCGAAACCGGTGGTCGAAGATCTGGTGTGGAAAGGCAATATCGGTCTGGCGATGGACTATCAGCGGGCGGAAAAGGACACCGACGATTACGACATCGACTTCAAGACCACGGCACGTCATGGTCGCTGGCGGCACACTGCCGAGGGCGAATACAACCGCGAGGTGCAGGACGACGAAGTCACCACCAATAACTGGCGCGCTGAATACGCGCTCGACCGTTTCCTCACCGACAAGTGGTTCTGGCAGGGGCGCCTGAACTACAAGCGTGATTACGTTGAAGAGCTGTCACGTCAGCGCGTGGTCGGTACCGGTCCGGGCTACCAGTTCTGGGACGACGAGCTGGGGGCGTTCTCGCTCGGCTCGCTGCTCAACCGCACCGATTACGAGTACAGCGATGGCGGCAAGGATAATTTCTATTCGGTCGCCATGAAGTGGGATTACAACCGCTACCTGATTGGCAAGAAGGTCGAGTTCTTCACCAACGGCGAACTGGGCAAGCCGCTGTCGGATGTGGCCAATTACGCGCTGGATGCCGAGATGGGGCTGCGTTACAAGGTTACTGACTGGGCGTCGCTCAATCTCAAGGCCGAGCGCGACATCATCAGTGGCACGAAGGACGCAGATTTGAACAAGACCCGCTACACCGCAGGGTTTGGCGTGGCCTGGTAAGGCACAAGCAAAAGATCGCAGCCTGCGGCAGCGCCTACAGGGGAATGGTATTTATCCCGTAGGAGCTGCCGCAGGCTGCGATCTTTTTTTGCGTCTGGAAAACAGACACCCACAAAAAAGCCCCGCTTTTGAGGGCGGGGCTCTTTTCTAAAGAAGCTACAAGTTAGATAACTTGTACTTCTTCAGCTTGCATGCCTTTCTGACCGCGGGTAGCGATGAAAGAAACCTGTTGGCCTTCTTTCAGGCTTTTGAAGCCGTCGGATTGGATAGCTTTGAAGTGAACGAACAGGTCGTCACCGGATTGTGGAGTGATGAAGCCGAAGCCTTTTTCATCGTTGAACCACTTAACGGTACCGGTTTGGCGATTAGACATGGTGTAACTCCTTGAACAAAGATAACTGCGACTCAGGAAGAACCCTGGCCGAGACTGAGTGCAAAGAGCAGGAAAAATTCTTGTAGATGGTTGGATCGAAATTCAACATATCGTGTAGAGATTCTCAGTGACACAAGCAGCACAGTGGCGCCACCTTAACCCTTTTTCCGGAACGTGCCAATGCTTCTTGCGAAGGTTTCTCTGTTTTAAGGATCGGCGGTGTGACGCTTCGTCGCCAGGACGCGTATTTCCAGCGTGTTCGCCGAGAATTGCAGCGCACACTTTGAACCCGGCGGCGCGCCCGGTAAGATGCCGGACAGATTTTTTCCACCTCGCTATTCAGGACACCCGCCATGAGCATCAAATCGGACAAGTGGATTCGCCGCATGGCGCAGGAACACGGCATGATCGAGCCTTTCGTCGAGCGCCAGGTGCGCGGCAGCGACGACAGCCGTGTGATCTCCTACGGTGTGTCGAGCTACGGCTACGATGTGCGTTGCACCAACCATTTCAAGGTGTTCACCAACATCAATTCGGCGATCGTCGACCCGAAAAACTTCGACGCCGGCAGCTTTGTCGACATCCACAGCGACGTCTGCATCATTCCGCCGAACTCCTTCGCCCTGGCCAGCACCGTCGAGTACTTCCGCATTCCGCGCAACGTATTGACCATCTGCCTGGGTAAAAGCACCTATGCGCGTTGCGGCATCATCGTCAACGTCACCCCGCTCGAGCCTGAGTGGGAAGGTCATGTGACGCTGGAGTTTTCCAACACCACCAACCTGCCGGCGAAGATTTACGCCAACGAAGGTGTGGCGCAGATGCTGTTCCTCGAATCCGACGAACAATGCGAAGTTTCCTATAAGGATCGCGGCGGCAAGTATCAAGGCCAGCGTGGCGTGACCCTGCCGCGTACCTGATCCGTCCGGCAGTTCGCGGGAATTCTTTGGTGGGCAGGCACTCTATGGGGTGTACTGCCCGTTTTTGCTTCTGGCAAAACGGGCCTTCGCCGAGGAGGTTGCATGAAGATCGATCCGCATATCACCGCCGAACTGGCAAGGCTTGAGCCCAATCAGGTTGGCGTTTTGGCCTGGTCATTGTTGGCACACCCGGCTTTCCATATGGCTGGCGGCATTCCCGGTCAGCCTGATCCCGATACTCCCAACGAACAACCGACCGAACCGGGCGAGCCGACGCTGCCGGACGAGCCGCCACCCGCGCCAGTGGCTTGAGCCGCTGCCCGATCATGGCCAGTTGGCCGAGGTGTGCCCTGTACCTCAGCTGACTGGCCATATTTCGTTGTCGCCGACGACGAAAATCCTGCAGTTGCCATCTTTCTCTACCGCAAAGCCGCCGGTAAACGCGCCAAACGCTGGCAGCAGGCTCAAACCTTCGCCCAGCCGGAAGCACGCCAGACGCAAGCGCTGCCGCCCTTTGCCGTTAAGCCGATAGACGGGATGCACGTGCCCGGCCAGCACATGCCGTTCCGGGTGCGGGTCGGGTTCGTGTTGCAAGGCAAACGGCCCGAGCAGCATCGGTTCCGGAACCACGCGGATATTCAGTGCCGCTGGCGGGTCCCCGGCGCGTTTGTCGTGGTTGCCGCGAATCAGTGTCATCGGCAGATCCGCGTGACGTGCGCGCCATTCGGCCAAGGCATTGAGCGTGCCCGCCGAATGCGAGCCGGGACCGTGCAGAAAGTCACCGAGGAAAATCAGCTGCCGGCAGGGCAGCCTCGCCAGCAAACGGTCGAGCACTTCGATGTTCGCCGTCGTGGTGCCTTGTGGCACCGGCTGGCCGAGGCTGCGGTACGCCGCAGCCTTGCCGAAATGCACGTCGGCGATCAGCAGCGCTTGCTGCGCTGGCCAGTACAGAGCCTTTTCCGGCAGCAGCCAGAGTTCCTCGCCGGCCAGGCGCACGGGATACGCTGCACTCATGAGGCTTGACCCTTGTCGGCGGATTGCTCCAGATCGCCGACCATGCGCCGGATGCGGTCGGCAAGTTTTTCCGAGCTCATGCTTTCGCGCATGCGCTCCACCAGCAACGGAAAGCCCAGCGGTGTAGGCCGTTTGATCAGGTGCATGTCCAGTTTCATCCGGTTGATTCGCTCCAATGTCTGTTCCAGACGACGGATATCCAGTTCTTCCCGCAAGACTTCTTCCCCGGCCTGGGCCAGCAGCAGGTTGTCGGCGTCGTATTGCTTGAATACTTCGAAGAACAATCCGCTGGAGGCCTGCACCTGACGGGTACTTTTCGGTGCGCCGGGATAGCCGGCGAACACCAGCCCGGCGATTCGCGCAATTTCGCGAAAGCGCCGCAACGCCAGCTCCCCGGCATTCAGGCTGGCGAGCACGTCGCGCAGCAGCTGCTCGGGGCTGAGCAGTGCTGCATCGAATTGCCCGGACCAATCGACCGGTGTGGCGCTGAGCAACTCCAGCCCGTAATCATTGACCGCAATCGAAAACGTCAGCGGCTGGCGCTGGCTCATGCGCCACGCCAACAGGCTGGCGAGCCCCAAATGCACCTGGCGCCCGGCAAACGGGTAGAGGAAAAGATGCCAGCCTTCGCGGGATTTCAGCACCTCCGCCAACAGACTGTCGGAAGTGGGCAGACCCGACCAGCGCGCCTGGGTTTGCAGCAACGGTTGCAGCGCGTGCATTTCCGGGCCGACAAACTCACCCCGCGCGGCTGCTGTGAAGCGACTGACCACGGCGGCGGCCAATTCGTTGGAAAGCGGCATCCGCCCGCCATTCCAGCGCGGCACGGCGGCTTTCTTTGCGGTGCTGCGTTTGACGTACGCGGTCATGTTTTCCACCCGCACCAATTCCAGCAAGCGTCCGGCGAACAGAAAGCCGTCACCCGGTTTCAGCCGCGCAATAAAACCTTCCTCGACGCTGCCCAATTGCTTGCCGCCGCCACCCTTGCTCCAGAATTTCAGATGGATGCTCGCATCGCTGACGATGGTGCCGATGCTCATGCGATGACGGCGGGCGAGCCGTGCATCGGGGACGCGCCAGACGCCGTTTTCGTCCGGTTCGACCCGGCGGTAATCCGGATAGGCTGTCAGAGACAGCCCGCCGTGACGTACGAACGCCAGCGCCCAGGCCCAGTCCGCCAGCGTCAGGTCTCGATAAGCCCAGGCACCACGGACTTCTTCGTACAGCGCCTCGGGAATAAAGCCACCGCCCAGCGCCATGCTGACCAAATGCTGCACCAGCACATCCAGCGGTTGGTGCGGCGACAGGCGCGGTTCGATGAGTCGCTGCGCCACGGCATCGCGTGCGGCGACGGCTTCGATCAGTTCCAGGCTGTGGGTCGGCACCAGCGTCACTCGCGAGGTGCGCCCCGGCGCGTGACCGGAGCGCCCGGCGCGTTGCATCAGCCGCGCCACGCCCTTGGCCGAGCCGATTTGCAACACCCGCTCGACGGGCAGAAAGTCCACGCCCAGATCCAGGCTCGAGGTGCAGACTACGGCTTTCAACTGCCCGTCCTTCAACGCTTGCTCGACCCAGTCGCGGGTCTCGCGGGCCAGCGAACTGTGGTGCAGTGCGATCAACCCGGCCCAGTCAGGCCGCGCTTCGAGCAACGCCTGATACCAGATCTCCGACTGCGCGCGGGTATTGGTGAATACCAGGCTGCTGGCGCAGGCGTCGAGCTCGGCGACAACCTGCGGCAGCATCTTCAGACCAATGTGCCCGGCCCACGGAAAACGTTCGATGGCGGGCGGGATCAAGGTGTCGACCTTGAGTGATTTTTCGCTCTGGCCCTGCACGCTGATGCCGCCGCCCTGTGGGATCAGCACCTGTTCGGCGTGAGCTTGATTACCGAGGGTCGCGGACACGCCCCAGACGATCAGTTCCGGTTGCCAGTGGCGCAGGCGGGCGAGGGCCAGTTGCAGCTGTACGCCGCGTTTGTTGCCGAGCAGTTCGTGCCATTCATCGACGACGATCATGCGCAGGCTCGACAGTGCGGTTTGTGCGTCGGCGCGGGCGAGCAGCAGGGTCAGGCTTTCCGGGGTGGTGATCAGCGTGGTCGGCAGGCGTCGGCCCTGACGTGCGCGTTCAGCGCTGCTGGTGTCGCCGGTGCGCAGACCGATGCTCCATGGAATCTGCAAATCAGTGACGGGCGTTTGCAGGGCGCGAGCGGTGTCGGCGGCGAGGGCGCGCATTGGCGTGATCCACAGCACGGTCAGCGGCTCGGCCGGTGCTTTGCGTTTTTTGCTGTCTGCGATGAGAGGCTTTACACGGGCGAAGCGGTTGAGCGCGGCGAACCACACCGCATAGGTTTTACCGGCGCCGGTGCTGGCATGGAGCAACCCCGACTGACCTTGTTTGACGGCGGCCCATACCTGCTTTTGAAAGGCGAACGGCTTCCAGTTGCGTGCGTTGAACCAGGTTTTTGCGAGGTCGGTGGAGGTGGGCATACCGGCGGCGTGCGCTCTGAACGTGTTCCTTCAGTGACCGCGCCGACTGGCGAAAGGTTTAATCACGCCGCAATCCCCGTGTAGGAGCTGCCGCAGGCTGCGATCTTTTGATCTTGAAAGGCAACATCAAAAGATCGCAGCCTGCGGCAGGTCCTACACAAGGGATTCGGGTTACTTGAGGTTACCGCTGAGGAACTGCTTCAGCCGTTCGCTCTTCGGGTTGCCCAGAACGTCTTCCGGCACGCCTTCTTCTTCCACCAGCCCTTGATGCAGGAACAACACCTGGCTGGAGACCTTCCGGGCGAAGCTCATTTCATGGGTCACCATGATCATCGTCCGGCCTTCCTCGGCCAGCCCCTGAATCACCCGCAACACCTCACCCACCAGCTCCGGGTCGAGTGCCGAGGTCGGTTCGTCGAACAACATCACCTCCGGCTCCA
Source organism: Pseudomonas sp. F2 (assembly GCF_057174385.1). Classification (NCBI taxonomy): domain Bacteria; kingdom Pseudomonadati; phylum Pseudomonadota; class Gammaproteobacteria; order Pseudomonadales; family Pseudomonadaceae; genus Pseudomonas; species Pseudomonas sp. F2. The sequence goes on from NZ_CM169904.1 coordinate 5,887,833, forward strand.
TCGCCAGCGCCCGGGCAATCGCCACCCGCTGTTGCTGGCCGCCGGAGAGAAACGCCGGGTACTGATCGGCGACGCGCGCCGGCAGGCCAACCTTGTCCAGGTAACGCCGGGCGCGGTCTTCCGCTTCCTGTTTGCTGCAACCGAGCACCCGGCGCGGGGCCATGGTGATGTTTTCCAGCACGGTCATGTGGCTCCACAGGTTGAAGTGCTGGAACACCATCGCCAGTCGCGTGCGCAGGCGTTGCAGTTCATTCGGGTCGGCGACATGCATGCCGTGGCGGTCGGTGACCATGCGGATCGCCTGGCCATCAAGGCTCATGGCGCCATCGTTGGGTTGTTCGAGGAAGTTGATGCAGCGCAAAAAGGTGCTTTTGCCCGAGCCGCTGGCGCCGATCAGGCTGATCACGTCGCCGGTCCTGGCCTTGAGCGAAACGCCTTTGAGTACCTGATGGTCGCCATAGCTTTTGTGCAGACCTTCAACCGTCAATTTGTACATGGGACAGACATCCTCAAGGCGAAAGTAGATAGCCGCTGCGATAGGCTTCGGCGCCGGCCACGTGGGCGATCACCATGCCGGCAGTGGCCATGCGCCGCAGCGAGCGGGCGTACATGACGCCGGCAGCGGTGCAATGAATGGGGGTGACCCGGTCGTGGATCGGGTCGATGATTTCGGCAATCTGTTGCCCGGCTTGCAGGTATTGCCCGGCCGTGGCGGTGTACACCAGCAAGCCGCCGACCGGCGTGGTCACCGGTTCGACGCCGGCCAGCGGCGTGGCGGGGAAGGGCAGGGGCGGCTGCGGCTTGGTCTCGCCGACGATCGCATCGAACTGGATCAGGTAATCGATCAAGGCTTGGCAGTCACGACTGGCCATCGGGTGATTGACGTCACCCTGGCCGCGCAACTCCACGGTCACCGAAAAACTGCCCAGCGGAATCTCGAAGTGCTCGCCAAAGCGTTCCTGCAGTTGCCACCACAGCAGGGTGAAGCATTCGTCGAACGACTGGCCGCCGGAATCGGTGGCCAGCAAGCTTGCCTGGGCTTCGATGTAACGCGCCAGCGGCTCGACCTGCGGCCACGCCTCGGGCGTGGTGTAGAGGTGAACCACCGATTCGAAATCGCAGTGCAGATCCAGCACCATGTCGGCATCACACGCCAGCCGTTGCAGGGTCAGGCGCTGGGATTGCAGTTGTGTGGCGGGTGTCTGGCGGGCGAGGGCGTTGCGCAGGCTGGCGCGGATCAGCTCAAGGTTGCGCTGCGGGTCGTCGCCCAGCTGGCCCTCGATGGCGTTGCCGATTTCTTCGCTGAGGTCGACGAACCAGCGATTGAAATTCTGCCCGCTTTCCATCTCGTAACGGCCCAGCGGCACGTCCATCAGCACTTGTTCGAGGCCGACCGGATTGGCCACCGGCACCAGCACGATCTGACTGCGCAGGCGCCCGGCGGCTTCCAGCTCCGCCAGGCGCTGCTTGAGGTGCCAGGCCACGAGCATGCCGGGCATTTCGTCGGCATGCAGCGAGGACTGGATGTAGATCTTGCCTTGGGCCTGCTCCGGGCCGAAGTGGAAGCTGTGGATCTGGCGTGCGGTCCCCGGCACCGGGGCCAACAGGTCATGGATCTGGTGTCGCATTACAGGGTTTCCTAGTGGGTCGGCCCGAGGAAGGCCAGCCATCGGCGTTCGGCGAGGCGGAACAGGCCGACCAGCGCGAAGGTGATGGTCAGGTAGATCAGCGCGGCGATGCCGAACGACTGGAAGGTCAGGTAGGTCGCCGAGTTGGCGTCCCGTGCCACTTTCAGGATGTCGGGGATGGTCGCGGTGAAGGCCACGGTGGTCGAGTGCAGCATCAGGATCACTTCGTTGCTGTAATACGGCAACGAACGGCGCAGCGCCGAGGGCATGATCACGTAGGCATACAGCTTCCAGCCGGTCAGACCGTAGGCCTTGGCCGCTTCGACTTCACCGTGGTTCATGCTGCGGATCGCCCCGGCGAAAATCTCCGTGGTGTAGGCGCAGGTGTTCAAGGCAAACGCGAGGATCGTGCAGTTCATCGCATCGCGAAAGAAACTGTCGAGCAACGGCTGCGCGCGCACGGCGGCCAGGCTGTAGATCCCGGTGTAGCAGATCAGCAACTGGATATAGAGCGGCGTGCCACGGAACAGGTAGGTGTAGAACTGCACCGGCCAGCGCACATAGAAGCGCGACGAGACCCGGGCAATCGACAGCGGGATCGATGCCAGGAACCCGATGAAGATCGAGGCGCTGAGCAACCACATCGTCATCGCCAGCCCGGTGATGTTGGTGCCGTCGGTATAAAGGAAGGGTTTCCAGTATTCCTGCAGGAGTTCGATCATCGTACGGCCTCCCGGGCACCGGCGGCGTAACGACGCTCAAGCCAGCGCAGGATAACGTTGGATGCACTGGTGATCAGCAGATAGATCAAGGCGGCGAGTACCAGGAAGTAGAACAGTTGATAGGTGCTTTTACCGGCGTCCTGCGCGGCTTTGACCAGATCCGCCAGACCGATGATCGACACCAGCGCAGTGGCCTTGAGCATTACCATCCAGTTGTTGCCAATGCCCGGCAAGGCAAAACGCATCATTTGCGGGAACACCACGAAGCGAAAGCGCTGGCCGCGTTTGAGGCCGTAGGCGGTGGCCGCTTCGACCTGACCGCGCGGTACGGCGAGAATCGCGCCACGGAAGGTTTCGGTGAAATACGCACCATAGATGAAGCCCAGCGTGATCACCCCGGCGGTAAAGGAGTCGATTTCGATGTAGTCCCACTCCATGACGTCGGTCAGGGCGGTCAGCCAGGTTTGCAGGCTGTAGAAAATCAGCAGCATCAGCACCAGATCCGGCACGCCGCGGATCAGCGTGGTGTAGAGCTGGGCAGGCAGGCGCAGCAGTTTGGATTTCGACAGTTTGGCACTGGCGCCCAAGAGACCGAGCAACACGGCCACCAGCAGCGACAACGCCGACAATTTGATGGTCATCCAGGTGCCTTCCAACAGCAACGGACCGAAGCCCTTGAGGCTGAAGGCGGAGAGCCCCAGATTTTGTAAGAGGTTTTCGAACATAAATCAGCAACCTGAGCGGATGGAAAAGGCGCCCATCGAGTGATGGGCGCCAGGGCATTATTTACCGCTGTACAGATTCAGATCGCCAAAGTGTTTCTTTTGAATCTCGGCGTATTTGCCGTCATCGTGTAACGCTTTGATACCTTTATCTAAAAGCGCCTTCAGCTCTTTGTTACCTTTCTTAATACCGACAGCGGTTTTGGCTGGCAGCAATTCGCTGTCGACCGGCTTGCTGACTTCGTAGTTGGCGCCATCCGGCGACTTCAAAAAGCCCAGTTCGGCTTGCAGCATGTCCTGGATCGAGGCGTCGAGGCGGCCGTTTTTCAGGTCGGCGTAGACCTGGTCCTGGTTGGCGTAAGCCTGGATTTTCACCCCGGCCTTCTCCAGTACGGCCTTGGCGTAGGCTTCCTGGATGGTGCCTTGCTCGTAACCGACGGATTTGCCCTTGAGAGAGGCGACGTCATCGCTCAGGCCGGAACCCTTCTTGAACACGTAGGAAGTCGGGCCGGAGAACAGTTCGCTGGAGAAATCGATCGCCTTTTCACGGGCCGGGGTCACGGTCATCGACGAGATCACACCGTCGAATTTGTTGGCGTTGAGGCCCGGAATCATGCCGTCGAAGTCGCTTTCAACCCATTTGCACTTGACCTTCAGCTCGGCGCAGATCGCGTTGCCCAGGTCGATGTCGAAGCCCACCAGGCTGCCGTCGGCCGCTTTCGACTCGAACGGTGCGTAGGAAGGATCAACGCCAAAACGCAGCTCTTTGTATTCCTTGGCCAGCGCGGAGCCGGCAGCCATGCACAACGCCAGTGCAGAAAGGGTCAGCAATGCTTTTTTCATTATTCAATCCCTAAGAACCAATATGAGCGCTTGTGGCGCAGAATTATTGTTACTGGAACGCGTACGACCTATAGAAAGTAGCAATTTCCGAACCATAGTCCCGAACAAGTGTTTTAAAAGGTTGGGGGAGGGACGAGGGAGAGGGATTGGTGCACGGAACCGGGCGGCTGTTGAAGGCTGCACCAAGTTGGGTCGAGACACGCGTTTTTCTGTGGTTGAGAGGACCAGGGGTGAGGTGATTTGTGGTGAGGGGATTTATCCCCGATGGGCTGCGAAGCGGCCCCCAGTGTTCTTTCAGCAAACCGCGCGTACCGGATTTGCGGCTGCTGCGCAGCCGATCGGGGATAAATCCCCTCACCACAAAATTCCCTCACCACAGGGAATTCATTCAGGATGATTGGAGGTTTGTCCCCGGAAACCGGGTCAGGCCAGCAAATCCTGCAACGTCGCCAGGCTGTCGGCCTCATCCACTGTCTTGTCCTGGCGCCAGCGCAGCATGCGTGGAAAACGCACGGCAATGCCGCTCTTGTGCCGTCGCGACAGGGCGATGCCTTCGAAACCCAGTTCGAACACCAGACTCGGTTTGACGCTACTGACCGGGCCGAATTTTTCCACGGTGGTCTTGCGCACGATGCTGTCGACCTGACGCATCTCCTCGTCGGTCAGCCCCGAATAGGCCTTGGCAAACGGCACCAGCGCCCGTTGGCTGGATTCGGGCGGGCCGTCCCACACGGCGAAGGTGTAATCGCTGTACAGACTGGCGCGCCGGCCATGGCCGCGCTGGGCGTAGATCAATACCGCATCGACGCTGAACGGATCGACCTTCCACTTCCACCACACGCCCATGTCCTTGGTCCGGCCCACGCCATACAGGGCGTCGCGGGCCTTGAGCATCATGCCCTCGACCCCCAGTCGCCGTGAGGCTTCGCGTTGCCGGGCGAGGTCGAACCAGTCACTGCCAGTGAGCATCGGCGAGGCCAGTAACACCGGGTTGTTACCGTGGGCGATCACTTGTTCCAGTTGCGCACGCCGTTCGGCCTGCGGACGATTGCGCCAGTCTTCGCCCTGCCACTCCAGCAAGTCGTAGGCGAGCAGCACCACCGGCACTTCTTCGAGGATCTTCTTGTCGAGGGTTTTACGCCCGATGCGTTGCTGCAGCAGGGCGAAGGGTTGCACCGCCGGCGCAGCTGTCGATTGCGGGTCGAACGCGTCTTCAGTGCTGGGGTGGGTGCTTTTCCAGACCACGATTTCGCCGTCGATCACCGTGCCGTCGGGTAACGCGTGGATCAACGTATCGAATTCGGGAAAGCGTTCGGTCACCAGTTCTTCACCGCGTGACCAGACCCACAACCGACCCTCGCGCTTGACCACCTGCGCGCGGATCCCGTCCCACTTCCATTCCACCTGCCAGTTGCTCGCCGGGCCCAGCAAGGTTTCGAACTCTTCCACCGGTTGCGACAAGGCATGGGCGAGGAAAAACGGGTAGGGCTGGCCGCCGCGCTGAGCGTGTTCGTCGGCGGATTCCGGGGCGATCAGTTTCAGGTAGCTGGCCGCGTTCGGCCGGTTCGACAGGTCGGTGTAACCCACCAGACGCTGCGCCACACGTTTGCTGTCGAGGCCGGCCATCGATGCCAACGCGCGAGTGACCAACAGTTTCGATACGCCGACGCGGAAGCTGCCAGTGATCAATTTGATGCACAGCATCAGGCTCGGCCGGTCCAGCTGCGCCCACAGTGCGGGCAGTTGGCGGGCGAGATACTCCGGGGTTTCACCGCGCAGCGGCAGCAGCTTGTCTTCGATCCATTCGGCGAGGCCGGCCTCGGAGCTGTGCGAATTTTCCGGGAGCACCAGCGAAATGGTTTCCGCCAGATCGCCGACGGATTGATAGCTTTCCTCGAACAGCCACGGCTGCAACCCCGAGGCCTCCACCGCCAGTTCGCGCAGGATGCGCACCGGCACCAGTTGTCGCGGGCGCCCGCCCGACAGAAAGTACACCGCCCATGCCGCATCTTGCGGTGCAGCCTGGGCGAAGTAGGCTTGCATGGCGGCCAGTTTGGCGTTGCTGGACGTGGTGGCGTCGAGTTCGGCATACAACTCGGCGAAGGCTTTCATGCTTGCACCTCGGCGATGGCAGGTTCGGCGTCAATGTTTTCCTCTTCATCGTCGCCGTATTCGGTGTTGAAGCCCTGCGCATCCAGGCCTTGTTCACGCAGATGGCGCACCAGCACGCCGATCGAACCGTGGGTGACCATCACCCGTTCGGCGCCGGTCTGTTCGATCGCCCAGAGCAGGCCCGGCCAATCGGCGTGATCCGACAGCACGAAACCACGATCCACGCCGCGCCGCCGGCGGGTGCCGCGCAGGCGCATCCAGCCGCTGGCAAACGCATCGCTGAAATCACCGAACCGGCGCATCCAGGTGCTGCCGCCCGCCGAGGGCGGGGCGATGACCAGCGCCTGACGCATGATCGGGTCGGATTTTTTGATGTCGCCGGCGTAGATCGTCGGCGGCAGGTGCACGCCGGCCTCGCGGTAGACCCGGTTCAGCGGCTCGACGGCTCCATGGCTGAGGATCGGACCGAGGCTGGCGTCGATACCGTGCAGAATCCGCTGAGCCTTGCCGAATGAATAACAGAACAGCACGCTGGCCTTGCCCGCCGCGATGTTTGCCTGCCACCACTGGTTGATCTCGCTGAACACCTGCGCCTGTGGCTGCCAGCGGTAGATCGGCAGGCCGAAGGTCGATTCGGTGATAAAGGTGTGGCAGCGCACCGGTTCGAACGGCGCGCAGGTGCCATCGGGTTCGATCTTGTAGTCGCCGGACGCGACCCAGACTTCACCGCCGTATTCCAGACGCACCTGGGCCGAACCGAGCACATGCCCGGCCGGATGGAAACTCAAGGTCACGCCGTGGTGGGTCAGCCGCTGGCCGTAGGCGAGGGTTTGCAGGTTGATGTCCTGACCCAGGCGCGCGCGCAAAATCCCTTCGCTGGCGCTGCTGGCAAGGTAGTGCTGATTGCCGTTACGGGCGTGATCGCCGTGGGCATGGGTGATCACCGAACGCTCGACCGGGCGCCACGGATCAATATAGAAATCCCCGGCAGGGCAGTACAAACCTTCGGGGCGGGCGATAACAAGGTCCATGTCGTTACCAGAATGGAGGGCTTGTTAGCTATGAGGTGGGCGCGAGTCCGGAAGTTCTATCGGGTTTTTATGTGGGGCGAAAAGCAAAAGATCGCAGCCTTCGGCAGCTCCTGCAGGATGTTCACCATTCCCATGTAGGAGCTGCCGAAGGCTGCGATCTTTTGATCTTGCTCTAGCGTTTATTTGCCCGGGGTGAGGGTCAAACGCGTCTTGCCATACACCCGGTCAAAGTTCTGCGGCTGCATCGGCAAACCGATGTACTGACCCTTGAGCCACGCATCAATGCCATTGAGGTAATTCGGGCTGGCCGGGTTGCCGGACTGGCCGGTACCGTTCTGCCCCATCAACGGTTCGGTCTGGCTGAAGTCGACAATGAAACGCATCGACGGCGCCCGCGTGGTGTTGAAGTCCTGGCCCCAGGCAAATGCCGAGGTATTGAGCGTGGTGTGATCGCCACCGGCTGCCAGCGGGCCGCGAACGGTCTGGCCGTTGGCGTTTTTCCACGTATAGCTGTGCAGTTTGCCCCACTGCCAGGCTTTGTGATCGCCACCCAACTGACTGTCGCCGGCGTTGATCGCGGCTGCCAGACTGCGCGCCAGAATCTGCGCCTTGTCTTCTTTCTGCGGGGTGTGGATGTCATCCCAGAACGGGCTGTCTTCGCGACCGAGCAGGTGATCGGCCTGCGCCGCGTAGGACAAGTCGCCATTGGCAACAAAGGCTTTCCACGCCGGGCTCGACTCGGGGCCGAGCTCATCGAGGAAGATCTGCTTCATGCTCGCCTGCAGGAACAGCTCATAGATCGCCGCATCCGCCGAGGTCGGGCTGAGTTTGCCGTCGAACGCCATCAAGCGGCTGAAGGCCTCGCGCGCCTTGCTGCGATCGGCTTCCGGCAGGGCGTCGATCGCCTGTTTCAGCGGCTGCTTCATGCCCGGCGCTTCAAACATTTTCTTCAGCTTGGCGGCGAAGGTGGTGGTCTGGTCGTACTGCATGGCGATCACGCTGCGACCGTCCTGTTTGCCGCTGTTGGCCAGTTCCGCCAGACGTTCGCCGCGCTCCGGCGCCGCCCACGAGTTGGACAACTGCATGCCGTAGCCGTGAGGAATCACCCGCTGGTTGGCCGTGCCGAGCCAGCCCTGGGTCGGGTCCTGATCGTAGGGGTGAAGCATCGGGTCGGCGTAACCGTCCCAGTCGTAGCGGCCTTCCCAGCCCGGCGATGGCAGCAGGCCTTCGCCTTCGCGACGGTTGGGGAAACGCCCGGTGACTTGCCAGCCAATATTGCTGGCGTCGGCGAACACCATGTTCAGGGCGATGGCGCGGATTTCGCGACTGGCGTCCGAAGCGCGTTCAACGTTCTGCGCGCGGGTCAGGTCGAAAAAAGCGTCCAGCGATTTGTCGTCGGTGAAGTTCGGGGTTTGCAGGGCCAGGCCAAAACCGTTGCCCTGTGCCGCCGCCTGGGCACTGTTGAGCAGTGCACCGTGACGGGTTTCGTACACCGCTTCGCGAATCGGCCGCTGGCCTTTGACGAAATAGGTTTCGTTGCGCACGCCCAGCGGCTGCCATTTGCCGTTGACCTCGTAGGTCAGGCTGCTGCCCTGACGGCGGATTTTTTCCAGGAACAGGTCCTGGTTGTCGCCGAGCACGCTGGTGGCGCTCCACGCCACTTTGCCGTTGAAACCGCCGAGTACCATCGGCAAACCGGCAAGCGTGACACCGGCAGCCTGATATTTCGGCGCGCGGATCTGCACGAAGGTCCACAGCGACGGCGCGGCCAATGGCCCATGACTGTCGCTGGCAAGAATGCTCTTGCCGCTGCCGCTGCGGCTGCGTTGCGGGGCGATGGCCCAGTTGTTCGAGGTGCTGGCGCCCAGCAGATTCACCGCCGCCAATTGTTGGCTGGCGTTGCTCAGTTCGCTCAGGCCAGGGATCTGTCCGTTGAGTTTGAGGCCTTGCAGCTTGTCGGCCTCGGCCAGCGGCAGGTTTTCATCCGGTGCAGACGGGGTCAGCCAGGCGAGTTTGTCGCTGGTCACGGTTTGCGCCAGCACCAGCGAGGAAATTTCCTCCGGCAGGTTGGCTGACTGGCTGAAGTTCAGCAGCGCGAACAGCAGCGCCGAGTCTTCCGGCTTCCAGTATTCCGGCTTGTAGCCGCTGGATGCGAGGTCGCCCGGCAATTTGTCGGCGTAACGGAACAGGTAGGCGTTGACGCCCCGCGCATAGACTTCGAAGAAACGCTTGAGGCGGGGCGACGAGGCCTTGTACAGCTCGTCGGCGCTTTTCTTCAGGTTGACCGCGCGCATGTAGCGGTCAGCGTCGAGCATTGAGGCGCCGGACATTTCCGCCAGACGGCCCTGGGCCAGCAGGCGCAGGGTGACCATCTGGTTGATGCGGTCGCTGGCATGCACGTAACCGAGGGTGAACAGTGCGTCGTGGAAGCTGTTGCTTTCGATCAACGGCATGCCCATCGCATTGCGACGCACCGAAACGTTCTGCGCCAGCCCCTTGAGCGCTTGTACGCCGGAGGTAGGCGGGAGGGTGTCCTGCGCGTTCCAGGTCTGGCAACCGGACAGGCTCAAGACACCGGTCACTGCTGCGGCAACGCCGAACCGGGGAAGAAAATGTGTAAGGGCTGGCGAGGCCATGGCAAAGCTCCTGCGGGGGTGTAGAGGCTGGGGGCGCAATAAAGCCGCTACGTTAGTGAGCGGGCGGTGGCCGCGCAAGCGGGCGCGGGGGTTATTTGTGTAATTCTGTCGAATGGAGAAGATCGCAGCCTGCGGCAGCTCCTGCATTGGATTGAGTACACCCTGTAGGAGCTGCCGAAGGCTGCGATCTTTTGATCTTGGAGGGTTGGTCTTATGCACTTGCCTGATACCTGGAGGTGATGTTGAAGTGCGGGAAATTCACTGATCCGCATGAGAAAAAACGCCATGGAGCTCAAGGCCAACGCGGCACTGATCATCATCGACCAGCAACAAGGCATTCTGCAGCCGCGCCTGGGCCGACGGAATAATCCGCAGGCCGAAGAACGCATGCTTGATTTGCTGAGGGCATGGCGCAGCAGCGGGCGGCCGGTGATTCATGTGCAGCATCTGTCCCGTGAAGCGGATTCGGTGTTCTGGCCCGGGCAGTCCGGGGTGGAATTTCAGCAGCGATTCATGCCGCGGGACGGCGAATGGCTGATCCAGAAACAGGTGCCGGACGCGTTTTGCGCCACGGGGCTGGAGGCACGGTTGCGTGAGGCGGGGATCGGGCAATTGATCATTGTCGGTGTGGCGACCCACAACTCGGTGGAATCCACAGCGCGTACGGCGGGCAATCTGAGGTTTGACGCCTGGGTGGCGGAGGACGCGTGTTTTACCTTCGACAAGGCCGATTATTTCGGTACGCCGCGTTCAGCCGAAGAGGTGCACGGGATGTCGCTGGGGAATTTGCACGGGGAGTATGCGACGGTGATCAGTGCGAAGCAGATCCTGGCCGTCGCCTGAGAAACCTGTGGGAGCTGGCTTGCCAGCGATAGCGGAGCGTCAGGCTGCATCAATGCTGGATGTGCCGGCCTCATCGCTGGCAAGCCAGCTCCCACAGTGATTGCATTCCAGCTGGAGGAATGCGCTCGAATGTAGGAGTGAGCTTGCTCGCGATAGCGATGGTTCAGGCGAAGAGCGACTTCGCCCAAGGCATCAAGCGCCGTGGCACTTCTTGAATTTCTTGCCGTTGCCGCAAGGGCAAGGGTCGTTGCGACCGACGTCTTTCAGGGCGTTGCGCACCGGTTCCTGGTGAGCGTGGCCGCAGTTCGGGCCGTGGACATGGCCATGGTCGTGATCGTGATGATGGTCATGATCGTGGTTGCAGTCAGGGCCATGGACATGAGGTTGCTGAGTCATCGGTTGTGCTCCGGAATTAAATCGGCGGGGATTATCACGCCATTGCGCTCCAGGTGCACGTAGTGGGCGATGAATAAACCGGTTTCCATCTCGCCTTGCAGTCGGTAAGGCACCTGCTGGTGCGGACTTTTCAGCATTTTCACCACGTCCTTGACCCGTGGCCACAGGTTGGTGCGAATCGGTATCCGATAGAACGCGCTGCTTTTCGGCCCCACGGTGATCCAGTGTTCATGCTCGCCTTCGGCCAACAACATATCCGCCAGATGAATGCGGTATTCCATGCCGCGCACGGTCAGGTCGCTGTCATTGGGATTGTCGATGCGAAAATGCAGGATGAATTTCTGTTCGAGCAATTTGGCCCGCACCACCTCGACTTTCACGAGGTGGACGGCGGGATCGACGCTGTCGTCGCTGAACCATGAGGCGCAACCGCCGAGGTTCAGGATCAGCAGCAGGGGAAGAATGTTGAGTGTGCGCCATAGTCCGAGCATGAGTTAACTCCCTTTGCTGGCAGTCTAGACGCTAAAAGATCGCAGCCTGCGGCAGCGCCTACATGAGTCGCGTCCTCTGTAGGAACTGCCGCAGGCTGCGATCTTTTGATCTTATGCGCCGAAATACCCTGCGCAGCACTTCTTGAACTTCTGCCCGCTGGCACATGGACACGCGTCATTGCGCCCCAGCTTCAACTGCACGGTCGGGTCGATGAAGTACCAGCGCCCGGCGTTCTGCACGAATGAAGAGCGCTCGCGGTGGCTGTGTTCGCCCTGGCTGTCGTGCCAGCGCGCGGTGAAGGTGACGAAGGCGTGCTCGGGCTGGCCGCCGAACACTTCCGAGCTTTCGACCTCAAGGCCGAGCCAGGTGCTTTGCGCGCTCCAGGCACTGATCGACTGGCGATCCAGACCGGCCTGCTGGGCCGGCAGGGTAGTGGCCACCAGATAATCGATCAGCCCCAAAACGTAGGCGCTGTAGCGCGACCGCATCAGCGCTTCGGCGCACGGCGCCGGGTGGCCTTCGTGGTAGGGACCGCAGCAGGCCAGCAGCAGGTTGCCGCTGCCGCATGGGCAAATGGCTGTACTCATTGCATTACCACCAGTATTTGCCGAAGTTTTCCGGATTGGCCCAGAACCGCGAATTGAGCCAGTCGGGGACTTGCTTGTAGTCAAGCAGATCGTAAGTGAACAGGGTCAGTACCTGCTCGTCACGCTGAAAGCGCTCACTGGCTTGCAGCGCCAGCGAGTAGAAATCGGTTTCCTGCCAGCCGCTGGCTGGCAGATCCGCCAGCACCGCAATGCGACTGGCGTTGAGGTTGCGAATCCCGCCCAGCAGGTTCAGGCCGTCACGCTTGGGCAAGTGCTCCAGGCAATCGACCACCAGCGCCAGGTCGAAGCGCCGCGCCGCGAGTTCGGCGGGCAACGCACCGGGTTCGGCGTGGGCCACGCAGCAATCCGGGTGCGCCTGTTTAAAAGCGGCGAGCGCCGGAAATTCGCTGGCGCCGATCAGCAGCAAACGCGCCGGGGCATAGCGATCCAGTAAAGCAGCCAGCGCCTGTTGCGGCGTGCGCGAAGAAATGGCGACGTTCATCGAAGCTCCTCAATCAGATCGCCAAGACTAGCGCGCCAGACGGATCCGGCCTAGACCCCGATTTGTCGCGCGTGGCAAAAGTGCCGAATCCCTGTGAACACGGTCCCAAATGCCAGTGGCCTATTGCTGGCGGAGATTAAAACTCCGGTCTTTACTCCGTGAATCGGTTCTAAGCCGATCCCTCAGGAGAAAACCAGATGAGCATAGTTCGGACAGCATTACCTTTGATTCTGCTAACCAGTGTGTTGACTGGTTGCGCAGGTTTGCAGAAAACCGATTGGCCGACCTGTGCGGCGGTCGGCGGTGTAGTCGGTGCCGGCCTCGGTGCGACGGAAAGTTCGGCGTGGGCCGGCTACGGCGCACTGTTGGTCGGCGGTACGGCAGCGGCCTATTGCTGGGTGCACGGTGATGGCGACGAAGACGGCGACGGTGTGCCGGACAGCCGCGACAAGTGCCCGCACACGCCTAAAGGCGTGCAGGTCGATGCTGACGGCTGCCCTCCACCAGCCCCGGCGCCTGTGGTAGAAGAGGCGGTTGTGGTCAAGGAAGAAACCATCGTCATCCGCGATGTGCACTTCCAGTTCGACAAAGCCACCCTGACCGGCTCCGATAAACAGGTGCTGGACAAAGTTGCCACGCGCCTGAAACAAGAGTCGTCCACGGCGCAACTGACCGTGACCGGTCACACCGACAGCGTGGGCAGCGATGCCTACAACAAGAAACTGTCGGATCGTCGTGCGCACTCGGTGGTGGAATACCTGATCCAGCAAGGTGTGCCGCGTGCCAGCTTCGTCTCGGTCTCGGGCATGGGTGAAAGCCAGCCAGTGGCGGATAACAAAACCGCTGACGGTCGCGCACAGAACCGTCGTACCGAAATCAAAATCGTCCGCTAGCCCCTCACGCATCCGCGGCTTGTGCAGTCGCGGATGCGCGTCTTTACTCCTGTGTAACCGGTATGGGCCGGTGACACAGGAGCTTTCACAATGACTGTTTTCTCAAGGTCCGTCTTGCCGGTGCTGCTGCTGGGCAGCTTGCTCACCGGTTGCGCCACTCACAGCGACGGCGACGCGCCCCTCAATCAACGTACGTGGCCGATTTGCAGCCTGATCGGCGGGCTGGTAGGTGGCGGCCTTGGCGCCATTGAAAGTGGCGGCTGGGCCGGTGGCGGTGCCGCGCTGGGGATCCTTACCGGCGGGCTGATCTGTTATGCCCAGGATGGCGATGAAGATGGCGATGGCGTGTTCGATCGCCGCGACCGTTGTCCGGACACTCCGGCCAATACCCCGGTCGATCATCGTGGTTGTCCGCTGCCGCAATACCCGGTCACGGAAAAAGCGCCCGAGCCTGCACCGCAATCGGAAGTCATCACCCTCAGCGATGCCGGCAATGTGTTGTTCGATTTCGACAAGTCGGACCTGACCCCGGCCGCGAAAGCCCAGCTCGATACGCTGATGGACAAGTTGCGCAATGCTGACGTGGTCAGCATCAAAGTCATCGGCCATACCGACAGCAAGGGTTCGGACGCCTATAACCAGGCGTTGTCGGAGCGGCGTGCCAGCAGTGTGGCGGCGTATCTGCTGAGCCAGGGCCTGGAACCGGCCAAACTGACCAGCGAAGGGCGCGGCGAGAGCGAGCCGGTGGCCGATAACGCGACGGACGAAGGGCGGGCGAAAAACCGTCGGGTGGAGTTGCATATCAATCGCTAGGACTTGTCTGTAGTCCGCAGGCTAGAGCTGCCGGGCGACGATCATCGTCGAACCGGCAGCGATCCGACGACTGACAAAAGTTTTTTCTTTTGCCCCTCTGGCTTATCCCCCGCGTAAGCCGTTACTGTGCGCCCAAAGAATAATTCCGAGACGGGGGAGCGTATGAAGGTTTTCTGGGGGCTGGGGCGTTTGCTGACCCTGCTGTTCTGGTGCGTGGTGGTGGTCAATCTGCTGCTGCCGTTTGTGCATCCGCTGCATCTGCTGGTCAATCTGGCCGGCGCCTTGTTGCTGGCGCTGCATGGGCTGGAGTTGCTGTTCTCTCGCCTCGAGGGGCGTGCCAACCCGTGGCGCGATCGTCTGCGCATCCTGCTGTTCGGCGTTTTTCACCTGCAAACCATCCCGGCCCCGGCCGCTCCGGAGGCTTCTTCCCATGCGTAAACTTTGCCTGCTCGCCGCATTCATCAGTCCCTTGGCCTGCGCCCAGGTGGTCAGTGTCGAAACCAATTCCCTGATGCGTTTGCCCAACACGGCCAGCACCCTGCAGCTGGAGCGGCTGGACGTCGCGGACTACGGCACCTTGCTGATTCCTGCCAACGTGACCGAGCTGACCGTCGGCGAATTGCGTCTGGGTCACGAAGCACGCATCGCGATCGTCCCGAGCGAACAGGCGCTGGATATGAAAGTCATTCGTGCCGAACTGTCTGAAGGCAGCCTGATCACCGCGCGCGGTGCGCCGGGCACGTATGAGAAAGCCGCCCGTGCCGGGCGCAATCTGAATTTGCAGTTCAAGGCCTTGAGCGCGCCAAAACTGTTTGTGGATGCTCGCGGCGGTACCGGCGCGCCGGGTTTTGTTGGCCTCGATGGCGGCAACGGTGAGGATCCGGGCTGCACCTGGGGCGCGGCCGGTCACGGATTTGATGGCAGCAACGGTAGCGATGGCCAGCCGGGAGCGCCGGGAGCGCTGGTGCGCCTGGAAGTGCCGCGTGAGTTTCCGGCTGAGCTGATCAAGGTCAACGTCGCGGGCGGCGCCGGCGGCCCGGCGGGTGTCGGCGGCAAGGCCGGCCAGGGTGGCAAGTCCAAGGGCTGCCTGGTGTATCGCGCCGATGGCGGCAAGAACGGCAAGCCCGGGGCGGATGGTCAGCCTGGACCGACGGGTGCGGCGGGGGCGGTGACTGTGCAGCGCCTCTAAAACGCAGCACTCTTGATTGTGGTGAGGGGATCTATCCCCTCATCACAAAAAGTGCAGGTCGTCAGCGGGTCAGAACATCGGCCGCGCCGCCGCAATCGCCACCAGCACCAACCCCACAATCAGATTGATCCCCACCACCCGGCGAATCCGCCCCAGCACCGCCGCACCCACCGGCCATTCTTTGGCTTCAACGGCTTTGCGCAACTCTGGCAGCATCAAACCCTGAATCCGGATAAACAGCGCCGTCATCACCACATACAGTCCGATCATCACCTGCACGTATTTCGGCGCGGTCTCGAAGCCGACCTGCTGCAAGTGCAACATGCCCACGCCGCTGATCGGCAACAGGATCACCGCGACCCAGACCCAGCGGAAAAAACCTTGAAACACTTCTACCCACAAGGTCAGGCGGGCAGGGCCGTCGAGCGCCTTCACCGCCGCGGGGCGCAGGACCATCCAGGCGAAAAACATACCGCCGACCCAGACCAGGGCGGACAGGACATGCAGTGGATAAACGAGGCTAAAAGGTGTCATTGGGGTACTCCGTTCTGCGCGGGACTGATTAGCGGGGTATGATAGCGGCCGATCCGAACTACTGAAAATTTATCCAGCGTTTTTACGCCCGACATTCAATGATCAGCACTGAACTCAAAACCACGATCCAGGGCGCCTATTCGCGTTTTCTTGAAGCCAAGAGCCTCAAACCGCGTTACGGCCAGCGCCTGATGATCGCCGAAGTCGCCAAAGTCCTCGGGGATATCGACACCGACGACGAAGGCCGGCGCAGTGGCGACCCCGCGATTGTCGCGGTGGAAGCCGGCACCGGTACCGGCAAGACCGTGGCCTACAGCCTGGCGGCAATTCCCACGGCGAAGCTGGCCGGCAAGCGTCTGGTGATCGCCACCGCGACCGTGGCCCTGCAAGAGCAGATCGTCTACAAGGACTTGCCCGACCTGATGCGCAACAGCGGGCTGAACTTCAGCTTTGCGCTGGCCAAGGGCCGTGGCCGCTACATGTGCCTGTCCAAGCTCGACATGTTGCTGCAGGAAGGCCACGCGCAAACCGCCACCGCGCAGCTGTTTGAAGAAGAAGGCTTCAAGATCGAGGTCGATGAGGCCAGTCAGAAGCTGTTCACCAGCATGATCGAGAAGCTCGCCGGCAATAAATGGGACGGCGACCGTGACAGCTGGCCCAACGCTCTCGAAGATGCCGACTGGGCACGGCTGACCACCGATCACAGCCAATGCACCAACCGCCATTGCCCGAATTTTGGCCAGTGCGCCTTTTACAAGGCGCGCGAAGGCATGGGCAAGGTCGATGTGATCGTCACCAACCACGACATGGTGCTGGCTGACCTGGCCCTCGGCGGCGGTGCGGTGCTGCCGGATCCGCGTGACACCATTTACGTGTTCGACGAAGGCCATCACCTGCCGGACAAGGCCATCGGCCACTTCGCTCATTACACGCGCCTGCGTTCCACCGCCGACTGGCTGGAAACCACGGCGAAGAACCTCACCAAACTGTTGGCCCAGCATCCGTTGCCGGGCGACCTCGGCAAGCTGATCGAGCAGGTGCCGGAGCTGGCGCGGGAGATCAAGACCCAGCAGCAGTTCATGTTCACCGCGTGCGAGCAGATTGCCGATTTCAAACCCGGCGAAGACGTCGAAGGTCGCGAGCGGCCACGCCATCGTTTCGTCGGCGGGGTGATTCCCGAGCACATGCGCGAAATGGGCATCGAGCTGAAGAAAGGCTACTCACGTCTCAACGACCTGTTCACCCGTCTGACCGACCTACTCAAGGAAGGCATGGACGGCGAGGTCAACATCGGCATCGCCAGCAATCAGGCCGAAGAGTGGTATCCGCTGTTCGGCAGCCTGTTGTCCCGTGCCTCGGGCAACTGGGAACTGTGGACCGCGTTCACCGCCGAAGACCCGGAGGACAGCCCGCCGATGGCTCGCTGGCTGACGCTGGCCGAAAGCGGCTCGCTGTTCGACATCGAGGTCAACGCCAGCCCGATTCTCGCCGCAGAAACCCTGCGCCGCAGCCTGTGGAACGTCGCCTACGGCTGCCTCGTAACGTCGGCAACGCTGACCGCGCTGGGCACCTTTGACCGGTTCCGCATGCGCGCCGGGCTGCCGAAGAAAGCCGTCACCGCTGTGGTGCCGAGCCCGTTTCATCACGCCGACGCCGGCGTGTTGCGCGTGCCGGACCTCAAGGCTGATCCGCGTGATGCGGCGGCCCACACGGCGGCGATCATCCGCGATCTGCCGGAACTGGTGGAAGGCTCGCGCGGCAGTCTGGTGCTGTTCTCTTCGCGCAAACAGATGCAGGACGTGTTCGACGGCCTCGACCGCGACTGGCGCAAACAAGTGTTCATTCAAGGCAACCTGTCGAAACAGGAAACCCTGAACAAGCACAAGGCGCGGGTCGATGGCGGCGATTCCAGCGTGCTGTTCGGCCTCGCCAGTTTCGCCGAAGGGGTGGACTTGCCGGGCGCCTACTGCGAGCACGTGGTGATCGCCAAGATCCCGTTCTCGGTACCGGACGATCCGGTCGAGGCGGCGCTGTCGGAATGGATCGAGGCCCGGGGCGGCAATCCGTTCATGGAAATCTCGGTGCCCGACGCATCCTTGAAACTGGTTCAGGCCTGCGGCCGTCTGCTGCGCACCGAAGAAGATCGCGGCACCATCACTTTGCTCGATCGGCGCCTGGTCACCCAGCGCTACGGCAAGGCGATCCTCAATGCGTTGCCGCCATTCCGTCGTGAAATATCCTGAGACAACGGTGGGCAGTTTTGCCCGCCGCGCTGTCTATCTCTCTGCCATGCTTTTCCATTGGCCTTTTGGTCGCTAGGGAGAACTCTGTTCTTATGATTCGCCGTTCGTTGCCTGCCGTATTCGCCTTGATTTTCGCTGCCCCGTTACTGGCGGCGCCTGCGGGTCAGCAGACCCTGTTCAACTTCGTTCGCCCTGCCGATGTGGTGAAAGTTGTCACCGAAAACACTGATCTGCCACAAGCCAACGCCGAGCAAACCCCGGAAGGTGAAGTGCTGCGCCGGGTGACGTTCAACCCGGTAGCCCGCCCGACCCTGCGCCTGACCCCGCAGACCGGCGCCTGGGACTGGTCGCAGTCGGGCATGATGAGCCTGCGTCTGCAAAGCGCAATGAACTGGGCCGTGACGGTTTACGTGCAAATCCAGAGCAACAACGGCCAGACCCTGACCAGCCGCGTTGACCTGCCGGCCGGCCCTGCGCAAACCCTGCTGGTGCCGCTGGTGGCAACTTCGCCGCTGAGCCAGGGCATGAAGGCCGGGCCGCCGATGCCGATGACCGTCGATGGCCAGCGCATTCTGCTGGCCAGCAGCAGCGGCGAACTGGATCGCAGCCAGGTGGTGTCGGTCAGCCTGTGGATGGATCAGCCGAAAGCCGCGCAAAGCCTGCTGCTCGAACGTTTCGGTGTGCAGGACGGCGATACCGTGACCCGGGCCGTCTACGGCAATCTGGTGGACGCCTACGGGCAGTCGACCCGCAGCAAATGGCCGGAAAAAATCAGCAACGACGAACAACTGAAATCTGCCGCCGCCAAGGAACAGCAACAGCTGAAAACCTGGCTGGCCGAGCGCGAAAAATCTTCGCTGGACAAGTTCGGTGGCTGGAATAAGGGGCCGGCGTTCAAGGCCAGCGGCTTTTTCCGCACTGAAAAGCGTGACGGTCGCTGGTATCTGGTGACCCCTGAAGGGCATCCGTTCTATTCGCTGGGGGTCAACACCGTCAGCCCGCAGGTCAACCAGACCTACGTGGCCGGGCGTGAGTGGATGTTCGAATCCCTGCCCAAGGCCGACGAGCCACTCGCCAGTCATTTCGGCGAAGGCGACAACCGTGGCGGCAATGGTGCCGATCAGGGCCGAGGCTATGGCAACGGGCGCTGGTACGATTTTTACGGCGCCAACCTGCAACGCCTGTACGGCGAACCTTGCGCAGCACAGGCGCAAGCCGAACCACCAGCCGCGCCGTGCAAGGCCACTGTCGATCAGCAGAAGTGGGCCACCCACACCCTCGACCGCCTGCAGGCCTGGGGCTTCAACACGGTCGGCAACTGGAGTGCCGACGCGCTCGCCGACGCCGAGCGGGTGCCGTACACCTTGCCGCTGTCGATCGTCGGCGACTACACCAGCATCAGCACCGGCAGCGACTGGTGGGGCGGCATGCCTGATCCGTTCGACCCGCGTTTCGCCATGGCCACCGAGCGCGCCGTGGCCATCGCCGCCCGCGATCATCGTGATGATCCGTGGCTGATCGGCTACTACGCCGACAACGAACTGGCCTGGGCCGGTCCGGGCGATGATCCGCAGTCGCGCTATGCCCTGGCCTATGGCACGTTGAAGATGACTACCGACGTGCCGGCCAAACGCGCGTTTCTCAAGCAGCTGCGCGACAAGTACCGCAACCAGGCGGGCCTGTCGAAAGCCTGGGGCATTGATCTGCCGGCGTGGGAGTTGATGGAAGACCCGGGTTTCGTGCCACCGATGCCGAATCCGGAGCACCCGGAAATCGAAAACGACTTCAAATACTTCCAGAAGGTGTTCGCCGACACCTACTTCAAAACCATCTCCGATTCGCTGAAATGGCACGCGCCGAATCAGTTGCTGCTCGGTGGTCGTTTCGCCACCAGCACCCCGGAAGCCGTGGCGTCCTGTGCACAGTATTGCGACGTGTTGAGTTTCAACCTGTATACGCTGAAACCGCAGGACGGCTATGACTTCGCCGCTCTGCGTGCCCTCGACAAACCGGTGCTGATTACCGAGTTCAACTTCGGCTCCAGTGATCGCGGCCCGTTCTGGGGTGGCGTGACGCAACTGGCGAAGGAAGAAGATCGCGGCCCGGCGTATGCCAATTTCCTCAAACAGGCGTTAAGCGAACCGTCGATTGTCGGCGTGCACTGGTTCCAGTATCTGGATCAACCGGTGACCGGGCGTCTGCTTGATGGCGAGAACGGGCACTTTGGTCTGGTGGGGATTACCGATCTGCCGTATCAGGGTTTCGTCGAAGCGGTGCGCAAGAGCAATCTGCAGGCGATCGATCAATTGGGCAAAGAGGCTGAGAAGGCCGCTGCGGTCGCCGGTCATGAAGCCGAAGGCGGGCGCAAGGCTGAAGCTGGAAAAGGCCCGGGGGCCGGGCATGCGGGTGGGCATTCGGGCAATGGTCATTGAGGTTTGATGGCTTAAAGATCGCAGCCTTCGGCAGCTCCTGCAGGGAATGGAATTTTGTAGGAGCTGCCGCAGGCTGCGATCTTTTGATTTTGCTTTGAAATGACCACCCGGCCCGCAGCTGTTCCCAAATCCCTCAAGGGCTGGAACAATGCGGGCCACTTTGTAGAGCGTTTTCGCGGGGGAGTTGCGGGTGCAGATTCAGGGCCATTACGAGCTTCAATTCGAAGCGGTGCGCGAGGCTTTCGCGGCACTGTTCGACGATCCCCAGGAACGCGGCGCAGCGCTGTGCATCAAGGTCGGCGGAGAAACCGTCCTCGACCTCTGGTCCGGTACGGCCGACAAGGACGGTACCGAAGCCTGGCACAGCGACACCATCGCCAACCTGTTCTCCTGCACCAAGACGTTCACTGCGGTCACCGCGCTGCAACTGGTGGCCGAAGGCAAACTGCAACTGGACGCACCGGTTGCCCGCTACTGGCCGGAATTTGCCGCCGCTGGCAAAGAAACCGTCACGCTGCGCCAATTGCTCTGCCATCAGGCCGGTCTGCCAGCGCTGCGCGAGTTGCTGGCGCCCGCCGCCCTCTACGAATGGCAGACCATGGTCGACGCCCTCGCAGCCGAAGCGCCGTGGTGGACGCCGGGCACCGGTCACGGCTATGCCGCCATCACTTATGGCTGGCTGGTCGGGGAGTTGCTGCGCCGTGCTGACGGTCGTGGGCCGGGCGATGCCATCGTCGCCCGTGTCGCCAAGCCGCTGGGGCTGGATTTCCACGTCGGTCTGGCTGACGCAGAGTTCCACCGTGTGGCGCATATTGCTCGCGGCAAGGGCAATGTCGGCGATGCCGCGGCCCAGCGTCTGCTGCAGGTGACTATGCGCGAACCGACCGCCATGACCACTCGCGCCTTTACTAATCCGCCGTCGGTGCTGACCAGCACCAACAAACCGGAATGGCGGCGCATGCAGCAGCCGGCCGCCAATGGTCATGGCAACGCGCGCAGCCTGGCCGGTTTCTACGCTGGCTTGCTCGATGGCAGCCTGCTCGAAAGCGAATTGCTCGAAGAACTGACCCGCGAACACAGTTACGGCGAAGACAAGACCTTGCTGACCCGTACCCGTTTCGGCCTGGGCTGCATGCTCGATCAGCCGGACATGGCCAATGCCACCTATGGCCTCGGCCCGCGGGCGTTTGGTCATCCGGGGGCGGGCGGTTCGGTGGGTTTTGCTGATCCCGAGCATGATGTCGCGTTCGGTTTTGTGACAAATACCCTTGGGCCTTACGTCTTGATGGATCCGCGCGCGCAGCAACTGGCGCGGGTACTTGCCACTTGTCTGTAAAGCGTTACATGAGGTTCCAGGGTTGGAACCAGATTCGGATTTTTGATTCAAAGCGTCTGTTTATCCGGGCAAAAGAGCTCTGATCTTTCATTACTTCACTTTGTGGATTTTCAATGTCATCCAAAAAAACTCTCGCCCTGGCCCTGTGCGTTGCAATGACCGGTTGTGCACAGACTCCTAAAAACGATGCGGACGGCGGCAGCTGGTGGCCGTTCGGATCTTCCGACAAAGTGGCGGCCAAAGAGCCGGCCCCGGCTCCGGCCCCGCTCAAACCTGCCGCTACTGCTCCAGTGGCCAAGACTGAAAGCAGCAGCCACTGGTACTGGCCGTTCGGCAGCTCCGATGACGCGGCGGCCAAGGCCGAGGTGAAACCTGAAGTCAAACCAGAAGCAAAACCGGCGGTAGTGGCCAAGGCCGATGCTGACACCGGCACAAAGTGGTGGTGGCCGTTCGGCGGCAAGGATCAGTCCACGGCGAAAGTGGTGCCGATGCCTGACCCGAAAGTCACTCAGGCCTGGCTGGATGACTACGAGCCGCGCCTGCGTGCAGCGATCAAGGACAGCAATCTGCAACTCGAGCGCCGTGACAACGTTCTGGTGGTGATCGCGCCGGTTGAAGGCTCGTTCAACCCGAAACGTCCAGCGATGCTGTTGCCGGTGACTCTCAGCCCGTTCACCAATGTCGCGAAAATCCTCGAAGCCGACCCGAAAACTGCAGTTCTGGTGCTTGGTCACAGCGACAACACTGGCGCCGCGCCGGCCAACGTCAAGCTCAGCCAGGAGCGCGCTCAGTCCGTGGCGGCAATCTTCCGCCTGAGCGGCTTGCAGCGTGATCGCCTGATGCTGCGCGGCATGGGTGGCGATGCCCCGCGTGCGGCCAACGACAGCGCCGAAGGCCGTGCCCTGAACCGTCGCGTCGAACTGCTGGTGACCCCGCAGAACACCATGGTGGCCCTGCTGAGCAAATACAACATGCCGGCGCCCGCACCGACCACGATGCTTGCCGCACAGGACGTCAAACCGGCAGCCAAACCGGTAACCCCGGCGCCGGCCGCTTCGAAGGCCGCCGTACCTGCAACCAAAAAGGCTCCGGCGAAGAAAGCCGCTGCCAAGGCACCAGCGAAGAAGGCGGCGACCAAGGCTCCGGCGAAAACCCCAGCCAAGAAAACCGCTCCGGCCAAAGCCGCGACGACTGACAAGAAAGTTGCCGCCAGCGATACTTCCAAGCAGTGATCCGCTAACGAAAAGGAATGCGCCATGACCCAGGCTCTGGCAGATATGCGTCGTGATTACACTCGGGATGGTCTGACCGAGGCGCAAGCACCGGCTGAACCCTTTGCGTTGTTCCACCAGTGGTTCGCCGATGCGGTGAAAACCGAACAGGCGCCGGTGGAGGCCAACGCCATGACCCTGGCCACGGTCGATGCGGACGGTCGCCCGCACTGCCGCATTCTGCTGCTCAAGGGCCTGGACGAGCAGGGCTTCACCTTTTTCACCAATTACGACAGCGCCAAGGGCCAGCATCTGGCAGCCAACCCGTTGGCTGCCATGACGTTCTTCTGGCCGACCCTGGAGCGCCAGGTGCGCATCGAGGGGCGTGTGGTGAAAGTCACGCCTGCTGAGTCCGATGCTTATTATCAGGTGCGTCCGCTGGGCAGTCGGCTCGGAGCCTGGGCTTCACCGCAGAGCCGGGTGATCAACGGGCGCGGCGAACTGGAAGAGTTGCTCAAGGCCACCGAGCAGCGTTTCAGCGATACGCAACCGCACTGTCCGGAACACTGGGGCGGTTATCGCCTGCTGCCTGAGCGCATCGAGTTCTGGCAGGGCCGTCCAAGTCGTCTGCACGATCGCCTGAACTACCGTCAGCAGGGTGCCGACTGGATTCTTGAACGTCTGGCGCCTTAAGCAGTCTACCGAGCGGGATAGCTTGCCGCAGCGGCCTCAAGCCACTTCGGCAGGTCCCGACGCTTGATCTTCTGCACGCGGGCATCGGCCAGTCGTTGCAGCATGAAGGCGCGTTTGTCTTCATCCTTGCCCGCCAGCGACAGGGCCAGATCACGATCCATCCAGCGTTTGATCCGCACGTACAGCCACCCATGGAAGTACAGGCCGGCGACGGTGGTGACGAAAATGATCAGGTAATCCATGAAAATCCTTGGGTTGGCAGGGCGGATTGGGCGATTTGGCGCTACTGTTGGGTGGGGCTGCAGGTGCCTGTACCGGGCCTGAATAAAATCAAGTTTATCCGGGCTGCGTCGTGACAGGCGTCAAGCAGCGGGGTTTAATGAACACCTGTTCTTTTGGAGTTGATGCTATGCGTAAGTCTGTTCTGCTGGTTGCTTCTTTTTCCACGATGGCGATGTTGCTGACCGGCTGCCAGTCGAGCCTGACCGGTGACTCCTACTCCCGTGACGAAGCGCGTCGTGTGCAGACGATTCGCATGGGCACCATCGAATCCCTGCGTCCGGTGAAAATCGAAGGCACCAAGACCCCGATCGGCGGCGCTGCAGGCGCAGTGGTCGGCGGTGTCGGTGGCAGCGCCATCGGTGGCGGCAAGGGCAGCATCGTTGCGGCGGTCATCGGCGCCGTGGCCGGCGGCCTGATCGGTTCGGCCACTGAAGAGGGCCTGACCCGCACCCAGGGCGTGGAAATCACCGTGCGCGAAGACGACGGCAGCATGCGCGCCTACGTGCAACAGGTTCAGGAAAACGAAGTGTTCCGTGTCGGTGAGCGCGTACGCATCTCCACCGTCGGTGGCACCAGCCGCGTTTCGCACTAAGCGCGAACGAGCGGTGAAAGAAAACCCCGATCAGGTGACTGGTCGGGTTTTTTTGTTTTTGGATTTCTCGGTGCGATGCTTACATCTCAATACCAATAAACAATTCCAGGTTGGTTGGAATGAACTCATCAGTCAGCATCGCAATCTGTTGCGCCTGCTCTGCAGTCAACAGCCATTCTCCTTCTGCCATGGCGTTGAGGCTCTTGTGGCCTAGGAGCTTCACGATCCGGTCGTTAAAAGCAGGATCAACGTCCAGTTCATACTTGAGTGAGCTATCGTCGAAACTGTCGGGTAAGAACCCTGTGATGCACAAGTACATAAGCACCTCTTGATTACTTGGGAGTGGTTCGCCCGGGTTTGGCAGGTTTTGTCTGTTCGCCAGTTTGAGGATTGAACTCTCCAAGGTGTTTCCCCAGTTTGTCGTACATTTCTACCGTTCCGTGTTGGCTATCCCACTCAAAAATGCGTCCTTTGAGATCTTTCCAGCGCTTACGACGAGCGCCGCCACCTTGTACGCTGAGAAGCCGTAGCCCCGCAGACTGCCGTCGGCCTGTTGTTCGACGCGCAGGCGCACGTGGGTGCGCGCCTGGTTGAGGCTGCGCAGTTGCTCGTCGCTATAGAGTGCGCTGTCGCCGAGGCTGGAAGGCATGAGCAGCGCCACCAGTCCTGCCAGGGTGGCGCTGGCCGTTCCGGCGGCGATGGCGGGTAGCGCCTCGAAGGCGGCGCCGGCCAGGGCGAAACTGCCGAATCCGGCGGGAATGGCTGTGGCGCCGATTTTCTTCAGGGCAACGCCGCCCGTTTCATCGCTTTCGCGTGCACCCAGCAGGATCAGCTCGCCGTAATCCTTGAGGCTGTCGGTCGGCACCATCCCCGAAGGATTTGCGTAGTCGATGATCGCGTCCGGCAATTTGCAGGACTTGGCGAACACGCATCCGGCACGCACCGGATCTGGCTTTTGGGCCGCTATCTCGCGGCTGCGCTCAAAGGCCTCCTGCCGCGCCAGCATGGCGTCGTAAGCATTTTGGCGGGCTTCGCGCTCGGCCAGTTCAGTGGCCGTCATGTAGCGCCAGGTGACGTGATGACCGTCGCCCGCCGGCGGGTTGGGGACCCGGGGAATGTCCTTGTTGCGAGCCACTGAGCGTCCTTTCGTTTATCCATCGACAACCCTTCGAAAGGGCTGCAAGACGTTAACGAAGCGGATAATGGCTGGCTGTAGGACGGGTCTTTGATTAAGTGCGGATTATTCGCTATTTGTCAGGCAGGAATTCGAGCAGGCTGCTTCAGCGCAAAGAACGGGGAGAAAGGTTCTGCGCAATGACTGCAAAAGCCTGATACCCATTTGCACAGAACCTGGCAGTTGGTGGATGAATTGAGCCTCAGCTGTATCTGTGAGGCTTGCAGGTTTTTTCCTATGCTTGAGCGCTGAGCCTGTGACGAGGCAATTCCTGCCCGAATCAACGAGAACATGACCATGAGCGACAACCGACAGTGGGCCCGTGAAGCGATCCGCATCATCGAAGCGGACTTCCAGCGCAGCGCCGACACCCATCTGATCCCCTTGCCGCTGCCGGGCTTCGCAGGCATCGAGTTGTACTTCAAAGACGAGTCGAGCCATCCCACCGGCAGCCTCAAGCATCGCCTGGCGCGCTCGCTGTTCCTGTATGCGTTGTGTAACGGCTGGCTCAAGCCCGGCGCGCCGGTGATCGAGGCGTCCAGCGGTTCGACGGCAATTTCCGAAGCGTATTTCGCGCGCATGCTTGGCTTGCCGTTTATTGCGGTGATGCCGGCGACCACTTCGAAAGAGAAGATCGCGCAGATCGCCTTCTACGGTGGCCAGAGCCATCTGGTTCAGGATCCGACGCAGATTTACGCCGAGTCCGAACGTCTGGCCCGCGAGCATGGCGGCCACTTCATCGACCAGTTCACCTACGCCGAGCGGGCCACCGACTGGCGGGCGAACAACAACATCGCCGAGTCGATCTTCCAGCAGATGCGGTTCGAGAAACATCCGGAACCGAGCTGGCTGATTTCCAGCCCCGGCACCGGCGGCACCACCGCGACTCTCGGCCGTTACGTGCGTTATCGCCAGCACTGCACCCGGGTGTTGTGCGCCGATGCCGAGCGCTCGGTGTTCTTCGATTACTACCAGACGGGCGACGCGAGCCTGCGTCTGGACTGCGGTTCGCGGATCGAAGGCATCGGTCGGCCCCGGGTCGAGGCGTCGTTTCTGCCGCAGGTGATCGATGCGATGGTCAAGGTGCCGGACGCCTTGTCGCTGGCGGCCATGCATTATCTGGCGCAGCGTCTGGGACGGCATGTCGGCGGGTCGAGCGGCACCAACCTGATCGGCGCGCTGATGGCGGCGCAGCAGATGAAAGCGGCGGGGGAGTCGGGGTCGATCGTGGCGATTCTGTGCGATGGCGGCGAGCGCTATGCCGATACCTATTACGATCAGGACTGGCTGAAGGCGCAGGGCTATGAGCTGGAGGGGTTGATTGCGGCGGTGGCGGCGAGTGCCGAGAAAGGTGAGCCGTTGCCGACCTCGGTGTTGCGCGCGAATATCTGATACACCGAAAACCACTGTGGGAGCTGGCTTGCCAGCGATAGCGGATTGTCAGTCAACATCAATGTCGAATCTGAGTCCGTCATCGCTGGCAAGCCAGCTCCCACAGGATTGCGCGTTTTGCAGATTTGGCTGATCAGGCTTCCAGGCCGAGAATATCCCGCGCCACAGCTTCCGCAATCCGAATCCCGTCGACACCCGCCGACAGAATCCCGCCCGCATACCCCGCGCCTTCACCGGCCGGGAACAGACCTTTGACGTTCATGCTCTGCAGCGACTCGTTACGCGTGATGCGCAGCGGCGACGAAGTACGGGTTTCGATGCCGGTCAGTACGGCATCGTGCAGCGAGTAGCCACGAATCTGCTTCTCGAACGCCGGCAACGCTTCGCGGATCGCTTCGATGGCGAAGTCCGGCAGCGCCAGGGCCAGGTCGCCCAGGGCCACGCCCGGTTTGTACGAGGGCTCGACTTCGCCCAGTTCGGTCGACGGGGTGCCGTTGATGAAGTCGCCGACCAGTTGTGCGGGGGCCTTGTAATCGCTGCCGCCGAGGATGAACGCGTGGGATTCCAGACGCTCCTGCAACTCGATACCGGCCAGCGGGCCACCCGGGTAATCGACTTCCGGAGTGATGCCGACGACGATCCCGGAGTTGGCGTTGCGCTCGTTACGCGAGTACTGGCTCATGCCGTTGGTGACCACGCGATTCGGCTCGGACGTCGCCGCCACCACGGTGCCGCCCGGGCACATGCAGAAGCTGTAGACCGAACGGCCGTTCTTGGCGTGGTGCACCAGTTTGTAATCGGCAGCGCCCAGCTTCGGGTGGCCGGCGTACTTGCCCAGCCGCGCACGGTCAATCAGCGACTGCGGGTGTTCGATGCGGAAACCCACCGAGAACGGCTTGGCTTCCATGAACACGCCACGGCTGTGGAGCATGCGGAAGGTGTCGCGGGCACTGTGGCCGAGGGCCAGGATCACGTGTTTCGAATGCAGGGTTTCACCGCTCGCCAGTTCGACGCCGACCAGTTGGCCGTCTTCGATCAGCACATCGGTGACGCGCTCCTGAAAGCGTACTTCGCCGCCCAGGGCGCGGATCTCTTCACGCATGGTCTCGACCATGCCGGTCAGACGGAAGGTCCCGATGTGCGGTTTGCTGACATAGAGAATCTCTTCTGGCGCGCCGGCCTTGACGAATTCGTGCAGGACTTTGCGGCCGAGGAACTTCGGATCCTTGATCTGGCTGTACAGCTTGCCGTCGGAGAACGTGCCCGCGCCGCCTTCGCCGAACTGCACGTTGGACTCGGGGTTGAGCACACTTTTACGCCACAGACCCCAGGTGTCCTTGGTGCGCTGGCGGACTTCGGTGCCGCGTTCGAGGATGATCGGCTTGAAGCCCATCTGTGCCAGCAACAGGCCGGCGAAGATCCCGCACGGGCCGAAACCGACCACGATCGGGCGCTGGTTCAGGTCGCTCGGCGCCTGACCGACGAATTTATAGCTGACATCCGGCGCCACATTGACGTTACGGTCGTCGGCGAACTTGCCCAGCACCTTGGCCTCGTCGCGCACGGTGAGGTCGATGGTGTAGATGAAGCACAGTTCGGAGGACTTTTTGCGCGCGTCGTAGCTGCGCTTGAACAAGGTGAAATCGAGCAGGTCATCGCTGGCGATGCCCAGGCGCTGCACGATGGCGGCACGCAGGTCTTCTTCGGGATGGTCGATTGGCAGCTTGAGTTCGGTGATTCGTAACATGGCGAGGATCCGGATTCGCGGGGCGCACAACTGCGCCAGGGCGTTTGAAGGCCGCGATTATAAGCCGCAAAGGCCGGATCCGGTGAGGCTAAAACGCTCAGTCGTTGCGCGATCCGCCGAAATACCCGCAACCACGCTCGACCTTGCCGTCGATGCGCAGCTCGGCGCTCATGTGCTGCACGCTGCCGGTGCTGCTGTCGACGCAGCGTTGCGGCGCGACCCATAACTCGATGCGCTGGTTGTTGGCTTCGCTGCTGAGGTTGAAGCGGCCGTCGCCCAGTTGTTCTTCGACATACGGCACGGCCAGCGCCGGTTGGCCTTCACGGTCGATGACCATGCCCTTGCCACTGACTTTGACGTTCCACTCGGGACCGTGGCCGGCGGCACGCAGGATCAACAGCTTGAAATTCGGGTCATCGCAGGCGGTGCCGGAACGTTCGACGCGATACAACTGGCCGAGGTCGAGGCGGTCGCCGGCGATCTTCCCGCGTACATCGGCAAACAGCTTGCCCTGCTGATCGGCGAGGGTCGCGGCCTCTTGCAGCACGCTGGTGCCGCCGATGTCATTGACCACGTACTGACGTTGTTCGCCACAGGGCTGGAACACCAGTTTGCCGTCGGCCGCCGTCAATTGCCCCTGCATCCGGGATTGCCCGACATGGGATGCGCTTTCGCGCGGGCCATCAAACAATTGGCAGGCGGCGAACAATGGCAGCAAGGCAACAACGATCAACGAACGGGCAACACGCATCTTCGGCTCTCCAGACAAGTGCTGCCACGTTACGCAGGCTGACCGTCGATCACAAGACTTGAGTGGCCGGTTCAGGCTGGCTATTGAGTTGCCCGTTACCCGCCAGCATAGTGGCGTACCTGTGCGGGCATGGATTGATGGTGCATGAAGCAAAACCCTTCGGTATTCCCTGAGCGGCTGTACGCGCTGGACGCCCTGCGCGGCATCGCGGCATTGGCGGTAGTGTTCTGGCATTGGCAGCACTTCTTTTTCCAGGGCGCACTGCCTGGCCCTTTGCAGCGTGAAGACCAACCGTTGTATAGCCTGTTTTCACTGTTCTACCGCCACGGCGGCGATGCGGTCTCGCTGTTTTTCAGTCTTTCGGGGTTTATCTTCTTCTGGCTGTTTTCCAAAGGACTGGCGCAACGGGAGATCAGCGGCAAACAGTTTTTCATGGAGCGTTTCAGCCGGATCTATCCACTGCATCTGCTGACGTTCCTGGCGGTCGCCCTGTTGCAGAAAATCTATAGTGCGCACACGGGGAATGCGTTCGTGTATCCGTTCAATGATGCCTGGCACGCGCTGCTCAATGTGTTTCTGGCACCCGCGTGGGGGTTGGAGCAAGGCTGGTCGTTCAACGGCCCGGCATGGTCGATATCGGTGGAGGTGTTGCTGTACGCAGGGTTTTTCCTGCTGTGGCGTTACTCGCCGGCGCCGCTGCTGCTCAGTGCGTTGTTGATTGCCGTGAGCCTGTGGGTGTTTCCGGCACAGTACAAAATCAGTCTCGGGGTGTTCGGGTTTTTCTGTGGCGGCCTGGGTTACATCGCTGCGGACTGGCTGTTGCGGCGCTTTGATGTGCGCTGGGTCGCTGCCGGCCTGGTACTGGCCTGCGGGGCTGGCTGGTGGTGGTGCGGCGGCGATGCGGCGCAATCACCGCTGGTCAGGTTTGCCGTGCTGTTTCCATTGACCATTGTTGCCGTCGCCGCTTGCCACCCATGGTTGCAGTCGCTGGCGCGCCGTGTGTCCTGGCTGGGGGACATCAGTTTCGCCGCCTATCTGCTGCACTTTCCCTTGCAAATTGTCGCGGCGCTGTTGGCCGATAAATTTCTGCCTGGACGCGCCGTTTTTTATCAGCCGTGGAGCCTGCTGTTGTTTTTTGCGGTGCTGATCGGTAGCAGCCTGTTGTGTCACTACGGGTTCGAGCGCCCTGTGCAACGTTGGATACGCCGACGTACAGTGGGACACAACAAGGTTGCCGCGATGGCCCGTTGACGCCCCCTGCCTACGAGGCATTCAGCCTACGTGAAAGGTCTGCCCTGTTTGCAGACCTTCGACACTTTTCGCGTAGGCCAGCGCCACATCCGCCGCCGGCACCGGCTTGTAGCCACGGAAGTACGGGGCGTAGCTGCCCATGGCTTCCAGCAGCACCGTCGGGCTGATCGAGTTCACCCGCAGACCGCGCGGCAGTTCGATGGCGGCGGCTTTGACGAAGCTGTCCAGTGCGCCGTTGACCAATGCCGCCGAGGCGCCGGTACGGATCGGGTCGTGGCTGAGCACGCCGCTGGTGAAGGTGAACGAGGCGCCGTCGTTGGCGTATTCGCGGCCGATCAGCAGCAGGTTGACCTGGCCCATCAGTTTGTCTTTCAGGCCGAGGGCGAAGCTGTCGGCGTTCATCTCGCCGAGTGGGGCGAAGGTCACGTTGCCGGCTGCGCAGATCAGCGCGTCGAACTTGCCGGTTTGCTCGAACAGCCGGCGAATCGAGTCGCTGTCGCTGATGTCGACCCGGAAGTCGCCGCTGCTGCGACCGATACGAATCACTTCGTGACGCTGGCTCAGCTCTTTATCCACGGCCGAACCGATGGTGCCGGCGGCACCGATCAACAGAATCTTCATGGGACTGTTCCTCAATGGGTTGAACGAGGTTTCAGTCTAGAGTGGTTTTTTCTGCGGATAAGCGCACTAATAGGCAACCTTTGGTTTTCAAATGGAAACAGTCCATGAGTGAAATGGATGATCTCGCGGCGTTCGCGGTGTTGATCGAGGCCGGCAGTTTTACCTTGGCAGCGCAGCAGCTGGGTTGCAGCAAGGGCCAGTTGTCCAAACGTATCAGTCAGCTGGAGGCGCAGTTTTCCGTGGTGTTGCTGCAACGCACCACGCGCCGCTTGAGCCTGACGGCGGCGGGCGCGGCATTGTTGCCGCAAGCCCAGGCGCTGGTGGTGCAAGTGGAGCGGGCACGTCAGGCGTTGGCGCGTTTGAAAGACGACATGGCCGGTCCGGTGCGGATGACAGTGCCGGTGTCGCTGGGGGAAACGTTTTTCGACGGCTTGCTGCTGGAGTTCTCGCAGAAGTATCCAGAGGTGCAGATCGAGCTGGAGCTGAACAACCACTATCGCGACCTGTCCCGGGACGGCTTCGATCTGGCGATTCGCTCCGAGGTGGCCAATGACGAGCGGTTGGTGGCCAAACCCCTGCTGGCGTGGCAGGAAATGACCTGCGCCAGCCCGATATACCTTGAACAATTCGGCGCACCGCTGACCCCGCAGGAGCTGGCCGAACACCGCTGCCTGCTCAACAGCCATTACAGTGGCCGCGAAGAATGGCTGTATCACCAACAGCACGAATTGCTGCGGGTGCGGGTGTCGGGGCCGTTCGCCAGCAACCATTACAACCTGCTGAAGAAAGCCGCCCTGGCCGGCGCCGGTATCGCACGGTTGCCGTCGTATCTGCTGCAAACGGAACTGGCTGACGGCCGGTTGCGCTGGCTGTTGCGCGATTTTCAGACGCGCCGGATGCCGATGTATCTGGTCCACCCCTATCAGGGCGGGTTGCCCAAACGCACGCAGGTGCTGGCGGATTATCTGATTGGCTGGTTCAAACGCAGCGGCGAGGCACTGGATCGCCTGGCGCATTGACTACGATGCCCGTGATAACCGTGATACCTCTGTAGGAGCTGCCGAAGGCTGCGATCTTTTGACCTTGAAAATCAAAAGATCGCAGCCTTCGGCAGCTCCTACAGAGACATCAGACATCAGCGTTTGTAGTACCTGGCGATCATGTGATCGATCGACAATTTCCCCGGCCCGGTCGCCATCAGGTACAGCAACACCGCCGCCCAGGTGCCATGGGTCGGATAGGCATCGGGATAGACGAACACCTCGATGACCAGCGTCATGCCCAGCAGCGCCAACGCTGAAAATCTCGTGGCGAAGCCGATCAATATCAGCACCGGGAAAAAGTGTTCGGCGAACGCTGCCATGTGCGCGGCGATTTCCGGTGCCAGCAGCGGTACGTGGTATTCGCTCTGGAACAACGGAATCGTCGAGTCCGCCAAGTGTGGCCAGCCGAGTTGAACGGTGCCATCGATCAAATCGATGGCCAGGCCCTCGACCTTAGTCTGCCCGGACTTCCAGAACACCGCGGCAATCGAGAACCGGGCGATGAAGGCGATCAGGCTGTGGGGAATCTTTTCCATTAGCCCGATGGCGCGAGTGATGAGGTTGTTCATGGCGATACCTTGTTGTTCAGGTCGGTGATGGCGTGGTGGCCGATCAGCAGGGCGAGGGTCTGCGGCAGATCGAAGGGCGGGCTGTCTTGCGCCGCTTGCAGCAGCGGTCGGTGATGGAGCAGATGGCGGATGAATACGCTGGCGCCGTGATCGAGGGCAAAGA
This sequence comes from Pseudomonas sp. F2, assembly GCF_057174385.1. NCBI lineage: Bacteria > Pseudomonadati > Pseudomonadota > Gammaproteobacteria > Pseudomonadales > Pseudomonadaceae > Pseudomonas > Pseudomonas sp. F2. The sequence continues at coordinate 5,921,276 of NZ_CM169904.1, forward strand.
CCTCGACCTCCAGACCGTTGCGCAGCACCAGTGCGTGTTGCCCTTGATGGATATCGATACCCGCCAGTGTGGTGTCCTGCTGATGTGCGGCCCAGATCGAAACCACTGCGTAGGCGGAGTTGAGCAGGTGCAGCGAGGGATGCAGGGTGATGTTCAGTTCCGCCAGTGTTTGCGGATCGGCCAGTGCAGCGCTGATCTGTTGCGCACTGACTGTCGCCGCATCGGCGGCGTGATAAGCGCGGGTGCGCAAGCGTTCGAGCCGTGCGACATCGGCGAGATACGGCACCCCGGCCGCCGGTTCGAATGCATCAATGAAGTCCGCCAGTCCGTCACCATAACGGCTCATCAACGGACTGTGCGGCGGCTGCTGCTGAATAAAAATGCTGGCCATGCCGCGAAAGAATTCTTCGCCGACCAACTGCTGCACCACCGGATAACTGTCGGCCAGCGCGTTGATCAATGAGCCTTGCACGTTATTGCGATACACCGAAAACCGGCTGGCAGGATCAGCGCCGTTGGCACTGTACAGGCCAGCGGGGCAGGGCAGGTGAGTGTCGAGCAGGGCGGCGCTGAAGTCGGCTTGAGTGCTCATGGCTGATTCCTTGAGCGCCGCAGCAACGCTTCGGCCTGCTGCGCCTCGGCCAGCAGCACGTTGAACGCCGGGAGGTGATTGTCCCGTTCGATCAAGGTTGCCACCGGGCCAACACGTTCGAGTGCCTGTCGGTATAACGCCCAGACGGCATCATCAACCGGCGCGCCGTGATCATCGATCAGCAAGCGATCGCCGAGGCTGTCGGCGTCTTCGGCGAACCCGGCCAGGTGAATCTCGCCGACAGCGTGTAATGGCAGCGCCTCGAGGTAGGTCAGTGGATCGCGTTGATGATTGATGCACGAGACGTAGACGTTGCTGGCGTCAAGCAGCAGACCGCAACCGCTGCGGCGGATCACCTCGGTGATGAACGCCGGCTCATCGATGGTCGAGCGCTCGAAGCCAAGATAGGTCGCTGGATTTTCCAGCAGCATCGGACGCTTGAGGGTGTTCTGCACCTGGTCGATATGCGCGCAGACGCGGTCAAGCGTCGGCGTGTCATACGCCAGCGGCAGCAGGTCATTGAGGAACACCGGGCCGTGGCTCGACCAGGCCAGGTGTTCGGAAAAGGCTTGCGGTTGATAACGCTCGATCAGTGTTTGCAGGCGTTGCAGGTGTTGCAGATCCAGTGGCCCCTCGGCCCCGATCGACAGCCCGACGCCGTGCAGCGACAGCGGATACTGCTCGCGGATCAACCCGAGAAAATGATGAAACGGACCGCCGTCGACCATGTAGTTTTCGGCGTGGACTTCGAAGAAACCGATGTCCGGTCGGGTGCCGAGCACTTCACGAAAGTGCCCGGTCTTGAGTCCCAGCCCCGCGCGGGGCGGGAGCCCGCAGAGGGCTGCCCGAGTGCGCGGTGGGACAGGTTCGTTGAGGGTGAACATGAGCGTCACTCGGGCAGGTCGTGGATCAGGACTTGGCTTTGAAGGCTTCCATCTGACCGAAGCCGGTCGGCGAGGTCTTGCTCTCGGTGGTGGTGCAGGTGCCTTTTGGCACGAACTTCCAGGAGTTGGTCTGGTAATCCATTTTCGCGGTGCCGGCACATGTGGTGCCTGCGCCTGCGGCGCAATCGTTGTGACCCTTCATGGCCACACCGAAGCATTTTTCCATGTTGCTGTTGTCGGCGGCGTTGGCGCTGGAAACGGCAGTCATGCTCAGGGCGGAACCAAGAGCCAGAACCAGTGCAGCGGCGGACAGGGTGCGAGTGGTAGCAGTCATGATGTTTCTCCAGATTTGAGCTTGGGTTTTACAAGCGAAGTGCGCTTGCTTACCCCACTAGAGAACGCTCATGGCGATGCGTTACAGCGCAGCTGAAATTTTTCAGAAAAAATGCAAAACCCTGTAGGAGCTGCTGCAGGCTGCGATCTTTCGACTTTGATTTTTAAACCAGAAGCCAGATCAAAAGATCGCAGCCTGCGGCAGCTCCTACACGGAGGATGTGTGAGGTATAAAAAAACGGCCCGAAGGCCGTTTTTTTGTTCAGCGAAAAGCCTCAACCGCCGAGGTACGCCTCGCGTACTTTCGGGTCGGTGAGCAGTGCTTCACCGGTACCTTGCATGACCACGCGGCCGTTCTCCAGAACGTACGCACGGTCAGCGATTTTCAGCGCCTGGTTGGCGTTCTGCTCGACCAGGAACACCGTTACACCGTCCTTGCGCAGTTGTTCGATGATGTCGAAGATCTGCTGGATGATGATCGGTGCCAGGCCCAGCGACGGCTCGTCGAGCAGCAGCAGTTTCGGCTTGCTCATCAGCGCACGGCCGATGGCGAGCATCTGCTGTTCGCCGCCGGACATGGTGCCGCCGCGCTGGTTGAAGCGTTCTTTCAGGCGCGGAAACAGGCCGAGGACCTTGTCCATCTGCTCCTGATAGTCGCCCTTGTCGGTGAAGAAACCGCCCATCGACAGGTTCTCTTCAACGGTCAGACGGGCAAACACCCGACGACCTTCCGGCACCACGGCGATGCTCTTGCGCATGATCTGCGACGAGTCCTGGCCGACCAGTTCCTCACCCATGTAGCGGATGCTGCCGCTGTGCGCCTGCGGCGAACCGCACAGCGTCATCAGCAGCGTGGACTTGCCGGCACCGTTGGCGCCGATCAGGGTCACGATCTCGCCCTGACGGACTTCGACGTTGACGCTGTGCAGGGCTTGGATCTTGCCGTAGAAGGTGGAAACGTTTTCGAACTGCAGCATTTACGCTTCCCCCAGGTAGGCTTTGATCACTTCAGGATTGTCGCGGATCTGTTCCGGCGTGCCATTGGCCAGCGGCGTGCCCTGGTTGATCACGACGATGTGGTCGGAAATGCTCATGACCAGTTTCATGTCGTGTTCGATCAGCAGCACGGTGACGTTGTGCTCTTCACGCAGCACGCTGATCAGCGCCTTGAGGTCTTCGGTTTCCTTCGGGTTCAGGCCGGCGGCCGGTTCGTCGAGCATGAGGATCCGCGGACGGGTCATCATGCAGCGGGCGATTTCCAGACGCCGTTGCTGACCGTAGGCCAGGGTGCCGGCGGTACGGTTGGCGAACTCTTTCAGGTTGACCTTTTCCAGCCAGTATTCGGCGTATTCCATGGCCTCGCGCTCGCTCTTGCGGAACGCCGGGGTCTTGAACAGGCCGGACAGGAAGTTGGTGTTCAGGTGACGGTGCTGCGCGATCAACAGGTTCTCGACCGCCGTCATGTCCTTGAACAGCCGCACGTTCTGGAAGGTGCGCACCACGCCCTTGAGGGCGATCTTGTGCCCCGGCAGACCCTGGATCGGCTCGCCGTCGAGCAGGATGCTGCCGCCCGATGGCTGGTAGAAACCGGTCAGGCAGTTGAACACGGTGGTCTTGCCCGCGCCGTTCGGCCCGATCAGCGCCACCACTTGTTTCTCCTTGACGGTCAGGGCCACGCCATTGACCGCCAGCAAGCCGCCGAAGCGCATGCTCAGGTTTTCGACTTTCAGGATCTCACGGCTCATTTTCGCAACTCCATGTGTGGGCGTTGCATCGGCAGCAGACCTTGTGGACGCCAGATCATCATCAACACCATCAGCGCACCGAACATCAACATCCGGTATTCGCTGAACTCACGCATCATTTCCGGCAACAGGATCATCACCACGGCCGCGAGAATCACGCCCAGCTGCGAGCCCATGCCACCCAGCACAACGATGGCGAGGATGATCGCCGACTCGATGAAAGTGAACGATTCCGGCGTCACCAGTCCCTGACGAGCGGCGAAGAAGCTGCCGGCGAAACCGGCGAAGCTCGCACCCAGGGTGAACGCCGACAGCTTGATCACGGTCGGGTTGAGGCCAAGCGCACGGCAGGCGATTTCGTCTTCACGCAGCGCTTCCCACGCACGGCCGATCGGCATGCGCAGCAGACGGTTGATGATGAACAGCGCCGCCAGTGCCAGCAACAGGGCAACCAGGTACAGGAAAATCACCTTGTTGATCGAGTTGTATTCGAGGCCGAAGTACTCGTGGAAGGTTTGCAGGCCTTCCGCCGCTTTGCGTTCGAAGGTCAGGCCGAAGAACGTCGGTTTCTCGATGTTGCTGATACCGTTCGGACCACCGGTGATGTCGGTCAGGTTACGCAGGAACAGCCGGATGATCTCGCCGAAACCCAGGGTCACGATCGCCAGATAGTCACCGCGCAGACGCAACACCGGGAAGCCCAGCAGGAAGCCGAACGTCGCCGCCATCAGGCCGGCAATCGGCAGGCAGATCCAGAAGCTCAGGCCGTAGTAGTGCGACAGCAGCGCGTAGCTGTAGGCGCCGACGGCATAGAAGCCGACGTAACCCAGATCGAGCAGACCGGCCAGACCCACCACGATGTTCAGGCCGAGGCCGAGCATCACGTAGATCAGGATCAGCGTGGCAATGTCCACCGCGCCACGCGAGCCGAAGAACGGCCACACCAGCGCACCCAGAATCAGCGCAATGATGATGTAGCGCTGCGTGGTCGGCAGGGTCAGGAAGTTGCTGGCCTTGGCCGGGATCAACGGCAGGCCCGGCGAGGATTTCCACGCCTTGCTGATCTGCTGGTTGAACAGCACCCGCAGGAACATCAGCACCGAGCAGATGGCGATGGTCGCCAGAATGGCCGGGCTGGTGCCGTGCACTTCGAGGTTGATGCCGACGATGGTCAGTTTGAGACCGAGTACCGGGTAGGCCACGGCCCACACCAGCAAGGCACTGAACAGTGCCTGTTTAAGATTCCTAGTCATACTTTCTCAACCTCCGGACGGCCCAGAATGCCGGTCGGACGGAACAACAGCACCAGAACCAACAAGCCGAAAGCCACGACGTCCTTGTACTGGTCGCCGAAGATATCGGCGCCAAAGGCTTCCGCCACCCCGAGCACCAGCCCGCCGAGCATGGCGCCGGGGATGCTGCCGATGCCGCCCAGTACCGCAGCGGTGAAAGCCTTGAGGCCGACGAGGAAACCGGCGTTGGGGTTGATCACGCCGTACTGCATGCTCAGCAGCACAGCCGCAACGGCTGCCAGCGCGGCACCGATGACGAAGGTCAGGGCGATGATGTTGTTGGTGTTGATGCCCAGCAGGTTGGCCATCTTGATGTCTTCGGCGCAGGCGCGGCAGGCGCGACCCAGGCGAGAGCGGGAGATGAACAGCGTGAGGCCGAGCATGGCGACCAGGGTCACCACGAACACCACGATTTGCATGTAGGAAATCAGCACTTCATGTGCGCCACCTGGCCCGATGGAGAAGTTGCCGGGGATCAGGTTGGGGATGGATTTGTCCTTGGAGTCTTGCGCGAGCAGAACCGTGTTCTGCAGGAAGATCGACATACCGATCGCGGAAATCAGCGGGATCAGACGGTTGCTGCCGCGCAGGGGGCGGTAGGCAATCCGTTCGATGCTGTAACCGTAGGAACTGGTGACGACGATGCTCGCGATGAACGCGGCGGTCATCAACAGCGGGACGTTGTCGATTCCCATCATGGCCAGCCCGGCGATGGCGATGAACGCCACGTAGGAACCGATCATGTACACCTCGCCATGGGCGAAGTTGATCATTCCAATGATGCCGTAAACCATCGTATAGCCGATGGCGATCAGGGCATACGTGCTGCCAATGGTCAGGCCATTAACCAGCTGTTGGAAGAAGTGATAGATGTCAGGCATTACAACGCTCCTAAAAACCTGATACGCATTTCACTGGTGGAGTCATTTTCCCGCCCGGCCCCGTGGATCTTTATCCACTTCGAATCCGGGTTTTGCCAGCGAACCGCTGATGACGGTTTTGAGATTTTCAGGTGGGGAGACTGGCGGATCACGCCAGCGCGGCCCATACATTCGTAAAACAAAGCCCACGGCACGCCGTGGGCTTTATTGGCAGTCAGTCAGGGCGCGCCTTACTGAGGCGAAACTTCAGTTTTCGGTTTGCCGAAGTGCCACTCGTAAACCACAAACTTGAAGTCCTTCAGGTCGCCCTTGGCGTCGAAGCTCAGGTCGCCGGTAGGGGTCTTGAAGGTGCCGGCGTGAATGGCTTCGGCCACTTTGGCTGCGTCTTCGGACTTGGCTGCCTTGATGCCTTCGGCAATCACTTCAACCGCCGAGTAGGAAGGGAACACGAACGGGCCGCTCGGGTCTTCTTTCTTCGCCTTGAACGCATCTGCCAGGGCAACGTTGGCCGGATCCTGGTCGAAGGATTTCGGCAGGGTCACCAGCAGGCCTTCGGAGGACTCTTTGGCGATCTGCGAAATGGAGTCGTTACCCACGCCTTCCGGGCCCATGAACTTGGCTTTCAGGCCTTTTTCCTGGGATTGACGCAGGATCAGGCCCAGCTCCGGGTGGTAGCCGCCGTAGTAAACGAAGTCGACGTTGGCTTGTTTGAGCTTGGCGATCATCGAGGAGAAGTCTTTGTCGCCGGCGTTGACGCCTTCGAACACGGCGACTTTCACGCCTTTCTTCTCAAGAGTCGCCTTGACGGCGGTGGCGATGCCTTCACCGTATTGCTGCTTGTCGTGCAGGACGGCAACGATTTTCGGCTTCACGTGATCGGCAATGTAGTTACCGGCGGCAGGGCCCTGGGCGCTGTCCAGACCGATGGTGCGGAAGACCATTTTGTAACCACGGGCGGTGATGTCCGGGCTGGTGGCAGCCGGGGTAATCATCACCACGCCTTCGTCTTCGTAGATGTCCGAAGCTGGCTGAGTGGAGCTGGAGCACAGGTGACCAACCACGAACTTGACGCCGTCGTTGACGACCTTGTTCGCAACCGCTACGGCTTGTTTCGGATCGCACGCGTCATCGTATTCAACGGCTTCGAGTTTCTTGCCGTCGACGCCGCCCTTGGCGTTGATCTGCTCGATGGCCATTTTCGCGCCACTGAATTGCATGTCGCCGTATTGGGCTACAGGACCGGTTTTAGGGCCGGCGATACCGATCTTGATGGTGTCAGCGGCGAACGAATGGCTGGCAACCCCGGCCAGAACCATAGCGGCAAACAGTTTGGAAATCTGCTTAGTAGCCTTAGTCATAGTGCTCCACTCTTACTGTTGTAATTTTTTTGAGTTCTGGCGCCGTAGCAGCAGAACCGGGTCAGATATCTTGGCGATACCCTCCGGAAATGCCCCCGGCAACTGTACCGGTACAGTGTAGAGCGCCGGTTGTTGGCCTGGGAAGCTGGCGCCAGGGGGCAAAACTTGTGGGTGTCGCATTTTTGAATGAAAAAGACAGAATTGCGGCGGGGCTTTCGGGGGGCTTATGCCCCAAACAGCAGCATTCCTTGGCGTTCCTGCTCTTTTCGTTCGGTGAAGCCATTTGCAACCGGGTTTTTCCTGCCGGACCACCGACGTTATCATTCGCGTCGATTTCTTTTCCGGACAGTCCCATGAATCAAGAACCTAGCACCCTCTATGCCAAGCTGCTTGGTGAAACCGCATCTATTACCTGGAAAGAGCTGGAGCCGTTCTTCGCCAAGGGTGCCCTATTGTGGGTCGACCCGGCCCTGGATTTGATCGCCGCCGCCGAGGCCGTGGCCTCGGACAATGGCGAGAAAGTCGCCGCCTGGCTGGCCGAAGACAAGGTCGCCAAGCTGTCTGAAACGCGGGCGCTGGATATTTTCGAGCGTGATCCAGCGCTGTGGGCGGTGGTGGTGAGTCCGTGGATTCTGGTCCAGGAAAGGGCGACTGCCTGAGACTGCGCACCTTTGTGGTGCGTCTGACCAGCGGCGAAAAGTGTGTAGCCGAGTAGCGTGATGGCACGTTGCCGTAGAGAAACACCACAAGCGCGGGTGGCATAACGGTGACGTAAACGTAACGGGAACAGTTTATTGAGCAGCCTGAGGGCTGCTTAATTGTTTCTGGATGTTGGAAGGGCTGAGATAGGGAGTTTGCGGGCCCCATCGCTGGCAAGCCAGCTCCCACAGGTTGTGTGGTGTTCACAAATGGTTGTGTTCACATGGACCTGGTGGGAGCTGGCTTGCCAGCGATTGGGGCGACTCGGTCGTCAATCAGACCGAGTAAGTCTTGCCCGTATGGTTATTCAGCGAAATAACCTTGGTCTTGCCGATCCGGTGACGGTAGATCTCGCGCAGGTACTTGATCGATTTCTTCACGCAATCGCGCGACAGGCGAATGTCGTTGATCGAAACAAACTTGTCCTTGTCGTTGATCAGTTCGCGGTACTTCTTCTCGTACATCGGTTTGATCGCGTACCAGTTGGTGTCGAGGATCTTCGCCGGGTTCTCGAATTCGTTGAGCAGATCGTCGATGCGGTCTTCGTCAAAGTCTTCATTAATGATGAAGTCGAGGATCGAGTTGTCCAGGGTCTCGTCGAAACGGTACGGGGTCTTGGCGAAGCAACGCTTGATGAACGCCACGATCAGGGTCAGGAAGTCGTCCGACAGACACGGGCTCTTGGCGATCAGGGTGGTCAGCGACAGGTTGGCCGACGCACCGATCACCAGCGCATAACGCTTGAGCGTGGTGTTGGGGAACAGGCTGTTGAGGTGGGTCTTCAACCGGTTCAGGTCCATGTAGGACAGCTTGTAGTCTTTCGGCAACGAAACGATCGACACCACCGACGAGCAGTTCTTGAAGAAGTGCAAGTCGTGCAGCGCGGCGGCGTCGTAGCCGGAATTCTTGTACTGCTCCAGCGACGCGCGATAGCGCTTGGATTCGATTGGCAGCAGGCTGATGCCTTCGATGGCCTGGGTGACCTTGTTGAAGTGCGGCAGGTCGATCGAGCGGAAGAACAGATCGTCGATGTTCAGGCGCTGCGGCTCTTTGTCGAACACCTTGAACTTGTCGCTGCTCGGCGGCGGGGTTTCCGGCACCACCGATTCGGCGTAGGCAATCGCCACCGGGCCGGCCAGGCTCATAAACAGGTCGTTGGCGTCGAGGCGAATGGTTTCGCCGATGTCGATGCCGGCGCGACGGAAGTAGTTCTGGTCGTAGTCGGTGGTCACCGCCTGCGCCGTCAGAATGTTGAAGATCTGCTGCGAGATGTACTGGTTGGCGTGCTTCTCCATCGCATTGACATCAATGTTCTGGATGTTGCCGTCATCGCTCTCTTCGGCGTAACGCATGATGTCGTTGGAGATCAGCATCATCGCGTTCCACGGGCGAATACGGCCCATGACGCTGGCTTCGCTGCTGTCTTCATTGGCGAAGTTGTAGGAGAAATCCCATTCTTCCGACAGGTATTTGCACAACAGGCGTCCGGCGTTGATGTGCAGCGCCTCGGACATTTCGCTGCGGTGATCGGAAATGTTCGGCAGCACGCAGATGCCGCTGGTGAAGATCGGCTCGAACACGAACGAATGCCCGCTCTTGCCGTCATGCTCGTCCATCGGCTTGGTGTCGAACGTCTTGTTCATGTACGAGTGCTGCTGGGCCAGGCCGAATTCCGAAGCCATGCCCGAACCGGTACCGCCGCCCGCACTGAAGATCGAGAAGTACAGGCGCGACTGGTTGGCCTTGATGCCGCAGCTGTCGATCAGGTACGAGTGGATCATTTTCCAGTCAGGGCTGGAGAAACGCTGGGTGTCCTTGTTGAGGATGATCTTGGCCAGGTACTGACCGAGGATCGGCGCGTTACCGGCGCCACCGGCATGGACTTCGGACAAATCCATGATCTTCATTTTGCTGTAGTCGCGCAGAAAGCCGCTTTTCTCGCCCTTGCGCGAGAATCGGATGCGCCCGGCAATGTCCTTGTCGAGGTCGCCGAGCATCACCAGCGGTTCGACCAGGAACACCGGTTTGCTCGACTTGTTCGGGCCGATCCGCAGATTCTGCTTGATCCACTGGGCCGGGCTGTAGCCCTTGTCGGCCAGACGCCGGTCAGCGGCGCGGTCTTCGTTGTTGAATTCGTTGAGGTAGAACTTGCGCGCGTTGTACACCAGCTCCGCGACGTCGAGGGCGATGTTCGAGCCGCAGCGACCGAGGCCGATCAGGCACACCGACGGGAATTCCTGGTCGTTGTGCTGTTCGTTGTCGCCTTCCAGGTGCGGCGGGCGCGGGAACACCAGGTCACGCAGACCGTCGAGGTTGTCGAGGATGCGGTCGGTGTTGGTTTCGGTGTAGTACAGATATTGCTGAGTGCCCAGCGGGCGCGAAGGAGGCAATGGCTTCATCGGAGCCGGGCTGTTCGCCGCAGGGCTCAGGGGCAGATCGGATACCGCAGTGGCCGGATTGTTTTTAGAAGTCATTGTGCGCCATATACCTGGACAGGGTTGGCTCGGCGACCGTTGTCATCGAGCCTCACGGAAAGAGGATCTCGCGTCTTTGACTGCGCGTATTTGGCCCGGGCGTCAGGGGCTTGGCCTGATCGTCGCGCGGGGGAATCCTTTCCTGATCGTTCATGAATCGGCCATTATTCGGTGATCTTTAATTGAAAAGAGGCAAAATGATGTCAACGCTACCTTCGTTGGGTTTTGCCGGAATCGGCCTGATGGGCTTGCCGATGTGCCAGCGTTTACTGGCGGCGGGCTACCCGTTGACCGTGTGGAACCGCAACCCGGCCAAGTGCGCGCCCCTGGTTGAAGCTGGCGCCCGGCAGGTGGCGACTCCAGCCGAGCTGTGCGAACACGCGGACGTGGTGATGCTGTGTCTGGCCGATACGGCGGTGGTGCGCGAGGTGGTGTTTGGCGCCGGCGGGGTTGTTGAAGGTGCGAAAAACGGCCAGTTGCTGGTGGACTTCTCCAGCCTCGAACCGACGGCTACTCGCGAGATGGCCGCCGACTTGGCAGGCAGGACCGGCATGGCCTGGCTTGATTCACCGGTCTCCGGCGGCGTGGTCGGTGCCGAGGCGGGCAGCCTGGCGATCATGGTCGGTGGTGCGGTGACGGATCTGGATCGGGTGCGCCCGATGTTGCTCAACCTCGGTCAGCGCGTCACGCACATGGGCGGCATCGGCGCCGGGCAGGTGACCAAGGCTTGCAATCAGATGATCGTCGCCTGCAACGCGTTGGTGATTGCCGAAGTGGTGGCGCTGGCCGAACAGGCTGGAGTCGATGCGCGCTTGATTGCCGAAGCGCTGGCCGGTGGCTTTGCCGATTCGAAACCGCTGCAGATCCTCGCCCCGCAAATGGCCGAAAGCCGTTTTGAACCGGTGAAATGGCACGTGCGCACGCTGCTCAAGGATCTCGATACGGCGGTGAAATTCTCTCGCGAACAAGGCTCGGCCACGCCGATCAGCGGATTGGCCGCACAACTGATGCGCCTGCATGGGGCGCAGGGTTTTTTGCAGAAGGATCCAGCGACTCTGGTACACATGTACCGCGCGCCAGACTCAGTGGATTGACCGAATGTGCGTGTTTGCGCTGATTGATTTCCTCGAGCACCGGACGGAGTTCATCCAGCGGCACCGGGCGGCTGAGCAGATACCCCTGAATGAAGTCGCAGCCCGAACGTTCGAGAAACTCGTACTGTTCCAGGCTTTCCACGCCTTCGGTCACCACCTGCAAGTGCAGGGTGTGGGCCATGACGATGATCGCCTGGACGATCTCCATGTCGGCAGTCGCCGCAGGAATGTCGAGGATGAACGAACGATCGATTTTCAGCGTATTGAGCGGCAGGCGTTTGAGGTAGGCCAATGATGAGTATCCGGTGCCGAAGTCGTCGATCGACAGCGATACGCCGAGGGCCCGGATCTGCCGCAACAGCACCAGCGTGTTGGCGATGTTGCCCATCAGCGCGTTTTCGGTGACTTCCAGCTCCAGCCGTTCCGGCGCGACGCCAGCGCTGCGCAGTGCACTTTCGATTTCGTTGGCCAGTTCTTCCCGGGCCAGGTTGAGCGGTGAGCAGTTCCAGGCGATTTTCAGTTCGTTGCAGCCGTGGCGCGTCAGTTCGCCGAGGTCGGTGCAGGCCCGGCGCAACACCCAGTTGTCCAGTTCGGCGATCAGGCCGTTGGTTTCGGCAATCGCGATGAAACGGTCCGGGGCCAGCAGGCCATGCAGCGGATGCTGCCAGCGAATCAACGCTTCGAGTTTGGTCACCCGGCCGGTTTTCAGTTCGAAGATGGGTTGGTAATACAGCGTCAGCCCGTGGTCTTCACGCAAAGCCAGGCGCAGCTCTTCTTCCAGTTGCAGTTCGAGGCTGGCGCGGGTCTTCATGTTCGAACTGAAAAAATGCAGGCCGTTACGCCCGGCACCCTTGGACTGATACAACGCCAGATCGGCGTGCTTGAGCAGTTCTTCGCAGGTGGTGCCGTCGTCGGGGAACAGGCTGATGCCGATGCTGGTGGTCATCACCATACGACGTCCGGCCAGTTCGATCGGCTCCTTCATTTTCTGCATGATCCGTTGCGCCATGCTGCGCGCTTCCTCGCGGTCGTGCAGGCCGATCAGGATGCAGAACTCGTCACCGCCAAAGCGTGCGACCACGTCGTCATGGCTGCGCACCGAGCCTTTGATGTGGTTGGCGATGACTTTGAGCAGGGCGTCGCCGGCGTCATGGCCGAGGCTGTCATTGATCCGCTTGAAGTGGTCGATATCGAGAAACATCACCGCGAGCATGCCGCCTTCGCTGGTTTTCTGGCTGAGTTTCTCGGCGAAGATCTGGTTGAAACCGCGACGGTTGATCAGGTTGGTCAGGGCGTCGTAATTGGCCACTTGTTGCAGCGACATCCGAGCCTGATCGAGCTGGCTGAGCAGGGCATTGACTCGGCGCAGATCCTGCTCCTTGCTCTGCAGTTTCTTGTCGGCCAGTGCCGCGCTGATCGCGCTGCCGAGAATCAACAGTGTGATCAGCGCGATGGTCAGGCCCAGTTGCAGGTGATTGGTTTCGGCACTCAAGGTGGGCGTGGCGCCTTCGGGCAACACCAGATGCAACGCGGCCATTCCGGTGAAATGCATGCTGATGATGCCGGCGCCGAGAATGATCGCAGCGGTGTATTTGAACAGTTGATGAAAACGCCCACTGCCTTCACGCAAGTAACCGGCGACCCACAGCGCGGCGAAACTGGCGCTGATCGCAATCACGATCGACAGGCAGAACGACAGCGGCTCGTAATAGGCGGTGGCCACCGAGTGCATCGCCGCCATGCCGACGTAATGCATGCCGGCTATGCCCAAGCCAATGACGATGGCGGTTTTCAGGTAATGCACCCGTGAGGGATGGGGCACGCTCAGGGTGTGCATCGCCAGCCACGAAGCGAGCAGGGCGATCACCAGGGAAAACAGGGTGGTGGCCAGTTCGTAATGGATTTCGATCGGGGTCTGGAACGCCAGCATGGCAATGAAGTGCATGGCCCAGATACCGCCGGCCAGGCAAGTGGCGCCGATCCAGCGCCAGACCCGTTGCGAGCCCGGGTCTTCGGCATGGCCGACCCGCTCGGCCATGTCGAGGGTGGCAAAACTCGCGGCGCAGGCGACCAGATAAGCCACCAGCACCAGCAAGGGATTATGTGTGCAATCGAGAATGACCTGCCCGCCGTCCGGCAGCTCGGTAACAAACTGCAAACCAAGCCACTCCATAGCATCCCCGTCTCTGAAGTCGTCCCTTCTGCGTCAGAAACGCAGGCGAATGAGAGGAGTATAGAGGCGGTTTTTATCGTGCAAGCGATAGTGGCATATTGGCGCCAACCATTTCGGCATGAGCCTCATAGCGATTGGCGCTAAGCGTCAGGCGCTCTGGTCGTAGGGGATCTGATTCCAGTCCTTCTCGAGCGGCGGCAAGCCGAAGCGGGCGCGGGCCTTGTCGCAATCGACATTCTGTTCGCCGTTCTCCCAGGACGATTCGAATTCGCGGCAGGGGCTGGAGCGCTGCTCATAAATCGAGCACTGGACCTGACTGCCCACCTCGCCGACCAGCGCCGTACAACGCGGTGATTTGCAATCGGTGCCGTTCATCGCCACCCGGCTCGGGCTGATCTGCGTCACCAGCTCATCGGGCACTGTGCCACCGGAGGAGGCGCATTCACCCCAGAAAAAAGACACGCGAAAATGGGAACAGCAGGCACCGCAATTCAGACACGGACTGACTTCGGACATTAGGAGGGCATCAAAGGGGTTGATCGGCGAATCCGGACGGATCCGGCGGCTATTCTAGGCTTCGCCATGAACTTGGGAAGGGGGGCGCGAAAGTATTTTTTTGTAGCCGGGTTTTGCCGCAAAACCCCCGGTTTACGGGGGATTGCTGCGTTATCAAGGGCTTACGTTTCTTTACAGTGCCATGGCTCATTATCAGCTTGACGAATGATCACAGACAGCTACGCACCGCCTGTCTAGATTGCAGGTTCCGGGCTCGGATGCGTCGGCAGTGAAGCCCTCATAACAATAAAGAGACGGACCCATGCAGAACTCGACCCAAGCGGCGAATGCCTGGCGCATTCTGTTCCTGTTGTTCCTTGCCAACCTGTTCAACTTCTTCGACCGCACCATTCCAGCGATCATCATCGAGCCGATCCGCATGGAGTGGCACCTGAGTGACTTTCAACTGGGGATCGTCGGTACCGCGTTTACCCTGGTTTATGCGATTGCCGGTCTGCCGTTAGGCCGCATGGCCGACACTGGCTCGCGCAGCAAATTGATGGGCTGGGGCCTGGCGACCTGGAGCGCACTGACGGCGGTCAACGGCCTGGTTGGCAGCTTCTGGAGCTTTCTGCTGGTGCGCATGGGGATCGGCATTGGTGAAGCCAGTTACGCGCCGGCCGCCAACTCGCTGATCGGCGACCTGTTCCCGGCGCACCGCCGGGCGCGGGCCATGGGCATTTTCATGCTCGGGTTGCCATTGGGATTGTTGCTGGCGTTCTTCACCATCGGTGCGATGGTCAAGGCGTTCGACAGCTGGCGCGCGCCGTTCTTTATCGCGGCGGTGCCGGGGCTGATCCTCGCGGTGTTCATGTTCTTCATCAAGGAACCCAAGCGCGGTGCGGCGGAAATCGTGCAGGTGTCCCAGGATAAAGTCGACAGACCGATCCGCCGTGTCCTCGCCGTGCCGACATTCCTGTGGCTGGTGATGGCAGGCTTGTGCTTCAACTTCGCCACCTATGCCTGCAACTCGTTTCTGGTGCCAATGCTGCAGCGGTATTTCCTGATGCCGTTGCAGGACGCGGCGGTGGCGACCGGGGTGATTGTGGGGATCACCGGGTTGATCGGTCTGACACTCGGCGGCTGGATCGCTGACAAGATTCATCAACGAGTCGCCAACGGCCGGCTGCTGTTTGCCGGCGTCAGCCTGATCATCTCGACCCTGTGCACGGCCTGGGCGTTGCACGCCGGACGGGTCGAGATTGGCGTGTTCGTCGCGGTGTTCAGCGTCGGCTGGCTGTTTGCCTATAACTTCTACACCTGCGTGTACACGGCGATTCAGGACGTGGTCGAGCCGCGTCTGCGTGCGACGGCGATGGCGTTGTTCTTTGCCGGTCTGTACTTGCTCGGCGGCGGATTGGGGCCGGTGGTGGTGGGGGCCTTGTCCGATCACTTTGCGAAATCGGCCATGGTCTCTGCAGGCGCCGAACAGATGACCGAGGCGTTCAAGGCTGTCGGCCTGCATGATGCGATGTACCTGATTCCGGTGGCGCTGTTCTTGACCATGGTGTTTCTGTTTCTGGCGGCGCGGTGTTTTGTCCGGGATGCGCAGCGGATGAAGGAGGGGTTGGTGGCAGTGGTTGAGCCTGATGTT
This sequence comes from Pseudomonas sp. F2, assembly GCF_057174385.1. Taxonomy (NCBI): domain Bacteria; kingdom Pseudomonadati; phylum Pseudomonadota; class Gammaproteobacteria; order Pseudomonadales; family Pseudomonadaceae; genus Pseudomonas; species Pseudomonas sp. F2. The sequence goes on from NZ_CM169904.1 coordinate 5,936,950, forward strand.
TCTGTGGCGACTGCATGATTGCTATCGCTGGCAAGCCAGCTCCCACAGTGACCGAGTCACACGCATAATTTGTAAACACTCCAAACCCTGTGGGAGCTGGCTTGCCAGCGATGGGGCCATCAGCATCAGCTGATAAATAACAGACAAACAAAAAGGCCCGCATCACTGCGGGCCTTTTCATTTACAGCGGTGGGGCAGGGTGGTTTAACCCGCCACCAACACCCGAATCGCTTCCAGACGCAGCGCCGCTTTATCCAGCATCGCCAGACCCTGTTCACGCTGCTGGCGCAACGCATCCAGTTCGCTGTCGCGCACGGTCGGGTTGACCGCTTGCAATGCGGTCAGGCGCGCCAGTTCTTCGTCGGTATCGGCGGCCAGACGACGACGGGCCTCGGCCACGCGCTCGGCGTGACGCGGGGTGATCTTGTCTTCACCCGCGTTGATCCGTGGCGTCAGCTGATCGCGCTGGGCCTGGATGAACTTGTTGGCGCTGGCGCGAGGTACGCTTTCCAGTTGATCGTTGAGGGTTGCGAACGAGACCCGTGGCGACAGGTCGTTACCGTTGGCGTCGAGCAGGCAGCGCAAGGCGGCCGGCGGCAGGTAACGGCCCAGTTGCAGCGAACGCGGGGCAACCACTTCGCTGACGTAGAGCAGTTCCAGCAGCACGGTGCCCGGTTTCAGTGCCTTGTTCTTGATCAGCGCGACGGCGGTGTTGCCCATCGAACCGGACAGCACCAGGTCCATGCCGCCCTGCACCATCGGGTGTTCCCAGGTGATGAACTGCATGTCTTCGCGCGACAGCGCCTGGTTGCGGTCGTAGGTGATGGTCACACCTTCGTCGTCGCCCAGCGGGAAGCTGGCGTCGAGCATCTTCTCGCTCGGCTTGAGGATCAGGGCGTTTTCCGAGTGGTCTTCGCTGTCGATGCCGAACGCGTCGAACAGGGTTTCCATGTAGATCGGCAGGGCGAACTGGTCGTCCTGTTCAAGGATCGCCTCGACCAGTGCATCCCCTTCGCCAGCACCGCCGGAGTTGAGTTCCAGCAGACGGTCGCGACCGGTGTGCAGCTCTTGTTCCAGACGCTCGCGCTCGGTGCGGGCCTCGTCGATCAGTGCTTGCCACTCGCCGTCATCGGCTTCTTCGAGCAGCGGCAGCAGGCGCGGGCCGAACTGATGCTGCAAGGCGTTGCCGGTCGGGCAGGTGTTGAGGAACGCGTTCAATGCTTCGTGGTACCACTGGAACAGGCGCTCTTGCGGGCTGGTTTCCAGGTACGGCACGTGCAGTTCGATGATGTGCTTCTGGCCGATCCGGTCGAGACGACCGATGCGCTGCTCGAGCAGGTCCGGGTGCGATGGCAGATCGAACAGCACCAGGTGATGAGCGAACTGGAAGTTGCGACCCTCACTGCCGATTTCCGAGCAGATCAGTACTTGCGCGCCGAACTCTTCGTCGGCGAAGTAGGCGGCGGCGCGGTCACGCTCAAGGATGTTCATGCCTTCATGGAACACCGTGGCCGGGATGCCGGAACGCACGCGCAGGGCGTCTTCCAGGTCCATCGCGGTTTCGGCGTGGGCGCAGATCACCAGCACTTTGGTGCGCTTGAGCATTTTCAGCTGATCGATCAGCCACTCGACGCGCGGGTCGAATTTCCACCAGCGCTCTTCTTCGCTGGCGTCCGGCTGGGCCTGGAAGCTGACTTCCGGGTACAGCTCGGCGTGATCGCCCAGCGGCAGTTCGAGGTATTCGTCCGGGCATGGCAGCGGGTAAGGGTGCAGTTTACGCTCGGGGAAACCCTGCACCGCGGCGCGGGTGTTACGGAACAGTACGCGGCCGGTGCCGTGGCGGTCGAGCAGCTCACGCACCAGACGGGCGCTGGCTTCGCTGTCGCCATCGTTGACCGCGGTCAGCAGGGCTTCGCCTTCGTTGCCGAGGAAACCGTGGATGGTCTTGTGCGCTTCGGGCGACAGGCGTCCCTTGTCGAGCAGCTCCTGCACGGCTTCGGCCACCGGGCGATAGTTCTCGCTCTCGGCGCGGAAGGCGGCCAGGTCGTGGAAACGGTTCGGGTCGAGCAGGCGCAGACGGGCAAAGTGGCTGTCCTGGCCGAGTTGTTCCGGGGTCGCGGTGAGCAGCAGTACGCCGGGAATCACTTCCGCCAGTTGCTCGACCAGCGCGTATTCCGGGCTGACCTTGTCTTCGTGCCACACCAGGTGATGGGCTTCGTCGACCACCATCAGGTCCCAGCCGGCGGCGAACAGGGCATCCTGCGCCTTCTCGTCTTCGACCAGCCATTCCAGGGCAACCAGTGCCAGCTGGGTGTCTTCGAACGGGTTGGTGGCATCGCTTTCAATGAAGCGTTCTTCGTCGAACAGTGCGACCTGCAGGTTGAAGCGGCGGCGCATTTCCACCAGCCACTGATGCTGCAGGTTTTCCGGCACCAGAATCAGCACGCGATTGGCGCGGCCCGAGAGCAGTTGGCGATGGATCACCAGGCCGGCTTCGATGGTTTTCCCCAGACCCACTTCGTCTGCCAGCAGAACCCGTGGCGCGATGCGGTCGGCGACTTCACGGGCGATGTGCAACTGGTGCGCGATCGGTTGCGCACGCACGCCGCCCAGGCCCCAGAGCGAGGACTGCAATTGGCGGCTGGTGTGTTCCAGGGTGTTGTAGCGCAGGGAGAACCATGGCAGCGGGTCGATCTGTCCGGCGAACAGACGGTCGCTGGCCAGACGGAACTGAATGAAGTTCGACAGCTGGGTTTCCGGCAGGGTGACGGCTTCGTTCTGCCCGTTGAGACCGTGATAGACCATCAGCCCGTCGACATCGTCGACTTCGCGCACGGTCATCTTCCAGCCTTCGAAGTGAGTAATCGTGTCACCCGGCGAGAACCGCACGCGGGTGAGGGGCGCATTCCGTAGCGCGTACTGGCGGGTTTCGCCAGTGGCCGGGTAGAGCACGGTCAACAAGCGGCCGTCCTGTGCCAGAACGGTGCCTAAACCAAGCTCTGCTTCGCTGTCACTGATCCAGCGTTGCCCCGGTTGATACTGCTGCGCCATGCTGCCTGACTCCCACCTTGAAAAAGCGGGCTATCTTAACGGAATGCAGGCTTCAGGGCCAAAGATTACTGGGTAGGAGCTGCCGCAGGCTGCGATCTTTTGATCTACGGAAACACCTGAGTTCTACGTTGTCCCATTAAAAGATCGCAGCCTTCGGCAGCTCCTGCAGTGCCAACCCGGTCACAAGTTTGCGACCAGTGGCTCAAGGCGCCTTTGCCGCAGCCGATAGCTTGCTGACAGGAGACCCTTTATATGCTGCCACCGATGCTCCCCCTGAGCGCTGTGCCGATCACTTCCCAGCAGGATCCGATTCGCCAGCGGCCGGACATTCCTCCGGTGGTGCCGGTGCAGGAAAGCTCCAACGAAAGCACGATCGACCTGCAAAAGCGCGATCCGGAAGAGGATCGTCTGCTGGCGCGCGAAGAACAGCGCCGTCAACAGGAACGCGATCGGCGCCGTCGCGAAGCCGACGAAGACCCGGAAGAACACCTCGCCGTGCCGGGCACCGAGCTCAATGCCGACAACACTGTGCCGGTGGTGCCGCTGATGGAAGATCAGCCGCGCCAGGGCTTGTGGGTCGATATCGAGATCTGAGCCCGCCGATTTACACGAATTGTTGTCGGGTGCCGGTGTCAGGCTGCATGATTGGCGCAGCCCTGCCGCTGATGCGGCAGTTGTGTTTTCTTCAAGTGATGCGCTGAACGCCATGAGCCAAGATGAAAAACTGATCGACCTCGGCACTGAACGCGCCAAGCGTGTGCATGATCTCAACGAAAAGCGGCTGAACGAAGTGCGCAAGGCCTTCGAGCAGGCCATGCCGTTGGGAAAAACCCAGAAAAAGCCGAAAAAGAAACCGAAAAAGCGTTGATCTCCCCCTGCATCCTTTGATGCAGGTCAGTTATTTTCCCGCCTTTATCCTCTGTGTTGACCGGACTTGATCCTGGTCAATTTCTGCGCCTGCGCGATTGGTTAACTTAGCTCCATCGCAGCAAAGCAGGGGCCAGGAGGCCACAGTCATGTTTTTCGATAACGTGGTGTTTGCCGGGGTTCTGACCGTAGGTCTCATGGTTCTGTTTTTTGCAGGGTTTGGATTTTTTATCTGGAAGGACGCGCATAAGCGCAAGAAGTAGGTCTTTCCGGGTTTGATGAGCACGCAAGGCATTTTGGGCGACTTCGGTTGCCCTTTTTTTTTGTCTTGGCGGCCTTTGGGCCGACCATGTTCTTGGGGTTCTGGGTGTAGATCCGTTTCTGCGGGTGTTGCTTATTACGGTTCCGCCCTTACGGCGGGTCACCTTTTCCAAACGCCGAAAAGGTAACCCAAAAGGCTTTACCCTGACGTTCGGCCCTCGCTTAGGCTCGGGTTCCTTCGCTACGGGATTCATCCGGGGGCAGCGCCTACGGTTTGCTTCGCTGCACCTCCTCTCGCTGTGTTTGGCTGCGCCAAACGGTCGCTACGCTCCCACCCCGGATAAATCCCTCCACTCAGCCTGCCGACGGGCCCTCAGATCAAGAGCGGTACTCGAGCTAACGCTCATCGTGTTGAGTGGGGCGGCTTCGCCGCATGGGGTGTGCACGAATAAAGTTGTGGGAGCGAGCCTGCTCGCGAAGGCGGCCTGACAGCCGACCAAATTTTTAACTGATGGCACCCGATCCCAGTGTGGGAGCTGGCTTGCCAGCGATGGCGGCCTGACAGCCGACCAAACTCCAACTGAAAGCACCCAATCCCATGTAGGAGCTGCCGAAGGCTGCGATCTTTTGATCTGCTTTGGCTTTGGCTCTTGATCTGGCTTTTGATCTTCAGCCCCTTCGGCAGGCCGAGCGAAGGTGTTCATCCGGGGGTAGGCGCGCAGCGCCGTGCGGCGAAGCCGCATGCATCGAGAGGAGGTGCAGCGAAGCAAACCGTAGGCGATGCCCCCGGATGGACACCGTAGCGAGGGAACACTGAGCCTCAGCGAAGTGCCGTACGCCGGGGCAAAGCCTTTTGGGTTACCTTTTCGGCGTCTGGAAAAGGTGACTCGCTGTAAGAGCGAAACCGCCAGCAGCCGTTACCGCAGCAACGGATATGCTCACAAATCCAAACCCAAAAAAAAGGCGCGATCCTCACAAATCACGCCTTTCTCATGCACCGCTGTCTATCAGCTACCCAGCGCCTTCGACGCCAGCCAGAACAACCCGGCCGACAGCGCCACCGTCGCCGGCAAGGTCAGCACCCACGCCAGCAAAATGGTACGAACAGTCCCGCCTTGCAGGCCGCTCTTGTTGGCGACCATGGTGCCGGCCACGCCCGAGGACAGCACGTGGGTGGTGGATACCGGCAGGCTGAAGATGTTGGCCATGCCGATCAGACTCGCGGTGGTGATCTGCGCCGACATGCCCTGGGAATAGGTCATGCCTTGCTTGCCGATCTTCTCGCCGATGGTCAGTACCACGCGTTTCCAGCCAACCATGGTGCCCAGGCCCAAGGCCAGCGCGACCGCCAGAATCACCCAGAACGGGGCGTATTCGGTGGTGGTGGTCAGGTCTTTGCGCAGTTTGTCCAGGTCAGCCTTTTCACGCGCTTCCAGGCCTGGCAGCTTGCCGACTTTCTTCGCAGTGTCGTCCAGGCACAGCAGGTAGCGACGCACTTCGATGCGGCTTTCCGAGGACAGCGAATGGTAGTCCGCTACACCTTTAAGCGTATCGAGCAGGGCGTTGATGGTCGGTTCGGTCTGCTGCGGGTTGCAGCGGAATTTCTCCGGCAGGTCGCCTTCAACGCTTTTGCCCAGGGCCAGGAATTCGCCCAGGGAGTCGGCATTGCGCTTGTAGAACTGGCTCAGGTGCAGGGTCGCGTCGCGGGTGCGTTCGATCTGGTAAGTGGTGCTGCTCAGGTCGAGGACGAACTGCGCAGGCACGATACCGATCAACACCAGCATGATCAGGCCGATGCCTTTCTGGCCATCGTTGGAGCCGTGCACGAAGCTCACGGCCATGGCCGAGATCACCAGGACCAGGCGGTTCCAGAACGGCGGGTGTTTCTTGTCGTCGATCTTGCGGCGCTGTTCCGGGGTCTTGTGCATCTTCGACAGCGGGCGCCACCACTTCAGGCCGATCAGGATCAGCGCGGCGATCAGGAAGCCAGCCATTGGCGAGAACACCAGCGAAGCGCCGATGTCGATCGCTTTCTGCCAGTTCACACCGTCGGCCAACGGGATGTTGTTGATCAGGGCGTTGGCCAGGCCGACGCCAAGGATCGAGCCGATCAGGGTGTGAGAACTGGAGGCCGGGATACCGAAGTACCAGGTGCCCAGGTTCCAGGTGATCGCCGCGGCGAGCAACGAGAACACCATCGCCAGGCCATGGCCGGTGTTCACATTGATCAGCAGTTCTACCGGCAGCAGGTGAACAATGGCATACGCCACGCCAACGCCGCCCAGCAACACGCCGAGGAAGTTGAACACACCGGAGAAGAACACCGCCAGGTGAGGCGGCATGGCTTTGGTGTAGATAACAGTGGCTACCGCGTTAGCGGTGTCATGAAATCCATTGATGAACTCGAAGGCGAGGACAAACGTCAGGGCGAGCAAGAGGCTCACAAGCACCCAAGCATCCAGTCCGCTGAATAAATCGATCATGAAGGTTTTCTGACCCGGTCATAAGGGGGCGCGATTATGCCAGAAAAGACTGGAAATCGATCCCCTACCTGCTCATCGGTAGCAATCAATGTCGAATTAAATTGTTGCAAGGTGCAAAGCCCGAGCGTGTTGCAGGGTTTTTCAAGTGTTTGATTCTCTTGAGAAAACCTTCAGGCAGCAGGCGTTTCGTCGAGTGCGCGAGGGCCTCAAACGCTTGTGTGAAATATCTCTGAAACGAGCCAGACACGCTCCTTTCCCGCGCAACACGGGGGAGGTGGCCGCTGCCCGCGGGTAGCGGGCGCGCAAGGCATTGTCGGGTCACCGCGCTCGTAGCCGGTGGCGACGCAGACCCTCGAAAAACTCACAATCGCCGGTTCATGGCTCTTCGGTTTTGAGTTCTTCTTCCATCTTTTTCAGTTCTTGCTGGAAAACCTGATCCTGAACAGTGGGGCGTTTACGCCATGCTTTGCGTTCCGGTTCCGGTTGAGCGGCGTAGGTGGTGACTTCCCCGCCGTAAACTTCCTTGTAACGTTGTTCCTGGCGCTCAAGTTCCGCGCGCAGTTCGTCTTTCGTCACAGTGCTACCTGTTTGAGTTGAGATGAATGTCTGGTGAAACGCACGGCAACGAGTCGATTGAGCGCGTCCACCGAAAGGTCATGCCCGTAAAGGCATTGGAGTTATCGGCAGGGCGGTCAAGACTTCCATGTTGCAGGCGGCTGCGACACCAGATTAAAACTGACGCAGCATCAGTTGCCTGTTTCCGCGGGCGCTGTCGTTGCATGAGTCATGCGCGTCAGCGCTGGCCGGAGCTGTCGGCGATTGGCATCGCTTCGGCAGGTGGCGGCTTCGGTGAATAAAACCGGCCCCACTGAGAGGCATTATAGCGGTCGATTCGGGATTGACTATCTTTGCCAAGTTAAAAACGGTTCCAGATGTGTGATTGTTTTTGTGACTGACAATTTTTATCGCTAGTTGAAATCCGCTGAAACCTTTACGCGCTCAGTGTTGTGTTTCTGACGCCATTAAGTCGAACAACTAACGCACGATGGAAAGTTGGATTAACCCGTTCCATGGTCGACCCGGCAAACCATGAAGAGCCTGTGCCGCGGATTGCGATAATCGGTCGATGGTTCGATAATCGCCCAATCTTGGCGTCCCGGTCCTTGTGCATTTGCCGGCGAGCCGCTTGTATGGCCATTGATCCGTGCCGGAAAAAAGGACAAAAAATGAACGATCAAATGCGCAACTCCTTCACCTCCGTGGCGCCGCCGATCGTCGCGTCGCCAGCCAAGCGTATCCAGGCGCTGACGGGCGATCCGGATTTCATGACCTCGCTGGCCCGTGGCCTGGCGGTGGTGCAGGCGTTTCAGGAGCGCAAGCGGCACCTGACCATCGCCCAGATCAGCCATCGCACGGAAATTCCCCGCGCCGCCGTGCGCCGTTGTCTGCACACCTTGATCAAGCTGGGTTACGCCACCACCGATGGCCGCACGTACTCGTTGTTGCCCAAAGTGCTGACCCTCGGCCACGCGTATCTGTCGTCGACGCCGCTGGCGGTCTCGGCCCAGCCGTACCTCGACCGCATGAGCGAGCAACTGCACGAAGCCTGTAACATGGCCACGCTCGAAGGTGACGACATTCTGTACATTGCCCGTTCGGCGACCACGCAACGGCTGATCTCGGTGGATCTGTCGGTGGGCGGACGTCTGCCGGCCTATTGCACCTCGATGGGCCGTATCCTGCTGGCGGCGCTGGACGACACTTCGCTGCGCGAATACCTCGACCATGCCGAACTGGTGGCCAAGACCAGCCGCACCCTGCATACCCCGGAAAGTCTGCTCGCATGCCTGCAGGAAGTGCGGCAACAGGGCTGGTGCATCGTCGATCAGGAGCTGGAGCAGGGCCTGCGCTCGATTGCGGTGCCGGTCTACGATGCATCGGGCCAAGTGGTGGCGGCGCTCAACGTCAGTACCCACGCCGGCCGCGTCAGCCGCACCGAGCTGGAGCAACGCTTCCTGCCGGGCCTGCTCAGCGCCAGCCGCGACCTCAGCGCGCAACTGTTCGCCTGATGAAGCTGTTCGATAAACGCACAGTGTTGCGTTTATCGAATTGACGCTAAAACCCTCGGATCATTAATGTCGCGGCAGCGTCATCCGGCGCCGATATGAATGAGCCTGCCGGATTGTCGACTCCCATAATAATGACAAGAGGCAACTCACCATGCGCATGCTCCCCGACTGTCTCAGCTCCGTTCCCTGTTGCCGGATTCACCGCAACGCCTGATCCCGACCTTCTATTCTTGTGACCGTGCCGCTCTCTGGCCGGCCGCCGTTCGACTGCGTTTTTTGCGTGGAATAAAAATAATGAACCAGCCTCAGTCCGCTGTAGGTAACTGCCTCGACGTGCAGACCTTCATCAATGCCCAACCGATCTCGCGCTATCAGTGGCGGGTGGTGATCCTGTGTTTCCTGATTGTGTTTCTCGATGGCCTCGACACAGCGGCGATGGGCTTTATCGCCCCGGCGCTGTCTCAGGACTGGGGCATCGACCGCGCCAGCCTCGGCCCGGTAATGAGTGCCGCGTTGATCGGCATGGTCTTTGGCGCTCTGGGTTCGGGCCCTCTGGCTGACCGTTTCGGGCGCAAAGTGGTGCTGGTCGGCGCGGTGCTGCTGTTCGGCGCTTTCAGCCTGGCCTCGGCGTACAGCACCAACGTCGAGCAATTGCTGGTGCTGCGTTTTCTGACCGGTCTCGGCCTGGGCGCCGGCATGCCCAACGCAACCACGCTGCTCTCGGAATACACCCCGGAGCGCAAAAAGTCATTGCTGGTGACCAGCATGTTCTGCGGCTTCAACCTCGGCATGGCCGGCGGCGGTTTCATTTCGGCGAAGCTGATCCCGGCGTTCGGCTGGCACAGCCTGCTGCTGATCGGCGGGATCCTGCCGCTGATCCTCGCGGTGGTGCTGCTGTTCTGGCTGCCGGAGTCGGCGCGTTATCTGGTGGTGCGCAATCGCGGCACCGAGAAAGTGCGCAAGACCCTGTCGCCGATCGATCCGGTCGCCGTGGCGCAAGCTTCGAGTTTCAGCGTTCCGGAGCAGAAAACCGTCAAGGCGCGCAACGTCTTCGCGGTGATTTTCTCCGGCACTTACAGTGTCGGCACTTTGTTGCTGTGGCTGACCTACTTCATGGGCCTGGTCATCGTCTATCTGCTGACCAGTTGGCTGCCGACCCTGATGCGTGACAGCGGCGCGAGCATGGAGCAGGCGGCGTTTATCGGCGCGTTATTCCAGTTCGGCGGGGTGTTGAGCGCGGTCGCTGTCGGCTGGGCGATGGACCGCTTCAATCCGCACAAGGTCATCGGCACGTTCTACCTGCTGGCCGGGGTGTTTGCCTACGCGGTGGGGCAGAGCCTGGGCAATATCACATTGCTGGCGACCCTGGTGCTGGTGGCGGGGATGTGCGTCAACGGTGCGCAATCGGCGATGCCTTCGCTGGCGGCGCGGTTTTATCCGACGCAGGGACGCGCGACCGGGGTGTCGTGGATGCTCGGGATTGGCCGGTTCGGCGCGATTCTCGGGGCGTGGATGGGCGCGACGTTGCTGGGGCTGGGCTGGAACTTCGAACAGGTGCTGACGGCGCTGGTGATTCCGGCGGGGTTGGCGACGGCGGCGGTGGTGATCAAAGGTGTGGTCAGTCATGCGGATGCGACCTGATATTTCGATGTAAAGCGAAAAGATCGCAGCCTTTGGCAGCTCCTGCATGTGAACGCGTAACCTGTAGGAGCTGCCGCAGGCTGCGATCTTTTGGCGATCAACACGGAACGATAGGGTGATAACAATCCGTTCGATAAACGAACACTCAGTCGATTATCGGATTGTTTGGCGATTTTCTGCGGCTTAATCTGCAGTGACTCCGGCGCTGAACCTCGCGCCTTTTTCTCACTGGCGATTCACTACAAAAACGGGAGCCTGCTCCATGGCTGAGATCCTTTCGCTGCACGACGCGGTGAAGCAATTCGTCAACGACGGCGACACCGTCGCGCTCGAAGGCTTCACTCACCTGATCCCTACGGCGGCGGGTCATGAAATCATTCGTCAGGGCAAGAAAGATCTGACCCTGGTGCGGATGACGCCTGACCTGATCTACGACCAACTGATCGGTGCCGGTTGTGCACGCAAGCTGATCTTTTCCTGGGGCGGCAACCCCGGTGTGGGTTCGCTGCACCGTCTGCGCGACGCGGTCGAAAAGCAATGGCCGCATGCCCTGGAAATCGAAGAACACAGCCACGCCGACCTGGCCAACGCCTACGTCGCCGGCGCTTCCGGCCTGCCGTTCGCCGTGCTGCGGGCCTACGCCGGTTCCGACCTGCCGAAAGTCAACCCGCTGATCAAATCCGTGACCTGCCCGTTCACCGGTGAAGTGCTGGCCGCGGTGCCGTCGGTGCGTCCGGACGTGACCGTGATCCACGCGCAGAAAGCCGACCGCCAAGGCAACGTGCTGTTGTGGGGCATTCTCGGGGTGCAGAAAGAAGCCGCGCTGGCAGCCAAGCGCTGCATCGTCACGGTTGAAGAAATCGTCGACAACCTCAACGCGCCAATGAACGCCTGCGTGCTGCCAACCTGGGCCTTGAGCGCGGTCTGCCATGTACCCGGCGGCGCGCATCCGTCCTACGCCCACGGTTACACCGAACGCGACAATCGTTTCTATCAGGCGTGGGATCCGATCGCCCGCGACCGTGAGACGTTTACCGCGTGGATCAACGAATACATCCATGGCTGCGCTGACTTCAGCGCGTTCCAGGCCAAGTTGGCCGCTGCTTCGGAGGCCAAGTAATGACTTACACCACCAATGAAATGATGACCGTCGCGGCGGCCCGTCGCCTGAAGAACGGCTCGGTGTGCTTCGTCGGCATCGGCCTGCCGTCGAAAGCCGCCAACCTCGCGCGCCTGACGTCGTCGCCGGACGTGGTGCTGATCTACGAATCCGGCCCGATTGGCGCCAAGCCCAGCGTGCTGCCGCTGTCGATCGGTGACGGCGAGCTGGCGGAGACCGCCGACACCGTCGTGCCGACCGGTGAGATTTTTCGCTACTGGCTGCAGGGCGGGCGCATCGACGTCGGTTTTCTCGGCGCGGCGCAGGTCGACCGTTTCGGCAACATCAACACCACCGTGGTCGGCGACTACCACGCACCGAAAGTACGCCTGCCGGGTGCCGGTGGCGCGCCGGAAATCGCCGGTTCGGCGAAGAGCGTGCTGATCATCCTCAAGCAGTCGGCGCGTTCGTTCGTCGACAAGCTCGACTTCATTACCTCGGTCGGTCACGGCGAGGGCGGCGATTCGCGCAAGCGTCTGGGCCTGCCGGGCGCCGGTCCGGTCGGGATCATCACCGACCTGTGCATCATGGAGCCGGAAGCGGGCACCCACGAATTCGTGGTCACCGCTCTGCATCCGGGCGTGACCCGTGAACAAGTGGTCGCCGCCACCGGTTGGGCCATTCGTTTTGCCGACAACGTGGAAACCACGGCGGCACCGACCGAGGTCGAACTGACCGCGCTGCGCGATCTCGAAGCGCGCACCGCCGCCGCCCACGGCCAGGCACCGGGAGAAGCATGATGCGTGACGTGTATATCTGCGACGCGATTCGTACGCCCATCGGCCGTTTCGGCGGTGGACTGGCCGCCGTCCGTGCCGACGATCTGGCCGCTGTGCCGATCAAGGCGCTGATGGAACGCAATCCGTCGGTGGACTGGAATGCAATCGATGAAGTGTTCCTCGGCTGCGCCAACCAGGCCGGCGAAGACAACCGTAACGTGGCGCGCATGGCGCTGTTGTTGGCCGGTCTGCCGGAGAGCGTGCCGGGCGTGACCCTCAACCGTCTGTGTGCTTCGGGCATGGACGCGATTGGCACTGCGTTCCGCGCCATTGCCAGCGGTGAGATGGAGCTGGCGATTGCCGGCGGCGTCGAGTCGATGTCCCGCGCGCCGTTCGTGATGGGCAAGGCGGACGCAGCGTTTTCGCGCAACATGAAGCTGGAAGACACCACCATCGGCTGGCGTTTCATCAACCCGCTGATGAAGGCCCAGTACGGCGTCGATGCGATGCCGCAGACCGCCGACAACGTCGCCGACGACTATAAGGTGTCGCGCGCCGACCAGGACGCGTTCGCCCTGCTCAGCCAGCAACGCACCGCCGCTGCACAAGCGGCGGGCTACTTCGCCGAGGAAATCGTCGAAGTGCGGATCGCCCACAAGAGGGGCGAAACCGTGGTCAGCCAGGACGAGCATCCACGCGCCGACACCACGCTTGAAGCGTTGGCCAGATTGAAGCCGGTCAACGGCCCGGACAAGACGGTTACTGCCGGCAACGCGTCCGGCGTCAACGACGGTGCTGCTGCGCTGATTCTCGCTTCGGCTGAGGCGGTGAAGAAACACGGCCTGACCGCCCGCGCCAAAGTGCTCGGGATGGCCAGCGCCGGCGTTGCGCCGCGCGTCATGGGCATCGGCCCGGTGCCGGCGGTGCGCAAACTGATCGAGCGTCTTGGTGTGGCGGTCAGCGATTTCGATGTGATCGAACTCAATGAAGCCTTCGCCAGCCAAGGTCTGGCGGTGCTGCGTGAATTGGGTCTGGCGGATGATGCGCCGCAGGTCAACCCGAACGGTGGCGCGATTGCCTTGGGCCATCCGTTGGGCATGAGCGGCGCGCGACTGGTGCTGACCGCGCTGCATCAGCTGGAAAAGACCGGCGGCAAGAAAGGTCTGGCGACCATGTGCGTCGGCGTCGGGCAGGGTCTGGCCCTGGCCATCGAACGCGTCTGACGCAGCGCGTCGACTGATAAGAACAGAGGAAAGCGAAATGACTGACAAGCCTGGCTACCGTCGTCCGCAGGAAGGCACCCAGCCTGAATACCTGCACCCGACGTATCAATCCACCAACCTGCGCTCGCCGTCCAAGCCGTTGGTGTTTCTGCCGCATTCGTTGTCGGAGATCACCGGCCCGACCATCGGTGCCGAACGTGTCGCCGACAAGGACAACGACCTGACCGCCCAGCACGACGGCGAGCCGTTGGGCGAGCGCATCATCATTCACGGCCGTGTGCTCGACGAAAACGGTTTGCCGGTGCCGGGGATTCTGGTGGAGATCTGGCAGGCCAACGCCGCCGGCCGCTACAACCACCAGCGCGACCTGCACGACGCACCGCTGGATCCGAACTTCACCGGCACCGGCCGCACCGTAACCGACGCCGATGGCTGGTATCAGTTCCAGACCATCAAGCCCGGCGCCTATCCGTGGGGCAACCACCACAACGCGTGGCGCCCGGCGCACATCCATTTCTCGCTGTTCGGGCCGAGCATCCTCACCCGTCTGGTGACGCAGATGTATTTCCCCGGCGACCCGCTGCTGGCCTACGACCCGATCTACAACTGCGTGCCGGACACCTCCGCCAAGGAGCGTCTGATCGCCGCTTTCGATCTGGAAAAAACCATTCCGTCCTACGCCCTCGGCTATCGCTGGGACATCGTCTTGCGCGGCCGCGACGCCACGCCGATGGAGAAATAAGATGACGCTGACTGCCACCACGTCCCACACCGTCGGGCCGTACTACCACATCGGCCTGACCTGGCTGAATCGCGAAAACCTCGCGGTCGAACAAACCCTCGGCGAGCGCGTGGCGATCACCGGCCAAGTGGTTGACGGCAACGGCGATGTGGTCAACGACGCGATGCTCGAAGTCTGGCAGGCCAACGCTGCCGGCAAGTACGCACACCCGGAAGACGAGCAGGACAAACCGCTGGACCCGCATTTCGAAGGTTTCGGCCGGGTGCCGGTGGACGCCGAAGGGCGCTTCCGTTTCACCACGATCAAACCGGGCACGGTCGAGGGCCTGAAGGGCACGACCCAGGCGCCGCATCTGGTGGTGCTGGTGTTTGCCCGTGGCTTGGTCAAGCACTTGCTGACACGCATCTACTTTGAAGGTGAGCCGGCGAACGTCAATGATCCGCTGCTCGAATGTGTGCCGGCCGAGCGACGCGCCACGTTGCTGGCGAAGCCGGATGCGGCAGGGGTTTATCAGTGGAATGTGATTTTGCAGGGCACTGAGGCGGAGACGGTGTTTTTCGATTATTGATCGCAGCTCATTCCGTTGGAGTGAGTTTGTGGTGAGGGGATTTATCCCCGATGGGCTGTGAAGCAGCCCCAAGACCGGATTTCACGGTGAAACTGACACACCGCGTCTGCCGGATTTGCGAGTGCTGCGCACTCGATCGGGGATGAATCCCCTCGCCACAAAAGCCCTCTTTCAGAAGAGGGGCTGTGTAATGCCTCGTGGATATATCTGTGGAACGGGATTGTTGCGAAGTGTGTCTAGACTCTCACCTGTCCCTTCAGAGTAAAAAACAATGACAACTACCACCGCTCATTACACCGGCGAGGAGCGCAGCAAGCGCATCTTTGCGATTGTCGGTGCCTCGTCCGGCAACCTGGTCGAATGGTTCGACTTCTATGTCTATGCCTTCTGCGCGATCTATTTCGCCCCAGCGTTTTTCCCTTCCGACAACCCGACAGTGCAACTGGTCAATACGGCCGGGGTGTTCGCTGCCGGGTTCTTGATGCGCCCGATTGGCGGCTGGATCTTCGGGCGGCTGGCGGACAAGAAGGGCCGCAAGACCTCGATGATGATTTCGGTGCTGATGATGTGCTTCGGCTCATTGCTCATCGCCTGCCTGCCGACTTACGCCAGCATCGGCGTCTGGGCACCGCTGCTGTTGCTGTTCGCGCGTCTGCTGCAAGGCCTGTCGGTGGGCGGCGAGTACGGCACCACCGCGACCTACATGAGTGAAGTTGCGCTCAAGGGCCAGCGCGGCTTTTTCGCCTCGTTCCAGTACGTGACCCTGATCGGCGGCCAACTGCTGGCGGTGTCGCTGGTGGTGATCCTGCAACAGTTCCTCAGTGAAGATGAACTGCGTGCCTACGGCTGGCGGATTCCGTTTGTGGTCGGTGCGGTGGCGGCGGTGATTTCACTGTTCCTGCGTCGCTCCCTGAAAGAAACCACCAGCAAGGAAATGCGCGAGAACAAAGACGCCGGCAGCATCCGCGCACTGTTCCGTGATCACAAAGCCGCGTTTATCACCGTGCTGGGATACACCGCCGGTGGCTCGCTGATTTTCTACACCTTCACCACGTACATGCAGAAGTACCTGGTGAACACCGCCGGCATGCACGCCAAGACTGCCAGCTACATCATGACCGGCGCGCTGTTCCTGTATATGTGCATGCAGCCGCTGTTCGGCATGCTCGCCGACAAGATCGGTCGACGTAATTCGATGCTCTGGTTCGGCGCGCTCGGTACGTTGTTCACCGTGCCGATCCTGCTGAGCCTGAAAAGCATCAGCAGCCCGATTCTGGCCTTTGTGCTGATCACCGTGGCGCTGGCGATCGTCAGTTTCTACACCTCGATCAGCGGCCTGGTGAAAGCCGAAATGTTCCCGCCGGAAGTCCGCGCTCTCGGCGTCGGTCTGGCCTATGCGGTGGCCAACGCGATCTTCGGCGGTTCGGCGGAATACGTGGCCCTGAGCCTGAAAGCCGGGGGCATGGAAAACGCCTTCTACTGGTACGTCACGGTGATGATGGCAGTGGCGTTCCTGTTCAGCCTGCGCCTGCCGAAACAGGCGGCGTACTTGCACCACGATCTGTAAACCGATGTGCGCGGGCCGCTTAGGCCCGCGCCGGCAAGGACTGTTTATGACTCAGCGACCGGGCAATCAATTGTTCGATGCCTACTTCACGGCCCGCGACATGCGCGAGGTGTTCTGCGATCAGGGCCGGGTGCAGGCGATGCTCGATTTCGAAGCGGCGCTGGCCCGGGCCGAGGCGCGGGTCGGGGTGATTCCGGCGTCCGCCGTCGCGCCGATTGCCGCCGCTTGCCACGCCGGTCTGTATGACTTCGCGGCGCTGGGCGAGGCGATTGCCACCGCCGGCAACTCGGCGATTCCACTGGTCAAGTCGTTGGGCAAGCAGATCGCCGCGCGCAGTGCCGAGGCCGAGCGTTATGTGCATCTGGGCGCCACCAGTCAGGACGTGATGGATTGCGGGCTGGTCCTGCAATTGCGTCAGGCGCTGGCACTGGTTGAAAGCGACCTGGCAGCGCTCGCCGAATCGCTCGCCACTCAGGCCCAACGGCATGCGGCCACGCCATTGGCCGGGCGCACCTGGCTGCAACACGCCACGCCGGTCACCCTCGGGATGAAAATCGCCGGATGGCTCGGCGCGGTGACCCGCAGCCGTCAGCGTCTGCGCGAACTCAAGCCACGGCTGCTGGTGCTGCAATTCGGCGGTGCTTCCGGCACCCTTGCGGCGCTCGGCGAGCAAGCGCTGCCGATCGCGCAAGCGCTGGCCGAAGAGCTGCAATTGGCCTTGCCTGAACAACCTTGGCACACCCAGCGTGATCGCATCGTCGAGTTCGGCGCGGTGCTTGGTTTGATCGCCGGCAGCCTCGGCAAGCTCGGGCGCGACGTCAGTCTATTGATGCAGACCGAAGCGGCGGAGGTGTTCGAGCCGTCGGCGCCGGGCAAGGGCGGTTCGTCGACCATGCCGCACAAGCGCAATCCGGTCGGCGCGGCAGTGTTGATTGGTGCGGCGACGCGAGTGCCGGGGCTGGTCTCGACGCTGTTCAGCGCCATGCCCCAGGAGCACGAACGCAGCCTCGGTCTGTGGCATGCCGAATGGGAAACCCTGCCGGAGATCTGCTGCCTGGTGTCCGGTGCGCTGCAACAGGCGCGCTTGCTGGCCGATGGGCTGGAGGTCGATGCCGAGCGCATGGCGCGCAATCTGCAATTGACCCAAGGGCTGGTGCTGGCCGAAGCGGTGAGTATCGTCCTCGCCCAGCGTGTCGGCCGCGACACCGCGCACCATTTGCTCGAACAATGCTGCAAACGCGCGGTGGCCGAACAGCGCCACCTGCGTGCGGTACTTGGCGACGAGCCGCAAGTGACCGCCGAACTGAGCAGCACCGAACTGGATCATCTGCTCGATCCCGCGCATTACCTCGGCCAGGCGCAAACCTGGGTCGAGCGCGCGGTGGCCGAACACAACGCATTGTCTGTCTGAAAGGAGAGGGCTGTGGCTTTCGTTCAACTCGCCGATGGCGAACTGCATTACGTTATTGAAGGCCCGGTCGATGCGCCGGTGCTGGTGCTGTCCAATTCGCTGGGCACCAACCTGCACATGTGGGACGCGCAGATGCCGGCGTTCACCGAGCACTTCCGGGTGCTGCGTTTCGACACCCGTGGTCACGGCCAGTCGTTGGTGACACCGGGGCCATACAGCATCGAGCAATTGGGCCGCGACGTGCTGGGTCTGCTGGATGCGCTGCATATCGAACGCGCACATTTCTGCGGCTTGTCGATGGGCGGGTTGATCGGTCAGTGGCTGGGGATCAATGCCGGCCATCGTCTGCACAAACTGATCGTGTGCAACACCGCCGCGAAGATCGGTGATCCATCGGTGTGGAACCCGCGCATCGAAACCGTGCTGCGTGATGGCCCGGCGGCGATGGTCGACCTGCGTGATGCGTCGATTGCCCGTTGGTTCACGCCTGATTTTTCCGCGGCCAATCCGGCTGCAGCGAAGAAGATCACCGACATGCTCGCGGCGACTTCGCCTGAAGGTTATGCGGCCAATTGCGCGGCGGTGCGCGACGCCGATTTCCGCGAGCAACTGGCCTCGATCAATCTGCCGCTGCTGGTGATTGCCGGCACCGAAGATGCGGTGACGCCACCGTCTGGCGGGCATTTCATTCAAGAGCATGTGCGCGGCGCCGAGTACGCCGAGTTCCCTGCCGCGCACCTGTCCAACGTGCAGGCCGGTGCCGCATTCAGTGATCGTGTGTTGGCGTTTCTGAACGCTCAGTGAGGAAGTTTTTGTGGACGAGAAACAACGTTATGACGAAGGCATGCAAGTACGCCGTGCGGTGCTGGGCGATGCGCATGTCGATCGCAGCCTGACCACACTGACCGAGTTCAACTCGGAATTTCAGGAGATGATCACCCGTCACGCCTGGGGCGACATCTGGACCCGCCCGGGCCTGCCGCGGCATACCCGCAGCCTGATCACCATCGCCATGCTGATCGGGATGAACCGCGAAGGCGAACTGAAACTGCATTTGCGCGCAGCGGCGAACAATGGCGTAAGCCGGGGCGAGATCAAGGAAGTGATCATGCAGAGCGCGATTTATTGCGGGATTCCGGCGGCCAATGCGACGTTCCATCTGGCGGAGTCGGTGTGGGATGAGCTTGGGGTCGAATCCCGGGAGTGAACATCTGAATCAACAGATTGCAGCCTGCGGCAGCTCCTACAGGGGAGTGCATTCCAATGTAGGAGCTGCCGCAGGCTGCGATCTGTTGATCTTCAAACGCTGGCGACAATGAAAATCCGCTTGAACGGAAACAGCGTCTGCCCGTTTTTCTCCGGCGGATAATACGCATGCACGCGCATCAGGAAGTGGTAGATAAACCGCGCCTGCTCCTGTGACGTCAGCGCCTGCATCACTGGCCGCAACGCCGAGACCTTGATCCAGTCGTACACCGGCGACTTGCCGTCAACCACTTGCAGTTGCTCGGTTTCCCAGATGTCCAGCGACGTGGTCAGCGGCGCCAGCAAGCGATAGTAATCCTCCAATGCCAACAACGGCCGCGCGGCCATGCGCCGGCGCAGTTCTGGTGTGCCGATGGGGGTGTGTCCCGGGCCGGCATCGTTGAGGGTGTCGAGCATCAGTCGATACCACAAGGCATCGCGCCAGTCCGGCATATGTGCTGCCAGACAGCCACCGGGCTTGAGATGACCGAGCAGGCGCGGCAGCAGTTGTTGATGATCGCCAATGAAATGCAGCACCGCCGCCGCGAGCAGCAGGTCGGCGGGTTGCTCGGGGTGCCAGTCGAGCAAGTCGCACTCTTGCCAGCGGGCGTCGATCGGCAGACATCGGGCCTGATCCAGCATCTGCCGTGAGCTGTCGACGCCCAGCAACTGCGCTCGCGGCCAGCGCTCGGCCAGCAACTGCGTGGCAATGCCGGTGCCGCAGCCCAGGTCATAAATGCGTTCGGGGTCGTGAAGATCGACACGGTCGAGCAGTTCGTTGACCGGGCGTTGCCTGAGACGGGAGAACTGCTGGTACGCCTTGGCGTCCCAGTGGGTGCAGGCGTTCCCTGCCGTTTCGAGTTTGGCGCTCATGAGGAGGTCCTCTCTGGCGGATTACAGTTGTCGTCCAATGACGTTGAGGGTTTTCAGGACAACGGCCACGCCTTTGCGTGTGTCCTCTTCATTCAGCAGTTTGAGCAACGCCAGAGTGCCCGGCGCCGCTGACTGTGCCGATATCTCGGCTTTGGCCACGCGCACTGCATTACTGACTGCCCAGGTGGCGGCAGTGCTGTTCTCGAACAATTGCGCGAGCTTTTCCACCATGGCCGCGTCGAGCAGATCGGTGATATCGGACACCAGGGAAAGCAGGTCGACAATATTCTCCAGGCGTCCGCCGTCGATTAACGGCTGCAGTTTTGCCATCAGGGCCGTGAACCCGGGCGTGGCTGATATTTCCTCGGGCATGTGCATGAGCAATCACTCCTCCCTGTGCAGGGTCAAAGCATTCCCCGGGCCACCGCCCAGTAAAGACCGCGATTGAAACCGCTTCTGAGCAGACCGCCCAATTTGGTCGGGGGTGTCGGCAATACATCGTGGGCGTAGTCGTACCACAGGGGCATCCCGGCATTCAGGCCCATTTGTGCTACCGCTTGTACCCGACCGTCGTATACCGAGTTGGGTGCGCCAAGACGGATCTGGGCCGTGATGTTGTTGGCGATCACCGGTGCCTGGTTATGACAGGCGCCGCCGGCCTTGCTGACCGGCAGGTCGACGGTGTCGCCGATCACGTAGACATTCTCCAGACCGTAGACTTGCAGCGTTTCGTGATTGGTCGGCAGCCATCCTTCATCATTGGCTGCTTGCGAGATGCCGCACTCGCGCACCACCTCGACGGCCTGGATTGGCGGAGTCGCCATCAGGATGTCGAAGGGTTGCGCATCGCCCTCGGCCGAGTAGGCGACTTTTGCATCGGGATCCACACGGCTCAGGGTGAAGCCACGCTGAAAGTGAATGTTTTTCCGGGCAAAGATGCTCGGCAGAATTTCACCCGTGGGACGCTGCAAGAACAGACAATTGCGCAATAGCTGGGCAACTGTCGGGTAGGTGTAGATGATTTCCACTTGCTCTCGAACGCCCCGGCGACGTAACAAATCATCCAGCATCAATGTCGTTTCCACGGGCGCGATGCCGCATTGGTGCGGGACGTTCGGTGTCTGCGGGAAAGACACCGTAATGAAAATCCGGCCTTTTTCGATGGCGTTCAGGCGTTGCGCCAGTTGCCGGGCAGGAAGGTATTGATAGAAGTGGTCGCCGGCTTCTTGCAGACCCTCGATGCGTTCCGGCGCCGGCACGCAGCCGGTGGCGATCACCAGAAAATCATAGTCGAAGCGTTTGCCGGTTCGGCTGCGCAATTGCTGCCCGGAAAAGTCGAAACGGGTGACTTCTTCAACGTGGAAACTGATTTCCGGGCGCAACAGTGAGCGTTCCGGACGCTTGAGTTCCTCTTCGAAGAACTGGCTGAATGCCACGTACATGAACGCAGGTTTGTAGTAATGATCGGGGGAACTGGACAGTAATGTGATCGAGACGTCGCCGCGTAGAACTTCCGGATACAGCTTGCCGACCAGTAGATTGGCCAGCATGGTTCCGCCTACACCGCCACCGACGATAACTATTCGCTTGCTCATACCTGACCTCCGTGGCCAAGGCAGCTTCGCGTACAGCATCCGGAGATAACGGAAGAAAACTAAGGGCTCCTACAGCAGGCTGGAGAGTTTACACACCTCTTTCACTGTATCTGTGCTTCGACAAATCGCCAGTCCGGGCTGACCAGTGGTTGAGGCCGGCGCCACTCATGCAGCGCCGGCGTGGGGATCAGAGCAAGCTGATCGGATAGCTGATGATCAGGCGGTTTTCGTCGAACTCGTTGTTGCTGAAGTCGCGGCGCATGGTCGAGTTGCGCCAGCGCACGTTGAGGTTGCGCAGGGTACCGCTTTGTACGGTGTAGCCCAGTTCCGATTCGCGGCCCCATTCCTTGCCGTCGGTGATGGTGCCGGTGTGCACGTTGTCGCCGCTGATGTAGCGGTTCATCAGGGTCAGGCCGGGAATGCCCAGGGCGGCGAAGTTGTAGTCGTGGCGCACCTGCCAGGAACGTTCCTGGGCATTGTCGTAGCTGGAGTTGTAACTGTCGTTGGCCAGGGTGCCGCCGCTGGTGCCGTTGACGCGCATCCAGGCGCTGTCGCCAGTGAGTTTCTGCAGGCCGACATAGAAGGTGTTGCCGCCGTAGCGGGCCGAGAACATCCCCGACCAGGTCTTGTTGTCGAGTTCGCCGGCGCGGGCGCTGCCGTCATCCTTGCCGTAGAAAAAGCCGAGGTTGGCGCCCAGCGTCCAGTCACCGAGTGGCTGGCTGTGAGTCAGATTGACGTATTGCTGGCTGTAAATGTCTTTGAGTTCGGCGTTCCACAGACCGATCTGCGTGCGTTTTTCGTTGAACTGGTATTCACCGCCCTGGAAGTTGAAGCGATCAGAGGTGAACGCTGCTTTACCGAACATCGACATGTCGCTCATGCTGCTGTCGTCGCGCGGGCTGTTGGCGCGGAACTGGCCGCCGTAGAGGGTCAGGCCGTTGATCTCCTTCGAGGTGATCTGGCCACCACGGAAGGTTTGCGGCAGCGAACGACCGTCGTCCGAACGCAGGATCGGCAGCACTGGCATCCATTCGCCGACCTTGATTTCGGTCTGCGACAGCTTGGCCTTGAACGCGACGTTGGTGCGGCCGAAGTTGTCCGCCGGACGCCCGTCGTGATCCAGCGGCAGCAGTTGCGTGCCGCCGGTGCCTTTACCGCCATCGAGCTTTACCGAATACAGGCCGAGCACGTCCATGCCGAAACCGACGGTGCCCTGGGTGAAACCGGATTTGGCGTCGAGGATGAAGTTCTGCGTCCACTCTTCAGCCTTGCCCTGCGCCTTGGTCGGGTTGGTGAAGTTGCGGTTGATGTAGAAATTGCGCAGGTTCAGGTTGGCGCTGGCGCCCTCGATAAAACCGGCTTCTTCGGCTGCGGCGGGCAGGGCGGCGCCGGTCAGGGCCAGGGCGATCAGGCCGGGGAGTGCGTACGGCGCAGTGGGATGAGTCATCGCAGGGTCTCTTGTTATTTTTTTGGGGACGAACGGGTTCGCTGCCGCCACTTTGGGGCGAGCACAACAATGCAGATCAGGAATGAAGCGGCGGCGATCAGCCGGGCGGGACAGGGCGCGGGAGCATGGTATCGAACCTGTTGTTATTGGTTTTGTGGAGCGAATGGTGCGGGGCGCGGATGTGTTGATTCAATTGGTAAAAGCGGGTTCTGGGCGATTATCGAACGCAAGATTCAGTTGGATTTCAGGGTGTCTGTGAAGACCTCATCGCTGGCAAGCCAGCTCCCACAAGGATCTTCAGTGAACACATATTTTGCGGACCCCTGAAAACCTGTGGGAGCTGGCTCGCCAGCGATGGGGTCAGTGCAGGCACCTAAACTTTTCCTGAGGCAACAAAAAGCCCACCAATCGGTGGGCATCCTGATTTCACCTGATGATGATCAGAACAGCTTCATCTTCGGTGCTTCTTCTTTCAGCGGTTCGTTCTGTGCGGTCTGCGCGTTCCAGCCACCACCCAAGGCCTTGTACAGGTTGACCGCACTGGTCAGCTGCGCGAGGCGGTCGGTGATCAGTGCCTGTTGCGCGCTGAACAACTGACGCTGGGCGTCGAGGAAGGTCAAGTTGCTGTCGACACCGATGCGGTAACGACGCTCGGCCAGGCGGTAGTAATCCTGGTTGGCCGCGACGAAGTCACGCTGCGCTTGCAGCTGCTCGGTGTAGGTCTGGCGTGCGGCCAGGCCGTCGGCGACTTCCTGGAAAGCGGTCTGAATCGACTTCTCGTAGTTCGCCACGCCAATGTCCTTCTGGATCTTGGCGTAGTCGAGGCTGGCGCGCAGGCTGCCGGCGTTGAAGATCGGCAGGTTGATCTGCGGCTGGAACAGCCAGGTACCCGAGCCACCCTTGAACAGACCGGACAGGTCCGGGCTCAGGCTGCCCGCGTTGGCGGTCAGGCTGATGCTCGGGAAGAACGCTGCACGGGCGGCGCCGATGTTGGCGTTGGCCGCTTTCAGGTTGTACTCGGCCTGAAGGATGTCAGGACGACGTTGCAGCAAGTCCGAAGGCAGACCGGCGGGTACGTCGCTGAGCAGATCATCCGACAGCGGTTTGGCCGCTTGCAGGTTGGCCGGGATACCGGTGCCGAGCAGCAGGGTCAGGCTGTTCTCGTCCTGAGCCACCTGACGGGTGTACCTGGCCAGTTGCGCCCGGGCGTTTTCCACCGAGGTGCGCGACTGCGCCAGGTCCAGCGCCGAGGCCACACCGACTTCGTTGCTGCGGCTGGTCAGCTTGTAGCTTTCTTCGAAGGCACCGAGGGTGTCTTGCGTCAGCTTGAGCAGTTCCTTGTCGGCCTGCCAGGTCATGTAGGCGTTGGCCACACTGGCCACCAGACTGATCTGGGTGCTGCGACGCGCTTCTTCGGTGGCGAAGTATTGTTGCAGCGCTTGTTCGCTCAGGCTGCGCACCCGTCCGAACAGGTCGAGTTCGTAGGCGCTGATGCCGACGGTCGCGGTGTAGGAACTGGTGATCGTCGAATCACCGGTCTGCGACGCTCGTGCCGGAACCCGCTGACGGCTGCCGCTGGCATTGGCCGATACGGCCGGGAACAGATCCGCTCGCTGGATGCGGTATTGAGCCGCGTAAGCGTCGATATTCAGTGCCGCGACACGCAGGTCGCGGTTGTTTTCCAGTGCCACCTGGATCAGTTGCTGCAGGGCCGGGTCATGGAAAAACTGCTTCCAGCCCTGCTCGGCAGCGGCTTGCGCCGGCGCCTGGGCCGGTGAATAGGCCGGCCCTTGCGGGTACTGACCTGCGACAGGAGCCTCAGGCTGCTGATAATCGGGGATCAGCGAGCAACCGCTCAGCACGAAGGCGGCGACTGCGATGGAGAGTAGCGACTTGCTCATTGGCCAGCCTCTTTAGGAGTTTCAGTCGTCTCGTCCGGATCGGCGATTTTGCGCTGGCCCATGGACGAAACCGTGACGAAGAACAGTGGGACCCAGAAGATCGCCAGGATCGTGGCCGTGAGCATACCGCCAATCACGCCGGTACCGATCGCATGCTGGCTACCCGAACCTGCGCCCGTGGAGATCGCCAACGGTACTACACCGAGAACGAACGCCAGCGAGGTCATGATGATCGGTCGCAGACGCATGCGGCACGCTTCGATCGCCGCATCGCGCAGACTGCGCCCTTGTTCATGCAGCTCCTTGGCGAATTCGACGATCAGAATGGCGTTTTTAGCCGCAAGACCGATGGTCGTCAACAGACCCACCTGGAAGTACACGTCGTTGGACAGCCCGCGCAGGCTGGTGGCCATCAGCGCGCCGATGATCCCCAGCGGTACCACGAGCATCACGGCGATCGGAATCGACCAGCTCTCGTACAGCGCCGCCAGACACAGGAACACCATCAGCAGCGACAGGGCATACAGCGCTGGCGCCTGCGAGCCGGACAGCCGTTCCTCGTAGGACAGACCGGTCCAGGAGATACCGACACCGGCCGGCAGCTTCTTGGCAATCGCTTCGACTTCGGCCATCGCTTCACCGGTGGAGTAACCCGGCGCCGGAGAACCGAGGATCTCCATCGCTTCCACACCGTTGTAGCGCGCCAGTTTCGGCGAACCGTAGATCCACTCGCCCTTGGCGAATGCGGAGAACGGCACCATGGTCCCGGCACTGTTGCGCACGTACCACTTCTTCAGGTCTTCCGGGCTCATGCGAGCGCCAGCCTGACCTTGCACGTACACCTTTTTCACCCGACCGCGGTCGATGAAGTCGTTGACGTAGCTACTACCGAAGGAGATCGACAGGGTGCTGTTGATGTCGGAAATGCTCACGCCCAGGGCGCGGGCCTTCGCATCGTCGATTTCCAGGTGGTATTGCGGCTCATCGTTCAGACCGTTCGGACGCACCTGGTAGAGCACCTTGCTCTGCGCGGCCATGCCGAGGAACTGGTTGCGCGCTTCCATCAGTTTTTCGTGACCGATACCGGCGCGGTCCTGCAGGAACACGTCGAAACCGGTGGCGTTACCCAACTCCAGTACCGCTGGCGGGGCGAAGGCAAACACCATCGCGTCGCGGAAGCTGAAGAAGTGCTGCTGGGCGCGCTGGGCCAGGGCAAACACGCTGTTGCTCGAATCACGCTCGTGCCACGGCTTGAGCATGATGAACGCCAGACCCGAGCTCTGCCCACGACCGGCGAAGTTGAAGCCGTTCACGGTGAACACCGAAGACACCGCCCCCGCTTCTTTATCCAGCAGATACGAACGCATTTCGTCGATCACGACCTGGGTTCGTTCGGCACTGGAACCCGCTGGAGTCTGTACCTGGGCGAACAATACGCCCTGGTCTTCTTCCGGCAGGAACGCAGTCGGAATGCGGGTGAACAGCCAGATCATGCCGACCACGATCAACAGGTAGGCCAACAGATACGGCGCCTTGCGCTGCAGGATGTTGCCAACGCCGCGCTCGTAGCTGCGCACGCTGCGGTCGAAGTTGCGGTTGAACCAGCCGAAGAAGCCTTTTTTCGGCGTGCCGTGCTCGCCTTTCGGAATGGCCTTGAGCATGGTCGCGCAGAGCGCCGGGGTGAAGATCAGCGCAACCAGCACCGACAGGGCCATGGCCGAGACGATAGTGATCGAGAACTGACGGTAGATCACACCGGTGGAACCGCTGAAGAACGCCATCGGCAGCAATACTGCCGACAGCACCAGGGCGATACCGACCAGAGCGCCCTGGATCTGCCCCATGGACTTCTTCGTCGCTTCCTTCGGTGACAAGCCTTCTTCGGCCATCACCCGCTCGACGTTTTCCACCACGACGATGGCGTCGTCCACCAGCAGGCCGATGGCCAATACCATACCGAACATGGTCAGGGTGTTGATGCTGAAACCGGCAGCCGCGAGGATGCCGAACGTGCCGAGCAATACCACCGGCACGGTCATCGTGGTGATGACGGTGGCGCGGAAGTTCTGCAGGAACAGGAACATCACCAGGAACACCAGCGCGATCGCCTCGACCAGGGTTTCAACCACACCCTTGATCGATTCGGTCACCACTGGCGTGGTGTCGTACGGGAACACCACTTCCATGCCTTGCGGGAAGAACGGCTTGAGTTCGTCAATCGTCTTGCGCAGCGCCTTGGCGGTGTCGAGGGCGTTGGCGCCGTTGGCCAGTTTGACCGCCAGACCGGACGACGGCTTGCCGTTGAACTGCGCCGAGATGGTCGAGTTTTCACCACCCAGACCGACGTCGGCGACATCGCCGATGTGCACTTGCGAACCGTCCTGGTTGACCTTCAGCAGAATCGCCTTGAACTGCTCGGCAGTCTGCAGACGGGTCTTGCCGATGATCGTGGCGTTCAGTTGCTGGCCTGGCAGCGCCGGCAAACCGCCGAGCTGACCGGAAGACACCTGAACGTTCTGCGCCGAAATCGCGCTGCTGACATCAGCGGGGGTCAGGTTGTACTTGTTCAACTTGGCCGGATCGAGCCAGATGCGCATTGCGTACTGGGCACCGAAGACCTGGAAGTCACCGACACCGGCAGTCCGCGAGATCGGGTCCTGCATGTTCGACACGATGTAGTTGGACAGGTCGTCCTTGGTCATGCTGCCGTCACGCGATACCACGCCGATCACCAGCAGGAAGTTCTTCACTGCCTTGGTCACGCGGATACCCTGTTGCTGCACTTCCTGCGGCAGCAGCGGGGTCGCCAAGTTCAGCTTGTTCTGAACCTGAACCTGCGCGGTGTCGGAGTTGGTGCCTTGCTCGAAGGTCGCGGTGATGGTCATGCTGCCGTCGGAGTTACTTTCCGAAGACACATAACGCAAGTTGTCGATACCGTTGAGCTGTTGCTCGATCACCTGGACCACGGTGTCCTGCACGGTTTGTGCCGAAGCACCCGGGTAGGTCACGGAGATCGCGATGGCCGGAGGCGCAATGCTCGGGTATTGGTTGATCGGCAATTTGAGGATCGAGAGTGCCCCGACCAACATGATCACCAGGGCAATTACCCAGGCGAAAATCGGACGGTCGATAAAAAATTTCGACATGAGTTACTCCCCTTTGCCGCCAGCGGCTTTGTCAGCTGCCTGAGCGGGGGCCGGGTTCTTGGCTACGTTGGTTGCTTCGGTCGGGTTGACCTGAGCACCTGGGCGAACATATTGCAGGCCCTCGGTGATCAGACGATCGCCGGCTTTCAGGCCATCTTCGATCAGCCACTGGCTGCCGACGGTGCGGCTGGCCTTGAGCTGACGCAGCTCGACCTTGTTGTCCGGGCCGACAACCAGTGCGGTCGGGGTGCCCTTGAGGTCACGGGTCACGCCTTGTTGCGGCGCCAGAATGGCGGCGGCGTTGACCCCGGCCTGCAACTGGGCGCGGACGAACATGCCGGGCAGCAGGGTGTGATCCGGGTTCGGGAACACGGCGCGCAGGGTCACGGAACCGGTCGTCGGATCAACCGATACTTCGGAGAATTCCAGTTTGCCGTCGAGCTTGTACTGGCTGCCGTCTTCCAGGGTCAACTTGACCGCTGCCGAGTTGTCACCGGCTTTCTGCAGACGACCGCTTTCCAGCTCGCGGCGCAGTTCCAGCAGTTCAACCGAGGACTGGGTGACGTCGACATAGATCGGGTCCAGTTGCTGGATCGTCGCCATCGCGTCGGCCTGACCATTGCTGACCAGCGCGCCTTCGGTCACCGCAGAACGGCCGATACGACCGGAGATTGGCGCGTAGACCTTGGTGTATTTCACATTGATCTGCGCGCTTTGCAGCGACGCTTCCGATTCCATGCGGTTGGCCACGGCGGTGTCGTATTCCTGGCGGCTCACGGCTTGCTCGTCGACCAGTTGCTTGTAGCGGTCGGAGATCGACTTGGTCGAACGCAGATTGGCTTCGGCGCTTTTCAGGGTCGCTTCATAGACTGCCGGATCGATCTGGTACAGCTGCTGACCGGCTTTGACATCGGCGCCTTCCTTGAACAGGCGCTTGAGAATGATGCCGTTGACCTGTGGCCGGACTTCAGCGATGCGGTACGCACTGGTGCGCCCCGGCAGTTCCGACGTGAGGGTGAACGCTTGTGGTTGCAGGGTGACGACGCCGACCTGAGGAGGCGGAGCGGCCGGGGCCGCTTCTTCCTTTTTACATCCGCTGAGCAGCGATGCCAGGGCGACGGCAGTGACCAGAGCGGTAACAGCTGGCTTGAATTGCATGAAGATCCTCGGGTCAGGCGCGCAAAATGCGCACAAGAAGTGTGGAAGGGTAAAAAAATCGGGTCGAGTGGATAAGTAGCTTGCTAAGGAATATACTTACGTTCATGGTTGTTTGTAAATAGCTTGGCGTCGTACCCACCCTGTTACAAAATGCGTCGCAAGGTTTGAAATTGTAGGCCGGGGAGCCGATTCGTGAGAAATCGGCCCCCTCTTTATTCAGCGGATATTCAGCCATCCCTGAAACATCCTGTTTGAGGTTTTACTGCCATGGTCCGTCGTACCAAAGAGGAAGCTCAGGAAACGCGCAGCCAGATTCTCGAAGCGGCCGAGAAAGCGTTTTATGAAAGGGGCGTGGCCCGCACGACCCTGGCGGATATCGCGACAATGGCCGGCGTTACGCGCGGCGCCATTTATTGGCATTTCAGCAACAAGGCCGATCTGGTGCAGGCGATGCTCGACAGCCTGCATGAACCGCTGGATGAATTGGCCAAGGCCAGCGAGAGCGAGGACGAACTCGATCCGCTGGGGTGCATGCGCAAGCTGTTGATCCATCTGTTCCATCAGGTTGCCCTGGATCCGAAGACCCGTCGCATTAACGAGATTCTGTTTCACAAGTGCGAATTCACCGATGAAATGTGCGATCTGCGCCAGCAGCGCCGCACGGCCAGTCTCGATTGCAATCTGCGCATCGGACTGACCCTGCGTAATGCGGTCAATCGCGGCCAGTTGCCGGAAGATCTCGACACTGCCCGCGCGGCCATCAGCATTCATGCGTATATCGATGGCCTCCTGTATGGATGGCTATTGGCGCCGGACAGCTTTGAGCTGCATGCCGAGGCCGAGCGTTGGGTCGATACAGGATTGGATATGCTGCGCCTGAGCCCCAGCCTGCGCAAATGAAACAAAATGCGTAATTGACGCAGGTTATGTCAATTGGCCTGCTTTTATAGACGCCCGAACCGCGAGTTTAAACGTAGCGAGCTACGGATTTTGTAGGGATTTTGTGTCGTCCCTGTGAACGAATGTTAGCTGCCCCGTACCGGACGCCCAAGAAAAAGCCCCCGGCTCTCACGAGTCGGGGGCTTTTGCGTTTCTGCTGCTTTGGACTGAATAACGTTTACAGCGTCGGGTAGTCGATGTAACCGACCGGGCCCTTGCCGTAGAACAGCTCTGGGCGCGGATCGTTCAGCGGAGCATCGGCCTTCAGGCGTGCCGGCAGGTCCGGGTTGGCAATGAACGGTACGCCGAACGCTACGGCGTCAGCCTTGCCTTCAGCCAGCCACGCATTGGCGCTGTCTTTGGTGAAGCGCTCGTTAGCGATGTACGCACCGCCGAAGGCTTCTTTGAGCTGTGGACCGAGGCTGTCGGCACCTTCTTTCTCGCGGGAGCAGATGAAGGCGATGCCACGTTTGCCCAGCTCGCGAGCGACATAAGTGAAGGTCTCGGCCAGATTGTCGTCGCCCATGTCATGGGAGTCGGCGCGGGGTGCCAGGTGCACGCCGACACGGCCGGCGCCCCAGACGTCGATCGCCGCGTCAGTCACTTCCAGCAGCAGACGCGCACGGTTCTCCAGGGAGCCGCCGTAGTTGTCGGTGCGCTGGTTGGTGCTGCTTTGCAGGAACTGGTCGAGCAGGTAGCCGTTGGCGCCGTGGATTTCCACGCCATCGAAACCGGCGGCTTTGGCGTTCTCGGCGCCGGTACGGTAGGCCTCGACAATCTCGGCGATTTCAGCGGTTTCCAGCGCGCGCGGGGTCGGGTAGTCGGCCAGTGGTCGCACCAGACTGACGTGACCTTTAGGCTGGATGGCGCTCGGCGCGACCGGAGCTTCACCATTGAGGTACGACGGGTGCGAGATGCGGCCGACGTGCCACAGTTGCAGAACGATCTTGCCGCCGGCCGCGTGCACGGCTTTGGTCACGTTGGTCCAGCCGCGCACCTGGTCGTTGGACCAGATGCCCGGGGTGTCCGGGTAGCCAACGCCCATCGGGGTGACCGAGGTGGCTTCGGACAGGATCAGGCCAGCCGACGCGCGTTGTACGTAGTATTCAGCCATCAGCGCGTTCGGCACGCGGCCTTCGTCGGCGCGGCAGCGGGTCAGCGGGGCCATGATGATGCGGTTGGACAGCTCGAGGTCGCCCAGTTTGATCGGATCGAAAATAGTTGCCATGTGTACAACCCTCGTCAGTGAAGTGGTTAATCAGTGGGTAGCAGGGGCCAGGCCGGCATCGCCGTTCTGACGGAAAGTGATCAGGGTCACCAGCAGCGCGAGCACGGCCAGCGCGGCGGCGGCCAGGGGCACGCTGGTCAGGCCGAAACCGTGGGCGATGACGCTGCCGCCGACCCAGGCGCCCAAGGCGTTGCCGATGTTGAAAGCACCGATGTTCAGGGTCGACACCAGGTTCGGGGCCGCCTTGCCGAAGGTCACCACGTTGACTTGCAGCGCCGGAACGGCGGCGAACGAAGCGGTGGCCCAGAGGAACAGGGTGATTTCCGTCGGGATCAGCGCAACGCTGGTCCAGCTCAGCACGGTGGAAACCACCGCCATCGCCACGAACACACCGATCAGAGTGGCGCCGAGACGCTTGTCCGCCAGTTTGCCGCCAATGATGTTGCCCACCGTCAGACCGAGGCCGATCAGCAGCAGGGTCCAGGTCACGCCTTTGGGCGAGACACCGGTGACATCACCGAGCAGCGGCGCGACGTAGGTGAAGAGGGTGAACATCGACGCGGCGAACAGTGCGGTCATGCTCAGCGACAGCCAGATGCCGGCGCCCTTGAGGGCGGCGAGTTCGGCGCGCATGTCGAGTTTTTCTTCGTCACGCTTGGCCGGCAGGAAGCGGATCAGACCGATCAGCGCCACGACGCCAATTACGGTTACCGCCCAGAAGGTCGAACGCCAGCCGGCTTCCTGACCCAGCGCCGTGCCCAGTGGCACGCCGAGCACGTTGGCCAGGGTCAGGCCGGTGAACATCAGTGCCACGGCGGATGCGCGCTTGTTTGGCGCGACCAGCCCGGCAGCTACCACAGAACCGATACCGAAAAACGCACCGTGGCACAGCGCGGTGACGACGCGGGCAAACATCAGCACGTTGTAATCACTGGCGATGGCACACAGCAGGTTACCAACGATGAAAATTCCCATCAGCGCTATCAGTGCGGCCTTGCGCGGCAGTCTGGCGGTGGCCAGCGCCATGAACGGCGCACCGATGGCCACGCCCAGGGCGTAACCGGTCACCAGCCAGCCGGCGCCCGGGATCGACACACCGAGATCGGTCGCCACATCGGGCAGCAGGCCCATGATGACGAACTCAGTGGTGCCGATGGCGAAGGCACTCAAGGCCAGGATGAGTAGCGAGAGGGGCATTTGAATCAATTCCTTGTGGGAGCGCTGAGCTCTTTGACGATGGCGTCGAGGAACGCCTGGATCACGTCCTCGTTGCGTTTGAAAAAGTGCCACTGGCCGGCTTTCTGGCTGCTGATCAGACCTGCACGTTGCAGGGTCGCCAGGTGGGCGGAGACGGTCGACTGCGACAGGCCGCAGCGTTGATCGATCTGCCCGGCACAGATGCCGTACTCGTGGTTGTGAATCTGCTCAGGAAACTGGGCTTTGGGGTCTTTCAGCCAGATGAGGATGTCTCGCCGTACTGGGTGCGCCAGGGCTTTTATTATTTCGTCGAGGTCGAGGTTCATGGCTTTGTGCTCGTGATGTGTAGCGCTATATCGCGATGAGGCGAACTTTAAATCGGTATTTCGCGATATACCAATATGAATTTGATCTGACGACCGCATAAATCGGTATATCGGGTTATAACGATACGTGTGTTGTAACGATGAAAGCGCGCAGTGCTAAGCTGCGCCCATGAACTATCTCGCACATTTACACCTCGGAGGCCAGCTCCCCGAGCAATTACTCGGCAGTCTGTATGGCGATTTCGTCAAAGGACGCCTGCAAGGGCAATTTGCGCCGCAGATTGAAGCGGCGATTCAGCTGCATCGGCGGATTGATGTGTTCACCGATCGCCACCCTGTGGTGGACATCGCCCTCGGACGTTTCACCGCGACCCGGCGGCGCTACGCGGGGATTGTCCTCGATGTGTTTTTCGACCATTGCCTGGCGCGGGACTGGACGCTGTACGCCGATCAGCCGCTGGAGCACTTCACCCGCGACGTGTACCGGGTGCTGTCGAATGAACGGCAATTGCCCGAACGCCTGGCGAAGATCGCACCGCACATGGTTGCCAATGACTGGCTGGGTTCGTATCAGGCGTTCGAAGTGCTGGAGCAGGTGCTGCGCGGGATCTCCCGGCGCCTGACCCGGCCGGAGGAACTGGCGATGGCGATGCAGGAATTGCGGCGGTTGTATGAGCCGCTGAGTGAGGACTTCGCGTTGTTCTACCCGCAATTGCAAGACTTCGCACAATCCTCAACAACACCCTGAGTCCCTGTGGGAGCTGGCTTGCCAGCGATGGCGTCGGCACATTCAATATTCGTGTCGGCTGGTCTACCGCTATCGCTGGCAAGCCAGCTCCCACAGGGGCCGAGGGTGATTTTAGCGGTTGTATTTCAGGCGGCGATGGCCGGGCGCATCGGGGTTTTTTGCTTTTCCGGAATCGCGCCAAACAACGCCTTTTGCACCGCCTGCTGCGCTTCGAACGCCAGTGCCGCACGCTCGCGGCCCTGACAGGCGATCGGCTTGAGCAGATGCACTTCAACATCGGCGCAATCATGGCTGAACAGACGCATCAGGTGCGACAGCAAATCATCGTCACCAATGAACGGCGCCAGCGCGTCGATTTCGCCATTGCGCAGATAACGAATCGCCACCGGTTGCAGCATCACCTCGGAATCGATGGCCGCCGACAGCAGGCGACCATGAAAGGTGCGCAGCGAACGGCCATCGGTGGTGGTGCCTTCCGGGAACATCAGCAGCGGATGCTGCGTCTGCAAATGACGGGTCATCTGTTTGCGGATCAACTGGCTGTCACCCGAGCCGCGACGGATGAACAGGCTGCCGGCCTTGGCCGCCAGCCAGCCAGCCACCGGCCAGGTGCGCACTTCGGCCTTGGACAGAAACGACAGCGGCGTGAGCATGCCCAGCAGTGGAATGTCAGTCCATGACACATGATTGCTGACCCACAGCATTGGCTGCTGTGGCAACTCGCCGTGCACCGTTACGCGAAAGGGCAGGGCATTGCTCAAACGTGCCATGAAGAAACGCGACCAGCGCTGTCGACGTTGCATCGAGTGCGCCAGGCCCAGACGTTCGAATACGCCGAACACGCTGGCCATGGTCAGGCCCAGCGTCACCACCAGCAGCACCCGCGCGATTCGCGCGTACACGCGCAGCCGGCTCATCACACGGCCGCCTTGAAGTGCCTGGCGTAACGCGGGCAGAGTTCGTCGCGTTTGAGCAGGATGAATACGTCGGCGACCTGGAAGTCTTCGTCCCAGCACGGCTCGCCGCAGATCTTCGCGCCCAGGCGCATGTAGGCCTTGAGCAGCGGCGGCATTTCGGCGATCACGTTCGATGGAATGTCCAGCGATGGCAGTGGATTCTTCGGTTCGGCGCGCAGGTGTTCGGTGCACAGGTAGCGTTCGCGCAGACGCTGCATGATCGCGTGGGCCTGCACGCCGCCGTCCTGCATCGGAATGCTCGCGCAACCCATCAGGTAGCTGTAGCCACCCTGATTCAACACTTCGGCCAGTTCCCCCCAAAGCACAGCGATGGTGCCGCCGTTGCGGTAGGCCGGGTCGACACAGGTGCGGCCGATTTCGAGGATCGGTCCTTGCAGATGGGCCAGGCCATGCAGGCTGAATTCTTCTTCGCTGTAGAATTTGCCCAGGCTGCTGGCAGCCGTGTGATCGAGTAAACGAGTGGTGGCGACCAGACGCCCGGTGTTCAGGTCACGCACGCCGATGTGGCTGCAGTGAACATCATAGTCATCCATGTCCAGACCCAGTTCCGCGCCTTTCAGCCTGGCGTTGAATTCGCCGCTGAAGACGCTGAAGCGCAAGGCCTGGGCTTGCTGCAAGGCCTCGGCGCCGATCAGGCGTTCGGCTTGCAGGCGGCGTTCATTGCCGGTGTCGCTGATGCGGGCGATCTGAGTCATTTGAATCTCCGTACGGGCCTTGAACCCGTCGTGGGTTGCAGCCGATCGACTTTCTTTATGCAGCCATGTTGTGCAAAGTCAGGCTATGTAGCCCCGGTGTCATCGCCATGAACGTTTGGTGATGCTTGTATGACAGCCCTCAAGGAGCCTCTTATGCCCTGGCCCAGCCTGCTCGATAGCCCTGAACGCCTGCCCGCCGTGACTGATCTGGCGGAAGGTTTCGCCACTTTGTTGCAGCAAGTGGGCAACGTGACGCCGTTCGAACTGGCGGTGGCCGGAGGGCGGCGCATGGCGACGCCGGGGCTGGCGTTTCTGGTGGGGTATCAGGCGGCGTTGCGCATGCTTTGGCCGAGCGCACCGCCGAGTCTTGGCGCGTTGTGTGCGACCGAACAGCGCAGCCTGCGCCCGGCGGACATGCAGACCCGTCTCAGTGATTTACGCCTGAGCGGGCGCAAGGATTTCGTCACCGCTGGGGATGCCGCCGACTGGCTGCTCGTCGCCGCGCGCAGTGAAGAGCCCGGTGAAACGCCGCGCCTGAGCCTGGCGGTGGTCTATCCCGGCGAGCCCGGCGTGCGTGTGGAAAAACTCCCGGCGCTGCCGCTGATGCCGGACATCAGTCACGGTCGGCTGCACCTGGACGGCGCGTTGTGCGAGTTGCTCGCGGGGGATGGCTGGAATGCTTATGTGAAGCCGTTCCGCACCCTGGAAGATGTCTATGTGTTGAGCGCGATGACCGCGTGGCTGTATGGCGTCGGTCAGGACAGTGGCTGGTCGCAGCCGCTGCTGTTGCGTTTGCTGGCGCTGCTGGCCGGCTGTGCGGAAGCGAGTCGCCAGCCGCCGAACAATCCGGCCGGACATGTGTTGCTGGGTGGGTTGTTTGCGCAGTTTGATGCGCTGAAGAGCGAGATCGATCAGGCGTTGGCCGAGGGCAATCCGGAGTGGGCGCAGATGTGGCAGCGTGATCAGTCGGTGATGCAATTGGCGGCGGGTGCGCGGGCCAAGCGCTTGGCCAAAGCCCTGCACATTCCCCTGTAGGAGCTGCCGCAGGCTGCGATCTTTTGATCTTTAAAAACACAATCAAAAGATCGCAGCCTGTGGCAGCTCCTGCAGTGATCGGGAGATTGTCATTTTTCTGGGCCATGATCTTTGCACCCGTCCGTTGAGATTTTTCCATGATCAAAGGCCTGTCCCTGTTCCTGCTGCTGATCAGCTTCACGGTCCAGGCCGAGCAATGGCCGGATGAACAATGGCCGACGGGCGCAAAAATCAGCGGCGCAGCAGTCGAGGCATTAGACACCTACGCCTTCCCGCCCCGCGACGACGACACCCGCCAGGGCATCCGCACCGACGCCTTGCTGGTCATTCGCGACGGTCAGGTTATCTACGAACGCTATGCCGGTCCGACCCGTGCCGAAACGCCACACCTGACCTGGTCGATCAGCAAGAGTCTGATGGCCACGGTGCTTGGCGTGGCGTATGGCGAAGGCTTGTTCAAACTGGATGATCCCGTTTCAAAATTTTATCCGGCGTTGGAAAAACACCCGGCGATCACCATGGCGGACCTGCTGCACTGGGCTTCCGGTCTGGACTGGCAGGAGGATTACGAATACGCCCCGCTGAAATCCTCGGTGGTGGCGATGCTCTACACCCGTGGGCAGCGCGACATGCCCGCGTTCACTGCCGATCACGACGCTTATGCGCCGCCGGGGCAGGCGTTCCGTTATTCCAGTGGTGACAGCAATCTGCTGGCGGCGGCGCTGAAGAACATGGTCGGCCCCGAGCGTTATCCCGACTATCCGTGGACGGCGCTGTACGAGCCGTTGGGCATCCGCCATGCCGTGTGGGAAACCGATGCCGGCGGCACGTTTGTCGCGTCCTCTTACGCGTATCTCACCGCCCGTGATCTGGCGCGGGTTGGCCTGTTGATGCTGCGCGACGGACGTTGGCGCGACCGGCAATTACTGCCCAAGGACTGGATCGCCTTCAACCGTGAGCCATTTGCCGGCTTCAAGGCGCATCAGGACGAAGCGGTGCCCGGCGGCCAGTGGTGGCTCAATCGCCCGGCGGATGGCGCCGCCGCGCCATGGCCCGCCGCGCCGCCCGACACCTTCGCCGCCCTCGGTCATTGGGGGCAGGCACTGTATGTAATCCCCAGCGAGAAACTGCTGATCGTGCGTTACGCCGATGATCGCGACGGCAGCTACCGCCACAACGAACTGCTCAAGCGCGTGCTCAAGGCGGTGCAGCCATGAAGCTGTTGAAGCGGGTGTTGCTGCTGGCGCTGATCGTGCTGCTCGGCTGGATCTGGCTCGAGCGCGACAATCTGTGGGCGTTCCCCGACATCATCAGTGCGTACACGGCCAAGGAATATTGTTCGTGTCGCTACGTGATGAACAACGAGGCTGAATATTGCCGGGGTTATGTGAAACAGTGGCTGCCGACCAGCGGTTTTACCGATGACAGCGCGAGCAAAACCGTCACCGTCAGTGGCATGGGCCGCAGCAATCGCGCGCAGTGGCTGGGTGAACGGCAAGGTTGCCGCCTCAATCCTCAATTCAATAGATAACCCTGTGGGAGCTGGCTTGCCAGCGATGACGGTGTGTCAGTCAACAGAGAGATAGCCTGTCCCGACGCTATCGCTGGCAAGCCAGCTCCCACAGCAGGTTTCACCAATCGATAGATTTGCGCCGATCAGTTTGCAATAACGGCGTGGGCGGTTAAGGTTCGTGCAGGTTTATCGCCCCCACGAGTATTCAATGTTCAACCGCTCCCTCTATAAAGCCTTCGCCAGTCTGCTGCTGGCCGCCGCCGCGCTGCCGGCGCAGGCCAATTGGTATCTGGATGGCGAGTCGTCGCGGCTGTCGTTCGTCAGCACGAAAAACGCCCACATTTCCGAAGTACAGCGCTTTCTGGTGCTGCACGGCAAGGTCGATCCGGATGGTCGCGCCGAAGTCGAAGTCGAGCTGGATTCGGTCAACAGCGGCATCCCGCTGCGCGACGAGCGCATGCGCAAGGAGCTGTTCCAGATCGAGCAATTCCCCGAAGCGACCATCAGCACCCGGATCGACCTGCGCCCGATCAACGATCTGGCCCCTGGTGCGCAGCTGGAATTGCGTCTGCCGCTGACCGTCAACCTGCACGGCAAGCAACATGAATACCCGGCGCAGTTGCTGGCCACCCGTCTCGATGACCGGCGTTTTCAAGTGGTGACCCTGGAACCGCTGGTGATCAACGCCGAGGATTTCGATCTGGTGCCGGGCCTGGAAACCCTGCGTAACCTCGCTGGCCTGTCGGCCATCAGTCCGTCGGTGCCGG
Source organism: Pseudomonas sp. F2 (assembly GCF_057174385.1). Classification (NCBI taxonomy): domain Bacteria; kingdom Pseudomonadati; phylum Pseudomonadota; class Gammaproteobacteria; order Pseudomonadales; family Pseudomonadaceae; genus Pseudomonas; species Pseudomonas sp. F2. Next base: position 5,975,501 of record NZ_CM169904.1, read on the forward strand.
TGGGTGCGGTGCTGATTTTCACGGCGCGCTGACATGCGCGGCGCGGTGTTCCCGTGGCGGGACGGCAACCGCTTCGAACTGTTGATTGACGGCCCGCAATTCTTCCCGCGCATGCTGGTGGAAATTGCCCGCGCCGAAGAACAGGTCGAACTCGAGTTGTATCTGGTGGAGGCGGGCGCCTGCGCCGAAGCCGTGGTGCAGGCGCTGGTGCAGGCCGCCGAGCGCGGGGTGCGGGTGCGCTGCCTGTTCGATGACTACGGCAGTCTCGCGTTTACCCTGCACCTGCGTCAGCGCCTGTTTAAGGCCGGGGTCGAACTGCGTTTTTACAATCGACTGAGCTGGCGGCGTTGGGTGGGCAACTTTTATCGCGATCATCGCAAACTGTTGCTGGTCGATCAGCGTCTGGCGGTGGTCGGCGGCACGGGTGTCACCGATGAGTTCTGGACGCCGGGGCAGGACAGCAGCGAATGGCATGAAGTGATGGTGGAAATCAGCGGTCCGCTGGTGCTCGACTGGCAAGTGCTGTTCGACCGCCAATGGATCGCCAACCGCCATCGCCGGGCCTGGAAACCTTCGGCGCATGTCGGCCTGCCACGCTTGCCCAAGGTTCCGGACATGGGCGAGGGCATGGGCCGCGTGGCCTACGCCGATGCCCGCCAGCATCGCGACATTCTGCAGTCGCTGTTCCGCGCCTTGAACAGCGGACAGAAACGCATTTGGATGGCCACGCCTTACTTCCTGCCGACCTGGAAAATCCGCCGCTCGCTGCGCAAGGCCGCTGCCCGGGGTGTCGACGTCCGATTACTGCTGACCGGGCCGCGCACCGATCACCCGTCGGTACGTTACGCCGGGCATCGCTACTACCCGCGCCTGCTCAAGGCCGGAGTGCAGATCTTCGAGTATCAGCCGTGTTTCCTGCACCTGAAAATGGTCCTGGTGGACGAGTGGGTGAGCATCGGATCGTGCAACTTCGATCACTGGAATCTGCGCTTCAATCTGGAGGCGAATCTGGAGGCACTGGATCCGTCGTTGACGGCAGCGGTGGTGCAGAGTTTCGAGAAGGATTTCGGCCTGAGTCAGCAGGTCAGTCTGGAGGAGTGGCAGCGCCGGCCGCTGTGGCGGCGGGTGAAGCAGCGGATCTGGGGCTGGGTGGATCGGCTGGTGGTCAATATTCTCGATCGCCGCGGCTAGCAGTCACACCCGTAACACTGTGGGAGCTGGCTTGCCAGCGATGGCGGCCTGACAGTCAACTGAGATGTTGAATGTGCTGGCCTCATCGCTGGCAAGCCAGCTCCCACAGGTTTTTGCATAGGGTTTCAGGGATTACAGCAACTCAAAGCTCTGCTGCGTCACATCCTGCGAATCCAGGCCGATCTGCACGTTGAACTTGCCAGGCTCTGCCGCGTACTTGAGCTGGGCGTTGTAGAACTTCAGGTCATCCTCGGTGATGGTGAAGTGCACGACTTTCTGTTCGCCGGCCTTGAGCATGACTTTCTGGAAGTTCTTCAGTTCTTTCACCGGGCGAATCATCGAGCCGGTGACGTCCTGAATGTACAGCTGCACCACGGTTTCGCCGTCACGTTTGCCGGTGTTTTTCAGGGTGACACTGGCGTCGAGCTTGCCGGTGGCGTTCAGCGTGGTTGACGACAGCGCCATGTCGCTCAGGGCGAATTGGGTGTAGCTCAAGCCGTAACCGAACGGGAACAGCGGGCCCGTGGTGTCATCGAAATACTGCGAAGTGTAGTTGCCCGGTTTGCCCGGCGTGAACGGCCGGCCAATGCTCAGGTGGTTGTAGTAGGTCGGGATCTGGCCCACGGAGCGCGGGAAGGTCACCGGCAGTTTGCCCGACGGGTTGTAGTCGCCAAACAGCACGTCGGCGATGGCGTTGCCGCCCTCGGTGCCGCTGAACCAGGTTTCCAGAATCGCATCAGCCGACTGGTTCTCTTCGAGAATGGTCAGCGGACGGCCGTTCATCAGCACCAGTACCAGCGGTTTGCCGGTGGCTTTCAGGGCACGGATCAACTCGCGCTGGTTTTCCGGGATGTTCAGGTCGGTGCGGCTGGAGGACTCGTGGGACATGCCACGGGATTCGCCAACGGCGGCGACGATCACGTCTGCGTCCTTGGCTGCTTTCACCGCTTCGTCGATCAGCACATTGGCCGGGCGCGGGTCATCGACCACTTCCGGGGCGTCGAAGTTGAGGAAGTTCAGGTAGTCGAGGACCTTCTTGTCGCTGGTGATGTTGGCGCCACGGGCGTAGATCAGGTTGGCCTTGTCGCCGATGACATTGCTCATGCCGTCGAACAGGGTCACCGATTGCGCCGGACGACCGGCGGCAGCCCAACTGCCCATCATGTCGATCGGCGCCTTGGCCAATGGACCGACCAGCATGACTTTCGCGTCTTTCTTCAGCGGCAGGGTGTCGTTCTGGTTCTTCAACAGCACCAGGCTGCGTCGCGCCACGTCACGGGCTTCGGCGCGGTGCAGACGGCTTTCGGCGTAGGTGTCGGCCGGATCATCCTCGGCCCTGCCGATACGCAGGTACGGGTCCTTGAACAGGCCCATGTCGTACTTGGCGGCGAGCACTTCGCGCACCGCGTTGTCGATGTCTTTCTGTTCGATCTCGCCGGACTTGAGCAGCCCCGGCAGCTCTTTGCCGTACAGGGTGTCGTTCATGCTCATGTCGATGCCGGCCTTGATCGCCAGCTTCGCCGCTTCACGACCGTCGGCGGCCACGCCGTGCTTGATCAGTTCGAAGATCGCGCCGTGGTCGCTGACGGCCAAGCCCTTGAAGCCCCAGTCCTTGCGCAGCAAGTCGTTCATCAGCCAGGTGTTGGCGGTGGCCGGGATGCCGTTGATCGAGTTCAGCGCGACCATCACGCCACCGGCGCCGGCATCAATCGCGGCGCGGTACGGCGGCAGGTAGTCCTGGTACATCTTCACCGGGCTCATGTCCACGGTGTTGTAGTCACGACCGCCCTCGACCGCGCCATACAGGGCGAAGTGTTTGACGCTGGCCATGATGCTGTCGGCGGCGCTCGGGGTATCGCCCTGATAGGCCTTGACCATCACTTTGGCGATGCGCGAAGTCAGATAGGTGTCTTCACCGAAACCCTCGGAGCTGCGACCCCAGCGCGGATCGCGGGAGATGTCGACCATCGGTGCGAAGGTGATGTCGAGGCTGTCGGCTGCAGCCTCTTTGGCGGCAATACGCCCGGACTGGCCGATGGCGCCCATGTCCCAGCTCGAGGCCAGGGCCAGCGGAATCGGGAAAATCGTACGATGACCGTGGATCACGTCGTACGCAAAAAACATCGGAATCTTCAGGCGGCTGCGCATTGCCGCGTCCTGCATCGGACGGTTTTCCGGGCGGGTGATCGAGTTGAACGTACCGCCGATATTGCCGGCGGCGATCTCTTTGCGGATCAGTTCGCGAGGCATTTCCGGGCCGATGCTGATCAGGCGCAACTGGCCGATCTTTTCATCGAGGGTCATTTGCTTCATCAGGTTGCTGATGAACGCGTCCTTGTTTTCCAGGGGTACCGGGGTCGTGGCGGCCAATACTTGATGACTGGCCAGGCTGACGAACAGGCCCAGCAAACACAGCTTCTTCATGAATATTTTTCTCGAGGGCCCAAACGGCAATGCAATGCCGGCCAGCCAAAAGTTAGGGAGCGACTATTGTTGTTCGGGTGCAGGCTCAAAATGACCGAGCCAAAAACGCCCGCCGACCGTCGGCAGCGTTTGCGCAGGGCCTCTTTTTAGCCCATCGGCCCGTTGCAATCCAGTGGCGCGGCCGATTATGCCCCAACCGCCGATGCAGAAGGTTTCACGGTCGGTTTTTTATGAAATACGCCAGGGAGCATCACTTTGATGAATGTCAGTCCAACCTACCGCTCGCGTCTGCAGGTCGCCACGTTGCTGGTGCTTGCCACCTTGTTGACCGCGTGCGGCATCAACAATATCCCGACCCTCGACGAACAGGCGAAAGCCGCCTGGGGCCAGGTCCAGAACCAGTATCAGCGCCGTGCCGACCTGATCCCCAATCTGGTGGAAACCGTCCGTGGCTACGCCAAGCATGAAGAAGCGACCCTGACTGCCGTGGTCGAGGCGCGGGCCAAGGCGACGTCGATCCAGGTCGATGCCAGCACCCTCGACAATCCGGAAAAACTCAAGCAGTTCCAGGAGGCCCAGGATCAGTTGAGCGGTGCCCTGAGTCGGCTGATGGTTGTGTCCGAGCGTTATCCGGACCTGAAAGCCAACCAGAACTTCCTCGCCTTGCAGTCGCAGCTCGAAGGTACGGAAAACCGGATTGCCGTGGCGCGGCGCGATTTCATTCTGGCGGTGCAGAAGTACAACACCGAGATCCGCACGTTTCCCGGGCGCCTCTGGCACAGCGTGATGTACAGCGATCTGCCGATTCGCGAAACCTTCGAAGCCACCACCCCCGGCGCGGAAAAGGCCCCGGAAGTGAAGTTCTGACCCGAGGTTATTCATGCGTGTGTTGAAGATAGGCCTGGTGCTGATGCTGTGGCTGTTCGCCGTCAGCGCCCGGGCCGAGTTGACGTTCCCGGCGCTGAGCGGGCGAGTGGTGGACGAGGCGCAGATGCTCGAGCCCGCGGTGCGCGCCCAGTTGAGCCAGCAGTTGCAGGCGCATGAACAGGCGACCGGCGAGCAACTGGTGGTGGTCACGGTGCCTGATCTGCAGGGCACCACCATCGAGGATTACGGCGTGCAATTGGGCCGGCACTGGGGCATCGGCCAGAAGGACAAGAACAACGGCGCGCTGCTGATCGTCGCCCGGGACGAGCGCAAGCTGCGCATCGAAGTCGGTTACGGGCTGGAAGATCGACTGACCGATGCACAGAGTTCGGTGATCATTCATCAAGTGATCACTCCCGCGTTCAAGGCCGGCAATTTCAGCAAGGGCATCAGCGACGGCGTCGCGGCGATGCTGGTGGTGCTCGGCGGCAATCCGCTGGACGAGCCGTCGACGGTGTACGAGTCGAGCGGTGATCCGCAAAACGATTTCGTCTCGCGGCATCCGTTGTTGTTCGTTTTTCTGGTGGTGTTGTTCATCCTGACGGTGTTTGTCTGCCAGATGCTCGGTATCCTTCCCGCCGGCCGTGGCGGCTCCGGTGGCGGCGGTTTCGGTGGGGGTGGATTTGGCGGCGGCGGTGGCGGCGGGGGCTTCAGCGGCGGCGGGGGCAGTTTTGGCGGCGGCGGATCGTCCGGCGGCTGGTGAACACACAACAATAATGATCAGGCACTTTTCGACATGGCATTACTGACCGAACACGAACAACGCAAAGTCGCCGAGGCGATCGCCCGGGTCGAGCGCGACACCGACGCCGAACTGGTAACGGTGCTGGCGGCGCGCGCCGATGACTACGCATACATCCCGCTGCTGTGGGCCAGCCTGCTGGCGCTGCTGGTGCCGGGCATCGTTCATTACCTGACTGGCTGGCTGACCATGCGCAGCCTGTTGCTGGTGCAATGGGGGCTGTTTATCGTCCTGTGCCTGCTGTTTCGTCTGCCGAAAGTCACCACCCACCTGATCCCGCGCCGTGTGCGGCACTGGCGCGCGTCGAATCTGGCGCGGCGACAGTTTCTCGAACAGAACCTGCACCACACCGTCGGCAGCACGGGGATGCTGATCTTTGTCTGTGAGGCCGAACGTTACGTGGAGATTCTGGTGGACGAAGGGATTTCCCGGCGGCTGGACAACAAGAGCTGGGACGCGATTGTTGCCGCGTTCACCGAGCAGGTGCGGCAGGGGCGCACGCTTGAGGGGTTCATCACCTGCATCGAGGCCTGCGGTGAATTGCTCAAGGTGCATGTGCCGGTGACGCAGGTGAGGAATGAATTGCCCAATCGGTTGATTGTGTTGGGCTGAAACTGGGCGCAGTCCTCCCCTGTGGCGAGGGAGCTTGCTCCCGCTGGGGCGCGAAGCGGCCCTGAACCCGGTAAACGCGGTTTGTCTGGAGTAAGTAATCGCCTGTTTTAACGACTGCTGCGCAGCCGAGCGGGAGCAAGCTCCCTCGCCACAAAAGACCCAATGCAATAGGTTCTGGTGCCGTTGGGTAAATAAGAACGTGTCCCCAAGCACCGTCCACCCTAAAATACCCGCCATTCCCGATTTCGCCCGTCCGAGGCCGCTTTTCCATGTCCGTTACCGCTCCCTCCCTCAAGCCCGCGCCCGACCATCACGCCCAGTTCATCGAGCTGCTGCAAACCAGCCTCGAACAGAACGGCTTCATCAAACTGGTGCTGGCCAAATACGTGGGCGAAGAGGCGGAGCTGCAGCGGATCATCATCAAAGCGGTGACGGTCAAGGCGCAGCCCAACCTGTCCTTCGTTTATCGCTACAAGACCCGCGACATCACCAAGAACCTGCCGCTGAGCGAAGGCGTGGCGGTGATTGCCGAGCTGTTGCCGGCGGCGTTCAAGAATGCGCATTTGCTGACTGTGACCGACGAAGCGCAGCTCGAATACAGCAAAAAGGGCAAGCCTTCGCTGTTCAAGAGCAAACCTCAACAATTGCGAGAAGCGCCGTCCGCCGAGCACAACCGCGAGAAAAACCGTTTTCTGGACTTGAGCCGACCGTTCCTCAAGGACCTGGGCGTGACCAACGCGCAGCATGAGCTGATCCCGGCGATGTCGCGCAAGTGGAAGCAGATCAACAAGTTCATCGAAGTCTTCAGCCACGCGCTGACCTCGTCACCGCTGGCGCTGGACAAACCGGTGCGGGTCGCGGATTTCGGTTCGGGCAAGGGCTACCTGACGTTCGCGATTCACGATTACCTGCGCAACACGCTGAAGGCCGAGGGTGAAGTCACCGGCGTCGAGCTGCGCGAGGAGATGGTCAACCTGTGCAACGCCGCCGCAGCGAAACTGGAACACCCGGGCCTGGTGTTCAAGTGCGGTGACGTGCGCAGCGTGGCGCCGAGCGAACTGGACGTGATGATTGCCTTGCATGCGTGCGACATCGCCACCGACTACGCGATCCACACCGGTATCCGCTCCGGCGCGTCGATCATCATGTGTTCGCCATGCTGCCACAAACAGATCCGCCTGCAGATCCAGAGCCCGGCACTGCTCAAGCCGATGCTGCAATACGGCCTGCACCTGGGCCAACAGGCGGAAATGGTCACTGACAGCCTGCGTGCGCTGTTCCTCGAAGCCTGTGGTTACGAGACCAAAGTGTTCGAGTTCATCTCACTGGAACATACCAACAAGAACAAGATGATTCTCGCGGTGAAGCGCGCCGAGCCGGTGGACCCGGCCCAGCTGCTGGTGAAGATTCAGGAACTCAAGGACTTCTACAACATCAGCGAGCACTGTCTGGAAACCCTGCTGCGCGCCGACGGCTTCCTCTGATCCTGTGGGAGCGAGCTCGCTCGCGAAAGCGGACTGACAGTCAACGATGATGTCGACTGTTAGGGCCCCTTCGCGAGCAAGCTCGCTCCCACATGGGGTTTGATGGCGGTCTTGCGCCCGAGCATCACCGTCGCGATGACCCCGCAGGCAAACAGCCAGGTAATCGGTTCCACATGTTCCCCAAAGAACAACGCCGAAAACGCGATGGTGAAGAAAATCTGCAGCAACTGGATCTGACTGACCCGCGCAATCCCGCCCATCGCCAACCCGGCGTACCAGGCGAAGAAGCCGAGAAACTGCGAGAACAGCGCCACGTAGCCGAACGCCCACCAGGTCTTGGCTGACACCGCGCCATGATGCTGCAGCGCCAGGTACAACACCGGGCCGATCAGCAGCGGCGTCGACAGCACCAGCGCCCAGCAGATAACCTGCCAGCCGCCCATTTCCTTGGCCAACCGGCCACCCTCGGCATAGCCCAGGCCACCCACGGCAATCGCGCCGAGCATCAACAAGTCGCCGGCCTGAATGCTGCCGGCCCCGGTGTACAACGCGTAACCGAGCACCAGCGCACTGCCCAGCGCGGCGCAGGCCCAGAAGGCTTTCGACGGGCGTTCATGGGACAGCCACGCCGCATACAGCGCCACACACAGCGGTTGCAAACCGTTGACCAGCGCACCGTGGGACGCCGGCAAGGTTTGCATGGCCCACGCCGACAGCACCGGGAAGCCGAGAATCACCCCGGCGATCACCAGGCTCAGGCCTTTGACCTGCTGCCAGCTCGGCCACTTCTCGCGTCGCCAGAGCAACAGCGCCGCCGCCGGAATCGCCGCGAACAGTGCCCGGCCCAAGCCATTGAGCAGCGGATGCAGTTCCTGCACCACGATCCGGGTGAAGGGCAGGGTCAGGCTGAAAATCACAACCCCGAGCAGGCCGAGGGCCATGCCGGTGTTTTCGCGCGAGGACATAGGAACACCGAAATCGAAGGTGGCAGAGAACGACCTTCATCAAGCCATAAACCGTGGACTTCTGGCTGTTACAGCTAGGCAAAGACTTATCCGTACAGTTCGAGATTGCCATCGCTGGCAAGCCAGCTCCCACAGTGATGGTGTTGAGCGCCAAATCGGTGATCGCCTCAGAACCTGTGGGAGCTGGCTTGCCAGCGATGAAGTCAACTCGGTAGTAGCCGGTTGTTACCCGCCCGAACGGATAAGGTCTACCTTGAAGACTCCTGCAAGCCCATTCCCAGAGGAGTCCTCCCCATGGCCGCGAAAAAAATCCTGTTGCTGGTCGGCGATTACGTCGAAGACTACGAAGTGATGGTGCCGTTCCAGGCCCTGCAGATGGTCGGCCACACCGTGCACGCCGTGTGCCCGGACAAGGCCGCCGGCAAGACCGTGCGCACCGCGATCCATGACTTCGAAGGCGATCAGACCTACAGCGAGAAACCCGGGCACCTGTTCGCCCTCAACTTCGACTTCGCGAAGGTCGCCGAGGCCGATTACGACGCGCTGCTGATCCCCGGTGGCCGTGCGCCGGAATACCTGCGCCTGAACGATAAAGTCCTGGAACTGGTGCGCGCCTTCGACAAGGCCGGCAAGCCGATTGCCGCGGTCTGCCACGGCGCGCAATTGCTGGCAGCGGCTGGGGTTCTCGAAGGTCGCGAATGCAGCGCTTATCCGGCCTGCGCCCCGGAAGTGCGACTGGCTGGCGGCACGTTCATCGATATCCCGGTGACCGACGGCCACGTTCAAGGCAATCTGGCCACGGCACCGGCCTGGCCGGCGCATCCGAACTGGCTGGCCGGTTTCCTTGGCCTGCTCGGCACCCAAATCACCCTGTAACGAGGATTCGCCGATGTGCGAGCTCTACGTCAAGGCCGACCCGATTCTCTATGAATCCCGCTCGCGCTCACTGCGCATCTGCGGCGTGGTGACAACGCTGCGCCTGGAAAATCAGTTCTGGGACATCCTCAGCGAAATCGCCGAAGTCGATGGCATGACCACCAACCAGTTGATCGCCAAGCTGTATGAAGAGGTGATGGATTATCGCGGCGAGGTGGTGAACTTTGCTTCGTTTCTGCGGGTGAGTTGTACGCGCTATCTGAGTCAGCGGCGAGGGACGGAGCCGCAGTTGTCGGTGGTGCGAGCAGTGGTGAAACAGTCCTGACCGAGTTGACCCCATCGCGGGCAAGCCCGCTCCCACGGGTTTCTCTGGTGCTCACAAATTTTGTGATCGCTGACGAACTCGGTGGGAGCGGGCTTGCCCGCGATGGGGCCGGTACAGGCGACAGAAGTGTTGGGCTGGTCTTTACTCTGAAGCGCGAAACCCCTCAACCGCCAAGGAGAATCGAGCATGTCCGGATGGTACGAAGTGAGCAAAAGCAGCAACGGCCAGTTCAGGTTTGTGTTGAAGGCCGCTAACGCTGAAACCATTCTCACCAGCGAGCTCTACACCACCCGCAGCGCTGCTGAAAATGGCATTGCAGCGGTGCAGGCCAACAGCCCGCTGGATGAACGCTACGAGAAAAAGACCACCAAGGATGGTCATCCTTACTTCAACCTCAAGGCTGCCAACCACCAGATCATCGGCAGCAGCGAGTCCTACTCCAACGACGCCGCGTGTGCCAAAGGCATCGCCAGCGTCAAGGCCAACGGGCCGAGCAAAGTGATCAAGGACAAGACCTTGCCGGTACTCTGAATTCCCTCTCAAATTTCACACAGCTCCTGTGGGAGCGGGCTTGCCCGCGATGAGGGCCTATATTCAGCATTGATGTTGACTGATACACCGCTATCGCTGGCAAGCCAGCTCCCACAGGTAATTGTGTGTGAGATCAACGCAGGGTCTTGAGGATTGCTTTTAGCTGAGCTTGCCCAGCTTCGCTCAACGGAAACACCGGCAACCGCGGATCACCGACCTCCAGCCCCGTCTCGCGCAATCCAGCCTTGATCGTCGCCGGCAAACCGCCCTTGAGGATGAAATCCAGCAGCGGCAACTGGCGATAGAACAGCTCGCGTGCGCGCTCCAGATCACCGGCCAGCGCAGCCGCATACAGATCCAGGTTCAGCTGCGGGATCAGGTTCGGCGCGGCGGTGCACCAGCCTTTGGCCCCGGCGGCAAACGCCTCCAGCGCCAATGGGTTGCAGCCGTTGTAGAACGGCACCTGGCCTTCACTGAGCAATTGCAGCTTGTGCATGCGCTGAATGTCGCCAGTGCTCTCCTTGACCATGGTCACGTTTTCCACGCCATTGACGATGCGCAGAATCAGCTCGACCGACATGTCGGTGCCGCTGGTGGCCGGGTTGTTGTAGAGCATGATCGGCACGCCGATGCTGTCGCCGATGGCGCGGTAGTGGGCAAGGATTTCCGCTTCGCTGAGTTTCCAATAGGAGGCCGGCAGCACCATCACCACGTCAGCGCCGTGGGCTTCGGCAAAGCGTGCGCGGCGCACGGCTTTGGCGGTGGTCAGGTCGGACACGCTGACGATGGTTGGCACCCGTTTGGCGACGTGCTGGATGCTGAACTCGGCGACTTGATCCCATTCGGCGTCGCTCAGATAGGCGCCTTCGCCGGTGCTGCCCAGCGGGGCGATGGCGTGGACGCCGCTGTCGATCAGGCGATCGATGGATTGGCCGAGGGCCGGCAGATCGAGGCCTTCGCCGTTGGCGCTGAACGGGGTGATGGTGTAGCCGATGATGCCGTGAATATTGGACATGATGAGTCTCCGGGAAAAGCTGAAATCAGTTCAGGCAATCGGCGTGTTGGCGCAGGTTCTGCCGAGCGTAGTAATTGAAAGCGGCGGCGTGGCGCTTGGGTTTCGACACCCAGTCGTGGGCTTCGCGCCCCAGCGCCGGAATGATCGGCTTGATCGTACCGGCGGCCATTGCCAGCAGCTGCAGTTTGGCGGCGCGCTCGATCAGTTGGGCGATGACACAGGCCTCTTCGATCGTGCTGCCGGTCGACAGCTGGCCGTGGTGCGATAGCAGAATGGCGCGCTTGTCGCCCAGCGCACCGGCGATCAGTTCGCCTTCTTCGTTACCCACCGGCACCCCCGGCCAGCCTTCGAGAAACGCGCAGTCGTCGTACAGCGGGCACAGGTCCATGTGGGAGATTTCCAACGGCACTTCGAGCATCGACAACGCGGCAATGTGCGTCGGGTGGGTGTGGATGATGCAGTTCACGTCCGGCCGGGCGCGGTAGACCCAGCTGTGGAAACGGTTGGCCGGGTTGGCCATGCCGTGACCTTCGAGCACTTCCAGGTCTTCGTTGACCAGCAGCAGATTGCTCGCGGTGATTTCATCGAAACCCAAGCCCAGTTGCTGAGTGTAATAGGTTCCCGGTTGTGGGCCGCGAGCGGTGATTTGTCCGGCCAGACCGGAGTCGTGACCGCTCTCGAACAGGATCCGGCAGGTCAGCGCCAGCTTTTGCCGGTCAGTCCACGTATTATCCGCCAGGCTTTTTTGCATTTGGGTCAGCGCTTGCTTGACCAGTTGCTCTTTGGGTAGTGCTAATGTCTTGGCCATGTCTGTGTCCTTTGGGTGATTGCAAATGACACGAAAGAGCCTATATGACACAAAGTGTCATAAGCAAGCATGAATCGTCGCTTCCTTGATGGAATAACCGCTGCGCATGTCTATCCGTTTGAAATTGTTGAGAAAAAAACTTGGGGTAACGCTTGAGGCACTGGCCGAAAAATCCGGCATGACCAAGAGTTATCTGTCGAAAGTCGAACGCGGGTTGAACACTCCGTCGATTGCGGCCGCGCTGAAATTGGCGAAGGCGCTGAACGTTAAGGTCGAGGAACTGTTCTCCGAAGACAACGTCAGCCTCGACAGCTACAGCCTGGTGCGCAGCCACGAACGCCAGTCACTGGCGGCCAACGATCAGAGCCCGGGGTACGCGGTGCTGGCGCATCAGGTGAGCGAACGCAACCTGCTGCCATTCATCATCTACCCGCCGAGCGAATTCACCGACAAGACCTTCAAGGAGCATTTGGGCGAGGAGTTTCTGTTCGTCCACGAAGGGCAGGTGGAAGTGGATTTCATGAACGAGCGGGTGCTGCTGGAACGCGGCGATGCGCTGCATTTCAACGCGCAGAAGCCGCACCGGATCAGGTCGGTGGGCGAGGTGCAGGCGCAGTTGCTGGTGGTGGTGCACAGCAGCGAAGAATGAGGTGCCCCCAAAAGCTTCGCGAGCAAGCTCGCTCCCACAGTAGTTCGCGTTCCAATGTGGGAGCGAGCTTGCTCGCGAAGGCGTCAGTCCGGTTACATCAAACCTCGACCGGCACTGAAAGCTTCGGATTGCCCAACGCATGCGTCTTCGCATCAAAGAACCGCAACGCAACGCTGGTCCCTTCGAACACCTTCGCGTAATGGCGCTTCTGATGCTGAATGAACGCCGCACTGCGCGGATAGATCGAGATCGCCACGCTCGCCGGTTTCGCCAGGCGCAGCGCCCGCACGATGTGCGCATCCTGCTCGCCCAAGGCATGACCGAAGATGCACAGGTTATCCGCGTGCCCCAATAACTGTTCATAACAGAACGACAGATAATCCGAACTGCGGATGGTCTTGAGCTTGTCCGCGCTCGGCCCTTCGGTGACGAACAGCGGCACGTCGTCCAGCGTCTTGATCGTGTTGTTGATCGCAAAACTGCCGAGCAGGGTGCCCTCGGTCGAGGTCAGTTTGCGCGCGGTGCCGTCCTGATTGCGCACCAGGTGCAGACCGCCGTGCAGGTACAGCAGACGCGGTTTGGCGCTGGTGCTGTCGCTCAGATCAAAACTGGCGTCGGGGCCGTTGAACAGGTCGTCGATGACCTCGCTGCGGTGCTGGATCGCCCAGTAGTTGAGCAGATCGTAATTGGTGGTGAACACCGTGTGATAACGCGCCAGCTCTTGGTTGAGCGTGGCCAGGGTCGAGGCCTGCACCAGCCGCCACGGAATGTGTACGGCGTGCACGGTATTGATCAGTGCTTCCTTGATCGCGTAATAGCGATTGCGCGGTGCCGCCGAGCTGACGGCCAGCGCCTTGTTGACCCGACTGGTGGTTTTCAGTGCACCGAGCACCTGCTCGAAGCTGCGCGTCTGCATCGCATCGAACACGCTCAGCTCCGACGGGCTCAGCGGTTTCTCTTCCACCGTGCGCGCGTTTTCGAACAGCGAGTCGTAGCCAAAGTCGTCCCACACCGCGCGGCTGGCGCCGTTGCCCACCAGCAGACCGCTGAAGTCAGTGGTGGCACGCAGGGCGCTCCAGTCTTCGAGGGTGGCGTCGACATCCAGAAAATCGGTCATTGCGTGGGCAGTCTCAAAACAAAGGGCGGATGGACGGCGACTTTATCACGAGCGGGCGTTGAGCCAGATCAACATCGGCCGTGACCGATCAGTCGATCCTGTGCACATCCGCCGGATCGGAGCAGTCGATTCGGCCCCAGTCAGGAGACGCGCATGAGCAGCACCTTTTTCATTCCGGCCGTAAACATCATGGGCAATGGATGCCTCGACGAGGCCATGGTTGCGATCCGCAACTATGGGTTTCGCAAGGCGCTGATCGTCACCGACGCGGGGCTGGCCAAGGCTGGCGTGGCGACCATGGTCGCCGAGAAGCTGGCGATGCAGGACATCGACTCGGTGATCTTCGATGGCGCCAGACCGAACCCGAGCATCGCCAACGTAGAATCCGGGCTGGCGCTGCTCAAGGACAGCCGCTGCGATTTCGTGGTGTCGCTGGGCGGCGGCTCGCCCCATGACTGCGCCAAGGGCATCGCCCTGTGTGCGACCAACGGCGGGCAGATCCGCGACTACGAAGGCGTTGATCAATCGAGCAAGCCGCAGTTGCCGCTGATCGCCATCAACACCACCGCCGGCACCGCCAGCGAGATGACCCGTTTCTGCATCATCACCGACGAATCGCGTCACGTGAAAATGGCCATTGTCGATCGCAACGTCACGCCGCTGCTGTCGGTCAACGACCCGGCGCTGATGGTCGCCATGCCGAAAAGCCTGACTGCCGCCACCGGCATGGACGCGCTGACCCACGCCATCGAAGCTTACGTTTCGACGGCGGCCAACCCGATCACCGATGCCTGCGCGCTGAAGGCCATGACCCTGATCAGCAACAACCTGCGCCTGGCCGTGCGGGACGGCAGCGACCTCGCGGCGCGGGAGAACATGGCTTACGCGCAGTTCCTCGCGGGCATGGCGTTCAACAATGCGTCCCTCGGTTATGTGCATGCGATGGCGCACCAGTTGGGCGGTTTCTACGATCTGCCTCACGGCGTGTGCAACGCCGTGCTGCTGCCGCATGTGCAGACCTTCAACGCGCTGGTCTGTGCCGAGCGCCTGACCGACGTCGCCCACGCCATGGGCGCGGACATTCGTGGTTTCAGTGCGGAGGAGGGTGCAAAAGCCGCGATTGATGCGATCCGTTGCCTGGCCAGAGACGTCGAAATTCCTGGTGGTCTGCGGGATCTGGGCGCCAAGTGCACCGACATTCCGGTGCTCGCCACCAACGCGCTGAAAGATGCCTGCGGCCTGACCAACCCACGGGCGGCGGACCAACGGCAGATCGAGGAGATTTTCCGCAACGCGTTTTGATAGGCGTCGTTCTGATATTTTTAGCCGAGCTCTCCGGTCCCTTCGCGAGCAGGCTCGCTCCCACATTTTTGAACGCCTTTGAGTTGAAGAAATGCGATCTCTGTGGGAGCGAGCCTGCTCGCGAAAACTGAATTCCAGGCACTGGGGAACCATGATTCAGAACGTCAGCCAACAGGCAACCCATTGCGCTCAAATACCCCACCAAACTGAATCAACACCACCCCGCCAATCAGCAACAACGCGCCCAACACCCGCGACACCGTCAGCTGTTTTTCCACCAGCCCGAACAACCCGAAGTGATCGAGCAGCATCGACGCAATCACTTGCCCGGCCAACGCCAGCGCCACAAACCCCGACGCGCCGAGTTTCGGCAGCAACATCACTGCCAGCGCCACGAAACACACACCGAACGCACCGCCAGCCCACATCCACAACGGTGCCTTGCTGATAAACCCCGGCGACGGCAGCGGCAGGCGCAACGCCAGAATCACCGGCAACAACACCAACACACTGACCAGCAACGAGGCCAGGGTTGCCCACAGCGGATGGCCGAGGTTCCGCGCCAGATTGCTGTTGATCGCACTTTGAAACGGCACCACCGCCCCGGCTAACGCGGCCAGCAGCAACAGGCCGGCCCACTGCAACGCACTCATGATCACACTCCAACAGGTTTTGCTGGACTCTAGAGTATTCGTCGCGCAGATTTAAATTCCGTTTTGTCATCCAGAACATGTACAAGATGAATGATCTGCGCCGTATCGATCTCAACCTGCTGGTGATTCTCGATGCCTTGCTCAGCGAGCAACACGTCACCCGCGCCGCCGAGCGGCTACACCTGAGTCAACCGGCGGTCAGCCATGCGCTGGCGCGTCTGCGCGACGTGCTCGGCGATCCGCTGCTGGTGCGCGCCGGTTCGACGCTGGTGCCCACGGCGCGGGCGCTGGAACTGGTCGCGCCGCTCGCCGAAGCGTTGGCCCAAGTGCAATCGCTGCTGGCGCCGAACACGTTCGTTCCGGGCTCTGCGCGGCGGACCTTTCGCGTGGCGATGTCCGACTACGGCGCGGCCATCATCCTGCCTGGACTGATCCGCACCTTGCGCCGCGAGGCACCGGACATCGATCTGCAGATCAGCCACGCCAGCCGCGAAGGCATGCTCGACGGTGTGCTCAACGGCGACATCGATTTGGCCGCCGGGGTGTTCCCGGAAATGCCCAACGAATTGCGCAGTAGCGTGCTGTTCGAAGAACGCTACGTCTGCCTGCTGGATCGCCGCAGCTTGCCGGCCGACGGCGTACTGGATTTGCCGACCTATCTGTCGCGCCCGCACGTGTTGCTGGAAATGCGCGGCAGCGGCACCCCGGAAATCGAACGGGCCCTGACCGCATTGCGCGAACGCCGCCGCGTCGCCATCAGCCTGCCGCACTGGAACGTCGCGCCACAGTTGATCAAAGGTACGGATCTGATTCTCACCGTGTCGTCGCGCAGCGTGCGCGACATTGATCAACAGCAATTGATTGTGCTGCCACCACCGTTCGAGATTGCACCGTTCACCTTTGTGCTGGCGTGGCATAAGCGCCGGGGTGGGGATCAGGCGTTGAACTGGTTGAATCGCCGGATTGAGGAGGGGATAGTGCGCGGCTGAACACGTTATCAAGGAGTGGGAGGTGACAGTGAAGTCTGGATGGATCGGCTGGGTGGCCCTGAGTGGGTGGTTGATGGCGGGGCAGGTGTTGGCTGATTGCGTGCCAACACCGATGGCAGGAGATCTGGATCTTTCTGTCTGCAAGGAGTGGCCTGCATATCCAGGATTAACCATCAACGCCACTGCACAGTTTAAGCGCGGATCCCCATCTGATGACCCTGAGGCGCTGAGTACCTACGATTTCGACTTGTCCGTTCTGGACACTGCTCAATCGAAGCCCATTGCGACGTACTACAAAGCGGCTGCATTCGTATTGGATGGCGTCAGTTTGCGAGAAATAACGCTCGATACGGCTCGCTACACACTGACTACCGATCTTCGTGCCTTTGGCGTACGTGCGTTATCCACTAACGGATCCCGGATCAATCCGATGGAGGAAAACCTGCTTTCGCTCTACGTGAAAGAGGGCGAAAAATTGCGCCCGGTATTGGATAAATTAGTGGTTTATCGGTATGGCGGCGAGTGGGATGGTGACTGCGAAGGCGAGCGATATGAGATTTCAAGAACAGTAGAAATCGCTAAAACGAGCTCTCACGGCTTTGCAGATCTGATTGTCAAAACCTTGGAGAAAGACACAACAAGTGTGGGGACGGGAGACGCATGTAAAACTGAAACCACTGACAACCAACCCGTTTTGACAACATTGCACTACGACGGAAAATCCTACGTTTTGCCAAACGGTTTCCAAGGCCTGTAACCCGCCAGCCATACACAACAGCTATCAAGGAAGAACCATGCTCAACCCCACCAGACTCCTGCTCGCCCTCGGTTTGCTGGCCATCACCACCCAGGCCCACGCCGCCTGCACTACCCAGAGTTTCGACGGCAAATCCATGTCGCGTTGCAACGTCTGGCCGGCATTTCCGAGTCAGGCGATTTCGGTCAAATCCACCTACCTCGCCGACTCCGGTGGCGACGATGCCGGGGCGTTCGATCTGGAGCTGGCGCTCCTCAATGCGAGCAACGCCAAACCCATTGCCACTTACCATAAACCGGGCGCGTACAACTCCGATGCCGTGCGTCTGGAGGATGTACGCATCGATACGGCGCGCTACCGGTTGACCCCGGACGTCCGGGCTTTTGGGCTGCGGGCGAAATTCGCGCACAGTTCCCACGCCATCCCCTACGAAAAAACCGATCTGGCGCTGTATGTGCGCGAGGGCGACGAACTGCGTCCGGTGCTCGAAGGGCTGGTGGTGTACAAGCACCACGGTGAATTCACCAGCAAGTGTGAGGGCTATAACCGAAAAATCCGCCGCACCGTCGAGATCGGGCCTGCGATGCACCATGGTTTTGCCGATCTGATCGTCACCACCAGTGGCAGCAAAATGAAAAACACCCAATCTGGCAATCAGTGCGTATCGAAAACCACCGAGTTGAAGAAAAAGCAGGTCACCCTGACGTACGATGGCCAGCAGTACGCCGTCCCCGAAGACCTCAGAGGTTACTGATCCCGATGCTCACCAGCCTCAATCACCTGACCCTTGCCGTCAGCGACTTGCCACGCAGTCTGGCGTTCTACCGTGACGTGCTGAATCTGCGTGTAGAAGCCACGTGGGACGCCGGGGCCTATCTGTCGCTGCCCGGGCTGTGGCTGTGCCTGTCGCTGGATGCGCAGCGCCGCGGCGAGCCGTCCGTCGACTACACGCATTACGCGTTCAGCCTGGCTGAGGCGAATTTTGCGTTGTTCGTGCAAACGCTAAAAGCGGCGAACGTGCGGGAGTGGCGTGACAACCGCAGCGAAGGTGCTTCGTTCTACTTCCTTGATCCTGATGGCCACAAGCTCGAAGCGCACGTCGGCGATCTGGCCTCGCGACTGGCAGCCTGTCGCTTGAAACCGTACTCGGGGATGCGTTTTTACGACGAGTCATGATCAGGCGTCGCAGGCTGATATAGACTGGCCATCATTTGCACTGGCGACAGCAGGTTTTTCATGACTCCATCGCTGCTAATGGCCGTTCTGGCTTCTGGTTTCATTTACGGCATCACACCCGGGCCGGGCGTTCTTGCGGTGTTCGGCATCGGCGCGGCACACGGGCGTCGGGCCGGGGCGGGGTTTCTTTGCGGGCATTTGCTTGGTGATGTGGTCTGGTGCAGTACCGCGCTGATCGCCATCGTCGGCGCCCGGGAAATCGGCAGCACGGCCTTTGACGTGCTCGGCGTACTCAGCGGCTTGTACCTGTTCTGGCTTGGCTGGCGCGCAGTGCGCGCCCAGCGGCGCAGCGATGATCAGCCGCAGGGCGCTGCGCGTCAGCCGTTCTGGCACGGAATCCTGTTTGGTTTGACCAATCCCAAGGCCTACCCGGTGGCGGTGGCGACGTTTACCGCGTTGCTGTCGAGTCGTGCCGAACTGCTCAACTGGTCGATGCTGCCGGCGCTGATCGCCCTGAGCTTCCTTGGCGGTTTGCTGGCCTACGCTATTCTGATCGGCGTGGTTGGCGCCCGCCGCGTACGCACGCTGTATCAGCGCCACGAGCTGATGATCACGCGTTTATGTGGCGTGATGTTTATCGGTTTTGCCATAAACGCACTGATGCACGCACTACCGGGATTGCTGCCGAACAAGGCTTGAAATTGTGTGCAGGGATGCTTGATCAAGGGCAAGGATGGTTGAACAGTGCTGCATTGTCCGGACACCCACGCTGAACCATGGAAAGCCGAAACTCCGCGCCGTTGGCGAGTTATATGGACCTGTTGCTGGATGCCGTTTGTGCGGTGGACAGGCAGGGCCGTTTCGTTTTTGTCAGTGCCGCCTGCGAGCGCATTTTCGGTTATACGCCTGACGAGTTGATCGGCCGGCCGATGATCGAACTGGTGCATCCGGCGGATCGCCAGCGCACGTTGGCAGCGGCCAGTGACATCATGGGCGGTGAACCGAAACATAACTTTGAAAACCGTTACGTGCGCAAGGACGGGCGCATCGCGAACATACTGTGGTCGGCGCGCTGGTCGGAGGTCGATCAGCTGCGCATCGCCGTGGCCCGCGACATCACCGAGCGCAAGCAGGCGGAATCGCGTCAGGCTGCGCTGTATGCCATTTCCGAAGCGGCGCATGTCGCCGAAGACTTGCTGGCGCTGTTCAAACGCATTCACTTGATCATCGGTGAATGGCTGCCGGCGCTGAATTTTTCCGTGGCGCTGTACGACGAGCACGGTGCGCAGCTGAATTTTCCCTATCACGTTGATGACCTCGAATCGCAGCCCGAGCAACCGGGCACCGTCACCGGGCGTTTGTGTGCCCAAGTCATCCGCAGCGGTCAGCCGATTCTGCTGACGCCCGACAACCCCGACGCCTCATCCGATTTCGCGGCGCTGGTGGCGGGGCAGGATTCACCGTGCTGGCTTGGTGTGCCGCTGAATTCGAAAAACGGCACCATCGGTGCGTTGATCGTCAAAAGCCTGCCGGGCGGCGAACGTTACACCGAACAGGACAAGGAACTGCTGCAATACGTCTGCGCCCAGGTCGCCACCGCCATTGAGCGTCAGCAACTGTACGCACGGCTCAAGCGCATGGCGCAGTACGATCAATTGACCCAGTTGCCCAATCGCGGATTACTCAAAGACCGTCTCAAGGCTGCACTGGCCGGCGCCCGGGATGCGTCGGGAAACATGGCGTTGCTGTACGTCGATCTGGATCGCTTCAAACAGGTTAACGACACCTTTGGCCACGCGGTCGGCGACATGCTGTTGCAAACCGTGGCGAGTCGGCTCAAGGGCTGCGTGCGCGATACCGATACCGTGGCGCGCATTGGTGGCGACGAATTCGTGGTGCTGCTGCACAGTATCCACGCCGCTGAAGACGCCGACAGCGTGGCCGAGAAAATCCGCCAGGTGCTCGTGCAACCCATGCGTCTGGACGGTCACAACCTGCATATCGAGCCAAGCATCGGCGTGGCCCGTTATCCTGAACATGGCAGCGAGGAGCAGCAACTGTTCCGGCATGCCGACCAGGCGATGTACGCCGCCAAACGCCTCAATCATCGGCTGGTTGATATCTGAACCGGTGCGCGCCGTTCGTCGCGGCGCAGGCAACTTTTCTAAACCTTTGGCAGCCCGGCAATTCTCAATCTAGGCGGGCACCTGCTCGCCAACGATCAACACCAAGAGGAAGAGAATCATGCCTAACTCAAGAAACTCCAACTCGGGAAACTTCGCCAACGATCGAACGAAGGCCTCTGAAGCCGGTCGCAAAGGTGGGAAAACCACCACCACGACAGTCGACAAAGAGCCTGCGAAAGCCGAAATGGGCCGCAAGCCAGCTCAGAAGTCGAAGTAGTCGGCGAGGTTGTTTTGATTGAGAGGCGGGGGCGCAAGCCCCCGCTTGAATTTGCAAAGATAGGAGGGCGCGACCATGAGCCGGATGGCCACGCAGATACGTCATTTAAGTGTTGCCACCCTGTTGGGTTTGTTCGCTGGCACGGCATTCGCCCAGTCGCCTGCCGACTTCATCAACGATGCATCTGCCAAAGGCATGGCCGACATTGAAGCCAGCCGCCTGGCGCACCAGAAATCCGAATCCAAAGAGGTCAAGGATTACACCATCGTGGTGATCAATGACCGCACCACGGCCAACCAGCATCTGGCGAAGATCGCCAAGAAACTCGATTTGCCGGTCGCACCCCGTGAAGAAATCGCCGACAAGGCCAAGAGCATGATCCCGCAGGTCAAGGACGGTGAAACCTTTGACCAGGCCTACGCCGCCAGTCAGGTGAAAGCGACCGAAGAGGCCATCCAGCAGATCCAGCAGGAAGCGCAGTCGACCGATGTGCCGGAAATCAAGGCTTTTGCCGACGAGACACTGCCAAAACTGCAAAGCCATCTGCAAATGGCCCGGGCGCTGCAAGCCAGCCGCTGATACCGCCTGTAAAGCAAAAAGATCGCAGCCTGCGGCAGCTCCTGCATAGAACGGTGCGGGAGCTGCCGCAGGCTGCGATCTTTTGCTTTTTTAACTGTATTTAGCAGTCATTCAAATCCTGCTTCGGCTTGCTCTTCTCCCCCAGACCCTCAAGATCGAACACCTCGCTTTCCCCCAGGCTGCGGTAATGCTTGCGCAACGCCTCGAGTTGTTTGAGATCCAGCGACTCCAGCCCGAGCATCGCGTTCTGCGCCTCCTTGTTCACCCGCAATAACTCATCAAGCTTCAGATGCAGGATGTCGGTATCACGGTTCTGCGTGTTCTGGATCAGGAACACCATCAGAAAGGTGATGATCGTGGTCGAGGTGTTGATGATCAGTTGCCAGGTGTCATTGAAATCAAAAATCGGCCCGCTCAACCCCCACAGAAAAATCAGGATCAACGCGCCCATGAACGTTTTCGGGCTGCCGGCCCAAAGGGCCAGGGTCTGGGAGATTTTGGCGAATTTCATTGCGATGTTCCTTATTGTGAGAGCATGAAATTCAGACACCCGGGATGCGATGAAAATTCTACTTACAATTGAAACCTGCCAATCATTGCGAGCAACCAGACACTCTTGGCAATAGGCCTCCCTGGAACTGCCCGCAGCGCTGCCTGTATGGTGACGAACCGCTGGAATGTCCCGACAGGAGAACGCAATGAGTTGGTCCGCCAGACAATACGTCGCTTTTGAAGATGAACGCACCCGCCCGGCCCGAGATCTGCTGGCGGCGATTCCCACGGTTCAGGCGCGATCGGTGGTCGACATCGGTTGCGGCCCGGGTAACTCCACCGAGCTGCTGGTGCAGCGTTTTGCGCAGGCGCAGGTCCGGGGACTGGACAGCTCGCCGGACATGATTGACGCGGCGCGCAAGCGCTTGCCTGACGTGCAGTTCGAAATCGCGGAAATCGATAGCTGGGCGGATCAAGGGCCGTTCGATGTGATCTTCGCCAATGCCGTGCTGCAATGGGTGCCGGATCACGCGACGTTGCTGCCGGCGTTGGCGGGTAAGCTGTCGGACGGAGGCAGTCTGGCGATCCAGATGCCGGACAACCTCAACGAGCCTTCCCATCGACTGATGCGCGAAGTCGCCGCCAATGGCCCATGGGCCACCAAACTGGCTGGCGCCGCCGGGCAGCGCACCGACATGGCGAGTGCCAGCGATTACTTCTCGATGTTGCGTCCGCACTGTTCGCGGGTAGATGTGTGGCGCACCACCTATCACCATCAACTCGCAGACGGCGCGGCGGGTGTGGTGGAGTGGTTCAAGGGCAGTGGTTTGATTCCGTTCTTGAACCCGCTGACTGAAGAGGAGCGGGCGCAATACCTGCAGCAGTATCTGGCGGCGGTGGCCAAGGCTTATCCGGCGTTGCCGGATGGCTCGGTACTGTTGCCGTTTCCGCGGTTGTTTATCGTCGCGACTCGCTGAAGCCAGCCTTCAGCCGCCTGTAGTGAGGGGATTTATCCCCGATGGACTGCGCAGCAGGCCCTTTAAGCGGGTGCTGCGCACCCATCGGGGATAAATCCCCTCGCCACATATTGTTTGTTCAGATCAGCGCTGCACCGCCACCAACATCATCATCGGCCGCTCCCGTTCTTCCGCCAGCGCCGGTTGCGCCGCCACCTCTGCATCGCTTGGTCCCCATTCGTTGACATGGCGAATGGCAAAGCCCGCCGCGATCAACGCATTCAACAGCGTGCCCATCGTGCGGTGCTGCTTGATTACCCCTTCGGCCAGCCAGTGGGTCACCCGCTCGCCTTCCATCTGATAGCTGTCCAGCGGCCAGCGCTTGTGGCCATCGCTGTCGACCAGCCAGCCTGGATTGCGCGGCGCCATGAAGATCGGATGCTCGATGGAGAACACAAAATGCGAACCCGGTTTCAGCGCCGCGTACAGATGAGCGAACAGCCCTGGCAGATCCTTGATGTAGTGCAGTGCCAGCGAACTGTAGGCCAGATCGAAACGGCAGACCGGCAGGTCGAGATGCTCAAGGTCGGCGCGCTCATAGCGGATGTTCGCCGCCGCAGTGGTCTCTCGCGCGCGCTCGAGCATCTTTTCCGAGACATCCAGCCCCAGCACCTGAGCGGCGCCGTGCTCACTGGCCCAGCGGCTGAACCAGCCATAGCCGCAGCCGAGGTCGACCACATTCAAGTCGTGCATCGATGGCAGCAACGCTTTGAGCGCCGGCCATTCCGGCGCGGCATCGAGACCGCCGATGGAGCGGTTCATCTGGCTATAACCCTGGAAAAAATCAGGATCGTCGTAAATATTTTGCGTCATGGGGAAATACTCTTTTGAGTTCGGTCATCAGCGGCACAGGGGCCGCGCCATGGAGTCCCTCGAAAGTCAAAACGCGTATTCGTCGATGGCCGCGCAGGGGAGGGTGGTGGGTGATGGGGAAATGCTAGCGGAGGGCCGGATTTGTATTCAACCTTGCTGCAAGACCTTCAACGCTGCCGAGGCCAGAAACCCCGAACGACTTTTTTCTTCCGGGTGATGAAGCACATATTCATCAATGCGGTTGAGCAGATAGCCGGGCAGTGTGATGTTGAGTTTCTGCGCCTTGCCCAGGTATTTGGTAACGTCGATATCAACCACAGCCCAGGCACAACCGGCGTACTGCGGATTCGCTACGTGCACGCCAAGCTTGCTGGCTGGCGGGATCGGCGCACCGTCCTCTGCCAGAATTTCGAAATGACCCTCAATGGCTTCGCGAGCCATCGCGACGGCATCATCCAGATCATCCCCGGCAGAAAAACAGCCGGGAATATCCGGCACTTCCACTCCCCAGGCATGTTCTTCATCACCTATTGAAATTGCGATCGGGTAAAGCATGTTCGTGGACCTCCTGGACGCTGTCGGTGGCGTGAGTCAAAGCAGCGCCTGTTTCAAAATGCTGATGGCCGTTTTTTTAAGCAGATCCTTCTTTGGATGCGGCACCGTCACCAGACCAGGTTTGATGGGATGTTTGAAGTGATGATGACTGCCCTTGACCCGCACCAGATACCAACCGTCTGCGACGAGTTGACCGATTAAAAAGCGGCTATTCACAACACCTCCTTGTGGTGTGCTTGGTGGGTACTATAACTACTGATTTTTTTTGATCAACACTATAACCACCAAGCGGTCATCGTCTTTTAATTGGCTCGCTGGCAAGGTCCAGTCTAGGCTGGGGCTTCGCGTTGGAATGATGGGTGTGTTGCAGGCCTTTACGGGGCAATGCGGACAAATCCCGGACACAAAAAAAACCGGCCCTGTAGGCCGGTTTTTTCTGTTCCTGCATCCCGCGTCATAACCACGACGTGAGACCCGATTGAGTGGAGCGGGTAGAGGGAATCGAACCCTCAACTAAAGCTTGGGAAGCTTTCGTTTTGCCACTAAACTATACCCGCTCAGAGCGGCTGACTTTGTACCAGAGTCGGGCGCGAATTTGAAGGTTTTCTTTTCCTCGCAGCGCGTTACAGCATTGAAAACGGTCATTCGCGGGCGAATCTGCAGGGCCATCGATACTGGTTTTTCAGCCCCACAGACCCGCTCGCGACGACACTTTTTCAAATGGCCAGTGCATGGTGATCCTGAACGAACGCATAACGCGTTCGGCTCGTTTGCTGTGACGGTTTCAGGAAACCAAGCAGGGCGTTCTGGCTATCGCGGCACGCAGCCTTGTGCTCCATGTCGAGGAAGTGCCCAGTAGCCTGCAGCGTGGTGAAGGTGCTGTGCGCCACGTGGTTGCCGAACAGTCGGGCGTCTTCGGCGGCGGTGTATTCATCCCATTCGCCGTTGAGGAACAGCACCGGCACGTTGATTTTCTTCGCTGCGTTCAGATAGCACTGACGATCACTGTGCAACACGTCGTTGATGTGAAAGTGCATCTGCCCGTATTCGTGCTCGGCCAGGCTGCTGACGTGGCGATAGTTGAAGCGCTTGAACAGTGACGGCAGGTGTTTGCCAATCGTGTTGTTGACCAGGTGCCCGACCCGATCACCATCGCGCTGGCCGAGGTAGTCGACACCGCGCTCCAGGTAATCAAGCATGTGTGCGTTGATCACTGGCGAGAACGAGCTGATCACGGCTTTTTCGATGCGCCGAGGCTGATGGGCGAGGGCGACCATGGTCGCGGCGCCGCCCCAGGAAAACGACAGCACGTGTTCGGCACCGAAATGATCGATCAGCTCCAGCAGGATCTCCCCTTCGACTTCCTTGGTCAGATGTTTCTCGTGACGGTTGTGGATTTTCGACCTGCCCGCGTAGGGCTGGTCATAGCAAACCACGTTGAATTGCGGGTGCAGATTTTTCACGGTTTGAGCAAACGACGCAGTCGTGGCCATCGAGCCGTTGACCAGGATGATGGTCTTTTCTGCGGCGTCTGCGCGATAGAACTCCGTGTAAACCCGATACTGACCCTGTATATCCAGCACAGCGATTTCTGGCCTCATGTCATAAGACTCCTGGCAAGCAAGCGGGTATGCGCGCAAATAGAGATTGCACGAGCTTTGTGACAGGTAGGCATACGCCTGGAATTTGCTTGGCCCATGTCGATCCATGACTGCGGTCGACGGGTGTTGTTATTGGCGGGCAGTCTGCCGGCTGAGGCGCAACCCGGAGGGCTGACGACCGGCAAAAAGTTTCTTGGATGTATGTTGTGACTCATCGGTCACAATTTGGCCGACGTCCTGATTCAAGCAGTGGGATGGGGATCGCGCAAGTGCCGTTGGTAAATTGTTCGACAACTTCTGCTGAGCGGTCGCCGGCTTAGAACAAATGAATCTCTTCGGTGCGCAAAGCGCGGTATTCGCCCGGTTTTAGCGCGTGATCCAGCGCCAGCGGGCCCATGGATTCGCGGTGCAGGCGCAGCACTTTGTTGTTGAAGTGACCGAACATGCGCTTCACCTGATGGTAGCGACCTTCGACGATGCTCAGCCGCGCAGCTCGTGGGCCGAGCACTTCCAGCTGCGCCGGTTGGGTGGTCAAGTCTTCGAAGGCGAAATAGACCCCCTCGGCGAACTTGATCGCATATCCCGGGCCGATTTCCTGTTCGGTCTCGACGTAATAGACCTTTGGCAGTTTGGTCTGTGGCTGGGTCAGACGCCGTGACCAGCTGCCATCGTTGGTGATCAGCATCAGCCCGGTGGTGTTGAAGTCCAGACGCCCGGCGATATGCAGGTCGTCCTTGTCCGGTTCATGGATCAGATCGAGCACGGTCGGGTGCTGCGGATCGCGGGTCGCACTGACGCAGCCAGGCGGTTTGTGCAGCATGAAGTAGCGCGCCGGTTTACCGCTTTGCAGCACTTCGTTGTCGACTTCGACGCGGCTGAATTCCAGGACTTCGCTGTGGGGATCGCTGACGACTTTTCCGTCAATGCGCACGCGCTTTTCCACCAGCAACAGGCGAACCTGCTGACGGTTATAGCGGGGCAGGTTACTGAGGAAACGGTCGACGCGCATGGTCAGAAATCGGCAGGTAGCGGGGCACGCATCTTACGGGATCGACGGCTTGGCCGCTTGCAGTTGCGCCTCGACCTGGGCGCAACGCGGGCACAGGCAGGACTTGTCACGCAGCTCCGGCGGCAGCGCTTCAAGGACTGCCGGATCGATGGATACGCCGTAGCACCAGCAGGCGCGGTCGGCGGTGCGCGGGTCGGCCAGGGTGCAGTCGTTGCGCGCGCCGCAGGCCGGGCAGAGGTCGGGTTTGGTGTCGGAATCAGGCATAAGTCGGATGAGGCATTTCCACGCAGGTGCGGTTACGGCCGGTTTGCTTGGCCCGTTACATCGCATGATCGGCCCGGGACGGTAGCCTGTGCAAGCTCGAAGGCCAGCTGTGGGTGCAAGCCTGCTACCACAGAGGATTTTCAGTGTGACTGACGCCGCTGATCTGAAGCCTTTCCACGCCCGGCACTTGCCCCGGAACTGACAGTCAAAACTGTGTCGGCTGCGCTGTCTTGCTGCGGCCGCTGGTCTTTCAGGAGGCCGTCATGAGTACTTCAAAACTGTTGCGCCGGGTGCTGCTGGGAGCGGTGCTCGGCCTGGGTCTGTCCGGTTGTTATTACTACGCCGGGCCTTACGACACTTATCCCGCCACTTACTACTACCCCGGCTATTATTCGCCGTATTACTACGGCGGATATTACGGACCGCGTTACTACGGCGGTGCTCATTATTACTACGGCGGCTACGGCTATCGCGGCGGTTATGGACGCGGTTACCACGGCGGCGGCTATCACGGTGGGCACCACTGATCGGTGGCTGAATGAAAGCGTTTTCCAAATGAACAGGATTTCATCAATCACATGTTTCAACTTGTTACGAAAGCGCACCAGATTCGGAAAACGCTGTCAGATATTGCGTCAGTCACCGAATAAACGACTGATGCCTGCCAGCGTCGCTGGTGCGGCTACCCGCGGTCCAGGAGGCCGCCATGTATCGACGAATTCTTCTACTTGCTGCGATGATGTTTTCCGTTGCCGGTTGCGCTCCTTACTCCTACGCAGACAGTTACTACAGCTCGGAGGTCTACACGTCACCCGCTCCGGCGTACTACAACACTGGCGGCACCTATTACAGCGGTGGCAGCACCTACTACTCGGCCCCTCGCTACTACCAGGCGGCCCCGCGTTACTACCAGCCAGCGCCACGTTACTACTCGGCGCCGCGCTACTACCAACCAGCGCCGCGCTACTACGAAAGTCGTCGCTGGCACGACAATGATCGCGGGCGCTGGGACGGTCACCGCGGTGGGGGTTGGGATCGGGACCGTGGTGGCCGTGATCATCACGGTAACCGCGGTGACCACGGCGGGCGAGGCGGTCGCTGGTAATCATCCGCAAACAAAAAAGCGGCGCATTGAGCGCCGCTTTTTTTCTGCCTGCGATTTGCCGGGCCGTCAGTAAACCGTCAAATCCGCCAACGGATGCCGACCTTCCCACACCTTGTGAAAATGCGCCTCGACCACCGCCTCCGGCACATTGTTGATATCCGGCCAATGCCAGTGCGGCTTCTGATCCTTGTCGATCAATCGCGCCCGCACCCCTTCGCTGAACTCCGGATGCCGGCAGCAATTGAGGCTCAGGGTGTATTCCATCTGAAAGACTTCAGCCAGTGACAGGTAGCGGGCGCGGAGGATCTGTTCCCAGACCAGATGTGCGGTCAGCGGCGAGCCTTCGCTCAGGGTTTTCGCGGCGCGGGCGATCAGCGGGTCGTTGCTGTCGCGTTGCAGGCTGATGGCTTTCCAGGCGCAGATGACGTTGCTGACGTCGAGCAGTTCGTCGATCTGCTCGCGGCGCGGCAACCACTGCGCTTCGGGCATCTGCTCGACGGCTTCCTGTTGCAGGGCCTTGAGCAGACTGTTGAGTTGCATGTCGGTCTGTTCCTGCCAGTTGAGTTGCAGCAGGCCTTCGATCAGTTGCGGTTGCTGCTCTTCAAGCAGAAAGCGGTCGGCCAGATCCAGATCGATCGCATCACGCCCGTTCATGTGCGCACCGGTCAAACCGAGGAACAAGCCGAGCTTGCCCGGCAACCGGGAGAGAAACCAACTGGCCCCGACGTCCGGATACAATCCGATGGTGATCTCCGGCATCGCCAGGCGACTGCTCGGCGTGACGATCCGCGTGCTGGCACCTTGCAACAGGCCCATGCCGCCGCCGAGCACGTAACCGTGGCCCCAGCAGATCAGCGGTTTGGGGTAGGTATGCAGGCTGTAGTCCAGGCGATATTCGGCGGCGAAAAACTGCGCGGCCAGTGGCGGGACTTCGCCGGGATGGGCGCGGCAGGCTTCCACCAGGCTGCGCACTTCGCCGCCGGCGCAGAATGCCTTGGCGCCGTTACCGCGCAGCAGCACGCAGACGATTTGTGGATCCTTGGCCCAGGCGTTCAGCTTGTCGCTCAGGGCGTTGATCATCGGCAAGGACAGCGCGTTGAGCGACTTTTCAGCATCCAGGCTGGCGATACCGAGGCGGGCGCCGTCAGTGCCGGTGAGTTCTTCGAAGTGCAGATTCATCGTGACCTCGATCGGGAATTTGAACGATCAGTATGATCGCTGTGCGGGAAAGTGCCGGATCTCTGTCAGATCAATTGACAAGCGTGGTCGGCTTTCCTAGGGTTCGCCCCATTGTTTTTGCCGGGTATGACCATGACTGCTGACGACCGTATCAAACTCGAACCGAGCTGGAAGGAGGCACTGCGTGCTGAATTCGACCAGCCTTACATGGCAGAGTTGCGCAATTTTCTGCAGCAGGAGCGGGCGGCCGGCAAGGAGATCTATCCGCCGGGGCCGCTGATTTTCAACGCGCTGAATTCGACGCCGCTGGATAAGGTCAAAGTGGTGATCCTCGGCCAGGACCCGTACCACGGCCCGGGCCAGGCCCATGGCTTGTGCTTCTCGGTGCAACCGGGCGTGCCGGCGCCGCCATCGCTGGTCAACATCTACAAGGAGTTGAAACGCGACCTGAACATCGACATCCCCAATCACGGTTACCTGCAGAGCTGGGCCGATCAGGGCGTGTTGATGCTCAACACCACCATGACCGTCGAGCGCGCCAATGCCAACGCGCACAAGGATAAAGGCTGGCAGTTCTTCACCGACCGGATCATTGAGGTGGTCAGCGAACGTCAGCCGCATCTGGTGTTCATGCTGTGGGGCGCGCATGCGCAGAGCAAACAGAAGCTGATTGATGCGACCAAGCACCTGGTGCTGACCTCGGTGCACCCGTCGCCGTTGTCGGCATATCGTGGCTTCCTGGGCTGCGGGCATTTCAGCCGGACCAACAAGTTTCTTGAGCAGAATGGTGAAGCGCCGATCGAGTGGCGGTTGCCGCCGGTTTGATCGGTTGACCGGGCTGGCCCTATCGCTGGCAAGCCAGCTCCCACAAGGTTTCAGGGGTGTACACACGATTTGTGGCAACCACAATCCTGTGGGAGCTGGCTCGCCAGCGATGAAGTCGACTCGGTATCACTCGGGATTACGGTTCCAATACTTGAACAACGGCTCCGCCAGAAACAGCACAAACAACAGCCGCATCACTTGCATCGCCGTCACCAGCGGCACCGACAGTTGCAGGGTTTCCGCCGTCAGACTCATTTCGGCAATGCCGCCGGGCATCATGCCCAACGTCAGCGAACGCAGATCCAGATGGGTCAGTGCACTCAAGCCCAGTGCCGCCAGGGTGGCGATCAACATGGTCAACGCCGTGCCGATCAACGTACGCCCCATGAATGACGGCGCGCGCCGGAAGAACTGTCGATTGAAGTGACAGCCCAGCCCGCTGCCGATCAGCCACTGGCCGATCTGGCTGCCTCCGTCCGGCAGGCCAATGTGCAAATCCCAGGTAATGCTCACCGTGGCACTGACCAGCAACGGGCCGAACAGCCACGGATTGGGTTGACGCAAACGCTGCCAGAGCCAGGCGAGCAGGGCGCCTGTGGGAAACAGAATCGCCAGCCAGCGCCAATCGACGCTGCCGGCGTGGGAAATCGGCGTGCCGTCGCCCAGCAGATATTTGAACGCCGCCGGTACACACAACACCACCGCCAGCACCCGCAGACTCTGCCCGGCCGCGACATGGCTGAGCAGCGCACCGTTGCGCGCGCCGAGATTGACCATCTCCCCGGAGCCGCCGGGCATGCTCGAGAAAAACGCCGTGGCGCGATCTTCGCCGGTGCGGCGCATCAGCCACACGCCGACCACCGCCGAGAGACTGGTGACCAGCGCACCGAAGAAAATCAGACCGAAGTGACTGAGCACCTGCTCCAACACCAGCGGGGTGAAGTGCAGGCCGATGCCGATGCCGACAATCCATTGCCCGCATTTGCGCCCGCCGGGGATTTCCGTAAGTTGCCACGGGGTCAGGCAGCGCACCAGGATGATCGCCAGCAACGAGCCGATCATCCACGGTAGCGGCCAGCCGATCTGGCTGGCGATAAAACCGCCAAGCAGACCGACCAGCGGGGTAGCCCACCAGCTTCTGAGGGACGAACGATCAGACATCGGCGATGGTGCGTTGCGCTGCCGCACGTTTGCGCCAGATGCGGATGATCGGCATCAGCAGCATGATCCCAGTCAGTACCCAGACGCCGAGCGTGATCGGGCTCGACCAGAGGATTTCCAGCGCACCGTTGGAGATCGACAGGGCGCGACGCAGGTTCTGCTCCATCAGTTCGCCAAGGATGAAGCCCAGCAACAGCGGCGACAGCGGGAAGTCCAGCTTGCGCAGGATGTAGCCGAAGATGCCGATACCGATCATCAGGAACAGGTCGAACGTGGTGGCATGCACCGCATACACGCCAATCCCGGTAATGATGGCGATGACGGGCACCAACGCCCAGTTCGGCACGGCGAGGATGCGGGTGAAGATGCGGATCATCGGGATGTTGAGGATCACCAGCATGACGTTGGCGATGAACAACGAAGCGATCAGGCCCCAGACGATGTCCGGTTGCTGTTGGAACAGCAGCGGCCCCGGAGTGATGTTGTACAGCGACAGGGCGCCGATCATCACCGCCGTGGTGCCCGAACCGGGAACGCCGAGGGTCAGCATCGGCACCAGTGCACCGCAGGCGGCACCGCCAATGGCGGTTTCCGGCGCGGCGAGGCCACGGGCATCACCCTCACCGAACTTGCCGCTGGCGCCGGCGATGCGTTTCTCGGTCATGTAGGCCACGGCACTGGCGAGGGTCGCGCCGGCACCGGGCAACACGCCCATGATGAAACCCAGCACGCCGCAGCGGACGTTGACCACGAATACAGAAGCCGCTTCCTTGAAGTTGAACATCATCCGGCCGGTGGCTTTCACCGCTTCCTGGCCGTGGTGGGTTTTTTCCAGCAGCAGGAGAATTTCGCTGATGGAAAACAGGCCCAGCACCAGCACCACGAACTGAATGCCGTCGGTCAGGTGAATGTTGTCGCCAGTGAAACGGTACACACCGCTGTTGGCGTCGATGCCCACGGTCGACAGGAACAGGCCGATCAGCGCCGCGATAAACGTCTTCAGCGGACGATCACCGGCCATGCCGCCAAGACAGACAATCGCGAACACCATCAGTACGAAGTATTCCGCCGGGCCGAAAGCAATCGCCCATTTCGCCAACAGCGGGGCGAACAGCACCATGCCGCAGGTGGCAATGAATGCACCGATGAACGAACTCCATGCCGACAGCGACAGCGCCACACCGGCCAGACCTTTGCGGGCCATCGGGTAACCGTCGAGGGTGGTCATCACGGTGGAGGCTTCGCCTGGAATGTTCAGCAGGATCGAGCTGATCCGCCCGCCGTATTCGCAGCCCAGATACACCGCCGCCAACAGAATCAGCGCCGACTCCGGCGGCAGGCCAAGGGCGAATGCGATCGGGATCAGCAGTGCCACACCGTTGATCGGACCCAGGCCCGGCAACAGGCCGACAACAGTGCCGATCAGTGTGCCGCACAGCGCGGTCACCAGGTTGTAGGGGCTCAGCGCAACGCCAAAACCCTGACCCAAATAGCCAAGAGTATCCATATCAGTTCTCCAGAACGCTGAGCAGGCCAAGGGGCAGCGGAACGTCCATCAAACGGTCGAACAGCAGGTAAAGACCGATGGCCATCAGGCTGATGATCGCCACGCTCGGCAACCAGCGACCGCCGTACAGGCGTGCCATCGGGATGCCGGTGATGACGCTGGCGATGATGAAACCCAGCGATTCAAATGTGCCGGCGAACACCAACAGCAGGACGACGCAGATGCCGATCTTGATCAGGGTTTCGCGATCCAGCGGCGGTTCGTCCGCGCTGTGTTTGATGGGGGCCGGGCGGAACACCATGTACAGTAGCGCCAGGCCCATCAGGCCGAGCATCAGCAGGGGAAAGGCACGCGGGCCGACCGGTTCATAAGAAAAAGCCGCTTGATACGGCCACGCCATCAGCGCCAGGCCGACGCAGGCCAGCAATAGCACCGAGGCGAAAATGCGTTGTAAGAGCATGGGAAACTCCTGTGCCGAGGCCTCGATGCGCGAGGCCACAGCCGCTAGACAGAGACGATCACTGAATCAGGCCGAACTCTTTGGCCAGCACCTTGTAGTCCGCCACCTGCTTCTTCACGTAGGTGTCCAGCTCCGGGCCGGTCATGGCGAACGGGAACAGTTCACGCTGATCGCGCAGCTTGGCGAAATCGTCCGAGGCCAGCAGTTTGTCGAAGGCGTCTTTCCACCAGGCGTAGTCTTCGTCGCTGACTTTTGGCCCGAGGTAGAAACCGCGAACCACTGGCCAGACGATGTCGTAACCCTGCTCGCGGGCGGTCGGGATGTCTTTCATTTCCGGCTCGTCGAGGCGTTTGTCGGCAAATACTGCCAACAGGCGCATGTCACCGCTCTGGATGTGCGGCATGGAGTCAGAGATGTCGGTGCTGCCGACCTGGATGTGCCCGCCAAGCAGCGCGGTAGCAATTTCGCCGCCACCTTCGAGGGCGACGTAACGCAGGTCACGCGGGTTGATCCCGGCAGCCTTGGCGATCAGGGCGGTTTGCATCCAGTCCTGGCTGCCGACGGTGCCGCCGGAGCCGATGACCACCGAGCTCGGATCTTTCTTCAAGGCTTTGACGAGATCGTCGAGGGTCTTGTAGGGAGAGTCGCTTTTCACCGCGATGGCGCCGTAGCTGGTGCCGACGGCCGCGAGCCAGCGCACATTGGTTTCATCGAAACGGCCGAACTTGCCTTGCGCCAGGTTCAGCAGCGAACCGCTGGACCACGCCACCAGCGTGCCCGCATCGGCCGGACGCTGAGCGACGACCGCGTTGTACGCCACCGCGCCGACACCGCCGGGCATGTAGGTCACACGCATCGGTTTGGTCAGCAGTTTTTCATTGACCAGCGCGCTTTGCGCCAGTTTGCAGGTCAGGTCGAAACCGCCGCCGGGGGAGGCCGGGGCGATGCATTCCGGGCGCTTCGGTTCGGCCATCAGTTGGCCGGCGAACAGCATGACGCCAGCGGCCAGAGCAACTTTACGCAGTGATAAGTTCATTGGTTTCTCCACGGTCTTCTTGTTGTAGGGCTTTTTGCAGGAGCTGCCGCAGGCTGCGATCTTTTGATCTTCCAACCCGCAGCATTTCAATCAATTACCAAAGGGCAACGCTATAGCTCACCAGCAGACGCACTTCATCGGCATCGCGAGCGGAGTAGTTGGAACGGTAGGTGGCATTACGCAGGCGGACGGCAACGTCCTTCAAGGCGCCGCTTTGTACTACATATTTGATCTCGGTGTTGCGCTCCCACTCTTTGCCTTCATCGCCATTCTTGAGCTTGATGTTGTCACCGCTCAGGTAACGGCTCATGAACGACAGGCCGGGGATGCCGAGGCGCGCAAAGTCGAAGTCGTAACGCGCCTGCCACGAGCGTTCTTCGGCGCCGGCGAAGTCGTTGATCTGCACGAAGTTGACCAGATACGGGTCGCTGCCATCGACATACGGGAAGGCGCTGTCGCCGGACATGTGCTGATAACCGGCGGTGAACTTGTGGCCGCTCAGGGCATAGCTGACCAGGCCATTGAGCGAGCGGTTGTCGATCTCGCCACCACGGGCCGCGCCCTGATCGTCACTGACCGCAAAACGCAGGTCGGTGGCGAATGTGCCCGGGCCCATCGGCCGCGAGGCGACCAGCCCGAAGAAATGCTGGTTGTAGACTTCGTCAAGTTGGGCGAAATGGTAGCTGCCGGTGATCTTGTCGGTGAACTTGTAGTCCACGCCCGCAAAATCGAAATGCTTGCCGGCCACGGTGCCAGCGAAACGGCTGTTCTTGTTGTTGAGGGCAATGTCCTCGAAATCGGTGCTGTCGCGATCCTTGGCTTTCTCCAGACGCCCGCCGGTGAAGGTCAGGTTCTTGATCTCTTTGGAGGTCAGTAAACCGCCTTCAAAGGTCTGCGGCAGGATGCGCCCGTCGTTCGGTTTGAGGATCGGCAATTCAGGCATCAGGCTGCCGATTTTCAGTTCGGTGGCGGAGATTTTCACTTTGCCGGTCAGGCCGACTTTGGAGTATTCGTCAGCGGCGCGCCCGTCATCGTGGGTCGGCAACAGGCCGGTGCCGGTGCGATCCGGGCTCGAATCAAGTTTGACCCCCAACATGCCCAGCGCATCGACACCGAACCCCACGGTGCCGTCGGTGTAACCCGATTGCAGGTTGAGCATGAAACCCTGGGCCCATTCATCCCGCTTGCTTTGCTGGGCGCTGGTGCCGTCGCGAAAGTCACGGTTGAAGTACATGTTGCGGGTTTCGAAGGTGGCGGAACTGTCTTTGATGAAGTCGGCGTAGCTCAGCGGTGAAAAACCGGCGAGGGCGGCGGCACTGGCGAGGGCGGTGTGGCTGAAACGCAAAGGGCGAGCGGGCGTGAAAGCCTTGGTCTGCAAGGACGGCATGCGCGGTGTACTCCGTTTATTGTTCTTATTGGTCGAAAACGCTTCGTGGCGTTTTTCGTAGCGCTGTGTGGCAGCAGCGACGGCAGTCGAAACTGTCCGTGACCGGACTCTAACGGCCTAACCTTTCGCTAACCTTTCAGCTGGATTTCGCGGTTTTCGGGCTTCACAGTGGCGGTTGCGGCTGTAAACTCCGCGGCAAAGAATGGCGTCGGCCATCCCTGAATGAGGTAAGGATCCATGCGTGTTCTGCTCGTCGAAGACCATTTGCAGCTGGCCGAAAGCGTCGCCCAGGCGCTCAAGAGCACCGGTCTGACCGTGGACGTGCTGCACGATGGCGTGGCCGCCGACCTGGCGCTGGGCAGCGAGGAATACGCGATGGCGATCCTCGATGTCGGCCTGCCGCGCATGGACGGGTTCGAGGTGCTGGCGCGCCTGCGCGCACGCGGCAAGAACCTGCCGGTGCTGATGCTGACGGCGCGCAGCGATGTGAAGGACCGCGTACACGGCTTGAATCTCGGCGCTGACGATTACCTCGCCA
Organism: Pseudomonas sp. F2; assembly: GCF_057174385.1. Classification (NCBI taxonomy): domain Bacteria; kingdom Pseudomonadati; phylum Pseudomonadota; class Gammaproteobacteria; order Pseudomonadales; family Pseudomonadaceae; genus Pseudomonas; species Pseudomonas sp. F2. The sequence continues at coordinate 6,011,974 of NZ_CM169904.1, forward strand.
AACCGTTCGAACTGAGCGAACTCGAAGCGCGGGTCAAAGCCCTGCTGCGACGCAGTGTGCTCGGTGGCGAACGCCAGCAGCGTTGCGGCGTGCTGGCCTACGATCTCGACACCCGACGTTTCAGCCTCGGCGAAGAATTGCTGACCCTGACCTCTCGCGAACAGGCTGTGCTCGAAGCATTGATCGCCCGCCCGGGACGGGTGATGAGCAAGGAGCAACTCGCCGCGCAGGTGTTCGGGCTCGACGAAGAAGCCAGCCCCGACGCCATCGAAATCTACGTGCATCGCTTGCGCAAGAAACTCGACGGCCAGCCTGTGGCGATCGTGACTTTCCGTGGCCTCGGTTACCTGCTGGAAAGCCGCGATGCATAAGCCCAGCAGCCTGCGCTGGCGGTTGCTGTGGAACCTCGCGTTGTTGCTGGTGGTATTGATGCTCGCCAGTGGTTTGAGCGCGTACTGGAACGGACGCGAAGCTGCCGACACGGCTTACGACCGAACCCTGCTGGCCTCGGCGCGAACCATCGCCGCCGGCCTCTCGCAACGCGACGGTACGCTCAGCGCCGATGTGCCCTACGTGGCCCTCGATACTTTCGCCTACGACAGTGCCGGGCGGATCTATTACCAGGTCAACGACATCCACCAGAAGCTGATTTCCGGCTACGAAAACCTGCCCGGGCCGCCACCCGGTACGCCAAGAACCGACGATTACCCGGCGCTCGCGCGCTTCTACAACGCGACCTATCGCGGGCAGAACGTGCGCGTGGTCAGCCTGCTTAAAGCGGTCACCGAACCGAACATGAACGGCATGGCGGAAATCCGCGTCGCCGAAACCGATGAGGCGCGCGTCGCCATGGCGCGCAGTCTGGCGGCCGATACGCTGTTGCGTCTGGGCATGCTCGCGATCGGTGCATTGTTGCTGGTGTGGTTCGCGGTGAGTGCTGCGCTGCGCCCGCTGGAACGTCTGCGCACGGCGGTGGAGGAGCGCCAGCCCGATGATTTGCGGCCGCTGCCGCTGGTGGAGGTGCAACATGAATTGTGGCCGCTGGTGCGCGCGCTCAATCACTTCACCGAGCGCCTGCGTGGGCAGTTCGAGCGGCAGGCGCAGTTCATTGCCGATGCCGCTCACGAACTACGCACGCCACTGGCAGCATTGAAGGCGCGGCTGGAGTTGGGGCTGCGTTCCAGCGAGCCGGAAACCTGGCGCACGACCCTGGAGTCATCGGCGCAAAGCACTGACCGCCTGACCCATCTGGCCAATCAACTGCTGTCGCTGGCACGGGTGGAAAACGGTGCCCGGGCGATTGCCGAGGGCGGCGCGCAATTATTGGATCTGAGTCAGTTGGCCCGCGAACTGGGCATGGCCATGGCGCCTCTGGCCCACGCGCGCGGCGTCGCACTGGCGCTGGAGGCGGATGAACCGGTATGGCTGCGCGGCGAGCCGACGTTGCTCAATGAACTGTTGAGCAATCTGGTGGACAACGCCCTGGCGCATACGCCACCGGGCGGCAACGTGATTCTGCGGGTCGCGGCACCGGCGGTGCTTGAGGTTGAAGATGACGGGCCGGGGATTCCGCTGGAGGAGCGTGATCGGGTGTTTGAACGCTTCTACCGGCGCAATCAACAGGTGGCGGGTTCAGGGTTGGGGCTGGCGATTGTCGGAGAGATCTGCCGGGCGCATCTGGCGCAGATCACCTTGCATGATGGCGAGCAGGCCGGTTTGAAGGTTCGGGTGAGTTTTATTGCCGGATAGCAGCCGAGATGGCTTTTGTGGCGAGGGCGCTTGCTCCCGCTCGGCTGCGCAGCAGTCGTGATCCCTGAGTGCAAGGTTTGCCTGATGAAGGGAGGCCGCCTGGTTTTGGGGCTGCTTCGCAGCCCAGCGGGAGCAAGCTCCCTCGCCACAGGTCAGTAAAACATCGTCCGCGACTCTTCCAGATCTGCACACAATTGCTTGTTCTCCGGATCGATCCCAAGCTTTCTGAATGCCGGCACACTGAGTGGGTCAATCCGTGAAATCGGATGATCACTGTCCTTGTGGCAATACAGGCTCGCCACCTGCACCAGATCGACGTAATCGATCTGTGCCGAGTCGCGCTTGAAATCCAGATACAGCCCAGGCAGCTCCACCAATTGCTCGGGAAATTCCCAGACCCGCAACAGCTTGTCGCCCAGCAGCGGGTGAATGTGGTCGATCACATGATTGAGGCTGACCGGATCCGACAGCAGTTCGTAGTGATCTTCGGCGTAAGTCAGGATCGGCAGCACGCCGATCTGATGCACCAGTCCGCCCAGCGCTGCCTGATCAGGTTTGAGTTGGGTGTGGCGGCGGCACAGGGCGTAGCTGACGCCGGCGATTTCCAGGCTCTTGCGCCAGACTTCGCGCATCTTCTGTTCGACCACGTCGGAGCGGGCGTGGAAGATCTGTTCCATCACCAGCCCGATCGCCAGGTTGCTGCTGTAGTTCACCCCCAGCCGAGTGATCGCGGTGTGCAGGTCGGTGACTTCCTGGGTCGCACGCAGCAACGGGCTGTTGACCACTTTGATCAGGCGCGCCGACAGTGCCGTGTCGCGGCCAATGACTTTGCTCAGATCGCTGACGCTGATCTCCGGATCTTCGGCGGCCTTGCGAATTTGCAGGGCCACTTCCGGTAACGTTGGCAGAACCAGGTCATCGTTATCGATGGCCTCAACCAAATCCTGTTGGACCTTATCCGCCAGCTCGCTCATGTAGATTCTCTAGGGTGTTGCAACAAAAGCTGCGATCAGCGCTGGATTTCGCGGTCGCGATCCAGTTCGTAGGGCAGGTCGAGCAAATGCAGCGCTGGGCCTTCGAGGGCACCCAGGTGCAGATCACCCGCTTCGGCAGCTTCGGCCTGCAACACCGCCAGCAGTTCAATCTTTTCTGCGGCGCGGGCGGCAATCACCACTTCGCCGATGGCGCTGCTGTGGCTTGGGGCGAACAGCGGGGTACCCGGCTCAGGCAGTTCGCTCGCGTCCAGTCGCACGCGATAGAGGCGACGCTTGAGCTTGCCCAGGTACTGCATGCGCGCGACGATTTCCTGTCCGGTGTAGCAACCTTTCTTGAAACTCACGCCGCCGACGGCCTGCAGGTTGAGCATCTGCGGGATGAACAGCTCGCGGGTGGACGGCATGACCTGACCGATACCGGCGCGAATCTGCCCCAGCAGCCATTGGTTCAACTCGCCTTCCGGCAGGGCGGCGACGAGTTTGGCCTTGATGGCATTGGCTTGATCGGCCGGTGTCCAGAGCTCGGCGCGATCCGCCGAGACGCGAATCGCGATCAGGCCTGCGTTGCGCACCACGGCATCGGTCTCGCGCGGCAGTTCCAGCCCCAGGCTGGCCAATGCGGGGTCGCCGTGCTCCAGGCCGAAACGCACCCAGGCGGCGCTTTCGTCGGTCAACTTGGACTTGGAGAATACGGCGTACTTTTTCAGATCTGCCAGTTGCGGCTCCAGCAGTTCGCTGGCCATCGCCAGCAGCACACCGTCACCTTCGAGCAGAATGCGGAAGCTCGACTGCATCCGGCCTTTTTGCGTGCAGCGTGCGCCAAGGCTGGCCTGGCTGTCGCTGAGGTAATTAATGTTGCAGGTCAACTGGCCTTGCAGGAATTTGCCGGCATCCGCGCCGCGAACCGCGAGTACGCCTTCATGAGACAGGGTGCAGAAAAAAGCAGAATCGGCCATGGTTCATCGCAGGTAAAAAAGTCTGGGGCACATCATAAGGGCGCGTTGTTGAAATGGGTAGTTGATAAAGGATCGGTGGTGCCCGACCAAAGCCGACTGTGCGACCTGCGCCGGGGCTGTATACTGCGCGCCTATTTGAGGAGGGCTCCATGGTCGAACAAGTTGAACTCAATCGCCTCTTCTGGCACAGCCGCCGCGGCATGCTGGAACTTGACGTGCTGCTGGTGCCGTTCGTGCAGGAGGTCTATCCGCACCTCAACCAGGTCGATCGCGACTTGTATGTCCGACTGCTGACCTGTGAAGACCAGGACATGTTCGGCTGGTTCATGGAGCGCAGCGAATCCGAAGATCCGGAACTGCAGCGCATGGTCCGGATGATCCTGGACCGTGTTCAGCCCAAGTAACACGTTCGAATGCCGCTGGCATGCCTCACGGCAGTTGCTGGCGGCGTATCTGTTGGCCCAGGCGTTCGCTGTGGGTGTGTTGTTTCTCCTGTCGATTCCACTCTGGGCCAGTCTGCTCGGAGCTTTCGCCTGTGTGCTGCACGCCGCATGGGTGTTGCCACGGCAGATACTGCTGAAGCATCCGCAGGCCTTTTGCCGATTGCGCCGCGACGCCGATGGCTGGCAGTTGTGGAATCAGGCGGGGGGCTGGCAAGCGGTGCAGTTGCGCCCGGACAGCCTGGCGTTGCCGTTGATCGTGGTGTTGCGCTTTCGTCTGCGTGGGGAGCGGCGAGTGCGCTCGATCTGCGTACCGCGAGACTCGCAGGCAGCGGATGTGCACCGACGCCTGCGAGTTCGGCTCAAATTCAGCCGGCGTAGGTGGGCGGCACCAGAATAGTGTCGAGCGCCTCGGGCAGCAGGTTCGGATAGTCGAGCGTGTAATGCAGGCCGCGACTTTCCTTGCGCTCCATGGCTGAGCAGATCATCAGCTCGGCGACTTGCGCCAGATTACGCAACTCGATCAGGTCGCGGCTGACCTTATAGTTGCTGTAGAACTCGTCGATCTCGTCCAGCAGCAGGCGCACGCGGTGCTGCGCCCGTTGCAGGCGCTTGTTGGTGCGCACGATCCCCACGTAGTCCCACATGAAGCGGCGCAGCTCATCCCAGTTGTGGGCGATGATCACGTCTTCGTCGGAATCGGTTACCTGGCTGGCGTCCCACTCGGGCAGGGCGTTTGGCGCGGTGACGGCATCCAGTTGCGCAAGAATGTCCGCCGCCGCCGAACGCGCATAGACAAAGCATTCGAGCAGCGAGTTGCTGGCCATGCGGTTGGCCCCGTGCAAACCGGTGAAGCTGGTTTCGCCGATGGCGTACAGCCCCGGCACGTCGGTGCGACCGTGTTGATCGACCATCACCCCACCACAGGTGTAGTGCGCCGCCGGTACGACCGGGATCGGTTGCCTGGTGATGTCGATGCCAAAACCCAGGCAGCGCTCATAAACGGTCGGGAAGTGGCTTTTGATGAAGGCTTCCGGCTTGTGGCTGATATCGAGATAGACGCAGTCGACGCCCAGGCGCTTCATTTCATGGTCGATGGCCCGGGCAACGATATCGCGTGGTGCCAGTTCGGCACGTTTGTCGAAACGCGGCATGAACCGTTCGCCATTGGGCAGCTTCAGGTGCGCACCTTCGCCGCGCAAGGCTTCAGTGATCAGGAAACTCTTGGCTTGTGGGTGATACAGGCAAGTGGGGTGGAACTGGTTGAATTCCAGGTTGGCCACCCGGCAGCCCGAACGCCAGGCCATGGCGATGCCATCACCGCAGGCGCCATCGGGGTTGCTGGTATAGAGGTAGACCTTGGCCGCGCCGCCGGACGCGAGGATCACGAAACGTGCGCCGTAGGTGTCGACTTCGCCGGTCGCGCGATTCAGCACGTAGGCACCGAGGCAGCGCTCGCCGTCCAGGCCCAGACGCCGTTCGGTGATCAGATCAACGGCGACCCGTTGTTCCAGCAGCTCTATATTGCTGCGCTCTCTGGCTTGGGCGAGCAGGGTGGTGAAAATCGCTGCGCCGGTTGCGTCGGCGGCGTGGATGATGCGCCGATGACTGTGACCGCCCTCGCGGGTCAGGTGGAATTCGAAGCCGCCGTCTTCGGTGCCGGACTGTTCGTCGCGGGTGAACGGCACGCCTTGGTCGATCAACCACTGGATGGCTTCCCGACTGTGCTCGACAGTGAAACGCACCGCGTCTTCATGGCACAGACCGCCGCCGGCGTTCAGGGTGTCATCGACGTGGGATTCGACAGTGTCGGTATCGTCCAGCACGGCAGCGACGCCGCCCTGGGCCCAATAGGTCGAACCGTTGGCCAGATCACCCTTGCTCAATACGGCAATGCGCAAATGACCCGGCAGGGTCAGCGCGAGACTCAAACCGGCAGCGCCGCTGCCAATCACCAGAACATCGTGTTGAAACTGTTGGCTCATTTCAGGATTCCGCTCAAAGCGACCCGGATCGGGGTTGGCGCAAGACAGCTGGATCGGCGAGTCAAGACAGCCACACAGCCCACTAGTATATAGAGGGGTGGAGCGGCACAATAGCCGGGCTTGTATGGCATTGTGAAACTACTGTGACGACAAAAGCCTGACGTTTCGTCGGAGGTTTTTTTTCATCGTTTTGGAAAAAGGCAACTGTATCGAGGATGAAACAGGCTTTTTCAGCGCACGGTCGCTCAATGTCGCTCCAGCATGGCTATAAATAATTGGAACTTTTGCCAGAGGCCCAAGATCAATAGACAGTTGCCAGAAACACGGGACAGTGTCGGCTTCAATGCAGAACCTGCGATTGGGTTTTTGCCGGCGAACCGATGACAAGATTATTCGCGCAGCCGGTTTATCCCGCGCTGCGTTTTTCGTGCGTGCCAAATCAGAGCCCGCAGGAAACTTGCCTGGAGGGGGAGAACTTTTGCGAAAAGCCCGAGTCTATGTTTGCAAGTCTGGTCGTTTAGTTATGCAAGCCTCCTCCATGCTTATCGAGGAGTGTTCATGCTAACCCAGGAAGAGGATCAGCAGCTGGTCGAGCGCGTTCAGCGTGGCGACAAGCGAGCTTTCGATCTGCTGGTGCTGAAATATCAGCACAAAATTCTCGGGTTGATCGTGCGTTTTGTGCACGACACCCATGAAGCCCAGGATGTGGCTCAGGAAGCCTTTATCAAGGCGTACCGAGCATTAGGAAACTTTCGCGGAGACAGCGCGTTCTATACGTGGCTTTACCGCATTGCCATCAACACGGCAAAAAACTATCTGGTTTCACGCGGCCGCCGGCCGCCAGATAGTGATGTAAGTTCTGAAGACGCAGAGTTCTACGATGGCGATCATGGCCTCAAGGATCTCGAATCACCGGAACGCGCTTTGCTGCGGGATGAGATCGAAGGCACCGTCCATCGAACCATTCAGCAACTGCCAGAGGATTTGCGTACGGCGTTAACTTTACGTGAATTCGATGGTCTGAGTTACGAGGACATTGCGAGCGTCATGCAGTGTCCGGTGGGTACCGTGCGCTCCCGGATTTTCCGCGCTCGGGAGGCCATCGATAAAGCCCTGCAGCCGTTGTTGCAGGAAAACTGAGACAGCGGCGACAGCCAAGAGAGGAACGCCATGAGTCGTGAAGCCCTGCAGGAATCGCTGTCCGCAGTGATGGATAACGAAGCGGACGAATTGGAATTGCGTCGAGTGATCAATGCACTGGACGATGTTGAAACCCGTGAGACCTGGGCTCGTTACCAGATCGCCCGGGCAGCCATGCACAAGGACCTGCTGCTTCCGCGTCTGGACATCGCTGCGGCAGTCTCTGCTGCGCTGGAAGACGAAACGGCTCCAGCCAAAGTATCCCGTGGTCCATGGCGTAACCTCGGTCGTCTGGCCGTTGCCGCTTCGGTGACCGTTGCCGTACTGGCGGGTGTTCGTCTGTACAACCAGGACGAAATCGCGGGTGTCGAGTTGGCTCAGCAGTCCAATCAGCCTTCGCTGGTAGCACCGCAAGCCAAAGGCCCGGCAGTGCTGGCAGGCTATAAGGAAAGCTCGGAAACCACCGGTCCGATGGCCAATGGCGTTCTGCAAGGTCAGCCAGGCTGGCATGATCAGCGTCTGCCAGGTTATCTGCGCCAGCATGCCCAGCAGGCTGCACTGAAAGGTACTGAAAGCGCCTTGCCTTATGCGCGTGCAGCAAGCATGGAAAACCGTTAAGGAGGATCATGCGCGCCATACCTTTACTTTCGCTTCTGCTCAGTGGCTGGTTCGTTGTTCCAGCCCACGCTGATGAGGCCCAGGACTGGTTGAACCGTCTGGGCCAGGCCGAACAGCAGCAAAGCTTTCAAGGCACCTTCGTTTACGAGCGTAACGGTAGTTTTTCTACCCATAACATCTGGCATCGTGTCCAGAACGGTCAGGTTCGCGAGCGCCTGGTTCAGCTGGACGGTTCGGCACAGGAAGTGGTGCGCATTGATGGGCATACTCAATGTGTCAGTGGCACTCTGATTGCGGGGTTGGGAGACTCTTCCAACTCGACCGCTCGTGCGTTTGATCCCCAAAAGCTGAAAAACTGGTATGACCTTGCTGTCATCGGCAAGTCGCGTGTGGCCGGGCGGGATGCGGTTATCGTATCGCTGACGCCGCGAGACCAGCATCGCTATGGTTTCGAACTTCATCTGGACAAACAGACCGCTCTGCCGCTTAAGTCACTGCTGCTCAATGACAAGGGGCAGTTGCTCGAGCGTTTCCAGTTCACCAGCCTTGATACCGCTGATGTCCCGTCGGATAAAGATTTGCAGGCGGGCACCGATTGCAAGGCCATCACCTTGGACAGTGACAAAGCGTCTGCGGTGAAGACGGCTCAGGTCTGGCATTCGGACTGGCTCCCTCCGGGGTTCGTGCTGACCAGCAGTACTTCGCACAAAGATCCGGAAACCAAGACTCAGGTCAACAGCCTGATGTATGACGACGGTCTGGCGCGTTTCTCGGTGTTCCTGGAGCCACTCAACGGTGCGACAGTGACTGACACCCGCACGCAGTTGGGGCCGACTGTTGCCGTTTCTCGCCGCCTCACCACGCCCGAGGGTGAGATGATGGTCACGGTGGTCGGAGAAATTCCAATTGGCACAGCTGAACGCATTGCTTTGTCGATGCGCAATGATGGCGCTGCAACCAGCAAGCAGTGAGCTGATTTCAGTCATTTCCACCTCTTCGTCGAGACGTAGATGAAATGTTTGCTCAGCATTTTCATTTGCAAATCACCCGAAAGTTTTTTATAGGTCAGAGCCTCACGGCTCTGGCCTTGTCTGTTGTTCCCGGAACAAAAATACCGGCCCGCGGTTCCCGGTGTTCCTTGCTCCATATCGCTTAACCCTGCTCGTCGTAACGGGAGCTGTATGTCGATACTTAGCTTGAAGTCTTATCTCTCCATTTTCGCCACCGTGCTGGTGCTGGGTCAGGCTGTCCCCGCTGTCCAGGCGGCCGACTTGCCTGACTTCACCCAACTGGTTGAACAGGCCTCGCCTGCGGTGGTGAACATCAGTACCACGCAGAAACTGCCGGATCGCAAGGTGAACCAGCAGATGCCTGACCTGGAAGGCTTGCCGCCGATGTTGCGCGAGTTCTTCGAGCGTGGCATGCCGCCTCAGCAGCGTTCGCCGCGCGGCGACCGTCAGCGTGAAGCACAATCGCTTGGTTCGGGCTTCATCATTTCTTCGGATGGCTACATCCTGACCAACAACCATGTGATTGCCGATGCCGACGAAATCCTCGTGCGTCTGGCAGATCGCAGTGAAATGAAAGCCAAGCTGATCGGCACCGATCCGCGCTCCGACGTGGCCCTGCTGAAAATCGATGGCAAGGATCTGCCGGTGCTCAAACTCGGCAAGTCTCAGGACCTGAAAGCCGGTCAGTGGGTGGTGGCGATCGGGTCGCCGTTCGGCTTTGACCACACCGTGACCCAAGGCATTGTCAGCGCCGTTGGCCGTAGCCTGCCGAACGAAAACTACGTGCCATTCATCCAGACCGACGTGCCGATCAACCCGGGTAACTCCGGTGGCCCGCTGTTCAACCTGAACGGTGAAGTGGTAGGGATCAACTCGCAGATCTACACCCGTTCCGGTGGCTTCATGGGCGTGTCGTTCGCCATCCCGATCGACGTGGCGATGGACGTTTCCAATCAGCTGAAAAGCGGTGGCAAGGTCAGCCGCGGCTGGCTGGGCGTGGTTATTCAGGAAGTAAACAAGGATCTGGCTGAATCGTTCGGTCTTGATAAGCCGGCCGGAGCGCTGGTTGCGCAGATTCAGGATGACGGTCCGGCAGCCAAGGGTGGCTTGCAAGTGGGTGACGTGATCCTGAGCATGAACGGTCAGCCGATCGTCATGTCCGCTGACCTGCCACATCTGGTTGGTGCACTTAAGGCAGGCGCCAAGGCCAACCTCGAAGTGATTCGTGACGGCAAGCGCAAGAATGTCGAGCTGACTGTCGGCGCGATTCCTGATGAGGACAAAGAGCTGGCAGCACTGCCGAAGTCTGGTGCGGAAAGCAGCAGCAATCGCCTCGGCGTTTCGGTGGCGGAACTGACCGCTGAGCAGAAGAAAACCTACGACCTCAAGGGCGGTGTGGTGATCAAGGAGGTTCAGGATGGTCCTGCGGCGCTGATCGGTCTGCAGCCGGGTGACGTGATCACGCACCTGAACAACCAGGCCATTGGCTCTACCAAAGAGTTCGGCGAGATCGCCAAGGCGCTGCCGAAGAACCGTTCAGTGTCGATGCGCGTTCTGCGCGAAGGTCGCGCGAGTTTCATCACCTTCAAACTGGCTGAATAATCAGGTTGCAGTGAAATAAGAAACCGCCTCGAAAGAGGCGGTTTTTTTATGCCTGAAACTTTTATGTCGCTGATGAACACTTAGCCCATCATGTCCTTGATCATGCGTTCCTGCTCCATCAGTTCACGCTGGCGCGCATCGATTCGCGAGGACAGCGGGAAGTTGCTGCCCGCCTTGCGTTTGGCAAAATCGAGCTGCTGGATCGCCTGACGATAGTCCCCCACCAGCGCAAAGTATTCGGCGCGAGCCTGATGCAGGCCGATGATATTGCCGGACAGGCCACGAGTTTCAGCGACCTGATACCACACGTCCGGATCGTTCGGACGAGATTTGAGCAAGCTGTCGAGGGCTTTTTCCGCGTCGGCGGTGCGATTCTGTTTCAGCAACAGATCGACACGAACCTGATTCAGCGGGTAATTGCCCGGGTATTGCGTGAGCATCCGGTCAACCCGGGTTTGCGCGTCCGGCAGGCGGTTGTTGGTGATGTCCAGGTCGATCTGCGCGAGGTTGTAGATGATCTCGTTGGGCGACTTGGCCAGCAATTGCTTGAGGTTCTCCCGCGCTTCATTGAGCTGACCACCCTTGACCTGGGCGATTGCCAGGCCATAGCGCGCCACGTCGTTCTTCGGGTTCTCGTCCAGTTGTGCGCGGAAGCGCTTGGCCCCCAGTCCCGGTGTTTCTTCGTAGATCAGCTGAACGCGGGCGCGGATCAACTGATAGCGCATGCTGTCTTCAATGCCGCCGGCTGGCGCTTGTTCTGCGCGGTTACGGGTGTCAGCGATACGCGACTCGGTTACCGGGTGAGTCAGCAGAAATTCCGGCGGCTTGGCGTCGAAGCGGTACTGGCGCATCAGGCGTTCGAACATGGTCGGCATCGAGCGCGGGTCGTATCCGGCCTTTTCCAGGTTGAGGATGCCAATACGGTCGGCTTCCTGTTCGTTCTGGCGCGAGAAGGTACGTTGCGATTGAATGGCTGCTGCTTGACTGCCGGCAATGGTCGCGATCCCGGCATCACCACCACCGGCAGCGGCAATCACGATGCCAGCCAGCAGCGCCGCCATCATCGGTACCTGCATCCGTTGCGAAGCTTCGACGCCGCGAGCAAAGTGACGTTGCGACAAGTGAGCCAGTTCGTGAGCCAGTACCGAGGCATATTCGCCTTCGGTCTGCGCATTGAGGAACAGCCCGCCGTTGACCCCGACCACGCCACCTGGCGCCGCGAAGGCGTTGAGTTGCGGGCTGTTGATCAGGATGAATTCCAGGCGGCGGTCAGTTACCTGGCTGGTTTCCACCAGCTTGTAGACGCTGGACTCGACGTAGTCCTTGAGTTGCGGATCGTTGAGTTGTGCAACCTGACTGCGCAACATCGCCAGCCAGGCGCGGCCCAGCTGGTATTCCTGTTGCGGTGAGACAATGGCAGAACTGGCGTCGCCAAGTGACGGCAGATCGTCGGCAAAGCCCGGTGAGGCGAGCAGGCAAGCGAGCGTCAACAGGGTAGGGCGCAGAAATGTCATGCACAAAGCCTTAGAAGACAAAGACCTTACTGTAGCCGGACACCGGGCCCGCGACCAGATATTCTAGGCCGCTCGACCATCTGAACCGGAGTGACGCAATGACTGACGCTGTAGCCCATGATTGTGAACTGGACGCCAGTGGCCTGAATTGCCCGTTGCCGTTGCTCAAGGCCAAAATGGAGCTCAACAAGCTGCCCAGCGGCGCCATACTCAAGGTAATCGCCACGGACGCGGGCTCGCAGCGCGACTTCCGCACCTTTGCCCGTTTGGCCGGTCATACGCTGCTGCGCGAAGAAGACGAAGCAGGCGTTTATCGTTACTGGTTGAAAAAAGCCTGACCCCCCCCCGCGTAAAAGACCTAGGGATTATTGATGTTCAAAGTGTTACGCGACTGGATTCAGCGCTACTTTTCCGACGAAGAAGCGGTGGTACTGGCAGTGCTGCTGTTTCTCGCCTTCACCGCAGTGCTCACGCTCGGTGGCATGCTCGCGCCGGTACTGGCGGGGATGGTGCTGGCGTACCTGATGCAGGGGCTGGTGCTTGCTCTTGAGCGTATGCGCGTGCCCGGTGCGGCGGCGGTGGGCCTGGTGTTTGCGCTGTTCATGGGCGTGTTGCTGGTGTTTATCGTGGTGGTGTTGCCGCTGCTCTGGCATCAGTTGATCACGTTGTTCAACGAACTGCCGGGCATGCTCGCCAAATGGCAGTCGCTGCTGCTGTTGCTGCCCGAGCGCTATCCGCACCTGGTCTCCGATGAGCAGGTGCTGCAGGCCATCGAAGCCGCGCGTGGTGAAATCGGCAAATTCGGGCAGTGGGCGCTGACCTTTTCGCTGTCGAGCCTGCCGCTGCTGGTCAATATCATGATCTATCTGGTGCTGGTGCCGATCCTGGTGTTTTTCTTTCTCAAGGATCGGGCCATGATCGGCGAGTGGGTGCGCGGCTATCTGCCTCGCGAGCGGGCGCTGATCACCCGGGTCGCGCAGGAGATGAACCGGCAGATTGCCAACTACATTCGTGGCAAGGTTATCGAAATCGTGATCTGCGGCGGCGTGACCTACATCGCCTTCGTCGCCCTCGGCCTTAACTATGCGGCGCTGCTGGCGTTGCTGGTCGGGGTGTCGGTGGTCGTGCCGTACGTCGGTGCGGTGGTGGTGACCGTACCGGTGCTGCTGATCGCGCTATTCCAATGGGGCTGGAGCGATCAGTTCATTTATCTGATGGCGGTCTACGGAATCATTCAGACGCTGGATGGCAACGTGCTGGTGCCTTTGCTGTTTTCCGAGGCGGTCAACCTGCACCCCGTGGCCATCATCTGCGCGGTGCTGTTGTTTGGCGGGTTGTGGGGCTTCTGGGGCGTGTTCTTTGCGATTCCGCTGGCGACGCTGTTCAAGGCCGTGCTGGATGCATGGCCGCGCAAGGAGCCTGTGGTGGCTCCGTTACTATAAAAGCCAAAAGATCGCAGCCTGCGGCAGCTCCTACAGGGAAACACATTCCAATGTAGGAGCTGCCGCAGGCTGCGATCTTTTGATCTTCAGGCTTTATTCAGCGCCTGAGCCGCAGCCAGCACCGCATCCACATGCCCCGGCACTTTCACGCCGCGCCATTCCTGACGTAGCACACCGTTTTTGTCGATCAGAAACGTGCTGCGATCGACGCCCAGGTATTCCTTGCCGTACAGCTTCTTCAACTTGATCACGTCGAACAGCTGGCAGACCGCTTCGTCCTTGTCGCTGATCAGCTCGAACGGAAATTCCTGCTTGCACTTGAAGTTCTCGTGGGACTTCAGGCTGTCGCGGGAAATACCGAAGATCTCCGTGTTGGCAGCCTGAAACGCCGCGTACTGGTCACGAAAGCCCTGGCCTTCGGTGGTGCAGCCCGGGGTGCTGTCCTTCGGATAGAAGTAGATCACCACTTGCTTGCCCTTCAAGGCAGACAGGCTGATGGTCTGCCCGCTGGTGGCAGGTGCTTCGAAATCCGCAACGGGTTGGTCGATGACAACGGCCATGAAAGCTTCCTTACATTGGGTTTTGGGGGCGCCAAGGTTCGATCAGCGCGTCCAGGTTCATTGCGTCGGCGAAGTCCAGGAACTGGTCGCGCAGCCAACTGATCTGGGTGCCGGCCGGCAGCGTTACGGTGAACGTGGCGTTGAGCATGGTGCCGCCGGTCTGCGGCGCCTGATAGGTGTCGCAGGTCAGGTTTTCCAGCTCGACGTTGTGATCCATGAAGAACTGGCACAGCTCGTTGATGATGTCCGGGCGATACGCAGAGCTGACATAAGCTACATAAGGCAGTGCTTGCGGGCGATTTTCCAGCGCCGCACTGCGTACCACGTTGACGGTGAAGGCGTGGCGCTTGGCCAGGGTCGGCAGGCTGCCTTCAAGGCGGGCCAGCGCGTCCCAGCTACCGGAAACTTCCAGCACCAGGGCACTGCACTCGCCGTGGCGGGTCAGGCGGGACGTGACGACGGCGCAGCGATTTTCATGGCTGGCGCGGCACAGGACGTTAGTCAGCTCCATGGGGTTGGCGCCAAGGGCACTGATGACAAGGAATTGTTCGCGAACTGTGGGGGTGGACATGCAGCATTCCTAAAGCGATGAGCGGTCGGTAGGTCGATGGGCGTTGGCCGTCGGGATGCGTCTGCGCGTGCCCGTTCAGAATGCCCCGGACCCTGGCTCGCAATTCGCTCCAATAAAGGCGGAACGTGCAACTGCGACCCTGGAACGGGGCCTGGGAGGCCGAAAGGGGAGGCTGGAACCCGGCGTACAAGCTGATCTGTACCGATCAAAGTCTGAAGGGTAGCGAAAACCGACGCCAAGGGGAATGGCGGCGCAGTACTTCGCTTGTGCAAGCATCTTGGCGCCAGTACCATTACCGCTCTCTTTTTCCGGCAGGAGCGGTTTCATGATTGCGGGCAGTATGGTGGCACTGGTCACTCCCATGGATGCACAAGGGCGTCTTGACTGGGACAGCCTCAGCAAACTCGTGGACTTCCATCTCAAGAACGGCACCCATGCCATCGTCGCGGTCGGTACTACCGGCGAGTCGGCGACCCTTGATGTAGAAGAACACATCGCCGTCATCAAAGCCGTGGTCAAACAGGTAGCCGGGCGCATTCCGGTGATCGCCGGTACCGGCGCCAACTCGACCCGCGAAGCCGTCGAGCTGACCCGCAATGCCAAGGAAGCCGGCGCCGACGCCTGCCTGCTGGTCGTGCCGTACTACAACAAGCCGACCCAGGAAGGCCTGTACCAGCACTTCAAGCACATTGCCGAAGCCGTCGACATTCCACAGATTCTCTACAACGTTCCCGGCCGCACCTCCTGCGACATGCAGGCCGAGACGGTGATTCGCCTGTCCACCGTGCCGAACATCATCGGCATCAAGGAAGCCACCGGTGACCTGAAACGCGCCAAAGCCATCATCGACGGCGTGAGCAAGGACTTCATCGTGCTGTCCGGCGATGATCCGACCGCGGTCGAGCTGATCCTGCTGGGTGGCAAAGGCAATATCTCCGTAACAGCCAACGTCGCCCCGCGCGAAATGGCTGACCTGTGCGAGGCCGCGTTGAAAGGCGACGCCGATACCGCACGGGCAATCAATGAAAAACTGATGCCGCTGCACAAGGACCTGTTCATCGAAGCCAACCCGATTCCGGTGAAGTGGGCTTTGGTTGAAATGGGCCTGATGCACGAAGGCATCCGCCTGCCGCTGACCTGGCTGAGCGCTCCTTGTCATGAAACGCTTCGCACGGCCCTGCGCCAGTGCAGCGTCCTGGTTTAATTGAGGAAGTACAACGCATGAAGCGAATGGCCGGACTTTCCGCACTTGCCTTGATTATCTCCAGCACCAGTGGCTGCGGATGGGTCTGGGGCCCGGAAGGTTATTTCCGTGACCGTGGTAGCGATTACCTGGAAGCGCAACAGACTGCACCGATGCAATTGCCACCGAATGTCAGCACCTCCAAGCGTCTGGATCCACTGTTGCCGATCCCGCGCAACGTGGCCGATGACACTGCCAAGGGCGAATACGTGGTACCGCGTCCACAACCGCTGACGGCGATTGCCGATGCAACCGACTACTCGCTGCAGAAGAGCGGTGACTCGCGTTGGGTCGTGGCCCAGCACCCACCGGCCGAAGTCTGGCCAGTGGCGGTGCAGTTCTTCCAGGACAACGGTTTCCGTCTGGATGAACAGCGTCCGCAAACCGGTGAATTCACCACCACCTGGCAGCATTCCGACGAGCTGTCCGCCGCCATGGCCAAGCGCCTGAGCGCAGCGGGTGTCGGCGCCGACAGCGAAACCCGTGTGCGGGTGCGCATCGAGCCAGGCGTGCAGCGCAACACCAGTGAAATCTACGTGGTCAGCGCCGAGCGTCCTGCCGGCAGCACCGCTGACGTCGATTTCACCAACCGTTCGGTCAACACTGGCCTGGACGCAGCGCTGGTCGACGACATGCTGGCGAGCATGAGCCGGACATCCGAGAAGGGTGGTTCGGTGTCGATGCTGGCTTCGCGTGATTTCGATACCCCAAGCCGTGTCAGCCTCAGCGAAGACGGCAGCGGCAACCCGGTGTTGAACGTCGGTCCGGATCTGGATCGTGCCTGGTCGAGCGTCGGTCGTGCGTTGGAGCAAGGTCAATGGCGAGTTGAGGACATCAACCGCAGCCTGGGTCTGTATTACATCAACCTGGCCGAAAAAGCCGAGAAGAAGGACGAGAAGCCTGGTTTCTTCAGCAGCCTGTTCGGCAGTGCGCCGACCAAGGAAGAAGTTGAAGCCCGCGCCGAGCGTTATCAGGTGCGCCTGAGCAAGGTCGGTGAAAACGTTCAGGTAACCGTCGAGAAGAACATCAACACCGTTGCGCCGGCCGATGTGGCCCGCAAAGTGTTGAGTGTGATTCAGGACAACCTGGGCTGATCACATGCGCTTTGCCGTTCTCGGCAGCGGTAGCCAAGGGAACGGCACGCTGATCGCCAGCGCTGATACGTATGTGCTGGTGGATTGTGGTTTTTCCCTGCGGGAAACCGAAAAACGCCTGTTGCGCCTGGGTGTGAATCCGGCGCAACTGAGCGCGATACTCGTAACCCACGAACATGCCGACCACGTGCATGGCGTGGGTTTGCTGTCTCGGCGCTACAATCTGCCGGTTTACCTCAGTCGCGGCACATTGCGCGGGATGCGCAAACCGATCGAACCCGCAGGCTTTCTCGCCGGCGGCGAGCAGTTGCAGATCGGCGCACTGAACATCGGGGTCATTGCCGTGGCCCATGATGCGCAAGAGCCGACTCAGTATGTATTCAGTGACAACGAGCAGCGGCGCTTCGGCCTGCTGACCGACCTGGGTTCCTACTGCGAGCGGGTGCTGGACGGTTATCGGGATCTCGATGCATTGATGATCGAGTCCAACCATTGCCGCGACATGCTGGCACGTGGTCATTACCCGTACTTTCTCAAGCAGCGGGTGGGCGGCGAGCTGGGACATTTGAACAACCATCAGGCGGCATTCCTGGTGGCCGAGTTGGGGTGGCAGGGCTTGCAGCATCTGGTTCTCGCCCACCTGAGCAGCAAGAACAACCTGCCGCAGCTGGCCCGGCAATGTTTTGTCGACACCCTCGGGTGCGACCCGGACTGGCTGCAACTGGCCGATCAAGATTCAGGGCTCGACTGGCGCCATATCGCCTAGCCCATCTACTTAGCAAGCGGAGCCCATCATGGAAAAACGTGAAGAACTCTACCGCGGCAAAGCCAAATCGGTTTACAAGACCGATGACGCTGACCGCTTGATCCTGCTGTTTCGCAACGACACCTCGGCGTTCGACGGCAAGCGCATCGAGCAGCTCGACCGCAAAGGCATGGTGAACAACAAGTTCAACGCCTTCATCATGCAAAAACTCGAAGCGGCCGGCATCCCGACCCAATTCGACAAGCTGCTGGGCGACAACGAGTGCCTGGTGAAGAAGCTGGACATGATCCCGGTCGAGTGCGTCGTGCGTAACTACGCTGCCGGCAGCCTGGTAAAACGTCTGGGCGTCGAAGAGGGCATGAAGCTCAACCCGTACACCTTCGAACTGTTCCTGAAGGACGACGCCAAGGGCGACCCGTTCATCAACGAATCCCACGTCGTGGCATTCGGCTGGGGCACCGCCGAGCAACTGGCGCGCATGAAAGAACTGTCGCTGAAGGTCAACGAAGTCCTGAGCAAACTGTTCGACGACGCAGGCCTCTTGCTGGTGGACTTCAAGCTTGAGTTCGGCGTGTTCAGCGACGGTTCTATCGTCCTGGGCGACGAGTTCAGCCCGGACGGCTGCCGTCTGTGGGACAAGGACACCAAGAAGAAGATGGACAAAGACCGCTTCCGCCAGGGCCTCGGTGACGTCATCGAAGCTTACGAAGAAGTCGCCAATCGTCTGGGTGTACCGCTTTAATCGACGCAAGCATCTGATAGCACGGAGAAAATTTTCGAAAGAGGGTTTGCTTTCGGCAGAAGTGTTGTTATGATGCGCGCCGTTGGAGAGATGCCAGAGTGGCCGAATGGGACGGATTCGAAATCCGTTGTACCTTCACCGGTACCTAGGGTTCGAATCCCTATCTCTCCGCCATTATTTGAAAAGCCCCGTAGATTAAAGTCTCGGGGCTTTTTGCATTTTAGGATTCTACGTAACGTTTCTACGTAAAATACCTGCTGTTAAAAGCCCTTCTGAGCGCTCCTGTGGCGCGTTTTCACTTCTTGTTGTGCCTGTGTAGCCTGATCGCCTTCAGCGCGTCTGTAAGGTTGTGAGGCTCTATCTCGCTAGAGCGCTAAATCGGATCGCCTCTGCCATATCCTTTGCGTGCAAACTGACGAAAGACTGCCTGCACCTCAAAGACCGTATTGCCGACGTGATCGATGGAAAGAACGGAACACGATCAGTTCCCCTAACCCGCCGAGCCGTTGAGATTCTTGAACTTGCCCAGTTGATGGCCACCTTGGGACGCCACCCAAATGGCATGATTTTCACCGTAACCCCACATGCCGTGTCGCAGGCCGTGCGACTCGCGCGTGTGAAGGCTGGACTTGATAGCAGCGTCAGGCTGCACCAACTCAGGCACACCCGAATCACCAACGTGGCGAAAAAGGGATTCAACAACGCACAGATCATGATCGTCTCGGGCCACAGGGACACTCGATCTGTAGCCAGGTACTCCCATCTGAATGTCAAAGATGTGTTGCACCTGATCGACTAATCGAGCGAACGGGCAGCCATGATGCACGCGGTATTGGCTGCCTCGAAAACCTCGTCAAAACCCTCGAAAACCCCAAAGAAACGCGCCCCACTTTCGTCACACTTTAATCACCCCCATCAGCTTCACCCCGTGTTTACGGGGCCAAATGGGAGTTCCAATCAAGCAAAGGCCATATGTCACACCGGAAAATGGTTTCAGTTACTAACCCGGTTGACTGCGTTACATTGAAGGACAGTGTAAATCTCCAAACTTACAATTTTCTATATGTCAATGCCCATCATCAAAAAAGATGGACATTTTTTCGAAATCCTGTAGAGTGCATCAACTGTCTCGATGGACAGACCGACACCTCGAAGAGCCTCACGCGAACACTGTTATTACAGCGTTTTAGATGGGGCTTTTTTGTGGGCGGTATTTAACCAAAACAACCGGCAATACCCGAGAGGAATGCCTATGACATTGAACTGAACAGGAGAACCCCACAATGCAGCACCCATTCGTTCTAAATTTGACCCTCGCCGCCCATGCTGCAAATGATGACGCCTCCTCCAAGGCGCCGACTGTCCTTGATCCTCGCAAAGAAAAAGTTATCGCACTCCATAGAACCGGAATGTCCCGCCGGAAGATTATTGAAGCAACAGGCGAAACCGAGCATTACGTTCGCCAAGCCATCAAGGGCGTGCCTGTAGACAAAAAGCTACCAACATCCCCCTTCGAGCTTGCAGTCGCTCGGTGCTATCCAATAGCGATCCGTGGCAGCGGAATCAAGGACTACCAGTTTCGAGCCGTGATGCACGAATGCTACGGTAGTGAATGGGATGCTGAGAAAAGTAAGTACAAAGGGCGATGCACCGCCGACCAACTCAAACGAGTGAGGGAGCGGATTCGTGACCGTGCAGAAGCAGAAGGACAGTCTGCCATTTTTGTTATGGACTGGATCAATGCAGACAATCCAGTCGAGTCGAATACGGTAATCACGCAATGCGCTTCGAATCTGCAAGATGCCATTCAAGAGGCTGTAGATGAGTTCATGAGGGTGTCAGGAATACAGCATGTCGAAGAAGGCGTTGATCTTGCAATGGCCAGGAGAAAGCAAAGATTTGCAGCACGTCAGCACATCCTCAAGCTGGCAGTCAAAGGGTTTTCTAAGGAGCCTGTTGGACGACTACAGGAGCGCGCGTTGGACCAGGTTAACCAACTCGCAGGCACTCCGGATGTTCCCGGCGTGAGCCTTTCAGTGATCAAGCTCCATCATCCCGAGCCAAAAGGAAGTGATGCATTTTTGGATTACTGCGAAGGACAAGGCTGGTTGCACCCTGATCATTATCCAGAAGTTGAGCTCGCCATTTCAGCAGCAGGATACTGATAGGAAGAATCACCCACTCACGCCCACCATATATACACAGTGGGTGGGCGGGTGATGCCCCCCACGATACTCCCCAGACGGTAACGTCTGAGTGGGATAACCAGTTCCATAACAAATGTCGTATCGTCCCGATTCTGGATCAACACACCAATAAATAAATATAGTATCAACTCACATCAACGCTCTTGCTCTGCTGCACCGAAGGTGAGTTGTCAGCATCCGCTGACGGGATACTAACGAATACGTTCGTATTCATTTCTGCACCAACAGAGAAGAGCAAGATCAAAATCACAAGAAAAGAGCTGGATTTGTGTGATCTTTATTTGTTACTGAAGTACATCCGAGGGAATTGTCGGCGGTCACGCCGGAGCTGAGTACAGTTGAAAACTGACGTTTTCGGTGCAAAGACTTTGGTGCGAATACACTTCAGCGGAGCTGGAAAAGTATCATGCTCGAAGCTCCGCTGTACGTATGCAAAAACTACCGAAGGTAGAAGTACAGAAATACCACCACCAGAATCACGAACATAACCCGACCTTGAAGCACATCAGAGTTTAATTGGTCACTCTTGATCTGCTTGTAAGTATCGGTGTCGTTCAGACCTTGTGCCTTGTAGTGCATGATCTGATTGATTTGTTTGTCGAGTTTCTTGTTGTGGCCTTGATTGCTCGAAGCAACAACGAGCCACACGATCAGCCAAAGACCTCCGGTCAGCACTGTCATGATCACGTGCAGAATGTGATTCGTTTTCTTCTTCTGGGTAGTCAGTACAAACAGTTTTTCGTTCATGGGGGGCATCCCTGTCAAGTACAAGGTGGGCGAGTGGTGAGGATACCAATGTATCAATTGGTGTGTCATCAGTTGGTGTGTTCACGATTGGTGCACCTCCGACCATCATTCGGGCATGCAGCCAAATCAGAATCTAAGAAAGGGCTTCGGCCAACGAATTCGAGAACTACGTACCAGTCAGGGCTTCAGTCAGGAAGCTTTTGCTGATCGGTGCGGGTTCGTTCGAACGTACATGTCACGAATTGAGACGGGCACCGCTAACCCCAGCCTAGACGCGGCCAAGGTGCTTGCTGAGGGGTTGGGGATGTCGCTATCGGAGCTATTACAAGGGCTTTGATCCCACCGAAATATCACACATCTTTAATCATTCGACGATATTCAAGGAACGGTGCATGAGCGAGGAAAAGGGTGGTGAAGGCAGCAACTCTGTTAAGGGCGCCATAGAGGCCGCTACGGGATTAGTGAAGGCTATCCCCATTTACGATGACATGCTTCAGCCGGCCGCGAAGCAGATTGGAAAGACACTGGAAACAGTTTGTAAGGCTGTGAACCTGGCTCTCGCACCAGTTAGCGGCCTGGTTTGGGGTTACGAACAGTTTCAGACGTTCATCGATACCAAGGTTGCAGACCGCCTCAAAGATATTCCTGCTGAAGACATCATAACGCCCAAGCCAAACGTCGCTGGCCCAGCTATTGAAGCTCTGCGGTATTCGGGCCATGAAGCATCATTAGCTGATATGTATGCAAATCTCTTAGCTACGGCAATGAATCAAAAAGTTGCCAGCGGCGCTCATCCAGCCTTTGTTGAATTTATCAAGCAATTGACATCAGACGAAGCCAAACTAATACGATCATTTCTCGATCCCGATGAAGCATTTCCTATCGTCACGGTGAAGGCTTCGGATACAGAGAAAAGTGATGGATCTTGGGACATCGCAGTAAACGTGTCATTGCTTGGCGAAAATGCCTGCATTGATCTCCCTGATTTTACACCGTCTTATATAGACAACCTATGTCGGCTCGGCTTGATCGAAATACGAGAGGATTGGGCTTATACGGATGCGACGATTTATTCGGAGCTGGAGAGTAGCTCTAAGATAGCTGCATACAAAACGCTGATTGAAAAAGAATGGGGCAAGTTTTTTTCTTTGGAGCGGCGCGCCGTCCATCTAACCAATCTAGGTCGGCAGTTCGGAGATGTATGCGTATTAGGTGCAAGCATGGACGGAAATTGACCAAGTAAATAGTATCATCGTGGGGGAGCTTGGCTCTCTCACACCTTCAAGGAGCGAGCCATGCCAGACAATACAGAAGCCCATGTAGCAACCGCAGACGTACTAACCCTCCTGCTGCACAACCAGCACGCACTTGCAGCAGCGATTGAAGAAGTGGCCCTTTGGGTTAGGGCCAATGGTTCCAGTGAAATCCATGAGAACGCCGTCACCGCTTTGCAGACTCTCGATGTGAATGCATCAGCAATCACCGCTGGTATTTTCAAGCTCCGACAATAGCCTGATCACTGCAGTAGGCTCCGGCAGCGGCCATCTCGATCATCATCACTGCTAAGGTGTGCATCCTGAGGGAGATCGCGAACAAGACGCTCTCTGCGAAGGATGAGTGTCCCCGAGCGGCGTCTGTCAGCTGAAAGGCTGTCCCAGTAGGCATTCGTTATCGAGAAAGCCAAACCTCACGATTTATTGAAGCTGTTTGATAAGGGGGGGGCTGTTGTCTTTTTAAGTAAATATCACTTGTGCTCACATGACTTTAATGTAGTAAAATGAAAGCCAATTGTGATTTTTAGTTTAATTGTGCATGGAGTAGCGAAATGGCTGGTTTTCCCTCGCCCGAGGAGTTTTGTCTCAAGGTTCCTTTGTACAAAGAGTTTCAAGTAAGTAAGGATGATATTGAGAATGTGTCTGCTCTGCTGCTGTACGCCGGGCATTTGGATGCGTACTGCCCCCAGTGCAAGTCACATACAGTTTCCAATTGCGAAAGCAGCATCAAAGCCCCTTGGATTCATGATGAAAACTGGTATGGAGCTCGTTTTTTTAATATATATTCTAATTGCTCAAGAAATAAAAGTCATGTGAGCATTTACACCTTTAGGACAAACCAGCACTCTGGCATACAGAAGATTGGGCAGTACCCGTCTACTGCGG
Source organism: Pseudomonas sp. F2 (assembly GCF_057174385.1). Taxonomy (NCBI): domain Bacteria; kingdom Pseudomonadati; phylum Pseudomonadota; class Gammaproteobacteria; order Pseudomonadales; family Pseudomonadaceae; genus Pseudomonas; species Pseudomonas sp. F2. The sequence continues at coordinate 6,035,514 of NZ_CM169904.1, forward strand.
AGTCTAACTTGTTCGATGTCAAAAAATATTCTAAGGTTTTAGGGGCTGAAGAATTTAAAGGATTCACTAAAGCAATTGGTCTTGCAGCTCACGGAATAGGTGCCGGCTCCTTAGTTTATCTGAGGCGTATCTTTGAGTCATTGATAAAGGATGCACAGGTAATTGCTTCGAAAGAGCCCGGGTGGGATGAGGTCGCTTACAGCAACGGCCGAATGCAAGACCGAGTGAAGCTATTAAAAGATCATCTACCAAGCTTTCTGGTTGATCATCACAAGATTTACGGCGTGATGAGCAGTGGAGTCCATGAACTTTCAGAGGCTGACTGTCTAGAGTTTTTCCCATTGCTGAAAATTAGCATTGAACTCATTCTTGATCAGAAAATATTAGAGTCTGAGAAGCAAAAGAAAACTCAGGACGTAAGTAAGTTCTTGAGCAAATTTGATCAGATGAAATCAAAATAGTTCGACGCCAAAAAGACGCTTCTAACCTAAACGAGCGTACTTAATCCCTATCCATTGGGGGCGTTACGCTGCTGCGATTAGGGCGTACTCCTATAGGTACACCCTAGTGACCATCTATCGGTGAATACAGAATCTGTATTCAATAGGGTTTATTTCGAATTTCGAATACACTCATAATGCCAGCCTCTAGAGCCAAATGAATACAGAGGGCGGGAATATGGCGAACATTGGCTATGTACGGGTTTCATCGGCTGACCAGAATACAGATCGTCAGTTGGACGGGGTTGCACTAGATGAAGTGTTCACCGACAGGGTTTCAGGAGCGACAACAGACCGCCCTGAGCTACAGGCAATGCTTCGTCACATCCGCAAGGGTGATGTTCTCCACGTCCACAGTATCGACCGCCTGGCTCGCTCATTAGAAGACTTGCTGTCTCTGGTGAAAGGAATGATTGCCAAGGGGGTGGCGGTGCAGTTCCACAAGGAAGGTCTTCACTTCACTGGCGAAGCCAGCCCTATGCAGGAACTCATGCTGGGCCTGTTGGGCAGCGTCGCGCAGTTTGAGCGTGCATTGATCCGTGAACGTCAGGCAGAAGGCATCCAGAAGGCCAAGGCAGCAGGCGTCTATAAAGGGCGTGTGAAGACGGTGGATGACGAGGCCATTCGCAAGGCAATGGCAGAAGAGGGCGCATCGTTCCGTAAGGTAGCAAAGGCTCTTGGTGTTAGTCTGAGCACCGTGCAACGTGCCATGAAGAACTAACCTTGCTGAGACAGCCTATCAGCCCGCCTTGAGTGGGCTTCGTTGATTCTCCAGTCGTGGATAGTCTCTGATATTGCTCACCTCCGACAGCGTCTGAGGGCGATACAGGGCGTTAGATTATTTCTACTTTTCCAGTGTTTGGATAAGCCCCTGTCGCAGGTCGTTTAACAGCGCAGGCAAGACCGAGCCAATCTTATTTTTCAGACGGAAACGCAGAAGCTGAGCGAGAGTGCTCAGTGAATTTTGGCGGGGCCAGGTTTGGGAGATATTGCGGGGAGAACCACCAAATCAGCGCAAGCTTGGTGGCTTGTCGCTAGAGCTTACCGAGGTAGGCTACGAAGGTGTTGGCACACATCTTCCCACGCCCCATTGCGGAAGCGTTGGTATTGACGGACGTGCACGGTCTTTTCACGCGTTACACTGCGGGTGTAGCTGTTTGGATTTTGCATGGCATTAGCCTCTAATTTACGTGAGGTGTTAGGTACAGCGCACGTATCCAGAGGCGACCACTGATCAATCACTAATTGACGCAGTGGCGTCAATTAGATTAAATAGCGACCTTCTCTTTAGCCGTGCAAACGCATGTCAAAGGGGATGCGAGTGGTCACGTATCGTTTTTGCGGACTGAAACGCGGCTACTCGCAGACATCTTTCAACAGAACCGCCCCGTTGGGCGGTTTTGTGCGTCTGGCTGCATCATAATCGATTTCAAAAAAAGCCTGCAAGCCCCTCTAGTGCATTTAGAGCAATTTTCTGTGCCTGACCGCCTTGTCATTCGCCTTTGACGTCAAAAACGCTCCTATAGCCCCTTGAGAGGCCCTGAAGAGGCCCTCAAAAGGGTATTTCGAGGCGAACTCCTTCCCTCCGATAAAAGAGCTTTCTCACGAGATGAGAGTCCGAGGAGGCTTAAACCCCAACATGTAGGGTTTCGTAGGGAGGCGACCACAAGATAGTGCGTTTTAGGCGGGTGTTGCAACGTACTGCCTGTGGATAACCCTGTGTAACGAAAGTGAGAAAGCAGTCAATCCGCTGGCGTTGAGCCTTCGTCACTTATTTCTGGGCATACGTCTTTTTTGCGCAAGCGAACCCTTTCACAAAAATCCTTCTATATAGAGGACGCGATCAGTGCTCGTTTCAGTGGGCGGAAATGCTCACTACTTTTCGGTTTGCGGGCCATCACGTCAAGCATTTGGCCAAGAAACCATAATGTGCCGACACGTCCTACCTCCTTCTTAGGGCGATGTGGCAGAGTGATGCCTCCTATTCTGCTGACATGGATTGTGTATGAGTATTCCTGATCATCTAATTCAAGCCGTTCGCGATAACCCTTTGGATGGTGTCGCGGCTGTTTGTCACTATGTACTGGAAGAAGTCGAGAACACTGCTGACTGGACGCAAGAGCTGCATGGATTGATGTTGGAGTCCGCTGCATTGATTCTGAGTCTTGAAGAACAAGATTTGATTTCTCATCTGGTAATGGCGCCCAGCCTTGATGGGAACATGGGCCAAATCTGCAACAAGCTCCGAACCTTCCTGAGCGACGTTCAGGGTGAGATGGTTGGCCAGTCGTCTGCCCAGAGGCTGGAAAGCATGAAAAGTCGATTCTCCATTACGCTGGCAAACGGGTTTGGTTACGAGTTTACTGATGGTGATTTAAAACGTATTCAACAGTTGATAAATCAGCTGCGGGAGATGGTGTCAGCTAACACCGAACTCGATCAGGGGCACAAGCAACGACTCCTTAAACGCCTAGAGAAGATGCAGGCGGAGTTGCACAAGAAAATGTCCGACCTAGCGGTGTTCTACTCCTTGATGGGAGATGCTGGCGTGGCATTGGGCAAGCTCGGCGAAGGTGCAAAGCCGATTGTAGAGGCGATCAAGGAATTGACGGGCTTAGCTTGGAAATCACAAGCAAGGGCCGAGCAGTTAGAGTCTGGTGCCGAGAATCCCATGCTTGGCCATGAGTCCGAGCCGCCAAAGTTAGATTGATGCCCGGCGAACATGTGAGCACGGCCTGACGTGTTTTCGCTACCGGCCTTGCTGCAATAGCGTAGCTGTATAAGGGGGGGAGCCATTCCTTGATTTTGCCCCCCCCCCCACGTTGTCAGCGCACGCTGACGTTTAAAAAGTTGGGATGGTGGGCAGCTTCGCGACGGCGTCGAACTTCTGTTTCGGTGATGATCCATTCGAATACACATCGAACGTCACCGTTCCAGTTTCGTGACCTACTAGCTCCTTGATCAGCCTGTCAGGTACGTCTGCCCTCACCAGTGATGTGATAACCGTCGCCCTGATCGAATGGAATACGCGGGTGCGATCAAAGCCCAAGGTTGTTTTCAGCCTACCAAACGCCTTGCTCAGCGCATCCGACCGAGTCCCGTATTTGTTATTGCTGCCGGTAGGCACCAGATAGCCATCCGTAGATGATTCGCTGAGTCGATCCACCAGCGTTATCAGTTTGGGATGAACTGGCACTTGTCGAATACCTGCAACGGTTTTCGAATCCACGATATCGAACATCGTCACCCCGTCTACGGTAATCAGATGTTCCTTGCGAAGCTGGCACAGTTCCTCAATGCGAGCGCCGGTATACCCACCCAGCAAGATCAAGTCTGGTAGCGCGCCGAGATTCTGTTCCTTAGCTGCTTTGTACAGGGTGCCGACTTCCTCAACGGTGAAAGCCTTCCGTTTCGCGTCAAGCTTGGCCTTGCCCTTAAGGGAGGGTAGGGAATGTTTTTCGAATGGGTTCACATGCCCTTTGAAGGTCTGTCGCCACTGTGGCTCATGCGTCATTGCCCACTGCCAAAACTGACTACCAGCGAGCAGGTACTGTTGCTTGGTCTTCGAACTGAGTTTCATGCCCTGTAGCCAAGCACTCACCGAATCAAAGTCGAGCTTGGTGCCAATCGTTTGCAGATGCTCCGACAGACTCAACAGCTTCGACTCCTGCTGATTCACCGTCTTGAGTGCGACGTGATGCTCAAGCCTGTAGGTGCGGAATGAGGCAAGTCGAGCTTTCGTAATCGGGGAGCGAGCTTTGAGAGCAGCCGGATCTTTCACCAGTGTTTCCAGTTCTTGGCCCTGCTCAGTGGTGAGTCTGTATTCATTGCTAAGACGTTTTTTCAGCAGCTCCTTCATGCCTGCGTTCAGTTCATCCTGAATTTCTATACGGCCCTCAAGGCCTCTCTGAAGCCGATCACCCACAAGCATTTTCACTGCTGCCATAAAGCGGGGGCTATTCATCAGTTTGGCTTGAAGAGCGGGATCAATGTAGGGGAGAGGGGGAGCAGGCTCACCCACAAGTGCTCGCTTCTGGCCGAGTGTTAGCGTATCCAGATCCTCCACAATCTGAGACACATTCTCTTGCCAGCCATCGCCAAGCAGTCTGCCTTCGCGTATGGCTTTTATCTGGCTCTTCCAAGCGTGCAGGATGGGCAGGCGACGGAACATTGCCTCTTCTCGCGAGCCAGTTTTCAGCGACAGCGACAGAATACGACGACCACCGAAAGCCTCTCGCACGTCCTTGGGGATATCCATTCTGACGTGGTAGGTGCCACCCTGAAGTTCGAGATTGTTGGCCTTAGGCATCGTGACTTGCTCCACTAATTCTACGTAAGGAGTCTACGTAAAATCGCCGGGAAAGCCAGTGAATACGGCGTTTGTTGGGGCTCGTGGTTGCGAATGGTGAGTCCCTATCTCTCCGCCATTACACAGAAAAAGCCCCGTAGCTGAAGAGCTACGGGGCTTTTTTGTTTCTGCAGGTTTTAGAGACCCCGCCTCAGCTCCTCACGGCTGCGGATGCCCCAGCTTCTGCTTGATCAAGTCATACACTTCCTTGTGTGTCGAGTTACGCAGGGTGTTGTCCTTGCAAGCCGAGGCCAGGAAGGTCTTCACTTCGTCCTTGGCGTGCGGATAGAGGCTGGCGACGTAGTCGGCTTCGTGTGTTTGGGTGCAATTGAAGTGCTTGTCGTCTTTCGCTTTGTCTCTAGCCATGGTGCGGCTCCTTTTTTGAGTTGAACGTCAAATGGCGGAACAGGGCTGGATCGCCCCCCACGCTGGAGAGCGTAGGGGCGCGGAAGTGCTTCGCCAGCGCTTCAGGCAAAAAAGGAAGAGGCTGTAGGACGTGGCGCTCTGCCAATCGCGGAGTCAGATCTCCTTCACCGGCGTATCGCTCTGCACACCCTTGATCAACTCGATCACGTGTAAACAGTCAGCCTTGTTCACGTAGGACTCGCCACTGGCAACCGTCTCGTGGTTTCCCGCCCGCAGCCGCCAGCGCCATTGGCCTTTGCCGGTGCTCGGGGTGCCTCGGGATTGCCTGTAGATCTCGAAATACATTCAGTTCGCTCCTTGCGATGGTGTTTGCGACAACCTGTGTGTCGCATCGACGCAAGCCTAGCGGAGCGAGTTTTTTTCGCTATCGGGCATTTGTTTCCAATCGTTGGCAGATGTTTCTGAGGAGTGCGGACTAGAGCGTGCGCAATGGCGTCTGGATTGGCCGGAATGTCGCCAATTGCGCCTTGCAAGGCTAACGGCGCTACTGCTTAATACGGGACGGCTCATGGCGTTGAAAATGTTTCGACGACCGACAAACACTATAAAAAGAGCATTCCCTTGACTGAGCATGGAACAGCACAGGCCACACGGGTCACGTTATCGCTGGTTGTCCCGGTTTTTAACGAGGAGGACAGTCTCGACGCGTTCATTCGGCGCATTGATGAAGTCTTCCGGCACCAGACCTCGATTGCTCTGGAACTGTTGTTCGTCAATGACGGCAGTACCGATGCCACGCTTGAGGGGCTGCTGGAACGTCAGCAGCACGACGCGCGTTTGCGCATCGTCGACCTGAGCCGCAATTTCGGCAAGGAGGCCGCCTTGTCCGCTGGCCTGCAGATCGCCACCGGGCAGATCATTGTCCCCATCGATGCCGACCTGCAGGACCCGCCCGAAGTCATTCTGCAAATGATCGAGCGCTGGCGCGAAGGCTATGAAGTCGTGCTCGGCCATCGCATCAGTCGCCGCAGCGACACCTGGGCCAAGCAGACTTCCGCCCACTGGTTCTATCGCCTGCACAACAAGATTGCCGAGCAACCGCTGCCGGAAAACGTCGGTGATTTCCGTCTGATGGACCGTTGCGTGGTCGACGCCTTGCTGACCTTGCCCGAGTCCCGGCGCTTCATGAAGGGCCTGTTTGCCTGGGTGGGGTTTCGCACCACCCATGTGGATTACGAGCGGCCCGAACGCGTGGCCGGGCAGAGCAAGTTCAACGGCTGGCGGCTGTGGAATTTTGCCCTGGAGGGCATCACCAGTTTCAGTACCGAACCGCTGCGAATCTGGACTTACATTGGCGCGGCCGTGTCGCTGGTATCGTTTGCCTTCGCCATTTTTATTGTGCTGCGCACACTGATCCACGGCATCGACATGCCCGGTTATGCCTCGTTGATGGTAGCCGTGACGTTCCTCGGTGGCCTGCAGTTGATCGGCATCGGCGTACTCGGCGAGTACCTGGGGCGCACTTACATCGAATCCAAACGCCGGCCGGTTTTTCTGGTGCGTCGCGTCTATGACCCCAAGGACTGATACATGGATCTCAAGGAAACCGACATCCTCGGCGACAGCATCGGCGAGCATTGGTATTACTGCTCCAAAGCGGCGGCAACGCGTCGTCTGCTCGGTGAGGCACCGATCACGCGGATTCTCGACGTGGGCGCCGGATCGGGTTTTTTTTCGCATCATCTGTTGACCCAAACCTCGGCGCAGGAGGCGTGGTGCGTCGATATCAGCTACCCCGCCGATTCTGATGCAAGCACTGCCGGCAAACCGGTGCATTATCGTCGCGATATCGAAGCCGTCGACGCGGACCTGGTGCTGCTGATGGACGTGCTGGAGCATGTCGACGACGACCTCGGCCTGCTCAAGGCTTACGTCGATAAAGTGCCGTCCGGCAGCCGTTTTCTGATGACGGTGCCGGCGTTCCAGTTCCTCTGGAGCGGGCATGATGATTTTCTCGAACACAAACGCCGCTACACCCTGGCGCAGTTTGAAGCCCTGGCCCGTGACGCCGGCTTGACTGTGCAGCGCGGTGCCTACTATTTCGGCGCGGTGTTTCCGATCGCGGCGGTCTTGCGTTTGCTGCCCCAAGGCCCGCAGGCCGCCGCGCCGCAGTCTCAACTCAAGCGTCATCATCCGTTGGTCAACGGCGTGCTCAAGACCCTCTGCCGCCTTGAACTGCCGCTGATGCGGATGAACCGTCTGGCTGGTCTGAGCGTGTTTGTGCTGGCGTGCAAACCGTGACTTCAGCCGACCGATCGGCGTTGATCCAGCGCGGTTTGCGCTTTGCCGTGACCGGGCTGTTCGTCACCGCGCTGCATGCGCTGGTGGCGGTGCTGTTCATCAACTTCGTGGCCCCGCAACCGCCGTTGGCCAACGGTGTGGCATTCGCTGTGGCGACGGTGGTGTCCTACGTGATCAACACCACCTGGAGTTTCTCCGCGCGGCTGCATGGCAGAACATTGGTGCGGTTCATGCTGGTGTCCTTCGGCGGGTTCTTGCTGGCGATGTTCGTTGCGTGGGCAGCGCAATTGGCTGGACTGCACTATTTGCTGGGCATCGGTGCCGTGGCGCTGATCATTCCGGCGTTCACCTTTGTGCTGCACAATTTCTGGACGTATCGATGAAAGGCTTGAACAAGCATCCGGCCTTGGCGCTGTTGCCGCTCCTGCTGGGAGCGCTGGCGTTTTTTCTGGTAATCGGCCCGCGTGCCCTTGATCCGCAAAACATTGCCTGGCTCAAGGACGGCGACCCGGCGACGCATTACCTGGGCTGGGTGTTCTTCCGCCATTCTCCATGGTCCTTTCCGCTCGGGCTGAATCCGTCCTATGGAATGGAGTTGGGCAGTGCGATCATTTTTTCCGATTCCAATCCGCTGCTGGCGTTGCTGTTCAAGCCGTTCGATGCGTGGCTGCCGGAAACATTCCAGTACTTCGGCATGTGGTTGTTGCTGTGTTTCGTTCTGCAGGCCTGGTTTGCCTGGAAGCTGCTCGGACTGATCACCGACAACCCCGTGTTGCGCCTGCTCGGCACAGGGCTCCTGGTGTTTTCGCCGCCGATGTTTCTGCGTACCGGTGGACATCTTTCGCTGGTCGGGCACTTCCTGATTCTCGCGGCGTTGTATCTGGCACTCCACCCGGCACTCGAGCGCCGACGTTTGGCGTGGGCAGCATTGCTCGCCGTGACGGCATTGGTTCACGCTTACCTGTTGGGCATGGTGGCGCTGATCTGGGTCGCGGATCTGTTTGGCAAGTTGTGGGCTGGCAAGCTGACGCGCCGTCAGGTCTTTATCGAGCTGGGCGGCTTGTTCGCGCTGGTGAGCGTGTGCTGCTGGCAGGCGGGTTATTTCAGTATTACCGATGGCGCGGCGGGCGGCGGTTTCGGCTTTTATCGAATGAACTTGTTGTCGCTGGTGGATCCAGACGGTTGGTCATTTGTCTTGCCGGGCATCCCCAAGGGCGCAGGCGATTACGAAGGTTTCAACTACCTGGGGCTGGGTGTCCTGTTGCTGCTGCCGCTGGCCGCTATCGGCTGGTACAAAAGTGGTATCTCGTTGAAGGCTTTGTTGTGCAGTCGCCCGTTCTTGTTGTTGGCGTTGATCGGATTAACGCTGTTCGCGCTGTCGAACCAGATCGGATTCGGCCTGCAGACGTTCAGCTATCCGCTGCCAGAATTCGTGCTGCGTGCAGCGAGTATTTTTCGTGCCTCGGGTCGGATGTTCTGGCCGGTGTTTTACGCCATCGTGATATTGCTGACTTATCTGGTGGTGCGCGGCTATCGAACGCGAGTCGCCATGGGGCTGCTGGCGCTGGCGTTAATGGTGCAAGTCACTGACACCCGGATTGCCTGGGCAGGTTTGAGAGCAGCGAAAATGCTGCCCGAAGCGTCGGCCTGGGCCAGCCCGATGCATGATCCGTTCTGGGCCAGTGCGGCGGCGCACTACAAGAGCATCCGTGCCGTGATGCCGAAAAATCAACCGGACCAATGGCAGGCGATTGCCGATTTCGCCGCCACCCATGGGCTGGAAACCGACGCGGCTTACCTAGGGCGTACGAGCCCCAAGGCGCTGGACAAGCTGTTGCTCACGACGCAAAGCCAACTCGCCAGCGGCCAGTACGACAGCGATTCGCTGTACATCCTCGATGACGACGCGCTGGAGTTGGCGGTCAAGAGCATCCACAGCGAAACCGATCTGTTAACCCGCGTCGACGACTTTGTCGTGCTGGCCCCGGGCTGGAAACACTGTAATGACTGTCTGGCGATGGTCGATCAGGGGCGTGCGCTGTCGGCGATACCCTTGAGCCAGCCGGGGCTGGTGCAGACGTTCAACCGCAGCACTCGGCAACTGGTCAAAGGCTGGTCCACACCGGAAGCCTGGGGCACCTGGAGTGACGGACAGGATGCGCAACTGCTGCTGCGCGTGGCCCCCGGGTCGCATGCGCTGGTGATTGAGGCGCTGGCGTTTGCCATGCCGCCGAACCTCAGTCAGCGGGTGATCGTCAGCATCAATGGCGTCGAGGCGCTGTCGACGCGTCTGACCCAGGTGCAGGGCAATCGGCTGGAAATTCCGCTCAGCGCGGCGCAGGTCGCCGAGGAGTATCTGAATGTCCAGCTGCATCTGCCAGATGCGGTCAGCCCGAAAAAACTCGGTTTCAATGACGATGCGCGAGTCATGGGGCTGGGATTGCAAACCCTGACGGTGCAGTGAAATTGTCGAACAAACCGCCAATCGTCTGATAGACGCCGATCCCAAGGACTTCATACACTGCCAGCAGTCTGGGGATCGGGGGCAATGGATGAATCGAAATGAATTACGCAAGGCCGACATCAACCTGATGGTGGTGTTCGAGACCTTGATGCTCGAACGCAACGTCACCCGGGCGGCAGAGAAGCTGTTTCTCGGCCAGCCGACCATCAGCTCGGCCCTCAATCGCTTGCGCGCGATGTTCAATGACCCGCTGTTCATCCGCGTCGGCCATCGCATGGAACCGACCGCCCGCGCCGAAGAGTTGTTCAGGTATCTGTCGCCGGCGCTCGACTCGCTGTCGGTGGCGCTGAGCCTGACCCACGACTTCGACCCCGCGGTGAGCAACATGACGTTCCGGATCGGCCTGTCCGATGATGTCGAGTTCGGCCTGTTGCCGCCGCTGTTGCGGGCATTGCGCCAGGAGGCACCGAGCGTGGTGTTCGTGGTGCAACACGTCGACTACTGGCGCATTCCCGATCTGCTGGCGGCCGGCGACATTACCGTCGGCATCAGCCAGACCCGTGGCTTGCCGGCCAATGCCAAACGCAAGCTGCTGCGGCATATCCAGCCGAGCATCCTGCGTGCCGACGCCTCGGATTCGCCGCTGACCCTCGACGAATACTGTTCACGCCCACACGTACTGGTGTCGCACACGGCCAACATCAGCGGCTATGCCGATGAGTGGCTGGCGGAAATCGGTCGCACCCGGCATGTGGTGTTGTCGGTGCCGCAATACAGTGCGCTGCCGGCGTTGCTCGCCGGTACCGACCTGATCGCCAGCCTGCCGGACTACACCGCCGAAGCCATGGCGGCTTCTGGTCGATTGTTCAAAGAACCGTTCCCGTTCAAGACCCCGATGCTGGATCTGTCGATGGTCTGGCTCAGCCATGTCGACAGCGATCCGGCCGAACGCTGGCTGCGTTCGCGGCTTGAGGCATTCATGAGCGAACGGCCACTGACCGCGCCCTGAATTCCACCACAAATCTCCCTTGTGGGAGCGAGCCTGCTCGCGAAAGCGCAGTATCAGACAATATTGATTTGACTGAGATGTCCTCATCGCGAGCAGGCAAAAACCCGCACGGGAGCAGGGCAATGCTGTGGTATATGTACGACCTTTCTGCCGACTGACTGGAGCACCCCATGCCACATCTGCACATGGAATACACCGCCAACCTGCCGCAATTGAACGCGGATGTGGCGTTGATCCGGCTCAACAACACGCTGGTGGGTTCCGGTCAGTTCGCGGCGGAGTTCGATATCAAAAGCCGGGCGGTGAAGGTCGAGACTTTCAAGGTGGGCACCGGCATGGGCGAACGCGCCTTTGTCCACGTGAAGCTGGCGCTGCTCAGCGGTCGTTCGCCGCAAATCAAGAAGCAGCTCTCGGAAAGTCTGTTGGCGGTGTTGCAGGATCTGTGCGAGTGGCCGGCCGGGGTTGAAGTGCAGCTCTGTGTGGAGTTGCTCGATATCGACCGCGATTCCTACACCAAGACCGCCATCGGCGTGTAGGACTCAGGCCGCTTCCAGCTCATTGCAGACCTTGATGACCTGCTCGCGCAGCCAGACGTTGGCGCTGTCCTGATCGGCGTTCTGGCTCCACTGCATGTCGAGGGTGAACCCTGGCAGGCCGTTCGGCGCTTCGCAGTGATTGAACACCGCGTCGTTGGTCAGCAGACGCTGGATGCGCCGGGGCAGGGTGAGGATGAAGTCGGTGCCGGTGATCATTTTCAGCGCCGCGCTGTAGCTGTTTGAGCGCGCAACGATCTGCCGTTTCTGCGCCTGGCGCGCCAGCCAGCCATCAACCATGTTGGTGGTGGACGTCCAAGGAGTCGGGAACACATGACGCCGCTCGGTGAAGGCCTGCAGGCTCAGGCGCGGTTCCGGCGGCGTGGCGCGTTTGTCGAAGACGCAGACCAGATCGTCTTCCAGCAGCATTCGCGACTTGAGGTCGGTGTGGCTGCGGTGGAAGTTGGGGCCGAAACAGATGACCAGATCGAGGCTGCCTTCGCGCAGTTCGTCGGCGGGTACGTCGGTCTCGAATTTGTGCATGTTGACCACCACCGGCAAATCGTCGAAGTCGAAACGCTTCAACAGGCGCGGCAACACCAGTTGCTCGAAGTATTCCGGCGCGCAGATGTTGAAGGTTTTCGCTTGGTGGGTCGGGTCGAAGGCCGGGGCACCGGCGTGGCACAGGTTGATGCTTTCGAGAATTTTCTGCACATGGCCGTACATGGTGCCGGCTTTGTAGGTGGGGCGCATGCCTGTGCGGGTGTTGATGAACAGATCGTCTTCGAAACTGGTGCGCAATTTTTTCAGGCAGTAGCTGACAGTGGACTGGCTGACGCACAGCGTCTCCGAGACATCCGTGACGCTGCTTTGCTCATACACGGCGATAAACACCATGAGGTCCTGCATGTCGAGCTTTCGAAGCAAGTTACTGTTCAGCATCCGTTCCGTCTCGCTGTGCTCCTTGCGCTGAATCCGCGCAAACGTGTGCGCATGATCGTAACGGAACGATGGTGCCAGGACAAAGCCTTGTAGGACGATTCAATGTCAGTTGTGGGACAGAAAGTTTTAGCAACACGACGTCGCCAGATAAACCGCAAAAAGATGGCAAGAAGCCTCTACCCCGGCGATGGTATCTGGCTTCAGCGGATGTGTCGGGCGTATTGCCGAGGGTCGAAACGCAGCACGATCAGCAACATCACCACCATTACCGCAGTCAGCGACCACCAGGCCCATTCGAAGCTGCCGAGCCGGTCGCGGATCATTCCGGCCAGCAGCGGCGAAAGCCCGGCGATCAAGTAGCCGATACCTTGCACGAATGCGGTCAGGCCGCCGGCGCGCTGCGGGTTGTCGAGGTGATCGAGCGAGACGATCAGGCTCATCGGAAACAAGCCGCCAATGCCCAGCCCCAACAGGCACGGCCACAGCAGGCTGGGGTGTTGCGGGCTGAGGATCAGTCCGCAGAACCCGCCGATGATCAACAGCAGCAACGCTGCGAGGACTGTACGGCGATCACGGCTGCGGTTGGCAATGGCCGGCGTCAGCAGCCCGGAAATCACCTCCATGGCGGTCAGAAAACCCAGTAGTAGCCCGGCATCCTGTTCGCTCCAGCCTTGTTCCACGTAGTACGGCGCCAGCCAGGCGAGTACGCAGGTGTAGGACGCCGTACCGAGGCCGAAAAAGATGGCAAGCAGCCAGGCACGGGTATTACGCGCGAAGGATTCTTTTCCTGCAGCTGTGTTCTGGATGGATGACGAGGGCGACTGCGTCCACCAGACCAGCAACGCGAGCAAAGAAAGTGCCGCCCAGATCGCCAGCCCGGTACGCCAGCTGCCGGACTGCACCAGCACCAGCGGCGACAACGAGGCGGCCAGGGCGGCGCCGCCCATGATCGACGTAACATACAGGCCCATGCACAGCGCCACATGGTCGGGGAAGCGTGACTTGATCAGCACCGGCATCAAGGCTTGAATCAAGGCAATGCCAATCCCCGCCAGCACCGCGCTGCCAATCAACGGCGGCGCCGAATCGAGCCACAGCCGCGACAGCGTCGCCAGTCCGATAATCAGCAGCGACAGGATCACCGCGCGTTGCTCGCCCAAACGTCGACTGATGCCAATACCAAAAAACATCGCCAGTCCCATCGCCATCACCGGCAGCATGGTCAGCAGCGAAGCCAGGCTGAAACTCAGTGCAATGTCGCCGCGTATGGCCGACAGCAAGGGACCGACGGCGGCCATGGACGGGCGCAGATTCAGCGCGACGAGGATGATCCCGAACATCAGCCAGACAGCGGGGCGGGTGGTGGTGTGGAGGTTTTCCATCGGCAGACTCTGGATTGCGGAGGCTGCTGATTAGGCGGTGCGGCGCACTTACCGGCAAATCAGATTTCCTCGGTACTATTTAAAAACTAAATATCACTCTCCCCGTGTAGGAGCTGCCGCAGGCTGCGATCTTTTGATCTTGATCTTGAAAAACAAAATCAAAAGATCGCAGCCGGCGGCAGCTCTTACAGGGTGAGGTTCGGATTCATCTTGTTGATCTCGCTGTCAGACTATTCTTTATCTCTGGCGGGATATTTCGTTACAGCTCTGGTCCTGCGCAGGCGCGTAAAACGCCGGCGGCGATATATACTGCGCGCCATTCTTCAAGGGAGAGCCGTGTGGCCATCGATATTCACTGGATTCGCGACAACGAAAGCCTCGCGCAGCTTTGCGCCGAGTGGCAGCAACTGCCGTTCGTTGCCCTCGACACCGAATTCATGCGGGTCGACACCTTCTACCCGATTGCCGGTTTGCTGCAGGTCGGTGACGGCAAACGCGCCTGCCTGATTGATCCGCTGACCATCGACGCCTGGCAACCGCTGGCGGCTCTGCTGGAAAACCCGGCGGTGCTCAAAGTCTTGCACGCCTGCAGCGAAGACCTCGAAGTGCTGTTGCGTCTGACTGGCAGCTTGCCGGCGCCGCTGTTCGACACTCAATTGGCCGCGGCCTATCTGAACCTCGGGTTCTCGATGGGCTATTCGCGGCTGGTGCAGGAGGTACTCGGTATCGAGCTGCCGAAGGGCGAGACCCGTTCCGACTGGTTGCAGCGTCCGCTGTCCGACACGCAGATCAGCTACGCCGCCGAAGATGCAGTGCATCTGGCGGAAGTTTTCGTACAGCTGCGGCCGAAACTGTCTGACGACAAATTCGCCTGGGTGCTGGAGGACGGCGCCGAACTGGTGGCTAACCTGCGCCGTGAAACCGACCCGTACGAGGTCTATCGCGAAGCCAAGCTGGCGTGGAAACTGTCTCGTGCGCAACTGGCGGTGCTGCGTGAGTTGTGCGCCTGGCGTGAAAAAGAAGCCCGCGCCCGTGATCTGCCGCGCAACCGCATCGTCCGTGAACACTCGCTGTGGCCGCTGGCCCGCACGCAACCGGACAACCTCGCCGCTCTGGGCAAGATCGAAGACATGCACCCGCGTACCGTGCGTCAGGACGGCCAGTTTCTGCTTGATCTGATCAAGCGCTCTGGCAGTGTGGGGCCTGATCAATGGCCGCCGGCGGTGCCGGAGCCATTGCCGGTCGAAGCCGCTGCGCTGATCAAGCAACTGCGCGCCCTCGGCCAGGTCGAAGCCGAGCGTCTGGGCATCGC
This sequence comes from Pseudomonas sp. F2, assembly GCF_057174385.1. Classification (NCBI taxonomy): domain Bacteria; kingdom Pseudomonadati; phylum Pseudomonadota; class Gammaproteobacteria; order Pseudomonadales; family Pseudomonadaceae; genus Pseudomonas; species Pseudomonas sp. F2. The sequence goes on from NZ_CM169904.1 coordinate 6,050,671, forward strand.
GCCGGAACTGATGCTGCGCAAGAAAACCCTCGAAGCGCTGGTCAAAAGCGGCTTCCCCGAGGGCCCTTATCAATTGCCTGAGTCGCTGCGTGGCTGGCGCCGCGAACTCATGGGCCAGAAGCTGCTCGACAGCCTGGCCACCGCCGGAGAACAGCCTTGAAACGTATTTGCTCCATTTACCAAAGTTCGAAGAAACCCGGGATGTATCTTTATGTGCTCAAGAGCGATGCGCTTGAGCGCGTGCCCGAGGCGCTGATGGCGGCCTTCGGCAAGGCGAAGCATTCCTTTGACCTGGTACTGACCCCCGAGCGCACACTGGCGCGCGAGGACATCACCGTGGTTCTGGAAAACCTCGACAAGCAGGGCTATCACCTGCAGATGCCACCGGCCGAGGACGAGTACATCGAACACCTGCCCGAAGAGTTGCTGCGACGCAACGACCCGGTCTGATCTGCGAGGCCCTGTTCTGGGCCTCTTGCCACCCTGGAACTGATTTTACGGCGACGACCGCCACGAAGGAGCACCGCTCTTTCGGCGGTTGCCTGCACGGTTTGCGAAAGGTTTGAAGATGCGCGTTCTGATTGCTGAACACGACCACGCGGTGTACGCCCGGCTGCTGCGCCAGATGGCCCCCGAACTTGAAGTCCTGACCAGTGGCGACTCTGCCGAACTGGCGCGTCAGGCTGCCGATTGCCCGGTGTGGCTGGGGCAGCCGGACCTGTTGGCGACCCTGCTGCGTCAGGGCCACCAGCCGCAATGGCTGCAATCGACCTGGGCCGGCATCACGCCGCTGCTCGCTGATGGTCTGCGCCGCGATTACCGCCTGACCCGCGCAGTGGGAATCTTCGGTCAGGTCATGGCCGAGTACGTACTGACCTACATGCTCGGTCACGAACGGGAAGTGCTCGCGCGCCTCGTGAGCCAGGTCGAGCGCAAGTGGGATAACCGCACCGGCCAGAGTCTGGTCGGGCGCAAGGTGCTGATCGTCGGGACCGGCGATATCGGTCAGAGCGTGGCGCAGTTCCTGCTGCCGTTTGGCGTCGAGTTGTACGGCATTGCCAGCAGTGCGCGTGAGCAGGCGCCGTTCATCGAAGTCGGTTCGATGGCCGATCTGCCACGGCTGGTGGGCGCGGTCGATTACGTGGTCAACCTGCTGCCGAACACCGCGCACACCCACGATATCTACGATGCGGCGCTGTTCAAGCAGTTCAAGCCGACCGGGTTGTTCATCAACGTCGGACGCGGCGTGGCGGTGGTGGATGCCGATCTGGTCGAAGCCTTGAAGGAAGGGCATCTGGCCGGTGCGGTGATCGACGTTTGCCGTCAGGAGCCGTTGCCGCAGCGCCATCCGTTCTGGACTGCCTGGGGCCTGCTGCTGACTGGACACAGCTCGGCGCCGACGTCGCCGGCGTTGATGGTGCAGTTGTTCGTCGAGAACCTGAAGGCGTATCAGGCGGGAGAAGCGTTGCGCGGGGAAGTGGATTTCAACCGCGGTTACTGAGGTGTAATCAAAAGATCGCAGCCTTCGGCAGCTCCTACATTGATCCCTGTAGGAGCTGCCGAAGGCTGCGATCTTTTGCGTTTAAAGGGTGAAGTTGCCTTCTGCAGCCAGCTCGCTCAGCGGGCGACGCGGGCTCGGCTCTTCACGGGCCTGCAGGTACTCGGCCAAGGTCGCCTTGTCACCCAGCTTGCCGACAGCGACCGCCGCGTGCAGCGCATAACCTTGCGGAATATTCAGCTCCTTGCGGGTCAGCTCCTGATCGAAACCGGCCATGCCGTGGGTGTGCCAGCCGCTGATGCTCGCTTGCAGCGCCAGGTGGCCCCAGGCCGAACCGGTGTCGAAGGTGTGCCACAGCGCCGGGGTCTCTTCGCTGGCACCGGGGGCGGTGAAGGTGGTTTTCGAAATCACGATCACCAGCGCCGACGCGTGTTGCGCCCAGCTGCGGTTGAATTCATTCAGCAGCCCCAGGAAGCGCTCCCAGTTCGGCGTATCACGACGCGCATACAGAAAACGCCACGGCTGCGAGTTGTACGCCGAAGGCGCCCAGCGTGCGGCTTCGAAAAAACTCAGCAGGGTTTCTTCCGGGATCGCTTCGCCGGTGAAGGCGCGGGGCGACCAGCGCTCGGTGAACTGCGGGTGAATGGCGTAATCGGCAACGCGAGGGTTGGCACTCATCAAAAGATTCCTTGCTGTGTTTGCGTCATGAATTCGTGGCAAAACCCTACTGGGCGGCGATTCGGCTGACAAGCGCGATTTACCGACAGTCGCCAGCGCTTGGCCCGCAAGGCCTTGGGCACTAGACTGGCGGCCTTTTCACCACCTGATGTTGATGCTTGAGCCATGGCCGCCAAAGTCGAACCGTTCTGGAAACGCAAAACCCTCGATCAACTGGATCACGAGGAATGGGAATCGCTGTGCGACGGTTGCGGTCTGTGCTGCCTGCAGAAACTCGAAGATGAAGAAGACAACAGCGTCTATTACACGCGCATCGCCTGCAAACTGCTGGACCTGAAAACCTGCCAGTGCAGCGACTACCCGAACCGCATCAAGTTTGTCCCGGACTGCATTCAGCTCACTCCGGGCCAGGCCGAAGCTTTCAAATGGCTGCCGCCGACCTGCGGTTATCGGCTGGTCAGCGAAGGCAAGGATCTGCCGCTGTGGCACCACTTGGTGTGTGGCGATCGTGACGCTGTGCACCACGAACGGATTTCCCAGTCCGGACGCATGCTCGCCGAAGGCAGCGTGCCGGAGGATGACTGGGAAGATCATCTGATTTTCCGCGCCGGATAAGTACCCAGGGTTTCCAGGATTGAACAAGGAGTGTGTATGGCTGGGGGATTGCTGCGGGCATCGCTGATCGCCCTGCTGGCGCTAAGCGCACCGGTGTGGGCGGCAAAGAAAGTCGATCTGGATTACCACGTGCGCCTGCTGCCGCAAAGCGATCAGGCCGAAGTGCGCCTGACCGTGGCCAAGGGCGAAGCGGTACGCAGCCTCGATTTTGACCTCGGCGATGGCAGCCACTACAGCGACTTCAAGGCTGATGGTCAGTGGCAATTGTCTCCGGGCAAGCATGCTCGGGGCCTCTGGCGTCCGAGCGGCGACAAGCCCAGCCTGACTTACCGCGTCAGCATCAGCCACGGCCGCAAGAGCGGCAGCTTCGACACGCGCATGACCCCGACCTGGGCGCTACTGCGCGGTGATGATCTGGTGCCGCCGGCCCGGCTCGATCAGCAGGATGGCATCGAGCTGGTGTCACGTCTGCAATTCGAACTGCCCAATGGCTGGCAAAGCGTTGAAACCGCCTGGCCGCGCATCGGCAAAAACACATTTCGCATCGACAACCCATCACGCCTGTTCGACCGTCCGACGGGCTGGATGCTCGCCGGTCACCTCGGCAGCCGCCGCACGCGCCTGGGCGAAACCGAAGTCAGCGTGGCTTCGCCGCAAGGGCAGGGCATGCGCCGCATGGATGTGCTGACCTTGCTGACGTTTGTCTGGCCGCAGGTGCAAGCGGTCTATCCCCGGCATCCGAAAAAACTGCTGATTGTCGGCGCCAACGACCCGATGTGGCGCGGCAGTCTCGGCGCGCATGAATCGATCTATCTGAATACGCGCTTGCCGCTGGTCAGCGAGAGCGGCAGCAGTGCGCTGGTGCGTGAACTGGCGCAGGTGTTCGGGCGCATCAACGATGAACATCGCAGCGACTGGATCAGTGAAGGCTTTGCCGAGTATTACGCGATCGAACTGGTGCGCCGTGCCGGTGGCATGAGCGATGAGCGTTATCAGGCGCTGCAGGCGAAATTGACCAGAGACAGTCAGAAGGTGACGACGTTACGCGGCGAACAGATCAGCCCGGCGCAGCTTGCAAAAGCGGTGATGGTGTTGCAGGAACTGGATCGCGAAATTCGTCTGAAGACGCGCAACAAGCGCTCGCTGGATGATGTGTTGCGCGGGGCGATGCATCTGGGGGCGGTGAGTACCAAGGAGTTTGTGCAACTGGCCGAGAGTGTTCTGGGCGAGTCTTCCAAAGTCCTCGATACCGTGTTACTCCAGTAAAGATCAAAAGATCGCAGCCTGTGGCAGCTCCTGCAGGGGAAACGCATTCCACATGTAGGAGCTGCCGCAGGCTGCGATCTTTTGCTTTTAAACCCCGGCCTTCGGCGATTTCACCGAATCATTGCCAGTCACCGTCGCGGTGCTGGTCGCCGCCTCGGCATTGGCCTTGAGCTGGCTCAGCTCTTCACCCGCGCGCTCGATTTTGGCCCGCACGTTGTTCATGTCCTGACGGCTTTTCTCCAGCAGGCTCTTCACCGAGCTGTGCCCGGTGATGCCACGGGCCATCGCCACACCGCCAATCGCCACTTGAATCAGACCGAACACGCCGCCACGGCGCAGGCCCTTGCCGACCATGATCACGCCACCGGCCAGCGAGCCGATGCGCTCCCAGCCTTGGACGTTCTGCTCGGTCGGGCTCTGGAACGGGGTGGAATCGATACGTTGGACACGTTTGAGTTCGGTCATGATCTGTCTCCCAGGCAATGTGCAATAGATAGATAAGCTGACTGCCACAGCGCCCGGCTCGTTCCATCGGATGTGCGACGTTTCAGCGGAATTTCGGCCCGGAGCGGGTATTCAGGCCTTTGGCCATGCGGTCGTAGAGCACCACGTTGACCGTCGCTGCCAGATTCATGCAGCCGGTGGTCGGGATGTACACGACGTCTTCGCACCAGTCGCGGATCTCTTTATCCAGTGAGCCGTCTTCCGGGCCAAAGATGTATAGCGCGCGATCCGGATGGGTGTATTCCGGCAGCGGGCGGGCGCCCTCGACCAGTTCCACGGCGACCGGGACGCAGTTGAGCGGGAGGATCTTTTTCAGGTCGTCGATGCCGATCAGCGGGATGTCGTAGTGCACACGCTTGGTGTCGGTGACGAAGTCGGCGGCGCGTTCATAACGCTTGCCGGTGTAGAACACCGACGCCACGCCGTAACAGCCTGCGGCGCGCATCACCGAACCGACGTTCTCCGGTGACTTGGGGTTGTACAAACCAATGCAGCTGTAACGTTTGTCTGCCACGAGCGGGGTGCCTTCGGGAAAAAGAGGGCGATTATACGGGGATTGGGGGAGGGCGGGCAGATTCGAGATCTGTGGTGTCTGGTCTGGCCTCATCGCTGGCAAGCCAGCTCCCACAGGTATCTCGGGTGTTCACAAAATTTGTGAGCGACCAAAATCATTGTGGGAGCTGGCTTGCCAGCGATGGGGCCAGTAATGGCAATGAAGATCAGTCTTCTTTTTTCATCAGGCCGGCGAGGGCGGCAAACGGGTTATGCGTCGCCTTGGCGATTTTCGGCGTGCTCAGCGAGCCGTCGCCGAAATACTGCTGGTCGGTGTAGCGCGAGTGCTCATTGTCATGGCAATACAGGCACAACAGTTCCCAGTTCGAGCCGTCCTGCGGGTTGTTGTCGTGGTTGTGATCGCGGTGGTGCACGGTCAGTTCGCTCAGGCGCTTGCCGGAAAACTCACGGGCGCAGCGGCCGCAGACGTGCGGGTACATCTTCAGGGCTTTGTCGCGGTAGCCCATTTCCTTGTCGCGCTGGTTGTCGGCCAGGATGCGATCGAGCTTCGACGTGTTGGTCGGGGTGGACGAACTCATGGGTTCACCTTTGTAAAAGACTGATGACGGTTATGTGCAGAGTTTAGCTCAGCCCTTGAGCTTCTCGGCAATCCAGATCGTGTGGCGGGTGCCTTTGTTGCCGTGGGCGAAGACCTGGACTTCTTCGGCCTTGAAACCGGCCTTCTTCAATTTGTCGGAAAACTGCCGGTCAGCGCTGGCCGACCACACCGCCAGCACGCCTTTGGGCCGCAGGGCCTTGGCGCAGGCGTTCAGACCGGCGGCGGAATACAGCCAGCTGTTGGCCTTCTGGGTCAGGCCTTCGGGACCGTTGTCGACGTCGAGCATGATCGCGTCGAAGCCGTTCGGCTCGCTTTGCAGGACCTTGGCCACGTCGTCCTGGCGGATCACCGTGCGCGAATCGAGCAACGGTCGCCCGGACTTTTCACCAAGCGGCCCACGGTTCCACTCGACCACCCCTGGCACCAGTTCGGCGACCACCACTTCGGCGCTCTTGCCCAGATGCTTGAGCGCCGAGGCGAGGGTGAAGCCCATGCCCAGACCGCCAATCAGCACCCGTGAATTCGGCCGTCCGGCCACCTTGCGGCAAGGAATCTCGGCCAGCGCATCTTCCGAACCGTGCATGCGCGTGTTCATCAATTGCCCGCCGTCGCCGCCCTGGATCTTGATGACGAAATCCTCGCCATACTCGAACAGGCACAGGGCGCCGCCGCTGTCAGGGATCGGCGTGGTGTCGAGCAGAACGAAACGTTTCATGGAAATCTCTACAAGGGGGGAAGGCAAGCAGGCCCGTTGGGAGTAGCCTGAACGCAGACTAGAGGCCAAACGGAGCCCTTGATGAAGCGCATCATTCTAACGGCCATTGCCCTGGCCGCGCTCGCGATTACTGCAGTGCAGGCGCAGCAGACCATTCCGGTCAGCCCGACGCCGCAACCCGGATCACCGGGTACCGCCACGCCAACGCCGTATCCGCAAATCACCCCGATCAGCGCACCGAAGGCCGGCGCCGGCAGTGGCAGCCCGCCACTGGTGCCAATCGAAATGCCCAGCCCGCCGAGCAAGGATCAACCGGTGCCGGGCATCGAGCCGAGCAGCACCAAGGCCAAATCCCCCGGCGGTTAAACCTGTTGCGCCGCCAGTTGGCCGTCGGCCATGCGCAGGCGTTTGGAAAGGGACACGGCGAGGGCGCGAATGATCTTGGCGGCGATCTTCGGCGCGTCGTTGAGCATCTTTTCCAGTGAGTCCTTGCCCAGGTTGAGCAGTTGGCAGTTGCTCGCCGCGACGCAGGTCGCCGAACGGCGCTCACCATCGAGCACGGCCATTTCCCCGAACGCCCGACCGCTGCGCAGGGTGGCCATGGTGATGACCTGGCCGTCAGGGCCAGTCTTCTGCACCGCGACCTGACCGGTGTGGAGGATGCACATGAAGCTGCCGGCATCGCCCTCACGGAAAATCGCTTCACCTTCAGCCACGGTGCTGATGCTGAAGTAGCCCGAGGCCGCGGCGAAGTCCGCCAGTTGCAATTGATCGAACAGGCCACAGTCCATCAGCCAGTCGCGGATTTCGTTGTTCAGTAAGGTCGGTTCTGACATGTCGTTGCGGTCTTTATTGTTTTCACGGTTTTCAGGCACTACACGGACCCTTGTAGGAGTGAGCCTGTGGTGAGGGGATTTATCCCCGATCGGCTGCGCAGCAGTCGCAAATCCGCCAATGCGATCGGCCTGAAAGAATCGCATTGCAGATCTGGGGCGGCTTTGCCACCCATCGGGGATAAATCCCCTCACCACACAGGCTCGTTCCTACAGGGATCTGTGGTGTATCGGCCTCTTGGGTCTGGAGTTAAGACCCAAGTGACCGATGGAGTTCCTCAGGCCAGGCCCAAAACCTTGAACACAAATGCATATTCGAGTGCTACGTCACGTAATCCCTGATAACGCCCGCTCATTCCGCCATGCCCGGCGCCGAGTTCGGTCTTGAGCAGCAGCAGGTTGTCGTCGGTCTTGGTCGCGCGCAGTTTCGCCACCCACTTGGCGGCTTCCCAGTACTGCACGCGGCTGTCGTTGTAGCCGGCGATCACCAGCATTGCCGGGTAAGCCTGCGCGGTGACGTTTTCGTACGGCGCGTACGCTTTGATCCGCTCGTAGACGTCCGGCTCTGCGGGGTTGCCCCACTCGTCATATTCGGTGACGGTTAGCGGCAAATCGGGGTCGAGCATGGTGTTGAGGACGTCGACGAACGGCACTTCGGCAATCGCCACGCCGAACAGGTCCGGACGCTGGTTCAGCACTGCGCCAATCAACAAGCCGCCAGCGCTGCCACCGCTGATCGCCAGTTTTTCGGCGGTGGTGATGCCGTTGAGGATCAGAAATTCGGCGCAGGCAATGAAGTCGCTGAAGGTGTTGTGCTTGTGCTCCTGTTTGCCAGCGCGATACCACGCTTCGCCCAGCTCACCGCCGCCACGCACGTGGGCGATGGCGAACGCCATGCCGCGGTCCAGCAGGCTCAGGCGCGCGTGGGAGAACCACGGGTCGAGGCTGGAGCCGTAGGCGCCATAACCGTACAGGTACAGCGGCACCGGTTTGCCGACCATCTCGCGTTTCATCACCAGGCTGATCGGCACCTGCGTGCCGTCCGGCGCGGTGGCCCACAGGCGTTGGCTGACGTAGGCGTCGGCGTCGAACGGACCGAGCACCGGAGTTTCTTTCAGGACGGTTTGCTCGCCGCTGTCCAGCAGCAACTGCCGCACCTGCGCCGGACGGTTCAACGCCTCGTAACGCAGACGGATGCGGTCGCTCTCGAACTCCAGGCTGTTCTGCACATAGAGGCTGTAGGCCGCGTCCGGCAATTGCACGCGATACGGCGTCTGGCCCTGTGGGTGAACTTCGATGATTGGCAGACCGCCTTCGCGCAGGCTCAGGGTCATGGCCGCCGTGTTCAGCGTTACGCCGTCGAGCATCACCGTGTCGCTGTGCGGAATCAGGTTCTGCCAGTCGGCCTCGCTCGGCACGACACCGGTGTCCGGTGCCTGATACAGGGCGAAGTTGATGCCGTCACGGTTGGTGCGGATGAACCAGGTCCACGCGCCATCCAGCGCGCCGTGGTCGACATCGTATTCGTGATCCTCGACCCGGGGCGCCAGGCAGGTGAAGGGCAGGTGCGGCTGATGCGCGTCCAGGGCCCAGACTTCGCTGGTGGTCTTGCTGCCCAGGGTCAGCAGCAATTGCTGCTCGGAACTGGAGCGGTAGCAATGCAGGAAGAAACGTCCGTCCGGCTCATGGAACACCTCTTCGGCAGCGGTGCCGTCGAGGCGATAGCGAAACAGCTTGTGCGGGCGATGGGTGTCGTCGAGCACGCCGAAGAACAAGGTCAGGCTGTCGTTAGCCCAGGTCATGCTGCCATCGCAGTCCTGGAATTCCAGCTCGCTGACCTTGTCGCTGGCCAGTTCCTTGACGAACAGCGTGTAGATCTCGTCGCCCGAGGCGTCGATGCTGTAGGCCAGACGCTGGTGATCCGGGCTGATGCTGAACGCGCCGAGCGAGAAGAAGCCGCCGTTGGCCAGCTCGTTGGGGTCGAGCAGCAGCTGCTCGCGGCTCTCGTCGAGGGTCAGGCTGTCGTCGGCCGGACGCGGGCAGCGGTAATGCCGGGCGTATTCGTCACCCGCCGTGGTGCGCGTGTAATACAGATACGGCCCCCACGGCGAGGGCAGGGACAGGTCGGTTTCGAGGATCCGGCCCTTGATCTCTTCGAACAGGCTTTCGCGCAGGGCGGCCTGATCGGCGGTCTGTGCTTCCTGATAGGCGTTTTCAGCCTTGAGGTAGTCGAGCACCGCGTCGGTGTCGCGTTCCTGCAGCCAGGCATACGGGTCGGCACCGGCAGCCTTGTGGGCGATCGGGGCGCGGATGACGTGGGCGGATTCGGGCATGGAAGGCTCTCGGACAGTATTCGTAATAATGGTTTTCGCAGCTCTTGAAACCATCGCACTCTCCTGTGGGAGCGAGCTTGCTCGCGAAGGCGTCCTGTCAGATGACATTTGTTTCACTGACCCGACGCTTTCGCGAGCAAGCTCGCTCCCACAGGGTTTGCTGTTGGCCGTCTGGCATTGGGACAAGCCTGACGGGCGAAAAGTCGTTACTATAAGCGCCTCTGTGCGACACGCGTAGCGTGTCTTCAAGACTTCGAGGTGGATGGTCATCTTGAAGGGCTGTTCGATTACAGCCAAGGCTGGAGTACCCAATCTCCGGAATAAAAATCCATCAAAGAAGTCCACTGCCTTCAAGGACTTACCGTTGCGGCGGGGCATGCCCACAGTCGATCAGCATTCGACACAATCGACTGGGAAAGGATCTTTTCTTTCTAGAATGCATCTTCAATCTTCGGTTCTCACAGAACCTCACCCCTGCGGGATAGAATCCCCGCAAGGGTTTTCTCCTGCTTCGAAACAGGAGGAAACACTTTTCTGAGCATGCTGACTCTGTCAGTTCCTGCTTATCCCTCTGAAGACTCGAGCGAAAGCTCTGTCTGTCATTGTCCATCCAGCTTGCTTGCAAGTTGGCAGCGGACTCGTTGTACGACCAACGATAGCCTAGGAAGACATGCGTCATTGGCAACGATGAGGTGTGAAGCTTTTCCAACAACGTAGCCCCTGAAAAGGTCTGCAGCCACCGTGAGGGGATGTAGAGATGCTCGGAGCTGAACCGGGTTGAGGCGCCAGGCTGGTTGGCATGGGCAACATATGTGAACTGCTGATAAACGTCGTAATTATAAACAAGCCAAAACAGCTGTCAGGCTTGAGCCAAAAGGCAAAGTGATCGGATATCTCTGTAGAGGCTGGAGATACGTCGTCATCAGAATCACCGGCGAAAAGGCAGGCCCTAACCCAATCGTGTGACAGGCAGGGAACGTGGTAAGCCCGTATGGCTGCCTTCGGGCAGGTGAACCGCAAGGGGATCTGTTGGCTGTGCGGGTATGGGATCGCAGAGAAAGCGAAAGTCGATCTGTAATGGATCGAATAGGGGTTGGAACATCACCCCACGGGAAACCGGGCAGACTTCTGCGTGGTCTTTCGTCGCATGAACTCTGACTGAGCCTGTCTCAATAATCTCAGAAACCTGCAGTTTAGGTTTCCCATTTATCCAGCCCTGACGGGACGTCCATTCCCGTCAGGGAATGCGTACGTCTTCAGCTCAGGCAATTTGAGAGGAAGGCAGCATGAAAGTACACAGCCCTACGGCCGTGTCTGCGCCTTCCGGCGCTCCGCAGCAATGGCATGACATCGATTGGTGGCGTGTTCAGCGGAATGTCCGGGCGATGCAGTTACGGATTGCGAAGGCTTGTCGGGAAGGCAATTGGCGCAGGGTTAATTCCCTGCAACGAATGCTGACCCGCTCTAGTTCGGCCAGATATTTGGCCGTTCGGCGAGTCACTGAAAACCAGGGCAAGCGCACGGCGGGAGTCGACCGCGTGCTCTGGGATACACCCGATGCCAAATGGAAAGCGGCAAACGGGTTGAAGCGCCACGGATACAAACCACGGCCTTTAAGGCGTGTGTTCATTCCGAAGTCAAACGGAAAGGAGCGCCCACTGGGCATTCCGACCATGACTGACAGGGCCATGCAGGCTCTATACCTTCTAGCTCTGGCGCCCATTGCAGAAACCACCGGAGATCCGAACAGCTACGGCTTCAGGATCGAGCGCTCTACCGCAGACGCAATGGGACAGCTGTTCATCTGCTTATCCAAGAAGGTTTCGGCCGAATGGGTACTGGAGGCGGACATCAAAGGTTGCTTTGACCACATCAACCATGACTGGCTGATCGTCAATGTCCCTACGGACAAAACGATCCTCCGGAAATGGCTAAAGGCTGGAGTGATTCATAAAGGTCAGCTTCAGGCAACGGATGCCGGTACGCCACAAGGCGGGATCATCTCGCCAACCTTGGCAAATATGGTGCTGGATGGATTGGAGTCACAGCTCAAGCAACATCTGGGCGTGACAAAGGCCAAGAAGCTGAAAATCAATGTGGTGCGCTATGCGGATGACTTTGTGATTACCGGAAACTCGAAAGAGATGCTGGAGAGCGAAATCAGACCTTGGGTGGAGAAATTCCTCGCTTTGCGAGGATTACAGCTGTCACTCGAGAAAACCCGTGTGGTTCACATAGACAAAGGTTTTGACTTTCTGGGATGGAATTTCCGCAAGTACGAGGGAAAGCTCCTGATCAAGCCAAGCAAGAAAAACGTGAAAGCGTTCTATCGCAAGGTGAAGGACGTCATCAGTACCAACAAAACGGCAAAGCAAGAGGATCTGATCCAACGGCTGAATCCGATACTGCGTGGCTGGGCGATGTACCACCAGCCAGTAGTTGCCAAGAAGGCGTTTAGCAGAATGGATAACTCTGTTTTCCATGCTCTCTGGCGTTGGGCGAAAAGGCGACATCCTAATAAATCGTTGGAATGGGTCAGGAGAGATTATTTCCAACCCCATGAAGGCAGAAGTTGGGTGTTCGCCACCATGGCGATGAGGACGGACGGGACGAAAGCAATAGCTCCCCTGTACTCAATAGCGAGCACTGCGATCGAGCGGCATAGGAAGGTGAGCGGGGAATACAATCCCTTCGATCCCTCCATGGAGGAAATGGGAGAGAAATTACGAATGGTGCGTATGCTTAAAAAGCTGAAGTATCGGAAACAGATCGTAAGTCTCTTTCAAAGCCAAAAAGGTCTATGTCCGCTGTGCAAGCAACCGATTACCAAGGAAAGCGGGTGGCACGACCATCACGTAATCCACCGCTCGCAAGGCGGTGGAGACACCTTGGATAACCGAGTACTATTGCATCCAGTTTGTCATCAGCAGCTACACAGCCGTGGATTGACAGTAAACAAGCCGGCTCCAACCGGGGCTTTCTAAAGACTTGAGCCGTATGCGTTGAAAGGCGCACGTACGGTTCTTAGGGGGAGGCAGACCAGTAATGGTCTGTCTCTACCCGACTTGCCTGCCTTGCCATGGACACCATGACCGAGAACGACTATCTGATCGCCTGGGGCCTCTACGCCTTCGCCGCTGTGGGCTGCCTGTTGGTAGGGATGCGCCTGACCCGCTGGATGTGGCGCTGGCTGCGCGAGCCGCTGCGGGTGCTGATGGCAGTGTTGCTGTTCAGCCCGACCATCATTGATCCGGTGAAAGCCAAGGTCGCACCGTCGATCGCCATCACTGCGCTGGATCTGGCCTTCAAGGTCGGCAACAACGCGTGGCGGGCGGTTTCCGACCTGTTCATGTACGGCATGATTGCGTTCGGCATCTACCTGATTTTCGTGCTGATCCGCTTCCCGATCGAACGCGCCTCGCGCGCCCGTCGCGAGCAGGCCGAAGCGGCCAAGGCAGCGGCGCGTGCCGATGATCGCGACGACGATCAGCCGTTTGGCGGTGCCGGTGATGACCGTTACGGTCGCCCGCCATTGCCGAACAACCCGCAGCGCATGCGCGTCGAGCCGCGTCTGTAACCACGAGAGTCAGCACATGTGTGAACTACTGGGCATGAGTGCCAACGTGCCGACCGATATCGTGTTCAGCTTCACCGGCCTGATGCAGCGCGGCGGGCGTACTGGCCCGCACCGCGACGGCTGGGGCATCGCCTTCTATGAAGGTCGCGGTCTGCGCCTGTTTCAGGACCCGGCCGCCAGCAGCGAGTCGGAAGTCGCCAATCTGGTGCAGCGCTATCCGATCAAGAGCGAAGTGGTCATCGGCCACATTCGTCAGGCCAACGTCGGCAAGGTCTGCCTGTCCAACACCCACCCGTTCGTCCGCGAACTGTGGGGCCGTAACTGGTGTTTCGCGCACAACGGCCAGCTCGCCGATTTCACCCCGATCAAGAGTTTCTACCGCCCGGTGGGCGACACGGACAGCGAAGCGGCGTTCTGCGATTTGCTTAACCGCGTGCGTGCAGCCTTCCCGGAACCGGTCGATATAGAAGTGCTGCTGCCGGATCTGGTCGCCGCGTGTGCCGAGTACCGCAGCAAAGGCGTGTTCAACTGCCTGCTCAGCGACGGCGACTGGCTGTTCTGCTATTGCTCGACCAAACTGGCACAGATCACCCGGCGCGCACCGTTCGGCCCGGCGCGGCTCAAGGATGTCGATGTGATCGTCGATTTCCAGGCGGAAACCACGCCTAACGACGTGGTCACGGTGATCGCTACCGAGCCTTTGACCGAAAACGAAACCTGGACCCGTTACCAACCGGGCCAATGGAGCCTGTGGCGACGCGGCGAATGCGTCAGCCAGGGCACGACCGAATAAAGGATCTCTCCTCGATGTTGCTCAGTTATCTACGGCTGGTGTTGTTTGCGGCGGGCCTATTGATCGGTGTCCAGGTGCCGGGGTTCATCAACGATTACGCCAAACGCGTCGAAGCCCATCTGATCGAAGCGCAGACCGGTCTGCGCGGTTTTCAGGGTACCGCCGAGCAGTTCTTCAAGGGCGACTTGCAGGCGCTGGTCGCGCACTACCGCGCCAGTGACGACCCGGTATTTCGCAGCGATGCCGACAGCCTGAGCACCTTGCTCAACCGCCAGACGGCGCTGGATAAACAGTTTCAGGCGATGCAGGGCCCGTGGTACATCCGCTTCCTGCAAGTGGTGCTGGCCGCCGATCCGGACATTCGCAAGGAAACCTGGAACGGCTACAGCTACCAGATCCTGCTGACCCCGGAAGCGATGATCTGGGGCATGAGCGGCGCGTTGCTGCTGTCGTTCGGCATCGAGTGCCTGATTCGTCTGATTGATTGGGTGGTGCTGGGTGGCCGGCGTTTGCGCCAGAGCCGCCCGATTGAAGACCGCGACGTGCGCGGCCTCTAAAGCTTGCAAAGCTCTCTGTGGCGAGGGGATTTATCCCCGATGGGGCGCGAAGCGGCCCTCAACAGTGTGTCAGATAAACCTGATTGCTCAGGTTTCAGGACTGCTGCGCAGTCCATCGGGGATAAATCCCCTCACCACAGGTGTGATTACTGAGTGAGGGTGATGTACTTTTCACCCACCTTGCGCGCATACCCCGCCAGCACCTGCTGACACAACGTCACCATCTCCTCGACCCACTCCACGCCCACCCGCCACGACACCACCACCTGCAGATTCGGCGGGCGCTGGTCGATGTCGAGCAAAGTCAGTTCACCCCGCGCCAGTTCCTCGGCCACCAGCACCGGCGGCAATACGCCAATGCCGAATCCATCACCTAACAACCGGGTAATCGCCGACACTGAGTTCACGCAGTTCAGGCGTGGCGCGAGCACGCCGTTGGTCTGCATCAACGCCAGCAAGGTCCTGGTGCGGTCGGGAGTTTTTCGAATAAGTGATGATCCGTTCCCGCGCCAGCTCACCAAGGTCGGCGTACTCGCGGTTGTAGATCGAGTTGCTGGCGACGATCCAGCCCAGCGGATGGCTGGCCAGCTCGAGGCTGCGCACGCTTTCGTGGCGCACCAGATCGGTTTGCAGAACGATGTCGAGAAAGCCTTTTTGCAGCTGATCGCAGAGATTCAGCGAGGTATCGGCCACCAGCTCGATTTCCACCCTCGGGTACCGTTCGGTCATCTGCGCCACCAACGGGCTGAGCCAAGTGTGGATCACCGTGTCCATCACGCCGATGCGCACCCGGCCGACCTTGCTCGAGCGGGTCTCGATTGATTGCTTGAGCGCCGACATCGTATCGAGCATCTGCTCGGCATAATCCAGCACTTTCAGGCCTTCGGGCGTCAGGCTGACGCCGCGTGAATCGCGCAGAAACAGCTTTACCCCCAGCTCGCCTTCGAGCACCGCGATGCGGCTGGAAATCGACGCCTGGGTGGTGAACAGCTTGTCGGCGGTCAGGCGAAAACTCTTCAGCCGGGCGACCCAGACAAAGGTCTCGAGAAACTTCAGGTTCATGGCAACGGCTCGGTGACAAATTTTTCTTATGCCTAAGGCGGGTTTTTATTCGTTGGACGCAGCAGGGCCGGGCGACGAAAAATCGGCGCATCCGGTTCCCACGATAGGCGTCGTCGGAACTTCGAACAAGACCAATAAAAGCCTGCGGAGACTTGCCATGCGTGCGCCCGACACCCTCGACCTCCCCAAGAGCACGGCCCGCCCCGGACCGTTCGACTGGTATCGCAACATCAATCAGCAAGAGCGTCGCACCTTCTGGAGCTGCAAGATCGGCTATGGCCTGGATGGCATGGACACGCAGATGCTCAGCTTCGTGGTGCCGACCCTGATTGCCATGTGGGGCATCACCACCGGGCAGGCCGGGCTGATTCACACCAGCACGCTGATCGCCTCGGCCATTGGCGGCTGGGTGGCGGGGATTCTTTCCGACCGCATCGGCCGCGTGCGCACCTTGCAACTGACGGTGCTGTGGTTCGCCTTCTTCACCTTTCTCTGCGGTTTCGCGCAGAACTACGAACAGTTGCTGATCGCCCGCACCCTGATGGGCTTCGGTTTTGGCGGCGAATGGACCGCCGGCGCGGTGCTGATCGGTGAAGTGATTCGCGCCAAGGATCGCGGCAAAGCGGTGGGCATGGTGCAGAGCGGTTGGGCCTTGGGCTGGGGGCTGACGGCGATTCTGTATGCGCTGCTGTTCTCGGTGTTGCCGCCGGAAGAGGCCTGGCGGGCGCTGTTCATCCTCGGCATCGTTCCGGCGATTTTCGTGATTTTTGTCCGTCGGCTGGTGAAAGACCCGGAGATCTACCGCGAAGCCAAGGCGGCGCAAACCCCGGAAAATCCGGCGAAGTTCTATGAGATCTTCGCCCCGGGCATGCTGTTCACCACGTTCCGTGCCTCCTTGCTGACTACCGGTGCGCTCGGCGGTTACTACGCGATCACCTCGTGGCTGCCGACTTTTCTCAAGAACGAACGCGGCCTGAGTGTGCTCGGCACTGGCGGCTATCTGGCGATGGTGATTGTCGGTTCCTACGTCGGCTATGTGATCAGCGCTTATCTGACTGATCTGCTCGGGCGCAAAAAGAACTTCATCCTGTTTGCGGTCGGTTCGTTCACCATCGTCTTGCTGTACACGCAGATGCCGGTCAGCAATGGCGTGATGCTGTGGTTGGGCTTTCCCCTGGGCTTCTTCGCCTCGGGGATTTTCAGCGGCATGGGCGCGTTTCTCACCGAGTTGTTTCCGACGCGGATTCGTGGCTCGGGGCAAGGCTTCTGCTACAACATCGGCCGGGCGCTGGCGGCTCTGTTCCCGCTGCTGATTGGCCTGCTCAGTCAGAAGGTACCGCTGAGCGTGGGGATCGGTGCGTTTGCGGCGGTGTCCTACGGCGTGGTGATTCTGGCCGCCTTGAGCCTGCCGGAAACCCGTGGCAAGCAACTGGATGCGCAGTAACTGATAACCTGCCTTGCAAGTGTCCTACAGATAAAAAGACCAGAAGCTACAGGAGTGTTCACCGTGAGCCGCCTGCTATTGAACTGTGACATCGGCGAGAGTTTCGGCAGCTGGACCATGGGTCTGGACGCCGAAGTCATGCCCTTCATCGACTGCGCCAACGTGGCCTGCGGCTTCCACGCCGGCGACCCTGGCATCATGCGCAAGACCGTCAGTCTGGCCCTGAGCCACGGCGTGCAGATCGGCGCACACCCGGCCTATCAGGATCTGGTCGGTTTCGGCCGGCGTTCCATGGCCTATTCCGCGCAAGAGCTGCAAGACATCCTGCATTACCAGATCGGCGCGCTCGACGGCATTTGCCGCGCGCAGGGCGGGCGAGTCAGCTACGTCAAACCCCACGGCGCGATGTACAACGACATGATGGCCAACCCGGCACAGTTGCGGGCGGTGATTCAGGCCGTCGCCGCTTACGATCGCTCGTTGCCGCTGATGCTGATGGCCACCCGCGACAATGCGGCGGCGCAGCAGCTCGGTGATGAATACGGCGTGACCCTGTGGTTCGAAGCCTTCGCCGACCGTGCCTACGACAGTGCAGGTCGACTGGTGTCGCGGCAACTGGCGGGCGCGGTGCATCACGAGCCAGAAAAAATCATCGAACAGGCCCTGACCATCGCCCGTGGCGGCGACCTCGTGGCCAGCGACGGCAGTGCGCTGCATCTGCAGGCCAACACCTTGTGCGTGCATGGCGACAACGCCAGTTCGGTGGCCGCCGTGCGGCGCATTCGCGAGGCTCTGAATCAGCAGAGTGCGCCATGAATCCAAGGATTGAAGTGGTGGCGGTGGATTGCCTGATGCTGCGCCTGTTCGATGAAATCGCCGAAGCCAACATGCCGTGGATGCTCGCCGCCAGTGAGCGATTGCGGGCGGTGTTTGGCGCGCAGTTGATCGACTTGGTGCCGTCCTACACCACGTTGATGGTGCATTACGACCTGACCGCGCTGAGCCCGAGTCAGGCCCGTGAATTGATCGCTGAAGCGTTGATCGACCTGTCGCCAAATACACGAACCAGCGGCCAGTGCCATGTGTTGCCGGTCTGGTACGACCTGAGTGTCGGCCCCGAACTGGGCCTGTTGGCGCAGCGCAGCGGGTTGGCGGTGGAGGAGGTGATTCGTCGGCACAGCGCTCGCGAATATCAGGTGTTCGCCCTCGGCTTTGCACCGGGATTCGCCTTCATGGGGCTGGTGGAAGAAATCCTCGCGGCGCCACGCCTGGATACCCCGCGCAAAAAAGTCGCGGCCGGCAGTGTCGGCATCGCCGAACGGCAGACCGCGGCTTATCCGGTGGTGTCCCCCGGCGGCTGGAACCTGATCGGCCGTACCCCGGCGAAACTGTTCGACCGTCATCGCGACGGCTACAGCCTGATGCAACCCGGCGACACCGTGCGTTTCGAAGCAGTGAGCCACGCCGAGTTCATCAACCTGGGCGGCGACGACACACCGCTGGAGGCGCTGGCATGAGCCGACTGACGATTGAAGCCAGCACGCCGCTGAGTTTGTTGCAGGACGCCGGGCGTTTTGGCGTGCGCCATTTGGGCGTGACGCAGGGCGGCGCAGCAGATTGGTGTTCGATGAACTGGGCCAACTGGCTGCTGGGTAACCGGCTGGATCTGCCTGCAATCGAAATCACCCTTGGCGGATTTGCCGTAGTGGCGCAGGACGATTGCTTGCTGGCGCTGGCCGGCGCTGATCTCGGTGCGCAGATCGATGGTCAGGCGCTGGCGCCGTGGCGCAGTTTCAAGCTGGGCCAAGGCCAGACATTGAGGTTCACCCAACCGCTGGTCGGCGCCCGGGCTTATCTGGCCGCGCCCGGTGGTTTCGACGCGCCGCAGGTGCTGGGCAGCAGCGCCACGGTGGTGCGCGAAGAGCTGGGTGGACTGGATGGCATGGGGTTGCCGCTGACCAAGGGCGCGACATTGAGTTATCGCGGGGAGGTTCTGCAGGTGCGTGAAGTGCCGCTGGCGCATCGACCTGATTTGCGCCTCAATGCGCCGCTGGATCTGGTGCTCGGCGCACAGATCGGCCAGTTCAGCGGGCAAAGTCTGTTTGATGTGTTCAACAGTCCATGGGCACTGGACAGTCGTGCCGACCGCATGGGCATTCGACTGTTGGGCAAGGCGTTGCAGTACCAGGGGCGGCCGATGATTTCCGAGGGCATTCCGCTGGGCGCGGTGCAGGTGCCGCCGGACGGGCAGCCGATTGTCTTGCTCAATGATCGGCAGACGATTGGTGGCTACCCACGGTTGGGAGCGTTGACGCCGTTGGCGCTGGCGCGACTGGCGCAGTGTCTGCCTGGGGCGCAGGTGCGGTTAAGGCCGGTGGTGCAGGAAGTGGCGCACCGGGAGCATGTCGAGTATTTGCAGCGCTTTGGTTGAAGATCAAAAGATCCCAGCCTGCGGCAGCTCCTACATGGAAACGCGAACTTCCCTGTAGGAGCTGCCGCAGGCTGCGATCTTTTGCTTTTATTTGGACAGGAAGCGCATCCCTTCTTCCAACCCGCGCAACGTCAACGGATACATCTGGTCCTCGATCAAATCGCGCACGATATTGGTCGACGAGGTATAGCCCCAAGTGTCCTTCGGATACGGATTGATCCAGATGAGCTTCTTGTACTTTTCCATGAAGCGCTGCATCCACACGTAACCCGGCTCTTCGTTCCAGTGCTCGACACTGCCGCCGGCCTGGGTGATTTCGTAGGGCGCCATGGCGGCGTCGCCGATGAAGATCACTTTGTAGTCGGCGCCGTACTTGTGCAGCAAGTCCTGCGTCGAGAAGCGCTCGGAAGTGCGGCGCATGTTGTTCTTCCACACCGATTCATAAATGAAGTTGTGGAAGTAGAAGTACTCCAGATGCTTGAACTCGGTCTTGCACGCCGAGAACAACTCCTCGCAGATCTTCACGTGGGCGTCCATCGAGCCGCCGATGTCGAACAGCAGCAACAGCTTCACCGTGTTGCGCCGCTCCGGGCGCATCTGGATGTTCAGCAGGCCGGCATCCTTGGCGGTGTGGTCGATGGTGCCGTCGATGTCGAGTTCTTCCGCTGCCCCCTGACGGGCGAATTTACGCAGGCGACGCAAAGCGACCTTGATGTTGCGGGTGCCCAGTTCCACCGAATCGTCGAGGTTCTTGTACTCGCGCTGATCCCAGACTTTCACCGCTTTGCCCTGGCGCTTGCCGGCATCGCCGACCCGAATGCCTTCCGGGTTGAAGCCGCCGGAGCCAAACGGGCTGGTGCCGCCGGTGCCGATCCATTTGTTGCCGCCGGCGTGGCGTTCCTTCTGTTCTTCCAGACGTTTCTTGAACTCTTCGATCAGCTTGTCCAGGCCGCCGAGGGACTGGATCTGCGCGCGTTCCTCATCGGTCAGCGAGCGCTCGAATTCCTTGCGCAGCCAGTCTTCGGGAATCAATGCCTGCAGGTGATCGTCGAGTTTTTCCAGGCCATTGAAGTAGGCGCCGAACGCACGGTCGAACTTGTCGAAATGCCGTTCGTCCTTGACCAGAATCGCCCGTGACAAGTAATAGAACTCGTCCATGTCGGCGAAGGTCACGCGCTGTTTCAGCGCGTTGATCAGGTCGAGCAGCTCGCGCACCGACACTGGCACCTTGGCGGCACGCATTTCGTTGAACAGGTTGAGCAACATGGCATCAGCCTCTTAGCGAGAACCGCGACGGCTCATGAACGCCAGGCGCTCAAGCAACTGCACGTCCTGCTCGTTCTTCACCAGAGCACCGGCCAGTGGCGGAATGGCTTTGGTCGGATCGCGCTCGCGCAGCACCGCTTCGCCGATGTTGTCAGCCATCAGCAGCTTCAGCCAATCGACCAGTTCCGAGGTCGACGGCTTCTTCTTCAGGCCCGGCACCTTGCGCACGTCGAAGAACACGTCCAGCGCCTCGCTGACCAGGTCCTTCTTGATGTCCGGGTAGTGCACGTCGACAATTTTCTGCAGGGTCGTGCGATCGGGGAAGGCGATGTAGTGGAAGAAGCAGCGGCGCAGGAAGGCGTCCGGCAGCTCTTTCTCGTTGTTGGAGGTAATGATGATGATCGGGCGTTTTTTTGCCTTGATGGTCTCGTCGATCTCGTAAACGTAGAACTCCATCTTGTCGAGTTCTTGCAGCAGGTCGTTGGGGAACTCGATGTCAGCCTTGTCGATTTCGTCGATCAGCAGGATCACCCGCTCTTCGGACTCGAACGCCTCCCACAACTTGCCCTTCTTCAGGTAGTTGCGCACGTCGTGGACTTTTTCGTTGCCCAGTTGCGAGTCGCGCAGACGGCTGACCGCATCGTACTCGTACAGGCCCTGATGGGCCTTGGTGGTGGACTTGATGTGCCAGGTGATCAGCTTGGCGCCGAACGATTCGGCCAGTTGCTCGGCGAGCATGGTCTTGCCGGTGCCCGGTTCGCCCTTGACCAGCAGCGGCCGCTCCAGGGTGATGGCGGCGTTGACCGCCAGCTTCAGGTCATCGGTGGCGACGTAGGCCTGGGTGCCTTCGAACTTCATCTGCTAATCCTCGAACGGTAACGCCGACCTGCACGGGCAGGGCGGGGGCGAAAAAATCGGATGCCCCGACTATAACGCGCAGCCCGGTCGACTGTGAACGCAGACGGCTTATTCAGTCTCTGAATGGGGCGTCACATGTTGACTCGGTTTCGGCCAGAGGCCAGTATTCAGGTATCGCCGATTTGGCGATAGCCTGTCGGGCATGACGACTAAATACCGATTTCGCGACAAATACCGCATTCAGTTACGTGAAGGATCACCCGCCACCCCATGTCCACTTGATCGGTGGCGGTGTGGACGTGATGCTGAGCCTTGAAACCGTCGAAGTCATGACGGGCAAGGCACCGCCGCTGATTATCAAGGAAGCGCTGGCTTGGGTTGCGGCTCATCAAGTGCAACTGCTGGAGGACTGGAAACGATGTTACCCATGAAAAGGCCTCGTCTGACGGCTGTGCAGGCACTGTCAGGTTTTCGATTGAAACTGACCTTTATTGATGGTCAGGATCTGACCCTTGACCTGAGCCGAGATATCCACGCTTATCCAGGTCTGCAACCATTGCTTGATCCCGAAGTGTTTGCGGCTGCGACCCTTGACGACAATGGCTGGACGGTCGAATGGCTTGAGCCCGATATACAGATTGGCGCAGACACGCTTTATATGGATGCACTGGCCCAAAACACTGTCGATGAAAACACTCGGATTTTCATCGATTGGCGTGCACGTACCGGACTCTCACTGAATCAGGCAGCCGAGGCGCTGGGTGTCAGTGCCCGCAGCATCAGCCGATACAGTAATGGCCGGGAGGCGGTGCCAAGGTCATTAGCCTTGGCTTGTCTTGGTTGGGACTCATTGCAGCAAAAGTCCACGCTGGCGGCTGAAGAGTCTGGTCGATATGTCGTTAATCGTAAGAATTAGCCCGCATCCGGCTTCGGCCGCTCATACCGCGCATTGAAAGCCTGAATGAAGCCATTACGCAAAATCTGCAAGAACGCTTCGAACGCGCTGATGTTTTGCTGATGCACGTTGCCACTGAGTTCGACCTTGGTGGCGAACTGGTTTTTGGCCTGGTTCTTCAGCACGGTTTCCGTGCCGCCGACGATGGCCTCCCAGACGGAGCGGAAGATGCTCTTGTCCTTGTTTTCCACATCCTGCTGCCAGTTGAACACTTCGACGTCGCGCAGCAAGGGTTTGATGTAGCCGCTGACCTGGGCTTTTTTCGCCTGGGCTTCGATGACGACGTCGCCATGGCCGGCGTTGAAATCGAACTTGCCGTAGGCCGAGGCAAAGTCGTTCATGCTTTTGAGTTCGATGTCGCGGGCGCGCAGGCGGAACTGGAAGTCTTCGAAGTTGCTCAGCGGATCGAAGGTGGCGCTGGTCTCCAGCGGTGCATGGCCGAGCAGCTTGGCCTTGCCTTCGAAACGGGCGTCGCGTTTGCCCTGTTTGTCGACCACGTTGGTCAGGTTGTAGATGCTCGCTTCAACGTTGCTGGCGTTCATGTTGACCGGCGGTCTGGAGTTGAAATTACGAAAACTGATCTTGCCGTCGTGAATCTGTACTTCGTCGAGGGTGATTGGCAGCAACTTGCCCAGCTGCGCGCGCCAGTCGGTGCCTTTACCGGTCTGCGAGTTCTTCTTGTCGGCCCCGCCATCGACGAAGTTGATCTCGGGATTGAAGAACTGCACCTGCGCCACCACGGCATGGTCGTACCACAGCGAGTGCCAACTGACCGCCAGATCAATCACCGGCGCGTTGACGAACGGCACCGGTACTTTGCCGTCGACCTTGACGATTTTCAGGCCGTTGATCTTATAAGCGCCGCGCCAAAGGGCCAGATCGACATCGGTGATCTGACCACTGTAATCGCCCATGTCGGCGAGCTTGCCGTTCAAGTAATCGCGTACCACGTAGGGCAGGGCGATGTGCAGGGCGATCAGCAGCACGACGATGATGGCGAAAATTCCGATGGGCCAGCTGTAGCGACGCTTCATGGCGGTAGTTCCCGAACGATGTAAGCGATTGACTGTTGCGCGTCGCAGACGTTCGACCCGACTGGACTGCGTCAGGCAACAGGCATACCTTGGAAGGCTGAATTCAACGCTGCATAAGGACCCAGCCATGAGCCGTATTTTCGCTGACAACGCCCATTCCATCGGCAATACGCCGCTGGTGCAGATCAACCGCATCGCGCCGCGTGGCGTGACCATTCTGGCCAAGATCGAGGGACGCAACCCCGGTTATTCGGTCAAATGCCGAATCGGCGCGAACATGATCTGGGACGCCGAGAGCAGCGGCAAACTCAAGCCGGGCATGACCATCGTCGAACCGACGTCGGGCAATACCGGCATCGGTCTGGCCTTCGTTGCCGCCGCCCGTGGTTACAAATTGATGCTGACCATGCCGGCCTCGATGAGCATCGAGCGGCGCAAGGTGCTCAAGGCCCTCGGCGCAGAACTGGTCCTGACCGAGCCGGCCAAAGGCATGAAAGGCGCAATCGAGAAGGCTGCCGAAATTGTTGCCAGCGACACTGGCACATTCTTCATGCCGTCGCAGTTCGATAATCCGGCCAACCCGGCGATTCACGAAAAAACCACCGGTCCGGAAATCTGGAACGACACTGACGGTGCTGTCGATGTACTGGTCGCAGGTGTCGGGACCGGCGGAACCATCACCGGCGTTTCCCGGTATATCAAGAATACCCAGGGCAAACCGATTCTGTCGGTCGCCGTAGAACCCGTCTCTTCGCCGGTGATCAGCCAGGCCCTGGCGGGGGAAGAGATCAAGCCGAGCCCACACAAGATTCAGGGGATTGGTGCCGGTTTCGTACCAAAGAACCTCGATTTGTCGATGGTCGACCGGGTGGAACAGGTCACCGACGACGAATCCAAAGCCATGGCGCTGCGTCTGATGCAGGAAGAAGGCATCCTGTGCGGTATTTCCTGCGGCGCGGCCATGGCCGTGGCCGTGCGTCTGGCCGAGAAGCCGGAAATGCAGGGCAAGACCATCGTGGTGATTTTGCCGGACTCCGGTGAGCGGTATCTGTCGAGCATGTTGTTCAGCGATCTGTTCACCGAGCAGGAGAATCAGCAATAGTCGAATTGACTCAGATCAGCCGGGGTTCAGGATCGTTATGCTAATAAATGCTTTGTTGCGCAATTCTTAACACTGAATCTTGGGTTCAGCGGGTTTTTCCCGAGGCCGGTAGTGTTTATCATGGCCGGCTGCCATGCCGGGTAAAAGGCATTGCGCAGCGTTGTCTTTATTCAAGGAGTCGTTGATGACCTTTTCGTTAGCCGCCAAGGTGTTGGTGTTGCTGCTGTTTGTGGGCAGCATCCTCTATGTGCATTTGCGCGGCAAGGCGCGTCTGCCGGTCCTGCGTCAGTTCGTCAACCACTCGGCGCTGTTCGCTCCGTACAATGCGCTGATGTACCTGTTCTCCGGCGTTCCGTCCAAACCGTATCTGGATCGCAGCAAGTTTCCGGAACTGGATGTGTTGCGCGATAACTGGGAAACCATTCGCGACGAAGCCATGCACCTGTTCGACGAGGGCTATATCCGCGCCGCGGAGAAGAACAACGACGCTGGTTTCGGCTCGTTCTTCAAGAAGGGCTGGAAGCGTTTCTACCTCAAGTGGTACGACAAACCGCTGCCGTCGGCCGAAACCCTGTGCCCGAAAACCGTGGCGTTGGTCAGTGCGATCCCTAACGTCAAAGGTGCGATGTTCGCGCTGTTGCCGGGTGGCAGTCACCTGAACCCGCACCGTGACCCGTTTGCCGGCTCGCTGCGTTATCACCTGGGCCTGTCGACGCCGAACTCCGACGATTGCCGGATCTTCGTCGACGGTCAGGTGTACGCCTGGCGCGACGGGGAAGACGTGATGTTCGACGAGACTTACGTGCACTGGGTCAAAAACGAAACCGAGCAGACTCGCGTCATCCTGTTCTGCGACGTCGAACGCCCATTGAGCAACCGTCTGATGACCCGCATCAACCGCGCCATCAGCGCCTGGCTGGGACGCGCCACCGCCCCGCAGAACCTTGATGACGAACGTGTCGGCGGCATTAACCAGGCTTATGCCTGGAGCAAGAGCTTCAGCGACAAGTTCAGTGGCGTGGTCAAACAGTGGAAACGCCGCAACCCCAAGGCTTACCGCATCCTGCGTCCGGTTCTGGCGGTGTTGGTGCTGACGTTGCTGGGGTATTGGCTGTTTGGTTGAGGCTGGATGTTGAAATAAAAAAACCGCTCCTGGTGAGCGGTTTTTTGTCTGCTGATAAATCTAAAGTCGGCCAGCGGCGAGTACATTCGGCTCTTCGCTTTCAGTACCCTTTATCAGTAACTGCAGCAGACGCCTCTGACTCGCAGTGAGCGTTATCTCATCGGATTTTTTGCCGAGAGGGGGTATCTCGTTTCTGGAGGACGGCTTCTTTGTTGATTTGCTCATTTCTCCTCCTGTGTTGATCGATAATTGAACAGTTTTCACGATACTAGGTTCTCCAGGGTTTTGACAAGGCGGCCACCAGCGTCGAAGCCGAAGCCAAGCTCTTGATAGTGTGAAATCGCGCCCTTCAAAGGTTCTTGGATCTCGAGAACCTTGCTGCCTATGAGTTGGGCGTATTGTTCAATCACAATCATCGCCAGTGCCCCGATACGTCTTTTTAACGGATGGGATTCGTAGGGGCGTCCCTCCAGACGCACAATTCGTATTCTGTTTTTGCTGGCATTTGGATTTGCGAAACACAGCCCGCACAGTTCCTCTTCAAACCAGATAGCGATGTCCAGAGATAAAGGCTCTCGACCTTTCCACTCAATGACCTCATTCCAGCAAAAGTGCTGGTCTCTCCAGAGAGTTGATGCCTGAAGTGCTTGTTGGTTGATAGGTTCGAAACGTACTTTCGACAAATCGATGGCAGTCGGA